>NZ_JACJIM010000025.1 GCF_014138435.1 Methylobacterium fujisawaense | reverse complement strand
GGGCCGACCGTGGACGCGTACCGGGACCGGTTCTGCCTGCGCTACCGCAACAACGTCGCGCCCAACCAGTATCCGATCGAGCGCGTCGTCGCCGGCGAGCGCTTCCACGATGTCGTGGTCGAGGTGCGCCGGGCCGACAAGCCCGAGATGGATTTCGTCCACTCGCTGCGCAGCCTCGTGGCCACGGACCGCGACGGCAAGCCGAGCTGCCTCGCGCTGATCCTCAAGGACGTCTCCGACCAGTTCGAGGCCGAGGAGCGGTTCGAGCGGACCTTCAACGCCAACCCGGCCCCGGCGGTGATCACCCGCCTGTCCGACCTGCGCCACGTCAAGGTCAACACCGGCTTCCTGGAGATGACCGGCTTCACCCGCGACGCCGTGATCGGCCGCAGCGTCTACGAGGTCGACGTCCTGGCCGGCGCCCGCAACCGCGACCTCGCCGTCGCGCGCCTCGAGTCCGGCGGCACGATCCCCCAGATGGAGGCCTGCCTCGACCTGCCCGACGGCGGCAGCCGGTTCGTGATCGTCGCCGGCCAGCCGATCGCGATGGGCGACGAGCCGTGCATGCTGTTCACCTTCGCCGACCTCGAACTGCGCCGGAAGGCCGAGACGGCCCTGCGCCAGAGCGAGGAGCGCTTCGCCAAGGCGTTCCGGATGACGCCGGTGCCGACCGTGCTGGTGCGGGCGGACACGTTCCAGGTCACCGGCATCAACGAGGCGTTCAGCCGGGTCTTCGGCCACGGCGAGGACCGGATCGTCGGGCGCAGCCTCGACGAGGCTGGGCTGTGGGTCGCCGACAAGCAGCGCCTGCAGGTCGAGGCCGCCCTCGACCGGCACGGCTACGTCCTCGGGGTCGAGGTGTGCCTGCGCCACGAGAGCGGGACGAACCTGGACTGCCTGGTCTCGGCCGAGCGCGTGACCATCAACGATGCCGAGTTCGCCCTGCTGGTCCTGCAGGACATCACCGAGCGCAAGCACACCGAGCGGGAGCTGTTCGACGCGATCGAGACCGTGATGGCCGACACGTCGTGGTTCAGCCGCGGGCTGATCGAGAAGCTCGCGACCCTGCGCCGCCCCGGGCGGGAGGCCGCCGAGGGGGCGGCGCCGAACCTGACGGTGCGCGAGCGCCAGATCCTCAACCTGATCTGCTCGGGGCTCGGCGACGACGCGATCGCGCGCAAGCTCGGCCTGTCGCGCAACACGGTGCGCAATCACGGCGCCGCCTTGTACCGCAAGATCGGCATCCACAAGCGCAGCGAGGCGGTGGTGTGGGGGCGCGAGAACGGCTTTCCGCTGAGCAGGCCTGACGGATGAATACCGCCGTACCGGTATGGGCGGA
>NZ_JACJIM010000024.1 GCF_014138435.1 Methylobacterium fujisawaense | reverse complement strand
GGGCAGTGGGCGGACGCGGAGACGGGGCTCTACTACAACCGGCACCGGCACTATGATCCGGTGGCGGGGCAGTATGCGAGCCCGGATCCGATCGGGCTGGAAGGGGGTGACAGGCCGCAGGGGTACGTTGATCGGCCCGGAATATGGGTCGATCCGCTGGGTTTGGCTAGCTCTGTCGGCTTGTTACCTGGAGAATTAAGCGTTGGAAAATTTAACGAACTTCCGCAAGTTAGAGGAGATAATCTTACCCCGCATCACATTCCATCTGCAAATCGGATGATGAAGGAGAACATATCACGGAGAGATGGAATTTCTATAATGGTTGAACAGCCCAGCCCTGGCCAAGGTGGTCGACATAGAAAGACTAAAACTTATGGGAGTCGGCATGACGAAGGTATGTCGCCAAGAGACGCTTTGGCAGACGGCATCAAAGATCTAAAAGAGATATATAAACAAGACAATTTATACGGATCAGAAGTGAGGAGTGCCTTACAAAGAGTGATACGAGAAAATAAAAATCATTATCCGGCCGTGTTCAATAAATGAGGTTGACATGAAAAGTGAAAAGCTCAATCTGCTTTTGCAGAAATTAAAAAATTCAACACAATCTAATGAAGATAATATAGTATCCACTAGAGAAGGAATTCTTTCAAAGATCTATGAACTAAAGAATCCAGAATGTATTGAGCCGATTATAGGAATGCTAGAAGATGAAGATCCGTATTTTGAAGAAATGTATAGTTATGTCCACTTAATAGAGTCTTTTCCGACCGACATATACACGCAAAATGCAGTGCGTCCGATTATAGAATTATACAAAAAAAGCCCGGAATGGTCTCAGATATTATTAACTCGGATTATTAACGACTATGATAGCCGCTCGGCGCTGGAAAGGACCAATTTAGAAGAAACAGACAAGCATCGCCTTGTAGGAATAATAAATAATATTTTAAGCAGTCAATTTACAAAGAACGATCTAACTATATCAAATGCTAAAGAATTGTTGCGAAAATTTAGTGAAAAATCGCAGCACACAGATAGGAGCTGAAATAGAATTCTGCCCAGCTTATTTACATGCGGATCGTCGAGGAGGATGTCGGCGGGCGGCGGGTGCAGAGCCGGTACGATTCCTGCGGCCGGCGTGTGGCGCGGCGGATCTTCTCCGGGATCGACCAGCCGCACGCGATCCGGCTCGGCGAGCACGTCACCCGCCACGCCTACGACCCGCTCGGTGCCCTGGCCGCGCTGGTTGTGGCCGAGCACGCGCCGCTCGCCTTCACCCGGGACGGGCTCGGCCGTGAGGTCCGACGGGAGAGCACGGCGGGGTTCGTGCTGTACAGCGCCTGGGATGCGGGCGGGCGGCTGTCGGCGCAGCGGGGCGGGCGGGCGATCCGGAGCCTGTCCGGGGCGGTGGCGGCGCAGCGGGCGGGTCTGGCGGCGGACGCGGCGCGGCCGATCGAGCGCAGCTATGCCTGGGACCGGGCGGACGCGCCGACC
>NZ_JACJIM010000023.1 GCF_014138435.1 Methylobacterium fujisawaense | reverse complement strand
CGTGTCCCGAATCCTGCGGCGCTGCGGCGTCTTCCGGAATCGGATCTTCCGGCTGTTGCGGAGGCGGTGCGCGCCGAGATGATCGACGCGGTGTCGATCACCGGCGGCCATCTGGGCTCGGGGCTCGGCGTGGTCGAGCTGACGGTGGCGCTGCACCACGTGTTCGACACCCCCGACGACCGCATCGTCTGGGACGTCGGCCACCAGTGCTACCCGCACAAGATCCTGACCGAGCGCCGCGACCGCATCCGGACCCTGCGCCAGGGCGGGGGGCTGTCGGGCTTCACCAAGCGCAGCGAGAGCGTCTACGACCCGTTCGGCGCCGCCCATTCCTCGACCTCGATCTCGGCGGCGCTGGGCATGGCGGTCGCGCGCGACCTCGACAACGCCACCGCCAAGGTGAAGGGCCGCCCGCAGAAGCGCCGCAACGCCATCGCGGTGATCGGCGACGGCTCGATGTCGGCCGGCATGGCCTACGAGGCGCTCAACAATGCCGGCGCCCTGCACTCGCGCCTGATCGTCATCCTCAACGACAACGACATGTCGATCGCCCCGCCGGTGGGCGCCATGTCGGCCTATCTCGCGCGGCTGGCCTCGGGGGGCGCCTACCAGTCCCTGCGCGAGACCGCCAAGCAGCTCGGCAAGCTGCTGCCGAAGGCGCTCTACCAGCGCGCCGCGGCGGCCGAGGAATACGCCCGCTCGCTCGTGGTCGGCGGCGGCACCATGTTCGAGGAGATGGGCTTCCACTATGTCGGCCCGGTGGACGGGCACAATCTCGACCACCTGCTGCCGGTGCTCAAGAACGTCCGCGACGCCGAGCACGGCCCGATCCTGCTGCACGTCGTCACCCAGAAGGGCAAGGGCTACGCGCCGGCCGAGGCGAGCGCCGACCGCTACCACGGCGTGGTCAAGTTCGACGTGATCTCGGGCGTCCAGGCCAAGGCCAAGCCGAACGCGCCGGCCTACACGCGGGTGTTCGGCGAGAGCCTGATCAAGGCGGCGGATGCCGACGACAAGGTGGTGGCGATCACCGCCGCCATGCCGGGCGGCACCGGCATCGACCTGTTCGGCAAGGCGCATCCGGACAAGACCTTCGACGTGGGCATCGCCGAGCAGCACGCGGTGACGTTCGCGGGCGGGCTGGCCACCGAGGGCTACCGGCCGTTCGTGGCGATCTACTCGACGTTCCTGCAGCGGGCCTACGACCAGGTGGTGCACGACGTGGCGCTGCAGAACCTGCCGGTGCGGTTCTGCCTGGACCGGGCGGGTCTGGTGGGCGCGGACGGGGCGACGCATGCCGGCGCGTTCGACCTGGCGTATCTGTGCTGCCTGCCGAACATGACCGTGATGGCGGCCTCCGACGAGGCCGAGCTGGTGCACATGGTGGCCACCGCCCACGCGCATGATTCGGGGCCGATCGCCCTGCGCTACCCGCGCGGCGAGGGCGTGGGGGTCGAGCTGCCGGAGCGGGGCGCGGTGCTGGCGATCGGCAAGGGCCGGGTGGTGCGCCGGGACGCGGAGGCGCGGGTGGCGATCCTCAGCCTGGGCACGCGGCTGGCCGAGGCCTCGAAGGCGGCGGACACGCTGTCCGAGCAGGGCGTGGCGGTGACGGTGGCGGATGCGCGGTTCGCCAAGCCGCTGGACGAGGCGCTGATCCTGGATCTGGCGCGGGACCACGA
>NZ_JACJIM010000022.1 GCF_014138435.1 Methylobacterium fujisawaense | reverse complement strand
CGTCGGCGACGTCAAGGACGGCGCCAAGACCCTCGCCGACAAGATCACCGGCAAGCACTGATCCTCATCCCGCGGCGCCGGGCCACCGGCGCCGCCCCTCGGCCCATGTCCGGTACGGTGCCGGGCCGAACCGCTCAATGCGCGGGAGCAGAGCCGATGCGGCACTTCGCCAGCCTCTTCCTGCGTCAGGAATTCGTCTTCCTGGTGCTCGCGATCCTGCTGAGCGTCGGCGCCGGCGTGGCCTACTGGGTGTCGCGCGCCACCGTCCTGACCATCGCGGTCGCTCCCAAGGACGGGACGGAGCCGGCGCTGATCCAGGCCTATGCGGATGCCCTGGCCAAGCGCCACAAGGAGATTCGCCTCAAGATCATACCCTTCGACGACGTGCGCGACAGCGCCGAGGCGCTGCGTGACGGGCGGGTCGATCTGGCGATCGTACGCCCGGACGTCGAACTCCCCGACAACGGCCTGACGTTGGCGATCCTTCGCGACCAGGCGATGATCATCGCCTCGCCGGAAGCCGCCGGGATCGACCGCTTCCCCGATCTCGATCGCAAGCGCCTCGCGATCCTGGCCCATCGGGACGCCGACGAGGCGCTCATCCGCGCCATGCTGGATCACTATGGTTTGACGCTGGTCACCACCGAGCCGGAAGGCGGTCTGCCGCCGCGCCACGTCGCCCTGGTCGAGATGGCCGAGAGCGACCTGGGCGCGGCCTTCGCCCGCAAGCGGGTCGACGCAGTGATCTCGGTCATCGCGCCGACCGCACCGACGGCCCAGCGGATCGTCGGCCTCGTCCAGGCGGCCAGCCGCAACCGCAAGATCTCCTTCGTGGATGTCGAGAATGCAGAGGCGATCGTCGCCCGGCTGCCGCGTCTGCAGGTGGTCACCATGCCGGCCGAGACCTTCGGCGGCAGCCCCAAGGTGCCGGCCGACGACGTTCACACGGTCGGCGCTTCGTACCGGCTGATGGCGCGGTCGAGCCTCGCACGCTCCGTGGCGGCCGACGTCACGCAGCACCTGTTCGAGCTGCGCAGCGCGATGGCGAACGTCACGCCGGCGGCCGATTACGTTCAGGCCCCCGCCTATGACGGCACCGTCGGCGCGACCAGCGCGAGGCTGCCCATCCATCCCGGCGCCGTCGACTATTACGAGCGCGAGCAGCAGAGCTTCATCGAGCGCTATGAGACTTGGATCTACCTGCTCGCCTTCCTGGGCGGCGGCATCGGTTCGGCGCTCGCGTGGATCGGCCAGCGCCTGTCGCGCCTGCGCCGCGAGCGCGTCGAGGAGGCGACCGACCGCCTGCTGCAGATCCGTCAGGAGGCGCAGGAGACACCGGATTCCGGACGTCTCGAGATCCTGGCCCGGGAGATCGACGATCTCGCGGGCGACATCGCCAAGCATGCCCTGGAGCGCCCGACCGAGGCCCGGACGATGTCGGCGGCGACCATCGCCATCGACGCGGCCCGTTCGACGGTGAAGCGCGCCATCACGGCTGGCCGGAGCGCGGATGACGGCTTGGGCCTGGCCGGCAGAGCCGTCGCGGCAGACGCGGCCCAGACGCCGGCATGACCCGATGCGGCGGCCCACCGCCGTACCACCCGGGCTTCGGCCCGCACCAAGGAAGGACGACGCCATGAGTAAGGGATATCCCTCGATGACCGCCCTGCTGGGGCTGCTGGCGGTGGCCGGCTACCAGAACCGCGACCGGATCGCCGAGTGGCTCGGCGGCCACGCCAAGGATCCGGCGCGGTCGCCGGCACCGCAGGTCCCGCCCGCGACGGGGTCGACGATCCCGGCGAACCTGGATCGCCTCCTTGGCGGCGCCAGCGCGGGGGGCGTCGGCGGCCTCATCGCCGGCGGCCTGACCGAGCTGGTCGATCATTTCACCAAGGGCGGCCATGCCGAGACGGCGCAATCCTGGATCAATCACGGCCCGAACCGCGACATCCCGGCCGCGGATCTGGAGCGCGCCATCGGGCCGGACACGTTGGCGGCCCTGGAGCAGCGCACTGGCCTGAGCAAGAGCGAGCTGTTGGAGCGCCTCTCGCGCGACCTGCCCTCGGCCATCGATCGCTACTCGCCCGAAGGACGACTGCCGGCCTTCAGCTGATCCGCTTCGCGGAGGTGGGGGGGGGGGCGCCGCCCCCCCCCCCCCCCCCCCCCCCCCCCCCCCCCCCCCCCCCCCCCCCCGCGCCCCCCCCCCCCCCCCCCGCCCCCCCGGGGGCACCCACCGGGCGG
>NZ_JACJIM010000021.1 GCF_014138435.1 Methylobacterium fujisawaense | reverse complement strand
TCACGGCAGAATGCCAACGGCGGCGATACGTCGGGCTACCAGGGCCGGATGCGCATCAACCTCGATGCCCGCACCCAGACCGCCTACGGCACGCTGCGCGCCTTCGTCCGCCTCGATGCCGGCGCCCGCACGGGCTATTCCGGCGTCGGTACGTCCGGCACCCAGCAGCGTATCGGGCAGGCCTACCCGGGCCTCGGCATCGACAGCTTCGGCCGCGACCAGCAGTTCGTGAACGTCGACAAGGCGTTCATCCAGTTCGCCGGCATGACGGCCGGTCGCGCCTCGTCGTTCTTCGACTTCTACGCCCACGACTTCGAGTTCGCCGGCGCCACCGCGGGTTCGGACATCGCCTCGACCAACCTGCTCGCCTACACGGCGACGCTCGGCAACGGCCTGTCCGCCACGATCTCGGCCGAAGATCCGGTCTTCCGCCGCAGCCCGATCTTCTCGGCCTCGAACAACCCGGCCGGCGCCACGGTCAACGCCAACCTCGCCAACTTCGCTCAGTCCAACTCGCCGGCTGAAGTGTTTATCGGCTACACCAACGGCCAGCCGACCCGCTACAGCTTCGTCGACGTGATCCAGCGCTCGCGCATGCCCGACGTCGTCGGCGCCCTGCGTCTCGACCAGGCCTGGGGTTCGGCTCAGCTGTCGGCCGCCGTGCACGAGCTGAACGTCGGCAACGTCGCCAACGGCGCCGGTACCGGCACCGGCTCGAACATCAGCATCCCGCACACCAGCAACTCGTACGGCTGGGCGGTACAGGGCGGCCTGAAGATCAACACGCCGTTCATCGCGCCGGGCGACGCCCTCTACCTGCAAGGTGCCTACGGCTCCGGCGCTCAGCTCTACACCGGTTACTCCTCGTTCAGCGGCTCGTACTCGCAGAACGCGGCGACGATCCAGGGCCAGAAGTTCAATCAGTTCTTCAACGACGCGACGCTCAACCCGTTCACGGGCCAGATGCAGCAGTCGACGAGCTTCTCCGCGACGGCTGCGTACCTCCACTACTGGTCGCCGGAGTGGCGCTCGGCCTTCTTCGGGTCGTACGGTGAGATGAACTTCTCGGGGGCGGCCCGCGCCGCTCAGGGTATCGCCTACGCGGTCGCCAACCCGTTCGGCCTGATCAACTTCGGCGCCAACGCAGTCGGAACGCCGGGCACGCGCTTCTACAACCTGAGCGAGGCGCTGCGCGACACCTACCAGTTCGTGGCGGGCGGCAGCATCATCTGGTCGCCGGTGAAGGATCTCGATATCGGTGTCGAGGGCTTCTACACCCAGATCGGCGTCAAGAACGGCCGCGTGATCGACAAGGACAAGAGCCCGACCGCTTACGCCAACGTCGCCGGCATCAACAACGGCACCTTCGTGCCGCGGACCACGACGTCGGACAGCGTCTCCACCTTCCGCTTCCGCGTCCAGCGCGACTTCTAAGCCGCTTCACCGGCGCCGGGGCTTCGGTCTCGGCAACGGTCCCCGTGCTTCAGGAACCTCAAGGCTCGGCTTCGGCCGGGCCTTTTTCGTTGTGGTCGCCCTTCTGGACGCGCGAAGCGGCGCGTCGTCACGCGGCCTGATCGAGCTCCACAATCGCGCCTGTCGAGAACGGCGCCGAAGCAATTCGGCCGCCCTCCGGCGCCCGTCCCGGCGCACGCAGGCACCATCTCGCTTGCAACTTCCCCTATGCGTCGAACCGAGGCGTCGGGCCGTCCCGCCGCCTGTTCGGGGCCAGGCCGCACGCCTCTCGACGCCGACGCGGAGCGCGGGTCCGCCTGCGTCGGCGATTCGCGGGACCGCGGATTCCGGGTCGAGAGAGCCGCGCCATCGGCGCACGATCCCCTCTCTCGCCGCCCCGTCCGCGAGCGAAGCCGGGACCCTGTGTCGGGATGAACCGGCCGTGCCCTGGGCCGGGTCAGGGCCCGCGATCCCTTCTCAATCCTGATCGACGGCCCGGACGAGGGCCGCTCGCACGCCGAATCGGCGCCCCGGAATCACGCCGCGCTGCGGGTCCGTAGCGGCCTTCGGCCCGGTCCGTCGCGGCTGCTCCGGCGACGCGGAGTGTCCAGAACTGGCGTTTGCAGCCGCCTCGGACGGAGGGATTTCGCGCGCCTCTGCGGTGTCTTTCATCGATGAGATGGCGTCCATCGAGAAGAAGACACTCAATTAGTTTACGGAATTGACAAAGCAAAATTCCAATACGGCTTCTGTATTGAAAGAAGAAATGTTGCTGACCTACAACAAAAACATAATCGTTTCTGCGGCGTTGGGTTTTTGTTGCTCTGATATGTTCATGCGCACAGTGTTGTCGGCGTATCTTCTCGGCTTGGGACGAAATCAGTGAACGGAGACCCGGATCGGACTCTGTGTTTCCCAAGGGGGAGATAATTACTCTTTCGTTGTGTCGTAAATATTGAGGGATCGGGGGGTCTCAATGAACTATTTGGAATCGGTATTGCTCGGGGCCGTGGCGGCGATCACGACGGTGGGTGTCGCAGAGGCCGCCGACCTGCCGGCCAGGACGGCGGTGCCCGTCGCGTATGTCCGCGTCTGCGGCGCATACGGCCCCGGCTTCTTCTTCATCCCCGGCACCGACACCTGCCTGCGGCTCTCGGGGCGCGCCCGTTTCGAGGGCGGCTACAGAACCAGCTACGGGCGGCAGTTCGGCACGAACCTCGGCGACACGGCCGGATTTCAGGGCCAGATGCGCATCAACCTCGATGCCCGCACCCAGACCGCCTACGGCACGCTCCGCGCCTTCGCGCGCCTCGATGCCATCGCGCGGACGGGCTACATCA
>NZ_JACJIM010000020.1 GCF_014138435.1 Methylobacterium fujisawaense | reverse complement strand
CCGCTTGTCAGAAGATGCCTCAGCGCCCGGTCCACTTCCGCGGCCGGCGCCGATGAGCCGGGGTATAGGCCCACCGTTCCGGGCCGTCAACAGCCTTCTTCGCAGGGAAGTCGATTTTCTTGGACTCCGGCGACGACAGGCGTGTGACGGGCGATTCGCTCCTGCCTTCCCCCTGCCCCGCCGTCCTCAGACGTCGAGCGTCAGGCTCATCCCGTCATAGGCGGGCGCGATCCCCATGGGCAGGCGCGCCGCCAGGGTGCCGTAGTCGAGGTCGGTGTGGAGGTTGGTGAGCACCGCCTGGCGGGGCCGGACCGCTTCGATCAGGGCCAGCGCGTCCGAGACCGAGAAATGGGTCGGGTGCGGGGTGTCCCGCAGGGCATCGATGATCAGCAGGTCGAGACCGTGGAGCCGGGCCAGGGTCGCGTCAGGGATCAGGCTCACGTCGGGCATGTAGGCCGCATTGCCGAAGCGGAAGCCGAGGGCCGCCTCGTTGCCGTGCTCCACCGGGAGCGATGCCACGGTGATCGGACCCCCCTCCCCTTCCAGGGTCAGGTCGCGGTCGGCGTCGAGGTCGCGCAGGTCGAGGATCGGCGGGTAGGCGCTTCCGGGGGGCGTCTCGAAGCAATAGCCGAACCGGGTCGTGAGCAGCGACCGGGTCAGGGCGTCCGCGTAGACCGGGATCCGTGCCCGCATGGCGATCACCAGCGGGCGCAGGTCGTCGATTCCGTGGGTGTGGTCGGCATGGGCGTGGGTGTAGAGCACCCCGTCCAGACGCCGGATGCCGGAATCCAGGAGCTGCTCGCGCAGATCGGGGGAGGTGTCGACCAGAAGCGTGGTCCGCCCGGCCCCGGATGCCCGCTCGACCAGGATCGAGCAGCGCCTCCGGCGGTTGCGTGGCTCCTCCGGATCGCAGGCACCCCAGCCGGTGCCGACCCGCGGCACCCCGCCGGAGGAGCCGCAGCCGAGGATCCGCAGGGTCAGGCGCGCCATCCGGATCTCCCGCTCCCGCCCGCTTCGGTCACGCGCCGCTGCGGGGCGTTGCGCCGGCCGCCTTGTCGAACAGGCTGAAAAAGTTCGCTGTGGTGATCCGGGCGAGGTCCTCGGCCGGCAGCCCGAGCGTCTCGGCGAGGGACCGGGCCGTGTCGGCCGTGTAGGCCGGCTCGTTGGTCCGCCCGCGATGGGGCTCGGGGGCGAGGAACGGCGCGTCGGTCTCCACCAGGATCCGATCCAGGGGCACGCTCCGGGCGATGTCGCGCAGATCGTGCGAGCGCCGGAAGGTGACGATGCCCGAGAAGGACACGAACAGCCCCAGCTCCACCCCGGCCTCCGCCAGCCGCTTCCCCGAGGAGAAGCAGTGCAGCACCGCCCGGAAGGGTTTTTGGCCCATCTCGTCGGAGAGCACCCGCTCCATGTGGTCGTCGGCGTCGCGGGCGTGGATCACCAGCGGCAGGCCGGACAGGCGCGCCGCCTCGATATGGGCGCGCAGCACCCGCTCCTGCACCGCCTCGGGGGCGGCGTCGGCGTAGTGGTAATCGAGCCCGGCCTCGCCGATCCCGACGCAGCGCGGGCTGGCCGCGGCGATCTCCGCGATCGTCCCGGCGGCGACATCCGGCTCATCGGCGGCCCCGTGGGGATGGGTGCCGATCGTGTACCAGACCTCCGGATGAGCCTCGGCGATCGCCCGGTAGGTGTCGGCCTTGGCGACCCGGGTGGCGATGGTGAGCATGCCGGTGACGCCCGCGGCCTTCGCCCGGGCAATGACCCCGGGCAGGTCGGCGGCGAAATCCGGGAAGTCGAGATGGCAGTGGCTGTCGATGAGCATCGGGTCTCGGGGCCGTCGGGCGGCAAGATTCGTCAGGCGGACGGGGTCTCGGGGCGCTCGAAGCGCGGGAAGATCGGCGCGGGGGCGGCGAGCGCCGTGCCCGGCACGAGCCGGCCCCCCTCCCCCACGGCGGCGAGGCTGCGCCGGTCGGCCGGCACCGCCAGCAGGTCGAGGAGCTTGGCGGCCGCCCCCGGCACGAAGGGCTGGGTCAGGATGCCGAAGACGCGCAACGCCTCCAGCGTCGTGTAGAGCACGGCGTTCATCCGCGCCGGGTCGGACTTGCGCAGGCGCCAGGGCTCCTGGGCGGCGAAGTAGCGGTTCGCCTCCGCCACCACGGCCCAGATCTCGGCGAGGATGCTGTGCAGCGCGAGGTCGCCCATCAGGGTGCGGGCGCGCTCCGGCAGGGCATCGACCTGGGCGAGCAGGGCGCGGTCGGCCTCGTCCAGGCTGCCCGGATCCGGCACCGCACCGTCACAGTTCTTGGCCACCATCGAGAGCGAGCGCTGGGCGAGGTTGCCGAGGTCGTTGGCGAGATCGGCGTTGATCCGGCCGATGATCGCCTCGTGGCTGTAGCTGCCGTCGCCGCCGAACGGCACCTCGCGCAGCACGAAGTAGCGCACCGGGTCGACGCCGTAGGTGTCGGCAAGCTCGAACGGGTCGAGGACGTTGCCCAGCGACTTCGACATCTTCTCGCCCTTGGAGAGCAGGAAGCCGTGGCCGAAGACGCGCTTGGGCAGGGGCAGCCCGGCCGACATCAGGAAGGCCGGCCAGTAGACCGCGTGGAACCGGACGATGTCCTTGCCGATGATGTGCAGATCCATCGGCCAGAATTTTTTTCGCGGATCGGACTCGTCGGGGAAGCCGGTGACGGTGAGATAATTGGTGAGCGCATCGACCCACACGTACATGACGTGGCTCGGATGGCCGGGCACCGGCACGCCCCAGTCGAAATTCGTGCGGCTGACCGAGAGGTCCTTGAGGCCGGAGCGCACGAAGCTCGCCACCTCGTTCCGGCGGGTGTCCGGCCCGATGAAGTCGGGCTGGTCCGCGTAGAGCTGCAGCAGCCGGTCCTGATAGGCGGAGAGCCGGAACAGGAAATTCTCCTCCTCCATCCACACGACCGGCGTGTCGGTGGCGAGGCTGCGGCGGCTGCCGTCCTCCAGGAGCCGGGTCTCGGCCTCGTCGTAATAGGCCTCGTCGCGGACCGAATACCAGCCGGCGTATTTGTCGAGGTAGATGTCGCCGTTGGCCTCCATCCGCCGCCAGATCTCCTGGGCGGCGGCGGAATGGCCGGGCTCGGTGGTGCGGATGAAGCGGTCGTAGGCGCAGTCCAGCCGGTCGGCCATCGCCTGGAACCGGGCGGCGGTGCCGTCGACATACGCGCGTGGGGTGGTGCCGGCCCGGGTCGCGGCCTGCTGGATCTTCAGCCCGTGCTCGTCGGTCCCGGTGGAGAACAGCACGTCGTAGCCGTCGAGCCGGTGGAAGCGCGCGATGGCGTCGGCGGCGATCACCTCGTAGGCATGGCCGATATGGGGCGCGCCGTTGGGGTAGGAGATCGCGGTCGAGAGGCCAAAGGTTTTTTTCAGGGGCGCCGGGGCGTTGGACGTCACGTCTGTGGTGTTCCGGATGAGCGCGGGAAGCTGCCCGCGTTGTCGCGCGACCGGAGCCGGGACGCAACCGTCGCGGCCGGCAAGACCGGCGCTGCCGCGACGGCGGCCGGTCCGGGAGGCGGCCGTCGTCGACCGTCTCCGGACATGCGTTATCGTCCCCGCGCGCCGGTGGCGCCGGGGGCATGGCCCGGGAGCGAACACGAGGGACGCGGGACGCCGCGGGAACCCAGGTGTCGGCCAAAGTCG
>NZ_JACJIM010000018.1 GCF_014138435.1 Methylobacterium fujisawaense | reverse complement strand
AGGATCACGCCCTCGCTCAGGCCGGCGATGATCTGCCGGAGTTCATGCCTGTCGACGCCCGCCGTCACCGCTCTCGCACCCCATGCCGCGCTCGCTGCCCCTCCGGCAGCCGGGCACAAACGGGTTGCGCACAAGCAGGTTCCCTCACCTAAGTTATTTTCTTGGTATACACGCATCATCGACGCGGGCGTTTTGAGCCAAGGATTGATGCTCGGCCCGTCGAGGCGTTGTCTCGCGCAGATCGCCGGCGAACCGCCCAACAGACCTGGGCGTGCCGAACGTGCGGATATCGACCGAACACCGGGCCAGAAGCTCCGGGGCCGGTGCGACCCCGGGGCGGATCTTCGCGACCACTGTTTAGAAGTTGCAGAAGTCGATGCCGCATCGCGAACGGGGCACCGGCCGGCCCGCCTGCCGGCCGTGTCGGGCACCGCCGGTCGCGCCGCCTGGGCGACGGGCCCTCGCGGAACTCCCCCTGACGGGAGCGGTCGCGCGTCCGGATCGGCGGCGTGAAAAAAGCGCGCCGTACTGGTACAAATCTCTCATTTGAAAGAACGTGTTAGGGGCCATATCGGGGCTGCGGGACGTGCCGTGGGGCCCCAGGCTTCCACGGCGTCCCACCCCTTTGTCGAGGTTGTGCCGGGCGGATGGCCCTCTTGTCCGGCACGGCCGCGAGGCCGGACGCCCGCGCCACTCCGGGCGCGCGTCCGGCCCGTTGCCCTTTCAGGCCCGCAACCGATCGGCCCTGTCGATGATCCGGCCGCGGATGAACCGCGCCCGCGCTTCGAAATCACCACAGAGGAGACGATGACCCGACTTCGTGCTGCACTGCTCGCGCCCGCCCTGTTCCTCGCCGTCGGCGCTCCGACGGGAGCCTACGCGGCCAACCGGTTCGATGGAGCCTGGTCGGTCATAGCCACCGCGGAGAGCGGGAGCTGCACGGGGCCGTATAGCTACCCGATCGTCATCCGGGACGGGACCGTGGACGATGCCGGCGGCAACGGCGTCGACGCGTCCGGCCGGGCGGGCGCGGACGGCCGGATCACCGGCACGATCCGCAAGGGGCTCGCCAGCGTCCTGGTCTCGGGCCGTCTGCGCGGATCCGCCGGGACCGGCCGCTGGACCCTGTCGGGGCTCGGCGCCTGTGCGGGCCGCTGGACCGCGCGCCGCACGGGGTAGGGCACGGGGTAGGGCAGGGCCGCGACCGGCAGCCCTGCGGGCCCCGGCCGATCCGTCGCGGGCCAACCCGCGACGGTCAGACAACCAGGATGGCCCAGCCGTGGGGCGGAAGGGTCACCCGGGCGCTCGGGCCGCCGGCTTCCGCGAGATCGCCTTGGCCGGCCTCGATCGCCCGGGCATCCGGGACCGGCAGCGGAACGGCCGCGTCGGCGAGGTTCAGGGCCAGCAGGACGCGCGCGGCGCCGTCGCCCAGCACGACCACGATCTGCTCGTTGGCGAGGTGCAGGGTCCGCGTCCGCGCGCGGTGCAGCCCGGCATGACGGCGCCGCAGCGCAATGAGGTCCCGGTGCAGCCGGTAGATCGGCCAGCCGTATGGGGCGAGATCCGCGGGCGTCGGCGGGAAGGCCGGCCGGATCGCGTCGTCGCCGCCGACCCGCTCCTCCTTCACGCCGCGGAAGGCCTGCTCGTCGCCGGCATAGATCGAGGGCGTTCCGCCGCAGGTCAGCAGGATCGCCAGGGCGTGCGGCAGGTGCCGGTCGTCCGTGAGCCGGCTGGCGATCCGCGTCACGTCGTGGTTGCCCACGAAGGTCAGGGGCGCGAACGTGTCGAGGCAGCCGTTGTGCCGGTCCAGGGCGTGGGCCAACTCGAACAGGTTGCGATCGTTGAGGGCGCTCCAGATTGCCTTCCACAGCTCGTACTGGGTCACCGCATCCATGCCGGTGTCCCGCACGAAGCGGGCGTAATCGCCGTGGATCACCTCGCCGACGATGTAGGCCTCCGGGTGGGCGATGCGGACCTGCCGCAGCACCCGCGCCCAGAAGTGCGGGGGAACCGCGTAGGCCGCGTCAAGCCGCCAGCCATCGGCGCCGCGGGCGATCCAATGGTCCATGACGGCGGCGACATGGTCGGCGACCTGCGGCGCGTCGTGATTGAGCGTCACGAGTTGCCGATGGCCCTCGAAGCAGGCGTAGTCCGGCTCGATGCCCGGGCCGGAGCCCCGCGGCCAGGACAGCCTGAACCAGTTGGCCTGCCGGGCTTCGGGCCCGTTGCGCAGGACGTCCTGGAAGGCGGGATGGGCCCGCCCGACATGGTTGAACACCCCGTCGAGCAGGACGCGGAGGCCGCGGGCACGGGCCGCGGCGATCAGCGCGTCGAAATCGGCCTCATCGCCCAGGCGCGGATCGATCCGGAAAGGGTCGATCGTGTCGTAGCCGTGCGTGGCGGCCGCGAAGATCGGCCCGAGCGCCAGCCCGGACACGCCGAGCTCCACCGCGTAGTCGAGCCAAGCCTGCAGGTGGGAGAGGCGATGCACGACCGGTGCGGCCGGGTCGGCCTGGTCGGGGGCGCCGACGAAGCCGAGGGGGAAGACCTGCCACCAGACTGTCTGTTCGATCCAGGGCGCCACCCGGCCTCCGCCTGTCGTCAATCGGGAGCGAACCCCGGTCCGCTGCAATGGTTGCAGGGCCGCCAGTCCGGACGCGGCCGCGCGGCGTGAGACGGCCCGCGGTCGCCCATCCCTCCGCGCCCGCGGATCAGGCGCGGTCCGAGAGCCAGCAGGCTTGAGATCGGTGATCGGACAGGGGCGCAGGGCGCAAAAATCGCGGCCGGTTACCGCTAAGTCCTGGTTGCGACGGCGATATCGCCGCGTCGCCAGGATGCTGAATTGTCACCAGGAAGGCCTGGTGGAGCTGAGGGGAGACGAGCCCAAGATCCGCTTAACCCATTCTGTTGAAACGATGTCCCTGTCCTTGCGTGGCTTTTCCGGACAATGCATGGGTCTTACCTGGGTCTTATTGACATCGTCGGGGGGCGGATGCCGCGTGTTGCGCAGGGGCCGAAGGCCTTCCTCGAACAGCATGGCAGCAACTGGCGGGTCACGGTGAGCGTGCCCGTGGCCGCGAGGGAAATCATCGGTCGGCCGAAGTTGAGGCATGACCTGGGCACCGACTCCCTTCGGACGGCCAACCTTCTCAAGGGTCCCTACGTCGCGCGCTTCAAGGCGCAAATCGCCGAGGCACTGGCGAGGGCCGGGTGCGCAGGGCAATCGACGACGCAAGAGGCCATGGAACTGGCGAAGTGGGCCCGGGAGGCGCGTGAGCGCTTCACGCCCCAGGAGGAGTGGGACGAGTACGACTGCATCATCGCCTCCCGCACGGCCGAGATCAGGAGCCGGGGAGCGAAGGAAGTCATGGTGCCGGCGATTGACGAGAGCGGTCCGGAACTCGGTTACGAGTTGATGCCGGCAGCCGTGGCCGAGGCCCGTCGTTTCGGCCGCATCGCCTACAACAGCGGGACTCCGTTCGAGGAGTTCCATGCGACCTACATGGCGGAAACGCAGGTCGAGGTTCGGACGAAGGCCGACGACGCACGGTCGCTCAAGCTATTGCTAGGCTGGCTCCGAAGCGAGAACATCGAACCGGAGATCGAGCGGATCACCCCCCTGCGGGCGCATGCCTTTGCGAAGAAGCTGCCCGATCTCGCCTGCGTCGCGCCGGCGACCTGCAACAAGTACATCTCCAGGCTCAGCTCATTCTGGGCGTACCTGGCGACCGTGACCGACGCGGCCGCTTCCAACCCATGGACGAAGGTCGCGCACAAGAATACAGGGCCGAAATCCGGAGAGGAGGAGCGGCCCTTTACGGACACCGAGATCGCCAAGCTCCTCATGGGGCCGGCCACGCCGCACATGCGCGCCGTCATCATGATCGGGGCCCTTACCGGGGCCCGGCTAGACGCGATCGTCGACCTCAAGGTCCAGGATACCGCCAACGGCGTGATACTGTTCCAGCCCCGCAAGAAGGAGACACATGCCCGCTACGTGCCGATCCACCCGGCACTGGCGTCCGTGATCGCCGAACGTTGTCGAGGCAAAAGTCCGAAGGACGACATCTTCCCTGAGTGGCCTGCGGTGAGGAAGGTTGGCTCAATGCGAGAGCGATCCTTCAAGACATCTAACCATTTCACCGATTACAGACGCTCCATAGGAGTGGACGAGGTAGTCGAGGGGAAGCGTCGGGCCCGCGTGAACTTCCATAGCTTCCGCCGCTGGTTCATCTCGCGGGCCGAACAGGCTGGTGTCGAGGAGGACCTCATCAATGCCATCGTCGGCCACAAGCGCGGGTCGATCGCCCTCGACGTTTACAGTGAAGGGCCTGTGATGCAGCGGGCTCGGAGGGCGGTCGCGAAGGTGAAGCTGCCACCATTGGATGGAAGCCCGATCCACGAAGTCCAGACTGTCCGCGCCCGGGCTAGGCCCTCCTGACCTCGTTCGTTGGCGGTCGCAGGTATTTCTCGCTCGTGAGCGTCGGGTCAGGGCGTTGCAGTAGCTCGATGACGACCGCCACCTCTCTGTCGAGGCAGCTGCACCTAGCTCCTCCTGCGTTGAGCGATTGATCGGTTATCCGCGACGTGGTCGGACCCCATAACCGTGCACGACCGTGCCCGTGCCAATGCCAAGCTAGCCGAGTTCATGGTGAGCATAGCGGGTATGGAGACCTCCAGCGGATATGCGCTGCCCTGAACGGTGGGTCGGCATGCCGACCATGAATGGGCGGCCACCGATGCGGGATCCCGTCATGCGGCGGCGTCCGCGGATGGCATCCAGAACGGTATCAGCGCAGCATGATCAGTTGAGTGCGCACGTCGTGCGCAGGTGTCATGCCGCATGTAAAATACATCATAGATTTACGCCTTGGACGCAGCGCTGCCTACGGTGTAATCCCGTAGATATAGCGGATATCTCCGGATATTATTGGTATGTCATCGTCCGATGTCGGAGTTGTCATGCTAGCATCCTTCTTGAGACCGATCCTTGTCTTCGGCGGTTTCGTCGAACCACTCAGGCACGATCCGACGCCGAGACCGGCGGAGGAACCTGAAGCCGGGCCCGATCCAGGGCCCATTCCGCAAGCGCCATCTGTCCCGAGGCCAGCGCGGATCCCGGACCTGGCCGAGGCCTGCCGCCGTTACCAGGAGGCTGCGGTCGGCTGGCGGATCAATCGCCTCGATCCGGAGGAGGCAGCCCGGTTGCGGCTGGCCATGGGGCCCGATCTCCATGCGTGGGTCCGGGTCCAGGTCCTCACCGGGGACCGCTATACGTGGCGGCCGACCCAGGGCGCCGATCCGGATGGGGAGCGCCAATCCGCCGGTCAGGAGATGCGTCGCGACCTCACGCGCTGGGAGCGGGCCCTGGTCGAGTTGGACCGGCATGCGGCCGCGGCTCGCCGCCTGAAGCGTCCCGCCCCGGAACCCCTCGAAGTCCCAAGGGATATCTGGGCCGCGCTTGAGGCTCGCCGGAAGGCCGCCGAGGAGCGGGCCGCGCGCCGCGCCTCGACCCGGGTCAAGGCGGGTGCGGAGGACGGCGGCGAAGCCCCGCAGCCTGATCCGCCCGCACCTCCTGGACCGAGGCGCTAGTGGCCGAAACTTATCGCTGAGTAGCCATAGCGAGAGTGAGGCTGCTTGCGACCGAACTCCGCCATTCGCGGAACCCGGCGCAGTGTTCAAAAACGGTCATCCGTTCAGCCGCCGCTCGGGCGGCACTTCGCCCAACCGGGTTTGTTCAGCGGGTCATATTTGCAGTTACAAAGCGCGCGCTCTTGCTGACGAGGCAAGCAGGAATTGGGAGCCGGCCGACCCAATGAGCCGGAGGATCTGGGACCTGTCCACATTAATCTGTTTACAAGCTGTCGCCAGCATGAACAATAGGCGCCCCGACTTATTGCGGAGGGCAATCAGATGCCAGGAGCAGATAAAGAAGCAGCTGATCTGTTTTCGGACGCATTCAAGAAAGTGATAGATGCGGTTAAGGTCGCAACAACATCTGGTTCTATTGCGCGTGACGTAGATATATTTTTTCCAAGAGGCATAGGCTATGTCGAGTTCTCAATAACCGATCCGATCGCGGCCAGGATCGTCGTTAGCTCGGAGGTTCCAGGAAACACACCTGCCGATAATTCGCAAACCGAGGATCCGGATCCGGGAATACTTAAGTCGATGGCCCAAGAGCCGGTCGCACTCTTAGAGGGCGATTATGGCTTCGACCCCGAGGTTGACCCTGACGTCAACGAGCCCAAAACCCCCATTTCCGCCGCGGCAACACCAAAGTGGAGGGTCGCGAAGTCCCTTGAAAAACTTAGACAGGAAATCAACAGCAAATACCCTAATCGAAGCAAGTCGAGCGATGGTACCATTGGGAATGCTGCCCATTGTCACGGCGGTACACCTAAGACGTCCGATCATTGCGCCTGGGTAAGAGACGGCGAGCTAGGGGTTGTGACGGCCTTGGATATCACGCACGATCCAGCTCATTCTTGCGACGCCGGAAAGATTGCTGAGGCCCTGATTGCGTCGAAAGATACACGCATTAAATACGTTATCTGGAATAAGCAAATCGCGGCATCCTACCAGGTAGGTACTGTTCCTGCTTGGCATTGGAGGCCGTACACGGGCAAGAACCCGCATAGTAAGCACTTCCATATTTCAGTGAATCCTGAAAAGATATTGTATGACGACGTAAGACAGTGGTCATTTTGATTCGAGCTACGCGCCTGCGTATCGCATAATCAAGTACAGGATGTTTTGCGCGCTTCGATTAGGACAGCGCCGGATTTGAGGTCGGCCGAATTTGGCCGACCTGAGCCGGAATGCGACCGAAACCACATCGTCCCGCCCCCGCCCGATTACTTGAAAGCGTTCCTTTCAAACTCCAGTCAAATCCCGCATCATGCCGGGTGTCGGCATTTCGCCAACGTCTGCCTCGAAGCGGGCAGGCAAAAATCACCCGCTGCGGACCCAACGGGAGGCAACCAAGCCTCAGATTTGGTCAGGAGAGGGTGCACTCCAGAGGGGCGCATACCCATCGGGGCTGATATGGCCTTCGATAACTGACCTGACCGGTATTTTGGACCGAGCCAATTGAGAGGCTACTGCATGGTCGCTGTCATGGGTAGCCGGAAGGCCAGATCTGGGTAGCTGACGGG
>NZ_JACJIM010000017.1 GCF_014138435.1 Methylobacterium fujisawaense | reverse complement strand
GCTAAACCCGCCGGCCAATCCCGCCGCTTGTCAGAAGATGCCTCAGCGCCCGGTCCACTTCCGCGGCCGGCGCCGATGAGCCGGGGTATAGGCCCTGGAGTTCGGCCCGTCAACCGGCGTTTCGCGATTCCGTTCCGAACCGCCGCGTTGTCCCGCTCGCCGGACTTGTCCAACATGTCGGCGTCCTCCAACGGTCAGGGGTCAAGGCGCCTCAATCTCGACACGCTGGGCCGTGAGATGAGTTCACCGGGACAGATGCCGCTTCCGGCATCATCAGATTCGGCTTCAGCGCCTCGAGTCCTGCGAGGACGCCCGTTCGCCGTTGTGTTTTCAGGGCCTTCGAGTGAAGCGCGAGCGACTCAAGATCGGCGATGTGGCCGCCCTCTCCCCGGCGCGTGGAGTTCAGGCGCCCCTCGATCATCTCGGCGCAACGGCGACCCAGATCGACCGTCGCGCCGTCAACCTGCGTTGGCTCTGCGCCAGCAGCCTCACCGGCCTGACCGGGGCCGGCCTGATCGCGGCGGCCCTCCATGTTTCCCTTCAGGGGGACGTGTCCTTCGCGGCCATTCCCGAGAAGGCGACGGTCTTGCCGCGACCGCAGCCGAGCGAAAGCGGCGCCAATATCGCCCGGAAGGGTGACCGACTGATCCGCAACCTGATGATCGCGTCGGCCAAGCAGAGTTTCCGGGCGCCCGTCACGGTTCGCCTTGGGGATCGCGAGATCATCAAGGCCAAGGCGTTCGTACGGCTCACCACACCCCTGTCGATGACGACGGGCGTTTACGCGAGCGAGCCCCCCCGCTTCGATCCGATGAAGTTCGTATCCGACGAGCCGTTGGAGCGTGCCCCCGAAGCCTCTGCCGATGCCCCCGGCGCCGAGGTCACCGTGGTGAAGCGCGATCTGGCTGAGGCCGCCGTCGACCCCAACGCACCCGCACTCACCGACGACGACGTCACCGCGCAGGTGGAGGAGGAGCGCCGCATCGCCGCCGAGGCGGGCCGTCGTGCCGCGATCCCGATCGCCCCGCAGATCATGCTGTCGCGCACGCTTCAGCAGGGCGCGACGGGGGATGGTGACAGCACGGCGCCGAAGGATGCCAACCCGTTCAAGGCGATCGAGGTGCTGGTCGTTCCCGAGAACGTCACGAAGGTCGCCAAGGTCGAGCTCAAGCCCAATGAAGCGCCCCTCGTCGAAGAGCGCGACCTCGCGCTGAAGCGCGGCGAGACCCTGGAATCGACCCTCAAGGCCATCGGCTTCGCCAGCGACGACGCAATCCGCGGCATCGTCGCGGCGCTCGGCGGCAAGGCCCGCACGGCCGCTCTCAACGAGGGCCAGCCGATGCGCGTGCAGATCGCGCCGGGCCCTCATCCCGGCGATCCGCGCCAGGTGACCCGCGTCGTGCTCTATGGCGAGAACGGCATCGAGGGCATCGCCGCCCTGAACGATCGCGGCGCCTTCGTCTCGGTGGCGCCGCCCTCCGAGGAATCCCCTTCCCCCAAGCCGCAGGCTCAGGCTGAGCCCGGCGAAGACGAGGATGCGGATTCCGGCTCGGGGCCGCGGCTGTATCAGAGCCTCTACGAGACGGCCGCGCGCCACGACCTGCCGCGAGCCGCCGTCGAGGATATCGTCCGGGTGTTCAGCTACGACCTGGACTTCCAGCGCCGCATCAGCAGCGGCGACGGGCTCGACGTGTTCTACAGCACCGACGACGATGCCAGCGCCGACCGTCCGGACCTTCTCTACGCGGCGCTGACGCTCGGTGGCGAGACCCGCAAGGTCTACCGCTTCCAATCCCCGGATGACGGGACGATCGACTATCTCGACGAGCAGGGCCGCTCGCTGAAGAAATTCCTGCTGCGCAAGCCCATCGCCGACGGGATCATGCGCTCCGGTTTCGGCTACCGGCGCCATCCGGTCCTGGGTTATGCCAAGCTTCACACCGGCGTCGACTGGTCCAATCCGATCGGCACCCCGATCATGGCAGCCGGCAACGGCGTGGTGATCCGCTCCGAGATGACCTCGGGCTACGGCAACCGGGTCGAGATCCAGCATGTCAACGGCTACGTGACGACCTACAACCACATGTCACGGTTCGGCCGCGGCATCCGGGAGGGCGTCAAGGTCCGGCAAGGGCAGGTCGTGGGCTATGTCGGCTCGACCGGCCTGTCGACCGGCGCCCATCTTCACTACGAGGTGATCATCAACGGCCACTTCGTCGATCCGATGAAGATCCGTGTCCCGCGTGGCCGGGAGCTCGACGGGCGCCTGCTCGCCGAGTTCAAGCGTCAGCGGGAGCAGATCGACGCCACCATGCAGAAGTCGAAGAGCGCCACCGCCATCGCCCAGCGCGATGCGGCGGTGCGCTGAGGCGATCGCTCAGGCGAAGCCGAGCCGGGCGCGGATGTCCCCGGGGGTCTGGCCGGCTTGCCGAAGGTCGGCGAGGGATTGCGAGCCGCGCGACTTGGACAGCTTCTCGCCCTCAGCGTCGTGCAGCAGCGGGTGGTGGTGGTAGCGCGGCGTCGGCAGGCCGAGCAGCGCTTGCAGGAGCACGTGCAGGTCGGTGGCGGCCTCCAGGTCGCGGCCGCGAACCACATGGGTGATCCCCTCGGCGGCATCGTCGTGAACCACCGCGAGATGGTAGCTTGTCGGCACGTCGCGGCGCGCGATCACCGTATCGCCCCAGCGCCCCGGATCGGCCGCGATCCAGCGCTCGCCCGCCTCGTCGAAGGCGACGTAGCCGAGCGTCGAGCCGGCGCTGCGCAGGGCGGCCGCCATGTCGAGACGCCAGGTATGCGGATCGCCCCTGGCGAGACGGTCCGCCACGGACACGGGGGACTCGTGCCGGCAGGTGCCGGGATAAAGCGGCACGCCATCCGGATCGCAGGGGAACTCGCCCGCAGACGCGATCCGCGCCCGGATCTGCCCGCGCGAGCAGAAGCAGGGATAGGCGAGCCCGCGGCCGACGAGCCCGTCGAGGGCCGTCCGGTAGGCATCCATATACCGGGACTGACGCCGCACCGGCTCGGGATAGCTCAGCCCGAGCCAGGCGAGGTCCGAGACGATCCCGTCGATGAAGTCCGGCTTCGAGCGCGCGGGATCGATGTCCTCGATCCGCAGGCGGCAGAGGCCGCCCAGCCGGATGGCGAACTGCGCGTTGAGAAGCGCCGAGTAGGCGTGGCCGAGGTGCAGGCGTCCGTTCGGGCTCGGCGCGAAACGGAGGACCGGCCCTCCCGTACTTCTGAGCCGCTCCGCCGAGGCGCCCGGATCGGCCGGTCTGCGCGGGTGCGGCGTCAGCCCTCGCGGCGGCGGAGGCATTGCAGCGCGCCGGGCTGGCAGGCGAAGCCGGGGAGCGAGCAGGCCGGGCCGTCTGCGAGCCGCTGACAAACCTTGCAGCCGTCGCTCCATTCGAGGCAGGCCGGATCCTCGGCCGCCGAGCGCAGCGGTGCTGGGTGACGGGCGGGCGCCAGGGCGCCGACGAGCACGGTGGCGATCACGAGGACCGCGATGCCCCAGGCGGCAAGCGCGCCGCTCGACGAGCGCGGTGCGGGCGGCAGAGGGCTGGTTGTCGACATGGGCGTCCTGTTGGCGCGGGACTCGCCCGCCTGTCAACGCGCGCCCTCAGGCCGCACGCGCGGATTGGCGCTCCAGCAGCGGGGGGAGCAGCTTCAGATTGAGCGGCTTGGCCAGGAACCCGTCGAAGCCGGCCGCCCGGGCGGCGATCTCGTCCTCGCGGCCCGCATTGGCGGTCAGTGCGACGAGATGGAGCCGGTGCGCGCAGCCCGATTCGGCCGCGCGGATCCGCCGGGCGGTCTCGTGCCCGTCGAGGCGCGGCATCCGCACGTCGATCAGCGCCAGGTCGAAGGGGCCGTCCGACTCAAACCGCTCGAGGGCCTCGACGCCGTCGGCCGCATGGACCACCGTGGCGCCGAGCCGTTCCAGCGCCCGGGTCGCCAGCAGGGCGTTGATCGGGTTGTCCTCGGCCAGCAGGACCCGAAGGTGGCTGCCGGTATGCGAGGGGGCCTCGGGCGGGGCGGCTGCGGCCTCGACCGGGCCCGTCGATGCGTGAAGGCGCTCGAACAGGGAGCGCGGGCGGACCGGTTTGATCAGGTAGCCGTCGAAGCCCGCCGCACCGGGCGCCCCGAAGCCGCGCCGGTCGAACGGCGAGAGGAGCACGAGGCTCGTGCGAACCCCGCAGGCCCGCGCCGCATCGGCGATCTGCCGCACGGCACCGTCGCCCAGCGCCCGGTCGGCCAGCACCACGTCGAAGGCGGCGCTCGACAGGGCGTCGAGGCCCGACTCGAGGCTGTCGACGATCACGGTGGCGGCTCCGGCCCGGGACAGGCTGCGGGCGAGGTACGGCGCCTGGAACGGCGAGTCGGCGACGATCAGACAGCGTCGCGCGGAGAGCGGCGGCAATGGGACCCGTCCGCCGTCATCGATGCCGGCCACCTCGGCCAGCGGCAACAGGACCCGGAAGGTCGAACCCCGCCCGAGGCGCGACTCCGCCTCGATCCGGCCGCCCATGCGGGTCACCAGACGCCGCGTGATGGCGAGACCCAGACCGGTGCCTTCATGGCTGCGGCTCGCGCTGCCGTCGCCCTGCTCGAACTCCTCGAACAGGATCGGCAGTCTCTCCTCCGGGATGCCTGGGCCGGTATCGGCCACGGCGAGCACGACCTCGCCGCCGGCTGCGGTCCGCACGAAGCTCAGGCTGACGCCGACGCCGCCCCGCTCGGTGAACTTGATGGCATTGCCCGCGAGATTGATCAGGATCTGCCGCACCCGGTCGACGTCGCCCAGAACGGCGGCCGGAAAGTCCTCGGTCACGTCGAGGGCGATCTCGATCCCCTTGTCCTGCGCGCGGGGCGCGAGCAGCTCGACGACGCCCTCGGAGAGGGCCGGCAGGTCGAAGGGCTCGGCCGCGAGGTCGAGGCGCCCGGCCTCGATCCGCGAGAAGTCGAGGACCCCGTCGATCAGGCCGAGCAGCGCTTGGCCGCTGGTGCGCACCGCCTCCACGTAGGTGCGCTGCTCGGGGTTCAGCTCGGTTCCGAGCACGAGGTCGGCCATGCCCAGGATGCCGTTGAGCGGCGTCCGCATCTCGTGGCTCACCGTCGCCAGGAAGCGGGATTTCGCGACGCTGGCCGCCTCTGCGCGCTCCAGGGCCGCGTCGCGGCTGCGGATCGCCTCGACCCGGGCGGTGACGTCCCGGCCCGCGCGCAGCCAGTGCGTCGCGTCGCCGTGCGCCACTGGCATCTCCACGAAGGCGAACCAGCGCGCCCGCCCGTCCGCCGCCCGGACCTGCGCCTCCAGGCGGCGGACCCCGTCCGGCCCGATCTCCACGGCGTTGCGGTCGAGGATCTCGAGATCGTCCTGAGAGCCGATCAGCGCGATCGGCTCGCGGCCGAGCAGGCGGGCGAAATCCTCGTTGGCGTAGGTGATGCGCCCGCGGGCATCGCGCTGGACGATGATCTCGGTGGTGGCGGCCACCAGGGCGCGATAGCGGTCCTCGCTCTCGCTGATCCGCCAGATGCGGTCCTGCAGCCGCTCGGTCTCGCGCTCGGCGCGCCGCGTTCCGCGCACGCGCCAGAGGCCGAGGCCCAGCGCGGCCGCTGTCAGGAGCGCCAGGACAGGCGCCATCATGTCGATCATTCCGGCCTCCCCGGCTTCAGGCCGGTCCGCCGCAGGATCGCAGCCGAAGCTGAAGGCCGCGTTGGGAAAGGCGCTTAACCGCCGGTTGCAGACTTCGCGGAGCCCGGGACGCGGCGCGCGCTTCACGGAACCGTGAGGTGATCCGAAAAGCGGCTCGCGAGTTGCCTGCCAGGACGCAGGTCCGGACGGAGACGCGACATGCCCGGTGAGCACTACGACGTCATCATTGTCGGGTCCGGTCCCGGCGGCGGCACGATGGCGTGGCGCCTCGCCCAGACGGGCAAGCGGATCCTGCTGATCGAGCGCGGCGACTACCTGCTGCGGGAGCCGCGGAACTGGGACAGTCAGGCGGTGATCGTCGACGGCTACTACCAGGCCAAGGAGACGTGGTACTCCTCCGACGGCAAAAACTTCCATCCTGGCCTTCACTACTATGTCGGCGGGAACTCGAAGTTCTACGGTTCGATCCTCTTCCGCCTCCGCGAGAAGGACTTCTCCGAGATCCGCCACCAGGACGGCGTCGCGCCGGCCTGGCCCGTCGGCTACGACGTCTTCGAGCCGTACTATCAGGCGGCCGAGGAGCTGTTCCACGTCCACGGGCTGCGCGGCGAGGACCCGACCGAGCCCTGGTCGACGAAGCCCTACGCCCATCCGCCGGTGGCGCACGAGCCGCGGATCCAGGAGCTGTTCGACAACCTGAAGCGGGCCGGCCACCACCCGTTCCACCTGCCGGTGGGCGTGCGGCTGGTGGAGAAGGACGGCCGCGCGGTGCCGACCTCGCCCTGCATCAAGTGCGAATCCTTCGACGGATTCCCCTGCCCCACCAACGGCAAGTCCGATGCCCAGACCATGGTGGTGGACCCGGCCCTGCGGGACTGCCCGAACCTGACGCTGCTCACCCGCACCTATGTCGAGCGCCTCGTCACCGACCCCTCCGGCCGCACCGTCACGGGCATCGTCGGCGCGCGCGACGGCGCGCCCTTCGAGGCCTCGGCCGACCTCGTCGTGGTGGCCTGCGGCGCCCTCTCCTCGGCGCTGCTGCTGCTGCGCTCCGCCAGCGACCGACACCCGAACGGCCTCGCCAACGGGTCGGACCAGGTCGGGCGCAACTACATGCGCCACAACAACTCGACGGTGCTGGCGATCTCGAAGGTCCCGAACCCGACCCGATTCCAGAAGACGCTCGGCCTCAACGACTTCTACTTCGGCGATCCGGACCCGAAGGACGGCTGGGAGTTCCCCCTCGGCCACATCCAGATGGTCGGCAAATCGGACGGGGCCCAGATCCACGGCGAGGGCCTGCCGGGCTTCCTGCAATGGTTCCCCGACAAGCCCTTCGACTGGATCGCCAAGCACTCCGTCGATTTCTGGCTGACCTCGGAGGACGTGCCGCTCCCGCAGAACCGGATCTTCTACAAGGACGGCAAGGTCCATCTCGACCTCACCGAGACGAACGTCGAGGCGCACAAGCGGCTCCGGCAGAAGCTGCGCGAGATCTGCAGCTTCACCGACATCCACCCGCACCTGTTCGACCGCTCGCTCTATCTCGGCAAGAACGTCCCGATCGGCGGGACGGCCCACCAGGCGGGGACCCTGCGGTTCGGCGAGGATCCGAAGACGTCGGTGCTCGATCCGAACTGCAAGGCGCACGAGTTGGACAACCTCTACGTGACCGATGCCAGCTTCTTCCCGTCGATCGGCGCCGTGAACCCGACGCTGACTATCATCGCCAACGCCCTGCGGGTCGCCGATCATCTCGTCGCCCGGATGGGGGCCCGGGACGCGATCGCGCCGCCCCGGCTCTTCGATCACACCGAGCCGCGGGAGCCGCTGCCCGCCTGAGGATCGGCGGGGCGCGGAACACCGCTCCCGCCCGGCGCCGCATCCTGAAGCACCCGCGCCGGCGGGCCTCGAAGGCGGCTTCCAGGACGCGCGCGACCTGTGGAGGGCTCTCCCGAGGTCGCCGCGCTCCGGCACCTCGGGATGCGGGGCCGGCTTCGGATGTGCGTCATCGTCCCCGCGCGCCGGTGGCGCCGGGGGCATGGCCCGGGAGCGAACACGAGGGACGCGGGACGCCGCGGGAACCCAGGTGTCGGCCAA
>NZ_JACJIM010000016.1 GCF_014138435.1 Methylobacterium fujisawaense | reverse complement strand
AGCCGCTCGACGATCGCGGTCGGCGCGTCCGCCCGGTCCCAGGCATAGCTGCGCTCGATCGGCCGCGCCGCGTCCGCCGCCAGACCCGCCCGCTGCGCCGCCACCGCCCCGGCCAGCCCCCGGATCGCCCGCCCGCCCCGCTGCGCCGACAGCCGCCCGCCCGCATCCCAGGCGCTGTCCAGCACGAACCCCGCCGTGCTCTCGCGCCGGACCTCGCGGCCGAGCCCGTCTTGGGTGAAGGCGAGCGGCGCGTGCTCGGCCACAACCAGCGCGGCCAGGGCACCAAGCGGGTCGTAGGCGTGGCGGGTGACGTGCTCGCCGAGCCGGATCGCGTGCGGCTGGTCGATCCCGGAAAAGATCCGCCGCGCCACACGCCGGCCGCAGGCATCGTACCGGCTCTGCACCCGGCGCCCGCCGACATCCTCCTCGACGATCCGCCCGTCCCGGTCGCGGATGTATTCCACCCGCGTGGCCTCGTTCCGAGCCTCGACCAGCAACCCGCGCCGGTCGTACCCATAGGCGACCTGATCCTGCCGCCGCCCGTCCGGGCCGAACACCTGGATCCCGGTGACCAGACCGGTGCGGTCGTAGCCGTAGACCAGCCGGGCGCCGTCCGGCCGCACCGTCTCGCTCACGCGGCCCACGACATCGCGGGTGTAGCGCGTCACCCGTCCGTCGAAGTCGACCTCGGCCACCACCCGCCCGGCCGCGTCGCGCTCCAGCGCGTAGCGCCGGCCGAGGGCGTTGGTCACCTGCGTCAGCCGGCCCTCGCCGTCATAGCCGAGGGTCAGCGTGCCGCCGTTCGGGTCCTCGATCGCCTCCAGCACGTCGAAGGCGCCGTGATGGTACCGCCAGGTCCGGCCCTCGCCGTCCGTGACGCTGGCCAGCGCCCCCTCCGGGTCGAAGGCGCGCGCCACCGTGGTGCCGTCCGGCCGGGTCAGCCCGGTCGGGGTGGCGAAGCCCCCGGGACCGGCCGCGTAGGCGAGCCGTGTCGTGCGCCCGAGCGGGTCGGTGGTCTCCACCAGCCGCCCGAACGCGTCGTAGCCGAACCGCGTCACCCCGCCCCTGGCGTCGGTGACGCTGGCGAGCCAGCCGCCCGCGTCGTAGGCGCGCCGCTCCTCGGTGCCGTCGGGGAAGCGCGTCAGGACGATCCGGCCGTGCGCGTCCCGCTCGTACACGGTGCGGTGGCCCTCGGCGTTGGTCTCGGCCGCGAGGTTGGCCTGGGCGTCGTACTCATTGCGCCGGACGTTACCCGCGCCGTCGACGACAATGTCGAGCTGGCCCTCCGGCCCCCAGCCGTACAGCGTCTCCCGCCCCTCGGCGTCGATGTGGCTCTTTACGTTGCCGAAGATGTCGTAGCGCGTGCGCGCGGTATAGCCGGCCGCGTCCGTGGTGGCGGTGCGGAAGCCGTAGCGGTCGAAGCTGTGGCACGTGGTGGCGCCGAGCGCGTCGGTCTCGGCCGTGACGTTGTCGTGCGCGTCGTAGGCGAAGACCTGCGCCTTGGCTTCATCGCCACCGGGCAGGTAGGTGGTCCGCCGCGCCTGCGCGTCGTAGAGGAAGCGGTCGCCGTTCCACAGGCCGGTGGTCTCGGTGTGCACCACCCGGCCGGCCTCGTCGTAGCTGAAGACCGTCTCGGAGCGGCGGGTCCTGTTGTGCCAGCGGGCGAGCAGGGGCCGGTCGGGCTGCCACTCGTACTGCACCGACATACCGAAGGCGCAGTCGGCATGGGCCATGCGGCCGTTGCCGTCGTAGCCGTACGCCGCCAGCCTCAGGCTGGCGCCGCCGAGCCCGATCAGCGTGATGCCGGTGCGCCTTCCGGCGGCGTCGTTGTCGAAGGCGAGCGCGAGGCCGTCGGAGCGTTCGACCCGCAGGAGCACGCCCGCGGGGTCGCGGGTGAGCCTGAGCGCATTGCCGGAGAGATCCTCGATACGCTCCAGGCGGTAGAAGCCGTCCGGGTACTGGCGGAAGTGCTTGAGGAGACGCCGGTCCTTGAGGCGCAGCTGCTTTAACCAGGGTGCGGTGAGTTCGAGGTGGGGGGATCCGGTGTTCTTCGCGGCCAGGAAGTTGAACGGGCGCTCGAAGGCGATGCGCCTGCCGTCGGCCTGGTGGAAGGCGAGGTGGCCGGGGGCGTAATTGTCGAAGTACTCGTCGAAGACGGAGATCTGGCAGGGGCCGAGCGGCCCGGGCCATCCCGTGGCGTCGGGCATCTGCAGGCCCATGTACCGGGCGCCGTCGAGCGGCAGCGCGCCGGGGACCAGGAAGTCGTGCCACGTCTCCAGGTACTCGCCGGTCGCGACCGAGACCGGTTCGCCCGCTGTGACGGGCGCTGCCGGCGGAGCCTCCTCGTGCGGCGGAGGCGGCGGAGCCTCCTCGCGCGGCGCTGCCGGCGGAGCCTCCTCGTGTGGCGGGGACGGCGGAGCCTCCTCGTGTGGCGGGGACGGCGGAGCCTCCTCGTGTGGATTAGATGGCGAGGGCTCTTCTACCCTTCGCGAATACTGGATCTTAGGCTTCGAGCCTCCCCCGCGAGGTGCACCAGCGCCACCCTCGGCAAGGTCGGCTGCGGTGCCTAATTCGCTGTAGAGTTCGGCGGCGTCGTGACCTGCCACACTGTCCACCGCCTGGACGCCCAGCGTATCGCCCTGGGCCTCACCGGTCGCGGCTTCGTACACACCGGTAAGGACGTTATCGATGCCACGGCCAGCAAGTGCGACACCCCCGACTCCGACCGCGGCACCGCCGATGGTGGACACCGGCATGGATCCGAACCCGAGGACCGCCAAATCGGCGCCGAGGAAGGCTTGAAAGGCCCCGCCGATTGCTCGTCCTGCGCCGCCTAGGCGCGTACCGACGTGGTTGCGGTCCCACCATCCCTGTTGTTCTGGCTGAGGCGGCGTTTGTGGTGCGCTCGATCCGGTCGTGACCTGGGCATTGGCGTTGGCCTGCTGTTTCGAGGCCGGTTCACCTTTCTCGTCGCGCTTGTGGACCGATTGCTTTGCTCTGGCTTCCGGGACGTCGGATCTAGGCGTGGCGCCCGTGCCGGGTGATGTGCCGGGTGCAGGAGGTGTGAGGGCAAAGTGCTGGTCCGAGCCCGAGGCCATCAGGCGGCGCTCCCCGTCGGGAATCCGGTGGAGTCAACGAGGGACTCAGCTGTGCCGAGCCGTTCATTGCGCACCTCCGCGCCACGCGGATGACGATGGGCCGGAAGGGCCAACCCAGGTTGGGTGGCTCCGGTCCGCAGATCGTGGGCAAGGCATTCACCTCGCCCATCGGCGCTCATCGCGCCGAACGGGATCACGACCTTCGGCATCAGACGGTCTCCTCACCCTTGCCCTTCTTCGGCTCCTCGCCGCCGGGGTCGGGCCGGTTGATCCAGGCCGGGTCCCGATGGCTCACCACCGCGAACCCCTCCGAGTAGAAGAAGCTCGACCCCTCCTTGGCGTGCGCCATGCCGAGATAGCCCGGCACCTTCACGCCCTTGCCCGTGCCCTGCTCGTGCCCGGTCGAGGTCGCGCACCGCGAGTTCAGCTGGAAGTCGTAGTTGCCGTTGTTGCGCACCGAGGTCGACGTCCGGATCGCCGACGACAGGAACGCGATCGACGTGTACGGCACCGGCACCATCGCGCTGCCCCGCGGCGTCAGGCACACGTCCGGACCCTTGGACACGATCACGTTCGACCCGTCCTTGCGCGCCGAGATCCGACCCTCGCTCATGCCGCTCGCCCCCGCGCCTGACCCTGATCCGTGATGGAAGCCGCGTCCGGACCCGCGTCCGGCACGCCCGTTCCCGGCCGGCGCAGGATCGTGGCGGTCGCGTACCGGTCCGGCTCGAACCGCACCCGCCAGCTCAGGAACACCCGCGCATCGGCCCAAAGCGGCGCCGCCACGTCCAGCAGCACCGTGTCCAGCACCATCGGCCGGACCTCGACCGCGCCCCCGGGCTCGGCGAACGCCACCGCCAGCGCCTCGCCCGGCAGGTCGAGATGCACCGGCCGCGCGTCCCCGGTCAGGCCGGCGAGCTGGATGTGCTCGTCGCCCACGAGGTGGCCGGGGCAGATAAGGTCGGGATGGGCCGCGTTGTGGTAGGCGAAGTCGTAGTCCGGCGGCCAGTCCGGCCAGATCTCGTCCAGCCAGCGCTGGTCATAGGTCCCGGCCAGCGGCAGCCGCGGCTCCCACGCGCACGGGATCGGACCGAGGGTGTGCGGCTGCCGCAATGTGTAGGGCTCGTCCAGCACCTCGTCGGCCCCGAGGATCTGGGGGGCGGGGTGGGCTTGCGTGTGGTCGCTACCCTCCGGGTGCAGCCAGCCGCAGCCGATCGGGTTGTAGGGGTCGTCGGCGAAGACCGGCCGGCCCTCGGCATCCGTGCCCGCGGGCGGCGTGCCGCCGAAGGCCAGTTCGTAGCGCAGCGGCACCGCGGCCACCGGCTCCGGAGCTGACAGGCGCCAGCCCCGGAACGCCGATCGGTGGCGCTGCCACTCCGCCCGCTCTTCCTCCGACAGCACCCGCGCCCAGTCCGGCTCCCAGCGGCGCGGGCCTGTGACCCGCACCCGCTTCTCAACCACCGCGACGCCCCCGCGCGAGACCCGTACCCCCGCCAGCCACGCGGCCGCCGGCATGCCCCCAGGGGGGCGCGCCACCGCGTTGACCAGGATGTCGGTGCGCGGCTTGTACGGAACGAGGTCCGAGGGGTGCCACACCGAGCTGACGTTGACCGCCCCGTGGCAGGCATCCGTGAACAACAGCGGCGCCTGCTCCTCGGCCACCGCCAGCCGCCCGTCCGGCCCGATCGCGTAGGTCGCCTTGACGATGACGACGCCGAACTCGCCCCCGCGGTTGTCGCCGGCATAGTACCGGAAGTTCGGGAACGGCGCGTGGTTGACCAGCTCCGGCATGACGACCTCAGTTGTTGTCGATCATCGCCGAGGCGATCTGCACGTGGGCCTCGCCGTCGAGGTAGATCTTCACGCCCTTGAGCAGGATGTCGCCGTTGCTCTTCATCACGAGCATCGCCTTGGCGGCGCCGGCATTGCCGTCCTTGTCGGCCCCGCCGCCGACCTGGAGCACCAGTTCCTCGCCCACGCTGATCGTGCAGGTCTTGCCCACCGTCACCGTCTGGGCGAGCCCGACGACGGTGCTCTTCATCAGCCCGACCTCCTCGGACGAGGTCATGCCCACAGTGCGGTTCATGTTCATCCCGACCGCGAGCTGCTTGTTCTGCTCGATCGTCTCGACGTGGTTGCCGCCGACATCGATCGACTTGTCGTGGCCGATGCTCTCCGACTGGTCGTGGTCGACCCGCTTACGCCGGTCGTGGCGCACCTTCACCCGCATGTCCCTCTGCGCGTGGACGAAAACCTCCTCCCGGCCCTGCTCGTCCTCGAACCGCAGCTCGTTGAACCCCTCGCCCTTGTGCGTCTTCGACTTGATCGCCATCCGCGTCTTGTGGGCCGGCAGCGGGTACGGCACCGGCTCGCGCGCGTTGTAGGCCCGGCCCGTGATGATCGGCTGGTCGGGGTCGCCCTCCAGGAAGTCGACGATCACGTGCTGGCCGATCCGCGGCACCGCGATCTGCCCCCAGCTCGCCCCCGCCCAGCCCTGGCTCACCCGGATCCAGCACGAGGCCGTGTCGTCGGCCCGCCCCGACCGGTCCCAGGGGAAGCGCACCTTCACCCGCCCGAACGCGTCGCAGTGGATCTCCTCGCCCGCCGGACCCGTCACGATCGCCATCTGCGGGCCCTCGACCCGCGGCTTGCCCGGAGCGTCGGGCCGGTACGGCGTGTCGTGCCGGATCACCCGGAACGACGTGGTCAGGTACGCGCCCCCGTCGCCGGCATCGCCCTCGACCGCCCCCGGCTGGCTGCCGGCGTGGCTCGCCGCCACCACCAGGAACCGCCGGTTCAGCGCCGGGTCGGGATGCCCAGTCAGTGCGAACCGGTGCCCGGGCAGCAGCCGCGCGCACCGCCCCGCCCCCTCGCCGTGGCTCGCCTCGTCCCGGAACCCCTCCAGCCGGTAGCGCGTGAACGCCCGGCCGACCGCGTCCGCCTTGTAGCGGCCGGGGTAGTCGTACATCTCCAGCTTGCGCGTCAGCCCGTTCAGCGCGGACGCCTGCGCCCGCGCCTCGAAGTCGTGGACCGGGTTGCGGAAGAAGTGGTCGCGCTGGACCACGTCGGAGGGCGCCACCAGCTCGCGCCAGGTGAACCGGCCGACATGCGGGCCCTTCACCGTGCCGCCCGGCTCGGCGTTGTACTCGATCGCCTCCGCGCCCGGCGCGTCCGGGGCGAGCTTGGTCGCGTCGGTGAGCACCAGGGTGTGGGCGCCCTCGGCATGCTCGAAGTGGTAGGCGATGCCTTCCTCGGCCAAGAGCCGCTCGATGAAGGCGAGGTGGGTCTCGCGGTACTGCACGCAGTACTCGCGCGCGGGATGCTGTTCGGTCAGCGCGAAGCGGTAGGCGGTGACGCCGTTGTCCTTGAGCACCGCCTCGACGATCTCGGGCACGCTCTTCGTCTGGAAGATCCGGCAATCCGCGCCGAAGCGCAGGCGGTGCAGCGCCGGCATGAGCAGGACGCGGTAGGCCGTGTGGTGCGCGCCGGTGTCGCCGCGCTCGGCCAGGGCGAGCACGCCGTGGACGTGGCGGGGCGGGCCGTAGCGGTCGAGCACGGTGAGCCGGGCCGGCTTGTCGAGCAGGGCGGTCAGGTCGAGCCCCGGGTCGGGCGAGGCCAGGGCGACCTCGGCCCGGAACAGGCTCGAGATCGCCTCGTCCAGGCGGAAGCCCGTGACCGCCAGATCGGCGCCCGGCAGGCCGTCTGCGGTGAACGCGAGGGTGAAGTCGCGGTCGAGATCGCTCAGCGGCTGGGTGATCTCGGCGGGCAGGGCGATCATCGGAGAGCCTCGAAGGGGGCGGGGGTGGTCGGTCCGGCGTGGCCGGGCGGCTCAAGGGGGGCAGGCCGGGACGTGGAGGACGAAGCGCTGCAGCCAGAAGGCGGCGAGCCCCGCGCCCAGAAGCAGGCCGAGCCAGGAGCGCGGACGCCCGAAGCCGGCCAGACCGATCAGGCCGAGCACCGGGCCGAGCGTGATCAGGGCCAGGAGGATCGGCATCCCGTCGCGCCCGTCCGGCACGGCGCAGAACGCCAGGGCCGGGTGGTCGGGCAGGTCGAGGATCCACTCGGCCGGGTCGGCGGAGAACACCCGGATCGCCAGGGCGATGACCGAGGCGGCCGGCACCAGCGCGAGGTCGCGGGCGTGGTCGCGCCCGCCCGGCCACCGCCCCGGCAGCCGGGCGGGCGGCCGGACCATCCGGGCCGGGATCGGCCTCGGCGGGGATTCGTCATGGACACCCGCGTCCGGGCGCGCCTCGTCCTGCGGGACGCCGGGCCGTCCGGCGCGTGACCCGCCCGAGGCGCGCATCCGCTCGTCCCCCGCCGCTCAGGCCATCCGGCTCAGGCCTTGGGCTTGCGCCAGTCGTCGGCGCCCGACGTGCTGGCCACCGTGTGCTCCCACTCGATCCGGCGGTAGGACAGCGACACGGCGATCAGCTGGGTGAAGTCGGCGTTGCGCGCGTCCTGGCAGTGCGGCAGCTGGGCGTCGATGTCGATGATGGTCGCGTCGACCAGGCGGGTGGTGAAGAAGTGCTCCTGCTTGCCGGCCGAGCTGGTGCGGAACCACTTGACCTCGACCTTGGTCAGCATCTCGCCCGAGGTCAGGGCGTTGTAGAGCAGCGGCGTGGCCTTGTTCAGCGGGGCGGTGAACTTGAACGGCAGGTGGACGCGCTGGCCCGAGGGCTGACCGGACTGGGGGTCGCGCGGGATGGTGACGCGGTGCTCGATGGCCTGGACGAGGATCTCGTTCTCGTGGCCCTCCTGCCAGATGTTGCCCACGGAGGCTTCGGTGAAGGCGCCCTGGGTGATATTGCCCTGGGTGGAACCCTCGATCGAGATATAGGCGGGTGTCGGCATGGTCTTCCCCGATGATCCGAGGCCGGCGGCGGTCGATCCGCAGGTCCGGCCCGATGAGGTCCGGTTGTCTGCGCTGTGTTCCGGCTTCGCGGGAAGCACATGGCAGAGTTCGTGCCAAGCTGTGCCGGGGCGATCTTATTTTGATCTTTGCCGTCCAAGTGCCTGATCTCTCAGTCGGATCGTTTCGACCCGACAGCCGTGTGCTCGGATGCGTCCATCACCGGTTGAGATTTTTGGCCAAAAATGGCCGAGCGCTTGGCCAAAGATGGCCAAACTTTTTAAGTGAGATAAGATATTGTGGTGGCTGCGTAAATCGACACAGTTCGAATTCGATTAGATATAGGAAACGGCTAAGTCGTTGAGAACGCTCAATCAGGGCATTTGGCCAAAAATGGCCGAACCATCTGGACGGTTGGTCCCGAGAGAGGAGTGGCGGACCAACCCGCCTGCACCGCAGAAGCTGCCGTATCGACGACGGTCTATCGTAGCGGTTGCTCGCCAGAGTTGACGGGGGACTTCCATGCCAAATATCGGTGACGTGCAGATAATCACAAATATTTTGGATCATCTTCATTGCCAATAAATGCGCTTGTCGAACGGATATGCATCAATTAAGATTGATAATTCAACTTTGAATTCATTGAGCTTTCGTGAAGGCCCGATCTGTTGCGATGAACCGCGCCAACATGGGCGCACTCAGCCGGATTCGATCGGCGGCTGGTTGTCCGGTCTCCCGGGCCAACACCTCGGCATAGGCAGCGAGGTCGCGGTGCAGGCTGGCAGGCAGCTCCAGCGTGACCTTGATCGGCTTGTCATCGGGGATCGGTCCGAGCTTCAGCCTCGGCATGTCAGCCTCCATAGGGTTCGAGGACGAGATCGCGCGTGATCAGCACGCGGACTGAAAAGCCCGGCCGGATGGTGAGCGTCGGGGCGATGTCGAGCTGGCGGCCGACCACTTGCCGGCCGACCTGGCTGATGCCGTCGGACGCGCCCTGACGGATGGCGCGGGCGATCTCGCTCTCCTCGCCTGACGAGCCGGCCTGCAATCCGATGCTGAGGAGCCTCGAGAGACCTGCGGCCTTGGCGAGATCCCACCAGTGATGATCGACACGATCCTCAAGACCGGCATAGCCCTCGGCGTCGGCGCCGGGCTGGCGTTCGAGGACGATGCTGCGGCCATTTGGGAAGATCAGCCGGGTCCAGACAAGCAGCACCCGGCGCTGGCCGAAGCCGACGCTATTGTCATACTGGCCGACCACACGTGTGCCCTGCGGCACGAGCAGGATGCGCCCCGTCGGGCTGTCGTAGACGTTCTCCGTCACCTGAGCGGTGATCTGGCCGGGCAGATCGGAGCGGATGCCGGTGATGAGCGCGGCGGCGATCACCGCGCCGGCCTGCAGCACGTTCGGCGATGCGGGTGCGGCGACGCGATCAGGCGCCACGGTGCGCTTGTCGGGGGTCTGGTTGAGGAAGGCGAGCTGCCGTTCCTGCGCGGAAGGCGTCGCCGGCTGCGGCGCCAAGCCGAGACTGCCGAGGTCGGTGGGTGGTGTCGCGGTCGGCATTGGCGACATTGCCGTACTGCTGCCGGCAGGCCGCGTTTCGGTCGAGGCGAAGAGCTTGGCGAGCCGCGCCGCCTCCAACTCCTGCGCCCGCCGCTGTTCCTCCGGCGTCGGCCCGACCGGCCCGGCATTGGGCGCGGCGATCCCCGGCGCCGGAACCGGCTGCCCAGCGTTCCGCGCGTTGAGGATCGGACGACCGAGATCGCCGGGCAGCGGCGGGCCGAGCTTCGGCGCGCCTGAATAATCCTTCGGCAGACCGTTGAGGCCGTCCGGTGTCGATCGGTTGTCGGTCGAATAGAGTTCCTGACCCTGGCTGCCATTGCGGGTCTGGAGCCCGTAATAGAGCACGCCGCTGATCGCGAGGCTGCCGGCTGCGCCAAGACCGATCAGCACCCGGCGCGACAGCCGCGGGACGCGCGGCGGCTCGAGGCGCAGCCGCACCGGTGCGACTGCCTCGCCCGTGATCGGGCGGGCATCGTCCTCCGCCTCGGCTTGGCGGGAGCGCTCGGGTTTCCGTCCTTCTTCCGTATCGGGATTTTATTCGCTGGTCACGACGCCGGCCTCCCGGCTGTGCGGAAGGTCGGCGTCATTGTCCAAGCTCCTTCGACCAGTTGATGGCGTTGACGTAGATGCCGAGCGGGTTGGCCCGGAGTTTCTCGGGTCGCGCGGGTGATCCGCCCCCAATGAAGTGGTCCGCCCTGAGGTCTGGCTTTTGGGCCAGTGCGAGGACGGACAGATGGGAACGAAGCGGCACAAGCCGGAGGACGTTGTCGCCGAGCTGCGGCAGATGGATGTGCTGGTCTCGCAGGGCCAGAGCGTCGGGGACGCGATCCGCACGACCGGCGTGACGGAGGTGACGTACTATCGCTGGCGCAAGGAGTACGGCGGCCTGAAGAGCGACCAGGTCCGGCGCATGAAGGACTTGGAGACCGAGAACCAGGGGCTCCGGAAAGTGATCGCGGATCTCGCGCTCGACAAGCTGATGCGGTCATTGGCGCGCAGGCCGCCTACATCGCGCCGGGCTCACCGTGGGAGAACGGCTTCGTCGAAAGCTTCAACGCGCGATTGCGGGATGAACTCCTAAACGGCGAGGTTTTCTAAACCCTGAAGGAGGCGAAGATCATCATCGAAAGCTGGCGTCGACACTACAACACGATCCGCCCGCACGGTGCGCTTGTCTACAAGCCACCAGTGCCGGAAGTGTTCGTGCCAGCCATGACCGCTTGGCCGACTGCGCTCGCCCGACCGGCTCCGTCGGCCAAGCTACCTGTAGAGCAGAGGCCGACCCCGCACTAAACTTGAACTTGGACCACCGCATGGGGGCAGGTCACTGCGATCTCCAGCGTCTTCACCTGCTCGGCAGGATGACGCAGCAGGCCGTGCTGGAGGTTGATTGCGGCGAGCGGCGCGGGAAGCTGGCGAAGGTAGGCCGCAGGCGCGCCGACGAGACCGGCAAGCTGGCCGAATCTCCAGTGGGTGGGCGCGACCGGTGCTTCGGCGCCCGGCAGGATCAAAGACAGCCGCTCGGGATCGTCGCGTTGTGCCTGGACATGGATAAGTACGCTTTCCACGACGCGCGTGCGGCTGTGATCGGAACGGGCCTGGACTGCGGCGCGCAGGGTGTCGAGCGACAGGAAGCGTTCGTCCGCCGGTCGCGAGAACCATTCGGAGGATACGCGACCGATCCGCTGGCCGCGTGAGACATCCACCTTGTAGCCGCTAGACGGGTCGCGGCTGGCATCGAGGATTTGAACTCCGGTCAAGGGACATCTCCACGACGGGCGCCACGGACACTCTCCACGGCTCTCAACCCGTCACGGAAACCGGCGCAGCCCCTCTTCCTTTCGTGGGTGCCGGCCGACGGGTCTCCTCCAGCCTGTCACCCGTCGCGGGCGATCCCGCGCACCCTCTTCCTCTCCCGCGTCAGGGATGCCTGCCCGTAGGGATGGAGACCCGGTCACGGGGCTCCAGCGTCAGCCGGCAGCCAGGCCCGCGAAGGGGACGCCCTACCCCCAACCGGCTCGGCCTCCCGAACATCTCCCGGAACAACTTCTCCGAACGCTTGACACCTTCGTCGGTCAACATGACGGATTTGGACTTTCCGCCCAGGTTGCCGATCATCCCCTTGGCGTGGAGCCGGGTCATCGTCTCCTATTGGAAGCCCTTCCAGGCCCGTCCATCACGATCAAGCGTCAGATAGAGAAACGCCAGGACGGCATCGTCGATCCTGTTTTCGTCGATCTCCATGATCGCCTCGCGCTCCGTCGAACGTCGATGGAAGTGCCATTCATATCACGCTCCACGAGAAAAGATCGAGCGTTCTCGCCGGTCCTGCTACGCCATAGCTTGCCGTCTGGCGTTTCCACGACGCTTCCACCGGAAGAGTAGGAGGAGAGGCAACAGACAGCAAAAAGCCCGCCATCCTGTTGGAATGACGGGCTTAAATTTGGTTGCGGGGACAGGATTTGAACCTGTGACCTTCAGGTTATGAGCCTGACGAGCTACCGGGCTGCTCCACCCCGCGCCAAGAGTGTTTCGG
>NZ_JACJIM010000015.1 GCF_014138435.1 Methylobacterium fujisawaense | reverse complement strand
GACACCGCGTCGATCATCTCGGCGCGCACCGCCTCCGCAACAGCCGGAAGATCCGATTCCGGAAGACGCCGCAGCGCCGCAGGATTCGGGACACGGTCCAGCAACGCCGATTGCTCAGGGGAGAGTGCCAATGGTCGCATCCGTTCGTTCGAATATGGCGACGGCTCCGTCACGGGCCCGTGGCAACCGCAACGCCAGCACCCCGGGAGCACGCGTTCATGCTAGAACCCGCCCGTCCGCCGCTGTCATGATAGTGCCAGGTACGGATGAAAGGCGGCGCGATCAATGTCGGGCCGTCGCTTTTTTGAATCACGTGCCCTTAACGCCACAAGAGGTTCGCCTTTGAATCCGGCTCGTCTGTGCACAATCCTGCTCGCGCTCGCGATTACGGTTTACGGTCAAGCTTACGCCGCGGCGCGGCCGCTGGACGGCAATCTCGACTTCGCGTGCAACTTCCTGGGCAAGTGCCCGGCCCGGGTCGCCCCGGGCGGCCCGGACCGCGATGTCCGCCCGTTCAACGGCACCCTCGGCCGGCCCTGCGCCTGGCGGGATCGCCCGACCCCGGAGGGTGTGCGCCGGGTCCGCGTCTGCTGGTGATGCGCGCGCCGGCTCTCATCGCCACGGCCCTGGTTCTCGCGCTCGGATCGGTTCCGGTCGGCGCCCAGGATGCCTGTCCGGGGCTGTTCGCCGATGGGCGGATGCCCGTCCTCACCAATCCGAAGCTCGCCGTTCGGGCGACCCCCCTGTGCTTCGAGGCCTTCGCGGTGCTGCATTCCGGCGTGACCCGCACGCCCCTCTACGCCGCCGAGCACCTCACCCGCGCCAGCATCGCCGCGGCCCGCGCGGTGGCACGCGACGATTCCTTCCACGAAGAGGCGCGCCTGCCGGAAGACCAGCGCGCCGCCCTTGAGGATTATGTCCGCAGTGGGTTCGACCGGGGCCATCTCGCGCCGGCCGGCGACATGCCGACGGCAAGCGCCCAGGCCGAGTCGTTCAGCCTCGCCAACATCACGCCGCAGAACCGGGTCCTGAACCGGGGGCTCTGGGCCGATATCGAGGAGGGCACCCGGCGCCTGACCAGCCGGCGCGGTGCGCTCTTCGTGGTCACCGGGGTGATCTTCTCCGGCGACGCGGTGCAGCAGATCAAGGGCGGCGTGCTCGTCCCGACCCACTTGTTCAAGGCCCTCTACGATCCGGCCAGCGGCGAGGCCGGAGCATACCTCGCCCGGAACGACGATTCGAAGGATTGGCGCGTGCTGTCGATCGACGATCTGCGCCGGGAATCCGGCATCGACGTCTTTCCCGGCCTGCCGCAAGCGGCTCGCGCGACCGCGATGAGCCTCCCGGATCCCCAGGCCTCCGCCCGCGCGGACGAGCGCCGGCCCCGGCACGAGCAGACCTGGCAGGAATGGCTGGAGCGCGAGCTGGCCCGAGCGGCGCGGAAATTCCTGCGCGACCTGCTGCGTTCGTTCTTCTGAGAGGACCCATGCCCAAGGACACGCAACGCGCCTCCGGAGGCGCGACGGAAGATCCGAAAGCCTTCACGCCCTTCGCGGACGATGCCGGCGTGCGCACCATCGGCAGCTTGAGCTTCGAGAACGGCACGGACCGGATCGCCCTGCACGGATCCCTCGACATCACCCGCGACAGGACCGGGCTGGAGCAGGCCCGGCTTCTCCGGAAGACGCTGGACGCGATCGTGAAGACCCTGGAGGCCTCCGATCTGCCCGAAGCGGTGGCGGAGGCGCCGGACGCGCCGCCGCGATCGGTGAAGAACCCGTTCGCCTGAGAGATCGGCGCCCGGCGACGGCCGGGCCGTCCTTGCCGCTTCCCGGCGGGCCTGATACTCCGACAGGGTCATTCCTATATCTTAGGGACGCGCGTCCAGGACGGGGACTGATGCCCCGTGCCTGACCCGTGCCGCTGGCACGATCCGCGCAGTCCCGAACAACGCGCCGAGGACGATCCGCGATGGCTCGCGAATTCATCTACCACATGCGGGGCCTGACCAAGGCCTATACCGGCGGCAAGAAGGTCCTGGATAACGTCAACCTGTCGTTCTACCCGGACGCCAAGATCGGCGTCCTGGGCATCAACGGCGCCGGCAAGTCGACGCTGCTCAAGATCATGGCGGGCCTCGACAAGGAATACACCGGTGACGGCTGGGTCGCGCAGGGTGCGCGCGTCGGCTATCTGCCGCAGGAGCCCCAGCTCGATCCGAACAAGACCGTCCGCGAGAACGTGATGGAGGGCGTGGCCGAGAAGCAGGCCATGCTCGACCGCTACAACGAACTCGCCATGAACTACTCGGAGGAGACGGCCGACGAGATGACCGAGCTCCAGGACCGGATCGAGTCGCTAGGTCTCTGGGAGCTTGATTCGAAGGTCGATCAGGCCATGGAGGCCCTGGGCTGCCCGAGCGACGAGCAGCCGGTGGCCACCCTGTCGGGCGGCGAGCGGCGCCGCATCGCCCTGTGCCGCCTCCTCCTGTGGGAGCCGGAACTGCTCCTCCTCGACGAGCCGACCAACCACCTCGACGCCGAGACGGTGAACTGGCTGGAGGGCCACCTGCGCCAGTATCCCGGCGCGATCCTGATCGTGACCCACGATCGCTACTTCCTCGACAACGTCACGAGCTGGATCCTGGAGCTCGATCGCGGAAAGGGCATCCCGTACGAGGGCAACTATTCGGCGTGGCTGGTCCAGAAGCAGAAGCGCCTGGAGCAGGAGGGCCGTGAGGACATGGCCCGGCAGCGCTCCATCGCCCGCGAGCAGGAGTGGATCGCCGCCTCCCCGAAGGCGCGCCAGTCCAAGTCGAAGGCCCGCATCACCCGCTACGAGGAGCTGGTGGCCAAGCAGGCGCAGAAGATCGATGCCGCGGCCCAGATCGTCATTCCGATCGACGAGCGGCTCGGCAACAACGTCATCGAGTTCGAGCATCTCAGCAAGGCGTTCGGCGACCGGCTGCTGATCGAGGATCTGTCGTTCAAGCTGCCGCCGGGCGGCATCGTCGGGGTGATCGGCCCGAACGGCGCCGGCAAGACCACGCTGTTCAAGATGATCACCGGCCAGGAGAAGCCCGACAACGGGAAGATCGACATCGGCGAGACGGTGAAGCTCGGCTACGTCGACCAGTCCCGCGACGCCCTCGATCCGAACGCCACGGTCTGGCAGGAGGTCTCGGGCGGCAACGACATCATCTATTTCAACAAGCGCGAAATCAATTCGCGTGCCTATTGCGCGGCCTTCGCCTTCAAGGGGCCCGACCAGCAGAAGAAGGTCGGCACGCTCTCGGGCGGCGAGCGCAACCGGGTGCACCTCGCGCGGACCCTGAAGGGCGGCGCCAATGTGCTGCTCCTCGACGAGCCGACCAACGACCTCGACATGGAGACCCTGCGCGCCCTCGAGGATGCGCTGGAGGACTACGCCGGCTGCGCCGTCATCATCAGCCACGATCGCTGGTTCCTGAACCGCATCGCGACGCACATCCTCGCCTTCGAGGGCGACAGCCACGTGGAATGGTTCGAGGGCAACTTCTCCGAATACGAAGCCGACAAGGTGCGCCGACTCGGAGCGGATTCGATCATGCCGAAGAAGATCAAGTACAAGCGGTTCTCGCGCTGAGGACCGGCCCCGTCGTTCCGGGGCCGTAACGGCGAAACCGGAACCGAATAGCCGTTGACGGGCGAGGTCCAGCCCTGGACCTCGCCCGGGTACGCTCTGAACACGGCCGGGAGGAATCCATCGGCCGGTCGCGCGGTCCCTGCCCCCGGTTCAAAGCCTCTGCGGCGCTCCGGCGCTGCAGAATGACGGAGCGATCGGGAGATCGGATGTCGTGCCCCCCTGCGCCCGGGGGGAAAGGCGGATGCGCAAGCTCCCGGAGCGCTTGCAGAGCCGGAGCGTGCCACCCCGGGGACCGGGACGGCCTCGACGGCCGGCCGCCCGATATGCCCTCATCCGAGTCGCGCCCGGGCCTCCGACAGAATCGTGGACAGGCTCCGCGAGAGCGGGATGGCTGGAGTCCATCCGGTGGCGGTTGCGAAGGCCGTGGAATCACAGCCCTCGCTGCGCACGCCCGCCGCCCGGACCCGATCGGGCGAGACCCGAAGGGTGAAGCGTGCGCCCGTCATGCCGCGGAACATCTCCAGGATCTCGGCGACCGGCGTCACGACTCCCGATCCCACGTTGAAGATTCCGCCATTCGGAAGGTCGTCGATCTGTCCGATCACGCGCAGGCACGCCGCGGTGACATCGGCCACGTCGACGAAATCGCGCCCGGCGGAGAGGTCGCCAACCTCCAGGCTCGGGGGCACCAAGCCTCGCTCGATACGGGCGATCTGCCCCGCGAAGGAGGCGACCACGAACGTCTCACTCTGACCCGCACCGATGTAGTTCGATGGTCGCAGCACCAGATGCTTGACGCCGGCATTCGCCAGGACATCGCGCAGGATGTACTCGCAGGCGTTCTTGGTTCGGCCCGAGATGGTGTCGGGACGCGGCGTCACGGTCTCGTCCGGACGTGCCTGCTCGCGGAACGCCTCCCCGTAGACGACGGTCGAGCTGAGGAACACCAGGGCCGCGCGGGTCTTCGCCACCGCCTCGGCCAGGTTCAGCGTGCCGAGCAGTTCGGCCCGCCAGGCATAGGACGGTGTCTCGCTCGACTGGGCCACGGACGCCAGCGCCGCCAAGTGGAACACGATGGTGGGGTCGAAGGCGGCGATCGTCTCGGCGAGTTCGTGGGCATCGAACGGATCGACGGCTCTCAGCGACACGCCGCCGAGGGGCGGTTGCGGAGCCCGATCCAGGCCGAGGATGGAGCTGCCGGGCGGGAGTCCCCTGTGCAGCGCCTCGAGCAGGCGGCGGCCGAGATAGTCTCCGGCTCCGGTGACGAGGACGCGCATGGCCGTTGCCCTGAACCTTGCCCTGTAGCGCGCCCCGGGCCTTGGCCCTCCCGATGGCGGGCGAGAAGCCGGGATCGCCCACCGCCTCTATACCGGGCTCGGCCACGATGCGAGAGGCTCGAGGCGCTCCGCGGAGCGTCGGACCATCAGGGCGACGGATCCCTGCGCCGGGCCGAACACAGGCGCGTGATCGGCGCAGCCGCGCACCGCAGGCGCGCTATTGTTGCACTGCGGACTCTGCCGTATCCCACATCCGGTCGGAGACCGCCGCGGTGATGAACTGAGTGACGCGCGTCGACGATCTTGAGCGGCCCGCTGCCACGAAGCAGCGGACGATCCCCGCGCCGGAAGCCGGCACGCGGTCCACGAAGCCCGTCCGTGACGCGCGGGTCGACGTGGTGCGCGGGCTGGCGCTGCTGACGATCTTCGTCGACCACATCCCGCGCAACGCGCCGGCCCTGCTGACGCTGCACAATTTCGGATTCTCGGATGCGGCCGAGATCTTCGTTCTGCTCGCCGGCTATTCCTCGATGATCGCCTATGGCGGCCTCTTCCGCCGAGCCGGCGTCCGGACGGCGCTGGTGCGCATCGCGCAGCGCTGTCTGCGCATCTACCTGTTCCAGGCGGGGCTGCTTTTGGCGACCCTGGTCATCGTCCGGATCTGGATGGACATCACCGGTCTCACGCCGCGGTTCGGCGTCGCGCCCCTGCTGCAGATGGGGCTGCTGCCGGGCCTGCTGCGCGGCCTCGCGCTGAACGCGCTCCCGAATTACCTCGATATTCTGCCGCTCTACATTCTGCTTCTGGCACTGTTCCCGCTGATCTATCTCGGGATGCGGCGCGGGATCTGGGGCGTCCTGGCGCTGTCGGCGACCCTGTGGGTTGCCGCCAACGTCGATCATCAGCTGAACCTGCCGAACGCCGCGGCGGTCGATGAGGGCTGGTACTTCAATCCCTTCGCGTGGCAATTCCTGTTCGTGCTCGGAGCGGCCCTCGCCGTCTGGGTCCAGGCCCAGGACGGATTGCTGCCGTGGCGTGGCTGGGCCGTCGCCATGGCCTCGGCCTATCTCGCCTTCGCCTTCTTCCAGGGCGGCTCCTGGGCGGAATGGGGGCTGCCGGACCTCCGGCCGCTGTCGATCGGGGTCCCCGACAAGAGCCATGTCGGCCCCCTGCGCCTGATCAACATGCTGGCCCTGGCCTACCTGCTGTTCAGCATACCCGCGGTGGCGCGTCTCAGCCGGTGGCGGCGGCTGCGCCTGATCGATGCCTGCGGCCGGCACTCGCTCGAGATCTTCGCAGCCGGATGCCTGGCGGCGCTCATCGGCCGCATTCTCTATCGGACCTTCGACGCCACATGGCCGCTGCAGATCGCGGTCAATCTCGGCGGGCTCGCGGTCATGCTCGGATTGGCGCACCTCCTGGATGCGCGCCGCCGCGGTGCCGCCGCTCCGGGCCAGGACCTGCGCCGGCCGGGATAGGACGCGAGGAGAGACGATGCCGCCGATGCGCCGCAAGGGTGACCTGCCCGAGAAGGTCTGTGCCCAGTGCGGCCGCCCGTTCGCGTGGCGCAAGAAGTGGGCGCGCGTCTGGGACGAGGTCCGCTACTGCTCCGACCGATGCCGGGCCGAGGCCAAGGCAGGGCGCGGGCGCACCGTCGGGGCGAGCGCAGAAACCCGACCCACGACCGCGCGACAGGGATAGGCGGCGCGCCGCCGGATCGACCGCAGGCACGGACGGCCGTCAGCGCGATCCGTCCCACACCGAGGGCGCCGATGGCTCAGGCCGGACCACGGCTCAGGGCGGCGAGCCCGGCCGGCGTGTCGATGTCGAGGGCGGTGGCCGTATCACCTGGGATCTCCAGCACGTCGGGCCGCCCCCTGAGCAGCGGTCCGGCCCCGTGGTCGCCGGCGAGGCGGCCGATCTCCTCCCCGAGACGACGCAGGTTGAGCAGTACGGGATTGCCGCGCCGCCCGTCCTGCACCGGCACCACGGCAGCAGGAGTCGCCGCGGCCTCCGTGAAGGCGCTCACGAGACGGTCGATATGGGCGGCCGTCACCCGCGGCATGTCGCCCAGCACGATCACGGCGCCCGTGCAGCAGGGTGGCAACGCCGCGAGACCGGCGCGCAGCGAGGATGCCAATCCGGTACGGTAATCCGGATTCTCGATCCGGATCAGGTCCAGCCCGGCCAGCGTCGCGCGGACCGCCTCCGCGTGCGCGCCCAGCACGACCACCACAGGGCGGGGACCAGCCTCGAGGGCAGCCTCCGCCGCGTGGCGCACCAGCGGCTTGCCGTCGAGGGGGGCGAGCAGCTTCGGCGCGGAGCCGAACCGGCTGCCGAGGCCCGCGGCGAGCAGAACCGTGCCGACCTCCGGCATCCCCGAGATCCTCTCCCGCCTCAATCGTCTGTCGCCGGATCGCGCGCGTCCCCTGTCACCGCGCCGCCGGCGCGGGGCTGCGGACGCGAGACGATCTCCATCAACAGACCGCCGACACCGAGGGCGACGATGTCGGCGCGGGTTACGGCCAGATCTGCGAGCAGACGGTGCAGAATCCAGTCGAATCCGTTCTCCTTCGGCGAGCGCGCGCAGCCCGGGGCGCCGACTACCGGCACGTCGCCCCGGGCACCGACAAGGAGCAGGTTGCCGGGATCGACCGGCATGCCGAGGTGGGCGACATGCCCGCCGGCCGCCTCGATTCCGGCCGGGATGACGTCGCGGCGGTCGGCGATGGCCGAGGCACCGAACACAACCACAAGGTCCGCCCCGGCTCTATCGATGAGATCGGTCACCGCAGCAGCCACGGCGTCGTCGGTGTGGGGGATCCGGGCTTCGGCGACGATCGCGGCGCCCGTGGGGGCGAGACGTTCGGCCAGAACCCGGAGCGTCTTGTCGATGGTGGCCTCCTTGAGGCTCGGCAGCCGCGTCGAGACCACGCCCACACGGCGGCGGCGATAGGTCGCCACCGCCAGCGCGTCGGCTCCGGCCGCCGCACAGGCGCGGGCCAGCACGGCGCCCGGCACGGCGTAGGGGATGATCTTCACGGTGGCGATCATTTCGCCCTCGATCACCGGCCGGAAGCGCGGCAGCGTCGCCACCGTCACCGCCTCGTCGACGGCGTTGACGGCCTCGATCCGGGTCGGGTCGAGCGTCAGCACCCCGGGCCTCTCGGCGAACAGGTTGCAGCGGCCGGTGAACGGCGACTCGACACGCAGGTTCGACCCGCGAAGACAGCCGGCGAGCCGCGCGGCCGCCTCGTCCTCGCCGACATCGCCAGGCTCCAGAGCGGCCACCACGATCTCCGAGAGGCCGGTCCGCGCGAGACCGGCGGCCTCCTCCGGGCCGATCACCGCCCCCTTGCGCAGGGTGATGTCAGCCCGCCGGACCGTATGCGCGCTGATCAGTCCGCCCGCCTCGGCGAGCGGGACGGTCCCGAACCTCACGCGACCTCCGAACGGGGCGCACGGCGCAGGCACGCCACCACCTCGGCGAGCACGGCCAGCGCGATCTCGGCGGGACTGACGGCGCCGATCGGAAGCCCGATCGGTGCGTGGATCCGGCCGATCTGCGCGGGCGTGAACCCCGCCTCGGTGAGCCGCGCGACGCGGGCCGCGTGGGTCTTCCGGGAGCCGAGGGCGCCCACGTAGAAGCACTCGGCCGCCAGGGCCGCCTTCAGCGCAGGATCGTCGATCTTGGGATCGTGGGTCAGGGCTGCGAGGGCGCAGTAGCGATCCAGCACCGGGACGGTTGTGCCGAGGGCGGCGTCCGGCCACTCGGCGACCAGCGCGATGCCCGGGAAACGCTCCGGCGTGGCGAATGCGGTGCGGGGGTCGATCACCGTGAGCGCGAGGTCGAGCCCGGCCGCCATCGGCGCCATGGCCTGCGAAATGTGGACGGCGCCGACGACCACGAGCCGCACCGGCGGCACCTGCACGGTGAGGAACAGGGTCCGCCCGTCAGCCTCGACGAGGCCGCTCTTGCCGGACGCAAGGTGTTTCGCCAGGACGTCGGCCAGGGGGTCGACGGCGAGGTCCGACTCGCGCACGAGGCGCTGCGCGCCGTCGGCGATGTCGGTGACGAGGATCGCGGCGCGGCGGGCCGCGCGCTCGTCGTTCAGCGCCGCAAGGATGTCGCTGCGCATCAGTCGACCCGCTCGACGAAGACCCGGATCCGCCCGCCGCAGGACAGGCCGGCCCGCCAGGCCGTCTCGTCCGCGACGCCGAATTCGAGGACGCGCGGCGTGCCGGCCTCGATCACCTCGAGGGCCTCGGTGATGACCGCGCCCTCGACGCAGCCTCCCGAGACGGAGCCGAGGAAGTTGCCGTCGCCGTCGACCGCGAGGTGGCTGCCCACGGGCCGGGGCGCCGAGCCCCAGGTCTCGATCACGGTGGCAAGCGCCACGGCGCGACCGTCGCGCCGCCAGGACTGGGCGGCGGAGAGGATGTCTGTATCGGTGCTGAGCATGGCCTCGTGGACTTTCGGCCGGCGGGTGCCCCCCGCTTCCCACAGGTATGGCCCACGCGCCGCCGTGCAAGGCGCCCTCCGACTCGCACACCATGCCCACCGCCCGGGGCACCGGGCCTGTGGCCGTGCGCGCGCCTTGGCCGATCCCGGCGCGGATGCGATAACAGGCCGGCCAAGCGTTCCCGCTCAGACCATGTCCGCCACCGTCGAACGGAGTTCATGCCAGACGACCCGCCCCTGCTTTCGCGGGAGGGAGCGGCGCGTGCTCCGGGTGACGTGAACGCCCCCGATCCCGCTCTGGCGCGCAGGCTGCGCAAGGATCCGCCGCCGCGCTCCGCGCCGCACCGCCTGTGGCGGCGCATCAGCCGGGCGATCGGCGACGTCCTGCCGAAAGGCCTCTACGCCCGTTCGCTGATCATCATCATCGCGCCGGTCGTCCTGCTCCAGTCGGTGATCGCCTACACCTTCATGGAGCGGCACTGGCAGCTCGTGACCAAGCGCCTGTCGGCGGCGGTGACCGCAGACGTGGCCGCCTTGATCGACATCTACGAGAGCTACCCGCAGGACAAGGATGCCGAGACCCTCTCGCGCATCGCCGGGGAGCGGCTGAACCTCGACCTCGACATCCTCAAGGGGGCCAAGCTCCCGCCGCCGGGCCCGCGCCCGTTCTTCTCGATCCTCGACGAGGCCCTCTCGGACGAGATCAAGCGCCAGATCCGCCGGCCCTTCTGGATCGACACGGTCGGCCGCTCCAACCTGATCGAGATCCGGGTGGCGATCCCCGACGGCGTGATGCGCATCACCGCGCGGCGCAGCCAAGCCTACGCGTCGAATTCGCACATCTTCCTCGTCTGGATGATCGGCTCCTCGCTGGTGCTGCTCGGGGTCGCGATCCTGTTCCTGCGCAACCAGATCAAGCCCATCCTCCGCCTCGCCGCGGTGGCGGAGGGCTTCGGCAAGGGCCGGGAGATCGAGTTCCGGCCGCGCGGCGCCCGCGAGGTGCGCCAAGCCGGTCACGCCTTCATCGAGATGAAGCGGCGGATCGAGCGGGCGATGGAGCAGCGCACGACGATGCTGAACGGCGTCAGCCACGACCTGCGCACCATCCTCACCCGCTTCCGCCTGTCCCTGGCACTGGTCGAGCAGACCAGCGAGATCGAGGATCTCAGCCGCGACGTGGATGAGATGAGCCGGATGCTGGAGGGCTACCTCGCCTTCGCGCGGGGCGACTCGGCCGAGCCCGCGACGCCCACGGACATGCGCGCCCTGCTGGAGGACCTGCGGACCGACGTGGAGCGCCTCGGCGCCCATGTCTCCGCCGTGGAGCTCGTCGGCACGCCCGAGGTCACGGTCCGTCCGGGCGCCTTCCGGCGTTGCCTGTTCAACCTCGCGGCCAACGCCGTGCGCTACGGCGAGACGGTGGCGATCTCCGGCCGACTGGAGGCCCGGACCTTCTTCGTCTCCATCGACGACGACGGGCCGGGCATTCCGGCCGAGAGCCGCGAGGACGTGTTCAAGCCGTTCCTGCGGCTCGACGACGCCCGCCAGGACGCCGGCGGCTCCGGGCTGGGCCTCTCGATCGCGCGGGACATCGCCCGCGCCCATGGCGGCGACATCACCCTGCACGACAGCCCCCTGGGGGGCCTGCGGGCCACCGTCCGGGTTCCGGCCTAGGCCGGATCAGGCATCGGCGGGCCGGCGCAGGCGCAGGTGCTCGGCCTGCACATTCCGGATGAGATGATCGAGGCTGGCCTCGTCGAGGCCGGCGCCGACGAGCCGGGTGCGCAGGCTCGCCTCGCCGTGCCACGCGTAGCCGGCATCGTGCGGCAGGTGGCGCAGCAGGAGGGCGCTCACGATCGATTCACGCCGGTAGGCGGGGTGGCGCAGCAGCTTCCCGATATGGAGGACCAGCATGTCGACGCCGGAGGTCGCGGGGTCCGAAGCCCCCGTGCCCTTCCCATTCCCACTGACCGATGCCCGACGCATACATGCCCGCCTTTGAGAGGCGATACTCTCGCGCCAAATGATTGCACATCCATGAGCGTTCGGACGAGCCGGCGAAAAACTGCCGATTCCGGGGTCCCAACCTTCGCAGCACGGTGATATGCAGGGTCGTTTTCCCAGGGCCGCGGTCAGCCGCGCGCCGGATTTCGAGTGCCGCACATGAACCCGCTCGTCCCGCTCTTCATCCTGCTCTCGCTGCCGCTCGCGGCCATCGGGCTCGTGCTCTACACCGACGAAGGCATCAACCCGGACCTGTTCTACGCCTCCGTGAAGACCTTCGTGATCCTGGGCGCGATCGCGGTGGCGATGTCGTTCGGTGCGATGAAGCTCTCCGAGCGGTCCAAGCACTGAGATCCCACCGCCCGGAGGGCGCGATGCTGCAGGTGGTCCCGGCCTTCTCGCGTATCGGCGAGGAAAACGCCTTCGCGGTGCTGGCCCGCGCCCAAGCCCTCGCCGCGCAGGGCCGGGACGTGATCAACCTCGGTATCGGCCAGCCGGACATGCCGACCCCCGCCCACGTGGTCGAGGCGGGCATCAAGGCCCTGCGCGACGGCCACCACGGCTACACGCCGGCGGTGGGCATTCCGCCGCTGCGCGAGGCGGTGGCCCGCGACATCCATCGCCGCCACGGCGTCGAGGTCTCCCCCGAATCCGTGATGATCGTGCCCGGCGGCAAGGTCACCATGTTCATGGCGATCCTGATGTTCGGCGCGCCCGGAACCGAGATCCTGTATCCGGACCCCGGCTTCCCGATCTACCGCTCGATGATCGAGTTCACGGGCGCGACGCCGGTCCCCGTGCCGATCCGCGAGGAGAACGGTTTCGCCTTCTCGGCGACCGAGACCCTGGCGCTGATCACGCCGAAGACCCGGCTGCTGATCGTCAACTCACCCGCCAACCCGACGGGCGGCGTGACACCGAAAGCCGAGATCGACGCCCTGGTGAAGGGCCTGGCCGAGCACCCCGACGTCGCCGTGCTGTCGGACGAGATCTACGGCACCATGACCTACGACGGCGAGACCCATCACTCGCTGCTCAAGTATCCCGAGATCCGCGACCGGCTCGTCTACCTCGACGGCGCGTCGAAGACCTACGCGATGACCGGTTGGCGCCTCGGCTGGTCGGTCTGGCCGAAGCCGCTCTACGACGCGGCCCGCAAGCTCGCCGTCAACGCGCATTCCTGCGTCAACGCGGCGACCCAGTGGGCCGGCATCGCGGCGCTGGACGGCCCCCAGGACTGCGTGACCGAGATGGTCGCCGAATTCGACCGGCGCCGGACGATCGTGGTGGACGGTCTGAACGCCTTGCCGGGCGTGTCGTGCATCGCGCCCAAGGGCGCGTTCTACGCCTTCCCGAATATCTCCCGGACCGGCTGGAAGGCGAAGGCGCTGGCGTCGGCCCTTCTGGAAGAAGCGGGCGTCGCGGTGATCGGCGGCCCGGATTTCGGCGTCCACGGCGAGGGCTACATCCGTCTGTCCTATGCCAACTCGGCCGAGAACATCCGACGTGCATTGGACCGGATGGGCACGTTCCTCAGCAAGCAGAAGCCGGCCTGACTTTCCGACGGGTCGGAAAAGCCCCTCGTCGCGCCCTCACCCTGAGGCGCCGAAGCGCGGGGGAGGCCTGAAGGCGCTTCCGGATCCCTCGATGATTCCTGCCCCCCCTGAGGCCCGCTGCCGCAGGCGCGGCGACGGGTGGGATCGACCGGGTATCCTGACCGGGCTTCCCTACGACTTGCCGGGGGCCCGCTTGTCGATCCAGCCCGCCAGCCAATCGGCGATATCGAGGCTGTTCTTGTCCTGCATCAGCATGTGCGAATTGCCGTGGATGCCGATCTCCGGCAGCAGGATCAGCTCCGCCCGGCCGCCCGCGGCATTCGCCGCCGCCACGAAGCTGCGGCACTGCTTGAGCCGCGGCGCCCAGCGGGGCGAGGCGTCGACGTAATCGCCGAAGAGGACGAGGATCGGCAGGTCCCTGTAGGGCGCGAGATCGTCCTTCGCCGGGTCCGGGCACGCGGCCGGCTCGATGGCGACGATGGCGCGGATGCCCGACCGGTCGAGGGACGCGGTCTGGAACGGGTAGATCCCCGATTGAGAGTGGGAGATCAGCACCGCACCTTTAAGCTTCTTGGCCAGTTCCGACAGGGCCGGCACAGTGGGGTTCGGCACCGGGAGGGCGGCCGACCAGTCCGGGACCATCTGCTTCCAGAACTCGCCCTGGGCCTCCAGGGGGAACTGCATGTCGGGAAACACCTTCGGGTATTCCGGCCCGAACCGGAAGATCGCCCAGGCCGGCTCGCGCCCGGCCGAGAAGACCGGCGGCAGCGCGTTCGGGTCGGCCCGCCCCATCTTCACCGCGTTGATCTGGGCCGGGCTCGCTGCCGAGCGACCGCGCCAGGCCTGATCGATCACGTAGGTCGGGAAGCCGCGCCGGACGAAGTACTCGTCCCAGCCCATGCGTCCGTCCGGCGTCGTCTCCCAGGTCTTGCCGGTGAGGCAGCAGCCGTGGATCAGCACCAGAGGCGGCCGTCCGGTCGTCACCGGAACCTGATAGCGGACATAGATCTGGTCGACGCTGATCGTGCCGGACGGTGCGTAGGCCGGCAGCGTCGACAGCGTGTCGGACTGAACGTCACGGCCGCCGACGAAGAAACTGCCCTGCTCGGCAATGGTCAGGGGGCCGGCGGCCGGTTCGGTGGCACGGGCGGTTCCGCCGCCGATCAGCATCGCACCGACCAAGGCACAGGCGCTCCGCCAGACGCGCCCGCGCGCAGGCACTGACAGTCCCGACATGAAATGTCCCGTCCTCCCGCGAAGGGCCAGTCCGGACCCGTTCCCGACCGGAAGCCTAGCATGAAGCTCGGCGGCAATGGGAGTTCCCCGCGCCCGTCCGGTTGCTGGTCAGGCCGCGATGTTGCGCTCGACCCGGTCGATCGCGTCGGCGGGAAGATCGAGGGCCTCGGCCAGCATCTTCAGGAATTGACGCTCCTGGAGCGTATCGGGATCGATGGCGAGCCGCGCCGCCGCGAAGATCCGCGCCGCCGCATCGGGGCTTGCGACCCGCTCGGCGATCTCGTCGACGTCGGCGGGATCCGCGAGCTCCCGATCGAGCCAGGATCGCCCGTCGGGATCGAGGCCCGCATCCGCGACGGCCGTATCGAGGCGCTTCCGCTCGGCCGCGTCGACCATGCCGTCGGCCGTCGTGGCCGCCACCATGGCCCGCAGCATCAGCCGGGCTTCGTCCTCATCGATCTCGGTGAAGTCCGGGCCGCCCGACTCGGGCGGTGGGGCACCGCGCAAGGCCCGGTAGGCGAGGCTGCCGATCAGCGCCAAGCCTCCGAGGGCCGCGCCGGCGGCTAGACCGCCGCTCCTGGAACGCACCAGTGCGTCGACGATCCGTCTGCTGTCAGCCATGCCAACCTCCCGGGATTGAATCCGATTCGGATCGGAAACAACCCGGGAGGCGCTCGGGTTCAGCCGCGCTCAGGCATCGGCCTCATCCTCGTCCTCGTCGATATCCACCAAGAAGACGATGTCGGCCTCATCGGCGTCGTCCGAATCGGTCTCGGTGTGATGGGGATCGTCGACGAAATCGCCCTCGCCGTCGTCCTCTGCCAGCGCGTCCTCGAAGATCTCGACCTCGTCCTCGGTGGCCGCCCGGACCTTGAGCGGCGACGTGCCGTTCCAGAGCGGCTTGCCGCCCGTCGTCATGGTCCGGATGTCTTCCTTGAATCCGTCACAGGTGAAGAGGTCCTTGGCGGACGCCTCGTCGCTGTTGATCACCGCAACGGCGGTGCCGTCGATCTCGAGCGTGAACATGGCCGGCATCCTTCTCGTAACCGTCCTCAGGCGCGCCCATTCAGCAGGCTGACCCACGGGTGCGACGCGCTGCCCCGGGAAGAATCACGGATGCTCCCCCCGGCAGCCATGAGCGCCGCGCGCGGATGCTGTAGGGGTGAACCGGACGGCCGCCAAGCCCATCCCGCCTCCACCGGCCCGAAAGCCATGGCGCGGATCCTGCGGGGCAGCGGTGGCGATGAAACTCGGACGCGAAGAAGGATCACCGCGGATGCGGATCAGGCTCGGCTGCGAGATGCGCTATGCCTTCCCCTATCCCGTACCGATGGTGGTCATGCTGAACGTGCATCCCACCCGGGCGGGCGCCCTGGAGGCCCCCGACACGCTGCGCACCGAGCCGCCCGTGCCGGTCGACCTCTATCGCGACGGTTTCGGCAACCTGTGCGCGCGGCTGAGCGCGCCGGCCGGGAGCTTCACGATCGGCACGGACGCAGTGATCGACGATGACGGGCGCCCGGACCCGGTGCACCCGGAGGCCAAGCAGCACGCGATCGAGGACCTGCCGGCCGAAACCATCGTGTTCCTGCTGCCCAGCCGGTACTGCGAATCGGATCTGCTGGCCGACGAGGCGTGGCGCTTGTTCGGCCATACCGAGCCCGGCTGGAGCCGGGTGCAGGCGGTCTGCGATTTCGTGCACGACCACATCGCGTTCGGCTACGAATTCGCTCACGGCGACCGCACGGCGCAGGATGCCTATGCGGGTCGCCGCGGCGTCTGCCGGGACTTCACCCACCTGGCCGTGGCCTTCTGTCGCGCGCTGAACATCCCGACCCGCTACTGTACCGGTTATGTCAGCTTCATCGGCGAGCCCGAGCCGCACCCGGCGGGCGATTTCGCCGCCTGGATGGAGGTCTATCTCGGCGGGCGCTGGCACGTGTTCGACCCGCGCAACAACGCCCCGCGGATCGGCCGGGTCATGGTCGCCTACGGCCGCGACGCCGCAGATGTGCCGCTGACCCACACGTTCGGACCGAATCCCCTCGTGGGCTTCCGGGTCTGGGCCGACCGGATCGACCATCTGGACGCCTCCGGCGACGCGCCGATCCTGCCGGAGGAACCCCTGCCGCCACAGAGCATGACGACCCGGATGGGGTGAGCGCCGCGCGCCTACACCCCGGCGCCCCGGGCGATGGCGCGCTTGACCACCCCCTGCACATCCGGATTCGAGAGGAACAGGTCGTGGTTGATCAGGCCGCCGCCGTAATCGGAGGCGTCGGCGACGCGCACGCCGAGTGCCTCGAGCTTGGCGCGATCGGCCGCGCCCGCCCGCACGCCCCCCGCCAGGGCGGCGGAGAGTTCGAGCGCCCGGTCGTTGGTGGAGGAGATCACCGTGATCTTCGAGACGTCGGGTCCGAGGCGGGCGACGCCGTTGGAGAACAGGTCGAAATCGATGTCGGGTGCGGCCAGCACCACGGCTCCGATCCGCGCCATCGCGGCCTCGCCGGCCTCGGCGCGGAGCAAGCGCAGGGTCTCGAGCGTGAGGAGCGTGCCCATCGAGTGCGCGACGATGTTGATGCGGCCGCCGCTCGGCGAGGCGGCCAGCGCCTTGAGCAGGTCCTCGAAGGCGTCGCGCGACCAGAGGGCGCTCTCGCGATCGTAATTGTAATCGAGGGTCGCCGCCGCCGACGGCCACGTGAACAGGCCGGAGACGCCGCCGAAGCGGATGCCGTCCGAGAGCCTGGCCGCGCTGATCGCGGCCGATTCGAACGATTCGCGGTAGCCGTGGACGTAGATCAGCACGTCCCGCCCGAGGGCCGCCTGCGAGAAGGCTGTGGCGGCACCGGATCCCGTCTCGAATTTCGGCACCGCGCCGATCGTCCAGTCGCCGGTGATGACGGACGAGACCTTGCCGAGGAGCGAGCGGTCGGGCGGCGACAGGCGCACCTCCGCGAAGCTCAGGCCGCGGCCGCGGTCGCTGCTGAAATAAGGCGGTCGGGGCGGATTGCCCACGGGCTTGCGGGTCGTGGCGACCAGCAACACCGGCATGACGTCGAGGGCCGATTGCTTTTCGGGCAAGGCCGCGCCGGTCCCGAGATCGTCGGTGACGCAGGCGCCGAGCGACGGGGCGAGACCCGCGGCGCCCGCGAGAGCTCCGAACCGGAGAAGGACGCGACGTGAGACGATCTGGCTCGACATGATCCGGTTGCGCTCGGGCGGGGTGCCCTCCGTCGCCCAGGATCGTGACCATCGCGGGGCACGATCACGGCAGGTCGGCGTGAATAGCGGGCATGACCGGGCTTGTGGTGGACGGGCCACAGCCGGCCCATCCCCCGGTGCCGGTGCCCTCCCCCTCGACGGCAGCCGTCGCCGCGGCCATGAAGGGACCATGACGCCGTCCATCGACATTCAGAGCCTTCGCGAGCGCCTGCTGCGCGGCGACCGCGCCGCGCTGGCCCGGGCCATCACGCTGGCCGAGTCCAAGCGCGCCGATCACCGGGCCCTGGCGGCGGATCTCATCGATTCGGTTCTGCCGGAAACCGGTCGGGCGATCCGCGTCGGGATCACCGGCGTGCCCGGCGTCGGCAAGTCGACCACCATCGACGCCCTGGGCTCGAACCTGACCGAAGCCGGCCACAAGGTGGCGGTGCTGGCGGTCGATCCGTCCTCTTCCCGGACCGGCGGCTCGATCCTGGGCGACAAGACCCGGATGGCGCGGCTGTCGCACGATCCCAACGCCTTCATCCGCCCCTCCCCGTCCTCCGGAACGCTCGGCGGCGTGGCGGCCAAGACTCGCGAGACCATGCTTCTCTGCGAGGCCGCGGGCTTCGACGTGATCCTCGTCGAGACGGTCGGCGTTGGCCAGTCGGAGACGGCGGTGGCCGACCTGACCGATTTCTTCCTGGTGCTGATGCTGCCCGGGGCGGGCGACGAGCTCCAGGGCATCAAGAAGGGCATCCTCGAACTCGCCGATATGATCGCGGTCAACAAGGCCGATGTTGGCGAGGCCGAGCAGCGGGCCAATGCAGCGGCTTCGGAATACCGTGCGGCGTTGCACATCCTCACCCCGGCCTCCGCCACCTGGACGCCGCCGGTGGTGACGATCTCGGGCTTCCACAATCTGCGTCTCGACGCGCTGTGGGCGAAGATCGTCGACCACCGGGAGAAGCTCACCGCCACCGGAGAGATCCAGGCGAAGCGCCGGACCCAGGACGTGAAGTGGATGTGGGCGCTAGTGGACGAGCGTCTGCACCAGCGCCTCGTCGGGTCCCCGGAGGTCCGGCGCCGCACGGCCGAGGCGGAGGCGGGTGTGGCGCGGGGCGAGACATCCCCCGCCGCCGGCGCCGCGGCCATCGCCGAGCTGATCGGCCTCTGACCTGTCCCGTCTGCCGCGGAAACGCTGGCCGCGCATAATTTCATGGCGGCCGGGGGCACAAACGCCATCTCGCGCGTTCGGTGGACGACGGCGTAACGAGCGACGCCCGCGTCGCGGCGCCGCGCTCACGTCCAGGAGAGTGCCATGGTGGATACGGATCGGATCGTCGGCGGCGCCAAGGAGGCCGTCGGCAAGGTTCAGGGCGCGGCCGGAGATTTCGCGGGCTCGAACCGCGACTCGGTCGAGGGTCGGTTCCGCGAGGCCCAGGGCGAGGCGCAGAACGTCTACGGCCAGGTGAAGGACAAGGCGCGCGACATCGCCGACCGGGCCGGCGACGTCGCCAGCGACGCGTATGACCGCGCCGGCGACATCGCGGGTGAGGCCTATGAGCGGAGCGGTTCCTACCTCCGCGACGGGCGTGCCGCCGTCGGCGCCCGCGTGGAAGAGAATCCCCTGGTCGCCCTGCTGATCGCCGGCGCGGTGGGCTACGGCCTCGCCCTGCTGGTCCACGGCCGCCGCTGACCGAGGAGCGGCCCCACCTGAAGCCGGGCGGGGCCGCCATCCCACAGGCTCCGCCCGATCGTCGCGGCTGATCTGACCGCTGCGGAACGCCCATGATATCGAGGGTGTCGATACGTAAGGTGTCAGCCCCCGGGTGACGGGCCCTGCCTTCCGGAACGCAGCAGTGGACGCCGCTACTGCGCGGTCCAGCCGCCATCCATGCTGATATTGGCGCCGGTGATCTGGCTCGCCGCATCGGAGCACAGGAACACCGCCAGTGCGGCGACCTGATCGACGGTGACGAATTCCTTGGTCGGCTGCGCCTTCAGCATCACGTCTTCGATCACCTGCTCCTTGGTCAGACCGCGGGCCTTCATCGTGTCGGGAATCTGCGACTCCACCAGGGGCGTCCAGACGTAACCGGGCGAGATGCAGTTCACCGTGATCTTGTGGGGCGCGAGTTCCAGTGCCGCCGCCTTGCTCAGGCCCGCGATCCCGTGCTTGGCCGCCACGTAGGCCGACTTGAACGGCGAGGCCACTAGCGAATGGGCCGAAGCGGTGTTGATGATCCGGCCCCAGCCGCGTGCCTTCATCCCGGGAATTGCCGCATGCATCGTGTGGAAGGCCGAGGACAGGTTGATCGCGATGATCTGCTCCCACTTCTCGGCCGGAAAGTCCTCGATCGGCGAGACGAACTGGATCCCGGCATTGTTGACCAGCACGTCGACGGATCCGAAAGCGTCTTCCGCCTCGCGCACCATGGCGTTGATCGCCTCGGGCTTGCTCATGTCGGCGGACGAATAGTGGACCTTGACCCCGTAGGCGCTTTCGATCCCGGCCCGCGTTTCCTCGATGGCGGTCGCGTCCCCGAACCCGTTGAGCACGACGTTGGCTCCCTCGGCCGCAAGGGCGCGCGCGATGGCAAGTCCGATGCCGCTGGTCGAGCCGGTGACGAGGGCGGTCTTGGTCTTGAGGGTCATGGAGCCTCCTGGAACTCGGGCGCTCTGCCGATCAGATGGAAAGACGGCGCGGTCGTAGCGGGACAGGTCGCGACCTAACTAGCGCGGGACGGGGACGCCGGCACAGGGTCGCCCGATGCCGGTGCGGGCAGGATGTCACCGGCTTCCGTCTGCGGGCGCGGTGAAGCCGGAAGGCCGATCTCGACCCGCAGCCCTGGGGCGTTGTCGAAGAGCCGCAGGGTCCCGTGATGCAGGCGCACCACGGCGTTGACGAGGCTGAGGCCCAGCCCGAAGCCCGGTCGCGAACGGGCATCCTCCAGGCGCACGAAGCGACCGAGGACGCGGGCCCGCTCCGCTTCGGGGATGCCCGGTCCATGATCGGACACGGCAAGGCGGATCGTCTCGCCGTCGCGCCATGCCTCCAGCGTCACGCTGGCCTCCGCTCCGGCGGATTCGGCCCCATATTTCAAGGCGTTGTCGATCAGGTTGGCGAGGGCCTGCCCGATCAGCTCGCGGTTGCCCGCGATGGTGAGGTCGTCCTGCGCGCGCACCGCGAGCGTCAGCCCCTGATCCTCGGCGACCGCCTCGTAGAGTTCGCCGACGCTCCGCACCGTCTGGCCGATATCCAACGGTCCCAGCATCTCCCGGGCAGACCCGGCTTCGAGCCGCGCGATCATCAGGAGGGCATTGAACACCCGGATCAATCCGTCGCCTTCGTCGATCACGGCTTCCAGCGCCGCGCGCAATTCCTCCGGCGTCGAGGCCCGGCGCAAGGCCTCGTCGGCGCGGTTGCGCAAGCGAGTCAACGGCGTCTTGAGGTCGTGGGCGATGTTGTCGGAGACCTCCCGCATGCCGCGCATCAGCTCGCCGATCCGCTCCAGCATCAGGTTGAGGCTCGACGCGAGGCGGTCGAGTTCGTCGCCGTTTCCCGCCACAGGGAGCCGGTCGTCGAGATCGCCCGCCATGATCGCGCGGGTGGTCTGGGTCATGGCATCGACCCGGCGCAGCACCCGGCTCGCTGCCAGCCAGCCGCCGATCACGCCGAGGAGCACGACGGCGGCGAGCGAGGTGAGGAAGGCGCGCCCGATCACCGCCCGCAGACGGTCGCGCTCTTCGGTGTCGCGCCCGACGAGCAGCCGGAATCCGCCCGGCAGGGTGAAGACCCGCACGATCGCCTGATGCGCCTCGGCATCGGACTCGTTGCGGCCGTAGCGCGTTTCGGTCTGACCTGGGGTCGCCAGCACGGCGGCGGGCACGTAGCCGACATTGCCGACCACATGGTCACCGCCGGCCGTCGTCACGAGATAGAGCGAGGCCCCCGGCTCGCGCGAGCGCCGCTCCACCACGGTGATCAGCCGCCGTAGACCGCCGGCATTGTATTGTTCCGACAGGCCGTTGATCTCGGCATCGATCGTCGAGACGATCTGGTCGTCGAGTACCGCGCGGGCATTCCAAGCGACGTAGCCCAGCGCCAGGAATGCGCAGAGGGCGAAGATCGCCAGATAGGCCAGCGACAGCTTGAAGGCGGTGGTGCGGAACAGCTTCTGGAAGCGCGCAGCCCCCGTCTCGCGGGCGACCAGCGCGTCAGCCGGAACCGCGCTCACCCGGAGGCGCCCTCCTCGAAGCGCAGGACATAGCCGGCACCCCGAACCGTATGGATGATCGGGGACGCGAACCCCTTGTCGAGCTTGCTGCGCAGGCGCGAGACGTGAACGTCGATGACGTTGGTCTGCGGATCGAAGTGATAGTCCCAGACATGCTCCAGCAGCATCGTGCGTGTCACGACCTGGCCCGCATGCCGCATCAGGTATTCGAGAAGACGGAATTCGCGGGGCTGCAACGGGATCTCGCGGCCGGCCCGGGTCACCCGATGGGACAGACGGTCGAGTTCCAGGTCGCCGATCCGGTAGCGCGTCTCCTCGGCGGCTCCCGAGCCGGCCTGCCGCCGGGCCAGCGCCTCGGTGCGAGCCAGCAGTTCCGAGAAGGCATAGGGCTTCGGCAGATAATCGTCGCCCCCGGCGCGCAGCCCCTTCACCCGGTCGTCGACCTGCCCGAGTGCCGACAGGATCAGCGTCGGGGTCGCGACGTTCTGCTCGCGCAACGACCGGATCAGCGACAGGCCATCGAGCTTCGGCAGCATCCGGTCGACGATCAGCACGTCGTAGTCACCCTCGCGGGCCAGCGCGTAACCGTCGAGGCCGTCATGCGCGCTGTCGGCGACATGGCCGGTCTCACGGAAGGCCTTGACGAGATAGGCCGCCGCTTCCTGATCGTCCTCGATGATGAGCAGTCGCATGGCCCCGTTCCATAGCGCGCCGCGTGGGTCGGGGGAACGTATCTCCATCAACATGGTCAAGTCGCTCCCCTCCCCTCTCGGGCTGAACGGGCCGAGGTCGCGGACCTCGGCCCGTTCCGAAGCGGGGCGCGGACGACTCGGAGGGCGCGAGATCCGTCACCGGCTTCGTCCGCGTGGGCCGTGGGCCATGCGCGGTGTGAGGATGATTGCAGGCGATCGATTACCGGATGATCGCGGGGAGATGACTTCGCGGTAAGGCGTCGCCGGATATCGGAAGCCAACGACAAAACGCCCGCAGGCCGCTCTCCATGAGAGCGGCCTGCGGGCGTTTGTATCGTGTCGAGGGAATGGTGCTTGCGATGGGCGGGTCTGGCGGCGACCGACTCTCCCGTGTCTTGAGACACAGTACCATAGGCGCTGGCGTGTTTAACGGCCGAGTTCGAGATGGG
>NZ_JACJIM010000014.1 GCF_014138435.1 Methylobacterium fujisawaense | reverse complement strand
CCACAAGCGCAGCGAGGCGGTGGTGTGGGGGCGCGAGAACGGCTTTCCGCTGAGCAGGCCTGACGGATGAATACCGCCGTACCGGTATGGGCGGATCATTGATCGGGCGATGTCCGCCCTCATCTTCCGCGCGGCCAGGGCTCTTCCGCGCAGGATGAGGCGCCCGCGACTGAGCCCCCTCACTGGCGCCGCCCCACCGCGACGCCCCCTGGCGACGCCCCCACCGGCGACACCCCCTTGCGACGACCCACGACGACCACCACCACCGGAGTGACAGCGTGACCACCATCCAGACCGTAGCAACGCCCCTCGCGCCGGACGCGCACGCCGACACGCGCGCCGTCCTGCTCAACCAAGTGTCCTGGGGGGCGATCTTCGCCGGCGCCGTCACCGCCCTGGTGACCCAGGTCATCGTGAACCTCGTCGGCGTCGGGGTGGGCCTGGCCTCGGTGGGCACGACGGCGGCCGACAATCCCTCCGCCTCCACCGCCTCGATGGGCGCCGGCATCTGGTTCGTGGCCTCGGGCATCGTCGCCTCGCTGGCCGGCGGGCTGATCGCGGGCCGGCTCTCGGGCAAGCCCCTGCCGGGCGCCGCCGCCCTGCACGGTCTCGTCTCCTGGGCGGTGACGACGCTGGTCGTGCTCTACCTGCTGACCTCGGCCGCCAGCGGCCTGGTCGGCGGCACGCTGAGCACGGTCTCGGGAGCGCTCGGCGGCGCGGGCAACCTCGTGGGCGGCACCGTGCAGACGGCGGCCCAGGCTGCGGCGCCGTCGCTGGCGAAGATCTCGAACCCGCTGGACGGCATCGAGCAGAAGGTCCGCCAGCAGACCGCCGGCCAGGACCCGCAGGCGGCCCGCGACGCGGCGGTGGCGGCGATCAAGGCGCTGTTCACGGGTGACGCGTCGCAGAAGCAGCAGGCCGAGGCCCGCGCGGCCGACGCCCTGGCCAAGGCGCAGAACATCCCGGTCGATCAGGCCCGCCAGCAGATCCAGGACTACGAGACGCAGTACGACCAGGCGGTGACCACCGCCAAGCAGAAGGCCGAGGCCGCGGCCGTGACGGCCAAGTCGGCGGCCACGCAGGGCGCCTTCTACGCGGCGCTGGCGCTGATCCTCGGGGCCCTGGCGGCCTTCCTCGGCGGCCGCCTGGGCGCGCCGAAGCCCGCGACCCTGCTCGGCGCCTACGAGACCCGGCGCGTCTGACCGCCCTCGGCGCCCGCGCCTCCATGCGGGCGCCGCCCATCCCCGGCGGGCGGAACGCGCCCGGCCGGGATCCCCGACCCCCCTCCAACCGCACGGAGCACACGCGATGAGCAGCACCACCGACAAGATCAAGGGCCTGGCCAACGAGGCGGTCGGCAACGTCAAGCAGGCGGCCGGCAAGGCCACGGGCAACGACAAGCTGGTGGCCGAGGGCAAGGCGCAGGAGCTCAAGGGCGAGGCCCAGAAGACCGTCGGCGACGTCAAGGACGGCGCCAAGACCCTCGCCGACAAGATCACCGGCAAGCACTGATCCTCATCCCGCGGCGCCGGGCCACCGGCGCCGCGGCCCCCCGGCGAGGTCCCATCACCCCGAGACAGGAGAGCAGCATGAACCGCGACCAGATCCGTGGCGCGTCCCGCCACCTCAAGGGTCGCGCCCAGACCGCCCTGGGCGGCCTGACCGGTGACCCGGCCCGCCAAGTGCGCGGCGCCGTCAACCAAGTGGCCGGCGGCGCTCAGTATGCCTACGGTCGCGCCCGCGACCGGGCCGAGGATTTGGCCGACGATGGCCGCCATCTGGCCGAGGCCGCCCGGACGCGGGCCGACCATCTCATTGGCGAAGGCCGCGAACGCGCCCGGGACGTGCGCCGCCGTGGCGCGGTCTACGGCCGGCAGGCGATCCGCACGGTCGAGGCCAACCGCACGAACACCCTGCTGGGTCTGGCCGCGCTCGCCTTCGCGGCCGGCTGGCTCGTCCGCCGCACCCGCTGAAGGAGGCCCCCATGCTGCGCAAGATCCTGACGGCCTTCATCGTGCCGAAGCTCATCGCCTATGTCGGCCGCCGCTTCGACCGGCGCCAGCGCACCGGCCGGACCTACTGAGGTAACGCGCCGTCGCGGCGGCCGTCGTTCCCGCGCCCGCCCCGGTCGCGGACGCCGGGAGACCCGCCGGGGCGACGCGACCCGCGGGCCGCTATCCCGGCGCCTTCCAGATGCTGGCGGCGATCCGCGTCGTCTCGACCAGTGCCGCGTGGAGCGCCGCGTCGCCGTCGCAGCGGCCGGCGCGGATGGCTGCGACCAGAGCCGCCGGCGCGGCGGCGTCCCCTTCGGCGGCGTCCCCTTCGGCGGAGAGCACGCCAAGCACCCGCGCCCAGGCCTCGGCGGCGGCACCCTCCTGCTCGATCTCCCGCAGGACGATGCCCATCGCGTTGGCGGCCATCAGCAGGACGTAACGCTGGCGCCCCGACAGGGCGGGGGCGACCTCGTCGAGGAGGCTCTGCCGGGCCACCGCCAGGAGGGCGGCGCCCGCGGGCGCGTCCGGGAAGGCGGCGCTCATCGGGCTCCCCATCGTTCGGGCGCGGTCTCGCGCAGGATCGTGGCTTCGAGTTCGGGCGCCATCCGGCCGGTGAGCGCGAGCTCCAGCGACGTCTCCTGACCCGAGACGTGGCGGTGGCCCTGCTCCAGGGCGATCACCGCCCAGCGCAGATGCGCCATGATCTCCCAGTAGCGCACGGCCTCCGGGTCGATCCTGCGTCCGCTCTCGGCCTCGTAGCCGCGGTAGAAGGCGGCCCGCGGGGCGATGCCGCCGGCCTCCAGGTCGGGCCGGCCGAACCGCCAGCAGGCGGCGCAGAACCAGCCGATATCCTGGACCGGGTCACCCCAGCCGGCGAATTCCCAATCGAGGATCGCGGTCAGGCCCTCGGCATCGACCATGTAGTTGCCGGTGCGGAAGTCGCGATGGACCAGGACCGGCTCGGGACAGGGCGGCGCGTGGCATTCGGCCCAGCGCAGGCCCCATTCGAGGGCCGGGCGCACGGCGCCGATCCCGTCGAGATTCGCCCGCAGGGTGTGGATCTCGGTGAGCGCCGGATGCGCGTCGGGCGCACCGAGGAAGGCGAGGTCGTCCGCCAGGGCGGCGCGGCCGGGGCCATCGGCCCGCAGGATTCCGTGGATCCGGGCCAGCTCCCGCCCGAGCTGCTCGGCCAGGGCCGCCCGGTCGCCGCCGAGGCGCGTGTCCTTCACCACCCGCGGCCCCAGCCCGACCCCGGAGACGAGCCCCATCAGGGCGAAGGGCGCCCCGACCACGCCCGGATCGGCGCAGAATCCGACCGGCTCCGGCACCCGCACGCCGGCCGCGAAGGCGGCGCGCAGGATCCGGAACTCCTCGGCCCGCGGGCGGCTCGACGCGATGGTGGCCGGCGCGTCCTTGCGCAGGACGAAGCCCCGCTCCCCGCCGTCGACCCGGCAGGCCAGCATCCAGTTCTCCTGGATCGAGCCGCCGGTCAGCGGCCGGATGTCGTCGAGGGTGACCGTCCCGGCCCCCAGGGTCCGGCCGATCCAGGCGCAGAGCGCCGTCCTTTGACCTGCGTCCAGCATGGGGGTTCAGGGCCGCGTCACTGGACGCGCTCGAGGGCCAGGGCGATCCCCTGGCCGCCGCCGATGCACATGGTCACGAGACCGTAGCGGCCGCCGGTCCGGGCCAGCTCGTAGAGGGCCTTCACGGTGATGATCGCCCCCGTGGCGCCGATCGGGTGGCCGAGGGCGATGGCGCCGCCGTTGGGGTTGACCGTGTCGGGATCGAGGTCGAGGGCGCGGGAGACCGCGCAGGCTTGGGCCGCGAAGGCCTCGTTCGACTCGATGACGTCGAAATCCCCCGCCCGCAGCCCGGTCCGCTCCAGCAGGCGCCGCACCGCCGGCACCGGGCCCATGCCCATCTCGGACGGGTCCACGCCCGCATGGGCATAGCCGACGATCCGGGCGAGCGGCGTCGCGCCGTCGCGCTCGGCCTGCGCGGCGCTGGACAGGACCAGGACGGCGGCGCCGTCGTTCAGCCCCGAGGCGTTGCCGGCCGTGACGCTGCCGGTCTTGGAGAAGGCCGGGCGGAGCTTGGCGAGGTCGTCGGCGCTCGTGGCCTTCGGGTGCTCGTCGGTGTCGAAGGCCACCGTCTCGCGCTTCCGCTGCACGTCGATCGGCAGGATCTGATCGCGGAACCGGCCCTCGCGGATCGCCCGGGCGGCGCGCGCCTGGCTCTCGGCCGCGAAGGCATCCTGCATGGCGCGGGGGATGGCGTAGCGCTCGGCCACGTTCTCGGCAGTGACGCCCATATGGCCGTTGCCGAACGGGTCGCTCAGCGCGCCGAGCATGTAGTCGACGAGGACGGCGTCACCCATGCGCGACCCGGTCCGCCCGGTGGTCAGGAGGTGGGGCGCGCGGCTCATGCTCTCGGCCCCGCCGGCCACTGCAATCTCCGCGTCGCCGAGCAGGATGGACTGCGCGGCCGAGACGATCGCCTGCAGGCCGCTGCCGCAGAGGCGGTTGACCGTCATGGCCGGCACCTCCTTGGGGAGGCCGCCCTCCAGGGCGGCGACGCGGGCGATGTAGGCGTCCCGGGGCTCGGTGGGGATGACGTTGCCGAGGACCACGTGGCCGACCGCCTCGGGCGCGGTCCCGGCCCGGCGCAGCGCCTCGGCGACGCAGCGGGCGGCGAGGACGGAGGGGGGCGTTCCGGCGAGCGCGCCGCCGAACGTGCCGATCGCGGTGCGCACCGCGCCTGTGATCACGACATCGGTCATCGTCTTGGGCTCCATGGCTTACTCGGCCGATCGGCGGATGGGACAGCGGACAGCCTGGACGAGGCCGTGCTCACGCCCCGACACCCCACGACCAGAAGGCGTCGCCCTCGGCCTCCAGATTGCGGTTGAGGACCATCTTGTGGACCTCGTCGGCCCCGTCCACGAGGCGGGCCTGCCGGGCGTAGCGGTAGATCCATTCCAGCGGCGTGTCGGTGGAATAGCCCCGGGCGCCGTTGATCTGGATCGCCGTGTCGGCGGCCGCGTGGAGGAGGTTGGCCACGTGCACCTTGGCCATCGACACCTCCTTGCGGGCGAAGCTGCCCTGGTCCAGCGCCCAGGCGGCCTTCATCACCAGGAGGCGGCCGATCTCGATCCGCATGGCGAGGTCGCCGAGCATCAGCTGGATGCTCTCCCGGTCGGCGAGGCGCACGCCGAATCCGTGCCGCTCGGCCGCATAGGCCCGGGCGATCGCGACGCAGCGCTTCGACAGGCCGAGCCAGCGCATGCAGTGGGTCAGCCGCGCCGGCCCGAGGCGGATCTGGGTGAGCTTGAGGCCGTCGCCCTCGCTCATCAGCACGTTCTCGGCCGGGATCTCCAGGCCCTCGAACAGCAATTCGCAATGGCCGCCATGCTCCTCCGGCCCCATGATCGGGATGCGGCGCAGGATCCGCCAGCCGGGCTGGTCCCTGTGGAACAGGAAGGCGGTCAGCCCCTTGCGTGCGTCGTCGGAGGTGCGCGCCATCAGGATGAAGTGCGCGGCCTCCTCGGCGCCGGTGATGTACCACTTGCGGCCGGTGACCACGTAGCGGTCGCCCCGCCGCTCGGCCCGGGTCTGGATCATCCCCGGATCGGAGCCGCCGCCGGGATGCGGCTCGGTCATGGCGAAGGCCGAGCGGACCCGTCCGTCGACGATCGGCGCGAGCCAGCGCGCCTTCTGGTCCGGCGTCGCCACCTTCTCCAGCACCATCATGTTGCCGTCGTCCGGCGCGGCCGCGTTGAACACGACCGGCCCGAAGATCGACCGGTTCATGGCCTCGTAGCAGACCGCCATGCCGACCCTGTCGAGCCCGGCGCCGCCGGTCTCGGGCCGCAGCTGCAGGCACCACAGGCCCTGGTCGCGGGCGAGACCCCGCAGCCGGGCCAGCTCGGTGAGGCTGATGTTGCCGTGGCCGTCATAGGCCGTCGGATCGGCCTCCAGCGGCAGGATGTGCGTGTCCACGAAGGCCGCGATCCGGGCGCGGTAATCCTCGACGCGCGGGGAGATGGTGAAATCCATGAGCCCACCTGCTGTGCCGGCCCAGGCGATAAAAATCGAGCGAGCGCTCGCTTTTTATCGCCTGGATTCGGATCTGGCAACGCGCTAAGGGCGACTGGCAACGGGCCAAGGGACGGGGACCGTCTTCGGCCGTCGCCCCGACCGGCCCGCGCGACGATGGATCGATGAGACCCGCTGACGCTCCCCCGTCCGCCCGTCCGGCCGAATTGCCGGCGAAGGACGCCTACGCGACCGAGGCGATCTGCGCGCGGATCCTGGCGCGGCACCGGGACCGGATCAGCGTCCGGAAGGATCACGTCGCCACCGCCAACCTCGCCCGGATCATCGAGGCGGTGCTGAAGCTGTCGAGCCGGCAGGGCTTCCACGAGACCAGCCTGCGCGACCTCGCCCAGGCCTCGGGCCTCAGCATGGGCGGGCTCTACTCGTACTTCGACAACAAGAACACGCTTCTGGTGATGATCCTCACCGAGGTGGCCGAGACGGCCGAGGCCGTCCTGCGGCAGGCTCCCGCGGGGATCGAGGGGGATCCGGCTGCGCATCTGCGCTGGCTGATCGAGACCCATATCCGCCTGACCGAGGCGATGCAGCCCTGGTTCGTCTTCGCCTTCATGGAGGCGAAGGGGTTTCCGGCCCCCGCCCGGACGATGGCGACGGAGAGCGAGGCCGCCACGGAGCGCATCTTCGCCGAGGTCCTCGCCCGCGGCGTTGCGGCGGGCGTCTTCGCGGTCGCCGACGTCGATCTCACCGCCGCGCTGATCAAGCCGCTCCTGCAGGACTGGTACGTGAAGCGGGCCAAGCACCGGAAGCGCGGCATCCCGATCCAGCGCTACATCGCCGGCGTCATCGCCTTCGTCGAGAAGGCCATCGCGGCGCCCTGACCGCGTCCGGCGCGGCCCGCTTCGCGCCGCTGCCGGCCGCCCTCCGCGAACGGACCGCCCGGGCGCCGGGCGTCTCCGGCCGCCGCGCCCTCGCGGCGAGGCGCTAGGAGGCCGAGGCGCGGCCCGACGCCAGCGGCCCGGGCAGCGCCCCAATCAGGACCCGCAGGCCGCCGATGTGGTCGAGGACGGCGTCGGCGGCGTCTGCGTCTTCGGGGCGCCCGTAGCCGTAGCGGGCCAGGATCGCGGCGACGCCCGCCGCGCGGGCCGCCGCGATGTCGTGGTGCATGTCCCCGACCATCACGGCCCGGTCGGGCTCGACCCCCAGCCGGCGCAGGGCCTCCCGGAGCGGCGCGGGATCGGGCTTGCGTTGGGGCAGCGTGTCGCCGCCCACCACCGTGTCGATCAGCGGCGTCAGCCCCACCGCATCCAGGATCAGGCCGGTGGCGCGGGCCGGCTTGTTGGTGACGATCGCCAGCGCGAGGCCCGCCTCCCGGAGCGCGCGGACGGCTTCCGCGGCGCCGGGGAACAGGGCCGTGCCGGTCGCCGCGATCGGCTCGTACACGGCCAGGAAGGCCGGCAGCAGCTCCGCCGCCCGGTCGGCGTCGCCGCCGGAGGCCCGCAGGGCGCGCCGCATCAGCGCCAGGGCGCCATCGCCCACCATCGCCCGCACCGCGGCGGCCGCGACCGGCGGCAGGCCTTCCTGCGCCAGAATCGCGTTGAGGGCCGTCCGGAGATCGGCCAGGCTGTCGACGAGGGTGCCGTCGAGATCGAGGAGAACGGCGTCGAAGCGCGACGGGGCCGCAGGCAAGGGTGTTCTCCGCGTCGAGGGGACCGCCGCCGGACGCCGACGCTTCGGTCTCCGGGACGGGCGGTTCCTAGCGGGTCGCGCGCGGCCGGGCCAGGGAGCGCCGCTCGCAACGGGCGCGACCCGCGATGACGCGGCCATGTCCGGCCCGTGACCGGCCCGTGACGGGCCCCGCGGGTTCGGACGATTGCGAGCGGCCCGGCGGATCGCGCGGCGCATCCGCACGCGGCTGGCGAATCCGGCCTCCTGGGCGATCGCCCCGATGGCAGGCGGGTCACCGCCCGGATCCGCTCGGCCGCCGCGACGCGGATCGTCCCGACGGCCCGGCGCGCCGGGACACGAAGCGTGACCGGACGGTAGGCATCCGCGTCCGGACCCGGCGGCCCGGATGCGGCACCGCCTATCGCGGCCCGGAGCCGGCCGGCGTCTGATCGGTGCAGGTGATGGGCTTGCCGGACCCGTCGGTCCACGTGACCGACCGCCCCTTGCCCCGCAGCTCGTGGGTGGCGTCGGCATAGCGGAACCCCGACCCGCTCAGCTGCACCGGCAGGGTGACGGCGCCGCCGTCGCCCGGCCGGACGATTGCCTGCTCCGGCCCCGCGCCGTTCACGAACGTGACGGCCAGCGTCCGCCCCGTCGGACAGGCGAAGGTCACGTGGATCGTCTCGGGCCGCCCCGGTCCGGCCGCAGCCCCGTGCGGCCCGGCGGCCACGAGCAGGCCGCCCACGAGGATCGCGGGCCGGACGGCACGGGCAGGGATTCTCATCGACCACTCTCCAGACACGTTCCGGCGGCCGCGTGGCGGCCGTCCCGACGATCATCGCCGGGATGCGCCCTGCGGGCAATCGGAGGACTTCCCGGATCACCTGAAAGGCGCGCAACTGAACAATTGTATTGATTTATAATGTTTCATTGTCGCACAGAAACGAAAGCCCAATACAGTAAATAATTCACGATTCGTCCAACGCGACAAGACGGATCACGGTCCAGTCTCGTCCATCACGGTGTGCCGGCCGCGATCGAAGATCGGTCCGGTCGGCGAGCCAAGCGTCCGGGGCTGTTGCGACGGGGCTGTCCAGGACGCGAATCCGGGTCGTGGCTGACCACCGCCCGCGCGCGCCGCTTAAATGGCTCCTTAATGAAAGGAAAATAGTAATGCGAAAATCGCGCAGCTGCAGATCCAATGAACCGCCCGAAACACGCTCTGTCGACACTGATCGCGGCGCTGACCAAATCCCCGCGCGGCCTGACCGCCATCCGTCAGCTCGCGGAACTGCAGAAACAGGTCCCGTCCCTCTACGGACTGCTCTCGGTCAATGCCTGCGCGCTCGCCGCGACGCATTATGCCCTGGCGCCCGCCATCCTGACGCTCGGCATTCCGGCGGTCGTGATCTCGCTGTGCCTGATCCGCGGGGTCCACTGGCTGCGCCTGCGGCCCGAGACGTTGAGCGAGGCGCAGGCGGTCCATCATCTGCGGCGGACCACGGTGCTCACGATCTTCTTCTCGATCGTCTTCGTGGTCTGGGCAATGGTCCTGACCGGGTTCGGCGGCCCCTACGAGCAGGGCCACGCGGCGATCTTCGTGGCCGTCACGGTGATCGCCTGCATCTTCTGCCTGACCCATCTGCCGGTCGCGGCCTTCCTGGTGACCGGCATCGTCATGAGCGTGTTCCTGTTCTGCTGCGTGACGAGCGGGAACAAGGTCTTCCTCGCCATCGCGGCGAACACGGCCTTCGTGACGGTGGTGATGGTCCGGACCCTCAACACCAACTACCGGGCCTTCGTCGACCTCGTGGCGTCCCAGGCCGTGGCGAGCCGGCTCTCCGAGGAGAATGCGCGCCTTGCCCAGACCGACAGCCTGACCGGCCTGCCGAACCGCCGCTACTTCTTCCAGAAGCTCGACGAGGCGATCCGCTCGCCCTCGGAGGCGGGCGCGCCCTTCGCCCTGGCCATCTTCGACCTCGACCGTTTCAAGCCGATCAACGACACCTACGGGCATAATGTCGGCGACCGCGTCCTGGCGGAAGCCGGCCGGCGCCTCGCGGAATTCGCCAGCGCCGACGTGGTGGTGACGCGGCTGGGCGGCGACGAATTCGGCGTGATTCTCCGAGCGTCCGAAGGGGCCGCGGCGGCGCTCGCCTTCTGCGACGGCATCTGCACGGCGCTGCAGCAGCCGACGCGGATCGGCGACATCCGGGTCGTCACGGGCTGCTCGGGCGGCCTCGCCCTCTCCTGCAAGGCCACGCGCGACGCGGACGCCCTGTTCGACCGCGCCGACTACGCGCTCTACCACTCGAAGGAGCAGCGGCGCGGCGCAACGACCCTGTTCTCGCAGGAGCACAAGGACGCCATCCATGCCGAGCAGGCGGTGGAGACGGCCCTGCGGACGGCCGACCTCGCCGCCGAGATGGTCCTGCACTACCAGCCGATCCTCGACACGGAGACGGGGCGGATCGCCTTCGTGGAGGGTCTGGCGCGGTGGACGAGCCCGTCGCTGGGCCAGGTCGGACCGGACCGGTTCATCGCGGCAGCCGAGCGCTGCGGCATGATCCACACGGTCACGCTCCTGCTCCTGCGCAAGGCGCTCGCCGACGGCGCGCGGCTGCCGCCCGAGACCGGCCTGTCCTTCAACCTCTCCGCCCACGATCTCGCCTCGCCGGAGACCGTCCTGGCGATCCTGGCCGCGGTGCAGGGCAGCGGCTTCGACCCGCGCCGGCTGACGCTCGAACTCACCGAGACCGCCCTGATGCGCGACTTCGATCACGCCAAGGCGGCCATCACCGCCCTGCGCAGCCTCGGCATCAAGATCGCGCTCGACGATTTCGGGACGGGCTATTCCAGCCTGGGCTACGTCCACCGCCTGCCGCTGGACAAGATCAAGATCGACCGCAGCTTCATGGTCGACATCAATACGGACCGGGGCTGCAGCCTGATCTCCACGATCCTGGACCTGTGCCGCAACCTCGGTCTCGACGGGATCGTCGAGGGGATCGAGACGCAGGCCCAGCTGGACGTGGCGCGGCGGCACGGCAGCCGCTACGTCCAGGGCTATCACATCGGCCGGCCGATGCCCCTCGCCGCCCTGCTCCAGCGGATGGACCACGACGCCGGCGCGGTGCGTCGCAGGGCCTGAGGGACGGGCGGGCGGCGCGTCGCCATCCGCCGGCACGGCCGCCGTCCGTCGGGCCGCAGCCTCAGGCGGCCACCGGGGCCGCCCCGGGTTCCGGCAGCTGCATGTGGCGGTAGGCGTGCCGGGTGAGGACGCGGCCGCGGGGGGTGCGCTGCACGAAGCCGCGCTGGATGAGATACGGCTCGATGATGTCCTCGATCGCGTCGCGCGGCTCCGACAGGGCCGCCCCGATCGTCTCGATCCCCACGGGGCCGCCCCCGAAGGAGCGCGCGATCAGGCTCAGGTACTTGCGGTCCATCACGTCGAGCCCGGCCGCGTCCACGTCGAGCAGCTGCAGCGCCCGGTCGGCGATCGCCCGCGTCACCGTCTCGGCCTCCGCCACAACGGCGAAGTCCCGCACCCGCCGCAGGAGACGCCCGGCGATCCGCGGCGTGCCCCGCGCCCGCCGGGCGATCTCGTTGGCTCCCTCCGCCGACATCCCCAGGCCCAGGACCCGCGCCCCGCGCGCCACGATCTGCTCCAGCTCGTCGATCTCGTAGAATTCCAGCCGGATCGGGATCCCGAACCGGTCGCGCAGCGGCGTGGTCAGCAGCCCCGCCCGGGTCGTGGCGCCCACCAGCGTGAACTTCGGCAGCTCGATCTTGACCGAGCGCGCCGCCGGGCCCTCGCCGATGATCAGGTCGAGCTGGTAATCCTCCATGGCCGGGTAGAGGATCTCCTCCACCGCCGGGTTGAGCCGGTGGATCTCGTCGATGAACAGGACGTCGCGCTCCTCCAGGTTGGTGAGCTGCGCGGCCAGGTCCCCGGCCTTGGCGATCACCGGGCCGGAGGTCGAGCGGAAGTTCACGCCGAGTTCGCGCGCCACGATCTGGGCGAGCGTCGTCTTGCCCAGACCCGGCGGGCCGACGAACAGCACGTGGTCCAGCGCCTGGCCGGTCTTCCGCGCCGCCTCGATGAACACCTGCATGTTCGCCCGCGCCGCACGCTGCCCGATGAACTCGGACAGGCTCAGCGGGCGGATCGTCTGATCCGGCTCGCCGGCGACCGGATCCGTGCCCGTCCGGAGCGGCGCCATCGTTCAGGCCGCCCTGGCGCGCCCCGACGCCCCCTCGAAGGGCTGGACCAGGACGCGCCGGCCCGAGAGGTCGTGCACGCTCACCCGCCACTCGGCCCAGTCGGTCCGGTTCGCCAGCGACTGCCGCACGTCGGAGGCGACCTTCCGGGCCCGGTCGACCAGGCGTGCCGCGGCGCGGACCTCGGTGCCGCGGGCATCGAACACGCATTCGAGCCCGTTGGTGCAGTGGAACCGGTACTTGGCCATCCCTCGCTCCTCCTCGGCCGCCCCGTGCGGCCCGCGTCGTTTGTTCATTATATGTTCTCATTTTCGCAGGATCCAGCCCCGGCGGGGCGTCGCAGGCGCCCCCGGCGGGGCCGGGGCGTCGGAGGTTCGGTTGCGGCCGACGGGATCGGCAGGGAACACCGCGCGCCCTGCGGGCTTACCGGCCCGGACGCTTCACCATTGGACCGGGATACCGCCATGCGCGCCACGCTCCTCGCCCTCCTGCTGGCCGCCGCCCTGGGCACGCCCGGCCGCGCCGCCGAGGCGCCGGCCGAGTCCGACGCCCTCAAGCCGATGGTGAAATCGGACAGCCTCGTGTTCAACGGCATCACCCGATCCCCGGACGGCCGGCTGTTCTCCCCGTTCCAGCGGCAGAGCAAGGACACGGGCCTCGAACTCGGCGAGTGGCGGGACGGCAAGGCGGTTCCGTTCCCCGACGCGGCCTGGAACGCCTGGAAGCCGGGCGACGATCCGGCCAAGGCCTTCGTGGCGGTCAACGCCATCCGGATCGGGCCGGACGGGGACCTCTGGGTGGTCGACAAGGGCGCGCCGGGCATGGGCGCGGCGCCGCTGCCGGGCGGCCCGAAGCTCGTGCAGATCGACCTCGCCACGAACGCCGTGCGCAAGGTCTATCCGCTGCAGGCGGCGACCGGCGAGAAGAGCTTCATCGACGATTTCCGCTTCAACGGCAGCCACATCTACCTGACGGATGCCGGCCAGCCCGGGCTGATCGTCCTCGACCGCGAGACCGGCGGCCTGCGGCGGGTGCTCGACGGCCATTGGTCCACCATCGCGCAGCGCCCGCTCACCGGCCAGGGCCGGGTGCTCCGGGACGACCAGGGCAAGCTGCTCTTCATCCACGCCGACCAGCTGGAGGTCTCGCCGGACGGCAAGACCTTCTACTATCAGGCCTGCACCGGGCCGCTCTACAGCATCGAGACCCGGTATCTTGACGACGCGACCGTGAGCGACGACGAGCGCGCCAAGCACGTCAAGCTCCACGCCGCCACCGTGGCGACGGGCGGCACCGCCATCGACGCGGCGGGCACGATCTACGCGAGCGACACGGACGGCCTGCGGATCCTCAAGATCGCGCCGGACGGGACGATGAGCACCCTGGTGCAGGACCCGCGGCTCGTCTGGGTCGACGCGATGTGGATCGACGAGCAGGGCGGCCTGTGGATCCCGGCGGCGCAGATGAACCGCACGCCGGCGATGAACGGCGGCGAGGCCTCGGCGGTCAAGTTCCCGACGACGATCTACCGGATGCAGATCGACGCCAAGCCGCTGCGCAACTGAGCCGGGTATGAAGCGCCTGACGCACCGCGCGGAGAACCGGGATGCCGGTTCCCAAGTTTGACCGAAGCGGGGGCCGGGCCCCGGCGCGAGGATGGGAGGGACGGATCATGCGCAGGATTCGGACGTCGCGGCCGGCCGCCGCCTTCTTGGCGGCCGGCCTGATCGTCACGTGCGCGACGCCGACGCGGGCCGACGCCGCCCTCGTCCTTCGCGAGACCCGGCTCCACACGCCACCGGATTCCCACGAGCCGCAGCGGGCGATGGTCAACCTGCGCAACACCGGTCCGGACCTGGCGACGAACGTGACCGTCCTGTGTACCTTCACGGGGGCCGGTGGGGCGGTGCTCGACACGCAGCAGGCCTCGGTGCCGGAGGTCGTGGGCCTCGCCGACGTGCAGGCCGAGACGATCTACTACGGCTGGCCCCGCGCGAGCGGCGCCACCTGCCGCCTCGCCGAGCCGCACTGACCCGGTCCTCGCGGGCCGGCCGACGCAGCCTTGGCGGTTTCCGCGCGTTATGGTGCGTTCCCGTGGCGTCCCAGGTCCGTTTCCGGCAGAAGGCCCCCACGACCCGCCACCTCTGTCACAGCGCCAGTCCCGTGCCCGATTCACCGGCCCTCCCCGCCCCGGCGACCAGCCCCGACCGCCCCGCGCAGATCGGCCCCGTCGCGTCCGCGCGGCCGGCGGCGGAGCCCGTCGCGACGCCCGGACCCTGAGCGTGGACGCGACAGGGACCGACATGCTCCTGCGGCGCGCCCGCGCGCTGGAGGAAGAGGCCGCCGGATTGCGGGCGCGGGCGGCGACCACCGGCACCGGCGGCGCGCCGCCGATCCCCGACGGCGCCGCCCGGTTCGCCGCCATCGCCCTCGACCGCGACGGGTGCATCACCGCCTGGAACGCCGGCGCCGAGGACATCCTCGGTTGGACGGCGGAGGCGATGGGCGGCCAGCCCTTCGCGGCGCTGTTCACGCCCGAGGACCGGGCGGCGGGCCATCCCGGGGCCGCTCTGCGCAGGGCCCTGGACGAGGGCGACGTCGCGGACGCGGACTGGCACCTGCGCGCCGTCGGCGGCCGCCGGCGGATGTCCGGCTCGGTGACGCCGCTGCGCGACAAGGCCGGTGCCCATGTCGGCTACGTGGCGGTGCTCCAGGACAGCCTGGACCTCGACACTGCCGACCGGGCGCTCCGGGAGGCCGAGGCCCGTCTGCTGCGGGCGCAGGAGGCGGGCGGGATCGGCCTGTTCACCGTGGGGGTCGACGACGGGCTCCTGCACCCGACCCCGCAATTCTGCCGGCTCTACGGCCTGCCGGAGCGCAGCACCTACCCGGCCGAGATCGTCGAGGCCCTGATCCTGCCGGAGGACCAGACTCTCGTCTCGACGGCAGCGAGCCGGCGCCGGGGCGACGCCCCGCGCGACGTCACCTACCGGATCCGGCGGCCGGATACCGGAGAGATCCGCTGGATCGCGCGGCAGGGCGAGATCGAGCGCGACGTCCACGGGCGCCCGGTGCGGTTCTCCGGGGTGGCGCGCGACATCACCGAGCAGCGGCAGGCCCGGGACGCCCTGCGCGCCGGCGAGGAGCGCTACCGGACGCTGTTCGACGCCATCGACGACGGCTTCTGCATCATCGAGTTCTTCGACGGCCCGCACGGCCCCCTGAGCGACTACGTCCACATCGAGGCCAATCCGGGCTACGAGCGCCACACCGGCATTCCCAACATCGTCGGACGGACCCTGCGCGGCCTCGTCGCGGCCGAGGACGCGGATGCGTGGCTCGACCTGTACGGCGGGGTGCTCCGCACCGGCCGCCCGATCCGGTTCGAACGCTTCTTCGCGCAGGCCGACCGCTTCATCGACGTCTCGGCGGCCCGGGTCGAGCCGCCGGGACGGCGTCAGGTCTCGGTGCTGTTCCGGGACGTCACGGCGCGCCGGCAGGCGGAGGACGCGCTGCGCGCCAGCGAGGCGCTCGCCCGCACCAACATCCAGCGCGTGCAGCTCGCCCTCGCGGCCGGCGCGATCATCGGCACGTGGTTCTGGGACCTGCCGAGCGACCGCTTCACCGTCGACGAGGCCTTCGCCCGCAGCTTCGGCCTCGATCCGGCCCTCGGCCGCGAGGGCCTGAGCCTCGCCCAGGTGGTGGAGACCGTACATCCCGACGACCGCGACGGCCTGGCCCAGGCCATCACGGCCGCGATCGCCCGGGGGGGCGCCTACGCGCACCAGTACCGGGTCCGCCGTGCCGACGGGAACTACTACTGGCTGGAGGCGAACGGCCGCGTCGACCATGCGCCGGACGGCACGCCCCTGAGCTTCCCCGGGGTCCTGATCGACGTGGACGAGCGTAAGGCCGTCGAGGCGGAGCGGGACCGCGTCACCGCGGCGCTGCGCAGCCTCAACGAGACCCTGGAGCAGCGGGTCGCCGCGCGCTCCGCCGAATTGATGCGCGCCGAGGAGGCCCTGCGCCAGTCGCAGAAGATGGAGGCGGTCGGCCAGCTCACCGGCGGGCTCGCCCACGACTTCAACAACATGCTGGCCGGGATCGTCGGCTCGCTGGAGCTGATGCAGACCCGGATGCTGCAGGGCCGGGTCGGCGACCTCGACCGCTACATCGGCGCGGCGCAGGGGGCGGCCAAGCGCGCCGCCGCCCTGACCCACCGCCTGCTGGCCTTCTCGCGCCGCCAGACCCTCGACCCGAAGCCGACGGACGTGAACCGTCTGGTCGAGGGCATGATGGACCTCGTCCGCCGCACGGTCGGCCCCGCCGTGGCGATCGAGTCGGTGGGGGCCGGCGGCCTGTGGCCGACGCTGGTCGACCCGAGCCAGCTCGAGAACGCGCTGCTCAACCTGTGCATCAACGCCCGGGACGCGATGCCGGAGGGCGGCCGCATCGTCATCGAGACGGCCAACCGCTGGCTCGACCACCGGGCTGCCCAGGAGCGCGAGCTGGAGCCGGGCCAGTACGTCACGCTCTGCGTCTCGGACAACGGCACCGGCATGACCCCCGACGTGGTCGCCAAGGCCTTCGACCCGTTCTTCACCACCAAGCCGATCGGCGAGGGCACCGGCCTCGGCCTGTCGATGATCTACGGCTTCGCCAAGCAGTCCGGCGGGCAGGTCCGGATCTACTCCGAGATCGACCAGGGCACGATGGTCTGCCTGTACCTGCCCCGCCATCTCGGCGAGGCGGAGGCCGAGGCGAGCCTGCCCGACCTCGCCCACGCCCCCCGCGCCGAGCAGGGCGAGACGGTCTTGGTGGTGGACGACGAGCCCACCGTGCGGATGCTGGTGACCGAGGTGCTCGAAGACCTCGGCTACGCGGCGATCGAGGCGGCGGACGGGGCCTCGGGCCTGAAGGTGCTCCAGTCGGACGTGCGCATCGACATGCTCATCACCGATGTCGGCCTGCCCGGCGGCATGAACGGCCGCCAGATGGCCGATGCCGGCCGCCAGCACCGTGCCGACCTGAAGGTCCTGTTCATCACCGGCTACGCGGAGAACGCCGCCCTCAACCACGGCCATCTCGGCCCCGGCATGCAGGTGATGACGAAGCCCTTCGCCCTGGAGGCGCTGGCCACCCGCATCCGCGGCATCATCGGGGGCGAGGGCTGAGATCCGGAGGCCGCGGTCGGGCGCCAGGCGGCCGCATCCTGGGCGGTGCGGTCGGGCCGGACCGGGCGGCGCCCGGCGGAACGTCGGTGCCCCCGCCGGACACGGGGTGCGGCAGGCCCGCGCGGAACGGGCGGGCGGGGTCGGGCGTCATTGCCATACCGATCCGACGCGCCCATGAGGACGGCCTCAGCGCGGTGCCCGAATTGGAGAACGGCAGCCGCGGTTGCGCGTCAGGAATGTCGACCCGCGCCGAGGCCGGCAGCGCGAACGCGGGGCGACCGGCCGGGCCGCGCCGAACGGAGGCGACAGGGAAGCTACCGTGGACACGCAGACCATCCCGGCCGAACTCAGCACCTTCTTCGAGAAATCCCACATCGCCCTGGCGCTGGCCGCGGCGACCGACGACAACGTCCTGCTCCTGGTGAACGCGCCGTTCCACCAGCTCACCGGCTATACGGGCGCGGAGGTCGTCGGGCGCAATTGCCGCCTCCTCCAGCGCGACGCCGACAACCGGGAGGCGCGGGCCAAGATCCACGCCTTCCTGGAGAACGACCGGCAGGACTCCGTGCGCACGCCGATCCTGAATTTCCGCAAGGACGGGAAGCCTTTCGTCAATCTGCTGTACATGTCCAAACTGAAGGCGCTCTCGGGCGAGGTGCGCTTTCTTTTCGCATCCCAATTCGATGTCAGCCGCTCGCAACCCGCGTTGCTTTCCGCCTACGATACCGAACTCGGCCGGACCTTGAGCCGGCTGACCCCGACGCTTGCGGAGAGTGGGCTCGTCATCGAGGGCTCGCTGATGACGATCGCCAACACGGTCGCCACGGTCGCGCAGGCCAAGCTCACGCTCGCGGATCTCGATGCACCAGGATTTCCATAACGCCCCCGGAGGCGAGGCCTCGGAGATCCTGGACGGCGCCGGGACGGTGACGGCCCCGCCCTTCGCCGGACCCGTCGTGGGAATCGGCGCCTCGGCGGGCGGACTCGAGGCCCTGCGGGAGATGCTGGCGCGCGCCCGGCCGCCGACCGGCATGGCCTTCGTCATCGTCCAGCACCTCGACCCCAACCACGAGAGCATGCTGGCGCAGCTCCTCGACCGGCAGACCGAGCTGGAGGTGCTCCAGTGCGAGGGCGGGGAGCGGATCGCGGGCGACAAGGTCTACATCATCCCGCCCGGGCGGGGCCTCGTCATCCAGAACGGCGTCCTCGAACTCACCCACTTCGTCCAGCCGCGGGGCCTGCGCCGGCCGATCGACGACTTCTTCCTGTCGCTCGCGGTCGACCAGCAGGCCAACGCCGCCTGCGTGATCCTGTCGGGCACGGGGGCCGACGGCACGACCGGCCTGCGGGCCATCAAGGAGCATGGCGGCGTCTGCGTGGTGCAGCAGCCCGACACCGCCCGCTACGACGGCATGCCGCTCTCGGCGGTCGGCACCAGCCTCGTCGACTTCGTGCGGCCGCCGGGGGAGATCGTGGACTGCCTCACGAGCTTCTTCCGCCGCCGGGGCACCGACGCCGTCGACGACGAGGCCCGCCTCGTCGCCGACCACATCGACGACCTCTGCCGGGTCATCCGCGCGACGGTGGGCCACGACTTCTCCGGCTACAAGCGGACCACCCTGGTCCGGCGGGTCGAGCGGCGCATGCACGTCCTCGGGCTCGAGTCCGGCCGGGCCTATCTCGGCCGCGTCCGGGCGGACAAGACCGAGTGCGAGGCGCTGTTCCGCGACCTCCTCATCAACGTCACCCGCTTCTTCCGCGACGCCGAGCTGTTCGAGCTCCTCCGGGAGCGCGCGGTGGAGCCCCTGCTGCGCACCCGCGACCCCGAGGAGGACATCCGGGTCTGGATCCCGGGCTGCTCCAGCGGCGAGGAGGCCTACAGCATCGCCATGCTGTTCGCCGACGCCGCCCGCCGCCTCGGCCTGCCGCCGGCGGTCCAGATCTTCGCCACCGACATCGACGAGCGCATGCTCCAGATCGCCCGGGAGGCGACCTACCCGGCCGCCGCGCTCGCCGACATCCCGGCGCATCTGCGGGAGCGCTACGTCGTCCCCCATGCCGAGCGCTTCACCATCGCGGCCGAGATCCGCGACCTGATCCGCTTCTCCAGCCACAGCCTGGTCAAGGACCCGCCCTTCTCGCGGGTCGACCTCCTGTCCTGCCGCAACCTGCTGATCTATTTCGACGAGCGCCTCCAGCAATCGGTGGTGCCGCTGTTCCACTACGCGGTCCGGCCCGGGGGCTACCTGTTCCTCGGGCCTTCGGAGAGCGTCAGCCGGTTCGAGCACCTCTTCCCGGTCATCGACCAGCACGCCCGCCTGTTCGAGCGGCCGCCGGGCGCGCCGCAATACCCGATCGACCTGCCCGGGAGCGCCCGGCGCGGCGAGACCCGGCGCGGAGCGCGCGAGGAGCGCCGCGGCGAGCCCTCGATCGCCGACGAGACCGTCGCGGTGCGCCGCGTCATGGAGCGCTACGCCCCGCCCAGCATGGTGCTCAACGAGGATGGCGGCATCATCGCCGCCTACGGGCGCCTGAGCCGCTACTTCGACTTCCCGGTCACGCGGACCGGCGGCAGCAGCGCGATCACCCTGGCCCGTCCGGGCCTGCGCGACGTGATCGGGCCGCTGCTCCGCCAGACCCGGGATGCGCGCAAGCGCGTGGTCGTCCGCGACGTGGAGATCCGCTCGGAATACGGCGTCCAGCCGGTGGAGCTGATCTGCGATCCCCTGCCCGACGGCTCGATGCTGCTCGTCCTGCGCGACACCGGCGCCTTCCAGGCTGCGGACGATCTCGACCTGATCGAGATGGATGCCGGCGGCGACCACGTCGAGGCGCTGGAGGAGGAGCTGCTGCGCACGCGCTACAAGCTCCGCTCCACCGTCGAGGAGCTGGAGACGACGAACGAGGAGCTGAAGAGCTCCAACGAAGAAATGATGTCGATGAACGAGGAGCTCCAGTCGACGAACGAGGAGCTGTCCACGGTCAACGATGAGCTGAAGACCAAGGTCGAGCAGCTCACCATCGCCAATGCCGATCTGCGCAACTTCTTCGAATCCACCGATCTCGCCGTGGTCGTGCTGGACCGCGCCCTGAAGGTGCGCAGCTTCACCACGGCCGCCACGGCGATCTTCCCGCTGCAGCCGGCCGACCGGGGACGTCCCCTCGCCGACGTGTCGAGCCGGCTCGCCGGCCCAGAATACCTGCATGACGCCCAGGAGGTCTGCGCCGGCGGCTCGGTGATCCAGCGGCGCGTCGCCACCCGGGATGGGGACCGGACGCTCTCCCTGCGGGTGCTGCCCTACCGCCTGCAGAACGGCAGCGTCGACGGCGCCACCCTGGTGCTCACCGACATCACCGAGGCCTTGTCCCTGGAGCGCCAGCTCGCCGCGGAGCGGGAGCGGTTGGAATTGGCCGTGAAGGCCGGAGGCATCGGCGTCTGGGAATACAGCCCCGATGCCGGGACCGTCGTGGTCGACAGCACCGCCGGCACGATCTTCGGCCTGACTCCCGACACGCCGCACCCCACCGCCGCCCTGGCGGCCAGCGTGCTGCCCGAGGACCGTCCCGGCTTCGAGGCGGCTCTCGCCGAAGCGGCGCACGGCCTGGACGAGTTCGAGGCGCGCATCCGCGTGCGCGCCGCCGATCACGCGCTGCGGCACATCCGCAGCTACGGGCGCCTGACCCGGAGCGGCGACCGGAAGCGGATCGTCGGCGTCTGCATCGACGTCTCGCCCGAATACGCGCTCGCCGAGACCCGCGACCTGATGCTGCGGGAGATGAATCACCGGGTGAAGAACCTGTTCGCGATCATCGGCGGCATGATCTCGGCGGGGGCCCGCACGCACCGGGAGATCGGCGTCTTCGCCACCGACATGCGCGACCGCATCTCGGCCCTCGGGCGGGCACATTCCCTGGCCGATCCCTCCGACGGCCAGGGCATGAGCGACCTCGCGGGCCTGATCGGCGCGACCCTGCGCCCGTACCGCGACCACGTCCCCACGGTGATCGAGGGGCCCCTCGTGGCGATCAACTGGCGGCACGTCTCGTCGCTGGCGATGATCCTGCACGAATGGGCGACGAACTCGGTGAAATACGGCGCGCTCGGGTCCGACGACGGCGCGCTGTCCGTCACCTGGGACCGCCAGGAAGAGGGGCTCGTCCTCGAATGGTGCGAGCGCATGGCCCGCGTGGGCGAACCGCGGCCGGGCCGGGGCTTCGGGACCCTGCTGGTGGAGATGTCCCTGCGCCAGCTCGAAGCGACCGTGACGCGCAGCCACGACGCGTCCGCCTACCGGATCACCCTGCACCTGCCGGAACTGGCGCTGACGCGGGGGTGAGGCGCGAGCCGATCCCTCCGCTACCGGCCGCACGCTCGCGGCGGCCCGTCGGACCCATCCATGTCGGCAACGCGGCTTCAGGACCGGGCGCGGGTCCCCTCGCCCGTGCGGGAGAGGGACAGGGCGAGGGGTGCGGCCTTACCGAGAAAGTCTCGACCTCGGCTGACCGGCGACGGGGCGCTCGATCCTGATCCTTCTCGTCCCTCACCCCAGCCCTCTCCCGCTCGGGAGAGGGGGTCCGTCGCGCCTCGTCTCCAGCGCCCGTGCCCATGCCCGCGCGATCTCTCGTCCTCTCGTTCTCGGGCCGCGCCCTGCAGACGCGAAACGGCCCGCCGCGGCGATGCCGGACGGGCCGTCCTGCCTGATGGAGCGCCGGGATCCCGGCGCCCCTCCGATCAGTCGATGACCTCGACGATGCGGTGGCCGCGATCGACCAGGACGGGCTGGTCGTTCACGATGGTGTAGCGGTAGCCCGGACGCACCCGGTACTCGTCGGGTACGTCGTAGTAGGTCACGCTGTCCTCCGGCAGCACGGTGCCGACCCGGACCGGGCCGCCCCAGCTGTACGAGCGCACGCCGCGGTCGCGGACGTAGCTGCGGAACCGGGGACGGTCGTCGACCCCGAGGATGCCGCCCACCGTACCGGTGGCCGCGCCCACGGCGCCGCCGACGATGCCGCCGACCGGGCCGGCCGCATCGGCGCCGACCGCCGCACCCTCGGCCGCGCCCCGCAGGGTGCCCTGCGCCTGGGCGGCCACCGGGAGGGCGAGGAGGCCGGCGGTCGCCAGCGACAGAAGAAGCTTGTTGGTCATGCTGAGATCTCCAGGCTCGTCAGGGCGTTACGGGCCGCGGAGGCTCAGTTGCAGCCTTCCTTGTGGACGGTCTTGGAGTTGCCCATGCCGTCCTCCTTGTGGACGGTCTTGGAACCGCAATCGACGGTGCCGGTGGTGACCTCACGCTTCTCGACGACGGTGTCGCGGTGGTCGACGACGGCGGGCCCGTCGCGGCGGATGACCGTGGTCTCCTCGGCGCTCGCCGCGCCGCACAGGGCCGCGAACAGGGCACCCGAGAGAATGATGTTGCGCATTGGTAGCCTCCTGGTTTCAATCGAACCCAGCAACGGCAACCGCGGAAAAAGGGTTCCACACGCATCGCTCTGTACAGCGCGCGGATATTTGCGATGAGAGGCGGTATTGGTTGCGTGCAACCGATCGCAACGGGCCGGTTCAGCTGCGCAGGACCGGCCCGCCGCGTCAGCCGGCCAGGGGCGGCACCCGGCGCCACCAATCGTGCGCCCGCTCGTACTGGTGCGCCACGCGCAGGATCTCGGCTTCGGCGAAGGGCCGGCCGGCGATCTGGAGGCTGATCGGCAGGCCGCGCCGGTCGAAGCCGCAGGGCAGCGCGATCGCGGGCAGGCCCGCGAGGTTGAACGGGTAGGTCAGCCGCCAGGAGGCCGCCAGCACGCTCTCCGCGCGCCCGCCGAGCGACACCGCGGACTCGTCCGTCCGCCACGCGGTCAAGGGCGAGGCCGGGCCGACGATCACGTCGGCCTCCGCCAGGACGGCGGCCATCTCGTCCATGATCAGGGCCCGCACCTGCTCGGCGCGCAGGTAGTCCGGCCCGGTCACGAGCCGGCCCATCTCCACGAGGTCGCGGACGTCGGCGGCGAAGCCCGCCACGTGGCCCTGGGCGAGGCTGCGGTCGTGATAGGCGGTCGAGGAGGCGAGCTCGATGGCGTAGATGGCCCCGAGGCCGTGGCGCAGGGACGGCACCGCGACGTCGCGGACCGTGCAGCCCCGGTCGGCGAGGAAGCGGAGCGCCCCCTCGATTGCGACAGCGACGTCCTCGTCGACCGCGTCGAAGAAGTGGTTGCGGATCACCGCGACGCGCAGGCCCCGGATCGGCCGGTCCAGCCCGGCCGTGTAGTCGGGGACCGGCGCCGCGCTGGCGGCGGGATCGCCGGCATCCGGGCCGGCGAGGGCCTGCAGCATCAGGGCGGAATCGGCCACCGTCAGGGTCAGCGGCCCGGCATGGTCGAGGGACCAGGAATGCGGGACGATCCCCGACCGGCCGACCCGGCCGTAGGTCGGCTTGAGGCCGACGACCCCGCACAGGGCGGCCGGGATCCGGATCGAGCCGCCCGTGTCCGAGCCGAGGGCGGCCGGGCAGAGGCGGGCCGCGACCGCGGCGCCGGAGCCGCCGCTGGAGCCGCCGGGCACCCGGTCGAGGTCCCAGGGATTGCGGGTCGGCGGCGTGACCATGCCCCAGGCGAATTCGTGCATGCGCAGCTTGCCGAGGATCACCGCGCCGGCCGCCCGCAGCCGCGCCACCGCGTGGCTGTCGGCCGCCGGGAAGGTCAGGGCCTCCACGGCGGTACCCGCCCGGGTCGGCATGTCGGCCGTGGTGTAGTTGTCCTTGATGGCGATCGGGATGCCGTGCAGCGGGCCCCGCGGGCCGGACCGGGTGATCTCGGCATCGGCCGCGCGCGCGGCGTCGAGGGCCGCGGACGAGAGATGGACGAAGCTGTTCAGGGCGCCGTCGAGGCGCGCGATCCGGTCGAGGCTGGCGCCGACGAGGTCGGCGCTCGACAGCTCCCGCGCCGCGATCCGCCGCGCGAGCTCGGTGATCGGCAACGGCCAGAGGGGGTCAGTCACGGCGGTCGTCATGGGGCCCCCGGCGGTACGGCAAGGTCGGATCGAAGACGACCGGCGGATGGATGTCCGCGAGGTCGAGGTCGCGGAGCCGGGCGATCTCGGCGAGCACCGGCGCGAACTGCGTCAGCAGGTGCGCGACCCGCCCGGGCTCCTGGCGCAGGCCGATGACGTCGCGCAGGAGATCGGGCGCATCGGCGGCCCCGCCATCGGCCGCAGCGCCCGGCCGCTCAGCGGGCGCTTTCAGGAGCATCGCCACGACGTCGTCCGGCAGGGCGCCGGCCGGGCCGTGCTTCCGGGGCATGCCGGCCACGAACGGCACGAGCTGCCGCCGGGCGATCGCGAGGACGCGGCGCAGCTCGGCGACGGGCTCGGCGTGCTCGTCGACCCGCAGGTCGAGGAGCGGGTAATCCTCGCCGGCGACGATCCTGAGGGCCGCCGATTGCTTGCCGCGCTTGTCGCCGCCGGCCGCATCGCCGGCCTCCAGCGCCCGCATGAGCCGCTCGTCGAGGTCGCAGGCCGCGCTCCCCGCGAAGGCCTCCGCCATGGCGTCGATCACGCCGGTCCCGGCCAGCATGTTGCCCTGCACGGCGTAGCCGGCCCCGGTGCGGTGTCCGGCGGCCTGAGTACAGCCGGCGCCGGTCCAGGCCGCGCCGGTCCCGCGCGCATCGACGAGGCCGAGCTGGCGCAGGTCCGGCCGGTCGTCGGTGGCGAGCGCCGCCGCCAGGGCGGCGTCGGGGCCCTGCCCGCCGGCCAGGCCGTCGAGGATGCGGGCGGCGAGGTAGGGGTTCACCCAGGACTGGGTGGTGACGGCCCCGATCCCGGCGCGGATGTAGGGGCAGAGCCCGCCCACCGCCGGGACGGCGCTCGCCACCGCGACGCCGAGCTGCCCGGTCCGCGGGCAGCGGGCGGCGATCGAGAAGGTGTTGAGTTCGCTCATGGCTCACACCGCCAGATGGCCGATGACGCGCGCCTGCGCGTCCGGCGCCCCGGCCGGCCCGCTGTCGACGATCTCGCCGAGCTTGAGGACGGCGTAGCGGTCGGCCAGGGCCAGCGCGAAGGCGACGTGCTGCTCCACCACCAGCATCGACACGCCCGCCGCCCGCTCGGCGTCGAGCACGCCGCGCAGGCGCTCGACCATGGAGGGCTGCACGCCCTCGGAGATCTCGTCGATGAGGAGCAGGCGCGGGCGCAGCATCAGGGCGCGGCCGAGGATCAGCATCTTCTGCTCGCCCCCCGAGAGGGTGCCGGCCCGCTGGGCCAGCCGGTCCTTCAGGAACGGGAAATGGCCGAACAGCCGCTCCAGCGCCTCCGGCAGCATCCGGTCGGAGGGGACCGCGAGGCGCAGGTTGTCGCGGATCGACAGGTCCTGGAACAGGGGCTGCTCCTGCGGCGCGTAGCCGACGCCGAGCGCCACGAGCCGGGCGGGCGACAGGCCGGCGAGCGCCTGTCCCCCGACGGTGATCGCGCCGCCCCGCAGGGCGACCATGCCCAGGATGGTCTTGAGCAGCGTGGTCTTGCCCATGCCGTTCTTGCCCAGCAGCGCCACGATCTCCCCCGCCGCCACCGACAGGGACACGCCCTTCACGATCGATACCGCTCCGTAGCCGCTCGACACCCCCTCCAGGGCGAGGGCGGCGTCCGCCGGCTCGCTCCGCCGCACTGCCTCAGCCGCTGCCTCACCCGCTGCCTCAGCCATGGGCACCTCCCGAATAGATGGTCCGGACCAGCTCGGAGCCGACGACGTCCTCCACCGTGCCGTCGAGGACGAGGCGGCCCTGGTGCAGCACCACGATCCGCGACGAGATCTCGCGCACGAAGTCGAGGTCGTGCTCGACCAGCACGGCGGCGATCCTTCCCCCGGCGGTGAGCGCCTTGAGCACGGTCCCGATGGTGGTGCGCTCGGCCTTGGTCAGGCCGGCGGTGGGCTCGTCCAGCAGGATCAGCCGCGGCTCCAGCGCCACCACCATGGCGAGTTCGAGCGCCTGCTTCTGGCCGTGGGACAGGAGGCGGGTCGGCCGGGTCAGCAGGCGGTCGAGGCCGGTCATGCGCAGGACGTCGAGGGCCGCCTGCGGCAGGCCCAGCGTCTCCGCCTGCCCGACCGGGCTCAGGCCGTCATGGGATGCCCGGGCGAGCCGGAGGCAATCGGCCACCGACAGGCTCTCGAACACGCTCGCCACCTGGAACTTGCGCCCGACCCCGAGGCCGACGATGCGGTTCGGCGTCAGCCCGGTGATCGGGGTGCCGCCGATGGCGATCGCCCCCGTGAAGGGCTCGGTGCCGTCGCTGAGGCAGCGCATCAGCGTGGTCTTGCCGGCGCCGTTGGGCCCGACGAGGCTGACGAGCTCGCCCGCCCGGATCTCCAGGTCGATGCCCTCCAGCACCGTCAGGGCACCGTAGGCCTTGGCGAGGTTCTCGACCGTGAGGATGGGGGTCGCGGAGGCGGCCGCATCCGGATCGGCCGCCCGCGCGACGAGGCGCGGCGGCGCGGGTTCCCGCCGGCCCGCCGGCAGCGCCCGCCAGAGGCGTCCGACGAGGTCGGCGAGGCCGCCCGGCAGCAGGATGATGATGGCCACGAAGGCCGTGCCCAGGAGGAGCTGCCAGAGGAACGGCAGGTCGCCGGACAGGTTCGCCGCGAGGTAGTCGATGGCGATGGTGCCGAGCACCGGGCCGAGCAGCGTGCCGCGGCCGCCGAGCGCCACCCAGATCACCAGCTCGGTGCCGAACAGGAAGCCGGCATTCTCGGGCGCGACCACGCCCGAGGCGTTGGCGAACAGGAAGCCCGCGATCCCCGCGACGGCGGCCAGAGCCGCGGTCAGCCGGATCTGCAGGCGCCGCGGGTTGAGGCCGAGATAGGCGCAGCGCGCCTCGTTGTCCCGCAGCGCCACGAGGGCGCGGCCCGCATCGGCCCGGACCAGGATCCAGGCCGCCAGGGTGACGACGATCAGGAACAGGGCCGCGAGGCGGAAATAGCCCTCGCTCTCGAACGGCAGCACGTCGAATCCGACGAGGCCGCTGCTGGAGCCGGTCCATTCGCCGCCCGCGTAGATCAGCTGCACCACGACGATCGGGACGACCAGCGAGATCACCGAGGCGTAGAGCGGGGTCGAGCGGTGGTAGAAGGACAGCCAGCCGACCGCGAGGCCGAGCAGCGCCGGCGCGACCAGCGCCGCCGCGACCGCCGCGGCGATCCCCAGGGGCGTCGCCCCGTAGGCGGTGAGGATCATCGCGGTGGCGTAGGCGCCGACGCCGAAGAAGGCCGCCTGCCCGAAGGTCAGGATCCCCGCGAAGCCCCAGAGCAGGTCCACCGTGACGGCCAGCACCGCGTAGATCATCGACCGGGTCAGGACGTTGACCGCGAAGGTGTCGAGGACGAGCGGCGCGATCCAGAGGGCGAGCGCCGCCAGGATTGCGACCACGACGGGCGCCGCGCGGGACAGGCGCCGCCGGCGGGGGGCCGCGGCGGCGCGCTCGGTGACGGGCAGGGTCTCAAGCACGGGAGAAACCTTTCGGGCTGATCCGCAGCACGAGGGCGGCGAGCACCGCGATGGCGATGCTGCCGAGGATCGGGCTCACGAAGGTGCTGATCAGGACCTGCGCGGCCCCGAAGACGAGGCAGGCCGCCGCGAGCGCCAGGTACGAGGCGTCGGCGACCATCACCAGCATGAAGGCGCCGATCAGCCAGGCGACGCCCATGTTCGGGTCGACGCTGGTGAGCGGCGTCAGCAGGACGCCGGCGAGCGCCGCGAACCCCGCGCCGATCATGAACACGACGAGGCGCACGCGCCCCGTGTCGATGCCGAGGCTGCGCGCCAGGGTCTCGTTCATGATCACCGCCCGGGCCGAGAGCCCGAGCCGGGTCCGCTCGATCGTCAGCGCGAACAGGGTGCCGATCGCCAGCGCGATGCCCAGAGCCACGAGGCGGTAGGCGGAATAGTCGACGCCGAGGATCTCGACGGTGCCCGCCAGCAGGTTCGGGGTGAGCTGGACGTCCCGGCCGAAGGCCAGGGTGATGAGCTGCCCGACCACGATGCCGAGCCCCCAGGTGGCCAGGATCGCGTCGAGCGGCCGCCGGTAGAGCGGGCGGATGATGAAGTGCTCGGCGAGACCGCCGAGCGCCGCGCCGACCGCGAAGGCCAACGGCAGCGCCAGCCAGGGATTGAGCCCGAGCTTGGCGGTCACCACCGCGCAATAGGCGCCGACCGTCAGCCACGCCCCGTGGGCGAAGTTGATGATCTTGAGCACGCCGAAGATCGCCAGGAGGCCGATCGAGACGATGAACAGGATCGCCGCGGTGGTCAGGATGTCGAGGGTGAGCAGCATCGGGGAGTTCCGGTTGAAGGACCGTCATCACGAGGCGGAAGCGGCAGAGGCCCGGCGCAATGAGCGCCCCTGTGCGGGCCTGCCGATCCACGCATCTGCTTTGGCAACGCGGATTCAGGATCGGGCGCGGGTCCCCTCTCCCGTGCGGGAGAGGGACAGGGTGAGGGATGCGGCCTCTCCGAGAGAGTCTCGACCTTGACCGCGCGGCGATGGGGCGCGCGATCCCGAAACCTCCGATCCCTCACCCCAACCCTCTCCCGCACGGGAGAGGGCGCGCGTCGCGCTCGTTCAGCGGCGTCGGTGTCCGCCTCGGACGGGCGGCCATCGTCGCCGGGCGGGGAGAGGGAGGCGTCGCGCCCCGCCCCTCATTGCAGCTTCGGGCACTGCTCGCCGGGATCGACGTCCTTGAAGGTGCCGGCGACCTTCACGGTGCCGTCCTTCTGGATCTGGCCGAGATACATGGTCAGCGGCGCGTGGTGCTGCTTGCTCATGGTGATCGTGCCCCGCGGCCCGGTGAAGCTTACCGTCGGCAGCGCCTCCAGCACCTTGGCGGTCTCGGTCCCGCCCGCCTTCTCGACCGCGGCCTTGTAGAGGTAGATCGCCTCGTATTCCGGCACCGAGAGGTCGTTCGGGGTGCGCAGCTCGGCGCCGAACTTCTTCTGCATCGCCGCCAGGAACGCCTTGTTCTCCGCGCTGTCGATCCCGGTGACGTAGGAGGCCGAGAGGTAGACGCCCTCGGCGTCCGCGCCCATGCTCTTGGCGGTGCCCTCGTCCAGCGCGAGGTTGGCGAAGGGCAGCGTCACGCCGGCGCCGCGCAGCTGCTTGGTCAGCGTCACGTTCGGCGCGCCGCCCGCCGTCGAGGTGATCAGCGCGTCGGGCTTGGCCTCCTTCAGCTTGGAGATGATCGCGGTCCAGTCGCTGCCGTCCATCGGCAGGTATTCCTCGCCGAGAACCTTGCCGCCGGTCTTCTCGACGTAGCTCTTGGCGAAGCCCAGCATGCCGCGGCCGAAGGCGTAGTCGCTGCCGATCAGGAAGTAGGTCTTGGCACCCTGCGCCTTGAAGGCGTCCACCACCGGCGGAACCTGCTGCTCCGGCACCCAGGCGTCCACGAACATGTTCTTGTTGCAGGAATGGCCCTCGTAGAACGAGGTGTAGATGTACGGCACCTTCCCCTTGGTGACGGCGGGCAGGCCGGCATTGCGCGCCGCGCTCGTCTCCATGGAGATCAGGACGTCGACCTTCTTCTGGTAGATCAGGCTGTCGAAGGCCTTCTGGGCGCCGGCCGCCCCGGAGGCGTCGTCGGCGACCTCGAGGACGAGCTTGCGGCCGAGCACGCCGCCCTTGGCGTTGATCTCCTCCACGGCGAGTTCGGCCGACTGCACCACCGAGGGGGCGACGACGCTGTTGGCGCCCGACAGGCCGATCGGGATGCCGATGACGATCGGCTTGCCGTCGGCGGCCTGCGCGGCCGTGGCGGCGAGGGCGAGCGCCGCGGCGCCGGCGAGGGACCATTTCACCATGAACGAACTCCTTGGGACGGACGGGAAGGGTTACGGATCTCGGCTCAGCCGTAGATGTCGGTGCGGCGGTCGCGCAGGAGCGAATTGAACCGGTTCAGGTCCTTGCGGCCGGCCGCGTCGAGATCGACCAGCGCCGAGAGGGTCTCGGTCCGGTCGCGGCTCGCCGGGCCGGCGAGTGGCCAGCCCTTGGGGCCGACGATCAGGCTCTGCCCCTCGAAGGGCTGGCCGCGCTCGGTGCCGACCCGGTCGGCGCAGGCGATGAAGAGGCCGTTCACGTGGGCGGCGGCCCGGTGCAGGGTGTTCGCCATGGCGGCCTCGCCCGCGGGCTGGTCGGGCATCGGCACCCAGTTGGTCGGGATGCAGACGATCTCGGCGCCGCCGAGCGCCAGCTGCCGGAAGGTCTCGGGGAACCAGCCGTCGTAGCAGATGGCGACGCCGACCTTGCCCAGCGCCGTGTCGAAGACCGGGAAGCCGAGGTCGCCCCTGGCGAAGAACACGTTCTCCTGGTCCCAGAGATGCGCCTTGCGGTAGGTGCCGATATAGCCCTCCGGCCCGACGATCACGGCGGCGTTGTAGAGGACGTCGCAGGCGGATTCGGCGATCCCCGCCACGATGTGCACGCCGAGTTCCGCGGCCAGCGCCGCCCAGGCCCGGGTGGTCGGGCCCTCCGGCACCGGCTCGGCCAGGGCGGCGGCCTCCGCGGCGGATTCGAACACGTAGCCGGTGCTGGCGAGTTCCGGCAGCACGATCAGCCGGCTGCCCGCGGCGGCGGCCGCGCGGACGAGATCGGAGGCCCGCGCCAGATTCGCGTCGACCGCGCCGAAGTCCGGCGCGAACTGGATGCACGACACCCGTATCGGCGGGCGCGCAGGACCGTTCGCTTGGATCATGAAAGCTCCAAAACGCAAAAAGCCCCTGGGCGCGGACAAGATCATCCGCGAACCAGAGGCTTCAAAGCCGAGATGTCATGCAGCAATCTTGCTGCGGGGCAACCTTGCCCGGTTAGACTACGATACGCGCCCCGAACCGGACCGCAAGACCATAAATGCGGCAGGCTGCTGCGATCAGGTCTTTTCCGCCAACGCGATGCGCAGGCCGAGACCGCTCATCGCCTCGTGGGCCGAGACCACGCTCTCGGCCACGCTGGCCATCGGCACGCGGGCGGCGGTGGCCCGGTCCCGGAGCATCTTGTAGGCGGCGTCCTCGTCGATCCGGTTCAGGTCCACGAGCAGCCGGACCGCCTTCTCGACGGTGCGGCGGCCCTTCATGGTCTCCTCCAGCCGGTTGATCTTGCTGGTGAGCCGGCCCTCGTAGCCGCGCCGGTAGCGGGCCAGGGCGAACTGGGTGAGCACGCCCCGCGGGTGGAGCGGCTTGTTGAGCACGCCGTGGGCGTTGACGTCGGCGATCGCCTTCAGGGAGGTCGGGCTCTCGTAGGCCACGATGGCGATGACCGCCGGCTCCAGCGCCTCGATCGACGGCAGCAGGTGCATCACCTGGGCGTCGTCGAGCTGGATGAACAGCGTGTCGATGTCGGCGGGCAGGGCGGCGGGCGGCGGCCACGCCAGGGAGACCGCGCAGCCGAGGCGACGGAGCTGCTCCAGCAGCGCGGCGCCCTCCTCGTCCTTGGGGTGGATGACGAGGGCGCGGGCGCGCCGCAGGTCGTCCAGGATCTTGCGGGCGGGGGCGGTCACGCGGCGAGACCCTCCTCCAGCCAGTTCGTCTCGAACCGGGACCACGCGAGGTAGGGATCGGGCCGCACGGGCCGGCGCGCCCGCCAGACCACGTCGAACTGCCCGTCGGCCCGGGCGACGCCGATGCCCGGCGTGAGCCAGATGTGCCGCGTCTCGCCGTCGAAGGCGAGGTCGCCCTCCGGCGCCGCGAGGCGCTGGCGCAGGGCCGCCGCGCCGAGGCGCTCGGCGTCGAGGGTGCCGGCCTCCGTGAGCGCCCGGGCGAAGAGATGGACCTGCGCGTAGGCGGTCTCCGACCACATGCTGGTGGGGCGCTCGGGCCCGAACCGGGCCTGGAAGGCGGCGACGAAGCGCCGGTTCTCCTCGCTCGCAAGGGACCCGAAATACGGGGCCGCCAGGACGTGGCCGGTGCAGTGCTCGGGACCGATCGCGTGGATCTGGCCCTCCGCCAGGGTCAGGCTGGCGATCGGGCAGCGGGCGCGGTCGATGCCGGATTCCGCGTAGGCGCGGTAGAGCCGCTCGGCCCCGCGCCCCACCACGGTGGAGAAGACCGCGTCCGGGGCGGCGTCGCGGATCGCCGCGATCATGGCGGCATGGGCCGCGTCGTCCGCGTCGAGGGCCGCGTACAGCTCGCCCACGATGGTCCCGCCCTTCGCCTCGATCAGGTCGCGCATGACCCGGTTCGATTCCCGCGGGTAGATGTAGTCGGAGCCGATCAGGAAGATCCGCCGCCCCTGCTCCTGCAGGAGGTAGTCGGCCAGGGCGAAGACGTTCTGGTTGAGGGTCGCACCGGTGTAGATGATGTTCTCCGAGTACTCGAAGCCCTCGTAGATCGACGGGTACCAGAGCAGGCCGTTGTGCCGCTCCATGGTGGACAGCACCGACTTCCGGCTCGCCGAGAGCGAGCAGCCGAACACCACCTCGACCCCGTCCTCGGCAAGCATTCGCCGGGCCAGGGTGCGGTAGGCGTCGGTCTCGCCGGCGGGGTCGTAGCAGACCGGCTCGATCGGGCGGCCCAGCACGCCGCCGGCCTGGTTGATCTCCTCGATCGCGAGCGCGGTGCCGAGGAAGTGCTCGGTCTCGGTGATGCCGCTCACCCCGCTGCGGGAGAACAGGACGCCGACCCGCCACGTCGCTTCATCCTTGGCCGCCATGGCCCCTCCCCGCGCGCGCCCAGGCCCGGCGGATCGCCCGCGCCTCGGCCCCGTCCTACCCGACGGACGCCCCCCTGCGGAAGCGTCGGCCCGGTCGCGCGGGCTCGGCCCGGATCCGCGACCGGACATCCCGCTCCGGCCGCTGCGATCCTCAGGCGGTCCCGGCCCCCGGTTCGGCCCGCCGCACCGGCCGGCTGACGAAGCGGGAGCCGGCGAGCAGGAACCGCCAGGGAGTCTCGGCGCCGCGGGTGATGCCGATGCGCCGGTCGCTGACCACCTCGACGGCCCCGGGATCGCCCGCGGCGCGGGGCTCGAACCGGAACGGCGCCCGCGCGAGGGTCGCGCCGTCCAGCGCGTCGGTGACGCCGAGGGCCTGGCAGAGGCGGCCCGGCCCGGCGCAGAGCAGGCGCGGCTCCTCCACGCCGCGGCGCGCCCGCATGGCGGGAAACCCCTCGGTCGGCGCGAGGGCCCGGAGCAGCACGGCGCTGCCGGGCTCGCAGACGAGGTTCAGGCACCAGTGCATCCCGTAGGAGCGATACACGTAGGCATGGGCCGGCGGGCCGAACATGCTGGCGTTGCGCCGGGTCGGGCCGCGGAAGCTGTGGGAGGCCGGATCGGTGCTGTCGTAGGCCTCGGTCTCGACGATGATCCCGCCGGCCGCGCCGACGAACAGACGGGCGCCGATCAGGTCGGAGGCCACCGCGGCGGCGCTGCGGGCGAAGAAGGTGTCCAGCATCGGGTCTCCGGCGCGGGCGGTCCGCGCGATCCTCACGTCCGGGACTCCACGGATCGCCGGCGATTGGAAATAAATCGGACGCGGCGGAAGTCTTGCTGGTACGAGGGACCGTGAATGGCGGGCCCAGAACCGATCTCCTCGGACCTCCCAGCATGGTGCGCACAGCCTCGATCGCGACGCTTCGATCCGCCGATGCGGGCGCGCAACCCCGATCCGCCACGCAAGCCGCGCGGATCCGCCTGAACCTGCGGCGCCTCCGGCTGGCCAGCGGCCTGGTCCTGTTCGGCTACGTGCTGACCCACCTGCTCAACCACGCCCTGGGCAACATCTCCCTCGACGCCATGGAGGACGGCCTCGACCTCGTCACGGCCGTCTGGCTCAATCCCGTCGGCCTGACGCTGCTCTACGGCGCCCTGGTGCTCCATCTGCTGCTCGGGCTCCAGGCGCTCTACGCGGCCCGCTTCTTCCATTGGCGGCCCTCCGAGGCCCTGCAGCTGGTCTCGGGCCTGCTGATCCCGACGCTCCTCATCAGCCACATCACGGCGACCCGGATCTCCTTCGTCACCGAGGGGCTCGACAAGGGCTACGCGCAGGAACTCTACGCCTTCTGGATCGCCTCGCCGACGCTCGGCCTGCTGCAGGTCACGGTCCTGGTCCTGGCGTGGATCCACGGCTGCATGGGCCTGTATTTCTGGCTGCGGCTGAAGCCCGCCTTCGGGCGCATGGCGCCCTGGCTGCTGGCGCTCGCGGTCCTGGTCCCGGTCCTGTCGCTGCTGGGCTTCGCGCAGGGCGGCCGCATGATCCTCACCCTGGCGCAGGATCCGGCGTGGCGGGCGGTGGCCCTCCAGCCGGTCCATGTCGGGCTGCCCGATCAGGTCGCGCGGCTCGCGGCCATCCGGGACGGGCTGCTCGGGACCTATGCGGGCCTGGTGGCGGCGGTGGTCGCAGCGCGCGGCGTGCGGACCCTCGCCGAGGTCAAGCGCGGCACGATCCGGCTCAGCTATCCGGACGGGCGGGTGGTGCGGGTCCCCCGGGGCACCAGCGTGCTGGAGGCGAGCCGGCGCAACCGGATCCCCCATGCCAGCGTCTGCGGCGGCCGCGGCCGATGCTCCACCTGCCGCATCCGGGTGACGGACGGCAGCGACGGCGCGCCCAGTCCCGGCCGTACCGAGCGGTCGGTCCTGGAGCGCATCGCCGCCGGTCCGGGGGTGCGGCTCGCCTGTCAGTTCCGGCCCGAGACCGACATGGCCGTGGTGCCTCTGCTGCCGCCGCAGCCGCGGATGCGCCAGGCCGACCTGCTCGACCGGGCGCAATCCGGCGAGGAGCGCTTCATCGTGGCGATGTTCGTCGACCTGCGCGGCTCGACCCGGCTCGCCGAGGAGCGCCTGCCCTACGACACGGTGTTCATCATCAACCGCTTCCTCGGCGCGGTCGGCGACGCCGTGCGGGAGGCCGGCGGCTCGACCAACCAGTTCCTCGGCGACGGTCTGCTCGCCCTGTTCGGCCTGGAGACGGAGCCCGGGCAGGCCGCCCAGGACGCCCTGCGGGCGATCGACCTCATCGCCGACGCCGTAGACACCCTGAACCGGCTGCTGGCGGCCGATCTGGAACACACGCTCCGGTACGGGATCGGCGTGCATGCGGGCCTCGCTATCGTCGGCGAGATGGGCGACGCCACCGATGCCCGCTTCACGGCGCTGGGCGACACCGTCAACGTCGCCGCCCGCCTCCAGGGCCTGACCAAGACCCTCGGCTGCGTGGCCGTGGTGTCGGAGGCGGTCTATCAGGCGGCCCGCGTGGCGCCGGCGCAGATCCGGGACGTCGCGGTGGACGGCCGGTCCGAGGCCGTCCGGGTCAACACCCTGGGCCGCCTCTGAGGCGGCGTCCGGGCGGGACGCGCGGGCCGTCCCCGCGGGCAGATCCTGTTCCCATGCCCCCGGCCCCGCCGCCACGCCTCAGGCCCGTTGCCGGTCCGCCGCCCCGAGGCGCGGCGCCAGGGCCAGCATCAGCGGCACCACGGCGAGCGCCGTCCCGGCCGCCGCCACCGCCGCCCAGTGCGGGCCGGCCGCGTCGCCGAGCCGTCCGTAGAGCAGCGGCGCCGCCAGCGCGCTGCCGCCGAGCGTCCAAGTGTAGAATACCGCGAAGGCCCGCTCGACCCGGCCGCCCGGGGCCAGTTCCGGCACCGTCCCGTAGAGGACCGACGAGGTGCCGTTCAGCATCACGCCGAGGAGCGGCAGCAGGATCAGCCCGGGGGCCAGGGGCAGGACGATCACCGCCAGGATCGCGAGCGCCGTCCCGGTCTCGGTGAGGATCACGGTCCGGGTCACGCCGAGGCGTTCCCCGAGGCGCCCGCACACCGCCTTGCCGAGGGCGCCGCCGATGAAGACCAGCGAGAGCGCGAGGCCCACCGTGGTCAGCGCCGCACCCTTCTCCTGCAGCAGGAACGGCAGGTAGAGCAGGAAGGCCGGCCGCGCGGCGTTGTCGAGCATGCCGATGGCGACGAGGAGCCCGAACCCCGCGCCGGGCGGCGATCCGCCCGCGACCCGGCGGGTCGCCCGCTTGGCGGCCGCCTGGGCGCTGCGTGACTGCGGCTCACGCGGAAGCAGGCGCCCGACCAGCACCGCCACGAGGACGCCTCCGCCGGCGATCACCCAGAGGGCGTGGCGCCAGCCCGACAGGGTCAGCAGCAGCCCGACCAGGGGCGGGACCGCCGCCTTCCCGAGGTCGCCGGTGAAATTGTAGGTGCCGAGGGGCCCCCGCGCCGCCGCGCCGTAGGCCCGGGCGATCACCGCCGAGGCCAGGGGATGCTGGGTGCTGCTGCCGGCGCCGCCGAGCAGGAGGCCGACCCCGAGCCCGACGAGGCCGCCCGAGGCGCCGGCGATCGCGTAGCCCGCCGCGCTGAGCCCGGTGCCGAGCACCAGCACGATGCGGGCGCCCCAGGCCTGGGCAAGGCGGCTCGCCGGCATCTGCAGCGCCGCCAGCGCGCCGTTGTAGAGCGACCGCAGGAAGGCCAGGGCGACGTAATCGAGGCCGAACTCCGCCTGCCAGACCGGCAGCAGCACGTAGATCAGGTCCGTGTAGCCGTCGTGCAGGGCGTGGTTGACCCCGGTCGCCAGGAGGGTGCGCCGGGCCTCCGGCGGGGACGCGGTTTCGGAAGACGCGGTCGGAACGGACGCGACGGACATCCAGCCATCCTTCGTGGTTCCGATCCAGGATGGCGGTCTGGCGGGGGGCTGACAAACGCCTTATGCTGACGCTCGCGTGAGGAAACCTGACCCGTGCATCGTCGCCTGCCGCCCCTGAACGCCCTGAAGGCCTTCGAGGCGGCCGCGCGGCACGGGAGCTTCACCCGGGCCGCGGACGAGCTGCGGGTCACCCACGGCGCGGTGAGTCGGCACGTGCAGATGCTGGAGGGCTGGCTCGGCCTGCCGCTGTTCACGCGCCACAACCGGCGCGTGGTCCTCACCGAGGCGGGGGTCGCCTACGCCACCGAGATCGGCGCCGCCCTCGACCGGATCGCCCTGGCCACGGCCCGCCAGGTCGAGCGCGGGCGGCCCCGCCTGCTGCACGTGAATGCGCTCGCCACCTTCACCCTGCGCTGGCTGATCCCGCGCCTGTCCGGCTTCCAGGTGGCCAACCCGGCGATCGAGGTCCGGCTGACGACCTCCAACGTGCCCCTGGCGCAGCTCGCGGAGCCGTTCGATGTCGCGATCCGCGGTGGTCCGGAGACGCGCCCGGGCCATCGCGCGGAGCCGTTCCTGTCCGAACGCCGCATCCCCGTCTGCAGCCCGGCCCTGCTGCAGCGCCTCCCCCTCGCAGAGCCCGAGCAGCTCCGACAGCACACCCTGCTGCACGCGGCGACGCTCCCGCGGGTCTGGCCGGACTGGCTGCGGGCGGCCGGTGTGCCCGATCTGGAGCCGCAGGCCTCGGTGACGCTGGAGCATTTCTACCTGACCCTCCAGGCCGCCCTCGACGGGCTCGGGATCGCCATGGGGCCCGAGCGGCTGATCGCCGACGACGTCGCGGCCGGCCGCCTGACCCTGCCCTTCGCGGGCCCGTCTCTGCCGGCACGGAGCTACTATACCTACGTCCCGGAGCCCCGGGCGGAGGATCCGGCGGTGCGGGCCTTCTGCGGCTGGCTCGCCGAGGCGGCCCGGCAACCGTGAGATCCCGTCTTTGCGAGCGCAGCGAAGCAACCCAGTGTCGCGCAACGTTGGGGTTCGTGGCGCCGCTGGAATGCTTCGCTGCGCTCGCAAGGACGGTTTCGGAGTGGCGTCCGGGCGCGGTTCCGCGCATGGATCGGATCCGGAACGCACCCGACCGCGTCAGGGTTGGCGTGAGACGCTTCTGCCGAAGGTGACCGCATGGCGCGCAAGCGTCTCCGCCCGACCATCGAGAGCCTGATCGAATCCCTCGGGCGGCTCGGCCTGTCCCCGGAGGCCGTCGACCTCGACCGGCTGCTCGCCGATCTCGAACTGCCCGAATACGGCGCCGAGGTGGAGGACGACCGCGTCGCCCGCGCCGTGCGCGCGATGCAGGCCGCCCGGGCCTTCGCGGAGACCGGCATCCCGGCGGTCCGCAAGGCCGTGCCGAACCTCCGGGCCGTGGTGACGAAGGACCACCGGATCACGTGGCTGATCCGCACCGAGATCCCCCTCCTCGACAACGGCCGCCTGGACCTGCGGCTCGACATCGCGCCGGAGCCGGAGGCGGCCGAGATCCTGGCCCGCATGGCCGCCCGGAACGACCCGGCCCACCGCCTGGACGCCCTGCGCGAGGCCGTGACGCGCACGGCGCTCCAGGCCAGCCGGGCCCTGCACAAGCCGGTCGACCGGTTGCGGGCGCAGCTCCTCGTCGACCTGCGCGAGGTCGGGGCGGACGCCGCCGCCTACATCGCCCACATGGACCGGTCGCTGCGGTCCCGGGTGTTCACCTACGGCCCGAAGCTCGCCCGGGGCCTCAACGACACGCTCACCCCCGTGCGCCGGCACGCCAAGGCGGTGGCCCGCGAGGGCTCGCGCCTGCGCCGCCTGCGCGATCAGGTCGGCTTCGGCGCCTATATCGAGCGCTTCACCGCCGCCCGGCGCCTCAACCGGACAATCCTGTTCCACATGGGGCCGACCAATTCCGGCAAGACCTACGCGGCGCTCCAGCACCTGACCGCGGCGGAGACCGGCGCCTACCTCGCGCCGCTCCGACTCCTGGCCCTGGAGAATTACGAGACCCTGCGCGAGCGGGGCTTGCGCGCCGGCATGATCACCGGCGAGGAGGTGCTGGGCGCGGCCAACCCCACCCACACCGCCCGCACCATCGAGACCGCCGACCTGACGCGGCCCATCGACGTGGCGGTGATCGACGAGATCCAGATGCTGTCGGATCCCGACCGCGGCTGGGCCTGGACCAACGCGCTGTTCGGCGTCGCCGCCAAGACCGTGATCGTCTGCGGCTCCGACGACGCCCTGTCGTATGTCCGCCGCGCCGCCGAGGCCGCCAACGAATCCCTGGAGGTGATCCCCTTCACCCGGAAATCGCCGCTCCTGCTCGTGGAGGAGCCGGTCCCCCTGGAGAAGGTCGAGGCCGGCGACGCGGTCGTGGCCTTCTCCCGCCGGGCCGTGCACGAGAACCGCGAGATCCTCGTCGCCCGGGGCCACCGGGTGGCGACCATCTACGGCGCCCTGTCGCCCGAGGTCCGGCGGGCCGAGGCCGCGCGCTTCCGCTCGGGGGAGGCCAACGTGCTGGTGACCACCGACGCGATCGGCATGGGGCTCAATCTCGGGCCGCTCAAGCGGATCGTGTTCTCGGCGGTGCGCAAATGGGACGGCAGCGCCGAGCGGGCGCTCACCCATTCCGAGATCCGGCAGATCGCCGGCCGGGCCGGCCGCTACGGCCACCAGGATGTCGGCTACGTGGCGGCGACGGACGCGGTCGCCATCGAGCCGATCCGGATCGCGCTGTCGGGCGCCCCGACGGCGCCCGCGGCCGACACGCGCTTCTTCGTCCGCCCCGATCTCGGGGCGATCCGCTCGGTGGCCGAGGAGATGCGCACGCACAGCCTCACCGAGGTGCTGACCCACTTCGCCCGGGCGACCTTCTACGCCGGCTCGCCGTTCCAGCCCTCGGCCCTGGAGGAGGTGCTGGAGGTGGCCCGGATCGTCGACCGGGCCCGGCTGCCGATCGAGGAGAAGTTCGCCTTCTCGGTCTGCCCGATCAACCGGCGCGACGAGATCGCCATGGGCCTCCTGGAGCGCTGGTGCCAGGCCCGGGCCGCCGGCCTCACGGTCCCCGCCCTCCGGGGCAACCTCGCGGGGGCGCTCGACTATCAGGAGCGGACCGTGAAGCTCGCGAGCGCCTATCTGTGGCTGTCCCGACGCTTCCCGGAGACGTTCGACGACGGGGAGGCGATCCGGCACATGCGCGGCCGCGCCAACGACGCCATCGAGCAGCACCTGCGCGAGACCGCGACCCGCAAGGCTGAGCGCCGAAGCCGGCGGAGCAGCGGAGCGCGGTGACTGGGACCGCGCGCTCGGCGCCAAAGAAAAACCCGCCGCGCTTTTGGGCGCGGCGGGTTTGCGTATTTGGTTGCGGGGACAGGATTTGAACCTGTGACCTTCAGGTTATGAGCCTGACGAGCTACCGGGCTGCTCCACCCCGCGCCAAGAGTGTTTCGGC
>NZ_JACJIM010000013.1 GCF_014138435.1 Methylobacterium fujisawaense | reverse complement strand
ATACCGCGGCACGCAGCGCTACGTGCCGACCGTGCCGGCCGACGAGGATGCGCTGACCCGGGCCATCGTTGCCCTGGCCTCCGATTACGGGCGCTCCGGCTACGAGAGCGTCCATGCACGCCAAACCCGCTCGCTGCGGTTTTGTCCCGCGCTCTAAGAGCCGGTCTCGTTCGCCCAGCTACGCCGGATCGCCGACGGCGACGACCTGCTGCGGCTCATGATCGAGACGCGGAAGGATCAAGCCGCGCGGATGAAGTGGGCCATCACCGCCTTCTTCGCCAAACCGGACGGCGTCCTCCCCTGGACCGACTGGCTGCGCATGGGCCTGGAGGACGTGCTCGTCCTCGACGCCTGGACCACCTTCAAGCAGCGCTCCCGCGCGGGCGACCTCCTGACCCCGAAGCCGATCGACGGCGCCCCCATCAAGCCGATCCTCGGCGAGGACGGCCGCCTGCCGATGCTCTGGGTGTAGGGCGGCGAGACCGTCTGGCCCGAGGCCTACCAGCAGATCCTCAAGGGTCTCGGCCTGTCCTTCGGCGCCGGCATCGCGGTCGGCTTCTCCGGGGCGCAGGGCCGCACCGACGCCACCGCCCTCAAGACCGCGAACAAGGCGGGCGTCAGCCTCGCCCTGACGTAGCCGCGCCCCCTCAACCCGAACCCTCGTGAGGCCGACATGACCGCTCCCCTCGTGCGGGCGACCTTCTTCGCGCGGCTGCGCGCGTCGGGGTTGCTCGGCGCCACCCTCGCGCAGACCGAGGTCGACGGGCTCACCGGCCTCCTCGACGCCTGGGAGCGGCAGGGCTGGCCCGGCGATCTCCGCCACGTCGCCTACACCCTGGCCACCGCCTGGCACGAATGCCGGCTGAACCTGTCGATCCGCGAGGCCGGTCTCGGCCGCGGGCATCCCTACGGCGTGCCGGTGGACGGCCGGGTCTATTACGGCCGCGGCGCCAGCCAGCTCACCTGGCTCGACAATTACCGGCGGTTCGGCCGGCGGCTCGGCCTCGACCTCGTCGGCGATCCGGACCTGGCGCTCGTGCCGGAGACGAGCGCGGCGATCCTGATCGTCGGCGCGCGCGACGGCCTGTTCCGCCCCGGCCATGCCCTCGCGCGCTACTTCGACGGCGGCACCGACGATCCGGAGGGCGCGCGGGCCATCGTCAACGGCGACGGCGCTCGGAACGGCGCGCGGATCGCGGGCTATCACGCCGTCTTCCTCGCCTGCCTCCGGGCGGCGTGCGCCGCCGTGCCGCCGCCGGCCGCCCCGGTGCCGCCATCGACCGCCTGGTGGCCGCGCCTGCGCGAGGCCGTCCGCCGCAACATGCAGAAGGGGGCCTGACCATGGGGTTCCTCGCCCTCCTGCCGGCGCTGCTCGGCGCGCTCGGTCCCATCCTCCAGAAGGTGCTGCCCGACGAGGGCCAGCGCCTCCAGGTCCAGCTGGAGCTGCAGAAGGCCCTGATCGAGCAGCAGGACGATCTCGGCCGGGCCATGGCCGAGGTGATGAAGGCCGATGCCGGCTCGGAGAGCCCGCTCGCCCGCAACGCCCGGCCGATCACCGTGCTGTGGGCGCTGGCGATGATCACCTGGGTGGGCGTGGTGGCGCCGATGCTCGGCCTGCAGGTCGAGGTGGTGGTGGCGCTCAAGGGCGTGCCGGCCGAGCTGTGGTCGCTGCTGACCGTCGGGATCGGCGCCTACATGCTGGCCCGCTCGGTCGACAAGATCGTGCCGCAGGTGCTCGGGCCGAAGGGGTGAACACCGGAACCGCGGGCGCGCCCCGGTGACGGACGAGACCCCGCCCCGGGCCCGGACGGCGCGGCCGGGCCGCGGCGAGCGAAGGACCGGACCCATGGCCGACCATCTGCCCGAATGGATCGGGCGCCTGATCGAGCGCGTCGAGGCCACCGGCCGGCAGATGGATGCGCTCGGGGGCAAGCTCGACCGGATGGACGAGAAGCTGGAGGGCGTGGCCTACCGGCGGGACATCGAGCACTTCGTGGCGCGCGACGAGATCGAGCGGCGAATCGACAAGGCGGTTGACGGGGCGAAGGCCGAGGCCGCCGAGGGGTTGGCCGAGGTCGCCGGGCAGGTGCGGGATCTGCGCAAGATCGGCTGGGGGCTGGCCTCGGCGGCGCTGCTGGCCTTCGGGGGGATCGTGCTGGCGAAGATCGGGCTCGCGGGGCGGTGAGCCGGATCGGTGACCGGAACCGCGCCGCCATCCCCGCATAGGCGAGGCCTCGACATTCCCCCAGCGAGATCACTTCGAACCGCCCGGCTCCGATCGCGGCGGTTTTCTCGTACTGGTGGCCCGCCGCTTGCCTGAGCTCAGCTTCCTCCCAGGATCCACTCAGCCCCGCCGGCACCGCCGCGCGGGGCTTTTTCGAGACCCCCTGGCTTCGTCAGTATCGAACTATCTCTCGAGCGAGCGCGTTTCTCAGCCTTCAGTGCAAAGGAAGGTTCTCATGCGCCATCGCGTTCTCGCAGCCGCCGCTGCTTTCAGCCTCCTCGCAGGCGGGGCCTCTGCGCAGGCTCCCGCGGCGACTCCCGTGGCGCCGTCCGCTCCTGGCACTTCGGGCGTGGTTGCGCCGCAGAACAGCACGACCGGTAGCACGGGCGCCGTGACGACTTCGCCGACCGGGCAGCCGGCCGACACGATGTCGAACAGCTCGTCCTCCGCCGGGAATGCCAATCAGCCAGAGCGCGCCGTTCCTCAGGGCGGCGGCGGTGGCGGCAGCAGCAGGTAGCCGCCAAGCGCCATCATCTGCGTCCGCCTTCGTCAGCCCCGCCGGCATTGCCGCGCGGGGCGTTCTCACAGTCTGCTCTGCTCTTCGAATGCGCTCTAATTGCAGGTCAACTTCCGGCCTTCGGCCATCCCGACCTTGCGGTAGTGTTCCAGACCCGACTTGATCGCTCGGCCAATGACCGCTCGGCGCACGTCCGGATTGCAGCGTAGATACTCTTCCTCGTTGAACGCGTAGTCGCCACGCCCGCCCCGGGAGCCTCGGTCGTAATCCCGATCGTAATCGCGGCGGTCACGGTCGCCGTAGCCGCGATCTCCGTAGCCTCTGTCACGGGGCCCGTAGTCGCCGCGATCGTAGCCGTAATCGCGTCCGCCGTATGGCTGCGCGAAGGCCGGAGCGGCTCCAATGAGTAGCGCCAGGCCAAGGACGGTCGCTGAGATCACCTTCATGTCGTGCTCTCCGTTGTTGCGGGGCGTGAACGCTTTCAACGGTGGGTGGTTCGATTTGCCTGAGCGGATGCCGCTCCCTCTCTCTCCGATTCACTGACGTCAGCGGGGCTTTCCTTTCCCTGCGTCCCGCCTAGCCTCGGTGCGAGGTTTGGCTGAACTTCCCCCCTTTCGGTGCCCGACCTGAGAAGCCCGCCCGGCGCGCCGGCGCGGGCTTTTTCGTGCGCGGAATCCCGGCGCGGGATTGGCCGGCAGCCGGCACGAGCACGGCTCGGTAACCGGTGCTCGCCATCTTACCGCCGAGCCGCGTTGCGTATCGGCTCGGCTCACACGCTGGTGAGATCGGACGCTCCCCCGCCCCGTGAGCAGATCGGGGCGGGGCCGAGCGGGTCTCGCACCCGCAAACGCAGACGTTCACGTTGCCCCGGGCACCCTGGTTTCGGCCGGGGCGCCGCTCGCCGATTCAGGCGCGGGAACCGTGCCGCCGCGTGCGCGTAGACCAATCCCCAAGCGTAGACTCTCTCGAACCGCCCGGCTCCGGCCGCGGCGGTTTTTTCGTGTCCGGCGTCTGCCAGCCGGCCATATCCCTCGAATGCGCCGACCCCGCCGGCCCGCCGCACGGGGCTTTTTCTCGTGCTCAGACGATCACGGCCTCAGCCGTCATATCGGCGCGCGCCGTCTCGGGCAGCTCCTCGAAGCCGTGATAACCGGCGGCCTGGGCGGCGACTTCCAATGCCCGATCCGCTGTGTCGGCCTGTCCCGTCCAGAGGACCGCGCGCGTGCTGTTCTGCCTCACCTGGAAGATCGTCATGCTTACCTCCCGTGCCGTCGATCGTGCGTCGACTGGCAAAGGCAGGATCACCCGGACCTGTTCCGCCCGCAATAGGGTGTCGCCCTGTCCCTTCGGACATCTGCCCGCCGGGTTCGCCGGCGCGGGCTCTTTCGTGCTCGGAATCCCTGCGCGGGACCATCCTCCGGCCGACACCGAACGGCTCGGTAACCGCCGCCGGGCATCCAGCATCACGAGCCGCGTTGCGTATCGGCTCGGCTGGGCCGCGCCGCAGCTCTTCGGCGTCCATCCGGAGCACGGCGTCCTGCGCGTGACGTAGGCCGGCGCCCTGATGGTCAACGCTAGCCGGACCGTCGGCGTCGAGCCCAACCGGATCGTGTTCGACCGGTTCTCCGGCTGCCGGACCAAGCCGGGTCAGACCTGGGGCCCGCCGGTCCGGGAGTTCGCCGCCAAGCGGCGCGGCTGACGATCAGCCCTGCAGGCTCTCGGCAAAATCGTCCGGCACCTCGCCCCACTGGCCGAGGATCCTGACGCCCTCCAGCTCGCCGGTCTCGTCATCGGCCACAACCTTCAGCGCCGCCGCGCCCGGCATCCGCCTGGCCAGGGTCTCGGCCTTCTTCAGCGCGCCGCTCTCCGTCTGCACCGGCTCCTGGCGGGCCGGGCGCAGGCGCTTGCGGTGGATCTCGAACGGCTGCACCACGAAGCTGGTCGTCATCGCCATGGTGCGGCTCCCGTCCTTACGCCGACTTGCCGCCGACCCGTACCGCAGTGAACGCGCGGAACAGCACGGGCCGGCCTGCGGCATCGCGCACGTCCACCGACCACACGGTCCAGTCCTGACAGCCGACCCCGTCCATCAGGCCCAGCGCCACCCGGTCCGCGTGCTGCCGGATCTCGCGGATGCTCGACAGCCACCGCCCCTGCAGGTCGAACACGGCATCACCGCCTCCCAGGCAGTGGAAGCGATAAAGCCTCCGCGGCATTGGCGTTTTCCCGACCTCTCCACACGTGCCCACTGCGATCTCCGCGGGATCCGACACGGCCATTGAACCACGCCCCACCATCGGGCTTTGTTCCCGATGTGTTCTAGTCGAGGTTGTGATCCGGATGCATGCCCAACGGCACGAACCGCCTGTGGAGATCCGTCTGTCCGAGGCCGAGGTGATCGCCCTGGCCTATCACCGGGCCGCCTCCGGCGATGCCTGGGCCGCCCTCGTTCGGGCGGTGGAGGATGCGCTCACCGACCTGCGAGACGCCGAAGCGCGCGTGCTCGCCCAAGGCCGGCTGATCTCCCGCGGATACGCACGATGCCACGCCGGGACGGCCTGAGCCCCGTGCCGATCCACCCGATCGACGCGTTGCTGCTCGGGAGTCCCGACGCCGTCCGCGTGCCCCTGATCGGGCAGGCGCTGTGCGCCGGCTTCCCGTCGCCGGCCGACGATTTCCTGGAGGGCGCGCTGGAGCTGCCGCGCTGGCTCGTGCCGAACCCGCCCGCCACCTTCCTGTGGCGGATCAGTGGCTCGTCCATGGAGGGCGCCGGCATCTATGACCGCGACCTCGCCTGCGTCGACCGCAGCCTCACGGCCGGCCATGGCAGCATCGTCGTGGCGGCGGTCGACGGCCAGATGAGCTGCAAGCGCCTCGTGATCGACGGCAACACCGCCCGGCTCGCCTTCTGCAACCCGGACCTGCCGGCCTTCGCGGTCGAGGAACTCGGCGAGGGCGTGATCTGGGGCGTGGTGCGCTTCTCGATCCGCTGGCACGTCGCCCGCGGGCAGGTCTCGTGAGCACGCCGGAGGCGCGCCGGCGCGACCGGATCGGCGGCGGCCGCGCCGTGGCGCTGATCGACGGCAACAGCTTCTACTGCTCGTGCGAGCGGGTGTTCGACCCGAAGCTCGCCGCCGTGCCGGTGATCGTGCTCTCGAACAACGACGGCTGCGCCATCGCCCGGACCAGCGAGGCCAAGGCGCTCGGCATCAAGATGGGCGATCCGTTCTTCAAGATCCGCGACCTGTGCCGCGCCCAGGGCGTACGGGTGTTCTCGTCGAACTACACGCTCTACGGCGACATGTCGGGCCGGACCAACGCGGTCTACCGGCAGTTCAGCCCGCAGGTGGAGATCTACTCCATCGACGAGAGCTTCCTGAACCTCACCGACGTGGCGCCGGGCCTGCGGGTCGAGCTGGCGCGGGACCTGCGCACCACGGTGCGGGCCTGGACCGGGATCCCGACCTGCGTCGGCATCGGCCCGACCAAGACGCTGGCCAAGCTCGCCAACCACATCGCCAAGACCGTGCCGGATCTCGGCGGCGTCTGCGACCTGACCGACCCGACGGCCTACGCGCATTGGCTGTGCCGGATCGACGTCGGCGAGGTCTGGGGCATCGGCCGGGCCTCGCTCGCCAAGCTCCAGGCGATGGGCGTCGAGAGCGTCGCGGACCTGCGCGACCTCGACCCGCGGCCGGTGCGCAAGGGCCTGACCGTGGTGGGCGAGCGGATCATCTACGAATTGCGTGGTGCGGCCTGCCTGCCGCTGGAGATGGTGCCGGCGCGGCGGAAGGGCTGCGCGGTGACGCGCTCGTTCTCGAGCCGAATTACCGAGCGGGCGGTGCTGGAGGAGGCGGTGGCCGCGCACGCGACGCGGCTCGGGGAGAAGCTGCGGCGCGAGGGTCTCGGCACCAACCATGTGACGATCTTCTACCACACGAGCGAGCACGACCGCGACGAGCCGATGCGCTCGGTCTCGACCACGGTGCGCTTGCCGGAGCACAGCTCGGACACGCTGGCGCTGATCAAGGCCGCGCGGCACGGGGTGGCGAAGACCTGGCGCGAGCCCGGGGAGCGGCCGTGGCGGTACAGCAAGGCCGGGCTCGTGACGAACGACCTCGTGCCGCTGTCCCACAGCCCGCGGGCGCTGATCGGCGCGCTGGACCGGGAGCGGTCGGGCCCGCTCATGGCGGCGATGGACGCGTGCAACGCGCGCTGGGGCCGCGGCGCCGTGGTGCCGGCGCGCGCGGGGCTGGTGAGCCGGCGCGACTGGAACACGAAGTTCGAGATGCGCACGCCGCGCTACACGACGCAGGTCGGCGAGTTGCCGGTCGCCTACGTCTGAACCGCTCCTTGAGCACGCGGCCGAGTGCTTTGGGTGGATTTCTGCCGGTCCGCTGTCGGGCGACAATGGCGTGAAGCGGACGTCGCCGCCGCGCCCATCTCCAAGACGTAGGCGGGTTGTCCCGTCCTGCCACCAACGGCAGGATGAGGCTAAGGAGCCCGACGAGGTTCAGGATGACGTGGCGGCTACATTGGCTTGAGGCGTCCGGCGATCTGGATCCCTGGCGTAGCACCATCGCCGAAGAGGTCGAGATCGCTCGAAAGGCTATAGCGGGCGTCTTGCCGGTGTCGCCGCTCGACATTCTCGTGCAACGCCTGCCCGGCGCGGTGATCCCGGAGACTGGCACGACGGGATTGGCGATGCGACCTGGCCTGTTCTCCCTGACTATCGACCCCGACAACCCCAACTTCTCACGCGCGCTGCGTAATGGGGACCTGCGCCGGACTGTGGCGCACGAGGCCCACCACTGCTTGCGCATGGCTGGACCCGGCTACGGCTGGACGCTGGGTGAGGCCCTGGTGAGCGAGGGCTTGGCGGGGCAGTTCGTGAGCCGCCTGTTCACCTCGCAGCCCGAGCCGTGGGAATGTGCCGTCACCAACGAGGTGCTCGCGGCCAACTTGCCGGACAACGCGACGCTCGTCGGCAACGAGCACGACCACCGTGCGTGGTTCTTCGGCTTCGGGGGACGGTATCCGCGCTGGCTCGGCTACACCCTGGGCTACCATATCGTGGGCGATTGGCTGGAAGCAGGGGCCGACCTAATCGGTGACGCATGGATCAACGTTCCCGCACATGTGGTCATCGACGCCGCGCGCGGGCGCACGTTGTTGAACATCTGATGCCGCCCCCATTCAAGGTCGAGTTGGCCGAACACAACCCCTGCTGGTCAGAAGCGGCTGAGGCGCAGGCCGCGATCCTGCGCATCGCGCTCAATCCAATCTTACTTGCCGTCCACCATATCGGATCGACCGCTATCCCAGGTCTGGCAGCAAAGCCCATTTTGGATCTCATGCCGGTCGTCGGCGACCTCCATGACCTGGATCGGCGCAGAAATGACCTCGAAGCAGTCGGCTTCGCATGGTGGGGCGAGTTCGGACTGCCGGGGCGGCGCTACGCGACGAAGGACGAGTGCCATTCTGGGCGGCGGCTCGTACAACTGCACTGCTTCGCCAAGGGATCTCCCGATATCGAGCGCCACCTCGTCTTTCGCGACTACCTTCGGAAGAGACCAGACCTCGTCGCATCCTATGCGCATGAGAAAGTCAGGTGCCGAGCGCTTCACCCCGAAAACTCTCACGCGTATGGCGCATGCAAGAGTGCATGGATCGACGCAGTCGAAGCTGCAGCCTTGGCTGATCGGCTGATTTCCTGAGTGACCAGCGGCCGCTTTGGAGAACCGCAAACGACGGTCCAAGTGCCCGGGTTGGGTCGCATGCGGAAGGTCCGCTTCCGGATGGAGAATCCACTTCCGATCGCGATCCCAGCCAACCGTTCGAATAACGCGCGCGTATGAGATGAAGCTCAACGCGGTAGCAAATGGCCACTATCGACCCAGCCTCCCCGTTGATGTCAGACCGCGCCTTGTCCCCGCGCGGTCAGCAATTGATATTCGGAATTGTTCTCCATCATTGCGTCGATGTCGAATTATACAGCCATTAATCGATGGCCGCCCTGAAGATGTTCTGCCAGGCTTACGGGAATGGGTCTGTCGTAAAGATTTTGTTAACCATCTTTGAGGAAAACATTCGTCGAATTGGGCGGCCTCGATGACGGGCAATCCGTGCACCGATGACCCCAACCCTCTCGCTGAGGGCTGCGCAGATGTGCGGATCCGTGCGAGCAAAGAGCCTTTTCTCGATGCCGTCTCTGTCAGGTCAGCCAACTGTTTTAATTTGCCACGGGACGGTCCGTAGCCGCGAACGATTTCTGGTTACGGCCACCACCACCCTGGCATTGATCGTCAGCTTCTCTGCGCACGCCGCCGAGCAATCCCAACCCCAAGTGGTCATCGGCGCAGATGGCCGGGATGGCAAAGTCGTCATCATTGGGCGGAACACTTCTGCCACGCCCGGCCAGGCTGGCGGCGATCTGACCTTGATCGATGTCGATACCGCAGCCGCCGGGCTTGATCCCGCCGTGACGCTCCAAATTGGCTCGAAGGGCGGACGCGGTGGACGAGGCGACGATTTTGGCCTCGGTTCGGTTTTCGGCGCCAACGGAGGCGCCGGCGGTGCCGTCTCGGTAACGTTGTTGGAGGACGTCGCCGGACTGGGCGACCAAGTCAGCAGCGGCGCTCGGCCGGAATTCAAGCCCATTCCCCGGTTCCTCGTTTTTTCCCGGGGCGGGGATGGCGGATTCGCCCTCACGAACTTCGGCGGCGGCGGAGATGCCGGCCCAGTTGCGCTCACCGTTTCGTCCATGGTCTCGACCGTGGGGCAAGCCTTCCTTGGCGTGCGAGTGAGCGCCACCGGGGGAAATGCCGGCTCAGGCGGGGTTGCCGCCGACCAGACTGCGTTCCGGAAGGGCGGGACCGGCGGGTCGGCTTCGCTCGTCGTGACGCCGTCCGGGCAGGTGAGCACCGACGGTGCCGGTGCTACTGCGGCGATCGTCGAGTCCATCGGCGGCGCAGGCGGCAACCGCGGAACAGGAACCGCCTACAGCAAGCCCGAGGTGACGCAGGGCGGCATCGGTGGCCCTGCGCGCCTCGACATGGCCGGCACGATCAGGACGGCTGGCGACTATGCCTTCGGCGCCCTCGTCCAGAGCATCGGCGGTCGAGGCGGAAGCCAGGGCGATGCAGGTGGACGGGATGGAGCCCGAGGCGGCGACGGCGGCACCGTCACGGTGATCCAGCGCGGCACCGTGGTCACGCAGGGCGATTATGCCCTGGGCATCGTTGCGCAGTCGGTCGGCGGCCCCGGCGGCAGGGGCGGCGACGGCATCTTCGGCGGCGGCAAGGGTGGGGATGCCGCCACGGGCGGATCAGTGACATTGACCAACAGCGGCACCGTGACGACCGGCGGTACCGGGGCGATCGGTCTGGTCGCGCAGAGCATCGGTGGCGGCAGCGCCGACACGGCCCTGCCCCTCTCGCCCCTGGCCGTGAGGTCCGAGGCAAATGGCGGCGGTGCCGGGGGCAGGACGCTGTGGTTCTCCACCGGCGGTACCGGTGGCACCGGGGGGAGAGGCGCCACCGCCGAGATCGTCGATGCCGGCGGCAGGATCGTGACCGCGGGTGACGCCGCATACGGCGCCCTCGTCCAGAGCATCGGCGGCAGCGGCGGCATCGGCGGCGACGCGTTCACGGCGAATGCCTTCTTCTCTGTCGGCCTGGGCGGCAGCGGCGGCGGCGGCGGCGATGGCGGCCTCGCCCGCTTCACGGGCGTCGGCGGTACGGTCGAGACCGGCGGTGACGGCGCGACGGCCGTGCTGGTTCAGAGCATCGGCGGCGGCGGCGGTGCCGGCGGCGAGGCCAGGACCAAGGCGGTGGGTGTAGGGCTTTCGGCGTCGTGGGCGATCGGCGGGAGCGGAGGCCGAGGCGGACAGGGCGGCTCCGCCGTCATCGAGAGCGGCAGCACGGTCACGACCGTCGGCCTCGGCGCGGACGGCCTCGCGGCGCTCAGCATCGGCGGCGGCGGCGGCGTGGGCGGCCTGGCCAACGCGCAAGCGATCACGGCACCCCTCGTGACCCCGACCGGCAAGGCGCTGCCGAGCTTCGCGTTCTCCACCGCGATCGGCGGTTCGGGAGGGGATGGTGGCGCGGGCGGCGCAGCGCGTGTCGCCAACACCGGCCTCGTTACCACTTACGGCGATGGGGCGACCGGCCTCCTCGCCCTCAGCGTTGGCGGCGGCGGCGGAATCGGCGGCGGTGCGACGGCCTACGCGCTGGCCGTCGCACCGCCGCAGCAGATGGCTGTGGCTGCCACCACGATCCTCGGCGGCACGGGCGGCGGCGGCGGCAACGGCGGCAGCGCTACCATCACCAATCGCGGGACCGTGCGGACCTCCGGCGACGGCGCGTCCGGCATCGAGGCCCTGAGCATCGGTGGCGGCGGCGGAACCGGCGGTGGCGCGACCGCGACGAGCAACACCTTGAGCCTGCGCCAGAACATCGCCATCACCCGGGGCATCGGCGGGAAGAACCGCGATCGGAGCGGTGGGGAGGGTGGAGGCGGTGGTACCGGCGGCGACGTGACCGTCACTCAGGCGGGTCGCGTCACGACCGGAGGCGACGCTGCGATCGGCGTCCTCGCGCTGAGCGTCGGCGGCGGCGGTGGTAATGCCGGGCCGGCCTCGGCAGTCGCGACGTCCGGAGTCTCCTTCGACAAGACCCTCAACGAAGTTCTCGGCAAGCTCCCGATCGCCGACACCCTGTCGGTGAGCGATACCGTTGGCGGCTCAGGCGGCGTCGGCAACCGCGGCGGTACCGTCCGGGTCACGAACGAAGGCACGGTCTTGACCGGCGGTTCGAACGCGACCGGCATCCAGGCCCACAGCATCGGCGGCGGCGGCGGCAACGGCGGCGAGGTGTCGGGTGCCGCCACGGGTACGTTCAAAATCACCCGACAGCTTGGCGGATCCGGCGGGACCGGTAGCATGGGCGGCCCAGTGGCTGTCTTCAACGCCGCGACCGGCACGGTCGCGACCTCGGGTGACGGCGCACACGGGATCCTTGCCCAGAGCATCGGCGGCGGCGGCGGTACGGGGGGCAGCCTCGCGGCCGGAACGGATGTCGCGCCCGACGCCGTCGGGGAGATCTGGCAACAGATCAAGCAGGCGATCGGCGTCGAAGCGTATCAGCAGTGGGCCGCCGACAAAAATAACAAGGACGACAGGAAATCGCTTGAACAATTCCTCAAGGACATCAAGGCCAGCGACACCTACAAGGGGCTCGCTGACAAGCTGAAGAAATCGGATTTCGGCAAGGCGCTGAAATCCTACTCGACCGGCATCTCAAACTACCTGGACACACAGAAGAAGACCGGGACCAAGCTGCCCAATGTCTCGGCAACTTTGGCTCTCGGCGGCGACGGGGCAAGCGGAGGCTCCGGTGGCGAGGTCAACGTCAAGAACGAGGGGACGATCACGACCCTTGGAGCCTCCGCTCACGGGATCATGGCGCAGAGCATCGGCGGTGGCGGCGGCCAGGGCGGCGTTTCGTTCGCACAGGCCACCAATGCGACCAACATCGCGGCGACCGTCGGCGGCTCGGGCGGCACGGGCAATACTGGCGGTCCTGTGGGGATCCTCAACCTCGGTACGGTCGCTACAGAGGGCAATGCAGCCTACGGCCTCTACGCGCAGAGCATCGGCGGCGGCGGCGGGACCGGTGTCGGCGCCAGCGTCGACAGCCAAGTCAACAAGGGTTTGACACTCAATCTGAACGTCGGCGGCCGCGGCGGTGTCGGCGCGCATGGCGGCGACGTCACGATCGAAAACCGCGGCACCATCGCGACGGCCGGGATCGAGGCGCATGCCGTTGTCGCTCAGAGCATCGGCGGCGGCGGCGGCAGCTTCGCCGCACCGGCTGGCGACGACGCGGCTGACGATGGCACGACCAAGGACGGCTCCGGGAGCGACGCCAAGAGTGGCGCCAAGGATGACACGAAGAGCGATGCCAAGGCGCTGACGGATGCGCTGCTCGCAGCGCTCGACATCGTACAGATCGCACCGCCGGAGGATCCTGCCTCCGTCTCGGCCAAGTCCGGCAGCCTGACGCTCGGCGGCTCCGGAGCCATGGCGGGCAATGGCGGCACCGTGCGGATCGTTCAGGACGGCACAGTCGCCACGAGCGGCTTCGGCGCGGTCGGCATCCTTGCCCAGAGCATCGGCGGCGGCGGCGGGCTCGCCTCCGTGGCGGCGGGACCGGGCGGCCATAAATATACGTTCGGGCTGGGCGGCACGGGTGGTGCCGCTGGCGATGGCGGTTCGATCCAGGTCAGGATGGGGGCGAGCGCGCAGATCCTGACCACCGGCGACGCGGCACCGGCCCTGCTCTTGCAGTCGATCGGCGGTGGCGGCGGCTACGGCGGCGCCCATCAGGCCATGGGCTACGCGATCCCCTACGGACTGGCGGACGGCAGTAGCGGCTCCGGCGGTGCGGTCAGGGTCAACCTGGAGCAGGGCTCCGTCATCCACACCGCGGGCACGCAATCCCACGGCATCGTCGCTCAGAGCCTCGGCGGAGGTGGCGGGCTCCTCGTCGGCCTGTCCGGCGAGACGGCGATGCAGCCCGTGCGAAGCCGCGCCGTAACCGGGAGCGGCGGCGATATCTCCATCGAGTCGGCCGGGTCGATCATCGCGTCCGGCCTGGACGCCCACGCGATCCTGGCGCAATCCGGCGTCCAGCGGACCGATGGTAGCCTCGAGCCCGATCCGAGCCGCAGCGGCAAGATCGTCATCCGGGTCAGCGGCCTCGTCACTGGCGGCAGCGGCGCGGGCGCGGCGATGCGCGTCGAGGGTGGGCACGACAATAGGATCGCCATCGAGGAGGGCGCCGTGGTCAGCGCCGCCTCGGGCCGGGCGATCGTCGGCGCGTTCACCACCGGCACGATCACCAATCGCGGTACGCTGATCGGTGACGTCGACCTCACAGGCGGAGGGCAGACGGGTCGCGTCCTGTTCGACAACGGATTCGACGGCGCAGCTTCGGCGATCCTGCGCACCGGTCCCGACGGTGTCATCGCCCTGGGAGATGGCGGCCGCCTGCGCAACGGCGCCATCCTCGACATCGGCGGGGTCGGCAAAGTCGCCCGGGCGACGATAACCGGCAATTTCGAGCAGACCGAGTCCGGGCGCCTGTTGGTCGATATCGCACCGCTGGCGACAGATCCCGCCTTGCGGAACGATCTTCTGACCGTCACCGGCACCGCCTCCCTGAGGGGCGTGGTCGAGCCGCACGTGATCGATGGTCTCTCGCCCGGCCGCTACACTTTCCTCAGGGCCGGCCAAGTGGAGAACGTCGGCGCCAGCGCCACCGGAAGCAGCATCAGCTCGGGGGCCATCCCAATCTCCTGGACGATCGTCTCGACGGGGAACAGCATCGCGCTGGTGCCGCAGGCTCATTTCACGGCGCCGGTCGGCGTGACCCTGACCGAGGACCAGCGCAGCGTGGCGCAAGGCCTGCAGGATGCCTGGGATGGAAACACGACGAAGCTGGGCACGCTCTACGGACGCTTCCTCTCCGTCGACAGCTCGAAGGCCTATGCCGCCGCCCTGGACGAGTTGAAGCCAGAATCCAACCAGGACAACCTGACCGACCGGACGCTCGATACCCGCAAGGGTCTCCAGCGCGCCATGAGTTGCCCGGCGTTCACGGGAACCGGTACGCTCCTGCGTGAGGGTGAATGCGTCTGGGGGCGCATCACCAGCGCTCACACGACCCAATCCGCCACCGCGGACGACGTTGGCTACCGTCAGACCGCCCTCAGCTACCAAAGCGGACTTCAGACCGAGTTCGCCCCGGACTGGTTCTTCGGCCTCACTGGCGCCTACACACGGGCGATCCAGAGCGACCCCGACCGGATCACCGGGACAACGAGCGATGCCGCCGATGTCTCTGCGGCGCTCAAGCACCAGATTGGCCCCTGGCTGCTCGCAGCTTCGGCCAATCTTGGTTATTCCTGGGCCGACAACAAACGCCTGATCGATTTTGGTGGGGCTACCGCCACGGCGCGCAGCAAGTCCGGAATCCTCACCGCGGGCGGTCGGCTGCGGGCGAGCTACCAAGTCTTGTTCGGCGACTGGTATCTCAAGCCCTACGCGGATCTGGACCTGCTCTACAGCTACAGCCCTGCCTATTCCGAGACCGGGGCGCCGGGCTTCAACCTCGACATGCGGCCGGTGGCCAAGACGCTGGTGGCATTCAGCCCGATGATGGAGATCGGCGGCCGGATCGACCTCGACGGGGGGCGCTGGGTCCGCCCCTACGGCACCCTTGGCGTGACACTCCTGTCGGACGACCATTTCACCGGCAAGGCGAGCTTTAACGGGACCGGCGCGCTGGGCCTGTTCGCTACGGAATCATCGATCCCCGATCGCCTCGGCGAAGTGGGGCTGGGTTTTCAGGTCAGCCTCGGTGGCGGCATCGAGGTGACCGGCGAGTATCAAGGTCAAGTCGGAGACCACTTCCTCTCGCATGCGGGGACTGCTCGGATGCAGCTGCGCTTCTGAGAAAGGCTGCTGCCGACCTCACCAAAACCCATCGCGGTCGATTGGATGCCGTGGGGCATCTACTTTCGCCACTTTCGTCCAAAAGCGGACCGTCTCCAAACGACCCATATCGACCGTCCCGACAGCCGTTGCTACGTCCCGAAAGCGGTCCTTCTCGGTGCTGGGCGACGCAAGTTCGAAGCGGACAGAGATCGGACGCATCAGACGGGGATGCGGACGCGCACTGGACCACGATGATGACCTCGCGTGGCGGCCGAGCCACCTGGAACTATCCGACCTTCGCGAACGTCGCGCGCACATCTGCGACCAAGGCCGAAGGGTTCTCCATGGCCGCGAAATGTCCGCCCCTTGGGGGCCGGTTGTAATGACGCAGGTCCACGAAACGCTTTTCCGCCCAGCGCCGTGACAGCCGCATCACCTCACCGGGGAACACACTGACGCCGGCTGGCAGCGGCATGGGTTCGCTCGGCATACCCGCTTGGCCTTGCGCGTTGTCCCAATAGAACCGCGCCGAGCTGGCTCCGGCGTTCGGCAGCCAGTAGAGCATGATGTCGTCGAGCATGTGGTCCAGCGGGATCACGCGCTCGGGCTCGCCGCCGCTGTCGGTCACGTCCTGAAACAGCGCGTAGATCCAGGCCGCCAGCCCCACCGGCGAGTCCGCCAGCGCAAATCCGACCGACTGCGGACGCGTGTTCTGCAGCTTCATGTAACCCGACTGCACCCGGTCGTATCGCGCCATGCCGGACAGCATCGCCTGCTCCTCCGGCGTCGCGTCCGCGATCTCGTCCTCTGTCGGCTGGAACATGACCATATTCAGGTGGATGCCGGCGAGGCCGGGCGCGCGCATGTGCGCCAGCACCGTCACCACGGCCGCACCCCAATCGCCGCCCTGGGCGAACCACCGGTCGCCATAGCCCAGCCTCTGCATCAGCTCGACATCGGCGCCAGCGATGCGGCCGACGTTCCAACCTGGCCCGGTCGGCTTGTCGGAGAATCCGAACCCCGGCATCGACGGGATCACGAGGTGGAACGCACACCGCGGATTTCCGCCATGCGCCGCAGGGTCGGTCAGCGGCCCGATCACGTCGCGGAACTCCAGGATCGAGCCTGGCCAGCCATGCGCCAGCAAGAGCGGTTGGGCATCGGGCTCGGGCGAGCGGACATGCAGGAAGTGGATGCCGAGGCCGTCGATAACGGTGCGGCTGCTGCCCCAGCCGTTGATGAGGGCTTCTGCCACCCGCCAATCGTAGCCATCGTGCCAGCGGCCGACCAGACGGCGGATGGCGTGCACGGTCGGACCTTGGCTCCCGTCGGTGACGGTGCCGGCATCGGGCCAGCGGGTGCGGGCGAGGCGGTCGGACAGGTCGGTCAGGTCGGCGTCGGCGACCCGGATCGGGAAGGGAGTGATAGCGTCGGTCATGGCATGGCTTTCCCTTGGCGGGTCGATGCTCAGCGGATCGTGGGGGCGAGGACGGCTGCGGCGCTGGTCCAATCGGTCTTGCCGTAGCGGGTGTTGTCGAAGCCGTGCAGCTTGCCGCGCCCGGTCGACATGTCGCGCAGGTATTGCATCCCCTGCCACGCCGGGAACGGCGCGTCGGTCTCCGGGGTCAGCGCGCGCGCGACGGCTATGATCGCGCTCAGGCGACCGATGCCGCCGGCGCGCAGCAGCCGCCAGCGCCGGCCTTCCAGGCTGGTCAACAGCTCGGCCAGCCCGCGCGGGCTGATCTGATCGCCCGAGATGCGCAGATGGCGGGGCGCAGCAGGGTCGAGCGCCGCGTCCGCGGTGTAGGCGGCGACGTCGTCCTTGGCGGTGAAGTCGAACACCTGGTCGGCATCGCCCCAGAAGAGGACGCGGCGAAAGCGGTGCAGCACGATAGGAGCCTGGCCTTCGAGGAGGTCGGCGAACGGCCCGTTGAGTATCGAGGTCGCACGGATCCGTGCCGCATCGAGGCGGGCCGCGAATTGGCGTCGCAGGTCCATGTTGCGATTGTCGCCCGGCCGAGTTGTCAGATAGTCCAGGCAGAAGTCGGACGGGATGAAGCGCGGCACGCCGGCTGCCACCGCCGCGTCGAGCAGTTGCCCTTGCGTGTCGAGGATCACCGGCGCGTACCGTTCAGCGCAGACACGACGCACGCGGCGCCGGAGACGGCGTGAGTCAGCGCAACACCGTTTCCGAAATCCACGGAGACTTGCTCGACGTTGCCGCGGGCCAGCTCATCGGCCGGCCGGCGCACCAGCGCCCGTACCGGCCTACCCTTGGCCGTCAGTGCCTTGACGATCCGGGTGCCGAGATCGCCGGTGGCTCCTGCCACGACCACCAAGTGCTGGGTCTGCGCGCCATCCACCACTCATTCCTCCATCCGCTCGCCGATCAGGTGAATAGGCGTTGCGCTCTCCTGCGATTAGCTGGGCGAGATGGGACAGGGTGTTGCAAAAGGTGGAACGACAATGCAGCTCTCCGACCTGCGCGCGTTCGTGCGCATCACCGACCTGATGAGCGTGTCGGCCGCGGCGCGCGCGCTCGGCCTGCCGAAGTCGGGGGTCAGCCGCGCGCTCGCACGGCTGGAGCGCGATCTCGGCGTGGTACTGATGGACCGCTCGACGCGGCATTTGCGGCTGACCGACGCCGGTACGCTGTTTCGGCCGCACGCGATCCGCATCCTGGCCGACGTGGACGAGGCAGGCACGGCACTCGAAAGGTTGGGAGGCGTTCCGGCCGGTACGCTGCGGGTCAGCCTGCCTTTCACGGTCGCGACCGCACTGGTCGCTCCCATGCTGCCGGGGTTCATGGTCGCCTATCCCCAGGTCCGCGTGATGCTGGCGGTCGAGAACCGGTTCATCGACATGCCGGCCGAGACGGCCGACCTGCTGATCCGGGTGGGCCCCCTCGTGGACAGCGACCTGATCGCACGCCGGCTGCTGGTCTCGGAGGCATGGCTCTGCGCCAGCCCCGGCTACCTCGCGGCGCGGGGAACGCCCGCTCACGCCGCCGACCTCACCGACCATACGCTGATCAGCTACGGCGATCGGGCCATGGCCTACCAGGACAATGCGACCGACGACGCCAGACGCATCGAGCTGCCGCCGGCCGTTGCCATCTCCGACTCCGCGGCTCTGCTGCCAGTGGTACTGGGCGGCGCCGGCATCGCGTACCTGCCCGATTTCCTTGCGAGGCCGTACGTCGCGGACGGCCGGCTGGTTCGGCTATGGCCCACCGCCGAGGGCATCGAGACCGTGATTCACGCGATCTACCCGAGCCACCGCAGCTTGTCGGCCAAGGTGCGAGTCTTCATCGACGCGCTGGTTGCCAGCTTCGATGGATTGCAGCGTTAGCGCTAAGTCGAAGCTGCAATCCGGCACAGGGTTTGCCGTCTTCCCGGGCACCCTCCCGGCTGATCGCCGATCCGGTCATTGCGCGTCTCACGGCATCGTCACAGTTGAATTGAGTGAATGTGTTGCCTTCCGATGTTCAATGTTTTCGGGACGGCAACATCGCCCATCAACGTCAGCTTTCGATGCGTCCTTGCCCTAAAGCCGAAGGACTGCCGTCCACCGATCGAAGGCGCTCGGAGGCGCGTTGGCGCCGCGGGAGCTGACCGAGGGCTACCAGCTTGCTTTGGCGAACGGCCCTCGGCAGAGCGGACGCACTTCTGCGGCCCCGCGCACGGCTTCAGTCCCTCACGCGGGCGATGACCGCTACCGGCCCGCCGCCATCCGGCCCCTGATGCTCAGCGCCGCCGGAGACGAACAGGTCCGTCCGGCCGATCGCCGCGGCGGCCACGCCGCCGACCAAGGCACGGGCGTGCCGGGTGGCGTTGATATCGCTGTCGTCGTTCATGATGTGGCGCCGTCCCCGGATCAGGCCATCATGGGAGGGCTCGGCCTTGGCGAGCAGGGCGATCACGCGCTCCGACTCATGAGGCGGCAACTGCCCCGCTTCCAGGAAGCCGAGGTCGGTGAGCACCCCCCGAATCGCGGGCAGGTCGATGCCGTCGTCCATGACCCGGTGGGCGATGGCGAGCGGGCCTGTCCAGCCCTGGGAGTTGCCGAGCACGATGATCTCGTTGCGCATCAGCTCGATCCCCGCCGAGCAGCTGGCGCGGCCGGAGAAAAGATCGCGTCGGGTGCCGATGGCGGAATCCGTGAGATGTTCGCGGTCGACCTCCCCGAGGGCGAGGGCGATGCCGAGCGCCGAGGCGCCGCGGGATAAGCCCATCGAGGCGTAGGTGTCGTGTGTGGCAACGCCGTGGCCCCGGGCGGCCGCCTCGGCGATCCGAGCGCTCGTCAGGAGCGGGCACTTCACCTGCACCAAATGCACGTCGGCGGGATCGGTGAGCCCCGCCTCTGCCATGGCCCGGCCGACCGCCGCCGCAGTCGCCTCGACCTGCGCCATCCGGCCGATCTCCTCCGCCCGGAACTCCTGCGTGAAGGCCGTGCCGATGGCGAGCGCCTTGCCCTCCGGCACCGCAGGGCCGTCACGCCGGGCGAGGACGAGGAAGTGCGGCGACAGCCCGCCTTCGGTGCCGCCGGACATGACGAGGGCGATCCGCGCGCCGACCTCCGCCGCCGTGCAGCCGAGGGCGGTGGCGAGCGCCGTCTCCAGGGCCATCACCGCAAGCTGCCGGGTGAAGTCATTCACGCAGCCATTGCCCTCGGTCTTGCCGAAGATCGCGACGATCTCGGTCACGTCCACCGCCCCGGAAGCGACGAGGCCCATCACCTCGGAGACGTCGGCGGGATGCTGCGCGGGCACGCGGAAGACGAGGCATTCGGGCATGGGGGAACCAGGGTGGAAAAAAGGGGCGCCGCCCTTTCATCGGGGCAAACCCATCGTCCGTCCGCGCGCCCAGCGACGACAGGAACCGGCACGATCGGGTGGCCAGCAGGGGCAAGCACAGACCGGACCATCTTCGGAGAATCCCTGAGCATTCTACCGCCCGGGCGGAGCAAGTCGTCGATCGGCTCCCGACTCCGAACCAGCACATTGGCCCAATCTGCGGTAGAAGCAGACCGTCTCCAGACCACTCCCTGCCGCCGTTCCGGTAGCGACCCAGTCCGGCTGTTCCAGACTGCTTCGTGGCGTCCTGGAACCGAACACTTGGATGCAAGCAGCTTCGTCGTACCTTTGTTTTCCGGAGGCTGTAGCACAGTTTAAGGCGCATGCTCGATAACGTTACTTGTCGTTATGCTCTGTGATTGCTTATTGCTTCGAGTAAAATGGAGTGCTGTCGATGAACAACCCGGAGAAAGACGGCGTCGTCCTCTAAGGCTCGCGCCAGCACAATCGCGCCTTGTATCCCCGAAACCACCTCCTCCGCGAGTTTCGAGGCGTGTAATTTGGAAACTCCACCGGTTTCTAAACACTGAGCGAGAGCAGATATCCAGCGAGCGAAATAACTTCTTATTCGCACCGCGAAAGCGGCTCCAGAGGCATTCAGACCAATGCAGCCGACCAGACATACCCTTCTGCCGGATCGGAAGTATACCGTCACGTCCTCGATCATGGACGTGACGGCAGCCGTCGGATTATTTGCATGCTCCAACGTCGAGAAAATCACGTTCTCGAACCAAGCGTCTATGTCGGCAAGAACCGCCTCCATCATCTCTTCCTTCCCGCCCGGAAAGAAGTTGTAGAGGCTGCCTTTGCCGAGGCCGGTCGCCTGCGACAGTACCGACAGGCTCGCGCCCTCGAACCCGTGCTCGCGGAACGCTTCAGCTAGTGCTGGGACGGCATCGGCACGCTCGGTCGGGGCGCGCTTAGCGCTCAAAGGCCGAGGTCGCTGAGCGAGGGATGATCGTCGGGTCTGCGGCCCAGTGGCCAACGGAATTTCCGCTCCGTCTCGTTGATCGGCATTTCGTTGATGCTGGCATGGCGGTGGGCCATCAATCCGTCCTCAGCGAATTCCCAGTTCTCATTTCCGTAGGCGCGGAACCAATGTCCGCCGTCGTCACGATACTCATATGCATAGCGCACAGCGATACGGTTGCCGGTAAAGGCCCAAAGCTCCTTGATTAGCCTGTATTCGTGCTCTTTATTCCACTTGCGTGTGAGGAAATCTTGTGCCTCCTCCCGATTGTTCGCAAATTCGACACGGTTCCGCCAGCGTGTATAGGACGTATACGCTGTCGCGACCTTGGCCGCATCGCGCGTGTTCCAGCCGTCTTCAGCAAGGCGCACCTTTTGGATCGCGGACTCTTCAGTGAACGGGGGAAGCGGGGGCCGGGACATCGGAATCACCTTTCAGAACCATGTTGTACCGTTCGGTACAACATGGTGGCCGACCGATCAAGCCCCCTGGGAGCACTCCTACTGTCGGTTCGGGGATCTGCATGCGGCGAGCGGCAGCTTCCTCCGATCTTGGCTCTGAAAGCAGACCGGCGGGAAGCCACCCTGAGCGGCCCTCCCGCAATCGACCCCACCCAGTCGTCCAATGCCGCCTGAGCAGGCCCGGTCAGCAGACGTGCAAATGCTGGGACGTCGAAGCCGATCCTGCGGTAGGCGACGCGCCGGACATCGTTGGGATATTGCAACGCACCACCCTGCTGATGTACGAGGGCGGTATAGGACAGGACCCGGTGAAAGCCCGGGTGGCTCTTCCGGCCGCCGATCCGCCGGACCACGCAATTGACGGCGACTGTGTCACGGACTCCCGCGGGGGCCGACCTGCCGTCTTGCGCCTCCCGCACGGGTTTGCAGACGCTTCGCGTGCCGGGACGATGAAAGTCCCTATCCAACATGAACTTCGCACATCTCCGGAGCGAATGGGTTCCGAACACGGTCACGCGTGAATTATTGGCCGGCGCGGTGGTCGCCCTGGCCCTCATTCCAGAAGCCATCGCCTTCTCGATCATCGCAGGCGTCGACCCCAAGGTCGGCCTCTACGCCTCCTTCTGCATCGCCGTGGTCACCGCCTTCGCCGGTGGCCGGCCGGCGATGATTTCGGCCGCCACCGGCGCCATGGCGCTGCTCATGGTCGAGCTCGTGAAGGCCCACGGGGTGGGCTACCTGTACGCCGCCACCATCCTCACCGGGCTCCTGCAGATCGTCGCCGGGGCCCTGCGCCTGGGCAACCTGATGCGGTTCGTCTCTCGGTCGGTGGTCACCGGTTTCGTCAACGCCTTGGCGATCCTGATCTTCCTGGCGCAGATGCCCGAGCTCCTCGGCCAAGGCACCACGGTCTACGTCATGACCGCCGTTGGCCTCGGCATCATCTACGGGCTGCCGTACCTGACCAAGGCCGTGCCATCACCGCTGGTGATCATCGTCCTGCTCACCGCCGTCTCGATGTACCTCGGCCTCGGCATCCACAGGGTCGGCGACATGGGGGCGCTCCCGAGCGAGCTGCCGTGGGTGGCCCTGCCACAGGTGCCGTTCACCCTCGACACGCTGTGGATCATCCTTCCGGTCTCGCTGACCTTGACCATGGTCGGTTTGCTGGAGAGCTTGATGACCGCGGCCATCGTCGACGAGATGACCGACACGACTTCGAACAAGAACCGTGAATGCGCCGGCCAGGGCGTCGCCAACATCGCTTCCGGGTTCCTCGGCGGCATGGCCGGCTGCGCCATGATCGGGCAATCGGTCATCAACGTCTCCTCCGGCGGCCGCGGGCGCCTCTCGACCCTATTCTCCGGTGTGTTCCTGCTGTTCCTCATCGTGGTGCTCGGGCCTTACGTGGCGCAGATCCCGATGGCGTCGCTCGTGGCCGTGATGATCATGGTCTCCATCAACACCTTCCAGTGGAAATCCCTGCGCACGCTGGTCACCCATCCGAAGGCGTCGAGCGTGGTCATGCTCGGAACTGTCGCTGTGGTGGTCGCCACTCACGACCTCGCCAAGGGCGTGCTGTTCGGCGTGGTCTTGAGTGGGTTGTTCTTCGCCCACAAGGTCACGAAGTTCTTCGCCGTCCGGTCTTCCCGTGGCGAGGGCGACGTGCGGACCTACCGGATAACCGGGCAGATTTTCTTCGCCACGGCGGAAGCCTTCCACGCCGCCTTCGATTTTCGCGAGGAAGAACTGAAAGGAGTGGTGATCGACCTGCAGGCGGCGCACTTCTGGGACATCTCCGCCATCACCGCCCTCGACCGGGTCGTCCTGAAGCTTCGCCACCATGGCATCTCAGTTGACGTCGTCGGCATGAACGAGGCGACAGCCACCATGGTCGAGCGCATTGGCACCCACGACAAGCCTGGGGCGACGTTCGCCGTCGGCGGTCACTAACTCGACGGCAGGCCATCCTCGCATCGCGTTGGCAGTGCGTGAGGATGGCCGCTTTGCGATCAACACGCTCAGAAGCAGTCATGCCGCTTCCCACCCCGAGCAGCCGGTCCGCACCCGATCCGAGTCGGTCGCCGTCGATGGATTGGAGCATTCTCGGAAGCAGATCTAAATCGCGTCTTTATCGAGTGTGGGTGTCTCCGCAGCGCGCAAGTCGTGGCGCTGGTCTAATGCGTAGGCATTGATGATCCCTGCCAGCAGACCGGGAAAGCGTGCCTCCACCTCGATCCAGCGGGAATGGTTGCGCACTTCGACGCCGTGACGTTCGCTGCGGATCAAACCGGCCTCGCGCAGAACCTTGAAGTGGTTGGACAGCGAGGATTTCGGGATGACCCGGTCACCAACTGCCGAGACTGCCGAGCAGGCCTCGACACAGCCCGCCTGCATGATCTTGGCGAAGATGGCCGCGCGGCTCGGATCGGCGAGCGCGTGCAGGATCGCCTCCGGACGCACGTCATCGATAGCGGGGTGAAACAGGGGTCTCATATTTCGTCCATATGGGGTCTTGAACGACGCTCCATTAGTTCCGAAGTTCCGAACTATGGGCCTAAGGCTGCCATCCCGGAGCCGGTCCCAGTCGGAGATAGCACACATGTCGAAGCTTGAGGGCAAGGTCGCCGTCGTGACCGGAGCATCCAAAGGCATCGGTGCGGCGATCGCCAGAGCGTTGGCCCAGGATGGCGCCGCTGTGGTGGTGAACTACGCGTCCAGCAGGGCCGGGGCTGACACCGTCGTGGCGGCCATAACCTCGGCCGGCGGAAGGGCCATCGCGGTCCAGGGCGACGTGTCCAAAGCGTCCGAGGCGCAGGGTGTGATCGAGGCGGCGGTGCGGGAGTTCGGGCGGCTCGACGTGCTGGTCAACAACTCCGGCATCTACGAGTTCGCGGCGATCGAAGAGGTCACAGAGGAACACTATCGCCGCCAGTTCGACGTCAACGTGCTTGGCATTCTGCTGTCGACCCGGGCGGCCGTGAAGCATCTCGGCGAAGGCGCGAGCATCGTGAACATCTCTTCGGCGATCACGCACGTGCAAACGCCGGCGGCGGCGGTCTACGCGGGCACGAAGGGCGCGGTGAACGCGATCTCGGGCGTCCTCGCCAATGAGTTGGCCCCGCTCAAGATACGCGTGAACGTGGTCAGCCCCGGCTACGTGGTGACCGAAGGCACGCACACGGCCGGCATCTCCGGCTCGGAGATGGAAGCCGGGATGGTCGCACAGACACCTCTCGGCCGCGCCGGCCACCCGGATGACATCGCGGGCGTCGTGACGTTCCTCGCGTCCGAGGACGCGCGCTGGCTTACCGGCGAGAACATCACCGCCAGCGGCGGTATTCGCTGAAACATAACGACTAGACCTGCGCGCACGGGCCAGACAGGGGCTGCGCGCAGGAGCGCAACGCAGGACGAGCGTTGTCGAACTACGTCAACCCTTCGATAGCGTCTGCTTTGCTGTCTCTCGCACCGGAAGCAGACCTGCGGCTTTCCACCCAATCCGGTCATTCGGAGCCACACGCCAGCGGGGCTGGACTTGGCCGAAAACCGTCGGTCCGCTTTCAAGAAGGTCCGCCGGAGAAGCGGACGGACTGCTACCGATCCAACCCGGCCGCCCAAGCTGCCGCCGGCGGTTCTCCAAAGCGGTTATTCTAGGGGCGACCCTCATCCGGCGTTGGAGGGGACGCTCACCGCAGCCGCGTTGCGTCGATGACTAGGAAGTACTGGCAAGCCTCTGCCCCGAGATTGGTGAAGGCGTGCCCGGCATCGGCCTCGAAATACAGGCTGTCCCCCTCTTCGACCACGAGGGACCGCTCGCCGATGACGGCGCGCAGGCGCCCCTTCAGCACGAAGATGTATTCCGAGACGCCCCTGCGGTGAGCGACGAACTCCCCCGCCGTTGCTCCCGGCGGCAGGGTGTTGAGCACCATGTCGATTCCCCGGCCCGGCAGGACGGGCGAGAGGCAGCGGCGCAGGAAGCCCGTTTCCTCGTCGCGCAGCACCGGCTGACGGGCGGCGGGGATCAGCAGCACCTCCCGGTCGGTGGCGGGCGACATCAGGCGCGAGAAGGTCACGTCCAGGGCCTCGGCGAGGCGGGAGAGCACCGCCGTCGACGGTACCGCCTCGCCGCGCTCCACCTTGGAGATCATCGACCGGCTCACCCCCGACAGGGCGCTCAGCGCCTCCAGGGAGAAATCCCGCTCCTTGCGCCGCCGCCGGATCTCTCCGGCGAGCACCTGGAGCTGCGAGCGGGCCTCGGCGTCGGCCTGCTCGCGCCGCCCCTCTGTCATGACCGTCATCGGCACGTCGTCCTGGTCCCCCGGCCAGAGCGCTCCCTCGTTCCCGGAAGCTCGTGCGAGGGACTTAGCACGACCCGCGCGGCCGTGTCCGCCGGACCGGCGCGTCCGGATGGCACGCGGCTTGTATCGCCTTGAGTGGAAATTCCTCTTTCAAAGTGGATGACCGACATGGTCGACGCCGCCCTCCCGATGGATGGAACCCTGCTGGCCGCGCAGGATCCCGTGACCCCTGCGGACCGCCGCCAGATCGTCTGGTCGAGCGTCATCGGCACCACCATCGAGTGGTACGATTTCCTGATCTACGGCACGGCCAGCGCGCTGGTGTTCAACAAGCTGTTCTTCCCCAGCATCGATCCGGTGGTGGGGACCATCGCCGCGTTCGGCTCCTACGCCGTGGGCTTCCTGGCGCGGCCCCTCGGCGGGGCGGTGTTCGGCCATTTCGGCGACCGGGTCGGGCGCAAGGCCATGCTGGCCCTGACCCTGATGATCATGGGGATCGGCACATTCCTGATCGGCTGCCTGCCGACCTATGGGCAGATCGGCATCCTGGCCCCGGTCCTCCTCGTCGCCCTGCGCCTGGTCCAGGGCATCGGGATCGGCGGCGAATGGGGCGGCGCCGTGCTGATGGTGGTGGAGAGCGTGCCGCAGGAGCGGCGCGGCTTCTTCGGCAGCGTCGTCCAGCTCGGCTACCCGATCGGGGTGATCCTCTCGATCGGCGCCTTCGCCCTGACCGGCCTCCTGCCGGAGGAGGCGTTCCTGTCCTGGGGCTGGCGGGTGCCGTTCCTGGCGAGCGCGCCGCTGGTCCTCGTCGGCCTGTTCATCCGCCTGCGGCTGCACGAGACCCCGGCCTTCCGGGCGATCAAGGCTTGGGCGGCGACGGCCCGGTTGCCGGTGATGGAGATCCTCACCGAGCATCCGGGCCTGTTCCTGAAGGCGGTGGGCCTGAAGGTCTCGGAGATCGCCTATGTCAGCGTGGTGACCGTGTTCTCGATCTCCTACGTCACCGGGCAGCTCGGGCTGTCGCGGGGCGTGATCCTCAACGGGATCCTGATCGCGGCGGTGATCGAACTCTTCACCATCCCGGCCTTCGGCTGGCTGTCGGACCGCTACGGCCGCAAGACCCTGTTCGTGGCCGCCTGCCTGTTCTCAATCGCCTTCGCCTTCCCGATGTTCCAGCTCCTCGACACGCGCAACCCGACCATCATCGCCCTGACGGTGGCGGTCGCCCTCAGCTTCGGCCAGGGCATCATGTTCGGGACCGGGGCCGCCTGGATGTCCGAGATGTTCCACGCCCGCCTGCGCTACAGCGGCGCCTCCCTCGGGTTCCAGGTCGGCGCGGCCCTGAGCGGCGGCTTCACCCCGCTGATCGCCGCCGCGCTCCTCGCCTGGAGCGGCGGGGCGACGTGGCCGATCTCAACCTACCTCATCGTCCTCGCCTGCGTAACGCTCGTGGCGACCTTCCTGGCGCCGGAGACGGCCCGGCAGCCCATCGACTGAGCGCAGCAACGGCCGCATCACTGAAGCGAAGCGACGCGATCACGCAGTGGACATCTTTCCACTAAAATGGAATAAAAACAGGCGAGAATGCCTCAAAGGAGGGCGGCTTTGACTCGAACGATCATCGTGACGGAGGCCGCCGCGCCGGCGGTGGGACCCTATGCCCAGGCCACCCGAGTGGGTGACCTCGTCTTCGCCTCTGGGCAGCTGCCGATCGACCCGGCCACGGGGGCGTTTCCAGAGGGGATCGAGGCGCAGACGCGCCGCTCGCTCGCCAACCTCGCGGCGGTGCTGGAAGCCGGCGGCGCCAGCCTCGCGAGCGTGGCCAAGACCACGGTGTTCCTGAAGGACAGGAACGACTTCGCCGCGATGAACGCCGTCTACGCGGAGCATTTTTCCGAAGCCGCCCCGGCGCGCTCCACCGTGGAGGTGGCGCGCCTGCCGCGCGACGCCCTGGTCGAGGTCGAGGCTATCGCCCTCGCGACAGGACCCGCACGATGAGCACGACCTCGGCCCCTCCCCATATCGAGGCCTTCGCCCACAAGGTCGGTTCGGTCGCCCACGGCGTACCCGGTGGCGCCACCGGGTGGCAGGGCAGCCTGCTCCACATCCACATCGCCCCTGCGGCGAGCTACGAGATGGAGGAGCTGACGGAGGCCCGCTGCGTCGCCGGCCGGGGCATCGAGGGCGACCGCTATTGCCTCGGCACCGGCACCTACTCGCCCAAGGCCGACACCCGCGAGGTGACGCTGATCGAGCAGGAAGTCCTCGACGCCCTCGCGCGCAACGATCCACCGCTTCAGGAGGGGCCGATCCACTTGGCGCCCATCGACCACCGCCGCAATCTCACGGTGCGCGGCGTACCCCTCAACCACCTCGTCGGACGTCGTTTCCAGGTGGGCGAGGTGATCCTGCGCGGGGGGCGGCTGAACTTCCCGTGCAAGTATCTTGAGGAACTGCTCGGCCTCCCCGTCTACCTGCCGCTCTACAACCGCTCTGGGCTCAACTGTGGGATCGAGCGCGGCGGCATCATCCGGCCGGGCGATCCGATCACCCTGGTGGAGTGAGGCGATGTCCGCACGCATCGTCATGAAGCTGACGGTTGTGGAGGCCATCGCCACCACCCCGGAGGTGGTGCGCCTCACCCTCGTCCATCCGCGGCGCCCCCAGTTGCCCGCATGGGAGCCCGGCGCCCATGTCGACCTGCGCCTGCCGGACGAGCGGGTGAGGCAGTATTCCCTCTGCGGCGACCCCGCCGACCGAAGCCGGTACGTCCTGGCAATCAAGCGCGAGGAAGCCGGGCGTGGCGGCTCGGCCTGGGCACACGCCCATCTCGGCGCCGGGGCGAGCGTCCCCATCTCGCACCCGCGCAACCATTTCCTCCTAACTGCCGGGGCGCGGCACCACGTGCTCATCGGCGGCGGCATCGGCGTGACGCCCGTCGCCGCCATGGCCCGGCACCTGGCCGCGACGGGGGGCAACTTCACGCTCCATCTCTGCGCGCGCTCGGCCGCGCAGGCTCCCCTGCTGGAGGAGCTGCGCGCGGTCTGCGGCGAGCGCCTGCGCTGCTGGTTCTCCGCGGAGGGCGAACGGCTCGATCCCGCGACGCTCGGGCCGCCGGAGGACGGCGTCCACCTCTACGCCTGCGGACCCCAGAGCCTGACGGCGGCCGTGCAGGCGCTGGGCTGGCCGGCGGATCAGGTGCATGTCGAGCATTTCGCGCCTCTGGTCGTCGAGGGCTTCGTGCCCGAACCCTTCGACGTGCAGATCGCCTCGACCGGCGCGACCCTGCATGTCCCCGCCGAGACCTCGCTCTTGGAGGTCCTGCGCCAGAACGGGGTCAACATGCCCTCGTCCTGCGAGATCGGCGTGTGCGGCGCCTGCGAATGCGGCTACCGGGAAGGCGACGTGATCCACCGCGACGTCGTGCTGCCCCAGGCCAGACGCCGAGATCACCTGATGCCCTGCGTCTCCCGCGCCAGCGGGACCCTGACGCTCGCCCTCTGATCCCTCGCAGTGCGACCCAGGCTCATTGACCGGGGCGCCTCAGCCCCGGCACGGGCCGCTCGTGATGAAGGCTACCGTCTCGGACATGCCCTGAACGAGAAGATGCAGCGCCACGAGCTGAATCGCCTTGCCTGCAACGAGTGAGCGACCGCCGCTGGCTTTGCCGGACGGGCGCTTCGGGGCGAGTCCGCTTTTAAGTTCGGCGGTGACGCGATCAGATGGCTGCATTGGGCACCAAGCAGCCGCCCGAGCTTGACCCTCGATTGACTGCTTCGCGCGCAATTCGGTTATCGAGCTAGCTTCGACAATGCCTCATGAGCGGGCGCGATCGGACAGGCGCGGAGGCCTGAGAACGCCGGACAAATCCGTACTGAGCAGGTTATGCAGGTACGGACGCGCTCGTATCCGACGACCTCTGGGCGGTGGTCGAGCCGCTTCTGCCATCCGAGCTTGAGCAGCCGAAAGGCGGGAGGCCGCCCTCCTCCACAGTGCCAGCCTGCCGGCAGAGTGGCCCCCGCGACGGGTCCGAACCCGACGGACCGCGGCCTCGTTCCTGCAAGCCTGCGGGTTGCCAGGTTCGGTGATCGTACCGGACCACCGCGAGCGGTCGTCCAATCACCGCCCGCGCAGAGTGGGACTTGTCCGATGAAGCGGCGTACGCTGTTGCAGAGAGCCGGAGCCGTCGTGGCGAGCGCAGTCGCGGCACCATCCCGGGTCCGCGCGGAGGCCACAACAACCCTGCGCTTCATCCCGCAGCAGGATCTCGTCACGCTCGATCCGGTGACGACCTTCGCGTACATCACCCGCAACCACGGCTACATGGTCTTCGACACGCTCTACGGCATGGACGGCGCCTTCCGCGCCACGCCGCAGATGGTCGAGGGCCACCGGATCGAGGAGGACGGTCGCCGCTGGGACCTGACCTTGCGCGAGGGCCTGCGCTTCCACGACGGGACCCTCGTGCTGGCCCGCGACTGCGTCGCCTCCCTGCGGCGCTGGGCCAAGCGCGATCCGTTCGGCGGCTCCCTGATGGAGGCCACCGACGAGCTGTCGGCGCCCGACGACCGGACGATCCGGTTCCGCCTCAAGCGCCCCTTCCCGCTCCTGCCGATCGCGCTGGGCAAGGCCTCGGTGCCGGTCTGCGCGATGATGCCGGAGCGCCTCGCCGTCACCGACCCGTTCCAGCAGGTGCCGGAACTCATCGGCTCGGGGCCGTTCCGCTTCAAGGCGGACGAGCGCGTGCCCGGCGACCGCACGGTTTACACCCGCTTCGAGGGCTACGTGCCCCGCACGGACGGCACACCCACCTGGACCTCCGGTCCGAAAATCGTCCACTACGACCGGGTGGAGTGGCGCGTCATCGGCGACACATCCACGGCCACCTCGGCGCTGGTCGCCGGCGAGGCGGATTGGCAGGAATACGCCTCGCACGACCAGCTCGGTCTGCTGAAGGCCGCCAAGGGCGTCACCACCCGCGTCCTCGACTCGACCGGCTTCGTGACGATGCTGCGGGTCAATCACCTGCAGCCACCCTTCAACAACCCGGCGATCCGGCGGGCGCTCTGGGGGGCGATCGACCAGACGTCCTGCATGCAGGGCGTGGTGGGCGCCGACGATCCCAGCCTGTTCCACGTGCCCCTCGGCTTCTTCTGCCCGGACACGCCGATGGCCTCGACGGACGGGCTCGGGCCGCTCACCACACCGCGGGATCCGGCCAAGGTGCGGGCCGACCTGAAAGCGGCCGGCTACGCCGGCGAGACCGTGCTGCTGATGGTGCCGTCGAACTCGGCCCCGCTTCTGGCGCTCGGCCAGGTCGCGGCCGACCTGCTCCAGCGCGTCGGCATGAATGTCGAGGTCTACGCGGTCGAGTTCAACGCGATGCTGCAGCGGCGCAACCGCAAGGGGCCGGTCTCCGAGGGCGGCTGGAGCGCCTTCGTCACCAACTGGTCCGGCATGGATTGGCTCAACCCCGCCGGCTACATCGCCCTGCGCGGCACCGGCGAGAGCGGCTATGCCGGCTGGGCCACGACCCCGCGGATCGAGACCCTGCGGGACGCGTGGTTCACGGCTCCGGACGAGGCGGCCCGCGCCGCCCTGTGCCGGGACATCCAGCTCCAGGCGATGGAGGACGTGCCCTACTACCCCCTCGGCCAGTACCTGCAGCCGACCGCATACCGCTCCCGCCTCACCGGGATCCTCGACGGGTTTCCGACCTTCTGGAACGTCCGGCCCGCCTGAGGATCACGGCGCCGGGGCCTCACAGCCCCGGGAAGGTCGGCGGCGCGATGGCGTCGGGGCCGCGCCCGGCCCAGTCGAGCTGCCGGATCTGCGCCAGCGCACGGCCCTGCGCCTCCTCCAGCGCCGCCGCGGCCGCCGCGTAGTCGACCGTCAGGGCGCGGCCGTCGCGCACGATCTCGCGGCCGTCGACAAAGACCTGCCGGACCGCGCGGTCGCCGGCCGAGTAGATCAGCGACTGCACGGGATCGCGGCACGGCCGCATGGCCGGATGCGCGCAGTCGACGAGGACGAAGTCGGCCTTGCAGCCCGGCGCGAGCCGGCCGATGTCGTCGCGCCCGAGCGCCCTTGCGCCGCCCACAGTGGCGGCGTGGAACACGTCCGCCGCGCGGGTATCGCGGGGATTCTCGGCGACGACCCGGGCGAGGTACGCGACGAGGCGCATCTCGTCGAGCATGTTGTGCGGGTAGACGTCCGTGCCGATGCCCATGTTCACCCCGGCCTGGCGGTAGCGGCCGAAATGGTGGAGCGCGATGCCGCGGCGGGCGAAGACCGTCGGGCAATGGGCGACCGTGGCGCCGCGCTCGGCCAGGCGGCGCATGTCCGAGCCCGGGCTGTGCCAGTGGGTCCAGGGATGGTCGTCGAGGAAGATCCCGTGGCCCACGATCGTGCGCTCGGTGAGTACGCCGAGATCGTCGAGCCACTCGATCGGCGTCATCCCGGTGCGGCGGGTGATCTCGTGGAATTCCGACAGGGACTGCGCCGCATGGGTGTGGAACCGCAGGTCGCGCCGGACCGCCTCGGCATGGGCGTCGCGCATCAGCTCCGCCGTACAGGTGTCGACCTGGGCCGGGCAGAGCATGCCGGAGAGGCGTCCGCTCGGGTGGCGCTGCGCCGCCTCGATCTCGGCGAGCGCCTGCTCCAGGCCGCGCTGGCCCGCCGCCGCGTCCCATTCGTACTCGACGCTGTGGCCGTTCCGGGTGAGCCATCGCCCCGACCGGAACATCGGGGCGATGCAGACCCGCAGGCCCGACGCGCCGAGGCGATCGAGCCAGCCGTCGCTCGGCAAAGCGAGGTCGCAGACGGTGGTGACGCCCGAGAGCGCCAACTCGGCGAGCGCCACCCCGTAGGCGGCGCGGGTGCCCTCCGCGTCGGGCCGAAGGATCGGCAGGTACTCGTAGAGCGAGGTGTTGTAGAGCCGCTGGCTGCCGACCTCGTCCCACATGCCCTTGTTCATCGGCTCCGAGAACAGGTGGGTGTGGATGTCCACGAGGCCGGGCATGACCAGGCAGCCGGAGGCGTCGATGGTCCGGGCCGGCGGGGGGCCTGCGTAATCCGGACCGACATGGATCAGGACGCCGTCCTCGAACACCACATCCGCGCCGGTGCGGTAAACGTGGCCGCCGCTGTCGGGATCCCAGGCGACGACCCACCGGGCCCCCGTCACCAGGGTGGCGCCGGCGCTCTTGTCCGCAGCATCGTCGTACATCGATACCCTCTCTCTGGCGCCGACGAGGCGGGCAAGATCGGTGCCTGATCGGGCCGGTATTGCGGCGCAGCGCGGCCCGAGTTTCGCATCGCGCGGGCCACTGTCGTCAGCGGCAGGCCCGCGCGTCGGTTCCGCAGGAGGCGGCATGCATCATCGCGGCACCACCGGACCCGCGCGCATCCTGGTCATCAACCCGAACGCCTCCCGGGCGGTGACGGCCGCCATCGACGCGGCGCTGACGCCGCTGCGCCTGGCCGGCGGCCCCGTCATCGCGGTGACGGATCTGCCCGAGGGGCCGGCGGGCATCGCGACCCAGCAGGACGCGGATTCCGTGGTGATGCCGCTGGCCCGGCGCATCGCGGAGGATCCGGCGGACGCCTTCGTCATCGCCTGCTTCAGCGACCCCGGCCTGCATACGGCCCGCGAGGTCGCCGGCGGCAGGCCCGTGATGGGGATCGCCGAGTGGGGCCTCCTCCGGTCGCTCACCCTCGGCGAGCGCTTCGGCATCGTCGCCCTCTCGGAGGGCAGCGTACGGCGCCAGCGCCGGATGGTCCGCCAGATGGGCCTCGGCGAACGCTATGCCGGCAGCCGGCCCGTGGAGGCCCGGGCCGACGAGACGGCGGGGGAGGCGATCCGCGACCGCCTGATCGCGGCGGCCCGGACCCTGGTCGCGCGCGACGGCGCCGACGTCATCGTGCTCGGCTGCGCCGGCATGGCGCTGCACCGGGCCGCCGTCGAGCGGGCGGTCGGGTGTCCGGTCGTCGAGCCCTGCCAGCAGGCGGTGGCGGCGGCCCTCGGGGCGGTCCTGCTCCGGGCGGACCTGTAGGGAGACACCGGCGATGCACTACGACCTGCTGATCCGCGGCGGCACCTGCGTGACGCCCTGGGGCACCGAGGCGATCGATCTCGGCATCCGCGACGGGCGCATCGCGGCCCTCGCGACCCCGGCCGGCGCGACCGCGGAGGCGGTGATCGACGCCGCGGGCCTGCACGTCCTGCCCGGCCTGATCGACAGCCACGTCCACCTGCGCGACCCCGGCGACCCGGCGGTGGAGACGATCGAGACCGGCACGCGGGCCGCGGTGCTGGGCGGGATCGCCACCCTGTTCGACATGCCCAACACCGTCCCGCCGATTGCCGATACCGAGCGCCTCGCGTGGAAGCGCGACTACGTTGCGGGCCGGAGCTGGTGCGACATCGGCCTCTACGTGGCCGGCACGAAGGCCAATATCGACGCGCTCGCCGCGCTGGAGCGCGCGCCGGGCGTCTGCGCCGTCAAGGTCTTCGCCGGCAGCTCCACGGCGGCGCTGATGATCGAGGACGACGCGCATCTCGAACGCGCCATGCGCGCCGGCCACCGGCGCATGGCCTTCCACAGCGAGGACGAGGACCGGCTCCAGGCCCGCAAGCCGCTGTTCAGCCGGGGCCAGCCGTACCGGACCCACATGGAATGGCGCGACCCGGAATGCGCCTTCCTGGGCACGCGCCGCCTCATGGCGCTGGCGCGGAAGACCGGCCGGGCGACCCATATCCTGCACGTCTCCACCGCCGAGGAACTCGCCTACCTGCGCGATTTCCGCGACGTCGCCACCGTGGAGGTGCTGGTCAATCACCTCACGCAGGTGGCCCCGGACTGCTACGACACCCTCGGTGGCTTCGGCGTCATGAACCCGCCGATCCGCGACGAGCGCCACCGGGCGGCCGCCTGGGCGGCCGTGCGCGACGGGACCGTCGACACGATCGGCAGCGATCACGCGCCCCATGCGCGGGCCGCCAAGGAGCGGCCCTGGCCGGATTGCCCGGCCGGCCTCACCGGGGTCCAGACCCTGGTGCCGATCATGCTCGACCACGTCGCGGCCGGGCGCCTGTCGCTGGCGCGCTTGGTCGACCTGATGGCGGCCGGCCCGGCCCGCGTCTACGGGCTCCGCGGCAAGGGTCGGATCGCCGCCGGCTACGACGCCGACTTCACCCTCGTGGACCTGAAGGCGCGCCGCAGGATCGAGGAATCCTGGATCGTCTCGCCCTGCGGCTGGACGCCCTTTGCCGGCACCGAGGTCACCGGTTGGCCCGTCGCCACGCTCGTGCGCGGCCACCTCGTGATGCGCGACGACGCGGTGCTCGGCACGCCCGTCGGCGGCCTCGCGCGCTTCGCCGCATGATGAGGCCCGCCCTCAGCCGTCGCAGGTTTCCGCCGCCAGCCAGGTGGTGAGGATCGCGACGGCGTCGAGAAGGTCGTCGATCGCCATGGCCTCGTCGGGGTTGTGGCTGCCGTTGGCGTTGCGCACGAACAGCATGGCCATCGGCACGCCGGCCTTGGCGAAGGCGGCGGCGTCGTGGGAGGCGGGGCTGCCGAGGGGCCGTGTGGCGATGCCGAGCGCGTCCGCGGCCGCCGCGAGGCCGTCGCGGATCCGGGGCGAGACCGCGCCGACGCCCGCCTCGGCGCGGGGCCCGAGGGCCACCGTGACACCGCGGCGCTCCGACACGTCCGTCACGGCGGCCAGGAATGCGGCCTCCAAGGCCGACAGCACCTCGGCCGCGTAGGCCCGCATGTCGAGGCTGAACCGGAACTCGCCGGGGACGGTGGTCAGGCCGTGGGCCGCGGCATCGGTGTGGAACCGGCCGAAGGTGACGGCCATCGGGCAGCCGGCGGCCTCGCGCTCCGCCCAGACCCGGTCGAGGGCCAGGGCGATGTCCGCACCGGCCAGCGCGGCGTCGCGGCGGAAGCGGCGGGGTGTGCCGACATGGTCGTAGCGCCCGACGATCCGGACGTCGGGGTAGCGGACGTTGCCTGGGATCCCGGTGCAGAGGCCCACCGGGATCCCGGCCTCCTCCAGGCTCGGCGCCTGCTCGATATGCACCTCCAGGAAGGCGTGGATCGCGGCGGCGTCGAGGGCGGGCGGGCCGCTGCGCAGCACCTCCGGGTCGCCGCCCTCCCGGGCGATGTGCGCGGCGAGGCTGAGGCCGCTGTCGATCCGGGCGGCGTCGAGCGCCCCGTCCGGCAGGGTTCCGAGGGCCGCCCGGCTGCCGATGTAGGAGACCTGGAACCAGACGCTCTCCTCGGCGCGGATGCCCATGACGGTGATGTCGCGCGCCGGGGTCAGCCCCAGCTCGCGGAGCGCCGCGACGGCGGCGAGACCGGCCACCACCCCGGCGGCGCCGTCGAAATTGCCGCCGTGGGCCACGGTGTCGAGGTGGGAGCCGATCAGGATCGGCGGCAGGCTCCGGTCCCGCCCCGGCAGCGTCAGGGTGGTGTTGGCGGCCGCATCCCGCCCGATCGCGAGGCCGAGAGCGGCGGCGCAGCGCATCACCACCGCGTGCGCCGCACTCTCCTCCGGACTGTAGGAGGCCCGCGTGAACCCGGGATCGGTCCGGCCGCACCGGGCGAGGTCGTCGAACAAAGCCGCCACCCGGCCGCGCTGCGCGCGGACCGCCGTGCCGATCGCCGATACCGTGTCCATCCCGCCGCTCCCGTTGCGCGGGCCCGGGGCGGACCGCGACGGCGCCATCCTGCCACTTTCGTGCCGGCGTCGCGGAGATCCGGCCACCCGGCAGCCCACGGCTTCGCCGGCACGCTCGCCGGTCCGCGCCGCGTCCGGCGAGGGCGCCCCGACCGGCGCGGCCGTCCGCGCCCGGTCGGACACGGCTTCCGACTGATGCGGTCGCTGGATGCAGGCATCCCGTCGACGCGTTACGGGCGACACCAGTTCGGCACCCGATACGAGAATTTTGACGTTCTCGGCACAGGACCGCCCGCAGCGCGCACAAATGCTGCCAATATGCGCAAGGCCCATGCCGACCTGCAGCCTCTTTGACCTTCCCGTCTCCCGGCCCCCGGCCGACAATCGGGCGGTCCATCCAGGGAGCTTCGGGGTCGATGACGCATCTCACGCGACGCGGCGTCTTGGGCACAGGCATCTCGGGCACGGCGGCGCTGCTCGCGGCCCCGGCCCTCATCCGGCCGGCCTTCGCCGCCGACACCGTCAAGCTCGGCTGCCTGTTCTCGTCGTCGGGCACGATGGCCAATCTCGAGGGCCGGCTGAACCACGTGGTCCGCATGGCCGCCGACGCGATCAACGGGCGCGGCGGCGTCAACGGCCGCCAGATCGAAGTGCTGACCTCCGATCCCGCCTCCGACTGGCCGCTCTACGCCCAGGTCGGCCGGCAGATGCTCCAGCAGGAGAAAGTCGCGGCCCTGTTCGGCTGCTGGACCTCCGTGTCGCGCAAGTCGGTGCTGCCGGTGGTCGAGCAGAATGACGGGCTGCTGTTCTACCCGCTCCACTTCGAGGGCGACGAGAATTCCAAGAACGTCGTCTACGTGAACTCGCCGCCCGCCAGTTCCGTGCTGCCGGCGGTCGACTACCTGATGGGCCCGGACGGGGTCGGGGCGAAGCGGTTCTTCATGATCGGCTCGGACTACGTCTGGCCGCGCACGATCAACAAGCAGCTCAAGGGCTACTGGAAGAGCAAGGGTATTCCCGAGAGCGCGTGGCGCGAGGAATACGTGCCGTTCGGCTTCTCGAACTTCCAGACGCTGGTGAATCAGGTCCGCAGCTTCGCCAGCCAGCCCGGCGGCCAAGCGATCGTGGTGCTCACCGTGGTCGGCTCCTCGATCCCCGACTTCCTGCGCGAATTCGCCAACCAGGGCATCAGCGCCACCGACGTGCCGATTCTCGGCCTCGACATGGTGGAGGCGGACCTTGAGGGGCTCGATACCGCCAAGCTCGTCAGCCACCTGAACTGCTGGGCCTATCTTCAGGCAGCCAAGGGCGAGCGCAACCAAAAGTTCCTCGCCGACTGGGCCGCCTACGTGAAGGCCAAGAACGTCCCGTTCAGCGCCGACACGGTGATCGACCCGATGGTCTCGGCCTATGACAGCGTCAACCTCTGGGCGCTCGCCGCCGCCAAGGCCGGCTCCTTCGCGGTGCCTGAGGTGCGCAAGGCCTTCGCGGGGCTCAGCTTCGACGACCCGTCGGGCTACACGCTGACCATGACGGGGGAGAACAACTACGTCTCCCGCGGCGTGTTCATCGGCTCGGTCAACGAGAAGCGCGGCTTCGACGTCCTCTGGCAATCCCCGGACGCCCCCAAGCCGGTCCCGTTCAGCCCCTATGGCTGATCGGCTCCGCGCGCTCCTGGCCCTCTGCTGTCTGGCGCTGCTGACGTTTCCGGCCTCCGCCGCGCCAATCGACCGGGCGGCCTTCGCGGCGGGTCTGTGCGGGGACGGCGCCGCGCAGGTCCGCGCGGCCGAGGGTCTCGTGCAAGCCGGCGGCGATCTGGCGGCCGACGACCTCGCCTATGCCGGCGGGCTCCTCGGCGCGCTGGCCGAGCGCCGTCTCGCCTGCCCGGCGGAGGGCGCACTCCTGCTCGACCGCCCGGGCGCATCCGACGGGCGCGATGCGGTCAGCGGCGCGCCGCGTCCGGCCGCCGAGGCGCGCGCGCCGGTCCTCGGCCTACGCCAGCGGGCCGCCGTCGAGACCGCGCGCGGCACCGTCGCTCTGTTGACCGGCCCGGATCCGGCCGCCCGCAGCGCCGGGCTGGCGGTGCTCGAGCGGCGCATCGCCACCGTTCCGGCTTCCGTGCTCGACCGGGCGCGGGACGCGGAGACCGATGCCACGCTGAAGGCGACCATCGCCGGCCTCGCCCAGGCGGCCGCCCTGTCGTCGCCCGATCCGGCCCGGCGCCGGGCGGCGATCGCCGCCGTGGCCGCGAGCCCGTCCGGGGCCGCTGAGGCGCGCCTCGCGGCGCTCAAGAGCGATCCGGCCTACGCCTCCGACCCGGCCTTCCGGGCGGCGCTGGATGCGGGGCTCGCCAAGGTCACCCGCGCGGTGGCGATCGGCGACGGGCTCGCGGTCGTCTACAACGGCCTGAGCTTCGCCAGCATCCTGTTCATGGCGGCGGCCGGGCTCGCGATCATCTTCGGGCTGATGGGCGTGATCAACCTCGCCCAGGGCGAGTTCATCATGCTCGGCGCCTACGCCACCTACGGCGTGCAGGAGGCCTTCCGCCGCCTCGCCCCCGGCCTGCTCGACCTCTACCTGCTCGCCGCCATCCCGGTCGCCTTCGGGGCGGTCGCCCTGGTGGGCATCGGGGTCGAGGCGCTGATCCTGCGCCACCTCTACCGGCGGCCGCTCATGAGCCTGCTGGCCACCTGGGCGGTGAGCCTGTTCCTGGTGAACCTCGTCCGCGTGACGGTCGGCACCCAGAACCTGCAATTCGTCATGCCGGCCTATGTCAGCGGCGGCGTTCCCCTTTACGCCGACTTCGTGATGACCTGGAACCGGCTGTTCGCCATCGGCTTCGCGGCGGCGACCCTCGTCCTGACGCTCCTGATCCTGCGCCGCACGCCGCTGGGCCTCGACATCCGCGCCGTGACCCAGAACCGCGACATGGCCGCCTGCCTCGGCCTGCCGACCCGCCGGGTCGACCGGCTCGCCTTCGGGCTGGGCTCGGGGCTCGCGGGCCTTGCCGGGGTGGCGCTCTGCCCGATCTACAGCGTCAATCCCGGCATGGGCTCGGGCTTCATCGTCGACAGCTTCATGGTCGTGGTGCTGGGCGGCGTCGGCAGCCTCGTCGGGACCCTGGTGGCGGCCGTCGGCGTCGGCGGCGCCAACGTGCTGATCGAGCCGATCTCCGGCGCGGTCGCCGCCAAGGTGATCGTGCTCGTCGGCATCATCCTGTTCCTGCAGCGCCGGCCCGAGGGGCTGTTCGCCGTGCGGCGGCGGCGATGAGCGGCGCCGTGCAGACCGCCCTCGCCGCCCCCGCCGGACCGGGACGCCGCGCCGTGCGCGATCCCCTGGTCGCCGGCCTCGTCGGGCTCTGCCTCGCGGCCGCGGTCGGGCTCCTCGTGGCACCGCCCGCCCCGTATCTCGTCAACGCGGTGGGTCAGCTCGCCGCCTTCGCGATCCTCGCCGTGTCGCTGGATCTGGTCTGGGGCTATCTCGGGATCCTCAGCCTGGGGCACGGGCTGTTCTTCGCCATCGGCGGCTATGTCTGCGCCATGCACCTGCTGGCCCACGGCGTGGCCGTGACCGGCGTGCTGCCGGATTTCGTGCAGTTCATGGGCTGGAAGAGCCTGCCGGCCTACTGGGCCGGCCTCGACAACGCGGCCTACGCCTTCGTCCTCGCCCTGGCGCTCGCCGGCCTCGTCGCCTTCGTGTTCGGGCTCGCCTCGTTCCGCTCGCGGGTGAACGGCGTCTACTTCTCGATCATCAGCCAGGCGCTCGTCTACGTCGCCATGCTGCTGATGTACCGCAACGATACCGGGCTCGGCGGCAACAACGGCATGACCGGCTTTCCGCTGCTGTTTGGCTGGCCGATGGGCTCCCCCGGCGTCGTCACGGGGCTCGCCGTCGCCGCCCTCCTGACGCTGGCGGCGGTGCTGGCCGGCGCGCGGCTCCTCGTCGGCAGCGCGATCGGGCGGCGGATGCTCGCCTGCCGCGACGACGAGACCCGCCTGCGCACGCTGGGCTACAGCACCACCCGGCTCAAGCTCGGGATCTGGTGCCTCTCGGCCATGATCGCGGCGCTCGCCGGCATCCTGTACGTGCCGCAGGTCGGCATCATTAACCCGCGGGTGCTGGCGCCGGACCTGTCCATCGAGATCGCCGTCTGGGTGGCGATCGGCGGGCTGGGCCGGCTCGGCGGGGCGGTGATCGGCGCGATCCTGGTCAACGGCCTGAAGTTCTGGCTGAGCGCCGCGATGCCGGAGGCGTGGCCGTTCATCCTGTCGGGGCTGGTGCTCGTCGTGGTGCTGGTCCTGCCGAACGGCCTCCTCGACCTCGTGGGCTGGCGCCCGCGCCCGACCTGGCTGCGGGGCGCCCGATGACCGCCCTCGTGGTCGAGGCCCTCACTGTCGCCTTCGGCCGGTTCACGGCCCTCGACGCCGTCTCGCTCGCGGTCGATCCCGGCGAGGTGCGGGCCGTGATCGGCCCGAACGGCGCCGGCAAGACCACCCTGCTCGACGTGATCTCAGGGATCACCAAGCCGGTCTCCGGCCGCGTGATGCTCGGCGACCGGATCGACCTGACCAAGCGCTCCGAGGCCGAGATCGCGAAGGCCGGCGTGCGGCGCAAGTTCCAGAAGCCCAGCGTCTTCCCCGCGCTCACTGTGCGCGAGAACCTGGAGATCGGCTGCGGGCCCGCGCTCCCCGCCCGCGAGCGGCCCGCCCGCATCGCCTCCGTCCTCGGCGAGATCGGCCTCGGACCCCGCGCCGCGGTGCCGGCCGGCCGCCTCGCCCACGGCGAGAAGCAGTGGCTGGAGATCGGCATGGTGCTCGCCGCCGAGCCGGCGCTGCTCCTGCTCGACGAGCCCGTGGCCGGGCTCTCCGACGCCGAGACCGCCCAGACCGCCGCGCTGATCCGGAGCCTGCGCAGGCCGGACCGGGCGATCCTGGTGATCGAGCACGACATGGGCTTCGTCGAGGCCATCGCCGACCGGGTGACGGTGCTGCACGAGGGCCGGACCCTCTACGAGGGCAGCATGGCAGGCGCCCGCCACGATGCCCGGGTGATCGAGGTGTTCCTCGGCCGATGACGCAAGCGTATGCATCTCCGCCCGCACGCCTCGCCGTCGAGGGGCTCGACCAGCATTACGGCAGCGCGCAGGTGCTGCGCGGGATCGGCCTCGACGTCGAGCCGGGCGCCTGCCTCGCCGTGCTCGGCCGCAACGGCGCCGGCAAGACCACGCTGCTGCGCTGCCTCACCGGCCTGATCCCGGAAAGCCGCGGCCGGATCGCCCTCGACGGGACCGAGCTGACGCGCCTGTCGCCCGACCGGCGCGCCCGCTCGGGCCTCGCCTACGTGCCGCAGGGGCGCGAGATCTTTCCCGACCTGACCGTCGCCGAGAATCTGCGGGTGGCGGCCCGGGCCCACGGGCTGGAGCGGACCGACGCAATTGACGAGGCGGTCGCCCTGTTCCCGGCGCTGCGCGGCCTCTGGCACCGTCCGGGCGGCAACCTCTCGGGCGGCCAGCAGCAGCAGCTCGCCATCGCCCGGGCGCTCGCCACCCGGCCTCGCGCGCTCCTCCTCGACGAGCCGACCGAGGGCATCCAGCCCTCGATCGTCGCCGCGATCGAGGCGGTGATTGCCGGGCTCAAGGGCCGGATCACCGTGCTGCTCGTGGAGCAGTATCTCGATTTCGCCCTCCGGGTCGCCGATTCCGTGGTGGTCTTGTCCCGCGGCAGCGTCGTCGAGCGCGGCGATCCGAAGGTGCTGAACCCCGAAGCCCTCACCCGTCACATCGCCGTCTGACATCCGTAGAAGGAGCCGCCGTGTCGACCCATCACGAGATCCCCGCGACGCCCGAGACCATGGTGCTCGGCTATTTCGACGCCGCGCTGCCGCCCGTGCTGACCGTGAAATCGGGCGACACCGTCACCCTGCACTCGCATCCGGCGGGCGGGCGCGAGTCGCTCCACCCCGACCCCGCCCGGGTGCCGGCCGACCTGCTCCACGCCCTCGACACCCTGGAACGCGGCCCCGGCCCGCACTTCGTCACCGGCCCCGTCCACGTGGAGGGCGCCGAGCCCGGCGACATGCTGCAGGTCGACATCCTCGACCTGAAGTTCCGCCTCGACTGGGGCTTCGTGGCGATCCTGCCGCTCCTCGGCACCCTGCCGGACGAGTTCACCGAGTACGAGACCGTCCACGCCGACATCGACACCGCCCGCGGCCTCTGCCGCCTGCCCTGGGGCACGGAGCTGCCCCTCGACCCGTTCTTCGGCATCATGGGCACCGCCCCGCCCCCCGCCTGGGGCCGGGTCGGCAGCCCGGTGCCCCGCGCCTTCGGCGGCAACATGGACAACAAGGAATTGAAGGTCGGCACGACCCTCTACCTGCCGGTGTTCAACCCCGGCGGCGGATTCTACGCGGGCGACGGCCACGGCGTGCAGGGCGACGGCGAGGTCTGCATCACCGCCCTGGAGACCGGGCTGACCGGCACGTTCCGCCTCACCGTGCGCAAGGATCTCCCAGGCGCGTGGCCCTTCGCCGAGACGCCCACCGACCTGATGTCGATCGGCCTGCACGAGAGCCTCGACGAGGCGATGCGCCAGGCCGTGCGCGAGATGGTGCGCCTCGTCTGCGCACGCACCAGCCTAACCCGCAACCAGGCCTACATGCTGTGCTCGCTCGCCGGGAACCTGCGGATCACCCAGACGGTCGACGGCAACAAGGGCGTGCACATGCTGATGCCCAAGACTGCCCTCGCGTCGACGTCCGGGGCCGCCTGAGCGCATTCTCGGCTGATGCTGCCTCCTCCGTCTTTGCGAGCGCAGCGAAGCAATCCAGCAGCGCTACGTTCAACGGTCCCGCTGCCCTGGTTCGCTTCGCTGCGCTCGCGATGACGGGGAGGCAGCATCAGCCGATTCCTGCAGATGGAGACCGCCTCAGTTCGCACTGCGTCCGAAGGCGAACCGGCCGACACAGGCTTGGGCGCCGCGATGGTGCGGCGGCTGGCTCAGGCTCGCGCGCTCCGTCGTAGCCGGTGCCCCGCGCCCCGGCTGGACGAGCAGGGCTGCCCGAAGCCGCAGCACCTCCGCCCGGAGGCCGGCATTCTCCCGCTCGACCTGATCGAGCCGGGCCACACCGGCGGGCTTCAGGCCGCCGAGGCGTCTTCGCCAGCGGTAGAAGGTGCCGAGCGAGACATGGGCGCTGGCGCAGATCGCGGCGATCGGTATGCCCCGCGCGGCCTCGTCCAGCAGGAAAGCGATCTCCTCGTCCGTGTGCAGGGATCGACGCATGCAGGGTCTCCCGGTTCGGCAGCCTCGGGGCACTCTTCGGGCGGAGGATCAGCAAGAAGCGGACCGGCCGCGACGGGCCGACCGCGGCGCTTTCGTGCCGCGAAGCCCGCGATCCGGGCCGGCGGCCGCCGATTCACGTAACCGGCGCTCGGTTCTGCGGTCTCCGTACGCTTGGGTTTGCGGGCGCTTGTCAGGCGCGCGTGGATCGGCGCTGCGACCGCATCGGAGTGGATTTTGGCATCGCCCAATCAGCTATGCCGCGGCGCGGCTGGCCAGGTAGCGGCGCCAGCCGCCGAACTGCGTGATGTCGGCGGCCCCCGCGACGCCCGCCGTCTCCACCAGGAAGCCCTTCGGCGCGGTCCCGTCGGCGAGCCGCAGGGTGCCGATCCCGAGCGGTTCCGGGATGGCCGCCACGAAGGCCCCGAAGGCGGCGGGCGGCAGGGCCCAGACCTCCGTCTCGATCGCGCCGCCGTCGCCCTCGGCCACCCGGAGCAGTCCGGGACGATGCGGCGGTCCGCCGGGCAGGGCGTAGAGGCGGTACTCCGGTCGGGTCGCCACCGTCCGCAGATACCGGGCGCCGTGCGCGGCGAGTTCGCGGTTCAGCGGCAGGCCCGACAGATGCGCCCCGACGACCGCCAGTTCGATCTCGCCGGGCCATCCGCGGGCCGGACCCGGCGCCACGGCCGGCACGGGCGTCGCCCCCGCGCCGATCCGGCCGGCCGCGGCCGCGTGCAGGCGGGCGCCCAGGGCGGCGAGGAGCCCATCGGAGCCACGCGGCGCGAGCAGGGTGATCCCCGAAGGAAAGCCGTCGGCGCGGGGCCGCCCCGGGACCGCGAGGGCACACCAGTCGAGCAGGTTGACGAAGTTGGTGTAGGTGCCGAGCTCGCTGTTCGGGCCGATCGGGTCGGCGGCCACCGCCGCGCAGGTCTGGGGACGCGGATAGGTCGGCACGGCGAGCACGTCGACCCGGTCCCAGACCGCGTCCGCGTGCCGTCGCAGATCCGCCAGGCTGTAGAGTCCCGCGAAGGCGTCGGCGGCGCTGTAGCGGCCGGCGGCGGCGATCACCGCCCGTGTCGTCGGGTGCAGGATCTCGGGGCGCGTCTCCATGATCGGCCGGATCGCCGCGTAGCGCTCGGCGACCCAGGGCCCGTCGTAGAGCAGGGCCGCGACGGCGAACATCGGCGCGAAATCGACCGGCAGCGCCGCCCCGGCGAGGGTCTCCAGATCGGCAATCGTCGCCGCGAAGGCCGCCTCCGAGTGGCCGTCGCCGCCGAAACGGAGGCTCGCCGCATCGGGAAGGCCCAGCCGCAGGCCCGGTGGAAGGCCGGCCGGTGCGGGCGGCACCGGCAAGGCCCGCGACCAGGGATCGGCGCTGTCGAAGCCCAGCATGACCCGGAAGGCGGCGTCGGCGTCGGCGACGGTGCCGGCGAACACGGAGAGCGTATCGAGGGTCCGGCAGGCCGGCAGCATGCCGCGGCTGGAGATTGACCCCAGGGAGGGTTTCAAACCGACGACGTTGTTGAGCGCCGCCGGCACCCGCCCCGAGCCTGCCGTGTCGGTCCCGAGGGCGAAGGCGACGATTCCGTGGGCGACCGCGACGGCCGAGCCGCTGCTGGAGCCCCCCGGCACGTAGGCCGGATCGATGGCGTTGCGCGGGACCGGGTCGGGCGTGCGCAGGCCGACGAGGCCGGTGGCGAACTGGTCGAGGTTGGTCTTGCCGATCAGGATCGCCCCGGCCGCCTGTAAACGGGCCACGGCGGGCGCGGTCTCGGTCGGGGTGTAGGCGAAGTCCGGGCAGGCCGCGGTGGTCGGCAGGCCGGCCACGTCGATGTTGTCCTTGACGGCGAAGGGCACGCCCCAGAGCGGCCTCGACACAGGGTCGAAGGGCGGGAGCGCGGCCGCCTGCGCCAGCGCCTCGGCCTCCGGCACCAGGGCCAGGAAGATGCCGGGGTCGTCAACCGCGGCGAGCCGGCGGTAGGCCTCGGCCACGACGGTGCGCGGGTCGCGGCCGTCGGCGTAGGCCGCGTGCAGGAGCGGGATCGTCGGGAAGGGCGGCACGGCGGTTCCTCGGGTCGCTGCTCAGGATTCGTCGCCGGTGGCGCGGTACCAGTCGAGGATCTCGCCCCCCTGCATGAACACCGCGTCGCTGCGCACCAGGATCGCGTCGAGCAGCCGCTCCAGCAGGCCGATCCGGTGCGGGACGCCGGTGATGTAGGGGTGGATCGCGAAGCCCATCACCTTGGCGCCGCCGAGGGGGCCGGGACCCGCCGCCTCGGCGGCGAGGCGGTCGAGGTTGGCGAGCGCCCGCTCCACGAACTCGTCGGCCCGGTGGTGTTGGATGGCGAGCAGCGGGATGTCGTTCAGCTCCACCGAGTAGGGCAGCGCCACGAGGGACCCCGTGCGTGTCGCCACCCGACAGGGCCGATCGTCGACCACGAAGTCGCCGACATAGTCGACGCCGGCCGCGTGCAGGTGGTCGGGCGTGTCGAGGGTTTCGGTGAGGCCCGGCCCCAGCCAGCCGCGCGGCGGACGCCCCGTGGTCGCGGTGATCGCCGCGATGGTGCGAGAAATCATCTCCGGCTGGTCCTCGACCCGGTGGGTCGGAACCTGATGGAAGCCGTGGGCCATGAACTCCCAGCCGGCCGCATGGGCGGCCTCGGCGATGCGGGGATAGGCCGTGCAGACCGAGCCGTTGATCGACAGGGTCGGGCGGATGCCGCGGCTGGAAAAAGCCTCGAGGAAGCGCCAGAAGCCGACCCGCATCCCGTACTCGTGCCACGCCCAGTTCGGGATGTCCGGGAGCAGGCTCGCGGCGGTCGGCGGCACCAGGATCTGGCGCGGCATCGGATGGTCGATGAGCCAGTGCTCGACATTGACCACCGGCCAGACGGCGACGTGCTTGCCCCCGGGCAGGGTCAGGCGCGGCCGGTCCACGGCGGCGCGGTAGGCGAGCCGGTTCTCGGGCCGGCGGGGATTGTCGGGGGCGGTGTCCATCAGGCGGCGGCCCGCGGGGCGTGGTGGCTGTGGAGCTGGGCCGCGAGCATCCGGCGCAGGTCGTTGAAGGCCGGGCTCGACACGTCGCGCCGCCGCGGCAGCTCGACCGGATGGATCGCCTCGATCCGGCCGGGGCCGGGCGACATCATCACGATGCGGTCGGCGAGAAAAATCGCCTCCTCGATGGCGTGGGTGACGAACAGGATCGTCAGCCCCGTCCGCGACCAGAGATCGAGCAGCTCGTCCTGCAGCCGCTCGCGGGTCATGGCGTCGAGCGCCCCGAAGGGCTCGTCCATCAGCACGACCTCGGCCTCATTGGCGAGCACCCGCGCGATGGCGACCCGCTGCTTCATCCCGCCCGAGAGCTGGTGCGGGTAGGCGTCGGCGAAGGCCTGGAGGCCGACCAGGGCGATGTAGCGCTCGGCGGTGTCGCGCACCTCGGCGGCGGGCCGCCCGCGGGCCTTCGGGCCGAAGCCGATATTGTCGCGCACGGTGAGCCACGGGAACAGGCCGTAATCCTGGAAGACCATGCCGCGGCTCGGCCCCGGCCCGGCGATCGGCTTGCCCCACATCAGGGCCTCCCCGGCGGTCGGGGCCTCGAAGCCGGCGGCGACCCGCAGCAGCGTCGACTTCCCGCAGCCCGAGGCGCCGAGCAGGCATACGAACTCGCCGCGTCCCACGGTGAGGTTCGCCTCGCGCAGGGCCTCGGTCCGGCGGACGCCGGCCGCGTAGGTCTTGGAGACCGCCCGCATGTCGAGGATCGGGATCGTCGGATCAGCCATGATTGGGGCTCCAGGCGAGCAGCCGGCGGCCGAGCTGCATGACCAGCCAGTCGGACACGAAGCCCGCGACCCCGATCACCGCCATGCCGCAGATCACGATCTCGGTGCGCGAGAGCTGGCGCGCCTCCATGATGATCGCGCCGAGGCCGGTCTGGACCCCGGTCATCTCGCCGACCACGATCACCACCCAGGCGAAGCCGAGGCCGAGCCGCAGGCCGGTGAAGATCGATGGCAGCGCCGCCGGCAGCACCACCCGGACGAACTGCGCCGGGCCGGTGCAGCCCAGCATCGCGGCCGCCTCGAACAGGCGCGGCTCCACCGAGCGGACCCCGAACACGGTGTTGACCAGGATCGGGTAGAACGCCCCGAGGAACACGAGGAAGAAGGCCGAGCGCGGCCCGAGGCCGAACAGGATCATGGCCAGCGGCAGCCACGCGGTGACCGGGACGGGGCGCAGCACCTGCAGGACGGGGTCCAGCAGCGCCCGGATCAGGGGCACGCGGCCGATCAGCAGGCCGAGCGGCAGGGCGGCGGCGGCGGCCAGCGCGAAGCCGCCATAGACCCGGCTCAGCGACGCCGCGAGATGGGTCCAGAGCGTGCCGCTGAACGCGTCGTCGTTGACGCCCCCGACGGCGAGGTCCCGCATCTCGGCCCAGACCTCCGCGGGGGGCGGGATTAGGCTGTAGGGCCGGCCCGCGGTAGTGACCTGCCAGACCGCGACGAGCACGGCCGGCACCACGCAGGCGAGGGCCAGCCGGCGCAGGTGGGCGAGCCCGGCCCCGGCCCGGCCGGCCCCGCGGGCCGGGGCCGGCGTCACCGGCGCCGCTGCCGGCAGGGCGCCGGCCTCGATGCCGGTGCTCACGCCCGCCCCAGCGCGTCGACGAAGCGGGTGTCGATGAAGCCGGGCTCCGGCAGCCGCTTGATCTGCTTGAGCGCCAGCATGTGCTGCGCGTAGGCGTCGGCCTGCCGGACCTCGTTCGGCCCGAGGCGCCAGGTCAGCTCGACGTTCGGGGCCGAGAGTTCCAGCGCCTCGCGCTTCTGCCCGAGCTTGGCCACCGCCATGGCGATCATCGCGTCGCGGTCGCCGGCCGCGAAGTCCGTCGCCTTGCGGTGGATCTCCAGCATGGTCCGGACGAGGTCCGGCCGCTCGGCCAGCGTGTCGCGGTGGGCGCCGAACACCATGTTCAGCGCGCCCATCTCGGTGCCGTAGGGGTACTCGACGAGCTGGCCGACGCCCGAGGCGAGGCTGACGCCGGGCCCCGGCTCGGCGCCGACATAGGCGTCGACGTCGCCGCGGGCGAGCGCGATATGCATCTCCGAGAAGGAGACGCGCACGGGGGTGATGTCCTTCACGGACAGCCCCTCCATGCGCATCCGCTCCAGGACGAAGACCTCCTGGGTGCTGCCGGGCCAGATCGCGACGCGCTTGCCGCGCAGGTCCTTGATGGCGTGGATCTCGGAGCCCTTCTTGGCGATCACCGCCATCCCGCGGTTGCAGGTGGAGGCGATCACCACGAGTGGCTCGCCGGCGGCGGCGCCCAGCGTCGCGGCGGCGATGCCGAAGGTGCCGAAATCCACCGACTTGGTGACCACGGCGTTCTTGCACTCGGTGGGGCTCTCGAAGGGCACCACCTCCACGGTCACGCCCGCGGGGGTGAAGCGCTCATAGAAGCTCGGCGCGATCGAGTGGATCAGCTTGAGCGAGCCCATCCGGATCGTGACCGGCGTGCCCGCGGCGCGTGCCCGCGACAGGGGGCCGAGGGCGAAGCCGGCCCCGAGACCGGCCAGGAGGGTGCGGCGGCGGATCATCGAACGGCTCCTGCAGGGTCGCTATCGCCGTGACGCTAGGTGCGCTCCCTGTTGCAAGGAAGTGCTATTTTCTGAGCGTGTCGTTGCATCTTCGGCAACGGGGGCGCACGATGCCGGCGTGAAGCATCTGCGCACCGTCACCTACGTCGCCGAGGTCGCACGTGCCGGCTCGATCCGGCGCGCCGCGGAGCGGCTGAACCTGACGCCCTCGGCCCTGACGCGGCAGATCCAGGATCTCGAATACGAGCTCGGCACGCCGATCTTCGAGCGCCTGCCGCAGGGGATGCGGCTCAACGCGGCCGGCGAGCTCTTCGCGCGGCACATCCGCGACCAGGTGGCGGATCTCGACCGCGTGAGGTCGCAGATCGCCGATCTTTCGGGGGTGCGCCGCGGTCACGTGTCGCTCGCCTGCAGCCAAGCCTTCGTCACGCAGGTGGTGCCCGAGGAGGTCGAGGCCTACCGGGCCCGGTTCCCCCAGGTCGGCTTCATGGTCCAGGTCCGCGATCACGCGCAGGCCGTGACGGCCCTGGCGGCGTTCGAGGCCGATCTCGCCCTGATCCTGCAACCACCGCCTTCGGCGGAGCTGCATCCGCTCTTCTCCGGACACCAGACCCTCTGCGCGCTGATGCGCACGGGGCATCCGCTGGCGTCGGAGACTGGGCCGGTCCGGCTGCGCGACTGCCTCGGCCATGCCCTGGCCCTGCCCGACCACTCGCTCGCCATCCGCCATCACATCGAGCACGCCCTGGCCCGGCGCGGGGTCGAGCTCCGGCCGGTCGTCGAGTCGGGCTCGCTCGAATTCCTCCGCAACCTCGTCCTGCGGGAGGATCTCATCAGCCTGCAGATCCCGAGCGGCATCCCCCAGGACCCGCGCCTGCACAGCCGCCCGATCGATCTCCGCGACCTGACGCCGATGACGCTGGTCCTCGCGCAGTTGCGCGGGCGATCGCTCTCCGTCGCGGCGGCGAAGTTCGCCGATCAGCTTGTGGTTCGGCTCAACCGGGAAGCGGTCTGATGCGGCGCACGCCCTGAGGCCGGCGCGTCACCGCTCTCCGCGCCCGATCAGGGCGCGCCCGCTTCGGCCGTGGCGAGGAAGGCCCGCACGGTGTCGCGGAGAAAGGTGGCATCGGCCGGGTTGATCGACGGGTTGCCGGCGCGGTGGCCCCAGATGCTCGGGATCGGCTGCAGGACGGCGTCGCGCAGATGCGGCAGCTCGGCGGCGTTGTCGGCGACGCGGAAGTAGAGATCCGTCTCGCCCGGCATCAGCAGCAGCCGGGCGGTGATCGCGTTGAGCGCCCGGGTGAGATCGCCGCCGTAGCGCGGGTCGCGGCTGATGTCGCCCGCCTCCCAGGTGCAGAGCTGCGCGTAGAGATCGGCCGCAGGGCGGCGGGCGAAGCGTTCCTCCCAGTCGGTGCGCAGGAAGCTGTCGAGGTCCGGGGCGCCGAGCGCGGTGCGGTGGAGGTCCGCCCGGTAGAAGTCCTGGCTGAGCGCCCAGCCCGCATAGATGCGTCCAAAGGCCCGGAGGGCGTCGGCCGGCTCGGCCGAGAAGCGGCCCCCGCCGCCATGCTCCGGCGCCGCCTCCAGCACCGCCATGAGGCCCTTCAGGAACACGCGGTTGTGGGTGGCGGTGCGGGCGCTGCCGCAATTGATCACCGCGCGGGCCACGCGGTCGGGGAACAGGGCGGCCCAGTGATAGGCCTGCTGGGCCCCCATGGACCAGCCGTAGACGGCGTGCAGGCGCTCGATCCCCCACATCTCGGCGAGCAGGCGGCGCTGCGCGTGGACGTTGTCCCAGGCGGTGACGAGGGCGGGCCAGTCCGGGGTGTTCGACGGGCTCGACGACAGCCCGTTGCCGAACATGTCGGGGATGACGATGAACCAGCGGTTGGGATCCAGCACCCCGTCGGGGCCGATCAGCCATTCGAGGTCCGGATGCTGGGCTCCGTAGCTCGTCGGGTAGAGCACGACATTTTCGCGCCCGGGCGACAGGGTGCCGTGCGTCTTCCAGCGCAGCTGCGCGCCCGGCAGCACCGCCCCCGACTGAAGCGTCAGGTCACCGAGTTCGAAGGTTCCGGTGGCCGTCGCCCAGCCGCTCACGGGCGCAGCGTCCGCACGAAGCCGACCTGCCAGCGGTTGTCGCCCCGCTGCGGCACGCCGGGCCGCGCGCGCATCGCGGTATGGGCGTCCGGCAGGCGGTGGAACGGGATCGACGGATAGAGGTGGTGCTCGGTGTAGACGGGCATGGCCCACATGAGGCGCCGCATGAGGCCATTGGTCAAGGTCGTGCGCGTGTGGGTCGGGCCGTTGTCGTCCATCGTGGCGGCCGCCCGCTCAAGGTCGGGCCGGCCTTCGGCGCGCCCGGTGTCGGACTGAGATACACGGAAGATCTACTGCGTACTTCGGTGTAATAATTTGTGTCGGAAAAATATTTCCCCATCCCGGCGATGTAATGGATCGGTCGGTCCGAAACCTGCTTGGCACGCGTGTTGCGAACGGGCTGGACGCTTCAGGAGTCCTCTGGCTTGTCCCGCACGTCCGACGTGACCGATCTCTCCCGCCGCACCGTTCTGGCGCTTCCCCTCGGCCTCGCAGCGGCCGCGAGCGGCGCGCGCGCCGCCGAGCCGAGACGCGGGGGCACGATGGTGATGATCGTCCATCCCGAGCCCTCGACCCTGGCCCATTACGCGGTGTCGGCGGGCAATATCCCGCCGATCGCCACGCAGGTCTACGAGGGGCTCTGCACCTACGACTGGGACCAGAACCCGCAGCCGAACCTCGCGAAGTCGTGGGAGGTCGCGCCCGACGGCAAGACCATCACGTTCAAGCTCCAGGACGGCGTGACCTTCCACAACGGCAAGCCGTTCACCAGCGCCGACGTGCAGTACTCCTTTATGGAGATCCTGAAGAAGTACAATCCGATCGCGCCGGTCATGCTCGCGGAGCTGGTGGCCGTCGACACGCCGGACCCGATGACCGCGATCCTGCGGCTCGCCAATCCGGCGCCCTACATCATGAAGGCGCTGTCCGGGCGGGACCTGCCGATCCTGTGCCGCTCGGTGTTCGAGGGCACGGATGTCCTGCAGAACCCCAGCGCCAACAAGCCGATCGGCACCGGTCCGTTCAAGTTCACGAGCTGGGAACGCGGCCAATTCGTGCGCCTGGACCGCAACGAGCAGTACTGGAAGCCCGGCCTGCCGTATCTCAACCGGATCGTTGCCCGGTTCATCCCGGATGCGGCCACGCGCTCGGCCGCTATGGAGGCGGGGGAGGCGCATTTCGCCGGGTACAGCGCGGTGAACTACGCCGACCTCGCGCGGATGAAGACCAACCCGATCCTCGATCTCACGACCAAGGGCTACGAGATGACGCCGGCCCAGAGCGTCCTGGAGCTGAACGGCCGTCACCCGCATCTCCAGAAGAAGGACGTGCGCCAGGCGATCGCCTACGCCATCGACCGCAAGGTCATCCTCAAGGACGTGATGTTCGGCTACGGCCTGCCCGCCACCGGCCCGCTCAGCCGCAAGTTCAAGACCGCCGGCCTCTACACCGACGACGTGCGCCAGTACGACGTGCCGGACCGGCTGGACATCGCCAATAAGCTGCTCGACCAGGCCGGCGCCCCGCGCGGCGCGGACGGGACCCGCTTCGCCCTGCACTTGGAGGTCAATTCCTTCGGCGAGCAGTGGCTGCGGCAGGCCGAATATTTGAAGCAGGCGCTGGCCGTCGTGGGCATCGCCGTGACGCTGCGCTCCGAGGACACCGCGACCTGGCTGCGGCGCGTCTACACCAACTACGATTACGACCTGAACGAGCCGTTCCTCAGCCAGGGCGTCGACCCGGTCTACGGGCTGAACAAGCAGTTCCTCACCAGCCAGATCCGCAAGGGCGTGACCTTCGTCAACGACACCTTCTACAGCAATCCCGAAGTCGATCGCATGCTCGGCGAGGGCGCGCGCGAGCCGGATGCCGAGAAGCGCGCCGCGCTCTACAAGAAGGTCCAGCAGATCCTGGCGGAGGACAGCCCGATGATCTGGCTCATCGACGTGCAGTACGTCAGCGTCTTCAACCGGCGCCTCAAGGACCACACGACCGGCCCCCTCGGAACCCAGCAAGCCTTCGAACGGGCCTGGATGGACACGTAGTCCCGTGCGGCTCGCGCGGTTCCTCGGTTACCGGCTGCTGCTGGCGATCCCGGTGGTGCTCGGCATCGTCGTGCTCAACTTCTTCCTGATCCACCTCGCGCCCGGCGACGCGGCCTCCGTGCTGGCGGGCGAGAGCGGCGCGGCGAGCCCCGAATACATGGAGCAGCTGCGCCACAAGTTTGGGCTCGACCAGCCGCTTGCCACGCAGTTCGGCGTCTATCTGCTCAACATGCTCCACCTCGATCTCGGCTACTCGTTCCGCAACGACAGCCCGGTGGGAAGCCTGATCGTCGACCGGCTCTGGCCCACCGGGCTCCTGATGCTCACCGCCTTCGCGGCCGCGTTGCTGATCGGCACGCTCCTCGGCCTCGTGGCCGCGACCGGGCGCAACAGCTGGCGCGACGCGGTCATCTCCCTCGTCAGCCTCGTGGCCTACGCGACGCCGGGGTTCTGGCTCGGACTGATGATGATCGTGGTCTTCGCGATCCGTCTCGGCTGGCTGCCCACCAGCGGTTACGACACGGTCGGCGCCGACAACGAGGGCTGGGACGAGGTCTGGGACGTCGGCCGCCACCTCGTCATGCCGGCGGTGGCGCTCGCGCTGTTCTACCTCGCGGTCTACGCCCGGGTGATGCGCGCCTCCGTGCTGGAACAGGTCGGCATGGACTACGTCACCACCGCCCGCGCCAAGGGGCAGACCGAGGCGCGGGTGATGACCGGGCACGTCCTGCGCAACGCGCTGCTGCCGGTGGTCACCATGGCGGGCGTGCAGGCCGGCAACCTGATCGGCGGCTCGATCGTGGTCGAGACGGTGTTCGGCTGGCCGGGGGTCGGCACGCTGGCCTTCAACGCGCTCCAGTCGCGCGACCTCAACCTGCTTCTCGGCATCTTCTTCGTCTCGGCCTGCCTCGTGGTGGTGATCAACCTCGCCGTGGACCTCGTCTACGTCTGCCTCGATCCGCGGCTGGAGCTCTAGCGATGCGTACGGCTCTGGCGCGGTTCGCCCGGAACCGCCTCGCGCTCGCGGGCGCGGCGGTGCTCCTCGGGCTGGTCGTCCTCGTGGCGCTCACGCCGGTCCTCTATCCGGGCGATCCGTTCGGGCTCGTCGGTCCCGCCCTCCAGCCGCCGGGCGGCCGGTTTCTGCTCGGGACCGACACGCTGGGCCGGGACGTGGCCGCCGAGATCGCGTACGGCGCCCGCACCTCCCTGATCATCGGCCTCAGCGCGACCGGGGCGGCGATCCTGCTCGGGACCCTGATCGGCGGGCTCGCCGGCTATTACCGGGGCGGCGTCGAGGTCGCGCTGATGCGGCTTACGGAGTTCTTCCAGACGATCCCCGCCTTCGTGCTGGCGATCCTGATCGTGGCGATCCTGTCGCCGTCGCTCTTCAGCGAGGTCGTGGCCATCGTGGCCGTCTCCTGGCCCGGCATCGCCCGCCTGGTCCGGGGCGAGTTCGTGGCGCTTGGCGGCCGGGAGTTCGTGCTGGCCTGCGACGGCCTGGGCGCGGGCGACGCCCGCATCGTCTTCCGCCACATGCTGCCGAACTGCACCGCGGCGATCATCGCGGTCGGCACGCTCCTGATCGGCACGGCGATCCTGATCGAGGCGGGGCTCGCCTTCCTGGGCCTCGGCGATCCGAACGTGATGAGCTGGGGCCTGATCATCAGCTCGGGCCGCGCGGTCCTCCGGTCGGCGTGGTGGATCTGTACCTTCCCCGGGCTGGCGATCCTGCTGACCGTCCTCGCCATCAACCTCGTCGGGGATGGCCTGAACGAGGTCCTGAACCCGAGGCTCCGAGAGCGATGAGCGACGCCGTCCTCGAGATCGAGACGCTCACGATCACGCTGCCGCCCGGCGCGGACCGGCCCAATGCCGTCACCGATCTGGATCTCGTCCTGCGGCCCGGTGCGGTCACCTGCCTGATCGGCGAGAGCGGATCGGGCAAGTCGATGGTGGCCCGCGCGATCCTCGGGCTGCTCCCGGGACCGCGCGTGCGCGTCGCGGGCGGGCGCATTCAGTTCGAGGGTGCGGATCTCGCCGCGATCACCCCGCGTCAGATGCGAAAAGTCCGGGGTGCGCGCATCGCGATGATCTTCCAGGAGCCCATGACGGCCCTGAACCCGCTCCACACGATCGGGCGGCAGATAGACGAGGTCCTGCGCATCCACACGCCGCTCGGGCGCGCGGACCGCCGGGCGCGCATCCTCGCGCTGCTCGAAAGCGTCCATCTCCCGGACCCGGCCCGGCTGCTGCGCTCCTACCCGCACCAGCTCTCGGGCGGCCAGCGGCAGCGGGCGATGATCGCCATGGCGCTGGCGTTGAACCCGCGGCTGCTCATCGCCGACGAGCCGACCACGGCGCTCGACGTCACCACGCAGGCGCAGATCCTCTCCCTGATCCGCGACCTGCAGCGCGAGCACGGCACGAGCGTCCTGTTCATCACGCACGATTTCGGCGTCGTGGCCGACATCGCCGACACGGTCGCGGTGCTGCAGAAGGGCGTCCTGGTCGAGCAGGGGCCCGCGGCCTCGGTCCTCGGCGCCCCGAAGCATCCCTACACGCGCGCCCTCATCGCCGCCGTGCCGAAGCTCGTGCCGCCGCCGTGGCGCGCCGCCAGCACCGCCCCTCTGGTGGTGGAGGCAAGGGGGGTCGAGAAGACCTACGGCGCCCGCGGCCTGTTCGGGGGCCGCGTCACCCGGGCCCTCGACGGCGTGGACGTCCTGCTGCGGCGGGGCGAGACCCTGGGCCTCGTCGGCGAGAGCGGCTCCGGCAAGAGCACGCTGGCGCGGGCACTCACCCGCCTGATGCCCGTCGACGGCGGGGAGATCCTGCTTGCCGGGCACAGCGTCGCCGAACTGAGCCGCCGCCAGATGCGTCCGCACCGTCGGCGCGTGCAGATGGTGTTCCAGGATCCCTACGGCTCCCTCGATCCGCGCCAGCGCGTGGTCGACATCGTCGCCGAGGGGCCGATCATCCACGGCACCGAGCCGGGAATCGCGCGGGTCCAGGCATGCGAGATGCTGGCGCTGGTCGGCCTCGACCCCGCGGCGGCGCAGCGCTACCCGCACGAGTTCAGCGGCGGCCAGCGCCAGCGAATCGGCATCGCCCGGGCGCTCGCCATGAAGCCCGAGATCCTGGTGGCCGACGAGCCGGTCTCGGCCCTGGACGTCTCCGTCCAGGCGCAGGTCCTGGCGCTGCTCGCCGACATCAAGGCGCGGCTCCATCTCAGCATGCTGTTCGTGACCCACGACCTCCGGGTCGCGCTGCAGGTCTGCGACCGGATCGCCGTGATGCGGTCCGGTCAGGTGGTTGAGGTCGCGCCGACGTCCGAGATCTTCTTCGCGCCGAAGCACCCCTACACGAAGGCGCTGTTCGCCGCGGTGCCCGGCGCCCAATGGCAGGACCCGATCCCCGCATGACGACCGCGCAGCCCCTCTCGACGGACCCGTTCCTGCCCGGGCCGCGCGTCCGCGTCGCCGGATCCGCGACGGGGCCGCTCGCCGGCCTCACCTTCGCCGTCAAAGATCTGATCGACGTCGCGGACAGCCCCACGGCGGGGGGCAACCCGGACTGGCCGCGGGCCTACCCGACGCCGACCCGCCATGCCGGCGTGGTGCAGACGCTGCTCGATGCGGGCGCCTCGGCCGTCGGCAAGACGGTGACCGACGAAGTCTCGCTGGGAATCCTCGGCGAGAACGCCCACGACGGCACGCCGCTCAATCCGGCGGCGCCGGACCGGGTGCCCGGCGGCTCGTCCAGCGGCTCGGCCTCCGCGGTGGCTGCGGGCGCCTGCGACTTCGCCCTGGGCACCGATACCGGCGGCTCCGTGCGCGTGCCGGCGAGCTTCTGCGGGCTCTACGGCATCCGGCCGACGCACGGCCGCATCGACTTTTCCGGGATCTGCGTCCAGGCGCCGAGTTCGGACACCTGCGGCTGGTTCGCCCGGGACGCGGCGACCTTCGCGCGGGTCGGCGAGGTCCTGTTCGGCCAAGGCATGCCGGACCGTCTGCCCCACACGCTGCTCGTGGCCGCCGACGCGCTCGGCTTCGCGGACGCCGCCGTGCAGGAGGCGCTGGCCCCGCAGATCGAGCGTCTGGCCGCCCTCATCGGCAATCGCCGCGACGTGACGCTCGCGCCGCAGGGCCTGTCCGTGTGGCAGCGGGCGCAGCGCGTCCTGCAGAGCAACGAGGCATGGCAGACCTTCGAGCCCTGGCTCGATGCCTGCAACCCTCGCATGGCCTTCTCGGTGGCCCGCTCGCTGATCCAGGGCTCGATGATGACCGATGCCGAGCGCAGCGCCGCGAGTTTGATGCGGATCGAGGCAAGGGCCCGCCTCGCGCGGCTCCTGCCCCCCGGCACGATCCTGTGCCTCCCGACGACCCCCTTTCCGGCGCCGCTGCGCGGGCTGCCGCTCGGCGCGCTGCATCCGCTGCGCGAGCGGATCGCCTGCCTGACGAGCCACGGCGGCCTCACCGGCGTCCCGCAGGTCAATCTGCCGGGCGCCCACGTCGATGGCGCGCCGGTCGGCCTGTCAATCCTCGGGGCGCGCGGGACCGACCTCGATCTGATCCGCCTGGCGGTCGCCCTGGAGGGTTGAATGGACGTGACGGTGAACCGCCCGGAGATCGTGGCCGAGATCGCGGCTTTGTTCGAGCGCTACGAGCAGGCGCTCATCGAGAAGGATATCGCCGTCCTCGACGCGACCTTCTGGGACAGTCCGCACACGATCCGCTATGCGCTGGCCGAGAACTGCTACGGATTCGCCGAAATCCACGCTGCCCGCGTGGCGGCCGATCCGCCGCCGGGCGGCACCAAGGAGGCACGGATCCGGCTGGAGATCCTGACGCTCGGGAGCGACTTCGCCACCGTCAATCTGGAGTTCAAGCCGCGCGGCAAGGCCGGCATCGGGCGTCAGAGCCAGACCTGGATGCGCTTGCCCGGTCTCGGATGGAAGGTGGTGTCCGCCCACGTGTCCATCCTGTCGATCGGGACGTGACGCAGGATCGCCGGGCGCGGAGGACCGGACACATCTGGGTTCGGTCAGCCGCTCGGCGCGTCTCTGCCGCCAGCCAGTCGATGAACGTATGAGCAGGACGCAGGCGTCCGCCTCTGGACGATTGCGCCGAGGAGCTGAACGGCTGAGACGTTTTGGCAGAAGGCTGTCCGCTTTTGCGGCAAGTCCCGCACCGAAGCAGACCAGCCGCTGACGGCCCGATTTCGTCACACTTGATCGTCCTGGCACGCAAAAACGGCCGTTCGGCCTTGCGCCCAATCCGGCCGTTTATGCGCGTTCAGCACTGGCCGCGAAGCGGACATCAACCGTGCATTCGATTGCAGAAGCACAAGAAGGCTGGCATGCACCGCGCCATCGTCATATGCTGTGAATGGGCCGGCCACAGTTGGCGACCTTCAATTGAATGTTGCGGGATCGCGAGACAAACATTCGTTGGCGTCTGGTCGGATTGTCCTCCAAGAAATTAACGCGTGAAAAATACAAGTCTCTGGGAAGAATGATAAAAATCGGTCGGTGCGCCGGGGGCAAGAATTAATTACATCCAACGCTACCGCAGAGCGAATTAGTTGGATTGATCGACGAGGATGTGCTCGCAGATCCGCGCAGTATGTTAAGGGCACTTTTGGCTTCTTCATTATCAGGCTTTATGACCTGACCGGTATTTTGGACCGAGCCAATTGAGAGGCTACTGCATGGTCGCTGTCATGGGTAGCCGGAAGGCCAGATCTGGGTAGCTGACGGGCGCAGGTGGCCGATAGCCCAGCGACGAATGCGGTCGGACGCGGTTGTAGGTGGTTTGCCATAGACCAATCACGATCTGTGCCTCCTTCAACGAGTAGAAGATCTCCTGGCGTAGGCACTCGTCACGAAGCTTGCCGTTGAAGCTCTCACAGTACCCGTTCTCCCACGGGGATCCTGGCGCGATGTACTGGATCTGCGAGCCAGCTTTGGCGACCCATTTGCGCAGCGCCTTCGAGATCATCTCAGGGCCGTTATCGCAGCGGATGTGCTCCGGGATGCCATGCAGGCACATCGCCTCGGCCAGCGCCTCGATCACGCCGAGGCTGTTGATGCGTCGCGCCACCTTCAGCGCCAGGCAGGCCCGGCTGTGCTCGTCGAGGAGCGTCAGGATGCGCAAGCTGCGGCCGTCGTGGGTCCGCGCCTGCACGAAGTCGAAGCTCCAGACGTGGTTGCGGTGGAGCGGCCGTAGTCGCACACATGAGCCGTCGTTCAGCCAGAGGCGGCTGCGGGGTTTATGTCGGCTGGGGACCTTCAGCCCCTCGCGACGCCAGATGCGCTGAACCCGGTCCTTGCCCACCTGCCAGCCGCCTGTCTGCAGCAGTGCGGTGACGCGGCGATAGCCATAGCGCCCGTAATCGGAGGCCAGGGCAACGATGGCCCGGGTCAGCGCATCCTCGTCGGCCGGCACGGTCGGCACGTAGCGCTGCGTGCCGCGGTAT
>NZ_JACJIM010000012.1 GCF_014138435.1 Methylobacterium fujisawaense | reverse complement strand
TGCGGCCGCATGTCGAGCCGGAGCGCAGCGTGCGCTCCACCGCCCTGCAGCGGCCCGGACGCGTCCGCCGCGTCGCGGTGCTCGGCGCGATCAGCGCCACGAAGGGCGGGCTGTTCCTGCAGGCGCTGGCCACCGACGCGCAGGATCGGAAGCTGCCTTTGCGCTTCTCGATCGTGGGCTTCTCCGACCCGGCCCTGGCCGTCGGCCTGGAGCAGGTCGGGGTCGCCCAGACCGGGCGCTACGCCGGCGACCACGAGGCCCTGGACCTGGTCTGGCGGGTCTCGGCCGACCTGGTCCTGTTGCCGGCGATCTGGCCGGAGACCTACTCGTACGCGCTGACGCTGGCGCTGCGCACCGGCCTGCCGGTGGCGGCCTTCGACCTCGGCGCACCGGCCGAGCGGCTGCGCGCCTATCCGAACGGCCACCTGCTGCCCTGCGCCCTCGTCACCGACCCGGCCGCCTTCAACGACCGGCTGCTCGCCCTCGACGTCTCGGATGCGGGGCGATTCTCCGGACCGATCCGGGCCGCCGTCTACGGCGACCTGCTGCACGATTATTATGGCCTGGACCCGGCACCGGCCGGGTCGGAACGCCGCCGCATCGACGAGGACGCCGCATGATCTCCGTCAACGAGGACATGAAGCAGGAGATGCTGCGGCGCGGCATCTCGGTGCTGCATCCGGCTCCGTTCGGACTGCCGGAGGACTGCACCTTCGAGCCACCGTGCAGCATCAAGTGGATGGGCATTGATTACTGCCTCACCATGGGAGCCTTCTCGTACGCGGTGAGCGGCTACTATTTCGGCGCGGACATCGCCCGCTACTGCTCGATCGGCGAGAGCGTCCAGGTCGGGCGCGGCAGCCACCCGGTCCATTGCGGCTCGACCTCGCCGCTGTTCTACACGCACCACTCGGCGGTGTTCGACCGCCTGGACCCGCGGGCGGAGGATTACGAGATCTGCGGCCCCTATCTGTGGCCCAAGCGCGTGCGCATCGGCAACGACGTCTATATCGGCCACGGCGCCTTCCTGATGCCCGACATCACGATCGGCGACGGGGCGATCATCGGCGCCATGGCGGTGGTGACCAAGGACGTGCCGCCCTACGCGATCGTGGCCGGCAGCCCGGCCCGGATCGTGAAGATGCGCTTCCCCGACGCGCTGATCGAGCGCTACCTGAAGGTGCAGTGGTGGCGCTACGCCTTCTGGGACCTGCGCCAGTGCTCGATCACCGACCCGGAGAAATTCCTCGACGCCGTGGAGGAGCGGATCGCCGGCGGGATGCAGGAATACCGGCCGGACCTGATCCCGATCCAGTCGCTGCTGCCGGGCGCCTGAGGTCCGGGGCGCCGCGACGGCCCGTTCCCTCCGGCCGATCGGCAGAGAGCCCGGGGCACGGTACGCTCACCCCGCCAGCACCCGGGCGGCCGCGTCCCCGAGCGCCCGTACCCCGAGGGCAAGGTCGGCGTCGCTCGTATCCTCCGCCCAATGGTGGCTGATGCCGCCGATCGAGGGCACGAACAGCATCGCGGCCGGCAGGATCCGGGCGACGTTCTGCGCGTCGTGTCCGGCCCCCGAGGGCATCACCTGCCATCCGCCGGGGCAGACCCGCTCGGCGGCCTCCGAGAGGGCGCGCATCAGGTCCGGGTCGCAAGGGGCGGGGATCGCCTTGGAGAGGGCCGTCAGCGTCGCCGGGCAGCGCTCGCGCCGGTTCGATTCGCGCACCAGCGCCTCCAGGCAGGACTCCATCCGCTCCAGCACCGGCATCGCCACGTCGCGGAACTGGAAGAACACCTCCGCCCGGCCCGGGATGATGCTGAAGCCGCCGGGATCCAGGGTGATCCGCCCGGTGGTCCAGGTGCTGCGCGGGCCGCAGACCTTCGGAAACGCCCGGTCGATCGCCGCCAGGAACCGCACCGCCGAGAGGCCCGCGTCCCGGCGCTCCGCCATGGTGGTGCCGCCGGCATGGTCCTGGTTGCCCTCGAACACGATCCGGAACTGCCAGATCGCCACGATGCCGCTCACCACGCCGAGATGCAGGCCGGCGGATTCGAGCTGCGTGCCCTGCTCGATATGCATCTCCAGGAAGCCGCGGTAGCGGCCCGGATCGAGCCGCATCCGGGGCAGGCCGGCCAGGCCCGCGGCTTCGAGCGCCGCGCGCAGGGGGGTGCCGTCGGTGCGGTTGCGGGCTTCGTCGATCTCGGCCTCGGTCAGGTCGCCGATCGCCGAGCGGCTGCCCAGGAAACCGCCGGAGAAATGCCCCTCCTCGTCCGCGAAGGCGACGACGTCGACGGGCAGGCCGGCCCGGGCCAGCGCCACCCCGGCCACGACCCCCAGCGCCCCGTCGAGCCAGCCGGCCTCGTTCTGGGTCTCGATATGGCTGCCGACCAGGAGATGCGGGCCCGGGCCGCGTTGGCGCCCCAGCACGTTGCCGATCCCGTCGATGGAGGCCGCGAGCCCGCAGGCCTCCAGCTTGGCCATCAGCCAGCGGCGGGATTCCATGTCCTCGGGCGAGAAGGTCGGCCGGTGGACGCCGGTGCGGAACCGGCCGATCTCGCGCAGGGCGTACAGGTCGGCCAGGAAGGCGCGGGTGTCGATCTCGATCATGCGGGGCCCGGATGCTGGAGGGCGCCCCCTGCAAGCCGCATGCGCCTTCCTATTCCGCCGCCGCAGGTCTCCAGTCCGCCGGCTGCGTCCCCGCCATCCAGGCGGCGAGGTCGGTCCGGGCCCGGTCGGTGAGCGCGCGCTTCTTCAGCGCGGCCTTCTCGGGCCCGCGCAGGCGCCGGCCGGTCTCGTTGCGGGGGGCCTGCGCGAGCGGCGGGAACAGGCCGAAATTGACGTTCATCGGCTGGAACGAGCGCGGGGCGTTGGCCTCGCCGTCTGCCGCGACGTGGCCGCCGGTGATGTGGGCGATGAGCGCGCCGAGGGCCGTCGTCTGGGGCAGGGGGGCGAGGGGCCGGCCGGCCGCCTCGGCGACGGCGAAGCGGCCGGCCATCAGCCCGACCGCGGCACTCTCCACGTAGCCCTCGCAGCCGGTGATCTGGCCGGCGAAGCGCAAGGCGGGCCGGGCCTTCAGCCGGAGGGTGGCGTCGAGGAGGCGCGGGCTGTCGAGATAGGTGTTGCGGTGCAGGCCCCCGAGGCGGGCGAACTCGGCCCGCTCCAGGCCGGGGATCGTGCGGAAGATCCGGACCTGCTCGGCATAGGTCAGCTTCGTCTGGAAGCCGACCATGTTGTAGAGGGTGCCCAGCGCGTTGTCCTGGCGCAGTTGCACGATCGCGCAGGGCTTGACCAGCGGGTCCCGCGGGTTGGTGAGCCCCACGGGCTTCATCGGGCCGTGGCGCAGGGTCTCGGGCCCGCGCTCGGCCATCACTTCGACGGGCAGGCAGCCGTCGAAATAGGGCGTGCCCTCCCATTGCTTGAACCCGATCTTCTCGCCCGCCACGAGGGCGGCCACGAAGGCGTCGTACTGCTCCCGGTTCATCGGGCAGTTGAGATAGTCGGCCCCCGTGCCGCCCGGCCCCGGCTTGTCGTAGCGGGACTGGAACCACGCCACCTCCATGTCGATCGAGTCGCGGTGGACGATGGGCGCGATGGCGTCGAAGAAGGCGAGGGATTCGGCCCCGGTGAGCCCCCGGATCCCCTCGGCGAGGGCGGGTGCGGTGAGCGGGCCGGTGGCGACGATGCAGGGGCCCCACGCCTCCGGCGGCAGCCCCTCGACCTCCCCGCGGACCAGGGTCACGTTGGGGTGCTGCTCCAGAGTCCGGGTCACCGCCGCGGAGAACCCCTCCCGGTCGACCGCCAGCGCCCCGCCCGCCGGCACTTGGTTGGCGTCGGCCGCCCGCATGATCAGCGAGCCGAGCGTGCGCATCTCCTGATGCAGCAGCCCGACCGCGTTGCCCTCCGGGTCGTCCGACCGGAAGGAATTCGAGCAGACGAGCTCGGCGAGCCCGTCGGTCTGATGGGCCTCGGTGCCGCGCACGGGGCGCATCTCGTGGAGCACGGCGCGATGGCCGGCCTCGGCCACCTGCCAGGCGGCCTCGGATCCGGCGAGGCCGCCGCCGACGATGTGGATGGTCTGTGTCATGCCTGAAAATAGCGAAGGACCGCCGCCCGGATCAACGGGCAACGGTCCTTCACGGCGTTCGACTCGGATGCTGGGATCAAACGCTGGGATCAGACGCGGGCGACGCCGCGGATCTCGCTGCGGTTGATGCCGAGATCGGCCAGGTCGCGGTCCGACAGGCGGGACAGCTGGGAAACGGTGTCGCGGTACCGGAGATAGGCGCGGACGCGGCTCAGGACGCTACGGGCGGCGGACATGGTGTGCTGTGACCTCTGTTCGAGCAGACGACGGCGCCTCATTGCGCATCGCTGCCTCTTGTTGGTGCAACGCACATATAATCCCGCCGCAGCGCAGCAGGAGTCGCAAGGTCAAGCATCAGACCTGCGGAAAGTGCATACCGGGCTTAAGAAACCGGCAAGGTTTCCAAATGGTCATTCTTTGTGCGCATGCAGGCCCCGGAAAGCCTCCCACAACGCGCGACGGGCGCCCCGCCGGTCGGCGGGACGCCCGTCATGCCGTTCGAATCGCCCGGCGCGAGGCTCAGTAGAACGGGCGCGGCCCGTAGAAGCCGTAGGGCCGGTAGAACGGCCGCGGCCGGTAATAGCCGCCATAGCCACCATAGTAGATCGGCCGCCGCCAGTATCCGTAGGGCCGGGGCCCCCAGTTCGGCCGGCAGATGCCCCAGGGATTCGGGTGGAAGCCGGGGCCGCAGCCCCCGGCCGCCTCGGCGGTGCCCGCGAGCCCGAGGCCGCCGGCGATCGCGGCGGCCATCACGAGCGCCTTCGCGCGCGGTGCGCTCAGAACCGTCATGACTGGATCTCCTCAACGCTTCCGGCGGATCGGGAGCCGGTCGTTGCAGATTCGACGCCGCCACCTGAACAGTCGCTGAGCCGTAAGTTGTGCCCGGTACAGGCCCAAGACGGCACCCAAGACGGCACCCACGACGGCACCCGCGGCGACGCCGCCCGGAGCGCGACGGCTGCGCGCTCCGGGCGGCCTCAGTGCAGCGAGGGCGTGCGCAGGAACCGCTCCCGGTCTCCGGAGACGAGGGCGAGCTTCACGCCGCGCCCCTCGCGGCGGACCGTGAGGGGCACCCGCACCCCGGCCTCGCCGAGCGCCCAGACGCTGCGGAACAGGGCGGCGAGATCGGCCACCGGCTCGCCGGCCACCGCCTCGATCACGTCGCCGGCCTGGAGGCCGCCGGTCTCGGCCGGACCGTTGTCGGCGAGGCCCATCACGACGATGCCCTCCTCGCTCTCGGTGGCGTAGAGGCCGAGCCAGGGGCGCGGCGGCCGGTTGGCCCGCCCGCGCGTGGCGAGGTCCTCGAGGATCGGCGTCAGCAGGTCGATGGGCACCACCATGTTGATCGGCCGCGCCGCGCCGGCGCCGCCCTGCTGCAGCTGCAGCGAGCCGATGCCGAGCAGGTCGCCCTGGGGACCGATCAGCGCGGTGCCGCCCCAATGCGGGTGCGCGGGGGCGGTGAACAGCGCCTCGTCGAGGACGTATTCCCAGTAGCCGGCGAATTCCTGCCGGGCCACGACCTCGACGGCGACGCAGCGCTGGCGCCCGCCCGCCCCCGCCAGCACGGCCCGGTCGCCGGTCTTCAGCCCGGCCGAGCGGCCGAGCGGGAGGGCCGGCACGCCGAGATCGCCGAGCGCCTGGACCAGGCCGAAGCCCGTGGCGGCGTCGAAGCCGAGGACGTGGCCGGGCACCGAGCGGCCGTCCCGGGTGGTGAGCCAGACACTCTCGGCCTCGGTGACGAGGTAGCCGATGGTGAGCACGAGACCGTCCTCGCGGATCACCACGCCGTTGCCGGCGCGCTCGGTGCCGAGCGTCTCGGCGGTGAACGCGCTCTCCGGGATCCGCGCCGACAGGGCCAGCACGGCCGAGAGCGCCCGGTCGAGGTCGTAGCCGTAATCCGCGGGCCTGGGCTGGGCCTGCGCGGGGATCTTCCACTCGCCCTGCGTCGCCATGACTTTCCTTCGGCTCGTCCGCCTGCGCTCCGGTCGGCGCCGGAGCCGCGCCATCGGCACACCATAGGATGTCAGCGCCGCCCGCGTCACCCGCGGTCGGTTGCGACCCATGGAACGGGCCCGTTCGGGGCGGCCCGCGGCGGGGCCGGCACAACAAAAAACCGCCCGGCGGTGCCGGGCGGCGCGCCGTCCCGGAGGACGGCCTGTCGGAGATCCGGGCGCCCCCACCGCGCGGCGGCGGGGAGCCCGGTGTCTCGGGTTGGTCTCAGTACTTGCGGACCAGGGCCGCCGGGACCGGCGAGGCGGCCGGGGCCGGCGAGTAGAGCGGCACGATGAACCGGATCCAGCCGTCGGTGGAGTAGTTGTCGCGGGTGCGGCCGAAGGCGTTGGTGTACTGCGCGCCGGTCACGACGTCGCGGGCGACGTAGGCCTGGACGGTGAAGATCTTGAAGTCGTAGCCGACGAGGCCGCCGATGGCGAAGCGGCCGCGGTTGCCGGCCGCCGCGCTGGCCTGGCTGATGTCGAAGTTGTAGGTGCCGTAGGCGATCGGGCCGATCTCGAAGTTGCCGAACTTCTTCGTCGCGGTGAGGTCGAAGTTCAGGGCGTCCGAGAGGCGGATCGGGCCGATGGCGGCGCCGACCTGGCCGGGGAAGCGGCCGGGCGAGTCGTAGATGTTGGCGGTCAGGTTGGCGGTGATGTTCCAGCCGTCACCGGTGTAGCTGCCGGCGATGCCGAAGCGGTAGGTGTTGGAGGAGAGCTGCGGCAGGACCGGGGTGGCCGTCGTGCCGTTCGCGGTGATGATCGAGCCGCGGTCGCCGTTCAGGTCGTTCAGGTAGGCGCCGCCGAGCAAGCTGACGCCGAAGTTGTTGCCGAGGTCGAAGGCCCAGATGCCGCCGACGAAGGTGCCGACGTTGATCGAGATGTCCTTGTTGCGCACGCCCGCCGGGTTGCGGGTGAAGGCGAACACGGTCGGGGGCGCCACGAGCAGCTCGACGCGGCCGCCGAACGGCACGAACGGGGTCGACCAGACCAGGACCGGGATGTTGACGGCCGTGTCGGGCGAGTTTGGCGCGTCGGTGCGGCGGTAGGTGAACGTGTTGATCGCGTAGAGGCCTTCCGGCAGCGGCGCGCCGACGGCGAGGCCGACCTGCTCGCCGGGAACCGTGGTGGTCTGCGCCTGCGCGATCGTCGAGGTCATGCCGACCGTGAGCGCGACCGCGCCGGCCGCGAGCCAGTTCTTCATCATTTTCTCATTCCTTCCCAAGGTCCCACGGCTTCCGTCCCGCATTCGGCACTTCCTTGCCGGTCTGCTCGCCAATCGCGGCTGCCGGCTTCGGACCTACCGAGCGCCCCCACGGAGCCTGCCCGTCTCAACGTCTGCGACTATTCTACAGAGACCTGCGGAAAGACAGTGGAATGCTCGCCGAAACGCCACAACCGGCTGAACCGTTGCGCAAAAGCCGCATTTTTGCGGCGATGCAACACTGTCCACAGACCCTGCCCAAACGGGGGGTCCGGCAAAATATCGTTGAATGGTCAAGCTGTTGTCGCGCCGGGGCACGGGAGAATCCGGCAAGGTCGGGGAGGTGATCGGGCAGGCCGTCGGGCGGGCCGCCCGGCCGGGATCCGGACCGGAATCCGGCTTCGAACCGGCCCGCAGCTGGCCCGAACCGGCGCCCCGCGGCTCGAATCACCGCCCGGCCGGGCGGATATGCGGACGGCACCCGGCAGAAACTGCCGCGCCGGCCTGCGATCGGGCCGGTCCGAACCGCCTGCCTCGTCCCGTCGGGCTCGCGGATTCGCGCGTCCCCCGAGGGGCCGATCCTCCGGGGCCGCGCGTCCCGCCCGTCCTGTGTGGGGGAGGGCCCGCGGCCGGCCCTGTCGCCGGTGCGTCCGACGCCCGCCGCTTACCCGGAAGGTTTGGCCCGGAAGGTTTGGCGCGCTACTCGGCGGCGCGGCCTCGGCGCGCGGGCGCCGCGGGGCGCCGCTCCAGCACCTCGCGCAGGAACCGGCCGGTATGGCTGGCCTTGGAGCGGGCGATCTCTTCCGGCGTGCCCTGCGCCACGACCCGGCCGCCGCCGTCGCCGCCCTCGGGACCCATGTCGATCACCCAGTCGGCGGTCTTGATCACTTCGAGGTTGTGCTCGATCACCACCACGGTGTTGCCCTGGTCGACCAGCTCGTGGAGCACCTCCATGAGCTTGGCGACGTCGTGGAAATGCAGGCCGGTGGTCGGCTCGTCGAGGATGTAGAGGGTGCGCCCCGTGGCGCGCTTCGACAGCTCCTTGGAGAGCTTCACCCGCTGCGCCTCGCCCCCCGACAGGGTCGTGGCCTGCTGACCGACATGGACGTAGTGCAGGCCGACCCGCTTCAGGGTCTCGAGCTTGTCGCGGATCGCCGGCACCGCCTTGAACAGCTCGGCCGCCTCCTCGACGGTGGAATCGAGCACGTCGGCGATGGACTTGGCCCGGTACTTCACCTCCAGGGTCTCGCGGTCGTAGCGCTTGCCCTTGCAGACGTCGCAGGTGACGTAGACGTCGGGCAGGAAGTGCATCTCGATCTTGATGACGCCGTCGCCCGAGCACGCCTCGCAGCGCCCGCCCTTGACGTTGAACGAGAAGCGGCCGGGCTGGTAGCCCCGCGCCTTGGCCTCCGGCAGGCCCGCGAACCAGTCGCGGATCGGCGTGAAGGCGCCGATATAGGTGGCGGGGTTCGAGCGCGGCGTGCGGCCGATCGGCGACTGGTCGATGTCGATGACCTTGTCGAGGTGCTCCAGCCCCTCCAGCCGCCCGTAGGGGGCCGGATGCTCCAGGGCGCCGTTCAGCTTCTTGGCGATCGCCTTGTAGAGGGTGTCGATCACCAGGGTGGACTTGCCGCCGCCCGAGACGCCGGTGATGCAGGTGAAGGTGCCGAGCGGGATCTCGACATCGACATCCTTCAGATTGTTGCCCCGGGCGCCGAACAGGCCGAGCTTGCCCTTGCGGCCTTTTCGACGCGCGGTCGGCGTGCGCACGGACATCTCGCCCGTGAGGTATTTCGCGGTGAGCGAGGCCGGGTTGGCCAGGACCTCGGCGGGGGTGCCCTGCGCGATGATCTCGCCGCCATGGATACCGGCGCCCGGGCCGACATCGACCACGTAATCGGCCTGCAGGATCGCGTCCTCGTCGTGCTCGACCACGATCACCGAATTGCCGAGGTCGCGCAGGCGCTTGAGCGTGCCGAGCAGCCGCTCGTTGTCGCGCTGGTGCAGGCCGATCGACGGCTCGTCCAGGACGTAGAGCACGCCGGTGAGGCCGGAGCCGATCTGCGAGGCCAGCCGGATGCGCTGGCTCTCGCCGCCCGAGAGGGAGCCGGAGCCGCGGGCGAGCGTCAGGTATTCGAGGCCGACATCCACCAGGAAGCTCAGCCGGTCGCGGATCTCCTTCAGGATCCGGACCGCGATGGCGTTCTGCTTCGCCGTCAGCTTCTCCGGCAGCTCCGAGAACCAGCGATGCGCCTCACTGACTGAGAGGGCCGTGACATCGGCAATGTCGGCCATGGCGACCTTCACGGCGAGCGCCTCGGGCTTCAGCCGCTTGCCGCCGCAGGCGGCGCAGGGCGTCTCGCTCATGAAGCGCCCGATCTCCTCCCGGACGGCGTCCGAGTCGCTCTCCTTGTAGCGGCGCTCCAGGTTCGGGATCACGCCCTCGAAGGGCTTGTTGACCGTGTATTTGCGCAACCCGTCGTCGTAGGCGAAGCGGATCGCCTGCTTGCCCGAGCCGTACAGCACGATGGCGCGGGCCGTCTCCGACAGGCTCTGCCACGGGACGCTGGTCTTGAAGCCGAAATGCTCGGCCAGCGCCTCCAGGGTCTGCCCGTAATAGGGCGAGGTCGACTTCGCCCAGGGGCCGACGGCGCCGCGCTTCAGGCTCAAAGCGGGATCGGAGATGACCAGCTCGGGGTCGATCCGCATCTCGTGGCCGATGCCGCTGCAGGTCGGGCAGGCGCCGAACGGGTTGTTGAACGAGAACAGCCGGGGCTCGATCTCCGCGATGGTGAAGCCCGAGACCGGGCAGGCGAAGCGCGACGAGAAGGTGATGGTCCGGGGCGTCTCGCCCTCGGGGGCATCCGCGAACACGACCTCCGCGATGCCATCGGCCAGCTCCAGGGCCGTCTCGAAGGACTCGGCCAGCCGCGAGCCGATATCGGCCCGGACCACGATGCGGTCGACCACCACGTCGATGTCGTGCTTGAACTTCTTGTCGAGCTTGGGCACGTCGTCGATGGCGTAGTATTCGCCGTTCACGCGCAGGCGCTGGAAGCCCTTCTTCTGGTACTCGGCGATTTCCTTGCGGTACTCGCCCTTGCGTCCGCGGACCACGGGGGCCAGCAGGTAGAGCCGGGTCTTCTCCGGCAATTCCAGCACCCGGTCGACCATCTGCTGGACGGTCTGGCTCTCGATCGGCAGGCCGGTGGCCGGCGAGTAGGGGATGCCGACCCGCGCCCAGAGCAGGCGCATGTAGTCGTAGATCTCGGTGACCGTCCCGACGGTGGAGCGGGGGTTCTTGGAGGTGGTCTTCTGCTCGATGGAGATCGCCGGCGACAACCCGTCGATCTGGTCGACGTCGGGCTTGGACATCATCTCCAGGAACTGGCGGGCATAGGCCGAGAGCGACTCGACGTAGCGGCGCTGCCCCTCGGCGTAGATCGTGTCGAAGGCCAGCGACGACTTGCCCGAGCCCGACAGCCCGGTGAACACCACGAGCTTGTCCCGGGGGATCGTCAGGTCGACGTTCTTGAGGTTGTGCTCCCGGGCCCCCCGGACCGCGATGACCCGCCGGTCATGGGCGCTCGCCGGCGCGGCGTCGAACAGGGCCGCCAGCTTGGCGTCGATCGCGGCCTCGGCAGCCGCCCCAGGGCGGGCGGGCTTTTCGGACTTCGCGCGGGCCGGCTTGGGCTGCGGGGCCGGGGCGGCGGTGGCGGCTTTCGGGGCCTTGGACGCCGTCTGCGCGGCGGCTGTCGGGGCAGCTTGGGCGGCGCCGGCGCGGCTTGCGGCACGACTTCCAGCTTGGGCTTTGGCCATGAGGGCGGCGGTCTTTCGAGGCGTCGACGCAGTCGGATCGGATCCGGATCGGATTCGCGCGCGGGCCAGCCGCCGCTCCGACACATGTCGAGCCCGAGGGGGCCGACGGCAAGGTGGGGCCGGCGGGACGCAGGTCCGTCATGCGCCGCCCTTGCTAGAACGAAACGCGTACGGCGGCAACCGCTCGGCGAACGAGCCGCCGCCCTTGCGCGCGCGGCAAAGCGTTCCGGCAGCGCCCGAGCGGGCGTCCAACCGGTCGTCCGAGCGGGCGCGCGAGGGCGCCTGCGAGGAACCGGGCAAGTCGCCGACGCATGGGGCCGCCGGTGTCCCCTCCGGGCGCGCGGCACGGCGCGCGCGACGACGGCCCGGTGTTGCACCGCGGGAACCGAGGCCCCACGTCGCCGGGATCCACCCTCGGACTCGACTCCATCGACAGGTGCCGATGCCAGCGCTCGACCTGACCGACCCGGTCGCCCTCGGCGGGGCGGGGGACCGGAATGCGGCCCGCGGACAGAGCGTGTCCACGCGGCTGCTGTTCCTGATCGTGGGCATCGCCAACGCCACCTGGGCGCCCCTGGTGCCGCTGGTGCAGGACCGCGCCGGCCTCGACGCGGCGGGGCTCGGCCTGCTGCTCCTCACCTTCGGCATCGGCTCGATCCTGGCGATGCCGAGCGCCGGGGCGGCGGCTTCGCGGCTCGGTTTCCGGCCGGTCCTGCTCGCCGGCACGCTGGCGATCGGCCTCGCCCTGCCGGTGCTGGCCGTGGGCGATGGGCTCGTGCCGCTCACCCTGGCGCTGGTGCTGTTCGGCGCCGGGATGGGGGCGGTGGACTGCGTCATGAACCTGCAGGCCGTCGTGGTGGAGCGCGCCAGCGGGCGCCCGATGATGTCGGGCTTCCACGGCCTCTACAGTCTCGGCTGCATCCTGGGGGCGCTGATCGCCAGCGGCCTGCTGGCGGCCGGGCTCGGCGCGGGCTGGAGCGTGCTGCTCCTGGTCGCCGGGATCGCGGCCCTGTTCGCGGCCGCCTGGCCCGGGATCCTGCCGGCCGAGCGGGCAGGGGGGAGCGGAGGCCCCGCCTTCGCGCGCCCCCGGGGCGTCGTGCTGGTGCTGGGCCTGCTCTGCTTCGTGGTGTTCCTCACCGAGGGCTCGGCCCTCGACTGGAGCGCGGTGTTCCTGATCCAGCAGCGGGGCCTCGATCCGGCCTGGGCGGCGCTCGGCTACGCGGCCTTCTCGGTGACGATGACGGCCGGGCGCCTTGCCGGCGATCGGGTCGTGGCCCGGCTCGGGCGGCGGCCCGTGGTGGTCTTCGGCGGCCTCCTGGCGGCCGCCGGACTCGCGCTCTCGGTCCTGGTCCCGGCCTGGGAGGCGGCCCTCGCCGGCTACGCCCTGGTCGGGGCGGGCTGCGCCAACATCGTCCCGGTCCTGTTCACGGCGGCCGGCCGCCAGACCGCGATGCCCGCGCGCGTGGCGGTGCCGGCGGTGACGACGCTCGGCTATGCCGGGGTGCTGGCGGGCCCGGCGCTGATCGGCTTCGCCGCGCAGGCTTTGGGCCTGTCCGCCGCGCTCCTGCTCGTGGCGGCCCTGCTCCTCGCCGTGGCGGCGGCCGGGCGGTCCCTGCCGGTGTGAGGCTCACGCCTCGGCGTTGCGCGCCATGAAGGTGGCGGGGCTGCCGTCCTCCGGGTTCACGAAGACGATGTCGGTGGGCGCCCGCCGGGGGGTGTCGATCGCGAGGAACACCACCGGTTCCGCGGGATCGATCTCCGGCATGGCGTGGACCGTGCCCTTCTCGAAGACCAGGAGCTGACCGGGGCCGAATGCGGTCGCGGCGGCCGGGTCGCCCAGCCAGACCGTGCCCCGGCCCGACAGGCAGTAGAGGTACTCGTCGCAGGTGGCGTGGTAGTGCGGCGGAGTCGGCCGGTAGACCCGGAACACCCGGGCGCTCGCGGCCTCCCGGTTGGTCAGATAGGTGTCGACCAGGAGGGTCTGGGCGCTGCCGGGCAGCGCCGCCGCCAGCGCCGCCACGTCGAAGATGCCGGTCCCCGCCGCGTCCGCCATCGCCTCCGCCTCCGACATCACGTCCTCCTCACTCCGAAAACCGTCGCGCACGATCCTGTCCTCGGCCCGCCCGCTCTCGATCGGCGCCGGGGCACGCCGCGGGCTCGCGGGGTCGATCCCCCCGTCATGCTCACCCAGGGTGGTGCGCAGGCGCCCCGCGTCAACGCGGCGAGACAGCCCGTCGAGGCGTGCGCCCCGGCGGCGACGTCCTGCGGGCCGCCCATCCTGCGGGCCGCCCATCGCGCGCCGGGACGGGAACGCCCGGGGCCGCCACAGGCTCCTGCGCTTGCGGAGCCGGAAATCAGCCGCTCCGGGTCGTCGATCGGGGTGACGAGCGGGGTGACGAGAGCGACGATCCCGGCCCGGGGGGCGGCGGTGGCGGAGACGACGCGGGCCGGGGCGCGGAAGGGCGCAGCTGTCGCCCCCTGCTGGAGAGGACCCGGCGGTTCAGGGCGCTCCGGCGGCGGCGGTCCCGCATGACCCGGCGCAGGGTCACGATCCCGCGCCCCGCAATAGAACCGGGGGAGCGAATTCCCCGGACGGCCTCCGCCGAAGTACCGCCGCTGATGAAAGACGGCCCGCCCCCGCACGGGCGATCCCCGGAACCGATGATCCCCGCGCTGAAGACCTGGCAAACCTGCACACCGACAGCGCCGCCCCGATCGAAACTGCCATCCGATCAGGCAGAGCTGCACCGAATCCGGGCAGGTCAACATAACCAGATCTTTATGACCTGCGGCCAAGCTCCGTTCTGTTCTCCGAGATGTCCTGCCGCCGATGATCCTCCTCTCCTCGCTTCGCGCCCGGATCCTGGTCGTGGCGCTCGCCCCCAGCCTCGCCTTCGCGGGGGCCGCCGGCTGGACGGTGTCCGACCAGTGGGCGCGGCGCGCCGAGATGGACCGGGTGGAGAGCCTCGTCGGCCTCGCCTCGCGGATCAGCGCCTTCGTGCATGAGGCCCAGCGCGAGCGCGGCGCCTCCAGCCTGTTCCTGGGCGCGAAGGGCGCACAGTTCGGGCCCGAACTCGCCGCCCAGCGCGTGCGCACCGACGCGGCGCTCGCAGACCTTCCCGGGGCGATGGCGGCGGCCACGCAGTACGGCCCGGCCTTCGCGGCGCGCGGCGCGGGTTTCGGCCAAGCGCTCGCCGGGCTCGCCGACCAGCGGCGGGCGGTGGACGCCCTGACGGCCGGCGTCCCCCAGGCGGCCGGCTACTACACCGGCCTGATCGGCGAGGGGCTCGGGCTCGTGCGGGCGATGGGCGGGGCGATCGACGAGGCCGGCCTCGCCGCCCGGGCGAACGCCTACGCGGCCTTCCTGGCCATGAAGGAAGCCGCCGGCCAGGAGCGGGCCGCCGCCTCGGCGGTCTTCGCCTCCGGCAACCTGGACCTCGCGGCCGCGCGCCGGCTCGCCACCCTCGCGGCCGAGCAGGCGACCTATGCGGGCCTGTTCCGGGCCGGGGCCGAGGCCGCCCAGACGACCCTGCTCGACGCCGCCGAGGCGACCGAGCCGGCCCGGGCGGTCGCGCGCCTGCGCAGGATCGCCCAGGAAACGATGCCGGGGACGCCGCTCGCCTTCCGCGACGCGCCTTCCTGGTTCGGCCTCGCCACGCAGCGCATCGATGCCCTGAAGGGCGTGGAGGACCGGCTCACCGCCGATCTGGAGGCCGCCGCCGGCGCCCTGCGCGCCCGGGCGGACCGGATGCTGACCCTCTGGATCGCCGGAGGCCTCGCCCTGTTCGCCCTCTCGGCCGGCCTCGCGGTCTGGCTCGGCACCGCGATCGCGCGCCCCCTCGCCCGGATGGCGCAGGTTCTGACCGCGATCGGCCGGGACCAGGGGACGGCCGATCTGGCGATCCCGTCGGGGGGCCCGCGGGAGGTCCGGGCGATCGCCGCCGCCGCCGTCGCCTTCCGCGACAGCGTCGCCGAGCGTCGCGCCGCCCGGGCCGCGCAGGAGCGGCTCGCCGCCGAGGCGAGTGCCGCGCAGCGCGCCGCCGCCCTGGGCCTCGCCGACAGCTTCGAGCGCCAGGTCGGCGGCATCGTCGCGGCCGTCTCGGCGGCCGCCGCCCAGCTGGAGGCCTCCGCGCACGGCATGGCCCGGACCGCGCAGGACACCACGGATCTCAGCCGGACGGTGGCCGGATCCGCCGATTCGGCCGCGCGCTCGGCCGACACGGTGGCGGCGGCCACCGAGGAACTCACCGCCTCGGTCCGGGAGATCGGCGTACAGGTGGGGGCCTCGGCCGACCTCGCCGCCGCCGCGACCCGGGACGCGGACGGGACCGCCGGCGAGGTGCACCGTCTCGCCCAGGCGGCCGGGAGCATCGGGGAGATCGTCGCGATCATCTCGCAGATCGCCGGTCAGACCAACCTGCTGGCGCTCAACGCCACGATCGAGGCCGCCCGCGCCGGCGAGGCGGGCCGCGGCTTCGCGGTGGTCGCCGCCGAGGTCAAGGACCTCGCCACCCAGACCAGCCGGGCCACCGAGGAGATCGCCGCCAAGGTCGCCGAGATCACCGGCTCGACGGAGGCCTCGGTCCGGTCCATCGGCAGCATCACCGAGGTGATTCGCAACCTCGCCCGGATCGGGGCCGAGATCGCCGCCATGGTCGAGGAGCAGGGCGCGGCCACCGCGGAGATCGCCCGGACCACCGCCCAGACCTCGCAGGACACCCGCGGGGTCTCGGGGCACATGGCGGGCGTCGGCGAGGCCGCCGCCGCGGCCAGCCGGGGCTCCGAACAGGTGCTGCGGGCAGCAGGGGACCTGTCCCGCCAAGCGAGCGACCTGCGGGAGGCCGCGGAGGGCTTCCTCACCCGGATCCGGGCGGCTTGAGCCGGGGCTTCCGAAGGGCGCGCCCTCGGACGGGGTGTCGGGGCGGCGCCCCGGCGTCACCGGGCCGTGCCCGACGGCAGGGCACCCCCTGCACCCGCGAAGGGTCCCGGCGCCTTCGAATCCGGGATCTGTCGTGGGTCCTGCCGCGGCCCAACGCCGGGACGCCCCGCGCCCTCAGTGCACGCCGGCCTCCGGAAGGGTGCCGGAAGGTCAGGAGCGCCACATCGATCTGGCCGAGGCGGTGAGCGCGCGGATCCGGCGCGGCCGAATCGGCGGGCTCAGTCGGGAATCGCGAACCCGATCGACAGGCACAGGGCCGCGACGGCCGTCAGCGCCACGGCGGCCTGACGGACCTGATGCCAGCGCGCGCTGCGCGCGCGCTCCTCCGGGCTGGCGCCCAGCTGCAGCTCGTCGTCGAAGCCCCTCACGAAGGATTCGAAACTCGGAAAGGCACGCCGCGCGAGCCAAGTCCATACGCCGACAGCGACCAGGCCGACGGCCCAGCCGCCATAGGTCATCACATCGTCCAGCATCCGGACGCAGCCTTCCAGCCTACGCCCCCCTCATCCACAACTCTACGGGAAGTTGCGGAAACTGCCTAGTCGGAAGAGGGGCTTCCGGCGCCGGTTCCGTGTTTCCGAACGTGTCTCGACCGGGCCGTCGGTCCGCGTCGCGGTCAGGCCTCGGTCAGGTCTCGGTCCGGCCGAGGGCGTAGAGGGTGATGGCGGCGGCGTTCGAGACGTTGAGGCTGCGGATCGCCCCCGCGAAGGGGATCCGCGCCAGCAGGTCGCAGCAGCTCCGGGTGCGCTCGCGCAGCCCCTTGCCCTCGGCGCCCAGCACGATCACCAGCGGCCGGGCGACCGTCACGGCGTCGAGGCTTTCCGGCGCGTCGGAATCGAGGCCGACCCGGGTGAAGCCGCGTTCCCCCAGGGCGATCAGCGCCTCGGCGAGGTTCCGGACGGTCACGAACGGCACGTGCTCCAGGCCGCCGGAGGCGGATTTCGCCAGGACCCCGGTTGCGCCCGGGGCGTGGCGCGCCGTGGTGACGATCCCCGCCACCCCGAAGGCCGCGGCGGTGCGGACGATCGCCCCGACATTGTGCGGGTCGGTGATCTGGTCGAGCGCCAGCAGCAGCGCGTCGGCGGGCAGATCGTCGAGCCCCGGGGCGGGCAGGGGCTCGGCCTCGAGATACAGCCCCTGGTGGACGGCGTCCGGTCCGAGCAGGCGGCCGATCTCGCTCGGCCGGACCAGTTCCGGGGTGATCCGCAAGGCGCCGCCGAACTCCGCCTCCAGCCGTGCCGCCGCGTTCTCGGTGGCGAGCAGCCGCTGCAGGCCGCGCTGCGCATTGCCCAGGGCCTGAACCACGGGATGCCAGCCATAGAGCACGGCCGGCCCGTCGCCGTCCGCCTCCCGCTGGCGGCCCGCCGCGCCGGGACGGCTGCCGGGGCGGTTGCCGGGCCGCAGAGCCGGACGTCGGGGCCCGTGCGGGCGATTCGGGGCGGGGCGACCGCCGGACGGACGGCCGTCATCGCGGCGGTCCGTCATCGGGATTCGATCGGGAAGGGAGGCATCGGCACGCTCTTCATCTGAGGGCCCTCTGGGACGGCTCCGAGAAACCGGGCGGCATCGCCCGCGTCAAGCCGCCATCGCGGGGATCGCGACGGTCCCCGTGACGAAGCCGGCCGGCCCGCCGCCATCCAGGCTCTGCGGATCGTCAAGCGGCGACGGCGGCAATTCGAGGGAATGTGGAAAACCATCATACATTCCCTTCGTACCCTGTGCGCTTCCGGTGCGGTCAGGGTTCGTTCGTCAGAACGAACGGGCTCTCCGACACTAGGAAGATTATCTGAAAGAGTCTTTCAGAGAGTCAGTTCGGCAAGTTATATGCAATCCGAAATTCCTCATTCTGGCCATGGGGTTGATGTGGTTTTGCGCATCCGACTCTGCGTGGGTGCGCATCGAACTCTGCGCGACCGCGTATCGGATTCTGCGCCGGACCGGCGACGTGGCGTATCGGAATCTGCGCGGCCGCGTATCGGATTCGGCGGGGATTCCGGCCCGCGCCGGTGGATAACGGGGACGGAACGCGGGCGGGTGGGCGTATCGGACTCTGCGTGGGATCGGGCGGCGGACGGACCCCGTATCGAACTCTGCGTCGCGCGGGGCCGGAGGGGCCCCGGAGAGCCGAGAGGGGCGGAGCGGGGGCGGAGCGGGATCGAAGCAGGATTGGAGCGGGGATGGAGGGGGGCCGCGGTCACCCGGCCCCGGTCATGCGCCTGCATTCGGGGGCGGGCCGGGAGCGGGGAAGCGTGGATTGCCGGGACAAGCCCGATCGAACCGGGTCCGCGGCGTCCGAATCGTGGCATGGCAGGATCGGGCCGTTCTCCCGTTCGCCGGACGAACGCGCCCCTGTGCCGCGGACCGAGGGGCGATGAGCATCGAGGAGAAGATCGCCGGGATCCACGACCCGGACCTGCAGGCCGAGATCGAGGCGGCGCGCGGCGGCTTCCTGTTCGCGCAGATCGTGGAGCACGTGCTCCACCGTCAGCGCGAGCGCGATGCCCAGGCCGCCCTCCTGGGTGAGGAGGAGAGCCGCCGGGCCGGCCTGTCGCGCGACCAGCGCCGCCGCGACGCGGTGCGCCTCGTGATCGAGAGCGAGCCGGCGCTCCCGTCGAGCCTCCAGCACATCCATTCGGTCCTGGCGCTGTGCGGCCTGCCCTACCGCGACCCCGGGCCGGTGCGCGAATTCTCCCGCAGCTACGGGCGCAACTCCCTCAGCCTGATCGCCGGCCGGATCAAGGATCCGGAGACGGGCGCCTTCGAGCCCCAGGGGCTGCCCTACGGCCCGAAGGCCCGGCTGGTCTTGCTGCACCTCTGCACCGAGGCCGTGCGCCAGCGCAGCCCCACCGTGAAGGTGGCCGAGACCCTGTCGGGCTTCATGCGCGAGATGGGCTTCGCGGTCACGGGGGGCGAGCGCGGCACCATCCGCCAGTTCAAGGAGCAGCTGAACCGGCTGGCCGCCTGCTCCATGCAGATCGGCCTCTGGGACGGGCGCGACAGCGCCACCACCCTCAACGTTCCGCCGTTCCGCAGCCTGGAACTGTGGCGCCCCCGCGCCGGCGAGGGGGCCGACGAGGCGGGGCGCACGGTGCGCTTCGACCCCGAATTCTACGAGACCCTGATCCGGCACGCCCTGCCGGTGGACGTGCGGGCGGCCCGGGCCTTCTCGGGCTCGGCGCGCAAGCTCGACCTGCTGTTCTGGACCGGCTACCGCCTGCGGTCGCTGCAGCGCCCGCTCCGCCTGACCTGGGCCAACCTCCACGCGCAGTTCGGCGCTGAGAACGCCTCGATCCGCAGCTTCCGGCAGGCGTTCAAGGCGGATCTCGCGCATCTGCGCGAGGTCTTCCCGCGGCTGCCGCTGGTCCTCGACGAGGGCGGCCTGACCCTGCATCCGGCCGATCCGAGCACGCTGCTCGTGCCGCCCAGGCCGGCCGCCAAGGGAATGCGCAAGCGGGCAAGGGAATAAGGCTCGCCGGATGGAATATTCCGACTGTCGCCCAGGCGGAACGGAATATTCCGACATTGAGTATTCCCACCGGTGCTGAGAACGGGTAGATGTTCCCTCAGGTCGGAGGGACCATCGCGTGGGCCTGTCGGAATCCGAGATCGAGGCGCGGCTCGCCGCGTTGCGGCGCCAGCGCGAGGCCCTCGACCGGCAGATCGCCGACCTCGTGCTCTACCTCGAGCTCGGCCGCCGCCTGGGAGCCGCCGGATCCGGGGCGAGGGCGGCATCGGATCCGGTCCCCGAGCCGGGGGCGCGCCTTCGCGGAGACCCGGCCGACGATCCGGCGCTGGGGGACCCGGGCGTGCCGGGGGATCGGTCCGGACCGGCGGCGGAGGATTCCGGCGCGCCGCGCGGACGACGGGGGGCGGAAGCCCGTCCGGAAGTGCGTCCGGAGGCGCGTCCCGTGGTCCGGCCCGATGCCGCCGGCGCCCGCGGCGCCATCCCGCCGGCCATCGCCTTCACGGAGGATGCCGCCGGCGCCCGCCGCTACGGCCGGGCCGTGGTGGAGGCGGCCTGCGCGGCGATCGGGCGCGCGGGCCGGCCGCTGCACGCGGCCGAGATCCTGGAGGTGCTCGTCGGGCAGGGCTTCACCCTGCCCGGCCGGGATCCGGTGGCGGCCCTCAACACGCGGCTGTGGAAGCGGTCCGGGCCGGGCGGGCCCCTGAGCCGGGTCGGTGAGGCCACCTACGCCCTGGCGCCGCCGGATCCGGAACCCGCCCGAGGGGGCCCGGTCACGCAGACGTGACGCCCGGCCGGGTCGCCCGCGCCCGCATGTTCGGGCACGCCGGCCGGCACGGCCGACCGCCTGCGGGTCAAGCCGGGCATCGGCAGCCTCAGCCGGGGAGGGCGTGCCATGGACACGGTCATGAACACCGTCATGGACCCGATCGGCCGGATCGACCGGCATCGGACGACCGGGACGCCGCGATGACGGCGGCCTTCGCGACGCCGGCCGCGCAGCTGTGCATCTTCCTTCTCGGCTGCGCGGTGATCCACGCCGCCCGCGCCCATGCGGATCTGATCACGCGGCCGCTCGCGGTCGCGGCCGTCGCAGCGGCCGTGCTGGTCCTCCTCGTCGCCTCCCTCGACCACGCCCCGGAGGACGAGACCTTCGACGCGGTCGCGGTCTACGGGGCTTCCTGAGCCGGCGACCGGGTCCGGGGTAGAGTCCGGCACGGCCCGGGCGGACCGCTCAATTGACGAGGCAGAAGCCGAGACCGGTGCCGACCCGCCGCTCCTGCGCGCACCACGGCTTGGGCGTGGCGGACGGGGCCTTCAGGCTGGCGGTCGTCTGCGCGGCGTCGGCCGCGGTGCTGCGGAGCGCGAGGCTGCCGGGGGGCGTCGGGACCGGGTCGGGACGGGCCGCGTCCGGATCGGGAACGGATCCCAGGCGCAGTCCCGGTGCCACCCCGCCGTCCGGCATCGGGACGGGGGCGCTCGCCGCCACCGGCTGGGCGGGATCGGGCGGATGCAGCGTCGCAAGGCCGGGCATGTCCTGCGCCGCCGCGGCGCCGCACAGGACCAGGCATGCGGCCGAAGCCGCGAGGAACCTGATCATCGACGAAGCTCCTGACGAGTACCATTCCGCGGCCGATCCCGCGCAGCGGGCCTGCCGTAGCGGCGAGTCTGGCGGTCCGCCCGTTAAGGGGGCGCGAAGATTCAGGATTAACCGGTTGTGAAAACGATGGAATTCCGGGTTCCGACGAACCCGGGCGGCTCCCGGCCCGCGTCGGGACGGACCGGAAGGCGGCCCCGTCGACCGGTTGCCGCGACCGTCTGCCGCGACGCGGACAGGCCCGGGGGCGCCGTCCGCTCGGATCCGCGCGGAAACGTCGGGGCGCGTCGCAGGACCCACGGTCCCGCCTTCGGACCCCGCCCGGACCCCGCCGCCCGCCCCGCGTCCGCTTCGGGCCCGCGTCCGAACGGCCTGCTCCGACGCGCCCTGTGCCGAAGGGTCTGCCCCTTCGGCACAGGGCTTCCTAGTGGGCCGGGGCCGCCACCGCGGCGGCGAGCCGGTCGTGCGGGACTCCCGACCCGCCGACCACGGCGATCCGGCTGCCGGCGGCGCTGCGCCGGCTCGCCCAGTCGCCGATCATCTCCAGGCAGGTGTGGTCGATGGCCGCGAGGTTGTCGGTGGCGAGGCGGACCTCGCCACCCTCGGGGGTACGCTCCAGGGCCGCCGTGAGGCTCGGAAGCTGCAGGAAGGTCGCCGCCCCCGACAGGCGCAGCTCCGGCACGCCGGGCACCTCCGGGGCCGCCGCGTGCTCGATCCGGAGCCGGCCCTTGCGCAGGCTCGGCAGGGCCTGGATGAGGCTCAGGGCGAGGCCCGTGAGCACGCCGGAGAGCAGGTCCACCGCCACCACGGTGGCCATCGTGGCCAGCCAGATCGCGGCGGTCAGCCAGCCGTAGCGGGCCTGCAGGTGCAGGGCGTGGGCCGGGCTCGCCAGTCGCCAGCCGGTGACCACCAGGATGCCGGCGAGGCTCGCGGTCGGCACCAGGGCGAGCAGCCAGGGCAGGGCGAGCAGGAAGGCCAGGATCCAGGTCCCGTGCATCACCGTGGCGGCCCGGCTCACCGCCCCCGCCTGGACGTTGGCCGAGGAGCGTACGATCACCCCGGTCATCGGCAGCGCGCCGAGGAGTCCGCAGATCAGGTTGCCGATGCCCTGGGCGCCGAGCTCCCGGTTGAAGCGGGTGCGGGGGCCGTCGTGCATCCGGTCGACAGCGGCCGCCGAGAGCAGGCTCTCGGCGCTGGCGATCACCGCGATGACCAGGGCCATGATCAGGATCTCGGCCTCGGCGAGGCGCGCCCAGGCCTCGGCCCCCGGCAGGGCGAGTCCGGAGAAGAGCGCCTCCGGCACCGCCACGCGCTTGACGGCGAAGCCACCGAGGCCGGCCGCCAGGCTGCCCGCCAGCACGCCGACGAGCGCCCCGGGCAGGAGCCGGAGCCGCGCCGGGCGCAGCCGCTCCCAGGCGATCATCGCCGCGATGGTGAACCCGCCGACGATCACGGCGCCGGTGCGGTCGCCCGTGCCGGTGACGAAGTCGAAGAACGCGGCCGGGATCGCCACGAGGTTGTCCAGGCCGCTCGCCCGGGGGAGGGCGTCGGTCAGGACGTGGATCTGGGCCAGGACGATCAGGATCCCGATGCCGGCCAGCATGCCGTGCACCACGGCCGGCGAGATCGCCCGGAACCAGCCGCCGATCCGCAGGGCGCCGGCGGCGAGCTGGACGAGGCCCGCCACCACCAGGACCGGGCCGAGGGCGTCGAGCCCGTGCGCCTGCACGAACCCGTACACGATCACCGCGAGCCCCGCGGCGGGCCCGCTGACCTGGAGCGGCGAGCCCGCGATGAGGCCGACCACGATGCCGCCGACGATGCCGGTGACGAGACCGCGTTCCGGCGGTACGCCGGACGCGATGGCGATGCCCATGCACAGGGGCAGCGCCACCAGGAAGACCACAACGGAGGCGGGCAGGTCCCGGGCGAGGTTCGTCCGGATGGCGCCGCCCGGGGCGAGGGCGGCGGTCAGGCTGCTGGGGATCCGCATGGGTCAGGCCGCCTGCAGGCGGCTGCCGGTGGAGGAATCCTGCGCCACGGGCATGTCGGCCCCGGCGATCGGCCGGAAGCGCCCGTTCGCGCCGTCATAGGCCAGGAGGGCGCCGGTCTCGATCTCGAAGAACCAGCCGTGCAGCCGCAGGGACCCCTTGGCGAGGGCGGCAGCGACGCTCGGATGGGTGCGCAGGTTGGCGAGCTGGACCACCACGTTCTCCAGGGCCAGGGCGTGGTGACGGGCCTGCGCGTCCATCCCCTCGGGATAGGCCTCGCAGACGATCCGCTCGGCGGCCTCGGCGTGGCGCAGCCAGGACGCGACGCTGGGCATCCGCTTGAGCAGATCCCGGTTCATCAGCCCCTTCATGGCGCCGCAATCGGAATGGCCGCAGACCACGATGTCGCGCACGCCCAGCGCCACCACGGCATACTCGATCGCCGAGGAGACGCCGCCGACCACGTCGGAGGCCGGGGGCACGATGTTGCCGGCGTTGCGGCAGACGAACAGGTCCCCCGGCCCCGCCTGGGTGATGTGCTCCGGCGAGACCCGGGAATCCGCGCAGGCGATGATCAGCGCGCTCGGCTGCTGACCGTCGCGCACGAGCTGCTGGTACATCTGCCGCTGTCCGGGAAAGACGTTGCCCTGGAAGCTGGCGATGCCCTGGATGATGTTGTTCATGAAGGGGTCTCTGACGCTGGGAGAACCGGGGGAGAAACCGGGGCGGGCACACCGCTCGGGCCGCACGACCCGTCCCGAGGGGGGTGGGTCGTGCGGCCCGAGCGTTTGGGTCGGGGTGAAGGTCCCCCGGCCAGGCCGGGGGGAGGAAGGCGAGTCGTCCCGGAGCCGGGCGGGCGGTCTCAGCGTCGGGCCCGGCGGGGCTCTACGGTTCCGGACGCCCAGTGGGGATCGACCGCGCGGCGGCGCGCCACCGTGGTGCCGGCCCTCTCGTGGAGCATCGGCGCTCCGAGGAGCTGACCGGTCCCGGCGCGCTGCGAGTGCAGGGAGCGCGGGTCGTGATGGGGATCGCTGACGTAGGAACTCATGTGGCCCCCGCCGGCCGCCTGGCGGCTCCCTCCGCCGCCTTCGCCGGCCTGCGCGGCCAGGGGCGCGCCGAGGAGTCCGGCCAGGAGGCCCAGGGCGAGGCCGACGGTGGTGCCGCGGATCGGGACGTGTCGTGACTGGGGCATGGCGTTTCCTCGCGCGTTCGTCTTGTGGCCGGGGACACCGAATCCCTGCCGGTCAGTCGAACATAGTCAAACTCTTGCAAATCTCATGTGCGTCTCAGCACATCACATCAATGAAGACTTTAATCCATCACCAATGTACTACAGAGTGTGTTTGCGCACGTCTTTGTCTCGTCACGAAATCATTGCCGGGATTAAAGCCGGATCTGGTTCCGATGCGCCGGATCGGGCTCTGTCGGGCCATGGGGCCGGGCCATGGGGCCGGACCGTGGGGCCGGACCGTGGGGCCGGACCGTGGGGCCGGACCGTGGGGCCGGACCGTGGGGCCGGGCTAAGGGGCCGGGCTAAGGGAATGCGCGGCCGCTGTCCCGACGCCGCGAGGCGGGGTCGATGTCGGGGCGGAACGGGAGGGAGAGCCGATCGGGCCGGAGCGGGATCAGGCCCGTCCGGCCTGCAGACGCGGCGTGGGCTGCGCGGCCGCGCGGCCGGGGGCGGGCAGGGGATTGGCCGCCCTGTAGACGACGCCCGCAGCCTCGTAGGTGAGGCTGGCGGTCCTGTTCCCGGCAAAGCCTCGCTCCAGCAGGCGGGTGCCGAATCCCTTCCGCGTCGGCGGGACGACCGGGGGGCCGCCGCACTCGCACCATGTCACCCGGAGGGTATCGGTGTCTGGGCCGGCCTCCACCGTCCAGACCAGCGCCGCGCGACCGCCCGGAACCGACAGGGCGCCATGCTTGACCGCGTTGGTGCACAATTCGTGCAGGATCATCGTGAGCGCCAGCGCGCCCTCGGGCGGCAGCCGCAGGTCGGGACCTTCCAGGCTGATGCGCGGCGGCAGCGCACCGGATGAGGTCTGGCTCGCCAGATCGCTGCCGGACCGAGCGCCCCCCGGGACTTCCGCGCCCAGGAAGGGCCGCATCGCCTGGGTCGCGACGCCGCGCAGGTCCGCGCTCGCCCAGCTCTCGCGGGTCAGGATGTCGTGGGCCCGCGACAGGGCGAGCAGCCGCGCCTCGAAGGCGTCGCGCCCGGCCGCGGCGTCCCCGCCGAGGTTCTTCAGGCTCTGGGCCGCCATCGCCTGCACGGTGGCGAGGGTATTCTTCACCCGATGGTTCAGTTCATCGATCAGCAGCCGGTGGGTGTCCGCGCGCCGGGCGAGCTCGTCCGCCGCCGCGCCCAGGGCGTCGGCGATCATCGCGCCTTCGCGCACGAAGGCGCGGGGCAGCGGCGGCGGCCGCTGGTCGCGGCCCAGCGTCTCGGCGGCCACCGCCAGGTCCAGCAGCGGGCGGGCGATCAGGCCGGCGAGCAGCCACGCGAGCAGTGCCGCCGCGAGCGCCACCACGCTGCCCGCCACCAGGATGTCCCCGCGCAGGGCCGCCACCGCGGTCAGGGCCCGGTCGGCCGTCTGCCGCACCACCACCTGCCAGCCGAGACCGGGATAGTCCCGGTGACCGGTCGTGGACGCGTGGGCGCTCAGATACGCCGCGGCGCCGTCGGGCCAGGGCCCGACCCGGCTCGTGCCCTGCGGATCGAGGGATCTGTCGCCGGTCAGGACCGCCCGGGGCAGGGCGGCGCCCTGCAGGGCGGGCGGACCGAGGAGCACGGTGCCGTCGCGGGACAGGATCAGGATCTCGGCCCCCTGGCGATGGCCCCGGAGCGCGCCTTCGAGGATGCGCGCCATGTCGCGCGCCCAGGTCCAGTCGAGATGGGCGGCCAGCACTCCGAGGACGCGGCCGTCCGGCGACCGGACCGGGGCCGCGACATCGACGAGGCGCAGCGGCTCCCGCGCCGCCCCGCGCGCACCGGTGTCGACCGGGGGCATCAGACTCTGGAGGAGCTTGGCCGGATGCACGTCCCCGACATAGGGTCCCTCGAGGCCGCCGCGGAAATAGTCCCGGCCGGAGACGTCCGCGCCCTCCAGGGCGCCCGTGCTGGTCGCGGATACGCGCCCGTCGGCGTCGACCAGCCCGATGATCGAATAGGCCGGGTAGGTCGCCTGGAGCCGCTCCATCACGGCGCGCTTGGCCGCCGTCGCGGTTCCGGGATCGCGCAGGCTGTCCGAGGCGGCGGCGATCTGGATGTCGCGCCAGCGCTCGAACATCCCGATATCGAGGTTCCGGGCCATCTGGCCGGCGATCTCGGCGAGCTGGCCGCCGACCTCCGCCTCGAGCCGTCGGGTCGCCTCCCGGCTCACAAGGGCGGCGAGCGCCAGGGTCGCCAGGAAGCCGAGGGTGCCGAAGCCCAAAGCCAGGACGACGCGCAGCCGCGGCGTGCCCCATCCGCGGCCGCGGCGGTCGGCCCGGTCCGCGGGATCGGCGCGGGCCGCCGCCGCAGGGGTTTCCGATCGCGCGACCGCTTGCATCCGATCTCCCTCGGATCCGGCCGGCTCCCGGAGGAGGGAGATCGCGCCCGCACCCCCGTCTCAGCACGCGCCGCGGGCCTCAGCAAGACGGGAGCGGTCTCCGGCGATGCGAAATTTCTATCGGGAGTTGTAAATACGCCCGGAATCGTCCCATTGCCCAGATCGTCAGCCCTCGAGGAGGGCATGGGCCGCCCGGACAAGGATCCCGCCCGGCCGGCGCAGGGCGTCGAGCACCGAGAAGTGCTCGGCATCGGGCACCGGCAGCAGGGCCCCCGGGGCGTGGGCCGCCGCCCGCAGGGCGTGCAGGTTGCGGGCGTCGTGGATCAGCGCCGGCAGTTCGCGCGAGCCGTAGGCGATGCAGAGCGGCTTCGCCACCGCCGGACGGCGCAGGGGGGACAGGGTCTCGACCTCCGCGTCGGTGAGGCTCAGCTTGGCGTCCAGCTCGGTCTGGCGGATCGGCGCGAGGTCGTAGACGCCGGAGATGGCCAGCCCCGCCGCCACCGCCGGATGGCCCAGATGCAATGCGGTGAGCAGCCCGCCGGCCGACCAGCCCGACAGGATCAGGGGGCCGCGGATCCCGTGCGCGGCCCCGTGGGCGGCGAGCCAGTCGAGGGCCGCGCCGATCTCCGCCACGATCCGGGTGAGGCTCGCCTCCGGCGCCAGGGTGTAGCCGACCATCGCCACCGACCAGCCGGCGGCGTTCGGGCCCTGCGCGAAGCAGGCGAACAGCTCCCGCGCGCCGCGCTGCCAGTAGCCGCCATGGATGAAGACCAGGCAGGGCGCCGCCCCGTCCCGGGCCGGGTAGAGGTCGAGGGCGTTGCGGGGGCCCGGGCCGTAGGGCACGTCGAGGCCCGCCGGATGCGCGGCCCGGTAGGCGGCCGAGGCGGCATTCCGGGCGGCCACCTGGGCGGCGCTGTCGGCCACCGCGCGGGTGTTGTCGTAGCAGGCGTCCCGCGCCTCCTGCGCGAGGGCGTTCCAGCGGCGGCGCGGATCCGCGGGGGTCGGATCGTCCAGGCGGAACTCCAGCACCATCGTGTCCGTCTCAGGCCTTCGGTCGCCCGCACCATGGCAGGCGGTCGGGCCCGGGTCGAGGCGGATCAGAAGCCGGGCCAGGCCCCCGGGAGGGTGCCGCCGTACCCCCAGCCCGTGAAGGGCGGGGCCGCGACCCGCTCGCGCGTCGCCGGAGCGAAGGCCGGGACGAGCGGCCGCTGCCAGACCCGCCAGTCCGGCCGGTCCCGCGCCGCCCTTCGGGCGAGCGTCCGGTCCATGTCGGACGCGACGCGATGGCGCGGCGTCCCGGCCGGTGGCCGGGCCTCGGCCGGGGCGGCCAGCAGCAGGGCCGCCGGCAACAGGGTCGCGAGGATCGGGGCGGCGCGGATCGGGGCGGGACGGCGACGCATGGTTCGGGCTCCCAGGGGCGGTCTCCGGCGGCCTCCCCCGAGAGCGACGCTCGGACGCCGCACCGGTTCCCGGGACCGGTCGGGCGGTCCGGGCGTTGCCCGGGATCCCCGAAGCGCCGAAAACCCCGTAGGAATCCGGGCGCCCCATCCGGGCCGATTCGCGCGCGGTTGCAGGACGCCATCCATGACAGAGCCCGCACAGACCGTCCTGCCGCCCTCCGGCCCGCCCGATCCGGTGGCGCTGCTCAGGACGCTCGTCGCCTTCGACACGGTGAGCGACCGCTCGAACCTGCCGCTGATCGACTGGGCCGAGGCCTATTGCCAGGGCCACGGCGCCGCGGTGGAGCGGGTGCCGGATCCGACCGGCCGGAAGGCGGCGCTGCTGGTCAGCGTCGGGCCGTTCGAGACCCGCCCCGGCTACGTGCTCTCCGGCCACAGCGACGTGGTGCCGGCCGAGGGCCAGCCCTGGTCGTCGGACCCGTTCGCCCTGCGGGAGGCGGGGGGGCGGCTCTACGGGCGCGGCACCTCCGACATGAAGGGGTTCCTCGCGGTCTGCCTCGCGCTCCTGCCCGAAATGGTCGCGGCGGATCTCGCCACCCCGATCCACCTCGCGATCTCGTACGACGAGGAGGTGGGGTGCCTCGGCGTGCGCCCGCTGATCGCCCGGATGCTCGAGCGCGTGCCGCGGCCGCTCGGCTGTTTCGTGGGCGAGCCCACCGGGATGGATGTGGTGGTCGGCCACAAGGGCAAGTCGGCCGCCCGCCTCACCTTCCGGGGCAGGGCCAGCCACTCGGCCCTGGCGCCCCAGGGTGTCAACGCGGTGGAATACGCCGCCCGCTTCATCGAGCATGTCCGCCTGTCCGCGGAGACCATCGCCCGGGACGGGGCCCGCGACCTGCTCTACGACGTGCCCCACACCACCGGCCTGTCGAGCGTGGTCCGGGGCGGCACGGCGCTCAACATCGTGCCCGACACCTGCAGCGTCGCGTTCGAGTACCGGGCGATCGGCGCGGACGATGCCGCGGCGCTGGCGGCCGCGGCGATCGGGTACGCCACCGGGACGCTGGCGCCGCTGATGCGGGCCGGCGATCCGGCCTGCGGCGTCGATGTCGAGCCGCTGATCGATTATCCGGGCCTCGACACCGATCCGGAGGCCGAGATCGTGACCCTGGCCAAGCGCCTCGCGGGCCGCAACGGCCACGCCAAGGTTTCGTACGGCACGGAGGGTGGGCTGTTCGAGCGGCTCGGCGGCGTGCCCGCCGTGGTGATCGGACCGGGCTCCATCGCCCGGGCCCACCGGGCCGACGAGTACGTCACCCGGGACGAACTTGAGGCGTGCGCGGGCTTCGTGCGGCGGCTGATCCGCACCTGCACGACCGGCTCCGCGTCATCGTCCCGAGGGGCGCTCCCAGTCTGAACCAACATCCGCGCCGGTCGAGCGCGCTTCCGGCCCGCAGGGCGTCCGCCGCGTGGCGCGATTTCACCAGGGGATGCGGCCGAAGCGGTCGACCAGCCGCCGGGACTCGGCTTCGCTCTCGGCTCTCGACGTCCCGCCCTGGCCGACATCCGAGCTTCCGGAGCCGGGATGCACCAGGCGGCACACCAGCGGCAGGACGAAGTTGTGGCGCGCGAGGTGTATGTTGGGGCCGCCGAGCCGAAGCACGTCGGCGTGCCACGGGCGGATCTGAACGGCGTTCTCGAGAGTGCCGGGCGCCGTCGCCTCGACGAGGTGGGCGCGGCGCAGGCCGGTCTCGGCTGAGGCGTCCGAGTCTGCGTTGCCGGGATGCCGCCCGTGATCGAAGACGCGCTGCGCACCGCCGGGGCCGGCCCGCACAGGGCGCTTCGGGGGCCAGGATCTGCACGCGGCCGGCGGGGCCGCGCGAAACCTTTGCGCCGCTCGCGGCTTGGATCAGCGCCTTGGATCGGCGGCCCGAACCGGGCCGGATCGGGAGACCGTTCAGCGCATGGCCAGCCTCAGCGTCGCAATCGCGTTCAGCGTCCGCCTGCTCCTCGTGCTGCTGTTCCTGCCGTTCAGCGCCCTCGACAAGATCCTGAACTTCCGGGGCGCGGTCGGGCAGGCGCGGGAGGCCGTGCACGCCACGGCGTTCGCAACGGTGCTGATCCTGATCGGGCTCGGCGTCGAGATCGGGATGTCGCTCTGCATCCTGACCGGGGTCGCCGACCGGGCCGCCGCCTTCGTGCTCGCCGGCTATTGCGGGGTGACGGCGCTGCTGTGGAAGCAGTTCTGGGTGCCGGGGGATTTCTGGGCGGGGGGCAAGGGCCGCGCGCTGTTCTGGGATTTTTTGAAGAACTTCGCCCTGGCGGGCGGCTTCCTGCTCATCACCTTCGGCACGGGCGCCGGGACGGTCCAGGACTTCCTCGCCGATCCCCTCGGCTCGACCCATCCCTACGCGATCGCGGACCGGGCCCGGCCGTAGCGGGGCCCGGCGCGGCGGGAGCTCAGCCCTTCGGCACGGTGGCCGCCATGGAGGGCCGACGCTCGAACTGCGCGTACCAGGCCGCGACCGCCGGACGGCCCTCCCGCCACGTGAGATCGGGAAAGCGCAGGTCCAGGTAGCCGAGCCCGCAGGCCATCGCGACCGTGCCGATATCCAGTGCCGGCATCCCGCCGACCAGGCTCTCGAACCGGTCCAGCGCCGCGCGGATCTTGCCGATCTGGCCGGCCTCCCAGGCGTCCCAGCGCTGGGGCTCGGGGCGGAGCACGCGCTCGTAGCGGGCGAGCAGCGCGGCATCGAGCAGCCCGTCGGCCAGCGCCTGCCGGGTCAGCGCGTCCCAGCGGGCGGCGCCTTCGGGGAACAGGCGCGGCCCGGACGAGAGGCCGTCGAGATACTCGCAGATCACCCGGCTGTCGTAGAGGGCGGTGCCGTCCTCCAGGACCAGGGCGGGAATCTTGCCCAGCGGATTGTGGGCGGCGACCTCCGCGGAGGGCCCGGTCGGCGAGGCCCCGGCGACGGTGACGGCGATCCGGTCGATCAGTCCCGTCTCGTGGGCGAGGACCAGCACCTTGCGGGCATAGGGCGAGGCGGGGGAGTAGAGGAGCTTCATCGGACCGTCCCGGTTGGTCTTAGGCGCCGTGGTCGCGGCGCCGGGACCTTGCACCGATGCCGCGGGGAATCCAGCCCCCGGCGCCCCGCCGGAGGCTCAGACCTTCCGGGTCATCCTGGAGCCGGCATGGACCACCCGGCTCCGGCTCCGGCTCGGGCGTCGCGCCCGCATCCGCGAGCGCCAGACGAGGATGGCGCTCGCCACCCGATCGAGGGCGAGCATGCACAGGCTGCCGACGATGGCCAGCACGCAGGCGGCCCCGATCAGGACGCCCCAGATCCCGGGAGCCGGGATGATCATCAGGCACAGGAGGCCGAAGACGGCCGCGCCAGGAATCCATTTCGCCATCGCGCCGTCCGCCTGAACAAGAAGGGTGTCGCTCGGACGGAACCTGCGCCGAGACCCTTAAAGAGTGCTGGATCAACTGATGTTCAGGCCTGAGATTTTATCTTCAGGCTATTATAATATGTCAGTATAGGTTTATATGCGGTAAACTTGCCGTTGCGTTCGAGCGGAGATTGACCTTCCGAGGCCGGGTCCTAATCCACCAGCGACATGGTGCGCCCGGTGCTGACCAGATGGTAGAAGCGGCCGTCGAACATCTCCATCACCGCCTCGGTGGCGGCGTGCGATTCCGGGCGGATCGGAGAGGCGAGGCAGGCATCCAGCGCCGCCTGATCGGGGAAGTCCATCTCCAGGATCATGGCGATCGGCCGCGCGTCGGCGTCCTTCGAGACCACGCGCTGGATCCGCACGGCGGTGACGCCCGGGAATCGCCGCCAGAACGGCTCCAGCTCGTCCCGGACCCGGCGGAAGAATTCCTCTTCCCGGGCGTCGCGCACCCTGCCCTCGTAGATCGCGGTCCTGGTCAGCATCGGGGTGTCTCCCGGAGAATCCAGCGTCAACCGGCGGCGGCCGGGATCGCTCCGGCGGAGAGCGTGGGTGGCGGTGACAACGCGCAGCGGCTGTCGGTGAAATCGGCCGCCGGCGGGACGGGCGGGCTTCTCCCCTGCGGCCGATCGGCGTATCCAGGGACAGCCCATCGTGACGATGCGGGAGAGACCGGGATCTTCCCAGCAGAGGGGACCCGGCGCCGACGGAGCAACCGCCCCGGAAACTCTCAGGCACCGGAACCGTGTCGTCAGGGCGATCTGGAGAGAGGTGCAGCGGGGGAACCCGTGGGCACCCGCCGAAGGGGACGTCCGTACTTCGCCGCGCCAGGGCGGGACGGATCAAGCTCTCAGGCACCGGGACAGATGGGGCGCGCAACCGGCCGACCGCTTGAGGCGGCCTCCACGCGTCCACGTCCCGGAGTCCAAGCCCATGACCCACATCGCCGTGATCGGCGCCGGCATCACCGGCGTGACGACCGCCTATGCGCTCGCCCAGCGCGGCTACCGCGTCACCGTCCTCGACCGGCAGCGCTACGCCGCCATGGAGACCTCCTTCGCCAATGGCGGCCAGCTCTCGGCCTGCAACGCCGAGGTCTGGAACAAGCTCTCCACGGTGATGCAGGGCCTGCGCTGGATGATGCGCCGGGACGCGCCGCTGCTGATGAATCCCAAGCCCTCCTGGCACAAGCTGTCCTGGATGGCCGCGTTCGTCCGCGAGATCGCCCATTACCGCGAGAACACCGTGGAGACCGTGCGGCTGGCCCTGAAGGCCCGGGAGGCGCTGTTCGCCATGGCCGAGGCCGAGGGGATCGACTTCGACCTGAAGACCCGCGGCATCCTGCATTTCTACCGGGACCGGGCGAGCTTCGAGAAGGCGACCGGAGTCAACGCCCTGCTGCGGGAGGGCGGCCTCGAGCGCTACGCCGTGACTCCGGAGGAGATCCGGGCGATCGAGCCGACGCTGGCCGGGACCTATCACGGGGGCTTCTTCACGCCCTCCGACGCCACCGGCGACATCCACAAATTCACCCGGGGGCTCGCCTCCGCCTGCGCCCGCAGGGGTGTCCGCTTCGTCCAGGACGCCAGCGTCGAGACGATCGCGCCGGGGGAGGGGGGCTATGACATCGGCTGGCGCGCTGCGGGCCATCCTGCCGGGGACACGCAGGTTCTGCAGGCCGACGCGGTGGTGATCTGTGCGGGCTGCGCCAGCCGGCATTTCGCCGCGATGCTCGGCGACCGGGTCAACGTCTACCCGGTGAAGGGCTACTCGATCACCGTGAACCTGCTGACTCCGGAGGCCCAGAAGGCGGCCCCCGAGGTGAGCATCCTCGACGAGGCGGCCAAGATCGTGACGAGCCGGCTCGGCGACGAGCGCCTGCGGGTCGCCGGCACCGCCGAGTTCAACGGCTTCAACCGCGACATCCGCCACGACCGGATCCAGCCGCTGGTCGACTGGACCCGCGAGCAGTTCCCGCTGGTCGACACCGACCGGGTGGTGGCCTGGAGCGGCCTGCGCCCGATGCTGCCGAACATGCTGCCCAAGGTCGGTCGCGGCCGCCGGCCCGGGGTCTTCTACAACACCGGCCACGGCCATCTCGGCTGGACCCTCTCGGGGGCCACCGCCGAGATCGTCGCCGGAGCGATCGCCGCCGAGCACGCCCCGGAGCGGACGATCCTGCCGCTCGCGGCCTGAGAGGCCCGGGTTTCCAAAGGGCTTGAAGCCCTTTGGCGGGTTGTCGGGGCGGAGCCCTGACGAGGCGGGCCCCGCCCGCCTCGGCCCGGCGTCGTCTCCGCGAGAAGGGAGGCGCGCCGACCAAGATTATTTTGTATTATCTTCCCGAACCGCCCCGGAAACCGAGCCGCGATGCCTCCATCTGCCGCCTATCTCGACCCCGCCACCGGCGCGACCTACCCGATCGAGACGCCCCGCTGGCGCTCGGAGACGGGCGGTCCGCTGATGATCACGGACCTGCCGGGGATCGGACGCGGGGAGATCGACACGGCCAAGCGCTCCCTCTGGCGCTACGCCGCCGCCCTGCCGGTGGCGGTCTCCGACCCGGTCTCCCTCGGGGAGGGCTGCACCCCGCTGGTGCACCGGCCCTGGCGGGGCGGCCACGCCCATTTCAAGCTCGAATGGTTCGCGCCCTCGGGCAGCTTCAAGGACCGGGGCGCGTCCGTGATGCTGTCGATCCTGCGCCAGCAGGGGATCGACGCGGTGCTGGAGGATTCCTCCGGCAACGGCGGCGCCGCGGTGGCGACCTACGCGGCCGCCGCCGGGATGCGGGCCAAGATCCTGGTCCCGGCCTCGACCTCGCCGGCCAAGACCGTGCAGATGCGCGCCGCCGGCGCCGCGGTCGAGCTGGTGCCCGGCACCCGCCAGGACACCGCCGACGCCGCCGTGCGGCAGGCGGAGGAGATCTTCTACGCCAGCCACAACTGGCAGGCCCATTTCCTCCAGGGCACCAAGACGCTGGCCTACGAGCTGTGGGAGGATCTGGGCTTCTCCGCGCCCGACGCCGTCATCATCCCCTGCGGCGCGGGCAGCAACATCCTCGGCTGCGACATCGGCTTCTCGGAGCTGCTGCGCCGGGGGGAGATCGCCCGCCTGCCGCGGCTCTACGCGGTCCAGCCGGCCCATTGCGCGCCGCTCCATGCCGGGTTCGCGGCGGGCGCCGACGATTTCGTGCCGGTGACCCCGCGCCCGACGCTGGCCGAGGGCGCCTCGATCGCCCAGCCGGTGCGCGGCCGCGAGGTCTTGGCGGCGCTCCGCCGGTCCGGCGGCGGCACCGTGGCGGTCTCCGAGGCGGCCATCGAGGCGGCCCTGATGGAGCTCGCCCGCACCGGCCTCTACGTCGAGCCGACCTGCGCCATGGCGGCGGCGGCGCTCTCCGACCTCACCGCAAGCGGCGCGATCCGGCCCGGGGAGACCACCGTGGTGGTGCTCACCGGCACGGGCATCAAGGCGACGCCGCGCATCGCCGAGCTTCTGGGCCTCGCCCCGTGACCCAGGCCCGCTGACCAAGACATCCCGACCAAGACACCCCGATCCGGAGGAGACGGACCATGCGCAACAACATTCCCGCCTGCGTCGGCATGCCGGTCGAGGAGATCGACACCCCCTGCCTGATGGTCGATCTCGACGCCTTCGAGCGCAACGTCGACACGCTCGGCCGCTTCATGAAGGAGCACGGCCTGCGCCACCGGGCCCACGCCAAGACGCACAAATCCTCCGACATCGCGACTGTGCAGATCGAGCGGGGCGGGGCCTGCGGCGTCTGCTGCCAGAAGGTCAGCGAGGCCGAGGCGCTGGTGAGCGCCGGCATCCGCGACGTGCTGGTCTCCAACCAGGTGGTGGCGCCGAAGAAGATCGAGCGCTTGGCGGCGCTCGCCAAACGGGCGCGGGTGCTGGTCTGCGTCGACGACCTCGGCAATGTCGACGATCTCTCGGCGGCGTCCGTCCAGTATGGCGTCACCCTCGAATGCCTCGTGGAGATCGATGTCGGCGCCGGCCGCTGCGGCGTCGCCCCGGGCGAGCCCGCCTTGGTGATCGCCAGGGCGATCGCGAAGGCGCCGGGCCTGCGCTTCGCGGGTCTGCAGGCCTATCAGGGCAAGGCGCAGCACGTGCGCGACTACGGCGAGCGCAAGGCCCTGATCCAGACGGCGATCGACGAGACCAGGCGCACCGTCGACCTTCTGAAGGCCGAGGGGCTCGCCTGCGATATCGTCGCGGGGGCCGGCACCGGCAGCTTCGCCCTGGAGGGCGGCAGCGGCGTCTACAACGAGCTGCAATGCGGCTCCTACGTCTTCATGGACGCGGACTACCAGCGGGTGAAGGACGCGGACGGCCGGCCGATCGCGGAATTCGAGAACAGCCTGTTCATCGTCACGGCGATCATGAGCAAGGCGAAGGCGGATGTGGCCATCTGCGATGCCGGCCTGAAGGCGCAGAGCATCGACAGCGGCCTGCCGGTGGTGTTCGGCCGCGACGACGTGGCGTACATCAAGTGCTCGGACGAGCACGGGGTGATCAGCGATCCCGGCAACGTGCTCAAGCTCAACGAGCGCCTGAAGCTGATCCCCGGCCATTGCGACCCGACGGTCAACGTCTACGACTGGTACGTGGGCGTGCGGAACGGCCGGGTCGAGGCCGTCTGGCCGGTCACCGCCCGCGGCATGACCCTGTAGGGGATTCCGAAGGGCTGAAGCCCTTCGGCGGGGTATCGGGGCGGCGCCCCGACGCTCGGGCGTCCCCGACCGCAGGGCGCCGCCCTGCACCCGCGAAAGGGCACGCCCTTTTGAAACCCGGACTCTGGAGGTCTTCGAATCCATGCGCTTCATCTCGGAAGAGGACTCCGCGGCCCTGGTCGACCACGCCATGGCGTTCGAGGCGGCCCGGGAGGCGCTGATCGCCGCGGTCGCCCCGGGCACCACCCTGTTCCCGGCGGTGCTCGGGCACGGCTCGGAGCCGACCAACCGGTTCTCGATCAAGTCGGGCTCGACGGCCGACTATGCCGGCCTGAAGGTCGGCTCGTTCTGGCCGGGCAATCCGGACCGGGGCCTGCCGCGGCACAATTCGGTGATCCTGCTGTTCGACCAGGATGTCGGCCGGGTCGACACGGTGATCGAGGCGGGCCGCGTCAATGCCTACCGGACCGCCGCCGCCGACGCGGTGGCGGCCAGCGTCCTCGCCCGGCCGGATTCGGCGGTGCTCGCCGTTTTCGGGGCGGGGAACCAGGCGGAGTTCGAGTGCGCGGCGCTCGCCCGGATCCTGCCGATCCGGACGGTGCTGGTGGTCGCCCGGGACGCCACCAAGGTCGCGGGCTTCGCCGAGCGCCTGGCGGGGCAGGGGGCCTCGGGGATCGCCGTGCGGGCGGCCGCGCCCCGGGAGGCCTGCGCGGCCGCCGACGTGATCGTCACGGCGACGCCGGCCCGCGCGCCGCTGTTCGAGGCCGACTGGGTCCGCCCCGGCACGCATGTCGCCGCCATGGGGGCGGACGCGAAGGGCAAGCAGGAACTGCCCCCGGCCCTGCTGGAGCGGGCGCAGCTGTTCTGCGACCTGCCGGAGCAGTCGCGCACCATCGGGGAATTCCAGCACGCCTCCGCGGGGGCTTCCGCCGGCCTGCGGGCCCTCGGCGACGTGCTCCGGACCGGGGAGGGGGGCCGGACCGATCCGGAGGCGATCACCGTGTTCGACTCCTCCGGCATCGCCCTGCAGGACCTGACCATCGCCCGGGCGATCCTCGCCAAAGCCGACGCGCGCTTGTAGGGGAGGCCGGCGCCGGCCCTCCCCCGCCCCGGCGGAGGACGGACGGCATGCAGGACAGGCAGATCCGGGTCATCGGCATCGGCACGGGCGACCCCGAGCACCTGACCCTCCAGGCGGTGCGGGCGCTTGCCGACGTCGACGCGGTGTTCGTCCTCGACAAGCGCGCCGAGACCGCCGACCTCGTCGAGATCCGCCGCCGGATCTGCGCGGCCCATATCGCCAAGCCCCATCGGGTCGTCACCGTGGAGGACCCGCCCCGGGAGCGCCGCCCGGCCGATTACGGCGGCACCGTCGCGGCCTGGCACGCGGCCCGGGCCGAGCGCTTGGAGGCGGCCTTCGCCGCGCATCTCCGGCCGGGGGAGGTGGGGGCGATCCTGGCCTGGGGGGACCCGGCCCTCTACGACAGCGTGCTCCGCATCCTCGACCGCATCGCCGACCGCGGGCGCGTCGCCGTCACCCGGACGGTGATCTCCGGCCTGACGAGCGTGCAGGTGCTCGCCGCCCGTCACGGCGTGCCGCTGAACGGCATCGGCGGGTCGGTGCTGATCACCACGGGCCGCCGCCTCGCGGCGGGCTGGCCGGCGGACGCCGAGAGCGTCGTGGTGATGCTCGACGGCGACCCGGCCTTCGGCCATCTCGACCCGGACCTGACGATCTACTGGGGCGCCTATCTCGGCGGCCCGGACGAGATCCTGCTCTCCGGCCGGCTGGGCGATACGGGCGACGCGATCCGCCGGGTCCGGGCGGAGGCCCGGGACCGCCACGGCTGGATCATGGACATCTACCTGCTGCGCCGTGACCGCGCCGCCACGGACAGGACCGGCAAACCCGCTTAGACCGCCGCCATGCTGCGCCTGCGGGACTATCAGCGCGCCAGCCTCGACGCGCTCTCGGCCGCCTGGGCGCGGGGAGGGGCGGACGATGCGGCGCCCGGCCACCTGATCGTGCTGCCCACCGGGGCCGGCAAGGCGCTGGTCATCGCGGCCCTCGCCCGGGAGACCCTGGAGCAAGACCCCCTCGCCCGGGTGGCGATCGTCACCCACAGCCGCGAACTCGTCGCCCAGAATTTCTCGGAACTGAGCCGCGCCTGGCCGGAGGCGCCGGCCGGGATCTTCTCCGCCGGGCTCGGGCGGCGGGAGGCCGACGCGCAGGTGCTGGTCTGCGGCATCCAGTCGGTGGCCGACCGGCTCGACGCGGTGGGGCCCCGCGACCTCGTGATCGTCGACGAGGCCCACCTGATCCCCCGCGCCGCCGACACCCGCTACGGCCGGTTCCTGGCGGGCCTGCGGGCGATGACCCCCGGGCTGCGGGTGGCGGGCTTCACCGCGACCCCCTACCGGCTCGATTCGGGCCGCCTCGACGCGGGCGAGCACCGGCTGTTCTCCGGCATCGCCTACGAGGCCGACACGTTCACGCTGATCCGGCGCGGCTTCCTGGCGCCCCTCGTCTCCAAGGCGACGCTGACCCAGTTCGACGTCTCCGGCGTCGGCCGGCGGGGAGGCGACTACATCCCGGGCGAGCTGGAGGCGGCGGTCAACCGCGACTGGATCACCCGCGCGGCGGTCGCCGAACTCGCGGAATACGGAGGTTCCCGCCGGGCCTGGCTCGCCTTCTGCGCCGGCCTCGCCCATGCGGACGCCGTCCGCGACGCCGTACGGGCGGAAGGGTATGCCTGCGAGAGCGTCTCGGGCGAGACCCCGCGCCGGGAGCGCGACCGGATCGTGGCGGCGTTCCGGGCCGGGCAGATCCGCTGCCTGACCTCGGTGGGCGTGCTCGGCACCGGCTTCAATGTCCCCGAGGTCGATCTGGTGGCGCTGCTGCGCCCGACCCGCAGCACCGGGCTCTACGTGCAGCAGGTCGGCCGGGCGCTGCGCTGCGCCCCCGGCAAGGCCGACGCGCTGATCCTCGATTATGCCGGGCTGGTGCGGATGCACGGTCCCGTGGACGCCGTGACGGTCCGGAGCGCCACCCAGGGCCTGAGCGGGGCAGGGGCCCCGCGCGCCAAGCCCTGCCCCGGCTGCGGCGCCCTGATCGCGCTGAACGCCTCCACCTGCGAGGCCTGCTGGACCGAGCCGGAGGTGGACGCGGACGCCGAGGCCCCGCACGAGGCCGCGGCCGATGACGAGCTGGCGATCCTCTCGGCGGATCCCGGATTGCCGGATCCCGAACCGGCCGGCCCTGCCCCCGCGCCGGAGACCGGCGGGTCCGGGGCCGCCTGGCATCCGGTCACGACCCTGAACCTGGAAGCCGCGCCGGACGGACTCGACCTCGTGCTCGGCTGGCGGGACGGCGCCGCCGAGGCCGGCTGGCGCGTGCGCCTGCGGCCGGAGCGCAGCGGCTACGAGCGGGAGAAGGCGGTGTCCTGGTGGCGGGGTCTCGGCGGCGGGCGCGACGCGCCGATGACCGCCGCGGGCTTCCTGGAGGGCGCCGGGAGCCTGGCGCGGCCGGCCGCCGTCCGTGTCCGACCGGGCCGCGTATCGGAGCAGATCGAGTGTCGCACCCGCGAAGGCCGGATCCTGGGCGAGCGCCGGACGCCCGGTCCCGCCGGCTGACGCCGTCTCCGGATGATCGCTTCGCCGCCATCGGCGCGCCGCAACGGCCCCGACGGGTCCGGAGGCCGTCCGAGGGGCGGGACCGGGGAGGGCGCTCGAACGGCCCTCGCCCGGCGCGCCGTCCCGGCATCGGTCCCGGTCGCGCCGCCGGCGCCGGCCACAGAGCCGGCCAGGATCCCGGTTACGAACCGGTCCGCTCGACACGCCGAACCTGAGCGCCAAACCGGGCCGGAAGCCGAGCCAAGCCCCCTCGCCCGAGCGAGGATGACGCTTATGTTCCATAATATATCTTATGCGAACTCTGGATATCACCAGAGCGATGGCTGGTCTCAGGCGGGCCGTGGAACAAAAAGCGGAATTTTGCGGAACATTTGAGCAACGGTGCCCGCGGCGCGTGCCGGTTTCTCTCACCGTCCGCGCACCGGCCCCTGCGTTCCGTGCGTCTGCCGACCGCCCTGACGCCTGACCGGTCCGACTTCAGAGCCGCACCGAGGCCGCGCACCGGCCAGCGGGACGGGCCGGGCGATCACCCGGGGAGGGCTGTTCGGGCCCCCTCCCCGCGGCACGATTGTCCGCCGCATCGCCGCGGGCGCCCGCGGTGCCGTGCGGTGCCGTGCGGTGCCATGCCGTCGACGGGATCGCCCGAGGTGCGCTGGTCCAAGCAGCCCGATGCCGGATCCTGTATTCGCGCCCCCGGGCGGTGGTCAGCTGCGCCGTGCTGAAAGACGAGGCTGATGCGGATCCCCGCACCGAACGCCAACGGCAGGGATGAGGGAGGCCAGACGCCGCGCCCGCGTCGCTCTTGTTCGTATCGGATTGTTTCAGACCCGTCTGGTGCGACAAAAATGATCTTTCTCACGACTGGAACGGTCCTGCGGATCCATTGTTTCTGGGCTTCGTGAATGCCTGATGCGGGTATTTCCACCCCTCTGGAGAATGGAGAGAACCGATGAGGATCGTGACCGGCGTCGCCACCCTGGCCGTGCTGGCGGGTCTCGCTGCCCCCGTTCAGGCCGCATCCGGACAGGCGGTTGAGGCCCTCCGGGCCGGCGCCCTTCCCACCGCGTACGCTCAGTTCCGTGGCGGCTGGCACCATGCCGGTTGGGGAGGCTGGCACCGCGGCGGGTACGGCCGCTGGGGCTACGGCGACCGCCGCGGTCCCGGCGTGGGGGCCGCCGTGGGGGCCGGCCTGCTCGGCTTCACCGCCGGCGCGGTGATCGGCTCGGCGGCGGCCAACGCCGCGGCGCGGCCCGTGGCCGTCTACGGGGCGCCCGCACCCGTCTACGCCGCCCCGGTCGTCGTGCGCGGCTCGGCGTCCTGCGCCGCCCGCTACGCCTCCTACGACCCGGCCTCCGGGACCTACCTGGGCTATGACGGCCTGCGCCATCCCTGCCCGTAGGCTCCTCCCGCTTCTGCCCCGACGGGAGCGGGCCCCGGCCGCCCGGCGCGGCCGGGGCCCGCCGCATCCCTATTGGTCGAGGGCGTTCTCGCGGACGTCCTTGGCCCTGCCCCGCCCCTGCTCGGCCTGTCCACGGAGCTTCTGCGCACGGCCCTCCGCCTTGAGGGCCTCGTCCTCCGTCAGGTTGCCGACCCCGCGCTTCGCGCTTCCGATCGCCTCGTTGGTCAGGCCCTTGAGCCGATCGACCGCACCCGCCGTGGTCGGGGTGTCGTCGGCGCAGGCCGGGCCGGCGAGGGCGAGGGCGAGGACGCTGCCGCCCAGGGTCATCATCGATCTGCTGCGCATCCGGAATCTCCCGTTCTGTGCGAGGGAGCGCGGTTTACGGGCGGGGCGCGCCCGGGCAATGGTGCAGCCGTATCGGATCGGCCGGAATCGAACCGGTATCCCGGGACCGGCTCCCTGCGCGGGCGGCCCGATCGTCTCCGATCCCCGCCCGCATCCAGGGCTCGGCCTCCGCCCCGGCGGCCACGCGCATCGGGCCGGAGGCGGGACCGACGACGCTACCTCGGCACCCTCCTCCGCGCTCTCGGAAGCGAAAGCTGAGCCCGGATCCGGGGGCCCGGCGGTCTATCGGAACCGCGGCCGCAGCCGTCCGAGGAGATCCTGGCCCGGAAACCGGAACGGCGGCATCCGCAGGTCCGGCGCGGGCTCATCCCCGGGGATCGGCCCCTCGGCGAAGCGCGCCCCGGCGGACCAGAATCCGTCCCGCCACGTGCCGATCATCCCGAGCCCGACGGGCTCCCGCGTCGCGTCGGGCCGCAGCCGACCCGCGGCCCAGACGCGCTGCCAGCACCGCCGCCGCGACAGGTCGGCGTCGCGCCAGCCCAGCCGCGCATAGCCGGCCGCCGCGAAGATGCGGTCCCCGGCAAACTCCTCCGGAATCCACACCCAGCTCGAGAACACGTGGACCGCATCGGCGCGAAAGCCGGCGGGATCCACCGCCCGGGTGTAGGCGCTGAGCGCCCTTGCCCGGTGCCGGCCGACATGCCGGCGCAGGCGGCCCGGCAGCGGCAGCGCCTCCGGGAAGGCGGCGGCGTCGAGGCGGCTCGGCGCCGCGCCGCGCTCCAGCGCGTAGGTGCTGTCCACGAGGTGCATCCAGGGTTCGAGGTCGACCTCCCAGGCCTGCTCCGCCGGCGCGAAGCGGCGGACCCGTCCCGCGATCAGGCGGTCGGCGACGCGCCGGGCCGGCTCGGGAGCCCAGTCCGGCCCGGCCTCGGTCACGCGCAGCAGCGTCGAGGGTCCATGCGCCCAGACCGCCTCGGCCAAGCGGGCGAAGTCGGCCTCGGGCTCGTCGCGGCCGACCTTGCGCACCAGGATCTTCGAGCCGTCGGCGAGGTCGTCCAGCATCTTGCGCTTGAGATGGGCCAGCCGGCCGTATTCCCGCTCCAGCAGCACCTCCGGCGCGATCGAGCCGGCCGGATGTCCGGTATTCGCCCAGATGTTGTAGGCCAGGCTGTGACAATAGTAGGTGCCGCCCGCGCTCACGGAGAGCCGCAGGTCGCCCGGCACGCCGAAATCCGCGAAGCCGCAGCGCAGGCCGCGGATCAGGTCCGCCATCGGCGTGTAGGAGAAGCGCAGCAGGCCGGAGGGCTCGACCCCCCCGTAGCGCTGCACGAAGCCGAACTCGCAATTGTCCCCGAGGCTCCGAAAGGCATGGAGCCGTTCGGCGAGGGGCGCCCCCGTCATCCTGATCCCGGTCACTGCATCCGCTCTGTCTCGCGCTCTGTCTCGCCGAGCCCGTCGCCCCCGGTCGCGACGGGGCAGGGCCCTTCTCCCGTCCCGGCCCCGGCCGGGCGCCGCGCTCAGCCGTCCAGCGGCACCTCCAGGCGGAAGCAGGCGCCCTTCCCCCGGGCCGGGATCGTCAGGCTGCCGCCGAGCTGGCGCGTGAGGCTGCCGACCACCCGCATGCCGAGGCTCTTCGAGTTGCGTCCGATCTCGAATTCCGCCGGCAGCCCGATCCCGTCATCGGCGACCTCGACCACGAGGCTCCCGGGCTGGCGCTCGGCGCGGATCCGGATCTCGCCGCCTCCCGGGTGCGTCTCGGGCGGATAGGCGTATTTGAGCGCGTTGGTGACGAGTTCGTTGACCAAGAGGCCGATGGGTATCGCCCGGTCGGCCGAGATCCGCTGCGGGCAGGCCGTGCAGGCGAGCCGCTGGCCCGGCACGCCGCTGGCGAGGTTGGCCACCAGCTTCTCCAGGAAGGGCGCGAGGTCGAGTTCGCCCGGGACCCCCTCCCCTTCGCCCGCCGCCTTGTCGCCGTCCTTGTCACCTTGCCGCCAGAGCTGGTCGTGGACGCTCGCGATCGCCTCGACGCGGCTGCGCGCATCCGCCAGGGCCATCTGCACGGCCGGGTCTTCGGCGGCCCGGGCCTGGAGGGCGAGCAGGCTCGCCACGATGGCGAGGCTGTTCTTGACCCGGTGGCTCATCTCGCGGGCGAGCAGGTCCTGCCGGGCGAGGGCGGCCCGCAGCAGGCTCTCGGTGCGCTGGCGCTCGATGGCGCCGCCGAGCAGGTTGGCGAAGCCCTGCATGAAGGCGATGTCGGCCTCCTCGAACATGCCCTCCCGGGTGTCGTCCACCTCCAGCACCCCGAAGGCGCCGTCCCGGTTCTCGATCAGCACGTTGATCGCCCGGCGGATGCCGTGATCGGCCATGAGCTGCGGCGTCCGGAACCGGGTCTCGTCGGCGAGGTGGTTCGAGATCACCGGCCGCCCGGTCTTGAGGGCGAAGCCCGCCGGGGAGGCGAGGTCCGCCCCGATCCGGGCCTGCCCGATCACGTCGGGCCCCCAGCCGACACCGGCCCGGACCAGCAGGGTGTCGGCGCCGCGCTGGTACTCCAGGGCCTTGCAGAACTCGGCGCCCATGCCCTGCGCGCACAGCTCCGCAGCCCGCTGCAGCAGGTGGTCGACATCGGTGCCGCGCAAAGCCTCGACGCCGAACTCGGACAGGATCGCCTGCTGGCGCAGGCGATAGTCGAGATCGGGGGGCGCGGGGGGGCGGGCCGCCTCGGGGCTGGGTTCCACTTCGGTCTGGTCGGTATGCGCTGTCATGGGAGCTGTGAGACTAGCAGGAAGGCGGGCCCGGCGCGAAGCGTCGCCGCTCGGACGGGCGCACCCGTCGTCGCACCCCGGCCGGGGTCCGGAGCCCCCGGCCCCGTCCGGCGTTCGCCCATCGGATACGACGCGCGGAGCGCAGGAGGCGCCAGGCATGGCCGACGACGTGAACGGACTCTCCGACAAGGCCCTCTCGATCTTCGCCTTCGCGGCCTATCACCGCCTCGTCAGCGGCGAAAAGGTCACCGCGGTGATCCGCCGGGACGGCGCCGGCCACGAGGCCGATCCGGAGGGGGTCAAGGAGTTGGAGGGGCGCGGCCTCGTCACCGCCGGCGAGACCGACATCGACCTCGGCGAGACCGCGCAGGCGGCGGTCGAGACGATGGTCGCGGCCCTGCGCCGGGAGGTCGGCCGGTGAGCCGGGAACGGGTCGATCCGCCTGCGGCATTCCGGCCGTGGAAACCCGGGAACGCCCCTGCCCCGGGGCGCCTTTCCCCGCATCCACGATGGAGACGCACATGACCGCCAAGGCGAAGGTGAAGACCGGGGACGATGTCACCTACAAGTGGGGCCAGGGCACCGTCTCGGGCGAGGTGACCAAGGTCCACACCCAGGATGTCAAGAAGACGATCAAGGGCAACACGGTCAAGCGCGAGGCCTCGAAGGCGGAGCCGGCCCTGGAGATCAAGACCGCCAAGGGCAAGACGGTGCTGAAATCCGTCTCGGAGGTTAAGGTCAAGTCTGCATAAGCGCCCAACCTGTGCGTGCCGTGATCTTGCGCACATCGCTTTCTGCTTAAGGTCTCGCCGAGAGCGAGGCGGCAGCTATCTGTAACGGTTCCAGCCTTCGAAGCCGGGACCGCCGCATGACCATTCCCCTCAGGCTCACCCTGAACGGGCAGCCGCGCGAGATCGCCCTCGACGATCCGCGCGTCACCCTCCTCGATCTCCTGCGCGAGCGCCTCGGCCTGACGGGCGCCAAGAAGGGCTGCGACCGCGGCCAGTGCGGCGCCTGCACGGTGCTGGTGGACGGGCGGCGCATCAACAGCTGCCTGACCCTCGCCGCGAGCCTCGACGGGGCCGAGGTGCTGACCATCGAGGGGCTCGCCGAGGGCGACCGGCTGCACCCCGTCCAGGCGGCCTTCATCGCCCATGACGGCTTCCAGTGCGGCTTCTGCACCCCCGGCCAGATCATGAGCGCGGTCGGCCTGATCCGCGAGGGCCACGCCGGTACCGATCCGGAGCGCATCCGCGAGGGCATGAGCGGCAATCTCTGCCGCTGCGGCGCCTACGCGGGCATCCTGGAGGCCGTAGAGGACGCGGCCGGCCAAGCGGAGCACCGGGAGGACGCGGCGTGAGGACCTTCGACTACATCCGCCCGGCGAGCGTGCCGGAGGCCGTGGCGGCCGGGCAGGTTCCGGGCACCGCCTTCCTCGCCGCCGGCACCAACCTCGTCGACCTGATGAAGGGCGGCGTCGCCACCCCGGAGCGGGTCGTCGACATCACTCGGCTCCCCGGCCTGTCGTCGATCGAGCGGCTGCCGGACGGCGCCACCCGAATCGGCACGCTGGTGCGCAACAGCGACCTCGCCCACGACGCGATGTTCGAAAAAACCTACCCGATGGTGGCCGAGGCCCTGCTGGCCGGCGCCTCGGCGCAATTGCGCAACGCCGCCACGGTCGGCGGCAACCTGATGCAGCGCACCCGTTGCCCCTTCTTCACCGACGCGGTCTCGCCCTGCAACAAGCGCGCGCCCGGCTCCGGCTGCGCGGCCCTGGGGCACGCCACCCGCATCCACGCCGTCCAGGGCTGGAGCGAGCACTGCATCGCCACCCACCCGTCCGATTTCTGCGTGCCGCTCGCCGCCCTCGACGCGGTGGTGGAGATCGCCGGGCCGGACGGCGCCCGGGAGGTGCCGCTCACCGCGTTCCACCACCTCCCCGGCGACCATCCGGAGCGGGAGACGGAGCTGCAGCCGGGCGAGTTGATCACCGGCCTGCGCCTGCCCCCCGAGGCGGCGTCCTTCCGGGGCCATGCCCGCTATCTCAAGGTCCGCGACCGCACATCCTACGCCTTCGCGGTGGTCTCGGCGGCGGCCGCCCTCACCCTGGAGGCCGGCGGCCGGATCGGGCAGGCCCGGCTCGCCCTGGGCGGGCTGGCGCTGAAGCCCTGGCGGGTGGCGGAGGCCGAGGCGGCGCTCTCCGGACAGGCACCCTCCCCCGAGGCCTTCGCGAAGGCCGCCGCCGCGGCGCTGGCCGGCGCCAAGCCCACCGGCGAGGCCAACGCCTTCAAGATCGAACTCGCCCGCCGGGTGGCGATCCGCGCGCTGACCCAGGCCGCCGCCGGGACGCCCGCCCGGATCCCGGCGCTCCCCGCCTCCCCGTTCGGCATCGTCTGAGGAGACCCGCATGACCGCGACCTCCACGCCCGCCTCGAACCGCCCCGCCGGCGCGATCCGGCACGGCTCCAGCATCGGCCAGCCGCTGACCCGGCGCGACGGCCCCCTCAAGGTGACGGGCCAGGCCCGCTTCTCCGCCGACAACCTGCCCCCCGGGACCCTCCACGCGGCGCTCTGCGTCGCCCGGATCGCCCGCGGTCGCGTCACCGGCCTCGACGTGGCCGCCGCCGAGGCCCATCCCGGCGTCGTGGCGGTGATGCGGCCGGGGCACGCCCCGGCGCTCGCCAAGGATCCGGATGCTAAGGACGGGCCGTTCACCTTCCGCCTCGACCTCCTGCAGAACGACCGGGTCCGCTACGCCAACCAGCCCATCGCCGTGGTGATCGCCGAGACCCTGGAGGCGGCCACCGAAGGGGCCCGGCTGCTCGCCCCGACCTACGCGGCCGAGACCCCGCGGATCGGGCTCGATTCCGGCGAGGCCTTCACGCCGGATTCGGTCGGCGTCGGCGCGCCGCCGGTGGAGACCGACGGCGACGTCGAGGCCGGGCTCGCGGCCGCGTCGAAGACGATCGCCGCCACCTACGAGACGCCGGCCCAGTACCACAATGCCATGGAGCCCCACGCGGCGGTGGCCAGCTGGGACGGGGACCGGCTGACGCTCCTGATGCCGACCCAGGCGCTCGCCATGTCGCAGGCCCGGCTCGCCGGCCTGTTCGGCATCCGCCCCGAGGACATCCATATCGACAGCCCCTATCTCGGCGGCGGTTTCGGCTCGAAGGGCGTGCCGGCCGGGCCGCAGGTGCTCGCCTGCATGGCGGCCAAGCTCGTGGGCCGGCCGGTGAAGCTCGTGCCGACCCGGACCCAGATGTACGGTCCCATGGGCCATCGCGGCCCGACCCGGCAGACGATCCGGCTCGGCGCCGACGCCGCCGGCAAGCTCACGGCGCTGGACCACCACATCCGCACCGCCTCGTCGAGCTTCGACGATTTCTTCGAGCCGGCGGGCCGGGCGACCAGCACCCTCTACGCGAGCCCCGCCATCGCCATCCGGCACGAGGCGGTGCGCCTCGACACCGGCACGCCGCTGTTCATGCGCGCCCCCGGCGAGGCCACCGGCAGCGTCGCCCTGGAGAGCGCGCTGGACGAGATGGCCTTCGCGCTCGGCATGGACCCGCTGGAGTTCCGGCTCGCCAACTACGCCGAGGTCGAGCCGATCACCGGCAAGCCGTTCTCCTCGAAGGCCCTGCGGGACTGCTACCGGCGGGGCGCCGAGGCCTTCGGCTGGGCCGGGCGGCCGCTCCAGCCCCGCCAGACCCGCGACAGGGACGGGTTCCTGGTCGGCACCGGCATGGGCACCGCCACCTTCCCGGCGCTGATCTTCGAGGGGATGGCCCGGGCCGAGATCCGCGCCGACGGCACCGGCACGGTGGAGCTCGGGGCGATCGACATGGGCCAGGGATCCTGGACGGCACTCGCCCAGATCGCCGCCGACGGGCTCGGGATCGGGATGGACGCCCTCACCTTCAGGATGGGCTCCTCTGACCTGCCGAATGCCGGGATCGCGGGGGGCTCCGGCCACACCGCCACCGCCGGCGGCGCGATCCACGCGGCCGCCGCCGACGTGATCCGGCAGCTCGCGGAGCTGGCCACCAACGACCCCGCCTCCCCGCTCTACGGCGCCGGCAATGCCGGCGTCACCGCGGCGGACGGGCGGCTCACCCGGCGCGACGATCCGGGCCGGAGCGAATCCGTCACGGACATCCTCAAGCGGGCCGGCCGCGCCAGCATCGAGGGCCAGGGCAAGGCCGGGGCCGATCCGGCCGCGCAGGCGTCCTACGCCATGCACGCCCACGGCGCGGTCTTCGCCGAGGTGAAGGTCGATCCCGATCTCGGCCAGATCCGGGTGAGCCGCCTCACCGGCGCCTTCGCGGCGGGCCGGGTGATCAACCCGCGCCTCGTCCAGAGCCAGTATTACGGCGGGATGATCTGGGGCCTGTCCTTCGCCCTGCACGAGCGGGCCGAGATGGATCCGCGGACCGGCCGCTTCCTCAACGACAATCTCGCCGAGTACCACGTGCCGGTGAACGCCGACGTGCCCGCCATGGAGGCGATCCTGGTCCACGAGGACGATGCGGTGGTGAACGCGCTCGGCGTGAAGGGCGTCGGCGAGATCGGCATCACCGGCACGGTGGGGGCCATCGCCAACGCGGTCTGGCACGCCACCGGCGTTCGGGTGCGCGAGATGCCGATCACCCTGGACAAGCTGCTGGGCTGACCGAACGGCCTGACCGAAGGCCGATCCCGTCCCGGGTGCGTCGCAGCGCCCGGGATTTTTGAGTATGGGCATACCCACCGGCGGCCGGCGGTCGCCGCAGCAGCACGGAGACCGGTATGCCTCTCACCAGCGACATTCGCGGCGTCGTGCCGATCGCCCCGACGCCGTTCCATCCGGATGGCCGGATCGACGAGGTCTCCCTCGACCGGATGACCGATTTCTTCGGGGCTGCGGCCGTCGACGGCCTGACGATCCTCGGCCAGCTCGGTGAGGCCGGCAAGCTCGACCACGCGGAGGGCCTCGCGGTGGCCAAGCGCGTCCTCGGGCGCACCCGGCTGCCGGTCATCGTCGGCGTCACGGCGCCGGGCTTCGCGGCCATGCGGGCCCTCGCCCGGGAGGTGATGGAGCTGGGCGCCGCCGGCGTGATGATCGCGCCGCCCAACACGCTGCGCACCGACGATCAGGTGGTCGGCTATTACCGCACCGCCGCCGAGGCGATCGGGCCGGACGTGCCCTTCGTGCTGCAGGATTACCCCCTCACCTTCTCGGTCCAGATGACCCCGGGGGTGATCCGCCGGATCGTGTCGGAGAACCCCTCCTGCGTGATGCTCAAGCACGAGGACTGGCCCGGCCTGGAGAAGATCTCGGCGCTGCGCGGCTTCGAGCGCGACGGCTCCATGCGCCACATCTCCATCCTCGTGGGGAATGGCGGCCTGTTCCTTGATTTCGAGACCGAGCGCGGCGCCGACGGGGCCAATACCGGCTACGCCTTCCCGGAGATGCTGGTCGACGTGGTCCGCCTCGGCCGGGCCGGCGAGCGCGACGCCGCCCACGACCTGTTCGACGCCCACCTCCCCTATCTGCGCTACGAGCAGCAGCAGGGCCCGCTGGGGCTCGCGGTGCGGAAATACGTGTTCATGCGCCGGGGAATTTTTTCATCCGACGCCCAGCGCAAGCCGTCGCAGGCGCTCACCGCGCAGGCGAAGGCCGAGGTCGAGTACCTGCTGGCCCGCCTCGCCCGCATCGACGCGCGGGCGCGGCTCGCGGGCTAGAACGCCCCCTGCCCGGTCGGAGAGCCGGGCCCTCCGGCGCCATCCGTTCCGGCGCGAGGCCGGCGATCCCCGGGCTCGCGCCGCGGGCGCCGGCTCACGGGAGCCGGAAGGCGATGACCGAATCGCCCGGCGTGGTGCCGAGCGAGCCGTGCCCGCCCGCCGCGATCACCACGTATTGCCGGCCGTCCTTGCCGCGATAGGTCATCGGCGTGGCCTGACCGCCGGCCGGCAGCGTCATGGACCACAGGACCGCCCCGGTCTGCATGTCGTAGCCGCGGATACGGTCGTCGAGCGTGGCGGCCGTGAACGCGACGCCGCCGGCCGTGGCCAGGGTGCCGCCATGAGCCAGCATACCCATGGCGAACGGGATCGGGACCGCGACCCCGCCGATCTTCTGCCCGGCGACGGTGCCGTTGCGGTGCCTCCAGGCGGTTGTGCCGTCCGCGAGGTTCACGCCGACCCGCACGCCCCAGGGCGGCGCGTTGCACGGGACGCCGAGGGCCGAGCGCATGTGCGCGATGGACACCGCGTAGGGGCCGCCGAGATTCTCGTTGCCCGGGGCGGAATCCGGATCGGTGGTGATGAGGCGCCGGTCGGGCTCGTTCGCCGGGCGCGGGAGCAGGCGGTAGAGGTAGGGCAGGTATTGCGGCGTCGCGATCATCCAGTGATGCACCGGATCGACGGCCACCGAGCCCCAGTTGAACACCCCGATATTGCCGGGCCAGATGATCGCGCCGCCTGACGCCTGCGGCGGCGTGAACGGGTTGCCGTCGTAGCGGTTCGACCGGAAGGTGAGCCGGCACTGGATCTGGTCGAAGGGCGTGACGCCCCACATGTCGGCCTCCCTCAGCGGAGCCGGCGTGAAGCGGAGCGACGAGACCGGCTGGACCGGAGACGGCGCCTCTCCCGGGATGTCGGTCCGGGTCGAGACCGAGACCTCGGAGACCGGCCGGATCGGAGCGCCGGTGCGGCGGTCGAGGACCCAGACATTGCCGACCTTGGTGGGGATCAGGATCGCCGGCACCGTCCCGTCGCCCTGCGGCAGGGTCAGGAGGACCGGCTGGGACGGATTATCGCGGTCCCACAGGTCGTGATACGTGGTCCGGAAGGCCCAGCGCAGCCTGCCGGTCTCCAGGTCGAGAGCCGCCAGGGCGTCGACGAGGGCCTCGTCCGCCTTCGACCGGGACACGCCGACCTGATCGGGCGCCCGGTTGCCGAACGGCACGTAGACGAGCCCCAGAGCCTCGTCGGCCGAAAACTGCGTCCAGGCCACCGCCGAGTTGGGCTCGTAGAGCGCACCGGGCTGCAGCGGTTCGGTCGCGTCGGGCTTGCCGGCGTCGAACTTCCAGACGATCGCGCCGGTGCGCACGTCGAAGGCGCGGATCACGCCCGACGGATTCTCCGCGTAGTAATTGTCGGCGATCGCGCTCCCGAGGACGACGAGGTTCCGGGTCACCAGCGGCGCCGAGGTCTGCTGATAGGCGGCACGCCGGAGGTTCGGCATCTGCGCCGTCAGATCGACGAAACCGTCCGCCCCGAAGGTCCGGCACGGGAGTCCGGTATCGGCATTCAGCGCGTAGAGCCGCGCATCGACCGAGGCGGCGATGATCCGGCGCGGGCATTCGGCGACCGCCGCCGCGACGGCGCCGGCCGTCGCCGGATCCGCCTCCGCCGGCGGCGCGTAGCCGGTCGAGTCGTTGTAGGACACGCCGCGACAGGTCTGGTGCTGGTACTGGCCGTCCCGCGCCATCTGCGGGTCGAAGGCCCAGACCAGCCGGCCGGTCTCGGGTTCCAGGGCCTGCACGATGTTGTGAGGCGTGCAGAGATAGAGCAGCCCGTTCACCTTGATCGGCGTGGCCTCGAAGGTGAATTCCTTCGAATCCGTCCGGCCGTCGCCGCGCAGGTCGCCCGTATGGTGCTCCCAGGCCACCGTGAGGCCCTGAACATTGCCCACGGTGATGTCCTCGAGGGCCGAGTAGCGCTGACCGAGATTGGTGCCGCCATAGGCGACCCAGTCGTCGGCCGGATAGGGGATGCCGCTCGGATCGACGGCGGCCCTCGCCTCCGCGACCTTCGGCAGGATGCCGCGCGTCTCGACCGGATCGACGAACCAGGAAGCGGTGCTCGCGGCCGCGATGAGCAGGACGACGGCCCGGAGGGCGAGCGGGCCGTTTCCGAGGCTCGGCGCCCAGGCCCGTTCGGGCGCGTCCCGCAGGCGATGCACCACGACGGGCAGGCAGAGGACCAGGCCGAGGGCGAAGATCAGGGCGCCGCGCGGGATCCATTGCCATTTGTCGAGCCCGACCTCGACGATCGTCCAGATGAAGGACGCCGCCAGAATCAGGGCATAGATCCAGAGGCCGCTCTGGCGGCGCCGGGCCAGCTGGATGCCGGAGGCCAGCAAACCGACCCCCAGGGCGAGGTAGAACGACGATCCCCCCGCGAAGGCCAGCTTCGCCCCGAAGAATGCCAGGGCCAGGCCAAGCAGCGCGATCGATAGTGCGAGGGTTCCGAGTGCCACGGTGATCAACCTGATCCTTGAGCCAGCCGGCCACGACGGCGCCGGGGGTCGACCCCGCGGCGGAGCACCGTCTGTCCGACGGCTTATGCCGGTTGTGGCTGTCCCAAGGCTGGACAGGCCCGCCTGTAGGGGGGGCCTGACGCCCGACAGGCAGCAGCAGCAGCAGCAGCGGCAGGCAGCAGCGGCCGGATCGCCCTGGACCGCGTGCCGCCGTTCACGCCCCCGCCTTGTCCTCCGGATGCAGGACGACCCTGTCACCGTCGCGCAATGAGGCCGGCGGCCCCACGACGACGCGCTCGCCGCCGTTCAGGCCGTCGCGCAACTCCAGCAGCGTGCGCGTCTGGCGGAAGATCGTGACCGGGCGCATCCGCACCACGCCGGTCCCGTCCCCGGCCGGCTCGATCATCGCCACGCGGGTCCCGTGCTGGTCGAAGATCAGGGCCTCGTTCGGCACCGTCACGGCGGGCGAGGACCGGGGGATCTCCAAAGTGACGGTGATGTAGAGCCCGGCTCGCAACGTGCCGTCCGGATTGGGGAGGTCGACCTGGGTCGCCAGCGTCCGCGCGGTGGAGAGCAGGGTCGTCGACGAGCGCGAGACCTTGCCGGGGAAGACCCTGCCGGGGATCTGCGCCACCTCGACCCTGGCGTCGAGTCCGTCGCGGACGTCGTCGGCGGCGTAGAGCGGCACGTTCACCGCCATGCGCAGCACGTCGTCCCGCGCCAGGGTCAGGAGCGGCGCGCCCGTGTTCGTGTCCGCCGTCACCGCGTCGCCGACATCGTTGTTGCGGGTGGTCACCACCCCGTCGAAGGGCGCGCGGATCTCCTCGAAGCCGGTCAGGACCTTGAGCCGGGCGACCTGCGCCTCCTGCGCGGCGATGTTGGCCTCGGCCACCTTCACGGCCGCCTTGGCGGCGTCGACATTGGCGGTCTGCGCCAGCACCCCGGCCTGGGAGGTGTCGGCGTTCTGCCGGGTCTCGACCCCGGTGCCGGCGAGCGTCGCGGTCCGCCGGTTGGTCACGTCGGCGAGGTGACGGTTGGCCTCGGCCTGGTCGACCATCGCCCGTGCCTGAATCAGCGCTGCCTGGAGCTGAAGCGCCTGCGACTGCGCCTGGACCAGCTGCTGGTCGAGGTCGGGCGCGCTGATCCGGAACAGCAGGTCGCCCTTCTTCACGTGCGTGCCGATATCGACCTTGCGCTCGACGATGTAGCCGGTCGCCCGTGGATAGAGGCCGGCGGTATCGAAGGCTTGGGTGGTGCCCGTCTGGGTCAGGCTGAAGGTGTCGGAGGCCCGGCCGGCCCGGGCGACCCGCACAGCCGGTGGCTTTGCCGCGGCAGCCGGTTCCGAACTCGCCGCCCGGGACTGTTCCGGCCAGTGGCGGTAGCCGAGGAGACCCGCGCCCGCCAGCGCGAGCAGGGCGATCCACAGGCGGCCGTGGGACGCGGCGCGGCCGGCCTCGCCCGCGGCTGAACTGTCCCGATCCGCCATCCTCGCCCTCGGGTCGCGCCCCGTGCACCGCTCGGGCGCTCGTCCCCCAATCGGGACGCGTCTGATCGTGCATTCAAGATATAGATCGCGCGCAGGCTCCGGGCGAGATGCCGCACTGCACGATGGTGCCCCGTTGCGGATCCTCCCGGCCGGCGTCCGGTTACCCTGCGACAGAGCAGGGACCGAGTGCGATGTCCGAGATTTCCAGGCGTGCCGTCATCGCCGTCGGCGGCGCGATGGTGGCGTCCTCCGCTGCGGCGCAATCCGCCGGGCCGGCCGCGCCCCTCCCCGAGCGCCGGGGCAAGGGCGCCGATATCCTGGGGCCGCAGAATAAGCCCCGGGCCGCCGAGGAGCCGTTCACCCTGGCGCCGCCCGGCACCGACCACGGCACGATGCCGAACCTGAAATGGTCGTTCAGCGACAGCCACATGCGACTGGAGGAGGGAGGCTGGGCGCGCCAGACCACGATCCGCGAGCTGCCGGTCTCGAAGGCCATGGCGGGGGTCAACATGCGGCTCAAGGCCGGCGCGGTCCGCGAGATGCACTGGCACAAGGAGGCCGAGTGGGCCTACATGATCAAGGGCAAGGCCCGGATCACCGCGGTCGACCAAGCCGGCCGCACCTTCGCGGACGATGTCGGCGCGGGCGATCTCTGGTACTTCCCGGGCGGCATCCCGCACTCGATCCAGGGTCTCGCCGCCGACGGGATCGACGGCTGCGAGTTCCTGCTCGTGTTCGACGACGGCGGCTTCTCGGAGGATTCCACCTTCCTGCTGACCGACTGGCTGGCGCACACGCCCAAGGACGTGCTCGCGAAGAATTTCGGCCTGCCCGAGAGCGCCTTCGCCCGGATCCCCGAGAAGGAACTCTACATCTTCCCCGGGCCGAAGCCCGGCCCGCTCACGGCCGACCGGATGGGCGGCTCGGGCCCGGTGCCGAAGTCGTTCAGCCACCGGATGCTGGCGCAGGAGCCGATCCGCACCCGGGGCGGCAGCGTGCGCATCACCGATTCCACGGTGTTCCCGGCCTCCGTGACGATCGCCGCAGCGCTGGTCGAGGTCGAGCCCGGGGGCCTGCGCGAGCTGCACTGGCACCCGAATGGCGACGAATGGCAGTACTACCTCTCGGGCAAGGGCCGGATGACCGTGTTCGGCTCGGAATCGAAGGCCCGAACCTTCGACTACCAGGCCGGCGATGTGGGATACGTGCCCTTCGCCATGGGCCATTACATCGAGAATACCGGCGACACGACACTGACCTTCTTGGAGATCTTCAAGAGCCCGCGCTATGCCGATATCTCCCTGACCCAGTGGCTGGCTCTGACCCCGCATCCCCTGGTCCAGGCGCATACCGGGCTGGATCCCAAGCTGGTCGAGACCCTTCCGGAGACGAAATCCCCGGTCGTGCCGGGTTGACGCGGCCCGGAACCCGGACCGATCCTGGCGCGTCGAGTTCGAAAGACCACGCGATACATCGCGATACGTTGCACGGAGGGACCCATGCGCCCCGCATCCCGCGCGCTCCTCGCCCTGGCGCTCGCCCTCCCGGTCGGCGCCGCCCAGGCCCAGGTGCAGCAGAACGACCCGAACGCCGCCAACGCCTCGTTCGCCCTGCAGGGTCAGATCCGGGCGCTCAACCAGCAGCGGGTCTCGGACTTCAATACGCTGAACCAGACGATCCAGCGCAACGTCCAATTCGAGTCCTTCGGACCCGTCCTGCCCTATCGCGGCATCCGGGGGGGAGTCCATGGAGGCCGTCATCTCGGTCGCCACGGGGGTGGGCGGCGCGGTGGCGTCAACACGGGCGTCTGCATCGGCTGCTGAGCGGCCGGGATATCCGCGCAGAGCGGGGACAGCCCGAAAAAAACCTTTGCCCACCGGCAGGCTTCGCCCACAAGCTCGGTCCATGGTGGCGTGCGCATGAACATTCTCCTGATCGGCTCCGGCGGCCGTGAACACGCCCTGGCGTGGCGGCTGGCCCAGAGCCCCCTCTGCACGCGCCTGTTCACGGCGCCCGGCAATCCCGGCACGGCCCGCCATGGGACGAACCGGCCGGACCTGGCCGTCACGGACCACGCGGCGGTGGCGGCCTTCTGCACGGCGGAATCGATCGGCCTCGTGGTGGTCGGGCCGGAAGCTCCCCTGGTCGCCGGGCTGGTGGACGACCTGAAGGCTGCCGGGATCCGTGTCTTCGGGCCGACCCGCGACGCCGCCCGGCTCGAGGGCTCGAAGGGGTTCACCAAGGACCTGTGCGCTGCCTGCGGCATCCCCACCGCCGCCTTCGCGCGCTTTACCGAACTGGAGCCGGCGCTGGCTTATGTCCGGCAGCAGGGGGCCCCGATCGTCGTGAAGGCGGATGGCCTCGCCGCCGGCAAGGGCGTCACCGTGGCCGAGACCCTCGACCAGGCCGAGGACGCGCTGACCGCCCTGTTCGCCGAGCCCGGCGCCGAGGTGGTGGTCGAGGAGTGCCTGTTCGGCGAGGAGGCGAGCTTCTTCGCCCTGTGCGACGGCACGCGGGCCATCTCCCTCGGCACCGCCCAGGACCACAAGCGGGTCTTCGACGGCGACCGCGGTCCCAACACCGGCGGCATGGGCGCCTATTCCCCCGCCCGGGTGGTCACTCCGGAGATCGAGGCCCGGGTGATGGCCGAGATCATCGCCCCGACGCTCGCCGGCATGCGGGCGCGGGGCTGCCCGTTCACCGGCATCCTCTATGCCGGCCTGATGCTCACCGCCGACGGCCCCAAGCTGATCGAGTACAACACCCGTTTCGGCGATCCCGAGGCGCAGGTGCTGATGCCGCGCCTCGCCTCCGACCTCGTGCCGGCCCTGCTCTCGGCCTGCGAGGGCGACCTCTCCGGCGTAAGCCTGGAATTCGACGCCCAGCGGGCCGCCCTCACCGTGGTGATGGCGGCGGCGGGCTATCCGGGTGCCGTGGTCCGGGGATCGGTGATCCGCGGCGTCGATGGGGCCGAGGGCGACGGGGTTCACGTCTTTCAGGCCGGCACCCGGGCCGAGGGCGGGCAGCTCCTGGCCGATGGCGGCCGGGTCCTGGCGGTCACGGCCTTGGGCGACAGCGTCACGGACGCTCAAGGTCGCGCCTACGCGGCGGTGGCCCGGATCGACTGGCCGGAGGGTTTCTGCCGGCGCGACATCGGGTTCCGGGCGGTGGCACGGGAGGCCGGAGAGGGCTGAGCGGCAGGGTCCGCGGGCGCACGAGCCCGGGGCCCTCCCCCTTTTCCGGCGCACCGCAGGCGCGCCCCGCATCGGCCGGCAGATCCGCGCCTGCACCGTTGAGGGTGCTGGTGAGCGGGTTCCGCCGCGCGGTTCCGCCACGACGGGGTTGTTCCGATACAGCCGACCGCGCCCTATTCTCCAACCGCCGCGCCGGCGGGCCTCCGGTTGTCGTTGGCGCCGTAGAGCAGTCCCGGCCGCATCCCCTGCGTGCGCGAAGCATCGTTGCCCGAGGACGTCGCCTCGGGGAGCGCGGGCGCCGCGGCGCGTACCGCGATCAGCTCCTGCGCCCCCCAGGGCTTCTGCTCGACGAGCGTGTGGCCCATGCTCCGCAGGATCGCTTGCGTGTCCGCCGAGAGCGCGAAGGGCTCGGCGTAGACCGTGTCGGGTAGCCACTGGTGGTGGATGCGCGGGGCGTCCACGGCCTCCTGCGGCGCCATGCCGAAATCCAGCATGTTGATCAGCGTCTGCGCGGTGATCGTGATGATCCGCGAGCCCCCCGGCGAGCCCGCCACCAGCGCGACCTTGCCGTCCCGCAGCACGATCGTGGGCGCCATGGAGGAGAGCGGGCGCTTGCCGGGCTCGATCGCGTTCTTCGTCCCCTGCACGAGGCCGAACAGGTTCGGCACCCCGGTCTTGACGGTGAAGTCGTCCATCTCGTCGTTGAGGAAGAACCCCGTATCGGCGGCGATCACCCCGGCGCCGAAATAGCCGTTGATCGTGTAGGTCAGCGCGGCCGCGTTGCCGGCCTTGTCCATCACCGAGATGTGGGTGGTCTCGGCCCGCTCCCGCGTCTCCAGGCCGGGATCCGGGCGGATCTCGGCGGACGGGGTCGCCCGGTCCGGGCGGATCGAGGCCCGGAGCGTCTCCGCATAGGCCGGCGACAGGAGCCGGTCGACCGGGTTCGCCACGAAGGCCGGATCGCCGAGCAGAAGGTTGCGGTCGGCATAGGCGCGCCGCATGGCCTCGACCATCAGGTGCACGCTTCGCGCGGAGTTGAACCCCGCCGCCCGCAGGTCGTAGCCGTCGAGGATGCCGAGGATCTCGCAGAGCGTGGTGCCGCCCGACGAGGGCGGCGGCGCCGACAGGACGGTGGCGCCCCGGTAGCGGCAGGTCAGCGGCTCGGATTGCGTTACCGTGTAGGCGGCGAAGTCGGCCGCCGTCAGCAGGCCGCCGCCCGCCCGTGAGGCCGCCTCGACGGCCTCGGGGATCGCACCCTTGTAGAACGCGTCCGAGCCGTGATCGGCGATGGCCTGGAGGGTCCGGGCGAGGTCGGCCTGGACAAGCCGGTCCCCGGGGCGCCAGGGGCTGCCGTCCGGGCGCAGGAAGATCCGGGCGACGTTGGCCTGGGCTGCGAACAGCGTGGTGCCGGATTCGAGGATGTCGGTGTCGCCCCGGGTCAGCACGAACCCGTCCCGGGCGAGCGCGATCGCCGGCGCCATCACCCGGGCCAGCGGCAGGGTGCCGTATTCGGCCAGCGCGGTATTGAGGCCGAGCACGGTCCCGGGCACGCCGGCCGCCTTCCAGCCGCGCAGGCTCGCGCCCTTCACGACGGTGCCGGTCGCGTCGAGGTACATATCCCGGGTCGCGGCGGCCGGGGCGGTCTCGCGGAAATTGACGAAGCGGCTGCGCCCGTCGGCGGCGTGCAGCACCAGGAAGCCGCCGCCGCCGAGATTGCCGCAGCAGGGGTTCACCACCGCCTCGGCATAGGCCACCGCCACCGCGGCATCCACGGCGTTGCCGCCGGCCCGGAGGATGTCGGCGCCCACCTGCGAGGCGAGGCGCTGCGAGGAGACCACCATCCCGTTCTCGGCCTCCACGGCCGGCCCCGAGGCGGCCCGCGCGGCGGGGCCGCCCAGGGCGAGCAGGGCGGCCAGGAGCAGCGCGCGTGCCGGTGCCATCATCCCTGCCCTCTCCGGTGCGGGTCCCGCGCCGCCATATAGGGGACTGCAGGCCAGAGTCGCGGCCTCCACCCTCCCCCTCATCCCGAGGCGCCGGAGCGAAGCGGAGGCCTCGAAGGAGCCTTCCAGAGGACGCTGCGATCCCTGGAGCCCTCCTTCGAGGCCCGCTGCGCGGTCACCTCAGGATGAGGCGATGGATGGGAGGCGCGTTCGCCCCGGCTCAGCCATTGCGGAACGTGTAGCTGTAGCCGTTCAGCGCCGGCGCGCCGCCGAGATGGGCGTAGAGCACCTTCGAGCCCTTCGGGAAGAAGCCCTTCTTCACGAGGTCGATCATGCCCTGCATCGACTTCCCCTCGTAGACCGGGTCGGTGATCATCCCCTCGAGCCGGGCCGAGAGCCGGATCGCGTCCACGGTCTCCTGCGAGGGCACGCCGTAGACCGGGTAGGCGTAGTCCTCGTTGAGCACCACGTCGTCGGCGACGATGTCGCCCGCGCCGACCAGGGCGGCGGTGTTCTGCGCGATGTCGAGGACCTGGGCCTTGGTCTGGGCCGGGGTGCAGGAGGCGTCGATGCCGATGACGTTGCGGGCGCGCCCGTCGGCGGAGAAGCCCACCAGCATGCCGGCATGGGTCGAGCCCGTGACCGTGCAGACCACCACGTAGTCGAAGCGCAGGCCCATCTCGGCCTCCTGCTTGCGCACCTCCTCGGCGAAGCCGACATAGCCGAGCCCGCCGTATTTGTGCACCGAAGCGCCGGCCGGGATCGCGTAGGGCTTGCCGCCTTCGGCCTCGACCTCGGCGAGCGCCCGCTTCCAGCTGTCGCGGATGCCGATGTCGAATCCGTCATCCACGAGCTGCGTCTGCGCGCCCATGATCCGCGACAGGAGGATGTTGCCGACCCGGTCGTAGACGGCGTCCTCGTGGGGCACCCAGGCCTCCTGGATCAGCCGGCACTTCATGCCGATCTTGGCGGCGACCGCCGCGACCATGCGGGTGTGGTTCGACTGCACGCCGCCGATCGACACCAGCGTGTCGGCGCCGCTCTTGATCGCGTCCGGGACGATGTATTCGAGCTTGCGCAGCTTGTTGCCGCCATAGGCGAGGCCGGAATTGCAATCCTCGCGCTTGGCGAAGATCTCAACCTCGCCGCCGAGATGAGCCGTCAGGCGCTTGAGCGGCTCGATCGGCGTCGGGCCGAAGGTCAGGGGATAGCGCTCGAACTGTGCCAGCATCGGGTCTCTCCAGATCTCGGGACGCGCCCGGGGGCAGGAGCGGTCTCCGTCCGGCCCGGATGCATCGAGGCGAGGCCCCGAGAACGGCCGGGCCGTGAGCTCCCGGCTCCGTCTTCGAGGCGCAGGGAAAATTACCCGATTTGCAATGAAAGGTGCTCTCGATCTTTGGGCGTCGAAGGCCGGTCTCTTGCGTTGCCAAGCCAAACTCACGCAGGAAAGTCCGGTTTTCCAGTCGAACATGAAAGAATCGTCCATGTCCGAAGGGCTCGACCGGATCGACCAGAAGATCCTGCGCCTGCTCCAGGCGGACGGTCGGATGGCCAATGCCGAGATCGCCGAGCGGGTCGGCACCAGCGCGGCCACCTGCCACCGCCGGATCCAGCGCCTGTTCGCGGACGGGTTCGTGCGGGCGGTCCGGGCGCTGATCGATCCGATGCGGGTCGGACGCGGTACCCTGGTCTTCGTCGGCGTCGTGCTCGACCGCTCGACCCCCGAGAGCTTTTCCGAATTCGAGGCTGCCGTGCGGGCGATTCCCGTGCTCCTCGACTGCCATCTCGTGGCCGGCGACTTCGACTACATGCTGAAGATCCGGGTCTCCGACATGGCCGACTTCAACCGCCTCCACAGCGCCACGCTGATCGGCCTGCCGGGGGTGCGCCAGACCCGGACCTTCTTCGTGATGAAGGAGGTGATCGACAACGCGCCCCTCGACCTATGACGCTGTCTTCGCTGCGCTCGCGATGACGTCGGACGCCTCTACGCCTCCCCGCGCCGTTGCTTGCGCAGAGCCTCCCACCGGTCGAGGCGCTCGGCGAGGCGGGTCTCGTAGCCGCGCTCGGTGGGCTCGTAGAGGTGCTGGCGCCCCAGCGCGTCGGGCCAGTAATCCTGTCCCGAGAAGGCATCGGGCTCGTCGTGGTCGTAGCGGTAGCCCTCGCCGTAGCCGATCCGCTTCATCAGCTTGGTCGGCGCGTTGAGGATGGTCCGCGGCGGCGGCAGGGAGCCCGCCTCCTTGGCGAGCCGGGTCGCGGCCTTGTAGGCGGTGTAGACCGCGTTCGATTTCGGCGCGCAGGCGAGGTAGATCGCCGCCTGGGCGAGCGCCAGCTCCCCCTCCGGACTGCCGAGGAAGTCGAAGGCGTCCTTGGCGGCGTTGGCCACCACCAGGGCCTGCGGGTCGGCGAGCCCGATATCCTCCACCGCCATGCGCACCAGCCGGCGGGCGATGAACAGCCGGTCCTCCCCGGCATCGAGCATCCGGCAGAGGTAGTAGAGCGCCGCGTCCGGATCCGAGCCGCGCACGGTCTTATGCAGGGCCGAGATCAGGTTGTAGTGGCCCTCCTGCGCCTTGTCGTAGATCGGCGCCCGCCGCTGCACGATGGCCTGCAGGGCCTCCGCGTCGAGAGTCTCCCCCGGTTGCGCCGAGCGCCACACCTCCTCCGCCAGGGTCAGGGCCGCCCGCCCGTCGCCGTCGGCCATGCGGACCAGCACGCCGCGCGCCTCCTCGGAGAGCGGCAGGGCTCGGCCCGTCAGCGCCTCGGCCCGCACCAGCAGCCGCGCGATGGCGCCCGGATCGAGGGCCCGGAACAGCAGCACCCGGGCCCGGGACAGGAGCGCGGCGTTCAGCTCGAACGAGGGGTTCTCCGTCGTCGCCCCCACCAGCGTGACGGTGCCGTCCTCCATGACCGGCAGGAAGGCGTCGAGCTGCGCCCGGTTGAACCGGTGGATCTCGTCGACGAACAGCAGGGTCGCCTGTCCGGTCGCCCGGCGCTTGCGCGCGGCCTCGAACACCTTGCGCAGGTCGGGCACGCCCGAGAAGATCGCCGAGATCTGCTCGAAATGCAGGTCCGTGCCCTGCGCCAGCAGCCGCGCCACGGTGGTCTTGCCGGTGCCGGGCGGTCCCCAGAAGATCAGCGAGCCGAGGCTGCGCCCGCGCAGCAGGCGCGTGAGCGCCCCGCCCTCCCCGGTCAGGTGCTCCTGGCCGACGACCTCGGCAAGGCTCTGCGGCCGCAGGCGGTCTGCGAGGGGGCGGCCCGCCTCGGTGCCGGAGGCGCGGCCGGAATCCGGCGCGGAGGGCGGCTCCGCGGAAGCGAACAGGTCGGACATCTGCGCATCAACACCGGGCGCGACCGGCGGCGCAAGCGGCGCGCCCGACCTTGCCCACGCTTGCCCACGGTTGCGAGCCGGTGCCGGGCTCGCCCGGGATCAGCCGCCGAACACCGAGGTCAGGACCTCGCCGTTGCGGTTGATCGCCACTTCCCAGGAATTGAGGCTGTTGCGGGTGACCCGGTCGAGATCCTTGGTGGTCGCCATCGGCACGCCGTTGACCGCTACGATCACGTCCCCCTTCTGCAGCCCCACCCGGGCGGCGATGGAGTTCTCGTCCACGGCCTGCACGGCCACACCGTCGGCGGGGAAATCGACCTGCATCTCCTCGGCCACCGCGGGCGAGGTGTTCACGAGCGTCGCGCCCAGGAACGGCGAGCGGGTCTTCACCTTGAGCATGTCCCGCGGCCGCGTCTCCGGCGCCGGAGCGAGCTTGACCGCCACCGTCTGGCGGGTCGTGCCGCGCAGGATCCCAAACCGGGCGTTGCCCTGGATGCCCTTGAGGGCGAAGCGGTAGCCGAAGGCCTCCGGGTCGGCGACTTCCTGGCCGTCGACGGTGAGGATCAGGTCGCCGCGCTTCAGGCCCGCCTCCTCGGCGGGGCTCTTGGCCTGCAGGCTCGCCACCAGCACGCCGGTCGGGTGGTCGAGGCCCATGCTGTCGGCGATGTCGGGGGTCACGCTCTGGATGCGCGCGCCGAGCCAGGGCCGGCGCACGATGCCCGCGCCGTCGCGGGCGGCATCGACCACGGCCTTGACCATGCCCACGGGAATCGCGAAGCCGATGCCGTGGCTTCCGCCCGACTGCGAGTAGATCGCGGTGTTGATGCCCACGAGCTGGCCGCGCAGATCGACCAGCGCCCCGCCCGAATTGCCCGGGTTGATCGCCGCGTCGGTCTGAATGAAATACTGATAGTCCGCCGAGCCGACCTGCGTGCGTGCCAGCGCCGAGACGATGCCCTGCGTCACCGTCTGGCCGACGCCGAACGGGTTGCCGATCGCCATCACGAAGTCGCCGACCTCGAGGGCGTCGGCGTCGCCGAACGGCATCGGCACGAGGCCCTTCGGCGGTTCCTTGATCTTGAGCACCGCGAGATCGGTGCGGGTGTCGCGCATCACGATCGTGGCCTCGAACTCGCGCCGGTCCGCCAGGGCGATCCGAACCTCGTTCATGTTGTCGATGACGTGGTTGTTGGTGATCACGAGCCCGTCGGCATCGACCAGCACCCCCGAGCCCAGGGACCGCTGCGCCCGGTCGCCCCGGGGTCCGCGGCCGCCCTCCGGCTCGCCGAAGAAGCGGCGCATGAACTCCTCCATGGCGCTGGTGCGCGCGCTGGAGCGCTTGTCCACGTGGGACGCGTAGACGTTCACCACCGAGGGCGCGGCCCGCTTCACCACGGGGGCGAAGGAGAGCTGCACGTCGGCCTTGCTGAGGGGCACGACCTTCGCCGTGCCGTCTTTCGCAGGCTCCCGGGTCTCCGTACGCGCCATCTGCGCCGCGGCCGGGCTGGCGGCCAGCAGGGCTGCGACGAGGGCGGGCAGGGTGAGGCGGGTCAGCATGCAGGTCTCCGGCGTCGGGGCGGGCGCGCCGTCCAGGCCGAGAGAAGGCAGGCGCACCTTGTGGCCCTACGCTATCGAGGCCGATTGCGGCAGGGCGACGACACCTTCACGGCAAGCGGTGCGTCGTCAGACGGCCTCCTTGCTACGGGTCCGCCGCTTCCCGATGGGTTGCGGCGCGGGCTCAGGCTCGGGGGCCGGCGCCGCCGTCGCCGCGCGCGGCTGCCCCAGTCCCAGGGAGCGGGCGAGCTGCGAGCGTTGCTCGGAATAGCTCTGCGCGGTCATCGGGTAGTCGGGGGCGAGGCCCCACTTGGCGCGGTAGGCCTCCGGAGTCAGGCCGCGCAGGGTGAGATGGCGGCGCAGCGTCTTGTAGGGCTTCCCATCCTCGAAGGAGATCAGGAAATCCGAGGTGATCGAGCGCCGGATTTCCTGCGGGGTCGCCTTGGTGGCCGGGGTGGGGGCGCCGGCATCGCAGATCCCTCGGATCGCCGCATGCACCTCGTTGAGGAGGCCGGGCAGATCCGCGCTCTGCACGTGATTGTGGCTCACATAGGCCGAGACGATCTCAGAGGCGAGAGTGACGAAGCGGAGGGAACCGTCGGTCGACTGAGCCATGTCTCGTGCGTTGCCTTCTCGTGATGACGAAGCTCGCCAGAACGCAAGCACTGCGTCGCGATTCGGGCGCCTGATACAATCGCATTCCGAAGATGGGTCAAGTCTTAAATTCAGGATCGGGGTATAAGGGTCCAAACAACGCAAGAAGAGTGATTTTGATCGCTCAACCTCAAGGAGTAATGCCTGCCAGGGCGTCGCTTGTGCGCAATCGATATTGCCACTTTGTCCTTCCGAGTCGGATATGGCCGTCTTCTACAGCCGGAGGGATGCGGCGGCGCGGGCTATAGAGCTTTCAAGCCCGCGGCTACCCGTCGATTGTGCGCTCAGGATGCATTTCCAGCCGCTATCGCGAGCGGGCGAAAGCAACTCCAGCGAGCCTTCTCGGGTGATGGGCGCTATGCGGCGCGAGAGGCCCTGTGGATTCTGGGCGTCGCGGCGGCCGACCTGAAGTCGGGGCAGCTCAGATCCCTCGGCGCAGAGGGGGCGGCCGAACGAAAATCCCGCCGCGCTTTTGGGCGCGGCGGGTTCTGTGTGTTTGGTTGCGGGGACAGGATTTGAACCTGTGACCTTCAGGTTATGAGCCTGACGAGCTACCGGGCTGCTCCACCCCGCGCCAAGAGTGTTTCGGCGTGTCCGGGGCGCCTGCCGCGATGGGCGGTGGCGCTGTCATCCGGGGCCGGATCGGTGTCGTGTCGAGGGAATGCCGATTGCGATGGGCGGGTCTGGCGGCGACCGACTCTCCCGTGTCTTGAGACACAGTACCATAGGCGCTGGCGTGTTTAACGGCCGAGTTCGAGATGGGATCGGGTTCTGGGCACGCCGCTCAGGCCACCAGACCGGCGCATCGCAATTCTTTTGGGACTCGGCGGCGCAGGGTGCTGCGACGGCGAGTGTTGTGTTCGGCAAGCATGCAGCGTCGTCGCTGCGGGTCTTCGTTGTGGCGTGTGTCTCTGGTTCGCCCGCCTTGCGGCGGCCGATCCAGTTCGGACACGGATCACGAGAGCGATCAAGCCAATCGGGCGATTAGTACCGGTCGGCTCAACGCGTCGCCGCGCTTGCACCCCCGGCCTATCGACGTG
>NZ_JACJIM010000011.1 GCF_014138435.1 Methylobacterium fujisawaense | reverse complement strand
GACACCGCGTCGATCATCTCGGCGCGCACCGCCTCCGCAACAGCCGGAAGATCCGATTCCGGAAGACGCCGCAGCGCCGCAGGATTCGGGACACGATCGAGAAGCGCACTCTGCTCGGGGGTAATTGCCACGGCATCAACCTCTAACGGATGGGATCGGTTTGACCGCCGAGCCTCAGGACATGTCGAGTGGGGCAACGCCCTCGGGCCGCCCATCGGAGCCCAGCGTGATCCGCTGGATCCGGGCCTCGGCCCGCTTCAGCAGCGCCTCGCAATGCTTCTTCAGCACCTCGCCGCGCTCATAGATCGCCACCGATTCGTCGAGGGGCACGTCGCCCCGCTCAAGCCGGCGAACGATTTCCTCCAGCTGTTCCAGCGCCTTCTCGAAGGGCAGGTCGCCGGCGGCGGGGGCCCCCTCGGGTCTGCTCGCACTCATCCCAGATACTTCCTTTGGGGGTGGTTGTACGGCGCGAAACCCGGTGCCCACAACCCAGGGGGCCAATCCGCTGGCCGGATCCGCACCGTTTTGGAGCCACGCGGCGGCGTTTGCGCCACACTTCGGCTCACGCCAGCGCCAGGCTGAACGGCGTGCCCTCGAAGGCGTCGGCGCCGCGACCGATGCGCGCGATCGCCGCGACCATGCGGCCGTCGCGGCCGAGCATGCGGTCGGCGATGGCCACGAACAGGGGGTTGGGCGTCGCCGAAGGCGAAGCTGCGCGCAGGGCCTCGGCGATCGCCGCCTCGTCGCGCTCCGGCGCCAGCGCGCAGGCTGCGATATAGGCGGCGGCTGTCGACCGGCTGATCCCGGCATAGCAGTGGATGACGAGCGGCTTCTCCCGTGGCCAGGCCCGAATGAAGTCGAGCACCCGGGCCACATGTTCTTCAGCCGGCAAAACGTGCCCGTCGCGCGACGCGGCGATGTCGCTGACCCCGATGACGACGTGGTTCTCCGCCGCAATCGCGGCCGGCCGCTCCAGCGGCGTGCCGACATTGATCAGCGTGAGCACGTGGCTCGCATCGGTGGCGGCGACCGTCTCGGGCAGACGCGAGAGGGGACAGACGTGGAGGGTCGGCATGGTCTGGCGCCAGTGACCTGCGATCGTGACGGATCGAGGGCGGAGATTCGTCAGGTCGGACACAGAGCGTGGAATCGCGCGAGAAACCGCGCCTCGGCCTCGGCGGTCGGCCACGGCTCGGCCAGGACCAGCACCGGTTCGGGCAGCGCCCTGGCGGGGCCGAAATAGCGTTCGGCCTCGTCCCGGGCGAAACCGGCGAGGCGCACCGCCTCGACATGGGCTGCGATCCGGTCGGCCTGCTTCACCAAACGGGCGAGCGCCGGCAGCGGGGCGTTCAGGCCGAAGCGGCGGCGCACCGCGGCGAGCAGACGCAGCTCGATGCCGCGATAGGCGTCGCCGAGGGCGGCCTTCAGGGGCGAGATGATGTCGCCCACGACATATTCCGGCGCGTCGTGCAGCAGGAGTTCCAGCCCGTCCGGATCGGTACAGGCGGCGTCGAGATGGCGGCCCACCGCCTCGACCAGCAGGCTGTGCTGGGCCACCGAGAAGACGTGCGGCCCATGGGTCTGGCCGTTCCAGCGGGCGACCCGGGCGAGGCCGTGGGCGATGTCGGCGATCTCGATGTCCCCGGGCGCCGGATCGAGGAGGTCGAGGCGCCGGCCGGAGAGCATGCGCTGCCAGGCGCGCGGCGGCTCGCTCATCGGGGCCGGCCCAGTTCGGCGCAGGGTCCGTGCCGGTGGCAGCCGACGAGGTGGTCGTTGACCATGCCCACCGCCTGCATGAAGGCGTGCACGATGGTCGGCCCGCAGAAGGAGAAGCCTTCCGCCTTCAGGGCCTTCCCGATCGCCCGGGAGGCCGGCGTCTCGGTGGCGATCCCCGCACGGGTCCGGGCTTTGCCCTGGATCGGCCGGCCGTCGACGAAATCCCAGAGGAAGCGCGAGAAGCCGGGGCCCTGGTCCTCGATCCGCAGCCAAGCCCGGGCGCCCGCGATGGTGCCCTGGATCTTGGCGCGGTTGCGAATGATGCGGGTGTCGGCCATCAGCCGCGCGACATCGTCCTCGGTGAAGCGGGCGATCCGCTCCGGATCGAAACCCGCGAAGGCGTCGCGAAACCCGTCCCGGCGGCGCAGGATGGTGATCCAGGACAGGCCGGCCTGGAAGCCGTCGAGGATCAGCTTCTCGTAGAGGGCCCGGCCGTCATACTCGGGCACGCCCCATTCGGTGTCGTGATAGGCGACATAGAGCGGGTCGAGGCCGGCCCACCAGCAGCGGGGGCAGCCGTCGGAATGGTCGATCAGGCCAGTCTCGGACATCCGGCCACGTTAACGAGAACAGGAGCGGAACGCCATCGTCGGAATGGGGAACGCGCAGCGGCTGTCGCGGCGCGCTCCGCTCCGGCTTCACGCATGGGGGATTGATCCGGTCGCAGGGCCGGCGCGCGCCTTCTGCGACGTCAACCCGGTCACGCCCGGTGAGTGCAAGTCTGAGAGATCGAACGCGAACACGTGGCCGGGCGGCGAGGACGCGTGCGGGCCTGCACGATGAAGCGCCAGCAATGCGCGTGTCTGCTCGCGAGACAGATCGTCCTCTTCGATTTCGAGCATCCTCTCCTGGTCGTCTGGGGGGGGCTCCTCAACGCTTGCAGGCTGTCCGCTCGAGGGATGAGAGGGAAGGCACAGGACTGGCGTTGTCGGGGCGGGAGGGAAACGCCCGCTCCGGCCGGAAAGCGGTCTCGGTCGTCGTTCTCGTTGGGCGGGCTTCAACGCCTCCCGACATGCTGGCAGAAGTTTCCAAGAATGGCCGCCCAGCCGTCGCGCTGGTGATCGATGGGGACTTGTTCGTCGGGATCGAACGCAATCTTTACGTGCGTTCGCTCGCCCGATGGGGTGAACTCGACCACCGCATTGCGATCACCAAACGCATATTCGATTCGCGTGTTCGGAATAATCTTTGTGTAAGTGCCCTCGAAATCGAAGCCCATGCTTCCGTCCTTCGCCTCCATGCGGGACGTGAACTTGCCACCTTCCTTCAGATCGACGCTTGCGGCTGGGCAATGCCAGTCGTCGGAGGCAAAGTTCCACTGCATGATCTGGTCGGGCGATGTATAGGCCTTCCAGGCGACATCGAGGGGTGCGGGAGCCGTTACTTCCACGGTGATCCGATTCTGAGTCATTTGTGGTCGCAATCCCGTCGATGTCGAGCTTTCGAGGGGCGCACCTCATCTCAGATCAGTTATGGCGGCAACCTCCGAAATGATGTCGACGACGGCCGCGGGTGCAAAGGCGCGTATGTCGGCGAGGGGTGGATGTGCGAGGCTTCGCTCCAGTGCGGCAAACGCACCGGAATGGACATCGCCGTCGCGCCTGCTCGCGACCCTTCCGAGATTGTCAGCGCTTCCGCTTTCTCGCGAGGCGCCTGAGCAACAGGCGTCCTGTGTGGCGTCGAGCGCCCGACATTCGCAAATCAGAGTTGCGCCCCTCGTGCGGCCCATGCCGCCATTTCACCGTCAGCGATCGTCAACGATACGCGCCAGCGGTCGGAGCGGCGCAGAATGTAGACGTGGTCCCACTCGGCGACGAGTGCGTCTCCCTCGCCCCGCATCCGATAGGTCATCCGAGCCTGGGCGACGTTCGGGAAGAGTTCCACCGCCGACCGGAGTTCGCCCAGGGGCTGGACGACCCCCTGCTTGCGATAGAAGTCCATGAGCGTCACGCAATGGTCGCGAAATGCCTCTCTCGGCAACGCGAAGTTGCCGGTCGGAGACGGGAACAGTCCGACCGGCTCCCACAGCTCGCTCAACGCATCGGCGTCGCGGCGCGCGAACGCCTCGACGTAGCTGGCGAAGAACGCTGCGATCTCGTCCTGGAAGGTCATGGTCGTCCTCCTCGATGTCCCCGCCCATGCGACCGATCTGGCCGTCGCTGCGGCTCGGAGGCGAGCATCCGCTTCAGGGCAGAAGGTCGGGGACGGCTCCCGATCGACCCCGGGCCGGCCTGGGATGCCGGCCGGAGGATGCCGGCTCCTGCGAACCTCTAACGATCCCGGCATGCCGCCCCGGGGTCGCAGGAAGCCGCCCCACGCGCAAGCTGATCGTGCTCCGATGCGAATGCCCGGGATCGGGGTCTGCGTCGCCGCACCCGTCCGGGGATCGGGCTGCGATCGGTAACGCGGGGCCCCTGTCCCGGAGTATGCGGCGCCCGCGGAATGCGATCCGGCCTCAGCCTGCCGCGCTCGTCGCAACATCCGGCATCGCGAAGGTCGCGTAGGCCGGGCGCTCCAGCGTCACGGGGCGTTCGCCCGCCCGCGGGGTCTCGCCGGCCGCCAGCGCGTCGCCCAGGCGGTCGATGCGGACCAGGGCGAGGCCGCGGGTTCCGGCGGCGCTGCCCGTGGTGCCGAGCCCCTTGCCGCCCGCCGTGATCTCGGTGCCGGGCTGGGGCGCGGTGTCGGGATAGGCTGCGGCCAGGATGCGGGTCCGGGCCGTGCCCCGGTGCTGCATCCGCGAGACCACCTCCTGGCCGACATAGCAGCCCTTGCGGAAGTCGACGCCGCCGAGCTGGTCCATCAGCGCCTCGTGCGGGAAGGCGTCGCCGAAGGCGTAGTCGCGTCCGCCTTCGGGCACGCCGAGGGCGATCCGGTGCGCGTGGTAATCGGCCTCCGTCGCGTCCGCCGAGAAGGCGCCCGCGGCGGCGTAGAGGCGGGCGCCGAGATCGGCCGCGCGGGAATCCGCTACCGCCTCGGCCGCGGGCGGGACGGCGCCGGCCCAGACGGCCGCCACCGCGACGGTCGGGTCGGCGGCGATCGTCGCCTGCGCGCGCAGACGGTAGAGCGTCAGGCGCTTGGCGAGGTCTGCAGCCTTGTCGGCCTGCACGTCGAGCCGGAAGCCGTCCGGAATCCGCGAGACCAGGAAGTCGAACAGGATCTTGCCCTGCGGCGTCAGCAGGGCGCCGAGGCGCGCCTCACCGGGCTGGAGCGTCTCGACATTGCAGGTCAGGACGCCCTGGAGCAGCGTCGTGGCGTCCGGTCCCACGACGGTGACCAGGACGCGGTCCGGCAACAGGGCAACGGGCATGGGCGGCGGCTCCTCGGGCGGCGGGCGGTCCGGCGCGCCGAACCGCAGACCCGGGACGTAGTCGCTGACCGCCCGTGCCTCAACCGTCCGCGCTCACACGCTCAATGCTGCAGGGTGGTGGTGAAGGCGCCCCCGCGGATGCGCTCCGGGAATCCTTCGGCGTACCGGGCGGTGGCTTCCTCGCCGTACGTGGTCACCAGTTCCTGAAACGCCGCGAACAGGGCGGCCTGGGCCATGCAGTCACCGTCGAGACCATCGAGGCAGCCTTCCGCGAACGCTTCCGAGACGTAACTCAGCGCGACGCGTTTCTCCTCGACATCGACCTCGATGGGGGCGGTGTGAGAGCTGTGCTGCATAGCCGGATACTTCCATTGCGCCGGACACGGGGCCCGGCGGACGCAATGGATGATAGGCGGGTCCCGGCGGCTCGGCCAGCCGAGAATTTCGGATCGGTTAACACGGGCGCTCAAATCCGATGTTTCGCCGGCATCGCCGGTGCGTGTGTTGCGCCTGCATCACCCTCCGAAACGGCCGGCCAGGGCATGCGACAGCCGGTCGCCCTCGGCGACGTACCGGGCGGCGGCCTCGTGGGCCGCCGGCGTGCAGACCCGGTAGGTGAGCGCATAGCCGCGGTAGCCGCGGTTATAGGCGCCGGCCAGGCGGTCGCGGCGGACCGGGGTCACGCCCTCGGACTCGATCAGGGCCTTCATGCGGGCCGGCCAGTCGGACGCATCCGGCGCTCCGCAGAGGTTGCGCAGGAAGGCCAGGGCTCCGATGATCTCGGACATGCGCAGCAGGTCCCGGTCGTAGGGGGCGGGCACGTCCGCGGGGGCGTTCGCCTCCTTGGGGGCCTCCTTCGCGGCTTCCCGGGCGGTTTCCTTGGCGGGCGCGGCCCCTCGGCCGGAACGCTGCTGGGCCAGGGCCGGCCCGGAGACCAGGCCGGTGAGGAGCGCCAGCAGGCACAGGATCGTCGTCGGCCGCCTCACGCCGTCGCCTCCCCGCCGCCCGTCCGCGCAGGCTGTGCATCCACATGCGCATCCACGCGCGCGAAGGCCTCGCGCAGGGTGTCGACCAGTCCCGGGGTGGTCGGAAGGGTCGCGACCTCCGCGAGCGTCGCCCACCGGGTCCCCAGCGCCTCGGGGCCGGCCACGGGTTCGCCGCCGCGCCACAGGGCGGCGTGCGGGTGGACGACGTAGTGATGTCGGGCGCGGCCGGCTTCGTCCCGGAGAATGATCTCGGTGGGCGCGAGCACGCCGACAACCTCCGCGGGCAGGCCGACCTCCTCGGACAATTCGCGCAGGGCCGCCTCGGCCAGGGATTCCCCCGCTTCCACGAGACCGCCCGGCAGGGTCCAGACGCCGCGCATCGGCTCGTTGGCCCGCGCCGCCAGAAGGACGCGGTCGCCGCGGATCACCGCGATCGACGCGCCCACGAAGGGCCGCGCCGGGAACAGGCGGCTGTCGGAATCCGGTGCGCCCGCACTCACGGCGTGCCTCCATCGGGTGCCACGACGGCCACCCGGCCGTCGGCGAGGCCGACGAGCAGCCGCGCCGCGGCGCCCTCGCCGAGGACGACGATGCCGGTCTCGGCGGGAACCGGCAGGGCCACGCGCGCCCGCTCGCGCAGGCCGCCCTTGGCTGCCACGAAGGCGATCTCCGGGCGGCCCGCCACCGGCAGGACGAGTTCGGGGCCGCCGCCGGCCGGGGTGGTGACGGCGAGATCCGAATCGCCGTCGCCCGCCGCGTAGCCCTCGGCCTCGCCGGCCGCCTCGATCCGGTCGGGACGGAGCGTCCAGAGCTGGAGCCTGCCCTTGGCGCTGACCGTCGCGGCCTGGCTTTCGCCGGACCCGGAGAAATCGGCGATGCCGACGATCTTCAGCGGTGGCCCCGGCTGGGCGGGCGTGCGGGCGGTGACGGCCCAGGCCGCGCCCGGATCGCCGGCGGGCCGGTCGATCAGCGCGAGCCCTCCGGCATCCGCGCCCGACAGCGTCGCCGCCAGGAGCGCCGGCCGGCCCCCGAGGCGCAGCAGGCGCGGCCGCAGGGGCGCGAACACCGCCTCGCCCCCCGCCGGCACCGTCACGGTGGCCACGGGCACGGGCTTCGGATCGGTGCTGACCGCCATCGGCTGGCGCTCGCGGATCGTCAGGACCGCGGCGGCCGCGCCGCCGTCGGGGGCGCGGGTGCGCCCGGTGAGATAGGCGCTCAGGGGTCCCGAGAGCGTCCGGCGCGAGCCCGGCAGGGCCCCGCGCGGCGTCTCGGCGGCGGTCAGCCCCTCGACGGCCTCCTTGCCGATCGGCCGCACGGTGACGCGGCCCTCGGCGAGGGCGAGCACGGCGCCGCCCTCGTCGCCCCAGACCACGGCGATCGGCGCGCTCTCCTCGTCGCCGGCCTGTTGGCCGCCGGTCTGCGGACCGGTCTTGGCGCCTGTGATCGGCAGGAGCCCGGAGGTCGCCACCGAGACCGCGGCCTCGCTGCGCGAGCCGCGCAGCGCCCGCACCTTGAAGGGCAGGTCGAGGATCCGGATCCCGGGCTCGGCCCGCGCCCCCGCGACGGGCGCGACGCCCACGATGAGGCCCAGGACGACGGCGCGCAGCCCGCGGCCCGGTGCCGGGTGCCGGCGCGCGGCCGTCGTGCCCGAGGATGCGCCAGAGGAAGCGCCCGATCTGGTCAAACGTGCTGGCCGCCGTTGATGTGGAGTTCGGCGCCGTTCACGTAGGACGAGGCCTCGGTGCACAGGAAGTAGATCGCCTTGGCGACCTCGTCCGGCGTGCCCAGCCGGCGCTGCGGGATCTGCTCGACGAGCTTCTCGGTGCCGGGCGACAGGATCGACGTGTCGATCTCGCCCGGCGAGATCGCGTTCACCCGCACGCCGAGCGGCCCGAAATCGGCGGCCATCTCGCGGGTCAGGCCGGCGAGCGCCGCCTTGGAGGTGCCGTAGGCCGCCCCCGCGAAGGGATGGACGCGCGAGCCGGCAATCGAGGTCACGTTGACGACCGAGCCCTTGGCCCGGGCGAGTTCCTCGCGCAGGCCCCGGGCCAGCAGGATCGTGGCGAACAGGTTGACCTGGAACACCCGCTGCCACGTGTCGAACTCGGTGGCCAGGGCGCCGAGGCGCTCGCCCTCCGGCCCCTTCGGCGAGATGCCGGCATTGTTGACCAGCGCGTGCAGAACCCCGCCCTCGGCGGCGAGCCGGCCCCGCACCTCCTCGACGGCGCGGGCCGTGTCCTGCGCGTCGGAGAGGTCGACCTGCAGGTGGTCCTCGGGCCCCATCTCCCAGGGGCAGTTCTCCGGGAAGGCGTGGCGCGAGCAGGTGATCACCCGCCAGCCCGCGGCCGAGAAGCGCTTGACGGTGGCGTGACCGATGCCCCGGCTCGCGCCCGTGAGCAGCATGATGCGCCGGCGTTCGTTGACGGGGAGGGCCAAAGCCGTAAGCCTCGCTGGCGTTCAGGGGTCGCGGCCCGGTCGGGCGCGGTGCGTGCCGGTGAGCCTCAATGGTCTAGGCGCACGGGGGCCGGAAATCCAGAGCGCCCCGCGGGTCGGGGTCGAGGCAGGGGAGAGAAACGCATGGCCAGCGGGCAGACCAGCGCGGAGCGCATGCCGGAGATCCCGGCCGACAGCCTGTCCCCGGCGCAGGCCGCGGCCGCGGCCGCGTTCCAGGCCGAGCGCGGCGTCCCGGTCTTCGGGCCGTTCGTGCCGCTCCTGCGCAGCCCCGAGCTGATGCTGTGCGCGAGCCGGATGGGCCAGTACCTGCGCTACGGCAGCGTCCTGCCGCTCCGGGTCAGCGAGTTCGCGATCCTGGTGGTCGCGCGAGAATGGAGCCAGCCGGTGGAGTGGGCCATCCACCACCCCATCGCCCTGAAGGCCGGGGTCGCCCCCGACACCGCGCAGGCGCTCGCCGAAGGACGCCGCCCCGACACGATGAGCGCCGACGAGGCGCTGGCCTACGCGTTCTCGACCGAGCTGATGCGCAACCGCGCGGTGAGCGACGCGACCTACGCGGCCCTGGTGGCGCGCTTCGGCGAGCAGGGGGCGATCGACCTCACCGGCATCAACGGCTACTACGCGCTCCTCGCCATGACGATGAACGTCGCGCGCACGGCCCTGCCGGCGGGCGGGCCCGCGGCGCCTCCGCTGCCGCCGCTGGTGGGGCCGGCTTCGGCGCCGCTCGCGCGGTCAGGCCTGAGCCAAGATCCCGCACCGCTTGTGGCGCCGGCCGCTTCGGTCTAACCGTCCTCCCCGTGCGGGCGCCCGACGTGCCGCCCGCCCATTCCCGAAAACCCGGCCGGACGAGAGCCATGGTCGCCCATACCCGCGCCGACTCGGCGCCCAAGCCCACCGACCCGGCCCTCGCCGGCGCCCGGATCCTCGTTGTCGAGGCGCGCTACTACGACGCGATCGCCGACGAACTCCTCGCCGGGGCCCGCGCGGCCATCGCGGCCGCCTCCGCGCAGGCGATCGTGGTGACCGTTCCGGGCGCCCTGGAGATCCCCGCCGCCGTGGCGATCCTGCTCGACGCCGAGCCCTACGACGCGGTGGTGGCGCTGGGCTGCGTCATCCGTGGCGAGACCGGCCACTACGACATCGTCGCCGGCGAGAGCGCCCGCGCGCTCATGGACCTGTCGGTGCAGCGCCGCGTGCCCCTCGGCAACGGCATCCTCACGGTCGAGACCGAGGCGCAGGCCCTCGCCCGTGCCCGGGTCGCCGAGATGAACAAGGGCGGCGGTGCCGCCGAGGCTGCCCTCGGCGTGCTCGCTTTGAAGCGCGCCGCCGAAGCCGCGCGCACCCGATGACGGATACCCCCATGACCGGGACCACCGACACCCAGCCGGAGACGGGCGCCGAGCCCGCCGGCAAGCCCGCCAAGATCAGCCTGCGCAGCGGCGCCCGCCTCGCCGTGGTGCAGGCGCTCTACGAGATGGACATCTCCGGCAAGGGCGTCCTCGACGCGCTCGCCGAGTTCGAGGCCTTCTGGATCGGCCAGGAGGTCGACGGGATCGTCCATCCCCCGGCCGAGACCGCCTTCTTCCGCGACCTCCTGCGCGGCACGGTCGAGGAGCAGCGGGCCATCGACCCGAAGCTCGATCAGGCCCTCGCCCAGGGCTGGCCGCTGCGGCGCATCGAGATCGTGCTCCGGGCGATCCTGCGGGCGGGCGCCTACGAGCTGATGTTCCGCCGCGACGTGCCGGCGGCCGCGGCGATCTCGGAATATGTCGACGTGGCCCACAGCTTCTACACGGCCGACGAGCCCGGCCTCGTCAATGCCGTGCTCGACCGGCTCGCCCGGGAGGTCCGGCCGGGGGAGGTCGGGGCTCAGAAGGCGTCCGGCAAGCCGGGCTCGTCGAAGCCGCTTCCCGGTAAATCGTCCGTCGGCAAACCGTCCTCCGGAAAGCCATCCGCCGGAAAGCCGCCCGCCGGGAAGGCCTGAGCCTTGGCCGGGTCGGCCCGTGCTTCCGAGGAGGGGCTGATCGCCCGCTACTTCGCCCCCCTCGCGGGGCCGGGCGCCCACGGGCTGCGGGACGACGCCGCCACGCTGACGCCCACGCCGGGCCACGACCTCGTCCTCACCACGGATGCCGTGGTGGCGGGGATCCACTACTTCGCGGAGGATCCGCCGGCTTCGATCGCCCGGAAGGCCCTCGGCGTGAACCTCTCCGACATCGCCGCCAAGGGCGCGGTCCCGCGCGGCTTCCTGCTCACCCTGGCGCTCCCCGATGACTGGACGGAGGCTTGGCTCGACGGCTTCGCGGCGGGGCTCGGCGCGGCGGCGGCGGAGGCCGGCTGTCCGCTCCTCGGCGGCGACACGGTACGCTCCGGTGGCCCGGCGCTGATCTCGGTGAGCCTGTTCGGCGAGGTGCCGACCGGCGCCATCGTCCGCCGCACCACCGCGCGGGTCGGCGACCGGATCTGCGTCACCGGCACGATCGGCGACGCCGCCCTCGGCCTGCGGCTCCGCCTGGAGCCCGCGGCGCCCTGGGTCGCCGGGCTGGACCCGGCGCTCCAGGCCGAACTCGCCGACCGCTACCTGCATCCGCGCCCGCGGCTCGCCGCGGCGCCGGCGGTCCGCCGCTACGCCTCGGCGGCCATGGACGTGTCCGACGGCCTCGCGGGCGATCTCGCCAAGATGCTGGGCGCGGGTCGCGGCGCCCGGGTCGCGGCCGCCGCCCTGCCGCTCTCGGATGCCGCCCGGCGCGCCTGCGCGGCCGAGCCCGCGCTGATCGACGCGGTCCTGACCGGTGGCGACGATTACGAGATCCTCTGTACCGTTGCGCCGGAGAATGTCGCGGCCTTCCAGGCCGAGGCGGCCGCCGCCGGTCTTACCGTCTCGGCCATCGGCACCGTCACATCAGGCGACGGCCCGCCGCGCTTCGAAATGCGCGATGGCGCCGAGCGCGTATTCGCGGCTGGGTCCTTCAGCCACTTCTGAGATCTGAGCCGGCCCGGATCGTGCGACGCCGAGGCTGGCCGCGGCTCCGGCCGGATGCCCGATCTGACGACGGACCTCGTCGATCATGTCCGCCGCGACGACCGGAATCCAAGGGCTCACCGGATCCCGGCCCATGCCGGGCGTCCGGGAGAGGGCGTCCTGCAGCGCGGAGATCAGGTCATCCTGGATCGCCACCGGTTGCGCCGCGACCCGTTCGGCGATCAGGAAGCCGACTGCACCGCGCAACACCTCAAGCGTGGCCGCCAGCTTGGCGGCGTGGTCACTGCTCATCGCGAGCCCCGTCAGAGTACAACTAAAAATAGAATACCGGAGGGTTAAAAGAACGTTAATCGACCGCCGGCTCAGCCCGCGGCTGCGGCGACGCCCGGTTGCCATCGCCCCCATGCCGCCGGGCAATGCAAAATAATGCGAAATCGTGGGCCTGCGAGGACCGCGCGCGCGGGCGCATGAGATCCGAGGCCTGAGCGTATTCTCCCGCGCGGCGTTTGCGCTCACCGGCGAAGTTTGGCAATCAAGGTATTGTTCTGGGAAGGAAAGCCCCGAATCCGAGCACCGCGTCCCATGGCCGTCGTCCGGCGGTCAAGCTCGACAATCACAAGCCCACGCCAGGCACGATAATGACAAGGACGGTCGAATGATTCCCTTGCTTCTGATCATCGTGGGCGGGCTCTGCGCCGTCGCCTACGGCATCGTCACGATCCTCGACGTGATGCGGCGCGATGCCGGCACGCAGCGCATGCAGGAGATCGCCGCCGCCATCGCCGAGGGCGCGCAGGCCTATCTCCGGCGGCAATACACGACGATCGGCCTCGTCGGCGTCGTCCTGTTCGTCCTCCTCGCCGTCTTCCTCGGGATCAAGGTCGCGGTCGGCTTCCTGATCGGCGCCGTGCTGTCGGGGGCGGCGGGCTTCATCGGCATGAACGTCTCGGTCCGGGCCAATGTCCGCACGGCCCAGGCCGCCTCCACCTCGCTGGGCGGCGGCCTCGACGTCGCCTTCAAGTCGGGGGCGGTGACCGGCATGCTGGTGGCGGGCCTCGCGCTCCTTGGCGTCGCCCTCTACTACCTGTTCCTCACCCGCGGCGCCCATCTCGACCCGTCGAGCCGCGAGGTGATCGACGCGCTCGTCGCCCTGGGCTTCGGCGCCTCGCTGATCTCGATCTTCGCCCGGCTGGGCGGCGGCATCTTCACCAAGGGCGCCGATGTCGGCGGCGACCTCGTCGGCAAGGTCGAGGCCGGCATCCCGGAGGACGATCCGCGCAACCCCGCCACCATCGCCGACAATGTCGGCGACAATGTCGGCGACTGCGCCGGCATGGCGGCCGACCTGTTCGAGACCTACGCGGTGACGGTCGTCGCCACGATGGTGCTGGCCGCGATCTTCTTCTCCGGTCCCACGGGAAGCGGCCGCGACGTCCTCGAGCCGATGATGCTGTACCCGCTGGCCATCGGCTCGGCCTGCATCCTCACCTCCATCGCCGGCACCTACGCGGTGCGGCTCGGGGCCAACCAGTCGATCATGGGCGCCCTCTACAAGGGCCTGATCGCCGCGGGCGTTCTGTCGATCGGGGCGATCGCGGCGGTCAACATGACCCTGCTCGGGGGCTTCTCGACGACCTTCACCACCTCCACGGGCGTCACCTTCACGTCGGGCGGCCTGTTCGGATGCGCGGTGATCGGGCTCGCCATCACGGCGCTGATCGTGGTGATCACCGAGTACTACACGGGCACCAACTTCCGCCCGGTGAAGTCGATCGCCGACGCGTCGGTGACCGGCCACGGCACCAACGTGATCCAGGGGCTGGCGATCTCGCTGGAATCGACCGCGCTGCCGGCCATCGTGATCGTGGCCGGCATCATCAGCACCTACGCGCTCGCCGGCCTGTTCGGCATCGCCATCGCGGTCACCGCCATGCTGGCACTGGCGGGCTTCATCGTGGCGCTCGACGCCTTCGGGCCGGTCACCGACAATGCCGGCGGCATCGCCGAGATGGCGGGCCTGCCCGCGGAGGTGCGCAAGTCCACGGACGCCCTCGACGCGGTCGGCAACACCACCAAGGCGGTGACCAAGGGCTACGCCATCGGCTCGGCGGGCCTCGGCGCGCTGGTTCTGTTCGCCGCCTACACGTCGGACCTGAACTACTTCATCGCCAATGCGAGCCCGACACAGTACCGCTTCTTCCAGGGCGTCAGCGTCGATTTCTCCCTGTCCAACCCCTACGTCGTGGTCGGCCTGCTGCTCGGCGGCCTGATCCCGTTCCTGTTCGCCGGCATCGCCATGACGGCGGTCGGGCGCGCGGCGGGCGCGGTGGTGGAGGAGGTCCGGCGCCAGTTCCGGGAGAAGCCCGGGATCATGCAGGGCACCGACCGGCCGGATTACGGACGGGCGGTGGACATGCTGACCCGCGCGGCGATCAAGGAGATGATCGTCCCCTCGCTCCTGCCGGTGCTGTCGCCGGTTGTGCTGTTCTTCGTGATCCAGCTGATCGCCGGAAAGAGCCAGGCCTTCGCCACGGTTGGGGCGAGCCTGCTCGGCGTGATCCTCACCGGACTCTACGTGGCGATCTCGATGACGTCGGGCGGCGGCGCCTGGGACAACGCCAAGAAGTACATCGAGGACGGCCACCACGGCGGCAAGGGCTCCGAGGCCCACAAGGCGGCGGTGACCGGCGACACGGTGGGCGACCCCTACAAGGACACCGCCGGTCCGGCGGTGAACCCGGCGATCAAGATCACCAACATCATCGCCCTGCTGCTGCTCGCGGTGCTGGCACACAGCTGATCGATGGATGGCCGAACCGAAGGTCGGCTTTCCGACCTCTCGGTTCCGCTTGCGGACCATCTGAGGGATCACCGGCCGCACCGGATCCGGGCGGCCGCCTGCGGCCGATCCGCTTCCGGCCCGCACGGAGCCGGGCGGATCCTGCGGATGTGTCATCGCCGATCCGACAGGGCGAAGGGCGCGGCGCACCCGATCGGGCGGTGCCGGGGTTCGACTCTCGGACCGTCGCGGTCGGCGCAGCCACCTGCAGGACGCTGCGCCGACCGTGAACGACCGCGGCAATCCGTCATGTCGAGACCTCGCGTCCGCCGGCCATCATTTTAGCGGGAAGTGTTCACTCTTGAACGGACGCGGCGGCCAAGCTGGGCTATGCCGGCTCGTAGCGCCAGCCTGCCGCGACCGATGCCGCCGAACTCACCGTCCCCGCTGGAGCGGAACCTCCTGCTCCGCTCGCTGCCACCCGTCGAACGGTCGAGGCTTCTCCCCCATGCGGAGGTGGTCACACTGGTGCGCGGCGACGTCCTGTTCGAGCCGGGGGACGAGGTCACCGCGATGATTTTCCCGCTCGACGGGACGGTGGTCTCCCTGATCGTGCCGCTGGAGGAGGGCCGCACCATCGAGACCGCGACCGTCGGTCGGGAGGGGGCGCTCGGCGGGGTCGTGAGCCAGGGCTACCTCCCGGCCTTCAACCGCGCCGTCGTTCAGATGGGCGGGGCGGCGGTGCGGCTGGACGCGGCGCGGATGCAGGCGGCCAAGCGCACCTCGCTGCCGATCCGCAACGCCCTCGTGCGCTACGCCGACTGCCTCCTCGCGCAGGTGGTCCAGTCCGTCGCCTGCAATGCCGCCCATCCCATCGAACAGCGGTGCGCGCGCTGGGTGCTCGCCCTGCACGACCGGCTCGCCACCGACGTCCTGCCGGTCACCCAGGACATGCTGGCGGAGATGCTCGGGGTGCGCCGGACCTATCTCAGCGGCATCCTCAACCGGCTCCAGGCCCAGGGGCTCATCGAGATGGGCCGGGCCAGGATCACGGTCCGCGACCGGCCGGCTCTGCAGGCGGCGTCCTGCGAATGCCATCGCCGGGTGCAGGAGCACTTCGCCCTCGTCCTCGGCGCGACCTTCACGCCGGCCGGAACCCTCGTCGCGCTCGACCCCGAAGGCGCGCCCGATCCCCTGGCGACGCACGGGGTCATTTCCGCATGACCGTGATCGACATGGAAGGCGTCGAGCATCTCATCGCCGCCGACCTGCGTCTCGCCGCGCTCAAGGCCTACGGCATCCTCGACACCCCGCCCGAGGCCGCCTTCGACGGCATCGTGCGGCTGGCGACCCGGCTGTGCCTGACCCCGGTCGCCCTCGTCAGCTTCGTGGCCGCCGATCGCCAGTGGTTCAAGGCACGGATCGGTTTTCCTTCGTGCGAGACCGACCTCGAGCGCTCGGTCTGCAAGTACGCGCTGGCCGAGCCGGACCTGCTGATCGTGCCCGACCTCGCGGCCGACCCGCGCACGGCCGACAACCCCCTCGTCACTGGGGAGCCGTTCATCCGGTTCTACGCCGGGGCGCCCCTGCGCGCGCCCGACGGGCAGGTGCTCGGCTCGCTCTGCGTCATCGACACGGTGCCCCGGCCCCAGGGGCTGACCCCGGAGCAGCAGGAGGACCTGCGCATCCTGGCGGCCCAGGTCGTCACCCAGCTGCAGATGCGCCGGGCCGTGGACGAACGCGATCAGGTCCTTGCGTTCCAGGCCGCCGAGCTGCGGCGGGCGCACCGGCTCGACGTCATCGCCACCGCCTCCACGGCCCTGCTCACCGCCGACGACCCCTCCGCGGTCCTCGAACCCATTCTGAGGGACGGGGCCGACGCCCTCGGGTTCGACCGGGCCTGCCTCTACGACGTAACGCCGGACCGGCAGCACCTGCGCCTGACCCACGCGGTCAACATCTCTCCGGACGGGCGCGAGCGCCTGAAGCGCCTGCCGTTCGGGACTCCGCTCTGCGGCATCGTCGCGGAGACCCGCCAGCCCCTGATCCTCAGTGGGTTGCAGGCCAGTCTCGATCCGCGATGGGAGGTGGCCCGCGGCAACGGCCTCGACGCCTATGCCGGGTTCCCCATCGTCAGCCGGGGCGAACTCTGCGCGGTCATCGCCTTCGCCTCGACGCGGGTGGCCGCCTTCGACCGCGAGACCGTGGCGTTCTTCGAGACGCTCGCCCGCCTGATGGCGGCGGTCCACGAGCGCCTCGACGGCGAGGACGCCCTCGCCGAGAGCCGGGCCTACTGGCGCAGCCTGTTCGAGCGGCTGTGCGAGGGCTTCATCGTCGGCGAGGTCATCCGCGAGGCCGGACAGGTGACCGACTGGCGCTACGTCGAGGTCAACCGTGCCTGGGGCGACCTCGTCGGCATCGACGTGAACCAGGTTGCCGGCCGGACCATCCGCGAGGTCTTCCCCGGTATCGAGGACGCCTGGGTCAATGAGTTCGCACAGGTGGTGGAGAGCGCGGAACCGCGCGAGTTCCTGCGGCGGGTCGGGACGCTCGACCGCTGGTACGAGGGCCGCGCCTTCGCCATCGGCGCCGACCGCTTCGCCGTCACCTTCCTCGAAGTCACCGACCGGGTCCAGGCCGAGGCGCGACGTACGGCCCTGCTGAGCCTCGGCGACCGGTTCCGCGACCTGACGGAGGCCCCGGAGATGATCCAGGCCGCCGCCGAGATCGTCGGCACGACCCTCGGCGTCACGCGGGCCGGCTATGGCCATATCGACGGCGACGTCGAATTCGTCGACATCGAGGAGGGCTGGACCGCACCGGGCGTCGCCAGCATCGCCGGGCGGCACCGCTACGCCGATTTCGGCGACATCCGCGAGCACCTTCGGCGCGGCGAGCCGCTGGTCATCGAGGACGTGCGAACCGATCCGAGAACGTCCTCGGATCCCCGGCTGATGCTCGACGTCGGCATCGGCGCGCTCGTGAACATGCCGGTTCGCGAGCGGGGACGCACGGTGGCGGTGTTCATCGTGCAGGACGACAAGCCCCGCCGATGGTCGCCGGAAACCCTGGCCTTCGTGCGCAACGTCGCCGAGCGTCTGGAGTCGGGCGTCGCCCGGCTCGAGGCCGAGGAGCAGCAGCGCATCCTCAACGAGGAGATCTCGCATCGCCTGAAGAACATGCTCGCGATGGTGCTGTCGATCGCCACGCAGACCCTTCGCGGTGTCCCCGACCGCGCTCCTGTGGAGGCCTTCGAGCGGCGCATCCACGCGCTGTCGACCGCCCACAACGTGCTCCTCCACAAGACATGGACGAGCGCCCCGGTCCGCGAGGTCGTCCATGCGGTCCTCGGCGCCGCGGGGCATGGCGACCGCATCACGGTCACGGGCCCCGATTTCGATCTCGGGCCGCGCGCGACGCTCTCGGTCTCGCTCCTGCTGCACGAACTGGCGACCAACGCCGCCAAATACGGGGCCTTGTCGGTCCCCGACGGGCGGGTCGCCGTGACGTGGCGCCTGGATGAGGGCATCGGGGAGCGTGAGGTCGTGCTCGACTGGGTCGAGCGGGGCGGCCCGCCACCTGTGGCCCCCGCGCACTCCAAGCGCGCCGGGTTCGGCTCGCGCCTCATTCGTTTGGGATTGGCCGGATCCGGCGGCGTCGACCTTCGTTACCCTTCCTCTGGCTTCGAAGCGACGCTGCGTGCGCTGCTCGTCCAATTGCAGCATGGATAAGGAGCGAGCCGTGGCTGCAGGGACTGCGAGGCGGAATGCCATCCTCGTCATCGAGGATGAGCCGGTCATGCGCCTCATGGCTGTAGACCTTGTCGAGGATGCGGGGTTCGAGGCCCTGGAAGCGTTCGACGCCGAGGAAGCGGTGCGCCTTATGGAGGCGCGGCCCGACATCGTCCTCGTCTTCTCCGACATCGACCTCGGCATCGGCATGGCGGGTCTGGACCTCGCCCATGCGATCCGGGACCGTTGGCCGCCGGTCGAGATCATCATGACCTCGGGGAAGATTCAGCCCGAACCCGGGGATCTGCCAGAGCGCGGGCGTTTCTTCGAGAAGCCCTACCGCCGCGACGAGGTCGCCGCGGCGATGCGCGAACTCGCAGCCTGACCGGACGTCGGGGCGATCGTCCGAGCCGGATCCTGCCTCTCCGGCATCGGCCGCGCGGCCCGGCATGGAGACCGACACCCAGGCCGGACCGGACGACCCGAAGCCGCATGGCCGGCGTCGACTCCGGATATCCGGAGACGCGCGGCGACGACACGGGCGCATCGGCGCCGACCCGGCGACCGACGGCGGCATCGGTGAGCGCCTTCTCGTCGACCGGCCCGAACGGTGACCGCGGACCGCACGGTGCGGATCAGTCGACAGGGCCGGGTTCCGAGCGAGCCCGGCTGTTCACCATCCACCGTGTGCGCCCCCGCACGCGCCTGTCAGCCCTGCTGCGCTGCACCTTGGCATCGCGGCGGCGCAGCGCCACCTCGGCGCGGGAATAAAACCGGACGCGGCCTGCGCCGCACCACAACGAGGTACCTCATGCCGTCCCTGCTCGACCCGATCCGTATCGGCGCCATCGAGGCGAAGAACCGGATCTTCATGGCGCCCCTGACGCGCGGCCGCGGCACCCGCGAGCACGTGCCGACCCCGATCATGGCCGAGTATTACGCCCAGCGCGCCGGCGCCGGCCTGATCCTCACCGAGGCCACCGGCATCAGCCAGGAGGGTCTCGGCTGGCCCTACGCGCCGGGGATCTGGTCCGACGCCCAGGTCGACGCGTGGCGGCCGATCGTGAAGGCCGTGCACGACAAGGGCGGCAAGATCGTCTGCCAGATCTGGCATATGGGGCGGCTGGTCCACCCGGACTTCCTGGGCGGCGAGAAGCCGATCTCGGCCTCTGCCACGACGGCGCCCGACCAGGCGCACACGTATTCCGGCAAGAAGCCCTATGCCGAGGCGCGCCCGCTGGAGGTCTCGGAAGTGCCGCGCCTGCTCGCCGATTACGAGCGGGCCACCGCCAATGCCCTGGCGGCCGGCTTCGACGGCGTGCAGATCCACGCCGCGAACGGCTACCTGATCGACGAATTCCTCCGTGACGGCACCAACCACCGCACCGACCAGTACGGCGGCTCCATCGAGAACCGCGTGCGGCTGCTGCGCGAGGTGACCGAGGCTGTGGCGAAGGTGGCCGGGCCGGAGCGCACCGGCGTGCGGCTCTCGCCCAACGGTGCGATCCAGGGCTGCAACGATTCCGATCCGGAGCCGCTGTTCGTGGCCGCCGCCCAGGCGCTCGCCGATGTCGGGATCGCTTTCCTGGAGATGCGCGAGCCGGGGCCGAACGGCACCTTCGGCAAGGCCGACCACCCGCCGATCGCCCCGGCGATGCGGCGCGTGTTCCGCAACCCCATGATCCTGAACGCCGATTACGACGGCATCAGCGGCCAGAAGGTTCTGGATGCCGGCGAGGCCGACGCCATCGCGTTCGGCCGGACCTTCATCGCCAATCCGGACCTCGTCGAGCGGATCGCCCAGAAGGCGCCGCTCAACAAGGACGACGCCGCGACGTGGTACAGCCAGGGCCCCGAGGGCTACATCGACTACCCGACCCTGACGAAGTCCCGGGCCGCCTGACGCGCCCCGGCCAGCATCGTCTGCCGGGCCCCGGCGGGCACGGCAGGAAAGCGCGGCGGTCCCTAGGCAGGGCGCCGCTGCGCGCCTATGTGAGGGCAGGACCATGGATGTGCCTGCACCTCACGCGCTCGCGGAAGCCGGACCGACCGATGGACGCTGGAGCGCCGCGGATCGGATCGCGGAACTTCGTGATCTCGCGATCCTCGATTCGGAGCCGGAGCCGCTCTACGACGATCTCGTGCGGGTCGCAGCCTATGTCTGCCGCGCGCCGGTCGCCCTCGTCAGCCTGGTGGATGCCGAGCGGCAGTGGTTCAAGTCGGAGGTGGGCCTCGGCAAGCGCGAGTTGCCGATCAACTGCTCGGTCTGTGCCCATACGATCGAGGCGGGCGATCTTCTCGTCATCCCGGATCTGACCACCGACCCGCGGACCACTGAGAACCCCCTCGTGACCGGGGCGCCGGCCTTCCGCTTCTATGCGGGCGCGGTGATCCGCGGCAATCATGGCATTCCGATCGGTGCCCTGTGCGTGCTGGACCGGGCCCCGCGGCCGGACGGCCTCGATTCCGAGCAGACCGCGACCCTGCTGGCGTTGGCACGTCAGATCTCGAGCCTGCTGGAGCATCGCCGGACGCTGGCGCGGGTCGCCGCCCGCGAGGCGGAGATCGCCGCGAGCGAGCGCCGCTTCCGCGTGATGACCTCCGCCATGCCCCAGATGGTCTGGACCACCCGGCCGGACGGGTTCCACGATTATTACAACGACCGCTGGTACGAGTTCACCGGCGTGCCCTACGGCTCCACCGACGGCGAGGGCTGGAACGGGGTGTTCCACCCCGAGGACCAAGAGCGGGCCTGGGCGCGGTGGCGCCACTGCCTCAGGACGGGCGAGCCCTACGAGATCGAGTACCGCCTGCGCCACCACAACGGCGATTACCGCTGGACGCTCGGGCGCGCCATGCCGATCCGGGACGCCGAGGGGCGGATCGAGCGCTGGTTCGGGACCTGTACCGATATCGACGACCTGAAGCGTGCCGAGGCCGAAGCCCGCAAGCTCGCCGTGATCGTCGAGACCTCCAAGGACTTCATCGGGCTCTGCACCCTCGAGGGCGAGATCACCCATCTCAACGAGGCCGCCCTGGCCCTGGTCGGCCTGCCCAACCTCGCCGCCGCCCGGGCGTGCACGGTGTCCGACTTCTTCACCGACGACAGCCGCCGGATCCTGGCCGAGACCGTCATGCCGGCGGTGCGCCGGGACGGGTTCTGGGAGGGCGAGCTGGCCTTCCGGCACTTCGTCACCGGCGAGCCGTTGGCGGTGCTCTACAACATCTTCCCGGTGCGCGATCCGATGGGGACCGAGGTGGGATACGCCACCGTCACCCGCGACCTGCGCGAGGCGAAGCGCGCCGAGGAGGCGCGGGACCTTCTGATCCGCGAGCTGTCGCACCGGATCAAGAACATCTTCGCGGTGGTCGGCGGCCTCGCCGCGCTGACCGCCCGGAGCGATCCTGCGGCCAAGCCGTTCGTGGCGGCGTTCCGCGAGCGACTGGGCGCCCTGGCCCGGGCCCACGAATATGTTCGCCCCCATTCCCCCGACAGCGCCCCGCCGGTGGCCGGTCAGACGGTGCTTGGGCTGATGCGCCTGATCATGGCCGCCTACGAGGAGAACGGACGCGCGCGCGTGGTGATCACCGGGGACGATGCCGAGATCGGCGAGCGCACCGCCACCGCCCTCGCCCTGATCATGCACGAGCAGGCGACCAACGCGGTCAAGTACGGAGGGCTCTCAACGCGGGAGGGCGGCGTCTCGCTGAGCGGGGCCCGGGAGGCGGGCCGCTATACGCTGACATGGCGCGAGGAGGGCGGCCCCCAGGTTGCCGGCGCGCCGCTCCGGAAGGGGTTCGGCACCGTTCTGGCCGAGCGCAGCGTCGCCGGCCAGCTCGACGGCGTGCTGGAGCACGACTGGGCGCCGGGCGGTCTCCTGATGCGGCTCTGTGTCCCGCTCGAGAACCTGCGGACCTGACATGACCCGGCCGCCGGCCGCTCCACGGCCGCGTCTCGTCGTCCTCGATTTCGACGGCACCCTGGCCGACAGCTTCCCGTGGTTCTGTTCGGTTCTGAACGGGGTCGCCGACCGCTACCGCTTCCGCCGGGTCGAGGCCCATGAGGTCGAGGGTCTGCGGCTCCTGGGCGCCCGGGCGATCGTGGCCCATCTCGGCATCCCGCGCTGGAAGCTGCCGCTCATCGCCCGCCACATGCACAGGCTGGCCGCGCGCGACGCCGGGCAGATCGCCCTGTTTCCCGGCGTTCCGGCGATGCTGGCCGCGGTCGCGGAGGCGGGCGTGCCGCTGGCGATCCTGTCGTCGAACCGCGCCGACACGGTGCGGCGGGTGCTCGGACCGGACAATGCCGACCGCATCGGCACCTATGCCTGCGGGGCCTCGGTCTTCGGGAAGGCGCGTCGGCTGCGGACGCTGCTCGCACGGACCGGCGTGGCGCCCGACCGGGCTCTCTGCATCGGCGACGAGATCCGCGACCTTGAGGCGGCGCGCGCCCTGGGCTGTCCCTTCGGCGCCGTGGCCTGGGGCTATACCGATTCCGGGGCTCTCGCGGCCCTCGGCCCCGAGCACCTGTTCTCGGAGCCGGCGGAGATCGCCCGCCTCGTGGCGGGCGAGGCCGATCACATGCCGCGATTGGCGCCCGGCACGACGCTGGTGCCGCTGCCGCTGCCGAACGGCTCGTAGCGGGTCAGGCCGCGGAACAGCTGGCTGAGGAAGGCGCGGTCGGCGCCGCTCGTCGGCGTCGTGCGTTCGATGAAGTCGAAGATCCGGCCGTCTTGGAGGCCGTAAAGCGCCACCCGCTCGACCTTGAAGGCGGGCGAGAAATAGACCGCCGTCACCTTCTGGTCCTCGACCTGCTCACCCAGGAACATGATCGTCCGGCGGGTGTTCTGCGAGATGTAGTACCAGGACTTGTTGCCCACGGTGGACACCGTCGACGGCGTGCCGAGGATCTGCAGGACCTGCTCGGGGCTCATGCCGGGCTTGATCGTGGCGAGTGCCGCCTGGTCGACCTGATAGCCGTGACGCAGCTCCTCGCCGATGCAGCCGGACAGGCCGGTTCCCGCAAGGCCGAGCAGGGCGAGGCGCGCGAAGGACTGGACGAGACGGCGCCGCATCGGGCCCCCAGAGAGCGTGTTGACGGACGGGGCGCAACCGTCGTCGCCGACACGGGGCTCCGACGGCGCTTGCGCCCTGGGCGTGGGTTGCCGTACCGCGGGGTTATGGCTTTGACAAGGCAAGCTTGGCCACAGATGGCCGGGGTTCGGCACCGATGATCGCCGGGTTGTTCCGGCGCGCGAGCGCGCGGCGCCGCGCCGTCGAGGGGCTGCACGTGGCCTTGAGCATGGCCGCGCGCCGGCCGGGCCTCTACACGCGCCTCGGCGTGCCCGATACCGTGGAGGGCCGGTTCGAGGCCCTTTGCCTGCACGCGATCCTGGTCCTGCGCCGGCTGAACCGGTTGCCGGCGCCGGCGTCCGAGGTCGCCCAGGATCTCGTGAATTCGGTCTTCACCCAGCTCGACGCCTCGCTGCGCGAACTCGGTGTCGGCGACATGGGCGTGTCCAAGCGGATGAAGAAGCTCGGCGCCGCCTTTTACGGCCGGGCCGAGGGCTACGATGCCGCCCTGGAGGCCGGCGACGCGGCGGCGCTGCGCGCCGTTCTCGTCCGCAACGTGCTGGGCGGCGAGGGTGACGGGCGCGGTCTTGCCGCCTACGTGCAGTCCGCCGACGCCGCCCTCGCCGGCGCCGATCTGGACGGGCTGCTCGGGGCTGGGCCGCCCTTCCCGGAGCCGGACGGCTTCGCGCCGGCATCGGTCCACGCTGGAGATGGAGGAAATTCATGACCCGCCACGCCGGCCAGGAGGGCTTTCCCCTCGCGCGCTGGGTCAATGTCGAGCGCCTGCCCCAGGGGCGCGGCGCCGTCACCGTGGAGGCGAGCCCGGCCGAATGCGCGGCGCTCGCCGCCGATTTCGGCATCCCCGGGATCCGCGATCTGGTCGGGCGCTTCGCCATCGAGGGGCCGACCAGCCGGCTCACCGTGACCGGCGCGGTGGAAGCCCTGGTGACGCAGGTCTGCACCGTGAGCCTCGAACCCTTCGAGGCGCCGGTCCATGAACCGGTCGAGGTGGTGTTCACCGATACCGACCGGCTCGCCGGCACTGAGGCCGAGGAGGCCGACATCCCCGACCCGCTGGTCGGCGGCCGCATCGATTTCGGGGCGCTCACCGCCGAGTTCCTGGCGCTCGGCCTCGATCCCTATCCGCGCAAGCCCGGCATCACCTTCGAGCCGGTGGTGGCGGGCGACGATGCGGGGCCCCTCGACGGCCTGCGCAAGCTCCGCGACGGCGGAGCCTGAGGCCGTCGGCGACCGCCCGGAAGCCCGCGCCGCCCGATTTCATTTGCCCGCCGGGCCGGTATCGCTATGGTCCGCCGCGCCCGGCGGGCCCCGTCCCGCCGACGTCTGAACCCTTTCCCGCCGAGACCCGCGACCCGCTACCGACATGTCCCAACGCGTGTGCATCTCGCTCGACGCCATGGGTGGCGACCACGGGCCCACCACGGTCGTGCCCGGCGCGGCCCTGGCCCGGGAGCGCCATCCCGGCACCACCTTCCTGATGTTCGGCGACGAGGCCGTGATCGCGCCGCTGGTCGCCAAGGAGCCCCGGCTCAAGGATTGCGTCGAGATCCGCCACACCAGCGTGGCCGTGGCCATGGACGACAAGCCCAGCCAGGCGGTGCGCCAGGGCCGGGGCAAATCGTCCATGTGGCAGGCGATCCAGGCGGTGCGCGACGGGCAGGCCGATGCCTGCGTGTCGGCCGGCAACACCGGCGCCCTGATGGCGATGTCGAAGATCTGCCTGAAGACCATGTCGGGCATCGAGCGTCCGGCCATCGCCTGCCTGTGGCCGACCGTGCGCGGCGAGAGCGTCGTGCTCGACGTCGGCGCCACCATCGGCACGGATGCCGAGCACCTCGTCGAGATGGCCGTGATGGGCTCCGCCATGGCCCGGATCGTGTTCGACCTCGACCGGCCCACCGTCGGCCTGCTCAATGTCGGCACCGAGGAGATGAAGGGCAACGAGGCGGTCAAGGAGGCCGCCCGGATCCTGCGCGAGATGGAGAGCCCCGGCCTCACCTATCACGGCTTCGTCGAAGGCACCGATCTCGGGCGCGGCACCGTCGACGTGGTGGTGACCGAGGGGTTCACCGGCAACATCGCCCTCAAGACCGCCGAGGGCACCGCCAAGCAGATCGGCACGTATCTCCGCGCCGCCATGACCCGGACGCTGGCCGCCAAGATCGGCGCCCTGTTCGCCCGGCAGGCCTTCAAGGCCCTCAAGGACAAGATGAACCCGAGCCGGGCCAATGGCGGGGTGTTCCTCGGCCTCGAAGGCATCGTCATCAAGAGCCACGGTTCGGAGAATGCGCAGGGCTTCGCCGCGGCGATCGATCTGGCGCACGACATGGCGCGCCATGACATGATCCGCACGATCCGCGAGATGCTCGACCAGACCGCGGCGCTGGCGCCGGCGTGACGCCGGTGCCGGACTGAGCCCCGTCGACGGATGGGATGGAAATCGGACGGCTGCGGCTTCACAACTGGAAATTGTGAATCTGGCGTCGTCCGGGAAGGACAATGATGGCAACCCTCCGCACTGACCCCGAGCCGCACCGGCGCGCGCCCCCTCTGCGCTCGGTGGTGGTGGGGACCGGATCGAGCCTGCCCGCACGGGTGGTGACGAATGCCGATCTGGCCGAGCAGATGGACACCTCCGACGCGTGGATCGTCCAGCGGACCGGGATCCGCCAGCGGCACATCGCGGCCGCCGACGAGACCACCTCGGTCCTCGGCGCGCGCGCGGCCCGGGCCGCCCTGAAGGATGCCGGCCTGACCGCCGACGACATCGACCTCGTGATCTGCGCCACCTCGACGCCGGACCACACCTTTCCGGCGACCGCGACCCAGATCCAGGCGGCGCTGGGCATCCATCAGGGCGCGGCCTTCGACCTGCAGGCGGTCTGCGCCGGCTTCGTCTTCGCGGTCTCGACCGCCGACAAGTTCCTGACCACGGGCGCGGCCCGCCGCGCGCTGGTGGTCGGCGCCGAGACCTTCTCGCGGATTGTCGACTGGGAGGACCGCACCACCTGCGTGCTGTTCGGCGACGGGGCCGGCGCCATCGTGCTGGAGGCGCAGGACGAGGCCGGGGACCGCGGCGTGCTCAGCGCGAGCCTGCGGTCGGACGGGCGCCACCGGGAAAAGCTCTATGTCGACGGCGGTCCGGGTTCCACCGGCACGACCGGCCACCTGCGCATGGAGGGCCGCGACGTGTTCCGGTTCGCCGTGGGGCAGGTCACCGACGTCATCGTCGAGGCTTTCGCGCAGGCGGGCGTCACCGCGGAGGAGCTCGACTGGTTCGTGCCGCATCAGGCCAATCGCCGGATCATCGAGGCCTCGGCCGACAAGATCGGAATCGCCCGGGAGAAGATCGTGCTGACGGTGGACCGCCACGGCAACACGTCGGCGGCCTCGATTCCCCTGGCCCTCGACGTGGCGCGGCGGGACGGTCGCATCCAGGCGGGCGACCTCGTGATGATCGAGGCGATCGGCGGCGGGTTCAGCTGGGGTGCGGCGCTGATCCGCTGGTGAGGCTTCGGGCGGGCGCCTGAAACGATTCGCGGCCCCGCTGCGGTTGACCGGGGGCGGAGCGCCGATTAGCGTGCCGGATCATAGGGATACGCCTTCAGCGTTTGGTGTGGCCGCGCGTGCCGCACCATGCGTCATGGGGCGAAGGATGCGGGCGAGGGGACACGGCATGGCAGGCAAGACGGTGACGCGCGCCGACTTGAGCGAGGCCGTCTACCATCAGGTGGGCCTGTCGCGGACCGAGTCGGCCGCCCTCGTCGAGACCGTGCTGTCGGAGATCTGCAGCTGCCTGGCGAGCGGCGAGACGGTGAAGCTGTCCTCGTTCGGCTCCTTCGTGGTGCGCAGCAAGGGCAAGCGCGTCGGCCGCAACCCCAAGACCGGGGTCGAGGTCGCGATCGAGCCGCGGCAGGTGATGGTGTTCAAGCCGTCCAACGTGCTCAAGGCTAAGATCAACGGCCTGAATGGCACGGGCGTTCACGACGACGATTGAGCGGGTCCGCGTGCGGGTTCGCCTCCTGCGGGGCCTGCGCCCCGGAACGGGCTGCGGTTCATCCTGCCCCGCCCTTGTCCCGGATGCCCGGAAGGTCGCGGACGGTGAACGGGAGCCCGGCACACGACGCACCGCACAAGCGGCACCCGCTCCAAACGCCGCCGGATTCCTCAGCCTCTCAGGCTTGAGTGCGACCCTGCGACCGGTCAAGATCGGGGCGTTCCGAGCCCATTCGCAAGACGCCCATGCCGCCAGCCCTCGCCGCCGCACAGACCGACGAACCGCCGACCGGGATCGGCGAGAAGAGCGCCCACGCGTTCCGGACGATCAGCGAGGTGGCCGAGGAACTCGACGTGCCCCAGCACGTGCTGCGGTTCTGGGAGACCCGCTTTGGCCAGATCCGTCCCGTGAAGCGGGCGGGCGGCCGGCGCTATTATCGGCCCCAGGATGTCGAGCTGGTGGCGGGCATCCGGCATCTCCTGCACGTGCAGCGCTACACCATCGCGGGGGCGCAGCGGGTCCTCAAGGAGAACGGCGTCCGCTTCGTGCAGGCGGTCGGCCGCGGCGAGGCCGTGGCGGCCGAACCCCTGATTCAGGAGGTCGAGACGGAGGCGGGCGCCCGGTCCGTCACTCTCGGAGCCTCGGACCGGGCGTCCCTGGCCGAAGCCCTGGAGGAATTGCGGGCCTGCCGCGCCCTGCTCGATGGCCTGCGCGAGATGCCCGACCTGGAGGCCTGACCGGCCCAGCCTGACCGTGTAGGCACGACCGCGCGATCCGACACGCGGCCAGCGAACTTTCCGGCGACAACCTGCGTTGTCGCCCGCATGGCCGCGCCCAAACCCAAGTTGACGCCCAGCCAGGAACTGATGGCCCGCATCATGCGGATCGTCCGCACATGCCCGGAGGCGGCGTCCGAAGTCTTGGAACTGATGTTCCTCGTCAGCCAGATCGAGGCGGCCACCGGCGTCGACCGCGAGTACCGCGACGCCAAGCGCGTGATCAGCCGCCTGCGCAATCCGCTCTGGGAGATGGGTCCCACCGACCGGGAGAAACTCCTCGCGGCCGCCGAGACGATTCGCCGGGTCTGCCGTCTGGCCGAGGATGAGATTCCCCCCGCTCCGCTTGCCGATGCCGGGGAGCGCACGCGGGTCGAAGGGCGGCTCGCCGCCGCCCTGGCCGGCGAATTCGATCCCGCGCAGATCGCCCGCATCACCGGTATCGTCGCGGCGGCGCTCCAGAATTAAGGGGCCGTCCGGGCCCTCGACGCCCGTGCGCGGCGTCCCCACATGGTCTCCACCGAGGAACGGGGCATCCGGACGCGCGTCCGGAGACAGGTCCCGGCTCGGCACTGGAGAGACGCTTCCATGATTGCCCTTCGTCCGCTCGCCGCGCTGCTCGTCGGGAGCATGGCCCTCGCCGGCCCGGCGCTGGCCCAGGCGCCCGCCAGCCGAACCAAGACCGTGGCGCCCGGCAAGACCGTGCGCATCGAGATCGCGCCGAACCTCAAGAAGGATTGTTCTCCTGGGCCGATGCCCGAGTTCAAGGTCTCGGGGCCGCCGAAGAACGGCTCGGTGATCACCAAGGTCGGCAAGCTGAAGACACCGGCAAGCTATCGCTGTCCCAACAAGGAGGCGGCCGTCCAGGCGCTGTTCTACCAGCCCAACTCCGGCTTCACCGGAACCGACGAAGTGACGTTCGAGGTCAAGAGCTCCGACGGTCAAGTGCAGACGCAGACCGTCAAGATTACGGTCGCGGCGTCCGGTGCCAAATCGGGAGACGATGGCAAGAAAGAGGGCACGGATTTGTGAGCCTGGGCCCGCTTAGGCGGTATCTGCCCAGTTCAGCGGCTCGTGCAGCCGTTCGGGGGCCGCACGGAGTCTCATCTGTGCGGCCTTCAGCGCTCGGGAGTGTTGCAAGCAATCGACATGCCGGGCGCCACGCTCGCCGCACTGCGACAAAAGCGGGCCTGTCGGTTGCATCCAAGCCGAGACAGGATGAAGCTGTCACGGTCTGAGAGGGTTATCGAATGCCCATGCATGCGACGAACGACCTTTTCCAGAGCTTCGCCCGAGGGTACGAGGCCCGCCGCGACACGGAGATGACGCTCTCCGAGTACCTGGAGGCCTGTCGCGACGAGCCCCTGATGTACGCCTCGGCCGCCGAGCGCATCCTCGCGGCGATCGGCGAGCCCGAATTCGTGGACACCGCCAAGGATTCGCGCCTCGGCCGGATCTTCATGAACCGGACGATCCGGACCTACCCGGCCTTCCGGGAGTTCTACGGCATGGAGGAGACGATCGAGCGGATCGTCTCGTTCTTCCGCCACGCCGCGCAGGGGTTGGAGGAGCGCAAGCAGATCCTCTACCTGCTGGGCCCGGTGGGCGGCGGTAAGTCGTCGCTGGCCGAGCGGCTGAAGCTCCTGATGGAGGTTCACCCCGTCTACGTCCTCAAGGCGGGGGACGAGGTCTCGCCGGTCTTCGAGAGCCCGCTGGGCCTGTTCGATCCCGAGACGATGGGCGAGGAGATCCAGCGCCGTTACGGCATCCCGCGCCGGCGGCTCACCGGCCTGATGAGCCCCTGGGCGCTCAAGCGCCTCGACGAGTTCAACGGCGACATCTCGCGCTTCAAGGTGATCAAGGTCCGGCCTTCCCGGCTGCGCCAGATCGCCATCGCCAAGACCGAGCCGGGGGACGAGAACAACCAGGACATCTCCTCGCTGGTCGGCAAGGTCGACATCCGGCGCCTGGAGACCCTGTCGCAGGCGGATCCCGACGCCTACTCGTATTCGGGCGGCCTGAACCGCGCGAACCAGGGCATTCTCGAGTTCGTCGAGATGTTCAAGGCGCCGATCAAGATGCTGCACCCGCTGCTCACGGCGACGCAGGAGGGCAACTACGTCGGCACCGAGAATATCGGCGCGATCCCGTTCACCGGCGTGATCCTGGCCCACTCGAACGAGGCCGAGTGGCAGACCTTCAAGACCAACAAGAACAACGAGGCCTTCATCGACCGGATCTACGTGATCAAGGTCCCGTACTGCCTGCGCGTCACCGAGGAGCAGCGGATCTACGAGAAGCTGATCTCCAGCTCGGAACTCTCGGACGCCGCCTGCGCCCCCGGCACGCTGGAGATGCTGGCGCGCTTCTCGGTCCTGTCCCGCTTGCGCGAGCACGCCAATTCCAACGTCTTCTCGAAGATGCGGGTCTACGACGGCGAGTCCCTACGCGAGGTCGATCCCCGCGCCCGCTCGATGCAGGAATACAAGGACACGGCCGGCGTCGACGAGGGCATGGACGGAATCTCCACCCGCTTCGCCTTCAAGGTCCTGGCCGCGACCTTCAACCACGACACCACCGAGGTCTCGGCCGATCCGGTGCATCTGATGTACGTGCTGGAGCAGTCGCTCAAGCGCGAGCAGCTGCCGCCCGAGACCGAGAAGAAGTACCTGGAATTCATCAAGACCGAGCTGGCCCCGCGCTATGCGGAGTTCATCGGGCACGAGATCCAGAAGGCCTATCTCGAATCGTATCACGATTACGGGCAGAACCTGTTCGACCGGTATATCGACTATGCCGACGCCTGGATCGAAGACCAGGACTTCAAGGATGCCGAGACCGGGCAGCTCATGAACCGGGAGCTCCTGAACCAGGAGCTCACCAAGATCGAGAAGCCCGCCGGGATCGCCAATCCGAAGGACTTCCGCAACGAGGTGGTCAAGTTCGCCCTGCGCTCCCGAGCCCAGCACGGCGGCCGCAACCCGAGCTGGACCTCCTACGAGAAGCTGCGCGAGGTGATCGAGCGGCGGATGTTCTCCCAGGTGGAGGAACTTCTGCCGGTGATCTCCTTCGGTTCCAAGAAGGATGGCGAGACCGAGAAGAAGCACGGCGAGTTCGTCGAGCGCATGGTCGCGCGCGGCTACACCGAGCGGCAGGTTCGCCGTCTGGTGGAATGGTACATGCGGGTGAAGCAGGCCGGCTGAGGCGCGGGGTGTCCGGCCGGGTCCAATCCGGCCGGCACAGGGTTCGACCCTGAGATCCGACCCTTTGCCGCCACAGTTTCGGACGACCGGCCGGTGAAGATCTCGGCCCTGCTGCAAAAGAGGGATCCATCCCTCCGGTAACAGCATGGTACGACAAGGGTCCGGACCCGGCCGGAACACGCGGACGAGGGTTTTCGCAGCGGATGCATATCGTCGACCGACGTTTGAACCCGGGCGGCAAGAGCCTCCCGAACCGCCAGCGCTTCCTGCGGCGCGTGAAGGACGTGGCCCAGCGCGCGGTGCGGGAATCCGCCCGCGAGAAGGACATCAAGGATCTCGGCAAGGACGGCCGCGTCACCGTGCCGGCGGACGGCGTCCGGGAGCCCCGCTTCTCGCGCCAGCCCGGCACGGGCCTGCAGGACCACATCCTGCCCGGCAACAAGACCTACGTCGAGGGCGACACGATCGAGCGGCCCCCGGGCAGCGGCGGCGGCCGTGGTGCCGGTGAAGGCGGGGAAGGCGGCGAGAACAGCGAGGACGCGTTCCGCTTCGTCCTCACCCGCGAGGAGTTTCTGGAGCTCTTCCTCGAGGACCTGGAGCTTCCGGACCTCGCCAAGCGGCGGCTGGCCGTGGTGGAAACCGAGGGGCTGCGCCGGGCGGGCTACACGGTCACCGGCTCGCCGGCGAATCTCGCGCTCACCCGCACCCTGCGCAACTCGATGTCCCGGCGGATCGCCCTCAAGCGGCCGAAGCCCGAGGAAGTCGCGGCCCTGGAGGCGCAGATCCAGGCCCTGGCGGAGGGCGATCCAGAGCGTTCGGAACTGGAGCAGGCCCTGTTCCGGCTGCGCGAGCGGTCGAAGCGGATCCCTTACGTCGATCCGATCGACCTGCGCTTCCGCCGGTTCGAGCCCTATCCGCGGCCGATCGCCCAGGCGGTGATGTTCTGCCTGATGGATGTGTCGGGCTCGATGACCGAGCACATGAAGGACCTCGCCAAGCGGTTCTACATCCTGCTGCACATCTTCCTGACGCGCCGCTACCGGCACGTGGAGATCGTCTTCATCCGCCATACCGACCGGGCGACCGAGGTGGACGAGGAGACCTTCTTCGGCTCCCGGGAGACCGGCGGCACCCTGGTCTCCTCGGCGCTCGTGGAGATGAAGCGCATCATCGCCGAGCGCTACGACCCGAACGACTGGAACATCTACGCCGCCCAGGCCTCGGACGGCGACAACGTCTCCTCCGACGGGCCGACCTCGACGGAACTCTTGCGGTCGCACATCCTGCCGGCCTGCCAGCACTTCGCCTATCTCGAGGTGGGGGACGAGAACGGCCCCCGCGCCGGCTTCGTGGAGCACCGCACCACCCTGTGGCGGACCTACGAGGCGATCGCCAAGGCCGGCGGTCCGATCGCCATGCGCAAGGTCAACCATCGTCGGGAGATCTACCCGGTCTTCCGCGAGCTGTTCGGCCGCAAGGAAGGCCGCGCCGAGGCGGAGGCGTGACACGGAGTGGCGCGACGCGTCCCTCCCGCCTCTGCGGGGGAGGGCGAGACGCGGAGTTGGCCGGATCCAAGCAATCGAACGGGAGGCCGCATGACGCTCGTCAAGGCACGGACGCCCCAGACCATCTCCGGGGGCCAGAAACCCCTGTTCACCGGTAACGACTGGGATTTCGACACGATCCGACGGATCCACGACGCCTGCGAGGCGGTGGCCGGACCGCAGCTGGGCCTGTCCTGGTACCCGAACCAGATCGAGATCATCACGGCCGAGCAGATGCTCGACGCCTACGCGTCGATCGGCATGCCGTTGTTCTATAAGCACTGGTCCTTCGGCAAGCACTTCGCCCAGCACGAGTCCGGGTACCGCCGCGGCCTCATGGGCCTCGCCTACGAGATCGTCATCAACTCCGACCCGTGCATCTCCTACGTCATGGAGGAGAATACGGCGACGATGCAGACGCTCGTCATCGCGCATGCCGCCTTCGGGCATAACCACTTCTTCAAGAACAACTATCTGTTCCGGCAGTGGACCGACGCCGAAGGCATCCTGGACTATCTCGACTTCGCCAAGGGCTTCATCGCCCGCTGCGAGGAGCGCTACGGCCATCAGGCGGTGGAGCAGGTGCTCGACGCCGCCCATGCGCTGATGAGCCAGGGGGTCCACCGCTATCCGCGCAAGAAGCGGCCGGACCTCGCCTCCGAGCAGCGGCGCGAGCGCGAGCGGATCGAGCACGGGGAGCAGATCTACAACGATCTCTGGCGGACCCTGCCGCAGAAGGTCGGCGCCGTCCGCTCCGACATGGCCGCCGAGCGGCGCAAGGCGCTGCTGGAGCTGCCCCAGGAGAACATTCTTTATTTCCTGGAGAAGGTCGCACCCCGCCTGCGCCCCTGGCAGCGCGAGATCCTGCGCATCGTCCGCCTGGTGGCCCAGTACTTCTACCCGCAGCGCCAGACCAAGGTGATGAACGAGGGCTGCGCCACGTACTGCCACTACCGGATCATGAACGCCCTGTCGGAATCCGGGCAGATCACCGAGGCGGCCTACCTCGAATTCCTGCAATCGCACACCAACGTCATCCGGCAGCCGAACTACGACGACCGCTCCTACGGCGGCCACAACCCCTACGCGATCGGCTTCGCCATGATGCAGGACATCGCCCGCATCGCCGAGCAGCCGACCGACGAGGACCGGGCGTGGTTCCCCGACATCGCCGGCACCGGCGACGCCATGGCGGTCCTGCGCGACTGCTGGGAGAATTACCGCGACGAGAGCTTCATCCAGCAGTTCCTGTCACCCAAGCTGATGCGCGACCTGCGCCTGTTCCACGTCGTGGACGATCCGGAGGAGCCGGAGCTGCGGGTCGAGGCGATCCACGACGAGCGCGGCTACCGCAAGCTGCGCCGCGCCTTCGCGCGCCAGTATGACGTCGCCTGGCTCGATCCCGACATCGAGGTGGTGGATGTGGATCTCGAGGGCGACCGGCGCCTGATCCTGCACCACAAGGCGATCAACAAGATCACCCTGCAGAAGGACGACGCCAAGCGGGTCCTGCAGCACCTCGCCGACCTCTGGGGCTACGACGTGGTGCTCAAGGAGATCGAGCCGGCCACCGGCACGGTGCTGGGCGAGATCACCGCCAGCGCACGGCCGATCTTCTTCTGATCGGAGCCGCGCGACGGTTGATTCCATCCGGACACCGCAGGATCCGGGGGGATGGACGGGAGGCGGGCTTCGGATTGCCTCCCGGGAGCGCCCGTGCTGCAAGGGCCCATGACCGCCACGATCCTGACCCTCGCCGAGACCCGCGACTTCCTCGACCGCGAGTTCCCGCAGATGCGGGCGGGCGGGCGGGCCTACCACCTCGAGGCCGTGGGACCGCTCTCGGCGCGGATGCGGTTGGAGGCCCACGAGCGCTTCCTGCGCCCGGGCGCGACGGTGTCGGGGCCGGCCATGATGGCGCTCGCCGACTATGCCCTCTACGCGGCAATCCTCGCCAATATCGGGCCGGTGGCGCTCGCGGTGACCACGAGTCTCAACTTCAACTTCCTGCGCAAGCCCGCCACGGGGGATCTCGTGGCCGAATGCCGGCTGCTCAAGCTCGGGCGGCGGCTCGCCGTCGGCGAGGTGGCGATCACCGCTGTCGGCAGCCCGGATCTCGTCTGCCACGCCACCGGCACCTACTCGATCCCGCCGCGCTGAGGACGCTCAGGCCCGCGCCTCCGCGAGCCGGGCGGCGTAGCGAGCGATCAGGTCGACCTCCAGGTTCAGGCGGTCGCCCTGCCGCCGCTCACCCCAGGTGGTGACCTGGAGCGTGTGGGGGATCAGCAGCACCGAGAACAGGTCGCCCTGGACCGAATTCACCGTGAGCGAGGTGCCGTCGAGGCAGACCGAACCCTTCTCGGCGATGAACTTCGCCAGGGCCGCCGGCGCCCGGAGCGTGAACCGCTCGCTCGGCCCCCAGGCGCCCGCCGTGACGCTCTCGCGCTCCACGATCTCGGCGAGACCGTCGACGTGGCCCGTGACCAAGTGGCCGCCGAGTTCATCGCCGATCTTAAGGGAGCGTTCGAGGTTGATCCGCGTGCCCGCCGCCCAGGAACCTACGGTGGTGCGCGCCAGGGTCTCGGCGGCCGCGTCCACCGCGAAGACGCAGCCCCCCTCGGCCGGCTCGACCGACACGGCCGTGAGGCAGGGGCCCGCGCAGGCGATCGAGGCGCCGAGCGCGATCGTCGCCGGGTCGTAGGAGGCGCGGATCGCGATCCGGCGCAGATCACCTTCGCCCGAGACAGAGACGACCGTGCCGACGTCGCTGACCAACCCCGTGAACATCGCTTACGTCCTGTTGCGCTCGTAGGTCACGGCCTCGTCGGGTCCGAACGTGAGCCGCTCGGCCTCGCGGAACCGGTCGCCCGCCAGGGCCTCCGCCAGGGCGGGCCCCAGCGCCGGAAGACCGCCCGCCGGTCCCAGTTCCACCGGACCGGTGACCAGCGTGCAGGTATCGATCAGATCGGCCCGTGCGAGCGCCTCCGCAAGGCGGGGGCCGCCCTCGCTGCACAGGCGGGTCAGGCCGCGCTCGCCCAGCTGCGCCAGGGCCGCCGGGAGATCGATCCCGCCGGCCGCGTCGGCCGGGACGGTCGCGACCTCGACGCCGAGCGCCTCCAGGGCGCGCCGCGCATGGGCCGGGGCCGAGCGGGTGGTGAGCACCAGGGTCGGCGTGTCGCGGGCGGTCCGCGCCAGGACGCTGGCGGGCGAGAGCCGCAGATGCGTGTCGAGCACGACCCGCAGGGGCGAGCGAGCGTCCAGGCCCGGCAGCCGGACGGTCAGCGACGGGTCGTCCGCCCGGGCGGTGCCGATGCCGATCAGGATCGCGTCGGCATGGGCGCGCCAGAGATGGACCACCCCGTCCGCCACCGGGCCGGTGATGCGCAGGCGCTCCGGACCGGCGGCAGCGCAGAAGCCGTCGCGGGTGCGGGCGAGCTTGAGGTGCAGGGCCGGGCGGCCGCGTGTCACCCGGGTGATGTGGCCGACATGGTCGCGCGCCGCCGCATCCCGCATCAGCCCGGTCTCGACCGCGACGCCGCCCTGTCTCAGGAGATCGTGGCCCCGCCCCGCCACCCGCGGGTCGGGATCCTCCAGGGCACTGACCACCCGGGCGATCCCGGAGGCCAGGATGGCGTCGGTGCAGGGCGGCGTGCGGCCGTGATGTGAGCACGGCTCAAGGGTCACGTAGAGGGTCGCGCCGCGGGCGGCGTCCCCCGCGGCGGCCAGCGCCACGGGCTCCCCGTGCGGGCGTCCCCCCCGCGCCGTCGCCGCCGTCCCGAGGATGCGCCCGGTTCCGGGCTCGACCACCACGGCGCCGACCGACGGGTTCGGCCACGTGGTGCCGAGACCGCGGCGGCCCAGCGCCAGGGCGAGGCGCATGAAGTGGGTATCGTCGCTCATGGGCGGCCGGCGCGGCGCCGCCCCGGTGCCTCGGGCTCCAGCTCGGCGTCCGGCCCCGGCACGGCCGCCGGTACCGGGCTACCGTCGCTCAGCGTGCCGAGCAGGTCCTCGAAGTCCTTCGCCTCGCGGAAGTTCTTGTAGACGGAGGCGAAGCGCACGTAGGCGACGTCGTCGAGACCCTTGAGTCCCGCCATCACCAGTTCACCGATCGTCTCGGAGGTCACCTCGGGCTCCCCGGCGCTCTCGAGCTGCCGGGTGATGCCGCTGACGAGCCGCTCGATCCGCTCCGGATCGACGGCGCGCTTGCGGAGCGCCACGTCGATGGAACGTTGCAGCTTGTCCCGGTCGAAGGGCACGCGCTTGCCCGAGCGCTTGAGCACCACGACCTCGCGCAGCTGCACCCGTTCGAAGGTGGTGAAGCGGCCGGCGCAGTCGGGGCAGACCCGGCGCCGCCGGATCGCGGCCCCGTCCTCGGAGGGCCGCGAGTCCTTCACCTGGGTCTCGGAGCCGCCGCAATAGGGACACCGCATGGATGGGATACTCGGGCATGGAAACGGCCGCGGACCGGTCGGATCCGCGGCCGTTTCCTAATCCACCGAAGGGCGGCCCGAAAGACCGGCCCCGCTCACGCCTCAGCCGTAGATCGGGAACCGGTCCGTGAGAGCATGGACGCGGGTCTTGACATCGGCCTCGACCGCGCTGTCGCCCGCCTCACCCTTGGCGGCGAGCCCGTCCAGCACCTCGACGATGAAGCCGCCGATCTGCTTGAACTCGGCGACGCCGAAGCCGCGGGACGTGCCGGCGGGGGTGCCGAGCCGGATGCCCGAGGTGATGGTCGGCTTCTGCGTGTCGAAGGGCACGCCGTTCTTGTTGCAGGTGATGTGCGCCCGCGACAGCGCGGCTTCCGCCGCCTTGCCGGTGAGGCCCTTCCGCTGCAGGTCGACCAGCATCAGGTGGTTGTCGGTGCCGCCCGAGGTGATGTCGTAGCCGCCCGAGATCAGCGTGTCGGCGAGCGCCTTGGCGTTCTCCACCACCTGGCGGGCGTAGATCTTGAACTCGGGCTTCAGCGCCTCGCCGAAGGCGACGGCCTTGCCGGCGATGACGTGCATCAGCGGGCCGCCCTGGATGCCCGGGAAGATCGCCGAGTTGAACTTCTTGGCCAGCGCCTCGTCGTTCGTCAGGATCATGCCGCCGCGCGGGCCGCGGAGCGTCTTGTGGGTCGTCGTGGTGGCGACATGGGCGTGCGGGAACGGCGACGGATGGACGCCGGCCGCAACGAGGCCCGCGAAATGGGCCATGTCGACCATGAAGTAGGCGCCCACCGAGTCGGCGATCTCGCGGAACTTGGCGAAGTCCCAGTGGCGCGGGTAGCCCGAGCCGCCGGCGATGATCACCTTCGGCTTATGCTCCTGCGCGAGCTGGGCGACCTGCTCCATGTCGATCCGCTGGTCCTCGCGGCGCACCGTGTAGGAGACCGGCTTGAACCACTTGCCCGAGACATTCGGCGGGGCGCCGTGCGTCAGGTGGCCGCCCGCGGCGAGGTCGAGGCCCAGGAAGGTGTCGCCGGGCTGCATCAGGGCCAGGAACACGCCCTGGTTGGCCTGGGAGCCCGAGTTCGGCTGCACGTTGGCGAAGCCGCAATCGAACAGGCGCTTGGCGCGCTCGATGGCGAGATCCTCGGCGATGTCCACGAACTGGCAGCCGCCGTAGTAGCGCCGGCCCGGATAGCCCTCCGCGTACTTGTTGGTCAGCACCGAGCCCTGCGCCTCCAGCACGGCGCGGGAGACGATGTTCTCCGAGGCGATCAGCTCGATCTCGTGCTGCTGACGGCCGAGCTCCTTGGCCACCGCCTCGGCGATCTCGGGATCGGTCTCCGTGAGGGGGGCGGCGAAGAAGCTGTTGGAGAAGTGCTTGTCGGCGGCGGTACCGGCGCTCATGGTCTGCCTCTGTTCTGGTAGGGGCGATGCCCGGCCTTTCGTCGGCGTGCACGGGCGGGCGTTCAAGGTGGGATTCCTACACGCGCCGACGGCTCAGGCCAAGCGCAGGCATTTTGCTCGCGCGCCAAGAATAATTTGCCGCAGGCCAGGCGCCCGCTCGGCCGGATGGGGCCGAAATGTTTTCCTAATTAAGCCTGAGATCGCTCGATTGAAGGAAAAGAATCATGGAATAAAACAGGAACAAGGACGGCGGGTTCTGGCGCGATGCGAGATCATGATCCCGATGTGCTCTGGGCGTATTCCCTCGCGGAGTTGCGCTTGAGCCGAGCCTTCGTTGCTCTGGAACGCCAGGACATCAAAGCCGGATTCAGACCGGATCGGCGACGGGGCCGCGATGGTCGGTGGTGCGGAGAGGGCGGGTCGCTCACCGTCGTTCGCAAGGACCCAACGGGTGATCCTCGGATCGACGCGAAGACCGATGAGATCCTCGATGTCCTGAAGGACGTCGTCGCGAGCACCGAGCCGGAAGAGGGGTTCCTCTACGGGTTCCAGATCCACGCCAGCCTGGCGGCCCGCCTGTGCGCGCTGGATCTCCCCGGGATCGGCAGGCACGGTGTCGAGCAGAGCTTCGTCGCCGGCGACATCGTCCGCCACGGCCTGTCCGGCAGCAGACGCACGCATGTTCTTCTCCGGGATGGCCGGACCAGCGCAGCGCCGGTCCGGGCGATCTGGGACATCAAGACCGGCGAAACGGGTCTGTCGCCGCGCCGCATCCGTGCCCTGCGGGCCGGCGCAGGTGTCGACGACAGCGTCCCGGTCATCGAGATCCATCTGCTCCGCGGCATCTCCATCACGAGCCGCATCTCTGTCGCCGTCACACTCGGAGTCGTGCTCGCGTGAGTATGGAAGCGTACGCCCTGTGTCCGAGACCACTCGCCGGCGTATCGGATTGGCAGGCCGGCCTGGACGCGCTCGGTTTCGATCTGCAGCTTCGTGGAACGATGATTCCGCTGGCCTCGTCGGGGCATCTGCCGGCCGTGCGGCGCGGCCGGGCCTTGGGCTTCGAGTGCTCGATCGTGCCGTTCTCGGAATTGAAGGAAACCTATCCGGAGACCGACTTCGCCGGCTCCTGGCCATGCGTGTACGCGTTCTGGTTCGGCACCATCGCGGAATCCATCGGCGCCCTCATGGCGATCACGGCCTGCGTGACATCGGTCGGGGGCTCGCCTTCTTTCCCGAGGACGGTCGCTTGCTGACCGCCGATCAGGCCGTCCGGTACGCGCGCGAGACGGTGCCCGCGGCTGAGGAACTGGAACGGCAACTCGGCCCCGGACCGGAATGATCCGTCTTCCTCCTCAGCGCCGAGCCTGAGCCGGCCGAGGAGTCCCGGCTGAACCAGCCACGCCCGCCGGACCTATGTCAGACCTGCGACGCGAGGTTCGTCTCGATCAAGACCGTCTCGGTCTCGAATTCGGCGGCGTGCCACGCCCCGGCCGGGAAGTGGAACACGCTGCCGGCCGAGAACGGCTTGCGACCCTGCTCGGTCTCCAGGACCCCGGAGCCCGCGAGCACCTGCACGAACTGCTCGTGGTCGTGACTGTGGGCCGGCGCCGAGATGCCCGCCGGCACCACCACGCGCACGAGGCTGGCACCCGCACCCGGGATCGCGCGCTTGGCGACGCCATTCCCGGCGACGCTCTCCGTGCGATCGTCCCAGGCGGTCAAATGGTCGCTCATCGGCGGATCTCCTCGGCGACAGGTTGCCGCTTCGATCCGCGGGGTCAACGTCCGCCCGGGCCCTGTCCCTGCGTCAACCGGTCCCGCCGGACGGGCGACCGCGCCGGCCCTTGCCCGCCGCGGGATCGGCGGGCGCCGGATCGGGACGTGCCGGGGTGCCGTCCGAGGACTGGGGCGTCGCGCCCCCGGAGGCAGGCCAGAAGGTCTCGAACAGCTCCTGCATCGCCCGGATGTTGTTGCCCTGAACCTCGGCCCCGGTGCGCATCATCTGCTGGAACACATCCGAGCCGGCTTCGCCTGCAGTTCCCTGCGACGGCTTCGCGGTCGGCTTGGCGGCCGGCTTCGGCGGCGGCGCCGGCGGCTGGACCGCGGGCATCATCGCCTTGGCCATCTCGGCCCAGGCCGGCCCGAACGGGAACGGAACGGGCGGCGGCGGGCTCGACCGCGCCTGGGCGGGCTCGGCCTGCGGCTGGTTCAGCATGACATGGACGATGCTCGCCACCACGGCCCCCGCCATCATCGGCAGCATCTGGCGCAGCACCTGCGCGCCGACGCCGCTCGTGGCCGAGGCCTGCCGCAGCACGGCCTGCATCAGCTGCGCCGAGCCGAACATCTGGCTGAGGGCCTCGAAGCCCTGCGGCGGCGCAGGCTTGGCGGCTTCCAGCCCGAACATCCGGGCGAAGCCGGTCGGGTCCACGCCGACGCTGCGCTGGAGCCCCAGGGTCAGGGCCGGCATCAGCGCCTCGAAGGCGCGGGCCGTCTGCTCAGTCGTCAGGCCGAATTGCTGGGCCATGGCCTGAAGGCCGGCCTCGCCCTGGGCCTGGAACATCTCGAGCGGGTTGAACATGACGCCTCGATCCTGCCCCGGCCGGGACAGGCCGAGACAGGGTATGGTGACCCGTCACGCGGGGAAATACCAGTTCTTCCCCGCGGAACTTGCGCCTTCTCCGCCGTCTCAGTGCAACGGCTCGGGATGGGCATGGCCCGGCGGCAGCGGCGCCGGCCTCTCCAGCACCGCCGCCGCAGCCTCGGGCTCACGCCCGCGCCGGCCGCTCCCTTCCAGGCGGTCCACCGTGCGGCGGGCCAGCAGGATGCCGAGGGCGCCGAAGACCAGGGATCCCACGCCCATCCCGGCGACCACGCCGCGGGGGCCGTAGAGCGCCGCCCCGAGCATCGCCGGGGGGACCGTGCCGAGGGTCGCGCGCCCCCAGTTCAGCAGCGTCGAGCGCAGGGGGAAGCCGAGATTGTTGAAGGCGGCGTTGCCGAGGAACAGCAGCCCGTTGAAGAACCAGATCGCGCCGCCGACGAGGCAGAAGAAGCCGAAGAGCTCGGCCGAGACCCCGTGCAGGCCGAACAGGCTGGCGAGCCATCCCCGGGTCAGCGCCAGGACGAACCAGACCACGGCGACATAGGCCAGCGTCACCCGGACCGCCGCGCGCAGCACGCCGCGCATCCGGTCGAACAGGCCCGCGCCCCAGTTCTGCGCCAGGATCGGGCCGATCGCCCCCGACAGGGCGAACAGGCCGCCGAAGGCCACCGGCGTCAGGCGGTCGATCACCGACGCGGCGGCGACCGCATCGGCCCCGTAGCCGGCGAACAGCCGTGCCAGGAACGCGCTCGCCACCGAGGGGGCGAGATTCGTGAGCACGGCCGGTCCCGCGACGCCGGCCAGGGCGGCGGCGTCGGCCGGCAGGTCGGACAGGTGCGGCCGGCGGAGGAGGCCGTGCCGGGCGACGCCGCGGACGCCCACCGCCACGAAGGTCGCGCGCGCGACGCAGACGGTGATCGCCGCGCCCGTGACGCCCAGGCCGGCCCCGAAGATCAGCAGCGGATCGAGCAGTGCGGTGACCACCGCTCCGGCCAGGGTGACCGACATCGCCTGCCTGGCTTCGCCCACCGCGCGCAGCAGGCCGGTGAACAGCATGCCGGCGGCGAGCAGCAGGTTCGACGGAAGGGTGATGTGGAGGAACAGGATCGCCACCCGCAGCGCCTCGCCCTTCGCGCCGATCAGGGCCAGGAGCGGGTCGGCGAGCAGCGCGATCAGCACCGCGATGAGGGCGGCCACGAGGCTGCCGAGGACCAGCGCGGAGGTCGCGAGGCGCCGCGCCGCCGCGCGGTCGCGCGCGCCGACGGCCTTCCCGACCAGCGCCCCGGCGGCGATCATCAGGCCGATATTCACCGCCGTGGCGAAGAACTGCACGATGCCGGCGAAGCCGACCGCCGCGGTGAGGTTCGGGTCGCCGAGCGTCGACACGTAGAGCAGCGACAAGAGGTCGACGACGAAGATCGCCATCAGCCCCACCGATCCGGTGGCGGCCATCACCACCACGTGCCGGAGGATCGAGCCGGTGACGAAGCGGCCCGCCTCCGCCGGGGGCGGCCCGTCGGACATGTCAGACATCCGGCCGGTCACGCATCCCGGGCGCTGCCTTCCGCTTCCAGCTCCGCCTCCGAATCGGTCTCCCCCTCGGCGGCGTCCGTCTCCTGCGGCGCCAGTGCGGGCTTCTCCAGCAGCCGCTCGGCCGCCTCGCGCCGGTCGCTGCCCACGAGGTCGCGGGTCTCGGTGCTGAGCGCCCGCGCCGGCCGGACCGGAATGGTCAGCGGCTCGGGCTTCAGACCCGCCGCGGCGCCGCGCATCCAGCCGGCGCCGTCCGGCAGGGCCCCGGCCTGCTGCAGGACGAGGCGGGCGATGTCGCGCTTGCGCACGTCGTCGGCCCGGGCCGAGGCGGCCTCCGGCGACAGGCCGAGCCCCTCGAGCGCCGACCGTCCGAAGGCGAGGGCGGATTCGGCGGTCTCGCGGATCTGGTAGTCGACGTCCCGGTTCATCAGCTCCACCGCGTGCAGGCGGTCGTAGGCGCGCACGAAGGTGCGCACGCTGGAGAACTCCTCGTGGACGATGTCGACGATCTTGAGAGCGCCCTCCCGGTCGTCGACGCAGATGCAGACCAGCTCGACCCGGCCGATCCCGGCGGCGCGGAGCACGTCGAGCCGGGTGCCGTCGCCGTAATAGATGCGGAAGCCGAAGCGCGAGGCGGCGCGCAGCTGCTCCACGTCCTTGTCGATCACCGTGACGGGGATGCCCTCGGCCATCAGCACCTGCGTCAGCACCTGCCCGAAGCGGCCGAAGCCGATCACCAGCACCCTGGCGTCGCCGCTCTCGGTCAGCTCGGTGGAGGGCGCCTCCAGCGCGCGGGTGCTGCGCGCGGTGCGCCGCTCGATCAGCTTGTCGAGCCCCTTGGCGGCAATCGGCCCGATCAGCATGGTCAGCGCGGCGAGCGCCACCGCGAAGCGCGTCGCCGTGACGCCGGTGAGGCCGAGATCCTGGGCCTGAGGCAGCAGCACGAAGGCGAACTCGCCCGCGGGCGCCAGAACCGCCGCCCCCCGCAGGGCCCCCAGCGTGTCCGAGCCGAACAGCCGGAACAGGCCGGCCACGATGGCGACCTTGACCAGGATCGCCGCCAGGGTGGCGCCGAACAGGGCGGGCCAGACCTCCCGCACGAGGTTGCCGTCGATCGACATGCCGACGCTCATGAAGAACAGGCCGAGCAGCATGCCGCGGAACGGCTCGATATCGGCCTCCAGCTGGTGGCGGAAGTTCGACTCGGCCAGCAGGATGCCGGCGAGGAACGCGCCCATCGCCATCGACAGGCCGACCTGCTCCATGAGGAGCGCGGTGCCGAGCACCACCAGGAGCGCGGCTGCGGTCATCACCTCGCGGGCGCCGCTCGCGGCGAGCAGCCGGAAAAAGGGGTTCAGGCCGTAGCGGCCGACCAGCACCACCGCCAGGATCGCCGCGAGCGCCTTGCCGGTGGAGAGGGCCGCTTCCCCGAGCCAGGAGACGTCGGTCGCCTCCCCCGCCGAGGCCAGCAGGGGCATCAGCGCCAGGATGCCGACCACCGAGAGGTCCTGGAACAGCAGGACCGCGAAGGCGCGGCCGCCATAGGCGCTGGAGAGATCGCCCCGCTCCTCCAGGAGCTGCAGGGCCACCGCGGTGGCCGAGAGCGCCAGCGCGAGGCCGATCACCGCGGCGGCGCCCAAGCTGAGGCCCGCCAGGATTCCGGCGCCGCCGAGCACCAGCGCGCAGAGGACGAGCTGCGCGGTCCCGAGGCCGAAGATGTCGCGCCGCATCGAGACGAGCTGCGACAGGTGCAGTTCCAGGCCGACGATGAAGAGCAGCAGCACCACGCCGATCTCGGCGACGCTCGCCGCCGTCTCGGGCTCGGCGATCAGCGACAGGCCCGAGGGCCCGATCAGCACCCCGGCCACGAGATAGCCCAGCACGGCGCTCTGGCCGATCAGCCGGAAGATCGGCACGCCGATCACCGCCGCCGTGAGGAAGGTCAGGACCGGCGGCAGGAAGCTCGCATGTTCGACGGGGCTCGCCATGGTGATCGTCCCGGCGGTTCTGCTTGATCGGCGCGGGTGGAGCCCCCCGCTTAGCGTGCGCGGGGCCGGGATGCGAGCCGTCCGCGGGTGCCGTTCGGCACCGACGGGTCCGCGCCGGGCGCGGCGCGGGCCGGGATCAGCCTAGGAGTCGCGTGCGGGCCCGGTGCGAGCCGTCGATGAACTCGAAGCCGCCGGCGGCGCTCAGCATGTGCAGGCGCGTGCCCGGCCAGGCCGCCCCGGGCCGCAGGCGCGTCTCGACCCGCTGCGCGTAGGCCTCCTCGTCGAGGCGCAGGATCCGGGCGAGGCCGAGCGCCGCGCCGTAGCCCTCGCGGCAATCCTGGACCGGCCGGATCAGGCCGCCGTCGCGCGCCACGATCGGGCCCGCGGCCCGGGCCGAGCCGATGTCGATCAACACCGGGTTGTGCCGGTGCGGGGTCCAGGGCCCGCGGAAATGCGGCGCGTGCCAGAGATGCAGGGTGTCGGAATAGCTGCCCCCGCCGGCCCGGACCGTGGCGAACATCCACCAGCGGCCGCCATGCTGCAGCAGGGTCGCATCCCCGGCCACGACCCCGTCGAGGAGCACCGCCTCGTGGACCCATCCGCGCGGGAAGTCGGTGGCCCGGTAGAGGTCGATCGTGCCGGAGGCGTGGGATTCCGGGATCATCCAGACCTGTCCGTCCGCCTCGAACACGAACGGGTAGGAGAGATGGGTCTCGAGTTCGAGCACCGGCTCCGGACGGCCGCGGGGTCCGGTCTCCCCGAAGCCCACCGCGGCGATCACGCCCTTGCCGCGGCGATAGTCGAACTCCTCCACGAACAGGGTCACGGCGCCGTCCCGGGCGATCGCGAAGGGGTCGGCGTAGAAGCGCCGGCCGTCGTCGGGAAGGACCTGCCAGCCGCCCTCGGGATGCCGGCGCAGATCGATCAGGTCGGGGCCGACGATCCGGCGCCAGCCCACCCGCCAGTGCGGGCCGTGGAAGCAGAGGGCGTAGAGCCTGCGGGCGATCTGCCGGGCGAGCCCCCCGGCGGCCCGCCGCCGGGCGCCCAGGCCGCCGAGGTCGTAGGCGGTCGCGGGCTGCAGGGGCGCCCCGGCGCCGTCGGGAAGCTCCGTCGAGGCGGCGCCGTCGAGGGCGGCGAGGATCAGCGTGATGGTCCGCGCGAGGTAGCCCTCGAAGGCCGCGAGCATCACCGTATGCGATTCCGCGCCCAGGCGCCCCAAGGCCACCGGCTTGCCGTCCGGTCCACGCAGGGCCGCCACCGGGGCACCATGGGCGAACAGGGCCGCGAGCAGGCCGGCTTCGCCCGGCATCCCGTCATAGTCGAGCCGCCACGCCGGTGCCGATCCCGGTTCCGCAGGCGCGCTCGAGAGATCGAGGACGAGATCCTGGGCGCCGCTGCTGCGGAGCTCCTCGCCCGCGGGGCTCGCCTCGTAGGACGCGAGCGCCACCGGCTCGGCCGCCGTGGCCAGGCCCGGCCGGGGCAGGCCGTGGATGGTGGCCTCCAGCCGGAACAGGAGTTCCGCGTTCGGCGGCAGCCCCCCCGCGTGGTCGACCCATGCGACGCGGATCCGGTGGTCGGGCCGCTGCCCGAGCTGGTCGAGAAGGCGGATATGCCAGCCGCGCAGCGCCCGGCGGTCCAGTCGAACGGTGACGGTCCGGCTGCGGGGGAGCGTCCGCGAGGGCGAAGGCTCGGCCCGGGCGGGAGCCCGGCCGCCGGCCGCCGATGGCCGGTCCATGCCTCCGGTCGCCCGCTCCATCAGCCGGTCGGCCTCATGCCCCGCGTGCCGGCTTTCGTATCGACGTTCACGGCAACCAGACCCGGTATGCGCCCGGCGGTGACCGCCGATACGGTCGTCGCGCAGGCTCGAATTCTGTTACGCCGCGCCACGATCAAGCACGGCCGGATCGATGTCTACCGGTTCAATCTTAACAGCGGAGACGATTTCTGGGCGGTGAACCGAAAAAATCGAAATTCAGGGCGTCGAATAGGCGGGTGTTGGCAGACGGTGATACAATGCCGTGAAGCCGCGGCGGTTCGCACCAGAGTCCGCCTTTGAGGGAACCGCGCTTTCAGCTGGACCGTTCGCTTGGCAATGACATGGTGCGGAGACAGGACATGACGCGCAAGACGCTGACGGTGCCCCTCGCGGCGATGCTCCTCGCCGCCACTCCGGGGATGGCCTTTGCCTGGGGCGGCGGCGGTGGCGGTGGTGGCGGCGACAGCGGCAGCGGCCTCTCGCCCTACGCGGCGCTGAGCGGCAACGATCGTTCGGCCGGGGTCAACAACGGCAATTACCGCGACCCAGCCCTCGACCCTTACATCCGGACTTACGATCCGGAGGCCGCGGCCCGCTACGCCGCCCCGCCGGCGGCGCAGCCGCGGTTGCGCGTGCGGCCGTATTACGGCCACCCCTACTGAGAAACTTCGCCGGCTGAAAGACTTGGCTGAGGCCGCCGGGCGCGGCGGCCTCGTTCAGGAGCGGCCGGCGCCGCTCGCGCTCCGGACGCGCTTCAGCGTCCATGGGCCGCCCGAGAGCTTGCAGCCGGTGCCGCGGACGAAGCGGCTGCGGGCCGGTCCGATCACCGAGGCCAGGAAGTTGCGGCAGATCAGGTCGTCCGAGACATAGGGCAGGCCGGTCGGGTTGACCGACCCGTGAAGCCCGGTCTCCGGATTGTCCCATTTCACGGGCCGCCCGTTGCCCTGCGGATCCAGGGCGACGCCCAGGGCGGCACGCGCCCGGCGCCAATCCTCCTCGGCGAGGTCGTCCCCGAAGCTCACAGGCCGCTTCTCGATGCTGCCGGTGACGGTGGGCTCCTCGACCACGCGCGGCGCCGCCGGGGGATCGCCCCGGAAAATCAGCAGAGGCTGGCTGCAGCCGCACAGGGCCATCGCCACCGACACGACCGACACGGACGCGCAGATGCGCGCCCGCCGGCTTGGCCCTTTACACGCGCATCGCCGCATTACACCTGACTCACGACGGGCTTTCCGCTCGACCGAACATGCCGATGTCGGTGCCCCCTCAGGCCCTTGACGCGGCAGGCAGGAGTCTTGGCGTGGATCAGTTAAGGACCGATGACCCGAAGAGCGCGGACTTCACACTGAGCGACGACCCCTTCGGGCTGTTCGCTTCCTGGATGAAGGACGCGGAGGCGGCTGAACCCGAGGACCCGAACGCGATGGCGCTCGCCACCGCCGGGTCGGACGGGCTGCCGGACGTGCGGATGGTGCTGCTGAAGGGCTTCGACGCCCGCGGCTTCGTCTTCTACACCAACACGCAATCCACCAAGGGGGAGGAGCTGGCCCAGAACCCGCAAGCCGCCCTGGTGCTGCACTGGAAGAGCCTGCGTCGGCAGGTGCGGGCCCGGGGCCCGATCACGCCGGTGACGGCCGAGGAGGCGGATGCCTATTTCCAGAGCCGCCGCCGCGAGAGCCGGCTCGGCGCCATCGCCAGCCAGCAATCACGCCCGCTCGCCGATCGCGCCACGCTGATGAGCGCCGTGGCGGACCTCTCCGAGCGCTACGGCGAAGGGCCGATCCCCCGGCCGGAGCACTGGACCGGCTTCCGCATTGCGCCGGTCACCCTCGAATTCTGGCAGAACGGCGATTTCCGCCTGCACGACCGGGTCCGCTTCACCCGGGCCGGCGATGGCTGGAGCCGCGCGCGGCTCTATCCCTGACCGCCCGCCCGAACGAAGAGAGCCCCGGCAGGGCCGGGGCTCTCGAGAGTGCGGAGCAGTGCGACGAGGCTCAGGCCTCCTCGCCGTCTTTCTTCTCGTCCTCGGAGGTCTCGGCCTCGGCTTCGGCCTTCTCCTCGGCGGCCTCGGCCGACTGCGCCTCGGCGATGGCGGCCTCCTCGGCCTCCACCTCGGCGCCCAGCACGGTCGGCGGCACGATGTTGGCCACCGGATCGGTCGCCTCACCGGTGTAGGTGCCGGCCGGGATCTTGATGTCGGAGACGTGGATCACGTCGCCGATCGCGCGGCCGGTCAGGTCGACCTCGATCGCGTCCGGGATCTGATCCGGGGCGACGTCGAGGGCGAGCGTGTGGGCCACGATGTTGAGGGTGCCGCCGAGCTTCTTGATGCCGGGGGCCGCGTCCTCGTTGACGAAGTGCACCGGCACCTCGACGGTGACGGTCTGGCCCGAGACGACGCGCAGGAAGTCGACGTGCAGCGGCACGCCGGAGACCGGGTCGAGCTGGAAGTCGCGCGGGATCGCGCGGATCTTCTTGCCGCCAGCGTTGATCTCGAACAGCGTCGTCTTGAAGCCGCCCGCGTAGATCAGGGTGCGGGTGCGGATGAGATCGACCGCGATGGATTGCGGCGGCTGGCCACCGCCGTAGATGACGGCGGGAATCTGGCCCTGGCGACGAACGGCCCGGGCGGCCCCCTTGCCGACCCGGTCGCGTGCCACGGCCTCAAGCGTCTTGACTGCGCTCATGGCGTGATCCTTACGAATTGCTGGAGCCGGAACGCGAAAAGGCCGCCCTGTGCGGACGGCCAAGCCCTTCCCGACGCGCCCCTGCCTCCAAGGGTGTCTCGGGGGCGCGGGCTGCGCATACACGGATGGGGGTGGGTTGGCAATGTTGCGGTGGAGCCCCTACGCGGCCGCGAGGCCGCGGCGGAGGATGATGCCGATCGCCTCATCCCGGGTGGGACGCTCCGGCTCGGACAGGCGCCACGCCTCGATCGCGTTCAGCACATCCACAGGGATGGAAGCCGCGTCGACCGGCTGGGGGGCGCCAACCATCACACCGAAGCGGCTCAATGCGAAAGGCGATCCACCCTCGGCGGTCAGGTATAGGGTGGTCGCGACCTTTTCTCCGCTCGCCAAGCGATCGACGATGTCGTGCGCCTCGTGCAAGTCCAGGCCGAATGCCATCAGGGCCTTCACGAGGTCGACGGGCTGATCGTTCGAGGCCGAAATCTGAAGCACGAGTTCAACGGGGATACCGGAAGGGTGGTGGCCGGCGCCCCCGTTTCGGTCCCGCTCCTGTCGTTCGAGCGCCTCCTTCAATGACGACCGCATCAACTTCAGCCTCTCTCAGGATCTCCGCGCCGATCGCGTTCAGCCCCGCTCGCCCAAGGGCACCCTTGTGCAGCCCCTGGATGTGGGCGCGACGAAAATACAAGGTTCGGCCGATCTGCTCCAGTTCGCCGACAGCCTCCAGCCGTCCGGCAGGCGTCTCGATTTCGATCAGAACCGTATTGCCGCGGCCGTAAGCGAGGATCGCGATCGCAACGGAACCAGCTGGCCACACCCGCGAACCTCGTCGACTCGACGGCCTCCAGGGTGAGCGGGTAAGCGCCCTACCGCAACCCCGCCATGGCCCGCCGCGCCCGGCGCTTCTGCAGCCACAGGGTCAGGCCGAGCGCCGTCCCGATCACCAGGGCCGAGACGGCGGTGGTCATCGTGCCCAGCGCATAGATCTCCGGCGTCGTCACCGTGGTGGTCAGGCCCTGCAATTCAAGCGGCAGGGTGTTGCGGCCGCCGATCGCCTGGCTGGTGCGGGCGAGTTCGTCGAACGACAGGGTGAAGCCGAACAGCGCGACGCCGACGAGCGCGGGCGCGAGGATCGGCACCACCACGTGGCGCAGCGTCTGCGGACCGCTGGCGCCGAGGTCGCGGGCGGCCTCCTCGTAGGCCGGGTCGAACCGGTTGAAGACCGCGAACATGATCAGCAGGCCGAAGGGCAGCGTCCAGGTCAGGTGCGCCCCCAGCGCCGAGGTGTAGAGGCCCATCAGCGTGCCGTGATCCTCCAGGAACCCCCAGCCGGTGGCGGCGGCGAGCGCCTTGATCGCATCGTCGAGGAGCCGGAACTCCAGCCCGATGCCCAGCGAGACCACGATCGAGGGCACGATCAGGCTCGACACCGCCAGGGCGAAGACGAGGCCGGCCCCCCGAAACCCCTTCCGGAAGGCGATGCCGGCATAGAAGGCGATCGTCACGGTGAGTGCCATCACCACGAGGCCGAGCGCCAGGGAGCGCCGCAGAGCCGCCCAGATGTCGACCACGCCGACGCCCTCCCAGAGCTTGGCGAACCAATGGGTCGACACGCCGTTCATCGGGAAGGTCAGGCCGCCGGAGGGCCCCTGGAAGCTCAGGGCCAGGATGGTCAGCGTCGGCCCGTAGAGGAACAGGACGTAGAGGGCGAAGACGCCGGCCAGGAGATAGAAGGCGAGGCCGCGGGGCCGGTCCATCGCTACAGCTCCCGCCGGAGGTCGATCATCCGGGTGAGTCCCAGGATCATCAGCAGCACGGCAGCCAAGAGCACCATGGCGTTGGCCGCGGCCGCCGGGAATTGCAGGTAGGCCATCTGCACCTGGATCACCTTGCCGACGCTGGCGATCTGCTGGCCGCCCATGACGCCGACGGTGACGAAGTCGCCCATCACCAGGGTCGTCACGAAGATCGTCCCGATGGCGATGCCGGGCTTGGCCAGCGGCAGGATCACGGTCCAGAGGATCTGTGCGCCGGACGCGCCGCAATCCCGCGCCGCCTCGATCAGGCGCCGGTCGATCCGCGCGAGACTGTTGAAGATCGGCACGATCATGAACACCGTGTCGAGGTGCACGAAGGCCAGGACCACCGCGAAGTCGGAGTAGAGCAGGCCCTCGATCGGCGCGCGGATCAGCCCGAGGGCACGGAGCGTGTCGTTGACGAGGCCGTTGCGGCCGAGCAGCGGGATCCACGAGATCATGCGGATCACGTTCGAGGTCCAGAACGGGATCGTGCAGAGCAGGAACAGCCCCATCCGCACCGTGCCGGAGCGGATATAGAAGGCCAGGAAGTAGGCGATGGCGAAGCCCAGCGGCAGGGTGATCGCCAGCGTCAGCGCGACGAACTTCACCGTCGAGAGATAGGTGCGCAGCGTGGTGCAGAGGTCGGCGGACAGGCAGCCGTCGAAGACGTCGGCGTAGTTCTGCAGGGTCAGCGCCGGGATGATCTCGTACTCGTTGTACTCCCACAGCGAGACGATCCCGGTGAGCACCAGCGGCACCACCAGGAAGACGAGGAAGACGAGGGCCAGCGGCGCGGCCTGGAGATAGGCGAGGGTGCGGCGGCGCGGGCGGCCCGCAACGGTGGGCGCTGCGGTCCGCGCGGCGGTCTCGGCGGCGGGCAGGGCGAGATCGGTCATCGGATTCACCCCACGCGCGCCGCCGCTTCCCTCCCCCTCTGCGGGCTCCGATGTTCACACATCGGCTCCCGCGAGGCGCACCGCGCCCCCTCTCCCGTGCGGGAGAGGGGGCGCGCGTTCCATCCGGCAGCCGCGTGGCCGCGCAGGACGGGCGTCTCCGAGGGCCCGCGGAGGGAGAAGGACGGGGAGGGGGCGCCCACCGCCCTCACGCCGCGATGAACTCGTTCCACTTGCGCACCATGTAGGTGTTCTCGTCCATCACGGCGTTCCAGCAGGCGACCGCGCCCATCCGCGCGTCGAAGGAGCCGCCGTCGCGGGTGGCGCCGGCCTTCTCGATCAGGGTGCCGTCGGGACCGAGGATGTCCTTCTCGGCGGGCTTGCCCTCCATCCAGAAGGCCCATTCGTAGGGCTGCATGTTCGCCTGTGCGGTCTCCAGCACCGCCGAGTAGTAGCCCTGCCGGTTCAGGTAGGCCCCGGCCCAGCCGGACAGGAACCAATTGATGAAATCGTAGGCGGCATCGAGCTTCTTGCCGCTCAGGGTCTTGGGGATGCCGAAGCCCGAGGCCCAGGCCCGGTAGCCCTCCTTCAGCGGCTGGTAGGTGCAGGGCACGCCCTGCGCGCGCACCTTCGTGACGGCGGGCGACCACATCGACTGGATCACCGTCTCGCCCGAGGCCATCAGGTTCACGGATTCGTTGAAGTCCTGCCAGAAGGCGCGGAACTGGCCGGCGCGCTTGGCCTCGATCAGCACCTTGATGGTGCGGTCGATCTCGGGCTTCGTCATGTTGCCCTTGTCGCCGTAGGTGTAGTCGCCGGAGGCCTCCACCACCATCGCGGCGTCCATGATGCCGATCGACGGGATGTTGAGGATCGAGGCCTTGCCCTTGAAGGCCGGGTTCAGGAGCTCCTTCCAGCTCGTCACCGGGATCTTGATTAGGTCCGGCCGGATGCCCAGCGTGTCGGCGTTGTAGACGGTGGGGATCAGCGAGATCCACTCGGTCTGTTCGCCGGCAAATTTTTTCGAATCCTGGCCCTCCAGATAGAAGACCTTCCGGGGGGCCGTGCCCTGATCGCCGATCTTCCGGCCCCCCACCTCGCCCTTGGTGAAGATCGACGAGATCTTGTCGGCCAGTTTGATCCGCTTGGCGTCCATGCCCTGGAGGTTGCCGGAGGGCAGGATCTTCTTGAGGCTGAAATACTCGGTGTCGACCAGGTCGAAGGAATTCGGCTGGGTGACGACGCGCTTGGTCACCTCGTCGGTCACCACCGGTATGTACTCGATGGTGAGGCCCAGATCCTCCTTCACCTTCCTGGCGATGTCGGCGGACTGGTTCACCGCGGTGCCGAGGTAGCGCAGGGTCACCGGCTCGGCGGCGTGCACCGCCGGGAAGCCGGTGACAGGCGTCGCGGCCAGCGCGGCGGCCCCCTTCAGGAGCGTGCGCCGGCTCGGCTTCGAGAAAGCATCCATCGTCGTCTCCGTACCGGTTACGCGTCGAGGCGGTGGGCGGCGGCCGCGTCCCAGCCGACCGGAATCGTGTCGCCCGGGCGCAGCGGGCGGGCCGCGAAATCCGCGTCGCTGAGGATCGCCGTGAGGGCGGCGGGGCTCTCAGGCGCGCGCTCCAGCCCCTCTGCGTCGAGGCCGACATGGACGCTGGTGCCCTGGTACTCGACAGCCACCACCCGGGCCGGCCGCGCGGCGGGGCCGGCCTCGGCGCCGAGGCGGATCCGGTCCGCCCGCACGGCGATGAGCCCGTCGGGCAGGCGGATCACGTTGTGGCCGCCGATGAACCGGGCCACGAAGGCGGTCGCCGGCCGCTCGAACACGGTGCGCGGGTCGGCGGCCTGCTCGATCCGGCCGGCATTCATCACCACCACGAGGTCGGAGAGCGCCATCGCCTCCTCCTGGCTGTGGGTGACGTGGATGAAGGTGAGGCCCAGCTCGGTCTGGATCCGCTTCAACTCGACCCGCATCCGCACCCGCAGGAACGGATCGAGCGCCGAGAGCGGCTCGTCGAGCAGAAGCACCTTCGGGCCCGTGACGAGGGCGCGGGCGAGCGCGACGCGCTGCTGCTGGCCGCCGGAGAGCTGGGCCGGCAGGCGCCCGGCGAGGTGGCCCATCTGCACGAGGTCGAGCATCGCCATGGCCTTGGCCCGGCGCTCCACCTTGCCGCTTCCGCGCATCCGCAGGCTGAAGGCGACGTTGTCCCGCGCATCGAGATGCGGGAACAGGGCGTAGCTCTGGAACATCATGGCGGTGCCGCGCTCGGACGGCGCCGCGTCGCCCACTGCCTTCGGGCCGATCACCACGTCGCCCGCGCTGGCGTGCTCGTGGCCGCCGATCATCCGGAGCGTCGTGGTCTTGCCGCAGCCGGAGGGGCCGAGCAGGCAGCAATAGGCCCCGGACGGCACCTTCAGGTCGATGGCATCGACCGCGGTCGCCGCGCCGTAGCGCTTGGTCAGGCCGATCAGCTCGACATTCATGTGAGGCTCGCCTGCTTCCGGCGATGTGCAAGATACAAGAGTCGCACGATCACTCTTGAAGGCCGCGACACGCCCCCTCTCCCGTGCGGGAGAGGGTAGGGGTGAGGGACGAGAACGTTCAGGACGGGGCACACCCTTGCCATGCGCGCCCTATCCGGAAGCCGCACGCCCCTCACCCTGTCCCTCTCCCGCACGGGAGAGGGGACCCGCGCTCGATCCGGTCGACGCCGCGTCCGCAACATCGATTCCCCCTGTGTCGCCCGCCATCCGACACCGGAGAGCAAGCGGCGGGCCAAGGCTACGCCTCCCGCCGCTCGGCCGGATCGACCGCCCGGTCCAGCACCCGCCCGCGGCCCGGCTCGGACAGGACCCGGCCATCCTCGGCGATGACCTGCCCGCCCGCGATGGTCATCACCGGCCAGCCGGTGACCTCGAACCCTTCCCACGGCGTGTAGTCGGAGCCGTGGTGGAGGATCTCCTGGCGGATGGTCTCGCGCCGGTTCGGGTCCCAGAGGGTCAGGTCGGCGTCGAAGCCCGGGGCGATCGAGCCCTTGCGCGGGTACAGCCCGTAGAGCTTCGCGTGGTTCGTGGCGGTGAGCGCGGCGAACTGGTTGAGGCTGATGCGCCCCTTCGAGACGCCCTCGGAGAAGAACACCGGCAGCCGCGTCTCGATGCCGGGGATGCCGTTCGGGATCCAGCGGAAGGAGGTCTTACCCCGCGGGTTCAGCTTGCCCTGCGGGTCGTCGTAGCGGAACGGGCAATGGTCGGACGAGACCACGTCGAAGATCCCGCGCCGGATCCCCGACCACACCGCCTCCTGGCTCTCGACATCCCGCGTCGGCGGCGAGCAGACGTATTTCGACCCCGCCATCGGATCGTCCTGGCCGAGCCCCTTCATGTCTTCGGCCGTCAGGGTCAGGTATTGCGGGCAGGTCTCGGCCCGGATCTTCAGGCCCCGTCCCTGAGCCCAGGCGATCTGCTCGGTGGCCTCGCGGCCCGAGACGTGGACGATCACGATGGGCAGGTCGATCAGCTCGGCGTGGCTGATGGCCCGGTGGGCCGCCTCCCGCTCGACGATCTCGGGGCGCGACAGGGCGTGGCCATAGGGCCTGGTCTCGCCCGCCCGCTCCAGACGCTCGCTGAGGTAGCGGATCGCGTCGTAGCCCTCCGCGTGGACCATGACCCGGGCGCCCTGCCGCCGCGCGACGTGGAACACGTCGAGGAGCTGGCGGTCGTTCAGCACGAGGTCGTCGTAGGTCATGAAGACCTTGAACGAGGTGTAGCCGTCGGCGACCAAGGCCGGCAGCTCCTGGCCGAGCACCGCCTCGGTCGGGTCCGAGATGATCATGTGGATCGCCACGTCGACGTGGCACTGGCCCTCGGCCCTGGCCCGGTAGGCGTCGACCGCCCCGCGCAGGGAGGCGCCCCGGGGCTGGAGCGCGAAGGGCATCACGCAGGTGTTGCCGCCGGCCGCCGCCGCCCGGGTGGCGCTGGCGAAGTCGTCGGCCATGACGATGCCGGGGCCCGAATCCTGGGCGATGTGGACATGACTGTCGATGCCGCCGGGCAGGACCAGCAGGCCGGAGGCGTCGATCACCCGGGCGGCGTCGGCGATGCCCTCGGCCACAGCCACGATCCGGCCGCCGCGCACGCCGACATCCGCCCGCACCGTGTCGCTCGCCGTGACCACGGTCCCTCCGCGGATCGCCAGGTCGAATTCGGGCATGATGCGCTCTCCTCCGCGCCCGCGGGCGCCTGTCGGGACGGGCGGATGCATCGTCCGCGCCGATTCGGACGATGCGAGGAGGGCACAGCCGTCCGGCGGGGTCCAGAGCGTGGTCAGGGGGATCCCAAAGGGCTCACCCCTTTGGCAGGGGTTCGGGGGCGGTGCCCCTGAGGCCCCAGGGCTCCGCCCTGGACCCGCAAAAGGTCACGGACCTTTCGAAACCAAGATTTGGGTTCGGAGATTCGAGGGCGCGGCGTCGTGGAACTGACGCCAGACCCGCCGCATGTGGCGGGCCGAGCCGAAGCCCGCGCGGTCGGCGACCTGCTCCAGGGCAAGGTCGGTCTGGGCGATCAGGTCCCGGGCCAGCGCGATCCGGGCACGGTTGACCGCATCGGTCACCGTCATCCCGGCATGGACCCGGAACAGCCGGGCGAGGTTGCGCGGGCTCGCCCCGGCGAGGCGGCCGAGGATCTCGGGGGACCAGGCGCGGGCGGGTTCGGCGGTGATCGCGTCCTGGGCGCGGTGCACCACCGGGTGCAGGTGGCTGCGGCCTTCGAGCCAGGGTGAGAGCTGCGGGTCGTCGGGGCCGCGCCGCATGTAGACCACCAGGGTCCGGGCCGCCGCCAGCGCCGCGGCCGGGCCCGCCCATTCGGCGACGAGATGGAGCATCAGGTCCACGCCCGCGGTCACGCCGGCGCTGCTGAACCGGTCCCGGTCCTGCACGAACAGCCTGTTCTCCAGCACCCGCGCCTGCGGCGCCAGGGCGGCGAGCCGGGCGCAGCTCGCGTGATGGGTGGTGCAGGCATAGCCGTCGAACAGGCCGGCCCGGGCCGCCAGCAGCGTACCGTCGCAGACCGTCACCACGGTGTGGCCCGGCCGGACCGCGCCGCGCAGCCAGTCGACGATCCGCACTTCGGCGGCGCCCTCGTCCGGATCGGCCTCGCCGCCGAGCACCCGGGCCGACGCGCCCGGCACGAGCACCACGGTGCCCGGCGCGATCGCCTCCGGCAGCGGCTCGGTGCCGCCGAGATCCAGACCGATCGAGCAGCGGGTGCGCGCCTGCGGCGCCACGTAGCGCACCGAGAACGCGACCCGCTCCTGAGCCGCCCCGGCGATGCGCAGGACCTCGACCGGTCCCGCGAGGTCGAGCAGCAGGGTGCGCGGCGGCAAGACCACGAGGACCGGGATGCGCCGCGCCGTCCCGCTCATGCCGCGACCGGCAAGTCCCGACCGGCGAGCGCCTGCTCCACCGTGGCGATGCGGGCGAAGCGGTCCATCAGCACCAGCTCGGTGCGGGCCTTGATGTCGTCCGCCGTGAACCGGCGTCCGGAGGGATGGGTCATCGCGAAGGTCAGCGTCGCCTCGGTGACGTAATCCACCTGCCAGCCGCTGTCGGAGGCGTGGCGGGTGGTGGTCTCGCAGCATTGCTCGGTGCGGATGCCGGACACGATCAGGCGCCGTATGCCGTGCTGCGTCAGCCAGCCGGGCAGGCCGCTATCGACCAGGGCGCTGTGCCGGCGCTTGTGGAAGATCGCCGTCGGCGCGATCACGATCGGCTCCAGGGTGCGGACATGGCCGGAGGCGGCGGCGAAGGGGCCGCTCTCGGCGAGGTGGAAGATCTGCAGGATCGGAATCCGGCGCGCCGCGGCACCGTCGATGAGCGTCTGCAGGCGCTCGGTGAAGGGCGGGACATCGGCGTCGTTCCAGAAGGGCCTGTGCCGGAAGGATTCCTGGACATCGATGACCAGCAGCGCAACATCGGACATTTCGTGTCTCCCGCTCGGTGAAGCGAGCCGCAGGATTCCTCGGCTTGACCCTGGGCGAAAGAAACCGCGCTGCCAGCCAGCGGACATATCCGGCCAATCTCAGGCGAGCAGGAGCACCGCATGACGGACCATCCCAGGACGATCTTCGTGCTGACCGGGGCCGGCGTCTCGGCCGAGAGCGGGCTCGGCACGTTCCGGGACCGCGGCGGGATCTGGGCGCGGTTCGACCCGATGCGGCTCGCCACCCCGGAGGCCTACGCGGCCGACCCCGACACGGTGCTCGACTTTTACGACCATCGCCGCCGCGGCGCGGTCGCGGCCGAGCCGAACGCCGCGCATGTCGCTCTGGCGCAGGCCGAGGCGCGGCTCGCCGCGCGGGGCGGGCGGCTGTTCCTGTGCACGCAGAACGTCGACGACCTGCACGAGCGGGCCGGCTCGCAGGCAGTCACCCACATGCACGGCGAATTGCTCAAGGCGCGCTGCTGCGCCTGCGGTGCGGTCACGCCGTGGCGCGCCGACCTGAGCCGGGCCGATCACTGCCCCGCCTGCGGCGCATCGGGCCGGATGCGGCCGGACGTGGTCTGGTTCGGCGAGATGCCGATGCACCTCGACGCGATCGAGGCTGCGCTCGCCGGGGCGGACCTGTTCGTGGCCGTGGGCACGTCGGGGGCGGTCTACCCGGCGGCGGGCTACGTCCGGCAGGCCCGGGCGCTCGGCATCCCGACCTGCGAGGTCAACCTGGAGCCGTCCGACAACGCCGACGCCTTCGACGAGGCCCGGTACGGGCCGGCGAGCGCCGAACTGCCGCGCTATCTGGCCGAACTCGGCCTCTAGGCGGGCGCGGGGGCGGCGGCGCGGGTCCATGAGGGTCCGTGAGAGTCCATGAGGGTCCATGCGGGGACTCGGGACGGGCGACGGCCGGGTCCGACCGCGCGGCATTCGCGACCCGGTTTGCCAAGATGTTGTGAGAAAAGGATTTTTCGATCCATGATCGCTGGGCTCCGGCCAGGATCAAAATCCTAAATGACGCGAATCACATCGGCGCGAGCTGTCAAGAACTGGTCGGGCAGTTGCCCACGGGTTACAACAGTCAAGCTCGGGATCGGCGTCGCGGCCTACCCGGGCGTTCGTTGAAGCCACAAGGGGAAGCAACTACCCATGCAGCACTTCACCGTAACCGACCGCGAGCGTGACACCGTCCTGGCGGCGCTGCGCTATTACCAGTTCTACCGGATGCAGGGTCATCCGTTCGATCCCCGCCAGGATCACCTGATCGACACCATCGCCGGCCGGGCCGGCGAGGCGCTGGACCTCGCCGAGATCGACGATCTCTGCGCCGGCCTGAACGGCAACCGGCACGCCCTCGCCGCGGCGGCGGCGGCCTAAGCACCTTCCGGGGCGGCCGAGGCCGTCCTCGACGACCCCGCGGCCGGCCCAGGGATGGGGCCGGAGGACGGGCCACCTCCGAGATGAGCGGGCTACCGCCGCCGGAGCGAATCCTCCTCACCGGGGCCGGGCTTCGCGCCCGCACGACACCCTGCCGACGCGCATCCGGGCCTGCCCGCAGCGCGTCGGTCCGACGGGCGGGGCCGCGCGGCGGCCCCCCCGAAAGGCCGGTTTCGCGTCCCGTCGAAACGTGGCCTAACGGATGCGCGACGGCCGCAGGGCCGCGCCTTCCGGGAGCGCCGAGGCCGATGATGCGGACGGGTTCGGGATGGATCCGCCGCGGCGCGCTGCGGGGCGCCGGCCTCCTGCTCCTCGGGCTGGCGCCCGCCAAGGCCGCACCTGAGAGCGTCGCCACCGCGCTGGTCGTCTCGGTGGACGTGTCGCAATCCGTCGACGAATCGCGATTCCGGCTCCAGATGGAGGGCATCGCGGAGGCCTTGGAGGATCCGTCGGTGATCGGCGCGATCACCGGCAATCCGGGCGGGATCCTATTCGCGATGGTGACCTGGGCGGACCGGGCGAACCTCGCGGTCGGCTGGCGGCGGATCGCCAACCGCGTCGATGCTGCGGCGACCGCCGCCCTCGTCCGGGCCACGCCCCGGCAGGCCGGCGAGTTCACCTGCCTCGGCCAGATGTTCCGCACGGTGACCGACGCCGTGCTCCCGACGCTCCCGATCCCGGCCGAGCGCGTGGTGATCGACGTCTCCGGCGACGGGATCGACAATTGCACCGACGCCGACAGCCTCGCGGAGGCGCATGCGGCGCTGCTCGCCACCGGCGCGACGGTCAACGGCCTGCCGATCCTGGTGCCGGGCGAGAACGACGTCGTCGGGGCCGGGGCCTATCGGGCGCCGGGCTACGGCCTGCTCCCGACCCCGCTGCCGCAGGAACGCACGAGCCTGGAGCAATGGTACCGCGCCCACGTCATCGGCGGCCCGGGGGCGTTCCTGCTTGCGGCCGCCGGTTACGGCGATTTCTCGCGGGCGTTGCGGCGGAAGTTCGTGATCGAGATCAGCGCGCTGGGCCGGTGAGGCGGCAAGCCCAGCCAGGGCTCACGTCGAACCCTTCCCCTCATCCTCAGGCGACCGCGCAGCGGGCCTCAGGATGAGAGAGGTGGCTTGGATCGATGCGGGAGCGGCCAGCCTCGCGCATCGAACCCGTCAGCCCGTTCTATGAAGTGCCTCAGGGTGTCTTCTTCAACTGCTGCTCGACGCGGGACAGGGCCGCCTCGCAGCCCTTGGCGTCACCCTTCGAGTCGGCCGTGCGCGCCTCTTCAAGGGCGACCTGCGCCTGCTGGGCGGCATCCGCCCCCTGGCCGGCCTGGGCCGACTTCTCCGGCGGCGCCTCGGGGGATTCCTTCGCCCGCTGACCCTCCGTGCCGGTGACCCCCTCGCCGCCGCGCTTGGCGGCATTGCCCTGGCCGCTGGTCGAGGCGGAGATCGACTGCCTCATCTCGGACTGAACCCGCTTGGAAACGCTGTCGATCCGGTCGCCGCAGGGCGAGGCGAGGGCCGGGGCTGCCGTCAGGATCAGGGTCAGGCAGGCCGTCAGGGCGGGACGCATCATCGGGTCGGGTACTTTCCAAAAGAATGGGGCCGCAGGTTCCCCCTGCGGCCCCAACGTCTCGCGACGGGTGACGGTTCAGGCGCTCAGCTGATCGCGGATCGGCAATTGCCGGACCCGGCGGCCCGTGGCTGCGAAGATCGCGTTGGCGATCGCCGGCGCCACCGGCGGCACGCCGGGCTCGCCGACGCCGCCGAGCGGCCCGTCCCAATTGCCTGTCGGCACGAGGTGCACGCGGACCACCTTCGGGGCGGCGTCGATCCGGAGGACCTCGTAGCCGTCGAAGTTGTTCTGCACCGCCCGACCCTGCTTGAAGGTGATCTCGGAGGTCAGGGCGAGCCCCATCCCCATGACCACGGCGCCCTCCATCTGCGAGCGGATGCGCTCCGGATTCACCTGCGGCCCGCAATCGACCGCGATGTCGATCGCCTTCACCTTCACCTGGCCCTTGTCGTCGACCTCCACCTCGGCCGCCACCGCCGTGTAGGTGACGAAGCTGTAGTGGCCGGCGATGCCGAGGCCGGTGCCCTTGGGCATCTGCCGCCCCCAGCCCGCCCCCTTGGCGGCCGCCTCGATCACGCCGCGCAGGCGGCCGGTCTCGATCGGGTAGCGCTTCGGGTCCTCGCCGTAGTTCCAGACGTCGCCGATCTCGGTCGGGCTGATCTTGCGATCGGGTCCGATGAGGTCGAGCAGGTACTCCTTCGGCTCGCGGCCGGCGGCGTGCGCCAGCTCCGACACGAAGGACTGGATCGCGAAGGCGTGCGGGATGTTCGACACCGAGCGGAACCAGCCGATGCGGACATGGGCGGCAGCCTCGGGGTTCTCCAGCCGCATGTTCGGGATGTTCAGCGGCGTGTTGACCAGCCCCATCCCGAGCTCGAACGGCAGCTCGTGCTTCGGATCGGGCGCGAAGATCGAGCCGATCGTCGGCGCCACCGAGCGGTGCAGCCACGCCACCGGCATGCCCTTGTCGTCGAGGCCGGCCTCCAGATGCTCCACCGAGATCGTGTGGTAGAAGCCGTGGTGCAGGTCGTCCTCGCGGGTCCAGGCGAGCTTCACCGGGGCGCCGCCCACGGCCTGCGAGCAGAGCGCCGCCTCGACCACGTAGTCGGGCTTCGACTTGCGCCCGAACCCGCCGCCGAGCAGCGTCACGTTCACCTTGACCTTGTCGTCGGGCAGCTTGAGCGCCTTCATCAGGCGGTCGTTGGCCGCCTGCGGACCCTGCGTGCAGGCCCAGGCCTCGCAGAACCCGTCCTTCACGCGGGCCACCGCCGCCGGGGGCTCCATCGGCGCCTGGGCGAGGTGGGGCACGAAGTACTCAGCCTCGACCCTGGTCTTGGCCTTGGCGAGGGCGCCGTCGACGTCGCCCTGCGTGCGCACGACCTTGCCGGGCTTGCGGGCCGCGGCCTCCAGCTCCTTGCGGAACGCGTCGGTGTCGTAGCCGGCGTTCGGGCCGTCGTCCCAGGTGATCTTGAGGGCGTCCCGGGCCTTCAGGGCCGCCCAGGTGTTCTTGGCCACCACGGCGACGCCGCCGAGCGGCATGAACTCGGACGGGATCGTGCCGCCGTCGATCTTGAAGATCTTCACGACGCCCGGGACCTTCTTGGCCTCGCTGTCGTCGAAGGACTTCACCGTGCCGCCATAGACGGCCGGGCGCGCGACGACCGCGTAGAGCATCCCGTCGAGCTTGGTGTCGAGGCCGTAGACGGCCTTGCCGGTGGTGATGTCGAAATTGTCGATCAGCCCGACCTTGCCGGTGCCGATGTAGCGGAAGTCCTTGGGGTCCTTCAGCTTGACGTCGGTGGGCACCGGCAGCTCGGCGGCGGCCTGGGCCACGGCCCCGTAGCCGAGGGTGCGGCCCGACTTGGCGTGGGTCAGGGTGTGGTTGACCGCCGTCACCTCGGAGGCCGGCACGCCCCATTGCTTGGCCGCGGCCTGGATCAGCATCAGCCGCGCGGCGGCGCCGGCGTGGCGGAAGTGCTGGAAGAAGTGGCGGGTCGAGCGCGAGCCGTCGGTGTCCTGGTTGCCGAAGCGGGTCTCGTCACCCCAGGCCTGGACCACCTTCACCTTCGACCAGTCGGCCTCCAGCTCGTCGGCGACCGTGAAGGCCACCGAGGTCCGGATGCCCTGGCCCATGTCGGAGCGGTGGTTGGTCACCGTGACGGTGCCGTCCGGCGCGATGGCGACGAAGATCTTCGGATCGTCGCGCCAGCCGTGCGGCATGCCGTCGGCGCCGAATTTTTGGGCCTTCTGCTCGGCGGTCTGGGTCTCGTCGGCTCGCGCCGGACGCAGCGAGAGGGCCAGAACGAGAGCGCCGGCGCCACCGAGGATCCCGCGGCGGCTGACATTGTCGAGGGCCGGCTTGGTGCCGGCGGCGAGCTGGGCGCTCATCTTCGCGTCGTGGATCACAGGCGCTCTCCCTTGGTGGCGGGCGCCGGCTGGCCGGCAGCCTGATGGATCGCGGCGCGGATGCGCGGGTAGGTGCCGCAGCGGCAGATGTTGCCGCTCATCGTGTCGTCGATGTCCTGATCGGACGGCTTCGGCGTGTCCTTCAGGAGCGCGGCGGCCTGCATGATCTGGCCGCACTGGCAGAAGCCGCACTGGGCGACGTTCTGGTCGCGCCACGCCACCTGCACCGGGTGGTTGCCGTCCGGCGACAGCCCCTCGATGGTGACGACCTCCTGGCCGGCGGCGGCCGAGACCGGGGTGATGCAGGCACGGGTCGCCGTCCCGCCGAGATGGATGGTGCAGGCCCCGCAGAGCGAGACGCCGCAGCCGAATTTCGTGCCGGTGAGCCCGAGTTCGTCCCGCAGGTACCACAGCAGCGGCATGTCGGGGTCGCCGTCGAAGCTGCGCGCAGCCCCGTTCACGGTGAGTTTGATCATCGTTGCGTCCTGTCTGGCGGCGCCGGAGCGGCGATCAGTCGGGTCTGAGCCGGGCCGGAGGCCAAGGCCGGATTTGCCAGCTAACGTTCACCGATGCGGCCGGGCCGCCGGGCTAACGCTCAAGCTCAGAATAATAAGTATTCTAAATCAGGCCTCGGGCCGGGCGCAACGCAGGGACGGGGCCGGTCATCCGCGAGTGGTTGCGCTCAGGACATGCCGCGTGCGGCGGCGCACATCGTCAGGGCGTGCGATCATAGGCAGCATGCCTCACGCGGGGCACGACGTGATCCACGACCGCGCGCACCCGGTGCGCGTGGCGTGCCGGGTGGCTTCGCTCCGCTCGCACAGGGAGCCCAGTGCCCTCGCTCCTCGAGACCTTGTCCGCGCCGATCGGACGCACTTGGCCGTTCTACGGAATAGGAGGGCCGGCCCATACCCGGGCTTTTCCCCACCCGGGTGCCGGTCTCGTGGGCCGCGCTGACCTTGAAGTCGATGCCGGTCCTCTGCATCGCTAAGTGGATGGCCCGCAGCGCATCGATGCCGGCCCCGAGACTCTCGCACGGCTCTTCGGGCCGACCGATCGTGAAGCGGCAGATCCCGTGCCCGTCCGTGTCTTCCGGCGCTCGAGCCGGACCGCGCCGGGAATGTCCGCCACCGGCCCACGGATCGTCAGGACGCGCGCGCCGATGACCATGGCGGCGCGGCCCTCAGACCGTCACCTGCGTCCCCACCTCCACCACACGTCCGGTGGGGATCTGGAAGAAGTCCGTGGCGTCGTTCGCGTTCTTGGCGAGGGTGATGAAGATCCGGTCCTGCCAGAGCGGCATGCCCGAATGCGCCGCCGGCCGGATCGAGCGGCGCGACAGGAAGAACGACGTCGCCATGATGTCGAACTTGAAGCCCTGGCGGCGCAGCAGCACCAGCGTCTTCGGGATGTTCGGCGTCTCCATGTAGCCGAACTTCATCACGACCCGGTAGAAATGCGGGCCCACCGGCTCGATCCGCACCTTGTCGGCCTCGTTGGAGCGGGGCGTGTCCACCGTCTCGACGGTGAGGATCACGTTCTTCTCGTGCAGCACCTTGTTGTGCTTGAGGTTGTGCAGGAGCGCGGCCGGGGCGATCTCGGGATCGCTCGTCAGGAACACCGCGGTGCCGCGCACGTGGTGGGGCGGGCTCTTCTCCAGCATGCCGACCAGCTCCACGAGCGGCACGTCGGTCTTGCGGGTCTTGTTGAACAGGATCGTGACGCCCCGCACCCAGGTCCACATCAGGATGATGAGGCCGCCGGCGAGCAGCAGCGGCACGTAGCCCCCTTCCACCACCTTGATCAGGTTTGACAGCAGGAACAGGAACTCCAGGACGATGAAGGGCAGCATCACGGCGGCCGCCGCCACCGGCGACCATTTCCACATGCGCCACATCACCAGGAAGGTCAGCGAGGCGGTGAGCAGCATCGTGCCGGTCACCGCGATGCCGTAGGCAGAGGCCAGCGACGAGGAGGTCTTGAACAGCACCGCCAGCAGGACGACGCCCACCATCAGCAGCCCGTTGATCTGCGGCAGATAGATCTGCCCGGCATGCGACTCGGAGGTATGGCGGATCTCGAGTCGCGGCAGCAGGCCGAGCTGGATCGCCTGCCGGGATAACGAGAAGGCGCCGGTGATCACCGCCTGGCTCGCCACCACGGTGGCGATCGTGGCGAGGATCACCATCGGCAGCAGGCCCCAGGCCGGCACCAGCTGGAAGAACGGGTCGGCGGTGTCGGGCTTCTCCAGCACCAGGGCCGCCTGCCCGAGATAGTTGAGGGCGAGCGCCGGGAAGACGAGGCCGATCCAGGCCAGCTGGATCGGCTTGCGGCCGAAATGGCCGAGATCGGCAAACAGCGCCTCGGCCCCGGTCACCGCCAGGAACACCGCGCCCAAGGCCACCAGCGCCCCGGTGCCATGGCCGAGCAGGTAGTTCACGGCGTGCCAGGGATTGACGGCGCGGAACACCTCCGGGTGCAGGCCGATATGCGGCAGTGCCGCCAGCGCCATGGCGAGGAACCACACGATGGTCACCGGCCCGAAGAAGGCCGCGACCTTGCCGGTGCCGCGGTTCTGCACGAGGAACAGCGCCACGATGATCACCACGGTGATCGGCAGGACGTAATCGTCGAGGGCGGGGGTGACGAGCTTCAGGCCCTCCACCGCCGAGAGCACCGAGATCGCCGGGGTGATCACCGCGTCGCCGTAGAACAGCGAGGCGCCCATCAATCCCAGCATGAACACGATGCGCGAGCCGCCCAGCGCCTTCCGGGCGAGCGCCATCAGCGAGAGGATGCCGCCCTCGCCGTTGTTGTCCATGCGCAGCAGGATCGCGACGTATTTCACCGTCACGATCATGAACAGCGCCCAGAGGATCAGCGAGACGGTGCCGATCACCTCCTCGGGCAGCAGGATGCCGTCGGTGCGGGCGGGGACCAGCGCCTCGCGGAAGGCGTAGAGCGGACTGGTGCCGATATCCCCGTAGACGACGCCGACGGAGCCGACGAGGAGCGTCCAGAAGCCGGCATGGCCGTGGCGCGTCTCCGCCTTCTCGGGGGCATCGAGGGTGCCGGAGGTCGCCGGCCCGTGCATGGGCGTCTGGCCGGTCGTCTCGTCGGACGCCGCGGCGGCCTCCCGCGCGGCGTCGGGCGCTGCGGGCGCGGGCTGGGCTGCTACGCCGGGTGCGAAGTTGTGGCTCATGGGGATGTCGGAAGCTCGGGCGTGGCCGGCGCTTCGCGGTTCGGCTCAGGGGCCAGTCGGGGCCGGGCAGAACACGCGAACACTCCGCCGAACCGTGCGGGCCGGCCACCGGGCCGACCGCTCGCGGGATCGTGTGGCCTTGCTATCATGCCCTCGTGCGGCCGGAAACCGTGTGCCTCTGCGAAGATCGCCGAGCTGGGTCTCGGTGCGATTCAGGTCCGAATGCGATGCGCCGGAGGCGCGACACGCTCGCATGCCGACCCGATGCGCCGATGGATCAAGCGCCTGAACCGACGCGGGTTCTTGTTTCCGGGCCCGCTCGCGGAGCCCCGGAATGCCGGTGCGGTGGGAGGCGTCCTCTCGGGCGAGGACAGACTTCACCGAGCCGCGACGGGAGCGGGCCGGGGGTGTTTACCCCCGCACCGCGCCTCACTCGGCGGCGGTGCGCGTCCCGCCCTGCTGACCGAATCGGCGCTGGATGTAGTCGATCACGATCGTCTCGAAATCCTTGGCCAGCGTCGGGCCGCGCAGGGTCATGGCCTTCTTGCCGTCGATGAAGACCGGCGCGGTCGGGGTCTCGCCGGTGCCAGGCAGCGAGATGCCGATATCGGCGTGCTTCGATTCGCCCGGGCCGTTCACGATGCAGCCCATCACGGCGACGTTCAGCCCCTCGACGCCCGGATAGGACTTCTTCCACTCCGGCATCGAGGTGACGATCCAGTTCTGGATGTCCCGGGCGAGTTCCTGGAAGGTGGTCGAGGTCGTGCGACCGCAGCCCGGGCAGGCCGCCACCATCGGCACGAAGGTGCGGAACCCCATCGTCTGCAGGAGTTCCTGGCTGGCCTTGACCTCGACGGTCCGGTCGCCGCCGGGCTCTGGGGTGAGCGAGTAGCGGATCGTGTCGCCGATGCCCTCCTGGAGGAGCACGCCGATGGCGGCGGAGGCGGCCACGAGCCCCTTCGAGCCCATGCCGGCCTCGGTGAGGCCGAGATGGATCGCGTAATCCGAACGGCGCGCCACCTCGCGGTAGACGGCGATCAGGTCCTGCACGGCCGAGACCTTGGCCGAGAGGATGATCTTGTTCTGCGGCAGGCCGAGTTCCACGGCGCGGTCGGCCGAGCTGATCGCCGAGCGGACCATCGCCTCGCGCATCACCGCGCGGGCATCGATCGGCCGCGGCGCCTTGGCGTTCTCGTCCATCAGGTGGGTGAGCAGCTCGCCGTCGAGCGACCCCCAGTTGGCGCCGATCCGCACGGTCTTGTTGTGCTTGATCGCCTGCTCGATGATCGCCGAGAACTGGGTGTCCTTCTTGTCCTTGAAGCCGACGTTCCCGGGATTGATCCGGTACTTGGCGAGCGCCTCGGCGCAGGCCGGGTGGTCGGCGAGCAGCTTGTGGCCGATGTAGTGGAAGTCGCCCACCAGCGGGACGTGGACGCCGATCCGGTCGAGGCGCTCGCGGATCTTCGGCACCGCCGCCGCCGCCTCGTCCCGGTCGACCGTGATGCGCACCAGCTCCGAGCCGACCCGGGCGAGCTGGGCGACCTGCGCCACCGTGGCGTCGATGTCGGCCGTGTCGGTGTTGGTCATCGACTGGACGACGATCGGCGCGCCGCCGCCGACCGTGACCGCGCCTTCGCCCTCGCCGACCGTCACGCCGACGGTGCGGTGGCGCGGCGCGGGGCCGGCGATTTCCGGGCCGCCACCGGCCAGCGGGTTGTCGGCGGCAGGGCTTTCGGAACGGGTGGCTTCCATGACTTCCATCGTGGACCTTCGCGGGCGCGCCTCACGGGACGCCGGAGCCTGAGGGCTGCCGGGTCTGTCCCGGGACACGCTTCGCCGGAACTTCGGGGCTGTCGCGGGTTAGCTGCGGACGACCCGGCGCCGCGTCAAGCCGGCGCCACGCAGGACAGCATCGCGCATGACAGCATCGCGGCTGTCATGTCGTATCCGGGCGCGGATGTCGAGTTTGCTGCACGTCCGCGCGGCGTTTGCCTTCGGCGCCATCGGGATTTCGTCCGCCTCTGTTGCCGATTCGCTCGGGTCGGCGGGGGCGCGGGCCGCGGACCGCAGGCGTGGCCGACGGTTGATGCTGCAATGCAGCATCCCATCTAAGCGGCCGGACCAGGAGGCCGACATGAACGAGCAATCCGGCGGCGAGCCGCACAATCCGGCCACTGCCGTCCCCGAGTCACCCGTCTCGGACGTGATCGAGGCGCAGTCCGCCCAGGGGTCGGGCCACGTGCTGGCCGGGCCCAAGGCGGAGAAGCCGGTGGCCCTGGCGCTGCAGGGCGGCGGTGCGCACGGCGCCTTCACCTGGGGCGTCCTCGATGCGCTGATCGAAGATGGGCGTCTGGGCTTCGAGGCGGTCACGGGGGCGAGCGCGGGAGCGATGAATGCCGTCGTCCTCGTGGATGGCTGGCTCAAGGGCGGCCCGGACGGAGCCCGCGAGGGTCTGGAGCGGTTCTGGCGCGAGGTCAGCCTCGACGGCGACCTGGGCCCGGCCCAGCGCAACTTCGTCAGCGGCCTGTTCAGCCTGTGGAAGGGCAATCCGGTGGCCGAGTTCTGGGCCAAGATGCTGGCGCCGAGCCCCTACGTGTCGAACCCGCTCAACATCAACCCGCTGCGCAAGGCGCTGGCCGAGCAGGTCGATTTCGACCGCCTGCGCGAGGCCGACACGGCGGGCCTGTTCGTCTCGGCCACCAATGTCTGGACGGGCAAGCTCGCGGTCTTCGAGCGTGAGCGGCTGACCGTCGATCACCTGATGGCTTCGGCCTGCCTGCCCACCGTCTTCCAGGCGGTGGAGATCGATGGCGTGCCTTATTGGGACGGCGGCTATCTCGGCAATCCGCCGCTCTACCCCCTGCATCGCGGCGCCCAGACCCGCGACATCGTGCTCGTGCAGATCAACCCCGTGGAGCGGCGGGAGACCCCGCGCACTGAGGCCGAGATCCGCGACCGGCTGAACGAGATCACCTTCAACGCCAACCTGATGCGGGAATTGCGGGCGATCGACTTCCTCGACGGGCTGATCGAGGAAGGCGTTCTCGGCCAGGGCCAGTATCGCCGGGTCCTGGTGCACCGCATCGACGGGACCGACGCTTTGGAGGACTACAACGCCGCCTCCAAGCTCGATGCCCGCTGGACCGTCTTCAAGCGCCTGCGCGACAAGGGCCGCGCCGCCGCGCAAGCCTGGCTCGCGGAGAATTATGACGCAGTCGGCCGAGACTGTACGGTCGACCTGCAGCAGGCATATTAATGAGGTGATCCCCCGTCCGACCTGGCCTGTTGCGGCCGCGGGACGTCCGAGCCGGAGACCTGCCATGACGCTGCTGCGCCGCGAGGCTCTCATCCTGATCGGTGCCGGCCTTGCCGGCACCGCCCGCGCCGCCGAGGCCATGCGGGCCACGGACTTCGCCTTCGAGACGCCCGAGGGCGCGCCGATGCCGCTCTCGGCCTATGCGGGAAAGCCGATCCTGGTGGTCAACACCGCCACGGCCTGCGGCTATGCCGGGCAACTCTCCGGGCTCCAGACGCTCTGGACGCGGTTCGGCGACCGGGGGCTCACGGTCCTGGGCGTGCCCTCGCCGGATTTCGGCAATCAGGAGCCGCTGGACGGGCCGGCCATCGCGGAGGCTGCCCGGAAGAATCACGGCGTCACCTTCCCGCTCACCGCCAAGACCCGGGTGAAGATGCCGGGCGCCCACCCGTTCTACCGCTGGGCAGCGGCCGAGCGCCCGGCCGAGACGCCGCGGTGGAATTTTCACAAGTACTTGATCGCCCGGGACGGCACCCTGGCGGCGGCCTTCGCCACGCAGGTCGAGCCGACGGATCCGCGGGTGATCTCGGGCATCGCGGCAGCCCTCGATCAGGCCTGACATCCGAGACCCGGCCGGCAGGCGGGATTAAAAGGCCGCTGCCTCGCGTTCACATCCCATGGCATCGGACAAGAACACGCGCCCGGACCTCCTCGACCTGATGGTGCCCCTGCGGCGCTACGCGCGTTCGCTGGCCCGCGACGCGCTGCGGGCCGACGATCTCGTGCACGATACCCTGGTGCGGGCGCTGGAGATGCAGGGCACGCTCCGGCCCAATACCAATCTGCGCACCTGGATGATGACGGTGCTGCACAACGCCTTCATCGACGAGCAGCGCCGCCGGCAGGTCGAGGCCCGTCACGCCGACACGCTGGTGCGGATGACCGAGGACATGGCCCCGCCGGCCCAGGAGGGCCAGGTGCGCCTCGCCCAGATTCGGCAGGCGTTCCTCAAGCTGCCGGAGGAGCAGCGCGCCGCGCTCCATCTCGTCACGCTGGAAGGCATGGCCTACGCCGATGCGGCCGCCGTGTTGGGCATTCCGATCGGCACATTGATGTCCCGTCTCGGCCGCGGCCGGGCGGCCCTGCGGGCCTTCGAAGAGGGGACGCGGGCCGACCGGGCCTCCGGCGAAGGGGAGCCGTCCCGGGCACCCGAGACGCGTCGCGGGCCACCCTCCACCCTCCGGCTCGTCGTGTCCGACGAGCCGAAAAGCGGGTCCAACTGGCACCTCCGACGCGCCGTCGGCGAGAGCTGAGGACCGCGCCGACACAGGTCCGGCGCCCGCGGGCGCCGGTGCCGATTGAACGATTGCGACCGGCGGATCGCCTCCGGGCACGCTGGATTCGAGGACTTTCACGATGATCGATCCGATCACAGACGACGATCTCATCGCCTTCGTCGACGGGCAGATCGACCCGATGCGCCGTCTCGACGTCGAGGCCCATCTCGCGGCCAACCCCGAGGCTGCGGCCCGGGTGATGGCCGAGATGCACGATCGCGACGCCCTGCGGGCCTGTTTCGAGCGCGTTCCCGGGCCCGGGCCGGACCGGAACGTCGTTCTGGCGCGTCGCTTCGACCGGAATTTGCGCTGGCGCCGGGTCGCCTCGCGCCTGAAGCGGGCCGCGGCCATCGCGGTGCTCGTGGGGGCGGGCTGGCTCGCCCATGACGAGATCGGCCGCTTCGGCGTTCCCGACACCCAGGCGGCGACGCCGGACCCGGCCCTGATCGCGGATGCGCGCCAGGCCCGGGTCGTCGCGCAGCTGCGCAAGAGCATGGGCGGCCAAGCCGACGATCCGGTCTACGACCGGCCGCGCCTGCGCTCGGCGACGGGCATCGATCTCCCGGCCCTGCCGGATGGCTGGCGCGTCCGCGACATCCAGGTCTTCCCCGCCCGGCACGGCACCGGGATCGAGGTCGCCCTGGAGGCCGGTCGGTTCGGCGAGGCGTCGCTGTTCGCCACCCGCGGCATCCGCGGCGGTCCGACGACGCTCACCGGCTCGGATGACGGCGACGTCGTGTCGTGGAATACCGGCGACACGGCCTACGCCCTGAGCGGCCCGCGGGACGACACGGATCTCCGGCAGGCGGCGCGCCTCCTCGGCGCGGTGATCCGCTGACGGCGCCCCGGCGGCACCCGGCCGGAGGGCGCTGACCCCGCCCCGGCCCCCTCGACAGGCCCCCTCGACAGGGCGCCCCGGCGGGTGCCAAAGATCGGCCATGCAGGCCGCGGATTCAGCACGGGACGATGACGGGCTCGCCGCCCTGTTCGAGGCCGCCCGGGCGGTGCGTGACCGGGCGCATGCGCCCTATTCCCGCTTCCCGGTCGGTGCGGCGCTCCGCGACGAGCGCGGCGTCATCCATGCCGGCTGCAACGTGGAGAACGCCGCCTACCCGGTCGGGACCTGCGCGGAGGCCGGAGCGATCGCCGCCATGGTGGCGGCCGGAGGCCGGCGCATCGCGGCGATCCTGGTCTGCGGCGACGGCGTCGGCTTGGTGACGCCCTGCGGTGCCTGCCGCCAGCGGATCCGCGAGTTCGCCGGACCGGACACGCCGATTCATGCCGCCGGACCGGGCGGCGTCGCCCGCAGCTTCACCTTGGCGGAGCTGCTGCCGGAATCCTTCGGCCCGGAGACGCTGGGTGAGTGAGGCGGCTGCCCGCGACGCCCTGCGCGACGCCGGTTTCGCAGGACCCTACGCCTGCGCGGTGGTCACCGGCACCGGCCTCGGCGGCATCGCCGCCGCCCTCACGGATGCCATCGTCCTCGACTACGCGGCGATTCCCGGTTTTCCGGGGCCGGGCGTCAGCGGTCACGGCGGCCGGCTGCACCGCGGTCGCCTCGCGGGGCGGCCGGTCCTGATCTTCGAGGGGCGGGCCCACGCCTACGAGCGCGGCGATCCGGCGGTGATGCGGGTGCCCCTCGCTTGCGCCCGGCACCTCGGCGCCCGGCGTCTGCTGCTCACCAACGCCTCCGGATCGCTGCGGCCTGGGACGGGGCCGGGCAGCCTCGTGCTGCTCGCCGACCACATCAACCTGTCCGGCCTGAACCCGCTGATCGGCGAGGCCAGCGACGCCCGGTTCGTGCCGATGACCGCGGCCTACGATCCGGATCTGCGGACGCGGCTGCGCGCGGCGGCGGCGGCCTGCGGCCTGCCCCTCGGGGAGGGGATCTACGCGTGGTTCTCCGGCCCGAGCTTCGAGACGCCCGCGGAGGTCCGGATGGCCGGCATCCTGGGGGCCGACCTCGTGGGCATGTCCACGGTGCCCGAGGTGATCCTCGCCCGATTCCTCGACCTGCCGGTGGCGGCGGTCTCGGTGGTGACGAACCTCGCGGCCGGGATCGCCGGGGGCGCGCCGCACCACGCGGAGACGAAGGCGGTGGCGGCGCGGGCCGCGGAGGATCTCGGCCGCCTGATCCGGGCCTTCGTGGCCCATCTGCCCGATGGAGAGACCGCCGATGACTGAGTCCGAAGCCGGCGCGGTCGCCCGCCGGGCCCTGCCGCTCCTCGACCTCACCGATCTCGGCGAGACCTGCACCGAACCCAGGATCGACGCCCTCTGCCGGGACGCGAAGCGCGGCGGCGTCGCGGCGATCTGCGTCTGGCCGCGCTTCATCGAGCAGGGCGCGCGGGCGCTCGCGGGCACCGGCATCCGGATCGCCACGGTGATCAACTTCCCAGACGGTGGCGAGGATTGCGCCCGCGCCACCGACGACACCGCCGAGGCCCTGCGCGACGGGGCGGACGAGATCGACCTCGTCCTGCCCTACCGCGCCCTGTTGCGGGGCGAGGCGGCGATCGCCCGCGACATGGTGGAGGCGGTGCGCGACACCTGCGGATCCGCGATCCTCAAGGTGATCCTGGAGACGGGCGAGCTCGCCGATCCCGATCGGATCCGGGAGGCCAGCCGGATCGCCCTGGAGGCGGGCGCCGACTTCCTGAAGACCTCCACGGGCAAGAGCGCGGTCTCGGCGACGCCGGAGGCTGCCGAGGCGATGCTGGATGAGATCCGGGCGAGCGGCCGGCCCGCCGGCCTCAAGGTCTCCGGCGGCCTGCGCAGCATTGCCGACGCAGCCACCTACCTGGCTCTTGCCGACCGCCTCATGGGTCCCGCCTGGGTGAATCCCAAGACCTTCCGGCTCGGGGCGAGCAGCCTGTTCGCGGCCTTGATCCAGGCCCGGGAGTCGTGAACGTGCGGCTGCCTCAGGAGACGATCCGGGCCAAGCGCGACGGCCTTCCCCTCGACCCGGAGGCGATCGACGCCTTCGTCCGTGGCCTCACCGACGGCACGGTGGGGGAGGGGCAGGCGGCGGCTTTCGCCATGGCGGTGTTCTTCCGCGGGCTTTCCCTTCCGGAGCGGGTGGCCCTGACCCGCGCGATGGCCGAGTCGGGCCGCGTCCTCGCCTGGGATCTCCCGGGGCCGGTCCTCGACAAGCACTCGACCGGCGGCGTCGGCGACACGGTGAGCCTGCCGCTGGCGCCGATGGTCGCGGCCTGCGGCGGCTACGTGCCGATGATCTCGGGGCGCGGCCTCGGCCATACAGGCGGGACGCTGGACAAGCTCGGCAGTATTCCGGGCTATGACGCGACGCCCGGATTGGACGCGTTCCGCAGGGTCGTCCGGGACGTCGGCTGCGCGATCATCGGCCAGACCGCCGACCTCGCCCCGGCCGACCGGCGCCTCTACGCGATCCGCGACGTGACCGGCACGGTCGAGTCCCTCGACCTGATCACCGCCTCGATCCTGTCGAAGAAGCTCGCCGCCGGGCTCGACGGGCTGGTGATGGACGTCAAGCAGGGGGGCGGGGCCTTCATGGCGACGCTGCCGGAGGCGCGGGCCCTGGCCGAGAGCATCGTCACGGTGGCGGAGGGCGCCGGCCTGCGCACCGCCGCGCTGATCACCGACATGGATGCGCCGCTGGCCAGTGCGGCCGGCAACGCCGTCGAGGTCGCCTACGCGATCGCGTATCTGACAGGCGACCGCCGCGAGCCGCGCTTCCACGCGGTCACGCTGGCACTGGGAGCCGAGATGCTGGTCGTCGGCGGTCTGGCGCCGGACCGCGACAGCGCCGCCGAGCGACTGGAGCAGGCGCTCGCGTCGGGCCGGGCGGCCGATTGCTTCGCCCGCATGGTCACGGCTCTCGGCGGGCCGGGTGATCTGCTGGAGAGGCCGGCAACCTATCTGCCCGCGGCGCCGGTGCGGCGGCCGGTCCACCAGGAAGGGACCGTTGCGGCGGTCGCCACACGGGCTTTGGGCCTGGCGGTGATCGGGCTCGGTGGCGGGCGGACGCAGCCGGGGGACTCGATCGATCCGCGTGTGGGCTTCACGGATCTCGCCGGCCCCGGTGCGTCCGGTGGCCTGCTGGGGGTCGTCCACGCCGCCGATGAGGCCTCGGCGGATCGCGCGGAGGCTGCCTTGCGCGTCGCCTACCGGATCGGCGACGCGCCGTCGGAGCGGCCGCCCGTCATCGAACGGGTGAGGGCGGCATGAGGGCCGGCATGAGGGCCGGCGCGCGCCCCGCCTGAGCGAGACGCACGCCGTCAGTGCTTACCAGCGGCCGTAGCCGTGGCGATGGCCCCAGCCGCCGTGATGGTGGTGACGCGGGCCGAAGCCATGGTTGCGCCAGCCGTAATGGCGTCCCCGTCCCCAGCCGCCATGATGATGATGGCGCGGACCGAAGCCATGGTGGCCCCAGCCGCCATGACGGGGACCGTAGCCGTAGCCATACTGGACGGTGTGGATGTCCCCGCTGTCAGCCTGAAGCCCGGCGTCGAGGCTCAGCGGAGCGGCCATGGCCGGGGCCGCAAAGGCCAGCCCGCCGAAGGCAAGGGCGGCTGCAAAGCGGGTCCGTGCAGTCTTGGTGAACATCGGCGCTTTCCTGTTCCACGCCGGCCGCGTTGGCGCGTCCGGCCGTGTCTCAGGTATGCGCCTTTCAAGTTGACGCAAACGTGACCTGTTCGCTCAGGCCGTGTTCATGTCAGGGTCGGCGATAGACCCAGACCCGGGCCGGGGGCAAGTTCAGCCACACCCGGTTGGAACGGTCGGCGGTATAGCTGCCGGCTTCGCAACGGGCCGGGATCGGCGGCACGACCGCGTAGGTGAACTGCACGAACGGAGCCCCCGGCCGCATCAGGTCGTGGGCGGTGTTGAGCAGGTCCAGCCGCTGCTCCAACGGCTTGGTGAACAGCGGCAGGCTCGAGATCGTGGCCGCCGCGGGCTGCGTCAGCACGTCCTGAAGGCTCGCCCGCATGTTGTAGGCATCGCCCTGAATGACCCGCACACCGGGGAAGCGGTGGGTCAGGAGGCGGCAGAAATCGGGATTGAATTCCACGAGGATCAGGCGCTCCGGCGCAACGCCGCGCCGGATCAGCGCTTCGGTCACGGGACCGGTGCCGGGGCCGAGTTCGACCACCGGTCCTTCCAGGCGCGGGTCGACATAGGCGGCCATGGTGCGCGCGAGCATCTTGCCCGACGGCGTCACCGCACCCGTGACGAGGGGCCGCTCGAGCCACGAACGCAGGAACCGGGCCTCGTCCTCCAGGGGGTCGCGCCGCGGCCCGAAAATCGCGCTCCTGCCGACAGGAGCCTTCGCGTTGGGACGGCGGAGCGGCGGCAAGTCCTGGATTCCTTGATGCCGAATGAGAATGAAAGGCTGAAGAACGGCGTTGTCTTACAGTCAAGGCGGCGCGTCGCCTAGGGGACCCAAGCCACGCCGGCCGCTTGCATAACGGGTCTTCCCAGGATTCGGATCCGGCTCACGGCCGGACCGCGCCCCCGAAGAAGTCTCGGACCTTCGAGAAGAAGCCGGCGGATTCGGGATGATTCTCCGGCGAGGCCGACTGATCGAACTCCTGGAGCAGCTCGCGCTGGCGCTTGGTCAGGTTCTGCGGGGTCTCGACGAAGACCTGGATGTAGAGATCGCCGACCTCCCGCGAGCGGAGCACCGGCATGCCCTTGCCCTTGATGCGGAACTGCTTGGCGGTCTGCGTGCCCGCAGGGATGCGCACCTGCGTCTGCGAGCCGTCGATCACCGGCACGGTGATCTCGCCCGAGAGGGCGGCCGTCACCATCGAGATCGGCACCCGGCAGAACAGGTCGGCCCCGTCGCGCTGGAAGAATTCGTGCTGCTTGATCGACAGGAAGACGTAGAGGTCGCCGGCCGGCCCGCCGCGCAGGCCGCTCTCGCCCTCGCCGGCGAGTCGGATGCGCAGGCCGTCATCGACCCCCGCGGGCACGTTGATGGAGAGGGTGCGCTCGCGGTTGACGCGGCCCGCGCCCTGGCAGGACGTGCAGGGATCGTCGACGATCTCGCCGCGGCCGTGGCAGTTCGGACAGGTACGCTCGATGGCGAAGAAGCCCTGGGCGGCCCGGACGCGGCCGTAGCCCGCGCAGGTCGGGCAGGTCCGGGGCTTCGAGCCCGGCTTGGCGCCCGAGCCGTCACAGGCCTCACAGGTTACCGAGGTCGGGATCCGGATGGTCTCGGCCTTGCCGGTGAAGGCCTCCTCCAGGGTGATCTCGAGGTTGTAGCGCAGATCCGCCCCGCGCTCGCGGCCCGGTGTGCCGCCGCGCCCGCGCGCGCCGCCGCCGCCGCCGCGGCCGTCACCGAAGAAATTGTCGAAGATATCCGACATGAAGTCGCCGAACTCGTTGCCGAATCCGGGACCGCCGCCCCCGCCCTGGCTGAAGGCCGCGTGGCCGAACCGGTCGTAGGCGGCACGCTTCTGGCCGTCGGAGAGGCACTGATAGGCCTCGTTGATCTCCTTGAACTTGATCTCGGCGTCCTTGTCGCCGGGATTGCGGTCGGGATGAAAGGTCATCGCGAGCTTGCGGAAGGCGACCTTCATCTCGCTTTCCGTGGCGGTCTTGGTGACCCCCAGGATCTCGTAATAGTCCCGCTTCGACATCCCAACCCGTCTCCGGACAATCCATCCGCGCCCTGTCTCGGGGCGCGGCGCGGCCGCCTCGCAGGAGGCGTCCAGACGGCGCCGTGATCCCTGGACCCCGCCGCGCCGACGCCCGCCGCGGCGGGGCTTCGGGACGCGGGTTTGCGCAGGATGTGCGGACCGATGCACGTCGCGATTCGCGCTCTAGCACGGGCCGGCAGCCCGCGGCTCCGATCCGGGCGATATCCCGCGTCCTGCGGCGCCTGCGCAACAGCGCGTGTCAAGCAAAGGCGGGGCCGGATCGCTCCGGCCCCGCACGGTCGTCTCCGACCCGCGCCTCAGGCGCGCTTCTTCTGGTCCTTCTCGTCGACCTCCTGGAAGTCGGCGTCGATGACGTCGTCCTTCTTCTCGGAGGCCGCCTCGGCACCGGCGTCGGGGCCGGCCGCCTGATTGGCGGCGTACATGGCCTCGCCGAGCTTCATCGAGGCCTGCATCAGGTCCGTGGTGCGGGCCTTGATCGCCTCGACATCCTCACCCTCGAGGGCGGTCTTGAGCGCGGTCATCGCGGTCTCGATCGCGCCCTTGTCGGCGGCCGGGACCTTGTCGCCGTACTCGGTCACCGACTTCTCGGTAGCGTGGATCAGGCTCTCGCCCTGGTTCTTCACCTCGACCAGCTCGCGGCGCTTCTTGTCGGCCTCGGCATTCGCCTCGGCGTCCTTCACCATCCGGTCGATGTCGGCGTCCGACAGGCCGCCCGAGGCCTGGATGCGGATCTGGTGCTCCTTGTTGGTCGCCTTGTCCTTGGCCGTCACGTTGACGATGCCGTTGGCGTCGATGTCGAAGGTCACCTCGATCTGCGGCATGCCGCGGGGCGCCGGCGGGATGCCGACGAGGTCGAACTGGCCGAGCAGCTTGTTGTCGGCCGCCATCTCGCGCTCGCCCTGGAAGACCCGGATCGTGACGGCGTTCTGGTTGTCCTCCGCCGTCGAGAAGGTCTGGGACTTCTTGGTCGGGATCGTGGTGTTGCGGTCGATGAGCCGGGTGAACACGCCGCCCAGCGTCTCGATGCCCAGCGACAGCGGGGTCACGTCGAGGAGCAGCACGTCCTTGACGTCGCCCTGGAGCACGCCCGCCTGCACGGCGGCGCCGATGGCCACGACCTCATCCGGGTTGACGCCCTTGTGGGGCTCCTTGCCGAAGAAGGCCTTCACCACCTCCTGGATCTTCGGCATGCGGATCATGCCGCCGACCAGCACCACCTCGTCGATCTCGGAGGCCGAGACGCCGGCATCCTTGAGCGCCTTGCGGCAGGGCTCGATCGTCCGCTGCACCAGATCGTCGACCAGCGACTCGAACTTCGCCCGGCTGAGCTTCAGCGCCAGGTGCTTCGGGCCGGTGTTGTCGGCGGTGATGTAGGGCAGGTTGATCTCGGTCTGGGTGGCCGAGGACAGCTCGATCTTGGCCTTCTCGGCCGCCTCCTTGAGGCGCTGGAGGGCGAGCTTGTCCTTGGTCAGGTCGATGCCCTGCTCCTTCTTGAACTCGGAGGTCAGGTATTCGACGATCCGGTTGTCGAAGTCCTCGCCGCCCAGGAAGGTGTCGCCGTTGGTAGACTTCACCTCGAACACGCCGTCGCCGATCTCGAGGATCGACACGTCGAAGGTGCCGCCGCCGAGGTCGTAGACCGCGATCGTGCCGGCCTTCTTCTTGTCGAGGCCGTAGGCGAGCGCCGCCGCGGTCGGCTCGTTGATGATGCGCAAAACCTCAAGGCCCGCGATCTTGCCGGCATCCTTGGTGGCCTGGCGCTGGGCGTCGTTGAAGTAGGCGGGGACGGTGATGACCGCCTGCGTCACCGGCTGGCCGAGATGGGCCTCCGCGGTCTCCTTCATCTTCTGCAGCGTGAAGGCGGAGATCTGCGACGGCGAATACTTCTTGCCGTCCGCCTCGACCCAGGCGTCGCCGTTGTCGCCGCGGGCGATCTTGTAGGGGACGAGGCCCTTGTCCTTCTGGGTCAGCGGATCGTCGTAGGTGCGGCCGATCAGCCGCTTGATGGCGAAGAACGTGCGCTCGGGGTTCGTGACCGCCTGGCGCTTGGCCGGCTGGCCGACGAGCCGCTCGCCGTCATCCGTGAAGGCGACGATCGACGGCGTGGTGCGCGCGCCTTCCGAATTCTCGATGACCTTGGGCTGCGTGCCATCCATCACGGCCACGCAGGAATTGGTGGTGCCCAGGTCGATGCCGATAACTTTACCCATGGCGGGATCCCTCTTTTCGTCGCGTTCAAGCAGACCGCCGAGCCCCGAAGCAGCTCGGCCCATGGCGGTGTACGGAGGTGATGTGAGTATGGGACCCGGGCCGGATCAAGGGCCGTGAACGGCTGAAACCCAGCGCGCAATCCCGCGTCGAGGGCGATATAAGAACCCCGTTCCGGGCTCGCAAGGCGAAGCCTGCGCGGCGGCATTCATCCCGCACAGGCGCGCCATATCCTTGTCATTCCGGCAGGATCTCGCCGCAGGGCCGCCCTCTGCCGGGCGGCGTGACTGCATTTTGTTGCTCCGCTGCCACGTCGGCGCCATCGACGCCGTGTTAACGCTTCGACAAGGGGTTGCGCGTGGCCCCGCCACTTCGTGTCCCCGTCGTAGAGTCCGATGCGCCCGATCCGCAGTCTCCTGCTCCCGATCCTGGCGGTCGCCGTCGCGGCGCCCGGGATGCTCGCCGCCCCTCCGGCGCAGGCCCAGAATTTCTTCGAGCGCCTGTTCGGCATCAAGCCGGAGCGGCCGCCGGTGCCGCCCCGCGGCCTCCCGGAGGCGCCGCCGGCTCCGGCCGCGCCGGGCGAGCCGGGCCCGTCCGCGGCCCCTGAGGCGCCCCGGCCCGCCCCTGCGCCGGCCCGCCCGATCGTTCTGAAGACGCCCTCCGAGGACGGCGTGATCGGCCAGGATCTGCAGCTCAACGGCCTGTCCGGAACCCTGAAGCTGGAACGGTCCGGCACCGCCGTCACGGCGCGGATCAAGCTGCCGGGGACCAAGATCTCGCAGCCGGCGGAATCGTGCACGGTTCCCCTCGCCGGCGGCAACCCGGTGACGCTCAGCGCCGAGGGCAAGCCCGAGGGCGTGCCGCGCTTCGAGGCGGCCGGGGCCGAGTGCCCGCTGCGCTTCGATGTGACCGAGGGCGGCGTCCTGGTCTCGAGCCTCGGTGCGGGCCCGATCTGTACCTTCTCGGCGGCGGATTGCGCCACGACGCCGGTGGGCCTCTGGGGGCCGGCCGCCGCCACCCTGATCCCGCGAGCCGGCGAGTTCGACACCGCCCGGGGCGTCGCCGACAAGGCCGTTCGGGACAATTACAAGCTGATGACCCAGCGCGCCCGGCGCGAGGACGTGCGGCCGATCGTCAGCGAGCAGGCGGCCTTCTCGTCGGACCGGGAGCAGCTCTGCCGCACCTATGCGCGGGAGGGCACGCACGGGTTCTGCCACCTGCGGGTGACGGAGAACCGCGCCCTGGCCCTGGCGACCCGGCTTGGCGCCAACACGGCGACGCCCACGGCCGCCGTCGCGCCGCGCAGGCCGCGTCCCAAGCCCGCCGTCGAAGGCATGAACCCGGACGCGGCCGGCGGCGGCGACGTGCTTCCGGAATAGGTGGAGGCGCGGCGCGCCGGCTCCGTCGGCCCGGCGCTCTGACGCCCGCGGCATCGCGAGCGCAGGGCAGCGGCCCAGGGCGGAAGGAAGCCGGACAGCCTGGGACCGGACAGCCTGGGCCGGCGGGATTGCCCCGCTTGCAAGCACCGGGGCGCCGCAAATCTCTGAGGTCGATGTCGATCAGGCCCGGCCGGCGGTCATCGACAGCATCGCCGGGTCGATGCCGTTGGCCCGCAGGGCGAGGTCGTACTTGGCGTCGAGGTCGGCGTTGAAGATCAGGGCCGGGTCGGCCGGGCAGTTGAGCCAGCCATTGGCCATGATCTCGCTCTCCAGCTGCCCCGCCTGCCAGCCGGCATAGCCCAACGCGAGCACGGCGCTCGCCGGCCCCTCGCCGCTGGCGATGGCGCGGAGGATCTCCACGGTTGCGGTCAGGCAGATGCCGTCGTCGATGATCAGCGTCGATTGCTGGATGTGAAAATCGTCGCTGTGGAGCACGAAGCCGCGCCGTCCTTCCACCGGACCGCCCATCAGGACCGGCATGTGGCCGACCCGCTCGCGCAGGCGAATCGCATCCGCCTCGGGCGCCACGTCGAGCTGGACCAAGAGGTCCGGCATGCTGATGTCGGTCGCCGCCTTGTTGACGATGATGCCCATCGCCCCGTCGGCGGAATGGGCGCAGACATAGATCACCGAACGGGCGAAGCGCTCGTCGGCCATGCCGGGCATGGCCACGAGGAATTGCCCGTCGAGGAAGTTCGGACCCGACAGCTCCGTCTGAAGCGGCGACGCGGCCTTGCCGGCCAGCGAAGACGCTGCCGACGGGGGATCGGGCCTGCGGTGCGGAGGGTGCGCCATGCGTCCATGCTACGCCCCGTCTCCTGGTTGTCCAGCGGGCAATAGGGACGCAGCAAGCCTCCCTCAAGCTTGTGCGCGTCGCAATCCGTGTCCCGCAATGCCGTAGTCGGTCCGGGTCGCGGCCGGCGCGGTTGCGGCCGCGGCCCGATGGTCACGGCGGGTTTCGTGCCCTCTCCCACTCTCGACGTTGGGGAGCAGAGGGCGCGGATCGAGCGGTCTCACAAGATCAAGCGCCTCGGCATCAAGCGCCTCGGCCCGTGCGTGTGGTTCAAGCCGGACTGGGCCGCATCCTCGACAGGCATCCCCTGCCACGCTAGGTCAGGCGCGCTGCTCACGCGCGCCATCCCAGCGCGCGACAACGAGGGACCCGCGATGATCCAGGTCGGCGACCACCTGCCCCAGGCCACCTTCCGGGTGATCGGCCCCGAGGGCCCGATCGCGCGCACCACCGACGACGTGTTCAAGGGCCGGCGCGTGGTCCTGATCGGCGTGCCGGGCGCGTTCACCCCCAGCTGCCACCGCAACCACCTGCCGGGCTTCGTCACCCACAAGGACGAGATCCTCGGACGCGGCGTCGATGCCATTGCGGTGACGAGCGTCAACGACGTGTTCGTGCTCGACGCGTGGTCGAAGGCGAGCGGCGCGGAAGGGCTGGAATTCCTGGCCGACGGCAACGCCGATTTCGCCAAGGCCATCGGCCTCGAGATGGACGGCACGGGTTTCGGCCTCGGGATGCGCTCGAAGCGCTACTCGATGCTGGTCGAGGACGGCGTCGTCCGGATCCTCAACGTCGAGGAGACGCCCTCGAAGGCGGAGGCCTCGGGCGCCGAGGCCCTGCTGAAGGTCCTCTGACCGCGCCGCGCTCCGCGGATCGGCCCTTTTAAGGCCACGATCCATCCGCTTGTGTCGCCGGGCTTTGCCCGGAGACCGGCCCCGAGGACCGCATGGCCTTCCTGAACGATCTGCCCATCGCCGAGCTGATCGCGAATTACGGATACATCGCGATCTTCGTGATCATCACCCTCGAGAGCGCCGGCGTGCCATGCCCCGGCGAGACGGTGCTGATCTCGGCCGCCGTCTATGCGGGCAGCACCGGCAATTTGAATATCGGCCTGGTCATCGCCGCGGCCGCGGCGGCGGCGATCCTGGGCGACAATGTCGGCTATTGGGCGGGGCGGCGCTGGGGCATGCCGCTGCTCCTGCGCTACGGTCACCTCATCGCCCTCGATCACGGGCGGCTCAAGCTCGGCCAGTATCTGTTCCGCCGGCACGGCGGCAAGATCGTGTTCTTCGGCCGCTTCACCGCGATGCTGCGCGCCTACGCGGCCGTGCTCGCCGGGGTCAACCGTCTGGATGCCCGGCGCTTCTTCGCCTTCAACGCCCTCGGCGGCGTCGTCTGGGCCGGCAGCATGGGGATCGGCTCCTACTATTGCGGGCGCCAGATCGAGCACATCGTCGGCCCGGTCGGCCTGACCCTGCTGGCGCTCGTGGTGTTCGGAGGCCTGGCCCTCTGGCTGTTCGTGCGTCGGCACGAGGCGCGGCTGCTCAGCGAGGCGGAGACCGCCATCCCCGGGCCGCTTGCCTGACGACCGTCACGCCTCTGCGAGATCGTTCGCGTCGAGGGTGTCCAGCGCCTCGTGATGCATCAGGAGCACGCCGGTCGCCGTGGCGAGCCGGCGCGCGGCCGGGGTGAAGCCGGCATTGGAGACCACGGCGGCCCGGTCCCCGTCCCAGTAGCGCAGCGCCGCCGCCGCTTCCTGCACGGCGGCGTTGCCGACGGGCTTGCTCAGCCGCTTGCATTGCACCACGAGGCGCAGGCCGTCCTGCACCGCGACGATGTCGGCGCCCTGGTCGCCGCTCGCCGGCGTCCGGTGCGTCCGCCAGCCCGCCCGGGTCAGGCGCTCGGCGCAGTAGCGCTCGTAGTCCAGCCCGTCCCCCGGCGCCTCGTCCTCCTCCGGGAGGGCGACGGCCGCCGCCTCGGCCTCGATGATCGCCAGCATCCGCTCGTGCTCCACCTCGGCGAGGTCGGCGAAGCGGGGGCCGAGCTGCGGCAGGACGGTCCGGTCGAGAAAGTAGTCCCGCTCGCGCAGCCAGCCGTCCTCGATCCAGTTGCCGTAAGGATCGCAGTAGCTCTCCTGACGCCGCCGCAGCGCCAGCGTGTCGGCATGCGCCCGGGCGATCCGCCGCACCCGGGCACGGAAGCGGCGCTTGCGCCCGAGATGCCGGAGCAGGACCAGGACGAGGGCCAGGCCCGTCGCGGCCAGGGCCGGCGGGCCGTACCAGAGCCCGAACGGAAGGCCGATCACGGCCGTCCAGAACAGGCGGGCAACGGGATTGGGCTTGCCGGGCATCGGGTCTCTGAGGCGCTGACGGGCCCCTGACCCTCGCAAGCTTGGCTTGCCCGATGCCTAACCCGGATCCGAAAGCTGTGGACGCGCTCGGCGCGTTCTCAGCCCTTCCGCCGCTGGTGGCCGAGGCCCATGCTCTTGGCGAGACTGGAGCGCGCCGCGGCGTAGTTCGGCGCCACCATCGGATAATCGGGCGGAAGGCCCCATTTCGTCCGGTATTCCTCGGGCGTGAGGTTGTAGTGCGTGCGCAGATGGCGCTTGAGCGACTTGAACTTCTTGCCGTCTTCCAGACACACGATGAAGTCGGGCTGGACCGAGCGCCGGACCGGCACGGCCGGCCGCAATTCCTCCGTCGGCGTGATGGCCGGCTCGCCGAGACCGTGCAGCGTCGCGTGGATGGCCGCGATGAGCCCGGGCAGCTCCGGCGCAGGCACCGGATTGTTGCTCACGAAGGCCGACACGATGTCGACGGACAGCGCGAGATAGTCCGGTTGCCCTTCACCCGTGGCGTCCATCCCATAACCTCCTGTCGATCCCGGCTCGCCGCCAACCCGAGGTGCCGGCCGGAATCTGTCTCTGCTCAACCCGATACAGGGTAGTTAAGCAGCAGTTACTATGGTGGTGGGAATTTAATAGCAAGACCAATCTACACACGCTCACAACTGTCGTCTTGGGGTGGATAAAGCGCGCTGGATATTGGACAAAAGGACGTCGCCAACGATGCCGTCGGGGCGATCGTTCGGTGTCCCCATGTCGCGTGCCGCGCGGGCGTTGCAGGCGCGCCGGATCGCGCCATCTGAGGGGGCGGCGGGCGTTCCATGAGCCGTGCCCGATCGGACGAAGCGGGGGACCAGATGCGTGCCGGCACGAACGGCCTGCGGAAGCTCATCCCGTGACGGCGGCGCCGTGAGCCGCCGGTCATGAGCACATACCGGTTCGACAAACTGTTGGCGCCCCGGTCGGTCGCCCTGGTGGGTGCGGTCGCCCGCGTGGGCTCACTGGGGCGCAGCGTGTTCGACAGCCTGCGCGCCGCGGGCTTTCCCGGCGCGATCCTGCCGGTCCAGCCCGATCAGGCGACGGTCGAGGGGCTGCCCTGCGTGCCCAGGGTCGCGGATCTCCCCGTCGCCCCCGATCTCGTTCTGATCGCGGTGCCGCCGCCGCGCGTGCCCGAGGTCGTCGCGCAGGCCGCCGCGATCGGCGCCGGGGCGGCGGTGATCCTCACCGCCCGGCTCGGGTCCGAGCCGGACGATCCCGGCCCGATCGCCCACCGGATCGCCCGCGCCCACGGCCTGCGCCTGCTCGGTCCCGACAGCGCCGGCCTCGCGGTGCCGGGTGCCAAGCTCAACGCCAGCCTGTTCGCCCATGCCCCCGCGTCCGGCGACCTCGCCCTCGTCTCGCAATCCGGCACGGTCGCGGCCGCCATCGTCGCCTGGGGTGCCCGCCACGGGACCGGCTTCTCGGCGGTTCTGTCGCTCGGCAGCGTCCTCGATATCGGCGTGGCCGATTGCCTCGACCACTTCGCTGCCGATTATCACACCCGCGCGATCCTGCTCTGCCTCGACAGGGTCGCGGATGCCCGCCGCTTCATGTCGGCCGCCCGGGCCGCCGCGCGGGCCAAGCCCGTCGTGGTGCTTCGGGCCGGCCGGCACCGCCCGGACACGCGCGCCGCCGCCACCCATACCGGCGCCCTGGCCCGTCCGGATGCGGTCTACGCGGCGGCGTTCCGGCGGGCGGGCCTGCTGGCCGTGCCGGACCTCGACGCGATGTTCTCCGCTGTGGAGACCCTGGGGCGCCAGCGGCCCTTCCCGGGCCACCGGTTGGCGATCGTGTCGAACGGCCGCGGCATCGGGCTGCTCGCCGCGGATCGGTTGATCGAGCGGGCCGGGACCCTGGCGGCGCCCGCCGAGGCGGACGGCCGCGCGCCGGGCAACCCTCTCGATCTCGGCATCGATGCCGCCGGGCCGGCCTTCTCCGCCGCGCTGGCACCCCTGCTGACCGATCGGACGAGCGACGCCGTGCTGGCGATCCACGTGCCCACGATTCGTTCGGAGGCGGGCGCGGTGGCGCGTGCCATCGCCGAGACGGTCGAGACCGCCCGGGCCGGCCAATCCCGCAAGAAGCCCGTCTTCGCGGTCTCGCTGGGCGACGCGGAGGCGGGGCGCGAGACCTTCGCGCAGGCCGGGATCCCGCACTTCACCACCGATTCCGAGGCGATCGAGGGCTTCCTGCACCTGGTGCGCTACCGCGAGGCGCAGGACGATCTGATGCGCACGCCGGACTCGCTGCCGCGGGACTTCTCCCCCGACACGGCGCGGGCCCGCTCGATCGTCGCCGGGGCGCTGCAGCAGGGGGCTGCCTGGCTCGACCCGGTGGCGGTCAACGGCCTCTTGGAGGCCTACGGGATTCCGACCGTGCCGATCACGCTGGCGCCCGACAAGGACGCGGCGGCGGCGGCCGCGTGGCCGATCATCGCGGCGGGCGGAACGGTGGCGCTGAAGGTCGTCTCGCCGGACGTGGTGCACAAATCCGACATCGGCGGCGTCCATCTCGACCTGACCAGCGAGGCCGACGTGGCGGACGCGGCCCGCAGCATCCTGGCCCGCGCGCGCCGGGAGCGGCCGGATGCCCGGGTGACCGGTTTTGCCGTGCAGCCGATGGTCCGCCGCGGCCAGCGCCGCGAGCTGATCGCCGGGCTCGCCGAGGACGCGGTGTTCGGCCCGGTCGTGGTCTTCGGCCGGGGCGGCACCGCCGTGGAGGTGATCGACGACCGCGCCCTCGGCCTGCCGCCGCTGGACCTGACCCTCGCGCGCGACCTCATCGCCCGCACCCGGGTCGCGCGGCGCCTCGAAGCCTACCGCGACGTGCCCGCCGCCGATCTCGGGGCGATCGCGCTGACGCTGGTGAAGCTGTCCCAGCTCGCCGCCGACCTGCCGCAGGTGCGCGAACTCGACATCAACCCGCTTCTGGCCGACGAGACCGGCGTGCTCGCCCTCGACGCGCGGGTCCGGATCGGGCGCGCCGAGCGCGGAGCCGACGGACGCGGCCATCCGCGCTTCGCGATCCGGCCCTACCCGGCCGAATGGGTCCGGACGCTCAACCTCAAGGACCGGACGGTGCGGGTGCGGCCGGTGCGCCCGGAGGACGAGGGCCTGTTCCTGACCTTCTTCAAGGGACTCGACCCGGAGGATCTGCGGCTGCGGTTCTTCGGCCCGGTACGCGAGTTCAGCCACGCCTTCCTGGCGCGTCTGACGCAGCTCGACTACGCCCGCGCCATCGCCTTCGTGGCCACGGAGATCGAACCGGGCGGCGGCGAGCGCATGCTCGGCGCCGTCCGGCTGCATGCCGACGCCAACCATGAGAGCGGCGAGTACGCGATCGCGGTCGGCCGCGATGCCCGGGGGACCGGCCTCGCCTTCGCGTTGATGCGCCTCATGATCGATTGGGCGCAGTCCGAGGGCATCGGGCGGGTCGAGGGTACGGTGCTCGCCGAGAACCGGCCGATGCTGGCGGTGTGCCGCCGCCTCGGGTTCACGCAGGGGCGGGATCCCGACGACCCGGGACTCGTGAAGGTGCACCTCGATCTCGCCGGCAGTTAGCGGCGGCGCGACGAGGCCGGACCCGACATCGGCCGTGCCGATGCCGGGAGGCGCGGCTCAGTGGCCGCTGTCGGTGGCGTTGCGGGTGGTCTCGTAGAGGAACCACGTGCGCTCCTCGGACTGGTCGATCCATTCCTCCAGCTGCGAGGTCGTCGCCACGTCGCCTGCCTCATCGGTCACGCCGTGGAGCGTGCGCATGTTGGCGGTGAGGGCCTTGTTGTCGTCGCGCAGCTCCTTGAGCATGTCGAGGGGCGAGACATACTCGGCATCGTTGTCGGCCACGCGGGTCAGGCTCTTGGCCTGGCCGAGCGAGCGCAGCACCGTGCCGCCGATCTTGCGGGCGCGCTCATTCACGGCGTCGATGATCTCGAAGATCTGAGCGGCCTGCTCATCCAACAGGAGGTGGTAATCGCGGAAGTGGGGTCCGCTCATGTGCCAGTGAAAGTTCTTGGTCTTGATGTAGAGGGCGAACAGGTCCGAACTCAGGATCGTCAGGCCCTCGGCGATCGTCCGCACGTCGTTCGGATCAAGGTCGGTCGGGGTGTTCAGCCGCGCGCTCTCGATGCGGCTGCTCGGCTTGGCCTTGGCCATGGTGGTCTCCAGTCTGATTCCGTGGCTCGGCGCGTCGCCCCGTCTCGCTGAAAACGGGCCGATGCGCGTTCCCTGAGCCAATGACGGGCCTGCCGGGAGGTTCCGGTGGACCGAGAATCGCATGGCTGGGTTGGGCTTAGCGGATAGGTTCGACAGATTCCAAACTATGGCGCTCGGCGGCCGAGCGGCCCACCGCGGGCTTCACGGGGGTCGGTTTGACTGCGGCGGGCTTGGTCGCAGCGGCCCGCGCCGGGGCCGGCTTCGCGTCGTGGGCGGCGCCGGGCCGGGGCGCGGTCGGCGCGGCACCGGCGGAGGCCGGCTTCGCGGAGGCCGCGTCCGCACCCGGGGGTGCTGCGGGGGGGATCGCGCCGGTGGCGGCCGGTTCCGGAGCCGGCGTGTCGAGGGCGTAGATGTCGTCGCGGAAATGCGCCTTCCCGTCCGGCGTGGCGAAGCCGGTGAGATACACGAAGACGACCGGGACCGGCTTGGCGAGCTTGATATCGCGGCGCTCGCCATCGGCGATCCCGGTTTCGATCTCGATCGGGCCCCAGTTGGTGCCCGGCCCGTTGGGCCCGTCCGTGCCCTGGAGCAGCCAGCCGACGAGTTCCTTCACCTGGCCCACCCGGACGCAGCCGTGGCTGTGGAACCGCACGCTGGCGGCGAAGAGCGATTTTGCCGGCGTATCGTGCATGTAGACGGCAAAGCGGTTCGGCATGTCGATCCGCACCTGACCCAGCGAATTGTCGAAGCCGGAATCCTGCCGCAACGTGTAATTGACCGCCTTCTCGCCGGCCCAGTCGATCCGGGTCGGATCGACCTCGCCCGAGGGGCCGAGGATCCGGATGTGGTTCTTGGCGAGATAGCCCGGATTCTTGCGCATCTGCGGGATGATCTCGTTCTTCACCACCGAGGCCGGGACGGTCCAGGTCGGATTGAAGTTGATGTCGGTGATCCGCGTCTCGACCGGCGGCGTCGCCTTGTCGGGCGAGCCGACCACCGCGACGTAGCGGCGCGCAACGGCGCCGTTCTCCACCGCCTCCACCGCGGCGGACGGGATGTTGACCACGACGTAGCGGTCGCCGAACGGGAATTTCGAGCCCATCAGCCGGGCCGCGGAGGCGGCGAGCTGGCGCTGGCGCACCGCAGCCGGCACGTTGAGCGCATTGATGGTGAGCCGGCCAAGTATGCCGCTGTCGGGGAGGCCGTGGCGCGCCTGGAACGCCGCGATCGCCGCCACCAGGGGCGGGTCGAGGCGGTCGTTCGGCGGGGCATCCGCCGGCAGGTCGCCGGTCAGCGTCAGATGGTGGCGCAGAGCGGGGATCGCCGGATTGCGTTCGCCGGGCTTGAGGCGCGCGAGGTCCTCGGGCAGCCGCTCCCAGCCGCCGGCCTCCGCGAAGGCCGCGTACCGCTCGGCCGCCCGGAGGGTGTCGAGGAACGTCCGGGGGGTCAGCGTCGGGTTCGGGTCGGTGGAGACCTTGGCGTAGACCAGCGGGGCCGGCTCGCGGGATTTCTTGGCCGCCTCCTGAGGCTTGGCCTGCTGGGTTTTGATGTCCGACGACTTGGTGTCTTGAGCCTTGTTGTCCGGGGATCTGGCATCCTGGGCCTTGGCATCCTGCGCCTTCCCCTGCGCCGGGACAGGCTCCGGCGCGGCCTCGGCCGGTTTGGTTTCAGGGCGCTTGGCATCCGCCGCCTTGCCGGCCGTGCCCTTCGCCTCACCCTTCGCCTCCGGCATCCGGGGCTCCTGGCCCTTCGCGGCCTCCCCTGTGGCGGCGGGCGGCACCGCGACCGGCACGGCGAGCGGCGGCACCGGGCTGCCCTGCACCGCGCCGGCGCCCTGCGCCAGGGCCACGGCTGGTGCGCCGAGGAGCGCCAGCAGCGACAGGCCCGCGCCCAGGGCGGCGTGCGGGCGGGCGTGACGGCGGGGCGGGACCGGGACCATACGCAACACTCCCGACGGCGCCCGAGACAGGGCGGTCGGGCAGGATCATGGACGGCCGTGGTTACCAATCTCCTCCGGTGTTGCCGGGGCCTTGAGTCCCGGATTCACCATCCGGACACTGGTCCAGCCGCTCAGCGTGCCGTGCGGATGTCCGTCCGCACGGAAAGGGCGCTTATGCTGGGCCCCTGACGCGACAGGAGATCGACCTCCGCCATGCCGGATTCCGGGTTTCTGGTCCCGAAGACGATGCCCTACCTGCCTCAGCTCGACGGGGTGCGGGCGCTCGCCATCCTGATCGTGTTCGCGGCCCATTGCGGCTACAGCCACGTTGTGCCGGGCGGCTTCGGCGTCACCGTCTTCTTCTTCCTCAGCGGCTACCTGATCACCACGCTCCTGCGAATCGAGCGGGCGCAGACGGGCGCGGTGTCGCTCCCGGCCTTCTACCTCCGGCGCAGCCTGCGCATCCTGCCCCCGATGTACCTGACCCTGCTCGCCTCCGGCGCCCTCTACGGGGCGGGATGGCTGGACTGGATGCACGTCGAACCGGCGGCGATCCTCGGACAGGCGACGTTCCTGACCAACTATCCCGGCCTGTTCGGCACCGAGGCGGTGCTGCCGGTGCCGCTGTGGAGCCTCGCCATCGAGGAGCACTTCTACCTCGTCTTCCCGCTGGCCTTCGTGCTCTGGCTCGGGCGCCTCCGGCCGCGCCATGCGGCTCTGGCCTGCCTGGGGCTCTGCGCGGTGGTGCTGGCGATCCGGTGCGAGAACGTCTGGCGGCTGCCGGATTACAGCCTGAACTACAGCTGGACCCACACGCGGATCGACGCGATCCTGTTCGGCTGCTGCCTCGGGTTGTGGAACAACCCGGTGGTCCCGGCCGACCGGGCGTGGCGCCCCACGGCCTGGCACGTCGCGGCCAGCCTCGCGGTGATCCTCGGAACCCTGGCGGTCCGCGAGCCCGCCTTCCGGGAGAGCCTGCGCTACACGCTCCAGAGCGCCGCCCTGTTCGTGCCCTTCGCGTACCTGCTGCACGGCGAGGGGCCTATGGTCCGGCTGCTCGCCAGCCGGCCGATGCGCCAGCTCGGGCTGTGGTCCTACAGCTTCTACCTCGCACACATGACCGTGGTGGCGCTGGTGCTGCACGTGAGGCCCGGGCTGCACGGCGTCGGGCTGATGCTGGCGGCCTTCCCGGTGACGCTGCTGTGGTGCTGGGGGATGTACGCGGTCGTCGAGCGCCCCTGCGCGCGCCTTCGCCGCCGGCTCCTCGCGGACCGGCCGCCGGAGCCGAGCCTGGCCGAGGACGGACGCCGGGCCGGCGTCACGCCCGCCTGAGCGTCTCGCGGGCGGTTTTGTGATCCGGCGCGGCCTCGAAGGCCGCCTTCATGGCGTGCCACAGGGGCTTGCGCCGGAACTGCGCGTCGAGGGGGAGGGCCCGCTGCGGCAGGCCATCCGGCCGCTTGCGGTAGGGATGGTCGTTCAGCCACGTGTCGGGGTCGTAGATGTCCCAGGTCAGGACGTCGAGGCAGGCGGGCTCGTCCAGCACCACGTCGAGGTAGCGCCGGGCGTAATCGGCCACCTTCCGGTCGCGGGTCGCCACGTCGGACGGGAAGGCGCGGTCGTCGATGTCGAGTTCGGTGATCGCGATGCCGAGCCCCATCTGGCCGATCTCCCGGAGGAAGCGCCGCAGCTGGCCCTGGTCGATCGGGATCGTGCTGGTGAGGTGCGACTGAAGCCCGAAGCGCCGGATCGGCACGCCGCGGGACCGCATCCCCTCCAGGCGGCGCAGGACCTTGGTGCGCTTGGCCTCCATCCAGGGCACGCCCTGCTCCACCGCGTCCTCGTTCCAGGTGCCGGCGGCCGCGGGATCGGCCTCGTGCAGGATCCGGAACGCGAGGTCGACGTAGCCGGGGCCGATCGCGGCGAGCCAGGGCGAGTCGCGCAGGCCCCCGCCGCGGTCGGGATCGGCCTCGTTGCCGAAGATCTCGTTGACCACGTCCCAGGCGACGATCTGGCCCCGGTAGTGGCCGGCCACCGTCTCGATCCAGCGCCGCATGAAATCCTCGGCCTGGACGGCGCTCGCCCGGCCGAGCAGCGGGCCGACCCAGGGCGGCAGCGCCGCGTGCCAGACGAGCGTGTGGCCGCGCATGCGCTGGCCGTTTCCCCGCGCGAAGCGCAGGATCGCGTCGCCGCGGGCGAAGTCGGTCTTGCCGGGCGCGGGCAGGACCTCCTCCATCTTCATCTCGGTGCCGCAGACGAGGATGCCGCATTCCCGCGCCACCGCCTGCCGGTAGGCGGGCGTCGAATCGAAGCGGTGGAACGGGACCTCGCAGCCGTAGAGCAGGCCCTTGGCGGCCGCCGCGGCCTGGAGGCTGTCGCCCGACCAGGACGGACGGCCGAGGGGACCGAACCCCGCCGGGCCGGCCGCACGCGCCGCATGGGCGAGGCCGAGGGAGGCCGCACCGGCGAGGATCGACCGGCGGCTCGGGGGAGGGGGCATCCGGGTGCTTCGTTCCGAAGGGTGTCCGGTCATCCTAGCAGAAGCCGCCGCCGCGGCGATCCGCGGGTTCTGCCGGGTCGCGGGATCCGTCTCGAACTCGCCTTCCGTCCGGCTCGCCCCATCTGAAGGGCGCCACGCCTCCGAGGATCCGTCATGAGCCAGAACCCCGCGATCAGCCCCGGCCGCAGCGCGGTCGTCACCGGCGCTGCGAGTGGCATCGGGCTCGCCGCCGCGCAGGCCTTCGCGCGGGCCGGCATGAACGTCTGGCTCGCCGACCTGCCGGGGCCGGCCCTGGACGCGGCCCGCGCCGCCGTGGCCGAACTCGCCGCCGTCGAGGTCCGGGCCATACCCACCGACGTGTCGGATCGCGGGGCGGTGGAAGCCCTGGCGGCTGCCGTCGCCAAGGCCGGGCCGCCGGCCCTGGTGATGCTGAATGCCGGCATCGAGGCCGGTGGGAAACTGTTCTCCGACGCCGACACCTGGACGCGGATCCTGGGCACCAATCTCGGCGGCGTAGTCAACGGCATCCACGCCTTCGCGCCCGGCATGATCGCGGGCGGCAAGCCCGGGGCGATCATCGTCACCGGCTCGAAGCAGGGCATCACCACGCCGCCGGGCAACGCGCCCTACAACGTCTCGAAGGCGGGGGTGAAGGCGGTCACCGAGGCGCTCGCCCACGAGTTGCGCAACCGCGAAGGATGCCGGACCACCGCCCACCTGCTGATCCCGGGCTTCGTCTATACGGGCCTCACCAAGGCCCGGGGCGTCGCCGAGAAGCCCGCGGGAGCCTGGACGCCCGACGAGACCGTGGCCTTCATGCTGGAGCGGCTCGCCGCCGGCGACTTCTACATCCTCTGCCCCGACAACGAGACCACCCGGGCGCAGGACGCGAAGCGGATCGCCTGGGCGGCGGGCGACATCATCGAGAACCGGCCCGCCCTGTCGCGCTGGCACCCGGATTTTTCCGAAGGCTTCAAGCGGTACATGGAGGGGTGACCCATACGGCCTCGCGCGGCCCTGGGTCACTTCGCTTCGCTCGCGAAGACGGGGGAGTGAGACTCGTCGCGTGGCTGCGCGCGGGTTGCCGCGTTCACCGTCCTTGCGAGCGCAGCGAAGCAATCCAGGGAGCCGCGACGCCGGACCTGTTCACGCGAGATCAGGATACAGGTCGTTCCAATCCGGATTCATCGCCTCGATCAGAGCGAGCTTTTTCTTCCGTGAGCCCGCCTTGATCTGCTTCTCGCGCGTGATGGCCTCATTCATCGTGGGATAGCGCTCATACCAGACGAGGCGCTTGCAATCGTAGCGGCTGGTGAAGCCCTGGAGCAGCGCCTCGCGATGCTCGTAGACCCCGCCGGGCGAGGTTGGATGTCACGCCGGTGTAGAGCGTCCCGTTGCGGCGGCTCGCCATGATGTAGACGGCCGGCTCACGCATCGTGCTGCCCTCCGACGCCGGCGCGCGGCCCTGGGTTGCTTCGCCGTGCTCGCAAAGACGGAGCGTGACGTCATCGGGTTGCCCAAAGCTGTCGCGGCCGCGCCCCGGCCCGGGCAGCGCTGGTCCGCGCCCCGAGTCTGGCGAAGCCCTTGCACACGGGCTAGGTCAGTGCGACGCAGCCGCCGCACGAGACCAGCGCACGACAACCGGGAGCCGCACTTGGCCACGATCATTCCCGTCGCCTCCTTCGACTGCGTCGTGTTCGGCGCGACCGGCGATCTGACCGCGCGAAAGCTTCTGCCGGCCCTGTTCTACCGCTTCCGGGACGGGCAGATCCCGGAGACGAGCCGGATCATCGGTGCCTCGCGCTCGGAATTGTCCCTCGACGCCTTCCGCGAGCATGCCCGCGACGCCCTGAAGCGTTTCGTCCCCGCCGCCGACCTGTCGGAAGACATGCTCCATCGCTTCCTCGACCACGTCGACTACGTCGCGGTCGACGGCGCCGGCGACAGCGGCTGGACGGACCTCGTGGCCAAGCTCGACGAGCGGCCCGACCAGGTCCGGCCCTACTACCTCGCCACCTCGCCCGACCTCTACGGCTCGATCTGCCGCAACCTCGCCGCCCACGGGCTCGTCGGCGAGAAGTCCCGCGTCGTGCTGGAGAAGCCGATCGGCAAGGATCTGAAATCGGCCCGGGCGATCAACGACGCGGTCGGCGAGGTCTTCCCCGAATCGCAGATTTTCCGGATCGACCACTATCTCGGCAAGGAGACGGTCCAGAACCTGCTCTCGCTCCGCTTCGCCAACACGATCTTCGAGCGGCTTTGGACCTCGGACGTGATCGACCACGTCCAGATCACGGTCGCCGAGACGGTGGGGGTCGAGGGCCGGGCCGGCTACTACGACACATCGGGCGCGATGCGCGATATGCTGCAGAACCACATCCTGCAGCTCCTGTGCCTCACCGCCATGGAGAGCCCGCTCAACCTCGAGGCGAACTCGGTCCGCGACGAGAAATTGAAGGTGCTCCGCGCCCTCAAGCCGATCACCACGCACGATATCCAGAGCGTGACGGTGCGCGGCCAGTACGTGGCGGGCGCCGTCGACGGCAAGCCCGTCGAGGGCTACCTCTCCGAGCTCGGCCACGAGAGCCGGACCGAGACCTTCGTCGCCATGAAGGTCGAGATCCAGTCCGGCCGCTGGGCCGGCGTGCCGTTCTACCTGCGCACCGGCAAGCGCCTGCCCCGGAAGCTCTCGGAGATCGTGGTGCAGTTCCGCGCCTCGCCGTTCTCGATCTTCCCCGAGGAGGCCTTCGGCCGCGAGCCGAACCGCCTCGTGATCCGCCTGCAGCCGCAGGAGGGCATGAAGCTCGAGGTGATGACCAAGGATCCGGGCCCCGGCGGCCTGCGCCTGCGTCCCACCGACCTCGACATCTCCTTCGAGGAGACCTTCAAGCAGCGCTATCCCGACGCCTACGAGCGCCTGCTGATGGACGTGGTCCGCGGCAACGCCACCCTGTTCATGCGCCGCGACGAGGTCGAGGCCGCCTGGGCCTGGGCGGACGGCGTGCTCAAGGCCTGGGCCGACCGGCCCGAGGCGCCCCGGCCCTACCCGGCGGGGAGCTGGGGGCCGACCGCCGCCATCGCGCTGATCGAGCGCGACGGCCGGACCTGGCACGAGGAACTGCGGTAACGACGGTCTTCGGCTTACGGCCAAGCTGCCTTGATACGGTCAAGCCAGATGTGAAATCTGTCTGTGCCGTCGGATACCGCCCCGCGAGAGGGCGGATACGGCGCAGCACGAGGGATCATCAATGCTGGACAATCATCACGACGCGGCCGCTCAGGCCGAGCGTCGCCTGGAGCGTTCGGTCGCCGCCGCCCTGCGCGTCATCGCCGCCGCCCATGTCGAGCGGCAGGCCCCGCCGGTCTCCGCCGCCCGTCGCCGCCTGAGCGAGGTCTACGGCGCCACCCGTCTGGCCCGCCGCCTGGAGCAGGAGCGCCGGACCGCCTGAGCGTTCGCCGCCCGAACCGTCGCGCCGCGCCCCGGTCGGAGCGGCGAGACCCGACGTCGCGCTGCCCCGGGTCGCTTCGCGTCGCGCGCGATCACGGGGTTACAGGGCGGCGTCCCAGGTCTCGCTGAGGGGGGTCGCCCCGCGGACCAGCCGGGCGCGCAGCACGACGTCGCCCGCCGGCATCGGTTCCGGCGGGCGCCACTCGACATAGATCCGCCAGCCGCCGGTCTGCGGCACGAAGTTGGCCACCGGCTCGTGCATCGTGCCGGCACTGGCCGAGACCTCGGCGGTGACCGCCTCGTCGGCAGATTTCGGCAGGCCCGGCCCCTCGAAATCGATCACGCAGAGCCGCCGCTGCGGGCTCGGCGGGGTGATGGGGCGCAGGCGTTCCGCGGAGCCGAATCGCGTCGAGGTCACCCGGGCGAGGGCGGCGTCCGGGATCGCCGGCACGGGCTCCGCCCCCACCGTGGTCAGGCCGTAGGCGAGATGCAGCGGCGCGCCGGGCTGCGCCGGCGCCGCGGGCACGAAGGCCGCCACGATGTTGTCCATGTACTCTTCGCCCGACGGGATCTCGAAGAGCTGCACGGCGCCGTTCGCGAAGGCGCCCCCGGCGGGATCCGGGGCCACCCACAGGCCCGGCCGCGCCTCGTGACGCGCCTCGACGTCGAGATAGGCCGCGAAGGTCCGCTCCCGCTGCAGCAGCCCGAAGCCGGCGAGCGGCCGGGCCGCGAAGGCGGAGATCTGCGGCTGCTTGCGCCCGTTGACCAGGGGCCGCCAGATCCGGTCGACCCGCGCCGGGTCGGCCCCGGCCGCGACGCAGAGGCCGTCGGAATCGTGGACCTGCGGCCGGAAGTCGTCGAACGGCTTGGCCCCACGCGCCCCGGGCCCGTTCTGCCCGTACAGGAACATGCTGGTGAGGGGGGCCAGCCCGAGCTTCGCGATCGACCGGCGTGGATGGAGCGCCGCGGTGACGGCGATCCGCGCCGGGTCTCCGGGGCTGATGGCGAACCGGAAGGCGCCGGCCACGCTCGGGCTGTCGAGCAGCGAGAGCACCGTCAGGGTGCGGGCTTCCGGCTCCGGTTCGCAGATCCAGTGGGCGACGAAGTCGGGAAATTCCTCGCCCTCCGGCGCGCCCGTGCCGATGGCGAGCCCCCGGGCCGAGAGCCCGTATTCCTGATGGGCCGCGCGCAGGCGGAAATAGGAGGCCCCCAGGAAGACGAGAAACTCTTCCTGGAAGCCCTTCGGTCGCCACGCCGGCGTGTCCGGGAAGGCGTAGTGCAGGCGGAAGCCCGCGAAGCCGAGATCCGGCGCGAAGCTCTGGCCGGCGAGCCGCCGGCCAAGATCGAACAGGCGGGTCTCGTAGGGGATCGGGCGCGCCGGCCCGCGCCGCGGCTGGAGGTAGAGCGCCACGCGCTTGCGCTGCAGGAAGCCGCGGTGGAACAGCTGGGCGCTGAAATGGTCGCCGAGGTGCAGGCTCTCGGCCGGACGGAAGGTGATGGCGCGGTAGCCGTCGTAGTCGAGGGCGGCGAGCGCCGGCGGAAGATCCTCGGGCGGGGCGGCATAGGGGGCCGCGGCGAGGCGTGCCGCCTCCGCCGACAGGGTTTCGAAGGTCATTGCGCCCCCCTGCGGCGGAAGCGCCGGCCCGGCCCACGTTCTGGACCCATTCAGATCAGCCGCGCTAGGTAGAACCGTGCCGGCAGCCGCGGCCAGAGCTGTTCGAAGAACGCGGCGTCGGGAGGGGGGATTGATCCGTTCGGCTTCCGGCGGTCTGTGCTGCCGGGTCGGCTCCGTGTCCTCGCCCCGCACATCGGTATCCACGGTCATCGGTTCCCGGCCTCCGACGGCCGGGCGGCCGGCAGTCTTCCACGGTCGAGTTCCTCGCGCCATGTCCTCACGCGTCACCTCCTCCGCCGAGCGGTCGCACCGGAACGCGGATCCCGCCATACCCGATCCCTCGGACGCCGCATCCTGTCGCGAGGTCTGGACCGGCGAGCGCCGCGGCGCCCTGCGCGCCCGGCGCCTGGCCCTGGCCGTCCCGAGCCTCGGCACCGCCGGCGGTCTCGTGTGGCTCGCCGCGCTCGCCTATCCGGCGGGCGTCAGCCCGCTTGCCTGGGCGGTCCTGGTTCTGTTCGGCCTCGTGATGGGCTGGCAGGCCTTCGTCGCCTGCCAGTACGTCTACGGGTTCGTCGCTTCCCTCCTGGGCGACCGGGCGAAATCCGCGCTGGAGCGCTGCTCAGAAGCGGCGGGTGCCGGGCCGGCTGGGACCGGACGCACCGCCGCCGTGGTGGCGATCCACGCCGAGGACGCGGTCGCGGTGTTCGCCCGCCTGCGGGTGATGGCCCGCTCGCTGGCCCGTACCGACGCGCAGGGCATCGACATCTTCGTCCTCTCCGACACGCGGGACGGGGCGATCGCCGCCGTGGAGGAGCACGAATTCGCGCGCATCCAGGCCTGGGCGGCACAGGATCCGGCCCTGCCGCGGATCCGCTACCGGCGCCGGGCGGAGAATCTCGGCCGCAAGGCCGGCAACATCGGCGAGTTCTGCCGCAGCTACGGTGCCGAATACGCCTTCATGATCGTGCTGGACGCCGACAGCCTGATGACCGGCGCGGCCATGACCCGGCTCGTCGGGCTGATGCAGGCGAGCCCCCGCACCGGCCTGATCCAGACCGTCTCCTACGCGGCCGGTCGCGACACGCTCTTCGCCCGCATCCAGCAATTCGCCGTCCGCCTCTACGCGCCGCTGGCCTTGCGCTGCCTGGAGACCTGGCAGGGGCCGGAGGGCAGCTACTGGGGCCACAACGCGATCCTGCGGATCGAGGCCTTCGCGGAGAATGCGCAGCTCCCGAAGCTCCCGGGCCGGGAGCCGCTGGGCGGCGAGATCCTGTGCCACGACATCGTCGAGGGCGCGCTGATGGTCCGCGCCGGTTGGGAGGTGCGGCTCCTGCCCGAGATGGGCGGCACCTGGGAGGAGATGCCCACCAACCTCATCGACCTGCTCGGCCGCGAGCGCCGCTGGTGCCAGGGCAATCTCCAGCACCTGCGCGTGCTGCCCTGGGCGGGCCTGCACGCGGCGAGCCGCTGGCATCTCCTGGTCGGGATCCTCTCCTACGGGATGCTGCCGCTCTGGATCGCCTTCCTCGGCCTCGCCGCGTGGCAGGCCGCCCGGACCGGCGATCTCGGCCTCCTGGCCTACGGGCTGACCGGGCAGGGCGCGGCCGCCCACGCCCTGGCCGCCCTCAGCCTCGCAATCCTGGCCCTGCCGAAGCTCCTCAGCCTCGTCCATGTCCTGGCATCGCCGGAGCGCCGGGCGGCCTTCGGCGGCACCCGGGCGCTGCTCGCGAGCGCCGCCCTGGAGCAGGCGGCGTGGGTGTTCCTGTGGCCGGTCCTGACCCTGTTCACCGCCGGGGCCGTGGTCTCGACCTTCTTCGGCCGGGTGGTGCGCTGGGAGACGCAGGATCGCGACGATCGGCAACTGTCCTGGGCGGAGGCCTTCCGGCTCCAGGCGGACGCCGTGGTGGTCGGCGGGCTGATGGTCTTCGCGCTGCTCCTCGTCGGGAACGCGTGGCTCGCCCTCTGGATGGCGCCGCTGGCCCTGGCGCTCCTCACGAGCCCGGCCCAGAGCGTCTGGACGAGCCGGGCCGATCTCGGCCGCGCCGCCCGGGCGCGCGGCCTGTTCCTGAACGCCGACGACACCGCGCAGGCGCCGGAACTCGCCGAACTCGCCCAGCTCCGCGGCCTGCCCTCCGCACCGGCTCCGCTCCGGACGGTCCCCCGCGAGCCGGCCATCTGGCTCGCCGCCGACGAGGCCTGATCCGGGCGCCGGTCGCGGGCCGTCGGTCGAGCCGGCCCTCGCCGTCGTCGCGCGCAGCGAAGCGCCCCAGGAGCGTGGGACAGCAGGACCTGCCACGCGCACGAGATTGCTTCTCTCGGCGCGCAAGGACGGTGGTGCCGGCGCCATCGACCGGAGACGGGATGCGAGCGGGCCTTCGCCGGCGGGGCGAAGGCACCGGACGTCGGGACCGTTGGCATTCATCCCGGGGCTACGGCCAAGCTGCCACAGTGTTGCCATCGAGTCACGGGCGGGCGGAACCGCCCGGGCGGGGCGGTTTCAGGCTTGGATTCGAGGCGCGAGCGTTTACCCCTTGGCGAGGATCGGCACGGCATCGTGCCCCGGTATTCGCCGCGTTCCCGCCATAGTCCGCGCCTGCCCCGAGAGGCTTTGATGCGTCGTTTTCTCCCCGCCCTGATCGGGCTTTTCGGCGTGGCCGCCTCCGCCGCGCCGGTTCTGGCCTACGAGATCGACCCGCTGACCCGCCAGCCCCTGAACGACGCGCTCACCGTGCGCGTGCGCCCGCAGGCCGTCGAGACGGTTGCGGTGCCGGTGGCGAACGCCTCGCTCAACCCCGCCGACCCGCTGAACGCCGACGCCGCGGTCCCGCAGATGTCGGCGATCCCGCGCGAGACGGTGGCCTATAACGGCCCCTACGGCGCCGGCACGATCGTCGTCTCCACCGCCGAGCGGCGGCTCTACTACGTCCTGGGCGGCGGTCAGGCCCTGCGCTACGGCGTCGGCGTCGGCCGGCCGGGCTTCACCTGGGGTGGCGTGCAGACGATCACGATGAAGCGCGAGTGGCCGGATTGGCGCCCGCCGTCGACCATGCTGAAGCGCCGGCCCGACCTGCCGCGCTACATGAAGGGCGGCCTCGAGAACCCGCTGGGCGCCCGCGCCATGTATCTCGGCGGCTCGATCTACCGGATCCACGGCTCCAATGAGCCGGAGACCATCGGCACCGCCGTCTCGTCGGGCTGCATCCGCATGACCAACGATGACGTGACGGACCTCTACACCCGCGCCAAGGTCGGCACGAAGGTCATCGTCCAGCGCTGAGGCGTTCGGACCTTTGGGAGGGGCCGGCCGTCACAGGTCGGCCCTTTCGCGTTCAGGCGCCCGGCAGGGTCACCAGCGCGTCCGGGCGCTTCACCTCGATCTCCACGAAGGCGATCGGGTGGTCCGAGCCGTTCATCACGTCGTGCCGGATGCCGGCCGGGCGCATGTAGGATTGGCCGGCCGCGAGCGCGGTCTCGCTCACCGCCGCGCCGTCGTGGACGCGCAGGATCCCATCCATCAGCATCACCACGAAGTAGGGCCAGCCGTGCTCGTGCCAGCCGGTCACGGCGCCCGGCGGGAAGTCCCAGCGGGTGATGCGCACGGTGGCGTCGTCCTGCTGGACGGTCGGGACGGCTGGGATGGTGCAGGCGAAGGCCATGGCGGCTCCAAGGGAAGCGGTCGGTGTGCCGTCATGGCGATGCAAGGCTTCGGCCTACCGGGCGGCGCAGTGACCCACGCCGTCCTCGCGCACGCGGCGCGACGCCCCAGGGTGGCGCGGCTTCAGCCGCCGAGCCGCGGCGGCCGGTCGTCGCGGCATCCCGCGCCGGAAACGGTGCGGCGAGCAGCGTCCGCCGCGGCCCTCAATGGCACCCGCACGAACCCGAGCCGCAGCCCCCGCCGGACTTGACCGAAGCCTGCCGCGCCGTGTCGCGGTCGAGGCCGCGCTCGGCGAGTTCGCCGAGATAGGTTGTCCAGCGCGTCTCGTACTCGCGGCCGAGGGTGTGGAGGTAGCCCCAGCCGTAGATGCCGGTGTCGTGCATGTCGTCGAAGCCGAGCTTGACCGCGTAGTTGCCGATCGGCTCCACCGCCAGGATCGCCACGGACCGCTTGCCGCCGATCACCTTGCGCTCCAGCGGCGAGTGGCCCTGCACCTCGGCCGAGGGGCTCGACACGCGCAGGTACTCGGCCGGCAGGGCGAAGCGCGCCCCGTCCTCGAAGGCGACATTGAGCACCCGCCGATCGGCCGACAGGCGGATCTCGGTCGGCCACAGATCCTCGCTCACGGGTCACACTCCTCACGCAATCTGGGGCTGCGGCGCGGGACCTGCTTGCCCGCGACCATCCGGGACATCATATGCCGGACGATGCTCGATGACAGCTCCCTGACGCCGCAGACGTCCGCGGTCGGCGTGCCCGCCGGGCCCGCCCCGCTGATCGACCCGTTCCAGCGGGCGATTTCGTATCTGCGCATCTCGGTGACGGATCGCTGCGATCTGCGCTGCGCCTACTGCATGTCCGAGCACATGCAGTTCCTCCCCAAGCGCGATCTGCTGACCCTGGAGGAGCTGGACCGGCTCTGCGGCGTGTTCATCGCCCGGGGCGTGCGCAAGCTCCGGATCACCGGCGGCGAGCCGTTGATGCGGCGCGACATCATGCACCTGTTCCGCCGCCTCTCGCGCCACCTCGATTCCGGCGCGCTGGAGGAGCTGACGCTGACCACCAACGGCACGCAGCTCACGCGCTACGCGGATGAACTGGCGAGCCTCGGCGTGCGCCGGATCAACGTCTCGCTGGACACCCTCGACCCCGACAAGTTCAGGGAGATCACCCGCCGGGGCGATCTCGCGGTGGTGCTCGACGGCATCGCGGCGGCGCGGGCCGCCGGGATGAAGGTCAAGATCAACGCTGTGGCGCTCCGCGACGTCAACGCCGACGAGATCCCCGACATGATCGCCTGGGCGCACGGCCTCGGCATGGACATGACGCTGATCGAGGTCATGCCGCTCGGCGAGATCGAGGCGGATCGGACCGACCAGTTCCTGCCCCTGTCGGTGGCCCGGCAGCGCCTGGAGACCCGCTACACCCTCACGCCGCTGCCCGACCGCACCGGCGGCCCGGCGCGTTACGTGCGCGTCGAGGAGACCGGCGGGAAGCTCGGCTTCATCACGCCGCTGACCCATAATTTCTGCGAGAGCTGCAACCGGGTGCGCCTGACCTGCACCGGCCAGCTTTACATGTGCCTCGGTCAGGAGGACTCGGCCGATCTGCGGGCGGTGCTGCGCGCCTCCCAGGACGATGCGGTGCTGGCCGCGGCCGTGGTCGAGGCGATCACCCGCAAGCCCAAGGGCCACGACTTCGTCATCGAGCGCCAGCGCCCAGCCGCCGTGCCGCGGCACATGAGCGTGACGGGCGGCTGACAGACCAACCCCGGCGCCACGCGCGCCCTCTCCCGTGTGGGACAGGGAACCCGCGCTCGTCCCTCGAACGGTGTGGAGCCTGCCGGCGCAGGCCGTCGTTCGGCGACCTCACATTTCCTCGTCGGCGTAGCGTGCCTGTTGCCGCCCGCGCTGCCCGGAGCCCTTCCGCGGCGCCCCCGCGCTGATCCCCGCCACCAGATCGGCGATGTGGCGCAGCGTCTCCACCGACAGCGCCTTCTCGCCCTCGCCCCGGCCCTGCGGGATCAAGGCCTTGGCGAAGCCAAGCTTCTGGGCCTCCTTGAGCCGGGATCCGGCCTGGGCGACCGGCCGGATCGCCCCCGACAGGCCGATCTCGCCGAAATACACGGTCTCCGGCGGCAGCACCGCCCCCGACAGGGAGGAGACCAGGGCGGCCGCCACCGCCAGATCCGCCGCGGGCTCGGTGATGCGCAGGCCCCCCGCCACGTTCAGGTAGACGTCGTGGCTCCCGAGCCGGATGCCGCCATGGGCCTCCAGCACGGCGAGCACCATCGACAGCCGGTTCGGGTCCCAGCCGACCACGGCGCGCCGGGGCATGCCGAGTGACGATGGCGCCACCAGCGCCTGGATCTCCACCAGCAGCGGCCGGGTGCCTTCCATCCCTGCGAAGACCGCGGTGCCGGCCGCCTGATGGTCCCGGCCCGCCAGGAACAGGGCCGAGGGATTCGGCACCTCGCTGAGGCCCGCATCGGTCATCTCGAACACGCCGATCTCGTCGGTGGGCCCGAACCGGTTCTTCACGGCGCGCAGGATCCGGAAATGGTGGCCCTGGTCGCCCTCGAAGGACGCGACTGCGTCGACCATGTGCTCCACCACCCGGGGGCCGGCGATCTGCCCGTCCTTGGTGACGTGGCCGACCAGGATCACCGCCGTGCCGGTGGTCTTGGCGAAGCGGATCAGCGCCTGGGCCGAGGAGCGCACCTGGGTCACCGTGCCGGGGGCCGATTCCACCGTCTCGGTCCACATGGTCTGGATCGAGTCGATGATCGCCAGGGCCGGCGGCCGGCCCTGGCTCAGGGTCTCGACTATGTCCTCGACATTGGTCTCGGCGGCGAGCTGCACGGGGAGCGCGCTGAGCCCCAGCCGCTCCGCCCGCAGGCGCACCTGTCCCACCGCCTCCTCGCCCGAGATGTAGGCGACCCGCTCGCCCGTCCCCGCCATGGCGGCGGAGGCCTGCATCAGCAGGGTCGACTTGCCGATGCCGGGATCGCCGCCGAGCAGGATCACCGAGCCGCGCACGAAGCCGCCGCCGGTGACCCGGTCGAGCTCGCCGATCCCCGAGGGGATGCGCGGCGCCTCCTTGGCCTCGCCGGTCAGCCCCTCCAGCGGGAAGACCCGGCCGCGGTTGCGCGACGGCCGGGTCGCCGCCGGCCCGGATTGCCCGGGAGCCGAAGGCGCCTCCTCGACGATCGTGTTCCAGCCGTTGCAGGCCTCGCAGCGCCCGCGCCAGCGGTTGTAGACCGCCCCGCAGGACTGGCAGACGAAGGTCTGATGGATCTTGGCCATTCGAATCCGGGGCGCCGTCGGTCCGGCGGATCAGCGGGGAGGTGCGTCAGCCTACATAATCTCGAACATAACGAGAACCCAGCCCGGTCAGGATCTCGTAGCCGATCGTGCCGGCAGAGCGCCCGACCGCGTCGATTTCGAGGCTGTCGCCGATCAGCACCGCGGTTGCGCCGCGCGTCGCGGCGGGCGCCGCAGTGACGTCGAGGATGATGAGATCCATCGAGACGAGGCCGAGGATCGGGCAGGGCACGCCGCCGACCAGCGCCTGCCCGCGCCCGCTGATCGCCCGCGGGAACCCGTCGGCGTAGCCGAGGGAGAGCGTCGCGAGCCGGCTCGGCCGGGGCGCGGTCCAGCGGCCGTTATAGCCCGCGGTCGCCCCGACTGCGACGTCGCGTACCTGTGCGATCAGCGCCTCCAGCCGCACCACCGGGCGCATCGGGTTGGCGCCCCCCGGAATCGGGTTGCCGCCGAACAGGGCGTAGCCCGGCCGCAGGAGATCGTGCCGGGCCCCGTCGAGGAAGACGCCCGACGAGTTCGCCAGCGAGGCCCGGAGTTGCGGATACGCCGCCCGGACGCGGGCGAAATCGGCGATCTGCCGGGCGTTGACCGGATCCTCCGGCTTCTCGGCGCTGACGAAGTGGCTGAGGAGAAGATCGATCCCGGCCGCGGTGATCCGCCCATCGCCCGCGAGATCGAGCGCCTCCGGCACGGGCAGGCCCAGACGGTTCATGCCGGTATCGACGTGGAGTGCCGCCGGCAGGCGGCCGGACGAGAGCGCCGCCCAGTCCGACAACTCCGCGATGCTGCCCAGCACCGGGCGCAGCTCGTGCGCCGCGAAGGCTTCCGCGGCGCCCGGTGGCAGACCGTTCAGGATGTAGATCGCCGCCTCGGGCAGGGCGGCACGGGCCGCGACCCCCTCCGACAGATGGGCGACGAAGAAGGTCCGGCAGCCGGCGGCCCACAGGGCCGGCCCGACGCGACCGATGCCGCAGCCGTAGGCGTCGGCCTTCACCACTGCGGCGCAGTCGGCGCCCGCGCCGCGGGCCGCCAGGAACCGCCAGTTGGCCACGATCGCCCCGAGGTCGATCGTGAGCCGGGCGCCGTGGGCGCCGATCTCCGTCACAGGTCCGGCCTCGGCCACGCAGACCGCCTCCATCCATTCGCCACCGGGGCTCCGGAAGCACAGACCGGACCCCAGGCCGGACCCATAGCACCGGTACGGCGCCCGGGTGGAGCCGGGCCCTCGGCGCGGCGGCTCGCGCCCTGGTGAACGGCGCGGCTGATGCAAGGACGGCACAGCGCGCGATCAGGCGGGCTCGCGAGGGTGACGGCCGAGATCCGGCTTGGTATAAATCCACCGCGGTCCGGGGGAGCCGCAGGTCGGACACGGCATCCCCGCGGGTACCAAAAAGTTTAACGATGCCGTTTACCGTACTGGATCTCGCCGTGCTCGGCATCGTCGCGGTTTCCGCGCTGCTCGCGGCCGTGCGCGGCGTCACCCGCGAGGTGCTGGCGATCGTCGCCTGGGTTGCCGCCGCCGCGGTCGCCTGGACGCTCCATCCGATGCTGCTGCCGACCGTGAAGCAGCACGTGAACAGCGACACCGTCGCGCTGGTCGCCTCGATCGCGGCGATCTTCCTCGGCACCCTGATCATCGTGTCGATCATCACGGTCAAGATTTCCGACGTGGTGCTCGATTCGCGGATCGGCGCTGTCGACCGTTCCCTCGGCTTCCTGTTCGGCGCGGCCCGCGGCTTCCTGATCTGCGTGATCGGCTGGGTGTTCCTGTCCTGGCTGGTCCAGGGCAAGGTGCCGGACTGGGCCGCCCAGGCCCGCACGCGCCCGATGCTGGAGAAGTCCGGCGACGCCCTCGTGGCGCAGCTGCCCGAGAATCCGGAAGGCTTCCTCAAGCAGTTCAAGAAGCCGAAGGTCGCCACGCCGCCCAATGAGGCGGCCGACGCCCCGGCCGAGACCGACGCGGCGCCCCAGCGCCGGACCGAGACCGCGCCGACCCCGACGCGACGCTGATCTGCGGTATTCGCCGTAGGACTCGTCGTGCGGAACGCCTAGATAGCGGTTCCGGTGGTGCACGGATTGCTTCCGCGACGACCGGCGCGTCGGCCCTTCGCCGCCGGGATCTGTGAGTGATCGACCGCCTCATGTCACACGCCGCCGCCTCCACCGACGCTTTCAATTTCGATCTCGATGGCGACACGCTCCGGGAGGAGTGCGGCGTCTTCGGCATCTTCGGCCATCCGGAGGCCTCGGCCATCGTCGCGCTGGGGCTGCACGCCCTTCAGCACCGCGGCCAGGAGGCGGCCGGCATCGTCTCCTTCGACGGTTCGGTGTTCCACTCCGAGCGGCGCCCCGGCCTCGTGGGTGATTCCTTCTCGGACGGCGACACCATCGCCCGCCTGAAGGGCCGCGCCGCCATCGGGCACGTGCGCTACTCGACCACCGGCGGGACGATCCTGCGCAACGTCCAGCCGCTCTTCGCGGAGCTCGCCAGCGGCGGGCTGGCAGTCGCCCATAACGGCAATCTCACCAACGCCCTGTCGATCCGACGCGACCTCGTCCGCGACGGTGCGATCACCCAGTCGACCTCCGACACCGAGGTGATCCTCCACCTCGCGGCCCGCTCCCGGAAGCCGCGGATCATCGAACGCTTCATCGACGCCCTGCAGGCGATCCAGGGGGCCTACGCGATCGTGGCGCTCACCAACAAGAAGTTGATCGGTGCCCGCGACCCGCTGGGCATCCGCCCGCTGGTGCTGGGCGAGCTGGACGGCCGCTACATGCTGGCCTCCGAGACCTGCGCACTGGACATCATCGGCGCCCGGTTCGTCCGCGACATCGAGAACGGCGAGATCGTGGTGATCTCCGAGGAGGGGATCGAGTCGATCCGCTTCGCCGACGCCGTGCCGATGCGGCCCTGCATCTTCGAGTACATCTACTTCGCCCGGCCGGACTCGGTGGTGAACGGCAAGAGCGTCTACGGGGTGCGCAAGGCGATCGGCCGCGAACTGGCCCGCGAAGCCGCCGTCAGGGCCGACATCGTTGTGCCGGTGCCGGATTCCGGCGTCCCGGCGGCGCTTGGCTTCTCGCAGGAGACCGGGATTCCCTTCGAGATGGGGATCATCCGCAACCATTATGTCGGGCGGACCTTCATCCAGCCGACCCAGTCGGTGCGCGAACTCGGCGTGCGGATGAAGCACTCGGCCAACCGCGCGGCGATCGAGGGCAAGAGCATCGTCCTCGTGGACGACAGCCTCGTGCGCGGCACGACCTCGGTGAAGATCGTCCGGATGATGCGCGAGGCTGGGGCCGCCGAGGTGCATTTCCGGATCGCCTCGCCGCCGATCACCTACCCGGATTTCTACGGGATCGACACGCCCGAGCGGGAGAAGCTGCTCGCCGCGACCCACGATCTCGAGGCGATGCGCAAGTATATCGGCGCGGATTCGCTCGCCTTCCTGTCGATCCCCGGCCTGTACCGGGCAATGGGCGAGGAGGCCCGGAACGCCGCTTGCCCGCAATACACCGACCATTGCTTCACGGGCGACTACCCGACCGGCCTCACGGACCTCTCCATCGCCGGCCCGAAGCGCTTCGCCATGCTGGCCGAGGCGGATTGACGGATCTGCGGATTCCGTGCGCGGACGGGCATCCCCCGCGGGCGGAAATGCGCTAGGTCCTCTCCATGGCTGAGTCTCAGAAACCCCTGGAAGGCCGCGTCGCGGTCGTCACCGGCGCGTCCCGCGGCATCGGGCGCGCTGCCGCCCTGGCGCTCGCCGGCGCCGGCGCCCACGTGATTGCGGTGGCGCGCACCGTCGGCGCCCTGGAAGAGCTGGACGACGGCGTGCGGGCGGCCGGCTCCAGCGCCACCCTCGTGCCGTTCGACCTCGCCGATTACGACGCGATCGACCGCCTCGGCGCGGCGATCAACGAGCGCTGGAAGCGCCTCGACATCCTGATCGCCAATGCCGGCATCCTCGGCGCGCTCATGCCCATCGGCCACATCACCCCGAAGATCTGGGGGCAGGTGATGGACGTGAACGTCACCGCCAACTGGCGCCTGATCCGCTCCCTCGATCCGCTGCTGCGCATGTCGGATGCCGGGCGGGCGATCTTCGTCTCCTCGGGGGCGGCCTCGAAGTGCCGGCCCTACTGGGGACCCTACTCGGTGTCGAAGGCGGCACTGGAGGCCCTGGTGCGGACTTACGCGGCCGAGAACGAGAGCACGGCGATCCGGGCCATGCTGCTCAATCCCGGACCCTTGCGGACCGGCATGCGCCGCTCGGCCATGCCCGGGGAGGACCCCGAGACCCTCAAGACGCCCGAGGACCTCGCCCCCCATTTCGTGCGGCTCGCCGCGCCGGACTGGGCCGAGACCGGCAAGCTCTACGATTTCCCCACCGACCGGGTGCTGAGTTTCCGCGCACCTGAATGAGCCGGTACCCTGTTATTCGAACACGCACCCCACCGCCTCCCTCATCCTGAGGTCCCGGAGCGCAGCGGAGGCCTCGAAGGCGGGCTCCACAGGTCGCGCGATCCCTGGACCCCGCCTGCGAGGCCCGCTCGCGCGGGCACCTCAGGATGAGGGGGGATGGGGGAGGCCTGATCTTCCTGTCTGAGTTGCTTCCCATGATCGACGTCCGCTGCATCTGTGCGATCGGCCTGCGCGGCCAGCTCGGCCTCAACGGCCAGCTGCCCTGGGAGGGCAACACCGATCCGCTGTTCGTGGAGGACGTGACGCGTTTCTTCGCGCTGACCATGGGCCATGTCCTGATCGCCGGGCCGAAGACGGTGGCCTCGGTGCCCGAATTCGCTTTCAAGGATCGCACCATCGACGTGATCCGCAGCCACGAGGATCCGGAGGCGGTGCTCAAGCGCTATCCCGGCCGGCGGATCTTCGTCGGCGGCGGGATCGCGGTGTGGAACGTCTACGCCAAGTACATCCAGAACTGGGACATCACCCGCCTGCCCTACGACGGCGAGGCCGACCGCTGGTTCGATCCCGCCTGGCTGGTGGGCGGACCGCTGCGCGCGGCTTGAACGGCACCTTCCCGTGAGCCGGCGCGTTGGCCGCGCACGCGTCGCGTTTCCGGAGGCCACGATGAGCGCCCACAGCTACCGCTTCGGCATCGAGGAGGAATACTTCCTGGCCGATGCCGAGACCCGTGGGACACCGCGCGGCGACCTCGCCGCCTTCCACGCGCGGGTGAAGGCGGAACTCCCCGAGACGGGACGCGAATTGGTCGCCGCACAGGTCGAAGTCTGCACCCCGCCGCTCACCGACGCGAGCGCCGCCCGGGCGAATCTCGGCGGCCAGCGGGCCCGGCTCGCCGGCATCGCCGCGGAGAATGGGCTGGCGCTCCTCGCCTGCGGCACGCATCCCCTCGCGCGCTGGTCGCGCCAGACCGCCACGGACGGCGAACGCTACAAGGGCATCCTGTCGGATGTCGGCATCGCCGCCCGGCGGGCCCTGATCTGCGGGATGCATGTCCATGTCGAGGTGCCGGACCCGGAGGCCCGCATCGATCTCATGAACCGGCTGCTGCCGTTCCAGCCGCTGCTGCTCGCCCTCTCGGCCTCCTCGCCGTTTTGGCAGGGCGAGGCGACGGGGCTCAAGGCGTACCGGCTCAGCGTCTTCGGCGAGCTGCCCCGCACCGGCCTGCCGGAGCTTTTTTCCGATGCCGCCGCCCATGCGCGGTTCGTCGCCATCATGACCCGCTCGGGCGCCATCGCCGATGCGAGCTTCCTGTGGTGGTCGCTGCGCCCCTCGATCAAGTTCCCGACGCTGGAATTGCGCATCGCCGATGCCTGCACGCGGCTCGACGATTCGCTGTGCGTCGCCGCCCTGTTCCGCTGCCTCGTGCGCCTGTGCGTGCGCCGGCCCGACCTCCATGCCGATCTCGACGGCGTCTCGCGGGCGCTGGCCTCCGAGAACCTCTGGCGCGCCCAGCATAGCGGCGTGGCCGCGGCGCTGATCGACGAGGCGCGGGGCGACGCCGTGCCGTTCCCGGAGGCCTTGGAGGCGGTGCTCGCCCTCGTGGCCGAGGATGCGGACGCCCTCGGCTGTGCAGCGGACGTGGCCCGGGCCCGGTCGATCGTGGCCGAGGGGACCAGCGCGGACGGGCAGATCGCGGCTTTCGAGGCCGCGCTGTCCGAGGGCAAGGACGAGCGCTCCGCGCTGGCGGCGGCGGTGGACTGGATCGCCGACGCGGCGCGGTAGAGCGGGTCCCGTCCGCCCGCCGCATCCTGAGGTGCGGGAATGCAACGCAGGCCTCGACGGGGACCCCCGCCCGGCCGCGGCTGGATCAGCCCTTGTCGAACGGATTCTGCGAGGTCCGCAAGCTCAGGCGGATCGGTGTGCCCGGCAGGTCGAAGGCCTCGCGCAGGCCGTTCACGAGGTAGCGCGTGTAGGATTTCGGCAGGGCGTTGAGCTGGTTGCCGAACAGCGCGAAATGCGGCGGCCGGCTCTTCACCTGCGTGGCGTAGCGGATCTTGATCCGCCGGCCCGACACCGCCGGCGGCGGGTTGCGGGACGTCGCCTCGTTCAGCCAGTCGTTGATGCGCGAGGTCGAGATCCGCCGGTCCCAGACCTCGGAGGCCTGCACCACCGCCTGCATCAGCTTGTCGACGCCGTCGCCGGCCAGCCCCGAGAGCGGCACGACCGCGACGCCGCGCACCTGCGGCAGCAGCCGGGTGCAATCCTCGCGCAACTGCTTCAGCAGGCCCGGCTGGTCGGCCACGAGGTCCCACTTGTTGAGGCCGATCACCAGGGCGCGGCCCTCGCTCTCGACGAGGTCGACGATGGTGAGATCCTGCTTCTCGAAGGGGATCGTGGCATCGAGGAGCACCACCACCACCTCGGCGAAGCGCACGGCGCGCAACCCGTCCGAGACCGCGAGTTTCTCCAGCTTGTCGTCGATCCGGGCGCGGCGGCGCATCCCGGCGGTGTCGTGCAGCTTGATCCGCCGCCCGCGCCATTCCCAATCGAGGGAGATCGAGTCGCGGGTGATGCCGGCCTCGGGGCCGACGAGCAGCCGGTCCTCGCCGAGCATCCGGTTGATCAGCGTCGACTTGCCGGCATTCGGGCGACCGACAATGGCGACCTTGAGAGACCGGCCGCCAGGGGCGTCCGCGTCGTCCTCCTCGTCCTCGTCCTCGTCGCGCTGGGGCAGAGCGCCCTTGAGCGCCTCGTGCAGCTCGCCCAGGCCCTCGCCATGCTCGGCGGAGAACGGGATCGGGTCGCCGAGCCCGAGGGTGAAGGCCTCGTAGGCCCCGGCGAGGCCGGCCCCGCCCTCGGCCTTGTTGGCGATCAGGATCACCGGGCAGCCGGCCCGGCGCACCAGTTCGGCGAAGGGCTGGTCGGCCGGCAGCACGCCGGCGCGGGCGTCGATCACGAACAGCACCACGTCGGCGGCGAGGATCGCCGCCTCGGTCTGCATCCGCATCCGGCCCGTGAGGGTCGCGGCGTCGGCCTCCTCCAGGCCGGCGGTGTCGATCACCCGGAATTGGAGGCCGCCGAAGGTGACGTCGCCCTCGCGCCGGTCGCGGGTGACGCCCGGGCGGTCGTCGACCAGCGCGAGCTTCTTGCCCACGAGGCGGTTGAACAGGGTCGACTTGCCGACGTTCGGCCTCCCGACGATCGCGACGGTCGGCATATCCATGGTGGTTCTCGAAACAGTCCGAACAGAAATCAGCGCGTGATCGGCGGGGGCGGGGCAGCGGGCTCGGGCTTGGCCTCGGTCACCGTCACGGGGCCGCCCGCGACGATCGCCGCGTAGACCTCGATCCGATCCCGCAGGTTCCGCGGGGTATCAGGATCGGCCACGATCTGGTCGAACCAGCGTCCGGCCTCCTCGTAATCGCCCTTCTTCAAGGCGGCGAGGCCCAGCATCTCCCGGGCGGTGTGGCGGAACGGGGTGCCGGCGGCCAGGCCCTGGAGGTTGGCCAGCGCCGGATCCGGGTTCGGCCCGTCGAGGCGCAGCAGGGCCGCGCGCAGGCGCGCGAGGTCGCGCAGGCCGTCGCCCAGGCCGGTATCGTCGGCGAGCTTGTCGAACTCCGCGGCGCCTGCCGCGGCGTCGCGCTTGCCGGTCTCGGCCGCCGCCCGGAACCGGGCGAGCAGGCGGTAGCCCGCCGGGCCCTGCGCCTCCAGGGCGTCGAAGGCCTTGTCGGCCTCCGCGACCTTGCCGTCCTTGGCGAGGCGGTTGGCGTCGTCGAACTGCACCGAGGCCACCTCGGCCGCCGCGCGCTGCTGGGCCTGCCAGTAGCGCCAGCCCGCGACGCCCGCCACCACGAGCACGGCGAGCGCGATGATCACGCCGCTGTAGCGCTTCCAGATCTGAAGGATCCGGTCGCGGCGGTAATCCTCGTCGACCTCGCGAAGGAACTCGTTGTTCTCGGCCATTCTATCCCGGCCCGCATGATTTCAGCGGACCACCTCGTCTCGTTCGGGCCCCGCGCCTAACACACGGGCGCGGGGTTGGCGACAGGCAGTGTCTCAGGCGGCGCCCGGCCAGACCGGCACGCCGATCACCGGATAGTGCAAATAGCGGGCGAAAACGAACCACGCGGCCGTCCCGATCACCAGAGCCAGGATGTCGTTGCGCCAGCCCTGCGGGGCCACCGCCGGCCCGCCATGCTGAGCCGCGACCGCCCCCGGGGCGAGAGCCCGGCGCTTGGCGCTGATCCGCGCCGCCACCGCCCAGGCGAGGAAGCCGCCGAACAGCAGCATCGAGCCGAGATCGCCGTTGGCCAGGAGGTGCGCGGTGGCCCAGATCTTCACGGCGAGCAGCATCGGGTGCTTGGCCTTGGCGCGGATATGGCCCGGCAGGTAGGCGGCGGCGAGGCACACGAAGGCGAGCCAGACCAGCGTCAGGGCGAGGTGGCGCGTCCAGACCGGCGGATCCCAGACCGGGATGTAGCCGGCGAGGCGGTAATCGTGGAAGCCGATGCCGATCAGCACCAGCCCGAGCAGCGACAGGGCGATGTAGCCGAGCTTGTAGCGGCCCTCGCCGATCCGGTTGACGATCGCGGCGCGCCGGGTGCGGGCCATCGAGAAGGCATGCGTGCCGAGAAACAGCACCAGCCCGAGGATCAGGAGAACCATAGGAGACTTTCAGTCGGGCCGCACGGCCGGCGGCAAGCACTCTGTAATGGTTCTCAAGCGAATCTCCGCCTGTTTGTCCAGGCGCGGCCGGGACGCAGCCGGATGGCGACCATGGGCTGGGCGGATCGGGTGTCCGGGATGCGACGCGGCGGTACCACGCTGCGATCGCGCGGGTTTGAGCAGCCGGCGCCGCGCAGTCTCCCTCCCTCCTCTGCGGGGGAGGGCGTCACGGTTGTCAGCCCGGGTCGGGCGAGGGGAGCCCCGTTTCCGGAGGGACCGCCACCTGCGCTGAAGCCCGCACCGTCGCGCCGCCGCGCTCCCCGCCCGCTTCACAGAAAACCCTCCCCCGCAGAAGGGTGTGGGAGGGCGGTGCGCCTTGGGCGCGTGGCGCTGCTGGTCCTGATCCCCTTCGCAACCCCCGCCTCCGCCGATCCCCCGCTCTCGGCCCTGACCCTGGTCGGGCCGCCGACGGAGATCTTCAAGGCCGGCCGCGATGCCTGCGACGGCGCCGACGTCCCCGACGCGCCGGCCCGCGCCTTCCGCGACGCCGCGGGCGCGGTGGCGCTCTACGGGATGCATTACCGCAACCGGGCGCTGCGCGGCCCGGATCTCGGCCAGCTCAAGCTCGACTGCACGGTGGTGCTCGATTCGGGTGAGAAATCCGATCCTGCGGCCTACGACGACCGCTCCTGGATCACCGCCACCTGGACCGAGGACGGCGCCCGCGTGGCCGCACTCCTCCACCACGAGTACCAAGCCAACGAGCATCCGGGCCGCTGTCCGGCGGCCACCTACATGGCCTGCTGGTACAACACGATCACGGCCGCCACCTCGACGGATGGCGGCCGCAGCTTCAAGCGGCAGAGTCCGCCCGTGGTGGTCGCCGGAGCCCCATTCCGGCAGGAGATCGACCAGGGCCGCCACCGCGGCTTCTTCAATCCGTCGAACATCGTCGCGGACGGGAGATGGCGGTACTTCCTCGCCTCGACCACCGGTTGGACCCTGCCCGGCAGCGACCAGGAATCCGGGATCTGCCTGTTCCGCAGCGACGATCCGGCCGATCCGACGCGCTGGCGCGCCTGGACCGGCACCGGTTTCACCGCCGCCTTCCCGGACCCCTACCGCGCCGCCCGCCCGAACACGGCGACCTGCCGGCCGGTCGGGCCGTTCCCGGGCCCGGTCGGGGCCGTCGTCCGGCACCGCGGCTCGGGCGCCTGGATCGCCGTGTTCATGGCCAAGGCGGCCGAGGGTTACCCGCAATCCGGCTTCTACTGGACCACCTCCCGCGACCTGATCACCTGGGACAGCCCGCGCCTGCTCCTCGCGGGCGCAACCCTCTACGACGACCCGTGCGCGGCCACGGCGCCGCTCATCGCGTATCCGTCGCTGCTCGATCCGGACGCGCGGGGCCGCAATTTCGACGATGTCGGAGACCGGGCGCTGCTCACTTATGCGCGCCTGCGCACGGAGGGCTGCACGATCACCTCCGACCGGGACCTGCTGCGCCGCCCGGTGGCGATCCACGTCTGGCCCTGATCGCGCTTGACCGGGATGCGGCCGCCGCGCCACTCAGGGCCTGAGAGGTTCGCATGGACGCGCAAGCCGATACGCCGATTCGCGATGCCGCCGCGCTGCGCGGGCAGTTCGGGCCCGTCGGACCGCTCGCCGCCCGCAAGGTGCTCGACCACATCGACGATTACGGCCGCCGCTTCATCGCTCTCGCGCCGTTCCTGGTGGTGGCGAGCGCGGACAAGGCCGGCCATGTCGACGCCAGTCCCCGGGGCGATGCGCCGGGCTTCGTCGCCGTTGCGGATTCCCGGACCCTGGTGATCCCGGACCGGCGCGGCAACAACCGCATCGACACGTTCCTCAATCTGCTCGAGAGCCCGGGCGTCGGGCTGATCTTCCTCGTGCCGGGGATCGACGAGACCTTCCGGGTGAACGGCACCGCCGCGCTGACGCAGGACGCCGCGCTGCTCGAGCCCATGCGCGCCCAGGGCAAGGTGCCGGCCGCCGGGCTCGTCGTGCAGGTGCGCGAGGCGTTTTTCCATTGCGGCAAGGCGATGATCCGCTCCGGGCTCTGGGATCCGGCGCGTCATGTCGCGCGCGACACCTTCCCGAGCCTGGGACGCATCCTGTCCGATCAGACTGCGGCCGCCGACGTGGCGGAGGCCGAGGCCACCATCGCCGACGCCTATCGGACGCGGCTCTACTGACCGGATTGGCCGAGCGCTCGTGCGTCGGATGCGACGGAGCGCACCGGCTGGCCGATCCGCTGGCAGACCACCGTGCCGAGGGTCACGCTCAGCATCAGGGCGGTGCCCGAGAGCAGCATCGTGGTTGCCCGGGCATAGGCACGGCCGACATGGATCAGCAGGCAGCCGGATGCGAAGATCGCGAAGGCCGGGAGCAGATGCTGCACGGGCGACGTCCTCTCTGGCTGCGGACGGACTGTCCGGGGTGCGGGGACCGAGGACCATCGTCAGCGCGCGGCGTGAAAACGCGGTTAATGTCGCGTATAGCTGTCGTCGGAGTGGACCGGCCGGAGAGGATCCCGCATGCCGCATTCGAGGGTTCCGGAGGCCGAGATCGGGACGGTCGGGACGGCGTCGGCCGACCCCCGCGACACGGCGCTTCTGGGCGCGGGTGCCATCGGCGCCGGGACGGTCGGGGCGTCAGCGCTGGGTGCGCTGGCCCTCGGGGCCGCGGCGCTCGGCGTCGTCGCGGTGGGCGCCTTCGTGATCGGACGCCTTTCGGTGGGGCGGGCCCGGGTCGGCTCCCTGGAGATCGGCGCGCTGGAGATCGACACGCTCACGGTGCGGTCTCTGCGGATGCCCGACCGGGATCCGGGTTGAGACACGGTATGAGTCTCCGGGCGGCCCATCGGCGCCGCGCGGATAGCGAGGAGGGGGAGCGATGACCGATCGGAAGCCGCCCTTTCGGCCCGCGGATGCGGTCGATGTCCTCGGTGAGGTCGAGGGTGATTTCGTCCTGCCGCTCTGCCTGCCGGGATCCAACCTGCTGATCGGCGAGGATCTCGCCATGCTGGTCCTCAGCACGATCCACGGGCAGCGGGTCGGCCTGCCGCTCAGCCCCCAGGGCGTTGCCGACCTTCACACGGTCCTGGGAGAGGCCCTGCGGCTGCTGCAAGCGCGCGAGCGCGGGCCGGTGCAGTAGCTTCGGCCCGTCGCCGGGGCGGCGAAAGGCTTCGTTGAGGCGGCCGGGATAGACAGGTTCCGGACCCTCTCCGTGGCGGCCGATGCGCGCTCCGTTGCTTCTCCTGCTGCTGACCTGCGCGGCCCCCGCGCAGGCCCGGCCCGCGACCTTTCTGGCGGTGCATGCGCTCGGCATGGCGTCCCTGCCGCCGGTTCCCCCGGTTGCCGCGCCGGCGCCGGCCGTCGCCGATGCGCGAGCCCGCTTCCTGCCGCTCATCGCCCGCGAGGCCGCCGGCACCGGCCTGCCGCTCGCGGTCGCCGACGCCGTCGCGCGGATCGAGAGCGGCTACGATCCCACCGTGGTCGGCAGCGTCGGCGAGGTCGGTCTGATGCAGGTCCGGCCCACCACCGCGGCGATGCTCGGCTTCCGGGGCACCGTCGCAGAGCTGGCGGCCCCGGAGATCAACGTTCGCTACGGCGTACGCTATCTCGCCGAAGCCTGGCGCCGGGCCGACGGCGACCTCTGCCGCGCCCTTATGAAGTACCGGGCGGGACACGGGTCGGAGGTGATCTCGCCCCTGTCGCAGCTCTACTGCGCCCACGCCCAGGCGATCCTGGCCGATCCCGAAGCGCGCCTCGTCCGGGCAAGCGCCCGCCCAGCCGTCCCGTTCCGCCTCGCCGACAAGCAGGGGCGCCCCGTCCACCGGACGCGCGCGGTCGCCGAGCCGACGACGCCGCTCTCGTTCTGGGAGGCGCACCGGGCACGGATCGCCCGGCTCAACGCCGCCGTGCTGGCGCGCTGGCGGGCCCGCGGCGTGACGGCCGCCCCCACAGGCCATCCCTCCGGCGAGCCGGCGGGCGGGTAGGGCGGATCAGTCCTCGGCCCCGTCCGACCGCGCCCCCCGGGCGACCTCGCGCATGGCGGCATCCGGCAACGGGCGCTGGAGCCGGAGCGCCTCCGCGGTGGGCGCCTCGAGCCAGGTCGCCCATTCCTCCGGTTGCGTGAGCAGCACCGGCATCGCCTTGGGATGGACCGGCCCGACGACGCCGTTCGCCTCCGTGGTCAGGAAGGCGAACAGCCGGTGCTCCGCGGCGACCCGGTCCGGGTTCTCGCGCTTCGTCCCCCGTACGCCCGTCCAGGGCCGCCAGATCCCCGCGAAGGCGAAGAGCGGCCGATCCTCGTCGAGGGCGAACCAGACCGGCGTCTTGCGCGGCTTGGTGTCGGCGTACTCGCTGAAGGCGGTGACCGGCACGAGGCAGCGATGGGCGACCCCGAGCCAGGGTCGCCAGTGCGGGCTCGCGACGTTGCGCACGTTGGTGATCGGATGCTCGCCGAACGCCTTCGGCCCCGGCATGCCCCAGCGCATCATCGCGAGGTCCCGTCCGGCGGTGCCGTTCAGGACCACCGGCGCCAGCTGGTCGGGAAAGATAGCCGGCAACGGCGGAAGGTTTCCGGTGCGGTCCTCCGCGATCGCGAAGGCCCGGCGCAGATCCGCGGGGCCGGTCCGCAGGCTGTAGAGGTTGCACATGGGCGTCCCGGGCGGTTGGTGGGCACGGTGCCGGCTCTACACGCTTCCGGGATACCGCGCCCAGCCAGGCATACGGGGATACGCCCCAGCCTATCGGCGGCCGGAGCGCGCCGCCTCAGTTCAGGTGGAACACCACCTTCACGCAGCCGTCCTTCTTGTCGCGGAAGGCCTTGTAGAGGTCCGGCCCGTCCGCGAGGTCGTGCGAGCGGTGGGTGATCAGGGAGGTCATGTCGATCTTGCCCTCTTGGATCAGCTTTGTCAGCGGCTCGAGATAGCGCTTCACATGGGTCTGGCCGCTCTTGAGGGTCAGGCCCTTCTGGACGATCGAGCCCATGTTGACGGGGATCGGTCCGCCATAGACGCCGGGCACCGAGACGATCCCACAGGGCCGGACCGCCTTGATGGCTTCGGCCAGCGCGTAGGGCCGCTCGGTGGCGGTCAGCTTCTCCTGGACGGCGGAGAGCACGCCGGTGAGGCCGCCATGGCCGGCACTCGCCTCCATGCCGACGCAGTCGATCACGCCGTCGGCACCCTGGCCCTTGGTGATCTCCTTGATCCGCTCGAACACGTCCTCGTTCATGAAGTCGATGATGTCGGTGGCGCCGGCCTTCCGGGCGAGGGCGATGCGCTCGGGCACGGTCTCGATGGCGATGATCCGCTCGGCCCCCATGATCTTCGCCGACTGGATCGCGAAGATGCCGACCGGGCCGGCGCCCCAGACCGCGATCGTCTCGCCGCCCTGGATCTCGCAATGCTCCGCGCCCTGCCAGCCGGTGGGCAGGATATCGGTGAGGAACAGGACGGATTCGTCGTCCATGCCCTCCGGCACCTTCATGGGCGCGACGTCGGCCATCGGCACACGGACATACTCGGCCTGGCCACCGGCATAGCCGCCGGTTAGGTGCGAGTATCCGAACAGGCCGGCCGTCGTGTAGCCGAACTGCGCGGCCGCCATCTCGGCGTTGCGGTTGGAGCGCTCGCAGACCGAGTAATTGCCGAGCTTGCACTGGCGGCATGCGCCGCAGTTGATGTTGAAGGGCACGACGATCCGGTCGCCCTTTTTGAACTTGGTGAAGCCGGTCCCGACCTCCACGACCTCGCCCATGAATTCGTGGCCGAGGACGTCGCCGCTCTTCATGGTCGGCATCTGGCCGTCCATCAGGTGCAGGTCCGAGCCGCAGATCGCGCAGCTCGTGACCTTGATGATCACGTCGCGGGAATCCTCGATGACCGGGTCCGGGACCGTGTCGCAGCGGATGTCGTTGCGGCCGTGCCAGCACAGTGCCTTCATCGCGAGGATCTCCGGAGACTTTCGGGAATGCGGCCGGCTCGGCCGCCTTCCGGGTAAAGCCGTCGGCGGTACGGCCAAGTTCCCCGGGATCGCGTTTGGGAATCGCCTCGCCGACAGCCGAACCCTCGGGCCGCTGGGCCGCAGCGTTGTGGCCACCGACACGTTCAGGGCCGTCGATCTCACGCTGGGCGGGGCTGCTGGACCGGCTCAGGATGAGAGGTTTACAAATGTTTCACGTGAAACAGCGGTGTTCACCGCCCTTTTACGGTTCGAGACGGTGCCAGGTCTGCCTGCCTCAGGCGATCCCGTCGATGCCGATGGGGAGCTGCTCCGGACCGCGCAGGGACGCGCCCGGGCGATAGGGGGGCGGATCCTGCGGCAGACGCGGGGCGATCAGGCGGCGGCTCAGCGCCACCAGGGCGATCTCGGCCTCGATCCGCGCCAGAGGCGCGCCGACGCAATAATGCAGGCCGCCGCCGAAGCCGAAATGCTCGATATCGGACCGGTCCGGATCGAAGCGGTCGGGGGCGTCGAACCGGGCCGGATCGCGGTTCGCGGCGGCGAAGAGCAGGATCACGGGCGCGCCCTTCGGGATCGTCTCGCCGGCCACCGTGATCGCGCCGAGGGCCTTGCGGGTCCGGAAATGCACCGGCGGTTCGTAGCGCAGAACCTCCTCGATCAGGCGGGGGGCACGTTCTGGATCGGCGCGGAGCCGCTCCAGCTGCTCGGGATGCCGGAGCAGGGTCAGCATGGCGTTGGTGATGAGGTTCACGGTGGTTTCGTGGCCTGCCACCAGCAGAAGGACCGCCGTCGACAGGAGATCGAAATCGCTCAGCTGCTTGCGGCCGTCCGGACCGGGCGCGGCCAGACCGCTCAGCATGTCGTCGGTCGGGCGCCGCCGCTTCTCGCGGATGAGGTCGCGCATATAGGCGGCGATCTCGTCGAAGGCCCCGACGATCTTGCGGCGGGTCGCGTCGTCGTGGCGCGCGTCCGGCTCCACCGCGGTGGCGAGCTGCGTCGCCCAGGCCTGGAACCGCGGCTCGTCCTCCCGCGGAACGCCGAGCAATTCGCAGATCACCGTCACCGGCAGGGGATAGGAGAGATCGCTGACGAGGCAGACCTCCCGGCGTCCCCGACATGTATCGATCAGGGCGTCCACCTCGCGGGCGATCCTTGGCCGCAGGGCCTGCACGCGCGCGATCGAGAATTCCCGCATGACGAGGCTGCGCAGCCGGTCATGGTCCGGCGGGTCGCGGAAGATGAACGGTCGGTGCGTGGCGCTGATGCGGTTCTTGATCGGATTGAGGATCAGGTCCTTGAGCGGGTTGCCGGTGCGCGGACGCCGGGGCGGCGGAAGATCCTCGGAACTGAGCCGCGGATCGAACAGCAATCCGCGGATCGCCGCGTGCGTGGAGACGACGTAGCTGCCGTCGCGCTGGCGGGAGACCGGCCGCTGCCGCAACCGGGCATAGAGCGGGTACGGATCGGCCCGGTTTGCCGGATCCATCACGGCGGCGAACAATGCGTCGTCAGACATCGACGGTCTCGGTGGATGGGCGCGCCGGGGCGGCTTGGCGCGGAGACGGGAAGCCCGGGGCGGCGGTCTGAACGCGCGGCTGGTCGGTGGCGTCGATGATCGGCGGGAAGGCGGCGCCGGCCGTGATCGCCTCCGCGTAGGCGGGCAGCCAGCGGGCCTGATCGAACGAGACGGCCGCGATGCTGCGCCCGGCCCGGCCGTACACGGCGAGAAAGCGCCGGGAGGACCGAGACCCCTGCACCACCGCGACGGAATCAGCGCCCTCGGGAAGCCCGATCACCTTGACGTTGATCCCGAACTGGCTCGACCAGAAGGCCGGCAGGTGCGCGTAGGGGCGCTGGTCGCCGGGGCCGGCCAGCATGTTGCGCGCGGCGTGGGCCGCCTGCTCGACGGCGTTGCCCCAGTGCTCCACCGCGATCAGGCGATCGCCGTAGAGCGGGATCGGCCACCGGGCGACGTCGCCGGCGGCGTAGATGTCCGGGCAGGGCGCCCCGTCGGCGTCGAGGACCCGGCAGGCCGCGTCGCAGGTCACCCCGCCGGCATCCGCCTTCAGGCCCGCGCCCCGCAGCCAGCCTGTCGCCCGGGTCGCCCCCAGGGCCGCGATGACGAGGTTGGTCTCGATCGTGCTGCCGTCGGCCAGTCGGGCCCGTGCCACATGCCCCGCCGCATCGCCCTCGAAGGCGCGCACCATCGTGTTGGGCCGGAACGCCGCGCCGGCGTCGCGCAGGCACGCCGCGATCACCCCGCCGACGAAGCTTCCCAGGCCTCGAGCCAGGGGCGCCGGATTCGGATCCACGAGGGTCACGGGCAGGCCGAGATCGCGCAGGCACGACGCCGCCTCGCAGCCGATCAAGCCGCCGCCCACGATGAGCACCTGGCGCGGGCGGGAAACCAGGGCCTCCCGGAGAGCCGCGGCATCGTCGCGCCCGCGCAGGGTGAAGAGACCGGCGAGCCCGCCGCCGGTCTCGGCCGGCCAGGGCCGGGCCTCGGCGCCGGTGGCGATGAGGAGGGCCTCGTAGGCCAGGACCGACCCGTCGGCGAGCCGAAGGGTGCGGGCCGCCCGATCGAGGGAAATGGCCGGGCTTCCGAGGCGCCAGCGGGCGTGGAGGTCGGTCAGTTCCGGCAGCCGGGTGGCGTCGGCGGCGAGTTCCCCGGCGAGCACGTGCTTCGACAGGGGCGGGCGGTCGTAGGGGCGGTGCGGCTCGGCGCCGACCAGGGTGAGCGGGCCGTCATAGCCGCCCCGCCGCAGCGCCTCGGCGCCGCGCAGGCCGGCGAGGGATGCCCCGACCACGACGATGCCGGCGGGTTCGGGGGTCACGGGGCGTCTCCGTCATCCGGGCCGGCCTGGAGGCTGATGGCGCGGACCGGGCAGGCCTCGACGGCCCGCTCGACGGCGCCGCGCCGGTCGGCCGGCGGCGCAGGATCGTAGAACAGTATCTCATGGCCGCGGATGGCGAAGGCCTCCGGTGCGGCGTAGCAGCACTGGGCGTAGCCCTGGCAGCGGTTGAGGTCGACGACGACCCGGAGCGCCCCGGCGCCGGCGGCCGGCTTCATGCCGACCTCGCGAGACGGCCTGCGCCGCCGGCACCTGACCGTGCGAGGTCGTCCACCGCCGTCAGGATGGAGGCCATGGCGTCCCGGGCCGCGAAGGCGTCCCGCAGCGCCCCGGCGCGCGTCCGGAAGCCGGGCTCGTCGAGCACGCGCCCCACCGCGGCGCCGATGGCCTCCGGGCTCGGTGCGTTGGTCCCGAGGTTGATCCCGACGCCGGACCAGCCGATGCGCGCGTTCACCTCGGCCTTGTCCTCGGTCAGGCCGGCCGACACGATCGGCACGCCGGCGGCGAGGGCCTGCGAGACGCTCCCATAGCCGCCGTTGGTGACGAGCACGCTCACCCGCGGCAGCAAGTCCCGGAACGGCAGGAAGCACGACACCCGGGCATTGGCCGGGACCGGACCCGTCAGCGCGTCCACGGGACGGCCGCCGGTGGTGGCCAGGACCAGCAGATCGTCCCGGTCGGCCAGGGCCGCGAGGGTCGGCTCGACCAGCTCGCCGAAATCCGCGTTGGCCAGCGTTCCCTGGGTGACCAGCACGACGGGCCGGCCCGCCGCGTTCGCCTGTTCCAGCTCGGGCCACCAGTCCGGAAGCGGCGCGGGCGGCGTCGGCGGCTGGAGCAGGCCGATGAAGCGGAGGCCGGAGGGCAGGGTGCCGTAATCGTACTCGAAGCCCGGCACGGTCGGCTGCAGGAACAGGTCCGGCAGGATCACGATGGAATGCGGCAGCGAGGCCGGCAGCGGCGGCAGGCCGAGCCGCGCGAGCGTCGCGTCGGTATAGGCCCGCACCGGGTTGACGAAGGCCGCGTCCATGCCGGCCTTGAGGCTGGCATAGCGGACCAGGTCGTCCCGGTCGCGGGCCGGGGGCAGGCCGAGGCCCACGGGCGCGTGGTCGGGCCGGTCGAGGAACAGGAAGCTGACGTTGACGGTCACGATGGGCGGCCGCGGCGCGGTATCGAGGAGCAGCGGCAGCACCCCGAGGAACATGCTGCCGGCCAGGATCACGTCGGGGGCCTCGGCGGCGATCAGCGCCCGCAGGGCGGCGGCCTGGACCGGCATGGGATCCACGAAGCGGCGCTCGAATTCCCGGCGGTAGCGCTCCGGGCCGGCGGGCAGTTCGGTCTCGCGGTACGCGGCCGCATGATGGTCCGCGTAGGGCGTGAACCGCAGACCCGCCGCCTCCACCTTCCGCCGGAAGGCCGGGTCGGTGAGAACGAGGACGTCGTCCCCCCGGGCAGCAGCCGTCCGCCCGATGGCGAGGAGCGGGTTCACGTGGCCGGTGAGCGGCGTCGCGGCGATCAGGATCTTCATCACGGCCTCTTCGAGCGCAGCCGGTCGAGCCGGCGGCGCTTCGGATCAGGGTGCCGGCGCCTTCATGCGCAGCGGCCCCGTGGCCCCCGACGCGCCGGACTCACAGGGGGAATCGCAGCCGGGCCTGCGCAGTTACACAACCGGAGGGTGCTTCGTGCGGCACCGCACCATCGCACCCGGCCGAACAACCGCGCAAGATCCGAATGTCGGATGCCACGAGGCGCGCGCGGCCTGTCCAAGGCAGGGGCGCACCGGCCGTGGCGGCCATCCTCGGCGGACCGGAAAGCCGTCAGTCGACCACGACCACCCGGTTCGGCAACTCGTCCGGGTCGCCGGGCTCCGCGGGGAGATGTTCCGCCAGGCAGGCGCCGACACGCTCGACCGCCGCCGTCAGGCCATCCTCGACGGCGCCGCGACCGAGGGCCGGGACCAGCTCGGCGAGGATCCCGTCCCAGGCGGTGGGCGGGATCTCCCGGAGGACGCCGAGATCGGTGACGATCTCCGCGTGCCGCTCGGCGAGCGACAGGTAGAGCAGTACGCCGGTGCGGCGGCGCGTCAGGCTCAGGCCCCGGGACCAGAAGGCCCGGCGGGCGGCCTCCCGGGCGCGGGCCCGGCGCAGCTGGCGCGGCACGAGGGCCATGCGCAGCCGCTCGTTCTGGCTTGCGACGAGGATCGCGGCCACGAGGGCCGCCTGCGCCAGCAGGATCGACGCGGCGCTCCAGGCCGTCAGGGCGATCAGCGGCCAGGGCAGGAGCAGCGCCGCCGCCAGGGTCGCGAGCAGGATCACGGAGCGATAGGCGCCGGCGCGCCGGCTGACCATCACGACGATCTCGCCGGATGTCCCGGCTTCCGCCCGGGCCACCGCGCGGGCGAGTCGCGCCCGCGCCTCCGACGTCAGAACATCCGCGCGTCTACCAGTCACCGGAGGCTCCTCCGCCGCCCGACGAGCCGCCGCCGCCGGAAAAACCACCGTCGAAACCCCCCGACGATCCGCTGTCCGAGAAGCCGCCGCCCCATCCGCCCGAGCCGGGGCCCGGCAGGATGACGAGGCCGCCGCCCCGCCCCGTTCTTCCGCTCCGGCTCATGCGCCAAGCGACGAAGAGCACGATCAGGAACAGGGCGATGAAGACCGCGACCTGGGCGGGATCGACCTCGTCGGCCCGCACCTGCGGCTTGCGTTGCCATTCCTGCGCGTCGCCCGACAGGATCGACAGGATGCCGTCGACGCCGGCATTGAGGCCGCCGAAATAATCGCCGGTCTTGAAGCGCGGGGTGATGGCGCTGGCGATGATGACCTTGGACAGGGCGTCGGTCAGCGCCCCCTCCAGGCCGTAGCCGACCTCGATCCGGACCTTCCGCTCGCTCGGCGCCACGAGCAGCAGGACGCCGTTGTTGGTCTTGGCCTGCCCGAGCTTCCAGTCCCGGAACAGGCGGTTGGCGTAATCCTCGACGGTCGTGCCCTGCAGGTTCGGAACCGTTGCAACGACCACTTGGTCCGAGGTCTTGTCCTCGTGCGCCTTCAGCTTGGCGTCCAGCGTGCCGCGCTGCTCCGGGGTGAGGATGCCGGCCGCGTCGATCACGCGGCCGGTCAGCGCCGGGAAGGTCAGCTCGGCCGCCAGCGCCCCGATCGCGTAGACCGTCAGGCAGGCTGCCAGGACGGCGAGCGACAGGGCGAGGCGCGCCCGGACGGGCATGGTCCGCCCCATGGTCCGCCCCCTGTGCCGCACCCTAGAACTTCACGTTCGGCGGCCGGTCGGCGTTCGGCGTCGCCGTGAAGGTCTCCATCGGCTTGGCGTCGGGATACAGGATCGCCGCGATCCAGCGGCCCGGGATCGTGCGCACCTCGGTGTTGTAGGCCTGGACGGCGGTGATGTAGTCGCGCCGTGCCACCGCGATGCGGTTCTCCGTGCCCTCGAGCTGGGATTGCAGGGCGAGGAAGTTCTGGTTCGACTTGAGGTCGGGATACTTCTCCACCGTCACCAGCAGGCGGCCGAGCGCCCCAGAGAGCTGGTTCTGGGCGTCCTGATACTCCTTGAACTTCTGCGGATCGCTGACCGTGGAGGCGTCGACCTTCACGCTGGAGGCCTTGGCGCGGGCCTCGGTGACCCCGATCAGCACGTCCTTCTCCTGCTGGGCGTAGCCCTTCACGGTCTCGACGAGGTTGGGGATCAGGTCGGCCCGGCGCTGGTACTGGTTCTGCACCTCGCTCCAGGCGGATTTGGCCTGCTCCTGCAGCGTCGGCACCCGGTTGACCGCCCCGCAGCCGGAGAGGCCCGCGGCCACCAGGATCACCGAGAGCACGCCGAAAAGGCGCGCCGCAGGCGATGTCCGGCGCCCCGCACCGGCCGTCAGCGTCGTTCCCATATCGTCCCCCATCTGCCGGCCGAGACTCGGCCGCTTGATCACGAACACGAGAGATAAGCGCCGGAACCGCCAAGGTAAGGTCCCCGCGTCCTCGGCCTTGTAGGATTGTGGTGTTGCCCGGTAAGGGCGTCGGCAACGGACCGGGTCGGCGCACGTTCGGACCTCGGGTCGATCATTGGGTCGATCATCGGGTGGACCCATCGGCGCGGCGCCGCGGAGACCGGGAATGGATGCAGCACTCGCCGATCACGTCCGGGCCGCCAGCGCCGCCGCGCGGCGCCACGCCCTGGCGTACCGGGCGCCCTCCGGCAAGGACGCGCTGCCCTGGTCGATCATCGAGGCGTTCGACGCCCGGGTCCGCGGTCACCTCGCCCGCGACCCGCGGATCGAGGACGAACGCGACCGGGTCCTGATCGCCGCGGTGAAGCTTGCCGAGACGCCGGTCGAGGAGGGCGAGGAGAGCATCGCCGAGGCGCGCGCCCATCTCGTCGACGCGATCGACTACCTGGAACAGGCGGTGCTGCGGCTCGGCCTCGTCAACCGGGAGGGGGCCAAGGCCGGTCTCGGCACCTACGGCCAGCCGGTCGGATCCCGCGACTGACGGCACGCCTGACCGAGCCGTCACCGGATGTCCGCCGACCTGCCCGCGGCCGCAACCCTCAGCCGCCTCGACCTGAAGACCCTCCGGCTGTTCGCGGCCATCTGCGCGGAGGGGACCCTGAACGGCGCGGCCCGCCGGGCGGCGATCGCGCCCTCGGCGGTGAGCAAGCGCCTCGCCGAGCTGGAGCACGCGCTGGGCTGCACCCTGCTCACCCGCGAGCCGCGCGGCATGCGGCTCACGCCGGCGGGCGAGACCCTGCTGCACCACACCCGCCGGATGCTGGCGAGCGCCGAGCAGATCGCCCTGGAACTCGCCGAGCACGCCCGGGGCGTGCGCGGCTTCGTGCGGGTGCTCGCCAACCTCTCGGCCATCGTGGAATTCCTGCCCGAGGACCTGCAGGCCTTCCTGGCGGCGCAGGCCGGGATCCGGGTCGACCTCGAGGAGCGCCCGAGCGGCGGCGTCGTGGCTGGCGTCGAGGAGGGACTCGCCGATCTCGGCCTCTGTGCCGACAACACCGACACCCGCAGCCTCACCGCCTACCCGTACCGGAGCGACCGCCTCGTCCTGGTGATGCCCGTCGGGCATCCGTTGAGCCGCCGCGGCGCCGTCGCCCTGGCCGATACCCTCGACTACGACCATGTCGGGCTGCACGCGGAGAGTTCGATCTACGCCGCCCTGCGCGACGAGGCCCGGCGCCTCGGCCGGCCCCTGCGTCTGCGCATGCACGTCCCGAGCTTCGACGCCATCTGCCGGATGGCGCAGGTCGGCCTGGGTCTCGGGACCGTCCCGGAACATGTCTACGCCCTGCTCGGACCGCCGATGCGGCTCGCCGCGGTGCCGCTCACCGATCCCTGGGCGGCGCGCACGCTGCGCCTCGTGGTCCGGCCCGGACCGGTATCCCCGGCGGCGGCGCTCCTCTTGGACCATCTCCGGGCCGCCGGGCGCTGAGTCTGCGTTCTCCGCTCGCGAACGCACGATGATGCATGGCGTTTGGACTTCGCGGCGGGAACGGCCGTATTTTCCAGGCAACCAAAGATGGAGGAAAGCCGTGTCCGGTCCGCTCAGCGGTATCCGCGTTCTCGAGCTTGGTCAGCTGATCGCCGCGCCCTTCGCCACGCGGCTGATGGCCGAATTCGGCGCGGAGGTCATCAAGGTCGAACCCCCGGGTGAGGGTGATCCCCTCCGGAAGTGGCGCAAGATGCACGAGGGCACCTCGCTCTGGTGGTACCTGCAGTCGCGCAACAAGAAGTCGATCGCGGTCAATCTGAAATCTCCGGATGGCCTCGACATCGTCAAGCAGCTCGCCAAGAGCGCCGATGTCGTGGTCGAGAACTTTCGGCCCGGCGGTCTGGAGAAGCTCGGGCTGGGCTGGGACGTGCTCTCGGCGCTCAACCCCAACCTCGTGATGGTCCGCATCTCGGGCTACGGCCAGACCGGGCCCTACCGCGACCGGCCCGGCTTCGGCGCCATCGGCGAGTCGATGGGCGGCATCCGCTTCACCACCGGCAGCCCGGAGGCTCCGCCGGCGCGGGTCGGCGTCAGCATCGGCGACACCCTGGCCTCGCTCCACGGCGTCATCGGCGCGCTGATGGCCCTGCTGCGGGTCAAGACCGGACAGGGCGCGGGCCAGGTCATCGACGTCTCGCTCGTCGAGAGCGTGTTCAACGTGATGGAGAGCCTCGTTCCCGAATACGACCTGCTGGGCGAGGTCCGCACCCGCACCGGCGGCGCCCTGCCGGGCATCACCCCGTCGAACACCTATCCGACGCGGGACGGCGGCTACGTGGTCATCGCCGGCAACAGCGACCCGATCTTCCGCCGCCTGATGACGGCGATCGGCCGGCCCGACCTCGCCGACGACCCGGCCCTGCGCAACAACGAGGGCCGCTCGCAGCAATCCGCGATGCTCGACGGCACCATCGCCGACTGGTCGAAGACCAAGACCGTCGACGAGGCGCTCGCCGTCCTCGACGCCGCCGACGTGCCGGCCGGCCGGATCTACTCGGTGGCCGACATCGTGGCCGATCCGCACTACCAGGCGCGCGACATGATCCTGCAGGCGGAACTGCCCGGCGGGACCGCGGTGAAGATGCCCGGCATCGTGCCGAAGCTCTCCGACACGCCCGGCGAGGTCCGCTGGCAGGGGCCGGCGCTGGGCGCCCACACCGATTCCGTGCTCGCCGAGCTCGGTCTCGACCCGGCGCGCATCGCCGCGCTGCGCGAGAAGGGAGCCGTGGCATGAGCGGCGACACGCTGATCGTCCAGGAAGTCGCCACCCGCGACGGCTTCCAGATCGAGCCGGTCTTCGTGCCGACGGCGGAGAAGATCCGCCTGATCGACGCCCTGGCGGCGGCCGGCTTCAGCCGGATCGAGGTCTCCTCCTTCGTCTCGCCGAAGGCCGTGCCGGCGCTCGCCGACGCAGCCGAGGTCTTTTCCGGGATTCGGCGCCGGCCCGGGACCGTTTACGTCGCCCTGGTGCCGAACCCGAAGGGCGCCGAGCGGGCGCTCGCCGCCAAGGTCGACGAGATCAACCTCGTCGCCTCCGTGAGCGAGACCCACAACCGCGCCAACATGGGCATGAGCCCGGCCGACTCGATCGCCGGCTTCGCCCGGATCATGGATTCGGTGCGCGGCGCCCCGGTCAGCACCAACGCCACGGTGGCGACCGCCTTCGGCTGCCCGTTCGAGGGCGACCAGCCGGTCGACAAGGTCGTCGCGCAAGTGGAGCGCTACCTGTCCCTCGGCATCGACGGGGTGACGCTGGCCGACACCACCGGCATGGCCAATCCCCGGCAGGTGGGCCGCCTGGTCGCGCGGGTCCTGCCGCTGGTCGGCCCCGGGCGCCTGACGCTCCATTTCCACAACACCCGCGGCCTCGGCCTCGCCAACGTGCTGGCTGCCTACGACGCGGGCGCCCGCCGCTTCGACGCGGCGCTCGGGGGCCTCGGCGGCTGCCCGTTCGCGCCCGGCGCCACCGGCAACATCTGCACCGAGGATCTCGTCAGCATGGCCCACGAGATGGGCGTGCCGACGGGCCTCGACCTTCCGGCGCTGATCGGCCTGTCGCGGGATCTGCCCCGCCTCGTCGGCCACGACGTGCCCGGCCAGGTCGCCAAGGCCGGACGCCCCTGCGATCTCCACCCGGCGCCGGCCAAGGCCGCTTGAGAGTGCGTTGACCCTGCGGCCGCGATCCCGCGCCACGCGAGGGAGATCCCGGTCGCGCCCTCATCCTGAGGTGCCGGAGCGCAGCGGAGGCCTCGAAGGAGGTCTCCAGGCATCGCGCTTCGGACTGGAGGGCTCCTTCGAGACGGCTTCGCCGCACCTCAGGATGAGGGCGCGGGTTGGAGGAGCCCAGTCGAACAGGCTCTGAGCTCACCCGGGGCAAGCCGCCCGTCCGAAGGCGGCGCCCCCCACCACGTGTCCAAAAACAACAACACGGAGGAAACCATGACCGCAGCCCTGTCGGGTTCGCCGGCCGCCGTCGAGGCCGGTGCGGTGACGGAGACGAGCGTCGTCCGCAAGGTCGCGTGGCGGCTCATGCCGCTGATCATGATCTGCTACATGTTCGCGTTCTTCGACCGCATCAACATCAGCTTTGCCAAGTTCCAGCTCCAGAGCGACCTCGGCTTCAGCAACGTCGCCTACGGGCTCGGCGCGAGCATGTTCGTCGTCGGCTACGTGATCTTCGAGGTGCCCTCGAACCTGATGCTGTACCGGGTCGGGGCGCGCCGGTGGATTGCCCGGATCATGATCTCCTGGGGCATCGCCACCGCGCTGATGATCTTCATCCGCAGCGAGTGGCACTTCTACGCCCTGCGCTTCGTGATCGGCGCCATGGAGGCGGGTTTCGCGCCGGGCATCCTCTACTACCTGACCCTGTGGTTCCCGGCCTCGCATCGCGGGCGGATCACCAGCTTCATGTTCGTGGCCTCGGCCTTCTCGGGCATCTTCGGCGCGCCGGTGGCGGGCCTCATCCTCGGTGGCCTCAACGGCGTCGGCGGCCTTGCCGGCTGGCAATGGCTGTTCCTGGCGGGCGGCCTGCCCTGCCTCGTCCTCGGCCTGCTCGTGCTGACGCGCCTCGACGACCGGATCGCCGACGCCCGCTGGCTCTCGGAGCCCGAGAAGGCGCTCCTGTCCAGCCGCATCGCCCACCACAACCGCGAGATCGGCGACCATTCGCTCCTCGGGGCGATCCGGCAGCCGGGCTTCCTGATGATCGCGCTGATCTACTTCCTGCTCCAGATCGGCTCGTATGGCCTCAACTTCTGGGGGCCGGACCTGATCAAGACCGCGAGCGGCGGCCAGGCGGCCTCGGTGGGCTTCCTCACGGCGATTCCCTACATCTGCGGCGCGATCAGCATGGTCGTGATCGGGCGTCTCTCCGACGCCTCTGGCGAGCGGCCGAAATTCGTCGCGGGCCTCGCCATCACGGCGGCGCTCGGCTTCTTCGGCGCCGGCCTGTTCGACAAGCACATCGTGCCGCTGATGTTCGCCCTGGCCCTGCTGGGCGCCGGCATCGTCGCCTCGATCCCGACCTTCTGGACGCTGCCGGCCAAGCTCGTCACCGGCGTCGGCGCGGCGGGCGGGATCGCGCTGATCAACACGCTGGGCCAGTTCGGCGGCATCGTCAGCCCGGTGATGGTCGGCTGGGTGAAGGACCTGACCGGCTCGACGACGCCGGCCCTGTATGGCATCGGGGTGCTCTGCCTCGTCGCCGCCGGGCTCGCGCTCTTCGCCATGCCGGCGAGCCTGCGCCGGAGCGACAGGGCGGCCTGATCCGGCCGCATCGGGCGTCCCGGGCCGACGAGCTACGGGACGCCCACCAGGGCCGCCTGCCGATACGCGCGGGGCGCTGCCCCGTGGCGCTCCTTGAAGCGGCGGACGAAGTGGGCTTGGCCGGCGAAGCCGCAGCCGCAGGCGAGCAGGCCGATCGACAGGTGCGCGCAGGCCGGATCGGCCAGCCGCCGGGCGGCGGTTTCCAGATGGGCCTCGGCGCGCTGGACCACGACGCTGCCGTTGACGGGCTGGGACACCTCCCGGACCAGCCGCTCCGAGAGACCGGCGATGATCAAGTCGATGCCGATCTCCGTCATGCGCGCGGCTGCGGCTGCCCCGAGCCGGTCGCGGACACGGATCAGCTCGCTGAAGACGCTCATTGCCAGGCTTGCGGATGCGCGATCGGCGCCGACGGTCAGGGCCGTGTAGAGCCGGGCCGGTCCGAGCCGCGATCCAGACGGTCGCGCGGCACATCCAGGATCCGGCGACTGTCCGTCTCCGTCATCACCACCAACGGCTGACGGTCGACCACGACGAGGGAGCGGATCTCCGCGCGTTCCCGCTTGGCCGCAAAGGGCTTTGCTTGGAGCGTCCGAAGCTCAACCGTCATGAGGGGGTCGGAGATGATCTCCCGTCACCGTCGGACGCTGTCCTGCGCTGGAAGACCGGCGGTTGAGAACTGAGTCTGCACGGATCGATCTCCGCGACACCGGGATGGGGTGTAAGAGGGCTGTCGGCTGCGGGACGTCGTCGGGCGGAGCAGATCCCGCACGGCCGTGCCCGGACCCGGCAGACGGCACCGGTGAGCCGTCCCGGGCTGGAGCCCGACAGGCGGCTGCCGACGCCGAAAATGAGTTCGGATGCCGATCTTCGCGGCCGAAAACAGTGAATGCCGCGGTAACCAATTCGAGGATCGGTCGCCCTGCGCGACGGATCAAAAAACCTCGCGCTCACGGACAAACCCCGGCCCGCTCATATTGTATATTATCTGCAACCTCAAGAATTGGCGCGATATCAACTTGAGGTAGCAATTCTCCGGCTTTCGATCCGGCACCCTGATCAACGTCTGCGGTCTCGGTTAACCCCGACCGGCAGTCGTGGATCAGGCGCATGGTGCCAGGCCTTTCAATGGTGATGTCTCCTATGGATAACCTCAGCGCAGCCCGTTCAACGTTCATGTTGGAGAAGGTCGGCGCCATAGTCGCCGCCTACGTCTCGCGCAACGCGATCGACGTCGGGGCCCTGCCGGCTCTCATCGACCAAGTGCATTCGGCGATCGCAGTCCTCCGCCGCGACCCGTCGGGTTCGGGGGCAGGCGGCCTGAGCCAGGAGCAGGTCGACGCCTCGATCCAGGAAGCGGGCCTGATCAGCTTCATCGACGGCCGCGCCTACCAGACCCTGAAGCGCCACCTGACCGCCCACGGCCTCACGCCCGAGCGGTACAGGGCCAAGTACGGCCTGCCGGCCGATTACCCGATGGTCGCCCCGGGCTATGCGGCCCGGCGTTCCGAGATCGCCCGGGCGATCCAGCTCGGCCACAAGGCGGGGTGAGTGATGGTGCCCGCCTCGTCCCCGGGTCCCGCCCGGACCCACAAGCCTCCCCCCGGGGCGGCCTCGAAGGATGCGCTGTATCGCATCGCCGGGATTCTCGACGTGCCGGTGGCGAGCTTCTTCCCGGATGCCGACCGGCCCGACGCGGCCATCGCCCAGGCGGCCGACCTCGTCTCGGCGTTCGTGGCGATCGAGAATCCGGCCGCGCGCCGGACCTGCCTGGCCTTCGTGCGGGCGATGGCGGGTTCCTGAGGGGGCCGACGGAAGCCGGAGACCGGGCTGCTCCCCATGGGATGACGCCCGGTCTCCGGCCAGCCGGCCAGACGCCGGATCAGAACATGTGGCGCAGGAGGTAGAACAGCACGGCCGCGAGGGTGATCGCCGCCGGCAGGGTCAGGATCCAGGCGAGTGCCATGTTGCGCACGGTGGCCATCTGCAGGCCCGAGCCGTTGGCCGCCATCGTCCCGGCGACACCGGATGACAGGATGTGGGTGGTCGAGACCGGCAGGCCGTAGAGTTCGGCCAGCCCGATCGTGCCGGCCGCGACGATCTCCGCCGAGGCACCCTGCGCGTAGGTCAGGTGGGTCTTGCCGATCTTCTCGCCCACCGTGACGACGATGCGTTTCCAGCCGACCATGGTGCCGAGGCCGAGGGCGAGGGCGACGCAGACCTTGACCCAGCCCGGGATGTAGCGCGTGCCGTCGTTGAGCAGGCCCGCGTAGCGCTTGAGGGTCGCCTTGTCGGCCTCCGAGAGATCGGCCCCGGAGCCCGGCAGCACGCGCACCGCGTCGGCGGCGAGGTACATGTCGCTGCGCAGGTTCTGGGTCTGGGCGGCCGGCACCGTGCGGATCGCGCCGTAATTCTTCACGCTGGCGGCAATGTCGTTCGCGAGCGCCGCCAGCGCGGCGTAGACGGGCGGCGCGTTCAGGTCCTTGGTCTTCAGCGCTTCCGTCACGGTCCGGCGCGCGGCGGCGGCGTCCGGCACCTCCGCGCCGGGCGCCCGGGCGGAGAACACCGCGCCCGCCGCCGTCGAAGCCTGCACGAAGGCGGGCGTCGTGTCGTCCGCCATGGTGCGGTTGAGCGCGTAGGCAGTGGGGGCGGCGCCGATCAGGATCAGCATGATCAGGCCCATGCCCTTCTGCCCGTCGTTGCCGCCGTGGAAGAACGAGACCAGCGTGCAGGTGAGGATCAGCAGGCCGCGGATCCACAGGGGCGGCGGCGCTTCGCCCTTCGGCGCCGCGTAGAGATCCTTGCGGCGCACCGCGAATTTCAGGGCGAGCAGCAGCAGCGCCGCCAGCACGAAGCCGCAGACCGGCGAGAACAGCAGCGCCTTGAAGACGTTGAGGGCCTGGCTCCAGTCGACGCCCGCGGTGCCGTCGCCGCCGTTCATCAACTGGTTGGCGAGGCCGACGCCGAGCACCGAGCCGATCAGCGCGTGGGACGAGGAATTAGGCAGCCCGAACGCCCAGGTTCCGAGGTTCCAGAGGATCGCCGCCAGCAGCAGCGCGAAGATCATCGCGTAGCCCGCATGCGAGCCGACATTGAGGATCAGCTCCACCGGCAGCAGCGTCACGATGGCGTAGGCCACGGCGCCCGAGGAGAGCATCACGCCGAGGAAGTTGAAGACGCCCGACCAGATCACCGCGACGAGCGGCGGCATCGAGTGGGTGTAGATCACCGTGGCGACCGCATTGGCGGTGTCGTGGAAGCCGTTCACGAACTCGAAGGCGAGGGCGATCAGCAAGGCGAGGCCGAGCAGCGCGAAGGCGCCGTAGGCGAGGGGCGCCTCGCCGACGGCGTTCATGTCCGCGATCAGGCTCACCACCGCGTAGCCGAGGCCCGCCACCAGCACGAGGAGGAAGGCGACCACCCCGCCGAGATGCAGTCCGTGGTCGAGGCGCGGGCCCCCTACCTGCCGGCCTGCGACCGCCCCCGACGGCGCCACGGCGGAATCGGACATGAACCCTCGCGCGGAATCATTCGTGATGGTGAGCCGGGATTAAAATGTGCCCGTGACGGTCGGGTGACGTCGATCCCGCGTCCAGCCTCGCGCAACGGCATCCGGCCGAAGCGATTTGCGGGATTTCGTCCCGTCCCCAGTGTCCGGGCCGTCCCAGTGTTCGGGCCGCCGAGGATGGGCGGTCTGTGCCGGGCCCGTTGCGATGACGGACGGCCATCGCCCCGATCCTCATGTCATGACGGCACGCGCTACAAGGTTAAGACGAAGATGAGTCATGATATGATTTGCGCCGGCAAAGTTTTGATCCTGTTGCTGACAGGATACAAATGTAAGCTTTTAGATTTGTGACTGGATTATGACGAAGGCGAGCGCGTAGAGTTCGCTAAATCTCCGGCTCGCAGGCTGAATCGCCGCGCGCTTTGGGGGTTGGCATGACATTTCGATATGGCGTCTCGATCGTGGCCTTGGCGGTCGCTGCCTTCGGACCGGGCGCGCAGGCACAGACGGCCAACACGACCGCTTCGGACGTCAACGTCCTCAATCTGCTGGCGCCGTACCTGACGCTCAATACGACGGCGACCGGTCAGCAGACGCTGCAGCTCAACCTGGCGCAGTCGATCGCGATCAACAACGCCGCGGGGCTCGCCCAGCAGCAGCTCGCGATCAGCGACAAGAACCTGCTGGGCTCGGCGCGCAACGACCTGTCCTCGGCCGGGCTCGGGACATACGGCGTGGCTGCAAATCTCGCGGGCGGCCTGCCGGCCCAGACGCCGATCAACGGCATCGTTCCGCAACAGCTCGTCGGCGGCCTGGGTGCCCAGCTCGGCCCGATCTACCAGCGCGGGGTCGAGCAGGGCGCGAGCGGACCCCTGGGCAGCGTGGTCAATCTGCTGGCCGGTGCCTACGGTTTCACAGGCAACAACCTGGGCGTGGCCAAGAACTACTATGCCAACGGCGCGGCCAACAATCCGAGCGTGACCCCGGCCAACTACGTGGCGGTGCCGGCCGTGGCGCCGGCGGGCTACAGCCTGCCCACCGCCAACGGGCTGCCGAACACGATCAACAGCGTCTACGACCTCGCCTACGGCGTGACCAACACGCAAGCCGGCCAGGATGTCTACGGCTCCTCGCGGCCCGTCCAGGCGGCGCCGGCCCGGTTCAACACCTTCGACCCGACCGCGCTCAACGGCATCGCCACGAACCCGTCCTTTCCGAGCGGGCACACCACCTACGCGTTCACCGACGGCATCCTGCTCGCGATGCTGGTGCCGCAGCAATACCAGAGCATGCTGGCCCGGGCGGCCGACTACGCCAACAGCCGCATCGTCCTGGGCGTGCACTACCCCCTGGACATCATCGGCGGACGGGCGCTCGCCACCTACGACCTCGCCCAGGCCTTCACCAACCCGGCCTATATCAACAACGCCGCGGTGACTGGCACGGCGATCAACCTGCCCGCCCAGTTCGTGGCGGCCCAGAGCCAGCTGCAGGCCTACCTCGCCGCCCAGTGCGGCAACACCGTCGCCGCCTGCGCGGGCAGCGCCGCCAACGCGGCCGGGAATTCCTACGTGCCGTCGGCCGGTAACCAGGCTGCCTACCAGCAACGCCTCACCTACGGCCTGCCGACCCTCAGCTTCGCCCAGGCGCCCCGCGAGGCGGCTCCCGCCGGCGGGCCGGACGCCTCGATCCTGCTCGCACCGCTCTACGGCGGATCGACCGCCGCCGCGCGGACCCTCGCGCCCAACGGCGGCCTCTACGGCCAGCTCGCCACCAGCACGATCAACCAGATCCTGGTCAACACCGAGACCAACGCGCTGGCCGCCTTCTACGGCAGCCCCCTGAGCTATTGGAGCCGCCTCGACCTCTATGCGGCCGCCGGGTATTTCGGGAACGTCACCGGCACCCTGCGCATGGACGCCACCGACCGCCTCGGCATCGATGTCGGCATCGGACAGGGCGGCGCGCTCTACGCCAACGGCACCATCGCGGGGACTGTCTTCGTGGGCGCCGGCGGCCTGCTCGGCGGCTCCGGCACGGTGGGCGGGATCGGCGCGCTCTCGGGGGGCACCGTGTCTCCCGGCAATTCCATCGGCACGCTCACCGTCGCCGGCAATGCCGCCTTCGCGGCCGGCTCGACCTACCGGGTCGAGGCCAACGCCGCCGGCCAGGCCGACCGCATCGCCGCCACCGGCAGCGCCACCCTGTCGGGCGGCACCGTCCAGGTGCTGGCCGCCTCGGGCGCCTACAACCCGCGCACCACCTACACGATCCTCTCCGCCGCCGGCGGCGTCTCGGGCCAGTTCGCCGGCGTGACCGCGAACCTCGCCTTCCTCAGCCCGGGCCTGCGCTACCGGACCGACGCGGTCGACCTGACCCTCACCCGCAACGACGTGCCGTTCGCCGCGTCAGCCACCAGCCGCAACGGCATGGCGGCGGCCAACGCCGTCCAGGCGGCCGGCCCGGGCCGGCTCTTCGACGCGGCGGTCGCCTTCACCACGGCCGAGGCCGGCAACGCCTTCCGGGCGCTGGCGGGCGACATCCATGCCGGCACCGTGTCCACCGCCTACGAGACCGCGTTCTTCGTGCGCGAGGCGGTGCTCGACCGCCTGCGCTGGGGCAGCCCCGGCACCGGCCTCGATTACGGCACCCTGCCGGCCGCCTACGCGGCCGACCTGCCGGGGCGCCAGCCGGTGGTGGCGGGCGTGCCGGTGCGGACGCTCGACCCGCAGGTGTTCGGGCTCTGGGGCCAGGGCTTCGGCGCCTTCGGCACGGCCGAGGGCGGCGGCAACGCGTTCAACCTCGACCGGCAGATCGCCGGCTTCGCGGCGGGCGCGGATGTCCGCGTGTCGAACGGGCTGCGCGTCGGCGTGGTCGGCGGCTACACGGAGGCGTATCTCGACAGCGCCGGCCGGACGGGCGGCACGAGCCGGGCGGAGAGCGCCACGCTCAAGAGCGGCTTCGGCGGCCTGTATGGCGGCTATGAGGTCGGGCCGTTGTCGGTGCGGCTGGGAGCGCTCTACGCCGGGACCGACACGCGCACCCGGCGGGCGGTGCTGTACGGGCTGTCGGACACGCTGAGCGGCCATGGCGGCGGCTATACGGTGCAGGGCTTCGGCGAGATCGGCTGGAGGATCGCGCTCGGCCAGCCGGCTCCGGCGGCTCTGGTGTCGAGGGACGGCGTCGCGGTGCCGGTGCCGCCGGTGGCCTCCTACGTCGAGCCGTTCGTCGGCGGGGCGTATGTCGGCATCCGGCGGGACGCCTTCGCGGAGACCGGGGGCGCGGCGGCGCTGGCGAGCGTCGCGCGGGACTACGATCTGGGCGCGGCGACCGTGGGGGTGCGGGCGCAGACGGGCCTGGAGCTGGGGTTGGGTCTTCCGGTGACGCTGCGGGGTCTGGTCGGCTACCGGCGGGCCTTCGGCGACGTGGTGCCGACGGCCCTGCTGCGGTTCGGCACGGGCCCGGCCTTCCTGAGCGCGGGCGTGCCGATCGACCGGGACGCGCTGGTGGCGCAGGTCGGGCTCGATCTGGCGGTGGCGCCGAACGCGAGCCTGGGCGTGGCCTATACCGGCCAGACCGGCGCCCGCGCCCAGGATCAGGCCGTGAAGGGCACCTTCACCCTCCGGTTCTGAACACGCCGGACGACGTCGCCTCTGTCACACGCCTGACGCGGTCCGGCCGCTAGCGGACCGGACCGCTCGCTTCATCGATCGAGGGATCCGCATGCTTGACGCCACGGTGCCGGCCCTGTCCCTCGGCGCGCTTCTGGCCCTCGTCCAGATCGTCAGCATCGGCGTCGCGGGCCGGCGCCTCGGCCGGAGCCACGGGCCGTCGCGGTTTCCGGACGGCGCGCCCGTCTCCGTGGTCCGTCCGCTTCACGGGATCGAGGCTTACAGCGAGGAGATGCTCACCCGGAGCTTCCGCCTCGACTACCCGTCCTACGAGCTGATCTTCTGCGTGGCCGACCCCGGGGACCCGATCGTGCCGATGGTCCGGCGGCTGATCGCGGCCCATCCGCGCGTGCCCGCCCGCCTGATCCTCGGCGACGAGCGCCTCTGCGAGAATCCGAAGCTCAACAATTGCCTGCGGGGCTGGCGGGCCGCCGCCCACGACTGGGTGGTGCTCGCCGATTCCAACGTGGCCATGCCGCCGGACTACCTCCAGCGGCTCCAGGCGGCGTGGCGGGACGATACCGGCCTCGTCTGCTCGACCCCCGCCGGGGCGCGCCCGGGCAGCTTCATGGCCGAGGTGGAATGCGCCTTCCTGAACACCCTGCAGGCCCGCTGGCAATACGCCGCCGAGGCGTTCGGGCTGGGCTTCGCGCAGGGCAAGAGCATGCTGTGGCACAAGCCCTTTCTTGAGGCGCAGGGCGGCCTGCAGGCGCTCGCGGCCGAGATCGCCGAGGACGCGGCCGCCACCAAGCTCGTCCGGGCCGCCGGCAAGCGGGTCCACCTCGTGGCGAGCCCGTTCGAGCAGCCGCTCGGGCCGCGCGGCTTCCAGGAGGTCTGGGCGCGGCAGCTGCGCTGGGCGCGCCTGCGCCGCGTGACCTTCCCGCTGTTCTTCGCTCCCGAGATCGGCAGCGGTGTCCTGTTGCCGGCGCTTCTCATCGCCCTCTGGGCCGGCAGCTTCACGGGCCTCGTCGGCGCTGCCGGCCTCGCCGGCCTGTGCTATGCCGCCGAGCACCGGCTCGCGATCCGCGCGGGCTGGCACCGTTCGCCCCGCCTGCTGGCGGCCTTCCTGGTGCGCGACGCCCTGATCCCGGCGATCTGGCTCGGCGCCTGGATGCAGAGCGCCATCGTGTGGCGGGGCAACGCCATGGACGTGCGCCCCCGGCGGGCCGCCGAGGCGCGTCCCTACGCGCCGACGGCCTGACGGCGGCCGACGATCGGAGGCCGAAAGGTGTCGCGCCGCTACGCTCTCTACTGCCTGCCCGCCCCGGGTTCCCGGCTGGAGGCCTTCGGCCGGTCCGTCTTCGGCACCGACCCCGTCTCGGGGGCGTCGGTCCCGCACCCGGAGGGCTTGAGCGACCTCGCCGCCGTCACGGCGGGGGCCCGGATCTACGGGTTCCACGCCACCCTCAAGGCGCCGCTGCGCCTCGCGGCGGGCACCACGGAGGCGGATCTCGTCGCCGCCACCCGTGACCTCGCGGCCGCGCACCCGCCGGTGGCGGTGGGCCCGCTCCGGGTCGCCACCCTCGGGCCGTTCCTCGCCCTCGTGCCGGAAGCTCCCCCGCCGGAGCTGGGGCTCTTCGCCGCCGAGTGCGTCGCCGCCCTCGACCCGTTCCGTGCGCCGCTCACCGAGGCCGAGCGCGCCAAGCGCCGCCCGGAGCGCCTCGACCCGCGCGGGCGGGCGCTGCTGGCGCGCTGGGGCTACCCGTACGTGTTCGAGGCCTTCCGCTTCCACATGACCCTGACCGACGCCCTGCCGGAGGCGGAGCGCGAAGCCTGGCACCGGCGCCTGTCCGAGGCCTACGCCGCCGCGGGGCCGGAGCCCCTTGTGATCGACGCCGTGTGCCTCCTGACCCAGGACGGGTCCGGCCCGTTCCGGCTCCTGGCGCGCCTGCCCTTCGGAGAGCCCCGTGGTTGACCGTCCCCTCGGACTCGAACCCGCACGCGATCCCAGCGCCCGGGTCGTGGATTGCCGCCTCGGCCACTACACGGAGGTCGGCGCGCGAACCCGCCTCACCGAGACGATCCTCGACGATTATTCCTACATCGGTCAGGATTGCGAGGTGATCTACACGACCATCGGCAAGTTCTGCTCGATCGCCGCCAGCGTGCGGATCAATCCCGGCAACCACCCGATGGAGCGCGCGTCGCAGGCGCATTTCACCTACCGGGCACGAGCCTACTGGCCGGAGGAGTCCGACGAGCCCGCCTTCTTCGACCGGCGCCGGGCGAGCCCGGTGGCGATCGGCCACGATGTCTGGATCGGCCACGGCGTCGTTGTCCTGCCCGGCCGCACCATCGGCACCGGCGCCGTGGTCGGCGCGGGCGCCATCGTCACCCGCGACGTCGAACCCTACACGATCGTTGTCGGCAATCCCGCCAAACCGGTCCGGCGCCGCTTCCCCGAGGCCATCGCCGAACGTCTGATGCGCCTGGCATGGTGGGACTGGGATCACGAACGGCTGCGCCGGGCGCTTCCGGATTTCCGCGGCCTGCCCATCGAAGCATTCCTCGAGCGCTATGAAGTTTAAGCCGGCTATCAAAATGTAAGAATTGTGCCGGCAAACATAACCGATCTGTATTCGTCATCCAATCGTCGTGAAATCGGCGTTTACCTGCGGCCATTCCCCGGCGGATGGTGGCATGCTGGTTATCGAGGATCTCACGCGCCAGTACGGCGACCGGCGCGCCGTCGACGGCGTGTCGCTCCGGATCGAGCCCGGCAGCTTCGTCGGCGTGATCGGCCGGTCGGGCGCCGGCAAGTCGACGCTGCTGCGCCTGATCAACCGGCTGGCGGACCCGAGTTCGGGGCGCATTCTCCACGACGGCCGTGAGGTCACCACCCTGCGGGGCCGCGACCTGCGCGAATGGCGGACCCGCTGCGCCATGATCTTCCAGCAGTTCAACCTCGTCGGCCGCCTCGACGTGATGACCAACGTGCTGATGGGCCGGCTCAGCCACGTGCCGAGCTACCGTTCCCTGCTGCGGCAATGGTCCGCCGAAGACCGGGCCATGGCGCTCGCCGCCCTGGAGGGCTTCGACATGGGCGAGTTCGCCGGCCAGCGCGCCGACGGCCTGTCGGGCGGGCAGCAGCAGCGGGTCGCCATCGCCCGCGCCCTCGTGCAGGAGCCCGAGATCCTGCTCGCCGACGAGCCGGTGGCCTCCCTCGACCCGCGCAACACCCGGCTCGTGATGGACGCGCTGGCCGAGGTGAACCGGCGCTACGGCATCACGGTGCTGTGCAACCTGCACTCCCTCGACCTCGCGCGCGCCTATTGCGACCGCCTCGTGGGCCTCGCGGCCGGGCGGGTCGTGTTCGAGGGCGGACCGTTCGACCTCACCGAGGACGTGGCGCGCCGGCTCTACGGCCTGGAGGCCGGCGAGGTGCTGGACGATTCCGCGCAGCGCGAGGCGGAGCAGCGGGCCGCGATGCCCGGCCGGCCCGGTCTCGTGCCGGCGCGGCCGGTCCGCGAGGCCGCCCTCGGCGCCTGATCCGGGCCCTCCAAGCCCCAACAACCATTCGGGAAACGCGCGACCGGCCTCCGGCCGGCCGAACTTCCTGCCCTACGCCGTCACGAAGGACGACACGATGATCACCCGACGCACTCTCGCCGGCGCCGCCGCGGCTCTCGCCCTCCTCGGCCTGCCGGCCGCCGCCCAGGACTGGAAGGCCCAGTATCCGGAGCTGACGCTCGGCGTGATCCCGGCCGAGAACGCCTCGGGCACCGCCGACCGCTGGGCGCCGCTCACCGCCTACCTGACCAAGACGCTCGGCGTGCCGGTGAAGCTGCGGGTGGCGAGCGACTACGCCGCCGTCATCGAGGGCCAGCGGGCCGGCAACATCCAGATCGCGTGGTACGGGCCGGCCTCCTTCGCGCGGGCCGTGATGACCGGCGTGAAGATCGAGCCGATCGTCAACCAGAAGCACGAGACCGGCGCCTCGGGCTACTATTCGGTGGTCTACGTTCTGGCCTCCAGCCCCTACAAGACCGTCGAGGATCTCAAGGGCAAGAACCTCGCCCTGGTCGATCCGAACTCCACCTCGGGCAACCAGGCGCCGCGCTTCTTCCTGAAGCGGGCCGGCTACGACGTGGAGAAGTTCTTCGGCAAGACCTTCTACGCCGGCAGCCACGAGAACGCCGTGCTGGCGCTCACCCAGGGCACGGCCGACGCCGCCGCCAACCTGTGGAATTCCGAGACCGACACGATGGTCACCCGCATGGCCGCCAAGGGCATGCTCAAGAAGCCCGACGGCACGCCGATGCAGCAATCGGACTTCCGGGTCGTGTTCAAGTCCGACTTCCTGCCGGAGGGGCCCTTCGCCATGCTGACGAGCCTGCCGGACGACCTGAAGGCCAGGATCCGCGACGCCTTCGTGGCCCTGCCGAAGGCCGACAAGGCCGCCTTCGACCGTCTCTCCGACGGCAAGGACCAGGATCTGACGCCGGTGACCCTCAAGGATTATCAGCCGATCATCGACATGCTGCGGTTCAACGACGAGCAGCGCCGGAAGTCCTGATCCGGGCCCGCCCGCCTTGCGCGGTCTGACACCCCTGTCGCCGGAGCGGGAAGCCGCCCTCTCCGGCCTCTACGCGGCGGCGACCGGCGCTGCGCGCCGCCGCACGCTGGCGGGCTTCGCCCTTGTGGCGGCGCTCGCCCTGGTCGCCGGCTTGGTCGCCGAGGTGCGGCCGCTGGTCTTCGCCGAGAACATCGGCAAGTTCACCGCCTACATCCAGCAGATCCTGCCGCCGATCAGCCTCGAGCACCCGCTCGAAGACGTCCGCAGCTGGTACTGGGGCCTGCCCAAATGGCTGGGCCTGCTGGGCGAGACCCTGCTCATGGCCTATCTCGGGACGCTGCTCGGGGGGCTCGCGGGCTTCGCCCTCAGCTTCGTGGCCGCCGCCAACCTCGTGCGGTCGCGCCTGCTGCGCGTCGGCGCCAAGCGCCTCCTAGAGCTGTGCCGCACCGTCCCCGAGGTGGTGTTCGCCCTCATCTTCGTGATCGCCTTCGGGCTCGGCCCGATGGTGGGCGTGCTCGCCATCGCGATCCACACCACGGGGGCGCTCGGCAAGCTGTTCTCCGAGGTGGTCGAGAACATCGACATGCGGCCCGTCGAGGGCCTGTCGGCCTCGGGCGCCACCTGGGTCCAGACGGTACGCTTCGCGGTGCTGCCGCAGGTGCTGTCGAACTTCGCCTCCTACGCGCTGCTGCGCTTCGAGATCAACGTGCGCGGGGCCGGGGTGATGGGCTTCGTCGGCGCCGGCGGCATCGGCCAGGAATTCCTCGTGGCGATCCGAAATTTCTACTACGCGGACGTGAGCGCGATCCTCGTGCTGATCATCCTGACCGTGTTCTGCATCGACCTCGCCACCGAGCGGGTCCGTCACCGCCTGATCGGCGCGGAGCAGGCCCGATGAGCGCGCGTCCCGAGGCCCTGCGGGCGGCGGCCCGGGCCGACCTCGCCCGCCTGCGCGCGCGCTACCCCGCGCAGTTCCGCACCGACTGGCCGGGGCGGGCGCGGCTCGCCGCCCTGCTCGCCGTCCTGATCGGGCTCGCGGCGTTCGGCTACTGGCGCCTCGACTTCTCGATGGCGCGGATCCTCCACGGGCTCGGGCGGCTCGGTACCTTCGCGGTGCTGATGCTGCCGCCGTCCCCGGAGGGCCAGTTCTGGACCTTCCTGCACGCGCTGGGCGAGACCCTGGGCATCGCCTTCCTGGGCACGCTGACGGCGGCGGTCTTCGCCTTCCCGGTGGCGTTCCTGGCGGCCCGGAACGTCGTGCCCAACCCCTTCGCGCGGTTCGCCGTCCGCCGCGGCCTCGACGTGATGCGCTCGGTGGACGTGCTGATCTGGGCGCTGATCTGGATCAACGTCGTGGGCCTGGGCCCCTTCGCGGGGGCGCTCGCCATCGCGTGCTCGGATTTCGGGGCGCTCGGAAAGCTGTTCTCCGAGGCGATCGAGACCTGCGACAAGCGTGCCGGCGAGGGCGTCGTCGCCTCGGGCGGCTCGCGCCTGCACCGCATCCGCTTCGGGCTGATCCCCGGGGTCCTGCCGGTGCTGGCGAGCCAGGTCCTGTACTTCTTCGAGTCGAACACCCGGTCGGCGACGATCATCGGCATCGTCGGCGCCGGGGGCATCGGTCAATACCTCACCGAGCTGATCCGCGTTCTGGAGCTGCAGCAGGTCGCCTTCCTGGTGCTGATGATTCTCGTCACCGTGGCGGCGATCGACTGGGTCTCGACCCGCCTGCGCCGGGCGATCATCGGGCCGGCGGCGCGCTGAGCCGGCGGCCCGATAAACCGCCGATCACCCGCCGATCACCCGCCGATCACCCGCCGATCACCAGCTCCACCCGGTCGGCGGCGAACAGGGTGCGGTTCGCCTGGATCGGCACGCCGGCAGGATCGATGTTGACGCTCGACACCACCAGAACGACCCGCCCCGGGGCGATGTCGAGGCGCTGCGCCTCCGCGGAATCGGCCGGCCGGGCGCGGATGCGCGTCGAGAGCCGGGTATAGTCGTGCAGGCCGCAGGCCGCGAAAGCCCGGGTGATCGAGCCGCGCTCGGCATAGGCCTCGGCGAAGCCCGCGAAGCGCGGCAGCGGCAGCCAGGTCAGCGCCGTCGAGAGCGGGGCGTCGTCCGCCCGGTGGACCGTCAGCAGCTCCAGGATCGGCGCGCCGGGGGCGAGGGCCAGAGCTGCCGCCTGCTCGGGCCCGGCCGGGACCGTAGTCGAGGCGACGAGGTCGCCCCAGGCCTCGCGTCCGGCCCCGGCGACGATCTCGGAGAACCGCGTGCGCGGCCCGATCGGGTAGGCGAGGGGTGCCTCCTCCACGAAGGTGCCCCGGCCCTGGCTGGCGCGCACGAGCCCGCCCTCGGCGAGCGCCGCGAGGGCACGTCGCACGGTGTGCCGGTTCACGGCGAAGCGCGCCGCCAGGGCGGCCTCGGCGGGCAGCTGCTGTCCCGGCGGATAGCGCCCCGCCGCGATCTCGGCCGTCAGCGCGTCGGCGATCTGCCGCCACGCCGTCAGACCCTCGCCCCGGACGAGGCCGGGTGCCTGCTCCTGCGCATCCATCCTGTCATCCAAACTTCATTTGTGCGGCGCACGCCAGTTGTCTATACACCTATACAACCGAGCGACGGAGGGATTCGCGATGACGACGAGCCCGAGACATCCGGCATCCGAGGGGGAGATCGGGGCGCGCCAGGCCGTGATGGCGCTCTGTGCCGAGGCGAGCCGCACGGACCTGGAGGCGGCCCTGTCGGTCCTCGACACCCCCGCCGCCGCGGATCTCCGGCCGCCGGAGACGGGGCTCGTGATGGCCTCAGGCCGGATCGGCGGCGACGGGCGCCCGTTCAACCTCGGCGAGGTCAGCGTGACCCGGGCCGCCATCCGCCTCGCGGACGGTCCGGCCGGCTTCGCCTACCATCTCGGCCGCGACCGCACGAAGGCGCGGCTCGCCGCGATCCTCGACGCCCTCTGGCAGGACCCGGACCGGCGCGCCCGGGTCGAGGCCGCCCTGGCGCCCGCCGCCCGGCGGCTCGCGGCGGACCGGCAACAGGCGGCCCGGCGCACGGCGGCCACCCGGGTCGACTTCCTGACCCTCGCCCGCGGAGACGATTGAGCATGCTCGCCCCCGGCTTCGCCGATCCGGTCCACGACGCGCAGGGCACCTTCCGCGCCGTGATGGACGCCCTCGCCCGCCCCGGGCTCGTCCGGCCGCTCGCCCCGTTCCTCGCGCCGCCCGCGCCGCTCACGCCGGAACTGGCCGCCGTCGCACTGGCGCTCACCGACGCCGACACGCCGGTCTGGCTGGATCCGGCCCTCGCCGAAGCCGCGGACGTCGCGGCTTACCTGCGCTTTCACACCGGCGCGCCGCTCACCGACGATCCGGCCCGGGCCGCCTTCGCGCTGGTCCGCGAGTCTCGACGCTGCCCGCCGCTGGGCCGGTTCGCCCTCGGCACGCCGGCCTACCCCGACACCTCCACCACCCTGGTGCTCGCCCTCGACACGATCACGGATGGGCAGGGGCTGAGCCTCTCCGGCCCGGGCGTCCGGGGCACGGTCCGGGTCGCGCCGGGACCTCTGCCGGACGGCTTCGCGGCGCAATGCGCCGAGAACCGCGCCGACTTTCCGCTGGGCGTCGACCTGATCCTCACCGCGCCCGGCCGCGTGGCCGGTCTGCCGCGCTCCACGACGGTCACGGAGGCCTGACCCATGTACGTGGCCGTGAAGGGCGGCGAGGCCGCCATCGACAACGCCCATCGGCTCCTCGCCGAGGCCCGCCGGGGCGACCCCGCCGTTCCGGAACTCTCCGTGGCGCAGATCCGCGAGCAGATGGCGCTGCTCGTCGACCGGGTGATGACCGAGGGCTCGCTCTACGATCCGGACCTCGCGGCCCTGGCGCTCAAGCAGGCGCGCGGCGACGTGGTCGAGGCGGTGTTCCTGGTCCGCGCCTACCGGACCACGCTGCCCCGCTTCGGTGCCTCCGCGCCGGTCGACACCGGCACCATGGCGGTCGAGCGCCGGGTCTCCGCGACCTTCAAGGACCTGCCCGGCGGGCAGGTGCTCGGGCCGACCTTCGACTACACCCACCGGCTCGTCGACTTCGCGCTCGCGGCGGATACCGCCTCCGAGCCCGCCGCCGAGGCCGAGCCGCGCGCCGATGCCGGAACCTGCCCGCGGGTCACCGACCTGCTGGCCCAGGACGGGCTGATCGAGGCCTCGCCGCCGGACGACGGCGCCCCCGTGGGCGACCTCACCCGCGAGCCCGTGGATTACCCCGCCGACCGGGCCCTGCGCCTCCAGGCGCTCGCCCGGGGCGACGAGGGCTTCGTGCTCGGCCTCGCCTACTCGACGCAGCGCGGCTACGGCCGCACCCACCCGTTCGTCGGCGAGATCCGGGTCGGCGCGGTGGCGGTGGAGTTCGTGCCCGAGGAGCTGGGCTTCGCGGTCCCCCTCGGCCGGGTGCGGCTCACCGAGTGCCAGATGGTCAACCAGTTCAAGGGCTCGGGCGCGGCCGCGCCCCAGTTCACCCGCGGCTACGGGCTGAGCTTCGGGCAGAGCGAGCGCAAGGCCATGGCAATGGCCCTGGTGGACCGGGCGCTGCGCGCGGAGGAGCTCGGCGAGCCGGTGGCGAGCCCCGCCCAGGACCAGGAATTCGTGCTGGCCCATTGCGACAGCCTCCAGGCGACCGGCTTCGTCGAGCACCTGAAGCTCCCCCACTACGTCGACTTCCAGGCCGAGCTGGAGCTGGTCCGACGCCTGCGCGCCGAGTTCGAGCGCAAGACCGAGACCGTCGAGATGCAGGAGGCCGCCGAATGAGCGCGACAGGGATGTCCCCCTTCCTTGGTGGCTCCGCTTCCCGGGAGCTTCCGGGCCGCGCGCCGGATGACGCACAGGTTCCCTCTCCCGAACGGGACAGGGGGATCGTCGCGTCCGTCCTCGACGCGGCAGGAAACGCGCGCGGCTCCGGCTACAACTTCGCTTATCTCGACGAGGGCACGAAGCGGATGATCCGCCGCGCCATCCTCAAGGCCATCGCGGTGCCGGGCTACCAGGTGCCCTTCGCCTCCCGCGAGATGCCGATGCCCTACGGCTGGGGCACCGGCGGCGTGCAGGTCACGGCGGCGATCCTCGGGCAATCGGACGTGCTCAAGGTCATCGACCAGGGGGCCGACGACACCACCAACGCGGTCTCGATCCGCCGCTTCTTCGCCAAGACCTCCGGGGTGGCCACCACCACCCGCACGACGGAGGCGACGGTGATCCAGACCCGCCACCGCATCCCCGAGACGCCGCTCACCGAGGGGCAGATTCTGGTCTATCAGGTGCCGATCCCCGAGCCCCTGCGCTTCCTCGAACCGCGCGAGACCGAGACGCGCCAGCTCCACGCGCTGGCCGAGTACGGCGCCATGCACGTCAAGCTCTACGAGGACATCAGCCGGCACGGGCACATCGCCACCACCTACGCGTACCCGGTGGAGGTCGCCGGCCGTTACGTGATGGACCCGTCGCCGACGCCGAAATTCGACAATCCCAAGATGGACGACTGCCCGGCGCTCCAGCTCTTCGGCGCGGGCCGCGAGCGGCGGATCTACGCGGTGCCCCCCTACACGCGGGTGCGCAGCCTCGATTTCGAGGATCACCCGTTCCGCGTGCAGGAATTCACGCAGCCCTGCGCCCTGTGCGGCGCCCGCGGCCACTACCTCGACGAGGTGGTCACCGACGATTCCGGAGGCCGGATGTTCATCTGCTCCGACACCGACATCTGCGAGACCCGTGTCGCGGAGGCGGCCCGATGAGCGCGCCGCTCCTCTCCGCCCACGGCCTGACCAAGACCTACGGCAACCGGCTCGCCTGCGCGGGCATCGACCTCGACATCACGGAGGGCGAGGTGCTGGCCATCGTGGGCGAGTCCGGCTCGGGCAAGTCGACGCTCCTGTCGCTGCTCGCCGGCGAGCTGGCGCCCGATTCGGGTGAGGTCCGCTACCGGATGCGCGACGGGCAGACCCGCAGCCTCGCCGATCTCGGACCCGCCGCGCTGCGCCGGCTGATGCGCACCGACTGGGGCTTCGTCCGCCAGGACGCCCGCCAGGGCCTGCGCATGGCGGTCTCGGCCGGCGGCAATGTCGGCGAGCGGCTGATGGGCATGGGCGAGCGCCATTACGGCCGGATCCGCGGCCAGGCGCTGGACTGGCTCGGCCGGGTCGAGATCGAGGCCGGCCGGGTGGACGACCCGCCCAGCCAGTTCTCCGGCGGCATGCGCCAGCGCCTCCAGATCGCCCGCAACCTCGTCACCGGGCCGCGCCTCGTGCTGATGGACGAGCCGACCTCCGGCCTCGACGTCTCGGTCCAGGCCCGGCTCCTCGATCTGATCCGGCGGCTCTCGGCCGAGCTCGGCCTCGCGGTGATCATCGTGACCCACGACCTCGCGGTGGCGCGGCTGCTCTCACACCGGATCGCCGTGATGCGGGCCGGCCGGGTGATCGAGACGGGCCTCACCGACCGGGTGCTCGACGATCCCGAGCACGCCTACACCCAGCTCCTCGTCGCCTCGGTGCTCGCCGCATGACTGCGCTTCTGACCTTCCAGGACGTCGCCAAGAGCTTCACCCTGCACCTGCGCGGCGGGATCGTCCTGCCGGTGGTGGGCGGCGTGAGCCTCGTGGTCGAGCCCGGCGAGTGCGTGGTGCTCGGCGGCCCCTCGGGGGCGGGCAAGTCCTCGCTCCTGAAGATGGCCTACGGCAATTACCGCTGCGATGCCGGCGCCATCCGGGTCCGCGACGGCGAGGCCGTGGTGGACGTCGTCCGGGCCGATCCGCGAGTGGTCCTGGCGCTGCGGGCGCGGGTCATCGCCTACGTGTCGCAGTTCCTGCGGGTGATCCCGCGGGTCCCGGCCCTCGACGTGGTCGAGGCCGCCGGCCGCGAGGGCGGGTTGTCCGAAGAGGCGGCCCGCGCCCGGGCCAAGGATCTGCTCGCCCGGCTCAACCTGCCCGAGCGGCTCTGGGGCCTGCCGCCCGCGACCTTCTCGGGAGGCGAGCAGCAGCGGGTCAACATCGCCCGGGGCCTGATCGCCGACCGGCCGCTCCTGCTCCTCGACGAGCCGACCGCCTCCCTGGACGCGCAGAACCGCGCCGTGGTGGCCGACCTCGTGCGCGAGAAGCTGAAGGCCGGCGCCGGCGTGCTCGGCATCTTCCACGACAGCGAGATGCGCGACGCTGTGGCGACCCGGGTGGTCGATGTCACCCGCTTCGCGCCGCAAGCCCGGGCAGCCTGAGGAATTCACGATGGACGACTTCATCCTCGAGAACGCGACCCTGGTCCTGCCCGACCGGGTGCAGCGCGGCTGGCTCGCCGTCTCCGACGGGGCGATCATCGAGATCGGCGAGGGCCGGGCGCCCGCGCGCGGCCTCGATTGCGGCGGCGATTACCTGATCCCCGGGCTGATCGAGCTGCACACCGACCATCTGGAGAGCCACTACGCGCCGCGCCCCAAGGTCCGCTGGCATCCGCTCGGCGCGGTGCTCGCCTACGACGCGCAGATCACCGCCTCGGGCATCACCACGGTGTTCGATTCGCTCCGCGCCGGCAGCGACCCGGACGGCAGCGGCCTCGGCTCCGAGCTGGAGCAACTCGCCGGCGCCATCGCCGCCGCGCGGGCCGGCGACCTGTTCCGGGCCGAGCACTTCACGCATCTGCGCTGCGAATTGCCCTCCACGGATGTGCTCGACACGGTGGCGACCTTCACGGCCCGCTACCCGGTGGGGCTGATCTCGCTCATGGACCACACCCCCGGCCAGCGGCAGTTCCGCGACATGGAGAAGTACTACACCTACGCCACGCGCGGCGGCCGTCCCATGGAGGAGATCCGCGCCAACACCGAGCGCAAGATCCGCGACGGTCGGTCGCTGAATGCGAAGAACCGGCCGGCCCTGGTCCAGTTCGCCCGCGAGATGGGGATCCCGCTGGCGAGCCACGACGACACCACCCTGGCGGATGTCGACCTCGCGGTCGGCGAAGGCGTGCGGCTGGCCGAGTTTCCCACCACCCTGGAGGCGGCCGAGGCCGCGCACCGCCAGGGCATCACCGTGATGATGGGAGCGCCGAACCTGATCCGCGGCGGCTCGCATTCCGGCAACGTCGCCGCCCTGGCGCTGGCCGAGGCCGGGCACCTCGACATCCTCTCGTCGGACTACGTGCCGGCGAGCCTCTTGATGGCGGCCTTCCTGCTGCCCGAGCAGGCACCGTCGATCACGCTGCCCGAGGCGCTGGCCACCGTCACGGCGAATCCCGCCCGCGCCACCGGGCTCACCGACCGGGGCGCCCTGGCGCCCGGGCTGCGGGCCGATCTCGTGCGCGTGCAGCGGGCCGAGGGCGTGCCGGTCGTCCGCGAGGTCTGGCGCGCCGGCCGGCGGGTCGCCTGATGCCGGGCTGCCTCGTCCTCGTGGTCGGCCCGAGCGGAGCCGGCAAGGACACGCTGATCCGGCTGGCCCGGGCGGCCCTGGCGGACGATCCGCGCTACGTCTTCCCGCGGCGTCTCGTGACCCGGCCACCCTCGGCGGACGAGGACAACGACGAGATCGACGAGGCTGCGTTCGCGGATGGCTGCACGGCCGGCCGCTTCACCTTGAGCTGGCGCGCCCATGGCCTCGGCTACGCCCTCCCGGCGGAGGCTGGAAGGCGCGCCGCCGACGGTCAGGTTGTGATCTGCAACGTCTCGCGCCGCGTCGTCGCGGAGGCGCGGAGGACCTGCCCGCGGGTGAGCGTCGTCGAAGTCACCGCGCCGCCCGAGATCCTGGCGCAGCGTATCGCCGCCCGGGGCCGGCCGCAGGACGGCGACCTCGCCGCGCGTCTCGCCCGGGAGGGCGACGTCGTCGCGGATCTGACGATCCTCAACACCGGCTCCCCGGGCGACGCCGCGTCGCGGCTCGTCGCGCATCTGCGCGCCTGCTGACGGGACATCTTCGTCCCACGCCGGGTGCGACGGTCGGGTCGCGGCGGCCGATGCACCGATCGCGCCGGAGCAACGAAAAAGGGCGGGTGCCGATATCGGCACCCGCCCTTGTTGGTCTCGGCCGGGGAAGCCCCGGCGCCGTCGGTCTCAGAGGCCGCCGAACTTGTAGTTGAAGCCGGCGCGAACGATGCTGCCCTCGGTGCGGAAGCGCGAGATGTACGCGCCGTTGCCGACACCCGGGACCGCGCCGACGAGCACGTTCTGGCTGCCGAGGTCGTAGTGCAGGTACTCGGCCTTCACCGTGATGGCGTCGTACTTGATGCCGATGTAGCGGCCGAGCGCGAAGGTGTTCAGGAAGCTGTCGGTGGGCAGGGCGAACTCGATGCCGCCGCCGTAGGCGTAGCCGACCTTGAAGTCGTCGTAGCGGCCGGCGAACTGCAGGCGGCCGCCCGGGGTGTAGAAGTTGGCGTCGTGGAACACGTTGCCGTAGGCGAGGCCGCCCATCCCGTAGACCAGAACGCGGTCGAAGGCGTAGCCGACGCGGCCCGTGAGGGTGCCGAGCCAGTCGAGGCTCTGGCGGAACTGGCTGATGTTCGGCGGGCCGCCGGCGACGTTGCCGGTGCCGAGGACGACGCGGTTCTTGGTGATGTCGGTCCAGTCGATGCTGTTGGCGAGACCGACGACGATGCCGGAGCCCGGCGTGAACTGGTAGTTGTAGCCGGCGGTGCCGCCGATGTTGGCGAAGCCGTCCTGCGTGGTCGAGGTCAGGAAGGGACGGCGGCCGAGGGCCACATTGGTGGCGTTGCCCGGCTGGACGCCGACCGTGGTGATGCGCTCACGATCCGTGAAGGTGTAGGCGGACTCGAGACCGGCGTAGAAGCCCGTCCAGGTGAAGACCGGCACCGGCGTGAAGACCGGCGGCGGCGCGGCCCGGCGCGGCAGGTCGGCGGCCGAAGCGGCCGTCGTGACCAGCGCCGTCGCGGCGGTGGCGAGGAGGAACTTCTTCATCATGGCGGGGGGTCCGAGGTGATGCGTTGTTGTCCCCACTTAAGCTCGGCCGCACGGATCCCGCTATGCCCGCGAAGCCACACTGTGGCGCGAAAGCGGCGTGGATACTGCCTGTGATTGATGTTTCGGCGTTCAAGACTCATGGCCGCGGCTTGACAGCAGAGCCGGTCGTCGGGCGCCCGCGCGCCGCGGAGCTTGATCCCTGGCGGCCGACCCTCTAAGCGGACCGCGTTTTTCGCCCCTGTCCGAGCTTCGGGGCGGCTGACCAGGATTCGGGGCCCTTGGGTGGTCCCCGCCGCAGGAATGGGAATCATGGGCAAGGAAAAGTTCTCCCGCACCAAGCCGCACTGCAACATTGGCACGATTGGTCACGTTGACCACGGCAAGACGTCGTTGACGGCGGCGAT
>NZ_JACJIM010000010.1 GCF_014138435.1 Methylobacterium fujisawaense | reverse complement strand
TGGCCATGGAGGAGAAGCTGCGCTTCGCCATCCGCGAGGGCGGCCGCACCGTCGGTGCCGGCGTCGTCGCCGCCATCAACGATTGAGCTCGAGCAAGCATCCTTAGCAGGGCGCGGCGGGGTCAAGGCCCCGCACACCCCGCCGTCCCTCTCAAGGTTCCAGGATCATGAACGGTCAGAACATCCGTATTCGCCTGAAGGCGTTCGATCACCGCATCCTCGATGCGTCGACCAAGGAGATCGTCTCCACGGCCCGGCGCACCGGCGCGACCATCCGGGGTCCGATCCCGCTCCCGACGCATATCGAGAAGTTCACCGTGAACCGCTCGCCGCACATCGACAAGAAGTCGCGCGAGCAGTTCGAGATGCGCACGCACAAGCGTGTGCTCGATATCGTCGATCCGACGCCGCAGACCGTGGACGCGCTGATGAAGCTCGACCTCGCCGCTGGCGTGGACGTGGAGATCAAGCTCTGAGTCCGCTGAGGACTTAGAGCTTACCGTTTCATCGCGCGAGGGAGAGAACCTATGCGCTCAGGCGTCATCGCACAGAAGGTCGGCATGACCCGCGTCTTTACGGACGCGGGGGAGCATGTCCCCGTCACGGTGCTCAAGATCGACCAGTGCCAGGTGGTTGCCCACCGCACCGTCGAGAAGAACGGCTACGTTGCGCTGCAGGTCGGCGTCGGCAAGGCCAAGGTCAAGAACGTCTCGGCCGCCGAGCGGGGCCGCTTCGCGGTCGCGAAGGTCGAGCCGAAGAAGAAGCTCGCCGAGTTCCGCGTGTCCGAGGACGCGCTGATCCCGGTCGGCGCCGAGATCACCGCGGACCACTTCATCCCCGGCCAGTTCGTGGATGTCACCGGCACGACGACTGGTAAGGGCTTCGCCGGCGGTATCAAGCGCTGGAACTTCGGCGGTCTGCGCGCCACCCACGGCGTGTCGATCTCGCACCGCTCGATCGGTTCGACCGGTGGTCGTCAGGATCCCGGCAAGACCTTCAAGAACAAGAAGATGCCGGGTCACCTCGGCGTCGAGCGGGTCACGACCCAGAACCTGCGCGTCGTGCGCACCGATCCCGAGCGTGGCCTCATCCTCGTCGAGGGTGCGGTTCCGGGCGTGGCCGGCGGCTGGATCCAGATCCGCGACGCGGTGAAGCGCAAGCTCCCCGCCGACGTTCCGCTGCCGGGCAAGTTCCGTGAGAACGGCGCGTCCGCCCCGGCTCCCGAGGCCGCTGCGGCTGAGGAGACCGCGTGATGAAGCTCGATATCAAAACCCTCGACGGTGCCGGTGCCGGCTCGGTCGAGCTCAACGAAGAGATCTTCGGGCTCGAGCCGCGCGCCGACCTGCTGCAGCGCATGGTCCGCTGGCAGCTCGCCAAGCGGCGCGCCGGCACCCATGCCGTGCAGAACCGCTCGGACGTGAACCGGACCCGCAAGAAGCTGTACAAGCAGAAGGGCACCGGCAACGCCCGTCACGGCGCGGCCTCGGCGCCGCAGTTCCGCGGCGGCGGCCGGGCCTTCGGCCCCGTGCCGCGTGACCACAGCCACGACCTGCCCAAGAAGGTCCGTGCGCTGGCTCTGCGTCATGCCCTGTCGGCCAAGGCCAAGGCCTCGACCCTGATCGTCGTCGACGACATCAAGATCGAGGATCACAAGACCAAGGGTCTCGTCGAGCGCTTCGGCAAGATGGGCCTCTCGAACGCGCTGATCATCGGCGGGGCCGAGGTCGACGTGAATTTCGGCCGGGCCGCCCGCGCCATCCCGCAGATCGACGTGCTGCCCGTGCAGGGCATCAACGTCTACGACATCCTGCGCCGCGACACGCTCGTCCTGACGAAGGCCGCCGTCGACGCGCTGGAGGAGCGTTTCAAATGAGTGCCGATCCGCGCCACTACGACATCGTCGTCTCCCCGGTCATCACCGAGAAGGCGACGAACCTGACCGAGCAGAACAAGGTCGTGTTCCGGGTCGCCCCCAAGGCGACCAAGCCTCAGATCAAGGAGGCCGTGGAGAAGCTGTTCGACGTCAAGGTCACGGCCGTGAACACCCTTGTCACCAAGGGAAAGAAGAAGATTTTCCGCGGCCTCCGCGGACAGCGCTCCGACGTGAAGAAGGCGATCGTGACCCTGGCCGAGGGCCACACGATCGACGTCACGACCGGGCTCTGAGGACGGGTTTTAGGGATCCAAGCCGATGGCCTTGAAGACATTCAAACCGGTCACGCCGAGCCTGCGCCAGCTCGTGCTTGTCGACCGCCGTGAGCTCTACAAGGGCAAGCCGGTGAAGGCGCTAACGGAGGGCAAGTCGTCCTCCGGCGGCCGGAACAACCTCGGCCGCATCACCGTCCGCTTCCGCGGCGGCGGCCACAAGCGCGTGCTGCGCAACGTCGACTTCAAGCGGCGCGAGCAGCTCGGCGTCGCCGCAACCGTGGAGCGGATCGAGTACGATCCGAACCGCACGGCGTTCATCGCGCTGATCAACTTCCCCGACGGGAAGCAGAGCTATATCCTGGCCCCGCAGCGTCTGCAGCCGGGCGACAAGGTGGTGGCCGGCGAGAGCGTCGACATCAAGCCGGGCAACGCTGCTCCGGTCGGCTCGATGCCGGTGGGCACGATCGTCCACAATGTCGAGCTGAAGATCGGCAAGGGCGGCGCGATCGCCCGTTCGGCCGGCAACTACGCGCAGATCGTGGGCCGCGACCAGGGCTACGTGACCCTGCGCCTGAACTCCGGCGAGCAGCGCCTGGTCCATGGCCAGTGCTTCGCCAGCGTCGGCGCGGTCTCGAACCCGGACCACATGAACATCTCGCTCGGCAAGGCCGGGCGCAACCGTTGGCTCGGCAAGCGCCCGCACAACCGCGGTGTGGCGATGAACCCGGTCGACCATCCGCACGGCGGCGGCGAGGGTCGCACCTCGGGCGGCCGCAACCCGGTCACGCCCTGGGGCGTGCCCACCAAGGGGAAGAAGACCCGGTCCAACAAGCGGACCGACGTGTTCATCCTGTCCAGCCGCCACAACCGCAAGAAGTAATCGCTATGGCACGCTCTCTCTGGAAGGGGCCGTTCGTCGACGGCTACCTCTTCAAGAAGGCCGAGGCGGCGCGGGGCTCCTCGCGTTCCGAGGTCATCAAGATCTGGAGCCGCCGCTCCACGATCCTTCCGCAGTTCGTCGGGCTCACCTTCGGTGTGCACAACGGGCAGAAGCACATCCCGGTCTACGTCACCGAGGAGATGGTCGGTCACAAGTTCGGCGAGTTCTCGCCGACCCGCACCTTCCCGGGCCACGCGGCCGACAAGAAGGCGAAGAGGCGCTGAGATGGGCAAGCAAGCCACCCCCCGCGCGCTCCCCGAGAACGAGGCGAAGGCCGTCGCGCGCATGCTGCGCGTCAGCCCGCAGAAGCTCAACCTCGTGGCGCAGATGATCCGCGGCAAGAAGGTCGACACGGCGCTCGCCGAGCTGCAGTTCTCGCGCAAGCGGATCTCCACCGAGGTCAAGAAGTGCCTCGAGAGCGCCATCGCCAACGCCGAGAACAACCACGACCTGGACGTGGACGACCTCGTCGTCTCCCAGGCCTTCGTGGGCAAGGCGCTGGTTCTCAAGCGTTTCCACGCCCGCGCCCGCGGCCGCGGTGCGCGCATCCTGAAGCCCTTCTCGAACCTCACCATCGTGGTTCGCGAAGTCCGCCAGGCCGAAGCGGCCTGAGGAGGATCTGATGGGCCAGAAAGTCAATCCGATCGGTCTCCGGCTCGGCATCAACCGGACCTGGGACTCCCGCTGGTTCGCCAACAAGGGCGACTATGCGAAGCTCATGCACGAGGACGTCGCGATCCGCGCCGCCCTCATGAAGCAGCTCAAGCAGGCGGCGGTCTCCAAGATCGTCATCGAGCGTCCGCACCGGAAGTGCCGCGTCACCATCCACTCGGGCCGTCCGGGCGTGGTGATCGGCAAGAAGGGCGCGGATATCGAGAAGCTGCGCAAGCTCGTCGGCACGATGACCAAGGCCGACGTGACCATCAACATCGTCGAGGTGCGCAAGCCCGAGATCGACGCCACCCTGGTGGCCGACTCGATCGCCCAGCAGCTCGAGCGCCGCGTCGCATTCCGGCGCGCCATGAAGCGGGCCGTCCAGTCGGCCATGCGTCTCGGCGCCGAGGGCATCCGGATCAACTGCTCGGGTCGTCTCGGCGGCGCCGAGATCGCCCGCCAGGAATGGTACCGCGAGGGCCGGGTCCCGCTGCACACGCTGCGTGCGGACGTGGATTACGGCACGGCTACGGCGTTCACGACCTACGGCACCTGCGGCATCAAGGTGTGGGTGTTCAAGGGCGAGATCCTTGAGCACGATCCGATGGCTCAGGATAAGAAGGCCCAGGAAGAGGGCGGCCGCTCCGGCGGACGCCGTGAGCGCGATGGCGAGGGCGGCCGCGAGCGCGGACGCCGCGAGCGCGAGCACGCGTAAGGTAGGAAGCCATGCTGCAACCGAAAAAGACCCGCTTCCGCAAGCAGTTCAAGGGCCGCATCCACGGTGCGGCCAAGGGCGGCTTCGAGCTGAACTTCGGCCAGTTCGGCCTGAAGGCGGTGGAGCCTGAGCGCATCACCGCCCGCCAGATCGAGGCGGCCCGCCGCGCGATCACCCGCGAGATGAAGCGCCAGGGCCGCGTCTGGATCCGGGTGTTCCCGGACGTGCCGGTCTCGTCGAAGCCGACCGAGGTCCGCATGGGCTCCGGTAAGGGCGCCCCGGACTATTGGGCGGCCCGGGTCCATCCCGGCCGGATCATGTTCGAGGTCGACGGCGTTGCCGAGAACATCGCCAAGGAGGCGCTCCGCCTCGGCGCCGCGAAGCTTCCGATCCGCACGCGGGTCGTCCAGCGCATCGCCGACTGAACGGAGGATATCGTGAAGTCGACCCAGAGAGTGTCTGATCTCAAGGCCCTGTCGCCGGATCAGCTGAATGACGAGTTGATCAACCTCAAGAAGGAGCAGTTCAACCTGCGCTTCCAGGGGGCCACCGGCCAGCTCGAGAACGTCGCCCGCGTCCGTGAGGTCCGTCGCGACATCGCCCGTGTCCGGACGCTGCAGCGCGCGAAGACGCTGCAGGCGGCCAAGAGCTGATACGGGCCGCTAGGAGAACACCATGCCGAAGCGCATCCTGCAGGGCACCGTCGTTAGCGACAAGGGTGAGAAGACCATCGTGGTCAAGGTGGAGCGCCGCTTCACCCACCCGGTGATGAAGAAGACCGTCCGCCGCTCGAAGAACTACCACGCGCACGACGAGGCGAATGTCGCCAAGGTCGGGCAGACGGTGTTCATCGAGGAGTGCCGTCCCTTCTCGAAGACCAAGACCTGGAAGCTGGTCGAGGGCGACGCCGCCCAGGCCGAGGCCGGCGAGGCCGCCTGATCCTGGGATCCCGGCGGCTGCGGTCTCCGCATCCGCCTGATCCCGGCCCGCGACGCTGCGGGATGGCCCCCGAGACGGGTCCATTCCTGGGTCGCGGCATGACCGGTTCGACGAACGCCCGGACGCAATTCGACTCGTAAGAGCCGGATTCGTGCCGGGCTTCGTCGTTTCGGCATCCTGCGATCTGAATGCGTGTGCAGGTGCCGAGTGGCCGTCTCTGCCGGGACGGCCGATCGGCGCGGTCAGTGGCATCCGGGACGGGCGCTTGCCTGTTCGGCGGTGCCCCAACTCTGCGTCGAGGATCTCTGAGGCTGCGGCCGAGACGGGACGCCCGCTTCTTTCTATTCCGCTATCGGATCGGTGCCTCGGGCCCAAAACAAAACCCCATGGCGATCCTGGGATCGCCATGGGGCTCGGTCTTCAGGGATCGGGCGCCGGACTTGGTCCATCGCCCGGTCTTCGGATCAGGCTTCGCCTTCGTCGAGATCGTCGGCGGACGGGGTCGCGTTCTCCAGGATTTTCTCGGCGACCAAGCCGGAATTCTGCCGGATGGAGCCCTCGATCTCGGCGGCGATCTTCGGGTTGTCGCGCAGGAAGCCCTTCGCGTTCTCGCGGCCCTGGCCGAGGCGCTGGCTGTTATACGAGAACCACGCGCCGGACTTCTCGACGATGCCGGCCTTCACGCCGAGGTCGATCAGCTCACCGACCTTCGACACGCCCTCGCCGAACATGATGTCGAACTCGACCTGCTTGAACGGCGGCGCGACCTTGTTCTTCACCACCTTGACGCGGACCTGGTTGCCGATCGCCTCGTCGCGATCCTTCAGGGTCGAGATGCGGCGGATGTCGAGGCGCACCGAGGCGTAGAACTTCAGGGCGTTGCCGCCCGTGGTGGTCTCGGGGCTGCCGTACATCACGCCGATCTTCATCCGGATCTGGTTGATGAAGATGACCATGCAGTTCGAGCGTGAGATCGAGCCGGTCAACTTGCGCAGGGCCTGGCTCATCAAACGGGCCTGAAGGCCCGGCTGGCTCTCGCCCATCTCGCCCTCGATCTCGGCGCGCGGGGTCAGTGCGGCCACCGAGTCGACCACCAGCACGTCGATGGCGCCGGAGCGCACCAGCGTGTCGGTGATCTCCAGGGCCTGCTCGCCCGTATCGGGCTGCGAGATCAGCAGGTCGTCGAGGTTGACGCCGAGCTTGCGGGCATAGACCGGATCGAGGGCGTGCTCGGCATCCACGAAGGCGCAGACGCCGCCCTTCTTCTGGGCCTCGGCGATGGTGTGGAGCGCCAGCGTCGTCTTGCCGGACGATTCGGGGCCGTAGATCTCGATCACCCGGCCGCGCGGGAGGCCGCCGACGCCGAGGGCGATGTCGAGGCCCAGCGATCCGGTCGAGACGGTCTCGACCTCCTGAACCTTGTCGTTCTTGCCGAGCCGCATGATCGAGCCCTTGCCGAAGGCGCGCTCGATCTGAGCCAGGGCGGCGTCAATGGCCTTGGACTTGTCCTTGTCCACGGGGGGCATGTCGACCACTTTCAATGCGGGCTGGGCCATCTGGCGGGCTCCTTATGAAGGGGTTGGACGCAGTTCACAACGCGCGTCCCCACCGCCTTCATGTACCTGTTTTGTTCTATTTCGACAAGGGCGGTACCGTGGGTTGTGCATAGCCTGCCGGCGCCACCGATGCGGTTCAGGGCGAACCGCGGCCTCCGGCGCACCGATCCGTCGGGGGCATGCCCGGGATCCGGTGCCGCACTCCGTTCAGGGTCTGAACACGGTGGGCGGCACCGGATGCCGGATTTCGCAGGGAAGGGCCGGGACGCTGCCATCGACGACGCCATCGACGCCGTTCAATCGGCCATCGTCTTCTTCACGGTCTCGACGAGCTGCTTCAGACTGAAGGGCTTCGGCAGGAAGTTGAAGGTCTCCCCCTCCGGCAGGTTCTTGCGGAAGGCGTCCTCGGCGTAGCCGGAGACGAAGATCACCTTCAGGTCGGGCTGATGCTTGCGCACCTCTCGCAGCAGGGTCGGGCCGTCCATCTCGGGCATGACGACGTCGGAGACGACGAGGTCGATCGGCTGGGTGCCCTCGCGGACGATCGCCAGGGCCTCGAGGCCGGAGGCCGCCTCCAGGACCGTGTAGCCGCGGGCCGAGAGGGCGCGACTGTTGACCGCCCGGACGGGATCCTCGTCCTCCACGAGCAGGATGGTGCCCTGCCCCGTATGATCCGCGGCGGGCTTGCGCGGCGCCGGCTTGTCGGCCGTGGCCGGAGCCGGTGCACTCCGCGGCGCGCCGGCATCGCCCGGCTCGGCAGCCGGCCGCGGCGACCCGGAGACCGGCGCGAGCGGCTCCGCGCGCGGGAGCGCCGGCACCGCAGTCGGGGCCGGAACCTCCTCCGGTTCGGCCACGGGCACATGCCGCGGCAGGTAGATGCGGAAGGCGGTCCCCTCCCCGATCGTCGACTGCACGTCGATGGTGCCGCCCGATTGCTTGACGATGCCGAACACCGTCGACAGGCCGAGTCCGGTGCCCTTGCCGATCTCCTTGGTGGTGAAGAACGGCTCGAAGATCTTCTCCATCAGCTCGGGGGGGATGCCCTGGCCGGTGTCGCGCACCTCGATCAGCACGTGGTCGCCGGCCGGCGCCCCGCCGCGTCCCTCCGCATCGGAGGCCGCCCCCGGATCCAAGACGTTCTCCGTCCGGATCATCAGCTTGCCGCCCTCCGGCATGGCGTCGCGGGCGTTGACCGCGAGATTGACGATCACCTGCTCGAACTGGTTGACGTCGGCCTTCACGGGCCAGACCTCGCGGCCGTGCTTCAGCTCCAGGGCGACCCGCTCGCCGAGCAGGCGCTTGAGCAGGAGGGTGAGTTCGGAGAGCGCTTCTCCGACATTCATCACCTCCGGACGCAGGGTCTGCCTCCGGGAGAACGCCAGGAGCTGGCGGACGAGGCCCGCCGCCCGGTTGGCGTTCTGCTTGATCTGCATGATGTCCTGGAAGGCCGGGTCGGTCGGCCGATGGCTCGCCAGCAGCAGGTCCGAGTACCCGATGATCGCCTGCAGCACGTTGTTGAAGTCGTGCGCGATGCCGCCCGCGAGCTGGCCGACCGCGTTCATCTTCTGGGCCTGGGCGACCTGCTGCTCCAGTTGCCGCTGCGCCGTCGTGTCGAGGGCGTACAGGATCACCCGCTCGGCCTCGTCGGTCTGCTGCCCCGGATCGCCGCCGTCGGCGGGGCTGAGCCAGACCCGGGCCGAGCGGCCGCCGGGCCCGGTCAGCTGGACCTCGATGGGTTCCGGATCGGTCCGACCGCTCGCCGCCCGGGCGAGCCCGGCTTCCAGGGCGGTCCGGTCGGCCACGGAATCGGCGACGTTCGGCTCGACCCGGGTCGCGCCGTCACCGTCGAAGGCGCCGTCATCGGCCTGGCGCGGCACCGTGCCGAACAGCCGGGTGAACGAGGCGTTGGCCCGGGCGATGCAGCCGGTCCGGTCGAGGGTCGCGATCGCGATCGGCGAGTTGTTGAGGAAGCGGGCGAGGCGCACCTCGGCGGCGCGCTGCGGCTCGTCGGTCTCGGCCCCGGCGGAGCGGTTGATCACGAAGGTCCGCGACGAGCCGGGCTTGCCGTCCTTGCCGAAGGCGACCCGGTGGTAGAGCCGCACCGGCAGGGTGTGGCCGTTGCGGCGGCGCAGGTCGAGGTCGAAGCGGTCGGTGCGGACCTCGCCCGGCAGGCCGGCGGTGCGCACGAGAACATCCGCCTCCGGGGCGATCTCGGTGAGATGCGGCCCGCCGGGGCCGACGCTGGCGAGATCGTAGCCCAGCCAGGCGGCGAGCGTCGCGTTCATGTAGACGATGGCGCCGGCCGGATCGATCGACAGGAAGCCCGCCGGGGCGTGGTCGAGGTAGTCGATGGCGTGCTGAAGTTCCTGGAAGACGTTCTCCTGCCGCTCGCGCTCGGCGGTGATGTCGGCCACCGTCCAGAGCGAGGCCGCCCGGCGCGGACGCGCGAGGGGCCGCACCGAGACGCGGTACCACCCGAAGCCGCGCTCGCCGACCGTCGGCCCGAGGGGCGGCGACATCCGGACTTCCTCGGTATGGGCCCTGGCATCGCGCGAGGCCTGCGACAGGCGGTAGACCGCCTCGGAGACCTCCGGAGAGCCGACGAGGATGCGCTCCACCGGCACGAGGTTCGAGAACGTGTCGCCGCTGGCGATCCGCAGATAGGCCTCGTTGGCGTAGATCAGCCGGCCCCCCTCCTCGACGACCAGCTTGCCGTCCGGGGAGGCGTCGACGATCCCCTTGGTGATGTCGTCCCGGGCCGCGCTGCCGCTGAGCTGGAGCGCCCCGATGGCGAGGGCGAACAGGAAGAACACGCCCGCCATGGCCAGCAGGGCCAGCAGCCAGACGATCAGCGACTGGGCCTGCTCGTTGGCCACGAAAGACAGGCCGATGGCGGCGCCGACCAGCAGCCCGGCGAGCACGAGGAGCAGGCCGACCCGGCCCGGCTGCTCCGACCGGTCGATCGAGCCGGTGCCCAGCAGGGCGGACGCCTGCGAGACCGGAGGCCCCGAATTCTGCGGGCCCGCGGCAGGCGCCGGAGGTCCAGTGACGTCGGCCATCGGCTTCATTCCAGAACAGTCACCCGGTTGGTCAGCCGGCCATATCAGGACATGCGGGGCGCGGCACCACTCTCGTCGCGACAAGCCTTGATACAACCTCGCGAAAAAAGGTGGAGGAAGCGTGGCTTTCCGTCGGCTCCGGCCCGCGGCATCGCGCGGTTGCTAGGCCGCCCGCCTCCGCAGGCGCAGCACGAACCCGATGACCTCCGCCACCGCGCGGTAGTGCTCGGCCGGGATCTCCCCGTCGATCTCCACAGTGGCGTGGAGCGCCCGGGCGAGGGGCGGATTCTCGATCACCGCGACGCCGTGCTCGGCCGCCACCGCGCGGATGCGCAGGGCCAGGGCGTCGACGCCCTTGGCGACGCAGATCGGCGCCGCCATGCCGGTCTCGTAGCGCAGCGCCACCGCGTAGTGGGTCGGGTTCGTCACCACCACGGTGGCGGTCGGCACCGCGGCCATCATGCGCTTCTTCACGCGGGCCATCCGCAACTGCCTCAGGCGGCCCTTGACCTCCGGGTTGCCCTCGGACTCCTTCATCTCCTGCTTGAGCTCTTCCTTCGACATCCGGTGACGCTTGCGCCAGCGGAACCGCGCGTAGAGGGCATCACCCAGGGTGATCGCGAGATGCATGCACAGCATGCCGGCGAGCAGCTTCAGGCTGAGGGTCAGGATCGCCGGCAGGGAGGCGGCCGGGTCCAGGCGGGCGAACACCTCCAGCCGGTCGCGGTCGTTCCACAGCAGCACCGCGCCGACGACGCCCACGGCGCCGATCTTGGCCAAGCCCTTGCCGAACTGGAACAGGGCCTCGACGCCGAGGAGCCGCTTCACGCCCGCCATCGGCGACAGGCGCGAGAATTTCGGCATCAGCGTCTCGGTGGAGAAGACCAGCGGGTGCTGCAGGAGTCCCGCGGCCAGTCCGGCCACGACGGCCAGACCCACCGGCACGGCCACCGCCTGGAGCCACAGCCACAGGCCGCGCGTCATGGCCGCCTTCATCGCCGTGGCGTCGTCCGGCAGGGCATGGGCGTTGGCGAGGTAGGCCTTGAGGCCGTGCAGAAGGTTCGTGGCGATGCTCGGGGCCGCGACCAGCAGGGTCAGGGTGAACGCCCCCAGCATCGCGAAGGTGTTGATCTCGGTGCTGGTCGCGACGTCGCCGCGCTCGATGGCCTGATCGAGCCGCCGTTGGGACGGCTCCTCGGTCTTGTCCTCGTCGTCGGTATCGTCGGCCATCTCGCTTCGCTCTCAGCGCGGACGGGTGATCGGGGCGCGGGTGGTCCGGCCGCTCAGCGGCCGACGTAATCCCCGAGATACCGGCCCAGATCGTCCAGGAAGACGCCCATCATGACGCCGAGGCAGCCCATCAGCAGCAGCATGCCGATCAGCACCGAGGCCGGGACCGCCAGGAAGAACACCTGCAATTGCGGCATCAGCCGCGACAGCACCCCGAGACCCAGATTGAACAGGATCCCGAAGGCGATGAACGGGCCGGAGATCTGGACCGCCAGGGTGAAGCCCCGGGCCAGCGCCTTCGTGGCCAGCATCAGCGCGTCCGAGAAGGACGGCACGCCGTCGGGGGGCAGAACCTCGTAGCTGCGGGCCACGCCCTCGATGGCGAGATGATGCAGATCCGCGGCGAAGATCAGCGTGATCCCGAGCAGCGACAGGAAGTTGCCGATCGCCACCTGCTGGCCGCCCTGGTTCGGATCCACCGTCATGGCGTAGGACAGGCCGACCTGTGCCGCGATGATCACACCGGCGGTCTGAAGGGCCGCAAGGATCATGCGCACCGTCAGGCCGAGCACCAGCCCGATGATCGTCTCCCCGAACAGGAGCCCGATCAGCCGCGGGCCGGCCACGCCCTCGGTCCCGCCCAGCAGCGGACGCACGGTTGGGAACAGCACCAGGGCGGTGAGCAGCGCGAAGGCGAGGCGCAGGCGCGGCGGCACCGTCTGCTCGCCGATCCCCGGCATCAGCATGATCAGCGTGCCGATGCGCGCGAAGGTGATCAGGTAGGCCGAGGCGATGCCGGGCAGGAGCAGGTTCATCGCGGCCTCTATGGCACGCGTGGGCCGCGCCTGTCCCGGCCGGGGCGGGCATCAGCCGCCGGCCGCGATGCGGGCGGCGATGCGGGTCATGTAGCCGGCCATGGCATCGCCGATGAAGGGCAGCATCAGCAGGAGCGCGGCGAACACCGCCACGATCTTGGGCACGTAGATCAGCGTCTGTTCCTGGATCTGGGTCAGGGCCTGGACCAGGGAGACCGCGAGCCCGACCGCCAGGGCGACCAGCATCAGGGGCCCGGCCACCTTGAGGAACACGAAGATGCCGTCGCGGGCGACGTCGAGGATGGCGAGGCCGGTCATGGGGATGCGATCTGTACGGAGGGCGCGGGCGGCGGAATCGGCGAGGGACCGGGCCGCCGTTCAGATCTGCATGCGCATGATCTCCTCGTAGGCGGAGATCATGCGGTCGCGCACCGCCACCATGGTCTGCAGGGCGGTCTCGCTCTCGGCCACCGCGGTGACCACGTCCACGACATTGGCCTTGCCGGCGGCGGCCGAGACGGCCTGCGTGTCGGCCCGCCGGCCGGCATCGCCGACGCTGTCCAGGGTCTGCCCGAGGAGCTGCATGAAGTCGCTGCCGGTCCCGGTCGTCGGCTGGACCCGGGGCGCGGGCCGGCCGCCGGCGAGGCCCTGAACGGCCGCGTAGGCACCCGCCGCGAAGTTGCTCGAAGCCATCGCCATGCGTCCTTGCTATGCGTCCTTCAGGCTCACTTCAGGATGCCGAGGGTCTGTGCCAGCATCTTGCGGGTGGCGCTGATCATGTTGAGGTTCGCCTCGTAGGAGCGCTGGGCCTCGCGCAGGTCCATGTTCTCGATCTGCGCATTGACGTTGGGCATCTGCACCACGCCCTGGGCGTCGGCCGCGGGATTGCCCGGCTCGTACTTCGTCCGGAAGGCCGACGGGTCGCGCCTGACGCGCCCGGCCTCGACGAGCCTGGCGCCGGTCTCGTCGTCGAGATGGCTGGTGAAGGTCGGGATCTTGCGCCGGTAGGGCTGCGCCCCGGCGGAGGCCGGCGCGGAATCGGCGTTGGCGATGTTCTCGGCGATGATGCGCATCCGGCCGGACTGGGCCTTGAGGCCCGCCGCCGCCACCGCCAGTGACTTGGTGAATTCCATGGCTCAGGCCCCTCCTGCTGCCGTGACCGTGCGGCCGTCGGCGCTCCCCCCTCGGTCGTCGCGCATCAGCTCTTGCCGATCGCGATCTTCAGGGTGGTCAGGCTGTGCTGATAGAGCGAGGCGGCGAGTTGGTAGTCCGACTGGTTCTCGCCGGCCTTCATCATCTCGTCCTCGAGGTTGACGCCGTTGCCGCTCGGGCGGACCTCGAAGCCCTTGGCGCGCTTTGAATCGGCCCCGACCGTCTGACCGGCGGGCGCCATGTGGCCCGGGCTCGTCAGCGTCAGGCCGGTCGCGGTGGCGGCCAGCGTACCGGTCGCCCGGTCGAAGCGCGGCTCCACGAGGTCGCGGGGCTTGAACCCCGGCATGTCGGCATTGGCCACGTTCTCGGCGATCACGCCCTGGCGCGCCTGCGCCCATTGCATCCGCGTGCGCAGCATGCTCAGCACGGGCAGATCGGTGAGAGCCAAGGTCGCCTCCGGGATGGCGTGGCCGCGCCGGAACGAGCGGGCTCGGCAAAATCTGCCGTGCGCATGGTTAACGGTGCGTTAAGCCCGCGATCGGGGACGACCGGTCTGCGGATCGGCCGCGGGATCGCGGCAGCCTTTGCGGCGGACGAAGGACCGTCCGGCCTCGGATCCGCTGACCCGGCGGCTTATCCCCGGCCTACTGTCTTGATCGCGCTCAATTAAAAGGTCTGTTAACGAACTCTTAACGTCGTTTGCCTTGCCGCCCCCCCGGCGTGGTATGGACAAGTCCGTGCCGGCGCGCACCCGCGGCGGTCGGAACCTGCGAGTGCGTAACCTTGCGATGGCTACAATCCGTGTTCGGCTCTGACGGCTCCCCTATCATCCAGTACATCGTGATCTTCGCCGTCATCTTCACGGCGCTCGCGGCCATCGTGTTCACGGTGCGTCGGCTCACCGGCCGGAGCCTGGCGCTGCCGGGGCGTTCCGGAGGCCGTGGGCGCCAGCCGCGGCTGGGGATCGTCGACGTGTACGAACTCGACCGCGCCCGGCAGCTGATCCTGCTGCGCCGGGACAATGTCGAGCACCTGCTGCTCGTGGGCGGCCCCAACGACGTCGTGGTCGAGCGCAACATCCAGCGCGGCCAGCGGCCGTTGCCCGAAGCGTCCATCCGGCCGGAGTCGGCCTCCGAGCCGCTGGACGAGCCGCTCCCGGATCCCCTCGTCCAGGGCGGTCGCCTTCCCGAACCGCCCCGGGTCCTGCCCGAATCCGGCGGGCGCCGCGCGGAACCGCTGTTCGATCCGGGCTTCGAGATGCCGGTGGTCGTGCCGCCGCCGGTCCCGCGCTCCGCCGCCGCCCCGCCCATCACGCTGCCCCTCGATGCGGCGTTGCTCGGCGGCGACGAGCCCGGTCAGGATGTTTCCGCCCCGCTGACGGCCGCCCCGCCCCCGCCCTCACCCGACCTGCTGGTGCCGCCGCCGGTGGAACTGCCCGCGCCGCCGGCGCGCGAGCCGACGACGCCGCGGCGGATCCTCAGCCGGACCGCGCCGCCGCTGGTCGAGCCGCGGCCCGGCCCAGCCTCCGAGCGCAAACCCGACGGGTCCGCGGTCGAGGCGGAGCCCGCCCGTCCGGCGCCGAGCCTCGCGGTCCCGTCCGAGCGCAAGTCCGTCGATCCGGGGGTCCTGTCCGACATGGCGCGGCAGCTCCAGGCCGCCCTGTCTCGGTCGTCTTCGGCCGTGACGCCGCCGCCGCCCGTGCCATCGCCCGCCGTGCCGGAGGGCGTCGATCCGCTCGCCGCCGCGATGGCGAGCGCGCCGCTTGATCCGGTGTCGCCTTCGGTATCGCCGCCGGTGCCGCCGCCGGTTGTTCCGCAGGAGGCCCCGCCGCCGCCGGCGCCGGTCCCGCCCAAACCCGTGCTGCCGCCGGCGATGCCCAAGGCCGTCCCCGTCCCGCCGCCGCCTTCTTCCGCGCCGCCCGAAGCGAAGTCTGCCGGCAATCCGTTCTCCGTGGAGGAGATCGAGGCCGAGTTCGCGCGCCTCCTGGGTCGTCCCCTCGACAAGCGGAGCTGAACGCACCCGTTTCGGCCGAGCCGTCGCGCGGCCGGGGTCGCAGGTCGCAGGCCGACGTAACGATCCGTCGGTCTCGGCGCCGCCCGGCACGGTTCCGACCGAACTTTCCCAGCCGGTTTTCGAGGGCGGCAGACGCGGCGATTGTCGTTTGGTTAACCGTCTTCCCGGACGCTCGACCTCCGAGGAGATCGCAATGCTCGCGCTGGATGCTGAAACGGCTCACCGGAGCCGCGCGTACCGGACATTCAGGCTCGACCGGGCCGGGCGCGTCCGCGCGGCCGAGATCCTGTCCGCCGAGGACGACACGCAGGCGCGCCGCCGCGCCCGGGCGATGGTTCAGCGCGACCCGATCGAGCTGTGGGAGCGGACCCGGTTTCTCGGGCGCTTCGAGCCGGTCGTGCAGGGGGGCGCCGATCGTCCGGCGCCCTGAGGCCGGCCTCGGCCGGACCGCGCGGCGCAGTCTCCGCGGCGGCGTGACCGGTCAGCGATCGGCGGTTTCCGGCATCGCGAGGACGGCCAGGAAGCTGAGGATCGCGGCGCCCGACAGATAGAACCCGACGAATCCGATCCCGCCATAGGCCGCGAGTTCCTGCGCGATGTAGGGCGCGCCCGAGGCGCCCAGGATCCCCGCGAGATTGTAGGTGACCGAGGCGCCGGTGTAGCGCACCCGCGTCGGGAACAGTTCGGGCAGCACGGCGCCCATCGGCCCGAACACCCAGCCCATCGTCAGGAGGCTGAGGCAGAGGAAGCCCAGGACGGGCGGCCACGTGCCGCTGCCGGCGGCGTGGCCCAGCATCGGCCCCATGAGGAAGCCCAGCAGGAACGTCACGGCCATGCCGGAGAGCAGCACCGGCCTGCGTCCGAAGCGGTCGGCCGCGGCACCCGACACCACGGTGCCGAGCGCCATGAAGCAGACCGCGATGCACTCGAACAGCAGGAAGGTCGGCCGGCTGTACCCAAGCGTGCCGGTGCCGAAGCCGAGGGCGAATACGGTGGAGAGGTAGAACACCGCGTAGACCGCCACCATCGCGAAGGTGCCGACCAGGACGGCGCGCCCATGCTGGGTCAGCATGGTGGCGAAGGGTACGCGCTCCGGCCGCGCCTCGCTGAGCGCCGCCTTGAAGGCCGGCGTCTCGGTCAGCTTCAGACGGACGTAGAGACCCACTCCGACCAGGACGGCCGAGGCCAGGAACGGCAGACGCCAGCCCCAGGCCTGGAAGCTTTCGGGGGACAGGCCGAAGCTGAGGGCGAGGAAGCCGAGATTGGCCAGGATGAAGCCGACCGGCGCGCCGAGCTGCGGAAAGATGCCGTACCACGCGCGCCGGCCCGGCGGCGCGTTCTCGACCGCCAGCAGGGCGGCGCCGCCCCATTCGCCGCCGAACCCGATGCCCTGGCCGCAGCGCAGGATGCAGAGCGCCGCCGGCGCCCACCAGCCGGCGACCGCATAGGTCGGCAGGCAGCCGATCAGGACCGTGGAGAGGCCCATGATCAACAGGGAGGCCACCAGGGTCGCCTTGCGGCCGACGCGGTCGCCGAAATGCCCGAACAGGGCCGCGCCCACCGGCCGCGCAAGGAACGCGATCGCGAAGGTCGCGAAGGCGCTGAGCTGCTGCACGCCCGGGGCGCCGGCGGGGAAGAAGACCGGCCCGATCACGAGGGCGGTGGCGGTGGCGTAGATGTAGAAGTCGAAGAACTCGATGGCGGTGCCGACGAAACTCGCGGCGAGAATCCGGCCGGCGCTCGGCGTGGCGTGCGTCGAGCCCGCGGTGTCGATGGTCTGCAACATGATCGGGATGGGAGAGGAGGAATCCGGGTCGGTTGCGGCGCTTTCGCACGGGGCGGCGCGAGCGGATACCCCGGTTTCGGCATGGGCACCCGACATGGGCGCGGAGGTCGCTGTGCGGCGCACCAGCGGCGGCCTTGCGTTCCCCGATCCCGTTCGCCAAGCTGAACGGCCATATTCCGCGACGGCTGCCGGCCGCGGCGCCGTCCACATCACTTGAGTATTGCGATGAGAGTCACTGTCGAGCGCGCGGCCCTACTCAGGTCGCTCGGCCACGTGCACCGGGTCGTCGAGCGCCGCAACACGATCCCGATCCTGTCGAACGTGCTCCTGCGGGCGGAAGGCTCGGGGCTCCAGCTGCGGGCGACGGATCTCGACATCGAGGTGACCGAGAGCGTGCCGGCCGACGTGGCGGATGCCGGCGCCACCACGGTGCCGGCGCACGTGATCTACGACATCGTGCGCAAGCTCCCCGACGGCGCGCAGGTCTCCCTGGAGACCGGCGGCGAGTCCGGCCAGATGACGATCCGGTCCGGACGCTCGCGCTTCGCCCTCGGCGCCCTGCCGGAGGGCGACTTCCCGGATCTCGCCGCCGGCGAGATGCCGCACGGCTTCGAGATCGCCGCCGCCGACCTGAAGCGGCTGATCGAGAAGACCCAGTTCGCGATCTCCACCGAGGAGACCCGCTACTACCTCAACGGCATCTACCTGCACACGCTGGAGACCGAGGGCGGACCCGTGATGCGGGCCGTGGCCACCGACGGCCACCGGCTCGCCCGCGTCGAGATCCCGGCCCCGCAGGGCAGTGTCGGCATGCCGGGCGTGATCGTGCCCCGCAAGGCGGTCGCCGAGATCCAGAAGCTCCTCGACGACGGCGGCGAGACCGTCGCGGTCGACCTGTCGCCCGCCAAGATCCGCCTGCGCTTCGCGGGTGGCCTGACCCTCATCTCCAAGCTGATCGACGGCACCTTCCCGGATTACCAGCGGGTGATCCCGGCCAACAACGACAAGCGGCTGACCGTGGAGCGCGACGCCTTCGCCAAGGCGGTGGACCGGGTCTCGACGATCTCGTCGGAGCGCGGGCGTGCGGTGAAGCTCGGGCTCGCCGAGGGGCGCCTCGCGCTCTCGGTGAACAACCCGGATTCGGGCAGCGCCACCGAGGAACTCGATGTCGACTACGAGGCCGCCAACCTCGATATCGGCTTCAACGCCCGCTACCTGCTCGACATCACCGCACAGCTCGAGGGCGACACCGCCCTGTTCAAGCTCGCCGACCCGGGCTCCCCGACCCTGATCCAGGATCGCGAGGGCGCGCCGGCGCTGTACGTGCTGATGCCGATGCGGGTGTGAGTCTGCCGCGGCACGTCCTGGTCCTGCCCTCGTCCTGAGGTGCCGGAGCGTAGCGGAGGCCTCGCAGGAGGTCTCCAGATGGCGACACGGGTTCTGGAGCACTCCTTCGAGGGCCGCCGACGCGGGCACCTCGGGATGCGGTAGTTGGATGGGATGTCAGACAAGAAGGGACGGTTGAGCGCGGTGCGGCTCGACCTCCGGGTTCCCCGATGAGCGATGTCCTCGATCCGCGGGTCGAGCCCAACGGGTCGGATCTGCGCGTCACACGCCTGATCGCCCGTGATTTCCGCAACCACGCCGATCTCGAGCTCACCCCCGGGGCGCGGTTCGTGGCGCTGGTCGGGGAGAACGGCGCGGGCAAGACCAACCTGCTCGAGGCGATCTCGCTGTTCGTGCCGGGAAGGGGCCTGCGCCGGGCGGAATTCGCCGCGATGGCGCGCAACGGCGGTCCGGGGGGCTTCGCCGTGTCCCTCACCCTCGATCGAGAGGGCTCCGAGCACCGGCTTGGCACGGGGCTGGAGCCGCCGGGCCCCGACGGGCGGACGAGCCGGCTCTGCCGGATCGACGGCGCCACCGCCGCCTCGCCGGTGGCGTTCAGCGAGTTCCTGCGGGTGGTCTGGCTGACCCCCGACCTCGACGGGCTGTTCCGCGGCGCGGCCGGGGACCGGCGGCGGTTCCTCGACCGTCTCGTGCTGGCCGTCGATGCCGCGCACGGCGCCCGGGTCTCCGCGATGGAGCGGGCCCTGCGCTCGCGCAACCGCCTGCTGGACGAGCGCCCCGACGACGACCGCTGGCTCGACGCGGTGGAGCGGGAGGTCGCCGAGCTGGGCGTCGCCGTGGCCCTTGCCCGGCGCGAGACCGCCGAGCGCCTCGACCGGCTGATCGCCGAGACCCGGGACGACGCGCAGCCCTTCCCCTGGGCCTCCATCCGGCTCGAAGGCGATCTGGACGATCTCGTCGCGGTCTGGCCGGCCATCGAGGCGGAGGACCGCTACCGCCTCGCCCTGCGCAACGGTCGCCACCGGGACCGGGCCGCCGGGCGCACCCTGATCGGGCCGCAGAGCAGCGACCTCGTGGTCCGCCACGGTCCCAAGGACGTGCCCGCGGGCACGGCGTCCACGGGGGAGCAGAAGGCGCTCCTGATCGGGCTCGTCCTCGCCCATGCGCGACTCGTGCGCGCCATGAGCGGCATCGCCCCGCTGATCCTCCTCGACGAGGTGGCGGCCCATCTCGATCCCCGCCGCCGGGCCGGTCTGTTCGAGGCCCTGGAGGCACTCCCGGGGCAGGTCTGGATGACCGGTGCCGACCCGGACGCCTTCGCCCAGGCCGGCGCACGGACCGAGGTGTTGCGGATCGGGGCCTGAGGCGGCCTCAGGCCGCCCGCACCGTGCTCAGGAAGCGGGCGACCTCCGCCCCGAGATGCTCGGACTGGCGCGACAGCTCGCCCGCCGCGCCCAGCACCTGGGCGGCGGCCGCGCCGGTTTCCTCGGAGGCTCTGGCGACGCCGGTGATGTTGCTGGTCACCTCGTCGGTTCCGGCCGCGGCCTGAGAGACGTTGCGGACGATCTCCTGCGTCGCCGCACCCTGCTCCTCGACGGCCGCCGCGATGGTGGTGGCCACCCCGTCGATCTCGCGGATGCGGCTGGCGATCGTCTCGATGGCCGTGACCGCCTGGCCGGTGACGCCCTGGATCTGTCCGATCTGCTGGCTGATCTCCTCGGTGGCCCGTGCGGTCTGGGCGGCGAGTTCCTTGACCTCGGCGGCGACCACCGCAAAGCCGCGGCCGGCATCCCCCGCGCGGGCCGCCTCGATCGTCGCGTTGAGCGCGAGCAGGTTGGTCTGCCCGGCGATGGTCGAGATCAGCCCGACCATGTCGCCGATGCGGGCCGAGGCTTGGCTCAGCGCCTGGACGAGATGCTGCGTCTGATCGGCCTCGCCCACCGCCGACTGGGCGAGCTGGGCCGAGCCGGAAACCTGCCGGCCGATCTCCTGCACCGACGAGCCCAGTTCCTCCGCGGCGGCCGCCACGGTCTGGACATTGGCGGAAGCTTCCTCGGCGGCGGCGGCCACGGTGGTGGACTGGCTGGCCGTCTCGGTGGCGCTGGCCGTCATGGTCTGGGCGGTGGCCTGGAGTTCGGTGGCCGAGGACGAGACCATCCCGACGATGCTGCCGACCGCCCGCTCGAACCCGTCCGCCAGCTCCAGCATGGTGCGCCTGCGCTCGGCGGCCGCGGCCTCGTCGGCAAGCCGCTTGACCTCGGCCTCCTCGGCGGCCTTGCGGGCGACCATGGCCTTGATGCCCTCCACCGCCTTGCCGACGGCGCCGACCTCGTCCTTGCGCGCCGCCTCCTTGATCTCGGCGTCGATCTCGCCCTGCGCCATGCGCTGCAGGACCATGACCAAACGATCGAGCGGGCGAGTGATGCCGACCGTCGCGACGAACACGGCCGCGATCAGTCCGGCGAGCAACCCGAGGGCGCTGACGGTCATCAGGGCGCGGCGGGTGTCGTTGGTCTGGTCGGTCAGGTCGTCCGAGCCCTTCGCCATGTAAGCGCTGATGTCTTCGGCGAGCCTGTTGCCGTCCGCGAGCATGCCGGAAAAGACCGGGTCGATCGCCGAGTGGACCAGCGCGATGGCTTGGTCGTTCTGGTTGGAAGTGCCGAGCCGGCGAACCTCGCTGACGTCCCGGATGTAGCGCTCCATGCGTGCCGCCTGCTCGTCGATGCGCGCCGCGAAGCTCGGTGCGTGCGACCGGAAGACCGGCAGCAGTGCCTTCACCTCAGGCAGGACGGCCTCGAAGCCCTTGTTGGCATTCTGCATCTGGGACGGCTCGGTCTCCGCTATGACCCGGTACACGTAGTAATTGAGCTCGATCATCAGGCGGTTGAGCCGGCGCGCCTCGGCGACGGCGGCCGCCTCGTTGACGATGAAGTGGCTGTACCCGTCGTCGATCTTGGTCATCTGTGACTGTGCATACCAGATGCATCCGCCGACGATCGTGATGATCAGGGTAATCACGGCCACCAGTTTCGGCAGAACCTTAATGTTGGACAAGCGTAACATGGCGGTCGTGCACCCGATCGGACTGGTTGGTCTGTGAAATAATCGATCCCGGAGCATTTGTAAGCATCATACGTAAAAAATCTATTAATGTGACGGTGTTATCAAGATACAAACATCGGCAGATTTGAGATTGAAACTTTATAGGTGGCGATGTTGTCGAATATCACTAATCTTTTATCGAATAGGACATCGAGAAAGACAAATCCAAAGCGAATTGGATGGTCGATCATGAGAACCTGCGGTCGAAAAGCCCGGACGATGTCCTGCCGGTTTCCCCGCGTCCGGTGACGCCGACCCTCCGAGGGTGCGGCGCCGGACACCATCGGGGCCGCGGATCTGCAGTCGGGGCCGGCCCTTTTCGGCACGTGGGTCGGGCGCCACATAGGAGGCCCGGCGCGCCGCCCGCCCGCTCACGGAACCCACAGCATATGTCCAAGCCCGTCCACGCCATGATCCGCGTCCTCGAGGAGGAGCGCGCGCGCGACTACTATGCCCGCGCCTTCGGCCTGGAGGTCTCCGACCGGTTCGACTTCCCGGACTTCACCCTCGTCTACATGCGGGATCCGGCCTCGCCGTTCGAACTGGAGCTCACGGTGAACAAGGGCCGCGACAAGCCCTACGATCTCGGCGACGGCTACGGGCACATCGCCTTCGTGGTCGACGACGTGGAGGCCGAGCACGCCCGGCACCGGCGCGAAGGCTTCACGGCCACCGACGTCAAGACGCTCAAACACGGGGATGACGTGCTGGCGCGGTTCTTCTTCGCCACCGATCCGGACGGCTACAAGATCGAGGTCATCCAGCGCGGCGGCCGCTTCCTCTGACCGGTCCCGTGCACCCCGCCCTCCCCGACACGCATCCGAGATCCATGCAGGACAAGACCCGCATCGTCTGCATCCGCCACGGGCAATCCACGTTCAACGCCGCGCACAGGCATGGGGGCGGCGATCCCGGCCTCCTCGACGCGCGCCTGACCGAGCTGGGCCACGCCCAGGCCCGGGCCGCGCGGGACCGGCTCCGGTCGGTCCCCTTCGATCTGGTGGTGGTCTCGCCCCTGACCCGGGCGATCGAGACCGCCGCGATCCTGTTCGGCGACCATCCGCGCCGGCCGCGCGTCCTCGTCGAGGTGCTGCACCGGGAATGCCAGGAGAGCAGCTGCGACGTCGGCCGGGCGGCCTCGGAGATCGCCGCGGAGTTCCCGCACCTCGATGTCGGGCACCTGCCCGAGGTCTGGTGGCATGCGGAGCCGGGCTGCGAGGTCGGCGGCTACCCGGTGGAGCCGCGCCCCCTGTTCGACGCCCGGGTCGCGGCGTTCCGCGACTGGCTGCGGGCTCGGCCGGAAGCCACCATCGCGGTGGTCGGGCACGGCACGTTCTTCTACCACCTCACCGGCACGTTCCTGGAGAATTGCGGCTCCATCGAGCTGGATCTCGAGGCGGCGCCCGCGGCGGCCTGATCAGGCCAGCGCCCCGGTCCGCGCGGCGTCCATGCGCTGACGGGCGCCGACGAGCGCGATCTCCGGAGCCTGTCGGCCGATGGCGAGCGCCTCGTCGAGGATCGCGCAGGCCTGGCTCCAGGTCCCGGCCACGAAGGGCGCGGCGCCTTCGGCCACCTCCGCGGCGCAGCGTGCATCCGTGCCCGCGCGTTGTGCCGCCGTCGCGGTGCGGGACACCGCCGCGGTGAGCGCGCCCTCGCGCCAGCGCCGCGCCTCGGCCGCCGCCTGCGAACGCGCCCCGCCCCGCCACGCGGCCGCGTTCGCCGCCGCCAGGGCCGCGGGCCAGTCCGGCGCCCCGACGCAGGCCTTCGCGTCCTCGACCATGCCAGCGACGGCGCAGAGCGGCGCCAGGATGCGGCGGACACTCTCCAGCGCCAGCGTCCGGGTGCGGGCGGCCTCGATCTCCGGAGCGTCGGCGCTGCCCGACAGCCGCAGCACGAAGGCCATCAGCTGGGGGCGCGCCTCGTCCGGCATGGTGTCGTTGAGCCCGAGGGCGTAGGCGGCGACCGGCCTGGAGAAGCAGGGCGGGCAATCGGCGCTGGAGCGGATCGCCCGGTAGGGCAGGCCCGCGGCCACGATCGCGGCCTCGTTGATGCAGGTCCCGCCGTCGGGGCCGGGGAAGGGATGCGATCCGGCGAGCAGACGCCAGTTCAGGATCGTCTCGAAATCGGGATGCATCAGCGCGCGCTCCGTCTCGGGTGCGCAGCGTGGCACGCCGCGCCCCGGATGGCGAGGCCCTTCAGCCGCCGAGCCCGGGCGCGAGGCCGGAGAGCATGGCGGCTCCCAGAACCAGCACGAAGGCGGCGGCGACGAGTTCGAGGCCGCCGAGCGCCAGGAGGCCCGCCTGTCCCCGGCCGCCGGCGAGGCGCAGGGCCGCGCGCTTGGCGAAGACCGCGAGGCAGGCCAGCGCCGTCGTGGTCAGGGCGGTGCCGAGGGCCATCGCCAGAACCGCCAGCACGCCCGCCCCGGGCACGCCCTGCGACACCGCGAAGACCAGGACCAGAACCGCGCCGGCGCAGGGACGCGTGCCCGCCGCCAGCACCACCCCGGCCCGCTCGCGCCACGTGTCGAGGGTGTCGAGGGCCTGCGGCCCGGGCAGGTGGTTGCAGCCCGGGCCGCAGCCCGCACCGAGGGTCGCGAGGCGTCCGGCCTTGCGCCACGTCAGCACCAGCCCGATCAGGGCGACGAGGGCGAAGCTCACGGTCTCGATCAGGGTGCCGGCCCGGGTGATGCTCGCCGCCGTGGCGTTGAGGACCAGGGTGCCGAGGCCGACGATCGCCCCGGCCATGCAGGCCTGGAGCAGCGCGGCGCAGAGGCTCAGCGCGGCGCCGCGCCGGAGCGCCCGCTCCCCCGCCAGGATGTAGCCGGCGATCACCGCCTTGCCGTGGCCGGGACCGGCGGCATGGAACACGCCGTAGGCGAAGGCGAGGCCGACCAGCGGGCCCCAGCTGCCGCCGCCCCGCAGCGCGCTGACCGCCGCGTTCAGGCTGCGGGAAAAGCTCGCCTGCAGCGCCAGGATCACCCCGCCGATCCCCGTGGCGGACGGGGCAGCCTCCCGGAAGCCGATCCCGAAGGGCGAGCGCGGCGGCGGCGCGGAGAGGCCGGGCGCGACGAGCCACGCGATCCCGGCCGCCAGGAGCGCGGCCAGCCCGATGGCCAGGGCCATGAGGCCGAGCCTCAGCCCCAGCCGTCCCGCCCCGGCGGGGGCGACGATCCCGATCCCTACGGACATGCCACGAGAACCCGGCTGGCGAACTGCACCCCGTAGGTCGAGGCGGCGGTGAGCGCCTCGAAGAAGGCCTCGGTCATCCCCGGGGATCCGGCATCGGCCGTCTTCGGCTGCTCGGTCTTCGGGCGGGTCACCGTGGCGGCGCAGCCCTGCGGCGCCCCCGCGAGGGTCGCGGCGTCGGTCCCCTCGGCGAACGAGAAGGCGACGAAATAGGTCGGGTCGTAGACCTCCAGCGCAGCCACGCCCCGCCCCTGCTGGACCGGCGTCTTCAGGGGCAGCAGGAAGGTCATGACCAGCGCCTTGTCCTCCATATGGGCTGCCGGCTCCTTCGGATCGCTGAAGGCCTGCTCCTTGCCGCCGACCTTCAGCTTCGTGAAGTAGCCGAACTCGGCGAGGTTGGCGGTGTTCTCGGCCGCGAGCCCGGCAAGCTCCTCCGGGCTGAGCTTGCCGTCCTTGTTGGTGTCGAGGCCCTGGGTCACGAAGGCCGTGTATTCGGGGTCGAAGCTCCACGTGTCGCGGACGCCCACGAGCTTTCCGCCCTCGTAGACGAGCTGCGCCTTGGCGGTGACCCAGACGTGGGGGTGGGCGCAGGCCGCCGAGGCGGCGCAGGCGAGGGCGGCGGCCAGCACCAGGGCGAGCGGTTTCGGGCAGTGCGCGGCGATCAGCATGGAAGGAGGCACGCTCGCGGCGGGAGGAACACGGTCAGGCCGGATCTTCCTCGCGTGCCGGTTGGGCGAAAGCGAGGCGCCGCCCCGTCGCGTGCGCCGCTCACTCGCCCCCGTCGAGCCCCATCAATTGGAAGCTCACCCGCAGGTCGTTCGACATCGGGATGTCGAGGCGCTCGCCGTTGGGCAGGCGCTTGAGGAACCAGCGCTCGTAGGTCCAGCGCAGCGCCCGGCTTTCGGCGAGGCGTGTGAAGGTCTGCTGCACGATGCCGGCGAACTCCGGGTCGTCCTTGCGGAACATGATGCCGTAGGGCTCGTAGGAGAGCTTGTCGGGGAGCACCGTGTAGTTCGCCCCGTCCCGCGCGTCCGTGGCGATCAGCCCGTAGAGCAGCACGTCGTCGGTGGCGAAGGCGTCGGCCTTTCCGGCCTTCACCATGGCGTAGGACGCGGCATGGTCGGGCGCCGTCACCACCTGCGCGTCGATCTTCAGCCGGGCGAGCAGGTCGCGCACGGCCTTCTCGTTGGTTGTGCCGGCCGTCACCACCACGGTCTTGCCGCCGAGATCCCGATAGGAGGCGACGCCCGAGCCCCGCTTCACCAGCAGCTGCGTGGCGCTGATGTAATCCACCGGCGAGAAGGCGACCTGCCTGCGGCGCTCGGCATTGGCGGTGGTCGAGCCGCATTCGAGGTCGATCTTGCCGGAGGTCAGTGCCGGGATGCGCGTCTCGGCGGTGACGGGCTCGTAGCGGATCCTCACCGGCCGGCCGATCGCCGCCTGGACGTCGTCGGCGATCTCGCCGCAGAGGTCGATGGCGTAGCCGATCGCCCGGGGGCTGCCGTCCGGCCGCTTGCCTTCCACGAAGGAGAACGGCACCGAACTCTCCCGGTAGCCGAGCACGATCTCCCCGCGCTCGGCGACGCTCCTGAGCGTGCCGGTGAGCACCTCGACGGCGGCTGCGGGCGACACGCCCGCCAGCGCCAGCGCCAGAACCGCGATGAGCCGCATCGTCATCACAGAGCCTCCCAGGCGCACCGCACAAGCCACACCGCACGGGAGAGTGCCAGCGCCCGGCCCCTCCCATCCATCCCCCATCCAGAGGTGCCGAAGCGCAGCGGAAGCCTCAAAGCAGCCTTCCGGTCAGCGCCGCGATCCCTGGCGTCCTCCTCCGAGGCCCGCAGACGCGGTCACCTCAGGATGAGGAGGATGGGTTCGACAGCCGCCTTGCACCCGACATCCCGGCGGGCGCAGATCCCGCAAAACCGGCCCCTACTCCGCCGGCGAGGCCACGGTGCCGACATGGTCGAGGCGCTGGTCGGTGGTGGTGAGCTGCCCCTCCCACTTGGCGACCGCCACGGTGGCGACGCTGTTGCCCAGCACGTTGGTGGCCGAGCGCCCCATGTCCAGGAACTGGTCGATGCCGATGATCAGCAGCAGCCCGGCCTCCGGGATGTTGAAGTGCGCCAGCGTCGCCGAGATGACCACCAGCGAGGCGCGCGGCACGCCGGCCATGCCCTTCGACGTCACCATCAGCAGCAGCAGCATCGTGAGCTGCTGACCCCAGCTCAACGGGATGTTGTAGGCCTGCGCGATGAACATCACCGCGAAGGTACAGTACATCATCGAGCCGTCGAGGTTGAACGAGTAGCCCATGGGCAGCACGAACGACGTGATGCGGTTCGGCACCCCGAACTTCTCGAGGTTCGTCAGCATCTTCGGGTAGGCCGCCTCGCTCGACGCGGTCGAGAAGGCGAGCACGAAGGGCTCCTTGATCAGGTTGAACAGCCGCATGATGCCGCCGCCCCCGAGCATCAGGAAGCCGACGCCCATGAGCAGCGCCCAGAGCACGGCGAGCCCGATGTAGAACTCCACGAGGAACTTGCCGTAGGTCACGAGCACGCCGATGCCCTGCGTGGTGATCGTCGCCGCGATGGCGGCGAACACCGCCACGGGGGCGAACATCATCACGTAGCCCGTGACCTTGAGCATCACGTCGGCCAGGCCCTCGATGCCCTGCGCGAGGAGGCGCCCCTTCTCGCCGAGGGATGCCAGGCCGACGCCGAAGAAGATCGAGAAGACCACGATCTGCAGGATCTCGTTGTTGGCCATCGCCTCGACGGCGCTCTTCGGCACGAGGTGCGTCACGAATTCCTTGAGCGACAGCGAGGCCGCCTTGAGCCCCGTCCCGGCGCCGGCATCGGGCAGCGGCAGGTTCAGGTTCTGGCCGGGCTGCATCAGGTTGACCATGATCAGGCCGAGCATCAGCGAGCAGAACGAGGCGCCCACGAACCAGAGCAGCGCCTTGCCGCCGACCCGGCCGACCGCAGCGGTGTCCCCGAGATGCGCGATGCCGACCACGAGCGTGGAGAAGACCAGCGGCGCGATGATCATCTTGATCAGCCGCAGGAACACGTCGGAGACCAGCGCGATGTAGCCGGCGATCTCCTTGGCGGTCTGCGGATCGGGCCAAGTGATGCTGCAGGCGTAGCCGACGGCGATTCCGAGGAGCATGCCGACGAAGATCATCGTCGTGAGTCTCGACCCTGCCATCGGTACTGCTCCTCGCCTGAGCCCGGGATGATCGAGCATTTCAATTCGTTAACGTGTCGCAGGAACTGCGCCGCACGCAAGCCCGGCCGGGGCGCGTTACTGGCGTGGTCGACTGTTTTCGCGCGACGCTCGGGCGGCGATGAAACCTGTGGCCGGTGTGCTACGGCTGCGGTACGAGACTTGCCCCGCCGCGCCACCTGCGGTTCCCGTAGGCGGCACGAGAAACCTGCGCGCGCGAGAGTTCATGGACGTCTTCGTACAGCAGTTGATCAACGGGCTGACGCTCGGCTCGATCTATGGCCTGATCGCCATCGGCTACACGATGGTGTTCGGCATCATCGGCATGGTGAACTTCGCTCACGGCGACGTCTTCATGGTCTCCTGCTTCATCGCGCTGATCACCTTCCTGCTGTTGACCGTGTGGCTCGGGGTCAGCTCCATCGCCCTGGCCTTCCTGGTGGTGCTGGTGGTCGCCATGGTGCTCACCGCCCTGTGGGGCTGGGCGATCGAGCGCGTCGCCTACCGGCCGTTGCGCGGCTCGTTCCGGCTGGCGCCGCTGATCTCGGCGATCGGCGTCTCGATCTTCCTGTCGAACTTCGTTCAGGTGGTGCAGGGCGCGCGCAACAAGCCGACGCCGCCGATGCTGTCGGGGGGCATCACCCTGTTCGAGCGGGACGGCTACGCGGTGTTCCTGGCCTGGAAGCAGGTTCTGATCATGGCGGTCACCGCCGTGCTGCTCACGGGCTTCTGGTATCTCGTCCAGCGCACGCCCTTCGGCCGGGCGCAGCGCGCCTGTGAGCAGGACCGCAAGATGGCGGCGTTGCTGGGCATCGACGTCGACCGCACGATCTCCCTGACCTTCGTGCTCGGCGCCGCGCTGGCGGCCGTCGCCGGCGTCCTCTACCTCATGTATTACGGCGTCGTGTCGTTCTCGGACGGGTTCGTGCCCGGCGTGAAAGCCTTCACGGCGGCGGTGCTCGGCGGCATCGGCTCCCTGCCCGGCGCGGTTCTCGGCGGCCTGATCATCGGCCTGATCGAGACCTTCTGGTCCGCCTACTTCTCCATCGAGTACAAGGACGTCGCCGCCTTCTCGATCCTGGCGATTGTCCTGATCTTCATGCCCTCGGGCATCCTGGGCCGGCCCGAGGTCGAGAAAGTCTGATGGCCCGTTCTCAGGCTGCGCTTCCCGACTCCGCGATGGCCGGCATCCTGCGCGACGCCGCCCTGTACGCCCTCGTCACCTTCGGCCTCTGCGTGCCGATCATCGCCTACCGCACCGATCCCGGGCCCGGGACCGAGCTGGTGCTCGTCCCGCGCTGGGGACTGGTGGCGGCGCTCTGCGCGGCGATCTTCGTGGCGCGGATCGTCCAGCGCCTCGTGCTGCTGCGCCGTGACGCCCGGCGGGCGCTGACCCCCTCCCCGTCCCAGGCCACCGAGGCGGTCCACGGCGAGCCGGATGCGGGCCAGAAGACCTCGAAGGTCGGGCTCTATCTGTTCATCGGCATCGCCCTGACGCTGCCGATGATCGCGGCGGCGGCCACCGGCGGCCTGTCCTCGGCGCGCTACTGGATCGACCTCGGCATCCTGATCCTCACCTACGTGATGCTCGGCTGGGGCCTGAACATCGTGGTCGGCCTCGCCGGTCTCCTCGATCTCGGCTACGTCGCCTTCTACGCGGTCGGCGCCTATTCCTACGCCCTGCTCTCGACCACCTTCGGCCTGTCGTTCTGGGTCTGCCTGCCGCTGGCGGGCCTGTTCGCCGGCCTGTGGGGGATGATCCTCGGCTTTCCCGTGCTGCGCCTGCGCGGCGACTATCTGGCCATCGTCACCCTGGCCTTCGGCGAGATCATCCGCCTCGTCCTGATCAACTGGACCGACGTGACCGGCGGCGGGGCGGGCATCTCGTCGATCCCGCGGGCGACCTTCTTCGGGATCCCGTTCACGGCGGGCGACGACGGGTTCGCGGCGACCTTCGGCATCCCGTACGATTCGATGCACCGGCTGGTCTTCCTGTACTACCTGATCCTCGGCCTCGCGCTGATCACGAACTTCGTCACCCTGCGCCTGCGCCGCCTGCCGATCGGGAGGGCCTGGGAGGCGCTGCGCGAGGACGAGATCGCCTGCCGCTCCCTCGGCATCGACACCACCGCCACGAAGCTCACGGCCTTCGCGCTGGGGGCGGCCTTCGGGGGCGTCGCCGGCTCGTTCTTCGCCGTGCGCCAGGGCTTCATCAGCCCGGAGAGCTTCAACTTCCTCGAGAGCGCCATCATCCTGGCGATCGTGGTGCTGGGCGGCATGGGCAGTCAGGTCGGCGTCGCGATCGCCGCGGTGGCGATGGTCGGCGGGCCGGAGATGCTGCGCAACCTCGGCTTCCTGAAGGCCGTGTTCGGCGAGGGGTTCGATCCCAGCGAGTACCGCCTGCTCCTGTTCGGGCTGGCCATGGTGGCCATGATGGTCTGGCGCCCGCGCGGCCTGATCTCGGAGCGCATGCCGTCGGTGTCGCTCGGCGAGCGCCGCGCGGTCTCGGGCGCCCATGTGAGCGAGGGGCACGGCTGATGGCGGCCTCACCCCTCGCCCCCCCGGTGCTCACGGTCGAGCACCTGACCATGCGGTTCGGCGGGCTGACCGCCGTCTCCGACCTGTCCTTCGCGGCGCGGCGCGGCGACATCACCGCGCTGATCGGCCCGAACGGGGCCGGCAAGACCACGGTGTTCAACTGCATCACCGGCTTCTACAAGCCCACCGAGGGCATGCTGACGCTGGCGCATGCCGACGGCACCGCGCACCTGCTGGAGCGGCTGCCCAACCACAAGGTCAACCGCACCGCCCGGGTGGCCCGCACCTTTCAGAACATCCGCCTGTTCCAGGGCATGACGGTGCTGGAGAACCTTCTGGTCGCACAGCACGCCCCCCTGATGCGCGCCTCGGGCTACACCATCCTGGGCTTGCTCGGCCTCAAGACCTACCGGGACGCGCAGGAGGCCGCGATCGAGCGCGCCAAGGCGTGGCTGACGCGCATCGACCTGATGGCGCGGGCCGACGATCCGGCGGGCGCCCTGCCTTATGGCGCGCAGCGGCGCCTGGAGATCGCCCGGGCGATGTGTACGGACCCGGTCCTCCTCTGCCTCGACGAGCCGGCCGCCGGCCTCAACCCCCGGGAATCGACCGAGCTGAACGGCCTCCTGCGCCACATCCGGGACGAGCACGACACCTCGGTGCTGCTGATCGAGCACGACATGTCGGTGGTGATGGAGATCTCCGACCACGTGGTCGTGCTGGATTACGGCGTGAAGATCGCCGACGGCTCTCCCGCCGAGGTGCGGGCCGACCCTAAGGTGATCGCCGCCTATCTGGGTGTGGAGGACGAAGAGGTGGAGGCCGTGGAGGCCGAGGTCGGGATCACCGTGCCGCACGCGGACGAGACCCATACGGGAGCCTCGGCATGAGCGTCGCCGGCATCAACGTCCTGGTCGAGGAGACGCGGGCGATCCAGGCGGGCCGCAAGCCGCCGCTCCTCGCGGTGCGCGACGTCTCGACCTATTACGGCAGCGTCGCCGCCCTGCGCGGCGTCGATCTCGACGTCGCCGAGGGCGAGATCGTCACGCTGATCGGCGCCAACGGCGCCGGCAAGTCGACCCTGATGATGACGATCTTCGGCAGCCCCCAGGCGCGCTCGGGGACGATCACCTATGACGGGCGCGACATCACCCGGATGCCGACGCACGCCATCGCCCGGCTCGGCATCGCCCAGTCGCCGGAGGGCCGCCGGGTCTTCCCGCGCATGACGGTCTACGAGAATCTCCAGATGGGCGCCGCCCTCCATGACGGGCGCTTCTTCGCCGAGGATCTGGAGAAGGTCTGCACCCTGTTCCCGCGGGTCAAGGAGCGCCTGAACCAGCGTGCCGGCACCATGTCGGGCGGCGAGCAGCAGATGCTGGCCATCGCCCGGGCGCTGATGAGCCGCCCGCGCCTGCTGCTCCTCGACGAGCCGTCGCTGGGCCTCGCGCCGCTGGTGGTGAAGGGCATCTTCGACGCGATCCGGGAACTCAACCGGACCGAGGGCATGACGATCTTCCTCGTCGAGCAGAATGCCTACCACGCCCTCAAGCTCGCCCATCGCGGCTACGTGCTGGTCAACGGTCGGGTCACCATGAGCGGCACCGGCCGCGCGCTGCTCGACGACCCGAACGTCAAGGCCGCCTATCTGGAAGGGGGCCATGCCGGCCCGGTCGGGGCATGAGCGCGCTGCAGGGAATCCTCTACGAGGAGCCGTCGGCCTGGCTGTTCCTGCTCGTCACCGTGGTGATGGGCGGCTGGGCCGGCTGGATGGCGGCCCGCGGCATCGCCCGGGGTTGGCGGCCGTTCTGGCACTGCGCCCTGGCGCTGCTTCTGGTGGCGGCTGCCGTGCGCTTCATCCACTACGCCCTGTTTTCGGGCACGCTGCTCTCGCTGCACTACTATGCGGTCGACGCGGTCGTCGTCATGATCATCGGCGCGGCGGGCTTCCGCTACACGCGGACGCGCCAGATGACGAGCCAGTACCGCTGGCTCTACGAGAAGACCTCACCGCTGACATGGCGCGCACGGGCGCCCGAAGCGGACGAGGTCCGATGAGTGCGGCCGGATCCGCACGTGCGGTCCTGACACTTAGGGGAAGTACGCGATGAGATCGATTCTGCTGGCCGGGCTCGCCCTCGGCGCGATGGTGGCGGCCGCCCAGGCCGCCGAGGTCAAGCTCGGCGTCGCCGCGCCGATCACCGGCAACAGCGCCGCCATCGGCGCGCAGCTCAAGAACGGCGCGAGCCAGGCGGTCGAGGACCTGAACAAGGCCGGTACCCTCAAGGGCACGACGCTCACCGTCACGGTGGGCGACGACGCCTCCGACCCGAAGCAGGGCGTCTCGGTGGCCAACAAGTTCGCCAGTGAAGGCGTGAAGATGGTCGTCGGCGACTACAATTCCGGCGTGTCGATCCCGGCCTCCGACGTCTACCTCGACGCCGGCATCATCCAGGTCACGCCGGCCTCCACGAACGTGAAGTTCACCGAGCGCGGCATGTGGAACACGTTCCGCACCTGCGGCCGCGACGATCAGCAGGGCGCGGTGGCGGGCAATTACCTGGCCGAGAAGTTCAAGGGCAAGAAGATCGCCTTCGTCCACGACAAGACGCCCTACGGCAAGGGGCTGGCCGACGAGACCCTGAAGGCGCTCAAGGCCAAGGGCGGCAAGGAGGTCATGTACGAGGGCATCAACCCGGGCGAGAAGGACTACTCTGCGCTCGTCTCCAAGCTGAAGTCGGCCAATGTCGACGTGGTCTATTTCGGCGGCTACTACACCGAGGCCGGCCTGATCCTGCGCCAGATGCGCGATCAGGGCCTGAAGGCGCCGATGATGGGCGGCGACGGCATGGTCGACCGCGAACTCGTGGCGATCGCCGGTCCCGCCGCCGAGGGCACGCTGACCACCTTCCCGCCGGACGCCCGCAAGAACCCGAACGCCAAGGCGGCGCTGGCCGCGTTCAAGGCGAAGAACATCGATCCGGAGGGCTACACGCTCTACTCGTACGCGGCCGTGCAGGTCCTGGCCAAGGCGATGGCCGAGACCGGCTCCAGCGACGGCAAGAAGCTGGCCGACTGGCTGCACCAGGGCAAGCCGGTGGACACGGTGGTCGGGCCGATCGCCTACGACAAGAAGGGCGACATCACCCGGCCCGACTACGTCATGTACGAATGGAAGAAGGGGCCGGACGGCAAGATCGACTACAGCGGCAATGAGCTGACGAAGTAAGCCGCGGCCACGAACCGGGTTTCCAGTCCGACGCCGTCTCCCGATACCGCGGGGGGCGGCGTCGTCGTTTTCTATACCGTGGATTCGTCAGCTTTCCGGGCGGATCCGTCCTCCGCACCGCGTGCGTACGCCTAAGAAGTGTGCATGATGCCGCCGGCGCGAGCGTGAGGCCGGCTCAGCGCTTGGGAGGAGGCCATGGGGACGGCAGGGACCGCGTCTGCAGACGTGCGCAGCAGCTTGGCCGCGACGTGTCCGTACTCAGCCGCAGGCCTGCGCGGCACGACAGCCCTTCTCCCGGCACCATCATTGCAAAGGCGTCGCCCGAGCGGGCGGGCCCGCGTACCCCGCCGCCGGCCGACACGATTCGGCCCGATCCAGGAGTTCCGTACCGATGCAGTCTGATATCGCTCGCCGCGGCCTTGCCGCGGCGCTGGGCCTGACCCTCGCCCTTGCTCCGATGAGCCTGCGGGCGGAGGAGCTGACCGGCACCCTCAAGAAGGTGAAGGACGCCAACGCCATCGTCATCGGCTATCGCGATGCCTCCGTCCCGTTCTCCTATCTCGGCGGCGACCAGAAGCCGGTCGGCTACGCCATGGACATCTGCTACAAGATCGCCGACGCCGTGAAGGCCAAGCTCAACCTCCCGAACCTCGAGGTGAAGCTCAACCCGGTGACCTCCGCCACCCGCATCCCGCTGATGGCGAACGGCACGATCGATCTCGAGTGCGGCTCGACGACCAACAACGCCGAGCGCGAGAAGCAGGTGTGGTTCACCAACTCGCACTTCCTGACCGCGACCCGCTACGTCTCGAAGAAGTCGGCCAACCTGCACACGATCGAGGACCTGAAGGGCAAGACCGTCGTGTCGACCTCGGGCACCACGAACATCAAGCAGATCAACGAGGCCAATACGGAGCGCAAGCTCGGCCTGACGATCCTGCCGGCCAAGGACCACGCCGAGGCGTTCCTGATGGTCGAGACCGGCCGCGCCGCCGCCTTCGTGATGGACGACGTGCTGCTCGCCTCGCTCGCCGCCTCCTCGAAGGACCCGTCCGCCTACGAGATCTCCACCGAAGCCCTGTCGAAGCCTGAGCCCTACGGCATCATGCTCCGCAAGGACGACACGGAGTTCAAGAAGGTCGCGGACGACGCCACCGCCAAGCTCTACACGAGCCCCGAGGGCAAGGCGCTCTACGACAAGTGGTTCACGAAGCCGATCCCGCCGCGCAACATCAACCTCAACCTGCCGATGAGCGCGGAGATGAAGAAGCAGTTCACGACCCCGATCTCGAGCCCCGACCCGGCGGCCTACTGAGATCCGTTCGGTTCGCTTTCATGCCATGATGCGCACCGCGGGCTCCCGCCCGCGGTGCGTCTCTATAAGTTCACAGTAGAAGCGGCGCGATGAACTACAACTGGAACTGGCGGATCTTCTTCGACGCCTCGCCGGAGGGCACCGGCACGTATCTCGACATGCTGCTCTCGGGGCTCATGTGGACGATCACGACCGCGCTCTGCTCCTGGGTGATCGCCTTCTTCCTGGGCTCCCTGATCGGCGTGCTGCGGACCCTGCCGTCGAAGACCGCGAACACCGTCGGTACCGCCTACGTGGAATTGTTCCGCAACGTGCCGCTGCTGGTGCAGATGTTCCTCTGGTACTTCGTGCTGCCCGAAGTGGTCCCGACCCGGATCGGCGACGCGATCAAGCAATTGCCCGACGCGCCGTTCTACACGGCGGTGGTGTGCCTCGGCTTCTTCACCGCTTCGCGCGTCGCCGAGCAGGTCCGCGCCGGCATCCAGGCGCTGCCGCGGGGCCAGCGCATGGCCGGCACCGCCATGGGCTTCACGACCTATCAGACCTACCGCTACGTGCTGCTGCCCAACGCCTACCGGATCATCCTGCCGCCGATGACCTCGGAATTCCTCAACAATCTCAAGAACACGTCGGTGGCGCTGACCATCGGCCTGCTGGAACTGACCGCCCGGGCCCGCTCGATGCAGGAATTCTCGTTCCAGGTGTTCGAGGCGTTCACGGCGGCGACGATCCTCTACGTGATCATCAACCTCGTGGTGGTCACGGCGGCGACCTTCCTGGAGAAGGCGGTCGCCATCCCCGGCCAGCGCTGAGGGCCGCTCGCTTCCGTTCCGCCACCCCGCCCGACGGCCACCGGTAACAGGCCCCGATGCTCTCGAATTTCGACTTCTCCGTCATCGTCTCGTCCCTGCCCTACCTGTTCGGGCAGGGCATGGTCTTCACCGTGACGCTCACCGCCATGGCCGCCGTTGGCGGGGTGATCATCGGCACGCTGCTGGCGATGGCGCGCCTGTCGGGCATTCCCGGCCTGTGGCACCTCGCCAAGGGTTATGTCGAGCTGTGCCGCTCGCTCCCGCTGGTGCTGGTGATCTTCTGGTTCTACTTCCTGGTGCCGTATATCGGCGCCTACGTGACGGGGGCCTCGACGCCGATTCAGGTCGGCGCCTTCCCGTCCGCCCTGATCACCTTCATGGCCTTCGAGGCGGCCTACTTCTCGGAGATCATGCGGGCCGGCATCCAATCGATCCCCAAGGGCCAGACGGCGGCCGCCCAGGCCCTCGGGATGAATTACTGGCAGACCATGGGCAACGTGATCCTGCCCCAGGCCTTCCGCAACATGCTGCCGCTGCTGCTGACCCAGACCATCATCCTCTTCCAGGACACGTCGCTGGTCTACGTGCTGTCGCTCACCGACTTCATGGGCGCCGCCTCGAAGGTCGCCCAGCGCGACGGACGCCTCGTCGAGATGTATATCTTCGCGGCGGTGGTTTATTTCGTGATCTGCTTCTCGGCCTCGTTCCTGGTGCGCCGCCTGCAGCGCCGCGTGGCCATCATCCGCTGACCGACACTGGAGACCGTGCCATGACCTCGTCCCCGATGCCGGCTCCCACCGCCGCCGAACCCGTCGCCGATGCCAGCCACGCGCCCAAGGATGCCGGCCTGCAGTCGGGCGGCCTCATCGCCGGCGCGCCCGTCGTCGCGCCCGGCGAGACGATGATCGCCATCGACAACATCAGCAAATGGTACGGCGACTTCCAGGTGCTGACGAACTGCACCACCAAAGTCGCCAAGGGCGAGGTGGTGGTCGTCTGCGGTCCTTCGGGCTCGGGCAAGTCGACCCTGATCAAATGCGTCAACGCCCTGGAGCCCTTCCAGAAGGGCCAGATTACGGTGGCCGGCACCAAGGTCGCCGACAAGGCGACCAATCTGCCCAAGCTCCGCTCGCGGGTCGGCATGGTGTTTCAGCATTTCGAGCTGTTCCCGCACCTGTCGATCACCGACAACCTCACCATCGCCCAGCGCAAGGTGCTCGGCCGCAGCGCCGAGGATGCCAAGAAGCGCGGGCTCGACCTTCTCGCCCGGGTCGGCCTCGGCGCCCACGCGAACAAGTTCCCCGGCCAGCTCTCAGGCGGCCAGCAGCAGCGCGTCGCCATCGCGCGGGCGCTCGCCATGAACCCGGTGGTGATGCTGTTCGACGAGCCGACTTCGGCGCTGGATCCCGAGATGGTCGGCGAGGTGCTCGACGTGATGGTCGAACTTGCCAAGGAAGGCATGACCATGATGGTCGTGACCCACGAGATGGGCTTCGCCCGCAAGGTCGCCGACCGGGTGATCTTCATGGATCGCGGCGAGATCGTCGAGGACGCCAAGAAGGAGGAGTTCTTCGGCAGCCCCCGCTCAGAGCGGGCCCAGACCTTCCTGTCGAAGATCCTGCAACACTGAGTGGGAGCGCTCTACTCCGACGCCTCCTGCGCGGCCCGATATTCCCGCCCGTGCTGGCAATAGCCCTCGACGATGCGGATCATCATGGCGCGTTTCTCGGCGTCGAGGGGGCCCAGGATCCTGGCCGGGCGGCCGCCCCACAGATAACCGGCCTCCAGGATCTGGCCGGGATCCGTGGTGGCGCCCGCCGCCAGCATGACGTCGTCGGCGATCAGGGTTCCTGACGCAATCGTCGCGCCGATGCCGATCAACGAACGTGCCCCGATCCGGCAATCCGAGATCCGGACGTTGTGGGCGATGGTGGTGTCCCGCCCGATCACTACGCCGTCCGCCCGGGTGCGGATGACCGTGTTGTCCTGAATATTGGTATCGGCGCCGACGACGATCGGGCCGACCTCGGCGTTGAGGTCGCAGCAGAACAGCACGCTCGCCCCGGCTCCGAGGCTCACCCGCCCGCGCAGACGGGCGTTGCGCGCCACGAACACGCTGTCGTCGACCTCCGATACTTCCCCGGGCGGGAGAGCGGATCCGTCGCCCATGCGCTCACGCAGCCGCTCGGCGCGCTCGGCGATCTCATCGGCTCCGATCGCTCGGCTCGGACGGGCGGGACTGCCGGCATAGGCGTAGCCGCCGGGCAGCGACGCCCGAGGGAAGACGGTCGAGCCCGCCTCGATCACCGCACCGTCGCCGACCTCGGCGCCGTCGAGGATCACCACGTCGTCCTCGACGACCACGTCGGAGCCGAGCGTACAGGCGTGCACGACGCTGTTGCGCCCGACCGTGACGCGGTCGCCGACCCGGGTGCCGTGCGTCCGGGTGGCGATGTGCACCGTCGAGCGGTGGCCGAGCCAGAAGCGGTCGCCGAGGATGACGGTCTGGCCGTCGGCGCGAATCACCGCCTCGTCGCCGATCCAGGCCTGCGCGCCGATCCGCGCGGCGCCGATCACCGTGCTGCCGCGACCGCACCAGACCGGGCGGCTGACGAAATCCGGGTGCACGCCGTCGTAGGGCAGGATCAGGTCGGGGGTCACGCGGGTATCCTTCTCCAGCGCCGTCCGGAGCACGCGGGCTCATCCGAGGACCGCGCGCCGGGCCGGCAGGGCGCGACGGACCGTCTCATATAGAGGCGGGGCCGGGTGTGACAGGGACGGGACTGGCCCGCAAAGCCGCGGACTCCTATGGATCGGGCCATGAGCGCCCCCGTTCCGAGCATCGCCATCCAGGCCGAGCCCTTCGACACCGCGGCCGAGATCGCCAGCGTGAGTGCGGCGCTGGGCGGCCGGGCGGGCGCCGTCGTCACCTTCACCGGCCTGTGCCGCGACGAGGGCGGGCGGCTGACCGCCCTGGAGCTGGAGCACTACCCCGGCATGGCCGAGGCCGAGATCCGGCGGGTCGCCGACGAGGCGATGGCCCGCTGGCCGCTCCAGGCCCTGCGGGTGATCCACCGCCATGGGCTGGTGCGCCCGGGCGACGGCATCGTGCTGGTGGTGACCGCCGCGAGCCACCGGGTCGCGGCCTTCGCGGCCGCGGATTTCCTGATGGATTACCTCAAGACCCGCGCCCCGTTCTGGAAGCGCGAGCACCTCGCCGACGGCACCACCGGCGGTTGGGTCGAGGCGACGGCTCAGGATGATGCCGCGGCCGGGCGCTGGCGCTGAGGGTCGAGTCCCGGGCCGCGCCGCGCGACACGATCCGCGTCCCGAAGAGGACGAGGTGGCTGGATTGATCGCCGGTATCGATGTCCGGCCCGGGCCGAGGGCGCGGATCCGGCTGGCGCCGCAAGTGCTCCTGCGGGGGCGCCCGATGGGCCGAAGCCTGCGGTCCGGCGGCGCGCGCGGACAACCGGCGGACGGGCATCCCCGCCCCGCAGCCGCCCGCAAAGGCCGGAGAGAGCCGGCGGTTCAGGACATCGCCGTCCCGAACGCCCGCCGCCATCGGGCGGACGCCTGCGTGTCCCCCCTGCCATCCCGGTCCCGCCTTCGGTGCCCGGACTGACGGGAAGGCCGATCGGGGCATCCGTCGCAGTCGGAGGGTCGAACAAGCCGGGGACGTCGCCGGCAAACCCGGACCATCGGTTCGGGCTCGCTTCACCCTGAGAACCCGCGGTCTCGCCCTTGACCCCTGAGGGCCCAGGGCGTTCGTGAACCCGCGGTGCAGGAGTGATGATGTCGGACAGCAAGCTACAGGACTTGGACGGCCCGGTCGGGCCCTGGCGCGGAACGGCGCCGCTCGCAGCCTCCGGGATCGCCGTGGTGTGCTTCGTGGCGGCACTGGCGCTGGCCTGGATGTCCGCCGGCACGCTCCTGCTGATCTTCGCCGGCGTGCTCCTCGGCGTGTTCCTCGACGGCCTGACCCGCGGGCTCGGCCGCATCCTGCCCCTGCCGCGGGCCCTGCGATTGTCCGTCGTCAGCCTCGTGGTGGCGATCGCGGTGGTCGGCTTCGCGAGCTACGGCGGCGCCACCATCGTCCAGCAGGGCCGCGAACTCGGCACCACGATCAAGGATCAGGCGGCCACGGTGTCGGGCTGGCTCTCGGAGCGCGGCATCGACGTGCCGAGCCTCGCCCCGCAGGGCAGCGGCAAGGACGGCTCGACGGATTCGGGCCAGAAGGAGGGCGGCCTCGCCGGCCTCGCCTCCGGCCTGATGAAGGGCAGCGGCTCCTTCGTGTCGGATGCCGGCAGCGTCCTCGGACCGGCCGCGGCGGTGGTCCTGGGCCTGTTCGATGCCCTCGGCAACGTCCTGGTGATCGCCTTTCTGGGCCTCGCCTTCGCGGCCGACCCGAAGGCCTACCGGGACGGGGTCGTCCGGTTCGTGCCTCCGGCGAAGCGCTGGCGCGCCAGCCAGGTCCTCGACGGGGCCGGCGAGACCCTGCGCCACTGGCTGTTCGGCCAGCTGATCATCATGGCGGTGATCTTCCTGTGCACCTGGGCCGGCCTCGCCTTCCTGGGGATCGGCGGTGCGCTGATCCTGGGGCTCCAGGCGGGCGTGCTCGCCTTCGTGCCGACGGTCGGGCCGCTGGTCGCGGGCCTCGTCATCATCCTCGCCGCGCTCGCCTCGGGCACGAAAGCGGTGATCGGCGCGATCGGCGTGTATCTGGCGGTCCAGTGCCTGGAGAGCTACGGTCTGACGCCGTTCATCCAGAAGCGGGCGCTGGACATCCCCCCGGCCACGATCTTCGCCGGCCAGCTGATCCTCGGCGTGATCTTCGGGCTGTGGGGCATCGCCCTCGCCCTGCCCTTGATGGCGGTCATCAAGGTCCTGCTGGAGCAGCTCTACGTGGAGGATACGCTCCACGAGCAGCCGAGCAATTGAGCGGAGGGACTTGCTCCAGGGCTGCCGGCGATCGGATCGCCGCCGCAGAGGGCCTGCCGGCCGAGCTTCCGCGTCGGGGAGCCGGCCCGATCCTCCAGCCTTCCCCGGGAGGGGCCGCCGCACCGCGCATGCCGGGCCTGACCGAAGGACGGCGCGGTTCGAGGGCTTGCCGCCCGCGCGAGGCCGTGCGCGACGGCGCGCCGCTCTCCAGGGGCGGCATCGACGGCCTGCCCGGCGTCCCGAAGGAAAGCGCCGATCAGGCTCCGGCCGCCGCGGTGTCCTCCGGCGATGTCCGACTTTCGGCGGCGCGAAGGCCGAAACCGCGGGTGATCCGAGGGCCGCGACGATGCCGGCCGACACATGCGTCGAGCCGAAACCCGCCAAGACGAAACCCGCCAAGACGAAACCCGCCAAGACGAAACCCGTCAGGTGCGGCGCCGATAAGCGCGCCCCGAGGAAGAGCGTCGCCGGTTCATCGACGCCGCGCGCGGCAGGAGCACGTGAGGACGAAGCCGGGTCCGCTTCCGTGCCGAAGCGGAGCGCGACCTCCGGGTCCTTGAGGGAGCTGGCCTATTGGTCCGTGATGGAGAAGCTGGCCCGCGCGACCATGACCAGTCTGCCCGCCTCGTCATAGGCGTGAGCGGAATATTCATTGACCCCGGTCAGGTCGCCTTCGTCGCGCAGGAGTTCCGTCAGGACTCTGCGCAAGAGCTCGCGGAGCGCGCCGTGGCTCGGGAGCTCGACGCCCTCCTCGTCCATGACCGTGACGTGGTTGGTCGTGCTGATGAAGTAGCGTGCCAAAAGACGCTCCACCATTTGGGCGGGAGCGCGCGTCTTCCGGCCGCTAGCGCCCGGAGAACGTTGCCAGCGATGAGCCGTGTCTAGTGTCGCGTCGGTGAGCTCACAATCACAAATGTACGCTAGGAAACACAACGCGACATTTTGCGCGGCCGTCATCATGGCGGCCAGTGAAGGGCCTCCCTCCCGAGCGGCCGCCCGCGCTGCTTGTCCTGCGCGCCGCCGGCGAACCCGCACGCCCTGAACGCCGCTGGCGCCGGGATCGGGCGAGTCGGCGGCTCTGGATCCCGGGCGCTGCGCGGCCCCGGAACGGCGGACGGGATGGGCACCCGGCGGCGTCGCCCGAGAGCGTGCCGGTGCGGGTCGCCCTGACGGCCGGTCAGCCGCGCAGCGCGGTCTCGATCATCCGGGCCACCGCCAGGGTCCGGCCGTCGTCGCCGAAGCGGCCGATCACCTGGACGCCCACCGGCAGGCTCTGGCCGGGCACCGGCACGTTCACGCAGGGCACGCCCATCAGCGTCCACAGCTGGTTGAAGCGCGGGTCGCCCGTCGAATCCAGGGTCGCGGGTGCGGATCCCGGCGCCGAGAAGGTCAGGATCGCGTCGTAATCGGCGAAGAGGCCCTTCAGCACCCGCCGGGCGTGATGGCCGTGGCGGCGGGCATCGTCGTACTGGGCCGGCTCGATCGCCGCGCCAGCGTCGAGATGCTCGCGGACGCGGGGCGGGAGCGCGTCGGCCTGCGTGTCGTACTCCCAGGCGAGCGCCAGCCGCCCCTCGTAGTTCTGGATGATGCGGTGGCGCTCCCAGGCCTGCGCCAGCTCCGGCGGCAGGGCGAGGTCGCTCACCCGCGCCCCGGCCCGCTCGGCCGCCTGCCGGGCGCGCATCAATGCGGCTTCGGCCTCCGGTTCTGGGGCCTCGGCGAAGTCCTGCCGCACCACGGCGATGCGGGGGGCCGAGCCCGAATCCGCGCCGTCGATCTCCGGGCGTCCGGTGACCAGGGCGAGGGCATGGGCGACGTCCGCGACCCCGGCGGCGAACAGCCCGACCGTGTCGAGGGCCCAGGAATAGGTCTTCACGCCGACCGTGGGGATCAGCCGGAACGACGGCTTCACCGCCGCGCAGCCGCAATAGCTCGCGGGCCGGATCACCGACCCCGCCGTCTGCGTGCCGAGGGCCAGGGGCAGCATCCCGGCGCCCACGGCGGCGGCCGAGCCCGCCGATGAGCCGCCCGGCGTGTGGCCGGGATCGTGCGGGTTGACCGTCTCGGTCGGGTCGCTGCTGGCGAAGGCCGTGGTGGTGGTCTTGGCGAGGGCGACGGCGCCGAGCTGCTTCAGCCGGCTCACCACGGCGGCATCACCCCGGGGCGTCCAGCCCGCGTAGATCGACGAGCCCATCTGGCTCGGCAGGCCGGCGCTGTCGATGATGTCCTTCACGCCCACCGCGATGCCGGCGAGCGGCCCGGTCTCCGGGATCGCCGGCGCCGGGTCGAGGGTGACCAGCGCGTGCAGGTCCGGCTCCCGCGCGGCGATCGCGGCGCGGCACAGATCGATCGCCCCCGCGGGGGTCAGGGTGCCGGCGGCGATGCGGGCGCGGAGTTCGAGAAGTGAAAGCATAATGCATTCAGTCTGCGGTCCGCGGCGCTGTCAACCGAGACGCCACAGGTCGCGTCATTCCCGAAACGCCGTTGACGAACGCTTTACGCGACCGTGCGCATCGTCCGGGTCATGTGGCGTGGCGTATCCCTGTTCTCGGCTCTGGCGCTGTTCGGCGCGGGCCTCACCGCGTGCTCGATCAATCATTTCGAGCGGCGCGAACCGTGGCGCGATCAGGCGGAGCAGGTCTGCCTGGCCAAGAAGCTCGTCGAGCCCTCGGAGTTCATCACGCCGATCGCGGCCATGGACGGCCCGGGGCCGTGCGGCATGCAGCAGCCCTTCCGGGTGACGCGGCTCGGCGGCGGCTCCGTCCTGCTGAAGCAGCGGATGACCCTGGGCTGCCCGGCGCTGGCCGAGGCCGAGGCGTGGCTCGCCGACACGATCCAGCCGGCCGCCAACCTCTATTTCGGCGTGCCGGTGGCCGAGATCAACGCGGGTTCCTATTCCTGCCGCGGCCGCAACAACCAGCCCGGCGCCAAGCTCTCCGAGCACGGTTTCGGCAACGCCATCGACGTCATGTCGATCAAGCTCGCCGACGGCCACGTGATCACCGTGAAGGGCGGCTGGCGCGGCACGGAGGCCGAGCAGGGCTTCCTGCGCGAGATCTTCCTCGGCGCCTGCCAGCGCTTCACCACGGTGCTGGCCCCCGGCTCGAACGTGTTCCACTACGACCACATCCACGTCGATCTCGCCCGGCACGACCCGCGCGGTCTGAGGCGGATCTGCCAGCCGATGATCAAGTTCACGCCGCAGCTCGGCACCGGCGTCGAGCGGCCGCTGAGCCGTCCGGTCCCGCCGCAGCGCCAGCCTGCCGCCCCGCAGGCGCCGGTGGATGTGGAGCAGGACGATCCCTACGGCGTGTCGCCGATGTCGAAGGCCGGCGGCGCGACGCAGGTCGCCAGGGCGCCGGCCCGCCCGACCGCGGCATCGGCCTACACCGCCGCGCCGCCGGTGCGGCCGGCGCCACGGATCGCTGCGGCCGCCCCCGAGGAGCCCGCGCAGGACTACGACGAGCCGCTGCAGCTCGGCGCGCCACCGAGCACGGGGCCGATCTACTGACCGGGCGACGCCGGAACGCGGGTTGACGGGATCGGGCCGCGGGGGCCGGTCCCGCTCCGGGGGGCATCGGCCGGCGAGTGTAGCGGCCGCGCCGCACAGGCCGCCAAAGCACCGGCGCGGGGCCGCCGGAGCTTGACTGGCGGCGCGGCCGGGCCATCGTTCGCGGATGCAGGATCGCACATCCGTCGAGGCACGCGCCATGCGCCCGCTCTTTCACGGCTTCGCCCTCGGGCTGGCCCTTCTCGCCCTGGCCCAGCCAGCGCTGGCCCGCTCGGCCCGGGAGGACATCGAGCCCGCCGAGGAGCGGATCTTCCCCTTCGACGCGCAGATCCCCGGCTGCCAGGACCCGTCGGTGCTGGAGCGGGTCTCGACCAACTTCGCCGAGAAGGAGGCGAAGTTCTGGAATTCGTCGATGACGATCCTGTCCTTCGACACGATCGAGCGCACCGCCTGGCGGCCCTGGGGCCTCGACACCTATCCCCGCCGCTTCTGCACCGCGACCATCACCACGTCGGACGGCGTCCGCCGCAAGGTCGACTACTCGGTGCGCGAGAGCCTCGGGATCATCGGGGCGACCTGGGGCGTCGAGTTTTGCGTCCACGGGCTCGACCGGGACCTCGCCTACGCCTACGCCACCGCCTGCCGGATGGCGCGTCCCTGACCATGCGCAGGCTCGCCGCCGGCCTCGCGGGCCTGCTCCTCGCCGGGCCGGCCGCCGCCCAGGATTACGGCGGCTTCGCCCGTGGCGGCACGCCCGGCGCGTTCGACTTCTACGTCCTCGCACTGTCGTGGTCGCCGACCTACTGCGCGGGGCCGGGCGCACGCCGGGACGACGTCCAGTGCGCCCCCGGTCGCGGCCTCGGCTTCGTCGTCCACGGCCTATGGCCGCAATATGCCCGCGGCTATCCGGAGAACTGCTCGGCGGTGAACCGCGCGCCCACCCGGCAGGCCATGGAGGTGGCCGGGCAGGTCTATCCAAGCGAGGGGCTCGCCCGGTACGAGTGGCGCAAGCACGGCACCTGCTCGGGCCTCGACCCCGCCGCCTATTTCGCGGCCGCCCGCACGGCGCGGCAGGCGGTGACGATCCCCGACGGCCTGACGGGCGGCTCCCCGCCGCAATCCCTCGCCCCCATCGAGATCGCGCGGCAATTCGTGGCGGCCAATCGCGGCCTGCGCCCCGACATGATGGCGGTCACCTGCACCCGCGGGCAACTGCAGGAGGTCCGGATCTGCTTCGGCAAGGACCTGCGCGGCTTCGCCCCCTGCCCCGAGGTCGCCCGCGGCAATTGCCGGGCGCCCGAGGTGCGTCTCGACGCCGCCCGCTAGGTTTTTTCGGCGTTTTGCGCGCCGGGCGCTGGACCTGAGGCGCCGGATCGGCTTGAGCGCGCGGCCATGAACTATCGGCACGCCTTCCACGCCGGCAACCACGCCGACGTCCTCAAGCACCTCGTTCTGGCGCGGGTGCTCGACCACCTCCGGCTCAAGGACAAGCCGTTCCGGGCGCTGGACGCCTTCGCGGGACTCGGCGTCTACGATCTCGAGGCCGACGAGGCGGCCCGCACCGGCGAGTGGCGGGAGGGGTGGGGCCGGATGGCCGCGCCCTTCGCGCCGGATGTCGAGGCGCTGCTTGCGCCTTACCGGGCCGCGGTGGCCGCGGTGCAGGCGCGCGACGGCGCCACCGCCTATCCCGGCTCGCCCGCCCTGATCCGCGAGGCGCTGCGCCCCGGCGACAAGGGCGTGTTCGTGGAACTCCATCCGGCGGATGCCGCCACGCTGCAGGACCGCTACGCCCGCGATCCCCGCACCAAGGTGATGAGCCTCGACGGCTGGACTGCGATCAACGCCCAGATCCCGCCGCCGGAGCGGCGCGGCCTCGTGCTGATCGATCCGCCCTACGAGGTGCCCGGCGAGATCGAGCGCCTCGGCGCCCACCTCGCCCGGGCGGTGGCGAAATGGCCCACCGGGGTGTTCCTGGCCTGGTATCCGATCAAGGACACCGAGGCCCTCGACCGGATGGTCCGCGACCTCGATGCCGCCCTGCCCCGCCCGGCCCTGCGGCTCGATCTCCTGATCGAGCGGCCGGGCGACCCGACGCGGCTCACCGGGAGCGGCCTGATCGTGGTCAACCCGCCGTGGCGCCTCGCCGAGGAGGCGATGCTGTTCCTGCCGGCCCTGGCCGAACGGCTGGCCCGGCATGAGTTCGGAGGATTTCGCTGCGATCCGATCGGTCCCGCGGCCTGACACGGTAGACTTGGGCCGTGCCGGGAAAGCTGTTCCGGACGCCCGCAAAGGAAAACGCCGGTCCGCCCGGACGATTGTGGCGGCAAAGTCACATTTCCGCGTCGAACGTGTTCAGCGATAGGGATCTGCCCAAAAAATATGCAACTGCTCTATGTTTGATTTTGTGTCATTCGCAGCGCGATGTCAGCTTGGCCGTAGACGAATCCGAACGAGCTCCGAACCATGCTGAAGCGATCCGCCCTGGCCGGCCTGGCCACCGTGCTGCTGTCCTCGACCAGCATCCTCGCGGCCGATCTGTCGGCCCCGGCGCCGGTTCCCGTCGCGCCCCCCGCCGAGCCGTGCAAGGCCACGCTGATCGGTCCGGCCTATAGCGGCGTGATCAAGGCCAACCCGAATCCGAGCTGCTTCTCCGCGGGTCCGCTCGGGGACCTCTACGTGGGCGGCGCCATCACCGGCTACGGCTACACGCAGTCGAACCCGTTCGCCTCGTTCTCGACCCCGGCGGCGCCCAACGACCGCGACCGGTCGGCCCGGTTCGACTTCTCGAACGTGCAGGGCATCATCCAGAAGCCCGAGGGCGCGTTCCAGTTCTACATCCAGGCCGGCGGCTACTCGATCCCGCAGCTCGGCTTCCCCACGCTCGGCACCTTCACCCAGACCGATCTCCTGTTCGGCCCGGTCCCGGTCGCCTTCGGCAAGATCCAGATCAACGATGAATGGTCGGTCCAGGGCGGCCGGATGTTCACCCTGATCGGCACCGAGCTGCTGTTCACCTACCAGAACCTGAACATCAACCGCGGCCTCCTGTTCGTGCAGGAGAACTTCATCAACCAGGGCGTGCAGGTCAATTACAGCAGCGGCCCGCTCTCGGTGTCCCTCGCGGGCACGGACGGCTTCTTCTCCAACGAGATCACGTGGTTCACCGGCAACGTCGCCTACAAGCTCGACGACTACAACACGATCGGCGTCAACGGCGGCCTGAACGTCGGCCGGACCAACGCCCTCGACCGCAGCCCGCGCTACCAGTTCGCGACGCCGAACCTCCAGCAGAACAGCGGCATCTTCAACATCAACTACACCTACGCGAACGGCCCGTGGATCATCTCGCCGTACTTCCAGTTCACCAATGTCGAGCGGGACCTGCGCGTCGGCATCGCCAACTCGGCGTCGACCTACGGCGGCGCGCTGCTGGCGGCCTACTCGTTCACCGATAATTTCTCCCTGGCCGGCCGCGTCGAGTACACCGAGCAGACCGGCGTCCGCGGATCCGGCGGGACCAACCTGCTGGGCTTCGGTGCGGGCAGCAACGCCTTCTCGGTCACCGTCACGCCGACCTTCACCTTCGACCGGTACTTCTTCCGGGTGGAATACGCCCACGTCGAACTCGGCGGGATCACCCGTGGCAACCTCGCGGAGGGGACGCTCGGCACCGGCTTCGGCCGCACCGGCAACAACACCTCCCAGGACCGCTACATGGTCGAGACCGGCATCACCTTCTGATCGGATGACCCGGACCGGTTCACGGAACCGGTCGCCAGCAAGCCCCCGGCCTCAGGTCCGGGGGCTTTTTGTTGTCTGCTGAAATTGAAGGTGTTGTGGCAAATCGATTGCGACATTTGTAGTAATCGACTTCGTATATCGTCGTATTGTTGTGACGATATGTGCTCGATGAGCCGCCGATCTTGCGGTCGTCTGAACGAGACTTGCGCCGGTGCTGGGCCGGTCCGTATAAAGACCCTGGGACTCGACCGACGGGGGCGTTTCGGATGGCTTCGATCGAGGCGCTCGCGGCGACGCTCTGGAGCCTGGCCGCACTGGGCATGACGCCGAAGGCGCTGCGCGTCGCCGTCCGCGAGACGCATCCCGACGCGTCCAGGAAGGATGTGGTGCGGGCGGCCTTCTACGCCCTGGTCGCGGTGCAGCCCCGGGACGGGGGCGGGCTGAACGAACTGCACAGCTTCGCCCTGGCGGAGCGCTCGCCGGACGACGAGGCGCCCTTCGCGCTCGGCCCGCGGCGCACGAAGGTGCGGCGGCGTGGAGCCTGAGACCTGAGACCAGCGGTCGGGGTCCGCCCGCCGGCCATGGGGCTCAATCCCGTCTGAGCAGGCGGCGGCCCGGGCGGTGCCCCTCCTCGCCGGTGTCGCGAAAACCCAGCTTCTGCAGCAGGCCCCAGGACGCGACGTTGGCCGGGCGGCATTCCGCCACCACGAGGCGCGCCGGGAAGCGCGCGCCGAGAAGGCCGAGGATCGCCGATACGGCCTCGTAGGCGAAGCCGCGCCCGCGGGCGGCGCCCCCGATCCAGTATCCGATCTCGATCGTGCCGGTGCCGCGCAGATGCGTCCCGACCACCCCAACCAGGTCGCGTCCCGCCGGATCGGGGGCGACACCGGGATCGTCGCCGCCGCGGGTCCAGGCCCCGAGGAAGCAGTCCCGGCCCCGCCGGCCGCTGCGAATCAGATCCTCGGCATCCTGGAGCGTGAAGGGGGTCGGCAGGAAGTCCACCGCGGCGGTGATCGCCGGATCGTCGGTGAGCCGGCGCAGGGCCGCTGCGTCCGCGGGCTGAAGGGCGGCGACCGAGAGGCGCGCGGTCTCAATCGCCGGCAGATCGGCCAAGCTGTCGCGCGCGCCGCGGATGGTAAACATGTCCACGATGTGGGGAGCCGCCCAGGTAGGAAAAGGGACGGTCTCGCCCCTGGGTTTCATCCCCGGCACGGCGCGAAACCCTGCGCGAAACCCTGCGCGCTCCTTCGCTTCTGGGTCGCAGGTATGCGGAACGGGAACGGTTGCTTAACCTGAATCCGTCTTCATTGGGGCATCAGGTTGCGTCAGGCAAACGGGTGTGTCGATGCGGGTGCGCGGTACGGGTCAGATGTTGCGGACGCTGTCGCGCGTCGCGCTCATCGGCATGATCGGCGGGGCGGCCGCCGCCTGTTCCTCGGACGCATCGCGGCTGGGCAACCCATTCTCGAATCCGTTCGAGTCGGAGCCTTCCGCCACCGGCAGCCTGCCGGACGGATCCCTGAAGTCGGTGCCGCCGGTCCGGACCGGCCGCATCCAATCGGAGGCGCTGAGCGCGCCCGGCGCCGCGCGTCCGGCCGCCGCCGCGAGTCCGGCCCAGACCCCTGCTGCCGCCCCCGCGACCCGAGTCGCCTCCACCGGCGGCGTCGGCTGGAGCGCCGAGGGCGGCACGCAGATCACCGTCTCGCGCAACGACAGCCTGAACCAGATGTCCACCCGCTTCGGCGTGCCCGCTTCGGCGATCCTGGCCGCCAATGGCCTGAGCAACGCGAGCCAGATCACGCCCGGTCGTCAGATCGTGATCCCGGTCTACAACGCCTCCGGGCTGAACCCCGCCGCGGCCCCGATGTCCGCCCGGCCCGCCCGGGCTGCCGAGGAGAAGCGCGAGGACGCCAAGCAGGTCGAGAACAAGATCGCCGCGAAGCGCGAGGAGGCCAAGGAGGCCGCCCAGAAGCTCGCCGAGGCGAAGGCCGCCAAGGAGGCGGCGCAGAAGGCCGCCGCCGCCGAGAAGGAGGCGGAGCGCAAGGAGGCGCTCGCCCGCGACGCCGCCGCCCGCAAGGTCGCCGACGCCAAGACCCGCAAGGACGCCACCGCGAAGGACGGCGAGAAGCCGAAGCACGTGCGTCCCGGACAGGTCGCCAAGGCCGAGGAGAAGAAGGCCGACGACAAGAAGGCGGATCCGAAGCTCGAGGCGAAGGCGAAGGCCGAAGCCAAGGCCCAGGAAGCCCGCGCCGAGGCGAAGGCCGCCGCGAAGGCGGAGGCCGCCCAGAAGCTCGCCGAGGCGAAGGCCGCCAAGGAAGCCTCCAAGGAGGCGGCCAAGCAGGCCACCAAGGAGGCCGCCAAGGAGGCCGCCAAGGAGGCGGCGCAGAAGCCCGCCGCCGCCGAGAAGGTCGCCGCCAAGGAGACGCCGAAGCCGGTGGCCGCCGCGGCTCCTGCCCAGGCCAAGTCCGAGCCCGCCGCCACCGGCTCCGTGGCCGAGGCGACGGAGAACTTCCGCTGGCCCGCCAAGGGCCGGGTGATCTCCGGCTATGGCAGCTCCGGCAACGAGGGCATCAACATCGCCGTCCCGGAGGGCACCCCCGTCAAGGCCGCCGAAGAGGGCACGGTCGCCTATGCCGGCTCCGACGTGAAGGGCTACGGCAAGCTGGTCCTCGTGCGTCACGCCAACGGCTACGTCTCGGCCTACGCCCATAACGGCGAGATCGACGTGAAGCCCGGCGAGAAGGTCAAGCGCGGTCAGACCATCGCGAAGTCCGGCGCGTCGGGCAACGTGACCTCGCCGCAGCTCCATTTCGAGATCCGCAAGGGCGGCGCGCCCGTGGATCCCATGTCCCAGCTCGCCAGCAACTGAGCCGACCGGCAAGACGGCGGCACGCGGCGGCGGTCCCGGACGGGGCCGCCGTTTCGCGTTGCGGACCGACGGTCAGGCCGCGCCGGCCCTCCCCTCGCCCGCGCCGTGGCCGCCTAGGCCTTGGGCACCTGCAGGGTCCCGTCGGGGCTGTGGTGGTCCACGGTCTCGGGAAGGGCCTGCGCGAGGGTCGGGAACAGCTGGTCCATCGGGATTCCGAGCTTTCCCGCCATCTGGCGCACCTGATCGTTGTCGAGGACCTTGCGCAGGTCGTCGGCGGTGATCGGCTCGTTGGGCCCGCGGCCGAGCCAGGAATTGACCTGGCTCTCGTAGCCGGATCGCCGGAGCTGATCGAGCAGGGCGTTGAGCCCGCCGGGCAGGACCTGCTGGATCACGCCCGGCAACGCCTTGAGGGCGATCTGCCCCAGCGAGCCGCCGAGGGAATTGAGCAGACTCATGTGGGCCTCGCGTCGAAGGATCGGTCGACGGGAGTCTAGGGCGTCGTCCGAAAAGCGGGAGAGGCCGGTGGCTGCCCCCGGCCCGCGTGAACCGCAATTTAGTCGACAGGACCCGGACTTTGGCCCGGTATGCCGGCCCGGACACGGTTCCACGGTCGACGCGAATGAGAGTCCTGGCACCGTCTTTCGTGCTCGTGGTCGCGGCCGGTGCGGCGGTGGCGCTGCCCGCCGCGGAGACGGCGCGGTCGTCGGAGGCGCGCCCCCTCGCCGATGCCGTCTTCGTTCGGCCGCTCTACGGCGCGTACCGGCATTGCGGCGGATCCTGCCTGAAGAGCGGCGCGCTCTCGTGGTTCTGCTTCGCGAAGCAGAGCTGCCATCTGAGCTGCGCGACCGCCCCGCCTCTGATGAAATGCGCGGCCCCATGAGGCCCCGATGATCAGCGGACCTGCGTGCTGAAATTCGGCTGGGGCTTCAGGCTCCCGTTCTCGCTCTGATCCGCGACGGCGGCGGGCAGGAACTCCGCGAGCACGGTGGGAACGCGCGCGGCCGGCACGCCGAGATCGTAGGCAAGGCGCTCGGTCACCGCCTCCGGCAGGCAGGCCGCCAGCGCGGAGGCCGGAACCGCCTGCCGCGTGCCCGGCGAGAGCCACGAATCGACGGCCGCGCCGTGTCCGGTCTCCCTCAGGCGGTCGAGGAAGGCCGCGAGGCCGCCGGGATAGAATTTCGCGAGCGCCAAGGCGAGCTTGCCGCTGCCGGTCTCCTCAAAGGCCCGGTCGGCCGCCGCGACCACGTCGCCGATCAGGTTCTTCGCACCGTCGAGCAGTCCCATCGTTCTCCACCGTCGCGCTTCTTCGTCGCAGGAGAAGTCGGGCGCGACGCGGCGGCGGCAAGCGCGTGCGGCAATTGCGCGGCGAACCCGCTAGGATCGCCCCGTGGCGAGGGGGAGTCGTTCATGGAACGCGTGCGGGCCGGCGTGCTGGACATCGCCTATCGGGAATTCGGTCCGCCGGACGGGCCGCCCGCCGTGCTGCTCCACGGCTTCCCCTACGATATCCAGGCCTGCGAGGCGGCGGCCCTGCGTCTCGCCGCCGACGGGGTGCGCTGCCTCGTCCCGTACCTGCGCGGCTACGGGCCGACCCGGTTCCTGGACCCCGCCACGCCGCGCTCGGGCGAGCAGGCGGCCCTCGGGGCCGACCTGCTCGCCTTCCTCGACGCCCTCGGCATCGGGCGCGCCGTGCTCGCCGGCTACGATTGGGGCGGCCGGGCCGCCTGCGTGGTGGCGGCGCTCTGGCCGGACCGGGCCCGGGGCCTCGTGAGCTGCGGCGTCGGCTACAACATCCAGAACATCCCGGCCGCCGGGCGGCCGGTCGCGCCGGAGACCGAGCACCGTCTCTGGTACCAGTACTACCTCCACGGCGAGCGCGGCCGCGCCGGCCTCGCCGAGAACCGGGACGCCTTCTGCCGCCTGCTCTGGCGGCTCTGGTCGCCGACCTGGGCGTTCGACGCGGAGACCTTCGCGCAGACCGCCCGCGCCTTCGACAATCCCGACTTCGTCGACGTGGTGGTGCATTCCTACCGCCACCGTTTCGGGCTCGTGCCGAGCGATCCGGCGCTGGTGGAGATCGAGGCGCGGCTCGCCGCCCAGCCGGCGATCGCCGTGCCGACGATCGTGCTGCTCGGGGCCGATGACGGCGTCGGGCCGCCGCCCGCCACCGACACGGACGCCCGCCACTTCACGGGACCGTACCGGCGTGAGATCGTCGCGGGGGTCGGGCACAACTTTCCCCAGGAGGCGCCGGACGCCTTCGCGGCGGCGATCCGCGCCCTGCTGTGAGCGCGCCGCATCGGCCTGTCGCTTCGACGTTGCTTTCGGGTAGCCCCTGGCTATAGTCCGCGCGCTTTTCGACAGGTCTGCGGGCGCCTCATCCGGCGGCAGACCTGCACGCCATTCGCAGGAGACGCTCGTTGATCACCCCCGCCTTCGCGCAAGGGGCCGGTGCGGCCGCTGGCGGAGCGGAGATCGCCTTTCAGGTGGTCCCGTTCGTTCTGATCTTCGTGATCATGTACTTCCTGATCCTGCGGCCGCAGCAGAAGCGGGTCAAGGACCACCAGGCGCTGCTGAAGTCCGTGCGCCGGGACGATACGGTCGTCACCAACGGCGGCCTCGTCGGACGCGTGACCAAGGCGTCGGACGACCAGCCCGAGATCGAGGTCGAGATCGCCCCGAACGTGCGCGTTCGGGTGGTCCGGTCGATGATCTCCGAGGTCCGCGCCAAGGGCACGGTGAAAGCCGCCTGAGTTCCCGGTTGAACCGGCCGGCGTCGTGCGCCGGCCCAAAAGAGAAAAAGACGGCCGATGCTGCGCTTCTCCCGTGCGAAGATCATCGCGACACTAGGCTTGATCCTGGTGGGGCTGATGCTCGCCGTGCCGAGCTTCTTCTCGCCCGAGCAGCGCAAGGGCTTCGTCGCCAGCCTGCCCACGTGGTTCCCGAGCTGGATCGTGCCGACCCGCGCCATCGTGCTCGGCCTCGACCTGCAGGGCGGCTCGCAGCTCCTGCTTGAGGTCGACCAGAACGAGCTGGTCGCCTCCCAGGCCAAGGCCCTGCGCGACGACGTGCGCCGCGTGCTCCAGCAGGAGAATGTCCGCGCCGACGGCGGCATCGGCCTCCTGCCGCGCGGCGTCCAGGTGAAGATCGACGACGCCGCCGCCCGGGCCAAGGTCCTGCCGAAGCTTCAGGAACTGTCGCAGCCGATCACCACCTCGATAGGCCAGACGGCGGCCCGTACCCTCGACATCTCCGAGCAGCCGGGCGGCGTGATCCGCCTCATGCTGACCGATGCCGGCATCACCGACCGGACCCGCCGGGCCGTGAGCCAGGGCATCGAGGTCATCCGGCGCCGCCTCGACTCCACCGGCACCACCGAGCCGTCGATCCAGCAGCAGGGCGCCGACCGCATTCTGATCCAGGTGCCGGGCGAGCAGAATCCCGAGCGGCTGGAAAAGCTCCTCGGCTCGACCGCCAAGCTCGAGTTCCGCATGCTCGCCGACAGCCCCTCGGGCGACGTCGACATGCTGCCCTCCAAGGACGAGAAGGGCGCCAAGGTCCCGGTGGAGCGCCGGGTCATGGCCGATGGCGGCGAGCTGACGGACGCGCAGCCCGCCTTCGACCAGCAGTCCCACGAGCCGATGGTGAGCTTCAAGTTCAACCTGCGCGGCGCGCAGCGGTTCGGGCAGGCGACCTCGGAGAATATCGGTCGGCGCATGGCGATCGTGCTCGACAACGAGGTCGTCTCCGCCCCCGTGATCCGCTCGGCGATCACCGGCGGTTCGGGCCAGATCACCGGCAACTTCACCGTCCAGCAGGCCAACGACCTGGCGGTCCTGCTCCGGGCCGGCGCGCTGCCGGCCAAGTTCACCGTGGTCGAGCGCCGCGTCGTCGGCCCGGGCCTCGGCCGCGACTCCATCGAGGCCGGCAAGCTCGCGACCCTGGTGGCGGCGGGCCTCGTGGTGGCCTTCATGTTCGCGACCTACGGGACGTTCGGCTTCATCGCCAACATCGCGCTGATCGTCCACGTCGGGCTGATCCTGGGCCTGATGTCGGTGCTGGAGGCGACCATGACGCTGCCGGGCATCGCCGGCATCGTGCTCACCATCGGCACCGCGGTGGATTCGAACGTCCTGATCTACGAGCGCATGCGCGAGGAGAGCCATGCCGGCCGCTCGCTGATCTCGGCGCTGCAGGCGGGCTTCGACCGGGCCTTCGCCACCATCATCGACTCGAACTCGACCATGGCGATCGCCGCCCTGATCCTGTTCTTCCTCGGCTCGGGCCCGGTGAAGGGCTTCGCCGTGGTCTTCATCCTCGGCATCCTGACGACGGTCATCACCGCGGTGACGCTGACCCGGATGATGATCGCGGTGTGGTACAAGACCTTCCGGCCGAAGACCCTGCCGTTCTGAACGAGTTCACTTTCGGGAGACGCATCACCGGCGGAAGAAGGCCGCTCCAGACCCTCACCTCATCCTGAGGTGCCCGCGTCAGCGGGCCTCGAAGGGGCCCTCCAGACGGCGCTGCGATCCCTGGAGCCCTCCTTCGAGGCCTCCGCTTCGCTCCGGCGCCTCAGGTCGAGGGTGAGGGTGGGACGAGCGGACCGGTGCTGAGATCTCCCAAACGTTAGGTCCGTTTCCATGCGCCTGCTCCGCCTCTGGCCCGATGAATCGCATTTCGACTTCATGCGATTCCGGCGCTTCACCTTCCCGCTCTCGGCGGTGCTGTCGCTCGTCACGGTGGCGCTGTTCCTGACGATCGGGTTGAACTTCGGCATCGACTTCAAGGGCGGGACCCTGGTCGAATTGCAGGCGAAATCCGGCACCGCGGATGTCGCGGCGATCCGCCATACGGCCGCGGGCTTCGGCTTCGGCGAGCCGGAGGTGCAGGAACTGGGCAACCAGGGTACCGTGCTGGTCCGCCTGCCGCTCCAGCCCGGCGAGCAGGGCCAGACCGCGGTGATGAACAAGGCGCACGCCGCCTTCGATAAGGATTACGAGTTCCGCCGCACCGAGACCGTCGGCCCGCGCGTCTCCGGCGAACTCGTGCAGTCCGGCACGCTGGGCGTCGTGCTCTCCGTCGTGGCGGTGCTGCTCTACCTCTGGTTCCGGTTCGAGCGGGAGCTGGCGCTCGGCGCCATCGTCGGCACGCTCCACGACATCGTGCTGACGGTGGGCGTGTTCATCATCACCCGGATCGAGTTCAACATGACCTCGATCGCGGCGATCCTGACCATCGTGGGCTACTCGCTCAACGAAACCGTGGTGGTGTTCGACCGGACCCGCGAGCTGATGCGGCGGTACAAGACCATCCCCACCGTCGACCTGCTGAACCTGTCGATCAACTCGACCATGTCGCGCACGGTGATGACGTCGATCTCGTCCTCCCTGTCGCTGCTGGCGCTGGTCCTGTTCGGCGGCGAGGCGATCAAGGGCTTCGCCGTGGTGATGCTCTGCGGCGTCCTGATCTGCACCTACTCGGCGATCTTCATCTCGACTCCGGTGTTGATCTATCTGGGCCTGATGCTCTCGGGCGCCCGCGCCGCGTCCGAGCGGTCCGGCGTCCCGCAACCGGCGGAGTAGTCTTTTTTCCGAGATGGCCGATCAGCCAAGTCCGAAGACCTTCGACTCCGGCTTCGTGCCGGGTCGCCACATCATCGATACCTACGGCAATGGCGGCTTCCGCTTCGCCGGGATGTCGCATCGCGGCTCGATCCTGCTGCTGCCCTCGGGGGTTCGGGCCTGGGAGGTGACGGAGCCGAGGGCGATCGACCGGACGGCCCTGCGGCCGGTCCAGGCGGAATCGGAGGGGATCGAGTTGCTGCTCGTCGGCACCGGCCTCGACATCGCCGCCATCGACCCCGCCTTGCGGGGCTGGCTCAAGGATTTCGGCGTCGGCCTCGACGTGATGCAGACCGGGGCCGCGGCCCGGACCTACAACATCCTGGTGGCCGAGAACCGCAAGGTCGCGGCCGCGCTGATCGCGGTGGCCTGATGCCGGAGGTCGAGGGCAGGACCACCGAGACCGGGCTCGCCTTCGCGCAATCCCATTGCGAGGATCTCGTGCGGACCGGCGATCCGGACCGCTACTACGCCACCCTGTTCGCCCCGGCCGCCGCCCGTCCGCACCTCTTCGCCCTCTACGCCTTCAGCCTGACCATCGCGCGGGTGCGCGAGGCGGCCTCGAACCCCCTGGCCGGCGAGATCCGCCTGCAATGGTGGCGCGACGCTCTCCAGGGGGAGGCCCGGGGCGACGTGCGCGCCAATCCGGTGGCGGCGGCCCTGGAGGAGGCGATCCGGGTCAACCGCCTCGGTCGCCAGCCCTTCGTCGACCTGATCGACGCACGGGTATTCGATCTCTACGAGGACCCGATGCCTCGGGTGAACGACCTGGAGGGCTATTGCGGCGAGACCGCCTCGGCCCTGTTCCGGCTGGCGAGCCTCGTGATCGGCAACGGCACAGAGCCGGGCGGCGCGGGGGCGGCCGGCCATGCCGGGGTTGCCTACGGGATCACCGGACTCCTGCGTGCCCTGCCCTGGCACGCCCGCTCGGGGCAGGTCTACCTGCCGGCGGACATCCTCGGCCGCTACGGCGTCACCCGCGAGGACATCGTCACGGGCCGCGGCGGGCCGGGCCTGCGCCGGGCCTGTGCCGACCTGCGCGACCTCGCCCGGCAGCACCTCAAGGCCTTCGAGGCGGCGCGTCCGACCATCGCCCCCTCGGCGGGCGCCGCCTTCCTGCCCACGGCCCTGGTGGAACCCTACCTCGCCGCCATGGAGCGGGCCTCCTACGACCCGCTCAACACGCCCGTCGAACTGCCGCGCTGGCGCCGGCTGTGGCGCCTGTGGCGGGCGGCGCGGCGGGTGGGCTGAGGGTCGCTCCACCGTTCTCGCGAGGGGGCAATCCAGCGGCGCCGCGCTCGCAAATGTCGCCCGGCCCTCGGTCGCTTCGCGGCGCGTGCCCTGTCGGCTCGGCGTCAGAGAACCCGCGCCAGTCCCGGCATCAGCGCCGTCAGCCGCACCGGCGCCCCCGGTACCGGCTCGGCCTCCGGCGTCGGCAGCACCGCGACCCGGCAGCCGCCCTCGCCCCTGAGGCCCGTCACCAGCCGTCCGCCGGGTTCGAGGGCCGCGCGCCAGTGCTGCGGGATCGCCGCGACGCTGCCGTGGACCAGGATCCGGTCGAACCCCCCGTCCGGCAGGTCCGGGGCCAGCCCGTCCGCCCGGACGACATGCACCTCGGACAGGGCCGCGAGCCGCCGCGTCGCCGCCCCGGCCAGGGAGGTGTAGCGTTCCAGGCTGAGCACCGCCCCGGCCCCGAGCTGGGCGAGCAGGGCGGTCACGTAGCCCGAGCCCGTGCCGATCTCGAGGACGCGCTGGCCCGGCTCGAGCCGAAGCAGCGCCAGCATCACCGCCACGGTGGAGGGGGCCGTCATCGACGCGCCGCAGGACAGCGGCAGGGCGATGTCCCGCCGCGCATGCTCCCGATGCTGCGGCGGCGCGAAGGTGTCCCGGGGCACCTGTTCCATGGCCCGCAGCACCGCGGTGTCCCGCAGGCCCCGGCCCCGGAGCGCCATGACGAAGGCCGCGTTGCCGGCAGCCTCTTCCAGGCTGCCCAGATCGATCACTCGGCGAAGGCCTGCGCGAAGCGCGTCAGCGTCGGCTCGTCCGTGAGATCGAGGCGCAGGGGCGTCACCGAGATCCGCTTCTCGGCGATGGCTTTCAGATCCGAACCGTGGCCCGGCTCGAACCGGGCCTTGGCGAAGGCCAGCCAGAAATACGGGTTGCCGCGCCCGTCGACCCGGGCGTCGATGGACAGCAGCGCCTGATTGCGGAAGCCCTGCGCGGCCACCGCGATGCCCTGCACGTCGGCCGGTTCGCAATCCGGAAAATTCACGTTGACCAGGATGCCGGGTTCGATCCCGGTCTCCAGGATCTTCCGGACGACCTTCGCCCCGTGCGTCCGGGCGCAGTCCCACTTGAGGGCGCCGCGTCCGCCCACCCCGTAGGCTTGGCTGAGCGCGATCGAGCGGACGCCGAGGATCGTCCCCTCCATGGCGGCCGCGATCGTGCCCGAATAGGTCACGTCCTCGGCGACGTTCTGGCCGCGGTTGACCCCCGACAGGACGAGGTCCGGCCCGTGGTCGCCCAGGATGTGGCGCACGCCCAGGATCACGCAGTCCGACGGCGTCCCCTTCACGGCGAAACGCTGCTCTGAGACCTGCCGCAGGCGCAGCGGGTCGTTGAGCGACAGCGAGTGCGACACGCCGGACTGGTCGCTCTCCGGCGCCACCACCCAGACGTCGTCCGACAGCTCCCGGGCGATCTCCTCCAGGGTACTGAGCCCCGGGGCGTGGATGCCGTCGTCGTTGGTGACCAGGATGCGCATCAGCGGGTGCCCTCGATCCGGTTGAGCCCGCCCATGTAGGGGTGGAGCACCGACGGGATCGTGATGCTCCCGTCCGGGTTCTGATAGTTCTCCATCACGGCGATGAGCGCGCGGCCGACCGCCACGCCCGAGCCGTTGAGAGTGTGGACATAGGCCGGCTTGCCGTCCTTGCCCCGGTAGCGGGCGTTCATCCGCCGGGCCTGGAAGTCGCCGCAGACCGAGCACGACGAGATCTCGCGGTGGGTGCGCTGGCCCGGCACCCAGACCTCGATGTCGTAGGTTTTTTGCGCCGCGAAGCCCATGTCGCCGGTGCAGAGGGTCATGACCCGGTAGGGCAGATCCAGCTTCTTCAGAACCGCCTCGGCGCAGGTGAGCATCCGCTCGTGCTCGGTGGCGGATTCCTCCGGTGTGGTGATCGAGACCAGCTCGACCTTGTTGAACTGGTGCTGGCGCAGCATGCCGCGGGTGTCGCGCCCCGCCGACCCGGCCTCGGCCCGGAAACAGGGCGTCAGCGCGGTGAAGCGCAGGGGCAGCTCCTCCTCGCGGAGGATCGACTCGCGGACGAGGTTCGTCAGCGGCACCTCGGCGGTGGGGATGAGCCATAACCCGCTGTTATTCTTAAGTTCTGCAACTCGCTTTTCGAGCTCTTCGTCAGAAGTTAGCTTTTCTGCGCCGGAATTTCGAAAAATTTCAGCGAATACAGACGCTTTCCGCATCCAATTGATAATTTTATTGGGATCGTTTTTGTTTAGCTGGTCTGAATAATAATCATTATTGCTCTCACTCTCAAGGCGAATGAGTTGCTTGATGGCCGCCATAGCTTCTTCGCCGGCCAAATCGTCTAAGAAATCTTTGTTGCCGGTTCTGACACTAAATTGATCGTCCTCGAACTTCGGCAGCTGCGCGGTGCCGAACATGGCGGCGTCGCGCACCAGAACCGGCGGCGCCACCTCCAGGTAGCCGTGCTCCTGGGTGTGCAGGTCGAGCATGAACTGGCCGAGCGCCCGCTCCAGCCGGGCGAGCTGACCTTTCAGCACCACGAAGCGCGCCCCGGACAGCTTGGCCGCCGCCTCGAAATCCATCAGGCCGGCGGCCTCGCCGAGTTCGAAATGCTCGCGGCCCTCGGTAAGCCGCTCGCGGGTCGCGGCGTGGCTGCGGTAGAGGACGTTGCCGTGCTCGTCGGCACCCTCGGGCACGTCAGGTTTCGGCCGGTTCGGGATCGCGGCGAGCTTGTCCGCCAGCGCCTTGTCGGCCGCGTCCTGCGCGGCCTTCAGCTCCGGCTCGGCGCCCTTCAGGGCCGCGACCTCCGCCATCAGGGCGGCGGCGCGGTCCTCGTCCTTGGCCTTCTTGGCGCCGCCGATCTCCTTGGCCAGGGCGTTGCGCCGCTCCTGGTTGGCCTGCGCGGCCGAGACCGACGCCTTCCGCGCCTCGTCCAGCGCGATCAGCGCGGCCGAGAGCGGCGCGAGGCCCCGGCGGGCGAGGTCGCTGTCGAAGGCGTCCGGGTTCTCCCGGATGGCGCGGATGTCGTGCATCGAGTCGGCTCGGGTCTTCTGCGCAGCGTCGAGCGCGCGGGCTCCGCTTTGCCGCATCGCGTCCGGTGGGACAAGCGCGGGGGCGCGTCCGGGCCGACGGTCAGGTCTTCGGCGGCGCGATCTTGAGCTGGTCGATCGCCCAGAGCCACGTCCCGTCCGCCTGCTCCCGGGCGGCCTCCACCGACAGGGCGCCGTTGGGCAGCCGCGCGAAGGTCATGGCGAGGGGGCCGTTGCGCAGGGGCGGCAGCGTCTCCGGGGCCGGGAAGTCGGATTTGCGCGCCAGCAGGTCGGCGTAGAAGCTCCGGATCTCGGCATGGCCCGTGGCGACGACCCGGCCGGCGGCCAGCACCGCGTCGGGCTCGTAGAGGGCGACGAGGCCCTCGACATCGCCGGCATTGGCGCGCTGGTTGAACAGGGCGGCAAGGTCCTCGGGGGCGCGGGCGGGTTCTCGCGTCTGATCCGACATGGCGTCTCCTCGTCCGGCTCCGGCGGCCGGTTGGTGCTGCGGCAATGCGCCGGGCGGCCGATCTTTCCCCGGGGCGCCGGTCATTTCAGGCGCGTGCCGTCGCAATCGGCCACCGACACGGCGACCGGGATCCCGGCCTTCACGCTCTCCGAGACGGTGCAGAACCGCTCGAACTGCTCCAGCACCCGGTCGATCCGCGGCAGGTCGGCCGCCGCCGCGCCGAGGCGGATCCGCACGTCGATCGCGGTGACGCGGAGCCGCCCGGCAGGGTTGCGCTCCAGCCGGCAGGACGCCTCGGCGGCCACGCCCCGGGCCTCCTGGCGGAACTTCCCCAGCGCGAAGACCAGGCTGGCGCAGAGGCAGTTCGCGACGCCGGAGATCAGCAGCTGCTCGGGGAACGGCCCGGTCCCGCCGCCGATCGGGGGCGCCTCGTCGGTGAGAAGCGCCGGCAGGGCCGCGCCGAAATCCACCGTGAAGACGTAATCGGCGACCTGGGTGATCCGGATCGTCGGTCCCGCGTCCATCATGCCCCCCGGCCGTTACGGCACCCGTGCTGCCGCGATGATCAACGCCCGATCCGGGTTCCCGTTCGGAAGGCCCGGGCCATGCATCCGGATACGGATGATTTCCCCGGATCTTCCCCGTAGAACCGGCCGCCTGACCGACCCGCACGCGAACCCCCCGATCCGATGACGAGCCCCGCGACCCTGGATACCCTGATGCCGCTCCTGGAGCGCATCGCCACCGCGCTGGAGCGGGCCGCGCCCGCCGCCCCGCCGGCCTTCGATCCCGACGCCGCCGACGCCTTCCTGTGGGGCCCCGAGCGCCGGCTGACCCCGGTGCCGCAGGTGGCGCGGGTGGAGATGGGCCTGCTCACCGGCATCGACCGGGCGCGCGACACCCTGGTGGAGAACACCGAACGCTTCGCCCGCGGCCTGCCGGCCAACAATGCCCTGCTGTGGGGGGCCCGCGGCATGGGCAAGTCGTCGCTGGTCAAGGCGGCCCATGCCGAGATCAACGCCCGCAGGCCCGCCGGCAGCCGGCCGATGAAGCTCGTGGAGATCCACCGCGAGGACATCGAGGCCCTGCCGGACCTGATGGCCCTGCTGCGGCCGGACCCGCACCGCTGGCTGGTCTATTGCGACGACCTCTCCTTCGACGCCGACGACACTTCGTACAAGTCGCTCAAGACCGCGCTCGATGGCGGCATCGAGGGGCGGCCGAACAACGTGCTGTTCTACGCCACCTCGAACCGCCGGCACCTGCTCGCCCGCGACATGGTGGAGAACGAGCGCTCCACGGCGATCAACCCCGGCGAGGCGGTCGAGGAGAAGGTCTCGCTCTCGGACCGGTTCGGCCTCTGGCTCGGCTTCCACAAGTGCAGCCAGGACGAGTACCTGGCGATGATCCGCGCCTATGCCGAGCGCTATGGCCTCGCCGTGCCGCCGGAGCAGCTGCGCGCCGAATGCCTTGAATGGGCCACCACCCGCGGCTCCCGCTCGGGCCGGACCGCCTTCCAGTTCATCCAGGATCTGGCGGGGCGACTCGGCAAGACGCTCGACTGAGGGCGCCTACCGCCCGCTCGACCCGAACCCGCCCGACCCCCGCTCGGAGCCGGGGCCGGGCTCGCCCTCCAGCACGGTCAGGACCGGCCGGGTGATCCGCGTGAAGACCAGCTGGGCGATCCGCTCGCCCGGCTCGATCCGGACCGGCTCGGATTCGTCGCGGTTCCAGGCGGAAACCATCAGCGGCCCCTCGTAATCCGCGTCGATGACGCCGGTGCCGTTGCCCAGCACCAGACCCTCGCGGTGCCCGCGCCCCGAGCGCGGGAAGATCAGGCCGCACCAATCGGGATCGCGGATCAGGACGCTGAACCCCGCCGGGATCAGCGCCGGCTTGCCCTGGGGCGGGAGCACCAGCGGCGCGTCGAGGCAGGCGTGCAGGTCGAGGCCGGCCGCAGCCGGCGAGCCCCAGCGCGGGAAGCCCCAGCCCGGCAGCCGCGGATCGAGCAGCCGCAGGCCGATCTCCGGCCGGTCGCTCACGCGCCGAGACGCGCGATCGCCTCGGCCATGGCGAGGGTCCGCCGGGCGGCCTCGACATGGAGGCGCTCGACCATCTTCCCATCCACCGCGATGACCCCGCGCGCCCGGTTCTCCGGCGCGTCGAAGACGTCCATCAACGACCGCGCCTGCGCGATCTCCGCGGCATCCGGGCCGAAGGCCGCGTTGGCCGGGCCGATCTGGCTCGGATGGATCAGCATCTTGCCGTCGAAGCCGAGGTCGCGCCCCTGGACGCACTCCGCCTCGAATCCGGCCGCGTCGGTGAGGTCGGTGAAGACGCCGTCGATCGCCTCGATCTCGTAGGCCCGGGCGGCGGCCAGCACGGTCATCAGCCAGGGCATCAGGGCAGCCCGCCCCGGGGGCCGGATCCGGGACGCCTTCAGCAGGTCGTTCGGGCCGATCACCAGGGCGGCAAGCCGCCCGTCCACGTCCCGGGCCGCGCCCGCGATCTCGGCGGCGTTCACCACCGCCATCGGCGTCTCGATCATCGCCCAGACCCGCGTCGCCAGGGGCGCGCCGAGCCGGCGCAGCCGGGATCCGACCGCGATCAGCGTGTCGGAGGTGCGCACCTTGGGCACCAGAATGGCATCCGGTGCGGCCGCAGCGAGTGCCACGAGATCGGCCTCGCCGTCCTCGGTCTCGGGCGCGTTGATGCGCACCACCACCTCGCGGGCGCCGAAGCCGCGCGCCGTGACCGCTGCGGCGACCTGGGCACGGGCGGCCGCCTTGACCTCCGGGGCCGTGCCGTCCTCAAGGTCGATCAGGATGACGTCGGCGGGGAGCGACCGCGCCTTTTCCAGCGCCCGGGCGTTGGAGCCCGGCATCGCCAGCACGCTGCGACGGGGACGGATCTCGCTCATCACGCTTCTCCCGGGCCGGCGGCGCCCTCGGCGACGCGGATAGCTTTCCCTGCGCATCCCGGCAAGAACGCCCGCCGCGCGTCGCGCGAGGAAGGAACGGCATGGCACGCTGGATCGCGGGACTGGACGGCTGCCGCGGAGCCTGGGCGGGCGCGCTCCTCGACCTCGACGATCCCGACCGGCACCACTCTGCCCTGTTCCCCGACGTCGCCGCGCTGCTCGACGCCCCGGAGCGGCCCTGCATCGTCGGGATCGACGTGCCGATCGGCCTGCCGGACCGCATCATCGGCGGCGGACGTGCCGCCGACCGGGCGGCCCGCGCCCGGCTCGGGCCGGCGCGGGCATCGGTGTTTCCGATGCCGCCGCGGAGCGCGGTCTACGCCCCCGACTATGAAGCCGCGAAGGCCGCTTCGCGCGAGGCGAGCGACCCGCCCTTCGCGCCCTCGATCCAGGGATACAACATCTTCCGCGCCGTCCGCGCGGTCGACACGCTCCTGCGGGAGCGGCCGGAGGTGCGGGCGCGGGTCCACGAGGTCCATCCCGAGGTGGCCTTCCACGCCCTCAACGGCGGCCGGCCGCTCGGCCTGCCCAAGAAGGGCCGGCGCGCCCGGGAAGGATTGGACCTGCGCCGGGCGCTCCTCGCGGCGGCGGGCCTGCCGGGCGCGCTGATCGAGGCCCGGGCGAAGGGCGTTCCGGAGGACGACCATCTGGATGCGCTGGCCGCCCTGGTGGTCGCCCGCGACATCCGCCTCGGATGCGCCGTGCCGCTGCCGGATCCGCCGGAGCGGGACGCGTTCGGGCTTCCCGTGGTGATCTGGGCCCCGGCTTTGCGCGCGCCGTCCTGAGCGGCCGTCCGCCAGGGATCGCAACCGGCGCCGTGCGCGACCCAACGTGCTGTTTTGCACGCAGCCTCGCGCACAGGCGGTGTCCGTTCACCGCGCCCGCTCTAGCTCTCGCTGCATGAGCGCCGCGAACCCCCTGCCCGTCCGCCACATCGCCCGCGCGATCGTGCTCGATCCGCAGGATCGGATCCTGCTCATCGCCTACACGTCGGTCCATGCCAAAGGGCCGGACGGCGCGCCCCTGCGGTTCTGGTTCATGCCGGGGGGCGGCCTGGAGCCCGGCGAGGACCACGTCACCGCCTGTCGCCGGGAGCTCGAGGAGGAGATCGGCCGCGGCGATGTCGCCATCGGCCCGCAGGTCGCCGCCTGCGACGGCCCGTTCCACTTGTTCCGGCAGGCGCGGGACGCCCGCGAGCGCTACTTCCTCGTCCGCCTGCCCGACGACCGGGTCGATACGAGCCGCCTCGCCGAGACCGAGGACAACCCGCTGATCGGGACACGCTGGTGGCCGATCGACGAATTGCGCGCCAGCGGCGAGCACTTCGAGCCGGCCGGTCTCGCCGATCTCGCCGCGGACCTCGCGAACGGGACTATTCCGGCCCACCCACGCGTTCTTGCCTGGCGAGAACTTTGAGTTCACTTCCTGCCGTCGCGGGATTGTCTAACTGGAGACGCCTTTATGTTCCCCGTCTACCTGACCGAAGGCTACCGGTCCTTCCTCCTCGACCGCTTCCCGACCGAGCGCCGGCGCTTCGCGCAGCTCGCCTCCACGCAGAACCCGGAGATCCTGGTCATCAGCTGCTGTGACAGCCGGGTGTCGCCCAGCGCGATCTTCAATGCCGGGCCGGGCGAGCTGTTCACGATCCGCAACGTCGCGAACCTCGTGCCGGTCTACCAGCCGGACGGTCAGTACCACGGCACCTCGGCGGCGCTGGAATTCGCCGTCCAGGCTCTGGAGGTGAAGCACATCGTCATTCTCGGCCACGCCACCTGCGGCGGCATCAAGGCCTACGCCAACAAGGCCAAGCCGCTCTCTCCCGGCGACTTCATCGGCAAATGGGTCTCGCTCGTGGGTCAGGCCGAAGACAAGGCCGGCGATCCCGGCGCGCCGGACTACCTGACCAAGCTGGAGCATGCGGTGGTCGTCCAGAGCATGGAGAACTTGCTGACCTTCCCGTTCGTGAAGGAGCGGGTCGACGACGGCCGTCTGGAGATCCACGGCGCGCATTTCGGCGTGGCGAGCGGCTCCCTGCTGGTGCGCGACCCGGAGACCGGCGTGTTCAAGCCGCCGATCGACACGACGGGCCAGACCGTCCGCTCGGTCGCCGCCATCGCGTGCGATTGAGCGCGACGCGCGCTGAAGAACGGGGTCGGCTGACCGGCTCCGATCGGTAACTTTGCGGGAACGGCCGGCTGCGCATCGCGCACCGGCCGTTTTCGTTTGGGGCTCCGGTCGGCGCGCGGATCTCGGCAATGCCTCTGCGCGGACCGTCCGTGGCGGAAACGGATGGCGCAACGTGCCGGCCCGTGAACGCGGCGCGCCCGCGGGTTCGCCGGTGGCCGGGGCAGAGAGGCCGGACATGAAAACGGCGGCGGGCTCGCACCCGCCGCCGGAGGTCTGGCCCGGCGGAAGCCGGGCCGTCCCTGACGATGACCCTTACATCGCGCCGGGGAGGCGCTGAGCCTGGTTGTAGTGCATCTGCAGGGCCGGAAGGGCCTGCTGGGCGTAGTTGCGCAGGGCCGGGTTCGGGCCGCCCTGGGCGTAGGCCTGCGTCATCGCGATGGTTATCTGATGCGCCTGGAGCTGCTGGCTGGCGTAGAGGCGGTCGAAGCGCGGGCCGGCCGGGGTCGACGACAGCTCGGCCAGCATCGCCTGCTGCTCGGGGCTCGGCGCCACCATCGTCGAGGCGCCCGTGGCCATCATGTCGCCGCGCCCGATCTGACCGCCCGCGGCGGCGCCGCGCGCCGCACCGGCGCCGGCGCCCTCGAGGCCGCCGACCGGTCCGCCCGCGAGGGTGCCGCCGACCACGCCGGTCGCCGCGCCGACGCCGGCGCCCACGGCGCTGCCCGCCACCGCGATCGGCGCCGTGATCAGGCCGCCGACGCCCGGATCACCGGCCACGCCGTTCATCTGGCCGCCCGCCAGGGCGACGTTGGCGGCCCGGTGGTCGCGGAGGACCTCCTGGGCGTAGGAGCGGACCTTCGGGTTGCGCGACTTGGACAGGGCGATCTGCGAGGACTGGATTTCGAAGGCGTTCGCCTGCATCGACTGGAGGCGGAAGTCGTTGGCGCTCTGAGCCAGGGCCGGGGTCGACAGCGCCAGGACAAGCGCGGACGCGGCAGCATAGTTCTTCAGCATCGGGACCTCTGTTCGAAATGGATACGCGAACTCTGGCAGGTCGCATGCGCAGCACGAAGGATCGGGCGCAGGCGGGTTCGCGAATTGGTCGGTCAACGAGGTTATGGGCTTATGGTTCCTGCCGTTTTCGCCCCGGACGGGGCGGTGGCCGAAGGGCGGCGGTCCGCGGGGTGAGCCGCCGGTCCGCAGACTCGGCCGCCGGACCGATCGCCGTCCGGCCCGCCTCCGACCTCGGCTGCAGCCGCGGCGGAACCGCATGCGCGCCCTGCTGGCGGGGCGCGGGGCGAGGCATGGTCGCCCGGTGATCTTCGTCCTGCTCCAGGTCCTGCGCGCCGGGGCCGCCCTGATGGTCGTCTGGCATCATGCGCGGCACGAGGCGGGGCTGCTGGCGGAGCGCGGCTTCGGCCACGCGCCCGCCCCGGAAACGCTCATGCCCTGGTGGGGCGGGGTCGATTTGTTCTTCGTGATCTCCGGATTCGTCATCGTCCATACCGGGATCCGGCTGGCCGGCAGGCCGGGGGGGCGGGCCCGCTTCCTCGCCCATCGGATCGCCCGGGTGGTCCCGCTCTACTGGCTGGTGAGCCTCGTCTTCCTCGCCCTCGCGCTGGCCCGGCCGGATCTGCTCGGCGACGCGGCGGCCCTCCTCGGCGATCCCGCAGCCCTCGTGGCGAGCTTCCTGTTCTGGCCGGTGGCCCGGCCCGACGGCACCGTCCAACCGCTCTATGGCCTCGGCTGGACCCTGAACTACGAGGCCTTCTTCTACGCAGTCTTCGCGGCAGGGCTCGGCTTCGGCCGGCGCGGCGCCGTCGCCTGGCTGTGCGGGGCCCTTGTGCTCCTCGTGGCTGTCGGAGCCCTCGTGCCCGGTCTTCCGGTGCCGCTCCGCTTCTGGACGGATCCGATCGTGCTCGAATTCGTCGCCGGCGCCGGTCTCGCCCTCGCCTATCGCGAGGGTTTCCGGCCGGGCCTGCCCCTGCGGGTCGGTCTCACGGTTCTGGGCGGCGTCGGGCTCGTCCTGGCCGCGCGCGTGCTCGCCGGCCAAGGCGGGGCCGACGGATTTCTGCGGCCCCTCCTCGTCGGCGGCCCGGCCGCCCTGCTGGTGGCGGCCGCCCTCGGACCGACGCGCGATGCCGCCCAGGTCGCGCGCCTTCCCGTCCCGGTGCGCGGGCTCGTCGGGCTGGGCGACGCCTCCTACGCCCTTTATCTCGTGCATCCCTTCGCGCTGCGCCTCGTGCGCGAGGGGCTGCTCCGGCTCGGGCTGGCGCCGGCCGTGCAGCCCTGGGGCAGCATGGTCCTGATGCTCGCCGGCAGCGTGGCGGCCGCGCTCGTGGTCCACCGCCTCGTCGAGGCGCCGCTGACCCGGATCCTGCGGGCGCGCCTCGATCCGCGCGGGCCGCAAAACCGTGTGCGCGCCGCGCTGGCCCCGGTTCCACCGGGCGGCCGGGCGGATTAGCCTCTCGAGACCGGGGAGATTGCCACCATGAAGACCCTGCTCGTACCCGTCGCGATGCACGACGCCCTGCCCTCCGTCTTCGAGACCACCCGGCTGGCGGCGACGCGCTTCGGCAGCCTGATCGAGGGCGTGTCCCTGCGCCCGGCCCTCGCCGAGTACGTCCCCGTCGACATGGTCGGCGGCATGACGTGGCTGCGCGACGAGGAGGCCGACCGGGCCGAGGCCGAAGAGGCGGGCAGCCGTTTCATCGCCTTCATGGACGGTGCCGGCATCCCGCGGCATGCCCGCGACGGCCTGTGCATTCCGGATCGCGTGCCGGATGCCGGCCCGCGCTACCGCTGGCGGCAGGACGTCCCCACCGGCGACGCGTTCCTCGGCCAGTATGCACGGCTCTTCTCGGCCACCGTGGTCGGGCGTCCGGGCACGACCGACAATGCCCCGCGCATGACCACCTTCGAGACGGCCCTGTTCGAGAGCGGCCGGCCGATCCTTCTGGCCCCGCCCAGCGCCCCGGCGAGCCTCGGCGACGCGGTGGTCATCGCCTGGAACGGCTCCACCGAGACCGCCCGGGCGGTGGCCTTCGCGATGCCGTTCCTGCGGCGGGCCGAGCGGGTGCTGGTGCTCAGCGTCGAAGGCGGCATGGTGCCGGGCCCGACCGCCCAGGATCTCGCCCAGGCACTGGCCTGCGAGGGCGTGGACGCGTCGCACCGGGCGCTGCCGGCCGGCCGGCGGGTGCCCGGCGAGACCTTCCTGGCGGAGTCCAAGGCCTTCGGTTGCGACCTGCTGATCAAGGGCGCCTACACCCAGAGCCGCCTGCGCCAGATGATCTTCGGCGGCGTCACCAGCCATGTCCTGGCGCATGCCGACATGCCGGTGCTGATGGCCCATTGACCGCTGCGCGGACCGGGCCGGTGGCAACCGGGACCGCGCCGGGAACCGGCGCCGGCCCGTGGCGTTCGGCTCCCGCGTCCGGATGGTGCGACGCCGCGAAAGGAGTCCTGTGACGAGCCCCGTGAGACGCCTCTTCCTCGCCGGCTTTCTGGCGATCTCAGCCGTCGGCGCCGCCCGGGCGGAGCCGACGACGGTCCGGTTCCGCGGCACGGTGGTCCGGGCCGACTCGGAGCGCCTGGAGATCCGCCGCGCCAGCGGCGGCACCCTCACCGTGCGGATGGTCCCGCGCACCCGGATCTACGCGGTCAATGCCGCGAGCCTCCGCAACATCAAACCCGAGAGCTACGTCAGCGTCATCGGCGAGGCCGGCCCCGAGCCGCGGCAGGCGACCGCGGTGACCCTGTACTCGCCCTCCGAGCGCGGCTTCGAGGCGGGCAGCCAGCCCTGGGACACGGCGCAGGGCGCGAGCCTGACGGCCGGCTGGGTCGCCGACCTGCAGAGGGGGCCGCCGATGCGCGTGACGCTCGCCTACAAGGACGGGCAGGCGTCCTTCGCGATCCCGGACGGTGCGCCGGTGACGCAGTTCGCCCCGGGCGAGAAAGCCATGCTCCAGCCCGGCGCCGCCGTGACGATCTTCGCCCGCTCCCACCCGGAGGGCGGCCTCGTGGCCGGCACGATCGCGGTCGGCCGCCAGGGCGTCGTGCCGGGGCTCTGAGGCGGACGAGACCCGTGCCGCATCATCGGCGGCGCACCAAACCCGCGCGCCGATGCGGAAGCTGCGCTACATCGTGTCCCGATGACCGAGCCCGCCTTCACCCTCGACCCGCGCCTCTCCGCCGACACGGCGGAGGTGGGCGACCTCGCCCTGTGCCGCGTGCTGCTGATGGACGATGCCCGGTTCCCCTGGCTGATCCTGGTGCCGCGCCGCCCGGACCTCTGCGAGATCACCGATCTCTCCGAGGCCGATGCCGCCGCGCTCTGGCAGGAGATCCGTCTCGCCACGGGGGTGATGCAGGCCCTGTCGAAGCCCGACAAGGTGAATGTCGGCGCCCTCGGCAACGTGGTGGCGCAGCTCCACGTCCACGTCATCGGCCGATTCCGGTCAGATCCGGCCTGGCCGGGTCCGGTCTGGGGGTTCGAGACCCGCAAGCCCTATCCACCCCACGCCCGCGCCCAGCTCCTCGAGCGCGCCGGCGCCCTGTTCTCCGCGGCCTGACACTGGCATGACCGATCCCCGCGACACCCTCGGATTCGTCCGCAACCGCCTCGACCGCCACTCGTCCGAGCAGCCCGAGGAGGCGGTGCCCGCCTTCGACGCGCCGGACGCGCGCCTCGTCCTGATCTGCGGCGACCGGATCGTGCTGCGCGGATCGACCGCGCTGATCGCCCCCGCGGAGGCCGCGGGCCTCGACGGCGGGACGCGCATCTTCCTCGGGCACCGGGACGGGCAGCCCGTCTTCGCCGCCGCAGCCCCCGCCGAGGCGGCCGAGCGGTTCGCCGAGGCGCCGGTCCGCACCCTCGACCTGCGGTCGATCGCCACCGAATCCGCCGTGGAGGCCGAGGAGCTCGGCCTGCTGGCCGTGGCCAAGTCGATGCTCGACTGGCACGCCCGCCACGGCTTCTGCGCCAAGTGCGGCACCGCCACGGTGGCGAAGGCCGGCGGCTTCCGGCGCGAATGCCCGGGTTGCGACGCCCACCACTTCCCCCGGGTCGATCCGGTGGTGATCATGCTGGTGCGCCGGGGCGACACCTGCCTGCTCGGCCGGGGGCCGCATTTCAAGCCGGGCATGTTCTCGTGCCTCGCGGGCTTCCTGGAGCCCGGCGAGACGATCGAGGACGCGGTCCGCCGCGAGGTGTTCGAGGAGACGCGGATCCGCGTCGGCGCCGTCACCTACCGGACGTCGCAGCCCTGGCCGTTCCCGTCCTCACTGATGCTCGGCTGCGCCGCCGAGGCCCTCGACGCGGCCATCGTGACCGATCCGAACGAGCTGGAGGATGCCCGCTGGTTCGACCGGGACGCGGTCGCGGCGATGCTCGACGGGACGCATCCCGAGGGGATCCAGGCCCCGCCGCCCATGGCGATCGCGCACTACCTGATGCGCGCGTTCGTGGCGGGCGAGACCTGAGCCCCCCGCCCGTTTCTAGCCGGGCTTGCCGGCGTCCCGGCTCGGATCGTCGGCGGGGTTGATGTAGTTCAGCCCGAACGGCCCGGAGCCGTTGACCTGCAGTTCGACCGGCTCGTCGGTGGTCCACAACGAATGCGGCATGTCCTCCGGCAGGTAGACGAAGCCGCCGGCCTTCAGCACCGAACCCTTGGTCTTGTCCAGGGTCCGCCCGTGCGCGTGATGGATCGAACCCGAGAGGATCGTCAGCGTCTCGGGCTTGGAATGGGTGTGCGGCGCGATCACCGTATTGGCCGGTACCTTCACCCGCAGGACGAAGGCGCCGGGCTTCGACGGATCGCCCGCGATCCGGCTGATCTGGGTCCCTCTGGGCAGGTTGGGCGGGCCGGGCTCGTAGGTGGCGGAGGCGCCATCCGGAACCACCACAAGCCCGGCGTGGTCGGCCGCCGAAGCCGGCCCGAAACCGCCGAGCATCGCCAGCGCCGCCGCGGCGCTGATCCATGACCGTGTCATTCCACCCTCCGTTTCTGCCCAAGGCCTGGGCCCACGGGCAGTTCTGGGTCCGGGCGGGCCGTTTCCCAGGCAGGGCAACCGTTTCAGATCGTCGCAAGCCGCGCGGGGCACGTGGGATCCGTCCGGTCAGACGACCATCCGGCTCTGCGCCCCGTCTTCCGTCACGGCGCTCCGCATCTCCGAGAAGGCCGTACCGACCATCAGCAGCGCCGGCCCTTCGAGCCCCGCCGCCTCCACCCGGTCGGCGAGGTCGGCGGCCGTGCCCCGCAGGGCCTGCTGGTTCGGGCGCGTCGCGTTGAACACCAGCAGCGCCGGCGTCGACGGCGCCAGACCTTCCTCCACCGCGCGCGCCAGCAGCGCCCGCAGGGTCCGCTTGGGCATGTAGATCACCGTGGTGACGCTCGGATCCGCGAGCGCCCCCCAGTTCAGGTCGTCCGGCAGCGCCCCGCGGCGGTCGTGGCCGGTGACGAACTGGAGCCGGCGCGCGGCGTCCCGATGGGTCAGGGACACGCCGAGCGCCGCCGCTGCACCCTGCGCGGCCGAGACCCCGGGGACCACGGTGACCGGGATGCCGGCGGCCCGGCAGGCCTCGATCTCCTCGCCGGCCCGGCCGAAGACCAGCGGGTCGCCGGATTTCAGCCGCACCACCTGCTTGCCCGAGCGGGCGAGCTGGACCATCAGCGCGTTGATGTCGTCCTGGCGGCAGGACGGGCCGTGGCCGGTCTTGCCCACCAGCATGGTGCGCGCCTCGCGGCGGGCATAGTCGAGGATCTCCGGGGCGACGAGGTCGTCGTAGAGGATCACGTCGGCGTTGCGGAGCGCCCGCAGCGCCTTGAGGGTCAGAAGCTCCGCGTCGCCGGGGCCGGCCCCGACCAGGGTCACCGCTCCGCCCTTCGGGGCGGCTTCCGTCTCGCCGAGCAATTCCGCGAGATCCGTGTCGGAGGGGGCGCGGTCCGGCTCCGCGAAGGCCCGGTCGGTGAAGCGCTCCCAGAAGGCACGGCGCTCCGCGAAGCCGTGGAAGCGCGCCGTGACGCCATCGCGCCAGTCGCGGGCCGCCCCGACCCAGCGGGCGAAGCCCCGGGGCAGCATCGCCTCGATCCGGGCGCGCACGGTCTGGCCGAAGACCGGGGCGGCGCCCTCCGTCGAGATGCCCACGACCAGCGGCGAGCGGTTGACGATGGCGCCGAACTTCACGTCGCAGAGATGCGGCCGGTCGACCGCGTTGACGATCGCCCCGGCTCCGCGGGCCGCCACCACGAAGGCGACGCACTCGGCCTCGTCCTCCAAGGCGCCGATGCAGAAGGCCGCGCCCCAAAGGTCGTCCGGCGTCCAGGCCCGCTCGTGCAGCGTGACGTGCCCATCGACGATCTCGCCCGGGACCGCGCGCAGCTCCTCGCCGGGATCGGGGGCGTAGACGTCCACATGGGCGCCGGCCGCGGCCAGGACCTTCACCTTCCACGGCGCCCCGCCGGAGGATCCGGCCAGAACCACCCGCTTGCCGCGCAGGGGCACGAAGACGGGCAGCACCGCCAGCGGCTCCAGGCCGGCGGCCTTGGTCTCGCGGGGGGCGCGGGCTGCGCGCAGGGGGGTCTCGGTCACGGGCCTGTCCTGAATCGTCTCGAACCGGCCTCTCCTGTCCACCCCCCCAGGATGAGGGGGTCCGGTTGGACGGGTCGGTCTGTCCTCGCCGGCAAGTGTATCAGAAAATCACGCGGCGCATGCGGTCTGCCCGGCCAGCATCTTGCGGATCTCCGGTATGCACGAGCCGCAATTCGTGCCGGCCTTGCAGGCGGCGCCCACCGCCTCCACGGAGGCGGCGCCCCCGGCGATGGTGGTGGCGATGACGTCGGCGCCGACGCCGTGGCAGGCGCAGACCACGGGCCCCGCCGAGGCCGTGGCCGCGCGGCCCGAGAGCAGCGCCCGTCGCTCGGCGGCGTCGGGCACCTCGGTGGCGAACAGGGCCTTGGCGGCCTCCCAGTCCGGCCGCTCCCCCGCGGGGGCGTAGGCGAGGCAGGCGACGAGGCGGTCGCCGTCATAGACCGCGCAGCGGTAGCGGTTGCGGGTGTGATCGGCATATTCCGCGAGTTCGCAGCCCGACAGGGCCTCGCTCTGGATCAGGCCGCGCACCATCAGCGCCACCGCCCGGGAGCTGTCGGCGGTGGCGAACTGCGCGCCCCAGCCGCCGGTGATCGCGGCGCGCGCCCACCACCAGCCCTCGGGCATCGCCACCTGCCGGCGCGTCAGCAGGAAGCCGCGGGCGCGGTAGCCGACGGACGCGATGGCCGCCGGGGTCGCTTTGAGTTCGGGCTGGCCCGAGACCGGGTCGGTCATGCCGCGCACCAGCGCGCCGACCCGGGCCTGCGACGCGAAGGCGCCGCCCCAGTGCATCGGCATGAACAGATTGCCCGGCACCACCGTGTCGGTGACCGTCACCTCCAGCTCGGCCGCGCCGTGCTCGGTCGAGAGCCGGGCGATGTCGCCCTCCGCGAGGCCGTGGGCCGCCGCGTCGTCCGGGTGGATTTCGACGAACGGGACGGCCCGGTGCGCCGAGAGGCGCTGGCTCTTCCCGGTGCGCGTCATCGTGTGCCAGTGGTCGCGGACCCGGCCGGTGTTGAGCATGAGCGGGAACGCCGGCGAGGCCGCGAGCGCGAGGGCCGGCGGCTGCACCGCGACGAAGCGGGCGCGCCGGTCGAAGGTGTAGAACCGGCCGTCGCCGAACAGCCTGGCCTTGCCCTGCGGGGCGCCCCGGAAGCCGGAGCGCTTCGGGATGGGCCACTGCACCGGCAGGGTCACGTCGTAGGCGGCGTCGCTGATGTCCGCGAGCGCGCCGAGGTCGAAGTCGCGGGTGCCGTTGTTCTCGTAGGTCGAGAGCCCGGCATGCTCGCGGAAGATCGCGGCGGCGGAGTCGAACGCGAAGGCCTTTCCGTGCCCGAGGCGGCGGCCGACATCGGCCAGCGCCGCCCAGTCCGGCCGCGCCTCGCCGGGGCTCGCGAGGAAGCGGCGCTGGCGGGAGATCCGCCGCTCGGAATTGGTGACCGTGCCGTCCTTCTCGCCCCAGGCCTGGGCGGGCAAAAGCACCGTGGTCCTGCCGCAGCCCCGGGCGGTGTCGGAATCCGCCACCGCCTCGGACACCACGAAGAGGTCGAGGCCGGCGAGCGACTCGCGGATCGCGTCGGCCCGCGGCATCGAGACCAGCGGGTTCGTGCCCATGACCCAGAGCGCCTTGATCTTGCCCCGGGCGATCGCCTCGAACAGCGCCACCGCCTTCATGCCCTCGCCGGTGATGATCCGCGGCGCCCCCCAGTAGCGGCGCACCCGGTCCACCTCCTCGGGGGTGAAGTGCATGTGGGCCGCCAGCATGTTGGCCAGCCCCCCGACCTCGCGCCCGCCCATGGCGTTGGGCTGGCCGGTCAGGGAGAACGGCCCCATCCCGGTCTCGCCGATGCGGCCGGTGACGAGGTGGCAGTTGATGATGCTGTTACCCTTGTCGGTGCCCTGCGCCGACTGGTTCACCCCCTGCGAGAAGGCCGTGACCACCCGGCGGGTACCGGCGAACAGGGCGTAGAAGGCCGCGATGTCGACCTCCGGCGCGCCGGTGACGGCGGCGACCGCCGCCACGTCCGGCGCGATCTGGCGGGCGCGGTCGAGGGCGCCATCGAGGCCGGCCGTATGGGAATCGATGAAAGCGCGATCGCGGAAGCCGTTGTCGGACAGGTAGACCAGCAGGCCCGAGAACAGTGCGGTGTCGGTGCCCGGCCGGATGCCGAGGAACAGGTCGGATTCCTCCGCGGTCTGGGTCCGGCGGGGGTCGATGACCACGAACTTGGTCCCGCGGCGCGCCTTGGCGTCGGCCATGCGGCGGAACAGGATCGGGTGGCACCACGCGGTGTTGGAGCCGACCAGCACGATCAGGTCGGCCTCGTCGAGATCCTCGTAGCAGCCCGGCACCGTGTCGGAGCCGAAGGCCCGGCGATGGGCCGCCACCGCGCTCGACATGCACAGCCGGGAATTGGTGTCCACGTGCGGCGTGCCGATGAAGCCCTTCGCGAGCTTGTTGGCGACGTAATAGTCTTCGGTGAGCAGCTGGCCCGACAGGTAGAAGGCGATCGCGTCCGGGCCGTGCTCCTCGGCCACCGCGCGGAGCTTGCCCGCGACCGTGTCGAGGGCCGCATCCCACGAGACCTGCGCGCCGTCGACCTGCGGGTGAAGCAGGCGGTTCTCCAGCGACAGGGTCTCGCCCAGCGCCGAGCCCTTCGAGCACAGGCGCCCGAAATTGGCCGGGTGGTCGGTGTCGCCCGCGATCGTGGCGCCGCCCTGCCCGTCCGGACTCGCGAGCACGCCGCACCCGACCCCGCAATAGGGGCAGGTGGTCCGCACCGTCGACGCCGCCACGGGCTGGGTCATGGCTGAAGTCCTCGAAGGTTCGCGCCGCGTCTCCCTCCCCCCTCCGCGGGGGAGGGTTGGGCTGCTCAGTACACGTCGGCCTGATACCGCCCGGCCTTCTTCAGCGCGGCGAGGTAGGCCACCGCATCCTCGGGGCTCTTGCCCCCGAACTGCGCGGCCACGTCGATGATCGCCCGCTCGACGTCCTTGGCCATGCGCTTGGCGTCGCCGCAGACGTAGAAATGCGCGCCGCCCTCGAGCCACTTCCAGAGCTCGGCGCCGTTCTCGCGCATCCGGTCCTGGACGTAGGTCTTCTCCTTGCCGTCCCGGGACCAAGCCAGGGACAGGCGGGTGAGCACCTTGTCGTCCTTCAGCTGGGTCAGCTCGTCCTTGTAGAAGAAGTCGCTGGCTTGCCGCTGGTGACCGTAGAACAGCCAGTTGCGGCCGGGCGCCTGCGTGGCGGCGCGTTCCCGCAGGAACGCCCGGAAGGGCGCGATGCCGGTGCCGGGGCCGCACATGATCACGTCCTTCGACAGATCGGCCGGCAGCCCGAAGCCGTGCGCCTTCTGAAGATAGACCTTCACCTTGGTCTGCTCGGGCAGGCGCTCGCCGAGATGGGTCGAGGCGACGCCGAGCCGCAGCCGCGAGCGGTGGTTGTAGCGCACCGCGTCCACCGTCAGGGACACGCGGCCGACATCCATCTTGGGCGAGGACGAGATCGAATAGAGCCGCGGCTGCAGCTCGTCCAAGGCCTCCAGGAAGACCTCGGCGTCGGGCCGCGCGCCCGGGAACTTGTGCAGGGCGCCGAGGACGTCGAGATAGGCGGCATCGCCGTCCGGATCCTCGCCGGAGGCCAGCGCCTGCGCCTTCTTGCGGGCCGCGCCCGAGGTGAGCAGCGACAGGAGCTGATAGAGGTTGTCGGGCGCGGCACCCAGCGCGTAGTTGATCAGCAGGTGCTCACGCAGGGTTTTCTCGCCGATCACCCGCTCGGGCCGGGCGCCGAGCTCCGCGATCACCGCGTCGACCAGCGCCGGGGCGTTGGCGGGGAACAGGCCCAGCGAATCGCCGACCTCGTACTGGATCGGCGTACCGTCCAGCCCGATCTCGATGTGCCACGTCTCCTTCTCGCCGCCCGGATCGTTGAGGCGGCGGCGGGACAGGAACAGCGCCTCGACCGGGTTCTCGCGGCAGAAGCCGAGCGGCCCGAGGTCGGCGGCGGCCTTCGGGGCGTCATCGTCCGCCTTCGGCGCGGCCGGGGCGCCCCCGGCGGCGCCGAACTCCTCGTCCAGCTTCTTGAGCATGCGCAGGGTCTCTTTGCCGCCGGGCTGGCAAAGATTCAGGCGCGCCTCGTTCTTCAGGAAGATCGCGTTGGCGTAGTCGGCGCAGTTGTAGCCGCACTGGCCGCAATCCTGCTGGGCCATGGCGGCCATCAGCTTCTGCGGCTCGGGCCGGTCCTTGGCCATCGCCATCCGGTCGCCGAGCGGCATCGACGGGTCGTGCCAGGGGGCGTCGTCGTTGTCGGCCAGTTTCGGCCCGGTCGCGGGGCCTTCGCCGGGGGCGAGCGCCGTTGCACCCGCGACGGCGGGGCCGAGCAGGGCCGCGAAGTAGCCCGAGAGCCAGGCGCGCTGGTCCTCGTTGAAGGGCGCGGTCTCGGGGATCAGGACGAGGGGGGGCGAGACGTGCTGGGTCATGCGGCGGCCTTCAGGGCGGGCTGGTCCTCGGCGGCGTCGCGGAGCGCCTCCGCGCCGGTGCGGCTTGTGAAGGCCTGGAAGCTCTCCTCGGGGCCCTGGCGGAGGGCGAGGTAGGCGCGCAGCAGAGCCTCGACGCGGGAGGGCGTATCCTCGGCCTTCACGGCCTTCCAGATCTCGGTGCCGATCTTCGGGTTCTCGGCGAAGCCACCGCCGACCACGACGTCGTAGCCCTCGACGGTGTCGCCCTCCTCCGAGACGACGACCTTGGCGCCGATCAGCCCGATGTCGCCGATGTAGTGCTGGGCGCAGCTGTGGTGGCAGCCGGTGAGGTGGACGTTCACCGGCACGTCGAGGTTCGGCACGGCCTTCTCGACATGGTCGGCGATGATCAGCGCGTGGCCCTTGGTGTCGGAGGCCGCGAATTTGCAGCCTTTGGCGCCCGTGCAGGCCACGAGGCCGGAGCGGATGCCGGCGGCCTTGGTGGTGAGGCCGAGCGCGTCCACGCGAGCCTCCACCTCGGCGACCTTCGCGTCCGGAACACCGGAAAAAATGAAGTTCTGCCAGACGGTGAGGCGGATCTGGCCGTCCCCGCACTCCGCGGCGATCCGGGCCAGCGCCCGCACCTGATCGCTCGTCATCTTGCCGACCGGCAGGACCACGCCGACCCAGTTGAGGCCGGGCTGCTTCTGGGCGTGGACGCCCACATGGGCGTAGCGGTCGGTGGCTTTACGCGGCGCCACGTGCTCGGGCGCGACCCGGTCGAGCTTGCGGCCGAGCTTGTCCTCGACGGCGGCGAGGTACTTGTCGAAGCCCCAGGCGTCGAGGACGTACTTCATCCGGCTCTTGTTGCGGTTCGTCCGGTCGCCGTTCTCGATGAACACCCGGATGATCGCGTCGGCGACCGCGTTGCAGTCTTCCGGCTTCAGGACGATGCCGGTGTCGCGGGCGAGGTCGCGGTGGCCCGAGATGCCGCCGAGCACGAGGCGCATGTAGATCCCCGGAGGCACCGAAGCGCCGTCGAGAACCTCCACCGCCTGGAAGCCGATGTCGTTGGTCTCCTCCAGGGTCGGCATCACGCCGCTGCCGTCGAAGGCGACGTTGAACTTGCGCGGCAGGCCGTAGAGGGAGCGGTCGTTCAGGATCCAGTTGTGCCAGGACTTGGCGAGCGGGCGCGTGTCCAGCAGCTCCTGGGCGTCGATGCCGGCGGTCGACGAACCGGTGACGTTGCGGATGTTGTCGGCGCCCGCCCCCCGGGCCGTGAGGCCGATATCGGTGAGCCCGTCGAGGAAGGGCTGGGCGTGCTCGGGGCCGATCTCCCGCACCTGGAGGTTCGCCCGGGTGGTCACGTGGACGTAGCCGCCGCCATGCTCGTCGGCGAGGTCGGCGACGCCCGCGAACTGCCAATGGTGCAGGATCCCGTTGGGGATCCGCAGCCGGCACATGTACGAGACCTGGTTCGGCGCGACCCAGAACAGGCCGTGGTAGCGCCAGCGGAAATTGTCCTCGGGCTTCGGCTGCTTGCCGGCGGCGGCCTCCTGGATCAGGCGGTTGTGGCCGTCGAACGGGTTCTCGGCGCGCTTCCACTTCTCCTGGTCGCAGAGCTTGCCGCCCGCCTTGACGGTCTTGTCCTGCGCCTTGATGTGGATCGCGTCCGGGCCCGTGGGCTCGGCGGGTGGCGCGGCCGCCCCGGCCCCGCCCGCGGCGAGGCCGCCGGTCATGCGGACGGCGGCGATGCCGGAGGCGAAGCCTTCGAGGTAGCGCTTCTGCTCGGCCTCGAACGCGCCTGCGGCGCTCTGGGTGGTGGTCTCGGACATCCGCGCCTCCTCAAGCAGCCAGCGGCTCGGGCACGGGGCGCCCGAACATCAAGTCGTCCACGTTCTCGATCGGGTCGCCGGACCGGATCAGCCCCTTGCAGGCGCCCTGCTCGGCGATGTCGCCGACGAACACCGCGCCGATCAGCTTCCCATCGCGCACCAGAAGCTTGCGGTAGAGGCCGGCTCCGGGGTCGGAGAGCACGATCGCCTCCGCATCGTCGGGCGTGTCCACGATCCCGGCCGAGAAGACCGGCAGGCCCGACACCTTCAGGCTCGTGGACAGGGCCGTGCCCCGGTACTCGGCCGGCTCGCCGGCGAGGTGGCGGGCGAGCGTCTCGGCGTGCTCGTAGGCGGGCTCGACCAGGCCGTAGATCTGGCCGCGGTGCTCGGCGCACTCGCCGAGCGCGAAAATCCGCGGGTCCGAGGTGGTCATCCGGTCGTCGACCGTGATGCCCCGGCCGACCGCCAGTCCCGCGGCCTGCGCCAGCGCCACCGAGGGGCGCACGCCCACCGACATCACCACGAGGTCGGCCGGGAGCGCGGTGCCGTCCGCCAGGACGAGGCGCTCGACGCGGCCGTCTCCTTCGAGGCGGGCGGTATCCGCCTTGAGGATCACCCGAACCCCCCGCGCCTCCATGGCACGCTTTACGAGCGCGGCGGCATGGTGGTCGAGCTGGCGCTCCATCAGCCGGTCCATGACGTGGAGCAGCGTGGTCTCGACGCCGAGGCGCGCGAGCCCGACCGCCGCCTCCAGGCCGAGAAGGCCGCCGCCGATGACGATCGCCCGGGCGTGCTGCACGGCGGCCTTCCGGATCGCCGCCACGTCGGCGAGGTCGCGGAAGGTGATGACGCCGGGGAGATCCATGCCGGGCTTCGGCAGGCGGATCGGCAGGGAGCCGACCGCGAGGACCAGCCTGTCGAAGGGCAGGACGTGGGTCTCGCCCACGCGGACGTACCCGTTCTCCCGGTCGATCCGGGTCGCCGGCGCGCCGGTGATCAGGCGGATGCCGTGATCCGCGTACCAGTCGAGGCCGCGGAAGGCGCAGGCGGCCTCGTCGACCTCGCCGCCGAGCAGCGAGGAGAGCAGGACCCGGTTGTAGGCGACCGTCGGCTCGGCGCCGATGCAGGTGATGTCGTAACGGCCGGGTGCGATCTCCGTGAGCCGCTCCAGGAATCGCAGGGAGGCCATGCCGTTGCCGACGACGACCAATCTCTCGCGCGGCAGGCCGCTCTCGGCGCGCGCGTCGTGTCCGCGTGTGTCCTTAGGGGATGTCGCCATCGCTCGATCGTGTCTGGAACCTCGATTGCAGGGTCGTTGGCGGACCGCCCACGAAAAAGCCGCTGCCGGTCGTCTCCCGGCAGGCTTCAGCCCCAGGAGAACCGGATCAGCGGCCTCGCTGACGGCGCTGTCCGTCGCCGTTGACGGACGCGGCTCGCCTCGCAGGTTCCGTGCCAATCGAAACGCGCCGCACGGCGCGCGTGGACGCTGCCGCCGGGGCGAGGCCTGCAGATCGGAGGTGCAACCAGAGGCCGCCCATCGGCGCTGCACAAAATCTGTGCGGCCCGTCGCAAAAGCGATCACGCGCCAGCGGCGCGGTGGGGCAAGCTGCGGAGGGTTAAGGATGTCTTCCGGACTGACGGAGGGTCGGGTTGACGCTCACCGTCGTCGGATCACGACACGGGCAAACTGGAGAGCGAGCAAAAGTCGGTCGAGAATACTTCGACGACGAAATATCGAACTTATATGTGAACAACTTCCGTATTTGAACGGCATTCTACCTGTAACGAATGTCGAAGTCTGTCCTTTTGGACACCGCGGGCAATCAGCTCCCACTCTCGCTGGACGATAACCAGTCCAATTGATGTGGGGGCTACAGCAGCTGCGACAGCATCGCCAGGAGGCCCAGGGTCGGCATCGCGCCGGCCGCCAGCACCCAGTACCAAGCGTGGCGCGCACCGGCCCGCCGGTTGTCGTTGCAGGCGCGGGGGACGCGGCCGCCCCGGCATACGTAGCGTCGAAGTTCGACCCGCCCGCGCGGATGCGACATCAACGATCCAGTTTCGAGTTTGCGACATCCAGGCATGGCGTAGGCACAACGGGCGAGCCCGCCCGACGTTCCGCGGCTGTTCGCGCCGGCGTTGCGGGTGGATGACGAATGGCTCGAAGTGTCGCGGGCCTCAGATGTCGGCGACCGCCCGCCGGTAAAGGTCGGGTCTGTAGACGGTCGTGATCGCCGCCGGGATGTCGAAAGGCCCGGGGATCTGCTGCGCGGCGCGCATCTGCTCCAGCACCCAGCGGGCCTGCGCCGCGCGCGGCTCCTCGATCGCCGCGCCGAAGCGGAGATGCGCACCCGTCCCGGCCATGACGTCCGGACCGTCGGAAAAGGTCCGCGCGACCAACGCCGGATCGAGATTCAGATAGGTCCGGCGTGCGAGGCGATGGATCAGCTCGGTCCGGTTCTCCGGATCCGCGCACCAGCGTCCCGCCCGGGCGACCGCCCGCACCAGCGGCAGGATCGCGCCGTCGAGCCGTGCGGAGACGGCCAGGACCTTCTCGGTCGCGTTCGGCGCGAGGGCGCTGCCGTGGACGGCGATGCGCCCATGCCCGGCCTCGGCCGCCACGTCGTTCCAGGGTGCGCCGGCGCAGAATCCGTCGACCAGGCCGCGGGCCAGGGCCTCCACGCAATGTTGCGGGGGGACCACGACCGTGCGGAACGCGGCAGGGTCGAGGCTCCCGGCTTCGGCGAACAGCCGTAGCTGGTAGCTGTGGCACGAGAAGGGATGCACGGTGCCGAGGGTGAGCGGGTCTCCGGCGCGGTGCCGCATCTCCGCGACGCCCGCGAAGGCGCGGGCGACATCCGGCAGGGCCTCGCTGTCGGGGGCCATCGCCGCCCAGAGGGTGCGGGACAGCGTGAGGGCATTGCCGTCGGTGCTGAGCTGGAGCGGCACGATCAGGTCGGAGGGCGGCCCGGACAAGGCGAGCCGGCTCGCCAACGCCAGCGGCGCCAGCATGTGCGCGCCGTCGAGGTGCCCCAGCGCCAGCCGGTCGCGAAGGGTCGCCCAGGAGGGCTCGGCGGTGAGGTCGAGGTCGAGCCCCTCGGCCCGGGCGAAGCCCAGTTCATGGGCCGCGATCAGGGGGGCCGCATCGCAGAGCGGGACGTAGCCGAGCTGGAGCCTCATCCGAGCAGGTCCGCGGTGGTGACGATCGCCCGGGCGATGTCGACGATCTTGCGCTTCTCGTTCATGGCCTTGCGGCGCAGCTGCTTGTACGCCTCGTCCTCGGACAGGCCCTTCATGGTCATCAGGATGCCCTTCGCCCGCTCGATCAGCTTGCGGTCGGCGAGTTCGCTGCGCGCCTCCGTCAGCTCGCGCTGGAGGCGCGCGAAGGCGTTGAAGCGCAGGATCGCGATGTCGAGGATCGACTTGATCCGTTCCGCCCGCAGCCCGTCCACCACGTAGGCGGAGATTCCGGCATCGACGGCGGCCTGCATCATGGTCGAATCCGAGCGGTCGACGAACATCGCCACCGGCCGCTCGACCTGCCGGGAAACGCCCGACATCTGCTCCAGGATGTCCCGGCTCGGGCTCTCCAGATGGATCACCACCACGTCGGGCTTCAGCGCGGCCACGCGTTCCATGAGGTCGGCGGTATCGGGAATCACCACCACACGCCCGATTCCGGCGGCGCGCAGGCCCTCCTCCAGAATGGCCGCGCGGGCGCGGCTCGGATCGATCACGGCGACGGTGAGATTGGATTCGGTCATCTTGGCCCGGGACGGGGCGGGTCTTCTTCTGGAGGACGGCCCGGTTCGGGCCGCCGCGAACTAAGCAAGGCCCGTGCCCGCGTCGGGGCCCGTCGCGGACGCATCCGCGCAATCCCAATGTACGATGCCGGTAACCGCCGCGCAAAGAAACGGTCCAGCTTCCGCCGCAATGCTGGCCGCATTCTCTTCGCCTCACGGTGGTCAGGGAGATCGGTGATTCGGATGCGCAGGCCAGATCAGCCCGCCCTGACGGACGCCGCGAATGGCCGCGTGTCCATGCCCTTCCTGCCGACGCTGGCCGTCGTGGCGCTCCTGGGTGTGGCCTCGCTCTACTGCCCGTCGTCCAATCCGGTGCCCCCCGGTGCCCGGGCGGGCGGATCCCCCGCTCTCGGACCCACGGATTTCGCACCGGTCGCCGCGGTGGCGTCGCCGATCCGGCCGCCGGCCGCGATCGCGTTCGCCGAGCTGTACCCGCTGGACGCTGCGGTCTCGCGGACGGGGGCTCTGCCCGTCCGTCCGGCGACGACGGCGCGGGCGACGTCCCATGTGGCGGTGGCGGGTCGACGTACCTGCCCGGGACGGCGCTGCCCCGAGGCGCCCCGCAGCCCGATCGATCCCATGGCGCCCGGACGCGCGGAAGCCGCCGAACCGGCCGAGGATGCGCTGCTCCCTGGGCGGGCCCTGCCGTTTGCCACCTCGGTGGTCGAGACGCTGGTCCCTGCGGCCCGGGCGGTCGGCGATGCCGCGGACTTCGTGCGCAAAGGTGCGGCGTCGGTTCAGGGCTCGGTGGCCCTGGCGGTGGCCGACTGCCTGCGCTGACCGCATCCGCGGGCCGGCCCCAAACCTCTGGATCTCCTGGGCGGACGTCCTAGGTGCGTCGCAGCGGATGGACCGAGCTTCCGTCCGCGGACCGGAGCCGGGGCCGGATGGCTGCACGCATCGAGGATTACGCGCTCGTCGGGGATTGCCGCAGCGCCGCGCTGATCAGCCGGCAGGGCAGCGTCGATTGGTTGTGCTGGCCGCGCTTCGACGCGGCCGCCCTGTTCACCAGCCTGCTGGGCACCGAGGCGCACGGCTTCTGGAAGATCTTCCCCGAGGCGGAGCACGTCGAGACCCGGTGGTCCTACCGCCCGGGCAGCCTCGTCCTGGAGACGCGGCACACCACGCGGCTCGGCGAGGTCCTGGTCACGGACTTCATGCCCGTCGGCGACGGATCGCATCTCGTGCGCCTCGTCGAGGGCGTGCACGGGCGGGTCGCCATGCGGATGGAGATGGCGGTCCGGTTCGATTACGGCTCGGCCGTGCCCTGGGTGTCGCGCTCCGAGCTGGGCGACCTGCGCGCCGTCTCGGGACCGCACAAAGTCGTGCTGCGCTCCGACGTCCATCTCAAGGGATCGGAGGCGCAGACCACCGTGGCCGAGTTCACGGTCCATGCCGGCGACCAGCACCGGTTCGTCCTGAGCTACGGGGCCTCCCACGAGGACGATCCGCCCCCGATCGAGCCGCGCAAGGTTCTCGAAGCCACGGATCAGCACTGGCGGGATTGGGCGTGCCGCTGCGCGGGCGGCGCCCCCTGGGATCGGATGCTCCAGCGCTCCCTGCTGACCCTCAAGGCGCTGATCTACGAACCCACCGGCGGCATCGTGGCGGCGCCCACGGCGTCCCTGCCGGAGGGGCTCGGCGGGATCCGCAACTGGGATTACCGGTTCTGCTGGCTGCGCGATTCGACCCTGACCCTGATCGCCCTGATGGATGCGGGCTATATCGACGAGGCCCGGGACTGGCTGGGCTGGCTGCTTCGGGCCGTGGCCGGCAATCCCGAGCAGGCGCACATCCTCTACGGGATCGGCGGCGAGCGGCTGCTGCCCGAGATCGAGCTCGACTGGCTGCCGGGCTACGAGAATTCGAGGCCCGTGCGAATCGGCAACGCCGCCGCCAGCCAGTTCCAGATCGACGTCTACGGCGAGCTGTTCGACGCGCTCTATCAGGCTCATGCCCGCGGATTGCCGGTGAGCCAGGACGGCCTGCGGGTCGGCCTCGCGATCCTCGGCCACCTGGAGCAGGCATGGCGCGAGCCCGACGAGGGGATCTGGGAGGTGCGCGGCGGGCGGCGCCACTTCACCCATTCCAAGGTCATGGCCTGGGTGGCGTTCGACCGGGCCCTGCGCATGCACGAGATGCACGAATCGGGCGCCACCGAGGAACATGCCAAGCGCTGGCGCGCCATCAAGGACGAGATCCACGCCGAGGTCTGCGCCAAGGGCTTCGACCCGGCGCTCAACAGCTTCGTCCAGTCCTATGGCTCGAAGGCGCTGGACGCGAGCCTGCTGCTCATCGCCCATACCGGCTTCCTGCCGCAGGACGACCCCCGGGTGATCGGCACCGTCGAGGCGATCGGCAAGGGGCTGATGCGGGACGGGTTCATCCTCCGCTACGAGACCGAGGGCCAGACGACCGACGGCCTGACGGGCAGCGAGGGGGCTTTCCTGCCCTGCACCTTCTGGTACGCCGACAACCTCATCGGCCTGGGGCGCCGCGACGAAGCGGGGGTGCTGATCGAGCGCCTGATCGGCATCTGCACCGATCTCGGCCTGGTCAGCGAGGAATACGACGTGCAAGCCAAGCGTCTTGTGGGTAACTTCCCTCAGGCGTTCACGCACGTCGCGCTCGTCAACACGCTGCTCAGCTATACGCGCGGCGAAGGGCCGGCGGATCGGCAGGGTGGTAAGGCCAACGGAGCCCCTCCCGCCGTCCTACGGCAGCGCGAAGCCGCGAAACGGACCGCGCGAGGCGAACTGGAAGACGCGACATCATGAGCGGTGCTGACACTCCCGCCAAGGCGGACCTCGCTGAGATCGATACGCTCAGCATCAACACGATCCGGACGCTCGCGATCGACGCGGTGCAGAAGGCCAATTCCGGCCATGCCGGCGCGCCCATGGCGCTGGCGCCGGTCGCCTACACCCTGTGGAACCGCTACCTGCGCTACGATCCGGCCCATCCGCACTGGCCGAACCGCGACCGCTTCGTGCTGTCCTGCGGCCACGCCTCGATGCTGCTCTACGGGCTGCTGCATCTCGCGGGCGTCGCGCAGAGCGACGGCGGCAACGCGCCGGCGGTGTCGCTGGACGACATCAAGAAGTTCCGCCAGCTGGACAGCCGGACCCCGGGCCATCCCGAGTACCACTTCACCACCGGCGTCGAGACCACCACCGGCCCGCTCGGCCAGGGTGTGGCCAACTCGGTCGGCATGGCCATGGGCAGCCGCTTCCTCGGCCAGCACCTGAACAGGCCGAACCTGCCGCTCTTCGACTACAACGTCTACGCGATGTGCTCGGACGGCGACCTGATGGAGGGCGTGGCCTCGGAGGCTGCGTCCCTCGCCGGCCACCTCCGGCTCGCGAACCTCTGCTGGATCTACGACGACAACACCATCACCATCGAGGGCCACACCGAGCTGGCCTTCGGCGAGGAGGTGGCCACCCGGTTCCTCGCTTACGGCTGGCAGGTTCTGCGCGTTGCGGACGCCAACGACGTGCACGCGCTCGCCGGCTCGATCGAGACCTTCCTCGCCACCAACGACCGGCCGACCCTGATCATCGTCAAGTCGGTGATCGGCTACGGGGCGCCGAAGAAGCAGGGCACGTCCAAGGCCCACTCGGACGCGCTGGGCGAAGACGAGGTCAAGGGGGCCAAGCGCGCCTACGGCTGGCCGGAGGACGCGCAGTTCCTCGTCCCGGACGGCGTCCGCGAGAATTTCCGCGATGGGATCGGCAAGCGCGGCGCCGGCCTCTACGACGCGTGGCAGGGCCTGCTGAGCCAGGCCAAGGCGGCGGATGCCGCCCACGCCGAGGACCTGAACGCCTTCCTGGAAGGCCGGCTGCCGCACGGCTGGGACAAGGACATCCTGGTCTTCGAGGCCGACGCCAAGGGCCTCGCCACCCGGGAATCCTCCGGCAAGGTGCTGAACGCCATCGCCCAGCACGTGCCGTTCCTGCTCGGCGGCTCGGCGGATCTGGCGCCGTCCAACAAGTCGAACCTGACCTTCGAGGGCGCGGGCTCGTTCGGCCCGTTCTCGCCGGGCGGCCGCAACCTGCATTTCGGCGTCCGCGAACACGCCATGGGCTCGATCGTGAACGGCCTCGGCCTCTCGGGGCTGCGGGCCTACGGCGCGACCTTCCTGGTTTTCGCCGATTACATGCGCCCGCCGATCCGTCTCGCCGCCCTGATGGAGCTGCCAGTCTTCCACATCTTCACGCACGATTCGATCGGCGTGGGCGAGGACGGGCCGACCCACCAGCCCGTCGAGCAGCTGCTGTCGCTGCGCTGCATCCCGGGCCTCGTGACCCTGCGCCCGGCCGATGCCAACGAAGTGGCCGAGGCCTACCGGGTGATCTTCTCGCTGAGGAACCAGCCGGCCGTGCTCGCGCTCTCCCGCCAGCCGCTGCCGACCCTCGACCGGACCCGGTACGGCGCGGCCTCCGGCACCGCCAAGGGCGGCTACGTGCTCGCCGATTGCGACGGCACGCCCGACGTCATCCTGCTGGGCTCGGGTTCCGAGGTGCAGCTCTGCGTCGGCGCCTACGAGGCGCTGAAGGCCGAGGGCGTGAAGGCCCGGGTGGTGTCGATGCCGTCCTGGGACCTGTTCGAGCGGCAGGATCAGGCCTACCGCGACTCGGTGCTGCCGCCCGCCGTCAAGGCACGGGTGGCCGTCGAGCAGGGCAGTGTCATCGGCTGGGACCGCTACGCCGGCTCCGAGGGCGCGATCATCGGCATGCACACCTTCGGCGCCTCGGCGCCGATCAAGGATCTCCAGACCAAATTCGGCTTCACCCCCGACAAGGTCCTGGAGGCCGCGAAGGCGCAGATGGCCAAGCATAAGCGGTAACAGCTGATGCGCGACGCCTCCCTCCCCCCTCTGCGGGGGGAGGGAGACCCCGAAGGGGGTCGGGAGAGGGGAGCGACGGTGCACAGGACGGTGCCGTCCTTTATGAAGGCCGCGTCCTTCCCTGAACCCGGGTCCCCCTCTCCCGACCCTCGCAGACGCGAGGGCCACCCTCCCCTGCAGAGGGGGGAGGGAGAGCGCCCGGCAAGTGGCGGCACGCGAGACGAGGAACCGACATGAACGCGCTCAAGGCCCTGCACGACGAACAGGATCAGGCGGTCTGGCTCGACTTCGTGGCCCGCGGCTTCATCCAGAAAGGCGAACTGAAGCAGCTCGTCGAGCGCGACGGCTTGCGCGGCGTCACCTCCAACCCGTCGATCTTCGAGAAGGCGATCGGGCACTCGGACGAGTACGACGACAGCCTGAAGGCCGTTCAGGTGACAGGGGACAGCCGCGTCATCGACCTCTACGAGGGTCTCGCCATCGCCGACATCCAGGCGGCCGCCGACGTGCTCCGCCCGGTCTACGAGGCGAGCGACGGGGCCGACGGCTATGTCAGCCTGGAGGTCTCGCCCTACCTCGCCCTCGACACCGAGGAGACGCTGGCCGAAGCCCGGCGCTTGCACAAGGCGGTCGCCCGCGACAACCTGATGGTGAAGGTGCCGGCCACACCGGAGGGTATCCCGGCGATCCGGCAGCTCACCAGCGAGGGCATCTCGATCAACGTCACCCTCCTGTTCTCGCAGGAGGCCTACGAGGCCGTAGCCCGCGCCTTCATCGACGGGCTGGACGCGCGCGCGAAGGCCGGCCACGACGTCTCGAAGGTCGCCAGCGTGGCGAGCTTCTTCATCAGCCGCATCGACGTCCTGGTCGACAAGCGCCTCGACGAGAAGATCGCCGAGGCCAACGATCCCGACGAGAAATTCGCCCTGGAGCAGCTGAAGGGAAAGGTGGCGATCGCCAACGCCAAGCTCGCCTACCAGCGTTACAAGCGGATCTTCGCGGAGTCCAAGTGGACGGCCCTGGCCGAGAAGGGCGCCAAGGCGCAGCGCCTGCTCTGGGCCTCCACCGGCACGAAGAACAAGGCCTATTCGGACGTCCTCTACGTCGAGGAGCTGATCGGGCCGAACACCGTCAACACCATGCCGCCCGCCACCATGGACGCGTTCCGCGACCACGGCGTGGTGCGGGCGACGATCGAGGAGGACGTGCCCGGCGCCGAGGCCGTGATGGCCAAGCTCGCGCGGTCCGGCATCGACATCGAGGCCGTCGCCGAGCAGCTGGTGAAGGAGGGCGTGCAGCTCTTCATCGACGCCGCCGACAACCTGCTCGGCGCCGTGGCGGGCAAGCGCACCGCGCTCCTGGGGCATCGGCTGGACGGCCAGAGCCTCGTCATGGACGACACCCTCGCGGCCGAGGCCAAGAAGACCGTCGAATCCTGGCGCGCGAGCGGCTCGATCCGTCGGCTCTGGGCGGGCGATGCCTCGGTCTGGTCCGGCCATGACGAGGCGAACTGGCTCGGCTGGCTGCACATCGTCGAGGAGGAACTGGAGAAGGCCGCCGACTACGCGGCTTTCTCGGACTGGGTGAAGGCGGAAGGCTTCACCGACGTCGTCGTGCTGGGCATGGGCGGATCGAGCCTCGGCCCGGAGGTTCTGAGCCTGACCTACGGCCAGCGCGAAGGCTTCCCGAAGCTTCAGATCCTCGACTCGACCCACCCGGATCAGGTGCGCGCCCTGGAGGCGAGCATCGATCTGGCGAAGACGCTGTTCATCGTCGCGTCGAAATCCGGCTCGACGCTGGAGCCCAACGTCTTCCGCGACTACTTCCTGGCCCGCGCCAAGGACGTGCTCGGCGACCGGGCCGGCGGCCACTTCGTGGCCGTCACCGACCCCGGCTCCGACATGGAGCGCGCCGCGAAGGCGGACGGGTTCAAGCGCATCTTCTACGGCGTGAAGCAGATCGGCGGGCGCTACTCGGTGCTCTCGGCCTTCGGCCTCGTGCCGGCGGCCGCCATGGGCCTCGACGTCAAGGCGCTTCTGGAGACGGCCCGAATCATGGTCCGTTCCTGCGGCCCGGCGGTGCCCCCGGCCCAGAACCCGGGCGTGCTGCTCGGGACCGCCATGGGCGCGGCGGCGCTGGCCGGCCGCGACAAGGTGACGATCGTCGCCTCCCCGGCGATCGCGAGCTTCGGCGCCTGGGCCGAGCAGCTGATCGCGGAATCGACCGGCAAGCAGGGCAAGGGCTTGGTTCCCGTGGACGGCGAGCCGGTGGGCGTTCCGGCGGTCTACGGGCACGACCGGTTCTTCATCTATCTCCGCCTCGACGGCAACGCCGAGGCGGCGCAGGACGAGGCCCTGCGGGCCCTGGAGCGGGACGGCCACCCGATCGCCCGCATCACCCTCGATTCGGTCGAGCAGCTGCCGCAGGAATTCTACCGGCTGGAGATGGCCACCGCCGTGGCCGGCGCGGTGATCGGCATCAACCCGTTCGACCAGCCCGACGTCGAGGCCAGCAAGGTCGAGACCAAGAAGCTGTTCGCCGAGGCCGAGGCGAGCGGCGCCCTCCCCGCGGAGACGCCGCTCTTCTCGGATGATGCGATCGCCCTCTACGCCGACCCGCAGAACGCGGACGGTTTGAAGCAGGCGACCGACGGCCTGGAGCCTGCGCTCAAGGCGCAGATCGCCCGGCTGAAGGACGGCGATTACCTCGGGCTGCTCGCCTACGTGCCGCGCAACGCCGAGACCGCCGATATCCTCCAGGAGGCACGGATCGCCGTACGCGACACCCGCAAGGTGGCGACCTGCCTGGAGTTCGGGCCCCGGTTCCTGCACTCCACCGGTCAGGCCTACAAGGGCGGCCCGGATACCGGCGTGTTCCTGCAGATCACCGCGGATCCGTCGCAGGACCTGCCGATCCCGGGCCGCTCCCTCGGCTTCGCCACCGTCGTGGCCGCGCAGGCGCGGGGTGATTTCGCCGTGCTGGCCGAGCGGGGCCGGCGGGCGCTGCGGGTCCACATCAAGGGCGACCTCGAGGCCGGGCTGAAGCGCATCGCGGCGGCCCTCAAGGCCGCCGTGGCGTAGGCGCCGGAGGTGGGGGCGATTCCCGATGAGGCTCAGCGGTCCCGTCTGCACCACCCCCACCCCTGACCCCTCCCCGCACGGGGGAGGAAAACCCCCGAGGAGATGACGGCAATGCAACTCGGCATGATCGGCCTCGGCCGGATGGGCGGCAACATCGTCCGGCGTCTCCTGCGCGACGGACACACGGCCGTGGTGTTCGACCAGAACCCGGAGGCCGTCGCGGCGCTGGTGGAGGCCGGCGCGGTCGGCGCATCGAGCCTGGAGGATCTGGTCTCCAAGCTGGAGGTGCCGCGCGCGGCCTGGGTGATGTTGCCGGCCGGCGCGATCACCGAGCAGGCGGTCCAGACGCTGTCGGGCCTGATGCAGGCGGGCGACTGCGTCATCGACGGCGGCAATTCCTTCTACGGTGACGATGTCCGCCGTGGGCTCGCTCTGAAGGAGAAGGGCCTGCACTACGTGGATGTCGGCACCTCGGGCGGCGTCTGGGGCCTGGAGCGCGGCTACTGCATGATGATCGGCGGCGACACGGAGACCGTCGACCGCCTCGACCCGATCTTCAAGACCCTGGCGCCGGGCGTCGGTGACATCCCCAAGACGCCGAACCGCGAGGGGCGCGACTCGCGTGCCGAGCAGGGCTACATCCATGCCGGGCCGACCGGTGCCGGCCACTTCGTCAAGATGGTCCATAACGGCATCGAGTACGGGCTGATGCAGGCCTATGCCGAGGGGTTCGACATCCTCCGCCACGCCAATGCCCAGGAGCTGCCGGCCGAGCGCCGCTTCGACCTGAACATGGGCGACATCGCCGAGGTCTGGCGGCGCGGCAGCGTCGTCTCGTCGTGGCTCCTCGACCTGACCGCCCAGGCGCTGGCGGGCGACGAGCAGCTCACCGACTTCTCCGGCTACGTGGAGGATTCGGGCGAGGGCCGCTGGACCATCAACGCCGCCGTCGAGGAAGGCGTCCCGGCGACGGTGCTCTCCGCCGCCCTCTACCGCCGCTTCCGCTCCCGGGAGCACGCGAGCTACGCCGACAAGCTGCTCTCGGCGATGCGCAAGGGCTTCGGCGGCCACCAGGAGCCGAAGGGCTGAGCCGGCCGCCTCGGGCCGCCCGCAGACCGACCCGTCCGACCCCCGAAGCCGCAGGGCCGTCACCCATGAGCCTTCCCGCCGGAAGCCACATCCTGAAGGATCCGGAGGCGGTCGCCCGCGCGGCGGCCGAGCGGCTCATCGAGGCCTGCGGCGAGAGCCGGTCCGAGCGGATCGCGATCTGCCTCTCGGGCGGTTCGACGCCCAAGGTGCTGTACGGCCTGCTCTCGGGGCCGGACTACGCGACCCGGCTGCCCTGGGCGCGAATCCACTGGTTCTTCGGGGATGATCGCGCGGTGCCGTGGGACGACCCGCGCAGCAATGTCCGGATGGTCCGAGAGGCGTTCGGGCACGGTGCCCCGATCCCGCCGACGCACCTCCACTTCATCCCGTCCGACGCAGGCCCGGACGCGGGCGCCCGCGCCTATGAGCGGACGCTTCTCGACTTCTACGGCGCCGAGCGCCTCGATCCGGCACGGCCGCTGTTCGATCTCGTTCTGCTCGGCCTCGGCGAGGACGGGCACACCGCCTCGCTGTTTCCCGGCACGCCTGCCGCCGACGAGGCCCGGCGGCTCGTCGTCCCCGTGCCCGAGGCCGGCCTGGAGCCGTTCGTCCCGCGGATCAGCCTGACGCTGCCGGCGCTCGCCTCCTCGCGGCACGTGCTGTTTCTGGTCACCGGCGCCGGCAAGCGGGCGCCCCTCGCCCGGCTCGCCGCGGGCGAGAGCCTGCCCGCCGGCCGTGTGACCAGCACGGGCGCCGTGGCGTGGCTGCTCGACGAGGCCGCGGCCGGCTGACACCCTCGGTGGTTCTCGCCGGCGGCATCGCGGGCTCATCCGCCGCCCTTTCCCGGCAGGAACCGATCCCCGGAGAGCTATGGCGTCGGGACGGCCGGACGTTCGCCGACGGCACGCCCGGTTCCGTCACGACGGCATCGGCTTCGCCGGGATAGCGGAGGGCGCGCAACGGGATTTCGTCCGATCGCCGATTAGCGCAATCCCATTGCTCGCTCGGGCGACATCGCGGTCAAGAACGCAACCCCGCGCCGTCGGGCCTGCGGTACGCTTCGCGCAGCCTCGTGAAGGGCGCCGCGTGAAGGGCGCCGAAGGAGACCCGCCGATGCCGCAGACGACCATCCCGACCGATGTCGAGGCGATGATGGCGAGCCTCGCCCGTTCCGCGGGCCGCTCGCCGGAGGCCTATCTGGCCGCGGCCCGGGCCACGCTGGTCCGCATCCTGACCCAGCCGGATCTCCTCGACCCGTCGCGGCTGGTCGGCCGCGGTCCGGGCCTGAGCCGCAATCTGCTGTTCGGCACCGAGGCGATCAGCATCTGGGCGATGGTGTGGGCGCCGGGCGCGGTGACGCCGGTCCACGACCATCACTGCTCGTGCTGTTTCGGCCTGCTGCGCGGCCGGCTGCGGGAAACGTGGTACCGCCCGATCAGCGAGACCCACGCGGTGGCGACGCAGGACGTCGTCCGCGAGCCCGGCTTCGTCGCCTGCATGATGCCGTCGGGACCGAACCTGCACCGGATCGCCAATGACGGGCCGGACGCGGCCGTCTCGATCCACGTCTACGGCTACGACCACCGGGCGCAGGATTCGTCGATCCACCGGACCTACGCGGTCGCGGCGGGCTGAGTCGCGCCGCGGAGCGACCGCGTCACGTCACGTAGATCGTCGGGACCGCGGTCGTGTACTTCATCTCCTCCATGGCGATGGAGGAGGACAGGTTCGAGAAGTCGAGCTTGGCGATGAGGCGCTGGTAGACCGCGTCGTAGGCCTCGATGTCCGGCACCACGATCCGCAAAAGGTAGTCGATCTCGCCGGTCAGGCGCCACGCCTCGACGATCTCCGGGAAGCCGGCGACGACCCGCCGGAACGCGTCGGACCAGTCGGCGGCGTGACGGGGCGCCTTCACGGCCACGAACACCGTGGTGGGGACGTTGACCTTGCGGCGATCCACCAGGGCGACCCGGCGCCGGATCACGCCGGAGGCCTCCAGCTTCTTCACCCGGCGCCAGCAGGGGGCTGCGCTGATCCCGACCTGCTCGGCGAGTTCGGCCACCGGGAGGGTCGCGTCCTGCTGGAGGAGGTCCAGGATCTTCCGGTCCACCGCGTCCATGCGAACGATGCTCCCGTCGACGGCTCCGGGCCGGATTACAACGCGAAGTGCTTCGAGAGCTTGAGGCCCTGGGCCTGGTAGTTCGACCCCGCCCCCGCCCCGTAGAGCGTCTCCGGGAGGTCGAGCATGCGCTCGTAGACGAGGCGGCCGACGATCTGCCCGTCCTCCAGCAGGAACGGCACGTCGCGGGAGCGGACTTCCAGGACGGCCCGCGCCCCCTCCCCGCCGGCTCCGGCATAGCCGAAGCCCGGATCGAAGAAGCCGGCGTAGTGGACCCGGAACTCGCCCACCAGCGGATCGAACGGCACCATCTCGGCGGCGTGGTCCGGCGGGACCTGGACCGCTTCCTTGGAGGCCAGGATGTAGAATTGCCCGGGATCGAGGATCAGGCTGCCCGATCCGTCGGCCGCCAGGGGCTCCCAGAAATCCGCGGCGCGATGACGGCCGGGGGCGTCCACGTCCACGAGGCCGGTATGGCGCTTCGCCCGATAGCCGACGAGGCCGTCGAAGCCGGAGAGGTCCACCGAGACCGCCACACCGCCCTGAAGGGACGGACTGCCCACGTCGACCAGCGCCGAGCGGGCATGGAGCAGGCCGAGCTCGGCCTCGGTCAGCCGTGGCGCCCCGCGGCGGAAGCGGATCTGCGACAGGCGCGAGCCGGTCCGCACGAGGACCGGGAAGGTGCGCGGCGAGATCTCCGCGTAGAGCGGCCCGTCATAGCCGGGCTCCACCTGATCGAAGGCCTCGCCCCGGTCGGTGATGACCCGGGTGAAGACGTCGATGCGCCCGGTCGAACTTTTGGGGTTGGCCGCCGCCGCGAGATCGCCCGGCAAGGCGAGGCTCTCCTGCAACTCGGCGATGTAGACGCAGCCCGTCTCCAGGACGGCACCCGGTCGCAGGTCGACGGCGTGCAGCGACAGCCGGTCGACGCAGGCCTGGACCGTCCGGCCGGAGCCCGGCAGGAAGCTCGTCCGCACCCGGTAGGCCTTGGCGCCCAGGCGCAGGTCGAGGCTCGCGGGCTGGATCTGGTCGGGCGCGAAGGGCGTCGCAGCGCGGATCCCGCCCGCCCTGGCCAGGGCGGCGATCGCCTGGGCCGGCAGAATGCCGGACCGGCCATCCGCGCCCGAATCGGCGGCTCCCGTGGCTGCGCCCGCGTTCATCGCGCCCATGACTCCTTCGCGCGCCCGGCAGGTCCGCGTCGGCGAGCGTTGTCGGCCGGGACCCGCTAACGCGGGCTTAACCGCTTCCGAGGGCCGCGTCATGTCGGCGCCGCGACCCGGCCGGTCGCGGCGCCCGGCCCGGGGCCGGGATCGGGACGACGCGAGGTAGTCCGCCGCAATTGACGGCGATTCCGCCGCCTACTACGACCGGCCAGGAAGCGCGTTCCTTTCGGCTTCTGCGAATCGCACAGTCCGAAGAAGGGCCAAATAGGGCGATGTACAAGGCCGAGACACGGGGAATTAGTGTGACCGTGCAATCTCGCTTCGTCGAGGAGGAATCCTCGCCGAATGAGAGCCGTTACTTCTTCGCCTACACGGTCGAGATCGTGAACAACGGCAGCGAGCAGGTTCAGCTGCGCTCGCGGCATTGGCGCATCATCGACGGCCACGGCGCCTGCCAGGAGGTGCGCGGCACCGGCGTGGTCGGGAAGCAGCCCGTGCTGGAGCCGGGCGAGTCCTTCTGCTACACCAGCGGCTGTCCCCTCAACACGCCCGACGGGTTGATGGCCGGCAGCTACACCATGGCGACGGTGGCCGGCGAGAGCTTCGAGGCCGAGATCCCCGCCTTCTCCCTCGACAGCCCGCACGTCCGCCGCAGCCTGCACTGAGGTCCCGGCCCGGGGCCTCGCCCCGGAGGAATCCATGTCCGCGACCGGCGAGCGGCTCAGCCCGCTCGACATGCTCGCCCGCCTCGTGTCCTTCGACACGGAGAGCGACAAGTCCAACCTCCCGCTGATCGAGGCCGTCTGCGATTATCTGGGCGGCTGGAACGTCCCGTATCTGCATCTGCCGAACCCTGGGGGCGACAAGGCGGCCGTCCTCGCCACGATCGGGCCGATGGTCGATGGCGGCGTCGTCCTGTCCGGACATACCGACGTGGTGCCGGTGACGGGGCAGGCCTGGACCAGCGACCCGTTCACGCTGCGCCTTGCCGACGGCCGGGCCTACGGGCGGGGCGCGGTCGACATGAAGGGTTTCGACGCGCTGGCCCTGGCCCTGGTGCCCGACATGCTCGCCGCCGGCCTGAAGCGGCCGATCCACATCCTGCTCTCCTACGATGAGGAGACGACCTGTCTCGGATCCATGGACGGGATCGCGCGGTTCGGCGCCGACCTGCCGCGGCCCGCCGCGGTGATCGTCGGCGAGCCCACCGGCATGGAGGTGGCGGACGCCCACAAGAGCATCGTCACCTGCCTCACCACGGTTCACGGCCATGAGGCCCATTCGGCCCGTCCCGCCCTCGGGGCGAACGCCGTCTCGGCCGCCTGCGATCTCGTGGCCGGCCTCAACCGGATCGCCGATCTGATGATCGAGCGCGGCGACCCGTCCGGGCGGTTCGACCCGGCCTCGACCACAGTCCATGTGGGGACGATCCAAGGCGGGACCGCCCGGAACATCCTGGCCAAGGAGTGCCGCTTCCTCTGGGAGTATCGCGGCCTCCCGGATCTCGACCCGGCCGAGATTCCGCGCCTCTTCGCCCAGGAGGTCGAGCGGGTCACCCGCGAGCGCCTGAACCGCTACGGCGCGTATGGGCGGATCGAGACCCTTGAGGAGGTGGACATCCCGGGCTTGGCCCCCGAGCCGGGCTCGGAGGCCGAGCGGCTCTGCCTGCGTCTCGCCGGACGCAACCATACCGTCGCCGTCCCCTACGCCACCGAGGCCGGACGGTTCCAGGCGGCGGGCCTCCCGACGGTGGTCTGCGGCCCCGGCGACATCGCCCAGGCGCACCAGCCCGACGAGTTCATCACCCTCGACGCCCTCGGCCAGGGTGAGCGGTTCCTGCGCAACCTGATCGAGGCGTGTGCGTCATGAACGCGATGAGCGGAATCACCATCAAGCTGCGACCGCTGGAGCGGGAGGACCTGCGTTTCGTCCACCAGCTCAACAACAACGACAGCATCATGCGCTACTGGTTCGAGGAGGCCTACGAGTCCTTCGCCGAACTCCAGCAGCTCTACGAGCGCAACATCCACAATCAGACCGAGCGCCGTTTCATCGTCGCCGATCCGAGCGGAGAACCGGCCGGACTGATCGAGCTGGTCGAGATCAACCACCTGCACCGGCGCTGCGAGTTCCAGATCGCGATCCATCCGAGCTTCCAGGGGCGCGGCTACGCGTGGCAGGCAACCCGGATCGCCATGGATTACGCCTTCAGCGTGCTCAACATCCACAAGCTCTACCTGCACGTCGACCGGGACAATGCCCGGGCCGTGCGGATCTACGAGCGCTGCGGCTTCCATCCCGAGGGCGTGCTCAAGGACGAGTTCTTCGTGAACGGGCGCTACCGCGACGCCGTGCGGATGTGCCTGTTCCAGCCCGAATATCTCAGGGCCCGCGGCGGTGGCGGCGACATCGCGGAGCCCGTCCTGAAGGCGTGAGACCGTTCGACCGGAGGGCCGGGGGCGAGGCAGCCCCTCGCAACAGCCGCGACGCCGTCGAACATTGTCGCCGAGGCCATCCCGCACGTCCGGGCTCCGCGAGGCCGGACGGCGGATGTTCACCGACCGGCCTCGCTCCGCGTCCTGAGACGAGGCGCGGGGCCGTCGACCGAGACAGAAGGGGGGAGGAGCGCCACGGCTCCTCCCCCTGATCGTCGCGTCAGTTGCGGCCGGCACCCGCCTGACCGCCCGACCGGCCCGCACCCTGCGCGCCGTCCATGCCGGCCTTGCCGCCGTTCATGCCGCCACGCTCGGCGCCGCCCATCCGGCCGCCTTCGGCGCCGGACTTCATGCCACCCGCCTGGCCGCCGCGATCCGACGCGTTGCGGATGCCGTCCTGCTGGCCGCCGCGCATGTCGCTGTTGCGCATGCCGTCCGTCTTGCCGCCCGTCTTGCCGTCCATCTTGCCGTCCCGACCGGCGGCCCGATCCATGCCGCGATCCTGGCCGCGGTCGTTGCGGTCCGTCCGGGTGTCGTTGCGACCCTCGGTCCGCGAGACGTCGCGGATGCCGTCCCGGCCGCCGCGGTTGTCGAAGCGCGCGCCGGCCCGCTGCTCGGAGCGGAAGCTCGCGCTGACCGCGCCGCCGCCGCTGAGACGGCGATATTCCGCGGAGCCGTAGCGCACCCGCTGACCGCGGATCGTCACGAAGCGATCCTCCTGGACCGAGACGAGGCGACGGTACTCGGGCGAACCGTAGAGGACGCGCTGGCCGCGGACGACGACGTAGCGCGCGCGGGGTCCGGTCTCGCGGATGCTGACGAGACGACGGTACTCGGGCGAACCGTAGAGGACGCGCTGGCCGCGAATGACGACATAGCGGACGCGCGGGCCACGGTTCTCGGTGACGATCAGGCGCCGATACTCGGGGGAGCCGTACACGACGCGGCGGCCACCGATGAACACGTAGCGCCCCTCACGGCGGAAGCCGCCTTCGAAGCGCTCGGACCGGATATCGGTACGGCTCACATCCGTCCGACCGCGGAAATCAGCACGGTCGCCACGCCGCTCACCATGACGGTCGCCATGCCGATCACCGTGCCGGTCGCCGCGCTCGGCGCGGTCGCCGGTGCGATCGCCGCGCTCATTCCGCTCGGCGCGGTCGCCATCCCCACCGCCACGCTCGGCACCGGCCCGATCCTTGTCCTGGGCCATGCGACCCTCGCCGCCGGCCTCACGGCCCTGCGCGGACCGGCCCGTCTCGGCGGCCCCGCGCTCGGAGCCCGCCTGGCGGCCGGCCTTCATGTCGCCCTGCGCGCCACCTTGAGCGCCACCCTGCATCCCGCCGCGCTCGCCGCCGCCGGCCTTCATGCTGGACTCGGCAGCTCCCTGACCGCCACGTCCGCCCATCTCGGCGCCACCCTGCTGGGCATAGGCCGAGGTGCTGATCAGCAGCGCAGCCAAACCAATCGACATCTTCCGCATGGCGAAACCTCCAATCTTGAATCTGCCACGCAACGTCGAAGGTCGCGAAACGGTTCAGACTGGAGGATCCAAAAATTCACGCAACGAATACCGAACTTCGTGCGTTTCGCGCGGAAAAGCTTGGCCATAAGCACGGGTCTGTGGATCCGTGCTTGCGCCGATCGGCGCTCTACTGGGTCGGCTGTCCGGCAACCTCCGCCTCGACCTCCTGGGGATCGAGATCGTAGCGCCGGGAGCAGAACTCGCAGGTGATGACGATGCGTCCGTCATCCGCCACCATGTCGTGGCGCTCCTGCGGGGAGAACGAGCGGATCATGCCCATCACGCGCTCGCGCGAGCAGCGGCAGGTCTCCCGGACCGGCTGGCGGTCGAACACCCGCACCCCGCGCTGGTGAAACAGCCTGTAGAGCAGCCGCTCGCTGGAGACATGCGGATCGACGAGTTCGTGATCCTCGATCGTGGCGACCAGCGAGCGGGCCTCGACCCAGGCATCGTCCTCCGGTGCCTCGCCCGAGAGATGCCTGTGCCCCTCGGGAATGTCGCCCGGCGGCAGATCGGCGAGGCGCGCCCGGTCCACCGACTGCGGCAGGAACTGCACGAGCAGCCCGCCGGCCCGCCAGCGTCCGGCCCCCTCCTCCACGGCCTCGGCCACGGCGAGGCGCACCTGTGTGGGGATCTGTTCCGACTGCCGGAAGTACTGATACGCGGCCTCCTCCAGGCTCTGGCCCTCAAGGGCCACGACGCCCTGGTAGCGGCTGGCGGCCGTGCCCTGGTCGATGGTCATGGCCAGATGGCCGGTGCCGATCAGGTCGGAATCCGCGAGCGGGCCGGTGCCGAGGGCGGCCACGCGTGCCGGGTCGAACCGCGCGGTGGCGCGCAGCCGGTCCGGGGCCTCGAAATCGACCACGATCATCGCGACCGGACCGTCGGTCTTGGTCTGGAGCTGGAACCGGCCCTCGAACTTGAGGGAGGAGCCGAGCAGCACCGTCAGCGCCGCCGCCTCGCCGAGGAGGCGTGCCACCGGGTCCGGATAGCCGTGGCGGCGCAGGATCGTATCCACGGCGGGACCGAGCCGCACGACGCGTCCGCGCACGTCCAGCGCCTCGACGGCGAAGGGCAGCACGGCATCGTCCGCCCCTGCCTGGCCGTTGCCGGCATTCTCGGGCTGCGACGGGGAATGAGACGGGGAATGCGACTGGGTTCCTGAGGTCATGCCCTCTCCGATCGATGCGTCCGGCATGTCGTGCCGGCGAGGCGTGGATCCGTCCTCCCGGCGGACCGGGCGGCGTGAGGCGATGACCTTGGCGGAGCGATCGGATCCCTCACCCCGACCGGCCCGGAGTCGGAGCCGCCGCGCTGCGCGCGCCGTCCGTCGCCGGGATGCCGCCTGACGGCAGCCATGATGGGGAGGCGGACGGCACCGGCCGACCGCTCACGCCCATATGGTGCACCGACCCCGCCAGCGCGAGGCCGGTGACATCGACCGGATCAGAGCCCGTTCGCGCCCAGGCACCAGGCTAGGATGCCCTTCTGCGCGTGCAGGCGATTCTCGGCCTCGTCGAACACCACGGAGCGCGGGCCGTCCATCACGTCGGCCGTCACCTCCTCGCCGCGATGGGCCGGGAGACAGTGCATGAAGATCGCGTCCGGATTCGCCGCCGCCATCAGCTTGGCGTTGACCTGATAGGGGCTGAGCAGGTTGTGCCGGTGGGCCTCGTCGTCGTCGCCCATCGACACCCAGCAATCGGTGACCACGGCATCGACGCCCTCCACCGCCGCGAAGGCGTCGGTGGTGACGTGGATGTCGGCGCCCTCCTGCTGCGCCCAGGCGAGGAGCGCGGGGGGCGGGGCCAGCTCGGGCGGGCTCGCGATGTTGAGCGTGAAGTCGAACCGCGCGGCCGCATGGACCCAGCTCGCCAGCACATTGTTGGCATCGCCGGACCAGGCCACTTTGCGGCCCTTGATCGGCCCGCAATGCTCCTCGAAGGTCAGCACGTCGGCCATGATCTGGCAGGGATGCGAGACCTTGGTCAGGGCGTTGATCACCGGGACGGTGGCGTACTCGGCCAGTTCCAGCATCTGACCGTGGTCGAGGATGCGGATCATGATCGCGTCGACGAAGCGGGACAGCACCTGCGCGGTGTCGCCGATGGTCTCGCCGCGCCCGAGCTGCATCTCCGAGCCGGTGAGCATCAGGGTCTCGCCGCCGAGTTCGCGCATGGCGACGTCGAAGGACACGCGGGTGCGGGTCGAGGGCCGGTCGAACACCATCGCCAGGGTCTTGCCCGTGAGGGGGCGCTCCGCGGCCAGTTCGCCCTTCCGACGGCGCCCCTTGATGGCGGCGCTGGCATCGAGGACCCGGCGCAGCTCTGCTCCGGAAAAGTCCTTCAGATCGAGGAAATGACGAGGGCCGGCACCGTTCAGGTGCCTGGCCGGGGCCTGTGCCCGGCCGTCAATCTGGGCTTTCATCGCGTCACAATAACTAGAGTCTGCTCAACGATCACCTGATCATGAACCGCACTCTACCTCCTGGCAGGGGCATCTCCGTCAGGCGCGGCGGGATCGACCGCGCCCGGAAATGCTTCGGGCCGCCCCCCGGCATCCGGAGGGCGGTGTTCTGAAACTCTCGGATCGGTCCTACTCGGCCGCGCCGCGCACGGCCTCGAAGCTGGACGCCGCCGCGTCCAGGCGCCGGACCGCCTCGTCGATCTCGGTCTCGCCGATGGTCAGCGGCGGCAGCAGGCGGACGATGTTGTCGCCCGCCGGGATCACCAGCAGGTGCGCGTCCCGCGCGGCGGCGGCGAAATCCGTGTTCGGCACGCCGAGCTTGAGGCCGAGCATCAGCCCCTCGCCGCGGATCTCCTCGATGACGTGCGGATGGCGATCGCGCAAAGCCGCGAGTTTCTGCTTGAGCAGCAGGCCGGAGCGGGCGACGCGATCGAGGAAGCCCTCCTCCAGCACGACGTCCAGCACGGCGTTGCCCACCGCCATGGCGAGGGGGTTGCCGCCGAAGGTGGTGCCGTGCGTGCCGGCGGTCATGCCGCGGGCCGCCTCGCGGGTGGCGAGGCAGGCGCCGAGGGGAAAGCCGCCGCCGATGCCCTTGGCCGCGCTCATGATGTCCGGCGTGATGCCGGACCATTCATGGGCGAACAGCCGGCCGGTGCGGCCGACGCCGGTCTGGACCTCGTCCATGATCAGAAGCAGGCCCTTCGCGTCGCAGATCTCGCGCAGCCGGCGCAGGTCCGCGTGGGGAATCACCCGCACGCCGCCCTCGCCCTGGATCGGCTCGATCATCAGTGCCGCCGTCTCCGGCCCGATCACCGCCTCCAGCGCCGCCCAGTCGCCGGCCGGGACCTGATCGAACCCCTCGACCTTCGGCCCGAACCCCTCGATGTACTTCTGCTGTCCGCCGGCCGCGAGCGTCGCCAGGGTCCGCCCGTGGAAGGCGCCCGCGAAGGTGACGATCCGGTACCGCTCCGGATGGCCGTCGGCCGCGTGGTACTTGCGGGCGATCTTGATCGCCGCCTCGTTGGCTTCCGCGCCCGAGTTGCAGAAGAACACCACGTCCGCGAAGGTCGCATCGACGAGCCGCTGCCCGAGGCGTTCGCCGCCGGGGATCTGGAACAGGTTCGAGGTGTGCCAGATCTTGCCCGCCTGCTCGGTGAGCGCGCCGACGAGATGCGGATGGGCGTGGCCGAGGCCGTTCACCGCGATGCCGGCGCCGAAATCGAGGTATCGCTCGCCGCCCTCCGTCACGAGCCAGGCGCCCTCGCCGCGCTCGAAGGCGAGCGGCGCGCGGACGTAGGTCGGCAGAAGGGCTGACGTCACGGGTCCCATCTCCGTTTCATGCAGGATCCGGGAGCCAGCGTTGAGCCGGCTCCAAATGAAAGTGCCGCCTCAGTCCTGGGCGGCACGCGCGCGATTACTATGAAAGAGCCGGCTCCTGTCAACGTTTCAATGTCAGGTGGGCCCGCCGGGCAGGCCTGCACGGAGCACGGACAGAGCTGATCTCTGGGACAAATCCGCGGCTTTGCCGTGCGCCGTCGGCGAATCGCGAGCCCGCGAAACGGAGGCTGGACGGCCGCCGCCGCGGCCGGTCATCGAGGCCGCGATCCGAGCCTTCGCGGCGCGCGGCCCTTGCGCCGCGGGGCGCGGCCGTGCTCCTGCTCCCGCGGATTCGCAGGAACCAGGGAGAACCCGATGAGCTCGATCAAGGAACGCCTGGAGGCGCTGGGCCTGACCCTGCCCAAGGCGGCCGCGCCCGTCGCCAACTATGTGCCGTTCGTGCGCACCGGCAACCTCGTGGTGATCTCCGGCCAGGTCTGCTTCGGCGCGGACGGCGCCATCGCGGCCGAGCACAAGGGCAAGGTCGGCGGCGGGGTCTCGGCGGAGGCCGGCAAGGCGGCCGCCCGCCTGTGCGCCCTCAACGTCCTCGCCCAGCTCGAGGCCGCGGTCGGCGACCTCGACCACGCGGTGGTGCAATGCGTGCGGCTCGGCGGCTTCATCAACGCGGCGCCGGGCTTCTCGGCGGTGGCCGGGGTGATGAACGGCGCCTCCGACCTGATGGTCGAGCTGCTCGGCGACCGCGGGCGCCATGCCCGCTCCACCGTCGGCGTTGCGGAGCTGCCCCTCGACGCCGCCGTCGAGGTCGAGGCGATGTTCGAGGTCCGCTGACGGTGGGCGCCCCCGATTGGCTCACCGCGCGGCCGATCGCCCATCGCGGCCTGCACGACCGGGCGGCGGGCCGGCCGGAGAACACGCTGGCGGCGGCCCGGGCGGCGGTCGCGGGCGGCTTCGCCATCGAGTGCGACGTCCAGTTGAGTGCCGACGGCGAGGCGATGGTGTTCCACGACGCCGCCCTCGGCCGCCTCACGACGGCGCGCGAGGCGGTGGCCGAACGGTCGGCCGCCGAACTCGGGACGCTCAAAGTCGCCGGGTCCGCGGAGACGATCCCGACGCTGCCGGCCTTCCTGGCGGCGGTGGCCGGGGTCGTGCCGGTGGTGATCGAGGTGAAGTCCCGCTACGACGGCGACCTGCGGCTCGCGACCCGCACCGCCGAGGTCGCCGCGGCCTATGCCGGGCCGGTGGCGCTGAAATCCTTCGACCCGCAGGTGGTCGCGGCCCTGCGCGATCTCTGCCCTGCCACGATCCCGCGAGGCATCGTGGCGGAGACCACGCAGGACGATCCCGCCTACGCGGCGCTGACGCCCTCGCTCCGCCGGTCGCTCTCCGACCTGCTGCACTTCGCCGAGACCAGGCCCGACTTCCTGTCCTGGCGGGTGGACGACCTGCCCTGCGCGCCGACCTATCTCTGCCGGCTGCTCGCACGGGTCCCGGTGATGACCTGGACGGTCCGGACCGAGGAGCAGCGCGCCCGGGCCGCCGCACACGCGGACCAGATGGTGTTCGAGGGATTCGTCCCGTAAATTTTTCTAAGACCCGTCCGATTCGTCACGACGAAGACCGCCATGACCGTTTCGAGTGAATCGCGCGCACGGTTCGTGCGGCTCTGCGGCGGGCTCGCCCTCGCCGCGACCCTGCTCTCCCCGGTGCCCGCCGCTGCGGCCGACCCGTGCGAGGGCACGACCCAGGCGGATCTCAACGCCTGCGCGGGTGCCGATTACCGGACCGCCGATACGGCGTTGAACGCCGTCTATGGGCAGTTGATGAAGAAGGTCGGTCCGAAGACGAAGGACGCCCTGCGGGGCGCCCAGAAGGCCTGGCTGTCGTACCGGGACACGACCTGCTTCCTCGAGACCATGGGTTTCGACGGGGGCTCGGCCTACGCGATGGAATACAACGGCTGCCTGAAGGGCCTGACCGACGCGCGGACCAAGATCCTGAAGGGATATCTCGACTGCAAGCCGGACAATGTGTCCTGCGTGGGCCGGCTCGGGGAGTGAGCGCGGGCCGCGACGGCGGCGTCCCGTTCGGGTCTCAGGCCCGTTTCCGCGCCGTCGAGCAAGCCGTCGAGGAAGCGCGCGACGGCGGGTCCGGCGCGCGCAGCGGGTGACGGCGGCGGCCATCTGACAAGGCAGCCATGGCTGCCGTGCGCATCCGCCCGCTTGCTCCCTGCGGGGCACAGGCTAGATTCCGGCCCATGAAGCAAGCACCCGGGCCGACGCCGGAGACCGCCGCACTCACCGTGCGGGCGCTTCCCGGATTGAAGGAGATCGGCGCCGCGGATTGGGATGCCTGCGCCTTCTCGGCCGAGACGCTGGCGGCGGGCGACGAGACCCACAATCCCTTCCTGTCGCACGCCTTCCTGTCGGCGCTGGAGGATTCGGGCTGCGTCTCCCGCAGGACCGGCTGGCTGCCGCTCCACATCTCGGTCGAGCGCGACGGCGAGCGCCTCGGCGTGGCGCCCTGCTACCTGAAATCCCACAGCCAGGGCGAGTACGTGTTCGATCACGGCTGGGCCGACGCCTATGAGCGGGCCGGCGGCGCCTACTACCCGAAGCTGCAAGTCAGCGTGCCGTTCACGCCGGTGACCGGCCCCCGCTTCCTGATCGCGCCGGGGGCCGATCCCGACGAGGCCACCGCCGGCCTCGTCGCGGGCCTGCGGGCGCTGCGGGGCGAGACCAAGGCCTCCTCGATCCACGTCACCTTCATGCGCGAGGCGGAGTGGGAGCGGGCCGGCGCCGCCGGCTTCCTGCAGCGCACCGACCAGCAGTTCCACTGGCAGAACGACGGCTACGCCACCTTCGACGACTTCCTGGCCGCCCTCGCCTCGCGCAAGCGCAAGACCATCCGCAAGGAGCGCCGCGACGCCCTCGCGCCCGGGATCACCGTGGAGCACCTCACCGGCGCGGACATCACCGAGGCCCATTGGGACGCGTTCTACGCCTTCTACATGGACACGGGCTCCCGGAAATGGGGACGGCCCTACCTCAACCGCCGCTTCTTCTCGCTCCTGTCCGAGCGCATGGCCGACCGGGTGCTCCTCGTGATGGCCAAGCGCGCGGGCACCTACATCGCCGGGGCCATCAACCTCATCGGCGACACGGCGCTCTACGGGCGCAACTGGGGCTGCATCGAGGACCACCCCTTCCTGCATTTCGAGATCTGCTACTATCAGGCGATCGACTTCGCGATTGCCCGAGGCCTGAAGCGGGTCGAGGCGGGCGCGCAGGGCGAGCACAAGCTCGCCCGCGGCTACCGGCCGGTCCTGATGCATTCGGCCCACGACATCGCCGACCCGGCCCTGCGCCGCGCGGTGGCCGATTACTTGCAGCGGGAGCGCGCCCACGTCGCCGAGGCGGTGGACGTCCTCGACACGTTGACGCCGTTCCGGCGCACGGACGAGGGCGGTGCCTGCGACGGCGCTGCGCTTTCCGAAACCTCGCCCTCCAAGACGTCAGCCCCCGAGAGTCCGTAAGACATGAGCCCGATCGACCGTATCCAGACCTATGCCGACGAGCTGACGGCCCTGCGCCGCGACCTGCACGCCCATCCGGAGCTCGGCTTCGAGGAGGTGCGCACCGCCGGCATCGTCGCCGACCTCCTCGAGACCTTCGGCTGCGAGGTGCATCGCGGCGTTGGCGGCACCGGCGTGGTGGGACTGCTCAAGGGCCGCACCGACAACGGCCGCCGGATCGGCCTGCGCGCCGACATGGACGCCCTGCCCATCGAGGAGGAGACCAACCTCCCCTATCGCTCGACCTATGCCGGCAAGATGCACGCCTGCGGCCATGACGGCCACACCACGATGCTGCTGGGCGCGGCGCGCTACCTCGCCGAGACCCGCGACTTCGACGGCACCGCGGTGTTCGTGTTCCAACCGGCCGAGGAGGGCCGCGGCGGCGCCCGGGCCATGCTGAAGGACGGGCTGTTCGAGCGCTTCCCCTGCGACGAGATCTACGGCCTGCACAACCAGCCGGGCGGCGGCCACGGCATGATCAAGCTGCGGCCGGGGCCGATCATGGCGGCGGCGGACTTCTTCGACATCCACATCCGCGGCAAGGGCATCCACGCGGCCCAGCCGCACCGGGGCGTCGACCCGATCATCATCGCCACCGGCCTCGCCCAGGCCTTGCAGTCGATCGTGTCGCGCAACGCCGATCCGCTGAAATCCATCGTGCTGTCGATCACCCGGATCGAGGCGGGCTCCGCCTACAACGTCATCCCGGAGACGGCCCATCTCGCCGGCACGATCCGCACCTTCGACAAGGAGATCCGGGCCCTCGCCGGCGCCCGCATGCGCGAGCTGGCGGCGGGCTTCGGCGCGGCCTACGGCGCCGAGGTCACGGTCGACCTGCAGGACGTGTTCTCCGTGTTGGAGAACGCCCCCGAGCAGGCGGCCGCCGCCACGGAGGTCGCCACCGAGCTGCTGGGCGCCGACAAGGTCGAGGCGAACGTCGTGCCGAAGATGGGCAGCGAGGACTTCGCCGACATGACCATGGCGGTGCCCGGCGCCTATGTCTGGCTCGGCGCCAATCCGGGTCCCGGCCTGCACAATGCCGGCTACAACTTCGACGACTCGATCATCCCGATCGGCAGCGCCTTCCTCGCCCGGATGGTGGAGCGGCGCACCGCCGCCTGACGCCCGGCGGTCCCCGCCGTCCGGAGCTGTCCGGATGGCGGGCGATGATGGGTCTGGGCGCAGGCGACCGTCGACAGACCGACCGATCGGTGCGATTCTTGACGCAACCAGCCCGCGAACCAACACGGGCCGTGATGGGAGGGCGCCATGTCACCGGAGATACGGGAATCCCGCGCGGCGCTGATCCTGCTCGCCGCCTCGGTGGGAGCGGTTCTGATTTTCGGCGCGTTCACGCTGCTCACGCAACTCGGTTGACGTGCTGCCGGGATTGCAACTTGGGCGGGTCGTTAGGCGAGCGCAACGAAGTGGACCCGCTGCCGGGAAAAGAGAATCGTGATGGAGGCTCAGTCGCGTACCGGGATAGATGCCTCGCTATGGGTTGAGTTAACTGCTCATTAATTCTATCAAAGGTTGTATGTCTCCGGCGAATGCGTGCATGCGGCACGCCGGAATCGGAGATCGCCCATGATTGCCGACGCGATCCAAGATCCCCGTCCTCGGCCCGTCGATCTCGCGGCCGCGCTGAACGCGTCCGGGATCATCGGTGCGTGGTCCTGGTCGCCGCGGGACGAGCGGTGCATCCTTGATGCCGGCGCCGCCGACGTTCTGGCCGGGGATTCCGGGCTCGCCGGACGTCCGCTCCCGCTCTCGGTCGCCAAGGCCTGCGTTCATCCCGAGGACCGGCCGGCCGTGGTGCGGCAGTTCAAGGCGGTGCGCGCGCGCGGCGGCCTGTTCGTGGCCGAGTACCGGACGCTGTCGCCCTCCGGCCAGGTCCGCCGGATCCTCGATCGCGGTCGCATTCCGGCGGGCGCGTCGAGCCGGCGCCTCGGACACGGCATCATCATCGACGTGACCGATGCGTCGCCGCCCGCGGATGTGGCGGCGGAGCCCGCGGACGCGCTCACGCAGGCGGTGGATCGGGCCCTCGAATGCCGCGACGCCCTGGAAGGGGTGGCGGATACCGAGCTTCAGCTCCTCGTCGACATGCTGCTGCTGCACCTCGGCCGGCACATCGCCAAGGCTTCCACGACCGGTGCGCGCGGTCGCGGCCACTGAGCCGGGCCGGCCCGGCTCACTGCACCAGAACGGCCTGGCTGCAGAGGGTGCCGTCGACATCGAGATCGGCGTAGCCGAGGCGCAGGCCGAGGCTGCGCAGCACGTTGTCGAGCACGAGGTCGATCGCGGGCGCCACGGCGCCCAGGGTCGTCGTCAGGGCCGACTGGAGCAGCGGAGCCACGCCGATCCCGTTGATGTTCAGCGTGAGGTTGCGCAGCAGGCTGCCGGTCAGCGACTGGGTCAGGTTGCCCGACGCGACCGAGCGCACGGTGTGGTTGGCGATGTCCGCCTCCGAGAAGGTCAGGGTCTGCGCGCCCGTACCCAGTGTCACCAGCGCGCGGCCGGAGACGGTGATCAGCGGCAGGGCGATCAGGGGGGCCGGTTGCGAGAGGTCCGGACCTGTGCTGCCGCCGTTGATCGCCGTGCGCGGCACGCCGGCGATCGCGAGGGTCGCCAGCCCGGTCTGCGCGTCGAGGGTGACCTGACGTCCGCTGGGCCCCGCGCAAGTGAGCGCCCGCAGGGTCGCCTGGGCAGGCGCCACCTCGGCGTAGACCGGCAGGGTGAGGCTCCCGAGTCCGAGGGGCGCCGTGACCGTGGCCTCGATCAGCAGCCGGGTCTGCGCGGTCTGCACGGTGGCGTTCGGGCTGCCCGGGCGGACCCAGCCCGAGCTGCGCTTGCGCTCGCCGATCGCCAGGGTCAAGCGGGTCGCGAGCAGGCCCGGAATGGTCGCCCCGAGATCGACCGCCACCTGGTTCTGGCCGTTCGCCAGCGCGGCCGCGGCACCCAGAAGGTTCAGCACGTTGAGGGAGGGGCCGGCGAAGCCCCGGGGCGGCGCCAGCGCCGCGGCATCGCCCAGCCCGTCCACCTGGCCGATCGCGATGAGGTTGCCGGCATTCGGCAGGGCGTTGAGGATTCCCGAGAGGGCCGAGACGACGCTGCCATTGTCCTGCGCGGCGACCCGGAGCGCCATCAACATCTGCCCGACGCTGGCCTGCGCCTGGACGATGTCGGTGTAGTTCGCCGCCTGCATGTTGAGGCTCGCCCCGAGCGCGTCGAGCACCCGCAGACCGTCCACGCGGGCGCTCGCCAGGGCGTCGTAGTCGCTGACGCTGAGCGACAGCTTGGCGCCCAGAAGCGCGCCGAGCAGGGCGTTGGCGATGCCGCCCTGGAGTTGCAGGGTGCCGGAACCGATCGTGAAGGCGGCGAACTGCGCGCTCGCCGCGGTGCCCGTGACCCGCAGGGGCACCGCGGCCGGAAGGCCGATCGCCCGGCCGAAGGTCACAGGGACCGAAGTCGAGAGACCGACCCGCACGGCGTTGGCCGGGCTGCCGCCGGCCTTGAACCGGCTGCCGGGCGCGGTTCCCGGCGCGCTGGCGTCGTAGCTGCCCGGGCTGACCGTGGCGGTCGCCGTGGCGTAGCCGTTGTCGCCGAGGGAGCGCCGCGCCGCCGTGTCCGCCTGGGCCGGATCGACGGCCGCCAGCATGGCGGCGATGTCCACCGCCCCCTGTGCCTTGCGCCGCGCCTGGAAGACCATGCCGAGGTCGATCCCGACCGCGCCCGCTCCCATCAGCATCGCGCTGCCGAGGGCGACCAGGATCGCGACGTTGCCGCCCCGGGCCGCCCGGAAGGGCCGTGCCCGGCCTGCGCGCGGCCCGGTCACAGGCCGCCCTTTCGAACGCTGACGGTGCTGCGCAGCACGCTCGGCAGCATCGGCAGCAGGCGGGAAAAGACGTTGATGCCCAGCGTCGTGGCGTCGAGGGTGACGGTGACCGTGTACACCGTGGCGTCGCTGGGATCCGGCCCGACCTGCACGACGATGCTGCCCGGCCGGAACATCGCGCCGGCGTTCAGGCTCTGGTTCACCATTTTCTGGGCGAGGCTGGCGCGCTCGGAATCGGTGACGCCCGCCACGGAGGCGCGTGCCGCCTCCGCGGCGATCTGGCGGAGGTTGTGGGCCGCGCCGAGACAGATCCCGAACACCGCGATCCCGGCGAACAGCAGGAGCAGCATGGGCGCCACGAGGGCGAACTCCACCGCAGAGCTGCCCCGCCGGCAGGTCCACCCCTTCGGCGCGCCACGCCGGCGCAAGCGCCGCAAGTCCATCGCATCGCCCTCCACGGGTCGCGCAGCCCGATGACTGCACGACCTATGGTGGCGCCGATCTTCTAACCAATGGTTGTTTTAATCGTCGATTATACAACCTTTGGGCGAAAACAGCCGCTCCGGTGCGGCGCCGGCAGGGGGGACCGCGCTGCGCCACCGCGTGCGGCGCCGACGCCGTCGCGCCGGGGCGGCCTCAGATGGCCGTCGGCGGCCGCAGCAGACCGATGCCGGCGGGATCGAAGGCCGCGCTCTTGATAATGGCATGAACGTCGCGCCCCGGCACCAGCCCGAGTTCGCGGACGGCAGCGGCGGTGACGCGCGCCACGAGGCGCGCGCCGTTGCAATCGATCTCCACCGCCGTCTCGGCTCCCGCCGGGGCGAGCCCGCAGATCCGGCCCGCCAGCACGTTGCGGGCGCTGAGCCCGCGAGGGCGCTCTGTGGCGACGAGCACGTCGCGGGCGGGAATTCGGACGCGCAGCCGCGTTCCGGGTGGGCGCGACAGCCCCGGCACCAGCAGGCGCCCGGCAGCGCCCGTCAGACGCGTGAGCCCGGTGGCGTCATCGACGGCCTCGACGACCATGTCGAGCAGCGCGCCGGCTTCGGCCTCGTGGATCGGGACGAGATCGGCCCGGCGCAGGATCGTTTCCGCGGGGCCGGCGGCGGCCACGCGCCCGGATTCCAGCACGATCACCGTGGTGGCGAGCCGTGCCACCTCGGACACCGCGTGGCTGACATAGATGATCGGGATGCCGGCCTCGTCGCGCAGGCGCTCGATATAGGGGAGGATCTCGGCCTTGCGGGCCTCGTCCAGGGCCGCGAGGGGCTCGTCCATCAGCAGGAGGCGCGGTCTGGCCAGGAGGGCCCGGCCGATCGCCACCCGCTGGCGCTCACCCCCCGAGAGCCCGGCAGGCCGCCGGTCGAGGAGATGGTCGATCCCGAGCATGCCCGTCACCGCCGCGAAGGCCACCGGGTCGGCACGGTGCCGGGCGAAGATGCGGCCGTAGCCGAGGTTGGTCCGGACGCTGAGATGCGGGAACAGCCGCGCATCCTGGAACACCACGCCGACCTGTCGCCGATGCGGCGGCAGGATCAGTCCCGCCGCGGTATCGACCCATGGGGCCCCCCCGACCGTGATCCGGCCCCGATCCGGGCGGGCGAGGCCGGCGATCAGGTCGATCAACGTGGTCTTCCCCGAGCCCGAGCGCCCGAACAGGGCGGTGAGCCCCGGCCCGGCCTCGAAGGCGGCCTCGAGCGCGAAGGCGCCGCGCCGGATCTGGACGTCGACCTGGATGCTCACGCGGCGGGACTCGGGTAACAGGGGCCGCGGCGCGTTCCGGCGCCGGCCCGGACTCGCCCGCGATGATTACGGTCCATCACCTCGAGAACAGCCGGTCGCAGCGCGTGCTCTGGCTGCTGGAGGAACTCGGCCTGCCCTATCGCGTGACGCGCTATGCCCGCGATCCCCGGACCCTGCGCGCGCCCCCCGAGCTCGTGGCCGTGCACCCGCTCGGCAAGGCGCCGGTGATCACCGACGGCGAGACGGTGGTCGCCGAGACCGGCGCCATCGTCGCCTATCTCACGGAGCTGGCCGGCGCGAGGCTCGTGCCCGAACCAGGGACGGAGGCGCGGCGGCGCTACGTCTACTGGTCGCATTACGCCGAAGGGTCGGCGATGCCGCCGCTGCTGCTGAAGCTGGTCTTCGGTCGGCTGGCGCCGAGCAGCCCTTGGCTGCTGCGGCCCCTCGTGCGCCGGATCGCCGACACGGTGCTGCGGGGCTTCGTCGATCCGGATCTGCGCCGGCATGCGGCCTTCTGGGAGGCGGAGCTCGCGGACCGGCCGTATTTCTGCGGCACCGATTTCTCCGCGGCCGATATCCTGATGAGCTTCCCGCTGGAGGCTTTCGCGGCGCGCGGCACGGGAACGGGCCCGCAGGTCACGGATTGGCTCGCACGCATCCATACCCGCCCGGCCTATCAGAGGGCGCTGCAGCAGGGCGGCCCCTACGCCTATGCCTGAGCGGGTCTCCCCCTTAGAGGCGGCGGCCATTCAGCCCGCCCCCAGCCGTCGACCGGCCCGCGTGGCGAGGACTTCCGAGATCAGAAGGGCCGAGACCGACAGCGCGATCGAGATCAGGGTGAGGCGCAGGGCAGGCCCCTCCCCGCCGGGCACCTGCGTCAGCGTGTAGATCGCCGACGGCAGCGTCTGGGTCTCGCCGGGGATGTTCGACACGAACGTGATGGTCGCGCCGAACTCGCCCATCGCCTTGGCGAAGGCCAGCACGGCCCCGGCGAGGCAACCGGGCAGGCTGAGCGGCAGCGTGATGGTCAGGAACACCGCGAAGGGATTCGCCCCCAGCGTCCCGGCCGCCTGCTCCAGCCGCCGGTCGACCGCCTCGATCGACAGCCGCATCGCCCGCACCATGAGCGGGAACCCCATCACCGCGCAGGCGAGCGCCGCTCCGGTCCAGCGGAAGGAGAGCACCACGCCGATCTCGGCGAGGGGGGCGCCGAGCAGACCGCGCCGGCCGAAGGCCAGCAGCAGCAGGTAGCCGGTGACCACCGGGGGGAGGATCAGCGGCAGGTGGACCAGCCCGTCGAGCAGGGCGCGGCCGGGAAAGCGGCGCCGCGCCAGCAGCCACGCCACGGCGAGGCCGGGCACGAGGCTCGCAAGCGTCGCCACCGTCGCCACCCGAAGGCTCAGGCCGACGGCGGTCCACTCCTCCGGGGTCAGACCGAACACGGGGCCGGCGCGCCGCTACTGGCTGGCGCCGGGCTGCGCAACCACCGTGAAGCCCTGGCGCTCGAAGAAGCCCCGGGCCTCCGGGCCGCGCAGGTAGCCGAGCAGGGCTCCGGCATCCGGGTTGCGCGAAACCTTGGTCACGGCCGCCGGATAGATGATCGGCGGGTGGCTGTCGGCCGGGAAGGTCGCCAGCACGTGGACGCTCGGGTCCGCGGCGGCGTCGGTGGCATAGACGATGCCGAGGGGCGCCTCGCCCCGCGCGACGAGCAGCAGGGCGGCGCGCACGTTCTCCGCCTGCGCCACCTGCCCCTTCACGGCGTCCCAGGCGCCGAGCTTCTCCAGGGCCGCCTTGCCGTACTTGCCGGCCGGGACGGCGTCGATCGTCGCCATGGCCAGCCGGCCGCCGCCGAGAATCCGCGTCAGCGTGGTGCCGAGGTCCGGCGCCAGGGCGATCTGCGGGTCCGCGGCGCCGTTCTTCGGACCCGGCGCGATCAGCACCAGGGCATTGCGCAGGAAATCGATCCGCGAGCCGGTCTTCAGGAGCCCGGCCCGGTCAACGTAGTCCATCCAGGCGAGGTCGGCCGAGATGAACAGGTCCGCCGGCGCCCCCGCCTCGATCTGCTTGGCGAGGGCGTTCGAGCCCGCATAGGAGACCCGCGCGGTCTTGCCCGACGCCCTGGTCCAGGCGGCCGAAGCGTCGTCGAGGGCGTTCTTGAGGCTGGCGGCCGCGAACACCACGACGGGCTCCTCCGCCCGCGCCGCCCGATCCCCGGGGGTGAGCGCCAGCGTTGCGAGGGCCAGCGTGGCCAGGATCCGTCGGGTCAGGCGCATGGATGGGGTCTCCCCGGTCGCGACCCGCTATATCCAGCGGGGAACGACGGGGATCATAGGGACGCCGCGGCCGCCGGCCAAGGCCGGCGGTCGCGCCGGGAAGGACGCCCTCGTCGGATCACCCCAGATTGGCGTCGCGGCGATCCTTGGGCTCGGCCTCGGCGCGGTGCAGGCGGCTCAGCAGAACCAAGAGGTGGCCCGGGAGGGGCCCGTCCGGTGCGGGGCCCCCGAAGATCCGCTCACGCGGTCGGGACTGCACGGCCGTGCCGGTGACGACCACGGGCCCACGGGGGCCGGAACGCCGGGACTTGGTCACGCTGTACGCACCCTGCTCAATCGTGATTCACGTAAAAAGCCGGCAAAAACGCCGCCCGAAGCGGCTGGTTCCACGGCCCCGGTGGATCATGTGATTAACGCGCGACCATCGTGCCGCATTCCTGGGCAGTCGCGCGCACGAATCGAAAGGCGGGGCTCACCAGGTCCGGATGTCGCGGCCTTCCACCGGCTGACTCTCCGGCGCGCCGCTCATGCCGTCCGCAACCAGCAGCGCCCACAGCGTGGCCGCGGCCGTGGTCACAACCGCGAAGGCGACGCTGATAAGGAGAGGCGATGTCATGGCAGCACGATCGTCTGTCAAAACCGGCGCGCCGCTCCACGAAGTGCGGCGCGCCTGAGTCGAGGGTCTGGCCTTGGGGAAGCCGAGATTGTTTAAGCACGCGCGATGCCCCTGGACACTGATTTAGATCGCTGAGATCACAAGTATTCACCCTTGTGTCTGTCCGGCAACAAAGGGCGGGACCGCGCGTCGGCCGCGCGTCGGCCGCGTCTCCCGGGCCTCCCTGCGCCGGCGGGGACCGTATTTTTTCGCGTTAGCCCCTGGGCTGCGGCGCGCCCCGGCGTTACAGCCCGGCATCATGCTCGAAGGCCTGCCGCCCCACCGCCCGTCTCACGTCCTGCGCCTGCTGACCGATGAACGGTCGGCCCGGGCGATGACCGACCTCCTGGGTGAGATGTTCGATCCCATGGACACGGCCGTCGCCGCCTTCGAGGACGAGGACGGCCGCACGTGGCGCCTCGAAGCCTATTTCGCCGACGCGCCCGACGAGGATTACGTCCGGGACCTGATCCGGCCCGTCATCGGCGATGCGGCGGATGCGGCCGAGTTTCGCACCATCGCGCAGCAGGATTGGGTGCGCGCGTCGCTCGAGGGGCTGAAGCCGGTTCGGGCGGGACGCTTCCTCGTCCACGGCTCGCATGACCGCGACGCCGTGCGGGGCAACGATCTGCCCATCGAGATCGAGGCGGCCCTCGCCTTCGGTACCGGCCACCATGGGACCACCCTGGGCTGTCTGCGCGCGCTGGTCTCGGAGCTGAAGCGCCGGCGCCCGGCCCATGTCCTCGATGTCGGTACGGGAACCGGGATCCTCGCCTTCGCGGCCGCCAAGGCCCTGCGGCAACCCGTCGTGGCCGGCGACCTCGACGCGGAGGCCGTGCGCACGGCCCGCGAGAACGCCCGGGCCAACGGGCTCGGGCCCTATCTCAAGCTCTACGAGGGGCCGGGGGTGCGCCACCGCCTCGCCGACCGACCGCGCCATTTCGATCTCGTCTTTGCCAACATCCTGGCCCGGCCCCTGCGGCTCCTCGCGCCGACGCTGACGCGCGTGGTCGCCTCCGGGGGCGTTCTGGTCCTGTCCGGCCTGATCGCGCGCGACGTGCCCGGCGTCCTCTCGGCCTACCGCCTCCAGGGCTTCTCCCTCGTCCGCCGCGGCATGATCGAGGGCTGGGTCGCCCTGGTCCTGATGCGCGGCGGCGCCGCCCGCCGCCCACGGCCCTGAGGCGCCCCGAACCGGCGGCGCGCCGGCGCGTTGATTGGCCATGAGCCAGACGTCGCTCCATGATCCGCCTGCGGACCCCATCGCCGAGGGCGCCCGCGCCCGGGCCCAGGGCCGTCCCAAGGACGCGTGCCCCTATCCGGCGAATTCGCCCGCACGCGTTGCGTGGTTCGAAGGCTATGACGGCGCGCCCATCGAGCGCATGCCGGACCTGCCGGTCACGAAGCGCTGATCAGCGCGCGGTGCGGAGGCGGCCCGACGGCGTCGAACCATCCGAGGTGGGGGCGGTTTCTGTTGCTGTTTCCGCCCCGTCTGCCCGCGACACGGGAGCGCCGAGCGCCGCCATCAGAACGCGCAGACCGTCCACCCATTCCTCGAGTTCGGCGAGCGAATCGAATCCGTCCCGGCGAACCACCGTGTCGGGTTCGATCGTCACGATGGCGTCGAAGCGGCCATCGGGTCTGTCGCTGATCCGGTAGTAGACGCGGCGTGGCATGTCTGAGGAATAGGCCAAATCCGGCGGCGTGATAAGATTGTTAGCGATCTTTTAGGCACCGCACCCGGGCGCCTCCTCTGAGGACGGGGTGTTGCGGCGTGGGAGCGGCGGGCGCTAGGCTCGCCTCATGACTGAGCCCCGTCCGCCCCAGCCGCGTCAGCGCTTCCAGAGTTTCGACGACCCGAGCCACCGGAAGGGCGCCGAGCGGATCGAGGCCTTGCGGGCCGCTCTCCGCGAGCACGGGATCGACGGTTTCGTCGTGCCCCGGGCGGACGAGCACCAGTCCGAATACGTTCCGGCCGACGCCGAACGGCTGGCTTGGCTCACCGGCTTCACCGGCTCTGCGGGGACGGCCGTGATCCTGATGGAATCCGCGGCGCTGGTCGTCGACGGCCGCTACACCCTGCAGGCGCCCGAACAGGTCGATACCGGCATCCTCACGGTGGTGCCGCTGGCCGAGTCGACGCCGGAAGCCTGGATCGGCGTCAACCTCAAGAGGGATCAGGTTCTGGGCTACGATCCCTGGCTGCATACACCCGACGGTCTCGCACGCCTGGAGCGGGCCGCCACCCGGGCCGGCGGCACCGTGCGGGCCGTGCCGAACCTCGTCGACGCCGTCTGGGCGGGCCGCCCGAGGGCCCCCGCCGGACCGGTTGTGCTCCATCCGGATGCCCTGTGCGGCGAGGCCTGCACCGACAAAATCGCCCGGATCCGGGCGGCCCTCGCCGAGGGCGGCTGCGATGCCCTGGTCATCTCGGATCCGCACAATCTCGCCTGGGCCTTCAACCTGCGCGGCTCCGATGTCGGTCACACGCCCCTGGCCCTCGGCTATGCCATCCTGCCGCGCGAGGGGTTGGCGCGGCTGTTCCTGGTCTCGCCCGAGGTCGATCCGGCGCTGCGCGCGGTGCTGGCCCCGATCGCCGAGATCCTGCCCCGGGCGGAACTGGACGACGGGCTGGGATCCCTCGCCGGCGTGCGTGTCCGCCTCGACGCGGCGACCGGCGCCGTCGCCCTGAAGGAAAAGATCGAGGCTGCCGGCGGCACCGCCGATGTCGGCAAGGATCCGATCACCGGCATGAAGGCGGTCAAGAACGCCGCCGAGATCGCCGGTGCGCGCGCCGCCCATGTCCGCGACGGGGCGAGTGTCGTGCGGTTTCTTGCCTGGCTCGACGGTGCGGCCGCGGCCGGGGGCCTCACCGAGATCGCCGCCGTCGAGGCCCTTGAGGATTTCCGCGCGGCGGGCGGCGATCTGCGCGAGGTCTCGTTCCCGACGATCTCGGGATCCGGGCCGAACGGCGCGATCGTCCATTACCGGGTGAGCCGCGCCACCGACCGGACGGTCCGGACCGGCGAGTTGTTCCTGATCGATTCCGGTGCGCAGTATCCGGACGGCACCACCGACATCACCCGCACGGTCGCGGTGGGCACGCCGAGCGCCGAGATGCGCGACCGTTACACCCGGGTGCTGAAGGGCCACGTCGCGATTGCCCGGGCGGTGTTTCCTGTCGGCACGACCGGCGCCCAGATCGACGCCTTCGCCCGGGCGCCGCTCTGGCAGGCGGGGCTCGACTTCGATCACGGCACCGGCCACGGCGTCGGCGCCTTCCTGTCGGTGCACGAGGGACCGCAGCGGATCGCCAAGACCGGCACGGTGGCGCTGGAGCCCGGCATGATCCTGTCGAACGAGCCTGGCTATTACGCCCGCGGCGCCTACGGCATCCGGATCGAGAACCTCGTGCTGGTCGAGCCCCGCACGATCGCGGGCGGCGAGCGCCCGATGTTGGGCTTCGAGACCCTGACGCTCGCCCCCTATGATCGGCGGCTGATCCAGCCGGACCTCCTCGAACCGGAGGAGCGCGCCTGGATCGATGCCTATCATGCCCGGGTGCGCGAGACCCTGGCGCCCCGGGTCGATGCCGGGACGCGCGACTGGCTGGAGCGTGCGACCGTGCCGCTCGCGGACTGAGCGATCGGCGTGGGATCCCGGGCGCGGCCCGTGTTAAGACCCACCGCCATCGAAACGCCCGCGCTGGCCCGGATACACCGCGCGTGAAACCGCGCCCGCCCTGCGCGCGAAGGGACAGCATGATCCGCCGCCTCGCCATTCTGATCCTGGCCTTCGCCGCGAGCCTCTCGGCCGCCGCAGCCCAAGGGGTCCCGCAGGGCTTCCGCACGCCGGCCGACCTCGTGCGGGCGAGCCTCGTGGCCGAGCCCGCCGCGGTCGCCGGCGCGCAGCCGTTCACGCTGGCGGTGCGGATGCAGATCAAGCCCGGCTGGCACGTCTACTGGCGCAACCCGGGCGATTCCGGACTGCCTCCGGAGGTGACCTGGACCCTGCCGGCCGGCTTCAACGCCAGCGCGATCCGGTGGCCGGCGCCGGAGCGCATCCCGATCGCGACCCTCATGAATTACGGCTACGAGGGTGAGGTCACGCTCCTCGTGCCCGTGACGCCGCCGCCGAGCCTCGACCCGGCCAATCCCGTTCAGATCCAGGCGAAGCTGACCTATCTCGTCTGCGAGACCGAGTGCGTCCCCGGTTCGGCCGATCTCGCGCTCACCCTGCCGGTGGGCAAGGCCGAGCCGGACCCGGCCAACGCCGCGCTGTTCGCGCGCGCCCGGGCTGCCCTGCCCGCGCCGGCGCTCTGGCCCCTGCGCCTGTCGAGCCAGGGCGACACGCTCCAGCTCGATTTCGCCGCGACCGGCCTGAAACCGGAATCCATCCGGAACGCCGCCTACTTCCCCTATGCCGAGACGGCGATCGACAACGCCGCCGCGCAGGTGATGACCGTCGACGAGACCGGTCTGCATCTGACCATCGCGCGCAGCAGCCCGACCGATCCTGTGCCCGCGGCCCTGCCCGGCGTCCTGACGATCGACGAGATCGGCACGGACGGCACCCGCCGCCTCGCCTTCGCGTATGGTGACGAGCCGGTGCTTCCTGCCGTCGCGGCCGCGTCGAGCGCGCCGAATCCGGCCGGAGCCCCGCCGGCCGCCGCCGAGTTCGACGCGCTGACCCTCGCGACCGCCGCGGCCTTCGCCTTTCTGGGCGGCCTGATCCTCAACCTGATGCCCTGCGTCTTCCCGGTGCTGTCCATCAAGGTGCTGAGCCTCGTGCGGCATGCCGGCGAGGGCCCGGCGCGGCTGCGGCTGCACGGCCTCGCCTACACGGCCGGCGTGCTGGCGAGCTTCCTCGGCCTCGCATCCCTGCTGATCGCCCTGAAGGGTGGCGGGGCCGCGATCGGCTGGGGCTTCCAGCTGCAATCGCCCGCCATGGTCGCAGCCCTCGCCTATCTGCTGTTCGCGATGGGCCTGAGCCTGTCCGGGGTGGTCCATGTCGGCGGCCGGCTCGCCGGCCTCGGAGACGGCCTGACCCGGCGTGCCGGCCTGAGCGGCTCGTTCTTCACGGGCGTGCTGGCGACCCTGGTGGCGACCCCCTGCACGGCGCCGTTCATGGGCTCGGCGGTGGGCTTCGCGCTGACGCAGAGTGCCGGTGTCGCGCTCGCCGTCTTCGCGAGCCTCGGCCTCGGCCTCGCCCTGCCCTTCCTGGTGCTGACCCTCTGGCCGCCGGCCCTGCGGGCGCTGCCGCGGCCGGGCGCCTGGATGGAGACCCTCAAACAGGTCCTGGCCTTCCCGGTCTACGCCACCGTGGCCTGGCTGATCTGGGTTCTGGCCCAGCAGGTCGATCCGCGTGGGCTGCTGGCGGCGCTGATCGGCCTCGTCCTGGTGGGCTTCGCCGCCTGGGCCTGGGAACACGGCCGCGCCGCCGCGCCCGGGGCCGGCCGGGTCGCGCGGGTCGCTGCGGCCCTCGCGCTGATCGCCGTGTCGGCCCTCGCCGTGACCCTTCCGCGGGACCGCGCCGCGCCGTCGGCGCAGGCCGCCGCCGACGGGGTCGAGTCCTTTACTCAAGCGCGTCTCGACGCCCTGGTGGACGCGCACCGCCCCGTCTTCGTGGACATGACCGCCGCGTGGTGCATCACCTGCGCGGTGAACGAGGCGACCTCCCTCAACACCAAGGCCGTGCGGGCCGCGATGGCCGAGCGCGGCGTGACCTACATGAAGGGCGACTGGACCAACCAGAATCCCGAGATCACCCGTCTGCTGGAGAAGCACGGGCGCAGCGGCGTGCCGCTCTACCTCCTCTATACCGGAACCGGAGCGCCTCAGGTGCTTCCGCAGATCCTCACCGAGGGGACGGTTCTGGCGGCGCTCGACGCCGTGCCGGTCGCGTCCGGCCGGAGCGCGGCGCTGACCCGCTGAATCTGCGCGAGGCCCGGGGGCCCGCCGGGCCTCGCAGCATCCGCCGGCCTCGGGCGTCCCCGGCTCCCTTCGCTGCACGCGGGCGGGCGGCGCGGCCGACCGGCCTCCGGCCCGAAACGCTTTGTCCCGGAACGCTTCGCGCCCGTCTCAAGCGTCGAGCGAGAACGTCTCGTCGAAGGCGTAGCCCGAGCCGCGGACCGTACGGATCGGGTCGGCTTGACGCGGGCCGTTCAGTGCCTTGCGCAGCCGCCCGACATGGACGTCGACCGTGCGCTCGTCGATGTAGACGTCGTGTCCCCAGACCCCGTCGAGGAGCTGCTCGCGGGAGAAGACCCGGCCCGGCGCCAGCATCAGGAATTCCAGCAGACGGAACTCTGTGGGGCCGAGATGCAGCTCCTCGCCGCCGCGGCGGACGCGATGGCCGGTGCGGTCGAGTTCGAGGTCGCCCGCCGCCAGCCGGTCCGAGACGTGGGCGGGCTTGGCCCGGCGGAGCAGCGCGCGGATCCGGGCGAGCAGTTCCGGGACGGAGAACGGCTTGACGATGTAGTCGTCGGCGCCCGTCCCGAGACCGCGGATCCGGTCGCCCTCCTCGCCCCGGGCGGTGAGCATGATCACGGGCAGCCGCTCGGTCTCCCGGCGCGCCCGGATCCGCCGGCACAGCTCGATGCCCGACAGGCCGGGCAGCATCCAGTCGAGCAGGACGAGATCGGGGATCCGCTCCGCCAGGAGCAGCTCCGCGTCGTCGCCGCGAGCCGCGGAATCCACCAGAAAGCCCTCGGCTTCCAGATTGTAGCGCAGCAGCGTGGTCAGCGCCTCCTCGTCCTCGACGATCAGGACTTGCATGCTCACGTTCGAAGATCCGTTCACGAAGCGGCGCCATACGGCCTGCAGGCGCGCCGACTCTCCTTGGAGTTGGCGGGCAGGCGGAGGGTGCAGGAGGCGCCGCTCAGCCTCAACCCGCACGCTCCGATTCTCCGGCGGCGCCCCACAGGAGCGCGCGCAGGCCGACGCCTGGACCGGGGGCGGCCCGCTTACGGAGCCGGCACCCCGTCCACGGTCGCATAGTTCGACGCATCGTTCTTCGGCCGGTCGCCCGCTAGGGCCTCGCCCGTGGCGAGATAGTGGATCGTCTCGGCGATGTTGGTGGTGTGGTCGCCGATCCGCTCGACGTTCTTGGCGCAGAACAGAAGATGCGTGCAGAACGAGATGTTGCGCGGATCCTCCATCATGTAGGTCAGGAGCTCGCGGAACAGCGAATTGTACAGGGCGTCGATCTCGCCGTCCCGCTCCCAGACATCGTGGGCTGCCTGGACGTCGCGGCTCGCATAGGCGTCGAGAACGTCCTTGAGCTGGCCCTCCGCGAGGTCGCTCATGTGGCGCACACCGAGAACGATCTTCTGGGCCGGCGCCTGATCGGAGATCGCCACCACCCGCTTGGCGACGTTCTTGGCGAGGTCGCCGATCCGCTCGAGGTCGCCGGAGACGCGGATCGCCGAGATCGTCTCACGCAGATCGATCGCCAGGGGCTGACGCCGGGCGATCAACAGCACGGCGCGCTCCTCGATGTCCCGCTGCAGGGCGTCGAGGCGCTTGTCGGCGACGATCACCGCCTGGGCGAGCGTGTCGTCCCGGCGCACGAGGGCGTCCGTCGCCTCCGCGGTCATCTTCTCGGCCACGCCGCCCATCTCCGAGATCGAGCGACGCAGGTTCTCCAGGTCGGTGTCGTAGGAGGTGACGATATGGCCGGGCATGGCGAATCCTTCGATGGGTCCCGGGGGCGGCGCTCCGGGGAGGCCCTCGGGGACCCGCCGGCCCTCCGCGGATGCGGCGACCGGACGGCCTTCCCCGAGACCGGAGCGTCCAGGCAGACTAGCCGAACCGGCCGGTGATGTAGTCCTGGGTGCGGCGTTCCGTCGGGTTCATGAACATCCGGTTGGTCGGACCGAACTCGATCAGCTGGCCCAGATACATGAAGGCGGTGAACTGCGAGATGCGCGCCGCCTGCTGCATGTTGTGGGTGACGATCACGATGGTGAACTCGTCGCGCAACTGCTCGATCAGCTCCTCGATGCGGCCGGTGGAGATCGGGTCGAGGGCCGAGGTCGGCTCGTCGAACAGGATCACCTCCGGGCGCTGCGCCACCGTGCGGGCGATGCACAGGCGCTGCTGCTGGCCGCCCGACAGGCCCGTGCCCTGCTGCTTGAGCTTGTCCTTCACCTCGTCCCAGAGGGCGGCCTTGCGCAGGGAGGCCTCGATCCGGCCGTCGAGTTCGGATTTCGGCAGCTTCTCGTAGAGGCGCAGGCCGAAGGCGACGTTGTCATAGATCGACATCGGGAACGGCGTCGGCTTCTGGAACACCATGCCGATGCGCGAGCGCAGCTCGTTCAGGTCGATGGATGGGCTGAGGATGTTCTCCCCGTCCAGGAGGATCTCGCCCTCGGCCCGCTGCTCCGGATAGAGGCTGTAGATCCGGTTGAAGCAGCGCAGCAGGGTGGACTTGCCGCAGCCCGAGGGCCCGATCAGCGCCGTGACCTGCCGGTCGTGAAAGTTGAGGTTGACGTCCTTCAACCCGTGGAAGCTGCCGTAGTAGAAGTTCAGGCGCTTCACGGCGATCCGCACGGGACCGCCCTCGTCGGCGCGGTTGCGGTTCAGCTCGACCGTAGGGATCGCGGAGGCGGCGTTCATCGTCGTGTCCTCGAATGGTCTCAGCGCGAGGTCTGCGGCTTGATCACAAGGCGGGCAATGATCGACAGCACCAGGATGGTGGCGGTGATCAGAAGCGCGCCGGCCCAGGCGAGGCCCTGCCAGTTCGGGTAGGGCGACAGGGCGAACTGGTAGATCATCACCGGCAGGTTCGCGACGCCACCCATCAGGTTGGCCGAGAACCAGGAATTGTTGTTGAGGGCGGTGAACAGCAATGGCGCCGTCTCGCCGGCGATGCGCGCCAGGGCCAGGATGATCCCGGTGACGATGCCAGCCGAGGCCGCCCGCCACGTGACGTTGATGATCACCGTCGAGGGCGGCGCCCCGAGCGCCGCGCCGGCCTCCCGCAGGGTTCCGGGGACGAGCCGCAGCATGTCCTCGGTGGTGCGGACGATCACCGGAACGGCGATGATCGCGAGCGCGACGCCGCCGGCCCAGCCCGAATAGGTGCCCATCGGCCGCACCATCAGGGTGTAGACGAACAGGCCGATCAGGATCGACGGCGCCGAGAGCAGGATGTCGTTGAGGAAGCGGATCAGGGCCGCGAGCTTCGAGCCGCGCCCGTACTCGGCCAGGAAGGTCCCGGCCATGACGCCGACCGGCGTCGCGATCACGATGCCGATCCCGGTCAGGACGAGGCTGCCCAGAATGGCGTTGGCGATGCCGCCGCCCTCGGATCCGGGGCCCGGCGTCGGGTTGGTGAACAGGGTCGGCGTGAAGCCGCGCACGCCCTGGACGATCAGCATCACCAGGATCGAGCCCAGGACCAGGGCACCCACCAGCGTCGCCCCGGTGCAGGCAACCCGCAGCGTGCGGTCGGCGATGCGCCGGCCCTGACGGACCCGGCCGGAGCGGCGCCGGGGCGCCGCGGTCATCGTGGGGGAGGCGTCCATCGCGCGTGCTCCTCAGGCGGCCTGGACGCGGCGCGTCAGCAGCCGGGCGATGATGAGAACCACGAAGGTGATCACGAACAGGATGCAGCCCAGAGCCATCAGGGCGTTGAGCTGGAGGCCGTCGGCTTCGTTGAACTCGTTGGCGATGCGCGACGCGATGGTCGAGCTCGGATCGAAGATCGAGGCCGAGAGGCGGTTGGCGTTGCCGACCACGAAGGTCACCGCCATCGTCTCGCCCAGCGCCCGGCCGAGGCCGAGCATGATCGCCCCGATGATCGAGACCGAGGCCTGCGGCACCAGCACGTGGCGCACCACCTCCCAGGTGGTGCAGCCGATGCCGTAGGCGCTCTCGCGCAGCACGGTCGGGATCTGGTCGAGCATGTCGCGGGCGATCGAGGCGATGAACGGCACGATCATGATCGCCAGGATGATCCCGGCGGTGAAGACGCCGACGCCCGAGGGAACCCGGGCGTAGAACAAGGTGCCGACGATCGGCATGCCCTCGACGACGTTCGAGACCGGGATCTGGATGTAGCGCGCGAAGAGCGGCGCGAACACGAACAGGCCCCACATGCCGTAGATGATGCTGGGCACGGCGGCGAGCAGCTCGATCGTCATGGCGACCGGCTTGCGGGCCCAGCCCGGGCAGAGCTGGGTGAGGTAGACGGCGATCCCGAGGGAGACGGGGACGCCGATCAGGAGCGCCAGGAAGGCGGAGGCGACGGTCCCGATCACCGCCACCAGGGCGCCGTACTGCTCGGTCCCGACGTTCCAGGCGCTGGAGGTCAGGAATCCGAAGCCGAATTCGCGGAAGGCGGGCCAACCGCCGTAGAGGATCGAGCCCAGGATGCCGGCGAGGACGAGCAGCACCAGCAGCGCTGCGGCATACGAGGAGGTCCGGAACAGGGTGTCGAGGCTCCGGCTCGGCGCCTTCCGCGCCGTCGCGGAACGGGTTCGGCCGAGGGCGATCGATTCTGTCAAAGCGGGCATCCGCTGTTCTCTGCGAAGAGGGCGTGGTAGCGCGGGGCGTTCCGAGAAGCGAGGGAGGAGGTTCCCACCTCCTCCCGGCCACGCTCACATGTTGAAGACGGGCTTACCGTCCTTGCCCTTCACGTCCTTCCACTCCTGGTGGATCAGCTCGACGACGTTGTCCGGCAGCGGGACATAGTCGAGGTCGACGGCAAGCTTGTCGCCGTTCTTGTAGGCCCAGTTGAAGAACTTGAGCACATCGGCGGACTTGGCCGGATCGACGGCATCCTTGTGGACCAGGATGAAGGTCGCCGCCGTGATCGGCCACGCCGCCTCGCCCGGCTGGTTGGTCAGGGAGATGCCGAAGCCCGGGGTCGCCTTCCAGTCGGCGCTCGCCGCCGCGGCCTGGAACGCCTTGTCGTCGGGCTGCGGATACTTGCCGGCCTTGTTCTGCAGCAGGGCGTAGGAAAGCTTGTTCTGCTTGGCGTAGGCCGACTCGACGTAGCCGATCGCGTTCGGGACCTGCTTCACCGTGGCGGTCACGCCCTCGTTGCCCTTGCCACCCTGCCCCACCGGCCAGGAGATCGTCGTGGCGGCGCCGTATTCCTTCTTCCAGGGCTCGGAGACCTGGGACAGGTAGGTGGTGAAGATGTTGGTCGTGCCCGACGCGTCGGAGCGGTAGACCGGGGTGATGTTGGAGTCGGGGAGCTTCAGCCCGTCATTGAGTTTCGCGATCCGCGGATCGCTCCACTTGGCGATCTTGCCGGCATAGATGTCGGCCAGCACGTCGCCGGTGAGCTTGAGCTTGCCCGGCTCGATCCCGGGGATGTTCACCACCGGCACGACGCCGCCCATCACGGTCGGGAACTGGACGAGACCGTCCTTGGCGAGCTGCTCGGGCTTGAGGGGCGCGTCGGTGGCGCCGAAATCGACCGTCTTCGCCTGGATCTGCTTGATGCCGCCCCCGGAGCCGATCGACTGGTAGTTGAGGCCCGAGCCGGTCTCCTTGCGATAGGCCTCGGCCCACTTGGAGTAGACCGGGAAGGGGAACGTAGCTCCGGCGCCGGTGATATCGGCGGCGAGCGCCGCGGACGCCAGCTGAACCGTCGCGAGGCCGACGGCGAGCGCGTAAGCGAAGGGTCTCAAGGGATTCTCCGTTGCCGTCGGGCAAGAGCCTGCGCTGCCCTGCCGGCAAGCCCATGCCCGCGGCAGAGCTCTGCGGCCGAACTTCCGAAGAGACCCAGCGCCGGCCGCCCGATGGAGGGGCGCATACGACAGGCAGATGACACCGGGATGACATCGCGCCGCGGGCCGGACGGCACGGTTCGTGGATCTCGCGCGTTCATAACCCGCATGGGCAGCGGCAATGCCGGGGCAATGCCAGCGGCAGTGACAGCGGGAGGACGTCGGATCGTGGGCGGCGAGGAGGTCGATACGGGGGCGGATGCCGACCCGGTCTGGTCGGCCCTGCATGCGGAGCGGGAGGCCGTGGAGCGTGCCCTCACGCTGGCGCAGGCGCGCCAGAAATTCTCCACCGATCCGGAGCTGGCGGCCGCAGCGCGGCGCGAGGAGGCCGAGCTGCTGGTCAACCTCGACCGGGTGCTGACGTTGATTCGTGCCGCCGAGTATCGTCGACGGCCGGGGGCGCGCCGCTGGTAGCGGCGTGGGGCCGGATCAGATCGCCCGGCGCAGCTCCCGCTCCTTCTGGCGCAGTCGCAGAAGCAGCTCGACGTGCGTGTCGGTGATCGGCTGCGTGTCGACGCTGCCTTCGTAGACCGTGCGAAGGTTGAGGCCGAGCTGGCGCGTGTCGAGCGCCCGCTTCAGCGACTGTCCCGCAGGCAGATGCCCATCGGACTCGACGATAGCCGGCTTCATGGCTCCCTCCCGCCCATCGACCGCCCATGCCTTCCGCGGTACCGGGATGACGGCACTTTCAAGTCGAATAGTTAACGCATCGTTAAGCTCAACCAACGGTTAAGGCTGTCGCCGGGCTATGCCTCGGCGCCCTGAAGCAGGCGCGCGGCTGCCGCCCGGGCTTCGTCGGTGACGATGGCACCCGCCAGCATCCGGGCGATCTCCTCCCGGCGCTCGGCGACCGGCAGGCTCGACACGCGGGTGGCGACGCGGCCGGCCCCCTTCACGGGCGCCTTGGCGATCAGGAAATGCGTCTCGGCGCGCGCGGCAACCTGGGGGGCATGGGTCACCGCGACCACCTGCACGGTGGCCGCCAGCCGGGCGAGGCGCAGCCCGATGGCGTCCGCCACCGCGCCGCCGACCCCGGTATCGATCTCGTCGAAGATGAGGGTCGGAGCGGAGCCCTTGTCGGCCAGCACCACCTTGAGCGCCAGCATGAAGCGCGACAGCTCGCCACCCGAGGCGACCTTCATCATCGGACCGGGCTTGGTCCCCGGGTTTGTCTGGGCCCAGAACTCGACGCGGTCGGTGCCGGCGGCATCGCGGGAATCCGGATCCGTGACGATCTCGGTGATGAACCGGGCCCGCTCCAGCTTGAGGGGCGGCAGCTCGGCCTTCACGGCGGCGTCGAGCTGCTTGGCCGCCCGGCGGCGCCCGGCGCTGAGCTTCTCGGCAGCCTCGGCGTAGGCGGCCTCCGCCGTCGCGAGCCCCTCCTCGAGGCCGGACAGCGCCGCCTCGCCGGCATCGATGGCCGCGACGTCGTTGGCGTAGCGCTCCGCCAGGGCGGCGAGGTCGTCGGCGGGCACGTCGTACTTGCGCGACGCGGCGCGCAGGGCGAAGAGCCGCTCCTCCACGCGCTCCAGGTCGCGGGGATCGAACTCCGTCTCGGCCACCGCCGCATCGAGGACCGCCCGGGCTTCGTCGAGGGCGACCATCGCGGCGTCGAGGGCGTTCACGCACGGGTCGACGAGGGCCGGCAGCTGCGCGGCGCGGCGCTCCAGCTTGCGCAGGGCGGCCGAGAGATGCGGCACGCCGGAATGGGGTCCGCCGACCGCCTCCAGCGCCTCGTTGAGTTCGCGCGCCACCTTCTCGGATTGCTGCATGATGGTGCGGCGCTCGGCGAGCTGCGCCTCCTCCCCCGGAAGCGGCGCGAGTTCGGCGAGTTCCTCCACGGAATGGCGCAGGAAGTCGGCCTCCTTGCGGGCCGTCTCGACCCGGGCGCGGTGCTCGGCGAGTTCGGTCCGAGCCGTCCGGACGGCCCGAGCGGCGGTGCCGACCTTGGCGAGCTGGGGCTGAAGCCCGCCGAAGGCGTCCAGGATCGCGCGGTGCGAGGCGGGGTCGGCGAGCGCCCGGTCGTCGTGCTGCCCGTGGATCTCCACAAGGGCCGCGCCGATCGCCCGCAGGACCTGCACGCCCACCGGCTGGTCGTTGACGAAGGCGCGGGTCCGGCCGTCCGCCATCTGGGTCCGGCGCAGGATCAGGTCGCCCTCGGTGTCGATCTCGGCCTCCTCCGCGATCCGGCGCGCGGGATGGTCGACGGGCAGGTCGAAGACCGCCGTGACCACGCCCTGCGCCTCGCCGTGACGCACCAGGCGGCCGTCGCCACGACCGCCGAGGGCCAGGGCGAAGGCGTCGAGCAGGATCGATTTGCCCGCGCCCGTCTCTCCGGTCAGGACGCTGAGTCCCGATCGAAAATTCAGTTCGAGCCTGTCGATCAGGACGATGTCGCGAATCGCGAGCTGCGCCAGCATGCGGCGACGGGGATTCCTCAGGACGGGACCGCACACATAAGGCCGCTGCGGCGCGGATTCACCCCAAAAATGCGTCGCACCACGCAAGGGGGCGCCGCAACGGGAAAGGCCCGGAGCGGCGGCTCCGGGCCTCGATCTGTGCGCGGGACGGCCCGGTCGCGGGCTCCGATGCCTACTCGGCCGAGGCGGTCTTGCCGGTGACCGTGCGGTAGATCTTCGAGAGGAACGAGGACTTCTCCTCGCGGGGCTCGAGGCCGCCCTGAGCCAGGAGCGCGTGGGCGTCCTTGTACCAGGGGCTTTCCGGGAAGTTGTGTCCGAGCACCGCGGCGGCATTCTGCGCCTCCTGGGTGATGCCCAGCGCCCAGTAGGCCTCGGTCAGGCGCTCGAGCGCCTCCTCGGCGTGGCGGGTGGTCTGGTACTTGGCGACCACGTCGCGGAAGCGGTTGATCGCCGCCGGGAAATTCCGCTTCTCGAGGTAGAAGCGGCCGATCTCCATCTCCTTGCCGGCGAGCTGATCGCGGGTGATCTGGATCTTCGCCTTCGCGTCGGCAGCGTATTCCGATGTCGGATACTTCTGTACCAGTTCCTGGAGGGCGACGAGCGCCTTCTCGGACCGGTCCTGATCGCGGGTGACGTCCGGGATCTGCTTATAGTTCGACATCGCCATCAGGTACTGCGCGTAGGCGGCGTCCTTGCTGGCCGGATGCCGCTGCAGGTAACGCTTCGAGGCGCTGATGGCGTCGTCGTATTTCTGGCCTTCGTAGTTGGCGTAGGCCGTCATCAGCAGTGCCTTCCGAGACCACTCGGAATACTGATACTGCTTGTCCAGATTGTCGAATTTCTTGACTGCGCCCTCGTAGTCGCTGTCCTCGAGCTTGGCCAAGCCATCGCTGTACAGCTTGTCGGCCGGGACGTCCGGGACGACTTCGGGTTTGTACTTCTCAGCGAAGATGCTGGTCGGGTCGAAGTCGCAGCCGCCGAGGCCCAGGCCGAGGATGGCCACGAGGGGCGCCGCGAAGGCCGCTCCCCGGCGATGACGAATGGTGACAGGCATCTGGCGCTCTTTCCCGGAACCGGCGCCGTCTCGCGCCGTCATGCCATCGCGTGGGTGGATCCGGCCCGCCCCGGGCCGTGCCCGCCGTTCACGGACCGTTAAACCGTGCCGTTCGATTCGGGCACGAAAGCGGCAAGGCTGCGGCAGCCAGGATCGGTTGCCGGCTGTGTCCCACCGGCCACAGGCGCTTTCTAGAGGTCGCCCGCGAAGGCGGCGATGCCGAGGCCGACGCCGAGTTCGGACAAAACGGTCTCGCGGCGCGAGCCCTGCGCCTCGACGATGGCGTAGTTCGCCCGGTCGGCGAAGAGGGCCGAGAGCACGCCGACATTCATCCGGTGGCCGCCGCAATAGGAGCGGTACGCGCCCTGGATCGGCAGCCCGGCCAGCGCCAGGTCGCCGATCGCGTCGAGGATCTTGTGGCGGACGAATTCGTCCTGGAAGCGCAGCCCCTCGGGGTTGACTACCGCGGTCTCGCCGACCGCCACGGTGTTCTCCAGCGAGGCGCCGAGGGCGAAGCCCGCCTTCCAGTAGCGCTCCACGTCCCGCATCATCCCGAAGGTGCGGGCGCCGGCGATCTCGCGGCGATAGGTGGCGGGCGAGAGGTCCATCGCCTTGCGGGAGCGGCCGATCACCGGGCTCTCGAAATCGATCTCGACATCGAGGCGGAAGCCGCGATCGATCGGACGCAGCTCCGCGAAGGACGTGCCGGTCTCGATGCGGACGTGGCGGAGGATCTTGAGCCAGCGCCGGGGGGTGTCGCAGGTGGCGATCCCCACTTGGTCGATCGCCTGGACGAAGGGGAGCGCGGATCCGTCGAGGATCGGCATCTCCGGGCCGTCGATCTCGATCAGGGCGTTGTCGACGCCCAGGCCGAACAGGGCGGACATCAGGTGCTCGACGGTGGCGACTGCGCCCGTCTCGACGTCACCCAGAACGGTGCAGAGTTCCGTGGCGGAGACGAGGGCGTGGTGTGCCTTGATCAGGCGGTCGTTGCCGTGAGTGGTGCCGGTGCGGAGGAAGGCGATGCCATGATTGGCCGGAGCGGGCCGGATCGTGATCTCGGCGGGATTGCCGGAGTGAACTCCGATGCCCGAGAGAGTCGCCGGCCCTTTGAGGGTCGTCTGTTTGTGCGTTCGCATTCCTTAGCCCCCGGGCGCGACCAGATCCCGACACCCCGACCGGGGGTGAAGAGAAAACCGACTGATCCGTCCGCTGCTTGATGCCCTAGCCCACGCGATCAGGTTGTGTCCCGATGCGTGTCGTCTCGATCACATGGTTTCTATAGCTGCACCGCACAGGGCAGCCAAATCACGGATTCTTACGGTCTGTTACAGACACGCTTACCGGCTCGTTGCCGCAAAACGCTGGTCCACCAAAGGCTTAAAGCTTGGTTAACGCATGGCTAACCGGCGGCCGTTCTGTGGCGCGGATGCACCACGGTCCCGGCCTCGCGAGACGCCGCATGCCCACGCGATGGGGCCTGTTTCAGGTCGTAACAACCACGAGTTGCTTTGTTGCAGCGCGAAGGGGCCGGCGGTTTCCCGCCGGCCCCCTGCCGTGTCCGAGATCTGGGCCTGTCAGTTCGCCTGACGACGCAGGAAGGCGGGGATCTCGAGCTGATCGTCGTCCATCATCCGGGGCTGCGCGGAGACCCGGCCCTGCGCGTCGAGGTTGCCCTGGGCCGGGCGGTATTGCGGCACCGCGGGCGCGGCCGGGGCACGGGGGGCCGGCGGCACGTGGGACTGGGCCATGTGCGGCTGGGCCATGTGCGGCTGGGCCAAATGCGGCTGGGCCAAATGCGGCTGCGGGGCGGCGGGAGAGGCCGGCCGGGCTGCCGGGGCGCCCTCCATGTCCTCGCGGCGGCCGCCGAAGCCCACGGTGGCGAGCCGGCGCAGCAGCGAGGTCCGCTTGGATTCCGGAGCGGCCTCCTCGGCCGCGCGGTTCGCCATGATCTGGGTCTGGGCGATCGGGGGCAGCTCGTGGATCTGCGGCATGCGCGGAGCGCGGGCGAGCGGCGTGCCCGTCGGGGCGGCGGGACGCGGCGGCACGAACGGGCCAGCCTCGATGGCCGGTGCCGGCTCGGCCCGCTGCGGTGCGGGAGCCGGGACGAACGGTGCCGCGGCGCGCGCCTGGGCCGGGGCGAGCACGACGTCGTCGCGGGTCACCGGCGCGGCGCTCTCCATGCGGTTCTCGATCCGCGGCTCGGCCCGCATCTCCGTGCTGGGCTGCGGCGCGGGGGCCGGCGCGGCCGACTCGGTGCGGATGCTCGGCACCGGCGAGGCGGCGCGAGAGCGGGCCTCGGCGCGCAGGCGCTCGGCAACCTCGGCGATGCGCTGCTCGGTCTCGGCGATGGCCGGGTTGTTGGGCGAGTTCGCCGAGATCAGCAGCGGCTCGATGCCGGTGGCGACCACCGACACGCGGATGATGCCGTCGAGGCTCTCGTCGAAGGTGGCGCCCAGGATGATGTTGGCGTCCTGGTCGACTTCCTCGCGGATGCGGGTCGCGGCCTCGTCGAGCTCGTACAGGGTCAGGTCCGAGCCGCCCGTGATCGAGATCAGCAGGCCGCGGGCCCCCTTCATGGAGACGTCGTCGAGGAGCGGATTGGCGATGGCCGCCTCGGCGGCGCGGTTGGCGCGCTTCTCGCCGGACGCCTCGCCGGTGCCCATCATGGCCTTGCCCATGCCGCGCATGATCGCGCGGACGTCGGCGAAGTCGAGGTTGATGAGGCCTTCCTTCACCATCAGGTCGGTGATGCAGGCGACGCCGGAGTAGAGCACCTGGTCGGCCATCGCGAAGGCGTCCGCGAAGGTGGTCTTCTCGTTGGCGACCCGGAACAGGTTCTGGTTCGGGATCACGATCAGGGTGTCGACCGCGGCCTGCAGCTCCTGGATGCCGGATTCGGCGGTGCGCATGCGGCGCATGCCCTCGAACTGGAACGGCTTGGTCACGACGCCGACCGTCAGGATGCCCATGTCGCGGGCCGCACGGGCGATGACCGGAGCGGCGCCGGTGCCGGTGCCGCCGCCCATGCCGGCGGTGATGAAGCACATGTGGGCGCCCGAGAGCTGGTCACGGATCTCGTCGATCACCTCGTCGGCGGCGGCCGAGCCGACCTCCGGGTGCGAGCCGGCGCCGAGGCCCTGCGTCACGCCCAGGCCCATCTGGATCACCCGCTCGGCCTTCGAGGAGGTGAGCGCCTGGGCGTCCGTGTTGGCCACGACGAATTCGCAGCCGAGCAGGCCCGACTCGATCATGTTGTTGACGGCGTTGCCGCCGGCGCCGCCGACGCCGAAGACGGTGATGCGGGGCTTGAGTTCCCGGATGTCCGGCGCCTGGAGGGTGATGGCCATGGTGTCGAGCCTCTCGCTAACTGTGCTTTCCGTGCGACGCCTGGGCGCCGGATACTCTTCGATCCGCCCGTCCGCGGGGGCGGATGCGAAACCCTAGAAGCTGTCCCGGAGCCAGCGGCCGACCCGGTTCAGGTAGTTGTCGGTTCCGGTCGCCGCGAAGGCGCCGTGCCCGCGCGGCTCGAAATGCTCGGCATGCGCCACCTGCGGGTAGACCAGCAGGCCGACCGCCGCCGAGAAGGCCGGGCCCTTTGCGGCTTCCGGCAGACCCCGGATCCCGAGGGGCCGTCCGATTCGCACCTGACCCTGGAGGACGCGGCGGGCGACCTCCGGCAGGCCGACGAGCTGGCTGGCGCCGCCGGTGAGGACCACACGCCGTCCGGCCTGGGCCGCGAAGCCCGCGTCCCGCAGGCGGTCGCGGACCAGCTCGACCACCTCCTCGACCCGCGGCTTGATGATCCGCACGAGCTGCGAGCGCGGGATGTGGGCCGGGGCCTCGCCCTCGTCCTCGCCGACCCCGTGCACCGCGATCATGTCGCGGTCGTCGGAAGGCGTGGACAGGGCCGAGCCGTAGAGGGTCTTCAGCCGCTCGGCCGCCGCCATCCGGGTGGAGAGACCGCGGGCGATGTCCATGGTGACGTGGTGGCCGCCGACCGCCAGGGCGTCCACGTGGACGAGGTGCCCGCCGGAGAACACGCCGACGCTGGTGGTGCCGCCGCCCATGTCGACGACGCAGACGCCCATCTCGGCCTCGTCGTCCACGAGCGCGGAGAGTCCGGCCGCGTAGGGCGTGGCGATCACCGCCTCGACGCCGAGGTGGCAATGCTCAACCGCCAGCATGACGTTGCGGGCGGCGGCCAGCTCGCTGGTGACCACGTGCAGGTCGACGCTGAGCGCCTCGCCGATCATGCCCGACGGGTCGATGACGGCGCCCTGCCCGTCCAGGGCGTAGCCGGTCGGGAGGGCGTGCAGCACGGCCCGGCCGGGGCTGACGCCGTGGGCGCTCGCGGTCTCGAGCACCCGCTCGACGTCGCTGCCCGTGACGGTGCCGGAGCGGACGTTCACCCGCGCCTGGAAATGCTGCGAGGCGAGCCGGCCGCCCGACATGTTGACGATGACCGACTGGACCTCGACCTTGGCCATCCGCTCGGCGGCGTGGACCGCCTGACGGATCGCGCCCTCGGCGGCGGCGAGGTCGACGATGGCGCCGCCCTTCAGGCCGAGCGAGCGCTGGTGGCCGATGCCGATGATGCGCGCGAGGTGGGTGCGCCCGCGCAGCGTGGTGAGCGCCTCGGCGGGCTGCAGCTCGGCGATGAGGCAGACCACCTTGCTCGTGCCGATATCGAGCACCGAGAGGGTGGTCGAGCGCCGGGCGGAGAGCGGCTTCAAGCGCGGCGTGAGGCCGTGTTGGCTGTGCATTGACGCTACCGGACGCGGGAGGCGGGACGGGCGGAGATCGACAGGAAGGGCATCAGCTGGCCGCGCCCTTCTTCTTCGCCTTCTGGGCTTCCGCACGGGCGGCGGCGGCCTCCTCGGTCAGGCGCACCACGAGGCGGTCCGGCATGCGCAGGTCCACCGCGATGATGTCCTTCTCAAGCAGGCCGGCCTCGCGCTCGAACCGGACGAGGCGGGCGAGCGCCGCGGCCGGGTCGGCCTCGGGCAGGCGCACGTCGATGCCGTCGAACTTGAGGGTCCAGCGCCGACCGGACACGTAGGTGCCGGCCTTGATCCGCTCGGCGAGCGGACCGGCGGCGGCGATGAGGGCGAGATATTCCGGAAGCTTGGTGTTGGCGTCGTCGCCGACCACCAGGGGGAGGCTGGCATAGCGGTCGTCCCGCATGGCGTCGATGACGGTGCCGTCGGCGGCGATCACGCTGATCTCGCCGTTCTTCTGCCAGAGGGCCGCGGGCTCGCGCTCCACCTGGGTGATGGCGATCTCGTTGGGATAGATCTTCCGGACGGAGGCCTGGGCGATCAGCGGCACGCGCAGCAGCCGCTCGCGGACCTCGTTGACGTCGAGGAAGGGAACCGAGGAGCGCCAGTCGATGCCGGCGGCGGCCAGCACCTCGCGCTCGTACATCCGGGAGATGCCCGAGATGGTGACGCGCTCGACGCCGAAGCCCGCGACGCGCGCCGCGATGTCGAGGGGACGGCCCTGCTCCGCCACGAAGGCGTCGTAGCGGCCGCTCGCCACGAAACCGGCGAGCGCCATGGCGGCGGCGGACACGGAGACCGCCACCACGCCGACGCCGCGCGGCAGGCGCTCGCTCAGGCGCTGACTCGAGCGGGCCCGGCGGACCGAGAGCGACCGAGGCGAGACGCGGCCGGCGAGCCGGCCCAGGATCGCGCCAGCGAGGCGCGCGGGACCGGTCCGGCCGGCGGCGTCGCCGCTCAGCGATTCAGGGAAGCGTCCTCCACCATCCATCGGACGAGCTCACCGAAACTCAGGCCCGCATGGGCCGCCATCTCCGGCACAAGGCTCGTCTGGGTCATGCCGGGTTGCGTGTTGACCTCCAGCACGACGAGCAGACCGGTTCCACCCGGTGTGTCGTCGTAGCGAAGGTCGGCACGGCTGACGCCCCGACAGCCCAGTGCTTGATGCGCCGTTAACGACAGTTCTTGGACACGCTGGTAAACATTTGGTTTAAGTTCGGCCGGGAGCACGTGCACCGACCCCCCCGGGGCGTATTTAGCGTCGTAGTCGTACCAATCCCCCGTCGCGGCCTTCACCTCGATCACGCCGAGGGCCCTGTCGCCCATCACCCCGCAGGTGAGCTCGCGGCCGGCTATGTAAGGTTCTACAAGGACTTGCTCGCCGAACGTCCACTCCTCGGAGGCGAGGATCTGGGGCGGGTGCGAGCGCCCGTCGCGCACGATGATCACACCCACCGAGGAGCCCTCGGCGATAGGTTTCACCACATAGGGTGGCGGCAGGGGGTGTGTCCTGGCGGCCTCACGACGGTTAACGATCCGGCCTTCCGGCACGTCGACGCCGGCCGCGCGCATGACGGTCTTGGCCTGCTCCTTGTTCATCGCGAGCGCCGAGGCGAGGACGCCGGAATGGGTGTAGGGGATCCTGAGGATCTCCAGGAGACCCTGGATCGTGCCGTCCTCCCCGTCCGGGCCGTGCAGCGCGTTGAAGGCCACGTCCGGCTTGAGCGCCGTCAGCACGGAGGCGATATCGGGACCGACATCGACCCGGGTGACCCGGTAGCCCTCGCCTTCGAGGGCGTCGGCGCAGGCCTTGCCGGAACTGAGCGAGACTTCGCGCTCGGCGGAGGTGCCGCCCAGCAGGACGGCGACGTGCTTGGACATCAGGGCACCTCGAATAGGTCGGCTTCAAACAGACTCTGCAGGGACCGGACGGTCACCGGTGGCAGACGAGCACCGTATCCCGGCCGCATCGGCGGGTCGGGAACGCCGCGCTCACCGCGCTCACCGGGGGGCGGCCGCCGCACCGATCCGCCGGATCTCCCAGCGCAGCTCGACGCCGCTTGTCTCGCGCACCCGGCGACGGACTTCCTCGCCGAGTCCCTCGATATCGGCGGCGGTCGCATGGCCGGTGTTGATCAGGAAATTGCAGTGCATCTCGCTGACCTGGGCGCCGCCCCGGGTCAGGCCCCGGCAACCGGCGGCGTCGATGAGCTGCCACGCCTTGCCGCCCTCGGGATTGGCGAAGGTCGAGCCGCCGGTGCGCTCGCGGATCGGCTGGGCGGCTTCGCGGGCGGCCGTGACCCGCTCCATCTCCGCCTCGATGGCGGCCCGGTCGCCGGGCTTGCCCCGGAACAGGGCGCTCGTGAAGATGACGTCCTCCGGGGCATCCGAATGCCGGTAGGAGAAGCCCATGTCGGCGTGGCTGAAGGTGCGCAATGCGCCCCGGCGGTCGATTCCGCGCGCCTCCACCAGCACGTCGGTGGTCTCGCCGCCATGCGCGCCGGCATTCATGCGCAGCGCGCCGCCGATCGAGCCCGGGATGCCGCGGTAGAAGGCGAGCCCGTCGAGACCGGCCTCGGCGGCCGCCTTGGCGAGGCGCATGTCGGGAACCGCGGTGCCCACAGCCAGCGTGTCGCCGTCGATCGCGACGCTGCCGAACGCCTTGCCGCCGAGCCGGACCACCACGCCCGGCACCCCGCCGTCGCGGACGATCAGGTTCGAGCCGAGACCGATGACCGTGACCGGCACGTCGGGGTCCAGGGTGGCGAGGAGGCGCGCCAGATCCTCCTCGTCGGCCGGGGTGAACAGGACCTCGGCGGGGCCGCCGACCCGGAACCAGGTGAGGTCGGCCAGCGGCTGGTCGGCGAGCAGACGCCCGCGAAGATCGGGCGCGGCGGCGCGGATTCGGTCGTGGAGGGATGCGGTCATCTTTGGATCTCCCCGCTCCCCGCCTGCGGGGAGAGGGATGCGACGACCGTGTCGTCGCATCGGGGCGGCAGCCGAGGGTGAGGGGGCGGCTCCAGCTGTGGCTTGACTGAAGCCGCCCCCTCACCTTCGCCCTTCGGGCGTTCCGTGCCGACGACGGGGTCGTCGCGACCCTCTCGCGGCAAGCGGTGAGAGGGGGGCGGCACGGACAAGATCGTGTCTCGGACGCGGGCGACGGTGTTCACGATCCCGGCATTCCAGAACCCCAGGACACGAGAGCCCTGTGCGGTCAGCCACGGGACCCGAACGCCATGGTCGCTGTCCGCGTGGTGGTCGCTAGTCCGCTCGCCAATCAGGCGTGACGTTCGGCAGTCGAACTCCGCGACAGAGCGCCTGATCGATTCCTGCCGGACGACCTCGGCCCCGCCGAGACGCCGGTCCCGCAAGCGACATCGGAGACAGCGCTCGGCCTCGGTCTGTGATCCGCGCAGGCATCGCCGGAAACGGGCCGGTTCCGGATCGGCCCCGCGCATCCCCTTACCGTCCCCGCGCGGCCAATTCGCCCGGCAGCGCGTAGGCCCATTGGGTGATCGTACCGGCCCCGAGGCACACCACGTAGTCGCCCGGCTTGGCGAGCTCCGCGATGATCCCCGAAAGTTCCTCAGGCCGCTCCAGCGCCCGGGCGTCGCGGTGGCCGCGGGAGCGCAGGCCCGCCACGAGGCTGTCGCGGTCGAAGCCCTCGATCGGCGTCTCGCCGGCCGCGTAGACCGGCGCCACGATCACCGTGTCGGCATCGTTGAAGCAGGTGCAGAAATCGTCGAAGAGCGATTGCAGCCGGGTATAGCGGTGTGGCTGCACCACGGCGATCACGCCGTGCTCGGTCGAGGCGCGCGCGGCCTTGAGCACCGCCTTGATCTCCACCGGATGGTGTCCGTAATCGTCGAAGATCGTCGCGCCGTTCCACTCGCCGGTGCGGGTGAAGCGCCGTTTGACGCCGCCGAAGCCGGCGAGCGCCTGGCGGATCGCGTCGGGCTTCACGCCGAGCTCGTGCGCCACCGCGAGCGCCGCCGTGGCGTTGAGCGCGTTGTGCTTGCCCGGCATCGGCAGGACCAGGTCCTCCATCTCCATCCGGTAGCCGGGGCGGCGGTCGCGGATCATCACCCGGAAGCGGCTCTGGCCGCCGCGCAGGTCCACGTCGATCAGGCGCACGTCCGCCTGCGGGTTCTCGCCGTAGGTGATGATCCGCCGGTCCTCGATATGGCCGACGAGATCCTGCACCACCGGATGGTCGATGCACATCACCGCGAAGCCGTAGAACGGGATGTTGTCGATGAAACGCCGGAACGCGTCCTTCACGGCATCGAACGAGCCGAAATGATCGAGATGCTCGGGGTCGATGTTGGTGACGATGGCGACGTCCGCCGGCAGCTTCAGGAAGGTGCCGTCGGACTCGTCGGCCTCCACCACCATCCAGTCGCCCTCGCCCATGCGGGCATTGGTGCCGAAGGCGTTGATGATGCCGCCGTTGATCACCGTCGGGTCGAGGTTGCCGGCCAGCAGCAGCGTCGCGACCAGCGACGTGGTCGTGGTCTTGCCGTGCGTGCCCGCGATGGCCACGCAGGACTTGAAGCGCATCAGCTCCGCCAGCATCTCGGCCCGGCGCACCACCGGCAGACGGCGCTCCCGGGCGGCTTGCAGCTCGGGATTGTCGCGCTGGATCGCCGTGGAGACGACGACCAGGGCCGCCTCCTCGACGTTCTGGGCGTCGTGGCCCACGAAGGTGCGCATGCCCTTCTCGGCGAGACGGCGGACATTGGTGTTGTCCGAGGCGTCCGACCCCTGCACCGTGTAGCCGAGGTTGTGCATCACCTCGGCGATGCCGGACATGCCGATACCGCCGATGCCGATGAAGTGGATGGGTCCGAGCTTGTCGGGCAGCTTCATGGGTCGAACCGTCTGGTGTCGGGATCGCCGGTGCGGAATCCCGGGAGGATCAGGTGCGGGCGGCCGTCTCGACGACGACCTCGGCCAGCCTCTCGGCGGCGTCATGGATGCCCGCGCTTCTGGCCGCATCGGCCGCTGCGGTCAATTTTGCCGGCGTCTCGAAGCAGGCCGTGAGGTCCGCGGCGAGGCGCTCAGGCGTGAAATCCGACTGTTTCACCGCCAGCGCCGCGCCGATCGCGTCGAGGGTCGCGGCGTTGGCAGCCTGGTCCTGATCCAGCGAGCCGGGCAGCGGGACCAGGATCGCCGGGCGGCCGATCGCCGCCAGTTCGGAGACCGTCGAGGCCCCCGAGCGCGAGACCACGAGGTGGCTCGCGGCCATGCGGGCCGGCAGGTCCTTGAAGAACGGCGCCGCCTCGATCCCCGCGAGACCCATGGCGAGGTAGCGGTTCTGCACCGCCGTCAGGTCCTCGGGCCGGACCTGCTGGACGAGGTGCAGCCGGGCGCGCAGCGCTTCGGGCAGACGGGCGATCGCCTCGGGCACGACCTCGCCCATCACGCGGGCGCCCTGGCTGCCGCCGAACACCAGGAGTCGCAGGGCGTCATCCGGACCGAAGGGGGGATACGGGATCTTCGCCGCCTCGATCACCGCCGGGCGAAGCGGGTTGCCGGTGTGGATCCGCGGGGCTTTGGCCTTCTCGGGCACGCCGCGCACGTCCTTGAAGCCGGTGGCGATGGTGCGGGCGCCCCGCGCCAGGAAGGCGTTGGCCCTGCCCATCACGGCATTCTGCTCGTGCAGGATCGTCGGCACGCGCAGGATCTGGCCGGCCAGCACCGGCGGGACGGTCGGATAGCCCCCGAAGCCCACGATGGCGGCCGGGTTGATCCGTCGGATCTCCTTCGCGGCCACGCCGAAGCCGCGGCCCAGGGTCAGCACGGCGCCGGCCCGCTTCAGCGGCGAGCGGCCGGACGGCGTCGCCGAGGCGATGGTGACGACCTCGGAGGCCGGGAACTCGGACGCGATGGCATCGACCCGGGCGTCGGTGGCTAGGGCCACCCGGATGCCGCGGGCGCGCAGCGCGTGGGCGAGGCTCTCGGCCGGGAACAGGTGGCCGCCGGTTCCACCCGCGCAGAGCAGGATCGTGGGGGTGAAGACCGTCACCGCATCACTCCGGCGACGGTGGCCGGCGCGGTGCCGGGGGGCTTCTGGCTGAGCATCACGGTGCGGGGACGCTTGCGGGTCAGGGCGACGAGGAAGCCGGTGCCGAGCGCCAGCGAGATCAGCGAGGAGCCGCCGTAGGAGACGAAAGGCAGCGTCATGCCCTTGGCGGGCATCAGCTGGGTGTTCACCGCCATGTTGATGCAGGCCTGGAGGCCGAACAGCGTGGTCAGGCCGGTGATCGCCAGCCGCGAGAAGGTGTCGTCGGTGCGGCGGGCGAGCTTGAGGCCGCGCAGGACGATGAAGGCGAACAGGGCCACGAGGCACAGGCAGACGATCACGCCGAACTCCTCGCCGGTGACCGAGAAGATGAAGTCGGTATGCGCGTCCGGCAGGTGGCGCTTGGCCACGCCCTCCCCCGGCCCGGTGCCGAACCAGCCGCCCGAACGGAAGGATTCCCGCGACCAGAAATCCTGGAAGCCGCCGCCGGAATCCCGGTCGAGGAACTTGTTGAAGCGCTCACGCACGTGATGGAAGAACAGATAGGCAGCGAACACGCCTCCGAGGCCCAGCACGCCGAGGACGGCCACCCAGATCAGGTGGAGGCCGGCCACGAAGAACAGCGCGCACCACACCATGGTAATCAGCATGGTCTGGCCGAAATCGGGCTGGAGCAGCAGCGGCACGATGGTGATCGGCAGCAGCAGCAGGGCGAGGATCCCGCCCGGCATGTCGCGGCGCTGGGCGCCTTCCGAGAAGGCCCAGGCGGCGACGACCACGAAGGCGGGCTTCACGAACTCCGAGGGCTGCAGGCCGAAGGAGCCGAACTGGATCCAGCGGTGCGCGCCCTTGATCTCGGGCCCGAACTTGCCGGCGAGCAGGCACAGGACGACGCCGCAGACCCAGGTGACCAGCGCGAGCCGCCGGATGCCGCGCAGCGACAGGAACGACACCGCGCAGATCAGCAGGATGGTCGGCGCGAGGTACATCGCCTGCCGGTTGAGGAAGTAGAAGGTCGGGAGGCCGATGCGTTCGGCCACCGGGGGGCCGCCGCCCATCAGGAAGACCAGACCCGCGATCATCAGCGCGAACAGGGCCGCGAGCAGACCGCGGTCCACGGTCCACCACCAGTCCGTCAGGGGCGTGCGTTCCGCGCGTGACATCATGCCGGGCAACGACTCCAGGCCGCGCGGATGCCGATCCGCGCGGGTCGGGCCTGATCCTGTGCAGGAATGGTAAACGGAGCCTTATGGTCGCCGCGTGGGCTTTCGGCCGCCGCGAAACCGGCCTGCGGTGGAGTGCTGTATTCGACCGGTTTTATACTGGTATAAAGACACCCTATGTTAATCTTCCCATTGCAACTTTCAGGTGTACCCCCGGCGGGTCGAGGCGCGCTGCGCCTGGCCCGCCCAGAGGAAGCCGACGCGCCATGTTTTCTGCCCTGAACGTCCGTGAAGCGCATGCCAAGCTCGCGGCCCTCGACCGGGTTCAGGGCGTGATCGAGTTCGATCTGGCCGGGCGGATCCTCTCGGCGAACCGCAATTTCCTCGACGTCGTCGGGTACACGCTGCCCGAGATCGTCGGGCAGCACCACAGCCTGTTCATGGATCCGGCCCAGCGGGACGCGCCGGACTACCGGGCCTTCTGGGAACGCCTTCGGTCCGGCGCATTCGAATCCGGTCAATTTCAGCGGGTGGGCCGCGGCGGCCGGCCGATCTGGATCCAGGCCTCGTACAATCCGATGCTCGACGTCCGCGGCCGCCCCTACAAGGTGGTGAAGTTCGCCACCGACATCACGCAGCAGCGGACCGAGGAGGCCGACCGCGCCGGCCAGATCGCCGCGATCGACAAGGTGCAGGCGGTCATCGCCTTCGATCTCGACGGCACGGTGACGGCGGTCAACAACAATTTCCTGACTGCGATGGGCTACACCCGCGACGAGGTGATCGGGCAGCATCACAGCCTGTTCGTGGACCCCGCCCACCGCGAGAGCGAGGGGTACCGGGCCTTCTGGGCGGCCCTGCGGAACGGAACCTATCAGGCCGCCCAGTTCCGGCGGATCGGCAAGGACGGCCGCGAGGTCTGGATCCAGGCCTCCTACAACCCGATCCTCGATGCCGCCGGCCGGCCCTACAAGGTGGTGAAGTTCGCCACCGACATCAGCGATCAGGTCCGGCTGCTCGCCAATCTCCGGACGCTCATCGACCAGAATTTCGGCGAGATCGAGCAGGCGGTGACGCATTCGACGAAGGCGGCCGCGCTGGCCTCGTCGGCGGCGGATTCCACCGCCGGCAACGTCCAGACCGTCGCGGCCGCGGCCGAGGAACTCGCGGCGTCGGTGGCGGAGATGTCCCAGAGCATCGTGCGCTCCCAGGGCGCCACCGACACCGCCTATGCCTGCGTCCAGGACGCGGATGGCCACACCAAGCGCCTCGCCGAGACCGCCACCGCGATGACCGGCATCGTCGGCCTGATCCGGGATATCGCCGGCCAGATCAACCTGCTGGCGCTGAACGCCACCATCGAGGCCGCCCGGGCGGGGGCGGCGGGCCGCGGCTTCGCGGTCGTGGCCTCGGAGGTGAAGGCGCTGGCCGATCAGGCGGCGCGCGCCACCGGCCAGATCAACGGCGAGATCGCCAGCGTGCAGCGCGTCTCGCAGGAGGTCGTGCAGGCGCTCAGTTCGATCGGATCCTCGGTCTCGGTGATGCGCGAGACCGTGGTGGCCACCGCGGCCGCCATCGAGGAGCAGAGCACCGTGACCCGGGACCTCGCCGAGAACATGCAGAGCGCCGCGGGCGCCGTCACGGCCATCACCGGCAATATCGGGGCGATCGTCCAGTCGGTGGCCAACGTCTCGCAGGCGGTCGGCACCACCCGCGACGCCGCCAAGGTTCTCGCGCGCTGAGAGCGGCGCACCCTCAGGGCAGCGCCTGGACCAGCTCGCGGAAGCGGTTGCCGCGGATCTCGAAGTTCCGGAACTGGTCGTAGGACGCGCAGGCCGGTGACAGCAGCACCACCGGCTCCGGCGCGCCCGAGGCGGCGGCGTTCTCGGCAGCCTTCGGGACGGCGTTCTCGAGGGTCTCGCAGCGGGTGTAGGGCACTGCGCCCTCCAGGGTCGCCGCGAAGGCATCCGAGGCGGCGCCAATCAGGTAGGCGTGGGCGACCCGCTCGAAATACGGCACCAGCGGGAAGATGCCGCCCTCCTTGGCCTTGCCGCCGAGGATCCAGTGGATGTCCCGGAAGGCGGTGAGCGCCTTCTCGGTGGAATCGGCGTTGGTCGCCTTGGAATCGTTGACGAACAGGACGTGGCCGCGCCGTCCCACCTCCTCCATCCGGTGCGGCAGGCCCGGAAAGGACGTCAGACCCGCCTGGATCTGCTCCGGCGACAGGCCGAGGGCCCGCGCCACCGCCACCGCAACGCCTGCATTCTGCCAGTTATGTGCCCCCCGGAGGGAGCCGATCCCGTTGACGTCCGCGAGCGCCGTGCCGTCGACATCGCGGACGATCCCCTCGCGCACCGTCAGCGCGTCGGTGCACAGCACGTCGCCGTGGGGCACGTGGACGCGCACGAGGTCGGCGCCGCGCCGGTCGGCGATCGCCCGGCTCGGCGCGTCGTCGATGCCGACCACCGCGAGGCCGGCGCCCTGGATCAGGCGCTCCTTGATGGCCGCGTACTGCTCCATGGTGCCGTGGCGGTCGAGATGGTCGGGGGTGATGTTCATCAGCACGCCGACGCTCGGGTCGAGGCTCGGCGTCAGGTCGATCTGGAACGACGACATCTCGATCACATGGACGCGGTCCGCCGCGGGGGGCTCCAGCGACAGGATCGCGGTGCCGATATTGCCGCCCATCTGAACGTCGCGGCCCGCCTGGGCGAGGACATGGGCGATCAGCGCCGTGGTGGTCGACTTGCCGTTGGTCCCGGTGATCGCCACGAACGGCGCCCCCGCCGCCTGGGCCCGCCGCTCCCGGCAGAACAGCTCGATGTCGCCGATGATCGCGACGCCCGCGTCCCGGGCGAGCCGGACGCTCCAGTGCGGCTCGGGATGGGTCAGCGGCACGCCCGGGCTGAGCACGAGGGCGGCGAAGCCGGACCAGTCGGCCTCGCGCAGGTCCCGCGTCTCGATCCCGGCCTCCCGCGCCCGCGCGAGGCTGTCGGCATTGTCGTCCCAGGCCTGCACCCCCGCGCCGCCGGCCTTCAACGCCAGCGCCGTGGCAAGTCCGGAGCCGCCGAGTCCGAACAGGGCGACGGTCTTTTCCTGGAAGACGGTGACGGGGGTCATGCGGAACTCTGGATGCGGCAGCCGAACCCGGCCGATCCCGCCCGCCGTCTCATCCCGTCGTGCCGGCGCGCAGCGGAGGTCTCGAAGGGCTCCAGGGATCGCGTGGCCGGCTGGAGGGCTCCTTCGAGGCTGCTGCGCAGCACCTCAGGATGAGGGCGAGCGTGGGATCGCCCACTTTCATCGCCCCTCTAGCACAGTTTTTCAGCGCAGCTTCAGCGTCGCCAGACCGGCCATCGCCAGGATCACCGCGATGATCCAGAAGCGGATCACCACCTGCGGCTCCTTCCAGCCCTTCTGCTCGAAATGGTGGTGGATCGGCGCCATGCGGAAGACGCGCTTGCCCGTGAGCTTGAACGAGGCAACCTGGATGATCACCGACATCATCTCCAGGACGAACAGCCCGCCGACGATCGCCAGGACGATCTCGTGCTTCGTCGCCACCGCGATGGAGCCGAGCAGGCCACCCAGCGCCAGGGAGCCGGTGTCACCCATGAAGATCTGGGCCGGCGGCGCGTTGAACCAGAGGAAGCCGAGACCGGCACCGATCACCGCGCCGCAGACCACGGCCAGTTCGCCCGTGTCGCGGACGTAGTTCACCTGCAGATAGCTGGCGGTGAACGAGTTGCCGACGAGATAGGCGATGAACCCGAAGGTGCCGCAGGCGATCATCACCGGCACGATCGCCAGGCCATCGAGGCCGTCGGTCATGTTCACGGAATTGCCCGCCCCGACGATCACGAAGGCGCCGAACAACGGGTAGAACCAGCCGAGATTGAGGAGGGCGTCCTTGAACACCGGGAAGGCGAGCTGGTTCTGGAGGGCGGCGGGGGAATAGACCGCGACGGTGAAGCAGGCCGCCATGGCGATCACGGCCTCGAGGGCGAGGCGGAACTTGCCCGAGAACCCCTTGTGCGACTGCTTCGTGACCTTGAGGTAATCGTCGTAGAAGCCGATCGCACCGAAGCCGAGCGTGACGGTCAGCGTCACCCAGACATAGTGGTTGCGCGGGTTGGCCCAGAGCAGGATCGCCACCACGGCGCCGGCCAGGATCATCAGGCCGCCCATGGTCGGCGTGCCGCGCTTGGTCAGCAGATGGGTCTGCGGCCCGTCCTCGCGGATCGGCTGACCCTTGCCCTGGCGGATCCGCAGCAGCGAGATGATCCAGGGGCCGAACCAGAACACGAAAAGGCCCGCGGTGAACAGCGCGCCGCCGGTGCGGAAGGTGATGTAGCGGAACACGTTGAGCGGCGTGAAGGCGCTGCTCAGGTCCGAGAGAAGGTACAGCATCCGGGCGCTCGGCCCCCTTGTTCAGGCTCAGGTTTCGGGGAGCGGCGCCGGCTGCGCCGAACGCGCGGACGTGCCGGTCACGGGACGGCCTGGGTCCGCCGGGTCGGATCGACCGCGTAGCGGGCTTTCAGCGCCTCGACAATCCGGCCCATGCGGCTGCCGTTCGATCCCTTTACCATGACGACGTCGCCGGATCTGAGATTCCGGGCGAGCGGCTCGAGCAGGTCGGCGGCGGTGTCGGTCACGGCGCCGCGGCGGCTCACCGGCAGGGCCTCGAACAGGTGGCGCATCAGCGGACCGGCCGTGAAGACGAGGTCGATCCGTGCCGCCTCGATCGCCTCCGCGAGGCCGCGGTGCAGGTCGGGCGCGGCGGCGCCGAGTTCCAGCATGTCGCCCAGCACCGCGATCCGGCGTCCGCGGGGTCCGGTCTCGATCCCGGCGAGCGTCGCCAGCGCCGCGCGGACCGCGACGGGGTTGGCGTTGTAGCTCTCGTCCACGAGGTAGGCGGTGCCGCCACCGATCTCGAGGGCGGTGCGCTCGCCGCGGCCCGCCGGCGGCGTCAGGCTGCCCAGAGACAGGGCGGCGCGGGCGAGGTCGGCCCCGAGGCTGTGGACCACCGCCATGACGCCGAGCGAGTTCAGCGCCGCGTGCCGTCCGGCCGTGCCGAGCTTGTAGGTGACGGGCTGGCCCATCACCGCCGCGTCGATCACCGACAGGTCGGGGCGGAGCACGATCTTCAGGGCGCGCACGTCGGAATCCGGGTGCTCGCCGAAGGTGACGACCCGTCCCGCCCGGGAGGCCTGCGCGTGAGCCGCGAGCCGGTCGAAATGCGGGACGTCGCGGTTGAGGATCGCCACGCCGCCGGGCTGGAGCCCGGAGAAGATCTCGCCCTTGGCGTCCGCGATGGCGGCGAGCGAGGCGAAATGTTCGATATGGGCGGGCGCGATGGTGGTGATGAGCGCGATGTCGGGGCGGACCTGGGCGGTCAGCGGCACGATCTCGCCGCCGTGGTTCATGCCGATCTCGAACACGCCGTAGCGCGTGGAGCGCGGCATCCGCGCCAGGGTCAGGGGCACGCCCCAATGATTGTTGTAGGAGGCCGCCGAGGCGTGGGTCTCCCCCTGCTCGGCCAGGACGTGGCGCAGCGCCTCCTTGGTCCCGGTCTTGCCGACCGAGCCGGTGACGGCCACGACCTGCGCGCCTGTCCGGGCGCGGGCGGCGGCGCCGAGACGCACCATCGCGGTGAGCACCGGGTCGGCGCCCGCTTCGGGCACCGTCAGGACGGGACCGTGGGACGCGAGGTCCCCGAGGCGGGACGCGCTCACCACCGCGGCGCCGGCCCCGCGGTCCAGGGCGTCGGGAACGAAGTCGTGGCCGTCGCGTGCATCGCCGCGGATCGCGAAGAACAGGTCGCCGGGCTGGAGCGTGCGGGTGTCGATCGAGGCGCCGCCGATGGCGCGCTCGGGGCCGATCAGTCGGCCGCCCGTCGCGGATTCCAGCTCCTCCCGCGTCCAGAGTGCGGTCATCGTCGATTCCCCCGTCGTCCTCAGGCCGCCGCGGCAATCGCGGCACGCAGGACCGCATGGTCCGAGAACGGCAGCGTGCGATCCCCCACGATCTGGCCGGTTTCATGGCCCTTGCCGGCCACGACCAGGACATCGCCCGGTCCGAGCCGTCCGACGGCGCTGTGAATCGCCTCGGAGCGGTCGCCGATCTCCTCTGCGCCCGGAGCGGCGTCCAAGATCGCCCGGCGGATGGTGGCGGGATCCTCGGTGCGCGGGTTGTCGTCCGTGACGATGACGACGTCGGCGAGCCGCTTCGCGATGGCGCCCATCAGCGGCCGCTTGCCCCGGTCGCGGTCGCCGCCGCAGCCGAAGACCACGATCAGCCGGCCCGACGCGAACGGGCGGAGCGCGGCGAGCACGCTCTCCAGGGCCTCCGGCTTGTGGGCGTAGTCGACGAGGCAGAGCCCGCCCCGCGCCTCGCCGATCCGCTCCATGCGGCCGGGGACGCCGGTGAGATGGTCGAGCGCGGCGAAGACGCCGTCGGGATCGGCGGCGCCCGCCGGTGTGGCGAGGGCGAGGCCGGCCGCCACCAGGGCGTTCTCCACCTGGAATTCGCCGACGAGCGGCAGGCGCAGATCCCGGGCCCGGCCGGCGAACAGGACCCGGGCGGCCTGCGCGAACCCCTCGGTCCGGACGGATTCGACGTGCAGATCCCGGCCGCCCCGCCCGACCGTGCGGACCGGACGTCCTGCGCCTTCGGCCGCGGCGATCACCCGCTCGGCATAGGCGCCGTCGGCATTGACGATGGCCGGGCAGCCCGGCGGCAGCAGGTCTGTGAACAGGCGCAGCTTGGCCGCGAGGTATTCCTCGATGCTCGTGTGGTAGTCGAGATGGTCCCGCCCGAGATTGGTGAAGCCCGCCGCGTCGAGGCGCACGCCGTCGAGCCGGCGCTGCTCGATCCCGTGGGAGGAGGCCTCCATGGCGAGGTCGGTGACGCCCTCGGCGGCGAGACGCGCCAGCGTCCGGTGCAGCGTCACCGGGTCCGGGGTGGTCAGGGAGCCGTACTGCGCGCCGCGGTTCGTGACGATTCCGACGGTGCCGAGGCTCGCGGCGTCGCGGCCGAGGCGGGCCAGGATCTGGCGCACGAAGTCGGCCACCGAACTCTTGCCGGCGGTGCCGGTGACGGCCACCACGGTCCCGGGCTGCGCGCCGGCGAGGCGGGCCGCGGCGAGAGCGAGCGACCGGCGCGCGTCGGCGACCGGGATCCAGGCGACCGCGTCCGGCAGGTCGGCGGGGCGGGCCCCCTCCCCGGCCACCGCGGCGGCGCCGCGCTGGGCGGCCTGCGCGGCGAAGCGCCGGCCATCGGCCTTCGTGCCCGGCACCGCCACGAACACCGTGCCGGTGGCGACCTGCCGGCTGTCGGCCGTGAGGTCCGATACGGTCAGGTCCGCGGCCGGGCCGGTGGCCTCGGGGAAGAGGTCGGCGAGCCGCGCACTCATGAATCCACCCTCATGGGCCGCCGAGCTGGTTGACGTGGTAGGCGTTGAGCTTGACCATCTGCGGGAACGGCCTCACCGGCGGCTCGAATTGCGGCGGCAGGCCGAGGATCGGCGCCACGCGCTCGATCACCTTGCCGGTGACCACGCCGGAATTCCAGGCCGCGGTGGCATAGCCGCCGGATTCCGGCAGGCCCTGCGGCTCGTCCATGATCGTGACGAACAGGTACTTCGGGTCGTTCATCGGCGCCGCCGCCATGAAGGTCGTGAACAGGCGGTTGTGAATGTAGCGACCGCCGATCACCTTCTCGGCCGTGCCGGTCTTGCCGCCGACGAAGTAGTACGGGATCGCGGCCTTCTTGGCCGAGCCCTCGGAGGCGTTGAGCCGCATGATGTAGCGCATCGCCTCGGAGGTCTGGCCCGACAGGACGTGGGTGGATCGCGCCTTGTCGTCGGGGTTCGCCTTGAGGAAGGTCGGGGTGATCAGGTCGCCGCCGTTGGCGATGGCCGCCACCGCCGCCGCCGCCTGGATCGGCGCCACCGCGATGCCGTGGCCGAAGGCGATGGTGATGGTGTTGATCTCGGTCCAGCGGGACGGAACGATCGGCGCCGCGCTCTCGGGCAGCTCGGTCCGCAGCCGGTCGAGCAGGCCCATCTTCTTCAGGAAGGCCTTGTGACCGGGCACGCCGACGCCGAGCGCCATCTTGGCGGAGCCGATGTTGGAGGAGTGGGTGAACACCTCCGGCATGGTGATGACCCGGTTGGTGCCGTGGTACTCGTGGATCTTCTGGCGGCCCCAGTTCAGCACGCCGCCCCGGGTGTCGAAGGTCGAGTTGACGTTGTACTTTCCGGAATCGAGCGCCATGGCGAGCGTCATCGCCTTGAAGGTCGAGCCCATCTCGTAGACGCCGACATTCATGCGGTTGATGCGATCCGGCGAGAGCGCATCCTTGGGATCGTTCGGGTCGAAATCGGGCATGGACACGAGCGCGATGACCTCGCCGGTCTTCACGTCGAGGATCATGGAGGCGCCGGCCTTGGCCTTGAAGTGGTCGATGCCCCAGGCCAGCTCGTCGCGGACGGCGAACTGCGCGCGCAGGTCGATCGACAGCTGCACCGGCTTCAGGTCGGCCTGCTTGTTGATCAGCCCGAAGCTGTTGAGGGCCTGCAGGCCGGTGGAGTCGATGTACTTCTCCATGCCGGCGATGCCGATGCCGTCGAGGTTCGTCGCGCCCAGGATGTGGGCGGCCGCGACGCCGTTCGGGTAGACGCGCTTGTGGTCGGGCAGGAAGCCGATGCCCGGGATGCCGAGCCGGTGGACCTCGGCCTGCTGCTTCGGGGTCAGCTCGCGCTTCACCCAGACGAAGCCGGCGCCCTTCTTGTCCTTGCGCTGGGTGAGCTTGGCGCGCAGCTCGGAGGCGTTGAGTTCCGGCAGGACCGCGGTGAGGAGTTCCACCGCCTCGTCCTTGTCGTAGATGTTCCCGGGTTCGGCGAAGACCGAGACCGTGCGGATGTCGGTGGCCAGGATCTCGCCGTTCCGGTCGATGATGTCGGGCCGGAAGGCGGTCGAGGATGCGGCCGCGACCCGGTGCTCCTGGCTGGGCGGATCCCCGAAGATCGCCATCATCAGGAGCTTGGCGGAGATCGTCCCGAACACGCCCACGAAGACCAGGCCGACCAGGGCGACGCGCATGTGCGAGCGCTCGATGGCCAGCCGGAACATGCTCCGCAGGAGCAGCTTTGCGCGCTCCGACGGCGGCACCGGCTCGCGCGCCTCCTCCTCGACAGGGCGCGGCGCGCCCGCGGCATGCGCCAGCGCGGCAGCCTCGAGAAGCGCGGCCTCGTGGTCCGACACGGCGGGCTCGACCGTCGGCTCTAGGGTCTGGGCGGCGTCATCGGACACGGGGGATTACCTCGAAGCCGTCGGCGGGGTGCGGGTCGTGGTGACGGTGCGGGTGATCGCGCCGGTCGTTCGCGGCTCGATCGTGCCCTTGTCTTTGGGGGTCGCCGTGGCGGCGAGCAGGCGGCCGATCTCGTCTCCGCGCTCCTGTCGGGCGGGCAGGTCCGAGAGGCGCGCCAAGTGGCTGGTGCCGATCGGCTCCAGAGCCAGATGTTTGTCGACGGCCGCCTGGAGGCGGTCGGGCCGGGTCAGAAGCTGCCACTCGGCACGCAGCACGGCGATCGCCTGCCGTTCCTTGTGCAGGGCCGTCTGGAGCTTGGAGACCTGACCGCCCTGGTAGAGCGTGTCGTACTTGATCGAGTAGGCGTAGATCGCCGAGGCGACGAGGCCGGCCACCGCCAGCAGGTTCAGCAGGCGGATCATCGGCGATGGCCTCCGCGGGCCGCATCCGGCAGGCTCGCCAGGGCGGTCAGGGCCGCCAGCGGTTCGGGTACGTCGGATTCGGTACGCTCCGCAGCCCGCAGCTTGGCGGAGCGGGCGCGCGGGTTGCGGGCGGTCTCGGCCTCGCCCGGCAGGACCGGGCCCTTGGTGACGAGACGGAAGCTGCGGACGGTCTCGACCGGGGCTCCCGGGAGATGGCGAGAGCCCTGCGCGGAGCGGCCGCTCCGCGCGGCGAAGAACTGCTTGACGATCCGGTCCTCGAGCGAATGGAACGTCACGACGGCGAGCCGGCCGCCCGGCCTGAGCACGCGCTCGGCGGCGTGCAGCGCCCGCACCAATTCGCCGAGTTCGTCGTTCACGGCGATGCGCAGGCCCTGGAACGTCCGCGTCGCCGGGTGAATGTGGCTGCCGGGCTCGACGCGTACGACGCTGGCGACCAGCTCCGCGAGCTGCGCCGTGGTCTCGATCCGTCCGCGGCGGCGCGCCTCGAAGATGGTCCGTGCCACCGCGCGCGAGCGACGCTCCTCGCCGTAATGATAGAGGATGTCGGCGAGCACGGTCTCGTCGGCCTCGTTCACGAGGTCGGCGGCGCTCGGCCCGTCGCAGCCCATGCGCATGTCGAGGGGCCCGTCGCTCCGGAACGAGAAGCCCCGTTCCGGCACGTCGAGCTGCATCGAGGAGACGCCGATATCGAGGACTACCCGGTCGACCTGCGCGAGACCTGTCTCCGCCAGGAGGGTGTCGAGCGCGCCGAAGCGGCCGGGCAGGAGGCGCAGGCGCCCCCCGGATTCCGCGACGAGCGCCTGCCCGGCTGCGATCGCCGTGGGGTCCCGATCGATCGCGACGACCTGCAGGTCCGGATCCGCCGCCAGGAGGGCGCGGGTATAGCCGCCGGCACCGAACGTGCCGTCGACCGCGATCCCGCCCGCGGTGCCGAGCGCCTCGACGACTTCATCGAGGAGGACCGGCACGTGCGGTTCCGACGGCGCGACGGCGCCGCTGTGGCGGGGCGAGCTCTCGGGAGAAGGACGGCGCCGGCTCACGGGCGCCTCGCCGACGGGGCGCGACGCGGGTTGCGAGAACCGGCGGAGGATCGGCGCGGTCCGGAGATCCGGACGCGGAAGCGGCTCGTGCGTCTCATGGTGCCCTGTGCCGGGCCGCGCGAGCGCGGCGCGCGTGACGGGAACGGCACCGGATGCGGAGCGCGCAAAACGCCGCGCACGGACGGGACCTGCAGGAAGGCAGGTTGCGCCCGGCGATCCGATACACGCCGTTGACGGGAGGATGCCGGGTATCATGGGCCTCGGAGGATCGTCAACGCACAAGCTTGGCGCTGCCGCGCCGAACGATCTGAACCCGGCAAGGTTAACCGAAGGTTTTTGCCGCACCGGAATCTTCGGCGCGGCGTGCTGCGGCGCGGGCGCGGCGCCGGGCCGATAAGGCGTTGAGGACGCAGGGCTTATCGGGATGTGGATCAGCCGGCCTATAAGCCGGGTTCTGTAGGGCCGGAGCGCTCGCGCGCGCCGACGTGGCGGCCATTCCTCTGGGACGGTCGTTGCCGACCGCCTCGAGCAACCAACCCGGGCGACTGGCCTGGAGAGCCGGCCTGCCCTTCTCGCGAAGGGCGCGCCGCCCCTATTCGGTCTTGCTCCCGGTGGGGTTTGCCGTGCCGTCCGCGTTGCCGCGTCCGCGGTGCGCTCTTACCGCACCCTTTCACCCTGACCCCGGACGGATCCGGGGCGGTCTGCTTTCTGTGGCACTGTCCCTGGGGTCGCCCCCGCCGGATGTTATCCGGCACCGTCTCTCCATGGAGCCCGGACTTTCCTCCCCGGACGCTCGCGCGTCCGGAGCGGCCGCCCGGCCGGCTGATCCGCGGGCAGATGCGCCCGCGGGGCCGTCCGGGTCAAGGGAGTCGACCCGCGCTACCAGGTGCCGGTGTTCTCCATGGACGTCCACGGCTCCTGCGGCGCCTTGGCGCCGCCCTTCTGGAGGATCTCGATGGAGATGCCGTCCGGCGACTTCACGAAGGCCATGTAGCCGTCGCGCGGCGGGCGGTTGATGGTCACGCCCTTCTCCTGCAGCCGCGCGCAGAAGGCGTAGATGTCGTCCACCTGATAGGCGAGATGGCCGAAGTTGCGCCCGCCCGAGTAGGTTTCCGGATCCCAATTGTAGGTCAGCTCGATGAGCGGGGATCGTGTGGCCGTGGCCCGCTCGACGTCGCCGGGGGCGGCCAGGAACACGAGGGTGAAGCGCCCCTTCTCGTTCTCGACGCGGCGGACCTCCTTCAGGCCGAACGTGTCGACGTAGAAGGCGAGGGCCCTGTCGAGGTCAGCGACCCGGACCATGGTGTGCAGGTATTCCATCGGACCTATCCTGTGGCTGGTCGGAGGTGGATCGTGCGTCCTGTTCGGGACGCGCGTCCCGCCTCCGGCTGATCGCCACCGCTAGCTAGCGGCCGGCCCGGCGGTGAGAAGGCCGCGCGCGCCGGACGGACCATAAATCGACCCTGGCGCTCCTGCGTCCCGTGCCGATCCGGCGGCCGGCGCGAGGCGAACTCCCGCCGAAAGACGACGGCGGACGCGTCCGTTGCCGCGGCCGGCCGCCAGCGCCGGGCGCTGCGGCGCGGTGATCGGATCGGTTTGACGCGCGAAGGCTGTCCCGACGGCGCGCCGTCTCTCCGGGGCCGTTTCGGCGGCTCCGATCGTTGCGCCGCGCGCGCCGAGGGACCAGAACGGGCCCATCCCGCACCCGGAGTGAGCCGAATGCGCACCGAGACGCCGCCGCTGATCCGCCTCGAGGAATACCGGCCCAGCGACTACCTGATCGATCGGGTCGACCTCGACATCCGTCTCGACCCGCACGCGACCCGCATCGACGCGACCTTGACGCTGCGGCCGAACCCGGCCGGTGTGCCGGCGGCTCCGCTCACCCTCGACGCCGACGATCTCCGGCTGGTCTCGGCCGAACTCGACGGGGCGCCGCTGGCGCCCGACGTATACGCGGCGACGCCGTCCGGCTTCATCCTCCGCGATCCGCCTCCGCGGCCCTTCGCGCTGCGCCTCGTCACGGAGGTGGATCCGACCGCCAACACCAAGCTGATGGGGCTCTACCGCTCGAACGGGGTCTACTGCACCCAGTGCGAGGCGGACGGCTTCCGGCGGATCACCTACTTCCTCGATCGTCCCGACGTGCTGGCGGTCTACACCACGCGCATCGAGGCCGACCGGACCGAGGCGCCCGTCCTGCTCGGCAACGGCAATCCCGTCGAGGCCGGCGATGCCGGGCCCGGCCGCCATTACGCCCTCTGGCACGATCCGCACCCCAAGCCCGCCTACCTGTTCGCCCTCGTGGGCGGCCGGCTCGGGAAGGTCGAGACCCCCTTCAACACGATGGAGGGCCGCACCGTCAGCTGCGCGGTCTACGTCGAGCCCGGCAAGGAGGATCGGGCGGGCTATGCCCTGGACGCCGTCATCCGCTCCATGGCCTGGGACGAGACGGCCTTCGGCCGCGCCTACGACCTCGACGTGTTCAACGTCGTCGCGGTGTCCGACTTCAACATGGGCGCCATGGAGAACAAGGGCATCAACATCTTCAACGATAAGTACGTGCTGGCCAGCCCCGAGACCGCCACCGATGGCGATTACGCCGCCATCGAGGCGATCATTGCCCACGAGTACTTCCACAACTGGTCCGGCAACCGCGTCACCTGCCGGGACTGGTTCCAGCTCTGCCTGAAGGAGGGTCTCACGGTCTTCCGCGACCAGGAATTCTCCTCCGACATGCGCTCCAGGCCGGTGCATCGCATCGCCGAGGTGCGCTCGCTGCGGGCGCGTCAGTTCCCCGAGGATGCCGGGCCGCTGCGGCATCCGGTGCGGCCGCGGGCCTATGCCGAGATCAACAACTTCTACACGGCGACCGTCTACGACAAGGGCGCCGAGATCGTCCGGATGCTGCGGACCCTGATCGGTCCCGAGGCCTTCCGGGCCGGCATGGATCGCTACTTCGCCGACAACGACGGGCGCGCCGCCACCGTGGAGGATTTCCTCGCGGCCTTCGCGGCCGTGACGGGGCGCGACCTCGATGCGTTCGCCCGCTGGTACGAGCGCCCCGGTACGCCCCGCCTCGCCGTCACGGCCGCCTACGATCCGGCCGCCGCGCGTTACACCCTCCAATTCGCTCAGAGCCTGCCCGGCACCGCCGACTCCGACGAGACACCCCTGGTCATCCCCGTGGCCCTCGGCCTCGTGGGGGCCACGGGGCCACTGACCGGCGCCACCTGCCCGGATGTGCGGGACGGCGTCTACGTGCTCGACCGCCCGGAGGCCGCGATCGTGTTCGACGCCGTCGCCGAGGAGCCGGTCCCGTCGCTCCTGCGCGACTTCTCCGCGCCGGTGAAGCTCGATCTCGGCCTGACGGATGCGCAGCGGATGCGGCTCCTGGCACAGGACAGCGACCCCTTCAATCGCTGGCAGGCCGCGCAGGACGTGGCGCTGCGGCTGATCCTCGACCCGGACGCCGACCGGACCGAAGCCTTCGCGGCGGCGCTCGGCCGTTTCCTCGACGGCGAGGCCCTGGCCGACCCGGCCTTCGCGGCGCTGGTCCTGGCACTGCCGAGCGAAGGCGAGGCCGCCGACGCCGTCCCGGCCGAGGTCGATCCCGACGCCATCCACCGGGGGCGTTCCGATCTGCGGACCCGTCTCGGCCAGGTCCTGCGGCCGCGGCTCGAAGCGATCGACGCGGCGCTCGTGCCGGACGCGGGTGTCCCTTACAGCCCCGACGCCGCCTCGGCGGGGCGCCGGTCGCTCCGCAACGCTGCCCTCGACCTGATCGCCGCCGGGAATCCCCGGACCGGCGCGGCCCGCGCCGCCGAGCGGCTGGCCGAGGCGACCAACATGACCGACCGGCTCGCCGCCCTCGGCACCCTGGCGCTGATTCCGGGCGAGACCCGCGAGGTTGCCCTCGCGGAGTTCGCAACGCGCTACGCCGACGAACCCCTCGTGCTCGACAAGTGGTTTGCCATCCAGGCCCAGATCCCGGAACCCGGCACGCTCGACCGGATCGCCCGTCTCCAGGAGCACCCCGCCTTCACCATGACCAATCCGAACCGCGTCCGGGCGCTGATCGGAAGCTTCGCGTTCGGCAACCCGACCCAGTTCGCCCGGCCGGACGGGTCGGGCTTCGCCCGCGTGGCCGACACGGTCGCGGCGCTTGATTCGACCAACCCACAGGTTGCCGCGCGGCTCCTCACGGCCTTCGGATCATGGCGTCGGCTGGAAAAATCACGCGGCGCCAAAGCGGTCGAAATGCTGAATGGGATCAAGGCGATCCCCGGCCTTTCCCGGGACACGGCCGACATCCTCGCCCGCACCCTTGGAGACGGCTAAGCGTCTGAACCTGCGGTAGAAATTGATTCCCGGGCGGCCGCGCAACACCCGACGGGCGTCAAGTCGTTATGGTAAAAAACCCGTGGACAAACGGCCCCCCGAGGTGATTGTATTCACTCAGATTCGGGGGGCCTTCGGGGGCCGGGCGCCCGTACCGGATCGCTGTTCCCACGGGTGAGGTTCGGCCATGCCGGAGGCGGCTTCCGCTTCCTTCTCCGCGCGTGCGGATTCGAATCTCACGATCTCCTGGCCGATGCGGACCCGGGATCCGCGGCTCGGCCAAGCCGAACGCTGGCTGCGCTACGCCGTGCCGGGGACGCTGGCGGTGTTCCTGGCCTGCCTCGTCGGGCTCGCGGCGCTTCACATCCAGGGCCAGCGGGCCGAGATCCTGGCGGGTGCCCGGGCCGAGGTCGAAGGCTTCGCCCGTCTGGCCGCCCGGGCGGTGGACCCGACCGGTACCGTCGCGGAGGACCTGCGGGCGCTGATGCCGGAGAGCGAACGGCATCCCGGCCGCCGCCTGCTGGTGGTCCGCCCCGACACCCGCATTCTCGCCGCCCATCCGCCGCTGCCCGCCGACCGGACGACGCTCGCCGCCGTCCTCGGCGACAGCGAGCCGCTCTCCGGCCTCGGCGAGCGCGCAGGCGCCATGGCCCTCGAACTCCCCGGGGGCGAGAGCGTGCTCGCTGCCATGCACAGCCTCCCGGGCGGCGCGGGCCAGGTGGCGGTGCTGCAGCCCATCGAGCCGCTGCTGCGTGGCTGGAGCGCCCGCACCCGCGACCAGATCGTCCTGATCGCCGCCGCCGCCCTCGTGATCGTCGGCGTCGGACTGGCCTACGGGCTGCAGACCCGTCAGGCGGCCCGGGCCGACCGCGCCCGCGAGCAGATCCGCGGTCGCCTCGAGACCGCCCTGCGCCGGGGTGCCTGTGGGCTGTGGGACTGGGACATCGCCCGGGGCCGGATCTACTGGTCCGACTCGATGTACACGCTGCTCGGCTACCGGCGACAAAACGAGTATCTCTCGTTCGGCGACGTCAACGGCTTGGTCCATCCCGATGATGGCGACCTGTACAGCCTCGCCCGGGGGCTCGCCGCCAATCAGACGCATATCGACCACGCCTTCCGGATGCGCGGCGCCGACGGGGCCTATGTCTGGCTGCGTGCCCGGGCCGAGGTCGTGGCCGACGCCGCCGATGGTGGCCGCCACCTCGTCGGCATCGCCACCGACATCAGCGAACAGCGGGCCCTCGAAGAGACCAACGCGGCGGCCGACATGCGCCTGCGCGACGCCGTCGAGGCGATCTCGGAGGCGTTCGTGCTCTGGGATACCGGCAATCGGCTGGTCCTGTGCAATTCCAAGTTCCGCCACCTCCACGCCCTGAGCCCGGAGGATGCGCAGGCCGGGCGAAGCTACACGGACGTGATGGGTCGCGGCGTGCTGCCTCAGGTCCGTCGGGAATCACCCGAGGCGGGCATGGCGTTGACCAGCATGGCGGCCCGGACCTTCGAGGCCGAACTCACCGATGGCCGCTGGCTGCAGATCAGCGAACGGCGCACCAAGGATGGGGGCTACGTCTCGGTTGGGACCGATATCACCAGCCTGAAGCGCAATCAGGAGCAGCTCCTCGCGTCCGAGCGCGAACTGATCGAGACCGTGAAGGACCTCAAACGGTCCCGCCGGACCCTCGAGCTTCAGACCCAGCAGCTCGCCGACCTCGCCGAGCGCTATCTCGACCAGAAGGCGGTCGCCGAGGCCGCGAACCAGGCCAAGGCCGAATTCCTGGCCAATATGAGCCACGAACTGCGCACGCCGCTCAACGCCATCATCGGCTTTGCCGACGTGATGGAGAATGCCGTGCTCGGCCCGCTCGGCACCCCGCGCTACACCGAATATTGCCGCGACATCCGCGAGAGCGGCTCGCATCTGCTGTCCATGATCGACGACATCCTCGACATGGCCCGCCTCGAGGCCCGGCGGGTGCGGCTGATCCCGAAGGCGATCTCGGCGGAGGCCGCCATCACGGCTGCGCTCGCCCCGGTCGAGCCGGCCGCCCGCGAGAAGGCGATCACCGTCAGCGTTGACGTGACGTCCGGGCTGGACCTGCTGGCCGATCCGCAGGCGATCCGGCAGATCCTCGCCAACCTCCTGCAGAACGCCGTGAAGTTCACGCCCGCCGGCGGGCGCGTCGCGGTGCGCGCGCGCCGTGCCGGGGCGTGCACGCATCTGTACATCGAGGACAACGGCATCGGCATTCCGCGCTCCGATCTCGACCGGCTCGGCCGGCCCTTCACCCAGGTCGAGACGCAAATGACACGCAGCCACAAGGGATCGGGTTTGGGCCTCGCCATCACCCGCTCGATGGTCGAGCTGCATGGCGGTTCGCTTCGGATCCGTTCCGAGGAAACGGTGGGCACGATCGTCCTCGTGCGCCTGCCGGCCGTGCCGGCCGACCGTTTGGATCCGCCGGTCCCCCTCGCGGCGGCCGGCCCCGGGTTGAAGACCCTGAGTGAGACGCCGCGGTCGGGTCGCGGCGCGGCCGGCCGATCCGCCGCGGCCTGACCGCACCCTCTCACGACCGCGAATCGAGACCGCTGAGGCGCGCGCGGCGCCCCTGTTCCACGTGCCAGCGCGCGTCCGCCACGGCCCGCGCCAGGCTCCGGATGCGCCATTGGCGATAGAGGGACAGGATAGGGTTGCGACCCAGCCCGGCTTGATGTCGGCTCAGGCGTCGCAGCAGGTCCGGCAGCTGCGCCGAAGCCGCGTCGCCGGTAGCGATGTCGATCGCCCGCAGTTCCGCCCGGAGCCCCGCTTTCCAGTCGTCCATGATGCCCCCTCCGCGCTGATCGCCCGACGCGACCGGGCCGCGGTTCCGAGCGGCCCGGCTGCCGGTCCTCCCGCGGCATGGCCACCCGGCGCCAAACCCCAGGGCCGGTCCGGTGGTCGCCCGGCAGGTGGTCCGTGCGGCGGACCGGAAATGGAGAATACGACCGATGCGGTCGCGGGCAACGCGCAGTTCGCCCTGGCGCCCTGGCTCGGACACGCCGCCGGGCCGGCCTGCGCGCGGAGCACGGGCGCCGTCACCGGCCTTCCCGGGGCGGATGACCGGAGATCGCGCTCGCAAATCTCCGCAGGGCGCCCGTGGGTGCGACCTGCGCCGCGCCGATCTAGCGCCGCCGCAGCGCCCGCTTGGCGGCGGCGCGCGCGTCCCGCTCGAATCGGGCGAGCCGGAGGCGCCGCTCCAGGGAGATCACCTGCCGACCGGGCGGAACGGCGATAATCTCGGCGATCGGGGTCCGGTCGCGGTAGAGGCTTTCCAGAGCCGAACCGTCCAACGTCGCCGAGTCGAGGCGTTCGGCGAAGCCGGTCTCGTGGCAGGCCCGCACGATCTCGGCTTCCAGCAGGAGGCCCGGGGCGTGGCTGCGCAGGCCTTCGTCGTAGGCGGTCTTCAGCAGGGTCGCGGTGCCGCCGGTGACGAGGGCCAGGCTGACGGCAATCGGCCGCCCGTCGAGGGTCAGCGCATCGGCCCGGACGCCGACCGGGCCCGGTGTCGCCGTGAACAGGGCGCGGGCGAGCGCGGCGCTCTCCGGGCGGCAGGCCATGGCGGTGCCGGCCTTTCCCTTCCAGCCGATGCGCTCCAGGTCGAGAAATGCCGCAACGAGGCGGGCGAGGTCCGGTCCGTCCGCGGCGCTCACATGGGCGACGGCGCCGCTCTCCGCCAGACGGCGCGCCCGGCGGCGCAGATCCTTGAAGCGCGCCCGGTTGGGATGATCGGCGAGGAACGCCGCTTGGTCGGCGCGCCGGTCCATGACCGGCCGGTCGAAGGCCGCCACCGTGCCGATCGCCCAGCCGCGCCGGCGCATTTCCGCCAGCATGTCCGGCACGGCGCCTTCTCCGGTCGGCAGCAGAGGCCAGCGCCACGCCCGGCCGCCGGAAGCCGCCTCGAGGCCGGCCACCAGCGCCCGCGCATGGGCCGTCCGGTCCGGGCCGTCGGCGATCAGCGGCGCGGTGGCGGTCACGTAGGGGGAGAGGAACGGCCGCAGGATCCGGCTGCCGAGGCCGCACAGGTCGCGGGTCGGCGCATACGGCAGCAGCGCCACGAGCCGGTCTCCCTGGCGGACCGTGACATAGCGCAGAGCGGCCGACAGGAGTCCTGCGGCCCGATGGGCATCGATCACGTGCCGCGCGAAATGCGGATGCGGGGCGGTGCTCGCTGCGACCAGTGCATCCCAGGCGACGGGATCCGGTGCGTCGGTCAGCGCGAACGCGACGTCGGAGGGCGCGCGGAGGGGGGGCGCCGCGGTCATCGGGCCATCCCGGCGGCCCAGACCGGGGTCGGCAGCCCGTGGATCCGCCCGGCGGCCCGGGCCAGAAGGGCGGCCCGGCCCATGGTCGCGAGCGCCACCGCCATGGCGGCGCCGAGCGTCCCGAAGGCCGGGACCAGGGCGAGGCACAGACCTGCGGCGGCGACGAGGCTCCCCACGGTGATGCCGGCACAGAGCCGCTCGCCGCCCAGCATGGTGAGGAGGTCCTCTCCCGGCCCGAACAGGCTCGCTCCGACGCTGCCGGCGATCAGGATGCACAGGATCGGCACGCTGGCGCCGAGTCCCGGGCCGAACATGGCGAGCAGCAGGGGGCTGACGGCCAGGATCGCGCCGCCGACCACGAGCGTCGCGGCTGCCGTCATGCGGCCCTGGCGGCGGACCAGCTCGGCGAGCAGGAAGCGGTTGGCCTGTGCCTGGGCGGCGCTGTAGCGCTGGAGCGTCGCCGCGCTGACGGCGTAGTGGACGAACACGACGAATTGCTGGATCCGCGTCGCCGCGAAGTAGACCCCGACCTCCGCCGGGCTCACCAGGGCACCGAGCACGATGACGTCGACGAAGGTGAAGCCGGCATTGGCGAGGTCGATGGCGGCGATCGGCAGGCTCGTCCCCAGCCAAGCCCGCCACCGGTAGCGGTGCGGCCCGGCCGGCAGACTCCGCCGAAGCCGCGCGGCGAGCAGGGCAGCCTGCAGGCCCGTGGCGCCGGCGGCGGCGATCAGCATGCAGGCCATCGCCACCTCGGCGCGGGGCGGCGCGCCGAGCAGGATCGCCGCGATCATGCAGCCCATCATCAGGGTCTGGCGCAGGAGGTAGGGCGGCGCGATGGCGAGCCCGACCCAGTTCTGGCTGCGGGCCACGCCCTCGAGGTAATCCTGGAGCGCGAAGAGCGGCATCACGCCGAGCGCGACCGCGATCGGGGCCCAGTAGGCCGGGGCGAACAGGTCCGGTTCGAGCATCAGCAGGGCCGCACCGAGCCCCGCGATGGCGAGGGCCGCACCGCCGGTCACCAGGGCGCCGGCCCGGATATAGCCCCGCGCGAGGTCGAGATCGCCCTGCGCCTGATCGCCCGGCACGAAGCGGCAGGCGCCCTGCGACAGGCCAAGGGTCAGGGTATGGCCGAGCATCGCGGTCCAGACCCAGACCGAGGCGAAGATCCCGTAGGCGTCCCAGCCCATCATCCGGGCCGCGAGCACCTGGGCGCCGTAGGCGAAGCCGGCTGCCCCCACGCGGATCGCGAAGACCGTGAGGGCCGCCCGCTGGGGACCGGTCTTCAGAGCCCGGAGGTGCCGGAACGCGCGGAGAGGGAGAGCCGTGGCTGACACTACGCGCTCCGCGCCCGTCCTGAACTCGGCGGGAGGCCGATCTCTGGCCGTCCGGTCTAGCCCGGGGCGCGTTGCGGCTCGGTTAAGGGCGGCTGGGCCGGGGCCGCCTTGGGTTCCTTCGGCGTCTCGGTCCGCATCAGGGAGGTTGCGATCGTCAGGGCGACATGCTCGGCCATGCACCGCAACCCGAGATCGTTGAGCCGAAACTGGCGGCCGAGCATGTGCCCCTCGCCCTTGTCCGTGCGGCTCGACAGGTAATGCAGCGCCTCGTAGCGTCGCACGAGCGGCACGCCCTGCTGGGTCGCGACGGTGCGGACCGCCTCGACGATCCGGTTGTAGTCGACGTCGGCCGCCATGCTTGCGGTATAGATCGGGTCGACCAGCACCACGTCGATTTCGTGAGAGCGGATCCAGCCGACGGCCTCGGCCAGCGCGCTCGCGAAGGCGTCCACGTCGACGCGGGCGATGGCATCGTGTGTGCCGACCTGCCAGACCACGAGGTCGGGCTCGGCCTCGGCCACCATGGTCCGCAGGCGCTCGGCGGCCCCGGAGGCGATCTCGCCCGGAAGGCCGCGATGGTCGATCGTCACGTCGACCTTCGGCAGAGCGTGCTCCAGGGCGGCTTCGAGCTTGGCCGGATAGGAGGCGGACGCCCCGGGCGCCGCGCTGCCGCCGATCGCCAGGATCTTGAGCGGGCGGTTCTCCGCCAGCGCCGCCTTGACGGCGCCGAGCTGGGCCACGGTGTACAATTGTGCGCCGGGAACCCGGCACTCCAAGGAGAGGGTTGGATCGCCCGGGGCTGGAATGGTGGGCTGCTCCGCCGCGGCCGATCCGCCCGGAATGCCCCACAGGCTGGCCGTCAGGATCCAGGTGGCCAGCGCCGGGGCGAGCCCGCCGGCGGCACCGGTCCGGACGGCCCGGGATGGGCGCACAGGATATCCCGCCCGCATCATGTCCGCGGTCGCGACGATCTGCTGCGGCTGCGCCATTCGACGAACCATGCCGTAAACCCCAGCCCGACGAGGCCCGAGCCGGCGACCAGCATATCGATCAGCACGCCGCCGCCAGTCTGGAAACGCACGAGCTGCCCGATCAGGCTCAGGATCGAACCCATCGAGAAGACAGCCAGCGAGTTCCGGCCCATCTGAGTTAGATAACCGACAATGCGACCGATTCGGGGGGCGAGTACCCTGTAAAGGGGCGCAAACGCTAACAATACCCCCAAGAAATGAAGCAGCCGGGCCGGTGTGAGGTAGGTCTTCTCGAACGTGAAGAGCAGGCGCGGCTCCGGAACGAGCATCGGATCCGGGCGGATCTCCGTCACCGCGAGCAGGATCCCGAGGAGAACGATGACGACGCCCATCGGAAACAGGCGTCGCGCCCAGCGGCGCAGGATATCGGAGCGCAGGTTCCAGCCCTGAAGCACGAAGCCGAGTACGAGCAGAAGCTGCCAGCAGAACGGATCGAAGAACCAGTCCCCTTCCCCCGGCCAGGACGGAAGGTTCCAGCCGAAAATGAGGCTGGCGAGATACACGCCCACGGAGAGCGCCAGGGCCGCGAGCAGGCTGACGCGCCCGACGAGCACGAAGACGGGCGCGATGCCGATCAGCAGCACGTAGAGCGGCAGGATGTTGAAGTAGCCGAGCTGGTAGGTCAGCAGCGCCATGCCGCAGACCGATTGGATCGGGTCCGCAAAGAAGCCGCCGGCATTGTGCCATTCGAGGATGAGCGGGTTGTCGAGCAGCAGCGCCGCGCCCGCGATGATCGCCAGCGCCAGCAGCATGACGGTGAGCTGCGCCCGGTAGACCTCGACGGTGCGGGCCAGCAGCCGCACCACGCTCCGTCCGGGCGGCTCGGGGTTGCCGTCGCGACCCCGTGTGGCGATGCCGATCGACCAGCCCGCGAGGAACACGAACAGCTCGGCCGCGTCCGAGATGCCGTATTGCGAAAAGGTGTAGCGCTCGAAGGTGTTGCCGGGGATGTGGTTGATGAAGATCGTGATCAGGGCGAAGCCGCGCCAGAAGTCGATCGCGTTGGGGTCCCGCATCGTCGCGGCGGCTCCGGGTTTCGACGCTTCAGAATGTCGGCTGCGGGAACGCGGCTCCTGATACGGCGCCGCATCGGTTCTGCAAAGGCGAACAAAGGTAGGGATCGGCCCGTGGGGTCGAACCGGATGGTCACACCCGCGTTATGGCCCGGCACGGAGTTCCAGACAGATGACCCGACCGCTCACCACCCTCGGCCTCGCGATCTTCCTGCCAATCCTGGCGGCCAGCGCCGCGGCGGCGCAGGCTCAGACCGGCACCGGCGGCGGTCCCGCCTCGACGGCGACCGCGCCGAACACCTCCTCCCTCGGCCGTGTGATGCCGCCGAGCCGGGGGGCCGGCGCGGCGACGCCCGACGACCGGCGCACGCTCACGCCGAACGAGGCGCAGAACGATCGGATCATGCGGGGCATCTGCATCGGATGCGCTCCGAAATAGGAGGCGCGTCCGACCGAGGGCACTCCGGCTACTTGCCGCGACGCAGCCGCAGGTCGTCCTCGCTCTCGCGGGCGAGCCGCAGCAGGTTCTGGCCGTAGGCGGTCTTGGCGAACATCTCGCCCCGAGCCACGAGCTGGTCGCGGGAGATGAAGTGCTGGAGGTAGGCGATCTCCTCCAGGCAGGCGACCTGCAGGCCCTGGCGGTGCTGCAGGGTGCGCACGAACTCGCTCGCCTCCAGCAGGCTGTCGTGGGTCCCGGTGTCGAGCCACGCATAGCCGCGCGACATGCGCTCCACGTGCAGTTGCCCGCGTTGCAGGTAGGCCTCGTTGACGCTGGTGATCTCCAGCTCGCCGCGGGCCGAGGGCTTCACGTCGGCGGCGATGTCGAGCACCTGATTGTCGTAGAAGTACAGGCCGGTCACCGCCCAGGTGGATTCCGGGTTCTGCGGCTTCTCGACGATCTTGGTCGGGCGGCCCGCCTTGTCGAGGTTGACCACGCCGTAAGCCTGCGGGTTGTCGACGTGGTAGGCAAAGACGGTCGCGCCCTGCTTGCGCGCGGCGGCGCGATCCAGGAGTTCGCCCATGCCGGCGCCGAAGAACAGGTTGTCGCCGAGGATCAGCGCCACGTCGTCGTCGCCCACGAAGTCGCGCCCGATCACGAAGGCCTGGGCGAGGCCTTCCGGCCGCGGCTGCAGCGCGTAGGAGAATTTCAGCCCGAACTGCTCGCCGGTGCCGAACAGGCGCTTGTAATTGTCGAGGTGCTCCGGCGACGAGATGATCAGGATCTCGCGGATGCCGGCCAGCATCAGCACCGAGACCGGGTAGTAGATCATCGGCTTGTCGTAGACCGGCAGGAGCTGCTTGTTGATCGACAGCGTGGCCGGGTGCAGGCGCGTGCCGGATCCGCCGGCCAGAACAATGCCCTTCATGGCTTGGAAACTCCCTCTGAAACCGGCCCGACGAGCCGGTCCAGGATATCGTCGAGCGCCGCCTGCCAGGCCCGCGGCGCGATGCCGTAAGCGGCCGTGAGGCTGTCGGTGGACAGGCGCGAATTGGCCGGCCGCCGGGCCGGTGTCGGATAGGCGGAAGTCGGGATGCCCTTGACCGGCACCGAGCGGCCGCCGCGGCGGGCCGAGCCCGCCACGATCGCTTCGGCGAAGCCGCACCATGTGGTGTCGCCGGCGTTCACGCAGTGGAACGTGCCAGTGGGAGCGTCCGCATCCCCGGCCATGCGCTGCGCGATCGTCGCGAGGGCGGCGGCGAGGTCGGCGGCCGAGGTCGGGCAGCCGTGCTGGTCGTCGACGACGGTCAGGGCATCGCGCTCGGCCGCGAGCCGCAGCATCGTCTTGACGAAGTTGCCCCTGTGCGGGCTCACCACCCAGGCGGTGCGGACGACGGCGTGGCGCGGATTGCCGGTGCGCACCGCCAGCTCGCCGGCGGCCTTGCTGGCGCCGTAGACGCTCTGCGGGTCGATCGGTGCGTCGGGCGCGTAGGCCCCGTCGCGCTTCGTGCCGGCGAAGACGTAGTCGGTCGAGACGTGGACCAGCGGGATGGATTGCGCCGCCGTGGCGGCCGCCAGGATCGCCGGCGCGAGCGCGTTGAGGCGCCACGCCGCGACCACATCGGACTCGGCCTTGTCGACGGCCGTGTAGGCGGCGGTGTTGATCACCGCCCGGTAGTCGCGCGCGGCGAGCGCCGCCGCGACGGCGTCCGCGTCGGTGATGTCGAGATCCGCGCGGCCCGGTGCGTGCACGCGGACGCCATCCGGCCAGGACAGGGCCTGCAGCTCGGTGCCGACCTGGCCCGCGCCCCCGAGGACGAGGATGTCCATCAGCCGTTCAGTCCCAGGCGCTCGCCCTTGTACCGGCCCTCGCGGATCGGGCGCCACCAGCCCTCGTTGGCGAGGTACCACGCGACGGTCTCCTCCAGCGCCTGCTCGAAGGTCTTCTGCGGGCGCCAGCCGAGTTCGGCCTCGGCCTTGGTGCAGTCGATGGCGTAGCGCCGGTCATGGCCCGGGCGGTCGGCCACGAAGCTGATCAACTGCTCGTGCGGGGCGTTCTGCGGACGCAGCCGGTCGAAGGCCGCGCACAGCGCCTTCACCACCGCGAGGTTGTTGCGCACCGCCCGGCCGCCGAGCAGGTAGGTCTCGCCGATCCGGCCGCGCTCCAGAACGGCGACGAGGCCCTTGGCGTGATCCTCCACGTGGATCCAGTCGCGCTCGTTCAGGCCGTCGCCGTAGACCGGCAGCTTCTTCCCCTCCAGGGCGTTCAGGATCATCAGCGGGATCAGCTTCTCGGGGAAGTGCCGCGGCCCGTAATTGTTCGAGCAGTTGGTCACCAGCACCGGCAGGCCGTAGGTCTCGTGCCAGGCGCGGGCGAGGTGGTCGGAGGCCGCCTTCGAGGCCGAGTAGGGCGAGCGCGGATCGTAGCGGCTCTCCTCGGTGAAGAACGCGTCCGGCGGAAGCGAGCCGTAGACCTCGTCGGTGGAGACGTGGAGGAACCGGAAGCTCTTTTTGTCCGCCTCCGGCAGGGCTTCGTAATAGCCCCGCGCCCCATCCAGCATGGTCTGCGTGCCGATGACGTTGGTGCGCACGAAGGCGCCCGGATCGGTGATCGAGCGGTCGACGTGGCTCTCGGCGGCCAGATGCATCACCGCCTGCGGCTTGAAGTCGGCAAAGGCCTTCTGCACGGCGGCGCGGTCGCAGATGTCGGCCTCGACCAGGCGATGGCGCGGGTCGTCGGCGAGCGGCGCCAGCGAGACCGGGTTGGCCGCATAGGTCATCGCGTCGAGGGTGCAGACGTCGTGGCCGAGATCGTTGACGAGGTGCAGCACCAGCGCCGAGCCGATGAAGCCGCAGCCTCCGGTCACCAGGATGCGCATGGCGTGTCACCTCTTCGGATAGGTCAGAAACGGAATAGCCGGGCAGCGTAAGACTGGCCGGCGTGACGAAATTGCGGCCGGGCCGCGCGGCTCAGAAGACTTGTCCGAGATCGGCGAGGCGCGGGGCGCGGCGATCCTTGTCGGACAGGATCGCCGCCTCGCCCGAGACCGGCCACGGGATCCCGACTTCGGGATCGTTCCAGGCGAGCGCCCGGTCGTGCTCGGGGCTGTAGTATTCGTCGACCTTGTAGGCGACCATGACGTCGGGGGTCAGGGTGCAGAAGCCGTGGGCGAAGCCGTGCGGGATGTAGAGCTGATCGCCCGTCTCGGCGTCGAGGGTGACGGCGACGTATTTTCCGTAGGTCGGCGACCCGCTGCGGATGTCGACCGCGACGTCGAGGATCGCGCCCTGGAGCACGCGGATCAGCTTGGCCTGGGCCCGGGGCGCGATCTGGAAGTGCAGACCGCGGATCGTGCCCTGCGGCGCCGAGAAGGACTGGTTGTCCTGTACGAACGGCGTCGTGATGCCGACCCGCGCCAGGGCGTCGGCCCGGAACGTCTCGGAGAACCAGCCCCGCGTATCGCCGAAGCGCTTCACCGCGATGCGCTTCACGTCCGGGATCTCGGTCTCGATGACGTCCATGCCAGCGCCCTTCTTGCGGATCCCGTCGCGAGGTCCAGCGGACGTCTCCGCATCGGTCGTTCCGGGCCGCGCGCCCGCCTTGCCGACCACAACCTCGGTGATGCCCCGCGACTTCCGGTCATTCGCCGTCCGTGTCAAGGCGTGCCCGCTGCGGTGGCGTGCGTGCGAGGAGCCGATGACGGCCGGACCGGGATCCGCGGTGGAGACCCTGCTGCGGGCCCAAATGGCCGATCCGGCCTGCACGTGGAGCCTCGGCAGCTACGGAGCCGGCGCCGTCTTCGCGCGGGACCCTGACGAGGCGGCCCGGCCCCTCGAGGATGGGGGGATCGGCATCGTCACGGCCCGGGGCGCCCTCGCCCTCGTGATGCCGCCGGATCTCAGGCCGTTCGCCTACGAGACCGGTTTCAACGGCGGCTGGAGCCAAGCGGTCGCGCTCTGCCTCCCCGAAGCGGCCTGTGCCATGGGCGGGCGCACCGTACTGACCGAGCTGGGGCCCGATGCGGCGGCAATCCGGCCGCAGGACCGCGCCGCGTCCCTGTTCGACCTCGGCCTCGGCCTGCGCGCCGTGGATGCCTGCCTGCGGGTGGCCGATCCCGAAGGCATCGGTAGGCTTCGGGCGCTGGCGGGCCGGCCGCTCCTGGCGTCCGGCGATGCGGGAATCCTGCGGTCGCTCGCGGCGCACCCGGATCGGGTCTTCATCACGCGCTGCGGGCGCATCGAGGTCTTCGCCCCGGGGCCCGATCCGGCCGAAGCGGGGTCCGGACCGCAGAGCCACGTCCTGCCGCAGCTGCTGCGGCTCGGACGGACCCATGCGGCCACCGCGCCGATCCCGCAGGGCTGGGTGCCCTGCGGCGCGCTCCAACCGGCGCATCCGGCCCGGGACCGGCCCGGTCGGCCGATCCCGTTCGATGCCGGACGCCACGCGGCGTTCGCGCTGGTACTCGACGCCTGGGGCGATCCCGCGCTGGTCGCCCTGCGCCGCACGATCCTGGCCGGGCAGGATCCCGACCCGTCGCACGTCGACGGACGGTTCGCCCGCCTGGCGGTCCGAGCGGCGCGCGCCCAGCGGAGGGCCATGGCCGGCTGAGCGGGACGTCACAGGTCCGGCGGCGCCGGCACGAAGAGCGGCGCCAGCTCGGGCTGGCCGCCGGCCGGCATCCACGCTCCCCCGAGCGGATGGATCGGCGTGTCCGCCCGCAGGGCGCCCGAACGCGCCATGCCGACGAGCGCGGAGAGCGGGAACGGCCCCGTCACCGCGTCGCGATAGAGATAGAACCGCATCGCCGTCTCCTCCGGCGGGGCCGGCGGCGTCCGATCCAGAAGGCGCAGCAGGGCGTCGGTCGCGAAGGCCGCCGGATCGACGGTCGGGAGGTGGCGCTCGGCCTCGCCCCGGGCGACCCCGAAGAAGGCCGCGACCTTGTCGAGGCCGGCCTGAGCGGCGGCTTCCTCGAAGTCCAGACTCCCGCGTGTGGCGAGCACGGCTCGACTCAGCGCCGAGTAGTTCAGCGAGAACAGGGCCGTCACGGCGGTGCGGCCCGAGCCCGGCGGCGCCTATTTGCGCATCTTGTGCAGGATGCGCGGCGACCTGCGCCCGGGAACCTGACCGTCCTGGTCGAAGGTCCCGATCGCGATCGTGCCCTCCGGCACGCGGATGGCGGCCGCCAGTGCCTCAACGAAGGGCCGGAATTGCGAGCCCTCGGCGCTCAGGAACGGCTCCATCCATCCGGAATCCTGAATGAGCACGAGCTGATGGGCGGCGGCCTGGACCGGGGGCGACCAGAGGACGAGCAGCGCGAGCGCCGCGCGGGTCAGAAGCGACCTCAGGCCGTCTGAAGCCGCAGCGCGTGGCAGCTGCGCCCGGACCGGGTCCAGAGGTACAGCGCGTTGTCGTGCAGGAGCGCGTCGGCGTCGCCGCGTGACGCCACCTCCAGGGTGATCGGAAGGCGGTGAAGGCCAACCCCGTGGGCGTGGTGCAGGACGTGGCCGATCACCGGTTCGCGGAGAGCGGCGCTCTGGAGGAATCCGGCGCGCGGAGCGTCGATGTCCAGGGCGAGAAGCACGGTATCGCGGGGCAAGGCCAGCAGCGGAACGAGGAGAGCGCCCGCATGCGCTCCGAGCGTGAGCGTCTCGGCCGGCGGCTGCCAGGGCAGGTCGAAGCGGTCCGCGCCCCAGTAGGCGACGGGTCCGGCGGCGAGGCGCGGCCCGTCGAGGGGGCGGAGCGTCCGGTCCGGCGTCACTGCGGCGAGGTGGTAGCGACCCTCCAGGATGCCGAGCTGGTGGTGCTGGTCGGCCCGGTCGCGCCACGGCGCCTGCGCGGTTATCGGCGCGAAGCCGTCCGGCCAAGCAACGAAAGCCGCGCCTGCGCCGCCCGCCCGGAACGCGACGAACCCGTCGGGTCCAGTCCAGAACATGTCGCCCAGGCGGTTTGTCCAGGGACCTGAGAACCGGCTTCCGGACACGGACCTGTCGAGGTCCAGCAGGGCGAGGGCGTCCGAGCCGACCGTGCCGCGGCACAGGATGAGCCGCCCGTCCCGTTCGGCCAGGGCGAGGAGGTCGATCCCGTCCCAGCCCGGAGCGGAGAGAAAGCGCAGGCGCGGCAGGCCCGCTTCGCCGGAGGCGAGGCGGGGACCGAGTTGCGGAAGTCCTGCCGAGACCAGCGCGTCGACGGTGGTATAGGCGATCCCCGCGTGAGACGCTGTCGGCGTGGTTCGCGGTGCAGCGGCGGGCAGACGGCCGATGGGCAGGAACGTCTGGCCGTCCCAGGTGTCCAAGGCGCCCAGGTTTTCCTGAAACAGGTAGAGCGCGGCCGGGCGCCCGGCCCGGAGCAGCACCGGCACGCCGCTCGGCAGAGGAAGCTCGCTCAAGCTGCCGCGGTCGATGTCGAGCGTGGCCGGCTCCTCGGCGGTTGCGGGGTTGCGCAGGATCTCGCCGGTTGCCGGTGCGTGGGTGAAACGCGCTGGATAGGGGCGGGCTTGGGTGTCCCGCCGGATGCCGATCTGGGCGATCCGCGCGTCATCCGCGGCGATGCGGATTCCGTTTATCTCGGCCGCCACCGGTACCCCGCCCCGGAAATGCCAAAGCTGACGGCCGGACAGGTTCGTCACATGCGGATCGGGATCGACCGGCCAGATCCCGTGGCATTCGGAAGCGTGCGCATTCCGCGCTGGCGCGGAGATGATCCGCGGCTGTGAGAAAGATCCATCGGCGCTCAACGGCCCTGTTCCGCAGATGAAACACAGGGCTGATCGTTTCCGATTCTCCGCGCGATGGGAAGAGCACTGTCGAGCGGCGTCCCCCGTCTTGCGCTGATCTTGTCAGGGAATGCCAATGATCTTGTGGGTTTGCAGCGACAGCCGCCAGCGGGCATCGCGGCGGCAATAGGCGATCGCCGCCTCCGTGTTGGCGGCGCGGTCCGGCCCGTCCATGGGCTGGAGGAAGCGGTGCTGGAATGCGAGCCCGACGAAAGCCGCCGGATCGGCGTCCGCCTGCGGATAGACGAGCTTCAGTTCATGGCCGGAGGTCTGCGCCAGGGCGTTGCTTCCCTTGGGGCTGACGCAGATCCAGTCGATACCGGGCGGCGCGGGCAAAGTCCCATTGGTTTCGATCGCGATCTCGAACCCGGCCGCGTGGACGGCCTCGATCAGGGGCGTGTCGAGCTGGAGCAGCGGCTCGCCGCCGGTGAAGACGACGTAGCGGTTCTCGGCGCCTCCCGCCCAGGTGGCGGCGATCGCGTCGGCGAGCGCCGCCGCATCCGTGAAGCGGCCGCCGCCCTCCCCGTCCATCCCGATGAAATCCGTGTCGCAGAATCGGCAGGCCGCTGACGCGCGGTCGGCTTCGCGACCGGACCACAGGTTGCAGCCGGCGAAGCGGCAGAACACGGCGGCGCGGCCGGCCTGGGCGCCCTCACCCTGAAGTGTGTGGAAAATCTCCTTGACCGCGTAAGCCACAACTGTCCCAGTCACGTCCGCGCGCGGTCCGCTCCGCGCTCTGACTGCACATAAGCCGTGCCTGGCCGGTGGGCCACCGACAACCGCGCCGAGCAGACTCGCGGTGCGATCTCGCCTTGCTCTTGCCATGGTGGACTCGTTCATGCCGAGATGCAGTCCGGCGACCGCTTTCGGCCGGCCGGGTTGCGCCGCTCTCCGGCTGGCCGGCCGGAAAACCGACGCCCCGCGGCGTCGACCAGGCGATCCTCTGATGAGTCGGGCTCGAATGTCCTCTTCTCTCTACCGACGCGTCACCGTCGGGTTTGCGGCGCTGACGGGTCTGCTCGGGGCGGGCCTGATCGGGATCGGCGCCGCGAATGCCGTGACGGTGCCGATCCTCGTGGCGGACGTGGATTCCGGCAAGGTGATCTACGCGCAGGCGCCGACCGATCCCTGGTATCCGGCCTCGATCACCAAGCTGATGACCACCTACGTCGCCCTGGATCTCGTGCGGCAGGGCAAGGTCTCGCTCGATTCGATGATCACCATCTCGGCCGCCGCCGCCGCCGAGCCGCCCTCGAAGATGGGCTTCAAGCCGGGGACACAGCTCACCCTCGACAACGCCCTGAAGATCATCATGGTCAAGTCGGCGAACGACGTCGCCTACGCGATCGGCGAGTCGCTCGGCGGCACCGTCGACAACTTCGCCGCACTGATGAACGAGACCGCCCAGCGGATCGGCATGCATGACAGCCGCTGGTACAATCCCAACGGCTTGCCCGATCCGCGGCAATGGACCTCCGCCCGCGACATGGCGGTTCTCGCCCGGTCTCTGATCCGCGATTTCCCGGATTCCCACGACCTGTTCTCGATCTCGGCGATCCAGTTCGGCCGCGCCGTGATGGCGAACCACAACGGGCTGCTCGGACGCTATCCCGGCACGGATGGCATGAAGACCGGCTTCATCTGCTCGGGCGGCTTCAACGTGGTGGCGACCGCCACGCGTAACGGTCGGCGGATCGTCACCATCGTGATGGGGCAGCCGAGCCCGCGCGAGCGCGACGTGAAGGCCGCCGACCTGTTCGACTACGCCTTTGGCCAGAGCGCCGGCTGGACGAGCCCGACCCTCGATGCGCTCCCGGCCTCGGCCTTGTCCGCGCCGCCGGACATGCGCCCCTTCATCTGCGGCGGCAAGAAGCCGCCGGCCATCGAGGACGGGGCCGGCGCACTGAGCGCTCCCGGTTCCGCTGCGCAGCTGATCGGTGGCTCGGCGGCGAATTCGCCGGCGCTGGCGCTGGCCGCCTTCTCCAATCCTGCCCTGCGGGCCCGCTCCCTGCCGCCGCGGGCGCCGCTTCAGCCGATCGCCGTCTGGATCGGCCGCAACCCGGCCGAAGGCCAGAATATCCTCGACGCGCAGGAGGCCGAGCAGAAGGCCGCCGCCGCCAACACCCGCGCCGCCAAGCTCGAGGCCGCAAAGGCCAAGCGCGCGGCGGCCCTTGAGGCGGCCAAGCAGGCCCAGGCGGCCCGGCTCGAACGCGCCCAGGCCGCGAAGGCCGCCGCCAAGACGGCCCCGAAGGTCGCCGCGAAGCCGGGTCACGGCGTGCCGCGGAACGCGAGCGCCTACACGGCCGACGAGACGCCCGGGATGCCCGAGGCCAAGCCCGGCAAGGGCCTGACCAAGTCCGCGCCGAAGACCGCCGCCCACAAGTCCGGATCGACCAAGGGCGAGACCAAGCCCGATGCCAAGGCGGCGGCCAAGGCGCCGGCCAGGAAGTCGGCCGCCAAGAAGGCCGCGGCGGACGAGTAGGTCATCGCGGGTGTCCGGCGTGGCGCCGCGTTGCCGCGGAGCCCGACGCACCCCACTTCGCCGCCTATGTCAGACACCATCGTGCCCGCTCCGGACCCGCGTCGCCCGGAGCCCATCCCGCTGACCGTGCTCACCGGCTTCCTCGGCGCCGGAAAGACCACCCTGCTGAACCGGCTGCTGCGCGATCCCGCGCTCGCCGACACGGTGGTGATCGTCAACGAGTTCGGCGAGATCGGCCTGGATCACCTGCTCATCGAGACCGTCGACGAGGACATGATCCTTCTCGGCGCCGGCTGCCTGTGCTGCACGGTGCGGGGCGACCTGATCGCCACCCTCGAGGATCTGCTGCGCAAGCGCGACAACGGCCGGATACGGCCGTTCCGGCGCGTGGTGATCGAGACGACGGGCCTCGCCGATCCGGCACCGATCCTCCACGCCTTGATCTACCATCCCTATCTGGTGCTCCGATACCGCCTCCAGGCCGTGGTGACCCTGGTGGATGCGCTGACCGGCGCCGAGACCCTCGACGCCCATCCGGAGGCCCTGCGGCAGGCCGCGGTCGCCGATCGGATCGTGCTGACCAAGACCGATCTCGCGGGCGACCTGTCGGGCATCCGCGCACGCTTGGCGGCGCTCAACCCGGCCGCCCCGATCGTCGCGCCGGACGCCCCCGCGGAGGCGCTCCTCGGGGGTCTGTTCGGTCTCGACGGCAAGGCGGCCGACGTGCGCGCCTGGCTCGGCGACGCGGCGCTGGCGCAGGATCGCCACCACGCCGACGTGAACCGCCACGACGCCGCGATCCAGGCGATCTGCCTGACCAGCCCGGCGCCGGTGCCGCGCCCCGCCTTCGAGATGTTCATGGACCTCCTGCGCTCCGGCCACGGTCCGAAGCTGCTGCGGCTCAAGGGCATCGTCGCCCTTGCCGACGATCCCGAGCGCCCGCTCGTCGTCCACGGCGTTCAGCACGTGTTCCACGCGCCGATCACGCTGCCGGCTTGGCCTGATCCAGACCACACCTCGCGGCTCGTGCTGATCCTGCGCGATCTCGATCCCGCCTTCGTGCGCCAGCTCTGGGACGCCTTCTTGGGCCGTCCCCGGATCGACGCGCCGGACGCCGCGGCGCTCACCAACAACCCCCTGGCGATCCCCGGCCCCTGACGCCGGCGGGCGGCACCATCCTTGAAGCCATCGAGCCGAATGGCGCCCCTGAGGCGCCGGATCGTCCCGGATCGGGACGGATCGTCGACAGGCAGGACACGCGATGGTGCGACGCTTCACCGTGATACAGGGCGGCCTGTCCGAGCGGGCGGACGACACGGCAATTCCGGATGCCGGAGCCGGTCCGCAGGCCGAGACGTGGCGGGTCGATCTCCAGCGGCCCGGTGCCGTGGATGCGGCGGCGGTCGCCGCCTGGCGGGCCATGCTGGTGCGCAATGCCGTCAGCGATCCGCTCCGCGACCCGGATCATCTCCTGCCGCTGGCCCAGCATCGTCCGGCGGCGCGTTCCGTCGCCGTCGCCCTGGCCTGGAGCCGGGATGCGCGCGACGGCCGCGAGACGCTGCGCGGGGTCGTCCCGCTGGCGATGCCCCATTCGGTCTGGGGCGGCCGGGCCCGGCCCTGGCAGCCCGCGGAGCCTGACGCCGCAGCCCTGGTGGAGCACGCAGCCGCCGAGGCCGTGGACCGGGCCTTGCGGGAACGGCTCGGGGCGCTGCGCCGCCCGCTCCGCCTGGTCGGTGAGTCGGCGCCCGTACAGGATCAGGGACCGCGGCGTCCCATCCTGGCGGCGAGCCGTCCGGCGCGACCGCGTTCGGTTCCGGCCGGGAACCTGATCGGCATCCGCCCGGCAGGCTGGGAGCCCGCGGAGTCCGAGATTCTGGCCGTGACCGAACCAGCCGCCGTCCGCGATGCGGTCGAGACCTTCCTCGCCCTCGACGCCCGGACGGCCGCGCGGCCGATCATCGCCGACCCGGCCGAGGCATCGCTGGTCCGGGTGGTCACCCGGCTGTTCGCCCGTCGCGGCGCGCTGCAGGTCGAGTTCCGGCGCCGGGCCGGCGCAGTCGTGTCCGGAACGCTCCACCTCTGCGCCGGCTCCAATGCGGTACCCTGGCGGCGGGCCCGGGCCTGAGCGGTCAATCCGCCGCGCGCAGGGAGCCTGTCGCGGGAGGCGTCGGAACCCTAGCTGGCGCCCATGACCCGCGACCTGACCCATGGCATTCGATCCGCTCCGCGCCGGAAGGCCGCCGCGGGACCGGCGTCTGAAGCCGGTCAGGCGGGAGACGCCGCCACGGTGGCCGCGGTCCTCGCGCGTCTCGCGGGCAGGGATCCGGATCCGAAGGCCGGATTCGACCGCACCGACCCGTTCCGCCTTCTCGTGACCGTGCTGCTCTCGGCCCAGTCCACCGGACCGACCGTTTCGCGGGTCGCAGAGGCATTGTTCGCCGAGGTCCGCGACCCCGCCGGCATGGTGGCGCTCGGGGAAGCCCGGATCGTCGAGATCATCCGGCCGGTCGGGCTCGGGCCATCCAAGGCGCGCAACATCGTCAAGCTGTCGGCGGCCTTGGTGGCGGATTACGGCGGCGGCGTCCCGCGCAGCGCCGCGGAGATGCGCCGCCTCCCGGGGATCGGCCGCAAGAGCGCGGAGGTGACGGCGAACTTCGCCTTCCACGAGCCGGTGATCGCGGTCGACACCCATGTCTTCCGGGTCTCGAACCGGATCCCTCTGGCCCCGGGCCCGACGGTCGACGCGGTGGCCGACGGCCTCGCCCGGAGCGTGCCGGAAGGCTTCAAGGACAATGCCCATGTCTGGCTGTTCCGACACGGGCGCGACATCTGCACCGCCCGGAAGCCTGCCTGCCCCCGATGTCCCGTCTCCGACCTGTGCGCCTGGCCGGGCCGATCGACGGCCTAGCCGCTACTCGTCTTCGCCGAAGCGGTTGGCGAGCAGGGCCTCGATGGCGTCGAGACAGTCTTCCGCATCCGGGCCCACGGCCGTGACGGCGATGCGTGTGCCCATGGCGGCCCCCAGCGTCAGCAGGCCCATGATGGAGCGTCCGCCCACGGTCTCCCCCGCCCGGGTCACCGTCACGGCGGCGTCGTAGCGTTCAACGGTCTGGACGAACTTCGCGGATGCGCGGGCATGGAGGCCCCGCCTGTTGATGATCGGGAGCTTGCGGAGAAGGCCGCCCTCCGGAACCGGCGGATCGTCATCCGTCTCGAAAAGCTCGTCCATCGTCCGTCGTGTTTCCCGCCCGATCGGCGGCCCTGGCGGCCGCCTGTGCCGAACCTAAACCATTGACCGGGCGTGTCGATCCCGCAGCCTTGCTGAGGACGCGCAAGCCGGTCCTGTGGATCGGGCCGGCTACCACTCGTACTCGGCGCCAACGCCGAGGCTGGTGCGGCCGTCGCTCCCGGCCTCGCCCTTCAGCTTGATCCGGCGGGTGACGTCGAAATCGACGCCGACGGCCGTGTCGGCAGGCTTCGCCCCGGCCTTCACGCCGACGCTGACCCGATCCGAGATGTAGCGCGAGGCGCCGATCGCCGGCCCGCCGCTCGCGCCGGTGGAAACGTCGAGGCTGTCGAGGCCGAGGCTCTTGCGGGCCTGCTCGAACATGTCGGGCCCCGCGGCGCCCCCGGAGAGCTGGGCGACTGCCTGGGCGAGCTGCAGGGCCTGGAACGGCGACAGGCCGGCCGACGCCTTCTTGAACAGGATCCGCGACAGGATCTCGTCCTGCGGCAGGGCTGGATCCGAGGTCAGGGAGAATTGCGGTGCGTCCGCGAAGCCGGAGACCGCGATGCGGGCGGTCACGTCGGTGGCCTTGGTCTCGGCGACGAAATCGAGTTCCGGCGTGGTCAGGCTTCCCGCGAAGGTCAGCCGGCCGCGGCTGAAATCCAGGCGCTGGCCGACAAGTTCGAACTGACCGCGCCGCAGCGAGAAGGCGCCGTTCGCGTTGGGCGACGCGGAGGTTCCGGTGACACGCAGCGCGCCGCCGAGTTCCGCGTCGATGCCCCGCCCGCGGACGAAGATGCGGCTCGGCGCATCGATCGTCACGTCGAGGGTGGCGTCGAACGGCACGGCCGGCTTTCCGGACCGCCGCCCGGGACGTGCCGCGGCCTTCCTCTCTGCCCGCTGCGCCAGGCGCGCGCGCAGCTCCGGCGGCGTGTTGACGTGGCGGACCCCCGGCAGCGGCCGGATGGTGGCCGGGAGCCGATCCGGGACCGCGACATCGATCGACACGACATCCACGCGACCGGCGATCCGCGGTGTCCGCGCCAGCGGACCCGCCAGCGTGACGTCGACGCTCGACACGGCCGTCATCAAGGGGCTCGACACGAGTTCGGCCTTGTCGGCAACGACATGGAAACTGCCCGGGAAGTCGGGCGCGAGGGAGACGCGGCCGGTGACCGAGACCCGGCCGCCGTTGCGGGCGCTCGCGGTCAGGCGCTCGACCACGATGCTGTCGCCGCGACCGGTGACGCGCCCCTCGATCCCGGTGAAGCGGAGGCCGTTCAGCGGATCGGTGAAGCTGCCGCCGGTCAGCACCGCCGCGCCCTGCGCCCGCGGCGCCGCCAGCGTACCGGTGACGCCGCCGTCGATGGCAACCTTGCCGGTGACGCTCTGGCCGCCGACGCTGAGCAGGGAATTGGCGAGGGATGCGTCCAGGGTCCCGCGTGCGCGCAGGTCCAACGGCCCCCCTGCCTCCACGGGCAGCGATCCCGAGACCGTCAGGGCGACGCCGCGCCCTGCCGTCACTCGACCGTCCAGGCTCGCCTGCCCATCCGACAGGGTGCCCTTGGCGGTGGCGTCGATCGCCGGAAGTCCGGCCTGCCGCGTCTGCGGGGCGACGAGCTTCGCGACGCTGATCGCGTAGCGTCCCTCGGGGCGCGTGACAGGCCCGTGGAGATCGGCTTCGCCGTCCAGGGTCCCCGAAAGGGCGAGGCTCGGCGCGGCGATCCGGGCGAGCGACAGGGGTAGCGACCGGATCGCCACCCGCAGGTCGAGAGCCTGCCCGACACGGCCCGCGGCCGTGATGCGACCCGCGCCCGCCGCGATGGACAGGCCGTCGATCACGGCGCCACCGTCCCGAAGCGTGATCGCCGCCGGCCCGGTGAGGGCGAAGCGATCGCCGCCCCGGGCGGCCGACAGACGCTGGATCTCGATCCGCGTGTCCTCGGCCGGAACGACCCGCGCGGCGCCATCGAGATTGAAGCCGCGCGACCGGGCGGTCAGGGTCACGTCGCTGAAGGCCGGGCTGCCGTTGGCGAGGAGCCGGATCGTGTCGACCTGCTGGCCGGCGGCCACAAGCCGGTCGGCTTCGAGTCGCCCTTCGAGAACGGGATGCGCGCGCAGGTCGCGGCCCGAGAGATCCGCATCGAGACGCGCGAGGCTGGTCTCCCCGTATCGGAGCGCGGCCCCGGTGGCGCGGATGGCTGCATCCTGGCGGCCGCCGTCACGGGCGAGGGTCAGCGCGGCGTCGAGTCGGCCCGCGACCGGCTCCGGGACCAGGGGCGCGATGTCCGCCAGATCGCCGGCCCGCACGGTGAGCGCGCCGGCCGACAACCACGTGTCGGCCGCGACCATGGCGTGGCCCGCGACGGCGACAGAGCCGAGATCGAGACCGAGCCGGTCGAGGACCCAATCGCCGCCGACGCGCGCGAGGTGGGCACCGCCCGTGAGCGCCTTGCCGGCGACGTCGCCGCTGAGTCGGACCGTTCCGTCCGGGGCGAGGAGCGCGTCCCGCAGGACCGCGTCGGCGCGCAGGTCCCGGATCGGCTTTCCCGCCGCGGTGGCGGACGGCGCCGTCAGAGCCGCGGTCACATCCGGATGTTCCAGGGATCCGGTCAGGCGCGCATCGATGCTGGCCTTGCCGGTGAGGCGTCCGTCGAGATCCGCGAGGCTCCTGAGATCGAGCCGCCCGGTGACATCCGCCCGGGACGCCGTCGCCTCGCCCTGCAGGGTCGCGGCGACGGCGGCCCCCTCCAGGCGCAGATGGTCGAAGCCGTAGCCGTCGAAGGTCTGGGAGACGCGCCCCTGAAGGGTCGGTGCGCGGCCGAGGGTGCGGTCGGCGGCCTGGATCCCGGTGACGAGGCCGCTCGTGGTCACGGCGAGGTCGGCCGCGATGGCCTTGCGCGCCGGATCGCCGCTCAGCCGCGCCTTGGCGTCGAGGCTGCCCGCAAGGCCCTGGCCCGCGAGACCCGAGAACACCGAGAGGTCCGGCAGGGCCGCGTCTACGGTGCCCGTCAGGGTGTTCTGGCCGACGCGACCGACATAAGCCGCCCGCGCCGTGTCGGAGTCGAGCCGGAGCGCCGCGATATCGACCACGCCGTCTGCGCCGGCCGAGGCGCGGAGCGTCACGTTGGCCCGGCTGCCGATCGCCCGGCGCAGGGCCGGGTCGGCGAGCTTCAATCCCTCGACCCGGCCGTCCGCCGTGATGGCGAAACGCTGCGCCGATGGGTCGCCCTGCGGGTCGATCCCGAGGCTGGCCTCGATCCGGTCCAGGCTGGAATCGCGGCTGCGCAGGGCAGCCGCGTCGAGGCGGCCCCGGACCGTCGGTGCCGCGAGCGGTCCCTTCAGGCTGCCGTCGAAGACGAGCTTGCCGATCTCGGCCTCGCCGGCCCGGGTGACGTCGCCCTCCGTGGGCAGGGCGCGGGCCTGGAGCGTCAGGTCGGCGACCCGGTCGCGGGTCAGGCTGCCGCCGGCGGCCAGACGCGCCGTGCGGGAGGTCAGTTCCAGCCGGTCGATCCGGAAGGCGCCGCTATCCGCGAAGGCGATGCCGCCGTCGAGCTTGGTGGTGCCGGCGAAGATCGCGGCCGCCGGGCCCGGCATCAGGCCCTCGATCCGTGCCGCGAGATCCAGGGCGAGGCGCCGCTCGGCCCCGATCCGGGAGATCTTCGCACCGCCCTTGGCACCGATGTCGGGTCCGGCCGTGAAGTCGAGCTTGGCCCCCCAGGCGTCCAACGTCCCGGTTCCATCAAGTTCGAAGTCGATTGGCGGCGTGCCGGGCAGGTTGGCCGCCTTCGAGAGCAGGCCGCCCGCCGGCTCCACGAGGTTCGCCTTCAGCTCGAGCCGCTCGCCGTTCGGCACGAACAGCAGCGACAGCAGGAAGCGGCCCGGCGCGTCGAGGCGCAGGGCCCTGGCCTGGAGGTCGAGCCCTTCGCTGGCGGCGCCGAGCTTCGCCCGGCCCTCCGCGGATAGCCGCGCCGGCTGCCCGGCCACCGCCTCGCCCAGCGTCAGCTCGGCCAGCTTGAAGCCCTTGATCTCGACCTTGACGGGCAGGTCCGGAAGCAGCCGGCCATCGGGCTTCGCTTCGGGCGGCGGTGGACCGGGGATCGGTCGCCGCAGCACGTCGAGATGCCCGATCTCGAGGCTGTCGACCTCCAGGCGTCCCGACAGAAGGGCGAGCCGGCGCCAGACGATGCGGGCCCGGTCGAGTTTCAGCCAGACGCCGTCGCGGTCGCTGATCGCCACGTCCCGGATGGTGGCGTCGGAGGACAGGGCGCCGTCGATGGCGCCGATCGCCACCCGGGACGAGGGCGTCGAGAGCGCCCGCGACAGGAGTCCGCCGAGCACGGACTTGTCCCCCTCTTCGGCGGAGGTCAGCGTGACGGCCCAGGGCAGCGCCAGAATCAGGCAGACCAGGACGAGGCCAAGCCACCGGCCGCCGCCGCGGTTCGGCGTGGCGCGGCGTCGCGTGAGTCCGGTCCGAAGAGCCATTCAGAACGCCTGTCCCAGGCTGAGATACAGGACGGCCGGCCGCACGTGCCCGCCCTTGTAGGGATCGAGCGGGAAGGCGAGATCCGCGCGGATCGGGCCGATACCGGTGTAGTAGCGCAGGCCGATGCCCACGGATTTGCGAATCTTCTCATCGAAATCCGGCGTCGCCGAGGCGAAGGCGGTGCCCGCGTCGAAGAACGGCACCACGCCGATCGTGTCCGTGACCTTGATGCGCGCCTCGAGGGAAGCCTCGAGCAGGCTGCGGCCGCCGATCGGAAGGTTGTAGGGGCCGATCGGCCCGAGGGTCCGATACGGATAGCCGCGCACGGAGCCGCCTCCGCCGGCGAAGAACCGGAAATTGTCCGGGATTTCTCCCAGCGGCGCCCCGGAGACCGAGCCGAAGCCGATGCGGCCGGCCAGGATCATGCGGGCTTCGTCATCCAGGGCGTAGTAGGTCGAGCCCTGCGCCTTGGCCACGACGATCCCGGGCGACGAGATCGCGCCGGGATAGACCGCCAGCGACGCGATCGCCCGAACGCCCCGCGTCGGGTCGAGGAGGCTGTCGGTGGAATCGTAGGTTACCGAGGCGGGGATGCCGATCAGCCGGTAATTGACGGTGCCGAGGGCATCCTTCGACCGGCCCGCCTGGGCGTCGAGCCCGATCTGCGCCGAGAACGTGTCCGAGAAGCGGTGGCGGATCGCCCCAGAGACACCGCCGCCATCCACGAGATAGCTCTGCTGCACCTCACGCGTGATGAAGGCGTTGGCCAGCAGATCGTTGCGTGTGCCCCACAGGGCCGGCTGGACGTAGGTCGCCGAGAGCCGTCCGCCGAGGCCGTTCGTGCCGATTCCCGCAACCTTGCGCTGGTTGGCGAAGGGGTCGTTGCCGAGGCCCAGATAGTAGATGTCGGCGTCCACCCGGAAGGACTCGCCGCCACCGAACAGGTTGCGATTGGCGTAGTAGGCCCGCACGCCCGGCCCGTCGACGGTGGAATAGCGTGCCGAGACACCCACGAGGTTGCGCTCGCGTTCGGTGACCTCGACGAACAGCGGCAGGTTTCCGTCGGCGTCGAGCGCCGTGCCCTCGCGGACGCGCACGCCGCCGATGCCCTCGATCCGCGCCACCGACCGGCGGATCGCCGCCACCGCCTGGGGCGAATACGGGTCGCCCGGTTCGGCATAGATGAAGGAGCGGATAGTCGCCGGGTCGATCCCCGGTGCGCCGCTCACCGCGACCGGACCGAGACCTGCGACCGGGCCCGGCGCCACCGTGAAGGTCACATCCATGACGTGGGCGGAATCGTCCACCACGGGGTCGCGGGCGACGACTTTGGCGAAGGGATGGCCCTGCGCGCGGAACTGGTCGACGATCTGCGCTTCCCGGGCGAGCACGGTGACCGAGCGGGCCGGAACATCCTCGTCCACGCGGGTGATCCGCGCGGGCAGGACGGATTCCGCAAACGGGTTGCCCGCCGGATCGCGCACGGTGATCCGGCGGAGATGGTAGAGGGGGCCGAGATCGACCGCGATCCGGACCGGGACGAGGCCGCGGTTGCGCCATGCCTCCGCGGCGGCGACCGCGGCCGGTGCCTGCTCCGCCACTGGCGCGCCGTCGATCCGGATCGTGACGGTTCCCTCATAATAGCCGTAGCCCGACAGCACGTCGGCGAGCTTGGCGCGGTCGGCCTCGGCCCGACGCAGCAATCCCTCACCGTCGGGCGGTGGATCCTGCCTCAGGCGATGGAGGGTGGACGTGTCCTGCAAAGCCCGGAGCACGTCGGAATCGTCGGTCCCGGTGATCCGCAGCGTGTATGGCAGCGCGGTCGGACTCGGCGGCGGCGGTTCCGGCTCGCTGGCGAACAGACCGAACAGGTCGAAGGCGCGTGCGGGTTGAGCGCCCGCAGCGACCAGCAGGGCGAGGGCCAGGGCAGCCAGCCTCGGCGGCGATGCGCGACGCATCCCCGGACGGACCGCACGATGAATGGGAGCGGAGACGCGCAAACCGCGGTCTTCAGCTCCGATCGAGGTCGGCCGTGCCGCCCGCCTGTGAGATCATTGCCGCTCCCCCCTTACGCCGTGTCACGACGTACCCCGCATCATCTTAAGGCCAGGTGCCTTCGAGGCCAACACCGCCACGGTCGTGAAGTTGACCCGTTCTCGTGGAGCCCTTCAGACTTTCCGCACGAGGTGCGCTCCATGCCTCCTACACGCCCGCCCTACGCCCCCGAGTTCCGCCGTCAAATGGTCGAATTGGTCCGCGCCGGACGCGACCCGGCCGATCTCGCCCGCGAGTTCGAGCCCTCCGCCCAGGCCATCCGCAACTGGGTCGCTCAAGCCGACCGTGGGGAGAGCCGTGGCGCCTCCAAGAGTGACGTCCTGGCGCTCGCCGAGCGGGAGGAACTGGCTCGTCTACGCCGCGAGGTGCGGCAGCTTCGGTTGGAGCGCGACATCCTCTCAAAAGCCGCGGCCTGGTTTGCACGGGAGAGCGGCGCGGTGCCATCGGGCTCTTCCAGTTCATGAGCGTGAACCAGGCCGTCTTCCCCATTGCGGCCATGGCACGCGTGCTCGGCGTGTCGGAGGCCGGCTATCACGCTTGGCGGCAGCGCGCGCCCTCCGTCCGTACCATGGCGGATGCCGCGTTGTTGAAGCAGATCCGCACCGCTCACGCTGGGTCGGGCGAGACTTACGGTGCGCCGCGCGTGCACGCTACGCTGGCAGCGCAGGGCGCACGACACGGACGCAAGCGCATTGCGCGGCTAATGCGCGAGGCGGGCCTTGTCGGCGTCAGCCGCCGGCGCGGAGGCGTCGTGACCACTCGACGCGACCGGGAGGCTCGCCCCGCGCCCGATCTCGTGGACCGCAACTTCTCGGCCGAGGCCCCCAACCAGCTCTGGGTAGGTGACATCACCTTCGTGCCGACCGCCGCGGCCTCTACCTCGCCGTGGTGGTCGACGCCTGGAGCCGGTCCGTCCACATCTGCTCTCCCCTCCGCCCCGCTAGGGGGGCTTCGTGTTGCTACACGAGGCAGAGGGGGACGGCCGATGGATCTCCTCAAAGAGGCTCTGAGGAAGGCATCGGGCTATTTTCCCTCGGCGGAGTTCGACCGCCAGGACGGCGTAACGTAACCGAGAGGGCCTTCGACAAACCCGGTGCGTTTCAGGGGGCTGTGGAAGCGGCGCGAACTGAGAGAAGCCAAGCGGATCCGGGCGCGTCAATACCAGCTTAAATAGATTGGACCAAGCTCAAACGTAGATCACAGAATACACTAGCTAGGCATTTTTAGGGACCTTTGAGGGACGCTATCCAAAATCATCCCTTAAGTTTAATGTAGCCGTCAATAATTTATGCCGATAATAAAACTAATAATCCGAACAATATTGGAGACGATCTGCTGGATCAAAGATCTATAGCAAATTTATAATATTGAGTTACCATGTATATAAATTGAAAAAAAGATCAATGGAAGGTTTTTTCTGCGTTTAGCTTATTGCGACTCAACCTAACATATGCTTTATCGTCAACAAGCTAGCGCGAGCTACATAGCCAATAAACATGCTGTAACCTTAGAAATTCATGCTGATATGGCAAGGCTTACACTTTAACTTTCATACCAGAAATAACATTTTCTGCTGCCGAGAACAAAGCGGGCAAGAGTTCAGAAAGCAAATAAGCCTTTCACAAGACCCCCGTGAAGGTCGCAAGAAGCACAACGACAGCCGTATATGAGCAAACGTTTTGTGTGGTATTGTTGTCGCTTCTCTATCACTGAAGGAATGACGCGATGAATGAAATAGAAGGCTCCATTGCTCCGAAAGAACGTATCAATATTCGATACGTTCCGGCGACAATGGGGCAAATATCTGAGGCGGAGTTGCCGCTCAAGCTCGTCGTGCTCGGAAATTTTCTCGGCAAGGCGGATGCCACGCCCGTCGAAGAGCGAAGAATGATCAATGTCGATAGAAATTCCCTGTCGACAGTTATGAGTGAGGCCCAAATCGGAAAAAATATTACCGTTCATAACGTTCTGGATGACCAAAACGGTAACACGGATCTGAGCGTCAATTTGAAATTTGAGTCGTTTAAAGATTTCGAGCCGGATTCTCTGGTTCAACAAGTGCCAGAGCTCATGAAGATGATGCAGTTGCGCGAGGCCCTGGTTGCGCTGAAGGGACCGCTTGGAAATATGCCAGCATTTCGTAAGCGTATGCAGCAAATCCTTGACAATGAGGAGAGCCGCAGCCGGCTGATTGCTGAGCTGGAAGCGCTTCATCTGGGTGATTTGAACGCATCCTGAGATGCCGTCCGAGCGGAATCCCGTCTCTAAACGATATCGGTAGGGCGTTATAACGCCTCGATATAGATACGGGCAGGCTAAATCTCCCTGACTGTCGTCGAGCACAATTTACGAAATAGTGACTTGATCTGCATCTTTCCAATACGATCTCAAGAGGCCATCATGGATACTCTGGTTTCAGCGCCGTCATCCCAGAGGATTCCGAATGAGTCTGGATCCCTACTTGAGCAGATTATGGAGGAAACTCGGATCCATCCAGGAGAGGAGGGGTACGATGTTGCGCGCATGGGCGTGCAGGCCTTTATCGCTGACCTTTTGAAATCAGATGAACATAATCAGAAGATCAACAAAGTTCTTGTCGATCGAATGATCGTTGAAATCGATAAAAAGGTCAGCGCGCAAGTTGACAAAATCCTACACCACCCGGAATTCCGGGAGTTAGAGGCGGCTTGGCGTAGCCTTAAAATTCTCGTTGATCGCACCGATTTTCGAGAGAATATAAAAATTGAATTATTATCGGTTTCGAAACAGGAATTGCTTGAAGATTTTGAGAACGCGCCAGAAGTAGTGCAGTCCGGCCTATACAAACAAATCTACTCCTCGGAATACGGCCAATTCGGTGGCGAGCCGGTTGGCGCGATGATTGCGAATTTCGATTTCGGGCCGTCCGTTCCCGATCTTAAACTCCTTCAGTACGCGGCATCCGTAGGGGCCATGGCGCATGCTCCGTTCATTGCGGCAGCGGCTCCGCAAATGTTCGCGATTGATAGCTATCTTGAACTCCCCAATGTCCGTGATCTGGCATCAGTTTTCGAAGGGCCACGCTATCGCAAATGGAATGCATTGCGAGAGAGTGAAGATAGCCGCTATATCGGCCTTACTGGGCCGCGATTTCTTTTGCGTCAGCCTTACCATCCGATCGATAACCCCGTACATAGCTTCGTATACAACGAAGATGTGACTTCGCATCATGAAAATTATTTATGGGGCAATACCGCTTTCCTTTTGGCGTCACGCATAACGGACAGTTTTGCGAAATATCGTTGGTGCCCCAATATTATTGGTCCGAGGTCCGGTGGCGCGGTCCACGATCTGCCTATCCACGTCTACGAGTCGCTGGGGCAGATCGAGGCCAAGATTCCGACTGAGGTGTTGATTACCGACCGCCGAGAATACGAGTTGGCCGAACTCGGTTTCATTGCGCTGACCATGCGCAAAGGCTCGGATAACGCGGCATTCTTCTCGGCTAACACGATCCAGAAGCCGAAACGGTTTCCCGGGACCAAGGAAGGTAAAGCGGCTGAGACCAATTATAAGCTCGGCACACAGCTTCCTTATCTCTTCATTGTTAACCGACTCGCTCATTACATCAAGGTTTTGCAGCGCGAGCAGATTGGCTCGTGGAAAGAGCGGGCGGACCTTGAGCGTGAGCTCAATATTTGGTTGCGCCAGTATATTGCCGATCAGGAAAACCCACCTTCCGAGGTTCGGTCACTCCGTCCCTTAAGGGATGCAACCGTCCAAGTCAGCGATGTTGAAGGTGATCCGGGTTGGTACCAGGTGACGCTGAAGGTTCGGCCGCACTTCAAATATATGGGTGCAAATTTCGAATTGTCGCTCGTTGGCAAGCTCGACAAGTCTGATGACACGACGACGGCTCGATAAGCAGTCGCAGTGTATCCGGGTTTAACTTCGTCCTCCCTCGCGCATCGGGCCACCGGTTGACTATGATCTCGCGCAAACCTGCGACGGCATCGGCATCACGCCTGCGCATCTTGAACGGAAGCCTCTTCGATCGCCTTGTGGCGGACGAAGAGGATATTGGGCACCTCTCCGGGATGGACGTCGATGGGGCGCAGATCGCTTCGATCAAAAGCAATCTCGGCCGCGTGCTCAACCTTCGCGCGGGCGGCGCAGCCGCCAACCCCGGGTTGGGCATCATCGATATGAACGACGGGGCGGTCCGCTCCAACGACATGATCCGGCAGATCGCCGAGTCGATCCGCGGTTGCATAGTGATGGGCGAGCCGCGGATCGCTGATGTACGGGTCGGCTACATCGCGGCAACCGACGAGCCCTTAAGCCTGCGCTTCCGCATTACAGCGCGCATCGGCAAAGCTGGAGTTGAATCCTCCGCTGAATTCGATCTGTGCTTGAACAACGATCGTCGCTTTATTTTGAGTTGAGTGTCAGGTCGATGGCAAGTCTATTCCACGATGAGCTCATTTACTTGCGAGAGTCCGGAAAGGAATTCTCGCGTCTGAACCCGAAGCTTTCGAAGTATCTTTCTGAGAGCAGCACGGATCCGGACGTAGAGCGGCTGCTGGAGGGATTTGCGTTCCTGACCTCACGCGTGAGGGAAAAGATCGAAGACGATCTGCCCGAACTCACCCATTCGCTCGTGCAGTTGCTGTGGCCCAATTTCCTCCGGCCCTTCCCTCCGACCTGCCTCATGCAATTCCGGCCGGTCCGCGGCACGATCACCGAAGCCCATGTAATTCCACGGGGGATGGCGATGCGCGCCCGGCCGATTGAGGGGGGATCGTGCGACTTTCGCACGACAGCGGACTGCCTTGTCTACCCGGTCGAACTGACCGACGTGGCGCATACCCGTACACAAGATCAATCTCAGCTTGCCTTGAGCTTTGCCATGCTAAGCAAACGCACGGTTGGCAGCGTCAACTTTTCAGATTTGCGCCTTTGGTTCACGGGTGACGCGATCGTCGCGCAGACCCTATATCTCTGGTGCCTACGCTATCTCCTAGCCTTGCACTTCACTACACCGGACGGGCGGCGGGTGAGATTGCCGAATACCAGCGTACGGGCCGGTGGCTTCGCCTTCGACGAAACGTTGTTACCCAGCGCATCAACGGCATTCGATGCCTATCGGCTGCTCCAAGAGTTCTTCGTCTTCCCCGACAAATTCCACTGTGTCGATATCGACGGGCTCGCAGCGGCGGCCGCGGGTAGCGAGGCTGAGGAGTTCGGGCTGGACTTGGAGTTCCAGCGACCACTGCCGGCACATGTGAAATTACGCGCCGACAATGTAAGGTTGTTCTGTTCGCCCGCCGTCAACCTGTTCGAGACCGATGCTGAGCCAATCGCTGTCGATCATCGCAAAGTGCAATACCGGGTCAGGCCGTCCGGAAATGACGACGCAGCCTGTGAAATATTTTCCATCGACAATGTCGTCGGCTTCCGTGCTTCGGAGAAGGATAGACGTTTCCAGATCGAGCGCGCCTACCCTGCCTTCGAATCGTTCCATCACGAAGTCGAAATGGCCTCGCGGCGAGAGCAGGTCTACTACCGTCAACGCCTAACGGCGGCGGCAAACGAGGCCGGGTTCGAGCACGCGATCACCTTCGTGCTGCATGACGGCGAGCAGGCGGTGCCTGCTGAAGAGGCGATGAGCATCCGGCTAACCTGCTTCAACCGAACGAGGGCGGCCGAACTGGCCATCGGCGACATCGACCTCGCGACCGATTCGAGTCCATCCTTCATCGAGTTCTCAAATATTAGTCGACCGACAGTACCAGTTTATCCGCCAATCGATGGTGCGCTGAATTGGAACCTCATCTCGAATTTGTCGCTCAATTATATGTCGTTACTGGATAAAGACGCTCTCGGTGTGATCCTGCAGATCTACGACTACCGATCGCTGACCGATCGGCAGGCGGAGCGGGCAGCGCGTCTGCGTCTCGGCGGCATCCGTAACCTGAGCACCCGGCCGGTGGACATGATGTTCAAAGGGCGCCCGATTCGCGGAATCCGCTCAATCCTCACCCTCGACGAGACATGTTTCCAGTCAGAGGGGGAGATGTACCTCTTCGGTAGCATCCTCAAGGAATTCATCGCCATCAGCACGACCACCAATTCGTTTCACGAATTGGAATTGCGCGGCGAGAACAACGGCGAGATTTATAGATGGCCAGCGACAATCGGCCGTCAGCCGTTGATCTGATCCGCGCCGAGGCCGAGGCGCGGGCTCCAACCTACGCCTTCTATCGCCTTGTGCAGATGATCCAGGACGCCCTCGACGACGGACGCGAGGTTGGCACGCATCTCGTGCCAGCCGAGGAAAGGATCATCTTCGAAGTCGATAATGGCCTGGGTTTTCCACTCTCGGACGTGGCCAGCATGCGGCTGCTCAACCCAGCCTGCAACGGTGCGCGGGCGGATTCACCGCCGTGCTTTGTGATCACTGTCACCTTCCTCGGGCTGCACGGTTCGGCATCGCCGCTGCCCTCCTATTATGTCGAGCAGATCGCCGGCTACGATCCGAAAGGATCGGTGCTGACAGATTTCTTCAATTTCTTTCACAATCGTCTAATCGGCCTTCTCCATCGCGGCTGGCGCAAATATCGGTATTACATGCGCTACCGTCCCGGCGGGGATGATGACTTTTCTCGGAAAATCTACTCTCTTTTTGGCCTCTACGATGCACGATTGAGGTCAGACTCAGGAATTTATTGGCCACGGCTGTTGTGCTTTGCTGGGGTCTTGGCGAGTCGGAACCGCTCGCCTGCCGTGCTTTCCACCATCATTCGGCACACGTTCCGGCTCGAGAGAGTCTCGATCGAGGAATGGGTGCGACGCCGGGTGCCGATCCCAGAGCACCAGAAATGGGGCCTCGGCGGCGCCAATTCCCGCCTGGGCGAGGGAACCATCTCCGGCGATCGCGCCCCTGACTATCAGGGCAAGATCCGGGTGGTCATTCACGATCTCGACGACCGGCGCTTCCGGGATTTCCTGCCTCGCGGACAGGAGCATCGGCGGCTCCGTAACCTCGTGGAATTCATGCTCCGCGATCAGTTCGCTTACGATTTCAAGCTGTGCCTGCGTCCCCGGGCCACCCAGCCCATCGCGTTGACGCGGGACGATCCCGGCCGGCTCGGCTGGTCGAGCTTTCTGGGCGACGGGCGTCGTGACGAGGAACGGGTCGTCGTGATCACGGCGAGGGCATGAGGATGACGACCTTCCTCACTCTTGTCGTGGACAACACGGCGCTGCTCGAAGGCGGCACCCGGTCATCCATGGTCTTCCCGGTGGAAGGGGGGCTGATCGGCTCTGCGGCGGATTGTACCTGGACGCTGATCGACCGGCAGAAGACCGTCGACGAACACCACGCCCGGGTCTTCCAGGCTGATGGTCAATTCTGCGTCGAGGCGCTGAGCACGCGCGGTGTCCGGGTGAACCATTCGGTCCGAGCGCTCGGCCCAGGCGAGCCCTTCCGGATCTCCGATGCGGACAGGCTGTCGATCGGCCGGTTCGACATGACCGCATTCCTCATTCAGCGGGTCGACGAGGCGGGCAGGGCTGCCAAGTCCGAGGATTGGGCACGGAAGTTCATTTCCGTCGAGTCGATCGTGGATCCTCGCCGAGAGGAAGAGGAGCACCGCAAACTTCTGGATGAGACCCTCGTGGCGCAGCATGGGCTCGATCCGTTCAGCGCGCGATTGAAGCAGAACGAGGAAGACAAGGATCCTCTCTCTTTCCTCTCGGATAGAACGGTCCGTCAGGGCGATCCTGTGACCACCGACCCAGTTGCGGCTCTGAACCGGAAGAGTCCTCCGGAAGGGTGCACAGACGCAGCCGGACTCGAGATGTACGTCCTCGGCCGCCCTATCGAGGGACCACGGCCGGAAAGCCCTGACGATCTGTTGCCGACCTCGGCCTATTTCACACCGCAACGGGTGAAGGAGACTTCCATGAACGCTGCCGAGCACGGTCGGGCGGACTTCCCACTGGCCGGGATCCGCGATGAATTAGACAGCTATCTCGGCGAGCTCGAGAATAACATGCGGGATCGCAAGGCCCACGCTGCGCGCGGTCCAGACGAGGTGGCTGCCCGCGACGCTTGGCTCGGCGAAGTCCCGCTCGCGGAGGAGCGTAAGGTCGCACGGGAAGATCTGGTCGATCACGTGGTCCTGCGCCCCCTCTGTGCGGCCCTCGGCCTTCCGGTCACATCTCTCACAGGTCCCGAAGCTGACCACTTGGCCGCTGATATAGGCGAGGCCTTACGGGCGGCGATCGACGGGCTGCGGAGGTTGAGCCAGGATCGGAGTGCGGCGGGTGTGCTGGCCAGTGACACCCATCTCCACGCCATCGAGGACAACCCGCTCCGCTTGGCCGGGGATGCGGACGAGGCCGTGCGTGACCTGTTTCTGGTTCACAGCCCGGTACACCTCTCAGCGAAGACGGCGATCGGCGAGAGCATCGCCAGCATCGAACACCATCAAGCTGCCGCCGCGGTCGCAGCCGAGGCTGCATTGAGAGCTATTTTTGCAGCGCTGTCTCCGGTCACTCTGGCCCGACGCTTTCTCAAATACAAAGGTCACGTTCCGCGAACCGGCGATCTCGATGCGTGGCATTGGGGGATGTACCAACATTACTATCGGGAAATTGCATCCGACCGGCAGGGCGGCCTCGCGCGCCTGTTCTGGGAAGTCTTCCGGCAGGTGCACGACCGCGAGATGCGCACGCTCTCGGCAGGAGAATGAACCATGAGACGGGTGATGCCGCCTCGCACCCTCCTGCTTTCCGTCGTCGTCGTCGGCTGCCTAGCCGCCTGCACGCCGCTGCAGACGATCCAGGGCGCGACCAAAATGGGGCAGATCATGATGAACCCCGACATGCCCATCGGGCGGCCGAAAGATCAGCCCTCGAAGGCGACGATCGCCATCTATGTCGAGGAGGATGCCAACAAGAACGCGTTCGGGCAGGCGGCGCCGGTCGATGTCTGGCTGTTCCAGCTCTCCGACGACACGCGCCTCAGAACTCTGGATTTCGCCACCCTTTCGGCATCACCCAAGGATGCGCTCGGGACCTCTTATGTCAGCCACAAGGAAAAGCAAGTCGAGCCGGGCAAATCTAAAGTGATAGATGATTGGAAAATCGAAGAAGAGACGTCGAGTATCGGCGTCGCCGTCGGCTACAAGGATATCGATCACATCAACTGGCGTAGTTTGGATGAAATCAAGCCCAAAGGTGAGACTTACAAGATCGTCGTCGCGGTTCGAGGCCGAAACGTCGCGATCCAAACGCATCGCTGAGCGGCAGGCTATGCGCCAGCTTCTGTCGAGGAAATGATGTCTCTTCGTAATGCCGTGATGTGGTCGGACGGCCTGTTTATCAAGCCGCAGCATCTGCAGCAGCAGCAGCGCTACCACGATTACGTGGCCCGGCGGCGCGGCGACGCACTCAGCGCCTACCAAGTGGGCTTCGAGCAGATCGAACTGAATACGGAGACTCTGCTTCACGGCAAGATCGACATCGTGCGCGCGAGCGGAATCCTTCCGGATCGGACGGTGTTCGAGATCCCGGGCGAGACGCCGGCGCCTGGCGCCCTCGATCTTTCCGCGGTGACGGTCGTCAACGAGATCGTCTACTTGGCCGCGCCCCTTGTGGTGAGCGGTTTGCCCGAGATCCCGACGGGTGAGACCACCACGAAGGGGGCCCGGTACCGGATCGCCGGTCAGGATGCCAACGACGTATCGAGCGACGCCGCCGAGCCCTATTCGATCGAAGTCACGCAACTCAACTTGCGCCTGATGCTTGGGCGGGAAGACCGCTCGTCCTTCGCCTATCTTCCGGTTTGCCGGGTGCAGGAGAAGCAATCGGATGGGTCGATCCGCCTCGACCCGTCTTTCATGCCGACGAGCTATGGCCTAGAGGCGATCCCGCAGCTGACCCGTGTCCTCGACGATTTCACCGGCCTGCTTCACCAGCGCGCTTTGCAGATCGCGGGCCGACTCGGCTCGTTGAGCCAGAATGGCGTTGCGGAGATCGCCGAGTTCTTGCTTCTCCAGACAATTAACCGGTGGCAACCGGTATTCAGGCATCTATCAACCATCAAGCGCGTTCATCCTGAACGACTGTACGAAATCTTCGCTTCTTCTGCCGGCGAGTTGGCCACCTTCACCCATGAGCAGCGACTACCTGAGGCTTGGCCGCCGTACAACCACGAGATGCCGGAACATTGCTTCGACCCCTTGATCCGGTCGTTACGGCGCTCGCTCACCACGATGTTGGAGCCCAATGCGATCGTCCTCGACCTACACCGGCACAAATTCGGGGTCTTGACTGCGCCTCTGACGGATCCGGACATGATCCGCACCTGCGCTTTCGTGTTGGCTGTGCGCGCCGCCATTCCCCTCGACCGGCTCGCCAAGACGTTTCCCTCGCAGGTCAAGGTCTCGTCGATCGAAAAGATCCGGGAACTGGTTCAGTCACATCTTCCAGGTGTCGTCCTGCAACCGATGCCGACCGCGCCGAGACAGCTTCCTTATCACGCAGGATATACTTATTTTATTCTTGATAATAATTCGGTCGGCTGGAAAGACCTGCTCAAATCCAGCGGCTTCGCGTTTCATATCGCCGGCGACTTCCCCGACCTCGAGATGCAGTTCTGGGCGATCCGTGGTCGAACGGACGGGAGGCTGTCATGACCGATCGCGCCCTCGCCCGCGCGTCGGGATTCGACGCGCGGGAGCTCTTCGATACCGATCCGAACGCCCTCGCGGTGCGGTCTCAGGATCTCACCGCGGTGCCACAGGTTGAGCCGCAGCGGCCGTTCTCGTTCGAGATCCGCGGCAGCAGCCTCAACCGCGTGACCGACGCCAGTGCCGGCCTGATCGCGCTGATGCTGCGCATTGCCACGCTCGGCCATCTGGACGACATCGATACGCTGCATCGCCGCTCCACGATCGAGATCGAGTCGATCGAGCTTGAGTTGCACCGGCTCGGCTACGACCGCGTGAGCGTGCTCGCCCTCCGCTACTGCCTCTGCTCGGCTTTCGACGAGGCGGTGATGAACAGTCCCTGGGGGCTCGAGACCAACTGGTCGGAACGCAGCCTGCTCGCGACGTTTCACAATGAGACTTGGGGTGGCGAGAAGTTCTTCGTCATCCTCGCGCGGCTGATGACCGAGCCGAACCGGTACATCGACCTCCTGGAGTTCCTCTATCTCTGCCTCAATCTCGGTTACGAGGGCCGCTACCGAGCCATGCACAATGGCCGCGTTCAGCTTGAGGCGGTCATCAAGGAACTGCACGACGTCATCCGCACGGAGCGCGGCCCCACCGAGCCGCTGTCGCTCTTCAAGTCCGAAGGCATCGTTCAGAAGGCACACCGAGTCGCGTGGCAGACACCCATCAGCCTGGTGGTGATCGCGGCCTTCGCGACGGCAGTGCTCTTGTACCTGACGTTCTTCCTGCTGACGCGCTCTGAAGCCACACGCTCCCTCGAACAGCTCAACCAGATCATCGGCCGATGAGAGACGTCATGCGCGACATCGAGTTGATGCCGGGGCTCATCGAGCGCCTCAACCCCGTCTGCCACGAGGCGTTACAGGCGGCAGCCGTCACCTGCGTGTCTCACGGCCACCGGGAAGTCGCGGTCGAACACTTCCTCGTGCCGCTCCTGACGCAACCCGGAGCGGATTGCCGGCTGATCGTCCAACATTGCGACGCCGATCCCGACCGGATCAAGAACGCGGTCGAGGGTGCGTTCGCACGGTTTCGCACGGGAAACGGCGCATCCCCACGTTACTCGACGCTCGTATGCGAGTTGTTGCAGGACGCGTGGATGGTGGCCTCCGTGCTTCTCGGAGAAGGGCAGATCCGCTCCGGCGCAATCTTGCTGGCTCTCCTGTCCGATCTCGGGCGCTACGCCCGTTTCGATTACGGCCTGCGTCTGGAGCAATTACCTCTCTCCCATATCCGCGGGCAGTTCGACGAGATCGTGAAGGGTTCGGTGGAAACGCCGGCGATCGCCACGGCGGCCGCCGCGCCCCAAGTACTTGGGCCCGTGCAAGATGCTGGCACCGCACTCGGACGCTACGGCCACGACTTCACCGAGGCGGCTCGCCAAGGGCGGATCGACCCGGTCTTCTGCCGAGACGATGAGATCCGCCAGATCGTCGAGATCCTGGCCCGGAGGCGCAAGAACAATCCGCTCTGCGTCGGAGAGGCCGGTGTCGGTAAGACGGCTGTCGTGGAGGGGTTGGCTCTGCGGATCGTTCAGGGCGACGTGCCTGACTTCCTCGTCGGAGCGTCCCTCTACGGCCTCGATCTCGGTGCGCTTCAAGCAGGCGCCTCGGTCAAGGGGGAGTTCGAGCGACGGTTGAAGGCGGTGCTCGACGAAGTGAAGGCCGCCGACCGGCCGATGATCGTGTTCATCGACGAGGCTCACACGCTCATCGGCGCGGGTGGCCCGCAGGGCGGCTCGGACGGAGCCAACCTTCTGAAGCCCGCCTTGGCGCGGGGTGAGATTCGCGCCATCGCGGCGACCACGTGGTCCGAATACAAGAAATACTTCGAGAAGGATCCCGCCCTCGTCCGCCGGTTCCAGCTCGTGCAGCTCGCCGAGCCCGGAATCGAGCAGGCGCGCATCATCCTCGGCGGCCTCGTTCCCGCCTACGAGAAGGCGCATGGCGTCTTCATATCCAGTGCCGGCGTGGCCGCAGCGGCAGCGCTCTCAGCGCGCTATGTCAGCGGGCGCCAGCTCCCGGACAAAGCGATCGATCTGCTTGATACCGCCTGCGCGCGAGTCAAGGCGAGTGCCTCCGGCATTCCCCATCGCATCGACGTGCTGCGCCGCGAGGAGCTGATGCTCGCTCACGAGGCAGAGGCGCTGAACCGTGACATCGATGCCGGCCACCGATCCGGCAAATTCAGTGAGCGGCTGAGCCAGATCGAGGAGCGCCGCATCGCGATCGCGGCACAGATCGACCGCCTCTCCGGGGAACATGACATCCAGAGGCGGCTGGCCGGAGAACTCGTCGCGCTTCGTTCCGCGCAGGCGACGGCGGAGACACGAACCGCGATGGAGCGGCTGCGGGCAGAATTCGCGCGCGTGCGCGAGACCGAGCCCCTGGTTGCGCTGGAAGTGGGAGTCGATGAAGTCGCTTCGGTCGTCTCCGATTGGACCGGCATCCCCGTCGCGGCCATGACCCAGGACGAGGCCTTCCGACTGACGACGCTCGGACGGCGCATCAAGGACGCGATCCGCGGGCAGGATCACGCGATCGACCTGATCGTGGAACAGCTGCAGACCGCACGGCTCGACCTCCACAAGGCTGGGCGCCCGATTGGGGTGTTCCTGCTGGTCGGTCCCTCCGGCGTGGGTAAGACCGAGACGGCTGTGCAGGTGGCCCGACTGCTGTTCGGCTCCGAGCGATTTCTGACCACGATCAACATGACCGAATATCAGGAGCGTCACACGCTCTCGCGCCTGATCGGCTCGCCGCCCGGTTATGTCGGATACGGTGAGGGCGGCGTGCTGACCGAGGCGATCCGCAAGACGCCATATTCCGTCGTCCTTCTCGATGAGGTCGAAAAGGCGGATATCAACGTCCTTAATCTATTCTATCAAGCTTTCGACAAAGGGGAACTGAACGACGGCGAAGGTCGAGCGATCGATTGCCGCAACGTCGTCTTCTTCCTTACATCGAACCTCGCGGCGGAAGAAATCAGCCAGCTCGCTGCGCAGACGGGACAGGGCGTGCGCGTCCCTGAAATCCTTGAACGGATCCGCCCACGATTGGCCGCGCATTTCAAGCCGGCGCTTCTCGCGCGCATGCAGCCCCTGGTCTACCTGCCGCTGTCCGACGAGGCGATGGGCGAGATCGTTTCGGCCAAGCTTGCCGAGCTCGGCGAGATCCTGCGGGCGCGCCAGGGGGTCGTGCTGCATGTCGGTGCGGAAGCCGAGGCCCACATCCGTCGGGAATGTCTGGTGGCGACGAGCGGTGCCCGCCTCGTCGATCAGGTGATCCAACGCCGGCTGCTGCCGGAAATTTCCCGAGCCATCCTCCAGGCCGGACTGGATCACGTCGTTCTCGTCTCCGCCACGGTCGACATCGGTGAGGGCGACGGATTCCGTTTCGCCTTCGAGACGGTCGTTGCGCCATGAGGACCGGCCGATGGAGCTGACCGGCCGCCTCCTCGACCTCTGCCGCGAGGTCGCCGCCGCGGAAAATCTCGATGCGATGCGTAGAGCTGTTCTGCGCGGCCTCGCTATCCTCGCCGACGTGGAGAGCGGGTACCTCTACGGCCCGAACCAGATCGGCAATGCCTTTGTGTGCCTGGCGAGCGTGCCGGCCCTACTCGAAGGACAGGCGTTTCCGCTCGGACCGCTGCCTGGCGGGGCATGCGCGATCTCCGGGCTTCTGCGGGTCACTCAGGCGACGATACTCAGTCCGGGGGAAGGCGCTGACGCGTTGCGGGAGACGCTGTTCGGCGTCGCGGCGGGGCAGGTGCTCGCCATCCCCGGGCGGATCGGAACCGGAGCCTGGTCCGTCATCGCCTTGCTTCTGCTGCAGGAGGAGCGGGTCGTGCCACCGGCGAGCTTGGTGCTGCTCGACCGCTTCATGGCCTTTGCCGGAGCGGGGATGGAGCGCACCCTCCGCGTCGACTGCCTGGATGCCGCGTCGCACCGCCTCGAGGCGGAGCCCGGCCGGGACACCGCAGGGCATGCGCGGGGCAATATGGAGAGGCGGCTGATCGGCGTCTCTCCTTCGATGCAACGATTGCGCGAGCAGATCGCCCGCGTCGCGAGTCGAGATATTTCTGTGCTGATACTCGGCGAGACCGGCACCGGAAAGGAACTCATCGCGCGGGAATTGCACGAGCTCTCAAACCGTAAGGACCATCCCTTCGTCGCCCTGAACATGGCCTCCCTGCCGGAGAATCTCGTCGAAGACGAGTTGTTCGGCCACGTCAAGGGCGCCTTCACGGGAGCCCAGGCGGCCCGCACTGGACTGATCGCGGCTGCGCGGGGAGGCACGCTGTTCCTCGACGAGATCGGCGACATGGCGCCGGCACTCCAGGCCAAGCTTCTGCGGGTGCTTCAGGAGCGGCGGTATCGGCCGGTTGGGGCCGACCGGGAGGAGAGCGCCGACATCCGCCTCGTGGCCGCGACCCATGCAGACCTGCCTCACATGGCCGCCGACGGGCGATTTCGCAGTGATCTGTTCTTTCGGATCGCGCAAATCCGCATCGTCAGCCCGCCGCTGCGAGAGCGGAACGGCGACATCATGCTGCTCGCCCATCACTTCCTGGCAACCAACAGCGCCCAGTTCGGGGGCGCGAAAGTCTTCGCGCCGACCGCCGAGGCCCTGCTCGCTGGCTACGCTTATCCAGGCAACGTGCGGGAGCTTCAGGCCATCGTGGAGCGCGCGGTGCTCCTGTCCGGCGAGCGCGCGATGATCGAAGCCGAGGATCTCGCTCTGGTGGCCCCGGCGAAGTCGCCGGAGTTCGACGTTTCCGGCTTTGCGCTGCCGAAAGCGTGCGACCGATTCGAAGCCTCATTGATCACGCGGGCGCTCGAACAGCGCCGGGGATCGCGCCGTCTCGCCGCCGAGGATCTCGGCATTCCGCTGCGCACCCTATCCAACAAGATGCGGAAGCTCGGCCTCGATGGGCCAGAAGCGGGAGAGAACGCATGAAAACCGCTGGACGCATGATCGCCCTGGTGGTCTTCGCCATCGCGCCCGCTTGGGCCGGGACGCCCGCGCCGCCGGAAATCGACGCCTGTCGGGCTACCCGCGACAGGGTGGGACGTCTCCTCTGCTTCGATGCGTTGTTCAAGACTCCCGTCGAAGATAGCGCTGCGGAAACGCCGCCGCCCGAGACGGCCAAGGTCATCCGTAAGCCGAGTCCGCTTCGAGAACTCGGCCTCGACCAGGAGCGTGGCCGACCCGATGGCGTGGCCGGTGCCCTGGTTCGTATCCGGCCCTGGCGCAGCGCCGCCTTCGTAGAGCCGACGACCTTCGAGGGCATCCTGACCGGCAGGGCGGGCCAGTCGGCAGACCTCCCCGCTGACCAGCGTGCCTGGACGGCCGACACAGCGGATGTCTTCCTGACGCTCCGTGAGGGAGACGGGGTGTCTCCGCTCGGGCGGGGCACGCTCGACCAGCGTTCGGTGATCATGCTCGCCTGCGAGGACGACATCACCGCCTTCTATATCCTTCTCCCCAAGCCGGTCGGCCACGCCCGCACCAAGTTCGCACTTACGACCGACCGGGGTGTGACCCTCAATCTCCACTGGCGGGATTACGAGAACGGCGACGTCATCCTCGCCGGCAGAGGCCTCGAGAGCATCGATCTCATCAAGTCTTTGATCAATTCGCGACGCCTCGCGATTCAGATCGACTATCCCGACGGTCCGCAGACCTACCTGTTCGAGGCGGGACAGCTCACCGAAGCGCTGCGTCCACTTCGCCGCGCCTGCCACTGGTAGTCTCGACTTCAACCAGAGCCCCGCCATGCTTTCTTCTGGATATTCACCTGCCCAGATCGTGGCCAACACTGCCGCGTTCCTGTGGAAGTGGGTCGCGTCGGCTATCGGCGCCTCTGCCCTGATGGCCCTCGCCGTCATGGCCGCCATCTGGTTCGGCGGCCAGAGTCTCGACATCAACGGCTACAAGCCCTTCGCGACGACCTCACACCGAGTCATCGCGTTGCTCATCGTCTTCATCTGCTGGCTGATCGGCGTCGTGTTCGTGCGCTGGCGAACCCGCGGACTGAAGCCGCCGAGCCCTGAGAAGCCAGTGGTGCAAGATCCCGTGGAGCTTGAAATCGAAGCGATGCGGCAGAGCTTCCGCAACGCCGTGAAGACGATCCGCACCAAGTGGACTGGCGAAGAACGCGGCCGGCAAACACTTTATACATTGCCCTGGTACGTGGTGATGGGTCCCCCCGCGGTCGGCAAGACGTCGCTACTCGCCGCATCGGACATGAAGTTCCCGCTTGCCCATCTGCTCGGGCTCGAAAGCTTCAAGAGCATCAAACTCACGGTAGAGCCGCAATACTGGGTCACGAACGACAGCGTCCTGTTCGACCTGCCTGGAGCATGGCTGCGGCCAGCCTCTCAGAAGGCGGGAGCCGAGACGGGCAAGACCCGCGAGTCTTGCCTCTGGAACGCCTTCTCGGCCTTGTTGACGGAGCACCGGCCGCGCCGCCCCATCAACGGCGTCATCCTGATGCTCGACATCTGTGAGCTCATGCGGACCACGGAGGAGGAGCGGGGTAACCTTGCCGCCTCGATCCATGGCCGTCTCGTCGAGATGTCGGAAGCGCTGGGGACTCGCTTCACGATCCACATGGTGGTCAACAAGATCGATCACCTGCTGGGCTTTCGCGATTACTTCCAGCAGTTCAGCAAGCTCGAGCGGCTCGCGCCGTTCGGCTTTTCGTTCGACGTCTATGACGAACTGCACGCCGACGCTTGGCGGGACACCTTCGCCACGGATTTCGCAGCCTTCATGGACCGGGTGAACGACGACCTGATCGACCGGCTCTACGCTCAACGCGATCTCACGGCGCGTAAGAACATTTACATGTTCACCCGGCAATTGTCGGCGGCAGGGGTGGTGCTGCAACACTTCCTGGTCGATTGTCTCCAAGCCGACCGTTTTTCAACTCCGCCTTTGGTGCGGGGTCTCTACTTCACCACGACAAAGCAGGAAGGCGTGCCGTTCAACGCGCTGCTCGCCCGCATCTCGCAAGACTACGCCCTGCCGACCCCTGTCATGCCGGCCTATTCGGGCTTGTCGCAGCCGTATTTTCTCGCCCGGCTGTTTGCCGATGCCATCTTCACGGAGGCCGGGCTCGCCGGCGATAACAAGATCGTCGAGCGGCGCAAAATGATCGCCGTCAACTCGACCGGCATGGCCGCCGCCGTGGCGCTGATAACGTTCGGCTTCTACCTGTTCGAAGCCTACCGCGACAACGCCGCCCGGGCGGCGTCGGTCGTGGCCAGGACACGCGACTTCGTCACCCTGCCGCAGGGCGTCGATGCCTCTGGCGAGGTGGCACTGCTGCGGCCGGCGATGGATGCCATCCGCGACGCCACAACGGTCTTTCCCGACTGGCGCACCAAATATCATTTGCTGGACTACGTCGCGCTCTACCAAGGGCACCGGATCGGACCAGCGGTCGAGAAAGTCTACGCGACGCTGCTGGCGGAGCGGTTCCTGCCGGCCCTTGCGGCGCAAGTGAAGGACCGAATTGTCGCCCTCGGCCGAGACGATGTCACCCGGGACGAGGACGAACGCCTGAACCTGCTTCGGGTCTACTTACTGATGGGAGACAAGGGCAAACGCGATGCCCTCGACGCGCGCCTGGATGCCAAGGGCGCGCCGTCAAAACTCGGAACACGAGCCATCGAAACCTGGTTTTCCGAGCGGTGGCAGGGCGCCTATCAGGGCCAGGGACAAGTGCAGGATTCCTTGAACGGACACCTCGCCCACGCCCTCGAAGTGTCAGACGTCACGGTGGCCCTGCATCAACCCGTGATTGATGCCGCCCGCGCAGATTTTGCCAAGGTCGATCGCACCCAACGCATCCTGCGCCGCCTTGAGCGCATCGCGGAGATGCAGCATCCCGTCCCGGTCTCCTTTCGCAAGGAGATCGGACCGGCCTTCGACCTGATCTTCGATCAAGGAGCCAGCACCCCGCTCCAGGGCAAGGATATACAAATCCCATTTCTTTATACCAAAAAAGGGTTTCACGAGTTCTTCGTGCCGCAAAACGAGCAGATCTCGGCGATCGTCGTGGAAGATGCCTGGGTCATCGGCGAGCGCGACACAATCGCCTACTCGCCCGAAGACCTCGCCGCCTTCCGGGATAGCGTTCTGAAACGGTACGTCTCGACCTATATCGGCGTCTGGGACCAAGCGGTGAACGTCCTCGACATCACGGCGATGCGCAATCTCGACCACGCCATCGCAGTACTCGAAAACGTCACCGGTCCGGCCAACGGGATCGGCCGGCTGCTGATGCTGATCAAAGCCAACAGCGTCGTCTACGAGCCGAAGACGACGGAACTGCGCAAGGACCAGCCCATAAAGGCCCTCGATAACACGATCACGCCGTTCGACCCGAATGAGGCGGAGGGTCTACGTATCGTCCGGCGGTTCGATCCCCTTGCTCGGATCGTCACGGCCACCGGCACCGGCAGGCCTTACATGGAGGAAATCGTTGCCAAAGTCGGCGCGGTCGAGAGCCACCTGCGAGAAATCCGCGCGGGCGAAGCTTCCTCCAAACCGCTCGCTCTGGAGCGGGCGCGGGAGCGGGCCACCCTCCAGGGAACCACTGATCCGATCAGCGACCTCGAGAAGGTGGGCGTCAACCAGCCGCCGCCGCTTAACAGGATCATGGAGAAGCTCGCCGCTCAGTCGTGGAAGGTCGTGTTGGAGGCGGCTCGGCTCGATCTTCAGGCGGTCTGGCAGGGGGAGGTCTACCGCAGCTTCAGCGTGTCGCTGGCCAACAAATATCCCTTCCGCAAGAACACCCAGGAGGAGGTCACGCTCGACGAATTTCAGACATTCTTTGGGCCGCAAGGCACCTTTGATCGATTTTTTACCAATTATCTCGCGACTTTTGTCGATTTGAGCACACACAAATCCAAGATCATCGACCGTCAATCCATCGAAATCCGGCCAGAATTTCTATCGGAATTGGACAAATTGCACCAGATTCGCGCCATTTATTTCGACGCGAAGGGGGCGCCTTCCCTGCGCTATCAGATCGAGCCGCTCAGCCTGTCGAACACCGCCGGGGCGGCGATTCTGAATATCGAGGGACAGCTTGTGCCCTACCGGCACGGGCCAGCCCAAACCTACACGATCCTGTGGCCCAATGCCTCGACGACGCGCAACAACGCCTCGTCACTCACGGTCACCGGTCGATCGAATGGTGCGATCTCCCATAGCGGTGTCTGGTCAAGCTTCCGGCTGATCGATGCCGGTCGCGTTACAGACGTTCGTGGCCCGGCCGACCCGGTGGAGGTGGTGTTCAGCGTCAACGGCGTGAACGCCCTCTACGCGATCCGGGCGCTCGCTCCCGTCAACCCCTTCCGCGAGCAACCGCTCATGCATCTGCGGGTGCCGGAGACCTTATGAGCACGCGTCAGGCGGTCGCCGAGTCGGGGTTCGTCTCGGGCGAGGAGCGGATCGATCGCCACCGCTGGGTGGAGGCCGTCCTTGCTCCCCTTCCGGGCCCCGACGCCTATGGCATGCCGGCAGACGAGCATGAGAGCTGGGACGAGATCGAAACCGATCTGATGAAGCGCGGCACCCTCGTGCAGGCAAGTATCCGCTGGTCCGCAATCGCGGAGATCGCGGCGGCCTTGCTGCGCACCAGCTCCAAGGATCTGCGGCTGCTCCAAGTTCTGGTCCATGCTGCGCCGCATCTCCTCGGCCCTGAGGCTTTGCCCGTTTGTATGGTCGCCGCCGCACAATTCCACATCAGCTATGGGGGCGCCCCCCATCCCCGCAACCGGCCGCGCGAGAAACTCGCAGAGCACCTCGTGAAGGGCCTTACAGATCTGATGCCGTCGCCGGGCCGAGGCCATCTCGATCCGGTCGACGCCATCGTCGTGGTTAAGGCGTGCGATGCGCTCGCGGCGAAGCTCGCCGAAATCTCGCCCGATCTCGGGCTTGACCTTGGCCTTATCGGCAGCCGGGCCGCCGAGATGGTCCGGGCCAACGAGGAGGCGCATCCACTGCCGGCCCTCGCGCCCGCCGTTTCCGCAACTGAGTCGAAGCCGGATGTTCTGGATGCGGTCGCCTTAAGGTCCGATCAGCTCCGCCTCGACCCTTCGAATGAGCGGGCATTAAAGCAAAGTCTGGCGACGGTGGCAGAGTTTCTTCTCGAGCTTAATCCAGCCCATCCCCTCGCCTACCGATTGAGGCGGTTCTCCACATGGTACGGAATTTCCTCCCCACCGCCCTTGAGCCGCTCGGCGCAACGCAGCGTTCTGCACCCTGTAAGCGAGGATATTGCTGACAACTATCGTCAGGCGACCGAACGCGGAGGCGCCGACACTGCCCTCGTGATGCGGCTTGAGCGTACCTGCGGCCAGCAGCCGTTCTGGTTCGAGGGGCAGTATCTCCAGTACCAAATTGCCCTGAATCTCGGTCGTGAGGAAGTCGCTCAGGCGATCCGCGAGGAAGCGTCGCGCTTCCTCCGCACAGTCTCGGGCGTCGAGGCGCTCCAGTTCTCAGATGGCACGCCTATGATCCCGGAGGCCGTCCAAGCATGGCTCGAAGCCACCCGCCGTTCCGTGACGCTCGGGGAGACCATGTCTCGGCAGGAAGGCAACGAGGGCTTCCTCGTCGTCGACCGCGCATTGCAGACGGTGGCGAGCCAAGTGCAAAGCAGTATCGAAGCCGGTCACATCGACGAAGCCCTCGCCCTGCTCGATGAGACGCGCGTCGGTACGCGGGGCCTGCGCAATCAGACGATTTGGGACCTCTTCATCCTTGAGAACTTGCGCAACCTCGGCTTGCGCAGCCATGCGGCGCGGCAGGCGGACCGTCTCCTCGCCTCCATCGCGAAGATCGGCCTCGCCGAATGGGAGCCGGAATTGCTCAAGCGTATCGAGAGACTCAAGGGATGAGACGAAAGTCCCAGATATTCGCCGTGCTGTGCCTGTGCGTCGCCGGGCTTAGCGGAATCGGCGCGGCCTCGGCTGAGGAAGGGCCGGAACAGCCAAGCTTCGACCTGCGGAAGATCTGGCCATTCACGCTTCTGGCCGGACCTTCGCCGGAGGTGGAACGCGAGGCCAAGACGCAGGCCAAAGTGCAGTGGCTCGACACGCACCGGCTCACGAGCGAACTCGGTCGGCAGGAGGATTGGCCCTCCGCTGCCGAGACTTGTGAGGCGAAGAACATGCGTATGACGGAGCGCCCGCAGCTTACGCTTCCCGAGACGGTGGCCGAAGCGTTCCGCCGGAAGGAACAGCGGCCGTGGTCTTTCATCCGATACGATGTAGAGGCGAAGGGGGTCGCAAGTGGTGTCGCAGCGATCGATTCAAGCGGTGACCCCGATTTCGATGCGGCGGCTGCGGCTGCGATGACTTCCGCACGCTTTGAGCTTTTGAACGGGACCGATCTCGCCAAGGGCTGTATCGCCTATTTTGCCGGCACCGACTATGTTGGCACAGCGCCCGTACAGCCGAGCGAGAAGCGGGAAGCTGCGGCCGTTCCACGGTCGCTCGCCCCGCGCCGGCGGCCAAAGGCTATCCCGCCTTCAGGCACACCGGAAACTTCACCTTTGCAAGGTGCAAGCACTGAAGATAATTCCAGTCCAACCAAGCGTTGGTGGTATCAGGATGCTCGCGACCAGTCAGGTTCCGCCTCTCATACCGCACCAAGTGAGGGTATTACCTGTGCAACCTTAGCCGATAGGCTGGCTCGGCCCGTGCAGTGCGAGCGCTAGCATTTTGAGGGGCACCAAAAGGATTGCGGCATGGACGGCGGTAAGCTGAACATTGTGCGAACGCAGCCCACACCACCCTGGCCCCGGGCTCTTCACGGAGGTTGAGCGGACGGGATCCGTCGCGGGGCAGCTCGGCAGCGGCGTTCTGCCAGATGTCCTCGCAGGTTAGGCTGATGTGCCGCCCGCCGAGCGGGGCGACATGGGTGAGCAACTTGTCGGGCGCAGGTTCACCGAGGCTGCGCAAGCGCTCGACCGCGCCCAGACTGGAGACCGCGAAGCCGGCGAGGTTGCGCGCCGGATCGTAGGCGAACCGCTCGGCCCGCGCGCCGAAGCGCGCCTCGGCCACCTGGCCGTTGCCGTCATAGGCGAACGCCGTTTCGCCCCACAGCCGCTCGACGATCGCGGTCGGCGCGTCCGCCCGGTCCCAGGCATAGCTGCGCTCGATCGGCCGCGCCGCGTCCGCCGCCAGACCCGCCCGCTGTGCCGCCACCGCCCCGGCCAGCTTCCGGATCGCCCGCCCGCCCCGCTGCGCCGACAGCCGCCCGCCCGCATCCCAGGCGCTGTCCAGCACGAACCCCGCCGCGCTCTCCCGTCGGACCTCGCGGCCGAGACCGTCCCGGGTGAAGGCGAGCGGCGCGTGCTCGGCCACCACCAGCGCGGCCAGGGCGCCCAGCGGATCGTAGGCGTGGCGGGTTACGTGCTCGCCGAGCCGGACTGCATGCGGCTGGTCGATCCCGGAGAAGATCCGCCGCGCCACACGCCGGCCGCAGGAATCGTACCGGCTCTGCACCCGGTGCCCGCCGACATCCTCCTCGACGATCCGCCCGTCCCGGTCGCGGATGTATTCCACCCGCGTGGCCTCGTTCCGCGCCTCGGCGAGCAGGCCGCACGGGTTTGTCTCAAATTAAAGCTCGATCACACTGGCTCTACGATTCCCATTTGCCGAAGTTCTTTAAGGTCGTTCAGGAACTTATCGCGCACATTTTTCGGTCTGGTTAACGGTGTTATCAAGACGATTTCTGGATTACTTAAGCAAAGATTATGCAGCAACCAAGGTAACCATGCATTGTCATTTTTGACAATATTTTGCCAGTTTGTAGGAAGATTCTCAAGAATGACCGCCCCTTGCGTTTCATGATCGAGGCGAAACAACCGAACCGGTATGCCATCGCAAGAGAAGCTGCTCAATTTAACCTCTGACAGGTCGAGCGCCCAGTCGATGGACTGATAAAATGTTTCACGATCAGCATCGTAAAGGGCCTGGACACTTTCCTCTGGCAGACTAGTGATCTTGGTGTTTATCTTTATTGATGTTAATTTACCTGAAACTTTGACATGCTTAAACACAGCGCCCCAGAATATGCTGAGATCATTCGATGTCGAATTCATAACATGACAATCAATGAATTTTGCAGGACCGATCTGACACCCTATAAACCGACATTTATCAGCCACTACTTTTCTTACAATAGTTCTTTTTGCCAAGTTATTTTGCCTCGATAGAGAGCAATTATCAAACATGCAGCCATTTAACGATATATCAGAAAACACAGATCCGACATGAACGTCTCTAACAACAATAAACGTATGGTCTTTAATTTGTCTCATGGCGGAAACACAAGGCTCGGCGGTAATCCGGGATGGGGGGCGAAGGTCGCGGTCGGTCCGTAAGGTCGAACGAGATGGGAACCTATCCCTTCCGCTGTCGTAATGTCATAGGTCGCTCCGTTGGCACCGAAGAAGTCTGGACTTTGCATAAAACGGCCGTCTGGACCCTTTGGAGCCCTTCCGGCCCACCGCAATGTGGGATCCTCATTTTCTCCAAGAATTTGTGCTGCTCGTCGCTCGACGGCCTTACCATAGGACGCAGCTGCGAGCCGATCCCGGACGACGAGATGTCGATAGCTTCCCGGCGACATCAGCTCACGGGCCAACTGGGGATTCGCTTCCAGCTCTCGCACCGCCTGATCGACGGCCGCTTGTAGTCGCTGCGCCAACCCCAGCGGATCAATCCAAGCGCTTGGCCGTTTGACATACCCCTGCGGCCTGTCACCTCCTGCCAGTCCGATCGGATCCGGGCTCGCATACTGCCCCGCCACCGGATCATAGTGCCGGTGCCGGTTGTAGTAGAGCCCCGTCTCCGCGTCCGCCCACTGCCCCTGGAACCGGATCGGGCACACCCACGCCGCCGCCTCCGGCGCCGCCCGCAGCGCCAGGTTGCCCGACACCCGAACCGGCACAGGGCTGCCGATCCCTCCAGGGCTGCCATACCCACCGCCCTCGTCGTTGGCCGGCGCCGGCACGGCCGCCTTGACCCCGAGCACCACGCCCCAGGTCGACACTCGCGCCGCCCAATGGACGGCACCGTCCTCGTCGACCAGTTCCCGCGGCGTGCCGAGATGGTCCGTCACCAC
>NZ_JACJIM010000009.1 GCF_014138435.1 Methylobacterium fujisawaense | reverse complement strand
CCCTTGTAGACCGGGACGATCACGACGACCCGGGCCTGGTCGATGGGCAGGGCCCGGGGCAGGCGGTCCCATGCGTCGGGCGCGGGGGCCTCCATCGGCGGATAGGTGCCGAGATCCTCGGGGGCGGCCATCAGCCCGGCGGCCCGGCCCGTGCGCACGTAGTGCAGGAACGGCGACTCCCCCGCACCCAGGAGATGGCCGTAGGCCCGGCGGTAGAAGCGGGTCGAGAAGGTCTTGCTCGGATCGCGGTCCTCCTCCTGTCCGTGGGACAGGAAGTGGATCGCCGGCCCGTTCTCGAAGCCGCGGGTATCCGGGTAGCGCTTGAGGTACCAGGGCGCGTCGAAGAACGGCTCGATCAGGCGGGCCTGCTCGAACAATTCCGCGTCCTCCGCGGCCGGCGGCGCGCCGTAGCGCGGATCGAAGGCATCGCCCGCGAGGTCGTCGCCGCGCAGCAGCGCCCGGGCCAGATGGTGGACGAAGGGCGCGATGCCCGTCGCCTCCACGTAGGGATGGTGCGCGCGGTAGGCCCAGCCGTTGAAGTCGGCCCTGGGGTTGCGGCCCTTGCGCCAGCCGGTGTCGCAATAGTCGCGCACGGCGTCGTCCGCCTCGGACAGCCCGTAGCGCGCCCGGTAGAAGCCGTGGTCGAAATGCCCCGCCACCAGCCGCGCCTGCAGGTCCAGGAGCCCGTCCCGGTCGCAGGCCGCCTGCCCGATCGCCCCCAGCCAGCCCGTATCGGCGATCGGCGCCCGCGCCGGGCGCAGGCCGCAGACGCCCAGCAGCGCGGCCAGCGTCGAGCGCCCGGGCCCCGGGTCGCGCAGCTCCCGCCAGCCCGCCTCGGCGAAGTGCAGGTACGGCTCCCGCCCGCCCACGTCCGGGTAGGTCGCCCGGTACCAGTCCGCATCCACCGCCAGCAGGTTCAGCCGGTGCGGCTCGGCGAACGGCGCGCCCCCGGACAGCCGGGTCTCGGCGACGTAGCGGAAGAACGGGTCGTCGCCGACCGCCCGGCTGCCCGCGCGGGCCTGCACGAAGCCGGCCGGGTCGAAGTCCGGCCGCGGGCTGACCCGCGCCCGCCAGCCCTCCGTCACGTAGTGGCGCAGCAGCGCGGCGTCCGAGGCCCCGGCCAGCGCCTCGGCCTGGGGGCCGGGCAGGCGCTGCCGGTAATGGGCGGCGTCGAAGTAGGGGGCGAGGGTCTCCATCCGCAGGGCCAGCGCCGCGTCCGGGTCGGGCCGGGCGGGTCCGCCGTTGCGGACGTAGTGCACCAGCGGGTTCTGGGTGGCGAAGGTGAGGCCGCGGGTGAGGCAGTAGGCCAGGGTGTCGAACTGCGGTGCCGGCTCGCGGCCCTCGCGCCAGCCGGAGGCCATGTAGTGGTCGACCGGATCGACGCCGGCGGCGGCGAGGTCGGGGTTGTTGGCCAGGTAGAAGGCCCCGTCCACGAGGCGGCGGGCGAGGCGCTCGGCCTGGGCCGTGTCGGGCTTGGGCAGGGGCGCGCCGGCCGCCCCGCCCTCGCCGCCACCCTCGCCGCCGGCCCGGGCGCGCCGGCGCGTGAGGGCGTGCAGGAACGGGTTGATGCCGGCCCGGGCGAGGTAGGGGCGGTCGGCGAGGTAGGCGGCGGAGTCGAAGTCGGGGCGCGGGTCGCGCCCCTCGCGCCAGCCGCGGACGAGGTAGTCGCGCACCGGATCGGCCGTGATCCCGTACCAGCTCGCGTAGAAGGCCACGTCGACATGCGGGGCCAGAGTCGCGATCTGCGCGTCCGCGGTGACGAGATCGTTCGCCGCCGGAAGGCCGCGGCGCACCGCCAGCCGGATCAGCGGATTGCCGCGCATCCTGCGGTACAGGCGGAAGAACCGCTTCAACGCACCGCTCGCGCTGCGCCGCGCGCCGCGCGCGCCGGTCCGCGATCCGCGGCGTCGGAGGCGGTGCAGGCCACCAGCCCCGAGGCGGGCTTCGGCCCGGCGGCGCTTGAGACGAGACCTGAGGCTCGGAGGAGCATGTGTTCGCGCGGGCCGATTGTGGGCTTGATCGAAGGCGTGCCGGCGCGTCGGACGAGACGCCGTGTCGGCGGTTCATCGCCCTAACGGAACACGCGCACCGGGTAAACAACGGGGCTCCGACGGTGCTCCGCAGGACCGATCCGAGGCCCGGAGCCGTCCGCCCTCGCCTGCCTCATCGCGGGTGCGGTCAGATCAGGTCCGGACGCCACGTCACGTCCTCCCGCACGATGCGTGCGGGATTGCCGGCGGCCACGCAATGGGGCGGCACGGTTCCGGTGACGACAGCGTGTGCGCCGATGATGGCGTTGTCGCCGACCACGGAGCCTTTGAGGAGCGTGGCGTGATTGGCGATCCAGACGTGATTGCCGACGCGAACGGGCTTGGCCGGATTCAGCCGCTGCCCGGTATCCCGGGTGACGATCGAGTGAAAATCGCTCGTCGTCATCCAGACGCCGGACGCAATGGAGCAATCCGTCCCGATCTCGATCGCCTTCGCCTCGACGGGATTGAGATGGACCAGACCGGTGAAGCCGGTCCTGTCGCCGATGCGCAGGATCGAGCTGGGGCCGACATAGATGTTGGCCATCGAGAGCCGGACGTGCTCGCCGACATCGAACCGGCAGTTGGACTCGATGACGATGTGCATGTCCTTGTCGGACACGCAGCCTCTGCCTATGCGGATGTAGTTGTTGTCGCCGTTGATGTAGATCTTTCCGGCTTGGCTGTGCTGATCCCGCGAATCGATGTCGATGACATTATTCTCCCCTTTGTCGAAAATATTCAAAGACATAATTTGCTCTGCGGGATCTATGAATGCCCCTGGGCGCGACGCGGCCGACGTCCCGGAGCGGACGGCCGCACATCGAACCCGTGGAAGAACGTTCGCCTTCTGACGTGACGATTACGGTATCGGCGTGCCGAATTCGGAATCCGTCGAGATTCGGCAATTGCGCCGATGACTCCAAGCCGGCAGAGGCGTTCGAAGATGTCTCTAAGCCATCGGGCGTCGTCCTCACAACTCGCGCTGCCGATCGCGGGCCGTCACCGGGCCCGGCCGGCGAGCCTCCGCGCGCCTGTTGACGCCGCAATAGTCCTATGACGTATGCCGTCACCCAGCGAAATCATGGGATGAGGCCGTCCGGTGGCTGAGGACAACACCCTGACGAAGGCCCTGGTCGACGTGAGGGCGCGCAGGGCCGCGTTGCAGAGCGACTACGACCGGATCGGAGCCGAGCTGACCAAGCTCCGGGCGGCCGAGGCGGCGCTGACCTCGATCGTCGAAGGGATCCCGCTGGACGCCTCCGGTCTCCACGCGCCCGAAGGTCCGCGGGCCTCCGCGGCCGAACGCGCCGCGCCCGCCTCCGGCGGACGGCGCGGCGCCCGCGGTCCCCGGGCGAACTCGGCCAAGGGACGGCTGAAGGCGCTGCTCGGCTCGGCCGGCCCGCAGGGCCTGTCGCATGTCGAGATCGCCGAGCGGCTGCCCGACGTCGCGCCGAATACCCTCAACACCTATCTCAGCATGCTGGTGACCGGCGGCGAGGCGATCCGGAACGGCGACTTCTTCACGGCCGCCGCGCCCGTGGAGTCCGAGGACGGTGAGGCTGACGCCGAGGACGAGGCCGACCCGGACTCGGATGCGGAGGTCCAACACGACGCCGCCGAGTGAGCCGGGCGTCCGGCGAGGGCGACGGTGCCGCCTTTGGCGGGCGGAGCGAAACAAGACAGCGGCGCCGCGCGCGGAGATGTCGCGCTGGCCGGGCTCACCGTCCTGCGCTCGTGTCGGTGCAGGGGGGCGCTTGAATTGATCGACAGTCCTGTGACGGCCCCGTCCGGCCCGTCGATTCCGCGCCCCGGTCCTTCGGGTCAGGCCGACGCCATGCGCCGGATGATCGGCAGCATCAGCGCGCTCGGGGCGGCGGCCGGCACGGGGAAGATCGTGGCCGTCTGATCGGTCTTCACCCGGGGCAGCCGCTCGATCACGGTCCGCAGCTTCGGGAGCGTCCGCCCCAGAGTCGCGGCGAGGGTCTCGCCCGCGATCTTGGCCATGACGTATTCCAGGGTGTCGCGAGGCGCCTCGTCGATGGCGGTGGTCGACGGGTAGAAGGCCGCCACGGCGTCGCTGCGGTCGAGGCAGAACTGGCTCAGCTCGTAGAACGCGGCATTGTAGACGCGCATCATCGTGTCCAGGCAGGCCGGCTCGAAGGGCGCCCGCTTCTGGCGGAAGATGCGGGGCGTCGCGAAATGGTAGAGCTGCGACGGGCGCATCGTCAGCGCCGCGAGCTGCGCGGCGGCGGGTTCGGCGGCGTCGTAGCGGAGGACCTGGCAGCGCCCACCCGCGTCGCGGATCTCCCGGGCGACGGCCTCCGCCTCGTCGGCGCCGGACGCGTAGGTGATGCACACCGTCCCGCCGCCTGCGGCGATCAGCTTGGCGGTCGCCGCGCCGAGGCCCCGCGACCCGCCGACGATCAGCGCGGACACGTTGGCGAAGGCGCCCGGCTCCACCAGGGCCGCGAGGTCCTGCAGGCTCTCCTGCTCCACCGGCCGCGGGCGGACGAAGCCCTCGACCCGGGCCATGAGGCCGGGGCCGGCGGCGTCCAGCGTCACCGATTGCAGCATCGGCTGGAACCGCTTCACCGCGTAGCCGAGGCTCGAGCCGGCATCCCCGTCGGTGACGGTCACGTCGATCTTCGAGAGGATCGAGTGGAGGCCGGGCACGAACATGCCGACGAGCGTCGAGAGTCCGCCCAGGGCGGCGACCCGGCCGGGACCGAGGGCGCGGGCGAGGCGCGGCGCCAGCGCGGCGATCACCGCCGGGTCCGGCAGCGTGAAGGCTCCGGCGAGCCCCGTCAGGGCCGCCGGATCGCGGGCGATCGGCTCCGCGGGGATCGCGGTGGGCGCCGTCTCGACCGGCTGGGCCGGGGCTTTGTCCGCCGCGAAGGTCGCCTGGATCGTCAGGGTGCGGACGCCGTCCACCGCGAGGGACAGGCGCAGCTGCCCCGCGTCCGCCGCGTGGACCGTCAGCACGGTGCAATCCCCGACCAGCACGAACCGCTCGAACCGCATCTGCAGTGTCGCCAGCCGGTCGAGGGGATGGGCGTCGGCGCAGGCATCGAGGGCCCAGAGGGCGGCGTGGACGCCGTGGACGGCCCGCTCGCCGGCGAGCGTCCGCCGAGCCATCCGCGCATCCATGTGCATCGGGTTCACGTCCCCCGTGGCCCGCGCGAAGGCGGCCTGGTGCGCCTCGGTCCAGATCCGCGTCGCGGCGGCGTCGTCCGAACCGGATCCGTTCATCGCGCAGCTCCTCCTCGGCCGGTCCCCGCCCCGGCCGGGCTGGCCGGCCGCCGGGTGCCCGGCCCCTTGCTTTATGACACGCGATCTCGCAAGAGGGCGGCGCTCGCACGCACGGTAAGGGGCCGGTCGATCGCCGGAGGGCAGGCATCCGCAGGATGTCGCAGGGACCGGTATCGAGGATGACCACGGCTCGCGCCCTGTCGATCGGCTTCGTCGGAAACGTCGTCACCAACCCGTTCGGGAAGATGGCGGGCCGCCTTGCGGATCTCGCCACGGTCTCCTGCGAGCATCTCCCCATCGGACAGATCGAGCAGGTGCTGGCGGGTCCCGCCGCCGCCGACGTCCTGATCGTGCATCTCGACCACCGCTGGTTCTTCGACGTCGCCCCGGACGAGGCGGCCGTCGCCCGCGCGCGCGGCCTCGCCGAGCTGGTCTCGGCGCGGCTCGCCCGGGCGCCGGGGACGATCATCCTCAACACCGTGCCGTTCGTGCCATTCTCCTCCGTCGAGAGCGACCTCCACGACCAGCTTGATGCCCTGGCGCGGGTGAACGCGGTGCTGTTCGACCTCGCCCGGGCTCAGGAGCGGGTCAGCGTCGTCGACGCCGCCGGCGCCCTGGCGCTGCTCGGCTTCGCCAACGCCTTCCGCGAGCGCAACCGGTACATGTACCAGATGCCCTACGCCCCGGCCGCCGTGGACGCGCTCAACGCGCGCTACGCCGACGCCGTCGCGGCGCGGCTGCGGGCGCGGCGCAAGGTGGTGGTGGTCGACGCCGACAACACCCTCTGGGGCGGCGTCGTCGGCGAGGACGGGGTGGAGAACTTGGAGGTCGACAGCGACTATCCGGGGATCGTCCACACCCAGCTCCAGCGCCAGCTCCTGCGCCTGAAGGGCCTCGGGATCCTGCTCTGCGCGGTGACGAAGAACAACGAGGAGGATTTCCGCGCGGTCTTCGCCCAGCGCGCGATGCCGCTGCGGCTCGACGATTTCGTGGCCTACCGCAGCAACTGGTCGGAGAAGAGCGAGAACATCCGCGACCTCGCGGCGACGCTGAACCTCGGCCTCGACAGCTTCGTCTTCCTCGACGACAACCCCTTCGAGATCGAGGAGGTCCGCGCCCGGCTCCCCGGGGTCGAGTGCCACCTGTTCGACCGGACGCGTCCCGAGCAGGCGCTCACCCTGCTCGACGGCATCGCTTCCTTGCGCGCCCGGAACGTCACCGCCGAGGATCTGGCCAAGACGGAGCAGTACCGCGGCGAGGCGCAGCGGCAGGAGCTGCAGCGCTCGGCCGCCTCGATGGACGACTACCTCGCCTCCCTCGAGATCCGGGTTCATGTCGCCCGCAACAACCCGGGCTCCCTGCGGCGGGTCACGCAGCTGATCAACAAGACCAACCAGTTCAACCTGACGACCCGGCGCTACACCGAGGACGAGGTCGCCACCGCCATGCGGGAGGGCGGCGTCTACGCGGCCCGGGTGGTCGACCGGTTCGGCGACATGGGCATCGTCGGGGTCGCCATCGTCCGGGGCGGCGAACTCGAGACGTTCCTGATGAGCTGCCGGGCTCTCGGACGCCGCATTGAGAGCCAAGTTCTGCGCTACGTCTGCGGCGCAGAGGCCAACCCGGCGCTACGGGCCCATTACCGCCCGAGCGCCAAAAACCGCATGGTCGAGACTTTCCTGGACGAGAACGGGTTCGCGCTCATCGGCTCTGGCCCCGAGGGCAAGGACTATCGATTGACCCGAGGACCGGATGACACCGCCTACATCCACATCATCGCCGACTGAGGGCGCCGCCGCCGCGGCCCGAGCCACGCTGGACCGCCTCGTCGAGACATGGGGGCGCCCGGAACTCGCTGCGCTCGGTCCGGAGGACGACCTGTTCGACAAGATCGATTCTTTCGCGGTGGTGGAACTGCTGCTGGAGACCGAGTCCGAGATCGAGACCGTTGCGGGCCGTTACGTGCCGCTGGCCGACGAGAGCATCCTCGACAGCACACGCTCGCCCCTGCGCCGGCTCCAGAATTGGTTCGATTACGTCGCGGCCGCGGTGGCCCGTGGCTGAGCTGCGGTTCCGGCACGCAGGCCTCAGCGGCCTCGTCACCACGGTCGGCGGCCGGGCCCTCGCTTTCGACGCGGAGGCGGCCAGTCTCGGCATGTCGCCCGAGGAGGCCGAGCGGCTCAAGCGCGCGATGGGCTTCACCACGCGACACGTGGTCGTGCGCGACGACACGACGACGGCCGATCTCTGCTTGCACTCCGCCCGCACGCTTCTCGGCGGCCTCAGTCTGCGGCCGGAGGATCTCGACGGGCTGATCCTGGTCACGCAGACGCCCGACTACAGTTCGCCGTCAACGGCAATCAGCCTTCAGCACCGGCTCGGCCTGCGCACCGACACGCTCTGTTTCGACATGCGGCTGGGCTGCAGTGGCTTCGTGTACGGTCTCTCGGTCGCCTATAGCCTCGTCGAGTCGGGACTGAGCCGCGTCCTTCTCTGCGTCGGTGACGTGGCAAGCCGCATGGTCGCTGCGGACGACCGGGCCATCACTCCTATCATGGGCGATGCAGGCGCCGCCGTCCTGGTCGAGCGGCGCGACACCGACAGCGTGTTCCAGCTCCACAGCGACGGGTCGGGCGAGAAGGCCTTGTTCATCCCGCACAGCGGCCTGCGCGCGGATGCCGAGGACCGGGACAAGCCCGCTTCCATGCACATGGACGGGGCACAGGTCTTCAATTTTACGCTCAAGCGCGTCCCGCCGCTGATTACCGATATCCTGGCGGCCGCCGGCATGGGGCCGGAAGAGCCGGATTTCTACGTTCTGCACCAGCCGAACAAGTACATCCTGAAGAACCTGCAACGGCGCCTGGGCCTCGACGACGGCAAGCTTCCCTCGGGGACGCAATCCGTCTACGGGAACCAGAACTCAGCCTCGATCCCGGGCACGATCTCGGGCTTCCTGGCGGAGGATTTTTCGCACCGGCCGCTGCGCGCGGTGCTGGCCGGGTTCGGCGTGGGCCTGAGCTGGGGTGCGTGCGTGATCGAAACTGACCGGATCTACGCGCCGCCTGTCCTGAAGTTTGAGGAGACCACGTGATGACCGAGGCTGGGTTCCTGGATGAGCTCGGCGCGATCCTGGATCAACCGGGGCCGCTCGCGCGCGGCCAGAAGCTCGGCGAGATCGAGACCTTCGATTCCCTCGGCATCCTCAACATCATGGCGCTATTCGACACGTTGGGTCTCGAGGTCGAGCCGTCGCGTATCGCAGAGGCAGCCACCACCGACGATCTCCTCAGCATCGCCGGTACGAAGCTGCAAGCCTGAGGCGGTAAGCATGGCAGAGGCCGCGGGACACATCCTCGTCGTCGGAGCGAGCAGCGGCATCGGCCGGGCGGTCGCGGAGCGGTTCGCCGCGCAGGGCTCCGTTACGGCCCTCGCCCGTCGGACCGACCGCTTGGTCGAACTCGCGGCTGCCGGGATCGCCACGGTCGCCGCCGACGTGACGGATCTCGGCGCGATCGGCGGATTGCTGCAGGCTGCGGTCGCCGAGCGGGGCCTGCTGACCGGGCTCGTCTATTGTGCGGGCATGCAGATCATCAAGCCGATGCGCAGCCTGACCGTCGAAGAGGTCGAACGGCTCTACAAGACGAACCTCGTGGCCCCGACCCTGTTCGCCGCCGCCTTCGGCAACGCCCGGATCTCGACGCGCGACGCCGTATTCTGCGCCGTCTCCTCGGTGGCCGCGCAACGCCCGGAGCCCGCGATCGTCCCATACGCCGCTTCGAAGGCCGGGCTGGACGCATTGATCCGGGGCATAGCGCGAGAGCTTGCCCCCAGGCGAGCCGTCGGGGTTGCGCCGGGCTGGCTCGATACGGAAATGACGCAGGCGCATGCCCGGCTCTATGGAGAGGGGTTCAAAGAAGCCCTGGAGAAGCGCAGTCCGTCGGGAACGGCCACGGTGACGTCGGTTGTCGACGCCATCGCCTTCCTCATGTCGCCGCAGGCACGGCACGTGACCGGTGAAATCCTCCGGATCGATGGAGGAGCGGCGCTGTGACGATCGACCGCTCGTCAGGACTGGACATACCAACTGTGAAGCGTCTGGCTCTCATCGGCGGAGGGGGATTTGCCAAAGAGGTGGCGGAGATCGCCCGACTGAACGGTTTTGCGGTCCAGTCCGTCTACTCGACTCAGGAGCAGACCCAGGTGGCGCCGTGGCGCGGCTATCTGGATGAACTACTCGCGGACCGTGATCAGTACGATGGCGTTGCGATCGCCATCGGAGGGGTCAGCCGTCAGGTGATCAATGCTCGAGCGGATATCATCGCCTGGCTCTTCAAACACGAATTTGCCTGCCCGCCCTTGATCTCGCCGCACGCGATTGTCTGCGATGGCGTGACCATTGAGCCCGGTGCCTTCGTCGCCCACGGTGTCATCCTGAACGTCGACGCGCATCTTTCTGCGTTCTGCATGCTGAACTCAGCGGCCATTGTCGGACATGATGCACGTATTGGCAGAAACGCCACTGTGTCTCCGGGAGCTTTCGTAGGAGGTAAATGTTCTGTCGGGTCCGGCACCCTCATCGGGCCCCTCGCGAAGGTTTTGCAAGGACTGCGGATCGGCGAGAACGCGACGATCGGCATGGGATGCAACGTCATGCGAGACGTGAAGGACAATGCTGTCCTCTGGCCGCGACCGGATATCGTCGGAACCAGCTGAAGCGACGCGGTTCAGCAATCAGTCCGTTCAGTCAGCGCAGAACAACGTCGGGACTGCGTGCGGATGAAAAATGTCACGGGGCTGATACGTGGCGCACGCGGGCGCTCCTCATCGAACGCCGATGGCGTGTAAATATTTTATTTGTTTAGATCGGACATTTGGAGATGACCGAAGAGAGCGACATCCGAACTGTCATTGCTGGCGTCTTCGATGAGGATTGGTACCTTCATACGTATCCTGACGTCGCCGACGCCGGTGTCGATCCAATCTCTCATTATCTTTCAAGCGGCGCGGACGAAGGGCGCGATCCGCATCCTCTCTTCGATACGTCTTGGTATGCGGATCAGAACCCTGAGGTTGGGCAGACGGGGCTCAACGCGCTCGCGCACTATCTCCTTGTGGGCGCCGCTGGCGGAAAGGATCCGCATCCGCTGTTCGCGACCTCTTGGTATAGTGAACAGAGGCCGCAAATTCACGGCACAAGTCTCAACCCTCTCTTGGACTACATCGGCGCACCTGCACAAAGCCGTGTAAGCCCGCATCCACTCTTCGACAGCGCTTGGTACTTGCGCAACAATCCCGACGTGGCGGAGGCTGGGGTCGACCCTCTTCTTCACTACATCGGCAATGGTGAACGGGAGGGGCGTAGCCCAAATCCACTCTTCGATCCGGCATGGTATCTGCGGCAGTGCTCGGACGAGCGGCCACACGGTATGACAGCGCTCGAGCACTATCTTATAAAGGGAGCCGCACGGGGATTGGATCCGCATCCGCTTTTTGACACGGATTATTATGCGGAACAATGCACCCGGAGCCAGCTCGCGAGCATCAATCCCCTTGAACACTACCTTCGATTTGGAGTTCGGGACGCTTTTCGTCCGCATCCCCTATTCGACAGCCACTGGTATCTCAAGAAATATCCAGAAGTACTTGACGCTAACGTCAATCCACTTGTTCATTACCTCTTGGAAGGCGCCGGTTACGGGACCGAGCCGCATTGTCTCTTTCGCGGCAACTGGTATCTAAGAAATTATGAACACAACATTCCGCCGGGGATGAATCCTCTTCTGCATTACGTACTCTTCGGCGCCAAGAACCATCGCGACCCCAGTCCGGAATTCTCGGGTCGATTTTATACAGATCGCTATAGAGATGCAGACTGGGAGCGTACAAATCCGCTCTCCCATTACATCACGATAGGTCGCGCACAGGGCCGCAGCCCTGCTCCCATGTCTGTGCTGTATCGTGAAATACGACGAGCCGCAGAAGAAGCGTTTTCGGGCACAGGTTTTGAGGCGCTTCGTCACATATCGAGCATGGCTATCAAGCCAAAGTTTCTCGTCGTCACGAGCGGGGAGGACGACTGTAAGCATCGCATCACGACGCAGTCTTTGCTGGCACAGATTTATAAGAATTTCATCATTTTGTCTGTTTCTGACATCCTGTCGTTCGTCGAGCGCTCGGATGAAGAGTGCGACGTATACTTAATCTGGCTTGAGGCGGGCGATGTCCTGAAGCCTGCTGCGCTGTATCATTTCGCCTGTGCGATCAATCGGGTGCCGACACTCGATCTGATTTACGGCGACGAGGAAATCCGTTCTGCCGACGGGGATATCATTCCATTCTACAAACCGGCCTGGAGCCCGGATTATCTGGAGAGTTTTAATTATATTGGGCGCTCTATCTGCTACAAATTGACGTTCGCTGGCGAACTTCTCGCCTCCGCAGAAGACCCGTTCGATTTTCTTCTCAGGGTAACTGAGAAATTGGGTCATATCGGTCATGTGCGCGAGATGATCTCGACATGTCCGGATCGAAGGCACGGATCCGACACCGAAGTGCAGGCGGACCTTGCAAGCCTTAACCGACGCTGCCGCCGATTGGGGCGCCATGCCGAATTTGTTGCACATGCGCAACCGGCTCGGCTTTACAGATTGGGCTCGCCGATCACAACGACTGCTAAAATTTCGATTGTTCTGTACAGCACGAGGGCCATCACGTCTTCAGCAGTCGACCTGCCTTACCCCTTCTTGCGCCAGATCACTCTTCGGTCGTCAGCAGAGTTCGGGCTGCCCGAAGGCACCACGATCGAGGTGATCCCCATCGCGGCCACCCTCGACGATGCGGTCGTCTCCGATCCGAACGCAGTCCGGGGCAGTGATTTATCCGGCGATGTCGACACGGGAGGCCTCGCGGTCGCTCTCAATCGCGCCGTAGAAGCGGCAACTGGACAGTACATTCTGTTCTTGAGCGACGTACCGCAGCGTTCTGAGGCGATCTGCCTGACGCATATGGTTCGCCACATCATCAAACCTCACATCGGCGCTGTCGGCGCAAAGCTGATGGCCGCAGATGGGCGGACCGCACAATTCGGGCTGGTTTTGTTCGACGGGATGAAGCATCGGGTTCACCATGGTTCACGCCCGGATGGCGAGGATTATTTTTATAGCCATACGGCATCACGAAATTTTCGAGCTGTCGAGCTGGACGCCCTTATGACGGACAAGGGCTTGTTTCAAAGTGTAGGCGGATTCGACGCGACGGTCGATCCAAGCCAGATGGCCGTCGACTATTGTCTCGCAATTCAGGCGCGAGGAAAGATGGTTGTCTGCGATGCCGACACACTGGTTGAATCGGAGATCGATGTCGATGAATATGCCTCGGGATTTTCTGCGGTAGGGTTCGATCGGGATCGCGTTTTTGTTGAAAAATGGAGCCGCCAATTGATATCGGATCCTTATTACAACCTGGAGCGTCTCGCGATTAGTCCCGCCGCCTATGACGGGCGGCCGCAGAAAGATTGTTGAGTTGATGTCCGAAGATGCGACAGCGTTAGTTTTTCTGGCCCGGGGTTACGAAGACGATCATCTCGACCGGTTTCGACGCTTTATTCGCTCATACGCATCTTTTTCGACAGGCCAGCCGACGCATCTGCATGTCATCTTCAAAGGCTTCCACACCGCGGAGCATGAGCGTTCCGCCCGCCTGTTGTTCGAGGCCCTCCCGCACACTGCCCACGTGATGGAAGATGTTGGCTTTGACATCGGAGCATATGCTGCCGTAGTCGGGTATCTGAATGACCCGTATGTTTGTTTTCTAAACAGCAATTCGGAAATAATTTCGGAGAACTGGCTGAGAAAGCTGATCTCCAATTTGAGGGATCCCGCCGTCGGTATGGTGGGTGCGACAGGTTCGTGCGAAAGCCTGAATTACCTGCACCCTGACTTTCCGCGTTTTCCAAACCCGCATCTTCGCACCAATGCATTTGCTTTGCGCGTTAAAGATGCGCAACGTTTTCTCGATGGTATTTACATACGTGAAAAAATTGATGCGTGGCGGTTTGAAAGCGGTCCAGATAGCCTGACGCGAAGGGTCTTCTCCGCAGCTCTAACATGCCTCGTCGTTGGACGGGATGGACGCGGATATGGGCCATCTGCCTGGATCGATAGTGAAACGTTCAGGCAAGGGTTGCAATCAAATTTGCTTGTCGGAGATAATGTTACCCGGGCTTACTTCGACATGAGTCCCAGTGAAAGAGACCGCATTGTTTTCAAGACGTGGGGCGGCTTCGTGCATCCGAGGCTGTTTGCCTCGACGCTGTGAACCGTCGAGGCGTGTCGGCGATTTTTAGACCGCGAAGGCCGTTCGTTCGGCGCCATAAACCAAGCCTCGCCAGCCGCCCGCACGTCTGAGCAATCTGCTCTGTGGAGGAAACTGTATCCTTTGTAAGTTAGCTCGCCCGCGTTGCGGACGCTCCAGAGGGTTCCCACCCCGACCTTGAGACCATGCTCCGCTCGCAGGTGGGGCCGCATCCTCTTCAGGGTAATATCATCCCTTTCGGCGATCCGCCGCCTCCTCAGGAACGCCGCGTGCTGATCGTGCGTGGGAGCGGCGGCCCGTCCCCGTGGGCGGGCAGCAACCGTCCCGGTCGTGGCGAGCGCAGCCATCCAGCGGATCGCCGCCGCGGCGCCAAACCCAAAGCGGCTTTGGCTATGTGACGGCGGGCGGTCGCTCCTGCCGCGTCCACCACGCGTTCACGCAGATCCGGCCTGTAGGGTCGGCCCCTGCCTTGTTCCTCGTTCGAGGCCGGCCACGAAGCATCCCAACGGCGCCGCGTGGCACCGCATCATCCGACACAGCCCAAACCGAGAGCGCTTCAGAGATCCCCAAGACCACTGGTTCGGTTCTCCTGCGTGGATGCGACGGGTTCCCGAAGCTGCCACAGCGAAATACCGAATCGATGATTGAAGTCCATGACATGATCGAAGGTCGTCGAGGCCTTCAGCTCGTCATACACGCGTTTGCAGTCTTCAACGGCGAGCGTGTCGTGGAGAGCCATGAACGCCCCTGGCTTCAGGATCTCGCGCACGAGAAAAATATCCTGTCGCAGTCCGATATAGCTATGATCGCCGTCGACGTAGGCGAAGTCGATCTCGCCGCGAAACGGCAGCAGCGAGTCACGTACGGCCGGCGCATGAGAATCGTCAAAGATCTCAAGAATCAGATCGCTGTTCAGAGATTTCCGGATCCTCGGCCAGTTGTATGCGTCCGGATGCTGCCCGAGATCGACGACGATGGTCTTTTGGCATGCATAGTAGTCTCGGAGGAATTTCGTCTGTCCGCCCGAGGCGATGCCTATATCGAGTGTCAGATTGCTCGGAGGAACGCTGCTGGCCATATAGTGTACGAATTCTGCGAATTCCGCAGGATTTTGCTGCAGAAAGAGACCATCCTCTTTCAGTTCATACTCGAAAAATGCTGTCGATCCGGATCCTGCATCGACGATCCGCTCGATTAATTCGGGAATGGTCGGGACGGGGGCGACAGTGTACACGGCTTGGATGCTCACATGCTTGCTTAGATTTGCGGGACAAGAGTACGCACCCAACTTCCCCGGTGCTTGAAGGCACGAGCAATGTATACTTGGTACTCTCGATTCAGCAACGGGATCGCTGACTGGTCACGACACATTTCGAAGTCTGGCTGCTGGAAGAGCTAGCATATTTCGGATCGCTGAACAGTGGTCGCGCTGACACATTCGGTGCCTCCGCATAGCGTCGCATCGCTTCGGCACCCCGTTCACGCGCTGCGCGGGGGGCGGTAGGCCGCAGTCGCTTGCACGCCTGGCACCGGTGCCTCCGAACGGTCCAAGAAGCGACGCCAGACTCGGTTCGTGGATCGCCTTTCGAACGCGGACAATCTCGGCTGCGCAGTCTCCGCGGTGACCAGCGGCGTGTAGATGATGCGCCGATGCTGTGCGAGTGCGCAGGCACCGATCCAGAGTGCGATCTCCTCGTTCGGTGTCTGATCCGGCAGCGTCGCAAGACAGGCCTTCAGGAAGTTCGCGCGGGCGAAGAACCAATCGTCGACCGGAACAGCAATGCTGAGCGGCTTCAACGTTAGGGCGTACGAACCCGGATCCCCGCTGGGGCGGCCGCTCAGGAAATCGACCAGCGCTCCTCTCCCGTCCATAGCGAGGCCCGCCGACCGAATGACCCCATTGTGGACAACGGGTCCGGTCACGACCGCGGCGTCCTCGAACACCTCGAACATCTTCGCGATCTCACGGGTGGCGACGTCGCCTCCGGTTTCCACGACGCCGGAACCGATGACTGCGACGATCGTCGCGTCATCGATCGGATCCAGTGCTTCGCGCCACGATCCGAGAGATTCCTTCGAGACGAGGGGAGCGGCTTCGAAAAGCGGCGGTGCTGAGCCCGTGCCGTCGGTCAGGGCGATCAGCGACGGAAGACGATCCAGGTCTCGCGAGATCCACCATTCCTGGGCACCGCGCCAGATCGGGTACGGGGCGACGCGGCACCGGGTCTCGAGGCCGAGCCGATCGATCTTGCGTTGAAGGACGTGCCGGACGGAGGCCGCGGAGACCTCATTGGGTCCCTCGGAATTGGACGTGCTTCGGTCGTGATGGCGCCAGTGATAGACGATCTCGGGCACGTGGACAGGCCGATACCCCGCAGCGGCGAAGCGGTCGATGCTGTCCCAGTCGTGGCAATACTCAGCAGCCGGGTCGGTGTAGACGCCGAGTTCGAGGGCCGTTTCGCGGCGCATCGCGCAGGCGTGCCAGATCCAAGAATTCTCCAGGTCCAGCACCGGGTCCCAATCCGGTCTGAGGTAGGGATGCATCGGACGCGAGCCGATGATGATGTCCTCGTCGGTGTACAGGAGGGCCGGCGCGTCATTCTCCCGGATGGCGCGGGAGAAGATGGCGAGCGCGTCCTCCATCAGGAGATCGTCGCCGTCGAGGGAGATCACATACCGTCCCCGCGCCGCCTCCAAGACGTGGCGCATGCCGCCGACGATCCCGAGATTGGTGGGCAAGCGGAGCAATCGGATCCGCGCGTCAGGAGCGAAACGGTCCAGTACGGCGTCCAAGTCGCTCGTTATCGGCCCGTGCGCCAGGACAAGCCATTCGAAATCGCCACAGCTCTGCGCCAACACGCTCTCGGCCGTGGCCGCGAACAGCGCGGCATCCGTCTTGATGTACAGCGTTGTCAGCAGGGAGAAGGCCGGGACGGTTCCAGGGCGGTGGGTGGCAGCCGGCAAGGCCTTCGACCGGCGCGCCGCATGATCGGTGAGCCAAGCGGCATGATCCGGCAGCGGGACCTCCGCGGGGACTCGATAGCCCGGGACGGGCAGGACCGGTCTGTAGGCTGTCTCGGGATTCAGGCCTGTTCCGGCCGGCAGTAGGGAATCCTCCGGCATCAGGTCGATGAACGCGGATAGGAACGCGCTCCGCTCGGTCATTCCGACAAGCGCGTCGTAGTCGATCCGGGTGCGCGCGCTCAGGAACGGGGAATAGATGACCCGATGGCCCACACGCTTCGCGTGCCCGCCGGCCCAGGCGCCAAGGTGCGGAAGCGTGCCGCCATGCTCCGCGGCGATCGTCAGCACCTCGGCTAAGAACGCGGCGTCGAAGACGGCGTGCATCGCACAGACGGCACTTACCGAGCGCGGTTTCCAGACCTGCGCGGCATAGCCCGGATCCGTCATCGGCCGGCCTCGATCCGGGCAGCCACAGCCATCGCCGAAGCCGAGGAAGCGACCGGTTTCCAGAACGTGGCCGTCCGCGTGGATGCGTCCACCGACGGCAACCGTATCCGGATGGCGGTCGAAAAGGCCGATGGCCTCCCAGGCCCACTCATCGTCGTCGGGACAGATCGCGGACCCCATCAGATGGACGAGGCGTCCGCGCTTGGCGGCATCGATGACGAGCGCCTTGAGACTCAGCGGACCCGCGCCGATCTCCATCGTCGCGATCTCGTGATCCAGACCCTGGGCAATCCTGATGTCGGGGACGGAGTCGCCTTCGGTCTCCCCGCGCAGCAGAATCGTGGTGATCGGTCGGCCCTCGATCCGTCGGCGGCGCATCCACCAATCGGGCGTATTGCCGAAGAGCGGGCTTGGCACGAGTTCGAAACGATCGCCGTTCGGCGTACCGGCAAGAAACCGCTTCAGAACCGCGCGCTGCGAATCGAATACGACAGGCTTCGACTCCATGTTTCCGCCGGCGGTCGACTGCGGGTGGAGCCGCCACGCATAGAGCACATGCGGCACGTGGATCGGAGTGTGGCCTGCTATCCAGAAGCGCGTGAAGGTGTCCCAGTCGTGGCTGCCCTCGGGAGCGGGATCGCCGTACACGTCGAGTTCGAGCGCCCGTGCGCGGTCGATCGCGCAGAGATGGGCGATGTAGCACTGGGCCGAGAAGAGAACGGGATCCCAGTCCGGCTTCTGAAACGGATCGCTCAGACGCTCGCCGACGAGCTTGTCTTCGTCGGTATAGAGAAGCGGCGGATAGTCATATTTCTGTACATACCAAGCAAGCGTGCGTAGGCAGTCTGGATTGATGTAATCATCGGAATCCAGGGGCAGGATGTACCGGCCGCGCGCGCGTTCGAGGCAATAGCGCATGCCGCCGATGATTCCGAGATTCGATTCTACGCGCTCCAGGCGGACATAAGGCCGCCGTTCTGCCAATGTCTCGAGAAACGCCCGCGTCTCCGGCCGTGTTGTTCCGTTATCGAGGATGAACCATTCGAAGACTTGGCCGCCCACCTGACGGTGCAGGCTGCGGGCCAAGACGTCGAGATAGGCCGGCGCGGTGTTCCAGACCGTAGTGACGAACGTAAACAGCCCCGGTTCCGGAACGCCGTGATTGACCAGCGCACGGCGTGCCGCGGCATCTGCCAGGAAGGCCGCGTAGGCGCTGTCCGGGTCGGGTCCCGGTTTGCCCAGGCGGCTGGGTTCGCCGATAGGCGGGCGTGCAGGCGCATCGTTTGGCACACCCTGCGCTCGGATCATCTCAGAGAGCGCCGGAATTGCCGTCGCGAAGCTGTCGTCCCAGGTCGCCGGCAGCGCGAGGGTGGCGCCCGCCTCGCGCGCTGCGCAATCGTCCAGTCGGCCGACCGCCTCGATCAGGGCTTCGACTATCGCCGGTACGTTCGGCTCGACCGCGATGATGTTGGAGGAGAGCGCGGCCATCTTCGTCGCGGTCCGGCTGCCATAGGTGTTGGTGACGGCTATGCCGCCGCAGCCGGCCATCTCGAGCGGCGGGTAGCTCGGATGCGGCGACAGCATGAGCGAGAGGATGATGTCAGAGTCCCGCATCAGCTGCGCGTAACCGTCGAAGCCGAGCCAGGGCGCGCAAGCGAGGCGTGCGCCGCAGCCGAGGTCGAAGGGCGCGAACGCTTCGCCCATCCCGACGAACTCCCAGTTCTCCGCGCTCAGGGTCTGCTCGCTGATGGCCGCGCGCAGGGCTGCCACTCCGATCTCGAAGAGGTTGCGAATGCCGTTCGTCGGCCGCGCATAGAAGAGCAGGCGTCGCTTCCTCCGTTCCCTTTCGGGAAGCTCGGCCGGCAGCGGCGCTCCCCGGAATCGTGCGGGCTCGGGGTAGAAATAGGTCCTGTCGATCGCGGGATCGAAGAACAGCGTGCGCGCGCGGTGCTCCGGTTCGCGGAACAGGCCGATCTCCTCATCGACGAGGTAATCGCGCAGCAGCGTCGTGTTGACGAACGGGAGGTGCGGGAGGCTGTAAGTCTCCAGAGCCGCCGCATAGGCCGTCGAGGCCGGATACAGGATCGGCTCGAAGTCCTGAATCAGATAGATGAACGGGCGATGTCCCACCAGATCGCGGGCCGCATAGGCCATGCGGGCCGTCCACCACGCTGTGGCGAAGAAAATGTCATTGGCGCCGATCTCCACGGACTTGGTTCGGTCGGACGCGTCGATGATGCTCATATGCGCAAAGCGCTCGGAGCCGCCCGAAATGCTGACGATGTGATCCCAGATCGGATCGAGATCCGGGTCGGTCGGCACGTCGGTTGAGAAGATCCGGACGGCGAAGCCAAGCGCGGCGAGTCGATATCCGATGTTGAGAGCCGTGTTCGGTCCGCCCGACAGGCTCGCCTTCCGGACGCCCGGCAGCAGGAGGTTGATGGTCGGGTGCCGCGCGAGATGTGGCGCGATGCGAAGATTCAAGGCCGGTATGAGCGGCAGGTCGCGATGTTGACGACGCTCCGCGATCTCGTCCGGCCCCGGCAGCGCCCCGAAGCGCGCTCCGCACCGCGTCAAATGGGGCGAGATCGGCGGGTGGGCTGTCTCTGCTTTGAACCGGATCTGGAGGTGAACGCGCGTCGGCTCGCCTGCCCCAACGTGCGACGGGGCCGGGTCGAGGACTTCGCCTTCCATCGCCTCGTCCAACACGGAGGTGTAGCCGAGGCGACCGGCCTCCAGGCAGAAGGCAAGGCCATGCACGGTGTCCCGCCGGTCGAAACCGCCGAGCCGGCAGCCCGCGCGCAGCAGGTCGGCTCTCACGCACAGCGCCATACCAGGGAACCCGCTCACCCGGTGGGAGGCCTTCCCGTACATCCACGGAACCGACGCTGTTGGCCAGTTCCTGAACAGCAGGCCTGCCAAACCGTCCAGCCCGGCCATCAGACCGGCGCTGTGCGTGATTCCGCCGGGCAGTCTGAGCATGCCGCCGACGATGCCGGCTCGGCCATCCAGTTCGAGAAGGCCGACCGCCTGCACCAGGGCGTCCGCGTGATCGAGCCAGACGTCAGCCGTGACGAAGGCTTTGGCGAACGTGTCCGGCCCGACCGCATGGACCGCGTCGAGGAGGGTCTCGTGTGTCGCGCAGGGCACCCAGGTCACGGCTGCGTCCGGCAGGCTCTGACGCAGCGCGGCGACCTCCGCCTCCATGGAGGCCGGATAGAGGACGCGGGCTGACATGTCTGCCGTGTAGAGAAGACGGAGATTATGCTCCGTCGCGCCCAGGTCGTACGCGCCCCACGCGATGACAAAATCTATGGCGATCGAGGGGAGCGCACTGCGGAGCCGGCTGAATTTCTGCCGGGTTGCAATGCCGGTCGCATGATCGGTTGTCGCAAAACGGTCCTGCAAGCCGCGGCGCTCGAGGCTACTACGCAGGACAGCATGATGAGAAGTCCCGATGGTTGTCTTGATCTTGTTGTCTAACGCAGTCGATCCCGCATGGACGCGCCGGCCGTAAAGTACTTCCGGTACATGGACTGCGCCGGCGCCGTCTTCAGTGAGGCGCAGCGCAGTATCCCAGTCATGACAGCCGCGCGCGTCATCGTTGGTGTAGACGCCGCATTCCAAAGCACGTTCACGAGAGTAGACGAGCAGATGTGCCGCCGGAGCCGTGGTGTAGGCAGAGGCGAGGGAGTAAGGGTGTCGCCAGATCAGCTCAAGCGGTACTCCGTCTATGTCGACTTTCTGCTCATCGCTATAGACAATTGCGGGTGGGGAGCTGGCATGACGTCTCAACACATCGGCCAGGACGGCGAGGGTGTTGTCGTACAGGACGTCATCAGAATCGACGGGTACGATGTAGTGTCCGGCAGCCTCCTCGAGCAGATATCGATTGCCGCCAATGATGTGGCGGTTTTGCTCGATGCGAAATAGCTTCACCCGCGCGACGTCGGCCGCCGCTACAGCCGCGCAAGCGGCTCGCGTTGCGGGTGAGGTCGATCCATTATCGAGGATCAGCCATTCGAAGTCCCCGAACACCTGCCGGGAGATGCTGTCGGAGAGTTCCCGGATGAAATCGGGATCCGTGTCATAGACTGTGGTGGTGATCGAGAAGGTGGGAGATCCCGCACCGAAAGGCGGCGTCAGGTCGGCGTCGGCGAGCTCCGCGACTTGCGCGTTCAGCCGGCCTTCGAAACTCTCACGCCATGCCTTGCCTTTCGGCACATCCCATCCGGCAGGGATGACGGGACTTGGCGCAATCCTCAAACCGCGCTCTCTGCCGATCGTCAGATAATGCACCAGCGGCGCGCCGATATCTGCCTCACCCAGGCGGTTGGCAGCACGGTAATATGCGGTGCAGAAGGTCGGGCCTGGATCCGCTCCGGCCGGACCGCCGTGCAGGAGGTAATGGATCGCCGGGTTACCGGTTGCCTGCGCTGCGTCTGGGCATCGTGCCAGATACCAGGCCGGCTCGAAGAATGCATTCGGGGAGCGTCCCTCAGCGGCGCCGGAAGACAGGTAATGGACCAGGGGATTGCAGCCGGCCGCGGCGACGTCGGGGTTCCGCTCCAGATACCAGGAGGCATCGAACAGCGGGTGCGGATCCTGCCCGTTGGCGGCGCCCTCGAAAAGGTAGTGCTCGAGCGGATTGCCGCCGGCCGCCTTGAGGCCGGGGTTCTGCTTCAGGTACCAAGAGGCATCGAAGAACGGGTGCGGGTCCCGCCCCTCGGCGGCGCCCTCGAAAATGTAGTGCTCGAGCGGGTTTCGGCCGGCCGCGGCGACGCCAGGATTCTGCTTCAGGTACCAGGACGTGTCGAACAGCAAGTGCGGGTCCCGGCCCTCGGCGGCGCCGTCGAAAAGGTAGTGCTCGAGCGGGTTGCGGCCGGCCGCGGCGACGTCGGGGTTCCGCTCCAGGTACCAGGACGTGTCGAACAGGGGGTGCGGGTCCCGCCCCTCGGCAGCTCCTGAAGACAGATAATGGACCAGTGGAATGTAACCGGCGGCGGCGACGTCGGGGTTCCGCCGCAGATACCAGGAGGCATCGAACAGGGGGTGCGGGGCCCGGCCCTCGGCGGCGCCATCGAAAAGGTAGTGCTCGAGCGGGTTGCGGCCGGCCGCGGCGACGTCGGGGTTCCGCTCCAGGTACCAGGACGTGTCGAACAGGGGGTGCGGGTCCCGGCCTTCGGCGATGCCGTCGGCCATGAAGTGGACGAGCGGGTTGCGGCCGGCCGCGGCGACGTCGGGGTTCCGCTCCAGGTACCAGGACGTGTCGAACAGGGGGTGCGGGTCCCGCCCCTCGGCAGCTCCTGAAGACAGATAATGGACCAGTGGAATGTAACCGGCGGCGGCGACGTCGGGGTTCTGCTGCAGATACCAGGACGTGTTGAACAGCGGCTGCGGGTACGGCTCCCGGCCCTCGGCAGCACCCGCGAAAAGGTAGTGCTCAAGTGGGTTGCGGCCGGATGCGGCGACGTCGGGATTCTGCTCCAGGTACCAAGACGTATCGAACAGGGGGTGCGGGTCCCTGCCCTCGGCCGCCCCGTCGGACAGGTAATGCTCAAGCGGGTTGCGGCCAGATGCGGCGACGTCGGGATTCTGCTCCAAGTACCAAGACGTGTCGAACAGCGGGTGTGGGTCTCGGCCCTCGGCCGCGCCTTCGAACAGGTAGTGCTTCAGCGGATCGAGGCCGGCCGCAGCGACGTCGGAATTGCTGGCCAGGTACCAAGGCTCGTCGAACAGCCGCCGTTGCGGGTGCGGGGCCCGGCCCTCGGATGCGCCGTCGGACAGATAATGCTCAAGCGGGTTGCAGCCAGACGCGGCGACGTCGGGATTCTGCGCCAAGTACCAAGACGTATCGAACAGCGGGTGCGGGTCCCTGCCCTCGGCCGCGCCGTCGGTCAGGTAATGCTCAAGTGGATTGCGGCCAGATGCGGCGACGTCGGGGTTCTGCGCCAAGTACCAAGACGTATCGAACAGTGGGTGCGGGTCCCGGCCCTCGGCCACGCCGTCGGACAGGTAGTGCTCAAGCGGATCGAGGCCGGCCGCAGCGACGTCGGAATTGATGGCCAGGTACCAATGCGCGTCGAACAGCCGCCGAATTCGGTCCTTCGCAGAAGCCGCGTTGACCGAATTATGCTGATCCAACGCCGGTTCGAACTCTTTCAAGGGTGGGCTCCTGGTTCAAATCCGAAATCTGAGTTGGCCAGCACTTCGTCCGCTCGTTGGTCGGGTGCCGCTACGATTCGAAGGTCTCTGGCTCCTGCGACGGGCAGTTCGAGCCGTTGCCAATCACGGTTCCGATGCTTGGCGCCAAGGCAGGGCTCCACCGCTCATACGGTGCTGAATCCCGGTGTAAGCAGTTCGGACTCTTTGCAACTTTGAATTATACCTTAAGATTGTGGCGACTTGATTTCGATCGCCGCAGGGGGGCTGTTGCCCGTTGAGCGGTCTTCCTAAAGCTACAGCGCGCCCGAAGGCGCGTCGTGAGCGGCCCTCGGCTTCAAATGGCAGTCGCCCTCTCTCGATGATCCCCACAGTGGCACGTGAGATTTTCCCAATCTGTAGCTGGCAAGATCTTCCCCGTCTGTTCGCCGATCAGAGCAAATCGGTGGCGAATTAAACGATGCAGGTCCTGCACGGTCCGAAACGGAGATGAGAGGATCCATTCCCGGACGCCGGCCATCCTATCCGCAGCGAGCGGGCGCTCCGGTAGCACGTCGCCGGGACGGGCGGCAATTCGGCTTGCGGTCGGCCTCGGCCGCCGCGGCATGCCGACGGCGTTGAGCAAGAGACATGCCATGATGTGGAAATGCAGGGTCCAAACGCCGACGAACGCTTTCGCCAGACATTTTGGGTGCCCCGAATGCACCTCCAAGGGGCAGAGATAGGAGGCGCCGGGATAGTGCTCTTGCGGCTGGCTCCGACAGGTCCTTCGCTGTGTGGGGCTGGCATGCCTCAGCGCGTTTCGGCGCGACTCGACAGGGCGATTGGCAATGGCGGATCTGGATGCGTTCGGCGCGCGGCGTCGGGGTCGCGTTGACCGGCAGCTATGGTGCCGACCTGCCCCGCTTTCTGCATCTGGCTGGAATCGAGCTGCTGAAGGTGGCCGCTCCCGATGCTCAGGATCGTCGGCGGCAGGGCACGAGCGACGATTTCGATGCCGAGTGTGCGGCACACGCCGCCTTCGCCGGTACCCGCGCCGTCACGCCCCGCACCCGCGATGGCATGGCCGGGTCGTTGCGTGTCCTGAGCGCGTGCCGGAAGGGGGGCTGACCGGCGCATCACCTTGCAGATGATCCACAACACCATCCTGTGTGCGCCCGAAGGCCTGCGCGAGGCGCTGCGCCGGATCGCCTGAGTGCAGCTCATCCGGACCCTGGCGGCGTGGCGGCCTGATCTGGGCGCCTATCACGGCGCCGAGACCGCGTACCGGATCGGCCTGAAGACCCTGGCGCGGCGCTGCATGGAGCCGCGAGACGAGATTGCCGATCTCGATCCCATGAGCGGCGATCTCGTCGATGAGCTCGCGCCGGAACGCGTGGTGGCCCGCAACTCCATCGTCGCACCGGCACCGCGCAACTCCAACTGACGGCCGGCGACAATCCCGAAGGCTTGCGCTCGGAGGCGGGCTTCCCGGCGTCGTGTGACGTGAGCCCTGTGCCGGCCTCCTGTGGCAAGACGGTGGGCCATCGCCGCAACCGCGGCGGTGATTGCGCCGCCAACAGCGCGCTGCACATCCTCGCGATCGGACGCCGACGGACGGGTTATGCGGACCAGGGCGTACGCGGCGCGTCGTATCGCGGAGGGCCGCTCAAAACTGGACGCGTTTCGCTGCCTGAAACGCTGCTTCGCTCGCGAGGTGTTGACGCTCATCATCCATCGGCAGCCGGCGATCAACCGGACGCGCATCGCCGCTTGACACACATGAAGGGCGTCCAGGGCAGCCCCTCTACGACCGGGCCGTTCCAGCGGCTGATGGCCGGGCACGGCATCGTGTGCTCGATGGGCCGGTCGGGCAACGTCTGGCACGATGCGGCGATGGAGAGCTTCGTCTTCTCGCCGAAGTCCGAACGGACGGCGCGGCCGACCGACCGCGGGACAAGGCACGGGCAGCCGTGTTCGATGACATCAAGTCCCTCTATAACGCAGCGCGGCGTCACGCGACGCTCGGAAATCTCGGCCCGCTCGAGTTCGAGAAGCGGGCCAAACTCGCCTAGGTCGGTGTCAAACAAACGGGCAGCAGGCCAAGGGGCATCGCACTTGCACTGGCCGGCCGAGTATGTAACCGAGCAGCCCCTGTGGCAGGCATGTACGGCTGGCGGAGGTCATTCTCACAATGAAAGCTGTGATCTTGGCGGGCGGACTTGGCACGCGCCTGTCCGAGGAGACCGGGACGCGTCCGAAGCCGATGGTCGAGATCGGAGGACAGCCGATCCTTTGGCACATCATGAAGGGCTTCGCCGCCCACGGGGTGCGCGATTTCGTGATCTGCCTCGGCTATCGCGGGTATATGATCAAGGAATTCTTTCTTAATTACCGGCTCCACCTCTCCGACGTGACTGTCGAGACGGGAACGGGCGCAGTTGAATTTCACAGAAGCGGTGCCGAGGACTGGAACGTCTCGCTGATCGAGACTGGGCCCGAGACCATGACAGGCGGCCGGCTCAAGAGAGTGCGTCCCTATCTCGGCACGGAACCGTTTTTCATGACCTACGGTGACGGGGTCGCGGACGTCGATCTCACCGCGCTCAAGGCTTTTCACAAGGCGCATGGGCGAATGGCCACTCTGACCGCCGTGGCCCCGCCAGGCCGGTTCGGTGCCCTGGAGATGGACGGCGATGCGATCCGTAGCTTCCGCGAGAAGCCGGCCGGCGATGGCGCCGTGATCAACGGAGGCTTCTTTGTCCTCGACCCACGGGTGCTCGACTACGTCACCGATGACTCCACCGTTTGGGAAAACGAGCCGTTGGAGCGACTGGCGCGGGAAGGAGAGCTGCAAGCCTACCGGCATGCCGGCTTCTGGCAGGCGATGGATACCCTTCGCGACAAGAACCACCTTGAGACTCTCTGGACGGCCAAGTCCGCGCCGTGGAAGGTGTGGTGATGGCTGCCCGCAACCCCGATCCGGGATTCTGGTCCGGACGGCGTGTGCTGGTCACAGGCCACACTGGCTTCAAGGGCGCATGGCTCAGCCTCTGGCTCACGCGGCTCGGGGCGCAGGTCACCGGCTTCGCACTGGCCCCCGAGACCGAGCCAAGCCTGTGCACGCTGGCGGCCCTGGCGGATCGGGCCGACAGCCGGATCGGCGATGTGCGAGACCTCGCCGCGCTCAGCGCCTGTGTGGCTGAGACGCAGCCAGAGATCGTGCTGCATCTGGCCGCTCAGGCGCTCGTCCGGCCCTCCTACAGCGACCCGGTCGGCACTTATGCCAGCAACGTCATGGGCACTGTCCACCTGCTGGAGGCGGTGCGCGCCTGCCCGTCGGTGCGGGCCGTGGTGATCGTGACCAGCGACAAGGCCTACGAGAATCGCGAATGGGTCTGGGCCTATCGCGAGGACGAGCCGATGGGTGGGCGTGATCCCTATTCGAACTCGAAAGGCTGCGCCGAACTCGTGACCAGCGCCTATCGCGCTTCGTTCTTCGGCGCCGGCGGCCATCCAGCCCGGATTGCCAGCGCGCGGGCTGGCAACGTCATCGGCGGTGGCGACTGGTCGTTGGACCGTCTGATCCCCGACATGGTGCGTGCCTTCAATCGGGGCGAGCCGGTCGAGATTCGTTCACCCGGCGCCGTGCGCCCTTGGCAGCACGTGCTGGAGCCACTCTCAGGTTACCTACGGCTTGCTGAGGTGCTCTGTGAGCAGGATGGCGCACGTTATGCCGAGGGCTGGAATTTCGGGCCTTCCGACGAGGATTGCCGACCGGTCTCCGATGTGGTGGCCGGTCTGGCCCGGGGCTGGGGCGAGGGCGCGCGCTGGCAGCTTGCCTCCGGCACGCACCCGCACGAGGCCACCTTCCTTAAGGTCGACGCCTCGAAGGCTCGCGCGCATCTCGGGTGGGACCGGCGCCTGCGGCTGTCGGAGGCGCTCGACTGGACTGGGACGTGGTATCGGGCACAGGCTCGAGGCGCGGATGCCGCCGCGCTGACATACGAGCAGATCGCGCGGTACGAGGCGCTTGCGGAGACAGAGGACAAGGTATGAGCGCAGCAACGGACACCGTTCCGGCCCCGACAAGCCGGGCCTGCTGCCGGGCCTGTGGTACGCCGCTCACCCGCACCGTGGCCGATCTGGGGTTATCGCCTCTCGCCAATTCCTACGTGCCGCCCGAGCGTGCGGGGCAAGGAGAAATGGTTTACCCGCTCCACGCCTATGTCTGCGAGAGCTGCTGGCTCGTGCAACTTGAGGCCTTCGAGAGCCCGGAGCACATTTTCTCGGATTATGCCTATTTCTCGGGCTTCTCCGCCGGCTGGTTGCGCCACGCGGAAGCTTATGTTGCGAGCATGACCGAGCGCTTCGGTCTCGGGCCGCAGAGCAAGGTTGTCGAGGTGGCCAGCAACGACGGCTACCTGCTGCAGTATTTTGTTGCCCGTGGCGTGCCGGTCCTGGGCGTCGAGCCGGCTGCCAATGTGGCGGCGGTGGCGCGCGAGAAGGGGGTGGCGAGCGAAGTCGCATTCTTCGGCCGCGATACGGCCGAGCGCCTTCGGGCCGAGGGGCACGGTGCCGACTTGATGGCCGCCAACAACGTGCTGGCCCACGTGCCCGATATTCTCGATTTCGTGGCGGGCTTTCAAGTCTTGTTGAAGCGCGACGGTGCAGGCACCTTCGAGTTCCCGCACCTGTTGCGGATGATCGAGCACAAACAGTTCGACACGATCTACCACGAACATTTCTCGTATCTGTCCCTCGGCGTGGTTTCGGGCATCCTGGAGCGATCGGGTCTACGGGTGTTCGACGTGGAGGAGCTGCCGACCCACGGCGGATCCCTGCGCGTCTTTTTCTGCCACGCGGACGGACCGCATGCGCAGACGCCGGCGGTGGCGCGGGTGCTCGCCGATGAGCGGGCCGGCGGCCTGTTCTCGGCGGAGGGCTATGGGCGATTTGCCGCCGACGTGGTCGAGATCAAGTGCGCCAGCCTGGAGTTCCTGATCCAGCAACGACGGGCGGGTAAGCGGGTCTGCGGCTACGGGGCGGCCGCCAAGGGCAACACCTTCCTGAACTATTGCGGGATCGGACCGGAGTTGGTTGAGGCGGTGGCGGACCGCTCACCGCACAAGCAGGGCACGTTCCTGCCGGGCAGCCGGATCCCCGTGATCTCGCCCGAGGCCTTGCTGGAGATGCGTCCGGACTACGTGCTGATCCTGCCCTGGAACCTGAGGGCGGAAATCATGCAGGAGATGGCCGGAATCCGCGCCTGGGGTGGGCGTTTCGTCACTGCTATTCCGAGCCTCGCTGTAGAGTGAGCGGAATGAACTTCGAGGAGCTGCCGCTCGCAGGAGCTTTCCGGATCGACATCAACCCGCACGAAGACGAGCGCGGTTTCTTCGCGCGGACCGTGTGCGAAGACACGCTTGCAGCTCATGGGCTCGTCAGCCGATTTAGCCAGTCGAGCGTGTCGTATAATCGATCACGCGGAACGGTCCGCGGGATGCACTATGCCCTGGCGCCGTACGCGGAGACTAAACTTGTCCGCTGCACGATGGGTGCGATCCACGACGTGATCGTCGACCTGCGTCGGGACTCCCCGAGCTATCTGCGGGCGATCGGCGTCGAACTATCGGCCGGGAACAGGACTGCGCTCTACATTCCGGCTGGTTTCGCGCACGGTTTCCAGACCCTGCAGGACGAGACGGAGGTGCTCTATATGATCGATCGGCCTTATGTTGCCGGCGCCGCCCGTGGGGTTCGCTGGGACGATCCGGCGCTCGACGTCGCCTGGCCGGAGCCGGTGACCGTGATCTCCGAGCGGGATCTCGCCTTCCCGGCCTGGACCGGTCTCGATCCGGTCGTGTGATGTCAGGCGCGCGGCGCGTTCTCCTCACCGGTGCGACCGGTTTTGTCGGAACTCACGTGATCCCGGCCCTTCAGGCGCGCGGCTTCGAGGTTCATGCCCTCGGACGCCGCCCGCCCGCCGCGACGGTGGTTTTCCATCCTGTCGACCTTTTGGACGCTGAAGCCGTGCAAGCGTCGGTCGGTCGGGTCGGCGCCGTTCACCTTCTGCATCTGGCTTGGTACGCCGAGCCGGGGCTTTACTGGCGCTCACCGGTCAACCTCGACTGGGTCGCGGCGAGCCTGGCGCTGGTCCGAGCCTTCCGGGAGGGCGGGGGCGCACGGGCGGTCGTAGCGGGGACCTGCGCCGAGTATGCCTGGGGTCCGGAAAGGCTCAGCGAGGACGCGCACTGTGTGCCCGCAACCCTGTACGGGGCCGCCAAGGACGCCACGCAGCGTGTCCTGACAGCCTATGCGCGTGAGACCGGGCTCTCGTTTGCCTGGGGCCGCCTGTTTTTTCTGTACGGGCCCAGGGAGAAATCGGGCCGGCTGGTGAGCGACGCGATCCGGGCTCTGTCGTCGGGGGAGCGTTTCGGGACGAGCCCGGGTCACCAGCGTCGCGACTTCAGCCACGTAGCCGACGTGGCCGGTGCTTTCGCAGCCTTGGTCGACTCGGCCGTTGAGGGAGCCGTCAACATTGGGTCGGGCGCGGCTGTGCCTGTCCGCGTGATCCTAGAGCAGATCGGCCAGCTGACCGGACGGCCGGATCTGATCGACTTTGGTGCTCGCCGCCTCGCGGAGAGCGAGCCGGCGAGCATTGAGGCCGATGTCTCGCGTCTGCGCGAGGCGGTGGGCTTCCATCCTCGCTACGATCTCGGCAGCGGATTGACTGATACCTTCGGTGCGTATTCGGAACGGCAAGCCTGACGGCCCCGCCGCTGTCAGGATGCGACGATCCCGAGGATGTCGAGGCCTTTGTGGATCTTCGCGGGGACCACGCGGTAATTGGCGTGGAAGGGATGTGTCTTCTCGCCTGCGATAGTAGTGCCACGGACGAAGAGAAGCCGCGCTCCACTCGATTCGATCATGCTGGCATAGCCGCGGAAATTGAATGACCTGTTCTCGTGGATCAGGGCAATGACCCGCGCCTGAGGATTGCAAAAGATGCAATTCGTCAGAGCCGAGCTCGCGGATCCGACGATGACATCCGCAGAATGATAGAGCGCAATCTGATCGATAAACGAAAGTTGTTCGGGATGGACAACCTCGAAGCCGAGGCGAGTCAGGTCATCAATGATCTCCGACTCGTTGACGAGCTGCCGCTGCGTGAAATTGCGGCGCGAGAGAAAGATCCGCCGCCCCGTGGGGCGTATATCGGCGCCATGCGTCGCGATCTTGTCGAGCAGGGCACGGCGCATGCCCGCCAGGACATCCTTCGGCCAGATCGCGTCGTAGACCGGCATGCCGGGCCGTGAATCGAACGGGAAGAAGGTCGGCACCGGGGCGACGCCGAGCTCGCGGAACCGCGTCGCCTGTGCCGACAGCGGCAGAATCGGCCGATCGCGCTCGTCGAGCAACTCGACGATCTGCCGATGCGTCTCCGGCATGTGGTCGTCGATGCAGATCGGGAAGTCCGCGGGGCAGGCGGGATCGTTGAACCAGAGCATGCGCGGCACGAACTCGAGCAGCCAGTGGCCATAATTCTTGCTTTGGAGCCCGAACATCATCAGCCCGGCATCGAGCGTGCGCGTCTCGGCCGGCTCCTCGACCAGGGCCCGCTTCGCGCCGTAGACGGCCGTCATGATCTGGTCGGGGTTTACCCCGTCCTTGATGTCGGCGATGCCGCTAAGCGGGTGGGCGGCGAGATCGTAGATCAGGCGGTTGCCTTGAAGCACGAGATTGCTGCGCGGGAAGGTCAGGCAATCCTTGAACCGCGCGATGTATTGCGGCGGCGCGTCGAGGGATCCGCACGCTGAGGTCAGCGCCACCGGCCCTTCGAGAAAGGCGATCTCCGGCTCGGCAATCCGGCGGGCCCCGAGCAGCTCCCGGTATTCGCCTTGCCCGTCCGCGGCCGCTTGGCGGGCGGAAACAATGTCGTAGATCCGCAGCGGCCCGAGCCCCAGGACGTGCCGCGTCCGTTCGTGGAGCGTCTGCGCCTCCTCGTGCCGGCCCGCCTCGGCCAGGGCGTTCATCTGCAGGATGCGCAGGTTCCGGATCTTGCGCTCAAGGGTGTCGCCATCGATCGTCAGCGCCTGACCGCCCAGCTGGTCCCGCGCGATCCGCGCGAGCAGGTAGCTGCGCACCGCGCCTTCGGCGTCCCCGGCGAGTTCGTAGTCCCAGGCGATGTGGATGAGCGACGGGTCGTTCTGCCCGTGATCCCCGGCGGCCGCCTTGGCCTCCCGCAACTCTTGCAGCAGCCCTTCCACCGGATCGAACGCCTTGCGGCGGCAGAGATCGAGGATGCGGGTTCGGATGGCGGCGAGCCGATAGGCCGCTGCGGGTGCAGGCGTCACCCGGGCCGCGAGGTCGTAGGCACGCGCCGCGAGGTCGAGCCGGTTCTCGCCCATGAACCGGAAAGCCAGCGTGGCGAGGTGCTGCGCAGCGACCGCCGGTCGGCTGTTCGTGAGTGCGGACAGGCCGTCCTCGATCGCGTCGAGCGCAGCGGCGCCGTTCGAGGGATCGGCCTGACTCAGGATACGCCGAAAATCGCCTTGCATCGTCCTCGACCGTTCCTCTCGGCCCGGGCCCACCGTCGCCGCTCAGCGGGCCGCCAGAGACCGCTCCACGCTGCCGCAGACCGCATCGATCTGCGCCGGCGTGATCGCCGGGAAGAACGGCACCCCGATGGCGCTCGCGGCCGCCGCGGCGGTCCCCGCCAGCCCGTCGTGCCGGCAGGTCGCGAAGGCGGGGTGCGCCTGACAGCCGGTCCCGTACCAGCGCCGCCACTGGATCCCGTCCGCGTCGAAGCCTGCCGTCACCGCATCGGCGGTGCCGGGCTCGAACAGGGCGGTGATCGTCATGGTCAGCCAGTCCCTGCCGAAGCCCGGCTGCATGCGCACGCCGATCCGCTCGAAGCCCGCGACATAGGCGAGGGATGCGTCCCGCAATTGCTGGATGCGCGCCTCGAGCCCGTCGAACACCGCCAGTCCGACCGCGGCGGCGTATTCCGAAATCCGGTAATTGCCGCCCCGCACCTCCGACACGCGGCTGCTCGCCGAGAAGCCGAAGCCCGTCATGGCGGTGGTCTGGGCGACCAGATCGGTGTCGGTGGTGAGGATCGCCCCGCCCTCCCCGATCCCGAGCGCCTTGGTGGCGTGCAGGCTCACGCAGATCGGCTGCGCGCCCACGCGGTGCAGGTTGAGCGTGGCGGCGGCGGCGTCGAACACCACCGGGATGCCGTGCGCCGTCTCGAACGCTTCCCAGGCGGCGACGTCGATCGGCGCGCCGTAGGGGCTGACCACCACCACGGCGGCGACATCGCCCCCGGCCGCCGCCAGGGCCCGGGCGGCAATGGCCGGCGTCAGCGCCAGCGTCTCGGGATCGACATCCGCGAAGAACGGCTCCAGGCCGACATTGACCGCCGCATGCGCGGTGGCGACGAAGGTGTAGGCGGGCATCAGGCAGAGCCGGCCCTTCCGACCGGCGATCCGGTAGCGCAGGGCGAGCTCGATGGCCGTCGTCCCGCTGCCGGTGATCGTCGCCGCCACCGGCGCGCCGTCGGCGCGCTCCGAGACGAAGCGGCAGAGCGTCTCGGTGAACGCCCGGGAGAGCGGACCGTAATTGCTGTAGATGTGCGACTGATCGATCCGGCGCAGATACGGGACGATGGCATCCGTCTCCGGCAGGCTTGGAATGAGCACGGGGATCATCGTCGAGACACGTCCTGACTGTCTGCTGCCACCATCCTCACGGGCATGCTAAGGTGACGCGCCCGCTATACATGGCCGGACAGGACCGCGGAAGGCGGCGATCCGGATGCCGGCCCCTCCCGGCCTAGGCGCGCCGCAGGGACCGCGCCGGATTGCCGAACACCGTCTGGCCCGGCGCCACGTTCCGGATCACGACGGCGCCGGCGCCGACCACGGCGTGCGCGCCGATCCGCATCCGCGGGATCACGCAGGCCCCGGTGCCCAGGAACGCGCCCTCCTCGACGCGGACATGCCCGGCCAGGTGGACCCCAGGGCTCAGCGTGGCGAAATCCTCGAGCACGTCGTCGTGGGCGACGGTACAGCCCGGGTTGACGAGGACGTGCTCCCCGAGGCGCGCATCCGTCGTGATGGAGGAATGGCCGAGGATCACGGCACCCGCGCCGATCCGGCTGCTCGCTCCGATCAGCACCCCCGGATCGATGATCGAGGTGAACTGGGCGCCGATCTCCGCCCGAAGATGCGCGACCGCCCGGGCCCGGGGCCCGGGCTCGCCGAGGGCGACGACGAAGCGCAGGCTCGCGTCGCCCGCCAGGCTGCGCACATCCCGAATCACGGGCCGGCCCCGAAACGTCTCCGGCGCGTCGATCCCGGGATCGACGATGCTGGCTTGCAGCTCGATCGCGGTCCCGTGCGCGTTGAGGCGCTGCAGGGCGTCGACAATCTCGCGGGCGAGCGCGCCGGCGCCGTACAGGACGAGGCGGACGGTCATCGTGCCCGGATCCGGGATCGGATCCGTCCGCGGCCCGAATGCAGCGTGTCGTTCCGGTCGTCGTCCATGCGCGGGGATCCCTGCCTGCCCGGTGCCCTGCCCTACACGAGACCGCGTGCGCCCTCCAGCGCCGCGTCCGCCGGCCCTCCCAGGCGAGGGGCATTCGGATATCTCGTCACGGCACGCCGGTTCCAGTACACCGCCCGCGAGGGCGCGCCGTTCGACCGGCGCGCGGACGGGCAGGGTCGATCAGGCGCGCAACCGACATGAGGCCGACGCAGACCTTCATCGACCTGATCCGGACGGTCCATCGCGACAACGCGCCGGACGTCCTCGCACAGATCCGCACCCTTGCCGCCGAGGAGCGCGAGCCGGTTCGGCGCGGCGCGCTGTGCCGGCACCTCGAAACCCTCGCGTTCCGGCTCGAGGGCGACGAACGGCTCGGCGCCGCCGCCGAGACCTATGACCTTATCGCCGCCCTGGTCCCCGGCCCCCGGGCGCGCTGGACGAGGGCCGCCGCCGCGGCGCGCCTGCGCGACCTGTGCGAGCGCGGCCGGTTCGCCGAGGCCGAGGCTTACATCGCGGGCCTGCGCGCCGACGCTGAGGCGCCCGTGCTGATCCAGGACGGGCTTGCGACCCTGCTGCGGCTCGGATGGGCGTACGAGTGCCGGAACCAGCCCGAGCCGTGCCTCCATTGTTACCGCCTCGCCTACGACCTCAATGGCGGCGACGCGGGCGTGACGACGGAGGACGGAGACCGGCTCAGCACCAAGGTCAAGAACCTGCGCCGCCTGCTCCTCGACACCCTGCTGGAGGACGGGCGCTTCGACGCGGCGATCGCGCTCCACGCGGCGACGCGCCACGTCACCGGCTCCGGGCCCCTGGAGGCTTACGACATCGTCTCCGTCCAGGCCCTGGCGGCGGCCGGCGGCGCCCGCGCCATCACGGTGCTCCCGGAGCGCCGCATCGCCGCGCCCGATCTGCGTTTCTGGGAACCGCCCCCGGCCCTCCGGTCGGAGGCCGGCAGCCTGGACATCCCGGCCCAGTATCTCGCCTTCCTGGAGGGCGCGCGCGCCTTCCCGCGCAGCAACGTCGTCATCGCCGGCGGCAAGCTCGTCTATGACCTCGCCGCCCATCCGCGGCGCCCGGACATCCTGCTGCAGGACGGCCTCAACCCCGACCAGATCATGACCGCCGCCTTCGGGGCCACGCGGGCCCTCGTCGAGGTGCCCGAGGCCGAGCACACGATCGCGGCCGGCCTCATGATGTTCGGCCTGCAGAGCCGGAACTACGGGCACTGGTTCTGCGAGTTCGTGCCGCGGATGCTCTGCTACAACGACCCGCGCTGCCCCGACGGGATCCCGCTCTGCATCGACGACCACATGCCGGGGGCGCACGCGGAGATCCTGGGCCTTCTCGACACGCGCGACCGGCCCGTGATCGCGCTGCCGCCCAGGCCCGTCGCGTTCGGGCTCCTCGGAATGGCGCCGGTGCCGGCCTTCTTCCCCTTCGACATGAAGCCCGGCCGCCCCTTCTACGACACGGTCTGGCCGGCCGACGTCTTCGGGGCGATCCGCCAGCAGATCCTCGACCGCGCCCGCGCGCGCGGGGCCCTCTCCGGCCGGACCGACCGGCGCCTGTTCATCTCGCGCAAGGCCTTCACCCAACGCGCCCTCGTCAACGAGGCGGAGATCGCCGAACGGCTGCGCCCCCTGGGCTTCGAGGTGATCTATCCGGAGACGCTGACCTTCCTCGAACAGGTTGAGGCCTTCCATTCCGCCGAACTGGTGGTCGGCTCATCGAGTTCGGCGCTCAGCAACGCCCTGTTCTGCCGGCCCGGGTGCCGGATCCTCGGCCTGATCCACGAGGAGTTGTCCTTCAACTTCCGGGGCTATGCCAGCTTCATCGAGGCCGGGGGCGCGCGGATCCTGTTCCTGCGCGGCCGGACCCTCCCGCGCCCCGGCGTGCACGCCTTCCACGTGAGCTATACGGTCGACCCGGGGCGGGTCGTGGCCGCCGTGGCCGCACTCGAGGCCGAGGTCGCCACCGGCGCACCGGCCGGCTTTTCGATCGCGGCTGCGGACGACCGGCCGATCCGTGTGCCGGATCGCGGTGCCTCCCGGCTGCAGGACAAGCGGACCGTCGGGCCCGCGCGCGTCGACCCAGACCGGCTTGCGCGGGTCAGGACGCTCGCGGCCGGCCCCCATGCGGGCGCGGAGGCAGGCCTGTGCGCCCTGGAGGCGGTGGCCTACGTCGCCGGCGAGCCGCATTCGGATGAACCCGCCTGCGCGTCGCCCAGCATCGCCGCCTTTGTCCGAACCTGGAGCGATCGCCTGCCGCAGGATGCGCGCGATGCCCTGATCCTGCCGCTCGTTCCGCGCTTGGTCGGCACCCGGGGCTCGGAGGCCCTGGAGCGCCGGCGGGTCGCCCTGGTGGCCGATTGGCTGATCCGCACCCACCTGCCGGCGTGGTTCCGCCTCGCCAAGCTGAACGTGGAGGGGGACGAACTGGCCGACCTGCCCGAGGTCGAGGACGTCGCCCAACTCGTCTCCCTGTGCGATCACCTCAAGCGCGCGCGCAAGCGGGCGGCCGTCGCCAACCTGACCCTGCGGCAGACCGGCTCGGCCGTTCGGGCCGCGGCCTGGGACGCGGCCCATCAAGCGGCCTGGGGCACCGTTCGGGACGCATTGGAGGCCGCGGGCCCGTCAGTCCTCGCCGCCGGCTGGGACGCGGCCTACGCGGCCGCCTACGCGGCGGCCCGCGCCTGGGGGAAGGCGCCCCTCGAACCGACGCGGCAGGCGCTTCAGCGCTCAGCCCTGGCGCTGGTCGAGCGCATGATCGAGGCCCGTGAGCCCGATCCCGCCGATCCGGGCCGGCGGCCGGAAGATGCCTTTCCGGCCGCCACGTCGATCCAAGACGGCGCTGAATGTCGGCCATGAGTGAGACCCGGCAGGGCCCGCAGCCGCTCGATCCCGCCGGATCCGGTCAGCCCGCGCCGTCCATGGCGGGGCTCCGCTGCCTCGTGCTGGGCGGCGGCGGCTTCCTCGGGCTGAACCTGTGCAACCGCCTCGCGGCGGCGGGGGCCGAAGTCACCTGTTTCAGCCGCAGCCACATCCAGTCCGAGGTGCTCGACCGACGTGTCGCCCGGGTCACCGGCCAGTTCGCCGACCGCCTCGCAATCGCCAACGCCGTCGAACGTCAGGACGTCGTCTTCCACCTCATCGCCGGCTCGATCCCGGAAAGTTCGAACCGGGATCCGTCCGCGGAACTCGCCGCCGCGCCGATCGCCACCCTGCATCTGCTCGAGATCTGCCGCTCGGCCCGGATCAGGAAGCTCGTGTTCTCGTCCTCCGGCGGCGCGATCTACGGCATTCCCCGGGCCATCCCGATCCCCGAGCAGGCGCCGACCGACCCGATCTCGGCCTACGGCATCGGCAAGCTGATGATCGAGAAGTCGCTCCACCTGTACCGGCATCTCCACGGGATCGACTACCAGATCCTCCGGATCGCGAACCCGTACGGCCGGTTTCAGCTCGGCACCAAGCACCAGGGCCTGATCGGCAGCTACATCCACCGTGTCCTCTTGGGCCTGCCGCTGGAGGTCTGGGGGACCGGGGAGGTGGTGCGAGACTTCCTGCACGTCGACGATGTCAGCGACGCGTTCCTCGCCGCGGTGTCCTATGACGGGCCGCACAAGGTGCTGAATGTCGGGAGCGGCAGGGGCCTGAGCGTCAACCAGATCATCGCGGAGCTGGAGGTGGCCTTCGGCCGGGATCGCCTGCCCTGCATCCACAAGCCGAGCCGCGCCGCCGACGTGCCCGCCAACGTCCTCGACACCGCGCTGATCCGGTCCGAGCTCGACTGGCAACCGCGCGTCGCCCTGCGCGAGGGGCTCATCAGCACCATCGCGTGGATGCGCGCCCATCTCGCCGAGATCGGAGCGGGCGCTGCGGCGCCGCACCCCGCCCGTGAGGGATGAAGCGCCCGTGACCGCCGTCGCGGCCGACGGCGGGACGGCGCCTGTGCGGCGGTCTTGATCGTCACGCCGCCCCGGAGCGGCCACGTTTGTCGTCGACAGCGCGACCTGCGAGCCGCACGGAGACCGCATGTCCTTCCTGCACGATCTGCCGATCGCCGACCTGATCGCGCACTATGGCTACCTGGCGATCTTCGTCATCATCACGCTGGAGAGCGCCGGCCTGCCCCTGCCGGGCGAGACGGTCCTGCTGACCTCGGCGGCCTATGCCGGCAGCACCGGCAACATCAACATCGCCGTGGTGGTGGCCATCGCGGCAACCGCGGCCATCCTGGGCGACAATGCCGGCTACTGGGTCGGCCGCCGCTGGGGTCTGCCCCTGCTCCTGCGCAAGGGGCACCTGATCGGCCTCGATCACGGCCGGCTCAAGCTCGGCCAATACCTGTTCCGCCGGCACGGCGGGAAGATCGTGTTCTTCGGCCGCTTCACCGCGATGCTGCGCGCCTATGCGGCGGTGCTTGCCGGCGTGAACAAGCTCGACGCCCGCCGCTTCTTCGCCTTCAATGCGCTGGGCGGCGTCGCCTGGGCCTCGATCATGGGCTTCGGCGCGTATCTCTGCGGGCGCTCCATCGAGAACGTCATGGGGCCGGTCGGCCTCGGGCTGCTGGCCTTCGTCCTGATGGGCGCCGTCGCACTCTGGCTGTTCATGCGCCGGCACGAGGCGCGCCTGATGGTCGCCGCCGAGGCGGCGATCCCGGGGCCGCTGGCCGAGGGGCCGGACGGGAGCGCGCCGCAGGCGGCGCCGCTTGCGCGCGACGACGACGCCGCGCGGCGCGACCGGATCCAGGCGGATTTCGCCGACCAGGTCGAAGCACTCCTGACCCAGCGGGAAGCCGGCCGGAGCGAGACCGGCCTCGATGCGATCGTGCCGCCGCGCCGACGCGCCCTGCCCCTGTGGTTCAAGATCCCCGCCCTCATCGTCGCGTCGGCCGTCGGGATGACGCTGGTCTCGTGGCATGATGGCGTGACCGGTGGCTTCTACGGACGCCTCGTCGGGCATGTCGGGATCCTCGGCGCCGCGCTGATCCTCGTCGTGCCGGTCGTTCTCCTGATCGTCATCGGCTGGCGTCTGACGGGCCAGGGCGCCGCGCCCGACACCGCAGAGGGGACCGCCGGCGCGTTGGCCTGATGGAGCGGGCCCGCGCCTCAGGCCCCTCCTCCGCCGTCGGGCAGGGTAGGCACACGGGACCCGCTATGCGAGAAGCCCCCGCGCAACGGCTCGGCGGGACGTGAGCGCGCCGGCCGGACGGTCAGACGTCCCTCCGTCCGGAGCCGGCCCGTGCGGGCGCGCCGAGAGAAACGGACGACGGCATGCATCCGGATCTGGCTGGATTGTTCGACGCGGATTCGGTGACCCGCCGCTACGGTCACCGCGGCGTCGCGACGCCGGAAGCCTACGCGGCCGAGGGCTGGTGCTCCGAACGCGATCCGAATCCCCTCTTCGATTCGGCCTTCTACCGGGCGCAGGTGTCGGCCGCGGAGGCCACCAGCCTCAGCCCGGCCGAGCATTACTGCGTCCATGGCGCCGCGATCGGGCTCGATCCCGGTCCGCTGTTCAGCACCCGCACCTATCTGACCCTCTATCCCGATATCGCCGCAGCCGGGGTCAATCCGCTGGGCCACTATCTCCATTACGGGGCCCCGGAAGGACGGCTGCCCAACCTCCTGGAAGGCCGCGCCCTCGCCGAGGCCAGTGCGGCGGCGCTGACCCACGATCCAGAAAACCCCTATGCACGGGTCCAGGCCGCGTCCGAGCGGCTGCACGCCAACGATCCCGCGGCGGCGCTCGCGCTGCTGGCGGGCGGTCCGGTCGCCGGCCTTCAGGCGCTCCTCGTGCGCGTCGGAGCGCTGCTCGCCCTGGGGCGGCGCGACGGGGCGCTCGAGGCTGCCCGCGCAGCCGCGGAGGTCGAGGGCGCCGGCCTGATCGCCCGGTGCGGTCTGGCCGCCTACCAGGCCGAGACGCTGGGCCGGCTGGGGACCGCAGCGGCGGCCTACGAGATCGCCCTGGCGGTGGGCTGCGAGGATCCGGCCCTGTTCCGGTTCCGCCTCGCGGTCATCTTCCGGACCTGGGGCCGGCTCGTGGAATCCGAGGAGCAGGCGCGCCTCGCCCTCGAACTCGGCGATGCCAGCCCCCATACCCGAGCCCTCCACGACCTCCTCGCCCGCGACCGGACCCAGGCCGAGCGGCTCCATGCCGAGAGCCGTGCCGTTCCGGATTTCGCGCCGCAAGCGTGGCAGGCGGCCAACCAGGCCTGGGCCGCCCACCCGCAGGTGACGGGTCCGATCCGGCCGGCCCGGCTCCGAGGAACCGGCCTCCTCCTCGTCGATTCGAGCTTCCCGTCCCGGTTCTCGGCGTTCCGCTACGGCGAGCTGCTCACCTATCTGTCCGCCATCCCGGACAGCCGGGCCGCCTCGTCGCTGCGCGACATCGACCGCTACCGGCCGGACCGGACCTTCCTCGACGAAGTGCGGCAGTTCGAGGCGGAGCATCCGACCCTGGCCGGCCGGGTGCGCGCCCTGAACACCGGCCACGATCTCAGCGCCAAGGTCCTGCACACGACCTTCCTGCACAACGCCGCCGTGCTGCTGGCCTCGAACCCGGACCTGCGCGCCGAGCGCTTCGTCTTCACCCTCTATCCGGGGGGCGGCTTCATGCCGAACGATCCCGTGTCGGATGCCAAGCTCCGGCGCGTGCTCGGCGATCGCCGCTTCGCCAAGGTGCTCACGACCCATACCCTGCAGCGCGACTACCTGCTCGACCGGGGCTGGTGCGATCCGGATCAGATCGCCTTCGTCTTCGGCGCCGTCTCGCCCGATTGCTGGGATGTCGCGGCGAGCGCGCGTTGCTCGCGGATCGGGCGTCCGCTGCAGGACACGATCCGGATCTGCTTCGTGGCGCAGCGCTATACGGAGTTCGGCATCGAGAAGGGCTGCGACGTCTTCACCGACCTCGTCCGCCGCTACGCGGACGATCCGCGCTTCGAGTGGCACTATGTCGGCGACTGGACGCCGGACCTGCTCGGCCTCACGCGGATCGACCGTGTCCGTTTCCACGGCGTGCAGCCGGCCTCGTTCTTCCAGGACTTCTATCCCGGCATGGACATCGTCATCTCGCCCAACCAGTCGCCGATGGAGCGCGACGGCGGCCGCGGATCCTTCGACGGCTTCCCGACCACATCCTGCGTCGAGGCGGGCCTGCGCGGCGTGGCGATGTTCCTCTCCGATTCCCTTGCCCTGAACCGCCGGCTCGACGGGTCCCCCGCCATGCTGCCCGGCGAAGAATTCGAGCTGATCACGCGCGACGCCGACGGGATCGCCGCCCGGATCGAGTTCTACGCCGGAGACCGGGAGGCGCTCCGGCGGCTCGGCGAGGCCGGCCGGCTCGCCATCCTGCGGGAATACAGCTTCGAGCGGCAGATGCGGCCGCGCCTCGACCTGCTTCGGGGACAGCTCGATGCCGCGTAGAGGCGCGGCCCGTCGGATCGCGCAGAGATAGGTGCACGCGCCGATGTTGCGGTTCCTGACCAAGTCCGCGCGCCCGCGGCCCGAAGCCCGCCCGCCGACGGCGCGGCGGATCTCGGTCGTCATCCCATCCTACAACCACGCACCCTACATCGCGCAGGCGATCCGCTCCGTCCTGGATCAGGACCGCCCGGTCGACGAGTTGATCATCGTCGACGATTGCTCGACCGACGAGTCGCGGGCCGTCATCGCCCGGACGATCGAGGGCTATGCCGGACCGGTCCGGATCCAGTGCGCGCTGCTCGACCGCAACGGTGGGGCGCATGCGGCGATCGCGCTCGGCCTGTCCAAGGCCAGCGGCGACGCGCTCACCATCCTGAACTCAGACGATGCCTATGGCCCCGACCGGTTCCGGGTGATCTGCGACGCGCTGCCGCCGGAGGGTGATTTCATCGCCTTTACGGGTGTCGACTTCATGGACGATTCGGGTGCCCGGCTCGCCGAGGACGACCCGGTCCGCACGTGGTACCGTGACGTCCTGGGCCAGGCGGGGGCCTGCCCGACCGTCGGCTTCGCGCTCCTCCGCCACAACATCGCGGTGACGAGCGGCAACCTCGTCTTCTCGCGCGGGCTCTACGAGACGGTCGGCCCCTTCGCGGCCTACCGCATGTGCCACGACTGGGACTTCCTCATCCGCTGCATGGTCCACGTGGAGCCGGTCTTCGTGCCGACCCCGCACCTCCGTTACCGGACCCATGCGACCAACACGCTCAAATCCACCGGCGACCTGATGCACGGCGAGGGATCGGCGGCGCTGAAGACCTATCTGTCGCTGATCGCCCGGGGGGCGACGGACAACCGGCTGGCACCGACGCCCGAGAACTGGCCGGTCTACTTCCGGTTCTTCACCGCGACCTATGCGCCCTGGTTCACCGGCGAGCCGATCGAAACCGTCGCCCGGCAGCTCTTTCCGGACCCGGAGACGCAGCCCGCCTGGCTGTCGACGGAGGCCGGGGCGGCGGGCGGCTTCCGCACCGCCCCCTCCCCCGTGCAGGACGCCCTGGCGCTGCGCCGCGTCGTCGGACTGCTTATGCCGCGCTGACACGCGGCCGGGCGCGCCGATGCCTCAGGGTTGACCGGTCTGGGGGGCAATCGTATCACCCCGCCTCACCCGACAGGAGCGCGCTGTCGCGCCGGTCCCCGGCCGTTCACGCCGCGCCCATGCGCGCCAGCTCCTGAGAGCGTCGCGACTGAGACGGAGCCGACCGTGGGCGAGGACGTGGAAGCGCTGCGGGCCGAGCTCGCCGAGACCCAGGCACGGCTCAAGGAGGCCCAGGGCGAACTCGCCCGTCTGGTGCGTCTGGCCGAGGCCGACCTCCAGCGTCGGCGCCCCGGTGAGCAGTCGAGCGTCGTCGCTTCCTCGGTCCGCAGGCCGGCCGCCAAGGAGGTGGCCGCCCGGATCGCCCGGTTCGCGCATCTCTACCGCGAGGCTGCGGCTGCCACGCCCGATCGTGCCCCCGTCGTGCCCGAGGCGACGATGCTCGGATGGCTCGAAACCTCCGGGTTGTTCGACCGCCAGTACTACCTCGCGTGCAACGACGACGTCGCGAATGCCGGCGCCGATCCGACGCAGCACTATTACAACCACGGCTCCGAGGAAGGGCGCCTCCCCAGCACCCTCTGAGGGTCCGGTCTGGGGAAGCGGCCCGCTGACGCGCGTTCGAGGGATCTGATCGATGCAGGACGGTGCAGGAGAGGCCGCGCCGGCGCTCGAGCCGTGGCAGGACGATTTCGCGACGATCTACGCCAGCGGCCTGTTCGACCATATCGGCTACGCGACGCGCTATCCCGACGTGGGTCTCACCGACCTGTCGCCCCTCGAACATTACGTGAAGTACGGTGCCCGGCTCGGGCGCCGGCCCCGGGCCGACTTCACCGCGCCGCCGGACGAGACCTTCGACGGCAGCTTCGTCAATCCCTTCGCGGCCTGGATCCGGGCCCGCGCCGAGACCCAGCCCGCACCGGCCTGGAACCGGCCGGTCGTCTCGGTCCTGTGCATCACCTACAACCAGGCGGCCTTCATCCGGCAGACCCTGGACAGCATCCTCGGCCAGGCCACGGACTTCCCCTTCGAGCTGCTGGTTGGCGACGACCGCTCCACCGACGGGACCGCCGAGATCGTCGCCGAGTACGCCGCGCGCCATCCCAACCTCGTGGCGGTCCTGCGCAGCGAGAACCTCGGCCCGAATAGGAACTTCGCCGACCTCACGGAACGCTGCCGCGGCGAGTTCGTGGCGATCTGCGAAGGCGACGATTACTGGACCGACCCGCGCAAGCTCCAGCGCCAGGTCGACTTCCTGCGGGCACGCCCGGAATTCACCCTCTGCTTCCATCGGGTGCGGGTGGTCTACGAGGACATGCCGGGGGTCGAGGAGCTGTACCCGAAGCAGTGCAGCCCGCAGCCGTCGCTGTCCGACCTCGTGGCCCACAACTTCGTCCAGACCAACAGCGTGCTCTATCGCTGGCGCTACCACGGTGCCGAGGCGTTCGCGTTCGACGAGGGCATCGCCCCGGGCGACTGGTACGTCCACCTGATGCATGCCGAGGTCGGGCGCATCGGCTTCCTGCCGGAGGTGATGGCGGTCTACCGCAAGCACGCCGCCGGGATGTGGGCGACCTACGCCACCGAACTCGCCCGGCACAAGAAGCTCGGCAATTCCGAGATCGCGTTCTTCCGCAAGCTGCGCGGCCATTTCGGCGGCCGCTACGCGGCAGGCTACGAGGCCGCGCAGAAATCGATCTTCCGCCGGCTGGCCGAGGCCTATCTCGACGAGGAGGACGTCCCGAGCCTCGGACGGCTGATCGCGGCCAATCCCGACATCGCCCGGGACGCCCTGGGCGATATGGGCCTCGACGCGCCGGACGACCTCTCCGGCGAGCCGGAGGCCCTGCGCGCGTGGCTCTTGGAGCAGCTCACCGTCAGCGTCATCGTGACGGCCTACAACCATGCGGCCGATATCGGCCGCTGCCTCGACGCGATCCTGCGGCAGCGCGGCCTGTTACGGATGCAGGTGGTGATCGGCGACGACAAGTCGACCGACGGGACGGCGGGAATCGTCGAAACCTACCGGGCGCGCGACCCGGAGCGGATCGAAGTGCGGCCCCGGCCTCAGAATCTCGGCATGCTGCGCAACATGCAGGATTGCCTCTCGGCCTGCACGGGCCGCTACGTCGCCTTCTGTGAGGCCGACGATTACTGGCTGTCGGACCGCAAGATCGCCCTCCAGATGCGGATGCTACGCACCGACCGCAAGCTCGACATGTGCTTCAACTGGGTGCTGCTCCACTACCCGGCCACCGGCTCCTACCTGCCGCACGACGAGCAGGGCCGCTACCCGACCGGTACGATCAGCTTCCCGGTGCTGGCCAATTCGCCGCTCACCGCCAATTTCTCCTGCTGCTTCTACCGCGCCGAGGCCCTGCGCCGGGTGCCGGAGGCCTATTACGAGAACGCGTCGGCGGCCGACTGGCTGATGAACCTCTACGTCGCCGACAAGGGGCGCATCGCGTTCCTGCGCGAATTGCTCTCGGTCTACACGGTCCAGGCCAAGGGCCAGTGGTCGGGCCTGCCGGAGGACATCAAGAACGCCCGGATCGCCCAGTACCAGAAGGAATTCGCCGGGATCTTCGGCGAGGGGCGCGGCTTCGAGAAGTACGAGGTCGGCTGCACCGTGGCCGAGCTCGACGGCGAATTGCCGGATTCCTTCGCCCGCGCCAACCTCGAAGCCCCGCAGGATCGGGTCTGGGCCGAGATCCAGGACGGGCAGGTGGTGCTGGCCGGCTGGGTCGTGTCGGCGAGCCGCGCCAAGGCGACCCTGGTCGTGGAGGTGGACGGCGAGGTCCAGCGCATCCCCGTGGACGTCCACCGGCCGGACGTGATCGCGGCGGTGCTCGGCGACATCCCCACCACCATGGAGGAGGCCCGCTGCGGCTTCCGCTTCACCCTACCCTACGCCCTCCACCTCGAGGTGCTGATCTCGATCGAGGTCGAGCACACGGTGGTGCCCTGGCTCTCGGTGATCTTCACCCACCGGGTCAAGCGGTCGGGTCAACAGGGGTAGAGCCCGTCCCCCGAGCCGACGGCGGTCCGGCCGCCTCAGGCTGCCTTCTCGCTCAGGCTGCCTTCTTGGCCACCAGGGAGTTTCCGCAGGCCAGCTCCTCCCGGGCGGTTGCGGGCAAGGCCTCAAGCCACCTGCGCCACTGCTCCCCTTGAACGTCGAGGGCCATCAGCTCTCCGACCGTCATGTTGAGCAGTTCCGGCCGGATCTCGGCGGGCAGATGGTGGTTCAAGGCGCCCAGCACCCAGGAGACCGTGTAGGCGACCGTCTGGTTGACGAACGTGTCGCACAGCTCGACCTCGAACCCTTCGTCCTCGAAGATGGTCTTGAGCCCCTCCCGCGTCGCGTTGAAATAGTGGCTCGGGTAGCCGTGAACGGGTTGCAGGAAGGGCCAGTCGATGAAGACCGTCCCACCCTTGCGCAGCATGCGCCGCATCTCCCGGACGACAACCCAAGGCTGTCGGGTGTGTTCGAGGACGGCGAAGCAGCCGATGCCATCCAGAGTTTCGGATCGGATCGGGTACGGGCGGGTCGGATCGACGATGAGATCGGCCGAGCGGCTCGGGTAGACTTCCACATTCAGGACATTGTGGAATAGGATATCGCCTCGATATCCGCATCCGAGGTCCATAAACAGCTTGTCCGGCTGGACTTCGACGAAGTGCGTGAAGATTTCGGGGAGATTGCCCTGGCTCTCGCTCTGGTAAGTCTCGAGATCGTAGGAGCGATCGGTGGTGAAGAGCGGAAATGTTCCTGCCTTCGACTGGTGCCACGGCTCCTCAAGGATATGTCTGAAGCGCTCGAACTTGGCCGCCCGATCCGCGGAGCTGATCATCGGAACGATTTCCTCTCGGACTGCGACAACCTAGAGAAGATCGACTATCCTCAGCAAAACGTAAACACTCTCCGAATGGGCGAAAAAAATTGAGATACGGCATCCAGAAGTTGCCGGCCTCGGAGGGCTGGCCGCCCTGCCGACGACCAGGGCCCGGAAGCCGGTGGCATGTTCTTCGGTTTGCAGATTTCGACGATGCCCGGTTGCCGCCGCGACGGGGGCGGGGCCTCGTTTGCCGGCTCCGGGAACCGGGCTCTCCGTCATCCGCGCAACGGCTGAGCGCCGGCTGAGACGGAGCCGCGGCGGCCCTATCGCCTGCGGCCGCCCGTCAGGAAGCGGCGGACCCGCGCCATGGGGGAGCGGGGTTGCGCGAGCAGCCGCCGCACTTCGACCGCCAGCCGCGTCGCGACGATCTCGCGGGCGGGATCGTCGTAGTGGACGATGTCGTAGAAGGTCCCCTCTTCCCGGTCGCGAAAAATCCCGCTGAGGTCGAGGGCCGTGAAGGTGCGCCGGTAAGGGCGCCGCGCGGCGAGCTGCGCGGTGAAGGCCTCCAGCTTGGCGTATTGCCGGTCGAGATAGGCCAGGAACGCCCCCGAGGCGACGCCGCGCTCCGCTTCGGTGAGGTGCCGCTTGCGCAGGATCGTCGGCTGCAGGACGCTGACGATCGGCACCTGGTGGTCGTGCGACAGCTTGGTCAGCCGGTGGGCTGCGAGCGCGTAATGGTGGATGATGGCATCCTCCCAGCCGGGGCTCTGCCAGCCCACCTCGGCGCGCAGCCGCTTCAGCTCCTCGTAGATCAGCGTGATCAGCGCCTCGTAGGACAGGCCGTCCTCGCGGGCCCGGGGATCGTGCGTGTCGAAGAAATGGTCGTAGAGCCGCTGGGTGATGAAGGCGTTGTAGGGATGGCCCGGCCGGGGATCGTAGGTCCAGGGCTGGAACAGGTCGGTGCTGCCGCTGAGCACGAGGATCGCGTCGGGAGCGTAGGTCACGAGACGCGACCAGATCAGGTGCGTCATCTGCGTGAGGCAGCTCGACATGACCCCGAAATTGTAGACCTTCGCGCTGTCGAGCCCCTCCGCCCGCAGGATCCGTTCGAGGCGGCCGGGAAGGGTGTTGGCGATGTCGCCGCCGTCGATGGTGGTCGAATCGCCGACGACCAGGATCCGGGTCTCGCCTTGCGGCTTGCGCTCCACGATGGGGGCGGCGTTGAGGAAGCCGTCGGCGTCGAACGGCACGCCGTAATGGCTGGCACCCGGTTTGCCGGCAAACTGGATGAACGGGCTCGGATAGCGCGTGTTCGAATCGAGATAGCCGAAATGGTGCAGGAACTTGCGCCGGCGTACGGCGTCCTCGCTCTCCGGCGGGGCCCAGATCTGCTCGACACCCGGGGCCGTCAGGGCCGCCATCATCGCGTCCCGGAGCGCCGCATAGCCGGCGGCGTTGAGCCGGAGTCCGTCGTCGCTGAATCCAGGCCTCAGCGCGCCCGTCTCGGTGGCCAGGACGGCGTCGTAGTCGATGAACTGCGCCCCGTAGGTCCCCACGTGGTCGCGCAGCCACGCGTTGACGTCCCCGATGAGCGAGACCGGCAATCCGGCCGCTCCCGGCGCGTCCGGATCCACCGGCGGGATCGAGCCGACCCAGGTCCGCACGTAGAGGTCGCGTGCGTCCTGCAGCATGGCCGCGATATCGGCCACGATGCGGTCCAGCGACGGCACCCGATCGCGGTTCAGGATATCGTCGCGGCCGCCGATGAGGTGGAGGCCCCGCGCGCCGTAAAGCGCGATGTCGGAGCGAAGCCGCCGCACCATGTCCCGGGTCGACTGCCCGCCGATCCCCCGCGCGACCGTCTGAGGGCCGGAGAAGAGCGGCGGCGTCTCGGCCGTCAGGTCCGCCGTCACCGAATCGCCGAAGAACAGGATCGGCCCGAACGGAAACAGCGGTTTGTCCTGTGCCGGGGCGCTCATGCGGGACTGATGGCTCTGTCGTCTCAGCGCGCCGCGAAGATCTCGACCCCGTCGAGGTGCAGGTACTGCTCCTCGTCGAGATCGATCTTCAGGTAGCGGAACCGGGCATTGTCGAACCGCAGGTGGAGGGGCAGGCCCGGATGGCAATGGGCGTCCACGGCATCGAAGACGAGACGGTAATCGGTCTCGGTCTCGCCCAGCCAGACGCGCATGAATTGCGCCCGTTCGCTGAGCTGCCCCCAGCGATTGTAGATCCGGATCTCCGAGACCCGCTCGACCGCGCCGAGATCGAGGACGAACCAGGGGTTCCGGTCGAGCCCGGTGTGAAAGAAGAAGGACGGGTCGCCGGTGGTGCGCTCACCGTAGGTGCCGGTCGTCCCCGACCAGGCAGAGGCGGAGCTCGCCCGCCAGGTCTTGCCCAGCGCGATGTTCTCCGAGGGACGCGCCGTCACCAGCGTGTCCGTCTCCAGCTCCTCGATCAGGGTCCGGATCTGCTTGGACGGTTGCCGCAGCGGCGGGATCTCCAGGTCGAGCTTGTAGATCAGGTTCGACAGGATGCTCTGGTCGAAGCGGTGGTCGATGAAGCCATCGAGATCCGGCAGGCCCATCGCGTTGGGGCTGTCGGTGACGATGCGTGGATCGCCCGCGTAGCGCAGCCATTCGGCGACGAGGTGGCGGGTGGCGGGGCTCACCATGAAGGCGATCCAGGAGGCCTGGATCTGGTCGGCCTCCCAGTAGCGCTCCGCGTCGCAGTCCATCAGCACGAAGCAGTCGCGCTTGGTCCAGGCCCGCTGCGGCCGTCCGTGGAGCACACCCACCGCGACCCGGCGCTCCGAGCCGTCGAGCCACGTGAGCAGCGGCGCCACCGGCGGCAGCGGATCGTCGCCCACCGCCTGCATGCCGGTGTCGCTGAAGACGATGAAGTCGCCGTCGCGGCGCTGCGCCAGCGCCTCGGCGATGACGTAGGGCTTCCAGGCCCAGTTCCCGGCGCCCCGGGACCGGTCGAGGATCCCCCGGTGCGCGCGGTAGAACGGCGTCTCGCGCAGCCGGTCGGGGGACCAGCTCTCAATCGTGTCGAAATCGCCCGTGGTGGCGGCCGCCGCGACCAGCCGGCGCTGGCTCTCGACGTAGTGATACTTGGCGGCGAAGCTGACCAGGGTGGCATGGCGCGGCCGGAGCCGACGCCGCTGCAGCATCAAGACCTCGGCGCGGTGCATGTCGAAGGCGTTGATGCGCAGGGCTTCCGATGGCTGGTCAGCGCTGGCCAAATCTGTCCTCCGACGGATGAGCCGGGCGCTTGTCACCGGTTTTGCCGGCTTCGGCAAGGCGGTCCCGGCGGGATCAGGCGTCGTCGAAGGCGAGGTTCTCGGCCGGGTAGTCGAGCATCAGGGCCCGCCGCTCGGGGGAGTTGTCCCATTCGCCCACCTTCGTGTAGGCGCCGGCCACGTCCAGCACCTCGACGACGCGCCCGATGGTCGGGATGCTCTTGAAGTGCTGTGGCCAGCCGGAGGCGAAGTAGAAGACCTGCTCGACATGCTCGGAGAGCTGGCAGACGCCCGGTCCGAAGGTGCCGAGCCCGAAGACGAGGTAGCGCCCGTTCATCAGCGCGGCGACGTCGTCGACGAGGGTGCCGCTCTGCGTCGTCAGGGGGACGCCGAGATCCGCGATCCAGGCTTCCAGAACCGGGATCACCGGGTTGAGCCGGTTCTCAAACACCATCGTGATCCGACGGATGCGGCCCTCCGACAGGAGCCGCCGGATGACCATCTGGTAGAAGGCGAGCGGCGGCTGCGGGTAGGTCGGCGCCACCCAGGTGCTGAAGATGTCCCCCGAGCGGATGTGGATCAGCAGCGCGTCGTCGGGCTTGGCGGGGATGGTCGGCGGCAGCCGGCTGAACAGCGGCCGGATGCAGGTTCGGACGATGTCCCGGGTCTCGGCGGGGCCGAGGGGGCCGGCGAGCTGCTGGATCCCGAGATCGAAATACATCCCCGACAGGAAGGCGCCGTCGTCCGGCAGGGGCGCGGAGCCGGGGATGAAGGTGATCCCGCCGCAGGTCAGCGGGCCGGTCAGCCCGATCACTTCGCTGCGGTCTGCGGCCGGGAGCTTGATGTATTTCAGGTTCAGGTTGCGGGCGATGCCGATGGCGAGCAGCAACTGGATCAGGCAGTTGCCGAAAGCGCCGCATTCGTAGAGCGCCAGCCCCACCAGGGCGCGCGAACGCGGCCGCTCGGCGCTGACGAGGCGGTAGGAGACGTAAGGGTTCGCGCCGGGCCGCTCGTCGGCCATGTCGAAGGGCACGTCCAGCACGCGCCGCAGGACAATGAGGTCGAAATCGGCCTGCGCGCACAGGACCTGTACCGCAGGCAGGCCGCTTCCGGCGGGCGCGTCCAGGGTGACGCGGACATGGCGCGCCCAGGCGCCCTCCCCGGCTCCGAGGATCAGGGTGGCGGCCTCCGCCCCGCTCTGGGAGGCGTCGAGGTCGGGCGTGCGCCAGACCTGTCCGTCATCGGACAGGGCGAGGCTCGGCCGCGCGGCACAAGCGGATCCGATCTCGACGCGTCGAATCGGACATCGAAAGCCGAGATCGACCTGCAAGCCCAGGGTGCCGCGCGGCAGGGCGGTCTCGTCCGCCGCAGCGTCCCTGCTGCGCCAGGGCCGGCCGAACGCCACATCGATCAGGTCGCCGTTCATCGCCTCTCGCGGTGCGAAGGGAGCGGTTCGAGGGCCTTGCCTCACGGCCCTCTCTTCGCCGGCGGCGTCCCCTCTGTCGAGGAGGGCCTGAGGCTCTCGTTGCCGCGTCGTGCTCACGCGGAGCCCGACACGGTCCTCGACGTCTTGCCCGCGGGGCGACTCGAACGGGACGCGGCACGCCGCCAAACGGCGCGCGGCCCTCGATTCCTTCGCTCCGCGCGCAAAGCCGGGGCGATGCGTCTGCCGCCGCCGGCTAGCCGGCGAGCCCGAGCATCAGCCCGAGATTCTGCACGGCCGCCCCGGAGGCGCCCTTGCCGAGATTGTCGAGCCGCGCCACCAGCACCGCCTGCCCGTGCTCGGACGAGCCGAACACCCGCAACTCCAGCCGGTCGGTGTCGTTGAGGTCCTCCGGCTCGATCTTCTCGCGGTGCGCGCCGGTGGCGGCGCCCGGCACGACCTGCACCAGCGGCTGACCGGCGTACCAGTCGCGCAGGGCGGCCTCCAGGTCGGCGGCCGCCGGCCGGCCCGGCAGCGCGTCGAGATGGAGCGGCACGCTCACCAGCATGCCCTGCCGGAAGTTGCCCACGGCCGGCACGAAGATCGGCCGGCGGGTCAGCCCGCTGTAGCGCTGCAGCTCCGGCAGGTGCTTGTGGGCGAAGCCGAGGCCGTAGAGCTGGAACGGCGGCGCCGTGCCCTGCGCGTAGGCCTCGATCATGCTCTTGCCGCCGCCGCTGTAGCCGCTGACCGCGTTGATGCTGATCGGGTGATCGGCCGGGATCAGGCCGCCTTCCACGAGCGGGCGCAGGAGCGCGACGCCGCCGGTCGGGTAGCAGCCGGGATTGGCCACCCGCCGGGCGCGGGCCACCGCGGCCCCCTGCTCCCGGGTCAGCTCGGGGAAGCCGTAGGTCCAGCCCTCCGCGACCCGATGGGCCGTGCTGGCGTCGAGGACGCGCGGGCCGCCGCCGGGCAGGCTGTCGGCGAGCGCCACGGTCTCCTTGGCGGCCTCGTCCGGCAGGCAGAGCACCACGAGGTCGACCTCGGCGAGCAGCGCCCGCTTGGCTTCCGGATCCTTGCGGTGCTCCGGCGCGATGCTGCGCAGGGCGACCCGCCCGTCGCGCTCCAGGCGCTCGCGGATGCCGAGGCCGGTGGTGCCGGCCTCGCCGTCGATGAACACGGTGGGCTTCTGTACGCCGTCGCCAGCCATCGTCCGTCTCGCTCTCTCCGAAAGGCAGTGCCGCCCGAGTCGGCCATCGCGGCCGGGAAACTGGTGAGCGCGGTGCGACAGCCTGTCAACGGCCGCGCCGCAGCCCCGAAACGCGAAAGGGCGGCTCCCGCAGGAACCGCCCTCTCCGTGACACCGGTGTGACCGGATATCAGCGCTTGGAGAACTGGAAGCTGCGGCGGGCCTTCTTGCGGCCGTACTTCTTACGCTCGACCACGCGGGCGTCGCGGGTGAGGAAGCCTTCGCGCTTCAGCGGGGCACGCAGCTCCGGCTCGTAGTAGGTCAGGGCCTTCGACAGGCCGTGGCGCACCGCGCCGGCCTGACCGGAGAGGCCGCCGCCCGCCACCGTGACGGTGATGTCGTACTGGTCGACGCGACCGGCGATCTCCAGCGGCTGGCGCAGGATCATGCGCAGCACCGGACGGGCGAAGTAGGTCTCCACCGGGCGCTTGTTGACCGTGACCGTGCCGTTGCCGGGCTTGATCCAGACGCGGGCGACCGCGTCCTTACGCTTGCCGGTGGCATAGGCCCGGCCCTGGGCGTCCAGCTTCTGGACGTGGATGGGCGCTTCGTTGGCCGGATCGACCGCGCCGGTGTTCGACCGGTTGAGGTCGGCGAGGGACTGCAGGGTCGCCATGATCAAGCGCTCACGTTCTTGCGGTTGAGGGCGCCGACGTCGAGCGCCTGCGGCTGCTGGGCCTCATGCGGGTGCTCGGAGCCCTTGTAGACGCGGAGGTTGCCGAGGATCTGACGGAAGAGCGGGCCGCGGGGCAGCATGCGCTCGACGGCCTTCTCCACCACGCGCTCGGGGAAGCGCCCCTCGAGGATGAACTTGGCCGTGCGCTCCTTGATCCCGCCCGGATAGCCGGTGTGGTAGTAGTAGCGCTTCTGGACGTACTTGCGGCCGGTGAACTTCACCTTGTCCGCGTTGACGACGATGACATGGTCGCCGCAATCGACGTGGGGCGTGTAGGCGGCCTTGTGCTTGCCGCGCAGGCGCATCGCCACGATCGACGCGAGGCGGCCGACGACGAGGCCCTCCGCGTCGATCACGATCCACTTCTTGTCGACCTCGGCGGGCTTCAGCGAGGTGGTCTTCATAGCCAAATCCCAGGGGTTCCGACGGACCAGGGCCCCGACGCGTCGGGATCCGAGAACATCGGGGTGCCGAAAAACGAGCCGCCGCGTGGGGCACACGCGGCGGCGGTGGCCAGTGCATAGACGGGCCCGGATGCCGGGTCAACAGCGAAATCGGAAATCGCGAAAATGCGAGCAATCAGAGAGGTTTGGCTGTTAAGGTATCACAATACCACATCATGGCGGGCACGGGGCCGCGGAGGGCCGGCTCGGCTCTCCCCGTCACCGCCGCATCGTGAGGGGCCGGAGAGCGGCGGAGGCCTCCTTCAAGGCTCGCTGCGCTCACGCCTCGGAATCAGGGTGTCGGGTGGGCTGACCCGATCAGGCTGGAATCGTTCCCGATCGCGCTGAGACGGGGGGCGATAGCCGAGCCCGTTCCACGCGATGCGCGGGTCCCCTCTCCCGTGCGGGAGAGGGACAGGGTGTGGGATCAGGTTCGTCCGGACGAGGCTCGCCTGTCCGAGCCGTGATGGTGCGCTCGACCGCGAAGCGTCGTGTCCCTCACCCCGACCCTCTCCCGAACGGGAGAGGGAGGATGGCGCGGATGTCTCGAACGGAATCGCCTTCCTTCCAGGCCGTTGCAACACGATCGGACGCGGCGCTGCGAATGGGGCGCTGGCCACGGGGCGCTGTCTCGGACCGTATGAGGATCGGATTCAGTCGCCCCGCCGGCTCCGCTCCGCGATGGTGAGCTTCTGGACGCCCTTGGCCGCCAGCACCGGTTTCCGGGCGCTGAGGATCCGGGAATTCACGCCGGTCCAGCCGATCTCGCCCGAGAGCCGGCCGTACTCGATCTTGGGGCAGCGGTTCATGATCACCGTGAGGCCGCGCGCCTCGGCCCGGGCGGCGGCCGCGTCGTCGCGCACGCCGAGCTGCATCCAGATCACCTTCGGCGGCGGGCTGAGCGCCAGCGCCTCGTCGACCAGCGGCCCGGCGGCGGCGGAATTGCGGAAGATCTCCACCATGTCGATCGGCTGGTCGCCCAGGCTGGCCTGGACCTCGGCCAGGGAGGCCGCCACCCGGCGCCCGAGCAGGTCCTGGCCGGCGAGGCCGGGATTGACCGGCGTCACCGCGTAGCCGCGGTCGAGCAGGTATTTCAGGACGATCCAGCTCGGGCGCGCCGGGTTCGCCGAGGCCCCGACCAGCGCGATCGTGCGCGTGGTGTTCAGGAGGGCGCGGATCTGCGCGTCGGGGTAGCGGGCGTGGCGCTCCGCGAGCGCCGCCATGTCGCCGGGCGCGGGCTGCCGGTGATCGTGGCCGGTCTCGTCCATGGCATGTCCCCTCGTCGTCCGGATGATCGCAATGCTTGCCGGCGGCCCGGCAATGGTCACAGCCGCCAGACCTCGTAGCCCAGCCGTGCGAACGCCGCGCGCTCGTACAGCGCCTTCACGTCCACGATCAGGCCGCCGGGCTTCACCCGGGCGGCGATCGCCTCCGGCCCGAGCCGGGCATAATCCCGGTGCGGGACCGCGATCACGGCCGCGTCCGCGTCGGCGGGCAGGTCGGCCCAGTCGACGAGGGTGATGCCATACTCGGCCCGGGCCTCCGCCGATCCGGCGCGGGGATCGTGGACCGACACGGCGCAGCCGAATTCCTCCAGCTCCCGCACGAGGTCGGCGACCTTCGAGTTGCGCAGGTCCGCGCAGTTCTCCTTGAAGGTCAGGCCGAGGACGATGACCCGCGCCCGGCCGGCATGGCCGCCGCGCCGGACGATCCGCTTCACCGTGCTGCGCGCCACGTGGGCGGCCATGCTGTCGTTGATCCGGCGCCCCGCCAGGATCACGTGGGGATGATGGCCGATCATCGCGGCCTTGTGGGTGAGGTAGTACGGGTCCACGCCGATGCAGTGGCCGCCGACCAGCCCGGGGCGGAACGGCAGGAAGTTCCACTTGGTCCCCGCCGCCGCGAGGACCTCCTGCGTGTCGAGGTCGAGCTTGTCGAAGATCAGCGACAGCTCGTTCATGAGCGCGATGTTCAGGTCGCGCTGGGTGTTCTCGATGACCTTGGCGGCCTCGGCCACCCGGATGGACGAGGCGGCGTGGAGGCCCGCCTCGATGATCGACCCATAGAGGGCCTTCAGCCGCTCCAGCGTCGCGGGCGTGTCGCCGGCGACGATCTTCACCACCTTGGCGAGGCTGTGCTCCCGGTCGCCCGGATTGATCCGCTCCGGCGAGTAGCCGACGAAGAAATCCGTCTTCCAGCGCAGGCCGGAGGATTGCTCGAGGACGGGGATGCAGACCTCTTCGGTGGCGCCGGGATAGACGGTGGATTCGAACACCACGGTCGCGCCCGGCCGCATGTGCCGCCCGACGAGGTCCGAGGCCCGGATCAGCAGGGTGAAATCGGGGCTCTGGGCCGCGTCCACCGGGGTCGGGACCGTGACGATGATCACGTCCGCCGCGCTCAGGGCGGCCGGGTCGTCGGTGATCGCGAGGTGCCCGGCCGCCCGGAACGCCGCCGCGTCGATCTCTCCCGCCGGGTCGTGTCCGGCCCGGTAGGCCGCCACCTTGTCGGCGGCGCGCTCGTAGCCGATCGTGATCCGCGCCCGGCCGAACGCCAGGGCGAGCGGGAGCCCGACATAGCCCAGGCCGACGATCGCCACGCTGTCTGCCGAGCTGTCCGCCACGCCGGATCCCTCTGCGGGCTCGGAAGGCGCCGATGACGGTCCGGCCGCCGGGCGCGTATAGGGGCGGCCCGGGCCCGCGTCGACTCGCTTCGGCCCGCGCGGCGCGTCGCCGGCCGGTCGCGGCGCACCAAGACCACCTGACCGACGGGCAGAGACCGATCGAGCCCGAGGCGCGCATGAGGCGAGACGATGCCTGATCTCCGCTGGACCGAGGGGCCGGTCCACTGCACCGACCTCGTGGACGGCACCGGCAAGGTCTTCGGCTATGTCGGCCCGTGCGCCGCGGGCATGCGCGGCTACGTCGTCCAGTCCGGATCGGAATGGCCGCCGCGCCCGGCCGCCTTCGCCGATCATCCCGCGGCCGACGCGGCCCGCGCCTGGGTCGAGGCCGAGGTGTCCGCGCGCGCCTTTCGGCCCGTCCGCATCATCCGGGAGGCCGGCGCGCCAGTCTCCTGATTCCCCGGGGCGGTTCAGGACCGCGTCAGCCTCGCCCGGCTTCGCTGCGACGCGGGATGCCGGGGGTGCCGGCGCGTTCGGGCTCCGGGGCGCAACGTGCTATGAGCCCCGATCGCCCTGTCGCGGGCCCTGAGGTCGATCATCATGCGCACGATCATGCTCGCCGCCGCCCTGCTGGCCCTGCCCGTCCCGGCCTCGGCGCTGTGCCGCTGCACGTGCGTCCGGGGCGAGATGAAGGCGATCTGCCAGGAGACGGACCTCACGATTCCGATCTGCCAGGGGCTCTGCGAGACCACGATCCGACCGGACCGGGTCATCATTCCGCTCGCCGGCGCCCGGCAGGCCTTCGAGCCGGCCCAGTCGACGAACCCCGCGCCCGGCGGCCTCGTGTCGCCCGATCTCAGCCTGGACACCAATCCGAACGGCACCCAGCTGGGAACGCCGAGCCAGCTCTCCGGAAGCGTCGGGTCGAGCTTGTCCTCCGGCAGCGGACGCTGAGCCACGAAAAAGCCCCGCGCGGCGGGTGCCGGCGGGGCTGAAGGTTGAGGACGCCCGGTGCGTTACGTCGGGCGACTGGTTTTAGAATACCATCATTGCTCGCGATGTGAAGCTCTCGTGATGACAAATCCGGCAGATTATTTCTTCAATACTTTAGATTGACGAATAAATCCCCGTCCGGCTCGGCCGGACGGGGTGAAATCAGTGAATCCAGAGCGCCGATCGCTCGTGTCGCCGCTCCGAAGGCGGATCGGCCTTACGACTGGGTCTTCAGATAGGCGATGACGTCGTTGATCTTCTTGTCGTCCGTGATGCCCTGGAAGATCATCTTGTTGCCCGGGACCTTCGCCTTCGGGTTCTTCAGCCACTCGTGCAGGTTGGCCTCGTCCCAGGTGATGCCGGAATTCTTCAGGGCGGCGGAGTAGTTGTAGCCCTCGTAGGTGCCCGCCTTGCGGCCGACGACACCCTTCAGGTCAGGACCCACGCCGTTCTTCTGGAAATTGTGGCACGCCTTGCAGGGGGCGAACGCCTTCTCGCCGGCGGCCGCATCCCCGGCCTCCTGGGCCTGCGCCGCGAGGGGCATGACGACGGCGAGGACGGCGCCGAGTGCAAGCATACGCATGTATAGACCCCGAATTGATCAGATAAGCTTTGCGTTTCTGACAGAAAAATTCTTCGATGCAAGGGAAAAAATCTGCGCAGGCGTGCAGATTATATTGAACGATGCATCAAACAATTTCGGATGTCATGCCCGGTTCCGCGGTTTGCTCTCGGCACGTCTCGGCAGGCCTCGGATCGGTGGCCCGCTCGCGCGCATCCGCGGGGCGCGTCCCCGGGCGGCGGGACGGGCGAACGGCGGATCTGAGAATGCTTCCAAACTTGGCATGTCGGAGTGTTGACGTCCGATGCGGGGCGATAATCCGGCCCGCGCTGGAAAATGATGCGTCCTTCCCGGCTGGGCGCCGCGCGCACGACAAGGCCCGCCGCGGCGAGCCGGGCGGGTCCGCGCAGACGGGCCGTGTCGATGCTAGGCGGCCAGCGGCAGCCTGATCACCGGCGGGTCGCTATCCGCAGCCTTGGCGGTTCGGGCCATCGCCGCGCCGGCATCCCAGGCCGTGAGCGCCTTGATCCGATCGGCGAGAACCGTCGTCTCCAGGGTGCGGGGCGTCGCCGTCAACGGGCGGGGCATCGTCGATCGGGGGCTGGGCATGAGGGCTCCGGCGGCTGCTGCAGCGGGCAATGCGCCTGAATGGTTACCGCGATGTCTCTGCCGGGCATGCGCGCGAGGACGTGATGCGCAATCCTGCGCGCTGGACGGCCTCTGATGCGGTTGGAGGGGCGCCGATGCGGCTGCTGGCCAAGCCCGATGGTTCGACGCGTCTCCAGACCCGCGAGCCCCGCGCGGTCCACCGACCGGCCGGGTCGTTCAGGGATGTCGTGCCGGGTGATCGGAGTGCGGGGTGCAAGCCTGCCGGACGGATCGGCGCTGCCACGCATCTCCGGGGCGCCACGTCGGGGCCGAACTCGACGGTCCGCGACCGCGCGACAGCCGCCGTGTCGGCGCTCAGCCGCAGAAGGCTCGAAGAGACCGCGTTTCGGCGCTTGTGGTGGCGGAGGGAGCGGGACAATCGTCCGAGCTTGCCAACGCGCGCCAAATCAATGACTTAGAGAAGGTCCCTGCCCTCACGGTGTAGCAGTCCGGTGTAGCAGAGATCAACCCCGGCCGATGGGTCGACCCATGCGCAGCCCCAGTGAAACCGGTTGCACTGGCCTCTCGGTTGGGCGGACCTATCGGGATTCGAACTGGCGTTCGCGACCCATGTTCGTGGCGGCGAGAACGATCACCGCTGGTCGGTACACCACCGTCCGTTCGGAACCGCGCGATGTCTAGACAGGGGCGCTCGAACGGCTGCTTCGGATCCAACAGCGGCTCGTTGAGCGATTGGGAACGGCCGAACCTGGCCGAAAGCGGCCGGTCCGCTCTGGAGGGGGCTTGCTGGAAAAACGGACAGCGTCTTACCCGATCCAATCCGGTCATTCCGTCGAGGACGTGAATTCGCCGAAAGCTGTCGGGCGGCAACGTGGGCGAACGGGCCCAGTACCACGGCTGGGCTTGGTCCTCGCCCGGATCCGGAAAGCTCGATCTGGGTGAGGCCTGGGAGGCAGGTGAGTCCAAATAACCCTGTCAACGAACCTAACACCGCCTCCTGCCCCTCCCCACGGGACAGGGGCCGGCACCCGGCCTCGCGACAGTGTGTGTGTCAAGGCCAATCAGACCTTGTCTTGGGAAGACTTAATCTCTGCTCAAGACATGGGTGACGAAGCGGGCGATGACGTCGGCAGTTTCTGCCAACGCTTCGCGATGTGGGTGATGCCCAACATTCGGCATCTCATAAACAGTCAGCAGACCGGCGGGGCAAAGTCTGCGAGCGGCAGCAATCTGGGCCTTGGTTCCGTAAGCATCCTTCGTTCCTTGGATGATGAGTGCCGGGACGGTCCATCGCGTGAGGGCTGTCTCGATTGTCCATCCGCGCCGAGCCGGATCCAACCAAGCGTCGTTCCAGCCGCGAAAGGCGCCCTCGACATCGGTATGCCGACGACCGAGACGGACCTTCAGATCGCCCTTGTCGTAGGCGTCCCGGGCCCGTCGGGCCCCGGCCAGCGTCGCCTCCTCGACGAAGAAATGGGGCGCGATGAGGACGCCGCCCCGCACGCGGGTGTCGCCCTCCGCCAACGCGAGGGCCGCGATCGAGGCGCCATCGGAATGGCCGATCAGCAGGCCGCTTCGCAGTCCCGCGAGGTCGAAGACCTGGGGAAGTATGGTGCAAGCTTCCTGTTCGAGAAAGTCGGCCCGGCGGGGCAGAGGCACCGGGCTTGAGGCCCCGTAACCCTGCCGCGAGAAGGCCAGGACACCGCATCCGGTCGTCTCGACCAGAATTTCCGGCAGCGGGCCCCACTGCGTGGCAGAACCGAGACCCTCATGAAGCAACACCAGCGTCGGCGCCAAGTCCGGCTGCGGACCGACGAAACGGTATTCCAGCCGTAGGTCGGCCACCGCAAAGGTGCCGAATGTGTCGAGAGGGATCATCCCATCTCCACCATCATCCTCTCCGCGATCTTTTCCGCAATCATCAAGGTCGGGACGTTCGTGTTTGCGCTAGGAAGGCGGGGCATCACCGATGCGTCGGCGACGGACAGGTTCTCGGTTCCGATGACGCGCCCCCCCGGATCGACCACCGTGTCGGGATCGTCGGCCCGGCCCATGCGGCACGTACCGCTCGCATGCCAGACCCCGAAGACGTTGTCCCGGACAAAGTCGTCGAGAGCGCCATCGTCCTGGAGCACTGTCGCCCAAGCGTGGCCGCCTAGGACGGCGCGCAGCAGCGGGGCGCGCAGCATGGCCGGTGCATCGAACACGGGGGCGAGGAGGCCGGTGAGCCGCCGGTTGCGAGGGGAGACGGCGCTCAACCGGCGGATCAGCGGCGAATAGTTCGCGGGGAAGAGGTCGTCTGAGCGGGGGTTCAGGGTGGGCGAGACCACGAGGTCGCTGAGCAGCCGAATCCCCGAGGCGAGGCGTTCGAGATCGCGGCGATCCGAGAGCAGGCCGAGGTCGATGTCGGGCGGGCCGGATGGGTTCGCCGGATCGAGACGCAGGCGCCCGACCGAGTGCGGCTGGTTCACCCAGAGGAAGTAGAGCGCGAGGCGTCCGCCGAGGGCGTGCCAGCCGGCACGGGCGGAGGCGGTGAGATACATATCGGAGGCGCCGCCTCCGGGATGGCCGGACGTATAGCGCAGGGCCAGCAAGCTCGCGCGCCGGAAGGTCTCGGGTAGCCGGAGCGAGCGGGGAAGGACCTGGGCCATCGTCAAAGCGGGATGGTCCCGCAGGTTCTCGCCGACGCCCGAACGGGCCAGCCGGACGGGTATCCCGCAGGCGGAGAGCGCATCGCCCGGGCCGATCCCGGCACGCAGGAGCAGCACCGGCGATTGAAGAGCGCCGGCGCACAGGACCACGGAGGCGGCGCTCACTTGCTGCTCGGATCCGTCGCCCCGCCGCAGCACGGCCCCGGTCGCGCGGCGCCCGTCCATCACCAGCGAACGGACCTCGAGGCCGGCGGCGATGGTGAGGTTCGGCCGGGCCCGCGTCCCCACGTCCAGATACGCGGCGGCGGCCGAGACCCGCGCGTCGTCCCGGTTGGAGAAGGCCGGCGGGAAGATCCCGTCCTCGAACTCGCCGTTCTGATCGACGCGCCGGGGCAGCCCCGTCGCATCGAAGGCGCGGGCGACCGCATGGGCGAAGGGGGGCCATGCGGGCTCCAGGATGCGCCGGATCGGGAGCGGCCCATCATGGCCGTGCAGCGGACCGCCGCAATCGAGGTCGGTCTCGAGCCTGCGGAAATACGGCAGCACGTCGTCCCAGGCCCAGCCCTCGGCGCCGAGCGCGGCCCAGGCCTCGTAATCGCGGGGCAGCCCGCGGTTGGCCGCCTGGACGTTGATGCTGGACGAGCCGCCCATCACCCGGCCCTGCTCGTAGGCCCGCCGCCGCATGCGACCGCGGGAGTCGCGGGTGACCGCCGCGTCGAGCCCCGGCCAGATGTAGGTGTCGCCATGGAACAGCGGCATCGGATAGCTGTCGAGGATCTCCGCCGGCACCCGGCCCGGCGGTGTATCGATGCCGGCTTCGACGAGGAGCACCCGGCGCCGCGGGTCGGCGGAGAGCCGGTGGGCCATCACGCAGCCGGCAGAGCCCCCGCCGACGATCAACACGTCGACCGTTTCGGGCAAGGCGTTCACGGGATCAGCCGATCGCCGCGCGCCAGTCGGCGCCGGACGCGAGCACCGCGTCGAGATCGACCTCGGCCTCGCCGGGAACACGGATGCGCTTGAATTTCATGGGGGGCGCGTCGAGGGGAACGGTCGCGTCGAGACCCATCTTCGCGCCGACCCCCTCGCGGCCCGAGGGATCGAGCTTCGAGCCCTGGGCGTGAGGGATGACGACGAGGTCTCGGTCCGCCTGGAACCGCGTCGAGATCGCCCATTCGACTTCCTGCGGGGCGTGGATGTCGACATCCGTATCGACCACGACGGCGTGCTTGATGTCGTAGTGGGCGGCGAAGGCCCCGAGCAGCACGTTCTTGGCCTCGCCCTCCTGCGTCTTCCGCAGGCGGACGTAGAGGTGGTAACGGCCGACTCCCCCCAGGGACAGATGCACGTCCTCGACACCGGGGAAGCTGCGCTGGAGCGTCGCGAGGATCGTGGCCTCGCGGGGGATCGCCCCCAGCAACAGATGCTCCAGACCGCCCCCGACGATCATGTGGAAGATCGGGTCGCGCCGGTGCGTTACCGCATCGACCCGCATGACGTGCCGCTTGGCCCGCTCCCCGTAATATTGCGGAAACTCCCCGAACGGCCCTTCGGGCTCGCGGATTTCAGGCAGGAGGTGGCCCTCGATCACGATCTCTGCGTTCGCCGGAACGCGCACGCCGTTCGTCAGGCACTTGACCACGTCGAGGGGTTGGCCGGTGAGCGCCCCGGCGATCTCCAACTCGTCGTGGCCGAGGGGCACGATGGCCTGGGATGCGAGGAGGCAGGCGGGATCGACGCCGACCACGAGGGCGACTTCGAGGCCCCGGCCCTGGGCCTCGGCCTTGCGGTAGAAATTGTCGGTATGCCGGGGCAGGACCAGCACGCCGATCCTGTCCGGACCGCTGATCTGGCAGCGCAGGATGGCGACGTTCTGCAGGCCGGTCTCCGGGTCCCGGGAGATCATCAGGCCCGCCGAGATGTAGGGGCCGCTGTCGTGCTCGTTCAGAGTCGGCACCGGCAGGAGCTTCAGGATGTCGAGTCCCTCCCGGTGGACGACCTCCTGCGCGGGGGCGGAGTGGCGTTCGTGCCAGGGGAGCGGCTGGGCGGCGGCCTGCTGGAAATGGGCGACGAGGCGATCCTGCGTGGTGCCGAGGGCTTCCGCCATCCAGGCCCGGCTCGACACGAGGCCCGAGACGATGGTGCCCGGATGCCCCCCGGGCTGCGGAAACAGGCTGGCCTGCCGGCCGTCGAGGCGGTTCGCCACCGCCGCCGCCTCGTGGCGCAAGCCGATTCCCGGCCGCGCGATGGCGAGGCGCCCATCCCCGGACAGCCGATCGAGCCAGTCGCGGAGGGAACGAACGGGAGTGGGCGCGTTCATGCTGTCCTCACGGCGGGGTCGTCTGAACCAAGCTTGCCAGGGGAGGAAGCGTTAAGCTCTTCCCGCAGGCGGGAAAAATAACGATTGGTGATGCCGCCCATCAGCCGGTTTGAATTGCGCCGACCGGCCCGCACATGGTCCTCTGGCGCGTTGCTCGTGTCGCCCGGGTCCCGTGTATGGATCTCCGTCAGATCTCCTACTTCGTCGCCCTGTTCGAGGAGGGCAGCGTCACCCGCGCCGCGCAGCGGATGAACGTCGTCCAGCCCGCGCTCAGCATGCAGATCGCCAAGCTGGAACGGGAACTCGGCCAGCGCCTGTTCGACCGCCAGCCGAAGGCCATGGTGCCGACAGCCGCCGGCCGGACGCTGCACCAACTGGTCCACCCGATCCAGCGGGATGTCGCCGAGGCCCGGGCGGCCATGGCGCGCCTGTCCCAAACCGTGTCGGGCCGCGTCACGGCGGGCATCCTGTCGTCCCTGTCGATGAGCGTGATCCCCAGCGTCCTCGCTCGCTTCGCGGCGGCCTACCCAGAGGTCGAGCTGTCGCTGGCCGATGGCTACAGCAGCACCTTCATCGAGGGCGTCGGCAGCGGCGCCCTCGACCTCGCGGTGATCAACCGGCCGGCCCGCCGCCTCGGCCTCGTCATGGCACCCCTCCTCGACGAGGAAATGGTCGTGGTCGGCGGGCGCGACACACCGTTGCCGGTGCCCCTGCCCCTCCGGATGGCGGACCTCGCCGCCCTCGACCTGATCCTGCCGTCGACCCGCCACGGCCTGCGCGTCGAACTCGACCGCCGTGTCGCCGCCGCGGACGTGACCCTGTGCCCGAAGCTCGAACTCGACCTGCCCCCCGCGATCGCGGACTTCGTGGCGCGCTCGACGCGTTTCACTGTGCTGCCGAGCATCGCCGTCAGCCGACAGCTCGCCGACGGGTACCTCAAGGCCTACCGCATCGTCGCGCCGCGCATCGCCCGCGAATTGGTGATCATCCACCATCCGCAGAAACCGCTCAGCCACGCGGCGCAGCTCCTCATCGGCATCCTTGAGGAGGAGTTGAACGCGGCGGCGGCCGCACTCCAGGCCCATATCATCACCGGTTGAGCCCCCCGGACTGATGGCAGCGATCAGCCGACGTTATTCGACACGGGCGAGCACACCCCGATACTGTCACCGGCAACGTCGCCGCGCCCGTTGCGGCCGGGAGGAACGATGACACCGCTGCCCCTCGTGGTCGGCATCTCGGGTGCTTCGGGGGTGATCTATGGGATCCGTCTCCTGGAAATCCTGCGCGACCTCGCGATCCCGGCCCATCTCGTGATGTCGCGCTCGGCCGAGGTGACGCTGGCCCATGAGACCGACCTCAAGGTCGCCGACGTCCGCGCCCTGGCCGCCAAGACCTACGCCCAGGGGGATATCGGCGCCTCGATCGCCTCCGGATCCTTCCGGACCCGCGGCATGGTCGTGGCGCCCTGCTCCATGCGGAGTCAGGCCGAGATCGCGACCGGCGTCACATCCGGCCTGCTGACGCGGGCCGCCGACGTGACCCTGAAGGAGCGCCGCCGCCTCGTCCTGATGGTGCGGGAGACTCCCCTCCACACCGGCCACCTCCGCACCATGACGGCGCTCTCGGAAATGGGGGCGATCATCGCCCCGCCGGTTCCGGCCTTCTACGCGCGTCCGGAGAGCCTCGCCGACATGGTGGACCATACGATCGGGCGGGTTCTCGACCTGTTCGACATCGACGCACCCGGCGTCCGGCGTTGGCGGAGCGGAGAAGGCTGACCGGCGCTCAGCCCTCCAGCGCCGTCGCGAGAACCCGCAGCGGTGCCTCCGGCCAGGTCCGGCCGAGATGCGCGGCATAGAGGGCCAGGGCCTCGCCGCCCGAACTCGCCGGCATATCCGGGACTGGCGCGGCCTCGAAGAGAGCCGCGAGGGCGAGGCGCTCCGCCTCAATCTCCGCGAGCTTGATCCGCTCCCGGAGCGCCTCCGTCGTCTGGCCCGAAAGGATGTCCGACCGCATCGCCCGGCGGATCGCCCGTAAGGGACTGATCACCTGCCCACGCCAGGGGCCGATCCGGGCTTCCGCTCCGGCGAGCGCCGAGGCGTCCAGCCTTCGTCCGGTCCTCCCGCACCAGATCAGGTACAGGAGCAGGGGCACATCGGCGCCGCCCTCGTCCTGGAGCGCGAGGCAGGCCGCGGCGACGCCGGGCCGGCCGTAGAACGCGCAGGCGAAGGTCCAGAGGGGATCACTCGTCATGGGAGGCCTCCGCCCGCGCAGAACCGTATCGTCAGGCCCGGTCGAGATTGCCCTGCGTCTCGTCGGTCAGGAAGGCACCGACGAGATAGACCAGGGTGACGCCGGTCATGACGACGGCCAGCACCGTCGGGATCTGCGTCGGCCCGTCGGCGACGAGGGAGACGAGCGTCGGCAGCATTCCACCCAGCGCGAAGCCGATGTTCCAGGTCAGGCCCGTCCCCGTGGCCCGCACCGCCGTCGGGAACTTTTCGTTGAGGAAGATCAACAGCGGCCCGTAGCTGGCGTTGGCGATGAGCGCCAGCAGGAAGGCGCAGGCCGCGACCCCAACGAGGCTCGTCGTGTTCGCCATGGTCAGGAACAGGGCGGGAAAGGCGAGCAGGCGGACGACGCCCATGACGAGGAACGACCGTCTGCGCCCGATATGCTGGCTTAGTTCGCCCATGCCGCAGGCGCCGATCGCCGCCGCGACGTTGGCGCCGATCAGGATCATCGAGGCGGTGGCGTTCGGCACGCCGTTCACGAGCTTGAGGAGGGTCGGCAGGTAGCCGGACGTGAGGTAGTAGGCCGCGCCGCCGCCGAAAGAGATGAGAGTCGCGACCGCGAAGCTTCCCCGGTTGGACGGTGAGAACAGGGAGCGGATCGGCGAGGCCTCCGCCGGAGCGCCTGCCCGGAGCGCCGCCTTCCGGGCCTGGAGATTCTTGAAGATCGGGGATTCCTCGAGATTGCGGAAGAGGATCAGGCCGATCACCGAGGTCAGGAGACCCGAGAAGAACATCAGTCGCCAGCCCCAGTCGGTGAAGGCTTCTCCCGGCGCCATGAGCGAGACGACGTAGAAGACCAGGGAGGCAAGCAGGCCGCCGATGGCCGAGCCGCCACCGCCGACCGCCCCGGACATCAGCCCCCGCCACCGCTCCGGGACGGATTCCGTCCCGATCGTGTGAGACGCCGCGACCACGCCGCCGACGAAGATGCCCTGGACGAGGCGGAAGATCAGGAAGATCGCGGTGGCGAGCCATCCGATCTGGCCGACCGTCGGCAGGAGGCCGAAGACCGCCGTCGACAGGCCGACCCCGGTCACCGCCACCATGAGCGCGCGGCGCCGGCCGAACCGGTCCGCATAGGAGCCGAACAGGGCCGAGCCGAGGGGCCGGATCAGCAGCGTGACCGCGAAGGAGGCATAGGCTCCCGCCAGCGACAGCATCGGCTTGTCGGCCGGAAAGAACAGGGCGCCGACGACGGGCGCCACGTAGAGCAGGATGAACAGGTCGAAGAGATCGAGCCCCCAGCCGAACAGCGAGGCCATGGCGGCCGTCGCCGTTTGCCGGCCCGTGGGCTTGGCGTGAGCGGGGGGATCGGATGCGAAGGTTGCGGCGGTCTGCATGGGGTTCCTCCGGGGGATGCGGTCGTTGCCGCGGTGGGCCGGTTCGGGCTCTGGGTCGGGACGGGGGCCATCAGGGCGCGCGCCATCGTGTCCCGCCGGGGCGGGATCGAAGCGGTGCCGTGGGGGTCACGGGGGTGGGGGGAGCTGCCCTGCAGCCCCCCCGGCGTGGTGGGTTTAGGAGCCGGTGAAACGCGGGGCGCGCTTGGCGTGAAACGCCTCGACGCCCTCACGGAAGTCGTCGGCCTGCCGCAGGCGGCTGTAGCAGTGTCCCTCGAGCTCGATGGCGATGGACAGGCTCGCGTCCTCGGTGTCGTTGAGGAGCTTCTTGGCGGTGCGCTGGGCGATGGGCGAGAAGGCGCGCAGCTCCTCCACGAGGGCGTCGGTGGCCTTTTCCAGGTCCGCGTCGGGCACGCATTCGGTGGCGATGCCCCAGTCGAGGGCCTGCCGGCCGGGGATGCGCTTCGAGCGCATCACGATGTCCTTCGTCCGCGTGATACCGACGATCTTCTGGAGCCGGGCCGAGCCGCCGGAACCGGGGATCTGGCCGAGCTTCTGTTCGGGAAGCGCGTAGCGGCAGGTCTCGGAGACGATGCGGAAGTCGCAGGCCAGCGAGATCTCGAAGCCGACCCCGAACGTGTAGCCACGGTTGGCGGCGATGACGGGCTTCGAGCAGCGGGCCGGCGCCGCCATGTTCCAGGCGAGCTTCGAGACGTGTTCGGGCGAGGCGTCGAGGAAGCCCTTGATGTAGCCCCCCGACGAGAAGTGCTCGCCCTCCGCCCGCAGGACGATGACCCGCACGCGGGGATCCTCGTCCAGCGCCTCGAACACCTTCCGGATCTCGTCGCGCTGGGGCATCGCGATGACATTCATCGGCGGCCGCGCCAGGATCACGTCGGCACGCTCGCGCTCGGCGTCGATCTCGACGCGGAAGCCGTCGAGGTTCGTCAGGCGCGGGTCGATGGTGGGGGTGTCACTCGTCATGGGGCAGGGCTCTCGCTGAAATTCGTTGGGGGGTGTCAGGCGGCCTCGTGGCCTTCGGCGCGGGGCTCGGCCTCGCCCTCGGGCACGTACTCGCCGGCCACGAGCTGACGGCGCAGCAGCTTGCCGACCGGCGATTTCGGGATCTCGTCCACGAAGACGTAGCGGCGCGGCAGCTTGTGACTCGGCAGGCCGCCCGCACGGCAATGGGCGTCGAGCGCCGCTTCGTCGGTGCTGCCGCTCCGCTTGATGAAGGCCGCCACGATCCGGCCCCAGCGCTCGTCGGGCAGGCCCACGACGGCGACCTCGGACACGGCCGGATGCAGGGACAGGCGACTCTCGATCTCGACGGGCGAGACGTTCTCGCCCCCGGTGATGATCATGTCGTCGACCCGGCCGGTGACGTAGAGGTCGCCATCGGCGTCGGCGAAGCCGGTGTCGCCGGTGAAGTACCAGCCGTCGCGAAAGGCCTTGGCGTCGGCCTCGGGGCGATGCCAGTAGCCCTCGAAGGCTTCGTCGCCCTTGGCGATGACGGCGATCTCGCCCTCCTCGCCCGGCGCGGCGGTCCGGTCCGGGTCGCCCCCCATGGGCACGACGCGCACCATGGTGTTGAGGCCCGCCCGCCCGGCCGAGCCGGGTTTCACCGCCGCCTCGTGGTTGATCGTGAAGGTGTAGACCTCCGACGAGCCGTAATGGTTGACGAACAGGTCCGGCCGGAACGCCTCGGTCAGGCGGGCGAGCAGGCCGTCCGTCATCGGCGCCCCGGCGAAGCCGAGCTTGCGCACGGAGGTCGTGTCGGTCGCCGGGAAATCCCGGTGGTGCACGAGGTCGTGATAGAGGGTCGGCACGAGGTAGAGGTTGGTGATCCGCTCGGCCGCGATCAGCCGCAGCGCCCCGGCCACGTCGAAGCGCGGCAGGCAGACGAAGGTCCCGCCGATCAGCGACATGGCAAGGAGCGAGCGCACGCCCATCGTGTGGTAGAGCGGCATGACGCCGAGCGTCCGCTCGCCACGCCCGTAGAGGTTCTGCGCCACGTGGGCGAGCGCCGCCGCCCGCTCCGCCCGGTGTCGCCGTGGCACCCCCTTGGGCTTGGCGGTGGTGCCGGAGGTGTAGAGCATCAGCGAGATCGCTTCCGCGTCGACCCGGGGCGTCGCCGGGGGGCCTTCGGTGGCGGTGAGGTCGGCGAAGGCGGTCTCGCCGGGGCCGGGTGGCGTGCCGACGGCGATGCGCGGGATCCGCTGCGACGCCGCGCTATCCCGCAGGCTCCCGGTCGAGACCGGTTCGTAGGCGATGGCGCGGGCTTGCGCGTTCTCGATCGCGAAATCGATCTCCTCGGCCTTGGCCCGCCAGTTGATCGGCGTGATCACGATACCCGCGAACTGGCAGGCCCAGTGCAGGGTCGCCGCCTCGTGCCGGTTCTGAAGGACCGTGACGAGGTGGTCGCCGGGCTTCAGCCCGAGCCGGTCGAGCCCCGCGACGGTCGCGGAGATCACCGCGAACCACTCCGTGTAGGTCAGCCGGGTCTCCCCGTCGACGAGGGCCAGGGCGCGGGGATCGCGGGAGACGCTCGCAAGGAAGCTGGTGCCGAGATCAAGCATGGGCGGCCTCCGGGGATGACGGGGCCGGGATGTCGCCCCTGAGTTCCGCAGCCGCCTCCAGGGCGGCCTCGATGATCGGCGCGTAGCCGGTGCAGCGGCAGAGATGGCCGCCGATCACTTCCGTGATCTCCCGGCGCGACGGGTTCGGCCGCAGCACGAGATAGGCATCGAGCGACATCAGGATGCCGGCGGTGCAGAAGCCGCATTGCAGGGCGTGCCGCCGCCGGAAGGCCGCCTGCAGCACTCCGAGCCGGCCGGGCTCGGGAGCCAGACCCTCGACGGTCCGCACGGCGCAACCCTCGACCCCCACGGCCAGCGTCAGGCAGGCCCGGGCGGGCACCCCGTCGATGGACACCGTGCAGGCGCCGCAGACGCCGTGCTCGCATCCGACATGCGTGCCCGTGGCCCCGAGCCCGTGGCGCAGGGCGTCGGTCAGCAGGGTGCGGGTCTCGACCTCGACCGTGGTCTCGCGCCCGTTGAGGGTGAAGGCCACCGTGTGACGGCCCTTCGCGTCTAGCTGTGGCATGGCACGGCCTCCTGATGGGTGTCGCCTCTTGCGGCCCTGGCCGCTTCCTCCAGCACCCGGCGGCCGAGACTCCGCACGAGGTCGCGGCGGTAGCGGGCGGTGCCGTGGAGATCGTCCCCCGCGCCGAGGTCCCAGGCGAAGGCGTTGAGGGCATCGTCCAGCGCCGAGCCGGCGAGATGGGGGAAGTCACGGGCGGTGGGCCGGTCGGCGACGCCGCCGACGGCGAGCCGCATCCGGGTGCCGTCCACGACCGCCGCGCAGGCGACGATGGCGTAGTCGCCGTGCCGACGCCCCACCTCGGCGAAGGCGGTGCCGGCGCCCTCCCGGCGGAGGGGATAGGCGATGGCCTCGATCATCTCATCGTCGGCCCGGTCGGTGACCATCATGCCGGTGAAGAAGTCCTCGGCCGCCACGCGCCGGACTTTCCGGCGGCTGCGCAGGTGAATCTCGCCCTGCAGCGCCACGAGGCAGAGGGGGATTTCCGCGCTCGGGTCGGCATGGGCGACGGAGCCGCACAGCGTCCCCCGTGCCCGGGTCTGGATGTGCCCGACCCACGGCAGGGCGGCGGCCAGCAGCGGCAGGTCCCGGGCGAGCCCCGGCCGGTCGAGCAGGATCGCCTGCCGCACGCCCGCCGGGATGACGAGAGCCCCCTTGTCGAGACGGGGCTCTTTGAGAGCGGGAATGCGCATCACGTCGACGAGCACGGCGGGCTTCGTCAGCCGCATGTTGAGCATCGGCATCAGGGACTGGCCGCCCGCGATGATCCGAGCCTCGGGGCCGTGCTGGCGCAGGGCTTCCAAGGCGTCGTCCAGGGACGTCGCGCGCAGATAGGCGAAGGGCGCGGGCTTCATGCGGACACTCCCAGGCGTGCGAGGAGCCGTCGCAGGGCGGCCGGGAGGCGGAGCCTGCGCTCGCCGGACCCGCCGGCTCGCCGAGCCAGGGCGGTGAAGAATCCGCCGATGATCACCCGCGCGGCCCCGTCGAGGAGGCGCCCGCCCACCGCCGCGACCTTGCCGCCCACCGCCGCCTCGTAGACGTAGGCGATCCGCGTCCCCCCGGCGCCGTCGGGCTCCAGGGTCAGGCGGCCGGTTCCACCGCCGCTGCCGAGGCCACCCGTCACCGTGCCGGTGAGCGTCACCGCCCGGGGCTCATCGAGATCGCTGAGGGTGACCTCGGCCTTGTAGCGGCCCTTCACCGGGCCGACGCCGAGGGTGACGTCGGCCTGGAACCGTGTGCCGGAGAGCTTCCGCACCCCGTGCGAACCGGGGATGACGGAGGCGAGCACGTCCGGGTCGAGGAGCATCGCCCAGACCGTCTCCGGCGGAGCCGTGACGGTGGCCGAGCCCTCCCCACGCAAGGTGCGGTCGCCCGCCTTCGTGGCGGGCTTCGGGGCAGAGTGGCCGGCGGGGGGCGCTCGTTCCTCCCCGCCCGCCGCGAGGGCAGCGAGCTTGGCGGGGGTCAGGGGCAGGTCGATGGCCTCAAGCCCGAGGGCGTCGGCCACCGCGTTGGCGAGGCAGACCGGAGTCGACATGCAGTTGCCCTCGCCGACTCCCTTGGCGCCGAGCGGCGTGAAGGGCGACGGACTCTCGACGTGCAGGATGCGTAGATCCGGCACCTCGGTCGCGGTGGGCAGCAGGTAATCGGCGAAGGTTCCGGACAGGAAGGCGCCATCGTCGCCGTAGGAGAGTTCCTCGAAGACCGCCGCGCCGAGCGCCTGCGCGAAGCCGCCGCGCACCTGCCCCTCGACCATGCCCGGGTGCAGGATGCGCCCGCAATCGTGCATCGAGACGTAGCGATCGATGATGATCTTGCCGGTGACCCGGTCGATCTCCAGGCCGCAGATGTCGAAGATGAAGCCGTGGCAGAGGGAGGAGTTGATGTGGTCCTCGGCGTCCGGCGCCGTCAGTTCCGGGGGTGTCCAGAACACCGTCTCGCGGATCACCGCGCCGAGATCCTCGGGCACGAGGCCCGGCGACCAGTGGCTCGTGGCGGCCACCCGCGCGAAGGGCAGGCCCGCATCCGGGTTCAATCGCGAGGCGATGCGACCGCCCGCGAAGAGCAAATCCTCGGGACGCAGGTTCAGCTGCGCCGCCGCGATCCGCGCGAGCCTGTCGCGCAGGCGGGTGGCGGCGAGGTGCGCGACCCCCGCCACGGCGGCGGCGAAGCGGCTCGCGTAGTTCCCCGAGGCGATGGACCACGCATCCTTGGCGGTGTCGAGGTCGGCCGTGACCCGGACCTGCTCCATCGGGAGGCCGAGCACGTCGGCCACCACCTGGGCGAGCACCGTCCGGTGCCCCTGGCCCTGCGGCACCGAGGCGACCTGCACCGTCACCGAGCCGACGGGATCGAGGGTGATGGTGGCGGTCGATTGCGCGCCGTTCTTGGGCCCGGCCTTGGCGCGTTCCTCCGCCGTCAGCACGGTGGTGATGTAGCCCATGTTGGAGACGCTGGGCTCGACCGCCGCCGTGAGGCCGATCCCATAGAGGCGGCCCTCGGCGCGGGCGGCGTCCCGCCGCCGCTTCAGCTCATCGAGCCCGCCGTCCCGGGCGGCTTCATCGAGGGCGCGCTGGTAATCGCCGGAATCGTAGAGGGCGCCGGTCGCGGTGCGATAGGGAAAGGCGTCGGCCGGAATCAGATTCCGGCGGATCACCGCGAAGGGATCGAGGCCCAGCGTCAGCGCGATGCGCTGCATCAGCCGTTCGAGCGGATAGTACACCTGCGGCCCGCCGAAGCCGCGCACGAGGCCGGTCGGCGTCTTGTTGGTCAGCACCACCCGGTTGCGCACGGCGACGTTGCGGATGGCGTAGGCGCCGGTGAGGTTGCCGTGCATCCGGTAGAGCGTGGCGGGTTCGGGCGCCCGCAGGTAGGCGCCGCAATCCTCGACCTGATCCCAGTCGAGCGCGGTGACGCGCCCATCCGCGTCGAAGGCGGCCCGGAGGGTCGTGACCCGGTTCGTGGCGGAGACGGAGGCCGAGAGGTGCTCCAGCCGGTCCTCGATCCACTTCACCGGCTGGCCCACGAGGCGCGCCGTGGCGGCGATCAGCACGGCGTAGGGCGCGACGCCCTGCTTCACTCCGAAGCTGCCGCCGGAATCGGGGGGCGTGCGCAGGCGCAGGCGGTTGCCCGGCACCTTCAGCGCCCGGGCCACCACCGCGTGGATGCTGAACGGCCCCTGGAAGTTCGCCAGCACGTCGTAGGAATCGTCGGTGGGATCGTAGGAGGCGACGACGCCGTAGGTCTCCATCGGCGAGCCGGTGTTGCGCGGGTAGCGCACGGTCACGGACAGGCTGTGCGGGCTGTCCGCGAAGGCCGCCTCGGGGTCGCCGTAGCGGAAGCGGCGGTCGCTGACGCAATTGGCGCCGACGCCCTCGTGCAGGATCTCGCTGTCGGGGGCGAGGGCCGACAGCGGGTCGACCACCGCCGGGCGGACCCGGTACTGCACCTCGATCAGGTCGCAGCCATCCTCCGCGAGGTAGCGGTCGCGGGCGACGACGATGGCGACGGGCTCGCCGACATAACGCACCCGGTCCACCGCGATGGCGCGGGCATCGACGGCCGCCCGCAAGGCCGGGACGAGGCCGGTCGTGACGGCGTCGAGGTCCCGGCCCGTGACCACGGCGGTGACGCCGGGCAGCGCCTTGGCCACCTGGACGTCGATGCCAAGGATGTCCGCATGGGCGTGGGGCGAGCGCAGGATTGCCGCGTGCAGCGTGCCGGGCCGCGTGCCGAGGTCGTCGATGTAGCGGCCGAGCCCGGAGAGCAGGGCGGCGTCCTCGACGCGCTCCACGGACCGTCCGACATAGCTCGATGACACGATGCCCAAGCCGTTTCCTCCGCCGGACCTCTCGATGGGGTCCGTATCTCGGGGAGAATGGCGGCTCCGTGTGGGTGCGGCGATGCCGAGGCGTCTCGCGACTTACCGAAACGTCTCATTCTTTGATGACGGCGCCGTCAGGCAGCGGGCTGCCCGCCCCGCCGGACGATACCGCGGAAGATGCTCGGGGGTACGCTGACGTGGTCCCGGAAGAAGCGCGAGAAATGTGCGGGCGCGGCGAAGCCGAGGCGCATGCCGATCGCGGTGATGGGCTCCTCGCTACTCACGATGGCCTCGACGGCCTGCTCGATCCGGATCGCGTTCAGGAAGACATGCGGCGGGGCCCCGGTGGATTGCTCGAACAGGCGGTAGAACTGGGCGCGGGAGAGGCCCGCCTCGCGTGCCAGCGCCTCGGTGCCCAGCATGGCGCCGGGCTCCGCCCGCACCCGCGCGATGGTGCGTCGGATGCGCCAGTCGCCAGCGTTGCGCCGGGCGGCGGCGCGGAGGGAGAGGGGCTCCTCGCGCCAGGCCGTGAACCGCTCGATCACGGCGACCATCAGGTTCGACAGCAACTCGTCCTGGATGTGGGAGGAAAGCGGCGCGTAGACCATCTCGGCGGCGAGGTCGTGGGCGAGCCGGCGAATCGTTGGTGTGACGGCGCCCGACGGTTGTCCGAAGAAACCGGGCGCCCCGCTCGCAGCCCAATTCCGCCGGAACGCGCCGAGCCAGTCGGGCTCGATGTACAGAGCCAGGATCATCGCCTTGGCCCGCTGGGGATCGTGCAGGTAGGCGTGGGTCTCCCAGGCGTTGATCAGGACAGCCTGATCGTCGGTGAGCGCGACAACCTGATCGCCGACGAGGAACTGCGTGTCGTCTCCCTCGACCTTCAGGAGCACATGGCAATGCGGGTGCGCGTGACGGACGAGGCTGCGGTCCATGTCGAGGAGCGCGACGCGGCCGAAGGCGCCATGGGCGATCTCAAGAGCCTCGGACATCTGCACTATTTAGCATGGTCCGCGGGTGGCAGCTAGATCGCCGCCGGGCCCACCGTCCCGTCAGGGCGCCGCAACCGATTCGTTCCGGAGCGTGGTCCTCTTGCGGAGTTCGGCGGTACCCATCACCGCCAGGGGAATGACGAGGGCCACATAGGCGTTGTCGATTCCCCCGGGATCGCCGGCGAGGAACCAGCCGATCGTCAGGACGAGGGAAACCAGGATGCTGACGACGGCGGCCCGCGGGGTGCCGAAGCGCGGAGCGTAGAAGGCAAAGACGACCAGGACCGCCAGCGTCGCCCGCAGGGATTTCGCGAGGAAGGTCACCTTCAGGATATCCGGCGCGAAGATCGCCAGGGGAATCGGGATCAGACCCACGAGCACCGTCATGCTGCGGACGAACCGCAGGGACGATGTCCCATCCTCGCTCAGACGGCGGGGATGATAGAAATCCTTGAACAGCAGGGTGGCGGCGCCGATGCTGAGGGCCGAGATCGTGCCGAACAGGGACCCCGCCAATCCCGCCACCACGATGGCGGCCAGTAGATCGTCCATCCGGGCGATCAGGCCCGGCAAAGCCTGGATCGCGGGGATTCCCGGCAGCAGCGCCGCCGCGCAGACACCGACCAGGGCGGCGCCGATGCCGAACGGCACGAGCAGGAAGGCACAATAAAAGCTGGCCTGCCTCGCCGTGCGCCCGTCCTGCACGGTATTGATGGCCTGGATTACGTATTGCGTCGAGAAGACCGCGCCGATGCCGGCGACCATCCACGCGAAGATCTGCGACCAGCCGACCGTATCGACCGCGAACATCGCTTCGGGCACGCGGACCCGCAGGTTCGCGAGGCCGCCGACCTGAGACAATCCGAAGGCGACGGCCGCGAGGATGCCAAGATACTTCACGACGGCATGGAGGACATTCGTGTAGATGACCGAGCGCATCCCCCCGACACTGACATAGAGCGTCGCGACGATACCCGTGATGACGATGGCACTGGTCCGATCGACGTTAAGGAGGCCTGCCAGGATCGTACCGCCGCCCGCATAGGTCGAGACTGCGACGATCTGAAGAGCGAAGATCATGATGATTGAGGTCGCGAGCTTGGTCGGACGACCGTAGGCCTTATTCAACGCCCCGGAGATCGTATTCTCGCCGAGTTCCTTGAAGCGGGGCGCGAGCAGGATGGCGTAAAGAACGAATCCGACGGCGAGGGCGAGGACGTTCCAGGCTGCCGACACGCCGACTCTGTAGGCCGTCTGTGTGGTACCGACGCTCGTCGCAGTCCCGATGAATTCCGACATCAGCAGAAAGCCGATCAGGAACGCCGGATAGCGCGTGCCGCCGGAGGTAAAGCTTCCCGCGCTCCTCGCATGGCGTCGCACAGAGAAACTGATCAGCCCCATCGCCGCCATGTAGGCCAGGGTCAGGGAAAGAACGATCCAGTTTGGCTGCATGGGTGCGGCCTAACGGCGATGCCGTAGCGCCTGAGCGCCAAGGGACCCCAGCATGTTTCCTCCGAAATCATTCGGGGCCGCAGCTTTCCTCGCAGGAACGAGAAGCAACGGCCATTGCGGGGAAAATTAGATTTTGAAGAGGAAGCGGACAAATATTCTGATTTGATCGGCGCCATCAGATTATCTGATTCAGCACTATAATTAATATAAAACGCATCTTTCTAGCCTAAAAAGCTAACATAGTCTCAGTGACCCATGTCTGCCATCTCGGGCGGAGTTGGCGCATCCCGATAGCGGTCTTTCGCGGCAGTTGAGCAAAATCAGCTTAGCTTGGGACACGAAAGGGCGTAGGCCGTTGGTGACGGCACGAGGGCGAGGCTGACCTCAACGATGGTGTCGTCAAAGGTCCACCGGGGGATTGTGCGCCTCGGAGCTTAATTCGTGAAGGCACCTGCGAAGCCTCCCTACGGCGATGCACCGTCGGATACATCGACAACCAGGCCATCGCTCAGCTGCCGATAGAACGTCTGCTTTCAGGTTGCTGCCCGGTTCGGCTGAGTGGCAGCAATGGGCGCAAAGCGGAATGACCGCTTTCTACGATCTAAGCATTCCTAAAGCGCGATTTTCTCAATCGTCGATGCATCTCAACCGCGATCTAAGCTCGACCTTATTGCAACCGGTTTCACTGACACCGGCACCGGCGATCAGCTGTCAGCAGGCACTCAGTACGCGGAGAGCCGAAGCCCAGGGGTATGAATTAGCCGATGCGCAATGGCCGCCACAGACTGTAGGTCACGCCCACGGAGCGCCATTGGTCCCAGTGCATGAAGTAGCACCCATGCGACCCATCTGCTGGCGCGCGTTAGCCGCCGTCCATCCTTGCGTAGATCCATCGAGGCGCCCCAACTCCGCGCCCACTCTTTGATCTTCGGTAGCGGAATGGCCAAGTCTTTCAACTGGATTGCTAGCTTCTTCAAAAAGTTTGACCGCGCTTCGGGCGAAGCCTCCACGCTGATACGACCATTTCTCTTTCTGAAGCAGACACTCAAGTAGTCAAAGCCTCTGGCAGTGGAGCGTATAGGAGTGCTTCTCGCTTTCAGGGGACCGACAGCGGCGCGTTCGAGCGCATCGCCAAGGATATCAATCGCTAGTGCCACCGCCGCCTTTGATCCGCTGAGGATCGCGATGTTGTCGGCCTGGACGACCAACCTAACGGATCTTGGCCAGTCTGACCGCCGTTCGGCTTCGTCCAGGACCGATGCCACCGCGGCCTCGGCGATTAGCGGCGAGCACAGCGAGCCTTGGCTCAAACCGCGGCCGACCCCCATTTCTGAAGCGAGCCCCATTGGGCCCCATGACTGACCTTCTTCTCCAACTAGGTGATATGTACCACCTCTGGCGAGGCAACGTGCCTCTACCACTCTACGGGGGATTACCCCGAGGAGTTTTCTGACCCCATCCTCCGCGAGGTTGGGGTAACAACTCTTGATGTCCATCTCGGCGGCGTAGCCACAGCCTAGGGCGATCAGATCCGCCACTCTCCGGCATGCAGCGGTTTGGCCACCGTGTTTAACCGCGAACTGATCGTCCCTGATCTGAAGGTGCGGCCGGACTATCTCGCGGACGAGCCACTGTGCTGCGCGTTCCTCTAGACCGTAGTCCACGATGGCGCGACATCCGCTGCCTTTGGACTTAGGTATCGCGCGGACCCTTGCTGCCCCGGTAGCTCTCCCCCAAAGATTGAGGGTGGCGGCCGTTGCACGCACCACGTGGCGTGACTTCCGGCGATGGGGCTTAAGTTTGGCGTTAGCCTCGTGTGCGGCAACGTACTTTGCGCTGTAACAGTACATCAGAGTGCGCTCTATGCTGCGCGCTCGCTTTCTGTCTCCCGCCTCCATTGCCTTCGCAATGCGTCCCTTGAGCTTCAGGACATCGCGGCACGCCTGCTCGTACGTAAGCGATCCTAGGCACCGGCGATCCAGTGCAACCGGTTGCACTGGGCTTTCCAGGTCCTGTGATTGGATCGAAGCGAGCATCTACTATGGCTTCATGAGTTCGCGCTCCCGAGACAGCCGCTCGAGGTAGATACTTATCTACGAGGGTTTTGATATGACGCGCAAGATATCGTTGTCAATCGATCCGATCCCATTTAAATGGGAGGACCAACTTGCTGGGTGCCGTAATGATCTCCCTGGGATACAAAGAACGTCCCGATGTGGTTGAGAAGATCGATCGCATCATCCGCGGACGACGCCGGGAGAACCCAGACGCGACTTACTCTCGCGGCAAATTCCTCCGCGAGGCGGTCAATCGTGCCCTTGCCGATTTTGAGGAAAGCTTGCCGAAGGTCCGGCCAAGAACCCGGCTCCGCGAGACCGTTCCTCCGGTGAAACCGGTTGCATCGGCGTGACTAGGCGGCTGTCCTGCGGTCGATCAAGGCTCTCAAGGAGGCGGATCCAGTAAGGAGAGCGCAGCCTTTCCCGCCGTGAGAAGCGGGGAGCATGTCTGGGTCAGTCCGCACCTGAGGAGGTGGACACCTCATTCAGAGCTTGGACCAACGACCTGGCGTGCAATCGATTGCACGAGGTTGGAACCCGCGCTGGAGCCTGTCCATCCCCGAAACCCTTTCCGGATCTTTCCGCATCTTTAGAGAGGGGAAAGGCCCATTCGGCCCGCTAAGGCGGCTCAGCTCGTGCGTGTCCTCCCCCTCCCCCTAATCTGCTTGTTCAGGTGGTCCAGAGCAGCCTGAACCCTCCTGCCTAGGTTCCGTACCGCTACTCGGCACCGAGATCAGGGGGATGACAGCGGTAAGGGCCTGGAGGTGGGCAGGATCGACAAGGAGCGAGATCTCCGTCTACCCCTGTACTGGAGATGCCGGAGCCTCTGAAATTGCAACATCTGCAAATAACTGGGGTTTATCTCGCGATGGCCGTTCCAGTCTTTCCCCGACTTTGAGGGGCGGAAGCAGCCTGTTTTGTACGCGAATACCTTCGTCCGCTTTCGTCAATCTTGAAGGTGCGAAGCGCCCTGGGCCTCGATCGACTGACGTAAGCGAGGCATCAGCCGTGCCCGCGTCCGAAAAATTTCATTTCTGCGCGGAAAGACCCGGTGCAACCGGTTTCACTGAAGCGGGGGGCAGTCTCGGTCTGCGACCTGACACCCATGGCGCCGCTCGCGGCGACCACCGCCCTAACCTGCCCCCTGCTAGCTGTCCGGCAGCTCGATTACCTCCAAGGCAAGGGCGCGGTGTCCCGACCGCCAGAGCTGCCTACCGCGTCCACTCGGCGGGCTAGAACTTCTTCACGCGCTCCATGCGTTCCGCGGTGGTCATCGGCTGTTCGTAGACGAAGCGCCGATCCCAGCACATGCCAGGCACCTCCCCGGTTTCCGGGGTCAGGCGTCGCAGGCTGTTGTCCGCGGGCGTGAAGGCCAAGCGGTTGCCGTTGGTCTCCACGCACACCACCGTGAGCTGGACCCCGGAGCCGTTCGTGAACACCGTCCGCGGCGTCATCAGGATGTTCGTGAGCCCGACCCGTTCGACAAGGTCCCCATCGTCGGGATGGACTGCCCAGCCCACCCGGCCGCCGATCTGCGGCCACACCGCGTAGAGAAGCCCGCCGACAAAGACCAACGCGATGATTGACCCGAACAGGGAGATCAGGGCCGACACGCCTGTCACGAACCCGTTCCAGAGCTTGTCCGACCCGTCAGCCATGCAGCACCGGTAGCAGCGTCCCGATAGGAGAACCAGGGGTTGCGCCGGATCGAGGCCGCGGCGTCCGCCGCCCCCATAGGCGCCCCTGAAGCCCCTGTACCTGCTCCCCCTACGGGTAGAGCCCCGGGCCCTCGATCCCTCCCTCTCCCTCGATCGTGGTCGGGACCCCTCCCTCAATCGGGGCGATCTCCCTCTCGCTCGGCCACCCTGATCAGCCCGTCTCGGTTCGAAACCGTCTCGCTACCACCTGATACCGAGATGCCGTCTCGGTATGCTGGAAAGGCAGGCTGAGGACCCTCCTGAAGCCGAACTCGGACAGCTAGCCTGATGACCAAGCCGTTCGACGGTGCGCGCATCAAGATCGAGCGCGCGAAGCACCACCTCCAGAGCTTCGAGGCGGAGGTCGCGGGGTACTTCGAGCGTGGGGGGGCTCAAGTCGTCTTCGAGATGGCCGACGAGTACACGGAGGCGGTAGGTGCCCCGATGGGTGCGTTCGTCTACCGCGAGAGCGAGCCAAGGCCGGACATGTGGTCCGCGATGGTCGGGGACATCGTCCATAACCTACGGGCGTCCCTGGACCTGATGGCCACCGACCTACACCGCATCTCGGGCGGAGATCCGAAGCACAGCAAGAAGGTGCACTACCCGTTCTGCAACGACCGGTCCGAGCTGAACGCGACGATCAGCGCGCGGAAGCTGAACCGTATCGATCCCGCGTTCCGCGAAATCATAGACGCGACGGCGCCCTTCAAGGGCGGCAACGACGGCCTGTATGCGGTCCACCAACTGGACATTCTGGACAAGCATCAGACGCTCGTGCCGACCTTGTCCATCGTGCAGATGGACTGGCCCGTGCCGATCGTTGAAGGGGACCAGAAGTTCGGGACCTGCGTCGCGATGGATGGCCAACGCCTGATGCTCTTCCCGCCGGGACTTTGTCCGCTCCCGATCGGTTCGCGGATCCCGGCTGATGTCACGGTCGTGTTCGATGACGTGGACGTGTTCAGGGGCATAGAGATCGTCCCCCAGCTCGCGGCTTGCATCCGCAGCGTCGAGCACATCCTGAACCTGTTCAAGCGGGTTGCTGACCAACGCGATGGGGGTGAACCATCCGAGCCTCCGGACTAGACCCGCAAGGCCCGGCCCCGACGACGTGTTCCTGCCGGGGCCTGGGTCTCTGGAGGTAACGGTGGGGTGAAGGGGTCCGGCCGCCGCACCGGCAACCGCTCATTGGACCGCTTGAGATCGAGGTGCCGGAGGAGCCGGGCCACCGTGGTGGGGTGCCAGAGGCCCCCGCGGGGTGTGGTGACGCCGCGGGCGTTGAGGGTGGTGGCGATCCCGCGGTGCGAGCGGATGTCCTCCATCTCCAGGTTCAGGATGATGTCCCGGAAGGCTTCCGCGTCTTGCTGGGCAAAGGCGCTGTTGGCGGCAGCTCCTAGCCGTTGGGCGAGGGTGGCGGTGGGCTGATTGGTCATGACGCTCCCGATGCGAGGGAGCACGGTTGTGGGCTGTGTCCGGTCCTGTGTCTAGAGGTGTGTGCAGGACTGTGTCCGGCTAGAGTGCAACCGGTTTCACTCAGATCCTGGAGGCTGATCGCCTGTCCGGGTATCTCGGAGATCAGGCCGCCGAGGGCCTGCGGAGCTGCGCCATCAGGGCCGCTAGACCCCGGGGAGCTGTGGCCGCTTCTCGCCCAGCGCTCCGCTTCCGCCTTGGCCTCTGCGACGCGCTCGCGCTCCAGGTCCAGCACCGCCTCCAGAACAGCCACCTGTCCGGCTCTTGCCCGTTCCGCGTCCCGCTACCACTGCACCGCCTCCAGCCGGGCCCGGACCGAGACCAGCTCGCCTTCCAGCCGGCTGGCGTGACGCTCCAGGACCGCCACGGCGGCGGACATGTCACCGGTGTCATCCCTGGTGCTGTCTCCGGTGGCATCGCCAGTGTCGTCACCGGGGGGCGCTGGTGTCATCACTGGAGACGGGCCGTTCCACCTCCAGGCGTTCGATCGGCACGGCGACACGCGCCTTGCCATCGTTGCCCTGGACCTTGTGCCAGCCATGACGGATCGCCAGCCGCTTCGCGCCCGCAGCCGTGATCCCGAGGGCGGCCCCAAGCTCCGCGCAGGTGAGCGACTTCGTCTCCACGGAGTTCCCCCCTCCGTCCCTGGTGACGTCCCCGGTGGTGTCCCTGGTGACGCGGTGGAGTTAACCGCTCGCCAACATGGAGGCTTCGACCTACCTGTGGACGTGCCAGCGCTGCTACAACCTCAAGAGAGGCCCATGTCCAACGTCGTCACCCCGCAAGCCTTCGCGACGTTCCCGCCCCCCTACCGGATGCAGGTTGTGTACGATCGCCTCGAAGCGGAGCTTTCGCATCTGCTCGACGTGGATGTCACGATGGAACCCCTCGTGATGGAGGATAGCGACAGGCAGTACCCGCACCTCCAGTTCGACACCTGTCGGGTATGGGCTCGCCGCGGCACGCTCAGCGCGAACGTCCACGGAGTGATCCAGGACGGAAGTTTCTTCTACCGTCTGGCGGTCTACGACGGCGACACGCCGAAAGGGCTCACGGACGTTAGGATGACCAACCTCAGCGATCTCATCGCGCACGCCAAGGCGGTATTCTGAGCGCCTGTCGCTGCCTTCGCAGTGAGGTGTACGAAGAAATTGTCTTGCCTGGGTATGTGTGGCTTGGAGAGATTGGAAACGGCGGTGCCCGAGACCGGCCCTGCGCTGCCTTATGGCATCACCCCACATACCCTGAAGCCCAACATTACAATACTAAGGTGCTGGCGATGCGTCAGGAGCCGATCAAGACAGAGGTGTTGGTCACGACGTGGCAATGCCATTCTTGTCAGGGCACTGGGGTGTTGGAGGTCTCGACAGCTGGTGCCGCAGTATCTCGGGTCGATCGAGTAGTTTGCGCGACGTGTTCTCAAGCGTACGATGGCGCTGTTTTCCATGCCAACGGTATTGAGGCTATGCCGGCACAAACAGAAATATTGAAGGAGCATATTAGATCTTCCACTGCGGTCAAAATATCGCAGAATATCGTTGCTGCTTTGCTCGTTTTGTCAGCAATTGCTTGCGTTATACTTGCGCCTCAAGGGCGAGAAGTGGCGGCAAGTATTGTCGCAGCGGCTGTTTTGTTTGTAGGTGCGGGCATTGCTGGTATTGCAAATTTCAATATCAAACTGCCGCTTGTGAACATGGCTGCATCAACGCAGACTTTGCCTCCTCCGCCGAAGAAGCGCGGAGCGCCGTAACCCGTCTCGCTTGAGTATACCCAAACGGGCCAGCCCTTCGAGACAGGTTTGTCGTCTTATATGGATTGACCGAAGATTTTTGAGACGGTAGTTTGGCGAGGTCTAGAGGCATCCGAGACAGGAAGCGTCCAGTGACTGCCGGTCCCCCCATGCGTACCCGAACCCGCGCGCCTGCTCACACTCAGCCCCCCCCCGCGCTGTCCGGGCACGTCTACGGCTATGCTCGAGTGTCGACCACCGATCAGCATCTCGGCCTCCAAGAGGAAGCTTTACGCGCCGCCGGGTGTGAGATGGTCCGCGCTGAGAAGCGATCCGGCACGACCACCGAGGGTCGGACCGAGTTGCTGACGCTGATGGACTTCGCTCGGCGGGGAGACACAATCGTGGTGACCCGCATCGATCGCCTTGCCCGCTCGATCGCTGACCTCGCCGCCCTGGTGCGCGAGTTGGAGGCCAAGGGCGTGGCACTCCGCGCGACTGAGCAGCCAGTAGACACCAGCACTGCCGCCGGCCGGTGCTTCCTACAGATGCTCGGCGTGTTCGCAGAATTCGAGACCAACCTACGCCGCGAGCGCCAGCTAGAGGGTATTGCCAAGGCGAAGGCTGAAGGAGTGTACAAAGGCCGCCCCCGCTCGATCGACGCCGCCGCCGTCCGGGCTATGGCTGCGGAGGGCTTGGGCGGATCCGAGATAGCCCGGCGCCTAGGGATAGGCCGAGCCAGCGTCTACCGCCTGCTCGGTGACACCAAGGTCGCCCCAGTGCAACCGGTTTCACCGGCGTAAGCCGACCCAATCTGCTCACGAGGCCGGGGCGTTCCCAATCCCATAGGTAGGTGCGCCGCGCAGGCTCGAAACAAGGCAGAGTGCCGGCGAACCGTACCCGTTTGCGGCTGAGCTGGTTCTGACATTGCGGGCTTGGTGTCGCGAAGGGGACGTCCTGGAGTTGCTAACCAAGCTGTGCCATATGGTGTACGACCGGATCTCCACTGAAGCCGCAGATGTACAGCCCGACATTCATTGATGCCTTCTCGGGCTGCGGCGGCCTGGCTTTAGGCTTACTTAACGCTGGCTGGCGCGGCTCCTTTGCGATTGAGAAGCATCCGCACGCCTTCCAGACCCTCTCAGCCAACCTCATCCACGGCGACCGGGTCCGCTTCGATTGGCCAGAATGGCTTAATACAAGTGCGCACGACATTGCCGACCTTTTGGAGCGGAGCATCGACAACCTCCGCGCTCTCCGTGGGCGGGTCGATATGATCTCCGGTGGCCCGCCGTGCCAAGGCTTCTCCACGGCAGGGCGGCGAAGGCCAGATGATCCCCGCAACGTCTTGACAGAGCACTACCTCCGTTTAGTAGAGGCTATCAGGCCTCGAGTGATACTGATCGAGAACGTGCGCGGCTTCGACATCCCCATGAAGGGTGCACCGCGCAATGATGGGCGAACATACGCCGCATACGTCATGCGCCGGCTCGAGGATCTGGGGTATGATGTTTGGTCGCGGATTGTGCTCGCGAGCGATTGGGGGGTTCCACAGAATCGGCCCAGATTCCTCATCGTGGGCGTGCAGGGCGGCGTAGCCGCGGGGATCGATCCATTCCTCAGGATGGATGTCCTCCGGGGCAAATTCCTTCGGTCGAAAGATCTAGACCCAGCAACGCCGGTAAGCGCCTCCGAGGCGATCGGCGACCTCGTGGCCGATGGACGTCCGCATGTTCCCTCGTGCGACGCCGACGTGGCTGGCTTTGACCAAATCCATTATGAGGAGCCGCGGCAGCCCGGCCCCTACCTCAGGATGATGAGGGCCGGCATGGCCGGCCGCAGCCCTGACGGATTGCGGTTGCCAAAGCACGGTGCCACGGTTGCAGGACGCTTCCGTGAGGTGCTGGCAACCTGCCAGCCTGGTCGATCCATGTCGCCGGCAGACCGCGAGCGGATCGGCATGCGTAAGCGCAGCCTGACCCCACTGTCCCCGAGTCGACCTGCCTGCACGATCACGACACTACCCGACGACGTTATCCACTACGCTGAACCGCGGATCCTTACCGTGCGGGAGTGTGCACGGCTGCAGTCTTTCCCGGACTGGTTCTCGTTCAAAGGCCCATACACCACCGGCGGCCCAAGACGGGCGCACGGATGCCCGCGCTACACCCAGGTGGGGAACGCGGTTCCGCCACTTATGGCCGAGGGAATCGGCCTAGCCCTTCTCGGCATCGCCCGTGACCTGCACGCCGAGGATTTCGCAGAGAGCATCGAGGTTCGACAAGTGGCGTGAGAAGCTCTGTCGGAAGGTCGGGAAGTCGTCCCGAGTGATATTACCGCCGCCGTGGGCCCTGATGACCCAGCCGTCGCTGGTACGCGTCTCTGTGGCGTGCCCTAGGCTGTTGCGGATGTCCATCACCTCCACTTGATAGCGCCCGAGCACGGTGCGTTGAGTGCGAAGCTCCTGCCGCTGCCCGACGAATTTCTTCGTAGCCTTGAGGAGCACCATGCTCGTACAGGCGAGGCTATCCACCTTTTCCGCCAGCGTGGCGGCGCCTTCATACTTACGCTGCAGGCGATCGTCGCCATCCTTCACCTCCTTATCGATGAATGCGACAAGTTCGGCCTTCCCGGCCTCGTCCGCGCCTTCGTGGAGCGCCTTCAGGATAGCGCGCATGCGAAGGTCTGCCTTGCCGGCCGTAGCGACAGCGAGCCCCCGCATGGCCTCGAGCCGCGACATTCGCCGGATTAGATCGTCGACCAATTCGATGAGGTTGGCCCTCAGCTCCGATCGCGCCATGCAATAGACACCGTCGACATTGCGCTGTTGGATGCGCCCCCTCAACTCAGACGGCGCAACGCCGCTATAGAAAACTATGTCTGTAAACTTGAACCGGCGCCTGATTTGCTGCGCGATCTCATCCCCACTCGCCGCCGCCTCGCCGAGATCAAGGTCGACGACGATAAGATCTATGTCGTGGAAGCTTTCCTGGTTTCGAGCGTGGGCATCAATGTTTGTGTCGTCCGCCTCCTCAAGGACGCATAGCTCGAAGCCGGCTTCTTCCAAATGCGCCTTCAAGCCCTGTATGGCGGGCCGGACCTCCGCAATCTGGTTTTCGAACCACAGGAGCGTGAACTCGAGCCTCATCGGGTGGCCTTCTTTGGTCGGGGGATCCGGATGATGAAAGCCGCGCCGGTACCGGCTATGGCATCGTCGAGAGCGATTGTGCCCCGCAGCGCAGACAAGACCTGGGACACGTGGTAGAGGCCCAGACCAGAACCGCTAGTCGAGCTATAGCCCTTCTCGAAGATACGATCGCGATCGACGCGTCGGGCGTCGATCCCAATGCCGTCATCAACAACTGCGATTTCGAGATCGCCACCCTGCGACTTGCGACAGGCAAACTTGATATGAGTTGCTCGGGCGCGCTTGGCATTGCTTACAAGGTTATCGACAATGATTGCCACGTCGATTGGCCTGAAGCGGGTCTCGAGTACCTGATCACCCGTATCGAAGCTAGCAAAATCCCGCCCTGCGTACATGGAGGATATTTCCGCCACGTAGTCGGATAGATATTGGACGAGATCCTCCTCCACGGTATCGGCGTCCAGGCGGAAATTTGCCTGCGTTGCGAACCGCGTCACGGCTAGAATACGGGAGTTCTGGAAGCTGATCTGCTCTAAGTCGGCTGCGAGTTCTTCAGCAGAGGGCGTGCGCCCGCGCTTGAGCAAACCGAGATTGTTGGCCACGATGTCCTGTACGGACGTCGCATAGATGACGACCTGATGGTGGAGGTTGACGAGCGTATCCTTCTCACGGCCCGACAAAGCCGTCAGAAAAAGAGACCGTTTCTGCTCTTCACCATATCGCGCTTCGGCAGTATCTGCCCGGGCGGTCGCCTCCGCAGCACGAGCCTCCGCCTGCGAGCGAGCTTCGCCTTCGGCATCAGCACGGTCGCGGGCTTCCTTCTCCCTTCGCTTGAGCGCCTCGTATCGCTTGCGGGCCTGCTCGATGCGCGAAAGCAGGTCTGCGTTGCCTGTCTGGGCGGCTACGACGGCGAGCCCCTTCATCGAGGTTTCGAATTCGGAGGTGCGCTCGTTGATTATGTCAATCAGGTCGTCAGCGTACGCCAGCAGTCGAACCTTCTGGTTCTGGACCAGGTTCGCCACCACGTCGATGATGCGTGCGCGGGCCGCCTCAGTTGTGAGCCCGCTCGTGTCGAGCCGATCCGCGTCAAGCTTGTCGACCCACGTGACGTCTACAACATAGCGCTCAAGACGGACGAGAGCGTACCTCCGGAATGCATCCATGAGCGCCTGCACTCGCGGCGTCTCGATGAGGCCGGCGTCACGGCTGGACGTCTCGCGAAACATCTCTGCCGGTGCGTTGATATCGAGCCGACCAAGGATTTCACGGGTACCAAGGTACCGGCTGTGACCCTGGGCCTTGCGGACGTTAAGACCAAACGTATCATCGGCCGGCTCCCCCACGGGGAAGATGCGGAAGCCATTTAGGAAAAGGAAAACGTTACCAAATCCGACGGACTCGACGCCCATGGAACGTTTGAACGAAACCTTTGCCGCTCGGTTCAGATAAAAGAGATCTACCGCGATCTCCGCGCCGGTTAGTAGTGGGAACGCATTGTCCTCTTCGATTTCGTAGATCAGCCGGCCGCGGTCCACCAAGCGGGACGCTACCTTGCCCTCTGGTGAAATACGGACTGAAAGCTTTGTGGTTTTCGTTTCGAGAGCCTCAAAAATGAGGTTTCCGACTGGACCGTTAACGACGCCGGCCAATGATACCGGTAGATGGGCGAGCGCCTCCCGCGCGGTGCTGTACATTGCCTTTAAGTCATCCGGAAGGTCGATTTCTTCTAATTGGCGCTCGTCCTCTGCAAGCTCACTCTCGCAATGAAAGACAATCTGCATGTCCGACTGAACGCCGAAAGGGTTTATCAATTTCGCTAAGTAACTCTTGAGTTTAAGAAGCTTTTGGCGGTCCCAGGTGTCCCTGAGATCGTCGATCTGCAAAATTGTACCATTCTTGCGATTGGGTAGACCGGAGTAGGATGGGAAATGGGCTGTGTCGTTGAGGTTCACCGGGATCTCGCCGAAGGGTATTTTGGCATCGTTCTCGAAGTCGGCCCAACGGACATCGAGAAGTGCGACCTTCCCGTCACTTCCGTATGGCCTGGAGTAGAGCTTGAGGGAGCTGCCAAGCCTATCGCAAGAAAATCGACCAATGCCCTTGCTTCCAGCATATCCGGGTCGGAGCGAGATGCGGTCCCTGTAATCCTGCGGTAATCCCTCGTCTTCCTCGCCGGATTTCTTCGCAGAATAGGCCACAAAGAGCCACCTATCGAGAATGTCCTGTGAGGCCATTCCCTTGCCATTATCGGCGATAACGATCTTGTCACCGGTAAAAGCTATATCAACGCGGTCGGCGTGAGCGTCGAAGGAGTTTTTTACCAATTCGAAGATAGCAACTAGGTCATTGGTTATCAGATCGCGCCCAATGATATCCTTGAGGGCTGAGCTGATCCTGAAGCTCTGGTTCATGGGCCGTCCGCAACTCGATGCCCGATGGAGCGTTCGCAATCGACGTCCCCGCGGTGCCGAGACTCATATAGCTAAGGTTGGCCCGCGAGTCTCGGCGCTTCGCAATCAATGGGTGGATGACGATGGATGCCGAGAGTAGGCGGCGCCTCATGGCCCGCTTTCGCGGGAGGGACACGAAGCCCGAAGTAGCCGCAAGGCGGGTGCTCCATCGGCTGGGCTACAGGTTCCGGCTGCATCGCAAGGACTTGCCGGGTCGGCCCGACATAGTCCTACCTCGCCATGGCGCGGTCATCTTCGTGCACGGCTGCTTTTGGCATCGCCATTCCGGCTGCCGGGTGGCAACGATGCCGAAAACCCGTCCCGACTTCTGGCGCCAAAAATTTGAGCAGAATACGCAGCGCGACGCGCGCAACATTGCCAAGTTACACGCGGCAGGTTGGCGCGTTCTGGTGCTCTGGGAATGCGAGACAAAGGATCGGGACAAGATGGCCGAGATTTTGCTGGATTTCCTAAAGCCTTTACCTCCATTCGACGCAGCGGCCTAAAATAGCATCGCGTCCCCGCCTTTTGGCGTGCTTAATATTATGCGTGGGGAGCGAGGATCATGCAGGTATGTTGCAGTGGGAACGGCGATGCCCCTGCTAGGCGCCTTAGTGGTTGTGCCACGCAGACTGCAATTAAGGTTTTTGGCACGGGCTGGCCATCCTGCATTGCAACCGGTTGCAATGGAGAATGCCCGCCGCTTCCGCTTCTTGAGCGAAGCGCAACGGTTCAGCGAGCAGCGAGGTGCGATAGGTCGAGCCCATCATACCGAATGCGCTGTATGTGCTCCTGGAGCACCGACGCAGTTATCCGGCCGCTGCCGTAGTGTTCTTCCATTCCACCCCGGACCCATCCACCAAGAGCAGTCACTACGTCTGGCGGCACGCTTGCCTCGCGCATTGCATCCCTGAAGGTATGTCTAAACGAGTGAAAGGCGTTGCGGTCACGCTTCACTCCGGCTTCCGCGAGGAAACGCGAGAACCATTTTGAGAATGGACTAAAATAGCCGTCGGCGCCGCGTACGATATCTGGGAACAAGCGCTTGGAACCGGCTTTATGCATACGCTCGACATGCTGGAGAAAGCCGACCTCCTTCAGCATCGGGTGCACAGGTACGTACCGCTCGCCCGCCTCCGTCTTGACGCGCTTGCGATCGGCCTCGTCAACGTCGTCGCCATCGGCTGCAATGAAAAGGCAGAGGACGCCTTGGAACGGGCGCACGTCCTCGGTGCGGAGCTGCGCGATCTCGCCCTGTCGCATGCCGGTGTAGAGCCCGACCAGCGGGATCCAGAACCTCCCGCGCTGCGGCCTGTTCGGTCCCGGCTTAGCATACCCGTTCTCATCATCTTGGCAGCCAGTGTACAGAGGTGCCCGGAAGATCGAGGTGAGTTCCGAGGCGGTGAACGGATCGCGGCGATGGCGCTTTTTAGCGCCTTTGAGCGCGAGCCCCTTGCCTGGGTTCTGTACGATCCAGCCCTCGTTGTGCGCGTAATTCATCAGCGCCGATAGGCCGTGAACGTAGTGGTTGACGGTAGTGGTGTGCAGCCGGTCTGTGGTTGGCAGCTTCAGCCCCGCAACCTCAACCAGCGTCCTTCCTGGGAAGCGCTTGGCAGCGTTTGGCGGCAACGCCTGGACAGTCGCTCGAAACGTCTTGCAATCCTCACGGCCGATCTCGCGGATGGGCCGATCGGTGCCGAACAGCTCCTCCGCGAGGCGGAAGACCACGTCGTACGTCTGCTGTGACTTGGCGATGAGGGTAGCCCGCTGCGGCTCGGCACGGAAGGCAACGATAGCCTGTGCGAGCGACTTCCCGCCCGGCTCGGCCCGGGGCTTAAACACAGGATCGAATGACCGATCCTGATAGTCTCCCGTCAGGCGTGCCCGGCTGCGATGGATGTCCTCAAGCTGCCCGCGGCGTAGCAGCGCCAGCAACTGCCGAAATTGGTCCGATGCTGCATCGTCATGGGCCACCACGAACCGCATCGGCGATCCAGCGGCTCGGATCGGATCGAGCTTGCGCCGCACCAGGCGGACATCGTTAGCCTGAAGCAAACGAACCGCGGTCTGATACGCGGCGTCAAGGCCGAGGTCGTCCGGATCGTAGAGTGTGCCCTCGTCCTGATCTAAGGCGATGAGGGCTTCATCGCGGTCAATAGGCACCGCGACCGCGTGCCGGCGCTCACGATCCACGGTGAGGGTATCGAACCACGAGGCCACCATTTTGTAGATGGCGGCCTCGTTTAATGAGGTCAGGGCTACGCTGCCGACCGTATCCTGACCATCCGTCGCAGCCCGATCTCGCATGGCGCGGCACTGCTTGTCGAAGGCATCCGCCTCGTCGCGTACTCGCCGTTTCGCCTCCGCAAGGTCGGAAGTGCGCAGCGACTTCCACACCTGCTCTCGCCCGAAGGCGGCTATGAGATCGTGGGGGACCTTGACTTTGAAGTACCAGTTTGCGCTGCCCTTGCGCTGCGCGAGGTAGGTGTGGCGGCTCACGTCGCTCATGCTCCCGGATAGCACCGCGGGGTAGCAGTAGCCTAGTCGTAAGCCGTTGATTTCGGTGGGCTTCCCGGTGGATCAACCACTTAGCGAAGCGTTGGCGGAGGGAGCGGGATTCGAACCCGCGATACCGTTTCCGGTATACACACTTTCCAGGCGTGCGCCTTCAACCACTCGGCCACCCCTCCGTCCGCGAACCGGGCGCCCGGGCGCACACGCGGCGCGCCGGGCGCGGCCAGGGCCGCGTGGTGCCGTGCTGTTAGCCGGGTGCGCCGTCCGGCGCAAGGCGCAGTCGGCCGGGCGATGCGAAAACCGCCCGGCCGCGTCCCTCACCCCTCGGCCTCGTCGAGGTGGAAGCGGACATGCTCCACGTTCGCCCGCTCGAAGGCCTGCATGACGTGCTGGTAGGAGCGCTCCATGGCGTTGTCCTCCGTCCCGGGGCTGTCCTCGGGCTTCAGCACGAACATCAGGAGCGAGCGCCCGGTCACGTCGTAGCCGGAGCCGAACTTGAAGCTCTCCACGTCCTGGCTGTCGGGCAGGTTCGTATCGAGGAGCCGCGTCCAGGCCACGCCTCCCACGGATTCGGGCAGCGTGAACGTCACGAGGTCGTGGTAGGCGTTGAACATGATCAGCAGCGTGGCGTCCCCGCCGCGGCGGTGCAGGCCGGTGGCCTGGGCGCGCCCGTCGAGCTGGACCGCGAAGGCGCGGGCCTCGCCGTCCGACCAGTTCTCGCCCGCCATCTCGCTCCCGTCCGGCCGCAGCCACGTCACGTCCTTGACGCCGAACTCCTCGTCGTACTGACCGGTGAGGAACCGCCCGCGGCTCAGGATCGGCAGGGCGTTGCGCAGGATGATCAGGCGCTGGGTGAACTCCGCGAGATCCCGCTCCTCGTCGCCGATCGCATCCCAGTCCAGCCAGGAGACTTCGTTGTCCTGGCAGTAGGCGTTGTTGTTGCCGTTCTGGGTCCGGGCGAACTCGTCGCCGGCGAGCAGCATCGGCGTGCCGCGGGACAGGAACAGCGTCGCCAGCATGTTGCGCATCTGGCGCAGGCGCACCGCCCGGATCTCCGGGTCGTCGGTGGGGCCCTCCACCCCGTAATTGTACGAGAGGTTGTGCGAGTGGCCGTCGCGGTTGCCCTCGCCGTTCGCGTCGTTGTGCTTGTCGTTGTACGAGACCGTGTCGTGCAGGGTGAAGCCGTCATGGGCGGTGAGGAAGTTCACCGAGGCCCAGGGCTTGCGCCCGCGCTTGTTGAACTTGTCAGCCGAGCCCGCGATCCGCGCCGCCAGATCCGGCAGCAGCCCGCCATCGCCCTTCCAGTAGGCGCGGACATCGTCGCGGAACCGGTCGTTCCACTCGGCCCAGCCGGGCGGGAAGCCGCCGACCTGGTAGCCCCCGGGGCCGCAATCCCACGGCTCGGCGATGAGCTTGACGTTGTTGAGCACCGGATCCTGGCGGCAGGTGTCGAGGAAGCCGCCGCCCTCGTCGAACCCGTAGGGCTCGCGGCCCAGGATCGTGGCGAGATCGAAGCGGAACCCGTCCACCTGCATCTCCTGCGCCCAGTAGCGCAGGGAATCGGTCACGAGTTGCAGCACCCGCGGATGCGACAGGTTGAAGGTGTTCCCGGTGCCGGTGTCGTTGATGTAGTAGCGCGGCTCGTTGGGTAGGAGCCGGTAATAGGAGGCGTTGTCGACCCCCTTGAACGACAGGGTCGGGCCCTTCTCGTTGCCCTCGGCGGTGTGGTTGTAGACCACGTCGAGGATCACCTCGAGGCCGGCGCCGTGGAAGCGCGAGACCATCTCCTTGAACTCGGAGAAGGCGAAGTCCGGCACCGCCGCGTAGCGCCGGGCGGGGGTGAAGAACGAGATCGTGTTGTAGCCCCAGTAATTCACCAGCCCCTTCTCCTGCAGGTAGTCGTCCTGCACGAAGGAATGGACCGGCAGCAGCTCCACCGAGGTGACGCCGAGGCTCTTGATGTAGTCGAGCACGTCCCGGGTCCCGAGGCCGGCATAGGTGCCGCGCAGCTTCTCCGGCACCCGCGGGTCGAGCTTGGTCATGCCCTTGACGTGGGCCTCGTACACGATGGTCTTGTCCCAGGGCACCAGCGGCTTCTGGTGCCGGCCCCAGGTGAAGGCCGGGTCGATCACCCGGGAGCGGCGGGTGTAGGGGGCGCTGTCCCGCTCGTCGAAGGTCAGGTCGTCGCCGGTCTCCATCTTGTAGCCGAACAGGGCCGGGTTCCAGGTGATCGAGCCGACGAGCCCCTTGGCGTAGGGGTCGATCAGCAGCTTGTTGGGGTTGAACCGGTGGCCGGCCTTCGGCTCGTAGGGGCCGTGGACCCGGTAGCCGTAGATCGTGCCGGGGCGGGCGTCGGGCAGATAGCCGTGCCAGATCTCGTCCGTGTACTCGGGCAGCTCGATCCGCTCGATCTCCTGCTCGCCGGCATCGTCGAACAGGCAGAGTTCGACCTTGGTGGCGTGGGCGGAAAACAGAGCGAAGTTGACGCCGAGCCCGTCCCAGGTGGCGCCCAGGGGGTAGGGTTGGCCTTCCTGGATGCGCGTGCGGGCCGCGCGGGACTGCGATGCGGGACGACGAGTAGAGGACATGGACACTCCGGAACGCGACCCGCCCGGCCACGTGCCGCCGCGGGGAGCGTCGGGTGAACGTGCCGGAAACAGCGAAGCTCCCGCGGTGCCGCAAAAATCGCGGGCGCGTCACGACCGCGCCGCGCTCAGTTCGAGGCCGCGGCGGTGAAGCTCCGGTCCATGGCCCGCCCGACGTCCAGCGTCCTCGACAGGATCCCGTACCGCGTCGCCCGGTCCGAGGCCTCCTGGACCTCCGTCACGACACCGTCGTCGAGCGCGATCGGCCGCGTCCGCTGCGCCGTGTAGGCCGCGCGCAGGACGTCCTCCGGCAGCCTGGTCAGCGCGGCCGTGTTCCGGGCGTAGGCGTCGAGATGGTCCAGCGACCAGAGCCGCGCCCTGTCCAGGCGGCTCAGGAAGTCCTGCAGGGCGGCCCGCTTGGTGGCGATGGCGCTGTCCGAGGCGACGATGAAGGTGATGGTCGGCGTGAGGCCCGCGCCGTCCGCGATCGGCCGGGCCTTGTCCCTGAGCGTCGCGAACGAGACGTAGGGCTCCCAGACCGCCCAGGCATCCACCGAGCCGGCCATCAGCGCGACCTTGGCGTCGACCGGGTTGAGCGGCGCGAAGGTGGCCTCGGATGGCGCGATCCCGGCCTTCTCCAGCGTCGCGCTGATCAGGAACTGGCCCCAGCCGCCGCGGGTGCCGGCGAGTCGCTTTCCCTTGAGGTCGGCGGCCGAGCGGATCGGCGAATCCGCGCGGACCAGGATCGCCTGCGTCCGCGGATCCGACTTGGTGCCGCCGATCGCCTTGATCGGTGCCCCGGCCGCGACGACCGTGAGGAAGGAGAGGTCACCGGTGTAGCCGACATCGAGGGCGCCGGCGTTGAGCGCCTCCAGGATCGGCGCGGCGGCGGGGAATTCCGACCATTCGATCCGGTAGGGCAGATCCTTCGCGGAGCCGGCGCTCTCGAGGAGTGACCGGTTCCCGCCCTTCTGGTCGCCGACCCGCAGGACGACCTCATCCGCGCGGGCGGCCACCGCGGCCAGCGTCGTCGTGGCCAGCGTCGTTGTGGCCAGCGTCAGTGCGGCGGCGAGCAGCGCGCCGGCGAACCTGCGGACGCCGGGACAAGCGTGAGATCCGATGAGCATGGGGCCTGCCTCGATCCGCTGCCTGCGTTGTGCGGGGCTGTTCTGTGGAAGTCCGAGCTTATGCTTGCCGCGAGGGCGGTCAATGAAACAAAAATCTGTATTGCCCGCGATTGATGCCAGAGATGACATCCGGCCGTCCCCGCGGGGAGACGAACGTCTTTCCCCGCGCCGCGCCGGTCAGCGGGCGGGCGGGAACGCGTCCGCCAGGTAGGCCCGCACGAAGCCCGGCATCCGCGCGGCATCGATGTCGTCGCGGCCCCGCACCACGTGCATCCCGGCGAGTTCCGGCTCGGCCTCGGCGCCGAGATGGTCGGCGATCCGCGCCACGAGCCGCGCGGCCGTCTCCGGAAAGCGCACCGGCCGCAGGAACGCGAGCTGGCCCTCCCCCTCCAGCAGCACCCAATCCGTTTCGGCCTCGTCCGGTAGCGCCAGGCCGGTCTCCTCGGCGAGTTCCCGGGCGGCGCTGCCGACGAGATCGACCCGCGCGCCCTGTATGTCGTCCGGATCCGGAGTGCCGCAGGGGAAGTAGAGCTGGCCGGCATTGGCCGTGCGGGCCCCCATCTCGCCGAGCAGGACGGCGCCGTCCGAGGTCCAGGGCACGATCGCCGCGAAGGCATTGGCGATGCGGGCGTCTGCGATGCGGGCGTCGGCGTGCCGGGTGTCCCGGTAGTAGGTGAAGGTGGCGTAGCGCGTCGCGAACAGGTCGAGGTGGGCGGCCCCGTCCGCGACCGCGTGATCGCAGCACAGCAGGACGGTGCCGTCGAACATGCCGGGCGCGCGGGCGATCCGGGTCTGCCAATGCGCCGCGATGGCGTCGGCATTCTCCCGGGGGAAGGCCCAGTCGTAGGTCACGAACCGCGCCGTCACGGCGGCAAGCGGCGTGATCCGGAAGCCGTCAGACATGCAGGGTGCCGTCGGCCACGATCACCGCGGCCCCGCCGATCTCGACGCTCCGCAGGGCCCCCGCCTCGATGGTGAGCTGGAGCGCGATCTCGCTCGGCCGCCCCATCGCCTCACCCTGGCGGATCGCCACGTCGTGCGTGCCGTCGCCCAGGGCCTCGAACTGCATCAGCACCCCCGCGAAGGCGGAGGCCGCCGAGCCGGTGGCGGGATCCTCCGTGACGCCGAAATTCGGCGCGAACATGCGGACCCGCCAGCTCTGGCCGGTGCCCTCGGGGTCGGGTGTGTAGAGGTAGAGCCCGTCGTTTGGGTCGGGCGCCTGGGCCGGCCGGGCGGCGTCGAGGGCCGTCACCGAGCCCACGGGCACGCAGGTGAAGCTCGGCCCGACGCCGTGGCGGCTCGGCGCGTGCCGGCCGGTGCCGATGTCGGCGGGCTTGAGGCCGAGGAGCGGGGCCAGCAAGGCGGGCTCGGGGCCGGGACCGAGGTATTCCGGCAGGATCGGCAGCCGGAACCGCGCCCGTCCGCCGCTGCCGTCCGCCAGCGTTTCGACCACGCAGGGGACGATTCCGATCCGCTCCTCCAGGCCGAAGGCCCGGGCATCGCCCCGGGACGGATCCTGCAGCGCCAGCAGCACGGCGGTGCCCACCGTCGGGTGGCCGGCGAAGGGCAGCTCCCGGCCGGGGGTGAAGATGCGCAAGGACGCCCGGTGCCGGGCCTCCGTGGGCGGCAGGACGAATACCGTCTCCGACAGGTTGAACTCCTGCGCGATGGCCTGCATGGCGGCGGTGTCGAGCCCCTCCGCGTCGAGCACCACGGCCAGCGGATTGCCGGCGAGCCTCTGCTCGGTGAACACGTCGAGGGTGACGAAGCGGCGCGCCATCGTGTCGGGCCTTCCTGATCTGGCTGCCGCCTGACGTCCGTCCAATGCTGATGACCGTCAGCGAGCAGCGGCTCGACTCGTAACCGACGGTCCAGCTGAGGTCACGCGATGCGACGGCGGCCGTGCCGCGGAGATCACGCGGCCGCCCGCGGCCGGGACACGCGTGGTCGCGTCACCGTCGTGCAAGCGATCAACTCCTCGGTGACAGCGGACGGACCGCCGGTCCGGCGGTCGTCCGCGCGGATTACCGCCGTCGTCGGCGACTTAGAAATCCGATGTCGTCGCAGCGGCGCCCGCCCGCACGGGCGCGGCGGCCGGCGCGCCGCCATCGCCCTCGTCGGCTGTGGCGGACGCCCGGGGAAGGCCGCCCTGCTGCGTCATGCGCTGCTCTGCCGCGCCCATGGCCCGACCGACGGCGTCGGCATCCTTCGCCCAGCGCTGGCTCCAGGCGACGGCCACGACCTGCATCTTCGCCTTCGACCAGGGATGCTCCCCCCGCCACGACAGGATCTCGGCGGCGCCTTTCAGCTGGAGATCCGCGGCCTGGGCCCTGACAGCCTCGTTATAGGTTCCGAGATTGAAGCTCTGCACCGAGCCGTCGCTCATGCCGCGTGACTCGTAGGCGTCCTTGCCGATCCTGTTCGCCACGACCCGCTCGCTGACGAATTGCTGAATGGCCGCCATGGCCGCCAAGCTGGCACGGCTTCGGTCGGCGGGCATCAGGTTGGTCTGCGGGGCGACGCCGAAGCCGACCACCACGCGTTCGCCGTTCTCGTCCGTGAAGACGCGGGCACCCATCGTGTAGGCGAGCCAATCCGGGTTCCCGGCCTTGATCGCCTCGAATTGCTGGCGGATCGGCGGCTGAGGGGCTTCACGCTGCAGGGTCAACGTCGTGTTCCAGATGGTCTCCGCGATGCCGGCGAGCTTCGGCGACCAGATCAGACCTGTCAGGACGTGGTACTTGCCTGCATCCTCCACGCTCGGCCCCTCGCACTGAACAACGGTGAACGCACCGGAGGCGAACATCTCCGCCCTGCTCTCGATGCTCTGGTCGATCCGCAATTGCTGCGTGGCGATCGCCGCGCGCTGCTGCGCCGCGGTCCCGCCCGACCATTGCGGATCGAATTTCTTGATCTCGGCATCGAGGGCCTTGTCCGCGAGGACGCGCGACTTGTCGACGATCGACAATTGCTCGACGACAGGCCGCAGGGACGGCGGTGCGTCGCTCCCGCCGAACATCTGGACGGCCGCTGACCGGCTCGACCGCATCGTCGAGCGCATCGACTCCGCGAGGGCCTTTCGCGCGCTGATCTCCGCGTAGGTGAAGGCCGCATTGCGACCGACGAGCCAATTGCGGGAGCCCGGCGGCTCGGCGACCGCCGCCTGCTCGTGGGCGACGTAGACGAAGTAGCCGTTCTTCTTCTCGTTCTTGCCGTCCTCGAGCTTCTCCTTCGCCTTCCAGTCCGCCCAGCACGTCTCGACCGAGGCGGGCCGCGCGCCCGCGGTGAGATGGGCGCCGCCGTTGAGCGCCGCCGCCGCTTCCGCGGACCCGGCCGGCTCGGGCGACTGAGCGGCGGCTCCATTCAGGCCGGCGAGCAACAGGGTGGCCAGACCGAAGGCCTGGCGGCAGATCGCGGTCATCCGGTTTCTCCCAATCAGCGCCGGCCGATGCCGCCGAGGGCACCGCCGACAATTCCCATGAAGGCCCGCGCCGCCTGCTCGTTCTGAAGGCGTTGCTGCTCGGCCTGGCGCTGGCCTTCCATCAAGCGTTCGACCGCGTCGGCCGCTTCGCGGTGTCCCATCGATGCCGCACGCTTGAAGAGCCGATACGCGTCATCCGGCCCGGATCCCTCGACGCGACCCTTCGAAATCATCGTCGCGAGGCTGACCATCGCGTCCGGATCGCCGAGAGTGGCGCCCTGCCGGAAGCTCGCGATGGCCCCCGCCAGATCGTTGCGGCCGACGCGGGTATCCAAGAGAGCCCATCCGAAATTGTCATAGGCTGCGCGGTAGTTCTGCCGCATCAGCACCTGCAGCAGCGGTAGCGCCCGTTTCGGATCGGACGTCTGGTACGCCCGAGCGAGTTGGTAGCGGTAGCGCCGCTCCTCCGGGTATTGCCGAACGGCGATCTCGCAGGCCTCGATCGCGTCGGTCCCCGCCCCTTTCAGGACATCCCACGGGACACCGGGCAGCGCCTTCGGGCGATCGGGATCGTACAGGCCGGCCGCCGCCTGGTCGCACAGATCGCCCGCCCGCGCGATCCTCGCCTGGCGCTGGGCCTCGACCTCCCGCTGGGCCGCATCCCGTTGGGCACGCTCCACGGCTTCCCGCTTCGCCCGCTCGACGCTCTGCCGCCACTCGGTCACGACCTTTCGGTCGACGATCAGCAGCTTGTCGCCGGTCCTCGGATGAAATCCGGAATTGTCGAAGAACTCGTACGTCAGCCCTTCGCGCCAGTACCAGACCCGCGGTTGCCCCGTGACGGGATCGAACCAAGCCGCGCTCGTCGGATCGACCGGCTTCGGCGGCCGCAGGCGCCGATCCGCACGCTCCTGCTCCTCCTTCTTCACGGCCTGCGATTTCGGCACGCAGACCGTAACCTCGGACTTGAGCGAGAGGGAGCCACCGGCATCCGCCTCCTTGCGGGTCTCTTCGAGGACCTTGACCCGCACGAACCCGGCGAGATTGGTCTGCTCGAATTGCTTGAAGCGCTGTTCGGCGTCGCTGTTCACGATCTCCGCGCGGTTCTCGCGCGACGACTTGACTTCGAAGCCGATCACTTGGCCGATCGCCACTTGGTTGGTGCGGTCCAGGGCCCGCTTGCGGGCCGCGTCCATCTCGGACCACGTTCCGTAAGCTTCCTCGACGGTGACCGGGACGGTCTCCTGCCGGACGCAGTCGCCCTCGTCGTAGGCCCGGACAGGACCGATCATCATGAGCAGCGCCCCGGCGCAGGCGAGCGTCAGAGGGGCACGGTCGCGCAGTTTTTCCGCAGCTTTGTTGAGATCTGGGACGATGATCGTTTCGCTGATCTGCGTTTGAAGTCTGAGCACGGGCGAGCGGCCATCGACGAAGAACCGTATCTGTGGATTCTGACATGCGCGTGCCGGCTGGCACTACGTGTTCTTCTCGTTAAGATTGAATTTTCCCCAGCAATTACCTTAAGGTTGATGCTGCGTCGCTGGGCGTAGCGGCGGCTACGGTGCTTGGACAGGCTTCGACGCGGGCGGTGCGCGATGTGGGCATGGGGCGCGGCGCACAGCGCGCGGGTGCCCGGGCCGATGCGGCAGATCGATCGCGCGATGGCAGCGCGCTCACACCGCCTCGACCGGAAACCGCGCGCTCGGGTTCACGTATTCCTCCTGCGCGGCCACCGTCAGGATCTCCCGCGATCCTGCCTCGGCGGTGCGCTTGAGCAGCCCGTAGATCGAGGCCGCCGCCGCGCCGAGCGCCGCCTCGGCCGAGCCGGTCCGGGCATAGTGCACCAGGAACAGGGCCGCGATGCAGTCTCCCGCCCCGTTCACCGCGATGGCGAGCCGCGGGGTGCGGACCCGGAACACCCGCCCCTCCGCGCCCGCGAGCAGGTCGATGCTGTCGGCGGGCGTGTCGGCGCAGAGCGCCGAGGTGACCAGGACCACCCGCGGCCCCCGCGCCTGGAGCGCCGCGATCGCGGCTCCGGCCTCCGCCAGGGTGCGGCTCGGCAGGCCGGTGAGGAGGCCGAGTTCGAACTGGTTGGGGGTGAGGATGTCGGCGGCCGGGACCGCGCGCTCGCGCAGGAACGCCTCGATGCCGGGCCGCACGTAGACGCCCTCCTCGACGTCGCCGATCACCGGGTCGCAGCAGTAGAGCGCTCGGGGGTTCGCCGCCCGCACGGCGTCCACCGCCTCCAGGATCGCGGCGCCGATCTCGGCCGACCCCATGTAGCCCGACAGCACCGCGTCGCAGGTCGAGAGCACGCCGCGCTCGCCGATGCCGCGCACCACCTCGCGGATCATCGCCGCGTCGAAGACGGGGCCGCGCCACGCGCCGTAACCGGTGTGGTTGGAGAACTGCACCGTATGCACGGGCCAGACCTCGACCCCGAGCCGCTGCATCGGAAACACCGCCGAGGCGTTGCCGACATGGCCGTAGGCGACATGGGACTGGATCGACAGGACGTTCAACGCGGGACTCGCTCGTTGTCCCGCTACGGTTAGCCGGTTCCCGCGCCGCCTGCACCCCTATCCCTTGCCGCCCTCCCCCGCGCGCCTCAGATGGGACCGACCCTCCTCCCACCCGCCGAGCCCCGTTCAGAGCCCCATGGACATCGAAGCGCTGCGCACCACGACCCTCGCCTTCGTGGAGGCGCACAAGGCCTGGACGCCGTTCATCGCCGGCGGCCTCGCCTTCTGCGAATCGATCGCGGTCCTGTCGCTGTTCGTGCCGGCGACCGTGATCCTGGTCGGCATCGGCGCCCTCGTCGGCGGCGCCGACATCCCGTTCTGGCCGGTGGTGATCGCCGCGGCGGTGGGCGCCGCGCTCGGCGACTGGATCTCCTACGAGGCCGGGCGCTGGCTCGGGCCGGGGGCCAAGACCAAGTGGCCGCTGCGGCGCTACCCCGAGCTCATGGCCAAGGCCGAGGCCTTCATCGGGCGCTGGGGCATCGCCGCGGTGGCGCTGGGGCGGTTCTTCGGGCCGGCCCGGGCCCTGGTACCGCTCTTCGCCGGCATCCTCGGCTTGGCGCGGCTGCCGTTCCAGCTGGCCAACGTCGCCTCCGCCCTGGTCTGGGCCTTCGTGCTGCTGGCCCCCGGGGCCGGGCTGCTCACGTGGTTCCATCGCTGATGCGGCGCTTCCCGCCCGAGCGGATCGTCTGCCTCACCGAGGAGACCGTCGAGACTCTGTACCTGCTGGGCGCGGAGGACCGGATCGTCGGCGTCTCGGGCTACGCGGTGCGCCCGCCCCGGGTCCGGAAGGAGAAGCCCCGGGTCTCGGCCTTCACCAGCGCGGACATCCCGAAGATCCTGGCGCTGGCGCCGGACCTCGTCCTGGCCTTCTCGGACCTCCAGGCCGGCATCGTCGCCGACCTCGCCCGGGCCGGCGTGGCGGTGCACCTGTTCAACCAGCGCGACGTGGCGGGCTGCCTTGCCATGGTCCGCACCCTCGGCGCCCTCGTCGGTCTGCCGGAACGGGCCGAGGCTTTGGCGGCCGGCTTCGAGGCGCGGCTGGCGGAGGCCGCCGCGACGGTGCGGGACCGGCCGACCCTGCGCGTCTACTTCGAGGAATGGGACGCGCCGATGATCTCCGGCATCGGCTGGGTCTCGGATCTGATCGGCCTCGCGGGCGGCCGGGACGTGTTCCCGGCCTTGAGCCGGCAGCCGGCCGCGCAGGACCGGATCGTCACGCCCGAACAGGTGATCGAAGCCGCGCCCGACGTGATCCTCGCCTCGTGGTGCGGCAAGCGGGTCAATGTCGACCGCATCCGGTCCCGACCCGGCTGGGCGGCGATCCCGGCCGTGCGCGACGGGCGCATCCACGAGATCAAGTCGCCGCTGATCCTGCAGCCCGGCCCGGCCGCGCTCACCGACGGGTTCGACGCGATCCGGGCCTGCCTCGGATGACCGCCTTGGATGATTGCCCCGGGGCGATGCCGCGCCGCAGGTGACGGACGGCGCCCGGATTGGCAGGATGTCCCGATTCGGCACAGGCGCATTCCCCGAGATTGATGTCCGCTTCCATCGGCGTTTCCGATTCCGCTTCTCCGCCCCCGGTGGCCGAGGCGCTCCTGCCGCCCGACCGGCGGCAGTCGCCGACGGCGCTGCGCATCCAGCGCGGCGTGCGGCGGCTGTTCTCCGAGATGGGCTGCGTCACCCTGCCGGAATTCTCCCTCGTCAACGGCCGCCGCGCCGACGTGATCGCCCTGTGCGGCGCCGGGAAGCTCACCATCGTGGAGATCAAGTCGAGCGTGGCGGATTTCCGCGCGGACCGGAAATGGCCGGATTACCGCGACTTCTGCGACCGGTTCTTCTTCGCGATCCCCGAGGACGTGCCCGAATCCCTGATCCCGGAGGAATGCGGCCTGATCGTCGCGGATGCCTACGGGGCCGGGATCCTGCGTGCGGCGCCCGAGCACCCGCTGAGCGGCGCCCGGCGCAAGGCCGTGACGCTCCGCTTCGCCCACAGCGCCGCGCGCATCCTCCACGCGCTCGCCGATCCGGGCGCGGTGCGGGAGGGGGCGCTGTAGGATACGGCCGGCGGCCGGATTCGCGCCGACGCGACGGACCGCCCGGGACGGCTGAACGACGCTGAACCCATCCGTCGCGTCGGCGGTGGCCGAGAAGCTTTCGGCGACGAGAGCGGCAGCTGTCTCGCCGAACGTGGTCGAGGCGCGGACACGGATGCGTTCGATCGCGTCATGAACCGCAGGCCGGCCTCCCACAGGCTCCCGAGGATCGCGGGAGCGAGCGATGCGCCATCTGCGAAAAAACATCCACGCTGGATCGGGAGGCCGCGCAGGGCGGCTGATCGCGCAGACGACCGATTGGCGATGGACGGCGGAGTTCGGTCTGGTACGTCTGCACTGGTATTCCACCGACGATTGAAATCTGCGTAGAACGGCCGCGCTTCCCGCCGATCCAGCGCCGAGCCCGATTCATCGATGACCTCCGTCGCCCTGTTCGAGCTGATCCTCGGCCTCCTCGGCGCGGCCCTGCTGCTGTCGCTGGCGGCCGGGCGCCTGGGCTTCCCGCCGGCCGCGGCCCTGGTCATCGGCGGCATGGCGCTGGCGGTGGTGCCGGGCCTGCCGGCCTTCACGCTCGACCCGGACCTGATCATGGTCCTGTTCCTGCCGCCGCTCCTGCTCGAATCCGCCTACTTCACCGTCTGGCGCGACTTCCGGGCGAGCCTCGGCCCGATCCTGTCGCTCTCGCTCGGGGCGGTCCTGTTCACGACCCTGATCGTCGGGCTCGTCGCCCACGCGGTGGTGCCGGCCCTGCCCTGGGCCGCCTGTTTCGCCCTGGGCGCCATCGTCTCGCCGCCGGACGCGGTCGCCGCCAAGGCGGTGCTGGCCCGGGTCGCCCTGCCCCGCCGGATGATCACGGTCCTGGAGGGCGAGAGCCTCGTCAACGACGCCTCGGGCCTCGTGCTCTACCGCTTCGCCGTGGCGGCCGCGCTGACGGGGAGCTTCAGCGCCTGGGCGGCGGCCGGCAGCTTCGCGTGGCTCGCGGTGGCGGGCGTCGCGGTCGGGCTCGCCTGCGGGCTGGCGGTGAACGCCGGGATGCGGCGGCTGCACGACGCCAACGCCATCACGGTGCTGAGCTTCCTCGCCGCCTATGTCGCCTACCTCGCGGCCGAGGAGGTCCACGCCTCCGGCGTCCTCGCCGTGGTGGCCTGCGGCCTGATGATGGGCGGCCGGGAGCACGAGACCTTCGACGCCCATGCCCGCCGCCATTCCGTGGCGGTGTGGGCATTCGTGGTGTTCGTGCTGGAGGCTCTGGTCTTCGTGCTGATCGGCCTGGCGCTGCGCGGCGTGCTGGCCCGGACCGGCGGCGAGTACGGCTCGCTCTCGGCGGGGCTGCCCCTGGCGCTCGCCGTCACCGCCACCTGCGTCGTCGCCCGCCTGCTCTGGGTGTTTCCCGCCGTCTACCTGCGGCGGCTCCTGTCGCCGCGGTTGCGCGCGCGGGAACCCTCCCCGAACCCGGCCGTGCCGCTGATCGTGGGATGGGCCGGGATGCGCGGGGTCGTGACCCTCGCGGCGGCCCTGGCGCTGCCGGTGGACTTCCCCGGCCGCGACGCCATCCTGGTCGCGGCCTTCGTGGTGATCCTGTTCACCGTGCTGGTGCAGGGCACGACCCTGGGGCCGCTGATCCGCCGGCTCCGCCTCGATCCCGTGGCGCACCTGCCCGACGGCCATCTCGACGCGCCCATGGCCCGCGTCGTCGTCAACGAGGCGGGACTCGCCGCCCTGGAGGGATTGGTGTTCCCCGAGACCGGGGCGCTGCAGCACCCGCGCCTCGTGGAGGAGTATCGTCGCCGGGTCCGGGCCTCTTCGCGGGACCGGGACGAGCGGACGGCGCTCGAAGCCGAGAAGAACGAGCACTTCGCCGCCGCGCTGCTCGCCGTGCGGTCAGGCCGGTCGGCGCTGATCGACCTGCACCGGCAGAACCGGGTCCACAGCTCGGTGCTGCGTCAGCTGGAAACGGAGATCGATCTGGAAGAGCTCCATCTCAAGCGTCTGGCCGGGACCGCGCCGGCCCATGGCTAGGACGCTCTCCGCCGAAGTGGGATCCCGTCCGGCGTAGGAGAGTGCGTCGAACCAGGGGCCTGGAGCCGTGCCCGACCGGGGTGCGGCTCCTCAATGGGCGGCGCAGCCGTCCGCCGGCTGGCCGTAGCCGCTGTAGACGACCCGCACCTTGCGCAGGCAGGTCCCCTCGGACTTCGGCGCCACCGCCACGGGCGCGACGTCCACCGGCTCGACCCGCAGGGTCGCGGCCACCGGCTGGTCCTCGGAGGTGGCGAGCGCGCGGCTGGCGCTCATCACGACGGGCGTCGCGGCCAGCGACGAGATGGCGAGCGCGGCGAAGACGGCGATGTTCTTGCGGCCGAAGGTGTTGCGGGTGCGAGCATTGAACATGACGAGTGGTCCGTCGTATTGCGTTCGGCAGCGCTGAGGTGCCGAGATCCCCTGTTGCAGCGATAACTTGGCCGTTGGCTTGGCGGTTCCCGGTATTGCCCAAAAACCGCCACGCTTGCGTGTCCCGCCGCACCTGGGGCGCGGGCCCTCAGAGGATCTTGCGGTACTGAACGAAGCCGGATTTCTCGGCGATCCGGTCGTAGAGCTGCATCGCGTCGGTGTTGGTCTCGTGCGTCAGCCAGTGGACGCGGGAGCAGCCGGCGGCTTTCGCGGCCTCGCAGACGTGCTCGATCAGCCGCCGCCCGATCCCGAGACCCCGGGCGCCGTCCGCCACGAACAGATCCTGGAGGTAGCAGTAATCCCCGACCGTCCAGGCCGAGCGGTGGCGGATGTGGTGGACGAGGCCCACCGCCTCCGTGCCGCGCCACGCCAGGGCTCCGTCGACCGGCTCGGCCGGGTCGTTGAGGCGCCGCCAGGTCGTCTCCGTGACGGCGTCCGACAGGTCGACCTTGTAGAAAACCTGGTAGCCCCGCCAGAGCGGCAGCCAAGCATCCCGGTCGCCGGCGCCGATCCGGCGGATCGCGAGGCTGCTGTCCATGATTCTCTCCGCTGGTCCGGACGGATCGGACCTCATCCGGCCCGGACAGGCAACCCGGGCCGCCGGCGCCGAAGACCCGTCACCCGATCGCCTTCACCCGACACCCTGCGCCTTGCACCCCTGCCCGCCCGCACCTAAACCGGCCCGCCAGCGGCCCGAGCCGCCGCGCGAGCCCGAGCCTCCGACACCCATGTCCCAAAAGAAATCCTTCCAGGGTCTGATCCTGACGCTTCAGGAATTCTGGGCGGCGCAGGGCTGCGTGATCCTCCAGCCCTACGACATGGAGGTCGGCGCCGGCACCTTCCATCCGGCCACGACCCTGCGGGCGCTCGGCCCGAAACCCTGGAAGGCGGCCTATGTCCAGCCGTCGCGCCGGCCCAAGGACGGCCGCTACGGCGAGAACCCCAACCGGCTCCAGCACTATTACCAGTTCCAGGTGATCCTGAAGCCGAACCCGCCGAACCTGCAGGAGCTTTACCTCGCCTCGCTCGCGGCCATCGGCGTCGACCTCAAGCTCCACGACATCCGCTTCGTCGAGGACGATTGGGAGAGCCCGACGCTCGGCGCCTGGGGCCTGGGCTGGGAATGCTGGTGCGACGGGATGGAGGTCAGCCAGTTCACCTATTTCCAGCAGGTCGCGGGCTTCGAGTGCGCGCCGGTGGCGGGCGAGCTGACCTACGGGCTGGAGCGGCTCGCCATGTACGTCCAGGGCGTCGAGAACGTCTACGACCTCGACTTCAACGGCGCCGAGGGTGCGGACCGGATCACCTACGGGGACGTGTTCCTGCAGGCCGAGCAGGAATATTCCCGCCACAATTTCGAATCCGCCGACACGACGATGCTGTTCCGCCAGTTCACCGACGCGGAGGCGGCCTGCCGGTCCTACCTCGCGGCGGGCGCGCCCGCCGCGGAGGGCGAGCGCCACCGGATGGCGCAGCCGGCCTACGACCAGTGCATCAAGGCCAGCCACGTCTTCAACCTCCTCGATGCGCGCGGCGTGATCTCGGTGACGGAGCGCCAGAGCTACATCCTGCGGGTGCGGGAACTCGCCAAGGCCTGCGGGGCCGCGTGGCTGAAGACCGCGGCCGGCGGAGCCCCTTGAGCCTTCGCGCGTTGCAACCCCCGCCAACCGGCGCGCTCCGGCGCGTCCGCAGACGCGGGAACCTCGTGATGAAGAAGACGATCCTCGCCCTCAGCCTCCTCGGATTCGGCCTCGCCCCCGCGCTGGCGGCCGATCCCGGGCCTGAGGCCACGGTCAAGAAGCTCTACGCCGAGCCGCACCCGAATCACTCCTCCGTGTACTCGAAGCGCCTGCAGGGCCTGTTCGACGCCGACGCGAAGCAGGCCAACGGTGCCACCGGCAACCTCGACTTCGACTACCGCCTCAACGGCGAGCCCCTGAAGCCCGACACGGTGAAGAACCTGACCTTCAAGGAGGCCACCGAGGGCAAGGACCAAGCGAAGGTCACGGTGGAGCGCAAGGGCGGCGACGGCTCGAAGGCGATCGTCTACGACCTCGTGCGCGAGGATGGCGGCTGGAAGGTCTCCGACGCCCACGCGATCGGCGACCGCAAGTGGCAGCTCACGACCATCCTCAAGGGCGAGGCGCGCTGAGCCTGGGCCGTCGACCCTCGACAGGGGTGCGGCGCGGCGATATGGCCGCGCCATGCCCGACCTCCTGCTCGAACTCCGCTCGGAAGAGATCCCCGCCCGCATGCAGCGGCGCGCGGCGGAGGATCTGAAAAAGCTCGTCACCGACGCCCTGGTGGCGCGCGGTTTCCTGTACGAGGGCGCCAAGGCGTTCTCGACGCCGCGCCGGCTGGCGCTGCACATCGCCGGCCTCCCCGCCCGGGGCGAGGCCGTGCGTGAGGAGCGCCGCGGCCCGCGGGTCGGCGCCCCCGAGGCGGCCGTCCAGGGCTTCCTGAAGGGCGCGGGACTGACGAGCCTCGATCAGGCCACGACCGTCACCGATCCCAAGAAGGGCGAATTCTACCTTGCGGTGATCGAGCGGCCCGGCCGCGAGACGCTGGACGTCCTGGCCGAGCTCCTGCCCGAGATCGTCAAGAACTTCCCCTGGCCGAAATCCATGCGCTGGGGCGCGGCCTCGGCGGAGCCGGGGTCCCTCCGCTGGGTGCGCCCGCTGCAATCGATCGTCGCGACCTTCGGGCCGGAGACCGAGAGCCCCGAGGTCGTGCCGTTCGCGGTCGGCGGGATCGCGGCCGGCACGGTGACCTACGGCCACCGCTTCCTCGCCCCGGAGGCGATCGAGGTGCGCCGGTTCGACGACTACATCCAGGCCCTGGAGCGGGCGAAGGTCATCCTCGACGCCGACCGGCGCAAGGACGTGATCCTGCACGACGCCCGCGACCTCGCCTTCGCCCGCGGCCTCGACCTCGTCGAGGACGAGGGGCTGCTGGAGGAGGTGTCGGGCCTCGTGGAATGGCCGGTGGTGCTGATGGGCTCCTTCGACGAGGCCTTCCTCGACATCCCCGCCGAGGCGATCCGGGCGACCATCCGGGCGAACCAGAAGTGCTTCGTCCTGCGCAAGGGCGGGTCGGAGGATCTGGCGCCGGCGTTCATCCTGGTCTCGAACCTCGTCGCCAGCGACGGCGGCCGGGCGATCACAGCCGGCAACGAGCGGGTGGTCCGGGCGCGCCTGTCGGACGCGAAGTTTTTCTGGGAGACCGACAAGGCGATCCGCTTGGAGGATCGGCTGCCGAAGCTCGACAGCATCGTCTTCCACGAGAAGCTCGGCACGCAGGGCGAGCGGATCGCCCGCATCGCCGCGCTGGCGAAGGACCTCGCGACTCTGGTCGGGGCCGATCCGGCGCTCGCCGAGCGCGCCGCCCGTCTCGCCAAGGCCGACCTCGTCACCGAGATGGTCGGCGAGTTCCCCGAGCTCCAGGGCCTGATGGGCCGCAAATACGCGGCGCTCCAGGGCGAGCACGACAGCGTCTGCGCGGCCATCGAGGAGCATTACAAGCCGCTCGGCCCCTCCGACCGGGTGCCGAGCGATCCGGTCTCCATCGCGGTGGCGCTCGCCGACAAGCTCGACACGCTGGTGGGGTTCTGGGCGATCGACGAGAAGCCCACGGGGAGCAAGGACCCGTTCGCCCTGCGCCGGGCGGCTCTGGGCGTGATCCGGCTGATCCTCGACCGCGGCTTGCGCCTGCGCCTTCTCGAGCAGGTCGGCGCGGCGGATCGCGGCCTCGCCGGGCGGGCCGGTGCGGATGCCGGGGATCTCCTCGGCTTCTTCGCGGACCGCCTCAAGGTCTACCTCCGCGACCAGGGCGCCCGCCACGACCTCATCGACGCCGTCTTCGCCCTGCCCGGCCAGGACGACCTGCTGATGGTCGTGCGCCGCGTCGAGGCGCTCGGACAGTTCCTCGACACCGAGGACGGGAAGAACCTGCTGGCCGGCTACAAGCGCGCGGCCAACATCCTGCGCATCGAGGAAAAGAAGGACGGCCGCGCCTACGATGCCCCCCCCGACGCCGCCCTCGCCGCCGCGGGCGAGCCGGCCGAGCGGGCGCTGGCCGAGGCGCTGGCGAAGGCCCGGGAGACCGCCTCGGCGGCGGTCGCCCGCGAGGATTTCGCCGGGGCCATGCAGGCGCTCTCCACGCTCCGCGCGCCGGTGGACGCCTTCTTCCAGGACGTCACTGTCAACGCGCCCGATCCGAAGCTCCGCGAGAACCGCTTGGCTCTGCTCAACGCCCTGCGCGCCGCGACGCGGGAGGTGGCGGAGTTCGCGAAGATCGAGGGGTGAGGCGGAGCCTTCCCCGCGGACAATCGCCATCTGAACGGAGCGCGGGTCCCCTCGCCCGTGCGGGAGAGGGACAGGGTGAGGGGTGCGACCTCACCGGAAAGACCCGATCCCTCACCCCGACCCTCTCCCGCATGGGAGAGTGGGCGCGTTGCGCCTTCGCACAGACCGCTGAGGGCCCCCCTCACCCGTGATCGTGCCCGGCATGGTCCTCCGGCTCCGGCAGGGTCAGGCCGAAATGGCTCACCAGATCGGCCACCTGCCCGGGGCTCAGCTGCCGCGGGTTGAGGTTGCGGAGCAGCAGGTAGAGCTTGGCGGTCTCCTCAAGCTCCTCGGTGGCGAAGACCGCGCCCTCCAGGCTGTCCCCGGCCACCACCGGGCCGTGATTGGCGAGCAGCACCGAACTGTACCGGCCGGCGAGCCCCCGGATCGCGTCCGCGACCGCCGGGTCGCCGGGTCGGTAATAGGGCACCAGCGCCGTGCCGCCGGTGCGCATCAGGTAATAGGGCGTCAGCGGCGGCAGGACCTGACGCGGGTCGATCTCCGGCAGCATCGAGACCGCCACCGCGTGGGTGGAGTGCAGGTGGACGATCGCCTTCGCTTCGCTGCGGCTCTCGTAGAGCGCGCCGTGCAGCGGGATCTCCTTGGTGGGCTTGTCGCCCGAGACGAGGCGCCCCTGCTGGTCCAGCCGGGAGATCCGCGCCGGGTCGAGGAAGCCGAGGGACGCGTTGGTTGGCGTCACCAGCCAGCCGCCGTCGGGCAGGCGCAGCGAGATGTTGCCGGACGAGCCCGGCGTCAGGCCGCGCTCGAACAGCGAGCGGCCGTAGCGGCAGATGTCTTCGCGCAGCCGGCTCTCGTCGCTCATGCGGTCGCTCCCTCGATCAGCTCGAACCCGAGATCGATTTTCTTTGGACTCTGATCGGTCAGGCACGCGGCGGCCCGCCGGCCGATCTCCAGGCGCGGCGTGCGCACCGTCGAGAGGGGCTGGGGCATCGCCGCCGCGAAGTCGAGCCCGTTGAAGCCGAACAGCGCGATACGCCCCGGGACCGCGAGCCCCGCCGCCAGGCAGGCGAAGTAGCCGCCGAGCGCCATGTCGTCGTTGGAGAAGTAGACGGCATCGAGATCCGGGTGGCGCGCCAGCAGCGCCTCCAGCCCCGCCCGCCCCGAGGCCGGCGAGGACGGCCCCGACCGGATCTCCTGGGCCTGGAGCGCCAGCCCGGCCTCCGCCAGGGCTTCCTCGAACCCGGCCAGCCGCTTGCCCGCCCGCACGTCTATGCGCAAGTCGTGGCCGAGATAGGCGATGCGGCGGTAGCCCCGCGCGACGAGGTGACGGGCGCTCGCCGCCCCCACGGCCCGGTTGGAGAACCCGACCACCGTGTCGATCCCGTCGCCATCCGTGTCGATCATCTCGACGACGCGCACGCCCCCGGCCCTGGCGAGGGCCACCGTCCCGGGATTGTGCTCCAGCCCGGTGAGCAGCAGCGCCGCCGGCCGCCACGACAGGAGCGCGGCGGCCAGCGCCTCCTCCCGGTCCGGATCGTACTCGCTCACCCCGATCACGCAGGGGATGCCCTCGGCGTCGAGCGCCGATGTCAGGCCGCGCAGCAGGTCGGGGAAGACCACGTTGGCGAGCGACGGGATGACGACGCCCACGAGCCGCGCGCTCGCCCCCTGGCCGGCGAGGCTGCCGGCGAGGCGGTTCGGCACGTAGCCGAGCCGGGCCACCGCCTCCGCCACCCGCGCGCCGGCGCGCTTGGAATAGGAGCCGTGGTTGCGCAGGACCCGCGAGACCGTGCTCTCGCCGACCCCGGCCTCACGGGCCACGTCGGTGAGCGTCACGAGCCGCCCCGGCGGCTGGAATTCGTCCATGGCCCCGCTTCTCCCGGCGCGGTCTCTGATGACGTCCGTCGCATCGCCCATCCGCACCCTCATCGCGCGATGCCCGCGCGACCGGGCCCCGAAGGAGAAGGTCCTTAGAGGGCGCGGCGCTCCCTGGAGGGCTCCTTCGAGGCCTCCGCTGCGCTGCGCCACCGCGGGATGAGGGTGCAATTGGGAAGACCGTCCTCAGCGATCCGGCCCCTGACATAGCGGCCTGCATTATGTCGCACAACCGGATTGGCAGCGCTGCCAAAAGGCGATATGGCACCGCCCCAGCGCCGCCCGACGAGCGGTGAAGACCATGATCCGCCCATCCGCGCGAGCGTATGGGCGAGGGAGAACGCCATGCCGGTCCAAGCCGCTCCGCTGGGGGGCGCCACCGCGCCCGCGGACGAAAAGTCCTTCGCCGACCGCACCTACGCGAAGGTGTTCTGGCGCCTCGTGCCGTTCCTGATGCTCTGCTACGTGGTGGCGTATCTCGACCGGGTGAATGTCGGCTTCGCCAAGCTCCAGATGTCCCAGGAGCTGAAGTTCTCCGAGACGGTCTATGGCCTCGGTGCCGGGATCTTCTTCCTCGGCTACTTCCTGTTCGAGGTGCCCTCGAACGTGATCCTGCACCGGGTCGGCGCGCGGGTGTGGATCGCCCGGATCATGATCACCTGGGGAATCATCTCCGGCGCGTTCCTGTTCGTGAACTCCGAGTGGAGCTTCTACGGGATGCGCTTCCTGCTCGGGCTGGCCGAGGCCGGCTTCTATCCGGGCGTGATCCTCTACACGACGTCGTGGTTCCCGGCCCATCGCCGCGCCAAGGTGATCGCGGTGTTCATGGCGGCGATCCCGATCTCGGGGATCTTCGGCAACCCGCTCTCCGGCTGGATCATGGACGCGTTCAACGGCGCCCAGGGCCTGTCCGGCTGGCAGTGGATGTTCCTGATCGAGGCGGTGCCGGCGGTGCTCATCGGACTCGCCGTGTTCTTCTACCTCGACAACCGCCCGGCCGAGGCGAAGTGGCTGAGCGACGCCGAGAAGGAGCTCCTGGAGCGCGACATCGCCGCCGACAACCGGGGCAAGGAATCGAGCCCGCACTCCATCGCCACCGTGTTCCGCAACGGCCGCGTGTGGTTCATGAGCCTCATCTACTTCGCCTTCGTGACCGGGCAGTACGGCCTCACCTTCTGGATGCCCACGATCGTCAAGGCGTCGGGCGTGCAGGGCAATCTCAACATCGGCCTGATCAGCGCGATCCCGTTCCTGTGCGCGGCCATCGTGATGGTCCTGTTCGGGCTCAGCGCCGACCGGATGCGCGAGCGCCGCTGGCACCTGATCGTCCCGGCCCTGCTCGGCGCCGTCGGCTTCGTGGTCTCGGCGAGCGCGGGCTCGACCACCATCGCGGTGGCGGCCCTCTCGGTGGCGGCGGCCGGCGTGCTGACCTGCTCGCCCCTGTTCTGGTCGTTGCCCACGGCGTTCCTCAGCGGCGCCGGCGCGGCGGCCGGCATCGCCCTGATCAACTCGGTGGGCAATCTTGCCGGCTTCGTCAGCCCCTACGTGATCGGGGCGCTGCGCGACGCCACCGGCAGCACCGCCGCCGGCATGTACGCGCTCGCCGCGATGCTGGTGGTCGGCTCGGTCTGCGTGTTCGTCACGCCGGCCCGGATGGTCAACCGCTGAGGCTTCGAGCCGAGCGCGCCGGTCTCCCTCCCCCCTCTGCGGGGGAGGGTGGCCCCTGCGTCAGCAGGGGTCGGGAGAGGGGAACCCGGTTTCAGGAAAGGGTGCGACCTTCACGGAGGCTGACGCTCCCTTCTGCACCGTCGCTCCCCTCTCCCGACCCCCTTCGGGGGCCACCCTCCCCCGCAGAGGGGGGAGGGAGACGCGCGGCTCCGGATGCACCCTACGCGACGTAACGAACCCCCTTCCCAGTCCATGCAGGAGCCGCCCCCGATGACCAAAGCAACACACCGCGCCGCGGTGATCGGCCTGGGCTCCATGGGCTCCGGCATGGCCGGCTCGCTCCTGCGGGCGGGCTTCTCGGTTGCCGCTTGCGACGTGAACCCGGAGGCGGTGGCGCGCTTCGCGGCGGCCGGCGGCCGGGGCGCCGCGAATCCCGCGGAGGCGGCCCGGGATGCCGACGTGGTGGTGAGCGTGGTGGTCAACGCCGCCCAGACCGAGGCGGTGCTGTTCGGCGAGAACGGGGCTGCCGCCGCGATGCCGGAGGGCGCGGTGTTCGTCTCCTCCGCCACCATGGATCCGGCCGTCGCGCGCGCGCTCGCCGCCCGGCTGGAGGCCACCGGCCGCCACTATCTCGACGCCCCGATGAGCGGCGGCGCCGCCCGCGCGGCCGAGGGCGGCCTGACCTTCCTGGCCTCGGGCTCGGCGGCGGCCTTCGCCAAGGCGCGGCCCGCCCTCGATGCCATGGCGGGCACGCTCTACGAGCTCGGCGACGCGGCCGGCCAGGGCGCGGCCTTCAAGATGATCAACCAGCTGCTGGCCGGGGTGCATATCGCCGCCGCCTGCGAGGCGATGGCCTTCGCGGCCAAGCAGGGGCTCGATCTCCGGCGCGTCTACGAGGTGATCACCAAGTCGGCCGGCAATTCCTGGATGTTCGAGAACCGGGTGCCCCACATCCTAGACGCGGATTACAGCCCGAAGAGCGCGGTCGACATCTTCGTCAAGGATCTCGGCATCGTGCAGGACATGGCCCGGGCGGAGAAGTATCCGGTCCCGGTGGCGGCCGCAGCGCTCCAAATGTTCCTGATGGCGTCCGGCGCCGGCATGGGCCGCGACGACGACGCCTCCGTGGCGCGGCTCTACGCGCAGGTCTCGGGGGCGAAGCTGCCGGGGACGGCCTGAGGAGGCCTGATCCCACCCGCTTCCTCATCCTGAGGTGCCCGCGCCAGCGGGCCGCCTTCGCGGCCTCCGCTGCGCTCCGGCACCTCAGGATGCGGGGATTGGGTTGGATCGTGGTCCGCTGAGCGGATCGTCGCGTTTCTAAGGATCGGGCAGGGAGTCCCAAAAGAATGCCGCGCTTTGCCGCCAACCTCAGCCTGATGTTCAACGAGGTGCCGTTCCTCGACCGGTTCGAGGCTGCGGCCCGCGCCGGGTTCGACGCCGTGGAGTTCCTGTTCCCCTACGAGCATCCGCCCGAGGCCATCGGCGCGCGGCTCCGGGCGAACGGCCTGACCCAGGCGCTGTTCAACCTGCCGCCGGGCGACTTCGCCGGGGGCGAGCGCGGGATCGCCGCCTTCCCCGAGCGGTTCGACGAGCTGAAGGCGGGTGTCGACACGGCGCTCCGCTACGCCGAGGCGACCGGCGTGGGCCGGCTTCACCTCATGGCGGGCCTCGCCCCCTGGGACGATCCCAAGGCCGCCGAATCCTACCGTCGGGCCGTGACCTGGACGGCCGAGCGGCTCGCCCACGCCGGCCTCGACCTCGTCCTGGAGCCGATCAACGGCCGGAACATGCCGGGCTACTTCCTCAACGATTTCGGCCGCGCCGCGGACCTGATCCGTGAGCTGGCTTTGCCGAACCTGAAGCTGCAGTTCGACCTCTACCATTGCCAGATCCTGCACGGCGACGTGACCATGCGGCTGCGCGCCCTGATGCCGATCATCGGCCACGTCCAGACGGCGAGCGTGCCCGAGCGCCACGAGCCCGGAACCGGCGAGATGAACGACTTCTTCCTGTTCGACGAGCTGGACCGGCTCGGCTACCGCGGCTTCGTCGGCTGCGAGTACATCCCGGCCGCCGACACCGTCGCGGGCCTCGGCTGGCTCGCCGCCTACAAGGGGAGCGCCCGATGAGCCTCGCGCTGGGATGCGTCGCCGACGACTATACGGGCGCCTCGGACCTCGCCAACACCCTGACCAAGGCGGGCCTGCGCACGATCCAGACCATCGGGGTGCCTGAGGAGGGCCGCGCCCTGCCGGAGGCCGACGCGGTGGTGGTGGCGCTGAAAAGCCGCTCGATCCCGGCCGGCCAGGCCGTGGCCCGCTCCCGCGAGGCGGAAGCCTGGCTGCGGGCCCGGGGCGCGGCCCACGTGATGTTCAAGGTCTGCTCGACCTTCGATTCGACGGATGCGGGCAATATCGGCCCGGTGATGGACGCCCTGCGGGCCGAGGCCGGCGCGGCCATCGCGCTCGTGACCCCGGCGTTCCCGGAGACCGGGCGCAGCGTCTACCAGGGCAACCTGTTCGTCGGATCCGTGCCGCTGAACGAGAGTCCTCTGAAGGACCATCCGCTCAACCCCATGCGCGACGCCAACCTCGTGCGCGTGCTGGGGCGCCAGAGCGCCAGCCCGGTCGGATTGATCGACACCGCCACGGTGGCCCGGGGTGCGGAGGCCGTGGCGGCCCGCCTCCAGGCCCTGGCGGCCGAGGGCAAGGGCGCCGCCATCGCGGACGCGATCTTCGACAGCGACCTCGAAACCCTCGGGCGGGCGATCATCGCCGAGAAATTCTCCGTGGGGGCGTCCGGCCTCGGGCTCGGGCTCGCCCGGGCGCTGGTGGCCGACGGGCGCGGCACGCAGGATGCCGCCGGGGCCGCCGTGGGCGAGCCGGTGGGCGGGGCCGCTGCCTGCCTCGCCGGCAGCTGCTCGCAGGCGACCCTCCAGCAGGTCGCCGCAGCGGAGAAGATCATGCCGGTGATGCGCCTCGACCCGGCCCGGCTGCTCGCCGGCGCCGACGTGGTGGCCGAGGCCCTGGCCTTCGCGGCGGAACGGCTCGCCGCAGGCCCGGTGCTGATCGCGTCCTCGGCGCCCCCCGAGGCGGTGCGCGCCCTCCAGGCCGAACACGGGGTCGACGCGGCCGGCCACGCCATCGAGGCGGCGCTGGCCGCCATCGCCGAGGGCCTCGTCGCCCGCGGCGTGCGCCGGCTCGTGGTCGCCGGCGGCGAAACCTCGGGGTCGGTGGTCGACCGGCTGGGCCTCACCGCCTTCCTGCTCGGGCCGGAGATCGCCGCGGGCGTGCCGGTGCTGCGGACCGCAGGGCGACCGGAGCCGATGCTGCTCGCCCTCAAATCCGGCAATTTCGGCGGCCCGGACTTCTTCGGCCGCGCCCTCGACATGATGGCCTGAGGCCGCATACTCCGACGAGAGGTTTCCCATGCACGCCCTGATTCTCGGTGCCGCCGGCATGATCGGCCGCCGCCTCGTGGACGCCCTGGTGAAGGACGGCCAGGTCGGCGGGCAGACGCTCAGCGCCCTCACCCTGCTCGACGTGGTTCCGCCCGCGGCGCCGGAAGGCTTCTCCGGCCCGGTGCGGGCCGAGGCCGCCGACCTGACGGCCCCGGGTGCCGCCGAGGCCGCCATCGCCGGGCGGCCGGGGGTGATCTTCCACCTCGCCGCGGTGGTCTCCGGCGAGGCCGAGGCCAACCTGGAACTCGGCTATCGGGTCAATCTCGACGGCACCCGCCTGCTCCTCGACGCGATCCGGGCGGCCAACGCGGCGGACGGCTACCGTCCGAAGCTCGTCTTCACCTCCTCCCTCGCGGTGTTCGGGCCGCCCTTCCCCAAGGTGATCCCGGACGACCACATCCTGCGCCCAGCCTCCTCGTACGGGGTGCAGAAGGCCATGGGCGAGCTGATGCTCGCCGACTACGCGCGCCGCGGCTTCCTCGACGGGATCGGTCTGCGCCTGCCGACCATCTGCGTGCGGCCGGGCAAGCCCAACAAGGCTGCCTCGGGCTTCTTCTCCGGCATCATCCGCGAGCCGCTGGCCGGCCAGGAGGCGATCCTGCCGGTGCCCGACACGGTGCGGCACTGGTTCGCCAGCCCCGCCGCGGCGGTCGGCTTCCTCGTCCACGCCGCCGGGCTCGACCTCGCGGCGATCGGGCCCCGGATCAGCCTGACCATGCCGGGCGTCTCCGCCACGGTCGCCGAGGAGATCGAGGCCCTGCGCCGCGCGGCGGGCGACAAGGCCGTGGCGCTGATCCGGCGCGCGCCGGACGCGACCATCGCGCGGATCGTCGGCTCCTGGCCGGAGGCCTTCGAGCCGGAGGCGGCCCTGGCTCTGGGCTTCCGGGCGGATGAATCCTTCGACGCGATCGTGGCCCAGCACGTGGCCGAGTTCCACGGCGGCTGAGGCGTCAGGCCAGGGCGGAGCGGATGTCGGTCTGCGGAAAGGCGTCGCCGACGTAGAGCAGCGGCACGCCGTGCATCCGCGCGCAGGCACAGGCGAAGCAGTCGCCGAGATTCAGGCGCGCCGGGTGGCGGCCCTTGCCGTGGCGGGCGTGGGCCGCGAGGGCGAGGCGCGTCTCCGCTTCGGCGATCGGGACCCGCGTGACGCCTGTGGCGGCCAGAAAATCGTCCACGATCTCTTCGGCGACTTCGGGCGGGACGGCCTGGAGCCGGGTGATGGCGAGCACCGCCTCATACACGGCAACGCCGCTCGTGAGCCGCACGGGACTGTCGCGCAACCGATCCATCAGCGCAGAATGTCCCGGCTCGCCGGCGACGATCGCCATGCTGGCGGACGCGTCGACGAACATCACGCGTCGTTCAGGCTGTCGTAGAAGGCCTCATCCGCCTTGAGGCCCGTCGACGGGTTGGATGCCAACCTGTCCTGGATCGGCTTGACCGGCTCCAGGAAAGTCTCGCGCTCCGCGTTCTGCCGCGCCAGTCCGTTCTTGAGCGCGGGTCGCACCGCCTCGGTCTTGCTCACGCCCGTCCGCGATGCCAGCTTCTCGGCGCGCTGATTCACCTCTTCGCTGCGGATGTTGAGCGGCATGGCAGCCCCCGTGTAGACGCACGGAGGCCAGTGTCTACACACCCCTGCCGCAAGGGCGGCCAGAACCCCGATCAAGGATCCCGATGACCCGCCTCGACGAGGCCCGCGCCGCGCTCAAGAAGACCTTCGGCTACGAGGATTTCCGGCCCGGGCAGGACGAGGTGATCGGCGCGGTGCTGGACGGCGCCGACGTGTTCGCCGTGATGCCCACCGGCTCCGGCAAGTCGATGACCTACCAGCTCCCCGCCCTGGTCGAGCCCGGTCTGACCGTCGTGGTCTCGCCGCTGATCGCGCTGATGCACGATCAGGTGCAGCAGATGAAGAGCGTCGGCATCGAGGCCGCCACCCTCAACTCGACGGTGGCGGAGACGGAGTCCCGCGAGACCTGGCGGTCCCTGCGCTCGGGCGACCTCCGTCTCCTGTTCGTGTCCCCCGAGCGCCTGCTGATGGAGGGCTGCATCGAAGCCCTGCGCGGGGCCGGGGTCCGGCGGCTCGCGGTGGACGAGGCGCATTGCGTCTCGCAATGGGGCCACGATTTCCGGCCCGAGTACCGGGAGATCGCCCGGGCCCGGGTGGCGCTGGGCAACATCCAGACCCTGGCGCTCACCGCCACCGCCGATGCCGCGACCCGCGCGGAGATCGCCGAGCGGCTGTTCCCGCAGGACCGGCCCCCGAAGATCTTCGTCCACTCCTTCGACCGGCCGAACATCCGGCTGACCTTCCAGCCCAAGGACAACCCGGCCCGGCAGATCGAGCGGTTCCTGAAGCACCGGCGGGCGGAGAGCGGGATCATCTACTGCTCCTCGCGCAAGCGCGTCGAGCAACTGGCCGAGACCCTCAAGAAGGACGGGTTCGACGCCCTGCCCTACCATGCCGGCCTCGACCAGGGCACGCGCATGCGCAACCAGGACCGGTTCCTGCAGGAGGACGGGGTGGTGATGACCGCCACCATCGCCTTCGGCATGGGCATCAACAAGCCCGACGTGCGCTTCGTCTGCCACGCCGACATGCCCAACAACGTCGAGGGCTACTACCAGGAGATCGGCCGCGCCGGCCGCGACGGGCTGCCCGCCGACACGCTGACCCTCTACGGCCTCGACGACATGGCGCTGCGCCGCCGCCAGATCGACGAGAAGGAGATCTCCGACGAGCGCCGCCGGGTCGAGCGGCGCAAGCTCGAGGCGATGATCACCCTGTGCGAGGGCGCCACCTGCCGCCGCCAGTCGCTGCTCGCCTATTTCGGCGAGGCGAGCGGCCCTTGCGGCCGCTGCGACCTGTGCCGCGGCGGCGTCACCCTCGTGGACGGGACGGTCTCGGCGCAGAAGATCCTCTCGGCCGTCGTGCGCACCGGCCAGCGCTTCGGCGCGGCCTATATCTGCGACGTGGTCCACGGGAAGGAGAGCGAGCAGATCCGCCGCAACGGCCACGCGAGCCTCAAGACCTTCGGGGTCGGCGCCGACAAGCCGGTGGCCGCGTGGCGGGCGATCTTGCGCCAGCTCTTCGCGGCCGGAGCGATCGCCGAGAACGCCGACGGCTTCGGCGGCCTGTCCATGACCGAGAAGGGCGAGGCGATCCTGTTCGGCCGGGAGCCGGTCCAGCTCCGCCCGGATCCGGAGCCGAAGGCCGAATCCCGCGAGCGACGCCGGCCTGCATCCCGCGAGGACGGCGAGATCGCCCTCTCGGAGGCCGACGAGGCGCTGTTCCAGCACCTGCGCGGCCTGCGCGCCACGCTGGCCCGGGCCGAGGGCATCGCGGCCTTCATGGTCTTCCCCGATCGAACGCTGATCGAGATGGCCCGCCAGAAGCCCGTCGACCTCTGGGCTCTGCGCACGGTCCACGGGGTCGGCGAGCGCAAGCGCGAGGCCTACGGCGACAAGTTCGTGGCGGCGATCGCCGATTTCCTGGCCCATCCGCCGGCCGCGTGACCGGGCTTCATCCACGGTGGCGTCAGACGGCGTATTGCAACGCGGTGGGAGAACGCACTAATCCGTCACCGTCGCCGCACGCTGCCCGGTTCGGGTCGCTTATCGGGTCGGGGGTCCTGTCGGGGTTCCCGGACCGCCCTCGTCGAGGCTGCCCCATGTTCCGCAACGACGTTCCGATCACCCCCGAGCTCGTGGCCCAGCACGGCCTGACGCCGGACGAGTACGAGCGCTTTCGCGGCCTGATCGGGCGCGACCCGACGCTGACCGAACTCGGCATCGTCTCGGCCATGTGGAACGAGCACTGTTCCTACAAGTCCTCCCGCAAGCACCTGCGCGGGCTGCCGACCTCGGCGCCGTGGGTGATCCAGGGACCGGGCGAGAACGCCGGCGTGATCGACATCGGCGACGGGCTCGCCTGTGTTTTCAAGATGGAGAGCCACAACCACCCGAGCTACATCGAGCCCTATCAGGGCGCGGCGACCGGTGTCGGCGGCATCCTGCGCGACGTGTTCACCATGGGCGCTCGGCCGATCGCGGCGCTCAACGCCCTGCGCTTCGGCTCCCCCGACCATCCGCGCACCCGCAGCCTCGTCTCCGGCGTGGTCGCGGGCGTGGGCGGCTACGGCAACTCCTTCGGCGTGCCCACCGTCGGCGGTCTGACCGGTTTCCACAAGCGCTACGACGGCAACATCCTGGTCAACGCCATGGCGGTGGGCCTCGCCCGCACCGACGGGATCTTCTACGCGGCCGCCGCCGGAATCGGGAACCCGATCGTCTATCTCGGCTCCAAGACTGGCCGCGACGGCATCCACGGCGCCACCATGGCCTCGGCCGAGTTCGACGAGGCCTCCGAGTCGAAGCGTCCGACCGTGCAGGTTGGCGATCCCTTCGCCGAGAAGCTGCTGCTCGAAGCCTGCCTGGAGCTGATGGCCTCGGGGGCGGTGATCGCCATCCAGGACATGGGCGCCGCCGGCCTCACCTGCTCGGCCGTTGAGATGGGCGCCAAGGGCGACCTCGGCGTCGAACTCGACATCGACAAGGTGCCGGCCCGCGAAGAGGGTATGACCCCCTACGAGATGATGCTCTCCGAGAGCCAGGAGCGCATGCTCATGGTGCTCAAGCCCGGCATGGAGGCGGAGGCGGAAGCCATCTTCGTGAAGTGGGGGCTCGACTTCGCGGTGATCGGCCGGACCACCGACACGCTGCGCTTCGTGATCAAGTGGCACGGGGAGACCGTGGCCGACCTGCCGATCAAGGAGCTCGGCGACGAGGCGCCGCTCTACGACCGGCCGCACCTCGCCAACACGCACCTGCCGGTGCTCGCGGCCTCCGAGGTTCCGGCCCCGGCCTCGCTCACCGACGCGCTCAAGCGCCTCGTCGGCTCCCCGGACCTCTCGTCCAAGCGGTGGGTCTTCGAGCAGTACGACCACTTCATCCTGGGCAACACCGTCCAGAAGCCCGGCGGCGACGCCGCCATCGTGCGGGTCGAGGACGGGCCGAAGGGGCTGGCGCTCACCTGCGACGTCACCCCGCGCTATTGCGAGGCCGACCCGGTCGAGGGCGGCCGGCAGGCCGTGGCCGAGGCGTGGCGCAACATCACGGCGGTCGGGGCCAAGCCGCTCGCCATCACCGACAACCTGAACTTCGGCAATCCCGAGAAGCCCGAGGTGATGGGCCAGCTCGTCGGCTGCCTGCAGGGCATCGGCGAGGCCTGCCGGGCGCTGGACTTCCCGGTCGTGTCCGGCAACGTCTCGCTCTACAACGAGACCAACGGCGTCGGCATCCTGCCGACCCCGACCATCGGCGGCGTCGGCGTGCTCGACGACGTGGCGCGCCACGCCACCATCGCCCTCAAGCGCGAGGGCGACGTGCTGGTGCTGATCGGCTCCGGCGAGGGCTGGCTTGGCCAATCCGCCTACCTGTCGGTGATCGAGGGCCGCGAGGAGGGCGCGCCGCCGCCGGTGGATCTCGCCCTGGAGCGCCGCAACGGCGACTTCGTCCGCACCCTGATCCAGTCGGGCGCCGTCGACACGGTCCACGACCTTTCCGACGGTGGCCTCGCGGTCGCCCTCGCCGAGATGGCGATGGCCGGCGGCATCGGCGCTGCTCTGCCCGAGGTGCCGGTGGATCTCGCCCCCCACGCCTACCTGTTCGGCGAGGACCAGGGCCGCTACCTGCTGGCGATCGATCCGGAAGCTGCCAGCGACCTCCTCTACAGCGCCTCGGCGCAGGGGATCGACGCGGCGGTGGTCGGCGTCACCGGCTCCGACCGTTTGACCCTGCCGGGCGGCGAGACCATATCGCTGGCCGACCTGTCCACGGCGCACGAGGGCTGGCTGCCCGCCTACATGGCGAGCCAGCCGGCCGCTCCCGCCGCCTGAACCCCCTTACGCCCAGGAGTTTGCCGATGCCGATGGATGCGGGCGAGATCGAGCGCATGATCCGCGAAGCGTTGCCGGACGCGCAGGTGGAGATCCGCGACCTCGCGGGCGATGGCGACCACTACGCCGCCACCGTCCTGTCGGCGGCCTTCAAGGGCAAGACACGGGTGGCGCAGCACCAGATGGTCTACGGCGCCCTTCAGGGCCGGATGGGCGGCGTCCTCCACGCCCTTGCGCTGACCACGGGTGTCCCGCAGGATTAGGCGTTCTCGCGGTAGCTCTCCCGATGGATCGACCGAGTCTCTACGATGACGACATCGTGACCTGGGCCGAGGAGCAGGTTGCGGCTCTGCGCGCGCTCGGAGCCCGCAGCGACCTGTCGAATGCGGTCGACTGGGAGAATGTCGCCGAGGAGATCGAGAGCGTAGGACGGTCTCAACTTCGAGCCGTTGAGGGTTTGCTGGTCCAGGCTCTCGCCCATATGCTGAAGCGCCTATCGGCGCCGGATCTGCCCGTCACCCGCCCCTGGCGTGAGGAGACGCTGACGTTCCAAATCGCCGCGCGCAACAGGTTCGAGCGATCGATGCGGCAGCGTTTGGATTGGGACCGGATCTGGAAATCCGCACGCGAAACCGCCAACTTGGGTCTTACGCCATACGGTGATGGCCTTCTGCCCAACCTGCCGGATAGCTGTCCGGTTGATCCGGACGAGCTTCTTTCGGCACGCTTTGATATGGACGCGATACTGCTGCAAATCGCGGAATCAAGGAAGCATACGCCAAGCTTATAAGCTTGCTGCACGATAAACCGTCACAGGACGAACAAGGACTAACTCGATGACCGACGCCAACACGACCATCCAGAACGAGATCGCCTCCCAGGACGTGGTGGTGTTCATGAAGGGCACGCCGCAGATGCCGCAATGCGGCTTCTCGGGACAGGTGGTGCAGATCCTCAACTACCTCGGCGTGCCGTTCAAGGGCGTGAACGTGCTGGCCGATCAGGGCATCCGCGAGGGCATCAAGGCCTTCTCGAACTGGCCGACCATCCCGCAGATCTACGTGAAGGGCGAGTTCGTCGGCGGCTGCGACATCACCCGCGAGATGTTCCAGTCGGGCGAGCTGCAGACCTTCCTGGCCGAGAAGGGTGTGCCGGTGAAGACCGCAGCCGCCTGATTTTTTGGGACTGGCCGAACGGATCAGGGCGCCTGCGGGCGCCCTTTTTCGTGTGCGCGGACCGTGGCCGGGTCAGCGGGGCTCCCGCGCCACGAACAGGGCGACGCAGCCGACGACCGTGATCTCCACCGACCGGAACCGCTGATCGAGGGCCGCGCGCAGGGCCGGCAGCGTGTCGGCGCCGTTCGAGAACACCCCTTTTCGGTTGTAGACTCGCATCAGCGCGCGCGCCGCAGCCGTGGTCGGGACGCCCCCCGACAGGATCGTGGCGCCGAACACCACCCCGTCGTCCCGCAGGCACGGCCGCACCGTGTCGAAGGCCTTCGCCTTGGCGGCGATGTCGCCCGGCAGGCAGTGGAGCAGGTAGGTCATCCCGATCGAGTCGAACGGCGCGATGCCGGTGGCCGGGGCGCCGAGCACGTCGACCCGGTAGGTCTCGGGCCGGTAGCGCGCGATCCGGTCGGCCGCGAAGGCGAGGCTGTCGGCGTTGAGGTCCATCAGGCCGATGCGCGGCGCAGGTGCTGGGAAGCGGCACCGGTCGAGATACCAGCCGGTCCCGACCCCGACGTCGCAATGCGCCAAGCCCGCGTGCCGGTCGTAGAGATCCAGGATCCGCGCCGTGGGGCAGCGCCAGATCAGCGGGTTCGACAGGCGCAGCACGACGAGGTCGTAGATCTGCAGCGTCCGCGGATTGTAGATCGCCTGCCCGGCCTGCGTGTCGGTCGTCATGGCTCTCCGTGGGGTCAGCCGTCGCCAGCGCGCATTCGCATTCGCCGGCGCGATCGCCTATATCAGACCCTTTCCAATCGTATGGATTGTTTGAACGCCATGGCGACGCCGTCGCTCGACAGCGCCCGCGCGGCCGATGCCGCGATCGAGAAGGCGCCCGATCTCCTCCCCGAGGCGCTGCCCGGCCGCCGCCCATCGCTGGTCGGCCTGACCCGCGACGCCCTCAAGGCGCAGCTCGTCGGCATGGGCGTGCCCGAGCGCGAGAGCCGGATGCGCGCCGGCCAGGTCTGGCACTGGGTCAATTTCCGCGGAGCGTCCGACTTCGCCGAGATGACCAATGTCGGCAAGGCCTTGAAGGCGCAGCTCGCCGAGCACTTCACCCTGGAGCGGCCCGAGGTGGCCAGCCGGCAGGTCTCCCGGGACGGCACCCGCAAATGGCTGCTCCGCATGGCGCCGACCAACCGGCAGGAGCACAATCGCGGCGCCGAGATCGAGTGCGTCTACATTCCCGGCCCGGACCGGGGCACGCTCTGCGTGTCCTCCCAGGTCGGCTGCACCCTGACCTGCTCGTTCTGCCACACCGGCACGCAGCGCCTCGTGCGCAACCTCTCGGCCGCCGAGATCGTGCAGCAGCTCGTCACCGCCCGGGACGAGCTCGGCGACTGGCCCGGCCAGATGCCGAGCCGCGACGCCGGCGGCTCCGGCGAGGTCGGCCGGCTCGTGACCAACATCGTGTTCATGGGCATGGGCGAGCCCCTCTACAATCTCGACGCCGTGGTGGACGCGGTGGGGGTGATGTCGGACCAGGAGGGGCTCGGCCTGTCCCGGCGGCGCATCACGGTCTCGACCTCGGGGGTCGTGCCGCAGATCCCGCGCCTCGGCGAGCAGGCCAACGCCATGCTGGCGATCTCGCTCCACGCCGTGCGCGACGACCTGCGCGACGAGCTGGTGCCGCTCAACCGGAAATACCCGATCGCCGAGCTGCTCGCCGCCTGCCGGGCCTATCCGGGCCTGAGCAACGCCCGCCGGATCACCTTCGAGTACGTGATGCTGAAGGGCGTCAACGATTCGGACGCGGACGCGCGGGAGCTGGTCCGCCTGCTCAAGGGCATCCCGGCCAAGATCAACCTGATCCCGTTCAATCCCTGGCCGGGCAGCCGCTACGAATGCTCCGACTGGGACCGGATCGAGCGCTTCTCCGAGATCGTGTTCAACGCCGGCTACGCCTCGCCGGTGCGCACGCCCCGGGGCCGGGACATCCTGGCGGCCTGCGGCCAGCTCAAGAGCGAGACCGAGAAGCTGCGCGCCCGCGCCCGGCTGATGCAGGAGGAGGGCATCGGCGTGGAGAGTTTTTACGCCGGCGCCGACGACTGAGCGACGGTCCATCGGAAGACATCCGACCCGCGCCCTCATCCTGAGGTGCGGCGAAGCCGCCTCGAAGGAGCCCTCCAGAAGCCGCTGCGATTCCTGGAGCCCTCCTTCGAGGCCTCCGTTGCGCTTCGGCACCTCAGGATGAGGGCGTGGCTGGGAATCCCGCAACACTGAACGCTGTGCCTCACGCCGCGAACCGCCGCGCCTCCGCCCGGCGCAGGGCCGGCTCCTCGGCGCCGACCCATTCCGTCCGGTGCCGCGGCAGGGCCTCCGGGTGCTCGGCCTGGAGCCACGTGATCATCGCCTCGCGGACCACGCAGCGCAGGTCCCAGGCCTGGGGCGCGTTGCGGGCGCTCACCAGCATCCGGATCTCGATCGTCGATTCCTTCGCGTCCGAGACCTGGAGGTTCACGACCTTGCCGTCCCACAGGGGCGTGGCCCTGGCGATCTCGGCGAGCTTCTCGCGCATCGCCGCGACGGGCGCCCGGTGGTCGACGTAGACGAACACGCTGCCGATCAGCGAGGCGCCGTCGCGGGTCCAGTTCTGAAACGGCTTCTGGATGAAGTAGGTCAGCGGCAGGACCAGCCGGCGCCAGTCCCAGAGGCGGACCACCACGTAGGTGGCGGTGATCTCCTCCACCCAGCCCCACTCGTTCTCGACGATGATCGCGTCCTCGATCCGGATCGGCTGGGTGATGGCGATCTGGATGCCGGCCACGAGGTTCGACAGGACCGGCTGCATGGCCAGCCCGAGGACGAGGCCCGCCGCGCCCGCCGAGGCCAGCAGGCTGACCCCGTACTGGCGCACCGGCTCGAAGGTCATCAGCGCCACCGAGAGGGTGATCAGCGCCACCAGCGTCACGCCGGCCCGCTCCAGAATGCGCATCTGGGTGAAGTGCTTGCGCGCCAGCAGGTTGTCCTCGGCGTCGAGCTTGAACCGTCGGAGGTAGATGACAGTGGCGATGTGGAGCGCGGTGGCGCAGCACCAGCCGGTCAGCGTCACGAAGGCCACCAGCAGGATCTGGTTGAGGGCGATCCGCACCTCCCAGGACAGATGCACCGTGGTCGAGGCGAGGCTGATCGCCACCACGATCAGGCCGAGGCGGCTCGGCCCACGGGTGCGCGAGACCAGCGAGCGCCAGAACAGGCTCTTGCCCGCGACCGCCCGCTTCATCGCCCGGTAGACGACACCGTGCAGGGGCATCACCACGGCGCAGCAGGCGACGATGAGGATCAGGCTCTCGGCCCACCACGGCAGGTAGGCCAGCGCGCGGGCTGCGGAGCCGGCGAGCGCGTCGAGGTCCGGCATCGGGCATCGCTCCACGGGTTCCGAACGGGACCTGTGAGAATGGACGGGCGATTACGGGGGTTCCGCGACGCACCATGTGCCCGCCGCAACGCAGCGGCCCGGCCCGGCGGGTTGCGCCGTCGCGTCCGAGGCGGGTCCGGACGAGGGCTTCAGCACCGACGTCCTTGCGAGCGCAGCGAAGCCATCCAGGGCAGCGCCACGCGCACCGATGGCGCGCTGCCCCGGGTCGCTTCGCTGCGCTCGCGATGACCGCAGCGCAGTGCTCGAACGCCGCTCGCCCTACTTCGCCGTCCCGACCGTCACGCTGCCCGAGGCGGTCCGGCCGAACCGGGCGGGCCGGTACATGTCCTCCACGGTGGCGCCCGGATGGACGTAGGTCCCGGGGGAGACCGCCCGCACCGTGTAGGCCACGGTGAAGAAGGCCGACTGGCTCGGGTCGCGGTCGTAGGCGGCCACGAACCGGTCGTCTCGGAACTCGGTGTGGACCGGCTGCACGTCCGACTTGGCGAAGGCGAGCCCCTGGAGCGCGTCGGCGTCCAGCAGCTTCGGATTGTCGATCTCCAGCCCCGCCGGCAGCGGATCGACCAGCAGGAGCCGCGCCGCCTCCGCCTTGGCCTCCGTGACCTTGAGCACCACCACGAGCCGGTCGTTCTGGCGCAGGCCGCTCGCCGGATCGATGGTGCTGCCGTCGAGGCGGCGGAAGCTGCGCTCGATCGTGTAGCCCTGCTGCGCCGCCGGCTCCGGCACCAGGGGGCTGCCGTTGACGGTCACGGCCACCTGCACAGGCGCGCGGCCGGTATTGGTGAGCTGAACGCCCCGGTCGGCCAGGGCCGCCTCCCGGTAGACCCGGGCCAGCATTCCGGTCTGCGGGGCGCCGTCCACGGTGAACGACAGGGCGCCCGCCTCGTTCGACAGGCTCTCGGCGGCGAGCACCATCCAGGCATTCTCCTGCGTGCTCGTCGACCGCTCGGCCTGCTGCTCCTCGCCGAGCACGGAAGCGGCGGGGCCCAACGCCCCCTGCGCCAGCCCGCTCTCGGCGGCGAGCGTGATCAGCCCGGCCCCGTCGCGCAGGCGGGAGCCGTAATCGGCGCGATAGACTCCCTTGTCGCGGTCGGCGCGCAGTAGGGTGAGCGCCGAGTCCATCGTCTTGGCGGCCCGTCCGCGGTCGCCCAGCAGAGCCAGGGCGGCGGCGAGTTGCGCCCGCCCGAGGGCGGAGGAGAAGTCGCCGATCTTGGTGTCGGCGAGGTAGCGCAGGTCGCCCATCACCGGTCGGCCGTTCCGGGCGAGCACGTAGGCCGCGTAGGCGAGGTCGGCGCCGCCGTTGCGCACCTCGGTGGCATTGGCCACGGCGTTGCGCAGGTAGTCCAGCGCCTGGGCGAAGGCCTTCTGCGGCACCGCGAAGCCGCGCTCCCGGGCGCGGGTGAGGAAGTCGGTCACGTAGGCGTCGAGCCAGAGGTCGCTCGATCCCTGCGCCGACCAGAGGCCGAAATCGCCGCTCGAATCCTGGCGGGCGAGCAGGCGCTCGATCGATTCGCGCACCCGATCGTCGGCGCCGTTGTCGAGGGCGAGCTTCTCCAGGGCCGCGAGCTTGTTGACGTAGAGCAGCGGCATCGCCCGGCTCACCACCTGCTCGGAGCAGCCGTAGGGGTAGCGGTCGAGCGCCCGGAGCAGGGCCGCCACATCGACCCCCGGCAGGGGTGTGGCCGAGAGCGAGACGCTGCCGGTCCCCGGCTGCAGGTCGGCGAGGAGATCCGACGTCAGCGTCAGGTTCGCCCCGGGGGCGAGGCTGCGCACCGAGCGGCGCAGCAGCGCGCCGGTTCCCGGCGAGATCCCCAGGGCGAAGCTTTGGTTCAGGGTGGACGGGAGCCCGGGCCCCGACAAGGCGAGGTCGAGGCGAGCCGTGCCCGGTCCGGCGGCGGTGAGCGGGATCGCGAACTGGCCCTTGGCGCCGGCCTCCAGCCGCAGCGTCTGGCGCAGCGCACTGGCGCCGATCACCACCGGGCCGGTCGGGCTCAGGTCGACCGTGTACTCGCCCCCCTGCCCCTCGACATTGTCGAGGGCCACGAACAGGCGCGAGCGGTCGCCGGTGTCGAGGAAGCGCGGCAGCGTGGCGCTGAGCACGACCGGGTCGCGGATGATCACGTCGGCCTGGGCCTGCCCGACCCGGTCGCCGCTCCAGGCGGTGACCATGACGCGGCCGGTGCCGTTGAAGGCCGGGATCGGGAAGGTGACGCTGGCCGCGCCGTCCGGCCCCACGGTCACGACGCCGGAATAGAGCGCCAGCGGCGCCTGGGTCGGCGGGGAATCGGCGAGCTCGCCGCCGCCCGCGTCGCCGCCGGAGCGGATCGCCCCGGCCGAGCCCTGCATGCCGTCGATCAAGTAGCCGTAGAGGTCCCGGACCTCCGGCCCGAGCGCCTTCTGGCCGAGGAAGTACTGGGTCGGGTCCGGCGCCGCGTAGCGGGTCAGGTTGAGGATGCCGACATCGACGAGGGCCACGGTGATCCGCGCCGGCGCGCCGGATTTCAGGCCCGTGAGCTGGACCGGCAGGGTCAGGTCCTGGCGCGGGCGCGCCCGCTCCGGCGCCTTCAGGGCGACCCCGAGGCTGCGCCGCTCCCGGTCCACCGAGAACCACGCCAGACCCAGCGCCCGGCCCGGAAGGCGCTTGGCCGCCTGGTCGAGGGGCCGGTAGGCGGTGGCCACCAGGTAGGCGCCGGCGCCCCACTCGGCCTTCACCGGGATGCTGACCGTGGTGCCGCCCTCCGGCACGCTGACCTCCAGGGTCTGGTGCACGCGGTCGCTGACGACCATCAGGCTGGCCTGACCCTTGAACGTCGGGCTGAGCTTGGCCCGCAGCGTGTCGCCGGCCGCGTAGGCGGCCTTGTCGAGGGTCAGGTCGAGGAGGTCGGGCGCCTCCGCGGTCTCGGAGCCGCCCCAGCCCACCTCGAAGCCGAGGCTCGCGGTCGCCTCCGGGGCACCCGCGGTCGAGACCTCCAGCCGATAGCGGCCGAGGCCGACCGGCGCCTCGATCCGGCTCGGGCCGGCGGCCGTGAGATCGACGGTGCCGCTGGCGACGCGCCGGGCGGACTTGACCGCCTCGAACGACCAGCGCCCGTCCGCCCGGTACCACTGGTAGGAGGAATCGATCCGCGACAGGGTCCAGCTCACGCCCGGCCGGGAGAGGAGCGCCCCGTCGGGCCGCGCGAACACCACGTCGAAGCCCGCGACCCCGCCCTCCTTCAGGTCGGTGAAGCCCTTGCGCAGGGCGAGGACCGGGCCGGCCGGGAGGATCGGCAGGGTCAGGCTGCGCGACAGGGCCCGGCCGCCGGGCTCGCCGACCGCCAGCGTGATCTTCGCCTCCAGAGCCCGTGGCGCCGCGACCTGGGGCACCGGCACCGTGACGGTGGCGCCGCCCTGCGCGTTCGTGGTGGCGTGGTCCTGCAGTTCCTGCGTCGCCGGCTCCACGGCCTCGTCGTCGAGACCGATGGCGTAGGCCTCGAGCCCCTTGATGCCGCTGGTGGCGGCCGCCTGCACGGTCACGCTGCCCGACACGTCGAGGTCCGCCCCCGGGGCGCCGTAGAGGTAGCGGGCGGCGACGTCGACCTGCGCGGCCTCGCCCCGGTTCAGGGCCGCCTGCCGGGCCTTGAGGGTCACCTCCAGCCGCTCGGGGACGTAATCCTCCACGAGGAAGCTGGTCTCGCCGATCGCGGGCGCCTTCGGGTCCGTGTAAGCCGAAACCCGCCACGTCCCGTGCATCGCCCCCGACAGGAGCGGCAGCGGCAGGGCGCGGCCGCCGAGCCCCTGGTCGGGCACCGAGACGCGCCGGTACTCGACGCCGTCCGGCCGCTTGACCACCAGGGTCAGCGGCAGGTCCGGCACGGCGGCGCCGCGGGGATCGCGCAGCAGGGCGGTGAGCTGGACGGTCTCGCCCGTGCGGTAGACCCCGCGCTCCGGGAACAGGTAGGCGTCGAGGCCGCCGGTCTCGGGCCGCCCCTTCACACCGCGGTCGGTAAGGTCGAAGGCACCGAGGTTGAGGTCGAGGAAGCCGTAATCGCCGCCCGCCTGGGCGACCACGAGGCTCGGTGCCAGGCCGCCCTCCCCGCGGGCGAGACCCGGATCGAAGGCGACATGCCCCTGCGAATCCGTGGTCCGTGTGCCCAGCACCTCGTTGTTGCGGGCGATCAGCCGGATCTCGGCGCCCGCCATCACCTGCGCGGAGGCCAGCGAGCGCAGGACCACGGTGACCCCGTCCCGGCCCTTGGTGGCGGTGAGTCCCAGGTCGGAGACCACGAACCATTGCGTGGCCTGGGTGTCGTATTCCTCGTCGGAAGCGGCCGTGCCCGAGGGGCGGGCCAGCATCACGTAGAGGCCGGGCTCCAGCTTGCCCACGGCCTGCAGCACCGGGAAGGCGGTGACGGCCTCCTGATTGATCTCGGCCTTGGCGGTGTCGAGGGTGCCCTTCCAGACGCGCTGGCCCTTCTCGGAGGCGATCGTCCGGGCGGTCGAGCCGCTGAGCTGGCCCAGGAAGTCCTCCGACCGCAGGGTCGGCAGCAGGCTGCGGTCGCCGATGCGCAGCACCTCGACGTCGAGCTTCGGCGCGTTCACCGAGACCAGGGGCACGCCCGCCTGCCCCGTGCGCGGCAGGACGTAGTTGCGCCCGGTGAAGCGCACCTGCGGGGCGCGGTCGCGGACGTAGATCTCGTAATCGGCGGCCTTGAGCAGGCTCTCGCCGACGGCCGACGGCAGGCCGGGGCGGACCACGATGGCGTAGCGGCCGCCGTGCTTGAGCCCGTCGACGCAGACCTGGGAGCCCTCCCCGGTCACCGCGGCCGCGCTGCTACCCGAGACGGCGACGAAGGGGGCGTAGTCGGTCTTGGGCTTGATCGCCTCCGAGAAGGTGAAGCAGGCCCGCGGGGCGGCCGCGTCGGAATCGACCTTGTAGTCGAGGATGCGGAAGCCGTGCTGCGCCCGCAGGGTCTCGTAGGTCTCCCGGACCGAACCGGTCTCGGCCAGGGCGAGGCTCGCCGCGTAGGCGTCCAGCGCCGGGCGCCAGGATTCCTGCTCGGCCTCTGCCGCCCCCAGGGCCGCCAGCGACGCCGCGGCGTCGGCGGCCGTGCCGGCGCGCTCGTAGGCGCGGTAGGCGGCGGCCGTCACCCGACCGCGCAGGCGCGACCGGCCCTGATAGTCGTTGTCCTCGAGCGCGCCCAGGGCCGCCGCGGCCCCGCGGGCATAGGCCTGCCAGTTGCGCGCGTCGGCCGGGTCGGCCGCCACCGCGGCGGCGAGCGGCGCCACCGCCTCGTCCGGCTTGTCGGCGGTGAGCAGGGCCAGCCCGGCGGCGCGGGACTGGCCGGCCGGCCGCAGCGGTCCGCCGGCTTCCGCCTTCAGCGCGGTCTCCAGGCGGACCGCCGCGCTGGCGAGGTCGGCCCGGACGAAGCTCTTCGCGAACGACGCCGATGCGGCCGACACCGGCCGTGCGGTCGTGCGGGCCGCCGGCGCGGTCTGGGCAAGGGCCGGCCCCGCGATCCATCCGAGGAGCGCCAGGGCACCCGCGAGCTGTCCGAGCCGCGCCATCAGCCTGTTCCCCAGCCTGGTTCCCGCCTGCCGCGCCCCCGATGATTCGCTTCGGGTTCGCTCATGCGGGAGCCTAGCACCGGAGGCGCGCGCCGCAACGCGTCGCCCCTCTGGCGGGCGCCGTCCGGGGCGCAGCGCGGCGGCGCTCAGAACGCCTTCAGAACCTGCTCGGTATGCTCGACGGCCACCGGTCCGGCGAAGCAGTGGGAGACCAGGGCGCGATACTCCTGCCAGGGCTGCGAGCCGGTGAAGTCCTTGGTGTGGGCCTCCAGCGTGTCCCAGTGGATCAGCAGCCGGTAGCGCTGCGGATGCTCGACGGAGCGCCGCACCTCGAAGGCCCGGCAGCCCTTGGCCGCCTTGAAGATCGCCGAGGCTTCGGTGATGCCTGCCTCGAACTCGGCCTCCATGCCGGGCTTGATCTCGATCTGCGCGATCTCGAGGATCATGGTCTGATGTCCTTGTCTCAGGTGCGGAGGACGCGGCCGAGCTTGGCCGCCAGGAAGCGATGCGGGCTTGAAGAGGGGTCGGCCTGCGCCGAGACCGGCAGATAGACGGTCTGCTCCAGCATGGAACGGCCGCCCATGGCCCCGTGCATCACGAGGTCCGAGAAAGTGCCCCAGGTCTCGCCGGGTTGGAAGTCCACGTCGGCCTGGGGCGACTCGGCCTGAGAGGTCTCGTCCCGCTTCAGTGCGTCGTGCAGGTGCCGCATTAGGTGGTCGTATTCCGAGCGCTTGGCCTTGGTGGCGCGCAGGGCCGCGAGCAGCCGCGCCTTGAGCGGCGCGTAGCCCGGCAGCCGCGGCATAAGCCCCTCCGCCAGCGACCTGAAATCCTCGCCGATCCGCCAGCGCCGCGGCTCGCCCGTCGCCCCGCCTCCAGCGCCCGGACGAGGAAGCCGGGCGCCTCGCCGGAGGCGATCCTGAGGATCGGGGTGATCATCGTCGGCGGACTGACGGCCGTCCTGACCCCCGGCCCCTGGCGCCGAGCCGCCGGGGGAGGCCAGGGCCGCGCATTTCCGGTGGATGACACCCGCCGTCCACCGACACGGTGCGGCCCCCCTCGCCCCTCGGCTTGCGCAACCGCTTCGTTCCCGGCACGTTCCCCCGCGAGTAACCGGCCCGAGAGCCCGGCGGAGGTTGGCGCCGATGGCGACGTTGAAGGAATTCGAAGAGGCCCTGCGCGAGCACGGCATGAACATGGCGTTGGCGCTTCTGGAGCGCCTGCGCGAGCGCGACCGCGCGACCCGGACGGTGAAGCCCGCCCGGCGCCTGACGGGTCAGAAGATGACCCCGGAGCTCGCCCGGGCGATCCTCGACCTGCACGCCACGACCGGCATGACCCAGCAGGAGATCGCCTTCAAGGTCGGGGTCAACCAGGGCCGCGTGAACGAGGTGATCAAGCGCGGCAAGTGGCTGACCGACGATCCCACGGCCCCGGAGGCCGTGGCCCGCGACAAGGCGGTCGCCCGGATGCGCGGCGACCCGAAGCCCAAGAAGCCGCCCGTTGCCCGCGCCGCCTCCGCACGGGCCAAGGAGCGTAAGGCCGCGCCGCCGAAGGCACGCAACCAGGGTCAGCTGGCGCTGGGGGATCTGTAGGGACGGGGCCGAAGGGTTCGTTGCTCCCGACAGGTCCTCTGATCCTGACGTGACTGCGAAGCGGGCCCGAAGGCGGGCTCCAGGGATCGCGCGGCTGGCTGGACGTCTCCTTCGAGGCGGCCGCTGCGCGCCCGCACCTCAGGATGAGGAGGGATGGCTGGATGACGGCCTCGGGCCGCGCCGGCCCCTCACCCGGCCGGCGCGAAATGGCCCCGGTAGCGCGCGCCGATCACCTCCACCGGCAGCGTCACGAACACGTCCGTCGTGCCGAACTGGTGGTCGATCACCGCGCCGTCGCCGAAGGTCGCGCCGAGGCGCAGGTAGCCCTTGATCAGCGGCGGCAGGGCGTGAAGCGCGGCCTTCGTGTCCACGGCCTCCTTCGGCATCCGGTCCATCGCCACGGCACGCTTCGGCAGTGCCCGGGCCCGCCAGCCCTCCGGTGCGCGGGCATGGTGGTGCAGGAAGGCGAGCGGCAGGGCCAGCCGGTCCGGATCGGTGCCCTCCAGGCTGGCGCAGCCGATCAGCGCGTCGATCTTATGGTGCAGGACGTAGGCGTAGATCCCCTGCCAGAGCAGCTCGACGGTGCGCTTGCTCCGGTACGGCTTGAGCACGCAGGAACGGCCGAGTTCCAGGAGCCGCCGATGCCCCTGGGCGGCCAGCAGCGGCGCGAGGTCGTACTCGCTCTCGGAATAGAAGCCGGTATGCCGCTCGGCCACCGCGCCGCGCAGCAACCGGTAGGTGCCGACGACCTTCGGACGCGGCTCGACGAAGGGCTTCTTCCGCTTCGGGGCGGCATGGTCGAGGACGAGGAGGTGATCGCAGACCGCGTCGTAGCTGTCGACGTCGCGCCGGGACAGGGCGGCGAGCCCGGAGGGCACCGCCGACATCTCCTCGTAGAAGACCTTGTAGCGCAGCCGCTGCGCCCGCCGGATCTCGGATTTCCGCGTCGCCAGCCGCACCTCCAGGCTGCCGATGCGGCCGAGGCTGCGCCCCTCGAACGGCTCCGGCAGGCGGATAGCCCGCTCGGCCGAGAGGAGATCGGCGATTCCGTTCGCCCCCTCGACGCCCGGGAGCGGCATCGACCGGCGGCGCAGCTTCGCGATCGGCGCGCCGACTCCCCATTGCACGCCCTTGTGCCAGCCGGCTCCGAGCGCGCTGTAGGCTCCGCGGGCGAGATTGGCGACCATGGTCGGGTTCACTCCGGGTGCGCGTCCGTGCACCGTCGAATCCGACACAGAGCACGAAGGGCACACGCCATTATGACAGCCCGCGCAAGAAAGCGCCCCGGCCGGGGCCGGGGCGCTCCATCAACCTGACGGTTCCGCGCGGGCGCGGGATCAGGCGGCCTGCGGGACCGCGTCCTTGCGGACATCGCCCTCGATCACCGGGGCGCTGGGGCGCGCCGCCGTGGCGATCTCGATGCGGCGGGGCTTCTTCGCCTCCGGAACCTCGCGGACGAGGTCGATGTGGAGGAGGCCGTTCTCGAGCGCCGCACCTGTCACCTGGACGTGGTCAGCGAGCTGGAACCGGCGCTCGAAGGCGCGGGCCGCGATGCCCTGGTGCAGGAACTCCGCCTTACCTTCGGCCTTGCGCTCGCCCTTCAGCGTGAGGGCGTTCTCCCGCACCTCGATCGACAGGTCGGACTCGGTGAAGCCGGCGACCGCGACGGTGATGCGGTAGGCGTTCTCGCCGGTCCGCTCGATGTTGTAGGGCGGATAGGTCGGGGCCGCCTCGGCGCTCGCGAACTGGTCGAGGGCGGAGAACAGGCGGTCGAAGCCGACGGTGGAACGGTACAGGGGAGCGAGATCGAACTGACGCATGACATATCCTCGTGTGAGCAACATGCAATTCCGGTCCGCCCGATGGGCCGGACCCGTCTTTCGTGCCGCCTGACGGCCGGCACAGACGAGATATCGGAGGGGGAAAATCGCCCTTCAAGACCCCGGGCGATGGCAGGAATCGCAATTTTTTCGCTACGGTCCGCGGGTGCAGCGGGCGGTGCACGGACGCGCTGAGGTGAGGCCAGTGAGACGCTTCGACGGTGGTACCGGGCGCGAGCCGCCGCTCCTGACCCTGCGCAGCACGCCCGACAATCCGGTCCCGCCGGGCGGCACGCTGATCGCGGTCGGCACGCGCGACGATTGCACCCTGCGGGCGGCCTACTGGCAGACGACGGCGCGCACCTGCCGGGGTACGGTTTGCCTGCTCCAGGGCCGGGCCGAGTTCATCGAGAAGTACTACGAGACGATCCACGAGCTGCGGGCGCGGGGCTTCGCGGTCGTCGCCTTCGACTGGCGCGGCCAGGGCGAATCGGACCGGCGGGTGGACAATCCCCACAAGGGCCACGTCGCCCGGTTCGACGATTACCGCCTCGACCTGCGGGCCGTGGCCGAGACCGTCCTGGTGCCCCTGATGCCCGAGCCCCATGTCGGCCTCGCGCATTCCATGGGCGGATGCGTCGCTCTCCTGGGCGCCCTGGACGGCTGGCTGCCGTTCCGGCGGCTGGTGACCGTGGCCCCGATGCTGTCAATCCGGATGATCCCCTGGCCGGCCGGCGCCGCGCTGCTGTCGCAGGGCCTGCACCGTCTGGGCCTCGGGAGCCGGTACATCCCGCTCGGCAAGCCGGTCTCGATCGCCACCAACCCCTTCGCCGGCAACAGGCTGTCGCGGGATCCGGTCCGCTACGCCCGCAATGCCGCGGCGGCCCGGGAGGTCGGCGCCGGCGCGGTCGGCGATCCGACGATCGCGTGGCTCGCCGAGGCGTTCCGCGCGATGGCGCGCCTGCGCGACCCGCGGGCGGCGCCGCGGATCACGCTGCCGACCCTGATCGTCGCGGCGGGGGCCGACCCGGTTTGCGGCACGCCGGACACCGAGCGCTTCGCGGCCCGTTTGAAGGCCGGCCATATCCTGGTCCTGCCGGATTCCCGGCACGAGATCCTCACCGAGCGGGACGCGATCCGGCAGGATTTCTGGGCGGCCTTCGAGGCCTTCGTGCCGGGCTCGCCCCTGCCGAGCCACGCCGAGGTCGAGGCGCACGCCGTCGCGGTGCCGGTCGCCTGAGGCGTCAGCCGGCCAGATCCGGGTCGATGTCCCGCGGGCGCACGAACCGCTCCAGGCGTCCCCGGCCCGGCGCGACCTCGGCCCAGAGGTCGCCCGCGAAGTCGATCACCGCGTAGGCCGCGGTCGGGAATTCCAGGGCGAGGCGGTCCCGCGCCGCCCGCGGCCCCGCCCCCGCCAGCCCCGCCGCGAGGTCGCCGAGTCCCGGATTGTGGCCGACGACGATCACCGTGCCGGCGGTGTCGGGCGCCTCCCGGATCACCGCGAGGATCCGCTGCGCCGGCGCCTCGTAGATCTCGGGCCGCCAGCGCGTCTCGGGATTGCCGAGCGTGGCCGCCATCGTCTCCCAGGTCTCGCGCGTCCGTGCAGCGGTCGAGACCAGGGCGAGATCCGGGCAGAGGCCTTCCCGCGCGAGGTGGGCGCCCACCGCCGGGGCCGCCCGCCGGCCGCGGGCATTGAGCGGGCGCTCGTGGTCCGCCACGCCCGGCGGACGGTCGGACTTCGCGTGCCGCAACAGGATCAGCCTGCGCATGAGCGAACCTCTGATGCGAATCTCTGGGCCGATCCCGGGGCTTTGAGCCACCGGATTCCTGGCGCCCATCTCCCCATCCGGTTAGCCGAAAGCGCCGCGTGCGGGAACCTCGGTTTTCCCCGCCCCGTTCCGAAGGCGGGCCGTCCGCGCACGGCACGGCATGGCACGGCATGCGGCGCGACGGTCTCCGACCAGGAGTCTGCCCGACCAGGAGTCTGCCCGATGGACCGATCCCACCGCGTCACCGAGATCCTGTCGTGGTACGGGGCCGACAGCCCCGGGACGCTCGCCAACCTCGCCCGGATGCTGGAGCACGGAAAGCTCGGCGGCACCGGCAAGATGCTGATCCTGCCGGTGGACCAGGGTTTCGAGCACGGCCCCGCCCGGAGCTTCGGCCCGAATCCGCCGGCCTACGACCCGCTGTACCATTTCGAGCTGGCCCTGGCGGCGGGGTGCAACGCCTACGCGGCGCCGCTCGGCTTCCTGGAGGCAGGGGCGCGGGACTATGCGGGGCGCATCCCCTTGATCCTCAAGCTCAACGACCACGACCTCCTGGCCGACGAGGACGATCCCGAGCAGGCGATCACCGGCTCGGTGGCGGACGCCCTGCGGCTCGGCGCCTGCGCCGTCGGCTTCACGATCTATCCGGGCTCCGCCCACCGCAACGCCATGTACGGCCAGATTCGGGCGATCGCCGAAGAGGCCAAGAGCGTCGGGCTCGCCGTGGTGATCTGGTCCTACGCCCGCGGCTCGGCCCTGTCGAAGGCGGGCGAGACCGCCATCGACGTCATCGGCTACGCGGCGCAGATCGCCGCGCAGCTCGGCGCGCACATCATCAAGGTGAAGCTGCCCACCGCCCATATCGAGCAACCGGCGGCCAAACAGGTCTACGAAGCCACCGGCATCCCGATCGGCACCGCGGCCGAGCGCGTCCGCCACGTGGTGCAATGCGCCTTCAACGGCCGGCGGATCGTGATCTTCTCCGGCGGTGCCCACGCCGAGGAGGCCCCCTTCCTCGACGAGATCCGCGCCATCCAGGCGGGCGGCGGCTTCGGCTCGATCGTGGGCCGCAACGCCTTCCAGCGCTCGAAGGCGGACGCCTTGTCGCTGCTCGGCACGATCACCGACATCTACGCGGGCGGCTGAGCTTGGCCCGCGCCGTCAGCCGCCGTCGCGGGCCAGCCGGGCGAGTCCGTCGCGGGTCGGCCCGGCCGGCCTCCAGCCGAGGGCCGCGAGGCCGTCGGCGCGGGCGACGAGCCCCTCGGCGACGCGGGCGAACTGCGCGTCCCGGCCGGTCAGCCGGCAGGCCAGCTTGATGAGCCCGGCCGGCACCGGGACGAGGCCCGGGCCGCGGCCGAGGCCCTGGCGGAGGGACGCGATCATCTCGGGCAGGCTGAGCGGATCCGGGTCGGCGGCGATGAGGGCGCGATTCAGCGGGCCGGGCGCCGCCAGCGCCGCGTCCACGGCGCCCGACAGGCTCTCCAGGGAGATCAGCGAGCGCCGCGCCGCGAGGCCGCCCAGCGGGAGCGGATAGGGGCTGCGCGCCAGCCGCAGCAGGGCGGCCATGTTGCCCTTCACGCCCGCCCCGTAGACGAGGACCGGGCGCAGGGCGACCCAGTCCAGCCCGGTCTCGGCGAGCGCCCGCTCGGCCTCCAGCTTGGAGCGGCCGTAGGCGTCGGTGGGCCGGGGCGGATCGCCCTCCCCGACCACGCCCGGTGCGCTCGCCCCGACCTGGGCGCGGATCGAGGACAGGAACACGAAGCGGCGCACCTTCGCGCGCGCCGCCGCCTCCGCGAGCTTGCGCGTCGCCTCGGTGTTGAGCGTCCGGTAATCGTCCTCCGGGGCGCCCGACGGCGTCGGGCCGAGGTTGGCGTGGGCGAGGCCCGCCGAGTGCACCACCGCGTCGACGCCGCTGAGGGCCGCCGCCATGTTGATCGGGCGCGTCAGGTCGCCGACCACCGCGCTCGCGGCGCCCTCCGGCACGCTCGTCGGCCGGCGCAGCAGCACGCGGACCCGGTAGCCGCGCGCGGTGAGGTCGGCGAGCAGATGCCGGCCGATGAAGCCGGTCGCCCCGGTGAGCGCGATGAGTCCGGTCACGGCTGAGCGGCACCTTCGGCTGGGGCCGGCGCCGGGGCGCGGGCGAAGCGGCGGAGCAGGGCGGCGACCAGGGCGAGCCCGGCTGCCAGGGCGGCGAGCGTGACCGGCCAGGACGGCCAAAGCAAGGTCGCGGCGGCGAGCGCCGCCAGGGCGAGATTGGCCGCAAACACACGGCCCACCACGCCGGGGACGCTGAGCCCGTTGACGGTGGCCCGCTGGTAATGGTGACCGCGATGGGCTTCCCAGACCCGCTCGCCCCGCGCCGCCCGGGCGCTGAGGGTCAGGCTGGCATCGGCGAGATAGACGAGCGGCAGCAGCAGGGCCGCGGCGAGGCCGCCCGCCAGGGCCAGCTGGCACAGCAGCCAGGCGGTGACGAGCCCGATCGGCAGCGAGCCGACATCCCCGAGGAAGAGCTTTGCGACCGGCCGGTTGAACGGCGCGAAGCCGAGCACCGCCCCCAGGAGGCTCGCCGCAACCAGCGTCGGCAGCGGCGGCAGGCGCCCGGCGAGGCCGAACAGTAGGAGCGCGCCCGCCACCGGGACGATCTCCGCCACCGTCATCCAGTCGAGCCCGTCCATGAAATTCGTCAGATTGACGAACCACAGGCCCGCCAGCAGCGCGAGGCCGCGCTCCAGCCAGAGCGGCAGACCGGGCAGCAAGCGCCCGTCCACGTGCCAGACCAGCAGGCCGACCACCAGAGCCTGCACGGCGAGCCGCAGCGCGGCCGGCAGCGGCCGGATGTCGTCCACCGCACCGAGGAGCGCCAGGGCCAGGGCGCAGCCGGAAAGCCAGATCCAGTCCGGACGGCCTCCGATCTCCGGCGCCGCGATCAGCAGGCCCGAGATCGTGACGAACGCCGTGACCACGGCGATTCCGCCCCCCTGCGGGGTCGGCACGGTGTGGCTCGAGCGGGCATTCGGCCGGGCCAGGGCGTAGCGCTGCAGCAGCGGGCGCAGGCGCAGGATCAGGCCCGCCGAGAGGGCAGCGGCGAGGGGCACCGCCAGCAGCAGGATCGTGGGCAGGGCGGACGGCATCGCGGACGGTATCTCGGACGGCAATGGCGCCGTCCTACGCGATCTGCCGCCCGACCGTCAGGGGGGCGCCCTAGGCCGCCCGCACCGTGGCGAGGAAGCGCGCGACCTCGGCCCCCAGATGCTCAGACTGACGCGACATCTCGCTTGCGGCCCCGAGAACCTGGGCGGCGGCCGCACCGGTCTCTTCGGCGGAGTGGGCAAGGCTCGCGATCGTCCCGGTCACCGCGCCGGTGCCGACCGCTGCCTCGGCGACGTTGCGGACGATCTCCTGGGTGGCCGCACCCTGCTGCTCCACGGCTGCCGCGATGCTCGAGGCCACGTCGTCGATCTCGCGGATCCGTCGGCCGATCCCGTCGATCGCCGACGCGGCCTGCCCGGTGGAGGACTGGATCCGCCCGATCTGGCCGGTGATCTCCTCGGTGGCCCGGGCGGTCTGTTCGGCGAGCGCCTTCACCTCGGACGCCACCACCGCGAAGCCGCGTCCGGCGGTACCGGCCCGGGCGGCCTCGATCGTGGCGTTGAGCGCCAGAAGGTTGGTCTGGGCGGCGATCCCGGAGATCAGCGCCACCACGTCGCCGACCTTCGCGGCCGCCGCGCTGAGATCGTGCACCAGCGCCACCGTGCTGGTCGCCTCCGCGACGGCGACCCGCGCCAGTTCCGCCGAGCCGCTGACCTGACGGCCGATCTCCTGCACGGACGAGCCCAGTTCCTCGGCGGCCGCCGCGACGGTGTTGACGTTGGCGGCGGCCTCGCTGGCGGCGACCGCGACGGTGCCGGACTGCCCGGCGGCATCCGACGCGCTACCGGTCAGCGACCGGGCGGTGGCCTCCAGCTCGGTGGCCGCCGCCGACACGCCGCCGACGATGCCGCCCACCGCCTGCTCGAAGGCGTCGGCCATGGCACGGGTCGCGGTCCGGCGCTGTGTCTCGGCATCCGCGCGGGCCAGCGCCGTCTCCGCCTCCAGGGCGCGCGAGCGGACGAGGTTGTCGCGGAACACCAGCACGGAGCCGGCCAGGGCTCCGATCTCGTCCCGCCGGCCCTGGCCCGGGATCCCCACTTCCGCGTCGCCCGCGGCGAGGCGCTGAGTCGCCGCCGCGATCGCCCGCAGCGGCCGGCTGACGCCGCGCAGCACCAGCACCATGGCGCCCAGCGCGACGAACAGCGCCAGCGCGGCGAGCACCAGCATGTTCCGGTTGGCGGCCGCGTAGGTCGCCTCGATCCGCGCGCCGCTCGCCTGCGAGCCGGCGGCGTTCAGGTCGACCAGCCGGTCCCATTCGGCCAGAACCCCATTGATGCCGGTCGACATCGTGGTGTTGTAGATCCGCTGGCCACCGGCGACGTCGCCGGAGGCAGCCTTGTCCAAGGCTTCCGTCTGCAACGCCCTGTAGGCGTTCAGCTGGCGCCGGAGGGCCGCGTAGGCGTCGCGCTCAGTCTGCGTGAGCGGCTGCGCCTCGTAGCGGGCGAACTGCGCGGCGAGCTGTCCGTCGCGTTTGGCGATCGTGGCCGCGACCTCGGTCCGCAACTCCGGCGTGTCGGCGGTGATCAACCGCCCGCCGTTGACCCGCTGCCGCATGATGATGACGCCGATCCGGCCGAGCGCGTCGGTCGCCGGCACGCGCACGTCGCGGAGTTCCGCCGCGGTGGCGTTGACGCTGCGCAGTTCCGTCAGGGAGAGGCCGCTCGTCGCGGCGATCAGGACAGCCAGTGCGGCGAGGCAGAATCCGAGCTTGGCCGCGATCGAGATGCCAGGGCGCATGTCGCTTCTTCCTCGGTCCCGAAAGGGGACCGAGGACATCATGATGCGGAAACGGTTAAACTTGTTTGAGATATGGCAGCTATTGATTCAACTTTAATGCCGCCGCGTCTCAGTAGACTTGAGCCTCCGCACGCGGCTGGTCCGATGGGCCGTCCCGGCGCTCCAGACCCTTCTCCACGACCTTGGCGAGCCCGACCATGATCTGGTCGATGGCGTAGTCCTTGGGCGTGTAGACGGCGCGGACGCCCATGTTCTTGAGAACCAGCTCATCCTCGGGCGAGATGATGCCGCCGACCACCACCGGGATGTGGTCGAGCCCTGCCTCGCGCATCTTGGCACGGACCTCCCGCACCAGCGGCACGTGGGAGCCCGACAGGATCGACAGGCCGACCACGTGGGCACCGGTCTCCTTGGCCTTCGCGACGATCTCGGCCGGTGTCTGGCGGATGCCGTCATAGGTGACGTCGAAGCCGACATCCCGCGCGCGGAGCGCGATCTGCTCGGCGCCGTTGGAGTGCCCGTCGAGGCCGGGCTTGCCGACGACGAGCTTGGGCGTCTCGCCGAGGCGCTCGCCGAGATCGGCGATCAGGAGCTTGGCGTCCTCGGCCGCGCCGCTGGACACCGTCTCGAGGGTGACGCCGGTGGGCGCCCGGTACTCGCCGAAGACGTCCCGCAGGCGCGCGCCCCATTCGCCGGTGGTCACGCCGGCCTTCGCGGCCTCGATGGAGGGGGGCATGATGTTGGCGCCGGAGCGCGCCGCCTGCTCCAGGGCGTCGAGGGCCTGACCGACCGCGTTCGCGTCGCGGCGACCGCGCCATTCGCGGATGCGGGTCTGGGCCTCCATCTCCACGGTCTCGGAGACGGAGAAGATCGCCCCCTCCCCGGCGGTGAGCGGCGAGGGCTCGCCCTGCTGCCACTTGTTGACGCCGACCACGATCTGCTCGCCGGCCTCGATGGCCGAGATCCGCCGGGCGTTCGATTCGACCAGCGCGCGCTTGAGCGCCCCGGTTTCCACCGCGGCGACGGCGCCGCCGATGCCGCCGATCCGCTCCAGCTCGGCCCGGGTCTGCGCCTTCAGCGCCTCGACCTTGGCCTCGATCACGTGGCTGCCGTCGAAGATGTCGTCGTATTCCAGCAGGTCGGTCTCGAAGGCCAGGATCTGCTGCATGCGCATCGACCATTGCTGGTCCCAGGGCCGCGGCAGGCCGAGCGCCTCGTTCCAGGCCGGGAGCTGCACCGCGCGGGCGCGGGCGCGCTTGGAGAGCGTCACCGCCAGCATCTCGATCAGGATGCGGTGGACGTTGTTCTCCGGCTGCTGCTCGGTGAGCCCGAGGGAGTTCACCTGTACGCCGTAGCGGAAGATGCGCTTCTTCGGGTCGTCGATGCCGTAGCGCTCCTGGGCGATCTCGTCCCAGAGTTCCGAGAACGCCCGCATCTTGCAGATCTCGGTGACGAACCGGAGCCCTGCATTCACGAAGAACGAGATCCGTCCGAAGACGTCGGAGAAACTCGCGGCGTCGAATTCGGGATCGTCCCGCACGGTGTCGAGCACGGCGATGGCGATGGCCAGCGCGTAGGACAGCTCCTGGACCGGCGTCGCCCCCGCCTCCTGCAGGTGGTAGGAGCAGACGTTCATCGGGTTCCACTTCGGCACGTTCTTGGTCGTGAACAGGATCACGTCCTTGGTGAGCCGGAGGGACGGTGCGGGCGGGAACACGTAGGTCCCGCGCGACAGGTATTCCTTGATGATGTCGTTCTGGGTCGTGCCCTGGAGAGCGGCGAGCGGCGCCCCCTGCTCCTCGGCCACCGCGAGGTAGAGCGCCAGCAGCCACGGGGCCGTGGCGTTGATGGTCATCGAGGTGTTCATCTGGGCGAGCGGGATGTCCTGGAACAGGGTCCGCATGTCGCCGAGATGCGCGATCGAGACGCCGACCTTGCCGACCTCGCCGCGGGAGAGTTCGTGGTCGGGGTCGTAGCCGGTCTGGGTCGGCAGGTCGAAGGCCACCGACAGGCCGGTCTGGCCCTTGGCGAGGTTGCCCCGATAGAGCTTGTTGGACTCCGCCGCGGTCGAGTGCCCCGCATAGGTGCGGATGATCCAGGGCTTGTCGCGGCTCGACTTGTCGCTCTTGGTCTCGGCGACGCTCGCGCCCATTCCTCGCCTCCGTGTCATCTTTGTATCCGCGCTGGGCGCGGCCTTGCGGACACCGTAGCGAAGGCTTGGGCACGCGTCATCCGGGACGGAAGTGCAAGACGCCCCCCGCGGGCCTCCGCGGCCCATGAAAAAACTTGCCCGCCGGAGCAGCGGGATTTGAAGGCGGCGACGCGGGATCTCCCCGCAGGACCCTGTCCCATCCGGTCACGGATGGCGTCCCGCGCCGATCCCGATCAGCATCGTCGCTGCTGGTATAAAGTCTACCTGAACTGTTCTTCGCAGGAGCGGCCTTTGGTCTGGCGCGAGAGAACGCGTCAGAACAATGACTTAGAGCTGGCGAGGCTTGCGGGCGCCCGGGAGCAGCACAGGCCCGCGGTGGCGCTGCCGCGCAAGGTCTCGGAACCGGCGCCGTCATGGCGAGGGGCGAATAATACTTGGTCTGCCGGAAAGCCGATTTTGAATACGTGGCTGCCCGCCCTGTGCCGACGCCTTTTTCGTGTCGGAAACCATCGGGTTTCGACTTTCGGCCCACTTGGACGCCTCCGGCATCACCGCTATAGCGCGATGGAGAACCGCGGCCGTGAGAAACACGCGGGACGAGAGGAGAGCGAGATGGCGGCGAGCGCTGCGATCAGTCCGACGGGCGGGGAGGTCAAGGACCTCTACGAGATGGGTGAAATCCCGCCGCTGGGTCATGTGCCGGCCAAGATGTATGCCTGGGCGATCCGGCGCGAGCGGCACGGGCCGCCGGAACAGTCCCACCAGCTCGAAGTGCTGCCGGTCTGGGAGATCGGCGACGACGAGGTGCTGGTCTACGTCATGGCCGCAGGCGTGAACTACAACGGCGTCTGGGCCGGCCTCGGCGAGCCGATCTCGCCCTTCGACGTGCACAAGGGCGAGTACCACATCGCCGGTTCGGACGCCTCCGGCATCGTCTGGAAGGTCGGCGCCAAGGTGAAGCGCTGGAAGGTCGGCGACGAGGTCATCGTCCACTGCAACCAGGACGACGGCGACGACGAGGAGTGCAACGGCGGCGACCCGATGTTCTCGCCGACCCAGCGGATCTGGGGCTACGAGACCGGGGACGGCTCCTTCGCGCAGTTCTGCCGGGTGCAGTCGCGCCAGCTGATGCACCGGCCGAAGCACCTCACCTGGGAGGAGGCGGCCTGCTACACGCTCACGCTGGCCACCGCCTACCGCATGCTGTTCGGCCACGCGCCGCACACGGTCCGGCCGGGCCAGAACGTGCTGATCTGGGGCGCCTCGGGCGGCCTGGGCGTGTTCGGCGTGCAGCTCTGCGCGGCGTCGGGCGCCAACGCCATCGCGGTGATCTCGGACGAGTCGAAGCGCGACTACGTGATGAGCCTCGGCGCCAAGGGCGTCATCAACCGCAAGGACTTCGACTGCTGGGGGCAGCTCCCGAAGGTGAACAGCCCCGAGTTCCACGCCTGGACCAAGGAGGCGCGGAAGTTCGGCAAGGCGATCTGGGACATCACCGGCAAGCAGGATGTCGACATCGTGTTCGAGCATCCCGGCGAGGCGACCTTCCCGGTCTCGGCGCTGGTGGTGAAGCGCGGCGGCATGGTGGTGTTCTGCGCCGGCACGACCGGCTTCAACATCACCTTCGACGCCCGCTACGTCTGGATGCGGCAGAAGCGCATCCAGGGCTCGCACTTCGCCCACCTCAAGCAGGCTTCGGCGGCGAACCAGTTCGTGCTCGACCAGCGGATCGACCCGTGCATGAGCGAGGTCTTCCCCTGGGACAAGATCCCCCAGGCCCACACCAAGATGTGGAAGAACCAGCACCCGCCGGGCAACATGGCCTGCCTCGTCAACTCCCCGCGCGCCGGCTTGCGCACGGTCGAGGACGTGATCGAGGCCGGCCCGCTGAAGCGGTAAGGCACTCCGTCGGGCCGGCCCGCCGCTCTCGCGCGGGGCCGGCCCGATCGGCTAAGCTCGCGGCGTCCCGCGCCGATTCGGCGACCGGTTCGGTGTGCCGGGACGCGCGCGGATGACGGGCCCACGAGATCCTGACAGGACCCGGCCCCGATCCGAACCCGGGGTACGGCTGTGAACGACGACGAGGCCTACGTCTACGACGCGGCGACGGGCGAATGGCTCCCGCCCGGGTCCGCGGCCGCGCCCCCCGAGAAGGCGGCGGTCCGCGACGCGGCCGGCAACGCCCTCGCCGACGGCGATTCGGTCACGCTGATCAAGGATCTGAAGGTCAAGGGCGCGAACCAGACCCTCAAGCAGGGCACGGTCATCCGGTCGATCCGGCTCACGGACGATCCGCACGAGATCGATTGCCGCCACGACACCATCAAGGGCTTGGTCCTGCGCACCGAATTCGTGCGCAAGCGCTGAATGGACGGCCTTACCGGGTCGGTCGGCGGCTGCCGGTGCGGCCTGGATCCGGCGTCTGAACCGGACGCCCCGCTATCGCCCGCCCGGACGAATCGCGGCGACGCCGCATTCCTGGGCCGGCCTCCGGCTACCGGCGGCGCGTCTCATCCTGCGGCAGGTGGCGGCCATAGACTTCCTGTTTCTCCGCGCGCTCCTGGATCAGGTCGGCATAGGCCTGCCGCATCTCCGGAGAGACGCTGATGCTCTTGCCCTTGGCGGCCTTGCGCTTGGGCGCCTTCTTGAAGGTGGTGTTCGTGTCGCTCATGCCGGGCTCCGCGTCGAACCGTGACGGCATCGCATGGCCGGACGACCGATCCGGGAATCCGGCCGCCGCCCAGGACCGGACATCTGCCCTTTAGCGCATCGTCGCCCCGGACGCACGGTGGCCGGAGACGGATTGGTCTGGCCTGCCGCTGCGGCCTCTGCCAGGATCGCGACGACGGGGGTCGGGGGGCGGCGATGGATTCGGGTGATGCGTCGCGGTGTCGGCTCCCGGGCGCCTCGCGCGGCCGCTCCCGGCGCGTGACACCGCTCGCGATCCTGATCGCCCTCGGCCTTGGGCCGGTTCAGGCTCAGGACCGGCCGGTCCCGGCCCGCACCGCGCCGAGGCCGGCGCCGGTTGCCGGGGCTCCGGCCGATCCCGCCTTCGAGGCGGCGAAGGCGACCTTCGAGGCCCTGCCGGAGGCCGACCGCAAGGCGGTCCAGGACGCCCTGGTCTGGACCGGCGACTTCAACGCCGTGGTGTCGGGAGCCTTCGGGCGCCGGACCTTCGAGGCGCTCAACGCCTACGGCGCCCGGACCGGGGGAGCCGATCCCCTCGATCCCCACGGCCGGTCCGCGCTGCTGGCCGCCGGTGCCGCCGCGCGGAACGCGGCGCGCTTCCGCGTCGCGGTCGATTCCGGGAGCGGCGCCCTGCTGGGGGTGCCGGAGCGCCTGCTGGCGAAGCGCACCGCCCTCCCCGCCGGAACCCGCTGGCAGAGCCAGGACGGGCGCGTGACCCTGGAATCCCGCACCTTCCCGCCCGGGACCGAGACCCTGGATTCCCTCTTCGAGAAGGCCACCGCGCCGCTCCCCGGCCGCAAGGTGACCTACAAGCTGCGGCGGCCGGACACCGTGGTGGTCACCGCCGAGACCGGGCCGGGATTGTCCTATATCCGCTATGCGTCCGGTCCGGAGGGAGTCCGCGGCTTCCTGTTCGGCTACGACCGCACCCTCGCGCCGGAGGTCGGCCGGCTCGTCATCGCCGTGGCGAATGCCTTCGTGCCGTTTCCGGACCCCGCCGCAGCGCCGGCCGCGCAGATGCCGGCAAGCCCCGGGACGCCAGCGGGGACCACCCGTGCCGCCGGCAATCCGGTGCCCCAGCCGCAGGCCCCCGCGCCCCTGAGGCCGACGAGCCTGTCGTCCGCTCCGGCTTCGGGCGCCGGCCTCGTGGTGGCGCCAGGACGCGTGCTGACCGCCGCTGCCGTGCTGGATGGGTGCGCACAGCCCCAGATCGGGTCGGCGCCGGCGCGTGTGCTCGCCACCGATCCGGCCGGCCTCGCGCTTCTCGAGGTACAAGGCGCCCCCGCCCCGTTCCGGCCCGCAATCCGGACCGAGTCCGTCGCCGGCGAGGACAACCTGATCGCCCTCGCGCCGAGTCCCGATGGGATCCTGGCCGCTCCCGGCGAGGCGCGCGGGGACGATGTGATCGCGGCGCTCCAGCCCGGCTCCGGCGGCGCGCCGGTGCTCGACCGCGCGGGCAGGCTCGTCGGCCTCGTGGCCCGCTATCCCTCGGCGCCGCGCCGCGTCGCCGGGGTGGTCCCGCCCGCGCGCCTGCCGCTGGTGCCGGCGCGGGCGGTGGCCGCCTTCCTGGCCGCGCAAGGTCTTCCCGCGGCCGCACCGCGGCCGGAGGGCGGACCGGCCGCGGCCGCGCCGGCGGTGGTGGCGATCACCTGCCGCTAGCCGGCGCGCTGCCGGGACGGCCGCCGTGCCGGCTGACGGACCTGCGCCCGCCCGATGGCCTGAGCGGACGGAGCGTCGGCAGGCCGGCGCGCGTCCGTCCAGGCGGAGAGGGCCGCCTTACAGCCGCCCGGTCGCCAGCAGGACGATCAGCACGATCAGGAGGATGCCGCCCAGGCCGAAGCCGGGTCCGCGATACGCACCGCCGCCGAGGAAGCCGCCGCCGCCGAAGGCCAGGATGATCAGGATGATGAGCAGAATGGTGACGAGGGACATCGGTCGCGTTCTCCGGACGGTCGCGCTGGTGCGAGCGTGACCGTTCAAACGCTGCGACATTCCGTTCCGTTCAACGCCAAGCTACGCTTTTATGCGGAAAAGTCCGGATGCGGTCCCCCGGCTCAGGCGTGCCAGTCCGGCAGGGGATCCTGCGGGGCGTCGAGCCAGCCCGGTACCGGCAGATTGCGCTCGGTGAGGAAGGCCGGGTTGAACAGCTTCGAGGCGTAACGGGCCGCCCCGTCGCACAGGATCGTCACGATGGTGTGGCCGGGCCCGAGTTCCCGGGCCAGCCGGACCGCCCCGGCGACGTTGATGCCCGACGAGCCGCCCAGCGACAGCCCCTCCTCCCGCATCAGCCCGAAGACGATGTCGAGGGCTTCGCGGTCCGGGATCCGGAAGGCGTGATCGGGGGTGAAGCCTTCGAGGTTCCGGGTGATGCGCCCCTGGCCGATCCCCTCGGTGATCGAGCTGCCCTCGGCCTTCAGGGTCCCGGTCGTGTAATGCGCGTAGAGGGCCGAACCCTCCGGATCGGACAGCGCGATCCGCACCTGCGGGTTGCGGGCGCGCAAAGCCTCCGCGGTACCGGCCAGCGTGCCGCCGGTCCCGGCCGCGCAGACGAAGCCGTCGACCCGGCCGCCGGTCTGCGCCCAGATTTCCGGGCCGGTGCCCGCCACATGGGCGTGCCGGTTGGCGACGTTGTCGAACTGGTCGGCGAAGAAGGCGCCCGCCGGCTCGGTGGCGGCGAGCTTTTCGGCGAGCCTCCGGGCCACGTGGACGTAATTGTTCGGATTGGCGAAGGGTACGGCCGGGACTTCCACCAGCCGGGCACCCGCGAGCCGCAGGGTCTGCTTCTTCTCCTCGGACTGCGTAACCGGGATGACGATCAGGGTCCGATAGCCGCGCACGGAAGCCACCAGGGCGAGGCCGATGCCGGTATTGCCGGCGGTGCCCTCCACGATGGTGCCGCCCGGCCGGATCAGGCCCTTCGCCTCCGCGTCCTGCACGATGGAGAGCGCCGCGCGGTCCTTCACCGACAGGCCGGGATTGAGGAACTCGGCCTTGCCGTAGATGTCGCAGCCGGTCGCCTCGGAGGCCCGGCGCAGGCGGATCAGCGGTGTCTGGCCGATGGCGGCCAGGACATCGGGTGCGGGTTCGCGACTCGGTACGGTCATGGTCGGGAGCCTAGGATGCTGCGTTGCCGCTGGCGAGCGTCACCCGAACACGTGGCCGCCGTTGATCCGCAGGCCCACCGGGTGCCCAGCCGCGTAGCGGACCCCGTCGAAATCCTCCACCGCGAGCACGCGCCCCTCGGCATCGACCACCTCGATCCGCTGACGCCCTTGCGTCCTGTACGAGCTGCGCACGGTGCCGGAGAGATGCGCGGCCTCGGGCTCGGCGAGCTGCAACTGCCAGGGCCGGACGTAGAGCTTGACCGGACCGATGGTCCCGGCCGGCGCCGCAACCGGCGTCTCCCGGCCCCGGACCAGCACGCGGCCGCCCTCGGCGATGGCCTCCACCTCGACGGAATCGCCGAGGAACTTCATCACGGTGGCGGAGGCCGGGTTCTCCTGCACCTCGTCGGGAGTGCCCACCTGCTCCAGCCGCCCGCGGTCGAGCACCGCCACGCGGTCCGACAGCTCCAGGGCCTCGTCCTGGTCGTGGGTGACGAAGATCGTGGTCTGGCCGGTGCGGTCGTGGATCTCGCGCAGCCAGCGGCGCAGGTCCTTGCGGACCTGGGCATCCAGGGCGCCGAAGGGCTCGTCCAGCAGGAGGACCCGCGGCTCGACGGCGAGCGCCCGGGCGAGCGCCACCCGCTGGCGCTGGCCGCCGGAGAGCTGCGACGGGTAGCGGTCGCCGAAGCCCGAGAGCCGGATCAGGTCGAGGAGGTCGCCGACCCGGCGCTTGATCTCGGCCTTGGCCGGCCGGTCGGCCCGGCGGCGCGCGTTCAGGCCGTAGGCGATGTTGTCGGCCACGCTCATGTGCTTGAACAGGGCGTAGTGCTGGAACACGAAGCCCACCGCGCGCTCCTGCACGGCGAGCCCGGTCGCGTCGTCGTCCCCGAACAGGATGCGTCCTCTGTCCGGCGCGTCGAGGCCGGCGATGATCCGCAGCAGCGTCGTCTTGCCCGAGCCCGAGGGGCCCAGCAATCCGATCAGTTCGCCCGCCCGCACGTCGAGGGAGAGGTCGTGCAGCACCGCCGCGGTGTCGAAGGTCTTCGAGACGTTCTCGACCCGGATGGCCGTGGAGGGCCGGTCAATGAGACCGGCCGCCCGCGAGCTCCCCCGCGAAGCGCCATTCGAGGACGGATTTGAGGACGAGGGTGATGAGGGCAAGGACGGCGAGGAGCGAAGCGACGGCGAATGCGGCGACGAAGTTGTACTCATTATAGAGGATCTCCACGTGGAGTGGGATGGTGTTGGTCAGGCCGCGGATGTGGCCCGACACCACCGACACCGCGCCGAATTCGCCCATCGCCCGGGCATTGCAGAGGAGCACGCTGTAGAGCAGGCCCCAGCGGATATTGGGCAGCGTCACCGTGCGGAACGCGTGCAGGCCCGAGGCGCCGAGCGTCAGCGCCGCCTCTTCCTCGGCGGTGCCCTGCTCCTGCATCAGCGGGATCAGCTCGCGGGCGACGAACGGGAAGGTCACGAACACCGTGGCGAGCACGATCCCCGGCAGCGCGAACAGGATCTGGATGCCGTGGTTGATGAGCCAGGAGCCGAACAGGCCCTGGGATCCGAACAGCAGCACGTAGATCAGGCCCGAGACCACCGGCGAGACCGAGAACGGCAGGTCGATCAGGGTGATCAGCAGCGACTTGCCGCGGAACTCGAACTTGGCGATCGCCCAGGAGGCCGCCAGCCCGAACACCACGTTGAATGGCACCGCGATTGCCGCCACCGTGAGCGTCAGGCGGATCGCGCTCCAGGCGTCGGGCTCGCGGAACGCGTCCAGGAAGGCGCCGAGCCCCTTCGAGAAGGCCTGGATGAAGACCGCGAACAGCGGCAGAACCAGGAACAGCGCCAGGAACGCCACCGCGATCCCGATCAGGATCGTGCGGGTCGCGGCTCCCTCGGAGGCGACCGGACCCTGCTTGGTGGCCGGCACGAAGGCGGGCGAGAAGATCTCAGACATAGCCGAACCGCCTCCGTGACCAGGCCTGGATCAGGTTGATGGCCAGCAGCGTCAGGAACGAGATCCCGAGCATGATCGTGGCGATGGCCGCCGCGCCCCCGTAATCGAACTCGGAGAGCTTGATGACGATCAGCAGCGGCGCGATCTCCGACACGTAGGGCAGGTTGCCGGCGATGAAGATGATCGAGCCGTACTCGCCGACGCCCCGGGCGAAGGCCAGGGCGAAGCCGGTGAGCACGGCGGGAATCAGCGGCGGCAGCACGACTCTGGTCAGGGTGGCGAACCGCGTCGCCCCGAGGGTCGCGGAGGCCTCTTCGATCTCCTTGTCGATTTCGGCGATCAGCGGCTGGACGGTCCGCACGGCGAAGGGCAGGCCGATGAACACCATGGCGATGAAGATGCCCAACGGCGTGTAGGCCGCCTGGATGCCGAGGCGTGCGAGGGGCGCGCCGAGCAGCCCGTCCGGCGCGTAGAGCGAGGCGAGCGCGATACCGGCGACCGCGGTCGGCAGCGCGAAGGGCAGGTCGACCGCCGCGTCGACCAGCTTGCGGCCGGGGAAGCGGTAGCGGGTCAGAACCCAGGCCACGAGGAAGCCGAAGGTCGAGGCCACAAGGGCCGCGAGCGCCGAGGCGCCGAAGCTGATCCGCAGGGCGCTCGCCACCCGCGGGTCGGTGGCGACGTCCCAGATACCGGACAGGCCCAGCCCCGACGCCTTCACCACCAGCCCGGCGAGCGGCAGGAGCACGATCAGCCCAAGGCAGGTCAGGGTGTAGCCGAAGCTGATCCCGAAGCCCGGGATCACGCTCGGCCGACGGAATGTCCATCGGGGGCGGTGCGTCTCGACCATGATGCGCCCTTCAGCGGCCGGCCCGGCTCAGCCGATCGAACAGACCTCCGGCATCGAAGTTCCGCTTCTGGATCTCGTCCCAGGAGCCCTGGAGATCCTCGATCTTGAACAGCTTGATGTCGGGCAGCTGGGCGAGGTCGGCCTGGGCGGCCGCCTCCCGGCGGATCGGCCGGTAATGGTGCTTGGCGAAGATCGCCTGGGCGCGGTCGGTGTAGAGGAAGTCGAGATAGGCCTGCGCGGCCTTGGTGGTGCCCTTCCGCTCGGCGTTGACCGCCACGAGGGCCACCGGCGGCTCGGCGTAGATCGAGCTCGGCGGCGAGACGATGTCGAACTTGTCGGCCCCGAATTCCTGGAGCACGAGGTAGGCCTCGTTCTCCCAGGTGGGGAGCACGTCGCCGAGCCCGCGCTGGGCGAAGGTCACGGTCGAGCCGCGGGCGCCGGTGTCGAGCACCGGGACGTTCTTGTAGACCTGCCCGACGAAGGCGTCGGCCTTGGCGGCGTCCTTGTCGGTCCCGTAGGCGTAGCCCCAGGCGGCGAGGAAGTTCCAGCGCCCGCCGGCGGACGTCTTCGGGTTCGGGGTGATCACCTTGACGTCGGGCTTGATCAGGTCGGCCCAGTCCTTGATGCCCTTCGGGTTGCCCTTGCGGACGAGGAACACCACCGTCGAGGTGTAGGGCGTGGCGGTGTTGGGCAGCTTGCTGCGCCAATCCTCCGGGATCTTGTGCGTGAGCTTGGCGATCGCGTCGATGTCGGACGGGATGCCGAGGGTGACCACGTCGGCGTCGACGCCGTCGATCACCGTGCGCGCCTGCGCCCCCGACCCGCCATGCGAGGCCCGTATCGTGATCGCTTCGCCGGTCTTCGCCTTCCACTCCTCCGCGAAGGCGGCGTTGATCTCCCGATAGAGCTCGCGGGTCGGATCGTACGAGACGTTGAGGAGCGCGGTCTCGGCCGCGGCCGGCAGCACGCAGGCCCACAGGCCGGCACCCGCCAGCAGGGAGAACCCGATCGCCCGGGCCATCCGGCCGCGACCTGCAGCGTTCTTCATCACGTCCGATCCCCCGCCATGCGCGATTGCGATCCAGGGGACCTGCATCCCCAGAGGCCGGAAATCGTTCTTTTTACCGAACGAAGTCAAGCCTCGGACGCGGACACGCGGGATGGCATCGCTCGCTCAGGAACGGCGTCGTCGGCCGGAATGCAAGGCGGATCAGCGCAGTAGGCCGCCAGAACGCATGGATCTTCTCCGGATCTCCGCGACAGGAGAAGAATCGCAATGCCGGATCGGGTTTCTCAGAACGAACAATCTTATGTGCGCTGGCGCACTTGAGTGGGCCTCGGCCCGGGAGGCGTGAGGCGCGGGCGGTGCGGCGCGATTTTACCGCCCTGCCCCATCCGGATATCCGGCGATCGCGCCGGTGGCGGGCCGCGTCAGCGCTTCGGCTTGCTGAGCTGGGCGATCAGGGCCTTGAGGCGCTCGTCGACGGGGGCCGAGAGCGTATCGGTATAGAGCGTGCGCAGCGTCTGGCCGAGATGGCGGCGGACGCCGGGGGGGAGCGGCGCTGCGTCTGGAATCTGTTCGAGTTCGGAGGCGCGCTCCGGATGCGGCTTCGACATGATGGGGCGATCCTCGCACCTGCCAGCACGCAGCGTTGCAGGGCGTGGTTAAGGAGCCGTCACCGACGCCGGCGCATCGACGGGTCGTCCGATCCGGGGGCCTCTCGGAGGGGCGGTGTCGCAGGCCGGAACTGGGGCGGTGCAGGGCACGTTGCCCGCGCATCCCCTTGCCCGTTCCCCGGAGACGTCCCTTGCCTCGCTCGATTCCCCTGATGATGCTGGTGCTCCTCGGGGCGGTGACGGTCGGCACCCCGTGCCTCGCGCAGACCAAGCCGGGCGAGATCAAGGGGGTCGACGCGATGGGCGACAAATCCCGCAGCGCCCAGGACGGCTGGAGCCAGGCGCCGGTTCCCCGCGAGCAATCGGCCGCCAAGGATGCGCCCGACCCGGGCGGCCAATCGACCAAGGAAAACGCCAACCGCCCGGTTCCGCAGGCCAATCCCGGCGGCTCGTCCGCCACGGAGCCGCAGGCTCCCCTGGAGCACCGCACGGCGAGCCCCTCGGGGATGAATCCGGCGATCCCCAGCAAGTAAAGAAATCGTTCCTCGGCAGGATGATACCGGCTCGGACGAACGTGGTGCTTCGTCCGAGACACAGGGACTTGCTGTGTCACGCAACCGCACTTGCCTCGCGCGGGCTTTTTTGGGACACCCTGGAATTATACCAGATCGCTTTTCTGTGAGGCGGAGATGACTGTCCAGGTCTCAAGGCGTGGCCTGCTCAAGGGGGCCGGCGCCGGCCTCGCGGGCGGCTCGCTGGGTGCCCTCGGGTTCGGGGGACTCGAGCCCGCTATGGCCGCCGCGGTGCGGCCCTTCAAGCTCGCGCAGATGCGCGAGACCCGCAACACGTGCCCGTATTGCTCGGTCGCGTGTGGCGTCATCCTGTACAGCCTGGGCGATCGCTCCAAGAACGCGCGCTCCTCGGTGATGCACATCGAGGGTGACCCCGATCATCCGATCAACCGCGGCACGCTCTGCCCCAAGGGCTCGGCGCTCCTCGACTTCGTGCACGCCGAGACCCGGACCAAGTACCCGCTTCATCGCGCCCCGGGCTCCTCGGAGTTCAAGCGCGTCTCCTGGGACTTCGCCCTCGACCGGATCGCGAAGCTTATGAAGGAGGATCGCGACAAGAACTTCGTGGCCAAGAACGGCGATCTCACGGTCAACCGCTGGACCACGACCGGATTCCTGGCGGCCTCGGCCACGACCAACGAGACGGCGTGGCTGACCTACAAGACCGTCCGAAGCATGGGGGCCCTGGTCTTCGACAATCAGGCCAGGGTTTGACACGGTCCGTCGGTCGCCAGTTTGGCGCCCTCCTTCGGACGCGGTGCGATGACCAACCTCTGGATGGACATCAAGCACGCGGACGTGATCACCGTGATGGGCGGCAATGCCGCCGAGGCTCACCCCTGCGGCTTCAAGTGGGTCGTCGAGGCGAAGGCCCATAACAACGCCAAGCTGATCGTCGTCGATCCGCGCTTCACCCGCACGGCGTCGGTGGCCGATCTCTACTGCCCGATCCGGCAGGGGACCGACATCGCGTTCCTGTCGGGCGTGGCCAAGTACCTGCTCGACAACGACAAGCTGCAGCACCGCTACGTCTCCGCCTACACCAACGCCGGGTACGTGGTCCGCGAGGGCTACGACTTCAGCGAGGGTCTGTTCGCGGGCTACGACGCGGACAAGCGCGACTACGACAAGACCACCTGGGACTACGAGATCGGTCCCGACGGCTACGCTGTGGTCGACGAGACGCTGCAGCACCCGCGCTGCGTCATGCAGCTGCTGAAGAAGCACGTGGCGCTCTACACGCCCGAGATGGTGGAGAAGATCTGCGGCTCGCCCAAGGAGACCTTCCTCAAGGTCTGCGAGCTGATCGCCACGACGGCCGCGCCCGACCGGGTGATGACGTCGCTCTACGCGCTCGGCTGGACGCACCATTCCAAGGGCTCGCAGAACATCCGCTCGATGTGCATCGTGCAGACGCTGCTGGGCAACATCGGCATGCTGGGCGGTGGCATGAACGCCCTGCGCGGCCACTCCAACATCCAGGGGCTGACCGATATCGGGCTGATGAGCAATCTCATCCCCGGCTATCTGAACATCCCCGTGGAGAAGGAGCCCGACTACGCGAGCTACATCGCCAAGCGGCAGTTCAAGCCGCTGCGCCCGGGGCAGACGAGCTACTGGCAGAACTACAACAAGTTCTTCGTCTCGTTCCAGAAGGCGATGTGGGGCGACAAGGCCCAGAAGGAGAACGACTGGGCCTACGACTACCTGCCCAAGCTCGACGTGCCGACCTACGACGTGCTGCGTGGGTTCGAGCTCGCCAAGCAGGGCAAGATGACCGGCTACGTCATCCAGGGCTTCAACCCCCTGCTGTCGTTCCCGAACCGCGCCAAGATGACGGAAGCCTTCTCCAAGATGAAATTCTTGGTGGTGATGGATCCGCTCAAGACCGAGACGGCGCGGTTCTGGGAGAACCACGGCGAGTACAACGACGTCGATCCGACCAAGATCCAGACCGAGGTGTTCGAACTGCCGACCACCCTGTTCGTGGAGGAGGAAGGCTCGCTGTCGAACTCCAGCCGGTGGCTGCAATGGCACTGGCAGGCCCAGGACGCGCCGGGTGAGTGCCGCTCCGACATCGAGATCATGTCGGAGATCTTCCTACGCATCCGCGGAGCCTACAAGAAGGACGGCGGGGCCTTCTCCGACCCGATCGTCAATCTGAAGTGGGACTACGCGATCGCCGAGTCGCCGACGCCCACGGAGCTCGCCCGCGAGCTCAACGGCTACACGCTCGCGCCGACGCCGGATCTCAACGGGACCGTCATCCCGGCGGGCAAGCAGGTCGACGGCTTCGCCCAGCTCAAGGACGACGGCACCACGGCCTGCGGCTGCTGGATCTACTCGGGCTGCTACACCGAGAAGGGCAACATGATGGCCCGCCGGGACAACACCGATCCCGGCGATCGCGGCATCGCGCCCAACTGGGCCTTCGCGTGGCCGGCCAACCGGCGCGTGCTCTACAACCGCGCCTCGTGCGACCCCGAGGGTCGTCCGTGGTCGGAGAAGAAGAAGCTCATCGAGTGGAACGGCAAGCAGTGGATCGGCTTCGACGTGCCGGATTACGGCGTCACCGTCGCCCCCGATAAGGGCGTCGGTCCGTTCATCCTCAACCAGGAGGGCGTCGCCCGCCTGTGGACCCGCGGACTCATGCGCGACGGGCCGTTCCCGACGCACTACGAGCCCTTCGAGTCCCCGGTGCAGAACGTCGCCTTCCCGAAGATCAAGGGCGCGCCCGCGGCCCGCATCTTCAAGGACGACCTGGCCGATCTCGGCGACGCGAAGGACTTCCCCTACGCGGCGACGAGCTACCGCCTGACTGAGCACTTCCACGGCTGGACCAAGCACGCCCGGATCAACGCGATCCTCCAGCCGGAGGCCTTCGTGGAGATCTCGGAGGAACTCGCCAAGGAGAAGGGCATCGCCAAGGGCGGCTGGGTCCGCGTCTGGTCGAAGCGCGGCTCCCTGAAGGCGAAGGCCGTGGTGACGAAGCGCATCAAGCCGCTGATCTGCGACGGCAAGCCGGTCCACGTCGTCGGCATCCCGCAGCACTGGGGCTTCATGGGCCACACCAAGAAAGGATGGCACCCGAACTCGCTCACGCCGGTCGTGGGCGACGCGAACACCGAGACGCCGGAGTTCAAGGCCTGGCTCGTGAATATCGAGCCGACCACGCCTCCGTCCGATGCCGTCGCGTAAGGGGAGCTGAATCATGGCTGACTACAGCTCCCTCGACATCCGCCAGCGTTCCGCCTCCACGGAGACGCCGCCGGAGATCCGCCGCCAGGTGGAGGTCGCCAAGCTCATCGACGTGTCGAAGTGCATCGGCTGCAAGGCCTGCCAATCGGCCTGCGAGGAGTGGAACGACCTCCGCGACGATATCGGCGTCAACACGGGCACGTATCAGAATCCCCACGACCTCACCCCGAAGTCGTGGACCCTGATGCGGTTCACCGAGTACGAGAACCCCGAGACCCAGAACCTCGAATGGCTGATCCGCAAGGACGGCTGCATGCACTGCACCGAGCCGGGCTGCCTGAAGGCCTGCCCGTCCCCCGGCGCCATCGTGCAGTACTCCAACGGCATCGTCGACTTCATCGAGGAGAACTGCATCGGCTGCGGCTATTGCGTGAAGGGTTGCCCCTTCAACATCCCGCGCATCAGCCAGACCGACCACAAGGCGTACAAGTGCACCCTGTGCTCGGACCGGGTGGCGGTGGGTCAGGCTCCGGCCTGCGCCAAGGCCTGCCCGACCGGCTCGATCATGTTCGGCACCAAGCAGGCCATGATCGACCAGGCGCATGACCGCGTCGAGGATCTGAAGTCGCGCGGCTTCGCGCATGCCGGCCTCTACGACCCGGCCGGCGTCGGCGGCACGCACGTCATGTACGTGCTGCACCACGCCGACCAGCCGAGCCTCTACGCCGGTCTGCCGAACGATCCGAAGATCTCGCCGCTCGTCGCCTTCTGGAAGGGCGGAGCGAAGGTGTTCGGTCTCGCCGCCATGGGCTTCGCCGCGGTGGCGGGCTTCTTCCACTACGTGACGGCCGGCCCCAACGAGGTCGTGCCCGAAGAGGAGGAAGAGGCGGTCGAATACGACGAGGCCAAGCGCCGGGAGACCGGCGGCGGCGAGGCCCGGCCGCATTGATCGGCATCCCGGGCTGCCAATGCAGCCCGGGAGACGCGACGCGCCCCCTCTCCCGTGCGGGAGAGGGTTGGGGTGAGGGTCGAGAAGGTTCAGGATCGAGCACGTCGTCGACGTGGGATCGGGTTGCGCCTTCTCCGGATCGTCCTCATCCCTCACCCTGTCCCTCTCCCGCACGGGAGAGGGGACCCGCGATCCCTTCGGAAACGGGCGGGATCGGATAACCGAAGACGGCGGGGCCCAGAGGCCCTATCCTGAATTTCAGAGCCCCCTCCGCCGAGGCGCAGGGCCGGCGCCGCATCAGGCGAGTGAAGGTCGATGACGATCCACCGCGACATCCGGGACGGCGATCCCCGCCCCCTGCACCACGCCAAGTCCGAGGCGACGGAGGTGCTGTACGTCCCGCGCTACACCGGCGTGCAGCGCGTGAACCACTGGATCACCGCGATCCTGTTCACGCTGCTGACCCTGTCGGGCCTGGCGATGTTCACGCCCTACCTGTTCTCGCTCACCGGCCTGTTCGGCGGCGGGCAGGCGACCCGGGCGATCCATCCCTGGTTCGGCGTGGCGCTGGCGGTCAGCTTCTTCTTCCTGTTCGTGCGGTTCTGGAAGCTCAACATCCCCAACAAGGACGATGTCGAGTGGACGAAGCATATCGGCGACGTGGTCACCAACCGTGAGGACCGGCTCCCGGAGCTCGGCAAGTACAATGCCGGACAGAAGGGTGTGTTCTGGGGGCAGACCGCGCTGATCGGCGTGATGTTCGTCACCGGGCTCGTGATCTGGAACACCTATTTCGGCGGCCTCACCTCCATCGAGACCCAGCGCTGGGCGCTCCTGGCCCACTCCCTCGCCGCGGTGATCGCCATCGCGATCATCGTGGTGCACATCTACGCCGGCATCTGGGTCCGCGGCACCGGCCGGGCGATGGTCCGCGGCACGGTCACGGGCGGCTGGGCCTACCGCCATCATCGCAAGTGGTTCCGTCAGATGGCCGGCGGCACGGGCCGCCGGGGTTCGGTGGACAAGCGCGGATCCTGAGCCTTGGCCCGTTTCTTCAAGCGGAAATCCGCGGCTCCGGCCGCGGACGAGACGCCGACCGCAGCACCCGCGACGAGCCCCCGCCGCCGGGATTTCAGCGAGCTGAAGCCCGATCCCGACAAGATCGGGATTTCCGGGTCGGTGCCCTTCGTCCGCTTGCCCGATCCCGCACGGCTGTTCGCCGACCGGTCCGCACGCCTTCTCGAGGCGGCCCCCGGGCATCCGATGGAGGCCTATCTCCGGTTCGTCGCCGAGGTCGCCCGGGCTCAGGCCGTGATCCAGGCGAAGGGGCCGCCGGCATCGCTTCCGGAGGCCTCCGATCTGGCGCTGCGGAGCGAGCACGGCATGCCGCCCCTGTCGCGGCACAGCCTCGAGGCGGACCGGGGGTTCGACGACGGGCTCCTGGCGCTGCTCGCCGAACTCGACCTCACGACGGCGCCTGAGGCCTCGGTCGCGGCGCGCGAGAGCCTGCGCGCGGCGTCCCGGGAGGATCGCCTCGATCTGGCCCTCCAGGTCTTCGAGGGGGCGCTGCCGGTGGACCGGATCGCCGAATGCGTGTTCGTCTCGGCGGCCCTGCAGGTCCGTCTTGCCGAGCAGGCTGCGCGGCTCGACACGAAGACCCTGAAGCCCGTGGCCGACGGGGTCTGCCCCTGCTGCGGCGGCGCGCCTGTGGCGAGCGTCATCGTCGCCTGGACCCCGGCCGACAAGGCGCGTTACCTGAGTTGCTCGCTCTGCGGCACGTATTGGAATCACGTCCGGATCCGCTGCACCGCCTGCGGCGACGGCGAGGGCGTCAGCTATTACGGCCTCGACGAGGTCTCGAAGGACGTCCAGGTCGAGACCTGCACGACCTGCCACAGTTACATCAAGCACCTGCACCAGCACCGGGCGCCGACCCTCGACCCGGTCGCGGACGACATCGCGTCCTATGGGCTCGATCTGAAGATCGCCGAGGAAGGATTTCGGCGCGCCGGACTGAACCTGCTGTTCGTGATCTAGCCGGACCCTGGCATCCGCTCCGGCGCGGTTTACGTCCCGGATCGCACCCCCGTGCGAACACACCCGCATCCACGGCCGCGGCGGCGGCCTGCAGAAAGCAGCGGCGCGGCCGGCTGGACGGCCCTTCGTGCAGGCTCGGCAACGCTCCACCGCTTCCGGATGGGGGCGGGTCGGAACCGCTCGTGATGCCGCAAAGCTCAGCCCGCCAAGGGGATGCGGCCGATCCTGCGCGAGCGGGTCGGACCGGCCGCGGTCCGATCAGCGATAGCCATACCGGCTCTTGGCGGCGGCGAGCAGGTGCAGGGCTTCGCCGGACTTGCCGGCCGCGCATTCCGCCGCGGCCTGGGCGAGGTCGGCGCCGAAGCGGTCGCCCACGGGCTTGTTGAGATTGCCGGTGGCCACGTCGCTGTCGACGATCGCCTTGGTCCGGGCGATCTCAGGGCCGCAGCCGCTGCCCGTCGGCAGGACGATCGGGGCCGGAATGACGGGCGAGGGCTCGGAGACCGCAGGCGCAGCGCGCTGCTGACAGGCGCCCAACGCCGCGACGGCGAGGGCGGCGAGGCTGAGACGCATCGATCGACGGGACGCGGGCACGGCTGTCATCCTGTTGGGGCGCACGGGCTGCGCCGCCGGGGTTGTGAGCCGAGCTTGGCAGTGGGTCAATCGCCCCGGCCGCAGGCCGATCGGGCGCGGCCGGCGGGCGTTCAGGGTCGAGACCGCGAAACAGGCTGTCTTCAGAAGAGGTTGGCGCGCGCTACCGCCGACCGGGTCCGGCAGCGCGCTCCGAATCGTGACGGAGCCTACTTCGCTTTCTCGGAGATCGCCTTCAGGCCGGAATCGTAGATGCCCTGGATCGCGTCCTTGGCGACCGTGTCCGGCGCGCCCTTGGCGTTGAAGGTCCCGGTCCAGGTCACTTTTGAGCCGGATTCCGCGGGGGCGACCGAGAGCGTGGACTTGTAGTCCGAGACCGGCAGCGGGCTCTCCAGGATCGTGTAGGTGTAGCTCATCACCTTGTCGTCCCGGGAGACCTGCTCCTCCTTGATGGTGCCGCCGCCCTTCAGGCTGAGGGTGCGGACCTTCATGCCGTCCTTGTCGGACAGGACGCACTTCTCGATGGCGGGATGCCAGTCGCCGATGCCGCAGAACTCGCCGATGGTCTGCCAGACCTTGGCCGGGGGCGCGGCGATGTCGGCCGAGCGCGTCACCTCAAGGGCGTAACCCGGCACGGTGGCCGCCGCGAGCGCCAGGGCGGCAAAGGGGAGGGAGCGGCAGAAAGCGAAGGGCATCTTGGGGGTGTCTCCGTCCGTCTGAAATCGCAGCATCGGCCGCGAGGGGCTCTGATGGCCGCGCAGGAGCTAGGCCGGCATCACGCTCTCGGCAATGGGTCGCGGCGGCCGCGCATGACGATCGTGCCTGGACGATGCCGTCCGAGGCCGGGCTACCAGCCGTCCATCCCGTCGGTCTCGGCCGGGTATCCGTAGACGGTCGCGGGCGCGTAGCCGGACCCGGCGGGACGATAATACGCCGGCAGCGACCGGCGGCCCATCTGATCGTTGTCCGCCAGCAGATCGTCCGGCTGATAGGGGTTGCGGCGCCGGGCGACGCGCGTCCCCCGCTGGCCCCGATCCGCCATCGGGACGTCCGCGCCCTCGATCACGACCCGCGTCCGGCCGACGCCCTCGGCCTTGACGAGGTTGAACAGGGTCGCGGCGTTGCGCACCGACAGGCGCACGCAGCCATGCGAGGCCGCACGCCCCAGGCTGCGGACATGATTGGTGCCGTGAATGGCGTGGCCCTGGGTGGTGAAGAACATCGCGAAGGGCATGGGGGCGTCGTCCCACTCCTTCGAGAAATGCGTCCGCTCCATCCGGAAGGGCCGGTAGGAGCCGGACGGGGTGTCGTAGCTCGCGACGCCGGTGGAAACGGGCCAGGAATAACGCGGCTGGCCGTTGACCGAAACCTCCATGCGCTGGGTGGTCTTGTCGACGTTCACGACCACATCCGCGCGGGCTGCGCCTGGGGTCGCGCTCCACAGGAGCAGGCCGGACAGGACCGAGATCAGACCGATACGCATGGACGACTCCGGCGTGAACAACCGCGGCGGTTTGCCGTCACGCTAAGCCGTTGGCAACGCCGAGGTTCCGGCCGGCTCCGGCCCTGCGTAGTCACGCTTTGCCGAGGCCGTCACGGCGCCGCCATGTGGCCGGCGCTGCGGCGGATCGCGGCCTCCGCCTCGTCGGCGATCCGCCGCACCACGTCGCCGGCCCCGGGCAGATCCTCGATCAGCCCGACGGCCTCCCCGACCGTGACGTTGGCGACATCGTAATCGCCCGCCGCGTCGGCCTCCTCCACGTCCCGTCGCCGCTCGGCGGCGGCCGCGTGAAGCGCGTCCTCGCGGCCGTGCCAGGTGTCGATGAAGGCGTTGCGCAGGAGCCGGCCGGTATAGGATGCCGGCCAGGGCCGCTGCCGGGCGATGTCGTAGACCCGCGTGCGCACCGTGTCGTCGCCGGTCGCGGCGAGCACCCGCTGCTTCGCGGCCGGGTGGATCAGGGCTTCCCGGGTCGCCCAGAACCGCGTGCCCACGAGCACGCCGTCGGCCCCGAGGGCCAGGGCCGCGGCGAGACCGCGGCCATCGGCGATGCCGCCCGCCGCCAGCAGCAGGGTCTCCGGGTGCTCCCGGGCGATCAGATCGGCGACGACGGGCACGAAGGCCATCGTCCCGCGCGCGGCGAGCCCGTGGCCGCCAGCCTCCGTCCCCTGGGCGACCACGACGGCCGCACCGACCTCCAGGGCGCGCCGGGCATGCGCGAGGGTGTGAACCTGGCAGATCAGGGGCACGCCGGCCGCCCGGATCCGCGCGGCGAAGGGGGCGGGATCGGCGAAGGAGAGCATCAGGGCGGCGGGGGCGCGGGCGAGCACCGCGTCGAGGAGCGACGGGTCCCGGGCCATGGACCACGTGATGAAGCCGCAGCCGACCCGTTGGTTGCCGGCGGCGGCGAACTCCCGCTGGAGCCGGTCGTGATCGCCGTAGCCGCCGCCGATCAGCCCGAGTCCGCCGGCCGCGCTCACGGCCGCAGCCAGGGCCCCGCCCGATGCCGGGTCCATGGGGGCCAGCACGACCGGATGGCGCAGCCCGAACGCCTCGGTGAGTCGTGTCCTCAGAGCCATGGTCCCTCCCCGCTTCGCATCCGGCTCGACCCTCGGTCGCGCACGCGGCGCCGCCGACGGGATCTCAGGCTTATCGACCCGCTTGACGCAGAAAAAATGATTCCTTCAGAAGGATGTCATCGCGAAAGCAGATGGCATGAACAGCACCGACCTGATGTTCTTCGCCGCCGTCGCCGAGACCGGCGGCATCGGGCGCGCGGCGGCCCGGCTCAACACCGTGCAGTCGAACGTCACCGGGCGGATCCGGGCGCTGGAGCAGGCCCTGCAGGTGCCGCTCTTCCACCGCGGCAGCCGTGGGGTGACGCTGACCCGGGCCGGAGAGCGGCTCCTGCCCTACGCGATCCAGGTCGGGCGGCTGCTGTCGGAGGCGCGGCATGCGCTGCTCTCCGAGGGCGAGCCGCGCGGACCGCTGCGGATCGGCGCCATGGAGACGACCGCGGCCCTGCGCCTGCCTGGTCCGCTCGCCGCCTTCGCCGCCCGCCACCCGGAGGTGGACATCGAGTTGGAGACCGGCCCGACGGAGCAGCTGATCGCCCGGGTTCTCGACAGGGTCCTCGAAGGGGCTTTCGTCGCCGGTCCGGTCATGCAGGCCGACCTCGTCGCGATCCCGGTGCTCACGGAGGACCTGGTGCTGGTGGCGCATCCGGCCGTCGGCGACCCGGCGGCGCTGCTCGACCGGCTGGGCCGCGCGCGGGAGGCGAAGGTGCTCGTGTTCCGGGCCGGCTGCACGTACCGGAGGCGCCTGGAGGACTTTCTGGCCCGGCAGGGCCTCGTGCATGTCCGCCGCATGGAATTCGGGACCCTCGACGGCATCCTCGGCTGCGTGGCCGCCGGATTGGGCGTGACGTTGATCCCGCGCGTCGTCGCGGAGCCCGCCCGCCGCGCCGGGCGCGTATCGGTCCATCCGCTTCCGGATGGCGACGGACATGCCCAGACCCTGCTGGTCCACCGCAGGGACAGCCAGCCGAGCGCGGCGTTCGTGCGGTTTGCCGAGCAGATCCGCGCGGCCTTCCCGGCCTGACGGCACGGACCATGCCTCACCGACCGCCGGTTGACAGCGGCCCGAGCCCGGGGGCCTCCTTCGGCCACAGACGGTTCGGAGTTCCCATGGCCCTCGACCCCACCCTCGCCGCCGAGATCGAAGCGTCCGTGGCGGAGGGCTTTGCCGATCAGGTCGCCCACACGCAGGCTCTGGTCCGGTTCGCCTCCCTGCGGGGCGCGGAGCATGCCTGCCAGGATTACGTCTTCGCGCAATTCCGCGCCCGGGGCTACGCGACCGAGCGCTTCGCCATGGACCGCGCCGCCATCGCGGCGCACCCGGGGGGCTCCAAGATCGATGACGCCCTCCATTCGGACGCGCCGATCGTCGTCTGCCACCACCGCCCGAACACCGAGACCGGGCGCTCGCTGATCCTGCAGGCGCATGTCGACGTGGTGCCGACCGGCCCGCTCGATCTCTGGACCCATCGGCCCTTCGAACCGGTCGTCGAGGGCGACTGGTTATACGGCCGCGGGGCCGGCGACATGAAGGCGGGACACGCCGCGAACCTGTTCGCCCTCGACGCCCTGGCCCGCCTCGGCCTGCAGCCGGCGGCCTCCGTGACGGTGCAGTCGGTGGTCGAGGAGGAATCGACCGGCAACGGCGCGCTGATGACCCATCTGCGCGGCTACCGGGCCGACGCCGTGCTGATCCCCGAGCCCGAGGACGAGAAGCTCGTGCGCGCCAATACCGGCGTGCTCTGGTTCGCCGTGGAGGTCCGGGGCGTACCGGTCCACGTCCGCGAGATGGGGGCGGGCGCCAACGCCATCGACGCCACCTACCGGGTGATCGGCGCGCTCCGGGAGGTCGAGGCCCGCTGGAACGCCGAGACGAGCGCGCACCCGCATTTCGAGAACGAGGACCACCCGATCAATCTCAATATCGGCAAGATCGAGGGCGGCGACTGGGCCTCCTCGGTCCCGGCCTGGTGCCGGATCCACTGCCGCATCGCGCTCTATCCGGGCGTGACCGCCGCCCAGGCCGCCGCCGAGATCGAGGCGGCGGTGTCGCGCTTCGCCCGTAGCGACCCGTTCCTGGCCAACAATCCGCCGCGCGTGGTCTTCAACGGCTTCTTCGTCGAGGGCTACGTGCTGGAGGCGGGCTCCGAGGCCGAGGCCGTGCTCGGCCGCGCCCACGCGCGGGCGATCGGTTCGCCGCTGCAGAGCTTCACGTCGCCCTCCTACCTCGATACCCGCGTGCACGCCCTCTACGACCGGGTGCCGGCGCTCTGCTACGGTCCGACCGCCCAGAACATCCACGGCTTCGACGAGCGGGTGAGCCTGGCCTCCGTGCAACGCTGCACCACCGCCATGGCGCTGTTCGTGGCCGAGTGGTGCGGGACCGAGCGCAAGGCCGCCTGAGGGCGGCAGGCCGGGGCCGGGGGCGGGTTCCCTCCCCCCGCAGGGGAGAGGGCTTGGTGCGCGTGCTTTCTTTGCAGCGCGACGCGCGCTGACCGAACAGCCCCGGCTCAGGGGATCAGCCGGTCCGCCCGGAGCCGGCCGAACAGGTCGAAGAACGCGTCGTCCGTCGCCTGGTAGGCCGTGAAGCCGAGGCGCCGGCTCTTGCTCATGTCGGTGACGACCTCGATCGGCCGGCCGAGATCGGCATCCGTGTGCCAGGGGGAGGCCAGCTTCTCGAGGTTCGGCTCGGCGAGCCCATGCCGCGCGGCGATCTCCGCCCAGGCCGGCCCGTCCTGCGCCATCCGGGGCTCGAGCGGCCGGTGCGTGCCGTCGAAGGGCACCGCCTCGATCCCGAACCAGTCGGCGATCCGGCCCCACATCCAGCTCCAGCGGAAGACGTCGCCGTTGACGACGTTGAAGGCTTCGTTCGCCGCCTTCGGCTCCGTGGAGGCCCAGAGCAGCTGGCGGGCGAGCAACCGCGCGTCGGTCATGTCGGTGAGCCCGTTCCACTGTACGGCCGAGCCCGGGAACACGAACGGCCGCCCCAGCTCCCGGCACAGGGTGGCGTAGCAGGCGAGCGTCGTGCCCATGTTCATGGCGTTGCCCACCGCCTTGCCGATGATCGTGTGCGGGCGGTGGACGCTCCAGGTGAAGCCGTCGCGCGCGGCGGCCGCGAAGACCGCGTCCTCCTGGGCGTAATAGAAGTTCTCGATATCGAGCCGGCCCTGGTCCTCGCGGAACGGCGTCTGCGGCAGGCGGCCTTTGCCGTAGGCCTCGAACGGGCCGAGATAGTGCTTCAGCCCCGTCACCAGGGCGACGTGGCGGACGCTGCCCTTCGGGCGCAGGGCCTCGAGCAGGTTCTCGATCATGGCCCGGTTGATGCGGATCATCTCCGCCTCGGTGGGACGCCGCTGCCAGGTCGCCAGGAACACGTGGGACGGGGCGATGTCGGCGACCGCCCGCGCCAGGGAGGCCGGATCCTGCAGGTCGCCGGCCACCGGCGCGACGCCGTCCTGCCGCACCGGATGACGGGCGAGGCCGGCAACCTGCCAGCCCTCCTGATGGAGCAGCGCCGCTGTGGCGCTGCCGACGATGCCGCTGGCGCCGACGATCAGGGCGGTGTTCGACATAGAAACCCTCATGCCCGGCTCAAATCCGGGTCCGGGGCAGATGGGCGTCGGCAGTGTCGCGACAACCCCACCGCGCGCCGGGGGCGCCTGTGCGGACCGCAAGGGTTGCGGGATCGCGTCACCCCTCTCCGTCACCGCGTGCGCAGCGACGCGACCCAGGGCAGCGCGACATCCTTAAGCGTGGCGCGACCCTGGATTGCTTCGCTGCGCTCGCAAAGGCGGATAGCGCTCTCAGGCGGCCCGGTCGATCGCCGCGCCCAGGACGTCCACGATCTCGCCGATCTGGCCGCGCTCGATGATCAGCGGCGGCGACAGGGCGATGATGTCGCCGGTCACCCGGGTGAGCAGGCCGCGCTCGAAGCAGTCGACGAACACCTCGTAGGCGCGCTTGCCGGGCGCGTCCGGCCGCGGTGCCAGCTCGATGCCGGCGATCAGCCCGATGGTGCGGATGTCGATGACGTTCTTGCGCCCGCGCAGGTCGTGCATCGCCGCGGCCCAGTCGTTGGCGATGTCGGTGACGCGGGTCAGCAGACCCTCGTCCCGGTAGATATCCAGCGTAGCGATGCCGGCCGCGCAGGCGACCGGATGCCCGGAATAGGTGTAGCCGTGGAACAGCTCGATCCCGTCCGGGCCGTGCATCAGCCCGTCATGGACCGCCCGGCTCGCGAAGACCGCGCCCATCGGCACCGTGCCGTTGGTCAGGCCCTTGGCGCTGGTCACGAGGTCGGGGACGACGCCGAAGAAGTCGGTCGCGAACGGCGCGCCGAGGCGGCCAAATCCGGAAATGACCTCGTCGAAGATCAGCAGGATGCCGTGCTTCGTGCAGATCTCGCGCAGGCGCTCCAAGTAGCCCTTCGGCGGGATCAGCACCCCCGTGGAGCCCGCCACCGGCTCGACGATGCAGGCCGCGATGGTCTCGGCCCCGTGGAGGGCCACCAGCCGCTCCAGATCCTCGGCGAGTTCCGCCCCGTGCTCGGGCTGGCCCTTCACGAAGGCGTTGCGGGCCGGGTCGTGGGTGTGGCGCAGGTGGTCGGTGCCGTTGAGCTGCGGGAAGACCCGGCGGTTCGACACGATGCCGCCGACCGAGAGCCCGCCGAAGCCGACGCCGTGATAGCCGCGCTCGCGGCCGATCAGCCGGGTGCGGGTCCCCTGCCCGATCGCCCGCTGGTAGGCCAGCGCGATCTTGAGGGCCGTGTCGACCGATTCCGAGCCGGAATTGGTGAAGAACACCCGGTCGAGGCGCTTGTCGGGGCCGCCCGGGGCGATCTCGGCGAGGCGTTCGGCGAATTCGAACGCGATCGGGTGGCCCATCTGGAAGGTCGGGGCGAAGTCGAGGGTCGCGAGCTGGCGCTCCACGGCCGCCGCGATGCCCCGGCGCCCGTGGCCGGCATTGACGCACCAGAGGCCCGCGGTGCCGTCGAGGACCGAACGGCCGTCATCGGCGGTGTAGTGCATGCCCTCGGCCGACACGAGCAGGCGCGGTGCCGCCTTGAACTGGCGGTTGGCCGTGAACGGCATCCAGAAGGCGTCCATCGCGGGCGTGTTGCGGAGCGGATGGTCGGTCATGGGGCGGTTCTCCGGGGCGGGCGGCGCGGATCGGGCGGCGGGACCAGGGGACACCTTCGCCGATCGGGCAACAAGTCCTTTTCTGGTCGCCGCCAACCCCTTGCAGGAATGGGGCCGCGGGTGGCACCGTTGCGGGATCCGCAACACCTGAAACAGGCCCGCGCCGGATGAGCATCGATGTCGGCGCGCGCCTGCGCTTCGTGCGCGCCCGCCACGGCCTGTCGCAGCGGACGCTCGCCAAGCGCGCCGGCGTGACCAACTCGGCGATCTCGCTGATCGAGGCGAACCGGGTGAACCCGTCGGTGGGTGCGCTCAAGCGGATCCTCGACGGGGTGCCGATCGGCATGGCCGAGTTCTTCGCCCTGGAGCCGGAGCCGGAGCGCAAGGCGTTCTTCGCCGCCGAGGAGCTGACCGAGATCGGCCGCCGGGCCGCCAAGGGGGCGATCTCGTACCGCCAGGTCGGCGACAGCCTGTTCGGGCGCAAGCTCCAGATCCTCATGGAGCGCTACGAGCCCGGCGCCGATACCGGCCGGGTGCCGCTCTCCCACGAGGGCGAGGAGGGTGGCATCGTGCTCTCCGGCCGCCTGGAGGTGACGGTGGACGCCGAGCGCCGGATCCTCGGCCCCGGCGACGCCTACAGCTTCGACAGCCGCCGCCCGCACCGGTTCCGCTGCGTCGGGCCCAACCCCTGCGAGGTGGTGAGCGCCTGCACGCCGCCGAGCTTCTGACGGCAGGCCGCCCGCGGTGCCGTCCGGGGCGATTGATCCGGATTCGCTCGAAAGCCCCGGATCTGCGTAACGCGGGATTCAGGCGGGAGGATTAGAACAGGGCCATGGATACCCTGGCCGCCACCGCCGTTCAGATGCTGGGCTCGTCCCAGAACCAGCAGATCGGCATCGCCGTCGCCACGCAGCAGCTCGCGGCCGACAAGGCCGTCGCCGGGCTCGTCGCGGACAGCGCCCAGAGCGCGGCGAGCGCCAGTCCCCCGGCGCCCCCCGGACAGGGACTGAGCGTCGACCTGCGGGTTTGACCGGGTCCCCCGCCTCGCCGGCGGCGCGAACGAATTCCGCGCGCGCAAACGGCATGGTCTCCGGCCGGCGTTGAACCCCTGCCCTACCCGAATCCGTAGAGCCGGCGCGGGTTGTCGGCGAAGACCATCCGGCGCCGATCCGCGTCCGGCACCCAGTCGGCCATCAGGTCGAGGAGCGTCGCGGTCCGGGGCGGCCCGGCCCAGGCGGCCACGTGCGGCCAGTCCGAGCCCCAGAGACAGCGCTCGGGGGCGGCGTCGTTGAGGGCGCGGGCGAACGGGATCGTGTCGGCGTAGGGCGGACCGGTCACGGAATCCCGGAAGGCGCCCGACAGCTTCACCCAGTTGCCGTCGGCGACGAGGCCGAGCAGCGCCCGGAAGCCCGGATGGTCCACGCCGGCCGAGGTCGGCATATGGCCCATATGGTCGAAGACCAGCGGCACCGGCAGCCGCGACAGGCGGCCCGCGATGGGCGGCAGTTCACGGGCATCGAGCAGGAACTGGAGGTGCCAGCCCATCTCGCGGGCGAGCGCCCCGTAGGACTCGACCTGATCCAGCCCGACCCCGCCGCCGAACAGAACGTTGAGCCGCAGGCCGACCACTCCGGCCTCCTTGAGGGCGGCGAGTTCCCCGTCGGGCAGGCCGAGCGGGATCACCGCGATGCCGCGCAGACGCTCCCGGTTGGCCCGGAGCGTCTCCACCATCAGCCGGTTGTCGGTGCCGTGGACGCTGACCTGGACCAGCACGCCGTTGGCCATGCCGGTGGCGTCGAGCATCGCGAGATACCGGTCCGCCGGGGCGGCCGGGGGCGTGTAGCTGCGGTCGGCCACCAGCGGATAGGCCGGCGGCAGGCCGATCACGTGGGCGTGGGTGTCGACCGCGCCGGCGGGCACCCGGTAGCGGGTGGGCCCGCCCGGATGCGGATCCGGGGCGGGGCAGTCTCGGATTTCCGGCATGGTCAGGTATCCGCGTGCAGGACCCGGCCGCGGGTCTCGGGCAGCGCGAAGGCCGCCAGGAAGAAGATTCCGTAGGCGATGGCCGCGAAGATCGCGATGGCCGAGGCGAGGCCGGCGCGCTCGGCGAGGAGGCCGACCAGCGCCGGGAACAGCGCGCCGACGCCCCGGCCGAAATTGTAGCAGAAGCCCTGCCCCGAGCCGCGCAGGCGGGTCGGGTAGAGCTCGGTCAGGAAGGCGCCCATGCCGGAGAAGTAGCCGGAGGCGAAGAACCCGAGGGGGAAGCCCAGCACCCAGAGCACGCTGTTGGAGAGCGGGATCTGCGTGTAGGCGACGATCACCGCGATGGCGCCCAGCGAGAAGATCAGGAACAGCGGCCGCCGCCCGAGCCGGTCGGCGAGCCAGGCGCCGACCAGGTAGCCGGTGAACGAGCCGATGATCAGCGCCGCGAGGTAGCCGGTGGAGGACACCACCGACAGGCCGCGCTCGGTGGTGAGGAAGCGCGGCACCCAGGTGGTGATCGCGTAATAGCCGCCCTGGCAGCCCGCCGCCGCCAGCGAGGCGAGCAGGGTGGTCTTGAGGATCGGCCCGGAAAAAATCTCCCAGATCTTCGGCCGGTCGCCGGTGGCGATGGCCCGGGCGCGGGTCTCGGCGGCGACCTGCGGCTCCTGGACGTAGCGGCGCAGGTAGAAGATCAGCAGGGCCGGCAGGGCGCCCACCGCGAACATCCAGCGCCACGCGATCTCGGGGGGCAGCAGCGAGAAGGTCACCGCCTGCGACAGGACCGCCAGCCCCCAGCCGATGGCCCAGCCGGACTGGACGGAGCCGACCGCCCGGCCGCGATACTCGGCCCGGATGGTCTCGCCGATCAGCACGGCGCCGGCCGCCCACTCGCCGCCGAAGCCGAGGCCCAGGATCGCCCGGGCCACGAGGAGCTGCTCGAAATTCTGCACGAAGGCGCAGAGCAGGGAGAAGAAGGAGAACCACAGGATGGTGATCTGCAGGGTCAGAACCCGGCCGATCCGGTCGGCGATGAAGCCCGCGAGCCAGCCGCCCAGCGCCGAGGCCAGCAGCGTCACCGTGGCGGCGAGACCGGCCGTGCCGGCATCCACGTGCCAGAGGGCCATGATCGTCCCGATCACCAGCGGGTAGATCATGAAGTCCATGCCGTCGAGGCACCAGCCGGCCGCGCAGGCCCAGAAGGTGTGCCGCTCCGGCGGGGTCATCGAACGATAGAAGGCGGTGAGGCTGGCGTCGCGGATCTCGACCACCTCCACGGCCGCGCGCCCCTGCCCGGTTGCTGAACTCATCACCGTCTCCCGCCGCCGGATACCAGTATCGGCGTCCCAGGCTGAGCTGTCCAACGATGCGGCGGGCCACGCAAGGAAAAGGCCGCCCGGAGGCGGCCTGTCCCATTCTTTTCGCTGTCGATGACGCTCAGTAGCAGCGTTCGACCAAGACCCGGCGGTAGCCGTAGGGGGTCCAGCGCACCCGCGGGACTGTGTAGCAGCCGCCGCCGTAGCCGTAATCGTAGGCGGCCGGCGCGTAGTAGCCGCCGTAGCCGTAGCCCGGATAGCCGTAGCCATAGCCGCCGTAGAGGCTGCCGGCCGCGAGGCCGAGCCCGACGCCGAGACCCAGGCCGCCGAGGCCGTAGCCGTAGCCGCCGCGATAGCCGTAGCCGCCCCGCCAGCCGTATCCCCGACCGTAGAAGCCGCGGCCGTAGCCGAAGCCGCCCGGACGGAAGCCGGCGCCGCGGAAGCCGCCGCCGAAGCCGCCGTTGCGGAATCCCCCGAACCCGCCGCCGCGGAAGCCGCCGCCGCCGAAGCCGCCGCCGTGGAATCCGCCCCCGTGGAAGCCGCCTCCGAAGCCGCCGCCATGGAAGCCGCCGCCGCCGAAGCCGCGCGCGTCCGCGCTGGCCGGCGCCAGAACCAGAGCACCCGCCGCCAGCAGGGCCGATCCGAGCACTGCACCCTTCATCACGTCATCTCCGTGGAAAAAATGCCCTCTGCGGCTAAGAACGTGCGAATCGGCAAAACGGTCCAGCCCCGCCCCGCGGCGCGGAGCCGCGAGATCCACGCGAGATCCCCTGACGCGTCCCGGTCGGGCCGAGACACGAAAATCGCCGCTTTCCAGAGCGAGACGCGCGCCGATCTAGCTTCGCCGTCCCCGACTCGCCGTCCCTGAGCTGCATGGAACGAATGATGATGTTGCGACCGGCTCACGCCCTGTTGATCGCGCTGCTCGCCCTCGCGGCCCCGGCCCGGGCGGCGACCCCGGCGGCGGCGACCCCGGCGGCGGCGGAACCGTGCCGGCCGGTGGAGGCGCAGGGCGAGACCTTCACGGTCTGCACTATCGACCTGCGGCGGCAGCGGCTGCGGCTGTTCTGGCTCTCGGACGACGGAAAGCCCTACGGCGCCCTCGGCACCCTCGCCGAGAAGCAGGGCGGCCGTCTCGCCTTCGCGATGAATGCCGGCATGTACGACAAGGACCAGGCGCCGGTGGGCCTCTACATCGAAGACGGCCACGAGCTGAAGCGCGCCTCCACGGCGGACGGGCCGGGCAATTTCCACCTCAAGCCCAACGGGATCTTCTGGGTGAAGGGCGAGCGCGCCGGAGTGGCCGACACCGCCCGCTATCTCCGCGCGAAGATGCGCCCGGATTTCGCCACGCAGTCCGGACCGATGCTGGTGATCGACGGCCAGATCCACCCGAAGATCGCCGCCGACGGGCCGAGCCAGAAGATCCGCAACGGCGTCGGCGTGCCCGGCGATGGGCACGTCGCGATCTTCGCCATCTCCGAGCGACCGGTGACCTTCGGGGCCTTCGCGCGGCTGTTCCGGGACGATCTCGGCTGCCGCAACGCCCTGTTCCTCGACGGCTCGGTCTCGAGCCTCTACGCGCCGAATCTCGGCCGCGCCGACATTAGCCGCCCGCTCGGACCGCTGGTGGGGGCGTTGCCGCGCTAAGGGTGGCCTCAGCGCTGCCCGAAGGCCGTATCCTTGAACAGGTCCTTGTACTCCCGCGGCTGCGAGCGCCAGTACTGCTTGGGCGCCCGCACGCGGGCTCCGAGTTCGGCGGCCGCGTGCCAGGGCCAGCGCGGATCGTACAGCATGGCGCGGGCCAGCGAGATCGCGTCCGCCCTGCCCTCCTGCAGGATCGTCTCCGCCTGCCGGGCTTCCGTAATCAGCCCCACCGCGATGGTGGTGAGCCCGGTCTCGGCCTTGATCCGCTCGGCATAGGGCACTTGGTAGCCCGGCCCGAGCTTGATCGCCTGTTTCGGCGAGACGCCGCCCGTCGAGACATGGAGCGCCGGCGAGCCCGCGCACTTCAGCGCCTGGGCCAGCGCCACGGTCTCGTCGAGGTCCCAGCCGTCCTCGACCCAGTCGGTGGCCGAGACGCGCAGCCAGACCGGGCTGCCCGCCGGGACGACGTCGCGCACCGCGTCGTAGACCTCGAGGGGGAAGCGCATGCGGTTCTCGAGGCTGCCGCCGTAGGCGTCCGTGCGCTTGTTGGCGATCGGCGACAGGAACTGGTGCAGCAGGTAGCCGTGGGCGCCGTGCAACTCCACGGCCTCGATGCCAAGCCGGACCGCCCGCTTGGCGGTCGCAACGAACTCGTCGCGGACGCGCTTCAGGTCGGCGGCGTCGAGGGCGTGGGGTGGGACCTCGTCCTCCCCGTGCGCCACCGCCGAGGGCGCCTCGGTGCGCCAGCCATAGGGATGCTCCGGCGGGATCTGCTGGCCGCCGGCCCAGGGCGCCGCACTCGATGCCTTGCGGCCGGCATGGGCGATCTGGATGCAGATCGGGATCGGCGCGTATTCGCGCACCGCGTCGAGCACGCGGCCGAGCGCCCGCTCGCAGCCGTCGTTGTACAGGCCGAGGTCCCAGGCGGTGATCCGGGCTTCCGGCGAGACCGCGGTCGCCTCCAGGGTGAGCAGGCCCGCCCCCGACATGGCGAGCTGGCCCAGATGCATCATGTGCCAGTCGGTGGCTTCGCCGTCCCGGGCCGAATACTGGCACATCGGGGCGATCAGGATGCGGTTCTCGAGCGTGAGCGCGTCGAGAACCAGCGGTTCGAACAGGCGTGCAGTCATGGGTGGCTCCGGATGCGTCCGGTCAATCTGGCGCAGGACGGCCGCGCCGGCCAGCGCGCTGCGGCAGGTCAGCCCTGCGGCTGGGGGTTCGGGAACTCGCCGATGCGGCTGACCGTTTCTGACGCTGTCGCCACGACGCGAACCGCCTGAGGGGGCGAGATCGCCCGAGGTCCTGAATGATGATCACGAAACTTGCCGCCTCGCTCCTTCTGGCCGCCGGCTGCGCCGCCCTCGCAACGCCGTCATATGCCCAGCCGGCCGCCTTCGGCGGACCCAAGATGCTCGTTCACGGCAATTATTGCGGTCCGGGCAATAACGCCCCGCTGCCGCCGATCGATGCCCTCGACGCCGCCTGCGCCCGCCACGATGCCTGCACGCCGAATGGCGGGCTGCCCTCGCAGGCCTGCAATCTCCGTCTGCAGCGGGAGGCCTCGCTGATCTCCCGCGATCCGCGCCAGCCCCAGGACGTCCGCTCGATGGCCGGCCTCGTCGCGGCCAGCGCGGCCCTGATCCCGACCGACCCGAACGCGCGGAGCGTGCCGGCATCGGTGTCGACGAATGCGACGCAGGACTCCTACGCGCCGGCGCTGGACCGATCGGCCCCCGCCGGCCTGGAGGATGACGCCGACGATTCGGACGCCGATTGACACCTTCCTGAGCGCCCGACGGTGACGGCGCGGCGGACCGGCCGCGCCGTCGCTCGCCGCGGTCAGTCACGATCAGGCACGGTCCGCGGACGCTCCTTCCTGCGCCAGGAAGAACCGGACCATCTCGCCGCTGGCATCGGGCCCGCGCGGATCGGTGTAGGATCCGTCGGGGCTTCCGCCCGACCAGGCGTGCCCGGCCCCGTGCAGAACCCACTGCTCCAGCACCGGCCGGCCGGTCGCGTCGCTGCGGACCGTCCGGGTATAGGCCATGCCCCCGGGGCTCGTGCCCCGGCTGACCGTCTCGTCCAGGCCCGGGGCCGGCACGGCCTGCGCCGCGACCCGATCGCCATTGACGGGATGCACGGTTCGATCGCCGTCGCCGTGGAACACGATGGTCGGGACCGCCTGCCGATTCGGCCCCGGAGCCGACCCTTGCCCCTGCATGGCCGCGAAGGCGGTGGGCATGTCCCGGGCCGCCCCGCAGGCCAGCCCGGAATGGATGCCCACGGCCGCGAACAGGTCCGGATAGGTCGCCGCCAGGATCGCCGCCGCGGCGCCGCCGGCCGAGAGCCCGGCCGCGTAGATCCGGCCGGGATCGGCCGAGAACTCCGCCACGACCGACCGGGCGATGCCGGCGATCAGCGCCGGCTCGCCGCCCTCGCGGACTTGGTCGCCCGCCGCGTACCAGTTCCAGCAGCGCTGCAGGTTGGCCGACGGGGGCTGTTCCGGATAGGCGACCAGGAACGTCTGCTCCTCGGCCAGGGCGTTCATCCGCGTGCCGGCCGCGAAATCGTCGGGGTTCTGGGTGCAGCCGTGCAGCATCACGATGACGGGCAGGGCCTGACCCCGGTAGCCGCTCGGGACGTAGACCTTGTAGCCCCGGCTGCCGGCGGCCTCCGTGAAAACGCGATCCTCGAACCGCGCGCCGGGCGGGACTTCGGCGGCAGGGCGGCGGGCTGACGGGCCGGCATTCGGCAGCCGCTCGCGCAGGGCGCGCAACATCGCGGACAGGTCCGGGGCCGTCCCTGGTCGCGAACCGCCGCCTTGATCCGGCGCCGTCCAGGCACCGCCGGCCGCCGTCGGCGCCTCCATGTCGAGGGTCTGCTCGGCATGACCGGCGGTGCCGGGCCGGTCTGCCATGCCGCGTCGTGCCTCGGTCCATTGCGCGACGGCGACCTCCTGGCCGCGGCGGAACCGCGCCATGGCGTCCTGCATCCGGGCGGTCCGGTCCGCTGCCCCGGTTCCGCGCCCGGTTCCTTGCCCGGTTCCTGGCCCCGTTCCCCTGCCCTTCGCCGTCGCGGATCCGAAGGCGTGCGGGTCGAATTGCGACATTCCGAACGCCGAGAGGTCGAGCTTCGACGGGTCAATCTTGGGGAAACGGAACATGGGGAGGATCCTCATACGGCGTGGTTCGGGTGGAGATTCCGCGCGACCGGGGCGCGGACGGTCAGGTGGTCCGGTCGGCCAGTGCCGCCTTGACGGCGGCGCTGGCCTGGAAGGCACCCAGGACCTCCACGGACGCGATCGCGGCCCGCGCCAGTTCGGGGGTGACGTCGGTGGCGATCGTGGCGAGGCCCAGGACCTGGATGTGCAGGGGGGAGCCGGCATCCCGGGCCGCTTCCAGGTCCGCGCGGGAGAAGTGCGAGAGCCCCAGCCGGAGCTGGCGCCGCGCCACCGACTGCCGGACCGCCTCCTCCTGCCGGTCCAGCTGATTGCGCACGGCCGTGCGGATGAAGTCGGCCCGGTTGGCGTAGAAGCCGTCGCGGACCATCAGGTCGACGCGCCCGAGATCGACGAAGCCGAGATTGACCGTGATCTTCTCGCTGTCCGGCACCTTCGGACGGAGGTCGCGCGCGGTGTCGGTCATCGTCGAAACATCTCCAGGCCATCCCGTTGGATGGTTCAGAGATGGTGATGGGCATCCGAAGCGCAATGGGCGTTGGCGTATTGAGACCGGCGGCAGCGCCGCGCACGCCGGTCATGCGGCCCGGGAACCTGCCCGGCAGCCCGCGCGCGCTCTCACCGGGGAGTGGTGGCGTCCCAGAGCGTGCCAGGGTCGCAGATTCCGTGCGGGATGGCGCAGGCTCGAGCGGTGCGGTGCCATCTGCCCCGCCCCCACCCGTCGCCTCTCCCCTGAGCGTGGGGGAGGCCGCACTCGCGTTCCCGGGGCAGTGGCGCTGGGCGGAAATCTGCGGATCACGCAGGCGCGCTGAGCGCGGCGGCCGCAGAGGGGCGACGGCGGGTCAGGGCGGCCGCATCCTGCATCGCCCCCCTCACCGCCGCTCCGGCTCTATCCGCAGGACGCGGTTGGGCCGCGCGGTGTCCCGGCACCGCGCGGGGAGAGCCGCCTGGACTCGGCGCCTGTCCCGATCACGGGACCGTCCGGCGCCTCAATCGGCGCCGATTCCCCGCCCCTTCAGGCTCTCGTCGATCTCGTCGAGGGCCGCGGCGTCGTCGATCGTCGCCGGCATCGTCCAGGGCTCGTGGTCGGCGATGCGCTTCATGGTGGCCCGCAAGATCTTGCCCGACCGGGTCTTGGGCAGCCGCGGCACGGTGAGGGCCAGCTTGAACGCCGCCACGGGGCCGATCTCGTCGCGCACCTTGGCCACGAGTTCCCGCTCGATCGTCTCGGTCGGCCGGTCGACGCCGGCCTTGAGCACCACGAAGCCACAGGGGACTTCGCCCTTCAAGGCGTCCCGGATGCCGATGACCGCGCACTCGGCCACGTCCGGATGGCCCGCCAGCACTGCCTCCATGCCGCCAGTGGACAGGCGGTGCCCGGCGACGTTGATGATGTCGTCGGTGCGTCCCAGCACCGTGATGTAGCCGTCCGCGTCGATCACCCCGGCATCCGAGGTGTCGTAGTAGCCCGGGAACGTGGAAAGGTAGCTCGACCGCATGCGCGCGTCCGAGCCCCAGAGCGTCGGCAGGCAGCCAGGGGGCAGGGGCAGGCGGATCGCGATGGTGCCCATGGTCCCGGCCGGGACCGGTTTGCCGCCCTCGTCCAGCACCTCGACCCGGTAGCCCGGCATCGGCACGCAGGTGCTGCCGTGCTTCACCGGCAGGAGGCCGAGACCCATCGGGTTGCCGGCGATCGGCCAGCCGGTCTCGGTCTGCCACCAATGGTCGATCACCGGCCGGTTCAGCACCCGCTCGGCCCAGGCGACCGAATCGGGATCGGCGCGCTCGCCCGCGAGGAACAGGCTGCGGAAGGCGGAGAGGTCGTAATCGGCGATCCGGGCGCCGGCGGAATCCTCCTTCTTGATGGCCCGCAGCGCCGTCGGCGCGGTGAACAGGCACACGACCCCGTACTCGGCGACGACCCGCCAGAATGCGCCGGCATCCGGCGTGCCCACCGGCTTGCCCTCGTACAGGACCGTGGTGCAGCCGTGCAGGAGCGGCGCGTAGACGATGTAGGAGTGCCCGACGACCCAGCCGATGTCGGAGGCGCAGAAATAGGTCTCGCCGGGCTGGACGCCGTAGAGGTTCGGCATCGACCACGCGAGGGCGACGAGGTAGCCGCCGGTATCGCGGACCACGCCCTTGGGCTTCCCGGTCGTCCCGGAGGTGTAGAGGATGTAGAGCGGGTCGGTGGCGGCGACCGGCACGCAGGCCGCCCGCTGCCCCGCCGCACGGGCGGCCGCCACGGTCTCGGCCCAGTCGCGGTCCCGCTCCGGCATGAGCGTCGCGGCGGCCTGCGGGCGCTGCAGGATCAGGCAGGCTTCCGGCTTGTGGCGCGAGGCCGCGATCGCCGCGTCGAGGAGCGGCTTGTAGGCGACCACGCGGTTCGGCTCGATCCCGCAGGAGGCGGCGAGCACCACCTTCGGCGCCGCGTCCTCGATCCGCACCGCCAGCTCGTTGGCCGCGAAGCCGCCGAACACGACCGAATGCACCGCGCCGAGCCGTGCGCAGGCCAGCATGCCGAACAGGGCCTCGGGCACCATCGGCATGTAGAGGATCACCCGGTCGCCCTTGCCGACGCCGAGGCCGGCGAGGACGGCGGCCAGTACCGCCACCTCGTCGCGCAACGCGCGGTAGGTGATGCTGCGCTTGGTCCCGGTGACGGGCGAATCGTAGCGGATCGCCACCTGATCCGCCCGCGCTCCGTCGGCGTGACGGTCCACGGCATTGTGGCAGGCGTTCAGGGTGCCGTCCGGAAACCAGCGGCCGTAGGGGCCGGAATCCGGCGCGAAGGCCCGCTGCGGGACGTCCGCCCAGTCGAGCGCCTGCGCCGCGCCGAGCCAGAACGCCTCCGGGTCGCGGCGGGCCGAGTCGTAGATGTCCGGGTAGCGGCCCGGCAGGCTGGCTCTCGTCATCGGTTCGGCGTTTCCTCGCGGGCCGCTCTCCGGCGGCGGGGCCCAGAGTAGCGCATTCTTCCGCGGGTGCGAGGCCGGTTGTGGGTCGCCGGAACCGCCGCGCGCCTTCGCTCGCGCGATCGGGGTGCTCCGTGACGCGTTCGCCGGATGCATCCCGGATCGGCGGCTTCGAAGCCGGGCGCCTCGGCGTGGCCGGCGGGAAATGAATCTGCCGGGAGGTCGCGGGTCGTCTGTTTCGATCCCCGGGCGTGCGGGCGCGGCAGGCGCCCCGTCGCCAAGGCTCCGGGGTCACATCCGCGAGAGCACGACGCCCGCCCGGATCGGCGATCCCGAGGCGGCCGTTTCTCCAAACGAGCGGTCGCAGAACGCAAAACCGCCGCACCGGTCTCCCGATGCGGCGGCAGCTGTCGTGCCGTTTCTGCTATCCGTGCGGACGGATCAGGGGCTCAGTGCAGCGTATTGCCGTTCGCCTGCAGCCTGTTGATCTCGTCCTTGAGAAGGAGTTTCCGTCGCTTCATCTCGGCGATGTGAAGGTCGTTCGCCGAAGGCCTGTGGATCGCTTCCTGAATCTCACGCTCGAGGGCTTCGTGCTTCCGGGCGAGTTGGTTCAGATGCGTCTGCAGCGACATGAGCCGAATCTCCTGTCATCGTTTCGACACACCGAGATTGGCACAAGATGCCGGACCTGTCGAAGCGTTTTCTGCTGCTAAGTCTGATGATTGCTTACCGCGCCGTCTTGTCCGGCGCCGGAGCGTGACGCATGCTCTCGGGCCATGAACGGTCTTCGGGTCCTCAGGTGACGATGGCGGACGAGGCGGGTGAGAGTGCGCAGTCGGACCTCCTGGGCGAACTGGCGCGGCTGCGCGAGGAGCACCGGGATCTCGACGGTGCCATCGAGGCGCTGGAGCGCAGCGTGGCTGGCGACCAGCTCCAGATCCAGCGTCTGAAGAAGCGCAAGCTCACCCTGCGTGACCGCATCTTCCACATCGAGGACGCGCTCACGCCGGACATCATCGCCTGATGCCGGTGGACGTCTTCGGGCCGCGCCTTGCCGCGGGCCCGCACCGCCTGTAAGCGCCCTCTTTTTCCGGGATCAACGATGGCGTCGCCTCCGGTCGCGATCATCATGGGCAGCCAGTCCGACTGGGCGACCATGCGGCATGCCGCCGAGACGCTCGATGCCCTCGGCGTACCCTACGATGCGCGCATCGTGTCGGCCCACCGCACGCCGGACCGGCTCGTGGCCTTCGCCAAAGGCGCGGTCGCGGCCGGCCTCAAGGTCGTGATCGCGGGGGCGGGCGGCGCCGCGCACCTGCCCGGCATGGCGGCCGCGATGACCCGCCTGCCGGTCTTCGGCGTCCCGGTGGAATCCAAGGCCCTGTCCGGCCAGGACAGCCTCCTCTCGATCGTCCAGATGCCGGCGGGCATCCCGGTGGGGACCCTGGCGATCGGCCGGGCCGGGGCCATCAACGCGGCCCTGCTCGCCGCCGCCGTCCTGGCGCTCGCCGATCCGGATCTGGCGGAGCGCCTGGAGGCGTGGCGCGCGGCCCAGAGCGCCTCGGTGGCCGAACGGCCGGTGACGGAAGAGAACGCGTGACGGACAAGATCCTCGGCCCCGGCTCCACCCTCGGCATCGTCGGTGGAGGCCAACTCGGGCGCATGATCGCGCTGGCGGCGGCCGATTACGGCCTCAAGGCGCACGTCTACGCCCCCGACGCGGACAGCCCCGCCTTCGACGTGGCGGCCCGGACCACCTGCGCGGCCTACGACGATGCCGAGGCGCTGGCCGCCTTCGCGCGCAGCGTCGATGTCGTGACCTACGAGTTCGAGAACATCCCGCACGCCACCGCCGACATCCTGGCCCGGCACGCCGCCCTGCACCCGAACGCGCGGGCGCTCTCGACCACGCAGGACCGCCTCTCCGAGAAGGAATTCATCAACGGGCTGGGCATCCCGACGGCGCCGTTCCGGGCGGTGGACACGCCCGACGATCTCGACCGGGCGATCGAGGTGATCGGCCTGCCGGCGGTGCTCAAGACCCGCCGCTTCGGCTACGACGGCAAGGGGCAGCGCATGCTCCGCGAGCGGGCCGAGGGCGACCGCAACGCCCTGTTCGCCGAGTTCGGCGGCGCGCCGCTGATCCTGGAGGGCTTCGTGCCGTTCGAGCGCGAGGTCTCCGTGGTGGGCGCCCGCGGGCGCGACGGCAGCTTCGCGGCCTACGACCTGTGCGAGAACGAGCACCGCGATCACATCCTCGCTCTGACGCGGGTGCCGGCCCCGGGCGTGGCCCCGGAGACGGGACGCATCGCCCTCGAGATCGCCCGTCGGATCGCCGACGCCCTCGACTATGTTGGCGTCCTCGCCGTCGAGATGTTCCTCGTCCGCGAGGACGGGGCGGAGCGGCTCGTGGTCAACGAGATCGCGCCCCGGGTCCACAATTCCGGCCACTGGACCAGCGAGGGGGCGCTGACCTCGCAATTCGCCCAGCACGTGCGGGCCGTCTGCGGCTGGCCGCTGGGCGATCCGGGCCGGGTCGGCGGCCTGCCGGTGGAGATGCGCAACCTGATCGGCGCCCAGGCCGACGACTGGCACGCCCTGCTGGCCGAGCCCGGCGCCCATCTGCACCTCTACGGCAAGGGCGAGGCGCGTCCCGGCCGGAAGATGGGTCACGTGACCCGCCTCGGGCCCGTCCCGGCCGGTTCCTGAGGCTTCGAAGGCACACCTGCATCGTCGCATGGCGGTCGGAAGCCCGCCTGCGGCGTCCCGGAACCGTCGAGCCATACCTTCGCCACATCCCACCGCTTCCACCACAGCGTGGTCGGTTCCGAATGCTGTCGATCGATTCCGCCTGTACCGCCTTCGTCCCCGGGACGGGCGGGGGCCGGATCACGACGCGGCGCTTCTTAAGCCGGCCTTCACCGTGATGCGCGACGGTGCCCCGGATTCGGGCGTGCCCGGCGCACGGCGCGGGCTCTTGGACTGTGAGGGGCGAGGCGGGCACGCGCAAGGCGGGCGACGCCTCGGGGAGAGTGGGGCAATGAACGTACGCAACGGGCTGGGACGAAAGACGGCACTGATCGGCGCAGCCATGGTCTCGGCCGCCGGCCTCGCGGGCTGCGAGACCGTCGGGAGCGCGGCCGGCCCGCGGCAATACGCGGTCCTCGAGAAGGACACCACGGGGGCCACGAACGTCAACATCGCCTCCCTGACCGAGGTCGTGCAGCGCAACCCGAACGACGCGGCCGCCTACAACACCCGCGGCGCCGCCTATGCCCGCGCCGGCCAGTTCAACGATGCCATCGCCGACTTCACCAAGGCGATCCAGCTCGATCCGAACTCCGCCTCCGCCTACAACAACCGCGCCCTGGCGAGCCGCCAGATCGGCCGCGACGGCCCTGCCCTGCAGGACTTCACCAAGGCGATCGGGATCGATCCGAATTACGGCCCGGCCTATATCGGCCGCGCCAATGTCGAGCGCGCCCAGGGCAACCTCGACCAGGCGCTCAACGACCTCAACGTCGCGATCCGGCTGATGCCGGAATCGGCCGAGGCCTATCATGCCCGCGGCCTCGTGCGGCAGAAGCAGGGTCAGGACACGCAGGCGATCGCCGATTTCGACGCCGCCATCGACCGCGACCCCTTCAAGTCCGCGCCCTACGCCGCGCGCGGCCAGAGCCTGATCGCCACGAACCAGTACCCGAAGGCGATCGAGGACTACAACGCGGCCCTCAACGTCAACAACAAGGACGCCACCTCCTGGGCCTATCGCGGCCTGGCCTACGAGAAGTCGGGCCAGCGCAAGGAGGCGATGGAGAACTACCAGCGCGCAGCGACGATCGATCCGAACAATTCCGTCGCCCGCGCCGGCCTCGGCCGGGTGCAGGGCGGGGTCGGCTCGCTGTTCAACTGACCGCTCGACGGTCTGAAGGCGGTTTCACAAGGTCTCCGCCTCCCCTGCCTGGGGCGGAGACCTGTTCGTCGGGGTTTCACCCCGACACCCCACCAAAGGGCACGCCCTTTGGAAGCCCCATGTCCGCGTGCGTTACGCCGCCAGCAGTCCGTTCGCGTCCTGCGTGATGCGGCGCAGGTGATGGGCGGTGTCGCCGAGCTGGTACTCGATCATGGCGAGCCGCTTGAAGTGGTGGGCGCCGATATACTCGAGGGTCATGCCGATGCCGCCGTGGAGCTGCACGGCCTCCTGGCCGACATACCGGCAGGCCTTGTTGATCTGGACCTTCACGGCCGATAGGGCCGCCGCACGCGCCGCCGCATCCGGCGTGTCGACCATCATGGCGGCGTAGAGGGCCATCGAGCGGGCCTGCTCCAGCTGAATCAGCATGTCCACCGCCCGGTGCTGCAGCGCCTGGAACGACCCGACGCTGACGCCGAACTGCTTGCGGGTCTTGAGGTACTCGACCGTGAGCGTGTGGAGCGCGTCCATGGAGCCCACCGCCTCGGCGGCGAGCCCCGCGATCCCGTGCTCCACCACCCGCTCCAGCAGCGGCAGGCCGGCTTCGGGATCGCCCAGCGCCGCGTCGCCGGGCAGCGGCACCTCCGAGAAGGACACCTCCGCGGCCCGGCCGCCATCCTGCGTCGGGTAGGCCTCGATCGCGACGCCGGCGGCGTCGGCCGGGACCAGGAACAGGCCGATCCCCTGCGCGTCGCGCCGCTCCCCCGACACGCGGGCGGAGACCACCATCAGGCCGGCCGCGTCGGCGTTGGGTACGACGCTCTTGGCCCCGCTCAGCACGAAACCGTCGCCGGAGCGTCGGGCCGTGGTCGCCACGTCGGCGAGGTCGTAGCGGGACTGGCGCTCGGTGTGGGCGAGGGTCAGGCGCAGGTCACCGGAGACCAAGTCGGGAACGAGGCGCGCCTTCTGCGCGGCGCTGCCGCCGAGCCGCAGGGCCGTCGAGCCGAGAACGAGGCTCGCCAGCAGCGGCTCGACCACGAGGTTGCGGCCGACCGCCTCCATGACCAGCATGGTCTCGACCGGGCCGCCGCCGAGGCCGCCGTCCTCGTCCGAGAAGGGCAGTCCCGTGACGCCGAGTTCGGAAAAAGCCGCCCAGCCCTCCGTGGGGAAGCCGAGCGGCGCCTTGAGCCGCGCCTGCCGGCTTTCCAGGGACGGGTAGAGATCGGCGGCCAGCCGCTCGACGCTGTCGCGTAGGAGCGACTGGTCCTCGTTCAGGTCGAAATCCATGGTGGTGTCCTCGGACGTTCCCTCCCCCCTCTGCGGGGGAGGGTGGCCCCTGCGTCAGCAGGGGCCGGGAGAGGGGAACCCGGCTGCAGGACAGGGCGCAACCGGCATGAAGGGCGTGCCCCGCGTCCTGAAACGTCGCTCCCCTCTCCCGACCCCCTTCGGGGGCCAACCTCCCCCGCAGAGGGGGGAGGGAGAGCCGAGGCCGCGACCGCCGCGTTTCTCAAGCCTGCAAGCGGATCCGGGATCGTCTCACAAACCCAGAATGCCCTTGGCGATGACGTTGTGCTGGATCTCGTTCGAGCCGCCGTAGATCGAGACCTTGCGGTTGTTGAAATAGCTCGGCGCCGCCGCATCGACCCAGTCGAAGCCCCCGGGCAGGTTGTTGGCCCCTGCCCCGCGTGCCGGGGCGGCGAGCGCGAACGGCCCGGCGAGCTCCACCAGCAGCTCCGTCGCCGCCTGCTGGAGCTGCGAGCCGCGGATCTTGAGGAGCGAGGAGGCGGGGTCCGGCTCCACCGAATCCGCCCGGCCCTGCTTGGCCGCCACCCGCATCTGGGTGATCTCCAGGGCCTTCAGCTCGACCTCGACCTCCGCGACGCGGGACCGGAAGGCGGGATCGTCCCACATCGTGCCGGGTCCGGCCGGCATTTCCCGGGCGAGGCGCTTGATCCGGGCGATCCGCTCCTTGGTGAGCCCGATCCGGGCGATGCCGGTGCGCTCGTTGGCGAGCAGGAATTTCGCGTAGTCCCAGCCCTTGTTCTCCTCGCCGACGAGGTTCTCCACCGGCACGCGCACGGAATCGAAGAAGACCTCGTTGACCTCGTGCCGGCCCTCCAGGGTGAGGATCGGCCGGACGGTGATGCCTGGGCTCTTCATGTCGATGAGCAGGAATGAGATGCCGCGCTGCTTCTTGGCCTCGAAGTCGGTGCGGACGAGGCAGAAGATCCAGTCGGCGTGCTGGCCGAGCGTCGTCCAGGTCTTCTGGCCGTCCACGACGTAGTGGTCGCCGTCGCGCACCGCCTTGGTCTTCAGCGAGGCGAGGTCGGAGCCGGCCCCGGGCTCGGAGAAGCCCTGGCACCACCAATCGTCGAGATTGGCAGCGCGCGGGAGGAAGCGCTCCTTCTGGTCCTGCCGGCCGAAGGTCGCCAGCACCGGGCCGAACATGTAGCAGTTGAACTGCTGCGGCAGGGGTACCGCCGCCTGGAACAGCTCCTCCGTGTAGATGTAGCGCTGGATCGGGGTCCAATCCCGGCCGCCAAATTCCTGCGGCCAGTGCGGCACCGCCCAGCCCTTGGCGTTGAGGATCCGCTGGCTGGTGACGTAGTCGTCCTTCGAGAGGCTGCGCCCCTCCGAGACCTTTTTTCGGATCTCGGCCGGGATCTCCGTCCGGCAGAAGGTCCGGACTTCGTCGCGGAACGCGATTTCCTCGTCGGTGAAGCGCAGATCCATCGATTCAGCTCCGGGCGATCTCGAACAGGCCGGCACAGCCCTGGCCGCCGGCGACGCACATGGTCACCACGGCGTAGCGCGCGCCGCGGCGGCGGCCTTCCAGCAGGGCGTGACCCACGAGCCGCGCCCCCGACATGCCGAACGGGTGGCCGACCGCGATGGCGCCGCCGTTGACGTTGACCTTGTCCGGGTCGATCCCGAGCCGGTCGCGGCAATAGACCGACTGGGACGCGAAGGCCTCGTTCAGCTCCCACAGGTCGATGTCGGAGACGCGCAGACCCTGCCGTTCGAGGAGCCGCGGCACCGCGAAGACGGGGCCGATGCCCATCTCGTCCGGCCCGCAGCCCGCCGAGGCGAAGCCCCGGAAGATGCCGAGGGGCTCGAGGCCGCGCCGCGCCGCCTCGTCGGCCGACATCAGCACGCTGGCCGAGGCCCCGTCCGAGAGCTGGCTGGCATTGCCCGCCGTGATGAAGGCCCCCTCCCCGCGCACGGGCTTGAGCTTGGCGAGACCCTCCAGGGTCGTGTCCGGCCGGTTGCCCTCGTCCTTGGAGAGCCGGGTCTCGACCTCCCGGGTCTCGCCGGTGGCCTTGTCGGTCACCGCCATGACGGCGCTCATCGGGACGATCTCGTCGTCGAACAGCCCGCGTTCCTGCGCGGCGGCGGTGCGGCGCTGGCTCTCCAGCGCGAAGAGATCCTGCGCCTCCCGGGAGATCCGGTAGCGCTCCGCCACGATGTCGGCGGTCTCGATCATCGGCATGTAGATCGCCGGCAGGTGCGCCTCCAGCCACGCATTGCGGGTCAGCTGCCGCTGGACCTTGGGCTGCACGAGGCTGATCGACTCGACGCCGCCGGCCACAGCCACCGGCACGCCGTCGAGGATGATCCTTCGGGCCGCGCTGGCGATCGCCTCCAGGCCCGAGGCGCAGAAGCGCGAGACCGTGACGCCGGCCGACTCGACCGGGATCCCGGCCACCAGGGCGGCATGGCGGGCGACGTTGCCGCCCGTGGCGTTCTCCGGATAGCCGCAGCCGAGCACCACCTCCTCGACCGCTTCCGGCTCCAGCCGCGCCCGGTCGAGGGCGCCGCGGATCGCGTGGGCGGCCAGATCGGCGCCGCGGGTGAGGTTCAGCGCGCCGCGATGGGCCTTGCCGATGGGCGTGCGAGCGGTCGCGACGATCACCGCGTCGGTCATGCCGGAATCCTCTGGGGTTCCCAAAGGGCGTCACGCCCTTTGGTGGGGTGTCGGGGCGAGGCCCCGACGGATGCGGCCTCGGCCGTCGGCAGGGCGCTGCCCTGAACCCGCGAAAGGTCCCGGACCTTTCGAAGCCGGGACTTGGTTGGCGCGAACCGACACGGCATCAGGCCGAAGCCTTCCACTCGGCGAAGCGGCCATCTTCGGCGGCGAGGCGCTTCAGGAGCGGCGCCGGTTCCTGGCTGTCGTCGCCGGTCTCGGCCGCGAAGCGCGACAGCGCCTCGGCGACCGTCCGCAGCCCGACCGTATCGGCCCAGTGCATCGGGCCGCCGCGCCAGGCCGGCCAGTTGTAGCCGTTGATCCAGATCGTATCGATGTCGCCCGGCCGGGCCGCGATGCCCTCCTCCAGGATCCGCGCGCCCTCGTTGACCATCGGGTACATCAGCCGCGCCACGATCGCGTCCGGCGTGAAGCTGCGGCGCGCGATGCCATGCTCGGCGGCGACCCGCGTGATCAGCGCCTCGACCTCCGGGTCGCGGGTGCCGGTGCGGGCGCCGTCCGGGTAGAGGTAGAAGCCGCGGCCGGTCTTCTGGCCGTAGCGGCCCTGCTCGGCCAGCGAATCGGCGACCGGCGCCCGGCCTCCGAAATCCTTGCGCGAGCGCCAGCCGATATCGAGCCCCGCGAGATCGCTCATGGCGAAGGGGCCCATCCGGAAGCCGAAACCGGTCACCGCCGTGTCGACCTCGTGCGGCAGCGCCCCCTCGAGCAGCAGGCGCTCGCCGGCGCGGCTGCGGCGCTCCAGCATGCGGTTGCCGACGAAGCCGAAGCAGACCCCCACCGTCACCGGCAGCTTGTTGAGGCGCTTGCCGAGATCCAGGGCGGTGGCGAGCACGTCCGGCGCGGTCTTCTCGGCCCGGACCACCTCCACGAGGCGCATCACGTTGGCGGGGCTGAAGAAGTGCAGGCCGAGCACGTCCTGCGGCCGGCTCGTCACCGCCGCGATGGCGTTCACGTCGAGGTAGGAGGTGTTGGTGGCCAGGATCGCGCCAGGTTTGGCGATGGCGTCGAGCTTGGAAAAAATCTCCCGCTTGACGCCCATGTCCTCGAAGGCTGCTTCGATGACGATGTCGGCCTCCGCGGCGTTCTCCAGGCCGATCGCCCCCGTGATCCGGCCGACCCGCTCGTCGCGCTGCGCCTCGGTGATCGAGCCGCGCTTGGCCGAGCCGGCATAGAGGCCCCTCACCCGGTCGAGACCGCGCTCCAGGGCACCGGCCTCCGTTTCGATCACCGTCACGGGGATGCCGGCATTGGCGAAGCACATGGCGATCCCGCCGCCCATCGTGCCGGCGCCGATCACCGCCGCCGTCCGGACGGGGCGGCGGGGCGTGTCCTTCGGCAGGCCGGGGACGCGGGCCGCCTCGCGCTCGGCGAAGAAGGCGTAGCGCAGGGCCTTCGAGCGCGGATCCTCCACCAGGGTGCGGAACTCGGCCCGCTCCACCGCGACGGCGGCGTCGAAATCCTGCTCCAGGCCGGCGCGCACGGCCCGCACCAGGGCGTGGACGTTGGTGGCGTCGGGATCCCGCTTCACCGCCTCGGCGGCCAGGCTCTCGAACCGCTCCCGGGCCTCCGGCGTGAGCTTCCCCGACCGGTCGCGCACCCGCGGGAGGCGGCCCGCATCGGCCAGCTCCAGGGCCCGGGTCCGGGCCTCCGCCACGAGGTCGCCCAGGACCACGGCGTCGACGATGCCGAGCGCCGCCGCCTTCTCGGCGGAGACGGGCTCGCCGGTGAGCATCATCGGGAAGGCGGCGTCGGGGCCGATCAGGCGCGGCAGGCGCTGCGTGCCCCCCGCCCCCGGGATGATCCCGAGCTTGATCTCCGGCAGCCCGATCTTGGCGGCCGGCGCCGCGACGCGGCCGTGGCAGGCCATCGCCAGTTCGAGGCCGCCGCCGAGGGCCACGCCGTTGATGGCCGCCACCACGGGCTTCGGGCTGGCATCGAGGCGGTCCAGGATGTCGGGCAGGCTCGGCGGCTGCTGCGGCTTGCCGAACTCGGTGATGTCGGCCCCGCCGACGAACACCTTACCCTCGGCGGCCAGCACAATCGCGCGGACCGATTCGTCCGCGATGGCCTGGTCCAGGGCCCCGTCGAGGGCGGCCCGCAACGCGGCACCGAGCGCGTTGACCGGCGGGTTGGCGAGCGTGAGCACGGCCACGCCGCCATCGACCTCCTGACGAACCACACAACACTCCCTGTCATTCTGCAATGCAGAATAATGGTCTGCACGTTGGTTGAATGTTGGTCCGGGTCGACGCGAGCGTCAAGCGAAGGTCGTGACTCGTCTGCGGCTGACGTCATCTCCGAACCGATCATTCTGCATTGCAGAAATCAACGGATGCTTCCGTTTGACCCGCGCCCCGGCGCCATGTCATCAAAACGGCCCCGGGCGGGACTCGGTTGCGGTCGCCGCCGGGTGAGCGATGATCGGGCTGCCCGAAGCAGGGGAGGATCGCGGTGCGTGGCATCCATCGGGGCGAGCGGCCCGGGAGCGCCTGTCCGGCGCGGAATCGGGCGGCAGGGAGCGGGCGGTGAGCGACGGTCCCGAGCAGACCCTGTCCGGGCGCCTGCCCGAAGCCCTGCGCGGACGCCTCGCCCTGCCGGTGATCTGCGCGCCGATGTTCATCGTCTCCGGGCCGGAACTGGTGATCGCCCAGTGCCTGTCCGGCGTGGTCGGCTCGTTCCCGGCGCTCAATGCCCGGCCCGCCGCTCTGCTCGACGAATGGCTCACGCGGATCACGCGAACGCTGGCGGAGGCCCGGGCGGCCGACCCGTCGTGCAAGGTCGCGCCCTTCGCGGTGAATCAGATCGTCCACGCGTCCAACGACCGGCTGGCCCAGGACGTCGAGGCCTGCGTCCGGCACCGGGTGCCGATCATCATCACCTCGCTGCGGGCGCCCGACGCGGTGATCCGCCCGGTTCACGCCTATGGCGGCGTGGTCTTCCACGACGTCACCACCGTGCGCCATGCCGAGAAGGCGCTGGAGGCCGGGGTCGACGGGCTGATCCTCGTCTGCGCCGGCGCGGGCGGGCATGCCGGCACGCTGAGCCCCTTCGCCCTCGTCGGCGAGATCCGGCGGTTCTACGGCGGTCCGCTGATCCTCTCGGGGGCGATCACCTCGGGCGCGGCGATCCTGGCCGCCCAGGCCATGGGGGCCGACCTCGCCTACATGGGCACCCGGTTCATCGCCACCCGGGAGGCGAACGCCGCCCCCGCCTACAAGGACATGATCGCCGGCAGCGCGGCCGCCGACATCCTCTACACCCCCTACTTCACCGGCGTGCCGGGCAACTACCTGACGCCCAGCATCCGCGCCGCCGGGCTCGATCCCGAGGCGCTGCCGGTGCGCGACAAGACCGCGATGAATTTCGGCAGCGGCGGCGTGAAGGCGTGGCGGGACGTCTGGGGCGCGGGCCAGGGCGTCGGCACCATCGCGGACGCGCCGGCCACCGCCGACCTCGTGGCCCGTCTCGCGCGGGAATACGCGGCGGCGCGGGGGCGGATGGCCGGCCTGTCGGCGGAGTACGCGGGCGAGGCCGTGCCGTGAGCGTCCGGGTGTATCCGCCTCTCGCCGCCCGTTGCCTGTCCGGCGAGGGGACAGCGGCCTGCTCGGGAGACGGGGGCGCGCCTGTGATGTGTGAATCCGCCCCCCCGAACCTGCGCGTCGCCGACCCGGAGCCCGGGATCCGGCTCATCACCATCGACCGGCCGGAGCGGCGCAACGCCCTCGATCGGGCGACCTATGCGGGCCTGACCGCGGCCATCGAGGCCGTGGCCCGGGACGAGGCGGTGCGCGCCGTCGTGCTCACCGGCGCCGGCGGCTGCTTCACCGCCGGCAACGATCTCAAGGATTTTCAGGACGTCGAGACCGGCGGCGACAGCCCCGGCCTGACCTTCCTCAAGGCTCTGCGCGCCTGCCCGAAGCCAGTCCTGGCGGCCGTGGAGGGCCATGCGGTCGGGATCGGCACGACGCTGCTGCTTCATTGCGATCTCGCCTATGCGGGGGACGGCGCCCGGTTCCGCCTGCCCTTCACGGCGCTCGGCCTGAGCCCGGAGGGCGGATCGAGCTACCTGCTGCCCCTGGTGGCGGGTTCGAAGCGCGCCGCCGAACTCCTGATGCTCGGCGAGCCCTTCACGGCCGCGGAGGCCGCCGCGGCGGGCCTCGTCAACGCCGCCGTCCCGGCGGGGACGGCGCTGGAGTCCGCCCTGGGCAAGGCGCGCGCGCTCGCGGCCCTGCCCCGGTCTTCGATCGCCGCCACCAAGCAGGCCCTGCGCCGTGGCCACGAGGAAGCTGTTGTCCGGACGCTCGGCGAGGAGGCGGAGGTCTTCCACGCGCTCCGCCGCGCCCCGGAGGCGCAGGCGGCCTTCGCGGCGTTCCTGCACCGATGAGGGCGCGGATGGATGCGGACGCGGCCCTGCTGGCCGATCCCGACACCGCCGGACTCGGCGCGAAGGAGGACCGGCACTTCGTGACGGCCCTCGCGCGGGGGCTGTCGGTGCTGGCCTGCTTCGGTCCGGGGCGCACGAGCCTCGCCAACCACGACATCGCGGAGGCCTGCGGCCTGCCGCGCTCCACCGTATCACGGCTCACCTACACGCTGACCAAGCTCGGCTACCTGCAGCATTTGCCCGAGATCGGCCGCTACCGCCTCGGCACGGCGACGATCGCGCTCAGCTCGGCGGCTCTCGGAGGCCTCGACGTCCGCGGCATCGCCCGGCCCGTGCTCCGCGCCGTGGCCGAAGCCGCCAACGCCTCGGTGGGACTTGGCGTCCGCGACCGTCTCAGCATGCGCTACGTCGATTGCCAGCGCGGCCCGGCGGCGATCTCGCTCAACCTCGATACCGGCTCGCGCATCTCCCTCGCCCGCAGCGCCATGGGCCGGGCCTACGTGGCAATCTGCACGGATCGCGAGCGCGAGGGCATTTACGAGGACCTGAAGGCCCTGGACCCGGTCGCCTGGCCCGCGCTCCGGGCCGGTCTCGACCGGGCCGTGGCCGAGCATCGGGAGATCGGCTGCTGCACCTCGTTCGGCGAGTGGCAGGAAACCGTCTGCGCCATCGCGGTGGGGTTCCATCCCGGCGGCGGCCTGCCGCCCATGTCGGTCAATTGCGGCGCCCCCACCGTCATCACCGACGCACGCTTCCTCATGGAGGTGGCGCGCCCGAGACTCATCGCAGCCGTCCGCAGCCTCGACGGCGTCATGGGAGCCTGAGGATGTCCGCGATGGATGCCGAATCCGCCACCGACGACCTGCCGCTCGCCGGGATCCGCGTCCTCGACCTGTCCCGGGTCCTGGCGGGGCCGTGGTGCGCGCAGGTGCTGGGCGATCTCGGCGCCGACGTGATCAAGATCGAGCACCCGGAGCGCGGCGACGATACCCGCGACTGGGGCGTGCCCACGAGCCCCGGCAACACCTCGTATTTCGACAGCGTGAACCGCAACAAGCGCTCTATCGGTATCGATCTCGCCACCCCGGACGGGCTGGCGATCGTCAAGGCGCTCGCGCGCGAGAGCGATGTCCTGGTGCAGAACTTCAAGACCGGCGGGGCTGAGAAGCTCGGCCTCGGCTACGGCGACTTGTCGGCGGAGAATTCCGGCCTGATCTACTGCTCGATCGCCGGCTACAGTTCCGACGGCTCTGAGGCCGGACGACCCGGCTACGACCTCGTCGTGCAGGGTGAATCCGGTGTGATGGCGCTCAACGGCGAGGCTGGAGGGCCGCCGCTCAAGTTCGGGGTCGCGGCGGTCGATCTGTTCACCGGGCAGTTCGCGGCCCAGGCCGTGCTGGCGGCCCTGTACCAGCGGGAGCGGACCGGACGGGGCAAGACGATCGACCTCGCTCTGTTCGATTGCGGTGTCGCGCTGACCTCCTATTACGGCCTGGAGGCGCTGGCCCGGGGCATCGATCCGCCCCGCTACGGCAATGCCCATCCCTCGATCGTGCCCTACGGGGTGTTCGAGGCCGGCGACGGGCCGGTGGTGATCACGGTCGGCAACAACGGGCAGTACCGCCGATTCTGCGAGCAGGTGCTGGAGCGGCCGGACTGGGTCGCCGACCCGCGCTTCGCCACCAACCTCGACCGATCGCGCAACCGCGCCGCCTTCATCCCGGTGCTGGAGGCGGAACTCGCCAAGTGGGAGCGCGCGCCGCTGATCGCGCGGCTCAGGGCCGCGGGCATCCCCTGCGGCGAGGTGATGGGCCTGCGCGAGGCGCTCACCTGCGACCGGGCCCAGGAGGCCGGGCTGGTGGTGACGGCGCCCGGCAATGCCCACGTCATCGCCCCGCCGTACCGGCTCGACGGCCGCCGGCTGCCGGTGCGGCGCATGCCGCCGGGCCTCGGGGATTCGAGCGCCGAGATCCTGGCCGAGGAGCTGGACTATCCGGAGGGCGCGCGCGACGCGCTGCGGGCCAAGGGCGTGGTCCGGTAGGCAGGTCGCCTCCTGCAGGTCGCCTCCTGCAGGTCGCCTCCTGCAGCTCGCCTCCTGCAGCTCGCCTCCTGCAGCTCGCCTCCTGCCGTCGCGTGCCGTGGACGGCTCGCCGCGGGTCGGAGCGGGCCGTCATCCGCGCGGTCGGGCCGTGGGCTAGCGCAGCACGCCTTCGGCCAGGGCCCGCTGGATGCCCCGGATGTCCGCGCCCTTCTTCAAGGTCCGCTGGATCGGCTCCGCCGCGCCCGAGACCCAGATCTTCAACTCGGCGTCGAGGTCGAACGTACCGGCGGTCTCGACCGAGAAGCGCACGATCGCGCGGTACGGCACCGACAGGAACTCGACCTTGCTGCCGGTCACGCCCTGGACGTCGATCAGGATGACGCGGCGCTCGGTGAACACGAACACGTCCCGGATGATCTTGAAGGCGAGCCGCGCCGTCTCGCCGTCGATCAGGATGCCGTCGAGCCGGCGCTCCAGGGAGGCCGCATCGACGGCCGAGCCGTGTCCGAGCAATCCGTCCAGAAGGCCCATGGCCGATCATCTCGTGCTGGTCCGCGTCGAGGCGGAGCATGGCGCCCGACCGTCGGCGCGGCAAGCGCCCGCCGCGATCCGACACTCCGTTCCGACCGCGAGCCTGGTCGCGCGCGGCGATGCCCGCCGCCGCGCCCGCCGTCACGCGCAGGTCGAGGTGTCCGATGCCCCCTCGGGCCGGCACCGGGCGTCGAAGCTTCGCGCGAGCTCGGCGAGGCTGACGGAACCGAGCCGCGTGATCAGGAGAGCCTCGGCCTCGCGCAGCGTGTCCTCGACCGCCGCGTTGACGACCTTCTCGACGGCGCAGGCCGGGTTCGCGCGATCGCTGCCGATCGCGAAGATGCGTGGCCCGCCGACCGCGCGGTGGATGTCGAGCAGCGAGACCGCGTTCAGGTCCGCCGCGATGGTCCATCCGCCGCCGTGCCCCTTCTCCGACGTCACGTAGCCCGCGTTCCGGAGCCCGGCCATCGTGCGGCGGACGACCACGGGATTCGTCCCGAGCATCCGCCCGATCGCCTCGGACGTCATCGGTCCGTCGTGGCGCGCCATGTGAAGCAGCACATGGAGCGTTCGGGAGAGGCGGCTGTCGGTGCGCACCCGTCGATCCATCACACCGGACTCGGGATTGGCAACCGTGCGCCATCACGATACTTATCAAGTTACGTGATGGAGCGGAGCTGAAGCGGTGCGCGAGTTCGAGAATCCGGATCGGTGGGACAGGGTCGCCGAGCACTACGAGACGACCGCCCATCCGTTCACGGCGCGCTTCGCCGAGGCGGCGCTCGCGCGGGTGCCGCTGGCCGGAAGCAGCCGCGTCCTCGACGTCGCGGCGGGCACCGGTGCCCTCGCGCTGGCCGCGGCGCGGACGGGGGCGCAGGTCCTCGCGGTCGACTTCTCGCCCGGCATGGTCGCGCGCATCGCCGGGGCGAGACTGCCCAATGTCGACGCGCGGGTCATGGACGGACAGGCCCTCGCCCTACCCGACGGTGGCTTCGACGCGGTGTTCTCGATCTTCGGGGTGATCATGTTCCCCGACTGGCGGAAGGGCCTCGCCGAGATGGCGCGCGTGACGCGGCCCGGGGGATCGGGCGTCGTGGCCACGTGGCAGGATCAGGGCGCGGCGACGTTCTTGCTGCTCGGCGAGATCCGCCGCAGGCTGTTCCCCGAGCGCGAGAGCCGGGCGATGCCCGAAGGGGTGCGGGCGCTCGGCGATCCGGCGGGGTTCACCCGGGCGCTGGTCGCGGCCGGGTACGCAGCCCCCCGGATCGACCGGGTGACCTTCGACTACGCGCTCGACGTCGCCATGCTCGACGACCCCGACACGGTGTTCGGTCTGTCGCCGGACTGGGTCGACCTGAGCGCGGCCGACCGGGCCGCGGTGATCGCGGAGGCGCGGCGCATGGCGGGCGCTCGACCCGTCCTGCCGATCCCCTCGACCGCCCTGATCGCCGTCGCGGAGCGCTGAGCGCCGCGGTGGCGCCATACGCGGCGCCTCAGCCGGACTTGCGCGCGTCCGACAGCCGCGCCCGCGCGTCGTCCAGCACCCGGGTCAGGGCCGCGTCCCAAGAGACCCGCGGCTGCCAGCCGGTGGCGGCGTGGAGGCGGCCGGCATCGCCCGCGGCCAGGGGAATCTCGGTCGGCCGCACGCGCTCCGGGGCGATGCGGATCTCGAACGGGACCCGGGCCCGGGCGCGCAGGTCCTCGAGGACGCTGGCGATCGTCCGCGGCTGGCCCGAGCTGATGTTGAACACGCTCCCGTCCGCCAGGGAGTCTGCACGGCGGATCAGGTCGGCGTAGGCGTACGCCACGTCGGCGACGTCGAGGAAGTCGCGATAGGAGGAGAGGTTGCCGACCTCCAGGCAGGGCGGCACGAGGCCGGCCTCGATCCGGGCGATCTGGCCCGCGAAGGAGGCCACGACGAAGCGCTCGTCCTGGCCGGGGCCGATATGGTTGAACGGCCGCAGCACGACGAGCTTCACGCCGATCCGGGGCAGCAGGTCGCGGAGCAGCTGCTCGCCCACCCATTTCGACCGGGCGTAGGTGTTGCGCGGCAGGGGCTCGACCGCCTCGCTGAGGGCGTGGCCCGCCAGGAAGGCGCTGCCGTAGACTTCGCCGGAACTGACGAAGAAGAAGGTGCAGCCCGGCACCGCCTCCACCGCGGCCACGAGGTTCATCAGGCCGTTGACGTTGACCCGCCACGTCTGGCCCGGGCCGCTGGCGGAATCCGCCACCGAGGCGAGGCCCGCCAGATGGAGGATCGCGGTCGGCCGGAATCGCGCCACGAAGCCGCGGAGCGCGGCTTCGTCGAGGAGATCGATCGCCGCGTAGCTGACGCCCTCCGGCAGGTGCGGCGCCCGCCCCCGCCCGATCCCGGCCACGCAATCGCCCGCTCCCGCGCTCATCGTCGCCAGGAGCGGCAGGACGTGGCCGCCCACGAAGCCGGCCGCCCCGGTGACGAGGATGCGCCGCCCGACCGGGCCGCCGGATCCGTGGAGGGAGGGCGCGCTCATGGCGCGATCCGGGCGCGGGCTGTCACCTAGCCCGGTTTCCGAGTTCCCCAGCGCACGCCCCTGCTGCCCTGCCCGGCCCCCGGCGAGCTGCCGGCATCGGCGCCGATCGCCGGGCCGGAGGCGGTCTGGGGCCGATGCTGAGAGCCGGCCGCCAGGGGTTTCGATGCCAGCGTGTCCGGCACCTCGGACAGGTGCGACTCGTCCTGGTCGGTGGCGAACTGCCCCGCCTTGCGGAAGGTCCAGAGATAGCCTGGCACCACCGCCTCGGCGGCGGTCGGCGTGATGCCGATGCCTTCGAAGGTCCGACCCTCGGCCTTGGCGGCCTCGGAGACGACGTTGTCGTTCTGAAGCAGCGTCACCTGATCGCGGGTCAGCTTCAGCGAATCCGGCAGCAGGCCGAAGGTCAGGGTGTCGGCGATCTCCAGCATGCGGGCCTGGAGCTTGGCCGCCGGCGCAGGCAGGTCCACGACCACCCGCTTCCGCCGGATCGTCTTCAGCATGTAGCGCACGAAGTGCTCCAGCGTGCCCACCTCCGGGCCGCCGAGTTCGTAGACCTTGCCGGGCGCCACGGTGCCGTCGACCGCGCGGGCGATCGCCTCGGCGACATCGCCCACGAAGGCCGGCTGGAAGCGGGACTGGCCGCCGGCGAGCGGGAGAACCGGAAGCGCCCGGGCGAGGCCGGCGAAGCGGTTGAAGAAGCTGTCGCCGGGCCCGAAGATCAGCGAGGGCCGGAACACCACCGCGTCCGGACAGGCGGCGAAGACCCGCGCCTCGCCCTCCGCCTTGGTGCGCGCGTAGACCGACGGCGAGGCCGGATCGGCCCCGATCGCCGAGACGTGGATCATCCGGGCGCCCTGGCGCGCCGCGGCGCGGGCGATCGCCTCGGCCCCGTCGACCTGCAGCCGCGCGAAGCTCTGGGAGCCGGTCTCCTGCAGGATGCCGACGAGGTTGATCAGCACGTCCGACCGCTCGGCGGCCCGGACCACCGAGTCCGGGTAGCGCAGGTTGGCCTGGACGGCCACGATCTGGTTGACCTTCCCCAGGGGTTGCAGGAACAACGCGAGGTCCGGCCGGCGCACCGCGACGCGGATCCGGTAGCCGCGCTTGGCCAGCGCCCGCACCACGTGCCGTCCCAGGAAGCCGGAGCCGCCGTAGATCGTCACGAGCTGGTCCTGCGGACGCAGGAGCCCCGGCGTGGCGGCGGATGCGGACTGCGTCTCCGGACTCGTGTGCGCCGCCGCGGGCGCCGTCGTGTTCTCTTGGCCGCTCATCGCCGTGGTCTCGAGCTCCTCGCGCGCCCCGGGGCGCCGTCAGGCGGCCTACTTAGCCTAACTTCGGCGCGATGGGAGCCGCCGAATGAGCCGCCGCGCCATTCCGGTGAACAGCGTGGGGCCGATGACCGGCGCGGCAGAGGGCCGGACGCTGGAACGGGTGCGGCCGCCAAGCATTCTTCCCCACCATACGGCCCTGCCGAATCGCGCGGATGGGACGCGCCGGGGACTTCGATGATTGTAGGGATGCTCGTTTCCGCGGCGATCGCGGTGTTCGGCCTGCTGGTCGCGTTGGGGTTCGTCGGGCACCCGATCGACGCGCAGCTCGTCAGCAACTACGGCTGGAGCATTCTGATCATCGGCGTCGCGCTGTTCGTGCTGTTCGCGTGGTCCCGGTACAGCCGGACCCGCAGGCGGCACTCCGCCTGATCCGCCGGCTCAGGCGACCTTGATCCGGCGGCGCATCTCCCGCGCCACGGCCGGACGCCCGTTTGGACGGCCGCCGACCGCCCGGGGAGCCCCGACCGTGAGGCTCTGACATTCGCGCGCGATGAATGCGGTCGGCATCTCGGCCTGCATGTCGGCCTCCATGTCGCGCAGCGCCGTATCGGAATGGGCCGGGTGCAGGTGAATGATCCCGAGCGCCTTGACGCCCGCCGTCCGGGCGAGCTCCACGCCCTTCTGCCAGGTCGAGTGGCCCCAGCCCCGGCAGGTCGGATACTCCCCGTCGGTGAACATGCCGTCGTAGACCATCAGGTCGGCGTCGGCCACGAAGGCGGCGAGGTTGGGATCGGGCCAGGGGTCGCTGTGCTCGATGTCGCTGATCAGGCACAGGCGCTTGCCGGCATGCTCGAACCGGTAGCCCACGGAGCCCTGCGGATGGTTCAGCAGGATCGTGGCGACCCGCGTCCCGTCCGGGAAGGTCAGGGTCTGCCCCGCCTCGAAGCCGTGGTGGCGGAAGGTGCAGCACAGCCTGTCGAGCGTAACCGGGAACAGCGGCGGCGCGAACAGGCGGTCGAGGGTCGGGCCGGCCGATTCGCCGCCGAGGTTGCCGCAATAGGTGTTGATCACCCGGTCGCAGTCGAGGACCGCCGGCTTGAAGAAGGGGAGCCCCGCGGTGTGGTCGAGATGCAGGTGGCTGAACAGCAGGTCGACTTCCCGGGGCAGATCGGTCCGGTGACCCTGTCCGAGATTGTAGATGCCCGAGCCCGCGTCGACGATGAACATCCGCTGGCCGCACCGCACCTCGATGCAGGGCGTGCTGCCGCCGAATTCGGCGTATTGCGGGCCGCTGACGGGCGTCGAGCCGCGGACGCCCCAGAAGCGGAGTACGAGGTCTTGGTCGGCCGTCAGGAGAGTCGGCTCGGAACTGTTCGACATGGCGATCACGAATCCGCGGACAGTCGGTCCCGATCGGTTATGATCGAAACCCCGTCGCCGTTCCGGGAAGGTAGCTTTGAATAAGGCAGGCCGACGGAGCAGGTGTACCGCTCATCCCCTGCCGTATCATGAATTGGTGTGCCGCAGGCGGTCGTGATGTGCGTCCGCGCACACGCACGGGACGCTTGACCGGACCCTCGCATGCTCAGAGCGCCTCGGCCGAGGCCAGGAGACCGCCCGGCGAACCGGCCAGAATCGGGCGTCCGGAGCCCGATCCGGCGAGGCCGGCGGCCAGCCAGGACGGAAGCGCGTCGCTGTAGCGGTTCGGGAGCGGCGCGACCAGCGCCCCGAACGGATCGGGGGCGCGCTCGTAGACCGGGACGAAGCCCGCCATCTGCCGCGGCGACAGGCCCGACTCGGGCGCGGCCCAGCCGGCCCAGACCGTGTCGGGCACCGGGCGATGGGCGCGATGGCCCGGCACGACCACCACCTCCTGGCCGGCGAAGGCCAGGGCCTCCGGCCGGCTGATGTCGCCGACCGCCCCGCCCCGGGCCGTGTAGGCCGCCCAGAAGGCGTTCTGGCCGCCGTCGGAATAGGTCGTGCGCACGGCGGGCTCGCCCGCCTCGGCGAGCGCGGTCATCCGCGCCTCCTCGACCGCCCGGCGGGTGGTGACCGCCGCCTCGATGGCGGGATCCCGCGAAGGCGCGAACGCGTACCGGCCGGCGACCACCGAGACCTGCAGCTCCTCGCGGCTCGCCTCGAACCGGTCCGAGCCGGCCTTGAGTTCCCGCCAGAAGGCGATGTTGGGGTCGGTCCGGTGGCGGGCCATGTTCTCGGCGGTCATCCGGAACGGGTAGGACTGGAACTGGAAGGCCGCCTGCCCGCCGTTCAGCGCGTCCCGGGCGATGGCGTAGATCTCGCCGACCGTACCGTTGGTCATGGCGAAGCAGCCCATGGACGAGCAGATGCCGTGGACCATCACGGCGGACCCGGTTCCGCCATGGGCCCGGTCGTAGGCGTTCGGATATCCGACGTCGAAGGACAGGTAGTAGTGCGAGTTCGGGTTCATCTGGCGCCGGGGTACCGTATAGAACCCCTCCGGGGTCTGCCGGTCGCCGCTCTTGCGCTTGGGCCCGAGCTGGCCGGACCAGCGGCAAATCGGGAACGTCTTGATGAAGACGTAGCCGGCGCGACCCTTCTTCCAGACCTCGATCTCGGATTCTTTCTTGTAGGCCCGGAACAGGACCGGCGAGGCGGCCGTCACGCCCTTCTGCGCCATCAGGGCAAGGGTCGCGGCGGGGATCGGCGCCTCCGCCTTGCCGGCCTGCGCGGCGGCCGGACCGGCGAGGACCAGCACGACGAGGCCGGCAGCGAGGGGGATCGAGGTCGACAGGGGCATGAACCGTCCGCGCTGGATCGGCCGGGATGGCTGCCGGACAGGCGCGGCCTCGCGGCCTGACGGATTATTGCGGCGGCCATGAGGCTGCGCGTCCGGCCAGCCCGACCCCGCTGGATTGTCCCGCTGCGCGCGGAAGGCCGACGGCGCCGGCGGATCGTGACGTCCTGTCAGGCTGCCGGTGCGGGGTCCCGCTCGGCGGCGGCCGGGACGGGTGCGATGACCGCGCTGTTCTCCACGGCGATCACCGCGTCGAAGGGCGCGGCGTTCTCCGCAAGACTCGTCTCGGGCAGGCAGACGATCAGGCCGCGCCCGGCCCGCGCCTGCCGCAGCTGGGCGAGGCGCTCGCGTGCGCCCTCGACCTTCCGCTCGTCCATCGCGACCGCGACCACGAGGATGTCGGGATCACGGGCGAGGCAGCGGCTCAGCTCGATCGCCACGCGTTCGCGGGCATTGATCGCGCCGTCCGCCAGAGCCCCGGTGCTGGGCTGAGCCTCGACCTTACTGTCGAGGCCGAGGCCATAGACCGAGGCCTCGAGGCCCTCGTCGGCCAGAACCCGGCGCACCAGTTCGCGCACCCGCGGCTCGGCATTGGCCTCGCCGAGGCTGATCCGGCCGAACAGGAGGTTCTCCTCCAGGCTGGCGGCCGGATTGACCCGGGAGGGGTCGTGGAACTCCACCGCACCCGCGAGGTGGGGCGGCAGCATCCGTGCGAAGGACCGCCGCGCCTGGACGAGGCGCTCCTCGAACGGGCCGTCGATCAGGCCGAAGCGGTGGCGCGATTCGTTGTAGCGCAGCGCCAGGCCGATCAACCGCAAGCGGTCGCGCTGGCCCGCCGGTCCCCGGCGCAGGCTCGCCGCGTTGGGCAGGCGCACCACGAGATCCTCGAAATAGCCCCGCTCGGCCGCCTGGAACAGCGAATAGGCGTCGAACAGGGGATGGTCGTTGGGCAGGTCGGCGAAGATCTCCACCGTGCTGCGGGCCACCGACAGGCCGATCTCGGTGAGCGGGCGAACCAGCCCCTCGGCCTCCAGAACCGCCCGCAGATAGGGGTGGCGGGCGAAACGCAGGGGCGCGAAGGTGCCGCCCACCGGCTCCCCGAACAGGATGTTCTCGCCGATGCTCGCCTGGTTGTTGTAGCGGTCGGGATCGAAGGGCTCGACGAGGCGCTCGGCGCCCTTGGCGGCCAGCGCCACTCGCATGGTCCGGCGGGCGGTGACGATCGCGGCGGCGAGCCGCGGCTGGGCGGCCGGATCGAGCCGTCCGGTCAGCCCGCGGGCGTATACGAAGCCGTCGAGCCCGGTGAGCCGGCTGATGCCGATCAGCGCGATGTCGTCAGGCGCGGTCGCCGGATCGGTGCCGTAGAGCAGGTTCTGCCGGAGGGAGCCCTCCATCAGGATCGCCTCCCCCGACGTGAAGGCGATGCGCCTGGCGCGCTCCGCGGCGTCGAAGTCGCGCAGGTCCGTGCCCGCATAGGTGACGGCCCCGGCCGTCGGCTCGACCTGCCCGGCCAGCACCGCCGCCAGCGCCCGGGCGCCGCTGCCGCGGCTGCCCGTGATCGCCACGTGGCCCGGCATCGTCACGGCCACGGCGACGCCGGTCAGGCGCTCGCCCGTGGCCGGATCGAAGGCTCCGACGCCTTCCGTGGCCAGGATCCCGGACCGGGGCAGCGGCAATGCGGCCGCACCAATCCGGGCGGCCCTCGCCCGCCGCCCCTCGAGGGACGCGATGATGCGGGCGAGGTCGCGGAGGCGCGGGCGCACCGACCGGCGGACCATCCAGAACCGCGCGCAGATGGCGGCGAGCCAGCCCGCGAGGCCGAAGGCGCCGACGGCCGCCAGGAGGGCGGCCGGATCCACCGGGGCCGCGGGCGGCTGCCCTGGCGCCGAGCGCCACAGTGCCGTACCGGCGGCGATGGCCGGCAGGATCACCGCCAGCGCCAGGGCAGGCGCCCGGGCGTAGGCCAGCCGCGCCTCGGCGCGACCGACATTGGTCCGCATCGCGGCGACGCGGGCGGCGATACGCCTGCGCTCGATGGCCGCCGCTCCGTGGTTGCGCACGGCAGGAAGCCGCCGAACGAGGTCGTTCAGGTTCTCCTCCGCCCGCGCGCTGGATCGCAGGCGCAACTCCTGCCGGTCGCGCGCCCGTTCGAGCACCAAGCCGTAGGCGAGTCCGATCGCCGCCAGTCCGATCACGGCTGCCGGGATCAGCCGGGGCGCGGCCAGGGCCGCGAAGCCGAGGGCCAGCATCAGGGCCGCGAGGGTCATCGCCGGCAGGACGATGCCGGCGGCGAGCAGGCGGTCGGCTCGGGCCAGCACCTCTCCGACGATCCGGGCCAGGCTGCGCGCCTCGTCCCGGGCCCCCGCGGGGGCGTCGAGGATCGCCCGCAGAACGCCTTCGCGGACGGCGTCCCCGGCCTTGTTCTGCGCCTTGAAGCACAGGCGCGCCACGCACCAGCCGAGGCCCGCCAGGGCCAGGGCGCAGACGGCGATGCACAGGAAGGCGGTGAGCTCGAGTTCGGCGGGGCGCATCGGGATGCCGGGGGCCAGCACCAGCTCTCCGCCCGGAAGCGCGACCGCCACGCGCAGGAAGGGCAGCACCGGTGCCTCGTCGCGCGGCAGGACCGCGATCAGGTCGCGCAGGCACAGGAGCGCGAGCGCGCAGAGCGGCGCGCCGATCCCGACCGCGAGGGCCGCCGCCGCGGTGTGCTGAGGCCGCGCGGCGCGCCACGTCAGGACGAGAGGATCGGATTCCATGCGTCTCCGGACAGGATCGGGCGTCTCAACCGTCGCGCGGGCATAGGCGTTCGCGCCGGTCACGGGAAGGGTCGCGGGCGCGGGCTTCCCTTGCGCGGACCTTGCCGCCGGCGGCTGCGACATGTCGGCCGGGTTGTTTGCGGTTGTGGCTCTGGTTTGGAAGCGCTCCAGCGTTACAACCATGGGGCATGGCGCGGCCGTGGCTCGGATCTGCGAGGCGCGGGACCTCCAAGCCTGATCGCCGCGGGCGCCCGAGCCGTATCGCGCGGCCGGCCGGCGCACCGCACGATTTCGACCGGGACCAGAAGGTGGGGCGACGCTTGCGGCGAGGGGCTGAGAAGACCGAGCGCCATCTCCCGGCCTTCGCCTGTTGCGGGTCGGCCTGATGGCGCAGCTGTTCACGCCCGGGGCCGACGCGCTCTACCGCCTCGCTCTGATGACCGGCGTCGCCTGCCTGGTTGGGCTCCCGGTTCTGGCGGCCGGGATCGTGCGCTCGAACTACGTCACGGGCGTCGGGGTCGCGCCGGCCCAGCCCCTGCCGTTCAGCCACAAGCACCATTCCGGCGAACTCGGCATCCAGTGCCGCTACTGCCACACCACGGTCGACCGGGAGGCCACGGCCGGCATCCCGCCGACGCATACCTGCATGACGTGCCACTCGCAGATCTGGACCGGCTCCGAGATGCTCAAGCCGGTGCGCGACAGCTACGCGCAGGACAAGCCGCTCGAATGGAAGCGGCTGAACAAGCTGCCGCAATACGTCTACTACAATCACTCCGTCCACGTGACGAAGGGGATCGGCTGCTCGACCTGCCACGGCGACGTCACGGCGATGCAGATGACGTACCGGGCCAACGCCTTCGAGATGCAGTTCTGCCTCGATTGCCACCGGGCGCCGGAGAAGTATGTCCGCACGCCGGATCAGGTCTGGAACATGACCTGGACGCCGCCCTCCGACCAAGCGACCCTGGGCCCCAAGCTCGTGGCCCAGTACCATATCCGCGGCGGGGAGCGGCTGACCGAATGCGGGATCTGCCACCGATGACCGGCGCCCCCGACATCGCGGCCCTGCGCGCGAAACTCGCCGGCGGCGATGGTCCGCGCTTCTGGCGCAGCCTCGACGCCGTGGCCGACAGCCCCGAGTTCCGCGCCTATCTGGCGGCCGAGTTCCCATCGGCGTCCCGGCTCGCCGCGGCCCCGGAGCGGCGCGGCTTCCTGAAGCTGATGGCCGCCTCCTTCGCGCTGGGCGGCCTCACCGCCTGCGGCGGGGGCGGCGGCCGCGACTACGAGGTGCCGTACGTCAATCAGCCCGAGCGGATCGTGCCCGGCACGGACCTGTCCTACGCCTCCTCGGCGGTGTTCGACGGCTTCGGCAACGGCATCCTGGTCACCACGCGCAACGGCCGGCCCCTGAAGATCGAGGGCAACCCCGAGCATCCCTGGAGCCGCGGCGGCACCGACGTGCTGGCCCAGGCTTCGGTGCTCGGGCTCTACGACCCGTTCCGCTCCCAGGCGGTGCAGCATCTCGGCCGGCCGAGTTCCTGGGCGGCGTTCCGGGCAGACCTGCAGGGTCGGATGCCGGGCTGGCGCGAGAGCCGGGGTGAGGGTCTCGCCCTGCTCACCGGCCCCGTGACCTCGCCCGGCGTGGCGGCCCAGCTCGCGCGGCTGCGGGCCGCCTACCCGGCGCTCCGCTGGTATGTCGGCGCCGGGGCGGGGCGCGACGGGATCTACGAGGGCGCTCGCCAGGCCTATGGACGGCCCTTGGAGACCCGCCCCGATTTCGGTCGCGCCCGGACCATCGTGGCGCTGGACGGCGACTTTCTGGATCTCGGACCCGGTCAGGTCGGCCTGTCGCGGCGCTGGAGCGAGGCACGGCGGGCGGCCTACGCGGAGGGCCGCCTCCTCACCCTCCACGCGGCGGCGCCGACACCGACCTTGACCAGCGCTAAGGCGGATCGGGGGCTCGTGGTCCCGGCCGGCCGGCTGGAGGCCCTGGCCCGGGACCTGCTCAATCTGGCCGCGGGCGGCGCGGCCCCCGGGGGCGACGATCCCGTCGCGCGCTGGACGCGGAGCGCCGGGACGGCCCTCGCCGAGGCCCGGGGAAGCGGCATCGTCACCGCCGGCCTGACCGCCAGCCCGGACCTGCACGCGCTGGTTCACCGCCTCAACGGCGCCCTCGGCAACACCGGCACGACCCTGGTCCACACGGCGCCCGTGGCGGAGACGGGCGCCGGGACCCTCGCGGATCTCGCGGAGGCCATGGATCGGGGTGCCGTCAAGGTGCTCGTCGTCCTCGGCGCCAACCCGGTCTACGAGGCGCCGGGCGCCCTCGATTTCGCCGCCCGGATGGCGCGCGTGCCCCTCAAGATCCATGCGGGGCTCTACTACGACGAGACCGGTGCGCATGCCGACTGGCATCTGCCGGCCGCCCACCCGCTGGAATCCTGGGGCGACATCCGGTCCCTCGACGGGACGGTGGGTCTGATCCAGCCCACGGTCGCCCCCCTGTACAACGGCCGGACGCTCGCGGAGATGCTGGCCTTCCTGGCAAGCGGCGAGGGTGGGGAGGGCGGTCAGGACGCCCTCGGGCTCCTCAAGGCGCAGGGACGGAACCCGGGCGAGGACGAGGCGGCCTTCGAGGCCCGCTTCTCCGAGGCCCTGCGCCTGGGCTTCTGGGCGGACAGCGCGCGTCCGGCCGAGACGGTGGCGCTGACGCAGGCGGCGGCAGCCGCCCCCGCAGCGGCTTCATCGCCCGCGCCGGCCGCCGACGGGGTCGAGGTGCTGTTCCGACCCGATCCGACGATCTGGGACGGCACGCATGCCGATCTCGCCTGGCTGCAGGAGCTCCCGAAGCCCCTGACCAAGGTGGTCTGGGAGAACGTGATCGCGCTCAGCCCGCGCCTCGCCGAGCGCGAGGGGATCGCCACGGGCGACATCCTGCGGGTCGAGGCCGGCGGCCGCGCGATCGAGGGTCCGGCCTGGATCCTGCCGGGGCAGGCCGACACCACCGTGACCCTCACGCTGGGCTACGGCCGCGACGTCCCGGACCACCTCGCCCGCGGCCTCGGCTACGACGCCGCGCCCCTGCGGCCACCGGGTTCTCCCTGGGGGCTCGCCGGCGCCCGGCTGACGAAGACCGGACAGCAGCGCAGGCCGGTCACCACCCAGCATCTCGGCACGATGGAGGGGCAGGATCTCGTGCGCGTGCAGGCTCTGGGCGCCGCACCCGTGGGCGATCCGAAGGGCGCGCCGACGCCCGCCTCGTTCTATCCGCCCCCCGAGAGCCAGGACCGCTGGGTCGCCGCGCAATGGGGCATGGCCATCGATCTCGATGCCTGCACCGGCTGCAACGCCTGCGTCACCGCCTGTCAGGCGGAGAACAACATCCCCGTGGTCGGGCGCGAGGAGGTCGAACTCGGCCGCTGGATGGGCTGGCTGCGGATCGACCGCTACTACGCGGGCGACCTCGACGCGCCGACGACGCATTTCCAGCCGGTGCCCTGCATGCATTGCGAGCAGGCGCCCTGCGAACTCGGCTGCCCCGTGGAGGCGACGCTCCACGACAGCGAGGGCCTGAACCTGCAGGTCTACAACCGCTGCGTCGGCACGCGCACCTGCCAGAGCTACTGCCCCTACAAGGTCCGCCGCTTCAACTACCTCGATTACACCGGCGGCATGACCCCGGTGGAGCAGCAGCAGCGCAATCCCGAGGTCACGGTCCGGTCCCGGGGCGTGATGGAGAAGTGCACCTACTGCATCCAGCGGATCACGGCGGCGCGGATCACATCGGCCAAGGACGCCCACGCGCCGATCCCCGACGGGGCCGTGGAGACCGCCTGCCAGGGCGCCTGCCCGACCCGGGCGATCACCTTCGGCAACGTCGCCGATCCGGGAAGCCGGGTCTCGGCCGCCCGGCGGGACACGCGGGAATACGCGCTCCTCGGCCACCTGAACACGCGGCCGCGCACCACCTATCTCGCCGGGCTCGCGCCCGCCGCGGATCCGAACGGACGGGAGGGCTGAGCATGGCCGGCCCCCTCTCCGGCGGTCCGCAGCCCGGCCCCCTGATCCGGCCCGACGAGACCCTTCAGGGGATCGGCGGCGCGGTCACGGCGATCCCGCTGACGCATCCGGGGAACCGGCGCTGGTGGATCGCCTTCGCGGCGGCGGCCTCGCTCCTCGGCCTGTTCGTGCTCACCCTCGGCTATCTGCTCTATGCCGGTCCCGGCATCTGGGCGAACAACAACGCCGTCGTCTGGGCCCTCGACATCGCGAGCTACGATTGGTGGATCGGCGTCGCGTCCGGCAGCCTGCTGGTCTCGGCAATCCTGCTCCTGCTCGGGGCGGAGTGGCGCGGGGCGGTGAACCGCGTGGCCGAGACCCTGGCACTGCTGGCCACCGCGGCCGCCGGGCTCTACCCGATCATCCATCTCGGACGGCCGTGGTTCTTCTTCTGGAACCTGCCCTACCCCAACACCTACGATCTCTGGCCGCAGTTCCGCTCGCCACTCCTCTGGGACGCGATCGACATCGTGTCCTTCCTGGTGATCTGCGTGAGCCTCTGGTTCATCGGCCTGCTGCCGGACCTCGCCACGTTGCGCGACCGTGCCCACGCGGAGGCGATGCGCCAGCGGGAGACGAAGGCAGCGACCCGGAAGCGCGCGCTGCTGCGCGCGCAGGTCTACGGCATCCTCGCCTCGGGCTGGCGCGGCTCGGCGGCCCATTGGCAGATCTGGGTTCAGGCCTACCGGACGGTGGCGCTGCTCGGCGTGCTGCTGGTGGTCTCGGTCCAGACCGGGGCCTCGGTGATGCTGGCGGGCTCGCTGATGCCGGGCTGGCACAGCACGCTGCTGCCGGTGAGCTTCCTGGTGAATGCGGTCTATTCCGGCGTCGGCGTCACGGCGGTGATCGTGATGCTGATCCGCCTCGTGTACGGCCTCGGCGCTTTGGTGACGGACCGCCATCTCGACGTGCTCGGGCGGCTGTTGCTCTGTCTCGGCTGCGCCAGCGCCTATTGCTACGCGGCCGAGTATTTCGACACGTTCCTCAATGGCGACGCCGCGGGGCGCGGCGTCCTGGTCCGGCGCATGACCGGCGACCACGCCCTCGTGTCCTGGACGGCGATCCTGTGCCTCGTCCTGCCCGCACAGATCCTGTGGTCGGCGCGGGCCCGGACGGCGCCGGTCGCCATCGCGGTGGTGGGCCTTCTCGTGGCGATCGGCGCCTATGCCGACCACGTCATGGTCCTGGTCGTCACCCTGACGCAGGATTTCCTGCCGTCCTCGCGGCTGCCCTACACGACGGATGTCTGGGGTATCGCCACCTTCGCGGGCTCGGTGGGCCTGTTCCTGACCCTGCTCCTCCTGTTCCTGCGCTACCTGCCGGCCGTGTCGATCGTCGAGAGCCGCCGCCTCGCCCTGATGGTGTCGCCGGCCGCGCAGGAGGCGGCCCGTGCGGCCGCATCCCGGGCCACCGGTCGCCCGGAGGACGACCCGGTCACCGCGCCCCTGTGGGGCGTGTCCGCGACCTTCGCGAGTCAGGGCGATCTCGCCGCCGCTCTCCAGGCGGTCTCCGGGATCAGTCCGGATCACGTCCATCTCGACGGGCACGGGCCGGTGCCGATGCCCCGCACCCTGCGGGCTCTGGGCTTGGAGGGACGCTCGATCCTGCCCTATGCCCTGGCCGGGGCCCTGCTCGGCGGTGTCGGCTTCTTCGCCCTGTGCCTCTACGCCACGGCCTACGATTACGTCTTCCTGATCGGCGGGCGCCCGCGCCTGTCCTGGCCCTCGTTCGTGGTGCCGAGCGTCTCCGTCGCGATGATGGCGGGCTGCGTGGCGATCCACTTCGCGCTCCTCGTGCTCAACCGCCTGCCCCGGCTGAATCACCCGGCCTTCAACATCCCGGGCTTCCTGCGGGCTTCCGAGGACCGGTTCTTCCTCTCCGCGGAGGCGCGGGGTGACCGGTTCGACGCAGGCCGGATCGAGCGGCGGCTCGCGGCCCTGCCGGCCGAGGCCGGGCGTCCCCTCGAGCTCCGGCGGATCCCGCGATGAGGCGCGCCGCCCTCCGCACCGTGCCGCTCGCCCTCCTCGCCCTCGCGCCGCTGGCGGCCTGCGGCGAGGCCGACATGGCCGATCAGGCCCGGGCCAAGACCTGGGACAAGAACCCGTTCTTTCCCCGGGAGATCACCATGCGCCAGCCGGTGGCGGGCACCGTGCCGCGGATCGATCCGGCCCGGACGGCGCCGCAGCCGCAGACGATCAGCCGGGCGCTGCTCGACCAGGGCCGGGAACGCTATGGAGTCTTCTGCACCCCCTGCCATGGGCAGGACGGGCGCGGCGCCGGCATGATCGTGGCCCGGGGATTTCCCTCCGCCGGCAATCTCACGGCGGAGCCCGTGCGCATGGCCTCAGCGGCCGAGCTCTACGACGCCATCTCGAACGGCCGGAAGTCCATGTTCGGCATGGCCCAGATGATCCCCTCGGCCGACCGCTGGGCGATCATCGCCTATCTCCGCGCCCTCCAGCTCAGCCAGGATACCCCGGTGGCGAGCCTGCCCCCGGAGGATCGCACTCGCCTGGAGGCGACGCCGTGAGGCGCCCCGCCCTGCTCGGCCTCGCCGGCCTCGTCCTCCTGGCCGTCTGCCTGCTCGCGGGCGGCTGGCGCGGTGCCGCGGCCTCGTATCTCGCGGCGTGGCTCGTCCTTCTCGCCCTGCCGGTCGGCGCCCTGCCGGTGGTCATCGTCGCCGAGCGTTTCGGCAAGCGGGTCCGCGAGCGCGGCGGCATCGAGATGCTGGCGGGTCTGCGCCGGCTGATGGCGCTGATGCCGGTCGCGGCCGTGCTGTCGCTGCCGCTTCTGGCCGCCACGCCCCTGCTCTATCCCTGGGTGAGCGCTCCGGCGCGCACGCCGCTGGCCGCCCTGTGGTTCACGGTGCCGTTCTTCGCGATCCGGGCGATCGTCTATCTCGCAGCCTGGACCTGGCTGGCGCTGAGGTTCGCCAGGCCGTTCGACGCCCCCGGCGAGGGGCGGACCGTGCCGGCTGTAGGGCTGCACGCGATCGTCGGCACGCTGTTCGTCACCGACGTCGTCGCCTCCCTGGATCCGCGGCTCGATTCCACCCTTCTGGGCCTCCTGGTGATGACGGCCTGGAGCGGCCTCGCCTTCGCGGCGGCGATCCTCCTCGCCTGGGAAGAGCCGGAGCCCGTCGGCCGCGGCCGTACCGCGCCCGGACGGGGCCGGCTGGTGCCCCTCGTGGTGCTTCTGGGCCTCTGGGCCTATCTGCACTTCGTCCAGTTCCTGATTGTCTGGTCGGCGAATCTGCCGCCCGAGGTGACGTGGTACTTCGCCCGCGGCGGCTGGGTCGGGCGGGCGCTGGCGGTCGTGGCCGGCGCCGTCGTCGTGCTGGCCGGGCTCGCGACCCTCCGGCCGGGACGCCCGACCACCCGGATCCTGGCCGGCGCGGCGGTGGCCGTCCACGCCCTGGAGATGTTCTGGCTGATCACCCCGGCGGTGCGCGACCGCTTCGTCCTCCGGCCGAGCGACGTGCTCGCCGCCGCTGCCGTGGCCTGCCTCGCGGCCGCGCTCCGGCCGGTGCTGCGGCCGCGGGCGGACCGCGTGGCCTCCGACGCCCGGCGCGCCGGGAGGCCGGCATGAGCGCCGACGGCCCCTCCGGGCTGATCCCGGCGATCCTTGCCGGGCTGACCCTGCGCGGCAGCGGGCTCCTGAACGGGCGGCCGCCCCGTCCGGCTGCCAACACCCAGCGCGATCCGAATGAGCCCGGGCACGAGACCCGGGACGTCAATGTCCGCAACACCGTGATGGTGATGGCGGGCCTCGCGCTCACGGTCCTGGCGGTCGTTGGGACGATGATCTGGCTGATGGACACCTTCGCGGCGCGTCAGCGCCGGGCCCTGCCGGCCCTGACGCCGCAGCAGACCACGCAGTTGGCGCCGCCGCCTCCGAACCTTCAGGCCGACCCGTACGCCGATATCGACCGTGCGCGGGCGGCGGCCGAGGCGTCTCTCGCCGGCTACGGCTACCGGGACGAAGCCCGGACCCGCGCCCGAATCCCGATCGGGCGCGCCATGGACCTGATCGTCGGCCGCTCCCTCGAACCGGCGGAGCCCGCTGCGCGATGACGCCGAGCCACGATTCCCTCCAGCTCTGGCCGGCGGCGGTCTCCGCCACCGCGAGCGAGACCGACCTGCTCATCCTGGCCTTCACGGTCCTGACGCTGCTCCTGACCGTCCCGGTCTTCGTGGCGATCACCTACTTCGCCCTGCGCTACCGCGAGGGGTCCGAGGCGGACCGGAGCCCCTCGGGCATCCGCTCGAACCTGATCGAGATCAGCTGGATGCTGATCCCGTTCCTGCTGACGCTGATCTTCTTCGTCTGGGGCGCGAAGCTGTTCATCCAGTCGAAGAACCCGCCCCCCGACGCCATGGTGGTCGAGGCGATCGGCCGGCAATGGATGTGGAAGTTCCAGCACCCGACGGGCCAGTCCGAGATCAACAACCTGCACCTGCCGATCGGCCAGCCGATCCGCCTGCACATCATCAGCCAGGACGTGATCCACGCCCTCTACCTGCCGGCCGTGCGGATGCAGGTCGCCGCCCTGCCCGACCGCTACACCGACCTGTGGTTCAAGGCCGACAAGACCGGCACCTACCATCTCTACTGCTCGGAATATTGCGGCACCGACCACTCCGTGATGGGCGGCGAGGTCACCTTCATGAACCCTGGCGACTACCAGGACTGGCTGACCCATGCCGGCGCGCAGCAGGGCAAGATCGCGGCGGGCCGGGCCCTCTACGAGGCCTATGGCTGCGCCGGCTGCCACGAGCCCGGCACATCCGTGAAGGCGCCGAGCCTCGCGGGCCTGTTCGGGTCGCAGGTGAGGCTCGCCGACGGCCGCACCGTCACCGCCGACGCGGCGTGGCTGCGCGAGAAAATCCTGAATCCGAACGGCGACCGGCTCGCCGGCGGGGGCAAGCAGGTGATGCCGAGCTTCGCCGGCCGGATCCCGGCGGACGAACTCGGGACGCTGATCGACTTTCTGAAAGCCTATCCGACCTCGAAAGCCGCGGACGCGACACGATGATGAGCTGCGTCAACCTGAAAATTCAGTCGTCGGATCGCAAGCTGCACCGGACCAGCTCTTCGCCCTGCTCGCGGTTTCACACCTCCGATCTGGCCTTGCGTTTTCAGGATCGAGCGCGGGTCCCCTCTCCCGAGCGGGAGAGGGACAGGGTGAGGGATGAGAACGCTCCAGACGAGGCGCGACCTGTCGATGCTTCAAGGGTGTGCTCGATCCTGAGCCTTCTCGTCCCTCACCCCAACCCTCTCCCGCCCGGGAGAGGGGGCCCGTCGCGCTCTGTCGCCAGCGGCGATGTCCGCCTCAGACCTGTGAACATCGCGGCCCGCGGATCGGGGTCGGACGAGCGCGCGAACGTCCTGACCTCCGGCTTCCGACGCTACCTATCGAGGGCGACACGATGAGCGCATCGGGCAGCATCGGCGGCACCGCCCACCGGGAACCCCACACCCCGGAATCCACGATCGGGCGCAAATCCGACTACCTGCACGCGGAATCGACCCTGCGCTCGTGGTTCCTCACCACCGACCACAAGCGCATCGCGATCCTCTACCTCGCCTCGATCACCGGCTTCTTCGTGATCGGCGCCCTGGCGGCGGGCGTGGTCCGCCTTGCTCTGGTTGTGCCGAACGGCGCGATCATGACCAACGACACCTACAACAAGGCCTTCACCATCCACGGCGTGGTGATGGTCTGGTTCTTCCTGATCCCGTCGATCCCCGCGACCTTCGGCAATTTCCTGATCCCGCTGATGATCGGGGCCAAGGACCTCGCTTTCCCCAAGCTCAACCTGACGAGCTGGTACGTGTTCATGACCGGGGCCCTGTTCACCCTGGTCTCTGTGGTGCTGGGCGGGGTCGATACCGGCTGGACCTTCTACGCCCCGCTCTCGACGGCCTTCTCCAACACCTGGGTGCTGCCGGCGCTGATCGGCGTCACCATCGTGGGCTTCTCGTCGATCCTGACGGGGCTCAACTTCGTGGTCACGATCCACACCATGCGGGCGCCCGGCATGACGTGGTTCAAGCTGCCGATCTTCGTCTGGGCGCACTACGCCACGAGCCTGATCTTCCTGCTCGCGACGCCGGTCATCACCACGGCGCTGATCCTGCTGATCGCGGAACGCGCCTTCCATATCGGCGTGTTCGACCCGGCCTATGGCGGCGACCCGGTGCTGTTCCAGCACCTGTTCTGGTTCTACTCCCACCCGGCCGTGTACATCATGGTCCTGCCCGGCATGGGGGTGATCTCCGAGATCGTCCCGGCCTTCGCGCAGAAGAAGCTGTTCGGCTACCGCTTCGTCGCCTACGCGTCGATCGGACTGGCCTCCGTGACCTTCTTCGTCTGGGGTCACCACATGTTCGTCAACGGCCAGAGCGATTTGGCCTCGCTGGTGTTCTCGGGCCTGTCCTTCGCGGTGGCGGTGCCCTCGGCGGTGAAGGTCTACAACTGGACCGCCACGATCCATAAGGGCTCGCTCCGGCTCGATACCCCGATGCTCTACGCGATGGGCTATATCGGCCTGTTCGTGCTCGGAGGCCTCACCGGCCTCTATCTCGCGACGCTCTCGATCAACCAGCACATCCACGCGACCTACTTCGTGGTCGCGCATTTCCACTACATCATGGTCGGCGGCACGGTGCTGGCGTTCCTCGGCGGCCTGCACTTCTGGTGGCCGAAATTCACCGGCCGGATGTACAGCGAGCCCTGGGGCCGGGTCTCGGCGCTGCTGATCTTCCTCGGCTTCAACGTGACCTTCTTCCCGCAATTCATCCTGGGTTACCTCGGGATGCCGCGGCGCTACGCGACCTACCCGGCGGAGTTCCAGCTGCTCAACGTGCTGTCCTCGGCGGGCGCCACGATCCTGGCGGCGGGCTACATCTTCCCGATGCTCTACCTCGTCTATTCCCTCTGGTTCGGCCGGAAGGCGCCCGCCAATCCGTGGAACGCCAAGGGGCTCGAATGGGAGACGGCCTCCCCGCCCCCGACGCACAATTTCCTGTCCCCGCCCGAGGTGCCGCGCATCCCCTACGACTACCCGATCCAGGCCCAGGAATCCCGGGACCAGCACGGATGAGCAAAGGTCTGGCCGACGGCGTCGGGGTCGCGCGCGCGGAGCATTTCGAGAGCGTGGCCCAGCAGCGCGAGGCGGCGACGCTCGGCATCTGGGCTTGGCTGATCACCGAGTTGCTGCTGTTCTCGGCGCTGTTCCTGGTGGCGCTGATCACCCGGATCCAGCACCCCGAGGCGACGATCGCGGCGGCCAAGCACCTCAAGTTCTGGATCGGCGCCACCAACACCGTGGTGCTGATCTGCTCATCGCTCACGATGTCGATGGCGATCGAATTCTCCCGGATGGGCTGGCAGCGCGCCATGGTGCGGGCGATGCTGGCGACCGCGGCGCTCGGGGGCCTGTTCCTCGTCCTCAAGGGCTACGAGTACTACGCCGACTGGGCCGAGCACATGATGCCGTTCCTCAGCGATCGGCCCTTCGCGCTGGCCGAGACGCCGGCGGCGCGGCTGTTCGTGAACCTCTACTACGTCGCAACCCTGCTCCACGCGCTGCATCTGTTCACCGGCATCGCGCTCCTGCTCGGCATGACCTGGATGGCCGCCAAGGCCGGGTTCCTCGCCCGGCACCAGAACTGGATCGAGGTCTACGGCCTGTACTGGCACTTCATCGACCTCGTCTGGATCCTGGCCTTCCCGATCCTCTACGTGGTGAACCGGTAGGATGCGGAACCCCCTCGCGACCCTGAGCGCCGACGACCGCGCCCTGCTCCGGCGGCGCCTCCGCACGCCGGTGCTCACCTTCCTGGCGCTGCTGGCGCTTCTGGCCGTCAACGTCACCCTCGGCGCCACCCTCCCCTTCGCGCAGGTCTGGATCGTCGAACTCGCCGTGGTCGCCGTGATGGTGGCGCTGATCCTCCTCGTCTCCATGGAGGTGATCCACGAGCCGCCGCTGATCCGGCTGTTCTCGGGGCTCGGCTTCTTCTGGGTCGCCATCCTGGTCGGCATGACGCTGACCGACTATCTGGCGCGCTGAGCGACGCGAAATCCGTTGTCCGGGCGGCCGAACACTCCTAAACGTCGCCGCTCCCCCGCATAGCCCGGCTGACAGACGATGTGCGAACTGCTCGGCATGAGCGCCAACGTGCCGACCGACATCCGCTTCTCCTTCGCGGGCCTCGCCCGGCGCGGCGGTGAGACCGGGCCGCATGCGGACGGCTGGGGGATCAGCTTCTACGACGGGCGCACCTGCCGCAGCTTCCACGAGCCGGAGCCGAGCGCCCGCTCGCAGCTCGCCCGGCTGCTGCGCGACATGCCGATCAAGAGCCGCATCGTCGTCGCCCATGTCCGCAAGGCCAACCGCGGCCGGGTCAGCCTGGAGAACACCCACCCGTTCTCGCGGGAATTGTGGGGCCGCCGCTGGACCTTCGCGCATAACGGACAGCTCAAGGGCGTGAAGCGGCTGCCGCTGGGCGGCTTCATGCCGATCGGCTCGACGGACAGCGAGCACGCCTTCTGCTGGATGCTCGGCCGGCTCCAAGCCCGGTTCCGCGCCCTCCCCCGGCCCGAGACCCTCGACCGGGCCGTGGCCGACCTCGCGGGCGAACTCCACGCCCTCGGCGTGTTCAACATGCTGCTCACCGACAGCCGCACCCTCTACGCCCATTGCGGCAAGCGCCTCTGCTACCTCACCCGGCGGGCCCCCTTCGGCAAGGCCACCCTGATCGACGAGGACTGGCAGGTGGATTTCGCCGAGGAGACCACCGAGCACGACGTGGTGACGGTGATCGCCACCCAGGCGCTGACCCGGGACGAGTGCTGGACCGATCTCGCCCGCGGCGACGTCCTGACCCTGCGCGACGGAGCGATCCGGCTGTTGAGACCGGCCAACTTAGCTTAAGTGTGTTTTGCCTGAGGGTGCATGCCCGCGCCCGATGCGCTAGAACTCCGGTAACAGGAGCGCATCGGCCGGGCTTTCCAACCGGTTCGGGCCGACAAGCGCTCCGCCTCGACCCGCCGGGGACCACAGGTCGAGCCACGACGAGTTGACGAGCGCGATACACATGACCCGCGACGACACCGACACCGTCCTGTCCCAGGAGGACGGGACTCGGGATGGCCGCCCGAACCTGGCTCCCGGGATCCGCACGCATCTCGGGGAGCATCTGCGCACCGTCTACGAGCGGATCGGCGAGGAGACGCTGCCGTCCCGCTTCGCCGAGCTGATCGAGAAGCTCGAGGCGGCTTTGCGCGCCCGCGGCGAGGCGATCGAGCCGGAATTCCGCAACGGTCTGCTCGCGGCCGTCCCGTCCCTGCGCGCCTTCGCGCTGTCGCTGACGTCGAACCCCGCCCGTTCGGACGATCTCGTGCAGGACACCCTGCTCAAGGGCTGGCAGCACCGCGCCCGGTTCCAGCCGGGGACGAACCTCAACGCGTGGCTGTTCACGATCCTGCGCAACATCTTCTACTCGGATCACCGCAAGCGGGTGCGCGAGGTCGAGGATCAGGACGGGTCCTACGCGGCCCGGCTCGCCACCGCCCCGCACCAGGGTGACCGGCTCGACGTCGAGGATCTGCAATCGGCGCTGGCCAAGCTGCCGCCGGATCAGCGCGAGGCCCTGGTCCTGGTCGGCGCTGAGGGCGTCTCCTACGAGGAGGCCGCCGCCATCATGGGCTGCAAGGTCGGCACGGTGAAGAGCCGCGTCAGCCGCGCCCGTGGCAGGCTCGCGGAGCTGCTGGGCTACGACGAGGAGGATCTCGGCTCCGACCGCTTCATCCAGTCGGCGATGCCCAAGGACGCGTGAGGGCTCAGCCGGCTGCATCCCGGCGTCCCACAAAAAAAGATGCATCCGATTCCGGGGGTCGGGCGTTACCGGCCCGAGCTTCGCTGCGCCTGCGCGGCGAAACACCACGGAACGGAGATGTCCCGCATGACCTTCAAGACCCTTATCGCCGCCTCGGCCCTCGTCCTGTCGCTTCCGCTGGCCGCCCAGGCCCAGGGCACGATCCCCGGCGCCGAGCGCGGCGCGGCGGCGGGTGCCGATGCGGCCGGCCCGATCGGCGGCATCGTCGGCGGCGCGGTGGGTGCGGCCACCGGCACGGTGGGCGGCATCCTCGGCGTCGACATGGCCCCGCGCTTCCGCAGCTATGTCCGCGAGCGCAATGTCCGCTCCTACGACTACGACGGCCGCGTCGCCGTCGGCACCACCCTGCCGGCTTCGGGCGTGACCTATTACGACGTGCCCAACGAGTACCGCGTGCAGCCGGGCTACCGCTACACCGTGGTGAACGATCGTCCGGTGCTGGTCGATCGCGGCCACCGCATCGTCGAGGTCATCGACTAAGACCCCGGGCCGGTCTTGCGCTGGCCCAAGCGCCCCCGGAGCCCGGCTCCGGGGGCATCTTCATAGCCGCGGCCGTCGGCGCAACGCTTCATCCGTTCGGCCGTTGAGAGATGGCCCGAGCCGTGAGGCGATCATGAGCGACGCACCCACCGATCCGAAAACCACTCTGCCGGAGCCCGTGCGCGACCACCTCGGGCAGCAGCTGCGCGGCGTCCTGCCGGTGGGGTCGGACAAGCCCCGCTTCCTCGGCGACGATCCCGTGCCGGATGCCTTCGAGCCACAGATCCGCCGGCTCGAGACCCGGCTGAAGACCCACGAGGAGGGGACCGAAGCCGTCGGTCATGCCCTCGACCAGATCCTCGATGCCCTCGGCGTCAAGCCGGACGAGACCGACAAGCCCAAGGGCTGAGTCGGCACCGCGCGCCCGCACAGGCGTCAGACGCGCGGCTTCTCGGCCAGCAGGTCGCGGATCTCGGAAAGAAGCTTCACGTCGGCCGGCATCGCGTCGGGCTTCTTGGCCTCGGCGGTCTGCAGGCGGTTCATCGCCCGGATCACCAGGAACAGCACGAAGGCGACGATCAGGAAGTTCAGGGTCAGGGTCAGGAACTGGCCGTAACCGATGACCGCGCCCTGCTTCTTGGCATCCGCATAGGGCAGGCCTGCCTGCACCTTCGACGAGAGCGGGATGTAGTAGTTCGAGAAGTCGAGCCCGCCGGTGATCGCGCCGATCACCGGCATGAAGATGTCCTGGACCGCCGACGTCACGATGGCCCCGAAGGCCGCGCCGATGATCACGCCGACCGCGAGATCGACCACGTTCCCGCGCAGCGCGAACGTCTTGAAATCCCCGAGCATCCGCCAGCCCCCGCCCGCTTGATACCGCCAAGATAGAGGACGGCTCCGCGAAGGCCAGCGCCTATTCCGATGCCGGTCGGCCGGCCGTGGCCAGGGCCGGCCGGTCCTCGCCCAGGGCGGCGAGTTCCGCCTTGACCCGGCGGCGATACTGGGCGGCCACCACCGGGATGGTCAGCAGATAGCCCCCGCTCACCGCGACGAGCGCCTCGAACGGGTAGCTGATCAGGAGGCCGAAGGCCGCGACCCCGAACAGGAAGATCGGCAGGACGAGGCTGCGCGGCACCCGCTTGCCCATGGTCTTGCCCGAATAGGTCGGGACCGTTGAGACGACCAGCAGCGCGATGCACAGCACGTAGATCAGGACCGCGGGCGCCGCCCAGGTCTCGATGCCGAAGCCCAGGAAGTGGAGGTAGAGCGGCAGCATCGCGGTGAGCGCCCCCGCGGGCGCCGGCATGCCGACGAAGAAGTCCTTCTTCCATTCCGGCCGGTTCGGATCGTCGAGCATCGCGTTGAAGCGGGCGAGCCGCAGCGCCATGGCGATGGCGAAGATCAGCGCGACGATCCAGCCCATCGATTTCAGGTGGAACAGCACGAAGCCGTAGAGGATGAGCGCCGGGGCGCATCCGAAATTCACGAAGTCGGCGAGGGAATCGAGCTCCGCGCCGAAGCGCGACGTGCCCTTGAGCAGCCGCGCCACCCGCCCGTCGATGCCGTCGAGCACGCCCGCCACCACCACGGCGATGACGGCGGGCTCGAACTTGCCCTCGAAGGCGAGCCGGATCGCCGTGAGCCCGAGGCAGAGCGCCATCAGGGTGATCATGTTGGGCGCGATCATCCGGAACGGCACCGGCTTGAACCGGCGCGGCCGCGGCTCGTTCGGATCGGGCGCGAAGGGCGGGAAGAGATCGTCCATGGCCTCAGATCCGCTTGAACAGGCGCTCCGGCCCCCCGCCGAGATCGGCCAGCACCGTCTCGCCGGCCACCGCCTTCTGGCCGAGCCCGACCAGCACGGTCGACCCGGCCGGCAGGTAGACGTCCACCCGCGATCCGAAGCGGATCAGGCCGAAGCGCTCGCCGACGCCGAGCACGTCGCCCGCCGAGACGAACCCGACGATGCGCCGGGCCACGAGGCCGGCGATCTGCACCACGCCGACGCGCTTCGGCTGGCCGGCATGGGTCGTCTCGATGACCATGCCGTTGCGCTCGTTGTCGTCGCTGGCCTTGTCGAGCTCGGCGTTGAGGAACAGGCCCGGCGTGTAGTGGATCTGGCCGATCCGGCCGGCCACCGGCACCCGGTTCACGTGGCAGTCGAACACGTTCATGAACACCGAGACCCGTAGCGTGGGCACCTGCGGCAGGTCGAGCTCGGGCGGCGGCAGCACGGTGGCGATGAGGTTCACGCGCCCGTCGGCGGGCGAGATCACGAGCCCGTCCGCCACCGGGGTGACCCGCTCGGGATCGCGGAAGAAGTAGCAGACCCAGAGGGTGAGGATCAGGAAGATCCAGCCGAAGAACTGGGAGAAATAGCCCGCCAGAACCGTCAGCACGATGCCGATCAGGATGAAGGGATAGCCCTCCTTGTGGATCGGCACGAGCGTCCGGCGGATCGTCTCGATCAGGTCGGTCATGGGTTCTTCGGACTCGAGGGAACCGCCGGCAGGCGGACGTGTCGGACGGGCGGATGGCAGCCCGCCGGGCCGCCGTCAACTTTCCAGGGGTCGCGGATCGCCGCGGGACGTCGCGCCCGCCCCTGCCGGGTTCCGCTTCGTCGGGCATCGATTCGGGCGCGCGGCCCTCCCGTCACGCGTCATCGTCCCCGCGCGCCGGTGGCGCCGGGGGCATGGCCCGGGAGCGAACACGAGGGACGCGGGACGCCGCGGGAACCCAGGTGTCGGCCAAAGTCG
>NZ_JACJIM010000008.1 GCF_014138435.1 Methylobacterium fujisawaense | reverse complement strand
TGCGGCCGCATGTCGAGCCGGAGCGCAGCGTGCGCTCCACCGCCCTGCAGCGGCCCGGACGCGTCCGCCGCGTCGCGGTGCTCGGCGCGATCAGCCTGCCCGAAGGCGGATTGCTGCTGCAGGCTTTGGCGTCGGACGCGCGCAAGCGAGACCTGCCTTTGCGCTTCTCGATCGTGGGCTTCTCCGACCCGACCCTGACGGGCGGCCTGGAGCGGGCCGGCGTCACGGAGACAGGGCGGTACTCCACCGACGACCCGACCCTCGACCGGGTCGCCCGGGCAGCCCTCCAGATCGCCGAGACCGGCCGTCATTGGGAGGATGACGAAATCCTCGATCTCGTGACCCAGGTCTCTGCCGATCTGGTGCTGATGCCGTCGATCTGGCCGGAGACCTACGCGTACGCGCTGTCGCTGGCGCTGCGCACGGGCCTGCCGGTGGCGGCCTTCGACCTCGGCGAACCGGCGGAGCGGCTGCGTGCCGACCCGGACGGCCATCTCCTGCCCTATGCCCTCGCCACCGACCCGGCCGCCTGCAACGACCGCCTGCTCGCCCTCGACATTCCGGCCGGCGGCCGAGTCGCCACGCCGATCCGGGCCGCCACCTCTGACAGCCTGATGCGCGGCTACTACGCTCTCACCCCCTGACGCCGACCGGCGCGGGACGCGCCCGTCAACGCACTTTGGCCCCTTTTCTCGTCGAAGCAGGCCCGGCAACGCGAGGTCAAATCGATGCCCGCCCTCCCGACGGCTCCCGGGCAAAAGAGCCCGATCGAGTCCTATCTGCATGTCCTGCACGCCCTGATGCTGCGGGACATGCGCACCCGATTCGGTGCCTCGCTCTGGGGTTACGGCGTGGTCGTGCTCTGGCCCTGCGTCCACGTCTTCATGCTGATCGCCATCTACACGTTCCAGAAGCTGGCGGCGCCGCTCGGCGACAACCGGGCCCTGTTCTTCGCGACCGGGGCGGTTCCGGTTCTGGTTTTCCAGTACATCTCCCGCGAGGTCATGAAGGCGGTGATCATGAACCGACCGCTGACCTACTATCCACAGGTCAAGCTGTTCGACGTGATCCTGGCTCGGATCCTCGTGGAGATCGTGACCGGCTTCCTCGCGCTGCTGGTCGTCTGCTCCATCCTGATCGCCATCGGGACCAATCCCGTCCCCGCAGAACCGTTCACGGCCATGTGCGGCTATCTCGCCGCCATCATCCTGGGGGTCGGGATCGGTACGATCAACGTGGCGGTCATCGGCTTCTTCCCCGGCTGGATGATCGGCTACGCCCTGTTCAGCATCATCCTGTACGTGTCCAGCGGCGTCATGTTCCTTCCGAGCTACATGCCCGACAAGGTATATTACTGGATGAAGTACAATCCCGCCATGCAGTTGGCGGAATGGGTTCGATCGGCGTACTATCCCTATGCCGGCATTCAAGTAGATTACCTCTATGTCGTCATGTTCGGATTGACCTGCGCCAGCATCGGCCTGCTGCTCGTCAAGCATGTCGTCAGCAAGATGCAGGGGTGAGCCGGGACGGGATCACGCCTGTCCCGAGAGCCGCGCCTGACGCGGTCGGCACGATTCTCGGGCCGGTCTGGCACAACCGGAGGCACGCGGGAGCCGCGGCATCCGACCGGCCAGACCGGATGCCGATCCGGATCCGGGGCCGCAGACGGACCTTCGGGCCTCGAAAACTCAACCCGCTCCGGGGCAGGGCTGCCGCACGATGACGAATGCCGTTCATGCGATCGATACGACGTACATCCGCCGGATCCAGCAGCAGCAGATCGAATTGACCCTTCTCAGGGCCGAGCGCGACGCCGCCCTGCAGGAACGCGATCTGGCCCGGGCGCGGTCCGAGGCGACATCGACTCTCCTCGAGGCGCTCCTGGGAGGCCTGCGGCCCTACGGATTCAGCCGCAAGCGCTTCCTGTCCGCGATCCGCAGGGCGGCGCGGACCGTGCCGGATCACGGCCCCGCGGCACTCCAGCACGGCATCCTGTTCGAAGGATCGAACCGGATCCTGGCGGGCCCGCGCAGGCCGGTCCAGGCGGCGGCACACCGCTGACACCGCTGACACCCCACGCGCCTGCGCGCGTTCCCCGTTCGGAGACTGGAGCCGAGGACCATGGATGTCGAACTCCTGACGGTGTTCAATGCCCTGATCAACCTGAGGGACAATCTGGACGCGCGCCCGCACATCCTCGGCTCCGAACTCGACTTCCTGTCCTTCGCCACCCGGATGGCGCCGTACTCCAACGCGCAGCTGCTGCAGGACCTGTGGGTGCTGTATGAGCTTCAGGAGAAGCGGAACGGCTATTTCGTGGAGTTCGGCGCCTGCGACGGCGTCAGCCTCAGCAACACGCTCCTGCTGGAGAAGACCTACGCTTGGCAGGGCGCCCTCGCTGAGCCCGCCCGGGCGTGGCACGCGGCGCTGCAGCGCAATCGCAACTGCTACATCTCCGACAAGTGCGTCTACAAGACCGACGGGATCGAGGTGCTGTTCAACGAGGTCGACATCGGCGAACTCTCCGGCATGGAGGACTTCGCAGACGGCGACTTCCACGCCCAGTTCCGGCAGGAGCGCCGGCAATACCCGGTGGCCACGATCTCGCTGGACCGGTTCCTCGCGGAGGCGCGGGCGCCGCGGCGCATCGATTACATGAGCATCGATGTGGAAGGCGGCGAGTTCGACGTGCTTCAGAGCTTCGATTTCACGCGTCACGACATCGCGCTGATCAGCGTCGAGCACAATTTCTCGGGCAGCCGGGAGAAGATCGACGCGCTGCTGACCGGTCAAGGCTACCGGCGGCGCTTTCGTCAGCTCTCCCTGTTCGACGATTGGTACGCGCGCCCGGATCTCGTGGCCGCACGGTCCTGACGGAGGGCGGGGCCATGTCGGCACAGACCGCGATCGCGATCCTCGATTCCATGTTCGACCTGTTCAAGGAGATGGGCAGCGGCATCGCCCTCGACCTGAACTGGCTCGCCATCGCCCGGCGCCTTCAGCAGGTTCGGGCGCAGGCCGTCTGGTCGGCCGATCTGGACTTCGTCGCCACCAAGCTGAAGGCGCACGCCGCCCATTATGCGGCGACCTACCGCCCGCCGCTCGGCTCGGAGGCGATCAGCAAGGCGAACGCCGACAGGCTCGATGACGTCGTCCGCCACTACTCGATCCTGCGCGCGCATCTCGAACAGCAGTTACCGGCCTCTTGAGGCGCTGGCGGCGGGTCCGCCTGCACAGAGGCGTTCCGAGCGCGGGCCGCACCAGGCAGCGCCGCCCGCGTCTCGGGGCGGACCAGTCTCGCCCGGCCCGAGCCAATCCGCCGGTCCCAAGCGTTGAGAATGCGAACGGTTTGGGGCATCGATCGCGAGCGCGTGCGTCGAACCGGAGACGATGGGGATCTCGTGAGCAGTCTGAAATTCGGGACGAGCGGCTTGCGCGGTCTCGTGACCGACCTCGTCGGCGGGCCGAGCTACGCCTATGCCAGCGCATTCTTCCGGTCCGTCTCGGCGGATGACACCCACCGAGCGGTGGTGATCGGGCGGGACCTGCGCGACAGCAGCCCCGCGATCGCCGCCACGGTGGCGGAGGCGGCCGCGGCCGCCGGCTTCACCGCGATCGATTGCGGCGCCCTGCCGACCCCGGCCCTGGCCCTCGAAGCGATGCGGCGCGGCGCCTATGCGGTCATGGTCACGGGCAGCCACATCCCCGAGGATCGCAACGGCCTGAAATTCTACCGCCCCGACGGCGAGATCACCAAAGCCGACGAGGTGGCCATCCTGGCCGCCCTGACGGACATCCCGGCCAGCGGCGAGAGACCGGCGGCGGCGTCCGCGACGCCCGAGCCCGACGCCATCACGCGCTACCAGCAGCGCTACGCCGCCGCCTTCGCGCCGGACATCCTGAAGGGCCTGCGCATCGCGGTCTATCAGCAGAGCTCGGTGGCCCGCGACCTGCTGTCCGACCTGCTCGCCGCCTTCGGCGCGCAGGTGACGCCGATCGGTCGGTCGCAGGTCTTCGTGCCGATCGACACCGAAGCCCATCGTCCCGAGGACATCGCCTTCATCCGCGATGTCATGGCACCGGGGTCTTTCGACGCCCTTGTGACCACGGACGGCGACGCCGACCGGCCGCTGGTGGCCGACGGCAACGGCCGGATCCTGCGGGGCGACGTGCTCGGGCTCATCACCGCCCGTTACCTGGGCGCCGACACGGTGGTGGTGCCGGTCACGGCCGGCTCGGCCCTCGAGCAGGCCGGCGGCTTCCGGACGGTTGTGCGCACGAAAGTCGGCTCGCCCTTCGTCATCGCCGGCATGGAGCAGGCGAAAGCCGCCGGAGCGCGGACCGTTGCGGGCTTCGAGGCGAATGGCGGCTTCCTGCTCGGATCGGACGTCACGCGCGACGGCAAGACGCTGCCCGCTCTGCCGACCCGCGACGCAATGCTGCCCATTCTCGCCACCCTGGCGGCAGCGCGCGCGGCCGGCCTGCCCCTGGCCGACTTGGTGTCCGCGCTCGATGCGGGCGACATGGCCAGCGACCGCCTTCCGAACACGCCGTCCGAGACAAGCGGCGCCTTCCTCGCGCGGCTCCGGGATGCGGATTTCCGGGCCGCCTTCCTCCGGCCGATCGGGTCACCGGATTCGATCGACGAGCAGGATGGAATCCGGATCGGGCTCGATGGCGGACGCACGATCCATTTCCGGGCGTCGGGGAACGCACCGGAGTTGCGGTGTTATGCGGAGGCCAAGTCGGCGCAGGATGCGCAGGACCTCGTCCGGTGGGGGCTCGCTGCCGCCGCCGCGGCCCTGGCGAAGGCCTGATCGCCAGGAGGCTCCGGCACGCTGGGCTTCGCGGCGCGCGGAACGCCGGGACCCTTCGAGGCGCGCTGACGGCAAGCGCCGGCCCGGCGCGGCGGGCCCGTCAGCGGTCGGCATACTCCGCCGCGACGAGCCTGCGCAGGCCCGCTTCGAGATCGATGCGCGGTTGCCAGCCGGTCCGGCCGAGGAACCGCGTCGAGTCGAGCATCTTGTAGGCCGCGCCCTGGAACGAGCCGGGCGGGCTCACCAGGGGCACGGACCAGTCGAGGGCCGCCAGGGCCGCCCCTGCCACCGCCTCGACGGTGATGGGGGTGTTGGCGCCGCAGTTGAGGATCTCGTTCTCGAACGCGCGGTCGGCCGCCAGGATCGCGTCGATCTGGTCGTCGACGTAGAGCACCTCGCGGACGGTCTGCGGGTTGCCCCAGACCTCGAAGGCCTGCGCGCCCGCTGCCTTCTCCCGCACGGCGCGGTCGAGGAGGGCGCCGACGAAGTGGCTGCGGTCGGAGGCCGTGTTGTCGTGCGGACCGTACAGGGTCGCCAGCACGCAGTGCAGGAAGCTCAATCCGTACTGGTGCGCGTAGGCCGCCGAGCCCGTCGCCAGGACCTGCTTGGCGAGCCCGTAGCCGATCACGGAGGGATGGGTCGGTCCCTGTCCGAAGCGCGCCTCGGGGAGGGGCTCGGCCGATTCCGGATAGGTGCAGGACGAGCCCGTGGAGACGAGCTTGGCCTGCGGCTGGTACAGGCGCCACGCCTCAAGGACGTTCAGGTGGATCCGGGCGTTGATCGCCAGGAGCTCGCCCTGGATGTCGTACTGAATCGCGCCGGTCCGCTGGCGGGTCACCACGTGGAAGATGCGGCCGGCCGGCGGCGCCGCGCGCAGCGCCCGCTCGACATTGGCCCAGTCGGACAGGTCGCCCGCCGCGCGGCCGATCTCGACGACCTCGCGGCCCTCGGCCCGGAGCCGCGGCACGAGGTTGCGCCCGAGGAAGCCGTCCGCCCCGATGACGATGTCGCGCTCAGGCCCCGGCATGGCGGTACTCCTGGCGATACTCCTGGCGATACCACGCGATCGTCGGCCGCAGCCCGTCCGCGAGCCCCGTGAAGGTCGAGATCCCGAAGCGCTCGCGCAGCCGCTGGTTGGTCGAACGGCGGGCGAGCACGCCGTGAGTCGCCGTGTCGGGAGCGTGGACGGGCCGGTCCTCCCCGGCCACCTCAAGGATGGTTCGGGCGAGGTCGAGCAGGGTCGTGGTCTCGCCGCGGCAGAGGTTGAGCGCGTCGCTCGTCTCCCGGATCGCGAGCGACCGGGCGAACACGTCGACGACGTCGCCGACGTAGATGAAGTCGCGCTCGACCAGCGGGTTGCCCTTGATCGTGAAGCGCTCGCCCGGGGCCAGCGCGCGCATCACGAAGGCCGGCAGGACATGCGCCTTGCGCGGATCCGTCGAGTCGTGGGGGCCGTAGGGGTTGCTCAGGCGGAAGCTGATCGTGTGGATCCCGTAGCGCTCGGCGTGCAGGTCGGCGACCACCTCGGACCAGCGCTTCGACCACGCGTAGAAGGCCTCGTTCGGATTGGGCAGCGCGTTGAGGTCGACCGGTTGCGCGTCGTCGAGGGGATCGCAGGCCGCCGGGTAGACCGCGACGCTCGAGGCCGCGCGCACCTCGCGGATGCCCTTCGTCAGGCAGAACCGGTAGAGGCGGTTGGCGATCTCCGCATTGCCGGTGAGCAGGTCGCTCTGCGCCGTCTCGAACTTGTCGGCGTCGTAGCGCTGCGCGGCGACGTTGAAGACGATCGCGTCGGCGGGGACCGAGAGCGCCTCGAGGGCGTCGAAGCGCGCGGCCTCGGTCGCCCCCGGCACCGCACGGCCGGAGGGGCTGACCGCGATCAGCCGCGGCACGCGGCCGGCGAGATGCGCGACGAGGTTGCGGCCGACGAACCCGGTCGCACCGACGACGAGGACGGCCTCGGGCAGGGGGGCTGGGGGGAGGGCGGCCACGCTCAGGCTGCCGGCAGGTCGGCGGCGGTGATCACCTTGAGGTCCGGCACCGGAACGATGAAGGCGCCGCCGTTCTCGAGGTAGCGGCGCTCGCGCGCCAGGAACTCGTCGATGAAGTTCCAGGCGAGCACCAGATAGGCGTCGGGCGCGGGCACGCTGCCCTCCTCGACGATCGGGATGCGGGCGCCGGGGATCAGGCGGCCGAACTTCAGCGGGTTCTTCTCGGCCGCATATTGAACCAGCCGCGGGCCGATGCCGAAGGCGTTGAGCAGCGTCGCGCCCTTGGCCGGGGCGCCGTAGGCGTGGACCGTCTTCCCCTCGGCGTTCATGCGCTCCAGCAGATCGAGCAGCGCCGCCTGCAGGCGCCGGACGTTCTCGGCGAAGCCGACATAGGTCTCGAATGTGCCGTAGCCGCGGGCCTCCTCGTCGGCGCGCATGCGCTTGACCGCGTCGCTGACCGGGTGGGCGCCGGGGAAGCCGACATGCGCCTCAAGGGAGCCGCCGTGGACCGGGACGACGCTGACGTCGAAGACCTCCAGGCCGTGGCGCGCGAACAGCTGCTCCAGGGAGCGGAGCGTGTAGTAGCACAGGTGCTCGTGGTAGATCTGATCGAAGGCGGTGTTCTCGATCATGCCGCCCAGGTAGATCGCCTGCACGACGAAGACGCCGTCCGGCTTGAGCAGCGTGACGATGCCTTTCACGACACTGTGCAGTTCCTCCAGGTGGAAGAAGACGCCGGCGGCGGTGATCAGGCTCGCCGGCCCGTCCTGCGCGCGGACGATCTCGGCGGTCTCTTCGTTGAAGAAGCGGTTCAGTGTCGGCACGCCCGCGGCGCGAGCCAGTTCCACGACGTTGGCGGCGGGCTCGACGCCGCAGCGGCGCAGGCCGAAGGGCTCGTACTGCCGCAGCCACGTGCCGTCGTTGCTGCCGATATCGACGACGAGGTCCTGCGGCCCGAGGCCGTACCGCTCCACGAGCCGGGCCGCCGTCTGGCGGAAATGCTCCACCAGCGTCTTCGTCGTGCCCGAGACGTAGGGGTAGTCGCTGAACATGCTCTCCTTCGGGATCGTGTGATCGATCTGGACGAGCGTGCAGTCGTGGCAGAAGCCGGCGCGCAGGGGGAAATGCGGCTCGCGCCGGTCGGCGAGGTCCGGCGGGATCAGGCGGTTGCAGTGCGGCTGGTCGGTCAGGTCGAGGAACAGCTCGACATCGCGTCCATCGCAGACGCGGCATGCCATGGCGAGTTTCGTTCCCGTCATCGTACGACCTATGACATCCGCGGCGCGAGACTCTACGTGCCCGAGACGCTTACCGGCTGAGCTGGAGGGGCGCAACGATCGCTCCGGCCCGGATCGACGACAGGGCAGGACCACTGGATTCGACCCGATCCATACCGCCCGCACCCTCGCGCCGTTCAGCGCATCTCTGCCAAAAACACTACCAATATCTTCGATGGGGAAACAATCATGCCCGAAACCGCATGGACGATACGCAAGTCGAACTACATCATGAAGGATCGATGGCTCGGACTCCGTGCCGACGACTGCGTGACACCGTCGGGCCACGTCCTCGATCCCTATTACGTGCTCGAGACCGCGGACATCGCCCTCGTGCTGGGCATCGACGCGGCCGATCACGTCATCCTCGTACGCCAATACCGTCACGCCTATGGGAGCCCGAGCCTGGAGCTTCCGGGCGGGGCCATCGACCCCGGCGACACGGATATCCTCGCGGCCGCCGAGCGCGAGATGCGCGAGGAAACCGGCTACACCTTTGCCGATGCCGAACGCGTGGTCACCCTCAACGCGGATCCGGCCCGCTACGCCAACCGCATGCATCTCGTCCGCGCGCGCGTGATCGCGGCCGGGCCGGCGCGTCCGGATCCCGGCGAAGACATCGCGGTGATGCGCGTGCCGCGGGCCGAGGCTCTGCGGCTCGCCCAGTCGGGCTCCATCGTCGGAGCCGTGCATGCCGCCATGATCCTGATCGGTCTGTCCGGCCGCGGATGAGGGGCGTCACCGGATTGTGGATCGAGCGATCGAACCGCTGACAAGGCCCGCGCGTTCCGCCAATACGATTAATCGCAGGTTAAAGAGCGGATTGAAGCGTGCCCGAGTACGACATCAAGATCGTCGCTCCGCGAGATCGGAAGGCCGCGGACGCCGAGCGCGAGACGCCGCCCAAGCGCCGGCTCGACTGGGACCGCGCCATGCGTGAGGCGGCCGAGGCGGAGCTCTCGATCCAGTCCCACGACTGAACCCGCCGCGCGGCGACGCGCGCCCTGGTCCCCCACACGTGTTGCCGCTTCCTAGCCCGTCAGCGCGGCCTCGCGCAGGAAGGCGAGCAGGTCGTCCGACCGGAAGTGATGCACGGCGAGCCCCGCCGCCCGGCCGGCGGCGAGATCGGTTTGCTGATCGCCGATCAGGAAGCTGCGCGCGCGGTCGATGTCCCAGTGGTCCATCAGGTCGAGGATCATGCCGGGTTCGGGCTTCCGCCAGCCGTGGACCGCCCTGTAGGCCTCCACCGTCCCGTCCGGATGATAGGGGCAGTACCGGAGATCATCGATATGCGCGCCCGCCGCGCGCAGGTCGTCCCGCATCCAGGCCGTCAGACGGGCGACATCGGCCTCGGTGTAGAAGCCGCGGGCGACCCCCGCTTGGTTCGTGACGACGAACACGAAGAAGCCGGCATCGTTCAGCGCGCGGACCGCATCACGCGCGCCCTCCATCCAGTGGAACCGGTCCACGGAACCGACATAGCCGTGGTCGTGATTGAGGACCCCGTCCCGGTCGAGGAAGGCGGCCGGTCTCGTCCGGCGGGCCGGGATCTCCACCTGAGCGCGGTCGTAGCTCTCGGGCACGCCGATATCGAGGAAGTAACCGTCGTAGGCCTCGCCCACGACGCGGCCCTCGGCGACCAAAGCGGGCAGGACGTCCCGTTCCAGCGAGCAGGCCGGCGGGAAGCCCTTCAAGGCGTCGCTGCGCACCAGATAGACGCCGGCATTGACGAGACCGGGGCCCGGCTCGGGCGGCCGCTCGAGGAAGGCGGTGATCCGCACGCCGTCGAGGAGCGCGACGCCGTAGCGTGCCGCGTCCGGCACCCGGCGGAGCGACAGGACCATCGCCGCCTCCGGATGACGCGCGGCCATGGCTGGCAGGGACAGCAGGTTGACGTCGAACCACGAGTCGCCGTTCAGCAGGAGGAAGGTCTCGTCCGCCTCGGGGAGGGCGTGCACGACGGCGCCGCCGGTCCCAGCCTGCTCCGGCTCGATCGAGACCCGCAGCGTCATGCCGAAGCGTCGCGCGACCGGGTTGTCGGCGGCGTAGGCGCGGATCTTCTCGCTGTGGAACGAGGCCAGCAGCACGATGTCGGTGAAGCCGTGGCGGCCGAGCTCGAACAGCAGGACGTCCAGGAACGGCTCGCCCGCCACGGGCAGCAGCGGCTTGGGCATCGCCGACGTCAGCGCGCCCAGGCGGGTGCCGAATCCGCCGCACAGGATCATGGCCTGCCGGATGGGGCTGCCGGCGCCTCTCGGTCTCTCGGTCACGGGCCGCCCTTCACGCCGCCGTCCCGCGGGGGAACAGGCTTTCCTCGACGAGGCCGCACACGATGTGCGCGGCGGTGATGTGGACCTGCTGGATCAGGGGCGTCGCGTCCGACGGCGCGTACAGGCACAGATCCGCCCGCTCCGGCATCGCTCCGCCCGTCGCGCCCGTGAACGCGACGACCCGCACGCCCAGCGCCCGCGCCGCATCCATCGCCTTCAGCACGCTCGGCGAGCGCCCGGAGGTGGAGAGGGCGAGCAGGACGTCGCCCGGCCGCCCGAGGGCGAGCACCTGCCGCGCGAACACGTGCTCGTACCCGTAATCGTTGCCGATCGCGGTGATCACCGAGGTGTCCGTGGTCAGCGCCAGGGCGGCGGCGGGCGCCCGATCGTAATTGAGCCGCGAGACGAACTCGCCCGCGATGTGCTGCGCGTCGCCGGCGCTCCCGCCATTGCCGATCGTCAGGAGCTTGCCGCCGCCGCGCAGGGATGCGGTCACCACGTCGGCGATCTCGGCGAGGGTCGCCTGGAAGCGGGAATCGTCGAGGGCCGCCTGGAAGGTGTCGCGGGTCTGCGTGAGGAAATCGACGATCGCGCTCATGAGCACCTCGGTCCGTGCCCGCGCCGGCCGACCTGTCGGGCCGTCCGGCGGGGTGATCGCTGCTGGGCTGGAGCCGTCCGGATCAGACGTTGGCGAACCGCGAATTGCGGATCATCCGGAAGCCCTTGATCAGCTCCTTGATCCCCCGGTCGAGGTCGAAGTCGGGGAACCAGCCGGTCGCCTCCAGCTTCGCATTGGACACGATGTAGTCGCGCTTGTCCGGATCCTCGCCGATCGGGGCCTCGACATAGACGAAATTCGGCACGTGCGCCTTGATGCGCGCGCAGAGTTCTAGCTTCGACAGGTTGGCGCTCGACAGGCCGAGATTGTACGCCTCGCCGCGCATCCGGTCGTAATTGTCGATCGCGTGGATGAAGCCTTTGGCCACGTCGCGGATGTGGATGTAGTTGCGCTTGAAGTGGCCCTCGAAGACCAGGAGCGCCCGGTCGGTCACGGCCCGGTGGGTGAAGTCGTTGACGAGGAGGTCGAGGCGCATGCGCGGCGCCATGCCGAACACCGTCGCGAGCCGCAGGCTGACGCCGCGCCCGCTGTCGAGCACGGCCGTCTCGGCCTCGACCTTGGTGGTGCCGTAGAGCGAGATCGGCCGCAGGGGCGACTCCTCTGTGCAGAACTTGCCGGCCTCGCCGACGCCGTAGCCCGAATTGGTCGTCGGGTAGACGATCCTCTGCTCGCCGCCCGCGCGCTGGACCAGGGCGATCACGGCATCGCGGTTCAGGGTCGTGGCGCCGATCGCGTCCTCCTTGCACAGGGGTGCGCCGACCAGGGCCGCGAGGGGGATGAGCACGTCGTGCTTCGGGATCAGGTCGTCGAGGATGCGCGTGTCGCGCGCGTCGCCCTTGATCGGCTCGAAGGCGTCATACTGGCAGGCCGAGGACAGGTCCGGCCCTCCGGACTTGAACGTGTCGAGAACCGTGACGTGATGCCCGCGCTCCAGGAGCATCGGCACCAGGATCGTCCCGATATAGCCGGCGCCGCCGGTGATCAGAATTCGCATCGTTGCCTCTCGTCGCGATGAGCCGTCGGGCCGCCTGCGGCCGGGCTGGAATGATGGGCGGGCGCCGCTCAGCGGGTCTGGCGATAGATCAGGGTCGACCCGTCGACATCGATGCCGATCGGAACGACGGATAGCGGCGCCACCCGCTCGGTCAGAGCCGGAAGCCGGTCCGGATCGATGAGGGCGAGGAAGAAGCCGCCCCCGCCCGCGCCGCACAGCTTCGCCCCGTAGGCCCCCGACGCGATGATCGCCTCGAACAGATCGTCGAGCACCGCATTCGAGACCTCACGCGACAGGGTGCGCTTGATGCGCCACGAGGCGGAGAGCATCTCGCCGAGCTGCGTGAGCCAGCCGCTCGTCCCCGCCTCCAGCAGCGAGACGCATTCCTCCACGAGGCGGTAGAGTTCGGACAATTCCTTGTCGATCGCGCGCGCGCGCGTCACGGCGATCTGGGCGGCGACCGTGGTCGTCGCGCGCCGCGCGATGCCCGTATGGACCAGCACCATCGACGCGTTGAGCTGCTGTGTGGCCGTAGAACTCATCTGAACGGGGGAGATGCGAATCGCGGAACCGCTGAAATCGAACCGGTTGATGCCGCCGAAGGCGGCATGGAGCTGGTCCTGCACGCCGACGTTCTCGCGCAGGATCTCGCGTTCGACTTCAATGGCCTTCTTCGACAACTCGATTTTTGTCGGCTTCTGGTTCAGAATTGTATAGATTGTCCGAAGAAACCCGACAGTGAAGGCCGACGAGGATCCGAGACCGCTGCCTGCCGCAGGCAAATCGGATATGATGCTTATGTCGAGCCGACGATTGACATCGAAATGCTTGAGGACTTCCCGGACGACCGGGTGCTCTATGTCCTCGACATTGTTACAATGCTCGATCCGAGAATAACTCAGTCTATAATTGTAATCCTGGCAACCAATCAAATCGAGCGCAGCGATGATAATGTATTTGTCAATCGCCGTTCCGACCACCGCACCGGGCGCGCGCTCAAAATATTCAGGATAATCAGTGCCGCCACCGAAAAGGCTGATTCGAAGTGGCGTCCGAGTGACCGTCAGCATCTAGGCATTCCAGATCTTGCATGCGCATCGTTGTTTTGAACATTGAAAACACGGTCCGACCGGATCAATCGAGCGCATTGCAACGCGCACACGCAAGAAACAGTGTCATGGCGCCTGTGACAGGAGCAACGGCAAGGGCTTTTCCTCAAGCGCGACACGTCAAATGTCCTTTTCGGTCTATTTATCGACAATCCTTCAAATCGAACGGGCGAAGATTTTCATATGGCTTTGAACCCGGGATCCCAAGAGAACCGGATTTCGTCCTGCGCGGGCCGATGCCGAACAGCCTCGTCCCGGGCGCTCTCTCGCGGAACGATGCGGGACCAGCCCATCCCGAAGCCGACCGCGCACGGCCCCGATCGCAGCGGCGAAGGCGCCAGACCGGACATCCTCGGCCCGCCGGAGAGCGCCCCTGCGGCGTTCGCGCCAACGCGTCACGCCGTTGCAGATCGCGCGCCCCAACTGCGAAGACCCCGTGGACACACGTCTCCGGCCGCCGAGCACTGTCCCGGCCGTCACGATCCCGTCGGCTGTCGTCGATCGTCCCACCGGCCCCGTCCCGGCGCCGCGCCCTGCGGGAGGGATCGATATACGCATCCCATCGGACGACCGGTGATCCTGGCCCATATATCCCGACTGCGACCGCAGTTTCGAAGCGGTCGTTCCTGTGGAAGCAGCTTCCGAAATCAGGGTTAAAGGTTCGTAAACGATCGTTCGGGCTTAGGATGAGGATCCGCGCATCCGTGTGCATCGGTCCGTCGGTTCGACGGCCTCCCAGCACGGCAACGGACAGCCCCGCGCCGGACACGAAGTCTGCACGGCTGCCGGGTTCCCTCTGCGAGCCGTCTGCCGCCATCGGTCGGCCCGGCCTCCGGCAGCGCCTCGAACGGCCTCGCTGAAACCGCGGCGCGCCATCACGCAGGGCTCGCGGCGGCGTCCGTGCCGCGAGCGCCGGGGCGGGTTCACCGGCTCAGGCGGCCCGCACGCCGGGCCCATCCCGCCCATGCGCCTGATCCATGATCTCGCCGATCCGCTCGCCGACGGCGACGGCGATCTCGACCGAGGCCGCCCCTTCCGAACCCTGCCGGCAGATCCGGGTGAGGACGTCGGTCACGCGCTGCTCCATGACCCCGAGGATCGCCGCGGCCGCCTGCGGCTGCGCGCCGCGCAGCACGGCGGCGAGGTCGCAATAGGCGTCCTGAAGAAGTCGGAGCGTGAGCCGCTCGACCGCTTGTTCATCCTCCGCCGACAAGGCTTGCATCAGACCCCACTCCCGACAGCGCCCCCAGCCTTGCCCCGACATCTTAACAAGCCGTGAAGGACGCCGCGGGACCGCAAGATTCGGCTAACCCTGCCGCAGGGCCGGGGGAGGTCCACTTACGCACGGCGCGGATTCCGGGCGGCCGAGGCGCCTCGGCGCGATCCGCGGCCGGGCGGAGGGAACTTGCCGGGCCCTCGGCGGGTCGACCCCGCAAGATCCGTCAGCGCGAGAGCCTCCCCATGCGCCTCCTCATCATCACGAGCCTCTGTCTGGCCGCCATCGCCGCGACACCGGCATCGGCATCGGCCCAGGTTCAGCAGACCAATCCCAACGCCGCAAACCGATCCATGGAAACCGGCGGCCAGCTGCGCGCCCTGCGGCAGGAGCAGACGACCCAGAGCAACACGCTGCGGATGGACATCCAGCGCAACCAGGCCGCGACGCCCGCCCCGAATACCGGACCGAACGCGATCGGCCCGACCGGCGGTACGGGTGTGATCGGCCGCTAGGACCGGGACGGTGCTGGCCGGAACCGGTCCACGCTCCCTACACGTCCGGCAGGCGCCGCCCCTTCACGACCACCCGCGGCCACCGGTCCAGCCCGATCGGCATCAGCACGGCGATCCCGGGCGGCACCGCGGCGTCGCCGAGCAGGCTCTCGAGGGAGACACGGCAGGCTTCCTCGAGCTCGCCCCGCGTGCGTGCGCCGGACGTCTTGATGTCGGCGATCAGGAGCGCCGCGATCTCGTGGGCAAAGGCGTCGCCGTCCAACATGCCGGGCTCCTGTTCTACGCGTGATCCCGTAGAGCCTCTCGCACAACGCCCGGAGCGCGGTTGCGGTCGGAGGCGAAGCCGCCGGCGCCCGAGAGTCTTGTGGGAAACCCTTAGCCGTCTCGGGCCCTCGCGAGCAGCCGGACAGAATTACGTATCCCCATACCGATTGCGGATGGTGTCACCGTCCGGTCCCGGGCGGCCATCCCCCGCGAGACGACCGTGCCGGCCCCCTACCCATAAAGGAGAGATAGTCCGCCCCGGACGGCCCGTGCCACGTCGGACCGGCAGATCGCGGCTCGGAAGCCGCTTGCCGATCGGCGGCGCGCTCCTGGGCTCGCGTGACGGGGACCAGGGTCCGGGTGCCGTGGGGACGCAGCCCGCGATGGCGCCAGAGGGATCGAGGACCGGACCGATGATCATCGTCGACGAGCGCTCCGGCCCCTTGAGCCCTGGCGCCGCCCCCGCCCGCATGCGCGCGTCCGCGGAGAGCTCGCCCGCCGGACGCCGCGGCGCCGGGCGACTGGCGATCCTGGTGTCGGCGGGGACGATCCTGTTTCTGATCCCGGCCCTCTGGAACGGCCACCCGTTCCTGTTCCCCGACAGCGAGCACTACTTCATCATCGGCCGGAGCATCCTCAGCGGTCTCGTTCGGCTCGGCGGCTCGGCGGCGGCGGCCGGCAGCGGCGGCGCCGTCATGGCCGATCCGGCCGCGAGTTCGGATGCGGCGGGCGGCCTTGCCGCGATCGCGGGCGGGCGCTCCCCGGTCTATGCGCTGCTGCTCTACGTCCTGTCCGCCCTGGCGAGCGTGTGGTGGATCATCGTCCTCCAATCCGTCCTCGTCTCCTGGCTGACCGTGACATTCCTCGATCTCGTCTGGGAGCGACCCCGGCCCGGAGCGGTCCTGGCCGGTCTGGCGGCCTTGGCGCTGCTCACCTCCGCCGGGGCGTTCAGCGGCTTCCTGATGCCCGACGTCTTCGCGGCGACCTTCGTCCTGGCGGCCCTGCTGCTCGTCTTCGACACAGCGGCGTCCCGCGGAAAAACCCTCGCCTATGCGGGCGTTGTCGCCCTCAGCCTGGTGATGCATGCCACGATCGTCCTGCTGGCCGGATCCGCGCTCGTCCTGATCGCGCTGTGCCGGCTCGTCCCCTTCGCAGACCGACATGTCCGCAGGGCGTCGCTGTTCTGGATCGGGGGGGCGCTGATCCTGGGGCTCGCCTTCAATGCGGCCTATCTCCGGCTCGCGGAACGCGTCTCCGGGCACCCGGTCGGAGCGCCGCCCTACCTGATGGCGCGCGTCATCGCCGATGGGCCGGGGCGTCTGCTCCTCACCGAGACCTGCACGCCGTCCGATCGCCCCTTCGCGGCCTGCGCCTTCGCAGGCCGGCACTTCGTCGACCACAATGACTTTCTCTGGGGCAGCGGGAGCCCCGGTCCCAACTTCAGCACCGCGCCCGCCGCCCTGCGCACGGCGCTCGGCGCCGAGGAGGGGCGCTTCGTCCGCGCGGCAATCCTGCATCATCCGATCGCGCAGGCGGCGGCCTCGACGCGCAACGCCCTGCGGCAGCTCGTCAGCGTGGACATGACCGAGTTCGTGATCGGGACGCATCTCCTCGTCGACGATGCCGAGTTCAGGACGGCCGCGATCCTGAAGACGATCCCCAAGCTCGACCGGTGCCTCGCGCAACCCGGCGTGTGCCCGCCGGAGGCCGCGCTCGTCCCGACCCTGCAGGGTGCCTTCGGCGTCAACCTCCTGTCCTGCTTGGCCGCGATGGCCGTCACCGCGCTCTACTGGGCACTGCGGCCCCGGCTCGGGGCCGACACCCGGGCGCGTCTGGATCGCCTGATGCTGATCGGGACCGGGATCTGCCTCCTGCTGCTCGTCAACGCGGTAGCCTGCGGCGCTCTGTCCGGACCGCATGACCGCTACCAAGCGCGCCTGGCGTGGCTCAGCGCGCTGTTCATGGTGGCGCTCGCGGTCCATGCGGGCGGGCCGGGCGAGCCGCAGCCGGCGCGCAAGCCGGTGTGACGGGCGCTGCGCGCGCCGAACCGACCCGTCTGCGGCGGGACGGACGGCATACGCCGGCGGATACGCGAAGCGGCCGCCTCCGGGCGATGCACGGCGGCGGTCCCCCCGCGGTCGGGCATTCAGGCGCGGATCGCGCCGCCCGGACCTTCAGACGATCTCACCGGGCAACGAACGGGCCCGTCCCGAAGCTGAACCGGCTCCAGCGCCTTCCGGCAGCCGAAGCCGAGGGTGCGGACTGGTCCAGCACGGCCGGACCGAGAGGCCGGCTCCATCTAGGGAGCGATCCGGACACGGCCGTCCGCTACGGCCGGACCCGTCCCGATATCGCGGCGCGGCCTGCGGATCGGAGGCTGGCCTGGGCAGCCGCGCCGCCCGGCTATCGAGGCTCGGGGGCGGACGACAGGCCGACCCGGGAGCCGACCCGGGAGAAGACGAGGAGGCGCGCGCCCGCATAGTTCAGGACGAGGGCGACCGCGGAGGCCAGGGCCAGGGCGGCGAGGGGGGCGGAGAACGGCTCGGGAAGCCGGAGGATCGCCAGAGCGAAAACCAGCATGTTGCAGGCGAAGCCGAAGGCCTGCACCAGCAGGTAGCCGGCCAGGGCGCTCAGGACCGGGCGCCCCCGCAGATCGGCGAAGCTGAGGCTCCTGTTGAGCAGGAACGTGACCAGCACCGCCACCGTGAAGGACACCGCCCGGGCGGCGAAGGGCCCGCAGCCGAAGCCGTGGATGCAGAGCGCCATCAGCCCGGCATCGGTGACGAATCCGATCCCGCCGACGAGGCAGAAGCACGCGAAGCGCTCCGCCTCGCTGCGGGATGCCCGGGCCTCAGCGGACATCGAGCTGCCGGGCCACCGAGAGGTAGAGCAGGCGCTTCAGCTCCTGACGGGTGCGGGTCGTCAGGTCGAGGACGATCCCGGTGAAGAAGGTCAGCACGCTGAGGATCACGATGCCGAGGCTCAGGACCGCCGTCGGCAGGCGCGGCACGAGGCCGGTCTCGACGAAGGTGACGATGACGGGCGCGACCAGCACGAGTGCGGCGAGCAGCAGCGCCACGCTGAGCGCGCCGAAGAACTGGAGCGGCCGCTCGTCCTTCATCAGGCGCAGGATCAGGTACAGGATGCGCGCACCGTCCCGGTAGGTGCGCAGCTTGCTGACCGATCCCGCCGGCCGCTCCTGATAGGCCGTCGTGACCTCGGCAGCGGGCATGCGCAGCTCCAGCGCGTGGACCACGAGTTCGGTCTCGGTCTCGAAGCCGCTGGACATCGCCGGGAACGACTTCACGAAGCGGCGCGACATGACCTTGTAGCCCGAGAGCATGTCCCGGAACTCGCGCCCGAACACGCCCTGGACGAGGCCGGTGAGGACGCGGTTCCCGAGGCGGTGGCCCGGCCGGTAGGCCTGCTGCGAGACCTCCGCGCGGGCGCCGTTAACGAAGTCGAGGTCGTCCTTGAGCACCCGTCCGACCAGGAACGGTGCCGCCGCGGCGTCGTAGGTGCCATCCCCGTCGACCAGGATGTAGATGTCGGCCTCGACGTCGCCGAACATCCGCCGGACGACGTTGCCCTTGCCCTGGCGCGGCTCGATCCGGACGATCGCGCCCGCGGCTCGGGCGACCTCGGCGGTCCCGTCGGTGGAGTTGTTGTCGTAGACGTAGATCTGCGCCGTCGGGAGGGCCGCGCGGAAATCGCCGACGACCTGCGCGATCGTCAGGCTCTCGTTGTAGCACGGGACCAGAACGGCCAGGCGGGGCGGGCGCGCGGTTTCGGCGACGAGGCCAAGGACGGACATGGCGGGGCTCCGCGGCCTCTGCCTGAGGCCTGCCGCCACCGTGCGGGCCGTCCGGATCGACCACAATCGGCCGCGCTCCGGAGCCGGACCGCGCTTTCGACGTAGCGGCGCCGGCCGAAGGAGGGCGGGCTACGTCCTTCGGCGGAGACGGCCGCGCGGGCTCACGCCTCGGCCCGCGCCCGCTTCCGCGCCTCCGGGACGCCGGCGGGCGCTGCGCGGCCGGGTCCGCCGAAGGGCAGGCGCAGGCCCGCGACCACCGGATAGACCGCCGGCAGCACCACGAGGGTGAGCAGCGTCGCGGAGATCAGGCCGCCGATCACCACGGTGGCGAGCGGCCGCTGCACCTCCGCGCCCGCGCTCGTCGAGAGCGCCATCGGCAGGAAGCCGAGCGCGGCGACCAGGGCGGTCATCATCACCGGCCGCAGCCGCATCTCGGCGGCGCGCGTCGCGGCCTCCTTGGCGCCGAGGCCGGTGGCCTCGAGGTCCCGGATGTAGCTCGTGAGCACCACGCCGTTCAGGACCGCGATGCCGAAGGTCGCGATGAAGCCGATCGCCGCCGAGATCGAGAACGGCATCCCGCGCAGGGTCAGCGCCAGGATGCCGCCGGTGGCCGCCATCGGCACGTTGAGGAAGATCAGGCCGGCGATGCGAACATCGGCGAACATCACCACCAGCAGGATCAGGATCGCCGCGAGCGCGGCCGGGACGACAACCGTCAGCCGGCCGGTCGCCTCCTGCAGGTTCTGGAACTGGCCGCTCCAGACCAGGGCGTAGCGCGGCGGCAGCGTGACCTGCTGCGCCACGGCGGCCTGGGCGGCCGCGACGAAGCTCTGCACGTCGCGGCCCCGGACGTTCGCCTGAACGGAGATCCGCCGCTGCAGCCGCTCCCGGCTGATCTGCGCCGGTCCCGTCGCGACCTCCACGCTGGCGACCATTGCCAGCGGCACCATCATCCGGCTGCCGGCCTCTCGACCCGCCTCCTGGCCGGAGCGGCCGACCGGCAGGGCGCGGATGCGCTCGATGTCGCCGCGGTCGGCGGGATCCAGGCGCACCACGATGTCGGTGATCGAGTTGTCGTCCCCGTAGACCATGCCGGCGGTGCGGCCGCCGATGCTCTCAACGACGTCGAGCACGTCGGACACGGTGATGCCGTAACGGGCGGCCCGGGCCCGGTCGACCTGGATCGAGAGCGCCGGCATGCCGGCCTGCGCCTCGGCCTTCACGTCCGCCGCGCCCTCGACCCCCGACACCGTCCGCACGATGGCATCGGCCGTGTCCTTCAGGACCTTGAGGTCGTCGCCGTACAGGCTGATCGCGACGTCGCCGCGCACGCCCTCCAGCAGGTCGTCCATGCGCATCTGGATCGGCTGCGAGAAGCTGTAGGCGACACCGGGCACCTCCTCCTTCAGCCGCGTGTCGAAGGCGGCCACGAGGCCGTCCTGCGTCGCCGCGGTGGTCCAGGTGGCGGGGTCGGCGAGGGTGATGAAGCTGTCGGTCGATTCGACGCCCATCGGGTCGGTGGGGATCTCGGCGCTGCCGGTGAGGGACACCACCCGCTTCACCTCGGGGAAGGATTTCAGGACCCGCTCGATCCGGCCGACCGTGGCCAGCGACGCGTCGAGGGCGATGCCCGGCAGCTTCTCCGAGGTGACGACGATCGCGCCCTCCGACAGCTTCGGCAGGAACTCGCCGCCGAGGCGCGTGGCCAGCACGCAGGAGCCGGCGAAGAGCGCGAGCGCCACCCCGACGGTCAGGACCACGTGCCGCTCGGCGCCGCGCAGCAGCGGCCTGTAGGCGGCGCGCATCCCCCGGACGAGGCGCGTCTCGCGCTCGCCGACGCCGCGACCGGCGAGGAAGAGGGCGGCCAGGGCCGGCATCAGCGTGAGGGTGACGACCAGAGCGCCGGCGAGCGCGAGGATCACGGTCAGCGCCATCGGCACGAACATCTTGCCGGCCACGCCCTGCAGCGCGAGGATCGGCACGTAGACGAGGATGATGATCGCCACCGCGAAGATCACCGGCCGCGCCACGGCGGCGGTGGCGTCCCGCACCACCTCGGTGGCCGGCCGGTCCGGATGCTCCCCGCGCGCGCGCAACACGTTCTCGATCATCACCACGGCGCCGTCGACGATCAGACCGAAATCGATGGCGCCGAGACTCATCAGGTTGCCCGACAGGCCGAGCAGGCGCATGCCGGCGAACGCCATCAGCATCGCGAGCGGGATCGCGACGGCGACGATCAGGCCGGCCCGCAGGTTGCCCAGCAGCAGCAGCAGGACCACGATCACCAGCACCGCCCCCTCAAGGAGGTTGTGCGCGACCGTATGGATCGTGCGATCCACGAGGGCGCTGCGGTCGTAATAGGGGACGATCGCGACCCCGGGCGGCAGTTGCGGGCGCAGGTCGTCGATGGTCTTCTTGACCCGCTCGACCACCGCGCTGGCATTCTCGCCGTAGCGCATGAGGGCGATGCCCACGACCGTCTCGCCCGCGGCGTCGTGGGTGACGGCGCCGAGCCGGACCTTGGGCGCCTCCTGCACGGTTCCGAGCGTCGCGAGCGTGACCGGGACGCCGCCGGGGCCGGTCGCCACCACGACGTCGGCGATGTCCTGCGGGCCCTTGGCGAGGCCGAGGCCGCGGATCACCTCCTGCTGATCGTTGTGCTCCAGATAGGCGCCGCCGCGCGCGGCATTGTTGTCGGCGAGCGCCGTGTAGACCTGGGCGAGGGTGACCCCGTAACGGCGCAGGGCATCGGCGGAGATGCGGGCCTCGTAGGTCGGCATCTGGCCGCCGTAGATGTTCACATCGGCGATGCCCGGCGTCAGCTTGAGCTTCGGGGCGATCGTCCATTGCAGGATGCGCTTGAGCTGCATCGGCGTGTAGGCCGGCGCGCGCAGCTCGAACTGGTAGATCTCGCCCAGGCCCGTCGCCATCGGGCCCATCTGCGGGTCTCCGACGCCGGCCGGCATCAGGCTCTTGGCCTGCGGCAGGCGCTGGAACACCTCGGCCCGGGCCTCGGTCACCGATACGGATTCGTCGAAGGTCGCGTAGACCGCCGAGACCCCGGCCCGGGACGTGGAGCGCACATTGGCGAGGCCCGGCGCGCCCGCCATGGCATTCTCCACCGGGAAGGTGACGAGACGCTCGACCTCCAGGGGGCCGAGCCCCGGCGACAGGGTCAGGACCATCACCTGCCGGGGCGAGATGTCCGGCACCGCGTCGATGGAGAGGCCCTCGAGGTTGGCGATCCCGCCCGCGGCGGCCGCGAGCGCCACCACCAGGACCAGGAACCGGCGGCGCACCATCAGGGCGAACCAGGTCTTCATCGCGGTGCTCAATCCGTGGAGCCGAGCAGGCTGCGCATGAGGATCGCCTTGAGGCCGAAGCTGCCCGCCGTCGCGACGCTCTCTCCGGCCGCGACGCCGCGTGTCACCTCGACCCAGTCCGCCCGCTGGATCCCGAGGGTCAGGACGCGCCGTTCGAAGCGGTCGGGGGCGACGCGCACGAAGGCGATCGGGCCCGCCTCGGTCTGCTGGATCGCGGCGGCCGGGACGGTGACGCCCGACCGGCCGAGATCGGCGGCCACCGTGACCGACACGAACATGTTGGCGCGCAGCAGATCCTCGGGATTGTCGAGTTCGAGCCGCGCGGGCGCGGTGTTGGTCGCCGGATCGAGGGCGGCGTTGACGGAGCGCACCCGGCCCTCGAAGGGCGGCTGGCCAGGGATCGGGCTGTCCACCGTGGCCGCGTCCCCGGCCTTCACCCGGGTGATGTCGGGACCGTAGAGATTGGCCAGCACGACGACGCGGGCCGGATCGGCCACCGTGAACGCGTCGCGGGCGGTGTCGACGACCTCGCCGAGGGTCACGCCGACCTGCGTCACGACCCCGGCGATCGGGGTGACGACCGCGCTGGTGCCGGGCGCGGCGCCCTCCGCGGGGGCGAGGCGCTGATACTGCGCCCGGTACATGTCGGCATTGGCCTGGGCGGACTGGACCGCCGCGCGCGCCTTGGCGAGATCGACCTGCCGCCGCTCGACCTCGGCCTGGGCGACGCCGCCGAACTTGAGCTGCTCCTGGCCGCGCTTGAGCTGTATCTCCGCGGCCCGCTCGGAGGCCTGCGCCTCGCCCAGGGTCGCCTGGGCGGCCTGGAGGCCGTTGCGCGCGTCCAGGATCCCGGCGGCGTCGAGGGTCGCCAGGGTCTGGCCGGCCGCGACACGGTCGCCGGGCTGGACCGCGAGGCTGAGGACCCGCCCCTGCGTGCGCGGCTTCAGATGCGTCACGCGCCGCTCGTCGAAGGCGACGGTGCCGGGGGCGCGCACCGGCAGGACGATCCGGCGCGTCTCGGCCGTCCCGAAGGCGAGGCCGGACCGCTTCTGGCCGGCCGCGTCGAGGGTGACGAAGTCCGATTGTGCCGGCGCGTCCTCCGTCTTCGCGGCGGACGAGGCCGTCGCCGAGGCGTCGTCACCGGTTTGGGCAGGCCCCAAGCCGAGCCGGTCGCGCAGCGCGTCGCGCGAGATCCAGCCGGCGCCCAGGAGCGCGGCGAGGATCAGGACGAGCCAGGCCAGGCGTGCGCCGCCGCGCCGGGCCTTCCCGGGCCGGACCTCCGGAGCGGCCGCCGCGGTCGGCCCCACATCCGGATGCGGCGCCTGCGCGTCGGTCTCGGCCTCCCGCGCGGCGTCGGAGGCGTCCATGGTCAGCGCCATCCGATCCACCGCAGGCCTCCCCATCGCCCGGCGCCGAGCGCCGCAGCCGACTCGACCGGCCGCCTCACGCGTCGAGGCCCGGCTTGAGCACGTCCTGGGTCACGAAGCGCCCGGTCTCGACCTCACGGACCACGACCTCGTAGCCCGCGCTGCGCAGATCCTTGAGGTGATCGAGGGTGACGTAGGCCCGGGCCTCGACATCGTACAGGCGGCTCGCCGCGTAGCGGTTGATCAGGCGCCGCGGGCGCCGCTTCCTAGGCATGCACCGACGTCCACGGATCGGGCGCGAAGCGGCGGGACGGGCAGGGAAGGCGAGACCAAGTCCGCATCGAGGGAATCCGGAAGCGCACCGTCCGGCGGCCGAGGGGCGGGCGGGTACGGGCTAGAGTCATTCCAATAAAGAGGGCCAACGCGATGCGGTGCCATTAAATTCGGGTTCATGCGGACGGTCGCGGGGCGATTTGCGCCGCGAAGTCCGGCACAAGGGTCCGGGACCGGGAAACAGCCGCGCCTGCGCCGGGGCGTGGAACCGGGGCGGGGGCCGCGCGTGGCGAAGCTGCTGCTGATCGAGGATGATGCGGAGACGGCCGGGGACGTGCTCGACGACCTGCGCGGGCGCGGCCACGAGGTCGTCTGGACCGCGACCGGTCCGGACGGAGCCCGGGCGGCCCGGGACGGCGGCTGGGGCGCGATCATCCTGGACCGGATGCTCCCCGGCCGGGACGGCCTGAGCGTCCTCCAGGATCTGCGCCGCGACGGGGATCGGACGCCGGCGCTGGTCCTGAGCGCCCTGGGCGACGTCGACGAGCGGATCCGGGGCCTGCGCGCCGGCGGGGACGACTACCTCGCCAAGCCCTTCGCGCTGGCCGAACTCGCCGCACGCATCGAGGCGCTGCTGCGGCGGCCGGTCGACAGCCGCGAGACCGTCCTGCACGTGGGCAACCTCGCGATCGACCTGATCGCCGGCACGGGCCGGCGCGGCGCCCGCGACCTGGAGTTGCTGCCGCGCGAACTCAAGCTCCTGGAGTATCTCATGCGCCGCCCCGGCCAGATCGTGACCCGGGCGATGCTGTTCGAGGAGGTCTGGAACTACCGGTTCACGCCCAAGTCCAACCTGATCGACGTCCATGTCGGGCGCCTGCGCCGGAAGCTGGAGGCGGGCGGGGAGCCGCCCCTGATCCACAGCGTGCGCGGCACCGGCTTCACGCTGACGCCCGATGGTTGATCGGCTCCGCTCGGCGGACCTGTTCCGCTCCACCGCGATCCGCTGGGCGCTCGGCATCGCCCTGTGGTCGCTCCTGCTCGCCCTGGCGATGTTCGCCTTCGTCTACTGGCAGACGGCCGACTACCTGCGGGAGGAACTCGCCGAAACGCTCCGGCTGGAGGTCCGGGCGGCCGCGGCCGACCCTGGCGTCGCGGCGACCCGGGTCGATACGTGGATCGCGATGGATGTCCACGCCACGCATTACGGCGGCCTGTTCGCGCCGGACGGGACGCGCCGGGCCGGCAATCTCGGGGCGTTGCCGGCCCGTCTGGCGCGCGACGGCGACGCGTACCGGGTGAGCGCGACGGTCGATCTCGCCGGTCGCAGCCTCCAGGACGAGATCTGGGCGGCCGCGCTGGCGCTCGCCGACGGCAGCACCGTGGTGATCGCCCACGACACCGACGAGATCGACCGCGTGAAGGCCACGATCCTGCGCGCCCTCGGCCTCGGGCTGGTGCCGACGCTGGCACTCTCGGCCCTGGGCGGCCTGCTGCTCACGAGCCGCGCGCGCCGCCGCCTGGCCGCCACCGAGGCCGCCGTGGCCGAGGTGATGCGCGGCGACCTGGGCAAGCGCCTGCCGGTCGGCCCGGGCGACGACGAGTTCGACCGGCTGACCCGGACCGTGAACCGGATGCTCGACGAGATCGAGCACCTCATGGGCGAGGTCCGCAGCGTCGGCGACGCCGTCGCCCACGACCTGCGCACGCCGCTCACCCGCCTGCGCGCCCGGCTCGAGCGCACCCGGTCCCAGGCCCGGACCGTCGCGGAGTTCCACGAGGCGATCGACCAGGGGCTCGTGTGGATCGACCAGACGCTCGCCATGGTCACCGCCGTCCTGCGGATCGGCGAGATGGAGGACGGGCGGCGGCGCGGCGCGTTCACGCGGGTCGATCTCGGCGAGGTGGCGGCCGTGGCGGTCGAGTTCCACGCGCCGCTCGCCGAGGAGAAGGACATCGACCTCGCGCTCGCGGCGCCGGACGGGCCGCACCCCGTCCACGGCGACCGCGACCTGTGCTTCGAGGCCCTCTCGAATCTCCTCGACAACGCCCTGAAATTCACGCCGCCCGGCGGCCGCGTCGCGGTGGGATTGCAGCGGACCGAGGCCGCGATCGTCGTGACCGTCGCCGATACCGGCCCGGGGCTGCCACCGGGGGAGCGCAGCCAGGTGTTCCACCGCTTCTATCGCGCGGAGGCGGCGCGCCAGACGCCCGGCCACGGCCTGGGCCTGAGCCTCGTGGCGGCGATCGCCGACCTGCACGGCGCCCCCGTGGCGATCCGCGACGCGGCGGGCGGCGGCTGCCATGTCGAGCTGCGCTTCCCGCACGCCGAGGCGGAGGCCGGCCCACGGACGGCCCGGTCAGCGCCATCCATCACAAGTGGACCGTCATCCCCATAATTCGCCCGTGATGGCTCGGCCGCTCGGGTGCGAAAGCCGCGGTTAAGGCGCGCCATGTCAGTACCCGGCAACGAAACGACGCCTGTGTGGGGCCGATGAACGTGTTGCGGCGCGCCGGTTCCTGGCTCAGATCTGCCCGCACCTGGATCGCGCTCGGCGTCCTGGCCCCTTTGGGCATGGTGGTGACGTCCGGCCTGATGCTGGCCGATCTGCGCCGGGACGCCTGGGACAGCGCGGACCAGACCAGCCGGAACCTCCTCCAGGTTCTCGAACGCGACATCGTGCGCAACATCGAGATGTACGATCTCTCGATCCGCGCGGCCGTCGACAACCTGAAGGTGCCGGGCCTGACCGAGGCCGATCCGCGCCTGCGCCAGCTCATCTTGTTCGACCGCGCCGCGACCGCCCGCGACATGGGCGTGATGCTGATCCTGAACGAGGAGGGCGATGTCGTCGCGGACATCGCGGCCGTCCCGCCCCGCAAGGGCAACTACGCGGATCGCGAGTACTTCCAGGTTCACCAGGCGAGCGCCGGGCTCGGCCTCCATGTCGGGCGTCCGATCGTGTCGCGGCTCGACGGCGAGCGGATGCTGCCGTTCAGCCGCCGCATCGACAGGCCCGACGGCAGCTTCGGCGGCGTGGTTCTGGGCACCGTGAAGCTGTCCTACTTCACGCACCTGTTCAGCGAGATCGACCTCGGGCCGGGCGGGGCCATCAACCTGTACCTGACCGACGGCACCCGCATCATGCGCTATCCCTACGTGGAGGCCGATCTCGGGGCGAACATCGCGCAGGCGCCGACCTTCAGGCGGTTCCTGCGGGAGGGGCGGGGCAGTTTCGTCAGCACCTCCGTGCGCGACGGCGTCGAGCGGAGCTACAAATTCACGCGGATCGGGACCCTGCCGCTGATCCTGAACGTCGCCCTGTCCACGAAGGACGTGGAGGCGGACTGGGCCGCGAAGGCGACGATCATCGGCGGCATCGTGCTGGCGCTGTGCGGCCTCACGATCGCGCTGTCGCTCCTGTTCGGGCGGGAGCTGCGCCGCCGCGAGGCGATGCGGGCCGAGATGGCCGCTTTGTCGCGCACCGACGCCCTGACCGGCCTGCCGAACCGCCGCTGCTTCGAGGACATGTACCAGCGGGCTCTGGACGCGGCCCGGCGCGACGGCCATCCCCTGTCGCTGCTCATCGTGGATGCGGACCATTTCAAGCGCTTCAACGACCAATACGGGCACCCGGTGGGCGATGCGGTCCTGCAGGGCCTGGCGCGCAGTCTGTCGGCGAGCGTGCACCGCCCGCAGGATCTCGCCAGCCGCATCGGCGGCGAGGAGTTCGCCGTGCTCCTGCCCGAAACCGACGAGGCGGGCGCCCGGCGCGTCGCCGACACGATCCATGCCGAGGTGGCGAAGCTCCCAATCCCGTCGGCCGGGCTCGGGGCAGGCGTCGTGACGGTGAGCATCGGGCTCGCCGCCGCGCGGCCGAGCGGCGACCGGAGCGCGCCCCTGCCGGACCTGTACCGCTTGGCGGACGGCGCCCTCTACGAGGCCAAGACCGGCGGCCGCAATCAGACGCGCAGCGCGGCGCCGTCACCCGCGCCGCTCCAAAGGGGCGCGCTGCAGCTGGTGAAGACGTCCTGACGGAGCCCGGCTGCGATCGGTCTTCCGATTTCTTGACGGAATCGACACGAAAACCGTGATCTTCTCGCGCCGATGGCTGACGGACCGGCCCGTGCCGCCCGTCGTCATCGCGCGCCGATGGACGGGTAGGCAGCGGGACCCGTGCGTCGGATCAGCGATGCTCGTGTGGATTTCGCGTGGAATCCGGCCCCGCAAGCCAAGGGTAACGAGGATGGACGACAGACGTGTGGCGCCCCGCAGACGGACGCTTCTCGAGGGGCACATCGAACTCGCCGGTGGCGGTGCGATCGACTGCACGATCCGCAACATCTCGGACGGCGGCGCCCGCCTGCGCGTCGTCAGCGTGATCGGCGTTCCCGACGCCTTCGTGCTGTCCTACGGGATCAACGGTCAGCGTCGGCCGGTTCGCGTCACGTGGCGTCAGGAAACCGAACTCGGGATCGCGTTCGACGACGCCTGACGGCCCGCGCCGGACGAGGCTCCCACGCCCACCCGTGTTGAGGGGCGGATCGGAGGGGCGTGGAAGGCCTGCGTCCGGCTGGTGGCCCACCGATGCGCCGACAGGGTTAACGTTTCCTTACCGGGCGGCGGGGGCCGCGCGCCGGGCGTGGAGCGTCTCGGCGATCACCACGCCGGTCCGCAGCACGTGGCGATGGGCGATGGCCCCGGCCTCGGCGGCGTCCCGACCGGCGAGGGCCTCGAACAGATCCCGGTGCTCCCGGGCGGATTCCGCCCAGCGGCTGCCGCTGGAGAGCGCGCGCAGGCGCGCCCACTGAGCCCGGGCCTGGAGCGGCGCGTGGGCCTCCGCCAGCGGACGGTTGTGGGCGGCCGTGACGATCGTCCGGTGGATCTCCTGGTTGAGGGCGAAATAGGCGTCGAGCACCTGGTCCCGGTGCATGCGGTCGAGCTGAGCCTGCTTGCCGCGCAGGTCGTCCATCAGGGCCTCGGAGATCCGCGGCGCGGCGAGTTCCGCGGTGAGCCGCTCGATGCCGGCCAAGGCCTCGAACAGTTCGAGGATCTCTTCCGGCGTCCAGTCCGGGACGCGCGCGCTGCGATTCGGGTGCAGGTCGACCAGCCCCTCCGCGGCCAGGAGCTTGAGGGCTTCCCGCAGCGGGGTCCGGGAGACCCCGAGCGCGACGGAAAGGTCCGTCTCCACGAGGGTCGCGCCCGCCGGCAACACGCCGCGGACGATCATGTCCTTGAGCCGGGCCGCCGCCTGCTCGTGCAGGCCGATCCTGTGCACCTGCGCGGCGGGGACGATCAGGGCCTTGCGGGGCCGGCCCCGGCCTCGTGCGACGACGTCCATCGATCCTCCCGCTCCACCGCGCCAGCCTAGCGCGTGCGGCCGCCCGATCGATGATCCATTTTTCGGCCACTTGCGCTGCCATATCATGCATTTGCGCAAATTGCATGCAACATGCAGAAAATACCTTGTCGCTCGTCCCGGCCTGTCGGATGCTCCGCGTGTCGGGGAAGGATGCGATGGAACGACCGAACCGCACGACGCGCCTGGGCATGCTGACGCCCTCGTCGAACAGCGTCCTCGAGCCGGCCACCGCCCATCTGCTGGCCGGCTGCGCGGGTGTGAGCACCCATTTCGCCCGCTTCCGCGTGACGGAGATCGGCCTGTCGGCGGCGGCGCTGGACCAGTTCGACCCCGAGCCGATCCTGAGCGCGGCCGACCTGCTCGCCGACGCCCGGGTCGCCGCGATCCTGTGGAACGGCACCTCCGGCGCGTGGCTCGGCTTCGACGCGGACGAGCGCCTCGGCGCGGCGATCACCGACCGGACCGGACGCCCGGCCTCCACCGCCGCGCTCGCCTTCCGCGACCTGTTCCGCGCCCGGGGCTTCCGGCGGATCGGCCTCGTCACGCCCTATACCGGCGACGTCCAGCGCCGGATCCAGGCCAACTGGGGCGCGGCCGGATTCGACTGCGGCGCCGAGCGCCATCTCGGCCTGTCGGAGAATTTCGCCTTCGCCGAGGCCGGTCCCGAGGCCATCGCCGGCATGGTCCGGGCGGTGGCGGCCGAGGGCGTCGACGCGGTGGCGATCGTCTGCACGAATCTCGCGGGCGCCGTCCTCGCTCCGGATCTGGAGGCCGAACTCGGCGTGCCGGTGATCGATTCGGTGGCCGTCACCCTGTGGAAGGGCCTGGACCTCGCCGGCTGCCCGACCGCGCATCTCGCCGCCCATGGCCGCGCCTTCGCGGCGGACGGGGAGGGCCGTCCGTGAGCGCCGGAGCCGGAACCACCCTGATCCTCGACGGGATCACCCAGCGCTACGGGACGGCGCTCGCCGTCGACACCGTGACCCTCGACATCAAGGGCGGCGAGCTCGTGGCGCTGCTCGGGCCCTCGGGCTGCGGCAAGACCACCCTGCTGCGGGCGGTGGCGGGCTTCCTGAAGCCGACGGAGGGGCGCGTCATCATCGGCGGCCAGGCGGTCGACCACCTGCCGCCGAACCGCCGCACCGTCGGCATCGTGTTCCAGAACTACGCCCTGTTTCCCCACATGAGCGTCGCCGACAACGTCGCCTACGGCCTCGCGGCCCGGGGGGTCGGGCGGGCCGAGCAGAAGGCACGGGTGGCCGAGATGCTGGCGCTGGTGCGGCTGGAGCACCTCGCCGGGCGCTACCCGCGGGAGATGTCGGGCGGCCAGCAGCAGCGGGTGGCGCTGGCCCGGGCGCTCGCCGTGCGCCCCTCGATCCTGCTCCTCGACGAGCCCTTCGCGGCCCTCGACAAGAACCTGCGCCTCGACATGCAGATCGAGATCAAGCGCATCCAGCGCAGCGCCGGCACCACCACGCTGATCGTCACGCACGACCAGGAGGAAGCCCTGTCGATGGCCGACCGGGTCGCCGTGCTCAATGCCGGCCGCCTGGAGCAGTTCGCACCGCCCACCGACGTCTACGACCGCCCCGAGACGCTGTTCGTCAACACCTTCGTGGGCACGGCCAACGTCCTGCACGGCCGGCTCGCGACCGGGCCGGGGGGCACCCGCGTGGTGGCTCTGGAGACCGGCGGCCTTCTCCCCACCGTCACGGCCCTGCCGGACGGGACGCGGGTGGCCGCCTGCCTGCGGCCCCAGCACGTCGCCTTCGCGACCGGAGGGGAGGGGCTCGACGGCGTGGTCGAGATCGGCCTGCCGCTCGGCGCCACCCTGGTCCACGAGATCCGCCTCGACGGCGGCGCCCGCCTGAAGACCGCCGAGGCCCGGGCCGCGGGCGCCCGGCCCCGGCCGCCCGGCACCCGCGTGCGCCTATCGCCGACCGCGCCCGAGCGGGTCAGCGTCTTCCCCGATTCCCGCCACTGAAGCCGAGCCGCCCGAGTCCGAGCCAGGAGAGCCGACCATGACCCTGCACCGCCGCAGCCTCCTCGCCGGCGCCCTGACCCTCGGCGCCGCGCAGGCCTTCCCGGGACTGTCCCGCGCGCAGGCGCGCAAGCTCGTCTTCGCCACCTTCACGGGCAGCTGGGAGGAGGCGCACCGGGCCGTGCTGGTGCCGGCCTTCCGCAAGAGCTCGGGAGGCGACGTCATCCTCGATCCGATGCTCTCGGTCGACCAGATCGCCAAGGTCCAGGCCGCCCGCGCCAACCCGCCGATCGACGTGATGCTGCACGATCCGGGCCCCGCCCTCACGGCCATCGCCCAGGACCTCGTCGAGCCCTATCCGGTGGCCCAGTCGGCCCATTACGGCGACCTGATCGCCGACGCGCAGGAGCCGATGGGCCCGGCGCCGTTCTTCCAGATCGTCGGCCTGACCTACAATCCCGAGAAGGTGAAGACGCCGCCAACCTCCTGGGCCGACCTGTGGAAGCCCGAGTACAAGGGCCGGGTCGGCATCACCAACCTGAACTCGACGCTCGGCACCGGCTTCCTCGTGGAGATCGCCCGGATGCACGGCGGCTCGGAAACCGATGTCGAGCCGGGCTTCAAGGCGCTGGAGGCGCTCAAGCCGAACCTCGCCGCCGTGGCGGCCAACCCGGGCGCCCTGGCGGCCCTCTACCAGCAGGAGCAGGTCGACATCGGGCCGGGCAATTTCAACGCGATCCAGATCCTGAAGGCCCGGGGCGTGCCGGTGGAGTTCGCGATTCCGAAGGAGGGCATCATCGCCTTCAAGACGACGATCCACATCGTCAAGAACACGCCGGTGAAGGAGCTGGCCTTCAAGCTGATCGAGGCCGCCCTCTCGCCGGAGGTGCAGGCCAAGCTGATGCAGAGCCCCTACCTGATCGTGCCGACCAACCGGAAGGTCGCGATCGAGGGCGCGATCGCGAAGGTGCTGGCCAAGGACGCGGACGAACTGAAGCGCAAGTCGGTCTTCCAGGACTGGGCCGCGATCAACCGCAGCCGGTCGGCCTGGATCGAGCGCTTCAACCGCGAGATCCGGGTGTGACCGCCGGCCCGGCCATGGCGACGGCGGGCCCGGTCGCGGCGCCCGGCCGCCCGGTCCGCGCCTGGACGGCGGCCTACGACATCCGCCTCGCCCTGCCCCTCGGGGCGTTCTTCCTGGTCTTCTTCCTGGCGCCGCTGGCGCTGCTGCTGCTGGTGAGCTTCTACGCCGATCCGGGCATGACCCGGTTCGGCCTCGACCAGTACGCCCGGTTCCTGCTCGACCCGTTCTCCCTGCGGGTGCTCGGCGCGACCCTGTGGCTCGGCGTCGAGGTCACGGCGCTGACCCTGCTGCTCGGCCTGCCGCTGGCGCTGCTCCTGACCTGGGCGCCCGGCCGCCTGCGCGGCCTGCTGACCCTGATCGTGCTGCTGCCGCTGCTCACGAGCGTGGTGGTGCGGACCTTCGCGTGGATCGTGATCCTCGGGCGCCAGGGCATCGTCAACGCCGCCCTCCTCGGCCTCGGCCTCACCGACACGCCGCTGAAGCTGCTCTACACCGAGGGCGGCCTCGTCCTGGCGCTGGCGCAGGTGCAGATGCCCCTGATGGTTCTGCCGCTGGTCACCGCCCTGTCGCGGATCGACCCGAACCTCGCCGACGCCTCGGCGGCTCTGGGGGCGGGGGCGTGGCGCACCTTCCTCCGGGTGACCCTGCCGCTCTGCCTGCCCGGCATCGTGGCGGGCTGCCTGCTGACCTTCGCGGCGGCGATCACGGCCTTCATCACCCAGTCGCTGATCGGCGGCGGGCAGATGCTGTTCATGCCCATGTACCTGTACCAGCAGGCCTCCTCGCTCAACAACTGGCCTTTCGCGGCGGCGATCGCGATCGTCTTCCTCGTGGCGGTGCTGGCCTGCGTGACGCTCCTCAACCTCGTGGGCCGCCTGTCGCGCGGCTACGCGCAAGCCTGAGGTCACCATGCGGACGTCCCTGCGGCGCGACTTCGACTGGTTCAGCTTCCACGGCACCGTGCTGCTGCTCGCCGGCCTCTGCCTCGTCCTGCTGGCGGCGCCGACCGTGATCGTCGTGGTGGTCTCGTTCACCAACGGCTTCTCCCTGCGCTTCCCGCCGCCGGGCTATTCCCTGCGCTGGTACGCGGCGCTCGCGGAGGCCGAGCAGCTCCAGGCCGCCGCCTGGAACAGCCTGGTGGTGGCGGGCTGGGCGACCCTCCTGTCGGTGGTGCTGGGCACCGCGGCGGCGCTCGCCATCGCACGGTCGCGGCGGCTTTCCGCGCGGCTCCTCGACAGCCTGTTCCTGTCGCCGCTGGTCCTGCCGGCCCTGGCCTTCGGGCTCGCCGCCCTGATGCTGTTCAGCCTCGCCGGGATCCCGGTCTCGCCGCTGACCCTTATCCTCGGCCACACCGTGGTCTGCGTGCCCTTCGTGGTCCGCACCACGGTCGCGGCCCTGTCGCAGATGGACCCGGTGCTGCTGGAGAGTTCGACCTCGCTCGGCGCCTCGCGCCTCTACACGTTCCGCCGGGTGACCCTGCCGCTGATCCGGCCCGGGATCCTGGCCGGGGGCTTCATCGCCTTCATGGCGAGCTTCGACAACGTCCCGGTCTCGCTGTTCCTGCGCGACGCCGCCACCGACATGCTGCCGATCCGGATGTGGCAGGATCTGGAGGGGCGCCTCGACGTCACGGTAGCGGCGGCCTCCAGCCTGCTGATCCTGGTGACGGTGGTGCTGGCGGTGGTGATGGAGCGGGCCGCCGGCCTGTCCCGCCGGATGGCGGGCTGACCCGCCATGCGGATCCTGCTCCTCAACCCGAACACCTCCGCGGCGATGACCGAACGCATGGCGCGGGCGGCGCAGGCGGCGCTGGCCCCCGATGCGCGGATCACCGCGCTCACCGCCACGACGGGCCTGCCCTACATCGCCAGCCGGGCCGAGGCGCAGCTCGCCGGCGCGGCGGTGCTGGAGACGCTCGCCGCGCACCAGGCCGGCCACGATGCCGCGGTGATCGCGGCCTACGGCGATCCCGGGCTGATCGCGGCGCGGGAGCTGTTCGACCTGCCGGTGGTCGGGATGGCCGAGGCGGCGATGCTGACCGCCTGCCAGGTCGGAGCGCGCTTCGCGATCGTCACCTTCGCCCCCGCGCTGCTGCCCTGGTACGAGGATGCGGTGGCCCTGGCCGGCCTGCCGGCCCGCTGCGCCGGCCTCTACGCGGTGCGCCGGCCGTTCCAGGCGGTGACCGAGGTCCAGGACGACTTGCGGCCCGAGATCCTGGCCCTGGCCGAGCGGGCGGTCGAAGAGGGGGCCGACGCGGTGATCCTGGCCGGGGCGCCCCTCGCCGGCCTCGCCACGACCCTGCGGGACGCGGTGCCGGTGCCCCTGGTCGACCCGCTGGCGGCCGCCCTCGGCCAGGCGCAGGCGCTGGTGCGGCTGGGGACGCGGCCGCCCCGGGCCGGACGCTTCGCCCGGCCGCCCGCGAAACCGGCCACGGGCCTGAGCGGGCCGCTCGCCCGCTGGATCGCGCATCGCGAGGGAGAGCCATGATGCAGACCGATGCGACGGGCCCGCTCTGGACCCTCTCGGCCACCGCCCTGGGCCGACGCTACGCCGCCGGGACGGCGAGCCCGGTCGCGGCCGCCCGCGCCTGCCTGGACCGGGCCGAGGCCGTGAACCCGGGGCTCAACGCCCTGGTCGCCGTCGATCCCGAAGGTGCGGCGCGCGCCGCCGCGGCGAGCGCGGCCCGCTGGGCGGCGGGCCGGCCGCTCGGCCCCCTCGACGGCGTGCCGGTGACCATCAAGGACAGCCTGAACGTCGCCGGGTTCGCCACCGGCTGGGGCAGCCGGCTCTACGCGGGGCAGGGGGCGGACCGGGACGAGACGCCGGTGGCCCGCCTGCGCGCGGCCGGAGCGGTGATCCTGGGCAAGACCAACGTCCCGGAACTGACCGTCCAGGGCTATACCGGGAACCCGGTCTCCGGCGTCACCCGCAACCCCTGGGATCCGGCGCTGACCCCGGGGGGCTCCAGCGGCGGCGCCGTCGCGGCGGTGGCCGCCGGGATCGGGCCCCTGGCCCTCGGGACCGATGCGGGCGGCTCGATCCGCCGCCCCGCCTCCCATACAGGCCTCGTCGGCCTGAAACCCACCGCCGGACGGGTGCCGCGAACCGGCGGGCTGCCGCCGATCATGCTCGACCTCGAGGTGGTCGGGCCGATGGCGCGCACGGTCGACGACCTCGCGGCGCTGATGCGGATCCTCGGGGCGGCCGATCCGAACGCGGTCGCGCCGAACGGCTTCGGCCCGTTCGGGACCGCCGCAATGCCGGAGCGCCCGCTGCGGATCCTCCATGTCCCGGCCTTCGGCACCGCCCCGGTCGATCCCGAGATCGCCGACAGCGTCGCCGAGGCGGCCGGGCGCCTCGCCGGCCTCGGCCACCGGGTCGAGACCGGCCGCTTCGACGCGGCGACCGCCATCACGGAGGCGTGGCCAATCCTCGGCCAGGCCGGAATCGCCTGGCTGATGCGGGCGCATCCGGGCCGGCGCGACGACCTCGGCCCCGACATCCGCGCCCTGGCGGAGGCCGGGGCGGCCCTCTCGGCGGCCGACCTGTTCGACGTGCAGCGGATGGCGCTGGCGCTGCGTCAGGATCTCGCCGCCCTGTTCGCCGCGCATGATCTGCTGATGACGCCCACGGCGGCGGCGCTGCCCTGGCGGGCGGAGGACACCCATCCGGAGCGCATCGCCGGGGTGCCGGTGGGCCCCCGCGGCTCGGCGACCTTCACGGGTTTCGTCAACGCCGCCGGCTGTCCCGGGATCTCGATCCCCTGCCGCCCCTCCCGTGCCGGGCTGCCGATCGGGTTCCAGCTCGTGGCGCCCTGGGGCCGCGACGAGGCTCTGGTGGCGATGGCGGCGGCCTACGAGGCCGCCCATCCCTGGCGGATGCTCTGGGAGGGCGGCGCCCCGTGACCGGCCTGTCGCTCCACGCCGTCGACGCCGCCACGGGCCGGCCGGCCGCGGGGATGCGCGTGCGCGTCCTGCGGGCCGGGTCCCGGCGGCGGGTGCTCGCCGAGGGGCGGCTCGGCGCGGACGGGACGCTCGATCATCCGATCGTGCGGACGCGGCTCGCCGCCGGACTCTACGAGGTCGTGTTCGCGATCGGGGACTTCGTCGGGGCGGCGGGGGAGGGGTTCCTGGAGGAGGCCGCGATCCGCTTCCGGATCGACGACCCCGACGGCCACTGCCACCTGCCGCTGAAATTCACCGCCTTCGGCGTCGCCCTGTTCCGCGGCTGCTGAGCCGGGGGTGCGCCGTCCCGGCACGCGCCTGCGGCGGCGCGGCCCTGCCGGCTCCCTCTCCCTTTGAGGTGACCGAGGCCCCCGGAGCGCCTAGACTCGATTCCGATCGGAGCGGGGCGCAGGAGGAAGCCGATGCGGGTTCAGGCGATGACGATCCCGGCCGCGTCCGGGCGCGCGACGCGCGGCGCCCCTCCGGCGCGCCTGATGCTGGCCGCGCTGACGGTCCTCGCACTTCCGCTGGCCTGGGTCGCGGCCGGACGCTCCCCTGCGGCCGAAATCGACCCCGATCTCGTGCGGGTGATCCGCTTCATGGCGCTGATCAAGGGCGGGTTTGCCCTGGCGGCGCTGGCCGGCTGCCTCTGGCGCCTCGGACGCCCCGCGGCCGCGTGGCGGAGCCTCGTCTACGTGGCCGGGCCGCCGCTCATGGCGGTCGGTGCGGCCGGCCTGTGGTCCCTGCACGATGCCGGCTCGGCGGCGCTCGCCCTGCATCTCGGTCTGTTCGCGCTCCTCGCGGCGGCGCTGACCGACCCCGATGCCCTGCCCGACGGTCCCCTGCGGCACGCCGTCAGATCGTCTCGTAGGCGAACAGAACCGAGATCAGCGTCAGGCCGATCAGCCCGATGACGAAACAGATGTCGGCGCAGCGCTCCAGGCGGATCGCGAGGTCGCTGACATCCCCCAGACGGATCGACAGGTAGGACGCGATCGCGCTGACCAGGAACAGGACCGCCGTCAGGGCGGCGGCCTCGTCGACGTGGCTCGGCCCGATCCAGCCCTCGGCGATCTTCACGAGGCCGATCAGCGTGGTGCAGACACCGACCATCGTACCGGCATTGGGGAGGATGTGGCGCGACAGGCCGTCCTCGCCGGATCCGGTGGCCTTCCGCCTTTCGGCCATGCGCTCCTCGTACAGCTCCGCGCCGGCCGATCCCCCTTAGATATCGCGCCCGTGGAGGTTCGTCATGAAGCGACCGCTCACCACCAGCTTCTCCGCGCCGCCGCCGGCGCAGGCCGCCTCCCCCGAGCCGGCGACCACAGCGGCGACCACAGCGGCATCCTGGCGCGACGTCGCCCCGTTCGCGGCGGCCCTGATCGCCACCCTGGAGGGGATCGAAACGGGGCCGAAGGCGGGGCCGGCGATGCGGGCACACCGCTCCGCCATGCGCCGCCAGGGCGCGGCGGCCGCGGCGCTCGGCGGATCCGAGGCGCTGGAGGCGGTCCTCCATCAGGTCGCGGAGGCCGACGCGGCGCGGGCCGCTCAGCGCCTCGCGCTCATCCGCGAGGCCTGGACCGGGCTGCCGGGGGCGGGGGCGTGAGGCGTTCGGTCGGCCTACCGGACCGGGCTGGCGGCAGGTCCCGGACGCAGGTCCCGGACGAAGCGCGCCGTCGGGCGGGGCGCCGCCGCTTCGCGCCCCGGATTCAGACCGTCGCGTAAAGATTTGATACAGGATCTGGGATAAATTCGGGCTCAGCCACGCCGCGTCACACCGAGATCGATCGTCAGGAATTTGTGATGAACGACCAAGACAAGCAATTCATCACCCAGCAGATTCTTGATGTGGGCCGCCAGCTCTACGCCGCCCTCGACAGCAAGATCATGGCGGCTCACGCGCAGCAGCTCGCACAGATGCAAGATGTCAGGCGCCTCGCCGTCGTTCAGCTGGCGCCGAAAAACAATTTCTGTCTCGTGACAGATCATCCGATCGCCTACGAGAGCAACGATCACACGGTTCCGCGCGGAACAAAGGATGACAATACACGCAATCAGCGGTTCTGTCATGCGATCGAAAGCCATTTCGGCCGAAAGGTCACCGCCCTGGACCTCGGCTGCGCAGGGGGCGGCCTCGTCTTCGATTTCCTCATCAGAGGCAACGCGGCATTCGGAATCGAGGGAAGCGATTACTCCCTTCGCGCGCAGCGCGCCGAATGGTCTATCATTCCAGATTATCTAAAGACATGCGATATTACCAAGCCATTTTCTCTGATAGATCAGAAGACGGGTACGAAAGCCAAATTTGACGTCATCACGATGTGGGAGGTCCTCGAGCACATCGAGGAATCGTTGCTTCCTCAGCTGTTTGCGAATGTGAAATCTCACCTGGCCGACGGCGGTCTTTTCGTGGGCTCCGCCGCGACATACGACGATGTCGCCAACGGCGTAAGCTACCATCCTACAGTCAAGCCGGAGACGTGGTGGCGCGAGCTTGTCCGGCAGCACGGGCTCGAATTCGTCCCGAAGAGCATGTTTCAGTTCAAGGATTTTTGCCGAGGTTCCGGCAATGAGAACGCATTCTACGATGCCGATTTCAGCAAGAACCCCGAACTCGGCTTCCACTTCGTGATGAAGCACGTCGCCGCTTAGGTGCGGGGCATCCGAACGCAGCCATGAGGGCGCCGCACGCTTGAGCGGACCGAGCGCGCGCCCCACATGGACGGGAGCGACAGCATGGGGGGCCGGCCGTGTACGACCTCATCCACACCCTCCGCCTCTGGCTCTGGCGCCGTCAGGTATGGGCCATGGCACGGGCGTGCCGGGTGCCCGCGACCGGCGACGGCGACTGGATCGCCGCCACCGTGGCGGCCTCCGCGACGAGCTCGGGCGCGCCGGTCTCGTACGTGAGCGGCGCCGGCCTGTAGCGGATCCCGCTTTACCGGGAGCGATCAGCCTTCCGGAGATGGCTCGGCGGCGGCGGCGCCCGGCTCGGGTGCCGGGCCGGTGTCGAGGGTGCCGCTGTGGACCAGGGCGCCGGCCCAGGCGCTCGCGATGATCCGGACCTGCTCGATGGCTTCGGCGCGGGTGAAGGCACTGTTGCCTCCTCCCGGCCTGCCCTCGTCCCAGTAGACGTAGCCGGTGCGCCGGCCGCCGGCATCCTCGACGCAGGCGGCGTTCTCGAGGACGCAGATCCGGAGCGGGAGCTTGAGGCCGAGTGTGGGCATGGGGCCCATATAGGGCGCCGATCCCGCAGGAAATCGGCGCGCCCGCCGCGTGACGGTGCGCCTCAGGCAGGCCTCAGGTGGGTTTGGCCGCGTTGAGCGCCCGCGTCAGGTGCGCCACGACCTCGTCGCCCTTGGGCGGAGGCTCGGCTTCCTCGACCCGCCGGGCGACTTCCATCACGAGGTATGTCACCGATGGCGGCCACGATACGCCGTTGTCCAGGAGCATCCGGGCGGCGCTCACGAGCATCCTGAACTGGTCCGGCGGGATCGTGAGACCGGCCTCGTGCTGCGCGAGGATGTGGTCGGCGATGGCGGCCGCCAGTCCAGCAACCTCGGCCATCTTGTCGGGCGGACCCTCAGCCGTCATCTCAGATCGCGCTTCGTCTTGGAACGCTCGGTGCGGAGCATCTGTCACCTCTCCCAGGCCCATACGGTTCCACAAGCAATCCTGGGCAGCAAGCCACGCGGGCGGTTCGCAACTCCGACGTGTTGGATTGTGAACCATCGACGTCATGCGGCAGATCGGGCGCCCCATGCGTCTGCGCGGCTGGCCGTGCGCCCTGGCATCCCCTCATCGAGGCTCCCCGTTCGTGGCCGCTCTTCACCCGGCGGTCGGCCCCGTGCGGCCAGGGAAGCGGGCCATTGCCGCCCGTGAATGGGATCCTGGGCTCGCATCTTTGCGGAGCCGCGCGCCCGGCCCTCCACCGTTCACCCGAATGCGATGTGACGGGCGCTCCGACGCGGCTCGACCGGTGAGCGAGCTGCGCTGGTCGAGGAGGCAACCGCGTCCTGACCGAAGCCGCGGGCCTCGAAGATCCTGTGGACGACGCCTGGCCGCTTCGCCTCGTCCAGCCCGATCGTGACGCAGGCGAGGGCAGCGGGGCGGCCCTGCGGGACAGCGACCTGCATCTGCTGGTCGACCGGCCACAAACGGAACGGCGACGGGCCGCGCGTGCGTCAGCGTGCGGGCGGCGGCGCGGACGGTCGTCGTCCCATCGATGGCCACCGTCACGCCGTCGGGTTTCCCGTCATCCGAGCGACTGACAAAGATCAGCCCGGCGGTCGGCGCCCCTATCCGGCCGACCCGGAGCGGGCCGGTCGGGGCAATGTCGAAGTAAGAGCGGACGGTCCGTCTCCGATCCAATTCGGCCACTCGGCGGACTCGGACGACAGCCCGAAAACGGATGCGGCCGACGGCACGTCCTACCTGTGCGCCCGCCGGTAGTCACGCGGGCTCATGCCGTGGCGATCCTTGAAGCGGCGCGCGAAATGCGCCTGGCTGCTGAAGCCGCAGCCGTAAGCCAGCATGCCGATCGACAGGTGGGCGCAGGCCGGATCGGCTAGGCGCTTGGCTGCCGCCTCTATCCGGCGTCCCCAGATGTAGTCGGAAATGTGCCGGCCGCGCTCGTGGAACAGCTCCTGCAGCCGGCGCAGCGACACGCCGACCGCGGCGGCGAGCTTCGGCGGGTCGAGGGTCGTGTCACTCAAGTGCGCCTCGACGTAGGCCTTGGCGCGCTGGACGGTGGCGTTGCCGTGTATGGAGCGGGGCACCGCCTGCGCCAACCGTTCGGCGAGACTGGCCACGACGAGATCGATCCCAATCGACGCCATGCGCGCCGCACCGTCGGGGTTGAGCCGATCTCCCACCCGGATCAGTTCCTGGACGTAGGTGTTCGCGAGCATCGTAGAGGCGAGGTTGGCCTCGACCGCGAGGGCAGTGAACAGTTGAGACGGGCCCAGCACGCTCTCCAGGCGCTCCCGCGGCAGGTCGAGGATCAGGAAGGTGCCGGTCTCGATCTCGCTCACGCCCGGTCGATGATCGAGCACGACGAAATCGCCGGCCCGAGCCAGCGCCTCACGCTCGTTCTGCTGGACGGCATGGCGGCCGGATTGGCTGAAGACCGCGTAGAGGCGGTCACCCCGGCCGTTCCGCCGCACCGCCTCGGGTGTCACTTCGGTCCGGGTGGAACTCTGAACGCTTCGCGTGATCGGCAACGCTCCGATCGCGGTGACCTCGATCCGGCCGTGGAACGGCGCCGCGTCAAGATTCCGGATCTCGTTCGGAACCATCTGATCGCACATCATCTCCCGCCATCGACGGAAGGCGATCCTGGGGTGGAGGCCCTCAGTCGAAAAAAGCGGTCGCATCCGCGGTCTCGGTCCACAGCTCGCCATACGAGGGCGGAGATTGGAGGGGCCGCCCGTCTATTGTATATAATCTAAGGATTCAAGCATTGCGGGCCGCCCGAAAACGGACCGGCGGAAACCCATCCCGAGCCGCGTTTCCGGACGCGACCCATGCCAGACGCTTAGGCGACGATCAGCGCATCCCGGAAGCGATCGTAACTCGTTCGCGCCCCACTTTCGTTCGAGGCCGGGTTGGCTGTCGCCGTCGTTTCAACTCGGCGACAGGGGATCCTGTCCAAGGAGCTTTGCACCCATATCCGCCGAACGGCGAACCACCTCGAAGCCATAGGTGGTCATCTCCCGCTCATACGCCTGAAGCGCTGCATCGCAGGACAACTCGCCTTTGTGATGCTTCACGATCCAGTTCCTCAAAAGCCCCGCATCGCGCAAGGCGACGTTCGCGCCTCGCCCCAGGCTGGGCGTCATCGTGTGGATCGCGTCGCCCAGGAGCGTGACCCTCGTCTCCGGCTGGAGATCGAAGGGAATGCAAGAGGCCATCTCGACATAGAAGAATGAACCCGCTTCGCCCGCCCGCGGCACCTTTGCAGCCCCTGACGGCCACTCTGCCAGAAGCCGGCTCGCCAGATCCTGCAGCGTGTCGCTGGAGGCCGCGCGCAGGGCGGCTTCGTCGTCCCCGAACAGCTCCTTGCGCCCCGCGATGATGCAGCCGATGTAATCATCCTGCGTCCGAAGCCTCGCCTGCGGCAGCAAGGCGCGGGCCGCTTGATCGGGCGCCATCGGATAGATCACAGGCCCCACGCCCAGGATCAACTTGCGGGTGTCGAAGGCGGCGGTGAAAATATCGGCCAGGGCGTGAGGCGGCAGAACCCGCCGCGCGTCGCTCAAGGCCAGGCGGCCATAGATGGCGCGGGCACCCGAATCCATCATCTTCGCGTCAGGCGCCCTTTGACGGCGCAACGCCGACCCCGCGCCGTCCGCACCCACCAGCATTGTGCCGCGCGCCGTCCGGCCATCGGAAAAAATCGCGGAGACCCCCGTCTCATCTGTCTCATAACCTTCGAGCCGTGCATCCCAGTGACAAACATCCTCCAGATCCTGCAACAGGATCTCGCGCAGGGTCGCACGGTTCACGTTCAGGTGCTGGGCAATGCCGTCGGTCAGGTGATGCTGCGTCTTGCTGTAGTCGTCGGTCTGGAACCGGCGCTGGATTGCGAAACTCGTGTCCATGATGGTCGTGTAGGGCAGTGGGTGCATCGAGGTGGCCTCGAACAGCGCAAACAGCGGCCCAGGCAGGGCGGCTTTCAGCGCCGAGATGCCATCGGCATCCAGATGCAGGCGGTAGCCCTGCTTTCGATCCCAGGGGCCTGCATCTCGATCATAGACCGCGACCTCAATTTGCGATGCGCGCAAATGTTGCGCAAGACAAAGACCGCCGATCCCCGCACCGATGATGATGATTTTCACGTTTGTTGTCCTTGATATAGGCCTAGATCGAGCGACCAGCCGCCGGAGCGGCCCGCGAAAGGACCTGGAGCTACCAAGGTAAGCGCTGAGATGGTTTTCGAGACGATGTCTGTTAAGCGACCAGACATAAGGCACCCATCTCCACCGGCGCGCAACGCGCACGCCTACGTTCACCTTGGCGTCTGCCAGGTTTGAACGTCGTGGAGCCAGTTGGGCGATGAGAAACCGCAAGCGGCGACCGCGCTACCAATCGGTCTGCTCTCTTCTCGACATGGAAATCATATTCTGAGTCGCGCCAAAATCAACCTGCCGAGCGCGAAAATCGAAGCGCGAAGGGTGGTGATATCCTGGTTCCGAAACGTCGGCCCATAACCGACCAATAGGAGATCATCACGTGCATCAGACGGCCATCGACTGAGTGTCCTTCTGGATCCTCGTAAACGCGTCTGCTTCTCGCGTTTTGCGCCCGGAAGCGGATTGTCAGAAACCCACCCTGAGCCGCCGGTCCGCACCCAACCCCTGCCAGCCGTGCCGCCAGCTTTCGCCGACACCCGGAAGCAGCCATTCACCGCCCCTCCGACATCTTCGACTTAAGGTGGACAGCGGACCGTAGATCGTCGTCCAGAAGCCGACGTTCAGCCTCCGACCGACCATCGTCGCACATGTTGCGGCCTGACTCGCGCCAGATCTGACAGAGATTCCGATCCAGATCTCAAACAGGCACTGCGATCTATCCACCACGTCTCGATCGCGAAGGTTCGGACTGCATCATGGATCGGGGCCAATCAGCGGCCGAGCGCTCCCTGACTTGCTGTTGAAGCCAGTACGCCCCCGCCATCAGGGCGCGCTCCTACGCGGGCGGATGCCGTCCGCCGCTCCCGCTTCCACGATGGTGACAGAAATTGTCACCACGGCGTCGTAGGACGCCGCCTCGGGTGAAAGGCGAGTCCATGAAACGCATTCAATATCACTCCTACGGCGGCCCCGAAGTCATGCGGCTCGAAGAGTTTGCGCTGGGAACGCCAGGGAAGGACGAAGTGGCGGTCGCCGTCCGTCGCGCCGCGCTCAACCCGATCGACTGGAAGGTCCGCAACGGCGCGATGAAGATCGTGACCGGGCGATCGTTCCCGCGTGGAATGGGTCTGGACTTGGCCGGCACCGTCACCGCGGTCGGGGCCGACGTGACCCGATTCAAGATCGGCGACGCGATCTTCGGCATGGCGCGCTTCAAGGAGGCCGGTTCACTGGCCGAAGCCGTCATTGCCAAGGAAGCCGCGCTCGCGAAAAAGCCGGAGACCGTCTCCTTCGAGCAGGCCGCATGCCTCGGGACGGCGGGCGTCACGGCTTGGAATGGCCTCATCGACAAGGCGCGACTGAGGCCCGGTCAGAGCGTGTTCATCAATGGATGCTCGGGTGCTGTCGGAGAGGCCGGCGTGCAGATCGCACGCATGTTCGGCGCCGAGGTGTCGGGCAGCTGTGGCGCCGAAGGGATCGAGCGTGCCCGCTCGCTCGGGCTCCAAACAGTCTATGATTATCGGGTCACCGCCGCATCGACGATTTCCGAGGTATTCGACGTGGTGTTCGATGCTGCAGGAACGCTCTCGACGTCAACCGGTATCGGCATGCTGCGCAAGGGCGGCACCTTCACCACGGTCGAGCCTACGCCCGTACGGTTCTTGCGTGCCGTGTTCGACCGGCGGATGAAACCGATCGTCGGAAAGCCACGTGCGGACCTGCTCGACCGCCTGGCAAAGGCAGCCCATGACAGGACGCTGGTTCTGCCGATTGCCGAAACCGTGCCGCTCGCGCAAGCTATTCCGCTGATCTCGGCAATCGAGGCGGGCCGCAAGCTGCGCGGCAAAGTGGTCGTCACGATCGGGTAGCCGTGTCGCGCAGTCACCGTCTCTTCGACCTCCTCCAGCGTCTCCGCCGTCACCGAGGGGTGGTGGCGGGCGCGGTGCTCGCTCGCGAGGCCGGCGTCTCCTTGCGCACCATCCGCAGGGATATCGCGACTCTGCAAGCCATGGGGGCCGACATCGATGCGGAGGCCGGCGTCGGCTATGCTCTCCGCCCTGGTTTCTTGCTCCCGCCGCTCTCATTCACCGAAGAGGAACTGCACGCACTGGTCATCGGTGCGGAATGGGTGAGCCGTCAGACCGACGCCGCCCTGGCTGAGGCCGTTCGCAATGCTCTCGCCAAGATCGATAGCGTGCTGACTCCGACCCTGCGGCCGGCTCTCGACGACAGCAGTTTCTACGTCGCCTCCGGCCCTCCCTCGGTCGCCACGCGCTTCGATCTGGCGCAGTGCCGCCGCGCGATGCGCGAGCAGCGTAAGATGCGGGTTGTCTACCGTGAAGAAAGTGGCGGCACGTCGGAGAGGATCGTCTGGCCGATCATGCTTGGTTTCGACGGATCCGGGCGAAGCTTTGCAGCTTGGTGTGAGAGAGACGCCGGTTATTGCATTTTCGACGCCGAACGCGTTGTCGATATGACCCTTCTCGTGGAGCATTACCCGGGAAGCCGTCGACAGCTGGTCAAAGCGTGGCGCGCCGTGGCAGAACGACTGTGCGCGCAAAGGGTCCGATAAGGCCGCGGTCCTCCGCAGGGCTGCCGAGGAAGCGGCCGCACCAGCCGTGCAGTCGGCGATCGGCCCGCCGATCAGCAGGAAAGCGAGCGGGCGGCAGGCGCGGTCGGGGGGGCGCGTGGATCCCGGCCGTGCGTCCACCGCGCGAGCGCCCGCTTGCCCGCATCGGTTCTCCCCTTCGCCTCCCGTGGAACAGCGATGGGCCTCCACCCCGGATGCGTCGATCAGACCCTGGGCCGGCGGTCCGCCAGCCTGAGCCAGAGCTTCGAACAGACCGCCCGTCCTTGCCTGCCCAGCGCATGAAGCGGTCAAGGTCTTCTTCGGGCCGTAGATCTCGCGCGGTGCGTCCGCCCGACGTCCGCCGGATTTCAGCCCGTGACCGATGCCGCCGATCACGCGCGGGTCGTCGACGCGCTCCTTGCCTCGCGTATCGGTGGGCAGGTGCGGAGCGATCTTCGCAGACTGCTCGTCCGTCAGCCAGGAATGATCCATCGGCGCCTCCGGCAGGAGCCGTGAATCACACCCTGCCGGGCCGCGCTATCGTTATGGGGGACGACACTAAGACGGCAGGCTGCCGGCTCACTTTTATTGAATGAATACGATCCATTTTCGATTAAAAGCAGAAGCTATTCCTTACTTTGCACCCTGAATGGTCGACGACTCGTGGCGATTTTCCGATATGGCCAGTGGTGGGATGCAAACGAATGCCTTGAGACTCGGATAAGCCGCGTTCATTGCCGCATCGATCGTGTTGTTTTCGATCAAGACCCCATAGCCCGGAAATTCGATCAGCTGATTGGAAAGCGGAAGACAGATCTTCATGAGGTTTCTCGCGCCGAGGGGTGAAACCGTGTACGCCATTACCCCGAAGCTATGACGCAAACGGAGCGGCACGTTCAGCCCGGCACGATCACGGAACTCTGCAACCCGAGCGCGAAGATCATCCTGTTCGAACTGCAGCTTGCAGCGAACCCCTTCGACAACCTCAAGCCAGAGAAAGGCGTCGAAGTTCACCCCCCAAAGAACGACATCCCAATCGGAGGGAAGCGCGTCCAGAATTGTGCGTGCCCCGGCATGAAAATCTCTCGAAAAAATCGCGTCGTCTTCCGCAATCGTTACACAGACATCCTCGTCCGCTGCCTTGGTCCAGAGACCGATATGGGAATGTGCATTGCCCAAGGCTGGATTTGTATAGCGCAAATCTCGATGGATCATCCCGGTCCTGGCAAGTTCGTCGCGATCCAGGTTTCGGCCTTCGACAGCGTCCGGCCGGACAACCTGGAGAAAATCGTTGCGATGCATGAATGTTTTCAATCGCTCAGCGTCGCGATCCAGGTTGATGATGTGAACGGGGACATTCCGGTCGGCATCGATCATCGTCTTGTGCCTCGGCCACACGGGACATCGAAAAATCTTGATTCAAAAGAGCAGACAACAACACAGAGCGAGATTCTTGATAATTTTGCTTGTCGAGCAAAGGCTTGTGCGTTCGTGCGCAATACAAAAAATCTTTTGCTTGTATCTATGAATATAAATTTCAGATTTTCCATCAAGACATTGCCTTTTCGTCCGAATATCAATCAAGCCGCAGTACGGCGATCGTATTGGCCTGGTTCCGGACTCCCTGCTTTTTGCTCCCGATCCGCAAAGCCAATTCGACTTATCCAAGTGGCGAGCTCATGATAACGCGTGATGCGCGGCTGCGACAGGAGCAATCTGGCTGACAGAGGCGCATTTACATCTGCCTGAAAGTCATCCACACGATGTGCGACAATCGAACTTGCGCCAGATGCTTTCCATCCGTCACGATGAATTGCAAATAAAGTAGTTTGTTATAAATTTGTAAGCGCCCTCATAAGCCATATTGTGCCCACCGGTCGACAACGCATCTCGATCGGCGTGCGCCATCCAGCCTTCGACCATATACGGAACATCGTCAGAAGGGACGTTGTGCAAGAATATTGGCACCTGATGATGATTGAAATACATGGCTAAAACGATGTCGTCATTTGCGCGGCAAAATTTATCGTTTGATGTGTCGACTAAATATCGATCGAAATCGTCCTTGATACAATTCGGAGGATACAGGACCCCACCAAACCCCTCGAGCATCGTGCATGCGCCGTGCCCGTACCAGGGCTCGAAGAGACCTCCTTCTTTCAGGTTGCCTCCATAACGGGTGAGTATACGATCTTCGTTCGGACCGCATACGGATGTCAGCAATCTCAATTGATTTCGCGGATATCGGCAATCGTCGTCAACCGACCATATGTACGCATCGTCATGTCGATGACGGAGCAGGGTGGGGGCGATCTTCGTGATCGGCCCATAATCATCGGTTCGAAAAACCGCGATCTGACCTTCCGAAACGAGCCAATCCGGAAGAATGTACTCTTCTCCATTGCGCTTGCAATGGAACGGGATATTGATCTCCAGACGATCGACAGCCACGTCCTGATTGAGAACAGACTCGATGACGGGCTCGATCTCCGCGATACGGGACGGTATCGTCGTCATAGAGGCAATGATGCGCATCTCGATCCCGTCTCGCTGATGCAAGGAAGACTATTATTGACGCAACTGGACAACATTCGCAAGAACCTTACTCCTGCATCAGTTGCCCATTCAGGAATCGGAAGCGGTCGTCGCCAGTTCTGCCAAGAAACTCCGCGTCTGCCGCCGGTCACGGGACGAGCGGCGAACGGGGCGGCAACCCTCGCGCCGATCGGGTCCACCGAAGCGCCTGCGTCGGCAGCGCCAACACCCTCGCGGTCGCGACCCCCGACAAGGGCCAGGAGCGCTTCGCCGCCCGGCCGTGCCGCCGTCGCCTTGAGCGGATTGTCGACCGGCTCGCCCCGTGTCGAAGACTTGCGCCGCTCCCACGTTGCCGCCCTCTGATCGCCGCCATACGGCTGGCAAGACCTCCAGAGACGAGGCGCCGCTGCCGAGGACTGTGCGAACCCGGATGAGCAGAGATCGATCCCGATCAGCGCGAGCAGATCGTCGTCTTGATCAGATCGGGTAATAAACCGGCCGATCCCAAGCTCTTGCAACTCGCACGCCACCGACTGAGATAAGCATCCAGAGGTAATGCCGCCCGTTCCGGCCAGCAATTGAGCGCACCGATGTCTTCCAACAGCGCGGGACGCGCCATCAGGGCGGGTAGAAGTATCGAAACCGCCGCCTTCGCATGGTCGGATAGTCCGACGAAACCCTCCAAGGTTGATCTATTGCGGGTGAACCAAGAGCTGGACGTTCCGAGGCCTTGAGATGACGCAATCTGATTGTACTGGGCCAGAATGTTATCTCGATAATGGCTTATCTCCTTCCCATAGCCCGCGTCTCCCGGAAACGGCGGGCTCCTCTCCCAAGCCGCCGCCAGGTTGGCGAGTCCGCGGAGCGAGAAGCTTTCAGCGATCATTTCTTCAACCCACTGGCATGGCGCGCTGGGTTTCGCTTCGCTGTCCCAAGAATTACTCACGACATGACCCAGTTCGTGGCCGAACTGATAGGCCAACTGGGTCCAAGCACGCTCGCCCACGTCGACATGGATGATGGCAGTATCGCTCGCGTCCCGATGCAGCCAGACCGCGGGTGGACCGGCAGGACAATTCTCGATCCGTAATATCTGCGGCTGCCGATCGGACACCATACGGATGCCGGAGCAGCAGGCCTCCCGCATGCGGCCGATCACGAGCGCGGCCGACCGTGGCGGCGCGTGCCATTCGCCCCGGACTTCGACAGGATTCGCCAGGATCGGAGCGCTGCCTGCTTTGGTACGGCCGAGGCTTATCATGTATAAACCTCCAGCAAAAGCGACGCTCCGACGTGAGATCAGCCTATCCCGCATGTGTCGGGCTGCGGCTTAGCAGGATGCGCGCCTGTTCGGTATCGCTTCGTATGTCATCGCGCGCCATGTAGCCGTAGATCTGACGATTATCGATGTACTGTACGACATTGCTCTTCCGAGCGCTGTCGGAGAAAATCACATACTCGTGCCTGTCGGTTCCGTCCTGATAGTTGAGCAGCGGGATGACGTCGGTTCGGACGAGGTAGGTGCAATGGACCACCGGCATTTCGACGACACCTGTGATCCAGCGGTTCAACACCCAATCGTACTGATCGCAGTGACTGTAGTATCCCTGATCGTCGACCGCCGCATGGTAATTCGAGTAATAGCTTCCTCTCTCCACCGATCGTAGAAAGGGGGCCACGATGGGCAACTGCAGCGCCACCAGTTCGCGAAGCGTGTTTGGCCGAATGAAATTGTCGACATCGGCCGTGAAGTAGAAATCGCATCCATGATGGATCGTCCGTTGAAGGCTTTCCTGACGGATGCGCCCCAGGACCCGGAACCGCGTCGCGTTCCACTCGTGCAATTCGTAGGTCTGAACGGGATCTTCGACGTCTCTGGCATCGAACTCGACGGCCGCATACTGAGCGCCGAATGTCTCGATCCACTGCGCCAGGATGTTCTCCGTCTCATCCGTATTGTTGTTGGTTCTTATATAAAGTACAATCTTGGATTTCGGATAATCCATATTTCTCAAGCAATCGAGATAGAGCGGGAGCGCTGCGGCCATCTGCTTCGCCAATATCGCGACCAGCACGCGGGCATCTGCGGCGGCGGGTTTCAGCTCCCGCGCGGGGCCGATCTCGTACTGCTCAAGGAAATTCGGCGCCGCGCGCGAGCCCAGACAGGCGGCGGTCTTCTCGTCCTGGATCTTCGTCAGCGACGCACGGGCATTGGCCTCGACCCGAGCGCGTTCCGACAGCGGGAGCCTGTTGTCCGCCAGAAGCGTCAGACAGGCCTCTAAGCATTCGCTATAATGTCCCGCCCAGTAAGCGTTGATGGCGAGCTTGTCCAATAAGCCGTAATCGTAGACCCATTTGGAAAGAAAGAGTCCGCCTGCGGGTTCGACGAGATGAGAACCCGCTTTGGCCGCAGCGAAGCCCTCCTCGTTGCGGCCGTGTCGAAAATAGAGGTCGCTGATGTGATAAAAAGCTTCTGCGCGAGTCCCGCAAACCGCTATGGCGCGTCGGTAGACGTCAGCGATCTCGTCGACGGGCCGGCCGAGACGATCCATGAGGTGGCCGGCTTCCAATAGACTGATGTACACCTCTTCGGTCCAATAACCCATCTCGCTCCGTGCAAGATAGGCATCCAGGGCCTTTTCGAGCTGATTGCTATCTCGGTAACTTTGGCCAAGATAGAACGTATACCTTGACCGAAGGAAACTGTCGCTCTCGACATCGAGAGCGTCCTCCAATCTGCGGGCGTCGCGGCGATAAGTGTCCGGATCCTTTTCTCGGGCTCCGCCCGATGCGCCCGACGCAATGTGAAATCCGATGGCGTCTCCCGATGTGACGCCGTCCGGTGCCTCGATATACTCGTGCAGCACGCCCTTGTAGTAAAAATCTCTGTCGTTCGACATGATTTGAGGGCGCCAATATCTTATGCCGCCGCGTCGGATCTCGACGTTGTAATAATCATGGCTTAAAGACGCTTTGAATTTCCGCGGATCGAAACCGTCGTCGAAGGTCAGCGTTTCGTCCGCGTCCATGACGAAGGCGTATTCGACGACGTTCCGCGCTCTGAGATGGCGCAAAGCCGAGCTTCGATTTGTGGCAAAGTCCTGCCACGTCTCCTCGACGACGTCCCCAGACATGTGATTCCGATCGAGCCAGGAACGAATGATGTCCTGGGTGCCATCCGTCGATCCGGTGTCTGAGATGAGCACGTAGTCGATCAGAGGAAGCATGCTCTCGAGGCAGCGCTCGATCACGCGCGCCTCATCCTTGACTATCATGGACAAGCCAATTTTTGCCATGGTCCCGTTCTCTCCCGATCAAAGAGGCGAGCGGCTGACAAGAATTTTCAGTACCCCCGTCCGGACGCATGGCGCACATGAAAACCGGACTTCGTTGATATATTACAGATTTCAGGGAGCCGAAAAGACGCCTATGTTGCCATATCTTCGCCGGATAGTATAGCTCGCGCGGTGTAACATCAATCTGTCGGCAGGAACGATCCGGACCGAATCGTCCCGGCTCGAAAAGCCCGCATGGGGTGAGATCCCGATCTCGGAGGGCACAGAACCGCCCCTCGGTCAGGTGCCGGACGACGGGGCCGCGGACCCGCCCGGATATGCCGACGTCTGGTCGACCAGCCGCTGAGGCCATCCCGGACGAGGTCGCAGGCCTTCCCGTGTCGCGAGGCGCTGCTGGATGCGACGGTCGGCGAGGGCTTCCGTGCGTGTGGGCGGTGTCTGCCCGCAGGCGTGAGGTGCGTCTGGCGCTGCCGAGGGAACGTCGCCGTCGGTCGGGACCAAGAATTACCATTCGGTATGCGCGCGGCCACGGCGCATCGAAGCCACCCGCGCAACACCGATGCCACCCCCATGCGCACCGCTCGTGGTCTCCGTGGCGGGCCGGCACCGGAGCGATTCGGGCGCTGGACGCATCTCGCCTCGCCCTGCGCGGCCCGCGCCGAACGTGGAGAAGCCGCAGCGGCGAGCTGCGGCCTCTCTGTTCGGGAGGGCGCCCGGAAAGGCGCCCTCCGCATGTCACCCCAGTCAGCTCGGCCGACCCAGATTGTTGAGCAGATCGGTCGGCGAGGACGTGTTCGAGGACGCGCCACCCGCCGTCGACCGGCTCGTTCCGATCGAGGCGCTCGCTTGGGTCGTCGCGTCGCCCGAGCTTCCGCCGAGCCGGAACGCGTTCATGAGAGTCAGGATGTCTTGTTGCGCGGCCGTATCGCTGAGTAGGCCACTCACCGAGCCGTTGTTGGAGATCAACCGGCTGATGAGGTCTCCCAGCGATCTCAGGACATCCATGTCGGACACGCTCGAACCCTGAGTCGACTGAGCGAAGACCGGATCCATCCCCGTGCCGACGGATCCCTGATCGATCACAGCTCCAGCGCCGCCGTTCGATCTCGTCGCATCCGCCGAGTCGTAACCATGGTGATGATCGTGACCATGGTGGTGGTGGTGATGGTGGCCTCCAGTGGCACCCGTCGCGCCCGTGCTGCCGGTCGAGCCGGTCGAGCCGGTGGCACCCGTCGAGCCGGTCGAACCGGTCGCGCCGGTGCGGCCCGTGGCTCCGGTGGCACCCGTCGAACCGGTCGAACCGGTCGCTCCGGTACGGCCTGTGGCTCCGGTGGCCCCCGTCGAGCCGGTCGAACCGGTCGCTCCGGTGCGGCCTGTGGCTCCAGTGGCACCGGTCGAGCCGGTCGAACCGGTCGCGCCGGTGCGGCCTGTGGCTCCGGTGGCACCCGTGGCGCCGGTCGAACCTGTCGCTCCGGTGCGGCCCGTAGCTCCAGTGGCACCCGTCGCGCCGGTCGAACCCGTCGCGCCGGTGCGGCCCGTGGCTCCGGTGGCACCCGTCGAACCGGTCGAACCCGTCGCGCCGGTACGGCCTGTGGCTCCGGTGGCCCCCGTCGAGCCGGTCGAACCGGTCGCTCCGGTGCGGCCTGTGGCTCCAGTGGCACCCGTCGAGCCGGTCGAACCCGTCGCGCCGGTGCGGCCCGTAGCTCCGGTGGCACCCGTCGCACCGGTCGAACCGGTCGCGCCGGTGCGGCCCGTGGCTCCAGTGGCACCCGTCGAGCCGGTCGAACCCGTCGCGCCGGTACGGCCTGTGGCTCCGGTGGCACCCGTGGCGCCGGTCGAGCCGGTGGCACCCGTCGAACCCGTGGCGCCGGTCGAACCCGTGGCACCGGTCGAACCCGTGGCACCCGTCGAACCCGTAGCGCCGGTCGAACCCGTGGCGCCGGTCGAACCCGTGGCTCCAGTCGAACCCGTAGCACCGGTCGAACCCGTAGCACCGGTCGAACCCGTGGCTCCCGTCGAACCCGTGGCGCCGGTCGAGCCGGTGGCTCCCGTCGAACCCGTAGCGCCGGTCGAACCCGTGGCACCGGTCGAACCCGTGGCACCCGTCGAACCCGTAGCGCCGGTCGAACCCGTGGCACCCGTCGAACCCGTGGCACCGGTCGAACCCGTGGCGCCAGTCGAGCCCGTAGCGCCAGTCGAACCTGTGGCTCCCGTCGAACCCGTGGCGCCGGTCGAGCCGGTGGCACCCGTCGAACCTGTGGCGCCGGTCGAACCTGTGGCGCCGGTCGAACCTGTGGCTCCGGTCGAACCCGTGGCGCCGGTCGAACCCGTGGCGCCGGTCGAACCGGTGGCGCCGGTCGAACCCGTGGCGCCGGTCGAGCCGGTGGCACCCGTCGAACCCGTGGCGCCGGTCGAACCCGTGGCGCCGGTCGAACCCGTGGCGCCGGTCGAACCTGTGGCTCCCGTCGAACCCGTGGCGCCGGTCGAACCCGTGGCTCCCGTCGAACCCGTGGCGCCGGTCGAACCCGTGGCGCCCGTCGAACCCGTGGCGCCGGTCGAACCCGTGGCTCCCGTCGAACCCGTCGCGCCGGTGGCACCCGTCGAACCGGTGGCGCCCGTCGAACCCGTGGCGCCCGTCGAACCCGTGGCGCCGGTCGAACCCGTGGCGCCCGTCGAACCCGTGGCTCCCGTGCTGCCGGTGGCTCCCGTGGCACCGGTCGCCCCCGTGCTGCCGGTCGCGCCGGTGACGCCGACCACGCCGGTGATCGGGTACCCGCCATCGTTGGTGAACGTTACGCTCGTGCTTCCGGCACCATTGGTGGCGCTCTGCGTGCCACCGCTGAATGCGACCTGCGCGGTGGTGATATTGATGCCCGTTCCCGTCGCATCGTAGATCGCGAATTGCTCATAAATCCCCTGGCCGAGCGCCGCGGAGAAGGAAAAGCTACCGCCCGTCGAGAAGGGATTCGGCGTATCGGCCACCGTAGATCCGAGCAGGATCCAGTTCCCATTCTGCCTGGCGTAGAAAAACAGCTGATCTCCGGCATCCGCTGTTCCGGAGAATGCAACGAGGCCGTCGCTTGAGGTTCCGGACAAGTTTTCGTTGGCCATTGCAATCTCCCTCGCTATGGCTCTTGCCCACCTTCAGTCTTGGTGGCGCCGGCCTCTCGAACAACGGAAATCAGATCTGTTTTCGCACAAGGCAGCGCATACGAGGCAGCATGCCAGCACAGGGGATCCTCCTATCGCGAGACAAATTGGCCGAGCCATATGCCAGAGGTTATAATTCGTTAACTAAACACGCCGGACCCAGAACCGAATCACGGTCAGGCGGATGCGAAAGCAGATTTCACGAGACGATCTGCGGACCCGGGAGGCGCCGAAGTCGAAAAGGTTAAGAAGTCTATAACCTGTGGCCTATTCCAGCCCGAACCGCGGGCCGGCATGATCGTGAGCGGCGGGCGCGCCCGCATGAGACGCACCGAGCGGGTGCCCCCTCAGGGTGCCTGCCCGAGCTTCGCATGACCCGATCAGACGACGTGGAGTCGCCATGCACCAGCGCCCGACACCCGCGGGGCCGCGTTCGGAGTTCGAGAGGTGAGCGTCTCAGACCGTGCGATGTCGCGCGAGGCGCAGGCGCGTATCATGGCGGTCGTGCGGGTCGCACACCACCATGGCGCTGACCTCGATCCCGCCGACTACCCGCGCGAGTCCGAAGGTCCGGTACCGGCGCCGGCCTCGCTCGCGGCATGGGCAACGGCGTCCGGCCTTTGGGCCAGGGCGGTGCGCATGCGCCGGTCCCAGCTCATGCGGCTGGAACACGTCGGCCCCATCGTTGTGTTTCTTGCCGACGGGCATGCCGCCCTCATCACGCGCCGCGATCGTGAGCGAGGCGTCTGCTTCATCGAGGGACCGACGGGCCCCAGCGGCACCGGCATCGAGATCGACGAGCTGCGCCTTGAGCGGGTCTGGAACGGCGAGGCCCTTCTCGTCCGCCGCTCGCGCGCGACGACGGACGACGAGGCCGCCTTCTCGCTCGGTTGGCTCGCCAGGCTCGTCCTCACGGAGAAGCGCAATCTTCGCGAGATCCTGACCGCCTCCCTGGCGGTCAGCGTTCTGCAGATCCTGCCGCCATTCCTGGTCATGGCGGCACTCGACCGGGTTCTGACCCACAACACGGTGTCGACGCTCACGCTGATCACGCTCATGCTGGTCCTCGTGACGGTCTACGAAGCGCTGATCAGCTACGCGCGGCGCGAGATCGTCGAAGTGATGTCGACCCGGATCGATGCCCGTCTGAACGTTCACGTGTTCCGGCGCCTGCTGGCCTTGCCGATCGAGTTCTTCGAGCGATCCCCGACCGGCGAGACGACCCATAAAATCTCGCAGGTCTTCAAGATCCGCGACTTCCTGACAGGGAAGCTGGTCTCGACCGTTCTGGACCTGCTTACGCTCGTCGTCCTGCTGCCGTTCCTGTTCTACATGAGCGTGACCTTGGCGTGGATGGTGCTGGTCGCGTCCGCCTGTGTCGGGGGGCTCGTGCTGGCCTTCCTGCCGGCGATCCGGACCGTCTATGCGCGGCTGATCGCGGCCGAGATCCAGAAGGGCGGGACCCTGGTCGAGACCGTGCACGGGATGCGGACGGTCAAGTCGCTGGCGATCGAGGACGTGCGGAAGCGCGAATGGGACGAACGCGTCGCCGAATCGGGCAAGGCGCGGCTGGCGGCCGGCCGTATCGTCAACTGGGCGCAGACGCTCTCGCTGCCGCTCGAGCGCTTCATCGACCGGGGCATCCTCCTCTGCGGCGCGTACATCGTGGTCCTGGCCCCGGCGGGAACGACCGGCATCACCGCGGGCAGCCTGATCGCCTTCATGATGCTCGGCGGCCGCGTCGCGAGCCCGCTGATCAGCTTCGCCAAGCTGCTTCAGGACATCGAAGAGATCCGCATGTCGATCAGCCAGGTCGCGGAGGTGCTCAACCATCCGACCGAGACCGAGGCGGCACGGAGCGGCCTGCGCCCCCAATTCGCGGGACAGATAAGCTTCGAGGAGGTCGGCTTCCGGTACCCGGGCGCGCAGTCGGCGGCCTTGCGCGAGGTTTCCTTCAGCATCCCCGCGGGAACGATGCTGGGGCTGGTCGGCCGCAGCGGGTCCGGCAAGTCGACCATCGCGCGCCTGCTGCAGGGGATCAATCGCGACTACACGGGCCGGTTGAAGATCGACGGCTCGGACCTGCGCGAGATCAACCTCACGCACCTGCGTCGGAGCTTCGGCGTGGTCATGCAGGACAACTTCCTGTTCCGCGGGACGGTGCGCGAGAACATCATCGCCGGCCGGCCGGGCTTGACCTTCGAGGACGTGATCCGCGCCGCGCGGCTTGCTGGCGCGGAAGAGTTCGTCGAACGGCTGCCCCGCGGCTACGAGACCTGGATCGAAGAGGGCTCCGCGAACCTGTCGGGCGGCCAGAGGCAGCGGCTCGCGATCGCCCGCGCCCTGATCACGGATCCGAGATTGCTCATCCTGGACGAGGCGACCAGCGCGCTGGATCCCGAAAGCGAGGCCCTGGTGAACGCGAACCTCCAGCGGATCGCGAGCGGCCGGACCATGATCATCGTGTCCCACCGGCTCTCGTCCCTGATCCGTTGCGACCAGATCCTGGTGCTCGACAAGGGCAGTGCGATCGCCATCGGTCCCCATGACCATCTGGTCGAGCATTGCACGATCTACAAGCAGTTGTGGCAACAGCAGAATCGGCATCTGGAGGAGGCGCGTCCGTCTCCGATCTACCTGAGCGCCACGTGATCGGAGACCGCAGGCTGCGCCATTCGCTCCGGACGAACGCGGCGCCGGGTGGAGCAAGCCCTCAGGTTGTTCTGAGCCACGGCCATACGGAAACAAAGGCTCGCCGATGAGTAACTCTCTCGCAAGCTGGTTCAATTTCCGGATCAGGCGCCTCTCGCCCGCGGAGGCGGATGTCGGTCCGGTCCTCCTGGAGTTCCAGTCTCCGACGGCGGCGCTCCTCGCGATGCCGGTTCAACCTGCGGCGCGCAGCATGCTCGGCGTGGTCCTCACGCTCGTGATTGCCTCGGGCCTCATCCTGGCCACGTGTCCCGTCGACGTCGTGGTCACGGGCGGGGGGCGGATGGTGTCGACGAGCCCGACGATCGTCCTTCAGCCCTTGGAAACGTCGATCGTGCGCTCGATCAAGGTTCGCGAAGGCCAAGTCGTCCGCGCCGGCGAACTCCTTGCCGAACTCGATCCGACCTTCACCGGCGCCGACGCTCGGGCCCTGGAGAACCAAGTTCTCAGCCTTCAGGCGGAGGTGGATCGGCTGACGGCGGAGAGCACGGGATCGCCGTTCCATCCGTCCTCGGCCGACGCCGCGACCGTGATTCAGGTCGCTCTCTACGGACAGCGACAGGCCCAGTACCGGCACCAGATCGAGAGCTACGATCAGAAGATCAGAGGTTTGGAGACGCAGCTCGCGCGCGCGGATCTCGATGCCAAGGCGTTCGGCGAGCGCGCGGAGATCGCCGGGATCCTCGAATCGAAACGCCTGCAGCTGGAGCGCCTCCAAGTCGGCAGCCAGATGAATCGCCTGGTCGCTCAGGACCAGCGCATCGAGATGCAGAGGAACCTGAAGGATGCGACCGCGTCCGCGGGCCGGGCCCGGAACGACCTCAATCAGATGATCGCCGAGCGGGATGCCTTCTCGCAGCACTGGAAATCGCAGATCAGCCAGGAGATCACCCTGCGGCGCCGCAGCCTCAACGAGGCCCAGGAAGGCCTGCGGAAGGCGACCCTCCGTCGACAGCTGGTCAATCTGGTGGCCGAACAGGACGCGATCGTCCTGAATGTCGCCAAGGTGTCGGTCGGTTCGATCCTGCAATCCGGCGAGCAGCTCATCACGCTGGTGCCGCGGGACACGCCCCTGGAAGTCGAGACGCGCATCGCGGCCGACGAGGCGGGTTACGTCCATCCCGGACAGAAAGTCAGCGTGAAGTTCGATACGTTCCCCTTCGTGCAGTACGGCATGGCGGACGGCGTCGTGAAGAGCGTGAGCGCCGACAGCTTCACCGGGCAGCAGGAGACGCAGCGAAGCAGTGTCGGCGGGCAGGCGGCCAACGGCGTCTGGTTCCGCGCGCGCGTGGAACTGACCGCGATCAAGCTTCACGGACTGCCCGATAACTTCCACATGACCGCCGGTATGCCCGTGACGACCGATGTGATGGTCGGGGATCGAACGATGCTCAAGTATCTGTTCGCCCGCCTGCTGCCCGTCGGACTTGAAGGGATGCGGGAGCCGTGAATAATCGCCACTCTTCGGAGGCGTGCGGCGGATGAAGATCGTCGACAGGTTCCTGGCTCCGGCTTCTCCGACCGCGCGGCTCAGGCTCGGCCTCAGCCTGCTGGAGAGCGGCCGGTTCAAGGACGGCGTCGCTCAGATCAGCCGGGCGGCCCAGGGCGGCTTGCCGGACGCGCAGTTCCACCTCGGGCAATGCTACCTGGACGGGACGGGCGTCCCCGAAAGCATCACCGAAGCCGTCCGCTGGATGACCGCCGCGGCAGAAGGCGAGCATGCGGAGGCACAGTTCAAGCTCGCGTTGCTGTGCATGCGCGGCGATACCGGGATGGCGGAGCAGAGGTCTTCGCTCACGGACGAGTTGGCCTTCGACCGCGCCGACGAGCGAAAGCAATCCGATCCCGTCTCCGCCATCCTCTGGGCGCGACGGGCCTCCGCCAACGATTCGCGCGAAGGGCAGGCCCTGCTCGGCTACATCCTGACGGCGGGCCCGAACGCCCTGCGCGACGAAGCCGAGGGGGAACGCTGGTACCTGGCGTCGGCCGGGGCCGGCTGTCCGCAGGGGCATCTCGGCCTGGGACTGCTGCGTCTGCGGAAGCAGACGCCCGAGGACACTGCGCTGGCGGTCGCCGAGATCGAGAAGGCGGCGGCGGCCGGCTTGGGGGATGCGTTGTTCCTGCTCGGTGCGCTCACGCATGCGGGTATCGGCGTGCCGAGAAGTGCGGAACGCGCCGTCGAGCTCTACGCGCGGGCGGCCGAGGGCGGCATCGTCGCCGCCCAAACGAGCTTGGGTCTCGCACTGCTCAATGGCGACGGCGTCGAGCGGAATCCGATCCTGGGGGAGACGTGGCTCAGACGCGCGGGTCTGGCAGGAGACGCACACGCCGCCGCGCTGGTCGGGCACCTGCACGCCAGAGGTGGCGATCTGGCGCCCAATTTCGTCGAAGCGGCGCTCTGGCTCGAGCGCGCGGCAAAGGCCGGCTATGCCGGCGCGGCGCGAACGCTGAGCCAGCTCTACCAAGTCGGCCTAGGCGGCGCTCAGGACTCGGACAGGGCCGCGCACTGGCTGCGGGAGGCGGCCAACCTCGGCAGTGAAGTCTCCCAGGTCGATCTCGGAAATCTGATCCTCGCCGGTGAGGGCGCGCCCGGCGACGATGTGCGGACCCGCCACTGGTTTGAGCGCAGCGCCAGGCAGGGCAATCTGGCGGCGGCCTTCAACTTCGGCATCTGTCTGTCGCACGGCATCGGCGGTGGATACGACGAGGCGCAGGCGGCCCTGTGGCTGCGCAAGGCGGCCGAGGAGATGCCGATCGCCCAGTTCTGGTACGGTCGGATGATCGCCGAGGGCCGAGGAGTCGTCGGCGATGCCGTGGAGGGCCGGGCCTGGATCGCGCGCGCCGCCGAAGGCGGCGTCGCGGAGGCGCAGGCGATGTTGGGCGAGATGATGGTCAACGGCCGAGGGGGCCCCGTCGACCGCGTCCAGGCCTTCCATCTGTTCGAGCGCGCGGCCGAGAGCGGCCATGTCGGGGCAATCTATGCTCTGGCCGCCATGCTCGACGGCGGGTACGGTCTGAAACCGGACTTCCCCCGTGCGTTGAGCCTGTTCAGAGCAGCGGCGGAGGCAGGACATGCGGATGCGCAACTGGCTGCAGGTCGCTACCTGGCCCGCGGGCTCACGGGCTCGAAGGACGAGGCCGAGGCACGGCGCTGGTTCGAAGCGGCACGCGGGCAGGGTGTCCGCGAGGCTGCCGCGGAACTCGAACAGCTCGATCAAATCAGCTTTCCGAAACGCGACGACAGTGGAGCCGCTTTTTTCGCGGCTTAATTATACTTTGACATCGCGGAATTATCGGCCTAATAAGGCCGCGTATCTCACATGTTCCTTAGTTCTGCTCGGCATGATCCTCATGCGACCTGCCGAGGCGGACATGTTGCGGAGACAAGCGATGAGTGGCTGGGTCGTAAAAATTACGAAGGCCGGGAATTTCACTGCGCCGAAGCTTTACGCGGTCGCGGAGGCGGATCCGCGCCGGGCGCTGTACCTCGTCAACAAAGCCGCCGACGGGGCGCCGCCAGCCGATCGCGTCGAGACGGTCGGCGAGCTCTCGCCGGATGCGGTTCACAATCTCGGGCTTGGGCCCGAAGAGATCCGTGACGTGACGGCCAATCCGCCCGCTCACTGACCGGCCCACGGCCGCACCATGGCTTGCAGGCCACGCATCGGCCGGTGAACCTGATCGAAGCACCGTTCACGGGATCCGGAGCAGCCGGATCCCGTGCGCGCGCGTCGGCGGCAGGGCGATGACCCGGACGCTCATGCGCCGCGATGCCGGAGATGATCCGGCTGATCGTTCGCTGCGGCGCACGGGCGGTGTCCGGTTGCAACGCGCACGGTCCACAACGGTGAAGCTGTGACGGGCGCGGCGTGCCCCCTCTCCCGTCCAGGGGAGGGGACCCGCGTCTCATCCGGACGACACGGCAGCCTCGTGAAATGTGCCGTGCGCACCGCGATCGGGCAGGATCCGGACGCCTGCCGCGGCCTCGAACGTCATGTGCGAGGGCAGGGGCGCCCAAGCATCCCCGCGCCCACCGGATATCGACCGGGGCGATGCCATCGTGCGTGAGGGGGCAAGGCTCAAGTGTCGGACCGGTCCTCGCGCCGCCCCGTGCCGGCCGACGCATCTCCCACCCGGAACGGACCAGAGCGTCCAGTCCTCAAGGCCGAAGTCCCCCTCCGCGCGACTGACGACGGGCATCGGCGCCGCGTGTGACGGCCGGTTCGGTCTGCGCTCAAACGCAAACGATCGTCAGGACCTCGGGACAAAGGACTGAAAATTCAGATTTTACAGACAATCGCGATATACAGATTCATATCGCGACTTGAATACAATCTTCTGTCGATGAAAATAGTTGACCCACCGGGAAACCGCTCCATTCTCATGGCCGCGAACCGCAGACGGCGACCGAGACTGTAACCTGCTTCCGATCCACGAGGCACGCCCTCATGCGTCAGATGAAGCACATCATCGATGGGCTCACCCGACCCGCCGGCGGCAACTGGATTTTTGCAGCCGCCTTCGGCGCCGTTCCGATCCTCTATCTGATCCCCGCAGCAAGCCGCTTTTATGTGAACGATCACGCCGTCTTCGCGATCATACCCTGGTGCGCGAACAGCCTCTTCCTGGCCATCCTGCTCCGTACGCGCCGGGAAGCATGGCCGCCGGCGATCGCGACCGCCGCGGCCGCCAACTTCGCCGCTCACCTGTTGATCGGCAAATCGATTCTGGCGACATCCGGCATCGTCATCGCGGACGTGTTCGAAATCTGCGCGACGGCGGCACTTTTCAGGCAGATAAACCGCGGAGCAAATTGGTACTTATCAGTCAAAACCATCCCCCTTCTTACGGTCTTCAGCTCGCTCGCCTGCCTGCTGAGCGCGGCGTTCGAATTCGCCTGGATCCGTCTCCTTGTTCCCGCAACGGAGCGGCCGATCATCCAGATCCGGTCCTTCACCGAAGCCCTCGACTTGCTCGTAGCGCTGCCTTTGGTGCTGAGCTGGACTGAACGGTCTCTTCTGGAAAGGCTCAACCCCCGGAAATTATCTCAGATCGCCGTTCTGACGATCGCGAGTGCGGCCGCCAGTTACGCTCTGCTGGTGTCTCACACGCCGTTTCTTTTTCTCGCGATACCGCTGTTGCTGTTGGCAACGCTCAGCGGCGGATTGTTGGGCAGCAGCGCGGCGGTCTTCGGTGTGTCGCTCGCCGTTCGATTGTTCACCTTCAACGGACCGGCGGCCCTGAGCGCGGCCAAGGGCGCTGCGAGTGCCGAATTGCTGATCATCTACAATTTGTTCGTCCTCACGGCCCTCTTATCGGCCATCCCGTTGGGCGTGCTTCTCGCCCGACTTGAAAACGCGGCCCACCGCTTGCGTGAGGCGGGCGCGGCGGCCGACCGCGCGCGTGAGGAAGCCGAAGCGGCACGTGACAAGGCCGAGACCGCGGGCCGGGCGAAGAGCGATTTCCTGTCCGTCATGAGCCACGAGCTTCGAACGCCCATGACCGGCGTGCTCGGCTTGGTGGACCTGCTCGCGAAGGAATCCCTGACGGCCAATCAGAAGACAAATCTCGATCTCATCAGGCAATCCGGCCATCATCTTCTGAGTGTGATCAATAACATTTTGGATTTCTCAAAGATCGAGTCCGGAAAACTCGAAATCGAGTCCACGATCTTCTCGGTGAGATCCCTCTTCGATGAAGTATGCGCGACGACGCAGCCGCTCTGCCGCGCCAAAGATATCGCGTTCAAGGAAGACTATTCCGAACATATCCCAGCTTGCGCGATCGGTGATCCGACCAAGATCCGGCAAGTCTCGCTGAATTTCGTCGGAAATGCGATAAAATTCACACATCATGGAACGATCAGGATTATCGCAACCCATCGCTCGATCGGTGAAAACAGGCTCTTGCTCCGGATCGAGGTGCAAGACAGCGGCATCGGCATCGCCGAAGAGAATCAAGCGGAGGTTTTTACGGCCTTCACACAGGAAGATAAATCGACAGCGCGACGCTACGGGGGGAGCGGTTTGGGACTGGCGATCTCCAGACGTCTCGTCACCGCGATGGGCGGAACGATCGGTTTTACCAGCTCGCCCGGTTCCGGCAGCCGCTTCTGGTTTGAGATCCCCCTTCTTGAGCATGACGGATCTGACGTCGCGGCCCCCATCCCATGCAGGCCATCGGATCTGCAACCGCGTCGCATCCTCGTGGCCGAGGATATTCCGCTGATCCGCAGTATCATCCGCTCGATGCTGGCATCGGATCGTCATACCGTGATCTTCGCCCAGGATGGCGCCGAGGTTGTCGAATTGGCCAAGCAGGGTTGCTTCGATCTGATCCTGATGGATGTCCAGATGCCGGTCATGGACGGTGTCGAGGCGACGCGGGCGATCCGGCGCCTCGAGGGCCCGGAAAGGAGCCTGCCGATCATAGCGCTCACGGCCAACGTCTACGAGAGCGAGCGCCGACGCTACCTGGAAGCCGGAATGAACAGCTGCATCGCGAAGCCGATCGATTGGGGTTCGCTGAACGCATCCATTGCTCACTACACGGCGAGAAGGCGAAATCTCGTGAGCGGCAGCGCGGTCTCGCCGATGCCTCCACCTCAGCAGTCCGATCTGCTCGACGATCGTAAACTTCAGTCCTTGCAAAAGAGACTGGGTAGCGAGCTCGAATCCCTCCTGCTTCAGGCACTCCGAAATGCCCATGGCACCTGTGCCTATCTCGACCGCACCGATGCCAGCGGGAAGGCGAAAGCGAAGGAGGTCCATGCGCTCAAAGGCATGGCCGGCATGCTCGGGCTCTCAGGGATGCAGCGTCTTTGTCTCGGGTTGGAGATCGAGCTGGGATGCGATCAAAGCATCGGCACCAGTAACGCCGATCTGCGCGCGATGATCACGTCGACCCGGGCAGCCCTCGTCCGAAAGAATTTCCTGACCGAACCGGAATTCGCCGCGCAAACAGGATTGTGATACGGCGGTTGCGGACAGCATTCTTGCCAGTATCTCGCGCCGTTGCGGGTGGCGCAGCGCGCATCGCCGAAGCCCGCAGGAGGAAATCCGCGCACGCGGTCTGCGCGGGGCGCCCCCCCCGCTCGCGGAGCCGCTCATCTTCGGCGCCCCGCGTTGTGCGGCTCGGGCGGGCAACGTCCGGCCGCTGCGCAACCACCTGCAGAGCGGCACATCGCGCCGAAGGCACCGGCAAGGTCTCCGGGATCGCGTCCGACGTGAACGAGAGCTCTGATGACATCCGGTTGTCGCGCGACGATCCGATCGCCGATTCGCCAGGTACGCGGACACTGAACACGCATCGCGGATCGTCAGGCCGTCAATATTGTAAATAATAAAACCGCATCCTGCGACCGGTCGAATCAGAAGCGCTGCTCCTGCAATCCGACAACCGAACGGACATTGGCGTAATTTGCCAGCTCGGTCCGATTAGAGAGAGACAACTTCTGAAATATATTATACAAATGAATCTTGACTGTCCCCTGCGAGATATTGGCCTCTCGCGCGATCTGTTTGTTCGTCAGACCTCTTGCAACGAGCATTGCGATCTCGCGTTCGCGCGCCGTCAGGTTCCGCGTGCCACCGTCCCCGTCCTCGCCATGGTGTCGATCATAGGATTGGCCTTGGCGTTGGATATGGCCCCCTTCAATCCAATCCAGAAGGTCGTCGCTGGCGGAGTCTTTGTGAAAGATCGCGATCGCACCGCATTCCGAGGCCGTGGCAAACTCTTCACGAGCGACTGAGCCGGTCAGGACAATGAACTGCGTCTCTGAACCGGCCTGCCGCGCAGCCTGAATGACCTCGACACCTGACAATTTCGGCATCTGCACATCGAGGCACGCGAGATCGGGTTGCAGTTCGAGGATCACCTTCAATGCCGTTTCGCCCTCGCAGCAGGTGGCCACGACATCCAGATTGTTGACCTGCCGGAGCAGGGCGGCCAATCCAGCGAGGACCACCGGATGATCATCCGCGATTATGATACGACGACCGGGGGAACAAGCCATAACGCGTCTCTATACGCCTGCTGTTGCGATCCAGTTATTCTCCGATACGCGAGATCAATTTTTGCCGTATAAAATTCTTATTGAGCGGCACGACTTGCGGACTCGCCGTCATTCAGCATCGTCTTTCAAATCGACACTCTCAAGCTCACAACCAATCATTCAAATCCGACCGCGAAGATATGATACGTAAAACAATTCCAGCGACGGCTCAATTTATGAGACATCGACATACGATATGCATCTTGACGCCGAGAAGCCGGAAAGATCAACATCGATAGACAATATCTCTCTACAGATGCACCAATATCGAAAGATCTGTCGGTATAATTGTATTTAATAGCGGAATTTCGAAGGATTCATCTGTACAGACGGGAAAAACAGGTGTCAAGATTGATTTCCGGCGATGCATATAGGTTAATATTTTGACGATCCGCCGCGGCGAACGGCTCTGCCGGCAGGCCGGTCTTCCGCGGCGCGACCGCGACTGTGATACCGTTCCGACGCGGCGGCGTGACGGACACGCGAGCCGGTTCCGAACGCGTTGCGATGAATCGCGGCCCAGGCGCCGCGGGTCCGGACTTGCGCAACGGGCTCCTCTCCCGGGCGGGAGAGGGCCGCGGCGCGGGACGAGACGCTTCAGGACCCAGCGCCGTGGACGCGCGCCGGACTCGGTCGGGATTGTGCTCGTCGCCCCTGCCGCACGGAGCTATAGACCTTCCCGCACGGTGGCATGATGCCCCGGATCACGGCGGCTGCCGTCATCGCCTATGAAGAGGCGAGTGCGATCCCCGTTCAACGCTGAGCCCTAATGGAAGCGGCCGCTCGGATCGGAGGCGGTCATGCTCCGCGCAAGCAGTACACCGGCCTGCATCAGGGCCTGCCGCAAAACCGGCAGCATCTCCTTGGCATGATCCTGCTCAATGAGCCCATGGGCTATCAGCAGGTGGTCGGCCACGAGTTCCAAGGCTGAGCCCGGTGGCGTCGTCGGGCTCACGGGCGGCGGCACGAAGCGCGCTAGCGTGCCGAAGGCACCCAACGGTTCCGAACCGCTCACGGCGATCTCCGTGACCGAGCCGAGATAGCCGAGGAAGGTGCGGCCGGGCGGCCCGAACGAGGGGACGGCCCCGATCATTGCCCAGGCGTAGCTTCCGTCCGCACGGCGCAAGCGTAGGCGCAGGCTGTACTCGCACTGCTGATCGCGAGCCTCGCGCAGGAACGTGACCGCAACCTCATGGTCGTCGGGAAGCACACAAGCGAACCAGCCATGCTCGACGGCCTCGGCCGCCGCCTGGCCGGTGAAAACCGTCCATTCGGGACTGACGTAGCTCACGCCCCCGTCCGCCTTCGTGACGAAGATCATCTAGAACGCTCCTCGGCTTCTGACTCGCATCGGCGCGGAAGCCCGAGCGCCAATCCCCAGACCCACCGAATTCAACTGGAGCGATACTTTTACTTTTCAACCGAGCTCGTTGATTTTAGTCAATTCGTGATCGCGGAACATACATCTTCGATCTAAGGTTTTGCTGATGACATGAGAAAATTTGACGAGCCCGATTGGGCGACGCTGCACCGGCTCGCTGATGCTCTCGGCGTCCCTGTCGAGCGATTCTTCGCCGAGAAGCCGCCTGCTGGCGAAGCCGCGAGCACGGACGAATGCCTGCGCCTGTGGTTCAAGATCGAGACGGAGGAGGGACGACAACAAGCGTTGGAAGCGCTGCGAGGCGTTGCGGAGAGAGAAGAGCCATAGCAACCGGTGAATCCCGACGGCGGAGATGGGCCGCCGAACACATCACCGAGCGCCTTCCGCCCAAAAAGCGTGCGCCGCCGCCGATCCTCCGGCCCGGCGTGGATCATGTGGCCGCGCTGGCAGAAGGCCGCGAGGCTGGCGTCGGCGTTGTTCGAGGTGTCGTGATCGCGGTGTGCGACGGCCAAGACCGTCCGGGTCCAGCGGGCGAGGATGTCGGTTTCTGCCGCGACCCGGAAGGGGCGACCCCGTCCATCGCGCCACCGGCCGGCTTCCGCGTCCCACCAGCGACCATCCAGCGACCATCGCCGAGGGGGTAGACCATCCCCGCCCGTATGGCCGCCCCCAGCCCTTACGGCAGTCTTCCGCCTGCCCCAACCGGCTCACGTCCGAGAGCTGGGGCCAGCCGATGGGGTTGAAAAAGCGATGCTCAGGCCGGATCGGCAACGCGGGGCTGAAAATCCGGTGCGGGGCCCAAGCTGCGGCGAGCCGGCCCACCCATCCTGTAGCCATTTAGCCACAGCCACCCGGCAACGTGCCGGCGGAATGCAACCAACGCGCCGGCGAGATGTTGTGGCGCCCGGATGAGGATCGAGCGGCATATCTCCCAAATCTAACTCATTTTTACAGATAGTTTACTATGCCGCCCCGCCTCATCGCCCAATGGTGTGCCCATAAAACTACAGCTATTTTCGGCACGAACCGGTAGCCATACATCCAGATCGAAATTTGGACCTTACCTCATGACCAAGCTCCTGGCTTCGCTGGCTGCCTTCACCGCTCTGACCGGCGCCGCCTCGGCCGCCGACCTGCCGCGCCGCGCCGCCCCGCCGCCGGTCTTCACCCCCGTCCCGGTCTTCACCTGGACCGGCGCCTACTTCGGTATCAACGCCGGCTACGCCTTCGACGCCAGCGACCGCAACACCGGCAACACCTTCGCCGTGCCGTTCCCCTACGCCGCCCCCGGCACCGTCGCCTCCTTCCGCAACCGCAGCCAGGACGGCTTCTCCGGCGGTGGCCAGATCGGCTACAACTGGCAGCTGACCCCCGGCTCCGGCGTCGTGTTCGGTATCGAGGCCGATGCCCAGTACCTCGACTTCGGCCGTAACCGGAACAACGCCTTCGTCGCCGGCGCGCTGGCCCCCGGCTACTACGTCACCGACCCGCGCGGCCTCTCCAGCCTCGACTTCTTCGGCACCGTCCGCGGCCGCCTCGGCTACGCCTTCGACCGCACCCTCGTGTACGGCACCGGCGGCTTCGCCTACGGCTCGGGCAGCGCCGACCGCTCCTTCGGCGGCTACGCCGGCAACGACAGCTTCCGCACCGGCTGGGCCGTCGGCGGCGGCGTCGAGTACGCGCTCCCCACCGACTCCTTCCTGAACTTCTTCCGCTCCTCGGCCGTGACGCTCAAGGTCGAAGGCCTGTACGTCAACCTCGACCGCAACACCCGCAACCAGGGCGCGTTCGTCATCAACGCCGCCAACAACTTCCCCGTCGTCTACAGCGGCATCGGCCGCCGTTCCGACGAGTTCGCCGTCGTCCGCGCCGGCCTGAACTACAAGTTCGGCTCCTACTAAGATCCGGTCGCGCTGCTCCCGGCGGCTGTGCCGGGAGTTGCGGCGGCGGGCGAGGGGTCGTTGGTCCTCCTCATCGCCCTCTGCCGCCGAAGAGCAGCCGATCGGCTGACCTTCGCATCCCCAGCCCGATCAAACTGGCCGCGAGGTCGGCGACACCCTGGGAGCTCCCGCTCCTGGGGTGTTTCTCGTTGGAGCCCCTGGCCGGGCAGCGCGGTCCTCCGATGAGGCGTGACCATCGCCGGCTCACGCCGACCGGCGTTGGAACGAGAGCGTCCCTCCCCGCGGATGGGGGGCGATCCTGCTGTGGACGAGATCGCTGGAGCGGGTCCTGAGCCGCCGTCCTTTCTGACGCGGTAACCATGCCAGGCCTATCAGCCACATCCCCGAGGCCGCGAGGCGGGTGCATGCATGGGCGATGATGTGGCTGCGATCCTTTTGACCCTCGCGACCGAGAACGTCGAACTGCGCGAGCAGCTCGCCACCGCGCAGGACATGCTGATGGAGACAGCCGTCGATGCCGGGCAGCTCCATGCCCGAATTCAGGAACTGCAGGCCGAATGCGATGCGTGGCGGGCTGAGGCGGGGCGCCTGGAGGCCCGGGCCCTGCGAAGAGCCTGAAGGGTCAGGCTATGGCCCAGAACAGCGGCAGCGCACCCGCCAGGAAGAGGGCTGAGGAGAGGAGCACGGCAAGGCGCTCGCGATGGTAGAGGACGAAGGCGTGAGGGCTGGCGAACATGGCGACATTGGATCGGACGGGGAGAGATCACGTACGCCCCTGAACCTTGACGGATCGAGGGCGCTTCGCGCTGTCCACAATTGATGGCCGATCCCTGTCGCTGCCGAGCCACATCCTTTTGGATGTGCTCGGACGCACCCACGGAGGCCGGGCCGAGCGTAATGCGTCCTCGTGGCTGCTATCGCCCCCTCAGCGGCCCGATCCAGCGGCGCAGTGACCTTCCGGGTTGCTGCGCCGTTGTCGCCCCAGGCGGCCCGCAGAGCCGCCGGCATTCCGTGCGAGCCGCCTCTATCCGCCGGACAAGGTCGGCCGCGCGATCCACGAGGCCGACGCCCTTGGCGCAGTTCGGATCGGCGTCCATCCGCACAAGTGGCACCGCCAAGCCCCGGCTCAAACCTTTCGCACGAAGGTCACCGGCAGGAGCGGCGTGAAGTGATCTCGGCACACGCGATCCCGCGGGATCACGGCACGCGGGCCAGATCGCGCCATGAGGATGAAGGGGGTACTGACGGCGCCCTCCGAGAAGGTCAGCGCTCAATACGGGACGCGGCGCTGCCGCCTCGATACCGCCGGGCTCTTCCATTGGCGTCCGGGTCTGAAGGTCCCCACCCGGGGGCACCACGGTCGGCAGCTTCGACCGAGCGCCGCTTTTGTCGCGCCTCCGCGGCGGCGATTGCCTCGACCGCGGCGATGACGTTCTTCAGCGCAGCTGATCTGGCGAAGGGCGCTCCCGGTCGGCACTCCCGCATGCTCGGCCATCGGCACAGGAGGAGCGCACGCTGCTGCGCCTTCAGGCGTTCATACAGGGCGTTGAGCCTGTCGGGCATGGGCGGGCTCTGCAGCCCCTCCCTGTCGGACGCCACGCACCGCGTCCCGTTCCTCAGCCCCGGCGCCGCTCCTGCCGCCACAGGGCGATTGCGATGCGCCGCGCCTCATAGGTTCGCCGGAGCAGCGTCCCGAGCCCGCCCTGGCCCTCCGGGGCATAGGCGTATGACAGAACTCCATCAGGCCCGTAATTCCGAAGCATCTCGGCACGCCACAGACCGTCCGCCGCCGCGAGCGCTGACTCCGTGAGGGCGAGGCGGGCGGGGTCCGAAGACGGCGAGGGCTGAGCGATCATCTCATTCAACGCGCCGTTCGGGCGAGTGATCCAACCAAGCCATCTCGACACCTTGAGGGGTGCGCTCCCACCCGTGAAGTCGGCGCCACACCCTCGTCGCTGCTGCTCTCTTCGCTCTCGTGGAATCGGCCTCGGCTGCGCAGTCGCCGGACGCCGCCGTCAACGGTTGCCACTGGATCCCGTGCCGGACCTCCAGCAAGCCGAAGGCCGATCCGACCGGCTGCCCCTCGGCAGCCCTTCGATGGACCCGTATCCACAATCGGCCTGTGTGGACCACCCTTACCTTTGGGATGCATCGTTTCGCACCCGGTGGCGCCCAAACGCGCCGGGGCCGCGGATAGCCCTCTCCGCCGGAGTCGGGTCCATCCCTCCAGGCTGGCTTCGAGCACGCGACGGATGCCCGGTCCTGCGGACCTGCGCCTGCCCTTTGCCGTTCCGCTTGCGGACGGCGGGCATCCGATATCCTCACAGCCGGGGCCAATTTGGGACCGGCTGCTGCTGAGGAGCTTGTCTGGCGCTCAAGCCAAGGCGCTAAGGCCTTGTTTTTCCGAGGAGATTTGTTGGCGCACCCGACACGATTCGAACGTGTGACCTTTGCCTTCGGAGGGCAGGGGAATAGGTTTTCCCCGTGCTACCCCAGTTATATTAACGTTGACGCAACAATGCCTTAAGACCTAAGACCGTTGCCTCAGGTTCGGGCGAATGGCGGCGAATTACCCCCGCCGTGCTACCCCGGTGCTACCCGGAGGCTTAGGCGTTGGCGGATCGGAAGCTCACGAAGTCGGTCGTCGAAGGGCTTGAGGTCAGGCCCACGGACTATGTCGTTTGGTGCGCCAAGCTTCCGGGCTTCGGTTGCCGCGTGCGGCCGTCGGGCTCGAAATCCTTCATCGCCTTCTATCGTGTCGGCGGCCGGAACGCGGCCGTGCGGAAAGTCACGATCGGGGCGTTCGGGAAGGTCACGGTCGAGGAAGCTCGGAAAGCCGCAACCGAGATCCTCGCGAAGGCCGAGCTTGGGGAAGACGTGGCCGAGGCGCGTACCCGTCAGCGGGCCGAGATGACGGTCGCTCAGCTATGCGACGAGTACCTGATCGAAGGCGTCGAGACGAAGAAGGCGAGCACGCTCGTGACCGACCGCGGCCGGATCGAGCGCCATATCAAGCCGCTTCTTGGACGAAAACGCCTAAGCGAGGTTACGAGCGCTGATATCGAGCGGTTCGTGAAGGACGTGGCGAACGGGAAGACCGCGGTCGACGTGAAGACCGGCAAGCAAGGTCGGGCTCGTGTCACGGGCGGCAAGGGGACCGCCACGCGAACCGCTCGGCTTCTCGGCGGCATCTTCACCTATGCGGTGAAGCGGAAATACATCGCCGCCAATCCTCGGCAGGGCGTGAAACTCTACGACGACAGGAAGGGCGAGAGGTTCCTATCGGAACCCGAACTGAAGCGGCTCGGCGAGACCCTGCGCGAGGCCGAGACGGTCGGGCTTCCGTGGCAGTTCAACGAGGGCAAGGCCGAAAAACACCGGCCGGTGAACGCCGAGCATCAGCGCGAAGTTATTTCGCCGTTCGCGGTCGCGGCGATCCGCCTGCTGATGCTGACCGGCTGTCGCCTCGGTGAAATTCTCGGGCTCCGATGGACCGAAGTCGACCTAGAAAATGGCCTTCTTCACCTTCCCGATTCGAAGACTGGCGCCAAACGCATCATGATCGGTGCCGCGGCCGTCGCCGTGCTTGGGAGTATACCCCGCACCGGCAGATACGTGATCGCGGGCGCTAATCCTGACCGGCCCCGGTCGGACCTGAAGAAGCCATGGTCTCGCATCACCGCGCACGCCGATTTGGACGGAGTCAGGCTTCATGATCTCCGGCATTCGTACGCGTCGAAGGGAGCGGCGTCGGGCATGGGCCTCACAATCGTCGGTAAATTACTAGGGCACCGTTCGACGGCCACGACGGCCCGATACAGCCACTTCGCCGACGACCCGCTCAGGCGGGCTTCTGACGCGATCTCAGAAGCTATCGCCGCAGCGATGGGCGCTCAGACCGTAGCCCGCGAGTCAAACGATGGCTGAACTTCCGCCGAACTGGGCCGGCTTCATCGCCACGATCGAGGGTCGCCAAAGCACCTTCTCAGCCCCCATGATCGACGGAAAGCCGGCGTGGGGGATCGAGGGCATCGGGCCGGGCTCGGAGCAAAACTTCAGCATCCTGGTCGAAGTTCTTCGGGGGGACGCACCCCTGCCGCGCGAGGTTCGAAGCTGGCTCGCAGACATTTTCGACGAGCACTCAGGAAGCGAGCTTCAGGTTAAGGCCCTCTCACGTCGTCACCGCGGCAAGCCGCCAGCGGGGCCGGGGCAACATTTCGAGGCGGTTCGGCATTTTCGCGACCTCGTCGACGGCGGCATGAGTCGGCAACGCGCCTTAGAAGCGGCAGGTACGAAGGCCGGGATTAAGCGAAGCACGATCGAGAAGGCTATCGCCGAGTTCGAAGAGGCTGAAGAGCAAGCCCGTCGGTATGCCTGGACCGACGAGCCGTAATTCTCCGAATATCTCGGACCAACAAAATCGCACATGTCGTGCGACATGTGAGAAATAGACGGTCATCCGGCGCCACCGCGGCGCCTTACCGGGGATGACTGGATATGACGGCCAACGAAAGCCTCCTTCGCCGAAGCGATGCCGCCGCATACCTGAAGGCGCGATATGGGGTCGGAACGGCGGCGACTTTGGCGAAGCTCGCATGCCACGGCGGCGGGCCGCTGTATCGCAAGCTCGGGCGCTTCCCGGTCTATACCGCCGACGACCTCGACGCATGGGCGCAGTCCCGTATCTCGGAGAAGATCGCGAGCACGTCCGAGATTTCATGATCTATATCCGATCCGCCTTTCCCGTCGTAAAAAACCGATGCGTCAGATATAACTGGCATTATCCGTCGATAATTGCCATCGAAGTTTCATTAAAAGTTGCACATAAATCGCTGGCGTCGGAATAATTTGGTTCGTGACGCAAACTTAATATCGGAAACATTCGATCGCGCATATCTGCGCCATGGAGAAGCTATGTCCGAATCTCAATACGCTGCCGCTCTAGCCGAGGTTCTCGAAGAGGCGGGTGAGACCGACGGCGTTACGCTCGGTCCGACGGACGCGGCCCTCGCCGCGAAGGCACTTCGCGCCCTGGCGGCACAGGCCGCGGTCGTCTCGCCGCCCGAGGTCGCTTGAGAGCCGGCATCGCCCGACGCGCGAACGCACGAAGCCAAAAACCGGGCGGCCTTGTTGCCCGGCTTTTTGTTTATTTAGCCGCCCGAAAATTAATTTTGGGCCCATTGACGTAAATATGTACCGTCGGGTGAACTAACTCGATCGAAGTCGGACGAATTAGGCTCGAATGACTGTTCTTCGCATCAAAGATCTCGTGAACCGCGGCCCGTTCGGCAGAACGAAGCTTTTCGCCGACATCGCGGCGGGACGGCTCATTGCTCGAAAGGTCGGTCGCTCGACGAGCGTCCACGAGAACGATTGGCGCGCATACCTTGAGGGGACGCCGCGGTCCGCAAAAGCATAGTGAGCAGCAAAAAGCCCCGACGTTGGCGCGTCAGGGCTTTTCGATCAGAGCTTAGTCTAACTTCCGGTGTTAAAATGGGCATCAAGTTCAAGACTACGTCGCAAGCCCTGTTCGTGGTTACCGACGGCGAAGGCGATCAAAACGATCCTCCCTTTCCGCGGTCTCCGATCAGACCTCACGAGCCCGACGACGCTGATCTCTTCGATCAGGATGACCGCATCGCTTACCGCATCCGCGAATGGCGCCACGTCGACGCACGGACGGTTCACGAGCAAAGTGACCTCGATGACATGCATTGCATCACGATCGTCTTCCGGTCCGGATTTCGTGTCACGGTTTCTTATGCGGGCTTGTCGAAGATCGGCACCCGGCCTGTAGATCGAGCGTTCGAAGAAGCTGAAGATTTGATCGAAAGCGGCGACCCGCGGATCGGCCCCTACGGCGACCTTCCGATCGCTATCATTGAATATCCGATCAGGGTCATGGGCCTGCCTCCGCGGGTCGCTTTGAAGCATCTGAAGGCCTACCTCGGTCGGCTCGCGCCCGCCGCGGCCAAGACCGTTGTTAGCTCCCCCGCGGCTCGCTGAGAGCCGTCATGATCTCCGAGCCCCCGCGCTCCGGTGTAGACCGGCTGACTGCGCTCGAAGTCCGTTCCCGCATGCGCGAGCACGGTTGGGCGTCGATCCCGATCACGCCCCACGACGGCAAGCACAAGTCCGACGGCAAACGTCCCGCGATCAAGTCGTGGGACATGTTCGCCGTCTATCGCTCAGAAGACGAACTTGACGAGTTCGCCAAGACGCAACGCAACGCGATCGAGTCTTGGGCGCGTCAGCACCCCGACGCGCAAGGGACTGGAATCCCATGCGGCTCCGTCATCGGTGTTGATATCGACGTATCCGACCCGGTGCTTGTCGACGAGATCCAGGGCATGGCGTTCGAAGTTTTCGGGCCGACGCCGTTCATCCGCGAGGGGCGGGCTCCCCGTCGCCTTCTTGTATACCGCGCGTACGAGGCTATGCCGAAAGAAGCGCATAAGGCGCTGAACGGGGCTGGCGACGGGATCGACATTCAGGCCGTCGGCTCACAGTTTGTCGCCTTCGGCATTCACCCGAAGACCCTGCGCCCGTACCGCTGGATCGGCGCAGAAAGCCCGCTGACGGCCTTGCCTGGCGAGGCGCCCGAGATTACGGCCGAGCAAGTCGCGGCCTTCCGGAGCCTTGTAGACGGCGTCCTGCCCCTTTCCGCATCCGGCTCAAGCCGCAAGCGCACCGAAGGCGGCGGATCGGCCGAGGTCGTGCGGGACGCCGAAGGCTTCGTTGTCGACGGTCGCGAGGCGCACCTTACGAATTTGGTGTGGCGGGCCGCGTGCGGCTTCGCTAAGCGGGGCGAGCCGCTGACCCTCGAAGCTCTGACCGATGCCGCTTGGGCCAACTTCCTAGCGACCGCTCGGACCACCGTCGAGGGCCGGGAATGGACGAAGGCGGAAGCCGAAGCGAAGGCCCGTGCCGCACTCGTTCGAGTGAAGCAACGGAAGGTGAAGCTTCCGGTGAATCGCGAGATGGCGGCGCCGACCTACCCCAATGAGGCTTGCCCGCTTGCCGATGCGGAAGCCGCAGTCCGCGCGGGGGTCGACGGGTTCTTCGAGCGCTACGCGCCCGAGTACCGGAACGCGCTCGCGATCTTCAATGGCGGCGGCGCGCTCCTTCAGCCGGTGCCGCGGGGGCGGATCTTCAGGATCGAGGCTGGGGTCGGCAAGACCGACGCCGCCGTTACTGCCGCCGCCCGCGCGATCCGCGCCGGCCTGAGCGTTGTCTTCGCGGTGCCGCGTGTGGACCTCGGCGACGAAATCGCAGCCCGGCTCGCGCGGCAAGGCATCATTGCTCACGTATGGCGCGGCCGGGAACGGCTCGATCCTGAGGCGCCGGGTAGTCCGATGTGTCTCAATCTCAGTGCTGTCGCCGATGCCCGCCAGGCCGGCGCGTGGAGCATTGCCGAGACCGTGTGCGAGCAGCGCGACGCGGAAGCCCGGCGCCTCGTGCGCTGCCCTCACTTCGAGACTTGCGGGTACATGCGCCAGCGCGAGGCGATGCCTCAGGCTTGGATCGTGACGCATGCGATGCTCTTCCTGCCGCTTCCCGCGGCGATCGGACGGGTCGACGCGCTCGTGATCGACGAGGCGTTCGTGTCGGGCGGCATTCCTCAGAAACCCGTCTCGCGCGCCCTCGACGAGATCGAGAGTGCGGGCGTTCTCGCCGGGCCTGAGAACGCATCGAAGATGAAGGCTTGGCGGGAGGCGCTGATCCGCGCGGCACGAGCCTCGGAAGACGGGCCGCTGTGTCGTGCGGCTTTGGTGGCGGCTGGCCTGACCGCTGACGCCGCCGCCTCGGCCCGCGGCTTCGAGCAGGCCCGGTACGCCGATCCGGGCATTACGCCACTGATGGAGCCTCGGGAGCGCAAGCGTAGAGCCGCCGAGACCGGGGCGAGCAATAAGCTTGCGCGCGACCTCATAGTTTTATGGGACGAAATTGCCGCGTTTCTCGACGGTGAGACGCCGAAGAGCGGTCGGATACGGCTGGCCCGCGATCCTGAGTCCGGGGCTCGGATGATCGAGCTACGGCCGCTCACGACCGTACATGCCTCTTGGCGGGCGCCGACCCTGATCCTCGACGCGACCGCGCCCCCGCCGAGCGTGATCGAGCCGGTGCTTGGCCTCGAAGTCGACGAGATCGCGTCAATCGCCGCCGAGTGGAGCCCGTACCGTTTCGTGCGTCAGATCGTTGGCGCGCCCGTCTCGTCGACGAAGCTCGGGCTGACCGGAAAAGGCGAGGGCAATGCGCGCACCTTCGACGACCTTCGGCGTCTGATCGTGCTCCGAGCGGCGCTGGCGTACCCTCGGGATATCGCGATCGTGGCGCAAGCGGCGGTGGAAGAACGTCTCACCGGTATGGGCCTGCCGGCGAACGTCGTGATGGGCCACTTCAACGGTCTGTCGGGGCGGAACGACATGGAAGCGGTCGCCGGGATGATCGTAATCGGGCAGGCCATGCCGCCCATCTTCGCCATGGAGGCCGACGCGGGCTCGCTGACGGGCGTCCCCGTCGAGGCTGCCGATACTATGCCGAAGCCGGGTGAGCGCCGCTGGTATGCGCGCGTCCCCGGCGCAATCAGGCTCAGAGATGGGTCGAGCTATCCGGTCGAGCCCTACCGCCATTCCGATCCGACGGTCGAGGCTTTGCGTTGGCAGATCTGCGAGGGGCAGTTGATTTAGGCGATCGGCCGCTTGCGTCCGCTGCGCCGCGGTCCCGACGAGGCATTCTTCCTCGATATCGTGTCAGACGTGCCCCTGCCGGTTACGGTTGATCGGGTCGAGGAATGGAGAGCCGTTCGTCTCGGCGCATGGGCTGACATGGCGGCTGAAGGTGTCGTGCTGACCGCCGCGTCCGATATTCAGGCGGCGTTCCCCGACCTCGCGCCGAGCGCCAAAGCGGCTCAGAATATGTCGGAAGCTGTGAGGCTCACCCTTGGGTCTAATATAGACTTCTATATAGACCTTGGGGTGAGCGTCAGCCTCGTCGAGGTCAAGCGAGCGGGCCGTTATGCGCCGACTGAGATCGTTGCTCTGCCGAACGGGCCGAGAGGGCCGAACTCGTTAAAGCGTTGGTTGAGCGAACGCGGGCTCGGGCCGATCGAGCGGATCACGGCGAAGCGGGCTGGCGGTGCTTGGGTGCGGCCTTCTTTCGAGCGCGTCGGACGCCTTGTCGGTGAGCGGATCCACGCTTGGGCCGCCATGTTTGCCGCGGCGAGCGCGTGCGAGAGCGAAGTCAGCGGATCAGCGCCCAAAGCATGACTGAACGCGATGAAATGCGCTGCTATGCGCTTGGGTCCCTCCACGGGGGCACCCCAAGCGGGTGACGCACAACCGCCCCTCCTCGCTAGACATACAAAATTTCTTTAGCTTATTTTGACTCAGCCTGCGATCCGCCTCGCAAGTTCTGACCAACGCTGAGCCGGTTCAATATTTGATTGATCAGCGTTTCGAACAATACAGGATTATTCCCCTGCATAGACTCGATGATTGTTTTTTCACCTTTCTTTACAATAAAATTGCGCTCTGTCGCCAAGAGTGCGGTCACACTCGTCGCAGTTGATTCTGGAGTTCCGAAGAGAGCGGATGCCATTATTCCCAGAGCTTTTTCCTCCATATTAGTAGCCTCATTCCGCAAATACCTAACCATTGCCCTATCTTCGCGATAAGCTCTAAAGAAGAAGAATGATATGCTTTCGAACAAGAGCACAAACGTAAATTTTGGGATGAACGCAAACAAGAATTGCGTCCAATCAGATAAAGAATCTCGCACAGTATTAAATTCAAATACAATATAACCCATAACAATAAGCCCGAATATCGAAAAAGCCAATCCGGCCCAGACGTTGAAGTTGGCCGTCCTAAGCTGTGACTGAATTTGGCGCTGTAGTCCGCCGATGTGATTTTCAGACATATTCATCAAGTTTCCAAAAGATTTTTCTTTATAAATCTGGGGCGTGTACTCTTTCAATGAAGCGTCTTTAATTATTTCACTTGCAGATCTACCAAATTTTTGATCAAATTTGTCTTTAAATTCGGTCTTGAATATTCTCTCATAATTCCCCAGTATCTGTTTATCCGTGTTTTTGGAAGCAATATCGGCGACCTTGGAATCCAATTCAGCGAACTGACTTTGAAGAGCCAGTATTAATTCGTTTAATTCGTCAGGATTATTCTTGTCCTCCGACGAAAATACATTTAAATATGCGGCCGAGAAAGCGAGCATGCCGAGCAAAAACAGGGCGACGCCAAATAGAAGTGCTGCAATTGTGATATTAGATATAGTTGAGTATTGGTCAAATGCGCTAGATTTGGAAATACTCAGATTGAAATACTGAACTATCAGTCCGGACGCGCCGGATATGATCCCGGAAACTATTAATAAGGCAGAGAAGCGTATTAGGCGCGAGGGACGCTTTTGCACTTCCTTGTACCCAGCCTCAGCCATGTCCCGCCCTAATCCTGTAGACCGTTCGATAACGCTCATGCACGTAGAGTGCTACCGGATCAATCTCCCTCGATCTGGTGGCGATCACTAAAATCGCCGCATGCCTTCTTCCCCAACCTTCAGCCGCTCCATCAAGCCGAAGAAGCGGCGCCCCTCGACGGTGACAATCCCCGAGCGGGTCGGCCCGCATGTGAAGCTCGTCTTTGCCGAGATGCGTCGCCAGGGTCAGACCTATGACGCCGTCGAGGCCGGGTCGGGGGTGAACCGCCCGACGATCAAGGCTTGGCGCCATAAGAACCGTCCAAACCTCGACTCGATCGAAGCTGTGCTCGGGCATCTGAAGTTCGAGTTCGTTCCTCTTCCGACCGAACGCGCCCTACCGCCGGAGATCGTTGAGGCGCTTCGACCGATCGCCGAACGGCTTGACCTCACAATGCCTGAGGCGATCCGGCTGACCGCCCAAGTCGCTTACCGCGAGCATCACTTGAAAGCGATTAGGCAGTCGGATGAGGCGCCGACCGCTTCGGGGGCCGCCGGATAGCGACGCGATCGGCCCCGCGACTCGGATGCGGGGGCGGCATACTATGATCCTTCCTCAGTGACTTGGCGGGCGACTTCGGTCGCTCGCCTTTTTTCGTTTGGAGGGGCGATTCGAACAGCCCCGACAAGCGCAGTTAAGCGCGGTCAAATGGAGCCTGTCGCTAATTACAGCCGAGAAGGTTCATCATGGCCGAAGTCAATCCCAAAGATTTTTGCAACCGTGCCGAAGTCGCCGAACTGCTCGGCGTCAGCGTCACGACGTTGCGCGAGATGGAGCGGAAGGGTGAAGGACCGGCCGTAGTGCGCTTTTCTCCCCGCAAGGCGCTCTATCCGAACGTCGAACTCGTGAAGTACCTGAAGGCTCGCACCGTCGGGGGTGTCGCGTGAACATCTTCGACAAGCTCTTCCCCGGCCGGGCTCGCACCGCGCCGCCGGTCGCGTCGGCCGAGATTGCCGCCAAGATCGAGGCTCAGAAGGCCGCCCGTGCCGCTGCTCAGGCTCGGGTCGACGCCTCCGGATCGAAGCACAAGGCGGCCCTCGACGCTCTCGACGCGCCCGGCATCGTCGCCGCCGAGGCGGCCACTGCGCTTGCGCGTGCCGAAGTCCAGGTCGCCAATCATGCGATCCGCGAGCTTCGTGCCGCTCACGCCGAGGCCCTTCAGTCGGAGCGCCTTGCGGAGTTCCGCGCCGACGTGGCCGCTGCGGTCCGTCAGGGCGAGCAGGCGAAGGCCCGGCTCGACGCCGAGTACCCCGACCTCGCCACGGCGCTGGCATCGGTCTTGTCGGATCTGTCGGCCTACGCCGAGGCCGCCGACGGCTTGCGCAATCGCGCCCGTGACCTGGGCGAGACGATCGACCTCCCGACCCTTCAACCCTTCCTGGCCGGTCCGCAGCACTGGCGCGCGTCCTGGCCGAACCCGGAAGGCGCGCTTCTCGGCACCATTTGGGGTGATGTGAAGGATGCGCCTCGCGGCTCGATCCGCTGGGAAGATGGGAAGCCCGTTCCGGCGCACGAGGGCGTTAGGATCGAACCGCGGCGGGTCGATAGCCGCCCGTCGGTTCTCAAGACGATTTCGTGCCTGCCGGGACTGCGCTTCGGCGAAGCCGACTACTGGCCGCCGAGCAAGCCCGTCGAGAGGTTCGAGCCGCACGGCTACGTCGATCGCACTCGGCCCCGGAAGGTCGCACCCGTTTCGGCGCTCGGGCCGTCCCCCCACGACGATCCGCGGCGCGAGACCGAGCGGTAGTCGACACCGGCCGCAACCCGCGCCGAGCATGAGCAGCGGCGCGGGTTCGAGAGTTAGGAAAGCGAGAGATGTTTGATAGCGAGATCAGGATCGAGGTCGAGCGCCGCCTTCAGAAGGCGTGCGACGATCGGGCCAGGGAAGGCCTTCCGCCGCCCGTGAGCGTCGACGCGCTTCGGGCTGTCGTTCGAAGCGACCTACTTCGGGAGGTCGAGGCGGCACGGGTCGCAGGTAAGGCCGCCGCGGTGAAGCCGGTCGCCGCTCCGAAGCCGACGCCGAAAGCGACTGCTCCATTGATCCCCAAGCCTCGGCCCGCGCCGCGGCAATCCGGGATGGGGCTTCTCTTGGAGTTGGCCGAGAAGATTGACCTTCGAGAGCCCGTGTTCCCCTCGCTCCGTCAACCCGCCACGAAGCCGGTCCCGGTCGTCGACCCGGCTGAGACGGCCGCTCAGGCGATCCTCAGCGCTGGGCGGATCGCACGGGGACGGTAGAACTAACTTCCCAGCGAGCTTGGCCGGCACTCGCCTAGGCGAGTCCGTGAACGCCGCATACGTTTAGCCGTCATTTAGAAGGCCGTGGGGCAGGTTGGCAGGACGACGGCGGGTACTGTCGCTCTCGACGCTTCCAGCGGCTCTCGGGCCGTCCTGGGGGCGATTGGCGCCTCGATCCTCGGCTTCGGCAAGGCCGTGCTCGCGTTCCCGCTCGTTGCCCTTCGCGCGATCGAGACGGGCCTGCTCTTCCTCGTTGCGAAACCGGTCGGCCTGACGATCACGGAGCTCGTCCTGAGAGTATGAGGCTCGACTTTCTCACGCTTTTGGGTTGCATCGTCATCCGGCGTCTCAGAAGGTATCTGGAATTGAGCAGGCCCCCAATCACGACGACGTTCACCCCGCTCGGTCAAGCCATTCGTGCGACCCGCGGCGACCGGCTGCTCGCCTACGCTATCGACCTAAAGCCGAGCGGCCCCCGCTCGAAGTGGAAGCTCTTCGAGGCTGACGGTACCCCGGCATTTGATACGGGCTCGGCGGCCGACACGACCTCGCACCTAAACGCCCTGCGGATGCTCGTGCGCGTTGCCGACAAGTATGAGGGCCGCACGGCCGCAGAGCCGGCTCAGGACGAGCGCGAGGTTCCTGCCGCTCCTGCTGTCGACCATCCCGAGCCCGTTGCGTCGCCGCCGTCGTAGCCGATCGGGCTTGCGCTCACGCGATCATCGCACTCGCGAACCCCGTCAGCGCATCTGCCTAGGCGAGTGAAGCGATCAGAACCGGCATGTTGGTCGAGGCATTTCAGGACGTGCTAACGGCTCGCGCAATCCTCGAAGTCGAGCGGATCGCACAGGATCAGGACCGTCCAGCAGATTAAAATCCCATGAAAAATCTATAGATAACAATAACTTAGCAGAAAATGCCCGGCGATGTTCGCAGGATACCCTTGGACCCGAAATGTCCCATTTCGGGTCCAAGGGTATCCTACAAGTTGAGGAAAGTCCACCTATCCCCCAGGGCCACTATCCGGTTCAGCGCGTGCAACTGGTTGCAAAATGAAAAACCCCGCCGAAGCGGGGTTTCCGTGACGCTACGATGCCGGGGCTTTTACACCGCCCGCTTCCGAGGAGGGTGCTTCAGATCCCGCATGAACTCATGGTTCATGCGGATTGCACGCTTCACGGCCTCGTCAGCAATCCAAGCCACCGCGTGCTCATTGGTGCGCACGGGCGCTGCAACCAAAAGCTCAATCTGACGATCGCGGTTCATGGGCATTCTCCGGAGAGACATTTCTTATGGGGCTCAATTAGCATCCGGAACGGATCGTTCCATCCACCAAATCCGCCGCCCGTGGTACGGGTCAGCAACCCTTACCACGTATCCGCAGCGTTCGAAAAGATCCGCAATGCGGATGAATTTTTCGTCTGCTTTTTCGGGGGCGTCGGCTTCGTGAGTGCACATATGCACGAAAGAGGGCTTATGCGAGTCGAGCATGTGACGCAGCGCGCCCAAAAGGGTGCTCATAATGAGCGCTCGATCGTCGCGGCCGATGAAATGGCTCACATCCCGCGCTGACCAATAAGGGTACTCAGTGTCGGTTTCGCCATCGTGCTCCACGATGATGAATGTGAAATCCAATTCACCGGTCGGCATGGGGTCGAAAGCGAGCAGTAGGTTATAGGATTTATCGACGTCAAAATCGTCATCATAGCCAATGGGTATAAGGACGGCGAACGCCTCTCCGCGGGTAAAAAACGTACCCATCCCCTTTTCGCGATCGACCGTGCAAACGAAGGCCACGATTTTTCCCTGACCTGAATGGGGTGATATCGGCAGCCCTTTACGCGCTCGGCAGCGACACGTCAGAGCCGTTACGAGGAAAGGGGAGGCATACTTCCTCCCCTATGCCCAATCAACCTGAACCTTAAAAAGCTCCACCCTATGCAATTTGTGATGCTGCGGGTGAGCAGCGAGGGGCATTGGCTTGCCTCCTCGGGATCCTCGCAATGCCGCAAAAGCCCTAACCAACAAGCCAAGCGTTTAGAACGAGCTTACCGGAAATGACCGCCGCGAGATCCGGCTTTCAATCCGCGTGCTACCCCGGTGCTACCCGAAGCGATCAGCGGACCGCCGCTTTTCGGCTAAGTCATTGAGAAATTTGGCGCACCCGACACGATTCGAACGTGTGACCTTTGCCTTCGGAGGGCAACGCTCTATCCAGCTGAGCTACGGGTGCAGGCCGTGGCGATTTCCTAGCCCAAGCGCGCGAGGAGCGCAACGGCGCCGATACGATCGCGCTCTGCCTCTCATCGCCTCGACGGGGACGTCGCGGGCGCGCGCCGGAGCGGGTTGACCGGAGTTGAGCCAGGGCAGCCGGCGCATGGCGCGCCGCGCGTGCGCCGCCGCAGGCGACGGGCGAGCGCGATCAACAACGCTCCCGTCCCGATCGAGACGGGGAGGGTCGCCCCGGGGATCGCGTCGCCGCAGAGAGCAGCGGCGCGGGAATGCCGGACCGGGAGCGGCTGCCCACGAAAGATAGCGGCCGTCCAGAAGGAGGGGGCCTCTGCATCAGGTTGCACGACGATGCCGAAGCCTGCGTAGAACGGGCCAGCGTCAAAGATGACGCGGCGCCCGCGCCTGTTGGGCTCGAACAGCGCGCCGTCACGGAGCCTGGCGAAGGTCGCTTCGTCGTCGAGCGGCTCCTGATCGGTCCGGTCGCGGTGCTTGGCGGCCCGGTCGAGATCCGGCTTCTCGCACGGCTTCACGGCTTCGGCGAGGACAGCCTGGATCGCGGCGCGGATCGGGCGGCCGCAGGCGCGGATCTCTTCGCGGCTGGGCGTTGGCCCCGTGGTCGGAGTCGGCCGCGGAATTCGGGATGCGGTCCTCGCAGGAGCGGCGCCCACGACAGGCTGCGCGGCACGTGGCGCATCACCGAAACCGGCACCGGGGACCACGACGATCGCGATCACGATGAGCCCGCCTTCAGCGCCTTCGACCGGCCGGTTGTCGGGAGCGCGTTTCGTTTCGAAAGCGTTGCGTCCCCGACCTTCGCCTACAGCCAGACCGATGTCGGATTTGCGGTCCACGGATCCGACGAGGGCACGGAGGGTTGGGGATCAGGGTTGGGGACGAGGGCTGGGCCGAGGTCGACGGGGCGGCCTCTCGACCGCAAGACGCTGTTCCACCTCGATCAGGACGAGCAACGGTCGGTACGGAGGCGCGGCGCGCGCTGGAGCCGCGACGTCGCCCCCGACACGCGCGACGAGGGATGGCGCTTCCGGCATCCGCGTCGTGGTCGACGATAGCTCGCGGGCGTGCGCGGCGCTCGGGACGACCATGCGGGTGGCGACAGAAGGCACACCCGCGTCGGCACGCCGGATCGTCCAGGACGTCACCCGCGCGGCAGCGGAGGTACCGATACCGACACGAGCCCGACAGGCTGGATCTCGCGCGGCACTTGGGGTGGTGTAGGGAGGAACAGTGCCGTTGAAGGCGCACGTCGATCGTGCCGGCCCGACGGACGCGGCTTTCAGACGCGGCTTGCCCGCTGCGGAAGGCGGTCGCGGCGAGTTGCCCGATGAGGCCCAACGGCGCCGCGGGCGCGCCACACGCGATGACCGGCAGTTCGGCGATCGGCTCAGAGACTGAATTCTATCGCAGCCCTCAGCACCTTGGAGGGTCGGCCCCTCCAGCTTCGGAGGGCGACGCGCTGTCCGGCTGAGCTGCGGGCCCGGGCCATGGCCATGCCCTGATCCGACTGCGTCGCCCGTGCAACGGCGCCCGTCCCATCGCGCGGCGCCGCCCGATCCCCATCCGGTGTGGCGCCGGCGTCCTTGCCTTCGCGCGCCGCTTCTTGACCCCTGAACACCGGGCAGAGGGGTCGGGAGCGAACAGCGGTGGCGGAGGTGACGGGCGGCCGGGATCCGCGGGCGAACAATTTCGGGTCCCTGCGCCTCCTGTTCGCGACCCTCGTGATCCTGGCCCACGCCCCCGAACTCGTGGACGGGAACCGGTCGCGCGAGTTGCTGACGCAGGCCTTCGGCACCCTGTCCCTCGGGGAGATCGCCGTCGACGGGTTCTTTCTCGTGAGCGGCTACCTGATCACCGCGAGCTACCGCGCCAAGCGCTCCTTCGCGGATTACCTGATGCGGCGGGCGCTGCGGATCTACCCGGCCTTCGTGGTGGCGTCCCTGCTCTGCATCGCCGTGGTCGCGCCCCTGGGCGGCGGCGACCTCGCGGCGGCCTCGCCGCTGGAGGCCCTGGCGCGGCTGTCGCTGCTCCTCATGCCGGTGGTTCCCGGCACCTTCGCCGGGCTGCCCTATCCGCTGCTCAACGGATCGATGTGGACGATCCCCTGCGAGTTCGGCTGCTACCTGCTGCTCGGCCTCGTCGGCACTGCCCGCGCCCTGCGCCGGCGCGGGCGCTATCTCGGTCTCCTCACGGGTCTCGGCATCCTCCTCGCCCTGCGCTGGCTCTACTTGCCCATCGGGCATCCGGGGGATGCCCTCGGCTCCCTGTCGGAGATGATCCGCCTCACCTTCGTGTTCTGCTGCGGCGGTGCCTTCCGGCTCTTCGCCGACCGGATCGCCTACACGCGCCGCGGCGCCGGCCTCGCCGCCTTGCTGCTGGTGCCGCTCCTGTTCAGCCGGCCATTGGCCGAGCCGGCCTTCGCGCTCCTCGGCGGGTATCTGATCTTCTGGTTCGCCTTCGCGGTGCGTCCCAATGCCCTCAGCCGCGCCACCGCCCAGATCGATCCGTCCTACGGGCTCTACCTCTACGCCTGGCCGCTGCAGAACCTGCTGATCGCCCGGATCCCCGGCATTTCTCCCTGGGCGGTCGCGGCCCTGGCGCTCGGGGCCGCCATGCCCCTCGGCCTGCTGAGCTGGTTTCTGATCGAACGGCCGATGCTCCGGTTCCGCGCGGGAACGGGCGCCGCCGCAAGCCCCGAGCCCGGCCCCATCCCGGCGGCGCGTCCGGCGCTCAGCGCCTAGCGCCGGACGCGCCGCCGGGTAACCGGGGCCGCCCGGGCGCGTTCCCGATAGACCATCGGGTCGCGGACGCGGAGGGCGGGGCATGACGCAGGGTCTGGATCGCGGCACGCTCGACCGGCTGATCGCCCTCGGCCGAAGCCGGGGCGCCATCACGGCCGACGATCTGCGCACCGCGCTGCCCGTCGAGCGCATGGATGTCGATGCCCTGGTTCTGGTGATGCTGGAGCTGGAGGCGGCGGGCGTGAGCGTCGAGCCCGAGGCCGTCGGCCCCCCGGCGAACCGGCCGGTCTCGACCGCGGTGGAACTCCCGGCACCCGAGCCCGGCACGCCGCCGGACCGGGCCACAGAGGCAGGATACGGCGCCGCCGCCTTCGCGGCGCCCGGATCCGCTGCGGCGGCCCCGCCGGAGCCGATCCGGGACGACCGGGCCGATGCCAGCCGGGCGGTCATCCTGGCCGGCCTCGCAACCGTGCTGATCCTCGGCGCGGTGCTCCTGATGCTGTGAGCGTCGGGGGCGGAACGCTTCGGCCCGCGGCCCCGTTGGCCCGGGACGGCCGGAAACGGCCCCGAGGACCATCGTATCCATGCGTCAGACCCCGGACGGAACCCTCGCCCTGCTGATCGCGGCCTTGCGCGAGGGGACCGCGCACGTGGAGGCGCTGCTGACGCTGGCGCGGACGGAGATCGACGGCAACATCCGGGCGATCGTATCGCTGGTCGCCATCATCGGCACGATCCCGGTGCTCCTGATCGTCACCTTCTTCCTCGGCCTCGACGCCGTGGTGAAGCTGCTGGCGGTGCCGTTCGGTGCCGAGGCGCCGGCCGCGCTGCTCGTCGCCGCGCCGTTCCTGGCCGTCGCGCTCGGCCTCGGCTGGATGGGCGTGCGCCGGATGGCGCTCTCGAACCTGGAACCCTGGCGGACATGGCGGCAGGTGAAACGGGACGTCCGGGAGGTTACACGCATCGGCACCTGATCCCGGGACCGAAAGGTCTTTTTCCGTCAGGCGACTATGCCCGTCCGTTCACGCGTGACGCGAGCGGCCCAGCGCTTCGTCGGCAGAGGGACTGCTTCGTCGTTCCGCATCCTGTCAAAGCGAGCCGGCCCATCGCGCCCGGCTGATCCGGATGTGCTGAACCGATCAATCAGAATGTCGCCTCAACGCCCTGTCGCATCGGGACAATCTTGCTGAACCCCGTGGGCTCTAGCCCGTCGGTGCCAGCATCGTGCCGAGCCCCGGATCCAGCGGCACGTCGATCCGGCACTGGAGGCCTTGGGGCTCGAAGGCGAGATCGACCGTGCCGGCGAGCTCGCGCCGCACGCCGCCGGCGATCAGCCGCGTCCCGAAGCCGACCCGGGTCGGCGGCTGCACCGGTGGCCCACCGCTCTCCTCCCAGCGGAACCGCAGATGTCGCGCGCCCGGCGCGAGCGACCACGTCACCCGGACGCGGCCCTCGCGGACCGAGAGGGCGCCGTACTTGGCGGCATTGGTGGTCAGTTCGTGGATGGTCATGCCGAGCGCGAGCACCTCGCGGGGGCTCAGCGAGACGTCCGGACCGTCCAGGCGGATCTGGTCGCCGCCGGTCCGGTAGGGGCTGAGTTCGTTCTCCAGCACCTCGCGGAGGGACGCACCGCTCCAGTCCTCGCGGGTCAGGAGGTCGTGGGTCTTCGACAGGGCCAGGATCCGCGCCTCCAGGACGTCCGCTGAGCCGCGGGACTGGCGGGCGAGGGCCTGGACGGTCGCCAGGGTGTTCTTCACCCGGTGGTTCAGTTCATGCAGCATCGTGCCCTGCTGCGCCTGCAGGGCGCGCCCGTTCTGGATCTCCGCGTGCAGCGCGGCGGTGCTGCGTTGGAGGGTGCCGGCCATGGCGTCGAGCTTGCTGCCGAGGCGTTCGAACTCCGTGGCGCCGCGCAGGCCGGTGCGGGCGGCGAGATCACCGGCCTGCCAAGCCGCCGCGATGTGCAGGAGCCGCTCGACCGGACGGCGGATGAAGAGCCGCCCGGCCACGAGGGCGGCGGCCAGCGCCAGCGCCGCCCCGAGGGCGATCAGCACCAGCCCGCGGCGCGTGGCGGCGTCGATATCCGCGAAGGCGGCGGCATGGTCGCGCCCGACCACGACGCGCACCCCCGCCAGCGGGCCGTCCGGCGTTGCGGCCGCGATGATCCGCAGGCGGCCGTCGAGCCCCTCGGCGACGCGGACTTCGCTGCCCTGGATCTCCCGCATGGCGCGCTGGTCGGGCGGGATCGGCTTGCCGATCCAGGCGGCCTCGTCCGGACGGCGGGCGATGATCAGGCCGTCGCGGTCCGTGACGGTGATCGCCGTCTCCGCTTGATGGAGCGTCTGTTCCAGATGATCGGAGAGCCAGTCGAGGTCGACGGCGGCGAGGAGGACGCCGGTGGGGGCCGCCGTCGCGTCGCCGGCATGGACGGCCCGGGCAAAGTGGATCGAGGGCCGCCGCGTCTGCAGGCCGACCGCGTAGCCGCCCACCGCGTAGCCGCCCGTCTCCAGGGCGCGGCGGTGATAGGCGCGGTCGCGGCTCGTGTAGGAACCCGCCGGGGAGCCGGCACTGTCGCAGAGCACGGCGCCTTCGGGATCGGTGAGGGCGATCAGCAGCACGTGCGGCAGCCGGGCGGCGGCGCGCCGCAGGTAGGCGGTGCAGGCCGCCGGGTCGCGGGTCTGCACGGAGGCATCCCCGGAGATCAGGTCGAGGGCCTGCTGCATCCGCTCGGAAATCTGCGCGAAATCCTCCGCGACGTCCCGCGCGATGGCGCGGGCCTCGGCCCGCACGGCCGCGTCGCGGCTCGCCCGCAGGGCGACCTCGTTGTAGCCCTGGATCGCCAGCGCCGGGGCGAGGGCGAGCAGGACGAGCAGCAGGATGCGGGTCGTCAGCGACAGAGGCAGCGAGAGAGGCAGCGACGGCGGCGGCGGCGGCGACGGCGACGGCGGCGGCGCGGCGGGGCGTGGGACGCGGAGCGGCATCGGCGGTCAGTCGCGACCGGCGATCATCGCCCGCACCCGGGCGGCCAGCACCTCCACGGAGAACGGCTTGGTGATCATCTGCATCCCCGGTTCCAGGTGACCGGTGCCGAAGGTCGCGTTCTCGGCATAGCCCGTGATGAACAGGACCTTCAGGTCCGGCCGGTGCGGGCGGGCCGCCTCCACCATCTGTCGGCCATCGAGGCCGCCGGGTAGGCCGACATCGCTGATCAGAAGGTCGATCCGGCCCGGTCCCCGCAGCAGGGCGAGCCCCGCCCGGGCGTCCGCGGCCCGGACCGCGGTGTAGCCGAGGTCGGCCAGCACCTCGACGATCAGGTCCCGCACCACCGGCTCATCCTCCACCACCAGCACGGTCTCGCCGCGCGCCGCCCGGTGCAGCACCGTGCGATCCGAGGCCACGGATTCGGGCTCCGCGACGCCGCGGTGGCGCGGCAGATAGAGCGTGACGGCGGTGCCGCGCCCCGGCTCCGACTCGATCCGGACATGCCCCTCGGACTGCCGGGCGAAGCCGTAGATCATCGACAGGCCGAGGCCGGTGCCCTGGCCCAGCGGCTTGGTCGTGAAGAACGGATCGAAGGCCCGGGCGGCGACCTCCGGGCTCATGCCGGTCCCGGTATCGCTGACGCGGATGCTCACGTAGGAGCCCGCCCTCGCGCCGGCCTCCAGCCTTGCGTCGGCGTCGCCCAGGCGGGCGTTTCCGGTCTCGATCACGAGGCGGCCGCCCTCCGGCATCGCGTCCCGGGCGTTGATGGCGAGGTTGAGGACGGCGTTCTCGAGCTGGTGCGGGTCGCACAGGGTCAGCCACAGGTCGGCCGCCGTGACCAGGGCGAGTTCCACCCGCTCGCCCAGGGTGCGGCGCAGGAGCTCCTCCATGCCGGCGATCAGCGGGTTGGCGGCGGTCGGCTGCGGCGCCAGGGGCTGGCGCCGGGCGAAGGCGAGCAGCCGGTGGGTCAGGGCCGCCGCCCGGTTGGCCGATGCCATGGCGGCGCCGGCATAGCGCTCGATCGCGTCGAACCGCCCCTGCCGGATGCGGGTCTGCATCAGCTCGAGGGAGCCGATGATGCCGGTGAGCAGGTTGTTGAAGTCGTGGGCGATGCCGCCGGTGAGCTGACCGATCGCCTCCATCTTCTGCGCCTGCAGGAGCTGTTCCTCGGCGCGGCGCTGCTCGGTCAGGTCCCGCCCGACGATGTAGAACAGCCCGGCCCCGGGCTCGGGCACCGCGGTCCACATCACGACCCGGCGGTCGCCCGCGCGGGTGAGGACGCGGTCGACGAAGCCCGCCACCCTCTCGCCGGCGGCGAGCCGCCCGACCACCGCGGCGGCCTCGGCATGGTCGTCCGGATCGATGAACGTCGCGAACGGGCGTCCGAGAAGCTCGGCCTCGGTCCAGCCGAGCATGCGCGCCCAGGCCGGGTTGACGCTCTTGAGGAAGCCGTCGAGCCCCGCCGTGCCCATCAGGTCGTTGGTGGTCTCCCACAGCCGGTCGCGCTCGCGGGTGCGCTGCGTGACCTCGGAGAGCAGCGCCGCCTCGACCTCCTTGCGGTCGGTGATGTCCTGGACGAACACGTGGAAGCCGTCGACCGCCCCGCCGGCATCGCGCCGGGGCAGATAGCGGATCTCGGCATCCCGGTGGCGCCCGTCCGCGTGGGGCCACGCCGCCTCGAACAGGACGGCCTCGCCGGCGAGCGCGCGCTCGATGTAGGTGCGCCGCAACTCGGCATTCGCCGGAGTCAGGAGCGCACGCACGTCGCGGCCGACGATCTCGGAGGCCGGGCGGAAGAACCAGTCCTGATAGGCCGCATTGGCGAAACGGTAGATGTAGTCCCGGCCGATGAAGGCGATCAGCACCGGCAGCGCATCGGTGATGAGGCGCAGCTCGCGCTCGTTGGCCTCGGCGCGCCCCTCCGCGGCCTTGTGGTCGGTGATGTCGCGCACCGCGCCGACGAACCGGACCGCACGCCCCGCGCCGTCCCGCTCGAACGCGCCGCGCCAGGCGATCCAGCGCTCCGCGCCGGTATCGGCCCGCCGGATCCGGTAGGCGACGTCCCGCGCGGCGCGGCCGGCCGCGCGGTCGGCCCGCCGGGCGATCAGGCCGGCATCGTCCGGGCTGACGAGGCTGGCGATGACGTCGACGGGGAGCCGGTCCTGCTCGGGCAGCCCGTAAAGGCGAAAGAAGTTCGGCGTCCCGTGGACGGTGTCGCTGGCGATGTCGATGGTGAAGACGCCGACGCCGCCGGCCTCCTGGGCCCGGCGCAGGCGGCCCTCGGAGGCGCGCAGAGCCGCCTCGGCCCGGGCCTGCGCGCCGATCTCGGTATTGACCCCGAACCAGCGCGCCACCCGTCCGGTGGCGTCCCGCAGGGGCACGATCCGGGTGAGGAAGGGCCGGAACACGCCGTCGGCGCCCCGCAGGGGGAAGACCATCTCGAACGGTTCGCCGGTGGCGATCGCAGCGGCCCAGACCGCCTTGACCCGCGGCAGCTCGGCGGGGTCGTGGACAGCCTGCCAGCCCCAGCCCGCCATCGCCTCCTGGGTGGTGCCGCAATAGTCGAGCCAGCGGCGGTTGTACCAGAACAGGTAGCCGTCGCTGCGGGCGAGCCAGCACAGGATCGGCAGGTGGTCGGCGAGGTTGCGGAACTCGGCATCGTCGAGCCGTGCCGGGTCGGGATCGGGCAGGGTCGCGTCGATCCGCGCGGGCGCGCGCCAGAAGGCGCGGCCGAAGGCGGTCTCGTCCGCCGGTGCGACCGCGGCGTCTGTCTCCGCCCGGGCCGCGAGGGCGGCACGCAGGCCTTCGACCTCGTCCGCGAGCGCACGGTTGCGCTGCCGGAGATCCGCGACCTCGTCCACACTCATGAATCGCCGCCGGATCGGGCGGACGCGATCGACACGCGCGCGCAGGCGGATTCGAGAGCGGGATGCGGTGCCATACCGGCGTTTTTGCAGAACCGGCCGGCCCTTGCCAGTGCGCCGCGGGATCCGGGCGCCGGAAGCGTGGGCGGGATCGCCTCAGCGCCCGCGGGGGCGGCCGGCCTGCGGGCGCAGGTACAGGAAGCTGCGCTCGCCGGTAGCGGCTTCGGCCACGTGCTGGATCGTGTCGAGCAAGTCGGCCACGGCCTGCGGCGCGGCCGGACGGAACCCCGCCTTCGGCTCGACCCAGCGCTTCTGCGTGCGTCCCGCGGCGATCTGAGCTTCGCTCAGCGCGTCGAAATCCCGGCGTCGGGTCATGGTTCTGCCCTCCGCCTGGGATTCTGTCGGCGGTATGGTTGACGGAAGGTTAACGCAGGATCCGCTCTCCGCGAGGGGACAGCGCGCCGCATCTGCCGACCGGCTTGATCCAAGACCCGCCCCCCTCTAAACAACAAAAACTGAGGTAAATCAATAGATTAGTGTGATTATAAACTGCAGCCTCCGGGACGGCGCGGGACTCAGACCAGCGTGTGGGCCGCGGTGACCGGATCCGCCGGCCCCGCCATCGGCACCCGGGTCGTCGACGCCCTGGCCGGGCTGCGGCCGCTGGCGCCGTTCTTCTGCCTGTACGTGACCTTCGGGGCCACGCTCGGCTTCCTGTCCGGCGGGGCGCCGCTGATCCTGCGGGCCCGGGGCGTGGAGCTGGCCGAGGTCGGCCTGCTGCAACTGATCAACCTGCCGGTCGGGCTGACCTTCCTGTGGGCGCCCGTCCTCGACCGGCTGCGCCTGCCGTTCCTCAGCCATCGGATCGGCTGGATCGTGGTCGCGCAGGCCGCTTCGGTGCTCCTGCTGGTCGCCCTGAGCTTCGGCGAGACCTGGCCGCTCCCGGCGCTGCTCGCCCTGGCGATCGCCGCCTGCGCCTGCGTGGCGACCATGGACATCGCCCTCGAGGCGCTGGTGGTCGAGACCGTCCCGGCGGACGAGCGGGCCTACGTGGCCTCGGCCAAGCTGTGCGGGGCCTCCCTGGGCGGGATCCTGGGGGTCGGCGTGCTGGTCGGCTCCTACGACAGCCTGGGCTGGCACGGGGCGGTCCTGGCCTGCGCGGCGCTCGACGCCCTCTGCCTGCTGCCGATCCTCGGCTACGGGGAGGCGCGCCTGCGCGGGGCCGGGCCAAGCCTGGAGCGCGGGTCGGGCGCGCTGGCGCGTCTGCGCCGCCTGGCCGGACGCGTGCTCGTCCTCGGGGCCTATTTCGCCGCCTCCTATCTCGTCGCCGGGCCCAACACCCTGGCGCTCCTCGATCTCGGCGTGTCGCTCGGGCAGGTCGGATCGCTCACCGGCACCGTCCTGCCGGCCGTGAACCTGGTGATGGCCCTGGCGGCGGGGGGCTTGGCCGCGCGGTTCGGCACGGTCCGGCTGATCGCCGCGGGCGCCCTCGGCGTCCTGGCCTCAGGGGGCCTGATGGCCGTCGCCTGCGCCGGCCGGATGGCGGATCTCGGAATCGCCGCCACGGTGCTCAGCTTCGTCGCGGGCGGCTTCCTGGGCGTGCCGGTCTTCAACATGATCTACCGGTGGGCCCAGGGGCCGAGGCCCGCCACCGACTACGCGCTGCTGTTCGGGGCCGCCTTCTTCGCCGCCATGCCCCTGCGGGTCGCCGCTCCGGCGCTCGCCGGCTGGGTCGGCTGGCCGGGCTACTTCGCCGCCAGCCTGCCGCTCTACGCCGCCGCGGTGGCGTGGCTCGCCGTCGCGGTGGGCCGGACCCTGCGGGCCGACGGGGTGGCGCGATGATCGCCGAGGTCGCCGCGCAGATACCCGACTCGCTCGCGGCCTATCGGGACGGCGTCGCGGACGGTCCCGGCGGCCCGGAGGCGGTGCCCCTCGGCGCCCTGCGCGACCCGGACGTGTTCGACGCGACGCTGGCGGCCTTCGGGGCCGGGTTCGGCGCGGAGTTCCAGACCGCGGATCCGCGGATCCGGGTCTCGTACTGGAGCCAGTTCTACCTCGCGGCCCTGGCGACGCCGGCGCTGACGGCCCTGGTCCGCCTCGGCCGGCCGTTGCCGCTCGCCTTCGATGCGATGCGCCTCGAACTCGACGCGGCGGGGCGGCCGTGCCGCTTCCGCCTGCCCGCGGACGGGTCCGGCTGCGCGGCCTGCCCGGCGCCCGGCCTCACCGGGCTGGTGGAGGCGCATCTGCGCCCGTTCGTGGAGCTGTGCCACGCCCGATGTGGCATCGCCCCCCGGATCCTCTGGGGCAACGCGGCGGTGATCCTCGACTACGTCGCCCGGGAACTCGGGACCCCGCTCGGGGACGGGGGCGGGGACGGGGCGGGGGCCGGGGCGCCCCCCGCTTGCGCCGCCGCCTGTGACGACGTCGCGGCCTGCCTCGGATGGCGTCCGGGCCCGGGCTGCGCTAGGAGCCCCCTGGCGCAGGCGCTCTGTCCGGGGACGTCGGGGTGCCGGCGGCGGCGCGTCTGCTGCCTGCGCCAGCGCCTGCCGGGGGTGCCGTCCTGCGGCGCGCTCTGCCCCGTCGCGTGCGCCGCCCCACGCTGATCCGAGCCGCGCGATGCTGAAGGCCTTCCTCGCCTATTACCGGCCGTACCGGACGCTGTTCCTGGTCGATTTCGGCTGCGCGGTGCTGTCCGGCCTGCTCGAACTCGGCTTCCCCATCGCCGTGAAGGGCTTCATCGACAGCCTCCTGCCCCGGCAGGATTGGGGCCTGATCCTGCTCGCCGCCGCGGCGCTGACGCTGGTCTACGTGGCCAATGCCGGCCTGATGGTGGTGGTCACCTACTGGGGCCACGTGCTCGGCATCAACATCGAGACCACCCTGCGGGAACGGGCCTTCGACCACCTGCAGAAGCTCTCCTTCCGCTTCTACGACGGCCAGAAGACCGGCCATCTCGTCGCCCGGGTGACCAAGGACCTGGAGGAGATCGGCGAGGTCGCCCATCACGGGCCCGAGGACCTGTTCATCGCCGTGATGACGCTGCTGGGCGCCTTCGCACTGATGCTCACGGTGCACGCGCCGCTGGCGCTGATCACGGCAGCGATCCTGCCGCTGATCGCCTTCGTGTCGATCCGCTACGGCGGCCGCATGACCCGCAACTGGCAGGCCCAGTACGGCCGGGTCGGGGCCTTCAATGCGCGGATCGAGGAGAATGTCGGCGGGATGCGGGTCGTGCAGGCCTTCGCCAACGAGCCCCACGAGCGCGCCCTGTTCGCCCGCGACAATGCCCGCTACCGCGACACCAAGCTCGAGGCCTACCGGCTGATGGCGGCGGGCCTGTCGATCAACTACCTGGGCCTGCGCCTCGTGCAGATCGCCGTGCTGCTCGGCGGCGCGGCCTTCGTGGTCCGGGGCGACCTGACGCCCGGCGGCTTCGTGGGCTTCCTGCTCCTCGTCGGGGTGTTCTACCGGCCGCTGGAGAAGATCGGCGCCGTGGTCGAGACCTACCCGAAGGGTGTGGCGGGGTTCCGCCGCTATCAGGAGTTGCTCGCCACCGCGCCCGACATCACCGACCGGCCGGAGGCCCGCGCGGTGGAGTCCCTGCGGGGCGACATCGGCTTCGAGGGGATCGGCTTCAGCTACGGCCCCGGGCGCCCGGTCTTCGCCGGCCTCGACCTCGCGGTGGCGGCGGGCGAGACGGTGGCGTTCGTGGGCCCCTCGGGGGTCGGCAAGACCACCCTCTGCGCCCTGCTGCCGCGCTTCTACGAGGTCGAGGCGGGCCGGATCACCGTCGACGGGATCGACATCCGCGACATCACCCTCGCGAGCCTGCGCCGGCAGATCGGCATCGTGCAGCAGGACGTGTTCCTGTTCGCCGGCACGATCCGGGAGAACATCGCCTATGGCCGCCTCGACGCCACGGAGGCGGAGATCGACGCCGCCGCCCGGCGCGCCCGGCTCGGCGGGCTGATCGACGGCCTGCCGGAGGGCCTCGACACGGTGGTGGGCGAGCGCGGCGTGCGCCTGTCGGGGGGGCAGAAGCAGCGCATCGCCATCGCGCGGGTCTTCCTCAAGAACCCGCCGATCCTGATCCTCGACGAGGCGACCTCGGCGCTGGACACCGAGACCGAGCGGGAGATCCAGCGGGCGCTCGCCGAACTCGCCCGCGGGCGCACGACCCTGGTGATCGCCCACCGCCTCGCGACCATCCGGGACGCCGACCGCATCGTGGTCCTGGGGGAGGGCGGCGTGGTCGAGGAGGGCCGGCACGCGGCCTTGCTCGCCGCCGGCGGCCCCTACAGCCGCCTGCACGCGGCGCAGTTCGGACGGGGCGACCCCGAGACGGGCATCCTCGCGGCGGAGTGAGGCGCCCATACGGGCCGCGGAACGCCGGCCTCGGCCTCCTAGGCCTGCGGCCGCGCCGCGGTCGATTCGCGCACGACGAGGCGCGTGGGAAACAGCCGCTGGGCGAGGTCGTCCGGCGCGCGCGTCCCCTCGATCAGCTCGACCAGGGTCGCGAAGGCGAACCGGACCATGTCGAGGGTCGGGACATCGACCGAGGTCAGGCTCGGGACCGAGTAGGCCCCCTGGGTGAGGTTGTCGAAGCCCACGACGCGGATCTCCGCGGGGACCCGCACGCCGCGCTCGTGCAGCGCCTTCAGCGCGCCGAACGCCACCCGATCGCTGGCGGCCACGATGGCATCCGGCCGGTCTCCTGACCCCGTGTCCGGCCGCTCCAGCAGCGCGCGCGTCGCCCGATAGCCGCCCTCGGACGTGCAGTCGCACGCCACCACGCGGTCGTCGCGCAGCGGCAGCCCCGCCTCCGCGAGCGCGTCCCGGTAGCCGCGGAACCGCTCGGCCCCGGCACGCCACCGCCGACCGTCGCCCGCGCCCGTGAAAAAGCAGATGGACCGGCTCCCGGCCTGGATCAGGTGGCGGACGGCGTCGCGGGCCGCGTCGCGCTCGGCCTGCATGGCGTAGTGCGTGCCGGGAACGTCGAGGCCGAACACGACGAACGGGAATCGCTTGGCCTGCAGCAGGCCGATCAGCGGGTCGTCCTGGCGGTCGGCGAAGACGACGATGCCGTCGACCCGGGCCTCGCTGACCAGGCTGGCGATCCGGCTCAGGCCGTCCGGGTCGTCGCCGCGGCGACACCGGTGGACCAGGGTATAGCCCTGCTGGTCGGTCACGTACCCGAAGGTCTGCAGGACGAGGCCCTGATCGGCCTCCTCCCTCAGATGGAACGCGGCATCGGCGGGCTGCGCCCCGAGGGAGAACACGCAGGCGATGCTGCGACTGGGCTTCTTGCGCAGGGACCGGGCGGCGAGGCTCGGCACGAAGTCCAGGTCGCGCATGGCCGTCTCGATGGTCTCGCGCGTGGTCCGGGCGACCTTCTCCGGATGGTTCAGGACCAGCGAGACCGTCTGGAAGCTCACGCCGGCCCGTCGGGCGACGTCCTTGATCGTCATCTGGCCCATCGTCACCTCGGGAGCCGGTCTGCCCGGCAGGACGGCGCGCCCGCGCCGGGACGGGCCCGGTGCCGGCTCGTTGGGCCCGCGAATCTAAATCTGTATCGAGCGGAGATAAAGCCGCTGGCACGGCAACGAAGACGGGTCGTGTCAGCACTAGACCGGTCGTTTCGGCGTGAAATCCGGTCAATCCCTCAGATTTTCGGCGGCTCCGCCGCGCCGTCCCCGGCCTGGACGGCGCGGTTCGCCAAGCAGGTTTTCCGGGCAGGATCTCCACGCAAGCCCCCAGGCGGAATCGGGGCGTGTCGCGTGGCCTGCCCAATCCACAGGCGTGCCCCCCGCACCCCACCGCGCCGCAGCCGAGGGCAGGGGCGCAAGACGGCCGCCCGACGGCCGGCGTCCGACCGCTGTCGCGTCAGCCGGCCCGGGCGCGCAGCCGCTGCATCAGCCTGAGCAGCACGCTACGGATATGGGATCGGAGGCGGGCGGTCTCGGCCATGGGACGCGGTTCGAAGCGCCGGAGCGCGGCGCCTTGAGAAACACGTCCATCGGACGAGCGTTGCTACGCAAAAAGCGGGTTCGCTCCGGCGGCGATGCCCCGGAACCACCGTCCAAGGGTGTAGCGCGAGACCCGCATCGACGCGCGGCCGCGCCCCGTATGATGACTGCGGATCGTCGACAGAACGTTCTTGATATGCGCCCGCAGCGTGGCTTTGCGGAGCGCGGCTTTCTCGGCGCGCGCGTTGGGCGGATCGGCGGAGGTCGACATGTCAGGGGTCCCGACTCCAAGAGCGCCACCTCAGCAAGCCATCGGACATCGGCGGCGGCGTGCCTGGTTCTTATAATCGATAATTCAATCGAGACTGGGCCGCCTTCGCACAGATACAGGCAAATCCGCGTTTTAAATGCATTAAGGTTTATCCGATCAAAGACCGGTCCCAGTCATATTCCGGACTACGTAGAGAGATCAGGACGACCGCCGGAGGGCGGCAGCAGGGGGGAGGTCGGTGTCCGAGCGCTTCTACTTCGACGTCGAGAGCGGCGAGGAAACGATCCGCGACGAGGAAGGCGTCGAGGTCGGCAGCCTGGACGAGGCCCTGGCCGAGGCGCGCAGCGTGATCGCCGAGATGGCCGATGAGGTCTGCGCGGCCGATCCCGGCCGCTCCTGGAGCCTGGTGGTGCGCGACACCGCCGGGCGGCCCATCCGCCGGCTTCCGATTCGGCGGTAGCGCCGTGTCGGCGACATCCGACAAGGAGCCCGCCGCGGCAGGGCCGGGCGGGCTGAAGGTGATCTCGTCTCGGAGAAGTGGCGAGCGTAGAGACCGGCCGGGGACCGCGCATCCCCCATCCGGATGAGGCGGCCACACGATCCTGCGAGGATTGCGTCGAGGCCCGCGCGGACGCGGATCGGGCCGCCGCACGGACCGCGTCGGCCGCCCGGGACAACCCGGTCGCCATCAGGCCCCGCCGTCCGGGGACGCTACAGCCACAGGGAAAGACCTTCCACGGCCGCCGGGCCGGTCAGCCCCCGAAGGCGCGGGGCGGCAGGCCTGTCACGCCGACATCGAGTTCGAACAGGGCCCCCGCCGCCGGCACGTGCTCGGCGCCCCGGGCGGCCGAGGTGACGAACAGGCGGTCGAGCCCTTCTCCCGCGAAGGCGCAGCTTGTGATGTTGGGTGCGGGCAGTGGGATCGCCCGCATCAGTCGCCCCTCGGGATCCACGCGGCTGAGCCGGCCGCCGCCCCAATGGGCGATCCAGAGGCAGCCCTCGGAATCCGTGGTCATCCCGTCGGGCCAGCCCCAGGCCTCCGGAAAGCGCAGGAAGGCGCGCTTGCCCGTCAGCGTGCCGTCCGCGGCGAGGTCGAAGGCGTAGACCGTCCGGGCGGCGCTGTCGCTGTGATAGAGGATCCGGCCATCGCGGCTGAAGGTCGGCCCGTTGGCGACGCCGTAGCTCGTGTCCATCCGCCGCCAAGTCAGGTCGGGATCGAGCCGGTGGAGGGATCCCGAAGCCGCGGTCTCGGCCTGGTGCATGCTCCCGGCCCAGATCCGGCCGGCGCCGTCGACCTTGGCGTCGTTCAGGCGGTTGTCGGGCTCGTCGGGCTCCGGATCGCCGATCGGCGTGATCCGGTCGGCCTCGAGGTCGTAGATCGCGAACCCGCTCTTCAGCCCGACGATGAAGTCGCGCCGGCCGGCGCGGGGGATGATCCAGCCCAGCGGCTCCGGGAACGGATGGGTGCCGGTCTCGCCGCGGGCGAGGTCGAGCCAGTTCAGGGCCGGGGCCTCGATGTCGACCCAGAACAGCAAGCCCCGCTCCGGAACCCAGATCGGGCCTTCGCCGAGCCGGTCGCGCCGGGGCCGGTCCAGGATGCGGATCCGCGGGTCCATGGCAGAGCGCTCCCCGATCCCGCCGACGCTCAGGCGCCCGCCGGCCGCGCCGCGGCGGCGGGGCGGCAGCCCCAGAGAGCGTAGAACAGGACGTAGAGTTCGCAGGCGGCGGTGATCAGGAAGGAATGCTGCAGCCCGAACCGGTCCGCCGCCCAACCCTGCACCACCACCAGGGATCCGCCCGCGATCGCCATGATCAGCAGCCCGGCGCCCTCCTCGGTGAGCGGCCCGAGGCCGCGGATCCCCAGGGTGAAGATCGTCGGGAACATGATCGCGTGGAACAGGCCCACCGAGATCAGGGCCCACATCGCCCAGTGGCCGGTCGCGAAGGTCGCCACCAGCATCACCGCGCAGGCGCCGATCGCCGCCCCGGCCAGCACGGTCTCGGCCGCCCGAGCCTGCATCAGGTAGCTGCCGGCGAAGCGGCCGACCATCATGCCGCCCCAGAGCAGGAACAGGTAGCGCGAGGCCTGGGCGTGGGTCAGGTCGCCGATCTCCGGCTGTGAGACGAAGTTGATGAACAGGTTCGACACCCCGATCTCGGCGATCAGGTAGATGAAGATCGCCGGCACGCCGAGCACGAGGTTGCGGTGGCGCCAGAGGGACAGGCCGGCGCGCTCGGCCTTGACGGCCCGGGCCGTGGCGCCGCCGGCGCCGCCCAGGGCGGGCAGCGGGAAGCGGGCGATGATCACGGCGAGACCGACGAGGATCGCCGCCACGATCAGGTAGGGCAGCTGCACCGATTGCGCGTCGGCCAAGCGCTCGGCCGGTGTCAGGATGGTGCCGGCGGCGGCGTTGCCCGCGGCGGAGCGCCCGAGGATCAGGTAGCCGCCGAACAGCGGCGCCAGGGTCGTCCCGAAGGAGTTGAACGCCTGCACGAGGTTGAGGCGCGCCGGAGCGCTCTCGGCCGGGCCGACCACCGCCACGTAGGGGTTCGCGGCGACCTGCAGCAGGGTGATGCCGCTGGCGATCACGAACAGGGCCGTGAGCGTGATCGCGTAGGAGACTTGGTGCGCGGCCAGGATCATCCCGAGCGTGCCCAGCGCCATGATGCCCAGCCCCGCCACCAGGGCGCGCTGGTAGCCGACCCGTTCGATCAGCTTTGCCGCCGGGATCGAGGCCACGAAATAGGCGATGAACCAGACGGACTCGATCAGCGTCGTCTGCGTGTAATCGAGGTCGAACACGCTGCGCAGGTGCGGCAGCAGCGTGTTGTTGATGACCGTGATGAAGCCCCACATGAAGAAGAGGCTCGCCAGCAGCGACAGGGCCGGGCGGTAGGCGCCCCGGTCGCGCGCGGCCTCCGCCCCCGTCCGGGGCGCCGTCGTCCCGACGGTCGCGATCGGTCCTGCCATCCGGCGTTGTCCTCTGCGTTCCGGGCCGCCTTGCCGGCGGTCCCATGTTGTCCATTTCATTTGTCTGAGTATATATCGGATTCGCGGACGTCAACCGCGTCCCCGTCGCGTGCCGGCGCAGGATCGGCGGGACGGGCGGCTTCATCGAGGGGAGGATGCGATGCGTGGAGTGGGACCCCTGGCGCTGTGCGCCTGCGCGGCGATCCCGGGCCTGATCCCGGCTCCGGTCCGGGCGGCCGAACCGGTCCGGACGGTGTTCGGCACCCTGCCGGACGGCCGGTCGGTGGAGGAGGTGACGCTGACGAACGGCAAGGGGATCACGGCCCGGATCCTGTCGTGGGGCGCGCTCCTGCGGAGCCTCGACGTCCCGGACCGGTCCGGCAAGGCCGCGGATGTGGTGCTCGGCTACACCGACCTCGCCTCCTACCTGACCAAGGGCAGTTATTTCGGCGTGAGCGTCGGGCGCTACGCCAACCGCATCCGCGCCGGGCGCTTCACCCTCGACGGCCAGACCTACACGCTGGCCACCAACGACGGCCCGAACGCCCTGCACGGCGGCGCGGCCGGCTTCGACAAGCGGCTCTGGACGATCACCGCGGTCAAGGGCGGCGCGGCCCCGTCGGTCACCCTGCGCTACGTCAGCCCGGACGGGGAGGAGGGCTATCCCGGAACGCTCACGGCCACCGCCACCTACACGCTCGACGCGACCGACACGCTGACGGTCACCTACGAGGCCACGACCGACAAGCCGACGATCGTCAACCTGACCAACCACAGCTTCTTCAACCTCGCGGGTGAGGGCTCGGGCCGCTCGATCCTCGATCAGACCCTGACCATCCCGGCGGAGCGCTTCACGCCGGTCGACGCCACCCTGATCCCCACCGGCGCGCACTTGCCGGTGGCCGGCACGCCCTTCGACTTCCGCAAGCCCACGGTGATCGGCGCGCGGATCCGCGACGGGCGGGACGAGCAGATCGTGCGGGCGCGCGGCTACGACCACAACTGGGTCGTCACCGACGCGCCCACGGCCGAGCCGCACCTCGTGGCGCGGGTCGAGGATCCGGAATCGGGCCGGATCCTCGAGGTGGCGAGCAACCAGCCGGGGGTGCAGTTCTATGCCGGCAACTTCCTCAACGCGACGGTGGTGGGTAAATCCGGCCTCGCCTACCGGCAGTCGGACGCCCTGGCGCTGGAGCCGGAACTCTTCCCCGACACGCCGAACCAGCCGGCCTTCGGCTCCGCCCGGCTCGACCCCGGCAAGACCTACCGGAACGTGATCGCCTACCGGTTCTCGACCAGCCCCGCTCACCGGACCCAGAAATGACCGACCGACCGATTGCACGGCCCCTGCGCTCCCGCGCCTGGTTCGACAACCCCGACAATATCGACATGACGGCGCTCTACCTGGAGCGCTACCTGAACTTCGGCCTCAGCCTGGAGGAGCTGCGCTCGGGCAGGCCGATCATCGGCATCGCCCAGACCGGCTCGGACCTGTCCCCGTGCAATCGCCACCATCTCGTCCTCGCGGAGCGGATCCGCGAGGGCATCCGCGAGGCGGGCGGGATCGTCCTGGAATTCCCCGTCCACCCGATCCAGGAGACCGGCAAGCGGCCGACCGCGGGCCTCGACCGCAACCTCGCCTATCTGGGCCTCGTGGAGCTGCTCTTCGGCTACCCGCTGGACGGGGTCGTGCTGACCACGGGCTGCGACAAGACCACCCCGGCCTGCCTGATGGCCGCCGCCACCGTGAACATCCCGGCCATCGCCCTGTCGGTGGGGCCGATGCTCAACGGCTGGTTCAAGGGCCAGCGCACGGGCTCCGGCACGATCGTCTGGAAGGCCCGCGCGATGCTGGCGGCCGGCGAGATCGACCATGACGGCTTCATCAAGCTCGTTACCTCGTCGGCGCCCTCGACCGGCTTCTGCAACACGATGGGCACCGCCACCACGATGAACACGCTCGCCGAGGCCCTGGGCATGATGCTGCCCGGCTCGGCCGCGATCCCGGCGCCCTACCGCGACCGGCAGGAGGCCGCCTACCAGACCGGTAAGCGCATCGTCGCCATGGTGGCCGAGGACCTGAAGCCCTCCGACATCCTGACCCGCGACGCCTTCCTCAACGCCATCGCGGTCAATTCGGCGATCGGCGGCTCGACCAACGCGCCGATCCACCTCGCGGCGATCGCCCGCCACATGGGGGTCGACCTCGACATCACGGACTGGCAGACCCACGGGCTCGACGTGCCTCTGCTGGTCAACCTGCAGCCGGCGGGCACCTATCTTGGCGAGGATTACTACCGCGCCGGCAGCTTGCCCGCGGTGGTGGCGCAGCTCATGCGCCGCGACCTGATCCGGGAAGGCGCGCTGACGGTCAACGGGCGCACCCTCGGCGACAATTGCCGCGGCGCCGTGATCGAGGACGAGGACGTCATCCGGCCGATCGACCGGCCCCTCAAGGAGGCGGCGGGCTTCCTGGTCCTGCGCGGCAACCTGTTCGACGCCGCGGTCATGAAGACCAGCGTCATCGGCGACGAGTTCCGCGCCCGCTACCTGTCGAACCCGGAGGATCCGGACGCCTTCGAGGGTCCCGTCGTGGTCTTCGACGGACCGGAGGATTACCACGCCCGGATCGACGACCCGAGCCTCGGCATCACCGCGGAGACCATCCTGATCATGCGCGGGGCCGGGCCGATCGGCTATCCCGGGGCCGCCGAGGTGGTGAACATGCGCCCGCCCGCGCAGCTGATCCGGGCCGGCGTGCACGCGCTGCCCTGCCTGGGCGACGGGCGCCAGTCCGGCACCTCGGGCTCGCCGTCGATCCTCAACGCCTCGCCCGAGGCGGCGGCCGGCGGCGGCCTCGCGCTCCTGCGCACCGGCGACCGGGTGCGGATCGACCTGCGCCGCGGCACCGCCGACATGCTGGTCGACGCGGACGAGATCGCCCGCCGCCGCAGCGCCCTGGAGGCGGCGGGCGGCTACGCCTATCCGGCCTCGCAGACGCCGTGGCAGGCGATGCAGCGCGCCGCCGTGGGGCAGATGCACACCGGGGCCATCCTGGAGGGCGCCGAGGCGTTCCAGCGCATCGCCCAGACCCGGGGCGTGCCGCGCGACAACCACTGAGACGAGGGCCGGGCCGGCGGCGCGGACGCCGCCGGCTCCGTCAGGGGCGCATCGCCAGCTCGGTGTCGGCGAGGGCGAGGCGGACCAGCTCGGTCATGGTCTCCCGGGCGGCGGCCGGGTCGCCCGCCACGATCGCGTCGTAGAGGGCGCGGTGGTCGGGCATCGGATCCCGGGGCAGGCCCTGGCGGCGATGCTTGAAGATCGTCGTCCACGTGACCGCGGCGGCGATGGAACTCGACAGGGCCATCAGCGCCCCGTTGCGGGCCGATTCCAGGATCGTGTTGTGGAAGGCCTGGTCGGCGGCCCGTCCGGCCTCGGTGGCGAGGCCGTTGCGGCCCATCTCCTCCAGGGCATGGCCCATCCGGGCGAGGTCGAGGCCCGAGCGCCGCTCCGCCGCGAGCGCCGCCGCCGCCGGCTCGACGATCATCCGCAGCTCGAACAGGTCGCGGATGAAGGACTCGCTCGGCTCCGACTCGAAGGCCCAGGCGAGGATGTCGGGGTCGAGCAGGTTCCAGCGGCTGCGCTGGCTCACGCGGGTGCCGGTGCGCGGGCGGCTCTCGACGAGCCCCTTCGCGCTCAGGATGCGGATCGCCTCGCGATAGGCGGTGCGCGAGACGTTCAATTTCTCAGAGAATTCGATCTCCCCGGGCAGCACGTCCCCGGGGGCGTAGCGGCCGCCGAGGATCGCCACCCCCAGATCGCGGGCGACCGAGCCGTGGATGCGGCGCGAGCCCGAGGCGAGGGGCAGCGTGACGTTCTCCGGACCGCGATCCTGCCTCACTCGTCCACCTCCAGTCCGGGCCACCGGGTCGGTCGGGGCGGGATCGGCGCGATTCTATCCTGAAGTTGTAGGAGCGCAAAGAGGAACACCCCCTGCACCGGAAACACGGCCGCGCTTGCGGCGGGAGGCGAACTGCCCTAGCCTAATTGTATGAGTAGTGAATCACCAGGGTCCGTGACGATCCGCGGCAGCGTCCTGATCGGCGCCACCGACGTGACCACAGCCGCGCTCTTCCGGGCCGTGGATCCCGCCACCGGAGCGCCCCTGGAGCCAGCCTTCTCGGCCGCAGGCCCTCGGGAGGTGGAGGCCGCCTGCACGCTGGCGGAGGCGGCGTTCCCGCATTTCGCGGAGACGCCACCAGAAACACGCGCTCGCTGTCTCGAAGCTGTGGCCGAGGGCATCGCCGATCTCGGCGCGCCGCTCGTCGAGCGGGCGATGGCCGAGACCGGCCTGCCGCGGGCGCGGCTGGAGGGCGAGCGCGCCCGCACGGTCGGGCAGCTGCGGCTGTTCGCGGATCTCGTCCGCTCCGGCGCGTGGATCCGGGCGACGATCGATCCGGCGCAGCACAAGCGGCAGCCGCTGCCCCGGCCGGACCTGCGCCGGCGCCACGTCGCGATCGGCCCGGTGGCGGTGTTCGGCGCCTCGAACTTCCCGCTGGCCTTCTCGGTGGCGGGGGGCGACACCGCCGCCGCCCTGGCGGCGGGCTGCCCGGTGGTGGTGAAGGGCCATCCGGCCCATCCCGGGACCGGGGAGCTGGTCGCGCGGGCCGTGCGTGCGGCGGTGGCCACCGGCGGCCTGCCCGAGGGCACGTTCTCCTACCTGCCGGGACCGTCCACGGACCTCGGAAGCGCCCTGGTCGCCGACCCGCGGATCAAGGCCGTCGGCTTCACCGGGTCGCGCGCGGGCGGACTCGCCCTGATGCGGGTGGCCGCCGGCCGGCCCGAGCCGATCCCGGTCTATGCCGAGATGAGCGCGGTCAACCCGGTCGTGCTCCTGCCCGGCGCCCTGCGGGCCCGGAGCGCGTCCCTGGCGGCGGGCTTCGTCCAGTCGCTGACGCTGGGGGCGGGGCAGTTCTGCACCAATCCCGGTCTGCTGATCGGGATCGCCGGCTCCGACCTCGACGCCTTCGCGGAGGCCGCCGCCGCGGCGATCCGGGAGAGTGTGCCGCACACCATGCTCACCCCGGACATCCGCGACCGGTTCGCGCACGCCGTCGCCGCGCTGGCGGCCCGACCGGGAGTGACGGTCGCGGCGCGCGGGGCGGCCGCCGGGCCGGGGGGCGCCCCCGCCTGCCTGCTGCGCACGGAGGCGCGCCACGTCCTCGCGGATCCGGCCCTCGCCGACGAGATGTTCGGTCCGGCCGCGCTGCTGGTCGCCGCCGCCGACATGGCGGAGGTCACCCGGCTCCTCGAGTCCCTCGGCGGGCAGCTCACCGCGACGTTGCACCTCGACCGCGCGGACGAGCATCTCGCCGCCGGGCTCGTGCCGCTGCTGGCCCGCAAGGCCGGACGGATCCTGGCGAACGGCTGGCCCACCGGCGTCGAGGTCGCCCCCGCGATGGTGCATGGCGGGCCGTTCCCGGCGACCTCGGACGGCCGGAGCAGCTCGGTGGGCACGCTGGCGATCGAACGGTTCCTGCGCCCGGTCTGCTACCAGGACCTGCCCGACGCGCTCCTGCCGCCGCCCCTGCGCCCGGACAATCCCTGGCATCTCGCGCGCCGGATCGACGGCGTTCTCGATCCGCAACCCGGCCGCTGACAGGCCGCCGCGCGACCCTCGACGGCCGCGCGTTCAGGACGACCCGAAGCGGTCGTCCCCGGGAGGACACAGATGGGACGATCACTCCTACAATTCCGCGCCGCCGACGGGCAGCGGGGGGTCGCGCTGCTCGCCGACGGTCGGGCGCGGCGGGTGCTCGGCGTCGACAGCGTGCGCGCCCTGGCGCGCAGGGCTCTCGAGGCGGGGGACGATCTGGCCGCGACGGCGGAGCGGGCGGGACTCGGCGCGCCCGTCGATCTCGACACGGTCCGGCTCCTGCCGCCCATCGACCACGCCGATCCCGCCCACCTGATGCTGAGCGGCACCGGCCTGACGCATCTCGGCTCCGCGGAGGGCCGCGACGCGATGCACCGCGCGGCCGCGGCCGACCCGGCGCCGACCGACTCGATGCGCATGTTCCGGATGGGCGTCGAGGGCGGCAAGCCGGCGCCGGGCGAGGCCGGCGTGCAGCCGGAATGGTTCTACAAGGGCGACGGCTCCGGCCTGGTCGCCTCCGGCGAGCCGCTTGTCTCGCCGGCCTTCGCCCGCGACGGCGGCGAGGAGCCGGAGATCGCCGGGATCTACCTGGTCGACGCCGACGGCACCCCGGTGCGCCTCGGCTTCGCCCTGGCGAACGAGTTCTCCGACCACGTGACCGAGCGCGGCAACTACCTGTGGCTCGCCCATTCCAAGCTGCGCCCGGCCGCCCTCGGCCCGGAGCTGTGGCTCGGGGCGCTTCCCCCGGACGTGCGCGGGACCAGCCGCATCCTGCGCGACGGCGCCGTGCTCTGGGAGAAGCCGTTCCTCTCCGGGGAGGCGAACATGTCCCACAGCATCGCCAACCTGGAGCGGCACCACTTCAAATACGCACCCTTCCGGCGCCCCGGCGACGTGCACGTCCACTTCTTCGGGACCGCCACCCTGTCGTTCAGCGACGGCGTCGCGACCCGGCCCGGCGACGTGTTCGAGATCGAGGCCGCGCCGTTCGCGCTGCCCCTGCGCAACCCCCTGGCGGCCGCCCCGCCCACCGATCCGGCTGTGCGGGTGCTCTGAGATGGCGAGCCCGATCCGCATCGGTCTGGTGGGTGTCGGCAAGATCGCCCGCGACCAGCATCTGCCGGTCATCGCCGCCTCCCCGGATTACAGCCTCGTGGCGGTGGCGAGCCGGCATGGCGGGCTCGACGGCGTGCCGAGCTACGGCAGCCTGGAGGCGATGCTGGCGGCGCACGGCGACCTCGACGCCGTCGCCCTGTGCCAGCCGCCGCAGGCGCGGTTCGCGGCGGCCCTGGCGGGGATCGCGGCGGGCCGCCACGTCTTCCTCGAGAAGCCCCCGGGGGCGACGCTGGCCGAGGTCGGGCTCCTGGTCGAGGCCGCTCGGACCCGGGGCGTGAGCCTGTTCGCGAGCTGGCACTCGCGCTTCGCGCCGGGGGTGGAGCCCGCGCGCCGCTGGCTGTCGGGCCGCCGGATCCGGTCGGTGGAGATCGCTTGGCTGGAGGATGTCCGGCACTGGCACCCGGGCCAGGACTGGATCTGGGACGCGGGCGGGATGGGCGTGTTCGATCCGGGGATCAACGCCCTGTCCATCGCCACGCATATCCTGCCGCCGTTCCACCTGACCGGCGCGACCCTGTCGGTGCCGGAGAACCGGCAGGCGCCGATCGCCGCCGACCTGCATTTCGCCGATGCCGCCGGCACCCCGATCCGGGCCCGGTTCGACTGGCGCCAGACCGGGCCGCAGACCTGGGACATCCGGGTCGAGACCGACGACGGTACCCTGGTGCTTTCGCAAGGCGGGGCCGTCCTGACGATCGACGGCCGCGACCAGCCGCTCCCGCCCGAGGCGGAGTACCGCGGCCTCTACGACCGTTTCGCCGCCCTGGTCCGCTCCGGCGCCAGCGACGTCGACCTGAATCCGCTGATCCACGCCGCCGACGCCTTCATGCGCGGCGAGCGCCGCACGGTGGAGGCCTTCACGGACTGACCGGACACGGACTGACCGGGAGGCCCCCTGCGGGACACGAACGCGACAGAGCCAGGCAAGGCCGCGCGGTTAAGGGGGAGTCACATGGGAAAGTATAGGCGATGGGCCGCGCTCGCATTCTGTGCCGCGACGGTCACGGCGGGCGCGTGTCCGGCGGTCGCACAGGTTGAAGCCACGGCTCCGGACGGGGGACCGTCGCTGGTGAATCCGGGGCCGAAGGCGAATCCGGCGCAGAAGGCCCGGTACCGGGCGAACCGCGCCCGGCGGCGGGTCATCCGGGAGGCGCGGAGCTTCTCGGGCGCCAGCAGCGCCGCGGCCAGCCTCGACGTGCAGGGCAGCAGCGCGACGCCGCCCAGCCTGCCGCCGGGCACCCTCGATCTGGGCAACGGGATCAGCATGATCCTGAACTACACCGGCGAGTTCGCCGCCAACCCGTCCGGCGGCATCCGCCAGGGATCGGCCTATGCCGGCCAGATCGCCTTCGGCCTCGACGCCGATCTCGCGCGTCTCGCGGGGATCGACGGCGGCTCGGTCCACACCGTCGTCACCCAGCGCCACGGACGGAGCCTGGCGCAGGATTCCATCGGCTTCGACGGCAGCGTGCAGGAGATCTACGGCGGCGGCCAGACCGCCCATCTCACCCTGCTGTCCTATGAGCAGAAGCTGTTCGACAACCGCCTCGACCTCGAGGTCGGCCGCCTGCTGGCCAACCCGAACTTCCTGGCCTCGCCGCTCTACTGCAACTTCCAGAACAACGCGACCTGCGGCGCGCCGAAGTCCATCTTCAAGCTGACGAACTTCACCTACTGGCCGATCGCCACCTGGGGCGGCCATGCCAAGGCCTGGGTCAACGACAAGGTGTTCCTGCACGCCGGCATCTACGAGGTGAACCCCCGCGACCAGTTGCCGACGCAGAACGGGATCGACTGGTCGACCAACGGCGCTACCGGTGTCCTGGTGCCGGTGGAAGTCGGCTACTCGACCAATTTCGGCAATGACCCGCTGCCGCGCAACTACAGCGTCGGCGTCGTCTTCGACCGGTCGGACTACAAGGATCCCGTGCTCGACCAGCGGGGCGGCGCCCGGGTCTTCAGCGGCCTCGATCCGCTGACCCGGTTCGGCCGCTCGGCGGTCTACGCCCGCTTCGACCAAATGGTCTGGCGGCCGGACCCGAACGGCATCCAGGGCCTGTCGGTCTTCGGCGTCGCGCTCGGCGGGACCGGCGGCCGGCAGACCCAGGATTACTTCCTGGAGGGCGGCGCCGTGCTGACCGGCACCTTCCCCGGCCGGCCCTACGACACCCTCGGCTTCGTCTTCGCCATGGAGAAGCTCTCGCCGCTGGGCACGGCCAACATCCGGGCGGCGCGCACGGCGCTCGGGCTCGGCACCAGGAACGTCGAATCCCTGCAGACCATCCTGGAGCTGAGCTACGGCATCCAGCTCACCCCGGCGGTGCGGCTGATGCCGAACCTGCAATACGTGATCGACCCGGACCAGACCCGCTTCCCGTTCCGTCCGAAGCCGATCCCGGATGCCTTCGTGATCGGCGCGAAGCTGTCGGTGGACCTGTTCACCCTGGCCGGCCTGGCGAAGGGTCCGGGCAGCCAGTGAGCGCGCGACCCCCCGGCGCCCGCAGGATGCGGGCGCCGGTCCTCCATCGCGGCGCCAATCCCGGCTGCCGCACGGCGCGGCCGTCCGGCAGGACCGATGTCCCGGTCGCGCCGACGGTCGCGCCGACGGTCGCGCAGACGGTCTCGGCCGGCGCAGGAGCGCGGCGGACGGGGTTTCGCCCTGCGCGCTCCTTCGTGTACGAGACCGGGCTCCGCGTTCCGTCACGCGGTCGGTGGGCTGCCCGCCCGTCGGGCGACGGCAGAGACCTGGACATGGCAGTGACCGATCAAGACGCGGCGCCGGTCTGTACCGGAGTGGCCGGCCTCGACCACATCCTGGACGGCGGCTACGCGTCCCGGCGCTCGCACCTCATCGAGGGCCGGCCCGGATCCGGCAAGACGACGCTGGCGATGCAGTTCCTGCTCGACGGCGTGCGGCGGGGCGAGCGCTGCCTGTACATCACGCTGTCCGAGAGCCGGCGCGAGCTTCTGAACGTCGCCGGGCGCCACGGCTGGTCCCTCGACGGCATCGAGATCTTCGAACTCATCGCGCCGGAACTCAGCCTCGACCCGAACCAGCAGCAGAGCCTCGTCCATTCGTCCGATCTCGAACTCGGCGAGACCATCCGCATGGCGATCGCCGAGATCGAGCGGACCAAGCCGCAGCGCGTCGTGTTCGACAGCCTGTCCGAGATCCGGCTGCTCTCGCAGGGTTCGCTGCGCTACCGCAGGCAGGTCCACGCCCTGCGCAGCTTCCTGCTCATCCAGAACACCACGGCGCTGCTCCTCGACGATCTGACCGCCGAGGCGGACGACCTGAATCTGCACAGTCTCAGCCATGCCGTGATCCGGCTGGAACAGCTCGCGCCGCTGTACGGCGGGGAGCGGCGGCGCCTGCGCGTGATCAAGATGCGCGGCACGCCGTTCCGGGGCGGGTTCCACGACTACGTCATCCGGCGCGGCGGTCTCACGGTGTTCCCGCGGCTCGTCGCGGCCGAGCATCTCGGCACCTTCGCCGACGACCAGTGCGGCACGGGCAGCCCCGAGCTCGACCTGCTGCTCGGCGGCGGCATCGATCGCGGGACCAGCACGATGCTGATCGGCCCGTCCGGCGTCGGCAAGTCGACGGTGGCGCTCACCTGCGTCACCGCGGCGATCGCCCGCGGCGAGAAGGTGCTGATCCTCAGCTTCGACGAGACCACGAACGTGCTGCGCCGCCGGGCCCGCGGCCTCGGCATGCCGATCGACGCCGTAATCGCCTCCGGCGATCTCCGGGTCGAACAGATCGATCCGGCGGAGGTCTCGCCCGGCGAACTCGCCGACATCGTGCAGGAGGCGGTCGAGCACCAGGGCGTGACGACGGTCGTGATCGATTCCCTGACCGGCTATCACAACGCCATGCCGGAGGAGAACTACCTGCTCCTGCAGATGCACGAGTTGCTGACCTACCTGAACCAGCAGGGCGTCGTCACGCTCCTGGTCCTGGCCCAGCACGGCATGATCGGGGCGATGGGCGCCAATGTCGACCTGACCTATCTCAGCGACACGATCCTGCTGTTCCGCACCTTCGAGGCCGATGGCCGGCTGCGGCGCGCGATCTCGGTGGTGAAGAAGCGGACCGGCAGCCATGAGAACGCGATCCGCGAGTTGCGGATCGACTCCGACGGGATCCGCGTTGGCGAACCACTCAGCGCGTTCAGGGGTATCATGACCGGCGTTCCGACATTCGAAGGTGAACGGTCGTCCCTCTTGCCCACCCACAGGGCTGATGACCGACGCTGAACCGCCGGTTCTCCTCTTCACGCCGGGGGGCCGCGACGCCGTCGTCGCCGCGACCATCCTCGGCGAGGGACAGATCGCGTCGCAGATCTGCGGCAGCCTCGCGGAGGTGGTCGCCCGGCTCCACACGGCCGCCTGCGCGGTCCTGACCGAGGAGGCGCTGCTCTCCTCGAACCGGCAGGCGCTGGCGGATTGGATCGCCGCCCAGCCGCCCTGGTCCGACTTCCCGTTCATCCTCCTGCGACTGCGCGGCGCCGAGCCCAACACGCAGTTGACCGACCTCTTGGGCAACGTGAGCGTGCTGGAGCGCCCGTTCCATCCGGCGACCCTGATCATGGCGGCCCGGGCCGCCCATCGCGCCAAGCGCCGGCAGCTCGAGGCGCGGGCCCATCTCGAGGAGCGCGAGCGGACGACGGAGCGGCAGGCGCTCCTGATCCGCGAGCTGCATCACCGGGTGAAGAACACGCTGGCGACGGTGCAGGCGCTGCTCGGGGCTTCGGCCCGGTCCGCCACCACCGTGGACGCGTTCTACGAGGCGTTCTCGGCGCGGGTGATCTCGCTGGCCAAGACCCACAATCTCCTGACCGAGGATTACTGGCAGCAGGCCCCCCTGCGCGAGATGCTGATGAACGAGCTGGGGCCCTACAACGACGTCGAGGGCTCCCGCATCCAGCTGGACGGGCCGCCGATCGACCTGATGGGCGACCTCGCGGTCCCGACCGGCATGGCCATCCACGAGCTGACGACCAACGCGGCCAAGCACGGCGCCTTGTCGGTTCCGGAGGGCTGTATCCGGATCCGCTGGGGTGTCGAGCAGACGCCGGCGGCACGCATGCTCCATCTCGACTGGACCGAACGGGGCGGCCCGTTCACGGAGACACCGACGCGGAAGGGCTTCGGCTCGACGCTGCTGCAACGCGTCCTGAAGCTCCAGTGCCAGGCGGAGATCGCCTTCGATTTCCAGCCGGCCGGCCTGCATTTCACCATGCGTGCGCCGCTGCCCGAGACGCGCGTCGTCCCGACCTACTGAGCGCACCGGTTCTCGAAACCCGGCGGCCCGGATCCGACCGCGGGATGTGCGCTTTCACACAGAAGTGTGGTGCATCCTCCGGCTCAGGTCGAACCGATCGCAGGTGCGAGATTTGGGATGTCGCAGCACAGCGACACGTTTCTCGATGACCAAGTTTGCCCCTCTCGTCGCCGCCATCCTCGCCTGGGCCGCCTTCGGCACCTGGGCCGAAGCCCGGCGATCCGCGCTCCAGAAGGATATTCCGGCCCTGCGTCCGGGCATCGAAGCCGATCTGGCCGCCCGAAACTGCCCGAATGTCCGTATCGACACGGAGCGCTTCCGCCAGTTCTCGCGAGAGAACCACCTCAACCACGCCGATTTCTTCACGAAGAAGCGCTCGGTCGCCCTGCAGCAGGACCTCGACGCGGAGGCGACGCAGTTCCGGGAGCGTCCGGAGCAGGCCTGCGCGCAGATGTGGGACAAGTACGGCGACGACGGTACCGTGCTGCATCTCCTCGCCCGCAAATAGACGGACCGCCGGCCGGGCGCGTGCTGGAACCGGCCCGCCGCCCGGCGGGCCGCCAGGGTTCGCGGCCGACGGGCGAGCGTCTGCCGGTTGCCGGCCCGCCGGGCTCCCGGCCGACGAGGCCCTTCCAAAGCCCCGCGGAATGCGAGAGCGCCCTTCTCCCGCCGGGCCCTCCGGGAGACGAAAGCTTCGTTTCCCGCGCGACCACGCCGCCGCGGCACAAGATTTCGGCGCGAGTCCGCCCGGCATCCTGAGATAAAATCTCATCCGGGTCGAGATGTTTCGAGCAGAACGTTTTGCGTTCGCGAGACAATTGGGAACCGCGTTTCATTGACGGCGGAACGTGGGGCGATCAATTCTATCGACCTATTCGGATGTCCGGCCGCACCATCCTCGCTCTTCGAGATCGCGGCGGCTCGCCATCCTGTCCCGCAGCAAGGCACCCGGAATGACACGACCGAGACTCGTCGGCCTGAGCGCGAACGTGCAGCGGCCCTCCAAGACCCGGACGCTGGTGGATGCGGTGCTGCGCGAGGCCGGCGCCCGGGCGCCCCTCGATGTGCGCCTCCTCGACTTCGTCGATGCCGGAACCGGCCTCGGCGCCGCCTGGACCCGCGACCAGCTCCCGGCGTCTTCGCGCAGCGTGCTCGCGGCGATCGAGGAGGCGGACGGTCTCGTGGTCGGCTCGCCGGTCTACAAGGGCGCCTATACCGGCCTGTTCAAGCACCTGTTCGACCTCGTCGATCCGGGGGCGCTGGCCGGCAAGCCCGTGGCGATCGTGGCCACCGGCGGCGGCGCGCGCCACGCGCTCGTGGTCGAGCACGCCTTCCGGCCGCTCTTCGGCTTCTTCGGCGCCCTCCAGATCCCGACGGCCGTCTACGCCTCCGATCCCGATTTCAGCGACGGCGTGCTCACCGAGGCCGGCGTGCGCGCCCGCGCCGCCGAGGCCGGCGGGCAGCTCGCGGCCCTGCTGGTCCACCGGTCGGCCTCCGCCGCGCCCCTCGCCCTGGCCGCCGCCGAGTGAGCCGGGCGATGCTTAACCGCCGCAGCCTGCTGGCCGCCCTGGCGGCCCTGCCCCTCGCGCCGGCGCTGGTCCGGGGCGCCCGCGCGGCCGAGCCCGGCGTGGTGCGGATCGGCTACCAGAAGAACGGCATCCTGGTCGTCGCCAAGCAGCAGGGAATCATCGAGAAGCGCCTGGAGCCCCTCGGCCAGAGCGTGCGCTGGGTCGAGTTCTCCTTCGGGCCGCCGCTGCTGGAGGCCCTGTCGCTCGACGGGATCGACTTCGGACAGACCGGCGACGCGCCGCCGATCTTCGCGCAGGCCGCGCGCGCCAACCTCGTCTACGCGGCCGCCCAGGAGGCCGGCGGGTCGGGGGCGGGGATCCTGCTCCCGAAGGCCTCGGCGATCCAGAGCCTCGCCGAGCTCAAGGGCAAGCGGGTCGCCTTCGCCAAGGCGTCGAGCGCCCACAACCTGACCATCGCGGCCCTGGAGAAGGCAGGCCTCGGCTACGCCGACATCACGCCGGTGACCCTGGCGCCCGCGGACGCCGCGGCGGCCTTCGCCCGGGGCAGCATCGACGCCTGGACGATCTGGGACCCGTATTTCGCCATCGCCGAGCAGGGGGAGGGGGTGCGGGTGCTGGCCCGCGCCAGCGACATCACCCCGCAGAACAACTACTTCCTGGCGAGTCGCCCCTTCGCGGAGACCCGCGCCCCGGTGCTCCAGGCGGTGATCGACGCGCTCGGGGACGTGGCGGCCTGGTGCACGCAGAACCGCGGCGCCGTCGCCGACCTCCTGTCGCAGGGCACCGGCGTGCCCCTCGCCGCCACGCGCCGGGCGGTGGACCGGACCGACTACGTGATCGGCCCGATGAACGACCGGGTCGCCGCCGAGCAGCAGCGGATCGCCGACCGCTTCCACGCCCTGAAGTTGATCCCCAAGCCGATCCGGATCGCCGACGCGGTCTGGACCGCCCCCGCCCGCAACGGCTGACACCGACTGCCGAGAGCCATGACCGACCGCATGCCCCGCGCCCTGGCCCTGCCGCCGTCCGACGGCCCGGCGCCGAACCGCCGCCTGCTCCTGTCCGCCGGGCTCGGCCTCGCGGCGGCCGCGATGCTGCGCCCCGCCCGGGCCGCGGGCAGTATCCGGATCGGCTACCAAAAATACGGCTCCCTGGTGCTGCTGAAGGGCCGCGGCAGCCTGGAGACGGCGCTCCAGCCGCTGGGCGTCACGGTGGCGTGGTCGGAATTCCCGTCCGGGCCGCCGCTCCTGGAGGCGCTGAATGCCGGGGCGATCGATTTCGGCTCCGCCGGGGAGGCCCCGCCGATCTTTGCCCAGGCCGCGAGCCCGGAGCTGCGCTACGTCGCCACCGAGCCGCCGGCGCCGCGGGGGGAGGCGATCCTCGTGCCCAAGGACAGCCCGGTGCGCAGCGTCGCCGACCTGCGCGGGAAGACCATCGCCCTCAACAAGGGCTCGAACGTCCACTTCCTGCTGGTGCGCGCCCTGGCGCAGGCGGGCGTGCCCTATGACGGGGTGAAGCTCGCCTTCCTGGCGCCGGCGGACGCCAACGCCGCCTTCGTGCGCGGCTCCGTCGACGCCTGGGCGATCTGGGATCCGTATCTCGCCGCCGCCGAGCGCGCCACGGGCGCCCGGGTCCTGGCCGACGGGCAGGGGCTCGCCCCCAACCGCCAGTTCTACCTGTCCCGGCGGGGCTTCACCGATTCCAGCCCGGAGATCGTGTCGGCCGTGCTCAAGGCGATCGGTGAGGTCGATGCCTGGGCGGAGGGCCACGCGGACGCCGTGGCGGCGGAACTCGCCCCCGCGGTGGGCATCCCCGCGCCGGTTCTCGGCGTCGCCCTGGGACGGCTGTCCTACGGCGTCGCGCCCCTCGACGCCGCGGCGGTCGCCGACCAGCAGAAGGTCGCCGACGCGTTCCACGGGCTGGGCCTCCTGCCGCGACCGATCCGGGTCGCCGACGCGGTCTGGACGCAGCCCGAGCGCCGGGCCGAGAATCGGGTGGAGACTCGCTGATGCGCAACGCCAAGCTCGATCGCCTCGGCGACACGGCCCTGCCCTGGCTCCTGCCGGCGGCGCTCCTTCTCGGCTGGCAGGCCGCGGTCTCGGCTGGCCTCGTCTCCAACCGCTTCATGCCGGCGCCCCTCGACGTGGTCCGGGCCGGCTGGGAGGCCGGGCGGACCGGGGAGCTCTGGACCAATCTCGGCGTCAGCACCCTGCGGGCGCTCGCGGGCTTCGTGATCGGCGGCAGCATCGGCTTCGCGCTCGGCCTCGCCAACGGCCTGTCGCGCCTGTCGGAGCGGCTCACCGACACCTCGGTGCAGATGGTGCGCAACGTGCCCCACCTGTCGCTGATCCCGCTGGTGATCCTGTGGTTCGGCATCGGCGAGGAGGCCAAGCTGTTCCTCGTGGCGCTCGGCGTGTTCTTCCCGATCTACGCCAACACCCTGCACGGCATCCGCTCGGTGGATCCGGGCCTCGTGGAGATGGGCCGGGTCTACGGCATGTCCCGCAGCGAGCTGTTCGCCCGGGTGGTGCTGCCCGGCGCCCTGCCGTCGATCTTCGTCGGCCTGCGTTACGGCCTGGGCATCATGTGGCTGACGCTGATCGTCGCCGAGACGATCTCGGCCTCGTCGGGGCTCGGCTACATGGCCATGCAGGCGCGCGAGTTCATGCTGGTCGACGTCGTGGTGCTGGCGATCCTGATCTACGCGGCCCTCGGCAAGCTCGCCGACGCCCTGACCCGCCAGCTCGAGCGCACCTGCCTCGCCTGGAATCCCGCCTACAGGAGCGCCTGATGCTGCTCGACGCCGTCCGCCGCGAGGCGCTTCCCGACGCCGGATCGGCACCCCGTCAGGCCGGGGGATCCGCATCGTCACGCCCGCCCGCGGAGCCCGCGGGCCGCGGCATCGCCGTCACCGTCCGCGACCTGCACAAGAGCTTCGACGGCACCGCCGTCATCGAGGGCCTGAACCTGTTCCTGCCGGCCGGCGGGTTCACCGCGGTGGTGGGCCGCTCCGGCTGCGGCAAGAGCACCCTGCTGCGCCTGATCCTCGGGCTGGAGACGCCCACCGGCGGCCGGATCGATCTGGAAGGGCCGGCGACGTCGCCCCGCCGGTCGGAGCCGCCGAAGCGGATCATGTTCCAGGAGCCGCGCCTCCTGCCCTGGGCGCGGGTCGTCGACAACGTCGCGGTCGGCCTGTCGGGCCTCGGCTCCCGGGCCGAGCGCCGGGAGCGGGCGCTCGCGGCGCTCGCCGAGGTCGGGCTCGGCGACAAGGCGGGACAATGGCCCGCGACCCTGTCGGGGGGCCAGCGGCAGCGGGTGGCGCTGGCCCGGGCGCTGGTGAGCCGGCCGGGCCTGCTCGCCCTCGACGAACCCCTCGGCGCCCTCGACGCCCTGACCCGCATCGGCATGCAGGACCTGATCGAGCGGATCTGGCAGGCGCAGGGCTTCACGGCGCTGCTCGTGACCCACGACGTCGCCGAGGCGGTGGCGCTGGCCGACCGCATCCTCGTGGTGGAAGCCGGGCGGATCGCCCTCGACCTGCGGGTCGACGTGCCGCGCCCGCGCCGACGCGGGGATCCGGATCTCGCACGCCTCGAAGGCCGTATTCTCGATCATCTTCTGGGCGCGCCGCAGGCCGCCTGACCCGCAACGGAGCTTCCCGATGACCGCATCGCACGACGGGCGCGCCGACGTCCTCTGGTTCCTGCCGACCCACGGCGACGGGCGCTATCTCGGTGCCCAGGAGGGCGCCCGGGACGTGTCGCTCGGCTACCTCCAGCAGATCGCGCAGGGCGCCGACGCCCTCGGCTATTACGGCGTGCTGCTGCCCACCGGGCGCTCCTGCGAGGATTCCTGGATCGTCGCCTCGGCCCTGGCGCCCCTGACCCGGCAGCTGCGCTTCCTCGTGGCGGTGCGGCCGGGCCTGATGGAGCCCTCGGCCGCCGCCCGCATGACCGCGACCCTCGACCGGATCTCCGGCGGGCGCCTGCTGATCAACGTCGTCACCGGCGGCGACCCGGTGGAGCTCGCCGGCGACGGCGTGTTCCTGTCCCACGACGAACGCTACGCCGTCACCGACGAGTTCCTGACGATCTGGCGCGGCCTGCTGGCGGGGGAGACCGTGACCTTCCAGGGCGCGCATCTGCGCGCCGAGAACGGCCGGCTGATCTACCCGCCGGTGCAGAAGCCCTATCCGCCGCTCTATTTCGGCGGCTCCTCGCCCGCCGGGATGGCGGTGGCGGCCGAGCATTGCGACGTCTACCTCACCTGGGGCGAGCCGCCGGCGCAGGTCGCGGAGAAGATCGCCGCCGCCCGGCAGGCCGCCGAGGCGAAGGGCAAGACCTTCTCGTACGGCATCCGCCTGCACGTTATCGCCCGGGAGACGGAGGGCGAGGCCTGGGACGCAGCCGAGCAACTGATCTCGAAGCTCGACGACGCCACCATCGCCAAGGCGCAGGAGACCCTGAAGCGGCAGGATTCCGTCGGCCAGAGCCGCATGATGGCCCTCCACGGCGGCAAGCGCGACAAGCTGGTGGTGTCGCCCAACCTCTGGGCCGGCGTCGGCCTCGTGCGCGGCGGTGCCGGGACGGCTTTGGTCGGCTCGGCCGATCAGGTCGCCGACCGGATGAAGGAGTACATCGATCTCGGGATCGACCGCTTCATCCTCTCGGGCTACCCGCACCTGGAGGAGGCCTACCGCTTCGCCGAGCTGGTCTTCCCGAAGCTGCCGCTGCGCGCCACCACGGGTCGCCCGGCCACCAATGCCCGCAACGACGGCCCGTTCGGGGAGATCGTCGCCAACGACATCGTGCCCAGCCGCCGCGTCGGCGCGCACTGACCGGAGGATCGGGCCGCCCTCCGGGACCGGGCATGGCTGATCTGCATTCGCGCTGCCCGGGTGTCATGGTGACGCCATCCTTGGCGTCCATCCGCCCCGCCCATCGCCGCGCGCCGTACGCGCGCGGCCGGGACGAGTGAAGGATGTCCATGACTTCGACCAAGACGGCCCTGCTGGCCATCGGTCTCTGCCTCGGCCCCGCCGCGGCCTTCGCGGAGCAATCCCCGGCCCGGGAAGCGCTCAAGCAGTACTGCACCGGCGACTACATGGATTTCTGCAGCGCCTACGCGCCGGGCGGCCCGGAAGTCGAAGCCTGCTTCAAGGCCAATCTCAAGAAGCTCTCGCCCAACTGCTCGGCGGCGATCACCGCCTACAAGAAGGAGCAGCGGGCGACCAAGCGCTTCAGCGAGGCGCGCTGAACCGTCACCGCACGGCGACGCCCAGAGGCGCGCCGCTGCAGTCGAGATGCGCCGGGTTGGTCGAGACCACCCCGGCATTGCACCCCGCCTGCGTCCCGACATAGAGGGGCGTCCCCCCGGATCCGGGCCGCGCGAGGTAGCCGATCGGCCGCGTGCCGGCGTCGAGATGGCGGGGATTGCTGGTGACGAGGCCTGCATCGAGCCCGGCCGCCGTGCCGACATAGACGGGCGGGTCGCCGGGGTTACCCGGTTGCGCCAGAGTGGCGCCGATCGGTGCCGTGGCGCAGCCCTTGTACCCCGGGTCGATCGTCACCTCGCCGGCGTTGCAGCCGCCCTGCGTGCCGACATAGAGCGCCGTACCGGGCGCCCGGGCGGCCGGGGGCGGCGCGACGGCCGCCTGCGGCGCGATAGCAGCCCGCGGCGCTTGGGCGGCCCGCGGCGCTTGGGCAGCCTGCGGCGCTTGAGCGGCCGGCCCGCCGCCGAGCGCCGTCCGCAGGGCCGCGATCCCCGCCTTGACGTCCTCCAGCGTGCCGACCACCACGTAGCAGGTGTAGCTGTGCGCCCCGGCCGGGACGTTGTTCTCGCGGAAGACGCAGTTCCACTTCACCGTCGCGTTGCCGGGGCCCGGCAGGGTCGCGAAGTTGAACCGGCCGTAGCCCGCGTTCGGCACGCTCGGCTGGGGGAGGGCGGGGCTGTACACGCCCATGGCCCGGGATCCGTCGGCATTGGCCAGGATCACCGGCACGCCCTGCTCGGCCGGCCCCGCGGAGAGCGGCGCGGAGCGGCCCGTCGCCGGATCGTAGCTCCAGAACTGCGCGAAGTCGGGGGGCATGTAGGCGGTGGCCGCCTCGAAGGTCGCGGAGGCATGCGGCTCGGCGGTGACGTAGGTGGCGCGGTACGCGATGGCGTTGGCCACGCCCTCGGCGCCGAGGGTGACGCGCTTGGCCAGGACGTCGTTGGAGCGCGGCCCGGCATGGGGGCCGGGGCCCTTCGGGCAATTGCCGGTCGTCGCACCGGGCCCGATCCAGTAGGCCATCTGGGACCGGGTCTCGAGCGTGTCGGCGCCGACCTGCAGGGCCGTGAGCAGGCTCGTGCTGCGCGGGCCGGTGCCGTCGGCATCGCTGCCGGCCTCCGTGGGGTTCAGGCACTCGCCGTAGCCGTCGAAGGCGGCGGCCGATTGCAGCTCCCGGCCGTGGTCGCGGGCGTTGATGAACTGCGTGCCGCCCCAGGTCAGGCTGTCGATGGCGCCCGCGGTCCGGGACGAGACGCCGACGGCGAGGGGCGATCCCTTGAGCGGCCGGCTGATCGTCGCCCGGCCGCCGGGCTCGGGCCATGCGATCGACGGCGCATCCGCGGCGCGGGCGGACCCGGCGAAGCCGGCGAGCAGCAGCGCCGCGCAGGCGGGACGGATGGGTCGGATCGGTGCGGTCATCGGCGACTCCTGGGCGCCGTCGGCTTAGCAGGTGCGGGCGCGCCGTCCAGGATCGCATCCCGGATACCGGACCGGGACCCGCGCGCCGCAACCGGGCCTCGTCGGTCCGCCGCCCGCGCCGATGCTGCCTTCGGGCAGCCTCACGCCTGCACGATAATTTAAGCCCGTGGCCGCCATCAGGTTAGGACACGCGCGGCCGAACTCCGAGTCCTGCGGCTCTGTGATGATCGGCCCGCGCGACTATCGGGAACCTGTCTCGGCAGTCCCGGAGACTGCACGATGTGGAGGCCGTGCCGATGACGACACCCGACCTGACGTCCGCCGGAACCGCCTCCCGGGCCGGCGGCCGCGAGGGGCTGCTGCGCGGTGCACGCATCGGCGCCGCCGCGGCGGTGACCGTGATGGTGCTGCTGCTCGATCTCATCAGCTACTCCCAGCTCATCTTCGCGGGGCCGCTGGCGGAGAGCCGCGCCGCCGGCCTGTCGGGCCTGCTCGCGGCCTACGTGCTGGGCAGCCTCGTCTTCATCGCGCTCCGCCGGACCGCGCGGATCTCGCTCTCCTTCATCGGCGCGGCCGCGATCGTGCAGGCGGCGATCGCCGCGGGCGTCGCCGGGCAGCTGGAAGCGGCGGGCGTGACCGATCCGGAGACGGTGGGCCAGCTCGTCCTCGTCGCCTGCGGCGTCTCGACCTTCGCCACCGGATTGGTCTTCGCGCTGCTCGGCACCCTGCGGGCCTCCCTGCTGGTGCAGCTCCTGCCCTATCCGGTGCTCGCCGGCTTCCTCGGCGGCGTCGGGCTGCTGTTCCTGCGCAGCGGCGTGCAGATCGGCGGCCATGTCGACGATCCGCTGGCGGCCCTGCTCCGCACCGTCGACCCGGCGGCCCTCGATCCGGGCCGGATCGATGCCGGAGCGCTGGCGCGCATCGCCCTGACCCTCGGCATCGGCTTCTGCGCCTTCTACCTGCCCCGGATCGTCCGGCACTGGGGGACCTATCCCACGGTCATCCTGTCGAGTCTCGCCGTGGTCCATCTCGGACTGGCCTGGACCGGCACCAGCGTCGCCGCCGGGCAGGCCGCGGGATGGCTGATCGAGCCGCTGCCGGCGGGGTCGCTGCTGCGGCCGCCCGCCATCGGCAGCCTCATGGCCTTCGACCCGCACCTGCTCCTGCCGATCTGGCCCAAGATCGCCACCCTGGTCGTCGTGGCAGTGATCATCCAGATCCTCTACGTGGTGAGCGTCGAGCTGGAGATCCGGCGCGACCTCGACATCGACCGGATGTTCGTCGCCTCCGGCGCCACCAACATGGTCGGAAGCCTGTTCGGCAGCTCCGCGATGGGCTTCGGCCGGACCTCGACGCTCCTGCTGCACAACATCGGCGGCGGCCACTGGCTCGGCTGGTGGCTGACGCTGGCCGTCATGGCGGCGCTGCTCATCGTCGGCGCGAGCCCCCTGGCGCTTCTGCCCCGCCCGCTGGCCGGCGGCGCCCTGATCGCCATCGGCATCGGGCTGCTGTTCAACCTGAACATCGCCTGCCGGACCCTTCCGGGCTGGGAGATCGCCATCGCGCTGGTCGTGTGCGCCGCCACGGCGTTCTTCGGAGCCACCACGGGCTTCCTGGTCGGCGTCCTGCTGGCGATCCTGATCTTCGGGGTCCAGTACGGGCAGATCGGCGCGATCCGCCGGTCGCTCTCTGGGGCGGAGCGGCGCAGCAGCGTCATCCGCGGTCCCGACGCCGCGGCGCGTCTGCAGGAAGCCGGCGGCCGCACCCGGATCTACACCCTGCAGGGCTACCTGTTCTTCCTCAACGCCCAGGCGATCTACCGGCGCGCCGGCGCGGAGGCCGGGGATCTGCGCGTCCTGATCCTGGATTTCCGCGAGACGGTCGGGCTCGACAGTTCGGCGCTCATCGCGTTCCGCAAGGTCGGCCAGCTCGCCGAGCAGCGGGGCTTCGACGTGCTGCTGGTCCATCTCGATCCGGCCGCACGCCTGCAGATCGCCCGCAACGGCCTCACCGCGGACCCGCATATCCGGATCCGCGACACCCTGGACGAGGCCCTGCGCGAAGCCGAGGCCACCCTCCTGGCGGAGGCCGGGGGAGCCGGCCCGGGGGAGGTCGCCGTCTTCGCCCGGCACATGGCCGATCGGCTGGGCAGCACGTTCGGGCCGGACGACTTCGCACCGTATCTGACGGTCCGCGACCTGACGGCCGGGGCGACGCTGATGCGCCAGGGGGAGGCGGCCGACGCCCTCTACTTCCTGGAGCAGGGCGTCGTCTCCATCGAGATGGAGGTTCCCGGCCGCGGAAACCTGCGCCTGCGCACCACCACCGCGGGCACGGTGATCGGCGAGATCGCGCTGGTCCAGGGCGGCCGGCGCACCGCCACCGCCATCGCCGAGAGCCCCTGCCGGGTGGTCGGCATCGACCGCGCCGGCCTCGCCCGCATGGAGCGGGAGCGCCCCGATCTGGCGCTCACCTTCCAGCGCTTCCTGATGCTGGAACTCGCCGGCAAGGTCTCCGACACGAACCGGCTGCTCGAGGCGGAGATGCTGTGACGCGCCCGGCGGCGCCCGCCCTCCGCACCGCGGATCAGGCCGCCGCCAGCATCACGGCGAACCCGAGATGGGTGACCTGATGCAGGAACTGGTCGATGCCGACCAGCCACCAGAACCGGGCATCCGTGGTGGGCAGGCGCGTCCGCTGGGCGACCAGCGCCTTGCCGCGGTCGATCGCCGTGTGGATCGCGAAGTCCGCCAGCGCCAGCCACCACAGGGCCGGCTTCACCGCGAGGGCGATCAGCAGCGTGCCGAGGCCGTGCAGGCCGGTATGGGCGCAGAGCGGGACGAGCCACGCGGACGGCCGTTGCTTGCCTTCAGCCATCCAGTTGGTCTGGAACAGGAAATCCGCCGCGAGGTGCTTCACGGCGAACGCGAGGACCAGCAGCGCGAAGGCACCCACCGGGACGAGCGTATCGACGGACGGCATCGCGGCCCCGGCTCTCCTGACGCGATCCTGCGGGGAAGGGTTCGGATGCGCATCCCGCGCTCCGAATCGACAGGCCGCCAGCATACACGCGCCGACCGGCCCTGGCGCGGACGGAAATCCGATCCCACGGCCGCTCCGGCACCGGACGCCAGACACCAGACGCCGGACCGCAGGATTCAAGACTTAGAAAGTCGTCACGACCTTCTTCGCACCCGGAAATCAGATCTTTTCGATAATCGCTGCGAAAACATCCCGAACAGCGAATATTTTAATCATTCTAATTCACGAAGATAGACATTGTTGTCCAAATCGACCGCATGATAGCTGTCCCGGCTGCGTGAGCTACGCAGGCGGGACAATGTGAGCGGGATCGTGGCGGCCCGGAATTACGACGCTGGCCTCTCCGGCCAGAGGATCACGGCGGCTCCCGTGCCCGGCTCCGGCCGGCAGCCGCCCGGCGGATCCTGGAACCTCGCGGCGTTCGAGCGCCATCGCGCCGCCTATCTGGCGAGCGCGCGCCGCATCCTCGGCTGCCCGGCCCAGGCCGAGGACGTGGTGCAGGACGTGCTGCTCCGGCTCATCGCGGATCCGCCTGAGGCCGCGGATGCAGTCCAGGCCGCCTATGTCGGGCGGATGGTGCGCAACCTCGCCCTCGACCGGGCTCGGCGGCAGGGCTTCGAGCGGCGCCTGTTCACCGGCCTCGATGCCGCCCCGGATCCGGCCGACCCGGGGATGGGAACCCCCGAGGCGGCCGCGGCGTCGCGCGAATCCCTGCGGCAGGTGGAGGCCGCGGTGGCCGAACTGCCGGAGCCGGTGCGGACCGCCTTCCAGCTCCACCGGGTCGAGGGCGTTCCGCAGATCGAGATCGCGGCCCGGCTCGGGGTCTCACGTGCCCTGGTGTGCGGCCTCGTGCGCCGCGGCCACCTGCACTGTCTCGCGGCCCTCGACCGGCGCTGCGCCGCCTGTCCGGCGCGCGCCGACGCACCACGCGAGCATCAGCGCCAAGCCGATCCCGTCGGCCAGGAACTCGGCCGCGACCCGGCTGGCGAGCACCCCCGTATAGCCGAGGAGCGGCGGCAGGATCAGGAGCGGCGGGATCAGCGCCAACCCCTGCGCCGCCAGCGACACGGCGGCGGCCCGGCGCGGCGCGCCGATCGCCTGGAACAGGGTCGCGGCCGTGAGCTGTAGGCCCACCGGCATGAAGGCCACGGCGAAGATCGCGGTGGCGCGCGCACCCTCCCGGGCGGTCCCCGGATCCTGCGCGAACAGGCCCGCGAGGGGCTCGGCCAGCACGATCATCAGGCCGCCCACGATGGCTCCATAGGCGAGGGCGGCGGTGAGCACGAAGACGAGGGCGCGGTGCAGGCGATCCCGGCGGCCGCCACCGGCGGCGTGGCCGAGGACGGCCTGGGCGCCCGCCATCGTCCCGAGGAGCGGCAGCGCCGCCACCAGGGTCAGCCGCAGGGCGATGCCCTGCGCGGCGACGGCGGCGTCGCCATAGGGGGCGGCCGCCTCCACGAACAGCGCCATCGCGAAGGCCGCGAGGAGGCTGGAGCCGGTGGCCGGCACGGCGAGGGTCAGGGCCTCGGCGAGAGCCGCCCGCCCGACCCGGCTGCCGGGCCATCGGACGCTGATGCGGTCCGGCCCCCGCGCCCGGGCGAAATGCAGGCCGTAAGCGGCCGCCCCCGCGAGCTGCGCGCCGATCGCCGCCCAGCCGGCTCCCGCCGTGCCGAGACCGCAGACCCGGATCAGCACCCCGTCGAGCAGGATGTTGAGGCCGAAGCTGCCGACCATGACTGCGCCGCTGAGGCGCGCATGGCCCTGGGCGCGCACGATGAAGCCGCCGACGATCATCACCAGCATCAGCGCCGTGCCGACCGTGGCGAGCGCCGTGTAGGGCGCGGCCTCCGCGGCGAGGGCGGCATCGGCGCCGAGGAGGCGCAGCCAGAACGGCGTGTCGGCGACGATCGCGGCCGTGACGGCGAGCCCGGCCGGCAGGCTCAGCCAGAAGCCGAGGCCGGCAGAGGCCGCGGCGCGGTCGTCGTCCCCCGCCCCGAGGGCGCGGGAGACCTGCGAGGCCGCCGCGATCCCCGCCCCGTAGCCGAGCGCCGCGACCAGCAGCGTGACCGGATACGCGATGGCGATGGTGGCGATCGCGGCCGCGCCGAGATCGGCCACGAACCACGCATTGACCAGCATCTGCAGCGCGTGGGCCGAGATGCCGAGGATCGCCGGCCCCGACAACCGCAGGACGAGGGCGACGACCCGGTCCTGGTCGAGATCGACCGGCCGCCTCACGGGGCCGCCGCAGCCGACCGGATGGCCGCCCGGGCGGCGCGTTCCTCTTCGAGGATCGTCTGCGCGATGGCGCCGGCCCGCACGGGCAGGATCGACAGCAACGTCTCGGTCAGACCGTGCGTCGGCTCGCTGAAGCCCTGGAGGTGCAGGCTCACCCGGGGCTCGGCGCGCTCCAGCGGCAGGCGGTAGTGCCGGTCCGCGGTCTCGCCGGCCATGAACGGGCGCACGGGATCGAGGATCGCCGGCACCGCGGCGCGCTGGTAGCCGGTGGCGCAGATCACCGCCGCGTAGCTCTGCCGCTCCTCGGTGCCGGCGACGTCGTCGCGCAGGGTCGCGCGCAAGCCCTCCGATGCCGCCTCCAGCGCCACCACCCGGGTGCTCCGCCGCAGCCGGTAGCGGGTCACGCCACTCACCGTCTGCTCGTAGAGCGTGGCGTAGAAGTCCTGGATCAGGTCGGCGTCGACCACCGCGTAGTTGGTGGCGCGGTGGGCGGCGATCAGCTCGGCCCGGACCGGCGCGGGGGCGCCGTGGATCCGGTCGACGGCCGCAGGGTCGAAGATCTCGTTGACGAAGGGACTGTCGTCGGCGGGCTTCAGGGCGGGCCCGCGGATCGCGAGGTCGACGAGCGCCCGCGGGTAGCGTGCGCCGAGATCGGTGACGATCTCCAGGGCGCTCTGGCCGCCGCCCACCACCAGGATGCGGGGCTCCGGCCCGTCCAAGCGCGGCGCCCCGAGGGCCTGCGCGATCCCCGGCAGGTACCAGGAGGAGTGGATCAGCCGCCGGTCCTGCGCGTGGGCCGCGAAGGGGGCGGGGATCGCCGGGTCGCCGCCCGCGGCCACGACGAGGTGACGGCAGCGGCGCAGGCGGCGCGTCCCGGCGCCGTCCCGGGCCTCGACCACGAAGGCGGCGAGCCGGCCGTCGCGGATCTCCGGCCGCACGGCCTCCACGGTCTCGCCATACGCGACCACGTCCGAGAAATGGTCCGCCGCCCAGGCCAGGTAGTCGTTGTACTCGACCCGGGACGGGTTGAACGTCTTGAGGTTGAGGAAGGTGCTGAGCCGCCCCTTCACGTGCAGGTAGTTGAGGAAGCTGAACGGGCTCGTCGGATCGCGCAGGGACACGAGGTCCTTCACGAAGCTGATCTGCATGTCGGCGCCGGGCAGCATCATCGCCCGGTGCCAGCCGAACCGATCCTGCCGCTCGATGAACCGCAGGGACGTCCGCGGCGGCCCGTTGCCCATCGCGTCGCGCAGGGCGATGGCCAGGGACAGGTTGGCCGGGCCGAAGCCGATGCCGATGATGTCGTCGGTCGCGGGGTGATCCGTCATCGCTCGCATCTCTGTTCGCTCGGGGGGCGGTCTAGGCCGGCACGGCGGGAGGCCGCGGCGCCGCGTCGGCGGCGGCCGCGCCCGGCACCCAGAGCCGGTCGCGGACGAAATGCTCGCGCGACAGGGCGACCAGGGCCGCCCGCTTGTGGGGGAAGTCGACGGTGGCGATCGTCGCGAAGCCGGAGGCGTGAAGATTCCGGATCTGCTGGGCGTGATCGGCCCGGGGCTCGCCGACGATCTGCTGCGTGCGCGGCTCGTCGAGGAGCAGGTAATGCATCAGCGACGGCAGCCACGCCGAGAGAACGGGCCGCCCGCGGACGGCTTCGTCGCCGATCGCCACGTGCCAGCCGCGGTCGTAGGGCCCGGCTTCGTAGAGCGGCCCGAGGCGGCTCTCCCGCGCCCAGTACAGCTCGAAATAGCCGAACGGCTTCCCGTCGAGGCAGCCGAACAGCGGCAGGGTCGCGGGGTCGGACTGGAGCTTGGCGATGTAGGCGGCATGCGCCGCGAGGGTGCCGGTCTCCTGCCAGATCGCGGCGACCCGGGGATCGTTCATCCAGGCGGAGAACAGGGCGACGTCGCCGGGCTCCGTCATCGTGCGGAAGCTCACGGTGCGGCCGAGCCAGGGGATCGCCCGCGCGTAGACCGTGCCGGCAGGCGTCCCGGGCCGCAGCGGGTGGCGGCGCCCGTCCGTGGCGGTGAACAGCTCGGGGAACGGCGGCCGGACCGCGGGAAGCCAGCGGGCGGCGCATTGCCAGAGAAGCCCCGGCAGGATCTCGACCCCGTCGCCGCTGCGCCGGGCCGCGCCGAGGTCGAGCAGCCGCCCGGTCGTCGCCGGATCGGCCGTCACGGCGATGCGCAAGACCCGCGTGTCCTCGGCGGTCAGCGCCTCGGCGCGCGCCAGGATCGCATCCACGGCGGCCGCCGGCTCGACCGAACCGGCGAGGCGGATCACCGGCACCTCCCGGGTCCCCTCCAGGGCCAGCGGCACCCGCGCGTCGGCGTGCGCCGTGTCGTCGTGCATCCCGTCCCTGGACATGCTGGGCCTCGAAGCGTCCGTCATCCGTCCTCCGCGTGTCGCCGGCACCTCCCTGACGGATGGGGCCGCCCGGCGTTCAGACCTTTCGTGCGGGGGCGGCCCGGAGGCCCCGGGGCGCCGCCGTGAACGGCCCCCCGCCTCAACCGTCAGTTCATCGAGGCCCGGAGCGGCGCAGGAGCGAGCGGATGGACAGGCAGACCGGCCAGGCGGCGATGGCGGACGAGGCGGCGATCGCGGACACGGGCGGGGACACGACCGCGGACGCGGCCGGGGATTGGACCCTGGCACCGGTGGTGGTGGCCTTCGACCGGGCCGGGCACGGCGCCTTCTGGCCGGCCGGCCAGGCGCTGCCCGCCGGCTGGAGCCGGGCATACGGCCCCTGCGGGATCGCGGCGGCGCGGGACTGGATCGCCGATCCGGCGCACGCACCCGAAGCCGTCCCCCTGTCGGAGCCAGCCCCCGACGCCGACCGCGAGAGCGTCCCGGCCCGGCTCGCCCGCCTCGCCGCGGCCGAGCCCGGGCGGCCGGCGGTGGTGTTCGGGAACCGGACGCTCACCCGGGGCGAGCTCGACACCCAGGCCTGCGCCCTCGCGGCCGGGCTCGCGGCCCGGGGGATCGGGCGCGGGGACCGCGTCGCGGTGGCGCTGGAGCGGTCGCCGGAGATGATCGTGGCGCTGCTCGGGGTTCTGCGGGCCGGCGCGGCCTTCCTGCCCCTCGATCCCGCATACCCCGCCGCCCGGGTGCAGCTGATGCTGGCGGATGCCGGCATCGCGCATTGCGTCACGACGCCGGCGATCGCCGCGCGCCTGGAGCTTCCGGCGGGCCTCGCCCGGCTCGATCCCGCCGCCCTGGAAGCCGACCGAGCCGCCGCCGTCCCGGTGATGCCGGAGCCGGGGGATGCCGCCTACCTGATCTACACGTCGGGCTCCACCGGCATGCCGAAGGGCGTGCTCGTGGAACACGGCCCGCTCGCCATGCACTGCCGGACCACGGCCGCGGCCTACGCGATGGACGCGGAGTCGCGCGAGCTCCATGTCCTGTCCTTCGCGTTCGACGGCGCCCACGAGCGCTGGATGACGCCCCTCGTGGCCGGCGGCTGCATCGTGCTGCGCGGCCCCGACCTCTGGACCGCCGCCGAGACCCTGGCGCAGATCCGCCGGCACCGGGTGACCCATGCGGGCTTCCCCACGAGCTTCATCGGCCAGCTCGCCGACTGGGCCGAGCGCCTGGGCGAGGCCCCTTCGGTCCAGGTCTACTCCTTCGGCGGGGAGGGGATGCCCCGGGAGACCTTCGCGCGGCTCGGACGCGCCCTGAAGCCCCGGCTGCTGATCAACGGCTACGGCCCGACCGAATGCGTGATCTCGCCGCTGATCTGGGCGGTGCCGCCGGACGCGACTTTCGACGAGCCCTACGCGCCGATCGGCGGCCCGGTGGGCGCGCGGGCGGCCTACGTGTTGGGGCCCAATCTCGAACCCGTGGGCGCGGGGGAAACCGGCGAGCTCTACATCGGCGGCGGCCTCGCCCGGGGCTATTGGGCGCGTCCGGCGCTCACCGCCGAGCGGTTCCTGCCGGACCCCTTCGCCGCGGGCGGCGGCCGGATGTACCGAACCGGCGACCGCGTGCGGCGCCGCCCCGACGGCAGCCTCGCCTTCGCCGGACGGGCGGACGATCAGGTCAAGATCCGCGGCCACCGGATCGAGATCGGCGAGGTCGAGGCGGCCCTGCGGGGGCTGCCGGGCGTCGCGGAGGCCGTGGTCCTGCGCCGGGAGGGCCCGGCCGGTGCCTATCTCGCGGGCTACGTCGTGCCGTCACGCGGGCGCCGCCCGGAGCCCGGCCGCCTGCGCGCCGGCCTCGCCCGCACCCTGCCGGAGCCCATGGTGCCGGCGAGCCTGACCCTCCTCGACCGGCTTCCGGTGACCGCCAACGGCAAGCTCGACCGCCACGCCCTGCCGGACCCCGCCGCCGACGACCGGCGCGGGCGGCCCCCCGGCTCCGCCACGGAGCGGCGGCTCGCCGGGATCTGGTCCGAGGTCCTGGGCTTTCCGGTCCGGGTGGCGGACCGGCGCTTCTTCGAACTCGGCGGCGATTCCCTGTCGGCCCTGCGGCTGGTGGCGCGCCTGCGCCTCATCGCGCCCCGGGGCGGGATCGGCGTGGCGGACCTCCTGCGCGATCCCACCATCGCGGAGCTGGCGGCGCGGATCGATGCCGGAGCGGAGGCGGCCGACGAGGGCCTCGCCCCCACGGTCCGGCTGTCCGCCGGGCAACCGGAGAGCGACCGGCCGGTGCTGGTGCTGTTCCCGGGACTCCTGGTGAGCACCCGGGAATACGAGCCCCTGGTGGCCCATCTCGGCCCCAGGCAGGAGGCGCACGGCTTCCTGTGCGCCTCCCTGGTGGAGGCGGTCCGGCCGCTGCCGGCGGTGGCCGACCTCGCCGACGCCTATGCCGAGCGGGTGCGCGGCCTGATGCGCGGCCGCGCCGGCACGTGCGTCTTCCTGGGCTGGTCCTGGGGCGGAGTGCTGGCCTACGAGACCGCCCGCCGGCTCGGCCCCGGCTTCCCCCTGGCGTGCGTCGGCATGCTCGATGCCTGCGGCCTGGAGGCCAATTTTGCCCCCGGCGCCGGCCGGCCGATCGCGCCCGAGGAGCGGGCGGCCCACGAATCGCTGGTCGGCGCCTGGCTCGAGCGCTCGCCGATGCGTGCGCATTGGGCGGCCCTGCGCGCCCGCATGGACCCGGAGGCCGACCTGCAGTTCCTGCGCTTCCTGGCCGCCGAGCCGCAGCCCCTGCCGACCGACGGACCCGAGGTCGGAAGCCGGGAGCGGATGCTCTGGACGCTGGTCGACCACGCCATTCAGTTCCGCGGCCTCCGGCTGGAACCCGCCGCGGTGCCGGTCCACAGCTTCGTGGCGGCGGAGTCCCTGACCCGCGGCCTGCCGGTGATCGACTGGTCCGCACTCACGAGCCGGCTTCTCGCGGTGGAGACCGTACCGGAAACCGATCATCTCGACATCGTCCTGTCGCCGTATCTCCACGACCGGATCGCCGCGCTGATGGCGCCCGGTGCCGGGGCATGGGGCCGGGCCGCGCGGACCGTCGCCGGAGCCGCCGGAGCCGCCGCCGGGACCGCCGCATGACTCCGCGGGATCCCGATCTGACCTTCGAGGCCCTGCGCGACGCCCATGTGGCCGCGCTCACCGGCTCCCTGATCGACGGCGTCGAGCACGGCCCCGGGGGGGCGGGTTACGTCTGGTCGCGGAGCATTCCGGACCCGACCCTGAACTTCGCCTTCGGGGTGCATCGGCCCGACCAATTCGCCTGGGCGGGGGCCGCGGCCCTCGGGCGTGCCCGGGCACCGGCCTTCCTGGCCCGGGACGACGCAGAGGTGGCGCTGCTGCGCGATCTGTTCGAGCCGGCGGCGCTCTACCCGGCGAGCTGGATGGTGGCGTGGCCGCGGCCGTCGTCGTCCGCGGCGGGTGGCGCGATCACCGTGCAGGCCGCACCCGCACCGGGGCCGGATTTCGAGCGGGTCTTCGCTCACCTGTCCGACGACCCGGGCGTGCGGACGCATCTGCGCCGCTTCTATATCCCGGCCCTGCGCGCGGCCCGGAGCAGGACCGGACTCGCGCCGCTGCACCTCGTCCTGCGCGACGCCACCGGTCCGGCGGCCTGCGCGAGCCTTTACCTGCGCGGCGACAGGGCGGGGCTGTACAATGTCAGCACGCGGGCCGACCGGCAGCGTCGCGGCCTGGGCACCGCCGTGACCGTCGCGGCCCTGCGCGAGGCGCGGGCCCGCGGGGCCATACAGGTCTTCCTGCAATGCCCGGCCGGCGGCGCGGTCGAGGCGCTCTACGTCCGGGCGGGCTTCCGGACGGTCTGCGCGCCCACCCTGCTGTGCACGAGCCCGCCTTGATGGGGATCCGTTCAGAACGGCTCCGCGCCATACGCGTCGGGCGTGAGGCTGAAGACGAACCCGATCTCCGCCTCCGCATCGGCCAGGACCAGCGCGCTGACCGGCCCGGCGACGACCTTGCCCTCGCCCTCCGCCCAGGCGTCGTACCGTCCGCGGGACTCGAGGGCCGCCAGCGCCGCGAGGGTGCGCCGCGCCGCCCGGGGATGCCGGACGCCGTTCTCGTCGCGCCAAGCCGCCGCGTCGGCGGGCCAGACCCGGCGCGGCAGGGACGGCCTGTCGCCGCGCGAGGGCGGGCGCATGGCCGCGACCCGGAGCGCGCGGATCCTCACGGCCGGCCGACCCAGGCCGCGCGCAGGACCCGCAGGGGCGCCGTCGCGGCAGGCGCGGTCGCGGCGGGCGCCGGGCGGGGCCCGGGACAGGGCACGTCCGGGCGGAGCGGCCGCCCGGCCGGAGGGACCATGCCCGCCACCGCGCGGGAGAGCGCCGCGGCCAGGGGCGCGTAATCGGCCAGATGCACGCCGTCCCGGTGGAGACCGGGGCCGGCGAGCCCCCCGGTGCCGGCGCGCCACGCCGCGAACGGGTCGAAGAAGGTGCGGCCCCCCTCGGCACACAGCCTCGCCAAGCGGTCCGAAAAGACCGCGACGGCGGCGGGATCCCGGCCGGTCGCCCCGATTCCCACCGGCGGTACGGCGGCGACGAACACCTGTGCCGACCACGCATCCAGACTGCGCAGGATGCGCCGGACATCGGCCTCGAACCGATCGACCACGCGGGCCCGCTCGGGATGCCGCCAGCGCTGGAGGTCGTTGGTGCCGATGATCAGCACCGCGGCCGCGCAGCGGGTCGGCACGCGCAGCTCCGCGAGATGGCGGCCGCAATCGGCCGCGGTGCTGCCGCCGACGGCGATGTTGATGCAGGCCCGGCCGCCGAGATCCGGCGTTCCGACGAACTCCGCGTGGGAGTTGCCGGCCAGCAGCACGCTGTCCGGCGCGGCCGCCCGCAGGGCCGCGCGGATGCCGGGACGCCGGTCGGCGAACCGGCGCCCGACGATCCGCCCATGCCGCCAGTGCCGGGCGGCGGTCTCGATCCAGGGGACGTCCATGACTGTCCTGATCAGGCGTGAGGGCTCGGCCGCTCCCGGATGGCCGGGACCGGAGAATGACGGGTGCGGTCCGCGACAGAACCGTCGCGACCGCACGACTCGGCCGCACCATGACTTGGCCGTTCCCTGACATGGACACGGCATGACTTGGCGACCGGGCACCGAAGCGCGGGAAACACGGGGACATCCGATCCGCGACCGCAGATCGTCTTCGCATCTTCTATGTGGGAAAATTTCACACGTCAATCGCCCAGCGGAACGGATCGGTCCCGGATCCGAACGGGGACGACTTCCGGCCGCTGCGGCGCCGCGCTAGGTCGGTTGCCGCGGGGCGCCGTCGGTCGCCCGGAACCGTCGGGGGGCCAGGATGGCCAGCGAGATGATCAGGGATCGGGTCTTCATCGTCACGGGCGCGGGCTCCGGCCTCGGGGAGGCGACGGCGCGGGGCCTCGCGGCGGCGGGGGCCCGGGTGGTCGTGGCCGACATCGCCCGGGAGGCCGGCGCCCGGGTGGCGGCGGATCTCGGGACGCAGGCGCGCTTCGTCGAGACGGACGTCACCCGCGAGGCCGATGGCGCGGCGGCGGTCCGGACGGCGCTGGACGCCTTCGGGCACCTCCACGGGCTCGTGAACTGCGCCGGCATCGCGCCGGGGGAGAAGGTGGTCGGCCGCGACGGGCCGCACCGGCTCGAGACCTTCGCGCGGGCGGTCTCGGTCAACCTCGTCGGCACCTTCAACATGATCCGGCTGGCGGCCGACGCCATCGCCCGGGAGGCGCCGGACGCGGCGGGCGCCCGGGGCGTGATCGTCAACACCGCCTCGATCGCGGCCTTCGACGGCCAGATCGGGCAGGCCGCCTACGCGGCCTCGAAGGGCGGCGTGGTCGCCATGACGCTGCCCCTCGCCCGGGAACTCGCCCGGCACGGCATCCGGGTGGTGACCATCGCGCCGGGCATCTTCGAGACCCCGATGATGGCGGGGCTGCCCCAGGACGTGCAGGACACCCTCGGCCAGAGCGTGCCCTTCCCGCCGCGCCTCGGCCGCCCGTCGGAATACGCGGACCTCGTCCGCCACATCTGCGAGAACCCGATGCTGAACGGCGAGACGATCCGCCTCGACGGGGCGCTGCGGATGCCGCCGCGCTGACGGCTCAGCCGATCGACACGCTGGTCAAAACCGCGGCGGCCCGGCGGACCTCGGCGGCGATCATCTCCTCGCTCGGACCGTCGATCGGCATATCCGACAGGATCGCCGCCACGTCGCGCTTCACGTCCTCGCGGATCTCCGGGTTCTCCTCGGAGAGCCGCCCGATCAGGACGCCGAGCACGATCTCCAGGGCGGACAGCTTGGCGTGCAGGCGCGTGAAATCGTCCAGCGGCTCGGGCTCGTGCGCGGTCATGGCCTGCTCCATCCGTGAGGGCTCCGCCGTCGCCGAGGGGCACGCCGGATCGTCAGCGTCTCATACAGGGGCCCCGGCCGCCCGTCTCGCGGGGCGCCCGGCCGCGCTCCGGGGCGACGGCGGCAGAATTTTTTCCGGGCGCGGGCAACCGGATTTCCGGACCCGACGTTTCACGCTCCCGTGAACGAGCCCGCAAAGGGACTACCCGCCATGATCACCCGCCTCACCGCCGCCGCCGGCCTGCTCGCCCTCTCCGCCAGCTTCGCCGTGGCCCAGACCCCCACCGCGACCCCCGCCGAACCCGCCACCAAGGCCGACAGCAACCTGAAGGAGTGGCAGGTCGCCAAGGTCGCCAAGGTCGGCCTCGCCCAGGCGCTCGCCACCGCCGAGGCGCAGGGCGACGAGAAAGGCGGCCGCGCCATCGACGCCGACTTCGAGAAGGCCGACAGCAAGGATCCGGCCCACTACGCGATCAAGGTCGTCTACCCGAGCGGCAAGCTGGTCGAATACGGCATCAACGCCGATACCGGCGCCCTTTACAAGACCGAGAACCAGCCGATCGAGCGCTACTTCACCCGGCTGAAGGCCTCCGACTTCCAGAACGCCAAGACCTCGCTGAAGGACGCGCTGGCCATCGCCGAGCAGAAGGCCGGCGGCGGCAAGGCCTACGAGGCCGAGGTCGAGAAGGACGGTTCCGCGGTCCAGTACGAGATCAAGGTCGCCGGCGCCGACAAGGAGCAGGAGATCAAGGTCGGGCCGGACGGCAAGGTCCTGAACTGAGGCGCCGGGCTGCGGCGCAGGCCGCCGCAGCCCGCCCCGTCCTCGCGCGGGGCGCGCGCAATCCGGGGGACGCCCGGCCGATCCAGGCCGCGCTGCCCCGAAGCGCTTCACGCGCGAGGACGGCTCGGCCGGAGCGGCCGCTGCAACCTGTCGCCCCGCGGCGAGCGGACCCGAACCACCGTCTCGTCCATTCCCTTCGTAAGCGGCGGCCGGAGCGGCCGCGGACGGGAAGGGCAGGATGGACGCACGCGCGCTGGACGAGGGTCATCTCGGACGGGCCCATACCCGGGTCGAGGGTCCCGACAAGGTCACGGGCCGGGCCCTCTACAGCTCCGACCGCGTCGGCCCGGAGACCGCCACGGCCCACGCCGCCCTGGTGACCAGCACCATCGCCCGGGGCCGCATCACCGGCTTCGACCTCGAAGCCGCCGGGCGGGTGCCGGGACTCCTGGGGATCTTCACCCACCGGGATTTCGCGGGCGCGGTGGCGCCGGTGAAGCACCTGATGGCCGGCGGCTTCGCCAACAGCTCGCACCGCCCTCTCGACTCCGAGGCGATCGCCTATGCCGGCCAGATCGTGGCGCTGGTCGTGGCGGAGACGCAGGAAGCGGCCGCGGCGGCGGCGGGCGCGGTCCGGGTCGCCTACGCGGCCGAGCCCGCCGCCGGCGGCTTCGATGCGCCCGGCGCCGAGACCGTGCGGCTGGCCGACCTGAAGCCCCATCACGAGGACATCGCCCGCGGTGATGCCGAAGCCGCCCTGCATACGGCGGCCGTCCGGATCGAGGCGCGCTACGAGACCCCGGTCCAGCACCACAACCCGATCGAGCTGTTCACCACCCGGGCCGCCTGGGACGGCGACAGACTGACGGTGCACGAGCCGACCCGCTACGTCGGCGCGGTCCAGCACGGACTCGCCGCGCAACTGGGCCTCGATCCCGCGCAGGTGCGGGTGGTGGCAGGCCTGATCGGCGGCCATTTCGGCTCGAAATTCGCGCTGTCGCAGCACACGGCGCTCGTCGCCCTGGCAGCCAAGCGCCTCGGCCGGCCGGTTTCCCTGGTCCCGAGCCGGCGGCAATGCTTCACCATCGCCAATTACCGGCCGGAATCCCGCCACCGCATCCGGCTCGGCGCCGACCGGACGGGCCGCTTCACCGCCCTGGCCCACGAAGCCGACACCGTGACCTCGCGCTTCGATCCCTTCGTCATGGAGGGCGCGGAGGTGACCGCGAGCCTCTACGCCTGCCCGAACATCCGGACCGAGGAGCGGGCCGTGCGGGTCGACCGCAACACGCCGGGGCCGATGCGGGCGCCCCCGGAGGTCCCGTTCCTGTTCGCCCTGGAGAGCGCCGTCGACGAGATGGCGGCCGCGCTCGGCATGGACCCGATCGAGTTGCGCCGGCTCAACGACACGGCGGTGGATCCGGTCTCGGGAAAACCGTTCTCGACCCGGCCGCTGATGGCCTGCTTCGATGCGGGCGCCAAGGCCTTCGGCTGGTCGCGCCGGGCGCCGCGTCCGGGTTCGATGCGCGACGGTCCCTGGCGGGTGGGTCTCGGCTGCGCCACCTCGGTGCGGCCGGTGAAGATCGCCGCCGCGACGATGCGGGTCCGGCTCGGCCCGGACGGGTCCGCGGAGGTGGCCTGCGCGCATCACGAGATCGGCAACGGCATCACCACGCTGCTCGCGATGGGCGCGGCGGACGGGCTCGGGGTGACGGTTGAGCGGGTGACGGTCCGGCTCGGCGACACGGACCTGCCGGCGGCGGGTATCTCGGGCGGATCGAGCACGACCACCAGCCTGATGAACGCCCTGGCATTGGGCTGCGGGCAGATTCGCGAGACCCTCGCGCAGGCCGCGACCGGGCAGGGCGGCCGCCTCGCCGGCCATGATCCGGGGAGGCTGCGCCTCGCGGACGGGCGGCTCGTGGCCCCGGACGGGGCCGGGATCGCGCTGGCCGAGGCGGTCGGACCGGCGGGCGTGGAGACCGTCGCGGCGTTCGTGCCCGAAGGCGGCGACCACGAGACGGCGCTCGCGGGCCTGCGGCAGGGCCATATCGGGCTCAGCCTGGGCGGGGGCGGGAAAGCCGTGTCCTGGGGCTTCGGCGCGCAGTTCGCGGAGATCCACGTCCATGCCGAGACCGGGGAGATCCGGGTGGCCCGGCTCACCGGCGCGTTCGCGGCGGGGCGCATCCTCAACCCGCTGACCGCGCGGAGCCAGCTCACGGGCGGGATGATCTGGGGCCTCGGCTCGGCGCTGCTCGAAGAGACGGTGCTCGACGGCGCCGCCTACCGCAACCCGGATCTGGCCGAATACCTCGTCCCCACGGCGGCCGACGCGCCGGAGGTCGAGGCGCTGCTGGTACCCGATCCCGACGACCGGGTGGACGCGCTGGGCCTGAAGGGTCTGGGCGAACTCGGCATCATCGGGGTGAATGCCGCCATCGCCAACGCCGTCCACCACGCCACCGGCCGCCGCATCCGCAGCCTGCCGATCCGGCTGGAGGACGTGGCGTAACGCCGGCCGCTTCTCCCTCCCCCCTCTGCGGGGGAGGGAGGGCGCGCCATTCTGCGACCCGCTCTACTCCATCGTCGGCGCGAGCTTCTTCACGCTTGCCACATCCTCGCCCAGCCATGCGGCATTCTTGGCCGTGCCGTCGAAGGTCGCGCTCGTCTTGAACAGCTCGTACTTGCCCTCCAGCGCGTAGGGCTTCGACCGCGACAGCAGCTCGGCCACCGCCGCCTTGTCCATCGGCTTGAAGGTCTTCACCGCCTCGAAGGCCTGGTCGAGGTCGCGCTGGTTCTGGATGCCGGTGATCACCACCGAGACCGGCAGGTTCAGCGAGAAGTGCAGGTACTCGATCGGCTTGATCGGCGCGTCTGCCTTCAGGATCACCCCGTCGCCAAAAGTCTTCATGGCGAGCGGCGCGATGCCGTTCTGCACGAGATAGGGCAGGACGAGGTGGCTGAACGAGCGGAAATGCGCGTCCATCACGTTGACGGGCATCTGCACGGAATCGAAGTGGAAGCCGCGCTCGGCGGCGACCTCCAGCATCTGCAGGTGGATGCGCGGGTCCTTGTGGCCGGTGAAGCCGATGTAGCGCAGCTTGCCGGCCTTCTTGGCCTCCAGGAAGCCTTCCATCGCCCCGCCCTCGGCGAAGACCCGGTCCGGGTCGTCGAAGCGCAGGATCTCGTGGTGCTGGACGAGGTCGATCCGGTCGGTGCGCAGGCGCAGGAGCGACTGGTCGATCTGCTTGATCGCCTCCTCCTTGGTCCGCCCGTCCATCTTGGACATCAGGAAGACCTTATCGCGATAGCCGCCCTGGGCGAGGGCCGCGCCCATGCGCAGCTCCGAGCGCCCTTCGTTGTAGTCCCAGCAATTGTCCATGAAGGTGATGCCGCGGTCGATCCCGGCATGGATCAGCCGCGTCGCCTCGTCGTCGGTCACGGCCTTCTTGCCGAGGTGGAACCCACCCATGCCGATCGCCGAGATCTTTTCCGACGTCTTCCCGAAGGTCCGGTAGAGCATCTCGCCCCGGCGCTCGCCGGGATCGGTGACGAAGGGCAGGTCCGCCGGGTCCTGCGGGCGGTTGCCCGGGAGCACGGGGGCGTTCACGGCCGCACCTGCGCTGCCGGCGCCCGCGAGGCCCGCGCCGAGCACGGCGCCCTGTAGGAAGCTGCGGCGTTCCATCGGCTGTCTCCGTTCGAGGATGTGGGGATCGGGGCCGGCCGGCACCGTGTCGGGGCTGCTGCCTGCCGTGTGGCGTGGGATAACGGCTCGCGCCGGCTCATCGTTCGGTCTCCGCGGCGAGGCGTCCTGCCGCGTGGAGCAGGCGCAGGGCGGCGCAGGCGGCGCCGTAGCCGTTGTCGATGTTGACCACCGTGATGCCGGGGGCGCAGCTCGCCAGCACGGCGTCGAGGGCGGCGCGGCCGCCCGCGGCGACGCCGTAGCCCACGGAGGTCGGGACCGCGATCACCGCGCCGGCCACGAGGCCGCCGACGACGCTCGGCAGCGCCGCATCCATGCCGGCGGCGACGATCACCACCGGATGCGCGCGGATCTCCTCGATCCGCGTGGTCAGCCGCCACAGGCCGGCGACGCCGACATCGGCGAAGAGCGCGGCGGCCCGGCCGGCATAGGCCAGCACCCGCAGGGCCTCGCGGGCGACGGGCACGTCCGAGGTGCCGGCCGCCACCACGGCAACCCGGGCCGGGCCCGTGATCCGGGGCGCCTCGCCGAACACCGCCGTCCGGGAGACCGGGCAATAGTCGAGGCGGGCCGCCGCATCGAGCCGGTCGCGCTTCTCCGGATCGAGGCGGGTGAGGAGGAGCGAGGCGCCCCGGGCGCGGGCGGACTCCAGGATCGCGTCGATCTGCTCAGGGCTCTTGCCGGCGCAGAAGATCGCCTCCTCCAGCCCGATCCGCTCCGACCGGGCGAAGTCGAGGGTGAATTCTTCAGCGACGCTCACGAGCGGGCCTCCCCCTGCTGCACCAGGAAGGCGCTGCCGACCCGGTAGGGCGCGAACCGGACCGGGCCGGCGAGACGCGCCGGTGCGATCTCCCGGATCCCGGCCCCGAGTTCGGCGCGGCTGTCCGCGTCGAGGGCCGCCAAGCTCCCGGGATCGAGTTCCACCACCACGCCCTCGGCGCGCACCCGGCAGCGGACCGCCCGCTTGGCGCCGGTCCCCGCAGCGAGGGCGCCCCCCACCAGCCGCTCGACGGCGTGGATGAAGCCCAGCGTCTCCGGCTCGATCGGGATGCCGGTCTCGACCCGGCTCGACAGGCACGGGGCCGCCGGCAGCTCCGCCACGGCGCCGAGGCCGAGGTCGCGGGCGAGCGCCCGCACGGAAGCCTTGTCGAACCCCGCCTCCACGTAGGGGTGGCGCACGCCGTGCTCCCGGGCGGCGTCGAGGCCGGGGCGGTACTCGCCGAGGTCGTCGCGGTTGGCGCCCGAGAGGATCTGCCGGTCGGTCACCTGCCGGACCGCCCCGTACAGGTTGGTCTTGCAGAAGAAGCAGCGGTTGACCGGGTTGGCCCGGTAGGCCGGGTCGGCGAACTCGCCGGCCTCGATCACCCGCAGGGTCCAGCCCTCGCGGGCGCCCTCGGCGCGGACCCGCGCGGTCGCCTCCTCCGGCACGGCCGGCGAGACCGCGTGCACCACCAGGGTCGTGCCCGGCGCCAGCCGGTGGGCGAGGGTGGCGAGGGTCAGGCTGTCGACCCCGCCGCTCACCGCCACGGCGACGGGGCCGAGTCCCGCCAGGACGGCTTCGAGTTTCTGGCGCGTCACCGCTCCTCCTCCGGCACAGTCAGGGCGAGGCGCTCGGCCTCGCGGCGCAAGCGCGCCCGTGCGGCGTGACCCGCGTGGTCGCGGGCATCGTCGGCCTCGGCCTTGGCGGTGCGCCCGCCGGGGCGGTCCACGACCTTCACCCGGACGGGTCGGCCCGCATGATCCACCGTGCGGGCCTCGCGGTCGAGCACCGCCCCCTCGACCCGATGGTAGCGCAGGCCGATCGTGGTGGTCTCCCGGAAGCAGGCCGCGATCGCCGCCTCCAGGCTCTCCGGGCGGACCAGAACCTGGATCCGGGCCATCATCCGGCCCTTCTTGCCGAGGACCGGCGCCTGCACGACGTCCAGGATTCCGGGCTCACCCCGCAGCCGGTCGAGGCCCATGGCGAGATCCTCGCCGGACTGGTCGTCGATCTCGAAGGCGATCACCGCGAGGTCCCGCCGGCCGGGACGGGCGGCCGCCTCATCCAGCACCAGGACGCGCAGGCAGTTGCTCAGGCCCGGCAGGACCTTGGTGCCGAACCCGATGCCGGTGCGCCCGAGAATGCCCCGCGGACGGCCCCGCCCGGGGTCTTCGCCGCAGAGATGGCGCAGGATCGCCGCGCCGGTGGGGGTGACGCGCTCGCCGGGCACGCCGTCGTCGAGGGTCGAAAAGCCCTCGAGGAGCAGCGTCGTGGCGGGGGCCGGGACGGGGAGGGGACCGTGCTGGGTCCGCACCCGGCCGGAGCCCAGCGGCAGAGCCGAAACGCTCCAGCTCCGCACCCCCAGCGCGGCGATCAGGTGGGCGGCGGCGACGATGTCGGCGATGGAATCGAAGGCGCCGACCTCGTGGAACGCCACCGCCTCGACCGCGATGCCGTGGACCCGGGCCTCGGCCGCGGCGAGGTGGCCGAAGATGGCGAGGGCCTGCGCCCGGACCGCCGGCGCGAGATCCGCCGCCTCCAGCGCGGCGCGGATCTCCGACCAGGGCCGGTGTCCGTGACCGTGACCCTGATCGTGGCCATCGCCGTGACCGTGGCCGTCATCATGGGCGTGATCGTGGGCGTGATCGTGGGGATGCGGATGGTCGTGGCGTGCCGGGTGGTCGTGTCGGTGCGGCGCGGGTCCGGGCTCCACCCCGGGGGCCGAAACGGCGAAGCGCGCGCCGCTGAGGATCCCGTCATTGTGCGCCCGGACCGCGCAGGCGATGCGCCCGTCGACCGCCCGGATGCTGGCGGAGACGCCGGCCTGATGCTCGGGGAAGGCGTCCAGCAGGGCGGCGGCGAACATGTCGCCGGCCACGCCGCCGAGCGCGTCGAGGTGGATGTGCATCGTGTGTCGCGCGGGCCCGTGCCGGGAGGGAGGTCCGCCTCAGATCGGCCGCGGCGGTTCCGCGGCAAGGTTCGGCCGGCCTGCGGGGCCGCGGCGTATCGCCCGCGCCGGTCAGGACAGCTGCAGATAGGCCGGATCGAACAGCCCCCGCTCCATCAGCCCGTCGAGGTCGCGGATCGTCAGGCGCCGGCTGCGCAGGGCGACGAGGCCGCTGATGCGCAGCTCCTTCAGGGTGCGGTTGATGTGCACGCTCGTCTGGCCGAGGGCATCGGCGAGATCGGGCTGGGTCACCGGCATCGGCAGCGTCATCCCGTCCGCGAGGCCGACGCGTGCCAGCCGCAGGTGCAGCTCGCAGAACAGGTGCGCCAGCCGCTCGATCGCCGAGCGCCGGCCGACGCTGGCGATCCACTCCCGGTGGAGGGCCGTGGTGGCGAGCATCTCCCGCCACAGGCATTCCTCCACGGCCGGCCGGCCGCGGATCGCGTCGCCGAGCTGGTCCGGCGCGATCCGGGCGACGGTGACGGAGGTCAGCGCGCCGATGGCGTGGTCCATGTGCGCCCGGCGGAAGACGAACGGATCGCACAGGTCGCCCGGCAGGAGCAGCGCGACGATCGCCCGCCGCCCGTCCGGAAACTGCTTGTACCGGCAGGCCCAGCCGTCGAGGATGAGGTGCGTGTGGGACGGGTCGCTCTGCTGCCCTTCGATATCCTGACGGGCCGCGACATGGCGGACGTGCTGGCGCCCCAGCCCGTCGAGGACCGCGCGGTCCTCGGGTGCGAGCCGGACGTGCCGCTCCATCTTCCGCACGAACGGGTTCTCCACGTCCCCCTCCGGTCAGATCACCGCGACACCGGCGTGTCGGCGACCCTCGGGAGGGAGACGGGCCCGACCGGAGATTCGGCCGCGTCGCGGCCAAGTGCACGGGACCGGGGGACGTCGCGCGCGTCCGAAGCGTCCCGCACGACGGTGCCGCCGGGGGTATCGGTGAAATAATGGGACAAGGATATTTCTATCGGCAGGGACCAAACCGTCATCCGAACATCGAAGTCCGGATCATCTTGATCGGCTTGTGCCTGCAGCAGAAAAACGTGCGCCAACCTGTGTTAAGTCGTCGTTCCCGGGCTTGAGGACGGGGGACGCGTCGATCCGGTGCGCCCGCGCAGGTTGTTCGCGCAGATCGTACGCGCGGGTCGCTCGGAAAGACCGTTCGCGCCGGACCGGGTGCGGCGCTAGTCCGCGGCGGCGCCCACCGTATCGGCCATGCGTGCCCGGCGCGTGCCCAGGGGCTGGGGCGCGCCGACGGTGGTGTCCTCGGCGGTCTGGTGCTCCATCTCGGCGTTCACCTGGGCGCCGGCCAGCATGATCATGGTCGAGAGCCAGATCCATGTCATGAACCCGACCGCCGCACCGAGGGAGCCGTAGGTCTTGTTGTAGCTGCCGAAATGGGCGACGTACCAAGAGAACAGCACCGATGCGCCGAGCCACAGCACAGCCGCCAGGGCGCCCCCGGGCGTGACCCAGCGCCAGCGCGGCGCGTCCCGGCTCGGCCCGTAGCGGTAGAGCAGGGCGAGCCCGAGCAGGACTGCCAGGAGCAGAACCGGCCACCGCAGCAGCGACAGCCACCACGCATCCGCGCCGAGCCCGACAGACGCGAGAATCACCGGCACCGCCACCACCGCGGCCAGCGCCAGGACGAGGAACAGCAGCGCGCCCGCCGTGAAGGCGAGGGAGACCAAGTTGAGCACGAAGAAGTTGCGCTTCTCGCGCTCGTTGTAGACGAGGTTGAGGGCGTCGAAGACGTGCTTCACCCCGCCATTGGCGCTCCACACCGACAGGACGACGCCGAACACCAGGCTGAGCCCGAGGGTGCTGTTGCCCTCCGCGTTCAGCCGCTTCACCTGGTCGCCGACGATCTCCAGGGCGCCCTGGGGCAGGATACCCTGGAGGCTGGCGAGCTGGTCGTTGATGGTCGCCGCATCCGCCACGAGGCCGTAGCAGGAGACCAGGGCCGCCACCGCGGGAAAGATCGCCAGGAGCGTGAAGAAGGTGACGCCGGCCGCGATCAGCGACAGGCGGTTCTCGCCGATGTCGTGATAGGCCCGCAGCGCGATGTCCTTCCAACCCTTGGCGGGGATCTCGGCCGGCGTCGAGGCCCCCCGCCCGCGATCGGCCTGGGTCCGGGCGACGGCCTGCGCCTCCTGGCCCGCGTGCGAGGGCGATGTCCGGCGCGCCCCGTCCCGCCCGGCGGAGCGGTCTCCGGAGCGGTCGGCGGGGCGTGGGGCCGGCGGCCCCGTCCGGCGCGGAAGGGCGACGAGGCCGATCAGCGCGGTGGCGAGGGCGAGCGTCCAGACCGTCGAGGCGCTCCCCTCCGGAGCGGAACCCGCGGTGCGGGCTGGATCGGGGGCTGGCATCGGTGACCTCGGCGGGGTTCGGGCGGACGTGTCGGCGCAGGCCAGTCGGCCGCGCATGACGGCGCACCCGACCGGCTGCAGCTGCGAAGGCAAACACCGCGGCGCGGGCAAGGGTTCGCCGTCCAGTTGCAATACGACGGCAACGCGGGACGCAGGGCCTGATCGGCGCGCCTGAGCGGCGGGTCGGCGGTCGTGACCGGCACCTCGGGCGGCATCGGCCGGCCCGTCCCGACGGCGCTGCGCGCCGGCGCGGCCCCGCGGCCGAGCCCCCTTCGGGAAAAGCGCTAACCCATGTTGCGGCATGGGCGGCCCGGGCACGCCACAAACGGTCCCATGGGCGCAACCGGCCCACTCGCCGACGACCGGACCGTATGCCCGACACCGAAGGCTCATCGCTCCTCGATCCCGTGACGGATCGTGCAGAGGAGGCCGGGGCGGAGACCCGCCACGGCCTGCCGGAGGCCGTGCGGGCCCATCTCGGCACCCTGCTCGGCCGCGCCTACGACCGGATCGGCCTCGGGTCGGAGCCCGCCTCGGACCCCTTCGCCGACCTGCTGGCGCGCCTGGAGACGGCCCTCGCGCAGGCCGAGGGCGAGCGGGACAAGCTGTTCCGGGCGGGTCTGCTGGAGGTGGTGCCGGCGCTGCACCGATTCGCGGTCTCGCTGACCCGCGACCCGGCTGCGGCGGACGATCTCGTGCAGGACACCCTGCTGCGCGGCTGGCGCGGCCGCGGCGGCTTCACCCCCGGCACCAATCTGGAGGCGTGGCTGTTCACGATCCTCCGGAACGTCTTCTACAGCCAGCACCGCAAGCAGGGCCGCGAGGTCGCCGACACCGACGGCACCTATGCCGAGCGGCTGACCAGCATTCCCGAGCAGGGGGGCCATCTCGATCTTCAGGACGTGCGCGCGGCCCTCGACCGCCTCGCCCCGGTGATGCGGGAGGCGCTGGTTCTCGTGGCGATCGAGAACCTGAGCTATGACGAGGCCGCCGCCGTGATGAACTGCCGGATCGGGACCGTGAAGAGCCGCGTCTGGCGCGCCCGCGAACAGCTCGCGCGGATGCTCGGATACAGTGGAGCCGAGATCGGCAGCGACGGGGTCATGCTGTCGGTGACCGGCAGCTCGGCCTGATCGGGACGATTCTCCCGGTCGAATAAGCCAATTCGACACTCAGACCGCCGTATTCGGCAGGAAATTTGACTTAGGTGAAAGCGTCCGGGCCGGCGCCTGGGCGATATGAAGCGGGTTGGGTCGATCCGTCGACTCGGCTCGGCTCCCATCGGTGTGACATCCCCCCGATCCACCGATGGGGGCCTCTTCCCGCATCTCCGGCGGATGTGCCGGGCAGAGGTGGGTCTCAGCCTAGACCTCAGGTCGAACCGCCGCCCCGGTCCGTGTCGAGCTGCTGCAGCAGCTCCGCCAGTCGGGGATCCAGAGCCTCGTCGATCACCGGATCGTACATCGCCCGCATCTGGTGGCCGAGGCGCAGGCGCGTCTGCGCGTCGAGAACCGGGCTGCTCGAGAGGGGAACCACGCGCAGGGCGGAGGGCGCCGGGCCGGGGCCATAGCGTTCGGTCGGTCTCGGGGCTGCGCGCCGGCGTTCGGGATAAGGCATGCCTTCTACATCGGCCCGCACCCCCGCGACGGCAACCACCTGCCGGCGCGAAGGCGCGCCCGGGTCGTCCGCCTCACGCATCGTCCTCCGGCGCGAACACCTCGCCCCGCTCGGCGAGCACGGTGTTCGCGGCGTCCTGGGCCAACTCGTCCCGGGCCAGTTCGTCCCGGGCCACCGCCGGATCGGGGCGGCCGAGGGCGCGCGCCAGGGCGCCCTCCCAGCCGGCCGGAGGCGCGTGACCCTGGCCGGCGACGATCTCGCCGGCCCGTCGGCAGAGCCGCGTCCAGTCCGGCGCGGCGAGAGCGACCCAATCGGTGCCGAGGCCCAGTTCTGCCGCGGCCTGCGTCGCGGCGGCGGTCCAGCCCGACGGCGGGGCGGGGATGTCGGTCATGGCGATGCGGCCTCCTGCCGGGATCTCGCGTCTCCCGCGGACGATAGCGCGCGCCGGCGGCCTGTCATCAGCGCAGGCCGTGGGCCGCGAGTTCCTCCGGCACGCCCGCGGCCGCGTCCTGGCGGATCAGGATGGCGTCGAGGGTGACCGGACGGTCGTTCCAGGCATCCACGCCGACATCGCAGGAGCGCGTGGTGTCGGCGAGGCAGCCGTGGCTGTGCCCATAGAGGTGGCGCGTCTCCCGCCACAGCCCGGGCCAGGCCCGATGCGCGTAGTGCGACAGGAACAGGCGGTGCGGCCGCCCCTGCGCGTCCGCGACGGAGAGGCGGGCGCTCTCCACCGGCGGCTCCGCCCAGGGCAGGTCGAGGACGCGGTTCGAATCGTGATTGCCCCGGACCAGGCGCTTCGTGCCGTTCAGCCGCGCGAAGATCGCCGCGCAATGGGCGGGGCTCGCATGGGCGGCGAAGTCGCCGAGATGCCAGACGGCATCCTCCGGGCCGACCACGGCGTTCCACCCGGCGACCAGGGCCTCGTCGTGGGCCTCGAGGCTGCCGAACCGCGCCCCGCGGTGGCGGAGGATGTGCGGGTCGCCGAAATGCGTGTCCGCGGTGAAGAAGATCGCCATGCCGTCGAGACCTGGGCCACCATCGCGTTCCGTCCAGACCGGCCGGAGAGGCCCGGACAAGATGGCGCTGCGCGGCATCCCGTCTGTCGGACTGGAAACGGGGCCGCGGCTCGGATACGGGTGCGGCGCGCGAGGCCGGCCGGCTCCCCGAGGGGCGGAGCGCCGTGCGGGCCGGATGGGCTGAGGCGATGCTCGATCCCGCGATCTACGCCCATCTCCTGGACGCGGCGCGCGCCCATCCGGCGCTGCGGGCCGCCCTCGTTCAGGCCGGTCCGATCCGGATCGAGCCGCCGGCGCATCCGCGCGTCGCCGACCGCCTGTTCGTCGAGGTGGTCAACCAGCAGCTTTCCACCCGGGCGGCCGGGGCGATCTGGGCCCGGATCGAGGCCGCCGCCGCGGCGGCGGATTCGAGCCCCCGGGGCCTGTTCGAGGCCGGCGACGCGGACCTGCTGCGGGCCTGCGGGATCTCGGGCAACAAGGTGCGGGCCCTCCAGGCGATCGTGGCGGCCGAGGCGGCGGGCCTGCTCGGCCCCGGCCTCGCCGGCCTGCCGCATCCCGAGCGGGCGGCGATCCTGTGCGGCATACGCGGCGTCGGCCCCTGGACGGCCGACATGGTCGGCATCTTCCATTTCCACGACCCCGACATCTGGCCCGCGGGCGACGTGGCGGCGGTGGGCGGCCTGCGCCGCCTCACCGGGCAGGCCGATGCCGGCGCGGTGGCGTCGGCCTTCGCACCGTACCGCTCGATCCTGGCGCGCTACCTGTGGCGCATCAAGGACGGGGCGCCCCTGCCGGGGGACGAATCAGCCCGTCAGGCCCCGGCCCCCCGGACCCGGCGCCTGCGCGGGGCGGCGAAATCCGGGTGACGGACGGCCGGGGATCGGCTATCCGTCGGCGCCTCCCGGGCCCGTAGCTCAATGGTTAGAGCCGGCCGCTCATAACGGTCTGGTTGCAGGTTCGAGTCCTGCCGGGCCCACCAGGCTGGCCGCGGGCAGCCGCACCACCCTCGCCGGCCCCCCGTATCCCGCATTCACGCGGTTCCGCCGACCCACAGGGGCCGAGCCCGGATCGGTCCCTCGCCCAGGAGCCGCTCACGACGGCGAGGCCGAACGCGCCCTGTGGCACGGCCGCGACACCGTGATGTGGACGGTGCGCATTGATCCCGATCGATCAAGCGCGAACGGGCAGTCTGCGGCGCACCGAATCAGACCGAGTCTTCGCCGCGTTCGTCGCTCTCTCGCCTTCCTCCCGTGCCATCGCGTCGGTCGCACCGCGCCCGCCGCCACGCTCTCTCCCGCCGACAGCCCATGCTTCCGCACTACCGCTGGCTCTGGGCCCTGACCCTCCTCCTCGCCTGCGGCGGGGCGGGCCTCCTCTACAATGTGCTCTTCGTCGGCGGGGCCTCGATGCTCGCCGGCCTCGTCTACGCCCTGGCAGTGGGCGGGACGGTGCTGGCCTTCGTCCCCGCCCTGACCCTGTCGGGTCTCCAGCCGCGGATCCGCCGCCTGCCGGCGCTGGTCTACATGCTCGCGGCCGAGTTGCTCTACGTGGTGCTGATCACCCTCGGCTGCGCCCTCGGCGGCCTGGTCGTCTGGGGGTTCGGCCTCACCGGCGACAGCCTGTCCACGGCCGTGCGCATCACGCCGCGGTTTCTCGCCTACTCCCTGGCCGTGTCGGCCCTCCTCGTCTTCGCCATGCGGATGCGCGACCTGATCGGCGGCGCCGTGTTCGTGAACTTCATGATCGGCCGCTACCACAAGCCGGTGCAGGAGGAGCGGATCTTCCTGTTCCTCGACGTCGTCGGCTCCACCGCCTTCGCCGAGACCCACGGCGATCTGCGCGCCCAGGAGTATCTCGGGGCCGTGTTCGCGACGCTGGCCGAGCCGGTGCGGCGCAACGGCGGCTCCGTGGACGATTATGTCGGCGATCTCGCCATGATCACCTGGCCGATGAGGCGCGGCCTCAAGGACGCGCGCTGCGTCACCGGCCTGTTCGCGGTGCTCGACCGGATCGAGGCGGATGCCGCGGCCTGGACCGCCCGGTTCGGGACGGTCCCGCGGCTGCGGGCGGCGCTGCATGGCGGCCCGGTGGTCACGGCCGAGGTCGGAGTCGACCGCCACAAGATCGCGTATTTCGGCGACGCCGTGAACGTGACGGCGCGGATCGAGGCCCTGTGCCGCCCGCTCGGCGTCGGCATCCTGATCTCGCAGGATCTCCTCGGACGGCTGGACCCGCTGCCCGACGGCGTCCGCGCCCGCCCCCTGGGCCTGCACGCCCTGCGCGGCCGGGGGGCGCCCCTGGCGGTCGCCACCCTCGAACGCGGAGCCGCGGTGGCGGAGAGGCCGATCCCGGGGCGGAGGCCGGATCCGAGGGCGCCGGATCGCCCGGAGGTCGTCGCGGAACGGCGCTAGGAGGTCGCATGCCGCGCATCCCGGCCGGCGCCCGGCGCGCGGCGTGGCCGGTCCGGGATCGCGTCTCAGCCGCGGCGGAAGCAGCGGTTCCAGAGGCGCCGCCCCCAGGCGACCGGCGCGCGCCGGGGGCCGCCGCCGGGCTCGGCCCGTCGAACGCCGCAGCCAGCGCCGCCGGCAGGGTGTCGATGATCGCCGCCGGCCCCTCGATGTCCCAGCCGATCACGCAGCAGCCGCAGCCGGTGCTGCGCACGCAGGTGAGCCGGCCGGCATGGGCCAGCATCCAGCGCTCCGCTGCGGCGACGTCGTCCGCCTCGTCCACCTCCACGCACAGGCAGGCGCGCCTGAGGCCCGGGGCAGGGGGACCGGCCGGCCACGGATCGCTCCGCCCGTAGAGGGCCCGCAGGGCCTCGGGATCCGCCCCCGCCTCGCCGGACATCACGGCGCGTCGTCCGCGCTGTCCGGCGGCGCGTCCATCTCGGCCACCTGCCGCTTGGCGAAGGCGCAGGCCGCGAAGTCCGGGTTGATCGCGCAGGCCATGTCGAACGCCGCCCGGGCGCGGGACGCCTCGGCGGGGACGCCCTCGCCCAGGCGGTAGGCCTGGCCGAGCATGGCGCAGCCCCAGGCGCCGCGCCGGTCGCAATCGAGGCGGAAGCTCCGGGCGAGGCAGGCGTCCGTGTCCGCGCGCGGCGCATCGCGGAAGGGATCGGCCGCGTAACCGCCGTTGCGGATCCCGGCGGCCCGGTTGGTGCAGCCCGCCGGAAACCCGCCCGCGCAGGCGAGGGCGTAGAGGCGCTCCTTGTCGAGGATATCCGGGACGTCGAGGGAATGGTGCTCGAAGGCGAGGGCGAGGTCGAAGCAGGCCGGCGCGTTCGACCACCGGGTGCAGAGCACGAAGCAGGCCGCGGGTTCGCGCGCGCAGCGGCGCTCGGTGGGCCGCCGGGGCGCGAAGGCCCGCCGCCAGACCGGGCGCTCCCGCGCGAAGGTGTCGGCCGGGCAGGCCGGGAAGCTGCGCAGCAGCGCCGGGTCCTGCCGCAGCGGCTCCCCGATCCCCGCGGCCTCCGCCTTGTTGAAGATGATCGCGCCGGGCGCCTCCTCGGCCCGGGCCGCCGGTCCGCGCGCGAGGGCGAGGGCCGCAGCGAGGCTGGCCAGGATTCGCCCGGCCAGACGGCGCCGGGGCGGGCTCACCGGCGCCGGCGCCAGCGGCGCAGCAGGCGTCGGAGGCCGAGCACCAGGGCGACCACGAGGACGAGCAGCCCGAGCGCCGGATGCAGCAGGGCGCCCGCCTGGAACAGGACGAAGACCCCGAGGACCACCTTCCAGGGCTTCATGGGGGCGTCGTCGGCCTCCGCGACCGTGCCGGGCGCGGCCTGCGCGGGGGCGACCGGCTCGGGTGTACCGAACCGCGGGCGCCCGGAGGCCGGCACGCCGCTGCGGCCCGGCACCGGCGCGGCAGCCGCCTCGGCCTCGGCCAGGATCGGGTCCGGCTCGGGCGCGGGACGGGGGGCCGGCGCCCACCAGCGGGCCAGGGGCATTGCTCCCCGCGCGGACCGGGCGCGGAAGTCCGGCTGCGGCCGCACCGCAGGCCGCAGCCCGTGGCGGTCCGCGAGGGCGCGGGCCTGCGCCACCAGCGGCGCACCGGTCTCCGGCGTGACCATCCGGACGAACTGCGCGAAGCCGACCGCGGCGCGGAGCACGTCGCCCTCGCCGGCCGCGCCCCAGCGCCGCCCGGCCGGCCCGTGCCGATCGAGCCCGTGCAGCAGCGCGCGGAAGCGGCGCAGGGTCTCCCGGGGCACGCCGACGCGCTCGTTGACGGTCAGCCCGGTCACCTCCTGGTGCCGGCCGCGGCGCATCACCCGGGTCTTGTCCGGATGGACGGTGAAGCCCTCCCCGGCGACGATGGCGTGGACGTATTTGAGCAGCGCGCCGACTTTCCCGGCGGCCGCGCCGGAGGCCGAGAAGGTCAGGTCGTCGGCGTAGCGCGTGTAGGTGAAGCCGAGGCTGGCGGCGAGGCCGGTGAGCCGGGCGTCGAGCCGGGTGCAGACGAGGTTGGTGAGCGCGGGGCTCGTCGGCGCGCCCTGCGGCAGCCGGCGGGGGCCCCGGGCGGCGTAGAGGCGCGCGCCGTCGATCTCGACCGCGTCCACGTCCGGCTCGGTGCAGAGCAGCGCCAGCACGGTGGCCACCGGCTCGGCGTAGCCCAGGCCCCGGAACTTCCCCTTGATCCGCCGGTAGTCGAGGCTCGGGAAGAAGTCCTTGAGGTCGAGATTGACCACCACGTCCCGCCCGACATGGGCGGCGGCGTTGGTGACGATCGAGCGGCCGGGCACGAAGCCGTGGGCCGCCCCATGCACGGGAACGTGGGCGAGGAGCGCGTCGAGGATCCAGTACTGCGCCCGCTTCAGCCGCGGCATCGGCGCCGAGATGCGGCGCAGGCCGCCCGCCTTCTTGGGGATGGTGAAGCACCGGTAATGGCTCACCGCACTGAGCGCCCGGTCGTAGGCGAGGAAGCGCAGCTCGCCGAGGCCGATCCCCATGGCCTCCGCCAGCGCCTTCGGGCTCGCCAGGGCGGGAAGACCGGGGGCGGGCCCCCGCGCGGGCGCATCCGCGTTCGCGAGGCCGGCCGAGACGCCACCGCCGAGATGGAGGATCTCCGCCTCCCGGCGGGCGTGCCACGCCTGCGCCCGGGCGTGGCGGTCGCGGGCGTTGCGCAGCTTCGTCTCGCGCCGCCGCTCCAGCGCCGCCGTCTTGCGGCGGCGATGCATCTCCTTGAGGGCGGCCTCGGGGTCGCGCCACGCCGCCTCCCGCCGGTGCAGATCGGCGAGGGCGCGGGCGATCTCGCCGCGGCGGCGGATCAGGTCCTCCGGCGGGTTGGGCTGCTCTGCCCCGTCCGGCCAGAATCCGAGCCGGATCATCTCCTCGAGGATGACCTCGTCCTTCGAGCTCTCGCGGATCCGGTCGTAGAGCTGCTGGCGGGTCAGGCTGCCGGGCTGCGGGCTCATCGGCGGCCTCCGGCGCGGGCGGCGGGAGGCGTGACGGGGGGAAGCGTGACGGGGGACGTCGGCCAGGATGCCTTCGTCAAGTCTCGGGACTGGCCCGGTCCACTCGACGCCGGCACGACCACCGGTGCGCGTTTGGGTTCAGCGAACCCAAACCGCGAACGCGCACCGGTGGTCAGTGCCGGCCCAGTGAAGAGCGGGCCAGTGACGCTTTGCCGGGCAGGGTGCAGGGACGGCGAATCGCCGCCCGAAATGCAAGGTCCGCCCCGGCCGACGCCCCTCGTCACGGTCAGGATAGGCCAGGCTTGCGGCCGCATCAATCGGGTCTGCCTCACGCCTGCCACCGCGCCGGCTTGCCCTCGACCTGGGCGTGGAAGAAGCGGCGCACGGCCAGCATGTGCGCGCAGGGGCCGCGGGTGAGCCGGCTGTGGGTGTAGAAGCCGCACTGGCAGGTGCCGCCGACCATGCGGTCGTCGGAATCGAGCTCCACCGCGGGCGTCAGGCTCCGGCCGTCATCCAGCACGGTCCCGCTCAGGCGCCGCCGGTCCCCCGCCTGCTCGACGGGCCCGAGGGTGACGAGCCCGGCCGCCAGGAACCGGTCGGCCTTGGCCTCCTGCTCGGAGGCGAAGCGCAGGGCGCCCGGCGCTAGTGGCTCCCGGGTCAGCTCCCGCAGGCGGTAGACCCGCTTGTCGAGGTCGAACATGGCGCGGCCCGCCTGCACGTAGCCGCCGAGCGCCGCCTCCACGGTCGACCGGTCGAGGCCGGTCTCGGCGGCGAGTTGCCCGGTCCCGGCGGCGTGGTGGCGCCGGAGCGCCGCGAAGACGCGGGCGGCGGTGTCGGCCTCGACCTCCCCCCGGGGGGCGAGCAGGTCGAACTGCCCGGCCCGGGACCAGTCGTTGGCGGTCCAGCCCGACAGGCCGAGGGTGAAGCGCAGGCCGCCGAAATCCACCACCGCGAAGCTCGGCAGGCCGGTGCCGAGGAGGTGCAGCCGCACCGACCGGGCGAGCGGCAGGGTCCGGGCCAGGATCGCGAGGCGCCGCCGGCCCCACAGGCGGATCTCAGCGGCCTCGCCGCCGCGGTAGATCGAGCGCCGGAAGGTCAGCCGCTCGTTCCAGGGCTCGATCAGCACGCTGACCGGCCGGCCGGGCTCGAGCAGGAACCGCAGGGCGCGCGGGCCGTGGCGCTCCCGGCGCGCGGCGAGGCGGGTCAGGATCGCGTGCATGTCGACCGGGTGCAGGTCCACCACGTGGGCGGGCTGCGCCATGGCGCTCGACACCTGTAGGAAGCCCCCCATCCAGGAATCCGGCAGCTCGATCTTGTCCTCGCGATAGGCGGCCTCGCCGGAGGTCTGGACCGCGAAGCCGGTCGGGTCGATCGCCAGCTCGGTATCGCGGTAGCTGCGGATCTTCTGGAACTCGTCGTAGAGGGCGTGGCTGTAGTCGATGTTGGTCGTGCCGCAGGCCATGTCGCCGATCCGCGCGAAGGTGTCGTGGTCGCAGGACAGGCGCCCGTAGCTCGATTCGTCGAGGCTGAACGCTTCGAAGAAGACCTCGTCCGGATGGACGGTGATGACCGGGTCGAGGACGATCCAGGCGTCGAAATTCTCCCGGTAGAGGTAGTCGAAGTACCGCTTCCGCGCGTCGTAGAACGGCCGCATCACCGCGTCGGAGCGGGCCGCGATGTCCCGGTGTTCGGCGCGCAGCGCCTCGATCTCGGCGCGCAGGCTGTCCTTCTCGGCGAGGGCCTCGGCCAGGAGTTCCTGCTCGTGGGCCTGGAGCCACGCGAAATAGGCGGTGCGGTCCTTCGGCTTGAAGCGCAGGTCCGACACCACGACGTGATGCAGGGCCGAGATCGCCTCGCGGAACGGCAGGTGTCGCGCCACCGTCCCGGCGAAGTAGGTCGGCTCGCGCAACGTGTCGGGGACGAAGCCGAGCCGGGTCGCGTCCGCATCCGAGACGGCCCGGCTCTCGCCGAGGTAGCGATGGACGAAGTTCATCGAGCCCCTTCCGAGACGGGTGCCGAGGGAGAGATGGGCCCCCGCACCTCCGGCGGCCGCCGGACGAGGGGCACGGCGAGGCCGGGATGGGCCTCGGCGATGTCGCGCAGCGCCAGGATCGCGGCGCTGCGGTCCCGGGCCGTGCCGCTCAGGGTGAGATCGGCGAAGAGCGGCAGCAGCGCTTCGGCGCGGACGCGGCTGCGCAGGGCCTCGGCCCGGAGGAAGGTGGCCATCCGGTCCTTGGCGACCCGGCCCCGCAGCACCTGCAGCATCACGATGCGGGCGAGGGGGATCAGCCGCGCGAAGGCCGCCTCGCTCGCCACGGCCTGCTCGGTCAGGAGTTCGGTGAGCAGGAGATGCATGGACGGAGCGGGGTGCTCCAGCAGGCGCAGCACCTGCCCCTCCGCATCCTCGGGCCGGAGCCGGCTGCGCAGGAGATGGCGGGCGAAGGCCAGGACCTCCGGCTTGACGCTGTCGGTGACCACGGCGAGCGCCCCGGGCGTCCAGGCAGCCTCCGGCCACGTTTCAAAAAAGCTGCGGGCGAAGGCGAGGGTGTCGGGCCAGTCGCTCTCCACGAGGAGCACGGCCTCGGCCGCCGCGGCCTGGAACCGAGCCGGGTCGGCCGCGAAGGCCGCCATCGCCCAGTCCCGCACCGCCCGGTACGGGTGGCCGCCGAGCCGGGCGATCTGGCGGACGCTGAAGGCCGCGGGGCGCCGGTCGGGCAGGAGGGCGGCGCCGAGGCGGCGGGCGCCGTCGGCGCGGGCCTGCAGCAGGCGCCACAGGGTGCCGTCGTCGAGGGCGGCGCATTCCCCCGGCAGGGCCTCGCGCAGCAGGGCCACGACGTCGGCGGCGTAGGCGTCGTCGGGGGCCGCGCGAAACAGGCTGCCGATCAGCTCCCGGGCGAGGCGGGGAGCGAGACCCGGATCCGCCGCCGCGAGGCGCGCCACCAGGGGCCGGGCGGCCTGCCGGACGGCGCTGCCGGGCCCGCTGGCGAAGGCGACGATCCGCTCGGCGTAGGGTCCGAGCCGCGCGTCGTCGAGACGCGCCAGCAGGACCAGGGCGGCAATCCGGATGTCCTCGGAGCCCGTGCCGATCAGCGCGTCCCAGCTTTCCGGGGGCAGGCCGTCGGCTCCGGCAGGAGACTGCGCCAGGAGCGCGAGGCCGGCCGATCGGGTGGCGGCGGCCGGGTGCGCGATCAGGGCGGCGGCAGTCTCGGGCTGCACCGGCAGGTCGTGGTCCGGCCACAGGAGGGGCAGGGCGGCGCGCAGGGCCCGGATCGCGGCCGTCGCGGCGGCGTCGGGCTCCGGCGGCATCGCCCGCAGCCACGCCACCAGCCGCGCGACCAGGGGCGCCGCGAGCCCTGGGGGCAGCGCCCGGGCGAGCCCCGGGACCGCCGCCTGGACATCCGGCTCCGGGCTCGTGAGCAGCGCGGCGGCGAGGTCCGGATCCGACCAGACGACCGGCGCCCCGGCCTCGAGGCGCCGCAGGGCAAGCGCCCGCGCCTCCGGCAGGGCTGCGGCCAGCAGCGCCGCCACCAGGGCGGCGAGGTCGGCGGAATCGGCGATCCCGGCGGCGAGGCGCGCCTGGGCGATCTGGAAGGCGAAGGTCCGCACGGCGTCGTGCGGGGCCGCCAGGAGGCGCCCGATCGCGGCGGCGTCCAGAGCCGCGCAGGCCCCCGGGTCCGCGCGCAGCACCCGCAGCCCCAGCCGCGCCACCGGCTCGATCCGCCCCTCGGCGGCGAGGCGGAGCGCCAGGTCCGGACGGGCGCTCCAGAGATCCGGGAAGGCCTCGTCGCGCCGGTCGGGATCGACGGCGCCGGTCTCCAGGAAGGTCAGCGATCCCGTCCGCGGCCGGGCCTCCGGGGCGTGGCGGTACAGGAGCTGGCTCGCCGTCCAGTTGCGGCCGAGCGGTCCCCGTGCCCGCGCCTGCCGGCCCCAGGTCCCGTCCGGCTTGCGCCCCCAGGCGGTCCAGCGGGTCGGGGGGTCGAGATCCTCCGGCCCGAGGGCCAGCAGGAAGCCCGTCGCCAGCGCGGTGAAGGCCGGGTCGCCGACGGCGCCGCGCTTGCGCAGGGCGCGCCAGATCCGCCGCTTCATGTAGGCGCGGGTGGCCGTGGACAGGCCGAGCCGCGCCTCCGGGCCGTGGCGCGCCGCGTCCACCGCGACGTAGCGCCGGAGGTCGGGGACGTAGGCGTGGCTCCGGCCGGCCTGGTACATCGCCTGCGCGGTCTCGAAGCGCTGGGCGGCGGCGCCGAACAGGGCGGCATCGTCGGCCATCTCGGCGTGCTTGAACAGGCGCCGCAGGCCGATCAGGTAGGGTGGCCGCGCCGGCAGCCGGAGGAGGGCGGCGCAAAGCGTCGCGTGCAGCGCGGGCCGCCCCTGGGCAAGCCGGCCCAGCGCCACCAGGGCCGGCCCGACCCGGCCGGGATCATGCCGGGCGAGGCCGTCCAGCGCCCCGCACAGGCCGTCGACGTCGCCCGCCTCGGCCGGCCGGGCGACCATGCCGGGCAGGTCCGGCTCGGCCTCCGGCGGGCGATACGCCCCGGTGAGCGGGGCGGCCAGGGCGAAGCGGGCGAGGTCCCGGACGACGCTTCCGGGGGCGTCGGCGGCGATCGCGTCCAGGATCGGGCCCGCCTCCGCGCCGGCCGCCCGGGCGAGCGCCCAGACCAGAGCGTAGCTCGCCTGCGCCGGACCGAGGGCCCGCGCCAGGTCGATCAGGTCCGGGGCGGCCGCGGCCAGCCGCAGCTCGCCGATGCGCCAGAGCAGGCGGTCGCGCTCCCGCTCGGGCCAGCGCTGGTGCAGGCAGGCGGAGAGCCGCGCCCGCAGCACGGCCGCGCGCCCGTCGGCCGACGGCTCCGACGCGGCGGAGGGCTCCAGGCCGTCGATCCGCCGGTAGCCGCCGTTGATCTTCGCGACGATCACGCTGTCGAACACCCGGGCCGCCGCCTCGGCGGTGAGGGGCTGGGGTGTCTTGGAGCCCTCGCGCAGGGTCGCGCCGCGCCGGCCGTAGCGTGTGTTGACGAAGTAGCGCTCGGGCGTCCCGAGGGCCTCGTTCTCGATCAGATCGACGTCGTAGACCTTGTCGGAGGTGGCGTCCCGCAGGTGGAGGCGCGCCGCGCGGACGACCCTCATGCCACCGCGTGGGCGTGCGGGCCGCGCGCCGGACGAACGGGATGGCCCAGGCCTGGGCGACGATCGACGGATCCGCGCATTCGGGCTCCTCACGCAACGATCGGGACGGGACGGCCGGCGAATCACGGCGCCCGAAACCGCGGCAAGCTGCCCCAGGGCGCCGGATGGGGCAACCGCGTCCCCACGATTCCGTGATCAGCCCTCCGCCGGCCCGGGATCATCCCGCATGGCGGCGACCCAGAGGGCAGCCCGGGCGAAAGGATCGGGCTCCGCGCCCGGGGGGGCCAGGGCGGCGGCGAGGAAGGCCGAGAGCCGCGCGGCGGTGGCGGGATGCCCCGCCGCCGCGAGGCGCGCCACGAGGTCGGCCCCGCCGGCGCGGGCGTTCGCCGCGAAGGCCCGCCGCCCGGCATGGAGGGCGTTCGCCAGGAGTGCCGCCGCCTCGTCGAGGAGCGTGGCCGGCCCCAGGTCCGGTGCCGGCGGGATCGGGTGGCCGGCGCCGTCCGGGGCGGCGAGGTCGGGCACGACGAGCCGGTCGACCGACACCGACCAGGGATCGCAGACCAGGGCCCCGTCGGCGATCCGCACCGGGCCGGCGACCTGCCGCACCGGTCCCCAGCGCCCCGAGCAGGCGCCCGCGAGGGCGTCCAGGGCGTGCGGCGCGGCGGGGTCGTAGGCGCGGGCGAGATGCAGCGTGCCGCCCGCCTCCGGCAGTTCGACGGCGGCCTGCCACGTCTGGGCGCCCGGTGCCCAGGCCTGTCCCAGGACCGCATCGACGGGGAAGACGTGGAAGGCCTCCAGCCGGTCGCGCGGCCGCAGGAAGGCCGGCGGCCGCTCGGCCAGACGGCGCAGGATCGACGGGACGTCCCGCGCCGCCAGGGGGGCCGGCACGGTCACGCGGGCGTCCCGCGGCAGCAGGGCCGTGCGGCCCTGCGCGCCCCGGCCGAGGGCGAGGAGCCCGTCCGCCCGGCGCCGGGCGACGCTGGTCAGGATCTGGCCCTGGCCGGTGCCCGAGACGGACAGGCCCGATCCCAGGAGCCGCCCGGGCAGGCTGCCGACGAAATCCACCTCGGCCTCGCCCGGCGCGAAATCGCGCTCCAGGGCCAGGAGCGCGCCGGTATCGGTGTCGGCCAGGGCGACCCGGGCGCTGGCGCCGCGCCCGCGGGTGAGGAGCCGGGCGCCCAGGGAAACGAGGCGCGTCCTGCCCATGGCGGTCTCGTAGGGCTGGCCGACGCCGAGGGCGGCCTCCCCGCCCCGGACGCGGCCGAGGAGTTCCGTGGCGAGCGCCAGGACCACGGCCGCGTCGTAGGCGGCGTGACGCCCGGCATAGGCCGCGAGTTGCCCGGCCAGGTCCGCCTCGGCCAGCAGGATCTGCGTGGCGCCCCGCCTCTCGGCCACCCGCCGCAGCCGGACGAGGGCGGCGTCGTGGGCTTCCGGACCGGATACCACCCCGGCCTCCAGCAGGCCGGCGACCACCCGGTCGGCGGCCTCCGCGAGTCCCTCCTCCGCCGGCCCCGCCTCCGCTCCGGCCGGCGCCGCCCCGCCCAGGCGGATCTCGGCGGCGCCCCCGGCCGCCCGGAAGGCGCGGATCGCCAGGGCGACGTGGGCGCAGCCGCCCCCCGCCGCGCAGTCGCAGCGGGCGTAGCCGACCGCGTCGGGCACGAGGAAGCGCACCGTCGCGGTCGGGAGCCGCGCGGCCGGCACGGCGCCGCGCTCCAGCCCGACCGTGATCCCACCCGCCAGGAGGCGCCGCAGCTCCGCCGCCGCCGCGCCGCCGAGCCCCGCCTCGAAGGCGGCGCCGTCGAGGCTGCCGGGATCCCAGGCGACCGCCGCGGGTGCGGCTGGCTGCGCCGGTCCATCCGCGACCGCCGCGGCCCGGTAGGCGACGACGAGGGCGACCCGGTGGCGGCACATCCCGCTCGCCGGGCAGGTGCAGCTGGCCTCGCCCGGGGGCCGGCCGGGGCCGAGCCGCGTGACCGTGCCGTCGGCGAAGCGCGCCTCGACGGTGCCGTCCTCGGCCTCCGCGAGGGCCGGCCCCTGGCCGGCGGCCACCTCGCGCAGCGCGCGCTTCACCAGGCCGGCATTGGCGAGCTGGACGAGGCCGTCATCCGTGAGGGCGCGGAGGTCGGGGCGGGCCATCGCCGCGGCTCAGCTCCGGATCGCGGCGGCGAGCCAGCCGGCGAGTTCGCCGGGCGTCATCGCGGCGATCTCGGCACCGGCCGCCACGAGCCGCTGGGCCATCGCCCGGTCGTAGGCGGGCCGGGCCGCCGAATCGAGGGCCGCGAGCCCGAGCACGCGGGTGCGCTGGCCGGAGAGCGCCCGCACCTGAGCGACCAGGGCGGCCTCGCTCGCGCCCTCGTAGAAGTCGGAGACCAAGACCACGATCGCCCGCTCCGGCGCCGCGATCAGGCCGGCCGCGTAGCCCAGGGCCCCGCCGATATCGGTGCCGCCGCCGAGCTGGACCTTCATGAGCAGCTCGCAGGCGTCGTCGCAATCGCGGGTCAGGTCCACCACCGCCGTGTCGAAGGCGACGAGATGGGTGCGGATGCCGGGGAGCTTCCACAGGCAGGCGGCCATCACCGAGGCGTGGATCACCGAATCGAGCATCGACCCGCTCTGGTCGACGAGCAGGATCACCTGCCAGGGCCGCATCTGCCGCCGGTTCCGAGCGAAGAAGTGCAGCCGCTCGACGGTGATCCGCCGGCTCTCGGGATCGTAGTGGCGCAGGTTGTCGCGGATCGTCCGGTTCAGGTCGAGGTCGCGGGCGCCGGGCAGGCGCGTGTGCCGCCGCCGGTCGAGCACCCCCGAGAACGCCACCGCGAGGTCCCGGGCCAGCCGCTCCATCAGCTGCCGCACCACCTCCTGGACGAGCTTGCGGGCCATCACCAGCACGTCGGGCGCCATCAGGTGCTTGGTGCGCAGGACCGCCTTCAGCAGCGTCTCGTTCGGCGCGACCCGGGCCAGCACCTCGGGGTTCGTGACCACGTCGTCGATGGCGTAGAGCTCGATCGCGTCGCGCTCCAGCCGCTCGATGGTCTCGCGGGGGAAGAGCGTGTGGACCGCGTTGATCCAGCCCGGCACCGTCAGGGTCGAGCCCTCGCGGCCGCCCTGGCGCCGCTCCCCCCGCGCCGTGCCGTCGGCGTCGCGGCCGTAGAGCCAGTCGAGGGCCTGATCCATGGCGGCGGCCTCCCCCGACAGGGCGCAGCCGGCCCCCGCGCAGGCGGACTCCGCCGCCTCGCCCAGGATGAGCCGCCAGCGCGTGACGGGGTCGAGGCTCACCGCAGCCGCGTCCCGGCGAGGAGGCTCGGTCCGCGCAGGAGCTCGCTCGCCGTCACCGGCGCGAGCGCGCCGAAGGTCCGCTGGCCCGGCTCCGTCCGGTTGCTCCAGGGCGAGCCGAGGGTCAGGTCGCCGAGGGTCTGCTCCCGGTCCTCGAACTCCACCGCGCCGGTGAACAGGCCCTCCGAGAAGATCAGCGAGGCCTGGCCGGCGGCGCCCCCCGGGAAGGTGACGGCGCGCTCGATCCACCAGACCACACCGCCATCCTGCGGTGACCCGAGGGGCCAGCCCTTCGCGGCCATGCCGCGCAGGCGGTTGGCCTCCACCACGGTCCCGGCGAAGCGGCTCGTGGTCGATGCGGCCGCCTCGGCCTCCGTGAAGGCGTAGGTCTCGCGGGCGAGCTGCGGGAAGGGCTGGACGATCTCGTAATCGCCGAACAGCGCCCCCCAGGCGGCCAGCGCCCCGGCATCGAGCTGCAGGGGATGGACGAGGCCGATCAGGCCCGGAGCCGCCCCGGTCAGGTCGAGGTCGAGCGGCGCGTCGTCGGCATCCGTGAAGGTCAGATCCTCCGCCACCCGGAAGGTCAGGCCCGGGCCGGTCCGCGGGTCGGCATCCGCGAAGGTGGCCCAGACGAGGCGCTGGGCGAGGTGGCGCACGAGCGGGTGGGCGGCGAAGCAGGGGCCGAACACCGTCGGCTGGACCCGGCGGGCGCCGGCGAGCATCGCCTCCAGGCGGGCCACCTGCAGGCTCGCCACGGCCCGCGCGTCCTTCTTCAGGGCACCCCAGCGGGCCACCGCCGCCGCGGCCTTGCCGGCATCGTCGGCCTTGGCGGGCTTGGGCAGGTCCTTGAGCCTCTGGCCGGCGGCGTCCCGGACCCAGGGCTTCAGGGTCTCGTCGAACCCGACCCGGAAGCCGCGGGGGCCGAAATCGAGGTCGAGGCCGCCGCGCTCGTCGAGGTCGAGGTCGGGGGCGAGCCGGTCGGCCAGCTCCTCGGGGGTGAGGCCGCGGGCCTCGGCGAGCTGGGCGATCTTCTGCCGGGCCTTCTCCTGGAGCCCCTTGAACTTCAGCTTCTCGGCGATGCCGTTTAGGTTCATCAGCGCGACGTCGGTGCCGATATCGACCAGCACGTCGAGTCCGGTGACCGCGCGGGCGTGGGCGGCCTCGCCGGGCCAGCGGCGGATCAGGCGGGTCAGGTCGCGGGCCGTGGCGTCGGTGCCGAACCAGCCCAGCGCGCGCAGGGCCCAGCCGTCCTTCGAGGGCGTCCCGGCGGCGATCCAGGCGGAGAACAGGTCCCACGCGAAGGCCGCGAGGCTCGCCTCGGTGCAGGCCTCGCGGACCATCGGCACGCCGGCATAGACGGCGTCCGGGTTGGTGAAGGACAGCATCTCGCAGAGGGTCAGGATCGCCGCGTCCGGCAGGGCGGTCCCGTCCCGCAGACGCGGGCGGGTCAGCATGGACGGCACGACCCAGGCGGGCGGCTTGCCGACCTTGGCGGGGACGCGGGCGAGGGGATCGCGGTCGAGCACCTGCGCGACCGCCTCCGTCACGTCCGGTGCCTGGTCCGCGTAGCGCGCGGCCACGGAAGTGATGATGGCGCGGCCGTCCGCCCGGTCCTGCGCCAGCACGCGCAGGGCGTGCTCGCCGGCGTCGCGCAGCGCCCCGGGCCGGCCCACGGCGTCGGGCAGCAGGCGGATGAGGGCGGTCTCGGGATGGCGGCGCAGCCAGGCCAGCGCTGGCTCGCGGGCCTTCTTGAGCTTCGTGAGGGCGCGGGCGGCGGGCACGGCGAGACGGCCATCGTCCACCGCCAGGACCGCCGGCAGGAGCCCGACCGGATCGGCCTCGACCAGCCCGACGAGGCCCGGCATCGCCCGCTCGCCGAACCGCGACAGCATCGCCCACACGATCTCCGGCCATTGCGAGACGTGGAAGCATCCCGCAACGACGCGCGACTGGGCCCAGATGGCGAGCGCCAGGGGCTCGGGCTGCCGCTCCAGGCTGCCGACCAGTTGGCGATAGGGCGAGTTCGCCCAGTAGCGGCAGGCCTCGTCGATCTGGGCGACGCGGGCGGCGACCCAGGCGATCAGGGCCGGCGGGTCGTCGCGCGGCGGCTCGGAGAGCGGGGGCGGGATCCGGCTCCAGCCCTGCGTCGGATGGGCCAGCTCGGCGGCCGTGACGAAGGCCGGCAGGGCCTCCAGGCCATTGAGGGTCACGGCATTCCGCTCCCGCCAGTAGCTCGGCGCCACCTCCGGCACCGCATGCGCGAACGGCGTCGGCAGCGGCGTGAGGGCGAGGACGAGGTCGTCCCGGGTCCGGGCCTTGGCCCGCCAGGGCGGGTCACGCAGCACCCGCGGCCAGGCGGCGGGCTCCGCGAGGGGCACGGCGCGGGCCTCCGCCAGGGCTTCAAGGATCCCCCCTCCACGCCCGCCTGACGCCGCGAGCCAGCCGCGGACCCGGTCGATCCCGTGGATATCGAGCGCCCGGTTCACCCGGGCGCGCAGGGCCGGCTCCGATCGGCCGCCCGCGAGGGCGGCGAGGCAGCGGGGCAGGATCGCGGCGGGATCGGCCTCCAGTGCCGCGTCGAGGGCCGCCGCGACGGGCTTCTCGTGGAGATGGGGCAGCAGGGCCGGCAGCGCGCCGGCCTCCCCCGTCGACAGGATCGCCAGGGCGACCGTCCGGCGCTGGTCGTCGGTGGCGTAGTGCAGCAGCCAGTCGAGGGGCGGCAGGGCCGGCTGCCCGGCGGCGCGGGCCACCGCCAGCAGGGTCGCGGCCGCCTCGGCCGCGTCGACGGCGCAGTAGACGAAGTAGAAATGGTAGCTGCGCTTGGTCCGCCAGGGCGCCACCGCGTCCGGCGGCGCATCGGCGAGCAGCGGCACGAAGGCCGTATCGGCCGTCACGTCGATCCCCGCGGAAGCGGCGGCTTCGAGCACGGCGCGGGGCTGGAGCGGGTGCGGGGCGGGCCGGTCGTCGGCCAGGATGAACGCGCAGGCGCAGGCCGCCGGCCAGTCGTGATCCTCGGCGATCCGCGCATTCAGGAACGCGACCGCGGCGTCGTAATCGGCCTCCGGGGCGTGCACCAGGGCGGCCCGCAGGGCGAGGTGGAGCGGCTCCGCCCAGGACAGGCGCTGGTAGGGGCGCGGCGTCTTCGGGGTCGGGCGGCGCCGGTCGGCCAGCCGGGCGACGGCCTCCGTCCCGCCCCGGGCCACGGCGTAGCGTAGGATCGCCTCCAGCGCCCGCCGCAGGATGGCGTCGCCGGTGGCGGCCCGGGACGGATTTCCGTGTCGGCGCGCCTCCGCGGCGTCGACGATCGCGTCCAGCCAAGCGGCGAGGCCGTCCCGGTCCGGCGGCGCCCCGGCGAGGCGCGCGGCCTCGGCATCGCCGAGCGCGGCCGCCAACGGCGCCGCGATCGCCCGCCAAGCCTCCGCCGCGTCCGGGCGCGGACCGGGGCGCAGGCGGGTCGGCAGCGGCACCGCCTCGAAGACCGCGGCCGGGTCGGGGGGCGGGACGGGCTCCGCCGGGGCAGCCGGCGGGGGCTCGGCGGGCGGCGGGGCGGCCGGCTCCGCGGCCCGCTCCGCGGCTGGCTCGACAACCGTCTCGCCGGCCGGCCCGGACGCCTGCGCCGGGGCGGGCTTCCTGGCGGCGGCGGTCGGTGCCGGGGCGGACGCCGCGGCCGGGGCGGGCGCCGCTCCGTCGGCGCGGACGTAGCCCTTGGCGGTCTTTTCGCGGACGAGCTTGTCCTTTTCCTTCACGGCCGCGGCCGCATCGGCGCAGGTCTTGTCCTTGCTCTGGCCCTGGGTGCCGAGGCGCCCGAAGCGGACGGTGAGCGTCGGGCCGGAGACACCGACCTCCCAAAATTTGGCCGCGCTGCCCTCGACCAGCTCGTAGCGTTCCATGGGCTGTCTCCCTCTCACGCGTCGCCGGCGGCGGCGAGCAGGCTCGGCGTGCGCAGGACCTCGCTGGCGGTCACCGGATCGAGGTCGCCGAACCGGTGGGTCGCCGCGGCGCGCCAGCCGGTCTCGGACAGGGTCAGGGTCCGCAGCGTCTGGATCCCGTCGCCCTCCGGGCCGGGCCGGTGCCAGAACCCGTCCTCGAAGCGCAGGACCGCGACGAGGCGGGTTCCGTCGGGCAGCGCGACCGGCCGCTGCACCGCATGGACGTGCTCGCCACCGGTGTCGGTCGACCAGCCCTGGGGCCGCAGGCCGCGCAGGCGGCGGCCGCCCACCCGGATTCCGTCGAAGCGCAGGGTCTCGGCGCCGCCCCGCTCGGCCTCGGTGAACGCGAAGGTCTCGCGGGCGAGTTGCGGGAAGGGCTGGGCGATCTCGTAATCGGCGAACAAGCCGCTCCAGGCCGCCAGCGCTTCCGGGTCGAGGTGCAGGGGATGGACGAGGCCGACCACGCCCTCGGCCGCCGCGACGTCGAGGGCGAGGGCGTCGTCCGCGGCGTCGGTCGGCGAGAGATCCTCCGCGAGGCGGAAGACGTGCCCCGGCGGCGTCGCGGGCGCACCGTCCGGATAGAACCCCCAGACGAGGCGCCCGGCGAGGTGGCGGATCAGCGGGTGGGCGGCGAAGAACGGCCAGAACACCCCGGGGGCGACGCGGCGCTGGGACGCCAGCATGGCCTCGAGCCGGGTGACCTGCAGGCCGGCGGCGGCTTCCGCGTCCTTGCGCAGGGCCGCCCAGTGCCGGGACGCCGCCTTGGCGGCCTCGGGATCGTCCGCCTTGGTCGGGCGGGGCAGGGCGGCGAGCCGCCGGCCCTCGGCGTCGCGCAGGACGGGCTTCAGCGTCTCGTCGAAGCCGACCCGGAACCGGCGCTCCCCGAAGGACAGGTCGAGCCCGCCCCGGGCGTCGAGGCCGAGATCGGGGGAGAGCCGGTCGGCGAGGTCGACCTCGTCGAGGCCGCGCGCCTCGGCGGCGTCGACGATGGCGGCGCGGGCAGCCTCGCGCAGTTGCAGCAGCGGGCTCTTCTCGGCGATGGCGCTGAGGTTCATCAGCGCCACGTCGGTGCCGATCCCGGCGAGCACGGCGATGCCGGCCCGGCCGCGGGGCTTCAGGCCGGCCTGCCCCCAGGCGCGGATCTGACGGGTGAGGTCGCGGGCGGCGTGGTCGCCGCCGATCAGGGCCAGCGCCTGCAGGGCCCATTCCCCCGTCGCCTTGGCGCCGGCGGCGATCCAGGACTGGAACAGCGCGACCGCGAAGGCGTCGAGGCTCTCCGGCGTGCAGGCGGCGCGGACCTGCGCGACGCCCGCGTAGGGCGTCAGTGGGTCCGAGAAGGCGAGCATCTCGCACAGGGCGGTGACGGCGGCGTCGGGCAGGGCGCCGCCGCTCCGCAGGACCGGGCGGGGCAGGGCGGCGGGGACCACCCAGTCGGGGAGCTTCGGCGGCTTGGCCGGCACCTGCTCCAGCGGGTCGCTGTCGACCCCGGCAGCCACCGCCTCGGTCACGCCGGGATCCCGCTCCGCATAGGCCGCGACGGCGGCGTCGAGGGCGGCGCGCCCCGCGGGCTCGGCGGCGAGGAAGCGCAGGGCCGCGTCGGCGGCGTCGCGGTCAGGGCCGGCGGGCCCGAGGGTCTCGGGCAGGAGCCGCAGCGCCGCGGTGCGGGGATGGGCGCGCAGCCACGCGGCCGCGGCCGGCCGGAGCTTGCGGGTGCGGTGGAAGACCCGGGCGGCGACCGGGGCGAGGTCGGCGGCGTCCACCGGCTCGACCTCCGGCAGGAGCTGCGCCGGATCCGCCGCGACGAGGCGGACGAGGCCGGGCACGGCCCGCTCGCCGAAGCGGGACAGCATCACCGCGATGGTGCGCCGCCACGCCACGTAATGGGCGCGCTGCGGCCCGGTCTTCTCCCACAGCATCAGCGCCAGGGGCTCGGGCTGCCACCCGACCATCCGGAACCAGGGCCCGTAGTTGAAGTAGAAGAAGCCCGTGAACTGCTCGCGGGTGAGGTCGAGCCGGCGGTCGAGCCAGGCCAGGGCCGCCGCGGGATCCGCGTCGGCGGCCGGCACGGGCTCGGCCGGCGGCGGGATCGGCATGTCGTAGAGAGCCTCCGCCTCGGTGGCGCAGATCCGCGCCGCGAGGTCCGTCATGGCCTCCACAAGCGTTCCGGCCTGGAAGTAGAAGGTGCTGCGGTCGAGGGCCTGCTCGGGGTCGAAGCCGTGCGCGAAGGGCGTCGGGATCGGCGCCACCACCCGTTCCGGCCGGGCGCGCGCGGCCCCGCGCCGCCGCCAGGGCGGGTCCCGGAGCACGGGCGGCAGGGCCTCCGGCGCCGCCTGCGGCCCGCTGCCGGCGGCGAGCAGCCGGTCCAGGCGCCCCGCGCCCCGGCCCCCGTCGGCCGCCGCCCAGGCGCGGGCGGTCTCATGTCCGTGGCGCTCGGCGAGCGTGACGGCTCGCGGGCCGAAGGCGGGCTCCCCCTTGCCATGGAGCGCCCCGAGATAGGCCCGCAGCATCCAGTCGGGGAAGGCCGCGTCTGCGGCGTCGAGGGCGTCGCGGACCAGCTTGGTGCCCACGAAGGGCAGGAGGGCGTCGAGGGCGTCGGCGGCCCGGGTCTCCAGGAGCGCCCGGGCGATGAGCGTGCGCTCGGGTCCGACCGCTCCCTCCAGGAGCCAGACGAGGGCGGGGGTGGCCGGCTCGCCGGCCGCGTCGGCGACGGCGATCACCGTGGCGGCGGCCTCCTCGGCCCCGACATCGCAGGTCGCCAGGGTCGCCCGGTGGAACGGCGCGGCGTACCAGGGCGCGGCCTGGCTCGGCGGCAGGTCGACGATCAGCGGCAGGGCGGCGTGGGAATTGCCGTAGGCCTTGGGATCCGGCGGGTCGCAGCGCGCGAGCACCGCGCGGGCGCAGAGGGCATGGTCGGCGCCGGGCCGGTCATCCGCGAAGACCGCCGCGAGCCAGCGGGCGAGGGTCGGCTCCGGCTCCGCGGCGGCGAGCCGGAGGGCTGCCTCCAGGGCCTCCGCGTATTCCGCCTCGGGGGCGGCGGCCAGGGCGGCCCGGATGCCGAAGGCGGTGGGCATGTCCCAGGCCGAGACCGGCAGGGAGCCGTACCGGCCGGAGGGGCGGGGCTGCAGCCGGTCGAACAGGGCCACGAGCGTCCCGGTGCCGGAGCGGGCTACGAGCCAGCGGGCGAAATGGGTGAACGCCGCCCGGGCCGCCGGCCCCTGCGGTCCGGGCTTGGCACCCCAGAGGCGCTGGTTCAGCGCCGGGCAGGCCGCCTCGAGCTGCTCCAGCCAGTGCCGGGCCTCGGCGTGGTCGGGGGCCGGCGGCGCACCGTCGAGCCGGGCGGCGAGGGCCTCGGCCGGCGCGCGGGCCTCGTCGGGAGCGGTTTCCAGAAGCGGGCGGATCCGCGCCGCGAAGGCGGCCCAGTCGGCGGCGGCGTCGAGGGGCGGCCCGGGGCGGGTGCGCGTGGGCAGGGGCGTGCCGGAGAAGATCGGGGCGCCGCCGGTTGCCGGGGTGCAGCGCGCCTCCGCCCGGGCGGCGGGGGCCGGCGAAGCCTCGGCGGTTTCGGAATCGGCGGCCCGGGCAACCGTGGCCTGGGCAACCGTGGCCTGGGCTGTCGCCCCGGCGGCCGAAGCCGGTGCGGCGTCGCCGGCCGGGCGATAGCCCTTGGCGGTCTTCTCCCGCACCAGCCGGTCGAGCTCGACCCGAGCCGCCTGCGCGCTCGCGAAGCTCTTGGTCTTGGACTGCCCCTGCGTGCCGAGCCGGCCGAATCTCACGATGAGAACGCTGTCCTCGGTCCCGGCCTCCCAGAACTTCGCCGATGATCCCGCCGTCAGCTCGTAACGCTGCATGCAGTCCTCTCCCCCGTGGCGCGGCGGTAAAATTTTCCTTGTCGCGTCTCAGGTCAACCCGTAGCGGGCGAGCCGCGCGGCGACCCGCGCCTCGCGGGCCAGGGCCTCGGCCTGATCGGCCGGGCGGGCGCGCTGGCGCATCCAGGCCAGGGCCTCGACCTCGGCCCGGGCCTCGCCGAGGCCGCTCCGGCGCAGGATCGCCACGGCGATGCGCTCACGCTCCCGGGGCGGGAACCACGCGAAGGCCATCCGCAGGGACGGCAGCGCCCGCAGGAAATCCTCATCGCCCCAGGCGGCCACCAGCCCCTCGACGGAGGCCAGGGTGGCGTCGGCGGCGATCTCCTCGCGGGCGAGGGCGAACAGGCCGGCGAGGAAGTCGCCCAGCGTCGCGGGCAGGCCGAAGCGGCGCAGCCGGGACAGGGCGGCCTCCGGGTCCGAGCCGGCCGCGCCGCAGGCGACCCGGAAGCCGAGGGCCGCCCCCGCGAGGGCCGGGGGCGTCTCCGGGTCGGCGAGGCGCCGGCCGAGCATGGCGGCGAAGGGCCCGCGCAGCTCGTCGAGGCCCGCAACCTCGGCGCCGACCTCGCGGAACAGGTCGCGGCAGGCGAGGAGCAGCGGGATGGCGCCGAGCCCCGCGCGGGGCTCCCGGATGCCTTCGACGACGAAGAGCGCCCGGGCCGCCAGAGCGGCGCAGAGGCGGGCGAGGGCGGGCCGCGAAGGCGCGAAGGCGTCGCCGAACCGGTACAGCCGCACGATCCCGGCCCCGGCGGCGCCCAAAGCGGCCACGTCGTGCGCCGCCGCGATGCCGGCGCTCAAGCGGGCCAGCAGATCGCCCTCCAGGGTCAGCCCGGCGAACAGCGCGTCGGACAGGGCCCCGGTGAGAACGGCGAGGGAATCCGGCGCCGCCTCGACCCGGGCGGAGATCCGGGCGGCGGCGGCCATCTCCAGGGTGCCGCCCCAGAGCGAGGCCTCGATCAGGGCGCCGAGCCAGTGCGGGTGGCGCACGAGCGTGAAGCGCTCCCGCGGCAGGCCGGGCTCGGCGCGGTCCGGCCCCTCGCGGGCGATCCCCGGCAGCCCGAGCAGCGCCAGCCGGTGCAGCAGGTGCGCCCGCGCCCGGTCGCCCGGCTCGGCCCAGTCGAGGTCGATGCTGCGGCGCGCCGGCCCCGGCTCCAGATCGGCGGCGCGCAGACGCTCGGCGACGTCGGCCACCAGGGGCGGCTGCCGGGTGCCGGGAGCGAGGCGTCCCTCGCGCCGGCCGGTGAGCGCCCGCAGCATCGCGGCGAGCGCGGGGTGGCCGGGCGCAGCGCCGCCGGCCGCCCAGGCGGGCGGGCGGTCGAGGGCGTCCTTCACCAGGGCGGCGAGGGCCGCGTCGATCAGGTCGGCGCGCAGGATCGCCGGATGGGCGCGCAGCCGGGCGAGGGCCTCGGCATGGACCCGCCAGGCGATGCGGTCGGCGGTGGAGACGACCTGTCCGGCCTCACGCAGGGCCGCGGTGATCGCCGTCATCGCCCAGTCGGCCGCGGGGGCGAGGCCCGCCTCGGCCACGCGCTCGTAATAGCCCGGCGCCGGCATGCCGGCCGCGTAGCCTGAGAACCGGTCGAGCCGGAGATAGGCGTAGGGCACCACGTAGCTGCCGGTGCGCAGGTCCGGCTCCGGCGGCGCCGGCTCGGGCCGGGTCCCGTCCGCCTGCGCGGCGTGGCGCCGGACGGCGTCCGCGTGCCAGCCGCCGCAGACGAGGACCACCGGCCGGTCGCCGGCCGCCCGCAGGGCGTGGGCCGCGTAGGCGCCCATGAAGCGCTCGCGGGCCGCCTCGGCGGGATCGTCCGTGCCCGGCGGGCGCAGCAGGGCGAAGTAGCGGTCGAGCCGGGCCGGCAGCTCCGCCTCGGAGGCCGCCTCGGCGAGGACATCCCAGAGGGCGTCCTGGTCGGCGACGCCGAGGGCGGCGGCCAGCGCCCGCTCGGCGGCCTCGGTGCGGGCCCCGTGCGGGTCGGCGTAACGGTTGGCGCGGCGTCCGAAGGCCGGGTCCCAGGCCGGCAGGTCGCAGAACAGCGTCTGCGCACCCACCGCCCGGCCCGCCTCCAGCGCCTGCCATTCCGGCGAGAAGGCGCAGAACGGCGTGTAGGAGGCGGCGCTGCCGGTCGCATCCGCCCGGAACGAGAAGATCGCCACCGGCAGGTCGTGGCCGAGGGCGAGGTCGGGCAGGTGCGGGTTGAAGTCCACCGGACCCTCGATCAGCACGAAGGCCGGCCGCAACGCCGCGATCCTGCGCCGGACGAGCCCGGCGCAGGCCGGGGAATGGTGGCGTACGCCGATGACGGTCAGGCGGCCGGAATCCGGCGCGGGACCGCTCATTGCGGTGTGAGGAGGTGCCGCGCCGCGTAGAGCTGGCGCCACGCCGCGCCGGAGCGGCGGCTGACGCGCTGGTCGAGATAGCGGCGCAGGCGGGCGAGATCCTCCGCGTCGTCCTTGGCGGCGGTGCCGGCGAGGCAGGCGACGATGTCCTCCGGCTGGCCGGCATCGCCCCGCAGGAAATGGCCCTTCACCCCGATGGCGTGGGCGACGCTGACCGCCTCCGCGGTGCTCATCACGGAGGAGAGCCGCTCCATGCCGGTGCCCTCCGTATCCACGGCCTCGCGCAGCTCCCGGAAGCAGGTCACGAGGAGTTCGAGCACCTCCGGATCCGGGCTGCGGGGCACGCCGGACCGGGCCAGAAGCGCGGTGGCCTCGCGCTGCACCAGGGCGAGTTCGGCCTCAAGATCGGCGATCGGGAACACGGTCTCGAAGCCGAACCGGCGCTTGAGGGCCGCCGACATCTCGTTCACGCCCCGGTCGCGGGTGTTGGCGGTGGCGATGAGGTTGAAGCCGTCGCGCGCGTAGACCATCCCGTCCGCGCCGGTGAGTTCCGGCACGGCGAGCACCCGGTCGGACAGGACCGAGAGCAGGCTGTCCTGCACCTCCAGCGGGCAGCGGGTCAGCTCCTCGAAGCGGACGATCCGCCCCGCGCTGAGGCCGGTATGGAGGGCGCCCGGCACCAGGGCGCGGGGGCTCGGCCCCTCGGCGACGAGCAGCGCGTAGTTCCAGCCGTAGCGGATCTGGTCCTCGGTCAGCGACGCACCGCCCTGGATCGTCAGGGTCGAGCACCCGCTGATCGCGGCGGCGAGGAGTTCCGAGAGCAGGCTCTTGGCGGTCCCGGGCTCCCCGATCAGCAGGAGGGCGCGCGAGGTCGCCAGGGTGACCATGGCCCGCTCCACCAGCGCGGGCGCGCAGACCACCTTGGCGGGGGTCGCGCCGTCACCGCAGATGAAGCGCCGCACGGCCTGGAGCGAGAGCTGCCAGCCGGGCGGCCGCGGCGCCGAATCCTCGGCCCGCAGGCGGGCGAGTTCCGCAGCGTGGACGTCCTCGGCCGGGGGTCTCTGACGCGCCTCGCGATCGCCGCCCGCCCGCACCGCCTTCGCCATGCACCCGTCCCCTGCCGTCGCGCCGATCCTGTCGGCGTGTCCTGCGATCGGCAGAGCATGCCCCGGCACGGGCATGTCTCTCAAGCGCCTCCGAGCATCTCCGAGCATCTCCAAGCATTGGTGGCCCGGCGCATGCGTCCGGCCGGCCCGCACGGCACCGGACGGGCCAGAACGGATGTCTTTCCGAGAGCGCCTACATCGACACCAAGCACAACGTCAGGATCGCGATCTCGAAGACGATCCAGCCACCGAAGACGACGACCAGCTCCCAGTCGGTTCTCTCTTTGGTCTTGGCCAAAGCGTACATGCTCGACCTCCTCGCGCAGCCCGAGAGGCCACAAGCGAATTCAGTCACCACGATAGGACGCGACGTATACGAATATTCAATCAGATTCTGCCGTGGATTGCAATTGTTCGAACCCGCTCAAGCCCGAAGATAAATCAATACATCACTCCGCGAAACGCGCGCCGCGCCTTCTCGGACGCGGAAATATTGCATCGCAGCAAGTATTTCCCCGCAGGCCCGGCGCTCGCGCAACCCCGATCCCGGGGACGTGAACGGGATCCGTCCGGCCGCGTTGCTCCCGACAGGCCCGGTAGAGGCAGCCTGGGGAAGCGTTCCGAGGATTCACACATGAAGACGTTGATCAGCCTGACCGTCGCGGGCCTCCTGGCGACGGGCGCGGCCGCCACGGCCGCGGAGAATACCGGCCCCCGCATGCAGGGCTCGCCCAATGCGGCCGGCTATACGGGCAAGGACGAGACGGGGAAGGGCGCGACGACGGGGACGACGACCGGCACGACGACCGGATCACCGGGCTCGGAGATGCCGAAACAGGACGGCCGGATGAAGGGACCGCCGAATGCGGCCGGCTTCCAGCCGGGCGGCGACAAGGCCGGCGGCGCGGCCGGAGCCCCGGACCGTCGCTGATTCGCCTCATGTCGGGGCGGGATCCGGCCCACGATCCCGCCCCTGAAGCCGGAGCCCCAGCCGCGACAGGCGGGGGCGGCAACCGGACGGGCCGCGCAATGCGGCGGCCCCATGGAGCACGGCGCGCGCAACGATATCCCCGCCACGGCGACGGCGATCGAAGGGCGGGGCCGCGATGGCCCAGGTCGAGGCGGAGCCGGTCGCAGGGCCCTGATGAAGGCCGTCGACCTGCCGGAGACGCCGGGATTCGAGGACGGCGGCGCCGTCCCCCTGCGCGCCCGGGCAGCGAACGTTCTGCTCGTGAAGCCGTCGCGGCACCGCGGCGGCGCACCGCGGCGGCATTGCGGCGGCATCGCGCCAGCAGCATGGCCGGGACCTGTGCCGCTGCGGCGGCCCCGTCATCCAGCCGTCATCGGGCCGGCCTAGGGCGGCGCCTCCCGCCCACCCGACCGGCTATGCTCACCTGATGGATTGGTCCGACCTGCCCGAAGACATCCCCCCGTCGTCGGCCGCCGACGCGAGCCGGATGCGGCTGTACATCACCGTCGGGCTGATCGGCATGGGGGCTCTCGGCATGGTCGGCGGGATGCTGCACATCCTCCCGGCCTGAGCGAGACCGCCGCCGCCCCGGCCCGGCCCGTTCGGTCGCCGCCCGGATCGCGGCGATCCGGCCGCCGATCTCGTCCGTCGTCCGGGCGGTCTGTCCGGCGGTCACCTTCACCGCCGCGGCGACCACGGCGAAGCCCCGGCCCGCCTCACCGGCGCGGGCGGCCTCGATCGGGGCGACGCCGCATCATTCAGCGAACCAGGATCGATCCCCCGCACCAGACCGGCGCCCCCCTGCCGCAGGAACCGGAAGGTCCCGGCGGGCAGTGCGTCGCAGCGCGGCTCCATCGGCTGGACGACGCTGCCGCCGGGCCGGCGGCAGGCTACCGGACGGGATCGGGCAAGGCAGAAGCCGCAGCGCCGGGGAGGCGATCCCGGCTGCTTCCATGCGGATCGCCCGATGGCAGCGCCACGGGAGGTGCCCTGAGAGGCCGGGATCGACACCCGCGGGTGCCGCTGCCGAATCCCGGAGGTCATCGCGGCTCCAGAGCGCCCGCCGGAGCCGGGGCACGCGGTTCGGAGCCCGAATCCGCTCAGGCCGCCAGCTTGAGAACCCAATCGTAGAAGTCGGTCCAGGTCTCCGACGGGGCCGCCGGCTCTGTGCCCGACGATTTCCCGGGTTCGATCGCGACCTGCGCGCGGACATCCCGAGGGGCGCAGCCGAACTCTGCGCGGAAGGCCTGGGTGAAATGTGCGGGGCTCTCGAACCGCCAGCGATACGCCACATCGGAGATGCGGGCGAAGCGCCCGTCGCCGGCGGCGAGGTCCCGATAGGCGCGGGCGAGCCGGCGCTGCCGGATATAGCCGGACACGCCCCCGAGGGGGACGAACAGCCGGTACAGGGCGCTGCGCGAGACGCCGAACCGCTGCCCGATCGCCTCGGCGGTCAGGTCCGTGGACGCAAGCTCGGCCTCGATGAAGCGCCGGATGGCGACGAGCAGGGGGGCCCGCTCGAGTGGCTGGACGCCCCCATCCTCCTGCGGCAGGCCCAAGGCCGCCACACCGAGCAGCGCCGCCGTGGCCTCAGCTGCCGCAGCGGCCTCCGGCTCCGAGAACCCGGTCGCGTGCGTGCTGAGGGAGCGCAAGTGGTCGGTGAGCATCCGGCCGAACGGCGTCGCACCCCGGATCACCGCCCCGTGCAGGGTGTCGAGCGCGCTTTGCCGGACGCCGAAGAGCGGCCGCGGCAGGACGACCGTGATCGCCTCGTAATCCGTGGAGGCGGCGGAGAGGGGCCGCGACAGGTCGAACAGGCAGATGTCCCCCGGCGCGCAATCCTGCTCCCTGCCGCTGACCGCCACCCTCGATTGTCCGGAGACACGCATGTGGGCGACGATGTGATCGACGCCCATCCGGGCCACTAGGCCACGCTCGCGCACGAACCGGAGCCCGGAGGCGCGGGCGCTGCAGACGATCGCGGTGCCGAGGTGCCGAACCCGCGACTGACCGCGGAAATCGGACAGATCTTCCTTGCGGATCGTGAAGTCCCAGAACGGCGCGACGGCGTCGCGCCAATCGTCGGCTTGACGATGACCGGGGCTCTCACCCGTGAGCAGCAGGATCGGTTTTGGTCGCATCGCCCGTGTTGTGGTCCGGACCGCGCACATGGCATCGGCCCCGCCGCCAGTATGGCGATTCCTGCTGCTTAGAAAAGTGGCACTCCGTTCCAAACACCGGACTCTGCGCTCCGGGCTCGTCCTGTCCTGCGGGATCCGGTGCCGGAGGTGGAACGTCCCGCAGGCCGGTCGGCCGCGGGACGGGACGGGACACGGTTGTGAGGATCGCGGACCGCGATCCTGATGGTCGAGCCCCGTTACCGTCCGCTTGGGGCTGCGCCGCTGCCGGTGGCACCGTTGCCGGTGCTGTTGTCGCCCGCAGGGGCGCCGGGGGACGAGGTGTTGCCGTTGGGCGTGCTCTGCGCGGCGGCCATCCCGGCGCTGCCGGCGACGAGGGCGAGAGCGAGCAGGGCGGATTGAACGGTTCGGCTGGTCATGGCTCTCCTGGATCCCGATCGGATTCTCGACGTGCCGGCCCATGCCGGCTTGCCTTCGAGAACCGCCCCCGGCCCGCCCTGTTCCCGCCCGGACGGGAGCGGCGCGAATCGGCCGCGGACCTCGGGCATGCCCGTGCAAGCATCCAGACCCGGAATGCGGCCGCGCTGCCCGGCTCGTGGATCGGGCAGCCGTTGTGCTCGGCCCGGAAGCCGGCCGAGCGGGGATAGACCACTCGGCGCGCGCATGAGGGCGCCGAGCGGACGATGGGCGGCGAGGCCGTGCCAAGGACTGAGGACGAGGCCGTCATCGCGAGCCCGCGCCTTCGCGTCGCTCCAGGCCTCCTGACGCGGCACGGTGATGCGCGCCACAGGGCGATAGGGGCTCTCGGCCTCGGGCCAGGGGACCGAAGCGCCCTCGACCGGCATCGTCTCGCGATTGGTGAGGAGTTGAGCCCGGATTTCCCAGACGCCCGCCTGCGCGGCGAAGAAGGCCGCGACCGCCTCGCGCAGGCCGTTCGGCTTGCCGTTGACGTTCAGGGCGGCGCCCGTGAGCGCGGTCAGTTCGGGCGAGACCGGCGCCACCGCGACCTTCGCGACGTAATCGCCCCAGCGCAGGGGCGCCTGGCTGTAGAAGGTCTCGCCCAGGATGTGGGTTTCGGGATGACCGCCGAGGGCGATGACTGTCGGGCTCTTCGTGCCGAGTCCCTCAAGCACCGCCTCGACGCCGCGCAGCAGGGCCGAGAAGCCCTTCTTGAACACCTGCGGGGTGTCGGTGGCGCTCGCCGGCAACGCCGAGATTCCTGATGGCGAGGCCCCGGGGTGTCGACACGCTGTCGTCGAGGATGTCGCCGGGATTGGTCGAGAAGCGCAAAACCACATCGTGGCGCCCCGGCGCCGCGAAGGCGCCCTGGGCGAACGCGGGGGACAGTCCGGGCAGCACCTCCAGGGAGCCGACCAGCAGGCCGTGCGCCTTGGCATGAATCCCGCGCACCGCGTGGCCGTCATCCTTCAGGGTGGGGCCCTGGATCTTGGCGAGTTGCTCGACCATGCCCGCATGGACCACCGCCTCATCGGGCTGCGGAGCCTCCAGGTCGGGCGCGTAGCGAATGAAGGCGGTCATGGGCCTCGGGGAAGACTCGGGGGCGCCGGGCAGCGGATCCGAGCCGCAAACCGTTCGGATGCAGGCCGTTCCGGGCATTTAGGGCGGCGGGAGCTGCGGGCCGCGCCGTTTCCGCCGGGAACACCCGGCAGCCCCCCGAGCTTGTCCGAAGGTCGAGACCTGGGGCGTGGCGTGAAGGTGTTCCGGATCATGCAGGCGGCGACGGGGGCGATCCTCTGGATCGGCTCCGCGCTCGATCCCCTTGCAGCCCTCGACGCGATGGCGCGCGCAGCCGGCTTCCGCGACAGCACCCGGATCCCGAGCCACCTGCGGGCCGGAGGCCTCCATGTCGAAGAGGTGGAGGTCTGAATCCGCGCCGCGCCGAGCAACGGGCCGGGCGGCTGGACGTGCGGCTGGACGTGCGGCGCCGATATCCCATCCCGGGCTGGCGGATCGAGATGCGCTCGCCGGAACCGACCACAGCGACCGCTGTGTGCATCGGGGAGAACAGGGGGGTTGCCGACAAGTGTAGCGATGCCGTTCACGCGTCTTCAGGGAACGCCACGGAGGGTACGGCATGAACTCCGCCGATCCGACACCGCGCCTGCTCGCGGCCGGGGCGTCCCTCACCGGGACCGGCATCCTGATGTGCCGGACCGAGCCGTCCTGGGACGGGATCCTCATCGGCCTGCTTTGCCTCGGGCTCTGGGCCCTCGGAACCCTCGCGACACGGCCGGGGCCCGTGACGCGGCCCACACGGACGATACGTCCGGTCCTGCTTGAGGCGGTCGTCGTCGAGCGCCCCCGACCGCCGCCCCTGTTGCTGCCCGCGCCCCGGACGTCGGCCGACGACCGGGGCGGATCGAGCCCATCCCGCCTGCCGGACAGGCCGACGCACCGCCCACGCGTCATCGGGCGCCGGCGCGGCTAGGGCCCCATGGCCGGCCCGGGATGCCGCTGACCCGGCGGGCGAGCAGGGGCGAGAACCGCGCTTCGAGAGCCTTGAGACGTGTCACCGGGGTGCCCCGGCGACGGCCGGGGCGGGCGCGAAGACCGCGGCGGGGAGCCCCGCCCGCGCCGAAGGAATCTGGTAAGGAGGTGAGCCAGTCATCGATCCCAGGCCGGCTGGATGTCCTGCGGCGTCCTCGCCATCCGGACCGACAAAGGGCCGCCGTCCGGAATCCTGCGTCGCCGCGCCGGCTCTGGCGGCGCGCCGCCCCCATGACCGGCCAGGAGATCGCCATGGCCCCGATCGAGACCCCGGTGCCCTACCGGCTGCAATGCATCGTCCACCGGGAGAGCGCCGGCGGCATCATTATCCACGACGAGCAGATTCCCGGCGCCACCGACGAAGCGGCGGTCGCCACCGCGAAGGCACGCTTCACGCAGTTGCTCTCCGGCCGGTCGGGCTCGGCGGCTCTGAGGGACCCCGCAGGCCGGGTCGTCTGGTCTGCCCGGCAGACGCCGCCGCCCGGCACGGTGGGATCCGGCATCCCGTAGGACACCTCCCGGCGGGGTCAGGGGGTGTGGCGCGCCTCGAGATCGATCACCGGGCCGCCCAGATCGAAGAACTCATCCTCGTACGGGAGCAGGTCCTGCGGTTCCTCAGCCTCCCGCCCCCCGAACGGCAGGAGCGCGGACAGGACTCCGAGGCAGAGCGCTCCGGCAACGAGAGCAATCATAATCGCGAAGCTCATCACGGAACACTCAGGCGAAGCCGACGGCGGCATCAGGCCGTCGGAAGATTAAGGCCCGGTTCCCGCACGCCGCAATCGTTCATGGCCGTCCGCGCGACCACGGATCGACCGTTCTGCACTCTGAACGGCGCCCCGCACGCCCCGAAGCGCCACGAAGCGCCACGGGGGCACCGCTGGCGCACCGTTGCGGGGCGCATTCGAGGATTGGACCGGCCCCGGCGCGGCCCGGGTGATTCGGATGCGGAATCACCGTGGCGTCGTGACCGCATCCTGACGGTGCTCGACCTCGTCGCGCACACCGCGGCCGGCCATGAGGATCTCGGTCATGAACGCCGCGATCGCCGCCACCGTGCAGATCAGCGCCGCGCCGAAGCAGGCGAACAGGACGGAGGCGGTCGCCGCGTCGCGCAGGGCCCCGACGAACAGGGTCAGCACCGCCAGGCCGATCAGCCCGCCTCCGAGCGAGGCCAGGACCACCGCCACGTCCAGCACGAAGGAGCGCCGCCGCAGGAAGGTCAGACGGCGGGTGAGGCGGACAGCCTCGGCGGCCGTGGCCCGGGCGGTCTCCGCCGAGAGGCTGTCGACCTTGTCGGAGATCCGGCCGAGTCGGGTCGAGAACACGTTGAGCAGCGTCGCCAGGGCCGACAGCAGGAAGGCGGGCGCGAGCGCCACCTGGATGATGTGCGCGACGCTGTCAGGCTCGGTCGCATTGAGGGAGAAGCCGAACATCGACGCGCTACGCTCGCGGACATGTCATGTCCCGGCGCGGCCGGGCATCGGTGCGGATGGAGGCGCGGGTGCGCACGGGTCCCGGGCGGAGCAGCCTACCATAGGAGCCCCTCCGCCTGCAGCCCGGCCACCAGCAGGAACAGCGCCGAGAGGAACGCGACCGCGATGTAGGGGGCCGGCGTGTCCGTCACCGAAGCCTCCCGGCGGGCGTGGGGCACAGATGCCCGATCCCGATACGGGCCGGGAGGACCGGCATCGAAGGCAGCGCGACGGGTCCCATGCGCGTCTCCTGAACTCTCCACCGATGACGAGGCCGGGCAGATAGGGCCTGATATGCGCCGGGAAAGCCGCGGCCGTTCGGCCGTGCGGCGGCCGCAGGTTCTTCCCCACAGGCCGGGCGGAGCGGGTCCGCACCGGGAGCCGGCACCGGGTCTTGCGCGAGATCTGCGGCGCCCCGGGAGATCGATCGGTCCATGGGGCCGCGGCCGGACTCACGGTCGTCCGCCCGAGATCCGGATCCGGCCGGGCCCCCTATTCGCGCGGGCGCATCCGCCGTCGGACGCCGGAAGATCAGGGCCGGGCCGGCGCGAACCCGACGGGCAACGATCCGATACGCTCCCGGACCGGAGCAGATCTCCCGCCTCGCGCAAGCGGGCAATCCGGGGGACCGATCTGGGCTGTTCGTAAATTAATGTTAACCGCTCTTCGGGTCGCAGACGGACTTGCGGGCCGCCTGCCGGTAGGCTCTAGTGAATGTCGAAGCTTCCTGGTTGGTCCTGGGAACGTTTACGAACGAACTTCAGCCCCGTCCGCACCGCGCGGCGGGGCTTTTTGTTCTCGGAAACACTCCGATACACATGGTCGAGAGCGCTTCGACCAATCCCGATCGGGATGTGCCCCAGCACACTTGGCTGTCTTGGCGGGAGGGCCCGTATCCGGGCTGTTGCGGCGACGCACTATCGCCCTGGCGCGCCCTGTCGTTCTGTCCGCCCCGCACACATCCCGCACAACGGGAGACAGAGGACCAGATGATCAAGAAGCTTCTTCTCGCGAGCGCCGCCACGGCCCTCCTGACCGGCGCCGCCTCGGCCGCCGACCTGCCGCGCCGCGCCGCCCCGCCGCCGGTCTTCACCCCCGTCCCGGTCTTCACCTGGACCGGCGCCTATTTCGGTATCAACGCCGGCTACGCCTTCGACGCCAGCAGCAACAACACCAACAGCTTCGCCGTGCCCTTCCCGTACGGCAACGGCACCACCGCCTTCTTCAACCAGCGCAACCAGGAAGGCTTCTCCGGCGGTGGCCAGGTTGGCTACAACTTCCAGTTCACCCCCGGCTCCGGCATCGTCGTCGGTATCGAGGCGGACGCCCAGTACCTCGACTTCGGCCGTAACCGGAACAACGCCTTCGTCGTCGGCCCGCTGGCTCCCGGCTACTACGTCACCGACCCGCGCGGCCTCTCCAGCCTCGACTTCTTCGGCACCGTCCGCGGCCGCATCGGTTACGCCTTCGATCGCGTGCTGTTCTACGGCACCGGCGGCTTCGCCTACGGCTCGGGCAGCGCCGACCGCTCCTTCGGCGGCTTCGCCGGCAATGACAGCTTCCGCACCGGCTACGCCGTCGGCGGCGGCATCGAGTACGCCCTGCCCACCGACTCCTTCCTGAACTTCTTCCGCTCGTCGGCCGTGACGCTCAAGGTCGAAGGCCTGTACGTCAACCTCGACCGCAACACCCGCAACCAGGGCGCGTTCGTCATCAACGCCGCCAACAACTTCCCGGTGGCGTACAACACCATTGGCCGCCGCGATGACGAGTTCGCCGTCGTCCGCGCCGGCCTGAACTACAAGTTCGGCTCGTACTGAGATCCTCGCGCGATCGCGCCCCCCGCGCCGCGGGGGGCTGCGTCCCGGCCACCGGGACAGCGCGAGGCCCTCTGAGCAGGCCGTATCCTTTCTCGACCTGAGCATCCCCAGCCCGATCAAACTGGCCGCTTGAGCCGAGGAGCGTCCCGGGAGTCATTCCCGGGACGTCTTGCCCGGGACGTCTTGCCCGGGACGTCTTGCGTCCTGGCGATGGCCCTCCGCGTCACGCCTCAGGCGTGGACCGCGTGTTCCAGTTGCGCCTTCGACATCCGCGACCGGCCAGGCACGTTCTGAGCGCGGGCCTTGCGCATGAACTCGGCCTTTGTCGGCTCCGACCGGCTGGAGCCCTTGCCGGACGCCTTGCCCTGTCCGGCAGACCTGCCGTCCTTCCTGCCGTCCTTGCGCGCTGCGGCGGCCTTTTCGGCGGCGGCCTCCGGCTGCTTCGAGAACTGCTTGCCCTTGCGGGTATCGGCCCGCTTCTTGGCCGTGCTGGCGGCATATTCCTTGTCCGTCAGACTCTCGCGGGCCTTCTTGGGCAGGTATCGTTCACCGGTCTTGCCGCTCTCTTCGCCCGATTTCGTGCCCCATTCCTCGTCGGTCCATTGCCGGAGATGGTTGTCGGCCGTCTTCTTGCCGGCATAGCCACCGCCTTCCTTCTTGTATTCGGCGGTCGCCATCTGCGCCTTGCGCGCCGACCACTGCCCAGGCTTGCCACCCTTGTCCGATTTCGTGACTTGCGTCTTGACCTTCTCCCACAGCTTGGGGTCGGTCTTCTTCGCTGTACCCGACATCGTCGCGCCTCGTGAAAAAGATTTGGCAGACAACACGAGCCCTGCGGCTCTGTTCCTGCGGCGCGTTCACTCCCCGCGCCCCGCCCGGTACGGTCCCGCGCCCCGGCGCCCCGCGATGCCATCCCCGGGGAGGGGACGCGTCTCGGAGCGGAGCGGGATCGGCCCGACGGCGGCCAGGATTGAGCGCCTTTCAAGGCGCGGGAACGGGAGCGGAAGACGCAGCAGCCCGATCCGGCGCAAGCCCCTGAGCAAGCCCCTGCGCGAGCCGAAGGGCGTCATCGTCGGCGGCCGAGGCCCCCCATCCGCAGCGCCTCAGGAGCCGTCGATCACGCCGGTTCGGACCGGAAGTCTGCTCTCGGCGGCCGCCGCCGGAGGGTTCCGGAATGTTTGTTTCTGGACGGTTATGGCGGAGGTCAGCCCACATTCAGGCGAGACGACCATTCTATCGTGGCCTTGTGTCGGTCCCGACCGGCACAAATCGAACAGAAGGTCAGATCATGATGCACGTGAAGATGTTCGCGGCGACCGCGGCCGTCATCGGCGGCCTCGGCCTCGTCTCCGCCAGCGCGGCGCCCCTGGCACCCGCCGGAGCCGCCGCGATCACCGGCCCCGCGTCTGTCAGCACCGTCGCCTTCGGCTGTGGACCCGGCTGGGCGCCCGGCCCGTACGGGCGCTGCCGGCCGATCTACCGTCGTCCGCGCTTCTACGGCCCCCGCTGCTTCTTCCGCCCGACTCCCTGGGGCCCGCGGCGGGTCTGCCGCTACTGATCCGACGGCTCGGGATCGATCGCGGCACCGAACCGTGACGCGAGCCGCGAGCTGATCCAGGGGCAGGCGCCGTCTCCGAGGAGGCGGCCCTGCCCCTTCCCGTTGGAAGGGACGCGAACGCCCGGGATCGCGCATCCGGCCCGTGCCGCCAGGCAGGCCGGGGCCCGGCCGCAGAGCCGCGCGCCGTCGGACCGAAAGTCCCGGCGCGGGGCGGGAATAAATCCCGCCGCCCACCGGTTCCTGATCGTGTGGCACCACGCTGCGGTCTGGAGCACGAGGGTCGGGACCCCATGGCTTCGCAGGCTCTCGACGGGGCGGGCCCGGCCCGGCCGCCGACATGACGACCCTGGCGCGGGCGCGCTTCAGCCAGTTCGTCCTGCCGCGCCTCGACGAGGGTTACCGGCTCGCGCACTGGCTCACCGGAAATGCCACCGACGCCGAGGACGTGATGCAGGAGGCGTGTCTGCGCGCGTACCGGGCGATCGAGGGGTTCGCCGAAGGCAATGCCCGAGCCTGGTTCCTGACGATCGTCCGCAACACCGGCTATTCCTGGCTGCAGCGGCACCGGCCGCGGGCGGTGGTCTTCGCCGACGACCTCGCCCCCGAAGCCCGCGCCGAATTGGAGACCGGAGGCGCCCTGGCCGAGGCCCCGGAGACGCCCGAGTCGACCCTCATCGCCCGCGACGAGGCGGGGCAGCTCGCCCGGGCGGTCGGGTCCCTGCCGGTGGCCTTCCGGGAGGCGCTGATCCTGCGCGAGTACCACGGCCTCAGCTATCGGGAGATCGCCGCGGTGACCGGCGTCCCGATCGGAACCGTGATGTCGCGCCTCGGCCGCGCGCGGCAGCATCTGCTTGTACGGCTCGCGAAGGACGGGCGATGACCGACGACGAGACCCTCCAGCTCCTCAGCGCCTACGCGGACGGCGAACTGTCCCCTGGCGAAGTCCTGGCCATGGAGCGCCGTCTCGCCGCGGACCCCGCGGCGCGGGCGATGGCAGAGCGCCTCCGCGACCTCTCGCGCGCCCTGCGCGGCCCTCTGGCGGGACCGTCGGCCCCGGAGACCCTGCGGGCGGGCGTGATCGAGCAGATCGGCTTCTCCGATCCGCCCCCATCCCGCACCCGGCTCGGCTCCTGGCAGGTGCTGGCCGCGACGCTGCTCCTCGGTCTCGCCGGCGGCGCCGCGCTCGGCGCCGGGGCCGTCTATCTCGACCGCCCCGGCGGCGCCCCCGATACGGGCGCGTCCGTGCTCGCCGGCCACCTCCGCGGCCTCGCGGCGCCCCAGCCCTTCGACGTCGCCTCCTCGGACCGGCACGTGGTGAAACCCTGGTTCAACGGACGGACCACCATCGCGCCCGAGGCTCCGGACCTGTCGGATCGGGGCTTCCCGTTGATCGGCGGCCGGGTCGACATCGTCGCCGGCACCCCCGTGCCGACCCTGGTCTATCGCCGCGACCGGCACGTGATCAGCGTCACGGTGGTCTCCGCCGCCGACGGGGCTGCGGACGGCGAGGGACGGCGGGACGGGTCCACGATCGAGCGCTGGCACCTCGGCGACCTCACCTACTGGGCGGTGTCGGACCTCAACCCGCGCGACCTGCGCGCCTTCGCCGACCTGTTCCGGTCTCGGGCCGGCGGACGTCCGAGCTGAAACGGGAATAATCGGCATTTCCGACGGGTTGTTACTGATATCGGGGAGTCGATGCGGCGAGGAACCTGGCGTGATCAGTCAATCGCACATGAACATCCGCAGAACCGGGGGCATGCCGGAGGCCGGCCCGGTGCACGCGCGGCGGTCCCAGTCCGGCGGCGCCCCCACCGTCCCGGACGCGTTCGTGGTGGAGGCCGCGCTCCACCTCCTGGCGGAGCATCTCGAACAGGGGCTGGCCGTGACCGACCGGAGCGGTCGGCCCTATTTCCTGAACCGGGCTGCGCAATCCCTCATCGACCGGGGCCTTCTGCGCCTCGAGCACGGCGGCCTGCGCGGCGCGGGGCCGGAGGACAGCGCGACGCTCCGCCGCGTCATCGACCGCTGCGCCGCCGGCCAGCGCGGCGCAGCGGTGCGCCTGGACGGCCCCGACGGGACACTCCTGGTCGCCGCCTGCGCGATCCCCGGGGCCTTCCGCCCGATCGCCGAGGGCGCGGTTCTCCTGCGCCTCATCGACCCCGCGGCGCCACGCCTGCCGGATCCCGGCGTTCTGCAGGACCAGTTCGGTTTTACCCCCGCGGAGGCGGCCCTGGCCATCGACATCCTGGCGGGGAACGACCTCGCGGCGAGCGCGACGCGCCGCCAGATCACCCGGAACACGGCACGCGTGCACCTGCGTCACCTCTTCGAGAAGACGGGGACGCGCCGCCAGGCCGAGTTGATGCGCCTGCTCCTGCTCTGCCCGCAGCCGATCGCGGGTGTGTAGAGCCGTCCTCGGTTTCCCGTGCGGGACGGAGGGGCGTCGTCTGGACCGGCAGAGCCTGCCCTGTCAGGCGGCAGGCCGCAACAGGCTCGCCCCCCGGCAAACAAGTCTACTTCGAAAACACGCAGTAACCTGAACAGGTGATGCGAGAAAGAGACGATTCATCGACACTGATCCGGCCGAAATTGGATAAAGAACCGATTTTTTGGCGCAACGGAGACCAGATCATGATCCTCTCGTTCGTTAAATACATTCGAAAAAACCGCATCGCCGCGCGAAACATGCGCATCTTATCGGCCCTCGACGACGATATGTTGAGCGATATCGGGCTCGACCGGCGCACGCTCCGCGCCTTCTGCGAGAACGGCTGTTCGCACATGCTGGCCCGGCCGAGCCAGCCGGAGGCATCCCGGACGATCGCGCTGCCCACGACGCTCGGGATCGCCGTCCGCTGAACCGGCCAGACCCCTTCAGGCCCGCTCAGATCGCGATGCAGATCTTGCCGAAGTGGCGGTTGCTTTCCTGGTGGCGGAACGCCGCCACGAGCTCGTCGAGGGGGTAGCGGCTGTCGACCACCGGCCGCAGGCCGCAGGCTTCGATGCCGCGGACCATCTCGATCTGGTGGCGGCGGCTGCCGACCAGCACGCCCTGCAGGCGGATCTGCTTCAGGAGCGCCGGCACCAGGGGCAATTCCCCGGCCACGCCCGACAGGATGCCGATCACCGAGATGTGGCCGGCGACGCGGACGGCGGCCATGGACTGCTCCAGCGTCGCCGGACCGCCGACGTCGACGACGTGGTCGACGCCGCGCCCATCGGTCAGCCGCCGGGCGGTCTCGCCCCAGGCCGGGTCGGCGCGGTAGTTGATGACGTGGTCGGCGCCGAGCCCGCGCAGGCGCTCCAGCTTGTCGTCGCTGGACGAGGTGGCGATCACCGTGGCCCCCGCCGCCTTGGCGAATTGCAGGGCGAACAGCGACACGCCGCCGGTCCCCTGCACCAGCACGACGTCACCGCTCTTCAGGCCGGCATCGGCGTGGAGCGCGCGCCATGCGGTGAGCGCCGCGGTGGTCAGGGTCGCCGCCTCGGCGTGGTCCCAGCCCTTCGGCGCGTGGGTGAAGGCGCTGGCCGGCGCGGTGACCCGCTCCCGGGCATAGCCGTCGACCCCGTCGCCCGGCACGGTGGCGAAGCCCTCGACCCGCGGCGTGCCCTCGGTCCAGGTCGGGAAGAACGTGCTGACCACCCGGTCGCCGACCGCGAAGTCGTTCGGGCCGGGTCCCACGGCCTCGACCTCGCCGGCGCCGTCCGACATCGGGACGCGCGGCTCGCTCGGCCCCCACATCCCGCTGACCACGGCATAGTCGTGATAGTTGAGGGAACTCGCCCGCAGGCGGACGGTGATCGCGCCGGGCCCCGGCTCGGGCACCGGCCGCTCCCCGAAGGTCACCTTGTCGAAGCCGCCGCCCGGCTGGACGATGACGGCCCGGGCTGTCGATCCGGTCATGATGCACCTGTCGCTCCGCGGCCGCGGCCGCCGGGAGGCGGACACTGGCAGGCCCCACGCCCGGCGTCGAGACGACGGACGGGGACCGTCCGCCGCGGGGGCCGGGGCGGACGGCCCGCAACGGGCGCTCCGGTCCGGGACCGGCGCGCCCAGGAGCCGCGCGCAGGAGCCGGGCGCAGGAGCCGGGCGCATGCCCCTCCCGCCCTTGCCGCTCCGCGACACCAGCGGCAAGGTCGCGGATCGCATCCCGTCCGTGGAAGGAGCACAGACCGTGTCGACCGAGCGCGTCGTTCTGACCGAAAGCATAGCGCCGACGGCGTCCAGGATCTTCACGCAGGCCGGGATCGGCGACATCCGCCAGCTGCCTCGTGCCGTCAGCCCCGATGATACCCGGGATCTGGCCGACGTCACCGTCCTCGGCATCCGCTCCCGCACGCACGTCACCGCCGCGCTGCTCGACGCCCTGCCCGATCTCACCGCCATCGGCTGCTTCAGCGTCGGGACCAATCAGGTCGACCTCGAGACGGCGCGCGCCCGGGGCGTGCCCGTCTTCAACGCGCCGTTCTCGAACACGCGCAGCGTCGCCGAACTCACGATCGGCGAGATCGTGATGCTGCTCCGGCGCATCCTGCCGCGCTCGATCGCCGCCCATGCCGGCGGCTGGGACAAGTCGGCCTCCGGCGCCTTCGAGGTGCGCGGCAAGACGCTGGGGATCGTCGGCTACGGAAACATCGGCGCGCAGCTCTCGAACCTCGCGGAGGCGATGGGCATGCGCGTGATCTTCTACGATCTGACCGACAAGCTGCGTCACGGGAACACCGAGCCGGCCGAGAGCTTCGACGCGCTGCTCGCCGCCAGCGACGTGGTCAGCCTGCACGTCCCGGAGACGCCGCTGACCCACGGGCTCATGGGCGCGGAGCGCATCCGCGCGATGAAGCCCGGCGCCTACCTCATCAACAACAGCCGGGGCACGGTCGTGGACCTGGACGCCCTGGCGGCGGCCCTGCGCGACGGCCATCTCGCCGGAGCCGCGATCGACGTCTTCCCGGTCGAGCCCACCTCCAACGCGGAGCGCTTCGTCTCGCCCCTGCAGGGGCTGCCGAACGTCATCCTCACCCCGCATATCGGCGGCTCGACGGAGGAGGCGCAGGATCGGATCGGCGCGGAGGTGGCCCGCAAGCTGGTCGACTACGCCCAGACCGGCTCGACGCTCGGCGCGGTGAATTTCCCGCAGGTTCAGCTGCCGCCGCGCCGGTCCGGCGCCCGCTTCCTCCACGTCCACCGGAACGTGCCCGGCGTGCTCGGGCAGATCAACGCGGTCTTCTCGGGCCGGTCGCTCAACATCGACGCGCAGTACCTGCAGACGGACGGCGAGTACGGCTACGTCGTGGTGGACGCGTCGGTGGGGCCTGGCGAGGCGGACGCGGTACTCGGCGCGCTACGGGCCATCGACGGTACGGTGCGGACGCGGCACCTCCGGCCGGCGGTGGCGTGAGGCTGACGCCGACGGCTGCCCCACCTCGTCGCCCCGTGCGGGCGACGAGGTCCACACCACTGCGACCGCTGCGCGTGCGCCTCCCACAGAGCTCGGGCTCGCCCGAGATCTGTTCCTGGCAAGCCCGCACGGGCGAGGGGACCCGCGCCCCGTCCTGAGACCCATGGGCGAGACCCGAGATCGCGTCGCCGCCCTGCAGAGGACGAGCGCGGCGCGGATCCGATCGCCCCCCGGGGTCAGTGCCGCGGCAGGGTGTGCAGCGCCGTCAGGAAGGCGTCGACCTCCGCGCGGGTGTTGTAGAAGGCCAGCGACGCCCGCACCGACTGGTCGACCCCGAACCGGCGGAGCGCCGGCAGGGCGCAGTGATGGCCCGAACGGACCGCGATGCCGCGGGCATCGAGGTGGTGGGCGACCGCCTCGTTCTCCTGGCCTTCGATCACGAAGGACATCACGCTCGCCTTCTCCCGGGCCGTGCCGATCAGACGCAGGCCCTTCACGTCGGCAAGACCGGCCTGCGCATAGTCCAGCAGGTCGTGCTCGTAGGCGGCGATCGCCGGCAGGCCGATCCGCGCGAGGTAGTCGAGGGCCGCCCCGAGCCCCACCGCCCCGGCAATGTCGGGCGTGCCGGCCTCGAATTTTTCCGGCGCGCCCTTGTACACCGTCTTCGCGAAGGTGACGTCCTCGATCATGTGGCCGCCGCCCTGCCAGGGGGGCATCGCCGCGAGCAGGTGCGCCTTGCCGTAGAGCGCGCCGATGCCCGTCGGCCCGAACACCTTGTGGCCGGAGAAGACCAGGAAGTCGGCGTCCAGCGCCTGCACGTCGAGCGGCATGTGCGGCGCGGATTGCGCCGCATCGACCAGCACCGGCACCCCGTAGGCATGGGCGAGCTGGATGATCTCCCGCACCGGGTTCACGGTGCCGAGCGCGTTGGCCACCTGCGTCACCGAGACGATCTTGGTGCGGCCCGACAGCAAGGCCGCGTATTGCTCGAAGATGATCTCGCCCCGGTCGTTGACCGGGATCACCCGGAGCGTCGCCCCGGTCTGCTGGGCCAGCATCTGCCAGGGCACGATGTTGGCGTGGTGCTCGATGGTCGAGACGATGATCTCGTCGCCCGGGCCGATCTGCGCCCGGCCGTAGGAATGGGCGACGAGGTTGATCGCCTCCGTGGTGCCGCGCAGGAAGACGATGTCGTCCTTGGAGGGCGCGTTGAGGAAGCGGCGCACCGCCTCGCGCCCGCCCTCGAACAGGTCGGTGGCGCGCGCCGCCAGGGTGTGGGCGGCGCGGTGGATGTTGGAATTGTGCCGGGCGTAGAACGCGTTCGTCGCGTCGATCACGGCTTTCGGCTTGTGGGTCGTCGCGGCGTTGTCGAGCCACACCAGCGGATGGCCGTTGACGCTCTGGTGCAGGGCCGGGAAGTCCCGGCGGATAGACGCCACGTCGAAGGGCGCCGCGACCGGGCTCGACCCGTGCGAGAGCGCCCGCGGCGCGGGGCCCGGCGCGCGGCTCGGCTCGACGCGCGGCGTCGCGGGAGCCGTCCGGGCCGGGCGGGGGCCGAGGGTCAGGAAGTAATAGTCCGACAGGTTGTCGGCGGCCGGTTCGGGCGCCCGCGAGAGGCGGCCGGTCCTGCGAAAGCTCTCCTGCGCCTCGTCCACGCCCGCCTGCGACGGGTCGGCCGGGACGAGGTGCGGGGCGAGCGCATGCGCGAAGGCCTGGGCGCGGGGGTGATCCGCCGCGACCTGCCGGTGCAGTTCAGGCCCGCCCGGGAACGAGATGTCCGGCAGGGCCGGAGGCGAGCTCACCGGGTGGACCGGCGGGATCGTGGCGGTCCCGGCGAAGGCCGGGCCGGCGGGGCCGAGATTCGGCAGGCCCGGGCCGGTGAGGCCCGGGACGCCGGCCGGCGACGCGCCGAAGGCGCGGGCCCTGAGGGCGGACAGGTCGGGCTGGATCCCCGCGGGCAGCCCGGCGGCCGGTGCCGAGGGCACGCCCACGGCACCGCTCGGCAGCGGAGCGCCGCCGAACCCCTGAGGCACGCTGTCGAGCGCCTGCGGGACCTGCGGGCCCGCGGGGAGGGTGGGGGCGAAGGGCTGGCTCGCCGCCTGCCCCTGACCGTAGATCTCGCGGGCGAGGCGCCCGACGAGATCCGCGTGCGCGAGGTCGCCCGGGCTCGCTCCGGGCACCGCGAGGGCCGTCGCCTCAGGCGTAGTCATGGTAGTTGCCCAGGAGCACGTTATCGAGGCGGGCGATCGCGTCCTCGACCAGCACGGCGGCCGAGAAGTAGCGGGTCACGAGGTGCGAGGCGATCGAGTGGTCGTTGGTGCCCATGTAGCGCACCGACAGGCCGGGCTCGATCTCGCCGGTCACCCCGGATTTCTGCAGGCCGACCACGCCCTGCTCGCCCTCGCCGACCCGCAGCAGCAGGATCGAGGTGGTCTGCGCGCCGGTCACCGGGTCGATGTCGATGGGCAGCTTGTCGCTCGGCACCAGCGGCACGCCGCGCCACGTGATGAACGGCGCGCCGAACAGGTGGACGACGACCGGCGGCACGCCCCGGCGGGTCGCCTCCCGGCCGAAGGCCGCGATGGCGCGGGGATGGGCCACGAAATAGGCGGGCTTCTTCCAGACCAGCGTCAGCAGCTCGTCGAGATCATCCGGGGTGGGCGGGCCGCCGCGGGTCGGGATGCGCTGGCGCGGACCGACTTCGTGGAGCAGGCCGAACTGCGAATTGTTCAGGAGTTCCCACTCCTCGCGCTCCTTCACGGCATCGACCGTGAGACGGATCTGCTCGCGGAGCTGGTCGATCTCGTTGGAGTAGAGGTCGGTCACCCGTGTATGGGTGTTGAGGATCGTCTGGATGGTGGAGAGGTGGTACTCGCGCGGATCGACCTCGTAATCCACGAAGGTCGTGGGCAGGCGCGGCTCGCCGGTATGGACAGCCAGCAGCTCGATGCCCTGCTCGCCGTAGGAGTTGGTGTGGCCCGTGAGGCGGTCGCGCTCCTCGCGGTACTGGGCGATCCTGGCGCGGATCTCCTCGCTCTCCACCGCGGCGGCGTCCAGCGTCAGGAGGGTCACCGCCGACAGGGCCTTCACGGCCGGGGCGGGCGCACGCTCGCCGGCCAAGCCGGCATCGCCGAAATAGTCGCCCTTCGTGGCCAGGCCCTGCCGCAGGCGGCCCTTGTAGGGGCCAGACAGGGTCAGCTCGACGGTTCCATCGGCGACCACCGTGAGGCTGCGGCCGGAGGCGCCCTCCTCGTGGATCACATCGCCGGCCTTGTGCCGGCTCTCGGTGAACTGAGCCGCCAGGGCCGCGAGCTCCGCATCGCCCAGCCGGCTGAACAACGGCACGGCCCGCAGGGAGGCGGGGCGGATCACCCGGCGCTTGCCGTCTCCCTTGCCGTCTCCCTCTCCCTTGCCGTCTCCCTTCTCCTCGGCGGCGAGATCGATCCGGCCGGGGCGCGCCAGCACGACGGCGCGGCGGTTGACGCGGTAGACCCCGCCCGCCACGTCAACGAAGGGCAGGAGCCGGAGCAGCCAGCGCGGCGTGTTGGCCGCGTTCTGGACCGAGGTGACGGTCGCCGTCGCGAGATTGCGTGCCGCCGTGGCGCTCACGCTCAGACCCGGTCCGCTCATCGTTCGTCCTCACTCCATTCAGGGTTGCAGGCGCGCCGCATCCATCCGCAAGCAGCGGTTCGTCCCGCAGCGTATGCGGGGTCGGCGCGAGACGTCTTGATCATGATTTGATGATGATCACGGGCCGGCAGACCGCATGACCGCCAGTCGAATGATGTATTTTCCAGCGATCGGACAATCCTCGTCCGCCGCTCATCCGGCCTCAGTTCTTGTTCGGCCCGACAGGATCTGGATAAGGCCCGACTCGCCCAAGGGTCAACGGAATGATTTCCCCATTTTAGGCCGCTTCATAGGAATTGCACCTTTGGCATACCCGACGCAAAGGACATAGCGATCGTGCGATCGCCGGATCGAAGAATTTAGTTTCATCCCATCGGGGCGCGCGGCGCAGGCCGGGCGACTTTGTTTCACGGGAAGGATTTTCCGGCGCGCCTCAGATGCCGTCCCCGTAACCGAAGGACTGGTCCATGCTGAGCGCCGGCTCCTCGCCGACGGGCAGGCGCGAGACGACCCGGGCCGGCACGCCCGCCACGGTCGTGTGGGGCGGCACGTCCTGCAGCACCACCGCGGCGGCCGCCACCTTGGCACCCGCGCCGACCCGGATATTGCCCAAAACCTTGGCCCCGACGCTCAGCAGCACCCCGCGCTCGATCTTGGGATGCCGGTCGCCGCTCTCCTTGCCGTTGCCGCCGAGCGTCACAGACTGGAGGATCGAGACGTCGTCGGCGATCACCGCCGTCTCGCCGATCACCACCCCGGTGGCGTGGTCGATGAACACCCCCGAGCCGATCCGGGCCGCCGGGTGGATGTCGCAGCCGAACACCTCCGAGATCCGGCTCTGGACGTGCAGCGCCAGGGTCGCCCGGCCCTGGTGCCAGAGCCAGTGGCCGACCCGGTAGGCCTCCAGCGCCGCCAGCCCCTTGTAGAACAGGAACGGATCGAGGAAGCGGCGGCAGGTCGGGTCGCGCTCGCGGATCGCCACGAGGTCGCGCACCGCGTGGGCGCCCGCCTGCGGATCCGCCTCGAAGGCCGAGAGACACAGGTCGCGCATCGACAGCCGGGCGAGGTCGCCGTCCCCGAGCCGGTGCGCGAGGCGGTAGGCGAAGGCCTGGGCCAGGGAGCGCTGGTCGAGGATCGTGGCCTGGATGATGCCGGCATAGAGCGGCTCCTCGATCAAGGCCGCCTCGGCCTCGGCGCGCAGGTCCGCCCAGACCTCGGCCTCAGCCGTGCCGCGGCTCGTGACGCGCAGCGGCGGCTGGACCACGGCCAATGTGGCCCCCGCGGGGGGCAGGGCGGCGTGATGCATCGGGCGCCGCCGGTCACCGCACCGGGCGGAACAGGTCGGGCAGATAACGTTTCAGGGTGTCGTGCCCCTGGAACTTCACGTCCACGGTGGCCGGGGCATTGCCCGGGGGGTGGATGCCCACCACACGGCCCCGGGCATGCCGCCAGATCCCCAGAATCTCCGCGAGGTCGATCCGCGCGAACACGACCTCGTCGCCCTGCATCATCCGCCCTGGGGTCATGGTGTCGGCTCTCCTTGAACGGCCGGTCGCGGCGGCCTGATTCGGCGGCCAACGGCGCCGGAACCGGGCCGGCGGCGTTGGCGGGAAGTCTTTTCCGGGCACCCCGGTCCGGCGGAGAAGGTTTCGACCGTGCGCGGGCGAAACGGGAGCATCATCTTCGCTAAGCCCTTGTTATATATTGATATTTACGCATCGCCCCTGCCTTGGCAAGCCCCGTGCGCCCGGCCTCGGGCCGGAACGGGCGTCCTCGATCGCGGCCACGATGCCGGCCTGCCCGGGCCGGACCTGAGCTTCTGCTCCAGGGTGCGCCTTCGACGAACGACCTGCGCTGCAAGTCCTCGCCAATTTGGCAGCACATTCTCGGCCCCGGCCTCTAGATTGACGGTGTCGGCGCGCAGTCGACGCAGAGCCGAATGGAGGTTTGCCGTGATCGCCAGCAAGAAACGGATCGCCGGGACGACTGCGCCGTGTCTGCCGTGTTGCCGCATCCAAGACGAGGAGAGCGCACGACATCAGACACGAAAGGCGAACACCGATGCTGACCTATGACACGAGCCGGAGCACCCAGCCCGACCTGAGCGCCGAAGCGGCCGTTTCCCTCGGCCGAATCCTGACCCGGAGCGTCCGCTCCCATCCCTCCCATGAACGCGCCGCCCTCGCGAGCGCCCTCGACGACGGCCTGATGCCCGACGAGGTCGACCGGATCCTCGCCGGCCGCCGGGTGGCCGAGGCCTTCCCGATCCGCCGGGGCGAGAGCCCGGAAGCCTACGCGTCACGGGCCGTGTCCGAGATGTTCGTCGCCTACCTCCAGTAGGCGCGCCGTCTGGCCACGCCGGCCTCCCCGAACACGAACGATGGACACCTGTCATGTCGGTCTTCCCCCCCGGGTGGAGGCGCCGGACGGGGACGGCTGCCTGCGCCCTCGCCCTGGCGCTGGGAGCCGCCGGCCCGGCCGCCGCGCACCCGCCGAAGGGCCGCGGCGCGGCCTCCGCGGCGTCTGCCGCCGATGGGCCGGCCGTCCCGGCCCGGCTCACGGTCGGGCCGGGCGGCCGGGACCTGCGACTCGCCGGCGATCTCACCGAGGGTGTGGCCGCACGGGTCGCCGCACTCCTCGCCGCGCACCCGCAGATCGCGCGCCTCCATCTCACCAGCGACGGCGGCCTGGTGGAAGAGGGGGCGGCGATCGGGGCGCTCGTGGCGGCGCGGGGGCTCGCCACCTACGTCCCCGACGCCTGCGCCTCGGCCTGCACGCTGATCTTCGTCCGCGGCCGGACGCGCTACCTCGCGACCGGCGGCCGGCTCGGCTTCCACGCCCCCTACGAGATCGGGGCGCAGGGCCGGATGCGCCCGGTAAATTCCGCGCCGGAACGGGCGGCCTACCGGGCCGCCGGCCTGCCAGCGGCCTTCGTGGCGCGGGCCCTGGCGGTGCCTCCGGCCGGGATCTGGATCCCGGCCGCGGCCGAGCTGCGCGCGGCCGGCATCGTCACCGAGGTCGTCGGCCCGGACCGCTTCCCCGATTCGACCCTGGACGCGGATCCGAGCGCGGCCGGGGCCCGGGCCGCGATCCTGCGAACCCTGCCGATCCTGCAGCAGGCCGACGCGGCGGGGCTCGACCCGATCGCCCGGTGGTACAGGGACGGCTACGCCGCCGGCCGACCCGAGGCGGAGGCCGCGGCAGGCCTGAGGCGGATGGCCGCCAGCTACCTGCAGCGGCGCTTCCGGGCGGCCGATGACGGGGTCGTCCGGGCCCTGGGACACCGGATCCTGGCGATGATGCGAAGTGCCGGATCGCAGGATACGGCCGCCTGCGGCATCCTCGCGGCCGGCGACCTCGTGGCGCTCGATGCGCGGCTGCGGGCCGAGCGGCCGGCGTCGCGCGGGCTCGCACCGCTCCTCGCCCGGACGCAGGCGGGGCGGCCGGACGGTGCGGAGGCGGCCGCGGCAGCCCCGGACGCCGCCCGGTCGGCGGATTGCGCCGCCCGGATCGCCGGCACGCGGCACGCCCTCGGCCTGCCGCCCCACGCGGCGGCCGCCGCGCTGCGGGCGCTGTTCCTCGCCGCGCCGCAGCAGATCCTGGCGAACGGCGCCGGGCCGTAGCGGCCCGCCCCTCTCGACACGCCGCGCAGGCGCCTATCTTCGCATCCGCCGCCAAACCTCAGGCAGCCTGGTCGGAAACGGGAGTCGATGGATGCCGGATTATCGCCTGCGCGGGGCGGTTCGTGGCGCGGACGGGGAGATCGGCGCGCCGCGCCTCGACGAGATGCTCACGGCCGCGGACGCGAAGGAAGCGGTACGCCTCGCCAACAAACGCTCACTGACGATCGAGGACGATGCGGTGAATGCCCTGTGGCTGGTCGACGCGAACGGGACCATGCTCTGGTCCCTGCGCCGGGCCGATCTGGAATCCTGACGCAGGCCCCACGGAAGGCCAGAGCCGTCAGGCCGGCGCGCGGCGGCGCGCCTCGGGCGGCGCCGCCGCCTCGGGGCACTCGGCCCCCCCGAGATACAGGGACCGGACATCGTCCCGCGCCCGCAGGGACGCGGCACTGCCGGCCAGCGCGCTGCGTCCGTTCTCCAGCACGACGGCGTGGTGGGCGTGGCGCAGGGCGAGACGGACATTCTGCTCGGCCACCAGCAGGGTCAGGCCCTCGGCCCGGTTCAGGCCGGCGAGCACCCGGTAGATCTCCTCCACCACCCGGGGCGCGAGCCCCATGGACGGCTCGTCGAGGACGAGGAGCCGGGGCCGTCCCATCAGGGCCCGGCCGATCGCCGCCATCTGCTGCTCGCCGCCCGAAAGGAGGCCGGCGGCGACCTCCCGCTTCGCGGCGAGGCGCGGGAACAGGCCGTAGACCCGCTCCAGGTCGGCGCGCACGTCGCTGCGGCCCGAGCCGCGCCCGAGTCCGCCCGCGACGAGATTCTCCTGGACGCTCAGTCCCCGGAAGCAGTGCCGGCCCTCCAGCACGCCCACGAGCCCGGCGCGGACGAGGGCGTCGGTCCGGGTCCGCGTCACGTCGCGTCCGTCATAGGCGAGGCGCCCGGCCGTGACCTGGCCGCGCAGGGCCGGCAGCAGGTTCGACACCGCCCGCAGCAGGGTCGTCTTGCCGGCGCCGTTGGCGCCGACCAGGGCGACGATCTCCCCCGCCCGGACCGCGAGGTCGACGCCGTGCAGGGCGTGCACCGCCCCGCCGTAGACGACCTCCAGGGCCTCGACCTGCAGAAGGGTCGGCGCGGCGCTCATCGGGCGCTCACCGGGCCGCCGCGGCGGCCTGCTTGCCGGCCGCGTCCGCGGCCTCCTCCGCCGCGCAGTCGCGCGGGGTGAGGCCGTGCTCCTTGGCGTAGGCGGTCGCGGAGGCCTCGATGATCGGGCGCAGGCTCGCCCAGTCGGGGGCGATCCAGTCGGACACCACAGTCCACTTCGCCCCGTCCCATTGCTGGAAGGTGACGCGGCCCTCGCCCTCGTGGTTGGCGCAGGTGACGTTGATCGAGTGGAACAGGCCCTTGGCGCCGAGCGCCGCCACCCGGGCCTCGTCGAGGCGCAGGTGCTCGAAGCCCCAGCGCACCTCGTCGCCGGTGAGCGTGCGCGCACCGAACTTGCCTTGCGCGATCCGCACCGCCTCGACGTTGAGGATGCCGTTCAGCACACCGAGATTGTGGTAGACGCTGCCGATCCGCTTCCTGTCGGCGAGGTTGCCGTTGCCGGCCCCGTAGACCTTGCCGACGACCTCCTGGATCACCGGATAGGCGGTCCCCGAGGCCTGGGTGGTGATGGCGACGTAGCCCTTGGCGGCGTCGCCTGCCGGGATCACGTCCTCCTCCGAGTTCGACCAGACATTGCCGACGATGCGGTCGGCCGGGAAGCCGGTCTTCTGGGCGGTCTTGAGGGCCACCGGGTTCATCACGCCCCAGCCCCGCAGCACCACGAAATCGGGCCGCAGGCGCCGGATCGTCAGCCATTGCGACTGCTGCTCGTTGCCGGGATGGGGCACCTCGATCTGCGCGACCGTGAAGCCGTACCGCTCGGCGAGCTGCGCGTAGATCGGGATCGTCTCCTTGCCGTAGGGCGAGCCATGGTAGAGCACCGCGATGGTCTTGCCCTTGAGCTTGTCGAGGCCGCCCGCGCGGGTGCCGAGATACTGGATGATGCCGCTCGTCTCGCTGTAGGGGTTGAGCAGCAGCGGGAAGACGTAGGGAAAGACGCGCCCGTCGGTGGAATCGGTGCGGCCGTGGTTGATCGTGACCAGCGGCACCCTGTCGGCGGTGATGCGGTCGATCATCGCGTAGGCGATGCCCACCGAGAGCGGGTTCCAGGCGGCGATGCCGGGCCGGGACTTCAGCCGCTCGTAGACCTCGACCCCGCGCTCGACCTCGTACTGGGTCTCGCCCTCGCTCCAGGTGAGCTTGACGCCGTTCACGCCGCCGTCCCGGGCGTTGATCAGATTGAGATAGTCGATGAAGCCGCCGAAGAAGCCGGTCCCACCGGCCGCGTAGGGGCCGACCCGGTAGCTCTGGAGCGGGAAATACTGCTCGTCGGCCCATCCGGCGCGCGGCGCGGCGGCGGCGAGCATCACGGTGCCGGCGAGGAGCGCGGCGCGGAGGCGGGTCGTCAGGGGCATGGTCGTCCTGGGGTTGGTCAGACGGGGAGGGGATCAGGCGGCGCGGCGGCCGAGGCGGCGGCCGGCCCGGTCGAGGAGGGCGGCGAGGCCCGCGGGCTCGCGGATCAGCAGGGCCACGATCAGGGCGCCGAGGACGATGCGCTGGACCATCTCCAGGGTGCCGGAATCGAAGCCGTCGCCGAGGAGCGCCGCGCCGAGGCGGGCCAGCAGCAGGGGCAGCACCACGATGAAGCCCGCGCCCAGGAAGGCGCCGCGCAGGGTGCCCAGGCCGCCGATGATGACGATGAACAGGATCTGGAAGGAGCGGTCGAGGTTGAACCCCGCCGGCTCGACGGTGCGCAGATACGCGAAGGCCCACAGCGCCCCGGCGATCCCGATCACGAAGGACGAGGCCGCGAAGGCCAGGAGCTTGGTCCGGGCGACCTTCACGCCGACGAGGCGGGCGGCGGTCTCGTTGTCGCGGATCGCCACGAGGTTGCGGCCCGTGGGGGAGCTCACGAGCCTCCACGCGACGAGGGTCAGCAGCGTGACCACCGTGAGCGAGACCAGGTAGCGCCCGCGCGGATCGTCGAAGGACAGGCCGGCCACCACCAGTCGGGGAGCGGTGATGACGCCCGAGGGGCTGTCGTCGGAGATCCAGCCGATCCGGTTCAGCGCCCAGGCGACGAAGAACTGCACGGCGAGCGTCGAGACCGCGAGGTAGAAGCCCCGCAGGCGCAGGGCCGGCAGCCCCGCCGCCAGCCCGGCGAGCGCCGCCACGAAGCCGGCGAGCAGGAGTGACGCCGGGAGCGGCAGGCCGGGCAGGCGCAGCGACAGGTTGAAGGCCGCGTAGGCCCCGACCGCCATGAAGGCGGCCGAGCCGAGGGAGAGCAGCCCGGCATAGCCGGTGAGCAGGTTGAGCCCGAGGCCGGCCAGCGCCAGGGCCAGGAACGGCGTCAGCAGCGCCTCGAACAGGTAGCTCGTGCCGGTGAGCGGCACGATCCCGTAGGCCAGGACCAGCAGGGCGCCGAGGCCGAGGGCTCCGGCGGGCAGGTGGGGGCGCGGCGCGGCGCGGGGGAGGGCGTCCATGGCGTCTTCAGACCCGCTCGACGGCGCGCAGGCCGAACAGGCCCGACGGCCGGACCAGCAGGAAGCCCAGCGCCGCCACGTAGGCGATCCAGCCCTCGATGCCGCCGCCGATGACGGGCCCGAGATAGACCTCCGACACCTTCTCCACCGCGCCGACGATCAGCCCGGCCACGATCGCCCCGGCGATGGAATCGAAGCCGCCGAGCACGAGCACCGGCAGGGCCTTCAGCACCACCAGCGACAGGGAGAACTGCACGCCGAGCCGCGCGCCCCAGAGCAGCCCCGCCACCAGCGCGACGATCCCGGCGGCGATCCAGACCGCCGACCAGATCCGGGGCAGGCGCAGGCCGGTGTTGAGGGCGGCCAGCGGATCGTCCGCCACCGCCCGGAAGGCGAGGCCGGTGCGGGTGTAGCGGAAGAAGGCGGAGAGGAGCGCCACCATCAGGCCGGCGGTCGCGGCGGCGAACAGGTCGAACCGGCTCACCAGCACGCCGCCGAGATCGATCGGCGTGTCGTCGATGCCGAGGTCGAGCCCGTGGACCTGGGTGCCCCAGGCGAGCTGGGCCGCGCCCTCGATCACGTAGGCGACGCCCAGCGTCGCCATGAACAGGGTGATCGGCGGCTGGTTGACCAGCGGCCGCAGCACCGTCCGCTCCACCGCGAGGCCGACCACCCCCATCGCGGCGAGGGTCGCGGCGAGCGCTGCGGGAAAGGGCAGGCCGCGCTCGGTCAGGCTCACGAAGGTGAGGGCGGCGAACAGCACCATCGCGCCCTGCGCGAAGTTCAGCACGCCCGAGGTCTTGTAGATCAGCACGAAGCCGATCGCCACGAGAGCGTACATCACGCCCGACAGGAGGCCGCCGACCACGACCTCGATCAGGAAGGCGAGATCCGGGCTCATGCGGCGGCCGCGCCCGTGTCGGCATCCGCGGCCGCATCCCCGTCCGCATCCCCGTCCGCGAGTCCCAGATAGGCGGCGATGACCGCCGGGTCCGCCTGCACCTCCGCCGGCGTGCCGGTGGCGATGCGGCGGCCGTGGTCGAGCACGGTCACCCGGTCGGAGAGGCGCATGACGACGCCGATATCGTGCTCGATCAGGACGATCGCGGCCCCGGACGTCTCCCGCGCCGCCCGGATGAAGCCGGTCATCTCGGCCTTCTCGGTCGCCGTCATGCCGGCCATCGGCTCGTCGAGGAGCAGGAGTCGCGGCCGGGCCACCAGGGCCCGGCCGAGTTCGACCCGCTTCTGGAGCCCGTAGGGGAGGCTGCCCGCCGGACGGTCGGCCACGGCTCCGAGGCCGAGGCGGCCGATCACGGCCTCGGCGGCGTCGCGGTGCGCCCGCGCCTCCCGCCGGGCCGACGGCAGGCCCAGGATCTGGGCCCCGAGCCCGGCGCGCCGGGCCGCCGCGAGCCCCGCCAGGACGTTGTCGCGGACGCTCAGGCCCGTGAACAGGGCGAGGTTCTGGAAGGTCCGGGCCACGCCCAGTGCGGCGAGCCGCCCGGCCGGCACCCGGGCGAAGGATTCCGCGCCGATCCGCACCCGCCCGGCCTGAGGCGCATAGAGGCCGGTGATCGCGTTGATCAGCGAGGATTTGCCGGCGCCGTTCGGCCCGATCACCGCATGGATCTCGCCGGCCCCGACCGCGAGGTCGATTTCCGCGAAGGCCACCGTGCCGCCGAAGGCGAGGGACAGCCCCTCGACCGACAGGACCCGTCCCGCCCGGTCCCGATGCGGGCTCCCGCCGGGGGCGGGGACGGCAGCCGGGCGGGGGGCGGGCCCCGGGAGGAGGGGCCGATTGCCGTCCCGTCCCGTTCGAACGAGGCGCAGCGCAGGCTGCATGATCCGGATTCCGTTCAGGACAGGCCGCCCGCTTCGGCGCGAACCGGCGGCACCCGTTGAGAGAAGACGAGACGCAAGACGATGATCCGTCCCGGGAGGACAGTTCGACGCTCCTGCTGTTCAAATCCTGCTGCTCAGGGCGAATGAAGTCAAAAGCACAGTCTTTCCAATTTCAGGACGACACGCGAACATTCTCCCGCTGGGGAGCCGCGGCACGAGATCGCCTCCATCGTCGCGCCGACGGGCCGCACGGGACGGTCAGATCTTGCCCTGTCGGCGCGGCGACAGAGCCCGGACATCGCTGAATCAGCCCGGCAGCAGGGGCGGAAAGACACCTTGTGGTAGCATAAACTAATCCATGTAAGTATTCATGCGCGGAAACAAAATGTAGGGTTGCACGCTCAGGCCGTTGCGGAGATGCAGCCATGCCAAGCCCGCTCGCGCAGAAGCTCAATTGCTACGTCCGGCTCTCGGAAGACGACCGGATGTGCTTGGCCGACGCCATGGGCCCGAGCCGCATGGTCGCCCCGCGCACCGACATCATCCACGAGGGCGACGATCCCCGCGCCATCAACGTGATCCTCGACGGCTGGGCCTGCCGGTACCGGCAGTTCGCCAACGGGCGCCGCCAGATCGTCTCGCTCCTGCTTCCGGGGGATCCGTGCGATCCGCATGTGTTCCTCCTCGACGAGATGGATCACACGATCGGGGCGATCACGCCGGTGCTCCTCGGCCAGATCTCCGGCAGCGCGATGCGGGATCTGACCGCCCGCAGCCCGCGGCTCGACCTGGCCTTCCATCGCGAGAGCCTGGCCACCGCGGCGATCCAGCGCGAGTGGACCGTCAGCCTCGGCAGCCGGACCGGCATCGAGCGCCTCGCCCACCTGTTCTGCGAGCTGCATGCGCGGCTGACGGCGATCGGGCTGGCGGACGGCAATACCTGCGCGATGCCGATGACGCAGAACGATCTCGGCGACGCCATGGGCCAGACCAGCGTGCACATCAATCGGACGCTTCAGGAGCTGCGCGGCCTGGGGTTGATCACCCTGCGCAGCCGGCGCCTGACCATCCACGACCCGGCGGCGCTCGCCCGGCTCGCGCATTTCGACGCCGCCTATCTGCACCGCACGGAGGTCGACCGCATCGTCGCATGCTGAACCCTGCCGGCCCCGTGGCGATTGAGGCAGGTTGAACGACATCCGGAGTGGCCCGGCATGACAGACCCTCGCGACCCGGCGGAGCGACTCTCGGCTCTGGAGGCCGACAACGCACGCCTGCGCCGGCTGCTCGACGAAGCCGGCCTTCCGGACAGCCTGCGCCACGGGATGCGCAACACGATGGCGATGCTGCGCACGGTCATGCACCGGTCCGCCGAGAGCGCCGCGGATGTCGAGAGCTACGTGGCGCATCTCGACGGACGGTTCGGCGCGATCATGCGCGTGCAGGCCGCGACGGACGCGTTCGGCGATGCCGACCTGCACACCCTGATCTCGGACGAGTTGATGTTCCACCTCGCGCGGGAAGGGGAGCAGGCGACCCTCGCCGGCCCGCGGGTCCGCCTCCGCCCCAAGACCGCCCAGGTTCTTGCGCTGGCCCTGCACGAACTGACCAGCAACGCGGTGGAGCACGGATCCCTGGCGCTCCCGCAGGGCCGGATCCGCGCCACGTGGCGGGTGAACCTGGAGGTCGAGCCGCCTGTCCTCAGCCTCGCCTGGGCCGAGACCGGCGGCAGCGGGATCACGGCCCCGTGCCGGCGCGGCTTCGGCACGGACGTGCTGACGGAGATGCTGGCCTACGAGCTCGGCGCGGCGGTCGATCTGCACTTTGCGCCGGATGGGCTGCGCTGCGCGATCCGCGTGCCGCTCACCGCCCGGATCGGGCGCCACGTCGCCGAGGATCCCGAGACGGCGTGGGACGGCGACAGCCGGTGAGATCCGGGCCCGGGAGGACGATGCGGGCCCCCACCGGCCCCGGCGGCGCTCACGGTCCCGACGCCGCCCGCACCTGGCCGGTCATCTGGGGGAGCGCGCCGAGCGCCTCCGGGGTCTGGGTCGATCCGGGCAGGAGGAGGTAATCCGGCGTGAAGCCGGAAAAGTCCTGCAGTCGCTTCAGGTTCGGCACGCGCACGCTCTTGCGTCCGCTCTCGATCAGTCCGGCCCTGCGCAGATCCGAGAGGACCCGCGAGAGGTGGACGTTCGAGAGCCCCGCCGTGTCGGCCAGTTCCGACTGCGCCAGCGGCAGGCGGTAGTCGGGCTCCAGGCCGAGGCCGACGGCATTCAGGCGGGCGAAGAGTTCGCAGATGATATGGGCGACCTGCCGGTCGGCGGACCGGCGCCCCACCCCGACCAGCCATTCCTGGAGCACGGCTTCGTCGACCAGAACCGACCACCACAGGGCGCGGTAGATGTTGGGCCGGCGGGCGGCGAGCTCCTTGATCGTCCGGTAGGGCACGGAGGCGACGGTGCAGGGCGTCAGCGTCGCCACGGAGTGGATCGCCCGGTTCAGGAGGGAGGCGTGCAGGTCGCAGCCGTCGCCGGGCACCAGATAGGCGAGGATCGATCGCCCCCCGTCGGGCACGAGCTTGTAGCGGCAGGCAAATCCCTGAAGGATCACGTAGGCGGCGTCGGGCCGCTCGCCTTCCGAGACCAAGTCGCGCCCCGCCTCGACCTGCGCGGTCGCGCTGGTCGCAGCGTCCAGCGCGGCCATGTCGGCCTCATCCAGGTCTGCGCGCAGCGCCAGCTTGCGAAGGAAGGGGTTCAAGGGATGTTCCGGAAGGACCGCGCCGCGTCACGAGCCGCGCCAGCGTAAACGCGCGACCGCCTATTCCTACTCCCTCGGGTCATCACATCACCGTCTCGTCCGGCCCCGGATGCCGACGGCCTCGATCCGCCGGACCATTGAACGGCCGGGCATACCGCTGCCCGGATGCGGCGTTCAGCAGAACCGGGCAAGAGCCGGACCGTTTGGGATCCACAGCCTGCGCCGGGACGAGCCACGCGACGGGAAGGCCGTGCAGACCCGCCCGTCAGGCCCAGGCTCGGCCGGATCGCGCGGGTGAGCCCGGCGCATCAGGAAAGCCGAAGCGTGCGCAGGACGGTGCCGGCCCCGTCGTGGATCTCCATGCGCCAGCCCTCCCCGGCGTCCGGCAGATCGCCGGCGCGCCGGAACTCCTCGATCAGCACCAGCGCTTCCGCTTCCGCTTGCGCGATCGACGCGGCCAGGACGCCCACCTCGTCCTCGATCGTCTCGCCGTCGCTGCTCAGGCGAAAATAGTAGCGCTCTGCCATATCATCCTTCTGCACAGGCCCGGACCCGATTTCGACCCGCCCGCGGGCTGCCGCCCGTCGGGCGACGCGTCCGCGCGCCGCGGGTTGAGGTAAGTGGCATCGATCCGCGCCCGATCAACGTGTCGGCGAAAACCCGATGGCAGATGCCCACCGGTTGATCCCGCCGCCGCCCGAAGCAGCATGAAGCTGCCGGTCTCGCGGGCGAAACGCCGCCCATCTGTGCGCCGCTCCGGCCGGGCCGCCGCGCGATGAGGCATGCCTAAATATGTGGCATACGATTTGCGAAGCCCCGAACCGTCGCAAGGAAGACGACGCAGGGGACCGCCATGAAGGCATTTGGAACTTGGGCTTCGGCCGCCGCGCTGGCCGCCGGGCTCGCGATGGGCGCCCTGGGGGCAAGCCCCGCGCGGGCTCAGGAGACCATCAAGGTCGGCATCCTGCACTCGCTGTCGGGCACGATGGCGATCTCGGAGACCACCCTCAAGGACGCGATGCTGATGCTCATCGCCGAGCAGAACGCCAAGGGCGGCGTGCTCGGCAAGAAGCTGGAGCCGGTGGTGGTCGACCCGGCCTCGAACTGGCCGCTCTTCGCCGAGAAGGCCCGCGAGCTGATCAGCAAGGACAAGGTCGCGGCCGTGTTCGGCTGCTGGACCAGCGTGTCGCGCAAGTCGGTGCTGCCGGTGTTCAAGGAACTCGACAACATCCTGTTCTACCCCGTCCAGTACGAGGGCGAGGAGAGCGAGCGGAACGTGTTCTACACCGGCGCCGCCCCGAACCAGCAGGCGATCCCGGCCGTCGACTACCTGATGTCGGAGGATGGCGGCGGCGCCAAGCGCTGGGTGCTGGAGGGGACCGACTACGTCTACCCCCGCACCACCAACAAGATCCTCGAAGCCTATCTCAAGTCCAAGGGCGTCAAGGACGAGGACATCCTGATCAACTACACGCCGTTCGGCTTCTCGGACTGGCAGACCGAGGTGTCGAAGATCAAGGCCTTCGGCTCGGCCGGCAAGAAGACCGCCGTGGTCTCGACCATCAACGGCGACGCCAACGTGCCGTTCTACAAGGAGCTCGGCAACCAGGGCATCAAGGCCACCGACATCCCGGTCGTCGCCTTCTCGGTGGGCGAGGAGGAGCTCGCCGGCATCGACGCCAAGCCGCTGGTCGGCCACCTCGCCGCCTGGAACTACTTCGAATCGATCAAGACCCCGGAGAACGAGGCCTTCATCAAGAAGTGGCAGGCGTTCAAGAAGAACCCCAAGGCCGTCACCAACGACCCGATGGAGGCCCACTATATCGGCTTCAACATGTGGGTGAAGGCGGTCGAGAAGGCCGGCACCACCGACCCCGACAAGGTGATCGACGCCCTGCCGGGCATCGAGCAGAAGAACCTCACCGGCGGCACCGCCACGATGCTGCCGAACCACCACATCACCAAGCCGGTCTTCATCGGCGAGATCGAGGCGAACGGCCAGTTCGACGTGGTCTGGAAGACCGACACGCTGATCCCCGGCGAGGCGTGGTCGAAGCAGCTCGAGGGCTCGAAGGACCTCGAGGCCGACTGGGTCAAGCTCAAGTGCGGCAACTACAACACCAAGACCAAGACCTGCGGCGGCGCCTGAGGGGCGCTCCCGCTGAACGAAGGTGCCGGACCTCCAGTTCGGTCCGGCACCTTCGGATCGCGGTGAGGCGCGGGTCCCCTCTCCCGTGCGGGAGAGGGACAGGGTGAGGGATCAGGTCCTTCCGGACAGCGCGCACCCCTCACCCCAACCCTCTCCCGCCCGGGAGAGGGGGCCCGTCGCGCCTCGCATCGACCGATCCGTGCAGACCGCGGCCGCCCGTTGGCGAACTCAGGTGCCGCACGCGTCCCCGTCCCGCTTCCCAGGCGCAACGAAAGTCTCGATGCTCCGTCTCCTCACCCTCCTCGTCCTTCTGCTGGCCGCCCCCGCGCTGGCCCAGGCGCCCGATCCCTACGGCCAGCTCGCCGGGGACGGCTACGCCGAGATCGAGGCGGGCGTCTCCGGCCTCGCGGCCAGCGGCGACCCGCGCGCGGACGCGATCCTGTCGGCCCTGTCGGACGGACGGCTGCTGGTGCGCCCCGCCGACAGGACCCTGCTGATCCGGCAGGGCGGCACTCTGGTCGACGCCCGGACCGGCGCCGCCGCCGCCGACAGTCCCGACCTCAAGCCCGTGCGCGCCAACAACCGGGTCCGCCGGGCGATCGAAGCCGCCCGCGGGCAGCTCGACCTCGCGAGCCCCGATCCGGGAAAGCGGCGCATCGCCGCCGACGCGGTGTTCAAGGCAAGGGACGCGGCGGCCCTGCCGGCCCTCGACGCCGCCCTGGCGCGCGAGACCAGCGCGCCCGTCCGGCAGGCTTTGACCGAGGCCCGCGCCGCCGTGCTGCTCGCCAGGCCCGGCACCGCGGAGACCGACCGGATTGCCGCAATTCCCGCCATCCAGGCCCGGGGCGATGGCGACGCGATGGGCATCCTGCGCGGTCTGGCGGCGGATCCGAGCGAGGCGGTGCGCAATGCCGCCGCCCGGGGCATCGCGGCGATCGAGACGCGGCTCGCGATCCTCGGGGCCCTCCAGAACGTCTGGTACGGGATCTCGCTGGGCTCGGTCCTGCTGCTCGCCGCCATCGGACTCGCCATCACCTTCGGGGTGATGGGCGTGATCAACATGGCCCACGGCGAGATGGTGATGCTCGGCGCCTACACGACCTATGGCGTGCAGGAGCTGATCCGCACCCAGGCGCCGTCCCTGTTCGGCTGGTCGCTGGCGATCAGCATCCCCTGCGCGTTCCTGGTCGCCGGCCTTGTCGGCGTGCTGATCGAGCGGTTCATCATCCGCTTCCTCTACGGGCGCCCGCTGGAGACGCTGCTCGCCACCTTCGGGGTCAGCCTCGCGCTCCAGCAGGGCGTGCGCTCGATCTTCGGCCCGACCAACCGCGAGGTCGGCGCCCCCGCCTTCATGAGCGGCGCCTTCGATTTCTACGGCCTGTCGATCACCTGGGGCCGGATGTGGATCATCGCGTTCGCGCTGGCCGTGTTCCTGGGCCTGCTGTTCGTGCTCAGAAAAACGTCGTTCGGCCTGAAGACCCGGGCGGTCACCCAGAACCGGCGCATGGCCGCCGCCATGGGCATCCGCACCCCCTACGTCGACGCCCTGACCTTCGGGCTCGGCTCCGGCATCGCCGGCATCGCCGGGGTGGCGCTGTCGCAGATCGACAACGTCTCGCCCAATCTCGGCCAGGGCTACATCATCGACTCTTTCCTCGTGGTCGTTTTCGGCGGCGTCGGCAACCTCTGGGGGACGCTGGTGGCGGCGCTGACACTCGGCGTCGTCAACAAGCTCGCCGAGCCGTATGTCGGCGCGGTGCTCGCCAAGATCGGCCTCCTGGTCTTCATCATCCTGTTCATCCAGAAGCGCCCGCGCGGCCTCTTCGCGCTCAAGGGCCGGGCGGTGGAATCGTGAGCCCCATGCCGTCCCGCCCCCCTCTCATCGACCTGAAGGGCTGGATCTTCCTCGCCGTCCTGGCCGCCTTCTGCGGCGCCGTGCCGGTGCTGAACCTCGCGGTGCCGGAGGGCTCCGGCCTGCACCTGCCGACCTACCTCGTCTCGCTGTTCGGCAAGTACCTCGCCTACGCGCTGCTCGCGGTGAGCCTCGACCTCGTCTGGGGCTATTGCGGCATCCTCTCGCTCGGCCACGGGGCGTTCTTCGCGCTGGGCGGCTACGCGATGGGCATGTACCTGATGCGCCAGATCGGCTCCCGGGGCGTCTACGGCAACCCGGTCCTGCCCGACTTCATGGTGTTCCTGAACTACAAGGCCCTGCCCTGGTACTGGCTGGGCTTCGACCACTTCGCCTTCGCGGCCCTGATGGTGCTGCTGGTGCCGGGGCTGCTCGCCTTCGTGTTCGGCTGGCTCGCCTTCCGGTCGCGGGTCACGGGCGTCTACCTGTCGATCATCACCCAGGCGCTGACCTACGCGCTGATGCTCGCCTTCTTCCGCAACGACATGGGCCTCGGCGGCAACAACGGCCTCACGGACTTCAAGGATCTTCTGGGATTTTCCGTCCAGTCCCAGAATTTCCGCGTCGGCATCTTCGTGGCGACCGGCGTGGCCTTGGCTTCGGGCTACCTGATCGCCCGGGTCATGACGGTCTCGGCGTATGGAAAGATCCTGATCGCCGTGCGCGATGCCGAGAGCCGCACGCGCTTCCTCGGCTACCGGCCGGAGCACTTCAAGACGCTGGCCTTCACGGTCTCGGCCATGATGGCGGGCGTCGCCGGCGCCCTCTACGTGCCGCAGGTCGGCATCATCAACCCGGGGGAGTTCGCCCCCACCAACTCCATCGAGACGGTGATCTGGGTGGCGGTGGGCGGGCGCGGCACGCTGGTCGGCGCGGCTCTGGGCGCCGTGCTGGTCAACTACGCCAAGACCGTGCTCACCGGCGCGATGCCCGACGCGTGGCTGTTCGCGCTGGGCGCCCTGTTCGTGGTCGTGACGCTGTTCCTGCCGCGCGGCCTCGTCGGCACCGCGATCGAGCGGCTCGGCAGCCGGCGCGCGGCGGCCAAGCTGCCGCCGGAGCCCGAGATCGCCCCGGAACGCGTCGAGCAAGGGCAGGGCGCATGACCACCGACCTCCTCGAATCTCCGGATGCCGCGGCCCGCGGTCCCGCCAACCGGAAGCGGGAGACGGACGCGCTCCTCTACCTCGACGACCTGCGGGTGACCTTCGACGGCTACAAGGCCCTGCGCGGCCTGTCGCTGACCCTGGCCCGGGGCGAGTTGCGGGCGATCATCGGGCCGAACGGCGCCGGCAAGACCACCATGATGGACTGCATCACCGGCAAGACCCGGCCGGACAGCGGCATCGCGCTGTTCGACGGCACCCATGACCTGCTCAGGAGCGACGAGCCGGCGATCGCCGACCTCGGCATCGGCCGCAAGTTCCAGAAGCCGACCGTGTTCGAGAGCCACACGGTCGCCGACAACATCCTCCTCGCCCTCAAAGGCCCCCGCGCGGCCTTCGCTTCCCTGTTCGGCTGGCGCAACCGGGTGGAGGCCGCGCGGATCGACGCCCTCTTGGAGACCGTCGGCCTGCTGGCCCACCGGGGCCGCCCGGCCGCCGATCTCAGCCACGGCCAGAAGCAGTGGCTGGAGATCGGCATGCTCCTCGCCCAGGATCCCAAGCTCCTGCTGGTCGACGAGCCGGTGGCCGGCATGACCGACGCCGAGACCGCCGAGACCGCCCGGCTGCTCCGGCGGATCGCGGGCGAGCACGCCGTCCTCGTGGTGGAGCACGACATGCACTTCGTCCGCGACCTCGGCTGCCGGGTCACCTGCCTGCACGAGGGCGCAGTGCTGGCCGAGGGTTCGATCGACGCGGTCTCGGCCGACCCGCGGGTGGTCGAAGTCTATCTGGGACGATGACCATGCTCAGTGTCGAAGGCATCGACCTCTATTACGGCGCCGCCCAGGCGCTCCGCGGCGTCTCCCTGACGGCCGAGGCCGGGCGGGTGACGACGGTGCTCGGCCGCAACGGCGTGGGCAAGACCTCGCTGATGCGGGCGATCGTCGGCCAGCAGCCGGTGCGCTCCGGCGCGATCCGGCTCGACGGCCGTCCCATTCAGAACCTCGCCCCCTACGACCGGGCGCGGGCCGGGATCGCCTTCGTGCCCCAGGGCCGCGAGATCTTCCCGCTGCTCACCGTCAAGGAGAACCTGGAGACCGGCTTCGCGCCGCTGAAGCGCCGCGACCGCCACATCCCGGGGGAGATCTACGACCTGTTCCCGGTGCTCAAGGACATGCTGCACCGGCGCGGCGGCGATCTCTCGGGGGGCCAGCAGCAGCAGCTCGCCATCGCCCGGGCGCTGGTGACCCGGCCGAAGCTCCTCGTGCTCGACGAGCCCACGGAGGGCATCCAGCCCTCGATCATCAAGGATATCGGCCGGGCGATCACCTATCTCCGGTCCAGGGGCGAGATGGCGATCGTGCTGGTCGAGCAGTATTTCGCGTGGGCGCGCGACCTCTGCGATTCCTACGCGGTGATGGATCGCGGGCAGGTGGTGCTCGCCGGCCCCCGGGCCGGGATGGTCGAGGCCGACGTGCTCCGGTGGATGTCGGTGTAGGGCGCGCCGGTCGCCGCGCCCCTGCCGGTGCTGCGCCGGAGGCACTTGGGAATCCGGCCCTCCGATCCGATTATTCGGACGGATGTTCAGCAATCAGACGATGGGCATCCGAAACGCCGGTCACGAAATCTGTGTTCACCGCCTCGTTCGGCCAAGGTTAAACCACAATTTGGGTTCGCCATGGGGGTCAACCACGGGGGCGCCCATGACGATCCTGGATCCGATCACCGGCGAGCTGGTCACCATCTCCCTACCAAGGCCGCGTCCGCAGACCGGTCCGCGCTGACAGGCGGTGGGGCCTCATGACGAACGCGACCGATCGAAGAACCGGACGCCGCGGCGGTCGTAGCGGCCGCCCCCAGATCCGGACGATGCCGCCGGGTCTGCTGCTGGCCGGCGGCACGGGGGCGAACGCCGCGCTGACGGCCATCGACCTCATCGCCCAGGCCCGCGCGGCCCGCCGAGAGGCCGAATCGCGCGACGGTGCGGACCGCGCGGAGCAGGGCTGACGGCGGCGACCGATTCGGTCACGCCATCGCCCGCCTGTGAGAATCGGGCTCCGCGCGACGCGGGCGTCCCGCCGGCTGCCGGGCCGGCACGGTCCGGCTTGAAAGCACCCGCGCAGGAGGGTCAGAAGGCGCCAGCCTCGCAACCGCTGACGGGTGACTCATGAAGATCGGCGTCCTGATCCTGGCCGGAGCCTGCGGCGTGATCGTCGGGATCGTCATCGGATACGTGGCGGGCACGCGCGTCAGCCAGGCCTTCGCACGGCTGCCGGTGACCGACCGCTCCCCCGCCGCCCAGGCGCTCCGGATCGTCTCGCAGATCGCCACCGAGCACGGCCTCACCCGGGACGCGCTGCTGAAGGCGATGATCGACTTTCAGGCCGGCGGGGAGGGGACGGAGCGTCCCGGCAAGGGTACCGGCAAGGACCGGCGCGATCTGGCCCGGTAAGGGGAAATCCGCGACCGCATGCGTGCCGGCCTCACGCGACCGGCACCGGCCGCGGGCGCAGCCTGATGCTGGCGGCGATGAGGACGGAGCGCAGCTCGGCCGGCCGAACCGGCTTCGAGAGGATCGGGATGTCCGGTGCGCCCAGATCCTCGCGCACGCGCGCCTCGTCATGGCCGCTCATCACCACCGCCGGCAGCGCACGGCCCGCCAGGTCGCGGACCGCCGCGATGCACTCCGTTCCCGTCACGCCGCTCCCGAGTTCGAAGTCGGTGATGAGGAGGTCGATCTCGGGCAGCGCAGCGGGGATCCCGGCCTCGGCCTGAACGCGGCATCCCCATTTGCGCAGCAGGCTGGCCGTCGCCCGCAGGACGGCGCCGTCATCCTCCACCAGCAGCACGCGCAGCCCGCCGATCGTCGCCGGCGGGTCGAGGGCGTCGCGCGCGGCCGCGGGCACCGGAGCCTCGGCGAGGGGGAGGTCGCCGATGGTCACGCAGGTTCCGCGCCCCGGCACCGAGCGCAGGGTCACCGCCAGGTCCAGCAGCGCGCCGAGCCGCCGGACGATCGGCAGGCCCAGGCCCACGCCCTCGACGTCCCGGTCGCCGCGGCGGCGGATCTGGTAGAATTCGTCGAAGACCCTGTCCTGATGCTCGGCCGGGATTCCCGGGCCGCGATCGTAGACCTGGATGGCGAGCCGACCGCCCCGCCGCCGGCACGCGATCAGGATCGGCCGGCCGGGCGCGTACTTGATCGCGTTGTTGACGACGTTCTGCAGCATCGTCGTGAGCAGCGCCCGGTCGGTGTCCACGACGCTGGCGCAGGCACGGCGGCGCAGGACCGTCCCGGCAAGCTGGGCGGCCTCCGAATTCTGGCGCCACACGTCGTCGAGGATGTCGTTGATCGGGACAGGCTCGGGGCGGGGCACCACCCGGCCGCTGTCGAGGGTCGAGATATCCAGAAGCGACTTGAACAGGCGCGAGACGCTCTGCAGCGACCGGTCGATGTTCTCGACCATCTGCAGTTCCTCCCGACCCAGCGCGGCGTCCCGCAGGCAGGCGGTGAACAGGCTGATGGCATGGATCGGCTGGCGCAGATCGTGGCTCGCCTGAGCCAGGAAGCGCGACTTGGACAGGTTCGCCTCCTGCTCGCGCTCATAGGCGCGGCGCAGACGCTCCAGGAGGCTGTAGATGTAGGTCGGCACGAGGACGGTGATGGCCGCCAGCGTCAGGACGAGAAACGGATTGCCGCGCCAGTACGCGTTGAAATACGTCGTGACCGCGAGCGAGACCAGGGCCGCGGCCGTGGACGCCTTCAGGGAGGTGCCCCCGTAGCGCAGGCCGTTGCCGACGATCAGCCGGATGACGATCGCGTAGAGCGGCAGGAACGGCGCGCCGCCCACGGCCATCGCGTAGGTCATTCCGCCGAGATCGAGGGCGAAGGTGACGACGCGGCGCGGCGTGTTGCTGCCGGGATGCCGGGCGATCCAGCCGTACAGCGCGACGGCGAAGACCCAATGGCCGGTCACGAGATAGGCGACGAACCGGGCTTCCGGCGGGGCGATGCCACCGTAGATCTGGGGCAGGAGATACAGGCAGGCGCAGCCGATGACGACGGCTCGGATGAGGGCCTGCGCCTTCTCGTTGTCGTACGCCTCGTCCCGCTGGCGGCGCGGCTGGAACATCGGCGATCAGGCCGGGCCGGAAGCGAACGGCACGGCCCCGACGCCGTCCCGGGACTTCATGGGGGCTGCGCCTCCGGCATACGGCCCGCCCCCCCTCCTGCCGGCCCCGGTATCCTGCTGTCGCGTCATCGTGCGAACTGCCCAGCCGTATCACCGCCCGGACCCGGGCAACGGCCGCAACCGTCGCCGACCGAGGACAGATCTCTCAAGCCTACCTGAGGGTGAGCAGCACTACCAGTGGTAAAAAGAAGGGGCGATCGGGCGACGCGGACGGCATTTCCGGGCGCCGGGCGGCTATACAATCCTCGACAATCCTCGACAATCCTCGACACAGCCCAGTCCGATCATCGCAACAACATCGATTTGGAAAATATTCAGTGTGATCTTGTTTACGACACTGCAAAAATAGTCTCGCTCCACGGCCGAGTGCTCCCGGCGACCGGCACCCCGTGGCGTGGCGGGTGGCCCTCCGGGAGGCCGGCCGGGTGGCCGGCCTCAGCGGTAGGTGCCGGTGGCCGGGTCGAATCGATAGAGGCGGGCATCCCGGTCCGTGGCCGGACGCAGGCTGCCGTCCGCGCCCAGCACGGTGCCGCTGAGGGTGACCCGGACCGGGGGCCACGCGGCGGGATCGCGGGGATCCTCCGGCCGGATCTCCAGCCGGCCCTCGCTCGTGCCCATCCGGCAGGGCTCCTCCTCGACGCAGGCGGCCGAGCCGTCCGAGCCGGCCGAAACCTCGCCCGCCAGCACCCAACGCGTCGGCGCCCCGTAGAACTGCAGGAGGAGAAAGGAGAAGTCGCGGGCCCCGGCCGCACCGGAAGCCGCAAGGCGCAGGCCCATCAGGAGGCGCCCCCGGCTCAGCGGCTTGAACACCGCGCCTCGCTGCTCGTCCACCGCCGGGGCGCTGCCGTTGCGGTTTCCGGTCCCGATCCGCCCGGACAGGGTCTGCACCCCCGCGAGACGCCAGCGCATGTCCTTGAGGGCGTAGGTGGCGGCCGCGACGCTCCGCCGGTTGGGCGCGGCGGCATCCTCGCCCGGCGCCGGCATCGTGACGAACCCGGTGAACCAGCTCCCGGTCTCGGTGGAGAACATCGCGGCGGTCCAGAACTCCGCCGTGCGGCCGTCCTTCATCCGGCAGGTCTCGGCTTCCTTGTCGGCGGGCCGCCCGCAGACCGCCGCCAGCACCGTGGCATGCGGCAGCATGGCGAGGTCGGGATCGGCCGCAGCGGGCCGGGCGGCCAGTCCGGACAGCCCCGCCAGGCCCAGACCCGCCAGACGCCGCATGCGGGCCGGACGCCCGACCCCGTGTCCCGATCGCCTCATGCCCCGGCCTTTGCCACGGGGTCCGCGACGGCGACATTCGGACAGGTGTACGATCGGACGCGCCGCAGCCGCCGCCCCTCCCCCCTCATTCACCGACACCGGCCGTCGCGGCTTTCGCGGCCGCCGCGGAACGGGAGGTGACGTCGAGGGCCCGCAGGAGCGCCGAGACGTGGATGCGGACGGTGAAGGGCGAGATATCCAGTTCCCGGGCGATCTCCTTGTTGGTGTGCCCCCGGGCGACGAGGCGCAGCACGTCGCGCTGGCGCTGCGTCAGGGGCGGGAGCGGTCCGCGCGGTAGGGCGAGGCCCGAGACGGGGCTTCGCCGGATCACGAACTCCCCGTCGCGAATCGCCGCGATCGCCTGGGCGATCTCCGCTGCCGGCAACGCCTTGCCGATGAAGCCGTCGGCGCCCTCGGCCATGACGGTCCGGATCAGGCCCTCGTCGTCGGTCATCGACACGACGACGATCGAGGCCCGCTCGAACTCGACGCGCAGCGCACCGATGGAGTGCCGGGGATCGAGGCCGGGGAACAGAAGGTCGAGGAAGAACGCCCGGGGCGGCGGCCCGGTGCGGGCCATTGCCAGGACCTGCTCCATCGTGGCGGCCTCCCGGACGAGGGCCTGGGGATAGAGCCGTTCGGTGATGCGCCGCATGCCCTCGCGGAACAGCGGATGATCGTCGGCGACGATGAGGGTCTCGCGCGCGGAGCCGTTCATTCCACTCCCGATCGCAGCATCGGAATCTTTCCCCACGACGTCCCCAGCACAGGGCCATGCCGGATGAAATCCAGGCCCTGTCAAGGGTGCGACGATAGGTCAGATACACTAGTAGACCGGTTTTTTCCGCATGCCTAGAAGTCAGCCCGTCATGATGACAGGCATCGGCCGCCGGTTCTTTTGAATCTTTCCAAAAACATCAAGGCTGTTTGTCCTGTCGTGCGTGCCGATGCGGCGCACGAATTACGTCGTTCCATGTTCGGGGGCCTGCTGGATGTCGGAAGTCGAGCGCCAGAATGCTGAGCGGCAGGCTCAGGACAGGCTGTCCGGTCCCCACGCGGCCCCGAGCCCGGCGGCATCCGCCAAGCCGGCCCTGTCGCCGAGCCTCATCGCGATCGTGGGCGGGCTGGTGGCAGCGGGCGCCGTCGCGGGCGTGCTGCTCTCGGGCGGCGGCGAGACCGCCGGGACGGCCGAGCGGCCGGCCCTGAACCTCGTCAAGACGGGCGCGATCGACAAGGCCGCCGAAACCCTGCCCGCCGACGAGAAGGACAAGATCGTCGCCGAAGCCAAGGCCTGCCGGGCGCCCCTGGGCCTGATGCGCCTGTCGAAGACGAAGGCCGATGCCGGCGGCGTGGTGCGCATCCGCGCCGGGAACTACCTGTCGCCGGCCTTCAACATCACCGACGGGCCGATCAACATCGCGGTCCCGTTCCCGGCCCCCTACGAGGCCGGCAAGGGCGAGATCGTCATCGAGGGCGCCGCCAAGGACGTGTTCGTCGAGCTGACCCCGGGTTTGACGGTCGATACCACCGCGGGCGTCAAGCGGATCCCCGTGATCTGGAACACCAGCAAGCCCTGCGGAGGCTGACGGATGTCGAAATCCGCCATCCTCCCCTTCGTCGTCTCCGGCCTCGTGGTCGCGGTCCTCACGCCGCTCCTGCTGAGCACCGATTACGGCCCGGTCGCCTGGTGGAACGCCGCCGGAGCGGAGCTGCGGTGGAGGGCGGCGATCGGGATCGCCGTCGCCCTGCTGGCGGCGCTGGGCCTCGCCGCGACCGCGACGGCCGCCCGCAAGGCGGAGGCCGGCCTCGGGCAGCCGGCCGGGGGCCTGCTCGCCCTGCCGCGCCTGATCGTGGCGCCGCGCCGGGTCGTGGAGGCCCGGTCTCCCGAGGCCGTGATCGCGAATCTGGAGAACATGGTCGGGCTCGCGCCGGTCAAGCGCGAGGTCAACGCCCTGATCGCGCGGCTGGAACTGGAGCAGCGGCGGCGCGCCGAGGGCCTGCCGGTGGCGGCGATCAGCCAGCACATGGTGTTCACCGGGCCTCCCGGCGTCGGCAAGACCGAGGTCGCCCGGGCGATCGGCGAGATCTACCGGTCCCTCGAGGTGCTGCGCCGCGGGCATCTCGTGGAGGTCGACCGCGCGGCCCTGGTGGCGGGCTATGTCGGCCAGACCGCAGCCAAGACCCTGGAGAAGTGCCACGAGGCCCTCGACGGCATCCTGTTCATCGACGAGGCCTACACCCTGGCCGCCGGCGGCGGCGGCGGGGGCGACTTCGGCAAGGAGGCGATCGACACCCTCCTCAAGTTCATGGAGGACAACCGCGACCGGATCATCGTGATCGTCGCCGGCTACACCAACGACATGCGCCGGTTCATCGACACCAATCCGGGACTGGCCGGCCGCTTCACCAAGACCGTCGAATTCCCGCCCTACAGCCCGAAGGATCTCTGCGAGATCCTGAAGCGCATGGCGGCCCGGCAGCAATTCGCGCTCCCCGAGGGGTTCGAGGCGGCGCTCACCCCCTGGCTCGCGCAGCGGTCCCGCGCCGAGGACTGGTCGAACGCCCGCGAGATGCGGACCCTCCTGGAGAAGGCCCGCGAGGCCCAGGCCGCCCGGGTCGCCCTGCAGGGCGGCGACCTGCGCCGCCTGGAGATCGTCGATCTGCTCCGCGCCACCGGCGAGGACGCCTGACGGCGAGACGATCGCGGGACGCCCCGCGCCCGTTCAGCACCACGGCCAGCACCAAGGTTTGTCACGTCCATGGAACGCCTCGACAAGCATCCGGTCGCGCTCTTCGCGGTCATCGTGCTGGGTGCCACCGGCCTGCTGGTCGCCCTGCGGCCGGACCTGCTCGGGCCGCTCGCCGCGACGCCCGCGGCTCTGCTGCGCAACGGCCTGATCCTCGGCGGCCTCGTCGGGGGCCTCCTGGCGGCGAGCTACATCCCGGCGCGGATCGAGGCGACGCGGCGCGCCCTGGACCAGGCCCGGGCGAGCCGCAGGATCCGCCCGATCCGCTTCGTGGACGACGGCGCGGGCGCGGAGAAGAAGGACCTCCTGGCCACCGCGCTCGCGACCCTCGACGGCATGGTCGGCCTCGACCCCGTGAAGCTGGAGGTGAAGGGCGTCATCGCCCGGATGCAGGTGGAGCAGCAGCGCCGCGCCCAGAACCTGCCGGTGGCGGCCATGAGCCAGCACATGGTGTTCACCGGGCCCCCCGGCGTCGGCAAGACCGAGGTCGCCCGGATCCTCGGCAACGTCTTCAAGGCGCTGAAGGTGCTGCGCAAGGGCCACGTCGTGGAGGTCGACCGGGCCGGGCTGGTGGCGGGCTATGCCGGCCAGACCGCGATCAAGACCCTGGAGCGCTGCCGCGAGGCCCTCGACGGCATCCTGTTCATCGACGAGGCCTACACCCTGGCCGCCGCCGGCGGGGGCGGGGGCGACTTCGGCAAGGAGGCGATCGACACCCTCCTCAAGTTCATGGAGGACAACCGCGACCGGATCATCGTGATCGTCGCCGGCTACACCAACGACATGCGCCGGTTCATCGACACGAATCCGGGGCTCGCCAGCCGCTTCACCAAGACCGTCGAGTTCCCGCCCTACAGCCCGCCGGAACTCGCCGAGATCCTGAAGCGCATGGCGGCCGGCCAGGGCTTCGTCATGCCGGAGGGGTTCGAGAAGGACCTCGCGGCCTATGTCGGCGCCCGGTCCAAGGCCGAGGACTGGGCCAATGCCCGCGAGATGCGCACGGTGCTGGAGAAGGCCCGCCAGGCGCAGGCGCTGCGCCTCGCCGCCAGCCCCGGCGGCGACATCAACCGGCTCGAACCCGCCGACATCGCCGCGGCCCTCGGCCGCCAGGCCGGCGGCGCGGTCGACATGGACGCCGCCCGGAAGGTCATGGCCCGCCTCGACGCGATGATCGGGCTCGCGCCGGTCAAGGAGCAGGTGAAGACCGTGGCGGCGCGGGTGCTGGTCGATGCCCGGCGCCGCGCCGAGGGCATCGAGGTCGGCGCGGTGAGCCAGCACATGGTGTTCACCGGCCCGCCCGGCGTCGGCAAGACCGAGGTGGCGCGCATCATGGGCGACATCTTCCGGGCGCTCGGCGTCCTGCGGAAGGGGCACGTGGTCGAGGTCGACCGGGCCGGGCTGGTGGCGGGCTATGTCGGCCAGACCGCGGCCAAGACCCTGGAGCGCTGCCGCGAGGCCCTCGACGGCATCCTGTTCATCGACGAGGCCTACACCCTGGCCGAGGGCGGCGGGGGCGGGGGCGACTTCGGCAAGGAGGCGATCGACACCCTCCTCAAGTTCATGGAGGACAACCGCGACCGGATCATCGTGATCGTCGCCGGCTACACCGACGACATGGCCCGGTTCATCGACACGAATCCCGGCCTCGCCGGCCGCTTCACCAAGACCGTCGAATTCCCGGCCTACGATCCTTACGACCTCGTCGAGATCCTGCGCCTGATGGCGTCGCGGCAATCCTTCCGGCTGCCGCCGCGCTTCGAGACCCTGCTGATCCCGTGGGTCGAGCAGCGCGCGCAGCGGCACGACTGGGCGAATGCCCGCGCGATGCGCACCCTCCTGGAGCGCCTGCGCGAGGCCCAGGCGATGCGGCTCGCCAGCGATCCCCTGGGCGATTACGGCCAGTTCGAGCTCGTGGATTTCGAGCGGGCGCTCGGCGGCGGCGCCCCGCGCCCCGCCGCATTGTCGTGACGGCCCGGGAGCCGTCGCGGCCATGAGCATCGCACGCGAGGACTGGCTGCGCGCGCACGCGACCCTCTGGTACGACGATCGCCGCTACCGCCTGGCCTGGCTCGCCCTGCCGCAGGCCGTGACCTGCGCGGTGGCGGGCCTGTGCATGGCGCTGGCCGCGCAGGGCGTCTGGGGTCAGCCGGCCACCGCCTCGAAGGCGCGGATCGCCGAGCTGAGCGCCCTGCGCGACCGGGCCGGCAAGGACGGCGACCGCACGGCGTTCGACGCGCTGACCGCCGCGGCCACCCGGGGCCAGATCGACGCCGCGACCAAGCTCGGGACGCTCTACGACCCGCTGACCGCCGCCTACTTCCCCAGCAAGCCCGCGCCGAACGATTTCGCCCGGGCGGCCGCCCTCTACGGACCGGGCGCCGCGATCGGCGACCTCCTGGCGGTCGCGCGCCTCGCGGACGTGCTGCTCGATCCGGCCAACCCCAACCGCGACCTCCGGCGCGGCTGCCGCCTCGCCCAGACCTGGTTCGACGATCCCGAGACGCTCGAGCGCACGATCACCGGCGAGGAGCGGCTCACCGTCAAGCTCGCCACCTGCTACGTCGAGCCCGAGAGCGGCCTGCCGCAGGACCCGGTCCGGGCCGGGGGGCTGGTGACCGCGGTGCTGTGGCGCAAGCACCGGCCGACGATGGACGCCTTCATCAACAATCTCGGCCAGCAGAACCCCGCCCTGGTGTCGGGCCTCCAGCGGCATCTGGCCGAGCAGCGTCGCTATATCGGCCCCGTGGACGGGCGGCCCAATCCCGGGATCATCACGGCCCTCCAGGTGGAGGCGGGGATCACCAACACGGTCGCGACCCCGCGGCCCGAGCCGCGGCGGATGGCGCCCAAGGGCCCGGATCCGGAGGTGATCGCCCTCGCGACCGCCGCCCGGGCCGGCGACCGGCGGAAGCTGGCCGAGCTCAAGGGCCGGGCCGATGCCGGGGACGCGGACGCGCTCACCGCCTATGCGCGCCTGTTCAACCCGGTGATGAACAAGGGCGACGTCTTCGCGCCGGACGCGCAGGTCGCCGTGGCCGCCTACGAGCGCGCCGCGGCCGCCGGGAACGGCATGGCGGCGGGCGAGGCCGCGGTGCTCCACGATTCCGGCTACGGCAACGTCGCCAAGGATCCCCGGAAGGCCGCGGCCCTCGCCCTGCGGGGCATCGACCTCAAGGACGACCAGATCACCTTCTGGCTGCTGTTCCCCGAGGCGGGGCACTGGAGCGACGGGTTCTGGGGCGCCCTCCAGGCCGAACTGACCACCCGCGGCTTCTACACGCTCCCGGTCGAGAACACGCGCAATCCGGCGGTCATCACGGCCCTGCGCGCCTACATGAAAGCCAAGTCATGAGCGGCGTCTTGATCGGGACCGACCGGCTCCGGGCGCACGCGACGCTCTGGTACGCGGATGCGCGCTACCGCCTCGCCTGGCTGGTCCTGCCCCAGGCCGCGGTCGCGCTCCTGGCCGGCCTCGCCCTCGCGCTGCTGAAGCCCGCGGGCGAGTGGGGCAAGCCCGCCGACAGCAAGGAGAACGAGAAGCTCTATCTCGACCTGCTCGACAAGGCCGGCAAGGACGGCGACAGGGCCGCCTTCGAGAAGCTCAAGGCGGGTGCCGAGGCCGGCGACGTCAGCGCCCGCTCGTTCATGGGCGCCCTCTACAATCCCGAATGGGCCGCGCTCTACGTCAAGAATCCCGTCAAGCCCGACGCCGCCAAGGCCCTGACCTACTACCAGAAGCCCGCCGACCTCGGCTTCCCCGGGGCCCAGCGCGGCATGACCGAACTCCTGCTCAACAGAGGCCGCGGCCAATACGATCTCAAGCGGGGCTGCCGCTACGGGCTGGCCTTCCACGCGAACCCGGTCGCCGCCCGGAACGCCTATCTCGATTCCTGGTCGACGCTCTACTGGATCGCCGGCTGCTACACCGATGCCGAGAGCGGCGTCCCGCGCGATCCGCAGAAGGCCGCCGATCTCTACATGGACACGGTGGCGGCCAAGCTGCCGCTGGCGGTCACCACCTTCACGGACGAGCTCGGCCGCCAGCCCCCCGACCTCGTGGCGGCGATCCAGCGCAATCTCGCGAAGCGCGGCTTCTACACGGGCCCCGCCGACGGGTCGGCGACGCCGCAGACGCGCGCGGCCGTGCAGGCGCTGGCCGGCAGGGCCGCCGGCCCGCAGACCAATCCGGGGACCGGCAATCCAGGGGCGGGCAATTCCGGGGCTGGCAATTCCGGGGCGGGCAATTCCGGCCCCGGAAAGCCGGGCACGCCGCCGCCCGCGACACCACCCGCCTCCGCGCCGAGCGTCGAGGCGTTGATGGCGCTGTTCAAGAGCGCCACCACCAACGCCGCCGACGAGGCGAAGCTCAGGAGCCTGGCGGAGAGCGGGGTCTCGGTGGCGCAGTATCTCTACGCGCTGCTCCTGTCGCCGGCGAACACGGAGCAGCGGATCACCGCCCCCGACGGCCTCTTGGCGCGGCGGTATCTGGAGCGCCTCGCGGGCGAGGCCTCCTTCGCCCCCGCGGCGGCCTCGGCGGCGTTCCTGTTCGATATCGGCGGCGCCGGCCTGCAGCGGGATCCCGGCAAGGCGGCCGACATGACGATCCGCGCCCTCGAACTCAAGTCCACCGAGATCCTGCAGAACCTCGAGCAGGACAAATGGGGCGTCGGCTTCTGGGCCGCGCTCCAGCAACGCCTCGCCGACCGGAATCTCTACCAGGGCCGCGTCGTCGACCAGCGCAACGACCGCACCATCCAGGCGGCCCGCCGCCTCCTCGGCAATCCATAGGAGACGGCCATGGCCCCCCGCCGCCGTTCGAATCCTGCGCGGTTCCCGGCCCCTCGGGCCGGGCGCCGCCTCGCCCTCTTCGCCGCCGCCCTGTCGGCCGGCCTCCTCCTGCCCGCCGCCGCGCAGGCGCAGATCAAGGTCCGCAAGGCCGATTGCTTCTTCGCGGCCGACGGCAGGACCGTCATCGACGGGGTCTGCGAGTTCCTGACCGATGCGCGCAGCTACGGCGTGGGCGGGTTCCGCCTCGCCACCTACGACAACGGCTACCTGCGCGACGGGGTGGTCGTGTCGGTGACGGCGCCGGGCCGGGGCACGGCCACCTGGAACCGGGAGCCCGGCGGCAAGCCCGAGGACGGCCCCTCCGACGGCGTCACGTCGGAGGGCGCCTGCTGGACCGGGTCCCGGAGCCGGGTCTGCGCCTGGAAGGTCGGCGAGGGCCGCCCCGGCTTCGGCGGGGCTCCCGCGGCGGCGCCCGAGGCCGGCGCGCCGCGGGCCGCCGATTGCTACCTCGAGGTCGCCGGCGATGTCCGCCTCGACGGGGCCTGCCAGTTCCGGGCGGAGACCGGGCAGACCGGTGCCCGCGGCTTCGAGATCCGCTCCTATTCCGGGAGCAAGCTCGACGTCGTGGCGCAGCTCGTCCGAGACCCGCAGAACCCGCTGAAGGCCACCGCCTTCTGGAACGGGTCGTCGGGTGGCCTGCGCGCCGCCGAATCCCTCGGCGCCCTGTCCCCGAGCGGCCCCTGCTGGGACAATGACGGCGTCCGTCTCTGCGTCTGGCAGCCCGGCCAGCCTCGCGGCGGCTGGGACCGGCGGGACGGCGGGACCGCGCCTTCCCGCGATCGGCCCGCCGAAGCGCGGGCTCCGGCCCCGCCCGACACGCCGCCGCCGCCGTCGCAGTCACCGTCTCCACCGCCCGCGCCCCGCGACACCGCGGAGGCGCGGGACCCGCCGCCGGGCACGTTCCTGAAGCTGTCCTTCAAGGGCCGCTGCGAATCCCTGGTGATGGACGGGGAGGACCTCACCGCCCTCTGCGCCTCGGGTGCGGTGAACACCTCCGTCGTCGGGAGCCCGAAGGCCGGGTTCATCTTCGGCACCACCGACGGCAAGGCCATGGCGTTCCTGGCCTCGGCGAAGGGCCTCGTCGCGGGTGGCACCCTGCGCCAGCCCATCGACGAGCTGATGTACGCCGAGCGCGACCAGTCCACCATCAAGGTGAAGGGCACCTGCGAGTTGCCCAACCCGATGGGCGGCCCGGTGGTCATCACGTGCAACGCCCAGTCGACGAACAGCACCTACGCGGTCCGGTTCCGCACCGATGGCGGCAAGCCGGTCCTGGAGCGCTCCGACCCGAAGTGAGCGTCCCGCCCGCGGTCCACGACCGCCCGTCCCGCAGGCCGAGGAGGAGTCCCATGGCACACAGCGTCCCGAAGTCGAGAGCGGCCGGGGTCGTGCGGCCTGGGCGACCCGGCTTCGGCTTCCTCTTCGGCCTCCTCGGCCTCCTCGGGCTCTGCCTCGCGGGGCCGGCGCTCGCCGGATCCACGAGCGTGACCGCGCGCCCCGGACAGCGGATCCGCCTCGACGGCTACGCCACCCACGAGACCCGGCCGGGCTGCCCGTCGGTTCCGGCGGCCGCGGTCGAACTGGTCACGCCGCCCCGCGGCGGACGCATCGAGCAGCGGCGCGAATTCCTGGTCCTCGGCCGGAACACCGACGGCACCCCGTCGCGGGACGGCTGCCAGGATGTCGAGCGGGACGCGCGGGCGCTCTACTACACGGCCCGGCCCGATTTCTCCGGCCTGGACACGGTGTCGGTGATCGTCACCTTCGTCACCGGCGAGGAGGCGACCTACACCTACAGGATCACGGTGCCCGAGGGCGAAGGCCGGCGGGCGCCGGCGGTGTCCCAGGCACCCGCCCCCCGCGACGCGGGCCTCTCGCGGCCGGCCCCGACGGCGCGCGCCGCTCCGGCCGAGCGAGCGGCTCCGGCTCCGGCGCCTCAGGAGGCCAGCACCGGCGACTTCCTGCGCGACGCGGTCCGCGGCGCGGTCCCGGCCGGCCGGCCGGCACCGGCTTCGCCGCCCCCGAAGGCTGCAGAGGCCGCGGCGCCCGTATCCGGCACGCCCGCACCGCCCGCGCTGCCGCCACAGCAACTGGCACCGCCGCGCCCGCCCGCCGCGCCGCAGCTCTGACGCGCCGCGGACGGTCAGCCCTGCGGCGGAGGCCGCCCCCCCCATCGCCAAGCCGAGGACGAGGCCCGTGCATCAGCACCTTCCGAACGCTCCCCGATCCGCAGCACCGACCCGACCGCGACGGCGCACCGGCGCCGGCGTCCTGGCCCTCGGGTCGGCGCTCGGCTCAGCGCTCTGCCTGCCGCTCTGCCTCGCCCTGCCGGCCCGGGCGGAGGTGGAGAACAAGACCGCGCGCCCCGGCCAGCGGATCTTCCTCCAGGGCTTCACCTACTACTTCGCCACGCAGGGGTGCCGCTCGCGCGCGGCCACGATCGAACTCGTCAGGCCGCCGCGCGGCGGGCGCATCGAGCAGCGGCGGGAATTCCGGATCCTCAGCGGCAAGGTCGACGAGACCGGGGCGCAGATCCGGCAGCCGGACGGCTGCGAGGACGCCAAGAAGGACGCGATGTCGCTCTACTACACGGCACGCACCGACTTCTCCGGCCTCGACACCCTGTCGGTCGCCGTCACCTTCGGGGACGGGTCCACGGTGCCGTACACGTTCCGGATCACCGTGCCGCCGGGCGAGCCCCGCCGGGCCCCGGCGGTGTCGCAGGTGCCGGTGCCGCGCGACGGCGGCAGCGGCCAGGCCGCACCGGCGGCCCGGGCGGCGCCGGCTCCGGCGTCCCGGGAGGCCGGCACCAGCACCGGCGATTTCCTGCGCGACACGGTCCGCGGCTCGGTCGCGGCCCCGCGGCCGGCGCCGGTCGCTGAGCCTCCGAAGGCGGAGGCGGCCGCGTCCGGCGCGCCGCCGCGGACCGAGCCCCCGGCACCGCGCGAGATGGCGCCGCCGCCGCGCCCCCGGCCACCGGCCGCGCCGCAGCTCTGAGACCCTGCGGGGGGCCGGCCGGCGCGGACCGGCCTCCCGCACCCGTACGGATCGACGCCCGACCGGGACCCGGCCGCGCAGGTCCGCCAAGTCCACGCCAGAACGAAGTGAGAGGCGCCCCATGGGATCGATGCAAACCGCGTTCGTCCACGCGGCAATCCTGTCCACACTCGCGCTCCCGGCGGCCGCGGCGGAGACATGCCGCGACCATTACCGGAGCGAGGGGACGCCGATGCTTCAGGCCATCACCTACAAGACGTGGATGATCTTCCCCTCGGTCAGCCCCAAGGCCGCGTTCGACCGGGTGACGCGGGCGGTCCTGGCCGAAGGCTTCGTGGGCGTGCACGTCGAGAAGCAGCTCGGGACCCTGACGGCCCAGCAGGAGACGTCCGGCTCGGGGCGACCGCAGACGCTGCGGGTCGTGGTGCGCAAGGCCGGGACGGGCAGCCGGGTCGACGCCCTCTTCATGGTGCAGGCCGGTCAGATCGGTCAGGACGTCGACCAGAACCTGTGCCGCGTCGTCGATGCCGCGGCGCAGTAGGGCCCGGATGGCGCGCGGCTGCGGGCGTCCGCCCGCACCCCGCGGCCTGTCACGGGGGAGCGGCGTGGCTCCGCGGCGCTGCCCGGGCGCGCGGTCCGGATGCGAGGTTCAGATGCGCCGTTCAGTGCGAGGCCGGCCGTGACGCGGCTCCTGGTGGCGGCCGTCGCCGCATCCCTCTTGGCGCCGTCTGCGGCCCGGGCGATCGACTGCCGCAGGGCGGCCAGCCCGCTCGAGCGCATGATCTGCGCCGACGCGGCGCTCCGGAAAGCCGATGCCGCCCTGGGTTCGGCCTATGCCGGCCTCCTGCACGGCACGGACGACGCCGAGATCCGGGCGATGCTGATCGCCAGCCAGAAGCGCTGGGTGGCGGCCCGGGACACGTGGCTCGGCGACCTGGACGCGGCCGACGCGCGCACCATCGTGCTGGGGGCGATCCGGGCCCGGACCGAGGACCTGTCCGGCCGCGCGAAGAGCGATCCGGCCCGGCCGCACTGGATCGCGGCGGCGCTGCGCCAGCGGGCCTTCGCGGCACGGTTCACCGGCGGCCCCTTCGCGGGGTTCGACACGGCCTGCTATTTCCTGCCCGTCGGGCAGGACCGGGTCTACGGCTGCTTCGGCAGCCGGCGCTTCCAGAACGGCGACCGGGTCTGCACGCTGTCCGACGACTGGGCGAGCGGGCACACCACCGAGACGCGCACGGTCGGGCGGGTCGTCGACGGCGCCGTGCGAACGGTCGCGACCTGCACGATCGGCGGGGGCGACGACGCGGAATGCCCGGGTCCCGAAAACCCCGTCGGCCGCTGGACGCGGCCTGCCGTCCCGGCGGCCGCGACTGCCAGCGCGACGACGGCGCCCGCAGGCCCTCGGGCCGTCCTCGATGTCGAGCTGGCCTCGGACGCCGAGGCCGAGACCTGGCTCTCGACCTGCCTGACAGACCCCGCCTATCCGCCGCCCGACCCGGTTCCGGCGGCCGGGACGGAACCGGGGTCGCGCCCGCCGGCGCGCGCGGGCGACCCGAACGGGAAGTGACGATGAGACCGGACGCCCCCTTGCCGGACCCGGCCCGCAGCCGCCATCCGGGTGACGCCGGCCTTCGGCTGCGCGCAGGCCGTGGCGCAGCCGGGGAGGCTCCTCGGCGCCCGCGCATCGGCCGAGCCGGCCGGGCACCCGCCTTGGCCCTCGGCCTGATGCTCGGCCTGCCCCTCGCCGGATCGGCCGCTGCGCAGGACGGGCCGCCGGCGCCACGCGTCACTTCCGCCGTGAAGGGCCTGCGCTTCGTGCCCCTCGCCGCGCTGCCGCGGGCCCCGGGCGGGGCGGGGCGCCAGGCCGGCTGCCCGGGCGAGGTCGTGCCGGCACAATCGGAGGCGGCGCAGGCCGTGGCCGCCCGGGACTGGTTCGTCACCGGCGAAGCGGCGCTGGGCCGCTACCGGGCCGTCAGCTTCGCCAGCGACCTGCAGCAGGGGACGAGCGGCACCTGCCTCATCGCGGACGGCAATGTCGGCCTCTTCGACGGGACGCGCCTCGTCGCCCTCGTGTACGGCGCCGGCCGGACCGGCGCGGTCGGCCGGATCGCGGCGCGCGCCGGCGGCGTGCGCCTCTGGGACGGCGATCTGCCGCCCTCTCCGGTGGGCGACCTGACCCTGCGCCCGGACGGGACCCTGTCCCTGGAGCCGCTTCCCGCGGTCGAATCCGTCTGCGGTGGCCGCGGAGCGGTCCCCGCCATCCGCGGCCAGCCGATCGACACGGCCCGGGCGGCGCTGATCGCCGCGGGCTGGACGCCGGTGAAGGGTCCGCCGAGCGACGATGCGCGGGAGCGGGATCTCGCCCGGCGCGGCGTGATCGAGGTCGACGGCTGTTCCGGGACGGGCCTCGCCTATTGCAGCTTCCGGTATGCGGGGGCCGCCGGCACGCTCTCGGTGACCACGACGGGCGACGGGGACCTGCCCGAGGTCCACGAATACGGAGTCACGTGCCGATGAGACGGATCCTGCGGGCGCTGGCGCTGATCGCGGCGACGGGGCCGGCCGCGACCGCCGCGGTCGCGGCGCCCGCGCCGCCCTGCGCGGCCGAGGCCGAGCGGCAGGCCCTCAAGCTGCTGCGCTTCCACAGCGACGGCGACGCGCGGGCCACGGTCGATCCCGCTTCCGTTCGGTCCGTCGGCACCGTCGCGTCCCTGGTCGGGACGCGGCGCTTCCAGGTGATCGAGGCGGAGGGCAGCATCGACAAGGGCGATTATCGGATCCGGCTGATCTACGCGCCGATGCCCGGGAGCTGCGTGCTGATGGGGCAGGAGATCCTCGAGCGGTCCGATCCCTACTGAGCACCGCCCTCAGCGCGCGCCGAGGCAGCCGGTCCCGGGCGCCGGCAGGACCAGCCAGGCGCCCCCCGCGTAGAGGCGCCGGACCGCGCCCGGCGCGGCGGGCCGGATCACCAGATACGCGCGGCCGGCCGAGACCAGGGCCCCGTCGTCGGCGGCCGCCAGGGCGGCGGGGTTCCCGAGCGCCACCACGGTCTCCGGCTGGACCGCGAGGGCGGTCAGCGCGGTCACGCCGAGCCACCCGGCGAGCGCCGCCGCCGCCGGGGCGATCGGCAGGCCGCGCCGGGGGCGCCGATCAGTAATCGTAGGCATGCTCGAACCGGCCCCCCGCGGCCTCGACGGCGCGGATCTGTTCGACGAGCTGCTCCACCGCGGTGTCGTAGCCGACGCGCTGCCAGCCCGGCTCGGACTGGATCGGCATCGCGAACAGCGGCTCGGCCCCGGCGAGGGCGACCGTCCGACCCGGCGGCAGGAGGACGGTGGTGAGGATCCGGTCGTTGCCGGCGATCTCCAGCACGGTCCGGCCGCGCGCCCCCAGGCCCCGCAAGATCTCCGTGAAGGCCCGGTAGCGCGGCGTCTCGATCAGGGCGGCCGGTCCGCCATCGCCGGCCGGGACGGGGCCGAGGCGGGTGATGCGCGGGTCGGCGGCCGCGTCGGCGGCGTCGAGCCCCGCCACGACGCTGCGGATCGTCAGGCCGGCCGGGTCCATCCCGGCGAGCCACGCGATCCCCTGGGCGTAGGCCCATTTCACCCCGTATTGCAGCGAGAGCGCGCCGCGCCGCTCGACCGCCCGCAGGGACGGCGTGAACGGGACATCGCGCCAGAGCCGGGACAGCTCCGCGTCGAACGGGTAGCGGTACCAGGGGGTCTGGCGCAGGAACACGGCGTAATCCGCGAGCAGCCGGGCGTTGAACCGGTCCTCCTCCGTGGGCTCGGGCCCCCGCCACCACGCGGTCAGCGCCCCGACGGTGCGCTCGTAGGCGCCCTGGATCAGCATCTCGGCCGTGAAGCTGAGGCCGATGACGTAGTTGGTGACCTTCTGGCCCGCGGTGACGTCGCCGGTGCGCCCGGCCGCCCGGGTCGCCCCGCACAGGCTCGTCCAGAAGCCGGTGGTCGCCGCCCAGTAGTCGAAGGCCGATTCCGAGGCGGATCGCGTCACCCCGGCGAGGTCCGCGTAGGCGTGGACGATGTCCCATTCGGGGAAGGTCAGGTAGCTGTCGCCGGCCGCGCGCTTGTAGCCGTCGGCGGCGATCCCGAAGCGCGAGCCGCCCCCCGCACGCCCCTGCAGGGTGGGATCGGGCGCGACCGCGCAGCCCCCCTCGATCGCCGCGACCGGCAGGGCGCAGGCGAGTGCGAGGAGGGCCAGGCCGGCGGCCGCCCAGCGGGCGGCCCGGCGGCGGCGACGGGCGGGACGGGGGCTCACGCCGCGCCCGCCGCGGCGGCGCGCCACGGCCACCAGCCGAGCACCACGCCGGCGAGCCCGAGGCTCAGGTGCGGGCCGTTCGAGAGGAGCGGGCTGTCCTGGAAGCCCTTCAGGAACAGCGACAGGTCGAGGAAGCTCGACCCGGTGATCACCCCGACCACGCCGTCGAGGAGGTAGATCGCCCCGAAGGCCCGCAGGAAGGTCACGGCGGCGTGCCGCGACCACAGGGCGGCGGCGAGCGCCCACAGGCCGGAGGCGAGGTGGAGCGCGTCCTTGTAGACGTCGAGCCGGAACAGGCCGAAGACGCGGCCCTCCGCGTCCCGGAAGGCCGGGATGTAGTCGGTGGCGGCGGCGAACAGCAGGATGGCCGCGAAGGCGAGGGCGGCCGCCTGTGGGGGCGTGGGTCTCATGAGCGGATCCTTGCGCGGTCAGGCCATGGAGGTCGACCAGAGGGCGTTCCGGAACAGCAGCCCGGGATCGTACCGGCGCTTGGCCGCCACGAAGGCGTCGAGCCTGGGATAGGCCCGGGCCATCTGGTCGCGCCGGGCATGCAGGCGGTAGGGCAGGTAATAGGCCCCGCCGAGCGCCACGACGCGCTCGATCAGGGCCTCGGTCATGCGCATCATCGCGGCCTCGTCGCCGGGGGTGAGCCCCTGCGAGAACGACATCACAGCACCGATGCGGGGCGAAGGCGCGTAGGCCAGCGTCGAGTCCGGGTCCGCCGCCACGTAGCGCAGGGTCACGTTGAGGCAGTCGCAGCCCGAGCCCGGGATGATCTCCCGGCAGGCGGCGCGGAACGCGTCGAACCGCTCGGGCGGGACGAAATACTCGTGCAGGATGTCGGTGCGGTTGCGGTCGCGCGAGGCGAGGTTCGCCACCGGCTCGTTCATCAGGCTGTTGCGGGTGGCGAGGCCGGGGTCGAGCGTCGGGTTGAGCCGGGTCTCGGCGATCCAGCGGGCGCGCTTGCCGAACTCGCTGCCGACCTGGGCGCGGTAGATCTCCCGCGAGACCGCCGAGAACGCCCCCTGCGCGGCCGCGGCGGGCAGGACCTGCGGCGGGTGCTCCGCCTCCGCGTAGGTGACGAGGATCGCCTCCTCGAAGAACCCGGCCTGCGCCACCGAGAGGCGGCCGTAGGCCATGCGCAGCCGCGGGTCGCGCTCCACCGCCGCCACGAAGGCCGGCGCGAACTCCGCGGCCGGCATCACCGCGAAGGTCGGCGTCAGGAGGCGGTTCGGCACCATCTCGACCACGAGGTCGACCACGATCCCGAACAGGCCGTAGCCGCCCATCGCCAGCCCGAACAGCTCGGCGTTCTCGGTGCGGGAGCAGGTGACGAGGCTGCCATCGGCCAGGACGAGGCGGAGGGCGCGGACGGTGGAGCCGAAGGGCCCGCGCGGGGCCGGCCAGCCATGGGCGTTGACGCTGAAGGTCGAGCCGACCCCGAAATCGCTGTTCGACTGCATCACCGCGGGCGAGAACCCGATCCGGTCGAGCTGCCGGATGACCTGCGACCAGCGCGCGCCGGCCCCGACCCGGTAGAGGCCGGCGGCGGTGTCGGGCTCGATCGGGCCACCCTCCAGGGTCACGGCCGTCCCGTCGCGGGCGAGGCTCTGGCCGCCCATGGAATGGCGGGCGACGCCGACCGCCACCGGCCGCCCGGCGGCGGCGGCGTCCCGGATCTCGGCGCGCACGGCCTCGATCAGGGCCTCGGTCGACCCTGTCGGGAGCACGGCGTGGCGGGCCACCGGGGTCGGGTTGAGGCCGCTCGCATCGTTCAGGATGATCCGCGGCGCGGCCCGGGCCGCCCGCGGCAGCAGCGCGGCGGCCGCCAGGGCGCCGCCGCCCGCGAGGATCCTGCGCCTGCTCGGTCGTATCCCCGCCATGACCGTCGCCCCCAGCCCTCGATTCGCTCCGGCGGGGCGACCGGCTCGCCCCGCCGGCCTACCCTGCGACGGGTCCGGGCCCGCCGGCGTGAGATCGCGCACGGAGCGCGATACGGCCGGACAAACCGGCCGGCCCTCTTCGCACGCGGCGGCTCGTTCGCCCATTCCAGCGGCCGGCCGCGCGGGTCCTGCGCCTGCTCAAGGCCCGCCAGGATGCCGTCTTGCGTGACCTGCTGCCAGCGGGCCTTCCCACAGGCGCCCGTGACGGCGAGCCTGCCGCCTGTGGGAAGGCCCCGCCCAACGGGAGGACGAAGCCCTGCGGGGGCCGCGGGGTAAGAGGGGCGCCGCATCGTCGGTCGGCCGCCCGTCCGTCCGGCCAGGGCCCGTGGCGACACCCGATCGGCCCTGTGACGCCCGCCTGTCCCGAGAGCGTGATTCTGGCCGGATCCGGCGCGTGTCCGGCTCCGGGATCGGAGTGTTCTGCGTGCGCGGAGAAAACCGGCCGTCTCCCCCGCGGGACTTCCGAGATTCTTCGTACCGCCCGGCGGCCGAAGCCGTCTCAAGGCACGCGATTGTCCATCGCGGCTTGACACTGACCTTCCGCCTCGTGGCCACTCGCCGGCCTTCATCCCCTGCGCTGGAGCGGATATCGGCCGCGGCGGGACCAGCGGCGCCTGCAGATCCGTTGCCGGAGGCGGATCCGACGCGCGACGCCATTCGGGCGCTCGCTTGCGCGTGGGTCTCGCGGGTCGCTGCCGAGCGCGGTGGCGCGTCGTCCGTGAGCCCTTCGGCCTCTTAAGCATGCCCGAGGCGGCGCGCGCGCCGTGCGGAACGGTGTCGTGAGCTTGGCTGTTGCCTCCCTGCCGACCAGTCCCTGGCCGGCACCGAGCCGCCGGCGATGACCGGCGCGCCGACACCCTGAGAGGAACGCCTATGAGGAAGTCCCTGCTGGTCGTCGCCGTCCTGGCCGCCTTCGGCGCGGCCGGCGCCGCGACCTCGGCCTCGGCCGCGCCCGGCCTGCCCGGCGCCGTGAGCGCCCCGTCGGACGTGGTCTCCGTCCGCATGGACCGGATGCACGGCCACCATCACCACCGGATGATGCGCCATCACCGCCACGGGCACATGATGCGCCATCACCATCATCGCGGGCACATGACGCGGCATATGCACCGCCATCACCGCATGTGAGCTGGTCGGGGCCCCCGAGGGGCCCCGTTCCCCGGGATCCGGCGTGCGGCCCGGCCCTGCGACCGGCGCGACATGAGCCGGGCCAGGCCACCCCAGCGGGAGGACTGACCGCACGCCTCTACTCTGCGGCCTCGCGGTGGACCGGCTCCGGCTGGCGCGCCCGGGACGTGGCCGTCGCGGGCCGGACCCTGCCGAAGCGGGCGTAGAGAGCCGGCAGCACCACCAGCGTCAGCAGGGTCGCGCTGATCAGGCCGCCGATGACCACGGTGGCGAGCGGCCGCTGGATCTCGGCCCCGGTCTCGGTGGCGATGGCCATCGGCACGAAGCCGAGCGAAGCGACCAGCGCCGTCATCGCCACCGGCCGCAGCCGGATCATCGCGCCCTCCAGGATGGCCTCCCGCTTCGGGCGCCCCTCCGCCACGAGCTGCTTGATGAAGGTCAGCATCACGAGCCCGTTCAGGACCGCCACGCCCGACAGCGCGATGAAGCCGACCGCCGCCGGCACCGAGACCGGCATGCCGCGCAGCCACAGGGCCACGATGCCGCCGGTCAGCGCCAGCGGCACCGCGCTGAACACCAGCAGTGCGTCCCGCGGCGAGCCCAGGGCCGAGTAGAGCAGCAGGAAGATCAGGAAGAAGCACGCCGGCACCACCACCATCAGCCGCTGCTTGGCCGAGGCGAGGTTCTCGAACTGGCCGCCCCAGGTCACGAAGGAGCCCGGCGGCAACGGCACTTGCTGCCCGACCTCGGCCTGCGCCTCCGCCACGAGGGAGCCGATGTCGCGCCCGCGCACGTTGGCGGTGACGACCACCCGGCGCTTGCCGTTCTCGCGGCTGATCTGGTTCGGCCCCTCCGTGACCGAGAAGCCCGCCACCTGCTTGAGCAGGACCGAACGCGCACGGCCGTTCGGGCCGGGCGGCAGGGGCACCGGGATATTCTCCAGGGCCTCGCGGTCCTCGCGCACCGTGTCGGTGAGGCGCACCACGATGGGAAAGCGCCGGTCGCCCTCGAAGACGACGCCGGCATCCTTGCCGCCGATGGCCGCGCCGATGACCTCCTGGATGGCGCCCGTGCTGAGGCCGTAGCGGGCGGCCTCGGCCTTGTTGATCTTGATCTCCAGGAACGGCAGGCCCGCCGTCTGCTCGACCTTCACGTCCTCGGCGCCGTCGATGCCCTTCAGGACCGCCGCGATCTGGTTGGCGGTCTTCAGCATCGGCTCGAACTCCTCGCCGAACACCTTCACGGCGAGGTCGCCCCGGGTGCCGGCGAGCAGCTCGTTGAAGCGGAGCTGGATCGGCTGCGAGAACTCGTAGACGTTGCCGGCGAGCGCCCCCACCGCCGTCTCGATCTGCGCCTGCAGGTCGGCCTTCGACAGGCTCGGGTCCGGCCACGCCTCCTGCGGTCTGAGCATGACGAAGGTGTCGGAGGAGTTCGGCGGCATCGGGTCGGAGGCGACCTCCGCCGTGCCGGTCTTCGAGAACACGTAGGCGACCTGCGGGAACTTGGAGACCACCTGCTCGACCTTGAGCTGCATCGCCTGCGACTGGGTCAACGAGGTCGAGGGGATGCGGGTGGCGTTGAGCGCGATGCTCTTCTCGTCGAGTTGCGGGATGAACTCGGTCCCGAGCCGGGTGAACAGGACGCCCGCCCCGACCAGCAGCAACAGGGCCGCCCCGAGAAAGGCGAGGGGACCGCGCACCGCAGCCCCGAGCACCGGCCGGTAGGCCGCCTTCAGCGCCCGGATGATGAGGTTGTCCTTCTCGGTGACCGTGCCGGTGATGACGATGGCGATCAGCGCCGGCACGAAGGTCAGCGACAGGATGAAGGCCGAGACCAGCGCGATGATGACGGTCAGCGCCATCGGCGCGAACATCTTGCCCTCGACCCCGGTGAAGGTCAGGAGCGGCACGTAGACCAGGATGATGATGGCTTGCCCGTAGAGGGACGGCTTGATCATCTCCTCAGCCGACGCCCGCACCGTCTGAAGGCGCTCCTCGGTCTCGAGGGCCCGCCCGAGGGCGTGTTGCTTCTCGGCGAGATGGCGCAGGGCGTTCTCGGTGATGATCACCGCCCCGTCGACGATGAGGCCGAAGTCGAGGGCGCCGAGCGACATCAGGTTCGCCGAGATCTTCGCCTCGACCATCCCGGTCAGGGTCATCAGCATCGCCACCGGGATGACCAGCGCCGTGATGACGGCCGCCCGGATGTTGCCGAGCAGCAGGAACAGGATGACGATGACGAGGGCCGCGCCCTCGGACAGGTTCTTCACCACCGTCCTCACCGTCGCCTCGACGAGACGGGTCCGGTCGAGGACGGTCTGGACCGCGACGCCGGGGGGCAGGCTCCTGCGGATCTGGTCCATCTTGGCGTCGACCGCGGCGGCCACCGTGCGGCTGTTCTCGCCGATCAGCATCAGGGCGGTGCCGATGACGACCTCCTGGCCGTCCTCGCTGCCCGAGCCGGTGCGCAGGTCGCGGCCGATGCGGACCTCGGCGATGTCCCGGATCCGGACCGGCACGCCGCCGCGGGTCGCGACCACGACGTTGCCGATGTCGTCCATGTCCTCGAGGCGTCCGGCGGCGCGCACGACGTAGCCCTCGCCGTTATCCTCCAGGTAGCGAGCGCCCTGGTTGGCGTTGTTCGCCTCCAGCGCCCGGACGACGTCCGAGAAGGACAGGTCGAGGGAGGCGAGCTTATCGGGGTCGGGCTGGACGTGGTACTGCTTCTCGAAGCCGCCGATCCCGTCGACGCCGGCCACGCCGGGCACGGTCTTGATCTGGGGCCGGATGATCCAGTCCTGAACCGTGCGCAGGTACGCGGTCTGCTCCAGCGCGGTCCTGAGACGCTGGCCCTCGGGGGTCAGGTAGCTTCCGTCGGGCTGCCAGCCCGGCGCGCCCGCCTTCGAGAGCGTTCGCTCGCCGGGCTTCGCGTAGTGGATCGACCACATGTAGATCTCGCCGAGGCCCGTGGAGATCGGGCCCATGGCGGGCTCTGCCCCGGGGGGCAGGTCCCGCCTCACCTGGGCGAGGCGCTCGGCCACCTGCTGGCGGGCGAAGTAGATGTCGAGCGTCTCGGCGAAGACGGCGGTGACCTGCGAGAAGCCGTTGCGCGAGAGCGAGCGGGTGTATTCGAGCCCCTTGATGCCGGCGAGGGCGGTCTCGACCGGGTAGGTGACCTGCTTCTCGATATCGACCGGCGCGAGCGAGGGCGCGGTCGTGTTGATCTGCACCTGGTTGTTGGTGATGTCCGGGACCGCATCGATGGGCAGCTGCGTCACCGCGTAGCCGCCGAAGCCGGCGGCGAGCAGCGACAGCAGCAGCACGAGCCAGCGCTGGCGGACCGAGACGTCGAGGATGCGGCTGATCATGTCTCGGCCCCTCAATGCTCGTGGCCGGCTTCGCTCTTCCCGAGCTCGGCCTTGAGGAGGAAGGTATTGGCGACCGCGATGTCCTCGCCGGCCTTGAGGCCGGAGACCACCTCGTAGGCGTCGTCATCCGCGCGCCCGAGCTCGACCTCGCGCTTCTCGAAGCCCTCGTCGGTGCGCACGAAGACGACGCGCTTGCCCTCGACGGTCTGGAGCGCGGCCTTGGCCACCCGGACGGGCACTCGATCCGTCTCGGTCTCGACCTCGGCGGTGACGTAGGTCCCCGGACGCCAGGCCATGTCCTGGTTGGGCAGCGAGACCACCACCCGGGCGGACCGGGTGTCGGCGTTCAGCAGCGGGCTGACGAACACCACCTTCCCCTGCACGCTGCGGCCGCCGCGGTTCACGGTGACCCGGGCGCCTTCCCGGACCTCGTCGAGGTCCGAGGTCGGCACCGCGAGCTCGATCCAGACGGTGGAGAGGTCGGCCACGGTGTAGACGTCGGCCGGGTCGCCCTCCTTGCCGACGGCGGTGCCCACGTCGACCTTGCGCTCGACGATGCGGCCGGAGATGGGCGCCCGCAGCTCGTACTGGCGCAGGGTCGAGGCGTTGGGCGTCGCCTCGTCGCGTTTCTGCGCGGCGGCGACCTCGGCGGCGTTCAGGCCGAGCGCCGAGAGCTTCTGGCGGGCGAGGTCGACGCGGAGCTGGTTCTCCTGGAACACGGCCTTGGCGTTGTCGAACGCCGCCTGGGATGCCGCCGCGGATGCCAGCAGCCTCTGCTGGCGCTCGAAATTGACCTTCTGGAGGTCGGACTGGACCATGGCGGTGAGGTACTCGCTCTTGGCGTCGGCGACCTCGCGGCTGTCGAGGACGGCGACGACGTCCCCCTTCCGCACGTCGTCGCCGAGGCGCTTGCGCATCTCGGACACCGTGCCGACGACGCGGACCGGGACGCGGGCGATCCGGTCCGTGTCCGGGGTGATCGTGCCGGGGACGAGGATGTGCCTCGACAGCAGGCCGCCTTCCGCCTTGGCCACCTTGATGTCCTGGTTCTCGATCTGCTCGGCGGTCATCGTGACGTGCCCCTCCGCGCCCTCGGCTTCGGAAGGCTCGTGCGCTCCGTGAGCGTGGCCTGCGCCCGCCTTGGGGGCGGCGGCCTTGCCGTGGTCGTGGCCGCCGCCCGCTTCGTGGCGGGGCTCGCCCGGCGATGCTGGGCCAGGCCCGGCGGCGAAGGTGTGGAGGGCCGGCGGCAACCCGGCCGCGGCGAGGAGGCCGCGAACGAAGCCGGACACGGCGGGAACGGCGGCGCCCACGAGGACGCCGGCGGCCACCAGGGCCGCAGTCAGGAGAATGCGCATGATGCCTGCTCGTCGGGGCGCCGGTGCCGTGGCGGCTTCCGGGCCGGTCCCGTTGCGATGACGTGAGGAAGCGGCCCCGGGGCCTCGGACCCGGGGTTCAGGACGCGCGCCGTCGCGGCGTCACCTCAGGCGCGCGGCGGACGCGGCAGGCGGTCGGGGGAGATCGAGGCGCGCGCCGCGTCGACCGGGGCGTAGCAGGGTCGGGACGGCAGGGCGGGCGGAACGGGGGCGAGGCCGTCCGACGGCATGGCCACGTGGCAGCCGCAATGGACGTGGCAGGCGATGCCGGGATCCGCCGCCCGGGCCGAGGCCGGCGTCAGGTCCGACGCCATGACCAGCTCCGTCCGGTCGTGGCCCGGATGGTTCTGATGATACGCCAGGTCCTCGGCGAGGCCGGCGGTCGGGAGAGCGACGGCCAGCGCCAGGACGAGCGCGAGCGCGCGGGCGACGGTCGCCCACCACCCCGTCCAGGCCCCGAAGGCTCGCTGGCGTCCCGCCGACTTCATCGTGCTCCTTATGGGCGATTCGGGCGTCGGGCCACAAGACGCGGGGGTGAAACGCCGGGCGGTCAGGTCGCCGGTCCGGCCGACGGAGTGCGGAATGTCACCGTCCGTCGCGGCTCAACGCCGTCGCGACAGCCTGGCTCGGCCGGCATCGGGAGAGACCCGACAGGAGACGACACCTCTTCGCCCTGGCGCCAGACGCCCAATCCTCCGCGGGCGGCTCCGGCGACTGGCGGCCGCACGACCACGTCGACGACCACGTCGGCCGGCATCACCATCCGCGCCGCGACGAGGACAGGTCGTTCTTCGATGAACGGGGCCCCCATCCCCCCAACCACGACTTCGCCGACGGAACGGACCGCCCCGGACCGCCCCGGACCGAACGACGGTCCGGGGCGGTCGGCGGAGGCTCAGGCGCCCCGCGGCCCGAACAGGATGAGGGCGCTGCCGAGCACGCATACGAGGCCGCCGGCGATGTCCCAGCGGTCGGGCCGGTGGCCTTCGAAGCCCCAGAGCCACAGGATGGCCGCGACGACGTAGATGCCGCCGTAGGCCGCATAGGCGCGTCCCGCCGCCCCGCTCTCCACGAGAGTCAGCAGGGAGGCGAACAGCGCCAGCGAGGCCATCCCCGGGACGAGCCACCACGGGGATCTGTCGAGGCGCAGCCACGCCCAGAAGGCGAAGCAACCGGCGATCTCGGCCAAGGCGGCCGCGGCGAAGGCGGGATAGGTGAGCATGGGCGCGTGTTCGCATGCGCCGTGCGTGCGGCAAACCGGCGACACGGGCCGGAGGCGCCGGTCCTGACCACGCGGCGGGCCGGCGCCGTCTCGACCTCCTCCCGTCCCGGCTTGAGGCGGCCGAGCCGTGCGGGCGCCGCCGGCGCCAAGCTGCGCCCGGGCGCACGCTGCCGTCCACGCGCCACGTCAGGTCCTGTCGGGACCGGCTTGGGCCTGTACGGCGGCGATCTGCCGTATCCGCCGCGGCAGGTCGCGAACGAGAGCGGTCTTCCGGTAGGGCGTCATCTTCCGCCACGCGCGGATCTCCGGGACCGTGCGGCCGCATCCGAGGCACCAGCCGGTCCGCCCGTCCCACTGGCAAACCCCGATGCAGGGGTCGTCCGTCTTCATGTTAGGGCTCCGTACGCCAGGCGGCCCGTCCGCCGCTGGACACATATAGGGTACCCCCCTATACGTCACTACGACGAGGAAGCCCGCGATGGCCCACACGGTCAAGGAAAAGGCCAAGCTCCTGGCGCGGGTGCGCCGGATCAAGGGACAGGCGGAAGCCGTCGAGCGGGCCCTGGAGGCCGAACTCGGCTGCGCCGACGTCCTGATGCTGGTCGCCTCGATGCGCGGGGCCATCAACGGCCTGACCGCCGAGCTGATGGAAGACCACATCCGTCACCACGTCGTGAACCCGGACGCGGAACCGGACGCCGAGCGCGCCCGGGGCGCCGCCGAGCTGATCGAGGTGGTCCGGACCTACCTCAAATGAAGGCCGCCCCATGACGCCGTTCGCCGACCTGCTGCAGCAGGGGACCGCCCATGCCTGGCTGTTCGTGCCGAGCGCGATCCTGCTGGGCGCCCTCCACGGCCTGGAGCCCGGTCACGCGAAGACCATGATGGCGGCGTTCATCATCGCCGTGCGCGGCACGGTCCTGCAGGCGGTCCTGCTCGGGCTGGCGGCGACGCTCTCCCACACGGCGGTGGTCTGGACCATCGCGCTGGGCGGCCAGTACCTCGGCCGGGAATGGGGCGGCGAGGCCGCCGAGCCGTATTTCCAGCTCGCCTCGGCCGCCCTCATCCTCGGCGTCGCGTTCTGGATGGCGTGGCGGACCTGGCGCGAGCAGCATCACGCGCACGACCATCACCACCCTGACGCGCATCGGCCCATCGTCACGCGCGACGGTGCGCTGACGCTGGAGGTGTTCGAGGACGGCGTGCCGCCGCGCTGGCGCCTGCGGGCCGAGGGCGGATCGTTGCCGGTCCCCGCGGCCGTCACGGTCGAGACGGTGCGCCCGGATGGCGCCCGGCAGGCGTTCGGATTCGTCGCGCGCGAAGGCTTCCTGGAGAGCCGGGACGAGATCCCCGAGCCCCACGCGTTCACGGCGCGTGTCCGCCTCGACGGCCCGGCCGGGTCGGAGATGCACGAGGTCGCCTTCGCGGAGCACGACCACGACCACGATCATATGAACCTCGGCGACGAGGACGACGCCCATGCCAGGGCGCACGCGGAGGACATCCGCCGCCGCTTCCAGGGCCGCACCGTGACCACGGGGCAGATCGTGCTGTTCGGCCTGACCGGCGGGCTCATCCCGTGCCCAGCCGCCATCACGGTGCTGCTGCTGTGCATCCAGCTCAAGCAGTTGAGCCTCGGCTTCGCGCTGGTCGCCTGCTTCAGCATCGGGCTGGCGCTCACGATGGTCTCGGCCGGCGTCGTCGCGGCCTTGAGCGTGCGGCACGTGGCCGGCCGCTGGTCCGGGTTCGGCGCGTTCGCACGCCGGGCGCCGTACGCCTCGGCGGCGCTGATCGTGCTGGTCGGCCTCTACACCGGCTGGCTCGGCTGGGACGGCCTCCGCCACGCCGCCGCGGCGCAGGCGGCCCAGTCCGGGACATCGGTCGGGACATCGGTCGGGTGAGCGACGACTGCCGGGTCTGAAACGCCGGCGGCGGCCTCGACCTTCCGGCCCAGGGCTGACAGCCTATCGCACGGCCGGAAACGGACGGGCTCGGGCATGGCAGGCGATTCCCCCGGAAGGTCTCAGCAGGCGGCCGGATCGCGCACGGCTGCCCGAGGCCTCGACAGCGATCCGTCAGAGCAGGGCCAGGGCGACGCCGCCCAGGGCCGTGAGTGCGACGACCATCCAGGGCGGCGTCCGGCCGACGGTCAGGAGCCCGAAGGCGAGAACGGCCACCGCGTAGTCGCGCGCGTTCCCGACCGCGCTGGTCCAGACGGGATCGTAGAGCGCGGAGCCGAGGATTCCGACCACCGCCGCGTTGGTCCCGCGCATGGCCGCCTGGGCCAGCGGTCGCGTCCGGAGCGCGTCCCAGTAGGGCAGCATGCCGTAGACCAGCAGCAGACCGGGCAGAAAGATCGCGACCAGCGCGATGGCCGCACCGACCACGCCGTGGGGTGCCGGTCCGGCGACGGCTCCGAGATAGGCCGCGAAGGTGAACAGCGGCCCGGGCACGGCCTGGGCGGCCCCGTATCCGGCGAGGAAGGTGCCGGGGCCGACCCAGCCCGGGGCGACCACCTCGGCCTGCAGCAGCGGAAGGACCACGTGGCCGCCGCCGAACACCAGAGCCCCGGAGCGGTAGAAGGCATCGAACAGCGCCAGAGCCTGGGATTGCAGACTGGCGGCCAGCAGGTGAGGGACGACGAGGAGCAGCGCGAAGGCGACCAGGCCGATTGCGCCGGCCCGTCGGGACACCGGGAAGGCGAGAAGCCCGGCCTGCTCCTGCGGCGGCAGCCGGCAGAGCACGAGGCCGGCGAGGGCACCGAGCGCGATGGCCCCGACCTGACCGACCGACCCGGCGACGAACACGGTGAGGAACAGCGCCGCCACCGCGATGCCGGCGCGCGGCCGATCCGGCGCCAGCGCGCGGGCCATGCCCCAGACCGCCTGCGCGACCACCGCGACGGCGACCAGCTTGAGCCCGTGGATCGCGCCCTCGGCCACCGGGCCGGACAGGGCGCCGGCGCCGGAGGCGAAGGCCAGAAGCAGCAGGGCGGAGGGCAGGGTGAAGGCCGTCCAGGCCGCGAGCCCGCCGAGAAGCCCGCCGCGCAGGACCCCGAGCGAGAACCCGACCTGGCTTGACGCCGGCCCGGGCAGGAACTGGCACAGCGCCACGAGGTCGGCATAGCCACGCTCGTCCAGCCACCGGCGCCGGATGACCAACTCGTCGCGGAAATAGCCGAGATGCGCGACCGGGCCGCCGAACGAGGTCAGGCCGAGCTTGAAGAAGGCGCGGAACACCTCCCCGGCGGAGCCGGACGCGCCCGCCGAGGCGGGATCGGTACGCCGCGCCTCGGCGGCCGCGGGGGCTTCGGTCATGGGCGGCCTCGCTCCGTCGTGCCGGCGGGGGGACGGCCGGCCATGCGTTCGCGAGCGGCGTCCCGCATCGGACGGCCTCCGACGGCGCCCCCGCGAAGCCCGCCGCGCCCTGCGGTCGCATCCGTCGGGATCGCGGCGCCATCCTGCGGTGTCGCATGTCGGTATCGGGATCGAGGGACCGGTACAAGCCACCCGCGCAGGCCTGTCTCGCCCCGGTCCCGCCGGGGATCGCCCCCCGGCAAGGTCATCGGCAAAACGGCCGACAACGGCCCGGGACCGGCCACCGGTCTACGCCGTCACGCCGAGGCCCGCCGGCACGCCGAGGCCCGACGATCCCGGGGGCTTGACCTTCCAACGGTGGGAAGCCCCATCTCGTCGGGACGGCATCCGAAGGAGAACGTCATGGTCCGCTTCAAGGTCGATAGGATGGGCTGCGGTGGCTGCGCCGAATCCGTGACCCGCGCCGTTCAAGCCATCGATCCCGGCGCCCATGTCGAGGTCGACCTCGGTGCGAAGCGCGTCACCGTGTCGAACGCCTCGGCTCCGGCCGAGCGGATCGCCCAGGTTCTCGTCGCCGCCGGCTATCCGGCCGAGCCGATGCTCGCGGCGGCCTGATGCTTCGGGCCGCCAACCCAACCTGCGCTGTGCATGGACGTCCCATGCCCGACATGGTCCCGCCACCCGAACCGGTGTAATCCTGATTCCATGTGCTTCGACCGGCAGATCGCGCGCCTGATGGCGGCGATGATCCTCGCGATCATCGCCTACGTCGCGCCGTCCGCCGCCCAGGCCCACGAGGGCCATGGGGGTCATGGCGGCCATGGGGGCCACGGCCGCCACATGGCCGCGGCGCAGCCGAAGGCGACGGCGGCGGCGGTGGCGGCGAAGCCGACGGTTCGCGCCGCGGCGCCCACGTGGTCCAAGGTCGTCACCACGGCCGTCGAGGCGGCGTACATCGCGCCGACCGGGGACGCGTGTTGCCGGCTCGGTTGCAAGACCCGCTGCTGCGGGACGATGTCCTGCTGCGCGACCGGCGTCCTGTCCGGGTCCGACGCCCTCGTCCCGTCCCTGTTCCGGACCGGCACGCAGATCCCGGGGGACGTCTCCGGCCGCGCCGGCACCGACCCCGAGACCCTGCCCAAACCCCCACGAACCCTCGCCTGAGATGAGGCGCGCCCGAGGCGCGCGACGCCCGAGTTGCGCCCGCGAACGGCCGCGCCCGGCATCCCCACCGCGAGGAATACCGTTTCCATGTCGACCCGTCTTGCCGCCGCCCTGGGCGCGATGGCGCCGCTTGCCGCCGTCCTGGCGGGATCCGCGCTCGCCCACGAGGGCCATGACCACGGCGCGGCCCCGCCGCCCGTCTCGAAGACCATCGCCCCCCGCGGCGAGGCCCTCTCGGAGACCTTCGAACTGGTCGCCGTCCCGCGCGACGGCACCCTGACGCTGTTCCTCGACCGCTTCCGGACGAACGAGCCGGTGACCGGCGCGACCATCGATGTCGAGACGCCGGACGGCCCGAAGACCGCGACCGCCACGCCGGAGGGCGGCTACGCGCTCACGGCCCCGTGGATGTCGGCGCCCGGCCGGCACGAATTCGTCGCCACCGTCACGGCGGGCGGGGACGTCGACGTCCTGACCGTCGCGGTCGCCGTGCCGGACCCCTCCGGCCGCGCGGCCGCGGCGCCCGCCGAGCCGTCACCGGGGCGGGCCGCCCTGTCGCGCGTGTCCGAGGTCGCCCAGGGGGTTCGCGCGCGCCTCGGGCAGAAGGATCCGACCCTGGTCGGCGCGGTCGTCGTCGCCTTCCTGCTCGGCATGCTGGTGACCGGGCTCGCGCGCGGGCGCCGCAGCGTCCCGGCGGTGGCGTTGCTCGCCATCGGCATCACCCTCGTCTTCGGCACGGCCGCCTTCGCGCATGGCGACGAGGACCACGGCCCGGCCGTGCAGGGTGCCGCCCTGACCGAGCCGCGCCCGTCCGGATCCTCCGATCTCGCCCAGCGCCTGCCCGACGGCTCCGTCTTCGTGCCCAAGCCCACCCAGCGGTTGCTGGTCCTGCGCACGACGATGACCGAGCAGGGCCGGTTCCACCGCGCGGTGGAACTCCCCGGCCGCATCATCCCGGATCCGAATGCGAGCGGCGTCGTGCAATCCTCGGTCGGCGGCCGCCTCTCGCCTCCGGCCTCGGGGCTGTTTCCCCGCCTCGGCACCCGGGTGCGCCGGGGCGAGGTGCTGGCCACCGTCACCCCGCCGATCCAGGCCGTCGACCTCTCCGACATGCGCCAGACGCAGGGCGACCTCGACCAGCAGATCTCCATCGTCGAGCGCCGGGTCGACCGCTACAGGCGTCTCGCCCTGACGGGGGCGGTGGCCCAGACCCAGCTCGACGACGCCCTGGCCGAGTTCAAGGGCCTGCAGGACCGGCGCGCGGCCCTCGACCGGATCCGCCGGGAGCCCGAGCCGCTGGTTTCCCCGGTGGATGGCGTGGTCGCGCAGGCCGCGGCGGTCGCCGGGCAGATGGCGAGCCCCGGGCAGATGGTCTTCCAGATCGTCGACCCGAACCGCCTCTGGGTCGAGGCGCTGAGTTTCGATGCCCTCACGGCGGCGCAGGACGCCACGGCGCGGCTCGCCGACGGCCGGCTCCTGACACTCGCCTACCAGGGCTCGGGGCTCGCCGACCGCAACCAGGCCATCCCGGTCCAGTTCGCGGTCCAGGGCGACGCGTCGGGCCTGCGCGTCGGGCAGTTCGTCACCGTGCTCGCCGCGACGGACCGCGAGCAGGCGGGCTTGGCCCTGCCGCGCGCGGCGGTCGTGCGGACCGGCAACGGGCAGGACGTCGTCTACGAGCACACCAGCGCCGAGCGCTTCGAGGCGCGGCCGGTGCGCGTCGAGCCGCTCGACGGCGGCCGCGTGCTGGTCGCCGAGGGGATGGGGCCCGGCCGGCGGGTCGTGACCCAGGGTGCCGAACTCCTCGACCAAGTGCGCTGAGGAGGCCCGCGATGTTCACCGTCCTCGTCGGCCAGTCGGTCCGCAACCGCCTGCTCGTCCTCGCGCTCGCCGCGGCGCTGGTGCTGTACGGCGCCTTCGCCGCCACCAAGCTGCCGGTCGACGTCTTCCCCGATCTCAACAAGCCGACCGTCACCCTCATGACGGAGGCGGAGGGGTACGCCCCCCAGGAGGTCGAGCAGCTCGTCACCTACCCCATCGAGACCCGGATGAACGGACTCCCGGGCGTCACCCGGGTGCGCTCGGTCTCGGGCGTGGGGCTGTCCATCACCTATGTCGAGTTCGACTGGGGCACCGACATCTACCGGAATCGCCAGCAGGTCGCGGAGCGTCTGGCGCTCGTGCAGAACCAGCTGCCCCGGGGCGTGACCCCGGTGATGGCCCCCATCTCCTCCATCATGGGCCAGATCCTGCTGGTGGCGGTCACGAGCGCGACGGCGAGCCCGATGCAGGTGCGCGAGGTCGCGGACTTCACCCTGCGGCCGCGGCTGCTGACCATTCCGGGCGTCGCGCAGGTCATCCCCATCGGCGGTGAGGTGCGCCAGTTCCGGATCGGCCCGAACCCGGCCGCCATGCGCGCGCTCGGGGTGACCAACGCGCAGCTGGAGACCGCGCTCGCGCAGTTCGGCACGAATGCCGGCGGAGGCTTCACCGACCAGAACGCCCGCGAGTACCTGATCCGGAACATCGGCCGCACCCTGAGCCTCGACGACCTGCGCAACCTCGTGGTCGCGACGGTCAACGACGCGCCCGTATCCCTGCGCCAGGTTGCCGAGGTCTCCTTCGCCGCGAAGGTGAAGCGCGGCGACGCCGGGTACATGGCCAAGCCCGCGGTCATCGTCTCGGTGGAGAAGCAGCCCGACGTCGATACGGTGCGGCTCACCCGCAGGATCGAGACCGCCCTGAAGGAGATGGCGCCGACGCTGCCGGCCGGCATCCGGGCCGACCGGATCCTGTTCCGGCAGGCCGACTTCATCGAGACCTCGATCCGCAACGTCGAGGGCGTCCTCGTCGAGGCGGTACTGGTGGTGGCGGTGGTGCTGTTCGCCTTCCTGCTGAACGTCCGGACCACGGCCATCTCGCTACTCGCCATCCCGGTCTCGGTGCTGACGACCGCCGCGGTGTTCCACCTGTTCGGGCTCTCCATCAACACGATGACGCTCGGCGGCCTCGCCATCGCCATCGGCGAACTCGTCGACGACGCGGTGGTCGACGTCGAGAACATTTTTCGCCGGCTCGGCGAGAACCGGAAGGCCGGCAACCCGAAGAGCGTGTTCCAGGTGGTGGTGGAGGCCTCGAACGAGGTCCGGTCCGGCATCGTCTACGCGACGCTGATCATCATCCTGGTCTTCGTCCCGCTCTTCGCGCTGTCGGGCATCGAGGGCCGGCTCTTCGCCCCCCTGGGGCAGGCCTACATCATCTCCATCCTGGCGAGCCTGCTCACCTCCATCACCCTGACCCCGGTGCTGGCCTCCCTGCTGCTGCCGGGGCTCAGGAACCTGGAGCAACACGACAGCCGCTTCCTGGCCCTGCTCAAGCGGGCCAACGCCGCCCTGCTGGGGGCCGCCTTCCGGCACCAGGGCCGGCTCGTCGGCGCCGTCGCCGTGGCGGTGGCGGCCGCGAGCGTGGCCGCCTGGAACCTGCCCCGGGCCTTCCTGCCGCCGTTCAACGAGGGCTCCTTCACGGTCAACATGACGTTCCGCCCGGGCATCTCCCTCGCCGAGAGCGACCGGGTCGGGCTCATCGCCGAGCGGCTGCTCCTCGACATCCGGGGCGTGAAGGCGGTGGGCCGCAGGACCGGCCGCGCCGAACTCGACGAGCACGCCGAGGGGGTCCACGCCTCCGAGATCGAGGTCGCCCTCGACGCGGACGCCGCGCGTCCGAAGGAGGCGCTCGTCGCCGACATCCGCGGACGCCTCGCCGCCCTGCCGGTGGCGGTGAATGTCGGCCAGCCGATCGCGCACCGGCTCGACCACATGCTCTCGGGCGTCCGCGCCGAGATCGCCCTGAAGGTGTTCGGCGACGACCTCGACGGCCTGCGCCGGGTGGCCAACGCCCTGCGCGACCGGCTGGCGGCGATTCCGGGCCTCGCCGACCTGCAGGTCGAGCGGCAGGTGCGCATCCCGCAGCTGGAGGTGCGGGTCGACTATACCCGGGCGGCCCTCTACGGGGTTCAGCCGGCCGCAATCGTCGAGCAGATCAGCCGCCTGTCGAACGGGCGGGTGGTCTCGACGATCGTGGATGGCGTGCGCCGCTTCGACGTGGTGCTGCGCCTGTCCGAGGACCGGCGGACGACCGCGGGGCTGGGCGATCTCCTCCTGGAGACACCGTCGGGCTGGGTGCCGGCGCGGCAGGTGGCCGACATCCGCGAGACGGACGGGCCGAACCAGATCCTGCGCGAGAACGCCCGCCGCCGCATCGTCGTCCAGGCCAACACCGACGGCGCAAGCGACATGGCGACCGTCGTGGCGGCCATCCGCGAGGCCGTGGCCAAGGAGCCGCTGCCGCCCGGCTTCTTCACCAGCCTGGAGGGCACCTTCCAGGCGCAGGAGGAGGCGAGCCGGACCATCGCGGCGCTTTCCGCGCTGTCCCTGGCCCTGGTCTTAGCCATCCTGTTCAGCCGCTACCGCTCGGCCGCCCTCGCCCTGATCATCATGGGCAACGTCCCGCTGGCGCTCATCGGCTCGGTGGCCGCCCTCTGGCTCGTGGGCCAGCCGCTCTCGGTGGCGTCGATGATCGGCTTCATCACGCTGACCGGGATCGTCGCGCGCAACGGCATCCTGAAGATCAGCCACTACCTGAACCTGTCGCTGCACGAGGGCGTGCCGTTCGGGCCCGACCTCGCGGTGCGCGGCAGCCTGGAGCGGCTGACCCCCGTGCTGATGACGGCGCTCTCGGCGGGCGTCGCGCTGGTGCCGCTGCTCTACGATGCGGCGAGCCCCGGCAAGGAGATCCTGCACCCGGTGGCGGTGACGATCTTCGGCGGCCTCGTCAGCGCGACGCTGCTCGACACCGTCCTGACCCCCGTCCTGTTCCTGCGCTTCGGCCGCACGTCGCTGGAACGGCTGCGCGCCCTCCACGCCGAAGCCCCGGCCCACCCATCGCCGTCGGGCACGCCCCCGCGCCCGGCCGAGGCGTACTGACCCCCGAGGAGACACGCGCATGATCCGAACGAGCCTGACCCTTGCCGCCGGCCTGCTGGCCGCAACCGCCGCCGACGCCCACGAGACTGCGGGCCGGCACGGCGGGCGCGTCGCCGACGCCGGCGACTTCCACGTCGAACTCGTCACCCGGGGCGAGACCGTCGACGTCTACGTGTCGGACGGCACGCAGGCGCCGGTCCCCGTCGCGGGCTTCAGGGGCACGGCCATCCTCGTGGCCGGCGGCAAGGCCGCCCGCGTGCCGCTGGAGCCGGCCGACGGCAACCGCCTGACCGGGAAGGCCCCGGCGGCGCTCGGCGACCGCCCGAAGGGCGCCGTGCAGCTCGCCGCCCCGGACGGGGCCACCGTCAGCGGCAAGTTCAACTGAACCGACCACCGAAGGGATCTCTTCCATGACCGTCGCCCGGACCCTCCTCGCCGCCGCCCTGCTGACCGCAGGCCTCGCCGGCACCGCCCGCACACAGGGCCTGCACGACCACGGTTCCATGTCTGGCCAGGGGAGGGGATCGATGAAGCCGGACCCGAAGGACGACGCCTCGACCCGGGCGTTCAAGGCCGCCGACCAGACGATGATGAGGGACATGGACGTCCCCTACACCGGCGACCCCGACGTCGACTTCCGCACGCACATGATCCCGCACCACAAGGGCGCGGTCGCCATGGCCGAGGTCGCGCTGAAATACGCCCGGGACCCCGCCACGCAGGCGATGGCCCGGAAGATCATCGCCGACCAGACCACGGAGATCGCCGACATGGAGGCGTGGCTGAAGCGGCACGGCCGGTAGTCGCCGCCGGGGCCGGGCCGCCCACAGGGGCGCCCCGGCCCGCGTCCCGATTCCACCCGCACCTGTCCAGGGGCAACCGATGCATGCCGCCCGCAAGGCCACGCTCCACCGCATGGCCCCCTCCGAGCGCCTCTGTCCCTCCGGCCTGAAGGCCGAGGACCTGCGCGAATGCGGGGGCTTCGCGATCGAGGACCGCAGGCTCACGGCCCGCGATGAGGCCGAACGCCTCAAGGACGAGCCCCCGGTCAAACCGACGCCCCGGACCTTCATCGACGACCTGCGGCGCCGTCTCGGCAAGGCGGCCCACGCCCGAACATGCCGACCTCCGTGCCGGCCAACGCGGTGTTCAAGGCGGTCGACCTCGAAGGGCGCGACATCGAGTGCGCCTGCGCCGGCGGGGCGAGCACGGTGCCGCCCGGCTTCGTCGCGCTGACCGAGAGCGTGATGATGGTCGCCCTGGCGGTCCGGATGCTGGCGATGCCCCCGTGAGCGGGGTCGTCGGCCTCTTCCCGCGGGGCCGGCCGCTCCCTGCGGCTCTTCAACCCGGCGATCCGGCCCCCCGGCTGAGACGCGTGGGGCATGTGGTCCGGCCCGTCGGCGCCCGCTCGCCGTGGACTGAGGCCCCTTCCGCGGGCGGCACGCCACGCTGGAGGCGCACCACCACGGGACGGTCAGCCTCCGAGCGGGCCGCGTACGCCCCTCACGTGCCGAACGGGCATCACTCGCGGGTCCATGGGCTGGCATCCATGGCCTGGCACGGTCTGAGCGAACGGTGTGAAACAGCCATGTGAGCCGCACCAGCACCTTCAGCTACGGGCTTGAATGTGCTGGCGCGCCCTACGGGAATCGAACCCGTGTTTTCGCCGTGAAAGGGCGACGTCCTGGACCGCTAGACGAAGGGCGCTCTGGCTAGGCCGGGGTTCTATAGTCGGACCGGAGACGCCCGGCAACCGTTCATGCGCGGCACTGGTGCCACAGGACCCAGGTTTGACCGCGGGCCGGGTTGGGGCGATGGAGGACGGATGCCCCAATCCCCCCCTCGCATGACCCTCGTCCTCGGCGGGGCGCGGTCCGGCAAGAGCGCCTACGCGGAGGGGTTGATCGAAGCCTGCCCCGGCCCGTGGCTGTATCTCGCCACCGCGCAGGCCTTCGACGACGAGATGGTCGCGCGCATCGCCCAGCACCGCGCCCGGCGCGCCGGGGCGTGGCGCACCCGCGACGTGCCGCTCGCCCTGCCGGAGGCGGTCGCCGCGTCCGAAGGGCCGGTCCTGGTCGATTGCCTCACGCTCTGGCTCACCAACCTGATCCTCGCCGAGGCCGATCTGGACGCTGCGACGGCGCGCCTCCTCGAAGCCTGCGCCGGCGCGCCCGGCCCGGTGGTGCTGGTCGGCAACGAGGTCGGGCTCGGGATCGTGCCCGACAACGCCCTCGCCCGCCGCTTCCGCGATGCGGCCGGCCGCCTGCACCAGCAGCTCGCCGCCCGGGCCGACCGGGTCGTGCTCACCGTGGCCGGCCTGCCGCTGGTCGTGAAGCCGCAAGCCCCCACCGCAGGAGCCTCCGCATGAGCGACGACGACGCCCGCCACCGCGCCAAGATGGAGAAGCGCAAGGCCGTCCAGGATGCCGAGGTGGCCGCCAAGACCCTCGAGAAGGGCCTGCTCCTCGTCCATACCGGTCCGGGCAAGGGCAAGAGCACGGCGGCGCTGGGGCTGATGCTGCGGGCGCTCGGCCGCGGCTGGCGGGTCGGCATGGTGCAGTTCATCAAGGGCGGCTGGGATACCGGCGAGCGCCACGCCGTGGCGGCCTTCGGCGACCGGGTCGTGTGGCACACCCTGGGCGAGGGCTTCACCTGGGAGACCCAGGACAAGGCCCGAGACATCGCCGCCTGCCGCCACGCCTGGGACGTCGCCGCCGGCCTGATGGCCGATCCGACGATCCGCCTGCTCGTCCTCGACGAACTGAACATCGCGCTGCGCTACGACTATCTCGACCTCGACGCCGTCGTCGAAGCCCTCCGCACGCGGCGGCCGGACCTGCACGTGGTCGTCACCGGCCGCAACGCCAAGCCGGCCCTGATCGAGGCCGCCGACCTCGTCACCGAGATGGGCAGCGTCAAGCACCACTTCGCTGCCGGCGTGAAGGCGCAGGAAGGGATCGAGTTCTGAGCCCGCCGCGGACAAAGGCCCTGATGATCCAGGGCACCGGCTCCGATGTCGGCAAGTCGCTGCTCGTGGCGGGGCTGGCGCGCGCCTTCACGGAGCGGGGCTTAAGGGTCCGGCCGTTCAAGCCGCAGAACATGTCGAACAACGCCGCCGTCACCGCCGATGGCGGCGAGATCGGCCGCGCGCAGGCCCTCCAGGCCCGGGCCGCCCGGGTGGCGCCCTCCGTCCACATGAACCCGGTCCTGCTCAAGCCGCAGAGCGAGGTCGGCTCCCAGGTGGTGGTGCAGGGCCGGATGGTCGCCACCGTGAAGGCGCGCGACTACCAGGCCTGGAAGCCCCGGCTGATGTCGGCCGTCCTCGACAGCTTCTCCCGGCTCGCCGGGGAGGCGGATCTGGTCCTCGTCGAGGGCGCGGGCTCGGCCTCAGAGGTGAACCTACGGGCCGGCGACATCGCCAATATGGGCTTCGCCCGGGCCACCGACACGCCGGTGGTGCTGGTCGGCGACATCGACCGGGGCGGGGTGATCGCGAGCCTCGTCGGCACCAAGGCGGTGATCGACCCGGAGGACGCCGCCCTGATCGCCGGCTTCCTCGTCAACCGCTTCCGCGGCGATCCGAGCCTGTTCGCCGACGGCATGCGGCTGATCGCCGAGCGCACCGGCTGGGCGGCTCTGGGCCTCGTGCCGCACTTCCCCGATGCCGCGCGCCTGCCGGCCGAGGACGTGCTGGGGCTCGCCGGCTCGGAGTCGCGCGGGCCCGGAGCCGTCACGGTGGCGGTGCCGGTGCTGCCGCGCATCGCCAATTTCGACGACCTCGACCCCTTGCGGGCAGAGCCGAACGTGTCGGTGGTGCTGGTCCGGCCCGGCACGCCGATCCCCGCCGAGGCCGCCCTCGTGCTGCTGCCGGGCTCCAAGACCACGATCGACGACCTGGAGGCCTTTCGCCAGGAGGGCTGGGACGTCGACCTGCGCGCCCATGTCCGCCGGGGCGGGCGGGTGCTCGGCCTGTGCGGCGGCTACCAGATGCTGGGCAACAGCCTCGCCGACCCGCACGGGATCGAGGGCGCGCCCCGCACGGTGGCGGGCCTCGGGCTCCTCGACGTCGACACCGTCATGACCCCCGAGAAGCGCCTCGCGGCGGTCACCGGCACGAGCCTGCCGGACGGCGTTCCGTTTGCCGGCTACGAGATGCATATCGGCGCGACGGAGGGCCCCGACGCCGCCCGGCCGCTCCTGCGCCTCGCCGACGGGCGCCTGGACGGGGCGGTCTCGGCGGACGGGCGCGTGGCCGGCACCTACGTGCACGGCCTGTTCGCCCACGATGCCCAGCGGGCGACCTGGCTCGCGCGCCTCGGGACGGCCTCGGACGGCCCGGGCTACGAGGCCGGGGTCGAGGCGGCGCTGGACGGCCTCGCGCGACACATCGCGGCCCATGTCGACTGCGACCGCCTCCTGGCGCTTGCCCGGTAGGCGCGGGCCGCGCCAGGAATTACTCTGTGTAATGCCGGTCCCGCCACGAAGGGCCGCACGCGCCAGAGGAACGCCCCATGCCCCCCACGCAATCCCCCGTCGGGGAGGATCTCGGCGCGAGCACCGTCCGCACCGTGACCCTGCGGCTGATGCCGCTCCTCGGCCTGCTCTACCTGATCGCCTATATCGACCGGCAGAACGTCTCCTACGCCAAGCTGGAGATGGTCGGCAGCCTCGGCCTCTCCGAGACCGCCTACGGGCTCGGGGCCTCGCTGTTCTTCCTCGGCTACTTCCTGTTCGAGGTGCCGGCCAACGTCTTCCTGGAGCGAGTCGGCGCCCGGATCTGGTTCGCACGGATCATGATCACCTGGGGGATCGTCACCGTCCTGCTGGGCTTCACCCAGGGCACGGCGATGTTCTACGTGCTGCGCTTCCTGCTCGGCGCCGCGGAGGCCGGCTTCTTCCCCGGCGTGCTGTTCGCCCTGACCCTGTGGTTCCCGCAAGGACACCGGGCGCGGATGATCGGCTGGTTCATGATCGCCAGCGCGGTGGCCAACGCGGTGGGCGCGGCGGTGGGCGGCGCGCTGCTCGGCCTCGACGGGCTCCTCGGCCTCCAGGGCTGGCAATGGGTGTTCCTGGCCACCGGCGCGCCGGCGATCCTCATGGCCGCGGTGGTGCTGGTGGTCCTGCCGGACGGTCCCGAGACGGCGCCCTGGCTGTCGCAGGCACAGCGCGACTGGCTCGCCCGCACCCTGCGGGCCGAGCGCGAGGAGGGCGGCCATGTCGACCACGGCAACCCCTTCGCGGCGCTCCTTGACCGGCGGGTGCTGATGCTCGCCGGGGTCTACGTCTCCCTGCCGCTCGCCGCCTACGGACTGGGCTACTGGCTCCCCACCGTGGTCAAGGGCTTCGGCGTCTCGAACCTCACCAACGGCTTCCTCAACATCATCCCCTGGATGGCCACGGCCGTCGCCCTCTGGTGGGTGCCGCGCCACGCCGCCCGCACGGGCGCGCAGGGCAATGCCCTGACCTGGCACGTCGTCGGGCCGGCGCTGGTGGGGGCGGCGGGCCTCGCGCTCTCCGTCGTCCTGCCGGGCAACGCCGTGAAGTTCGCCTGCCTGTGCGTGGCCGCCGCCGGGACCTTCGCGGCCCAGCCGGTCTTCTGGTCGATGCCCGGGACCTTCCTGCGCGGCGCCTCGGCGGCGGCCGGGATCGCGGCGATCAACTCGGTGGGCAATCTCGGCGGCTTCGTCGCCCAGAACGCGGTGCCGTTCATCCGCGACCAGACCCGGAGCGACCTCGTGCCGATGCTGTTCCTGGCCGCCTGCCTCGCCGTGGGCGCCGGCCTGATGTTCGTGGTGCTCTCCGCCCTGCGCCGGGACGCGGCGCGGCGGGCGGCGCCGAATGGGGCACGTCCGGCCTGAACATGGGCCGGATCCGTGCGTTATCCTTCCTCAAGCCGGATCGTCCGGCAGGATGATGCAGGACCGCATCCCGCGGGACAGCGTCGAGGAGGACTACACGATGAGCCAGGGATTTCCCCTTATGATCCTCGCCTTCGGGACGCTCGGCGGCATCTGGTTCCTGGCCGCCGCAGCCCGGAAGCAGGTCGCCGACGCCAAGGGCAGCCCGGAACGCTCCAACCTGATCCACCAGCACGGCGGCACGCCGCGGCCGAACATGCCGGGCACCGAGCACTGAGGCTCCGTCAGCCGGCGGCGATCCGCCGGCAATGATCGAGGGCGGCGCCGATCAGGTTGTCGCTGGCCTCCGGCGTCCGGAACGCCGAATGCGCCGAGAGGGTGACGGTGGGCAGGGACACCAGCGGGTGGTCCGCCGGCAGGGGCTCGACCGTGAACACGTCGAGCCCGGCCTGCGCGACGCGGCCGCTGCGCAGGGCCTCGACCAGGGCGGCCTCGTCGATCAGGGCCCCGCGGGCGGTGTTGATCAGGAGGACGCCGGGCTTCATCGCGGCGATGCGCGCGGCCGAGAGGAAGCCGCGGGTCTCGTCGGTCAGGAGCAGGTGGAGCGAGACCACGTCGCTCTCGGCGAGCAGCCGCTCCAGCGGCACGAAGGTCACGTCCGGATGCGCCTTGGGCGTCCGGTTCCAGGCGAGCACCCGCATGCCGATGCCCCGGCAGAGACGTGCCATCTCGGCCGCGATCCCCCCGAACCCGACGAGGCCGACCGTCTTGCCGGTGAGCTGGACCGCCTCGCGGCGCAGCCAAGTGCCGGCACGCATCGCCCGGTCCATCTCGGGCAGGCCGCGGGCCGCCGCCCACATCAGCGCAAAGGCGCATTCGGCTACCGCCGTGTCGCCGTACCCCTTGATGGTGTGGACCGTGATCCCGCATTCGGCCGCGAGGGCCTCCGGGTCCATGTAGCTGCGGGCGCCGGTGCCGAGGAACACCACGTGCCTCAGGCCCCCGCAGGCCCGGGCCACCGCGCGGGGGAGGGCGGTGTGGTCGATCACGGCGATCTCCGCCCCGGACAGGAGGCCGGGCAGGTCCTGCGGAGCGATGCCGGGATCGGCGTGGATCGCGAAGGGCGGGTCGTCCGGCCGCAGCAGCCGCCGGGCCACCGCCGCCAGGGTCTCGTTGGCATCCACGAACACCGCGCGCATCGGGGTCTCCCTGTCCGGTCCCATCACGATGCGTCGGGACCGCGGGCCGTGCCAAGGCCCGGTCGGGCGTGGCGGGCGGGTCAGCCCGCCAGCGCCAGGGACAGGGCGAGCAGCCCCAGCACGAGCCCGCCCTGGAGCCAGCAGGCCGTCCGGTAGAGCGCCAGCGCCCGGGCGATGTCGTCGGCCGTGGCCTCGGCCCGCCCGTCGCCCATATGGGCGTCCGGGACGAGGGTGCCGTCATAGACCCGCGGTCCCGCGAGCCGCAGGCCGAGCGCCCCGGCCATGGCGGATTCGGGCCAGCCGGCATTGGGCGAGCGGTGGCGGGGCGCGTCCCGGGCCATCGCCCGGAGCGCGCCCCGCGCGTCGGCGCCGCGCAGGAGCGCCGACCCGGCGATCAGCAGGCCCGCGAGCCGGGAGGCCGGCAGGTTCACCCCGTCGTCGAGCCGCGCCGCAGCCCAGCCGAAGGCTTCGTAGCGGGGCGTCCGGTGGCCGATCATGCTGTCGGCGGTGTTGATCGCCTTGTAGAGGGCGCCCCCCGGCAGGCCGAGGCCGCCGATCCAGAAGGCCGGCGCCACGATCCCGTCGGAGAAGTTTTCCGACAGGCTCTCGATCGCGGCGCGGCAGACCGCGGGTTCGTCGAGGCGCTCGGGGTCGCGCCCGACGATCATCGCCACCGCCCGGCGCCCGGCCTCCAGGCCGCCGGTGCGCAAGGCCTTCTCCACGGCGGCGACGTGCTGGTGCAGGCTGCGCTGCGCCGGCAGGCTCGCGCAGAGCAGGCCGAGGAGGAGCAGGGCGGGGAGGGGGCCGGCCAATCCCGCCAGCACCGTGAGGGCGAGGGCCGGCAGGCCCACCGCGGCAAGCAGGCAGGCCAGCGCGGCGCAGCCGGCGATCCGCCGCCGCCGCGCGGAGCCGCGGTTGAGGCCGCGCTCCAGGGCGGCGATCAGCCGGCCGATCCAGGTGACAGGGTGACCGGCCGCCCTGTAGAGCGCGTCGGGATAGCCGGCCGCCGCCTCGATCCCGAGGGCGACGGCGAGGACGGCAAGCGTGTCGGCAAACGTACCGGGCAGATGGACCATTCGGTGTGGAGCGTTCCCACGCGTGAGGTCGCCCCGATCGCGCATGGCGGCGATCTCGGCGGACTCCGCAAAGCCTTTCCCGACGCGCCGGAGCCCTGGCTCGACCTCTCGACGGGGATCAATCCGGTCCCGTACCCCGTGCCGCCGGTGGAGGCCAGCGCCTGGACGCGGCTGCCCGAGGCCGCCGAGCTCGGGGCGCTCCGGGCGGCGGCCGTCGCGGCCTACGGCGCGCCGGACGCCGCGCATGTCGTGCCCGCCCCCGGCACCCAGATCCTGATCGAGACCCTGCCCCGGCTGATGGCGCCGACCCGCGTCGCGGTGCTCGGGCCCACCTATGCCGAGCACGCCGCCGCCTGGGCGCGCGCCGGGCACGCGGTGACGGAGATCCGGAATCTCGATGCCCTCGGCGAGACCCGGGTGGCGGTGATCGTCGATCCCAACAACCCGGACGGGCGGACCCTGCCCCTGGCCGAGCGCCGGGCCCTGGCCGCGGCCCTCGGCAAGCGGGGCGGCCTGCTCATCGCCGACGAGGCCTTCGCGGATCTGGAGCCGGTGGAGAGCCTGTGCCCACACGCGGCGCCGGGCCTCGTGGTGTTGCGCTCCTTCGGCAAGACCTACGGGCTCGCCGGCCTGCGCCTCGGCTTCGCGGTGGCCGATCCCGGCACGGCGACCCGGATCGCCGAGGCCCTCGGACCCTGGGCGGTGTCGGGCCCGGCCCTGGCGATCGGGCGCGCCGCCCTGTCGGATGCGGGCTGGCGCGCGCAGGCCGCGGCGGCGCGGTCCGCGGACGCGGCCCGCCTCGACCGGATGATCGCCCGGGGCGGCGGCCGGATCGTCGGGGGCACCAGCCTGTTCCGGACCGCCGACTTTTCCGACGGGCCCGACCTCTACCGGCGGCTCGCGGCGGCCGGGATCGCGGTGCGGCGCTTCGCGGATCGCCCGGAGCGCCTCCGCTTCGGCCTGCCGGCCGGGAAGGCGGCGTGGTGCCGTCTGTCGCGGGTCCTCAGGTAGACCGCACGCCGGGCGGATGCGGATCGCGCGCCGCCACGATCACGGCCAGCGCCGAGAAGGCGAGGCCCACCGCGCAGACCCCCGCCCAGCCGACCAGCAGGAACGCCTGCGAGCCGGCATAGGCGCCGAGCGCCCCGAACACGAACAGGGTCGTGAACAGGACCGTGTTGATGCGGCCCCGCGCCCCGGGGACCAGGGCGTAGGCCCGCGTCTGGTTGGCGATGAGGGCGCCGTTCATGCCGATGTCGATGAGCAGGACGCCGAGGGCCACCGCGATCAGCGACCACGCGCCCCCCGCCCAGAGCACCCCGAAAGACAGGGCGACCAGCAGGCTGCCGCCGAGCACCACGGGCTTGGCGCCCCGCCGGTCGGTGAAGCGGCCCGACAGGGGTGCCACGAAGGCGCCGCAGACGCCGATCACCCCGAACAGCCCCGCGCCCGCGGCGGAGAGTCCGAAGGGCGGCCCCTCCACCAGCAGCGCCAGGGTCGCCCAGAAGGCGTTGAAGGCGGCAAACAGCAGCGCCTGCGACAGGCTCGCCGTGCGCAGCACCGGCTGCGTGCGGGCGAGGTGCAGGATCGACAGCATCAGGGCGCGGTAGCGCAGCGGGTGCGTCTGCACCGTGTGGGGCAGGGTGGCCCGGGCGATGGCCGCCATGGCGAGCGCCAGCAGGGACGCGACCAGGAAGACCGGCCGCCATCCGAGATGCGCCCCCAGGACGCCGCTCGCCGTCCGGGCGAGCAGGATGCCGGTGAGCAGGCCGGTCATGACCTGGCCGACGATCCGCCCGCGGCTCGCATCCGGGGCGAGTTCCGCCGCGAACGGGACCGCCTGCTGGGCCGCGCTGGCCAGCACCCCGACCGCGAGGTGGGCGAGGGCGAGGCTCGCGAGGTTCGGGGCCAGGCCCACCGCCAGCAGCGCCAGGGCGAGTCCGAGGCATTGCCCCACGATCAGGGTGCGGCGCGGCAGGGCATCGCCGAGGGGCACGAGCCCGACGATGCCGAGCCCGTAGCCGACGAGCGCCGTGGTCGGCACCCACAGGGCGGCGCGGTCGCCGAACTCCGCCACGATCAGCCCGAGCAGCGGCTGGTTGTAGTAGATGTTGGCGACCGCTCCGCCGGCGATCAGCGTCAGGCCGAGCCGGGCCTTCGCGTCGAGCGTCGTGGTCACGGCTGGGTCGGGGGCAGGCAGGCACGCCGCCGCGGAAGGGCCATGGTCGAGTCCGTGTGCGGGAGAGGTCCGGGCCGCGAGCGATACGGGCGGAGCGTGCGGTGGAGCAAGCTGCGGCGATGCATCCCTGCCGGCACGCCCCCGGCCCCTTCACCGGAACCGAGGGCGCCCCATATGCGGAAGATGCAGCCGGCGCCGTCCGCACGCGAGCGGGCGCCGCAGGCCATGCACCGGGCGTCGAGCCGATAGAGGTTCCGAACCGGATTACGAACGAGAGGGCGGTTTCGTTCCGGATGAACGGGGCCGGAACCGCCGCAGCAGGGAGTACGGGATGCCGAACTACCGCATCGACTTTGCCAAGGAGATCCTCGGGGTACCGTTCACGGTCGGCTCCGTGGCGATCACGCGGGCCCGCGATCCCGAGCGCGCCCGCCGCGCCGCCGAACTCCGCTTCGCCCGCCAGCACGGCGTCGGCGACTGGCGGGAGCGGGCCGACCTCGCCACCGTCGCCGAACAGCTCTGACGCACCCGCCCCGGGATCGTCACACGACCTTCGTGCCGCTCCCGCACGCTGGGAGCGCGTCGTTCGGGCCGGTCAAGCTCTGGTCGCGGCGGCCGCGGCGCCGTAGAATGGCGGGCGGATCGGGACGCTGAGCGAGCCGCCCCGGAGTGGGCGGAGGCTGCCGGATCCGCACGCGCCCGTCCGACGAGCCGGCGTCGCGGGGCCGGAAGCGTCTCGAATCCGGGTCGACGGGGGTCAGTGCAAGGGTCATGGCGGCGATCTCCTTCTTCGGCGACCTGCTTCAGACCATCAGCGAGCGCGGCCGCGACCTCATCGGCATCGGGCGCGGGGACATGACGTCCCGGGCCAGCGCGGGCGACCTCGTCAAGCTGTGCGAGGACCTGATCTCCCGGCGCGGCGAGGCCTCCGGGGTGGCGCTCGCCCGCCTGATCCTCGACCGCTACGCCAGCTTCGGGCAGGCGGAGCGCTACGCCTTCCTGCGGGCCATCGCCCTCGACTTCGATGCGGACCACGAAGCCGTCGACGAGGCGATCGCCGCCTACCGGGCCGCCCCCTCCCGCGCCCGCCTCGGCAGCCTGCACGAGGCCGCCGAGCCGCGCAGCCAGGAGCTGATCCGCCGCCTCAACCTCGCCCGCGGCGGCACGCTCAGCCTCGTGCGGATGCGCGAGGACCTGTTCGACCTGCGCCGGGCGCTGCGCGCCGGCGACGAGGCCGACCCCGCCCTGATGGACGCCGTCGACAGCCTGGACAGCGATTTCGAGCACCTGTTCGCCTCGTGGTTCAACCGCGGCTTCCTGGTGCTGCGCCACATCGACTGGACGACGCCGGCCCATATCCTGGAGAAGATCATCCGCTACGAGGCGGTGCACGCCATCGCGGACTGGGACGACCTGCGCGCCCGCATCGAGCCGCCGGACCGGCGCTGCTTCGCGTTCTTCCACCCGGCGCTGGCCGACGAGCCGCTGATCTTCGTGGAGGTGGCGCTCACCGACCAGATCGCCCCGGCCATCGCCCCGATCCTGTCGCGGGAGCGCAAGCCGCTGCAGCCGCAGGCGGCCAACACGGCGGTGTTCTACTCGATCTCGAACTGCCAGAAGGGGCTCGCCGGCGTCACCTTCGGCAATTTCCTGATCAAGCAGGTGGTCGAGGACCTCACCCGCGAGGTGCCCACGCTCAAGACCTTCGTGACGCTGTCGCCGGTGCCGGGCTTCGCCGCGTGGCTGGCGCGGGAGCGCCGGGCCGACAGCCCGCAGGGCCTGCTGCCCGAGGATGTCGAGGTCCTGCGGGCGCTGGACGACCCGAACTGGCCGGCCGACAAGGCCCGGGCCGAGACGGTGCGCCGGGCGCTGATCCCGGCGGCGGCGGCCTATTTCCTGCGCGCCAAGAACGAGCGCGGCCGCCCCCTCGACCCGGTGGCCCGGTTCCACCTCGGCAACGGCGCGCGCCTCGACCGCATCAACTTCCTGGGCGACACCTCGAAGAAGGGTCTGGCCCAGTCGCACGGCCTGATGGTCAACTACCTCTACGACCTCGCCGCCATCGAGCGGAACCACGAGACCTACGCCAACCTCGGCACCGTGGTGGCCGCGCCGGCGGTGACCCGTGAGCTGCGCGCCAAGCTGCCGCCGCCGCGGGCCGTGGTACTGGCCGAGGCGTAGGATCCGGGCCGGTCGGGGCCCGCCTGTCACCGCCGGGCCGCGGGGCGCCACCGGAAAGGGCTCGCCGGAAGGCCCTCCGGGCGGTTATGGGTGCGTCAGACAGACAGGTCCCGCGACAGCTCTAGCCTCACGATGACGAACCACCTCTTCTCCCTGGTGCGGGACGGCGTCCCCGATCCCGCCAAGACCGTGATCGAGACCCCTGAGGGCCGCCGATACTCCTACGCGGACCTGATCGCCCGCTCCGGCGCCTACGCGGCGGCCCTGCGGGCGGCGGGCGTCGAGACCGGCGACCGGGTGGCCGTGCAGGTCGAGAAGAGCCCCGAGGTGATCTTCCTGTATCTCGGCGCGGTCCGGGCCGGCGCCGTGTTCCTGCCGCTCAACACCGCCTACACCCCGGCGGAGATCGGCTACTTCCTGAACGACGCCGAGCCCGCCGTGTTCGTCTGCGACCCGGGCCGGCGCGACGCGCTGGCGGAGGCCGCCGCGGGCGTGCGCCGGATCTGGACCCTCGACGGGGCGGGCGGCGGCAGCGCCGCCGAGGCCGCGGACCGGGCCGGGGATGCGGGGAGCGCCTTCGCCGACGTGCCCCGGGGCCCGGAGGATCTCGCGGCGATCCTCTACACCTCCGGCACGACCGGGCGCTCCAAGGGCGCCATGCTGACCCACGACAACCTCGCCTCGAACGCCCGAACCCTCGTCGATTTCTGGCGCTTCACCGCCGACGACGTGCTGATCCACGCCCTGCCGGTGTTCCACACGCATGGCCTGTTCGTGGCGACCAACACGGTGCTGGCGAGCGGCGGCTCCATGCTGTTCCTGCCCCGCCTCGACCCGAAGCTGATCCTGAGCCTGATGCCCCGGGCCAGCGTGCTGATGGGCGTGCCGACCTTCTACACCCGCCTCCTCAAGGAGCCGGGCCTCACGCCGGAGGCGGCCGGAGGCATGCGCCTGTTCGTGTCGGGCTCGGCGCCGCTGCTCGCCGAGACGCATCGCGCGTGGCAGGCCCGTACCGGCCACGCCATCCTCGAGCGCTACGGCATGACCGAGACCAACATGAGCACCTCGAACCCCTATGCGGGCGACCGGGTCGCCGGCACGGTGGGCTTCCCCCTGCCGGGCGTGTCCCTGCGGGTGGTCGATCCGGAAACCGGCGCGGCCCTCGGTCCGGACGCGGTGGGCATGATCGAGGTGAAGGGCCCGAACGTGTTCCTGGGCTACTGGCGCATGCCCGAGAAAACCGCGGCCGAGTTCCGGGCCGACGGGTTCTTCATCACCGGCGACCTCGGCAAGGTCGATGACCGGGGCTACGTCCACATCGTCGGGCGCGGCAAGGACCTGATCATCTCAGGCGGCTTCAACGTCTACCCCAAGGAGGTCGAGACCGAGATCGACGCGCTGCCGGGCGTGGTCGAATCCGCGGTGATCGGCTTGAGCCATCCCGATTTCGGCGAGGCCGTCACCGCCGTGGTGGTGGGGGGGCCGGGATGCCCGGACGAGGCCGGCGTACAGGCCGCCCTGGAGGGCCGGCTCGCCCGGTTCAAGTGCCCCAAGCGCGTCCTGTTCGTGAGCGAGCTGCCGCGCAACACCATGGGCAAGGTGCAGAAGAACCTTCTGCGGGACGCGCATGCGGAGCTCTACCGGGACTGACGATCCGATCCGCCGGCCGGGACCGGCGGATCGGGAATTCGGCCGCACCGTCGTCGCGCGCGGCGGGATGACGGTGCGGGCGTAACGCGACGGTGCCGATCCGGAACGCGGATCAGAGATTGTGCTCCTTCCGCTCGCCCTCCGGCGGCGTGTGGCTGTCCGGATCCACCACCTTGCGGGCGGCCGCGTTCAGGTTGTCCGGATCGAGGGCGGTCTGGACGAAGTCGCGGCCGATGCTGGTCACCTCGCGGGCGTAGCGCAGGCCCTGGTCGCGGACCTCGTCGGCCCAGGGACCGATGCTCCGATCCTCCTGGCGGGTGCGCGGCAGCAGCGCGCCGAGCAGAAGGCCGGCGGCCACGCCGACCACGCCGACGAGGAGGGGATTGTCGTCCACGAAGCGCTCGACGGCGGTGCGGCCGCGGTTGAGCCCGTCGATACCCTGGGTGGTCAGGTCGTCCAGAGCCCGCATGTTGCGCCGGCGCAGCGTGCCGGCCCGCTCCCGGACCTCGTCGTAGGCGGACGCCGCGCGGTCGCGGGCCTGATCGGCGGCGCCGCCGAGACGGTTGCCGACATCGTCCGCGAAGTCCGACACCGTCTGCCGTGCCTGTCCGGCGAGGTCCGCGGCGCGGTCACCGGCCGCCTGGACGCCTTCCTTCACGGTGGCGGAAGCGGCGTCCACCCGCGAGGCGCCGGTGGCGCCGCCGCTCGAATGGCCGCCGGCCGAGAGGGGCGCGGCGCCGTGCGGCAGCGGGTCGTGCAGCCCGCGGGGGTCGGGCCGGAGCGTGAAGTCTCCCGCCGCCGCGCCGGGGATCCCGCGCGGGTCGCCGAGACCGGCCGGATCGGGCCGCAGGCTCCCGTCCCGAGCGCCGTGGGGCGGCGCCTCGCCGGGGCGCGGCTCGGGAATGCTGGAGGGGGTGGCGGGGGTACCCGGCTTGTCGGTCATGGCGGTGTCCTCGAATGTCGGTCCCGGCAGCCCGCCTTCGGCGCCGGTCTGCCCGGCCGTCCGGCCGGGCGCGGGAGGTTTCTCGGTCCGGGCCCCGCCCGGTCGTCAGATCTCGGTCGTGTCCAGCGGATCGCGGGCCGGGCGCGCGGTCGGAAGGTCGGGGTCGTAGCCGCGGGCCGCGCCGGTGTTCAGGGTGGGCACGCGCTCCGCCGAGACCTCGGTGCGCCGGCGCTGGGCGTCGCGCGCCATCCGGTTGAACAGCAGGCCGACGCCGGCCGCGATCAGCAGTACCGGCACCGGGTTGCGGCGCACCGCCTCCAGGGCCGAGTCGTAGGTGCTGTTCAGGGCCGGCACCCGCCGGGCATTGCCCAGCATCTCGTCCACGAGGTTCGGCACCGAGAGCCGCCCCTGGATGCGGTCGATCGTGTCGTCGAGCCGGGCGCGGCTCTCCTCGATCTCCTTCTCGAGGTCGTTCATCGTACTCATCCGGACACGCGCTCCGACAGGGCCTGGGCATCCTGGCGGACCTGGCGCGTGGTGCGCTTCGGGGCCAGGGTCGAGAGGGACAGGACGCTGCGCGCCCACAGGGCCATCCCGAGGGCGAGGGCCAGCAGCACGCCGCCGACGATCAGGGCCGAGAGCCACTCGGACCCGACGATGGTGGCGAGCCATTTCACGAAGGCGCCGATCAGGACCAGTAGGGCGACCACGGCGAACACCGCCGAGCCGACCATGCAGGCGAGGCCGACGATGAGCTGGCGGATGTTGCCGGCCATCTCGGCCCGGAACAGCGCGATCTCCTTGCGGGCGAGTTCGTTGGTCTCCCGCAGGGCGTCGCCGATGAGGCTCTGGATGCTGGAGGCGCCGGTCTGGCGCGGGTCGGAGCCGTGGGTCATGGCGTCAGGCCCGGAAGCTGTCGCGGGCATCGCCGTCCGGCGCCTCCGGCGGCAGGCTCGACGACTTGATGAAGCGGGCGGCGATCAGGCCGGCCACGAAGGTGCCCACCGCCACCGCCACCGGCGCGCGCCGGGCGAAGGCCTCGGCCTCGCTGTAGAAGTCGCCGAGGCTGCGGCGCTCGATGGAGGAGCCGAGCTGCTCCAGCCCGTCGGCGGCGCTGTCGAAGAAGGCGCGTACGTTCGGCTTGTCGCCGAGGTCGCGGCCGGAATTGCGGATCGTCTGGGCCAGATCGTGGACCGACTGGGCCGCATCGCTCTTGCGCTGCTCGACATAGGTCTGGGCCTGCAGCCGGGCCGCGTCGAGCAGCCCGCGGCCGCGTTCGGCCGCCACGTCGGCCAGCCCCTCGACATCGCCCTGCAGGGCGCGCCACTGGGCACGCTCCTCCGCGGCGGTGTGCGGCGCCGCGCCGTGCGGATCCGCAACCGGGTCCACGGGGGCGCCCTGCGGTAACTCGTTGCCGGCCATCTCGAAAATACTCCTCGCGGCGCGGGTACGGAGCCGCTCGCGGCGACCGCGAGCCCCGCGATGGCTGAGTAACCGACTCGGCTGTCACGGGTTCCGGTCCCGGTGCACAGTTCCGATCTGCGCACGGGCTCCGACGGGACGGGCGGCACCGCTCACTCCACGTTCAGGCACGATCTGCCAGAACCGCCACGCTTGCACAACGCGCCCGATCGGGACGGAGCGGCCCCCCTGTCCCGGAACGGTAGGGCCTCGACTTGACCCGCGCCCGGCTTCACGCTTGGGTTGCCTGACAAGCAACAAAGGATCGCGCAGGCCCCCCGCGCGTTCTGACATGTTAGTGAAGTCTCGATGCAGGCGCGGCCGGCCGCGCCCCTGATCCGGAGCCGACCCGCGTGGCACGCCTTGTGATCGTATCGAACCGCGTCGCCATCCCGGAAGAGGGCGGCAAGGCGGTGGCGGCGGGCGGCCTCGCCGTCGCGGTCAAGGAGGCCTTCACGGCCTATGAGGGGCTTTGGTTCGGCTGGAGCGGCACCATCTCCGAGGAGCCCTCCGAGGAGCCGACGCTGATCGACCGGGGCCGGGTCCAGTACGCGGTCGTCGACCTCTCGCCGCAGGACCACCTCGAATATTACGCCGGCTTCGCGAACCGCGCCCTGTGGCCGATCATGCATTACCGGCTGGGGCTCGGCGCCTTCTCGCGCTCGGATTATGCCGGCTACAGCCGTGTGAACCGGACCTTCGCGCGGGCGCTCGCCAAGCTGGTGGAGCCCGACGACATCATCTGGGTGCACGATTACCACCTGCTGCCGCTCGCCGCCGAGTTGCGCGGCCTCGGGCTCGACAACCCGATCGGCTACTTCCACCATATCCCCTGGCCCGCCGCCGACGTGTTCAACTCGCTGCCGGCGAGCGGCGAGCTGCTGCGTGCCATCGTCGATTACGACCTGATCGGCCTGCAGACCGAGGCGGACGTGCAGAACCTGCAGCGCAACCTCGTCGATACCCAGCGGGCGATCCCGCTGGGCGGCGGCTCGCTGATGGTGGATGGCCGCCGCACGCGGATCCGCGCCTTCCCGATCGGCATCGACGTCGCGGGCTTCAAGGAGGCGGCCGAGAAGGCCAACGCCAACAAGGTCGTGCGCGAGACCATCGCGGGCCTGCGCACCCGCAAGCTGCTGATCGGCGTCGACCGGCTCGACTATTCCAAGGGCGTGCCCGAGCGGATGGAGGCGGTGGAGAGCTTCTTCGCCTCGAATCCCGACCAGCGCGGCAACGTCACCTACATCCAGATCACGCCGAAATCCCGCAGCGAGGTGCCCGAATACGAGCAGCTCTCGCGCGACGTGAACGAGAAGGTCGGCGAGATCAACGGCTCGCTGGGCGACCCGGCCTGGACGCCGATCCAATACATCACCAAGGCCTATCCGCGCCCGGTGCTGGCGGGCCTCTACCGGGCGGCCCGGGTCGGCCTCGTCACGCCGATGCGCGACGGCATGAACCTCGTCGCCAAGGAATACGTGGTCGCCCAGTCCGAGGACGATCCGGGGGTTCTGGTCCTGTCGAAATTCGCCGGCGCCGCCCGGCAATTGCCCGAGGCGCTGCTGATCAACCCCTACGACCGGTTCGAGGTGGCGGAGGCGATCCGGGCCGCGCTCTACATGCCGAAGGCCGAGCGTGTGGCGCGCTGGAAGCCGATGGTCGAGCGCATGACCCGCGAGGACGTCGATTGGTGGGCGCGCAACTTCCTGGCGGAGCTCGAGAATTTCCGCACGATGGAGCGCGAGGCCCCCACCGCCGCCGCGGCCGCCGAATAGCCGGCGCAGCCCGCTGATTCCGCCTGCAGCCCCCCGTGTGACCGGACGCCCCACATGATCGCCGTCGATGACGGGGTGCCGGCGCCGCTCGGCGCCCATTTCGACGGGCGCGGCGTCAACTTCGCCCTCTTTTCCGAGCACGCCACCGCGGTCGATGTCTGCCTGTTCGAGGCGGGGGAGCGGCACGAGACCCGCACGGTGCGTCTGCCCTGCCGGACCGACGACGTCTGGCACGGCTACCTGCGCGGCGTGCTGCCGGGCCAGCTCTACGGCTACCGGGTGCATGGCCCCTGGGATCCGGCGTCCGGCCACCGGTTCAACGCCTCGAAGCTCGTCCTCGACCCCTACGCCCGGGAGATCCGCGGCCGGATCCGCTGGCACGATGCGCTCTACAGCCATCGCCGGGGCGGGCGCGAGGACCGGATCGACCGGCGCGACAGCGCGGTCTACATGCCGAAATGCGTGGTCACCGCCCCGGAGGTGCCCGATCTGGCCCTCACGCCGGTGCGGCGGCCGCTGGCCGAGACGGTGGTGTACGAGGCGCACGTCAAGGCGCTGACCCGCACCCATCCCGACATCCCCGAGGCGGAGCGCGGCACCTACGGGGCGCTCGCCCACCCGGCGATCATCGCGCACCTCGTCAGGCTCGGCGTCACCGCCCTGGAGCTGCTGCCGATCCACGCCTTCGCGGACGACCGCTTCCTGGTGGAGAAGGGGCTCGTCAATTTCTGGGGGTATCAGCCCCTGGGCTACTTCGCCCCGGAGCCGCGCTACCTGGGTGAGGGCGGCTTGGGCGGCCTGAAGGCGGCGATCCGGGAGCTGAACGCCGCCGGGATCGAGACCTGGCTCGACGTGGTCTACAACCACACCGCCGAGGGGGACCACACCGGCCCGACCCTGTCGTTCCGCGGCATCGACAACGCCAGCTACTACAAGCTCGATCCCGCCGACCCGCGCCGCACCATCGACTGCACCGGCTGCGGCAACACCTTCGACGCGAGCCATCCGCGGGTGATGCAGCTCGTGCTGGATTCCCTGCGCCATTGGGTCACCGCCTACGGCATCGCGGGCTTCCGCTTCGACCTGGCCTCGAGCCTCGGGCGCGCGCCCTTCGCCTTCACCCCGCAGGCGGCCTTCTTCCAGGCGGTGGCGCAGGATCCGGTCCTCGCCCGGGTGAAGATGGTGGCCGAGCCCTGGGACATCGGGGAGGGGGGCTACCAGCTCGGCGGCTATCCGCGCGGCTGGAGCGAGTGGAACGACAAGTTCCGCGACGCCGCGCGGGGCTTCTGGAAGGGGGATTCCGGCACGCTCGCCAAGGTCACGCAGGGGCTGACCGGCTCGCGGGAGGTGTTCGCCCCGTCCCGTCGCTCGCCGCTGGCCAGCGTCAACTTCATCGCCAGCCACGACGGCTTCACCCTGGCCGACACGGTGGCGTACGAGCAGAAGCATAACGAAGCCAACGGCGAGGACAACCGCGACGGCCATAACCACAACGTCAGCCGCAACTACGGCGTCGAGGGCGACACCGACGACACGGCGATCCTGGCTCTACGCGCCCGCCAGAAGCGCAACATGCTGGCCACCATGATGCTGGCCCAGGGCGTGCCGATGCTGCTGATGGGCGACGAGCGCTCCCGCAGCCAGGGCGGCAACAACAACGCCTATGCCCAGGACAACCCGACGAGCTGGATGGACTGGAGCGTCGATCCGGATCCCGCCCTCACGGATTTCGTCGCCAACCTGCTGGCCCTGCGCCGCGCCCAGCCGGCCCTGCGGCGGCGGCGCTTCTTCACCGGCGCGCTGATTGATCCCGACGAGCCCCTGCGCGACGTGCACTGGCTCTCCCCCGAGGGCACCGAGATGGAGGGCCGCCACTGGTCCGACGACGGGCTCCAGGTGTTCGGCATGCAGATCGGCAACGACGGCGATCCGGGCGACCGCCTCCTGATGCTGTTCAACGCCGGGGAGGGCGCCGTCCCGTTCCGCCTCGCCCCGGTGGTGGGCGGCCCCTGGACGCCGGTCTTCGACACCGGCGAGCCCGCGGGCGCCCGCGCGCCCGGCACGCCGGCCGTCGAGTCCGGGGCCGCCGTGCCGCTGCCGGGCCGCACGGTCCTCGTGCTCACCGCGCCGGGGACGGAGACCGGAAACCGGGGCGGCTGGGTGCCGGAACGCTAAGGGGCAGAAGCCCCCCCCGCGGATCCGTCAGTCGAACAGGCTGGAGACGCTGGATTCCGTCGCCGTGCGCCCGATCGCCTCGCCCAGCAGCGGCGCGATGGTGGCCACGCGGATGTTGCGGGCGAGCTTGACGGCCTGCGTCGGCTGGATCGAGTCGGTGATCACCAGCTCCTTCATCCGCGAGGCGGCGATGCGCGAGACCGCGCCGCCCGACAGCACGCCGTGGGTGATGTAGGCCGAGACGTCCTTGGCGCCGGCATTGAGCAGGGCCTCGGCGGCGTTGACCAGGGTGCCGCCCGAATCGACGATGTCGTCCACGAGGATGCAGGAGCGGCCCTCGACCTCGCCGATGATGTTCATCACCTCGGACTCGCCCGGGCGCTCGCGGCGCTTGTCGACGATGGCCAGCGGGCAGTCGATCCGCTTGGCGATGGCCCGCGCCCGCACCACGCCGCCGACGTCGGGCGAGACCACCATGCGGTTGTCGCCCGGCAGCCGCTCCTTGATGTCGCGCACCATCACGGGGGCGGCGAACAGGTTGTCGGTGGGGATGTCGAAGAAGCCCTGGATCTGGCCGGCATGGAGATCGAGGGTCAGGACGCGGTCGGCGCCCGCCTCGGTGATGAGGTTCGCCACCAGCTTGGCCGAGATCGGCGTGCGGCCGGAGGTGCGCCGGTCCTGCCGCGCATAGCCGAAATACGGGATCACCGCCGTGATGCGCCGGGCCGAGGATCGGCGCGCGGCGTCGATCATGATCAGCAGTTCCATCAGGTGGTCGTTCGCCGGGAACGAGGTCGACTGGACGATGAACACGTCCTCGCCGCGCACGTTCTCCTGAAGCTCGACGAAGATCTCCATGTCGGCGAAGCGCCGGACCATGCACTTGGCCAGCGGCAGTTCGAGATAGGCCGCGATCGCCTCGGCCAGGGGCCGGCTGGCATTCCCGGCGATGATCTTGATCGAGGATTTCATGGGCGGCCGCTCACTCGCGGCCGGACCTTACCGCCGCTCTTGTCCAGACCGGTCTCCCGAGGAGCCGGAACGATCCGATGACGGGCGAGGCTCTTAGCAGCGGGCAGGAACTGTCACAATGCCTTCACGGCCGCCCAGCACTCGCCGCCGACAGGTACTGCGGCGGCGCTCAGGGAGCCGGCGGCTCCAGCAGGCGGTGCAGGTGCACCACGAAATAGCGCGTCTGCGCGCTGTCGACGGTGGCCTGGGCCTTGGCCCGCCACGCGGCCTGGGCGGAGGCGTAATCCGGGAAGATACCGACGATGTCGAGGCCCTTGATGTCCCGGAACCGGACCCCGTCGAGATCCTGCAATTCACCACCGAAGACCAGGTGCAGCTTCTGGTCGCTGTCGATCGCCGTCGCCATGGCCTCTCCTCACGTTTCTCCGCGGCGCTCGCAAATGGCGGGCCTCCGGTCAAGCCTGCATGGTCGCAGCCGAGCCCTGAACCCGCCGCAGGTCTGCGCGGCGGCCGGGTTCCGGGCGCGGCGCCGCGCCGGATGCGCAACCTCGGATGCGTCATGCTACGAGCGGACCATGACACGCCGACCTCTCGCTTTCCTCGTCCCCGTCGCGGTGACCGTCAGCCTCAGCGCGGCGCAGGTTCTGGCGCAGCAGGCGCCCCGGGCGCCCCGCGCCGCCGGATCCGACAGGAGCGCCCCCGACCGGCGGGGCGGGCCACCGGTGATCGGCTGCCCGTCGCTCGCCAATTACCGGATGCTGATGCGGGACGGCGCGGCGGCGGCCGCGGCGCATCTGGCCGATCCCAAGGCGGACCATCTCGGCTGCTCGGCGCTGGCGCGCACGGAATTCACCGGCATCGTCGACAAGGTGACACTGGGCGGCCAGAGCTACGATTGTGCCGGCGTGCGCGGCACCACGGCCTGCCACTGGATCGCGCCCGGGACGATTCCCGAGACGCCCGCGCCGGCCAAGCGCTGACCCCGACGGGTCTCTCGGTCCGGCCTCAGCGCAGGTGGCCGCTGGCGCGCAGATCCCGCTCGACCGCCTCGTGGACGGCCTGGAGCGGATTGTCGTTGATGGCGGCGGGGGGAAGCAGCGGCGTCATCGCGGCGGGCCGCGTGTCGAAATCCGGCAGGATCGCGGATTGCGGCGCCGGCGGGCGCACCGGCACATCTGCCGGCATGCGTGCCGGCAGATGTGCCGGCATGCGCGCCGCGAGGGTCCGCAGCGCCTCACGGGCGCCGGAGGGCAGGAGCGTCACGAGTCTGTTCAGCATGGCCGGCCTCAACGCGCACGGCCGGCCGGGGCCGGCGGGAACGGGACGGTGGCGGCGGAACGGTTCTTCACGGGGACACCAGCACGGGATCGGTCGCGGGAAACGAACCGGCCCCTCCACAGTTCCGACAGATCAGTATTGCCAAATTTTCGGCGCGTGTCGCCTGGATACAGGCGAACACTGATTTGTCGGTTGAGGCAGTCTGAAGAATGGCGGAAGCGGATGGGAATCGAACCCACCGTACGCTGTTGGCGTACCGCTGGTTTTGAAGACCAGGAGGGCCACCAGACCCCGTTCGCCTCCACCACCGGGGTTACGGGCCGCCGCCGGACGGGTCAAGGTCCAGGATGCCGGCAGGCGGGCGTGGCGGCGGGCCAGCGCGCAAAGGTCGCGGGCCGGGGTCGCGGGTCGGGGGCTGCGGGTCAGGGATCCCGCTCGTCCGGCGCGCGCGTCAGGCCGACCGAGGTCCCGGTTCGCGCCGACATGAGCGCCGCCTCGAGGCAGGCCATCACCCGCACGGCCTCCAGCGCCTCGGTCTGGTCGACCGGGGTGCGGGCGATCGCCCCGGCCACGGCGCGGTAGAATGCGCGCTGGTCGCCGGCCAGCGCCGGTGCGCGCGCCACCCGCCCGGTCGCGTCGTGGATCTCCAGCCCGTCCGGATCCGCGCCCCAGCCGGCGGCCCCCGGCTTCACGCCGGCCAGCAGCTGCTGCTCCTGGATGTCGGCACGGTGTTTGATCAGGCTGCCGGCCTCGCCGTGCACCAGGAAGCGGGGCGATCCGCCGGCGGCCAGCATGCTGGCATGCAGCACCACGCGCAGGCCCGGATAGTCCAGCACCGCATGGGCCCAATCGTCGGCCTGCGCGCCGGGGCGGAGCCGCGCCAGATGCGCGCTCACCCGATCGGGCAGACCGAAGAGCTGGAGCGCCTGGTCCACCAGATGCGGACCGAGATCGTACCAGATCCCGCTGCCCGGACCGGGCCCCTCCCGCCAGCGGTCGCGGACCTCCGGACGGAACCGGTCGAAGTGGGATTCGAAGTGCCGGACGCGGCCGACGCGCCCCTCCGCGACGGCTTGGCGGACGCTGAGATAGTCGCTGTCCCAGCGCCGGTTGTGGAAGACGCGCAGCAGCCGGCCCCCGCGCCGCGCCGCGGCGGCCAGCCCGCGCGCCTCGGCGAGGTCGAGGGTGAAGGGCTTGTCGACCACGACGTGCTTGCCCGCCGCCAGGGCGGCCCGCGCCAGGGGCGCGTGGGTGTCGTTCGGGGTGGCGATCACGACGAGGTCGACGGCCTCCGCCGTGGCCACCGCGACCGGATCCGCCGACACCCTCACGTCGGGCAGGTCGGCCCGGACCCGGGCAGGCGCGCTCGAGCCGACCAGCCGGAGGTCGAGTTCCGCCACGGCGCCGATAAGCGGGGCATGGAAGGTCCGGCCGGAATAGCCGTAGCCGATCAGACCGACCCTGATCCGTTGCCCTGCCTGCATGCCGCGCCCCCGGCTCTCCGGGGCGACGCCGAGACCCGCCGCACCCGACTTCTGGCCCCCCGGCACCGCCGGTCCCAGCGCGCCACCCTACACCCCGCAGTCCGCGCGTGGCTGGACCGGCCGCGCGCCGCGCTCCGGAGGACGCGGGCGGCCACCGGGACCGGGGCCCGCGGTCCGGACTGTGGTCGTGGCTGTGGTCGTGGCGGTCGCATGCGACGGATCGCGCCGCCGATCCGCCGCCCGGAAGCCCGGATTCGTATTAATTCCGCCACACTGTTGTGGCCCTGCACCAGTCATGCCGTTCCTGAGACGCCCACGGACAGAGGAAGGCTCCACGCCGGCACCCGAGAGGGCCGGCGACGGGGCTGGCCAAGACGTGGCTCAAGGGGCGGCTGAAGCCGCTGGCCAGCAGGCCGCGGACCAGCGGGACGCGGGTATGCCCGCGGGTTCGGACGCGCCCCCGCCGTCCGGGACGCCCCTGGCGGAATCCCTGCAGCCCGGCCCGCGCGGTCCGGGCTGGATCGGCGCGGCCATGGTGGTCACCGCCCTGGTCTCGGCGCTGGCGACCTTCCTGATCCTGGCCGGGGTGATCCGGGTGACGCCGACGCCGGCCTACGGCGTGACCCTGCTCGCCATCAACGCCGCCCTGGTGCTCGGGCTGGCGGTCATCATCGCCTGGGAGGCGCGGGTCTTCCTGCACGCCCGCAAGGCCAACGCCGCGGTGGCGCGGCTGCACACCCGCATCGTCGGCCTGTTCAGCCTGATCGCGATCCTGCCGACGATCCTGCTCGCCGTGGTGGCGTCCGTGACGATCGACCGGGGCCTGTCGCTGGGCTTCACCGACCGGGTCCGCGACGTGGTGCTGAAATCCGTGGAGGTGGCCGACGCCTACCAGGAGAACCAGTGCCAGAGCCTCGCCCGGGAGATCCGCATCCTCGCCGACGACCTGACCCGGGCCCGGCCGAATTTCGACGTGAACCGGGACTGGTTCCAGACCTTCCTGACCACCCGGGCGACCAATCTCGGCCTGCCGGTGGCGCAGATCATGCGCGGCCCCACCGAGGTGGTGGCCCGGGCCAAGATCGACGTCCTGAAGACGAACCGCCTGCCCTCGGCGGCGGCCTTCGAGGACGCGGCCAACTCGGCCGACCCGATCTGCCTCCTGCCCACCGAGGGCCGGGTCTTCGCCGCGCTGCTGCGCATGCCGGCCTACGACGACGCCGTGCTGATGGTGCAGCGGGAGGTGAGCCAGCTCGCCATCGAGTTCCCCGGCGTGTCCCGGGCGGCGGCGGCCGAGTATCTCACCTACGATTCGCTGCGCCGCTCGATCCAGATCACCTTCGCGTCGGTGTTCCTGCTGATCGCGCTGATCGCGCTGCTCTCGGCCGTCTGGTTCGGGATGAACTTCGCCAACCGGTTCGTGGCGCCGATCCGGCGGCTGATCAACGCCGCCGACCAGGTGGCATCGGGCAACTTCTACGCCCAGGTGCCGACCAAGAAGACCAGCGGCGACCTCGCCCATCTCGGCGAGAGCTTCAACAAGATGACCCAGGAGCTGCGCCGCCAGCATGCGGGCCTGATCGCGGCGAGCGACCTGATCGACACCCGCCGCCGGTTCACCGAGGCCGTGCTGTCGGGGGTCTCGCCCGGGGTGATCGGCCTCGACGCGGCGGGCTTCGTCACCATCGCCAACCCGGCCGCCGAGCGGATGCTCGATCTCGCCAGCGACGCCCTGGTCGGCCAGCCGCTGGCCCGCGCGGTGCCCGAACTCGCCCCCGTGCTCGCCGAGAGCGAGGCGCGCTCGCGCAGCCTGCAGCAGCAGCAGATCCAGCTCACGCGCTCCCGGGGCGAGCGCACCATCACGGTGCGGGTCACGAGCGAGCAGGCGCAGGGCGCGTCCCGGGGCTCGGTGGTGACGCTGGACGACATCACCGACCTCGTCCAGGCGCAGCGCAGCTCCGCCTGGGGCGACGTGGCGCGCCGCATCGCCCACGAGATCAAGAACCCGCTGACCCCGATCCAGCTCTCGGCCGAGCGGATCCGGCGCAAGTACGGGAAGGTCATCACCGCCGACAAGGAGGTGTTCGACCAGTGCACCGCCACGATCGTGCGCCAGGTGGACGAGATCAAGCGCATGGTCGACGAGTTCTCGGCCTTCGCGCGGATGCCCAAGCCCGCCATCGCGCCGAACGACCTCACCGAGATCGCCAAGCAGAACCTGTTCATGATGCGGGTCGCGCATCCGGATATCGACTTCGCCTTCTCGGCCCAGAGCGGCGCCGGGGGATCCGAAAAGATCGTGGCGGCCTTCGACATCAGGCTGCTCAGCCAAGTGATCACCAACATCCTCAAGAACGCCGTCGAGGCCGTGGCCGAGGTGCCGGAGGCCGAGCTCGGCAAGGGCAAGATCGCCTTGAGCCTCGCCGTCGAGGACGGCTTCGCGGTGATCGCCGTCACCGACAACGGCAAGGGATTTCCCGCCGAGGGGCGCCAGCGGCTCCTCGAGCCCTACATGACCACCCGCGAGGGTGGCACCGGGCTGGGGCTTGCCATCGTCAGCAAGGTGCTGGAGGAGCACGGCGGCGGGATCGAGCTGAACGACAATCCCGCCGGCCGCGGCGGCCAGGTGCGGATGCGGGTCCCGCGCGAGCACGGGCCCGAACCGTCCGGCGCGGGTCCCGACACCAAGACCCCCGAGACGAGTCCCGTCACGACAGAGGAGAAGGGCGCCGCACCGACGGCCCCCCGGATCGCGGAGATGCACGCATGAGCGCCGATATCCTGATCGTCGACGACGAGGCCGACATCCGCGACCTCGTGGCCGGGATCCTGGACGACGAGGGCCACCGCTGCCGCACGGCCGGCGGCTCGGACGAGGCGCTGGCCGCCATCGAGGCGCGCCGGCCGCACCTCGTCTTCCTCGACATCTGGCTGCAGGGCTCGCGGCTCGACGGCCTGCAGGTGCTCGACCTGATCAAGGCCGCCAACCCCGACCTGCCGGTGGTGATGATCTCGGGCCACGGCAACATCGAGACCGCGGTCTCGGCCATCAAGGCGGGCGCCTACGACTTCATCGAGAAGCCGTTCAAGGCCGACCGGCTGATCCTCGTGGCCGAGCGGGCGCTGGAAGCCTCCCGGCTCCGGCGCGAGGTCCGCGACCTGACGGCGCGCTCCGGCGCCACCAACCGGATCGTCGGCACGTCGCTGGCCATCAACCAGCTGCGCCAGACCCTCGACCGGGTGGCGCCGACCAACGCCCGGGTGATGATCACCGGGGCCTTGGGCTCCGGCAAGGAACTCGCCGCGCGCAGCCTGCACAAGGCTTCGGCCCGGGCGAACGGCCCCTTCGTGCTGCTCAACGCGGCGGCGATCCTGCCCGAGACCATGGAGGCGGAGCTGTTCGGGGTCGAGGGCGAGAGCGGCCGCCGGGTCGGCGCCCTGGAGGAGGCCCATGGCGGCACCCTCTACCTCGACGAGGTCGCCGACATGCCGCGCGAGACCCAGAACCGGATCCTGCGCGTCCTCGTCGACCAGAACTTCCAGCGGGTCGGCGGCACGACCCGGGTGCATGTCGACGTGCGGATCATCTCGTCCTCCTCCCGGGACCTCCAGGAGGAGATCGCGGCGGGCCGCTTCCGCGAGGACCTGTTCCACCGCCTCTCGGTGGTGCCGATCCGGGTGCCAGCCCTGTCGGAGCGCCGGGAGGACGTGCCCGAGCTGATCCAGTTCTTCATGGACAACATCTCGTCCCAGACCGGCCTGCCCAAGCGTCGGATCGCCGAGGACGCCATGGCGGTGCTGCAGTCGCACAACTGGCCCGGCAACGTCCGCCAGCTCAAGAACAACGTCGAGCGGCTGATGATCCTGACCCAGGCCGACCCGGAGCAGGAGGTCACCTCCGAGATGCTGCCCTCCGAGATCGGCGCCCTGGTGCCGACCACCCCGGGGGGCGCGGGCGGCGAGAAGCTGATGAGCCTCGCGCTCCGGGAGGCCCGGGAGATCTTCGAGCGGGAATACCTCGTGGCGCAGATCGCGCGGTTCTCGGGCAACATCTCGCGCACCGCCGAATTCATCGGCATGGAGCGCTCGGCCCTGCACCGCAAGCTGAAGTCCCTGGGCATCGGCCCGTGAGGCTCCGGAGCCGGGGCGCGCGTTGAGGGCGGGGCCGATCCGTCACGGATCGGCTGGAACGGGGGTTGCTTGCGCCCACGCTTTCACGGCGTCATGGTATTTGTATACATGGGCCCTGGACCGGGTGTTCGGACGATCCGGCCGGCGGCATACGACTCATCCCGGACGGAGCGATCCGGGACAACAAGAAGGCTAAGAAGATGGCGGGCGAACGCGCACAGAACCTTCAGGACACGTTTCTCAACCATGTCCGCAAGAACAAGATCCCCCTGACCATCTTCCTCGTCAACGGCGTCAAGCTGCAGGGCGTCGTGACGTGGTTCGACAATTTCTGCGTGCTGCTGCGCCGGGACGGGCATTCGCAGCTGGTCTACAAGCACGCGATCTCCACGATCATGCCGGGCCATCCGGTGCAGCTGTTCGAGCCGGACGAGACCGCCGAGAAGGCGTGAGGGCTCGTCGCCCCGGGCGCCCGGGGCGAGGCCGGCGGATCGGACCGACCGAGGCCGCTGCCGAAGCTGGGACCGGTCCGGGGCTGTCGCGCGGGGCGAGGGCGGCCTCCGGACCGATGCCGCCGCGCGGCCTGGTTCCCGATGCCGTCGCGGATATCCGCCACCGCCCCGGCCCGGCATATTGACCCGGCATCTTGGCTGAGGTCGCCCGCATCCCCATTCTGTCGGATCCGACCTCTCCAACGAAGCCGCCGGCCTCCCGGCGGTCACAAAGGCTGCATGAGCGAGACGCTGACGTCCGGCGAAGCCCGCCTCCAGGCGCAGGCCGCCCCCGAGGGCGAGATCGCCGCGGCGACCCACACCCTGGTGATCGGCCCCTATCTGGCCCGCGGCGCCTCGGGGGCCGGGCAGGGGGGCGGGCAGGGGGCCGCCGCGCCGTCCCGCTCCGTGGAGGCCCGCCTCGACGAGGCCACCGGCCTCGCCGCGGCCATCGAACTCGACGTGGTCGAGAGCCTCGCCGTCAGCCTGCCGCGGATCCGGCCCTCGACCTATCTCGGCAAGGGCCGGGTCGAGGAGATCGCCGGCCTGATCCGCGCCCGGGAGATCGGCCTCGTGGTGATGGACTGCGCCCTGTCGCCGGTGCAGCAGCGCAACCTGGAGAAGGCCTGGGGCGCCAAGGTCATCGACCGCACCGGGCTGATCCTGGAGATCTTCGGGCGCCGCGCCTCGACGCGCGAGGGAACCCTTCAGGTCGAGCACGCCCACCTCGCCTACCAGAAGTCGCGCCTTGTCCGGTCCTGGACCCACCTGGAGCGCCAGCGCGGCGGCTTCGGCTTCCTGGGCGGCCCCGGCGAGACCCAGATCGAGGCCGACCGGCGCATGATCCAGGAGCGCATGACCCGGATCGAGCGCGACCTCGACGCGGTGGTCCGCACCCGCGGCCTGCATCGACAGAGCCGGGCGCGGGTTCCGTATCCGATCGTGGCGCTCGTGGGCTATACCAACGCCGGAAAATCCAGCCTGTTCAACGCCTTGACCCGAGCCGAGGTCACCGCCAAGGACATGCTGTTCGCCACCCTCGATCCCACCGCCCGGGCGACCAAGCTGCCCCACGGCGAGACCGTGATCCTGTCCGACACGGTGGGCTTCATCTCCGACCTGCCGACGCCCCTGATCGCCGCCTTCCGGGCGACGCTGGAGGACGCCATCGAGGCCGACGTGCTGCTGCACGTGCGCGACGTCAGCCACGTCGATTCCGAGGCCCAGGCCGAGGATGTCGGCGAGGTGCTGCGGGAGCTCGGCATCGAGACCACGGCGGACCGGATCATCGAGGTCTGGAACAAGGCCGATCTCCTCGACGACGACGAGCGCACGCGGCTCCTGAACCTCAGCGGCCAGGCCAAGGCCCGCAACGACCGCGACAGCGCCGCGCCGGTCCTGGTCTCGGCGGTCACCGGGGAGGGGCTCGCCGCCCTGACGGCCCGGATCGAGGCGCGGATCGGGCGCAACCGCGCGAGCTTCGCGGTGGCGCTGCCGCCGGAGGACGGGGCGGCGCTCAACTGGCTGTACGAGAACGCCGAGATCCTCGACCGCCGGTCGGAGGCCGACGGCACCCTGCATCTCGCGGTCCGGATCGCCCCCGAGAAGGAGCCGCGCTTCCTCAACCGCTTCGCGGCGGCCCGGCGCCTCGGCCGGGGCGGTTGATGGCCTCCGGCAGCTTCGGCAATCCACCGCTTCCCGGCCTGCAGACCATGCGGGCGCCGGCGGCGGGCCGGGCGGATCCGGGATCGGACGACGAGGCGGTGCTGCGGGCCATGCAGGCCGGCGGCGGCCTGCGCCTGCTCGGCCTGCGGATCGTGATCGTGCTGGTGCTGCTGATGGCGGCCCAGGCCTATGACGGCTCGCTGCATGCCCTGAGCCACTGGCTCATCCTCGGCTTCTACGGCCTCGGCACGGTCTGGTTCGGTCTCCGGGAGCGGGGCGGCGGCCCCGCGGCCAACGTCTACAGCTGGGCCGGCACCGGGCTCAACGCCGGTCTCGCCGTCTACGTGATCATCGAGCACATGCTGGCCGGCGGCGGGGCCGGTCTCGGCGCCGACGCGGTGAGCCGCCTGCCCGCCTTCCTGCTCCTGCTCCAGACCGGCCTGAGCATGCGGGTGGCGCAGACCCTGCTGTTCTGCGGCGTGGTCACCCTCTGCTGGAGCGCGGCCTTCCTGGTCGGGCTGCTGCATCCGGACCTGTTCCCGAACGCCGAGACGTTTCCGACCGCGCAGCTCACCGGGCTCGCCACCTTCATGGCGGCGGGCCTCCTGGTGGTCGACGGCATGATCCGCCTGCGCGCGGCGGTGGCGCGGGCCCTGCGCATGGAGCACGAGCGGGCCCAGCTCGCCCGCTTCGTGCCCGACACGGTCGCCCTCGATCTCGCCGCCGAGGACGGGGATTCCGGCCTCGGCATCCACCGGCGCCACGCCTGCCTGATGATCCTCGACATCCGCGGCTTCTCGCGGCTCTCCCGCGAGCATCCGCCGGAGGCCATGGTCACGGCCCTGCTGGCGGTCCGGGCGGCCGCCCAGGCGGCGGTGGCGGAGCAGGGCGGCCTCGTCGACAAGTATATCGGCGACGCGGTGCTGGTGCAGTTCGTCGTCGGCCACCCCGACGCCCAGGCCCGGGCGGCGCTTGCCTGCGCCCTGTCGATCCGCGACCGGATCGCCGCCCTCAACGCGTCCCGCGCCCGGGAGGGGCTGTTCCCCCTGCGGGTCGTGGTCGCCCTGCACGCGGGCGACCTCCTGGTCGGGGTCTTCGACGACGGGGTGCGGGCCGAGTACACGGTGCTGGGTCCGGCGATGAACGCCCTGGCGCGGATCGAGACCCGGGCCAAGGCGGCCGAGATCGAGCTCGCCGCCTCGGGGGATTTTCTGGATCTGCTCGGCGGCGTGCTCCCGGCCGGGATCCGGGCCGTGCCGGTGCCGGACGCCGCCCTGCCGGAGCCCCTCACCCTGGCGGCGATCACGGTGGCGCCGGGCGCCTGAGGCGGCCCGGGCAGGACCGGGACTGCGGCACGCCGATCGCATTCGGTCTCGCCCGGCCGCTTCCGACGCCGCAGGGCGCCGGAATCGCGCGGATTGAGGCTGGCGGGCCGGGCGTCTTCTGCTACGTCCGCCGGATTGTCAGCCCACCGTGCGTGGGCACGGTGCCACGAGGAAACGATGCTGGGATCGAAGCGGGGATCGAAGCGGGAATCGGGATGGTTGGGGCGGCTCGCCCTGGGAGCCCTGGCGGCCCTGGCCGGCGCCGGGCCGGTGCGGGCGCAGGAGACGGCAGCCCCGAAGGCGCTCCCGCCCCTCGTGTTCACCGGCATCCCCGATCAGGACGAGAGCCGCCTGGTCGAGCGCTTCGGCAAGGTCGCCGCCTATCTGGAGGCCAAGCTCGGCGTGCCGGTGCGCTACATCCCGGTGAAGAGCTACCCGGCGGCGGTCACCGCCTTCACCAACGGGCAGGTGCAGCTCGCGTGGTTCGGCGGCTTCACGGGCGTCCAGGCGCGCAAGGCCGTGCCGGGCGCCCAGGCGATCGCGCAGGGCGCCGAGGACGCGGCGTTCAAGACCTACCTCATCGCCAACGCCGCCACGGGGCTGAAGCCCGACAAGGCCTTCCCGAAGGACATCGCGGGCAAGACCTTCACGTTCGGCGCCCGCGCCTCGACCTCCGGGCGGCTGATGCCCGAGTATTTCATCCGGCAGGCCTTCCCGGGGCAGAGCCCCGAGCAGGTCTTTGCCCGGGTCGGCTTCTCGGGGGATCACAGCCGCACCATCCAGCTGGTCCAGTCCGGCGCCTTCGCGGTGGGCGCCGTCGACTACTCGGTCTGGGACCTCGACGCGAAGGCCGGCAAGGTCGACCGACAGGCGGTCTCGGTGATCTGGGAGAGCCCGGCCTTCCCCGATTACCAGTGGACCGTGCGGGGCGACGTGGAGCAGACCTACGGCGCCGGCTTCACCGAAAGGCTGCGGGGGGCGCTCGTCGGCATCACCGACCCGGCGATCCTGGAGCCGTTCGGGCGCTCGAAGTTCATCCCCGTGACCAACGCCGCGTACGAGCCCCTCGTCGCGGTCGGACGCTCCACCGGCCTGCTGGACTGACGTCCGTGGCGGGCGGCGCGCAAGCCCGGGCGGCCATCGTCCTCCGGAACGCCTCCGCATCCTATGGCGGGCGTCCGGTGCTTTCGGGCCTCGACCTGACCGTGCGGGCGGGGGAGCGCGTCGCGCTGATGGGCCGCTCCGGGGCGGGCAAGTCGACCCTGATCGGCCTGATCCACGCCCAGGCGCCCGAGCAGGTGGCGCTGGTGCCCCAGGCCGCCGCCCTCGTGCGGCCGCTCTCGGTGTTCCACAATGTCTATATGGGCCGCCTCGACCGGCGCTCGACCCTGCACAACCTGCGCACCCTGGTCCGGCCGGCCCGGGCGGACGTCGCCGCGGTGGAAGCGGTCCTCGACCGGGTCGGGCTCGCGGACCGGCTCTGGGCCCGGGCCGGCGAACTCTCCGGCGGCCAGCAGCAGCGCGTCTCCGTGGCCCGCGCCCTCTACAACGGCCGGCCGATCCTGGTCGGGGACGAGCCGGTCTCGGCGCTCGACCGCCAGCAGGGCGCGCGGATCCTCACCGAGCTGGCCCGCAGCCACGAGACCCTGATCCTGGCGCTCCACGACGTGGCCCTGGCCCTCGCCCAGACCGACCGGATCGTGGTGCTGGAGGCCGGCCGGATCGTCCTCGACGCCCCGTCGGCGGGCCTCGATCCGGCGCGGCTCAGCCCGTTCTACGCGGCCGCCTGATGCGCAGCCCCGCCTTCCTGCCGCGGCCCGGCTACGCGGCGGTGAGCCGCTGGTTCCTGGCCGCGGCGCTCACCGGCCTGCTGGTGGCGGACCTGCAGGTCACGACGCTCCACCCCTTGGCCGACCTCGCCCGCCTTCTCGGCGGCCTGATCCGGCCCGATTTCCCCGCGGTGGAGGGCTGGAGCGTCGTCTACACCGTCGCCTTCGCGATGCTCGGCGTCGGGCTCGGCGCCGGGACGGGGCTGCTGCTGGCGATCCCCTTCGCCCGCTCGCGCACGGTCCGGCTCGCCTGCGCGGGCGTCCGCGCCGTCCACGAGCTGTTCTGGGCCCTGCTGCTGATGCAGGTCTTCGGGCTCTCGGCGACCACCGGCGTGCTCGCCATCGCGCTGCCCTATGCGGGGATCTGCGCCAAGGTCTATGCCGAGCTGATCGAGGAGGCCGACCTCGCGGCCGTCCGGGTCCTGCCCGCGGGCACCGGCGCGGTCTCGGCCTTCCTGTACGCCCGCCTGCCCGAGGTGGCCGGGCGGATGCGCGACTACACCCTCTATCGCCTGGAATGCGGCCTGCGCTCAAGCCTCGTGCTCGGCTTCATCGGCCTGCCGACCATGGGCTTTGCCTTCGAATCCGCCTTCCGCCAGGGCCGCTATGCGGAAGCCGGGGCGCTGCTCCTGATCTTCTACGCGCTGATCGGCACGCGGCGGCTCTGGGTGCGGGCCCGGACGCTGCCTCTCCTCCTCGTCGGATCCGTGCTGGCGCTGCCGCCCACCGTCGGCAGCGCGGCGATCGGCCCGAGCCTCGCGCGCTTCCTCGGCCACGACATCGTGCCGGCGCCGCTCCGGGACGCCGCCCTCGCCGAGCCCGAGACCTGGGTCCGGCTCTGGTCCTGGCTGCGCCCGATCCTCGCCGGGCAGGTCCTGCCCGGCACCGCGCAGACCCTGATCCTGGCGCAGATCGCGCTGGTGGCCACCGCCCTCGGGGCGCTGGTCCTGTTCCCGCTGACCGCGCGGCGCTTCGCCGGCCCGGTCGGGCGGCCCCTCGGGCGGGTGCTGCTGGTGGTGGTGCGCTCCACGCCGGAATACGTGCTCGCCTATCTCGGCCTGCAGCTCCTGGGCCCCTCGATGCTGCCGGCGATCCTGGCGCTTTCGCTGCACAATGCCGGGATCGTCGCCTACCTGATGGGCCGCCACGCCGACGCGATCCCCTACCGGGCCGACGCGCCCCGGGGCCTCGATCTCTACGCCTACGAGACCGTGCCGCGCCTCTACGGCCAGTTCCTGGCCTACCTGCTCTACCGCTGGGAGCTGATCCTGCGGGAGAGCGCGATCTTCGGCATCCTGGGGGTCACGACGCTGGGCTTCTACGTCGACGCGGCGATCTCAGAGCTGCGCCTCGACGTGGCCGTGGTGCTGATCGCCGCCACCGCCCTGGTGACGGTGGCGGTCGACGCCCTCTCCCGGGCCCTGCGCCGGTCCCTGCGGATCGACGCCCTGCCGACCCGGCTCTCCGGGCCGCAGCCGATCACCGGGGCGGAGCCGACCTGAGCGGGATCGGTGACGCCGGCCCGGACGGGGCGCCGGCCGGCGATCCGCGGCGCGAACCGAACCCGGGTCGCCCGGAGCCTGCGCCGGACCGGGACCGTGAAACCCGGGCGCCCCGCCTCACCACTTGTAGCTGATCTTCGCCAGCACCCGCCGGGCATCGCCGTAGAAGCAGGAATTCTGCGCCTGGCAGGAGGAGACGAAGCGCCGGTCGGCGAGGTTCGTGGCGTTCACCTGGAAGCGCCAGTTCTCGTAATCGTAGTGCACCTGCGCGTCGAACAGCACGTAGTCCGGCAGGCGCAGGGTGTTGCCGACGTCGGCGAAGGAGCGGCCGATGTAGCGCACGCCGCCGCCGAAGCCGAAGCCGCGCCAGTCGCCGGTCGGAATCGTGTAGTCGAAGAACAGGTTGGCGAGGTTTTCGGGGGTGTTGACCGGCACGCGCCCGAGTTGGTCGACGGTGCCCCGCACGGTGTTGATCCCGAAGACCGTGAAGGAGCCGACGACGTTGAGGCCGTCGAACAGGTTGGCCACCAGCTGCGCCTCGAAGCCGGTGGAGCGCACCGCGCCGAGCTGGCTCTGGAACAGCGTGTTCGCCGGGTTCGGCGTCAGCACGTTGTTGCGGTGGATGTCGAAGCCCGCGAAGGTCAGGAAGTAGCCCTGGCCCGGCGGCTCGAACTTGACGCCGCCCTCGATCTGGTCGCCCGTCTCCGGCTTGAAGGTCTGGCTGTTGATGTCCGTGCCGATCAGCGGCTGGAACGAGGTCGAGTACATCACGTACGGCGCGAGGCCGAAGTCGAAGTTGTAGATCGCCGCCGCCCGGTAGGTGAAGGCGCTGTCGTTGCGGCCGTTGCTGTTGGCGGGGGTCAGGCGGTCGTAGACCCGGTTGTCGACGAAGTCCTGCCGGCCGCCGAGGATCAGGCTCAGCTCCGGCGTGAGCTTGATCTGGTCCTGGAAGTAGAGCCCGACCTGCTGGAACGAGTCGGCGTTGATCAGGTACGGCGAGGCGGAGACCGTCTGCGGACCGTAGACCGGCGCGAGGATGTTCAGGTTCGGGGCCGGGAAGCCCGAGGCCTGGTTGTCGTGGATCTGGAAGTTCCGGTACTCCACGCCCATCAGGAAGTCGTGCCGGAAGAAGCCGTCGGAGAACTGCGCCTCGGCCTGGGTGTCGACGTCGAGCTGGGCGACCTTGGCGTGGTCCCGGAACAGGTAGCGGGCGAGCTGCGTCTGCTGCGGATCGGCGTAGCCGAGCTGGCCGATATAGGAGTTCTGGTAGCTCTCCGCGAAGGCGTAGCGGGCGTTCTGGCGAACCGTCCAGGTCTCGTCGAAGGCGTGCTCGAACTCGTAGCCGATGAAGGCCTGGTCGCGCCGGAAGGTGTTGAAGCCGGCATCGCCGACGTTGAGCGCGCGCGGGATGCGCAGGCCCAGCGCGGTCGGCTTCACCGTCCCGTAATAGGGCAGGAAGTTCGAGGTCACGGCGGAGTTGTCGCGCTGGAAGCTCGACAGGATCGTGAGCCGGGTCGCGCCGTCCGGCTTATAGGTGAAGGCCGGGGCGATGTAGTAGCTGTCGTCCGGCGCCCCCTGGACCTGGGTGCCGCCGTTGCGGGCGTAGCCGGTCAGGCGGGTGAACCAGTGGCCCTCCCGATCCGCCGGGCCGCCGACGTCGAAGGCGGCGTAGCGCTGGTCGAAGGAGCCGCCGCCGACCTCGATGGAGCCGAACGGCGTCTCGGTCGGGCGCTTGGTGACCTGGTTGATCAGGCCGCCGGGATTGCCGGCGCCGAACAGCACCGCGGCGGGGCCGCGCAGCACCTCGACGCGCTCCAGCCCGTAGGTGTTGACCCGGTAATACGCGAATCCGTAGTTCAGGAGCTGCAGGCCGTCGCGGTAGAGGCCGTAATCGCTCGCCACGAAGCCGCGCAGCTGGAAATAGTCGAGGCGCGAATCCGCGCCGAAGGTGCCCGCATAGGTGCCGGCCACGTACTGGGTCGCCTGCTGCAGGGTCTGGGCGTTCTGCGTGTCGATCTGCTGGCGGCCCACGACGGTGATCGATTGCGGGGTCTCGATCAGCGGGGTGTTGGTCTTGGTGGCGGTGGCCGAGCGCCGGGCCACGTAGCCGTCGATCGGGCCGGTCGGGCTCTCCACGGCGCGCGCGGGCGCCCCGGCGCGGACCGCGGAGGCCGGCCCGCCGCCGCCCTGGCTCTCCACGCTGAGTTCCTCGAGCTGCACGCTGCTGCCGGCCGGCGCCGCGGCGGCACCGCGGCGCGGCGCGGCGTCCTGCGCGCGGGCCGGGCCCGTCGCGGCCTGCGCCAGGACGGCCAGGGAGGCGCCGGCGAGGAGGGTGCGCAGGGTGACGCGCCGGACGATGCCCGTGGCGCCGGGGAGGGGGTGGGCGGCTCTCATGATCTCTTGCCGGATGCGACGCTGCGGGCAGCCGGCCGCGTTCGCCGGATTCGCCCCCGACGTGTCGGCCGCGCTGTTTAGAATCGTGATAAACTACTGTAATACTTGATCTTTCCAGCCCCGGACTACGGGCAGCCGGGCGCGGCCGCAAGCAGCCTTCGCGCGGAAGACGAGGGCTGTTGCCATTTCAACACGTATCGGTGGTGCAGCGACCGGGCCCGCGGCCCGGCGGCCCGGGGCTACTTCACGCGGCCCGCGATCCAGCCGGCCAGGACGTCCGCCACGGCGTCGCTGTTCGTCTCCAGCATCATCATGTGGCCGTTGCCGTGGAGGCCCTGATCGGCCAGCCGGACCACGTCGGGCTTGGCGCCGGCCTGGGTCAGGAAGGCGATGGTGCACTCGTCGTAGGTGGCGTGGAACGAGGCCTCCGCGGTCACCACCACGGTCGGCACCTTCGCGAGGTTCGGCAGGGCCCGGACGGGCTCGCCCTGCAGCCAGCAGCGGATCCGCCCGTCGCCCCCCTTCGGATCGCCCCCCTTGGCGTCGGACCCTTTGGCCTGCTGCGCCACGATCAGGTCCTCGGGGGCCTTGACCGGGGGATCGAAGGTCAGCGGCATGCGGGTCAGGCCGTAGGCCCGGGCGCGCCCGTCCCCGGTCTTCTCCCAGAACTCCTTGCCGCCGCGGAACTGCACGTCGAAGAAGGGCGGGCCGTTCGGCTCGACGGCGACATGCGCCTTGACGAGGTCCGGCCGCGCATCCGAGGCGGCCCAGCCGAACAGGGCCGCCTGGCCGTGGGTGATCAGGATCGCCGGACCGATCTTCTCCAGCAGGGCCAGCAGGGCGGGATCGACCAGCTCCTCGGTCTGCTGGCTGTTGGCGAGGAAGGGGACTTGGCTGGCGAAGAACTGATCGAAGGCGGCGTTGCCCGGCACGCCCGCCCCGCCCGGCCAGCGGGTGTGGAGCTTGGCCTGCGGGTACAGGTCGTAGACCTCCGGGGCCGTGTGGGTGCGCTCCAGGCTCCGGGTGCCGAGCCGGTCGTAGGGGCCGTAGACCTCCGGGTTGGTGCCCGAGCGCCCGCGCCCGACCTGGTCGACCACGTAGACCGGGTAGCCCTTCTCGACGAAGCGCTGCACCCAGCCCGGGCGGCCATCCGCGGTGGCGAGGTAGTTCACGCCGGTCTGGGCGAGGCCGTGGACCATCACCACCGGGTAGGCTTGCGTGATCCGGGCCGGGCTGCGCGACTGCACGAACATCTGGCCGACCATCACGGTCTTGTCGCCGAGCTTCTGGTAGCGGCCGCCGATGTAGAAATAGCCGGCGCGCGTCACCGGCTCGGACGGTCCCGCCGGGGCGGAGGCGGGCGCCACGCTCTGGGGGGCAGCGGCCTGCGCCGGCGGCTGGGCCGGGACAGGGCCCTGGGCCCGGGCCGGCCCCGCCGCCAGTCCCGCCGCCAACCCGGCGGCCAGCCCGGCAGACAGGCTCAGCCCCTGAACGGCGAGCAGCGCCGCGCGGGCGCCGTTCGCGATGCCGTTGCCGGCCATGCCGTCTCTCCCGGATGCGCGCCACTCCGCGCGGGCGCTTATTGCGGGAAACGCAACGTTCGGCCAGCCGGGAAAGCTGCACCATCCCGCCCGCGATGTCCGCGGCGGGGTCGGGCGAAGCGTCACGGCAACCGGATCGCGGCCGAGCCCGGCCCCCGGCGCATGCCAGGCGCGCCCGCGGCGGTGCTGGCGCGGCGCGGGCGGCACGCCCACCTTGGGATCGCATCGGCGCCGCTACGCGCGCCCCTCGCCCGGATCACCCGCGGCGGGGCAAAGCCAAGGACTCCAGCCGTGGATCCCGCAACCGCCAAGACCCTGGTTTCCGCCGCCCTGGTCGCCGCCATCAGCCTGTTCAGCTTGGTGTCGCTCCAGGCCTTCGTCGCTCAGATCCTCGCGGACCTCCGCGACGCCGGGTCCGCCCCCAGGGCGGTGCCGGTCCCGGTCCGCGTCGACCGCCGGATTCCGCCGCAGGCCTGATCGGTCCGAGCGGGCGGCGTCAGCCCCGTCCGCCGGGATCTTCCGACGGATGCCGGTCAGGTCCCCTCCTGCCGGGCCCGCTCGCGCAGGATGAACTTCTGCACCTTGCCGGTGGAGGTCTTGGGCAACTCGCCGAACACCACGTGGCGGGGGAGCTTGTAGGAGGCCAGCCGCCCCCGGCACCACTGGATCAGCTCGTCGGCACTGGGGGATGCGCCGGGCTTCAGCTCCACGAAGGCGCAGGGGGTCTCGCCCCATTTCGCATCGGGCTTGGCCACCACCGCCGCGGCGGCCACCGCCGGGTGCTTGAACAGGGCGTCCTCCACCTCGATCGACGAGATGTTCTCGCCCCCCGAGATGATGATGTCCTTCGAGCGGTCCTTGAGCTGCACGTAGCCGTCCGGGTGCTTCACCCCGAGGTCGCCGGTGCGGAACCAGCCGCCCTTGAAGGCGGCCTGCGTGGCGGCGGGATTCTTGAGGTAGCCGCGCATCACCACGTTGCCGCGCATCATCACCTCGCCGATCGTGGCCCCGTCGGCGGGCACCGGCTCCATCGTCTCAGGGTCGCGGACGTCGAGGGCCTCGAGCACCGGATAGCGGACGCCCTGGCGCGCCTTCTTGGCCGCCCGCTGGTCGGCCGCGAGGGCGTCCCAGTCGCCGTGCCAGGCATTCACAACCGCCGGCCCGTAGCTCTCGGTCAGGCCGTACAGGTGGGTCACGTCGAACCCGGCCTCCGACATGCCGGCGAGCACCGCCTCCGGCGGCGGCGCGGCGGCGGTGAAGAACGCGACGCGCTTGTGCAGGTCGCGGCGCTCGGCATCGGAGGCGTTGATCAGCATCTGCATCACGATCGGCGCCCCGCAGAGATGCGTGACCCCGTGCTCGTCCATCAGCCGGTACATGGCCTCCGCCCGGACCTGGCGCAGGCAGACATGGGTGCCGGCCACCACCGACAGGGTCCAGGGGAAGCACCAGCCGTTGCAGTGGAACATCGGCAGGGTCCAGAGATAGACCGGGTGCTGGCCGAGCCCGCCCGTGATGACGTTGCCGAGCGCCAGCAGCGCCGCCCCCCGGTGGTGGTAGACCACGCCCTTCGGGTCGCCCGTGGTGCCCGACGTGTAGTTCAGGGCGATCGCGTCCCACTCGTCGTCCGGGAGACGCCAGTCGTGCTCCGGGTTGCCGCCGGCCAGAAACGATTCGTAGTCGGTCTCGCCGAGGCGGGCGCCGGGGCCGTCGTATTCGGGATCGTCCACGTCGATCACGAACGGCTTGGTCTCCAGCCCCTCCAGCGCCGCGGCGGCCGTGCGGGAAAATTCGCGGTCGGTGATCAGCACCGCGGCCTCGCCGTGTTCCAGGCAGAAGCGGATCGCGCCGGCGTCGAGGCGGGTATTGAGGGTGTTGAGCACCGCCCCGGTCATCGGCACGCCGTAGTGGCACTCGATCATCTCGGGGGTGTTGGCCAGCAGCGCCGCCACGGTGTCGCCCCGGCCGATCCCGCGCGCCGCCAGCGCCGAGGCGAGGCGGCGCGCCCGGGCGTAGAGGTCCCGGTAGGAGCGCCGCAGGGGGCCGTGGACCACCGCCACGTGCTCGGGAAACACCCGCGCGGCCCGGTCCAGGTAGAGCAGGGGGGTCAGCGGCTGGTGGTTGGCCGGGACGCGGTCGAGGTCGCGGTCGTAAATCGTGTCGCGGGCCATCCCCGTCCTCCCGGCAAAATGTTGCCGGGACCGTAGCTTGCCGGGACGGGCGCGATCAATCGGGCGGGCGCGGGCATCCTCAGTGGCGGGGCTCGTCCTCGGGCTCGGGCAGGAAGCGGGCGAGTTCGAAGCCGATCTCGATCATCAGGTGCTCGATCCGGTCGGTGAGGGTCGGCCGGTGCAGGGCGCGGGCGAGGTCGCGCAGGGCGATGATGTGCTCGGCCATCCGGTTCACCACCCGCTCGCTCTGCACGAGATTGGCGGCCTGCTCCTCGGTGCGGTCGATGGCGATGCCGCGCCCCCGGGTCGCCCCGCCGGCGGGGTCCCGCTCGATCCGGCCGCGCATCAGCAGCGTGCGGATCCCGGTGCGCGTGTCGCGGGTGCGGAACTCCGCCTCGACCGGACCGCCGGTCTCGGCCATCGCGTGCAGGTAGCTCTCGATCCGGATGCGGTCCTCGGGATGGGTGTGATCGAGGAACACCTCGAGGGACACCCCGCCGGCGGCGGCCTCGGGGTCGAGGCCGAGCAGATCCGCGAAGGTGGCCGAGAGCGCCAGCTGCCCCGCCCAGTAATCGTGGGCCCAGGTGCCCACGACGCCGGAGGCTTCCAGAACGGCTTGCGGGATCGGGGCTTCGGCCGCGCCAGTCCGCGCCGGGGCGACACCCGCTTTTAAACTTGAGGTTTTCACCCCCATCGGACTCCTCGTCTCACCCGCGCTCACGCTACGGTATCCGAGCGCCGCTGGAAAGGCTGTTAACTCTCTATATGCTAAGAATCTTAACCTGAAGTTTAGATGGATAGCCTGTGGCCGCATTGGGCCTGGATCTTCGGAACGACGCGCCGTCTTAACGGGTCGTTAACCATGTCGGCCGCAACCTGCCTTGGGACATCCTTGGGTCACAGGATCGCGGCACGCCGCAAATTCCATACCTGAGGTTGATCCAGACGGCGCAGCGACCGGCGGTCGCGGGCGCCCGAACGGATGCACGGGGCCTTCTGGAGGACGCCCAGGATGAAAGCGATCACCTTCGTCACGCAGAAGGGCGGCAGCGGCAAGAGCACGCTGTGCATCTCCCTGGCGGTGGCCGCCCGGGAAGCCGGCCACACGGTCTGCATCCTGGAGATGGACCGGCAGGCCACGATCTCCGACTGGCTCGACCACCGCACCGCCGACGGCCCCGAGGTGGCGCAGATCGACGCCACCCAGATCGACGCCGTGATGGAGCGCCTGCGCGAATCCGCCTACGATTACGTGTTCATCGACACGCCGGGGGTCGATTCCACCGGCACGCTGTCGGCGATCCGCGCGGCGGACCTGTGCATCATCCCGTGCCGGCCGACCCCCGCGGACCTGCGGGCGTTCAAGCCGACCTTGGCCGCCGTCTACCGGCTGGAGAAGAAGTTCGCCTTCGTGCTGAACCAGACCCCGCCGCGCTCCTACCGGGTCCGCGACGCCGCGGACGGGCTGGCGGTGCTCGGCATCCTGCCCGACGTGAACATCGTCGCCCGCACCGACCACCAGGACGCGATCGGCCTCGGGCAGGGCGTCACCGAATTCAACCCGAAGGGCCAGGCCGCCGGGGAGGTCCGCCGCCTCTGGTCTTGGATCGAGCGCCGCACGCAGCCCCTGAGGACGGGTCAGCATGTCCAAGCCGCCTAAGCTCAGCCTCGCGGCGATCGTGGCCTCGGCGAGCCCGCAGGTGAAGCCCCTCGCCCGATCCGCGCCGGCGGTCCGGCCGCAGGGCGCCGAGATCGTGTCGTTGACCCTCGCGCCTCCGGTGCCGAAGCCCGCGGCCACGCTCAAGCAGCGGGCCCGCCAGATGTCGGTCTATCTGGAGCCGCCGGTCTACGACCAGCTGCGCGACCTCGCCTACGCCGAGAGGACCAAGATGCACGCCCTGATTCTGGAGGGCCTCGACCTGCTGTTCAAGCAGCGCGGCGCCCAGTCGATCGCGCAGCTGACCGACGCGCAGTCCCGCTGAGGGCAGGCGGCTCCGCCTCCCTCCCCCGCGGCGGGGAGGGAGATGCCCTCCGGGAGCGCCTTTCCCCTTCTCGAACAGCCATTTATGCGTCGATCCTGAGATCACGCACGAACCGCCCGGCACCGTCGGGCGCAGCGCCTGAACCCCGACCTCCGGCAACGTTCAGGCTTCCTTTACGCGATCCCTACAATTCTGGGTGGACCCGGCCGCGGGCCTCTTGGCGCGTCCGGGTCCGGTCCGGTTCGGGCCCCGGCCACGCGTAGAGTTTGGTGACCCCCACGATGGTGCGCACGACGCTTCCCCGGCCGGCGCGCCTCGCCCTGCGGCTCATGGCCGTCTCGGGCGTGGCCCTGGCCACCGCCAACTGCGCCACCTCGCCCCAGCAGAAGCTCGCCGCCGGGAACGGTATCGACCCGAAATACGGGGTCAAGGCGAGCCCGCGCCTCTACAACGAGGGCGACGTGATCCCGAAGGGCGGCGGCCGCCGCTACACCGGCAAGCCCTACGTGGTCGCCGGCCAGACCTACGTGCCGAAGGAGAATCCGAACGGCTACGTGCGCGAGGGGCTCGCCTCCTGGTACGGCTCGGCCTTCCACGGCCGCATGACCGCCAACGGCGAGGTGTTCGACCGCCACTCGATCGCCGCCGCCCACCCCACCCTGCCGCTGCCGAGCTACGCCCGGGTGACGAACCTCGACAACGGCTACTCGATGGTGGTGCGCGTCAACGACCGCGGCCCCTACCATGCCGGGCGCGTCATGGACGTGTCGGAGGAGGCGGCCGACGCCCTGGGCTTCCACCGCAAGGGCACCGCGCATGTGCGCGTCGAATATGTCGGCAAGGCCTCGGTGGCCGGCAGCGACGACCGCAAGCTGCTCGCCAGCCTGCGCACCGACGGCCGGCCGGCCGGCCGCTCGACCGTGATGATGGCCGATCTCGGCCCGACCGAGGACACGGAGCGCTACACGCGCTCCGCCCCGGCGCCGCTGGCCTTCCGTCCCGCCCAGGATTCCGCGTCGGAGCCCGCCGAGACCCCGGCCGCGCGGCCCGAGAGGACGGCGCCGGTGCGCGCGCCAATCATGCTGGCCTCCGCCGCCGTGACGGTCCCGGCGGCCGTGCAGCCCACCGCCCCGCGGGTGCGGGAGTTCCGGCCCGCCCCCGTCCAGACCGCCGCCGCCAAGGGTGGCGGCGTCGGGGCCGGCAACCTGAAGGTCGCGGGTCTCAACCCGGCCCTCGCCCAGGGAGCGCCCCAGGCGCCTGGGCATGCCGCTGCCGGGAAAATCGCCTCGAAACCCGGCTCGGCCGCCCGTCCGGCGCTCGCCGAGGTCCACGGCCGGGGGGCTCCGGCGCCCGGCCCGACGAAGCTCGCCAAGGGCCCCTCCGCGCCGCCCTCCGCGCCGCTGCCGGCCTCGGCCAAGCTCGCCATGGCACGCCTCGCCGCCGTGCCGGCCAAGCCCGCGGCGGCCGCGCCGTCCAAGGCGGCGCCCGGCAAGTCCGCAGCGCCTGCCAAGTCCGCGGCGCCCGGCAAGGCGTCACCGAGCAGGATCGCCGCCCCTGCCGGCGCCCATCACGCCCGCCTGGCCGGGATCTACTGACGCCGCCCGCGGCGGCGGCCATCGGGGCCTCGGCCGGATCCCGGCCGCCGATGCGGCATTTCGCGTTCGATCCGGCGCCGAAACCGTAATATGGTCACGCTTGTTATTGGGATACGGCCGGGATGCTTCCGGGCCGGCGGCAGGCGTGGGACGGAACGGTGATGCGCAGACCCCTTCTCACCCTCCTCGCGGCCGCCTGCGCCCTGGGCGCCGGCCTCGCCGCCGCCGCCGCACAGAGCTTCCAGACCGCGGCCCCGCACGCGATCCTGATCGACGCCGATTCCGGCTCGGTCCTGTTCGAGAAGGCCGCCGACGAGCGGTTCTCGCCGGCCAGCATGGCCAAGCTGATGACCACCGACATCGTGTTCGAGGCGCTGAAATCCGGCCGCCTCTCCATGGACACGGAGTTCACCGTCACCGAGGACGCGTGGAAGCGCGGCGGCGCCGGCGGGGGCGGCTCGTCGATGTTCGCGCAGGTCAACAGCCGCATCAAGATGGCGGACCTGCTGCGCGGCCTGATCGTGCAGTCGGGCAACGACGCGGCGATCACCATCGCGGAGAACATGGCCGGGTCCGAGGAGGCCTTCGCGGGGCTGATGAACCAGCGCGCCAAGGAGATCGGGCTGACGAACTCGACCTTCCGCAACGCCACCGGCTACGCGGCGCCCGACCAGAAGGTCACGGCCCGGGACATGGCCAAGCTCGCGCTGCACATCATCGACACCTACCCGGATTACTACAAGATCTTCTCCGAGAAGGAGTTCACCTGGAACAAGATCCGCCAGCAGAACCGCAACCCGCTGCTCGCCCTCGACATCGGCGCGGACGGGCTCAAGACCGGCTACCTGGAGGAATCGGGCTACGCGCTCACGGGCTCGGCGGTGCAGAACGGCCAGCGGCTCGTTCTGGTGGTCTCGGGGCTGAAGAGCGCCCGGGACCGCGCCTCCGAGTCGCGCAAGCTGATGGAATGGGGCTTCCGCGCCTTCGAGCCCCGGCAGGTCTTCACGCCGGGCGAGACCGTGGCCGAGGCCTCCGTGTATGGCGGCCAGTCGGGCTCGGTGCCGCTGGTGGCGAAGAAGCCCGTGCGGGTCCTGCTGCCGCGCGGCTCCAGCGACCGGGTCAGCGCCAAGGTGATCTATACCGGGCCCCTCGTCGCCCCCGTGGAGGAGGGCCGGCGGGTCGGCGTCCTGCGCATCCAGCGCGGCGATACGGTCGCCCTCGACCAGCCCCTCTACGCCGGCGCCTCGGTGGAGCCCGGCACGCTGTCGCAGCGGGCGATGGATGCGGCGCTGGAATTCGGCACCGGCCTCGTCCGCAAGGCCCTCGACCGGGCCGGCAAGGGCGGCGACAAGGGTGGCGACAAGGGGACGGACAAGGGTGCTGCCGGGGCGGCCAACCCCTCGTGACGGCGCGCGCGTGACCGTGCTGCGGCTCCGGGATCCCGCGGAGGCGGGCGGCGCCTTCCTCACCTTCGAGGGGGGGGAGGGGGCCGGCAAGTCGACCCAGATCGCCCGCCTCGCCGCGACCCTGCGCGCGCAATCGGGCCGGGCCGTCTGCGTGACGCGCGAGCCCGGCGGCTCGCCGCGGGCGGAGGAGATCCGCACGGCCCTGCTCGACGGCGTCGCCAAGCCCTACGGCCCCTTCGCGGAAGCCCTGCTGTTCAGCGCCGCCCGGATCGACCACCTCGACCGCCTGATCCGTCCGGCCCTGCGCCGGGGCGAGATCGTGCTGTGCGACCGCTTCATCGACTCGACCCGGGCCTATCAGGGCGCCGCAGGCGGCCTCGATCCCGGGATCGTGGACGCCCTGGAGCGGGTCGTCGTCGGCCCGACCCGGCCCGACCTCACCCTGATCCTCGACCTTGCCCCCGAGGCGGGCCTCGCCCGCGCGGCCGGGCGCGGCGCCGGGACGGGGCAGGGGGCCGACCGGTTCGAGGCCGAGGCCCTCGACTTCCACATCCGGCTGCGGGAGGCCTTCCTGGCGATCGCCCGGGCCGAGCCGGAGCGCTGCGCGGTGATCGACGCGTCCCGCGATCCGGACACGGTCGAGGCGGCGATCCGGGCCGTCGTCGCGTCCCGGCTGCCCGAGCTTCTGCCCGACCGGCCGAAGGGGACGGGCAGAAGCGGCGATGCGGTGTGAGCGGCGGCGCTCCGCGGCCGGTTTGCGGCGTGCCCCGTTCGGGCTATCGTCCGGATGGAAACCGCCGCTCCCTGGCGCTGCCCCGTCAAGGTCGAGCCGGCGCACGATCACGGGGCGCAGGGCGCGTCGGCGGTGGAACCTCCGCTCGCCCTGTTCCGCGCGCGAGAATGGCGGAGAGGCCCATTCTCGGCACGCAGGCTCGGCACGCCAGGCCGCGCGCGACCGGCGCGGGGTGGGTCGGTGAGGCCCGGGCGAGGCCGGTGCGACCGGCCCAGGGGCGTTCCCAGGGGCGCTCTCGGGGGCGCTCTCGGGGGCGCTGGGCACCGCCCGTGGGCTTCCGGAAGCGCAGCGGTGCCGGAACCGCCAGAGGAGCGAAGGCTCGCATGAAACCCGTGGACCGCGCCGCCGACGACGTCGAGCCCGGAGACCTGTCGGGCATCCCGCGCCCGCGCGAGACCCTCGGGCTCGTCGGCCACGGGGCGGCGGCCGACGCCTTCGCGGCCGCGATCGCGGCGGGCCGCCTGCACCATGCCTGGCTGATCGGCGGCGCCCCCGGCATCGGCAAGGCGACGCTGGCCTACCGGGTCGCGCGCCGCCTGCTCGCCCATCCCGCGGGCGGCGGGCCGGCGGGCCTCGACGTGCCGGCGGACGATGCCGTCATCGGCAAGGTGGCGGGCCTGTCGCACCCGAATCTGGTGGTCCTGCGCCGCCACCGGACCGCCGGCACCAAGACGCTGCCGACCAAGATCTCGGTCGACATGGTGCGCCGGGCCCTCGACCTCTTCGCCTCGACGGCCACGGATTCCGGCTGGCGGGTCTGCATCCTCGACAGCGCCGAGGATCTCAACGCCAACGCCGCCAACGCCCTGCTCAAGGTCCTGGAGGAGCCCCCGCCCCGGGCGCTGTTCCTGATCCTGTCCCACCAGCCCGGCCGGCTGCTCCCGACCATCCGCTCCCGTTGCCGGGTCCTGATGCTGCGCCCGCTGTCCCCCGAGGCGGTCGCCCAAGTGGTGCGCGGCCTGCCCGAGCCCTTCCCGCAACCTGACGAGACCGCCCTGGCCCGGGCGCTGGCCCAGTGCGAGGGCTCGGTCGCCCGGGCGCTGGCGATGCTCGATCCGGTCACCGCCGGCCTCGTGGCCGAGATCGAGACCCTGCTGGCGCGGGCGCGCACGCCCGATTGGGGCCGGGTGCTCAAGCTGGCCGAGACCCTGGCGGGCCGCGACGCGGAGGCGCGGTTCGAGGCCGCCCAGGACGCGGTGCTGCGCTTCGTCTCGGCTGAGATCGACCGGCGCCGGGACGAGCCCCCCGCCCGCCTCGCCGCCCTGGTGGAGGTCGCCGACCGGTTCGGCCGCGCCGCCCGGGAGGCGGCGATCTACAACCTCGACCGGCGCCCGGTGATGCTGTCCCTGTTCGGCGACCTCGCCGAGGTGGCGTAGGGCCGGACGCGGCGGTGCCGCGGGCGATGGGCGCCGTGAGAGGCCGCTGCGTGAGGCCGCCGCATCCCGTCGTCCCGGGGCCGCCCGACGGGGCCTGGGATCCAGACACGCCGAGGCGGCACGGCCTCGCACGGACGGTGTTCCCGGGTCGCCCGGCTCCGGCGTCCCCCTCCGGGTCCGGGTTCGTCTGCGGCGCCCCGGGGTCACCGCGCGGATCGATGGGCGCAGGGCATCACCGCCCGGACGCGCCGCCCGCGCCTTGACAATGTTCCTATTTTGTGCTTCCTGACCGCACCTGTCCGCGGCGGCCCGGGAGCGATCCCGGGGCGTCCTTCGGGGACCCGCCCGGTGGCTGACCGGGCGGGTCCGGGGGCGGGGCGGCGCCCGCGTCGGTGGCTTTCAGCCGCCATCGCCCCGGGCGGCGGACCGGTGCGG
>NZ_JACJIM010000007.1 GCF_014138435.1 Methylobacterium fujisawaense | reverse complement strand
AGATCGGCACAAGTCTCTCACGCCAGACCCTAAGGCCTGGCCGCAAGGACAAACGCCGCCCGCGTCTCCCTTCCTCAATTCCAACTTGTCAAAGAGCGGCTCCGGTCACCCGAAGCCCGCGCCGGCAACAGACCGTCCGGGCTGACGCCCGAGGGACCCTTGCTCGACTGGAGGAACCGTGATACCGGACCGACTGTTCAGTGGTCCGCCTCAGCGGTGGAGGGCGTCTAGAGCCCGCCGATCCTCCTGTCAACCCCACCTCGGATCCGCCGTAGCGGCCCTCCGCAGAGCCGGCATCTCGCAGAAAACAGAAGGCCGCCCGGCTAAACCCGCCGGCCAATCCCGCCGCTTGTCAGAAGATGCCTCAGCGCCCGGTCCACTTCCGCGGCCGGCGCCGATGAGCCGGGGTATAGGCCCACCGTTCCGGGCCGTCAACAGCCCGTCACACACGCCGTCGATTTTTATGCGCACCTCCCGGCGGAGGCTCGCTTGTCTCGTGTGCGATGCGCAGGGCGTCGGCGGTTGGGTCAGTAGCCCTTCTTCACCTGGGCGAGCGCCGCACTGAGACCCTGCGCGATCCGGGCCCGTTCGTCCGGCCCGGCATCCCGGGCCACGAGCGCCTGCTGCCGACGTGAGACCAGGGTCAGGCGCTGAAGCCCGTACTCGTCATCCTCCACCGTCTCGATCTTGGTCCAGAGCGGATTGAACCGCCACTCGCGCCGCTCGCCCCGATGGCTCACCCGGGCGAGCAGGATCTCGATCTGCGAGATCATGACCTCCTCGAAGGAGCGCCCGCGGCGGAAGCTGACTTTCAGGGCCGCGTAGATCGCCAGCATGTCGAGGCCGAAGAACCCTGCCACCGGCCAGAAACCCATGCGCCAGGCCCAGATCGAGACGACGAGCGAGACCGCGCAGCAGCCCGTCATGACCACCCGGAAGCCGAGCCGGCTCAGGGATTGATGGGGCCGGATCGTCGCGGTGAAGACGGGCCGGTCGATCGTGTCTGGATCGAGCCCATAGGGATGGACGGAAGGATTGCCGCTCGCCATGCGATCCATATAACGCGCCGATGTCCGCCAGAAAGACTCCCACTCCCGTGACGGATCGCTCCGGTGGCGATGCCGCAATCCGGGCGACGGTGCCGTCCCGGGCCGCGCCAAAGCGCGCATCCAAGGGCGCTTCCAAGGGCGATTCCAGGAAAGCGGATCCGGTCGTCTCGAAAAGCGCGCTGAAGAGCGCGGCCGCGGTCCGCCGCGGCGGTCCGATCGGGACGGCACGCTCGGGGCATGGCGACACCGCCCCCGAGGCGGTCGATGCCGCCACCCTCGCCGAGATCTTCCGCCGCTTCCACGCGGCGGAGCCGGAGCCGAAGGGCGAGCTCCACTACGTCAATCCGTTCACCCTTCTGGTCGCCGTCGTGCTTTCGGCCCAGGCGACGGACCGTGGGGTCAACCTCGCCACAGGGCCGCTCTTCGCGGTCGCCGACACACCCGAGGCCATGCTGGCATTGGGCGAGGACCGGGTCCGCGATTTCGTTCGGACGATCGGGCTGTTCAACACCAAGGCGAAGAACGTCGTCGCCCTCTCGCGCATGCTCGTGGAGCAGCACGGTGGCACGGTGCCGGCGAGCCTGGAGGCCCTGCAGGTGCTGCCCGGCGTCGGCGCCAAGACCGCGAGCGTCGTCCTGAATATCGCCTTCGGGGTTCCGCGGATCGCCGTCGATACCCATATCTTCCGGGTCTCGAACCGGATCCCCCTCTTCGTCGGCTCGACCACCGATAAGGTCCAGGCCGGTCTCGAGGCGCTGGTGCCGGAACCCTACCGCCGGCACGCCCATCATTGGCTGATCCTGCACGGCCGCTACACCTGCAAGGCGCGCAAACCCGAATGCCCGCGCTGCCTCATCGCGGACCTCTGCCGCTACCCGTCCAAGACGTCCGCCTGACCGGTGGATCCTAGGCGGCGGCGCGACCGCGAACCGCGTTCCGGCTACGTCCGGAGCGCCCTCCGCAATCCCGCCCTGCAGGCTAACGCGTTGTGCTGGAAGCCCGCTTCCGCTAGTTTGGCGGCCGGTCGCCGGGGCCCTTGGGCAGAGGCCGTCCGGCGGCCCGACCTCGCGTCCGGTCGCCGCGCCGCGGATTCCTCCCAATCGTCGCGCATCAGGAGCCTCGGCCCATGGACTTCCTCAAACCACGGTACACGCCTATGAACCGCCGCCGTCGCATCTACGAGGGCAAGGCGAAGGTCCTCTACGAGGGGCCGGAGCCCGGCACGCTCATTCAGCACTTCAAGGATGACGCGACGGCCTTCAACGCGAAGAAGCACGAGGTCATCGACGGCAAGGGCGTCCTGAACAACCGGATCTCCGAGTTCGTCTTCCAGCACCTCAACGACATCGGCGTGCCGACGCATTTCATCCGCCGGCTCAACATGCGCGAGCAGCTGATCCGCGAGGTCGAGATCATCCCCCTCGAGGTCGTGGTGCGCAACGTCGCGGCCGGCTCGCTGGCGACCCGGCTGGGCCTGGAGGAAGGCACCCAGCTGCCGCGCTCGATCATCGAGTTCTATTACAAGAACGACGCGCTGAACGACCCGATGGTCTCCGAGGAGCACATCACGGCCTTCGGTTGGGCGACGCCCCAGGAGATCGACGACATCATGGCGCTGGCGATCCGCGTCAACGACTTCCTGTCGGGCCTCTTCCTCGGCGTCGGCATCCGACTGGTCGACTTCAAGATGGAGACCGGCCGCCTCTGGGAAGGCGACATGATGCGCATCGTGGTCGCTGACGAGATCTCCCCGGATTCCTGCAGGCTCTGGGACATCAAGTCCTCCGACAAGCTCGACAAGGACCGGTTCCGCAAGGATCTCGGCGGCCTGATCGAGGCCTACACCGAAGTCGCCAAGCGGCTTGGGATCATGTCGGAGAACGAGAAGGTCCAGGGCAGCGGCCCGCGCCTCGTCCAGTAAGCGCGTTCAGGCGGGTGGGCGGCGCAGGTGCGTCGGCCCCGCCTCCGGAAAGCCCGGCCGCAGCCGGGCGTGGGTCGAGAGGTCCGGATCGAAGCCCGGGTGATAATGGGGGTCCTGCACCAGTAGCGGCCCCCATCGCTTCTTCAGCGCCGCGATCTCGCGCTGGTGGCGGGCGCGGGCCTCCGGAGTCCAGCGGCGACTCGCCGCCTCTCGGTGGTGCAGAACCGCTCCGGGGACCAGCAGCGTGCGATAGCCGTCCGCGTTGAGGCGCAGGCAGAGATCGACATCGTTGAAGTCCACCGCGAAGACCGCCTCGTCGAAGCCGCCGACCGCCCGGAACTTGTCCGCTTCGACCGCCAGGCAGGCGGCCGTGACCGCGGAGACCGCGTGCGTGACGCGCAACGCCGCCAGATAGCCGGACGCGTCCCCCGGGAAGTGGCGGTGCCCGTGGGTGACAAGGCCGCCGGTCCCGAGCACGATGCCGCCGTGCTGAATCCGTCCCTCGCCGTCGAGGAGCTTGGCGCCGACGGCGCCGACATCCGGTCGAAGGGCCTCACGGGCCATCAGAGACAGCCAGTCGGGCCGGAACGCCTCGACGTCGTTGTTGACGAAGACCAAGAGCCGGCCGCGGGCGCGGGCCGCGGCCGCGTTGTTCATGGCGGCGAAGTTGAACGGCCCGGGACAGGGCACGACATGCCCCCTCCCCTCCCCTTCGAAAGCGCGCAGAAAGGCGAGAGTCTCCGGCTCGCGACTGTCGTTGTCGCAGACCAGGATCTCGATCGACGGCCAGTCGGTGCAAGACCGCAGGCTTTCGAGACAGGGGCGCAGGAGATCCAGGCGATCGCGGGTCGGCACGATCAGGCTGGCCAGGGGCCGGGTCCCGGGAAGGGGATGTTCGACCTGCACGAGGCTGTCGGGCCCCACCGCGACCCGGACGGCCGACCGCCCCGTTCGGTCCAGGTGATCCCGCACGATCGCATGATGGGACGCGCGCGCCCCCGCGCCTTCCGGCGGCGGGACCGGACGTCCGGCACGCCGCACGGACAGAAGCTCCGGGATATGGCCGATCGCGCCCGGGCCGAAGCGCTCGGCAATCCGGAACGCGGCCTCAGCCGGGCTTCGGGGCGCGGCGGCCGGGTCAAGGGCGCTGCCGCGGCAGGCCAACACGGGCCCGAGATAATCGAATGCCACGAGCCGGTCGGCGTCGAAGACCGGTGGCAGAAGCGGCACCACCACACCGCCGGGCCGCTCCTGCACGAGGGCATCGCCATAGAGGGCTTGAAGGTCGGGCTCCGCGGCGAAGCGGGCGGCGATCCGCTCGGGTGCGCCGGTCACGAGGATGCCGTCACCGATCAGACGGATTGTGTCCCCCGGACCGGCCGGCGCCGGCGGGAAGCGGTCGAGAATCGCGGGCGGCAGCGAAAGCCGGTGGTCGATTCCGATCAAGGCCGCGAGCGCTTGCCGGGCCCGCAGGCGCTTCCCCATCAGGCGCGCCCGCACGATGGCAGCCGCGGCCCGGGGGTGAACGAGGATCTGGCGGGCTGTCCCCAAAAGCGTGCGCCAGGAGCGGCGCGGCGATCCGTGATACGGGATGCCTTCGCGGCCCGATGCCCCGTCCGACGGCGTCATTCCAAGTCCTCGCCGAAGGTCGTGACCGACAGGGCGGGATGGTAGAACGGATCGTGCCGGATCACGGCGCGCCAGCGCTCGGAGAAGCGGGCCGCCTCCTGCTCGAAGCGCGTGCGCTTGGCACCGACGGAGGGACCGCGGCTGACGGATTCGAGATGGGCCAGGGTCGCGGCCGGCGTCCAGACCGTCTTCCAGCCGGCGGCCCCGAGGCGCAGGCAGAAATCCACGTCGTTGAAATCGACCGGAAAGGACTCGGCGTCGAAGCCCCCCACCGCCAGATACTTGTCGCGCGCGACGGCGAGGCAGGCGGCCGTCACCGCCGAGACCTCGTGCGCCACACGCAGCCGGCCGAGATGGCCCGGCGTGTCACCGGGCCGGCGGCGCAGGATATGGCCCGCCCGACCGCCGAGGCCGACGACGACGCCGGCATGCTGCAGTGTGCCGTCGCCGTAGAGAAGCTTTGCCCCGACGGCGCCGACATCCGGCCGGCAGGCCTGCCGGACCATGGCTTCCAGCCAGCCGGGCTCCAGGACGGCGACATCGTTGTTCAGGAGCACGACGATCGCGCCCGACGCCGCGCCGACGCCGGCATTGACCATCGCGGCGAAATTGAAGGGTTGAGGGTCCATGAGGATCCGCACGCGCGGATCGTCGCGCAGGCTTGCGTAGTGATCGAGCACCGCGGGATCGGTGGAACCGTTGTCGACGATGATCAGCTCGATCGCCGCATAGGCGGTCTCGTGGAGCACGCCGCGGCAGACGCGGGTGATCAGGTCCAGGCGGTCGCGCGAGGGAATCACGATGCTCACCAGCGGCGCCGGATCCGGAAGCGGCCATTTCAGGTGAACGGCGCCGTCGTGGATCTCGGCACGGAGCGAAGGCCACCCGGACCGACACGCGTCGAGGGCTGCCGCCCGGGCGGACGCGTCGAGCCCATCGCCGACGGTCCGGGCGAGAATCCGCGGGACATGCGCCACCCGCGCGGCGCGGGTCGTCGCGGCGGCCGCGATGGCCAAACCGATCTCCTCCATCGGGCCGACGGGGCGCCCCGGACTTGCGGAGAGCCACGTCTTCGACAGGAGCAGGGGGAAACCCGGATAGCCCGTCGCCAGGGCAAGATCCGGGCTCCAGTCAGGCTTCAGCTGCGGGCGACCGTCGGGGCCGATCGCGTCGCCGTAGGCGAGGTCCGCGTCCGAGAGGGTGTGGGCCAGCAGCGCCAGGGCCTCAGGCTCTAGGACGTCGCCGGGGCGTAGCAGGCACAGGGCGTCCGCATCGCGGAGAAGATCGTCGAAGCCGGCAGCATCGTCCCAGGCACGGTGCGACACGGGCCCGTCCTCCGATGGAGGCGGCGCGCCCGACCATGCGACCGAGACCCACTCTGGCCGGTGCGTCTGCGCGGCCAGCGCGTCGCGCGCGGCGCCCAGCACCGCCGCCTCGCCGGGTCGCGCGAGCAGGAGACAGCCGATCCGCAGCGCGGAGGGTGGAAGGCCGGCGGGCCGGGATCGGGCAGCGGCCCAGGATGGGAAGCGGACCATCGGCGTCACCGCGCAGGTGCCGCGCAGGATGTCCCGGTAGCGCCGGTCCGAGCCGCGGGCGCGCTCGTAGAGCGCGGCGAGGCAGCGCCAGGGCCGGCGGAGGAGACATTGTGCGAGCACCCCGGCCTCGTGCCGGGCACCGACCCGCTCCAGACTGAAATCGGCACCGGCCGAGAGGCGGATCTCGCGCGCATCCGAGGGGATCAACCCCAGCCAGTGGGCGAGCCCCTGAGAGGCGCCCGGCAGGACGAAATCCTGAACGGCATCGTCCGGACCCCGCAGGACGCGGAGGATCGGGCGCCGGGGTGGCGCCGCGGGATCGCCGCTGTAGCTCAGTACGATCCAGCCGACAGGATGATCGGGGAGCACGAGGCGGCGGTCGTATTCGGGATCGGCCACCGGTTCGAGGCGAAACCGCGTCGCCCGGCCAAGCCAGATCTCGCCGTGACTGGTCTTCGCAATCAGTCGGTTCGGATCGCCGAAGCGTGCCGCGGCGTCACTGGGCAGCGTCGCCTCCGCCGGCGGGTGCTGCGGCGACCGCCGGTTTCCGGCGGCGCGGCTTCGCAGCGGCCTTCCCGGCCCCCTTGCCGGCGCCGACCCCCACCGCGATGTCGTACTCGGCCGTCATCGCGGCAGGAACCTGCAGATCATCGGCGACGACCGTGGCGAAGCCCTGGGCCTCACCCGGTCCGACCGTGACGCTGACCCGCTCGGCGCGGCTTGAGACGACCTTGCCGTTGTAGCGGATCTGAAACGTCACCGGCACATCGAACCGGCCCGGCGCACCGGCCGGCCCGAGCAGCACGTTGACCTCCGCGCCCACCTTGACGGTGATCGAGCCGTCCTGACGCCGCGTGCATTCGCGGGCAAGCCGAGCGAGGGCGTACTGGGTGCGCACCGTATCGCCCGCAAGGGTTCGCGAGGCGGCGGCACCCTCGACGACCTCCACCGGAGGGCAATAGGGTGGATCGAGGGTTTCGGGCTGCGACGGCGGCACCGTCGTGCCTCCGTACTTGAACAGGTTGGAGAAGATGTTCCCCTCCTCGGCCCGGCACGGAGCGGCAGCGGCGAGGGACAGGGCAAGCACGAGACCGCCCCGCCGGAGCAGGGTGTTCGGCAGCCGGGAGACGCCCGGGGACCGCGTCGGAGTCCTGTCTTGAAGTCCGATCATCGCACGGCTCCCGAGCGGCACCGTCATTTCAGGCTATCGAACCCGGCCGCGAAGCCCTTCATCGACAGCGGGATCCCGACGCCTTCCTCGGGCGTCTGGAACACGATGAAGGTGGCTTGCGTGCCGTTCTTGAACTGGCGGATCAGACCGTCATCCATCACGACCTCGGCCACGCACCCGGTGGTGAGACAGCGGACGAAGCCCGCGCGGCCGATATCGGTCTGGTCGATCTTGAGGCCGAGGCCGGAAGGCAGGAGGACGCCTAGCGGCGCCACCACCCGCAGAAGGTAGCCGCGGTTGTCGGCCGTCTTCAGGACGATCACCACCAGGGTCAGATTCGGCCGGTCCTCGGCGGCGAGATACTGGACGAGGGCACATTGCTCGGCCTTCGCGCCGGCCGGCGTCTCGCAGCGCAATTGCCAATCCTCGAAGGTCTTGCGCACCATACCCTGGGCCGCGGCCGGCCCGGCGGGCACGAGCGCGGCCGCCACGAGGGCGAGGAAAACCGGCAGCGCGGCGCGCCGGACGGCGCGCCGGAAACGAACGAGCCTCGCGTGAAGCGGCACCACCGATCCCTTCGGAACGCTCCGGCCGAGGACCGGCGGGAGCCGTACAATCGGGCGTGTTCCGACCATGGTCCGGCCCGCGCTGTCAAGCGATGCGGTCGCGGTGTTGCGCGTCGGCGCTACCCGCGCGGGTGTCTGCGGCCTAGATTGTGATCGAACACTCCTCCTGCGCCGGATCCCGCCGTGATGCGCCTGCTCACTCTCTCGGCCGCCTGCTTGATGGCCACCCTCGCGCAGGCGGGGGCCCAGTCCCTGCCGGTCGGGGAGACCACCTACATCGAGCGCTCGCTCAATCACACCGACACGCTGGTGATCGAGCATCCGCCGGTGGCGGCGAACCCGTATGGCCGCCGCAACGGACATGCCGCGATCGCCGGCTATTGCCGGGACGGTGGTCTCATCCGGCGGCGTGACGAGTTCGGCAACCCGGTGATCATCCGCCAGCGGGAGGTGTGCGACAGCGTCGCGCCGCGTACCCTCAGTCCCGGCGAGGTCGATCCCCGCCCGAGCTGGCCGGCCGACGCCGTGGCGCGCCAGCGCGTCCTGCGCGCCAAGGGGTGACGCGGGTCACGCCGTCTCTCCGGTCGGCGGATCAGCCGTACCGATGCAGGCCGGTGCCGTGGCGCTTGAGCCACGCTTCGGCGGCGTCGGTGTTCGGACAGAGGGCGTGCACGAGAGCCCAGAAGCGTGGGGAATGGTTCATCTCGCGCAGGTGGGCCATTTCGTGAGCGACCAGATAGTCGAGCACCATCGGCGGCGCGAGAATCAGGCGCCATGAGAAGTTCAGCTCGCCGCGGGCCGTGCAGGAGCCCCAGCGGCTGCGGGTGTCGCGCAGGGTGACGCGGACCGGCCTCTGCCCGAGTTGCACCGCATAACGCTCGATCGCCTCGGCGAGGTCGTGCTTCGCCTCACGGGCCAGGAAGTCGCGGATTCGGCGCGCCACATGGGCTGCGTCGCAGGACACCGAGATGGCCGGCTCTCCGGCGACGCACTCGACCCGTACCGGACCGCTGCGGGTACCGCGCTGGAGGATCCGGTGAGGCTCGCCGCGGAGCGGCAGGCTGGCCTCAGGCTCGAAGGCCACGCGAGCCGGCACACGGGCCAGACGCGTTGCGATCCAGCCCGCATGGCTCGCAGCGAAGCGCTGTGCGGTGTTGACGGCGGTGCGGCTCGGAAGGGTGATCACCGCCTCGCCGGTGGCGGCCGAGACCCGGAGGGTGATGCGGCGCGCGGTCTCCCGCCGCCGGAGGGCAACGCGGAAACTGGCCCCCTCGTGCTGGACCTCAAGATGATCGGGATCGGGGCGACGCAGCAGCGCGAAGGGCATGCGCGACTTCTAGCTGGGCCGGACGCGCGGCTCCAGATCCCGCCGGCCCGAAGCGCCGCGGCTTCAGCCAGCGAGGGCCCGGGTCCAGACGTCGGTGTCGGGCAGGACGAGGAGAGCGGCCGCCGCCAGGGCGATCCCGTACGGGATCCCGGTCTTGGCGTCGTGCAGATGCAGTGCGAACGGCATGCGCGCAATCCGGACGGGCAGCGGATGCGTCCGCGCGAACAGGATCCCCAGCGTCAGGGCACCGCCGAACAGTGACGCCACCAGCAGGTAATCGCCGAGTCCATCGAAGCCGAGCCACAGGGCCGTGGCGGCCGCGAGCTTGGCATCGCCGCCGCCGATGACACCGAAGGCGAAGAGCGCGAAGGTGACGAGCAGAACGACCGCGCCGGCCGCGCAATGGAAGCCGATCTCGGCCCAGCTCATCGGGCCCGTCAGGGCGAGGAGCGCGAACCCCGCCACGAGGCCGAGGGAGATCCGGTTGGGGATCAGCATGGTCAGAAGATCGCTGGCGGCTGCGTACGCCATCAGGAACGGGAAGAGGATCAACAGGCCGAATCCGGCCGGGCCCAGACCTGTCAGGCCGAGGCTTGCCGTCGCTGAACCGACCATCTCGGCGCCCATTTCGTCGAAACCTGTCGCATCACCGGCCAACGATCCGACCCGGCCATCCGTCGGCCGGAATGGATCCGCGCGTTACCAGACGGCCTGTGCCGCCGCGAACGAGAACGATCCCGGCCGGCCGAGCCCCCGGTCTCTCGCCGAGAGCCGGGGTGTCTCGCACCTGCCGCAGATCAGAGCCGTCTCGCTTAGTTCAGGTTGCCGGAGATCTGGCTGAACTTGCTGGTGAGGCTGGTGCCAACGGTCTTCAGCGCGGTGATGATGGCGACGGCGATCAGGGCCGCGATCATGCCGTACTCGATCGCGGTGGCACCGGACTCGTCCGAGGCGAAGCGCGTGAACAGGGTCTTCATGGAGAGCGATCCTTCGATCAACATAGAGCGAGGCAAAACTTGCGCGATGACCGATGAAGATTTTTCTTGTCTCGATCGGCGGCCTGCACAGACTGGCGATTTCGCCTTGAAAATCGGTTAAATCGATCCCGGAGCGTCGTAAAATGCCGTCTCGTTGCGAGATTGGTGAAGGTTGGGTTTCTTCGATACGGCAGTGCGCGGACTCTTGGTCTTGCTTAGCGCTTCCTTCACCCATCCCGCGATAGCCTCGGGCTTCGGGTCGGATCTCGTCCGCTACCCGTCGTCTTGAGGAAACCCGATGCGCCGCACCCTGTCGATTGCGGGCCGAGCCGGCCTCATCGTCCTGATGACGGGCGCCACAGCCGTGGCGGGTCAGCCCGAGCTGCTGCCGGTCGTGACCGTTCTGGTGGACAATGCCAAGGTCCTCCGCCTGCCGGAGAAGACCTCGACCATCATCGTCGGGAATCCGATCATCGCCGAGGTGACGCCGCAGAAGAACGGCGTCCTCGTGCTCACCGGCAAGAGCTTCGGATCGACCAATCTCATCGCCCTCGACAACGGCGGCGCCATGATCGCCGAGACGACCATCCGGGTCGAGGCGTCGCGGGACTCGACCATCACGGTCCAGCGCGGTCTCGACCGGGAATCCCTGTCCTGCACGCCGAGTTGCCAACCGTCGGTACAGCTCGGCGACTCGGCGAGCTATTTCGGCACGACCAGCGGGCAGGCCGACGCGCGCCGCAAGCTTGCGACCGGCGGCGGCGCCGGAACAGTTCCGGCGGCCGATCACTGATCGAACCGGATCCGGGAGCGAAGACGCCCGGGTGACGTCGCGGCCGATGTCGCGGGCACCACATCGCCACCCGCCGTCGATGCGGGGGCGCCCCTCAGCGCCGCTCTGGTCGGCGACGGCCTTGCTGACCATCGCCACGCGCTGAGGCTGACCCGGCGACGGGGAGCAGCCCGTCCCGATCATGTACCCTTGCGGAGCGGGACGGCCCGGTGGACGATGGCGCGATGGAATCCGGTCCGCTCACCTATGTCATCGGCGACATCCACGGCTGCGCCGACCTCCTCGATGCGCTGTTGGAGCGGATCGCCGACCATGCCGCCGACCGCGGCCGCCGCCTCGTCTTCCTCGGGGATTATATCGACCGCGGGCCGGACAGCGCCGCGGTTCTCCGCACCGTGAGCCGGCTGAATTGGGCCGAGCCCGAGCATGTCATCTGCCTGATGGGCAATCACGAGCGGATGCTGCTCGATGCGCTGCAGACCCCTCAGGCCGCGGAACACTGGCTCTACAACGGCGGGGAGGCGACGCTCGCCTCCTTCGGCGCCCGGGAGGCGGGCGATCTGCCACGCGACACCCTCGACTGGCTCGAAGGTCTCCCCACCCTGCATGGGGATGACGCCCGCTGGTACGTCCATGCCGGTTTCCGGCCCGGCGCGGCGATCCCGGATCCGGACGATCACAATCGGCTCTGGATCCGCGAGCCGTTCCTGGAGGGCGACCACGATTTCGGCCGCCACGTGGTCCATGGCCATACCCCCCAGCGCAACGGACGGCCCGAAATCCGCCGGTTCCGCACGAACCTCGACACCGGAGCGGTCTACGGGGGAGCCCTCACGGCAGGCGTCTTCTCCGCCGCGCAGGGCCCGGCGCTGCATTTCCTGCAGGTCCGGGCGCCGGCCTAGACGGTTCGACGCGCGGGGACGAGGGCGCACAGGATCCCGACGAGCCAGCCGCCCATCAGGACGACGCCGCCGGTGGGCGCAGCCATCGGAAAGAGCGGGCGCTGGAGCCACGTGCGCACTGAGAGGTCGCCGCAGAACAGGATCAGACCGAGGACCAGGAGCCCCGAAGCGGTCCGGGCAAGGCCGGTCCGGGCGAGGCCGGCGGTGCCGAAGCCGATGAGCGCCAGAATGGCGGGGGCGTGGAACAGCAGGAACTGCGCCGCCGTCTTCAGCGAATCGGCGCCGGGGATGTGCGCGGCGGCGGCGCTCAACGCCACACCGAGCAGGCCGGCGAGGCAGGCGAGCGCCGCGAGCGCACGATCGACACCCGCAACACTCACGCGCCGCGCTCCACGAGGAGCCTGGCGATGGCCGCACGCAGCTCCGGCACGCCGGAATCGTCCCGACTCGAGGTGAGGATCACCTGCGGATAGGCCGCAGGACGCTTGGCAAGCCCGGCCTCGATCCCGGCAATGCGGCTCGCGACCTCGCCCTTCTTGAGGGAATCCCCCTTGGTCAGCACGACCTGATAGCTCACCGCGGCCTTGTCGAGGCCGTCGAGCACATCGGTATCGATCGACTTGAAGCCGTGCCGGGCGTCGATGAGCATGAACACGCGGGCGAGGCTGGCGCGCCCCTTCAGGTAGGAATGGATCAGCCGCGTCCAGGCCTCGACCTTGGCCTTCTCGACCGCGGCGTAGCCGTAGCCGGGCATGTCGACGAGGGACAGGCGCTCGCCGATCCGGAAGAAGTTCAGCTGCTGCGTGCGCCCGGGCGTGTGCGAGGTCCGCGCCAGGGTGTTCCGCCCGGTGAGGGCATTGATCAGGCTCGATTTGCCGACGTTCGACCGTCCCGCGAAGGCGATCTCCACGCCCTCCATGGGCGGCAGCCGATCGAGCGTCTGGGCAGCCGCGTAGAAGTCGGCGGCGCCGGCAAAGAGAAGGCGGCCGGCCTCAAGAAGGTCGGCCGCATCGTCGTTGGTTTCAGTCACGGCACATTGCCTGTCAGCTCTTGGTGGCGGCCGTCTTGGTGCCGTTGCCGCGCCGGAACGTCGATCGCAGGTTGTCCCACAGCTCCACCTTCACGCCGTTGCGGCGCATGATGACGTACTGCTGGATCACCGACAGCGTGTTGTTCCAGGCCCAGTAGATCACGAGGCCGGCGGGGAACGACCCCAGCATGAAGGTGAACACGATCGGCATGAAGGTGAAGATCTGCGCCTGGACCGGGTCCGGCGGCGCGGGGTTCATCTTCATCTGCACGAACATCGTCACGCCCATGATCAGCGGCCAGACGCCCAGGTGGACGAAGTCGGGCGCCGGGAAGGGCAGCAGTCCGAACAGGTTCACGATGCTCGTCGGATCCGGCGCCGCGAGGTCGTGGATCCAGCCGAAGAACGGCGCGTGCCGCATCTCGATGGTGATGAACAGCACCTTGTAGAGCGCGAAGAAGACCGGGATCTGGATCAGCACCGGCCAGCAGCCGGCGACCGGATTGATCTTCTCCTTCTTGTACAGCTCCATCGTGGCCTGCTGCGCCTTCAGGCGGTCATCCTTGTAGCGCTCGCGGATGGCGGCCATCTCCGGCTGCACGGCCTTCATCTTGGCCATCGAGACGTAGGACCGGTTCGCGATCGGCAGGAACAGCAGCTTCAGGCAGAAGGTGACAACCAGGATCGAGACGCCGAAATTGCCGAACAGGTGATAGAAGAAGTCCAGCGCCCGGAACATCGGCTTGGTGATGAAGAAGAACCAGCCCCAATCGATCATCAGATCGAAGTGCTTGATGCCCAAGTCCTTCTCGTAGTTGTTGATGACGTTGACTTCCTTGGCGCCCGCGAACAGCCGCTGCGTCGCGGTGACGGAGGTGCCGCCCGCCACGTTCACGGCGTCGCCGCGCACGCTCGCCTGATAGACGTTGGTGGTCCCGTCGGTCCGGTCGGTGAAGGCGCCGGTATACGGCGTGTCCTGATCGGGGATCGCGGCGGCCGCCCAGTACTTGTCGGTGATGCCCACGAAGCCGCCGGTCACGCCGGTCCAGGCCTTGCCCTTGGTGTTGGCGCCGCCGTAGGCGCCCTCCTTGGCGAGCTTGTCGTAGGTGAATTCCTGGAGCCCGTCGTTGCCGAGATAGCCGATCATGCCCTCGTGCAGGACGTAATAGCCCTGGGTGTGCGGCTTACCCCAGCGGGAGACGAGGCTGTAGGGGTAGAGCGTGATCGCGCCCGAGCCCTTGTTCTCGACCTCGTCGCGGATCGTGAACATGTACTTGTCGTCGACCGCGATGATCCGCTTGAAGACGAGGCCGGCGCCGTTGTCCCAGGTCAGGGTCACGGGCATGCCCGGCTGGAGCGTCTTGCCCTCGCTGGTCCAGAGGGTGTCGTTGTTGGGCAGCGGCCCGGCATTGGCGCCGACCCAGCCGAACTCGGCGTAATAGGGCGTCTCGCTGCCGGCCGGCGAGAACAGCACGATCTCGGGGCTCTTGGGGTCGACGGTCTCGTGGTAGTTCTTGAGCGACACGTCGTCGACGCGGCCGCCCTTCAGGGCGATCGAGCCGGATAGCGCCGGGGTCTCGATCCGGATGCGCGGCGAGCGGGCGAGCGCCGCCTCGCGGGAGACCGGGCCGCCCTGCGGCGTGGGCAGCGTGCCGGGCACCGGCGCGGCCGGGCCGCCCTCCTTGGGGGACGGCGAGGGCACGCCGTCCGGGGTCACGCCCGGGGGCTGCTGTTGCTGCGCGGCCTTGTTCTGGGCCTCGATCAGCCGCTGCTGCTCCATGCGCGGGCCGGCCACGAAGTACTGCCACCCGAGCAGCACCAGCAGCGACAGGCCGATGGCCACGAACATGTTCGTCTTGTCATTGCCCATCAGGGACACCGCCGCACGCGTTCGGAGTGGCATCAAGACCGGCGCCGGCCCCGGGGGACCTGCGCGCGCCGGTGATTCGGTGATCTCTGTCGCACCCCTGCGACGGGCCGATGTCGGCGCGGCCGGAGGGCGCGGGCTGCGCGGAGGCGCCCGCTTCCTGCTGGAGAGATGAGGTTTGAGGTGTGGTCTTGGACCGTCGGTTGCCGGATCGGCCGGACGGCCTGTCGCTCCGGGGCGCCGCAGGCCGGGTCACCGTCGGGATCGCACGCCGCAGGTCCTCGGCCAGCGACGCGAAGGGGGCGTCCAGCGCCGGGCGCCGGGCGATCAGTACGATGTCGGCCGGCAGGGTCGCGAGTTCGGTCGGCAGATCGGCCGCGACCAGCCCCAACGCGGCGCGGAGACGGCGCCGGATGCGGTTGCGCTCCGTCGCGTGACCCACGCGCTTCGTGATGGTGAAACCGAGACGGAGGCCGGGGCAGGCCTCCGGATTCCGGAGGCGCCCCTGCGCGGTCATGCGCTCGGTGTGAAAGCGACGCCCCTCGGCCGCAGCCAGGAAGTCGGGTCGTTTCTTGAGCCGCTCGATCGTCGCCATCGATGGTTCGATCCCGGCCGATACCACTTGCCTCACGGCGCGGATGCGCGAAGGCCTCCGCGCCCGAGAGGATCCGGCCTCAGGCCGACAGGCGCTTGCGGCCGTGGGCGCGACGGCGCGCGATCACCTTGCGGCCGCCGGCGGTGGCCATGCGCGCACGGAAACCGTGGCGGCGCTTACGGACGAGCTTGCTCGGCTGGTAGGTTCTCTTCATGGCTCAGAGCCTTCAAAGGTCGAGGCGCGCTCGCGGGCGGCTGATGCCGCACCCGACCTTCACGCGTCCTTGGTTGTCTGCAAACACGAAGGGCGCCCATGCGGGGCGCCACGTCGCGAGTGGCGGGCTTATGGCGGATGGGTCCCGCGAAGTCAACGTTCGGCGGGGCTCAATGCCCCTCGAACTGCATGAGGGTCCGCACCTCGACGCCCATGTCGCGCAGGCGCTGGGCCCCGCCGATCTCGGGCAGATCGATGACGAAGCAGGCGGCCACGATTTCGGCGCCGATCTTCTGAAGCAGGTTCACCGCCGCCGTGGCGGTGCCGCCGGTGGCGATCAGATCGTCGACCAGGAGCACCCTGTCGCCGGGCCGGACCGCGTCGACGTGGATCTCGATCTCGTCGGTGCCGTATTCGAGGGCGTAGGCCATCGAAACCGTCGTGTGGGGCAGCTTGCCCTTCTTGCGGATCGGCACGAAGCCGCAGGAGAGCTGATGGGCGATGGCCCCGCCCAGGATGAAGCCCCGGGCCTCGATGCCGGCCACTTGGTGGATCTGCCCGCCCGCATAGGGGTGAACCAGCGCGTCCACCGCCCGCCGGAAGGCGCGCGGGTCGCTGAGCAGCGTGGTGATGTCGCGAAAGATGATCCCGGGCTTCGGGTAATCGGGAATCGAGCGGATCGATTCCTTCAGCGCGACGTGGCGGCGGGCTTCCATGCGTTCGGCCTTCCGTGGAGAACCGCGGGCTTAAAGCAGAAGGTTGCGGTCCTGACCAGTTTCCGGCGGGCAGGCCGGGCGGTTCAGGCCGCGTTCGGTGCGTCGCGGCGCTCCGACGACCGTCCCACGCGGCGCGAGCGGTCCGGTCGCCGCGGGTGCGCCTGACACCGAGGAAGCCTGCTTGTGGCGGGCAATCCCTGATCGCCGCGGGCGTCGAGACGGGGCGCTTCGGCGGGCCTCGATGCCGGCCTTCGCCGCACGGTCCCGGGATGACAGGACGCTAGGCCGCCTGGACCTTCTTGAGGATGGCGACGAGTTCCCGGTGCAGCTCCTCGTTGCCGCAGGCCACCGACCGGGGCGCGAGCGGCTCGGCGGCGCCATCCGCGGAGGTCACGAAGCCGCCCGCCTCGCGCACCAGGATCACGCCGGCGGCGAAATCGTAGGTCTGGAGATCGCGCTCCCAATAGGCGTCGAGGCGCCCGCAGGCGACATAGGCCATGTCGAGAGCCGCCGATCCCATCCGGCGGGTGCCGCCGGCCACCGCCATGACGGCGCCCAGCTCGCGCAGGAGTCGCGGATGGCTGCCGCGACCGAGATAGGGCGTTCCGTAACCCACCAGCGCGTCGGCCATGTCCTGACGGCCGGAGACGCGCAGGCGCCGGTTGTTGAGATAGGCCCCCTTCCCGCGCTCGGCGACGAACAGCTCGTCCTTGATCGGGTCGAAGATCACACCGGCGACGATCTGGCCCTCGCGCTCGAGGCCGACCGAGACGGCGAAATGGGGCACGCCGTGCAGGAAGTTCGAGGTGCCGTCGAGGGGGTCGATGTGCCAGGTGTGGCTCTTGTCGGTCCCCTCGATGATCCCGTTCTCCTCCTGCACGAGGCTGTAGCCCGGGCGCGCCTTCATCAGGGCGTCGCGCAGCACCTCCTCAGCCTTGCGGTCGGCCGCGGAGACGAAGTCACCCGGGCCCTTCCGCGAGACCTGCAGGTTCTCGACCTCGCCGAAGTCGCGGCGCAGGCCGCGCGCGGCCTTGCGCACGGCATCGACCATCACGGTCATGAGCGGGGAGGAGATCATGGTCGGACTTTTCGCGGGTGAGGATTGACGCCGTCGTTACAGCCCGGCGCCGGAAAAGACGAGATGGGGGCAGGACATGGGCGCCGTGCGGCGGGGGGCCGGCCCGGACCGGGTCCCACGGATCGTCGTCGCGGCGCGGCCCCTCCCTCGGGCGAGAGGGACGGGATGAGGGGCGTGCGTCAGCCGGAGGCGGCGCGACCTGAGCGCGCGTCACCGGCACGCCTGATCCGGAACCTACCCTCCCTCAGCGGGAAGGGTGAGCCGATCGCGCCCTGTGATAGAGGCCACGGCCCCTCGGTGGGGCCAGGCCGTGGGGGTCGATACGGAGACCCGAGGCCCTACTCGGCGGCCTCGACGAAGACCGTGCCGGCCCGGGGCAGATCCAGCGCCTCCCAGGTCTCGCTGAGGGCCGCGGCGAGGCGCTCGATATGCGCCGCGTCGTGGAACGGCGACGGCGTGATCCGCAGGCGCTCGGTGCCGCGCGGAACGGTCGGATAATTGATCGGCTGGATGTAGATGCCGTGGTGTTCCAGCAGGTGGTCGGCCGCGGCCTTGCACAGTTCGGCATCGCCGACCATCACCGGCACGATATGGGTCTCGGTCTCCAGGATCGGCAGGCCCGCCGCGGCCAGGGCCGCCTTGGTGGCCGCCGCCTGGCTCTGGTGCGCCTCCCGCTCGGCGCTGGAACGCTTGAGGTAGCGCACCGACGCCCGTGCCGCCGCCGCCACGGCCGGCGGCAGCGCGGTGGTGAAGATGAAGCCCGGCGCGAAGCTGCGCACGGCGTCGCAGATCGCCGCCGAGGCGGTGATGTAGCCACCGACGCAGCCGAACCCCTTGGCCAGCGTCCCCTCGATCACGTCGACCCGGTGCATCACCCCGTCGCGCTCGGCGATGCCGCCGCCGCGCGGACCGTAGAGACCGACGGCGTGGACTTCGTCCAGATAGGTCATCGCGCCGTAGCGGTCGGCGAGGTCGCAGATCCGGCTGATCGGCGCCACGTCGCCATCCATCGAGTAGACCGACTCGAAGACGATCAGCTTCGGCCGGTCGCCGGCCTCCTGGAGCAGCTCCTCCAGATGCTGGAGATCGTTGTGGCGGAAGATCTTCTTCGCGCAGCCTGAATGGCGCACGCCCTCGATCATCGAATTGTGGTTGAAGGCGTCGGACAGGATCAGGCAATCCGGAATCAGCTTGGCGATGGTCGAGATGCCGGCCTGGTTCGACACATAGCCCGAGGTGAAGACCAGACCCGCCTCCTTGCCGTGCAGGTCGGCGAGTTCGCGCTCGAGATCGACGAGGGGCGAGTTGTTACCGGCGATGTTGCGGGTGCCGCCCGCGCCCACGCCGCAGCGGGCGGCGGTCTCGGTCATGGCGGCCACCACCTCCTTGTGCTGGCCCATGCCGAGGTAGTCGTTCGAGCACCACACGGTGATCTCGGTCGTCTTGCCATCGGGCTGACGCCACTTGGCCGTCGGGAACCGCCCGGAAATGCGTTCGATATCGGCGAAGACACGGTAGCGCCGCTCGCCGTGCAGCTGATCCAGCGCGCCGCGGAAGTAGCGCTCGTAGCCGGAACCGGCGCGCGTCGATCCCGTTGGGGCGAGCGTCGTGCTGGGCATCCGGGTCACGGTCATCGAGCGTCCTTCGCGTATTCGGCCACGCGGGCGGCGCCTTGAAGCACCGGGTCCCGCGATCTGAGGTCTGGCCTCGGTCAGTCCTTCGCGTGAGGACCGGAAGATACGCGCGGATCTGGAACTGGTTCAAGGTAAGGTTCCGACATCGCTGCGTTGCATCCGTTGAGAGGGCGGCACGAACCCGGTAGCGTCCGTCAGGATCTTTCCCTCCGAACTTGGCTCCGGCGCCCTTCCGAATCCCATGTTTCAACCCGCAGATGGCTCCTCCCACCGGAACGTCCGTGTCCCGAGCTTGCGGCGACCAAGGGTCGCGCCATGACGGACGCGAAGACGGACGCGAAGGATGCGCGCACGGAGCGCCTGAAGGCGGCCCTGCGGCAGAACCTGCGGCGCCGCAAGGCGCAGGATCGGGGCCGGACCGAAACGAGACCGGCTCCTGACGCGGACCGGTCCTGCACGTCCGAGGCCGCGATCAACGGTCCTGATTCCGACAAATCCGGTCTATAGGGCACGGCCAAGCCTGGGCGCTTCCGCGCCCGCGATCAGCACGGCCGGCCGCGCGCCATCGGGGATGCGCCGCCCAAGGACACACGATGGACCGCATCCACATCACCGGCGGCGCGCCGCTCAACGGCGTGATCCCGATCTCGGGCGCCAAGAATGCGGCGCTGCCGCTGATGATCGCCAGCCTGCTCACCGGCGAGACGCTGGAACTGATCAACGTGCCGCGGCTCGCCGACATCGCCGCGCTGACGCGGATCCTGGGCAACCACGGCGTCGACCACATGGTGGTCGGCAAGCGCCCCGGTCAGACCACCGAGACGGGCCAGACCATCCGGCTCACCGCCTCGAACGTCATCGACACCACCGCGCCCTACGACCTCGTCTCGACCATGCGGGCGAGCTTCTGGGTGATCGCGCCGCTGCTCGCCCGGTTCGGCGAGGCCAAGGTGTCGCTGCCCGGCGGCTGCGCCATCGGCACCCGGCCGGTCGACCTGCTGATCATGGCCCTGGAGAAGCTCGGGGCCGAGATCGAGATCGACGCCGGCTACGTGGTCGCCCGCACGAAGAACGGCCTGCGCGGCGCCGAGATCGTCTTCCCCAAGGTCACGGTCGGCGGCACGCATGTGGCGCTGATGGCGGCTGCGCTCGCCTACGGGACCACGGTGATCGAGAACGCCGCCCGCGAGCCGGAGGTCGTCGACCTCGCGGAGTGCCTGAACAAGATGGGCGCGAAGATCCGCGGCGCCGGCACGCCCCATATCGAGATCGAAGGCGTGGCCCGTCTGAACGGCGCCCGCCACGCGGTCCTGCCCGACCGGATCGAGACCGGCACCTACGCCATGGCGGTCGCGATGGCCGGCGGTGACGTCGTCCTGAAGGATACGCGAGCCGATCTGCTGCACGCGGCCCTCGACATCCTGTCGACCACGGGCGCCGAGATCACCCCGGTCGAGGGCGGCATCCGCGTGCGCCGCAACGGCGCCGGCATCGCGGCGGTCGACGTCACCACGGACCCGTTCCCGGGCTTCCCCACGGATCTGCAGGCGCAGTTCATGGCACTGATGACGCTGGCCAAGGGCCAGTCGCATATCCGCGAGACGATCTTCGAGAACCGGTTCATGCACGTGCAGGAACTGGCCCGGCTCGGCGCGAAGATCCGCCTCGAGGGCGACCTCGCCATCGTCGAGGGCGTGGAGCGGCTGAGGGGGGCACCCGTCATGGCCACCGACCTGCGCGCCTCGGTGTCCCTGGTGATCGCGGGCCTCGCCGCCGAAGGCGAGACCCAGATCAACCGGGTCTACCATCTCGACCGCGGCTTCGAGGCGCTTGAGGCCAAGCTCGGCCGCTGCGGCGCGCAGATCGAGCGCGTCCGGGCCTGAGCGACCCCTGCGGTCCGGGACGTCGATGGACGTCGGCGGGCCGCCGATGTCGTCAGAACCCTGACCGCCGATCCGGGGCGCGGGATCCGGTTCCACGCCCGGGCCCAGGACGGGCGGCCTCTGCTCGATCTGCCGAATGGCGGCGGAGACGAGAACCGGCACGTCTGTGCGGTCGATCGCCGGGACCAACCGGGACCTGACGTTCATCCCGGGCAGAGCGGCCGGGCTCGTCCGGGTCAGGCGCACGATCCCCCTTTACTGGGATGCGTTCCGCGCGCAGGTGATCCGGGCGATCGGCGATCCGGACACGGCGGCGGGGCTGGACCTGATGCGTGCGCGCTCGCCGGTTCACCGGGCCGGCGGGATCCGGGCGTCCCTCCTGATCGCGCAAAGCGCCACCGCCCCCCGGGGGAAGCAGGCCGAGTCCGACCAGAGGGTCGCAGCCCTCGATGCGAAGCGCCTCACGGTGAGCGATCCGCTGTTCCCGGACGAGGGCCACGGCTTCGTGCGGCCCGAGAACCGCCTCGCTCTCTATGCCCGGGCGGAGGCCATCCTGGCCCGGCATCTCGGCGGCCACGCCGAGAGCCTCCGGACGCGGCGGCCGAGGCGGGCCATGCCCCGCAGGTCATGCACGACAGCGGATGCTCAATCCTCGATCTGCCCGCGCCTGTAGCCGAAGCCGGGTATGTCGCAGCCGCAGGGCGCATTGGGCGGCGCCGGGCGCGTCAGGCATGTGCCGCGGGCGGTCACGCAGACGCTGTCATCCCACGACCGCCCCGGGCCGGTGCGCCATTGAGGCCGGATCCGGTCGGACGCATCGTCGAATGGCGGCGGGGGCGGAGGCCAGCCGTAGCCATCGTCGGCGGGCGGTGGCGGCCGGCGATCTCGGGGCGGCGGGGCGTAGACGTCCCGGTCCGGACCCGGTCGGCCGTAGATGTAGGGCCGCGCGTCGGGGCCGACCTGCGCACCCGCGGGACCGGCCGCGTGAATCCCCAGTGCCAGCGCCGCCAGAGTCGCGTGCGTCGTGAACTTGGCCATCCTCGACCCTGCCTCGACCCTGCTTCGATCCGTCCGCCGCGCCTCTAGCCCACGGCGCTGGGTCGAGCCTGTGCCCCGTCCGCACCCGGCATCCTCAGGTCGGGCGTTGCCCGAACGGGGCTGCGCCGCTACCTACGCCCTGCCGCGGGGCCCCTCGCCGACCGGCCCACGCCCCGCGTTCGCCGAGGACCCTCTGCATGGAGCTGCTCAAGCTCGCCGCCCTCGACATCGAGGACTTGACCGTGATCTCAGCCCACCTGCAGGACGCGATCCTCCGGCCGGAGGATCTGACCTATCTCGCCGGTGAGCAGCGCTTCCTCATGGCGGTGCGACGCTTCGACTGGACACCGGACGCCCCGCCCCGGCGGCGCCTCGCCGGCCTGCACATTGAGCGCGTCCGGGGCGTGAAGAGCCGCGGCCTGAAGCCGGGCGACGCCACGCCGATGAGCCTGCTCGCGCTGACCTTCGAACAGACGGATGCGCCGTCGGGTCACATCGATCTCGTCTTCTCGGGCGGTGCGGCCCTTCGGCTGGAGGTCGAGTGCATCGAGGTCCGGATGAAGGATCTCGGCCCGGTCTGGGAATCGGCCACCCGTCCCGGCCACGACATCGACACCGACACGACCGCCGGCCCGGCGGCCTGACGCGAGACAGAGAGCTTTCCGATGGTCCGGCTCGACAGCAGCGATCCGAATTTCGCCACCGCCTTCGCGCATCTCCTGACGGTGAAGCGTGAGATCGCCGAGGACGTGGACGAAGCGGTCCGCGCCATCATCGCCGACGTCGTCGCACGCGGCGACGCGGCCCTGGTCGACTTCACGCGCCGCTTCGACCGGCTCGGCACCGATTTCTCAGCCGAGCACCTGCGGGTCACCGACGCGGAGATCGCCGCGGCGGTCGCCGCCTGTCCGCAGGAGTCCCTCGAGGCCCTGCGCCTCGCCGCCGAGCGGATCGAGAGCTTCCATCGGGCGCAGCGGCCCACGGACCATCGCGCCACCGACGCGCTGGGCGTCACCGCCGGCTGGCGCTGGACGGCGCTCGAATCGGTGGGGCTCTACGTCCCGGGCGGGACGGCGAGCTATCCCTCCTCGGTGCTGATGAACGCGCTCCCCGCCCGCGTCGCCGGCGTGCCGCGGCTCGTCATGGTCGTGCCGACCCCCGACGGCCAGATCAATCCGCTGGTCCTGGCCGCCGCGCAGCTCGCCGGCGTCCACGAGGTCTACCGGGTGGGCGGGGCCCAGGCGGTGGCCGCCCTCGCCTACGGCACCGCCACCATTGCTCCTGTCGCCAAGGTCGTCGGGCCCGGCAATGCCTGGGTCGCCGCGGCCAAGCGCCGGGTCTTCGGCCAGGTCGGGATCGACATGATCGCCGGCCCCTCCGAGGTGCTGATCCTGGCCGACGGCCACGCCAACTCGGACTGGGTCGCCGCCGACCTGCTGGCGCAGGCCGAGCACGACGTCGCCGCCCAGGCGATCCTGATCACCGACAGCGCAGACCTGGCGGACGCCGTCGAGGTGGCCGTCGAGCGCGCCCTCACAACCCTGCCCCGTCAGGAGATCGCCCGGGCGAGCTGGCGCGACTACGGCGCCGTCATCCGGGTCCGGACCTTCGACGAGGCCGTCCCCCTCGTCGACCGCCTCGCCCCCGAGCACCTGGAGATCGAGACGCAGGATGCGGAGGCGCTCGCCGCCAAGGTGCGCAATGCCGGGGCGATCTTCCTCGGCTCGCACACGCCGGAGGCGATCGGCGACTATGTCGGCGGCCCGAACCACGTCCTGCCCACCGCCCGGTCCGCCCGGTTCTCCTCCGGCCTCGGGGTGCTCGACTTCATGAAGCGGACGACGATCCTCGCCTGCACGCCGGAGAGCTTGCGGGCGCTCGGCCCGGCGGCGATAAACCTCGGCCGGTCCGAGGGCCTGGAGGGGCACGCCCGCTCCGTCGCGATCCGGTTGAACCTGTGAGGTTTTGGGGATGGCGGAGAAGCAGCGCGGGCCGAACCGCCTCGCGAAGGTGAGCCTGGACGAGGCGTCCATCGCCCGCGGCAACCCGGATCAGGAGCACGAGCGGGCCATCGCGCTCTTCGACATCCTGGAAGACAATGTCTTCGCGATCCCGGGCCGAGAGGGCCCCTACGCCCTGACGCTGGGCCTCGTCGAGAACAAGCTGTCCTTCGCCATCACCACGGTGGAGGGCGAGCCGGTGATGACGCACCTCCTGTCGCTGACGCCATTCCGTCGGGTGATCCGCGACTACGAGATGATCTGCGAGAGCTACTACAACGCGATCCGCACCGCCTCGCCATCGCAGATCGAGGCGATCGACATGGGTCGGCGGGGCCTGCACAACGAGGCGTCCGAGACGCTCAAGCAGCGGCTCGACGGCAAGGTCGACCTCGACCACGACACGGCCCGCCGCCTGTTCACCCTGATCTTCGCGCTGCACTGGAAGGGCTAGGGCGCCCTCCGCGCCGACCGGCGATGGCTGAGCCCGTTCCAGAGCCTCCTCCCGACGCCTCTCCGAAGAGGCGGCGGGTGCAGTCCGTCCTGTTCATGTGCAATTACAACGCCGTGCGCTCCGTCGCGGCGGAAGCGATCGCGCGCGCCTATTTCGGCAAGTCCACCTATGTGCAGTCGGCCGGAGTCCGGTCCGGCGAGCCCACCGATCCGTTCATGATCGCGGCCCTCGACGAGATCGGGATCGATGCCAGCCGACACCGCCCCCGCACCATCGAGGAGTTGGAGGATTGGGAGGGGCTGAACTTCGACCTGATCATCACCCTGGCGCCGGAGGCCCATCACCGGGCGCTGGCCCTGACGCACACGCTCGCGGCCGATGTCGAATACTGGCCGACCCCGGATCCCACGCTGGTGCAGGACGCGTCCCGGGAGCAGCGTCTCGAGGCCTATCGTGAGGTCCGCGACGGGCTCACCCGGCGGATCAAGGCCCGTCTGAAGGCGTAGACGGGCGGCGTCTCTTCCTGACGATCGCGCATCGCCGAGCGGCGGATCGCCGATGCCGTGCCTGCGGACTGTCGCGCGCGGGGTTCCGCGGGTCCGCCGCGTCAGCCGCGATCGCCCACCAGCCAGGCCCGGATCCGGCCGGCGACGAGCGGCCGGGCGCGAATGACGTCGTCGCCGTCGAGGAGCGGCGAGTCTGCGAGCGTCGCGAGATAGGCGTCCTCGGCGCTGCGGCAGGCGCGGAAGGCAGCGTCTACGGCCAGATCCCGGTCTGTCAGCGCGGCTTGAATCCCGAAGTTGCGGCTGACGCAGTCGCGCCACGCAGCGTGGCGGAGCTCGGTCTCGCTCGCGGCCCGCGCGGTGCCGCAGGCCGCGGCGACGAGGACGATCGCGAGGAGCGGGGCCGGCATCACGTGGCGGGCTCGCGGCATCGTTCAGGCACTCCGTCACCCGACAGAGTGGCGGCGCAGGGTTATCAATCCGTTAAGATGTGGTGCCCGCGGCGCGGGTTCCACTGCCGGAGGTGGGCCTTGATCAGCGGTTGGCGGTGGTGACCGGGGAGGTGACGCCGCCGAGCGAAACCCAGGCGACGGCGTCCTGGCTCTCGCGCTTGATGAACACGTAGCCGGTCTTGTGCCAGGGCAGGATCGCGTTGGTCTTGTTGTCGAGCACCAGGTCGCCCCGGTCCGTGATCAGGGTGAGCACCGCGTGGCCCTCGCCCTTCTCGTCGATCACCACGGTCATGCGCATCGCCCGCCGCGGCAGGCCGGCCTGGGCCAGCAGATGGCGCTTGAGCAGCTGGAAGTCCTCGCAGTCGCCGATGCCGTCCTCGGCCAGATCCCACCGGTCGGCCACGTGCAGGTGGTCCTGATCGGTCATCGGCTCGACCGCCTTGTTGACCCGCCGGTTCACCGACACGATCGTCGCCCAGGTGGCGGGCGTCAGGCTGATCCGGGCCGGCTCGCCCCGGTCGAGCGCGCATTCGGCCGCGTAGGTCTGGCAGAAGGTCGTCCAGGCCGCGATCGGCTTGGCATCGCCCTGCACCCGGGCACCGGCTTCCGTCGGCAGGCTCGCAAGCGTCTGCGCCTGGACGCCCGTGGCGAGGCCCGCAATGCCGAAGACCGCGAGGGCGGCGGCGGCGGCGCGGCGGCTCCGGGGCAGCCGACGCGCTGCGGGTGCCTCGACCCGTCTCTGCATCATGGAAACCGCGAACCGCATCGCCGGACCCAACCGTTAAGCTCTCGTTAACGAAAGCTCTCACGCCGGCGGGCCGGCGGCAATGCGCCGATTAACAAAAGGTTAATGCTGTGCGCAACGCGGATAATCGTTCAGTCGTCGTTCCGAGCCGGCACGTCCCCGCGATGCGCGAAATCGTGAAGGCGCACCAAGGTCTTCGTTTCCGAGATCCGTCGTTATCCCGGCGTCGCTCCACCGAGAAGAAGCCTGTGGGCGGCAGGAGGACGACTTATGCGGCGCGCAGCAGACAGGATCGCCGGGCTCATTCTGGCCGGACTTGCAGCAGGAACCCTCGGAGCCGTTTCGACATCCGCCGCCCCAGCCGGCGCGGCATCGACCGACCTGAAGAGCGAGGGACCGACGCAGCCGGCGAAGGTCCAGGACGGCCAGTACACCGACAAGAACGGCGATCCGACCTACCACGTCACGGACGGCGGCAAGAAGGTCGACTGGTACACCATGTCCGGCTACGTGCGGTACAATTCCAACTGCATCGTCTGCCACGGCCCCGACGGGATGGGCTCGACCTACGCACCGTCGCTTGTCGATGCCCTCAAGGGCATGGACTACGCGCACTTCGCCGGCATCGTCGTGGGCGGCAAGAAGGACGTGAACGCCTCGCAGGAGCTGGTCATGCCCGCCTTCGGCGATAACAAGAACGTCATGTGCTACCTGCCGGACATATTCACGTATCTCCGCGCCCGTTCGGACGGAGCGCTCGGTCGCAACAGACCGCCGGAGCACGAGCCCAAGCCCGCTGCCTTCGAGAAGGCCGAGGACGCCTGCATGAAGTGAACGCCGCCTCCCGGGCCTCGGACCGAGATTGAACCTGCCCGGGGGGCGACACGCCCCGTTGCACCGCTCGGTTGCGCACGACATACTCTGCACAAGACGCTGAAGAGCAGGCGCCAAGCTTGCCGAGGGGGTCGCAGGGGATGGAACGTGGCTCAAGGATCGGGAGTGCGCCGCCATCTCTGCGGCATCTGGACGGCCTGGACCGATGCGGCCGGGGCCGCCGACGCGGCCGCTGAGGTCGCCCGGGCCGTCGGGGGCTCGGCCCTGTCACAGATCGTCGTGTTCTTCTCGGCGGATTACGACGCGGAGATCCTGGCCCGCGCGCTGGAAACTTGGTTCCCCGACGTCCCGGTGGCGGGCTGCTCGATGTCGGGAGGCATCGCCCCGGCCGGAGGCCTCGACCGCGGCCTCGTGGCCATCGCGTTCCCGGCGGAGCGCTTCCGCATCGTCTCGACGGTCCTCGACGCCATCGACCACCTCGACGTGGAGCGGACGGCCTCCGCGGTCCGGGCGCTGCGCCGGACCCTCGACCCGCTGGACCGGTGCCGCGAGGTCGACATGGCCGCGTCCGGCCACCGCTTCGCCCTGTCGCTGATCGACGGGCTCGCCAACGCCGAGGAGACGGTCGTCTCGGCCATCGCCTGGGCACTCGACGGCATCCCGATCGTCGGCGGCTCGGCCGGCGACGACCTGCGCTTCCGCGACGCCGTCCTGCTCCACGGCGGGAAGATCCACCGGAAGGCGGCGGTCCTGGTCCTCGTGGAGACCGACTTCTCGGTGGAGATCTTCAAGAGCGACAATTTCGAGCCGACCCAGACCAAGTTCGTGGTGACGGCCTCCGATGGCGAGCGCCGGACCGTGCACGAGCTGAACGCCGAGCCGGCAGCCCGGGAATACGCGATGGCGATCGGCCTCGACCCCGAGGGCTTGTCGCCGATGAGCTTCGCCGCCTACCCGCTGGCTGTGAAGGTCGGCGGCGAGTATTTCTGCCGCTCGATCCGGCGCATGAACGAGGACGGGTCGCTCAGCTTCTTCTGTGCGGTGGACGAGGGCGTTGTGCTGACCCTCGCCGAACCGCGCGATATCGTCGCCTCGACGCGGGCCGAGCTGGCGCGCCTCGACGCGGTGCTCGGCGGCGTCGACCTGATCATCGGCTTCGAATGCGTGCTGCGACGGCTCGACGCCGAGAGCCGGCAGGTGCGCCACGGCATTGCCGACCTCTATCGCCGCTACAACGTCGTCGGCTTCGAGACCTTCGGCGAGCAGTACAGGGCGATGCACCTGAACCAGACCTTCACGGGCATCGCCATCGGCAAGACCCTCGCCGGCAGTGCCCCGGGGGCGGAAGCCACCCCCGTCGCGTCGTGACCCTGCATCCGAACGGTCTCGAGACCGACGCGTCCCTGCACCGGCGGATCGAGAAGCTCGAGCGCATCAATGCCGCGCTGATGTCCCATGTCGAGCGCTCCATGGATCAGCGGGGCAGCGCCTATTCGCTGTTCCAGACCGCGATCATGCTGGAGGGCCGGGTCCGCACCCGCACCGAGGAGCTGACCGGGCTGATGCACCGGCTGGAGCGCTCCAACGAGGCGCTGGCCGCCGCCAAGGAGGAGGCCGAGACCGCCAACCGCTCCAAGACCCGGTTCCTGGCCGCGGCGAGCCACGACCTGCTTCAGCCGGTCAACGCCGCCCGCCTGTCGATTTCGGCGCTGGCCGATCTCGACGTGCCGCCGGAGGCGCGCATCATCGCGGGCCAGGTGGATCGCGGCCTGCAGACCATCGAGGATCTGATCAAGACGCTGCTCGACATCTCGAAGCTCGATGCCGGGATCGTGCGGCCGCAGATCCAGCCGGTGTTCCTGCCCGACCTGCTGGCGGAGCTGGCCGAGAGCTTCAAGCCCTTCGCGGAGCGCAAGGGCCTGCGGCTGTCGCTGCGCTGCCCCGAAGTCACCGTCACCAGCGACGTGATGCTCCTGCAGCGCATCCTCCAGAATCTCGTCTCCAACGCGGTCCGGTACACAAGCGTCGGCGGGATCGTTCTCGCGGCCCGTCGGCGGTCCGGCGGCATCCGGATCGAGGTGACCGATACCGGCTGCGGCATCGCCGCGGAGGAATGCGACCTCGTCTTCGACGAGTTCTTCCGCGGCGGCGCCCGGACCGGCAGCGGCGAGGAGCCGGGCCTCGGCCTCGGCCTATCGATCGTCCGCCGTATGGCCCAGGCCCTCGACCACCCCCTGCGGCTGCGCTCCCGGATCGGCCACGGCACCCGAGTCGCCCTGACGCTGCCCGTGAGCACGATCCCGGCGGCCGTCGCCCCGCCCGCTCCGGTGGCGACCCGGCTCTCGGGCGCGCACGTGCTCGTCGTGGAGAACGACCCATCCACGTCCGACGCCCTCGCCCGCCTCCTCCAGAACTGGGATGCCCGGGTCTCGACCTTCCGCGACCTCGCGGGGGTGCGGGCCGCCGTAGAGGCCGGCGCCCCGCGGCCGGACATCCTGGTGCTCGACTACCATCTCGACGACGGCGCCTGCGGCCTCGACGTGGCCAACTACCTCCGGACCGCGCACGCCGATCCGGTCCCGGTCATCGTCACCACCGCCGACCATTCCGAGGCCGTCGAGGACCGGGTCACCGCCGCCGGGGCGGAACTCGTGCACAAGCCGATCAAGCCGGCGCAGCTCCGCTCCCTGCTCACCTACATGCTCGCCTGAGCGGCCCGCGGCGGTCCGCGCTTCGACCGGCGGCACGCCTCGCGCTGCCTGCGGACAGGCGGACCTTCGGGAAAGCCGATCCCCGGCCGGACAAGGGATGGGTCGCCCCGCGGCGGAGCACGAGCCCCCGACGCGGCACCCGTCCGACGCGAACAAACCTGCCCGTGCCGTGACATAGGACACACGACGCCCCTCGACGTGCCGTGCCGCCTGCGCGACAGGGAACAGCGTCCGCGGCGCGTCCTGCGTCCGGATTTTCCCAGCCATCGACGTCACGGACCCGCCGGGACGCCGCAGGAGCGCGCAGGAATGGCGCAGGTCCCGCTCGGTCCAGCCGGCGGCCGTCACGGACACCCGCAGAGGCACCCGCAGGGGCCTTCGCACGATGGCCTGCCGCCCCGCGAGCGCGTCCTCGCCATGGCGGCGATCGCGCTGGCCATGACCATGGCGGTCCTCGACGGCGCCATCGTCAACGTGGCGCTGCCCGTCATGGCCAAGGATCTGGCGGTCAGGCCGGCCGACGCGATCTTCGTGGTCAACGCCTATCAGATCGCCGTCACGGCCACCCTCCTGCCGTTCGCGGCGCTGGGCGACATCTTCGGCTTCCGACGCGTCTACCTGCCGGGTCTGGCCGTCTTCGTCGCCGCCTCGCTGGCCTGCGCGCTGGCGCCAAGCCTGCCGCTGCTGATCGCCGCCCGGATCGTCCAGGGGCTCGGCGCCGCGGCGATCATGAGCGTGAACATCGGCTTCGTCCGTTTCATCTACCCCCACCGGATGATCGGCCAGGGGGTCGCCAACGTCGCGCTCGTGGTGGCGGTGGCCTCGGCCGCCGGCCCGACCGTGGCGGCCGCGATCCTGTCGGTGGCGACCTGGCCCTGGCTGTTCCTCGTCAACATCCCCGTGGGCCTGCTGGCCCTGGCGGTGGCGTCCCGGACCCTGCCGGCGACGCCGGCGAGCGGCCGCCCCTTCGATCTCGTGAGTGCGGTCCTCAACGCCCTGACCTTCGGCCTGCTGATCATCGGCATCGACGGGCTTGGCGATCCGGAAGCCCGGGGCATCGCCGTCCTCGAACTCGCGGCCGCGATCGCGGTCGGCGCGGTGTTCGTCCGGCACCAGATCCGGCTGGCCGCGCCGCTCCTGCCCGTGGACCTGCTGCGGATCCCAGCCTTCGCCCTGTCGATGGCGACCTCCGTCGCCTCGTTCTGCGCCCAGATGGTCTCCTACGTGGCGCTGCCCTTCTATTTCCAGGACGTGCTGCACCTCTCCAGCACGCAGACCGGCTTCCTGCTCACCCCCTGGCCGATCGCGGTCGCCGCGATGGCGCCGATCTCCGGCCGCCTTGCGGACCGGTATCCGCCCGGGATCCTGGGCGGGATCGGCCTGGCCATGATGGCCGTCGGTCTGGTCTGCGTGACGATCCTGCCGGCCGCTCCGACGACCCTCGATATCGTCTGGCGGCTGACCCTGTGCGGTCTCGGCTTCGGCCTGTTCCAGTCCCCCAACAACAAGGTGATCGTCACGTCGGCGCCGCGCGAACGGGCTGGGGGGGCGAGCGGGATGCAGTCGACGGCGCGGCTCACCGGCCAGTCGCTCGGCGCAGCTCTGGTGGCGGTGATCTTCGGCCTGACCCACGGTCTCGGGGCCGAGCGGGCGGTAACCCTGTCGCTCTCCTGCGCGGTGGCGCTCTCGGTGATCGGCGGCTGCGCCAGCGTCCTGCGGCGGAGTCGGAGCGGCTAACCGGATCGCGTATGCCACCCGGGACGCCGGCTTGCGTTGATGGGGTGTATCCCATGCTGGAGCGCCCCATGGATCTCGATCTCACCGGCCGGAAGGCCCTGGTCACCGGGTCGACCGGCGGCATCGGCTACGCCATCGCCAAGGAACTCTGCGATCTCGGTGCGGAGGTCGGCATCAACGGTCGCACGCCCGAGCGGGTCGAGGCCGCCCTCGCGAAGCTGCGGGGCGAGACGCGGGCCGGCCGCGCCTTTGCGGCACCGGGCGATATCGCCACCGGTGAGGGCGTTTCAGCCCTGGTCAAGGCTGTCCCGGCGGTCGACATTCTGGTCAACAACACCGGGATCTTCGAGCCGAAGCCGTTCTTCGAGATCCCGGATGCCGATTGGCAGCGCTTCTTCGACGTCAACGTGATGAGCGGCGTGCGCCTGTCGCGGGCCTACACGCCCGGCATGGCGGAGCGGGGCTGGGGACGGGTGATCTTCATCTCCAGCGAGTCGGGCATCAACACGCCGACCGAGATGGTCCACTATGGAATGACCAAGACGGCGCAGCTCGCGATTTCCCGCGGTCTGGCGCAGACGGTGGCCGGCAGCGGCGTGACGGTCAACAGTGTCCTGCCCGGCCCGACCCTCTCGGAGGGTGTCGCGGACTTCATGCGGCAGATGGCCGGAGGCGCAGCCGATACCGACCTCGAGGCCATGGGCCAGAAATTCGTCGCGGAGCATCGCCCCTCGTCGCTGATCCAGCGGCTGGCGCGGGTGGACGAGGTGGCCAATCTCGTCGCCTATCTCTGCAGCCCGGCCGCGAGCGCCACCACCGGCGCCGCCCTGAGGGTCGACGGAGGGGTCCTGCAGGGCCTCGCTTGAAGGCGGGATCGGTGGGGGCAACGCCGGCCACCGCCGAAGCGGGGCTCGAACCGTGCGGGTCTGGGACGGCAAAATCCGCGCGGCGGCGCATCGACAAGCCCGCGCTGGCGATACGTCGGGCGCCTCGGGTTCAGGCGGTGCGTTCGCCACGAGGGATCGGACCGGCGGCTCTGGATGCCGGACTCGCGTCCGCGTCATACCAAGCCACACGGCCGGTCTTCCCGTACGACGGGGAACGCCGCAGGGCTCCTAGAGCCGTCGGCCCGGAGAGAATGCCGGACTTGGCTCTAGGGCGCGATCAGGCCTTCAGGTGCGCAGCGAGATGCTTGTTCATCTCGAACATCGTGCACTTGTCCTTACCGAAGACCTTCTTGAGCTTGTCGTCGGCGAGGATCTCACGCTTGTTCTGCGGGTTCTGAAGGTTGTTCTTCTTGATGTAGTCCCAAACCTTGCTGACCACCTCGCCGCGCGGCAGCGGGCTGGTCCCGACGATGGCGCCGAGCTCGGCCGACGGCTTCAGCGGCTGCTGCAGAGCGTTCGGCTTGGCGCCGGCCGACTTCTCGGCGGCGGGCTTCGCAGCCTTGGCCGGGGCGGCCTTCTCCGCAGTCTTGGTGGTCTTGGCCGCCTTGGGCGCAGCCTTCTCGGTCTTTGTGGCCATCAACATCCTCCGGTTCTCGGGCCGCAGGCCGGGGCATGATCGCCCCACGGCCGAGCCAGCATAGCAGCAACTAAGCGGTGCCGCCGCCGTTCCAAGGGGAAATTGCCTTTGGAAACGCCTCATCCACAAGGCAGGCGCAGAAATCCCCTGCGGGATCGCCGGATGGACGCCGCCGCCAAGATTATTCGGCCGACCGCCGGGCGTGAAACCTGCCTTTAACAATCCTGCACGTGAAGTACAGGCATGTTTGCCCCGACCCTCACCCTCGCGCTCCTGCTCGCCACCGGACTGGTCACGAGTCTCGGGCTCCTGGTGCGGGCCGAGCCTTCTGTGCCGGGCATCGCGCCGGGCCGCGGCTTGGTCTGAACGCGCCGGGATTGCAGCGCCCGTCCACCGGGTGCATCAGCCCGACCGCATGACCGATCCGATCACCCTCGCCAGCCCGGAAAGCACCGCCCACGTCGTCCAGGTGGCGCTGAGCCCCGTGTTCCTGCTGTCGGGCATCGCGACGCTGCTCAACGTCTTCGGCGCGCGGCTCGCGCGCGTGGCCGATCAGGCCGACCACGTCTCCGGGCTCCTCGCGGGCGCCGGCGATGCGGAGCGCATCCTCCTCGGACGGCGCCTGGATCGGCTGCACCGGCGCTCGCTGGCCCTGGATGCCGCCGTGTTCCTGGCCGCGCTGGGCGGCGTGGCGACCTGCGGATCGGTGCTGACCCTGTTCGTCGGAGCCATGCGCGACAGCACGGTCACGACATTGCTGTTCGGTCTGTTCGGCGCGGCGATCCTCTGCACCCTGTGCGCCCTCGTGGCCTTCGGGTTCGAGATGCTGCTGGCCAGCCGATCGGTCCGCGACCGGATCAATCAGCGGCGGAGGAGCGCCGGGATACCACCCGACCTCTGAGAGGCCGGCGCTCGCCCGGCCACCGGCTCAGGAGGCGGAACCCGTCCCGGCCCACGCGCTTAGTGAGCCAGGGACCGCCACGCGGGCACGATCCCGCTCATGGATCGGGAGACATCATGCCGACGGACCTGCCCAACGAACGCGCCTTGAGAAAGCCCGGCACCCTGGAGCTCGATCCCGCCGGCGAGGGCATCGCCATCGACGAGAGCCCCCGGCTGATCGCGTCGAACAAGGTCGAAGGCACCGCCGTGTACGACAGCAGCGGCCGCCACCTGGGCGCCGTCCACAATTTCATGGTGGACAAGGTTTCCGGACAGGTCGCCTACGTGGTGCTGGCCTTCGGGGGATTCCTCGGATTGGGTGAGACCCACCACCCGCTTCCCTGGAAGGCTCTGACCTACAGCACCGAATTCGGCGGCTACGTGATCGACATCGATCCGGCGGTCCTCGCAGGCGCATCGAGCTCCGGCGCCGGCGAAGACGAAGTCGCCGATCCGAGCTATCGCGCCCGGATCTAGGCCTTCGACGGCCCGTACGCGCGCCCCTCCTGAGCGGGCGCGGCGGTCTCGGCCTGACGGCTCAGAATTTCCCGCCGAGGCCGACGCTGCCGCCGGGCGACAGCATCGGACCCATTGCGCCGCTGCTGCCACTGCCACCGACCGCCGCATTGCCGCCGTCGAGATCCTCGCGCCGGATCCGGCGCTCCCCGCTATCGGCGGTGCGGGTCGCCCCGCCGGCGGTCTTCGGGATCGCCAGCTGCTTCGTCGGAGCGGTCTGGAGCGGCTGACCATCGGCATCGACCGCAGCATTGCGCGGCTCGCGGTTCGGCAGAGATCCGCGCAGCGAGGGCGGCAGGCCGACCTCTGTCGCGGGCATCACGCCGCCGCCGCCACCGAGCGCCTGGCAGCCGGCCACGAGGCCGGCCAGGGCAGCGCCGAGCGCAAGGCCGCGCGCTGCGGCGCATCTCGACGTGGGGAGGGTCGACATCGTGTGGTCCTCGACAGTGGCCGCGGTGCCGTCCGCGGCTCGCATGGGCTTATGAGCGGTTGTCTACGCCGGGGATGCGGCGAAAACCAGACAGTGCCGTCGCGCCCCCGGTCATCATCGCCGTATCCTTTGTGGCAGACCGCCGAAGCGCGCGGTTCGCGTCTTGCTGTCTGGCCGCTGCGGTCCATAACTTCGCCCAGGTCCTGCGGCATGACGCCCTCCGCAGGCGGGGTCCAGCCGGCGGCGGACCCGGAACCGGCCGATATGGTCGTGGACGCGCCGGCGCGCCGGTGCAGCCCGGCCCTTCCTCAGAGGACGAAGCGTGTTCAGAACCAACCGGATGATCGCGGCCGTGACGCTCGCCCTCTGGGCGTCGGGGGCTGCGGCGCAGGTGAGCGGCAGCGAGGGTGCGGCCGGGCAGGCAGCGCCGCACGCACCGGCCACGCCTCCGTCCGCGACTCCGGCTCCGGCGCCAACTCCGACACCGCCGACTTCTCCGCCCGCGGCGGCGCCGGCCGCACCGCCGGCCGCCGGGACTTCGCCGCCTTCCACGACCCAGGCGCAGCAGCAGGGAACACCGGCCACGGTCCTCGACACGCAGGATTACGAGAGCCTGCTCGGTCGCAGCGTGCGCAGCGCCGGCGGCGACGAACTGGGGCGCGTCATCGACATCATCATCGACAAGGAGGGCCATCCCAGGGCCGCCATCATCGATTTCGGCGGCTTCCTCGGGGTCGGAACCCGCAAGATCGCGGTGGATTGGCGCGCCCTGCGCTTCACGCCGGACGGCGGCAAGGAGCGCAAGCTCTCGGTCGCGCTGACCCGCAACCAAGTCCGCGTGTCACCGGAATACAAGGCCGGGGAGCCGATCGTGGTTCTCGGGCCCGCCAGCCCCGCCGCGCCGGCGGCGGAGGGCGAGCAGGCGACCACGCCGCCGGCCAATGCGGCGCCGGGCTCGGCGGCACCGTCGCAACCGGCCCCCGCCGCGGCGGCTCCGACCTCGCCCGCTCCGGGTAGTGCGGCCTCGGGCGCGGCGGCGCCGGCCGCGACCGCGCCCGCCCGCCCTCCGGAGAAGGCACCGGATAAGTGACGGTGGCCCGGTCGAAGGCCCGAACCGCCGCCACTCCGCGCGAACGTGAGCTGTCCCGTCAGGACATCCGCTCCCGTCCGGGCCGCCTGAAGGATCCGGCGGGCGAGGCCGCGCGCGCGTCGGCGGTTCCTGCCGCACAGGGGGGACGCGTGATCTCGGCAACGAGCCGCTACGGCCTAGATGCCTTCGCGTTCTTCGTGGCCAACCTGCAGACCGGGTTCGGCCCTTTCCTGGCCGTCTACTTCTCCCAGGCGAAATGGACCCAGTCCGACATCGGGTTCGCCCTGACCGTGGGGAGCCTCGTGGCGCTGCTGGGCCAGGTCCCGGGCGGCGCCTTCGTCGACGTCGTGCGCTCGAAGCGCTTCGCCGCTGCCGTGGCGGTGATCGGGATCGCCGGCAGCGCCTTCGCGCTGGCGGTCTGGCCGAGCTTCCTGATCGTGCTCCTGGCAATGGCACTGCACTCGGCCGCGAGCTGCGTGCTCACACCGGCCATCGCGGCGATCAGCATCGGACTCGTCGGGCGTGCCCACGCTGGCGAGCGTCTCGGCCGCAATGCCAGCTTCGCGGCCCTCGGCAACGCCCTCGGCGCGGCCGGGATGGGCGCCATCGGATATTACCTGTCGAACGGCGCCGTCTTCTACCTCACCGCCGCCCTCGGTATCCCGACGGTGATCGCGCTGGCGCGCATCCGCGCCCAAGACATCGATTCCAACGTGTTCAAGGAGCCGGCCACGGCGCAAACGGCGCCGTCGACCGGCAAGGACAGCATCCGCGCCCTGCTGACCAATCGGAGCCTCCTGTGCTTCGCGGCCTGCATGGTGCTGTTCTTCCTCGCCAACGCCGCGATGCTGCCCCTGGTCGGCAGCGTCCTGACCCTGCGGGCGAGCGAGACCGCCACCGCGCTGGTCGCCGCCTGCATCATGGTCCCGCAGGCGGTGCTTGCGGTCAGCGCCCCTGCGGTCGGCCGGGCCGCCGAGCGCTTCGGCCGCTACCCGGTGCTGCTGTTCGGATTCGGCGCCCTGCCGGTCCGGGGCCTGCTGCTCGCCTACACGACCAACCCCTACGGTCTCGTCGCCATCCAGGTGCTGGACGGCATCTCGGCGTCGGTGCTGGGCGTGATGGTGCCGCTGATCGTGTCGGATCTCACCCGTGGCACCGGCCGCTTCAACCTCGCCCTCGGCGCGGTCGGCACGGCCATGGGCATCGGCGCCGCCCTCTCGACCTCGCTTGCCGGCATCATGGCCGACCATCTCGGCAGCCACAGCGCCTTCCTGGGGCTCGCGATCGTGGGGTTCGCGGCTTTCATGCTGGTGGCGCTGATCATGCCGGAGACGCGTCCGACGGAGCACACGGCCTGACCGGCCGCGGCATCGGATTCGCAAGGGTGTTTCCGCGCCGCTCAAGCGACGTTCAGGTTCTGCGGATAAAAGCGCACGGAAGGTGCGGGCCGGTGAAACATATGGCAACGCTCTCGCGTTGCCGCTGCGGGTCAGACTGCGCCCGCTCTGCACGCCGCCTCAGCCCGTAAGCCAAAGCCGCGCGAATACGGAATGGTCACCGCGATGGAAGAGCTGCACCGATACGCCGACAGGCCCTTCGCCTTCGTCGCGCGGTATCTCCGCCGCCGCTGGCTGCCGCACTTGGTCATCCTGATCTCCGTGCTCGGCGCCGTCGGCTTCTCGGTCTCCACCGATTACGCCCTCAAGGGCGTGGTCGACGCGCTGACGAAGGGGCCCGGCCCGGGCAACACGGTCGTCTGGAGCGCGCTCGCGGTCCTGGTCGCCTTCATCGCCGCCGACAACATGCTCTGGCGCGTGGCGGCGCTGACCGGCGCCTTCACCTTCGTGGGGATCACCGGCGACATCCGGCGCGACCTGTTCCGGCACATGACCGGCCATTCCCCGACCTTCTTCTCCGACCGCCAGCCGGGCACCCTGGCGTCGCGCATCACGGCGACCTCGAACGCGATCTTCACGGTCGAGAACATGTTCGTGTTCAACGTGATGCCGCCGACGGTCGCGGCTTTCGGGTCGATCGCCTACATCGCCACCGTCAACCTCACCATGGCGGGTATCCTGGCGGGCGTGTTCGCGGCCGTCGTCGTGCTGATGTTCAAGATGGCCTCGGCCGGCAAGCCGCTGCACCACGACTTCGCCGCCAAGGCCGCCAGCGTCGACGGCGAGATGGTCGATCTCGTCGGCAACATGTCGCTCGTGCGCGCCTTCTCGGCCTTCAAGCGCGAGGGGCAGCGCTTCGAGGGCACCATCGCCACCGAGATGCGGGCGCGGCGCTCGTCGCTCCTCTACCTCGAGAAGCTGCGCATCGTGCACGCGGTGCTGACCGTGCTTGCCGTGTTCGGCCTGCTCTATTGGGCGATCCAGATGTGGGAGGCCGGACAGGCGACGAACGGTCAGGTCGTGCTGGTCTGCACGCTCGGCATCCGCATCCTGGCGGCCACCCGCGACCTCGCGGTCGCGCTCGTCGATGCGACCCAGCACACCGCCCGGCTGGCCGAGGCCCTGCACACCCTGCTTCAGCCCCACGATCTCGTGGATCATCCGGAAGCGCAGCCGCTCACCGGCCAGGGCGCCAAGATCGAGTTCGAGCACGTCGCCTTCAGCTATCCGGACGGGCGCCCCGTCTTCACGGATTTCGACCTCGTCATCGAGCCGGGCCAGCGCGTCGGTCTGGTGGGCCGGTCCGGCGGCGGCAAGTCGACCCTGTTCTCGCTGATTCAGCGCTTCTACGACGTGCAGAGTGGCGCCATCCGCATCAACGGCCAGAACGTCGAGCGGGTCACCCAGGAATCCCTGCGCGAGGCGATCACGGTGGTGCCGCAGGACGTCTCGATGTTCCACCGCAGCTTGCGGGAGAACATCCGCTACGGCCGGCCCGAGGCGACGGACGAGGAGGTCTGGCAGGCCGCCGAGGCCGCGCATTGCACCGACTTCATCAAGGCCCTGCCCGAAGGCTTCGACACGATCGTCGGCGACCGCGGTGTGAAGCTCTCGGGCGGCCAGCGTCAGCGGATCGCCATCGCCCGGGCGATCCTGAAGAACTCGCCGATCCTGCTGCTCGACGAGGCCACCTCGGCGCTGGACGCGGAATCCGAGCAGGCGATCCGTCAGGCCCTCGCCAACCTGATGAAGGGCCGGACCGTCATCGCGATCGCGCACCGCCTCTCCACGCTGCAGGATTTCGACCGGATCGTCGTGCTCGACGGCGGCCGCATCGCGCAGGACGGCTCGCCCGACAAGCTGACCCATCTCGACGGCTTCTTCCGGGAGCTGATGAAGAAGGAATCCATGGCGATGGCCCTCGCCGCCGCCTGACTTCGCCCTCGTGGACCCGTCCCGGCATCGCCGCGCCGGGACGGCGGCGCAGTTCCGCCGCTCCGGTTTTCACGCCCGATCGGCACTGGTAGATCATCGGCCCGCCGGACCGGACCTTGCATCGCCTGGACGTCGCGAACCGGCCCGGTTCCGACGCGTCTCGATGCCCGAGCCCCACCGTGCCTGACCTTGCCCTCGTCATCCGGGAAATCTCCGAGGAGATGGCCCAGCGCTCCGATCGGGGGGCGGTCGCGGATTACATTCCCGAACTCGCGCGGGTGGATCCCGGTCAGTTCGGCATGGCGGTGATCGATGCTGCGGGACGCGTCTTCGCCGGGGGCGACAGCGAGACGCCCTTCTCGATCCAGAGCGTGTCGAAGGTCTTCACCCTCACCCTCGCCCTCGGCATGGTCGGCGACCGGCTGTGGAAACGGGTCGGCCGCGAGCCTTCGGGCAACCCGTTCAACTCCATCGTCCAGTTGGAGCGGGAGCGCGGCGTGCCGCGCAATCCGTTCATCAATGCGGGCGCCATCGCGGTCACCGACGTGATCCTCTCGGGCCACGAGCCCCGCGAGGCGCTGGGCGAGATCCTGCGCTTCATGCAGTTCCTGGCCCAGGATTCGAGCATCGCGATCGACGAGACCGTGGCGGCCTCGGAGAAGCGCACGGGTTTCCGCAACACCGCGCTCGCCAACTACATGAAGTCCTTCGGCGTCATCGACAATCCGGTCGACTACACGCTCGGCGTCTACTTCCACCACTGCGCCATCGCGATGAACTGCCGCCAGCTCGCACGCGCCGGCCGGTTCCTGGCGCATAACGGCATCAACCCGTCGACCGGCCATTCGGTGGTCTCGGCGGAGCGCGCGCGCCGCATCAACGCGATCATGCTGACCTGCGGCCACTACGACGGGTCGGGCGAGTTCGCCTATCGCGTGGGCCTGCCGGGCAAGAGCGGAGTCGGCGGCAGCATCCTGGCGATCGCACCCGGCAAGGCCTCCATCGCCGTCTGGTCGCCCGGTCTCGACGCGGCGGGCAATTCCCATCTCGGCCGCATCGCCCTGGAGCGGCTGACGCAGCGCATGGGCTGGTCCGTCTTCGGATCCTGAGCGGGTCCCTTCCCCTGCCCCCCTTTCCTGCCCCTCTTCCCTGCCCCCCTTCCCCTGCCCTCTTGCGCGGCGCCCACTTCCGCGGCACTGCGCCGCCGGGGCGTTGCGGCGCCGAAGCGAGACTCAGCGGCATGGCGACGAGTGTGGCGGTCCGGGCTGCCGACGACGGTCTGGATCCCGGTGCCATCCTGGCCCGTCTCGACCGGCTTCCGGCCACGCCGACGGTCTGGCGCCTCGTGGCGCTGCTCGGCCTCGGCTTCTTCTTCGAACTCTACGACCTGCTCTTCACCGGTTACGTGGCGCCCGGCCTCGTCAAGGCCGGGATCCTGACGCCGACGACCCCCGGCCTGTTCGGCGCCAGTGGTGTGGCGAGCTTCGTGGCCGCCCTCTTCACGGGCCTGTTCATCGGCACCCTCGTCTGCGGCTGGCTCGCCGACCGGTTCGGGCGCCGGGCGATCTTCACGTGGTCGCTCCTCGCCTACACCGCGGCGAACGTCGTGATGGCCTGCCAGAGCGACGCCTTCGGCCTCAACCTCTGGCGGCTCGTCGCAGGGATCGGCCTCGGCCTGGAGATGGTGACGATCGGCAGCTACCTCTCCGAACTCGTCCCGAAGGCGATCCGCGGCCGGGCCTTCGCCCTGTGCCAGGGCATCGGCTTCACGGCCGTGCCGGTGGTGGCGTTCCTCTCCTACCTGCTGATCCCGATCGCCCCCCTCGGCATCGACGGGTGGCGCTGGGTGGTGCTGATCGGCGCCTCGGCGGCGATCGTGGTCTGGTGGATGCGGGCGGGCCTTCCGGAAAGCCCGCGCTGGCTCGTCGAGCACGGGCGTCTGGCGGAAGCCGACGCGATTCTGCGGCAGCTGGAGGCGCGGATCGCGGCCGAGCATGGCGGCGCGCTGCCCGCGCCAGCCGCGCCGGAGCTGGTGCAGCCGCGTGGCGCCTTCCGCGACCTGTGGGTCCGGCCCTATCGGCGCCGGGCGCTGATGATGGCCGGATTCAACGTCTTCCAGACGGTGGGCTTCTACGGCTTCGCCAACTGGGTGCCGACCCTGCTGGTGGGCCAGGGCATCACGGTGACGTCGAGCCTCGCCTACACGGCCCTGATCGCGCTGGCCGCCCCCGTCGGCCCGCTGATCGGCCTCGCCATCGCCGACCGGTTCGAGCGCAAGCACGTCATCGTGGCCGCCGCCCTCGTCTATATCGGCTGCGGCCTCGCCTTCGCGCAGACGCGGGACGTCCCGATCATCGTGGCGCTCGGCATCGGCCTGACGCTCGCCTCGAACGTGATGTCGTACAGCTTCCACGCCTATCAGGCCGAGCTGTTCCCCACGGGCATCCGCGCCAGGGCGGTGGGCTTCGTCTATTCCTGGAGCCGCTTCTCGGCGATCTTCACGGGCTTCGTCATCGCGTTCGTCCTGCGGGAGGCCGGCACGCCGGGCGTGTTCCTGTTCATCTCGGCCGCGATGCTGGCCGCGGGCCTGCTCGTCGGGCTCCTGGGTCCGCGGACACGGGACGTCGCGCTGGAGAAGATCGCGGGGTGAGGCCCGTCACGGGCTCGGCTCCCAGGAGGCCGAATCCGTGCTAGCCTCGGGCATGGTCGCTCAGCCGAAATCCCGGATGACGGTCGACGAGTTTCTCACCTGGGCCGATGGGCAGCCGGGGCGCTTCGAGCTGGTCGATGGCGAGGTGTTCGCGATGTCGCCGGAGCGCGTTCGGCATGCCGAGGTCAAGGCTGCCACCTATCTGGCGCTCCGGTCCGCACTGAAGCAAGCGAAGAGCGCCTGCTACGCGCTGCCGGATGGCATCAGCGTTCGCGTCGATCAGGATACGGTCTTCGAGCCCGACGCCCTCGTTTACTGCGGAATGCGCGCCGACCCCGATGCGACGGAGATCACCGATCCCGTCATCGTCGTCGAGGTGCAGTCGCCGAGCACACGTTCCGTCGATTCGGGTTTGAAATTGACCCGCTACTTCAGTCTCGAGAGCGTGATCCACTATCTGATCGTGGATCCGGTCAAGCGCCTCGTCATCCATCACCGCCGCGCGCAGGGCGGCCTGATCGAGACCCGCATGGCGACCCAGGAGACGCTGGACCTGACGCCGCCCGGCCTGCGCCTGCCCGTCCCGGAGCTGTTCGCCGACCGCGCGTCCGACGACGACGGAGCTTGATCCGATCCGAGGTGGATGCCACAGCGGCGCGAACGCGAATCAGGACGCCCGGATGACTGAACCTCTCGATCTCCTCGTGCTCGGCAACGCGATCGTCGACGTGATCGCACGGACGGACGATGCCTTCCTGGCGGCGCAGGGCGTCACCAAGGGTGCGATGCAGCTCATCGACGAGCCGCGGGCCGAGGCGCTGTTCGAGGCCATGGGCCCGGCCACGATCGTGTCGGGCGGCTCCGGCGCCAACACCGCGGTCGGCGCGGCCCTGCTCGGAGCCAAGACCGGCTTCGTCGGCAAGGTCCGGAACGACGAGCTCGGTGGCCTGTTCAGCCACGATCTCAAGGCGACCGGCGTCGACTTCAGCGTCCCTGCGGCGGCCGAGGGACCAGCCACCGCCCGATGCTTCGTGCTGGTGACGCCGGATGGCGAGCGCACGATGAGCACCTATCTGGGCGCCTGCCAGGGACTCTCGCCCGACGATGTCGACAAGGCTCTCGTGCGTTCCGCCCGGGTCGTCTATCTCGAGGGCTACCTCTGGGATCCGCCGGCCGCCAAGGAGGCGTTCCGCAAGGCGTCCGACATCGCCCACCAGGCCGGCAACGCCGTTGCGCTGACCCTCTCGGATGCGTTCTGCGTCGGTCGCTACCGCGATGAATTCCTCGGTCTGATCCGCGACGGCACCATCGACATCCTCTTCGCCAACATCGGCGAGTTGCAGAGCCTCTTCCAGACCGACGATGCCGAGGCCGCGGTGGCGGCCCTGCGGGACGAGCGCAACGCCCGCGGCCGTCACCTGCTCGGCCTCGTGACGCGCTCGGCCGACGGTGCCCTGGTGGTGCAGGGTGGCGAGGTCCGCGCCGTCGAGGCGAGCCCGGTCCACGAGGTGGTCGACACGACGGGGGCGGGGGACCTCTTTGCGGCCGGCTTCCTGGCCGGCCACGCCCGCGGCCTCGACCACGTCACGAGCGCCCGCCTCGGCACGCTCGCGGCGGCCGAGGTCATCCAGCACATCGGCGCCCGCCCGCAGGCGGATCTGGTCGGCTTGGCCAAGGCGCGCGGGCTCCTCTGAGCCGGCGCGTCGGGCGCGCGGTCGGAGGGTTGCGTCCGCTCCGATCCCGCCCGCTCAGGCCGCGCGGACGGTCGCGAGGAAGCGCGTCACCTCGTCCCTGAGATGCCCGGACCGGAGCGACAACTCCGAGGCTGCCGTGAGAACCTGATCGGCCGCCGCTCCGGTTGCCTTCGCCGCGTCGGCGACGCCCGTGATGGTGCTGGTGACGTCAGCCGCCCCCTGGGCGGCCTGGGAGACGTTGCGGACGATCTCCTGCGTCGCGGCGCCCTGCTGCTCCACGGCGCTGGCGATCCGCGTCGCCACGGCGCTGAGTTCCTGGACTCGGCCGCCGATGCGCCCGATCGCCGAGACGGCGTCGCCGGTGGAGGACTGGATCCGGGCGACGTGGCCGCCGATCTCGTCGGTCGCCCGCGCGGTCTGACCGGCCAGCGCCTTCACCTCTGCGGCCACGACGGCGAAGCCGCGGCCCGCCGCGCCGGCCCGCGCCGCCTCGATCGTGGCGTTCAGCGCCAGGAGATTCGTCTGTTCGGCGATGGTCGAGATCAGGGTCACGACATGACCGATCTGGACCGCCGCCCCGTTCAGATCCCGAACCAAGTGCGCGGTCGCCTCCGCGTCCGCGACCGCCGACTGGGTCAGCGCCGTCGAGCCCGCGACCTGGCGGCTGATCTCCTGGACGGAGACGCCGAGTTCCTCCGCCGCCGCCGCCGCGACGTTGACGGTGCTGGCCGCGAGTTCGGCCGCGCTCGCCACCCGGCCGGAGCGATCGGCGGTGTCGGCGGCCGCCTCATTCATGGCCGAGGCCGTGTCCTGCAGCGCAGCGACGGCGGCCGAGACCGTGCCGATGATGCCGCCGACCGTGCCCTCGAAGGCGTCGGCGATCTGCTGCATGCCGCTCCGCCGCCGCGCCTCGGCCGCGGCGCGGGCCTGTGCCGCTTCGTGCTCGAGCGTGCGCGCGCGGATCAGGCCGTCCTTGAAGACCTGGACGGAGGCCGCCATGACCCCGACCTCGTCCGCTCGCTCGGAGCCGCCGACGGCCACGTCGAGGTTGTTGGCCGCGAGCCGACCCATGATCTCGGCCAGGGACCGGATCGGGCGGGCGACCCGCTGCCAGACCCACCAGACCGCCGCGCCGGTCATGATCGCTCCGATCACGGAGAGCGTGATGGTGACGGACCACGCCGTCCGGAACGCATCCTCGGAGCGCTGGACCGAGACGTTCGTGCCCTCGGCGGTGACCTGGGCGAGATCCGCCAGGGCATCGAAGGCGGCCACCAGAGGCGGGCGGGCGGGCGCGATGGCGTCGCGGGCCGCGTTCCGGTCGCCGCGCCTGAGCGGGGCGAGGATCGCCTCCTGGGCGGTGCGATAGACCTTCCACCGCCCCTCGAATGCGTCCCAGAGCGCGCGCTCCCGGGGCGTCGTCGCGCGCACGCGATAGCTCTGGAAGGCCTCGGGGATGGTCCGATCCATCTCGACGAACTCGGCATCGAGGTCCCGGTTCTCACCGTCGTCGACGGCGACCACCTTGCGGATCGTCGTCGTGTGGTACCGCAGCATCAGGAATCGAATCGTATGGAGATCGTTGTCCTTGCGCACCCAGACGTCGCGGGTCTCCACGGCGGCGGCATTGATGGCCTGTATCTGCATCAAGCCGATGGTCGAGCTTGCGATAAACAGCAAAAAGCCGATTATCGATGGCAGTATCAGCTTCGAAACGATACTTCTTCGAAAGCTCATCTCGGGCACCACAGAGGACGACACCGGCGCATCGTGGCACACGAAGATGAAGGACAGATTTTTCGCAACCTCTACTTCGGAAGTGATCTGCGCCGCAGATCAGCGCGGAACGCATGACGCGTCGCCCGCCAAGGCCGTGCCGCGGGTCGAGCGCCGATCCAGTCGAAGGCGGGCGGCCGCGGCCCGATCAGGGCCGCAGGAGAACCTTGCCTACGGCCGCACGGCGGGTCAGCAGGCCGAAGGCCTCCGGGAAGTCCGCCAGCGGGTAGACGCCGTGGACCTGCGCGGTGAGCTTGCCCTCGGCCACCCAGTCGAGGAGCCGACGCTGGTCGGCCCGATGCGCCTCCGGCTCGCGTTCGAGGAAGGCGCCCCAGTGGACGCCCTGCACGTCGAGTTCCTTCAGGAGCATCAGGTTCAACGGCAGCCGCGGGATCTCCCCGGCGGCGAAGCCGATGACGAGGAACCGGCCGCGCCAGCCGAGCGCCCGCAGGGCCGGCTCCGCGTAGGCATCGCCGACCGCATCGTAGACCACGTCGATCCCGCCCCCGGAGATCCGGCGCAACTCGTCTTTGAGCGTCGCGGGATCGTAGACGAGGCCGGCCTCGGCGCCGTGGGCGCGGGCGACGGCGAGCTTTTCCTCCGAGGAGGCGCAGGCGATCACCCGGGCGCCCATCAGCCGCCCCAGCTCCACGGCGGCGAGACCGACGCCCCCGGAGGCCCCGAGGACCGCCAGCCATTCGCCGGGCTGCAGGCGGGCACGGTTCGCCAGGGCATGGAGCGAGGTGCCGTAGGTGATGGTGAGCCCGGCCGCCTGCTCGTCCGGCACCGCGTCCGGCACCGGCGTGAGCCGGGCGGCGTCGAGGGCGATGAGTTCGGCGCAGCAACCGTGCCCGGCATGGACGATCACCCGGTCGCCCACGGCCACGCCCGAGGCCCCTGGCCCGAGCGCCTCGACCACGCCGACCCCCTCGCCGCCCGGCGAGAACGGCAGGGCCGGCTTCACTTGGTAGCGCCCAGCCACGATCAGCGTGTCGAAGAAGTTGAGCGCCGCGAGCCGCATCCGCACCAGGGCCTGCCCGGGACCCGGAACCGGATCGGGGCGCTCCACGATCTCCAGATGCTCCGGCCCGTCGAGCCTCGTGCACAGCAGCGCCCGCATTCCGTGTCTCCTCCCCGGCGTTTCTCCGCCGATGAGGCCCGAACCGGCCGTGCGGTCAAGCCGTCCCGATCATCTCGCGGATTCGGGCGCCCAGCACCTCCACCACGAACGGCTTGGTGATGACCTGCATCCCGGCATCGAGCTGGCCGTTGCCCAAGACGGCATTCTCCGCGTAGCCGGTGACGAACAGGACCTTGAGCCCCGGTCGCGTCACCCGGCCGGCCTCGGCCATCTGGCGCCCGTTCATGCCGCCCGGCAGACCGATATCGGACACGAGCAGGTCGATGCGCACGTCGGATTGCAGCACCCTGAGGCCGGCCGCGCTGTCGGCGGCCTCGATCGCCGTGTAGCCGAGATCCTCCAGCACCTCGGTGACCAGCATGCGCACGGTCGGCTCGTCGTCGACCACCAGCACGGTCTCGCCCGGCGCGGCCCGAGGCGGCGCGCCGACGGCGGTATGCGGATCCTCCTCCGCGACCGCGCCGCGATGGCGGGGCAGGTAGAGGCAGACCGTGGTACCCTTGTCGACCTCGGAATGGATCCGCACTTGGCCGCCCGATTGCTGGGCGAAGCCGTAGATCATCGACAGGCCGAGGCCGGTGCCCTGCCCCAGCGGTTTGGTGGTGAAGAACGGCTCGAACACCTTGCCGACGATCTCGGGCGGCATGCCGATGCCGGTATCGGTGACGCAGAGCGAGAGGTACTGGCCCGGCGGCATGTCGTGACGCCGGGCGGCGCGCTCGTCGAGCCAGGCATTGGCGGTCTCGATCGTGATCCGGCCGCCCTCCGGCATGGCGTCACGGGCGTTGATGCACAGGTTGAGCAGGGCGTTCTCGAGCTGCGGCGGGTCGACCAGGGCCGGCCAGAGACCGGGCGCACCCATCACCTCGACGATCACGGCGGGGCCGACCGTCCGCCGGATCAACTCTTCCATGCCGGCCACGAGCCGGTTCACGTCGGTGGGCTTCGGATCGAGGGTCTGCCGCCGCGAGAAGGCGAGCAGGCGATGGGTCAGGGCCGCGGCCCGTTTCGAGGCCCCCTGCGCCGCGTTGATGTAGCGGTCCACATCCATGACGCGGCCCTGGCCGAGGCGGGTCTGGATCAACTCCAGGGATCCGGAGATGCCGGCGAGCAGGTTGTTGAAGTCATGGGCGATCCCGCCGGTCAGCTGGCCGACCGCCTCCATCTTCTGCGATTGCCGCAGGGCCTCCTCGGCGGCGGCCAGGGCGTCGGCGCGCTCGCGCTCCGCGGTGAAATCGCGGCCGACGGCGTTGATCACCCCCTCCCCCGGCCGGGCCGCCCAGCTGATCCAGCGGTATCCGCCGTCCCGGTGGCGGTAGCGGTTGTCGAAGCGCGCGAGGCTCGATCCCGTGGCGAGCTGCTGCGCGCCCTCGACGGTGCGGTCGAAATCGTCCGGATGGACGAAGGCGATGAGCTTGGTTCCGATCAGCTCGTCCGGCCGCCAGCCCAGCACCTCGGTCCAGGCCGGGTTCACCGCGGTGATCGTGCCGTCGAACAGGCAGCGCAGCATCATGTCGGACGAGAGCGTCCACAGGGCGTTGCGATCGGCGGTGCGTTCCTCGACCTGCTGGGCCAGGGTGGCGTTGAGGTCGCGCAGCTCCGCGAGGGCGGATTCCAGGCGGCCCTGGCTCTCCTTGAGGGCGGCGTCGGCGCGCACGCGGGCCGTGGTCTCGTTGGTGAGGATGAACAACCCCGTGACCCGCCCCGCGGCGTCGAGGACCCGCGAGTACGAGAAGGTCCACCACGTCTCCCGGGAGCCCCGGTCGGTGTCGAGCTGCCAGGGCAGATCGATGAAGCGCTCCGGGCTGCCTGCCATGGCCGCGTCGATGATCGGCTTGGCCTGATCCCAGGCATCGGCCCAGACCACGTCGAACCGCTCGCCCATGGCCCAGGCCAGACGGGGCCCGAGCAGCGGGAAGTAGGTGTCGTTGAAGAAGAAGTGGAGATCGGGTCCCCAGGCCAGGATCATCGATTCCGGCGAGTTGAGAACGAGCGAAAGGGCCGCGCGGAATTCCGCCGGCCAGGTCCCCGGGGGGCCGAGGGGATGGCCGGTCCAGTCGCGTGCGCGGATCATCCGCGCGGCCTCGCCGCCGCCGGATAGGAAGGAGAGGGGATCGATCACAAGTTCTGAGCGATACAGGTCATGGACTTACCGCGTATGACCGTCTTCGACGCCATCTCCAAGCCAGGGCGGCCCTGTGGATGCCTGTGGTCGGAGCCCAGCCCGAGGTCACAGCCCGAGGTCACAGCCCCGTCATTCCGGGACTGCGAAGCAGGATCCGGACCTCGACCGCGTGCCGGCATGGCTGGCGGCGGCTCTGGGTTCCGGGCTCGCCCGGGGGTGCCCGGGAATGACTGGGATTGCCGGACGGCAGGGCCTGGATCGCGGCGATCCGTTGACCTGATCTCTCCGCGCAGGCCTCCAACACCGCCCTCTGGACCGGCGACGGTCCTTGCGGCCGAAATACGTTGACCCGGGCACGGGCAAGAGCGCGGGCCCGGGCAGACGGCACAACCGGCGACCGGCATTTCAGCCGACAGCGACGCAGCCCGCGCCGAAGCCGAACGGCTGTTCGCGTTCGTCAGCGACCTTCTGCAGACGAGCCTGCCCGTCCCGGCGGGCATCCTGCATGTTGGAGCGACAGCGATACCCGGGTGCCTGACCGAGGGCGATCTCGCCGTGCCCGGAACGCGGGATCGAGCTGAACTGACGAATTCTCGTCCTCCACGGAGGCGCACCGAACAGCGCATCTCGGTGTCCAATGGACCGCCGGAGGCGGCTCCCGCGACCGGTTTCACCCTTTCGTCGAAACCCTGCGGGCCAACCCGGTGCTGAACGGCGCGACGACGCCCTCAAGCGGGCGCACGCGACCAAGCCGATGGCGCTCTACCGGACGCGCGAGGACGACGCCATCGCCCCTGTCCTGAACCCGCGCCCACCGGATCGATGAGCGTCGTGCCGGCCCGCTCCGCTCCGGTCGCGAGGACGGCCAGGTTCAGCCACCATCCGCGCTAATGCGCCTCCTGCCAGTTCCCCGCCGCGTTGGCCTCCACCACCAGCGGCACCCGCAGCGTCAGGGCCGGCGCCGGCGCTTCCTCCATCACGCCGCGGATGATCGGGATCGCCCGCTCCACCTCGTCCTCGGCAGCCTCGAAGACCAGCTCGTCGTGGACCTGCAGGAGCATGCGCACCCCGAGCTTCTCGTCGGCCAAAGCCCCTTCCATCCGGGTCATGGCCCGGCGGATGATGTCGGCGGCCGAGCCCTGGATCGGCGCGTTGATCGCCTGCCGCTCGACGCTGGCGCGCTCGGACGGGTTGTTGGAGCGGATCTGCGGATAGTGGCACACCCGGCCGAACAGGGTGGTGACGTAGCCCTTGTCCCGGCAGCTCTTCTTGGTCGCATCGATGTAGTCGCGGATCCCGGGGAACTGCTCGAAATACTGCTTGATGAACGCGGAAGCCTCCTCGCGGCCGATGCCGAGCCGGTCGGCGAGCCCGAAGGCCGAGATGCCGTAGATGATGCCGAAATTGATGGTCTTCGCCCGGCGCCGCAGGTCGGGCGTCATGTCCTTGAGCGGCACGCCGAACATCGCCGAGGCGGTGGCCGCGTGGATGTCGATCCCGTCCGCGAACGCCTTCCGGAGTTCCGGGATATCGGCCATGTGGGCCAGGAGACGCAGCTCGATCTGGGAATAATCCGCCGAGATCAGCCGGTTGCCGGGCGCCGCCACGAAGGCGCGGCGGATGCGCCGGCCCTCCTCGGTGCGGATCGGGATGTTCTGCAGGTTCGGCTCGGAGGAGGACAGTCGGCCGGTGGTGGTCGCCGCCAGCGAGAACGAGGTGTGGACGCGCGCCGTCTCCCGGTCGGCGTGCGTCTGGAGCGAATCCGTGTAGGTGGATTTCAGCTTCGAGAGCTGCCGCCATTCCAGGATTTTCTTGGGCAGCTCGTGCCCGGCCTGGGCCAGCTCCTCCAGCAGGGTGGCGGGCGTCGCCCACTGGCCGGACGGCGTCTTCTTCGCGCCCGGCAGGCCCATCTTCCCGAACAGGATGTCGCCGATCTGCTTCGGCGAGCCCACCGAGAATTTCTCGCCGGCATCCTCCTGGATTTCCTCCTCCAGGCGCACGAGGATCTGCGAGAAATCCCCCGAGAGGCGGCTCAGCATGTCCCGGTCGACCCGGATGCCGCGCTGCTCCATCCGGGCGATGACCGGCAGGAGCGGGCGCTCCAGGGTCTCGTAGACCGCGACCCGGTGCTCGGCGACGAGGCGCGGCTTCATCATCCGCCACAGGCGGAGCGTCACGTCCGCATCCTCGGCCGCGTAGGCGGTGGCCTTGTCGATCGCGACCCGGTCGAAGCTCACCTTGTTGCGGCCGGTGCCGGCGACATCCGAGAACGTGATCGGCTGGTGGCCGAGATGGCGGCGGGCCAGCTCGTCCATGCCGTGCCCGCCCTTCCCGGCATCGAGGACGTAGGAGATCAGCATCGTGTCGTCGAAGGGCGCCACCTCGACGCCGTAGCGGGCGAGCACGACCCAATCGTATTTGAGGTTCTGGCCGACCTTCAGAACGCCGGGATTCTCCAGAAGCGGCTTCAGTCGGGCGACGGCATCCTTCAGGGGGATCTGGCCCGGGACCGGCTCGACCACGTCGGAGGGCGCGGCCCCTTCGCCGAACAGGTCGGTGGCGTCGGCCTGCACCTTGGCGGCCTGCACGTGCGCCAGCGGGATGTAGCAGGCCCGTCCCGTGGACACCGCCAGCGAGACGCCGACCAGGCCGGCCTTGTGGGCGTCGAGCGCGTCCGTCTCGGTGTCGACCGCGATCACACCGGCCTCCTCGGCCTCGGCGATCCAGGCGTCGAGCTGCTCCAGAGACGTGACGGTCTCGTAGGCGGCGGTGTCGAAGGGGGCCACGGCCTCCGCGGCCCGGGCCGCCACGACGTTGCCGGGCGTCGCCTCGACGGGGGCCCGGGGCTTGGCGGGCGCGTCCGGCAGGTCGAGATCCGCGAAGGGGTCCACCGCGCCGCCCTCGGGCGGTGCGGCGCCCGGCGGGCGCTCGGCCCCGGCCGCCGCGGTCTCGGGATCCGGCGGCACGGAATCGCCGAAGAATGGCACCGCGACGCTGCCGCCGGCCCCGTTGCCGTAGCCGTGCGGCCGGGCGCCGGGCAGGAGCCGCGGATCGGGCTTCACCGCCTCGGGGTCGACGTGCAGCATCTGGGCGATGCGGCGCGTCAGGGTGTTGAACTCCATCGCCTTCAGGAAGCCGACGAGCTTCTCCGGGTCGGGCTTCGGCACGCCGAGTTCGTCGAGCGGCACCGGGACCGGCACATCCTCCATCAGCGCCACGAGTTTTCGAGACAGCTTAGCCTGATCGACGTTGGCGAGCAGGGTTTCCCGGCGCTTGGGTTGCTTGATCTCGCCCGCCCGCTCCAGCAGCGCCTCGAGGCTGCCGAACTCCTTGATCAGCGCCGCGGCGGTCTTCAAGCCGATGCCGGGGACGCCCGGTACGTTGTCGGAGGTGTCGCCGATCAGCGCCAGCGCGTCGCCGATCTGGTTGGGTTGAAGCCCCTCCCACTTGGCGATGATCGCCTCGACATCGAGGTTGCGCTCGGGCCGGTAGCCCGGCTTGCCCTTTGCACCGGATTCGAAATCGTAGAACCGCACCTGCGGTCCCACGAGCTGCATCAGATCCTTGTCGGAGGAGACGATGATGACGCCCGCGCCCCGCGCCTCGGCCTGGCGGGTATAGGTCGCGATGAGGTCGTCGGCCTCGTAGCGTTCCAGCTCCACCGCGTGCAGGCCGAAGGCCCGCACCGCGTCGCGCATCAGGGGCATCTGCCGCTTGAGGTCGTCGGGCGCGTCCGGGCGGTGGCCCTTGTAGTCTGGGAACATCTCCTTGCGGAATGACCCTTCCGACTTGTCGAAGACGATGCCGAGATGCGTCGGCATCGTGCCGGCGGCGCCGTCCTGCAGGAACTGCGCGATCTTCGTGCAGAACAGCCGCACGGCGCCGGTGGGCAGCCCGTCGGAGGGGCGCGAATTGTACTTCTGGTCCTGATTGATCGACTGGAAATAGGCCCGGAAGATGAACGACGAGCCGTCGACCAGGATCACCTGATCGCCGGGGCCCACGGACTTAATTTCGGGCTTCGCGTCGGTCATGGGCTCAGGCGGCTCGGGGCGATCAGGAATCGGGCGCGCGGGCGAGTTCGGCGCAGCAGGCCGCGACGAGAACGGGCAACTCGTGGTGGACGGTGAGCCAGACGATGTCCAGCGTCACCCGGTGATAGCTGTGGCGATAGACGCTGCCCGCATCCGCGATCTGTCGCCACGGCACGTCCGCATACCGGTCCTTCGTCTCGGCGCTCAATCGGCGGCTCGCCTCCGAGACGATCTCAAGGCAACGCATGACTGCGAAGTGCGTGCGCTCGTCCGCCCCGAAAGTCTCGAGCGTGAACCCCGCCACAAAGCGAGCGGCACGCTCGGCGTTGGCGATGATGTCGGCGCAGGCGGTCCGCTCGCGCTCAGAAAGCGAAAACGGCATCGCGCTCTGCGTGCTTTCGGACCCGATCCTTGAGGGCCGCCCGGTCCGCCACGTCGACCCGGATCGGAAACAGATCATCGATGAAATGGCACAACCCGACATAGCCGAAGAGACCGCCGACGACGGGCGCATCGATGTCGATCAGCACGTCGAGGTCGCTATCGTCCCCGGCGTCCCCACGGGCGACCGAACCGAACAGCGCCGCATGCAGCACCCCGCGGCGGCGCAGTTCCGCTTCGTTCGTGCGGAGGATGTCGAGGGCGAGCTGCTTGTCCATGGCGGCGGGATCGGAGGGAATCGGCGGCCATCAGCATAGCAGAACCGCGGGGTTGGAGGATCAGGCCGCGAGCTCTTGCCCCAGAGCCTCCACCCGGCGCAGGTCGTCCACGAACGCCGCGTAGGCCTCTTCCTTCGCCTCGTCGGGCAGGCGCAGCAGGTAGGAGGGGTGGACCGTGATGAAGCCCTGGAAGCGGTTGTCGAACCGGTCGAACCGGAACGGGCCCCGCGCCCGGGTGATCGGGACGGCCTTGCCGGTCAGCGCCAGCACCGCGGTCGCGCCGAGGGCGACCACGAGCTTCGGAGCCACGAAGTCCAATTCCCGGTCCAGCCACCAGCGGTAATGGCTGACCTCGCCCGCCGTCGGCTTCTGGTGGATGCGGCGCTTACCGCGTTCCTCGAACTTGAAGTGCTTGACCGCATTCGTGAGGTAGCTCGCCCCACGGTCGATCCCGGCCTCCGCCATGGCGCGGGAGAGCAGTTGCCCCGCCGGTCCGACGAAGGGTCGGCCCTGCCGATCCTCCTGATCGCCGGGCTGCTCGCCCACGAAGGCGATCGTTGCGCCCACGGGCCCCTCGCCGAGCACGGCCTGGGTGGCGCCCGCGACCAGCGGCTCGGTCCGTCGGATGATCGCGTTCAGCTCCTCCAGGGTCTTCGGGTCCTGGTCGGCCATGGCGGCGACGGCGCGGGCCGGGTCGCGGCGTGTGGGCATGGTCGGCTCCCTCTCGATCATCGCTTCGGTGCGCCCGGCCGCCGCGCGGACGAGGGCGGGGATGGCGGCCGTCTCGGGCATGTTGTGCCAGTACTTCTTCGGCATCTCGGCCCGCATGGCCTTCAGGTTGGTGCGGGCCGGGTTGAACGTGCTCTCGTAGTAGGTCTGCCAGCCGGCCTCGAACCCGTCGCCCTCCGGCAGCTGCGCGCGGTCGCCCGGCGGTCCGAAGGTCAAGGCCTCCGTATCCCAATGCGCCGATCCGTCCGGCGTGAGGATCGACCAGCGCATCCCGCGGAAGCGATTGACGAAGAACGGCGCCGCAGCCTCGAGAATGTGGTGATCCGGCTCGAACCACGCGATGTAGCGCTCCCCATCCGGCCCCTCAGCCCGGCGGAAGCGCAGGAAGGCGTGCATCTTGTGGAGGTCGCGCCCGATCGCCTTGGCCAGACGGTGCAGGCGGTGGACCAGCGGATCGCTGCCGACCTCCATCAAATGCCGCTCGCCGTGGCAGACGCGCCAGATCAGCGCGTAGAGCAAGCCATAGCGTTCCGGATCGCGGTGCGGGATCACCTGCGGGATCAGAGCGGCGACGGGCTTCGGCAGGGCTAGCGGCGGGCTGAGGGCATGCGCCGCGCCGGTGCCGAACAGGCCGGGGGAGTCCGCCTCCGACCATGTCACCCTCTCGGGTGGGACACCCTCCGCGACGAGGCTCCGGACGGCGGTGCGGAAGCCGTCGAGATCGGCACCCGGGCGCAGGAGCATGGCGCGCGGCGCGCCGGCATTCCCGTGTCCGCTCGCAGGGGAACGGAGCATCGCGTCTGCGGCCTCTCTCAAAACAGGCTCAGTTGCGCCGCCGGCTCGACCAGTCGCGCCCGCAGGTCGAGCCGGTCGGTGAGCCCCACCGGACGATGATCGGCGGCGACGAGGAACGGCCGGGCCCGCTTCAAGCCCGAGGTCAGGCGGGCGACGTCGTCGAGGCGCAGGGTCGCGTGCCGGCGCGCCTTCACGATCTTGTCCACGGCCCGGGCACCGAGCCCCGGCACCCGCAGAAGCCATTCCCGGTCAGCCTTGTTCACATCCACGGGGAACTTGTCCCGGTGCTTCAGCGCCCAGGCGAGCTTCGGGTCGATGTCGAGGGCGAGCATCCCGCCCTCCGAGGCGTCGGCCACCTCGTCGGGGGTGAATGCGTAATACCGCAGCAGCCAGTCGGCCTGGTACAGCCGGTGCTCGCGCTGGAGCGGCGGTGGCTTCGGCGGCAGGATCGCGGACCCGTCCGGGATCGGGCTGAACGCCGAGTAGTAGACCCGCTTCAGGCCGACGCTGCCGTAGAGCAGCGCGCTCTTGCGGATCAGCGCCTCGTCGGTGGTGGCGTCCGCCCCGACGATCACCTGCGTCGAGTGGCCGGCCGGCGAGAAGCGGCGCTTCTCGGCCTTGGCCTGCACGATGCGCTCGCCGATCTGGGCCATCGCTCCCTGGATCGCGGCGCCGTCCTTCTCCGGGGCGAGGCGTTCCAGGCTCGCCTCGGTGGGCAGCTCGACGTTGATCGAGAGCCGGTCGGCGTAGAGACCGGCCTCCTCGATCAGCCAGGGGCTCGCCTCCGGGATCGACTTCAGGTGAATGTAGCCGGCAAAGCCGTGATCGCGCCGCAGCGACTTCGCCACCCGGGTCAGCAGCTCCATGGTGTGGTCCGGCGACTTGATGATGCCCGACGAGAGGAACAGGCCCTCGATGTAGTTGCGCCGGTAGAAGTTCAGGGTGAGGTTCACGACCTCCTCGACGGAGAACTTGGCCCGCCGCACGTTCGAGGAGCGCCGGTTGATGCAGTAGGCGCAATCGAACAGGCACCAGTTGGTCAGCAGGATCTTCAGCAGCGAGACGCAGCGCCCGTCCGGCGTATAGGCGTGGCAGATCCCCGCCCCGGTGGTCGACCCGAGCCCGTCCTTGCCGGCTGCGCGCTTCGGCGCGGCCGAGGAGGCGCAGGAGGCGTCGTACTTGGCGGCATCCGCGAGGATGCGCAGCTTCTTGGCCAGGGTCTCGTCCATCGAACAGACAATGAACAACCCGGCCAAAGGTGCAAGGCCGCCCCGCCTTTCACCCCGGGCCGCGATGCCGCACCCGTCACACCATGTCGTCCGGCTCCAGATCGACCACCCGGCGGGCGAGGTCGTAGGCGAAGCCGGCGCGGGCCATGGCGGCGAGGTCCCGGTCGCGGTGCGCCGCCCGCTGATCCGGGCGGCGATACGGTCCGAGGCGCCGCCGCTTGGCGTAAGCCCGCGCGGCCTGATCCTCGATCGCCTCCGCCTCACCGTCCGGCAGGGCGTCGCGCTCCGCCAGCATCGCGGCCTCGACGACATCGCGCGGAACGCCCTTGGCGGCGAGCTTGGCCGAGACGCCGCGGCTCGACGTGCCGCGGCGGCGCAGGGTGGCGAGGCGGGTGTCGGCGAAGCGCGCGTCGTCCACGAGGCCGGCCGACACCGCCCGCGCGACGGTCGTCGTCACGAGGTCGGTGAAGAGCGCGGGATCCTCGCCCCGGGCGCGGGCCCGCTTCTGGACGCGGCGCGCAAGGGTCCGGCGCAGCATCTCGGTCGAGGCGCTGTAGCGCTCCAGATAATGGAGCGCCGCCCGCTCCAGCCACGCCGGGCTCACAGGGCCGGGCGGCTTGATCTCGCGGTCGCGACCTTCTGGCGCGGATCCTGCAACGAATGGAGATTTCACCGGTTCTTCACGATCTCGACAGGTTTGCGTTCCATGACTCGGGCATGGAACGCGCGCAACGCGACAGGCTCGGCCATGGCCCGAACCACCGTTCTTCGTCAGGCGATCCGCAGGGTCGACGGAACCGTCGACAGCCACGTGCGGCAGCTATCCTGATGCGGCGTGAATGGCTCCTGGTCCTCGTTGCCCTGGGGCTCGCTGCGGCCGCGGCCGCAATCGTCTATCTGTCGCGCCCGAATACCCTGACGGTGGCGGTCGGCCCGCAGGACGGCCCCGAGGCCGCGCTGATCGAAGCCTATGCCAGCGCCCTCGACCGGGCACGCGAGGATGTCCGGCTCAAGGTCGTGCGCTACGGCGACGTGCGCGACAGCGCCCTCGCGCTTCAGCGGAACAAGGCCGACCTCGCCGTGGTCCGGCCGGACGTGTTCCTGCCCGAGAACGGGTTGACCCTCGCGATCCTGCATGACGAGGCCCTGGTCATCGCGGCGCCGGAGGCGGCCGATATCGACGACATCCCCGCGCTCGCGCGCAAGCGGCTCGGCATCGTGGTCCGGCACAGCGCCGACCTGTCCTTCCTGACGAACCTGCTCTCCTTCTACGACCTCGTGCCGGACAATGCGGGCGCGGACGCGCCGGAGGCCAGCCCTGCCGCCGAGGCGGAGCCCGGTCATGTCACCGTGGTGCCGCTCAAGATCGGCGAGGTGACCGCCGCCCTCGCCGACAAACGCGTCGATGCGGTGGCGGTGATCGCGAGCCCCGCCTCCAAGCCCGCGGCTTCCGTGGTCCGCGCCGTCGAGCTGGGCTCGCCGGAGCGGAAGGTCGGCTTCGTCTCGATCCCGGACGGCGACGCGATCCTGCAGCGCTTCCCCGAATTGCAAGCGGTCACGATTCCGGCCGGCACCTTCGGCGGCCGGCCGAAGCGCCCCGACGAGGAGATCAAGACCGTCGGCGCCTCCTACCGCCTGATGGCGCGGGGCACGGTCAGCCGGGTCGCGGTCGCCTCGGCGACGCAGCACCTGTTCGAGTGGCGCTCGCGTCTGGCCTCGGCGGCGCCGGTGGCCAAGCTGATGAAGGCGCCGGACTTCGACACCACCGTGGCGGCGACCTCGGCGCGCCTGCCGAACCACCCCGGCGCCGTCGACTATTTCGAGCGCGAGCAGCAGACCTTCCTCGATCGCTACGAGGATTACATCTACCTGTTCGCCTTCTTCGGCGGCACGATCGGGTCCGGCATCGCCTGGATCGGCCAGCGCCTCGCCCGCAAGCGCCGGGAGCGCGTGGACTTCGTCCTCGACCGGCTCCTCGACATCATGCGCGAGGTGCGGGCGGCGACCAGCGCCGCCGAACTCGATGCGATCGCGATCGAGACCGACGGGCTGGTGGCGGACGTCGTCTGTTACGCCCGTGAACGCAGCATCGATGCGCGGACGGTCAGCGCGCTGATCCTGGCGGTGGACGGCGTCCATGCGGCGATCGCGGACGCGCGGCGGCAGGCGAGCGAGGCGGAGCCCCGGGCGGCGACCCGCACCCGCACGGCGCGGCTGCTCGCCCTCGACCTGCCGGCTGCGGAATAGCGGCGGGGCCGCGTGGCTGGCGGTGTCGGGATATCATGCTAACGGGAGCCATGTTCGATCCCGTCGCAGCCCTCAACACGGTTCTGGAGAACCTCGACCGCGAGGCCCGTGAGCCCACGAAGCTCCGGGCCGCGCTCGTGCCGCAACTGCGCCGGGTCATCGAAGAGGGCCACCGCGCCGCCGAAGCGCAGCTCCTCGAGGACCGCAACGGGCTGCGCTGCGCGCAGACCTTGTCGAACCTCACCGATGCGGTGGTCCGGGCGATTCACGATGCCGTGGTCTGGCGCCTCTATCCCAACGACAATCCGTCGACCGGTGAGCAGCTCGCGGTGGTCGCCACCGGCGGCTACGGCCGGGGCACGATGGCGCCGGGCTCGGACATCGATCTGCTGTTCCTGCTTCCCTACAAGCAGACGGCGTGGTCGGAGAGCGTCGTCGAGGGGATGCTCTACGTCCTGTGGGACCTGAAGCTGAAGGTCGGCCACGCCACCCGGTCGGTGGAGGAATGCCTGCGCGAGGCGCGGGCCGACATGACGATCCGCACCGCCCTCCTGGAAGCGCGATACCTGTTCGGCACCCGGATCCTCTACGAGGAGCTCGTGACCCGCTTCGACGCCGAGCTGGTGGTCGGATCCGCCGCCGAGTTCGTGGAGGCGAAGCTGCGCGAGCGCGACATGCGCGTCTCCAAGGCCGGCACCTCCCGATATCTCGTCGAGCCCAACGTCAAGGACGGCAAGGGCGGCCTGCGCGACCTGAATACCCTGTTCTGGATCGCCAAATACACCTACCGGGTCCGCGACCAGCTGGAACTCGTGAGCGCCGGCCTGTTCACCCCGGAGGAATACGCGCTGTTCGAGCGCTGCGACGAGTTTCTGTGGCGGGTTCGCTGCCACATGCACTTCGTGACGAAGCGCGCGGAGGAGCGCCTGTCCTTCGGCCTGCAGCCGCGGATCGCCGAGCGCTTCGGCTACGAGCCCCGGGGCGGCCTCTCCGGCGTCGAGCGCTTCATGAAGGCCTATTTCCGCATCGCCAAGGACGTGGGCGACCTCACCGCCATCGTCTGCGCGGAGCTGGAGGCGCGCCATGCCAAGCGCACCCCGGTGCTCGACCGCTGGATCGGCCGGTTCCGCGACCGGTTCCGGGCAACCGCCATGGAGGCGGAGGATTTCTGGATCGACCACGGCCGGGTGAACCTGCGGGCGGAGGACGCCTTCGAGCGCGACCCCGTGAACCTGATCCGGCTGTTCTGGCTCGCCGACCGGCACAACCTCGCGATCCATCCGGACGCCAAGCGGCTGGCCAACCGGTCCCTGCGCCTCGTGAACCCGTCGCTGCGCGTGGACCCCGAGGCGAATCGCCTGTTCGTCGAGATCCTCACCTCGCGGAACGCCCCGGAGGAGGCGCTGCGCGAGATGAACGAGGCGGGCGTGCTCGGCCGCTTCATCCCGGATTTCGGCCGCATCGTCGCGATGATGCAGTTCAACATGTACCACCACTTCACGGTGGACGAGCATCTGCTGCGCACGGTCGGCGTCCTGGCCGACATCGAATCGGGCCGGGTCCAGGAGACCTATCCGCTGGTCTCGCGCCTCGTGCATACGATCCACAACCGCATGGCGCTCTACGTGGCGATCCTGCTGCACGACATCGCCAAGGGCCGGCCTGAGGACCACTCGATCGCCGGCGCCGCCATCGCCGAGAAGCTCTGCCCGCGCTTCGGCCTGAACCAAGCCGAGACCGAGACCGTGCGCTGGCTCGTGGAACACCATCTGCTGATGTCCATGACGGCGCAGAGCCGCGACCTCTCGGACGCCAAGACGATCGAGCGGTTCGCCGCGAGCGTGCAGAGCCTGGAGCGGCTGAAACTCCTGACCATCCTGACGGTGGCCGACATCACCGCCGTCGGGCCGGGGGTCTGGACCGCCTGGAAGGGCACTTTGATCCGCACGCTGTACGACGAGACCGAAGTCTACCTGTCAGGCGGCCATTCCGAGATCGCCCGCACCGACCGGGTGCGCCTCGTGCAGATGGGCCTGCGCGAGCAGCTGCCCGGCTGGGCCTCGGAGGAGTTCGATATCTACGCGGCGCGGCACAGCCAGGCCTACTGGCTGAAGGTCGACGGCACGCGCCAGTTGAAGAACGCGATCTTCCTGCGCGACGTGGTGCGCGACGGACGGACCAGCGCCACGGACGTGGCCCTCGATCCGGTTCGGGGCGTGACCGAGATCACCATCTACTCGCCGGATCATCCCCGCCTGCTCGCCATCGTCACCGGCGCCTGCGCGGCGGCGGGGAGCAACATCGTCGACGCGCAGATCTTCACCACCACGGACGGGTTTGCCCTCGACACGATCTTCATCTCCCGCGCCTTCGAGCGCGACGAGGACGAGCTGCGCCGGACCAAGCGCATCACGGCGGCGATCGAGCGCGCGCTGAAGGGCGAGATCCGCATCGCCGACCTCGTCGCCGACAAGCACCCGACGGCGAGCACCCGCGCCAAGACCTTCCCGGTGCCGCCGGACGTGATCATCGACAACGCGCTGTCGAGCCGGGAGACCGTCGTGGAGATCACCGGCCTCGACCGGCCGGGCCTGCTCTACGAGCTCACCACCGCCTTCAGCCGGCTGTCGCTCAACATCACGTCGGCGCATGTGGCGACCTTCGGCGAACGCGCCGTGGACGTCTTCTACGTCACCGACCTCACCGGCACCCGGGTGACGCAGCCCGACCGGCAGGCCGCGATCCGCAGCGCCGTGATGGACGTGTTCGCGCACGACGTCGCCACGCTGAAGGCCGAGGGTCTGGAGGCGCTGGTGGCGGCCCCGCCGCCGCGCGAGGCGTGAGCGGACGGGTTGATTTCGCGACCCCTTGGCCAGATATCAGCGCCGATTCCACGATCCCTCACCGATTCCCGCCCACGACTGAAACGTGATGACGAGCAACGACATGCCTCAGGATGACCAGCGCCAGACCACGGTCGAAGCCGGTGCCGGCGCGGCCCAGGATTCCGCGCCCGCGGGTCAGGGCGGCGAGTCGGCCTCCGTCGATCCCGTCGCGGAGGCCCTGGCTCTGCTGACCGCCGAGCGCGACGAGCTCAAGGACCGGACGCTGCGCACGCTCGCCGAGATGGAGAACCTGCGCCGCCGGACGGAGCGCGAGGTCGCCGACGCGCGAGCCTACGCGGTGACCAACTTCGCCCGGGACGTTCTCAACGTCGCCGACAACATCCGCCGCGCCCTCGACAGCGTGCCGGACGATGCGAAGTCCACGGCCGACGGCGCCCTGAAGGGTCTGATCGACGGGATCGAACTCACCGAGCGCGACCTCGCCAAGACCCTTGAGCGCCACGGCGTGAAGATCGTCGAGCCCCAGGGCCAGAAGTTCGACCCGAACCGCCATCAGGCCATGTTCGAGGTGCCGAACGCGGAGGTTCCGGCCGGTACCGTCGTGCAGGTCGTGCAGGCGGGCTACGTCATCGGTGATCGCGTCCTGCGCCCGGCCCTGGTGGGCGTCGCCAAGGGCGGCCCGAAGGCGGCGGCCAGCCCGGCGGACGCCGCCTGACCGACACTGCCGCTCGTCCCCGCGGCGCGGCCTATTGGCAGGGCAGCGCCGCGGAGAAATCCGAGATGAATTGCGCCGCCTCCCGGGTGTGAGCGGGCGCGCGCGGATCCCGGGCGACCGCACCGGCCTCGACCGTGAGGCGCCGGTTGCACGCGCAGCTCGTAAGCGTGCCCGACATCGGATCGGCCGAGCAGATGTCGTGACGGGCGCAGGCACGGTCCAGCGCGTCGATCGGCCGGAATCCGGGACCCCGGTTACCCGGCCCGCAGAAGTTTCCGTAGATCAGGATGGCACCGCGCCCGGTGGGTCCGGGCGGGATGATCTCCTGGGCCCGTACCGTTACGGCGCAGGCCGCGAGCCCGAAGGCGAGCAAAGCTGTCGTGAGGGTGGTCGGTTTGGGGATGCTCACGGCCGATCCTGTCGGAGAAGACCCTCGATCCCGCACGGCAACGCCCGCGCGACATTCGGAATCGCCGCCCTGCACCGGCCATGACCTCGTTCGCGCGGCCGACGGATTCGCGAAGCCGAACGTCGCGTATGGCGTCCCAGCCCACGGGAAGCGTCAAGATCTCCGACAGCGAATATTTGTTAGAATCTATAATTTACGCCGGCCCTGACCAAGGCGAAACCAGATTCCTGTTTGCCGGCACCATAATATGCCGGAACGCTGGCGTTGTAGTACGTAGCAGCGGACGATCCGCGACCGAGATGGAGGTAGAGGGCCTCCACCTTGGCGGAAAGCTTCTCGGTGAAGGCGTATTCGATGCCGCCGCCGGCCGCATAGCCGGTCCGATCGGTCGCCGGCAGGGTGTAGGGATAGGATCCCGCATAGGTCGAGCGCGTGCCGCCGCCATACGCGAAGCCGCCGGTCCCGTAGATGAGGACGCGGTCGATAGCGTAGCCGAGCCGGCCGCGGACCGTCCCGAAATAGTCGAGGCTCGGCCGAACGCTGTAGTACGGCGTGGTGCCGAGATAGGCTGCATCCGCCTTGGCGAAGGCGGTGCCCTGGAGATCGGTCTCGAAGCCGACCACGAAGCCGGAGCCGGGCGTGAACTGATAATTGTAGCCGATCTGGCCGCCACCGGCGAAGCCGCCGCCCCGGCCGCCGCCCGTGACCGCGCCGTAGGTCGGATCGGTGAAGCCGCTGCTTCCGGTGCGGAAGGCGTATCCCGCATTCACGCCGGCGTAGAAGCCGGTCCAGGTGAAGACCGGCAGCGACGGCGGCAGCGGCGGGGGCGGCGCACGGCGCGGCAGATCGGCCGCCTGAGCGGCGAACGCGAAGCAGCAGGCCGCGGCTCCCGTAAGGGCTGCGTGGATCTTGAGCGTCATGGACATCTCGTCGTGGAAGGCGGCGGAGCCGCAGGATCACAGGGTCAGGAGGAGCAGGCCGACGACGGTCACCGCCAGAATCAGGCAGAGTGCGAGATCGAGGATGGCTGCTCCGCCGCAGGTCGGCGCCGGATGCGCGGTGCGAAGGCTGGACAGGGTGGTCATGACCGGTCCTCCCGGTATCCGGGCGTCTGCATCGCGGTCCTCATGGTCCGGAGGGCACGTTTGGGCACGCCGAGAGCGGCAGGTGCCGCCGCCCCGCCTGAGGGGATGACGGGAGCGGCGGCCTGCGGCGCCTTCGGTGCGGCGGCGCGGTGGACCGTTTCCGCGACAGCCACACCGAGGACGGGCAGCGTGAGCGCGGCGGCGACGCAGACGATGCGCCGGAGCCGCGGAAGGGGGTCGTTCTGCCGCGGGCGGAACCCGGAGGCCGGAGGCAGGGTGAGGGGCGGTAGCGTCTCCAGGACCAGTCGGCGTGTCGGAACGGTCATGGTCCTGTGCTCCTCGCTTGACGTGGGAAATTTGACCACGCCGTCGATGTACGTGTGCAAAAATCCCACGTCAATTCGAAATCAGCGGATCGAGGTGCGCCGCCGCACGCAGTGGGATTGTATCCCACGGCACAAACCGCCACCATGCGATCATGTCTGAAACTGCCGATACTCCGCGGGACGGCGCGAGCCTGCACGCGCCGCTGGCGCGGCTGCTGCGCCCCCTCGTGCGCCTGCTGGTGGCCCGTGGAATCACCTTCCCTGCGCTGACCGACCTGTTGCGCGAGCTCTACGTGAACGTCGCCGAGTACGATTTCGCCCTCACCGGCAAGGAGCAGACCGACAGCCGCGTCTCGCTGCTCACCGGCATCCACCGCAAGGAGGTGCGGCGCCTGCGCGGGGCCGGCGCCCCGGTGAGTGCCGTGCCGGCGGTCGTCTCGCGCACCAGCCGGATCATCGCCCGTTGGATCGCCGATCCGGCCTTCACCGACCCGCAGGGTCATCCCCTGCCGCTGCCGCGGACCGCCGACGGCAACGCCCCCTCCTTCGAGACCCTGGTCTCGGGCGTGACCCGCGATCTGCGGCCTCGGGCAGTCCTGGACGAGTGGCTCGACCGGGGCCTCGCCTTCACGGATCCACAGGACCGGATCGTTCTCGCCGAGGCGGCCTACGTGCCGCGGGGCGACGGCGCCGAGGGGCCGCAGCTCTACTATTTCGGCCGCAACCTGCACGACCATATCGCGGCCGCCGTCGCCAACATCGTCGGCGACGCGCCGCGCTTCCTGGAGCGGGCGGTCCATTACGACGGCCTGTCCAAGGACCTCGCGATCAAGCTCGAGGCGCGCGCCCGCGAGATCGCCATGGAGGCGCTGCAGCAAGCCAACCGGGAAGCGCACGCCGCCTGCCAGACCGATCCCGGCGGCACGCATCGGTGGAATTTCGGTCTCTACGTCTACACGGAAGCGGCGCCCTCAGCGCAACCCAAGGACGAGCGGTGAGAGGCCGGCCGGTGCGCGTCTTGCCGAACCGCCGGTTCGTCCTGCGCCTGCTCGCGGGCGGCGCGACCTTTCTGCCGGCCCCCGTCCGGCCGCAGGAGGCGCCGCGCGACCAGGGCATCGGCGGCACCGGCATGATGCGGACCGACGAGCCCCGCAACGGGCCCCTCGGCGAGGGCGACCGCGGGATCGGCGGCACCGGCGTGATCGGCACGATCCGCCGCTTCGGCTCGATCATCGTCAACGACCTGCGCATCGCCTATCCGCCGGACGTCGAGGTGCGCATCGACGGCACGGCGGCGAAGTCGGCCGACCTCAAGATCGGGCAGGTGGTCCACGTGGTGGCCCGGCCGGAGGGCGCCGGGCTCGCCACGGGGCGGATCGACGTGACCAGCGAGGTGGTCGGGCCGGTGGAATCGGTCGCGCCGGGGCGGTTGGTGGTCCTCGGCCAGCGGGTCTCGACGGCGGGTCTCGCCGGCGCCTGGAAGCCGGGGGCGCGGGTCGCGGTGAGCGGGCTGCGGCGGCCCGACGGCGTGATCGTGGCGAGCCTGATCGAGGCGCGGGATTCCGGGCCCGACCGCGTCGCCGGGCCGGTGCGGCGGATCGCGGGCGGCCTCGGGATCGGCGGCCTGCGCATCGCGGGGGCCGACACCCTCCCGACGGGCCGTCGCGCCCTGGTGACGGGCACGGCGGCGAACGGCGTCCTCACCGTGACCAACGCCGCGCAGGTCGGCCTGCCATTCCCGCCGGGGCTGAAGCAGGTCTCGATCGAGGCCTATATCGGCCGGTCCGGCAGCGGGTTCGATGTCGGCGCGGGCTATGCCGTTGCGGGGCGCCCGGGCGCGCGCGTTCCGCGCGCCGGGAGCGTGAAGGCGGTGCTGACCGCAGCCATCGCGCGGGACGGCGACCTGACGGTGGAGCGGCTGCGGATCGAGAACCGCATCGCGCCCGAGCCGCAACAGCCGGATGCCCCGCGGTTCGAGCGGGAACGCGACCGGCTCGACCTGCGCAATCTCCCCGATGAGCTGCCCGGTCGCTTCGGAGCCGAGCCCGGCGGCCGGCAGGGCGGCATCGGCGGCCCTGGCGGCATCGGCGAGCCGCGCGGCCCCGCGATCGACACCCGGCCGGGGGGCACGGTCGTCCCCGGGGCGGAGGGTCCCGGCGGATTCGGGGCGCCCCGCGGCGGATTCGGCGGCGCACCGCCGGCCGCTCCGGGGGCGTTCCCCGGCGGCCCCGGGGGATTCGGCGGTCCTCCCGGGGGTCCAGGTCCGGGCCCCGGTGGAGGCGGCTTTGGCGGCGGGTTCGGCGGCCCGGGGGGCGGCCGGCGCTAGGCCGACCATCGTCTTCGCGCGCGATGCCGGGCTTCAGCCCTCCGCCTCCCGGTCGAGCAGCGCGCGCTTGCGCGCGACGCCCCAGCGATAGCCCGACAGGGCGCCGTCCGAGCGCACGACCCGGTGGCAGGGGATGGCGACCGCCACCGGATTCGCCCCGCAGGCCTGCGCGACCGCGCGCATCGCCGTCGGCAGGCCGATCGCCCGGGCGATCTCCGCGTAGGTCGCCGTGGATCCGACCGGGATCTTCCGCAGCGCTGCCCAGACCCGCTGCTGGAAGGCCGTGCCGCGGATGTCGAGCGGCAGGTCGAGGCCGCTGCCCGGCGCCTCCACGAGACCGATGACCTGCGCCATCCAGCTCTCGAAGGCCGGGTCGCCGCCCTCGATCTCCGCGGCGGGAAAGCGGCTCTGAAGATCGTGCAGGAGCGGCTCGGGCGCGTCGCCGAGGAGGATGGCGCAGACGCCCGCCTCCGTGGCGGCGACGAGGATCGCGCCGAGCGTGCAGGCGCCGATGCCGAACCGGATGCGCAGACCGGCGCCCCCCGTCCGATAGGCCGCCGGCGCCATGCCGAGGCGTGGCGCGCCCCCCGCATAGAAGCGGCTCGCCGCACCGTAGCCGGCTTCGTACAGCGTCTCCGTCACCGAGGCGGCGCCGGGCAGCCGCCGGGCCACCACGGCGGCGCGGTGGGCGGCGGCATAGGCCTTGGGCGTCACGCCGGTGGCAGCCTTGAACACCCGGTGGAAGTGGTAGGTGCTCAGGCCGGCGGTGCGGGCGAGTTCGGCGAGCGACGGCATCGTCTCGGCCGACTCGATCAGGCGGCAGGCGCGGACGACCGCCTCGGCCCGGCGCGCGGCGAGGCCGGGCTCGTCGGGGCGGCAGCGCCGGCACGGGCGGAAACCGGCAGCCTCGGCCTCCGCGCAGGTTCGATGGAAGCTGACATTCTCGGGCCGCGCTGCCCGCGCGGCACAGCTCGGGCGGCAATACACACCCGTGGTGCGGACCGCGTACACGAAGGTGCCGTCGGCCCGCGCGTCGCGGGCGGCGAGGGCCGCCCAGCGCTCGGCGTCGCTGAGGTCTGACCTTGGACCGTTGTTCATGGCGGCGGCACTATGCGGCTTGGCGTGGGCGTTGGGGAGGGGCATGAGGGGGCCTGCCGGGCGGTGGAGGACGCGCGCAGCACTCTGTCCGTCCGCCGCCGTGCCGGCATCCCGCTCCTTGCTGCCGAATCCGCTGTCCCGGGCGGCCGTTCGAGCGGGGAGCCATTTCACGAGTGCGCCATGGCTTCGAGCACGCCCGACCACATCCATGTCGGCCAGGATGGATGGCTGTTCCTGAAGACCGGGCGCAACGACGTGCTGGGCCAGTACGAGCGGCCGGAGGAGACCACGGAGCTGATCTGGCAGTGGCGCAGCCTCGTGACGATGCGGGAGCGGCGCCTGCGCGCCCAGGGAATCCTGTACCGCCACGTCGTCGCCCCGGAGAAGCTGATGATCTACGATCACCGGCTCGACGGGCTGACCATCCGGCCGAGCGCCTCGCCGGCCTATCGGCTCCTGCACAACGAGCCCCCGCCGGGTCGCTTCCGCGGGCCCTTCGGCCTCTATGCGGCCTGGCGCCGACGGACGCGCTGGCGCCAGACCTGCATCGATCTGGTGACGCCGATGCGGGCGCAGCGCGATACGGCCGATCTCTACTGCCGGACCGACACCCACTGGTCCGCCGACGGCTGCTATCTCGCCTACGCGGAGATCTGCCGGGCTTTGGGCGCCGAGCCCCGGCCGGATCTGCGGGAGCGGCCGTCCTTCGAGACCGACCACGACGGCGATCTGGGCAGCGCCTTCGACCCGCCCCGGCGGGCGCGCTCACGCACCGTCCTGATGCAGCAGGACGCGGTCCGGACCTATGGCAGCCCGATCGTCGAAGCCCGGGAGAAGGCCGGCCTGCTGCACACGCTGCATGTCGGCGCGCACGTGATCTACCAGAACGCCAAGGCCACCGATCCGCGCCGGCTGGCGCTGTTCGGCGATTCCTTCTCGCACGTCATGCCGTACATGCTGACGATCATGCTGGCCGAGACGTTCCGCGAGGTGCACTTCATCTGGAGCACCTCCCTGGACTGGCCGTATATCGAGCGCGTCCGGCCCGACATCGTGCTGACCGAGGTGGCCGAGCGCTTCATGGTCCAGCTGCCCAACGACACCTTCTCGGTGGAGCGCTACGCGCAGGACCGCTTCGGAGCGGAACTGGCAGCCGCAGGCGCGTGAGCGGCGCCCGCGGCTTGGCCCCGCTCAGGCCTGCAGCTTGGCCACCAGCGCGTCCGACAGGGCGAAGTTGACGTAGACGTGCTGGACGTCGTCCTGATCCTCGATCACCTCGACGAGGCGGATGAGCTTCTCGCCGGTCTCGTCGTCGACGTCGATCGTGTTCTGTGCCTTCCAGATCAGCCCGGTGCGGCTCGGCTCGCCGAAGCGCGCCTCGAGGGCCTTGGTGACCTCGCCGTAGGAATCCTGGGCGCAGACGACCTCGTGGCCGTCCTCCCCGGAGCTGACGTCGTCGGCGCCGGCCTCGATGGCGGCCTCCAGCATCGTGTCGGCATCGGCCACGGAAGCCGGGTAGGCGATCACGCCGACGCGGTCGAACATGAAGGCGACGGCGCCGGTCTCGGCGAGGCTGCCGCCGGACTTGGTGAAGGCCGAGCGGACGTCCGAGGCGGTGCGGTTGCGGTTGTCGGTCTGCGCCTCGACGATCAGGGCGGCGCCGCCGGGCCCGTAGCCCTCGTAGCGGATATCCTCGTAGTTCTCGCCGTCAGCACCGGCGGCCTTCTTGATGGCGCGCTCGATATTGTCCTTGGGCATGTTCTCGGCGCGGGCCGCCAGGATCGCGGCGCGCAGGCGTGGGTTCATCGCCGGGTCGGGCGTGCCGAGCTTGGCCGCCACGGTGATCTCGCGGGCGAGCTTGCCGAACACCTTCGAGCGGACTGCGTCCACCCGGCCCTTCCGGTGCATGATGTTCTTGAACTGCGAATGGCCTGCCATGACGGTTCAGACTTTTGTTCGTTGGCGAGGGCGGGCGTCCGGGACCCCGCCGTCGCGGCTGTGAGGTCGCGCCGTATATAGGCCGCCGCCTTCGGACGAAGCAACGCGGCCGCCGCCGCTCGGCACCGCGCAGGGGGACAGGGGCGCGCAGGCTTCGCAATCCCGTGATCGCGGAAAGAATGCCCGCCTCGGGCGTTGGCGCTGCACTTCTCCCTGAGCTGGAAGCCCGATGTCGAGCCGGAACGGACGCAGCACGGTCATGGTCACGGGCGCGAGCGCCGGCGTCGGCCGCGCCGTGGCGCATGAATTCGCCCGGCACGGCTGGAATGTCGGTCTGATCGCCCGGGGCGAGGCCGGGCTGAGGGGCACGATCCGCGATGTCGAACGGGCGGGCGGCCGGGCGCTGGCGTTTGCGGCCGACGTCGCCGACGCGGAGGCCGTCGCCCAGGCCGCCGACGCGCTGGCCGAGGCGTTCGGCGGCATCGACGTCTGGGTCAACAACGCGATGGTGACGGTCTACGCGCCCGTGCAGGAGACGGACCCCGAGGAGTTCCGACGCGCCACCGAGGTCACCTATCTCGGGCAGGTGCACGGGACCCTGGCGGCGCTCCGCCACATGGTGCCGCGCGACCGGGGCACGATCGTGCATATCGGCTCGGCGCTCGCCTATCGGTCGATCCCGCTGCAGGCGAGCTACTGTGCCGCCAAGGCCGCCGTGCGCGGATTCGTGGATTCGCTGCGCAGCGAATTGCTCCACGACGGCAGTCGGGTGCGGCTGACGATGGTCCAGCTCCCGGCGGTCAACACGCCCCAGTTCGACTGGGCGCGGTCGCGGATGCCGCGCAAGCTCGAACCGGTGCCGCCGATCTATCAGCCGGAGGCGATCGCCCGGCACGTGTTCCGGGCGGCGCACGACGCGCCGCGGGAATTGTGGATCGGGGCTTCGGCCTGGAAGGCGATCATCGGAAACATGCTGATCCCGGGCTGGATCGACGGCTACCTCGCCCGGCACGGCTATCGTGGGGAGATGACCAGCGTGCAGGCGCAGACGAACCGCCCCGACAACCTCTACGACCCGGTGGACACCGATCCCGGCGCCCATGGCCGCTTCGATGCCCGGGCGACCGGCCACGTCGCCGCGGCAGACCCGCGCTGGCTCAAGTTCGGGATCGCGGCGGCGCTCGGCATCGTGGCCGGGACGATGCTGTTCGCCACCGAGGCGCATGGGCGGGCGGAAGCGCGCGCCGACCGCCGGCTGGGCAGACGCTAGGATACCGGTTTAGGCAGGCCCATCGCGCAGCCTCGGGGCTGCGCAAACCTTGCGGAACGCGCTGTGTGGCGCCCCAGGCGGCACCGGGCTTTAGGGAGGATCCGATGCCGGCAACGAACCGCCGCGACCTCGTACGGGGTGCGCTCGCCGGAGGGGCCGTCCTGGGTCTCGGCGGCGGCGCCCGCGCCGCGGCGCCCTTCGGCGGATCGCAGGCGCCGGGCTTCTACCGGACCCGCGTCGGCAGCTGCGAGGTCACGATCCTCAACGACGGGGCGCGCAGCTTCCCGATGCCGGACCGCTTCGTGCGCAATGTTCCCCGGGACGCGGCACTCGGCGCCGCGCAGGCGGCCTACATGCCGCCCGGCCAGGTGACGGTGCCGTTCAACCCGACGCTGATCAACACCGGCGCGAAGCTCATCCTGATCGATACCGGCAACGGTCCGGTGCCGGGCGCGCCCGTCGGCCGGCTCGCGGCGAACCTCGCGGCGGCTGGGATCAGACCCGAGGAGATCGACCTCGTGCTGCTCTCGCATCTCCATCCCGACCACACGAACGGCCTCAAGAGGGCGGACGGGAGCCTCGCCTTCCCGAACGCCGAGATCCGGGCCGGCGCGCCCGACTGGGCATTCTGGATGAGCGACGCCCACATGGCCCAGGCCGCCGACCCGGTGACGCAAGGCTACTTCGCCAACACCCGCCGGGTGCTCGGCGACCTGAAGGACCGGATCGGCACCTTCGCGTGGGACGAGGAGGTCGCACCCGGGATCACCGCCCTCGCCGCGCCCGGCCACACGCCCGGCCACACGGCCTTCGCGATCGCTTCGGGGGCGGACCGGCTGCTGATCCAGTCCGACGTGACCAACATTCCGGCCTTCTTCCTGCAGCACCCGGACTGGCACGTGATGTACGATTACGATGCCGATCAGGCGCAGGCGACGCGCCACCGCTTCTACGACATGGCCGCGTCCGAGAAGGCCCTCGTGGTCGGCTACCACTTCCCCTTCCCGTCCCTCGGCCATGTGGAGCGGAACGGGCCGGGCTACCGGCTGGTGCCCATCGCCTGGAACGGCGCGCTCTGATCGTCCAGGGTCGCGTGCACCCGGATCAGGTTCGCCAGGTCCACGACCCCGCCCGGCCATTCGACGCCCGCGATGTGCCGGTGCGGCCGTTCCGGCTCGCCGAGATCCGAGACCGCCGAGAAGGCACCGTCGAGCGGGTGGCTCTCGGTGTAGCGGCTCCGTGTCGCCAGGACCGGCAGTCCCGCGGCCCGGGCCGAGCTGATGCCGGCGGCCGAATCCTCGAAGGCCACCGCCTCGGAGGCCGGGATGTCCAGGCCGGCGAGCGCCAGGAGGAATACGTCGGGGGCGGGCTTCTTGCGGTTCGCCTCGTCGCCGGCCGCGATCACGTCGAAGGGTGCCGCGTCCGGCGGGAAGTTGGCGGCCAGGAGCCGGTCGACATTCGGCCGGCTCGTGGTGGTGGCCACGGCGAGCCGCAGGCCCGCCGCCCGGGCCTCGGCAATCAGCCGGGCGATCCCGGGGCGCAGCGGCAGGCCGCTCGCTGCCACCAGTTCGCCGTAGGCGCGCGTCTTGCGGGCGTGGATCTCGGGGGCCAGCGCGTGGAGCGCCTCGGCTTCGGCTGCGTGCCGGGTGTCGATGTAATGGGCGAGCCGCTCCTTGCCCCCCATCACGGTCAGCAGGTCGGCGTAGAGCGCCTCGTCCCAGCGCCAGGGCAGGCCGAGTTCCGCGAAGGCGCGGTTGAACGCCTGCCGGTGCAGATCCTCCGTCTCGGCGAGGGTCCCGTCGACGTCGAAGATCAGCGCCCTCAGCACGACAGGTCGCGACCGGAGGCGCCCTCCGCGCCCGCGCGGATCGCCGCGATGCGCTCGGCATAGGCGCCCGGACCGCCGCCGAAGACCGCGTTGCCGGCGACGAACGTGTCGGCCCCGGCGCGGCTCGCCGCCTTGACGGTCTCGGGGTCGATCCCGCCGTCGACCTGGATGCGGATGTCCCGGCCCGCCACCATGGCGCGCACCCGCGCCACCGATTCCATCGTGCTCTTGATGAAGCTCTGGCCGCCGAAGCCGGGATTGACCGTCATCACCAGCACGAGGTCCACGAGGTCGAGCACCGGCTCGACCAGGGCGGCCGGCGTGCCCGGATTGATCGCCACGCCGGCGCGCTTGCCGAGGTCGCGGATGGTCTGGAGCGAGCGGTGGATGTGCGGCCCGGCCTCGGCATGGACGGTGATGCCGTCGGCCCCGGCCTGCGCGAAGGCCGCGAGGTACGGGTCGGCGGGCGCGATCATCAGGTGGACGTCGAAGTACTTCTGCGTATGCGGGCGCAGAGCCTTCACCACCGGCGGCCCGAAGGTGATGTTGGGCACGAAGTGCCCGTCCATGACGTCGAGATGGATCCAGTCGGCGCCGGCCGCGTCCACGGCGCGGGTCTCCTCGGCGAGCTTCGAGAAGTCGGCGGACAGGATCGAGGGGGCGATGACGGGTGGGAGCATGGGAGGCTTTCGGGATTGTTCAGGCCAGCCTGCGACGGCGCTCGACGAGCTGCATGATCATCGGCGTCAGGATCAGCTGCATGGCCAGATCCAGCTTCCCGCCGGGAATCACGATGGAATTGGCCCGGCTCATGAAACTGTCGTGGATCATGGAGACGAGATACGAGAAGTCGATCCCCTTCGGGTCCTTGAAGCGGATGACCACCATCGATTCGTCGGCGGTGGGGATCCAGCGGGCGATGAACGGGTTCGAGGTGTCGACCGTGGGCACCCGCTGGAAGTTGATGTCGGTGAAGGAGAATTGCGGGCAGATGGTCTGCACGTAATCGGGCATGCGCCGCAGGATCACGTCGGTCACCGCCTCGGTGGAGTAGCCGCGGAACGAGCGGTCCCGGTGCAGCTTCTGGATCCATTCGAGGTTGATCACCGGCACGACGCCGATCTTCAGGTCGGCGTAGCGGGCGATGTCGACATCCTGATCCGCCACGCAGCCGTGCAGGCCCTCGTAGAACAGCAGGTCCGAATCCGGCGGGAACGACTCCCAGTCCGAGAAGCTCCCCTCCGGAATGCCGAAGGCCTGCGCGTCGTGGGCATCGTGGGCGTAGTGGCGGGTGCGGCCGGTCCCGGATTCGGCGTAGCTGCGGAAGACCGCCTCCAGCTCGGGCAGGAGGTTGGCGCGCGGCGCGAAGTGGGACAGCGTCGGTTCATTCGCCATCATCGCCCGCATCGTGTCGCGGTCGAACGCATGGAAGCCGTCGCCCTCGATGAAGACCGCCCGCACGTCCTCGCGGCGGAAGATCTGCTCGAAGGTGTTGCGCACCGAGGTGGTCCCGGCCCCGGAGGAGCCGGTCACCGAGATGATGGGGTGCCGCGCCGACATTACCGTCCGGACTTCGTGCTGTGCCTCACGACCGCATCAGACCGCGCTGCCCGAACAGCGGCGAGCGGCCGGCATCGGGCTTGCCGCCCGCGTAATAGGTCGCGACGCAGGCCACCTCCTCGGTGGAGCCGCAGACCAGGGGCGCCCGCTCGTGGATGCCGGTGGCCACGAGGTCGAGGATTCGCGTCTGGCCATCGGTGGCCGTGCCGCCGGCCTGCTCGACCAGCATCGCCACGGGGGCGACCTCGTAGAGCAGCCGCAGGCGGCCGCGGGCGTAGTTCTTCCGGGCGTCGCCCGGGTAGAGGAACACGCCGCCGCGGGTCAGGACGCGCTGGATGTCGGCCACCAGGGAGGCGAGCCAGCGCATGTTGTAGTCCTTGTCGCGCGGGCCCTCGGTGCCGCGCTGGCAATCCTCGATATAGGCCTTCACCGGGGCATCCCAGTGCCGGGCGTTGGAGGCGTTGATGGCGAATTCCTTGGTGGAGGCCGGCACCGACATGGCCGGGCTCGTCAGCTTGAACGTACCCTCGGCGCGGTCGAGCACGTAGGACTGGGTGCCCTCCCCCAGCGTCAGGATCAGCGCGGTGGCCGGGCCGTAGGTCACGAAGCCCGCGGCGATCTGCGTCGAGCCGGGGGTCGTGAACGAGGCGAGCGGATTCGCCGGATTTTTGATCGACGGCCGGATGCCGAAGATCAGGCCCACGGCCATGTTCACGCCGATGTTGGACGAGCCGTCGAGGGGGTCGATGGCGACGGCGAGCGGCGCGTCCGGGTTCAGCCGCATCACCTCCTCGGCCTCCTCGGAGGCGACCTCGGCGACCGGGGCACCGCGCAGGGCTGCGGTGACGCTCTCGTGCGCGATGACGTCGAGGGCTTTCTGGACGTCGCCATCGCTGTTGTGCTCGCCGGCCGCCGCGAGGTCGCCGCCGAGCGCACCGCGCCCGATCCGCTCGCTGATCTCCACCGCCGAGCGCGCCACGGCCGCGATCACCGCGGCGGTGTCCTTCAGCGCCGGATTGGCGTCCACGGCCTGCGCAAGACAGGTCTCGAGGGGCGTCCCGATCGCCGCTGAAATTGCCATCGGCCTACTCCTCCTGCTCGGATCCCGTCCGTCGGGATCGCGCCTTCCGCGCCGGCTCTGTAGCGGCCGCTTAGCCGCCAAGATAGCGGTCTGTGTCTCCGGATCGACAGGAACCCGCGGCGCGGCCTTCAAGATTTCTGTGCGATCTTGTGTCATAGGACGAAAAAAACGAGATGTCCGCCATGCGCAATCTCTCCCTCAAGCAGCTTCAGGCGGTCGCTGCCGTGGCCCGACTCGGCACCATGACCCGGGCGGCGCAGGAGCTGAACGTCACCTCGGCCGCCCTCTACGCGCGCATCCGCCAGCTGGAGGAGGAGGCCGGGCTGCTGCTGTTCGACCGGACGCCGGGCGGCCTCAAGCCGACCGATGCCGGCCGCGAGATGCTCTGGGCGATCGACAGCATCAACACCGTGCTGGAGACCTGCACCGACCGCCTGCGCACCCTGCGGGGCGCCGAGGGCGGGCGCGTGGCGCTGGGCGTCGTCTCCACCGCCAAGTACTTCGCCCCGCAGGTGATCGCGGGCTTCGTCAAGAAGCATCCCGGGGTCGAGATCAGCCTGTCGGTGCGCAATCGCGGCCAGACCGTGGAGGCTTTGCGCGGTTACGAGATCGACTTCGCCCTGATGGGCCGCCCGCCCCGGGACTTCCCGATCGAGGCGGCGACCTTCGGGCCGCATCCGATCGTGCTGATCGCCCCGCCAAGCCATCCCCTCGCGGGCAAGACCGGCCTGAACCGCGAGGATCTCGCCGACCAGCCGTTCTTCCTGCGCGAGGAGGGCTCGGGCACGCGCATGGTCTTCGAGGAGTTCATGAGCGGCGTCCTGGTCAAGCGGGCGCCGCTGGACATCGACACCGGCTCGAACGAGACCATCAAGCAGGCGGTGATGGCCGGGCTCGGGATCGCGCTGCTCTCGGTGCATTCGGTGGCGGCCGAGCTGGAGAGCGGCCGCCTCGTCCTCCTGAACGTCAAGGGACTGCCGATCCGGCGCGACTGGTACGCGGTCCGGCGCGCCGACAAGGTGCTGGGTCCGGCCGCCTCCGCGGTCTGGTCCTATCTGATGTCGGAGGGTGCGCGCAGCCTGCCGGGCGTCGCGCAGAGCGGTCTCGTGCCGGCGGGAGCCAAGGCGTGAGTCCAGTCGGAATCGTCGTCGCGGGCGCCGGCCAGGCCGGCTTCCAACTCGCCGCCTCCCTGCGCGAGGGTGGGTTCAGGGATCCGATCACCCTGGTGGGCGACGAGGCCGCCCTTCCCTACCAGCGCCCGCCCCTGTCGAAGGCCTACCTCGCCGGCAAGACAGACCAGGAAGGCCTGTTCCTGCGCCCCCCCGGCTTCTTCGCCGAGCACGCCATCGCGCACCGGCCGGGGCTCCGCGCCGTGGCGATCGACCGGGCGGCACGTCTTCTGCAGCTGTCGGACGGCGGGCACCTGCCCTACGACCACCTCGTGATCGCCACCGGCGCCCGCAACCGGCCCCTGCCCGTGCCCGGAGCCGAGCTCGACGGCGTGCGCCAGTTGCGCGGCCTCGCGGATGCCGACGCGCTCCGGGCGCAGATCGAGGCGGCCCGGGCGATCGTCGTGGTGGGCGCGGGCTTCATCGGGCTCGAATTCGCCGCCGTCGCGGCCGGGCGCGGCCTCTCCGTGACGGTGATCGAGGCGGCCGAGCGGCCTATGGCCCGGGCGGTCTCGGCCGAGATGGGCGCGTTCTTCCGCGGTGCGCAGGAGGCGATGGGCGTGCGCTTCGCCTTCGGTGCCGGCGTGACGGCGATCCTCGGGCGGGACGGCCGTGCCGTCGGCGTGGCCCTCGCGGACGGCCGGGAACTGCCCGCCGACCTCGTCCTGGTCGGCATCGGGGTGCTGCCGAACCGGGAGCTCGCCTTGGAAGCGGGCCTGCCGGCCGAGGATGGGGTGCGGGTCGACGCGTTCCTGTCGACACCCGATCCGGCCATCTCGGCGATCGGCGATTGCGCCCGGTTTCCCAGTCCCTTCGCTCACGGGCTCACGCCGGACGGCACCGTGCGGATCGAGTCCGTGCAGAACGCCATCGACCAGGGGCGCTGCCTGGCGGCGCGGCTCACCGGCAAGCCGGCGGCCTACGGCGCGCTGCCCTGGTTCTGGAGCGACCAGGGCCGGCACAAGCTGCAGATCGCCGGATTGGCGGGCCCCACGGATGCCAGCGTGGTCCGCGGCTCCGGCTCCGCCTTCTCGGTCTTCCGATTCCGCGACCGACGCCTGAGCGCCGTCGAATCCGTCGACCGGGCGGGCGACCACATGATCGCCCGGCGGCTGCTCACGGCCGGAACGCCGCTGAGCCCGGATCAGGCGGCGGATCCGGGCTTCGACCTCAAGGCGCTGGCGCTGCAGCGGCCCTGAGGGTGCTCAGCCCGGGAACGCCACCGGGGCCGGCTTCTGCCGCAGGGCGATGGCGGTGCCGATCCCGAGCGCCAGGATCGTGACGGCGCATCCCAGGAGCGCGCCGAGCTGGCCGAACCGGAGCAGCGCCTGCCCTATCACCGCGACGCCGAGCGCCTGCCCGCAGAAGAATGAGAAAGCATGGAGCGCCACCGCGGAGGCGCGGGCCTTGGGCGCCACCTCGGTGACCTGGGTCTGGTAGGTGTTGTGCAGCATGTAGAAGCCGAGCCCCATGGCGGTGAGCGCGGCGCAATCGACCTGCCACGTGCCGGCGAGCCCGACGACGGTGAGGGACGCACTACAGATCAGGCCGCCGCCGATGAGCATGCGCGGCAGGCCGAGCAGCCGCACCAGCAGCCCGACCAGGGCCGAGTAGAGCAGGCCGCCGACCGCGAACCCCGCCAGCACGAGGCCGGCCTCGCGCGGCCCCCCCTCCCCGCGGGCCTCGATCAGCGGGGCGAGGTGCGGAAACACGCCGAACATCGCGATGGCCTCGATGAACACCGCCGAGAACAGCACCCGCGCCCGGGGATTGCGCAGGATCGTCCGGTAGCGGGTCACCGCCTCGCCGAAAGCCGGACGGCGCGCGGCGGGCCGGCCGGTCCGGTCGAACCCGAACACGGTCGCCGCGCAGGCGATGGCCGCCACCGCCGCGGTGACCGCGAAGACACCGCGCCAGCCGATCGCCGCCTCGATCAGGCCCGCGAAGGTCGAGCCGGAAAGCTGGCCGAGGATCACCGCCACCAGGAACCGGCCGATCGCCACCTGACGGCCCTCCATCGGCACCCGGTCACCCAGCAGCGCCAGGGACAGCGGAATGCAGCCCCCCGCCGCCGCCCCCGCCAGCATGCGCAGGCCGAACAGGCTGCCGATATCGGGGGCGATGCTGCACAGGGTCAGGGCGACGGCGAGCACCGCGAGGCAGGTGCTCATCACCCGCTCCTTGCCGAGCGCGTCGCCGATCGGGCCGAGCACCGGCTGGATGAAGGCGTAAGGCAGCGCGAAGGCGGTGGAGAGGAGCGCCACCGTGTGGGCGTCGCTCGCGAGATCCCGGGCGAGCACGCCGACGAGAGGCTCGACCGAGCGGAGCGCGAAGGTGCTGCCGAACCCCGCACAGGCCAGGACGACGATGAGACGCGGGATCGACGTCGGCGGCGACTTCGGCAGCGTCGCAGCGGGGACGAGAGCCGGCTCTGTGCTGTCGGTCATGAGGGACGCTGCGCGACGCGGGCCAAACCAGGCTCGCGACATCGCATCTCCCCCGCCGGAGCGGAACCCCGTTGCGCGACAGAACCGTGCGCGTCGAACGCCGGATCCGGTGCGGGGGATCGCTGCCGCCCGAGCCCGGCGGCGCTCAGGCCGAGGCGGCCGCCTGATGCGCCTCCGCGAGCTGCGCATCCTCCGCCGCGACCATCCGGGCGGCCGGACGGGACCGGATGCGCTCGACATAGGCCGTCAGGACGGGCGCGGGCTCCACGAGGCCGAAGCCCGTCGTCCAGCCGAGGGCGCCGCCCCACAGGATGTCGGCGGCGCTGAAGCGCTCGCCGAGCAGGTACGGCCCCGGAGTCAGCGCCTCCTTCACCCGGGCGATCACGCTGTCGTAATCGGCATAGGCCGACATGGCGCGTGGGCCCGGCTCCCGCTTCAGGTGCCGGTCAATCACCGCGGGCTCGAAGCAGGAGCCGTAGAACACCATCCAGCGCAGATAGGCGGCCCGGTCGGGCTCGGTGGGCGCCGGGGCGAGCCCGGCCTCGGGGAACAGGTCGGCGAGGTAGAGGTAGATGGCCGCCTGCTCGGTCACCACGGCCTCGCCGTGGCGGATCGCCGGCACCTTCGCCATCGGATTGACGGCACGGTAGGCCCCTTCGAGGTGCTCGCCGGCGCGCATATTGAGCACGTGCAGCCGGTACGGGACACCGAGTTCCTCGAGCAGGACGCGCACCCCTGACGAGCGGGTATTGGGCGAATGAAAGAACTCGATGTCAGGCATATTGGTGGCTCCGCCCCCTCAGAGGATTGTCGATTCGCCGAAGCACACGCTCATACCGGCCGGAGGACGGGTCAACCTCGCACCGAAGCGGCCCTTCTCCAGGGACCGGAATCGGGGCAGGAACGTTGGGCGATTGTGCGATGCCGCGCGTTGAGCTGCCGTCCGGCACGACGCGAGCCGGGGGTATGAGTTCTGATGGCGAAGATTCTGCTGGTCGAGGACCACGAAGAGATCTGGGACTTCCTGTCCCGCCGCCTCAAGCGGCGCGGGTACGAGGTGATCCTCGCGCATGACGGCGAGGCCGGGGTCCGACAAGCCCGCTCGGGTCAGCCCGACGTGATCCTGCTCGACATGAACCTGCCGGTCCTGGACGGCTGGTCCGTCGCCCGGACGCTGAAGTCGGGCACCGACACGCGGGCGATCCCGATCATCGCGCTCACCGCCCACGCCATGTCGGGCGACCGCGACAAGGCGATCCAGGCCGGCTGCGACGACTACCACCCGAAGCCGGTCGATTTCTCGAAGCTTCTCAGCCAGATCAGCACCGCCCTGGGCGAGACCGCCCCGGCGAGCTGACCCGACCGCGGACGCGCGAATTGCGATCCCGAGACCTGATGTGAGTGGAGCGTGTCCGTGAGCGAGGATCCCGTCACTGCCCAGCGCCTGCGGCAGGGCCTGCCGGTCTTCGTGGCCTTGGCCTCGATCCTCCTCGTGGTCGCCACGCTGGCGGCCCTGTATCTCGGGCGCGAGATCCTCGTACCGGTGACGCTGGCGATCCTCCTCAGCTTCGTGCTGGTGCCGGCCGTCCGGGTCCTGCGGCGGCTGCGCGTGCCGCGTGCGCCGGCGGTCCTCCTCGTGGTGGTGATCGTCTTCGGCGCCCTGTTCGGGATCGGCAGCCTGATCGCCAGCGAGGCGTCCCAGCTCGCCTCGGACCTGCCGCGCTACACGCAGGTGATGCGTACCAAGATCAAGGATCTGCGCGGGGCGACGGCCGGGACCGGCACCCTGTCGCGGATCGTCGACATGGTGCAGGACCTCAGCGCCACCCTGCAGCCGCCCCCGGCCGCGGAGGTCCGCGGCGAGCCGGGATCGCGCACGCATCCCCTCACCGTGGAACTCACGCCCGCCCGCGCCAGCGTGGTCGACACGCTTCAGACCTTCGCGGGCCCGATCCTGCACCCGCTGGCCACGACGGGCCTGATCCTGATCTTCACGATCTTCATCCTGCTCCAGCGGGAGGATCTGCGAAACCGGGCGATCCGGCTCGCCGGCGGCTCGGGCGACCTGCGCCGCACCACGGCGGCGATCGACGATGCCACGAGCCGGCTCAGCCGCTTCTTCCTGGCCCAGCTCGCCCTCAACATCGCCTTCGGCCTCGTCATCGGCTTCGGACTCTGGATGATCGGCGTCCCGAGTCCGACCCTGTTCGGTGTCCTCGCGGCGATCCTGCGGTTCGTGCCCTATATCGGCGCGGCGATCAGCGCCCTTCTGCCGCTGATCCTCGCCGCCGCCGTCGATCCCGGCTGGGGCATGGTGATCGCCACCGCGGTCCTGTTCCTGGTGGTGGAGCCGATCTGCGGCCACGTGGTCGAGCCGCTCCTCTACGGCCACTCCACCGGCCTCTCGCCGGTCGCCGTCATCCTCGCGGCGACGATCTGGACGTTCCTGTGGGGGCCGATCGGCCTCGTCCTGGCCACGCCGCTCACCGTGTGCCTCGTGGTCCTCGGCCGGCACGTGGAGCGCCTCTGGTACCTCGACGTCCTGCTGGGCGATCAGCCAGCCTTGTCGCCGCCCGAGATCTTCTACCAGCGCATGCTGGCCGGCGATCCGGTCGAGGCGATCGACCAGGGCTGGCAGTTCCTCAAGGAGCGCGCCCTGGTCACCTACTACGACGAGGTCGCCCTCGCCGGCCTGCTGCTCGCGCAGGAGGATCTCTCGCGCGGCACCCTGGACCGCGAGCGGCAGGCGGAGGTCGGGGCGGCGATCCGCACGGTCGTCGACCGCCTCGGGACCGCTCCGATGACCCGGCGAAGCCGCCGAGGCTCCGGGCGCGGGCCCGATACCGAGACTGCGGCGGCGCTGGCCGCCATTGGGCCCGACCGGCAAGTGGCCGGCATCGTCCTCGAGCGCGAGGATCTCGCCCCCAACTGGCGCAGCGAGACGCCGGTGCTGTGCGTGTCGAGCCGCGGCCCGTTCGACGAGGCGGCGACGCTGATGCTGAGCCAGATCCTCGCCCGCCACGGGCTGGTCTCGCAGATTCTCTCGATGGCCGCGATCCGCGCCGGCGAGCGTCCCGACAATCCGGAAGGGCTCGCGCTGATCTGCTTCTCGTATCTCGAGCCGGTGAGCCTCTCGCAGATCCGCTTCACCGTCCGGCAGGCCCGTGCGGCGGTGCCGGGCGTGCGCATCCTCGTGGGCTTCTGGCGCGAGCGCGATCCGGCGACCCTGGAACGGCTGCGCCGGGCGACCTCGGCAGACTTCCTCGTGACATCGCTGAACGAGGCGCTCTCGGCTGTGCTCGGCGCCTGCCAGGAATCCGCACCCACCCGGCTCGTCCCGGCACCCGTGACTGCCCGCTCCGGTTCGGCGCAGCCGGCAGTGGCATGACGCGCCGTGCGACACCACCTCTGAGGACGGGCCGTCGACATCGCGCTCTCGACCGCTAGTGTTCCGTCCGCTTTTCGTGATCGGGCGCGCGCAAAATGCTTTTACGTCCCGGAGGCTGAACATCACCGCGCATGTCTGAGACCCCAGAAACACCGCCCTCCGGGCCGAGCCCTCCGATCAGGGACAGCGCGCCGAGTGACCTGACCGACCGCCGCAGCGATATCTTCTTCGCGGCGGTCGAGACGACGCGCATGCCGATGATCGTCACCGATCCGCGCCAGCCCGACAACCCGATCATCTTCGCCAATCGGGCGTTCCTGGCGATGACGGGCTACACGCCGGAAGAGCTGATCGGGCGCAACTGCCGCTTCCTTCAGGGCCCCGAAACCGACCGCGAGAGCGTCGCGCAGGTCCGGGCCGCGATCGCCGAGAAGCGCGAGTTCGCCACCGAGATCCTGAACTACCGCAAGAACGGCTCGACCTTCTGGAATGCCCTGTTCGTCTCGCCGGTCTACAATGCCGACGGCGAGCTCGTGTACTATTTCGGTTCTCAGCTCGACGTCTCGCGCCGCCGCGACGCAGAGGAAGCGCTGGGTCAGGCTCAGAAGATGGAGGCGCTGGGCCAGCTCACGGGCGGCATCGCGCACGACTTCAACAATCTCCTCCAGGTGATCGTCGGCTACGTCGACATCCTGGCGGCCGGGCTGGAGAAGCCCGATGCCGACCGCGCCCGGCTCGGCCGCGCCACCGAGAACATCCGCCAGGCTGCGGAGCGCGCGACGACGCTGACGCAGCAATTGCTGGCCTTCGCCCGCAAGCAGCGGCTGGACGGGCGCGCCGTCAATCTCAACACCCTGATCGAGGGGATGGGCGAGATGGTCGCCCGCTCCGTCGGCGAGGCCGTGAAGGTCGAACTCGATCTTGCCGAGGACCTCTGGAACTGCCGGGTCGATCCGACCCAGGCCGAGGTCGCGATCCTGAACGTCCTGATCAACGCCCGCGACGCGATGCCGGAGGGCGGCACCGTCCGGATCTCCACGGAGAACAGCGAGGTCGCCGCCCGCGGCCGGGAGCTCGGTCCGCTGCGCGACGGGCGCTATGTCAGCATCGCCATCAAGGACACGGGTACCGGCATCCCGCCGGCCGTGCTCGCCCGGGTGATGGACCCGTTCTTCACCACCAAGGAGGAGGGCAAGGGGACGGGGCTCGGCCTGTCGATGGTCTACGGCTTCGCCAAGCAGTCGGGCGGCGCGGCGCAGATCGAGTCGGCGGTGGGTGCGGGCACGACGGTGCGCCTGTCGTTCCCCGCGACCGACGGCGACGTCAATGCCCCTGCCAAGGTTTCGCTGCGGTCCGTTGATCGGCAGGGCTCCGAGACGATCCTCATCGTCGACGACCGCGAGGACGTGGCCGAACTCGCCCGCACCATCCTGCGGGACTTCGGCTACACGACGCTGGTGGCGAGCAATGCCCGCGAGGCCCTGGAGATCCTGGATTCGAGCGAGCGCATCGATCTGCTCTTCACCGACCTGATCATGCCCGGCGGCATGAACGGCGTGCTGCTGGCCCGCGAAGCCCGCCGCCGCCAGCCCAAGCTCAAGGTGCTGCTCGCCACGGGTTACGCGGAGGCGAGCCTGGAGCGAACCGATATCGGCGGCTCGGAGTTTGATCTCCTGAACAAGCCCTACCGGCGCACGGAGCTGGTCCGCCGCGTGCGCGCCATCCTCGACGGTCCGACCGGGGTGGGCTGAGCTTCGGGAGACGGCCCATGTCCCAGGGCGACAAATCGAAGTACACCGACAAGCAGAAGCGCAAGGCCGAGCACATCGCCGGGTCCTACGAGGCCCGCGGGGTGCCGGAGAACGAGGCGGAGGCCCGGGCCTGGGCCACCGTCAACAAGGATGACGGCGGCGGCAAGAAGCCGGGCGGCTCGGGCCGCGGCAAGGCCACCGGACATCCGGCCGCCCACAAGGGCGGCGAATCCGGCGGCAAGGCCTCGGCCGGGCGGACGGCCGCGGAACGCTCCGCCTCCGCCAGGAAGGCCGCCGCGACCCGCAAGGCCAACGCCGCCGCACGGGCGTAACCGTCCTGTGCGCACCGGGCCGCCCTCGTCTTCGCGAGGGCAGCGCAGCAATGCAGCGGCGCCGGACTCTCCGACGTGGCGCCACCCCGGGCCGCGTCGCTGCGCTCGGGGTGACGGTCCGGGCGCCGGAGAGCGATGTCAGTCCTTGTGCTCGGCGAGCTTGACCAGCGTGTGCAGCAACCGGTTCGCCGGTGTCGGAATGCCGAGCGCCGCGCCCTTGCGAACGACGAAACCGTTGAGGTGGTCGATCTCGCTGGCCCGGCCGCGGGCGAGGTCCTGGGCGGTGGACGAACGCTGCCCGGACATGGTGACACCGAGATCCAGCACGGTGTCGAGGATGTCGGGGGGCACCGACACCCCGTCGGCTTCGGCGACGGCGACGCATTCCCGAACGACATCCGTGATCGCCGCGACGACGCCCTCGCCCTGGAGCAGGCGACCGTAGGGACGCTGCGTCAGGGCCGAGAGGGCGTTGTAGGCGCAGTTCGTGATCAGTTTCGCCCAGAGCGCGTCGACCGCGCGCGCCGAGACCGTCGTGGGGATGCCGGCTGCCGTGAAAGCGGCGGCGATGCGGTCGCTCGTCTTCGAGGCGCCGAGGATCAGGTCGCCGCGCCCGTTGTGCCGGACATGGCCGGGGCCGGCCATCGCGGTGGCGACGTAGACCGCCACCGGCACGACCGGCCGGTCCAGCACGGCGGCGAGCCGCTCCGCGTTGTCGACGCCGTTCTGGAGGCTGAGGATCGTCGCGGCAGGATCGAGATGGCCTGCGATCATCGCACCCGCCGCTTCGGTATCGCCGGACTTCACGCAGACCAGCACGAGGTCGGCGCCGGACACGCCGTCGCCGGCCTCGGTCGCCCGCACGGGGACCGAGGCCGTCCCGGCCGCGCGCTCCAGCACCAGCCCGGCCGCCCCCACGGCCTCGACCAGGGCGGGGCGTCCGATCAGCGTCACCGCGTGGCCGGCCTGCGCCAGGAGAAACCCATAATAGCAGCCGACAGCGCCGGCCCCGACGACAGCGACGTTCATGGCAGATCTCATGGCGCCGCAGCCGCGGCGCGGGCGGGATGGAAGGCCGCAGCGCCGCCGGCATCCGCACGGACATGCTCGAGGAGCGCCTGGGCCGGGTGTCGCAGCCGCACGCCGTCGACCAGCGTGGCTTGGGACCGGCAGGAATATCCGTCCGCCAGCAGGGTGCAGCCGGGCGCCTCGGCCACGTGGCGGGCCCAGCTCAGGCCGTAGATCGCCTCGGAGGTGGCGCGCTGGCGCGCCTCGTGCCCGTAGGTCCCCGCCATGCCGCAGCAGCCGGCGGCCGGCACTTCGAGCCGCAGGCCGAGATGGGCGAACACGGCCTGCCAGTCCCGCACCGCGCCCGGAGCGTTGGTGCGCTCGGTGCAATGGGGCAGCAGCCGCATCGTGCGGCCGCCTTGGCCCGGCGCGATCCGGTCGAGCCGGGCGGCCAGCCATTCCTGGAGGAGATGGACCTTCGGGAGATCGTCGCCCAGCGCCTGCGCGTATTCGGACCGGTAGGTCAGCGTCATCGACGGATCGATCCCGACCAGGGGCACGCCGTGCCTGGCGAGATCGCGCAGCATCGCGGCATTGGACCGGGCGACGGCGGCAAACCGCGCCAGGAAGCCGTGCACGTGCAGCGGCTTGCCGTTCGGCCGGTAGGGCACGAGCCAGGGCCGGAAGCCGAGGGCGATGAGGAGTGCGCAGCTATCGGCCACGACGTCCGCGTCGAAATGAGTGGTGAAGGCGTCCTGCACCACCAGCACGGCCCGCGCCCGCTCCTGCGCATCCAGCCGGGCCAGGGCGTCCGGCGTCGCGACGGCGACCCCGAGATCCGCCAGCCGCTCCGTGAGAGCGACGGGCGACAGGGCCGGGATCGCCACCAGCCCGGCCCGGGCGAGAAGCAGCCGGGCCACCGGATTGGTCAGGACGACGTTGCTCAGGCGCGGCATCCGGGCCGCCAGCGGCAGCAGCGGTTCCAACGCCGCCACGAGGTGATCCTTCAGCGGCCGGGCGTAGCGCGTGTGATAGAGCGCCAGGAACTTGGCCCGGAAGGTCGGCACATCGACCTTGATCGGGCAGGACCCCGTGCAGGATTTGCAGGCGAGGCAGCCATCCATCGCCTCCTTGACGGCGTGGGAGAAATCGTCGGCCTCCGACCGGCGGCGGATACCGCTCCGCAAGGTCGCCGCCACGTCGTGCAGCCACCCGGCGCGCTGCCGCGCCAGCTCGGCGGCCGGGTCGATCCCCGCCTCCGCCGCACGGCGCAGCCACTCGCGCATCAGCGAGGCGCGACCCTTGGGCGAATGCCGGCGTTCCCGCGTCGCCTTCCAGGACGGGCACATGGCCTCGTCGGCATCGAACGAGAAGCAGGCGCCGTTGCCGTTGCAATGGAGCGCCTCGTCGAACCCCCGCCGGACCGCCGCCGGGATGGTGCGGTCCTGCTCGCCCCGGCGCGGCACGCCGTCGATCCGGGTCAGCCCCTCCCCCTTGGCCGAGGCGATCTTGCCCGGGTTCATCCGGTCGCCCGGATCGAAGGCGCGCTTGACCGCCTCCAGCGCCGGCATCAGCGGCCCGAAGGTCGCGGGCACGAACTCCGACCGGAAGCCCTTGCCGTGCTCGCCCCAGAGCAGGCCGCCATACTTGGCGGTGAGCGCGACCACGCCTTCCGTGACCTCGCGGATCAGGCCGTTCTGGTCCGGATCCTTCAGGTCGATGGCCGGGCGGACATGCAGCACGCCGGCATCGACGTGGCCGAACATGCCGTAGCGCAGCCCCTTGCCGTCGAGGAGCGCCCGGAACTCCGCGATGAAATCGGCGAGCCGTTCCGGCGGGACGGCCGTATCCTCCACGAAGGGGATCGGGCGGGCATCGCCCTGGGCGGCGCCGAGGAGGCCCACCGCCTTCTTGCGCATGGTCCAGAGCCGCTCGATGGCGTCGCCCCGGGCGATGGTGAAGCCGAGGCGCTTGGTGTCGGTGCCGCGCTCGGCCTCCAGCAGGCCGGTGAGCCGCGCCAGGGCGGCCTCCACGGAGGCCGCGTCGTCGCCGACGAATTCCACGAGATTGATGCCGTCCACCGGCCGTCCGGCCGGATCGTCGGGAAAGAAGGCCCGCACCTCGGCCCAGATCGGATCCTTGCGGGCGAGCGCCAGCACCGTGGAGTCGATGGTCTCCACCGAGGCGGCGCCGAAGGGCAGCAGCGCCTGCGCGTCGCGGAGCGCCGCATCGAAATCGACGTAGGACAGCGCGACCAGCACCGCGGCCTTCGGGATCGGCAGCACGTTGATCCGCGCCTCGGCGATCAGCGCCAGGGTTCCTTCGGAGCCGCAGATCACGCTCTTGAGGTCGAACCGCCCCGCCGGATCGCGCAGATGGGCGAGGTCGTAGCCGGTGAGGCAGCGGTTGAGCTTGGGAAAGCGCTCCGCGATGAGCGCCGCATTCGCGGTGACGACGGCATCGATGGTGCGGTGGATCGCCCCGACCCGGTCGTTGCGCCCCTTGGCGGCTTCGAGGCCTTCCGCGTCGAGGGGCTCGGCGGTCCAGACCGTGCCGTCGGTGAGCACGCAGGTCAGCGCCAGGACGTGGTCCCGGGTCTTGCCGTAGAGGCACGAGCCCTGCCCGCAGGCATCGGTGGAGATCATGCCGCCGATCGTGGCGCGGTTCGAGGTGGAGAGTTCCGGCGCGAAGAACAGGCCGTGCTTGGCGAGCTCCCGGTTGAGCTGGTCCTTCACAACCCCCGGCTCGACCCGGACGAAGCGGTTCGCGACGTCGATCTCCAGGATGCGGTTCATATGCCGCGAGGTGTCGACCACGAGGCCGTGGCCCAGCGACTGGCCGTTGGTGCCGGTCGCCCCGCCCCGGGGCCGGATCACGATCTCGGAAAAGCGCGGATCCTCGAGGAGCTTGGCGATGCGCACGAGATCGTCGCGGCTGCGGGGAAAGGCCACGGCCCCCGGCGCCACTTGGTAGATCGAGTTGTCGGTGGAGAAGACCGTGCGGTCGGCGTCCGACAGCGTCAGATCGCCCTCGAAGCCGCGCAGGCGCAACTCGGCGCAGGCGGCAACATAGAGCGGCACGGCCTCGGTGTGGCGGGTCAGGACCGGGATCATCCGCGCCTTCTACACCCGGCGGAGCGCGGGAGACCATCGGCGACGGGATGACGCGCGCGCTGGCATCCGGCTTGCCACGCACCCGCGATCTTCGGGACGGATACCCATGAACGCGAGCGTCGAACGAGTCAGGGATGCCCTGGCCGAGCTGATCAAGGCCGCCCTTCTCTCCGACGACGGCCTGAGCCGCGCGTGCCGCGATGCGGGTCGCGCCAAGCTCAGGGCCCTCGCGGACGATCCCCCCGAGCCGGAGAGCCTGCGGATGGACGGCGCCTGGACGCTCGCCATCCGGAAGGCCGAGACGCCGGAGCTGGCGCCGCAGGAAGGACGGGTGAACCTGACCCTGCCGCGCGCCTGTCCCTTCACCCTGGACGAGTTGCTCGCACCCGGCCTCGACATGGACCAAGCCGTGGCACGCATCCGGACGAGCGCCTCGACCGGCTGATCGCGCCTGTTGAGGAAAGCCGGGGCGGCGTTGCCGCGGGCGGGCGGGACCCCCATGTTAGTCCTACAGGACCGACGCCTCGGTCCCGCGCCCGCACGCGGGTCCCGTCTACCGCAGAACCGTTCGGCATCCCCCTTTTGGCACGACGCACCACCGCCCCCGCGGCCGAGCCCGATGCTCCTCCGCCCCTCCCCACCCGCGAGCAGATCCTCGCCTTCGTGGCCGAGTCGAAGGAACGCGTCGGCAAGCGGGAGATCGCCCAGGCCTTCGGCATCAAGGGGGCCGCCAAGATCGACCTGAAGCGCATCCTCAAGGAGATCGAGGCGGAGGGCGCCCTCGACCGTGGCCGCGGCGGCCTCGCCCCGGCGGGCCATCTGCCGCCGGTCGTGCTGGCCGACATCCGCTCCCGCGACCGCCACGGCGATTTCTTGGCGATACCGGTGGAATGGATCGGCACGGGCAAGCCGCCGGCCATCGTGCTGACGCAGCCGCGCGGCCCCCGCAAGGGCAGCCGGCCGGCCCCGGGCATCGGCGACCGCGCCCTGATCCGCGTCGAGCGCGACGCCGAGGGCGGCTACACCGGCCGGGTCGTCAAGGTCATCGGGAAGAACAAGGCCGAGATCATCGGCGTCTACCGGGCCGGCGCGCAAGGCGGCCGGATCGTGCCCGTCGAGAAGCGCTCGCAGGGGCGCGAGATCCTGATCCCGCCCGGCGAAGAAGGGCAGGCCCGCGACGGCGACCTCGTCAGCGTCTCCCTGGAGCGCGAGACCCGCTTCGGCCTGCCGCGGGGCCGGGTCCGCGAGCGGCTCGGCTCACTCGGGTCCGAGAAGGCCGTCAGCCTGATCGCGCTGCACCTTCACAACATCCCGCACGTCTTCGCCGACACGACCCTGGCCGAGGCGGATGCCGCCGAGCCCGCCACGCTGAAGGGCCGCGAGGATTGGCGCGACCGCCCGCTCCTCACCATCGACCCGCCGGACGCCAAGGACCACGACGACGCCGTCATGGCCGAGGCCGATCCGGATCCGGCCAATGCCGGCGGCTTCATCCTCACCGTCGCCATCGCGGACGTGGCAGCCTATGTCCGCCCCGGCTCCAGCCTCGACCGCGAGGCGCTGGAGCGGGGCAACTCGGTCTATTTCCCCGACCGGGTCGTGCCGATGCTGCCCGAGCGGATCTCGAACGATCTCTGTTCCCTGCGCGAGGGCGAGGACCGGCCGGCGCTCGCCGTGCGCATGGTCATCGCCGCCGACGGCGAGATGCGCCGCCACGGCTTCCACCGGGTGATGATGCGCTCCCGGGCCAAGCTCGCCTACGCGCAGGCGCAACGAGCCATCGACGGGCAGCCGGATGACACGACCGGGCCGCTGCTGGAGACGGCGCTCCGCCCCCTCTGGGCGGCCTATGCGGCCCTGCGCGCGGCCCGTGACCGCCGGGGGCCGCTCGCCCTCGACCTGCCCGAGCGCAAGGTTCTCCTGAGCCCCGAGGGCGCGGTCGACCGGGTGATCGTGCCGGAGCGCCTCGACGCCCATCGGCTGATCGAGGAGTTCATGATCCAGGCGAACGTCGCCGCCGCCGAGACCCTGGAGCACGCCCGCCAGCCGCTGATCTACCGCGTCCACGACGAGCCCGCCCTGGAGAAGATGCGGGCGCTGGGCGAGGTCCTGGCCTCTGTGGGCATCAAGCTGCCCAAGGAAGGGGCGCTGCGCCCCGCCCTGTTCAACCGGATCCTCGCCACGGCGGCCGAGACCGAGCACGGGGTCTTCCTCAACGAGGTGATCCTGCGCAGCCAGGCCCAGGCCGTCTACGCCCCCGAGAATCTCGGGCATTTCGGCCTGAACCTGCGCCGCTACGCGCACTTCACCTCGCCGATCCGGCGCTACGCCGACCTGATCGTGCACCGGGCGCTGATCACCGCCTGCCGGCTCGGCTCGGACGGGCTCGCGGGCGACGTCTCCCTCGGCGAGCTGGCGCAGATCGGCGAGCAGATCTCGGCTGCGGAGCGCCGCGCCATGGCGGCAGAGCGCGAGACGATCGACCGGCTGATCGCCCACCACCTCGCCGACCAGGTCGGCGCGACTTTCGCGGGCCAGATCGCCGGCGTCACCCGGGCCGGCCTGTTCATCAAGCTCGACGAGACCGGCGCGGACGGCTTCGTGCCGGTCTCGCAGCTCGGCGCCGACTATTTCCGCCACGAGGAGGGCCGCCACGCCCTGGTGGGGGAGCGGACCGGAGAGACGTTCCGCCTGGGCGATCGGGTCGAGGTCCGGCTCGTCGAGGCCGCGCCGGTGGCCGGGGCTCTGCGCTTCGAGCTGCTCAGCGAGGGGCGGACCCGCTCCGGCGCCCGGAACGCCGGGCCCGGCAAGAAATCCGGCGGCCGGCCCTTCAAGCCCGCGCCGCCCGGCCGCCCCCCCGGCATCCGCAACACCGGGTCGCGCCACCGCGGCTCGCGCCGCTGACCCGGCCGATGTACACCGATTCCATGACCGCCGATGCGATCCCGGCCCGCACCCGCCTGATCCCCGCGCTGGCCCGGGGCTTCGTCGGACGCTGCCCGCATTGCAGCCAGGGCCGGATCTTCGGCCGCTTCCTCAAGGTGCGGCCGGAATGCGACGTGTGCGGCCTGGAGCTGCACCACCACAGGGCCGACGACCTGCCGCCCTACGTGGTGATCTTCATCGTCGCCCACATCGTCGGCTACCTGATCCTGGAGACCGAGAGCGCCTACGACGTGCCTCTCTGGGCGGAGATGGGGGTCTGGCCGATCTTCACGCTCCTGTTCGCGCTGGTTTTGCTCCAGCCGGTGAAGGGCGCCGTCGTCGGACTGCAATACGCCCTTGGCATGCACGGCTTTGCCACGCTACCGCGGAGCCGCCCCGCCCCGGGGCCGGAGGAGACGCACCTTGCCGCTGCCGCAGCAGGAGCCCGAGATCGCCACAGCTCCTGAGGGCAAGCCGGCCGCTGCGCGCCTGCGGCCGCGGGACGCCGCGACCATGATCGTCATCGACCGGCGCGGAAAGGGCGGCCCGAAGGTCCTGATGGGCCGTCGCAACCCGAACCTCGCCTTCATGCCGGGCAAGTTCGTCTTCCCGGGCGGCCGGATCGAACTCGGCGACCGCCACATGCCGGTGGCCGGGGCGCTTCCCGATTACGCGGAGGCGGCGCTGACCCGGCAGGTCTCCCGGCCGCCGCACCATCTCGGCCGGGCCCTGGCGCTCGCCGCGATCCGCGAGACCTACGAAGAGACCGGCCTGCTGCTCGGCACGACCGAGCACGGCGCTCCCGAGGATCCCCCGGCGGGCTGGGAGGGCTTCGGCCGCCACGGCGTCCTCCCCGATCTCGAAGCGCTCCATCTCGTGGCCCGCGCGATCACCCCGCCGAAGCGCGTGCGCCGGTTCGACACGCGCTTCTTCGCGATCGACCGCCGCGGGGTGGCGGCCGAGGAGCCGGGACGGATTCAGGCCGACGCCGAGTTCACCGAACTGGCCTGGGTCCGGCTCGACGCCGCCCGCAAGCTCGACCTGCCGTACATAACCCGCGCGATCCTGGACGACCTGGAGGCTCAGATCGCTGCCGATTTCGCGCCCTACCGGATGATTCCCTTCCACTACGAGCGCTACGGGCGGCGCGAGCGGGTGGCCTTGTGAGCCGTCCAGACGGCTTGCAGCAGAACCAGCCGCGCGGGATCAGGTCGGAGGAGGTGGCGGCGATCGCGGCGGCCGTGACCTGCGTCACCGTCGTCGGCATCGGCCTGAGCCTGTCGATCCCGCTCCTCTCGATCGAGATGGAGCGGCGCGGTGCGTCGAGCACGCTGATCGGGCTCAACACCGCGGTGGCGGGCATCGCCAGCATCTGCACCGTGCCGTTCGTCCCGCGGCTCGCGGCGCGCATCGGCGTCGCGCCTCTGCTGGGACTGGCGCTCGTCGTCGGAGCGGTCAGCCTCGCCCTGTTCCCGCTCCTGCCGGGCCTCGCCCTGTGGTTCCCCCTGCGCTTCGTCTTCTCGATGACGCTCGGCGCGCTGTTCGTCCTCTCCGAGTACTGGATCAACGCCGCCGCCCCGCCGGAGCGCCGCGGCCTCGTGATGGGCATCTACGCCACCGTCCTGGCGGCGGGCTTCGCGGTCGGGCCGCTCCTGCTGGCGCTGGTCGGGACCGAGGGACCGGCGCCCTACGCGACGGGAGCCGTCCTCATGCTGGCCGGCGGGTTGCCGATCCTTCTGGCCCGGGGGCTGTCGCCGACGATCGAGACGGGCTCCGGCCGCGGCATCCTCGGATACGTCCGGCTCGCCCCCGGCGCCCTGGCGGCGGCCCTCGCCTACGGCGCGGTGGAGACCGGCATCTTCGCCATCCTGCCCCTCTACGGCCTGCGCCTCGGCTACGACGCGCAAGGAGCGGCCGGCCTCGTCAGCCTGATCGCGCTGGGCAACGTGCTGTTCCAGATCCCGTTCGGCTGGCTCGCGGACCGTCTCGACCGCGGCGCGGTGCTGCTCGGCGCGGGCCTCGCGGGCGCCGCGGGCTCGGCCCTGATCCCATTCGCGGCCGGCAACCCGGTGGCGTTCGGCCTGCTCCTCCTCGTCTGGGGCGGGATTGCCGGCACCCTCTACACGGTCGGCCTCGCGATGCTCGGCGACCGTACCCCCGCGAACGATCTCGCGGGGGCCAACGCGGCCTTCGTGGTGCTCTACAATGTCGGTCTGATGCTGGGTCCGCCGGTGATCGGCGGCGGGCTCGACCTCGTGCCGCCGCACGGCTTCGCCCTGGCGCTGCTCGCCCTGTTCCTGGCCTTCGCCGGCTGGCTCGCCGCGACGGAGCGATCGGGCACACGCTCTTGACCTGCCGGGCCCGATCGGGCATTCACCCGCCCGTATTCGGCCGGGCTCTCCCGGCCATTTGCGTTTCGCTCACGCGGAATGCCGCACCCTGCAGGAGCGCCGCGCCATGGCCAAGGCCGTCACCGTCAAGATCAAGCTCGTCTCCACCGCCGACACGGGCTATTTCTACGTCACCAAGAAGAACTCCCGCACGCAGACCGAGAAGCTGACGATGCGCAAGTACGACCCGGTCGCGCGCAAGCACGTCGATTTCAAGGAAACCAAGATCAAGTAAGGTCGCTGGCTGCATCGCAGCCTGACCGCCGACGGGAAGCCGCTCCGGAGACGGGGCGGCTTTTTCTGTTCGGCACCGCCTCGCGCGACGATGGCGCGCGTTCCCGGCAGCTGCCCGGCCGCCGCCCGAGCGGCCGACAGCCTGACGCCAGCACGACTCGTTAACCCTCACTCGTCCCGGACGCTGCGCGATTCGCCGGCCGATTTCCGGCCCGCGGTTTCGGCCAGCCTGGCGGGCGGAAGGCGGGTTCGATGCAGCGGATCCTGCTGGCGATCCTCATCACCGGGGCGGTACTGGCGATCTGGCTTGTACTGACGCTGCCGGTGCATGCCCTCGGCGCGACCCGCCGATGGCTCCTGGAACGCCCCGCCCCGGTCCGGGCACGGAGCCGATCGCTCAGGCGGTCCCCGACGCGGCCAGATCCGGATCGAGCGTCCGCGCCAGGGACCGCGCGATAGCTACGAGGGCCGTCACCATCGGTGTGGACGGCTCGCGCCGCGGAGCGACGAGGCCGATCGTGTGCTCCAGGTCCGGGGCGGTGATCGGGATGGTGCGCACGCCCTCCATGGGCCCCAGCGCATCGACCAGGATCTCCGGCATGATCGAGGCCCAGCGCAGGGTGCGGACATGGGTCAAAAGCACGATCATCGAGTTCGATTCGAGCGTTGCGGCGGGGTCAACACCCGCCTCCCGGATCTGGTGATCGATGATCCGCCGGTTCTGCATGTTCGGCGTGAGCAGGCAGAGGGGCAGGCTGCCGGTCTCGGCCCAGGTGACGCTGGACCGGCCGTCGAAGGGGCCGCCGATCGCCGTGACGAGGCGGTAGCGCTCCCGGTAGAGCGGCACGGAGACCACCCGCCCAAGGGGCTCGTTGTCGAGGTAGGTCAGGCCGGCATCCGCCTCCAGGTTCTCGATCAGGGAGAAGATGTCGGTCGAGGTGGCGGACTCGACCGTCAGCCGCACGTCCGGGTGGCGCTCGCGGTAGGGCGTGGTGAGGTTGACGATCATCGGCAGCGCCGTGGGGATGGCGGCGATGCGCAGGTGTCCGGTGAGGCCCCGGCGCAGGCCGGTGACCTCCTCGTGCATGGCCCGGGCATCGGCCACGATGCGCCGTGCCCATTCCAGCACCCGCTCGCCCTCGGGCGTGAAGCCCTGGAAGCGGGAGCCGCGCAGCACGAGCTGCACGCCGAAGCGGTTCTCCAGCTGCTTCACGCCGGCCGAGAGGGTCTGCTGGGTCACGCCGCAGGATTCGGCGGCGTGCCCGAAATGCTGCTCGCGGGCGAGCGCGAGCAGGAAGTCCAACTTGTCGATCACGACGAAGGCATCCCGGCACGGCGAGGCGCCGGAAACCTAGCGACCCGCCGTGCCTGCCACAACCGAGCGATCGGGTTCAGCGGAACAGGATGAACGCCTTCGACAGGGTGATGCCGATGCCCCAGACGATCGGGATGCCGACCACCGCCCAGGCCAGGGCGGCGCCGGGGCTGAAGCCGCCGCGGCCGATGCCGAAGGAGCCCGACGGCCCGGAGGCCGTGGCGCCCGAGCGGACATCCAGGGAGGCCCGCTCGGAATCGGACATGAACCACCTTTGCGCCAGCGGCCGGACCAGCAGGTTGCAGAGGAACCCAACCGCCAGGAAGCTCGCGAGCACGTACATGGTCCGGCCGTAGAGGTCCGCCCCCTGCACGCCGGCCGCGACCTGCGCCTCGCGGATCTTGGTGATGACGAAGGGCCCGACGATGCCCGCCATCGACCACGCGGTGAGCAGGCGCCCGTGGATGGCGCCCACGAACTGCGTGCCGAACACGTCGGCGAGGTAGGCCGGGACCGTCGCGAAGCCGCCGCCATACATGGACAGGATCACGCAGAAGATCGCGACGAACAGCGCCTGCGAGCCGATGCCGGCGGCCCAGGGCGCGGCCGCATACAGGAGGCCACCCAGGGCGAAAAAGATCGCGTAGGTGCCCTTCCGGCCGATCCGGTCCGACATCGAGGCCCAGAAGAACCGGCCCAGGATGTTGAACAGGGAGAGCAGGCCGACGAAACCCGCCGCGATGGCGGCGACCTGCGCCTTCTGGCCGGCGTCGAGGGCGGAGAAGCCGGTGCCCGGCAGGCCGATCAGCTCGCCGCCGAAGATCTCCTGGAGCATCGGCGAGGCCAGCGCCAGCACGCCGATGCCGGCGGACACGTTGAGGAACAGCACGAGCCAGATCATCCAGAACTGGAAGGTCTTGTGCGCGTCGCGCAGATGGACGTGGCCCGAGGCGATCATGGCGTTCTTGGCGGTCGGGTTGGTCCAGCCGTCCGGGCGCCAGCCGGCCGGGGGCACCCGGTAGCCGAAGGCGCCCCCCAGCATGAACAGGATGTACCCGACACCCATCACGGCGAGCGTCTGCCAGACACCGGCCGAATCCGCGGTCCGGAAGCTCTTGATCAGGCTGTCCGCCAGGGGCGAGCCGATCATCGCGCCGCCGCCGAAGCCCATGATCGCCATGCCGGTGGCCATGCCGCGGCGATCCGGGAACCATTTGATCAACGTGGACACCGGCGAGATGTAGCCGAGGCCCAGCCCGATGCCGCCGATCAGGCCCATGCCGAGCCAGACCAGCCAGAGCTGGTGGACGTAGACGCCGAAGGCGCCGATCAGGAAGCCGCCGCCCCAGCAGAGGGCCGCCGCGATGCCGGCCTTGCGCGGGCCGGCCCGTTCCAGCCAGCCGCCGAACAGGGCGGCCGAGAGGCCGAGCACGACGATGCCGATGGAGAACACGGTGACGAGGTCGCTCACCCGCCAGTCGCAGGTCGTCGTGAACAGGGCCGTCATCACGCCCATGTCGGGGCAGGCGGCAGGAGCCGGCTGACCCACGGAGAGCGCCCGGGTCAGCGGCAGCCAGAATACCGACAGGCCGTAGGCCATCCCGATACAGAGATGGATCGCCAGCGCCGCCGGCGGGACCAACCATCGGTTGAAGCCCGGCTTGGCGACGATCCGCTCGCGCGACAACAGATTCGGGATTCTCTCAGGCGCGATCGCGCCCGCCACTCCAGCGCCCATCTTGGATTCCTCCGCCGCAGCCTCGTTGACGGGCCGCTCGGCGGCGGAAGATGCGCGATTTGTGTGCACGGCACCAGCGCGTGGCACGCTGAGGAAGCAATTTTAATCCGTTCCCGCGCCGTTTGTATGCGCCTTCCCGGCGAATGGACCTTCGCCCCGCGCGTCGAGGCCGGACCGATTGCCCCCTCCCGGCGGGCCGAAAGCCTCCGCGACGCGGCTGCTAGGCGAAGATCGAACGTCGCCCCCAGGCCCTTGATCGGCCCGCGCGACGGAGTGCGTCGGGCGGGCCGTCCGGCCTTACATGGGCGGGGTCAGGCCGTCCTTGCCGACCGCGATGAGCTTGCCGTCGGCCTTGGCGCCATCCTTGGCGACCACGGCGAAGACCTTGGAGCCGGGCGTCAGGATCGCCTTGTCGGCGGGCTCGAACGCGACGATCGGCGCCGAGGAGGGCACCACGATCTCCTTGGAGCCGTCCTTGCCGTAGCTCACCGTCAGGGTGCGCTCGCCGCCCGAGGCCGCCTTGTCGGCCTTCACGGTGCCGTTGGTCATGGCGCTCTTCACCTTGGGCGCGCCCGACGTCTCGGCCTTTACGGTGCCGTTGGTCATGGCGCTCTTCACCTTGGCGCCGGCGCCGGCGGTCTGATCGGTGATCGTATCCCAGCCGTAATGGCCCTCGCCGGTACCGCGCATCGACTCGGGGAAGAGGACGACCTCCAGGGCGGTCATCGGGTTCTCGCCCTTGGTGGCGGTGCCGATGAAGACGCCGTCCTTGATCTGATCGAGGCTCGACGGGACCACCCAGGCGAACTTGGCGCCCGCGACATCCACCGTCTCGGTCTTGCCGTCGTCGGTCTTGATCGTGAGCGTGCTGCCATCGGCTTTGTCGACGGTACCGCGGACGCGCTCGACCTGCGCGGCGAAGGCCGCACTCGACAGGAGGGCGGTCAGGCCGGCGGCGGCGAGGGTCTTGCTGAGGTGCTTCATCGGGGTCCCATCCTGGATGCGGAAGCCCGGTTATGGGGCGACACGCGCGCGAAACAAGGTTGTGCGCAAGCGAAATGATCGCCCTGAGAAACAAATAAGGCGGCGCCCGGGGGACGCCGCCTCATCGGTCGCGGGGGCGGCCCGAGGACCGCCCGGTGCATGGTCAGGCCGCGAGCGAGCGCAGCACGTAGGGCAGGATGCCGCCGTTGCGGAAGTATTCCAGCTCGTCGAGGGTATCGATCCGGCAGGTCAGCGGGACCTGCTTCACCGAACCGTCGGCGGACTTGATCTCCGCGGTGAGCGTCTGGCGGGGCTTCAATTCGCCGGCGAGGCCCTTGATGGTGACGGTCTCGTCACCCTTCAGGCCCAGCGACTGCCAGCTCGTGTCGCCCTGGAAGACCAGCGGCACCACGCCCATGCCGACGAGGTTCGAGCGGTGGATGCGCTCGAAGCTCTCGGCCACTACGGCGCGGACGCCCAGCAGCTTCGTGCCCTTCGCCGCCCAGTCGCGCGACGAGCCGGTGCCGTACTCTTTGCCGGCGAAGATGACGAGCGGCGTGCCCTGCTCGGCGTATTTCATCGCCGCGTCGTAGATGAACATCTTCTCGCCGGAGGGCTGGAAGTGCGTCCACCCGCCCTCGACCACGCCGCCGGAGGCGTCCTTCACCATCTGGTTCTTGATGCGGATGTTGGCGAAGGTGCCCCGCATCATCACCTCGTGGTTGCCGCGCCGCGTGCCGTACTGGTTGAAGTCCTGCACGCGCACCTGATGCGACTGCAGGTACTCGCCGGCCGGCGAGGCCGCGCGGATGTTGCCGGCGGGCGAGATGTGGTCGGTGGTGATCGAGTCGAGGAACAGGCCGAGGATCCGGGCATCCGCGATGTCCTCGACCGGCTTCGGGGTCTTCTCCATGCCGACGAAGTAGGGCGGGTTCTGCACGTAGGTGGAGCCCGGGTTCCACGCGAAGGTCTCGGCCTCGGTGACCTCGACGTCCTTCCAGTTCTGGTCGCCGCCGAACACGTCCGCGTAGCGGGACTTGAACAGCGCCGAGGTGATGTTCTCCTCGATGAACTGCTGCACCTCCGCCGAGGACGGCCAGATGTCCTTGAGGTAGACCGGCTTGCCGTCCGAGCCCAGGCCGAGGGGCTCGGTGGTGATGTCGATCTGCATCGAGCCGGCCAGCGCGTAGGCGACCACGAGGGGCGGCGAAGCGAGGTAGTTCGCCCGCACGTCGGGGTTCACGCGGCCCTCGAAGTTGCGGTTGCCCGAGAGCACCGCCGCGGCCACGATGTCATTGTCGTTGATGGCCTTGGAGATCGCCTCCGGCAGCGGGCCGGAATTGCCGATGCAGGTCGTGCAGCCGAAGCCCACGAGGTTGAAGCCGAGCGCATCGAGGGGGTCCTGCAGGCCGGATTTTTCGAGATATTCACCGACCACCTGCGATCCGGGCGCGAGCGAAGTCTTCACCCACGGCTTGGAGCGCAGGCCCTTGGCCACCGCATTGCGAGCCAGAAGCCCGGCGCCGATCATCACCGAGGGATTCGACGTGTTGGTGCAGCTTGTGATCGCCGCGATCACCACGTCGCCGTGCCCGAGGTCGAAGTTCGTGCCCTCGACGGGGTAGCGGCGCGCGATGTCGGCGGCCTTCTTGAACTCGGTCTCCATCGAGCCGGCGAAGCCCGGCTTGGCGCCGTCGAGCAGCACCCGGTCCTGCGGGCGCTTCGGGCCGGCGAGCGAGGGCCGCACCTCGCCCATGTCGAGTTCCAGCGTGTCGGTGAAGACCGGATCGGGGGTCTGGGCGTCGCGCCACATGCCCTGCGCCTTGGCGTAGGCCTCCACCAGGGCGATCCGGTCGTCGGAGCGGCCGGTGACCTTCAGGAAGTCGATGGTCTTCTGGTCGATCGGGAAGAAGCCGCAGGTGGCGCCGTATTCCGGAGCCATGTTGGAGATCGTGGCCCGGTCGGCGACCGCCATGTCGTCGAGGCCGGGGCCGTAGAACTCCACGAACTTGCCGACCACGCCCTTCTTGCGCAGCATCTGGGTGACGGTGAGCACGAGGTCGGTGGCGGTGGTGCCCTCGGGCAGCTTGCCCGACAGCTTGAAGCCCACGACCTCGGGGATCAGCATCGACAGCGGCTGGCCGAGCATGGCCGCCTCGGCCTCGATGCCGCCGACGCCCCAACCCAGCACGGCCATGCCGTTGACCATGGTGGTGTGCGAATCGGTGCCGACCAGCGAATCGGGATAGGCCACCTCGGACCCGTCCTCGGACTTCGTCCAGACGGTCTGGGCGAGGTATTCCAGGTTCACCTGGTGGCAGATGCCGGTGCCCGGCGGGACCACGGAGAAGTTGTCGAAGGCCGACTGGCCCCACTTCAGGAAGGTGTAGCGCTCGCCGTTGCGCGAGTATTCCAGGGCAACGTTGTCGGCGAGCGCCTTCGGGGTGCCGAACTCGTCGACGATCACCGAGTGGTCGATGACGAGGTCCACCGGCACCAGCGGGTTGATCTTCTGCGGGTCGCCGCCCAGCGCCACCATGGCGTCGCGCATGGCGGCGAGGTCGACCACCGCCGGCACGCCGGTGAAGTCCTGCATCAGCACACGGGCGGGGCGGAACGCGATCTCGACCTCGGCCTTGCCCTTCTGGTCGAGCCAGCCGACGGCGGCCGCGATGTCGGCCTTCTTGACCGAGCGGTCGTCCTCGCAGCGCAGCAGGTTCTCCAGGATCACCTTCATTGAGAAGGGCAGCGCGGTGGCCGAGGCGAGGCCGTTCTTCTCGGCCGCGGGAATGGAATAGTAGGTGTAGGTCTTGCCGCCGGCTTCGAGCGTCTGGCGGGCCTTGAAGCTGTCGAGTGAGGGCACGGCTGGTTCTATCCTCGCTGCGGGTTGTCGAACACGCGCAGGCAAGACCTGCGCTACGAGATCCGTGTTCGGCCTGTGTAGCGCCCGACGGGCGCGCGCCGCCCCGGGAGTGCCCGGGCAGGACGATGCGCGGGGGCGATTTGGACGCCCGTGATGCCGCGCGGCGCAGCCGGGGAGGGATATAGAACTTTTCGAATCTGGCCGCTACCGGGTCGTCGTGACAGGTGCGTTTTCCTGTCGGGCACGGTGCGGAGCGGGCACGAGGGCGGTGAGCGGGTGCGTGCGCCGTCCCGTTCCGCGCATGGGGTCAGGCGACCTCTGCGTCGGGTGCATCGTCGGTCGCGAACACTGAGGGCGGGCCCGGACCGGCGGGGTGACCGGCCGCCACGGGTTTCGGCGCAGATCGGACCGAAGTATCAGGCCGATGGGCCGTCGCGTCACCCCTGGCCCGGCGCCCCCAGGCCGGACAGCGACTTGGGCCGATTGGGCTGGGCCGCGAGCCGGCGCAGGGAAGCGACGTTCGTGGCCGCCTCCTCGGGGCTCATGTCGCGGCGCAGGACCGCCTCGGCATCGGCGAAGCGGCCTTTGAGGCCCAGGACCATGGCGAGATTCGCCCGCACCCGCGCGTCGGCGCCGGGCTGGTCGGCGGCCTGCCGGAGTGTCTGCTCCGCGAGATCGAGATTGCGCGACAGCGCGTAGGACAGGCCGAGATTGGACAGGAGCGAGGGCTCGTTCGGCCGGATCTTGAGGGCGGCCTCGTAGAAGCTCTGCGCACGCTCCTGCTCGCCGAGCTGGGCGGAGGCCGAGCCCTGTGCCGACAGGATGCGCCAGTCGGGATTGGCGGGCGTATGCGCGTTGGCGAGCACGTCGATCGCCTCGCGGAATCGGCCCGCCTCGACCAGCGACTTGCCGTAGGCGCCGAGGAGGACCCGGTCGCGCGGGTTGCGCAGGGCCGCCTGCTGCAGCACCGCCGAGGCCTGGCTGATCTGATCGGTGGCCCGCAGGGCGCGGGCATAGGCGATCGCCGTGCGGCCGTCGGTGGGATCGGCGTTGAACCGCTCGGCCAGCCGGTCGATGTCCTGTCGCGCGGGCACCGCGGCGGCGGCCGGTGTGCCCCCGAGCGAGCCGATCGAGCCGGTCGTTTCCGGAGAGCGGGTGTTGCAGCCGGCAAGCCCCAGCGCGACGACGGCCGCCACCAGAGCGGCGCGGCCACCGGCATTGGCCTGGGATCGTGTGACCCGGATCAGGGCCGTCATCATGGTACGCTCCGCCGGCATCTGGCCTGGATGCGATGGCACGCGCTTCACGCTCCCGGCCGGCCGGTGATAGAGCGTTAACCCTAACCACCGGTTAAGCCGCCCGTCGGGACGGCATGCGAGAGGCACATGACCCAGGCCGAGATTCCGGCGACGACCCTCGGGCTCCTGCCCGGCGACACGCAGGCCGTGCCGGTGAGCCTGGTCACGACCGGGAGCTGGGCAAAGGTCGAAGCCGGCCTGGAACCGACCCAGCGGAGCTTCGCCCGGGCCATCGGCTTCAAGCCCAAGGCGGGCGGCCTCGCACTGCTGCCCGGCCCCGACGGCAGCCTCGCGCGGGTTCTGTTCGGCCTCGGCGATCCGGAGGCGGCGGCCCACGACCGGCTGCTCGTCGGCAAGCTGCCGGGGCTGCTGCCGGAGGGCGTGTTCCGGCTGGACGACGCGCCCGAGCCCACCGAGGCGGCGCTCGCCTGGCTGATGGGGAGCTACCGCTTCGGCCGCTACCGCTCCGGCGGCGGGAGCCAGGCCCGGCTCGTGGCGCCGGCCGGCATCGACGCGGCCGAGGTGGAGCGGATCGCCGCCGCGGTGGCGATGGGCCGCGATCTCGTCAACACGCCGGCCAACGATCTCGGCCCCGCCGAGATCGAGGCGGCGGCCCGGACGCTCGGCGCGCGCCACGGCGCCTCCGTCACCGTCACGCAGGGCGAGGCGCTCGCCACGGAGTATCCCCTGATCCACGCGGTGGGCGCCGCCTCGCCCCGGGCGCCACGGCTCATCGACCTGACCTGGGGGCCGGCGGATGCGCCGCGCGTGACCCTGGTCGGCAAGGGGGTGGCCTTCGACACCGGCGGCCTCGACATCAAGCCGTCGGCCGCGATGCTGCTGATGAAGAAGGACATGGGCGGGGCCGCCGCAGCGCTGGCCGCCGCCGACATGGTCATGGGCGCGCGCCTGCGCCTGCGCCTGCGCCTGCTGATCACCGCAGTGGAGAACGCCGTATCGGGCAACGCCTTCCGCCCCGGCGACGTGCTGCCGAGCCGGGCCGGGCTCAGCGTCGAGATCGGCAACACCGATGCGGAAGGCCGGCTGATCCTGGCCGACGCGCTCGCCCTCGCGGACGCGGACTCCCCCGACCTGATCCTCGACTTCTCGACCCTCACCGGCGCCGCCCGGGTGGCCCTCGGGCCGGACCTGCCGGCCTTCTTCACGGAGGACGATGCGCTAGCCGAAGCGGTGGCACAGGCCGGCCGGGCGGCGATCGATCCGGTCTGGCGCATGCCGCTGCACGCGCCCTACGCGAGCCTCCTCGACTCCAAGGTGGCCGACCTCAACAACGTGTCCGGCGGGCCGTTCGCGGGGGCGATCACCGCGGCCCTGTTCCTGCGCCGCTTCGCACCCAACACCAAGGCGCACGGCCATTTCGATCTCTACGGCTGGAACCCCTCCACCAAGCCCGGGCGGCCCGAGGGCGGCGAGGTTCAGACCGCGCGGCTGACCTACACGCTGCTCAAGACGCGCTACGGGGGCTGATCCGGCCTCCGCGAGGGTCGGGACGGCGGGGCGCGCGCTCAGGCGGTGAGCGGCAAGCCGGTCTCGATCAGGCGCGCCCACAGGGAAGCCCCGTACGGCGCGGCCGCGTCGTTGAAATCGTAATGCGGGTGATGGAGCGAGGCGCTGTCGCCGTTGCCGATGAACATGTAGGCGCCGGGGCGGCGGCCGAGCATGTAGGAGAAATCCTCCGCGGTCATCATCGGCGCCACCGCGCGATCGACGTTCTCTCGCCCCACCAGGGCCTCGGCGACATCGGCCATGAAGTCGGTCTCGGCGGGATGGTTCTCGGTGACCGGATAGCTCGATCCGTACTCGACCCGGCCGCGGGCGCCGAAGCCGCCGGCGATGTCGGCCACGAGGGTCTCGATCCGTCCCTTGATCTGGCTGCGCACCGCCTGGGACAGCGTGCGCATGGTGCCGCGCATGGTCACGGTCTGCGGCAAGACGTTGAAGGCCTCGCCGGCCTCGAGCGCACAGACCGAGACCACCGCCTGCTGCACCGGGTCGAGGTTGCGCGACACGATGCTCTGCAGGGCGATGATCACGTGGCTCGACACGAGCACGCTGTCGATGGCGTTCTGCGGGAGCGCCGCGTGCCCGCCCCGCCCCTCGATGGTCACGGTGAAGCGGTCGGTGGAGGCCATGATCGGCCCCGGGCGGATCGCGAAGGTGCCGATCGCCATGCCGGGGATGTTGTGCATCCCGTAGACCGACTCGACGCCGAACCGCTCCATCAGGCCGTCCTCGACCATGGCTTCGCCGCCGCCCCCGCCCTCCTCGGCGGGCTGGAAGATCAGCACGGCCGCCCCGTCGAAGTCCCGGGTCTCAGAGAGGTACTTGGCGGCGCCGAGGAGCATGGTCGTGTGCCCGTCATGGCCGCAGGCGTGCATCTTGCCCGGCACGGTGGAGCGGTAGGGCAGGTCGCGCACCTCCTGGATCGGCAGGGCATCCATGTCGGCGCGCAGGCCGATGGCGCGGTTGGAGGCGCAGCCCTTGCCCCGGATCACGCCGACCACCCCGGTGCGGCCGATGCCGGTGACCACCTCGTCGCAGCCGAAGGACCGCAGCGTCTCGGCCACGAAGCCGGCGGTGCGGGTGACATCGTAGAGCAGCTCGGGATGGGCGTGCAGGTCGTGCCGCCACGCCGTCATCGTGTCGGCGAAGTCGCGGATCCGTTCGAGGACGGGCATCGGGTCGGGGCTTTCGTGGCCTTTGGGGTGGGCCGGACCAGCAAAGCCGGGGCCAGCGCCGCCGTCAACGGCCGCGCTTGGCGCATGCGCGGCGCTCAGGGCCCGATCCGGACGACGCGCAGAGCCCGGCCGTCCGGATCAACCACCCGATCCGCGAGCGCCGCGCACAGACCTCGCAGGGGGATTCAACGGATCGCCCCGTTCTGAGAGGGAGGCGAGCCGGGATCGTGGCGCGCCACCGAGCCTCCGCCGGCGGCCCAGTGCGCCTTCCGGTCCGCTCAGGCCGCCCCCCGCGCCGGTCCCCGCCCCGCCAGCCCGCGGCTGCGCCGCCGTGGTTCGGGCGGATGGTCGTCCGCGGCGAGATCGTCGAGGATCGGGCAATCCGGCCTCTCGTCGCCGCAGCAGGCCTCCGCCAGATGCTCCAGCGTCCGCGCCATCCCCTCCATCTCGGCGATGCGGCGGCGCAGATCGGCGATCTGCTCCTGCGCGATCGCCTTCACCCCGGCGCTCGGCCGGGCGCGGTCGCGCCAGAGCGCCAGCAGATCCGCGATCGCGTCGACGCTGAAGCCGAGGTCGCGGGCGCGGCGGATGAAGCGGAGCGTGTGGAGGTCGGCGTCGCCGTAATGGCGGTAGCCGGATTCGGACCGCGCGGCCGGCGGCAGCAGGCCGGTCGCCTCGTACCAGCGGATCATCTTGGCCGAGACGCCGGTGCGGCGCGCCGCCTCGCCGATCGTCAGACTCGCCGCGCTCATGCCGCCCTCGCGTTGAGCGCGGGCGCCGCGCCGGCCGCGGGCCGTCCGCCGGCCCGGCGCAGCCGCAGAGCATTGCCGAGGACGAACACGCTGGAAAACGCCATGGCGCCCGCGGCCAGGATCGGCGACAGGGCCGGGCCGCCGAACGGCACCAGCACGCCGGCCGCCACCGGGATCAAGGCGGCGTTGTAGGCGAAGGCCCAGAACAGGTTCTGGCGGATGTTGGCCATCACCGCCCGCGACAGCGCCAGGGCCTCGACCAGGGCCTCCAGGTCGCCCGACATCAGCACCACGTCGGCGCTCTCGACCGCGATGTCGGTGCCGGTGCCGATGGCCAGCCCGACATCGGCCTCCGCCAGCGCCGGCGCGTCGTTGATGCCGTCGCCCACGAAGGCCACCGGCCCGTGCTCGGCCCGGAACCGCTGGACAGCCTCGACCTTCCCGCCGGGCAATACCCCGGCGGCCACCGCGTCGATGCCGAGGCTCCGCGCCACGCCGGCGGCGGTGACGGGGTCGTCGCCCGTGACCATCGCCACCACGAGGCCGCGCGCCTTCAGGGCCGCCACGGCCGCACGGGCCCCCGCCTTCACAGGATCGGCCACCGCCAGGATCGCGGCATGGCGGCCGTCGAGGACGAGGTGGACCGGGCTGCGGCCCTGGCTGGCCAGCGTCTCGGCGCGGGCGGCGAGATCCGGGTTCAGGGCGACGTCGAGCCGTTCCAGGTAGCGCGGGGCGCCGACAGCCACGGCCCGGCCCGCGACCCGTCCGGAGATTCCGAAGCCCGCCACTGCCTCGAAGCGGTCCGGCTCGGGCATGGCGAGGCCGCGGTCGCGGGCGGCCGCCACCACGGCGCCGGCCAGCGGGTGCTCGGAGCGGGTCTCCAGCGCGGCCGCGAGGGCCAGGGCCTCGGCCTCGGCGATGCCCGGAGCCGGCACAATCTCGGTGAGCCGGGGGCGGCCCTCGGTCAGGGTACCGGTCTTGTCGAGGGCCACGACCCGCACGTCGCGCAGGCCCTGGAGCGCGGCGCCGTCGCGGAACAGCACGCCGCGCGCCGCCGCGCGTCCGGTGCCGACCATGATGGCGGTGGGCGTCGCCAGACCCATGGCGCAGGGGCAGGCGATGATCAGCACCGCCACGGCGTTGACCAGGGCCGGCCCCAGCGAAGGGGCGGGCGCCAGGAGCAGCCACGCCAGGAAGGTCGCCGCGGCGATCCCGATCACCGCCGGCACGAACCGTCCCGTGACGCGGTCGACCAGGGCCTGGATCGGCAGCTTGCCGCTCTGGGCGCGCTCCACCAGGGCGGCGATCTGCGCGACCACGGTGGCGCCGCCCACGGCCTCGACCCGCAGGTCGAGGCTGCCGCGGCCGTTGAGGGTGCCGCCGACCACGGAATCGCCCGGCCCCTTGCGCACCGGCGCAGGCTCGCCGGTCACCATGCTCTCGTCGACATGGCTGGTCCCGGAGACCACGGCGCCGTCCGCCGCCACCCGCTCGCCCGGACGCACCCGGACGACGTCGCCGAGGCGCAGGGCGTCGAGGGGCACCTCGGTCTCGGCGCCGTCGCGGACGATCCGGGCGGTCTTCGGGGTCAGGTCCATCAGCCGGGCGATCGCCTGGCCGGTCCGCCCCTTGGCCCGGGCCTCCAGGGTCCGGCCGAGCAGGATCAGCGTGACGATCAGGACGCTCGCCTCGAAGTAGAGGTGCGCGGCCCCCGCCGGCAGGAGGTCGGGCGCCAGGGTCGAGACCAGCGAGTACAGGTAGGCGGCCCCGGCCCCGAGGGCGACCAGGGCGTTCATGTCGGGATGGCCGCGCAGCAGGCCCGGGACGCCGCGCAGGAAGAAGCGGCGTCCCGGGCCTGCGAGGACCAGGGTGGCGAGGATCGCCTGGACCAGGGCCGTCACCGGGCCGCCATGCAGCCCGGGAAGAAGGTGGCCGCCCATGTCGAGGGCGACGACGGGCGCCGAGAGCACGGCGGCCGCGATCAGGTCGCGGCGCAGGGCGCGGCCCTCCTCCGCCTGACGGGCCGACGGGTCGGCCGGCTGGCCGGCCTCGACCGGGCGGGCGTCGTAGCCGGCCGCCGCCACGGCCGTCACCAGATCGTCCATCGACACGACGCCCTCGGGATGCCGGATCGCGGCCCGTCCGGCGGCGAGGTTGACGCTGGCTCCGGTCACCCCCGGCACGGCGGCCAGCGCCCGCTCGACGCGGCCCACGCAGCTCGCGCAGGACATCCCGTCCACGGCCAGCAGGCTCTGCGTCTCGGGGACGGGGTAGCCGGCCTCCGCCAGCGCCATCGCGACCTCGCCCGGGCTCGTGCCCCCATCGAGGACGAGGCTGGCGCGCTGGGTGGCGAGGTTCACCGCCACGTCCCGGGTGCCGGGCAGCGCCGCGAGGGCGCGCTCCACGCGGCCGACGCAGGAGGCGCAGGACATGCCCGTGACGGGCAGGGTCAGGGCGACGGATTTCGACATGGCGGTGATCCGGTTCGAAGCATCCATGCCGGGTCAGATGGGGCTTCCCATCATAGGAAGGTCAAGGGCGCGCGGGCCGGATATCGGACAGATCCGGGCGATGGCGAGCCGCTTCGCCCGTTGTCGAATCGCTCGTGCCCGGCCAAGCTTCCCGCATGCCGGAGCGACGAGGGCGCGGATGAGCGAACCGCTGACGATCTATGGCGACCCGGGCTCCGGGAACTGCCTCAAGGTCAAGTGGGTCGCGGCCCATCTCGGCATCCCGGCGGTCTGGCGCGATGTGGATGTCCCGGGCGGCGGGACCCGCACGCCGGAATTCCTGGCCCTGAACCCCGCCGGGCGGGTGCCGATCGTCGTCCTGCCCGACGGCGCCGTGCTGTCGGAGTCGAACGCGATCATCGTCTATCTCGCGGAAGGCTCCGCGCTGATCCCTGAAGCGGCCCTGCCCCGTGCCCGGATGCTGCAGTGGATGTTCTGGGAGCAGTACAGCCACGAGCCCTACATCGCGGTCCGCCGCTACCAGCTCCATTACCTCAAGCGGGCGCCGGAGGATCTCGACCCGAAGCTCGCCGAGCGCGGCGCCGACGCCCTGAGGCTGATGGAGCGGACGCTGGCCTGTTCCGCCTTCCTGGCGGGCGAGGCCCTGACCCTCGCCGATGTGGCGCTCGTCGCCTACACCCGCATGGCCCATGAGGGCGGCTTCGACCTCGCGGGCTACGGGGCCATCCGCGCCTGGATCGGGCGCGTCGAGGACGGCCTCGGGATCGGCCCCTATGCCGGGCCGGCCTGATCGGCCGGGGGCGGCAGCGCGGCGGTGCCGTATTCCGGCAGGCTGACCCGCACGGTGGTCCCCTCCCCCACCGCGCTCTCGATGGCGATGCGTCCGCGGTGGCGGTTGAGGCTGTGCTTGACGATGGCGAGCCCCAGGCCCGTGCCCCCGCGGGCGCGGCTCGACGCGACGTCGACCCGGTAGAAGCGCTCCGTGAGCCGCGGGATGTGCTCGGGCGGGATGCCCGGCCCGTCATCGACCACGGACAGGACGATCCGGGGCCCGAGCCGCGGATCGTCCTCGCGGGCGAGCCCGACGCTGATCCGGCCGCCGCCGTATTTGACGGCGTTCTCGATCAGGTTCTCGATCACCCGGGCGAGCTCGTCGGAATCGCCGGGGACCGCGAAGGGGCCGGCGCCCTCCTCCAGGCGGATCGTGGCGCCCCGCGCCTCGGCGGGCGGCCCCTGGGCGTCGACCATCTGGCGGGCCAGCGCCGCGAGATCGACCACGGCGGTGGGGGCCACGTGCTCCCGCAGCTCGATCCGCGACAGCGACAGCAGATCGTCGATCAGCCGGGTCATGCGCAGGGCCTGGACGCGCATGATCTCCAGGAAGCGCTCCCGGGCCTGCGCGTCATCGCGGGCGGGGCCCTGCAGGGTCTCGATGAAGCCGATCAGGGTGGCCAGCGGCGTGCGCAGCTCGTGGCTCGCATTGGCGACGAAGTCGACCCGCATGGCCTCCAGACGCCGGGCCGAGGTGAGGTCGCGCAGGAACAGCAGCGCGCTGACGCCGGATCCGTCGGGCATCGGCAGGGCGCCGATCTGGACCTCGAAGGTCCGCTCCAGGGGCACCCGGGTCGACAGCGCGACGCGGCGCGGCAGGCCGGAACTCAGCACCGCCTCGACGCCGTCGAGGACCTCCGGGTCGCGGAGCGCAAAGGACAGGGGCCGGGCGTGGTGCAGGGCCGGCAGGAGGGCCCGGGCGGCGGGGTTCGCCTCCACCACCAGGGTGCGCCGGTCCACCAGGATCACCGGATCCGGCACGTGGGCCAGGAGCGCCTCGGCGACGGCGTGGCGCTGCGTGGTTGCAGCCGGACGCGGCACCGGGGCCTCGCGGCCGCGGCCGCCGAGCCAGCCGCCCAGGCAGACGGCCACGAGCCCGGTCAGGATCAGCGGGAGATCGAGCCGCCCGGCCAGCGCGGTGGCGAGCCCGAGCAGGCCCGCGGCGATCGCGGCGCCGGTCCAGGCGGGGGAGCTGCGCAGGCGACCGGACATGGCAGGCGCGGCGGATCAGCGGGTTTCGGACTCGTCGCGCCACGCCCGGCCGGACGGGCCGGCCGTGCCCTCCGGAGGCCCCGGATCGCGTGCGCCGCCCGCCCGCTTGACGATCTCGTACAGGCCGAGCATCGCCAGGGCGGTCACGAACGGGACGACGTAGTAGCAGCCCCGGAACAGCAGCAGCGAGGTCAGCACCTCGTTGCGCGGCAGGCTCGACAGGGCGAGCAGGACGGTCGCCTCGAACACCCCGATGCCGCCGGGGGCGTTCGACGCGATGCCCAGCATGGCGGCGAGCACGTAGATCGCCAGGAAGGTGGTGAAGCCGAGCGTCGTCTCCTGCGGCAGCAGCACGTAGAGCACGGCCGCCGCCGCGCAGACGTCGCCGATCCCGACGATCATCTGGCCGATGGAGACGGAGGCCCCGGGCAGTTCCAGGCGCCAGTGCTTGACGGTGATGCTGCGCTTCTTGGCCGAGACCCAGGCGAGGTAGCCGAGCACGAGGGCGAGCGCCGCGAGGCCGACGCCCTGGTTGATCCGGATCGACGTGAAGGCGAGCCCGGCGAGCTGGCCCGCCTCGATGATCAGGCTCAGACCCAGCACCACGCCCATGCCGAGCCAGAAGGTGAAGCCGGCGATCACGGTCAGAGCCGCGATCTTGGCGGTGGACAGGCCCTGCCGGGCATAGATCCAGTAGCGGATCGTGCCGGCGGTGAGCAGCGGGAAACCGAGGGTGAAGCTCACCGCATAGCTCGTGAACGAGGCGAGCGCGGTGATCCGGTACGGCACCTTGATCTTGAGCTGGCGCAGGGCCAGCGCGTCGTAGCCGGTGAGGAACACGTAGCTGACGCCGACGAACAGGAAGGCGAGCCCGAGCTGCTCGGCGGTCGCGGCCGCGATGGCGCTGCGCACCTCCGCCCAGCTCACGCTCTGGACGAGCTTCCACAGGACGCCGAGGGAGACCGCGAACAGCACGATGCTGGCGCCCGTGCCGATCCAGGCATAGCGGCTGCGCCGGACCTTCCGCTTCGCGTCCGCGGCGGCATCGTGCTCAACCGGCTCGACCGGCTCGGCCGGGCTCCGGTGCTGTCCCTGAAAATTCATGCCGATCGGCGTCCGCCCTTCCGGCTGCGCGGCCCGGCCGAAGGCCGTCAGCCCGAGCCGGAAACTCCCGGACCGCGGCCCGTTGCCCCGCATGTAGGCCGAACCGGCGCCCAAGACCAGGGAAGCGGCCGCCGGGACAGGCGTTCTATCCTCAGCCGGGCATCCGCCCGAGCCGCGCCGCCGCCTCGGCGAGGCCCCGCCGGATCCGGGCCGGCACCTCCGGCGCGGTGCAGACATAGGTCGGACTCGGATGCGGCACCCGGATGACCGGCAGGTCGGGGCGGAGCACCGCGAGCGCCGGCGCCGCCTCGCCGGCGAAGCGGCCGGCCAGCACCGCCACGGCGAGGCGCGGCAGGAGGTCGAGGAGCGGGGCCAGATAGGGCGCGGCGGCCGCGACCTCGGCGCGGCGGGGCGCGCGGTTGCGTGCGCCCTCCTGGTGGATCAGCCAGGGGACGGCGTTCCAGATCAGCGTGTCGGCGCGGGCGATGCCGGCCTCGGCGAGGAAGCGGAACAGGTTCGCGGCGGTGCCGTTCGCGCTGTCGCGGGTCACGAAGCCGGTGCGCAGCACCGCCGGGCCCGGCGTCTCGAGGAGGAGCAGCATCCGGGCGTCGACGCCGCCATCCAGGGGGTCGGGCGCCGGGACCGGGGCGCCACGCTCGGCCGCAATGCGCGCGGCGAGGGCCCGGATCGGGGCGATGTGGGGGCTGCCGATCAGGGCGCGGCGTGCCGCGAGGGCGTCCGGATCGGCCAGGGCCCTCGGCGCCTGCGGCTCAGCCGGCATCGAGCCCGGGGACGGACACGCCGAGCGGGCCGGACAGGCGGAAGCGCTCGAGGCCCTCCTCCCGGGCGAGGCGCGCGTCGAGGCCGGCCAGGCCGCCGAACTGGAAACCGATCTGGCTGGCATAGGCCGCGCAGGCGGCGCGCTTGCGGGCTTGCGCCTCCGGATCGAGGCGCATCACCGGCTCGGGAAGCCCCGCGAACAGCGCGGCCAGCGGCGCCTTCGGCGCGGCCTCCCGCACCGTGTAGGGAAAATCGCGCCACCACAGGATCGGTGACGGCACAGCGAGCCCGCGCAGCGCCCGGACCGCCTGGACGTGATCGACATGGCCGCCGATCGCCTGGGGGGCGAGGATCAGGTCGGGCCGCTCGGCGGCGATCAGATCCGCCAGGGCGGGGGCGAGGTCGCCCACAATGCCGTCGTCGGCGCGGGTCTCGGAGAAGAGTTCCGGCGGCGCGCCGTAGCCCCGGTGCGGCGCCTCCCGGAACTGCAGGTGGACGGGCGGCGCGATGCCGAGCGCGGCGGCGGCGCGGACATCCTCGTCCCGGCGCAGGGCCATGTAGTCGACCTCCGGCGCCAAGCCCTTGTCGAGCTGGCAGGCGAGGGCGAAGCCCGTCGGGTCGGCGACGCTGCCGGTGAACAGGGTCGCCATCACCACGCGCCAGCCGTCCCGCGCCAGGCCCGCCAGGAGGCCGCCGCAGGAGAAGGCCGCATCATCGAGATGGGGGGACAGGGCGAGGGCGATCGGCATGGTTCAGAGCCTGTCGGCTGGGGGGATGCTCCAACCCCGAGCCTCATCCGGAGGTGCCGGAGCGCAGTGCCGGCGCGAGGGCGCCTTCGCGGCTTGCGCCCCGCGGGCGCACCTCAGGACGAGGCCCCGGATGGGACGGCCCAAGTGCGGAGTCCCGTCAGAGCAGGTGTGGCTCGGCGCGGAACCGGCAGCTGGGATCGTCGGGCAGGTCCGTCGCAAAGTCGGTGGCCGGCGTCTCGGAGCGCACCCGCGCGTAGACCTCCATGATCTGCCGCCCGACCGCGTGCCAGGAATAGACCCGCCGGCACTCCTCCAGGCCGGCGCTCGCGATGCGGCGGCGGAGCGCCGCGTCCGTGATGATCCGGGTGAGCGCGGCGGCCTGCGCCGGCACGTCGCCCGGATTCACCAGCAGCCCGTTCTCCCCGTCGCGCAGGCAGTCCGACACGCCGACCGCGTGGCACGAGACGGTGGCGAGCCCGGCCGCCAGCGCCTCCAGGATCGTGTTCGAGAACCCCTCCGCGTAGGTCGGCGAGACGAACACGTCGGCGCGGCGGTAGAGGTCGGGCACGGAGCCGTACTCGGCATAGCCCGTGAAGGCGATCTCGCGCTCGGAGAAGGCGTGCTCCGCGGCGAGCGCCTTGGCCGGGTCCACGTCGGGCCCGATCCCCGAGATCGTGGCCGCGAAGGGCGTGCCCTGCCGGCGCAGGATCGCCAGGGCCTCGATGAAATCGAGCACGCCTTTCCGGCGGTCGACCCGGCCATGGTAGAACAGCCGCACCGGCCCGCCCTGGGGCGCTGGCAGCCCGTCGGGCGTGCCCTGCGCGAAGCGCTCGGTGTCGACCGCGCCGGGCACGATCGTGAAGCGGGCGGGGTCCGAGCCCAGGCGCTCGCAGACCTCGTCCACGAAAGAGGCGCCGCCGATCAGCAGGGCGTTGGCGTGAGCCAGCACCTCGCACATGGCGACCCGGTGGGTCTCGCAGCAGGAGCCGACCCAGTGGCCGTCGCCGCCCTGGATCGAGACGACGCTTGGCACCCCGAGCTTGCGGGCGGCCAGCAGCACCGCCCAGCCGGTCGGGTAGCCGTACTGCGCGTGCAGGATGTCGAAGGGGTTCTGGGCGTGCTCTTGGGCGATCGCGTCCACCATGGTGGCGATGTCGCGCTCGAAATCGCCCGACGTCTGCTCGCCGAGCTGCTCCAGGCCGATCACCCGCACCCCCGGCACCGGCGGCGGCGGCCCGCCGCCGTAAACGCGGGTGCCGAAGGCGTCGCCCCGGTACTGCGAGATCATCGTCACGTCGTGGCCGGCGCCGACCAACTCGCGCAGGAGGTTCTGCGCGTAGACGCTCATGCCCGATATGGCGGGGAAGTAGCGGCGGCTGAGGAAGAGGATTCTCATCGTGCCGCCCCTTCGCGCAAACCGGGAGCGGTGCCGCGTGGCCCCCTCTCCCGCGCCGGCGTCCCGTCTCGCCCCGGCTCGTCTCTCACTGCCATTGCCGCCGCGTCTCCTGCTCGCCGGCCAGAACCGGGCCGGGGCGCCGGCAGCCGCGGAGGTAGTCGAGCGCCTGCGGGATCATCACGTCGGCCCGGTGGCTCTCGCGGGACAGCTCGACGCAGATCAGCTTGCCGAAGTTGATCGCCTCCAGCGCCTCCAGGACGCCCGGCACGTCCATGTCGCCCTCGCCGAAGGGCAGGTGGATGTGGCTGCCGCGCTTCATGTCCTCGATCGCCACGGTGCCGATCCGGTCGGCGAATTCCCGCACGGCCGCCGCCGGCTCGCGCTCGCCCGTGACGAGGCAGTGGCCGGTATCGAGGGCGAGCTTCAGCCCCGGCACGTCGAGGGACGCGTAATCGTCGAGGGTCTCGATCAGCATGCCGGGCTCCGGCTCCAGGCAGGGGACGACGCCCGCCTCCGTGGCGAAGGCCGCGACTTCGTGCAGCCCCTCGGCCAGCCAGCGCCGGGCCTCGCCGGGATCGACGCCGGGCTTCGGCACGCCGGCCCAGAACGAGACCGCCTCGGCGCTCAGCATGCCGCCGATCTCGATCGCCCGCTTGAGGAAGCCGACCCGCCGGGCGCGGCCCGCGGCATCGGCCGTCACGAGCGTCGGCTCGTGCTTGGCGGTGGGGTCGAGGAGGAAGCGGGCGCCCGTCTCGATGACGCAGGTCAGCTCCAGCTTCTCCAGCAGGCTCGCCACCCGGCCGGCCTCCGCCGCCCAGGTTTCGGAGAACGGATCGAGGTGGTGGATGTCCAGCGTCAGGGCCACGCCGTCGTAGCCCGCGGCCTTGATCAGGTGGATCGCGTCGTCGAGGCGGTGGTTGGCCGCGCCGTTGGTGTTGTAGGCGAACCGGAGCGTCATGCCGCCCTCCCCTGACGCTGGGCGAGGCGGAACGGCGCGTGGTGCGATTCCGGCTCGCGATAGAGCGGATAGTGCCGCCCGACGATCCGCTCGGCCAGGGCGACGTCGAACAGCGGCTGCCCCCCGAAACGCTCCAGGGCCTCCGGCGTCAGGCGGACCGGCCGCAGGGTCTCGCTCTCGGTGCCGAACTTGATCAGCGGGTGGTCGCGGTCGATGAGCTTCTTCGTGTTGCGCTCGCCGATCCGGTAGTAGCTCATGGTCTCGACCTCGAGCCCCGGCACGATCGCCTTGACCACGCCGACCCCTCCGCCCGGGGGCGTGCAGTCGACGTAGAGGACGTCGAACCCGGCCTCCGTGAGCCGGTCGCAGGCGATCTTGCCCCTGGCATGCCCGTCCGCGGCCGGGGTCGAGGGCAGGTCCGCGAAGCGCTTGGTGCTCCGCTCCGAATAGACGGTGTCGGCCAGCACGCCGCGCAGGTCGGCGGCGGGCATCTCGATCCATTCGAGCATCGCCTGCAGGGCGCGGCTCTCCTCGAGATCGAGGCTCGGAAGCGCCTTCTGGATGAAGGCGTCGATGTAGCCCGGCGGGGTCACCGTGGCGGCCATGTCGAGGGGGCCGTGGCCGAAGGTCTTGCGCACCCGCGCGGCCTGGAACTCGAGCAGCGCCTTGCGGAGGGCCCGCTCCCGGTCCGGATCGCAGGCCTCGCCGCAAGCCGACAGGGCGATCGGCGCCGGGGTGCGCGCCGGATCCGCGTCGTAGCCGACGACGTAGAGGTTGGTGAGGCCGAACTGGTCGGTGGCGAATTTCGGCAGCGCGTGGATGCCAAGCTCCTTGAGCCGGGCCAGCATCGCGGCATTCTCCGGGCCGATGCCGTCGAGGTCGAGCATCACGCCCTGGTCGAGAGCCCGGAACAGCAGGCCGTTGCCGTCCCGCTGGAGCAGCTCAAGGACGCCGTGGCCCAGCGCGAAGGGCACGTCGGGCCCCGCGCCGAGACCGTTGGTGATCAGGTTGGTGAAGGGTTTGTAGCCCTCGGACAGCTCGAAATAGTCGGTGGCGGCGACGTCGAGCGGCATGAGCACGATCTCGCCCGTGGCGTGCCGGACGCTGGGCGTCCATTCGAGCACCGTGTCCCGGCCCACCGGGGAGCCGGCGGGCAGGCAGAGGGTCAGCGGGTCGGCGACGGATTTGGCGCCGTAGACGCGGGCGAGGTCGGTGTAGCTCGCCCGTTCCTTGGCCCGGGGCAGCACCGCGAGCGAGGGCATCAGGTTCTCGGCGATTTCGGCGACCGCGCCGATCAGCGCCTCGTCGTCGGTGGCGCCGTAGCCGATGCCCGACGGCATCGCGCCCACGAAGAACGGGTCGTCGAGGAACAGGGCCACGAACCAGACCGGGATGCCGGTGCGGTCGAGGGGCGCCAGCGGGAAGCCGACGATGCGCCCTTCCGGCAGGACGTCGAGATAGGCGCGCACGGGATCCGGCAGGGTCTCGGGCAGCCCCTCGATCGGCCGCTTGGCGCCGAAGCGATAGGGGCGCGGCGCCTTGATCCGCGCGTGCCGGGCGCGGTCGTCCTGGTCGTGGAAGCCGTCTGCGTTGCTCACGTCGTGTTCCCGTGTTCCTCGGACCGCCTGCTCACCTTCGTCCTGCCCATCCCCTCATCCTGAGCTACCGGAGCGCAGCGAAGGCCTCGAAGGAGGGCTCTGGACGGCACAGCGCTTCCTGGAGCCCTCCCGCGAGGCCCGCTGGTGCGGGCACCTCAGGATGAGGGTGCGGCTTGGATTGGATAGGTAGCTGTCCGGTGTCTGCTCATCCTGTCCTGCGGTCGCTACCCCTGCCCATAGGCGCGGGCGACGAGTCGCATCGTGTGGAGATCGCGTGCGGCCGAGTACGCCCCCCGCTCCTCGGGCCGGCGCAGGGCCGAGCCGAAGGCGCGCACCTGCTCGGTGAAGGGGGAGCTGTCGGCGTCGAAGGCGAGCGGTTCGACGCGCCCGCTGGCGCCGTCGATGAAGGACAGCGATCCGCCGGACGTCTGGCCCATGGTGTTCTCGGCGATCAGCATCCCCTTCGTACCGACCACCTCCAGGCGGCGGCGGGGCAGCGCGTCGGGGCAATTGTAGGCGACGTGCAGGCTTGCCAGCGCGCCGCCCGCGGTCCGCCCGATCAGCAGGGCGCCGTCATCGACGGAATAGTCCTGGGCCCGGCTCTGGGTCAGGGCCGCGAGGTCGGCGATCGGCTCGTCGAGCAGGAAATCCACGAGGTCGAGCCCGTGCGGGGCGAGGTCCATCAAGGCGCCGCCGCCGGCCTGGGCGGCATCGATCCGCCAGTTGGGCTGGCCGGCCTCCGACCAGTCGCGCCCGAGCCAGCAGGCGTAGACGATCCGCACCGTGGTGACGGTGCCGAGCCGCCCGGCCGCGACCTGGGCGCGGATCGTCCGATGGGCCGGGTGGTGACGCTGATCGAAGGCCGTGCCGTAGAAGATTTCTTGCGATTCGACCGCACGCGCGATGGCTTCCGCGTCCGCGAGCGTCGCCGCCATGGGCTTCTCGCAGAGCACCGCCTTGCCGGCGGCGGCGAGCGCCTCGACGGCGCCGCGGTGGAGATGGTTCGGCGTCGCCACGTAGACCGCCTCGACCCCGGGCTCGGCGATGAGACCGGCGAGATCGGCATGGCCGCGGGCGCCCGCCCGCTCGGCCGCGGCGCGGCATTCCGGGTTCGGATCGCAGACCGCCACCAGCCGGTGCCCGGCGGCGCGGATGCCCGGCTCCATGTAGTCGCGGGCGACCCAGCCGTAGCCGACGATGCCCCAGCCGACCGCGTCCATCACCACCGCTCCGGCAGGTCGACGAATTCACGCACCCGGATACGCTGCGTCTCCGGGCTATCGAGCGTGCCGTCGAAGGTCAGATGCTCGGGGCCGGGCGCGTGCAGCGGGTAGGTGGCCCGGGATGCGTATTCCGCCTCGTAGCGCTCCGAGGGCCAGCGGACGACGTAGCCGTCCCCCACGGGCGCATAGAGCGGGTTGAGCCGCAGCACCGTGCCGGGCTTCGGCAGGGTCAGCCCGTCGACCAGCGCGCGCGGCGCCGGGCGCATGCCGGGGCCGCACACCACCGAGAACGCCTCGCAGGTCCGCAAGGCCCCAGGCTCCTGCGGGCCCGGCGCCCGCGCCTCCACCAGCGCCCGCGTGAGTTCCGCGTCGTCGTAGACCAGGGCGTCGGGGAAATACTCGGCGATCTCCTCGGCGGTCACCGCCCGGCCGGCCGAGAAGCCCGGGCAGTCGCGGTTGTGGATGTGGCTCAGCGCCAGCCAGCCGTCGTCGCCGGCATTCTGGCGGAGGTTCTCCAGCAGGGCCGCCTTGTCGTCGAGGAAGTAGAAGGCGTCGTTGCACACGACGAGGTCGACCGGCGCGCCCGGGATGGGCCAGTGCGGCGAGCCGGCGTCGAAGCAGACGAGCTGCGCCTTCTCGTCCACCACCCAGTGGCGCGCGACCCAGAGCTTGGCGAAGACCACGTCGGCGCCGGCGACCTTGCAGCCGCGCCGCTGCAATTCCCGCAGGTAATGGCCGATGCCGCAGGCGAATTCGAAGACGCAGATGGGCTCGTTCCAGTGCGCCTCCAGAAGCGACAGGCCGGCCAGGAAGGTCGGATCGCTCCAGCGATGCAGGAAATAGTCGCCGACGCGGCCCCAGCCGAGACCCTGGACCGCGTCACGCAGCGTCGCGGTGCGGCGCTCCTTGATGAGGCGGATGACCCCGGCGGGATCGGCCGGGGGCCCGTTCCACCAATCGTCCTGATCGACGAGCAGCGCGGCCAGCGCCTCGTCGGGCTCGCCGGCGTCGAGATGGGCCAGAACCCGCTCGACCAGGGCCTCGCGGTTGATCCGCAGGTACGGGATGCCGTCGATCACGGGCCAGCGGGCGCCGGTCTCCGCATCGCGCAGGGCGTGCGGGCCGTCGGCCTTCAGCGGGTTGCCGGTGTCCGGCGAATGGAGTTCGAACGGGATCATGGTTCTCGGAGCCGCCCGGGCAGATGGGCGGCGGGGTCCGGCGATCAAGGGATGCGCATGTCGGCGAGGACACGATCATGGAAGCCCTTCACCGGGCCGGCATGGACCAGCTCCCACTCGTCGAGCACCATCCCCATCGTGGTCGAGGCCCCGCGCAGATGCTGGGCGATCTGGAGGACACGGTCGATGCAATCCGCCGCGTGGAAGGCGCGGCCCTCCGCGGTGGCGTCGTCGGGTAGCACCGCGCGGGCCCGCTCCACCTGACCCCGCAGGGGCTCGGCGAGCTCGGCCAGCGCCCAGGCGGTGGTGGTGGCCATGATCGGCCCGAGATGGTCGCCGAGCAGCATCTCGCCGGTGAAGCCGGCATCGGGCATCGCGGCGTTGTGGAAGTGATGCGCCATCGCGGCCAGGAACACGGTGCCGGGATCGGCCCGGTAGAACGGGCTGAGGCAGACCCCGTAGACCGCCACGATGAGGCAGTGCTCGGCGTGGTTCTCCGGCGGCTCCAGCAGGATCCGGGCGCGGCCGGGACAGGTGACTCCCGCCCGCGGCTGCTGCGCCAGAGCGGCGACGAAGCCCGGCAGCGGTCCGGGCCTTCCGGCCGGCCGCGGCGCGAGCCGCCCGCGCAGGCGCTCGCGCAGAGCCGGATCGAGCTCCCCGGTGACGGCGTCGAAGCCCGCCACCAGCACCGCCGAGGCCGCCTCCTCCGACAGCCCGGCCGCGGTCAGGAAGGCCGCGTCGAGATCGCAGAGGCGCGTCGCCGCGAGGGTGACGGCGGTGATGTCGAGGGCGACGTCATCGGGCGCGGCGCCCCCGGTGAGGAGGCCCCACCCCTGCGCGAACAGCCGCTCGGCGATCGACCCCTCGCGCCCCGCCGAGCGGACGCGCTTGAGGTCGTTCATCTCGATCAAGAGGTCGCGCAGCGCCTCGGGGGCAGCGCCGGAGGAAGGCGGCTGGTTCTCGCTTGGCATCGTCTCGCTCCAGAAGCCGCCCCTTGGTCGCGACGAGGCCTAGTGCACGCCCAGCCAGTCGCGGAGCATCTGCTCCTGCTTGCCGAAGGCGTGCTCCGGCCCATGGCCGTTCTTGACCATCGGGGCCTTGAAGAAGGTCGAGAGCTGCTCCTGCACGCCGCCGTCGCCGCGCGTGCGGGCGAGGTCGAGGACGCGGGCGATCTCGATGACCAAGGGCGCGGCTAGGATCGAGTCCTTGCAGAGGAAGTTCACCTTCACCTGCATCCGCTGGCCCATGAAGCCGGTGACGTCGATGTTGTCCCAGGCTTCCTTGTCGTCGCCGCGCGGGCGGTAATAGTGGATGTGCACGAGGTGGTCCTCGACCGGGTAGCCGAGGATCGAGTCGAGCACCGTGCCCTTGGTGTTGAGCTTCGACTGGAGGGAGTTCGGATCGTTCAGGGCGAGGCCGTCGCGGTTGCCCAGGATGTTGGTCGAGAACCAGCCGTCGACGTGGAGCGCCCGCGCCTTGAAGGCCGGGGCCAGCACCGTCTTCATCATGGTCTGGCCGGTCTTGCCGTCCTTGCCGGCCACCGGGACGTTCAGCTCCTTGGCGAGGTCCAGGAGGGCCGGGACATCGGCCGCCACGCTCGGGGTGAAGTTGGCGTAGGGGATGCCGCTCTTGATCGCCGCGTAGGCGTAGAGCATCGCGGGCGAGATCGCCTCGTCGCTCGAATCGAGCCCCTTCTCGAAGGCGGCCGTGGAGTTCAGGGCCGGGTCGTTCAGGTCCGGCCAGCGCTCGGTGGAGGCGAGGTTCACCACGACCACGTCGTCGAGGTTGCTCTCCTTCTGGAAGCGGCGGAGGTCGTTGGCGATCACCGAGACCGCCTCGCGGTGGTCCTTGGCGACGATGCGGTTCTGGCCGTCGATGTTCTTGCAGAACTTGGCGCTGCCCACCGCCGGCCAGGGGGTGATGCCCTTCAGGGCCTGCGCGCCGCTCTCGATGTCGTCCTTCGAGAGCACGCCGTGGCCGCTCGCAGCGGCCGCGAGGTCGTCGCCGTTGAGATCCCAGCCGCCGAAGACGAGGTCCTTGTAGTCGGCCATGCCGGCCACGGAGAGACCGGCGAGCGGCAGCCCGTCGAGGCGATTGGAGCCGGATTTGATCATTTCGATGCCGGCGATGGCAGTGGTGGCGACGGCGCCTCCCATGCCAACGAACGCGACACCGATGCGGCGACCGGACTGCATGCTCATCGGAAAATGATGTCCTTGTGCGGACGCGGGTGGCGTCTTGGGACGGAAAGTTCGACCCCCCCGGGGCCGTATCTAACTGGCTCGACGGTGCCGCGTTCCAACCCGAATGCGACAACATTGCCCCTCCGTCGTCCGAAGCGTGGCCGGTTCACGGTGTTAACGGCCCCCTAAGCGGCAGGGTTAACCCTTCGTTGACCGTGCCACGCTTGGATCACGGGGCCGTCCCATTCTGGTCACGGCCGGCGTCGATAGGGCCGCCGCTTCCGAAAAAACCCGGCCGTCAGAGCCGGGCGGACGCAAGGACCGATCTGAAGAGGACCAATGATGGGGGTTTTCCCGGAGCCGGCGCGTTGCGCCGACGACGTGAGCCGACTCGTGCCGCCGACCCTGAACGGCACGGGCCATATCGAGGATGAAGCCGTGGCATGGCTGCCGCGGGCCGGACGCGGGACAGGGCGCCGGTCACTTCGCCGCACCGGCCTCGGCCGGATTTCCGGGACGCTGGCCCTGGGGCTCGTCGCCGGGCTCGGCCTGCCGCAGGCCGCCTTCGCGCCGGCGTATTTCGCACCGGCCGCCCAGGCCCACGACCGGATCGACACCAGCCCGCGCGCCGCTCAGGTGCTCGCGCAGACGGCTTCCCAGCCCGCGGCCCCGGCCGTCGCGGCGGACGAACCGGTCCAGAACACCTGGAACGGCCTTCCGGTTCCCGAGCAGGAGCCCGCCACCCTGGCGCTGATCCAGGAAGACCTCGCGGCCCTGCCGCGGGTGACGCAGGAGCAGGGTCAGGACGCGGTCAAGTTCGGCGAGCGCAGCGTGCCGCGCAAGGTGGTCGACACGATCGTCAAGGCCTCCGACGAGGCCGGCGTCGACCCCGTCTACATGATGGCGCTGGCCGACAAGGAATCGAGCTTCGACACGGACGCGAAGGCGGCGACCTCCTCGGCGGCGGGCCTGTTCCAGTTCGTGGCCCGCACCTGGCTGGAGATGATCCGTGATTACGGCGCCCGCTACGGGCTCGCCGAGGAGGCCGCCGCCGTGAAGGGCCGGGGCGCCGCGATCACCGTCACGGGCAGCATGCGCGGCCGGGTGCTCGGCCTGCGCAACGACCCGCGCGTCGCCGCCCTGATGGCGGCCGAGCTGATCAAGCGCGACCGTGAGCGGATCGAGGCCCGGGTCGGGCGCGCGCTGACCACGACCGAGCTGTACCTCGCCCATTTCCTCGGGACTGCGAGCGCCGGGCGCTTCCTGTCGCTCTCCTCCGAGAAGCCCGACGAGGTCGCAGGGCGCGAGTTCCGCACCGCGGCGCGGGCCAATCGCAGCCTGTTCACCGCGAAGACGGGCGGCAAGCGCCGCAGCCTGACCGTCGCGGAACTGCACGGACGGATCGACGACATGATCGACCGGCGGCTGACCCGCTACCAGGGCGTCGCGGCGGTCGCCGAGGCGCTCGACAAGGGCCAGTCCCAGAACGAGATCGTCAGCGCCGAGGAAACGGCGCCGGTGGCCGGCAACCGCCGCGTCGAGGTGACGGAGGCGTTGCCGCCAGACGGCGTGTGAGGATCGCGCAGGGGAAGCGGATCCTGCTGAGGCGCTCGATCGTCTCAATCGGGGCGCGGGGGGCTTCCAACGCGCCTCCCGCTCCCTTCAGGTCAGGGGACCCGAACCCGAAACCGGGGCTCCGGCGCCGGAGCCGGCGGGTGATTTGCGCCAATCCGGGTGGGCAGGCGCGGCGCCTCGGGATGACGTTCAGCCGTGCCGATCCGCCTCAGTGGCCCCCGGCCGGCGCCCCGCCGCCGAGCTTGACGCTCTTCAGGCTCAGCGCCAGCGGGACCGCGCAGGCGGCGACGAGGCCGAGCACCCAGAACACGTCGATATAGGCCCAGTACGCCACCTGCGTGCTGAGCACGCTCCCGATCCACGCGGTCGCCTGGCTCTGGGCCTCGACGCCGGCATAGCCGTGCTCGGAGAAGTACTGCGTCGCCTGCCGCATGGTCTCCTGATAGGCCGGCGCGGTCGGGTTGACGCTCTCCACCAGGCGGCTCTGATGGAACTGGCTCCGGTAGGCCAGGATGTTCTGGGCCAGCGAGACGCCCATCGAGCCGCCGACATTGCGGGCGACGTTGATCAGCGCCGAGGCCTGATCGGTCTGGTCCTTGCGGATCCCCTCGTACGAGGCAGAAGTGATCGACAGGAACACCATCGGCAGGCCGATCCCGATATAGACCCGCGACCACGCGAAGAACGAGAACGTCGTGGAGCCGTCGAGCCGCGTCAGGTCGACCATGCCCAAAGCCACGATGGTCATGCCGGCGGCGATCAGCCATTTCGGCTGCACGTAGGCGGAGACGCGGCCGGTGAGGAACATCATCACCACCGTGACGATGCCCCCCGGACCGAGCACGAGCCCCGACAGCGTGGCGGTGTAGCCGTAATATTCCTGCGTGATCTGCGGGATGAACTGCGTGGTGGCGATCAGGATCGCCCCGGTGAACATCATCACTAGGAAGCAGGAGCCGAACTGGCGGTTGCCGATGAGGCGGAGATCGACGGCCGGGTTCTTCTTGGTCAGGAGCCAGGGGATCATGGCCACGAACGACACGACCATCAGCACGCCGGAGACGTTCATCAGCGTCGAGGTCCCGAACCAGTCCTTCCGCTGGCCCTCGTCGAGGATCACCTCCAGCGAGCCGAGGAACAGGGCGACCAGCACGAAGCCGACGATGTCGAAGCGGATCCCCTTCCGGACCAGCGCACGGCGCTCCTTCTTGGCCGCCGCGCTGTCCTCGATGAGCCAGTACATCAGCCCGAGGGCGATGACCCCCACCGGACCGTTGATCAGGAAGCACCAGTGCCAGGAGGCGTTGTCGGAGAGCCAGCCGCCGAGGGTCGGGCCGATCACCGGGGCCACAACGATGGCGACGCCGTAGAGCGCGAAGGCCTGGCCGCGCTTCTCGGGCGGGAAGGAATCCGCCAGGATCGACTGGGCGAGCGGCGCCATGCCGCCGCCGCCGAGCCCCTGCAGCACCCGGAACAGCAGAAGGGATTCCAGGCTCCAGGCGAAGCCGCACAGGATCGACGAGACGGTGAACAGGGCCACCGACCACATGAAGAACGCCTTGCGGCCGTAGCGCTTGGCCAGGAAGCTCGACGCCGTGAGCGTGATCGCGTTGGCCACGAGGTAACTCGTCACCACCCAGGCGGCCTCGTCGGGGCCGACCGCGAGGCCGCCCGAGATGTAGCGCAGCGCCACGTTGGCGATGGTGGTGTCGAGCACCTCCATGAAGGTCGCCAGCGCCACCACGCCGGCGATCAGCCACGGATTGTGGCCACCCGGCGCCTTCGCGGATGCCGTGCCGCCTCGCGCCTTGCCTCCTTGTGTCTTGCTTCCCTGCGCCTTGCCCGTGTTCGGCTTGCGTCCGGACGCGGCCGCACCGGTCCCGCCGGCCATGGCGCTCACCGCACCGTGACGGTCGGGACGATCGACATACCCGGGCCGATCGACACGTCCGTCGGCCAGTTCTTGACCACGATCTTGACCGGGATGCGCTGGGTCACCTTCACGTAATTGCCGGTGGCATTCTGTGCCGGCAGCAGGCTGAAGGCCGTACCCGAGCCCGGCTGCACCGAAGCCACCGTCCCCTGGATCTTGCGGCCGGGATAGGCGTCGATCTCGATGTCGACCGGCTGGTCCGGCCGCATGTCGGTGATCTGGGTCTCCTTGAAGTTCGCCGTGACCCAGATGTCGTCGGGCACGAACATCGCCAGGCTCTGGCCGGCCTGGGCGAGCTGGCCGATGCCGCCGGTCAGCCGCACGACGCGGCCGGCCTGCACGGCGCGGACCGTCGTGTAGCCGAGGTTCAGTTCGGCCTGCTCCACCTGTGCCCGGTCGCGGGCGAGCTGCGCCTGGGTCGAGGCCTTCTGCGCCTGGAGGGCGCCGATCTGCTTCTGGGCCGCGACCACGCTCGCCTGGGCGCTCTGCAGGGAGGCCTGCCGCTGCTGCAGCGTCGAGGTCGCCGATTGCGATTGCTGGATCGAGCCGGAGCCGCGCTCGGCGAGGTCCTTGTAGCGGGCCGCATCCTCCTGGGCGAACTTCAGCGCCGCCTCGGCGGTGGCGACCTGCGCCTTGGACACGTCGATGTTGGCGTATTGCGCCTGGATCTGCGCATCGATGTTCTTGATGCCGGCCTCGTCGGCCTCGATCTGCGCCTTCGCCTGATCGAGCGCGATCTGATAGTCGCGCTGGAAGATCTGGAACAGGATCTGGCCGGCCTCGACGTGCTGGTTGTCGGTGACCGGCACATCGACGAGGTAGCCGCCGACCTTCGGCTGGACCGCAATGCTGCGCGCGTCGACGAAGGCATCGTCGGTGCTCTCGTAGGGGTGCATGTACAGCAACCAGTAGAAAAACACGCCGACGCAGAGCGCGACGACCGCGAGGCCGCCGAGCAGGAACGCGAACGGGTGGCGCCGCAGGACGTTCGGGCGCCGGGCGTCGTCCTCGCGGTCGTCGGCATCTTCCGCGGCGTCGTCGGATTGGCCGTCCTGCGCCTCTGCGTCGTCGGCCGCATCCTCCGTGCCCGGCTTGCGGGCGGTCTCCTGGGCGGCGCCAGCGTCCCGGGCGGGCTTGGCCCGGCCGAGATCCAGCACGTCCCGTTCGCGCACGGCCGGACGGCCGTCGGAGGGATGCGGGCGCGCCTCACCCTCGGAGGAAGGCCGCTGATCGTCAAACATGGGAAGTCGCCGCCCGATGGCCGGTCACCGCACGGTGACCGGGCTTGTCGCATCGCCCGCCTCAGGCAGCAAAAGCCGGCCGCAGGCTCAAGGTTCCATGCGCGGAGCGGGCCACCGGAACGCAGGCGGCCCTGCGGCGTTCTGCGCCCGGAACCTTTGCCGTTCTCGGGCACCGAGCCCAGGAGTACGCCATGACGCACAGCCCATCCCCGACCCCGCAGAGCCCCGGCTCCGGCTCGCCGACTTCGCCCACCGGCATCCCGCTCGTCGGCGTCGCCCGCCTCGACGCCATGAGCGCGGCGCTGGCGCGGAACTGGTGGCTCGTGGCGCTGCGCGGCGTCATCGCGATCCTGTTCGGTGTCATCGCGTTCGTTGCGCCGGGCGCCTTCGTGCTGTCCCTGGTGCTGTTCTTCGCCGCCTACATGCTTGCCGACGGCATCATTGCCATCGTGGGCGCGGTCCGCGCGGCGCAGCGTCACGAGCGCTGGGGCTTCCTGCTGCTCGAGGGCGTCGTCGACATCGTCGTGGGCGTCGCCGCGGCGCTGGTGCCGGCCGCGGCCGTCTGGGCCTTCGTGCTGCTGCTCGCCGTATGGGCGCTGGTGACCGGCGGCCTGATGATCGCGGCCGCCTTCCGCCTGCATCTGCATTACGGCCGGTGGTGGCTCGTCCTCGGCGGGGTCGTGTCGATCCTGTTCGGCCTCGCGCTGCTCATCAACCCGGGCATGTCGGCCCTGGTGCTGACGTTGTGGATCGGCTCCTACACCTTCGCCTTCGGCATCCTGCTGCTGATCCTGGCCTTCCAGCTGCGCAGCCGGCACGGGGCGGCCGCGGGGCCGGGAACGCCGCTCGGCCGGTGAGCCGGTCCCAAACCGGATCGGGCCCCGTGGCCCGATCCACACGGTCGCGGCGCGATCGACGCGCCGGTCGCCCTGCGTCCCCGCACGCGCGGGACACGGGATCGGATGCGGCCTAGAAGGCTCCCTCGACCGGATCGATCGGTCCCGGAACCCGAACCACGATGACGCCCGACGCGCCGGAACGCGCCCCGGCCGACGGGCCGAACCCGCCGAAGCCGGCTCCAGCCGCCGAGTCCCCGGACCCGCGCCTCGCCGCCCGCGAGGCCGGGCGCGCCGCGCGCGACCTGGCCCGGCATCTCCGGACCCTGGTGACCGCGGCCGGCCTTGGCCTCGCGCGCGGTGGCCGGGCCATTTCCGCCCGCGCAGCGGCACGGGCGCGCACGCGGTCGGCTTCGGTCGAGAGGCCGGCCGACACCGTCGTCCCGGAGGTCGATGGGCGCGTCGAGCGGCGGGGCGCCCGGACGATCCTCGGCCGCCGGCACCCGGCCCTGCTCGCCGCCGGCCTGGTGATCCTGCTGCCGGTCCTGGCGCTGGCGGTCTACCTGTTCGCCGCCCTGGTGACCCTGCCGCCTCTCGGGGGCGCCGTGGTCGAGACCGGCCAGCGGGCGATCACCGTGGAGGCCGACGACGGCCGGGTCTTCGCCACCCGCGGCAGCTTCCGCGGCCAGAAGCTCACGGCATCCGACCTGCCGCCGCACCTCGCCCAGGCGATCGTGGCGATCGAGGACCGCCGCTTCTACAGCCACTGGGGCATCGACCTGCGCGGCCTCGCCCGGGCGGCGTGGCGCAATCTCCGCGGCGGCGGCGTGCGCGAGGGCGGCTCGACCATCACCCAGCAATATGTCCGCCTGACCTCCCTCAACCAGGAGAAGACGCTCTGGCGGAAGGTGCAGGAAGCCTTCCTGGCGCTGCGGGTCGAATCGACGATGAGCAAGGACGCGATCCTGCTCGGCTACCTCGATTCCGCCTATTTCGGCGCCGGCGCCTACGGGGCGGATGCGGCGGCGCGGCGCTATTTCGGCAAGCCCGCCAAGGCCCTGAACCTGCCGGAATCGGCGATGCTGGCCGGGCTGGTGCGGGCGCCCTCGCAGCTCGCCCCGACCCGCAACCTCGGCGGCGCCAAGGAGCGGGCCGACGTGGTGCTCCAGGCCATGGTCGAGACCGGCGCGATCACGCAAGGAGAGGCCGACGCCGCGCGCAAGCAGAGCGTGACCCTGAAATCGCCCCCCGAGGCGCCGCCCGGCACCAACTACTTCCTCGACATGATCGCGGGCGACGTGAAGCGCCTCGCCGGCACCGACGGCGACATGACGGTGCGCTCGACCCTCAACCTCGACCTGCAGAGTCTCGCCGAGGGCGTCGTCGCCCGCCGGCTCGACAAGGACGGCGCCCGCCGTAAGGTCGGCCAGGCCGCCATGGTGGTGCTGTCGAAGGAGGGCGCGATCCTCGCCATGGTCGGCGGCCGCGACTACGAGGACAGCCAGTTCAACCGCGCCGTCCAGGCCAAGCGCCAGCCCGGCTCCCTGTTCAAGCTCCTCGTCTACCTGACGGCCTACGAGAAGGGCTACACGCCGGAATCCGTGATGGTCGACCGTCCGGTCCAGATCGGCGACTGGGACCCGGAGAACGACGACGGGCGCTACCGCGGGCCGGTGCCGCTGCGGACCGCCTTCGCGCTCTCGATCAACACCGTGGCGGCCCAGCTCGGGCAGGATGTCGGCATCCCGGCGGTGATCGCCACCGCGCGCAAGCTCGGGATCCAGTCCGACCTGCCGAACGTGCCGAGCCTCGTTCTCGGCTCGGGCGCGGTGAGCCTCCTGGAGATGGCCCGCGCCTACGGCTCGGTCCTGTCCGGGCGCACGCCGCTCCAGGCCTACGGCATCCAGGCGATCCGCGGGGCCGCGCCGCAGCCGCTTTACGTCCGTGCCGACGCGGCCCCGGGCCAGACGTTGGCGCAGGGGCCGCGCACCATGATGCTCGACTCGCTCCAGGCGGTGGTGGAATCCGGCACCGGCCGCGCCGCGCGGGTGCCGGGGCAGATCATCGGCGGCAAGACCGGCACGAGCCAGGACTTCCGCGATGCGTGGTTCGTCGGCATGACCCCCGACCTCGTGGTCGGGATCTGGGTCGGCAACGACGACGACAGCCCGATGAACCGCATGTTCGGCGGCGAGATGCCGGCCGGGATCTTCCACGACTTCATCCAGCGCGCCTCCGAGAAGCTCGCCAAGGGCAAGCCCCGCCCCTCGGCGGAGCGGGCCGAGCCGCCCCGGGCGCCGGCGCCGGCCCCCACGGTCGAGCCGGCCGCGGCCGGCGAGGTCCGCGGCGTGCCGGAGGTGATCGACACCGGCACCCTCAACCTGCGCGGACGGGTCGTGCGCCTCCTCGGCGTCGTCGGCGAGCGCGGCCATCTCGCCCGCCAGCTCGCCAGCTACCTGCGCCGCCGCGAGGTGGTCTGCTCCGGCCTCTCCGACGGGGCCACGGCCCGCTGCCGCATCGAGGGCGACGACCTCGCCGGGCTGATCCTGGCGGCGGGCGGCGCACGGGCCACGGAGGACGCGCCCCCGGACCTCCTGGGCGCGGAGGAGCAGGCCCGCGCCGAGCGGGTCGGCCTGTGGGGCCGGTGAGGGCTTAGGCCGCCCGGAGCTTCGCCAGCGTCCGCGGGTCGGGGACGCCGTCGAAGTAGCGCGCCAGCGCCGCGGCGAAGAGCGGCTCCTCGGGCGCGGCGCGGTCGAACAGCGTCATGCTGGAGCGGAACTTCAGATCGTCGGGCGACCCGAAGATCGCGTGGGCCGAGCGCCCGTCGACGGCGTTGACGGCGGCCGTGCAGGCGCGCAGGCGCGCGCCCAGCACCGGATGCGCCGCATAGGCCTCGGCCTCCGCCAGGGATCCGATCGCGTAGCGCTGCGCCATCGGGCTCGCCCCGAGCCCGGCGATCTGCGGGAAGACGAACCACATCCAGTGGCTGCGCTTCGCACCGGCCCGCAATTCCGCCAGCGCGCGGTCGTAGATCCCCTCCTGTGCGTCGACGAAGCGGCCGAGTTGGTGGCTGTCGGTCATAGCGCTGCTCCGGTGCTCGGTCCCGCTCCGTCAACGACGTTGCGCCGGTCCCGGATGCAGGCTGCGGAGACGGGCGGCCCCGAAGGGTGTAAGGGCGGCCCATGCTCGGAACGCTTGTCGCCTTCATGGTCGCGAACCCGGCGATGAGCCACGCCCTGACGGCCACCCTCGAGACCGCCGGCCTGTCGGCCGCGCTGATCCTGCTGCGCAGTCCCCGCCCCGAAGGCATCGCGGCGCTGGTGGTCTCGACCTATTACTATGGCCGCGAGGCCGGGCAGCGGGAACACGACATCAAGCATGCCGGCTGGGATGCCGTGCAGGCGCATCTCGGCGCCGAGTTCCTGTACGGGTGGTCGCTGCCGAACCTGCAGCAATGGGTGGCGCCGACCTGCGCCGCCTGGGTGGTGGCGGGGGCGATCTACCTGATCCGGTCACGGATGGCGCGCGCGGCGCCCCTTCAGCCGCCGCGCCGCGGGCGCCCCTGATGGGCCGCCCGGCCATCCGTCGCGCGATCGGGCGCGGCGCCGGGCGCCGCGTTCAGGCGTGGGTGAACGGACCATCCGACGGCCCGATCTCGCTGCGGTCGCCGAGAAGCCGCCGGCCCGAGGCGATGATCTGGACCGTCTCGCGGCTGCCGCATTGCCGCCGTGCCAGGGCTTCCAGGTCGCGCAGGTAGTCGATCACCGGACCCCGCTGCCGGTCGCCCCGGCCGATCACCGGCTCGACCTTGGCGGTCACAAGCCCGGCCACCGTGTCCCAGAACTCCGCCGGTCGGATCGCGGCATCGCCAGTCGAAGGGTCGTGCATCGCTCGTCTCCTCCTGCCTCGCGGCGCTCGTTGTCGGACGTTTCCCCCGCCGGTGCATTGACCCATGTTGAAGGCAGCACCCCGATCCGTGCCGGCGCCGGGGGGCTCGCGGCATCGTCATCCGCGCCCGGGCGGATCCGGTGGGCCGCGTCCGGTGCGACGCCCATAACGGATCGTGCCGCCGCGCAATTGTTTCGCATGGACGACAGGGAGACCGTATGCCCGCGGACGCTGTGCCAGCGCATGACCGCCCCGCCGCCGCGCCCGCGGCGCAGACCGGCTCGTCCGCCCCCGTGACGCCCCCGTGACGCTCCCGCGCCGGCACAGGCCCCCGCGCGCGTCGGCGCCGACAGTCGCGCCGGCGTGACATCTGCGAAGACCTCGCGCGAAGGCCCTCGCGAAGACCTTGGACGGAGACAACCGCATGCCGCAGATCACAGTCGGAGGGATCGGGTTCCGCTACCTCCTTGAGGGGCCGGAAGGCGCTCCCGCCGTCGCATTCTCGAACTCGCTGGGTGCGACCCTGGAGATGTGGGACGCGCTGGTGCCGGCCCTGACCGGGCGCTACCGCACCTTGCGCTACGACACGCGCGGCCACGGCGGCTCGGAAACCCGGGATCAACCCATCACGGTGACGGATCTGGCCGGTGACCTCGCGGGGCTGCTCGACGCCCTCGGAATCGGCAGGGCCCATCTGGTGGGCCTGTCGCTCGGCGGCATGACCGTGCAGGCCCTCGCGAGCGCCGAGCCCGAACACGCGCTCAGCGCCACCCTGATGGCGACGGCGGCCCATATGCCGAGCCCGCAGAGCTGGGAGGAGCGCGCCGCGACCGTTCGCGCCCAGGGACTGGCGGCCGTGGTCGAGGCGACGCTCGGGCGCTGGTTCACGCCCGGCTTCGCGCAGCGCGATCCTGCGGCGATCCAGGCGATCCGTGAACGCTTCGTCGCCTGCGATCCGGCGGGCTACGCGGTGTGCTGCGGAGCGATCGGGTGCATGGATCTCCGGCCGGCGCTCTCCGCGATCACCGCGCCGACCCTGGTGATCGCCGGGCGCGACGACCCTTCGACACCCCCGGCCATGGCCGAGGAAATCTGCGCCGGCATCGCCCAGGCCGAACTCCTCGTCCTGCCCCGCGCCGCCCATCTGCTGGCCGTCGAGCGCGCCGAGGCCGTCGGAGGCTATCTGCGGGCCTTCCTCGACCGCGCGTCCCGGGACGCCTAGGCGGCCCTCCGGGCCGCTCCGGTCGATGATGGCGGGCAGCGCCGCATCGACCGGTTGCCGCGGGAATCCCGTTTCAGTGACAGGATAGGCCGGCTTCCGCGGGCGACATCCCCCGCGCCAGCCGACGCCCGGTATGCAGCAGGGCCTGTCGGATGAGGGTCACGGTCGTCGGATCACCGTCCTGAACCGCCAGACGATAGGCGACGATCAGCGTGTCGCCGATCTCGCCGAGCAGGTCCGCGGCGCCCGCATCGGCGGCCTGCCCGTCCCCTTCGGCGCCCAGGGCGGGCGCATCCTCCGCCGATGGCCGTGCGGCGTCCCCGTGCGGCGCCTCCGCGATGGCGCACAGATCCGCGAGCCCGAACCTGTTCGCTCCGTCTTCCGGTGGGTCGTTGCGCATCGTCTTGGCCCCTCAACCATCGTGAGGTTGCACTCACAGGTTGAGAAGCGTCAACCGGCCTCCGGGCCGTCCATGAGCGGTCGAGCGTCGCAGCCCGGTTGCGCCGCGCGGCTATCGGGCAGGCCCGTCCGGAACCTGGCGGCAGGGCGGGGACAGGGGACGGGGGATAGAGGATTTTCGGGCCGCAGCCGAACCGGGTTGAGGATGGATCTGCGAATTTACCCGCGGTCAACCACAACTTTTACGTGCAGGCTCGGTCCTGCAGAGCCCCGCGCGAAGGTGAAGGCCCTGTCGAACGCAGAAGGGCTCCCGCGGCCATCTCCGCGGGAGCCCTTCTCATCGATGCTCCACTGGGAGCGACCGGCCCGTTTTACTTGATGAGGGCGATGAGAGCCTTGCCGGCCTTGGAGTTCAGCTCCTTGGCATCGAGGGTGCCGTCGTTGTCCGGATCGGCCATCTTGAAGCGCTCGCCGACCGCCGCGAGGTACTCCTTCTTGTCGAGGGTGCCGTCGCTGTCCGGATCGGCCCGCTTCACGCCGGCCTGGCTGAGGCGGCCCTTCAGTTCGCGGGCGTCGAGGGTCCCGTCGGCGTCCTTCTCGAGACGATCGAAGGTCGCGGAGGCCACCGCCTCCACTTCCTTCATGTCGACGGTGCCGTCGTTGTCGGTGTCGATCATCTTGACGGCGCTCGCTCCGCCCATCGGCTTCGCCAGCGCGGCCGGAGCAGAGAGGCCGCACACCGCGAGGGTCACTGCCGCGAAGCCACTGATGAAACGAAGGGTCATTGCCAGATGCTCCCGAAAAATTATGCCCGATCTTCCTAGTCGCCGACTCCTCATGCTGCAAGTGCGAAATTGCGCCCCGGGGGCAGATCGGTGCGGCTCAGAGGGCACGGACATAGAGAAAGGGGCCGGCTGCAGCCGACCCCTGAAGAGAGCGCATAGTCGCCGGACGGCGCGCGGCGGCGCGTTTCAGTATCCATCGCCGGGCCGAATCATCGGACAGTTACCGAATCACGGCCGGCGGCCCGGGCGATCCGCGAGAGAGGCGCCGGCGAGACGGATCCCGAAATCCCTAACCGGCCGCGGGACCGCCGCCCGGGACAATGATCACCGCACGTCCGGTCAGGCGAGGGTCGCGAGATCCTGGAACCAGTGCTGCGCCTGGATGTAGTTCTTCACCCGCGGCGAAAGCGCGTGCGGATTGGTGTCGTGGACCACCCAGACCTGCACGGCATCGTCGACGACGATCTCGTGGATGCGCGCCAGCAGCCTGTTCTGCTCAGCCACATCGAGGCTCGCCTTGACCTTGTCGCAGAGGGCGTCGACCTCGGGATTGCGGTAATGGCTCCAGTTCACCCCGTTCGGGGCGATCTGCCGCGAATCGTAGAAGCGCAGGATCGCGTAGAACGGGTCCGAGGTGACGTAGGCGATGTTGCCGGCGCTCACGCCCTTGAGGCTCGGATCCGCGGCGCCCTGGCGCCACGCGGTGTAGGCCACCTCCAGCTCGACGGTCTTGAACTCCACCTGGATGCCGACCTCCGCCCAGCTCTGCTGGACGAACTCGTTGATCGGCAGCGACAGCATCTGCCCCGTCCCCCCGGTCGGGATCAGCACCGTGGCCTTCACGGGGTTCTTGACCGAGTAGCCGGCCTCCTCGACGAGTTTGCGGGCCTGATCCACGTCGGTCTTGATCTTGAAGCTCGGCTTGCCGAACCACGGGCTCGATTCCTGCACCTGCCCGACGGCCGGCTGGGCGAGGCCGCCCATCAGTTCGACGACGCCCGCGCGGTCGATGGCGAGGTTGGCGGCCTTGCGCAGGCGCAGGTCGCGCCAGGGAGAGCCCTCCAGCATCGACAGGTGGTAGTTCCAGACATGGGGCGTCTCGTTGCCCACCACCCGCATGCCGGCGGCCTTCAGGCGCGGCACCGCGTCGGGCGCGGGCGATTCGATCAGGTCGACGCTGCCCGACAGGAGCGCGTTCACCCGGGCGAGATCCTCGGGCACGCAGGTGAGGGTCAGCTTCGCGAGCTTCGGGACCCGCTTCGGGTTCCAGTAGCCGACGTTCGGCAGCAACTCGAGGCGCACCCGCGGCACCAGCTGCCCCAGCCGGAACGGCCCGGTCCCCGAGGGGTCGAAGGCGAACTTCGCCCAGTCCTTCCCGACCTTCTCGTACTGCGCCGGCGATGAGATCAGGAACCAGAGCATCTGGTAGGGGAACAGGCTGTCGGGCGTCTTCGTGACGACCTGGACGGTCTTCGCGTCGAGCTTCCGGTAGCTCGCGACCCCGGGCAGGCGCGGCCGGACCTGGGCGGCCTGCCGCTGGTCGAAATGCGGCGCCTCCTTGTTCAGCACCTTGTCGAAGTTCCAGATCACCGCGTCGGCATCGAAGGTCGAGCCGTCGTGGAAGGCCACGCCCTCCCGCAGGTGGAAGGTCCAGACCTTGGGATCGGCCGGATCGGCCTCCCAGGCGGTGGCGAGCCCGGGCACCATCCGGCCCGGCCGGTCCGCGACGTCGAGTTCCCAGGCGACCAGGGGATCGTAGAGGGTCAGGCCGGTGAACTGGTAGCCGCCGGCCCCCCGGTCGGGCTGACCGGTGGTGAGCGGCAGGTCGGTCATCGAGATGCCGTAGGTCAGGGTGCCGGGGGCCGCGCCCTGCGCGCCGGCCCGGCCCGCCGCCCCGAGCGCGGCGAGGGCGACGCCCCCGGCCATCAGGGATCGGCGTGTCGGCTTGATCGGGTCCATCGTGTCTCTCGGCTGAAGGCGCGGGCGTCGCAGGGCGCGGCACACGCCTTCAGGCGCGCGGCGGCGCTGTCCGGACCGTGCCCCCATGCGGCACACCGAATGATGCATGCATCATGCCCGACGGGCCGGGCCCCGGGTCCGCTCTGGTCAGACCTCCCAGACCTGGCCGGGTCTGAGGGCGAGGAACCGCCCGGGCGCGATGCCGGCCCCGCCAAGGGCGGCCGTCAGCGCCTCCGCGGGCCGCTCGACGCCCTCGTCGGTGAGTTGGAACGTGCCCCAGTGGTGGCCGAGGGCCTGCTCGGCGCCGAGCAGCGCGAAGGCCCTCACCGCCTCGGCCGGATCGACGTGCTGGGCCTGCATGAACCAGCGCGGCTCGTAGGCCCCGATCGGCAGCGTCGCGAGGCGGGGCGGCCCGAAGCGGGCCCGGATGTCGGAAAAGAGCGATCCGTCGCCGAAGCCGGTATCGCCGACGTGGTAGTGCACGCCGCGGGGCGAGGTGATCACGAAGGCGCACCACAGCGCCATCCGCCGGTCGTTCACGCCCCGGGCCGACCAGTGGTTGGCGGGCACGAGATGGACCTGCAGGCCGTCGCCGAGATCGACCGACTGCCCCCAGTCGCGGGTCTCGACATGCATCGTGTCGTCGTAGCCGCGCAGGATCGTGTCGTTGCCCAGCGGCGCCACGATCAGCGGCTGGTGCGCCTGCCAGATCCGGGCGAGGCACGGCCCATCGAGATGGTCGTAGTGATTGTGGGTGACCAGCACCGCATCGATGGGCGGCAGGTCGGCGAAGGCGATGCCCGGCGGGTTGACGCGCTTCGGCCCGGCGAACCGGACCGGGCTCGCACGCTTGGCGAAGACCGGGTCGATCAGGATGTTCCGGCCGGCGACCTGCACGAGGTAGCTCGCATGGCCGATCAGCACGACCCGCAGGCCCGCCACGCGCTCGGGCGGCCGGTCGGCGGGATAGGGGCTGGGAAAACTCTTCGGCCACGGCTCGCGCTGCCGCTTGGCCTGCCAGCGCACCACGTCGGACAGCGCCTTGTCGGTGGCCTGCTCCGGCAGGAAGAACCGCAGACCGTCGAAATGGTCGGAGGTCGGGCCGCGGTAATAGGGGTTCCGGCCGCGCCGGTGCGCGGCATAGCCGACACCGCCGAGCGTCATGACCGTGGCCGCACTCGCGACCGTGAGCAGGCTGCGCCGTTTCATGGATCCGAGATGGCCGGATCCGGGGGCCGGTCAAGCACCCGGGCGGCGCGACGGGGAGCCTCAGGCGCCTGCGGGACGCCGCCGGCTCACTCCACCATCTCGGCGGCGAGCGACAGGCGCGCCCGGTAGACGATCTTGCCGACGCCGTCGCGGACGCAGGCGACATAGTCCTGACGCTCGACATCCGGCAGCATGTCGCGGGCGATCGCCGACATGATGCGGGTCACCTTGGCGCGGGCGGCGGGGAGGTCCGGCAGGTCGAAGCCGACCTCGTCATGGATCGGCTGCGAGCCGTCGTGCAGGTCGATGAAGAAGCGGGGCATCGGCTCGAAGCGTCTCAAAGAGAAGTCGTTCGCCGAGAAGATTGGTCTTGCTATGGTTAATGATGCCTTAAATTTCAGGTTTTGAGGCCGCTCGGTCGCTCGGCCGACGCCGCCGCTGCGACGGCCGGAGGGTGCGCATCGGGCAGTCCGGCGAAGGGCCCGTCCGGTGGATTGCGCCCGACCTGGACCTGAAACCGACGAGCTTTTTTCGGGATGAAGGGCGGCCTGGAGATCCGCCGCCGCAGCGCCGATGGGCAGCGCGTTGGCCCGGGTTGGGCCCGTTCCGAGGGCCGGCTCGGCGCACGAGAGAACCGCGAGAGAGATTCGCGGGAGAAAACTAACGGAGCCGCGTCCGGCGCGGACGTCCCGGCCCGGACGAGCGAGGGCACGGGCTGCCTCGATCGGGCGACGACCGTTCGACAGGCCGCGCCCGACCCTTCAGCCGGGATCGTCGGCGGGCTTCTCGCCCGGGGGCGCGAACAGATCCTCCGGCGCCGCCACGGTGACGCGGCGCTGCGCCATGTCGAGCACCGGCACGAAGGCCTTGGTGAAGGGCAGGAGCGCCGTGGCGCCGCCGTTCGGAGGGCGCAGCTCCAGAAGATCGCCGCCACCGTAGTTCGGCACGGCCACGATCGTCCCGACGAGTGTCCCGGCCTCGTCCACCGCCGTGGCGCCGATCAGGTCGGCCGTATAGACCTCGTCGTCGTCCTCGGGGGCCGTCAGGCGGTCGCGGGGGATGAACAGGGCGACGCGGTTGAGCGCCTCGGCGGCGCTGCGGCCGGAGACGCCCTTCACCCGGGCGATCAGCATGTCGGGTGATGAACCGGGGGCGAGACGCACGTCGGCGAGCGTCAACGACCGTCCGTCCGCGGTTAGCAGGGCGCCGTAGCCGGCGATCGCCCGCGGATCGCCGGTGTAGGATTTGAGCCGGACCTCGCCGTTGAGGCCGTGCGCCCGCCCGAATTCGCCCAGCAGGACGAGGTTCGGATCGGGCGGCACGGGGAGCGGCGCCGGCTTGGGGGCCGGCGCCTTGGGCGAGGTCGCCGCATCGGGGGCGATCTTGCCGATCGCCGAGCTCGTGCGGCCGCGGCGGCCGCCGTCGCGGGGCGTGGAACCTGCGGGGCGGCGCGCCATGATCGGGCGCCTTACGCGGCGGCGTCCTCGGCGGGCGCCGCGGCCTTCTCGGCGCGCTTGGCGGCGCGCTCCTTGGCCTTCTCGCCCGGCTCGGCCTTCTGCGGGTTGTTGCGGGTCGGGCGCTTGGCGAGACCGGCCTGGTCGAGGAAGCGCAGGACGCGGTCGGTCGGCTGCGCGCCCTTGGCGAGCCAGCTCTGGATCTTCTCGTTGTCGAGCACGATGCGGGCCGGATCGTCCTTGGCCTTCATCGGGTCGTAGGCGCCGACCTTGTCGATGAAGCGGCCGTCGCGGGGGGCGCGGGCGTCGGCGACGACGATGCGGTAGTACGGGCGCTTCTTGGCGCCACCGCGGGTGAGACGGATCTTGAGGGCCATGGTCTGACTACTTTCGCTGTTGCTCGATCTGGGACTCGTGGTCCGCCTTGATCGACTGGTGGTGCCGAATGACTTCCTTGACCACGAAGGCCAGAAATTTCTCGGCGAAGTCGGGGTCGAGCTTGGCCTCGACCGCGAGCTTGCGGAGCCGGGCGACCTGACGGGCCTCCCGGTCCGGATCGGAAGGGGGGATCCCCTTTCGGGCCTTGAGCTCGCCGACCCGCTGCGTGCAGCGGAAGCGCTCGGCGAGGAGATGGATCAGCGCCGCATCGAAATTGTCGATGCTCTCCCGCAGACGCGCGAGTTCGGGATCGACGGCTTGAGCGGAGAGGATGCTCATTTCTTCTTCCCCGGCATGAACCCGCCGAGACCCGGCAGCTTCGGACCGCCCAGGCCCGGAAGTCCGGGAAGCTTAGGCATTCCGCCCCCGCCCAGGCCCGGCGGCATCGGCGGCAGCTTGCCGCCGAACTGCTTCTCAAGCTGCGCGATCTGCTCCGGCGTCGGCTCCGGCATGCCGGGGGGCAAGCCGGGCATGCCGCCGCCCATCCCACCGCCGCCGAGGCCGAACATCGAGCCGAGCGCCTGCCCGATCCCGCGCTTGCCCTGGCCCATCGCCTTCATCATGTCGGCCATGGTCCGGTGCATCTTGAGCAGCTTGTTGATCTCCGAGACGTCGACTCCCGAGCCCGCCGCGATGCGCTTCTTGCGGCTGTTCTTGAGGAGGTCGGGGTTCTTCCGCTCCTGCGGGGTCATCGACGAGATGATCGCCCGCTGGCGCTTGAACATCTTCTCGTCGAGGTTGGCGCCCTCGACCTGCTTCTTGATCGCGCCCATGCCGGGCAGCATGCCCATCAGGCCACCGATGCCGCCCATCTTCTCCATCTGGGCGAGCTGCATGGACAGGTCCTCAAGATCGAACTTGCCCTTGCGCATCTTCTCCGCGGTGCGGAGCGCCTGCTCGTGGTCGATGGTCTCGGCCGCCTTCTCGACCAGCGAGACGATGTCGCCCATGCCGAGGATGCGGTTGGCGACGCGGGCCGGATGGAACTCCTCCAGGGCGTCGACCTTCTCGCCGACGCCGACGAGCTTGATCGGCTTGCCGGTGACCGCGCGCATGGAGAGCGCCGCGCCGCCGCGGGAATCGCCGTCCATGCGGGTCAGCACGATGCCGGTGACGCCGAGCCGCTCGTCGAAGGCGCGGGCGGTGTTGACCGCGTCCTGGCCGGTGAGCGCGTCGGCCACCAGCAGCACCTCGTGCGGTCGGGTCGCGGCCTTCACCTCGGCGGCCTCGGCCATGAGGCCCTCGTCCACCGTGGTGCGGCCGGCGGTGTCGAGCATCACCACGTCGAAGCCGCCGAGGCGGGCGGCGTCCATGGCGCGCTTGGCGATCTGCACCGCCGACTGGCCGGCGATGATCGGCAGGGATTCGACGCCGACCTGCTTGGCCAGCACCGCGAGCTGCTCCATGGCGGCCGGGCGGCGCGTGTCGAGGGAGGCGAGCAGCACCTTGCGCTTCTCGCGGTCGGAGAGGCGGCGGGCGATCTTGGCGGTCGTGGTGGTCTTGCCCGAGCCCTGCAGGCCGACCATCAGGATCGGCACCGGCGCGGGGGCGTTGAGGTCCACGGTCTCGGCATCGGTGCCGAGCATCGCCACGAGCTCGTCGTTGACGATCTTCACGACCATCTGGCCGGGCGTCACCGACTTCAGCACGACGGCGCCGACGGCCTTCTCCTTCACCCGGTCGGTGAAGCCGCGGACCACCTCAAGGGCAACGTCGGCCTCCAGCAGGGCGCGCCGCACCTCGCGCATGGCGGCGGTGACGTCGGCCTCGGTGAGCGCGCCGCGGCGCGTCAGCCCCGAGAGGATGCCGGAGAGGCGGTCGGACAGGCCTTCGAACATGATCCTAGAGCCCCGCCGTCACTGTTCGAGCCCGGCGCGCTCGACGCGGCGGGCCTGCAGGGCCGCCTCGAAGCCGCGCACCGCGCTCGCGAACTTGTCCCGGCACTCCGGGTTGCAGAAGCCGACCACGGCCCCGTTGTAGAGGGTCAGCGAATCCGCCGAGATCGGCTTGCCCGACCACGGGCAGGTCTCGTTGATCGCGTCCTCGATGTTCAACGCTTCTTGATCGCGCGTCATGGGATGCCTCGGCCGGCGGATCCCGTCGCCGCGAATCGGCCAACACCCATCGCGCCCGAGGGCGCGGACGCGCTGTCGGGCGTTGACCTCCGGTCTCATGGGACCGGTCGGCTTGGCATCGGTCGATCTGCAACGGATCGGGAGGGCGGGGCGTAGCGGTACACGGCCGGAAAGTCAATTTTCCGGCCCCGCCGCCGGCGGCGGCGTGCTGGAATGGGCGGCCGATCGAAGTGCGGCTTTACCGAACGTTAAGCATGTTCGGATTGTCTTCGTGCCATATTCGCTCAGGACGCCCTCCGATGTCGGAACCCGCCCGCTCCCTCTCGCCGACCGAGTCCGGCAGCTTCCCCGCCACCGGCCCGCTCCGCGACTGGCTGGCGGCGATGAAGGCCCACGCGCCGACGGAGACGCACGGCGACGCGCGGCCGGCCGAGGCCCAGCCGGAACCGAAGCGGGTCCGCGGCGGAGAGGCGGCATGGTCGCCCCGGGTCGTGCCGGCCCCCGAGGCGCCGCGGGTGGCGACCGAGGATCCCGACATCGCCGAGCTGATGGCCGAGAACCTGATGCTCAAGGCCAAGCTCCGCGTGGAAGCCGGGCGCCAGGACGAGTTGCAGGCGATCCTGGCCGAGGAGATCCGGACCCTGCGCGAGCACATCCGCGACGAGATCGGCTCGCTGGAGGATCTGCGGGCCGAGCAGGAAGAGATCCGCATCGAGCGCGAGGAGTTCCGCGGGGAGCGGGAACGCTTCCGGATCGAGCGCGAGGAGATGCGCGCCGAGCGCGACCGGGCGCTTGCGGACCGCGACGCCCTGCGGTCCGAGCGGCTGACCCTGGTCGGCGAGCGCGATGCCCTGCGCGAGGAGCGCGACCTGTGGCGCGCCCGGACCGAGGCGCTGGCCCAGCCGCTGTTCCAATCCCAGCGGCGCTGACGCGGCATCCGACCCCCGAAACGACGAAGGGCCACCCGCGAGGGTGGCCCTTCCATTGCCGAACCGTGCTGTCCGGCGGAACTGTCCCGAGATCGGGTCTCTGACGCGTCTTAGAGCGACGCGCCGGAGGCGACGGTCCAGGTCCGATGAGCCGAGACACACGGCTGATGACAATGAGACACTGGATCACCTCCTTTCGTTGGTTGCGGGTGACGCGAAGGTAAGTGGCCGCGCCCGGCTTGTGAAGCCCCGCGCCTGCGCCCGTTTGTCCTCTCCCGGCCCGCGCTTCCCCGCATCTCCGGCGGGGCGTATGACGGGTGCCCCGAGGTCAGCCCGTACCGCCTTGAACGCGCCCTTCGCCAATCCGCAACGTCCCGCCGACGAGGCCGCGCTCGATCCCGACGCGATGCGCCAGCCTCTGGGCAATGCGTGGTACTGCGTCGGGCAGGCCCGGAGCCTCGGCACGGCAGGCAGCCGGACGGGCCTGCGGGCCGTGGAACTCAACGGCGAGCAGATCGTGCTGGGCCGCGCCCCCGACGGCACGCCCTTCGCGCTGCGCGACCGCTGCCCCCATCGCGGCATGGCCCTGTCGAAGGGCCGCTTCGACGGCGATACCCTGATGTGCCCGTTCCACGGCTGGCGCTTCGGCACAGACGGGCGCTGCCGCGACGTCCCGACCCTGTCGGAGCACGACGCGGCCGACTTCTCCCGCATCCAGGTGCAGCGCTTCCCCATCCGCGAGAGCGCCGGCTTCCTCTGGGTCAACCCGCATATCGGTCCCGCCACCGGGGCTGTGCCGGAGGTGCCCACACTGGATTTCGCGCCGGCCGGCTCCCTCGTGGTCGAACTCGTGGTCGAGGCCTCCTTCGACCTCACCACCCTGAGCCTCGTCGATCCCGGGCACGTCGCCTTCGTCCACGATTCGTGGTGGTTCCGGCCCTCGAAGCAGCTCCGCGAGAAGGTGAAGACCTTCCAGCCGGTGCCCCACGGCTTCGTGATGACGAGCCACGCCACCACGACGAGCTCGCCGGTCTACCGCCTGCTCGGCGGCGTCCCCGAGGTGGAGATCGAGTTCCGCCTGCCCGGCGTGCGGCTGGAGCGCATCCGCGCGGGTGAGAAGCGGGTGGCGAACTACACCTTCGCGACGCCGCTGACGCCGGACCGGACGCTGCTCACCAACGCCCTCTACTGGAGCATGCCGGCTCTGAACCTGCTCAAGCCGGTGGCGCGCCCGCTGATGCGGCAGTTCCTCACCCAGGACCAGCAGGTGCTTCAGCACGCGCAGGACGGGCTCGACCGCAAGCCCACCATGGTCCTGTTCGGCCAGGGCGACCTGCCCTCGCAATGGTATTTCCGGCTGAAGCGCGAGGCCCTGGAATCGGCCCGCGACGGGCGCCCGTTCGTCAATCCGCTGGAGCGCCGCGAGCTGCGCTGGCGCTCCTGAGGCGCGTCTACCGCGCCGTCGCGTCGTCCCGGCAGGGACGGATCGCCTCCGGCTTCGGGCGCGCCTCCGGCGCGGGCGCCGCGAAGACCGCCAGATAGGCCCCGTCGGTCAGCGGCTGGAAGCCGGTCTCCCGGTAGCCGGCGGCGGCGAGTTCGCAGCGCAGGAGCGCCGGCGGGGTGCCGTGCCGCGAGGGGATCGCGTCGGCATCCACGATCCCGACGCGCCCGCCCGGGCGCATCCCCGCAGCGAGATTGTGGAGCAGGCCGAAGGGCTGGGTGATCTCGTGGTACATGTGCACGAGGATCGCCGCATCCACCGAGGCCGGCGGCAGGCGCGGATCATGGGGCTCGCCCCGCACCACCGTGACGTTTTTCAGCGCCTTCACCCGCGTCTCCAGGGCCGACAGGTAGGCGGGCGTCACGTCCTCGGCGAGCACGCGGCCCGCCGACCCGACCCGGGGGCTCAGCCGCACCACGTAGTAGCCGCTGCCGGCGCCGATATCCGCCACGGTCTCGCCGGGGGCGATGCCCATCCCCTTGGCGACCTGCTCGAACTCGCCGGCTTTGTCCCGCTCGGCCTCCGAGGACCAGCGGGGCGCGACGATCTCGGCCACCGGCCGGTCGGGCCTGGGAAAGGCGCCCGCGGGCGCACCCGGGGGGGCCAGCGGCTCGGCGGCGAGGGCCGGGCCGGCCAGGGCGACGGAGAGGACAGCGAGGGCACGGATCATGGCCGACAACCCGCGGGGGGCCCCGACGGTGCCGGGTCCGTTGACCGTGCCGCACCCGTCACGCCATCAAGCGCCATGACACGCGCGGACACGCCCTGGCGGGCCACGATCCTCACTCTCTACCCGGAGATGTTCCCGGGCCCGCTGGGCGTCTCCCTGTCGGGCGATGCCCTGGCGCGGGGCGACTGGACCCTGGAGGCCCGCAACATCCGCGCGCACGGCCTCGGCCGCCACCGCTCCGTGGACGACACGCCGGCCGGCGGCGGCGCCGGGATGGTGCTGCGCTGCGACGTGCTCGGCGCCGCCATCGACGCCGCGACCGGGGCGGAGGATCCGCGCCCGCGCCTGCTGATGTCGCCGCGGGGCCGGCCGCTCACCCAGGCCCGCGTCCGCGACCTCGCGGCGGGACCGGGCGCGCTGATCGTCTGCGGCCGCTTCGAGGGCGTCGACGAGCGCGTGATCGCCGGACGCGGCCTGGAGGAAGTCTCGATCGGCGACTACGTCCTGTCCGGCGGCGAGATCGCCGCCCTGGTGGTGCTCGACGCCTGCGTACGGCTCCTGCCGGGCGTGATGGGCAAGATGGAATCCGGCGTCGAGGAGAGCTTCGAGGGCGGGCTTCTGGAATATCCGCACTACACGCGGCCCCGCGCGTGGGAGGGACGCGCGATCCCGGACGTCCTCTCCGGCGGCAACCATGCGGCCATCGCCCGCTGGCGGCGGGCGGAAGCCGAGCGGATCACCGCCGAGCGGCGCCCGGACCTGCGCGCCGGGGGCGACCCCGGTCAGGCCGGCTCGAGGTCGATCACCGGGCCGTCGCGGTCGTAATCCAAGGGATCGAGCTGCAGCGGCTGCGGCACGAGCCGCGGCGTCCGGCTCGCCAGCACGACGCGGGGTATTAAGGCCCCAATAACCAAGAGAAGAACTGACCAAATCGCCAATATCGCGGCGCTGTGGAAAGACATCGGCGCACCTCAAACGCAACGCGGCACCGCATTAAGGCTAACGGGCCTGGATTAATCGACTGTTCCCCGCGTCTCGACGCATTGTCCCGGGCAGGGGCATCGACGCGAAGACTGCTGACGGAACAAGTGCTTGCAAGCCGGCGGGTTTCGGCGCATGCGCGAGCCGGGACACGTCTCCCCGCGGAGGAGCGTCCCTCTGCAAGGATGGATCCGTCATGACCAGCCGCCCCACGCAGCGCCCGCGCGTGCCTCATTTCTCCTCCGGCCCCTGCGCCAAGCGGCCCGGCTGGTCCCCGGCCGCCCTGGCCGACGCCGCGCTGGGCCGGTCGCACCGCTCGCCCCTCGGCAAGGCCAAGCTCGCCCGGGCCATCGACCTGACGCGGTCCGTCCTGCAGGTGCCCGCCGGGTACCGGATCGGCATCGTGCCGGCTTCCGACACCGGCGCCGTCGAGATGGCGATGTGGACGATGCTCGGGCCGAAGCCCGTCGAGGTCGCCGCCTGGGAGGCGTTCGGCAAGGAATGGGTCACCGACGCGCTGAAGCAGCTCAAGATCGCGCCCCGCATCCACCAGACGCCCTACGGGATCCTGCCGGACCTCGCGGCGATCGACACCCAGCGGAGCGACGTGGTCTTCACCTGGAACGGCACCGCGGCCGGGGTGAAGGTGCCGGACGGCGAATGGATCGCGGCGGACCGCGAGGGCCTGACGATCTGCGACGCGACCTCGGCGGCCTTCGCCCAACCCCTGCCCTGGGACAAGCTCGATGTCGTGACCTTCTCTTGGCAGAAGGTGATGGGCGGCGAGGCGGCGCACGGCATGCTGATCCTCTCGCCCCGCGCCGTGGCGCGGCTGGAGAGCCACACGCCGTCCTGGCCGCTGCCGAAGATCTTCCGCCTCACCAAGGACGGCAAGCTGATCGAGGGCATCTTCAAGGGCGACACGATCAACACGCCCTCGATGCTGGCGGTGGAGGACTACCTCGACACCCTGGACTGGGCCGAGCGGATCGGCGGACTGCCGGCGCTGCACGCGCGGGCCGACGCCAACGCCCGGGCGATCTACGACTGGGTCGCCCGGACGCCCTGGATCGCGCCGCTGGCCGTCGATCCCACCACCTACTCCAACACCGGCGTCTGCCTCGTGATCGCCGATCCGGACGTGCTCGCCCGGGGCGATGCGGCGGTCTCGGCCTTCGCGGCGGGGATCGTGGAGCGCCTCGACCGCGAGGGAGTCGCCCTCGACATCGGCGCCTATCGCGACGCCCCGGCGGGCCTGCGGATCTGGTGCGGCGCCACCGTGGAGACCGCCGATCTGGAGGCGCTGACGCCCTGGCTCGACTGGGCCTTCGCGGAGGAGAAGGCGGCGCTGACGCGGGCGGCGTAAAAGCGTCGGGGTCGATGCCCGGTCGCAGCCCCGCATCGTCATCGCGAGCGCGGCGCAGCGAAGCGATGACGGCCTGACGTAAAAAACCCCGGCCCTTTCGGAGCCGGGGTTTTCGTTTGCCTGGACGCGGCCCCGCAGGGCCGCGCCGTCCCATCTCAGTAATTGTAGGCGCGCTCGCCGTGATCGGCGATGTCGAGGCCCTCGCGCTCCTCTTCCTGCGTGACACGCAGGCCGATCGTCACGTCGACGAGCTTGTAGAGGATCGCCGAGCCGAGGCCCGACCACAGGAGCGTCAAGCCGACCGCCTCCGCCTGGATGATGACCTGGCTCACCATGTCGTAGGCACCGACCGCCAGCTCGCCCGGCTTCGAGGTGTAGTCGGGGATGCCGACGCCGCCGAGGTTCGGATCGACCAGGATGCCGGTCGCGAGCGCGCCCAGGATGCCGCCGACGCAGTGGACGCCGAAGACGTCCAGGGAGTCGTCGTAGCCCAGCGCGTTCTTCACGGTGGAGCACATCACGAAGCAGACCACGCCGGCGACGAGGCCGAGCACGATCGAGCCCATCGGGCCGGCGAAGCCGGAGGCCGGGGTGACGGCCACGAGGCCGGCGACCGCGCCCGACAGCATGCCGAGCAGCGACGGCTTGCCCTTGAGCGCCCACTCGGCGAACAGCCACGCCACCGCGGCGCCGCAGGTCGCCACGAAGGTGTTGAGCATCGCCAGCGCGGCGGTGCCGTTGGACTCGAGGTTCGAGCCGGCATTGAAGCCGAACCAGCCGACCCACAGCAGCGAGGCGCCGATCATGGTCATGGTCAGCGAGTGCGGGGCGAGGAGGTCGCGGCCGTAACCGATGCGCTTGCCCATGATCAGGCAGCCGACGAAGCCCGCGATGCCCGCGTTGATGTGGACCACGGTGCCGCCGGCGAAGTCCAGGGCGCCCTTCTGGAAGAGGAAGCCGGCATCCTTGTTGACCGCGTCGAGGGCCGCCTGGGCGGTCGCCTTCGAGGCGTCGTCGGTGGCGGCGGCCAGCGCCTTGGCGGCGTTGCCGACGGCGTCCGGGCCGGCCCAGTACCAGACCATGTGGGCCATGGGGAAATAGATGATCGTGACCCAGAGGATCGTGAACACCACCAGCGCGGAGAACTTCATCCGCTCGGCGAAGGCGCCGACGATCAGCGCGGGCGTGATCATGGCGAACGTCATCTGGAAGCACAGATAGGCGTATTCCGGGATCACGACGCCGTTCGAGAAGGTCGCCACCGTCGAGTTCGCGTCGATGCCCTTCAGGAAGGCCTTCGAGAGGCCGCCGACGAAGTCGTTGAGGCCGCCGCCGTTGGTGAAGGCGAGGCTGTAGCCGTAGAACACCCAGAGCAGGCCGACGATCGACACGATCGCGAACACCTGCGTCAGCACCGACAGCATGTTCTTGGTGCGCACGAGGCCGCCGTAGAACAGCGCGAGGCCGGGGATGCTCATCATCAGCACCAGGGCCGAGGAGATCATCATCCAGGCCGTGTCGCCCTTGTTGGGGATCGGCGACGGCGGCGGCGAAGCGGCTTCCGGGGTCGGCGTCTGTGCGAGGGAGGGCTCGATCAGGAGGGCGGCGATGGCCGCCCCTCCCAAGCCGAGCATGAGGGCATGACGAAGTTTCATGGGCACGTGGCTCCCGGTCTTAAATCCGTGTTGTGTCAGAAGGTCTCGACATCGGCGGGCCCGGACGCGCCGGGCCGCGGATCAGAGGGCGTCGGCGTCGGTCTCGCCGGTCCGGATGCGCACCGCCTTCTCCAGCGGCATCACGAAGATCTTGCCGTCGCCGATCTGGCCGGTGCGGGCAGCCCCGGCGATGGCGTCGATCACGCTGGACGTCAGGTCGGAGGCGACGGCGACCTCGATCTTCAGCTTGGGCAGGAAGCTCACCGCGTATTCCGCGCCGCGGTAGATCTCGGTGTGGCCCTTCTGGCGGCCATAGCCCTTCACTTCCGTCACCGTCAGGCCGTGGACGCCGATTCCGGTGAGCGCGTCGCGCACCTCCTCGAGCTTGAACGGCTTGATGATGGCCATCACGATTTTCATGGGCGACGCCCCCTTCGAAGTCCTTGGGAACCGTTGCCGTCACCCGACTGCGGGATGGCCCGGCCCGGACCATCCGCAAGCTCGGGATGACCCGCGGTCGCAAGCCGCTATTCAAGGACTATGCCAGTCGCGCTTGGCTGGGAACATTTTCGCGGATCGTCATTCTGCCCATCGATTAGCCCGGATCGATCACATCCCGGGCAGACCCGGCGCAGGTGCCGCACAACGATCAGGCAAACTGCACGATTCCGTGCACACAGCGATGTTGCGGATCGGCAACGCACGCGCCGGATCGCGTTTTAATCCCGGATCGGGCGGATCAAACCCTCCTGGGCGACCGAGGCCACGAGGTTGCCGGCCCGGTCGAAGATCTGGCCCCGCGCGAAGCCGCGGGCGCCGCCCGCGACCGGGCTGTCCTGCGCGTAGAGGAGCCAGTCGTCGATCCGGACAGGCCGGTGGAACCAGAGCGCGTGGTCGAGGCTCGCGGCTTGGATCGCCGGATCGAACACCGAGCGGGCGTGCGGGATCAGCGAGACGTCGAGCAGGGTCATGTCGGAGGCGTAGGCCAGCACGGCCCGATGAAGCGCCGGATCGTCCGGCAGCGCCGAGGCCGCGCGCAGCCAGACATTGAAGATCGGGTCGGGGGCCCGGCCGCCCGCGCCCGCGGGCAGGTAGCGGTTCAGGTCGACCGGCCGCAGGGCGATCGGCCGCTCGCGACCGAAATAGGCCGCGATCGCCTCCGGCATCCCGGTGCCGCCGGCGGCCGCCAGGGCCTTGCCGTCGAGGAGCCCCTCCGGTCCGGCCACCGCGGGCATCGCCGGCTGGTGCGTCAGGCCCTCTTCCACGACCTGATAGGAGACGGTCGTGGCGAAGATCGCCCGCCCGTGCTGGATCGCCTTGACCCGGCGGGTCGTGAAGCTCCGTCCGTCCCGGATGCGCTCGACCTCGTAGACGATCGGCGTCCGGGGGTCCCCGGGCAGGAGGAAGTAGGCGTGGAGGGAATGGGCCGGGCGGTCGTCCGGCACCGTCCGGGTCGCGGCGACCAGCGCCTGCGCCACCACCTGCCCGCCGAAGACCCGCCGCCAGCCCGTCTTGGGGTTCTGGCCGCGGAACAGGTCGACCTCCAGGCGCTCCAGATCGAGGATGGCGATCAGCTCGGCGACGGCATCCGTCATCGCGTCGGTGTTGGCGTCGGTCATGACCCGCGGGGTTTCCGTTCGTTGTCCGCGTGCGACATAGGCTTTTCGAATGCACCAATCCACGCGTCCCGCATGCGCGACCGAAGGAGATCCGCCACGATGACGGCCGAGACGCCCCGACCCGGCAGCCGCCGCCTCCTGATCGCCGGCGGCGGCCTGCCCAGCCTCGCCCTGGCCCTGGCGCTCAAGCAGGCCCATGGACCGGCGCTCGCCGTGACAGTGATCGATCCGGGCCGCGCCGATCCCGGGCGGCATCGCGGCCGCGCCTACGCCCTCGCGGCGGGCGGCCGGCGGATGCTGGACCGCCTCGGCCTGTGGCCCCGCGTCGCGGAGGCGGCCGAGCCGATCACCGAGATGGTCATCAGCGACAGCCGCCTCGCCGACCCGGTGCGGCCCGTCTTCCTGACCTTCGGCCGCGAGGCGGAGGACGACCGCGACCCCGGCGAACCCTTCGCCCACATGATCGAGGCGGAACCGCTGGCCGAAGCCCTGGCGGAGGCCTGCCGGGGGGCGGGGGTGTCGATCGTCGCCGCGGGGGTCGTGCGCGCGGTGCCGGAGGGTGCGGCGATCGGTGCGGTGCTGACGACCGGCGAGACCCTGCGGGGCGATCTGCTCGTGGCCGCCGACGGAGCGCGCTCGCGGCTGCGCGAGGCGGCGCGGATCGGCTGGGTCGGCTGGTCCTACCCGCAGGTCGGCATCGTGGCGACCATCGGCCATGCCCGGCCGCACGGGGGACGCGCCGTCGAGCATTTCCTGCCCGCAGGCCCGTTCGCCATCCTGCCACTGCGGGACGGCGGCCCCCTGGGGCACCGCTCCTCCATCGTCTGGACCGAGCGTTCGGACGACGCCGAGGCCCTGCTGTCCGGCGGGCCCGACGAGGTGCTGGCCGAGATCGAGCGGCGGTTCACCCTGGATCTCGGGACCCTCGCGCTGGAGCACGGCCCGAGCCGGCATCCCCTGGCCTTCGGCATCGCCCGTGCCTTCCGGGCCGAGCGTCTCGCCCTGCTGGGCGATGCCGCCCACGTGATCCATCCGATCGCCGGCCAGGGCCTCAATCTCGGGCTCGCGGATGCCGCGGCTTTGGCCGAGGCCGTGACCGAAGCGCTGCGTCTCGGGCTCGATCCCGGCGGACCCGACGTGCTGCGCGCCTACGAACGCGCCCGGCGCTTCGACAGCTTCGCCATGGCGGCGGCCACCGACGGGTTGAACCGTCTGTTCTCGAACGACGCCCTGCCGCTGCGCCTCGCCCGCGACCTCGGCCTCGGGATCGTGGACCGGCTGCCGGGGCTCAAGCGCTTCTTCATCGGCGAGGCCGCGGCCGCGCGCGGATCGCGGCCGCGTCTGTTGCGGGGCGAAGCGCTCTAAGCGGGCGTCAGGCCCGCTCCGGAGCGGGACCGGACCCGGAGACGAGCGGGCGGTCGGCCTCCGGGGCCGGCCTCCCCCCGAGGGCCCGCGCGGCACAGATCGCCAGGGCGGCGACGACCAGCCCGGCGATCACGTCGACGAAGTAGTGGCCCCCGTCGATCGGCGTGGCGGCGATGAGAAGGGCGTTGACCAGGAGGGCCGGGAACCGCGCCGCGCGCACGCTCCAGAAGGCCCAGATGTAGAGGCCGCCCAAAGCCGCGTGGAAGCTCGGAAACGTGATGATGCCCTCGACACGATCGAGGGAGATCGTCCGGAGCGTGCCGTCGCGCAGGCCGGTCAGATCCGCGACATGGACGTCGGCCGCGGCCGGCTCCAGCTGGGGGAAGTCTGCCGGAGACAGTCCCAGGAACTCGAAGTTCGCCATAGCTGGCGTCAGCGCCGAGATGAGGACCGTCACGGTCCCGGCGATGGCGAAGGCGAGGACGAAATCCTGCAGGGCCCGCAACCGGCCGCTGAAGCCCAGCAAGATGACCGCCAGCATGGTCTGCAGGATCAGGCTGCGATAGGCGAGCGAGAGCACCAGCCCGAGCCGCGGATGGCCGTCCACGAAGGCCAGGTAGGCGCGCCAGTCCAGACCGAGCCGCTGGTCCCAGGCGTAAAAGGTCGCGTCCCAGAGCGGCCCGCCGGTGCTCGCCACGGCGTAGGACAGGGCGGCCGCGCAGGCGCTGAAGGCGATGACCTGCGCCAGGCCGTCGAGCGTGGCCGCGATGCGCGGTTCGGGACGGCGCGTGCGATAGACCAGCGCCAGGGCTTCGAGGCCCAGGCAGGCGCCGAGGGTGACGAGCGCGCTGTCCCAGGCGAAGCGCAGCCCGGCGATCGCCATCCAGACGCCGGTCGCGACCAGCATGGCGGCGATCAGAGGCCAGCTGCCGACGCGGCCGCGGGGGCGCTCAGCGAACATCGGGGCCGATCGCGTGTGGCGCTGTCATCGAAGGTCTTGAGGCCGGACTGGCCGGGGATGGTCCCGCACAAGTCTTAAGGATCCGCATCGGAAAAGCCCGGCTTCGCCGCGTCGACCCGGGCGCGTCGATCCGAGCCCGCAGGCGCCATCGGCCGGCCAGCCCGTCGACCACGCCCTCGGCGCCCCTGCGGACGGCCCGGATCGGCCCTCGCAGCGACAGGGCTACCAGCAGGTGCAGCGGCAGACCGACGGCGGCCAGCAGCACCAGAAGACCCCACCTGTCCCAGTCCGGACGATACGGCGCCAGGAGCAGGAAGGCGCCGCTGACGATGTAGAGATCGAAGCTCGTCCGCCCCAGGAAGGCCGCCACCGCGCGCGGCGGACCGCGCAGCCGGCCCGCGACCGCTAGCATGAACCCGCAGCCCGCCACGGCCGTGACCGCGAAGAGCGCCGGGTTGCCGTACTGCCCCGTCGCGACATGGACAAAGTTCCGCGGCGCGCAGAGGAGGAGCACGGCCAGACCGCAGACGCCGAGCAGCGCGGACGCGTCGAGCGCGCGCCGGCCGAGCCGCCGGCCCGCGACGTAGAACGGCAGGGCGCCGAGGAGCGCGTGGATCTGCCAGAACGGGAAGGCCTGCGCGCTGCAGATCCAGGACACGGCCAGGGCGCCGCCCAGAACGACCCAATAGGCATGAGGAAAGGCCAGGGCGAGCGCGGCGGCGTAGACCACCCGCACCAGCCCCAGGGCGACCAGAAACCAGAGCACGCTCAAGCTGAGGTCACGGGCGCGCAGCATGTCGAGGAGTGCGCTCCCCGGCGAAACGGTGCCGTCGAGAAGCGGCGGGATCAACGCGAGGGTGCTGAACGCCAGCGCCGTGAGGACGAGCTTCAGGGCGGAGAGGCTCGCCGCGGCGATATCCTCATCCCCCCTGACCCGGTCGACCATCCCGCAGAGCAGGAAGAAGAACGGCATGTGGAAGGCGTAGATGACCCGCCAGACCGCGAGGGCGGGCCCCGGGTTGGGCCCCGACGGGCCGTAGAAGACGGGCTGCAGGAGGTGGCCGAAGAGGACCAGCAGCACGGCGAGGCCGCGCGCGGCGTCGAGCTGCGTGTCGCGGTGTCGGGCCATGAGATCGGTTCGCGGCATCGGGAACCGGATGATGCCGCGCCATGCTTTAGCAAGCCGTATCACCCGCTTGCGGAATCCACCCTCGACGGCGCCCGCGCAGCGCCGCGCGTCGGGACGCACCGGCGGGCCGCGCCTTGATCTCAGCCGGTGACGAGGGCGCGGGCCCGGCGCAGCCAGCGCAGGGACGCCTCGATCAGGGTCGGGCTGCGATGCTTGAGGATCGCCGATTTCAGCAGCGTCCGGGGCACCTCCCAGAGCTGGACGGACCCCACGGGGAAATGCGCCACGTCGCCCGGCGTCAGGTGATGGCGCCGGCCATCCGCGTCGGTGATGAAGACCTCGCCGTCGAGGATGGTGACGATCTCGTCGGCGTGGTGGGTCCAGCGGAACGTGCTGGCCGTGGTGCGCCACAGGTAGACCTGCGCGCTCCCGTCGTGGGTCTGGGCGACTTCCGCGACCTCGGTGACCGGATCGCCCGCGACAACCCAGTGCGCCGGGATCGGCGCCGGGGCAAAGGCGGCCCCGCCGGGCCGGATCGCCGTGCTGGCGACGGGACGCCCCTGCTCGTGCAGCCGGATCTCGGCGAAGGCGCCGGCGCCGACCAGAACCGGCAGGATGGCGGCGGCGACGAGAAACTTCTTCACGGTCAGCTCCGCACCTCGGCGCGCGGCCCGCTTTCAGGCGAAGACAAGACTATCCGCGCATTGCCCGCGCAGGGGTAGCGGCTCGGGCGACCCTGTTCCAGCACAACCCCAAGATCTTCTTGGGTCGTCCTTAATGCGCCCGCGCCGGAGCGGACGCGGCCCGGGCCGCCCGTGCGATCCGGCTCAGGCCGCGTCGGCCCGGCGCTCCGTGATCCAGCGCGTCGCGTCGGCCCGCGGGGCGACGACATCGGTGTCGATGCGCAGTTGCGGGCTGTAGGCCGGATCCTCCGCAATGACGTCGCCCCAGCGGCGCAGGAAGCGCGCGATCTGCGAGCCCGGCGCGAAGCTGGTCTGCCGCGAGGCGCTCTCGTGATGCGCCATCTCGGCGAACGGCGTGTAGACGATGCGGTAGCCGAGCTGCCGCATCTTCAGGCACAGGTCAACGTCGTTGAAGTCGAGGGCGAAGGCCTCGTCGAAGCCGTTCACGGCCTCCAGCACCGCCTTGCGGGTGGCGAAGAGCGCGCCGGTCACCGCCGAGCAATCGCGCTGCGTCAGGGCCCAGTCGCCGTAGGTCGGCTCGGCCGCGTCCCGGTTGTACCAGGGGTGGGCGAACACGTCGAAGATGCCGCCGGTCATGCCGGCATGCTGGATCTTGCCCGTGGGAAACAGCAGCCGGCCGCCGACCCCGCCGACGCCGCGGTCCAGCGCGAAGGCCAGGAGCGCCTCGATCCAGCCGGGCCGGCGCACGACGAGATCGTCGTTCATCAGGATGACGAGATCCGTCTCGGCCGCGCGCCAGAGCGTGTTCATCTTGGCCGCGTAGTTGAACCGCTCCCCCGGAGCCCGGGTGGTCAGCAGGCGGGTCACGGCGAACCGGTCGGAGCGCCCGCGATAGATCGCGTCGTCGGCCACGTCGTCGCCGATCAGCACGCGGATCCTGTCGGCCGGGTAGGTGCTGCGGCCGAGGCTGTCGAGCAGGTTGATCACATGCGGCTTGGCGCCCTCCACGACGCGGCCCTGATCGTCCTTCGGGCGGCTCTGGTTGGTCGGCACCACCAGGGTCACGCTGGGCCGCGCGTCGAGGGTCCGGCGGATCTCCAGCGTGTCAGCGGTCAGTCCGGGGGCGGCGCGCAGGGGCATGCCGGACGCGTCGAACCACCGGTCGAGGGCGTGGGCGCGGGCCGTACGCGTCGCCTTCGGGCGTTGCAGCGGCGAGGCGATCAGCGTTTGGGGGATCCGGTCGATCCCGATCCCGGCGGAGATCGCGCCGAGCAGGACGCGGAACCACGCGGCGCTGCCGTGGCGCTTCCCGAAATCCGGGCTCAGACCGGCCAGGGCCGAGACCCGGATGAGGAGCGGGAAGCCGATATAATCGTCGGCCATGAGGAGGGCCGGGTTGAAGGTCGGCTTGCAATGGACGCTGCGGACCTGACCCGCGCCGTCCACCACGGCGTCGTCGCCGTAGAAGATGCCGATATCGGGCCGCTCGGCCATCGCGCGCGTGAGATGCGCCACGAGGTCGGGGCACAGCTCGGAGGCTGCGGGAGCCACGAACACGGCCCGGCAGGCGGGCATCTGACCGGCCGCGATCTGGCCGAGCCGGCGCTCGTCGAGGGGACGGACCTGCGCGTCGAGGGGCAGCGGCAGGATCGCGTCCGGCCACGGGAGCGTGCCCCACGAGGCCGACGGGGCCGGAACCGGCTTCTTCTTCAACACGGGTCGCGTCTCCGGGGAATCAGGACCGTTCGGCGGCGAGCAGGCGGGTCAGGCTCGCCTCCATAGCGGTCGCCACCGCGCCGATGGACAGCCGCTCGCGGATGCGCGCCCTTGCGGCGGCGCCGATCCGGGCCGCGTCGCCGCCGGTCACCGCCCGGGCCGCGTCGTTGAGGGCCCGGGTGAGGTCCGCCTCGTCCACCTGGCCCCATTCGGCGCCGCGCAGATACGGGCCGTAGGTCTGGTCGAGGGCCGTGACCTCCGCCTTCACGGGGAAGCCGCAGGTGGCGTCGAGGAAGTCGCGGCAGCCGCCGTAATCGGTGGCGACCACGACTTTGCCCATCTCCATCGCCTCGGCGATCGTCAGGCCGAAGCCCTCCGAGGAGTGCGACGAGGCGTAGACCGCGCAGAGGTCGAACAGCGCGCCGAGCTCGTTCTGGGAGAGCGGCTGGTCGATCACCACCACGTCGCCCGCCGTTCCGACGAGGTCGAGGAGCTTCTTGCCCTCCTCGGGCAGGTCGAAGACGTGCTTGGTCTTCAGCACCAGTTGCCAGCCCGCCTGCCCGAGCCCGGCCGCCCGGAAGGCCCGGATCAGGGCGTGCGGGTTCTTGCGGGCGAGATAGCTCGAGCCGTCGAAGGCGTAGAGGATCACCCGCTTGGACGGGTCGATGGCGAAGGCCTTGCGCAGGTTCGCCTTGGCGGCGGCGCTCGCCGGCTCGCCGGCCTCGTTCTCGACCACGTAGGGCACGACGTCGACCGGGATGTCGGTGATCTGCCGGAAGATCGCCGCGCAGAACTCCGTGGGCGCCCAGATCGCGTCGAGGCCGTCGACGGTGGGCAGCCAGCCGCCGGGCACGTGGGAGGTCTCCCAGACGAACAGCCCGATCTTCAGCCGCGCCGCCGCGGCGATCGCCCGCTGCCGGTCGCTCATCAGCGAGTGCCAGCTGTCGCCGTTGAAGTGCACCAGCGCGACGTCCGCGGGCCCCGAGAAGGTCCGGGCCTGCCACGCGGGCGCCACCCGGGCATGGACGTGGAACGGCCGCTCCATCGGGTGGACATTTAGCGCGAAGGGCGCGCGGTGCAGGGCGCGGGCGTAGCTGCGGGCCGCGACGCCGAGCCCGTTGGCGTAGTTCATCGGTGAGACGAAGGCGACGCGCAGCGGCCGCTCCGGCGCCTGGGGCTTGCGCAGGTCCGCCCAGACCCTGCCGCCCGGATACGTGTAGGTCACGTCAAGCCGATCGAGGTCGAAGCCGCGCTCGGCGATCGCCTCTCGCACCGCCGCCCCGCCGATCGCGGCGTGCTCGCCCAGCAGCGAGCGCTTCACGAACGGGAAGCCCTGGGCCAGCATGTTCTCCCAGTCGAACAGGGTGCGGTTGTTGCGTGGGTCGTTGACCAGCGACATGTGCTTGTTCTGGGCCGAGAACAGGCTGCGCATGCCGAGGCCGGCGGCGCGCATCCGTCCCGAGAAGGTCAACTCGCACTCGGTGATCACCGCGTTCTTGTCCGGCCAGTTCGCCACGGCCTGGAGGAACTGGCTGAACGCGTAGGAGGACAGGCAGCGCTTCTTCAGGGCCAGGAAGAAGCTCTGGAGGTGGTGGCTGTAGTAGAAATTGTCGGCGAGCCCGATCACCGCCTCCGGGAAGGCGTCGATCTTGGTGAGCAGGCCGGCGAAGTCGGCGCGGTCGAGGGGCCCGACGAGGCTGTCGTTGGCGAGGTAGAGCGTCTCGGAATCGAGGAGATCGGTGTCCTCCAGGAGGACATGCGCCCAGGCGGCGAAGTCGAAGCCGCGGTTCTCGCGGAGATAGACGGAGGCGCAGAGATCCAGGATCGCCTGGGGCACGGCGTTCTTGTGCTGGTCGGCGGCGATGATCAGGACGAGGTCGGTCCCGTTCTCCGCGAAGGCCCTCAAGTAGGGCTCGACATGGCCGCGGATCCGCCCCTCGGGGCAGTGGGTGATGAACAGGGCCGTGCGGCCGTGCCGGCGGGCCGTGCGCTTCAGGCAGGAGAGGCGCGCGTCGGAGGCTTCCGGCACAGCGGCGCCGGGGACGCGGCGGGTCAGGCGGCCGGCCTCCAGGCCGGTGGTGACGTAGTCGACCAGCGGGTTGAGGCCCAGCGCGGCGACCTTCGGGTAGCGGGTGCGGTACCAGGGCGCGTCGAAGCGCGGCGACGGGCTCGTCGTGCGCCCGCCATCGGCGAGGAAATGAGCCAGCGGGTTCTGCCCGGCCGCGTCGTCGGCCGCGCGGGTCGCCAAGTAGGTCTCGGCGTACCAGCGCGTGTCGAACCAGGGCCCGGGATCGAGCCCCTCGGCGGCGCCGTGCTCCAGGTAGTGGACCAGGGGGTTGAGGCTGTCGGCCCGGACCGCGGCGGATTGCGCCGCGTACCAGTCGGGATCGAACAGCGGATGGGGCGCGTAGCGGCGGTAGCCGCCGGCCATCACGTAGTGCTCCAGCGGCTCGAGCCCGCTGGTCTCCGCCTCGGGGCAGCGCGCCCGGTAGAACGCCGCGTCGAACAGGCCCGACCGGCGGATCAGGTCGACATGCCGGGACAGGCCGGCGAATTCCTCCGGGTTGCGCAGGTAGCCCTGCTTCCGGCCGGTCTCGAAGAAGTGGCTGAGGGCGTTGCCGCCGGCCGCGCGGGCATCCGGGTAGCGGGACAGGTACCAGGCGGTGTCGAACAGCGGCGACGGGTCGGTGTCGGACCGGGACAGGAAATCGGACAACGCCCGGGCGCGGTGCTCGGCGCCGCCGAGATAGCGCTCCGCGTACCAGTCCGGATCGAACAGGGGGTTGGGCCGGAGACCCGCCGCGGCGCCGCGGTCGATATAGTGGAGCAGGGGGTTGATGCCCTCGGCCCGGAGGCCGGGAACGGAATTGAGGTAGAGATCGCCGTGGAACAGCGGGTGCGGCCAGCGGCCCTCGCGGCCGCCATGGACCGCGTAGTGGAGCGCGGGATCGAGTCCCTCGCCGACGACGTCGGGATAGCGCCGCGCGTACCAAGCCGGATCGAACAGGCCGGATTCCTTGACCGCGCGGACGAGGTCCGCCTGACGGGGCTCGCTGCGGCGGCGGCGCTTCAGGCGCCGGGTCAGCGGGCGCGCGAGGGATTGCGCCGCACCGGCGAGGCCGGCCTTCTCCGACGATCCGACGACGAACACATCTCGAAGGCGCATGGTCAGGTCCGGATACGCGGGAAGCCCGCAAAGCTGCCCACGCCGCGATCCGCGAGAGACATCAGAGGGTTCGGCCGGCCCGGCGGTCGCGGGTGAGGACCGCCCCGGCTTGGGCGCCTTCCTAAAGGTCCGGGTCGCCGACGCCAAGACCTGCGCCCGGGGAGGCGGTTTCGCTTCGGGTTGTGGTGTCGGGTCCACGCTGCGATAGCGGCGCCGCGGACCGAAGCATCCGGGCAAAATCGTGCGACGATGGCGTGCGGCGATCCCGACCTTGCCAGCCCGGCACCAGAAGCCCCACACTTGTCGGAATGGCCAGAGGGGTCCCGCGGGGCTCCGGACAGGAGATGGATAACGGCATGACGCAGGGGATCAGCCCGGCCACGACCCTCGACGACGGCATCGTGGCGACCGCGGAGAGCTGCCTCGCTGCCGTCGGCGCGGCCCGCGAGGCGATCCACGGGGTGATCTTCGGCCAGGAGAAGGTCGTCGATCTCGCCCTCGTGACCATCCTGGCCGGCGGCCACGGGCTGCTGGTGGGCCTGCCGGGGCTGGCCAAGACCAAGCTCGTGGAGACGCTCGGCACCGTGCTGGGCCTCGACGCGCGGCGCGTGCAGTTCACCCCGGACCTGATGCCCTCCGACATCCTCGGCACCGAGATCCTGGAGGAGGATGCCGAGCGTCGCCGTGCCTTCCGGTTCGTGCAGGGGCCGGTCTTCACGCAGCTCCTGATGGCCGACGAGATCAACCGGGCGAGCCCGCGCACGCAGTCGGCCCTGCTCCAGGCCATGCAGGAGGGCCACGTCTCGGTCGCGGGCGCCCGCCACGACCTGCCGCGGCCGTTCCACGTGCTGGCGACGCAGAACCCGATCGAGCAGGAGGGCACCTACCCCCTGCCCGAGGCGCAGCTCGACCGCTTCCTTCTGGAGATCGACGTCGGCTATCCCGACCGCGCCGCCGAGCGGCGGATCCTGATCGAGACCACCGGCGTCGACGAGGCGCGGCCGCGCGCGGTGATGTCCACCGAGCAGTTGCTCACCGCCCAGCGCCTCGTGCGCCGGCTGCCCGTGGGGGAGGCCGTGGTCGAGGCGATCCTCGACCTCGTCCGCGCGGCCCGGCCGGATAGCGGCGACGCCCTGGTGAAGGACAAGCTCCTCTGGGGGCCGGGCCCCCGCGCCAGCCAGGCCCTGACGCTCGCCGCCCGCGCCCGGGCCCTGATCGAGGGCCGGGTCGCGCCCTCCGTGGCCGACGTGAAGGCGCTGGCCGAGCCGGTGCTCAAGCACCGCATGGCGCTGAGCTACACCGCCCGCGCCGACAGCGAGACCATCGAGGGCCTGATCGCCAAGCTTGCGGAGAAGCTCTGAGCCTTCGGCAGTATCGAGTGAGGCGGATGCCGGCGAACGTGAAGAACATGCGTGGTCCAAAGCCGTCGTCAGCGCGGAACCCAGCCGAAGGACTGCGCTGACGATGGTGGCGACGAACGCCCTCGACGCGGGCAGGCGCAGCCCCGGCCGGCGCGAGAGCGAGGGCGCGGCCGCCCTCTCCGACAAGATGCCCCGCCTCGTCCTGGAGGCGCGGCGCGTGTCGAGCCTGCTCGCCCACGGCCTCCACGGCCGCCGCCGGGCCGGGCCGGGCGAAAGCTTCTGGCAGTTCCGCCCCTTCGTCACCGGCGAGGCCGCCGCCCGGGTCGACTGGCGCCGCTCGGCCCGGGACGACCGGCTCTACGTGCGCGAACGGGAATGGGAGGCCGCCCACAACATCTGGCTGTGGATCGACCGCTCGGCCTCGATGGGCTTCGTTTCGGATCTCGCGTCGGCGTCCAAGATCGAGCGGGCTCTGGTCCTCGGTCTGGCCCTGGCGGACGCCTTCGTCGAAGGCGGCGAGCGGGTGGGCCTCCTCGGGTTGACCCGTGCAAGCGCGTCGCGGGGGATCGTCGAGCGTCTGGCCCAGGCGCTGGTGGCCGACCCTGCGGGCCTCACCCAGGACCTGCCGCCCCGGGCCAATCCCGCCCGCTTCGACGAGGTGGTACTCATCGGCGACTTTCTGACCGAGCCGGACCGGATCGCCGCCGCCGTGCAGAACCTCGCCGGCCGCGGCAGCCGCGGCCATCTCCTGATGGTGGTGGACCCGATCGAGGAGACCTTCCCCTTCACCGGGCAGGCGGTCCTGCACGATCTGGAGGGCGGCCTCAGCCTCGATATCGGCGACGCCGATGCCTGGGGCGCGCGCTACCGCGCCCGGATCGCCGAGCACCGGGCCGCCCTTGCGGCGATCACCCGCGGCCAGGGCTGGACGCTGACGATCCATCGGACGGACCGGCCGGCGAGCGAGGCGGCCCTGCGGCTCGCCACGCTGATCGCCGCCCGCGGCACGGAGTGAGGCCGCCATGCTGGGTCTGACCTTCGCCGCCCCGCTGGCGCTCGCCGCCCTGATCGGCCTGCCGGCCCTGTGGTTCCTGCTGCGGGTGACCCCGCCGCGCCCGCGGCGGATCAATTTCCCGCCGCTGAAGCTCGTCGCGGACCTGATGCCGCAGCGGCAGACCCCGGCGCGGACGCCGCCCTGGCTGCTGATCCTCCGGCTTCTGATCGCCGCCGCCCTGATCCTGGCGGTGGCCGGCCCGGTCTGGAATGCCGGGGGCATCGGGGCCGGTGGCGGCCGCAGCGCCCTCCTCGTGCTCCTCGACAACGGCTTCCCCGCCGCCCACGACTGGCGCGACCGGCTGCGCGTCGCCACCGACGCCGTGGAGGGCGCGGCCCGTGACGGCCGTCCGGTGGCGGTGATCGGGCTCGCCGACGCGCCATCGGCCTTCGAGGCGAAGACGCCGGCCGCTGCCCTGGAGCGTCTGCGCGCCCTGGCGCCGCGCCCGATCCTCCCCGCCCGCGACGCGCATCTCGCCACGATCGAGACGTTCCTGGACAAGAACCGGGGTGCCGCCCTCGTCTGGATCAGCGACGGCGTCGCCGGCGCGAACGATACGCGCTTCGCGAAGGGTCTCGCCGATCTCGCCGGCGACAAGGGCGCCGCCCTCACGGTGCTGCGCGCCGACAGGCCGCCGGCCCTGGCCCTCACCGCCACCGAGAACGCCGGCAAGCTCGTCACGCACGCCCTGCGGGCCGCACCGAACGGGCGCGATACCGGTTTGATCCGGGCGCTCGACCAGAAGGGCCTGCCGCTCGCCGAGCGCGACTTCGCCTTCGCGGCCGACGCCACCGAGGCGGACGCGACCTTCGAGCTGCCGGTGGAGCTGCGCAACAGCATCAGCCGGCTTGAGATCGCGGGCGAGCGCTCGGCCGGCGCGGTGGTGCTGCAGGACGAGCGCGGCAAGCGGCGCCGGGTCGGCCTCGTCTTCGGCGGCACCCTCGACCAGGCACAGCCCCTGCTGGCGCCGACCTACTACCTGTCCCGGGCGCTCCAGCCCTTCGCGGACGTTCAGGAGCCGCGGGGCGCCAAGGGGATCGCGGAGTCGATCAACCAGCTCCTCGACAATCAAGTCTCGGTCCTCGTTCTGGCCGATGTCGGCGCGCTGGACGAGAAGACCACCGCCCGGATCGAGAGCTTCGTGAAGGAGGGCGGGATGCTGCTGCGCTTCGCCGGCCCGCGGCTCGCTGCCGGCAACGATCCGCTGGTGCCGGTGCGGTTGCGCCGGGGCGGCCGGACGCTCGGCGGCACCCTCTCGTGGGATAGCCCCAAGACCTTGGCGCCGTTCCCGCCCGAGAGCCCCTTCGCGGGCCTGACGCCGCCGGCCGATATCGGCGTGCGCCGCCAGATCCTGGCCGAGCCGGACGGCGACCTGCCGAACCGGACCTGGGCCTCCCTTCAGGACGGCACCCCGATCGTCACCGCGCAGAAGCGCGGTCAGGGCACGATCGTGCTGTTCCACGTCACCGCCGACACGACGTGGTCGAACCTTCCGCTCTCGGGCCTGTTCATCGACATGCTCCGGCGCGTCGTGGCGTTGGCTGGCGCCTCGGCGCCGGTGCAGGGGGATCCTTCCCGGGCCACCGCGCCGGTGCTCGCCCCGCGGGTGACCCTCGACGGGTTCGGCGCATTGGGCTCGCCGCCGGCCTCGGCCACCGCGGTGTCGGCCGACTACGCCGACCGGGCGACCCTTGAGCATCCGCCGGGCTTCTACGGCCCGCCGGACGGAGGCATCAGCGTGAACGCCCTGAAACCGGATGATCGGTTGAAGCCCCTCGACGCCGCAGCCCTCGACGGCGCCCGGTTCGGATCCCTGGCGGGCGCCGAGACCCTGGACCTGCGACCGAGCCTGTTCACCCTGGCGCTGCTTCTGCTGGCCCTCGACACCCTGGCGGGCCTGTGGCTCGGCGGCTTCCTGCGGCGCGGCGGCCTGGCGGCTCGCCTCCGCGGGCGGCCGGCCGCTCTGGCTCTCGGCGCCCTGCTCCTGCTCGCCGCCCTGCCGGTGCGCCCTGCCCAGGCCGAGGAGCCGCCGGCCAACCGGCCGAACGGCGTCGAATCGGCACTGGTCACGCGCCTCGCCTACGTGATCACGGGCGACGCCGCCGTCGACGAGGCGAGCCGGACCGGCCTCACCGGGCTGACCCAGATGCTCGCCGCGCGCTCCGCCCTGGAGCCGGGTGAGCCCGCCGGCATCGATCCGGCCAAGGACGAGTTGGCCTTCTACCCGCTGATCTACTGGCCGATCGCCCCGAACCGGCCGCAGCCCTCGGACGTGGCGATCCGCAAGATCGACGCGTTCATGCGCAACGGCGGGACCGTCCTATTCGACACCCGGGACGGGCTCACCGCCCGTCCTGGCGGTCCGCCCACCCCGGAGGCCGCGTATCTCCGCAAGATGCTGGCGACGCTCGAGGTCCCGGAGCTGGAGCCGGTGCCCCTCGACCACGTGCTGACCAAGGCGTTCTACCTGGTGGACAGCTTTCCGGGTCGCTACGCCACTGGCCAGACCTGGGTGGAGGCTCTGCCACCGGCCGCCGATGGCGTCGAACGCCGTCCCGCCCGGGCAGGCGACGGCGTGAGCCCGATCATCATCACGAGCAACGACCTCGCCGCCGCCTGGGCAGTGGGGCGTCGGGGCGAGCCGCTCTATCCCGTCGTGGGCGGTGACCAGCGCCAGCGCGAGATGGCGTTCCGGGGCGGCGTGAACATCGTGATGTACACGCTCACCGGCAACTACAAGGCGGATCAGGTCCACGTGCCCGCGCTGCTGGAGCGGTTGGGGCAGTGACGACCGTCGCGACGTTCCCAAGGCCGCGCGTGCTCCCATCCATCGTCCTCATCCTGAGGTGCGGCCGCGCAGCGGGCGCCTCGAAGGAGCCCTCCAGAGGTCTCGGCGATCCCTGGAGCCCTCCTTCGGGGCCGCCGACGCGGCGCCTCAGGATGAGGGGATTTGATCGGTCGACCGCCTCGTCCCGCATACGCATCCCGGAGGCCGGACCATCATGCTGAGCCTCAGCTTCACCCCCCTCCTGCCCTGGCCGGCGATCGCCGTCCTGGGCGTCATCGTCGTCGTCTTGGCGGTGTTCGCCGTCCTGGCCCGGGGCCGGACCGCTCTGCTGCGCGTGCTCGTCCTCGCTCTCGTTCTGGCAGCGCTCACCAACCCGGCGCTGGTGCGCGAGGACCGGGAGCCCGTGAAGGACGTCGCCGCCATCGTAGTCGACCGGTCCGGATCCCAGGCCCTGGGCGACCGGCCGCAGATGACCGACGCGGTCCGTGCCGAGTTGCAGCGCCGGTTCGGTGCGCTCGCCGACATCGAGCCCCGCTTCATCGACGTGCCGGATTCCAAGGACGGCGATGACGGCACCAAGCTGTTCACGGCCCTGAGCCAGGCCCTCGCCGACGTGCCGCCGGAACGCCTGGCCGGGATCGTGATGCTCACCGACGGCGTGGTGCACGACATCCCCGCCTCCCTGGCGCAGCTCGGCATCAAGGCGCCGCTCCACGTCCTCGTCACCGGTCATCCGGACGAGCGCGACCGGCAGATCAAGCTCCTGGAGGCGCCCCGCTTCGGCATCGTCGGCAAGGATCTGACGATCCGCGCCGAGGTCATGGAGCGCGGCGGGACCGGCCACGCCGTCGTCACCGTGCGCCGCGACGGCGAGGAGATCGGCCGGCGGGACGTCGCCACCGACAAGCCGTTCTCCCTCAACCTGCGCATCGAGCATGGCGGCCCGAACGTCGTCGAGATCGAGGTCGAGCCGCTGCCGGGCGAGCTGACCACGGTGAACAACCGCGCGGTCCTGCCCATCGAGGGGATCCGCGAGAAGCTCAGGGTGCTCCTCGTCTCCGGCGAGCCGCACCAGGGCGAGCGCACATGGCGCAACCTTCTGAAGTCGGACGCCAATGTCGACCTCGTCCACTTCACCATCCTGCGCCCTCCGGAGAAGCAGGACGGCACGCCGATCTCGGAACTCTCCCTGATCGCCTTCCCGACGCGCGAGCTGTTCGTCCAGAAGATCAAGGACTTCGACCTGATCATCTTCGACCGCTACGCCAATCAGAGCGTGCTGCCGCAGGCCTATTTCGACAACATCGTCCGCTACGTCCGCGAGGGCGGCGCACTCCTCATCGCGGCCGGGCCCGAATTCGCCGGACCGGCGAGCCTGGCGCGCACCCGGCTGGCCGGGATCCTGCCGGGCGACCCGGACGGGCGCGTGGTCGAGAAGCCCTACAAGGCGACGCCGACGCAGGTCGGCCAGCGCCACCCGGTGACCCGCGCCCTGCCGGGCTCGGATGCGAACCCGCCCGCCTGGGGCGACTGGCTGCGCATCGTGGAGGCGCGCACCCGCCCCGGCATCCAGCCGATCCTGTCGGGGGCCGAGGGGCTGCCGCTGCTCGCCCTCTCGCGCGAGGACAAGGGCCGGGTCGCCCTGCTCCTGTCCGACCACGCCTGGCTCTGGGCCCGGGGCTACCAGGAGGGCGGGCCGTATCTGGATCTGCTGCGCCGCCTCGGCCACTGGCTCATGAAGGAGCCGGCCCTGGAGGAGGAGGCGCTGCGCGCGCAGACCACCGGACGCGGCCGCGAGGTCCGGGTGGAGCGCCAGACCATGGCGGATCAGGCCGAGCCGGTCACCGTCACCGGTCCCACGGGCAAGGTGACGACCCTCACCTTGAAGCCCGGTGAACCGGGTCTGTTCACGGCGACCTTCGATGCGGAAACACTGGGGCTGCACACGCTGCGCTCGGGAAACCTCGTGGCCTTCGTCAGCGTCGGCCCGGCTAATCCGCGCGAACTCGCCGACGTGTTCAGCGACACCGACCGCCTGAAGGCCGTGGCCGACGGATCGAGCGGCTCGGTGCGCCGGGTCGCCGAGGCCGGCGGCGGCATCCAGGTCCCGCGCCTCGCCCTGGTGCGCGGCGGTCGCCTCGCGGGCAGCGACTGGATCGGCTTCCGGCCGAGTGACAGCGCCAATATCCGCGGCGTCGAGGTCTATCCCCTGGCACTCGGCCTCGCGGCGCTGGCCGCCCTGGCGGCCGCCCTGCTCGCCATGTGGCTGGTCGAGGGCAGACGGGGCCGGGCGGCGTGACAGGCCTTCGGATGGGGAATGGCCGTCGCTCGCGCCGGGCGGCGTGCGGCCCCGCATGGTCGACGGATGGCGGCCCGCGTCCTATGACCCCCTGATATTTTCGAGTTGTCCGCGCCCGCGCGGGCCCGATGCAACGGAGACAGCCTGCCCGTGACAGCGCAGACCGTGACTGGACGCCTCCTCGCCGCGACGCTCCTCCTCGCCTGCCTCCAGCTCGTTCCGGCCCACGCGCAGGAACCGGTCGCGATGCCGTCGACGCCGGCCACCCTGCCGGCCGCCAACGGCCAGTGGACCCACGCGATCACGCTGATGGGCCAGCCGAAATACGGCCCCGACTTCAAGCATTTCGACTATGCCGACCCGGCCGCGCCCAAGGGCGGGATGGTCCGGTTCGGGGCCCAGGGCGGCTTCGACAATTTCAACATCGTCGTCGCCGGCCTGAAGGGCGACCTCGAGAACGGCATCCAGCAGATCTACGATTCGCTGATGACCGAGTCCTCGGACGAGCCGTTCACCTCCTACGGCCTGCTCGCCGAGGCTGTGCGGATCGCCCCCGATCTCGGCTCGGTCTCGTACCGGCTGCGCGAAAACGCCCGCTGGCATGACGGCAAGCCGATCACCCCCGAGGACGTGGTCTGGTCTTTCGACGTGCTGAAGGCCAACAGCCCGTTCTACGCCGCCTATTACCAGACCGTGGCCAAGGCCGCGGTGACCGGGCCGCGCGAGGTGACCTTCACCTTCACGGAGACCGGCAACCGCGAGCTGCCGCAGGTGATCGGGCAGCTGCGCGTCCTGCCCAAGCACTGGTGGACCGCCCAGGACGCCAACGGCAAGCCGCGCAGCGTCACCGAGACCACCCTGGAGCCGCCGCTCGGCTCGGGCCCCTACCGGCTCGCGAAGTTCGAGCCGGGCCGCACCACGACCTACACCCGCGTCCCCGACTACTGGGGCAAGGACCTGCCGGTGAATGCCGGGCGCTACAACTTCGACACCGAGCGCTACGAGTATTTCCGCGACGGCACCGTGCTGGTCGAGGCGCTGAAAGGCGATCTCTACGACTTCCGCGTGGAGAACATCGCCCGGAACTGGGCGACCGCCTATGAGGATTTCCCGGCCGTGAAGGAGGGGCGGCTCATCAAGGAGGCCTTCCCCGAGCGCGGCATGGGCATCATGCAGGCCTTCGCGTTCAACACCCGCCGGGACAAGTTCAAGGACCCGCGCGTCCGCCGGGCCTTCAACCTCGCGATGAACTACGAGGAGATGAACAAGGCCCTGTTCTACGGCCTGTACAAGCGCATCAACTCCTACTTCTTCGGCTCGGAACTCGCCTCATCGGGCCTGCCGGAGGGCGAGGAGAAGGCGATCCTCGAGAGCGTCCGGGACAAGGTCCCGCCTGCCGTCTTCACCACGCCCTACGCCAACCCAATCAACGACGGCCCGGAGGCGGTGCGCAAGAACCTGCGCGAGGCCGTCGGCCTGCTGCGCGAGGCCGGCTTCGAGCTGCGCGGCGGCAAGATGGTCAGCAAGGCGACCGGCGAGCCGCTGACCGTCGAGTTCCTCGAGTTCCAGAACACGTTCGAGCGCGTGATCCTGCCGTTCTCGGCGCAGCTGAAGCTGATCGGCATCGACGCCACCCTCCGGGTGATCGATCAGGCCCAATACCAGAACCGCATCCGCAACTTCGATTTCGATGTCACCACGACGTCGTGGGGCGAGTCGCTTTCGCCGGGCAACGAGCAGCGCGAGTACTGGGGCTCGGCGGCGGCCGACAAGCCCGGTTCGCGCAACCTGATCGGCATCAAGGATCCCGGAATCGACGCCCTGATCGAGAAGGTGATCTTCGCCAAGGACCGGCACACCGTGATCGCGGCGACGCGGGCCCTCGACCGCGTGCTCCTGGCGCATGATTACGTCGTCCCGCAATGGTCCTCCGACCAGCAGCGGACGCTGCGCTGGAACCGGTTCGGCCACCCGGCGATCCTGCCGCTCTATGCCAGCTCCGGCTTCCCGACGACGTGGTGGTACGACGAGAAGCTCGCGGCCAAGACCGGGGCGCCCCGTTGACGGGCGGTCCCGGGTTGCCGACCCGGCGCGGGCTGGTCCTCGGCGCCGGCGCCCTGGCGGCGATGCCGCCGTGGCGCCGCGCCCGCGCGGCCGATGCCGCCGAGCGCCACGGCCTGTCCAGCTTCGGCGAGCTGAAATACGGACCCGACTTCGCGCATTTCGACTACGTGAACCCGATGGCACCGCGCGGCGGGCGCTTCTCGGCGCAGCTCGCCGCGACGACAGGAAACCAGTCGCTCAACACCTTCAACACGCTCAACATCTACGTGCTGCGCGGCGACGGGGCCGCCGGCATGCCCCTGACCTTCGACAGCCTGATGGTCCGGGCCCTCGACGAGCCGGACGCCCTCTACGGGCTGGTGGCGCGCGCCGTCACGGTCAGTCCGGACGGCCTGACCTACACGTTCGCCCTGCGCCCGCAGGCGCGGTTCCACGACGGCTCGCCGCTGACCGCGCGGGACGCGGCCTTCAGCCTCAAGCTCCTGCGCGACAAGGGCCACCCCGAGATCGCCGAGGTGATCCGGCCCATGACCGACGCCCGGGCCGAGGGCGACGGGCGGCTGGTGGTGACCTTCGCGCCGGGCCGCGCCCGGGACCTGCCGCTGTTCGTCGCGCAGCTGCCGCTCTTCTCCGCCGCCTACTACGCCGGCCGGGACTTCGAGGCCTCGACCCTGGACGCGCCCCTCGGCTCCGGGCCCTACCGGGTCGGCACGGTCGATCCGGGCCGGTCCATCGGCCTGGAGCGCGTGCCGGATTACTGGGCCGCCGAGCTGCCGGTGAATGTCGGCCAGAACAATTTCGACGCGATCCGCTACGAGTATTTCCGCGACCGCACCGTGGCGTTCGAGGCGTTCAAGAGCGGCGCCTTCACGTTCCGCGAGGAGTTCACCGCCCGGGTCTGGGCGACCGGATACGATTTCCCGGCGATGACCGAGGCTCGCGTGGTCCGCGAGATGGTGCCGGATGCCCGGCCGAGCGGCACCCAGGGCTGGTGGATCAACACCCGCCGCGCGGCGTTCCGCGACCCGCGGGTGCGCGAGGCGATCGGCCTGTGCTTCGATTTCGAATGGTCAAACCGCAACCTGATGTACGGCGCCTACACGCGCACGGCCTCGTTCTTCGAGAATTCCGACCTCAAGGCGACCGGCAAGCCCTCGGCCGAGGAACTCGCCCTGCTGGAGCCGTTCAAGGACCTGCCGCCGGAGGTATTCGGCGAGGCCTGGACGCCGCCGGTCTCCGACGGGTCCGGCCAGGACCGGGCGCTGCTCAAGCGCGCCGACGCGCTCCTGCGGGAGGCCGGCTGTACCCGCCAGGGTGGCAGCCTCATGCTGCCCGGCGGCCAGCCCCTGACCCTCGAGTTCCTCGATGAGGATCCGGTCTTCCAGGCGGTCACGCAGCCGTTCATCCGCAACCTGGGCCTGCTCGGCATCAAGGCGAGCCTGCGCACGGTCGACCCGTCCCAGTACCAGGCGCGGCTCAAGGATTTCGACTTCGACGTCACGCCGCGCCGCTACAGCAGCGGGCTCACCCCCGGCGCGGAGCTGCGCGAGACCTACGGCTCCCGGTCTGCCGGGACCGCGGGCTCCAACAACCTCTCGGGGATCGCCAACCCGGCGATCGACGCGCTGCTCACCGCCGTCGCCGACGCGACGTCGCGGGCGGACCTGACCACCGCCTGCCGGGCCCTGGACCGGGTCCTGCGGGCCGGGCGCTACTGGGTGCCGATGTGGTACGCCTCGACCCACCGCCTCGCCCTGTGGGACGTGTTCGGCCGCCCGGCCACGCCGCCGAAATACGATCTCGGCGCCCCCGGAACGTGGTGGTTCGACGCCGACAAGGCCAAGCGGATCGGCCGGGACTGACGCCATGCTCGCCTACATCCTGCGCCGCATCGGCCTGATGATCCCGACCCTGTTCGGGATCATGCTGATCACCTTCACGATCGTGCAGTTCGCCCCAGGCGGCCCGGTGGAGCGGGTTCTGTCGCAGCTCCAGGGGCAGCGCGACGGAGCCATGTCCCGTGTCACCGGCGGATCGGGCGACCTCGGCGGTGCCAGCCGGCCGTCGGGCGGTGGCGGCGACGCCAGCTCCCGCTATCGCGGCGCTCAAGGGTTGAGCCCGGAATTCATCGCCAAGCTCGAGAAGCAGTTCGGCTTCGACAAGCCTGCACCCGAGCGCTTCGCCAAGATGCTCTGGGACTATGTCCGGTTCGATTTCGGACGCAGCTACTTCCGCGATGTCACCGTCATCCAGCTGATCAAGGAGCGGCTGCCGGTCTCGATCTCGCTCGGCCTGTGGATGACGCTCCTGTCCTACGCGATCTCGATCCCGCTGGGCATCCGCAAGGCGGTGGCGGACGGCACGCAGTTCGACCGCGCGACCTCCTTCGTGGTGATCATCGGCTACGCGATCCCGGGCTTCATGTTCGGACTGATGCTCATCATCCTCTTCGCCGGCGGATCGTTCTACCAATGGTTCCCGCTGCGCGGGCTGACCAGCGAGGGCTGGGAGAGCTTCTCGACCTGGCACAAGGTGACCGACTACGCGTGGCACATGGTGCTGCCGCTCACCGCCCTGGTGATCGGCGCCTTCGCAACCTCGACCCTGCTCACGAAGAACTCGTTCCTCGACGAGATCCGCAAGCAGTACGTGCTCACCGCACGGATGAAGGGGCTCTCCGAGCGGCGCGTGCTCTACGGCCATGTGTTCCGCAACGCCATGCTGATCGTGATCGCGGGCTTCCCCGGGGCCTTCATCTCGGCCTTCTTCACCGGCTCGCTGCTGATCGAGACGATCTTCTCCCTCGACGGCCTGGGCGAGCTGTCGTTCCGGGCGATCGTCGGGCGCGACTATCCGGTGGTGTTCGCCACCCTCTACATCTTTTCGCTGCTTGGTCTCGCGGTGAACCTGCTCTCCGACCTGATCTACGTCTGGATCGACCCGCGGATCGACTTCTCCGCGCGGGCGACGTGAAGATTTTCCAGGGCGCCCACACCATACGAAAGGATACGGATCGCTGAAATTTCTTCCGCATCCCGCGGGACAGAAAAGATTCACCCCGACCCAGACCCCTTCAACACGCATACGCCGGCTGACACAGACCGCCTTTGCTGGCAATGTCAGGGCAGGATCGATCCTGATCCGCGACTTTAGGCAGACGGGTCGTGGCATTGTCTTCTGGCGCAGGCTCTTCGTCGATGTCGGACCAGCACGAAAGCTTGGAAGCCGGGCCGCACCCCGCTCCCATTGCCGTCATCGGGGCAGGCTTCAGCGGCACGATGGCGGCGATACAGCTGCTCGCCCGCTTGCCGCCGCACCAGTCGGTTCTGTTGTGTGAACGGGCGGAGCGCTTCGGGAGCGGTCGCGCCTACGCCACCGGGAACCCCGACCACCTGCTCAACGTGCGCGCCGCCAACATGAGCGCCTATCCCGACCGGCCCTCCCATTTCGAAGACTGGCTTTCGAAGATCGCCGCGGGTGAGGCGGGCACCGGTGCCGGCAACCCCGCGATCGGGCAGGGACATGTGGGCATCTGGCGGACCCCGGCCGGGACCTTCGCGGCACGCGGGCTATACGGAGATTATCTGGCGGCGCTTCTGACCGAAGCGGTGACAGGCGGTTCGACGCCGCGGCTGCACCTGATCAACGACATGATCATCGACCTCGTGCCGGACGAGGACCGTCTGGTCATGGTTGCCGAGGGCGGCCGACGCGTCGACGTCGCGGGTGCGGTGCTGGCGATGGGCAACCTCGCCCTGCCCCAGGAACCGGAAAGCCGCTTCCGGGGCGATCCGTGGAAGCCGGAGCATGACGCGCGGCTGCATCCGGATCATCCGGTTCTCATCATCGGGACCGGTCTCAGCATGGTCGATGCGGTGATCAGTCTTCGGCGCCAAGGCTTTCGCGGGCAGATCATCGCGCTCTCGCGGCGGGGGCAGATCCCGGCCGTGCACGTACGCGCCGCCCCCTGGCCGCGTCCGGACTTCACGGCCGCCGAGACCCGTTCGATCACCCAACTTCTGGCCCGGATCCGCCGGGAGGTCGCCTCCGCGGCGGAGGCTCGCATCGCCTGGCATGGGGTGATCGACGCTCTGCGGCCGGTTACGGACGCCCTCTGGCTCGGCTTGCCGCCAGCCGACCAGGCGCGCTTCCTGCGCCATCTCCGCCCGTTCTGGGACACGCATCGGCACCGCTCCGCACCGCCCACGGGCGCGGCCATCGCCGACGAGATCGAAGCCGGCTCGCTTCAGGTGCTCGCCGGAAAGCTGGTGGCGATCGAGGATCAGACCGGTGAAGCGCGCGTCACGTACCGGCCGCGGGGGGCATCCGAACCCAGAACCCTCGGCGTGCAGCGCATCTTCGATGTTCGCGGCGTCGGACGGGTCGCGGATACGACCGACCCGCTTCTGCGCAATCTGATCGGTCGCGGCCTTGTCCGAGCCGGTCCGTTCGGCCTCGGTCTTGCCGTGCGCCCCGATCTGACGGTCCTGGGTGCATCCGATACAGCGGCGCGCCTCTGGACTCTGGGCCCGTTGCTCCGCGGCGCATACTGGGAATGCACGGCCGTGCCGGACATCCGCAACCAAGCCGTCGACCTGGCTCGGTCCGTCGCGGCGGCGCAGGAACCGTCCGCATCGCTTGAGCCCTCTGCACAGGCTTGAGAGTCGGTCCCGATCAGGTTGCCGAGCGGGGAGGGTGAGCGTCGAGCACCCGCGCCACCGTCAGTCGTAGTGTCTGGACACTTCGATACCCCACCGCCGCCGCCACAACCCGGGGCGGGCGTCCTTCGGCCGCGAGCGCCAGCGCACGGATCACCCGGGCCCGCGCCCGCCAATCACCGAAGCTGAGGCCCGTCTCGGCGCGGAACCCCCGGGTCAGCGTGCGCCGGCTCGCCCCGGCCCGGTCGGCCCAGGCATCGAGGTCGTCCTCCGAGGCCGGATTCTCGATCAGCTCCAGGCAGACCCGGCGCAGGCGTGCGTCGCGCGGGAGTGGCAGGGCGAGCGGCGTGGCGGGGGCCCGGCCGATCTCGTCGAGGACCAGAGCGGCGAGATGGCCGCCGCGGCCATCCTCTGCGTAGAGCACAGGCTCCTCGGCCAGCGCCGTGAGCGCGGAGGCGAGGAGCCGCGACACCGCGATCACCCGGCAACTCGCCGGGAAGGACCGAACCGCGGCGGGATCCAGATAGGCCGAGCACATCGAGACGGCGCCGTGGGTCGCGACCGCGTGCGGCAGCCGCGGCGGGATCCAGAGCGCGTGCCCCTCGGGAACGACCCAGGTGCCGTCCTCCGCGAACGCCATCATCAGCCCGGCCGTGGCGTAGAGCAGCTGCGCGCGGGGATGGAAGTGCCGGGCGAGATGCATCCCGGCCGCGTAGGTCTTGGGCATCACTGCGACCGGGCGCGGGACGTCCTGATAGTCGGCCGCCTCGGTCGACCGCTTCGCGGCGACAGGTGCCTCCGTCAACATTGGCCCGTTCGCATACATATCCGGCCCAACACCACCATCGGGTCAGGCTATCAGCGCGCAGTCCCGGAGGATACGCCGCGATGGATTCCGATACGCTGTCCCGCCGCACCCTGCGCTTCGTCAACGTCGCGCATGCCCTCGACCATTTCGTACTGCTGATCTACCCGACCGCCGTCATCGCCATCGCGGCCCAGACGGGGCTCGGCTACGGCGAGTTGATCGGGCTCGCCACCGGCGCCTTCGTGGCCTTCGGCCTGTGCTCCCTCCCGATGGGTTCGCTCGCCGACCGGTTCGGGCGGCGCAACATGCTGGCGGTGTTCTTCTTCGGTTACGGCCTGTCCTGCCTCGGCGTGGCGAGCGCCTCGACGCCGCTGGCCTTCGCCCTCTGGCTCTGCGTGCTCGGGCTCGCCTCGGCGATCTACCACCCGGTCGGCTCGGCCATGCTGGTGACCCATGCCCGCCGGCTCGGGCGCGATCTCGGCATCAACGGCGTCTGGGGCAATTTCGGCGCGGCCTCGGCTTCCGGACTCACGGCGCTGCTCGCCGCCGCCGTCAGTTGGCGCGCGGCCTTCGTGGTCCCGGGCCTCGTCTGCCTCGCCTGCGGGGCCGCCTTCCTGGCCCTGGTGCCGGGCGACGGGGACGCCTCGGGCCAGAAGGCCGGCGGCGCGGCGGTGATCCCGGTGACCCGGCCCTGGGCGCTGCTGGCGATGTTCGCCCTGTCGATCTTCGCGGGCGGCCTGACCTTCAACCTGACGACGATCAGCCTGCCGAAGGTGATCGACGAGGGCGTCGGGCAGGCGCTGCCGCTGGCGCTCACCGGCTCCCTCGCCACCGGCGTGTTCCTGTTCGGCGCGCTGATGCAGTTGGCCATGGGCCGCCTCATCGACCGCTACAGCCTGCCGTCCCTGTTCGTGGCGCTCTCGGTGCTGCAGCCGGTGGGGCTCGGGATCGCCGCCCTCTCCACCGGCCTGCCGCTGCTCGCCGGGCTCGTGCTGGCCATGACGGCGATCTACGGGCAGGTGGTGATCAACGACGCGATGATCGCCCGCTACGTCCCGCCCGTCTACCGGGCCCGGGCCTACAGCCTGCGCTACTTCGTGGGCTTCACGGCGAGCGGCTTCGTGGTGCCGGCGATCGCCCTCCTGCATGACCGCGGCGGCTTCGCGCTGGTTCTCGGCGTCGCCTCCGCCTGCGGCGCGGTGATCTGGCTCTCGGCCCTCGGCTTCCTGCGGCTGACCCAGGGCGGCGGACAGTCCGCTCTGGCGGCCGCCGAGTAGCGCGGCGGTTTGCGGGTCCGGCCCGGCGCTGCTACGCGGCGCCGGTCCGAGCCGCGAGCAACCCGTGACCGATCTGTCCCTCGTCATCCGGCCCGAGCGGCCGGAGGATGCCCCCGCCATCGAGCGGCTTCATGCCCGGGCCTTCGGCCCCGGCCGCTTCGCCCGTACCGCCTACCGCCTCCGCGAGGGCGCGGCCGAGCGGATCGATCTCGGCATCACCGCCTCGGTGGGCAGCTTCCTCGTCGGCTCGGTCCGGATGGGGCCCGTGCGGACCGGGGCGACATCCTTCGTGATGCTCGGTCCGCTGGCCGTCGATCCGAGCTTCGCGGGCCGCGGCATCGGCGGTACCCTGACCCGCGCGGCGATCGAGGGGGCGCGGCAGGCGGGCGAGGGTCTCGTGATCCTCGTCGGCGACGCGCCCTACTACGCCCGCTTCGGCTTCACGCCGGTCCCGCCCGGGCGCCTGAGCCTGCCGGGACCGGTCGACCCCGCGCGCCTGCTGTGGCTGGAACTGGCCGACGGCTTCAGCGCAGGCGCGTCCGGCCTCGTCGAGGCCCGCGGCGCGTCGCTTTAAGGGACACCGCCGCGCGCCTCCGGCAGCGCGCGGGGGCCATGGCGGCGACGGAAACTGACGCCGTCGGCGAGCGCGAGCCCGTCAGGCCCGGCGGAGCGCCAGCGCGGCGATCAGCCCGGCGGAGAGGAGCGCCAGCGCCACCGGCGTCGCCGAGGTCGCGGGCCAGGCGGAGGCGGCCGCCGTGAACAGCGCCCCGAAGGTCATCTGCGTGAAGCCGTAGAGGCTGGAGGCTGAGCCGGCCGCGTGCGGATCGACGTTCATCAGCCCCGCCACCGCGTTGGGGCTGAGCAGGCCGACGCCCACCGCGTAGGCGAAGAGCGGCACGATCAGGCTGACGACGCCGAGCATCCCGGTGCGGTCCACGATCAGCAGCGTCAGCGCCGCGGCGATACAGAGGAGATTGCCGCTCCGCGCTGCCTTTCGGATCGGCACCCGGGTGGCGAGCCGGCTCGCCAGGACGGCCCCGCCGACCATGCCGAACACGACGATCAGGCAGTCGAATCCCACCTCCTGAGAGGAGCGCCCGAGCCGGTCCACGAGGAGGAACGGCGCCACGGCCAGGAAGGCGTAGAGGCTGGTCCCGCCGCAGGCCCCCGCCACCAGATAGGCGCGGAACACGGGGATCCGCACGAGCCGGAGGTACCCGGACAGAACCGCGACGAATCCCGGCAGCGCCACCTTGTGGCGGTTGGTCTCGGGCAGGGTGAAGACCACGAGCGCGCCCAGCAGGGCGACGAGGCCGGCCAGCACCACGAACACGGCGCGCCAGCCGAAGGCCTCGGTCACGACGCCGCCGATCGCCGGCGCCAGGGCGGGCGTGAGCGTCATCGCGGTGGTGAGGATCGCGAGCTTCCGGGCGGCGTCCTCGCGGGTGGAGACGTCGCGCACCATCGCCCGGCCGATCACCAGGGAGCCGCAGGCGCCGAGCGATTGCAGGACCCGGGCGACGAGCAGGACGCCGATGTTCGGCGCCGGGATCGCGAGCAGCAATCCGGCGAGATAGAGGCCGAGGCCGCCGATCAGGACCGGCCGCCGGCCGTACCGGTCCGAGAGCGGGCCGTAGAGCAGCTGACCGCCCGCAAGCCCGATCAGGTAGACGGTGATCGTCAGTTGCGCGCCGGCGGCGTTGGTGCCGAGGTCCACGGCCGCCGCCGCCAGCGCCGGCACGAAGATGTGCAGCGCCACCGTCCCGGTCATGGTCACGGCAACGAGCAGCGGGAGGGGCGCCCGGCGCTCCTCCCCAACGGAACTTCGGTCAGCCAAGGGGTCCTACGCGGTTTTCAATCCGGCACGATGCCGGGGCGCGGCCGCCTTAGAGCAAGGGGCGCGCCCGGAGCCATGCCGGCGGAACGCGCCTGACACGCGAGGGGCGGGACCGTCCGGAGCCCCGCACCCGGCCCGTGCCTCTACTCCTTCGGAAGCGGCTGCGGGGTCGGCAGCGGCGCGTTCAGGTCCTTGGTCGGGCCGCCGACCTCGAGATCCTTCGCCCGGTCGACCGCCTCGGGATTGGCCTGCGCGGGCGGCTCCTTGGCGGCCGGCGCCGTCGGCGCGGTCGGCTCGGCGGGGATCAGGCTCGAAGGCTGACCCTGCTGGTCGCTGTCATGGGCGCCGGCCGGCGGAGCCGGGGCGTTGCGGTCGCTCGATTCGCCGGTCGTCCGCGGGCTGCCGGGCGACTTCGCCTCGACCGGCTTGGCGGTGCCGGTATCGGCGGGCTTGGCCGGGCTGTCCTTGCCTTCGGACGCCTTGCCGGCGGCGGGCTTGTCGGCGGACGGCTTCTCGGCGGGCGCAGCCGCGGGCTTGTCGTCAGGCTTGGCCGCCGCAGGCGCAGCCGACGGGGCCTCGTCCTTCTCGACGGCGGGGAGCGGCTTCGGCGTCTCGGCCAGGGTTCGCAGATAGGCGATGACGTTGGCCCGCTCCTGCGGCGAAGCGATGCCGGCGTAGGCCATCTTCGTGCCCTTCACGTAGCCCTTCGGGTTGGTGAGGAACCCGTCGAGGTCGGCATAGGTCCACGTGCCGCCCTTCTCCTTCAGGGCCGCCGAATAGTCGAAGCCTGGATGTGAGGCCTTCGGCCGCTCCACGACCCCGTACAGGTCGGGCCCGACCTTGTTCGGGCCGCCCTTCTCGAAATTGTGGCAGGCATGGCAGGCCTTGGTGCCGGCCTCGCCCTTCTCGACATTGGCGCTGGCGAGGCGGACGGCGATCGGCTCGACCTTGGCCTCGGGCGCCGCGGCGGCGGCCTCGGGCTGCGGCTCGGGGAGGTCGTAGCCGGCGTTGCCCGCCGGCTTCGGGTGGTAGATCAATTCGGCGACGAAACCCGATCCGGCCGCGAACAGAAGGGCGCCGAGGACCGCACCCAGGACCTTGTTCACCTCGAACGAGTTCATGCTCTTCTCGCAACTCGGCCGTGCCGATCGCGCGCCTGACACGGGCGAGCGGGCTCGGACACCGGACATTGGAAGATTTCGAGGTTGCCTTAGCGGTTCCGGGCGGCTCCTGACAATGCCACCAGAGGGCTCCGCGTCGCTCCAGCGCAGGATTGTTCCACTGAATTGCCCAGCTTGTCACCGAGTGGCACATTTTCTCCACTGCGCTCCGGCCCGTCTCCGGGGGGACGACAATCGGGGGCCGGCCTGTTAAGCAGCCGGCCGCCTGCCGCCGCGGCCCCGATCCGCGCATCCGGATCCGAATCTCGATGTCCGATCCCCTGGTCCTGATCCCGGCCCGTCTCGCCGCGACCCGCCTGCCGAACAAGCCGCTGGCCGACATCGCCGGCGAGGCCATGATCGTCCATGTCTGGCGCCGGGCCATGGAGGCCGGCATCGGCCCCGTGGTGGTGGCCACCGACACGGCGGAGATCGCCCGGACGGTCGAGGCCGCGGGCGGCCTCGCGGTGATGACCCGGGCCGATCACCCGTCGGGCTCCGACCGCCTCGCCGAGGCGCTCGACATCGTCGACCCGGAGGGTCGCCACGACGTGGTCGTCAACGTCCAGGGCGACCTGCCGACCATCGACCCGGCGATCATCGGCGCCTCCATCGTGCCGTTGGCCGACCGCACCGTCGACATCGTCACCCTCTGTGCGCCGATCACCGACCCCCACGAGGCCGACAACCCGAACGTGGTCAAGCTCGTCGGCCACATGGTCGGTCCGGGGCGCCTGCGCGCCCTGTACTTCACCCGCGCCCGGGCTCCCTGGGGCGACGGGCCGCTCTGGCACCATATCGGCCTGTACGCCTACCGGCGCAGGGCGCTCAGCCGATTCGTGGCCTTGCCGCCCGGCGAGCTGGAGATGCGCGAGAAGCTGGAGCAGCTGCGGGCGCTCGAAGCCGGCATGCGCATCGACGCCGCCATCGTCGACGACCTGCCGCTGGGCGTCGACACCCCCGCCGACCTGGAGCGCGCCCGCGCCCTGCTCCAGAGCCGGCGCCTGAACTGACCCGACGAACGAATCCAGACCGCCATGACAGACCGCACCATCGCCTATCAGGGGGAGCCCGGGGCGAACTCGCACATCATCTGCGCGGAGGCGTATCCGGACTGGACGCCGCTGCCCTGCCCGACCTTCGAGGACGCCTTCGCGGCGGTGACAGAGGGGCGCGCCCAGCGGGCGATGATCCCGATCGAGAACTCGATCGCGGGCCGCGTCGCCGACATCCACCACCTGATCCCGATCTCGCCGCTGCACATCGTGGCCGAGCACTTCCTGCCGATCCACTTCCAGCTGATGGTCCTGCCGGGCACGCAGCGCGAGGCTTTGAAGAGCGTCCACAGCCACGTCCATGCCCTGGGCCAGTGCCGCCGGATCATCCGCCGGCTCGGCCTGAAGGCCGTGGTCGCCGGCGACACCGCCGGGGCCGCCCGCGAGATCGCCGAGATCGGCGACCCGAGCCGGGCGGCTCTGGCGCCCGCACTCGCGGCCGGAGTCTACGGCCTCGACATCCTGGAGCGCGACGTCGAAGACGAGGCGCACAACACCACCCGGTTCGTGGTGTTCTCCCCGGAGCCTCAGCCGGTGGAACAGGGCACCGTGCCCTGTGTGACGAGCTTCGTGTTCCGCGTGCGCAACATCCCGGCCGCGCTCTACAAGGCGCTCGGCGGATTCGCGACCAACGGCGTCAACATGTCGAAGCTCGAGAGCTACATGGTCGACGGCGAATTCACCGCCACGCAGTTCTACGCCGAGGTCGACGGCCATCCGGACGATCCGGGCCTCAGCCGGGCGCTGGACGAACTCGGCTACTTCTCGCGCGAATTGCGGGTGATCGGCACCTACCCGGCCCACCCCTTCCGCGAGATGGCACGGCCGGCGGCGGAGTGATCCTCACTCCCGCCGGAGCACCCGGTCCACCGCCAGATCCGACCAGAAGCCCGGCCGGAAATCGCGCTTGAGCGCCTCGGGGTCGTAGACGGTCTCGACCCAGGTCAGGAAGTCGAGCCCCCTCGCCTCGCCCTCGATGCGATACCGGGCGAAGAACGCGTCGAGGATGCCGGTCTTGGCGAAACGGAGATGGCCGTAGCGGGCGGAGAGCTGCCGGGCGGCCTCGGCCACCGGGCGCCCCTCGTGCAGGATCAGGTAGAGGGCCGAGGCGAGGCCGGCCCGGTCGGCGCCGGACTTACAGTGCATCACCGCCGGGTACTCGATGCCGGCGAAGAAGGCCTTGGCGCCAAGGATGGTGGCCCGGTCCGGCGCTTCCCGCGAGCGGAGCACGAACTCGACCAGCTTGAGCCCGTGGCGCTCGCAGGCCTCGCGCTGCAGCGGCCAGGACCCGTGCTCGCGCCCGCCGCGCAGGGAGATGATCGTCCGCACGCCCTCGGCCCGGAAGCGGGCGAGCTGATGAGGACCGGGCTGGGCCGAGCGCCAGAGGGCGCCGGAGCCGACGCGGTGCCGGTTGAGATAGGCGAGGCGGAAGACGCCGTGGTCGATCAGCAGCATGCTGGCCCAGGCCATGAGACGGTCGCCGGGGCCGGCGATCGGCCGCTCGAAGCGGGCGATCCGGGCCATGCGGCGCGCGTAGCGCCTCTCGGGCTTGAGGAAGCGGTTGAACAAGGCCGTGCTGCCGGGGGAACCGATCCCGGGCTCTATCAGCCGCCCGCCGGCCCGGCAATTCGCGGGCCGGCACCGGCATCACGCGACGTCACGCGACGTCACGCAGGCCGACGCGACGCGGCGCCATTCTTGCCTTCACTCCGCCTGGATCGGCATCGAACCTGCGCGGGCCGCGCGGGTTATCCGCCGGTCGGACGACGGGAGGCCCGAAGCCCATGAGCACGCGCACCACGAGCATCCGCCGGGCCCGCGAGGCCGATCTCGGCGGCTTGTCCAAGGTGTTCGATGCCTCCTGGCGCGAGGCCTATCGCGGCATCATCCCGGGCGTCGCCCTGGAGCGGGTGATCTCGACCCGGGACCGGGCCTGGTGGCAGAGCGCCCTGCGCCGCGGCCGGCCGATCGCGGTGGTGGAGACGGGCGAACTCGTCGTCGGCTACGCGGCCTACGGACGGACGCGCAGCCGGGCGCTCGGCACCGAGGCCGAGATCGACGAACTCTACCTGTTGCCGGAGTATCAGGGCGTCGGCCTCGGCCGGCGCCTGTTCCGGGCGGTGCGCAACGACCTCGCGGATCACGGCCTCACGCGGCTGGGCGTGTGGAGCCTGGAGGACAATGTCCGCGCCGGCGCCTTCTACGAGGGGCTCGGCGGCGTCGCCGGCCCGCGGGCGCTCGACCGCGTGGCGGGCATCCCGCTCCCCAAGGTGGGCTTCCTGTTCGGCTAACGTTTTCCAGCGCTCGTTGCCGGGCCGCACCATCGGCCGATTTGCTTTGCCAAGCGGCGCCACTAAGAGATCCGAGAAGCGGACGAGACCGCATTCCGGAAGCGACACGCCATGAAGATCGACGCCATCCCGCTCGGCAAGAAGCCGCCGCACGACGTCAACGTGATCGTCGAGGTGCCGCTCGGCGGCGAACCGATCAAGTACGAGATGGACAAGGAATCCGGCGCGCTGGTCGTCGACCGGTTCCTCTACACCCCGATGTTCTATCCGGGGAATTACGGCTTCATCCCCCACACCCTGTCGGGCGACGGCGATCCCTGCGACGTGCTGGTGGCCAACACCCGCGCCGTGCTGCCGGGCGCGATCATCAGCGCGCGTCCCGTGGGCGTGATGGTGATGCAGGACGAGGGCGGCGAAGACGAGAAGATCATCGCGGTGCCCTCGCGCCACCTGACCAAGCGGTACGACCGGGTCGAGAACTACACCGACCTGCCCGAGATCACGATCCAGCAGATCCAGCACTTCTTCGAGCACTACAAGGATCTGGAACCCGGCAAGTGGGTCAAGTTCGTCCGCTGGGGCGACAAGGAAGAGGCCCACCGGCTGATCGAGGAAGCGATCGAGCGCGCCAAGGCCAAGAAGTAAGCGGGGCGGCCGCTCCCGCCCGGGAGCGGCCCATGTCCCTCAGCCGTCGATGCGGCGCAGCCCGACCTTGTAGCGCCGGGCATTCTCCACGTAGCGCAGGGCGGCCTGCCGCAGCCCCTCGACCGCGGCCTCGTCGAGGGTGCGCACGGCCTTGGCCGGCGCCCCGACGATCAGGCTGTGATCCGGGAATTCCTTGCCCTCGGTGACCAGCGCGTTGGCGCCGATGAGGCAGCCGCGGCCGATCCGGGCGCCGTTCAGGACCGTCGCCCCCATGCCGACGAGGCTGCCGTCGCCGATGGTGCAGCCGTGCACGATCGCGCCGTGGCCGACCGTGACGTCGCTGCCGATGACGAGGGGAAACCCGGGATCGACGTGCATGATCACGCCCTCCTGGACATTGGTGCGATCGCCGATGCGGATCGGCTCGTTGTCGCCGCGCAGAGCCGCGCCGAACCAGATGCCGACATCGAGGCCGAGATGCACGCGGCCGACCACCTGCGCGTCGGGCGCGATCCAGACCCGGGCGGGGTCGGCGAGGTCGGGGACGTGATCGTCGAGGGCGTAGAGCGGCATGGCGGCCTTTCGTGGGGATCGGGCTTAACGGCCGCGCGATGCGGCCGGGATCGCGACGGATGACGCGCATCGCCTGTCGCGGGAATGGTACGGCGCGTCCAGGCTGCCAATGCTAGGCTGGTTCCGCAAGCAGCCTCGACCTGGACGGGAAACAGAGATGGCGCGATTCCCGGCTCTGATCGGTCTGACGGTGATCCTGCTGACGCAGGGGGCGGGGGCGGCGGACCTGCGGGAGCGGTCGCCCCTGGGCCGGTTCCGGGCGACCTGCGAGGATCTCGCGACCTTCTGCTTCGCCGATGCCTGCGGCGGCGACCAGATCGCCGCGGCCCAGGGCTGCCGGGCGCGCTGCCCGAGCGCGTCGATCATCGATGTCGTGCCGAGCGTCTGCCGGCCGCCCGACGTCCAACCGGCGATGGGTCTCCGGCGCCGGGGCTGAGTTTCCGTCGCGTCCGGTCTCCGGGAGAAAATTCCGCCCGCTGCGGCAACGAAACGCGGAGCGCGGCATTGACCGGTCTCGGACAGTTGGAACAACGGGGACGCGCACAGATGCTCGTGAACGCGCGCGAGGCCCGCCGTCGCACTCTGCTGACAAGCAATCTTCATCCGCCCGAGGGCGGCCTGAACGCCGATCCAATTCTATATGGTGTCGCCGCGGGCTTGGCCTCGCTGTTTCCGCCCGTAACGGCGCAAGCGCAGGATCGTTCCGAGCCGCGCGGACATGCCGAGGGCGACCGGCCCCGGGACGCGACGGCGTCCCGGTAAGACGCCGCCAGCGCTGCCCGTCAGGAAGCCAGCCGCGCGAGAAGGAGAAGCGTCGCCACAGCCGGCACGGCGGTGGCGAGCCATAGGGCGCCGGGATGAAACCCCTCGGGCCCCGTGAAACGGAGGCTCCGCGTCACCGCGGGACGCGAGGGGTCCCCGCGTCCGATCCCGATTCCGACTGGCATCCGTGGCCTCCTCGATACACGAGGAATGAGCCCCGGCGCCCCTCAAGGCCGTCTGAATCGGCGGCCGCCATCATGCGGCGTGGTGAACCGCTCCTTAAAGGGCGCGGTCGAACTTCAGCTCGCCGTTCGGGCTCTTGAGCACGAGCTGCGAGCCGACCAAGTCCCACACCGCCGAGGTGCGCAGGGCGATGAAGAACGCCTGCTCGGCGGCGGCGAGGCCCTTGTCGCAGCTCTTCTTGGTGAGTGCGAGCGGGCCCACGGCGATGTGCTGCTCCTTTAGCGGGAATGCGGTCGCCGCGAAGGTGTTGCAACCGCCGTAGCCGCGGGCGCGGTACTGCTTGTCGATGATGAAGCTCGGCCGGTCGCCACCCGTGAAGGGCTTTCCGTTGAGGCTCACGGCGGTCCAGGTCGAATCGAGCGGGAAGATCTTCTCGCTGGCCTTGGTCCCCGGCACGTACTGGGGCTTCTTCTCCTCTTCGCCGCCGGGGCGGCGATTGCCCCGGCCGAAGCCCGTCGGCGAACCGCCCATCTGGGCCTGCGCCTGCGTCACCGCGGATAGGTCCATAGCCAGCACGGCACAGGCCAAGCTCGCGATCAGCACCCCTCTCATCGTCCAGTCCCCATGTCGCGCGCACCGCGCGCAGGTTGTCCCGGTCCGGAGGCGCCACGCCGGCCGCGCAGCACGGCCCCGCGAGAGACCGCTCCGAATCCTTGCGCCTTGGCGGATGCGACAGGATTTCAGCACAATTATGGTCGCGCTCCGACCGGATGTGCCCGGAAACGATCCGCGACCGCAATCGTTGTTGATGATACCCGAGGAGGAGAGTGAGCGTGGCAGGATCGGACGAGGGCGCACAGAGCGGAACGCAGGCGCCCATCATGAGCCCCGCGCAGTCGCGGGCGGCCCGTGGGCTGCTCGGCTGGTCGCAGGCCGATCTCGCGGGCAAAGTCGGCCTGGACGAGCACTTCGTGCGGGATTTCGAGGGCGGCTACAGCGACCCGCCGAGCGGGCAGATCGAGGCCTTGCGGAGCGCCCTCAGCGCAGCCGGCGCGGTCTTCACCGACGCCCCGACCCTCGGCGTCCATCTGGCGGCCGGACCGGGCGTCGACGAGGGCACCCGCGCCGACGCGCTCACCACGGAGAACGATCGGTAACGCCCGCCGGAATTCCGGAACGCGCCGCTCATGGCGTGTTCAGGCGCAGAATCCGAGAACCAGGGACGCCCGACCCCGCGCACCGTCCTTGGAGCGTCCCGTGATCGATCTCGTCAGCAGCCCGTCGCCGCGCGACCGGCGTCCTGTCTTCGAACGGACCGGAGGCCAGTGATGCGCGCCGACGCCTTTCTGACCGCCGCCGACGCGTTGCCCCTGGCGAGCCTCGATGCCCTCCTGGGGAGCCGGGGGCTGGTGGTCGTCGCGCCCCACCCCGATGACGAGAGCCTCGGATGCGGCGGCCTGATCGCAGCCGCCCGGGCGTCCGGGCGGCCCGTTCACCTCGTCGTGGTCAGCGACGGATGCGGCTCGCACACGCAGTCCCGCCTCTATCCGCCGGAGAAGCTGCGCGCCCTGCGCGAGGCGGAGACGCAGCGGGCCGGAGCGGTGCTCGGCCTCGGATCCGGGGACGTGACCTTCCTGCGCCTGCCCGACGCCCATGTCCCGAGCGACGGGCCGGAGGCCGACGCGGCTGCGGCGGCCGTCGCCCGCGCGGCCGCGGCGATCGGGGCCGGCGCGGTCTTCGTCACGTGGCGCCACGATCCCCATTGCGATCACAAGGCGGCCGCCGCGATCGTCGCCCGCGCCCGACCGCAGATGCCGGGAGTCCGGGTCTATGAGTATCCCGTCTGGGGCTGGACCCTACCGCCCGAGACCGAGGTCGGCCCAAGCCCGACCGGCCTGCGCCTCGACGTCTCCGCCTATCGCGAGACCAAGGCGCGGGCCGTGGCGGCGCACGAATCGCAGACCACCGACCTGATCGCGGACGATCCCCAGGGCTTCCGGCTCGAGCCCGCCATGATCGACCGGCTCTGCGGTCCCTACGAGCGCTTCGTCGCGATCCCCGCATGACCCGGCGGACCCAGACCCTGCCGGAGGATTACTTCCGCGGCATCTACGCCAGCGACCCGGATCCCTGGCGCTTCACCTCCTCGCCCTACGAACGCGAGAAATACGCGGCGACGCTGGCGGCCCTTCCCCAGCCGCGCTACCGGTCCGCCTTCGAGCCGGCCTGCTCGATCGGCGTCTTCACCCGCGCCCTCTCGGAACGCTGCGCCAGGCTCCTCGCCACCGATCTGGTCCCGGCCGCCGCGGAGGCCGCCCGGGCGCGATGCGCGGATCGTCCCCATGTCGAGATCCGGCAGGGGACCATGCCGGCGGACTGGCCGACCGGGCCCTTCGACCTGATCGTCCTCTCCGAGTTCCTGTACTTCCTGGCCCCGCCGGATTTCGCCGAGCTCGTACGCCGGGCCGGCGAGACGATCGCGCCCGGCGGGGACATCGTTCTGGTGCACTGGCTGGGCGAGACCGATTACCCGCTTTCGGGCGATGGTGCCGCCGATGGCTTCATCCGCCTCTCCGCCGCCTTCGCCCAGGTCCTGAGTCAGTCGCGGACCCCCGATTATCGGATCGATGTCCTGCGCGCCGGAGCCGCCTCGTGAGCATCGCGGTCATCACGCTCAACAAAGGTCGGCGCGCACACCTGACCCGCCTGCTCGACGGTCTCGGTCGCGGCGATCCACCCGATCGCTGCGTCGTCGTCGAGATCGGCAGCGATGAGGCGCCCTACCCGGCGCTGCCCTTCCCGGTGGAGCGCGTCGCTTTCCCGCATGCCGGCCTGCCCCTCGCGGCGGCGCGCAATGCCGGGCGCCGGGCGGCCCAGGCCGAGACGCTGATCTTCCTCGACGTCGATTGCATCCCCTCGGCGGGGCTCGTCGCGGGCCTGTCGCGGGCGGTGGCCGAGCAGGACGGCCTGATCTGCTGCGAGATCGGCTACCTGCCGGCCGGCGCGGTGGCGGATGGATGGTGCGCGGCGGATCTGGAGCGGTTCGGCCAGCCGCACCCGGTGCGGGCCTTCCCGCCCGCAGGCGTGGTGGCGCCGGCACCGCAGGCCGGGCTGTTCTGGTCGCTCGCCTTCGCGGTGCGCGCCGAGACCTATGACCGCCTCGGCGGGTTCGACGAAACCTTTTCCGGCTACGGCGCGGAGGACACCGATCTGGCGTTCCGGGCGGAGAAGGCGGGGGTGCCGATCCTGTTCCTGGGAGGCCCCCGGGCCTACCACCAGCATCATCCGGGCTACGACCCGCCGCTGCAGCATTTCCGCGACATCGTCGCCAACGCGGCCCGCTTTCACGACCGGCACGGGATCTGGCCGATGGACGGCTGGCTCGACGGGTTCGCCCGGCTCGGGCTGATCGCGGCGGATCGGTCGAACGGGATCGTCATCCATCGCGACCCGACTCCGGACGAGATGGCTGCGGCGCGGCTGCCGGACGATCGGCCGTTCTAGGGCCGTCGCGGCCGCCGCGCCGCAGAGTTTGTCCCTTCTCCCGAAGAGACTGGTGAGGGGTGAACCCGCTCCGGGGCCTTCTCCAACCCTCATCCGAACCTGTCACGCGGTCACGGGCTTGCCCGCGATCCGCTCCGATCTGCCCCGGGGCCCGGCAAGCCCGGCCCCGGTCATGCAGCTGCTTGGCGCGCCGTTCGGGCGGCCTCAGCCCTTCATGGCGTTCGCCTTCTCGATCAGCGCCTCGGCCATGCGGATCGAGGCGATGTCGATGAGGCGTCCGTCCAGGGACACGGCGCCGCGGCCGGCCTTGGCGGCCTCTTCCATGGCCTCGAGAATGCGGCGGGCCTTGGTGACCTCGGCTTCCGAGGGGGTGAACACCTCGTTGGCGAGATCGATCTGCGACGGGTGGATCGCCCACTTCCCTTCGAAGCCGAGGGCGGCGCAGCGGCGGGCCGCCGAGCGGTAGCCATCCGGATCCGAGAAGTCGCCGAACGGTCCGTCGATCGGGCGCAGGCCGTAGGCGCGGCAGGCCACCAGCATGCGGTTCTGAGCGAACAGCCACGGATCCTGCCAGTGGGTCTGGCGATTGCCGGCCTCGTCCTTGTCAGTGAGCACCGAGAAGTCGGGGTTCACGCCGCCGATCACCGTCGAGCGGGCGCGGGTCGAGGCGGCGTAATCGGCCACGCCGAAGGACATCGCCTCCAGGCGCTTCGACGACTGGGCGATCGCCTCGACATTGGCCATGCCGAGCGCGGTCTCGATCAGCACCTCGAAGCCGATCTGCTTGTCACGCTTCTTGGCCTGCTCGATCTGGGTGACCAGCACGTCGATGGCGTAGACGTCGGCCGGCACGCCGACCTTGGGGATCAGCACCATGTCGAGGCGCGGGCAGGCTTCGACGATGTCGACCACGTCGCGGTACATGTAGTGGGTGTCGAGACCGTTGATGCGGATCATCATGGTCTTGTTGCCCCAATCCAGGTCGTTGAGCGCCTGGATGATGTTGGTGCGGGCCTTCTCCTTGTCGTCGGGGGCGACCGCGTCCTCGAGGTCGAGGAAGATCACGTCGGCGGCCGACTGCGCCGACTTCTCCATGAAGGTCGGGTTGGAGCCGGGGACCGCGAGTTCGGACCGGTGCAGGCGCGGCTTGGCCTGCTGGATCAGGGTGAAGCTCATCTTGGATTCTCTCTCCTGGTGACGGTTCTGATGCCGTTGCGGGGCTGGACCCCGTTCACCGGCGGCAAATGGCGCGCACTGGGCTGCCTGACAGGGCGCGCAGGCGCGTTTCGATCCGATCCCTCAACGTGCGAGGCCCGCACCGCCTCACCCGGTCGCCCCGAAGCCGACCGCGATGCAGTTGATGGACAGGAGCAGGGCCGACTTCACCGCCTCGCGCCGGTCCTCGTCGGTCTCGGCGCGGTAGCGGGCGAGCAGTTCCACCTGCTCGCGGCTGACCTGGTTGATGGTCGGAAGCCGCCCCTTCAGGCGGTCCCGGAACAGGGGGAAGCGCTCGGCGAGATCCGCGCCGCCGCTCACCCGCAGCACCATCTCCCGGGTCAGTGCGTATTCGGCCTCGATCATCGAGAAGATCCGGTCCCGGATCGCCGCATCCGGGACGAGGCCCGCATAGGCGCGGGCGATGTCGAGATCGACCATCATCAGCGTCTTCTCGACCTCGTCGAGGACGAGGCGGAGGATGCGGGATTCGTTGAACAGCCGCTTGAGGGTCGCCTCGCCGTCGCGGCCGCGCACGTCGATGAAGCTCGCGAGCCCGGACCCGACCCCGTACCAGCCGGTGATCACGTGCCGGTTCTGCGACCACGCGAACACCCAGGGGATCGCCCGCAGGTCCGAGAGCGAGCGGGCGCCGAACCGGCGGGCCGGCCGCGAGCCGATGTTGAGGAGCGCGATCTCGTCCAGCGGGCTCGCCGCCTGGAAGTAGTCGACGAGGCCGTCGGTCTGGAGCAGCTGGACGTAGGCCGCCCGGGACGCGCCGGCCAGCGCCTCCAGGGCGTCGTCGTGGCCGGGGCCCGCCCGCTCGCCGTCGCCGGCGAGCGCGTGCTCGAACACCGAGGCGGCGAGCAGCTCCATCTGGTAGGCGGCGGTGCCGCGGTTGGCGTACTTGAACGAGACGACCTCGCCCTGCTCGGTGGTGCGGAACCGGCCGCGGATCGAGCCCGGCGGCTGGGCCATGATGCCGCGATGGGTCGGCACGCCGCCGCGGCTCACCGAGCCGCCGCGCCCGTGGAAGAAGGCGATGCCGACACCGAGTTCCTCGCCGAGCCGGGTCAGCTTGCTCTGCGCCTTGTAGAGCTCCCAGTTGGCGGCGACGAAGCCGCCGTCCTTGTTGGAGTCGGAATAGCCGATCATGACCTCCTGGACCCCGCCCTGCCAGCGGGTGGAGCGGCGCACCACCGGCACGCCGAGCAGCGCCCGCATGATCGCCGGGGCGGCACGCAGGTCGTCGATGGTCTCGAACAGGGGCACGATCGGCAGCGGGCAGATCTCCGTCCCGGCCGCGTCGAGGAACACCCCCGCCTCCTTGGCCAGCAGGTAGGCGCCGAGGACGTCCTCCACCGAGCGGGTCATCGACAGCACGAAGGCGCCGAACGCCTCCCGGTCGAGGGCCTCGCGCATCTCGGCGACGAGGGCGAAGGTGGCGAGGGTCTCCCGGGCGGCGTCGGGCAGGTCCTCGAAGGACCGCTCGGGATCACGGGGCCGGGCGAGTTCGGTATCGAGCCACTGGCGCCACGCGGTCGAACCGAGGGCCGGCGGCTCGCCGTCGCCGTTGCGCTGGCGCCAGAGGGCATGGAGCGTGTCGGTGGTCCGCGTGGTGTTCTCGCGCAGGTCGAGCCGGACCGTCGAGAAGCGGAAGATTTCCACCATGCGCCGGACAGGGCGGACGAGATCCCGCGCCAGCGCCCCGCACTTGGCCTCCGTCAGGCCGCGCTCCAGCGTGCGCAGGTCCTCGATCAAGCCGTCGGCGCTGGCGTAGTCGGGACCGGACGGGTGCTCACCTTCGTTGCGGGCGATCGTCGCCTCGATCTTGCGCAGGACGCAGGAGAGATATTGGCGATAAGGCTCGCCCGGGTTGCGCCGGGTGATGGCGCGGGCCTGGCCGCTCTCGGCGAGCTGCCGTTCGAGTTCCGCGTGAAAGCTTTCGGGCAGCGGCAGCGAGCGCTCGGTGAGCGAGAGGGTCCGGCCCAGTTCGCGCACGCCGTCGCGGTAGCGGGTGAGCGAGGCCAGGGCGTTGCGGTGCAGGGTCTGCCGGGTGACCGCGGCCGTGACGTAGGGGTTGCCGTCCCGGTCGCCGCCGATCCAGGAGCCGAACTGGAAGAACGGCGGCACCTTGAAGTCCGTGCCCGGATAGGTCTCGGCGAGGGCCTCGTGCAGGGTCTCCAGGGTCTCGGGCAGCATCTCGAACAGGGTCTCGTCGAAGAAGTGCAGCCCCCAGGCCACTTCCCGCTCGACCGTCGCCTTCTCCAGGTGCAGCTCGCCCGTCATCCAGACCAGCTCGATCTGGTCGCGGAGCTCGTTCATGAGCCCGTTGCGCTCACGATCGGTCCAGCGCGGCATCTCCAGCTCGCGCAGCACGAGGTAGATCCGGCGGAACTTCTCCAGCACCGTCACGCGCTTGCCCTCGGTGGGGTGCGCGGTGAGCGTCGGGCGGATGCGCAGGTCGCTGAGCAGCGCCTGGATCTTCTCCGGGGGCACGCCCTGCCGGCGGGCATCCGCGAAGACCTTGGCGAAGGAGCCGCTGAGCGCGGCACGGCCTTCCGTGCGCTCCACGTGCCGGCGGCGGCGCATCGCGGCGTTCTGCTCGGCGATGGAGATCAGCTGGAACCAGATGCCCTGCACCTGCAGCGCGCGCGCCAGCATCTGCGGCGAGAAGCGCGAGATGTCGGCCGTGCCGTGCAGGACCGCCTCGAGGTCGGGATCGTGCCGGCGGGCGACATCGAGCAGCGCCTGGAACAGGATGTCCAGCGCCTGCTCGGCCGAGGTGCCGACGATCACCGGCGGCGCGAAGGCTGTCGCGTCGACGAGACCTGGATGTGCGTGAAGGGTGCGGGTCATGAGGCCACCTCGTGGCGCGCGGTTTTCTTGGAGGATGTTGAGCGCGAAGCGTCGTCACCACCGGCTCGGGAGGTACGCGCATCGGCCGGCGCCCAGCGCGACGAGCCCCCTCTCCCGTGCGGGAGAGGGTCGGGGTGAGGGACGCGATGGTTCAGGATCGAGCGCGCCGCCGGTACGCCGATGGACCGCGCCTTCTCCGGAAGGATCCGATCCCTCACCCTGTCCCTCTCCCGCACGGGAGGGGGACCCACGCCGCATTCTGAGCCTGTGCGGCAGGCTGGTTGCGGCTACGCCGCCCGGGCCAGCACGTCGGCCACCGTCTGGCCGAAGGAACCCGGATCGGGCGCCACGGTGAGGCCGTAGGAGCGCATGATCTCGGCCTTCTCGGCGGCGCTGTCGCCGGCAGCCGAGATGATCGCCCCCGCATGGCCCATGCGGCGGCCCTTCGGCGCCGTGAGCCCCGCCACGAAGCCGATCACCGGCTTCGACATGTTCTCGCGGATCCAGGCCGACGCCTCGGCCTCCTGCGGGCCGCCGATCTCGCCGATCATCAGCACCGCGTCCGTGTCCGGATCGGTCTCGAACAGGGCGAGGTGGTCGAGGAAGGACGAGCCGTTGATCGGATCGCCGCCGATCCCCACCGAGGTGGAGATCCCGAGCCCGAGCTCCTTGAGCTGCGAGGCCGCCTCGTAGCCGAGCGTCCCCGACCGGGAGATCACCCCGACATTGCCGGGGAGATAGATGTGACCGGGCATGATGCCGAGCATCGCCTTGCCGGGGGAGATGATGCCGGCACAGTTCGGGCCGACCACCATCGTGCGGCGATCCCGCGGATAGCGCATCAAGTAGCGCTTCACCCGCATCATGTCCTGGGCCGGGATGCCGTCCGTGATCGAGCAGACCAGCCGCAGGCCGGCATCGGCCGCCTCCATGATGGCGTCGGCCGCGAAGGGAGGCGCCACGAAGGTGATGGACGTGGTGGCGCCGGTCGCCGCCACCGCCTCCTTGACGGTGTTGAACACCGGCAGGCCGAGATGGGTGCGGCCGCCCTTGCCCGGGGTGACGCCGCCGACGACGTTCGTGCCGTAATCCAGCATCTCCTTGGCGTGGAAGGTGCCCTTGTCGCCCGTGATGCCCTGGACGATGATCGGGGTGGTCTCGTCGATGAGGATGCTCATGGCGCGGTCTCCCCTTCAGTGCTGCGTCTGGGCGGTGGCGCAGGCGTCGACCGCCTTCTTGGCCGCCTCCGACAGGGTGTCGGCGGTGATCAGGTCGAGGCCGCTCTCGGCCAGGATCTTCTTGCCCGCCTCCACGTTCGTACCGGCGAGCCGGACCACCAGCGGCACGTCGATCTTCACTTCGCGCGCCGCCTGGACCACACCCTCGGCGACCCAGTCGCAGCGGTTGATGCCGGCGAAGATGTTGACGAGGATCGCCTTCACGTTGCGGTCCGACAGGACCAGCCGGAAGGCCGTGGCCACCCGCTCGGGCGAGGCGCCGCCGCCGACATCCAAGAAGTTCGCCGGCTCGCCGCCCGCGTGCTTGATCATGTCCATGGTGGCCATGGCCAGCCCGGCGCCGTTGACGATGCAGCCGATCTCGCCCTCGAGGCCGATGTAGCTGAGGTTGTGCTCGGCGGCCTGCGCCTCGCGGGGATCACCCTGCGAGGGGTCGTGCATGTCGGCGATGCCCGGCCGGCGGAACATCGCGTTGTCGTCGAAGGACATCTTGGCATCGAGCGCGAGCACCCGGTCGTCCTTGGTGACGACCAGCGGATTGATCTCCAGCATCGTGCCGTCGCAGTCGCGGAACGCCCGGTAGGCGTTCATGATCGTCTTCACCGCGGCCGAGACCTGCTTGATGTTGAGACCGAGCTGGAAGGCGATCTCCCGGGCCTGGAACTGCTGCAGGCCCACCGCCGGCTCGACCACCACCTGGATCAGGGCGTCGGGCTCGTTCGCGGCGATCTCCTCGATGTCCATGCCACCGCGCTGGCTGGCGATGACGCGCACGCGCTCGGCCTTCCGGTCCAGCACGTAGCCGAGGTAGAGCTCACGCTCGAACGGGTCGGCGGTTTCGACGTAGACCCGCTGGACCGGCTTACCCTCGGGACCGGTCTGGTGGGTGACGAGGCGCTTGCCGAGGAGATCCTTGGCGGCGTCGCGGACCTCGTTATAAGTCCGGCAGAGCTTGATGCCGCCGGCCTTTCCGCGGGCACCCGCGTGGATCTGCGCCTTCACGGCCCAGAAGGATCCGCCCAATTCCGTAGCCGCGTAGACCGCCTGATCCGGGCTGAACGCGATCGCGCCCTTCGGGACGGCCACGCCGAAGCTCGCAAGCAGCTCCTTGGCCTGATACTCGTGGACGTCCATTCGGCGCCTCCTCCGCGGTTCGTTGCCGCCGTTGATGCCCTTCACTTTAGTTGAGTCGAAGGAATAAGCCCGTCAAATTTTTTGATCTCGGGCTTGACGACGACTTTTTCGCGGTTGCAGCACGGATCGTAGTCGATGCTGCGTTGCGGCATACTCAAAAACAACGAGGCCGGGGCATGATGCACCCGGCCTCGACTGTCGATGGTTTGCCGGCGCCAGGATCAAGCGCCGCGGGCGTCAGTTCACTTTGGTCTTCACCACCTCGTAGACCTTCTCGGTCAAGGCCCCGGCCCCGGCCAGAAGGTCTTCGAGTTCCTTCAGCCGCTCGTCGGCGAAGTCCCGGTCCTCGAGACCCTTCGCGTTCACGTAGACGTTGAGCGCCGCGCTGCGCAGTCCGGCATGGGCGGAGAGCACGGCCACGCCGGCATCCGACACGACGTTGAGGTTGCCCTTGTCGGCGGTGATCGCCGCGAGGTCGATCACCGCGCGGCACGCCCGGCAGCAGGCGAGCGGCACGTCGCAGGCCGTCTTGAGGGCCGCCTGGATTTTCTCCGCGCGGGCCGCCTTCTCGTCGTCGGTGGCCTTGGGCAGGCCGTAGGCACCCATCACGGCGTCGAAGGCCTGGACGTCCTCCCCGATCATGCCGGTGAGCACGACCCGCAGGCCCTCGGACTTGGCCAGGACTTCCTTCAGCTCGGCCTCGACCTCGACATACTTCTTCTTGCCGATGGTGAGGTTGCAGACCATCGACACCAGAGCCGCGCCCATGGCGCCGGAGATCGCCGCCGCGCCGCCACCGCCGGGGGTCGGGGCGGCGCTGGCGAGTTCCGTCAGGAAGGTCTGGATGGACGCGTTTTCCGGCGCCTGCTGCGTGTCCGACATGGGCGTCCCTCCCGTCAGGCCATCGACTTGGCGAGCGAATAAATCTCCTCGGCGTCGAGCACCTTGTCGGTGCTCTCGAAGAGCTGGCCCACGCAGGCCCGGTGCAGCTTGAGCTTCAACCCGCCGATGCCCAGCGCGCCGAAGGCCTGCTTGCCGTTGCGCTCCTTGCCCTTGTCCATCACGTCGATGCCGCCGATGCCCGTCGGGGGCTGGGCGTTGTAGTCGGCGACGAACTCGATGGACGATTCCTGCGCCCAGGCGGATTCGGGCAGCAGCTCGACGCCGATGGCGCCGGCCGTGAACACGAGGTTCGTGCCCTTCACGAGGGCCACGCGGGACGCCTCGTCGGGGGTGGCGGCGGCCTTCACGTTGACCTTGAAGCGCTTGTTGATCTGGTCCGCGGCAGCCTGGGTCTTGTCGAGGGCGCGGCCCGCGATGGTGACCTCGGCGCCCTCGCCGGCGAGCAGCGCGGCCGAGCGCATGCCGACCGGGCCGGTGCCGGCCAGCACGACGGCCTTCTTGCCCTGGAGCGAGCCTGCGGCCTTCGCCACCAGCGCGACGCCCGCGGCGGCCGTGGTGTTGGAGCCGTTGGAATCGAGCATGACCGAGACGCGGAACGGGCCGAAGAACCGCTTCTTGACCGCGGTGAACAGCTCCTCGCCGGCCGCCATGCTGCCGCCGCCGACGAAGATCGCCGTCGACTTCTTTTCGGAACCGCCACGGGTGTAGATCGTGCCGTCGACCAGAGCGCCGACATTGTCGGGGTTCACGCCACCGTAGCCGGCGATGTGGTCGGCGCCGCCGTCGTAGCCGACGACCGTGTCGAACACGTTCGGCACGGCATCGGTGTCGAACAGGAACAGCAGCTTCTTCGTCACGATTCAGACCTTTCTGTCGCGCCCTGCGGCGCTATCGTCTTGTTTTCAAAGGGCGGTCGCAGCGCGCGACCCATCCGCGTCATCGTGCGCCCGAGCTTTCAGATGGCATAGCGGGCGAGGCGCGGGCCCCCTCTCCCGTGCGGGAGAGGGACAGGGTGAGGGGCGTGCCTCATCCGGAGAATTGTCCTCCCTCACCCCAACCCTCTCCCGCACGGGAGAGGGGGCCTGTCGCGCCTACTCGACCACGTTCTGCGGCTTACCCGCCACGAAGGCCTCGACGTTGTCGACGAGCTGGTCGGCCAGGATTTGCATCGCCTCCTTGCTGGCCCAGGCGACGTGCGGCGTGACGATCAGGTTCGGCAGGTCGGCCTCGCACAGGATGTTGCCGTCCTTGGGCGGCTCCTGCGCCACCACGTCGAAGCCGGCGCCCGCGATGGTGCCGTCCTTGAGCGCTTCGAGCAGGGCCGCCTCGTCCACGAGCCCGCCCCGGGCCGTGTTGATGAGGATGGCGCTCTTCTTCATCTTCTTGAATTCGGCCGCGCCGATCATCCCCTTGGTCTCGGGGGTCAGCGGCACGTGCAGCGTGATCACGTCGGACTGCGTCAGGATCGTCTCGAAATCGACCAGCCCGTCCTGCGGGAACACGTCGTAGGCGATGACCGTCATGCCGAGCGCCTCGGCGCGCTTGGCGATCGACTTGCCGAGCGCCCCGTAGCCGACGATGCCCAGCGTCGAGCCGGCGATGTCGTAGATCGGGTAGTCGAAGTAGCAGAACTGCTTGGACTTCGCCCAGTCGCCCCGCTTCACCGAGTTCGCGTAGGGCACGATCGCCCGGCGCAGGGCGAACATCAGCCCGACCACGTGCTCCGGCACGGTGTTGAAGGCGTAGTTGCGGATGTTGACGACGGTGATGCCCTGCGCCTTGGCCGCGGCCTTGTCGACCACGTCGGTGCCGGTGGCGGCGACGGCGATCAGCTTCAGGTCGGGGAGCTGCTTCAGCGTCTCGGCCCGCATCGGGACCTTGTTGATCAGCGCGATCTCCGCCCCCTGGAGGCGGGAGACGATCTCTTCCGGCGTCCAGGTCGAGTCGTGCTCGACGTATTCGTGCGGGAAGTTGAACGGTCGGACCCTGGCATCGAGGGATTCACGATCCAGGAACACGATCTTCTTGGTCATAGGACCCCTCTCGTACGACGGGCAGTTTCCTCGATAGTCTTGTTCTTACTTGCGCGTCGGGGCGGGCCCGGCAACCCGGCCCCGCCCCGATCGCGTGCGCCGATTACGCCTTATGCAGCGGATTCTCGCGCAGATAGCTGGAGGCGGCGGCGACGCCCGAGCCCGGCGTGACCTTGATGCCGCAATCGATCATGGCCATCTCGGCGCCCGCGATGGCGCCCAGCAGCGAGAGCTCGTTCAGGTCGCCCAGGTGGCCGATGCGGAACACCTTGCCGGCGACTTTCGAGAGGCCGGCCCCGAGCGACAGGTTGTAGCGCTCGTAGGCGTGGATGATCACCTTGGCGGCGTCGGCGCCCTCCGGCACCACGATCGCCGTGACCGTGTCGGAGTTCCACTTCGGCTCCTTGGCGCAGGGCTTGAGGCCCCAGGCCGCCACCGCCTGACGGGTCGCCTCGGCGAGCACGTGATGGCGGTGGTAGACGTTCTCCAGCCCCTCCTCCTTCACGATCGCCAGGGCCTCACGCAGGCCGTAGAGCAGCGGCAGGACGGGGGTGTAGGGGAAGTAGCCGGTGGCGTTGGCGGCCAGCTGGTCCTTCCAGGCGAAGTAGGCATGGCCGAGCCGGTCGTTGCGGCCGGTGCCGCCCTCGGCGATCTTGAGCGCCTTCGGGCTGATGCAGATCAGGCCGAGGCCGGCCGGCAGCATGAAGCCCTTCTGGGAGCCCGCGATGGCGCAGTCGACCTTCCAGTCGTCCATGTAGAACGGCAGCGAGCCGATCGACGAGATGCCGTCCACGAACAGCAGGGCCGGGTGGCCGGCGGCGTCGATCGCCTTGCGCACCGCGCCGATGTCGCTGGTGACGCCCGTGGCGGTCTCGTTGTGGACGACCATGACGGCCTTGATCTTATGGTCCTTGTCGGCGCGCAGGGCCTCCTCGATCTTCTGCGGATCGGCGCCGGTGCCCCACTCCTCCTCCTGGACGACCACGTCGAGGCCGAGGCGCTGGGCCATGTCGACCCAGAGGTGGCTGAACTGGCCGTAGCGCGAGGTCAGCACCGTGTCGCCGCGGCAGAGGGTGTTGGACAGGGCCGATTCCCAGATGCCGGTGCCCGAGGACGGGAACAGGATGACCGTCCCGGCGGTCGAGCCGAACACCATCTTGGAGTCCTGGAGCAGCGGCTTCACCAGCTCGGGGAAGCTCGGCGAGCGGTGATCCTCCGACGGCACATGCATGGCGCGCAGGACGCGCTCCGGGATGTTCGTGGGGCCGGGAATGAAGAGGTGGTTGCGACCGGGGCGCCGGGTTGCGGCCATGATGTTTCCTCCGAAAAATCCATTGTGCGCGGGCGTGAACCCGCGCCGGGTTGTCCAAGCGTCCTCAGGGAGTCGGTCCGGCGCCGTCGAAAGCGGCTCGCGCCGCGCCCCCTCGAACGCCATCCTCTGCCGTGATCGGGGGGCCTCCGCGGAGCGGCAGGCGGCCTCACGCCGCTCGCGTCGCGGCACGCCCCCGCGCGCCGGTCGCCTCCGAAATGCCGTCCCGTCCAACGGCCTCAGGGCCGTCCTCGCCGCCTTCCTGTCAAGGTCCGGCCGAACTCGTGCCGAGCCGCCGGTTCCTGGTATTATGAGCGGGCGAAGCTCGAAAGGAAAACCGGAAAAACTTCCAGAACTTGGCAAAAAAATTTTTTGTGCGGCGCAACGAAGCCGAGGTCCGGTTGAGATGCTTTGCGGCGCCGCAACGCGGACGGGTGGCCCCGCCGGGACTCCGCGTCATCAAACTGAGATGGGATCGCGCTCTGGATCCCGGCACCGTTCAGCCGCCGGGAGAGGGTTGCCGTGGCCGAGGTTGAGGAGATGCCGGTCCGCGTGCGGACGCTGTTCCTGTCCGACCTGCATCTCGGAACGCGCGGCTGCCAAGCCGGCCTGCTCCTGTCGTTCCTGAAGGATTACGACGCCGACACGATCTATCTCGTCGGCGACATCGTGGACGGGTGGCAGTTGCGCTCGGGCTGGTACTGGCCGCAGGAGCACAACGACGTGGTGCAGAAGCTCCTGCGCAAGGTCCGCAAGGGCGCGCGGATCGTCTACCTGCCCGGGAACCACGACGAGTTCCTGCGCGACTATGTGGGCACGAGCTTCGGCGGCATCGAGCTGGCCGAGACCGCGATCCACGAGGCGGCGGACGGCAAGCGCTACCTCGTGATCCACGGCGACCAGTTCGACATGGTCGTGCGGCACTCGCGCTGGCTCGCCCATCTCGGCGACGGCGCCTACACCCTGGCCCTGTCCCTCAACACCTTGATCAACAAGGTGCGGCGGCGCCTCGGCCTGTCCTACTGGTCGCTCTCCGCCTGGGCGAAGCTGCGCGTGAAGAACGCCGTGAGCTTCATCGGCCGCTTCGAGACGATCCTGGCCGAGGAGGCGCGCCGCCAGGGTGCCGACGGGGTGATCTGCGGCCACATCCACCATGCTGCGGACCGGCCGATCGGCGACCTGCGCTACCTCAACACCGGCGACTGGGTGGAATCCTGCACCGGTCTCGTGGAGCATTACGACGGCCGGATAGAGGTTCTGCACTATCCGAGCCTCCTGCGGGCGCAGGCGGCCGAGGCCGTGCCGCAACCCCTGGCGGGCCGGCGCGCGGTGGCTTGAGGGCACCGCCGTGAAGCTTCTGATCGCCAGCGACGCGTGGCATCCCCAGGTGAACGGCGTCGTCCGCTCCCTGGAGCAGATGGTCCGCCGCGCCCCGGAACACGGCTTCGCGACGGCCCTGCTCTCCGTGGCGGATTTCCGCTCGCTGCCGCTCCCGGGCTATCCCGAGATCCGCCTCGCCTATGCCAGCCGGGAGCGGGTGGCGGCGCGCTGGACGGCGGAACGGCCGACCCACGTGCATATCGCCACGGAGGGGCCCGTGGGGTTGGCCGTGCGGCGCCATTGCCTGGCGCACAACCTGCCGTTCACGACGAGCTACCACACCCGCTTCCCGGAATATCTCGCGGCCCGCGCGCCGGTGCCGGAAGCGTGGTCCTACGCCTATCTGCGCCGGTTCCACAGCGCGGCGCGGGGAACGATGGTCAGCACCGCCTCGCTCCAGGGTGAACTGGCGGCGCGGGGATTCGGCCGGCTGATGCGCTGGACCCGGGGCGTAGACACGGAACGGTTCCGGCCCGCCGGACCGGGGACGCCCGTGCCGGCGGAACTCGCGGACCTGCCCGGGCCGCTGTTCCTCTATGTCGGGCGGCTGGCGGTGGAGAAGAACGTCGCCGCCTTCCTCGCCCTCGACCTGCCCGGCACCAAGGTCGTGGTGGGCGACGGGCCGGACCGCGCGCGCCTACGGGGTCTCGCGCCGGGGGCGCGCTTCCTCGGCACCCGCACCGGCGCGGACCTCGCGGCGGTCTACGCCGCCTGCGACGTCTTCGTGTTCCCGAGCCTCACCGACACGTTCGGCATCGTGCTCCTCGAGGCCCTGGCCAGCGGCCTTCCGGTGGCGGCCTTCCCGGTGCCGGGCCCCAACGACGTGGTCGGCGGCCGTCGCGTCGGGGTTCTCGATCAGGATCTCCGGGCTGCCGCGCTGGCGGCCCTGCGGCTGTCGCGGGCCGAGTGCCGGGCCGAGGCCCTGCGCTGCGGCTGGGACGTGAGCGCGCGGCAGTTCTTCGGCAATATCATCGAGGCGCATGGCGGCGCGCGCGGCACCCGGGACGCCGCCTGACCCGTGACGGCGCCCGCGCGGGATGGCAGGACGGCGTCATGCCGCCCGCCAAGCCGTCCGCCCCGCCCATCGCCAAATCGACTGTTAAGTCGGTCGGCAAGTCGGTCGCCGCCACGTCGCCGACCAAGCCGATGGCGGGCCGGCCGCCCTTCGATCCCAACCGGGCCGCAGCCTACCCGGCGGTGATCGGCTGCGACGAGGTCGGTCGCGGCGCACTCTGTGGGCCGGTCGTGGTGGCCGCGGTCTGGTTCGATCCGGCGGCGATCCCCGCCGACCTGCTGGGCGCCCTCGACGACAGCAAGCGCGTCCCGGAGCCGGCCCGGGAACGTCTGGCCCCCATGATCCACACCCATGCCCGGGTCGCGGTGGCGGCGGGCTCCCGGGCGCTGATCGACCAGATCAACATCCGCGGCGCAACCCTCGATGCAATGGCGCGGGCGGTCGCCCGGCTCGGCCTCGCCGCGCCCGTGCTGGTCGACGGGCGCGACGCCCTGCCGGGCCTTCCGGGTCGCGCCGTGGTCGGCGGCGACCGGCTGGTGCCGCAGATCGCCGCCGCATCGATCGTCGCCAAGGTGTTCCGCGACCGGCTGATGCGGCGCCTGGCTCAGCGCCATCCCGGCTACGGCTGGGAGCGCAACGTCGGCTACGGCACGGCCGTCCACCGCGCCGGCCTGACGCAACTCGGCCGCAGCCCGCATCACCGACTCAGCTTCACCCGGGCCTTCGACTGATCCCGGCCCCCAAGGGTCACGCAGCCCGGACGCCGGCCAGGAAGCGACCAACCTCGACGGCGAGCTGCTCCGACTGACGCGTGAGCGCGGTCGCGGCCGTCAGGACGTGGTCGGCCGCGCGCCCCGTCTGGTCGGCCGCCTGCGCAACCCCGGCGATGGTGCCGGTCACCTCCTGCGTCCCCGTAGAGACCTGCGTGATGTTGCGGACAATCTCCTGCGTGGCCACCCCCTGCTGCTCCACCGCCGCCGCGATCGCGGCGGCCACCGCACTGATCTCCCCGATCCGGCCGGTGATCGTCCCGATCGCCTCCACCGCCTGACCGGTGACGGTCTGGATGTCGCAGATCTGCCGCCCGATCTCCTCGGTGGCGCGGCCTGTCTGGGCTGCAAGGTCCTTCACCTCGGTGGCGACCACCGCGAAGCCCCGCCCCGCCTCGCCGGCCCGCGCCGCCTCGATGGTGGCGTTGAGCGCCAGCAGATTCGTCTGTGCGGCGATGCCGGCGATCAGCTCGACCACCGCGTCGACCCGGGCGGCCGCCGTGTTGAGCGCGGCCACCAGCACGGCGGTCCGGTCGGCCTCGCCGACGGCGGCCCGCGCCAGTTCGGACGAGCCCTGGACCTGGCGCGCAATCTCTTGGACGGAGGTGCCGAGTTCCTCCACGGCGGCGGCCACGGTTCTGACGCCGGTGGACGCCTCCTCGGCGGCGGCAGCCACGGTATCGGACTGGCTGGCGGTCTGCTGGGCGGTCGTGGTCATCTGCCAGGCCGTGGTCTGCAATTCGGCCGCGGCGGCGGAGACCTGACCGACGATGCCGGCCACCGCCGACTCGAAACCCTGCGCCATCGTGAGCGTCATGCTCCGACGCTGCGCCTCCGCGGCCAGCGCCGCCTCGGCCGCCTCGGCCTCCAGGGCGCGGGTGCGGACGAGGTTGTCCCGGAAGACCTGCACGGCCGCCGCCATCGCGCCGATCTCGTCCCGCCGCTCTCGGGCCGGGATCGGCACGTCGGCGTCTCCTCCCGCGAGCGCCTGCATGGCCTGGGTCATGGCCCGCAACGGCCGGAGCACCCAACGGAACACGATGACGATACCGCCGACCGCCAGCAGGACCGCTGCGGTCAGGAACAGCACGGCCCCGAAAAGCGCGCGCTGCGACTCGGCGGCGAGGAGCTGGGCCCGTTCGATCATCGCGTCGAGACCCGCGTGGGCCAGATCGAGAAGCGCCCTCCCGTCGGCGATGTCGCGCGCACGCAACGCATCGGCCTCGATGCCGGGCGCCCTGCCCCGGCTGAGCGCGTCCGTGATCACGACGCGCCGCCGCGCCGACTCGCCCTCGAAGTTGCTGGCCTGCGCCTTCTGGAAGGCGGCACGCAGGGCGACCGGGACGTCTTCCGTGAATAGGTCGACGACTTTACCCCAGTCCGCCATCAGGCGTCCCCGCTCCTCGGCCGCCGCGATGATCTCCTCCTGCGACCAAGACGCCTTGGCGGCCACCGAGGTTTCCATACGGCGCCAGGAGTTGCCGAGTGCGACCCGCGTCGCCCAGCTGGCACGCTTGATGTCGAGGGCCTGCGCGACCGCCGTGTCCCGGCGCGGGATGGCCGCGTCCACCGCGGCGTTGGTTGCCGCGAAGGCATTGAGGAGGCTCGTGACGGCTGTGTCGAAGGTCTGTCTGAACGCCGCATCGCGGCGTTCCCTCGGGAGCGCGACGACCGCGTCGATCTGTGGCCTCAGCGCCGCCAAGGTCGCCTGCGCGCTCCGAAGGGGCTCCAGCGTCGCCTGGACCGACGGCACGGCGAGGTCGCGCACAAGGGTCCAGAATTCCGTCTCCGCGTCCATCAGGGCCTGCCGCTCGGACAGCTGATCCGCCCTGTCGGCCACCGAGATCGGACCCTCGACGGCCAGGACCTTCTGAACGATGCCCCGCGCCATGCGGGTCGCGATCACCGACCGGAGCAGCGTGCGGCTGACCCGCGTGAGCGTGACGACGCGCTGCCCCTCTCGCGCGTGCTCCACAGCGCTCAGGAGCGTGTCTGTACGCACGGCAAGCAGCATTACTCCCATACTCAGCAATACTAATCCGATAATCGATCCTATTGAAAATCTGAAATATCGAGACAAAACGTAAGTCCTTCTCAATACAAACCTAGAAAACGACTTCATAGAGGACAAAAGATCTTTGCTGTCAACCTCGAATTCAAGACTCAATCGAAATATGTATTTTGGCAATTAAGATTAAACCTAGAGTCAACAAGCCGAGTATTCGCGCAATCGAAGTCCCGATTGACGCGACGAGTGCGGTACGTCGCCATTTCCAGCGGAATTGGAGATGGATGATCGATAAGCTGCTGCACCGACGGCGGATTCATCTGGCCCGGCAGGCGCTCCGCTCATACGATCCTGGCCAGCCGGGCTCGACGCCGCGCCGTCTCAGAACAGCGACAACTGTGCCCCCGGTCTGCGGAAGAACTCCCGGTTCAGCGCCATCCGCCCGAAGGCGAAGCCGAGTCGCGTGCCGGCGAGCCGGACCCGCTGGCCGATCATCGCCGCGTAGGCCCCCTCCCCGCGGAAGCGGTGGCCGAAGCGCGGGTCGTTCTCGCGCCCGCCCCGGGCTTCCCGCAGGAGCGCGAAGGCCCGCGCCCTGCGCTCCGGATAGTGCTCGGCGAACCAGTCGGCCACGAGGTCGGCGACTTCGCCGGGGAGGCGCAGCAGCGCGTGGCCGATGCGACTCGCCCCGTGCGCACGCGCCTCGGCCAGGATCGATTCGATCTCGTGATCGGTCAGGCCGGGAATGATCGGCGAGACGTTGACCATGACGGGCACCCCCGCCGCGCTCAGCGCGCGCATCGCCGCGAGCCGCTTGTCCGGCCGCGGCGCCCGCGGGTCGAGGCGGCGGGCGAGGTCCGGATCCAGCGTCGGCAACGAGATCGCCGCCAGCACGAGATTGTCCGCCGCCATCGCCGCCAGGATATCGAGGTCGCGCAGCACGAGGTCCGACTTGGTGGTGATGCTGACGGGATGTCGGGCGTCCCGCAGCACCTCCAGCACCGCGCGGGTGATCCGGTGCGCGCGCTCGACGGGCTGGTAGGGATCTGTGGCGGTGCCGAGGGCGATCGTTTCGGGCCGGTAGCCCGGCGCGGCCATCTCGCGGGCCAGCAGCCTTGCGGCGTCCGGCTTGGTGAAGATCCGCGACTCGAAGTCGAGCCCCGGCGACAGGCCGAGCCAGGCATGGGTGGGGCGCGCGTAGCAGTAGATGCAGCCGTGCTCGCAGCCCCGATAAGGGTTGATCGACCGGTCGAAGGGGATGTCGGGCGAGCTGTTGCGGGCGATGATCCGCGTGGAGCGCTCCGGGGTGACCTGCGTGCGCAGGGGCGCCGGCGCGTCCGCCATCCCGGTCTCCTCGTGGAACGTCTCCCGCCGGGCCGGCTCGTGGCGGCCGGTGGGATTGGCCGTGGCACCACGCCCGCGCCGAGCATCCCGCGGCACACCGCTCGGGCCGAGTCGCTGGGCGGGCCGGCCCGAGACGTCATCGGGTATCGACACCATGGCGACTCGTCTCCTGCCCGATCCCGCTCGGAACATAGAGCGAACAACCGTCGGCCGAACGCCTCTTTTTCAGGCAGACACAGCTTTGTCGCCTGTCCGGACAGCGACACGGCCGCCCGACGGCGGCCGGGCGGTTTACGGCGGCGCAGAATCGTCTATGCGCGCGCTCATGCTCTCCGCCGTGACCTATCTGGCCGACCCGGCCGATCCGGACGCGATCGATCGCTTGGCCGACACGCTCAGCGTGCTGGTCTCCGGCGTGGCCGGCGGCCTCATCGGCGACGCGGTGATCGTTTCGGGCAGCGAGAGTGAAGCCGTGGCAGCCGTCGCGGAGGCCACGGGCGCGACGCTCGTGCTGCACCGGGGCGGCAATCCCTACGCCGCGGGCGCTGCCGCAGCCCGCCGGGACTGGATCCTGTGCCTTGAGGCCGGGGACGTTCCGGCCGAGGGCTGGATCCGCACCCTCGACCGCTTCGTCGGGACGGCGCGGCCGGAGACGGCCCTCGGCCGCCTGCACCGTACGGCCGCAGGCTGGCTCGAACGGCTCGTGGGCCGGTTGGAGAGCGTGATGGGCGCCCGGCAGGCCCGGGCCGGGGACGTCGTCCGGCGCGAGGCCCTAATGAGCGGCGGCCCGTTCGCGGCGCGCCTCAAGGTCCGGCCCTTGATCGCCCGGATCGAACGCGCCTGACCGGCAGAATCTTGCGCCGGCCCTCGTTGTTGTCGGTCAGTCCGCCTCTACAACACTTGAAGCGCGGCAGAAATTTCGCCGACTCTACATCTGTGGAAGCGGGCTGACCTGGCTCGACCTGGAAGGATGGTGCAATGGAATCGTCGGGCCTGATGGGGCGCAAATCGGTCGACGACATCGTCGAGAGCGGTGAGGGCGAGCAGCAGCTCTCGAAGTCGCTCGGCGCCCTCTCGATCACCGCGATGGGCATCGGGGCGATCATCGGCGCCGGCATCTTCGTTCTCACCGGCACGGCGGCGGCCCAGTATGCCGGACCGGGGATCATGCTGTCCTTTGTGCTCGGCGGCATCGCCTGCGCCTTCGTCGGCCTGTGCTATTCCGAGATGGCCGCGCTGATCCCGGTGGCGGGGTCGAGCTACACCTACACCTACGCGACGCTGGGCGAGTTTTTCGCGTGGCTCATCGGCTGGGACCTGATCCTCGAATACGCCATGGGTGCCGCCACCGTGGCGGTGGGCTGGTCGGGCTACGTCATCAGCATCCTGAAGACCGTCGGGATCGTGATCCCGGCCCAGTTCGCGAACGCGCCCGGCACGCCGATCGACGGCGGCGGGACGGCTCTGTTCAACCTGCCGGCGGTGCTGATCGTGGCGCTGATCACGATTCTGCTGATGCGCGGGACCAAGGAATCGGCGCGCTTCAACAACATCATGGTCGCGGTGAAGCTCACCGTGGTGGTGGCCTTCATCGCGCTGGGCTGGGGCCACGTCGACACCGCGAACTGGAGCCCGCTGATCCCCGACAACGACGGCACCTTCGGGCATTTCGGCGCCAGCGGCATCCTGCGCGGCGCCGGCGTGGTGTTCTTCGCCTTCATCGGCTTCGACGCGGTCTCCACCGCCGCCCAGGAGGCGCGCAAGCCCCAGAAGGACATGCCCATCGGCATCCTGGGCTCGCTGGCGGTCTGCACGATCCTGTACGTGCTCGTCGCCGCCGTGCTCACCGGCCTCGTCCCCTACAAGGAGCTGAACGTCCCCGACCCGATCGCCAAGGGCGTCGACGTGATCGGCATCGGCTGGTTCGCCCTCCTGATCAAGCTCGGGGCGCTGACCGGGCTCACGACGGTGATCCTCGTCCTGCTCTACGGCCAGAGCCGGATCTTCTTCACCATGGCCCAGGACGGCCTGCTGCCGAAGATGTTCTCCCACGTCCATCCGACCTACCAGACGCCGTATCGCAGCCAGGCGCTGATCGGGGCCGTGGTCGCCGTGGTGGCGGCCCTGGTGCCGATCCACATCCTCGGGGAGATGGTGAGCATCGGCACGCTCGCCGCCTTCATCCTCGTCTGCGGCTCGGTGCTCTACCTGCGGCGGACCGAGCGCCACATGAAGCGGCCGTTCCGGGCCCCCGCCGTGCCGGTCGTGCCGATCCTCGGCATCCTGTTCTGCCTGCTCCTGATGATCGGCCTGCCCCTCGACACGTGGCTGCGGCTGGTGATCTGGATGGCGATCGGCCTCGTCGTGTACTTCTTCTACGGCCGCAAGCACTCGGTCCTGCGCCGGAAGGAGGGGAACGCGGCGTAGGTCAGACGGACCGGCCCCTCACGATCCTCCATGACGATCCCGTCATTCCGGGCCGCCGCGGGCGGGCCCGGACTGAGGCTCATGCTCACACCGCGATGCTGGCCCCGCGCCGCAGGTGCTCGTCGAGACGCGGCATGATCTCCACGAAGTTGCAGGGCCGGTGCCGGTAGTCGAGCTGCTGGGCCAGGATCCCGTCCCAGGCGTCCCGGCAGGCGCCCGGTGAGCCCGGCAGCACGAACACGTAGGTCGCCTGCGCGACCCCCGCGGTGGCGCGGGATTGCAGGGTCGAGGTGCCGATCTTGTCGTACGAGATCCGGTGGAACACGGCCGAGAAGCCGTCCATCCGTTTCTCGAACAGCGGCTCCAGCGCCTCGGGGGTGACGTCGCGGCCGGTGAAGCCGGTCCCGCCGGTGGTGATCACCACGTCGACGCCGGGATCGCGCAGCCACGCCTCCACCTGGCCGCGGATCGCCGGGACCTCGTCCGGCACGATCGACCGGGCCGCCAGACGATGCCCCGCCTCGGTGAGGCGCTGCGTCAGGGTGTCCCCCGAGCGGTCGTCCTCCGGGCGGCGCGTGTCGGAGACGGTCAGGACCGCGATGTTCAGGGGGATGAAGCGGCGGGCGTCGGTCTGATCGGCCATCGTGCGGGCTCTCCGGGACGGAAGACCGATATGGGCCGGCCGAAGCCGCTTGTCGCCCCCGGGCGGCCGCGTCCACGTCCCACTTGCGGTGCGCGGCAAACTCGGCTGTGCTCTTCCGATCCCGTCGGAGATCGCTCCCCATGCACATGTACGGCAACTGGCGCTCGGCTGCGGCCTTCCGGGTGCGGATCGCCCTGAAGCTGAAGGGCATCGCCTACGAGGAGACCTTCATCGATCTCGACGCGGGCGACCAGCACAAGCCGGAGTTCCGGAGGATCAACCCGCAGGGCGCGGTACCGGCCCTGTTCGACGGCGACGGGCCGCCGCTCACCCAGTCGCTCGCGATCCTCGATTACCTGGAGGAGACGCGGGGCGGCGTGCGCCTCCTGCCGGAGGAGCCCCGGGCGCGGGCCCGGGCCCGCTCGCTGGCACAGGTGGTCGCGTGCGATACCCACCCGCTCTACGTGCCCCGGGTGCGCACCTTCCTGATGGAGCATTACGGTCTGCCCCGGGAGCGGATGCTGGATTTCCTGCGCAACGCCTTCACGACCGGCCTCGTGACCCTGGAGACGCGGCTGTCCACCGAGGCGGGCACGGGACGCTTCTGCCAGGGCGATTCGGTGAGCCATGCCGATCTCTGCCTCGTCAGCCTCTGGGTCGGGACCGGCATCTTCGGCATCGACACGGCGGCCTACCCGACTGTCGCGCGAATCGCCGAGGCCTGCCTCGCCCTGCCCGCGGTCGCGGAGGCACACCCGTTGCGTCAGCCGGGTGCCCCGTCGGCGTGATCGCGCGCCACGCGTGCGCGTGAATCCGCGCTGGTGACCTGGGGCCGCGACAAGCGGTTGTGGAATTCGGCGGCCCAGGCCGTGTAAGGAGGCCGGCGATTAATCCCGGTCCGGGGAAAGAAAGAGTGTCGATGGCATCCGTCGAGAACGAGTCCGGCCTGCATCGTGTCGTGGTGGTCGGCGGCGGCGCCGCCGGCCTCCAGCTGGTGACGAAGCTCGGCGACAAGCTCGGGCGCGGCAAGCGCGCGCACATCACCCTCGTGGACCGCGCCCGGACGCATATCTGGAAGCCGCTGCTTCACGAGGTGGCGGCCGGCAGCCTCGATGTGGGCCACCACGCGGTGGATTACCTGCATCACGCCCACATGCACGGCTTCCGCTACCGGATCGGGCGCATGACCGGCCTCGACCGCGACGCGCGCACGGTCCAGCTCGCGGCGAGCCACGACGCGGAAGGGCGCGAGGTCACGCCCGAGCGCGCCGTCCCCTACGACACGCTGGTGATGGCGGTGGGCTCCACCACGAACGATTTCGGCACGACGGGCGTCGCCGAGCATGCCATCGCCCTCGACACCCAGGAGCAGGCGGTGCGCTTCCACCAGCGCCTCGTGAACGCCTCGCTGCGGGCCCACACCCAGGTCGGCCCGGTCCGGCCCGGCCAGCTCCACGTCACGGTGATCGGCGCGGGCGCCACCGGAACCGAACTCGCCGCCGAGTTGCACCGGACGCTGCGCCACGTCGTCTCCACCGGGCTCGACAAGATCGACCCGGGCAAGGACATCCGCATCACCCTGGTGGAGGCCGCGGACCGGATCCTGCCGGCGGTGCCGCAGCGCCTCTCGGCCGAGGTGATGCAGCTCCTCAACAAGATCGGCGTCGACGTGCGCGTGAAGGCCCGGGTGACCGAGGTGCGCGCCGACGGCGTCCAGCTCGCCGACGGGACCTTCATCCCGTCCGAGCTGGTCGTGTGGGCGGCGGGGGTGAAGGCGCCACCCTTCCTGCAGGGTATCGGCGGCCTGGAGACCACGCGGACCAATCAGCTGGTGGTGACCCCGACGCTGCAGACGACCCGCGACCCGGATATCTTCGCCATCGGCGACTGCGCCTATCTGGTGGAGGCCGGCTCCGACACGCCGGTGCCGCCCCGCGCCCAGGCGGCCCACCAGCAGGCGAGCCACCTCATCAGCCAGATCCCGGCCAAGATCGCCGGGAAGCCGCTGAAGCCGTTCCGGTACAAGGATTTCGGCTCGCTGGTCTCGCTCGGCGAGTACTCGACCGTGGGCAGCCTGATGGGGTTCGTCCGCGGCAAGAACATGCTCATCGCCGGCCTGTTCGCCCGCATGATGTACCGCTCGCTCTACAAGATGCACGAGCGGGCGCTCCACGGCACGGCCAAGACGGTCCTCGACACCCTGGCGCGCGCGCTGACCCGGCGCACCGAGCCGCGAGTGAAGCTGCACTGACCGTCGCCCCACGAACCGAGGACGGGCGCCCGGGCGGACCGGGCGTGACACAGAAAGGAAGCCCCATGATCCTGGTAAGCGTGATGTATCCGGCCGGCCCGAGCTTCGACATGGGCTACTATCTCGGCCATCACATGCCGCTGGTGCGCGAGCGCTGGTCGTCCCTCGGCCTGCACGAGGCCAAGGTGGTCAAGGGCGCCGGCACGCCGGACGGCGGCACCGCCCCGTTCCAGGTGATGGCGCTGCTGACCTTCGCGTCGGTCGACGCCTTCCAGAAAGCCGTCGCCGCCCATGGCGAGGAGATCTTCGCGGACATCCCTAACTTCACGTCGGCGCAGGCCCAGGTTCAAATCAACGACTTCGCGGAAAGCCCGTGATCGACATCGTCAAGGCTGTTCAGGAGGCCGATCCGAGCCTCGGCACCTACGTGGTCGTGCTGCGCACCGACGCCCGGGCCCTCGACGGCCCGGAACGCTTTACGCCGGACGCGCAGGCCTGGATCGCCGACAAGGCGCCCAGCGGCCGGCTGGCGCGGGTGCGGATCCTGCTCGCGCCCTATCCGGGCGCGGAACCGGCGGAGCGGGAGGTCACCGTGGCGGCCTTCACCGACGCCCGGGAGCTCGCCGCCTTCGCGACGACCTGGACCGGCGACCCGCTGCCCGAGACCGACGAGGCATAGGTCCCAACCGCGCGGGGCGGCCCCTGTCGGGGCGCCGGCCCGCGCCTCAGCCGCGTCGCATCAGGCCGCGCGCAGCTGCCGGATGGCGCGCAGCGCCGTCGCCCGCTGGATTTCCAGGCGCCGGATCAGCGGCATCAGGTCGGCCCCCGCATGGGCGGCGGCCTCGACCTCGCGGCACAGGCTCGACAGGCCGACGAAGCCCAGGAGCCCCGCCGCCGCCACCAGGGCGTGCGCGTCGTGAGCGATCTGAAGACGGTCGGTCTCGCTCGGCCGGAACCGCTCGGACAGCTCGTTGGCCAGGAGATCGAGCAGCGCCCCCACCCGGTCGGAGCCGAAGCTCGCCGTCATTTCGGTGAGAACCGCGGCATCGAGGACGGCGGAATCGATGTCGGGTACGGTGCGCGGCTCCTCGGCCCGCGCCGGGCGGCGCGCGCCCGGGGCCGTCCAGCGGCTGATCGTGGCGAAGAGATCGGCCCGCCGGAACGGCTTGCCGACATAATCGTCCATCCCGGCCTCGCGCAGTTCCTCGATCTGCGACGGCAGGACGTTCGCCGTCATGGCCACGATCGGGATGTCGCAGGCGGGCGGCGCCAGGGCGCGGATGCGCCGGGTCGCCGTGAGCCCGTCGACCCGGGGCATCTGGACGTCCATGAGCACGAGATCGTAGGCGCGCCCCGCCGCGACGGACGATCCGACCGCCGTGATCGCCTCGGCCCCGTCCCCGGCGACATCCACCGTGTAGCCCTGGGATTCGAGCACCGCGCAGGCCAGTTCCTGGTTGAGCGGGACGTCCTCGACCAGGAGCAGCCGGATCGGGGAGGCTGGCACGGCGCCGGCCGCCGGGGCGGCCACGGACTGCGACCGCAGCAGCGCCGGATCCGCCTCGATCCGGTCCTCCGCCGCGTCGGCGCCCTGCTCGCCCCGCGGCAGCACCAGGCGGAACCAGAAGGTCGAGCCCTCCCCCTCGCGGCTCACGACGCCGATCTCGCCGCCCATCAGGGTCACGAGGTGCCGGGAGATCGCGAGACCGAGGCCGGTGCCGCCGAACCGCCGGCTGATGGAGCCGTCGACCTGACTGAACCGCTTGAACAGCCTGTCCTGCTGCGCCGGCGCGATGCCGATGCCGGTATCGATCACGGAAAACCGCACCGCGTCGCCGGGGCGACCGTCGGCGGCGCGATCATCGCCTTCCCGCTCCACGGTCACCGTAACGGAACCCTCGGGCGTGAACTTCACGGCGTTGTTCAGGAGGTTGAGCAGCACCTGACGCAAGCGTCCCGCGTCACCGATCACGAAGGTCGGAAGGGCCGGGTCGATCCGGGCCTCGATGGCGAGGCCGCTGCGCAGCGCACTGCCGCGCACGATCGAGACCGTCCCGTCCACGATCGAGACCAGCGGGAAGGGGACCGGATCGAGGGTCAGCTCGCCCGCCTCGATCTTCGAGAAGTCGAGGATGTCGTTGACGACCGTGAGCAAGGCCGCTCCGGAACTCTGGATCAGCTCCAGGCGCCGCCGGTCCTCGCTCTGGATCGCATCGCCGTCGAGGAGCAGCTCGGCATAGCCGAGGATGCCGTTGAGCGGCGTGCGGATCTCGTGGCTCATCGCGGCGAGGAACTCGCTCTTGGCCGCGCTCGCGCGCTCCGCCTCGGTGCGGGCCGCCTCGGCATCCCGCGTGGCGGTGCGCAGGGCCGCCTCGACCGCCTTGCGCTCGGTGATGTCGAGATGAAGGCCGACCATGCTCTGAGGGTGCCCCTCGGCGCCGCAGAGCGTCCGCCCGCGCGCGTAGAGCCAGCGCCCGCCGGCCCGGAATTCGGCCGCATAGGAGGTCCCGGACTCGACCGCCCGTCGGATCTCGATCCAGACATCGGCGACGTCGTCGGGATGAATCAACGCGGTCCATTCGGACGCCGACAGCGTGTGTGCGGCGCCGTTATCCCGCAGACCGTGCATCCGGGCGCTTTCCGGGCTCAGCGTGACGAGCCCGGTGCGCATGTCCCAGTCCCAGGTGCCGGCCTCGGCGGCGTCCAGGGCAATGCCCAGCAGGCCGCGGGCCTCCTCGACGGCGAGCCGCGCCGTGATGATGTCGTCGACATCGAGTGCGGTCCCGAGCCACTCCGCCACAGCGCCGTCCGCCGGATCGAGGCGGATCGGAATCAGCGAGATCTTGTGCCACCGGTAGAGGCCGTCGTGGCGGCGGATCCGCCACTGGCCGCTATAGCCCGTCCCGGTCTCGACCGCCCGGGTCCAGGCCGCCTCCATAGCGGGCGCATCCTCCGGGTGGTTCCGGATCAGGCGCTCCGCGCGCTCGGGCCCGATCGGCCCGTAATAGGACTGGAACTGGGCGTTGGCGTAAGTGGACTGTCCGTCCCCGACCCGCATGGTCCAGACCAGCAGCGGCAGCGCCTCGGCGAGGCCGCGATAGCGCAGCTCGCTCCGGCGCACCTCGTCTTCGGCGCGCCGGCGCTCGGTCACGTCGATGAGAACGCCGACGAGGCCGGCATTGGGGTCCTCTCCCCGGCACATGCCGCGGACGACCACGTCGCGGAGCTCGCCGTCCGGACGGATCAGCCGCGCCTCGAAATCGAATCGCGTTCTGCGGGCGACCGCGTCGGCGACGATCGCCTCGAGCCGGGCGCGGTCGTCGGGATGGTAGATCTGCGAGAAGGCGTCGAGACGCGGCGGCGGTGTCGCGGGGTCGCGACCGGCGATGGCGTAGAGGCTGGCCGACCAGACCGGCTGACCGTCCGAGAGGTCCACGCGCCAGTTTCCGACGCTGGCGAGTTGCTCGGCCATCAGGAGCTGGTGGTTCGCCGCCTCCTGAGTGCGGGACCGGGCATGGATCTCGCGATGCTGCTCGCGGATCACCGCCTCGCGGATCGCGGCCTGCGCGATCTCGCGTTCGCGCTTGGCATTGGCCTCCGTCAGCCTCAGATGGGCCACGACGATCGCGGCGAGGTCGCGGAAGGCGGCGGCGTCCGCCGGCGAGAGACCGGCTCGGGGTTCCGGGTCGGCGAGGCAGAAGGTGCCGATCCGCAGGCCGGGCTCGAGGCTCAGCGGGATACCGGCATAGAACCGGATCCCGTCCGGCGCAGCGACGGCGGGCAGGTCACGGAAGCGCGCGTCGAGACGGGTGTCGGGTACGACGAGCAGGGCATCGCTGCGGATCGTGTGCTGGCACAGGCTCTGATCCCGCCGCATCGTGGTCGGCAAGGCCTGGCAGGGCGTCTTGAGCCACTGATGCGTGTCACCGAGGAAGGCCACGAACGCGTGGCGCACGCCGAACAGGCGGCAGGCTGTCCGGCAGACGGCCTCGAAATGCGGCTCGGGCGGCGTGCCCACGATCCCGAGGGCCTCAAGGGCGGCGACCCGATCGCCCTCGTTGTCCGGCTGTGTGTTCACGTACCGTCTCCGGGTGCGGATTGGCAGCTCGGCCGGAGCCGAGCGATGCCGCGCCTAGCGCCGCGTTTCAAGCGCACCCGCCTGCGGCGCGCCCGCGCGCAGCCGCGCCGCCTCCAGCGCCCAGACCATGCCCAGCATCATGTAGACGTGGCGCCACTTCTCGATATCGATCTGGACCGCCTGCAGGAAGAACATCAGCAGCGCCGGCCAGACGATCTGCGCGTGCGCCCGGACGGGCGACGGCCGTGCCAGGAGCCGGAACCCGACGATGCCGGTGATCACCACGAGGCCGATGAACACCGTGCCCCCGAGCCAGCCCCCGTTGGCGAAGGAGCCGATATACGAATTGTGCGGTTCGAGCCCGAAGGTCAGCCGCCAGTGCATCGGCCCCATGCCGAACGGCCGCTCCAGCAGCATCGCGAAGCCGCGGATCTGGTTGCCGAAGCGGCCGGTCTCGCCCTGGTCGTAGTCCTGGGTCAGGGCCGCGCGGGTTTCGAACATCTTGTGGACGTGGTCGACCGAGAGCAGCCCGATCACCGCGACGGTGCCGAGGACGACCGTGGCGAGGGTCAGGAGCACGATGCGGCGGCGCAGGCGCGGGGCGGTGCTGCCGGCATAGACCGATCCCACCATCAGAAGCACTGCGACGACGCTCCCGCCCCAGGAGCCCCGCGAGAACGACAGGAAGATGCCGGCGACGATGATCAGCAGGCCGACGAGCGAGACCAGCGGTCGCCGGGTCGAGCCGGTGAGCAGGCCGTGCATCAGGTAGAGGGCGCCGAGCGTCAGGAAGGAGCCGAACACGTTCGGGTCCTGGAAGGTGCCCGAGGCCCGGTCGTATTTGTAGAACAGGTCCTCGATCCCGAGCCACTGGAGATAGCCGACGATGCCGAGCACCGCCGAGAACACGCAGCTCGCCGTGTAGGCCTTGAGCGCCAGCTCCATCCGGGCGTGGGTGTCGTCCGCGAAGAACATCGCGAAGAAGATGCAGGTGATCGCGAGGTAGATCAGCTGCACCGTCCAGGTGACCGGGAACTCCTCGTTCAGGTAGGGCAGCAGCGCGGAGACGATGGCCGCGAGGTAGAGCAGGAGGAGTGCGACCAGCGGCACCGCCCCGCGGTGCAGCCGCACGCCGAGGCAGAGCCAGAGCAGGATCGTGGGGATCGCCACCGCGTCGTACGGGGAGGTCTCCGAGAAGGCGAAGCAGGCGAAGAAGATGAACGCCGCAAACAGCGCCTTGGCCAGCCCCTCGACGGCCACGATGAGCGGGAGTCCGCCCGCGATCCCGGACGGGACCGGGCCTGCAGGCGCTGCGGTGTGGGCCATGGCTACGCGGGCTCCACGGGCCGGTTACGCTGGCCCGCTCGTGCCGTGATGCCATCCAATCGTTGAGAATCGCCTTCGGGCGGCGCTCAGGGCCCGGCCGCCCCCGTGGGAGGCGGCCGGTCGGCTCACGCGCGGCAGGCCTCGAAGCCCTCCGTGATCGCCGCCGGATCGAGGTTGCGCCCGATGAACACCACCCGCGAGACCCGCTTTTCGTCCTTCCCCCAGTCGCCCTGCACGTCGCCGTCGAGGATCATGTGCACGCCCTGGAAGACGAAGCGCTTCGGCTCGTTCGGGAAGGCCACGATCCCCTTGCACCGGAGGATGTCCGGACCCTGCGACTGGGTCAGGTTCGAGATCCACGGCATGAACTTGTCGGGATCGACCTCACCCTCGATCTTGGCCGAGACCGAGCGGATGTCGGAATCGTGATGGTGGTGGTGTCCCGCCTCCAGGAAGTCGGGTTCGACGTCGAGGATGCGGTCGAGGTCGAAGGCGTTGCGCTCCAGCACGGCCTCGAGGGGCACCGCGCAGTTCTGCGTGCGGTGGAGCTTGGCCAGGGGGTTGATCGTGCGGATCTCGGCCTCGACCCGGTCGAGGTCGGCCGGGGAGACGAGATCGCTCTTGTTGAGCAGGATCACGTCCGCGAAGGCGATCTGGTTCTTCGCCTCGGGGGCGTCCTTCAGGCGGTCGGACAACCACTTGGCGTCGGCCACCGTCACCACCGCATCGAGGCGGGCGGCCTCGCCCACGTCCTGGTCGACGAAGAAGGTCTGCGCCACGGGGGCCGGATCGGCGAGGCCGGTGGTCTCGACGATGATCGCGTCGAACTTGCCTCGGCGCTTGACCAGCCCATCCATGATCCGGATCAGGTCGCCGCGCACCGTGCAGCAGACGCAGCCGTTGTTCATCTCGAACACTTCCTCGTCCGCGCCGACGACGAGGTCGTTGTCGATGCCGATCTCGCCGAACTCGTTGACGATCACGGCGTAGCGCTTACCGTGATTCTCGGTGAGGATCCGGTTGAGGAGCGTGGTCTTGCCAGCGCCGAGATAGCCGGTGAGCACGGTGACCGGGATCTTGCCGGCGGCTGAGCCGGATGCGGCCGGGGCGGGAGCGTTGCTCGTTTCGGACATGACGGGTTCTTCGGTGACGGAATCGGGATCGGGCGGGTCAGGCCCCGCGAGCGTTGTCATATTGTAACAAATCCCGTCAAAGGAAGACGGGGCCACACGGTTTCGCGACTGGGGCGCCAGATCGATTGCCTGTCTGACAAGCTTTGCTCTAGGCACGCGTTGCTGCCGGGAACCATCCCGCGGAGCGCCATAGAAAAGCACCAGCGATCGCATTGATCTCGGCGTCGTCCTGGCACGAATCGTACCCTCGTCAATCAGCCCGGTCCCATGGCCCGGACCTAGAAGATCATCCGCATGGACGCCCGAAATCCGCTGGACCAGGACGAGGCCGTCACCGTGCCCCCGCGCAACCGTCGGTGGGCCCGCCTCCTGGTCGTCGCCGTCCTGCTCGCGGCCGCTGCGGGCCTGGCCTTCGCGTTCTCCGACCGGACCCGCGAGACGGCCTCGAACCTCGTCGCCGCGCTGACGGGGCTGTTCGCACCAGCCAACCCTGACCCGGGCATCGATGTGGAGAAGGCCGGCCCGGTGGAACGGGTGTTCCGGCCCTCCAAGGAGCAGCGTGCCGCCTTCGAGATCCTGCCGGTCGCCAACCTGGTGTTCCGGCCCGAGGGCACCGCCGAGGGACGGATCGCCCTCAACGAGGACGACAACGTCCCTGTCGTCTCGCCCTATGCCGGCCGCGTGACGAAGGTCCTGGCCCGCGCCGGCGACGACGTGAAGGCCGGCGACGTTCTGCTGACGCTCGAGGCCACCGACATGGTCCAGGCGCAGAACGACTATCAGGCGGCCGTGAACAACCTCCAGAAGCAGCAGGCGCTTCTGAAGCTCGACCAGACCATCGCGCAGCGGCAGCAGGAGCTGTTCCAGGCCCACGCGACGGCCCTGAAGGACTACCAATCGGCCCAGAACGACGTCATCGCCGCCCAGAGCGACCTGAAGACCGCCGAGGGCGCCCTCGACGCGGTGAAGAACCGTCTGCGGATGCTGGGCAAGACCGACGCCGAGATGGCCGCCTTCGAGAAGAAGGGCACGATGAGCGCCGAGACGCAGATCCGGGCGCCGATCGCCGGCACGATCGTCCAGCGCAAGGTCGGCACCGGCCAGTACCTCTCCGCCTCCAGCGACCCGGTCTTCGTGATCGGCGACCTGTCGACGGTGTGGCTCGTCGCCAACGTCCGCGAGAGCGAGATCCCGAAGATCCGCATCGGCCAGGAGGTCGAGGCGAAGGTGGCGGGCTTCGGCGCCCGGGTGTTCAAGGCCCGGGTGAACTACATGGCCTCCAGCCTCGACCCGGCGACGCGGCGGCTGGCCGTGCGCAGCGAGGTCGACAACCCGGACCGGGTGCTGCGCCCGGAGATGTTTGCCACCTACACGATCATCACCGGCAAGGGCGAGCCGAGCCCGAGCGTGCCGGTGGCCGCCATCGTGTACGAGGGCGACCGCACCCATGTCTGGGTGGCGCGGCCCGACGGAGCCGTGGAGGCGCGCGACGTCAAGCTCGGCCTGATCAACGGCGACAATGCCCAGGTCGTCCAGGGCCTGCGCGCGGGCGAGCAGGTGGTCACCCGGGGGGCCCTGTTCATCGATCGGGCGGCCACCGGCGACAAGGCGTCCTGAGCGGGGATCCGGTCCGATGAACGCCCTGATCACCTTCTCGCTGCGCCAGCGCGTGCTGGTGGTGCTGCTGTTCGTCGTGATGCTCGGCGTCGGCTACGGCGCCTACACGCAGCTCAACATCGAGGCCTATCCAGACCCGGTCCCGCCGCTGGTCGACGTGATCACCCAGAACCCGGGCCAGTCCGCCGACGAGATCGAGCGCTACATCACCATCCCCCTGGAGGTGGCGCTCGCCGGCATCCCCAACGCCCAGGTCGTGCGGACGATCTCGCTGTTCGGCCTCTCGGACGTGAAGGTCCAGTTCAACTACGAATACACGTACGAGCAGGCGCTGCAGCGGGTGCTCAACCGCCTGTCGCAGGCGCCGACGCTGCCCAACGGAGCGACGCCGCAGATCTCGCCGACGAGCCCGGTGGGCGAGATCATGCGCTACAAGCTCGTCGGCCCGGCGGGCTACTCGCCCATGGACATGAAGACCCTGCAGGACTGGGTTCTGCAGCGCCGGTTCAAGGCGATCCCCGGCGTCGTGGACGTCACGGCCTTCGGCGGCAAGGCCAAGGAATACGAGGTCGCGGTCGACCTGAACCGACTCCAGGCCCAGGGCCTGACCCTGGTGCAGCTGACCAACGCGCTGAACAACGCCTCGATCAACGTCGGCGGCCAGACGCTGAACGTCGGCCAGCAATCGGCGGTGGTGCGCGGCATTGGCCTGATCCGCGACATGGACGACATCAAGGACACGATGATCAGCCTCGTCAACGGCACCCCGGTGCTGGTGCGGGACGTGGCGGAGGTGCGCGTGTCGAACGCCCCGCGCCTCGGCATCGTCGGCCACGACAACCAGCCCGACATCGTCGAGGGCATCGTGCTCATGACCCGCGGCGGCAAGAGCCTGCCGACGCTGGAACGGGTCGAGGCCGAGATCGACAAGATCAACAGCTCCACGATCCTGCCGCCCGACGTGAAGATCGAGCGGATCTACGACCGCTCGGGCCTGATCCACACCACCACCCACACGGTGATGCACAACCTCGTCTTCGGCGTGGTGCTGGTCTTCGTCGTGCAGTGGCTGTTCCTGGGCTCGCTCACCAGCGCGATCATCGTGGCGGCGACGATCCCGTTCGCCCTCGGCTTCGCGATCCTGATCCTGGTGGTGCGCGGCGATTCGGCGAACCTCCTGTCGCTGGGCGCTATCGATTTCGGTCTGATCGTCGACGCCACCGTGATCATGGTGGAGAACGTCTTCCGCCACATCGCCGAGCCCGACCACGTGAAGGGCGAGACGCCGCCCGACGGCCTGACGGGCCGGCTCGGCACCATCGCGGTCGCCGGGCGCGAGGTGAACCGGGCGATCTTCTTCTCGGCGACGATCATCATCGTCGGCTTCCTGCCGCTGTTCACGATGACCGGCGTCGAGGGCCACATCTTCGGCCCGATGGCCAAGACCTACGCGTACGCGCTGCTCGGCGGCCTGCTCGCCACCTTCACGGTCTCGCCTGCGCTCTCGGCCCTGATGCTGCCGAAGAAGCTCGAGGAGCGCGATACGCTCATCGTGCGGGTGCTGCGCGTCGGCCACGAACGCGCGCTGGCCTTCGGCCTGCGCAACCGCGTCCTGGCGCTTGCCGTGATGCTGGCGGTGCTGCTGGTCTCGGGGCTCACGGCCCGCAACCTCGGCCTCGAATTCCTGCCGCGGCTCGAGGAGGGCAATCTCTACGTGCGCGGGACGATGCCGGCCTCGATCTCGCTGGAGGCCGGCAACGCCTACGTCCAGCGCATGCGCAAGATCTTCCAGGAGGTCCCGGAGGTCACCACCGTCCTGTCGCACCAGGGCCGCCCGAACGACGGGACCGACGCCACGGGCTTCTTCAACGTCGAGATCCTGGCGCCGCTCAAGCCCATCGACCAGTGGCGCAAGGGCCTCGACAAGGAGACGCTGATCCAGGACCTGAGCAAGAAGCTGGAGGCGGAGTTTCCCGGCATCGAGTTCAACTTCTCGCAGTATATCGAGGACAACGTCCAGGAGGCCGCCTCGGGCGTGAAGGGCGAGAACTCGGTCAAGATCTACGGCAACGACCTCACCCAGCTCACCAAGACCGCCAATGCCGTGAAGGCAGCCCTCGCCAGCGTCCCGGGCGTCACCGACCTGTCGGTCTTCGAATCCCTCGGCCAGCCGACGGTGCGGATCGATGTCGACCGCCACAAGGCCGCCCGCTACGGCCTCTCGATCAGCGACGTGAACACCACCATCCAGGCGGCGATCGGCGGCCAGACCGCGGGCGACCTCTACGAGTACGGCTCGGACCGTCACTTCCCGATGCGGGTGCGGCTCGCCAAGGAGTACCGCTCGTCGCTGGCCGGCATCCGCAACATCGCGGTCGGTGCCCAGAACCCCAACGGCGGCGTCATCCAGGTGCCGCTCTCCGAGATCGCCGATGTCGACCTCGTCTCGGGGGCCTCGTTCATCTACCGCGAGGACCAGGAGCGCTACATCCCGGTGAAGTTCTCGGTGCGCGGCCGCGACCTCGGCAGCGCGGTGATCGAGGCGCAGCGCAAGGTCGCCGACGCGGTGGACCTGCCGCCGGGCTACCGGCTGGAATGGGTCGGGCAGTTCACCAACCTGAAGGAGGCGGCCACCCGGCTCAGCCTCGTGGTGCCGATCACGCTGCTGCTGATCGCGCTGCTCCTCTACATCAACTTCTCGTCGGTGGCCGACATGCTGCTGACCCTGTCGGTGATCCCGATGGCGATGATCGGCGGCATCTTCGCCCTGGCGCTGACCGGCACGCCGTTCTCGATCTCGGCGGCGATCGGCTTCATCGCGCTGTTCGGGATCTCGACCATGGAGGGCGTGATCCTGCTCGCCTACTACAACCAGCTGCTCGACGAAGGCTGGAAGCGGCAGGAGGCGGTCTGGCACGCCGCCGTGGTGCGCATGCGCCCGGTGATGATGACCTGCGTGGCGGCCTGCGTCGGCCTGCTGCCGGCGGCGGTCTCCACCGGCATCGGCTCGCAGGTGCAGAAGCCGCTGGCGCTCGTGGTGGTGGGCGGCATCATCCTGGCGCCGAACCTGATCCTCGTGGTCGTGCCGGTGCTGATCTCCCTGTTCTCCCGACGGCACCCGAACCCGGACGCACAGGCCCGGTCCGCGCATCGGGCCGCCGCGTGAGCCGGTTCACGACCGCACGGGCGGGGGCTCTGCCCGTTGCAGGGGCGCCACAACGGCATCCCCGCGGGCGCCAACAGGGGACAGTTGCATTGACTTGGATGCGGTCCGCGCCGCTCTACCGAGGTGGGGTTTTCGGGGGCGGGATGGTGGACTTTGCGCCGGGACGGTGCAGACGGGCAGCCGCTGTGCTGGCGGCCTCCCTGTGCCTGTCGGCCTGCGCGGTCGGCCCGAACTTCGTGCCGCCCGAGGACCCGCCGGTCGGCCGCTACACCAAGGAGCCGCTGCAGAATCCCTCCGCGGCCGACAAGATCCGGACCCGGCAGGGCGGCTCGGCCGACCAGAGCTTCGTCTCCGGCGCCGACATCCCCGGCCAGTGGTGGACCCTGTTCCATTCGAAGGCGCTGAACCGCCTCGTGGAGCAGGCCCTCGCCAACAACCCGACGCTGGAGGCCGCGCAGGCCTCCCTGCGGGTGGCGCAGCAGAACGTGCTGGCCCAGAAGGGCACGCTCTATCCGAGCCTGACCGCGACCCCGCAGATCCAGGGCGCCCAGGCGCCCGGCCTCGACCTGCAATCGCCCCTCAACAACCAGAACCAGTATCTCTACAGCCTCTCCACGCCGCAGGCGGTGGTCTCGTACAATCCGGATGTGTTCGGCGGGAACCGCCGGCAGATCGAGGCCCTGGAGGCCACCACCGAGAACCAGCGCTTCCAGCTGGAGGCGGCCTATCTGAGCCTGACCGCCAACGTGGTCGCCGCCGCGATCCAGGAGGCGTCCCTGCGGGCGCAGATCGACGCGACCCGCAAGGTGATCCAGGCGCAGACCGAGGTGCTGCAGCTCTACAACAAGCAGCTCTCCCTGGGGCAGATTGCCGGGGCCGACGTGGTGCAGCAGCAGGCGGCGCTGGCGCTGTCGCAGCAGCTGCTGCCTCCGCTGGAGAAGGCGCTCGCGCAGCAGCGCAACCTGCTCACCGCGCTGGCCGGGCGCCTGCCCTCGGACGAGGTCTCCGAGACCTTCGACCTCGCCGCCCTGCGCCTGCCGACGCGGCTCCCGGTGAGCCTGCCCTCGCGGCTCGTGCAGCAGCGGCCCGACGTGAAGGCGGCGGAGGCCCTGGTGCAGCAGGCGAGCGCCACGGTGGGCGTCGCGGTGGCGAACCGCCTGCCGCAATTCAGCCTGACCGCCACGGGCGGCTCCAGCGCCACCCGGATCGCTCAGGTCACAAGTCCGGGGGCGGCGTTCTTCACGATCATCGGGCAGGCGACGGCGCCGATCTTCGATGCCGGCACCCTGTTCCGGCGGCAGCGCGCCGCCGAGGAATCGCTGACGGTGGCGCAGGCGCAGTACAAGGCGACGGTGATCACCGCCTTCCAGAACGTCGCCGACGCGCTGCGGGCGCTCCAGGCCGACGCGAAGGCCGTGGCCGCCGCCGACGCGGCGGTGAGCGCCACGAACCAGAGCCTGGGGCTGATCCGCAAGCAATACACGGCGGGGGCGATCACCTCCTCGCAGGTGCTGATCGCCCAGCAGGGTTACCTCTCGGCGCTGGTCACCTCGGCCGCGGCGCGCGCCACGCAGTACGCCGACACCGCCGCCCTGTTCGTGGCCCTGGGCGGCGGCTGGTGGAACCGCGCCGACGTGGCGCCGCCCCCGCCCGAGAAGGACCCGCTGAAGTTCCTGTGACCGGTTGCCCCGTGTCGTGACCGACCGCGTCCTGACATTCGCCCCCGTCCCGGGGGCCACCCTGATCCTGGACGACCGCTCGGGCCGCCCCGCTACCGCGTCAGGTGTACATCGCGATGGCGTCCTGCAGCATCTGGTCGGTGGTGCTCATGACCTTGGTGTTGGCGGTATAGGCCTGCTGGGTCTCGATCATCTTCGAGAACTGATCCGAGATGCTGGCGTTCGACTGCTCCACGGAGCCGGCGGCGATGGTCGCGCCGTTGAGGCCGTAGCTCGGCGTGCCCGACTGACCCGTCGCCACGTAGGTCCCCCCGTCGAGGGAAGCGAGATTGTCCTGCAGTCCGAACTGCGCCAGCTGCAGCGAGCCGAGCGCCACGGAGCTGCCATCCGCGGCCGTGCCGGTGAGCGTGCCGGCCGGCGAGACCGTGAGGCTCGACAGGGTATTGGCGCCGGTGGGGACTTGGACGGGCGCGGTCGCCGACGGGCCGGCGAACAGGTAGTAGCCCGCACCGTTGCTGAGATAGCCGCTGGCGTCCGGAGCGAAGTCGCCGCGTCGCGTGTAGCCGGTATCCCCGGTGAAGCTCGGGCTCTGGGTCGTCCCGGTGTTCTTCCGGACGATGAAATAGCCGTTGCCCGAGATGGCGAGATTGGTCGATACGCCGGTCGACTGCACCGTACCCTGGATGTTCAGGCTGTTGCGCGTGCCCGGCGACACCCCGCCGGCCAGCTGTGTGCTGCGATCGGTCTCGGCCAGCATGTCGGCGAAGCTCGTCTCGGTGGACTTGAACCCCGCCGTCTGGGTGTTGGCGATGTTCCCCGAGATGTTGTTCAGGGCCAGCGACTGCGCCGAGGCGCCGGAAATCGAATTCGAGAGCGCGGTGAAAAGGCCCATCGGGGTCTCCATTCGCCGGAGCGGCACGGCTCCCGATCCGACGACGACCCATAGGCGTGCACTATGGTTAACCGACGGTGTGTTTACACATGTTGCTGAGCCGGCCCGGGGGCGTCGGGGGTAGCGGGGCGCCGCAATCCCGCCGCGCCGAGCCCGATCCGGTCGCACTGGCCCGGGTCGCTTCGCTCCACCTGCGGCGACCGTGGAGGCGTCAGGCCCCGAGGGCGCTCAGCACGATCTCCCGCCGATGCGGCCGGTCGCGGTGCTCGATCAGGTAGATCCCCTGCCACGTGCCGAGCGCCAGCGTTCCGTCGACCAGCGGGATGGTGAGGGCCGAATCGGTGACCAGGGTGCGGATATGGGCCGGCATGTCGTCCGGTCCCTCGGCGCCGTGGACGTAGCCGGCCTGCCGCGGCGCGAACCCGTCCAGCGCGGTCATCAGGTCGGTCTGGACGTCGGGGTCGGCATTCTCCTGGATGGTGAGCGAGGCCGAGGTGTGCCGGCAGAACACCGTGACGAGACCGTCCCGGATGCCGCTGCCGCGCACGAAGGCCGCCACCGCGGCGGTGAAATCCGTGAAGCCCGGCCCCGCGGTTGCGATGGTGAGGCGCCCGCTCGCGTGGCGCTCAACGGCGCCGGAGGCCAGCGCCTCGACCGGACCGATCGTGCCGGCCCTGGTGTTTCCCCGTCTCATCCGGTCTCCTCCATCAGGGTCGCCCCCGGCGCGATCTCGCGCTCGCCGCGAGCGAGGATCCGTTCCAGCACGTCGATCCGGTCGGCCTCGGCGGGCGGCTTGTCCCAGCGGATGCGGCTGACCCGGGGGAAGCGCATCGCCACCCCCGATTTGTGCCGGGTCGAACGCTGGACGCCCTCGAAGGCGATCTCCAGCACCAGCCCGGCGTCGCGTCCATGGGCGACCTCGCGCACCGGGCCGAAGCGCTTGGTGGTGTTGTTGCGGACGTAGCGGTCGAGCTTGGCGAGTTCCGCGTCGGTGAAGCCGTGATAGGCCTTGCCCACCGGCACCAGCTCGTCGCCGCCCTCGGGCGCCGCCCGCCAGACCCCGAACGTGTAGTCCGAGTAGAAGGACGAGCGCTTCCCGTGCCCGCGCTGGGCGTACATCATCACGGCGTCGACGATGTGCGGCTCGCGCTTCCACTTCCACCACGGTCCCTTGGGACGGCCCGGCAGGTAGGGGCTGTTCCGGCGCTTGAGCATCACGCCCTCGATGGCGTCGGCATCCTCGCCCGCCCCCACCGAGGCCGGATCCGCCCGGGCGGCTGCCAGCGCCGCCCAATCCGCGAAGGGCACACGGGGCGAGATGTCGATCCGCGCGTGGTCGAGGCGGGTGACCAGCGCCTCCAGCTTCTCCCGCCGGGCCTCGAAGGGTTCGGCCCGCAGGTCCTCGCCCGCGAGGGTGAGGAGGTCGTAGGCCCGGACATGGGCGGGAAACTCCTCCAGGAGCTTGGCCGTCACCGCCTTCCGGTTCAGGCGCTGCTGGAGGACGTTGAAGCTCTGCACGCGCCGCTCGCGCAGGATCAGCAATTCGCCGTCGATCGCCCCCGTGAAGGTGATGGCCTCGGCGAGATCCGGGAACGCCCCGGTGATGTCCTCGCCGGTGCGGGAATAGACCTTTCCGACTTGCTGACCCGCCCGGTCGGGGCCGCCGACGAGCTGGACGCGGATGCCGTCCCACTTCCACTCGGCCGAGAAGGCCTCGGGCTCCAGCTTCTCGAGGTCGGCCTCCTCCTCGATCGGGTGCGACAGCATCGGCGGCCGGAACGGGGCGGGATTCAGGGTCTCGGGCCGCTCGGCCCGGCCCTCGACCCAGGCGAACAGGGTCGCGAAGGGCGGGGTCAGCCCGTGCCAGACCTCCTCCACGGCATCGGCCTCGTGGCCGCCCAAGGCGCCGACGGCCGTCTTGGCGAGCCGCGCCGAGACGCCGACCCGCAGGTTGCCGGTGACGAGCTTCAGGAGCGCCCAGCGCCCGGTCTCGTCGAGGGCATCGAGCCAGCCGGCGAGGTGACGGGAGAGCTCGCGCTTGGGGATCGTGCTGAGCGTCTCGACGACTTCGGCCAGACTCGGTGGCGGCGGGTTGTTGTGGCCGATCCCGGCGGCCCCATCCCCTCCCGCCTCTGCGGGGGGGGAGAGAGATGGGACGGGCCAGATCAGCGCCGTCGTCTCGGCGAGATCCCCGACGTAGTTATGCGACAGCCGGAACAGGACCGGGTCGATCCGCTCCTCGACGAGTCCGCGGATCAGCGCCGGCTTGGCCTCGCGGAAGCTCAGCGTGCCGGTCATGGCGCCGAGCGCGTAGCCGCGTTCAGGATCGGGGGTGCGCGAAAAGTAGTCCTGCAGCATCCGCAACTTGGCGTTGCGGCGCGGCTCGTAGGCGAGGCGGTCGAGGAGGTGGGCGAATGCGTTCACGCCGCCGCCTCCGTCCCGGAGCCGGCCTCGACGGAGCCCGGCTCGGCCTCGCCGTCATCGCCGTAGCCGAGCAGGTGGAGGGGCTTGGCCTTGATGCCCTGCGTCCCGCACCAATGGACCAGCGCATCCTCCTGACCGTGCGTGACCCAGACCTCGCCGGCACCGGTGTCGCGGATGGTGCGGCACAGGTCCGGCCAGTCGGAATGGTCGGAGATCACCAGCGGCAGCTCGACGCCCTTCTGGCGGGCGCGGGCGCGCACCCGCATCCAGCCCGAGGCGAAGCAGGTCACGGGATCGGGGAACTTCCGGGACCACAGATCCTGGATCGACGAGGGTGGGCAGATCACGATCGCCCCCTGCAGGTCCTTGCGCTCGGCAGCCACGACCTTGGGCGTGTCGCCCAGCGGCACCCCCTCCTCCTTGTACAGCGTCGTCAATTTCTCCATGGCGCCGTGCAGGTGGATCGGGCGGTCCCAGCCCTCCTCCCGGAGAAGCGCCATCACCCGCTGCGCCTTGCCAAGCGCGTAGGCGCCGACGATGTGGGCGCGTTCGGTAAAAAGCCGCGCCGAGTCGAGGAGCTTGCGGACCTCGCCCCGCGTGTCGGGATGCGTGAAGACCGGCAAGCCGAAGGTCGCCTCGGTGATGAACACGTCGCAGGGTACCACCTCGAAGGGCAGGCAGGTCGGATCCGGCGCCCGCTTGTAGTCGCCCGAGACCACGACCCGGACCCCGTCCCGTTCGATGGCGATCTGCGCCGAGCCGAGCACGTGGCCCGCCGGCGCGAAGCGCACGGTGACGTCGCCGACGCGGAGCGCCGCACCGAGCGGCGCCTCCTGCCGCTGGCGGCAGAACTCCGCGCCGTAGCGCACCGCCATGATCCGCAGGGTCTCGGGCGTCGCCAGAACCTGTCCGTGGCCGGCGCGGGCATGGTCGGCGTGCCCGTGGGTGATCAGCGCGCGCTCCACCGGCCAGGTCGGATCGACGTGGAAGCGCCCGAGCGGGCAATAGAGACCCTCGCGGGTCAGGGTGAGGAGATCGCTGGCGCGTATCGGCATCGGGTCCGTGCAGCCGGTGGAGTCCGCCGGTGGCCCCGATATATAGGCGCCCCCGACCCGGCAGACGCATGGCCTCGCAGCTCAGTTCCGGCGACCTCCTCGCCGATCGCCGCTATCGCTACGCGGAGGCCTGCTTGGCCGACGGCGACCATGCGGGCGCCGCCGACCTCGCCGAGCAGGTCCTGGACCTTGCTCCGCGCTACGCGCCCGCCTGGCTCCTGCTGGGCCGGGCGCGGGAGGGGCTGGCGGCCTCCGGCGCCGATCCGGCCCTGCGTGCCGCGGCGGCACGGGCCTATGCCAGCGCCCTCGAGATCGATCCGGAGGACAGGCTGGGCGTGCGCACGCATCTCGTCCGCCTGGGTGTCGGCGACGGCCTCCCGGTCCTGTCGCCCGCCTATGTCCGGGCTCTGTTCGACGACTACGCGCCGCGTTTCGAGCACCACCTCGTGGAGGGCCTGGGCTATGTCGGCCCGCAACGCGTCCGCGACGCCCTGCCGGGCGTCCCGGAGCGCTTCCCGGTCGCGCTCGATCTCGGCTGCGGCACGGGGCTGATGGGCACCGTTCTGCGCGACCGGGTCGATCATCTCACCGGGATCGACCTCTCCCCCGGGATGCTGGCAATGGCGCGGGCCAAGACGTGGCGGGATCGGCCGCTCTACGACCGCCTGATCGAAGGCGACCTCTCCGCCGCCCTGGCGGACCTGCCGGAGGCCTGCGCCGATCTCTGCCTCGCCGCGGACGTCCTGATCTACGTGGCGGACCTCGCCGCGTTCCTGACGGGGATCGGCCGGGTCCTGCGACCGGGCGGGCTCGGCGCCGTCACGGTGCAATCCCACGACGGTGCCGGCTCGGTCCTGGGCAAGGACGGACGCTATGCCCATGCCGATGCCCACATCGCGGCGACGGCCGCCGGCGCCGGACTGGAGATCCTGACTCTGCGTCCCGCCCACATCCGGCGCGAGGGTGGGCGGCCGGTGCCGGGGCGCGTCGTTGTGCTGCGCCGCACATCGGCATGAAACCGCTTGGCTCTTCGTCCATTGTTTGTCGGCCGCGAATGGGCGCGGCCGCTCGATCGGGGGATCAGCATGGCGGATTACGGAAACAGGACAGGCCGCGCGACACCGGAGCGGAAGCCAGAACCGCCGGCCGACAAGTCCTTTCCGGCCGATCCGCGAACCCGCATCCCGTTCGCGATCGCGTTGGCCGCGCTCGCGGGCTGCGCCGATTCCATCGGCTTCCTGGAATTCTCGCAGCTGTTCATGTCGTTCATGTCGGGCAACACCACCCGCTTCGGCGTGGCGGTGGCCAATGGCGACTGGGAGAACGTCACCCGCGTCGCCAGCACCATCTGCATGTTCTGCTTCGGCGCCTTCCTGGGGACTTTGATCGCCGCCTGGGTCGGGCGCTGGCGCCTCGCCGTGCTGCTGACGCTCCAGGCCCTGCTGCTCGCCGGCGGCCTGCTGATGCCGTGGGGCACCTTCGCCTATCCGCTGCACGCCTATCCCATCGTCCTGGCGCTGGGCCTTCAGAACGCGACGCTGCAGGACGAGGGCGGCCGCTCCCTGGCGCTCACCTACGTCACCGGCGCCGTGGTGCGTTTCGGCACCGGCTGCGCCAACCTGCTGCTCGGCACGGTGGCGCCCTCCTTCTGGATCCAGGCGCCGCTCTGGGCCGGTCTCAGCACCGGCGCGGTGGTGGGCGGCCTGCTCGACATCCGCTACGGCGAATCGGCCTTCCTGTTCCCGGCGGCGCTCGCCGCCATCCTGGCGCTGATCGCGATCGTGCTGACCATCGCCAAGCCGGGCAGCACGCTGGTGGCGGGCTCCTCTCCGGCGCCCGACGCCAGCCCGAAGGCCGAGGTCATCGACGCCATCCACTGAGATCCCACCGGGGCGGGCGCGGGATCAGCCGTCGGAATCCCGGTAGCTGCCCCGGCCCTGCTTGATCACGGCACGGCTCTTCTTGGCGACGATCCGCCGTTCCTTGGAGCCCTTCGTGGGCTTCGTCGCCCGGCGGATCGGGGGCGGCGGCTTGGCGGCCTCGGCCACGAGGTCGACGAGGCGCTGCAGGATCTCGGCCCTGTTGCGCTCCTGCGTCCGGTGCCGCTGCCCGATGAGGACCAGGACGCCGTCCTTGGTCATGCGCCGCCCCGCGAGCCGCACCACGTTCGCCTTCACGCGGTCATCCACGGAGGGCGAATTCAGGACCGGCCAGCGGAGCTGGACCGCCGTCTCGACCTTGTTGACGTTCTGGCCGCCCGCGCCCGAAGCACGCATGAAGGACAAGGTGATCTCGTCCTCCGCGATGGCGATGCGCGGCGTCACCCGCAGGGACATGGCGGCCTCTCCGACAGGATCGTCAACGGCCGCCGCGCCCGCGTATCGGGCGCGGGGCGGAGGATGCAGAGGGGTATCCCCATAACCACATTCCCCTCAATCCGCTGCCCCGCCCACGCCACCGACCCGGGCGGACCGAGGGCTGCCCGCGGGCGGCCGCGCGGCCGGGTCAGGCGGCCTCGGCCGGCGTGCGGGCGCGCACGGCGAGGGCGTGGAGACCGCGCTTGAACGCATCGTCCAGGACTGCGTTCACCAAGCGGTGTCGCTCCACGCGGCTCTTGCCCTCGAACGCCGACGCGACGATGTCGAGCCGGTAGTGGGTCTCGCCCCCCGGCCGTGCCCCCGCATGACCGGCATGCAGATGCGACTCGTCGATCACGTCGAGGCGCGCCGGCGCGAGTTGCTCCCGCAGCCGCGTCTCCATCCAGTCCCGCAGGGTGCCCCCCGCGCCCGCACCATCCGTCATCCTGCCCTCGCGTCGCGTTCGTGGGCTGCCGTCAAGCCCGATCCCGCGCATGCGTCATCAGGCCCGGTGCCCTTGTGTCTCAGGTCTGCCCCCTCATAATCGGCCCGTCATGGATCTCAACTCGCGCCTGTTCGACAGCATCCGGATCAAACCGTCCTGCGACGAGCCGAAAGCCGCGGCCGAGGGCGTCTGCGAGAGTCCGGGCTGCACCCATCCGGGTCTGTACCGGGCGCCCAAGGGCCGGAAGGCGGAGGGCCAGTACTGGCGCTTCTGCATGGACCACGTCCGCGCCTACAACGCGACCTACAACTACTTCGACGGCATGAACGATGCCGCCGTCCAGGCCTATCAGAAGGACGCGATCATCGGGCATCGCCCGACCTGGGCGATGGGCGTGAACCGGACCGGCCAGGCGAAACCGGCGGACGAGCCGGCCCGCGACTGGGCCTATGTCGATCCGCTGGGCATCCTGCGCGGCGAGGGCGTCGGCGATGCCCGCCGGCGCGCGCGTCAGCCCGAGGAGCCGCGCAAGCCCCGCCACTCGGCCACGGTCCGCCGGGCCCTCGACGTGATGGGCCTTGAGGAAGGCGCGGATTCGGCCGCCATCAAGGCGCAGTACAAGATCCTGGTGAAGCGCTTCCACCCCGACGCCAACGGCGGCGACCGGTCGTTCGAGGAGCGGCTGCGCGACATCATTCGGGCTCACGACGTGCTGCGTGGGGCCGGACTCTGCTGACCGGCACGAACCCTGCACGCCGGTTCGCATCCGGGATAGGGCAATCCGCACGGCGCGACCCTATATGGGGTCGATGCCGGTCGGTGGCGCCCGGGCGCGTCGCCGTCTAAGGATGGCTTCGCCCCGCCGCGGAGGCCCGGCTCGACGTCCTTTCGCGCGGATGTTCCACTGCTAGGGAGTGGAGCGACCGCGCCTCACGAGGTTCCGAATGCTCTCTGACGATACGCCCGCCGCGCTGCCCGACCGCACCGTCTCCGTCCGCGATGTCTTCGGCATCGACCTCGACCTCAAGGTCCCGGCCTATGCCGAGCCCGAGGAGCACGTGCCGGATCTCGATCCGGACTACATCTTCGACCGGGAGACGACGCTCGCGATCCTGGCGGGCTTCGCGCGCAACCGCCGCGTGATGGTCACCGGCTATCACGGTACCGGCAAATCGACCCATATCGAGCAGGTGGCCGCCCGGCTGAACTGGCCGTGCATCCGCATCAACCTCGACAGCCACGTCTCGCGCATCGACCTCGTCGGCAAGGACGCCATCGTCCTGAAGGACGGCAAGCAGGTCACCGCCTTTCAGGACGGCATCCTGCCCTGGGCGCTGCAGAACAACGTGGCCCTCGTGTTCGATGAGTACGATGCCGGCCGCCCGGACGTGATGTTCGTGATCCAGCGCGTGCTGGAACTCTCGGGCCGCCTGACGCTCCTCGATCAGAAGCGCGTGATCCGCCCGCACCCGGCCTTCCGGCTGTTCGCCACGGCCAACACCGTGGGACTGGGGGACACCTCGGGCCTCTATCACGGCACCCAGCAGATCAACCAGGGTCAGATGGACCGCTGGTCGATCGTCACGACGCTGAACTATCTGCCCCACGACCGCGAGGTCGACATCGTGCTCTCGAAGGCCACGCATTACCGGAGCGACCAGGGCCGCGACATCGTCAACCGGATGGTTCGGGTGGCGGATCTCACGCGCAACGCCTTCATGAACGGCGATCTGTCCACCGTCATGAGCCCGCGCACGGTGATCACCTGGGCCGAGAACGCCGACATCTTCAAGGATATCGGCTTCGCCTTCCGGGTGACCTTCCTGAACAAGTGCGACGAGCTGGAGCGGACCCTGGTGGCCGAGTTCTACCAGCGCGCCTTCGGCAAGGAGCTGCCCGAGAGCGCGGTGAACGTCGCGCTGAGCTGATCTGCATGGAGGACGCGATGGCGCATCCGGCCCCGACCCGCGAGGACGCTCCGGCGGCTCCGCATGCCGAGGGGCGGACGCGCTACGCGGATGATCTCTATAGCTGGGTTCAGGAGCAGGTGGCGTTGCTCCGCGCCGGCCGGGTGGACGCCCTCGACCTCGACAACATCGCCGAGGAGCTGAGCGACGTGGGCTTGAGCGAATATCACCGGCTCACCAGCGCTGTGGAGATCGTCCTGCTCCACATGCTGAAATGGGATCACCAGCCGGAACGTCGCAGCCGCAGCTGGACGCTCAGCATCGCCGAGCACCGTGAGCGCATCCTGATCCCGCTGCGGAAGAGCCCCGGGTTGAGATCCAGCCTGGACGAGGCGCAGCGCGACGGGTTCCGCCTCGGTCGCCTCGGGGCGGCCCGGCAGATGAGGCGCTCGCCCAAAACCCTGCCCGCGGAGTGTCCCTACAGCTGGGACGACATCCTGAATCGCCCCTTCGAAGTCGACGTCGACCGGTAGCCCGCATGTCCATCTCCAACCGCAAGCCCGGCGAGCGCCGCGAACCCGTGGCCGAGCCCCTGAAGCGCTCGGTGGCCGGCTGCCTGCGCGCCATCGCCCGGCGCTCTGAGGTCGAGGTCACCTACGCCACCGACCGGCCGGCGCTCACCGGCGACAAGGCCCGGCTGCCCGAGCCGCCGCGCAAGCTCTCGGCGCAGGACGTCGCAGTGCTGCGCGGCAATGCCGACGCCATGGCGCTGCGGCTCGGCTGCCACGACGTCGCCGTCCATCGCCGCCTCGCCCCCGAGAACGCCGCCGCCCGGGCAGTCTACGACGCGGTCGAGCAGGCCCGGGTCGAGGCGATCGGCTCGCGCCGGATGGCGGGCGTCGCCAGCAACATCTCGGCGATGCTGGAGGACCGCTACCACCGCGGCGGCAAGTACGAGACCATCACCGACCGGGCCGACGCCCCCATGGAGGACGCGGTCGCCCTGATGGTGCGCGAGCGCCTGACCGGCCAGAAGCCGCCCGAGGCTGCCACCAAGATCGTCGAACTGTGGCGCGAGCATATCGAGTCCAAGGCCGGCCCGAATCTCGACGGGCTGATCGGCTCGATCGAGGACCAGCGCAAGTTCGCCCGCTCGGTGCGCGATCTCCTCACCTCCCTCGACATGTCGGACGAGACGCCGTTCGACGCCGAGGATGACGAGAACGACGACGAGAACGACGCCCAGGACGAGGAGCAGAACCCGAGCGAGGGCGATTCGGAGGAGAAGAGCCAGGGCGAGCGCGCCGAGATCGAGACCTCCGAGGAAGCCTCCGACGAGATCGAGGACGGCGCCCAGGAATCCGCCGATGCGCCCTCGGGCGAGCTGCCCGAGGAGGCGGAGGATGCGGAATCCGAGGAGGCCTCGGAGGCCTCGCGGCCGCCCCAGCGGCAGGGCAACGAGGCGCGTGGACCCGAATACCGGGTGTTCAACCCCCGGTTCGACGAGGTCATCCACGCCGAGGAGCTGTGCGACGCCGACGAGCTGGCGCGCCTGCGCTCCTACCTCGACAAGCAGCTCTCCCATCTGCAGGGGGTGGTCGGCCGCCTCGCCAACCGGCTTCAGCGCCGCCTCCTCGCCCAACAGAACCGCGCCTGGGACTTCGACCTGGAAGAAGGTCAGCTCGATCCGGCGCGGCTCGTGCGCGTGGTCATCGATCCCTACCAGCCCCTCTCCTTCAAGCAGGAGAAGGATACGAACTTCCGCGACACGGTCGTCACGCTGCTCCTCGACAATTCCGGGTCGATGCGCGGCCGGCCGATCACCGTGGCGGCGACCTGCGCCGACATCCTGGCGCGGACACTGGAGCGCTGCGGCGTGAAAGTGGAGATCCTGGGCTTCACCACCCGGGCCTGGAAGGGCGGCCAGAGCCGCGAGGCGTGGCTCGCCGCCGGCAAGCCGCCGAATCCCGGCCGCCTGAACGACCTGCGCCACATCGTCTACAAATCGGCCGACGCCCCCTGGCGGCGGGCGCGCAAGAACCTCGGCCTGATGATGCGCGAAGGTCTGCTCAAGGAAAATATCGACGGCGAGGCGCTGGATTGGGCGCACAAGCGCCTGCTCGGCCGGCCGGAACAGCGCAAGATTCTGATGGTGATCTCGGACGGCGCGCCGGTGGACGATTCGACTCTGTCGGTCAATGCCGGCAACTACCTCGAACGGCACCTGCGCTGGATGATCGAGGAGATCGAGACGCGCTCGCCGGTGGAACTGCTCGCCATCGGCATCGGCCACGACGTGACGCGGTACTACCGCCGCGCCGTGACGATCATCGACGCCGAGGAACTCGGCGGGGCAATGACCGAGAAGCTCGCGGAGCTGTTCGAAGAGAACGGCACGCCGGCACCGACCGGCCGGATGCTGCGCGCGGCGGGCGGGCGGCGCTGACCGTCCGCGGGCCTTCTTCGGCCTCGAGGCCCATCCGCTCCGGCCTCTCATCCTGAGATGCCGGAGCGCCGCGGAGGCCGCGAAGGAAACCTCCGTCAGGCCGCCCGATCCCTGGAGCCCTCCTTGGCGGCCCGCTGACGCGGGCCCCTCAGGATGCGGTCATGGACGGGATTTTCCGGATCACTGTGCCTGTTGCGCGCAAGCGGAAACCGCCGCGGCCTCGAGGGCCACGGCGGTTCGAACCGTCCGATGAAGGATGGCGTGAAGCCCGGAGACTCAGGCCGCGGCGGCCGGGGCCTCGGCGAGCTTCTTGTGGATCTCGCGCTTCAGGAGGCGGGCGGTCTGCGACAGGTCGCCCTCGCCAGCCTTGATCAGGAAGGCGTCGAGCCCACCGCGGTGCTCCACGGAGCGCAGGGCGTGCGCGGTGACCCGCAGACGGACGCGCTTGCCGAGCGCGTCGGACTGGAGGGTGACGTTGCACAGGTTCGGCAGGAACCGGCACTTGGTCTTGCGGTTCGAGTGGCTCACGAGGTGGCCGACCTGAACGGCCTTGCCGGTGAGTTCGCAGCGGCGCGCCATGATAAAAAACGATCCCGTCTCGTTCCGCCCGAATAGACCCGATCGCGACCGGCGCGATCATCGTCGCAGCAGGCGGCGCCCATTGCGTGTTCCAGGTCCGGCGGAGTCCTGTTGAAGGCGCGAGCCTATAGGCGACGAAGGCGCGCCGCGTCAAGGTGCCCGCCGACCGCAGAGCCGCCAGGGCCGCCCAACGGTCTGTTAACCACGATGCCGGGATATAGCCTTCTTCCACCTGCAGGAAGGTGCCTCTCCCGGCTCCGGGCCTCGAGAGGCGTCCGACGCGCGGGGGTGTTCGAGAGGGTGTGTCCGAGCGCGTGTCTTGGGCCGCCCGCCCTGGGATGCGATCCGGATCATGAGCGCCACGCCAATCCGTCGGATGATCAAGCCTGTGACAAAGCACGCTGCCGGGCGCCTCGCGGGCAGCCTCCTCGCCCTCGCCGCCCTCATGGCTCCGGCCGATGCCGCCTCGCGGGCGTCGCGCGCGAAGCGGGCCGCGGGTGCTGCCGCGACCGTGGCGGTCGATTACGGCATCAACCTCGCCGGCCTGCCGATCGGCACGGCGCGGCTGGCCGGTTCGTTCGACCGCGACCGCTACCTCATGGACGTGTCGGCGGTGCTCACGGGCCTCGTCGGCGCGATCACCGGCGGCAAGGGCTCGGCCCGGGCCTCCGGAAGCTTCGCGGCGGCACCGCAGCCCGGCGCCTTCGCCATCGCGACCCAGACGGCCAGTTCCGGCATCGCGGTGCGCATGGCCCTGGCGCACGGCAACGTGGTCCAGGCCGAGATCACGCCGCCCCTCGTCGACATGCAGGACCGCGTCCCGGTCACAGCCTCCAACAAGCGCGGCATCATCGACCCGGTCAGCGCCCTGCTGATGCCGACTCAGGGACGCGGCGAGCCCCTCGATCCGGAAAACTGCAACCGCACCCTGCCGGTCTTCGATGGCGCCACCCGCTTCAACGTGGTGCTGAGCTACGCCGAGACGCGCCCGGTTCAGAAGCCCGGCTATGCCGGCCCGGTGCTCGTCTGCAACGCCCGCTACCAGGCGGTGGCCGGCCACCGCCCGGACCGGCCGGGGGTGAAGTTCATGGAGGAGAACCGCGAGATGTCGGTCTGGCTCGCCCCCGTCGAGGGGACGCGGGTCCTGATCCCGCTGCGCATCTCGGTGCTCACCACGATCGGCACCAACATCATCGAGGCGACGCGCTGGAGCCAGGGCGGCAATGCGGGCACGACCGGGACGGCCGGCGCCGCCGGCACCAGCGTCGCACAGGCGAGCCTGCCCGGGCAGTAGCGGCGGTTTGACCGCCCGCGGCTTTCCCGGCACGTCCGCGCGGCGCGACAGCCGCGCCAGGGAGGTCAGCCAATGCCCAAGGGCTACATCATCGTCCGGATGACGGTCACCGATCCGGAGACCTACAAGGACTACGCCGCCATGGCCTCCGAGGCCATGCGCAAGTACGGCTGCACGCCGCTGGTGCGCGGCGGCCGCTGCGAGGCGCTGGAGGGCGAGGCCCGTCCGCGCAACGTCGTGCTGGAGTTCGAGTCCTACGAGGCGGCGCGCGCCTACTATTTCTCGCCCGAGTACCAGGCCGCCGTCGCCAAGCGCCGGCCGGCGGGGATCGGCGAGGTGGTCCTCGTCGAAGGCGTCGACTGATCCGCCTGGCGTTCGGAGACCGCGGTCGATGCAGCCCGCGCCGCCCTCAGCCCGGAGCGCCGTGCCCTCGGGCAGCGCGAGGCCTGAAACCGTGGCGCTCTCCCTCAGGTGCCTGCGGGCCCAGAGGAGGCGGCTCCGGAGCGCGCGGCCGGAGGTGGAGGAAATCTTCACGTTCCCGGCGATAATCGGCGGATGCGCCCGCTTGCTCTCCGAATCGCCCTCGCCTTGGCCGTCGTCACCGGCCCGGCGGCCGCGCAGCCCCTGAGCGCCGGCACCGCCGATCCGGGCTGCGGCGGCGACGCCTTCTCGTCGGCCGAAGTCGTCGAGCACCGGCCGCCGCGGCGCGGCCCCCTCGTGGCGGTGCCCGACACGCTCTGCGCCGACGTGGCACCGCAGCCGGGCACGCCGACGACGCAGATCGACATCTTCCCGATGATCACGCCCCAGATTGGACCTGGCGGGGGCGGCATCCCATATGAGGGCGGACCGTCCCGGCCCTACCGTCCCTGAGACGCGGCCGGCCGGTCGAACCCGCCTCCCCGCCCGCGCCGCGACGGCGCCGCGACGGCCTTCCCGTCCGAAGGAACCGCCGACCATCGACGCGCTGCTCCGCCCCTCGCCCAGCCGCTCGCTGTCCCGCGATGCCCGCGCCCGCGGCGTCACCGCGGTCCTCGGGCCGACCAACACCGGCAAGACGCATCTCGCCATCGAGCGGATGCTCGCGCACCCGACCGGGATGATCGGGTTGCCCCTGCGGCTTCTCGCCCGGGAGGTCTACCTGCGCGTCGTCGCCAAGGTCGGCCCCGAGAAGGTCGCGCTGGTCACCGGCGAGGAGAAGATCAAGCCGGACCGGCCGCGCTACTGGATCTGCACCATCGAGGCGATGCCTCGCGACCTCGACGTGGCCTTCGTGGCCATCGACGAGATCCAGCTCGCCGCCGACATGGACCGCGGCCACGTCTTCACCGACCGCCTGCTCTACGTCCGCGGCCGGGAGGAAACCCTCCTGATCGGCTCCTCGACCATGCTGCCTTTGGTTCAGGACCTGATCCCCAACGTCCACACCACGACCCGGCCGCGGCTGTCGCAACTGACCTTCGCGGGGGAGAAGCGGCTGTCGCGCCTGCCCCGGCGCACCGCGATCGTCGCGTTCTCGGCCGAGGAGGTCTACGCCATTGCCGAGCTGATCCGGCGTCAGCGCGGGGGCGCCGCAGTGGTGCTCGGCGCGCTCTCCCCCCGGACCCGCAACGCCCAGGTCGAGATGTACCAGGCGGGCGACGTGGACTACCTCGTCGCGACCGATGCCGTCGGGATGGGCCTCAACCTCGACGTCGACCACGTCGCCTTCGCGGCGAACTGGAAGTACGACGGCACCCGCTTCCGCAAGCTCACCCCCGCCGAGATGGGCCAGATCGCCGGCCGCGCCGGGCGCCACCTCGCCGACGGCACCTTCGGCTCCACCGGGCGCTGCCCGACCTTCGAGGCCGAGCTGGTGGAGCGGCTCGAGAGCCACGACTTCGATCCCCTCCGCATCCTGCAATGGCGCAATCCGGACCTGCGCTTCGGCAGCCTGGAGGGCTTGCAGGCGAGCCTCGACGAGCACCCGCGCGAATCGGGGCTGACCCGCGCCCCCATGGGCGAGGATCAGCAGGCGCTCGAGATCCTCATGAAGGAGGACGACATCCGCGACATGGCGCGCAGCGCCGCCACGGTGAGGCGGCTCTGGGACGTCTGCGGCGTGCCGGACTACCGCAAGGTCCACCCGCAGGTGCACGCCGATCTGGTGGCCCAGCTCTACCGATTCCTCATGAAGGGGATGGCCGGCCGCATCCCCGACACGTGGTTCGCCGAGCAGGTGGCCATGATCGATCGGACCGACGGCGACATCGACACGCTGTCCCGTCGGATCGCCCAGGGACGCACCTGGACCTTCGTCGCCAACAGACCCGACTGGCTGCGCGACCCGGAACATTGGCAGGGCGAGACACGTCGGGTAGAGGACAGACTGTCCGACGCCCTGCACGAACGCCTCGCGAGCCGCTTCGTCGACCGGCGCACCAGCGTCCTGATGCGGCGCCTGAGAGAGAACACGATGCTCGAAGCCCAGATCACCGCCGACGGTGACGTCACCGTCGAGGGTCAGCATGTCGGCCACCTTCACGGATTCCTGTTCGTTCCCGATGCCAGCGCCGAAGGGCACGAGGCCAAGACCCTGAGGAGCGCCGCCGAGAAGGCGCTCGCGGGCGAGATCGAGGCGCGGGCCGAACGATTCGCCGCGACCGCCGATTCGACCCTCGTGCTCTCGCATGACGGCACGATCCGGTGGACCGGCGCGCCGGTGGCCAAGCTCACCCCCGGCGAGAAGCTGTTCGCCCCGCAGATCCGTCTGCTGGCGGACGACAGCCTGACCGGCGCGCACCGCGAGAAGGTGGAGGCCCGCCTGGATGCGTGGCTGAAAGCCTACATCGTGCGCCTGCTCGGCCCTCTGATGGAGATCGAGACCGCGGCGGACCTCACGGGTCTCGCCAAGGGCATCGGCTACCAGGTCGTCGAGGCGCTGGGCGTGCTGGAACGCTCGAAGGTGGCGCACGAGATGCGCAGCCTCGATCAGGACGGCCGCGGGGCGCTGCGCCGCCACGGCGTCCGCTTCGGCGCCTACCACATCTTCCTGCCGGCCCTGCTCAAGCCGGCGCCGCGGACGCTCGCGGCGCAACTCTGGGCCCTGCGCAACGGCGGCCTCGACCAGCGCGGCCTCGACGAGATCGCGCATCTGGCCGGCTCCGGCCGCACCTCGATCAAGGTGGACCGCGAGATCGCCAAGGGGCTGTACCGCGCCGCCGGCTTCCGGGTCAGCGGCGAGCGCGCGGTGCGCGTCGACATCCTGGAGCGGCTCGCCGACCTGATCCGCCCGGCCATCGCCTATCGCCCCGGCACCACCCCGGGCGCCCCGCCGGACGGAACGGCCGACGGCGACGGCTTCGTGGCCACCGTCGGCATGACCTCCCTGGTCGGCTGCTCGGGCGAGGATTTCGCCTCGATCCTGAAGTCCCTGGGCTACAACGTGGAGACGCGTCCGGGCCCCGCCATCACGGTGCCGCTCGTCCCCGCCGCGGCCACGGCGCCGGCCGCACAGGCCGCCCCGGCCGAGGCGTCTTCCGACGAGGCCATTGCCGCGCAGGCGGATGCCGCGGAGCCGGCCGGCGACGAGGCTCCGGCCGCGGAGGACGGCGAGACCGCCGCGGAACACGCCTCCCCGGGGGATGAGGTCCCGGCCGTCGAGGTCGAGGCGTCCCCGACCGAGGATCAGGCGTCGGACCTCGCAGCCGATGCGACCGCCGGAGAGCAGGCCGAGGAGCCCGCGGGCGATGCGCCGCACGCGGAGGCGACCGGCGCCGGATCGGAGCAACCAGACCAGGCTCCCCAGGAGGCTGCGCCGGTCGCCGAGCCGGTCTCCGCCACCGAGGAGGCCGCGCCCGGCACGGCCGAGGCGGAGCCCGCTGCGGCCGATGCGGCCGAAGGCACGGCCGCGGAGGGCGAACCCGCCGCGGAGGTTCCGCAGATCGACGTCTGGCGCCTGCAGCGGCATCAGCGCCCAGCGCACCAGCGTCCGCAGAATCGCCCCCGCGGCGCGGGACGCGGCCGGGATGCGGGCCAGCCGGGCCAGAACCCGGGCCAGGGACGCGCGGATGGCGGCCGGCCGGAGCATCGTCGCGCCGAAGGTGGCGACGGCGGCCCGCGGCCGGGACGGGATCGCGGTCCACGCCGCGACCGGTTCGAGGGTGGTCGGCCGGAACGCCGCGACGATCAGCGCAATGCGGAGCAGCGCCATGCCGGCCCGCGGCCCGACCAGCGGCCGCCCCGGCGCGAGCGGGCGCCCGATCCGGATTCGCCCTTCGCCAAGCTCGCCGCGCTGAAGGCGCAGCTCGAGGCCGGCGACGGCGGGAAGCGCTGACCTTCACCGCGGATGCGGGAGGACCGGCAGCGCCTCGACAAATGGCTGTGGTTCGCGCGCTTCGCGCGGACCCGGTCCCTGGCAGCGCGGCTGGCCTCCGACGGGTTCGTCCGGGTGAACGGCAGCCGGGCCGAGAACCCGGCGCGGGCGATCGGCATCGGTGACGTGGTGACGGTGGCCGCGCCGCACGCGACCCTGGCTGTAAGGGTCCTCGGCCTCGGCGTACGGCGCGGCCCCGCCCCGGAAGCGCGGCTGCTGTACGACGATCTGTCCGGCGGCGGGCCGCCGGTCGAGACGCACGAGTGATGAGGCTTTGCCACAGCCCCCGCGCGAGCGGGCCGTCGCGGACCGCATGCGGCGCACACGCGCTTGTCAGCCCGGGAGGCAGGGTCTAGAGCCGTTGGCCTCCGAAGCCCGGCTCCGCGCCGGGCCTCACCGGCGTTCCCCTCGCAGCGCCCGCTGGCGCGCGCAGGCCGTCCCCAGGCTCTGCCCGGGCCAAGTCGAGTTTTAGGACGAAGACATCCGATGACCTACGTCGTCACCGACAATTGCATCAAGTGCAAATACACGGACTGCGTCGAGGTCTGTCCGGTGGATTGTTTCTATGAGGGCGAGAACATGCTCGTCATTCATCCGGATGAGTGCATCGATTGCGGCGTGTGCGAGCCGGAATGCCCGGCCGAAGCGATCAAGCCCGACACGGAGTCGAATCTGGACACGTGGCTGAAGCTGAACGCCGACTACGCCAAAACCTGGCCGAACATCACGCAGAAGAAGGAAGCTCCGGCCGACGCCAAGGAGTGGGACGGAAAGGCCGGAAAGCTGGAGGCGCATTTCTCGCCGAATCCTGGATCTGGCGACTGAGCTCGGGGCGAATTCACAGGATCTGACGCGCATGCGCCCGCGGCTTTCCAGTGGGCGGGAAGTTTTTTCAGCCCCGCCGCTTCGCTGAAGGCCTCCTCGGGGCTGCGTCATACGAAGCCCAGATACGCGGCCAGGTCATTCCTGTCCCATGGCACCAGTGTAAAACTCTTTGACGCCGCGCGTGGTCCGCGCGTGCGTCTTCAGGGATGCTTTGATCTGCGCGCCGGATTGTGGTAGACAATCCGCCTGCCGTCGCTTGCGCCTGACGTGCTCCCTCCGGCTGAAACGCCTTCGATTTTCGGTTGTTAGGAGTAGTACGCGATCGGCCGCCGAAGGAGACTTCGGCGGACGCGCCAGGTGCTTGCACGGCCGCGCCGGGGAATGACCGGGATCGTCGCGCTGGGCGCGGGGGTTTCGGGAGCGGCGAGGCAGACCGGGTGTCCCGCCCGGAAGAACACGGTTTCGCGCGGCGCCGAACGCTGCGCGCCAGTGGAGGCCCTTCTCGCATGACCACAGCCAAGAAGACGACGACCACAGGCCGGCAGGGCTTCAAGACCGGCGAGGCTGTCGTGTATCCGGCCCACGGCGTCGGTCGCATCACCGCGATCGAGGAGCAGGAAATCGCGGGCTACAAGCTTGAGCTGTTCGTGGTCTCGTTCGAGAAGGACAAGATGGTCCTGCGCGTCCCCACGGCGAAGGCCAACAGCGTCGGCATGCGCAAGCTCGCCGAGCCAGAACTGGTGAAGAAGGCTCTCGACCTTTTGACCGGCCGCGCCCGGATCAAGCGCACCATGTGGTCGCGCCGCGCGCAGGAATACGAGGCCAAGATCAACTCGGGTGATCTGCTCTCCGTCACCGAGGTCGTGCGCGACCTGTTCCGCTCCGAGGCCCAGCCCGAGCAATCCTATTCCGAGCGCCAATTGTACGAGGCGGCTCTGGACCGGATCGTGCGCGAGATCTCTTCGGTCAACCGCATCACCGAGACCGAGGCGCTGAAGCTGATCGAGCAGAGCCTCGCCAAGTCGCCCCGCCGGGCGAAGAACGAGGCCGAGCCCGAGGCCGAGGCCGAGGGGGACAGCGAGGGCGACGACCTTCAGGAGGAAGCCGCCTGAGGCGCGCATCGCATCGCGACAACGACATTCAACCCGGCCCTGGTGGCCGGGTTTTTTCTTGCGTCCGCGCGGCCGGCTCCCCCCGACGGCCCTGACCGTTCGCGAAGGCCTGGGCTGGACGGCGCGGGGCGGGATCCCATGTCTTCCCGACGGAACACGAATTCGTGGCCGCTGCGTTGTCGCATTGTGGGGCATCGGGACGGAACTTTCCCGTTTTGCCTTCCGTTGTCGGTTGCCTGGCGTCACCCCCCGGTGGCGCCTGCGCGTCGGGCCCTTGGGTCCGACGCCGCAACAGCACTCGGCAACAAGAGGCAGGCGGATGGCTGAGATCGCGGGAATTCGACGGCAGTTCATACGGACTGCCATGGAGGCGCCCTTCCTGGCCCGGGAAGAAGAGCGGGGCCTCGCCGTCCGATGGAAGGACGAGCGCGACGAGCGGGCCCTCCACCGTCTGATCTCGGCCCATATGCGCCTCGTCATCGCCCTGGCGGGGCGTTTTCGTCACTACGGCCTGCCCATGGCCGACCTCGTCCAGGAAGGGCATGTCGGCCTGATGGAGGCCGCGGCCCGGTTCGAGCCGGAGCGGGACGTCCGCTTCTCCACCTATGCGACGTGGTGGATCCGCGCCTCGATCCAGGATTACATCCTGCGCAACTGGTCGATCGTGCGCGGCGGGACCTCCTCGGCGCAGAAGGCCCTGTTCTTCAATCTGCGCCGGCTGCGCGCCCGGTTGATGCAATCCACCGAGGAACATGTCGGCGACGAGATCCATCGCCGCATCGCCAGCGCGATCGGGGTGTCCCGTGACGACGTCGCCCTGATGGATGCACGCCTGTCCGGCCCCGACATGTCCCTCAACGCCCCCGTGGGCGAGGACAGCGACGCGTCGTCGGAGCGGATGGATTTCCTGGTCGACGGGGCCGACCTGCCGGACGAGACCGTGAGCGCCACGGTCGACGGCGAGCGCCGCCTCAGCTGGCTGCAGCAGGCTCTGACCGTCCTCTCCGAGCGTGAGCTGCGCATCCTGCGCGAGCGCCGCCTCGCCGAGGATCAGGCGACCCTCGAAGCCCTGGGCCAGCGGCTCGGCATCTCCAAGGAGCGGGTCCGCCAGATCGAGAACCGGGCCCTGGAAAAGCTGCGCCGTGCGCTCGCCGACCGCTTTCCCGCCGCCACGGGCAGCCCCCATATCGGCTGAGCGGCACGCAGCGGCATCGTCACGAAGCCCGGCCCGGCGGCCGGGCTTTCGTGTTTCAGAAGGGTCGCCCATGCGACGGGCCGCCGTGGTCGGGCCGGCTGCCCGACATCTCCGGCGCAGCGGGTGTGCCTGCGGATATACCTGCCTGCGCGTGCGATGACGGGGGCCGGTGCCGTGGTCGCGAGCGGGATATCGCCGCGCGCCCGTTACGCCTCCTGAACAACGGGGCTGCGCCGCTCCCGCCGGCGCCGGCGGCGGCCGGCCTCAGGGGTGGCGTCGAGCCAGATCACGAGCGCCAGGGCGACGAGCGCCGGCACGCCGAGGGCCAGGAAGGCACCGGTCCAGCCGAACAGCCCGTATGACAGGCCGCCGTACCAACTCGAGAGCGCGCCGCCCACGCCCTGCACCGCGTTGACGCTGCCGAGCGCCGTCTGGGTCCGGCCCGATCCCCAGGTCAGGTCCGCCACCACCACGGGCACCGCCACCCCGACGATGCCGGAGGCCACGCCGTCCAGGACCTCGGCGGCGATCAGCCACACCGGATCGTCGATCAATCCGGACATGAGCGCGCGCACCGGCAGCACGGCGAAGGCCACCATCAGCAATTGACGGCGTCCGCGCCTGTCGGCCAGCGAACCGGCAAACAGAGCCACGGGCACCATGACGAGTTGCGCCACCATGACGTAGCGCGCCGTCCACGTGGTGGCGTCGGCCGCGGTCGCCACGAGCTTCTGCCCGAGCAGCGAGAGCATGCCGCCGTTCCCCAGGTTGAACAGGGTCAGCGCCACGGTCAGCACCAGCAGACGGCGGTTGCCGAGAACCTGACGCAGGCCGCTGCGCTCGGGTTCGTCCGCGTCGTCCTCCTTCCAACCGACAGCGCGGCGCCGGTTCCAGGCGCCGGCGGGCGTCGTCAGCGTGGCGCCGATCGCCGCCACAGCCATGCCGCCGAGGACCCAGAAGGCGATCGCAGGCCCGAAATAGCCGGTGCCGAGGCTGATGCCCCCCGCCGCGACCAGGATGCCGATGTGGTTGAAGGCCTGGTTGCGGCCCTGCTGGGCGGGGAAGCGGTCCTTCCCGACGATGCCCAGGGTCAGCGACGCGACCGCCGGCAACAGCAGGGTGCCGCCGGCCGCGGCGAGCAGCTGCGCGCACAGGACCGCCGGAAAGCTGCGCGCCGGGAGGAGCAGCAGCGTGCCCGCGAGGATCGCCCCGCAGGCCAGGGCGATCAGCAGGCGTGGCCGGGGGAACCGATCCACCAGGGCACCGAACGGGCCGCTCAGGAACAGCGTGCCGAACCCCACCAGCGTGACGACGAAGCCGACCCGGGCGGGACTCCACGAGGCGGATTCCGCCAGCCAGGTTCCCAGAAAGGGGCCGAGGCCGCCCTGGATGTCCCCGATGAACAGGTTGATCAAGGCGAGGTTTGTGGTGGGGGCCATGCGATCCTGGAGCCGTTTCGGGCCCCGGACGTGAACGGGGACCCCGGAACGGTCAAGCCCGGAACGCAGCCTCCGTCGCGGAGCAGGGCGGCGACACCCTCATGCGGGGCGACGTGCGGCGTCTTCGGCGAGAGAGCGGGCGAAACCCTGCACGGTCCGCGGCGCGGCCGCCCTGACCGGGACCGGGGCCCTCGTCGGCGGCGGCGATGGGCAGGCTCGCGGTGGCAGCCCTAGCGCCCAGCACGGCACCCGAAGGCGCCGGGAAGGTCGGCGGCCGGTTCGGGCTGCCAGACCTGCCGGGCAGCTTCGTCGCACTGAGCGCCGCGCTCCTGAGCGGACGCCCTGTGCGCGCGGGCGGCGGCCTCTCGGGGTCCCGGCGGCCGCCGCGCGGCCGCCGGTCGTCACCTCAGGAGGCGAGCGGGCCCTGGGCGCCCTGCTGCTCCATCACCTTCTGCCGGTAAAGGCCGACGAAATCGATCGGGTCGATGTACAGGGGCGGGAAGCCGCCGTTGCGCACCGCCTCGGCCACGATCTGGCGGGCGAAGGGGAAGAGCAGGCGCGGGCACTCGATCATCACCGCCGGATGGATCTGGTCGGCCGGGATGTTGAGCAGCCGGAACACGCCGGCATAGGTCACCTCGAAGGCGAACAGCACTTCGTTCTGGATCTTGGCGTCGCCCTCGAGCTTCAGCTCGACCTCGAAATCGGTCTCGGAGAGCTGCTGCGCGTTGACGTTCACCTGGATGTTGATCTGCGGCCCCTGGCCCTCCTTGGGCTGAAGGGAGCGCGGGGCGTTCGGATTCTCGAAGGAGAGATCCTTCGTGTACTGCGCCAGGGCATTGATGGTCGGCACATCGCCCTGCGGCATGCCGCCGCCGTTGCCGTTCGCTGCCGGGGAATCGGCCATGCGGATCATCCTTCTCGATCGACCGGCGGGGCCGGCGCGGGTTGTTGTCGCGGCGGGAGCCGCTGGATCACGCCGCGGAACTACCCAAACGGCAGGGCCGCTAACACGCGCGCCGGGCCTGGACAAGCGAAGTGACAGGCGAGGTGACGGGGCGCTGGCGCCGGCGGCACCGGCAACCCATATCGCGATTGCGTGCGGGACCAGTTGACCCCGACGATACAACCGGCTCGCTCCCGGCGCGTTGGTCGGATATGAGTCGGCCATACCTATGCGCGCTTAGCCGGCGCCGCACCGGGCATGACCTGAGCAAGGGGCACAGGGTCTCGCCGCGGCCACCATCGGATCGGTGATGCAGGACAGTTTCGACGTAACGACGATCATCTTCCTGGCGCTGGCCGTCTTCGTGATCTGGCGTCTGCGCTCCGTGCTCGGTCAGAAGACAGGCGCCGAACGCTCGCCGTTCAAGCCGGTCGACCGCAGCCGCACCGAACCGCAGGCGCGTTCCGACGGCGACAACGTCGTCCGGCTGCCGGGTGCCGACCGGGTGCAGGCCGCGCCGCCGACCGCCGCCGCGCCGCGGGACTGGCGGGGGATCGCCGAGCCGGGATCCGAGGTCGCCCGCGGCCTCGAGGCCTGCGTCCAGGCGGAGCCCGGGTTCGACCCGCGCGCCTTCGTCGAGGGCGCGAAATCCGCCTACGAAGCCATCATGATCGCCTTCGCCAAGGGCGATCGGAAGACCCTGCGCGGCCTGCTGTCCAAGGAGGTCGGCGAGGCCTTCGAACGCGCGATCGCCGAGCGGGAGCGCAACCGGCAGACCCTGGAAACCACCTTCGTCTCCATCGACAAGGCTGAGATCGTGGCCGTCGAGGTGCGCAACCGGGTGGCTCACGTCACCGTGCGTTTCCTGTCGAACCTCATCACCGCCACCCGCAACGCGGACGGCAAGGTGGTGGACGGCAGTGCCGAGACGGTGGTCGAGGTTCCGGATGTCTGGACCTTCTCCCGCACCCTCGGCTCGCGGGACCCGAACTGGCAGCTCGTGGCCACCGAGGCCGGCGCCTGAGCCCGTGACAGGCGTGCCGTGACGATCTTGCCGTGCCGATTCCCCATGCCCGGTCCGGAGCAGTCCCGGCCGCCCTCCTCGCGTTCCTGTTGAGTCCATCCGTGTCCGCCGCGCCGACGGCGGTCGGCGGTGCGGTCCTGAGCCCTGTCGCCTCGGCGGACCTGCCGGGCTTTCCCGGTGCGCAGGCGGAAGCGGCGCTCGACGCCTTCCGGCGGGTCTGCGCGGCACCGGCGCCTGCCCAGCCCCAGCCGGACGGCGTCGCGGGCGATCCGGCCGCCCTCGCCGAGGCCTGCACGGCCGCGGCCGGCCCCGTGCCGGACGCCGCCGCGTTCTTCCGCGAGCGGTTCGACGCCTTCCGCATCGATCGGCCCGGCGCGGATCGGCCCGGCTTCCTGACCGGCTATTTCGAGCCGGAGCTCACGGGCTCCCTCGCGCCCGGGCCGGATTTTCCGACGCCGGTGCTCGCCCGTCCCGACGACCTGATCTCCCTCGCCCCCGGCGAAACCCGTCCGGGGCTCGATCCGACCCTGCGCGCCGCGCGGGCCACCGCGGACGGATTTGCCCCCTATCCCGACCGCGCCGCCATCGACGACGGAGCCCTTGGGGCGCATGCGAAGCCGATCCTGTGGCTGCGCGACGCGGTCGATCTGCTGGTCCTGCAGGTCCAGGGCTCCGGGCGCGTCCGGCTACCGGACGGTCGCGCGGTGCGGGTGCTGTACGACGGCCGCAACGGGCGCCCCTATACGGCGGTGGCCAAGCTGATCGTCCAGGAGGGGCATCTGCCGCTCGAGGGCCTGACGCTCGCCCGCTGGACCGGCTGGCTGCGCGCGCATCCCGAGATCGCCAAGCGCCTGATCCGCACCAACGCCTCCTACATCTTCTTCCGCCTCGCCCCGGTCGCGGATCCGGCCCTCGGGCCGCCCGGCGCCGCGAACGCGCCGCTCAGCCCGGGCCGCAGCCTGGCGGTCGATTCGACCCTCTGGCGGTACGGCCTGCCGTTCTGGCTCGCAGGGCCGCTGCCCGGCGCGGCGCAGGACGGAGCCCCGGACGCGCCCGGGCGCCTCGTCATCGCCGCCGATACCGGATCGGCGATCGTCGGCCCTGCCCGCGGCGACCTCTTCGTCGGCACCGGTCCTGCGGCCGGCGTGGTCGCCGGAAACCTCCGCGACGCCATCGGATTCGTGGTCCTGCTGCCGCGCCGCGCCGCTGCGCCCGGAGCCGCGCCGTGAGGCCCCCGCGCCGCGGGCGCCGCCTGACCGCGGGCGAGGCCCGCCTCTGGGACGCGATCGCCAAGCTGGTGACGCCGTTGCCGGGCCGCGCGTCCCCGACCCCCGAGCTTCCCCGACCGCCGGCGCCCCCGACCGCCGCCATGCCGCCCCTGTCGGCCCCGATCCTGAAGCCCAGTGCGCCGCCAACCGCCAAGAGGCCGCGGGCGAAGCATCCGCCGAAACCGGCACCGGAGCCGCCGCGTCCGGCAACCGCCGCGCCGTATCAGCCGCCGCCGCAGCGCCACAGCCCGAGCACCAGCCTGGAGCGGACCGCCAAGGTCGGCCTGCGCCGCGGACGACTGGCGATCGAGGCGCGGATCGACCTGCACGGGATGGTGCAGACGGAGGCCCATGCCGCGCTGACGGGCTTCCTGCTCCGGGCGCGGGCCGCCGGGCATTCCTACGTGCTGGTCGTCACCGGCAAGGGCGGACCGGATTACGCGGAGGCCTTCGCCGAGCGCGGGGTGCTCCGCCGCAGCGTGCCGCACTGGCTGCGGGGGCCGGAACTGCGCGGCATCGTCCTCGGCTTCGAGGAGGCCGCCCGCCACCATGGCGGCGGCGGCGCGCTCTACGTCCGTCTGCGGCGCCGATAGGGGTCCGGAACCCGGCGCCGCACGGCGCGCAGCGGCCTGTTCACCGGTGTCCGCAGCCTGCGCGGCAAACCGCGCCGGAGCCGCGCGGTTGCGGCCCGGACCGATCCCGCCGATATCCGGAGCCGGCGCATGAGGCGCCACGCACGCAAAGTCGCGAGAGAGATGCCGGAGCTTCCCGAAGTCGAGACGGTGCGGCGGGGCCTGGCGCCCGCCCTGGTCGGAGCCCGCTTCAGCCGTGTCACCCTGCGCCGGGCCAACCTGCGCTTCCCCTTCCCGGATCGCTTCGCCGCCCGGCTGGAAGGGCGGACCGTCACGGACCTCGCGCGCCGGGCGAAATACCTCACCGCCGCGCTCGACTCGGGCGAGACCCTGGTCATGCATCTCGGCATGAGTGGCCGGTTCGACGTGGCCCTGCCGGACGGCAGCAACCTGTCGCCGGGGGATTTCTACCTCGAAGGGGCCCAGGGCACGCCCAAGCACGACCATGTGGTCATGGCGATGAGCACCGGCGCCACGGTGACCTACAACGACGCCCGCCGCTTCGGCTTCATGGATCTGGTCCCGAGCGCGGATCTCGCCGGCTGCCGCCACTTCGCCAGGATGGGCATCGAGCCCCTCGATGGTCTGACGGGGGCGGTGATCGCGCAGCTCTTCCGCCACAAGATCGCGCCGCTGAAGGCCGCCCTGCTCGACCAGCGCCTGATCGCGGGCCTCGGCAACATCTACGTGTGCGAGGCGCTGCACCGGGCGCGCCTGCACCCCGAGGCCCCGGCCGGGAGCCTCGTCCGGCCCGACGGGCGCCCGACGCCCAAGGCCAACGCCCTCGCCAAGGCGATCGTGAAGGTCCTGCAGGAGGCCGTGGAGGCCGGCGGCTCGACCCTGCGCGACTACGCCCACACGGATGGCAGCGCGGGGGCGTTCCAGCACGCCTTCCGGGTTTACGATCGGGTCGGATTGTCCTGCAGCCGGCCGGGATGCGGCGGTTCCATCACCCGCATCGTCCAGGCGAACCGCTCGACCTTCTTCTGCGCGACCTGCCAGCCCCCGGACTGACCGCAACGAACCGTGCGTCGAACCGTGCGTCACTGCGCCGCGAAACGGCAATTTCGCCACAAACCCGGCTAGGGTCTAGCGCCTCGACGTGCGCACCCGGTTGCGGGCAGCCGATCCCGGCCCGCAACGCGTGACGGGTCGCGCGGGCCCAGACAGGATCCCGATGTTCTTCCGCCGCTCAAAGACGCCCGCGCCCGAAACCACCGCGCAGGATCCGACGGGCGAGCCCGCCCTACCGCAGCGGCTCTCGCCGCGCTCCCCCGGCGAGGCGATCAAGCCGACGGTCGCGCCCCCGCCCCCGGAGAAGCCCGAGCGCGAGCGGAGCGGCCTCGTGGGCCTCATCAGCGGAGCCCTGACCTTCGCGGTCGTCATCGCCATCGCGGCGATGATCGGGATCACGCTGTTCCAGCGGCAGGTGCGCGAGCCGGGGCCGCTCGCGGCCGACAAGGTCGTTGTGATCCCGACCCACAGCGGAACGGCGGAGATCGCCGAGACCCTGAAGCGCGAGGGCGTGATTGACCATACCGGCCTGTTCGAGTTCGCCGCCCGCTTCGGCGGCCGGCCGGCGCTCCGGGCCGGGGAATACGTGTTCAAGGCGCATGCGAGCATCTCAGACGCCCTCGACACCATCGCCACCGGCCGGCAGGTCCAGCACGCCATCACCTTCCCGGAGGGCCTGACCTCCGAGCAGATCGTCAGCCGCCTCAACGACAATGACGTGCTCACCGGCGAGATCAACGAGATCCCCCCGGAAGGTTCGCTCCTGCCCGACACCTACAAGTTCGAGCGCGGGGCCACCCGTCAGCAGATCGTCAACCTGATGAAGGCCAAGCAGCGCGAGGTTCTGAACCAGATCTGGCTGCGGCGCAGCGCCGACGTGCCGGTGCGGACCCCGGCCGAGATGGTCACTCTCGCCTCCATCGTGGAGAAGGAGACCGGCCGTGCCGACGAGCGGCCCCGGGTGGCCGGCGTCTTCATCAACCGCCTGAACAAGCGGATGAAGCTGCAATCCGACCCGACGATCGTCTACGGCCTCGTGGGGGGCCGCGGCACCCTCGGGCGCGGCATCCTCCGGTCGGAGATCGACCGGCCGACGCCCTACAACACCTACGTCATCGAGGGCCTGCCGCCGGGGCCGATCGCCAATCCCGGCCGGGCCGCCCTGGAGGCGGTGGCCAACCCCTCCCGGACGAAGGACCTCTACTTCGTGGCGGACGGCACCGGCGGCCACGCCTTCGCCGACTCCCTCGAGGCGCATCAGCGCAACGTCGCCCGCTGGCGGGCCGTGGAGAAGAGCCGGCAGGCGCCGCCGGACGCCGTCGACAAGGTCGAGCCGGGTCCGGATCCGGCGACGCCGGGGCGCGCCTCGGCCTACGCGCCGGGCGGTGCGCCTGCGGCCAACGGGATCAACACCAACGCGGCCTTCGCCGCGGATACGGGCACGCCGGGTTCGCGGGCCTTCGACGCCTCCGAGGGCACGCGCCTCGATCCCCTGAAGAACCGCAGCTACGACCTGGGCTCGCCCAAGACGGTGCCGGCCCTGAGCGAACCGGCCCCGGCGCCCCGGGGCCGGCGCTAGGGACCGGCTCCGGCCGGACTGCTGCGACGCGTCGTCGGACGTGATGCAGCCGCGCCGGGCTCACGCCGGGCTCAATGCGCATTCGGGTTTCGCGGGCGCCCCTGCCCGTTCGGAGGAGGGCCCGACAGGGACGCAGCGATCTGGCGTCCCAGCTCATACAGCAGGGCCTCCAGCAGCGGCTGCACCCGCTTCGCCTCGTCGAGCCCGAGATCGCCAAGGCGCTCCCACAGACGCATCGCGCCATCCGCCATCTGCTCGACGACGGAGCCCTGCTCGGCCGGCGCCCCGAGAAAGCCCGCCGGGGGCTCGAACGGCCCCTCGGTCCGGCTGTCGGTGATGTCGATCACGATCCCACGGCCATAGATCTGCCCGTCCGCGCGGCGCTCGAACCGGCCGCGCGCCAGCACCCAGCGTACGAGCCCGGGGGCGGGCACGATGCGATGCTCCCACGCGAAGAGGCCGCCCTCGTCGCGGACACGGCGGCGCTGAATCTGGTCCCGGGCGAGGTCCTCCGGATGGAAGAGCGCGGAGAGCTGCTCCCAGCTCACGCCCTGCGCCGCCTCGGCCTCGGTCAGCCCGAAGATCCGGGCCATCGTCGCATCCCCGCGCACGCGTCCCAGATGCGGCACGTCCTCCCACATGCCGACGCCCAGCGCGGACATGCCGAACGGCGTGAGCGCGGACCTGGTCAACACTGATCGTGGCATGCGCCATCCGGGTTCTTGTGAAAACGACCCGGACCTACGAACACAACTTGATCTTGAAATGCAATGTTGACGGCGTCGTACGAAAGTCGATCCGTGACGTCCTCGGTGGCGCGGGGGCGACGGGACCCGCGCGCGGGCCGGGATGGGTCCGTCGCAGGGACCGGCCTCTTCCCCGTGGAGAGATCCGTGCTACAGGCCCCGATCTTCACGGGGACGGGGGTCGGCGTGGCCCAGATCACGAGCATGACCGGTTTCGCCCGGGCGGCCGGCAGTACCGGACCGGTCCACTGGGTCTGGGAGGTCCGCAGCGTCAACGGGCGCAGCCTCGACGTGCGCACCCGTGTGCCGGCCGGCTATGACGGGCTCGGCGAGACCGCCCGCACCGCCCTGCAGAAGACCCTGACCCGCGGCCAGTGCCAGCTGACCCTGACGCTCACCAAGCCGGAGACCACCGCGCGGGTGCGGATCAACGAGACGCTGCTGGCGAGTCTCGCCCAGGCGGTGGCCCGGGTGCCGGTCCCCGAGGGCGTGGCCCCCGCCACGATGGACGGGCTGCTCGGCGTCCGCGGCGTGATCGAGGTCGAGGACGAGGCGGCGGACACCGACGCCCTCGCCCGGGATCTGGCCGCAGGCGTGGTCCAGCTGGTCGCGGATCTCGTCGAGGCCCGCCGCGCGGAGGGGCGGCAGCTCGAACAGGTCGTCATCGGCCAGGTCGACCGGATCGCCGCGCTGACCGAGGCCGCGGAGGCGAATCCCGCGCGTCAGCCCGAGGCCGTGCGGGAGCGTCTGGAGGCGGCCGTCGCGGCGCTGGGCGGCAGCGGCCTCGATCCGGACCGTCTGCATCAGGAGGCGATGCTGCTCGCCGGCAAGGCGGACGTGCGCGAGGAACTGGACCGGCTTCGGGCCCATGTGACGAGCGCCCGGGAGCTGCTGGCGGCCGGCGGCGCGATCGGCCGGCGCCTGGACTTCATCGCCCAGGAGTTCGGCCGCGAGTCCAACACGCTGTGCGCCAAGGCCAACGACATCAGCCTGTCGCGGATCGGCCTGGACCTGAAGGCCGTGGTCGAGCAGTTCCGCGAGCAGGTCCAGAACATCGAATGATGCCGGATCAGGATGTGAGAGTACGGATGCGAAACGTCGGGGAGCCACGCGCATGACCGAGCAGGGTGGGAGCGTCTCCGATTCCATCGCGCGGCGGGGGTTGATCCTGATCCTCTCCTCGCCCTCCGGGGCGGGGAAGACGACCCTGACGCGGGCGATCGCCCAGGATCCGAGCTGGGCGCTGGACCTGTCGATCTCCGTGACCACGCGGGGGCGCCGCCCCTCCGAGATCGACGGGCGACACTACCACTTCATCGATCGCGAGGCCTTCGACGACCTGCGCAACCGGGACGACCTGCTCGAATGGGCGGAGGTCCATGGCAATTTCTACGGCACGCCCCGGCGGCCGGTGGAAAAGGTGCTCGGCTCCGGCCGGGACATGATCTTCGACATCGACTACCAGGGCACGCGGCAGGTGCGCTCCAAGCTCGCCCAGGACGTGGTGACGGTCTTCATCCTGCCGCCCAGCATGGCCGAGCTGCGCCAGCGCCTGGAGCGCCGGGCGGAGGATTCGGCCGAGACGATCGAGAAGCGTCTCGCCAATGCCCGGACCGAGATCCAACGCTGGGTCGAGTACGACTACGTCATCGTCAACGACGACCTGCAGAACGCCTTCCAGGCCCTACAGGGCATCCTGGCGGCGGAGCGGCTCCGGCGGACGCGCCGCACCGGCCTCACCACCTTCGTCGAGGGGTTGCTGGCGGAGACGCCGTGACGCGGACCCGGCTCTACCGGCGGATCAGCACGACGCCGCCGATCAGGAGCGCGACCCCGAAGAGGCGGGGCAGATCGACGGGCCGTTGCGCCAGGCCGAGCAGGCCGACCTGATCGAACAGCAGCGAGGCGAGCATCTGGCCCGTGACCAGAAGGGCGAAGAAGGTCGCGGCGCCGAGCTTCGGGACGAGCAGGATGGCGAGCCCGATGAACAGCGCGCCGAACAGGCCGCCGCTCCAAGTCCACCACGGGATCCGCCCGGCCACGCTTACGGCCGGGGCGGGGTCGCGCAGGGCTACGGCGAGCAGAGCCATGCAGGCGAGACCGACCGCGTAGCTGGAGACGCCAGCCCAGGACGCCGAGTCGAGGCCCGCGCGCAGGTTGGCGTTCAGGATCTGCTGCAGGACGAGTCCGGCGCCCGCCAGGACGGCGAGCAGGGCGGAGAGTGCGAAGGCGAGCATCGAGAACGGGCCTCTCGGGTCAGGGTGCCGGGCCTCATTGACAACCGGCACGGTCGATGCCGTCAAATGCCGCCAAGACCCGATTCCATGCACGTTCGGCATGATCAACCCCGCGCATCTCGACCTCTTCCGCGCTGTGATGCGTCACGGCGGCATGACGCGTGCCGCCGAGGTCCTGGGGATCGGTCAACCCCACATCAGTCGTGCCATCGCACAGCTCGAGGCGACACTCGGCTTCACGCTGTTCGTGCGCGGCCACGGCAGCGCCCTCCCGACCCCGGAAGGCGAGGCCTTCGCCCACGAGGTTGCGCAGACGTTCGCCGGGCTGGATCACCTGCGACAAGCCGCGTGCCGCATCCGCGAGCGCGGCACCGGCGGTCTCCGCGTTGCCTGTCAGCCTTCCCTGGCCGCCGGGCTGCTGCCCCGCGCGATCCGGCGGCTCGACGCGGAATGCCCCGGTCTCCGCATTTCCGTCCACGTCCCGAGCCCGGACACGATCTGGTCCTGGGCCGCCTCGGGCCAATGCGATCTCGGACTGGCCCGGCCGCGGTCCGGCCATGCGGGCGTGATCGCCGAGACATTCCTGCGGGTCGCCGCCGTGTGCGTGCTGCCCCGCGGGCATGCCCTGGCCCGCCGACGGGCCATCACGGCGGCGGATCTCGCCGATGTGCCGTTGATCGCGGCCGGATCGAGTCCCGTGCAGGCGGCGACCGAGGCGGCCTTCGCGCAGGCCGGCGTGACCCCGCATTTCGCCCTGATGGCCGAGTACACCGCGGCGCGCTGCGGCCTCGTCGCCGAGGGTCTCGGAGTCGCCATCGTCGACCCGGTTCCGGCCCGGGCTCTCGGCGGATGTCCCGTCGTGCTGCGGCCGTTCCGGCCCGAGATCCCCATCGAGACCGTGCTGGTGCGGCCGGCGGGACGGCCGCCGGGGCGCCTCGCCGAGCGGCTGATGGTCCATCTGGCGGCGGAGCGTGAGGCCCTCGGCGCACGCTGATCGGCTCAGGCGGCGACCGGAGTCTCCGGACCGGGACCGAGCCACGCGCCCATCGCCGAGAAGGTCGACACGGCCGCGCCGGTGAGCGCAGCCTCCGCGGCCGGGTCCTCGCCGAAGATCTCCAGGCGCGTCCGGAAGGCCGCCCACATCGCCCCCGCGGCGGGCCCGTGCGCCCGGTAATAGGCGAGGCCAGCGCCGGAGAAGCCGTGCAGGCCGGCGATGTGGCGGCCGATCAGCTGGCCGCCCAATGTCGAGCCTTCCAGCACGTAGAGCGCGCCCATGGCGGCGGCCGGTCCGTCGAAGACCAGGGAAGTCGGTCGCGGGAGCGCCGCGACCGCGGAGGGCGTCAGGCCGAGATGGTCGAGATCGGCGGCGAGGCGCGTGAGACGGCGGCGCGGCGCCAGGAAAACCTCATCGGCGAGCCCGGACCCGATGGCGGATTCCCAGACCGCGTGGAACCCGTAGAGACGCCCCAGCAGGTCGCGATAGCCGCTCAGGGTCGCGACCCGCGCCTGCCAGTCCAGGGACGCCTCCAGCGCCCGGTGAGCCGGATCGGTCGCGGCACGCAGCCGCGCATGCAGGCCGTCGCGGGTTCTCACGCGGTGATCGTGAAGCAGGCGCCGGGATTGTTGGCGACGGTGAGCTTGGCGTTGATCTGATCGAGCATCGCCCGGATCAGCTTCATACCCAGTCCCGATCCCTTGCTCCGCGCCTTGGCGTCCGCCCAGTCGTCGGGCAGGCCCGATCCGTCGTCGCAGACCCGCAACTGGACCTCGCCGGGGCCCGATGCCGAGACGCTGACCTCGACACGGCCACCGCCTGTCGGGTTGGCCGCATACTTGAAGGCGTTGGTGACGAGTTCCGTCGCGATCAGCGAGAGCGCCACCGCCTTGCGATAGGGCACCATCAGGCCCGGCTCCGCCGAGAGATCGACGGCATGCCCGTCGCCTGCCAGCCCCGCGAGGTCGTTGCACAGGCTCTCGATGGTCTGGCCGAGATCCACCTCGTCGAACCGGTCGGCCTGGTACAGGCTGTCATGCACCCGCGCGACGCTCATCACCCGCGCGGAGGTGTCGGCGAAGGCCTGCCGCGCCTCGCCGTCGGCGATCTGGCGCCGCTGCATCTGCAGGAAGGCCGAGACGATCTGCAGGGAGTTCTTCACCCGGTGGTCGATCTCCCGGGTGAGCAGATCCTTCTGCTCGAGGAGGCGCTCCTTCTCGGCGAGCAGGCCGGTGAGCTCGTCGATCTTGCGGCGTTGGCGCAGCACCACGCCCTCGACGGCCTCCGCCAGGGAGCCGGCGAGGTGGACCTGCCATTCCGCCCAGGGCGCGGCGAAGCCGGTGCGCTCCTCGACCCAGCGCTCGAAGGAGCGGCGGGGCAGCACCGCCACGGGGCCGCTGCCGGCGAGGACGGGCTTGCGCGGGTCGCCACCCCAGGTCACCGTGCTGGGCACCTCCGGCCGGAACCACAGCAGCAGGTTCTCGCGCGAGGCATCGACGAAGACGGCGAGCAGGCCGCTGGCGATCTCCCGATGCGGGCCCGCCTCCGGATAATCCGCGGTGAAGCTGTCGCTGCTGTAGGCGACCTCGCCCGCCGGCACGCCCGCCCGCAGCCAGCCCGCGATCGCCGCCACCATGTCGACCGGCGGCGTCCGCCCGATCCCCGTGACCCGGTCGCCTGAAACGATGCCGGCGCCGGTGGCGCCGAACAGGTCGAGCAGCGTCGTCGTGCCGCCGGTCAGGGCTGCCACGAAATCGTCGGATCGGGTCAGGCCGCGCACGAGACGCCCCTCGACGTCGAGATGGGCCTGCCGCTCGGCCCAGAGCCGGCGCGATTCGATCTCCTGCACCCGCATGGCGAAGGCGTCGGTCAGCACCGTGGCGGCCGCGCGGGTCTCCGGCGTGACGTAGTGCGGGCGGCGATGGTGCCCGATCATCAGGCCCCAGAGCCGCCCCTCGACCATGATCGAGATCGACATGGAGCCGTTCACGCCGAGATTGCGCTGGTACTCCAGGTGGATCGGCGACAGCGTGCGGTGCTGAGCGAAGGTCAGGTCGATCGGGCCGTTGCCGGCGCCGGGCGCCGAGACCAGCCCGACGGGCACGCTGTCCCGATCGATGACGAAGCGGCTCTTGGCCTTGGTGTAGAGGGCCCGGGCCTGGGCGGGGATGTCGGAGGCGGGGAAGCGCAGGCCCAGCAGGCTGCGCGACCAGTCGGGCACCTTGTCCTCGGCCACGGCCTCGCCGTTCCAGTCCGTGTCGAAGCGGTAGACCAAGACCGCCTCGAAGCCGGTGAGCGCCCGGATCTCGAGGGCTGCGATCCGGGCGATATCCGCCAGGGTCCCGGCCTCGCGCAGGCGGCCGACGGCGAGTTCGGTATCGGCCTGACTGGCGGTGGCGAAATCGTCGGCCGAATCGGGCTCCAGCTCCATCTCCACGATGAGGCGGCCGGCATGGGCATGGGCGACGGCGTGATAGGCGGTCCCGCGGCCCGGGAATGCCAGGGTCCGGCGCAGGGACGCGCCGTCATGGAGGGTCCCGCGCGCCAGACGGGCGCGGATCGCCGCCACGAAATCCGCCGGCAGCACGTCCGCGAGGGGGCGCCCCGCCAGAGGCGGCTCGATCGGATCGACGATCTCGCCGACATTGGCCGAATAGGCGACCACCAGGAGCGTCCCGGCGTCGGCGGCGAGCATCACGGCATTGGGCTGGATCGAGCCCGGGATGTGGATGGGCTCACGCTCGCACAGGCTGGCATCCACCGGCTCGGCGCGCACCCGCCGGCCGATCGCCGCCATGACGGCCTCGCGCGAGTGGTCGGCCCCCAGGCTCTCCACCGGATCGATGGTCAGCCATGTCACCGGGCTGCCCCCGGCGATCTGGCCATGGCGCATATGGATCCGGGCCCGCAGAGGCTGCGGCAGCCGGCCGAAGACGTAGTCGAAGGTCTCGTCCAGCGTCCCGCGGCGGGCCCCTGCCAGAAACCGGCCCCGGAAATTCGGCACGTTGGTGCCCGGCATCACGTCGCGGAAATAGTCCCGCCCCAGCACGGCCTCGCGCGAAAGGCCCGAGATGGCGCTCGCGCCCTCGCTGAAGGCCACGACGGTGCCAGCCGAATCGAGCCCGATCACGCCCTGGTCCAGGCGGTCGAGCGCGTCCGGCGCGATGGCGTCGAGATCGACGTCGGTATTGGGGGCCTGGCTGGGCGGCATCAGGAGCGAAACCGGCTCATTCAACTGGGTATGGCGACGGGATGGGCCGAGCGCAATGCTTGTGATGTCAGCAAGATCAAAACCTCAAGTGCTCTGTACGATCTTAGACATCGCCCTGAACAGCCCTTCCTCAACCGTAGGGTGGTACACTGGCTGATCGTGCAGGGTCTCGGCGGTCTGCTTGTGCGCGACTGCGTAGGTGAGCAGGTGCGCGAGGTGCTCTACGGACGGTCCGAGCATCTCGCCGCCGAGGAGGTGCCCCGACCGGTCGGCCCAGAGCCGGATGCCGCCGCGATTCGTCCCCTCGACGCGGGCGCGGCCCTGATCCGAGAAGTCCATCGTGCCGACGACCCGTCCCGCATTCTCCGGATCGTAGGGGGCGCCGATCACCGCCGCCTGAGGATGGGTAAAAACCATGGCGAGGCGGGTCCAGGGGGCGGGGGCCGCGACCGGGCGGCCCGCGGCCAGGGCGGCAGCGTTACCCCCCGCGATCCTGCCCTGGCGGCTGGCCTCGTGCAGGACAGGGCGCCAGCCATCGGCATCGCCCGCGATCAGGATCGGCGCGCCCGCGCAGACGAGGCTGCGCCGGTCGAATTCCGGCACTCCGTCTTCGTCGCGGCGGAGGCCCGCCGCCTCAAGCCGCAAGGCATCCAAGTTGGGGGCCCGGCCGGTGGCGGCCAGCACCCGCGACGCCCGCGTGACCTGTTCGCGCCCGTCACGGTCGATCCAGTGCAGGGATACGCCGTCGCCGTCCGGCGCTGCCGTCCGAACCGCGGCACCGAGGTGAAGATCCAGGTCCGCGCCGAAGATCGCGGCGGCCTGCCGGGCGAGTTCCGGCTCGCTCAAGCCGGCGACGGTGTCACCCGCATCGATCACCGTGACGGCGACACCGAGCCGCGCCATCGCCTGGGCGATCTCGATTCCCACGGGCCCGGCCCCGAGAATGGCCAGCGAATCCGGGAGATCGGGGATTTCGAAGAGGGTATCGGTGGTCAGGACGCGCGCGCCGAGACCCTGCAGGGCTTCCGGCACGATCGGGCTCGACCCGGTGGCGATGACCGCCGCCCGGAAGCGGATCCGGATGGCGTCTCCGATCACCAGCGTGCGGTCGCTCTCGAATCGGGCGGTGCCGCCGAGGCGTTCGCCCTCGGGGAGATCCGCGAGACCGTCGACGACGCTGGCGACGAACCGGTCGCGCTCCGACCGGAGACGCCGCAGCACCGCAGGCCCGTCCACCGTGACGCCGGAGACCCGGATGCCGAACAGCCCGGTGGTGCGGGCCGCGTGGGCGGCAGCGCCCGCGGCGATCAGGAGCTTCGACGGCATGCAGCCGACGCGCGCGCAGGTCGTCCCGCCGGGCCCGCGCTCGATCAGCACCGACCGCGCCCCCGCGGCCGAAGCGGCGCGATGGGCGGCGATGCCGGCTGTGCCGGCACCGATCACCGCCACGTCGTAGTCGAGTTCGCGCATGAGCATCCCGGACCGTTCGCCGGAGCCAAAGCGGTACGGCCGAGGTTCGTTCCGCCTGCGCGATCACGTCTCAGGGCGGCACGGACCGGGCGGGGCTCCGCACGCGCCGGACCGGGCGGTGCGGAGCCGGCGTTTCAGGCGCTGCGGCCAGGAGCCGTGCCGCCGAGGTGGAACACCCGGTGGGGGATCAGTTCGCCGCGCTCCACATCGCCGACGGCGACCAGAATGCCAGCACAGGTTGCGAAGGCCTTGCCCTCGACGGGGGCGTCCCGGCCCCGCAGGATCACCGGCTGGCCCCGCATCAGGCGCAGGCCCAGATCACGGGAGACCGCGACTTCCGGGATGGCATCGAGGGCCGTCTCCACCGGACGCAGATAGGCGAGCGCCGCCTCCGGGCTGCCGTCGGTCAGGGCCGAGACCGGGCAGGCCTCGGCCTCGGAGAAGGGACCGACACGGGTCCGGCGCAGGGCCGCCACATGGCCGTAGCAGCCGAGCATCCGGCCGAGGTCGCGGGCCAGCGCCCGCACGTAGGTGCCCTTGCCGCACTCCGCCTCGATCACGGTGCGCTCGCCGTCATGCTCGACCACCGCGAGCCGGTCGATCTGCACCGGCCGGGCCACGAGTTCCACCACCTCGCCCTCGCGGGCGAGGTCGTAGGCGCGCTCGCCCTGGATCTTGATCGCCGAGTAGCGCGGCGGCACCTGCTCGATGGCGCCCACGAAGGCTGGGAGCGCGGCCTCGACCGCCGCACGGTCCGGGCGGGTCTCGCTGGTGGCCACGGGACGCCCCTCGGCATCGTCGGTATCGGTCTCGATGCCCCACTGCACGGTGAACCGATAGGCCTTCCGGCCGTCCATCACGAACGGGACGGTCTTGGTCGCCTCGCCGAGGGCGATCGGCAGGATGCCGGAGGCCAGCGGATCGAGGGTGCCGGCATGGCCCGCCTTCTTGGCGTTGAAGGCGCGCTTCACCACCGCGACCGCATGGGTCGAGGTCATGCCGACATGCTTGTCGAGGATCACCCAGCCCGAGACGTCCCGGCGCTTCGGGCGGTCGGGACGCGGCCCGCGCTGCGGACGGCGGCCCTCCGGGCCACGACGCTCAGCGCCCGGCACGGGAGCCTGGTGCTCGGCCGGCGGAAGATCTTCCATGGAAACCGTCATGTCCGCGTTGTCCCCCGGGGTCGATGCCCCGTCCCTTTCTGTTGGGTATCGGGACTCAATGCCCCGTCCCGGTCTCCGGTTCGTCGTCCTCGTGCCCGGTCTCAAGGTCGCGCTGGACCCGCTCGTCCCGCAGCAGCTTGTCGATGCGGGCCGCCTCGTCGAAGGTCTCGTCCCGTCGGAACCGCAGCTCCGGGGCGAATTTCAGGTTCACCCGCCGCGCCACCTCCTGGCGCAGCACCTTCCGGTGACGCTCCAGGGCGGCGATCACCGGCGCCTCGTCGAGACCGCCGAGCGGCATCACGTAGGCGGTGGCGAGCTTCAGGTCGGGCGACATCCGCACCTCCGGGACGGTCACGACATGCGTGCCGAGCACCGGATCTTGGATGTCGCCGCGCTGGAGCACCTCGGCGAGCGCGTGGCGCACGAGTTCGGCCACGCGCTGCTGGCGCTGCGAGGGGCCGGTGGAAGTCGGTTTCTGGGCCATTCTGTCTCGGGCCTTTCCGCCGGAGCGGACGGCTCACGTCCTGAAAACGAAAAGACGGCCGCGGCAGGTGCCGCGGCCGCCCTGTCCGGATGAGTCCGGCGTGTCAGAGGGTGCGGCGGATCTCCTCGACCCGGTAGCACTCGATCACATCGCCGGCGCGCATGTTCTCGAAGTTCTCGAAGGCCATGCCGCACTCCTGGCCGGAGGTGACTTCCTTCGCATCGTCCTTGAAGCGCTTGAGGGTCTTCAGCTTGCCCTCGTGGATCACGACGCTGTCGCGGATCAGGCGGACATGGGCGCCGCGCTCGACGATGCCGTCCTGGACGCGGCAACCCGCGACCTTGCCGACCTTCGAGACCTCGAAGACCTCCTGGATGACGGCCTCGCCCAGGCGCTCCTCGCGGAGCGTCGGCGGCAGCATCCCCGACAGCGTGGCTTTGATGTCGTCCACGAGGTCGTAGATGATGTTGTAGTACCGGATCTCGATGCCGGCCCGCTCGGCGGCCTCGCGGGCCTCCTTGAGGGCGCGCACGTTGAAGCCGATAACCACCGCCTTGGAGGCCTGCGCCAGGGTGATGTCCGACTCGGTGATGCCGCCGACACCCGCCAGGAGGATGCGGGCCGCGACCTCGTCGTTGCCGAGCTTCTCCAGCGCGCCCGAGATCGCCTCGACCGAGCCCTGCACGTCGCCCTTGATGACGACCGGCAGTTCCTTCCGGCCGGCGCCTTCCTTGAGGTCGCGCATCATATCGACGAGCGACCGGTTGGCGCCGCCGGTCCGGGCGTTCTGACGCTCGCGCTTCTGGCGGGCGCGGTACTCGGTAACCTCGCGGGCGCGGGCCTCGCTCGGCACCACGGTCACGCGGTCGCCGGCGTCCGGCGTGCCGTTGAAGCCCAGCACCTCCACGGGGACCGAAGGCCCGGCGTACTGGACGTTCTCGCCGAGGTCGTCGATCAGGGCGCGCACGCGGCCCCACTCGGCGCCCGCCACGACGATGTCGCCGGTGAACAGGGTACCGCGCTGGACCAGGACCGTGGCCACGGGGCCGCGACCGCGGTCGAGCTGCGCCTCGATGACCGTCCCCTCGCCGTCGCGCTTCTCGTTGGCGCGCAGGTTCATGATCTCGGCCTGGATCTGGATACCCTCCAGAAGCTCCGGCAGTCCTTCGCCGGTCTTGGCCGAGACCTCGAACTCGAGGGTCTCACCGCCCATCGACTCGACCTGGATGTCGTGCTGCAGCAGCTCGGTGCGAACCCGCTCCGGCTTGGCATCCGGCTTGTCGATTTTGTTGACCGCGATGATCAGCGGGACACCGGCCGCCTTGGCGTGCTGGATGGCCTCGATGGTCTGGGGCATGACGCCGTCATCGGCCGCGACCACGACCACGACGATGTCGGTGACCTTGGCGCCGCGGGCGCGCATCGACGTGAACGCCGCGTGGCCCGGGGTGTCGATGAAGGTGATCATGTCGCCGGACGGCGACGCGACCTGATAGGCGCCGATGTGCTGGGTGATGCCGCCGGCCTCGCCCTCGACCACGTTCGCCTTGCGGATCGCGTCGAGCAGCGACGTCTTGCCGTGATCGACGTGGCCCATGATGGTGACCACCGGCGGACGGGGATCGAGATCCTCCTCCAGATCCGGCTCGTCGGACGACAGGCCCTCCTCGACATCGGATTCGGCGACGCGACGGACCGTGTGACCGAGCTCCTCGGCGATGAGCTGGGCGGTGTCCGAATCGATCACGTCGGTGATCTTGTGGATCTGGCCCTGCTTCATCAGCATGCGGATCACGTCGACGGCCCGCTCCGACATGCGGTTGGCGAGTTCCTGGATCGTGATCGTCTCGGGGATTGTCACCTCGCGGGACAGCTTCTCCTTCTGCTCCACCTGACCGCGGCCGCTCATGCGCTGCTGGCGGCGGCGGAACGAGGCGACCGAGCGTGTCCGCTCGTCCTCGCCCGAGGTGGCGTTGGCGATGGTCAGGCGACCGCGGTTGCGGTCACCGCCCGGAGACTTCGGCGTCTTGGGCGGCGTGATGATCTTGAGCGGCATGCCGGGACGGCGGATGACCCGCTTGGTCTCGGACTCGTCGTCGTTGGTCTGGGCACCGCGACCGGCCGGCCGCGCCGCGGCACCGGCACCGGCGGGACGGGCGGCGGTCGCCGGCGTCGCGCTCTTCTCGGGCTCGGGCGCCGGAGCGGGCTTGGCCATGAAGTTGAGATCGCGCGGCTTGCGCGAATCGGCCGTGATCGTCTTGCGCGGCTCGCCCGTGGAGGGTCGGGGCGTCAGCGGGGGGCGCGGCGCGGCCGGAGCCGAGGCGGGCGCAGCCGGACGCGCGGCGGCCGGACGGGCCGGCGCAGCGGCCGGGCGCGCGGGCGCAGCCGCGGCCGGACGGGCAGCGGCCGGCGGCGCGGCAGGCGCTTCGGCCGGACGGGCAGGTGCAGCGGCGGCAGGCGCGGCGGCGGTGGGGGCGGGAGCGGGTGCGGCTGCCTGGGCTTCGGCTGCCTTTTCAGCAGCCTTGGCGGCCTCAGCCGCCGCAGCGGCGGCTGCCGCAGCCGCGGCCTTGCGCTCCTCCTCCTCGCGGCGGCGGGCCTCGGCGGCCTCGCGTTCGCGGCGGGCCTGCTCCTCGGCTTCGCGGCGGCGCGCCTCGGCCTCGGCCTCGGCCTTGCGGCGGGCCTCGGCCTCACGGCGCTGCGCGTCGGCGAGGGCTGCCGCGCGGGCGGCGCTCTCCTGTTCGCTCAGCGTGCGCAGGACCACACCCGAGGCCGGCCGCTGGGCCGGACGGGGGGCCGCGGCCGCGGGCGCGGCCGGTGCCGGACGCGGTGCGGGTGCAGGCTCACGGGCAGGAGCGGCCGGAGCCGCGCCGATCACGCGGCGCTTCACCGTCTCGACCACGACCTGCTTGGAGCGGCCATGGGAGAAGCTCTGACGCACGGTGCCCGCCTCGATCGGCCGCTTGAGGGAAAGCGGCTTCGGGGAAGTCCGATTCAGAGTCTTGTCGCCCGGGTTATTCGTATCGCTCATTCAGCCTGAACCCTGAGGGTTTCCATCGTCCCGTGAACCGACGCCCGGTGGCGCCGGCCAAATCCGTCCTGCGTCGTCAACGTGAGGCTTCATCGATCCCGCCGATTCGGGCTGGATCGGGCTCCCCGGTCGCCGCGGCGGCGCCCTCGAAGGAGCGTAGCCGACGCCAACGCGACAGGCAGCCGGCGGCTCCGGCTCCTGCGACGAGCGCAGCGTGTATCACATGACCCCGACCTAAAGCCATGTCCAATTCGTCTTCGAACAGGTCATCGATGATCGGGATCCTTGACATGGCCTCGCCATGGCGCCTGTGCAAGGCCGACGCGATCTTCCGCCGGCCATCCGGGCTCGCCTCGGCGGCGTGGATCACCGCGATGGCACCGGGCTGGCCGCCGATCGCCGCCTCGACCTTCGAGAAGCCCGCGACGATGCAGCCCGCCTTGTTGGCGAGCGCGATGGCCTGCCGCAGATCCTCCCGGAGCCCCGCGGCGATCCGGTCCGGCAGATCGGGCGCGGCCGGGGTCGGCCCCTTGAAGGCCCGCGAGAAAAGATTCTTGCGCACGGCGGTGGCGACCGCCTCGCGCCGGGCGCTGATCCAGGCGCCGCGCCCCGGGAGCTTGGCGCGCAGGTCGGGGACGACGCTGCCGTCCGGCCCGCGCACGAACCGGATCATCGCCTCCGGCGCCTGGGCGACGCGCGTGACGAGGCAGGTCCGCTCGGGCGCGCGGCGGCCAGGGCCGGCATCGAGCCCCCCGGCAGCCAGCCCGTCCTCGGGCAGGGTCGTGTCGTCCGCGACCATCGCGTTTCCGCCGCCGGCCTTCGGCTCAGCCCTCGGCCCGGGCGGCTTCTTCGCCCTCGGCCGCCTCGGCCCCTTCCTCGGCCCCTTCCTCGGCACCGTCTTCGCCTTCCGGCTCCGGCAGCGCCTCGATCCAGCCGGCCTTGAGGCGGGCGGCCATGATCAGAGCTTCCGCCTCGGCGCGGGACAGGTCGAAGCCGTCGAGGTAGCCCGCATGACGCACCGCTTCGGGGCCGCGGCCTTCCGTGTAGCCGACGAGATCATCGGTGGCGCAGCCCGCCAGATCCTCGACGCTCTTCACGTCGTTCTCGCCGAGGGCGACCATCATGGGCGTGGTGATGCCCTCGATCTCGCGGAGCTCGTCGGCGACGCCGAGCTCGGTGCGGCGGGCGTCGTGAGCCTGCTCGATCCGGGCGAGGTGGTCCTGGGCGCGGGCCTGGATCTCGGTGCCGGTCTCCTCGTCGAGACCCTGGATGCCGGAGAGCTCCTGGATGTCGACGTAGGCGATCTCCTCGACGTTGCGGAAGCCTTCCGCCGCGAGCAGCTGGCCGACGGTCTCGTCGACGTCCAGCGCCTCCATGAAGACCTGGGTCCGCTCGGCGAACTCCTTCTGGCGGCGCTCCGACTCCTCGGCCTCGGTGAGGATGTCGATGTCCCAGCCGGTGAGCTGGGAGGCGAGGCGCACGTTCTGGCCGCGGCGGCCGATGGCCAGCGACAGCTGGTCGTCCGGCACCACCACCTCGATGCGGTCGGCCTCCTCGTCGAGCACCACCTTCACCACCTCGGCGGGCTGGAGGGCGTTGACGATGAAGGTCGCCTCGTCCTCGGACCACGGGATGATGTCGATCTTCTCGCCCTGCAGCTCGCCGACCACGGCCTGCACGCGCGAGCCGCGCATGCCGACGCAGGCGCCCACCGGGTCGATGCTGCCGTCACGGGAGATCACCGCGATCTTGGCGCGGGAGCCCGGGTCGCGGGCCACAGCCTTCACCTCGACGATGCCGTCGTAGATCTCGGGCACTTCCTGGCCGAACAGCTTGGCCATGAACTGCGGGTGCGAGCGCGACAGGAAGATCTGCGGCCCGCGCACTTCCGAGCGCACGTCGAACAGGTAGGAGCGGATGCGGTCGCCCGGCCGGAAGGTCTCGCGCGGGATCATCTCGTCCCGGCGCACGATGCCCTCGCCGCGGCCGAGATCGACGATGACGTTGCCGTACTCGACCCGCTTCACGATGCCGTTGAGGATCTCGCCGATGCGGTCCTTGTACTCGTCGAACTGGCGGGCGCGCTCGGCGTCGCGCACCTTCTGGACGATGACCTGCTTGGCCGACTGGGCGGCCACGCGGCCGAAATCGAAGGGCGGCAGGGTGTCGGAGATGACGTCGCCGACCAGCGCCCCCGGGTTGTAGCGGCGGGCCTGGTCCAGGGTGATCTCGCGGGCGTCGTTCTCCACCTGATCGACGACCAGGAGGTGGCGCGAGAGGCGCAAAGCCCCCGTCTTCGGGTCGATCTCGGCGTGAACGTCGGTCTCGGCGCCGTAGCGGGAGCGCGCGGCCTTGGCGATCGCCTCCTCCATCGCGTCGATGACGATGGAGCGGTCGATCACCTTCTCGCGGGCGACCGCATCGGCGATCTGGAGGAGTTCGAGCCTGTTGGCGCTGACGACGGCCATCGGTGTCGGTCCTTCTCTTCCGTCAAATCTTCGAGCCGGCCGCCGGGCGGCCGACATTGGGGTCTCAATGCAGCGAATCGCGGTCCTTCAGCCGGGACGCCTTGGTCACGACCGGCTTCTTCGGACCGGTCCGCGCCGGCTTCTGGAGCTTGGCCGCGGGGCTGGCCTTCCGGGGCCCCTTCGGCTGGAAGGGGCTGCGCGCCGGCGGCGCCGCGCGCTCCTCGGCGGGCTCCGCGTCATCCGTCTCCTCGGCCTCGTCCGCGGGGGGCGGTCCGCCGCGGCGGAGCGATTCGCGGATCAAGTCGTCGGTGAGGACGAGATGGGCCTCGGCGAGGTCCTTGAGCGGCAGGTCGATGCGGCTCGGCAGCCCTTCCTTCACGTCGGGCAGTTCGATGGGGACCGTCTGCCTGTCCAGATCCGGCGCGCCGAGGATGCCGCGGAAGCGCTTGCGCCCGTCGAGCGGCGGGCTCAGCTCGACCTTGGCCTCGTAGCCGACCCAGCGGGCGAAGTCCGAGATCCGCACCAGCGGCCGGTCGATCCCCGGCGAGGACACTTCCAGGTTGTAGGCGCCGCCCACCGGGTCGTCGACGTCGAGGATCGGCGAGATCGCGCGGCTCACCGCCTCGCAATCGTCGATGGTGAAGGAGCCGTCCGGCCGCTCCGCCATGATCTGCACGGTGCAGCCGTTGATGTTGGACATCTTCACCCGGACCAGCCGGAAGCCGAGGCCTTGGAGCGGCCCCTCGATCGCCTGCGCGACGCGCGCGGCGACACCGGCCTCGCGGACGAGGCGCTTTTCGGACAGATCCGCTTCGATCTCGGACGACATGGGTTTGAGCGCGCAACCTTCGCGGCGTTCTGCGTGGCCCGCCCGCGGCGTGCGGCCTTGTGCGGCGAGAGGCTCTGCGGCGAAAAAAAAGAGCGGACCCGGTGGGGCCCACTCCCGAACCGCAGCCTCTCGACTGCCATCAGAACTGTTGAGAGCTAGATAGCGACCCTCGGCCGGGAGCGCAAGACGGATCAGGCGCACGACGCAGCCCTGTTCGTCCCGGTCTCGGCCTCATCCTGAGGTGCCGGAGCGTCGCGGCGGCCTCGAAGGAGGCCTCGAAGGCGGTCTCCAGGGATCGCGCGCTGTCCGGAGGGCTCCTTCGAGGCGCGCGCACCTCAGGATGAGGGGGTTGGGGATCGGCTGCCTTTCAGCAACCCCGCGGCACCCGCCCCTCCAGCGGATAGGCGGGATCGTTGTAGCCCGGCGTGGTCGGATGGCCCGCGGCCACGAACCCGTCCACCAGCGCCTCGTCCTCCGGGGTGAAGGCGTAGTCGAGGGCGCCGAGATATTCCTGCCATTGCGCCTCGGTGCGCGGCCCGGCGATGACGCCGGTGACGAGGCGGTTGTTCAGCACCCAGGCGGTGGCGAACTGGCCGGCCGTGATGCCCCGCGCCTCGGCGTGCGCCTTCAGGGTCCGGGCGATGCGCAGGGATTCCGGACGCCACTCGGTCTGCATCATCCGGGTGTCCTGGCGGCCGGCGCGGGATTCGGCCGGCGGCGGGGCATCCGGGTCGTACTTGCCGGTGAGCACGCCGCGGGCGAGCGGCGAGTACGGCACGACGCCGAGCCCGTAATGGGCGCAGGCCGGCAGGTGCTCGGTCTCGGGCATGCGGTTGAAGGCGTTGTAGTAAGGCTGGCTCACCACCGGCCGGTCGATCCCCAGCTCGTCGCAGAGCCGGCAGATCTCGGCGACCCGCCAGGAGCGGTGGTTCGAGACGCCGAAATGGCGGATCTTGCCCGCCCGCACGAGGTCGGCCATCGCCCGGACCGTCTCGGCGAGCGGCGTATCGTGGTCTTCCTTGTGCAGGTAGTAGATGTCGATGACATCGGTGCCGAGGCGGCGCAGGCTGTCCTCGGCGGCCTTCATCACGTGGACCCGCGACAGGCCGCGGTCGTTGACGCCCTCGCCCGTCGGGTTGGCGACCTTGGTGGCCAGGATCCAGGCGGCGCGGTCGCCCTTGATCGCCCGGCCGGTGATCTCCTCCGAGCGGCCCTCCGTGTAGACGTTGGCCGTGTCGATGAAGTTGATCCCCGCCTCCCGGGCGCTGCCGACGATGCGGCCGGCGGTGGCCTCGTCGGTGGGGCCGCCGAACATCATCGTGCCGAGGCAGATCGGCGAGACCTTGAGGCCGGAGCGGCCGAGTTTGCGGTACTGCATGGGATCCATCCGGTGTCCGTCGCCCCGCTATCTCGCCGCGGCGCGGCCGAGGTCAACCGTGCCGGGCGACAGGCCCGTGTAACCTGCGCCCGGCCGCGGCGAACCGACCCGTGCCGGCACCGGAGCCCGGGGGCGGCCGTTCTCGCCGTGGCGCATGTCGCTGGCGGGTCGCCGCCGTCCCTCACCGAAAAAGAGCCTGTCCGAGACCCATGATCGACCGCTCGGCCGTTCTCCCCGCCATCCCCCGCCCCTGGCTCGACCGGGCCGGTCGCCTCTCGTGGCTGAAGCTCGCGGTCTTCCTGGCCTGCATCGCCCCGGCCCTGTACCTCGCGGCCGCCTACCGGCTCGACGCGCTGGGCGCGAAGCCGATCACCGCGCTGATCCACGCCACCGGCGAGTGGGCGGTGCGCTTCCTGCTGTTTTCCCTGGCGATCTCGCCGCTCCGCCGCATCGCCGACTGGGCGAAGGTCATCGCGGTGCGGCGGATGCTCGGCATCACCGTGATGGCCTACGCGGTGGCCCATCTCACCCTCTACGCCGTCGACCAGAACCTGATCCTCACCAAGGTCGTCTCGGAGATCGCCCTGCGGCTCTACCTGACGATCGGCTTCGTGGCGCTGATCGGCCTGATCGCCCTCGGTCTGACCTCCACGGATGCGGCGATCCGGAACCTCGGCCCGAACTGGAACCGGCTGCACCGCCTCGTCTACACGATCGCCGTCCTGGCCCTGGTCCATTACTTCCTGCAGTCCAAGATCGACGTCACCGATCCGGTCTTCTCGGCCGGCCTGTTCCTGCTGCTGATGGGCTGGCGGGTGATGCGGCGGTTCAAATGGCCGGAGCGGCCCTGGTCGCTCCTGCTGCTCGCGATCCTCGCCGGCCTCGCCACCGCGGGTCTCGAAGCCGCCTGGTACGGGCTCGCCAGCGGCGTCCCGGCCAGCCTCGTGCTCGCCGCCAACCTGGACTTCTCCGGGCCGATCCGGCCGGCCTGGTGGGTGCTGGCGGTCGGTCTGTCGCTGCCGCTCCTGGCGCTGGTGCGCCGTCCGAAGGCGCGCGCCGCCGGCCCGGCGCCGACGAGGCGGCCGGCCGCCACGCCCCGCCGGGATCCGGTCCGGGAGCCCTTGTCGCCGCGGGCCTGATGCAGCAGAACCCGCTCCCGGTCCTCCGCCGCCGGCGGCCCCGGGCCCAGCGGAGCTTTCAAGACGCCATGCGCGGCACGCTTCTCCTGATCGCGGGCTTGCTCGCGCCGACGGTCGCCCTCGCGACGCCGCCCGCACCCGCGAAGCCGGCCGCCAAGGCGGCTCCCGCCGCGCCGCCCCCGGCGGCCGCGGCACAGGCCGTCGCAGCCTGCACGGCGCCCGAGCCGCCGCCGGCCTCGGCCCGCCCGACCAAGCCGGCGCTGCCGCAGAAGCCCGCCTGCCTCGACGCCAAGGAGGGCTGCCCGGGCTGGGAGGGCTACAGCTACAACGACGCGATCAAGGCCTATAACCTGCAGGCGCAGGCGTTCCGGCCGATCGCCGAGGCCTACCTGCAGAAGCTCAACGCCTACGTGAAGGCGAGCGCGGACTACGCCCAGTGCGAAGTCAACGCGATGCAGAAATAGCCGGCTGAACGGCAACTGACAGCACCACACGGGGAGGGTTCAGGCGCATTGGCGCTAGCTCCGGTGATGATGGCCGCGATCCCCGCGCGCCCGATCACGCCGAGGCCCCCGTGCCCGCTCGTCGTTCCCTCGTCCGCACAGCTTTCTGCGCCCTGCTCCTCGCCACGGGCCCGGCGCTGGCCGCCGATTTCGACGGTCCCTACGCGCCTCCTCATGGCTATGGCGATCCCGCTCAGGAGGAGGAGCCGGAGCGCCGACCGCCGCCGCCGCCACGTCCCGAGGCCGCGTTCCGCGGCCCACGCTTCACGGCGGCGCCCCCCGAAGCGTGCCGGGAATTCGTGCGGCGTCGGTTCGATCCGGATGGCGCGCCGGTTTTGCGCCGGGTGCGGGTCTGCGACGAGCCGGTCGTCGACCGCGGGCCGCCCCCGCCGCCTCCGCCGCCGGAGGACATTCCGCCCCGTCGCTGGGGCGGACCGCGCTGGTAGGGTCGCGCCGGCTCAGATGCGGGCCGGCGCCTTCTTGAGGGCGGCCGCGAAGGCCTTGAGCTGGCGGTTCAGATCCGCCAGCTCGTTCAGCGCGATGGTCTTATGGCCGTCGCGAACCGCGCGCTCGATATCCTCGACCTGCAGGTCGACGAGGCGGCGGATGGCGGTGGCGACTTGTTGTCGGGTCATCGATTCGAGCGTCTCGTCCGAGCGTCCTGGCGGGCCTCAACGGACGGCCGATACGCGGCCGTCGACACGTTTCGGTGATAGGCCGGTAGGCTTAACCGTTGGTGTCCGCACCCCGTCGGTTCACAGGGGATCCGGCCCTAGCGGCGCTCGCGCATCTCGGCGCGGCGCATCGGCATCGCGTCGATCGTGGCGAACAGCGCCTGCGGGGCGATCGGCTCCTTGGCGGTGAGCTTGGCGCCGCCGTCCTTGCCGATCAGAACGGCGCGGAAGCTGTCCGCGGGCAGGCCGAGCCGGGTGCGCAGGGCCTGCGCCTGCGCCCCGGACCCGACCGCTTCCAGCACCACGAGGTCGCGGTCGGCGAGACCGGTGCGGGCCGAACCCAGGGCCGCCCGCTGCGCCCGGAGATCCGCGTCCCCGGCCTCGGGCGCCGACAGGACCAGCACCCGCGCGCGGTCCCGATAGGCGTCGAGGGGACCGGCCAGGGCGGCCCCTGTCGCCATCGCCGCCAGCCCGAATCCCAGTGCCGTTCCCCGCATGCCGCCGCTCCGCGCTCCCGAGACGGGACAACGCGCGAGCCGGCCGGGAGATCACAGCCGCGCCTTTGCCTCCACGGTCCGGCGCCCCAGATCGGAGGCGACAGGCAATAACCGGGAGTTCGCCATGACCACCGACATGAACCGACGCATCGTCCTGGCCTCGCGCCCGCACGGTGAGCCGCGGCCCGAGAACTTCCGCCTGGAGGAGGTGCCGGTGCCGCAGCCCGGACCCGGCCAGGTCCTCCTGCGCACCCGCTGGCTGTCCCTGGATCCCTATATGCGCGGCCGGATGAGCGACGCGAAATCCTACGCGGCGCCCGTCGAGATCGGCGCGCCGATCACCGCCGAGACGGTGGGCGAGGTGGTCGCCTCGAACCACCCGGACTATGCCGTGGGCGAGATGCTGACCGCCTTCGCGGGCTGGCAGGACTATTTCGTCACCGACGGCAAGGGCTCGCGCAAGGTCGATCCCGCCGCCGCCCCGCCCTCGACGGCGCTGGGCGTGCTCGGGATGCCGGGCATGACCGCCTATACCGGCCTCCTCAACATCGGCCGGCCGAAATTCGGCGAGACCGTCGTGGTGGCCGCCGCCGCCGGCCCGGTGGGCTCCCTGGTCGGGCAGATCGCCAAGATCCACGGCGCCCGCGCCGTCGGGATCGCGGGCGGCCCCGAGAAGTGCCGCTACCTCACGGAGGAACTCGGCTTCGACGCCGCCGTCGATCATCGCGGCCCCGACCTGCCCGGCGCGCTGGCCGCCGCCTGTCCGAAAGGCATCGACGTCTACTTCGAGAATGTCGGCGGCGCGGTCTTCGCCGCCGTGATGCCCTTGCTCAACCCCTTCGCGCGGATCCCGGTCTGCGGCCTCGTCTCGGCCTACAACGCCACCGAGGTGCCCCCCGGCCCGGACCGCCTGCCCGGCCTGATGCGTGCGGTCCTGACCAACCGGCTGCACATCCAGGGCTTCATCGTCTGGGACTTCGCCGAGCAGGCCGAGACGTTCCGCAAGGAGGTCGCCGGCTGGATCCAGGACGGACGCGTCCGCTATCGCGAGGACGTGGTCGAAGGCCTGGAGAATGCCCCGGAGGCGTTCATGGGCCTGTTGAAGGGCCGGAATTTCGGCAAGCTCGTCGTCCGCGTGTCCTGACGGCTTCTTGCCGCCGATCTGGAACGGATATAGAACAAACAGATCCGGTGGCGCTGCGGAAAGCGGGCACAAGCCCGCCCCGCAGGTTGCCGCTCCGGAGGCCCGGGCGCATGGTTCGCGCGCCGCCGGGCAAGTGCCCAGTGAGATCCGTACGACTAGGAGAGAGCGATGGCGGGCAGCGTCAACAAGGTGATTCTCGTGGGCAATCTCGGGCGCGATCCCGAGATGCGCCGCCTCGGGTCGGGCGACCCGGTCTGCAACCTGCGGCTCGCGACGTCGGAGTCGTGGAAGGACAAGGCGACCGGCGAGCGCAAGGAGAAGACCGAGTGGCACTCGGTCGTCATCTACAACGACAACCTCGCCCGGGTGGCCGAGCAGTACCTGCGCAAGGGCTCGAAGGTCTATATCGAGGGCCAGCTTCAGACCCGGAAGTGGACCGACAATTCCGGCGTCGAGAAGTACACGACCGAGGTGGTGCTCCAGCGCTTCCGCGGCGAGATGACGATCCTCGACGGGCGCGGCGGCGGCGGCGACTTCGCCGGCGAGGAAGAGGGCGGCGGCCAGATCAGCCGCGGCGGGGATTTCGGGGGCGGCCGGGGCGGTGACCGCGGCGGCGATTTCGGAGGCGGTCGCGCCCAGGGCGGCGAGCGGCGTCCGGCTCCGGCCTCCTCGGGCGGTGGCGGCAACGGCGGCGGCGGCGGAAGCCGCGGCGGCTACGACCTCGACGACGACATCCCGTTCTAGGCGCCGTCGGTCCGGTCGGGACAACGCCGCCGGCGCCGGTCGTGGCGCCGGCGGCGTCTCTGCAGGCTCGGATGCTTCCCCATCTCGGGCCGCTGGATGCGCGCCTCCCCTCGCGGTGAGGAACCGAAGGTGGGGGCGACGCCGGATCGCGCGATCCGGTGCCCTCTCCACCGATCCCAACCCGGCCCCCCTCCCCGCCAGAATGAGGGGGCCGGTCGCATCGCTGCGACCGTCGGGGCCTGTCTTGTCGGGCGCCAGGTCCGAGCGGGATCGGGACCCGCTCGGGCCGCGGCCGCGAAGCGGCTCAGCCCTTGAGCTGCTTGTTGCAGGCCGAATAGTAGCCGCCGCCCTTCTCGATCCACTTCATGCCGCCCAACGTGCCGGCGGCCTTGGCCGCGTTGTAGCTGTCGAGACAGGTGTGCATGCGGGCCTTTCCGGCCGATTCCTTGGCGTATTTCGGATCGATGGCGCGGGGGAAGGCGGCCGATCCGGCGGCGGCGGCCGGTGTCGTTCCGGCGCGCGAACCGGCCGCCGGCGGGGCCGCGGGCGCGGCGGTCGTCGCGGTCGGCGAGACCGGGTTGGGGGCGGTCGTCGGGGCGGTATCGGCCGCCGCGCCGCACTCGGCCTTGCGGAAGTCGTTCCACTTCTGCCCGTTAAGCGTCCCCGCCTGCTTGGCGGCCTGATACTTTGCCGAACACTCCTTGGTCGACAGGGCAGCGGCCGGCGAGGCACCGGCCGCCACGCCGGCAATCATCAGGGATGCAAATACATAGCGGCGCATATCGAAAAATCTCCGGGACACTATGTGTCGTCCCGGAAGAGACTAATACGGCTCTATCCCGTCGTGAATATGCGGGTGTCCGTTCCGGCGGGACAAGTCGGCAATCAAGTCCGGATCCGGTCCGATCCGGATCCGGGGTATGGTCCCGAGCCGGCCGCGCGGGCTACCAGCCGCCGTGGAACCGGCGCGGGCCGTCATAGCCGCCATAGCCGCGCTCGTAGCCGCCGTAGCCCGGCCGCCCGTAGGGCCCGCGGGGACCGCCCCAGCCCCAGCCGCGCTCGTTGGGCCGGCAATGGCCCCAGGGATTGGGGTGGAAGCCGGGACCGCAGCCGCCCGCCACGCGCTCGATCACGACCCCGGCATCGGGGGGGCCATAGCCGAACGGTGCCGCGTTCGCCGCCGTGGCGGTGGCGAGCCCCGCCGTGACCACCGCGACCAGGCCGAGCATCTTGGAGCGCATCATGACACGATCTCCTGAACCAGCGGGCCGGACGCACCGGACCGATGGCAGGAGGATGCGCCGGTCGCCGTGAACCGGGACAGGTCCGGCCATTCATCAACCCGACGGGATCGGCCGGACGGGCCCACGCGCAACGGATCGGTCAGGCGGCCTGAAGCCGGACCGGGGTCGGGGCGGCGGCCCGTGAGCGCGCGTAGAGGTCGGCGCCGACGGCTTGGCCCGCCGCCTTGACGAGCGTGGCCTCGTCGCAGGACCGCGCCACCTTCAGGCCGAGCGCCGCGAGCCGCGCGTTGTCGGCGCAATAGGCCGCGATCCGGGCTCGCCCATAGGCCGGCATCGGGGCGAGCAGCCGGTCGCGCTCCGCGTCGTCGGCGCGGAACAGCGCCGAGATCAGCTCGATCGGAACCGGGTAGCGCGCCAGGGCGCTGGGATGGGGGCGGTTTCCGTCGCGCGTCATGGATGCCTCTCCGCTTCGCTGTGCGGTGGAAGGTTCGGCAACCATAGTTAACGATCAGTTGTGATGGTCGCCGGCCCGAGGCGGATGTCTCAGCGGCGCGGCGGGTTCACCCAGGCGCCGCCGTCGGCGTGGTGCGGCCGATTCGTGTCCGCGGCCGGGATCAGGAGCTGCGCGTCCGCCCAGCGAGACGCCGCGCCCGGCGCCGCCGGTGTGATCGCCCCCGTCGTGACCGGATCGATCCAGGCAGGCGGGCCTTCGGCGAGTGACGCGCCCGGATCCGGCAGATTACGCTCGTAGCCGACGACGACCGCCGTGAGGGCGATCGCGGCCAGGAGGAACGCTAGACCGTCGAGGATCATGGAGCCGAGTCTCGGCATGGCACCCGCGCCTGTTGACCAAGCTTCGGGGCTACGGCGGCAGGGTTAACGAACCCTGTCCGAAACCGGGAGATCCGGCCCTGCAGCGGGCTCAGGCGTTCCGTCCGCCGCGCAGGGTCTTCAGGCCGATGCCCGTCGCCTCGAAACCGCCGTCGACGGCGAGTTGCTGGCCGGTGATGTAGGAGGCGCGCTCCGAGCAGAGGAAGACGATCGCCTCCGCGAGTTCCGTCTCCAGCCCGTAGCGGCCGAGCGGGACGGTGTCGTGATAATCCGCCCGGATCTCCGGGCTGTGGACCGCCTTGGCCATCGCGGTATCCACCGGGCCGGGGGCGACGGCGTTCACGCGGATGCCCCAGCGCGCCAACTCGACGGCCTGCTGCTGGGTGAGCTGCGCGAGCGCCGCCTTGCTGGTGCCGTAGGCCGTCCGCAGGGTCGAGGCGCGCAGGCCCGAGATCGAGGTGACGTTCACGATCGCCCCGCCGCGCTCGGACAGGAGCGGCACGGCGGCCTGCGTGCACAGGAACGGACCGGACAGGTTGACCGCCAGCACCCGCGACCAGTCCGCAAAGGTGGTCTCCATCAGCGGCTTGAAGATCGCGATGCCGGCATTGTTGACCAGGGCGTCGAGCCGCCCGAACCGGTCGCCGACCTGCCGGATCGCCGCCGCGACCGCCTCGGGCTCGGAGACGTCGGCCGTCACCGCCAGCGCGGCCTCCGGACGGCCGAGCCGCTCCGTCGCCGCGGCCACGCCCGGACCGTCGATATCGAGCAGGGCGACGTTCCAGCCGTCCGCGAGGAAGCGGGTCGCGGTGGCGAGCCCGATGCCGCGGGCAGCCCCCGTCACCAGTGCGGTCCGGGTCTGGGCATCGCTCATCGTCGTCTCCGTCGGGGGCGGCCGCACCCGGATGGCGCGACGCGGCGTTCGGGTCCGCAGCGGTGCGACCGCCGCAGGCCAAGCCCGGGACACCTACAGGTCCCTCCCGCCGTTGAAAACCGATCCGCCGTCGATGTCCCATGCATCGCGCGGGCGCCGTCGCGCCTGTCGGCCGCCGGCCGGTCCGCGGCGGCCGACAGGCGCGCCGACACGACCGAGGCGGCTTCCCCCTCTCGGGATGCGGAGATGGGCTCGAGCCTCCGCGCGGACCCGGCGCTCAGAGCATCGGGATGCCGCCGGTGACCGGCACCAGCGCCCCGGACATGTAGCTGCCCTCGCGGGAGGCGAGCAGCACGTAGGCCGGAGCGAGTTCCGCGGGCTGGCCGGCGCGGCCGAGCGGGGTCTGCGCGCCGAGCTGCTCGATCTGCTCCGGACTCTTCACGATCGGCTGGATCGGCGTCCAGACCGGCCCCGGGGCGACGCAGTTCACCCGGATCCCCTTCGGCGCCAGCAGGTTCGACAAGCCGATGGTCAGACTCGCGATCGCGCCCTTGGTGGCGGCGTAGATCAGCATGCTGGGATCGGCGACCTTGGCCTGCACGCTCGTGCTGTTCACGATCGCCCCCCCGGGCTTCATGTGCGGCACCGCGGCCTGGGCGAGGTGGTACATGGCGAAGACGTTGGCGCGGAACGAGCCCTCGATGTCGGGAGCCTTCACGTCGTCGAGGCTGTCGTTCACCACCTGGGCGGCGGCGTTGTTCACGAGGACGTCGAGGCGCCCGAACGCCGCCACGGTCCTCGCCACGAGGTCGCGACAATGGTCCTCGTCGCGGATGTCGCCGGGAAGGAGCAGGCAGCGCCGGCCGGCCTTCTCGACCCAGGCCTTCGTGTCCTCGGCATCCTCCTGCTCGACGTCGAGATAGGAGATCGCCACGTCGGCGCCTTCGCGGGCATACGCGATGGCCACAGCCCGGCCTATGCCGGAATCGCCGCCGGTGATCAGCGCCGCGTGGCCCGTGAGGAGCCCCTTGCCGACATAGCTGTCCTCGCCGTGGTCGGGCCGCGGCGTCATCTTGGAGGTCAGGCCCGGCCGGGGCTGCTGCTGGTCGCCGGGAAAGGGCGGCTGCGGCCCGGCCTCGCGCGGATCGTCGGTCATCGGGGAGGCTCCGGGTCGTGGGCGATCCACGGGATCTAGGGCTGCCTCCAGGGCCGCCGCCTGCGCCCGGCCGTCACAGGCCGGGCGAGGGTACCGAACCGTCTCAGAAGGCGCGGGTGCGCCCGGAATGCGGGCCGCCGTAGCGGCGGCGCAGGAAGGAGACGACCTTGGGGAGGAGGAAGGCGATCAGGATCTTGCGCATCGGGGCTCGCTCACGTCACGGGTTCGTGAGCGGGCAATGCTCGGACCGCACCCCGGTTCCGTGCGGGCGCCGGATCAGAGTTCGAGGGTCAGGGTGACCGGCGCGTGGTCGGAGGGACGCTCCCAGGCGCGGGCCTCGCGCAGCACCTCCACCTTGCGGACCGTCCCGGCGAGGTCCGGGGACACCCAGGCGTGGTCCAGGCGCCGCCCCTTGTTGGCCGCCGACCAATCGGGGGAGCGGTAGCTCCACCACGTGTAGATCTTCTCGGGCTCCGGGGTGAGGTGGCGCGCCGCGTCGATCCACCCCGCCTCCCCGCGCAGGACCTCCAGCGCCTCGGTCTCCACGGGCGTGTGGCTGACCACGTCGAGGAGCTGCTTGTGCGACCAGACGTCGTGCTCCAGGGGCGCGACGTTGAGGTCGCCCACGAGGATCGCCGGCCCGGAGACGCGCTTGCCACCCCAGGCGCGCAGTTCGGACAGGAAGTCGAGCTTGTGGGCGAATTTCGGGTTGAGGTCGCGGTCCGGCACGTCGCCGCCGGCCGGGACGTAGAAATCGTGCAGCACGATGCCGGCGGCGGCCCCCGCTTCCGGCCCCAGCACCGCCGAGATGTGGCGGGCATCCTGGCGCTCGCAGAACCCCATCACGGCGCGGGTGTGCAGGGGGAAGCGGGAGAGGATCGCGACGCCGTTGTAGCCCTTCTGCCCGGCGAACATCACGTGCTCGTAGCCCGAGCCGCGCAGGGCCTTCAGCGGGAAGGCGTCGTCCGGGCATTTGGTCTCCTGGAGGCAGAGCACGTCCGGCTTGTGCTCGGCCAGGAAGCGCAGCACGAGGTCGATGCGCAGGCGCACCGAGTTGATGTTCCAGGTGGTGACGGTGAGCTGCACGGGCGGCGCCGGGGTTCGGTCGGAGGTGCGCTCCGATAGCCGATTTCGCGGGCCGCGACAGTCCGCTCGACGCCGGCGGCGCGAAATGCCGTGCGTCGGTGCCCGGCAGGCGCTATGCCCGTGCCCTGCCCTGTCCCGGGCCCCTCGTCGAGGCGCCGCCATGGCACATGCCCGCTCGCTCCTGTTCGCCGCCTACTGGGCCGCCTGGACCACCCTGTTCCTCGCGCCGCTCGCGGTCTTCCTCCTGTCGGGGTCCCCCGAGCGGCCGATCCGACGGGCGACGCGCCTCTGGGCGCGCGGCATCCTGGCCGGGCTCCGGCACATCGTCGGCCTGCGCTACGTGGAGGAGGGCCGCCAGCACCTGCCGGCCAAGCCCTGCCTGATCGTCGCCAACCACCAGTCGACCTGGGAGACCCTCGCCTTCCTGGTGCTGGTGCCGGACGTGGCGATCGTCGCCAAGCGGGAGCTGCTGGCGATCCCGGTGGTCGGCTGGTTCCTGCGACGCTCGCCGATGATCGTCATCGACCGCGGCAACGGCACGCAGGCCTTGCGCACCATGATCGACGAGGGCCGCGCCGCTGTCGCGGCGGGCCGGTCGGTGCTGATCTTTCCGGAAGGCACCCGCGGCGGCATCGACGCGCCGCTGCGCTTCAAGCGCGGCGTCGAGCTGCTCTACGGACGGCTCGGCCTGCCGGTGGTGCCGGTGGCGCTGAATTCCGGGCTGTTCTGGCCGGGGGGCATGGCGACCCGGGCCGGGACCGTGGTGGTGAGCTACCTCACGGCCGTCCCGCCGGGCCTGACGGCCGCGGAGTTCCTGCGCGGCACCGAGGGGGCGATCGACCGGGAGCTCGACCGCTGGCGCCCCATCGGCCTCGACGGCCTCGGCGCGAAGGCGGCCTGAGGGCGCCCCCTAGGGCTGCGCTTGCTGGATCTGCTGCTGCACGGCCTTGTCCTCGGCACGCCCGTAATTGATGAAGAACAGGTTGCCGTCGACGCTCTTGCCCTTCTGGAGGTTCGAGAGCGTCACCGTCGTGATGTAGCCCTGCGGATCGGTGATCCGCCACTGCGACAGGGTCTTCACGTCGGCATCGAAGAACAGCTGGATCTTCGAGGTGCCGCCGAGGGTGGCGCGGTCCTCCAGGCTGATGCGGACGCCGCCCGGATCGTTGGCCACGTCGGTGACGGTGAGGTCGCGGGCGAGGTCGATCTTCTCGCGCAGCAGGAATTTCAGCGGCGTCTGGGCGATGAAGTAGAGGTCCTGCGTGTTGAGCTTGCGGTCGCGCACCGCCACCGAGGTGCCGTCGGCGATCACCTCGAGCGGCGAGGGCTGGTCGTAGTCGAAGCGCAGGCGGCCGGGCTTGGCCAGCGTCAGCTTGCCGCCGATCCGGCGCCCATCGGCGCCGATCTGCATGAAGTTGCCCGTCAGGGTGTTGATCCCGTTGAAGTAGGCGTTGGCCTGGGCGAGCAGCGTCGCGGCATCCGCGGGCTCGCCGGGGGCGATCGCCGTCGGCGCGCCCACCGCCGCGACCTTGGGCTCGGCGGCCTTGTGCTCGGCCTTGCCGGACTTGGCATTGGCCGCCTTCGTGTCCTTGCCCGAGTCCTTGCTCGCCTCCTTGGCCTTGGGCGCGGGCTTCTTGGCCGGCGCGGGGGCCGGCGGGGCAGCCTCGGGCTGCGGCGCGGGCTCCTCCTTGTGGCCGAACAGGCTGTCGATGAAGGCGCCCACCTGCGCCTCGGCCGGGTTGGCGGTCGCGAGCCACAGCCCGGCGGCGATCAGGGAGCCGGCTGTGCGGATGCGGCGGCCGATCATCGGCAGAGTCTCCTGGGGAACCACGGCGTGGGCTCCGGCGGCAAAGGGAAAGCGGAACGTGACGTCAGCGAGCGGGTGAAGACGTCGCGCCCCCCGTCGTCTGCGCGAGCGGCGCGCGGCAACCCAGGAGCTCCACGGTGCCGGACGGCGCGCTGCCCTGGGCTGCTTCGCTCCGCTCTCACGGACGGGACGGGTTTCGCAGCGGCCCGTTAGAACCCCGCCCTGTGGCGAAGATGCGACGTCCGGGCCGCCCCCATGGGGGAGCGGCCCGGGGCGCGGCGTCTCACTCGTCGTCGTACACGCCGCTCGACATGTGGGCTGCGCCGGCGACCAGGATCTCGCGCTTGCCGGCATGGTTGGCCGGGCCGACGATCCCCTCGATCTCCATCCGCTCCATGATCGAGGCGGCGCGGTTGTAGCCGATCTGCAGACGGCGCTGGATGTAGCTCGTCGACGCCTTCTGGTCGCGCAGCACCACCTCGATCGCCTGCTTGTACAGGTCGTCGGACTCGCCGCCGGTCGCCGCCGCGAAAGCGCCGATGTCGAAGACGGGGGCCTCCTCCTCGGGCTCGTCGCCGCGCTCGGCCTTGTCGGCCGCGGCGGCCTTGCCCCGGCCCGACCGGCCGCCCTCCTTGGCGGGCTCCTCGGGCGAATCGTCGGCCGTGACGGCGTCGAGGTAGCTGGGACGGCCCTGGCGCTTGAGGTGCGCCACGACGGTCTCGACCTCGCTGTCCGAGCAGAACGGCCCGTGCACCCGGGTCGTGCGCCCGCCGCCGGCCATGAACAGCATGTCGCCCTGGCCCAGAAGCTGCTCGGCGCCCATCTCGCCCAGGATCGTGCGCGAGTCGATCTTGCTCGTCACCTGGAAGCTGATCCGGGTCGGGAAGTTCGCCTTGATCGTCCCGGTGATCACGTCCACCGAAGGCCGCTGCGTCGCCATGATCAGGTGGATGCCCGCCGCCCGCGCCATCTGCGCCAGGCGCTGGATCGCCCCCTCGATGTCCTTGCCGGCCACCATCATCAGGTCGGCCATCTCGTCGACCACGATCACGATGTACGGCAGCGGCGCCAGGTCCATCGCCTCCTCTTCGAACACGGCCTCGCCGGTGTGGCGGTCGAAGCCGGTCTGGATCGTGCGCGTGATGGTCTCGCCCTTGTCGCGGGCCTCCTTCATGCGGGCGTTGTAGCCGTCGATGTTCCGGACGGCGATCTTGGCCATCTTCTTGTAGCGCTCCTCCATCTCGCGCACGGCCCATTTGAGGGCGATGACCGCCTTCTTGGGGTCGATGACCACGGGGGAGAGCAGGTGCGGGATGCCGTCGTAGACCGACAGTTCCAGCATCTTCGGATCGACCATGATCAGCCGGCACTCCTCCGGCTTCAGCCGGTAGAGCAGCGACAGGATCATGGTGTTGATCGCCACCGACTTGCCCGAGCCGGTGGTGCCGGCCACCAGCAGGTGCGGCATGCGCGCGAGGTCGGCGATGATCGGCTCGCCGCCGATGTTCTTGCCCAGGCACAGGGCCAGCTTGTGCTTGCTCTCGGCGAAGTCGGCCGACGAGAGGAGCTCGCGCAGATACACCGTCTCGCGGGTCTCGTTCGGCAGCTCGATGCCGATGACGTTCCGGCCGGGCACCACCGCGACGCGGGCCGAGACCGCCGACATCGACCGGGCGATGTCGTCCGACAGGCCGATGACGCGGCTGGACTTGGTGCCCGGTGCCGGCTCCAGCTCGTAGAGGGTGACGACCGGGCCCGGCCGCACCGCCAGGATGTCGCCGCGCACGCCGAAATCCTGGACCGTCTGCTGCAGGTTGAGGGCGTTCTGCTCCAGCACGTCGGCATCGACCTCCTCGCTGCCGCCCGGCGCCGGCAGGGCGAGCAGTTCGAGGGACGGCAGCTCGTAATCGGCGTTCTCGATCGGCGCGATCTCGAGATGGCGGCCGGCCGGGATCAGGTGGGCGCGGGGCGCGACGAGCGGGACCGCAACCGGCGCGGGGGCCGGCAGGGCGGCGACCGGCTCGGACGGCTCGTCCGCGACGGGCTCGGCCTCGCTCTCAACCTCGGCTTCGACCGGCTCGGGCTGCGGCGCCAGCTTGCCCCGGAGCAGGACCGGGCGCGGGGTCATCGGGATCACCACGCGCTCGGCTTCGGCGCGCGCGGCGGCCGGCGCGGCCGCAACCGGGGCCGGGACGGCTTCGGGCTGGGCCGGGGGCGCCGGCGGGAGGGTGCTCGGCTGGCCGGCCGCGCGGATCGCCGCCCGGGCCGCCATGGCGCTCAGCGCCGGGGCCCGGCGCGGAGCCTCGGAGACCGGCGCGGCCGGAGGCTCGGCGGCGGCGCTGCCGGGACCGAAGACCAGCGACAGGCCGGAGGCCGGGGCCGCGGCGGGGGGCAGGAAGGCGCTCCGGATCGCGGCGGCCTCCTCGGTCCGCGGGCCGGAATCCGTGCCGTTATCCTGCCCGTCGGCGGGGCGCGGCGGCTGGTCGAACCGCACGAGCCGGTCGAGCACGTAGACCGGCCGCGGCGGCAGCGAGCGCAGGTGCGAGATGTCGAGGGGCATCGAGACGAAGCGCTCGTCGGACGCCGCCGGCGCGGCGACGGCCTCCGGGGCCGGGGGCGCCTCGGCGGACTGCGCCTCCAGGGCCGACCAGGCCTCGACGGACGACCAGTCGCCGCCGTCGAACCAGGGCTGGACCTCGGACCAGTCGGGCAGGTCGGACCAGTCGCGGGCCGGGGCCTCGGCGACGGTTTCGACGCTCTCGGCGACGAAAGGCGCCGCCGCGACGGGGGCGATCACCGCCGTGGACGCGGCCAGCTCGACGGCGGGCCGGACCGGGCGGCGATCCGGCGTGCGGAAGAAGCGGACGCCCGGCGGGGCGACGAAGGGCTGGCGCCACAGGGGCACCGGCTCCGCGTCCGGCGCGGCGGCTTCGGGCGGGACCGGCATGACGGCGACGCGCTCCGCCGCCTCGGCGGCGGTCTGCTCGTGCGCGATGCGCTCCCGCTCGGCCTCCTCGCGGGCGGCCCGCTCGGTCTCCAGGGCGAGGGCGGCCGCCTGCGCCTCGGCGCGGGCGCGCTCCAGGGCGACGCGCTCGGCCTCAAGGGCGCGCTGGCGGCGCTCCTGCAGGACCGAATCGGGGGTGCGGGTGTAGCGCACGGCCGAGGGGGCGGCGGCCTGGACCGGGGCGGCGACCGGCGCACCGGCCGGCACGCCCTCGGGGGCGATGGCGGCGGGGCGACGCGGCTGGCGCACCAGCACGCCCGGCGAGGACGCGCTGCGGTCGATCCGGCTCTCGAAGGCCGGCGCATCCAGGGCGTCGAGGCTCGCCCGGTCGTCGAAGACCTGGTCCGGCCAGTGCGGTTCGGGCGCGGCCGCGCGCGGGGCGCGCTCGGCGGCCTCGCGGCCGACCATCGCGCCCGGCGGCGTGAGCCAGCTCGGCTCCGCCCGGCGCCCGGGGGCACCGTAGGACGGGCGGGCGGGGAGTCCGGCCGGGGAGCCGGACAGGCGGCGGGTGAGGCTCGCGCGGAGCGCCATCAGCCGGTGCGCCAGGGCTCCCAGGGAGAGGCCCGAGCGGTCGCCGCCGCGGACGGGGCGGGCGGGGTCACGGTGGGAGTACGGAGGCCGTCCCGATGCGCGCATGGGTTCTCAGACGATACTCGAAACAGGGATCCGCCGACGCGCGGCGGCTGTTCCTGAGTTAGGCCATTCGTCGTTAATGGAGGCTTGCCACGGGCCGCGCTGCGGAAACCATGCCGGGAACAGAGCGGTTCGTGCGCCGTGCAGCCAACCCGCCGCGGGCGCCGACCGCGTCCGATCGCCCGTGCCGGGCCGCATGCCATATGATACCCGCAGCCATTCCTCATCCGGACAGGTGCCCGTGTCTCCAGCCACCTCCGAATCGCCGGCGCGCTTCCGCTCCCTCTACCGCCACGGCTTCGCCCGGGTTGCGGCCTGCACAGGCCGGAGCCACCCGGCCGAGCCCGAGCGCAACGCCGACGCGATCCTCGACCTCGCCCGGAGGTGCCACGATTCGGGGGCCGCGCTGGCGGTCTTCACCGAACTCGGCCTCTCGGCCTACGCGATCGAGGACCTGCTGCTCCAGCAGACCCTGCTGGACGCTGTCGAGGCCGCCGCCGCCCGGGTGATCGCCGAATCGGCCAATCTCCGGCCGCTGCTGCTGGTCGGCGCGCCGCTCCGCTGGCGCCACCGCGTCTACAATACCGCGCTCGCCATCCAGGGCGGCCGCCTGCTCGGCGTCGTGCCGAAGACCTTCCTGCCGAACTACCGGGAGTTCTACGAGAAGCGCCACTTCGCCTCCGGCGCCGGGATCACCGGCGAGGCCATCCGGGTCGCCGGCCACGAGGCGCCGTTCGGCACCGACCTGCTGTTCCCGGCCGAGGACCTGCCGGGCCTCGTGGTCGGGGTGGAGATCTGCGAGGATCTGTGGGTTCCGGAGCCCCCGGGCATGCGCGCGGCCCTCGCCGGCGCCACGGTGCTGGCCAACCTCTCGGGCAGCCCGATCACCGTCGGCCGGGCCGAGTCGCGGGCGCTCCTCTCGCGGGCGGCCGCGATGCGCGGCGCCTGCGCGTATGTCTATGCCGCCGCCGGCCAGGGCGAATCGACCACCGACCTGTCCTGGGACGGCCAGACCAGCATCGACGAGCTGGGCGTGCGGCTGGCCGAGGGCGAGCGCTTCCCCGCAGGCCCGGTGACGACGCTCGGCGACATCGACCTCGACCTGATCGCCCAGGAGCGCCTCCAGGCCGGCAGCTTCGACGACGACGCCCGGCGCCATACCCTGCCCTATCGCCGGGTCCCATTCCGGCTCGACCCGCCGGAGGCCGATCTCGGGCTGATCCGGCGGATCGAGCGCTTTCCCTTCGTGCCCGCCGACCCGACGCGCCTCGCCCAGGATTGCTACGAGGCCTACAACATCCAGGTCGCCGGCCTCGCCCAGCGCCTGGAGGCCACCGGCACCCGCCGGGCCGTGATCGGCGTCTCGGGCGGCCTCGATTCGACCCACGCGCTCATCGTGATCGCCAAGGCCTTCGACCGCCTCGGTTATCCGCGCTCGGACATCCTGGCCTACACGCTGCCGGGCTTCGCCACCTCGAACGCCACCAAGACCAATGCCCACGCCCTCATGAAGGCCCTGGGCTGCACGGCCGCCGAGATCGATATCCGCCCGGCCGCCCGGCAGATGCTCGCCGACATGAACCACCCCTTCACCAGGGGCGAGGCGGTCTACGACGTGACCTTCGAGAACGTGCAGGCGGGCCTGCGCACCGATTACCTGTTCCGGCTGGCCAACCAGGCGGGCGGCATCGTGGTCGGCACCGGCGACCTCTCGGAGCTGGCGCTCGGCTGGTGCACCTACGGCGTCGGCGACCAGATGAGCCACTACGCGGTCAATGCCGGCGTGCCGAAGACCCTGATCCAGCACCTGATCCGCTGGGTGATCGGCCACGGCGAGGTCGGGCCGGACGAGGCGCGCACCCTCCAGGCGGTCCTCGACACCGAGATCTCCCCCGAGCTTGTGCCGGTGGACCAGGATGACAGCCCGCAGAGCACGGAGGCCACGATCGGCCCCTATGCGCTGCAGGACTTCAACCTGTTCTACACGCTGCGCTACGGGTTCCGACCCTCGAAGATCGCCTTCCTGGCGCTCCACGCCTGGGGCGACAGGGACAGCGGCTTCTGGGCGCCGGACTTCCCCGAGGCCAAGCGGGTCGCCTACGACCTGCCCGAGATCCGCCGCTGGCTCGGCGTGTTCCTCACCCGCTTTTTCGGCTTCAGCCAGTTCAAGCGCTCGGCGCTCCCCAACGGGCCGAAGGTCTCGGCCGGCGGCTCCCTCTCGCCCCGGGGCGACTGGCGCGCGCCCTCCGACGGGTCGGCGCGCATCTGGATCGCGGAGTTGAACCGAAACGTCCCCGAAACTTGACCGACACAAACTCGACCGATTGTGCCATTATGAGCACGGTCAAGCCGATTCTTCGCAATGCAAAATACCGTATTGGGAAAATTTGGCTTTGAGGGCGGCCAGGCGGAGGACTTCGGATGCGAAGCTACAACCTGTTCCAGCTCAAGAGCGTCGAGGGTCTCTGCTGCGCGGTGCCTGAGGCCAGCACCGTCCCGCCTTTCATCGGCGCCGGCCGCTGGACCTTCGGCGGCAAGCTCTGCGACGGCAGCCGGCAACCCCTCGACTTCGACGACCGAGCCGCCGACACCGCCGTGCGCTTCAACGGATTCTACCTGTTCCAGACGGTGGACCGGCGCTTCATCGCGTGAGCGGGGGCATCGGGAAGGACTGAGCGCGCCCATGCGGCGCGCGGGCCGAGCCGCCGGCCGGCGTTCCGCAACGCAGCACGAAGAACGCCGTCCGCCCGGCGGCGCCAGCCGCGCCGGCTTGAAACCGGATCGCCCCGCGCGCCGAGCCGGGACCCGGCGATGGGCCCCCCGTCGGCAGGGATCCCGCCGCGCGGCGGGCCCCGACTCTGCGATCGCAACGAAGATTCCTTAAGGGCTGGCGTGCAGGACTGGCGGCATCGTCAGCTTCGGAGCCGGCCGCATGTCGGAGCATCGCAGAGAGGCGCGCCAGAGGGTCTTCCTCAAGGGTCGCATCGTCTTCAACAACGGCTCGTCGAGCTTCGATTGCCTCGTGCGCGACATGTCCTCCGCCGGTGCACGGCTCGTCATGAGCGACGCCACCACGCTCCCGGAGGCCTTCGATCTCTACATTCCGCAGAAGGATCGGACCTACCGGGCCATCCTGCGCTGGCGCCGGGAGGACGGCATCGGCGTGACCTTCGAGCAGCCGGCCAGCGCCGCGCCCGCGGCGCCCGTTGCGGCCGCGACGGACGCCTCCGTGACCCTGCTGCTGAAGCGCGTCAGCGAACTCGAGACCGAGAACGCCGCCCTGCGCCGCCTGCTCGCCAGCATGGCCCAGTCGGCCGATCCGGCGAGCGCGGCCTGATCCTCAGCCCTGCCCCTCCAGGGCCGCGCGGATGCGTGCGGCATGCTCGGCCAGGACCGCGTTGTCGGCCATCCCGCCCTCGTGGCGCTTGAGCGGCACGCCCTCACGCCGCGGGATGATGTGGACGTGCAGGTGGAAGACGGTCTGGCCCCCGGCCGGCTCGTTGAACTGGAAGAGGGTCAGCCCCTCGGCCTGGAACGCCGCCTTCACGGCGCGGGCGACCTTCTGGACGCGCGCCATCAAGACGCCGAGCGACTCCGGATCGGCATCGAGCAGGCCCCGCGACGGCGCCTTCGGGATCACCAGGGTGTGGCCTTCCCCCTGGGGCATCACGTCCATGAAGGCCAGCGTATGGTCGTCCTCGTAGACGCGGTGGCAGGGGATCTCGCCCCGCAGGATCTTGGCGAAGATGTTGTCGGGATCGTAGGGGGCGTCGGCCATGCTGCCTCCGGGTCTCCGTGAGCGGTCGTCGAGCGGTTGCAGGTTGCACGGGCCACCCACCCGCGTCCACACGGGAACAAGCGGCCTGCCGCAACGCTTGCCTCGCCACGGCCGCAGCGCCGTGCCGGGCTCCGTCGGTCCGGCTTCCAACGAGGCGCGCAGGTCGGCACGCGGCGCGCGCAAGGAGTTCCGGATGGCGCACGAGAGCACGGGGGCGATCTACGCGGCCGCGGGGGCCAATCTCGCCATCGCGGCGGCGAAGTTCGTGGGCGGTGCGCTGACCGGCTCGACGGCGATGCTCGCCGAGGGCGTGCACTCGGTGGTCGACACGGCCAATCAGGTGCTGCTGCTCGTCGGCATGAAGCGGGCCGGGCGCCCGGCCGATGCCCGCCACCCGTTCGGCTACGGGCGCGAGATCTACTTCTACGCCTTCGTGGTGGCGCTGATGATCTTCCTCGGCGGCGGCCTCTTCGCGATCTACGAGGGGATCGAGCGGATCCGCCATCCCGAGCCGGACGTCGATGCCGAGCTGTTCGGCTATCGGCTGCCGGGCCTCTGGGTGAATGTCGGGATCCTCGGCTTCGCCATCGCGGCGGAGGGCACCTCCTTCTTCGTGGCGATGCGCCAGTTCTGGGCCGAGAAGGGCCAGCATTCGGCCGTGCGGGCGATCCGGCGCAGCAAGGATCCGACCCTGTTCACGGTGCTCGCCGAGGACACCGCCGCCCTGATCGGCCTCGTCATCGCGCTCGCGGGCGTGGCCCTGTCGCATATCCTGGAGATGCCGAGCCTCGATGGCTGGGCGTCGGTGGGCATCGGCCTCGTGCTCGTCGGCATGGCGGTGTTCCTCATGGTCGAGACCCACGGCCTTCTGATCGGCGAGGCGGCCGATCCCGAGATCGTCGCGGCGATCACGGAGCTGGCCCGGGCCGAGCCGGGCGTGCTCCACATCAACGAGGTGCTGACCCAGCACCTCGGCCCCTCCGACATCCTGGTCAATCTCAGCATCGACATGGCCGACGACCTCAGCGCCGGGGATGTCGAGAGCCTCGTCACCCGCCTCGACCGGGCGCTGAAGGCGCGCAGCCCCGACGTGACCCGGGTGTTCATCGAGATCCAGCACCACGGCGACCACACGGTGCGGCGGGCGGCCTGAACGGGACTCGCTGGGCCCCCGGCCCGCAGGTCTCGCAGCTGAAGCGGCGAAGCCGGATCGCGGCGTCGATCCCGCGTCCTCACGCGGGGACGCATCAGACGGCGGCCGGTCGAGCATCCGGGCGAGGAGGGTCGGCCCCTCGCCGGGACGGCCATGACAACGTGCGGTGCCCCCGATCTCGTGGCGGAGATCGCCGCGCTTGCGACCACCCACGTCATCGCCCGCGGGGCGCTGCGTCCCTTGTGCCCTCTCGGGCGAGGGTCAGGGTCGCCCGGCTCGTCCCGATGACGGCCTGTTCCACGCCTGCACGGCTGCCCCCTTCGAAGGACGCGGCGTCTGCGAGACAGACCTGAGTTCGGCCATCTCCTGCATCGCGACGAGAGCGGCGTCGTGACATTGGCTCAGTCTTTCGGAACGGCAATTCTATCGTTCGGCCGTCCGCCAGGGCCGGTGACTGAAGCGGCCGGCAGAAAATGACGATGCGATACCCCCCGGATGACTGGGGCGCCCTAGATCATTCTCTGCGTGACCTCATGAGATACAGACAATGATCAAGCGAACGATGCTCGCACTCGTCCTTGCCCTCGGCGCAAGCGCGCCCGTCACCGCCATGGCCGATCAGCCGGGGCCGGACTGGATGCCGGTGGAACAGGTCAAAGCCAAGCTTCTATCGTCGGGCTACACGTCGATCACGAAAATCGAGGCCGACGATGGGCATTGGGACGGCGAAGGGATCAAAAACGGACAGAAAATGAAGTTCGAGCTTGATCCCAAGACGGGGGAAATCCTCGGCGAGGCCCCCCATTAGGGAGGCCGAGGGCGGACCATGCGTTGCGGGTGTGCCGCCGGATCGTCGGTCGTTCGTGCTTCGACCTGACGTGTTTTCGGCTTGCCGGGCTCAACGCCGATGAAGGTCTCGTCCGCCTCCACGAGACCAGTGCTGCCAGCCGGCGCGTCCATCGGGACGGGCGCGCCGTTCAGTCGCTCCGGCCGACCTGCTGGAGGCTGAGAGCCCAGAGCCGTTCCTGCACCGCCTCGTCGCGGCTCTCGGCCGAGGAGACCTTCGGCTGCCCGTGCGAGAAGTAGCGGCCGCTGACGCCGTCGAGGTCAGGGGCGCTGGCCACGCGGAGGGAGGTCCGTGCGCCCTTCTCGGGCGTGATCAGGAACGGCCGCATCAGGGCCCAGGCCGCGCCGAACAGGCCGCCGGTGTTCTTGGCGAAGCCGGTATTGACCACCCCCGGATGGAGGGCGTTCACCGTGATGCCGCTGTCGCGCAGCCGGCGGGCCAGGGCATAGGTGAACAGCACGTTGCCGAGCTTGGCCTGGGCATACGCCCCCATCGCCCGGTAGCGCCGGGCGCCCTCGATGTCGTCGAAGTCGATATGCCCCCGGTAATGGGCCGCCGAGGCGACGTTGACGATCCGCGGCCTTCCGCCGGCCGCCACCGCTTGCCTCAGGGGATCGAGGAGTTCGAGGGTCAGGAGCACGTAGCCCAGATGGTCGAGCGCCCAGGTGCGCTCGATGCCGTCGGCGGTCAGCGTGCGCCGGTCGAAGATCGCGCCGGCATTGTTCACCAGCACGTCGAGGCGCGAATAGGCCACCCGCAGAGTCTCTGCGAGCCGGCGGATCTCGGCCTGCGCGGACAGGTCCGCGCAGTGCGGCTCCACGGCGGAGCCGGGCACCGCGGCGCGCATCCGGTCGGCGCAGGCCTGCAGCTTCCCGGCGTCCCGGCCGACGATCGCGACCCGCGCGCCGAGGCGCGCGAGCCCGAGGGCCGTCTCGTAGCCGATGCCGCCGGTCGCCCCGGTGACGAGGCAGACCGTGCCGCGCACCGCGCCGGCCTCAGAAGACCGCCTGACCGACCGCGAAGGCGATGACCACGATCACGATGGCGATGACCAGGAACAGCCCGAACAGGATGCGGGCCAGCGAGCCGGCTCCCGAGGCGATTCCGGTGAAGCCGAGACCGCCGGCGATCAGCGAGATCACGAAGCAGATGAGGGCCCATTTCAGAAGGGTCATGACGTCACTCCGGCTGCGGCCCGGCGCGGGGCCTGTCGCTTCTGCCTCAACCGACGCCAAGCGAGACCGTTCCGCGGATTCCGGCCCGCGCCGCTTATAGTCTTACGTGAGGTCAACCGGTCTTCGCCACGGGCTGCGCCGGCACGTCGGCGCGCTCCAGCATGATCTCCGCCAGGGTGTGGTAGAGCCCGCCCCGGCAGACCGCCTTGGAGGCGGCGTCGGCCAGGAGGGCCGCGACCATCAGCGGGATCACCATCGCGTGGTTCTGGGTCATCTCGGTGACGATGACGAAGCTGGTGATCGGCGCCTGCAGCACGCCGGTCAGGTAGGCCACCATCCCGATCAGCACCAGGGCGCCCACGGGCATGTCCGGCAGGAGGCCGTGGACCGTGCCGCCGAGGCCGGCGCCGACCGCCAGGGACGGCGCGAACAGGCCGCCGGGGATGCCGCTGATCGAGCTCAGCACGGTGGCGCCGAATTTCAGGGGCGCGTAGGTCCAGCCGGCCGCCGCATCCCCGTGGAGGATGGCCCGGGCCTCCTCGTATCCGGTCCCGTAGGCCGCGCCCCCGGAGGCGAGGCCGCAGAGGGCGACGCACAGCCCGCAGACCGCGGCGAACACGACGGGCCGCCGCCGGATCAGCCGCCCGGCCGCCCCGGGCAGGCCGCGGGCGAACAGGATCACGACGCGGCTGAACAGCCCGCCCGCGAGGCCGCCGACCACGGCGACGAGCGGCACGATCCAGGCCGCCGCCAGCGGCAGGGCGGCATCGGTCGTCCCGAAATAGGTGTAATTGCCCAGAAGCCCGAGGGAGGTCAGGCCCGCCGCGACGATCCCGGCGACGATCAGGCCCGAGGAGCGCGCCTCGTAGGCGCGGCCCAGTTCCTCGATGCCGAACACGATGCCGGCCAGCGGCGTGTTGAAGGCCGCCGCGACGCCGGCCGCGCCGCCCGCGAGCAGCAGCCCGGGCAGGCGCTCGGGGGTCAGGCGTCCGAAGGCCGCCATGATCGCCGCGCCCACCTGCACGGTGGGCCCCTCGCGGCCCGCCGAGGCGCCGCAGAGCAGGCCCAGGAACAGGACCAGCACCTTGCCCACCGCCACCCGCGGCGAGATCAGGGAGAAGCGGAAGCGCGCGTCCCGGGCATGCCGGGCGGCGATCACCTGCGGGATCCCCGACCCTTGCGAATTCGGGAAGACCGTGCGGGCCAGGAGCGCCGCGAGGGCGAAGCCCGCCGGCGTCAGCACCAGGGCGATCAGCGGCGAGGGCGCGGTGAGGCGCCGGAACCCGTCCTGCGCGAGGTCGGCGCCCTTGGCCATCAGCACGGCGGCGAGGCCCACGCCGATGCCGCCGACCAGGAAGAGCAGGCGCCCGCGCCAGAGGGGAAAGGCCTCCATCGAGGCCGACCGCAGGCGCATGATCGAGCGGCGGTAGCGCGAGCGTTGCGGCGGCGGGGCATCCCGGGTGTCCCCAACGTCGTCCCGCATCTCGACCATGAAAGAGCACCTCGTCCGCGCAGCCGGAGCGGACGCTATAGCGCAACGGTCGAGGAAAGACCCGTTTCAAGGGGGGCCGGCACGCGCGTGCCGGCCCCACCGCTCACCAGCGGTAATGCCACGCGGCCCGGCGCCAGCCCCCATGATGGTGCCAGCCCCAGGGGCGGTGCCAGCCGACCCGGCGCCAAGCCCAGGGACGGTGCCAGCCATAGACCACCGGCCGCGCGTAGTAGACCGGGCGGTAGGCGTAGGGACGCCAGTTCGGCTTGCACCAGCCGGACCAGCCCCGGTGGAAGCCCGGGCCGCAGCCCTGGGCGGCGTCCGCCGTGCCGACCGTGGCGGTCAAGGTTCCGAGCGCGAGGAGTGCTGCGCCTGCAAGCTTCATTCGCATCGTCGTCCTCCTTTCAGTCGCAAGCTATAGCGATGATCCGGTCTCGGTCGGACCGAGATGTCACCGGATGATGTCCGGCCGTTTGCGAGGAGCCGGAAGTGCGCTCGAAACACCCGGAGCCGGGACAGCGTTTCTTCACAAACCTGTGTGCTGCAGAGACCCGGGATCCGGCCGGAGAAAGCGTTGCAATACGGTGGGGGACCGCACGGACCGGGCGCGCCGTCGCGCGATGATTGCGACGATGCTCCTGCGCCCGGAAAACGCGGGACGGGCGGCGCGCCCCCTCACCCCTCGGCCGCGCAGAGCGTCTCCACGGCCCGCACATAGGCCTTGGCGTCGAACTTCTTGAGCGAGTTCTCGCTCTGATACCGCACGGTGCCGAAGATCTTGCGCTTCTGCCAGGGACGGTCGTGCAGGCCGTACACCCAGGCGACGTTGGTGAAGGAGTTCGGATCGCGCCCGTCGAGGAAGTAGCGGTTGTTCAGCCGGAGCGTCCGGGCGAAGCCTTCCTTCGGCGACGGGGACCATTCGAGGATCTTCTTGCCCCAGTACATCCGCAGCTGATTGTGCATGTAGCCGGTCTCGCGCATCTCGCGCATCGCGGCGTTCCAGTAGCGGTCGTGGGTCTCGCCGGCGGCGAGCTGCTTCTCCGAGTAGGCGTGCGGGCGCGCGTCCGTCGCGTGCTCGGCCAGCGTCTTGCGCGCCCAGTCCGGCACGGCCTTGTCGTAGTCGTCGTAACCCTCCGTGTAGAAGACGTGGTTCATGGCGAGCTCGCGCCGGACGATCAGCTCCTCCAGATAGGCACCGCGGTCGTCGGAATCGCCGATCCCGGCCTCCCGGACCGCCAGGGCGATCTCGACCGGCGAGATCTGCCCGAAATGCAGGTACGGGCTCATGTGCGAGGCGGCCGCCGCCTCCGGCCTGTTGCGCCCCGCGCCGTAGCCGGCAAACCCATCCTTCAGGAACGCCTTCAGGCGCTTGCGGGCCTGCGTCTCGCCGCCGGTGAACCGCTTCACCGGCCCGACCGCCCGGTCGAGGCTCATCCCGGCGAGCACCGCCTCCGGATCGGAGACGTCGACCGCGCTCTTCAGCTTCAGGCGATCGGCCTTGTGCTTCACCGTGCGGGGCTTCAGCGCCGCGATGAACGGGTCCCACAGCCGGTTCAGCTTCGGCCGCAGCGTCCGGGCGGCGTATTCGTGCTTTCCCGAGGCCGTCTCGACCGGCACGACGACGTCGCCCTCGACCTGGACGATCCGCGTCGTCACCGCCTCGGCGATCTCCCGGTACCAGCCCTTCTGGATGGCGAGATAGCCGCGGTCGAGCACGAGGAGCGCCGCATCCGCGGCGAGGTCGATGGCGATTTGCGCAGGCGAGACCTTGCGCATGACGAAGCCGATCCCGCGCTTCTCCAGGCCCGCCTTCGCATCCGCGAGACCCTGCAGCAGGAAGGCGTAGTGCCGGGCATTGGCTTCGGGAAAGCCGCTGGCGCCGTCGAGGAGGCCGAAGCAGGCGACCACCGGCAGGCCGAGGCGGTTCGCCTCCTCGATGGCGAGTTCGAGGGCCGGGTTGAACGTCGCCCGGTTGGCCTGCTGCAACAGGTACAGGACGTAGGCGCCGTCTCCGCGGGGCTCGACATCGTTGAGGATCCGGATCCGCTCACCCTGGATCGCCATGCTGACCTGCCCCTTGCTTGGCGCGCCGCGCCGGAAACTTGGCTGGAGAAGGTAGAGCGTTCGGGCAATTCGTCCGTCCGGACGGCGCGGATGAAAAGCCGCAGTCGAACCCTCGGGCCGGGCCCGGGTTCGATCCTGCAAAATCGCGATTCATCAGCGGCTTGCGCAATGATCGATCGGATTCCGTGGACACAAAGCAGGTTTCGACCGGGCCGGCCGATCTGCGACATTTTCAACACAGGCCTGCGGCGATGCGTGCGCGGGCACACAAAGGACAGCCCTGCTGTCCTGAATGCCCTTGAATTTTCCGTCCAGGGGCGCAGATTGTGCAGCGCGGGAAGGCGATGGCGTCGCCCTCTCGCAGCCCTTCTTGGGCGTTTCCTCCCTAGACTTCGGGCCGCTCCTTCGGGAGTGGCCTTTTTTCTGTCCGGATGGTGGTCGGGCAGCCTCTGTCACCGAAGCGCGTGCGTCCCGCTGGATCCCGCCGGACCCGGCCGCCAGACTGGCGGTGAGCGCCGGGACAGGCGCCGGAGGACACGCCATGAGAATCGTCACCGCCCTGCCGGCGCTCGCCTGCCTGCTCGCCCTCGCGGGCCCTGCGACCGCGGAGCCGCCGCGGTTCCAGGTCGACCCGTCCTGGCCGAAACCGCTGCCGAACGACTGGATCATGGGTCAGGCGGCCGGCGTCGCCGTCGACGCCCAGGATCATGTCTGGGTGGTCCAGCGGCCGCGGACGCTCACCGACGACGAGAAGGCGGCCAGCCTCGAACCGCCGCGCACGAAGTGCTGCAGGCCCGCCCCGCCGGTTCTGGAATTCGCCCAGGACGGGACGCTGCTGCGGAGCTGGGGCGGCCCCGGCACCGGCTACGACTGGCCGTCCAACGAGCACGGGATCCAGATCGACGGCCAGGGCTTCGTCTGGATCGCCGGCAACGGCGAGCAGGACGGCCAGCTCCTGAAATTCACCCCCGAGGGCAAGTTCGTCCTGCAGATCGGCAAGTCCGGTCCGCAGACCGACAGCCAGGACACGACCCGCCTGGGCAAGCCCGCCAACGTCGATTTCGACATGGCGGCCAACGAGGTCTACGTCGCGGACGGCTACTTCAATCACCGCATCATCGTCTTCGACCGGGACACGGGCGCGTTCAAGCGGATGTGGGGCGCCTACGGCAAGCCGCCGACCGACGACAAGCTCCGCCCCTACGATCCGGCGGCGGCCCCGTCCCGGCAATTCGCCAACCCGGTCCATTGCGTGCGGATCGCCCGGGACGGGCTGGTCTATGTCTGCGACCGGACCAACGACCGCATCCAGGTCTTCAAAAAGGACGGGACCTTCGTGAAGGAGATCCTCGTCGAGAAGAACACCCGGGCCAACGGCTCGGTCTGGGAACTGGCCCTCTGGCCGGACGCCGACGAGACCTACCTGCTCAATGCCGACGGGGCCAACAACGAGGTGCGCACGCTCGCGCGGGATACGGGTGAGGTGGTCGGCGCCTTCGGCCGGAACGGGCGCATGGCGGGCCAGTTCCACTGGGTCCACAACCTCGCGATCGACTCGCAGGGCAACGTGTTCACCACCGAGGTCGACACGGGCAAGCGGGCGCAAAAGTTCCTGGCCCTGGGACAGTTCGTCCTGCGCAAGCGGACGCCGTAAGCGGCGGCGCCGGGATCCGCGGCCGGCGCCCTCGGCCCTGTCCCGACGGCGCCGGCCGCGCCGGCGTGCCGTCGTTCCGGTCGGGGTGGAGGGAGCGGTCGAGACCGCCGGCCCCTCAGCGCGTCGCGCTGGTCCCCGCCCGTTGCGCCGCCAGCGCGGCGGCCTTGCCGGCCGCCGTGTAGAGGTCGAGGCGGGCGTAGACGCCGAATTCCGAGCCGTCGTCGAGGAAGCCGCCGCCCGGTCCCTGCGTCTCGGTGAGGATGGCGTTGGCCTCGTCCAGCGTCAGCGCCGGGAAGGCCGCGGTAAGCAGGTGCCCGGCCTCCGGGGCGATCTTGGCGACATCCTCCTGCCGACCGGCGGTCTCCGGGTGCACCACCGGCAGGCCGTAGGTCTGGGTCGCCGCGTAGAAGGCCGCGTTGGCGGCCGGGTCCTTGAAGCGGCCCGTATCCTTTGCGGCACAGGCCGCCACCGTATCGCCGCAGCCGGCCTTCAGCGCCTCGGCCATCGCCGCGCGGGCCTCGGCCAGGAGCGCCCGGTAATCGGTCACGCCCACCGTCCTGTCGGCCTCGGCGGTCGCCTGATCGAGGACGGCCGGATTCTTCCGGATCTGGCCGACATAGACCGGATCGTTGGCGAGCAGATGGGCCAGGGCGTGCAGCGAGGTCGCCCGGCCGCCCAGCACGTCCATGGCGTAATGCGCCCCGACGATGATCCGGTCGTTGCCGTACTCGGCGGCGCGGGCGACCATCTGCTGGTAGCGCTCGGGGACGAGGAGCGCGAGCACCATGGACTCGGTGTAGCCGTAGGTGGTGTGGCCGCTCGGATAGGACGGGCTGTTGACGAGATCCTGCGCGGGGCCGCGCAACCAGTCGAGGCTGTGGGACGGAGCGCCGAAGTAATCCTGGCCGCGATAGGCCCGCAGGCGCGGCAGGGTCTGGAACGGGCGCGAATTGCCGTAGCGGTCGGCGCCGGGGCTGCCGGCGGGCCGGTCATAGGCCTTGCCGAACACGTCGGTCACGGCGCCGTCCGCCAGGATCGCGGCAGCCGCGTCGGTGACCGGAGTCTTGCCGTTGGTGGTGGCGTTGGCGAAGAAGTATTTGCCGGAATTCGAATCCGACTTGGTGACGTTGTTGGTGTAGCCGATCAGGTTGGCCACCGCCGGCGCGATGCTCGTGAAGGTCTTGTAGTCGCTGTAGGTCGCCTTGGCCTGGTAGGCCTGCGCGAGGGTCGTGCCCAGACCGTCCGCGAGGCCGGCGGCGTTGCCGTCGGTGATGAAGCAGTCCCGCAGGGCGAGCTGCTGCTGCTCCGGGAACGGCAGGAGCGTCGGCTGCTTGAGGTCGCCGGTCTGGATGTCGCCGGTGACCTGCAGGTTCGCGTCGAGCGCCGCCTTGCCCGCGGGCGAGGCCTGCAACCGCGCCACCGGGACCAGCCCGCGCAGGGCCGTCAGGTTGGCGGCCGATTGTGCGACGGCCTGAAGGGGCAAGGCCGCCCCGAGCAGCGCCAATCCGACCCGCAGCGTCCCGAACATGCAGCCGTCTCCCTCGCCGAAGCCGTGCCGGACGCTAGAGCCGGCCGCCCTCGCGTTGCAATCGCGCGCGGCCCCGGCATCCCCATCTTTGACGGCCCCCCCGAGGCCGGAGCCGGATCCCCTGCGGCGGCGCGCGCTTCAGCCCCGCGCCCGGGCGCGGATCATGAAGTTGTCGTAGGTGTATTCCGCCACCTGGAACCAGAGGTACTCCTCGTTGCGGAAGGTGCGCATCGCCTCGTAGACGCGACGGAAATCGGCGTTCTTGGCGGCGATCTCGGCGTAGACGTCGTTGGCGTTCTTCAGGGCGGCTTCCATGACGTCCTGGGGGAAGGGCCTCAGCTGCGCACCCCCGGCCACCAGCCGGCGCAGGGCCTGCGGGTTGCGGGCGTCGTACTTGGCCTGCACGTCGGCGCCGACCTCGGCGGCGGCGGCCCGGAGGATCGCCTGGTAGGATTTCGGCAGCGCCTTCCACGCCTCGGCGTTGAACCAGAAGTGCAGCATGGCGCCGCCCTCCCAGAAGCCGGGATAGTGGTAGATCGGCGCGACCTTCTGCAGGCCGAGCCGCTCGTCGTCGTAGGGGCCGATCCACTCGGCGGCGTCGAGCTTCTTGCTCTCCAGCGCCGCGTAGATCTCGGGTCCCGGCACCGCCTGCGGCTGGACGCCGAACTTGGTCAGCACCTGGCCGCCCATGCCGCTGATCCGGAACTTGAGGCCCTGGAGGTCCGCGAGACTCTTGATCTCCCGGCGGAACCAGCCGCCCATCTGCGCGCCGGTATTGCCGCCCGGCAGGCAGACCAGCCCGGCCTTGGCGAAGATCTCGCCGAACAGCTCGGCCGCGCCCCCGGCCAGCCACCACGCGGCGGCGCCCCGGGCGTTCAGGCCGAACGGCACCGCGGTGGCCAGCGCGAAGGTCGGATCCTTGGCCATGCCGAGGGTCGCGGGCCCATGGCCCATCTCGACGGTGCCGCCGGCCACGGCGTCGAGCAGCCCGTCGGCCGGCACCGGCTCGCCGGGGCCCTGGACCTGGATCTGGAAGCGCCCGTCGGTGGCCTCGGCGACGATCCGGCTGAGCGCCTCGGGAGCGCCGTACAGGATGTCGAGCGTCTTGGCGTAGGCGGAGGACAGGCGCCAGCGCAATTCCGGGGCACTCTGGGCCCGGGCCGGGGCGGCGAGCGGCCCGGTGAGCGCCGCGGCCGCGCCGAGGCCGGCGGTCAGCACGCTCCGGCGCCGGGTCCCGGCCGAGGGGGATCGCGCGAGGTGAGGTTCGTCCAACGGCATCTCGTCCGAGCAGGTCCGGTCCGACCGGGGCCGGATCGGAGGTCGCAGGTAGCACGTCCGTGCCGGTACTCGAAAGCCGCGGGCGCCGGGGCGGTTCCGTCGCGCCTCGAAACCGGCCTCCGCCCGTGCTAGGCGCCGGGGATGCGAACCGAGCCCGCCGTCACCCTGCACACCGTCTGCGGCCTGGAGGAGCTGGCCGGCCACGGCGCCCGCGGCGTCAGCCACGTCCTGTCGCTGCTCGATCCCGGAACGCCGGAGCCCGAGGCCTTCACCGCCTACGGCGCCCATGCCCGCACGACCCTCCGGTTCCACGATTGCCTCGCCCCGGGCGAAGGCCTCACCCCGCCGGAGCCCGAGCATGTCGGGGCGATCCTCGATTTCGGGCGGCACCTCGACGGCGCCGGCCATCTCCTGGTCCATTGCCATTACGGCCTGTCGCGCTCCACCGCGGCGCTGCTGATGTTGTTCGCGCAGGCCGAGCCCGCCACCCCCGCCGCCGCTCTGGTCGAGCGTCTCCACGCCCTGCGCGAGCCTGCTTGGCCGAATGCGCGCATGATCGGCTTCGCCGACACGATGCTGAATCGGGAGGGACAGCTCAGCGCGGCGGTGCGGCGGCTGCACGCTCTGCAACTGCAGGTCCGCCCGCATCTCGCCGAGCTGCTGCGCGGTCTCGGCCGCGGCGCCGAGGTCGAGGCCGCGCAGGCGCTGTGAGCGGCGGGGCGCTCACTTCCCGGCCGGCGTGAAGCTCCCGTCCTTCCAGACATAGAGCACATAGCCCTGCGCGGTGACGTCGCCCTTGGCGTCGAAGCCGACCGTGCCGAGCACGAGATCGAACCGCTCCGTATGCAACGCCTGCGCGATGGGGCGCGCCTCGGTTGAATGGGCGAAGTTGCCGGCCGCAACCAGGGCCTGCATCGCCGCATACCCGTAGATCGTCGAGCCGGTGGGATCGACGCCCTCAGCCTTGAAGGCCTTCACGACGGCCGCGGCGGCGGGCTGCCGGCTCGGGTCGAGGTAGAAGGTCATCAGCACGCCGTTGCTCGCCGATCCGGCGGTCTTGGCGAAATCCGGCGTGGCGATGGCCGAGGTGCCGAACCATTGCGGCCGGTAGCCCCGGTCCGCGGCGATCTTCACCAAGCGGCCCATCTCGGCGGCGTCGCCGCCATAATAGACGACCTCGATCCCCGCGCTCTTGAGGCGGTCGGCCAGGGCGGAATCGTCGGCGTCGCTGGGCGAGAACGACAGGAACAGCGACTCGTTCACGCCGATGCGGTTGAGATTGTCCTTCGTGGCGGCGGCGAGGCTGCGGGCGGCGGGCGTCTGGTCCTGGATGAGAGCGATCTTCCGGTCGCGGAACCGCTCGGCCAGAACGGCGGCGGACAGGCGGGCCTGATCGTCGTCGCGCCCGCACACCCGGAAGATCGTCGGCAGCCCCCTGTCGGTGAGCCGCGCCGCCACCGAGGCCGCGGAGATCATCACCACGCCGTTCTGGGCGTAGATGTCGGAGGCGGCGATCGAGGCGTTCGAGCAGACATGGCCGACCACGAGCCGGACGTTGCCGCGCACGAAATGGTTGGCCACCGCCGTGGCGGTGTTGGAATCGCAGGCATCGTCCTGCACGTCGAGGGTGACGGGCTGGCCGTCGAGTCCCCCCATGGCGTTGGCGTCCCGGGCCGCAGCCTCGACCCCCCGCAGCACCTGCTCGCCGACCGCCACGTAGGGCCCCGACCGCGGGACGGCCACGCCGATCACCACGTCGGCCGCCGCAGGAGTGGCCGGCAGGAACGCGAGACACAGGCTCAGGGCGATCAGTGCGGGCCGGAGCGGCCCGTGGGCGGGGACGAAACGTCCGATCTTCATCGGGCTCTTCTGGGCATCCTTGCGCGGCGGGTCAGCGCGACGGCGGATGCGGCTCCGTAGCCCCGATCCCGCCCCGCACCCTGTGCCCATACGCGAGGACGCGGAGAAACGCGATTTTTTTCCGCCGCTGTCCCGTATGCGGACCGCCTCCTACTTGGCGTAGGAGTAGGCCAAGGCGGCGGAGGAGACCGGTCCGGTGATGCCGCTGAAGACGGTGAGCACCTTCTGGACCTCGGTGAACGGCGCGTTCGACACGTAGACCAGATCGCGGTTGCGCATGCGGAACGCCTGGGAGACGAACAGGCTGTTGGGATCGCGCATGTCGATCCGGTAGACCACCGGCACCAGCGGCGTGCCAAGCAGCCGCGAGCTGGGGCTGAGGCGCCGCACGACGCTGGCCGGCTCGAACCGGAAGATGAACGTCCCAGCCGGGTCGGCGGCGAAGTCCGACAGGCCGCGCGCCTTGGCCAGCGCCTGGGCCAGGGTGATGCCGTCGGCCTGGAACGGTAGCTCGGTGCTGTTGCCCAGCGCGCCCACCGCGATGAAGGTCTGCGGGTCGCGCACCAGAGTGAGCACGTCGTTGGGCCGCAGGTAGATGTTCTCCTTGGGGTTCGACACCACCGTGGTCAGCGGCACGGTCGCGGTCACCGGGCCGCGCGAGAGCCGCACGAAGGTCTCGTTGACCGGCGCGCGGTTGCCGCCGGCGGCGGCGATGACGTCGAGGATGCGGTCGCCGTGGCCCGAGAGCGGCAGGCGGGCGCCGGCGGCGCCCTCGCCGGTGACGGTCACCGCCTGGCTGATCGGCCGGGTGACCGAGACCAGCACCTGCGGCTGGATGGCCTTGCCGGCGAGTTCGTTCTCGATGAGCGCCTGGACGTCCTGGGTGCGGCGGCCGGCGACCTTGATGCGGCCGGCGTAGGGCACCGAGATGGCGCCGTCGCGCCCGACGGGCTGCTCGGGGATGAGGGCGGACTTGGAGCCCGCCGAGAAGCGGTCGGCCACCAGCGGCCCGGAGAACAGGCCGCCCGACCCGGCTTCCCAGATCGAGACCGAGACCATGTCGCCGACGCCGATCACCGGCTCCGAGGAGGGACGGTGGTCGCCGAAGGAGGCGAGCAGGCTGTCCAGCGGCCGGCCGCGCAGGGCCTCGACCACCGAGGGCGTGACGTCGATGATCTCGTAGCGGGCGAGCAGGCCGCCGTCGGCGGTGGCCACCTCCGCCCCCGCCTGGATCGCGCTCGCCGTCGGACCCGCCGCAGGCAGGTACGTGCAGCCCGACATCGCCGTGACGGCGAGCAGGACAAGGGGAAGTTTGCGCATCCAGATGTTGCCCATCGGTATTGCCGAGCCCGTGCCTAGCCCATGGCGGCCCAGGTGTCCGTAGCGGGTGAGCCACACTCCGGCCGGCACGGCCAAGACTGCGAAGTCATCCTCGTTAAGCACAGCTTTTTCGGGGCATAGAGACGACGAATGCCGGGCGTTCGCCCGCGGTCGAAATATCGAGATACAAATCGGGACGTCATCAGCGGCCGCACATTGGCCGCTCCAGCCCAATGGCCAAAATCCCGCGACCGATCGGCTCAATTTCCCTGCGTGACTGCCGCGGTGATGTCGCCGTAGACGACGCTGACGCGGGACACGTAGTACCGGATGCTGCCGACGGCGACGAGGAAGATCATGCCGCCGAGCAGGGCGTATTCCATTGCCGTGGATCCGTGGACGTCGCGGGCGAACCGTACGGCCTCGGCACGAATCCGATCCGTCAAGCCGAACGCCGTCCGGACCCGTACCGCACGCCGTCCTGCTTCGCCGCCGCCCGGCTCATCCATGGTCGAACGTGCCTTTTCAGTCCCGCTGCCCGCGCGGCCTCACGCGCTGCATGGGGGATAACCTCTCGCCATTGCCGCCGGCTTAACGAGGTGTTCGAAACAGGCCACCTTGTCCATTCCGGCCGGGATACGCCGCCCGGACGTACACGGCGACGGGCGCGCCTGGGGGAAACGCGCCCGGCTTGGCTCAGGCGTGGCCGGCCTTATGGCGAAGGTCTTCGATCCGCTTCGAGGCTTCGGCCTTGTCGAGGTCAGGATCGAACGCCGCCGGCTCCTTGGCCTCTTCCGAGAGCGTCTTCAGATAGGAAGCCTGCGCGCCGGTCATCGGCTCGCCGCCAGTCGTCCACTGATCCGGATCCTTGATCTGGTTCGACACGTCCTTCGGGTCGGTCTTGGGGTTCTCCGTAGCGTCCTGATTCGATCCGGTACCCCGGCCGGCCTTCGGTGTTGCCTTCGCGGTTGTGCTAGCCATGCGACTCATGTTCCCTAAATGTTCGGCGTCTGCGGGGTGAACGCGCCCGGCCGCGCCGCGGTTCCTGCGGGCGCCGCGGCCCGTTTGCATCCCCGGCGATCTTCCCTTCTGGAAACCCGCTCCTATTCATGTGAGGGGCAGCGCCCCGACGCGCCTCGGAGCCAGGGTGGTCCGGATGACGTCCCAATCGGAGCCGGCGCCGGATGCCGGAACGGCCGCCGCCGGTCAGGTGCTCGTTGTCATGGGCGTCTCGGGTTCCGGGAAGAGCACCGTGGCGGCGCTGATCGCCGAGACGCTTGGCTGGATCTTCGTGGACGGCGACAGCTTTCACACGCCGGAGCACGTGGCGAAGATGCATGCGGGCCTCGCCCTCGACGATGCGGATCGCGCGCCCTGGCTGGCCCGGATTGCGACTTGGATCCAGCAGCGCCTCGACGCTGGCGAGTCGAGCGTGGTGGCCTGTTCGGCCCTCCGCCGCGCGTACCGGGACGTTCTCACCCGCGGGAGCCAGCGGGTTCGCCTCGTCTATCTGGACGGCGACCGGACCCTGATCGCTCAGCGCCTCGCCGAGCGGCAGGGCCATTTCATGCCGCCGCTTCTCTTGGACAGCCAGTTTGCGGCCCTGGAGATTCCGGGGGCCGATGAACACCCGATCACGGTCGGCATCCGCGAATCGCCCGAGGCCATTGCCGACCGGGTGGTCGCGGAACTCGCGGCCGAAATGCGCCGGGATACGGTTGGGAAGTGAGCGGATGATTGCAGGATCAGGCAAGGCTTCGGGCATCGACCTGGTGATCTCGGACGTCGATGGAACCCTGGTGACCGGCGACAAGCGCCTGACCGAGGCGACGGTCACGGCCGTCCGGCGGCTGAGAGCGGCCGGCATCGGCTTCAGCATCGCCTCGGCCCGGCCGCCGATCGGGCTGCGGAATCTGGTCGCCGAACTCGAGCTCGACCTGCCGATGGGGGCGTTCAACGGCGCGAGCGTCGTGCGGCCGGACCTCTCGACCATCGAGGAACGGACCATCCCCGAGGCGGCGGCCCGGTCGGCCCTCGACCGGCTGTTGGCCGAGGGACTTGACGTCTGGGTCTTCGCCGAGGGGGCGTGGTGGCTGCGCGATCCGGAGGGCCCCTATGCCGACCTCGAACGCCGCACGATCGGCGCGGAGCCCCGCGTCGTCGCCGATCTCGGCCCACTCATGGGGAGCGCAGCCAAGATCGTCGGCGTCAGCCGCGACCACGCCCATCTGGCAGCCTGCGAAGCCCGGATCGGGGCGGCCCTGGCCGGTCAAGCCACCATCCACCGTTCGCAGAAATACTACCTCGACGTGACGCCACCCCATCTCGACAAGGGGCGATTCGTCACCTGGATGAGCGCGCATCTCGCCATCCCGCCGGAGCGGATCGCCACCTTCGGCGATGCCGGCAACGACCGTCCGATGTTCGCGCACAGCGGATTCTCCGTGGCGATGGGCAATGCCGAAGCGGCGGTGAAGGCGGCTGCGCGCGCGGTCACCGACAGCAACGACGCGGACGGCTTCGCCCATGCGGTCGAGCGCTTCCTCCTTCCCTGACCGCCCGGCCGCCGCCCCGGGCATCCCTTTGGATCGCCGCGCCGCCGCGTGTTGCGTCGCTGTGGCCCGCGGATCACAAACGCTCCCGACGCCCCGGCCGCCCACAGGCTGCCGAACCGGGGCCGCTTTCCGGCCTCATTTCCCCGTGACCTAGCTTGACCACAGAACAAGCAGCACCGGGTCTCGGAATGCATCGCCTCATCCTGGCCGCCGTCCTCGCGGTCGTGCCCGCAGCCGCCTTCGGGCAGAGCGCGCACGACAATATCGACGCGTTGATCGAGCAGCAGGCCAAGGCGAACGGCGTGCCGGCAAGCTTCGTTCACGCCGTCGTCAAGCGCGAGAGCAACTACAACCCGCGGGCCAAGGGCGGCAGCGCCCTCGGCCTGATGCAGATCAAGCACGCGACTGCCCGCAGCCTCGGCTACACCGGCGATGCGGCCGGCCTGTACGATCCCGAAACCAACCTTCGCTACGGCGTGGCCTATCTTGCCGGCGCCTATCGGACCGCCAAGGGCAATCTCGGCCAAGCGTATCAATACTATAACCGCGGCTACTACTACGCAGCCAAGCGCCAGGGCATTTCCACGGAAGTCGCCGCGGTGGTGGCGCCCGTCGCGGCCTCGGCCAGCGCCCTGGCGAGCCTGTTCAGCGGCGGTGCCGCCGAGACCCGGAACACCGCGGCGGCCTCAGCCCTGGCCTACGCGCCCACCGCGGCCGCAGTGGCGGAGGTCCCGACCGAGGCCGTCGAGGTGCCGCTGCCGCCGCGTCGACCGGCCGCCCTGGCCGGCACCACGATCGAGCTCGCCAGCCTGTCCCTAGATCCCGCCGCGGCTTCAGCCGCGAATTCTGCGGCGACTCCGGCCGCCGCGCAGGCGGCGGCGGTTCCGTCCGTGGAGGTGCCGCTGCCGCCGCGTCGACCCGCGGGTCTCGGGAGCGCCCTGGCGGCGACGGAGGCCGCGCCGGCGCAGATCGCGGAACTCCGGCTCTCGCCACAGGCCACGGCAGCATCCGCTCCGATGTCCCCGGCCGCCGCTTCGGCACCGGCCAACGAGGCGGCGGTCGAGGCGATCGAGGTGCCGCTGCCGCCGCGTCGCCCGTCCCTGCAGATGCTCGCCGCCGCCACGCCGCGCCGCGCCCCGGCCGCGGCCCCCGTGCGCGAGGCCACCGCTCTCCCGGTCGAGTAGCTCCGCCATTCCGGAGCGGCCGCGCGTCGGGGAACCCGGTGCGGATCGGCCCTCTGCCCACACAAGGATCATGCCCAAGGCTTGACCATCGCACCGTTCCGCAACACATAGGCGCCACGCCAGCAACGTGGTTGGATCGGCACGGACCGAAGCCGCAAAACAGCGGCCGTGCGCGCATGGCGCGCGACGGATCTCAGGGCAGGAACGCCGGTTCAGGCGCGCGAGGTCGGGCATTCTATCGCCCGACGGTACGGTAGGGCGCGATCGATCTCGAAGCGGCAGGCATGCAGGGCACCGACCCTGCTCTCAAGCTGGCAGGAAAGCGAACGGCGCCATGAGCGGCGTGGTTGAACAGGAATCACTTTTTCTCACAGACCTCGGGCGCCGCGTCAGGCACGCGCGCACCGTGCGCGGTCTGTCGCGCAAGGTTCTGTCACAGACCTCCGGCCTGTCCGAGCGCTACATCGCGCAGCTGGAAGGCGGCCAGGGCAACGTCTCCATCATCCTGCTCCGGCGGGTGGCCAACGCCATGGGCGTGCGACTGGACGACCTGATCACCGGCAATGACGGGCTGCCCGATTGGCCGGTGGTGCGCGACCTGCTCGCCCAGGCCAGCCCGGCCCAGATCGCCGCCGCCAAGGACGCCCTATCCGGCGGTAGCCGACCGGAATCGAGCAACCGCCCGCGGGTAGCGCTGATCGGCCTGCGCGGCGCCGGCAAATCGACCCTTGGCAAGCTCGCGGCCGAGCGCCTGGGCTGGACCTTCGTGGAACTCAATGCCGAGATCGAACGGGAGAACGCCCTCTCGGTCCAGGAGATCTTCGCGATCTACGGCCAGGAGGGCTACCGCCGGCTGGAGCAGGCGGCCCTGCGTCGCCTCACCGAGCATCCCGGGCCGCTGATTCTGGCCACGAGCGGCGGGATCGTTGCGGAGCCGTTGACCTACGACCTTCTGCTGCAAGCCTTCTACACGATCTGGCTGCGCGCGCGGCCGGAGGAGCACATGAGCCGGGTCCGCGAACAGGGGCACCTCGCCACGACGGGCGACCATGCCTCTGCGATGCAGGAACTGCGAGCCGTCCTGGCGAGCCGCGAGCCGCTCTACGCGCGGGCACCCGCCACGGTGGACACCTCCAACATCCCGGTCCAGACGATGCTGGACCGCCTGACGGCAGCCATCGAGGCGCGGTTCGGCCAAGCTGCGCCGTTGGCGGACTGACCGTCGCTCGTTCGCTGACAGCCATGCGGCCAATGCGGCTTTCGGGTCGCGCCGGCCCTTGATCGCGGCGGTGCAGCGCACCACGCTAGGTCCGAACACGCGGCCCAGCGATGGCCCGGCCCGTTTCCGCCCCGGACAGCGTCCCCTTCCGCTCAATCGGGCGACGGGTCCGCCGCCGCAGGCATGACCGACAGCGAATCCGAAGTTCCGGACATGAGCATCCGCCTATGAGCGCCAGTCCTGCCTTCACGCACCAGTCGCACGACCTCACGCACCTCGACCCGGTCTGGTCGCGGCTGCGCGCCGAGGCGGAGGATGTCCTGCGCACCGAGCCGCAGCTCGCCTCCTTCATCGTGGCGACGATCCTGAACCACACCACGCTGGAGGGCGCGGTCTCCCACCGGGTCGCCGCCCGGCTGGGGCATCCGTCGCTGCCGGCAGAACTCGTCGCCCACGCCTTCCATGAGGCGATCACGGTGGACCCGGACATCGGGCAGGCCTTCCGCGCCGATATCGGCGCGGTGATCGACCGGGATCCGGCGACACTCCGGGCGCTGGAACCGGTCCTCTACTTCAAGGGGTTCCACGCGCTCCAGGCTTACCGCCTCGCCCATCATGTCTGGAACCGCGGCCGGCGCGACCTCGCTCTCTACCTCCAGAGCCGGGTCTCGGAGGTGTTCCAGTGCGACATCCATCCGGCGGCGCGGATCGGGCGGGGCGTCTTCCTCGACCACGCCACGGGGCTTGTGGTCGGCTCGACCGCGGTGATCGAGGACGACGTGTCGATCCTCCACGCCGTGACGCTGGGCGGCACCGGCAAGCAGCGCGGCGACCGCCACCCCAAGATCCGCCGCGGCGTGATGATCGGCGCCGGCGCCAAGATCCTGGGCAATATCGAGGTCGGCGCCTGCGCCCGGGTGGCGGCCGGCTCGGTCGTGCTGAGACCGGTACCGCCCAACACCACGGTGGTCGGCGTGCCGGCGCGGGTGGTCGGCACCGCAGGCTGCGACGATCCCGCCCGGGCGATGGACCAGTTCGTCGCCTTAGACCAGTTCATCCACTTGGGCGACGGGATCTGAACCGCAACGCCGTCGCGCTTGCCGCTCCGCCCGAGGCGTGGCAAGCCCTCGGCCCATCCGCGGCGCCAGCGCCGCCAGGGGAGATCGATCAGCGTGACCAAAGCCGAGACCGCGAAGCTTCAGGACTATCTGCGCCGCAAGTTCGCGAACAACAACATCCGCCTCACGGCGATGAAGACCGGCGACTCCGCCGAGGTATTCATCGGCGAGGAATCGATCGGCGTGATCGCCGACGACAAGGAGGATGGCGACGATTCCTTCGTCTTCCGGATGGCAATTCTCGACATCGATCTCGAGGAAGAGGCCTAGCCGACGACGCGGCTGACCCCGCATCCCCGGTGGGGCTGCGCCGGCCCACGCCTGTGCACGGATTAACGCTACCCAAGACTCGTGCTTAACAAGCGGTAAACGGCATGAGTACAGTGCGCGCAACCTGTATCAGGAGCGCGAATAATGGTCCTCACGCCCGCCGCCATCGAGTCGATCCGGACCCTGTGCATCGGACTGGCACTGTCCGGCTTGATCGCCAGCGCCTTCGAGCTGTTCGCAGCGCGGCGGGCGAGCTTCAGCCTGCTGGAGCGGGGCGGCCTCCCGGCAGTGGCCGCCCTGCCGATGCTGGCCTTTTCGGCGCCGTTCATCATCCTGCGCAACACGGTGCGCGGCCGGCGGATCGAGGGCCGGCCGATGCCGTTCGTGATGCTGGCGACCATCGTCGCGTGCGGCTGGAGCCTGCTCTCGGGCCGGGTCGCCCTTGACCTCGCCGCGATGCTGGTCGGCGTCTGACCAGATTCAGGGCTCGGCGGTGGCGACCTGTGCGGTGCCGTCCTTGCCCTCGAGGGAGACCCAGGCCGGCCCGTCCTGACCGGCCTGCTTGATGAAGCTGTAGCCGGTACGCCGCCAGGAGCGGATCGCGTCGGTCTTGTTGTCGAGAATGAAGTCGCCGCGATCGGTGCGAACCGTGAGCACCGCGTGGCCTTCGTTGGTCTCATCGATGACCACGGTCATCAGCAGGGCACGCCGCGGCAGGCCGCGCTCCACCAGCATCCGCCGTTTCAGCAACTGGTAATCCTCGCAGTCACCGAAGCCGTCATCGGGAAAATCCCAGCGATCCACGACGCCCCAATGGGCCTGATCGGTGATGGGCTTGATGCGGGCGTTCACTCGACGGTTGACGCTCTGCAGGGTCCGCCACACCGCCATGGTGAGCGGGATCGCGTTGGGCTCGGCAATGTCGACCACGCATTCCTGGGGCGTCCGCGCGCAGAAATCCGTCCAGCCCGCGATGGCGCGCACCGACCCAGCCTGTTCGACGGCGGTCACCTGATCCGGAAGAACGAGCCGGGCATGGGCATGGGTCGTCGCGCCGCCCATCGTGAGGATCGCGCCCACCAGCGCGAAGCTCGCGGCTTGGCGCGCCCGGCGCACCGCATGAGCCCAGCCCCGCCATTGCAGGGCGCCGAACACCTGACACGAGATTCCGCCATCCGCGTGCCGCATGGCCCAAGCCCCCGCCGCCCGATGATGACGGAAGGGTGACACGACCACGTGCGACGCACAATGGGTCAGGGCGAGACTGACAACGCGCGTCGAGCCCTATCGGTTCCGATTTAAGAGACGTTTGCATCCGCAGAGCTGACCCGAAACACATGCACGGAGCGAATAGCCGCTCTGCGCCCCCTCCGAGGGTCTTGATTCAGGTCAGTTTTGCCGGCTTCTCAGGGATGCTCACGCGCAGGATTCGCGGCGGGCCCTATCGAATTGCAAGAAGCCAGCCAGCCCGTCGCGGACGGGACTGCGCCTGAGGAAAGGACCCGCAATGCAGCCCGCCATCCAGCAGGTGATCAGAGCGCTCGCCGAGGATGGTCGGGCCGGCGCGATCAATATCGCGGAGCACGCGGTGGATTCCTATCTCGCCGATGCGCCGAGCGAGGGCGACAGGGCGCTGTCGCGGGACATCCTGGTGCGGGATCTCGCCAGCCTTCGCGGCGTCGCCCCCCATCTCGCTGCCTTCATCGGCCGGGTCGAGGCCTATGTGGCGAGCCTTGCCCAGCCGTCGCTGAGCCGGGCGGCCTGAGACGGATCAGCGGTTGGCGGTGGTGACCGGGGAGGTGACGCCGCCGAGCGAGACCCAGGCGACGGCGTCCTGGCTCTCGCGCTTGATGAACACGTAGCCGGTCTTGTGCCAGGGCAGGATCGCGTTGGTCTTGTTGTCGAGCACCAGGTCGCCCCGGTCGGTGATCAGGGTGAGCACCGCGTGGCCCTCGCCCTTCTCGTCGATCACCACGGTCATGCGCATCGCCCGCCGCGGCAGGCCGGCCTGGGCCAGCAGATGGCGCTTGAGCAGCTGGAAGTCCTCGCAGTCGCCGATGCCGTCCTCGGCCAGATCCCACCGGTCGGCCACGTGCAGGTGGTCCTGATCGGTCATCGGCTCGACCGCCTTGTTGACCCGCCGGTTCACCGACACGATCGTCGCCCAGGTCGCGGGCGTCAGGCTGATCCGGGCCGGTTCGCCCCGGTCGAGCGCGCATTCGGCCGCGTAGTTCTGGCAAAAGGTCACCCAGGCCGCGATCGGCTTGGCGTCGCCCAGCACCCGGGCATTGTCTTCCGTCGGCAGGCTCGCAAGCGTCTGCGCCTGGGCCGTGGCGGCGAGGCCGAGCAGCGTCGCTGCTCCGACCAGCATCCCCCGAACCGTCTTGAGAAGCCCCGCGCCCATCGAACCCGTCCCCGTTGTTGAGAACAGGATTGCGCCGCAGAGCCTCCGCGCCGCTGAAGCGGATGCGCGCAATTTTATCGATCGGCCGGCGCGGGCCGGATGACATGCGGCAGCGTCGACGGGAGACTTGAGAAGCCTTGTAAATCGCGGGCTTCGGTTTGGGGAAACGGAAACCTTGAGGGTTTGTCACCCGCCTACATGAAGTCTTGGCGGGGCGCCATCGTCGTTGCGAGCGGAGCCCGCCAATCCCCTGGCGCCCCATCGGTCGGCGTCGCGCTGCCCCGGATCGCTTCGCTGGCGTGCGACGACGGCGTGGACGCGGTCAGCCCGCGGTCTGGTCGAGCTTGCGCTCCGCCTCACCCTTCAGTTCCGGGAAGTCCGCCTGCGTGTAGGCCCGGCCCCGGTGCGGATCCTCGGTGATGCCCTCGTGCTCCAGGCGGCGCAGTTGCACCCGCCGGATCTTGCCCGAGATCGTCTTGGGCAGGTCGGTGACGAATTCGAGGCCGCGCAGGCGCTTGAACGTCGCGAGCCGGGCATTGGTGAAGCGGAAGATGTCGAGCGCCGTCTCCGGCCCAGGCGTGGACCCCGCCACCAGGGACACGTAGGCCTTCGGGATGGTGTGGCGCATCGGATCGGGCACCGGCACCACCGCCGCCTCGGCCACGGCCGGATGCTCGATCAGCACGCTCTCGAGTTCGAAGGGGCTGATCCGGTAGCCCGACGACTTGAACACGTCGTCGGCACGTCCCACGAAGGTGTAACAGCCCTGATCGTCCACGAAGGCGACATCGCCGGTATGGTAGAGATCGCCGTCGGCTCCCGACAGATGGCCCTGGCCGTCGTCGTAACCCTGCATCAGGCCCGCGGGCCGGTACGCGCCGAGTTCCAGGCAGACCTCGCCCTCTGAGGCCGGATGTCCGTCGAGGTCGAGGACGCGCACCCGGTAGCCCGGCAGGGGCCGACCCAGGGCGCCCGGCACCACCGGCTGTCCCGGGGTGTTGGCCATGAGCGCCGTGGTCTCGGTCTGGCCGTAGCCGTCGCGGATCGTGAGGCCCCAGGCGCTCTTCACCCGCTCGATCACTTCGGGATTCAGGGGCTCGCCCGCCGCGCAGACCTCGCGCAGGGCGAGCCGCTTCCCGGTCAGATCCTCCTGGATGATCATCCGCCACACGGTCGGCGGCGCGCACAGCGTGGTGGCACCGGTGCGTTCCAGCTGCGCCAGCAGGGCGGCGGCGTTGAACGGCGCTTGATTGATCACCAGGATCGTCGCGCCGGCATTCCAGGGCGCGAAGAACGAGGACCAGGCGTGCTTCGCCCAGCCCGGCGAGGAGACGTTGCAATGCACGTCGCCGGGCTGGAGCCCGAGCCAGTACATCGTCGAGAGCGCTCCCACCGGGTAGGAACGGTGGCTGTGACGCACCAGCTTCGGCTTCGCCGTCGTGCCGGAGGTGAAGTAGAGGAGCATCGGGTCGTCGGCCCCGGTCGGCCCGTCCGGCGCGAAGGTCTCCGGGGCTCCGAACGCGTCGTCGTAGGCCGCCCAGCCTTCCGTCGCAGCCCCGGTGACGAGGCGGATGGCGCCGCCCGTGTCGAGGCCGGCGAACCGCGCGATCTGCTCCGGCCCGGCCACGATCGCCCGCGGGCGCCCGCGGGCGAGGCGGTCGGCCAGTTCGTCGGCGGTGAGCAGCGTGGTCGCCGGGATGACAACGGCGCCGAGCTTCATCGCCGCCAGCATGGTCTCCCACAGGGCCGGCACGTTGCCCAGCAGCAGGAGCAGGTGGTCGCCGCGCTTCAGGCCGAGCTGCCGCAGGTGGTTGGCCACCTGGTTGGAGCGGCGGGCGATCTCCCCGAAGGTGAGGCTCTGCTCGGCCCCGCTGCCGGCCTCGACGATCCGCAGGGCGGCCCGGTCGCGGCTCTCGGGACCGGCGAGGACGGCGTCGAACCAGTCGAGCGCCCAGTTGAACGGCACCGGATCCGGCCACGCGAAAGCCGAGACGGCAGCGCCATAATCGGTGCGATGGGCCAGCAGAAGGTCGCGGGCCTCCCGGAAGCTCGGCATGGTCGTTCCCCTCCCCGTCTTGTGGTCTTGGCGCCCCGACCCCATCGGCCGGGGCGGGCTGCGCTCAGGTATTCTCGAACCGAGGCGGCCGCTTCTCCACGAAGGCGGCCATGCCCTCCTTCTGGTCCTTGGTGGCGAACATGGCATGGAAGACCCGCCGCTCGAAGCGGATGCCCTCGGTCAGCGTGGTCTCGTAGGCGCGGTTGACCGCCTCCTTGGTCATCATGGCGATCGGCAGCGACATCGCCGCGATGGTCGCGGCCGCCGTCATGGCCTCGTCGAGGAGCCGGTCGGCGGCGATCACCCGCGAGACGAGGCCCGAACGCTCCGCCTCGGCGGCATCCATCATCCGGCCGGTCAGGCACATCTCCATGGCCTTGGCCTTGCCGACGAAGCGGGTGAGCCGCTGGCTGCCGCCGATTCCCGGCATCACCCCGAGCTTGATCTCGGGCTGACCGAACTGTGCGGTGTCGGCGGCCAGGATGATGTCGCACATCATGGCGAGCTCGCAGCCACCGCCCAGCGCGTACCCCGCCACCGCGGCGATGATCGGCGTGCGCACGGCGATGAAGCGGTCCCAGTCGGCGAACCGGTCGCCCGCATACATCTCCGCGTAGGTGGCGTGCTGCATCTCCTTGATGTCGGCCCCGGCCGCGAAGGCCTTGGCCGAACCGGTGATGACGATGCAGCCGATATTCGGATCCGCATCGGCCTCGGTGGCCGCCCGGATCACCTCGCCGGTGAGCTGTGCGTTGATGGCGTTCAGCGCCTTCGGCCGGTTGAGGGTGATCAGAAGGACGCGCCCGCGCGTCTCCGTCAGGATCGTCTCGTACGCGTCGCTCACGACTCGCCTCCCTGCCCGCGGAGCATATTGATGATCGCGGAAAAGTCCTCTCCCCCGTGACCGGCGCCCTCGAACAATCCGTAGACCTGCGCGGCCTCTGCGCCGAGGGGTGTCGCGGCGCCCGAGGCCAGGGCGGCGGCCTGGGCGAGCCGGAGATCCTTGAGCATCAGCGCCGCCGCGAAGCCCGGTTTGTAGCCGTTGTTGGCCGGCGAGGTCGGCACCGGGCCCGGAACCGGGCAGTAGGTGGTCAGCGACCAGCACTGGCCCGAGGAGACCGAGGCCACGTCGTAGAGCGCCTGGTGCGACAGGCCGAGCTTCTCGCCGAGCGCGAAAGCCTCGCTGACGCCGATCATCGAGATGCCGAGGATCATGTTGTTGCAGATCTTGGCCGCCTGCCCGGCGCCGGCATCGCCGCAATGGAACACGTTCTTGCCCATGGCCTTGAGCAGAGGCTCGGCCTTCGCGAAGGCGGCCTCGGCGCCACCGGCCATGAAAGTCAGCGTCCCGGCCTTGGCGCCGCCGGTCCCGCCGGAGACCGGCGCGTCCACCGACAGGCAGCCCTGCGCCTCCGCGAGGGCGTGGGCCTTGCGGGCGCTCTCGACGTCGACGGTAGAGGAATCGATCAGCAGAGTGCCGGCCGGCAGCGCCGCGGCGAGCTGCGTCCAGACCTCGACCACGTGCCGTCCGGCGGGCAGCATGGTGATGACCACGTCCGCGCCCTCGGCCGCCGCCAGGGCCGAGCCCGCAACGGTAATCCCCTCGGCGCGGGCGGCCTCGAGCGAGGCCGGGACAAGGTCGAAGCCGCGCACCGTATGGCCCGCCTTCACGAGGTTGGCCGCCATGGGTCCGCCCATGTTGCCGAGACCGATGAACCCGATGGTCTGTGCCATCCCGTCCTCTCTGAGTTGTTTATCGCCTGTCCCACCCTCGCCCTCATCCTGAGGTGCCCGCGTCAGCGGGCTTCGAAGGAGGGCTCCAGAACACGCCGCAATCCCTGGAGCCCTCCTTCGAGGCCTCCGCTGCGCTCCGGCGCCTCAGGATGAGGGGATGAGTGGGAGAAGACGAAGCTTCATCACACCGCCCCAGTGCGCGATTCTGGAAAGACCGGCGCCGCCCGCTTCTCCAGCCAGCGGGCGATCCGGGCCGGATCGACCGCGTCGAGGCTCGGCGGGTTCCAGCGCGGGGTCTTGTCCTTGTCGATCACAGCGGCGCGGATGCCCTCGCGGAAATCGCCCTCGTCCAGCACCGCCAGGGACGCGTGGAACTCGCGTTCCAGGCAGGCCTCCAGGCTCGGCGCGCCGCGCCCGAGGCGCAGCAGGCAGAGCGTCAGGACGAGGCTCGACGGCGACTTCGTCAGCAGGATGTCGCGGGTCGCCGCCGCGAAATCCGAGCCGTCGGCCGCCAGCGCCGCCAGGATCTCGTCGACCATGTCGAAGGCGAAGCAGCGGTCGATCATGCTCCGGTGTGCGGCCAGGGGCGCCGGATCCGGTTCCCGGGCGAGACGCCCGATCAGGTCCCGCACGCCCGCGTCGCCGGCATCCGGCGCCAGGGCCGAGAGCGCGTCGAGGAGATCGGGAAGGGCCCGGGACGGCACCATCGCGTCGGCCAACCCGCACAGGATCGCGTCGGCGGCACCGACCGGCTCGCCGGTCAGGCCGAGATAGGTGCCGAGCTCGCCGGGCGCGCGGGGCAGGAGCCACGTGCCGCCGACATCCGGCAGATAGCCGATCCCGGTCTCCGGCATGGCGATGCGCGAGCGCTCGGTGACGATCCGGTGGGCGGCATGACCCGACAGGCCGACCCCGCCGCCCATGGTGATGCCGTCCATCACCGCCACGAAGGGCTTCTCGTACTGGGCGATGCGGGCGTCGAGGCGGTACTCGTCCCGCCAGAAGGATTCGGCGAAGGGCGTGCCGTCGCTCTCGTAGAGGCCGCGCAGGTCGCCGCCGGCGCACAGCCCCCGCTCCCCCTCCCCGGTGAGCAGCACCGCCGCGATGCCGGGATCGGCGGAGAACTCATCGAGGGCCCGATCGATCGTGCCGACCATGCCGTGGGTCAGGGCGTTCAGGGCCTTCGGGCGGTCGAGGCGCAGGCGCCCCAGGGCGCCGACCCGCTCGACGATCACGTCGGTCATCGGCGGTCTCCGGTCAGCGCGCGGGCGATGATCACCCGCATGATCTCGTTGGTGCCTTCGAGGATCTGGTGCACGCGCAGATCCCGGACGATCTTCTCCACCCCGTACTCGGCGAGGTAGCCGTAGCCGCCTTGGAGCTGGAGCGCGTCGTTCGCCACCGCGAAGGCCGCGTCGGTGACGTGGCGCTTGGCCATGGCGCAGAGCTGGGTGGCGGCGGGATCCTTGGCGTCGAGGGCGGAGGCCGCATGGCGCAGGAAGGTGCGCGAGACCTCCAGGCTGGTCGCCATGTCGGCAAGCCGGAACTGCAGGGCCTGGAAATCGGTGAGCTTCGCCCCGAAGGCGCGCCGGTCGCCCATATAGGCGAGCGCCTTGTCGAGGGCCGCCTGGGCGCCCCCGAGGGAGCAGGCGGCGATGTTGAGCCGCCCGCCGTCGAGGCCGCTCATGGCGATGCGGAACCCCTGGCCCTCGGCGCCCAGGCGGTTGGCCACCGGCACGCTGCAGCCGTCGAAGCGTACGGCGCGGGTCGGCTGGGCGTTCCAGCCCATCTTGCGCTCGTCGGCGCCGAAGGAGAGGCCGGGCGTCCCCTTCTCCACCACGATGGCCGAGATGCCCGAAGGGCCGGCCTCGCCGGTGCGGACCATGCAGACGTAGAGGTCGCTGGCACCGGCCCCCGAGATGAACTGCTTCTCGCCGGTGAGGACGTAATGGTCGCCGTCGCGCTCGGCGCGGGTGCGGAGCGCCGCCGCGTCGGAGCCCGAGCCCGGCTCGGTCAGGCAGTAGCTGGCGATCCGCTCCATCCCCATCAGGGATGGGATCCAGCGCCGGCGCTGGTCGTCGTCGCCGTAGGCGTCGATCATCCAGGCGCACATGTTGTGGATCGACAGGAACGCCGCCACGGTCGGGCAGCCGGTGCTGAGCGCCTCGAAGATCAGGGTCGCGTCGAGGCGGGAGAGGCCGGAGCCGCCGACATCCTCGCGGACGTAGATTCCCGCCATGCCGAGGGCGGCGGCCGCCCGCAGGGTCTCGACCGGGAAGGTCTTGTCGCGGTCCCAGTCGAGGGCGTGGGGGGCGATGTGCTCGGCCGCGAAGCCCTGTGCCATCTCGCGGATCGCGATCCGGTCCTCGTCGAGCCCGAAACTCATTGGGCACTTCCTCTCGTTCGCCACCCAACTGCACGGGGCTCGCACATCCACCGCCACGATGCGCGACGTGCCCCCTCTCCCGTGCGGGAGAGGGTTGGAGTGAGGGATCAGGTCTTTCCGGAGAGTCCCCGCCGCTCACCCTGTCCCTCTCCCGCACGGGAGAGGGACCCGCGCCCCATCCTTGGACCGTCGCGGCCTACCGCATCGTCGGGATCGAGAATTCCGCCCCGCTCTTGATGCCGCTCGGCCAGCGCTGCGTCACGGTCTTGGTCTTCGTATAGAAGCGGATCGAGTCCGGCCCGTGCTGGTTCAGGTCGCCGAAGCCCGAGCGCTTCCAGCCGCCGAAGGTGTGGTAGGCGATCGGGACCGGGATCGGCACGTTGACGCCGACCATGCCGACATTGACCCGGGCGGTGAAGTCCCGGGCCGCGTCGCCGTCCTGGGTGAAGATCGCGACGCCGTTGCCGTACTGGTGGGTCGAGGGCAGGGCCAGCGCCTCCTCGTAATCCTTCGCCCGCACGACCGAGAGCACCGGGCCGAAGATCTCTTCCTTGTAGATGGTCATGTCGGGGGTCACGCGGTCGAACAGCGAGCCGCCCATGTAGAAGCCGTTCTCGTAGCCCTGGAGCTTGAAGCCGCGGCCGTCGACCACGAGCTCGGCGCCCTCGGAGACGCCCTGGTCGATGTAGCCCGCGACCTTCCGGACCGCCTCGGCGGTGACCAGGGGGCCGTAATCGGCCGAGCCGTCATGCGACGGACCGATCTTGAGCGACTCGACCCGCGGGATCAGCTTCTCCATCAGCCGGTCGGCGGTCTTCTCGCCCACCGGCACCGCCACCGAGATCGCCATGCAGCGCTCGCCGGCCGAGCCGTAGCCGGCGCCGATCAGCGCGTCGACCGCCTGGCCCATATCGGCGTCCGGCATGATGATCATGTGGTTCTTGGCGCCGCCGAAGCACTGCGCACGCTTCCCGGTCTCGGCGGCGCGCACGTAGATGTATTCGGCGATGTGCGACGAGCCGACGAAGCCCACCGCCTTGATGTCCTCATCATCCAGGATCGCGTCGACCGCTTCCTTGTCGCCGTTGACGACGTTGAGGATGCCGGGCGGCAGGCCCGCCTCCAGGAAGATCTCGGCGATGCGGATCGGCACGCTCGGGTCGCGCTCGGACGGCTTCAGGATGAAGGCGTTGCCGCAGGCGATCGCCGGAGCGCATTTCCATAGCGGGATCATGGCCGGGAAGTTGAACGGCGTGATGCCGGCGACCACGCCCAGCGGCTGGCGCAGGGAGTAGACGTCGATGCCGGGCCCGGCGCCCTCCGTGTACTCGCCCTTGAGCAGGTGCGGGATCCCGCAGGCGAACTCCACCACCTCGACGCCGCGCTGGATGTCGCCCTTGGCGTCCGGCACGGTCTTGCCGTGCTCGGAGGCGAGAAGCTCAGCCAGGGAATCGTTCTCGGCGCGGATCAGCTCCAGGAAGCGCATCATCACCCGGGCGCGCTTCTGCGGGTTGGTGGCCGCCCAGGCCGGCTGGGCCGCTGCCGCGTTCTCGACGGCGGCGCGCATCTCGGCCTTGCTGGCCAGCGCCACCTTGGCCTGGACCTCGCCGGTCGAGGGATGGAACACGTCGGCGAACCGCCCGCTCTCGCCGCCGACAGCCCGGCCGCCGATGAAGTGCCCGATCGTGCGCATGCGCGCCTCCCTGTGATGATGCGTTGATTTTGATGCACCCTAACAGGATCCCTTGAGCGATAAAGCCGGATGCGCTTACAGCCGTCGTGCATCGATGCACAGCGGGAGTGCGGCCATGGCCAGGACGGGGCCCAACTGGGACGACCTGCGCTTCTTCCTCGCGGTGGCGCGGACCGGGACCCTGAGCGCCGCCGGAGCACGCACCGGCACCGAGCACACCACGGTCGGCCGGCGGATCCGCGCCCTGGAGGAGGGTCTCGGCGCCCGCCTGTTCCATCGCAGCAATCTCGGCTACGCGCTCACCGAGGACGGGGCGAACCTGCTGGGCGTCGCCGAGGCCATGGAGAGCGCGTTCCTGTCGGCGAGCGCCGCCACGGGGGCGGCCCAGACGGTCTCCGGCACGGTGCGGATCGGCGCGCCGGACGGCTTCGGCAGCGTGTTCCTCGCCCCCCGGATGCACCGGCTCACCGCCCGCCATCCGGGGCTGGAGGTGGAGATCATGGCCACCGCCCGGATCTTCAGCCTGTCCAAGCGCGAGGCCGACATCGTGATCAGCCTCTCCGGCCCGCAGCAGGCCCGGGTGGTGGCACGCCGGCTCACCGATTACCGGCTGTTCGTCTACGCGGCCGAATCCTACCGCGCGGCCGCGCCGCCGATCGCCGAACTCGCGGACCTGCCGGCCCATCCGTTCGTCGGCTACATCGAAGACATGCTGTTCACCCGCGAGTTGAACTACCTCGGGGCACTCGGCCCCGCGGTCTCGGCGCGGCTGCGCTCGACCAACCTCCTGGCCCAGGTCCACGCGACGCTCGGCGGAGCCGGCCTGTGCATCCTGCCGGCCTTCATCGCGGCGGCGCATCCCGGCCTCGTGCCGGTGCTGCCGGAGGCGGTCTCGCTGACGCGCTCGTTCCACATGCACATCCACGAGGACCACCGGAAGGCGGCCCATATCCGCGCCGTGGCGGGGTTCATCGCCGGAGAGGTGAAGGCCGCGGGGGCGCTGTTCGCCGGGCCGGCGGTGTAAGCCGGGACGGTTTCGCGGAATCCGCCGGCGCCGTAAGATCGGCCGGCTCCGGCAGGTCAGGTCACGCGCCGGGTGGAAGGATCAAGAGATGGTCGCCTCGATCGCCCTGCCCCGGCTGATGCGCGTCGGCGCCGGCGCCTCGCGGCTCCTGCCGGAGGTGCTCGGCCAACTCGGCCTGTCGCGGCCCTTCGTGGTCACCGACCCCTACCTCGCCGGCAGCGGCCGCACCGACACGCTGCTGGAACGGCTGACCAGGGCGGGCGCCAAGGCGACGATCTTCTCCGAGACCGTGCCGGACCCGACCGTCGCCTCCGTGGAGGCGGCGCTCGCCGCCCTGCAGGCGGGCGACTTCGACTGCGTGGTCGGCTTCGGCGGCGGCAGCCCGATGGACACCGCCAAGGCGGTGGCGGTGCTCGCCCGCCACGGCGGCCACATGCGCGACTACAAGGCGCCCCGTCAGCAGGACGAGCCCGGCCTGCCGATCGTGGCGATCCCCACCACCGCGGGCACCGGCTCGGAAGCCACCCGCTTCACCATCGTGACCGACGAGGCCTCCGACGAGAAGATGCTCTGCATCGGGCTCGCCTACCTGCCGGTGGCGGCGCTGGTGGATTACGAGCTGACGCTCACCAAGCCCAAGCGGCTCACGGCGGATACCGGCATCGACGCGCTGACCCATGCCATCGAGGCCTACGTCTCGCGCAAGGCGAACATGTTCTCGGACGGGCTGGCACTTCAGGCGATGGGCCTGATCGCCCCGAACCTGCGGCGGGTCTGGACCGATCCGGGCGATCGGGCGGCCCGGGAGGCGATGATGCTCGGGGCCACCCAGGCGGGCATCGCCTTCTCGAACGCCTCGGTGGCGCTGGTCCACGGCATGAGCCGGCCGATCGGGGCGCATTTCCATGTGGCCCACGGGCTCTCGAACGCGATGCTGCTGCCGGCGGTCACGGCCTTCTCGGCCCCGGCCGCCATCGACCGCTACGCGGCCTGCGCCCGCGCCATGAAGATCGCCGGGCCGGACACCGACGACCGGTCCGCGGTCTCGGCCCTGGTGTCGGAACTCGAGGCGCTCAACGACGACCTCGACGTGCCGGGGCCGCAGGAATACGGGATCGACCCGGCCCGCTGGGAGGCGCTGCTTCCCACCATGGCGGCCCAGGCGCTGGCCTCCGGCTCCCCGGCCAACAACCCGCTGGAGCCCAGCGCCGACGAGATCGTGGCGCTGTACCGGCGCGTCTGGGCGGGGTGAGAGGGTTCGTTGCGAGCGCCAAGACGGCGCGAGGCCGGTGATCCGAGCGCCGCCTTGGCGCTCGGATCGGCTCGCACAGCGCGGTGTTCGACGAGTCCTAAACCCTACTTCGCCGCCGTCAGCGGGCAGCCGCTCTCGGCCGGGGACGCGAAGGCCTCCTTGCCGGGGATCGTGGCGAGCTGCCGGTAGAGATCCCACGGGCCCTTCGACTCGGCCGGCTTCTTGACCTCGAACAGGTACATGTCGTGCACCATGCGGCCGTTCGGCTGGACGATCCCGCCATGGGCGAAGACGTCGTCCACCGGCAGCGCCTTGAGCTTGGCGTTGACCGCATCCGTCTCGTCGGTGCCGGCCGCCTTGACGGCCTTCAGGTAGGACAGGACCGCCGAGTAGGTGCCGGCCTGGATCATGTTGGGCATCCGGCCGGTGCGCTTCATGTAGCGCTGGCCGAAGGCCCGGGTCTCGTCGTTGGCATCCCAGTACCAGCCCTCGGTGAGCGTCAGGCCCTGCGCGACCTTCAGGCCGAGCCCGTGCACCTCCGAGAGGGTGAACAGCAGGGCCGCGAGCTTCTGGCCGCCTTCGACGATGCCGTATTCCGCGGCCTGCTTGATCGCGTTCGAGGTGTCGAGCCCCGCATTGGCGAGCCCGATCACCTTGGCCTTCGAGCCCTGCGCCTGGAGCAGGAAGGACGAGAAGTCCTGGTTCGAGAGCGGGTGCCGGACGCTGCCCAGCACCTTGCCGCCGTTGGCGAGCACCACCTTGCTGGTGTCGGCCTCCAGCGCCGAGCCGAAGGCGTAGTCGGCGGTGAGGAAGAACCACGTGTCGCCGCCCGCCCGGGTCAGCGCGCCGCCGGTGCCCACCGCCAGAGCCCGCGTGTCGAAGGCCCAGTGATAGCCGTAGGGCGTGCAGGCCTTGCCGGTGAGGTCGCTGGTGGCCGCTCCGGTGGTGATGGTGATCTTCTTCTTTTCCCTGGACAGGCCCTGGACCGCCAGCGCCACCGAGGACGTGGTCAGCTCCATGATCGCGTCGACATTGTCGCGGTCGTACCATTGCCGGGCGATCGCCGAGGCGATGTCGGGCTTGTTCTGGTGGTCGGACGAGAGGATCTCGATCGGCACGCTGCCGATCTTGCCGCCCATGTCCTCCACCGCCATGCGGGCGGCCTCGACCGAGCCCTGACCGCCATACTCGGCGTAGAGGCCGGATTGGTCGTTGAGGATGCCGATCCGGACCGCATTGTCCGAGAAGGTCCCCTGCGCGGCCGCCGGAACGGAGCCGAGTGCGGTCCCCGCGAGGGCAGCCACCAAAACCGCGCTGCCGAATGTCCTGATCATGTTTCCCCCCGGTTCGCCCGAGCGCCCGCTTCTGAGGCGGTTCCGGTGGCACGATAGGTCACGAAGCGGTGATGCACCACGGCCGAGTTCGGGCGGATGCTGAAGGATCCTGCGGATTGTGACGCGCTTCTCGGGCGCCCCGTTTCCGGACCGGCGACAACGCCAGAGGTTATAATACCTTAACCATAATTACACGAATCCCCGCGCAGGTTCGGGTCATGGACGGCAATTCGGCCGTCTCCGGCGCGTGGCGATGCGATGAACCCAGCCCGTTTCGCCGTCCTCGGTATCGCCCTCGCGGCGGGAACCGGGGCGGCCTTCCTGATGAGCGGCGGCGATCCGCCACCGCCGCCTCCGCCGCCGAAGGCCGAGGCGCCGCCGCAACCGATGACCGACGTGCTCGTGGCCGCCATCGACATGCCCATGGGTCAGGTGCTCCGGGCCGCGGATCTGCGCTGGCAACCCTGGCCGGACAGCGCCGTGACGGCAGGCTACGTGACCCGCAAGATCAACCCCAAGGCCCTCGAGGAGACCGTGGGCGCCTCGGTGCGCGCAGGCTTCCTGGCGGGCGAGCCGATCCGCGCGCAGAAGCTCGTGCGCCCGGAGAGCGGATTCATGGCGGCGATCCTGCCGGCCGGCATGCGCGCCGTCGCCATCGTCACCGACAGCCGCGGCACCAACTCGGCCGGCGGCTTCATCCTCCCGAACGACCGCGTCGACGTGATCCGCACGTTCCGCGACGAGTCCAATTCGCGGGCCAACAACAGCGACGTGCAGCTCTCCCAGACGATCCTGACCGACATCCGCGTCCTCGCGATCGGGCAGCTGGTCCAGGAGAAGAACGGCACCAACGTGGTGACCGGCGAGACCGCGACGCTGGCCGTCACGCCCGCGCAGGCCGAGACCCTGGCGCTGGCCCAGAAGGTCGGCGCCCTCACCCTTTCGCTGCGCAGCCTCGCCGATGCCGGGCGGCCGCCCGAAGCCACGCCGCTGGCCGATGCGTCCGTGGCGCAGATGCCCGAACCCGCCTTGACCGTGGTGCGCTTCGGCGTCGCGCGGCAGCAGACGCCGTGATCGCCATGACCGCTCCGTCCCCCCACCCGCGCCCGATGGGCCGCCCCGCCGGCCGCGCGGCCGGCGCCCTCGCCCTGCTGGCCGTCCTGTCCGGACCGGCCCCCGCGCAGGACCGCCAGACCTTCGGTCCCGCGCCGATCCTGACGGTCGGCGCCGCGGAATCCGCCTCGACCCGGCGGGTCGAGCTGACCGCCGGCCGCTCCGTGATCGTCGACCTGCCGCGGGACGCCAAGGAGGTGTTCGTGGCCAACCCCGCCGTGGCCAACGCCGTGGTTCGCTCGACCCGCAAGGTCTTCGTGATCGGCATGGCCGACGGCGCGACCTCGATCTTCATCATGGATGCCGAGGGCCGCCAGATCGCCGCCCTCGACGTGTCGGTGGCGCGGGATCTCAACCTCGGGACCCTGCGCGAGTTGCTCGGCCAGAGCATCCCGGGCGGGCGCTTCGACGTGCGCTCCTCGGGGGCCTCGGTGCTGCTCTCGGGGTCGGTGAATTCCTCCGCGGACGCGCAGCAGGCGATCGACATCGCCAATGCGTTCGTGGGGCTGGGCGGCGGGGGCGCGGCGGGGGCCGCGGGGGCACCGAGCGGCGGTGTCACCGCGGGCGCGCGCGGCGCCGTGATCAACAACCTCACGATCCGCAACAAGGACCAGGTGATGCTCCGCGTCACCGTGGTGGAGGTGTCGCGCAACGTCCTGAAGCAGTTCGGGATCAACATGACCGGCAACTGGTCGGCGCTGAACCCGCTCGGTTCCGCGACGTCACCGGCGCTGATCAACAACCTGCCGTTCCCGATCAACCCATCGGCTCCGAGCGGCAACCAGATCCAGGCCTCGATCCAGTCGGGCGGCTTCTCGCTCCAGGCAACCCTGAAGGCCTTCGAGCAGGCGGGCGTCTCGCGGATCCTGGCCGAGCCGACGCTCACCGCCATCTCCGGGGAGGCCGCGAAGTTCCTGGCCGGCGGCGAGTTCCCGGTGCCATCCTCGGCCGCCTGCACGGTGGGCGGCGTGTGCACCCCCGGCATCACCTACAAGCCCTACGGCGTCGCCCTGTCGTTCACGCCGGTGGTGCTCGCCGACAACCGCATCTCGATCCGCGTCGCAACGGACGTGACCGAGATCGATCCACAGCAGAACTTCACCTACGTCGTCGGGAACAACTCGGTCGCGGTGCCGGGCACCCGGGTGCGGCGCTCCGAGACCACCGTCGAGCTGCCCTCGGGCGGCGTGATGATGACCGCCGGCCTGATCCAGCAGGTGAACAAGCAGGCGATCTCCGGCCTGCCCGGCCTGATCAATCTTCCGATCCTCGGCGCGCTGTTCCGCTCCCGCGACTACCAGCGCCAGGAGACGGAGCTGATGATCATGTGCACCCCCTACATCGCCCGGACGATGGAACCGAAGCAGGTGAGCCGGCCGGACGACAACTTCGTCGATTCCACCGACGGCCAGGCGGTGCTGCTCGGCCAGATCAACCGGCTCTACGGCAAGGTCGCCTCCCCCGGGGCGGCCGCCGCGCCGCCGCTCGGACGCACCTATCGCGGCCGCGTCGGCTTCATCGTCGAGTAGCGCCCCGCGTCACCGCCGCGCCCCAGGATCGGAACCATGACCGGACGTCCCCCGCCCACCCTGCCGCGCCGCGCCGCGAGCCTGCTCGCCGCCTGCGCGCTGGGCACCCTCGCGGCGGCCTGCAAGAGCGATCCCGCCACCACCGGCGGGATCGACGTGACGGATTACCGCGCACGCCACCCGATCGTCCTGACGGACGGGGCCCGCAACCTCGACGTGTTCCCCACCGGCGTGGGGCATCTGGATCCGCGCCAGGCGGCCGATGTCGATGCCTTCATGCTCGAATACCGCCGGTACGGCCGCGGCGCCCTGCTGATGGAGGTTCCGCAGGGCGTCCCGCCCAACCAAGTGGCCGCCGTCCAGCGGACCGCCTCGGTGCTCGGCCGGTTCGGGACGCAGAACGGCATCGGCGTCCGCGAGATCACCGTCACCGGCTACGTGGTCACCGCCCCGACCCTCGCCGCGCCGATCCGGCTGAGCTTCCAGCGCATGCAGGCCAAGGTGTCCGACGCCTGCGGCCTCTGGCCTCAGGATCTCGGGACCCGAAGCTTCGCCTACGATTACAGCAACCAGCCGAGCTGGAACCTGGGCTGCGCCACGCAGTCCAACGTCGCCGCCCAGGTCGCAGATCCGGTCGACCTCGTGCGCGGCCGCCCCGAGGGTCGGATCGATACGGTCAAGCGCGTCCGGGACATCGGGCAATTGCGGGACGGCAAGGATCCGTCAACCACATGGCGGCAAGATGGGCAGACCGCCGTGAAGTCCCAAGTCACCAACTGAGACAGCCGGCGTTGGGACGGGCAGCCCCGCCGCTCCCCGACGCCGCGCCCCGAACGCGAACCCGAAAGCGCCGTCATGGCAGACCTGTCCGAGACGAGCGAGCGCACGATCGCCCCGGTGCCCCGGATCACCATCCAGGCATTCTGCGAGACCGGCGAGACCGCCGCGATGATCGAGGGCGCAGCCCTCGACCGGCGCATGCAGAAGGCGCAGGTCAAGGTCCGGATGGGCGGCGGCGCCGCCGCGATCGAGGCCTATCGGCACGCGCCGACGCCCAACGTCATCATCATCGAGATCCAAGGCGCGCGCTCGAAGCCGATCGAGTGCCTCGATGCCCTGGCCGAGGTCTGCGACGAGGGCACCCGCGTCGTGGTGATCGGCCACCTCAACGACGTGATGCTCTACCGGCAGCTGATCCAGCGCGGGGTGTCCGACTACCTCATGGTGCCGGTCGAGCCCCTGACGCTGATCGCGGCGATCTCCGACCTGTTCACCGCTCCGGGCGTCAAGCCGGTGGGACGGACCGTGGCGGTCTACGGCGTGAAAGGCGGCATCGGCGCCTCCACGGTGGCGCACAATTTCGCGTGGTCGGTTGCCCGGAACCAAGGCGTCCAGACGGTGATCGCCGATCTCGACATCGCCTTCGGCACCGCCTCGCTGAACTTCAACCAAGATCCGCCGCAGGGCATCGCCGAAGCGGTCTTCGCCCCCGAGCGGCTGGATTCCGCCCTGGTGGAGCGGCTGCTGTCCAAGTGCAGCGACAACCTGAGCCTGCTCTCGGCGCCGGCGAGCCTCGACCGGACCATCGACCTGTCCGAGCCGGCCTTCGACGCGCTGATCGAGCACATGCGGGCGAGCGTACCCTGCGTGGTCCTGGACATCCCGCATCAGTGGAACGCGTGGTCGAAGCGCATCCTGACCGCGGCCGACGAGATCCTGATCGTGGCCGGTCCCGATCTCGCCTGCCTGCGCAACGCCAAGAACCTTCTCGGCGCGCTGAAGCACGGGCGCCCGAACGACCAGCCCCCCCGCGTCCTGCTGAACGGCGTCGGAGTACCGAAGCGGCCCGAGATCGGCACAGCCGAGTTCGCCAAGGCCCTGGAGACCCCGGTCGCCCTGTCGATCCCGTTCGAGCCGACGCTGTTCGGCACCGCCGCCAATAACGGCCAGATGATCGCCGAGATCCAGGCCGGATCGAAGGTGGCGGAGCTGTTCAACGATCTGGCCGCCATGACCCTCGGGCGTCCGGAGAGCCGGCGGGGACGTCCGAGCCTGCTCGAGCCGCTGCTCGCCAAGCTCGCCGGCCGCAAGGCATCCTGATGCGGATACGATCCTTCGTCCCACGGGCTCCGCAGGTCAGCGTCGGAGGGCTGACCCATGTTCGGTAGGCGACACGCCGGCGGCACATCGGTGGCCCCCCCGCCGATACCGCAGGCCCGGACCCCGGCGCCGGCCACGCCGGTCCTGCGCGATGCGGCGGCTCCGGTCGCGCGTCCGGCACCGGCGGCGCCGGTCGTCGTCGAGACCGCGCGGTCCGAGGATTATTACCGCACGAAGAGTCTGATCTTCGGCGCCCTGATCGAGGCGATCGACCTGACGCAGCTCTCGCGCCTCGATGCCGAGACGGCGCGCGAGGAGATCCGCGACATCGTCACGGAGATCATCGGGCTCAAGAACATCGTCCTGTCGATCTCCGAGCAGGAGGAGCTGCTCGACGACATCTGCAACGACGTCCTCGGCTACGGCCCGCTGGAACCGCTGCTCGCCCGCGACGACATCGCCGACATCATGGTCAACGGCGCCCACCGGACCTTCATCGAGGTCGGCGGCAAGATCCAGCTGACCAGCGTCCGGTTCCGCGACAACCAGCAGTTGATGAACATCTGCCAGCGGATCGTCAGCCAGGTGGGCCGGCGCGTCGACGACGCCTCGCCGATCTGCGACGCGCGCCTGCCGGACGGGTCCCGCGTCAACGTCATCGCGCCGCCGCTGGCCATCGACGGCCCGGCGCTCACCATCCGCAAGTTCAAGAAGGACAAGCTGACCCTGGAGCAGCTCGTCCGCTTCGGGGCGATCTCGCCCGAGGGCGCCGAGGTTCTCAAGATCATCGGCCAGTCGCGCTGCAACGTGGTCATCTCGGGCGGCACGGGCTCGGGCAAGACCACGCTGCTGAACTGCCTGACCGCCTTCATCGAGCACGACGAGCGGGTGATCACCTGCGAGGACGCGGCCGAGCTGCAGCTCCAGCAGCCCCATGTGGTCCGCCTGGAGACGCGGCCGCCCAACATGGAGGGCCAGGGCCAGGTCACCATGCGCGATCTCGTCAAGAACTGCCTGCGCATGCGGCCGGAGCGGATCATCGTCGGCGAGGTGCGCGGACCGGAAGCCTTCGACCTGCTCCAGGCGATGAACACCGGCCACGACGGCTCGATGGGCACGCTCCACGCCAACAGCCCGCGCGAATGCCTGTCGCGTATCGAGTCGATGATCTCGATGGGCGGGTTCACCCTGCCGTCCCGGACCCTGCGCGAGATGATCTGCGGCTCGATCGACGTGGTGATCCAGGCCATGCGCCTGCGCGACGGCTCGCGGCGCATCACCCACATCACCGAGGTGCTCGGGATGGAGGGCGACGTCATCACCACGCAGGACGTCTTCCTCTACGACATCGTCGGGGAGGACGCGAACGGCAAGCTGATCGGGCGCCACCGCTCCACCGGCGTCGGCCGGCCGAAATTCTGGGAGCGGGCCCGCTACTACGGCCTGGAACAGCGGCTCGGCGAGGCGCTCGACGCCGCCGAGATCATCGACCGGAGCTGAGCGCATGCCGGACCTGCCCGCCGCGGCCGCCGGCGCCTCCAACCTGCCGCTCGCCGCGGGCCTCATCGGCATCGCGGTCGCGGCGGTCGCCTACGTGGCTGTCCTGCCCCTGCTCGGCGGCGAGCGCCGGGCGAACAAGCGTCTGAAGTCGATCAGCGTCTCCGCCTCCGGCGCGGCGACCCGGGGCGTCGCGGTCAACCGGCGCGAGCAGGTCGCCAAGACGCTGAGCGAGATCGAGGCGAAGGCCAAGGGCGCCTCGAAGGCCAGCGTGGAGCTGAAGCTCGCCCGCGCCGGCCTCGGATGGACGAAGCGGACCTTCTATACGATCTCAGCCGCCAGCGGCGGCGTCCTCGGGCTGCTGATCTTCGTGATCACCGACAATGCCCTCGCGGCGCTCGGGGCCGCTTTCGCGGGGGGCTTCGGCCTGCCGGCGTGGCTGCTGCGCCACCTGCGGCTCAAGCGCATCGCGAAGTTCAACAAGGAGCTGCCCAACGCCGTGGACGTGGTGGTCCGCGGCATCCGAACCGGCATCCCGGTGGGCGACTGCTTCCGCATGGTCTCGCGCGAGGCCGAGGAGCCGGTGCGCAGCGAGTTCCGGACCGTCGTGGAGACCCAGGCCATGGGCCTGTCGCTCGGCGAGGCGTGCACGCGGCTGTTCGAGCGGGTGCCCACCGCCGAGGTGAACTTCTTCGCCATCGTGATCAACATCCAGCAGCAGTCGGGCGGCAACCTGTCGGAGGCGCTGAACAACCTGTCCACGGTGCTGCGCGACCGCGCCAAGATGCGCGGCAAGGTCCAGGCGATGAGCATGGAGGCCAAGGCCTCCGCCTCGATCATCGCCTGCCTGCCCTTCGCGGTGGCGGGCATCACCGCCCTGACGAGCCCCGACTACATCTCGCTGCTCTGGACGACCGATACCGGTAAGGTCGCCCTGGTCGGCGCGGCGATCTGGATGTCCATCGGCATCTTCACGATCAAGAAGATGATCGCGTTCGAGTTCTAGGCGCGGTGCGCCCTCTGCCGGATACCGCCCGATGATCGAAGACATTGCCGAGAAGCTGTTCGATCCCCGCTTCATGGGCACGCTTCTGACCGCGGTCGCGGCGGCGGCGACCGCCTACGCGGTGGCGCAGCCCTTCCTGGAAACCGACAAGCTCAGCAAGCGGATGAAGCTCGTCAGCGACGAGCGCGAGCAGATCCGGCGGCGCGAGCGGGTGAAGGCGGACGGGCCGGCGACCCGGGCCACGCTGCGCGTGGAGCCGAAGGCCTACATGAAGTCCATCGTCGAGCGGTACCAGCTGCGCCGCTGGCTCGGCACCGACACGGCCAAGCGCATGCTGATGCAGGCAGGCTATCGCGGCCCGGGGTCGGAGACGGCGTTCCTGTTCTTCCGGTTCGTCGTGCCGCTCGCCTCGGTGATCGCGGCCCTGTTCTACCTGTTCGTGCTCGAGGTTCTGGATTCATCCTACCTCGTGCGGTTCGGGCTGGTGGTCGGCGCGGCCTATGCCGGCATCAAGGCGCCGGAGCTGTTCCTGGTCAACGCCGCCAAGAAGCGCCAGACCGAGATCCGAAAGGCGTGGCCGGACGCCCTCGATCTCACGCTGATCTGCGTGGAATCCGGCATGGCGATCGAGAACGCCTTCCGGAAGGTCAGCACCGAGATCGCCACCTCCTCGGTCGTGCTGGCCGAGGAACTCGCCCTGATGACCGCCGAGATGTCGTTTCTGCCCGACCGGCGGCAGGCCTACGAGAATCTCGTGCTGCGCACCGGCCTCGAACCGGTGAAATCCGTCGCCACCGCGCTGATCCAGGCGGAGCGCTACGGCACGCCGGTGGGACAGGCGCTGCGGGTGCTGAGCCAGGAGAGTCGCGACCTGCGCATGAACGAGGCCGAGAAAAAGGCGGCCGCCTTGCCGCCCAAACTCACAGTGCCGATGATCTTGTTCTTCCTGCCCGTGCTGTTCGTGGTCATCATCACCCCCGCCGTCATCCAGGTCATGCGGACACAGTGACGGCCGGGACGAAGAGACGCTTCGCTCAGCGGATGCGGCCGGGCCGGGTCGGCTCGAACACGATGCGGCGGTGATAGGCGCACCAGCTCTTGCCGTCGGACACGGGTGCCCCGCAACAAACGGCTCGGTCGTTCGGCTCACCGATAATGTACTTGCACACGAAGGCTCCGGACTGCGCGAAGGGCACGCGCAGGTCGGCCGACGGCTCCTCGACGGTCTCGGCGTCGCCAATCTGGGACATACGGACGAGTTGATTCATGGCGTTGATCGGCTCAATAAGTATCCTGCTCGGTGGATCATGCACCCCGGCAGACAAGGGAAGTTTGAACGCGTCTCGTTCAGGCGACGGACCCGGCGCGCATCCGCAAGCGGGGCGCCCGGGTCGGCCAACACGATGCCGGCCGGACGACCGACGCGATTGGCGTCATTATGTTGTCGTAACTGGGGTTACGGCTCTTTAAAACAAGACCAGCCTGCGTCGGGTGCATCGGACCACGGTGCGGGATGCGTAGCTCGGCGCATTCGCGCATCGCTTCGATTGGCATTGGCCGGGCCTGACGAATCCGCCGGACGCTCGCCTCCGAGCCTGTCCCGGGCGTGCAACGCGGTGCGACCTGTGGTTCTGTGAGCCTGCAACGCGAACAGAGCCGGATCCGCTGACCATGGCCCACGCGCCCCTCGTGTCACCCGAATGGCTGCACGACCGCCTACAAGCTCCCGACATCGTGGTCCTGGACGCCTCCTGGTACCTGCCGGCCGCAGGCCGGGACCCCGAGGCCGAATATCGCGCGGCCCACATTCCCGGCGCCCGCCGCTTCGATCTCGACGCCATGAGCGACACCGAGTCGAGCCTGCCGCACATGCTGCCGCGGCCCGAGGTGTTCGCCGCCCGGATGCGCGCCCTCGGCGTCGGCGACGGCATGCAGATCGTGGTCTATGACGGTCAGGGCCTGTTCTCGGCTCCGCGCGTCTGGTGGATGCTCAAGGCCTTCGGCGTGCGGGACGCCCTGGTCCTGGACGGCGGCCTCCCGGCCTGGATCGCGGCAGGCTACCCCACCGAGGAGGGCGAGCCGCACCCGCACGAGCGTCGCCACTTCTCGGCCCGCCTCGATCACGGCGCGGTGGCGGATGCGGACGACGTGGCGCGGGCGCTGGAAACCGGGTCGGCTCAGGTGGTTGATGCCCGTTCGGCGACACGCTTCCGCGGCGAGGAGCCCGAACCCCGGCCCGGCGTCCGACCGGGGCATATGCCGGGCGCCTGCAATCTGCATTACGCGGCACTCCAGCGTGACGGCCGGATGAAGACCCCGGAGGAATTGAAGTCGGTCTTCGCCGAGAACGGCGTCGATCCGGACCGGCCGATCGTGACCACCTGCGGCTCCGGCGTGACCGCGGCGATCATCGCGCTCGCTCTCGAGACCATGGGCCGCCCGGCGCGAAGCCTCTACGATGGCTCCTGGTCGGAATGGGGCGCCGATCAGGCCCGCGCGGTCGCGACGGGCGCCTGAGAAGCCGGCGGGCCGCCAGAAACCTGCCCTCGGACATGGCGGGCTGCCGCCGTGTCCGGACCGATCTGATCGTGTCCTTGAAACCTTCGTGGCAGATTTCGATATATCGAATGCGCCTGCGGTTGGGCGCTCCACGGAGAAAATCATGCCGCTTCACGACACGACCGCCCTCTCGGGCACCATCCGGCACGTCTTCGCCCATCGTTTCACCCTCGAGGCGGGCGGCGAGACACATCTGGCCGATCTCGGCCCGAAGGGCGTGGACGCGTTTCCGATCACGAGCGGGCTGCACGTGACCCTGGAGGGCGAGCGCCGTCCCTCGGAGATCAAGGTCACACGGATTTCGGCGGCGGGCCGGGATCCGGTGGAGATCCATCACAAGAAGCCCCACCACGCCCCCGGCTCCAAGCGGGCGGATGGCCCCGCCGATCCCGCGCATGCCCTCGCGGCGGCGGCCTCGGCGGGTTGGATGGTCGTAGACGCGCCGCGCCGCAAGCCGAAGCATTTCGAGGTGCTGGCGCGCCGGCGCGAGGGGGCCGACACGGAACTGCACATCGATTTCGGCGGCACGATCTACAGGGAGAAGCCGGCCGATCGCGCGAAATGGGCTGCACCGGCCTGAGGGCCGCAGCCCGATCCGCCGCATCGCCGATCGGTGCGGCGGAACCGGTCGCCTCGCGTCGAGGACACACAGCCGGGTGGCCCCTTGGCCCGGGACGCCCGCACCCCGGCGCCGGATCTGTCCCGACCGGGTCAGCCGGGCGGCGCACAGTCTCCGCACATCACGCTGTCGGACGGTCCGGCCGCCATGGGGTCGGACGCCGCTCTACGCCGCCCGCACCGCGCGGCGCTGGTCGGCGGCGCTCCATTGCATCAGGCCGATCATCACCGCGATGGTGGCGATGTAGACCAGACCCTGCAGGGCGGTCGGGCGGTCCGTGTAGCCGACCAGGGCGTGCAGGACGCGGCCGGGCCAGGAATTCTCGGCGATCAAACCGGAGCTGTTCCACAGGGTGTGGCCGAGGACGTCCACCACGCCGGCATTGCTCAGAAACTGCGCGGCCTGCGCAGCCAAGCCGGCCGCGAGGAAGATGATCAGCACGCTCGTCACCGAGAAGACGTAGCGGCTCGGAATCGAGGCGAGGCCGAGATAGGTGACCGCCGAGAGGAGCACGCCCGCACCGATGCCGGCGACGGCGCCGAACTGGATGTCGGCCCCCGAGGTGCCCGAGGCCACGAGGCCATACAGGAACAGCACCAGCTCGGCGCCCTCGCGCAGGATCGCGGCGCCGATCACGATCGAGAGGGCCGCCGCCTCCCGCTCCCCCGATCGCACCGCCGCGCCGGCGGCGCGCAGCTCGCCCGCCAGTTCCTTGCCGTGCTTGCTCATCCAGGTGTTGTGCCAGACGAGCAGCAGCACGGCGACGATCAGGACCGCGGCGTTCAGGATATCCTGCCCGCTGCCCTCGAAGGCATCGGAAATCTTCTCGGCGAACAGCGCCACCAGGGCGGCACCCGCGAGGCCGCCGGCAACGCCGAGCAGGACCCAGCGCATCCGGCCCGGGATGCCCCGGGTAGCCGCCAGCACGATGGAGATGATGAGGCCTGCCTCGATGACTTCGCGGAAGGCGATGACGAAGGCGCCGATCATGGCGGTCTCCAGGGGTTATGCGAGAGCGTGAAGCACCGCGCGCGGACCGCGCGCTACCAGATCCAGAACAGGAGCACCCAATTGGCCACCGACAGGGCGGCCGCCCCGGCGATGCAGGCTGCGGCCGCCACCCGGCGGACCCCACCGACGGCAAGCCCCGCCACCTGCCAGGCGAGCCAGACGCTCCACAGGCTCGCGCCGGCGAGCAGGGCCGTGCGGATCTCCGCCACGTAGGGGATCACGATGCCGTCGCCGCGGAGGAACGTGACGGTCAGCGCCGACAGGCCCAGGAAGACGCCGCAGCCCGCCACGGGGATCAGCGTCTGGGTCAGGTGGTGGAAGCGGCGCAGGGACCAGCCCCCGAGGGACAGGGTCGCGAGCGCCACGATCCCCGACAGGGCAAGCCCGAGGACGATCGTCGCGGCGCCGATGTAGGCCAGCAGCAACCCGCCGTCGAGGAGGGTCATGACGTCGTTGCGGTCGGGGTAGTTCGTCAGCACGAACCAGGGCGCCGAATGCTCCAGGGGCCACGTGGTCCCGCGTTCGATGAGCCATGTGGCGGCCCATTGCTTGGCGTCGACGTACCAGGGACTCGACGACCATTGGAAGGCGCCCACCGCCAGCGCCAGCATGCCGAACAGGATCAGCATGGTCTGGTCGAGGCTGGGCTCCTCGCCCGCAACGCGGACGATCTCGTGATTGGGGGAGCGCAGGGCGAGTCGCACGGCGCCGCGATGGCCGCTGCAGCGCCCGCACATATGGCAGGCGCCCGCGCCGCGCATGGTCTTTACCGGCACGAGGGGCGCGCAGTTGAAGCTCTCGGTGCCCCCGACGGGCTTGGGCGAGACCGCCCAGGCGGCGCTGTCGACCTGGAAGCTGACCGGCGCCAGCTTCGACAGCACCGCGAAGACGCCGTTGACCGGGCAGAGGTAGCGGCACCAGACGCGCTTGTTGCGCCCGTAGAGCAGGCCGACCACGATCGCCGCCAGCGTCGAGCCCCCCAGGACCGCGAGGACCGGCTTGGGATAGCCGTAGACGCTGGTCATCTGCCCGTAGACGGTGGTGCCGGCAAAGGCCACGAAGGGCCAGCCCTGCCAGGTGATCCAGCGCGGCACGGCATAGCCGCGGCTCCAGCGGCTTGCGAATTCGCTGAGCGCGCCCTCGGGGCAGAGCACGCCGCACCATGCACGGCCGACCAGGACCATGCTCACCAGCACGAACGGCCACCAGATCCCCCAGAACGCGAACTGAGCGGCGAGCGTCAGGTTGGTCCAGATATGGGCGGCGTTGTCGGGGAGCGGCAGCAGCGCCGGGACGATCACCAGAACCGCGTAGACGGCAACGATCAGCCATTGCACGGCCCGGATGATCCAACCGTACCGGCGCAGCCCGTCGCCGAACCGGGCCAGCGCACCGTCGATGACGGATCGACGCGGCGGAACACGGCTCAGGGCAAGGGAGGCTGGCGCTGTCGTCGACGCGCTCATTTGGCCACCAAAGTCGCCTTCGCCTCCGGGTGGAAGTCGTCGAACACCTGGTAGGTGCCGGCATCGAGGGTGCGGAACACGATCGCCGAGGTCGAGCCCGCGGCCAGCGCCTTCTCGCGCTTGAGTTCCGTGCTCTCGAACTCAACCGGGCTCTGGCCGGTATTCGAGATCTCCAGCTTGAACCGGGTGTTGGCCGGCACCTCGATCACCGCCGGAAGGATCACCCCATCGCGCATCTCGACCTTGATGACCGGCATGTCGTCGGCCCGCGCGGACGCGACGGCGACCAGCAGCACGGCGGCAGGGGCGAGGAAGCGCGACAGGCGGGACACGGACAGCTCCGGCAAATTCAGTAGGCGCCCTTCTTGCCGACACCGGCGAAGGTGAAATCCTGCGTAACCGCGAAGGGCTCGAACCACGGACCGACCCCTGTCTCCTTGTCCACGTGGCGACCGAAATGGCTGTCCTTGCCCGGGGGCGCGACCATTACTTTGAGGCGATAGCGGCCGGGGCCGAACAGCTTGACGTTATCGCCGTAATGCGGCCCGTCATTGGCGACCATCGGCATCAGCACCCCCGACACCGTCTGGTCGGTGGGCTTGTCGCCATCGAGCTTCACCGCCTCGAACCGGACGTCGAGGGCCGGCACCCAATCCCCCTCGGCGAAGCCGTTGCGGTTGTCCTTGGCGGCGCGGATATCGGTTTCGAGGTGGATGTCCGACTTGGCGGCCTCGCGCATCATGCCGGGAGGATCCATCTCGATCGGCTGGAGATAGACGGCGGCGACCTCCAGGCCGTTCTGCGTCACATGCGGACCGATGGGCACTTCCTTGGCCGTCGCGGGGCCCGCGAAGGCGAGGAGCGAGGCCGCGGCGAGGCCGCGGAGAAGCGGAGTGATGGGCGACGCATGCATGCGGTCGCACATAATCCACCCCGCTCGAAGTTCAAACTGGAATCGCATCGATCTCAAATAATAACAATTCTAATCTGAGACCACCTTGGGGAGCCATGATCGTATTCGCATGTCTTTCCGGCACCGTGACGCGGTCATTGCAAAAGCTCACGGAGATGTTCGCTATACGATGACCCTCTGCATCTTGACCGAGACGGCGGGACCGGGATTGTCATTCCACTGCCATGCCGAGCATCGAGGATGGCGGGCGGAACGGAGATGACTTGCGAGGCGGCCTGTGGCGAGAAGGCGCACCCTGGCTTGCGCGATGCCAAAGACCGTTTTAGCAAGTGCTATACTTTTTTGTGAGTCGGATGAGAACCCGTTCCGTGCCCCTGGTCCGCACCGCAGCCCTCATTCTGACGACGCCCCTTCTCGTCCCGGTTGCCGCGCGGGCGGCCGACTTCGCCGCGCCGCGCCCCGACGCCACCCGGCCGACCTACACCGACTGGTCGGGCGGCTATGTCGGCCTCGAGGGCAGCGCCGGCGGATCCTACGGGGCCTACAATTTCGGTCCGACGACGATCGGCGGCCGGCCGATCCCGGCCTTCAAGAGCGGCGATTCCACGGGCCGCAGTGACCAGGGGCGCAACGCCACCACGGCCGTGGGCGGCGTGTTCGGCGGCTGGACCTGGCAGGCCGGGCCGTGGGTCTACGGCATCGAAGCGAATCTCGACCTGGCGAATCTGAAGCGTCCGGTCCCCGCGACCGTCGCGGGATTCGGCTACGCGGATGCGGATCCGGCCTTCAACGTCGTGCGCGCCAAGACGAATCTCTACGGCGCCCTGCGTGCCCGACTCGGCTACAGCTTCGATCGCTATCTGATCTACGGCACCTTCGGGCTCACCGGTGCGAACGCCCGGTTTCTCGCCAGCTATCCGGATCTCGACACGGGCGGCCAGACCACCGCGCAGCGGGAATTGGGTTATGTCGGCTTCACCCTGGGCGCGGGCGTGCAATACGCCATCACCGACAGCCTCGCCCTGGGCATCGACTACCGCTACATCGATCTCGGCGGCAGCCGGCGCTTCCCGCTGGGCGTGGTGCCCGGCGACACGGGTGGACCGGTCACGACCCGGGCGAGCTTCACCTCCAACCAGCTGTTCGCACGGCTGATGTGGTTTCCGGGCGGCTTGAAGGTGCCGCCGGACCCGGACGAGACCGCTCCGCACGACCCCGACAACGGCGATACCGGCCGCTTCTCGCTGCACGGGCAGACGACCCTGATCGCGCAGGCCGTGCCCGGCTTCCGCTCGCCCTACGAGGGCGCGCAGAGCCTGATCCCCCATCAGGCCCGGCAGACCACCACGGCGACGATCTTCCTCGGCCTCAAGCTCACCGACAGCACCGAGATCTACTACAACCCCGAATTCAGCCAGGGCTTCGGCCTGTCGCGGACGCTGGGCGTCGCCGGCTTCGTCAACGGCGAGGCGCAGAAGGCGGGCGCCCCGTTCCCGAAGCTGCGCTCGAACCGCTACTACGTGAAGCAGACCTTCGGGCTGGGCGGCGAGACCGTGGATGTTCCGGACGGTCCGAACCAGGTGGCCACCCGCTACGATGCCGAGCGGATCACGCTGATCGCCGGCAAGTTCGCGCTGGGCGACTTCTTCGACGGCAACATCTACGCGCACGACCCGCGCGTGGACTTCTTCAACTGGTCGCTCTGGGGCGCCTCGGCCTGGGACTTCCCGGCGAACCTCCCGGGCTTCACGCAGGGTGTCTACGCCGAGTACAACCGGCCGGAATTCGCCATCCGCGCAGCCTACACGCAGGTGCCCAAGGAGCCGTCGAGCGACGTGCTCGACCCGCGGGTGTTCCGGCGTGCGGGGCTGAACGTCGAGTTCGAGGAGCGCCACGTCCTCCCGTGGCTGGAGCAGCCCGGCAAGATCCGGATCGGGCTGTTCTCGAATGTCGGTGTCTCGGCCAACAACCGCGACGTGGTCACCCTGACGCAGCTCGGCCTGTTCGACGACATCAACGACGCCGTCGCGGCGACAAGGCGCCCCCGCCGCAAGACCGGCGGCTACATCAACCTGGAGCAGGGGCTGACGCCGGAACTCGGGCTGTTCGCCCGGGCGAGCCTGAACGACGGGCGCACCGAGAACATCTCCTTCACCGACATCGACCGGAGCTTCTCCGGAGGCCTGTCGCTGAAGGGCAAGGCCTGGGACCGGCCCGACGACACGATCGGCATCGGCGCCGCGATGAACGGGCTCTCGCCCTCACACCGGGCCGCCTTCGCGGCCGGCTACCTCGGCCTGCTGATCGGCGACGGGCGGCTGAATTACGGCACCGAGCGCGCGCTGGAGACCTACTACGCCCTGAACCTCACGAAGTTCGTCACCCTGACCTTCGACTACCAGTTCATCGACAATCCCGGATACAATCGCGACCGCGGCCCCGCGCATTTCTTCGCCTCGCGGTTGCACGCGGATTTCTGATCGGCGCGGCCGGAGGCATCGGCGGCACACCCGATCAGTCCGCAGCCTCGGTCACGGTGGCCCCGAAGAGCGCCTCGAAGGCGGCGCGGAGCCGCATGTCGACCTCCGGCAGGCTCACGGGCAGGCCGAGATCGACGAGGCTCGTCACCCCGTGCTCCCGGACGCCGCACGGCACGATCCCGTCGAAATGCGCGAGATCGGGCTCGACGTTCAGGCTGATGCCGTGGAAGCTGACCCAGCGGCGCACCCGGATCCCGATCGCCGCGATCTTGTCCTCGACGCGAGGCCCCTTCTCGGGCCGGCGTACCCAGACGCCGACCCGGTCCTCCCGGCGCTCGGCGCGGACATTGAAGGCGGCGAGCGTCTCGATCAGCCACGCCTCCAGGCTCGCCACATAGGCGCGCAGGTCGCGGCTGCGCCGGTCGAGGTCGAGCATCACGTAGGCGACCCGCTGGCCGGGGCCGTGATAGGTGTATTGCCCGCCCCGGCCCGTGGCGTGGACCGGGAAGCGGTCCGGTGCCACCAGATCCTCCGGTCGGGCCGAGGTCCCGGCCGTGTAGAGCGGCGGGTGCTCCAGCAGCCAGACGCATTCGGGCGCCGCGCCGCGGGCGATCGCCTCCACACGCGCCTCCATCCAGGCGAGGGCGGCCGCGTAGCCCACGGGCGCGTCGCTCACGCGCCAGCCCACCGGGCCGGCGACCGGATCTGCGCCGGGCCGCTTCGGGAAGGCGTGCGGGCGGACCGTGAGGCGGGGCGCGTTTACCAAGAGTTCATCATCCTGCGTCGATGGTCGCAGCCTTCAACATTCGCGGCCGGCGCTGGCAAGGACCGGCCGTGAGACAGGATGGCGGCTGGTGGCGATCTTCGAGACCCTGAAGGTCGATCTGACAGTGGTGCTGGGCCGCGCCCGCATGCCGCTGCACATGCTGCTGCGCATGGGCCGCGGCGCCGTGATCGAGCTGGAAGCCAGCGACAGCGACATGGTCGAGATCCTGGCCAACGACCACCCGATCGCCCGCGGGCAGATCGTGGTGACCGGCGACCGCATCTCCGTCGAGGTGACCGAGCTGATCCGCAAGGCGGCCTCGATCGTGGAGCCCGGCATCAGCATCGGCGACGGCGCGGCGCCTTTCCTGGAGGGCGGCTACGATTCCCCGTGAGCGAGGCGCTTGTCGGCGGCGGAACGATCTGTTATCCGCTGCGCCGCGCGACACGAAAGCGGCCCCGGGTTCTCCCGCGGCGCGCGACGGTCGGGCAAACGGACCGATCTTCGCGTCCGATGCGGCCATGGCGGAATTGGTAGACGCGCTAGCTTGAGGTGCTAGTCCCGAGAGGGGTGGAGGTTCGAGTCCTCTTGGCCGCACCACATTGTTTCGGTTGCCCCGGATCTGCGGCAGCCCGGATGTGGTGCAAGACAGGGCGGTGCGCCGCCGATTGCGACACAACATCAGAGTAAGCCGATCCGCTCTGCGGAACCGCGGCCCGGTCCCGATCGACCGAAAGCTCGGGCGCCCTGGCGCTGCGGGAGGCGGAGGGCCATGCCCGGATCGCCGGCCGTGTTCGCGGGCTCGACGGGGCACTGGTACCGGTCCGCGTGGCCCTCGGCCTGATCGCGCCGCAACCCGGCCCTGCATTGACTTCGCAGTCGCACAGCCGCATATCGGCGCTGCAGCGTCAGCGGCCGTCATGGCCCGCTTGAGGGGGCTGCGTGACGGATCGGGCGCCTTCCCGGCGTGATCCGGCCCCCCTCTTCATAACGTGCATGCACCCGGGCCGCTCCATCACGCGGGCTGCCCCCTGCCAACGGACCGGCCCCAACACGGCATCGATCGCGTGCGACGCGAGGCGCCCGGCCGGCCCTGCTGCATCGGATACATCCTTGACCCAATTCACCGATTTCGGCCTCGCCCAGCCTGTGCTGCGGGCGCTCAGCGAGGCCGGCTACGTCGCGCCGACCCCGATCCAGGCCCAGGCGATCCCGCCCGCCATGGAAGGCCGCGACCTCTGCGGCATCGCCCAGACCGGCACCGGCAAGACCGCGGCCTTCGCGCTGCCGATCCTGCACCGCCTCTCGCTCTCGGACCGTCGCGCGCCGCGCCGCGGCTGCCGGGTGCTGGTGCTCTCGCCCACCCGCGAGCTCGCCAACCAGATCGCCGAATCCTTCTCGGATTACGGCCGTCACCTGTCCTTCACCAACACGGTGGTGTTCGGCGGCGTCACCATCAGCCGACAGGAGCGCGCCCTGGCGCCGGGCGTCGACATCCTCGTCGCCACCCCCGGCCGGCTGATCGACCTGATCGAGCGTCGCTCACTGATCCTCGACGGCGTGGAGATCCTCGTCCTCGACGAAGCCGATCAGATGCTCGACCTCGGCTTCATCCACGCCCTCAAGCGCATCGTGAAGATGCTGCCCGAGAAGCGCCAGAGCCTGTTCTTCTCGGCGACCATGCCGAAGAATATCGCCGGCCTCGCGGCGCAGTATCTCACCGATCCGGTCCAGGTCGCGGTGACGCCCGTCGCCACCACGGCGGAGCGGGTCGACCAGCAGGTGATCTTCGTCCACACCGGCGCCAAGCAGGCGCTGCTCGGCCACATCCTGCGCGATCCGGCGATCGAACGCGTCCTGGTCTTCACCCGCACCAAGCACGGCGCCGACCGCGTCGTCCGCGGGCTCGACAAGGTCGGCATCGCGGCGGCGGCCATCCACGGGAACAAGAGCCAGCCGCAGCGCGAGCGGGCGCTGGCGTCCTTCAAGGACGGCTCCTGCCGGGTTCTGGTCGCCACCGACATCGCGGCCCGCGGCATCGACGTCGAGGGCGTGAGCCACGTGGTCAATTTCGACCTGCCGAACGTGCCGGAGAGCTACGTCCACCGGATCGGCCGCACCGCCCGGGCCGGCGCGGACGGGCTCGCCATCTCGTTCTGCAACGACGAGGAGAAGGCCTACCTGCGCGACATCGAGCGGGTGACCCGGCAGAAGGTGCCGGTGGCGGGCTTCCCCGAGGGCTTCACCCCGCCGTCCCGCCAGGAGGCGGCCGAGATCGCCCGCGAGGAGGAGCGCCGGCCCGAACGGCAGCAGCAGCGTCCCGGCGGCGGCCGCCAGGGTCAGCGGCCCCGGCAGTCGCAGGGCCGTCCCCAGCAGGGTCGGCCGGAGGGTGGCCGCGGCTTCGGCGGTCCCGGCCAGGGTGCGCCCCGGCAGGGCCGGCCCCAGGAAGGCCGGGCCGACGCCCGCGGCGACGGGCGGGGTCATGCCCCGCAGGGCCGCGACGTCCGCGCCGACCGGCCGGCACGACCGCAGGGCGAGCGCCCCAACCAGGGCCGTCCGAACCGCGACGCCCGGCCCCAGCGGGCCGATGCCCGGCCGCGCAGCGGCGGGGGCGGCGGCGAGGGTCGCAGCATCGGCTGGCTGGAGCGGGCGCCCCGCTCCTGAGCGTCACATTCGAGCCGCCCGGGACGGATCCGTCCCGGGCGGCTTTCCATTTCAGCGCAGGCCGCGGCCGCGAAGCCGCGCCGCGCGGCGATCAGTTTCCCCCTGACGCCCGTGACCATGCCTCGGGCCCTTGCGGCCCCGCACGCGGCGATGGCGCCGCCGGCCGGATGGCGGGCGGGGACGCCCCGCGACCCCGTCTCCCCATGAGGGCTCCGCTGTCCCCGCGCGCGCAGCGACGCACGCCAGCCGGCACCGCATCCCCGGCTGTGACGCTGCCCCGGCTCCCGTCGCTGCGCGCGGTTCCCATCATGGGACTCGGTCAGTTCGCCCGCGAAACCTCGACGAGGTTGTCGGAGAACGAGGGGGCGTGGCCCATATCGGTGAAGGCCGCCGACGAGATGCTGTTGACCGTCCCCTCGTTGAGCTGGCGCCAGTAGCCGAGGGTCGCCACCACGATTCCGTGCGTGACGTCGTCGGTGACGCGCGCGACGCCCTTGAAGGCGCCCCGGGCATTGGCGACCTGGACACGGTCGCCGTCGACGATGCCCCGGGACTCGGCATCGGCCGGGCTGATCATCACGAACTGCTCGCCCTGGCCCTTCTGCTTGTCCGCCATGTTGGCGTAGCAGGAATTCAGGAAGTAGTGGCTCTTGGGCGAGACGATGTTGAGCGGGTAACGCTTGGCCAGCTCCGGATCGTTCGCGTGTGATTCCCGCGCACCGACATAGTCGGGCAGCGGGTCGAGGGGTTCGCCGGGCTGGAAGCCCTCATACATCTGCCGGAACGGCGGCGCGACGAAGTTCGTGGCGCCCTCGATCTTGAGCATGCACTTGCCGGTATCGGTCGGGAAATTGCCCTCCCGGTGCGGGGCGCGGTCGTCCGGCGTGCCCACCTTCAGGCGGGCGAAGCCATGCGCCCGCATGTAGGCGAGGTCGATCCCCGCGCAGGCGGGCGAAGCCCAGTCGACGTAGTGCTCCAGGCACTCCGCGTCCGACCATTTGAAGTTCTCTTCCTCGAAACCGAACCGGGCGGCGAGCCTGCGGAAGATCTCGTTGTTGGGGATCGCCTCGCCGGGCGCCTCCGCGCACTTGGTGTTGTAGGTGAGGTAGAGGTGGCCCCAGGAGAGGATCATGTCCTCCATCTCGGCGCCCATCGCGGCCGGAAGCAGGATGTCGGCGTAGGCGGCCGTGTCCGAGATGAAGTGCTCGGCCGAGACCATGAACAGGTCCTCCCGCATCAGGCCCGCGACGATCTTGTCGGTCTCGGGGGCCTGCGTCACCGGGTTCGAGTTCCAGCACATCATCGACATGATCGGCGGGTCGAGCTTCAGCTCCCCGGTGAGCGCGCGGCCGATCTGCAGGTTTGAGACGACCCGGGTGCCCTCCGGGATCAGGTCGGGCCGGCACATGACGTCGAATTTGTAGGGATGCTCCCAGACCGGGAACTGCGTGACGCCGCCGCCGACATGGCGCCACGCACCGGTGAGCGCCGGGATGCAGGTGACCGCCCGGATGGTCTGGCCGCCGCCGAAATGCCGCTCCAGCGCCACGCCCATGCGGATGCCCACCGGCTGGGCCGTCGCCATCTCGTGGGCGAGCCTGCGGATGTCGGCCGCCGGGACGCCCGTGATGGCCTCTGCCCATTCCGGCGTGCGCGCGGCGGCCCGCTCCTTCAGATCGGCGAAGCCGATCGTGTGGGCGTCGACGTAGTCCTGGTCGACGAGGCCCTGCGCGATGATCGAGTTGATCAGCGCCATGGCGAGGGCGCCGTCAGTGCCGGGTTTCGGGGCGATGTGCCAGTCGGCGGCCTTGGCGGTGCGCGACGCGTAGGCGTCGATGACGACGACCTTGGCGCCCTTCTTCTGCGCGTCCTTCACGATCGCCCAGTGGTGGAGGTTCGTGCTGACCGAGTTGCAGGCCCAGATGACGATGTACTTGGAGTGGATGTAGCTCTCCGGATCGAGGCCGGCGGTCGGCCCGACGGTGAGGAGCCAGGCCGTGCACGAGCCCTCGCCGCAGAAGGTCCGTTCGGTCACGGTGGCGCCCAGGCGGTTGAAGAAGGCGTCGCCGCCGTTCAGCCCGTGCACGAGGCCCTGGTTGCCGAGATAGCTGTAGGGGGCGATGGCCTGCGGCCCGTACTGGTCGATGATCGCCGTCCAGCGGCTGACGATCTCGTCGAGCGCCTCGTCCCAGGTGATGCGCGCGAATTGCTTGGAGCCCTTCGGGCCGACGCGCTTCATCGGGTAGAGCACCCGGTCCGGATGATAGTGGCGCTTCTCGTAATCCTTCAGCTTCACGCAGAGGCCGCCCCGGGTCATCGGGTGGTCCGGGTTGCCGCGCACGCTCAGAAGCTCGCCGCCCTTCACCTCGAACAGCATGGAGCAGGTGTCGGGACAATCATGCGGACAGGCGCCGTAGAAGACCTCTGAGACGGCCTCGGCCTGGACGATCTCGTTCATCGTTTCCTCCCTGACCCCGCAGGCGTCTCGTTATTATGCGTGTTTCTCGGCGCGGGTCGGGTCCAGCCTATATCGGGAAGAAAAAAAATTCTAATTCGAGCGCGGTGCCCGGTCCGCGCCGGGCGGACGCGCGGGGTCAGCCCTCCGGCAGGCCAGCGCGGCGCAGGCCCTCGTAGATGCGTGCCCGCTGGGCCAGGAAGGTCGGATCGGTGGAGGTCAGGCTTCGGTAGCGGGCGAGGGTGTAGCCGGGGCGCAGCCTGAGGAACTCGGCGAGGGAGGCCCGCGCCTCCACATCCCGGCCGAGCCGCGCGAAGGCGCAGGCGAGATAGAGGTGGGGGAAGTCGAAGAGCGGGTTCACCGCCGCCGCGCGGCGCAGCGGCTCGATCGCCTCCTGATCCTGCCCGAGATGGAGCTTGGCCAAGCCGTCCCGGGCGAGCCACGCCCCGAGCAGGGGATCCTTGGGGCTGAGGCGGATGGCGGCGGCGATGTCGCGCTCCGTCTCCTCGGCCCGTCCGAGGAAGATCTGGATGAGGCCGCGATAGGCGTAGGCCCGGGCGAAGCTGGGATTCAGGGTGAGCACCCGGTCGAACGCCGCGAGGGCCTCCGCGTAGCGCGATCGGGCGCGCAGGGTCTCCCCGCGCAGGTAATGCGCGAAGGGGTGTGTCGGGTCGCCCTGGAGGACCGATGCGATCGCCTGCTCGGCCGTGTCGAGATCCGCCGTCCGCTCGGTCGTCCAGCCGTTCAGCACCCCGTCGACGAGCACCTCGGCGAGCCCCAGGCGCGCATCGACATTGGCCGGATCGAGGCCGAGCGCGCGCTCGAACAGCGGGCGGGCCTGGGCGTGGTTGTCGCGGGCGAAGGGCCGGTTGAGCAGCGCCTGTCCGCGCATGACCAAATCCACCGCATCCGCCGGCTGGCCCGACCGGGCCTGCGTGGCGGCCTCGAGAAGACGCACGCCGAGGGCGCGGCCGACCTGGGCGACGAGGACATCCTGCGCGGCGCCGACGGCGGTCCGCGGTCCGTCGTAGCGGTCGGCCCAGAGGGCGGCGCCGGTCTCGGCATCCGTCAGTTGCACGGCGAAGCGCACCTGCTCGCCGCTCTGCCGAAGGCTTCCCTGCACGACGTAGCGGACGCCGAGTTCGCGGCCGACGGCGCGCGGCTCGAGAGGCCGCCCCCTGTAGGCCTGTGCCGTACCGTGCGCGATGACGAAGGTTCCCGGGGCGCGGGCGAGATCGGCGGAGAGATCCTCGGCGAGCTGCTCGGCGAGATAATCCTGGTCTGCTTCGCCGCTCTGGTTCGCCAGGGGCAGGACCACCAGGGACAGCCTCGGGCGCAGAGGCTCGCCCGGCCCATCCGTGCGCTCGGATCCGACGAGACGGGGCCAGGTCAGAGCCAGCCCCGCGGCGGCGAGGACCGCGACGGCCCCGAGCGTCGGCCGGAGGGCGGCGCGGGCGCGGCCCGCCCGGATGGCGCGCGACGTCCGCTGGTCGGGAGGCGGCACGGCGTAGACGCGCACGGGGCGTGCGATGTTCTTGAGGCGCTGCGGGCCGAGATCGATGAACGGGATTTCCGAGAGACCACGAACCTGCAGGTAGGCGGCTTCCGAAAGCCTCAGGGCGCCGGGCTCGGCGGCGCTCTGCAGACGCGCGGCGATGTTGACGCCGTCGCCGAAAAGATCGCCGTCATGCACCATGATGTCGCCGAGATGGATCCCGATGCGGAGACGGAACTGCGCGGCCTCCCCCTCGGCCTCGGCGAGGGCTCGCTGGATCGCCACCGCACAGCAGACGGCATCCATGACCGAGGCGAACTCGGCCAGCACGCTGTCCCCGGCCGTGTTGGCGATCCGTCCGTGACGGGCCGCGATCATCCGGTCGACGATCCGCCGCGTGGCCTGGAGGGCGCGCATGGCGCCGCTCTCGTCGGCATGCATCGCCTTCGAATAGCCGGCGATGTCGGCGGCGAAGATCGCGGCCAGCCGGCGTTCCGGAACCGACCATTCCGATGCGCTGGACAGTGCCCTGTTCTCGCTCATCGCGATCCGTTCACGCCACGGCGACCCGGCAAGCCCGACCGTGGCCGCGTGATTCGCCACCCGCAGCGATGCAGCCGAATACTGCTTTGATCCAATAATGTCGAGCGAACACAGGCATTCGTTCGCGAAAAACAAAGAATCGAGCCGGATCCGAGTCCGTCGCCGGGACTTCTCGAGCCCCCCGCAGCGGATGGCCCTTCCGCGACCGTCGCCCGACCGGACGGCCGCTCCGGCGCGGGCAGATCCTTTTATTGGCCGCGCCGTGCCCCCATTTCTGCCGACGGACGAATGGGGGCCTGCATCATGCGGTTCGAACTCTATCGGGACGCCAAGGGTGAATGGCGCTGGCGCCTCCGGGCGCGCAACGGCGAGGTGATCGCCGAATCCGGCGAAGGCTATAGCCGCCGCGAGGATTGCGAGCACGGCATCGCCCTCGTGCGCCAAAGCGCCGAGGCCCGCATCGAGGACATGACGACGAAGATCGCCTGACCCGTCGGGTCTCAACCCGCGATCAACCCTGTCCGAAACGTCGCAGCGGTTATGCTGCAACGCTTCCGCTCGCCTACGCGTTGCAGCGTTTCGGACCGGGCGGAGGGCCCTCGCTTCCCGTGCGGTTCGTCGACCAGGACGTAACCACACGAAGGGAGTCGAGACCGTGCTGAGGAAATTCCTGCTCGCGGCCCTGCTGGTGCTGGGCTTCGCGGCTGCGGCGCCGGAGGGCGCGTCCGCCGCGCCCATCGGCCCGGGGCTGGCCCTGCCCGCCGAAGCCGCGCCGGCAGTAGCCGAGAAGGCCCAGTACTACTACCGCCGCCGCTTCTACGGCCCGCGGCCCTACTGGCGCCGCCCCTATTACCGTCGCCGGTTCTACTACGGCCCGCGGCCGTTCTACCGCCGTCCCTATTACGGCCGCCGGTTCTACTACTGAGCGGTTCTCCGACCTGACCGGCCCGGCGGCTCCCTCGAGCCGCCGGGCTTTTTCATGCGCCGATTCGGGGTGCGCGCGGGCGGCCCTTGCTTTATCGTGCCGAGAACGGGACCGCCGACGGCAGATCGGTGCGCCCGAGAGGAAGCCCGATGAACGATATTGCGCAACGCGCCGAGCCTGCGGCGGCGACGCCGGACCTCTGGCAATCCATCCCGCTCGAATGCATCCTGAGTGCGGTCGCCGTGCTGCTGGCGGCGGGTCTCAAGCTCGCCGGCCTGATGTCCTGACGGCGCAGACGGGGCGGATGGACGGCATGCAGCACGTCACACTCTCACCGGCCGGAAGCGCGACACCGCCCGTGGAGGTCGATCTGCCCAAGGGCGACCTCACGGTGCGCACCATCGCCATGCCGGCCGACACCAATGCCAACGGCGACATCTTCGGCGGCTGGGTGCTCTCGCAGATGGACCAAGCCGGTGGCATCGCGGGGGTGGACCGGGCGCAGGGCCGCGTGGTCACCGTGGCGCTCGAATCCATGACCTTCATCCGGCCGGTCCGGGTCGGCGACGTGCTGTGCGTCTATACCCGGGTGGCGCATGTCGGCCGGACCTCGATGAAGATCGAAGTCGAGGCCTGGGCGCGGCGCTTCTGCACCCAGGTTCGCGAGCGGGTCACGCAGGCCACGTTCACCTTCGTGGCCATCGACGAGGCCGGCCGCCCGCGGCCGATCCCGCCGGCGGTGCCCTCGCCCTCCGCGACTACTTGATCACCCCGCAGGCGATCCGGTCGCCGGCGCCGCCGATCGGCTGGCTGGTGTGGTCGTCCTCGTTGGCGTGAATGATCAGCGCTGCGCCGTCACCATCCTTGAGGCCGCCCTCGCCGTTCAGCGGCGTCTCGCTCGAGACCTCGGCATTGGCCGAGCCGTCCTGCGCGGCGTAGAGGTTCGGCAGATCGCCCTCGTCGGGCCCCTCGGCGTTGAGCAGCCCGTGCTTGCTCTGGTCGTGGTTCACGTGGGCCTTCGAGTTCATGAACTTCGGATCCGAGCAGTCGCCCACGGCATGGAAATGCATCCCGTGCCAGCCGGGCGGCAGACCACCGGGCTGGATCGTCACGCGCAGGACCAGGGCATTCGCCCCGTCGCGGATCGACATGGCGCCGATCGCGTCGCCCTTGGCGTTCTTGATCGGCGCCGTGTAGGTCTCTGCCGGTTTGGCGGCCTCCTTCGGAGGCTCCTGCGCCAGGGCGGCGCCGGCGGCGACGGTCCCGAGCAATGCGAGCAGCGGCAGGGTGCGGGTCATACGGTGGCTCTCCTCTCCGGCCCGGTCTAGTTAGGGAGCGCGCCGGCCTTCGACAGGGCGGCGGCCCGAAACCTCCGTCGCAGATCTGCCGGGACCGCACGAAGCCCTGATGACCCGAGACCGGCCTATCCCGGACCGCGCGCCGCCCACGGACGATCCGTCCCCGCGTCGCGCCGACCTGTTCCTCGTGGCGCACGGCCATTTCGAGAGCCGGGCCCGGGCCCAGGCCGCGATCCGCGCCGGGCTCGTGCGGGTCGACGGGCGCCCGCTCGCGCGCCCCTCGGACACGATCGCCCCGGGGGCACGGGTCGAGGCGGAATCCGAGCATCCCTACGCCTCCCGCGGCGGCATGAAGCTCGCCGCCGCCCTGGATGCGTTCGGCCTTGACCCGGCCGGCCGTACCGGCCTCGACGTCGGCGCCTCGACGGGCGGCTTTACCGACGTGCTGCTGGCCCGCGGCGCCCGCCACGTCCACGCGCTGGATGTGGGCCGGGGGCAATTGCATCCGCGCCTCGCCGGGGATCCGCGGGTGACCAACCGGGAGGGGACCGACATCCGCGCCCTCGACCCGGACGTCCTCGTCCCGCGCCCCGATCTCGCCAGCGTGGACGTGAGCTTCATCGGTCTGCGCCTCGTCCTGCCGGTCCTGCCGCCGCTGCTCGCCCCGGGAGCGGAGGTCGTCGCGCTGATCAAGCCGCAATTCGAGGCCGGGCGCGGGCGGGTCGGCCGCGGCGGCCTCGTGCGCGACCCGGCGGTCCACGCAGAAGTCTGCGCGGCCATCCGCAAAACCCTGGAGGCGCTCGGCGCCGAAATCCTGGGCCTCATCGACTCGCCGGTGCCGGGCGGCGACGGCAATGCCGAGTTCCTGATCGGTGCGAGGTTGCCGTGAGCGAGACAGCCGACATCGAGACAGTCACGATCCGCGACCTCGGCGCCCGCGGCGACGGGATCGCCGAGGATGGGATCCTCGTGCCCTACACCTTGCCCGGGGAACGCGCGGAAATCCGCCGGGAGGCGCGGCGCGGCGACCTCATCGCCGTCACGCAGGCCTCCCCCGACCGGGTCGCGCCGTTCTGCCCGTACTACATGCGCTGCGGCGGCTGCCGCACCCAGCACCTCGCGCGGCCCGCGGAACTCGCCTGGAAGCGCGGCCTCGTCGCGCAGGCCCTGTCCCAGGCCCGCCTCGACGTGGCCCCTGCCCCGATCATCGACGCGCACGGGACCGGGCGTCGCCGCCTCACCCTGCACGTGCGGGAGATCGACGGCCGTGCCGAGGCCGGGCTGATGGCGGCGCGCAGCCACGCGCTGGTCCCGATCGACCATTGCCCGATCACCGTGCCGGCGCTGCACGCGGCCCCCGCGGTGGCGCGCCGCCTCGCCGCCCCCCTGGGCCATGGGCGCAAGCCCCTCGACGTGGCCGTCACCGCCACCGACCAGGGCCTGGACGTCGATCTGCGCGGCCACGGCCCGGTGAGCGCCGGCGTGGGCACCGCGCTGGTGCGGATCGCCGGCGAACTCGGCCTCGCCCGCCTCTCCCTCCACGGCGAGCGGCTCATGGAGGCCGAGCCGGTCTCGGTCACCGCCGACGCGATCCGCCTCTACCCGGCGCCCGGCGGATTCCTGCAGGCGACCGCCGCCGGACAGGCGACGCTCTGCGATCTCACCCTGACGGCCCTCGGCCCCCGTGTCCGACGTGTCGCCGACCTGTTCGCGGGCTGCGGGCCGTTGAGCCTGGCGATCGCCCGGACGGCCGCCGTTCACGCCGTCGAGTCCGACGCCGCCGCCCTGGCCGGGCTCGAACGATCCACGCGCATGGCCTCGGGCCTGCGCAGGATCACCACCGAGCGCCGCGACCTGTTCCGGCGGCCCCTGCTCCCCCTCGAACTCGAGGCCTTCGATGCGGTGGTGTTCGACCCGCCCCGGGCCGGCGCGGAGGCCCAGGCCCGCCAGCTCGCCGCCGCGCGCGTGCCCCTCGTGATCGGCGTCGCCTGCGACGCCGGCACCTTCGCCCGGGATGCGGCGACGCTGGTTGCCGGCGGCTACCGGCTGGAGGCCGTCACGCCGGTGGACCAGTTCCGCCATTCGGGCCATGTTGAGATGGTTGGCGTGTTCCGACGCGAGCCGGCGCGGCGCCGATGAGGCAAGCAACCCGCAGTGAAGTTCGGCGTTCTCTCGAAGACTGGAGAGGTTCCATGAGCCGAGGATATTTTCGTCTCGCAGGTCTGGCCGCGCTGAGTCTCACCCTCTCGGCTCCCCTCGCGGCACAGACGGTCGCGCCCGATCAGACGGGCACCGGCGGCGGCCCGGCCTCGACGATCACGGCGCCGAACACCAACAGCCTCGGCGTCACCAAGCCGCCGGGCACGTCGCTCGGGGCCGCCGAAGTGCCGTCCCGCACGGAGGAGCGGCGCGAGCGCGCCCTGACCGATCGGATCGAACGCAGCATCTGCGACGGCTGCAACTGAGCCTGGGTCCGGGGCACTCGCTCGCGGTCGGCGGACCTTGCCGCCGCAGGGTCGTCCTGGGCCGGGCGGCAGGCGACCATGGCCGCCAGAGTGAGCCCGGCTCGCCGGACGCGGGGACGATGCCACCCGGACCGAGCAGGCGCCTCTCCGGGCGGCGATGGCCGAATTCGGCGGGATCGCCCAGACGACGGTCGGCTGACGGCGCCCAGGCCGGAGCGACCGGTCGCGCCCGCGGCGGTCCATGAGACGATCCATGAGACGGCGCGCGACCGCTCCGTCACTCCTATTCAGCGCCCTTTCGACGCCAAGGCCCTCGGCGAGGCGGCGACCGGCCCCGCAGCGACCGACGCCGAGCTGTTCCGAGGGATTGGGCCGCGATGTCACGGAAGCGTCAGAAAACAGCGCCACATCCCCGGCACAGCTTGCATCGATCGTCGCGGTGCCGGATGCGGGCTGCGGCCCTGCGCTGTCCCGTGACCGATCCGTATCCGAGACCTGCTCGTGATCTTCATCCACCAGCCCGCCATCGGCGCCGGAGCCACGCTGCTTGAACGCCGCGTCATCGATCTCCAGGACACGATCCCCGAAGACACCGTCTGGCTCGACCTGATCCGCCCGAGCCGCGAGGAGGAGCTGAAGGTCGAGGCCTTCGCCGGCATCGAGGTGCCGACCCGCGAGGAGATGAAGGACATCGAGCCCTCGGAGCTGCTCTACGTGGAAGACGGCGCCCGCTACATGACCGGGCGCGTGCTCTCGAAGGTCAGCGATGCCGAGGAGCCGGGGCTCGCCGGCATCACCTTCATCCTGCGCGGCAACCGGCTCGTCACCGTGCGCCACGAGGAGCCGCAGGCCTTCCGCATGTACACGCAGCGCGCCGGGCGCTCGATGGGCAACGGCAGCGCGTCGGCCACCTCGGGCGAGACCATCCTGGCCGGGCTGATCGAGGCGGTGATCGACCGGGCCGCCGACGTGCTCCAGCTCCAGGGCGAACGCATCGACCGCCTGTCGGGCAAGATCTTCGAAGTGCAGGAGGATCCGTCCGCCCGCAACACCGCCCTCCAGGACACGTTACGCGCCCTCGGCCGGCACGGCGATCTCATCTCCAAGCAGCGGGAGAGCCTCGTCTCCATGGAGCGTATTCTGCTCTCGCTGTCGGCGACCTACCGGACCAACAAGGCCCCGCGCGATCTGCGCGAGGATGTCCGTTCCACCCTGCGGGATCTGCAATCCCTCGAGGAGCACGCCACCTTCCTGTCCACGAAAATTCAATTTTTGCTCGACGCAACACTCGGTCTTGTAAATCTTGAACAGAACAACATCATCAAGCTGTTCTCGGTCATGGCGGTCGTCTTCATGCCGCCGACGCTGATCGCGTCGATCTATGGCATGAATTTTAAAGCCATACCCGAACTAGATTTCTCATTCGGATACCCGATGGCGCTGGTCATGATGGTTGTCGCAGCGGTATTCCCTTACTTTTTCTTTCGCTGGAAGAAGTGGCTTTAACGGCAAAGTCTGCTCCAGGACCGGAAAAATATTAAGGTCTCTGCGGGAGCATGGTGAGACCTGCAGGCGCGGCATGGCCGCGATGACGGAACCTCCCATGCGTTTCTCCCTGAAAACGGTTCTCGCCGGTGCGATCGGCCTGCTTGCCCTCGCCGCCGTCGGCCAGGGAATCGCCAGTGTCGTGAGCCTGTCGGAGATCGAGCGCAACGCCGCGGCGATCTCCCAGCAGGCCCTGCCCACGCAGAACCAGGCCGAGGCCATCGGGACGGCCGTGCGGGACGCCCGCCTGCGGCTCTACCGGCTGGTGGTGGCCTCGCCCGACGCGGCAGCCCTGGACAAGAACCAGACCGCGCTCACCGACACCCTCGGCGAGCTTTCCGGCCTCCGTCAGGCTTACCAGGAGCGCCTGACGGGTTCCCAGGACCGGGAGATCTACGAGCGCTTCACCACCGCCTGGAACGCCTACCAGAACGTGCAGCTACAGGTGGTCGAGCTGATGATCGCAGGCGATCAGCCGGGCGCGCTCGCGCTGGTGCTGGACCCCGCGACGGGTGCGCAGAACGATGCCGCGGTGGCGAGCCTGACCGAGTCCATCGCCTCTGCCCGGGCACAGACCGCGGCCAATGTCGCCGTGACCGTGCAGGCGGCGACGCGCGCCAAGCTGATCGCGATGGCCGCCACCGTGGTGGGCCTCGTGGTCGCCGCCGCCGCGATGCTGTTCGCCCTGTTCGGGATCGCGCGCCCGATCGAGCGCATGACCGGGGCGATGGGCCGCCTCGCCCAGGGCGACGAGAGCGTGCTGGTCCCGCACACCGGGCGCCGCGACGAGATCGGCGCGATGGCGGCGGCCGTACAGGTCTTCAAGGACAACCTGATCCACACCCGCGCCCTGGAGCGGGAGACGGCCCAGGCCCGGGAGGGCGCCGAGGCGCAGCGCCGGCGGGCCGTTCACGCCCTGGCCGAGTCCTTCGAGGCCGCGGTCGGCGGCGTGCTGACGCGGGTGGCGGACGCCGCCCTCGGCCTGCGGGCCGAAGCCGAGGCGATGACCAGCACGGCCACGCACACGGCCGAGCGCTCGGCCACGGTGGCGGGGGCCGCGCAGGAGGCCGCCCAGCATGTCGGCACCGTCGCGGCGGCCGCGGAGGAACTCGGCGCCTCGGTGCAGGAGATCGGCCGCCAGGTGGACGGGTCTGCCGAACTCGCCCGGAGCGCGGTGGTCCAGGCCGGCGCCACCGCCGGCCTCGTGCAGGACTTGAGCACGGCGGCGGGCCGGATCGGCGATGTCGTGCGCCTCATCACCGACATTGCAGGCCAGACGAACCTGCTGGCGCTCAACGCCACGATCGAGGCGGCCCGCGCCGGCGATGCGGGACGCGGCTTCGCGGTGGTCGCCAGCGAGGTGAAGCAGCTCGCCGCCCAGACCGCCAAGGCCACCGAGGAGATTGCCGGTCAGGTCGGTCGGATCCAGGGCGCCACCGGACAGACCGTGGACGCCATCGACGGCATCGCATCCCGCATCCGCGAGATCGACGGCGTGGCGACCTCGATCGCGGCCGCCGTCGAGCAGCAGGGCGCGGCGACCCGGGAGATCGCCCGGAACGTCGCCGAGGCCGCATCCGGAACCAGCGCGGTCACCGGGACGATCGACGCAGTGGCGCGGGCGGCCGACGACACGGGCTCGGCCGCCACACGGATGCTCGCCTCGGCGACAAGCCTCTCGGAAGAGACCGCCGAGCTGCGGCGGGAGATCGACGGCTTCCTGCACACCGTGCGCGCGGCCTGACGCTCAGCCGGGGCTCGACAGCTTCATCAGGACGAGCCCGGATCCGATCAGGCCGGCCGCGAGGATCCGGCTGGCGCTCGCCTGCTCGCCGAGCACGGCGATGCCGACCAGGAAGGCGCCGACCGCGCCGATGCCGGTCCAGATCGTGTAGGCGGTTCCCAGGGGCAACGTGCGCATCGCCAGCGCCAGGAAGCCGACACTGCCGGCCATCGACACGGCCATGATCGCGGTCGGCCACAAGCGCGTGAAGCCGTCCGACTGCTTCATCGCGTAGGCCCATACGACCTCGAGGACGCCCGCGATGACGAGAGAGATCCAGGCCATGGCGGCCCTCCTGAAAGGGCCGGGCCGTCCCGGACTTGTGCCCCGTAAACCGGAGGGAGGACGTGGCCTCGCGCGGGATCAGCTAAGGTTTACGGGGGACGGCGGCAAGGGCGCCGCACGGGCCCGATCCGCGGACCTTATCCTGAGGTGACCGCGAAGCGGGCCTGGAAGGCGGGCTCCCGGAAGCGCGCCGCCCGGTGGCGGTCTCGTTCGAGACCAAAGCTGCGCTCCGGCACCTCGGGACGAGGGCGCGGGTCGGATGAACCGAACCGACGCCCCGTCACGCCACCGCAGCCAGGTGCTTCACCTCGGCCCGCGCCACAACCTTACCCACGGGCGGCGCCTTGCAGGTCTCAGCCTCGGGGGCCAGGACCGGCGGCTGCACCCAGCGGCCGGCGTCGAGGTCCGCGATCCGGCTGTTGATCTCGCGGATGACGTAGCGAGAGAACGGGTAGACGTGCAGGTAGATCACCATGTTGGTGACCACCGCCTCCAGGGCGGCCGGATTGCGCCGGGCGGTCTCCAGGAACACGCTCCAGAAGTGCTTGGCGAGTTCGGGACGGCGCACGGTCATCCGCCAGCACACGCGCAGCAGCGAATAGAGATCGTGGGCGATGTGGCGCCAGTTCAGCTTCTGGGCGGCGAATTTCGGCCGCTTCACCTGCCGCGCGACCACCCGGACCCGGTCGAAGAAGTTCGGCGGGTCGTAGATCTCCTGGAGGACGTCGCGGTAATCGGCCAGCACGTCGCGCTGCGGACGCAGGGTCACGAAGTTGATGCCCTGCGTGCACTGATCGCCCTGGTCGGCCGTGGTCGCCGCGTAGTTCTCGTAGAGGCGGCCCTCCTTGCGCAGGCGGCGCGAGAGCTGCGTGTTCGGCAGCGCGAAGAGCAGGCCGACCATGGCGATCGGGATGCCGGTCTGGCTGATGCACAGCGACATCGCCTTGCTGATGCTGTCCTTCTCGGTGTCGAAGCCGACGATGAAGCCGGCCGTGACGAACATGCCGTGCTCGTAGAGCTTGTGCACGCTGTCGGCGATCGAACGCTTGGTGTTCTGCTTCTTCTGCGTCTGGATCAGCGTCGCCTCGTCGGGCGTCTCGATCCCGGTGAACAGGGCGAAGAAGTTCGCGTCCCGCATCATCCCGAGCAGCTCGTCGTCGTCCGCGAGGTTCAGCGAGGCCTCGGTGGAGAACTTGAACGGGTAGCCGTGATCCTCCTGCCACTTGATCAGGTGCGGCAGGAACAGCTTGATGGCCTTCTTGTTGCCGATCAGGTTGTCGTCGACGAAATCGACATGGCCGCGGTAGCCGAGGCCGTAGAGCCGGTCGAGCTCCGCCAGCATCTGCGGCGTGGTCTTGGTCCGCGGGGCGCGGCCGTAGAGCTCGATGATGTCGCAGAACTCGCAGGTGAACGGGCAACCGCGGGAGAACTGGACGCCGATGTAGAGGTAGTGGCTGAAGGTCAGCAGGTCGAAGCGCGGGATCGGGCTCGTGGTGACGTCGGCCTTGAACTTCTCGGCCGTGAGCCGGCCGCGGCGCTCGCCGGCCTCCCAGGCGGCCACGAACTTGTCGAGGATGCCCTCGGCCTCGCCCAGCACCAGGAAGTCGGCCTTGTCGTAGACCTCGGGCGTCGAGGTCGGCGCGGGGCCGCCCACGCAGACCGGGGTGCCGAGCGCCACGCAGCGGTCGATGACCACGAGGCAATCCGGCTCCTGGGGAAGCATGCCGCCGGTCATCACGAGGTCGGCGGCGCGGATCTGCTCGTCGGTCAGCTCCTCGCAATTGCGGTTGACGAGCGACACCTGCCAGGCCGGCGGCAGCATCGCGGCCAGCGTGATGAGGCCGAGCGGCGGCGCGGGCGCGCGGGCGCCCTGCAGCTCCATGGCCTCTTTGAAGTTCCACATGGAGTTTTCGTAGAACTTCGGGAACACCATCAGCACGCGCGGGGCCGTGTTCGCTTCCGACATGCCAGTTTCCCTCGTCCACACATACCCGGCCCCGCCGGCTCCAGACGGAACCGGGTGCAGGATCGCCCTCTGACCTGCGGGTCAATTAAGGCCGTTTTTCGCTCCCGCAGCAATCGGCACCGCCAATCCCGACAGGACGCCGGACCGAACGCCGAAAATCGCCCCGCCGGGGAGCGTTGAGGCTCGTTTGGCCCGTCTGTCGGGAGCGTGCGCCGGTTCCACGACACGCCCGACAAGGGCCCGTCACGGCCCGACCCGGAACCGCTCCGGCTGCGTTCCGTCGGCGTCCGTGAATCCGTAGATCCGGGCGAGGTCGCCGGCATGCAGCACCGCACCGGCCCGGGCGGCGATATCCGGATCTGCCGCCAGCGCCGCCAGCGCCCGGCCGGCGTAGAGCGGGCTCTCGGTGGCGTGCACCTCCTGGCCGAGATCGCGCGCCCGCTCGGTGGCGACGAAGCCCGGTGAGAGGCCGAGGGCGGTGACGCCGTGGGGCGCGAGTTCGCGGGCGAAGGCCAGGGTCAGCCGATTGGTGGCGGCCTTGGCGGAATCGTAGAACACGTCACCGAGGTAATCCTCGGTCCCGAAGGAGACGAGCGCCAGAAGCCCGGTCCGCGCCGCCACCAGGGCGGGGGCGACCGCGCGGGCGAGCAGCAGGGCCGGCAGCGGCCCGGCTTCGAGCAGCCCGAGATACGGCTCGGCCGAGCGGCGCCAGAACGGCGTGCCCCATCCGGCCCCGTCCGGGTAGCGCTCGCCGTCATAGCCCTCGTTGCCGCTCCACACGCTGCAGGCCACGACGTCGATCCGACCGAACCGGCGCAGGGTCCAGTGGACCAGCGCGTCGGTGGCGCGCTCGGAGCGGTGATCGCAGAGGTAATGGTGACCCCGCCCGCCGGCCGCGTCGACCATGCGGGCGGTGTCCTCGATCGCCTCCGGGCGCATCTCGGTGCGCGGGCCGGTCTCGCTGGAGCGCGCCGTGACGATCACCGTGGCCCCGGCCTCTCCCAGCGCGCGGGCGAGCCCCCGGCCGACGCCCCGCGACGCGCCCGCCACGAGGCAGATCTTCCGGGAGAGGTCGGGCGGGCTCACGCCGAGACGGGCTTGGTGCGGTTGAGGAAGGCGGCGAGCCGCTCCTGGGATTCGGGCGAGCGCAGCTGCGCGTCGAAGGCCTTGGCCTCCGCTTCGAGGGCGGCCTCGACCTGCGCCTGATCACCCCGGATCAGCGCCCGGGTTGCCGCCAGCGCCCCGCGCGGCAGGGCGGCGAGGCGTGCCGCCTGCGCGACCGCCTGCTCCACCAGCATGTCGGCCGGCAGCACCGCGTTGACGAGGCCGAGCGCCTGCGCCTCGTCGGCCTCGAGCGGCCGGGACAGGAGCAGCAGCTCGGTCGCCCGGAGGCGCCCGACCCGCAGGGGCAGCAGGTAGCTCGAGGCCGCCTCCGGCACGAGGCCGAGTTCGACGAAGGGCATGCGCAGCCGCGCCGCCGGGCTCGCATAGACGAGGTCGCAATGCAGGCAGAGCGTCGCGCCGATGCCCACCGCGATCCCGTCGACCGCCGCCACCATCGGGGTTCGGGTGCGGGCGAGCTGGCGGATGAAGGCCAGCGCCGGCGAGGCGCTGAACCCGTCCCCGGCACGATCCCCGGAGGACCGGCCCATGAAGTCGGCGAGGTCGTTGCCGGCGCTGAACATGCCGGGCTGCCCGGCGAAGACCACGGCGCCGATCCGGTCCGAGGCGTCGGCCTCGACCAGAGCTGCACGCATCGCGTCGTACATGGCGCCGGTGAGCGCGTTCTTCTTCTCCGGGCGGTTCAGGGTGATCAGGCGGACGCCGCCCGAGAGGTCGTCGATCGCGACGGGTTCGGCCATGATCCGCTCCTCAAACCGCCAGCGCCAGGGTGGCGTCGTCCGTGAAGGCGCCGCCCGCCACGACGGTCTGCTCCAGGCCGCCGGCCGCGGTGAGCAGGTTCTCGGCGTAGAACCGGGCGAGCGCGATGCGAGCGGCCTGCGCCGGATCGGTCTCGCCGGCCTTCAGGGCGGCGCTGGCGGCGAGCGCGCTGCGGGCGAGGCAGGCGCCCCCGAGCGTCAGGCCGAACAGGCGCAGATACGGCGTCGCGCCCGCCAGCGCCGCCTCGGGGCGGTTGGAGCTCAGCGCGGCGAGCTGGTGGCTCGTGGCCCGGTCGAGGCTGCCGATCCCGTCGCGCAGCCGTGCCGCCATGTGGCCGAAGGCGGGATCGCCGGCCTTGAGCAGACCCTCGGCCGCCCGGCGCATCCAGGCGATCTGCGACCGGGCCGTGGCGCCGCCGTTCAGCGGCAGCTTGCGGGCGGTGAGGTCGATCGCCTGGATGCCGTTGGTGCCCTCGTAGATGCCGAGGATGCGGGCGTCGCGCATGAGCTGCGCCGCCCCGGTCTCCTCGACGAAGCCCATGCCGCCATGGACCTGCACGCCGAGCGAGGTCACCTCGTTGGCGAGGTCCGTCGCGAAGGCCTTGGCCACCGGGGTCAGCAGCGAGGCCCGGTCCAGGGCGGGCTGCCCCTCCGGGCCCTTCGACGCGTCGAGGGCGGCGGCGGTGAGGTAGCAGATGGCGCGTGCCGCGGCCGTGTACGCCTTCATGGTCAGCAGCATCCGCTGCACGTCCGGATGCGCCACGATCGGGCTCGTCGCCTCGGCGGCCCCGATGGCCTTACCCTGGCGCCGCTCTTGCGCGTAGGCGAGCGCCCGCTGGGTCGCGGCCTCGGCCACGCCGACGCCCTGCAGGCCGACGTTGAGCCGCGCCGCGTTCATCATCGTGAACATGCAGGCGAGGCCCTTGTTCTCCTGGCCGATCAGCCAGCCGGTGGCGCCGCCATCGTCGCCGAAGGCCATGGAGCAGGTCGGCGAGGCGTGGATGCCGAGCTTGTGCTCGATGCCGGAGCAGCGCAGGTCGTTGCGGGTCCCGTCCGGCAGCACCTTCGGCACCAGGAACAGGGAGATGCCCCGCGTGCCGGCGGGCGCGTCGGGCAGCCGGGCCAGGACGAGGTGGACGATGTTGTCGGCGAGATCGTGCTCGCCGTAGGTGATGTAGATCTTGGACCCGGTGATCCGGTAGGTGCCGTCGCCCGCAGGCTCGGCCCGGGTGCGCAGCAGGGCGAGGTCGGAGCCCGCCTGCGGCTCGGTCAGGTTCATCGTGGCGGGCCATTCCCCCGAGACCAGCTTCTCGAGGTAGCGCGCCTTCAGGTCGTCGGAGCCGTGGGCCGCGAGCGCCTCGATGCCGCCCTGGGTCAGGAGCGGGCAGAGGCCGAAGGCGAGGTTGGCGCCGTTCCACATCTCGGTGCAGGCGGCCTCGATCAGCTTCGGCAGGCCCTGGCCGCCATGGTCGGCCTCGGCCGAGAGCCCGTTCCAGCCGCCCTCCGTGAAGGTGCGGTAGGCCTCGCGCCAGCCGGGCGGCGTGGTGACCCGCCCCTCCGCGAAGGGGGTGCCGTGCCGGTCGCCGACCCGGTTGAGCGGCGCGATCACGCCGGCGGCGATCCGCCCGGCCTCGCTCAGGATCGCCTCGGCGTCGTCCGGATCGACGGAATCGAGCCCGGCCACGTGCCAGAGGGTGAAGAGCATCTCGGGGACCGGGGCGCGGTAACTCATACGATCCTCCCGTGTTGCGGCCCGCCCGCTCGTTCGATCCGGGGCGGGTTTGACCGCGCCCGCGCACCGGCGCTAGGGCGGGGCGAGGATAGGCGCGCGGGGCTCGCATCGCCATGACCTCGGAGACGGCTTCCCGCATGAATGATCCCGGGTCAACGGGTCCGACCGCGACCCGCCGGCTTCCCCCCGACGCGGCCGGCATCGCGGAGGCCGCCGCGCTCCTGCGGGCGGGCCGCCTCGTCGCCTTCCCCACCGAGACGGTCTACGGGCTCGGGGCGGACGCCACCGATGCCGCCGCGGTGGCGGGCATTTTCGCCGCCAAGGATCGGCCGCGCTTCAACCCGCTGATCTCGCATCTGGCCGATGCGGACGCGGCCCTGGCGGAGGGGGTCTTCGACGCGCAGGCCCGCCGCCTCGCCACGGCTTTCTGGCCGGGTCCCCTGACCCTGGTCGTCCCGGCCCATCCGGGCACGCGGGTCTGCGACCTCGCCCGCGCCGGCCTGCCGAGCCTCGCCCTGCGGGTGCCGGCGCACCCGCTCGCCCAGGCGCTCCTCGCGGAAGTCGGCCGTCCGGTGGCGGCGCCCTCGGCCAACCGCTCCGGGCGGGTGAGCCCGACCCGGGCCGCCCATGTCCTCGACGATCTCGCCGGGCGGATCGCCGCGGTGCTCGACGGTGGCGACACGATGGTGGGCGTCGAGTCGACGGTGGTGGCCTGCCTCGGCGGCGCGCCGCGGCTGCTGCGGCCGGGCGGCATCACGCGGGCGGCGCTCCGGGACGTGCTCGGCCTCGATCCGGCATCTCCGGAGGCGGCCGACGCCGACAGGCCGGCGGGCCCCGGCATGCTCGCCTCGCATTACGCGCCCCGGGCGCGGGTCCGCCTGGATGCGGTGCGGATCGAGCCCGGCGAGGCGGTGCTGCTGTTCGGAGCCGAGCGCCCGGCCGGTCACGAAACCGCGCGGGCCAGCCTCAACCTGAGCCCGTCGGGCGATCCCGCGGAGGCCGCGGCCCGCCTGTTCGGCGCCCTGCGCGACCTCGATGCCTCAGGGGCCGGCACCATCGCGGTGGTGCCGATTCCGGAAGACGGCCTCGGCGAGGCGATCCGCGACCGCCTCGCCCGGGCCGCCGCGCCCCGCTGACGGCGCAGAAATTTTTGCCGGCAGCGGAACAGATGTCGGCCTGATCCGTTTATTGATCACGAAGGCCTTCTCAGCCCCCAATGGCCTTTTTCCTTTCAGGCTCGGAGCAATCCGAGCCTTTTTTCTTGCCTTCTCAGTCTCGGGCCAGCTTGGCGGCAATGCCGGCCACATGGCGACCCTGGAAGCGGGCCCCCTCCAGTTCCACGGCGCTCGGCTGGCGGGATCCGTCACCATCCGCGATCGTGCTGGCCCCGTAGGGTGTTCCGCCCTTGACCGCCTCGACACCGCCCTGGCCCTGGAAGCTGTAGGGCAGGCCGACCACCACCATGCCGTGGTGGAACAGCACCGTGTGGAAGCTCGTCAGCGTCGTCTCCTGGCCGCCATGCTGCGAGGCCGTCGAGGTGAAGACGGAGCCGACCTTGCCGACCAGCGCGCCCTTCATCCAGAGCCCGCCGGTCTGGTCGATGAACTGCTTCATCTGCGACGCCATGTTGCCGTAGCGGGTCGGCGTGCCGAAGATGATGGCGTCGTACTGCGCCAGTTCGTCCACGGTGGCGATCGGGGCCGCCTGATCGAGCTTGAAATGGCTCTGCCGGGCGACCTCCTCCGGGACCAGCTCCGGCACGCGCTTCACGACGACCTCGGCCCCGGTCTCGCGGGCCCCCTCGGCGACCGCGTAGGCCATCTGCTCGACGTGACCGTAGGTCGAGTAGTACAGCACCAGAACCTTGGCCATGGACGGGTCTCTCCTATGTGTCGGGCGGCCGAATCGTCGGCCAGCGTCGTGCCCCTCCATCGCGCATTTGGCGCCTTGCAAGAATGCCCCACCATGCAAGAGTGATCTTGCGCAGACGCAAGGACCCGGGTGTGGCGCTCGACTGGGACGAGTTTCGGTTCGCAAAGGCCGTGGCCGACCGCGGCGGCCTGACCGCGGCGGCGGCGGATCTCGGCATCAACCACTCGACGGCGTTCCGACGCCTCGCGGCCCTGGAGGCGAAGCTCAATACGCGCCTGTTCGAGCGGCTGCGCACGGGCTACGTGCCGACCACCGCCGGACAGGCGATGATCGCGGCGGCCGCGCGGATCGAGGCGGACGTGGCGCGGTTCACCCGCGTGGTCGCCGGCCAGGGCGAAACCCCGTCCGGCGAATTGCGGGTGACCGCGCCGGCCGGCTTCGCCGCAGAGCTGCTGATGCCGATGCTCGCGAGCTTCACGGAGCGGTACCCCGACATCCGGATCGAGCTGATCCTCGCCGAGGCGACGCTCAACCTGTCGCGCCGGGATGCCGACGTCGCGATCCGGATCAGCCGCGAGCCGAGCGAGACTCTGGTGGGGCGGCGTCTCGCAGTCACGGCGTGGGGGGTCTACGGCCGGGCCGACCGCGCCTATGGCGACCTCGCCCGGGAGGCGTGGATCAGTCCGGGACGGCTGGTGGCAGGGGGCTCGTTCATGCGCTTCGTGGAAGGGCGGGTGCCGCCCGACCACATCCGCCTCCGGCTCAACGCGGTGATCGGCCTGGAGGCGGCCGTGCAGGCCGGCCTGGGAATCGGCCCGCTCCCCTGCTTCACCGCCGACGTCAATCCGGCACTGCAACGCCTGTCCGGGCCGCATCCGGAGCTGGGGGCGGATCTCTGGATCCTGACGCATCCGGACCTGCGCCACGCGGCACGGGTCCGGGTCTTCATGGAACATATTGCCGAGGCGCTGTTGCCCCTGCGACCGCGCTTCGAAGGCCGCTGAACCGGCTCAGCGGATCTCCGCCACCTCGACCTCGTTGCCGTTCACCTCGACCACGTCACCGATCGTCTTGCCGGTGATCGCCCGGGCGAGCGGCGCCACGTAGGAGATCGAACCCTTGTGCGGATCGGCTTCGTCCTCGCCGACGATCCGGAAGGTCTGGCGGGTCTCCTTGCCGGCCTCGTCCTCCCGGATCACCGTGACGGTAGAGCCGAACTGAACCGTGTCGCCGGCCTTGGGCTCGACGAGCTGCGCGGTGTTCTTCCGGGCCGCCCAGTAGCGCAGGTCGCGCCCAATGCGGGAATCCTCCGCCTTGTCGGCAGGATCCAGCGAGGCGACTTCCTTCTCCAGACGGGCGACTTCGGCCTCGATCTGCGCGAGGCCTTCCGGCGTCACGAAATTCGTGTGCGGCGAGATCGGCCGATCCGGCAGATTCTCGAACGCTTCTCCACCCTCGGGCTCTTTGACGAATGCAACGCTCATGAAAACATCAACACGCGATGCACGGCAAAGGTTCCGGGGCCGCGGCAAAATTCCGGTCCAGCCCGGTGCCGGGACGGGTTAGCCGAAACCCCTGAGGATCAGCGAGGACCGCCCGCCCGATCCACCTCCACCACGATCCGCCCGCGCACCTTCCCGGCCAGGATCTCAGCGCCGAGCCGGCCGACTTCCTCCAGGGGGACACGGCTCGTCATGGCGGCGAGCTTGCCCAGATCGAGATCCCGGGCGAGCCGCGCCCAGGCCTCGCGACGCTTCGGCTGCGGGGTGGTGACGCTGTTGATGCCGAGCAGCGAGACGCCGCGGAGGATGAACGGCGCCACCGAGGTCGGCAGATCCATGCCCTGCGCCAACCCGCAGGCGGCGACGGCGCCGTCCGCCTTGGTCATGGCCAGCACATTGGCGAGCGTCGTGGAGCCGACCGCATCGACCCCCGCGGCCCAGCGCTCCTTGCCGAGCGGCTTGCCGGGCTTCGACAACTCGGCCCGGTCGAGGATCTCGGCAGCGCCGAGGCCCTTCAAGTAGTCGGATTCGCCGTCCCGGCCCGTGGAGGCGATGACGTGCCAGCCCGCCCGCGCGAGGAGGGCCACGGCGACCGAGCCGACGCCCCCGGAGGCGCCGGTGACGATGACCGGGCCGTGCTCCGGCGTCACGCCGTGGGCCTCGAGGGCCATGCAGCACAGCATCGCCGTGTAGCCGGCGGTGCCCACCGCCATGGCCTGCTCGGGCGTGAGCCCCTGGGGTAGCGGCACCAGCCAGTCGCCCTTCACCCGGGCGCGCTGGGCGTAGGCGCCGAGATGCGTCTCGCCGACACCCCAGCCGGTGAGCACCACCGCGTCACCCGGCTTGTATTCGGGATGGTCCGACGTCTCGACGATCCCCGAGAAATCGATGCCGGGGATCATCGGGAAGCGGCGCACCACCGGCGACGTGCCGGTGAGGGCGAGGCCATCCTTGTAGTTCAGGGTCGAGTGCGTCACCCGCACGGTGACGTCGCCGTCCATCAGGTCGGCGTCGTCGAAGTCCTTGAAGGCGAGGCTCTGGCCCGCCTCGTTCTTCTCGACCACCCAGGCCTTGAACGTCCCCATCGTCACCTCCCGTGTTGCGCGGTGAGGTGTCGCCGGGACGTCCGGAATCAAGCCTTCGCGGCCGGATCAGTACCCCTCGTACCGGCTGCCCGTGTAGAAGCCGAGCCCGACGCCGATATCCGAAGAACTGGCCCCCGTGATGCCGACGGCGTCCGGGATCGAGCCGACCAGCGGGCCACCGTAAGAGGCCGGCCGGTAACCGTAGCCGCCGCCGACCGGCACCCAGCCGGCCCGGGCGGGCGCCACGAGGACCCGGCGGCTGACGCTGGCGTATTCCGGCGGGATCGTCTCGGGGATCGATTGCGCCGGACGGACCAGCACGGTCCGCGTGCGCACGGCGAAGCGCGGCGGCGTGGTGACCCAGCAGCCGATCAGCTCACCGCCGGGACCGCGGCTCGTCTGCCAGTAGCGGCCACCCGGCGAGACCATCACGCGCTCGGACACCGTATCGTAGACCGGCGGCGTGGTCCGGTAGACCGTGCGGGGCGGACGGACCAGCACGTTCTCCTGCACGGTGTCGTAGACCGGCGGCGTGACGACGTGGCGGTAGCATTCGGAGCCGTAACAGCCGCCGGCCTGGGCGGGTGCGGCAAGGAGAACGCCGCCGAGGGCGGCGGCCAGGAGAGCGGTACGAGCGACCGGCGCGGTCATGGAAGTCCTCTGATACGCATTACAACGAGAAGCGGCGCGCAAGCGGCGCTCGTCTCGACGTACCAGAGGCCAGACTCGTTGCCCGGCGCGCAAGCATTATCGGGAACGAAGGTAAAATTAACCCTTGGTTTCGACTGCTTAGTCGTCGCCTACCTAGGTAGCATTGTTCGAATTTTCCACAGTCTCTCTTACGAAGTCAGGCCAGAGCCGCCTCAGGTCTGACCCGCCCGGAGCTGGTAGAAGATGTGCCGGCCGATCACGTCCATCTTTCGCAGGCGGCGCGCCCAGCCCGGACGGACGTAGTCGGCGTGGTAGTGGGTCGCGGCACCGACCTCGGCGAGGTAGGTCCGGCCCTCGATCACCGAGCGGGCGATGCGGGTCGCCGATTCCCAGGCGCCGGCATCGGTGATGCGCAGGGACTTGCCCTCGCAGGCGAAGGAGAACTGGCAGCCCATGTAGTGGTGCCGGTTCTGGTAGACGACGCCGCAGACGCTCGCCGGGTAGAGGCCGCTCTTCACGCGGTTGAGCACCACCTGGGCGACGGCGGCCTGGCCGGCCTCCGGCTCGCTCCGGGCCTCGAAATAGACCGCCTCGGAGAGGCAGCGCTGCTCCTTGTCGAGGGCGTTCGGGTCGATCAGGTCGGCGTAGCGCCGGCGCGCATCCTCGGGCACCGGCTGGGCGCTGTCCGGGCGCTCCGTGCGGATCGCGAAATCGGGGAGCGCGAGACTCGCCGCGGCGATCTCCACGGGGATCGCGTCCGCGGGCGCCGGCGTGGTGGACGAGAGGGCGATGGCACGGGGCACCGGCGGGGTCGAGCCGTCGAAGCGCTCGGGCCCGCCATCCGCGGTGAGGTCGGCCGTGCCTTCGCCCGTGGAGGCGGCCGTGCCGGCGCCGGTGGTCAGGCCGAGATCGGGCACGGGGACGAAACCGGCCTCCGGCTCGGAATCCGGATCCCAGACCGCAGCCCCCTGCGTCAGCACGCCGGTGACGCTGCCGGTGACGTCGCCGAACACCAGGGCGCCGCCGGGTTCCCGCAGGTTGGCGGCCCGGCGGGCGAAGCTCTCGGCCGGCGGCCGGGTGGGGTTGCCCTTGCCGCCCCGCTGCACCACCGGGAAGACGTGCGCACCGGTCTTGAACACTGTCTGGGGCGGCTCGTCACCGAGGCGGCGCAGGGCAGATCCGATCAGCAGGGTGCCGGGCGGCAGGGGCGGAACGGTCTCGGCATCGATCACCCCGAGCCGGCTCGCCCCGATGGCGTTCTCCGTGCCGGCATCGGCCGTGAACGACACCAGCAGGCCGAGCCCGACCATCCAGGGCGTCATCGCCGCCGAGAGCCAGCGCAGGCTCGATTCCCGTCCTCGTCTCGTGCCCACGACGCCAGACCCGCACTCACGCACCCGAACCGGCCCGATCCTCCCCGTTTCCAGGGTGTTTCTGGGGCCGCTCAGGATTTATCGCGCGGCATGGTTGAGCCTCGGTTAAGTCGGTCGCCGTGCCGGCGTCCCGGTTTGGAGAGCGGCCACGAAAAAGGGCGGCCCGAAGGCCGCCCTTGTCTCTGTCAATCCTGCCTGTCGCCTTATTCGGCGGCGGGCGGAAGCTCCTCGACCGGCATCGCGCCGCTCTCGGTCTGCTTCTGCTGCAGGATCATCGCGTCGCGGCGGCGGGCGATGGAGCGGATGTCCGCCACCATCGACCCGGTGCCGGCCGGGATCAGCGATCCGACGATCACGTTCTCCTTCAGGCCTTCCAGGGTGTCGACCTTGCCGTTGACCGCCGCCTCGGTGAGGACGCGGGTGGTCTCCTGGAACGAGGCCGCCGAGATGAACGACTTCGTCTGCAGCGACGCCTTGGTGATGCCGAGCAGGACCGGAACGCCCTGGATCGGCTTCTTGCCCTCGGCGAGCAGCTTCTCGTTGAACTCGGTCAGCTCCGTCCGGTCGATCTGGTCGCCCGAGAGGATGTCCGAGTCGCCGCCATCGGTCACCTCGACCTTCTGCAGCATCTGACGGACGATCACCTCGATGTGCTTGTCGTTGATCGACACGCCCTGCAGCCGGTAGACCTCCTGGATCTCGTTGACGAGGTAGGCGGCGAGTTCCTCGACGCCCTTGATCGCCAGGATGTCGTGCGGAGCCGGGTTTCCGTCGACGATGTAGTCGCCGAGCTCCACCACGTCCCCGTCCTGCAGGTGGATGTGCTTGCCCTTCGGGATCAGGTACTCGACCGCCTCCGAGCCGTCATGCGGCGTCAGCGTGAGCCGACGCTTGTTCTTGTAGTCGCGGCCGAACGCGATGGTGCCCGACTTCTCGGCGATGATCGCCGCGTCCTTCGGGCGCCGTGCCTCGAACAGCTCCGCCACCCGCGGCAGACCGCCGGTGATGTCGCGGGTCTTGGCCGAGTCGGTCGAGACGCGGGCCAGGATGTCGCCGGCCTTGACCGTCGCGCCCGGATCGAAGCCGATGATGGCGTCGACCGGCAGGAAGTAGCGGGCGTCCGAGCCGCGCGGCAGCTTGAGCGCCTTGCCCTCCCGGTCGACCACGACCATCGCGGGCTTCAGGTCCGAGGTCCGGGCCGAGCCGCGCCAGTCGACGACGACGCGCTTGGCGATGCCGGTCGACTCGTCGGTGGTCTCGGTCATGGACTGGCCGTCGACCAGATCCTCGTAGGCCACGAGGCCGTCGACTTCGGTGAGGATCGGACGGGTGTAGGGATCCCACTCGGCGATCCGCTGCCCGCGCTTGATCTTGTCACCCTCGTCGACCCGGAGCTTGGCGCCGTATTGCAGGCGGTGGACCGCCCGCTCGACGCCGTCCGACCCCACGATCACGACCGCCACGTTGCGGCCGGTGGCGATCAGGTCCCCGTCCGTGTTCTTGGCGACGGCGCGGTTGCGGATCTTGATCGTGCCTTCGAAGCTCGACTCGATGAAGGACGAGTCGGCGATCTGGGCCGCACCACCGATGTGGAAGGTGCGCATCGTGAGCTGCGTGCCCGGCTCGCCGATCGACTGCGCCGCGATGACGCCGACGGCCTCGCCCATGTTGACGGGCGTGCCGCGGGCGAGGTCGCGCCCGTAGCAGGTGGCGCAGACGCCGCTCTTGGTGGCGCAGACCAGCACCGAGCGGATCTTCACCTCCTGGATGCCGGCGGCGTTGATCGCCGGCAGGTGCCGCTCCTCGATGGTCTCGCCGGTCTTGACGATCACCGTGCCGTCCGCGGCCACGAGATCCTCGGCCGTGGCGCGGCCCAGAATGCGGGTGGCGAGCGTCGCCACGACCTGACCGGCATCCACGATGGCGCGCATCTTGATGCCGTTGGTCGTGCCGCAATCCACCTCGCGGATGACGGCGTCCTGCGCCACGTCGACGAGACGGCGGGTCAGGTAGCCGGAGTTGGCGGTCTTCAGGGCGGTGTCGGCCAGGCCCTTACGGGCACCGTGCGTGGAGTTGAAATACTCCAGAACGTCCAGGCCTTCCTTGAAGTTCGAGATGATCGGGGTCTCGATGATCTCGCCCGACGGCTTGGCCATGAGGCCGCGCATCGCCGCGAGCTGCTTCATCTGGGCGGGCGAACCACGGGCGCCGGAGTGGCTCATCATGTAGATCGAGTTGATCTGCTTGTCGGCGCCGTGCTCGTCCTTCTGGACCGCGGAGATGCGGCCCATCATCTCGGCGGCCAGCTTGTCCGAGCACTTGGCCCAGGCATCCACCACCTTGTTGTACTTCTCGCCCTGCGTGATCAGGCCGTCGTTGTACTGCTGCTCGTAGTCCTTCACGAGCGCGCGGGTCGTGTCGACGATCGACCACTTGTTCTCCGGCACGACCATGTCGTCCTTGCCGAACGAGATGCCGGCCTTGAACGCGTGGTTGAAGCCGAGCGCCATGATCCGGTCACAGAAGATCACCGACTCCTTCTGACCGCAGTGGCGGTAGACGGTGTCGATCATCGCCGAGATCTCCTTCTTGGTCATCAACTTGTTGACGACCTCGAAGGGCACCTTGGCGTGCTTCGGCAGGGCACCGGACAGGATCACCCGGCCGGGCGTGGTCTCGTAGGTCTTGGTCAGTGGCTGATTGTCCGGGCCGATGCCGGTCCAGCGCCACTTGATCTTGGTGTGCAGCGACACGGCCTTGGCGGCCAGGGCGTGCTCCAGCTCGCCCATGTCGCCGTAGACGCCCTGCATCGGGTTCTTGGCGTTGTCCGCCTTGAACTCGCCCGGCATGCCCTCGGCCACGATCGACAGGTAGTAGAGGCCGAGCACGATGTCCTGCGACGGCACGATGATCGGCTGGCCATTGGCCGGGTGCAGGATGTTGTTGGTCGACATCATGAGGACGCGCGCTTCCAGCTGCGCCTCGAGCGACAGCGGGACGTGCACGGCCATCTGGTCGCCGTCGAAATCGGCGTTGAACGCGGCGCAGACCAGCGGGTGCAGCTGGATCGCCTTGCCCTCGATCAGCTTCGGCTCGAAGGCCTGGATGCCGAGGCGGTGCAGCGTCGGCGCGCGGTTCAGCATCACCGGGTGCTCGCGGATCACCTCATCGAGGATGTCCCAGACCTCCGGCTTCTCCTTTTCGACCAGCTTCTTCGCCTGCTTGACGGTGGCTGAGAAGCCCTTGGCGTCGAGGCGCGCGTAGATGAACGGCTTGAACAGCTCCAAAGCCATCTTCTTGGGCAGGCCGCACTGGTGCAGCTTCAGCTCCGGGCCGACCACGATGACCGAGCGGCCCGAATAATCGACGCGCTTGCCGAGCAGGTTCTGGCGGAACCGGCCCTGCTTGCCCTTCAGCATGTCGGCGAGCGACTTCAGCGGACGCTTGTTGGCGCCCGTGATGACGCGGCCGCGGCGGCCGTTGTCGAACAGGGCGTCGACCGCCTCCTGCAGCATCCGCTTCTCGTTGCGGATGATGATGTCGGGCGCGCGCAGCTCGATCAGCCGCTTCAGGCGGTTGTTGCGGTTGATGACGCGGCGGTACAGGTCGTTGAGGTCGGAGGTCGCGAAGCGGCCGCCGTCCAGCGGGACCAGCGGGCGCAGGTCCGGCGGGATCACCGGGACGACCGTGAGGATCATCCATTCCGGCTTGTTGCCGGACATCTGGAAGGCCTCGATGATCTTGAGCCGCTTCAGGAGCTTCTTGGGCTTCAGCTCCGACGTCGTGACCGCGATCTCCTCGCGCAGATCGTTGGCGATCTTGTCGAGGTCGAGTTCCTGCAGGATGCGCCGGATGGCCTCGGCGCCGATCATGGCGGTGAAGCTGTCCTCGCCGTACTCCTCCTGGGCGCGCAGGTACTCCTCCTCCGACAGGAGCTGACGCTCCTTCAGGGGGGTGAGGCCCGGCTCGATGACGCAGTACGACTCGAAGTACAGGATCCGCTCGAGGTCCTTGAGGGCCATGTCGAGCAGCAGGCCGATGCGCGAGGGCAGCGACTTCAGAAACCAGATATGCGCGACGGGGGCGGCCAGCTCGATGTGGCCCATGCGATCGCGCCGGACGCGCGCGAGGGTGACCTCGACGCCGCACTTCTCACAGATGACGCCCTTGTACTTCATGCGCTTGTACTTGCCGCACAAGCACTCGTAGTCCTTGATCGGCCCGAAGATGCGCGCGCAGAACAGGCCGTCGCGCTCGGGCTTGAAGGTCCGGTAGTTGATGGTCTCGGGCTTCTTGATCTCGCCGTACGACCAGGAGAGGATCTTCTCCGGGGACGAGATCGAGATCTTGATCTGATCGAAGCTGACCGGCGTGGCCTGCTGGTTGAAAAGGTTCATGACCTCTTGGTTCATGATCCGCTCCTTGTTGACGCCGGCAGCCCCGCGCCGGGCCACCGCGTCTTGAAAAAGATCCGGCGCCGCACCCCGCACGGGCGCTGCTCACCGTCGTCGAACCCGGAAGGCCCCTCCCCTCCCCGCTCGACCGTGGCGGCGGGATCCGCCGCCACGGGAGGTGTTTGTGACTGGCTCTACTCGGCCGCGTCGGCCGGCGGCTCCAGCTGATCGTTCGCGGCCTTCTTCGAAGACGTCAGCTCGACGTTGAGGCCGAGCGAGCGCATCTCCTTGACGAGCACGTTGAAGCTCTCGGGGATGCCGGCCTCGAAGGTGTCGTCGCCGCGGACGATCGCCTCGTAGACCTTAGTGCGGCCGGCCACGTCGTCCGACTTCACCGTGAGCATCTCCTGCAGCGTGTAGGCCGCGCCGTAGGCCTCCAGCGCCCAGACCTCCATCTCACCGAAGCGCTGGCCGCCGAACTGCGCCTTGCCGCCCAGCGGCTGCTGGGTGACGAGCGAGTACGGGCCGATCGAGCGCGCGTGGATCTTGTCGTCCACGAGGTGGTGGAGCTTCAGCATGTAGATGTAGCCCATCGTGACCTTGCGGTCGAAGGGCTCGCCGGTCCGCCCGTCGTAGAGCGTCGACTGCGCCGAGCGGTCCAGCCCGGCCATCTCCAGCATCTGCTCGATGTCGGCTTCCTTGGCGCCGTTGAACACCGGCGTGGCCATCGGCACGCCACGGCGGACGTTGTTGCCGGCCTCGGCCAGCTCCTCGTCCGTCAGCCCGTCGAGCTCGCCCGGGGAGTAGATCGCCGTCATCTCCTCCCGCAGCGGCGCGATGTCCTGCGACTTCAGATAGGCATCCACCGCCTTCGACACCTTGCGACCCAGGCCCGCAGCCGCCCAGCCCAGGTGCGTCTCCAGGATCTGGCCGACGTTCATGCGCGACGGCACGCCCAGCGGGTTGAGCACGATGTCGGCATGCGTCCCGTCCTCCAGGAACGGCATGTCCTCGATCGGCACGATCCGCGACACGACACCCTTGTTGCCGTGACGGCCGGCCATCTTGTCGCCCGGCTGGATCTTGCGCTTCACCGCCACGAAGACCTTGACCATCTTCATGACGCCGGGGGGCAGCTCGTCGCCGCGCTGCAGCTTCTCGACCTTGTCGAGGAAGCGCTGCTCGAGGCGCTTCTTCGACTCGTCGTACTGCTTCTGCATCGCCTCCATCTCGGTCATGAGACGGTCTTCGATGACGGCGAACTGCCACCATTGCGAGCGCGGGTAGTCGTTGATCAGCTCGCGGGTGAGCGTGGTGTCCTTCCGGAAGCCCTTCGGGCCGGCCACCGGCGCCTGACCGATCAGCACGTCCGCGAGGCGCGCGTAGGTGTTGCGGTCGAGGATCGCCTGCTCGTCGTCGCGGTCCTTGGCGAGCCGCTCGATCTCCTCCCGCTCGATCGCCTGGGCGCGCTCGTCCTTGTCGACGCCATGCCGATTGAACACCCGCACCTCGACGATCGTGCCGGTGACGCCCGGCGGCACCCGCAGGGAGGTGTCGCGCACGTCCGAGGCCTTCTCGCCGAAGATGGCGCGGAGGAGCTTCTCCTCCGGCGTCATCGGGCTCTCGCCCTTCGGGGTGATCTTGCCGACGAGGATGTCGCCCGCATTCACCTCGGCACCGATGTAGACGATGCCGGCCTCGTCGAGGTTCTTGAGCGCCTCCTCGGAGACGTTCGGGATGTCGCGGGTGATCTCCTCCGGCCCGAGCTTGGTGTCGCGGGCCATCACCTCGAACTCCTCGATGTGGATCGAGGTGAACACGTCATCCTTCACGATCCGCTCGGAAAGCAGGATCGAGTCCTCGAAGTTGTAGCCGTTCCACGGCATGAACGCGACGAGCACGTTCCGACCGAGCGCCAGCTCGCCGAACTCGGTCGAAGGACCGTCGGCGATTATCTCGCCCTTCTTCACGAACTCGCCGACGCGGACCAGCGGCTTCTGCGTGATGCAGGTCGACTGGTTGGAGCGCTGGAACTTCTGCAAGCGGTAGATGTCGACGCCGGGCTTGTTGGCGTCGGCCTCCTCGGTGGCGCGGATGACGATACGGGTGGCGTCCACCTGATCGATGATGCCGGCCCGGCGGGCCGCGATGGCGGCGCCGGAATCCCGGGCGACCACCGCCTCCATGCCGGTGCCCACGAACGGGGCGTCGGCGCGGACGAGCGGCACCGCCTGGCGCTGCATGTTCGAGCCCATGAGGGCGCGGTTGGCGTCGTCGTTCTCAAGGAACGGGATCAGCGCCGCGGCGACCGAGACGAGCTGCTTCGGCGACACGTCCATGAGATCGACGCGCTCGGGCCCCACGACGATCACCTCGCCGGCCCGACGGCAGACCACGAGGTCCTCCGTGAGCTTGCGGGCCTCGTCCATCTGGGCGTTGGCCTGAGCGACGTAGTACTTCGCCTCCTCCATGGCCGAGAGGTAGGCGACCTCGTCGGTGACCACGCCGTCGCGGACGCGGCGGAACGGGGTCTCGATGAAGCCGTACTTGTTCACCCGCGCGAAGGTGGCGAGCGAGTTGATCAGGCCGATGTTCGGGCCTTCCGGCGTCTCGATCGGGCAGATGCGGCCGTAATGGGTCGGGTGCACGTCGCGCACCTCGAAGCCGGCGCGCTCGCGGGTCAGACCGCCCGGGCCGAGCGCCGACAGGCGGCGCTTGTGCGTCACCTCGGAGAGCGGGTTGGTCTGGTCCATGAACTGCGAGAGCTGCGACGAGCCGAAGAACTCGCGCACGGCCGCGGCGGCGGGCTTCGCGTTGATGAGATCCTGCGGCATGACCGTGTCGATATCGACCTGGCTCATGCGCTCGCGGATCGCGCGCTCCATGCGCAGGAGGCCCAGGCGGTACTGGTTCTCCATGAGCTCGCCCACCGAGCGGACGCGGCGGTTGCCGAGGTGGTCGATGTCGTCGACCTCGCCCTTGCCGTCGCGCAGCTCCACGAGCGCCTTCACCACCGCGAGCATGTCCTCCTTGCGGAGGGTGCGCACGGTGTCGGCGGCGTCGAGGTCGAGGCGCATGTTCATCTTCACGCGGCCGACGGCCGAGAGATCGTACCGCTCGGAGTCGAAGAACAGCGAGTGGAACATCGCCTCGGCGGTCTCGAGGGTCGGCGGCTCGCCCGGGCGCATGACCCGGTAGATGTCGAACAGCGCGCCCTCGCGGTCGGAGTTCTTGTCCACCGCCAGCGTGTTGCGAATGTAGGGGCCGACATTGACGTGGTCGATGTCGAGCACCGGGAGCTCGGTGATGCCGACATCATCCAGGCTCTTCAGGAGCTTGTCGGTGATCTCCTCGCCGGCCTCGGCCCAGATCTCGCCGGTCTGCGCGTTGACGAGATCCTCGGCCACGTACTGGCCGACGAGATCCTCGTCGGTGGCCTTGAGGAACTTGGTGCCCTTGTCGGTGATCTGACGGGCGTTGCGGGCGTTGAGCTTCTTGCCGGCCTCGAGCACGACCTCGCCGGAATCGGCGTCGATCAGGTCGACGGTGGCCTTCATGCCCTTCATGCGCTCGGCGTCGAACGGCACGCGCCAGTCGGCGCCGTCGCGGTCATAGACGACCTTGTTGTAGAAGGTCGACAGGATCTCCTCGCCGTCGAGGCCGAGGGCATAGAGCAGCGACGTCGCCGGCAGCTTGCGCTTCCGGTCGATGCGGACGTGGACGATGTCCTTGGCGTCGAACTCGACGTCGAGCCAGGAGCCCCGGTACGGGATGATGCGTGCGGCGAACAGGAGCTTGCCCGAGGAATGGGTCTTGCCCTTGTCGTGGTCGAAGAACACGCCCGGCGAGCGGTGCATCTGCGAGACGATCACGCGCTCGGTGCCGTTGACGATGAAGGTGCCGTTCTCCGTCATCAGGGGCATGTCGCCCATGTAGACGTCCTGCTCCTTGATGTCCTTGACCGACTTCGCCTGCGTGTCGGGATCGACATCGAACACGATGAGGCGCAGCGTGACCTTCAGCGGGGCCGCGAAGGTGATGCCGCGCTGGCGGCACTCGTCGACATCGTACTTGGGCGCCTCGAAGGTGTAGCGCACGAACTCGAGCAGGGCCGTGGAGGCGAAGTCGGAAATCGGGAACACCGACTTGAACACGCTCTGCAGCCCCTCGTCGGCGCGCCCACCCTCGGGCTCGTCGACCATCAGGAACTGGTCGTAGGACGCCTTCTGAACCTCGATGAGGTTCGGCATCTCGGCAACTTCCTTGATCTTGCCGAAGAACTTCCGAATGCGCTTGCGACCGACCAGCGTGTTGGCCATGTGACCTCGCTCCTACCCGCGTACCTCTCGCCCGGGGAAGCGTTCCCGAAAGGGACCTCCCGCACCGGGCCGCGACGCGCGCCCCGCCGGGCAGCGCCACCGAACCGAAACTTCTCGCCGGTCCCTTCCGGGACCATCCGCCGAAGCGGCCTAAAGCCCGCGGGTGTTGCACCCGCGGGCTCCGGTCACGACAGGCCCGAAGCGGACCTCCGTGGGGTGATGGGCCGGGACCGGCCCATCGTCGACTTACTTGAGCTCGATCTTGGCGCCGGCCTTCTCGAGCTGAGCCTTGAGCTTCTCGGCCTCGTCCTTGGCAACGCCTTCCTTGACCGGCTTCGGCGCGCCCTCGACGAGGTCCTTGGCTTCCTTAAGGCCGAGGCCGGTGATCGCGCGGACCTCCTTGATGACCTCGATCTTCTTGTCGCCGGCGGAGGCCAGGACGACCGTAAACTCGGTCTGCTCCTCGACGGCGGCGGCAGCGCCACCGGCAGCCGGGCCGGCGGCAACGGCGACGGCAGCTGCGGCCGAGACGCCCCACTTCTCTTCGAGCATCTTGGCCAGGTCAGCGGCCTCGAGCACGGTCAGCGAGGACAGGTCGTCGACGAGCTTGGCGAGATCAGCCATTTTGAATTCCTCTCAATATCGGTTCGAACGGATGGTTTTTGAAGGGCCTCAGGCGGCCTCGTCCTTCTTGGCATAAGCCCCGAACACGCGGGCGAGCTTGGCCGCCGGCGCGTTGACGACCTGAGCGATCTTCGTCGCGGGAGCCTGCACGAGGCCCACGATCTTGGCGCGCAGTTCGTCGAGGGACGGGAGCGAGGCGAGGGCCTTCACGCCGTCCGGGTTCAGGGCGGTCTTCCCCATCGCGCCGCCGAGGATCACGAGCTTGTCGTTGGCCTTGGCGAAATCGACCGCGACCTTCGCGGCTGCGACCGGGTCGCCGGAATAGGCGAGCAGGGTCGGGCCCTTCAGGAGCGGCTTGATGGAGGCGACGTCCGTGCCATCGAGTGCGATGCCGGCGAGGCTGTTCTTGGCGACCTTCACGGTGGCGCCAGCCTGCTTCATCTGCGAACGCAGCTTCTGCATGTCGGCGACCGTGAGGCCCTTGTAGTGGGCCACGACGACAACGGCGCTCTCACTGAACACGCCGTTGAGCGTCGAGACGAGATCAGCTTTAGCTGTCCGGTCCACTGGGCTCTCTCCGGTTGGCGGAACCCGATCTCGGGTCCGCCGGTTGCACATGCCGCCCGGACGTCATCTCGGCCAAGAGACCGGGAACGTCCGAACGACGCTTCGCGGCCCTGTCCCCGCGCGTGCCCCTGGAGGCCGCCTCGGGCGAGTTGGTTCAAACCGACACCCCTCCGCGGCCGAGGCCTGGGCGAGGCTTTTCGAATTCGGTCTTCCCCGTCTGTGCAGGCTTGGGGATTAAGCCGGCGAGCCGGCACCTGCAGTCTCGGACAGGACATGGCCGGACAAGGCTCCGCGGGGCTCGTCGCCCCTGGGATCCGTCCGGCCTTTGCCACCCGGTTGCCCGGGCGACATTTCGAGCGGAAACCGGCCGATCGGCCGTCTCCTTCCGTGAGGATGAAATGCGTGAGGCGCGGTGTATAGAGCCTAGCAAGCCGCCTGCCAAGGGCTGAAGCGCGACTTTTCCGCCGCAGGCAAGGACTTGCTGCGGAATGTCCGGGCCTGGCCGGCAACCCGCCTCACGCGGCCTCGCGTTCCGGCGCCAGCCTGCGCCGGGCCGATTCCCACCAGCTCCGGTCGCGGGCCGCCTTCGCCTCCGCGGCCTTGGCGGCGTAGAAGGAGGCGTTGTGCTCGCCGCGCAGGGCCTCGCGGGTGAAGCGGATCAGGTGGTGGGCCACGAAGCCCATGTTGAACACCGCCTCGATCTGCCCGCGCTTCAGCGCGTAGCCGGCCGCACTCCAGAACGGCTTGCGGTAATCGGAAAAGATCCCGACCCGGGTGATGATGTTGAACCCCAGGATCAGGCCCCGGCGGAGATTGGTGAAGGTCAGCTTGCCGGCGGTCGGCGTGGTGATGCGGTTCGGGTAGGTCACCGCGCATTGGTGCTTGAAGCGCTCGAAGATCTTCTCCGGCGTATAGGCGTGCGCGATGGCCCGGCGCCAGCTGCCCACCACGGTGTCGTGCGGGCGCTTGAACAGCACGTTCGATTCCAATGCCGCATCGTGGACGAGCCGGCCCTCGCGTTCCAGCCGGTCCCAGAGTGGGGTCTTGGGCAGGGCCTGGAGCAGGTTGATGGTCAGCACGGGAATGGCCGAGCGGTCGATGAAGTCGATCAGGTTCTGCTCGGATTTGTCGGTGTCGGAATCGAGGCCCAGGATAATGCCCGAGGTCACCTCCAGCCCGTAGGAATTGAGGGTCTCGATCGCCTCGTACATCGGGACGGCGGCGTTGTGGGTCTTGTCGATGCCCTTGAGGGCCTCGGCCTCCGGGGTCTCGATGCCGACGAACACCGTCATGAAGTTCGCCTGCCGCATCAGCTCGAGGATCTCGGGCTGCTTGGCCATGTTCAGCGTCGCCTCGCAGGCGAACTGAAGCGGGTAGTTGTTCTTCTTCTGCCACGCCACGAGGTGCGGCAGCATCTCGCGGGTCGCCTTGCGGTTGGCGATGAAATTGTCGTCGACGAAGTACACGACGGCCGGATGGCCGGGCTGGCTGATGATGGCGTCGAGCTCGGCGCACATCTGCTCGGGGCTCTTGAGCCGCGGCTGGCGGCCATAGAGCTGCGGGATGTCGCAGAACTCGCAGCGATAGGGGCAGCCCGAGGAGAATTGCAGCGAGCCGATCAGATAGCGCTTGAGCGGTGCGTGGTCGTAGGCCGGGGCCGGGAAGTCGGCGAGCGCGAGCCGGTCCTTCGTCTCCAGCACCACCTGGGCGGGCGGGGGCGCGACATCGGCGTCGAGGCGTGCGACGAGCTGGTCGGTGGCGTCGCCGATCTCGCCGACATGGAGATAGTCGAAGTCGCCGTATTTCTCCGGCGCGCCGGAGACCGAGGGACCGCCCAGGACCGTGACCTTGCCGGCGGCCCGGGCACGGTCGCGGATGTCGTGGATCTGCGGTTCCTGGATGTGCATGCCGGAAACGAACACCGCGTCGGCCCAGGCGAACTCGGCCGGGCTCGCGCGGCGGATATTCTCATCGATGAATCTGCATTCCCACGCCTCCGGCATGTAGGCCGCGATCAGCAGCAGCCCCTGCGGCGGCATGAACGCCTTCACCCCGCCCATCAGCGGGTAGGCGTGGGAGAACGTCCCGAAGGACGGCGTGTAGGCGGGAAAGACGCACAGGATGCGTCGCTTGGAGGTGACCGTCAGGGTGCATCGCATGTCGGCCTATCTAGCACAGCCGCGCGCGTTGGCGCCCCCTCTGCCGTTAAGAATGGCGTGAAGGAGAACGGCGCCGCTGTCGCGGCCTGTCGCGTGCCGGGTCCCGGATCAGGATCCGCTTCACCCGTCCGGAAAAGGGGTACGGGTTTATTTCTCACCGGCCCTTCCCGGGCACAGGGCGCGTCAGCGATATGCGACCCGGGATCCAGCACGAGAATCGCCGCGATTCGGCCCCGCCGATCAGATCCGCCGACGGGCCTCGGACGGGACTAGCATGGTCACGCCGTAATCCGGGGCGTTTCCCGGCAAGGTACCCACGCGATGCGCCGGATCGGTCGCCGAGCCCGCGTCGAGCGTGCCGTTCCGGCGGCTCGCCCGACTGTCGCGGCGGGACGGCGGCTCCGTCCGCATGCCGGCAACGGAAAACGCCCGGCCGTTTCCGGCCGGGCGCTCTTCAGCGTAGACGCTATGCCTTGCCTCAGGCGGTCAGAACCGTGTTCGGCTCGACCTTCACGCCCGGGCCCATCGTCGAGGTGACGGCGATGCGCTGGACGTAGGTGCCCTTGGCGCCCGCGGGCTTCGCCTTGGCGACGGCGTCCGCGAAGGCCTTGATGTTCTCGACGAGCTTGTCGGCATCGAACGAGACCTTGCCGACGCCGGCATGGACGATGCCGGCCTTCTCGACGCGGAACTCCACCGAGCCGCCCTTGGCGCCGGCGACGGCGCCCTTCACGTCCATGGTGACGGTGCCGACCTTCGGGTTCGGCATCAGGCCGCGCGGGCCCAGCACCTTACCGAGACGGCCGACCAGCGGCATCATGTCCGGGGTCGCGATGCAGCGATCGAACTCGATCTTGCCGCTCTGCACGATCTCCAGCAGGTCCTCGGCGCCGACGATGTCGGCACCGGCGGCCTTGGCGTCGTCCGCCTTGGCGCCGCGGGCGAAGACCGCCACGCGCACCGTCCGGCCGGAGCCGTTCGGCAGGTTGCAGACGCCGCGGACCATCTGGTCGGCGTGGCGGGGATCGACGCCGAGGTTCATGGAGACCTCGACGGTCTCGTCGAACTTCGCGGTCGCCCGCTCCTTCACCAGCTTGATCGCCTCGTCGAGGGGATAGAGCTTGGTGACCTCGATGCCCTCGCGGGCGGCGCGGATGCGCTTGCCTTCCTTAGCCATGCTATCCTCCCTCAGGCCGTCACTTCGAGGCCCATGGCCCGGGCGGAGCCGCGGATCATGGCAACGGCCGACTCGATCGAGTCGCAGTTGAGGTCGGGCATCTTCTTCTCGGCGATCTCGCGCAGCTGCGCCTCGGAGATCTTGCCGACGGTCGGGCCCTTGCCCGGGGTCTTGGAACCGGAGGCCGGCTTCTTGCCGAGCTTCAGGCCGACGGCCTTCTTCAGGAAGAAGGTGACCGGGGGCTGCTTCATCTCGAAGGTGAAGGACCGATCCTGATACGCGGTGATGATCACCGGGATCGGGGTGCCCTTCTCCATCTGCGCGGTCTTCGCGTTGAAGGCCTTGCAGAATTCCATGATGTTGAGGCCGCGCTGACCGAGCGCGGGACCGATCGGCGGCGACGGGTTGGCGGCGCCGGCCGGGACCTGAAGCTTCACGTAGCCCGTGATCTTCTTCGCCATGGGACTGCTCCCAATGAGAATCCGCCCCCACGCGGCCTGAAGCGCGGCGGGTCGGACGGTTGCAGGTCGCGGTGCGAGCCGTGGATCCCGGAGGCGAGGCCGGGCGGATCTCCCGCGGATGATGCCCCAGCCTCAGGAGGATGGGGCAAGTTCGCGGCCGCCGCACAGCGACGGCCGGAAGGACGCGGCGGCCTCAGGGCCGCCGAAATCAGGAGGCTCAGGCCTTCTCGACCTGGGCGTATTCGAGCTCCACCGGCGTCGCGCGGCCGAAGATCGACACGGCCACCTTGAGGCGGGAGCGGGCGTCGTCGATCTCCTCGACGGTGCCGTTGAAGCTGGCGAACGGACCGTCGGCGACCCGGACGGTCTCGCCGATCTCGAAAGAGATCGAGGGCTTCGGCCGGTCGACACCCTCGGCGACCTGGCCCTTGATCCGCTCGGCCTCGGCGTCGGGGATCGGAACCGGCTTCGACTTGTCGGCGCCGAGGAAGCCCGTGACCTTCGGGGTGTTCTTGATGAGGTGGTAGACCTCGTCGGTGAGGTCGCACTTCACCAGCACGTAGCCGGGGAAGAACTTACGCTCGGCATCGACCTTCCGGCCGCGGCGGACCTCCACGACCTTCTCGGTCGGGACCATCACCTCGTCGAACAGCTCGGTCAGCCCGCGCTGAGCCGCCTGATCCTTGATGGACTGGGCGACCTTGTTCTCGAAGTTCGAGTAGGCGTGGACGATGTACCAGCGCTTCGACACGGTTCCGTTCAACTCCGACAAGTCCGCGGGGTCTCCCCCCGATCGGCGGCGAGCCGCCCTCGTACGCCTCCGACTCAGACGCCCAAAATCAGGCCGACCAGGAAGCGCAGGGCCTGATCCACGACCGTGAAGAACAGGCTCGCGGCCACGACCATCACGAAGACCATGATCGTCGTGATCGTGGTCTCCCGGCGGGTCGGCCACGTGACCTTGCGGGCCTCGTCGCGAACCTGCGCGATGAACTCGCCCGGCGTGGCACGCTTCTGCGGCGCCCGGTTCGGCGTCGCCGGCCGGGCCGGCGGCGGATTCGCGGGACCGCGGGCTGCGCCGCGCACCAGGTCCACCTTCTTGGTCGCTTCGTTCGATGCCATGGCGCCAGTATCTGTGCGTGTTCGGCCCCGAGGCAGAGACCGCATCCGGGAATGCGAATGTCGGCGCCGAGGACCCGGATGGGCCCGCACCGACGGTCGCTTCAGATCTCGGATTGCGCCCGCTCTAGCGCAACTCCCCCGGCTTGTCGACCGGGCCACCGCGCGGGATCGGGCTGAATGTCTGGCAGGAGTGGAGGGACTCGAACCCGCAACCTCCGGTTTTGGAGACCGGCGCTCTGACCAGTTGAGCTACACTCCTAGCGCACCGCCCAATGCCTCATCGCGGCGCGGCTTGCAAGAGGTTCGCCGCCGATCGCCGCGCATCACCGGCCGTGATCCGCCCGCTCGGCGGCGGTCAGGGGCCGGAGCCCGCCCCGGTCGAAGCGGAACAGCTCGTCGCTGCGGCCGTAGGGGCCGGCGCGCATCTGCGTGGTGGCCTCTGCGGCCAGCTCGCGCCGCGCAGGACTGTCGGCGGGCCACGCCATGAGCAGATTGCGGGTCGGCCCGGTCAGCGTGATGCCGTCGGCCTTCAGCGCCTTGCTGATCTCCTCGAGCCAGTCCGGCACGAGCAAACGCGCGAGGGCGTAATTGTCGTCCTCCCTGGCGAGGGCGGCGACGGGCGTGCGGTCCGCGACGACGAGCTGGAACGGCACATCCTTGGAGGCCCCCGCGAGGTTCCGCACCGCCGTGGCTTCCACCACGGCAGGATCGACGTGCCAGCCGGCGATCATCTCGCGGGTGACGTACTGGTAGCGCCTGGACTCGTCGAGCACGTAGACGACGTGCAGCGTCTCGGAGAACCGGCGATGCGCGAGCTGCGGGTTCTGCTGAAGGATCTCATCCGGCACCAGCTGTACGCGCAGGCGGCCCTTGATCGCCGCGAAATCCGCCGGCTCCGGCGCAGGGCCGGCCTTGGCGAAGGCGAGGCCGAGGAATTCGTCGACCTCCCGCCGGCGCTCGGCCTCGGTGAGGCCGCGGACATGCTGGTGGAGATTGGTGAGATCGAGCGTCTGGGTGCCGATGCCGAGCTGCGCCGGATCGGCATTGAGGTCGATCGCCACGTCCGGTCGACGGATCCGGATCTGCTTGATCACCGCGTCGCGAAAGCGGCCGTCGCTCAGGTCGTCTGCCCGCGCGCCGACCGGCAGGAACACGGAGCCGGCACAGATCAGGACCAGCAATCGCGCGGCCCACCGCGCGGAATCACCGAACATCCGAGTCTCCCCCAAGACAAGGCGGAGACAAGACAAAACAACGCCGGCACCCCGTCAAGACGGAGGCCGGCGCGAGTCACATCGAAGCGGATGGCCTGAGCCCTGACGCACCCCCGTGGTCTAGAGACGACCACGGGCCATCCGCCGGCTGACGGCGCAGGACCGGCGCGTCGTCTGTCGCGACGCGCCGGTCCTGCTCGAGCTCAATCGTTGATGGCGGCGACGACGCCGGCACCGACGGTGCGGCCGCCCTCGCGGATGGCGAAGCGCAGCTTCTCCTCCATGGCCACCGGCACGATCAGCGCCACGTCCATGGTCACGTTGTCGCCCGGCATCACCATCTCGGTGCCCTCGGGCAGCGTCACGATCCCGGTCACGTCGGTGGTGCGGAAGTAGAACTGCGGCCGGTAGTTGGTGAAGAACGGCGTATGGCGGCCGCCCTCTTCCTTGGTCAGGATGTAGGCCTCGGCCTTGAACTTGGCGTGCGGCTTCACCGAACCCGGCTTGCACACGACCTGGCCGCG
>NZ_JACJIM010000006.1 GCF_014138435.1 Methylobacterium fujisawaense | reverse complement strand
ATCGAGGAGGGCTCGCGGGGCGGGTTCGGCGCGATGGTGCTGCACCTGCTGTCGGAGACGGGGGCGCTGGACGCGGGCGGGGTCCGGGTGCGGACGCTGACGCTGCCGGACACCTACCAGGACCACGACAGCCCCGAGAAGATGTACGCCGAGGCCGGCCTCGACGCCAAAGCCATCGTCAAGGCCGCCCTCGATGCCCTGCCGGCGGCGTCCGGCAAGGCGGAGCCGGCCAGCAACGTGGTGAGCGTGCGCCGCCGTCCCCGCTGATCGCGCGTTTCGCGACGGCGCTCCGCCCCGCGCACCGCGTCCTGAGGGGCCGGAGCAGAGCGCAGGCCCCGAAGGCGCCTTCCGGAGGTCGCGCGATCTCCGGAGGGCGCCTGCGAGGCGGCTCCGCCGCACCCCAGGATGAGGGTGCGGCAGGGCGAACCCGCCTCCCTAGCCCAGCGCCTGCGCCACCGCCTTGCCGCAGGCCTGCGTGTCGGCGTTGCCGCCGAGGTCGCGGGTGCGCAGGGTCCGCTCGGACAGTACCCGTTCGATCCCGCTGACGATCTCCCGGGCGGCTTCGTGCTCGCCGAGATGCTCCAGCATCATCGCCCCCGACCAGATCTGACCGATCGGGTTGGCGATCCCCTGGCCGGCGATGTCCGGCGCCGAGCCGTGGACCGGCTCGAACACGGACGGGTGCACCCGCTCCGGGTTGATGTTGCCCGACGGCGCGATGCCGATCGTGCCCGTGCAGGCCGGGCCCAGATCCGACAGGATGTCGCCGAACAGGTTGGAGGCCACCACCACGTCGAACCGGTCCGGGTTCAGGACGAAATGCGCGGTCAGGATGTCGATGTGGTACTGGTCCCACCGGACGTCCGGATAGGACTCGGCCACCGCCTTCACCCGCTCGTCCCAGTACGGCATGGTGATCGAGATGCCGTTCGACTTCGTGGCCGAGGTCAGGTGCTTCTTCGGGCGCTTCTGGGCCAGCTCGAAGGCGAATTTCAGGATCCGATCGGTCCCGTGGCGGGTCATGATCGTCTCCTGCAGGGCGAATTCCCGGTCGGTGCCGGCGAACATCCGGCCGCCCGCGTTCGAGTACTCGCCCTCGGTGTTCTCGCGGACCACCCAGAAGTCGATATCGCCCGGCTTGCGGTCCGCCAGCGGGCACTTCACCCCCGGCATCAGCCGCACCGGGCGCAGGTTGGCGTACTGGTCGAATTCCCGCCGGAACAGGATCAGGGAGCCCCAGAGCGAGATGTGGTCCGGCACGCGCTCGGGCATGCCGACGGCGCCGAAATAGATCGCGTCGTGGGTCTCGATCTGCGCTTTCCAATCCTCCGGCATCATCCGGCCGTGCTGCTCGTAGTAGTCGCAGCTCGCGAAATCGAACCAGTCGAGCTGGAGCGAGAAGCCGTGGCGCCTGGCCGCCTGCTCCAGCACGCGCACGCCCTCCGGCACCACCTCCTTTCCGATACCGTCGCCGGGAATGACGGCGATGCGGTAGCGGCGGGGCGGGCTGTTCGGGTGGCCGGTTTTTTCTGGACCGGGTTTTTCTTGGCCGGGTTTTTCTTGGCCGGGTTTTTCTTGGCCGGGCATGTGTCCTCCACGCATGTCGGAGATCGGGCTTTTGCGGAGCCCGGGTCGGAGACGTCAGGGTGATTGTTGCACCCGGGCGTGCGGTCAACACGCCGGCCTGACAATCAGTCGGTTTCGCCCGCCATCGCCCGGCGCTGGCGGTCGAGTTCCTCGCTGTAGCGTTTCAGCGTGTGGCTCTCGGTGAGCAGGCCCAGCACCTTCCGGCTCTCGGCACTCTCGACGACTGCGAGTGCCTCGCTCTCCGTGCGGTCGAAGGCGGCGGCGGCGTCCTTGGCGTTCATGCCCGGCGTGAGGAAATCGTCCCCATGGAGGAGCAGGTCGGCGAGCACGGGCTGCGCGTCGGCGCCGGAATCCCGGGACGCCGCGTGCGCCTCGGGCACGTTCACGATGCCGGCATAGCGCCCGCCCCCGTCCACGGCGATCACCCGGGAGGGCGAGCCGAGGGGATGGGCACGCAGGAAGGTGGGCAGCGGCGTATCCACCGCCACGGTCCCGGGATTGCGGCGCATCAGGCGGCCGACGGTGAGCGAGCGGATCCAGCCGACATCGTGGGGGCTGCGGATGCTCTCGCCGCGCAGGTGGAAGCGCCAGGTGGCGAAGGAGTAGCCGAAGGTCTTGCGCACGGTGAGCGAGGACGCGATCACCGCCGCCAGCACGACGCCGGTGATCGGCAGGCTGCCGGTGACCTCCAGCGCTAGGAACGTCATGGTCAGCGGGCCGCCGATGATCGCGACGGCCAGGGCGCTCATGCCGATCACCGCGTAGGCCAGGGGCGTGAGGCCGAAATCCGCGAGCGGCGGCACCAGCACGGGGGCGAGGGCGGCGAACAGCTTGCCGGCGATGGCGCCCAGGAACAGGGACGCGAAGAACAGACCGCCCCGGAACCCCGAGCCGATCGAGATCGCCGACGCCACCGCCTTGGCGGCGAACAGCCCGGCCAGGGCCGCGATGCCGTGTCCCTGCCCCTCGGCGGCGAAATGCATGTGCAGGGCGCCGTGACCGCCCGAGAGCACCTGCGGCGTCGCCAGCAGCGCCAGCGCGCCGACGCACAGCCCCCCGAAGGCGGGCGCCGCCACCCGCGGGACGCCCGAGGCCTGGACGAGGCGCTCGACCAGGGTGACCCCGCGCATGATCAGGATGCCGAGGCCCGCACAGACCAGCCCGAGGGCGAGGCTCGGCAGGATCTCCAGGCTGGTGACGTGCGAGGTCGTGACCGCCTGCATGTCTCCGAGATCGACGAGCGGCTGGGCCTCGATCAGCGACCGGGAGATCAGGTTGCCGCACAGGGCCGCGACGATTACGGGCGTCAGGGTGGCGATGGAGTAGGTGCCGATGATCAGCTCGAAGGCGTAGAAGGCGCCGGCGAGCGGCGCGCCGAAGCCGGCCGCGATGGCCCCGGCCGCACCGCAGCCCACCAGGGTGCGCAGGTCGCTGCGCCGCACCTCGAAGGCGATGCCGAGCCGCGAGGCGAGGCCGGAGGCGATCTGTGTGTAGCCGGCTTCGAGCCCCACCGAGGCGCCGGACCCGTTCGAGATGACGTTCTGGAGTGCGAGGTAGAGGCTGTCGCGCAGGGACATCCGGCCGCCATGCAGGGCATTCGCCTCGATCGGGTCGATGGCGGGGCGCTTGCGCGGGCCGCGGACGTAGTTGGCGGCGACGATCAGCAGGCCGAGTACGCCGCCGCCCAGGCAGGGGCCCACGAGGAGGAGCACCGGTGACACGGCATCGACGGCGCTGAGGCGCGCGCCCGCGGGCAGCTGGTAGAGCCCCTCGCGCAGGGTCTGGGTGATCCAGGTCATGGCGGAGACCGCCACGCCGGCGACGCAGCCCACCAGGGTCGCCAGGGCGACGAGGCCGCCCTCGCTCCGGCGAACGAGGCTGCGCAGCCGTCCGGGGGCCTGGATGAGGCCGATCCCGGCCCAACGGCGACGGGTCCGCCGGCTCGGCCGGACGGCCGATCGGGCCGGGACATCGGCCGATCCCTCGCCGGGCGCCCTGCCCCCGCCGGCGCCCGCTGGCTGTCGCGCGCTCACGGTCCGCCTCTTCGCCTCCGGTCGGTTCGACTGGCGGGGCCGACGCGTCGACCCCGCCAGTCGCAGTTACAGCCGGGGTCGATCCCGTTGCAAACGGGCGCGTGCCGCAGGGGCGCTGCCGGCCCGGCGCGGGGGAGCCGGACGGCGCTATCCACGGAGTCGAAATCCCGTGCACACATCGCCTTGAAAACTGCCGCGGCCCACGATACACCCCGCGCCAGTGCCGCCGTAGCTCAGTTGGTTAGAGCACCAGATTGTGGATCTGGGGGTCCCCCGTTCGAGCCGGGGCGGTGGTACCATTCATTCAGCTCGACAGCGCAAGGGGTTGGCGGATCGCCGGCCCCTTTTGCTTGGGGGGATGCGTCCGGCGCCTCCCGGATCCGGCGTTCTCGCCGGACGAGCGTCTCGGGACGACCGCACAGCCCGGGCGATCCCAGCGGTCTCAGGCGTGGTTGGGCGCGGCGTGCGGGAGATCGTCCACCGCGCGCCGCGGATGGCCTAGCGCGACGGCGGATGCGGGGCGAGCCGGCCCGGGATGGACGCCATGGTGCAGCGGCAGCAGCCCGGCCTCGCATCACCCTTGAGGCGCCCCAGGCCGTCGGGAGAGTGGGGGCGCGCCCCGCCCTCCGGCCGGCAGCGGTGGCGACCACAGCCCGCGTCGGATATCGCACGTCCGATCGGCCTCGCGGGCACGCCTGCCGGATCGGACGGGTGCCGGGTCGCGCGGTCGCCGGCCTCGGTGCGCGGACGGCCGATGGTCCGGCATGCCCAATCCGGCAGGCAGGCAGCCGCAGCACCACATGAGCGGACCGGACGTCCGACCGAACCCGTTCCGGCTTGCGCGCCCCATGCGAGATCCGAACCGATGCCCCTGATCGATCCCGCTCGCTCGCTTCTCCTGATCATCGACGTTCAGGTCCGGCTGATGCCGGTGATCGCCGACGGAGCCGGAATCCTGGCCAATACGGGCCGCCTCGCCGCCGCCGCGCATCGCCTCGACGTCCCGATCCTGGTCACCGAGCAGAATGCCGGTGGCCTCGGCCCCACCATGCCGGAACTGGCGCCCGAGCCCGGGACGGCCTTCCCCAAGATGAGCTTCAGTGCCACCCGGACGCCGGGCTTCCTCGAGCGGCTGCCCGCGGATCGGGACCTCGTGGTCACCGGCTGCGAGGCGCATATCTGCGTGCTGCAGACCGTTCTCGGGCTTCTCGAGGCCGGGCGCCGCGCCTGCGTGGTGTGCGATGCCGTGGGTTCGCGGCGGACGGAGAGCCGGGCGGCCGCGCTCACCCGGATGTCCGCCCACGGGGCCGAGATCGTCACCACCGAGATGGTGGTGTTCGAGTGGCTCGGCACGGCGCGCCACCCGCGGTTCCGCGAGATCATGACGCTCATCAAGTAAGGCGCCGGCGCGGCTCCCGGCCCGCCGAGCCGGCATCCCCTTCGACGGTAAGCGGCCTAGGGACCGTCCAGGGCCGCACGGGTCTGCGCGTCGGGACCGATATCGTCGGCGCCGTTCATGCCCAGAACCTCGATCAGGCGCATCCGGGCGCGGCTGACCCGGCTCTTGATCGTGCCGACGGCGACGCCGCAGATCGCCGCGGCCTCCTCGTAGGTGAAGCTCTGGGCGCCGACCAAGACCAGCGCCTCGCGCTGAGCCGGCGGCAGACGGTTCAGCGCGCTCTGGAACTGCGCCATCTCCATCCGGATCTCCTGCTCCGGGAGGGCGCTGAGCCGCCCGGCATGCACGCCGTCGGCATCCTCCACCTCGCGCTTGCGCTTGCGCTGCTCGGAATAGAACAGGTTCCGCAGGATCGTGAACAGCCATGCGGTCAGGTTGGTCCCGCGGCGGAAGCTGGCGGCGTTGATCCACGCGCGCACCAGCGTGTCCTGCACGAGATCGTCCGAGCGGTCGAGGTCGTAGGTCAGCGAGAACGCGAAGGCCCGCAGGGCCGGGATCGCGCCCAGAAGGAGGTCGCGCATCTCGGCATCGGCCCCGACGGGCGCCGGACCGGATCCGCTCCCCGCGGGGGCGGCTTGCAGCATCAGGGTCATTGCGAGGCCTCCGTGTCGGAGCAGGCGGCGAGGTCGTCGAGCAGCGTCCGGAGCCGGTCCGGAATCGGCAGCGCCAGCACCCCGGCGTAGTGCAGGCGCAGGCCGCGCCCGATCCGGTCCCGCGCCGCGCCGTCGATCGAACGACCGGGCGCACCGGCCCGCCGCGCCGGCCGCGGCCCAACCGCGGCGCATCCCTCGGTCGCATCCGGCGCTCCGGCGGAGCCCGCCCTCGCCCGATCGTCCTCGTTCCCTGACATGGTCGCGCCCCCTGCCGTGCCCGATGCGGCCCCGGAGGCCCGGCCTCCGCCGGACCGGTCTCGGCGCGGCGGAGACGCATCTCATCGCTGTCCGGCACGGCTGGTAGGCGCGACGGATTTAATCGGCTCTGAACTGCGCATTCATCTAATTTTAATTATCAAATGGCCCAGCTTGGGCCGAATTTTCGGGATATATACTCAGTTACAATTCAGAAATACTTGTCTTCAGCTTGGCTGTACCGAGGATGCGCGGAGGCACCTGAACGGACGCTGACCGCGCTCCGGGCCGCCTGTCCGACCGGGCGCGGTCTCGCTCCTCCCGAAACCGAACGGGCCGCGACCAGCCCCGTCCTGGCGCGCGCCGCGCGCGGGTGCGTCGACGGCAGACCCGGTCCCGGGATCCTTCCAGGGGGGAGGCGATTCGGAGGGGCGATGTCCCGACCGCTGCGTGAGGAGAGCGGTCGCCGCGCTCCGGGAGCAGGCCCAACCCACTCTGATCGTGCGGAAAACGTCTGGTGCCGGTGGAGAGGATCGAACTCCCGACCTTCGGTTTACAAAACCGCTGCACTACCGCTGTGCTACACCGGCGGACGCTCTGAAACCATTGAGAAAATTGGCGGTTTCGGTGCGTCAGAGGCGCTTTTGACTACGTTTTGGGGCGCTTCGTCAAGGCACACTACACGGCACATTCCGTTCACCGCTCGTTCGCCTCGTCCCTCTGAGAGGCGATCTTCGTCGGCCGCCGCCCTAGAACGGGGGTCGGCACATTGGACGGCACAGGAGACATGCCGGTGATGATGCCAAATTTATACCAGCGTGGGAACATCTGGTGGGGCCGCGCGTAGGTCGCTGGCCGTGAGTACCGAAAGTCGCTCAGGACAACGGTGAGACACGTCTCCGAAGCGCGCGTCACGGAATGGCTTCACGGCCTCGGAAGCGCCCGCCATCAGCTCGTGGCCGTTGATAGGCAGCCCACGCCGGTAGTCGACAACGGAACCGTTTATGCAATGGGATATGCTGACCGAGTGAAGGTCGGCTGGACGGGGCGGACAACGGGTTGGCGCCTTAGACAGATGCAGCCGTTCTACCCCGAGACGCTGATCGTTTTCGGATCATGTCCGGGGACGCGCGGCGACGAGGCACGGTTTCATGGCCTCTTTCGCCTCCATCAGATTCGCGGAGAATGGTTTTTGCGCGAGGGCGCGGTCGCGGCTTGGATTGAGGCCGGTTGCCCCGTGCAGTCCGATCCTGCCCAGCCAGCGTGATGGGCGATCATGACGAGCGCCGGTAGGTCAGACTGTGACCTTCGTCTGGCGCCGCACCTTCCCCGACACGCACCACGATTTCGTCGCGAGGAAGCGGGTCAGCACGTCGGCCGTATCCGGCGCATCCACGGCGGCCCACAGGATGGAGTCTGGATCTGAAGCTGCACCGGCTGCCAGCGCGGGCACGAGGCGACGGGCGTCCGGCCGCTGAACGGTGAGGCAGCCACTCAAGACGAGGCGATCAAAGCGTTTGCCGCCGCGTGGTCGAGGGACAAGGCCCTGAGCGTGCGGACCGTGCTGACGCTGGCATAATAGCCAAGACACGACAAAACCCGCCGCGGCGGTAAGCCGAGAGGGCTGGGTTTGTCTCGGAATAATCCGGACCAATTTGGACAGAGCAGCCGGCTAGCGGCCGCCGATCGACGACGTGCCCGAACGCTGGCAGATCGGCGACCGGATATGTTCGAATGCAGAGTTGAGAAGCCTCGCTGCGATCCGCGGGCCGGTCGAGGTTGGCGAGGGGCGATAGCCCAGGTTCTACAAGACCCTTTTGTGCAGGGGCTTGCCTTCTCGACGTGACCGGCCCTGGCAAGGGCGCCAGGGCCTCACTGCTAGATTCAGCCGCCGCGTGTTGCGAAGGCTATCCAACCTTCCTGTCGGTCTTTTTGCGCCAGAAAGTTACACCCAAAAAGCGAGTGCGGGGGCTACGAAGGATGAGGTCCCAAGAAGTGTCATAACGGAGAGGATGATCATTCGCTTCATGCTCGCAAATCCGTTGGAATTGTTTGAGAGAAAGCCGCTCATGTCCGGCAAAATCCGTGTACGGCATTAGGGGCGCTGTCGACGTGACGAAATGCACAATTAATCACTAAGATGCGCCAGCCTGCGCCGCGAACTCAATAACAAGGCCACCATCCATTGAGGCTCAGGCTGGAAGCCCGCGTACCTCGGGACGTCTGGCAGCCCAGATATCCGCCCACGCGTGCTGGCCGCACTGATGTCCGATCCGGCGATCGCCACCGCTCCTGACGACCAGCAAAAGGGTAGAGCCCCGTCAGCTTCCCGAGGCGCAATCGTTCTACTCAACCCGTTCGAGGTCCGGCTCCGGGATTTCCTCCTAGGCGATGTCGCCCATGCGAACGTTCGCCATTTCGAGCAGTCTCCGGATGAAAGCGGGAATCAGGCCGGCCAGTTATTGCGCGACGTGTCTTCACGACGAGTAGGAGCTTGAAGCACGGTGCCTTTACACATTTCGCTTTCGAACGAGTCGCGATATCTGATTTTTAGGCCACTAATCAGTTGGTCTGCGCCGGTTATAGAGCACAATTGGCTAAAATTTGACCAATTAACATCGCAATCAGCAGTTCCACGCTTGGCTGGACCAGCATGCGCCCGCCATCACGCCCCCGCGAAGGTCCGCACGAGCTCGGCGATCCCTCGGAGCACGAATGATACTTATCGCCCTCAACCTCGCGCTCTGGGCGGCGATCCTTTGTTCTTGGGGCTGGGCCTTCAGGCAGATCCTCTCCTGTGGATGATCGACCACGGATCACGCAGTTGCCATAGCCCTACCGATGCCGGGTCGCTTGCCGCCTAGAGGCCGAAACTGTCCGTCCGCGCCGCCATAGCCTCCACGATCCGCAGCGCTTGAAGCCGCTTGGCAGCAGGAAGGCTGAGGTACGCTCTGCACTGGCGTAGCAATGGTGTCGGACTCCGCAGCCAATCGGAACACACGCAGCTGCACTTTTCAGATCGACGGCTCGCCTGCACGAAGTGCATGACATCAAGTCCTGTTTCGGCGGCAATAATATCCAATTTATTTCGAGTTTTTGGCCCAGTTTCCACGGATATAATCCGTATAAACCACAAACGATTGCGACTTGATCATGGCGGACCATATCTCATCGCAGATTTAATGGCAATAACATTAATACATATTATGCATTTTGCGCAATCTGAAGCACTTTACGGATGAAGTTATGCAATTTTTCAGTGTTAGACAGGCAGCATTCGACATTATAGAGCAGATTAGGAGAGCCGATAACTTGCAATCGATATGCGACGTATTGAAAGAACACGGTGCTACGTTTGGCTATGATGCTTTCACCCTGGGTTATGTACCAAGATCGTCCCAGCAGACGATGCGGGATTGTATCATCATCTCAGGTTGGCCCCCTGCATGGGCGCGGCGGTACCAAGCCAGAAACCATATCCGCATCGACCCGGTGCTCACGTACATGAGGCAGGTCGTAGATCCTTTCAGTTGGCAGCAGGCCGCTGACGCGATTGCTTCGCCATCCGGCCGTATGGTGATGGACGAGGCGCGCGCCTTCCAGCTGCGCGACGGCTTCTGCGTCCCTTTTCATCAGCCTGACGGAAACGAAGCCGGCATCAGCTTCGGAGGCGAACGGATGCGACTATCACAGGATGAGCGTGCAGCTCTGCATCTCGTGGCGATCTATGCGGTCTCAGCAGCGCGGGCGATCGTACGCTCTACGGCTGGATCGTGTGCTCGGAGTCGGGTGGGCGCACCGCTCACCGACCGGGAGATCGAATGCCTCAAGTGGGCATCCGCTGGGAAGACGGCTTGGGAAACATCCGTCATCCTGTCGATATCCAGGAGAACGGTCGAACAACACCTTGGGAGCGCGGCTCACAAGCTGAACGCTGTCGGACGCGTTCAAAGCGTCGCGGAAGCAATTCGGCTCGGCATCATAAACTGATCCATGCTCACGGATCATCCGCAAAGTTACGGATGATCTGCGCTGCCCATTTCGCGGAAACATCCTTCCGTCTTCACGATGGGAGAATGTGATGTTCAGGCTCATAACAGGGAACATAGATCGGAATGACCCTTCGCTAGCCGATAGAATTTACCGATTTCGGCACACATTCTTTGTCGAAGGACTGGGCTGGGCAGCCTGCCGAAGACCCGACGGGCGTGAAAGGGATCGATTTGACGGCCCGGCCACGTTCCACCTGCTCGGCGAGGAGGATGACGAGATCGTCGCCTACGCCAGGTTCCTGCCGACGATGGGGCCGCACCTTCTCTCGCACCTCTATCCAGAGATCATGCAGGGCGGATCCGCCCCGAAGGGGCCGGCGATCTACGAATGGACACGCCAGGCGATCGTCGCGAAGAGGCGTGAGATGCCGGATGCCGACATATTCGCCGCAGCGGTCTCCGGTGCCATCGCGCTAGCGGTCCATGCCCTGAACCTCGACGGTTTGCTCATTGAGTTCCACCCCGCGCATATCCCACGGCTTCTCGACACGGGCTGGGATGTTCGACCGCTCGCCCTTCCGACCACCTACGAAGGGTCAAAGATCGTCCCGGTCTACGCCCAGGTGACCGGCCGCACCCTAGATGCCGCGCAGGCGGCCTTCGCGGCTTGGCCGGGAGCTCAGCTTCGCCTTCCTCACGGCCTCGTTGGCGGCACGCATCGCGAGCCCACAATCCAGTAACACTCGGACGCCGATAGGAGCGCCACCGATGTCACTCGCTACGCAAAGCGTGCTGTTCTTCCGGGTGTACCGGGAGGTCGCCTTAGTCCTTTACGCCGCCCTAGTGGAAGAGATCTGCAACTCGCCGAGTTTGCCCTATCAGCTCGCCACGACACTGGAGGATATTGGCCAGGGCTTCATTAAACTCGCCGACCAGGTCAACGATGAGCTGGACCGCCGCGGCCTCCTCGACCGCGAAGTCGAGGCCGAACTGACTGTCGAAGCTCAGATCGAAGCCTTTCTGGCATGCACGTTCGTGGCTCGCGGAGATCCGAAGAGCGACGCATCGGCTAAGCAGGAGGGAGCAGTGCTGAACCGAACGCTGTTCGAGCAGGCGCTGAGGATCGCCCTCACGATGATCCACGATCTACCGATCGCTCAGCCTACCTGAGTACAGCGGATCTGCTGCTTCGTCTTAAGCGTGGGCTGGTCCGGCTCACCAGCCCACGAGAGCTCTGCGGCATGCCCAGAGTACCTGCACCCAATGGCGCACAGCCGCACAAGGACACCCGAAATTGTGTCCTAATCGCGCTGACGCCGAATTCGGGCACTGCGGCGATGATCGCCGAGCGGGCCGGCATTCCGGGCCGGGAGCGCGCCTGCACGCCGGCCGCGCGCTGGCGCACCTGGAAGCTGACGGCCTCGCGGTCAGCGAAACCCGCCGGAACTGGACGCGGTGGCGATCGGCGCGGTGAGTTGCGCTCCCCTGTGACTGCAAAGGGTCGAGGCTGTGTCAAAAGTCCCTTCCGAGATAGACTTGCCGCCTCATCTGCGGAGGCCAGCATGGGTCGGTTCGTCGAAGGACAGGACCGTCGGCAGTCCTGGTTGCTGCCCAGTTCGCTGGACGACTACGTCACCGCCGACAATCCGATACGGGTGATCGAGGTCTTCATCGACGAACTCGATCTGGGCACCCTCGGCTTCACCCGCTTCGAGCCCGCGGCGACGGGACGGCCGGCCTATGATCCGGCCATGCTTCTGAAGCTCTACCTCTATGGCTATCTCAACCGGGTGCCGTCGAGCCGGCGACTTGAGCGTGAGGCACAGCGCAACATCGAGGTGATGTGGCTGACCGGTCGCTTGGCGCCCGATCACAAGACGATCGCCAACTTCAGGCGCGACAACGGGCCTGCGATCCAGGCGGCTTGTCGGCAGTTCGTGGTGCTGTGCCGGGATCTGCAGCTCTTCGCCGGGGCGACCGTCGCCTTGGACGGATCGAAGTTCAAGGCGGTCAACAACCGGGACCGCAACGACACCGTGGCCAAGGTCGCCAAGCGCCTGGACCAGGTGGAGGCCAGCATCGCCCGCTACCTCGCGGCGCTCGACCGGGCGGACAGGGAGGGCAGCGACGTCCCCGAGGCACGCACGCAGCGCATCGGCGAGAAGATCGCCGCCCTACGCCAGCAGATGGCCTTCCTGCGCGAGATGCAGGCGCAGGTGGAGATCGCGGACGACGGACAGGTCTCGCTGACCGACCCTGACGCCCGCTCGATGGCGACGAGCGGGCGCGGCACCGGCATCGTCGGCTACAACATCCAGATCGCCGTCGACCCCGAGCATCATCTCGTCGTGGCCCATGAGGTCGTCAACGAAAGCCACGACCGAACCCAACTCGTGCCGATGGGCGATCGGGCCAAGCAGGCCACGGACGAGGGGGAGATCGTGGTCCTGGCCGATCGCGGCCACTACAGCGGCTACGAGGTTCTGGCCTGCGAAGGCACGGGCATCCTGCCGGCCATGCCGCGGGCCGACACGTCGGGTCGAGCCAAGAAGGGGCTCTTCGTGCGCGCCGACTTCGTCTACGACGCCGCGGCCGATCACTACGTCTGCCCTGCCGGCGCTGTGCTGACCAAGTCTAACGCGCGCTCCGATCGACACGGTGACATCGACCACTACCGCAACCTGGACGCCTGTCATGCCTGCGCGATGCGGGCGCGCTGTACGACCGAAAAGTTCAAACGCTTCAAGTGCTGGAAGCACGAGGCGGTGCTGGAGGCCATGCAGAGGCGGCTCGACGCCATGCCTGACGCCATGGCGGTCCGGCGCGCCACGGTGGAGCATGTCTTCGGGACGCTGAAAGCCTGGATGGGCAGTACGCCGTTCCTGACGAAGGGCCTGAAAGGTGTGCCAACCGAGATGAGCCTCGCGATCCTCGCCTACAACGTGAAACGGATGATCCGCCTGTTCGGCGCAACCTGGCTCATCCAAGTCATTCGAGCCTGAAGCGGCCAACCGCGCCGCCGTCATCATCCCGCCAAGCGACGCTGCCGGCCACAAGCAACGCGTTTCGACACGGCCTCGGTCGCAAGCGGCCGCACAGGCTGTCATTGGCGCTTCTCTAAAGCGGTCGTTCGTCGGAGGCCGGCCAACTTCGTTTTGGAGTGGGAAGCAGCCTGTTGTCGATTTTCGGCGCGGCATTGAGAATGGGACTCTCGAAACGGCTATGGTGCCATCAGATCATGCTGCTACGCGAGTTCGAGATAGGCGACGAGGCCGCAATCGGTAGCGTTGCACTTGCGGCATTCAAGCAATTCGAGTCGTTTTACGCAGACTGGCCGGCGATGGCATCTAACATCTGTAGAATGGCCAACTTGGCAAAAACAAGCGAGCTCATCATCGCCGAAAGGAATGGGGAAGTCGTTGGCGGCGTCGCCTACGTCGGCCCCCATAAGCCGAAAGCCGCTTTTTTTTGATCAGGCCTGGCCAATCATCAGAATGTTGGTCGTCTCGCCATCGCATCGTGCTGGAGGCATTGGGAGAATGCTCACCGAGACGTGTCTTGAGCGAGCAAGGCGTGACCATTCACCTATGATTGCCTTGCACACATCGCCCATCATGAGTGTGGCGCTACCCATGTACCGACGTATGGGTTTCGAGAAATCGCGAGACGCGCCGGACATCCATGGCGTCCCCTACGCGGTGTACACAAAATCTCTTTGAACCCTCGACGCGAGCGCTCGCAAAGGTTCAGAAGAGGAAAGGCCCTGAGGGTTGAAAGTGCAACTCGAACGTGGTGGCTAGGGTGCTGAAATCGGCGATTAGAACACTGGTGTTGGCCGCGCTCGCTGGGGTGCTGTTCTTTGCCGCCTTCTTCTACTTCCTCGCGCACGCGGGCTTGGGTAGGCTTGACTGCGATGCTGGGCTGTTCATGGGCACCTGTATCGAATGACCATCCTCTAAGGGTTGTGAGCGGTCCCCGCAGCTATGTCCGTTCTGATGCATCCGCTTTCTGGGAGCGGACGGGCTGATAACCACCCAAAGCAGTCGTGAGGACGGACGATGCACGCCCAATGCGTGCGCAGCGGGCAACTCGCTGACATGCGTCGTGTAGCGCAGCGTGCGCATCTCGAACTTCGTGTTCCAGTGGCGCCGGCTCACCAGCCCCGCGCGCGCTGGCACCACGGCCCCGCGGCCCCAGCGCAGGTCGGCCACCGACACCGGCGCGTACGCCCGGTCCCAGCCGTAGACCCGCTCCAGGACCTTCCCGGCTCCCGAGCCGGAACTCCGCCCCCGGCCGCCGACCTGCCGCACCAGCTGGCCCGCCGCGTCCCAGGTGCTCTCCAGCACGAACCCGGCCGCGCTCGCCCGGCGCAGCTCCCGGCCCGCCGCGTCGTGCTCCAGCGTCAGCGCGCCGTGCCCGGCGATCTCCAGCGCCGTCAGCGCACCCAGCGGGTCGTACCGGCTCTCGACACGGCCCCCGAGCCCGACCCGCTCCACGCGGTTGCCGCAGCAATCGTACCGGCTCTCGACACGGCGCCCGTCCACCGTCTCGGCCACCACCCGGCCGAGAGCGTCCCATTCCAGCAGCACCTCCGCCCCGCCCCCGCGCGCCGCAACCAGCTGACCGGCCCCGTCATAGGCAAAGGTCGTCACCTGCGGCTCGGCCGCGCCCGGCACCGTCATGGCCTCGTGCGTCAGCAGCCCCGAGGCGTCGTGCGCGTAGAGCGTGCGCGTGCCGTCCGCCGCCAGCTTCTCCGTCAGGCGCCCGGCGCGGTCGTACGCGTAGGTCGTGCGCAGCCCGTCGAAGTCGGTCTCGGCCACCACCCGCCCGGCCGCGTCCCGTTCGAACGTCCAGGCCCGCCCGAGCTGGTTCTCGACCCGCTCCAGCCGGCCCAGCCCGTCATGGCCGAAGCGCAGGCGCCCGCCCTTCGGGTCCTCGATCTCGGCGAGCAGTCCGTAGGCGCCGTAGCGCTCGACCGTCCGGCGGCCCTCGCCGTCGACCCGCTCCACCCGCGTGCCGGACCGGTCCCGGGTCAGGCGGCTCACCACCCCGTCGGGACGCATCACGCGGCTCGGCTGCCAGAACCCGGCCGTGCCCGCCTCGTAGGCGAACCGCGTCACCCCGCCGAGCGGATCCTCCACCGCCACCACGCGCCCGAACCCGTCCCGGGTGAACCGGGTCAGCCCACCCCGGAAGTCGCGGATCCCCGACAGCCGCCCGTGCGCGTCGTAGGCCCGGCGCTCGATCAGCCCGTCATGGCGCATCAGCGCCACCGGCCGACCGGCCGCGTTCAGGGTGATGTCGGTGCGGTGCCCGAGCGGGTCGGTCACCGAGGCGAGGTTGCCGCGTTCGTCATAGCCGTAGACCCACGACCGCCCGAGCGGGTCGAGCACGTGCTGCAGGTTGCCGTCCGCGTCGTGGTCGGTGCGAGTCTCCCGCCCCTCCGGGTCGGTCACCGAAGCCACCCGGCCGTAGGCGTCGTAGCGGTATGCGGTGCGGCCACCCTCGGCGTCGACCTCGGCGAGCTTCTCGCCGGCCGCGCTCCAGACCTGCTCGGTCCGGTTGCCCAGCGCGTCCTCCTCGGCGGTGACCAGCCCGCCGGGCCCGTACTGGTACCAGCGCCGCTCCTCCGGCCGGCCGCCAGGCGTGTACAGGGTGCGGTTGTTCTCGGGATCGTACGTGAAGCTGTCGCCGTCGTAGGGCGCCGGCGTGCCGTCGGCGCCCCGGGTCTCGACGCGCACGGTACGGCCCTGCGCGTCGTAGACGCGCCGCGACCAGGTCGAGACCCCGTCCGTCCAGGCGATCCGGCGATCGGCGGCGTCGTGCTCGTAGGCGTGCGACGGCCCGCAGGTCGACTCGGCCGCCACGAGGTTGGCGCGGGCGTCGTAGCGGTAGCGCAGGAGTTCGCAGCGCGTGCCGTCGGTGCCGACCAGGGTGACGCCGGCGCGCCGGCCGGCCGCGTCGTTGTCGAAGGCGAGGCTCAGCCCGTCCGGGTGGTCGATCCGCATGATCAGCCCGCGCGGGTCGCGCGCGAGCGTGATGCGGTTGCCGTTGCGGTCCTCGATCGCGGCCGGGCGCCAGACCCGGACCGCTTGGCGGGTGAGGCGGCGGAACAGGCCGTCTTCCTTGAGCAGCAGGGTGTCGAGGTCGGCGAACGACAGGGCGAGGTTCCTGTCGGCGTCGTTAGTCGCCCAGACGTGCGGGAACGGCGACGGCCGCGCGAACCGAATGCGCCGGTGGACGCTCTGGAGGTAGACGAGTTCGCCGTCCGGCGTCTCGGTGATGCTGACGTCGATCGGGGTGGCGATACCGCGCCCGAGGGGCCCGATGAAGGTCTCGTCCGAGGCGTAGTGGCGCGACAGGACCAGGTCGAGGCTGCCGCGCAGCTCGAACTCGACGTCGTCCGACAGCGCCGCGCCGGTGTCGATCCGCACCGGGTTGCCCACCGCGCAAGTGCAGGGCTTTGAGCCATTGCTCGGCTCGGACTCGGCCTTCTTGCTGACCCGCCCCCCCTCCTTACCTTCGCTCTTGGCCGCCTGCGAGCCCTCTCCTTCGAGCCCCTCACCGACCGCTTTACCCGCCTTGGCGGCGTTGGCGCCTTAGGCCGTCGTGGCCGCGGCACGTCCCGTCTGCTTGGCGACGGTGCCCGCGGTCTTCACGGCCCCGCCCATGCTGGCGACGCCGCCCACCACCGCCTGGGCCATGCCGGTCACGGTCTGGACCGTCTGCACTGTCTCCGGCGCGGCACCCATCGCGCCCGCCGCCGCACCGGCGAGTTGCTGCCCTCCGGTCATTTGGGGGGCGCCGTACCACATCTGGCGGAGGCCTGTGGAAACGTTGTCGGCCGCGTTCACCAGGCCGGCCCAACCCGTGACCTGCATGGCGACACCGGCCGGTACACCGACGACCGTTCCCTCCGCAGCCGCTCCGCCCAAGATCAAGCCAGCTGAACCCAGTCCTTCCGCGACGCCACCGACGGCCTGGATCGCGCCCATCGTAGTCGGATGCTCGGCCACCCACTCGCCGACCGCGTCCCAGCCCTTCCGCAACCAGCTGCGATCATCCTCGGGAGGCTGGCTCTGGGCAGAACCACCCTGCGGGGGGGGGCACGGCCGAACGATCGCGGCTCAGCACGATCTCGCCGTCGGTGTTGCCGCCGCTTGAGGAACGCGGGCCAACTTTTAGAGGACGCATTCACTGGCACGCTCGACGCGATCGGCTAAGATGATCCCTTGGCCGCTTGCCTTCTACGAGCCAAAAAGCCAGCACCCATCATAAGGTTGGCTCATGACGCCGGAGCGATGCGATAGCTATCTCTGACGCCGAAAACATTGATGGAGCCAATTATTGTCAAAAATCATTTTATAATTTTCTCATTCATATCGGTGATTACTAACTTATTTCATCAGCGTCTACACGAAGAACGCGATCAGTTGTAATGCCGATACCTTTCTTTATGATGGAAAAAGATGGATTCGTGTCATTTGAAAAGAACAACTTCAACATGAAGGTACAATCACCGTCTATAACGTGCCCATCATAGACGGAAAATGTCAGATTGTATTTATCTCTATCGATGTGGACTTCGCGTGTTTCGGAAACCGTCCCGACGTGTATATAATCTCCGCTGACCTCAAATGGGACCTGCACGGCCCATATACATAGATCGTCGGGTACAAATTTTTCGTTGCTGTAGATCTGTATCCGGCATCCACCGTCGTGATCTGGAACTCCAAAAGAAACGTCACCTGGGGAAAATAAAAATCCTTGAGCTTCGTGGTCGTCAGTCCATTCACATGCCCTCGGAGGACGTTCAAAGACGACAACTTGTGCGTTTGTTACAGTCACATTAAATTCTGCGATCAGCATATTTACGGCCCCGTGGTTATCGTTGTTTTACAGCCCTCATCGGCGCGAGTTGGTGTGTTCATCTGCGCTTTAAGCTGCTGACCAGCGCTTCGATTATCCGATAATGAAATATACTTGACACTCGCGTTCGTGCTCTCGGAGAATGTCGCAGGCGGTTACTCGTCCCGATCATATAATGGGATAGGCGGTAAGCCTGATCTACTCATATTTGCCGCTCGCCTCTGGTTCGTGCCCGTCCTATCAAGCGTCAACTCTCTAGGCTGTCCCGAATCTTGAGCATCCTCAATATGTTTGGCCGCAAGCGGTGAACGTGATCGCGAGATTACAACGGTTCTTCTGCAATTGTTCCTTTTTTATCTGCGTGTGATGCGAAAGGTCTGCAATGCGCCTGCTGTCGCCAAGCCGGCAGCAATCGCAGCCTCCAGCCTTTTCTTCGCATCTGGATCGTCTTGTCCAGCCGCTCCTACAGTTTCGGGATGCGTGCGCTCCATCTCGGCAACTGACCGCGCTACACTCTCGTTGCGTGGGCCAGACCATGAAACATCCCAATAGCTCATCGGAGCCATATTCTTTGTCTACACGTAAGCGCGCGCGGCAAGCACATCATTTGTGTTCTGTGAATGTAGATCGAGCTGCTGAGCAGCATTCTGGATAGCCCTGTCTTCGCGAAAAAACGTCGAGTTCGTGCAGAGCTATTCCCCCGACTACCGTGCCTGCTGCAAGGCCGGGCTTCGGTACGGAAATCGCCTCGCCGCCAATGGGAACAGCATCGGTCATCGTGCCAGCACCCGCTTGCGCAAGTCTTATCCTTGGCGCGACCTTCACTCGTCTCAGAGTCGGATAGCTGTTGGTGTCCCTCAGGTGAGTGAGTTTTCCGAAAGTATTTTTCTTTTTCATCCACAGTTCGTCACTGTGACTCACCACTCCGTTGTCTTCGATCCTTACCGTCGAGGAGTATGTCTTTGGCTCACACTTCCCACCGTGTGTGCCCGATAGAACCCCGCCGCCCGTCCCCGCTTCGTCACCATAGCAAGCCTTGATCAGCGAACTGCTCACGTATGAGGGTTCGTCGTTCTGCCGGACGCTCGCGACAGTGCAGGCGCCCTCGATCTGCCCCTGGGTGTGGACCCGGTACGGCACGATCGTCTGCGGCGAGCGGCACCAATCCATCGCGGTCGAGACCACGATCCCCCTCGCGCGTCATGCGCGCGCCCTCCCACGGCAGGCTCATGCGGCCTCTCCCCCATCCCGCAGCCCGTGCTCGCCCGAGACCGGCAGGCCCGCCGCCTGCTCGGCCGGCACCGCGTCCAGTTCCGCACCCAGATACGCCGGGCACCGTGCAATCCAGCCGCGCGTGCTTCTCGACCATCATTCCATCTTCGCCGCACCACGGGGACGAACGCGGGCAGCTGGAAGCCGAGCGTCCCGGTCGGCAGCAGGCCATCGAGGCTCACGCGCGTGCCGCCGGTCAGCCGCCGGACCACGAGCCGCGGCGGCGCCACCTGGAAGAAGCGGTAGTCGAAGTCCGCCGGCATCTGCGGGCAGCGCCCGCGCTGCCACGCCTCGTCCCGGGTGCCGCAACGCCGTTCCCGCCACGCCCAGAACGGCGGCACCGGGCCGAACCCGGCCGGCTCCGGCACCGCGAACGGGTCGGTCACCGGCGCGTCCACCGCCTCGATCTGCGGCGCCCGCAGCGCCCGGCCAGCCGGGCTCCAGTCCCGGTGCAACAGTCCCGGGCCGATCGGGTTGTACCGGCTCCCTCCGCCTTCCGGATCGCCGACGAACCGGCCACCGGCCGACAAGCAATAGTCGAGCGGCACCAGCGCGACAGGCTTAGTTTTTAGACGCCGGAGTGATCATCGAGCCCCGAGGCGTCTGACATCTCTCATCTGACCGAGCGGTGCGCCGGGCTCGGGGGCTGTGATTTCAGTCAGCATGGGAGGCTCAAGTTGCACCAAAAAATCCATATACTCCCGTGCCTTGAACAGCTGTAGGTTTTCCGCGGCTGGGTCGCCGCCGATTTGTAAAGCAGGCACGAATCCAAAAACTTCATCCAGAGCCGGTCGTCCAAGCCGAGCGGATGCTTCCTGATAGTATTCGTCCATACCATCATTTTCTATCTGACTATAAAGTGATGTTCCTATTAAGAAATCCTGACCGTATCGCTCTCCTGTCGCAGGATTGACAATTTTATTCTGCGCCACAGCTCGCGAATTGCAAATATCGATATAGATTCCATATCCTTTACGGCTCCAAATATCCATCGCGCAAAATGCGGTGAAATTTATGACGGTTAGATCTTCGGCGCTGAACTCAGGATCATTTGCAAATATAACCTTTAAAAGAGGCTCAAATGATCTGGGATCGGCGATGCGACAATAGCCGGACCTGTACTCACCCCAGCCATATTTTTCCCAGAAAATAATCATAGATCTTGGAATTCGCTCCTTGTATAATTCTATGACATCCGGCGGGACGGTCTTTGCATGCTCCGGAGGACCGAAATCATTGATGATACGTTCGAATGCATCAAATTCTATCATATCGATTCGCCCTGATGATTAGAGTGTTATCGCGTCTGATTCGGGCACAATCTCGCAGATGTCCAACGTCACGGACATTCTGCAGCCCTTCTCACACATCTCGGCTACGTAGCGTTTTAACTTCCCCTTACGATTATCTGCAGGCCAGGACCCGCCGATAGACTTGTTGACCCCGTCGCTCCCCATGCCCACAAAATCTAGTTCATTTCCGCCGACGACCATATCGATTCGATGCAAGGCATTTAAATTACTCAACAAACCACCTGGACCTAGACGCGCATATAATGGTTTGAAAACACGGTTCTTGAAATTGTCAGCTCTATTACGCTGTTCTAATTTCTGCTTCGGGCTTTGTGCATCAAATTTATCGATATCGGCCTTGTTTTGGCAGGCCTTTTTAGCATTTAACCCGTCCTGCTGGATCTTTAATTGCCTTCGGTATTCGGTCTCATCGTAATTTCTGCGCTCGAAGCAGATCAAGTCGCTCCTGCACCCTGAAACACGGAATCCTCCTGGTCCTCGTGGTCCAGGAGCCGGTTCCGGTCCGGGTTCCGGCCCCGGCTTTGGCGCCAAACGTGGCGGCACCTTCGGCACGGGCGATGTTCCGCGCGGTCCGAGAAACCGCTCCATGCCCGGTGCTAAACGGGGGAGGAGCTTCGGACCTTCGTAGAAAGCCTGCTGGGCGGGCGGGGCGGCGGGATCGACCCCGTCCAGACTGGCCAGCGGTATTCTCGGCTCGATCTCCTTCCGCTCCGGCGTCGGGTAGCTCTGGGTGTCCTTGATGTAGGTGAGCTTGCCCCAAGTCTCCCTGTGGTTCATCCACCACTCGTCGTCGTGGCGCACCACCCCCTTGTCCTGGATCTTGACCGTCTTCGACCACGTCTTCGGCTCGCACTCCGCGCCCTGCGTGCCGAACTGAACGCCTCCGCCGGTCGCCGCCTCGTCGCCGTAGCAGCGCTTGATCCGCGAGCCCTCGACGTAGGACGCCTGATCCGTCTGCCGCACGGTCCCTGCCGCGGATGCCCCCTCGATCTGACCCTGCGTGTGGACCCGGTACGGCACGATCGCCTGCGGCGAGCGGCCCCAGTTCATGGGGACCGACATCACGATCCCCTCGCGCGTCATGCGCGCGCCCTCGCGCTGCAGGCTCATGCGGCCTCTCCCCCGTCCCGCAGCCCGTGCTCGCCCGAGACCGGCAGGGCCGCCGCCTGCCCGGCCGGCACCGCCTCCAGTTCCGCGCCCAGATACGCCGGGCACCGCGCGATCCAGCCGCGCCAGGTCAGGTCCACCGACCAGGGCGGCGCCTCCGCCCGCAGGTCGAGGTGCAGCCCGTCCAGCGTCAGCGCCGCGCGCGCCTCCCGGCCGTCGTTCCAGCTGTGCCGCACCACGGGGACGAACGCCGGCAGCTGGAAGCCGAGCGGCCCGGTCGGCAGCAGGCCATCGAGGCTCACGCGCGTGCCGCCGGTCAGCCGCCGGACCACGAGCCGCGGCGGCGCCACCTGGAAGAAACGGTAGTCGAAGTCCGCCGGCATCTGCGGGCAGCGCCCGCGCTGCCACGCCTCGTCCCGGGTGCCGCAGCGCCGCTCCCGCCACGCCCAGAACGGCGGCACCGGGCCGAAGCCTGCCGGCTCCGGCACCGCGAACGGGTCGATGATCGGCGCGTCCACCGCCTCGATCTGCGGCGCCCGCAGCGCCCGGCCCGCCGGGCTCCAGTCCCGGTGCAGCAGTCCCGGGCCGATCGGGTTGTACCGGCTGCCCCCGCCCTCCGGATCGCCGACGAACCGGCCGCCGGCCGACAAGCGGTAATCCAGCGGCACCCGCGCGACCGGCTCGGCCGGCCCGAGCCGCCACGACGCCCCGTCCGGCTCCCAGCGCCGCGGCCCGTGGACGCGCAGATCCGTGCGGCCATTACCCAGGCAGAGCGACACGTCCCAGGAGGCCGCCCGCCGGCCGCCCGGCGCGTGGGCGCTGCCGAGCACGGTCACGTCCGCGTGCGGACGGTAGCCGACGAGGTCGTTCGCCCGCAGCAGCGGCGTGCGGTGCGGGTCGCCCGCGTAGACGTCGCTCATCGCGATCGCCTGCCGCTCGTACAGGCGCAGGGCGCCCTCTGCGGTCAGCGCGTAGCTCGCCCGCACCGCGACCACCGCCATGACCGCCCCGTCCCGGTGCAGGTCGTCGAAGCCGATCGCCGCCAGCGGCGTGTCGTTGCGCAGCAGCATCGCCCGTCCCTCAGCGCGAGGGGTTCAGGTCGATCACCTTGCCCCAGTGCTTCACCTGCTCGGAGAAGTCGGTGGTGAGGGTCGTGCCGGTGAGCGTGACGTGCCCGTCCTTGGTCAGGGTCAGCGTCGCCTTGCCGACCTTGAGCTGGAACGTCTCGCCGACGTTGATCAGCATCTCCTTGCCGACGTTGATCACGTGCTGCTCGCCGACCGTGATCTGCGCGTCCTGGCCCACCGTGACGGTCTGGCTCACCCCGACCACGGTGCTTTTCATCACCCCGACCTCCTCGGACGAGGTCAGGCCGACCGTGCGGTTCATGTTCAGCGCGACCGCGAGCTGCTTGTTCTGCGCGATCGTCTCGACGTGGTTGCCGCCGACATCGATCGACTTGTCGTTGCCGATGCTCTCCGACTGGTCGTGATCGACCCGCTTGCGCCGGTCGTGGCGCACCTTCACCCGCATGTCCCTCTGCGCGTGGACGAACACCTCCTCCCGGCCCTGCTCGTCCTCGAACCGCAGCTCGTTGAACCCCTCGCCCTTGTGCGTCTTCGACTTGATCGCCATCCGCGTCTTGTTGGCCGGCAGCGGGTACGGCACCGGCTCGCGCGCGTTGTAGGCCCGGCCCGTGATGATCGGCTGGTCGGGGTCGCCCTCCAGGAAGTCGACGATCACGTGCTGGCCGATCCGCGGCAGCGCGATCTGCCCCCAGCTCGCCCCCGCCCAGCCCTGGCTCACCCGGATCCAGCACGAGGCCGTGTCGTCGGCCCGCCCCGACCGGTCCCACGGGAAGCGCACCTTCACCCGGCCGAACGCGTCGCAGTGGATCTCCTCGCCCGCCGGACCGGTCACGATCGCCATCTGCGGGCCCTCGACCCGCGGCTTGCCCGGAGCGTCAGGCCGATACGGCGTGTCGTGCCGGATCACCCGGAACGACGTGGTCAGGTACGCGCCCCCGTCCCCGGCATCGCCCTCGACCGCCCCCGGCTGGCTGCCGGCGTGGCTCGCCGCCACCACCAGGAACCGCCGGTTCAGCGCCGGGTCGGGATGCCCGGTCAGTGCGAACCGGTGCCCGGGCAGCAGCCGCGCGCCCCGCCCCGCCCCCTCGCCGTGGCTCGCCTCGTCCCGGAACCCCTCCAGCCGGTAGCGCGTGAACGCCCGGCCGACCGCGTCCGCCTTGTAGCGGCCGGGGTAGTCGTACATCTCCAGCTTGCGCGTCAGCCCGTTCAGCGCGGACGCCTGCGCCCGCGCCTCGAAGTCGTGGACCGGATTGCGGAAGAAGTGGTCGCGCTGGACCACGTCGGAGGGCGCCACCAGCTCGCGCCAGGTGAACCGGCCGACATGCGGGCCCTTTACCGTGCCGCCCGGTGTGGCGTTGTACGCGATCGCCTCCGCGCCCGGCGCGTCCGGCGCCAGCTTGGTCGCGTCGGTGAGCACCAGGGTGTGGGCGCCCTCGGCATGCTCGAAGTGGTAGGCGATGCCCTCCTCGGCCATCAGCCGCTCGATGAAGGCGAGGTGCGTCTCCCGGTACTGCACGCAGTACTCGCGCGCGGGATGCTGTTCGGTCAGCGCGAAGCGGTAGGCGGTGACGCCGTTGTCCTTGAGCACCGCCTCGACGATCTCGGGCACGCTCTTCGTCTGGAAGATCCGGCAATCCGCGCCGAAGCGCAGGCGGTGCAGCGCCGGCATGAGCAGAACGCGGTAGGCCGTGTGGTGCGCACCGGTGTCGCCGCGCTCGGCCAGGGCGAGCACGCCGTGGACGTGGCGGGGCGGGCCGTAGCGGTCGAGCACGGTGAGCCGGGCCGGCTTGTCGAGCAGGGCGGTCAGGTCGAGGCCCGGGTCCGGCGAGGCCAGGGCGATCTCGGCCCGGAACAGGCTCGAGATCGCCTCGTCCAGGCGGAAGCCCGTGACCGCCAGATCGGCGCCCGGCAGGCCGTCTGCGGTGAACGCGAGGGTGAAGTCGCGGTCGAGATCGCTCAGCGGCTGGGTGATCTCGGCGGGCAGGGCGATCATCGGAGAGCCTCGAAGGGGGCGGAGGTGGTCGGTCCGGCGTGGCCGGGCGGCTCAAGGGGGGCAGGCCGGGACGTGGAGGACGAAGCGCTGCAGCCAGAAGGCGGCGAGCCCCGCGCCCAGGGCTAGGCCGAGCCAGGAGCGCGGACGCCCGAAGGCGGCCAGACCGATCAGGCCGAGCACCGGGCCGAGCGTGATCAGGGCCAGGAGGATCGGCATCCCGTCGCGCCCGTCCGGCACGGCGCAGAACGCCACGGCCTCCGCTTCGGGCAGGTCGAGGATCCACTCGGCCGGGTCGGCGGAGAACACCCGGATCGCCAGGGCGATGACCGAGGCGGCCGGCACCAGCGCGAGGTCGCGGGCGTGGTCGCGCCCGCCCGGCCACCGCCCCGGCAGCCGGGCGGGCGGCCGGACCATCCGGGCCGGGATCGGCCTCGGCGGGGATTCGTCCTGGACGGGCTCGTCCGGGACACCCGCGTCCGGGCGCGCCTCGTCCCGCGGGACGCCGGGCCGTCCGGCGCGTGACCCGCCCGAGGCGCGCATCCGCTCGTCCCCCGCCGCTCAGGCCCGCGTTCTCAGGCCTTGGGCTTGCGCCAGTCGTCGGCGCCCGACGTGCTGGCCACCGTGTGCTCCCACTCGATCCGGCGGTAGGACAGCGACACGGCGATCAGCTGGGTGAAGTCGGCATTGCGCGCGTCCTGGCAGTGCGGCAGCTGGGCGTCGATGTCGATGATGGTCGCGTCGACCAGGCGGGTGGTGAAGAAGTGCTCCTGCTTGCCGGCCGAGCTGGTGCGGAACCACTTGACCTCGACCTTGGTCAGCATCTCGCCCGAGGTCAGGGCGTTGTAGAGCAGCGGGGTGGCCTTGTTCAGCGGGGCGGTGAACTTGAACGGCAGGTGGACGCGCTGGCCCGAGGGCTGACCGGACTGGGGGTCGCGCGGGATGGTGACGCGGTGCTCGATGGCCTGGACGAGGATCTCGTTCTCGTGGCCCTCCTGCCAGATGTTGCCCACGGAGGCTTCGGTGAAGGCGCCCTGGGTGATGCTGCCCTGGGTGGAACCCTCGATCGAGATATAGGCGGGTGTCGGCATGGTCTTCCCCGATGATCCGAGGCCGGCGGCGGTCGATCCGCAGGTCCGGCCCGATGAGGTCCGGTTGTCTGCGCTGTGTTCCGGCTTCGCGGGAAGCACATGGCAGAGTTCGTGCCAAGCTGTGCCGGGGCGATCTTATTTTGATCTTTGCCATCCAAGTGCCTGATCTCTCAGTCTGATCGTTTCGACCTGACAGCCGGGTGCTCGGATGCGTCCATCACCGGTTGAGATTTTTGGCCAAAAATGGCCGAGCGCTTGGCCAAAGATGGCCAAACTTTTTAAGTGGGGTAAGCACCTGTAGCGGCCGATGAAATCGACGCGGTTCGAACTGGACCAAGTCCAGAGAACAGCGAAGTCGTTGAGAACACAGGAGACAAGGTATTTGGCCAAAAATGGCCGAACCGTCCGGACGGTTAGTAAGGAATACGGCCGCACGGGCGGCCCGAACATCGCCGCAGAGGCTGTCGTCCCGGGCAGGGCCGTAAACTTTCCGTTGCATACGCGCCAAGGCAGGCAGCTTGGCCGTGCCCATTGAAGATCCACGACAATCTTGCCACCGGCCGGAATTGAATCGTACTGGAAATGCAGCGCTTTCTGGCCCCGCTGCAAACGAATCGCATTGGTGTGAGGCTTGACCACGAGCGTTCCCAAAGCGGCGAGATTCGCCTGAGGCAAGTGATGCCGCGTGGACGAAAATGCGGCGCTGAACCTTCACTGCTCCGGTGCGAGACACTCGGCTGAAGGCCGCTTGCGACCCAAGTTCGTCATAGCGGGCATTCAATCGCATTCTCCGAAGCGGACGTTCTTCGTACCGCCGATCAAACACGCGAAATGTGAGCGCGACCGTACGGAGGAACGCTTTACCCTCGTCCAGCCCATAATGCTTAATTGGAAAGATATTCGGTGGCTTAGATAGAAAGTGCTGCCGGTCGTTACTCTTCGGTTGCACCGCCCTCGACCATTCCGGACCACCGCACTGAATCATCTCGGTCTAACTCTGGAGACGTCGTAGCAAGGCTCGTCGTAGGTTCGCGCGCCGAAAGCATCATGGTTGCTCCGATGGCGACGAAACCTGCCATCGCTCGGAGATCGTCCCGCTGGCGAGGATCATTCGAGACCGCTTCCGCTTTCCGCTGAAGCCGGAGAATGGACGGCGAACGTCGCCGGCACGATCCGTTTCCAGGACGGGATGGCAATCGCGCTGACGGAGTCAGTCATGGATCACCCGTGGTTCGATGGGACGGCGGCCTTGGCCGCCCGATAAATGTCGGGCGCTTCCAGGATCGCGCGGCCCCGGCCGCGGCGCGCGACGGCGAGCATGGCCCGGCCGATCACCTCCGTCGTCAGGAATTGCGCGGGGGCGATGCGGCGCAGCAGATGCAGCACCGGGCCGGCCAGCCGGTAGAGAAGCCGGTAGGACGTGGTCTTCGAACGCTCGCCGTGCATCGGCAGGATCACGGCCGGCCGGAACATGAAGGCCCCCGCGAACGGCAGCGCCTGCAGCGCGTTCTCGGTGCGTCCCTTCACACGCGCCCACATGCTGCGCCCGCGTCCGCCACCATCAGTGCCGGCCCCGGACACGTAGACGAAGGTCATGTCGGGATCGAGCAGGGCCAGCCTCTCCGCCACGGCCAGCGTCAGGTCGTGGGTCAGCCGGACGTACTCGGCCTCGGTCAGGCCGGAGGACGTCACCCCGAGGCAGAAGAAGCAGGCGTCGTATCCCGTCATCTTCCGCCATGCCGTCGGTCCGGGATCGAACAGGTCCTGGACGACGGTCTCGTGCAGCTTGGGATGCGCGCGTCCGGTCGGGGTGCGTCCGACCGCCCTGATCTCCGTCACGTCGGAGGCGAGCAGGCATTCGCGCAGGACGCCCGCACCGACCATGCCGGTGGCGCCGAACAGCAGGATTCTCATGGGGCCGATCCTAGTGGAGGGAGCGCCAGCGCGCCGGCGTCGTGCCCTCCAGACTCCGGAAGGCGCGGTAGAACGAGTTCGTGTCGTCGTAGCCGAGCAGGTAGGCGACCTCGTTCATGTCGAGGGCGGGATCGGCGAGGTACTGACGCACCAGTTCCCGCCGGACGTCGGCGAGGATTTGTCGGAAGCTGCCGCCTTCCTCGGTGATGCGCCGCTGAAGGGTTCGGGCGGTCAATCCCAGTTCCTGCGCTACCGCGCCGACGTCGGGGGACTGGCCCGCCAAGAGACGCTTCAGGGCCCACCGCACCTGGTCGGTGATCGAGACCTTGGACAGGTGTTCCTGCCGTTGCCTCGCGAGATGCGGGTCGATGACCTCCAGCATCGCGGGATTGTGGGAGACCATCGCCGCGTCGAGATCCGCGCGATGCAGGATCAGGGCGTTCCGACGCGCGCCCTGGACCACGGCACAGCCGAGGTAGTCCGACTGCCCGGAGACGTCGCGGCCCGTGCCCGAGAGTTCGAGGTGGAGCGGGCGGATAAACCGACGCGTGCCGCGGCGACCGAGCTCCACGAACGAGGCGAAGGCAGCGTCGACGAGCGCCGCCGGGGCATCCTCGCCCGCGAACGGCCAAGCCAGGCTGATCGTGGCCGACGCCCCGTCCTCCTCCAGGATCATCTCCTCCGGCGAGCACAGGGCCTTGAATCGCGCGACCCGCGTCAGCGCCTCGCGGAGGTCGCGGGCGTAGTAGGCGGCGAGGAAGGCCGGCGGCAGCGTGCCGGGCTCCATCCCGACGATCAGCCTCATCCCGACGTCGGGGGCCGGCGACAGCGCCTCCAGCGACCGCCACAGCGCGAAGTATTGCGCCGTGGTGACCTGCGCGCGGGCATCGGCGGCGAGGCTGGCCGGAAGCCGCGAATGGCGCAGCACCGCCGTCGGGGTGAGCCCGACGGCGTCGAGCCCCTGCCAGAAGGCCGGAGCGACCTTGAGCCGGTCGGGGGGACGCGACGCCATCTCGGGGTTCCCTACTTAGCCTGGAAGCCGCCATCGATGTTCAAGACATGCCCGGTGACGAAAGACGCCTCGTCGGAGAGCAGCCAGACGATGCCGTTGGCGATCTCCTCGGGATGGCCCATCCGGCCCATCGGATGCATGCCGGAGATCATCGCCTCGTCGTATTGCCCGAGCTCGATCTGCTTCTCGATCAGGTCGGTCTTGATGGCTCCGGGGGCGACGGCGTTGATGCGGATGTTCTTGGTCGCGTAGTCGAGGGCGCCGGACTTCGTCAGGCCGACCACAGCATGCTTGGTCGCGGCATAGGTCCCGGCCCAGGGAATGCCGTTCAGGCCGGCGATGGACGCCAGGTTCACGATGGCGCCGCCGCCCTGTCGCTCCATCTGGTGGATCTCGTGCTTCATGCAGAAGTACAGGCCGAGGACGTTGGTCTGGAGCATGCCGTTGAACGCGTCGGTGTTCGAGGCGCCGATGGTCTTGTTCTCGTTCGAGATGCCGGCGTTGTTCACCGCGAGGTCCAGGCGGCCGTAGCGAGCGACGATGTCCGCGACGGTCCGGCCGACCGCCTCCTCGCTGTCGACGTCGCAATTGACGAAGGAGGCCTCGCCACCGGCGGCCTCGATCTCCTGGACGGCCTGGCGCCCGCGGTCGTCGCGACGGCCGGTGATCACGACCTTGACGCCGCCCCGCGCCAGGATCAGCGCCGTCGCCTTGCCAATGCCGGTCGCTCCACCGGTGATGAGTGCGATCTTGTCGGCCATGGAAGGGTCCGTTCGTGTCTGAGCCAAGGATGCCGCCACCGGAGAACCCGGAGCGACCGACCGACACATCGACGGTTTGCATCGTCTTTGAACTAGCACGTCATGCCAATAGACTTGCAATATCCGCCATTCGGTATGCGGCGATCCGTGGGGGAGCGTCGTGGCGCAGGCTGGCTTTCGTGGAAGGCGAGCATCAAAGGCCGTTCGGCCGTTCGGAATGGTCAGATCCCCTTTCGAGCAAATCGCCTTTCGCCGAATGTCTGCTTATCCGTATCGTGATCCGAAAGCAGATCGTCGCAAAACCACCCACAGCAGTCTCTTGCTCTCCGCGGTGACCCCTCAAGCCTGGGCCACCGGCAGCTCCGACACCTGCGTGGTGTAGCGCGGCGTGCGCATCTCGAACTTGGTGTTCCAGTCGCTAGCACTGCGCAAGGACGGCAAGCCGCGGGCCGAGCGCGAATCCTACCTGATGGAACTCGTCGGCGAGCGAGTGACGGGCCTGGCGACGCAGCACTACCTGACCGCCGCAATGCTCGAGGGTTCGGAGCGGGAGCCGCAGGCCTGCGACGCCTACGAGTTCCTGTACGGGGTCGACACCGTCAAAGTCGGGTTCGTGGACCATCCGACGATCGCCATGGCCGGGGCCAGCCCGGACCGGCTGGTGGGAGCGGACGGCCTCGTCGAGTTCAAATGCCCGACGCTGCGCACCCACCTGGAGACACTGCTGTCCGGCGCAATCCCGGAGGAGCATTGGCCGCAGATGGGCTGGCAGATGGCCTGCACGGGCCGGGCGTGGTGCGACTTCGCCTCGTGGCACCCGAGCGTACCGCCGGCCCTGCGGCTGTAGCGGCTACACCGGGACGAGGCTCAGATCGCGAAGGACGAAGAGGCCGTGCGCGGCTTCCTCGGCGAAGTCCAGGCGCGTGTGTCGCGGCTTCTGGCCATCGCTGTCGCGGAGGCAGCATGATGACGGGCCGCCTTTCCCAGGCGACTAAGAAGCCCCGCACCCTCCGTGCGCCGGAGCGCGTCCATATCGGCGAGGCGGCGGCCATCCTCGGCGTCTCCATCCGAACAGTGCAGCGCCTCGCCACGCGACGCGAGTTGCCGTCCGCCGCGAAAGTTGGTCGCCTGTGGACGTTCAACGAAGCGGCGATCCGCGCTTGGCTTGTTGAACAGGAGAGCAAGCCACCATGCCCACAGATCGAAAGAAGGCCCTGGAGGGCTGCTACTGGCGAGGTAGCACCCTATGGGCGCGCTTCACGGTTGCCGGCAAAGAGTACCGGTTCAGCCTCAAGACAGGTGATCCAGTCGTTGCGCGCAGCCGCCAGACTGCAGAGCACGCACGGATAACGGCCGCCGCCTCGTTCGGCGACAACCGCAAGCATTGGGAAGACGCCTTGAAGGAGTGGGGCTCCTACATCGTCCACCATATCGGCGAGCGGACGTTCAAGCGATACCTCGGCTCGCTCGACATCCTCGCCCCACACCTCACCGGGCTGTTCGTCGATGAGATCGACGACGACACCGTGGCCACCATCATCAAGGCTCGGCGCGCCCAGAAGGTGACCACCGCCACGATCCGACGCGATCTCACCGCACTGTCGAGCGTGCTGGCGTTCGCGATCGACGAGAAGTGGCGGCGCGGGAATCCGGCTCTGGAGGCGCAGCAGAGCCGCCGGATGAAAGAGCGGCGCGACCCGATCGTACTGCCAGAGGATCGGGACATCTCCATCGCGGTCGACCGAGCGCCTGGGAATTTCAAGTTCCTGATCCGGGCGGCCCTGCTCACCGGCTGCCGCCAGGAGGAACTCGTCACCCTGGAGGCACGTCGACCTCGCGCGCGGGGCGATCTCCGTTCTGGGCAAGGGCAACAAGCGGTGCGTAGTCTCGCTGTCCGAGGCGGCCGTGGCCTTATTCCGGGACATCCCGGTCAGCATGGTGACGCGGCGGGTGTTCTGGCACTCGGACGGCCAGCCGTTCCGCAACGTCGCGACCCGCTTCAGCCTGTACGGCCGGCAGCTCGCCGAAGAGGCGACGAAGAAGGGCACCGAGTTTCGGCGCTTCCGCTTCCACGACCTCCGGCACCGGTTCGCGGTCGATTACCTGCGGACCGGTAGAGGCGGCATCTACGAGCTTCAGCACGAGCTCGGCCACACCAGCCTGAAAGTGACCGAGGGCTATCTGGCCTTCCTCACGGCCGACGAGGCCCAGGCCGCGAAGGAAACGGCCGCACAAAAGTCGGCACAGGTGTATCGGTTTACACCGGCCGAGAACGCTTAGTGATTTGATATTGAATAGGAATGTGCCGGGGCGCGCGAGGCAGGTATTCGATTTACAGAACCGCTGCACTACCGCTGTGCTACACCGGCTCGCGAGACGCTTGCTACCAGCCGCCGTGCCGCCGCTCAACCCGAGGGGCGCGAAGAATTGCGGCGGCCCGCCTCATTGGCCCGAGCGGCGGATCAGGCGCTTGAAGCGCTGGTCCGCGGTATCGAGGCGGTCGGCGATGCCGCGGCGGATGCACTTCCCGACGGAATCGCCGGCGTAGAAGCCGACCGTCTGGTCCTGGTATCGGCAGGCCTGGATCGGCGGCCAGGCCACCACCCCCGCGACGACCAGGAGCACGACCAGGCTGTCGACGACGAGCCAGCCCTTCCAGCCGAGCCGGAGACGGCGTCCCCGTTCGGGTGCCCGGCTCCCGCGGGGGGGACGGTTCGCCGCTTCGGGGCCGACCCGTGCCATGCGGGCGCGGAACTTCGCCTCCTCGAGGGCATCGGACGCACCTTCGGACGCGGCGGGAAGAAGCGGGCGGCTGGACATGGCGGACTCACGGGGAGCGGAGCAGAGCGCGGCGGCGCGACACGCCGAAGGTTCAGTTGATGAGCCGCTTCAGGAGGGCGAGGTTGTCCTGGATCGAGAGGACGCTGCCGAGCATCTCGTTGCGGGCGCAGGCACCGGCCCCGACGAGGCCGAGCCAGCCCGCCGCCGGACGGCCGCTGCAATCGGCGAAGCTGCCATACAGGAACAGCGCCGCCGGCACCGCAAGCACGGAAATCTTGACCAGCGAAGACAGCCGCCCGAAAAAGCCCTTGCGTGCCCGCTGCGGCTCGTCCCGATCCGCCCGCCAGGTCGCATCGTCCGGCTCCCAGGCATAGCGGTCCGCTTGATAGGCTGCCGCGTCGATGTCCCGGTCCCGGCGATACATGGCGAGGGCGTACTCGGTCTGATCCAGTCGGGAGCAGATTGGCACGCCTTCGTGAAGCTCAACCTAAGGGAAATGTTTAAGTTCGTCTGAACGGGTGGACTGTCCCGCCGGGCCGGTCGCCTCAGGCCGCCAGCGCCCGCTTCACCGTGGCGCGCAGATCCGCCAGGGAGAAGGGCTTGGTCAGGACATCGGTGACGATGGCATCGAGCCCCCGCGCGCGCTCGCGCTGATCGGCGAAGCCGGTCATCAGCAGGATGGTCAGGTCGGGGAAATCGCGCTTGGCCGCCAGGGCCAGCGCGATGCCGTCCATGAGCGGCATGCGGATATCGGTGAGCATCAGATCGAAGCCGCCGTCGGCCTCGTTGAGGCGATCGAGCCCGTCACTGCCATCGCTGGCCGTGACGACCGCATGGCCGTCGATCTCCAGCCCCCGCTTGAGGAAGCCCCGGACGGTCTCTTCGTCATCCACCAGGAGGATGCGCGCCATGTGGTCCCGTGATCGTCCCCGAAGCCCGCGAGCGCCCCGTCGCGATGATGCGGACGCCCAAACGTCGACAGACACAGGCGAATTTGCCGCCTGTCAAGACGTCGCACGTCGAATCGTCAATCCTGCCGTGCAGCGCGGCGAAAATGCCGCGCCGCGGCGTCTCGGTCAGGCATCGAACAGATCCGGGCCGCCATCCCCGTAATCGACCACGCCCACGAAGGGCAACTGCCGAAAGGCGTGCGCGGCATCCATGCCGTAGCCGACGACGAAGACATCGGGGCAGACGAAGCCGACGAAATCCGCGTCGATCGTCACGGCGCGCTTGCCGGGCTTCTCCAGCAGCACCGCGGTGAGGACGCGCCGGGCGCCGCGGGCCATCAGCAGGTCCTTGGCGAAGACGACGGTGCGGCCCGATTCCAGGATATCGTCCACGAGCAGCACATCCCGCCCGCGCACCTCGCTCTGCACGTCGCGCAGGATCTCGACCTGACCGCTGGACACGGTCCCCGTACGGTAGCTCGACAGGTGCACGAACTCGACCTGCGGCGCGAGGCCGACCCGGTGGAGCGACCGGAGCAGGTCGGCCGCGAACATGAAGCTTCCCTTGAGCACGGCCACGACGAGGAGGTCCTCGGGCCCGGCAGCCAAAATCTCCTGGGCGAGTTCATCGTTGCGCCTGGCGATGGCCGCCTCGTCGAACAGGGTCCGGACGCGCCGTTCAGGGGTGCTCATCACTCGTATCCCGAAGCCCGTTCGCGGGACGGGATCCGCCACCGCACTGGAGAGGGTCTTAGCGTCCCGGGCGCCGTCGGGAAACTCCGGATCCGAAACGACGGCGGGCCGACATCAAGTCGCGCCCGCAGGACCCGCCGACGCCGGGAGCGTCAGGCCTCGGTTCCCTGCCGGAACGGGCGGAGCAGGCGGGTGAGCCGGCGCCGGCGCGGCGCGGCCGCGCCGGCATGCCGCTCGGCCGTCACGTCCGGCAAGGGCTCCGGTCGGGGCTCCGGTCCGGACTCCAGCTCGGACTCCAGGTCCATCCTCTCCGGCGCCTCCGCGGGCTCGACATGCCGCACCTGTTCCAGGACGTCCGCCACGATGCGGGGAATGGGGCGCTCGTGCTCCTCCAGCAGCAGCGACGCGGTCCAGAGGCGGCTGGCATTCGCCAGCGGCAGCGTTCCCTGGGTCAGGCGCTCCATCAGCATCCGATCGGCCAGCGACGCCGCCAGCGCGCTCACGATCTCGAGTTGATCCTGCTGTGTCGTGCTGTTCATGGCAGTCTTCACGCTCAGACGATATTCAATTCATGCGGTCGAGAGCGTAGGCGGACAAATTTGGCAATTCTATAACTCACACCAGAACCGGGGAATGCCCGCGAACAAAACCAGAGGACAACGAAACGACACGCCTTCCGGTCCCCTGCAGGAGCTGGTGCGCTGGGCGGTGCTGGCGGGCCTGGCCTGAGCCGGCCTTGAGGCAGGTCAAGGCCGGGATCCGGATCGCGCCCCATCCTGGCGGTCCCGAACCCGGACCGGCACGCCGCCGACGAACCCGCCGATCCAGCCGCCGATACACCTCATGCCTGCCCTGACCGACCTCATCTACGTGGTGGACGACGACGCGGCCGTCCTCCACTCCACCCGCTTCCTCCTGGAAAGCGAGGGCCTCCGGGTCGAGACCTTCGCGGACGGACCGGAACTGCTGGCCGCCTTCCCGGGGCCGAGCCCGGCCTTCGTCCTCCTCGACCACGTCCTGCCGGGGCTCGACGGCCTGGAAGTCTGCGCCAGGCTCCACGACCTCGATGCCCGCGTGCCCGTGGTCCTGATCACCGGACACCCCAACCCCGCCATCCGCGCCCGGGCCCGCGCCGCCGGGATCCCGCTGGTCGACAAGCCCCTCGCCTTCGACGCGCTCCTCGGGCTCCTCGCCCCGGACGCCGCCCGAGACACCGCCCGAGACGCCGCCCGAGAGGCCGCCCGAGAGGCCGCCCGAGAGGCCGCCCGAGAGGCCGCCCCGGCGCCACGCCCCGCGCCCCTCCCCCAGCCGGCCTGACCACACCCGGCGGAAACCAGACCGGCCAGAGCGAAATACGGCGCGCATCGGGCCGGCGCGCGAACACCCGGCGGAGGGCGGAACGGGTCGGCTGATCGACCTGCGGCCCGTCCTGCCACCCCCATCATGCCGCCCCCGTCCTGCCCCCACCGCAGCAGAAGCCATCGAGACGGGCGCGCTCGGAATGGCGCGGCGGTCCGGCCCCTCAGGCCGCCTTGGACACCCCCTCGGCGGAGGCCGCCTCGACGACCTCGTGCGACAGCGTGCGCGCCTCCGCTTGGTAGTCGGCCATGCTTCTGGTCAGGAACGCCGTCTGAAGCTCGAACGCATCCTTGAGCGAGCCGCATCGGGTGAGCGCGGCCAGATGGTCCGCCTGGGCCTGGAGACGGCAGCCCGTGAAGCGCACCGTCTCCGTGGCGATGCGCAGCGGCAGATCGACGGCAAAGGCGCGCCAGGCGCCGAAGCCTGTACCCAGGCCGGCCTTGATGGACTCCATCGGGTCGGTGGACGACGGTGCCTGAAGAGGCGTCACGGTCTCAGAAGCCATCGGGATCTCCTGTCTCGACATCCGGGCCACGAATGAAGTTCCGGTACGATCCGCATTGATTCAGATCAATATCTCAAATCCAATACAAATATTCGCTGAGATATTATTGAGAAAAACCCGACCGGACAGGTCGGACGCCGCCGGACGCGCCGCCCCGCGACCCGATCCAAGGCTCGGCGCCAGTTCCGGATCTCTCGGGCATCGCAGGCCGCGGCCCGTCCGCGCCCGGGACTCGGCCCTCGCTACCCCGCTCCGGTCGCGAAGGGAGAAGCCGACGCGACGCGTCGAGAGCCGGACCGAGCCCGCGATGCCCAACGGATTCACCGTCGTCCGCAGCCCCGTCCCGGTCGGTGCGCCGGCATCGCGGGGGCCGGAACCTGGCGTGGTCGCGCCCCACGGGCCTGGGCCCGGCCCGGTTCGACGGGGACGGTTTGATCCAACGCAAGGCCCGCGAGCCAGGCGGGCCCTAGCTCGGCGGCGCGGACGGAGGCACCCTCGACATGGCCACGGCGGCGGTAGGCTCAACCGGAACAGGATGGTCGGCCGCCGAGTGGGGGACGCGGGTGCGGAGGTGGCTGGCGGTCCTGCCGCTGGCGGGCCTCTGCGCGGGCCTCCTGGCGCAGGCGCTCGGGCGTCCGGACTTCGCGACGGCGGCCTGGGCGTTCGCAACCCTGGCGGTCCTGGCCGTCCTCCTGACGCAGGTCGTGACGAGCTTGGCGCGCGGCGATGTCGGGCTGGACCTCGTTGCCCTTCTCTCGATGGGCGGCGCCCTCCTCCTGGGTCAGACGCTGGCCGGTGCCGTCATCGCCCTGATGTACGCGGGCGGCCAGTCGCTGGAGGCCTATGCCACGGGCCGGGCCGGGGCGGCGATGACGGCGCTGATCGCGCGCCAGCCGCGCACCGCCCTGCGCGAGGAGGGCGGTGTGTTGCAGGAGGTCGCCCTCGCGGCGCTGGTCCCGGGGGACCGGATCCTGGTCCGTGTCGGTGACGTCGTGCCGGTGGACGGGTGGGTCGCGGCGGGCCGGGCGGTGCTCGACCGGTCGAGCCTGACCGGCGAGGCGCTACCGGTCACCCTCAAGGCGAACGAGCCCGTGCTCAGCGGCACGGTGAATGCCGGCACGCCGTTCACCCTCTTGGCGGAGCGACCCGCGGCCGAGAGCACCTATGCCGGGATCGTCCGCCTGGTCGAGGCCGCCCGGGCCCAGAAGGCGCCGATGGCGCGGTTGGCGGACCGCTACGGGCTCGGATTCCTCGCCCTCACGCTGGCTTTGGCCGGCGGCGCCTGGGCCGCCACGGGCGACCCGATCCGGGCCCTGGCGGTGCTGGTCGTCGCCACGCCTTGCCCGCTGATCCTGGCGGTGCCCGTCGCCCTCGTCTCGGGACTGTCGCGCGCAGCCGGCATCGGCGTGCTGATCAAGGGCGGCGGCGCGCTGGAGATGCTCGCCCAGGTGCGGGTCCTGGTGATCGACAAGACCGGCACCCTGACCCGCGGCTCCGCCCGACTCGCCGCCCTGCGAACCCTCGGCGCGCACGGGGAGGCCGAGGTCCTGCGCCTCGCGGCGTCCGTCGATCAGGCCTCGGGCCACCCGGTGGCGCGGACCCTGGTCGAGGAGGCCCGGGGGCGCGGCCTGATCCTTCCGCAGCCCTCGATGGTCGCGGAATCCCCCGGCGAGGGGGCGAGCGGCCGGGTGGAGGGGCGGCTCGTCATCGTCGGAGGCGCGCGCCTGATGCGCCGGCACGGCATCGTCTTCCCGCCGGCGGCCGGCCCCCGACAGGCCGCGGCGGCGGCATCGACGGTCCTGGTCGCCGTCGACGGCACGCCGGCCGCGGTCCTGGACTTCGCGGACCCGCTGCGGACGGATGGCGGCCGGGCGCTCATGGACCTTCGCGCCTGCGGGATCACGCGCGTGGTGCTCGCGACCGGCGACCGGCGCGGCGTCGCCGAGGCGCTCGTCGCCGGCCTGCCCGTGGACGCCATCGTGGCCGACCTCGATCCGGCGGCCAAGACCGGCACCGTGGCCGCCGAGCGTCGGAACGGCCCCGTGATGATGGTGGGCGACGGGGTCAACGACGCGCCCGCGCTGGCGGCGGCCGATCTCGGCGTGGCCCTCGGCGCCCGGGGCGCGGCGGCGGCGGCCGAGGCGGCCGACGTCGTCCTGCTGGTGGACAGCCTGGCGCCGCTGCCGCAGGCGATCCACATCGCGAAGCGCGCCCGCGCCATCGCCCTCCAGAGCGTGTGGATCGGCCTCGGCCTGTCCCTCGCCGGCATGGTCGCGGCGGCGCTGGGCCATCTCTCGCCGCTTCAGGGGGCGCTCCTTCAGGAGGCCATCGACGTCGCGGTGATCCTCAACGCCATGCGCGTGCTCGGCGGCCCCCGGGACGGGCGCGAGCCGACGGCGGAGGCCGTGGGCCATCCCTGACGCCCGCCGGCAGCCGGCGGGCTTGCGCTGGATCAAGGTGGCCCCTCGCGGCTCCAGCGAGGCTCCCCGCGTCGGCATCGACGCGGGCCGGAGCTGAGCCATGGACTACGCCAACATCCTCGTTTCCGCCGACCTCGGCGAAGCGGCGCTGGACCGGATGCGCCTCGCCGCCGGCCTCGCCCGGCGCTTCGCGGCGACGCTCACGGGCGCGGCGGCCCATCCGGTCCCGGCCCCCCTCCTGGTCCGCGATGTCTACGATGCCGTCGCGCAGGAGCAACGCAACACGGCACAGGTCCAAACCATCCTCGAACAGGCGCAGGCCCTGTTCCGGCGTGCCGGGACCGAGGGGATCGGCACGGACTGGCGCGCCGGCTTCGCGGACGCCGTCACGCACGTCATCGAGACGGCCCGCGCCGCGGACCTCGTGGTCCTGAGCCGGCGGGGACCGGGCGACGCGGATCCGGGACCGCTCGGCGTGCCGCCCGGGCCCGTCCTCATGGAGGCCGGCAGGCCGGTCCTGGTGGTGCCGCCGGGGCTCGCGAGCCTGACGGGGTCGCGCATCGTTATCGCGTGGCGGGACGGTCCCGCAGCGCGGCGGGCCGTGTCGGCGGCTTTGCCATTCCTGCGGGCGGCGGACCGGGTCCACGTGGCGACCGTCGGCGCCGATGCCCGGCCCGACGGTGCGGACGACGTGGCCGGCCACCTCGCGCGGCACGGCGCGCACGTCGCCGTCCATCACCTGCAAACGGAGGAGGATGCCGGCTCGGAGATCCTGCGGTTCGCCCTGCGGCAGGATGCGGATCTGATCGCCACGGGCGCCTACGGCCATTCCCGGTTGCGGGAATGGATGTTCGGCGGCGTCACGCGCGATCTCCTCGAGCGCTCCCCACGCTGCTGCCTGATGAGCCACTGAGCCCGCGCTTCCTCGGGGCCGCCCGTTCGCAGGCTGGACGAGCGCTTCCCGATCGCGGGCGTCGAACGGCACCATCCCGCGGTGCCCGCGTTCCGGTCCGATCCGTGCGACGAGGCCAGGCTCGCCGGCCCGGACGCGTCAGGGTCGCGCTGGGCGGCGGCAGGGAGGCAGAGCCATGGACAGTCGGCTTCTCTACGTCAGCCGGCGGACATCCTCCGAGGCCGACGTCCGGAACATTGTCGAGACGTCTCTGTCCCGGAACGCCCGGCTCCGGGTCACGGGAGCCCTCGTGGCGTCGCGCACCCGGTTCGCACAGATCCTGGAGGGGCCGCGTCCCGCGGTCGATGCCCTGATGGACAGCATCCGTCGCGACCCGCGCCATACGGAGGTGGCGGTGCTGCTGTACGACGACATCGACCGGCGGCGCTTCGCCGACTGGAGCCTCGCCTATTCCGGCGCCTCCGTTTACGTCGACAGGCTGATCGCAGCCCTGACCGCGCGTGCCCCGGCGCAGCCGGACCCGGCCGACCTGCGCCGCCTGATCCAGGCCATCGAGGAACTCGCGCGGGCCCGGCTCTGACACCGCCGCACGGGCCGGGGAGCCGACGGCGCCCGCGGAGCCGTCATTCGACGAAGCCCCAGCCGGCCTCGAGGGCGCGGCGCTCCTCCTCGGTCAACGGGTTGGCCCAATCGGGCGCGTTCGGCGCCCGCACCGGCGGCACCGCCTCGACGGGTTCGGGGCGCACCGGCGGCACCGCCTCCGCGGCTTCGGGGCGCGCCGGGGCGCCACGGGGCGGCGGCTCACGCTTGCGCGTCGGCCCGGTGGTCGTGCCGCTCCGGGCTGTTGGTCGCTTGCGCATCGCCGACCCCCTAGGTTCAATGGGACAGGAACAGCGGCACGGGACAGTTCCGCAGGAGCGAGCGGGTGACGCCGCCCAGGAAGAACTCCCGCTTGGGAGAATGCCGGTAGGCTCCCATCACGACCAGGTCGGCGCGGAACAGGCCGGCCTGGCTGCGCAGGGTCTCGGCGATGCCGTCCCCCTTCGGCAGGTCGTTGACGACGACGTTCACGCCGTGCCGCGCGAGGTGGGGCGCGAACTCGGCCCCGGGGACGGCCTCGTGGATCTCCGCGTCGTCGCAGACCGAGACGACCTCGATCGCTTCGGCGGCGCGCAGGAACGGCAGGGCATCGTTGGCGGCCCGCGCCGCCTGCGCGCTGCCGTCCCAGGCGACGATGATCCGCCGTGCGGCGAAGGCGTCGCGGCCCGGCGGCACCGCGATGACCGGCCGCCCGCTCTCGAAGAGCGCCCGCTCGATGGTCTCGCGATCGAGGTCGAACCGTCGCGGTCCCGCGTCCAGGACCGTGAGGTCGTGCAGGCGCGCCTGCGTGGCCAGCCGGGTCACGACGTCCGGGTAGGTCAGCCCCGGCGCCTCCGTCGTGCAGACAACGCCGACCTGGGCCGCATCGCCGGCCGCACGCTCCGCGATGGAGCGCGCCAGCGCGTCGAGACGGCGGTCCACGAGGGCCTCGCCCACGTAGTCGAACTCGCCGAGCCACGCGTCGTCGCCCGTGAGGCGCCAGGAGGCCGACTGCACGGTGAGGTGCGCATTGGCCGCCTTGGCCAGCGTCAGCCCGTAGCCGATCGCCGCGATGGGGGGATCGAACTCGCCCTCCACGGTCGTGCCGACGAGGACGTCGCGAATGCCCGCGAGTGGGGAGCGGGAGGGGCTGGACATGGAGCGTCTCCGATTCGTGCCGGCCCCATGGTTCGTCCCGTCGCGGCTGGGCAGCCTTGATCCACCTCAAGCGGCCCACGATGCGGAGTGTTCAATTTCGCACATTCGCCCGACGGGATCGTCTATATTCGACCAACAACACTGCCGAAAGGCTGTTCACTGATTCCAAAATGCAGTAATTTTTGGTTGTCATGGCGCAACCGATTGGAAGTTCGGGACGGATGCGTTTTCATCGTCGCGGCCCGCAGGACCTCTCCGGGTGCAAGCGATGACGAACCCCGTCGACGCGCCCGGCCACCCTCGCGACGATGCCACCGCTCAGACCGGCGACGACCTGCGGTTGACGCTCGACGAGGTGGGCATCTGCATCTGGTCGCTGGACATCGTGACCGGTCGCGCCACGGTGTCGCCGACCTGTGCCCGCCTGTTCGGCGTCCCGGCCGAACGATTGACCACCTTCGCCGCCTCACAGGCCCTCGTGCATCCGGAGGACCGTCCAGCCCGCGCGGAGGCCATCGAGAGAGCCGTGCGGGAGGGGGGCAGCTACGAGGTCGATTACCGCGTCCTGCGCCCCGACGGGCATGTCTGCTGGCTGCGCTCGCGCGGCCGGGTGCAACTCGACCCGGAACGCAGCCCCTTCCGGCTCCGCGGGGTCGTGCTCAATATCGACGAGCAGAAACGGGCCGAGGTCGACCTGCGGGCCCGCGAGGCTCACCTGCGCTCGATCCTCGACACCGTGCCGGAGGCCATGGTCGTCATCGACGAGGCCGGCCGGATCCATTGGTTCAGCGCGGCGGCCGAGCGTCTCTTCGGCTACGCGGCCGACGAGGCGGTCGGTCGGAACGTCCGCATCCTGATGCCGGAGCCGATGCGGAGCGAGCACGACGCCTACCTCGACCGCTACCGGCGGACCGGCGAGCGCCGCATCATCGGCACCAACAGGGTCGTGACCGGCCTGAGGCGGGACGGCTCCACCTTCCCGATGGAGCTGGCCATCGGCGAGATGCGCGCGGGCGAGCAGGTCTTCTTCACCGGCTTCATCAACGACCTGACCGAGCAACGCCGCACGCAGGCCCGTCTCGAGGAACTCCAGGCGGAGCTGGTCCACATGTCCCGCCTCAGCGAGATGGGCGAGATGGCTTCGACGCTGGCCCACGAGTTGAACCAGCCGCTCGGGGCCATCAGCAACTATACCAAGGGCTGCAAGCGCCTTCTGGCGCATCCCAGTCCCGAGAACGTCGCCAAGACGGTGGAGGTGCTCGACAAGGCCGCGGAGCAGGCCTTGCGGGCGGGACAGATCATCCGGCGCCTGCGCGAGTTCGTCACCCGCGGCGAGACCGAGAAGCGGGTCGAGCCCGTCGCGAGCCTGATCGAGGAGGCCAGCACGCTGGCCCTGGTCGGGGCCCGGGAGCAAGGCGTTGTCGCGCGCGTGCACGTGGATCCGAGGGTCACGTCCGTCCTGGCCGACCGCGTTCAGGTTCAGCAGGTCCTGATCAACCTGATGCGCAACGCCCGCGAGGCCATGCAGCAGGGGCACCGGCGCGAATTGCGCGTCGAGGCCTGCCCCGCGGGAACGGACCACGTCGAGATTGCCGTCGTGGACACCGGGCCGGGCATCTCGGACGCGGTGGCGGACCGGCTGTTCCAACCCTTCGTCACCACCAAGGCGAGCGGGATGGGCGTCGGGCTCTCGATCTGCCGCACCATCGTCGAGGCTCATGGCGGCCGCCTATGGGTCGAGCGCAACGAGGCCGGCGGGGCAACCTTCCGGCTGACGCTGCCGGCCGCGCACGATGGAGACCTCGGTCATGCCAGCTAGCCTTGTGCACGTGGTCGACGACGACCCGGCCATGCGGGACTCGGTCGGCTTCCTGCTCGGCACCGAAGGCTTCGAGGTGCGGCTCTACGAGACTGCGACCGACTTTCTCCAACGGCTCGTCGAGCCGGCAGCGGGCTGCGTCCTGACCGATATCCGCATGCCCGGTCTCAACGGCCTGGAGTTGCTCCGCCGCCTGCGGGCATCCGGCCACAAGCTTCCGGTTATCATGATGACCGGGCACGGTGACGTCCCGCTCGCGGTGGAGGCGATGAAGCTCGGCGCCTGCGACTTCATCGAGAAGCCGTTCGACGACGAGCCCCTCCTGCAGGCGCTGCGCTCCGCCCTGGAACGCAACGGCGCGGCCGAGGCGGTGGATCCGACGCTGCGGGAGTTCGTCCGGCGGGTCGGCACCCTGAGCGAGCGCGAGCGGCAGGTCCTCGACCAGCTGGTCGCCGGCGGCACCAGCAAGGAGATCGGCCGCACGCTCGACATCAGTCCGCGCACCGTCGAGATCTACCGGGCGAAGCTTATGGCCAAGACGCAGGCCGGCACCCTGCAGGAGCTGGTGCGCTGGGCGGTGTTGGCGGGCCTGGCCTGAGCCGGCCTTGAGGCAGGTCAAGGCCGGGATCCGGATCGCGCCCCATCCTGGCGGTCCCGAACCCGGACCGGCACCCCGCCGACGAACCTGCCGATCCAGCCGCCGATCCAGCCGCCGATACACCTCATGCCTGCCCTGCCCGACCTCATCTACGTGGTGGACGACGACGCGGCCGTCCTCCACTCCACCCGCTTCCTCCTGGAAAGCGAGGGCCTCCGGGTCGAGACCTTCGCGGACGGACCGGAACTGCTGGCCGCCTTCCCGGGGCCGAGCCCGGCCTTCGTCCTCCTCGACCACGTCCTGCCGGGGCTCGACGGCCTGGAAGTCTGCGCCAGGCTCCACGACCTCGATGCCCGCGTGCCCGTGGTCCTGATCACCGGACACCCCAACCCCGCCATCCGCGCCCGGGCCCGCGCCGCCGGGATCCCGCTGGTCGACAAGCCCCTCGCCTTCGACGCGCTCCTCGGGCTCCTCGCCCCGGACGCCGCCCGAGACACCGCCCGAGACGCCGCCCCGGCGCCACGCCCCGCGCCCCTCCCCCAGCCGGCCTGACCACACCCGGCGGAAACCAGACCGGCAAACCGGCGCGCGCCGGCGTGCTCGAGGCCGAGCCACCCTGGCCGAGGCGACCGTGGCGTCCGCATGCGGCGGCGGACGATCCGAAGGGCTCTGAACGCTCCGTCACAGCGTACGGCCAAGCAAAAGGACCGGCCCACGTCGCTCTTGTCTCCACGGCCCGACGATTTGCCAAGCTTATTCATGAACATTGCGGCGAAACCTGCACAAAGATCTTGAGCTGGATCAATGTATCGCCGCATCAATACGGAGACCCTGAAAATCGGGAAGGCGGTAGGCCGTCTGCCGCTCGCGCTCCGGACGCCCGCTCGGTCCGGCCGCCGGGGCCCCTTCGTCAGGGGGAAGCCGATGAGAACCATCGAGAACCGAACCGAGGACATGATCCCGAACGCGCTCAACATCCTCCTCGGGATCACGCTCGTCCTCGCACCCTGGTATCTGGAGTTGAGCTACGATTCCGCCGCCGCACGCAACGCCTTTCTCAGCGGCGGCGCCATCACCGTCGTCGCGTTGCTGGCCCTCGGCCGGACCTACGATTGGGAAGAGTACCTCAACCTCGCCCTCGGCCTATGGGCGGCCATGGCGCCGTGGGCACTGGGCTTCGCGGAGACCAGGGGCGCCATGGGGGTGCATGTCGGGGTCGGGCTCGCGGTGGCCGCCCTGGCCGCGTTCGAACTCCGGCGGCTCTACGTGTCGCCCCAGGCGCGCTCGGTCTGAGGCGGGCCGGGCGCCGGAACGGCCGCGACAGCCCTGCGCCGCGCGCGGCCGCGTCCCTCACGGCATCGTTTCCAGGAGGCTGCCATGCCCCTCGACCCCGTCGCGCTCGCGGCCGCCGCGTCCTTCACGGTCGGCTGCGCGGGCATCCACGCCCTGCGCCGTCATGCCGACGTCCTCACGCTGGTTCTGGGCGTGCTGGCATACGGGCTCGCCACCCTGGTGGGCGCCCTCCTCGCGGGGCGCTCCGGCCTGCCCGGGCTCCCCGACCCGGTTCCCGCCTGGGCATTCGCGACGACCGCGGGCCTCTGAGCCCGACGCGCGGCACTACGTAATTGTCCGTAAGCAAGTTCGCTTAAGACACGAACCGGAATTTCATCGCTCCCCGAGGACGGCCAATCTCGCTCCCACGACGAGGTGAGGAGCGAAGCGATGAGCACCGACTACACCGCACGGACGTCCACGCAGATCCCGGCAGGCCATTCGGCGCCCTTCCCGAGCCTGGACGCAAGCGCCCTGTTCGCGGGCTGCCCCGAGGTGATCGGGACGCCGTTCTCCTACGCCCGCGAGGAGGAAGTCTACGGCGAGGGCGAGGAGGCCGAGTTCGTCTACAAGGTCGTCAGCGGCGCGGTGCGCACGCACAAGGTGCTGAGCGACGGCCGTCGTCAGATCACCGGCTTCCGCCTGCCCGGCGACCTGTTCGGGTTCGAGCAGGGCAAGATCCACCGCCACAGCGCCGAGGCGCTCACCGACACCAAGGTGCTGATCTTCAAACGGCGGCAGGTCGAGCGCGCCGCGACCGACCGGGCCGAGTTCGCCTGCCAGCTCTGGGACATGGCCACGAACGATCTGAGGCACGCCCAGGATCACATGCTGCTGCTCGGGCGCCGCTCGGCGGCGGAGCGCGTGGCAAGCTTCCTCATCGACGTGGACGCACGCCTGGGCGGCACCGGGACCTTCGCCCTTCCGATGACCCGGCGCGACATCGCCGACTTTCTCGGGCTGACCATCGAGACCGTGTCGCGCACCCTTTCGCAGCTGGAGGAGGACGGGGCCCTGCAACGCGTCGGCGGCCGCCAGGTCAGCCTGAGACGGGCCCGGCTCCACCGCATGATCGAGGACTGAGCGCGACGCCGCCCCGGCGGGTCGCGACGGATCGTGATGCCGCGCCGTCAATGGGCGAGGAACAGCGGAAGGGGGCTGCGGGCCAGGAGCGACTGGGTCACGCCGCCGAAGAACCATTCCTTCAGGCGGGCGTGCCGGTAGGCGCCAATCACCAGCATGTCGGCGCGGAACAGGCCCGCCTGGGTCCTGAGCGTCTCCGCGACGTCGTCGACGACCGGCAGGACGTTCACCGACACGGTCACGCCGTGGCGCGCGAGGTGCGGCGCGAACTCGGCGCCGGCGACCGCGGCCGACAGGTCCTTCTCGCCGACGACGGACACGATCTCGACCGCCTCGGCGGCGCGCAGGAACGGCAGGGCATCGTTCGCCGCCCGCGCGGCCTGGGCGCTGCCGTCCCAGGCGACGACGATCCGACCGGCAGGCCAGGCCGAGCAGCCCGCAGGCACCACGATGAGCGGGCGACCGCTGCCGAACAGGAGTCCGTCGATCAGGTCGCGGTCGAGATCGACCTCCCGCGCCTCCGCGTCCAGGATGGTCAGGTCGGCGAGGCGCGCGCGGGCGGTGAGCCGGGCGATCAGATCCGGGTAGGCCAGCGCGGGCGCCTCGGTCGTACAGGTCACCCCCGCACGGGTGGCATCCCCGGCGGCGCGTTCGGCGACGGCCTGGGCGAGGACGCGCAGGCGCCGGTTCTCGTCCGCGACGAGGCCGTCGACGAACCCCAATCCCGCGCCGCCCACCATGGTGAGACGGCGGGCCGCGGACTGGACGGTGAGGTGGGCGCCCGCCGCGGCGGCGAGCGTGAGGCCATAGCCAAGCGCCGTTCCGGGCTCGTCGCCGCGGCCCTCCTCGGTGACGGCGACCAGGATGTCGCGCAAGGCGGCGAGGGGCGATGAGGACGGGAGGGACATGAGAGCTCCGGGCTGCCGATCGCCCGAGTCTCGACGGGTGCGGCCGCTCGACCTTGATCCAGCTCAACGCCGGACCGTCGGCGACCGCGCCGGATCACCCGATCCGGTCAGGGCTTCTTGCGGAAGCGGGACACGAACCGCTCCACCGCCCGCGCCATCGCTTCGAGCCGCGGCTTCAGCGCCGGGATGTCCTCGCTCAGGAGGGCGAAGCCGAGGGGCAGCATCCAGAGGCCGAGGATCGGCAGGAACGACAGCAAGCCGCCGCCGATCAGGGCGAGCGCCGCCGCCAACCGCGCCGGCCGCCGCGAGGGCTTCCTCAGCCACGTGACCGCATCGCGCAGGCGCCCGGGAAGGCGGCCGGTCAGCCGCTCCATTCGTGCATCCCAATCCGCTGCGGTCGGGTCCGTCGTGATCCTGCTCATGGACGACAGCTTACACGAAGGCGCGCGGGCCGTGGGCGCGGAGGGGCACCGGACCTCACGTCGGACGGCCGTCGCGCCCGGACGGCCGGCGGGCTCCTGCCGCCAGGGTGGCGAGTTGGACGACCAGGAGCGGTGCGAGGCTCACCGAGAGGACGAGCATCCAGCCGTTCCGATCGAGCGGGACGAGGCCCAGCAGGCGGCCGACCGGCGGGAGATAGGCCGGGCCGACGAGCAGCGCCGTGCACAGGAGCAGGGCGGCCCAGACCCAGGGATTCCGGGTGACCTCGTTGCGGAGGAGCGGCGCGCTGGAGGCGCGCATGTTGAACACCTGCCAGAGCTGCGCGAAGGCGAGCGTCAGGAACGTGACGGTCACGACCGAGGCCGGATCGAAGGCGAGCCAGAACGTGGCGGCGGCGCCGGCCGCGAAGGTCGCCGCCGTCATCGCGGCGGCGTGCAGGCCGATCCGCGTCCATTGCGCCCGCCCCAGAATGGGCTCCTTCGGATCCCGCGGCGGTCGCCGGAGGATGTCGTCCCGGCCTTCGCCGAGGGCCAGGGCGAAGGCCGGGAACACGTCGGTCACGACGTTCAGGTAGAGGATCTGCATCGGCAGGATCGGTAGCGGCAGCGTCGACACGACCGCGAGCCCGACGACCATCACCTCGCTCAGGTTGCAGGCCAGCAGATAGGTGACGAACCGGCGGATGTTGTCGAAGATGATCCGCCCCTCGCGGATCGCGCCCACGATGGTCGGGAAGGCATCGTCGAGGAGGATCATGGCGGCGGCCTCGCGCGCCACGTCCGTCCCCCGCCGGCCCATCGCGACGCCGATATCCGCCTGCCTCAGCGCCGGGGCGTCGTTGACGCCGTCGCCGGTCATGGCGACGACCTCGCCCTTCGCCTGGTAGGCGCGGACAAGCGCCAGCTTCTCGGCCGGGCTCACGCGGGCGAAGACCGCGACATCCTCCAGCCCGTCCGGCAGGCCGGCATCGGGGACGCCCTCCGCGATGCGGTCCCCCGGACCGGCGAGACCGACCGCGAGGGCGATGCTCCGGGCGGTTACGGCGTGATCGCCGGTGACCATGACCGCGCGGATGCCCGCGGCGCGGCAGGCCGCCATCGCCGCCGGCACGTCCTCCCGGGCCGGGTCCTCCAACCCGACCAGCCCGAGGAACGTGAGATCCTCGAAGGGCGGGCTTCCCGGGTCCGCGACCGTCCTCTCGGCGCAGGCGATGACCCGCAGGCCCCGTGCCCCCAGATCCTCGACGCGGCGTCGCCACAGGGTGCGGTCGCCCGCGTCGAGGGGACGATCATGCGCGCCGTCACCGGTGCGCCGCGAGGCGGCGAGCACGGCCTCCGGGGCGCCCTTGACCGCCACCCAGAAGCCCGGCCCCGCAGCATGGACGGTGGCCATCATGCGGACGGCCGCCTCGAAGGCGTGCTTTCCCACGAGAGGGCGGTCGCGCCCGAGGGCCGCGCGGTCGAGGCCGGCGGACCGCCCCGCCCGCAGCAGCGCCTGTTCCATCGGGTCGCCGCTGCCGTCTCCGGCGCCCGATCCGAGCGCGGCGTCGTTGCAGAGCACCGCAACGCGGAGCAGGCGTCCGGCTTCGATCGATGGCCCTCCCTCGGCCAGGTCCCCCTGCCCGGAGGGCAGCGACAATTGCCGCACCGTCATCCGGTTCTCGGTGAGCGTCCCCGTCTTGTCGGTCAGGATGACCGTCGTGGCGCCGAGCGTCTCGACGGCCGACAGGCGCTCGATCAGCGCGTTCCTGCGGGCCATCCGCCACATGCCGCGCGCGAGCACCAGGGTCGCGACGATGGGCAGGCCTTCCGGAATGGCCGCGACCGACAGCGCGATGCTGGCCTCGGTCATGAGGCGGAGATCCTTGCCGGTTGCGATGCCGAGGCCGGCCAGGAGAACGGCCACCCCCAGGACCGCCCAGACCATCTGGCCGGACAGGCGGCCCAGGCGCCGTTCCAGGGGCGATCCCTCCGGGTCGGCCTGCGCGACGAGGCGCGACACCGCCCCGAGTTCGGTCGCCGCGCCGGTCGCGACCACGACACCCGCACCGCTCCCGCGGGTGACCAGCGTGCCCCGGAACAGCATCGACGCGCGCTCCGCGAGGCGTGCTTCCGCGGCGACCGGCTGTGCCGACTTGTCCACCGGCACGGATTCCCCCGTGAGGGTCGACTCGTCGGCGCCCAGGTTCGACGCCTCGACCAGCCGGATGTCGGCCGGGACCGCATCGCCGCCCTCGATCAGCACGATGTCGCCCGGGACGAGATCCTCGGCGGGCAGGACCCGGATGTGCCCGTCGCGGCGGACGCGGGCCGAGCGCGTCCCGAGCGACCGCAAGCCCTCGACGGATCGGACCGCCCGCAGCTCGGTGAAGAAGCCGAGGCCGGTATTGATGGCCAGCACCGCAATGACGGCGGCCGCCTCCTGCCAATCCCCGAAGTAGAGCGAGAGCCCGCCGGCCGCGGCGAGCAGGTAGACGACGGGGCTCGCGAGCTGGTGCAGGAGCAGGGACAGCCTGCCGGCCCTCTCGGTCGTGGCGATCACGTTCGCGCCGAACCGCGCGCGCCGTTGCCGGGCCTCCGCATCGGTCAGGCCCGCAGGCAGGGCGGTCTCGAAACGCCCTGGAACCTCCGCGACCGGCAGGGCATGGACGGGTTTCGTCCCCGCCGCCGGGCACCCGGTCGCGGCCGGCGGGCTGGGCCATTCGGGATCCTCGGCCGGATCCCGCTCAAGCATGGCGCAGCCGGTCGAGGCGCGCGGCGTTCGGGCAGAAATCCGGGTAGGTGCGGGCCGCCGTTCCGGCCCGGAGCTCGCGTTCGCAGCGGCTCCGCGCGCCGCAGGCCCGGCAAGCGGACTCGAGCGCCCGCATGGTCTCGGGCTCGCTCCGCCGAACGGCTTCGGGGTCGAGCTGCAGGCGTCGCATCAGGCTGACGACGCCCTGGAGCTTCGCGCCGGCTTCCGGCGACAGGCCGGCGGGCGCCGCGGCGTCGGCCTCCATCATCGTCTCCATCATCTCCTGGTCGATGTCCCGGATTTCCTGCGCCGCCTTCAGGAGGCAGCACCATCCGGTCATCGCGGCGGCGACGCCGAATGGATCGAAGGGGTCGGTCTTGTCGGCTGGTGCGGCCATCACAGACTCCTGAAAGTCCCTGCGTGCCCCACCGCGGCGGCGGCGCCCTTGATCCATCTCAAGGCCGATCCGGCGACATCGGCGCACATCTCGGTCGGCGGCGGCCCAGGGCCCGCCACACCCCGGGGACGAGGGGCGATGCGAATCATCGACAACCAGCCGGAAGACATCTTCCTGGGGGGCTGGAACCTCATGCTGGGGGCGGGCCTGATCCTGGCGCCCTGGTACTTCGGCTTCCGATCCGAGGACATCGCGGCCTGGAACGCCTGGATCACCGGGGCGACGATCCTGGCCTTGGCGGCCCTGACGCTGATGCGCACCCGTGAGGGAGAAGTGTACGCCATCGGGGCGGCCGGTCTCTGGTCCTGCGCGGCCCCCTGGGCGCTGGGCTTCCAGGACGCCGCGGCCTGGGCTCACGTGGGCCTCGGCGTCGCCCTCCTCGTCTCGGCCGGCTCCTGGCTGTGGCGGCTGCGGGACCTACCCGCCTCCCAGAAATCGGCCCAGAAATCTGCCCAGAAATCTGCTTGGCAAACCGCGCCGCCCGCGGCCCGCGCGACGCCCAGGGTCAGCGAGGATCGATCCGCATGTCGACCGGGGACCAGGACGCCGTCGCCGCGTTCCTGACGCACGCCCTGTCGGGGATGGGGCAGGTGGAGACCGTAACCACCCACATCTCCCGGCTCTTCCTGGCCGGCAGCCGCGTGTTCAAGCTCAAGCGCGCCGTCCGCTTCCCCTATCTCGACTTCTCGACCCCCGAGCGGCGCCTCGCAGCCTGCGAGGCCGAGGTCGTGCTCAACCGCCGCACGGCACCCGCGCTCTACCTCGGCGCCCGGCGGATCACGCACGGACCGGACGGGGGCCTGGCCTTCGACGGGACCGGGAACCTCGTCGACGCCGTGGTCGAGATGCGGCGGTTCCCGGAGGCGGACCTGTTCGACACCCTGGCGTGCGAGGGGCGCCTCGGACCGGACCATATCGCGGACCTTGCCCAGGTCATCGCCGCCTTCCATGCCGGCGCGGAGATCCACCGCGACAAGGGCGGGGCCGCCGCCCTGACGGCGCTCGTCGACTTGAACGCGGCGGCGCTCCGGGCGACGGGGCTCGCCTCGACCGGCGCGGTGGCGACGCTGACGGCGCGGTTCCGGGCGGTTCTGGCGCGGCATGCCCCCCTGCTCGACGCCCGCCGCGCCGCCGGCAAGGTCCGCCGCTGCCACGGCGACCTCACCTTGCGTAACATCTGCCTGTTCGAGGGCAAGCCGACGCCGTTCGACTGCATCGAGTTCAGCGAGACCATCGCGACGACCGACATCCTGTACGACCTCGCCTTCGTCCTCATGGACCTCTGGCACCGGTCGCGCTTCGACCTCGCCAACCTCCTGCTCAATCGCTACCTCGATGAGGCGGACGAGACCGACGGTCTCGGATTGCTGCCGGTCCTGATGGCGCTGCGCGCGGTGATCCGCGCCCACGTCACGGCGGCTCAAGCGGCGGACGGAACCGGCGCGGCCGCCGCCGCCAGGACCGCCGAGGCGCGCGCGTATCTCGCCCTCGGGGAAGACCTGCTGACCGACAGGCCGGCGGGCCTCCTGGCGGTCGGCGGCTTCAGCGGTTCCGGCAAGTCGAGCGTCGCGGCGGCGGCGGCCCCCTGGCTCGGCGCGGCCCCGGGCGCTCGGATCCTGTCGAGCGATCGGATCCGCAAGCGCCTGCACGGGGTCGACGCCCTGACGCGGCTCCCGGCGGCGGCTTATGCCCAGACCGTGTCGCGGCGCGTCTACGCGATCCTGCGGCGGGACGCCGGGCGGGTCCTGGCCGCGGGCCATTGCGTCGTCGCCGATGCGGTCTTCGACCGACCGACCGAGCGGGCGCAAATCGAGGCCCTCGCCCGAGACCGGGGGGCCCGGTTCTGCGGCGTCTGGCTGGAGGCCCCGGCCCCATTGCTCGCGCGCCGCATCGACAGCCGCGCCGGCGACCCTTCGGATGCCACCGCGACGGTCCTGGCGGCCCAGGTCGCGCGGGGTCGCGGCGCCCTCGCGTGGCACGAGCTCCGCGCCGATCAGCCCGTGGACGCGTTGCGCGCGACGGTCCTGTCGCTCCTGGGGAGCGCCGGCGTGACGGGCTGGCCGGCGGCCCGGCCACCCGACGGGTCACCGGCGACCCCAACCCCGCCGGATCGGCCGGAGCGGGCACGGGGCGTTCCGACGACGATCGCCATCGCGCAGGGCCCGCCTCCGCACACGCGGTGACGTTGACGCACGTCAAGGCGAGGCCGGGCGCGGAGAGCCATCCTCACCGCGCGCGTGGACGTCGAACCGGGCGATGCCGTTCAAACCGATCGCAAGCAAGGCGGCACGCGACCGGGGGCCGACCGGTCGCGGCGCCGCGTGCTGCCTCGCCGGGGCGGCCTGGCTCGCCGGCGCCGCCGGCGCGCTGCTCACGAGCCCCGCCGCACCCGATGCCGGCCTACGCCCGGACGGGTTCCAGGACTCGCCCTATCGGGACCTGCGGCTCTTCGGGGCCGCATTCCACGCCATCCGGTCACGGGCGGCCGATATGCGCGGCGACGGTCCGTTGATCGACGCGGCCATCGTCGGAATGCTCGCCGCGCTGGACCGGCATTCACACTACCTCACCGCGGCCGAGTTCCGCCGGCTCGATGAGCAGGATACGGGAAGCTATGCCGGCATCGGCGTGGTCGTCGACGCGGACGGGACGGTGCGGCGCACGCTTCCCGATGCCCCGGCCGCGCGCGCCGGCCTCACGCCCGGGACAATCATCCAGGAGATCGACGGCGTCGCCATCGGGCGCATCGCGCCCGACCAGGTCGCCGACCGCCTGCGCGGAGAGCCGGACTCGACGGTGCGCGTGCGGGTCGTCCGGCCGGGCGAGCCTGCCCCGGCCGAGATGGTCCTGATCCGGGAGTGGCTGCCGCTGCACCCGGTGCGTCTGAAAGCCCTGGATACCGTCGCCTATCTCGGGCTCGACCACTTCGACGAATTCACGACCGGCCGGCTGCTCAGGGCGGTGGCGAACCTGAAGGCCGGCATCGGCCGTGACAGGCTCACGGGGTTCATCCTGGACCTGCGCGGCAATCCGGGGGGCCTCGTCGTGCAGGCCGTCGCGGTGGCCGGGGCCTTCCTCGGACGGGGCGAGATCGTGCGCCTGGTCGGCCGGGACCCCGGCAGCGTCGAGCGGTTCGCGCTGGACAGGACCGGTGCCGACGTGATCGACGGCCTTCCGCTGGTCGTGCTCGTCGACGGCGGGACCGCGTCCGCGGCCGAGATCGTCGCCGGCGCCCTTCAGGATCACCGGCGCGCGATTCTCATCGGGACGCGCACCTACGGCAAGGGGGCGGTCCAGACCACCTATGCCCACCGCGACGGGCGCGCGCTGCGCCTCACCACGGCCTGGTTCGTCACGCCCGCGGGCCGCCGGGTGGACGGCAACGGCATCGCACCCGACCGCGTGGTGACCCCGGACGGCATGGCGGCCGGGACGCAGGGCCGCCTATCGCCGGAGCCCGGTGCGGGCGGCGGCTCGCTGCAGGACGGCTTCGTCGCGGACGGCCTCATCGATCCGTCGCGGGACCGGCCGTTGACGGCGGCCGTGCAGCATCTCCTGGCCGTCAGCCAGAGCGGCGGCGGCGGCTTGATCCACCGCAACGACCCCAGTCCCAACCGGTGATGTCGTGCCGCCGCGAGCGGGAGAGCGACGGGTCGACCCATGGAGATGACGGCGGTTCCGGCGCGCGCGCGCGACATCGCCACTCCGACGGAGCTGTCGTCGCCCGGGCCGAGCGGGGCGTTCTGGGTGCGCGGCCTCGAGACGCTCTGCGCCGAGCTCCGATGCGGGCTCGACGGGCTCGGCGCGGTCGACGCCGCGCGACGGCTCGAACGCTACGGGCCGAACAGCGATGCCGGGACGCGGGCCGGCGGCGCCCTGCAGGCCGTGCTCCGCCGCCTGCTCGAACCGCTCGCCCTGATCCTGATCGCGGCCGGCCTCGTCTCGGTCGTGACCGGCGACGTGGTGGGAGGCGTCATCATCGTCGCCATCCTCGGCCTGTCCATCGGCCTCGACACGGTGCAGGAGGGCCACGCCACACGGGCCGCCGAGGCCCTGCGCCACACGGTGGCGCTGAAGGCTGAGGTCAGGCGGGACGGCAGCTTCGTCACGGTCCCGGTGGAGCAGGTGGTTCCCGGCGACATCCTGCGCATGCGGGCCGGCGACATCGTCCCGGCCGATGCCCTCGTGATCGACGGCGACGCCTTCACGGTGGCCGAGGCCGCCCTGACCGGCGAGCCCTACCCGGTGGAGAAGCGGGCCGGGCCGGTGACGTCTCCAGAGCCGGCGGAGGCCTCGAACGCCGTGTTCCGCGGCGCCGTCGTGCGGACGGGCAAGGCAACCGCCCTCGTCGTCGCGACCGGCCCCGCCACGATGTTCGGCGCGGCGGCCTCGGTTCTGGCCGAGACGCGGGCATCCTCGCCCTTCCAGCGCGACCTCCACGCCTTCGGGCTCATGGTCGCCCGGCTGACCCTGGCCCTGGTGCTCAGCGTCCTGGCCGCCCGCGTCGTGCTCGGCCGCCCCGTGCTCGACTCCCTCCTGTTCGCGGTCGCGCTCGCCGTCGGCCTCACCCCGGAACTGCTGCCGATGGTCACGACGGTGACGCTCTCGCGGGGCGCGCTGCGCATGGCGGCCCGCAAGGTCATCGTGAAGCGGCTCGCCGCGATCCACGACCTCGGCGCGATGACGGTGCTGTGCACCGACAAGACCGGGACGCTGACCTCGGCCGAGATCGCCCTGGGCCGGAGCCTCGATCCGGCGGGCCGCGAGGACGGGCGGCCGTCGCGGCTCGCGGCGGTCGCGGCCGATCTCGGCGGGGATCGCAGCTCGCTCGACGCGGCCCTCATCGACCATCACCCGAACGCGGGCCGGGCGTGGGTCCTGGCCGGCCAGCGGGCGTTCGACTACGGGCGGCGCACCGGGTCGGTCCTCGCGCAGGGACCGGAGGGGCCGCTGCTGATCCTGAAGGGCGCGCCGGAGGCGGTCCTGGCGCTGTGCACCGCGCGCCGCGCCGGCGAGGGGACGGAGCCGATGGGCCCGGAGGAACGCGGCGCGGCCCTCGGGCAGGTCCGGAGCCTGGCCGAGGAGGGGCTGCGCACCATCGCGGTCGCGTCGCGGCCCTGGTCGGGGCCCATGCGGCCGCCCGGAACCGCGGACGAGGCCGACCTCGTCTTCGAGGGCTTCTGCGCCTTCGCCGACCCGCCCAAACCGACGGCCGCCGCCGCCGTCACGCGGCTCGCGCGCGCCGGCGTGCGCCTGAAGATCCTGTCCGGCGACGACCCGGTGGTCGTGCGCCGCCTCGCGAGCCTCGTCGGGCTTCACACCACCACGGTCCTGTCCGGCTCCGAGGTCGCGGCCCTGAGCGATGCGGCGCTCGCGGTGCAGGCCCGCAAGGTGGACGCCTTCGGACGGCTCACCCCGGACCAGAAGGCGCGCATCGTGCGGGCGCTTCAGGCCAGGGGCGCGATCGTGGGCTTCCTGGGTGACGGCATCAACGACGCGCCGGGCCTCGCGCAGGCCGATATCGGCCTCTCCGTCGAGGGCGCGACCGGGGTCGCGCAGGCCGCGGCCGACATGATCCTGCTCGCCTCGGACCTCGCGGTCGTCGCCGACGGCGTCGAGGAGGGGCGGCGGACCTTCACCAACATCCTGAAGTACATCCGCATGGGCGCGAGCTCGAACTTCGGCAACATGCTCTCGATGGCGGTCGCGTCGGTGACGCTGCCGTTCCTCCCGATGCTGCCGACGCAGATCCTTCTCAACAACCTGCTCTACGACCTCTCGGAGGTCGGCATCCCCTTCGACCATGTGGCGCCGTCCGCGACCGCCCGGCCACAGGTCTGGGACATGGCGGCCATCCTCCGGTTCGCGGGCGTGATGGGCCCGCTCTCGTCGCTGTTCGACCTCCTGACCTTCGGCGCCCTGCTCTTCCTCTTCGGTGCCTCGGCGGAGGAATTCCGGACGGCCTGGTTCCTCGAATCCATGGCGACGCAGATCCTCGTGATCTTCGTCATCCGGACGAGCGGGCGCCCCTGGCGGGATCGTCCGAGCGCGGCGCTGGCGTGCTCCTCACTCGCCGCGCTGGCGGCCGCGCTGGCCCTTCCCTTCACGCCGGCAGGGCCTTGGTTCGGCTTCCAGGCCCCGCCCCTCCCGACGCTCCTCGGCATCGCGCTGATCACCCTCGCCTACCTCGCGGCGGTCGAGACCGTGAAGCCCTGGGCCGCCCGCCCGCCGCACCGCGCCCGCCATCGGCGCGCCGAACCTTGATCTGCCTCAAGGCCGGCGGCGTCGGCCGGTTGAAGGATGGCCGCACCGCAGCCGGCGCGGTCCGGCACCGCTCACGGGATGGAGGCTTCCATGACCACGACGTTCGACGAGCGCGAGCGAGCCGCCGAACGCCGCTTCGTCCAGGAGGAAGAGGCGCGGTTCCACGCCCGCAACCGGCGCAACCGGCTCCTGGCCGCCTGGGCCTCCGAGCGGATGAACCTGACCGGCCAGGCGGCGGAAGACTACGTCACCGCCGTCACGGAGTACGCCGTCGTGACCGAGGACGAAGCGCTGATCGACAGGCTTCGGTCGGATCTCGGGGCGGCCGGCATCGACGCGACGATCCCCCGCCTGCGCACGGAGCTGGAGCGGTGCGCCGCGCTCGCCCAGGCCGAGCGGCGCGTCGGCGTCGCGCTGAATCGAGGCTCCTCCGTCTAGGCCGCGCCGCAGCGCCGAGGAGCCCCCGCGCCAGCCAGAACGATCGGGAGACACGCCATGAGGAAGGACCCCATGACCGACAAGGACCTGCGCCGGGCGGTGCTCGACGAACTCGACTTCGACCCGAGCCTGGACGCCGGGGATATCGGCGTCGCCGTCTCCGAAGGGGTGGTGACGCTCAACGGCCATGTCGGCAGCTACGCCGAGAAGGTGGAGGCGGAGCGCGCCGTGCGCCGCGTCCGGGGCGTGCGCGCCATCGCGCAGGGGATCGCGGTCCGCTACGCCGACGAGAAGAAAGTGGCCGACGACCAGATCGCCGCCCGGGCGCTCGCGATCATCGACTGGTCGGTGCATCTCCCGAAGGACGCCATCCAGGTGAAGGTGGCCGGCGGCTGGGTCACGCTGACCGGCACGGTGGACTGGCAGTACCAAGTGGCGGGCGCCGAGGCGGCCGTCCGGAAGCTCACCGGCGTGCACGGCGTGACCAACCTCATCGAAATCCGGCGGCAGGTGCCGCCGGCGGCGGTCAAGGACAAGATCCTGGAGGCGTTCCGGCGGGGCGCCCTGTTCGAGGCGGAGGGGATCAAGGTCACCGTCACGGGGGACAAGGTGACCCTGGAAGGGGCGGTGACGGCCTGGGCCGAGCGCGATGCGGCCGAGCGCGCCGCGTGGTCGGTGCCGGGCGTGCGCGCCGTCGAGGACCGCATCGTGGCCCTGAGCTGAGGAGGACCGCCATGTCCGGCGAATCGCACGCGCTCGACGCCGCCCCGCTCCAGGGTGGACGACCTCCGGGGAAACCCGATGCCCGGCCCGGACTGTCTCGCGTGACGCTGACGCTGGCGCGCTGCCCGGAGCATCCGGACGGCAGCACCGGACGGGGCTACGAGATCGTGGCGCCCCTCACGCCAGACGGGCACCTCGACCCGGCGCTCTGGCGCGAGACCCGCGACCGGTGCCGCGTCCGCCGCTTCTGGATCGGCGAGCCGGACCGGCACGGCCGCCTGGTGCACCGGGCCGGTGGCGAGGGCGGCGCGACTTGGCTGATCGACTACGAGGACTGGACGAACGAGGATGACGAGGCCGGCTACCATCTGGGTACCCACGTCTTCGTCGAAGGCGAGTACGTCTCGATCCGGGACGCCGGCGGCGCGGTCTACCGCACGTTCAAGGTCGCCCGCCTCACCCATCCGGACGGCGGGGACGGATCATGACGGGCGGGGGCGCGGACTGTCCCGTCTTGCCCCTGTGCCCGCCTCCGTGCCCGCCTCCGTCGGAGTTCGGGCCCGCCGAGAGCACCCTTCTGACGCGGTGGCGCACCTTCTGGCGCGATCTGCCGCTCGCCCGGGCCGGCGCGGTCGACCGTCTCCTGTACCGATGGGTAAGGCCGGCCGACATCGCAGCCCATTCCGTCGGTTCGACGGAGGGGCGCGACGGCCGCGATGGCGGGGTCGGGATGGGGGGTGTGCGCGCGTGAGCGCGATGGAGCGTGCAGCCCCCCGCCGTCCCTCAGGGTGCGGCGATGATCTCCGGGGGCCGCCGGGCGGCAGGCGGTGCATCGTGCCGCGATGCCGGATGGCGTGGAGGCTTCGAACCGGGCGCCTTTGATCCACCGCAAGGCACGACCGCGGCGCGGCGCCGACCTGTTTCCATCCAGCGAGACTGGGGGCGCATGATGTCGATAGCCGAAGGGAAGACGCGCTCAAGGCTGAGCCACGAAGCGATCACCGCCCAGGGATGCGAGGCGGCGCAATCCCCCCCTGGCCCGACACGGCCCCCGACACGGCCCCCGACACTACCGCCGACACTCCCCCTGGCACGCGCCCGGGACGCGCAGACGGGCCGGCGGAAGTTCGCCCGCGACCCCACGCGCCCGTCGGGCGTGGATTGGACCTTGACCATCCGGCGCAGGCTGGATCGGTCCGGCGGCGTCTGGGCCGCGGAGATCGATGCCCTCGCCGCATCCGTATCCCGGGTCGTGAACGTCGAGGCGGACACGGACATCGTGCGCGAGGGCGACACGCCGACCGAATGCCGCCTTCTGCTGGAGGGTTGGACGTGCCGGTACGTCCCCTTGAAGGACGGCAGGCCGCAGATTCTCGGCCTGCAACTCGCCGGCGACGCCCTGGACCTGCAGGGCCTTCTGCGGGGCGAGATGGATCATGTCATCGCCACGCTCACCCCATGCCGCATCGGCATCATTCCGCACGGCGTCCTGCACGGGCTCGTCGAGCGGCATCCCGGCATCGGCCGTCTGATTCAGGTCGAAACCGCCACCGAGGCGGCCATAACCCGCCGCTGGCTCCTGAATGCGGGGCACCGTCAAGCCTATGCGGGGATGGCGCACCTGATCTGCGAACTCTTCACCCGGGCCGCGGTGGCCGGCATGACCGAGGCCTTCCGATTTCCGATGCCCCTGACGCAGACGGAACTCGGCAGCGCCCTGGGCCTCACATCGGTCCACGCGAACCGGACCATGAAGAGGCTCCAGCAGGCCGGGCTCGTGTCCAAGCGATGCCGATGGATGACCATCGAGGACTGGGACGGTCTCCGGAAGGTCGCCGAATTCGACCCTGCCTACCTGAACCTGGATTTCCCGCCCCCCTGACCCGGGGTGGACACGGCCCGGGTTCGGCTCCCCCCGGATCCGGGTTTGGGGTGGCCCTCGCGGAGGGACTCATCCGCGATTGCGTCCAGCCCGGGGGATGGCGCGGCCCCGAAGACGGCCCGAAGACGCCTCGAAGACGCCTCGGGCGGCACGCGCGCTTCGGGCCGTCGCGACACCCCGAAGGTCGGGCACCGATACCGTGATCGCAGTCAGGAAGGGACGCCCGGGGGGTTCGTCCAGCGCGCCCAGCACCGGCGCGTCGAGGCCTCCGATCGGGAGCGCCGCTCATGACCGGTGTCGGCGACCGCGGGCGCGCCACGCCGGGTCGTCGGCACCCGGCCGGGACAGGGCGCGGCGCAGGCTGGAGGCGCCGGCGTCGAGGACGCGGATCATCGCCCGGCCTCAGGTGACGACCGTCCAGTCGTCCAGGGTTTCGCCCGGGCGAGGCTCTTTTCCCGTGGTCGGACCGCACTGCATGATGTCGCCGTCGATCCGCCGACGGTCCGGATGCGGGTGCGCATGCCGGTCCGGCCAGACCCAATCCCGCACCTCCGGCAGGTCGTCGCCGGTGCGACGGACATACGCGTGATGGGCCGCCAAGGCATCCCGCAGCGCCTGCTCGGCATGCTCGGCGCATGCCCCGAGATGGGGGACCGTCTGCAGCGCGGCGAGCGCGAGGTGGAAGCGGTCGAGGCGGTTCAGCACGCACATGTCGAAGGGCGTCGTGGTCGTGCCCTCCTCGATGAAGCCGTGGACGTGGAAGTTGCCATGGTTCGTCCGCTTGTAGGTCAGCCGATGGATGAGCCACGGATAGCCGTGATAGGCGAACACCACGGGCCGATCGGAGGTGAACAGGCTGTCGAAGGTTGCGTCGTCGAGCCCGTGGGGGTGCGTCTCGGGCGCAGGCAGCGTCATCAGGTCGACGACGTTCACCACCCGGACCTTGAGCGCGGGGACATGTCGGCGCAGCCAATCCACCGCGGCGAGCGTCTCCTGGGTCGGCACGTCGCCCGCGCAGGCCATCACCACATCCGGCTCCCCCGCACCCTCGTTGGAGGCCCAGTCCCAGATGTCGACGCCGGCCGCGCAATGGCGGACGGCCTCGTCCAGACTCAACCACTGCAGGGCCGGCTGCTTGCCGGCCACGACGACGTTGATGCGGTCGTAGGTGCGCAGGCAATGATCCATGACGCAGAGCAGGGTGTTCGCGTCCGGCGGCAGGTAGATGCGGGCCGTGTCGCCCCGCTTGTTGGCCACGAAGTCGATGAAGCCGGGGTCCTGGTGGCTGAAGCCGTTGTGGTCCTGCCGCCAGACATGGGACGAGAGAAGGATGTTGAGGGACGGCACCGGCCGGCGCCAGGGCAGGTCGCGCGCGGATTTCAGCCACTTGGCGTGCTGGTTCACCATCGAATCGACCACGTGCGCGAAGGCCTCGTAAGTCGCGAACAGGCCGTGCCGCCCGGTCAGCACGTAGCCCTCCAGCCAGCCCTCGCAGAGGTGCTCGCTCAGCACCTCCATGACGCGGCCGTCGCGGGCGAGGTTCTCGTCGCCCGGCAGGATCGCCTCCTGCCAGGCGCGGCTCGTCACCGCGAAGACCGCGTCGAGGCGGTTCGAGGCGGTCTCGTCCGGCCCCATGATGCGGAAGTTGCGCGCCGGCGCGTTCAGGGTCAGCACCTCCCGAAGGTAGGCCCCGAGCGCGCGGGTGGCCTCGGCCCTGGTGCGGCCGGGCTCCGGCACCGCGACGGCCGCCACGCTCAGGTCGGGTAGGCGCAGAGGCGCGCTCTTGTGCGCGTTGGCGTGCGGATTGGCCGAGATGCGCCGCGCCCCCTTCGGCGGCAGCGCGGCGAGTTCGGGGACGAGGGCGCCGTCCTCCGCGAACAGCTCCTCCGGACGATAGGAGCGCATCCAGGCTTCGAGGATCGCCCGGTGCTCCGCGTTCTCCCGGACGGCGGCGACCGGCACCTGGTGCGCGCGCCATGTGCCCTCGACGGGCTTGCCGTCCACGCAATGCGGCCCCGTCCAGCCCTTGGGGCTGCGCAGCACGATCATGGGCCAACGGGGCCGCTCGACGGCGCCGCGTCCGGCGCGCGCCCGGATCTCCGCGATGGTGTCGAAGGCGGCATCGAGGGCCGTGGCCATGGCCTGGTGCATCGGGGCCGGGTCGTCGCCCTCGACGAAGACCGGCGCGTAGCCGTAGCCGACGAGAAGGCTGCGCAGCTCGTCCGCGGGCATGCGGGCGAGGACCGTCGGGCTGGCGATCTTGTAGCCGTTGAGGTGCAGGATCGGCAGGACCGTGCCGTCGGAGCACGGGTCGAGGAACTTGTTCGCGTGCCAGGCGGCGGCGAGCGGCCCGGTCTCGGCCTCGCCGTCCCCGACGATGCAGGCGACGGTCAGGCCCGGGTTGTCGAGGGCTGCCCCGAACGCATGCGCCAGAGAGTAGCCGAGTTCGCCGCCCTCGTGGATCGAGCCCGGCAGCTCGGGCGAGGCGTGGCTCGGGATGCCGCCGGGGAACGAGAACTGCCGGAACAGGCGGCCCATCCCGACCGCGTCCCGGGCCACGTCCGGGTAGATTTCGCTGTAGGTGCCCTCCAGGTAGGCGTTGGCCACGAGACCCGGCGCACCGTGGCCCGGTCCCCAAACGGCGATCATGTCGAGGTCGCGCTGCCGGATGATCCGGTTCAGGTGCGCGTAGATGAAGTTGAGGCCGGGCGTCGTCCCCCAGTGGCCGAGGAGCCGCGGCTTGACGTGCTCCGCCTTGAGCGGCTCGCGCAGGAGCGGGTTGGCCATGAGGTAGATCTGCCCGACCGACAGGTAGTTGGCGGCGCGCCAGTAGGCGTCGATCGTCCCGAGGCCATCGGGTCCGAGCGGCCCGGGCACGAAGGCCAGGCCGTGTCCGTCGTCCCGGCCTTCGCCGTCGCGGCGCTCCTTCGAGCCGTGCCTCGCGTCCATGTCGGCCTCCCGGCGGATCCGTAACCCGGGGCGGACCCTGCCGGGGGCCGGGCCCGGCGGCGTTGAGGTGGATCAAGGCCCTCCCCGGGCAGGACGGCAAGATGGCCCCGTCAGCCAAGACGGGAGCGAACGATGACCCTGGTGCTTCGATCCACCCACATCCGGACGGTGCGCCGCGTATGGATGCCGCTCAGGCTCGAGCCGCGGAACGACGCGGGCCGGCGCGTCGTGGCGGATGGCTACCACTACGGGCGCATCGGCAGTCTGCAGGCCCTGGCCCTGGCCATCGCGGCCTCGGCGGTGACGACTGTGCTGCTCTGGCTGGTCCTCTGAACCGAGCGACGCGGGGAGACGGGTGATGGACGACAAGACCGTGCACCAGCATGTGCTCGACGAGCTGGAATACGCTCCGATGATCGACGCGGCGCAGATCGGCGTCACCGTCGAGAACGGCATCGTGACCCTGACGGGGCATGTCCGCAACTACGCCGAGAAGGGCATCGCCGAGCGCGTCGTGCTGCGGGTCCGCGGCGTGCGGGGCGTGGTGGAGCGGATCGAGGTCCGTTATCCGAACTGCCCCATCGTCGGCGACGAGGCCCTGGCCGAGCGCTGCGCCCGGGTGCTCGCATGGGACGTGCAGATCCCGGAGAACGCGGTCACGCTCAAGGTCGAGAAGGGCTGCGTCACGCTCGACGGCTGTGTCCCGTTCTATCACCAGAAGGCGGCCGTCGATCAGGCGCTGCGGCGCCTGGCCGGCGTCACCGACATCGTCAATCTCATCGCGGTGAAGCCGCTCGCGCAGGCCACCGAGGTGAAGTCCCGCATCCTCGCGGCCCTGAGACGGAGCGCGCGGGATCCGGATACGATCCGCGTGCACGTGGACGGCGACAAGGTCACCCTCGACGGGTGCGTCGATGTCTGGAGCGAGCGCGAGATCGCCGAGCGGGCCGCGTGGTCGGCGCCCGGCGTCCGCGCCGTCGAGGATCGCCTGACCCTCGCGTGAGGCCGGCCCGATGCTGGCCATGGTCCTGCGGGAGATCGGCGCGGCCCTCGTCCCGGAGGAGCGTCCGGACCCGGACCCCGGGCCGGGCGAGGTGCGCATCCGGGTCGAGGCCTGCGCGGTCTGCCGGACCGACATCCACGTCATCGACGGCGACCTGCCCCAGGCCGTCTATCCCATCGTGCCGGGACACGAGGTCGTCGGGCGCGTCGAGGCGGTCGGCGCGGGCGTGACGGCGCCGCGACCGGGCATGCGGGTCGGCGTGCCCTGGCTCGGGCATGCCTGCGGGCACTGCGCCTACTGCGAGACGGGGCGCGAGAACCTCTGCGACGCCCCCGGCTTCACCGGCTGCACCCGCGACGGCGGCTTCGCGAGCCATCTCCTGGCCGAGGCCGCCTTCACCATCCCGCTCGACGCGCGCCTGGACCCGGTCGCGACGGCGCCCCTTCTGTGCGCCGGGCTGATCGGCTGGCGCACGCTGCGGATGGCCGGCGATGCCGGAACGGTCGGTCTCTACGGGTTCGGGGCGGCCGCCCACATCGTCGCCCAGATCTGCCGCTGGCAGGGGCGGCGCGTGTTCGCGCTGACCCGGCCGGGCGACCGGGACGCCCAGGACTTCGCGCGCACGCTGGGGGCCGCGTGGGCCGGCGGGTCGGACGAGGCGCCGCCCGAGCCGATGGACGCGGCCCTGATCTTCGCCCCGGACGGGAACCTCGTCCCGCGGGCCCTCGGCGCCCTGCGCAAGGGGGGCCGCGTGGTCTGCGGCGGCATCCACATGAGCGACATCCCGGCCTTCCCCTACGACCGGCTCTGGGGCGAGCGCTCCGTGCATTCGGTGGCGAACCTCACGCGCGAGGACGCCCGCACCTTCTTCGCCGTCGTGCCGCAGGCCGGCCTCGTCACGCACACCCGCACCTACGCGCTGACCCGCGCCAACGAGGCCGTGGCGGATCACCGGTCCGGCGCCCTCCGGGGCGCGGCGGTCCTCGTGCCCTGATCCCACGTCCCGGGGGCGCGAGGCCGTCCGGGCGGGGCACCGGGTCGAGGCGGTTTCGGGCGATCGGCGGGGGCGGTCCGGCCGGAACGCCGCCTCAGGCGCCCTGCCGCGGGAGCGTGTCGAGGGCCTGCCGGAGCAGGGCGTACTTTGCCAGCGTGACGCGCCACTCCCGGAACCAGTCGATCAGGCCGCCCCACGGATCGTTGAGCTGCCTCAGGCCCGCGACGAAGGCCACGACGGTCCCGAGATCCGTCTCGCCGTTCACCACGAGGTAGCCGCCCAGCCCCAGGGTCAGCGCCACCCCGGCGTGGTGCATCAGGTTCATGAGGAAGTTCATCGAGAACTTCAGCTTGAAGATGCCCATGTTGAGCCGGAACACCCGCTCGATGCGCGCGTCCTGAAGCCCCGTGGCCTCGTGTCGGTGCCGGCCGATGATGCCGCCGCTGATGCGGCGCAAGGCGCCCGTCCGCGCGACCACGCGGCGGTTGATCGCCTGCTGCATCAGCGGCACGAAGACCATCTGCGGTACGAACACCGCCAGCGCCAGGGCCGCCATCAGCGGGTTGAGGTACAGCATGTACCCGAACGTCCCCAGCACGATGCCGCCCTCCAGGACCGGTTCCGAGACGCTCACGCCGACGAAGGCGCCGACCGGCTCCGCCTCCGCCAGGACGAGGGAGACCTCCACGCCCTCGACCGCCGCACGGTCGCCCGGGGCGAGGGTGCCGAGGTCCTGCAGCAGCGTCCTGCGGAGCCGGCGGACCGCGCTCTCGCTGACGTAGCTGCGGTATATGTTGAGCGCGAGCTTGAGGGCCCCCATCGCCGTGGCAGCCGCGATGTACAGGGCCGCGAGCAGGAGGATGGTTCGGGCGCTCCCGCCGGGAAGGGCCGCGTTGACGACCCGCCGCTGCAGCTCGAGGGGCGCCAGATCCGCCACGAAGAGGGCCGTCGCCATCGCCACCAGGGCCAGCTGATGGGCGCCGCTCGCGCTCGCGATGAAGGCCGGGAGGGTCCGCGGCGTCGCCAGCCCATCGCGGGAGGGCCCGAAACCGGGCAGGCCTGAAGCCAGGATCGCGGAAGCGGACGGCATGAGACCTCCATCCGCAACCTCATGTCCCCATCCGGCGGGACCGGGCATTGCGATCGGTCAATCGTCCCGGACATCGCGCCCACCGCGCGGCGGGACACGCGCCCTCGCGGCTTGCGGCGGCCCCGGTGCGGTTGAGCTGGATCAAGGCCCCGGCCACCCGCACGGGCAAGAGTCGCCGGGCCGGGCGGACGGGCCCGCGCCGGGAGGTGATCATGCGGATCTCCAACATCTTGGTCTCGGTCGACCGCGGGGCCACGGCCGTCGACCGCGTCCGGCTCGCCGCCGACATCGCCTGGCGCTTCGACACCACCCTGATCGGCGTCGCCGCGCGGCAGCTCGTCACCATGATCCCGGTCGAGAGCGCCGACGCGTCGCAGCGCATCTTCGAGATCGAGGAGACGCGGGCGAAGGAGGAGCTGGCCGAAGGGCGGGCGCTGTTCGAGCGCGAGGCCGGCGAGCGGGTCAGGACCGCGTGGCGGGAGGCGCTGGCCGAGCCCCTGGCCTTCCTGGTGGAACAGGCCCGCGCCGCCGGCCTCGTGGTGGTGAGCCGTCAGGGGCCGGCCGACGGCGATCCCGGGCCGATGGGTGTCGCCGCGGGCGGCCTGCTGATGGAGGCGGGGCGTCCCGTCCTCATCGTGCCGCCCGGCCTCCATCGGCTCTCGGCCAAGCGGATCGTCGTGGCCTGGAAGGACACCCGCGAGGCGCGCAGGGCCGTCCACGACGCCCTGCCGTTCCTGGTGCGGGCCGACCAGGTCCATGTCGCGGTCGCGGGTCCGGAGGCGCGCCGCGAAGGCGCCACGGACGTCGCCGCGTACCTGTCGGGGCACGGCATCCGCGTCGCCACGCACCTGCTGCACAAGCCCGAGATCAGCGTCGCGGACGAGATCCTCCGCTTCGCCCGGCGGGAGGAGGCGGATCTGATCGTCATGGGCGCCTACGGCCATTCCCGGCTGCGCGAGTGGGTCTTCGGAGGCGCGACCCGCGAGATGCTGGAGACCACCACCGTCTGCTGCCTGATGAGCCACTGATGCGCACGACCCGCCTCCTTCTCGCCGGCGTCCTGGCTGCCCTCCCGCCTCTGCCCGCCGTGTCGGCGCCGGCCTGGAACCTGCAGATCCGGCAAGGCGAGACCCTCGCGCGGACCAACTGCGCCCGGTGCCACGCCATCGGGCGGGCCGGGGAAAGCCCGCTGCGGGCCGCGCCCCCCTTCCGCGATCTCCACACGCGCTACCCCGTCGAGGATCTCGGCGAGGCGCTCACCGAGGGGATCCGCACGGGCCACCCGACCATGCCCGAGTTCCGGTTCGATCCGGACCAGGCGCAAGACCTGATCGCCTACCTCAAATCGCTGGAACGCTGAGGGAGAGCCTCGATGTACCTCCGCTGCCTCCTCGTCCCGACCGGCCCGGGGATCGACGCGACGCGTCGGCTGGAGGCGGCCCTGCGCCTCGGGCGGCGCCTGCACGCGCATATCGGCGTCGCCTTCATGGCGCCCGGCCCGGAGCACGTGCTGGCCGCCATGGCGAGCCTCGTGCCGATGGACGGCACGACCATCGAGGCCATCCAGCAGAGCGTCCGGGAATCGGCGGCCGAGAGCAAGGCGGCCTTCGAGGCGTGGTGCGGACGCGCGGGCGTGCCGGTGATCGCGAAGGCCGAGCGCCTGGACGCCACCTTCGCGACGTGGACCGAACTCTCCGGAGAGGTCGAGCCGCTCCTGACGCTGACCGGGCGGGTCAACGACCTCGTCATCGTCGACCGCCCGGATCCGGACGAGCCGTTCACGGGCCGCGCCCTCGACACCGCCCTGTTCGCCGTCGGCCGGCCGACCCTGGTCGTCGGCGAACACATCCCCCACGACCTGCTGGACCACGTCGTGATCGCCTGGAACGGCAGCCTGGAGGCGACGCGGCTGATCGGCCAGTCCATCACGCTGCTGCACGAGGCCGCGCGCGTCACGGTCGTGCACGCGCAGACCGAGCGCTTCGCGGAGGTGCGGGCAGCGGATCTGTGCGCCTATCTGCGCTGGCACGGCATCGTGGCGGAGGCCGTCAGTCTGCCGGTCGAGGACGGGACCCCGGTCGGCGCGGCGATCCTGGCGGAGGCGGGACGGCGCAACGCCTCCCTGCTGGCCATGGGCGCCTACACGCACAGCCGCGTGCGCGAGTTCCTGCTCGGCGGCGTCACCCGCCATGTCATCGAACACGCCGGCATTCCGGTGCTCATGGCCCACTGAGTGCGGGCCTGGGCAGAGGGCTCGGTTTCGGCCGGGCGCCCGGTCGCGATGCAGTTCCACCGCCGCAGCCCGGTCCGGGGGGCGCGGGTTGCGCCTCTGCGTCCGGATCCGGCCGGAGAGCGCAATTGTAGCCGGTATCGACGGCGCGCCAGAACAGGTCCCGGAACGCCGCCCCGTGGCGCGAGAGGATGGCGTCGATCAGGACCCGGGCCGCGGCGGCGTCCGCCGCGCTCCAGTCCCCCGGGCATGGGGCCGGCGGCGTCCCGGCCTCGTCGGCTCCTGCCGCGTCGGCCCCTGCCGCGTCGACTTCTGGCGCGTCGGCTTCTGGCGCGGGGTCAGGCATTGGCGAGGCAGCGCTCGATCTCCTCGACCGGGTGCTTGGTCAGATCCTTGTCGACCTCCGCCACGACGACCCGCCGCAGGCGCTCGGGCAACGCGCGCCGCATCTCGGCGAGGGTCTTCGGCGGGGCGACGACGATCAGGGCCGTGACCGGATCGAAGGCGTCCAGCGCGTGAGCGACCGCTTTCGCGAAGCGTCGCTCGGCGAGATCATGCCAGTCCGTCTGCGCGATGGCGCTGCGCTGGTCTCCGAGCCTGACCCGCGGCGGCCTATCGGTGCCCTGCGCGTGGGTCGGCGGGTTCGGGGGCGCCTCGAACGCGAGCTGGACCTGGAGGTCCGGCTTCGGGTGGACGCTCACGTTGCGGAGCACCAGGGCCTTGCGGCCGTCGCAGACGACGACGTAGCCGCCGTGCGGGATCATGCGGGTGCGTGTATCGGACATGCCGCCCATCCCTGCTCTCAGTGGCTCATCAGGCAGCAGACCGGGGCGCCGGCCAGCAGTTCGCGGGTGACGCCGCCGACGACCCACTCGCGCAGACGCCCGTGCCCGTAGGCGCCCGTGACGATCAGGTCCGCCCCATGCTCTGCCGCCGCCTCGACGAGCGCCAGGGACACCAACTCGCCCTGGGCATCGCGCCGGACGCGGATCGCGGAGACGTCATGGGCCTGAAGGAGGCGGAGGGTATCCTGCCCTTCGGAACTGGCTCCGTCGTCGACGGAGACGACGAGCACCTCCGAGGCGCGCTTCAGGAAGGGCAGCGCGTCCCAGACCGCCCGGCGCGCCTCGCGCGTGTTCTTCCAGCCGATCACCACGCGCTTCGCGTCGAGATGGTCCAGATCCGGCGGCACCACCAGCACCGGACGGCCGAGCTGCATGACCGCATCGGCCGGATCCACCGCGAACAGGGGGGGCCCGGGGACTCCGCGGCCGACCACCACGAGGTCGGCGGCCGCGGACTGTGCCGCCAGGAACGCCACCGGGACATCGAGGTTGGAGCGCCACTCGAGGCGGTTGCGGCCGCCGGCCGCCGCCGCGAAGGCCTCGTGGGCGACCCGGAGGTCGTTCAGGACGGTCTCGCCGGAATCGGCCAGCGCGTAGGCGCTCGCCGGCGTCGGGCCCACCGGCGGGACGACATAGGCCGGCTGCTCCGCGGCGACGCCGATCAGGCGGGCGTTGAAGTCGTCGGCGAGGCGGCCTGCCAGGCGCACGCGGTTTCGCGCGCCATCCGTCAGGTCCATGGCGACCATGATGCTCGCATAGGTCATGGAACGTCTCCGGCTCGAAGGACGGCGGCGGGATGGCGGCGGGATGACGGCGGGCCCGGCCGGCGCCCCCCGTCGGTTCGGGCCTCAGCCCCGCGTCCGTCAGCCCAGCGTCAGGTGGTCCTCGACGGCGCGCACGCCCGGCGCCGACCACGCCGCGTTCTCGGCGAGCCGGCGCTCGTGCCACGCGTTCACCTTGCCCTCCAGGACGACCTTCGCGTCCTTGACGGTGACCTTGATGGCGTCCGCCTCGAGTTCGGCGTTGCGCTTCAGCGCCGCCAGGATCTTCGCACGCACATCGGGCACGCTCGCCTTCGGCGCCACCTCGATGGTGTTGAGGATGCCGGCCACGCCCGCGAGGCGCTTGATCGACCGGTAGGCTTCTTCCTTCTGATACTGCCAGTCGACCCGGCCGGTCAGCGTCACCCAGCCGTTCTGAACTTTCACCTGCACCGCACCCTTCGGCACGGTCGCGGACCAGTCGAGCATCTGCACGGCGCGCTGGGCGAGGTCCTCGTCGCGCGGCGGCGTCTCGCCGCCGAAGCGGACCTTGATCTCCTCGACGACGCCGCGCACCCCGCGCACCTTCTGGGCCGCCTTCTCGGCGGCGACGCGCTCCGTGTAGCTGGCGACGTGGCCCGTGAGCGTGACGATGCCGTTCTCGACGGCGACGCCGATATGTGCGGCGTCGATGCTCGGGTCGAAGTCCAACTCGTCGATGACGTTCTGGCGGATCAGCTTGTCGCCCATGTCGGTCTCCTCCGATGAGGTCCAGGCCGTGCCCGGTCCACGCCGACGCTAGGCCCGGCAGGCGGTCGGGCATTGATCCAGCGCAAAGGGGGCGCCCGCCGGCCTCCGATCCGGCATCGGGCAGGCCCGGGTGCCGCCGGCAACGGCGCAGCCGGCGGTCACGGTGGAGACCATCGCCCGGGCCTCGAACAACCGGTCGAACTGCGGCACGTCCGAGAAGGCGCGCGGCACGCGTGCGTTGCCCGAGATCAGGGCGAAGGGGATACCCTTCCGGCGCAGGGCGCAGGCCAGCGGGAAGCCGGAGCCGTGATTCAGGTCGATGCTGACCACCGCGAAGTCCGGAGGCGTCTCGTCCAGGCAGCGGGCCGCCTCCGCGCTGGTTCCGTAGGGTCCGCGCACCGCGCAGCCGGCCTCGGCGAGGACGTCCTCCAGCCACATGCCCGGCAGGGCCTGCGGCTCCGCCACCAGCACGACCGGCCTGTCCCCTGGTCCGCTCCTCATCGCCCGTCTCCCAGTGCCGTTGCGGTGCGGCCAGGATGGACCGGTCGGTCCGGTCCGCGTTGCGCCAGGTCAAGGGCGGCGTGACCGTACCGCACAGGGCCGTGCCGGGCTCCTGCCGGACTCATGCCGGGCTCATGCCGCGGAACGCGACGCGGCCGGCTTCGCCGCGAACCGGATCGAGCGGGCCACCCTGAGGGCCGCCGCGAGGTCGTCCCGGTCGGTGCCGTAGCGGTGCCAGAGATTCTCCAGCCAGTCCGGAGGCCCGGCCTCGGCCTCCGGGATCTCGGAAAACGGCACATGGTACATGCCGTCGAGCGCCTCGATGCCGTAGCCGGTGACGGCCCATTGCCGGCCCTGCCAATGCACGGGGGCGGTGAGATCGTGGCTCATGGGGATGCCTCCTTATACCGTGGCCTCGGACAGTTGGGCGACCAGGCAGGTGTCGGCCCGCAGACGCCAGTCGACGATGCCGGCCGCTTCGCAGAACAGCGCCTGGGCCGCGCAGGCCGCGGTGACCTCCGACCGGGCGGGGACGATGACCTGGTGCTGCAGGATACGGTGGTCGTGGCCGCTATCGTCCGGCACGACCTTGTGGAAGGTCACGAGGTATTGGCGCATGGTGCGCCTCCTGTCCGAGAATCCCTTCAGCCTGGGGCCCGCGAGGACCGGCGGCCTTGATCCAGCGCAAGGATGGGCGCCCGGTCAGGTTTCCGGGGCCGGCGGGAAGAGACGGTCTCGGCTGGGCTCGGTCCCGATGCCGGCCGCCGCCCGGGCGGCCCGGTGCGCCTGCGTCTTCCCGTGCAGCGGCCAGTACCGCTCCATCGCCAGGTAGGTGAACGAGGCCGACCACCCGATCAGGAGCAGGCCGTTGAGGGCCTCGACCCCGGCGAGCAGCCGCGTGTGCGAGGTCGGAAAATGGTCGCCGAACCCGAGGGACGTGTAGGCCACCACGGAGAAGTACAGGCAGTCCTCGAAGGTCTCGACCGGCGCGCCCGCGAAGGTGCCGATGCCGAGCCGGAGCACGAGCAGCCAGTAGGCGCCGGCGTAGATCCAGACGGCGACGGTGTGTCCGACGAAGGTCATCAGCACCACGGCCAGGATGCGGACCCGCGGCGGGACCGGCAGCTCGGACAGGTGCTCCGAGGTCAGCCGCAGCGTCTCGTAGAGGACCAGGATCGTGGACACGACGAGGGCGACGCTGGCCGTCATGGCGAGGAGCATGGCGCTGGACCGGACGACTGTTCCCCTCGACCCTGCCTGAGACACCGCGGACCTCATTGACCTGGCTCAAGCGGCCCCGCAGCCGCGCGGTGATCCAGATCAAAGCGCGTCCTTCCCGGATGGCCTCCTCTACAAGCGGCGCCCCGCGACGGGCGCCCCGACAGGGGAGACGACCATGGCCGACGTGCATGTGGCCGAGGAACTCTGGTCCACCAGCATGCTGCCTGAGGGCATTCTGGAGCGGTGGTTCGTGGCGGACGGAGCGCGCGTGCGCGCCGGCGAGGCCGTGGCCGCCGTCCGCATCGGCGATGCCCTGCACGACATCGCCTCGCCGGCCGAGGGCTGCCTGACGGTCCTCGCCCCCGTGAACCAAGTGGTCGACCCCGGCTGCGTCATCGCCGAGGTCCACGCCTGACGCCGCGCCGCGGCGATGGTTTCCACACCGGCCGTGGCGCGGTGCCCGGCCGGTCCTATCGGAGGCAGATCATGTCCCGCGCGGACCCGGCCCCAACACAATCGCCGACGTGGCGGACGGACGAGATTCTGGTCAGCATCCTGCAGTACACGGCCGGCATCGCGCTGGTGCTGACGGCGTGGGTGCTGGCCTTCACCGACCATGCCCGTGCGGCGGGGTCCGCGCTGCTGCCGGGCTTGCTCATCATCATGCTCTACGGCGCCAACCAGATCCGCTTCCGGGCCGTGCTGGAACGGACGGTCCTGCTCGTCGGGGTTTGGACGCTGGTCGCACCCTGGGCCCTCGGCTTCGCGGCGAATGACGGCGCGACCTGGGCGCATGTCGTTCTCGGGAGCCTGGCCGTCGCCTCCGCCACGGCCCTGCTGCGGATCGCGAAACGGCCATGACGGTCTCGCTGCCCGCCGCCTGCGCGGCGCTCCTCGCCGGCCTTCTGGCAGTCGGAACCGGCGCCGCGGCGGCCGATCCCGACGAGGGTCACCGCCTCCGGGGATGGACCATCGCCACGCAGCTCTGCAGCCCGTGTCACGTCATCGGTCGCGTCCCGCAGGCCGGCGACGCCATGGGACCGTCCTTCGTCCGGATCGCCAACATGCCCTCGACGACCGGACTGGCGCTCAACGTCTTCCTGCAGAGTCACCACCAGCGCATGCCGAGCCTGCGGCTCGACCGCGACGAGATGGATGCGGTCATCGACTACATCCTCAGCCTCAAGGAGGCCGAGGCCATCCGGCCATGAGGCGCGGCACGCTTTCGGAGCCCGTCAGGGACGAGACGCGGATACGCCTGCAGACATGCCTGCCGCCCGTCAGGCCGCACGCGACGGCCTCGGAGCCGGGCAGGCCCCGCGCCGGACGGCCGTTGCTCTCCGGCGTCAGTGATGGGCTGGGCGTCGGCGATGCACCGGTTGCCCGGGTCGCGGCCTTCGGGGCGGCCGTCGCGTCTCCGCGCCGTCAGGATACCGGAACCGAGGCGCCGGAGGTATCGGCCTTCAGGTGCTCCCGGAACCACCGCGCCGCGTGCTGCGCCACCGTCTCGAGCGTCCCCGGCTCCTCGAAAAGGTGCGACGCACCGGGCACGACGACCAGGCGCTTGACGCAGGTCAGACGGGCCAGGGCCGCCTCGTTCAGGGCGAGAACCTCGGGGTCGCGGCTCCCCACGAGCAGCAGCGTCGGAGCCCGCACGCGGGCCAGGGTCGCGCCCGCCAGGTCGGGGCGGCCGCCGCGCGACACGATCGCCCCGACCTGATCCGGCTCGGCGGCGGCCGCAATCAGCGCGGCCGCCGCCCCGGTGCTCGCGCCGAAATAGCCCCGCGGGAGCCGCCGCAGATCCCGCTGGCCGGAGAGCCACGCGGCCACGGAGCGCAGCCGCCCGGCCAGGAACGGGATGTCGAAACGCAGCTGGCCGGTCCGGCGGTCGGCCGTCTCTTCGCTCGGGGTCAGAAGGTCCGCCAGCACCGTCGCGAAGCCCACCGCATTGAGCGCCTGCGCGACGCTGCGGTTGCGCGGGCTGAAGCGGCCGCTTCCGGAACCGTGCGCGAACAGGATGACGCCGCGGGGCGTGCGTGGAACGTGCAGGTCGGCCGCCAGGAACGCCGCGGCGGCCGGAATCCGGATCTGCTGCTCGCGCGGAGCGAGGATTTCGTCCATGGCCAGCTCCTCCGCTGGGGAGAGGATCGCGCCGGCGGCTCAGAGGCCGACCGGGAAGGTTTCCGGCACCTCGCCCGCATCCCACTCGGCCGTCCGCTCCAGGGGCGTCACCGCGCGTGTCTCGTCGAAGTGGAGGATCGCGTCGAACTGCTCCGGAAGGCAGGCTCGGGCATAATGGCTCTGCAGCTCCGTATCGGGCCGGTAGATGACGCCGATCGCCCGCTCGATCCGGTCGGTCCGGAGGATTTGCTCCGCCTCCCCGCCGAGGGTGAGGGGCAGCAGGAAGCGGCCTATGCCGAGGGCGTGGAACAAGGCCTCGTAGCTGTCGGGTCGCGCGGGACGCACGCGCTTGCGCTCGGCCGGCTGATCCCAGTCGGAGGCGGCCGTCACGGTCCCCGCGTAGGTGGTGAAGCCGACGCTCACGACGGCGCGGCCGTGGCGCTCCCGCAGCAGCTGCCCTAGGTTCAGTTCGCCCCGCTCGCCCATCGCAGTGGCGCGGGCGTCGCCAAGATGGGAGTTGTGCGCCCAGACGGCGATCTTCACCGGGCCGGGCCGGCGCTCCAGATGCGCCACCAGCCGCTCCAGGCTGTCGGCCATGTGGCGGTCCCGCAGGTTCCAGGAGGAGACCTCCGCCAGGAACATCGTGCGGTAATAGGCTTCGGCGCTCTTGACGACCCGTGCGTTCTGTTCGGCGTTGAAGAGTTCCTCGCCATCGGCGCTGCCGCTCCAGGACAGGGTATCGGCCGTGCGCCGCTGCAGCGCCAGGAGCTGGGCGACGGCCTGCTCCTGGCAGGATCCGATGCCCTTCAGCCCGGTCATGAAGCCGTAGGCCTGGCCGCTGTCGCCGAACCGGTCGAAGCAGGCGTAGCGCGTACGCGCCACCGCGGCGGCGGCCGGGTCGACGGCTTCCAGGCAGCGGAGCACCGCCTTCATCGAGGCGCGCAGGCTGTAGAGATCGATGCCGTACACGCCCACCCGCGCCTGCGCCGGCAGGCCCTGGTTGTGGATGCGCAGCCACTCGACGAACTCGACCATCTCGGTGTTGCGCCACATCCAGGTGGGGAAGCGGCGGAAGCCGGCGAGCGCCTCGACGGCGTCGAGGTCGTCGCTGTCGCCGCGGACGTAGCGGTTCACCCGCCAGGCATCCGGCCAGTCGGCCTCGATGGCCACGGCCCCGAAGCCCTTGTCGGTGATCAGCCGCCGGGTGATCTCCGCCCGTTCCCGGTAGAATTCGTGCGTCCCGTGGGAGGCCTCGCCGAGGAGCGCGAAGCGCGCGTCGCCGATCAGCGCCAGCAGCGGATCGTAGTCGTCGGGGCCGCCTTCCAGGGGGATCGCCGCCGCGCGCAGGCGGCGGAGGACCGTGGGGTCCGGCGCGTCGTCGGCGTGCGCCGCGGCGGGATCGGCCGCACCCGCGGCCTGCGCGCGCCCGAGCAGCCGGCGCACCTCGTCGTCGCTCGTCTGCGTGAAATCCCGGTACGCGGCGCCCACCGCCCAGAACGGTTCGGGCAGGTCGGCGCAGACGACCGCATCCGCCTCGTGTTTCAGCCGCTCGACCGTCTCGCGGGAGGCGGTGGGCACGGCCACGACCACCTCCTTCGGCTGGCGCTGCCGGATCGCCCGGATGGCGGCCTGCATCGAGGCGCCGGTGGCCAGGCCATCGTCCACCAGGATGACGGTGCGCCCGCGGACATCGGCGGGCGCGCGCCCGCCGCGATAGACGCGCTCGCGCCGCAGGAGCTCCTCTTGCTCCTGCGCGGTGACCGCGTCGATCAGGTAGGGGGGGACCTTCAGGGACGCGACGATGTCCTGGTTGAGAACCCGCACACCGCCGCTGGCGATGGCGCCCATGGCGAGTTCCTCGTAGCCCGGCACGCCGAGCTTGCGCACGATGAACACGTCGAGGGGCGCGTGCAGCGCGTCGGCCACCGCGGCCGCCACCGGAACGCCGCCGCGCGGCAGCGCCAGGATCACGACGTCGGAGCGCCCGGCGAAGGCGGCGAGTCCCTTGACGAGTTCCCGGCCCGCTTCGGCGCGGTCGCGAAAGATGCGCTCGGCCATCGCCACCCTCCCGCTGCGCGGATCCCGGAACAGGATCGTCGTTCGCCGGGGCGGGCGACCCGACGCGTCGGGCCCACCCCGGGCTCGCGTTCGAAAGCCGGCTACGCGGCCTGAACGGCGATCGTCGTCTCGGCCTTCGCCTCCGCGGTCTTCGGCAGCGTCACCGTCAGCACGCCGTTCTTGAGGACCGCCTCGATCTTGCTCGCGTCGACGCCCGGCGGCATGCGGAAGGCCCGCTCGATGGCGCCGAACCGGCGCTCGGACAGGTAGAAGCCCTCGCCCTTGCGTTCCTGGTCTTGCCGCTTCTCCCCCTTGATCATCAGCATGCCGTCGGTGACTTTGACCTCGACATGCTTCTCATCGATCCCGGGAAGCTCGGCCGTGACTTCGTAGCAGGTCGGCTTGTTCTGTATGTCGGCCACGGGAGACAGTTGCCACAGCGCGCCGCCGGTGAACGGCGTGGTGGCCGCCCCGAGGAAATCGAAGGGCACGCGCTTCAGGCTGCGCGCCAGATCGTCGATGAGATGATCGATGTCCCGGCGCACATTCTCGAACGGACGCCATTCGGCCGGTGCGGACGCGCGCTCCGACCCGTCGCTGCTGACCGACACTTTTGTACCGGACTCGGCCATGGGGAATGCCTCCTCTCAAAAAGTGGTCCGCATCGGTAGGGCCCGCACCCCGATGCGGCATTGATCCACCTCAAGATCAACCGCGCCCGAAGACACGAAAATAAAATATAATCAGAGTACGAATATTTGGAAAAACGACGACATCAACAAGACATCGAGACAACCTCAGGCTGTCCACGCAGGATCTCCATCCGCACCGCAGGCGCGCGCGGGGGGCCGGGATCCAGCCGTCGGTCCCAGGGCGGCCTGCCCGCGCCCCTTCGTCAGCGATGATGCGCGGAGACGGCGCGCAGAACCTCGCCCGACAGCCCGGCGCCGACCTTGTGGGAGATGTCCCCGAGGCTCACCATGCCGACGAGCTTCTGGTCGGCGTCGATGACCGGAAGGCGGCGGACCCGCTTATTCTCCATGATCTTGATCGCCAGAGCGAGATCGTCATCCGGAGCGCAGCAGGCGACCCGGGTGGTCATCACGTCGGTCGCGGTCAGCGTCTGCGGGTCCTTGCCGTCCGCCAGGGCGCGGCACGCGATGTCCCGGTCGGTGACGATGCCGACCAAGTGGCCGTCCGACTTGACGGGCAGCGCGCCCACATCGGCATCCCGCATCTGCCGCGCAATCACGTCGACGCGCGTCTCGGCCGAGACGAAAGTCGCACCTTTGTGCATGACGTCACGGACTTTCATGAGCTTGGCCTCGTGCTGATGGTTTCGGATCCGCCCCGGAATCGCCTCCGCGCGGATTCTGTCTGAAACCCTCTTCCGGCTGGAATGACCGGCATTGATGCAGGTCAACGGAAGTTTCGTTCAGCTCAAGACTTCGTCCGAAGCTCGCGCCCGAAGCACAGGCGTTCCGCGGGCCCCGGCGACCGGTGCGCGAAACCTTCCGCGGCTCAGTGCGCCATCAGGGTCGGCACCGTTATCCTGCGGAGGAGGTCGCGGCTCGCCCCGCCGAGGAAGACCTCGCGCAGGCGGGAATGGCCGTAGGCCCCCATCACGAGAAGGTCGACGCCGGCCTGGGCGACCTCCGCCAGCAGGGTTTCGCCGACGGTGGTGCCGCTGATGATCGCGCGGTAATCGGCGGCGATGCCGTGGCGACCCAGATGCTTCACCACGCGGGCGCCGCCCTCGCTGACGCCGGCCACCGCCTCCGTCTGCACCGTGAGGACGCGCACGCGCTCGGCGCGGCTGAGGAGCGGCAGCGCATCGGCCAGCGCCCGTGCGGCCGCGGCGCTGCCGTCCCAGGCCACCGTGACGGCGCCGAACCGCGCCGGCCGGCCCCACCGCGCCGGCACCACGAGGATCGGCCGGCCCGCTCCGAGGAGAAGGTCTTCGATATAGGCATCCGCCGGCTTGTCGCGGCCCGGATCGGCCCGCTCGACCACGATGAGATCGGCGAGGCGGGCCCGATCCAGCAGGCGGCTCCGGATGTCGCCCGCGCTCCCGCTCAGGGTTTCCATCTCCATCGGCACGTCGGCGGTTCTGGCGGCGTAGGACAGGTCGTCGGCGGCGTCGCGCACCACCGCGAGGGCGGCCTCACGGGCCGAGAGGGCGAAGCCGTAGGGCAGCTCCGCCAGGGGGGCCTCATCGCCGCCCTCCGGCTGGAGGTACAGGCATCCGGCCGCGGCCCCGACCTCCCGGGCCAGGGACAGCGCGTAGGGCCCGGCGGCCTCTCCGACCGCGTCCGCGACGATGAGCAGATCCTTGATCATGGCGCGCATCCTGTGAGGGCGAACCGGAGGACGATCCGCGTTCCGGTCCAGGCCGCCAGGGTGCGCCGATGGGCACGGCGAGCCTTGATTCATCGCAAAGAGGCCGGACGGCCGGCCTTTGATGTCCCTCAATGCCGCGCCCGGGCCCGAGGCGGATCCTGGCGGCTCACTCGGGCACGCGGAGGCGGGCGATGCGTGACGTCCTGGTCGTCTATTATTCGCGCTCGGGCACGACCGACGTGGTGGCCCGGGCGCTCGCGACCGCGCTCGGCGCCGACCTCGATCGGATCACGCCTGCGGTTTCCTATGCGGGGGCGGCGGGATTCGTGAGAGGCCTGTGGCATGCGCTCCGTCGGATCGGGCCGCCGATCCGGAAGCGCTTCGATCCGGCGCCGTTCAAGACGGTCGTCCTGTGCTCACCCGTCTGGGCCGGCCGGCTTCCCGGGCCGGTGCGGACCTACCTCCAGGAGGCCGGGGCGCCGCCGCACCTGCTCGGCGTCGCCGTCTCGGGCTCGGGGGGCGCGCAGGCCGCCTTCTTCCGCGATCTGGAGCAGATCAGCGGCTGCGCCGGCATGCCCACCCTCTCGTTGACCCAACGCCAGGTCCTGACCGGCGCGTATCGCCCGTCCCTGGATGCGTTTGCCCAGACGGCGCGTCGCGGCTTGAGCGACGCGGCCCCGGCCCGGCCCCGCGCGGACGGCAACGCGCCGGATCGGTCCGGTCCGGACGGCCTTCCGGGCGGCGGCCTCATCGCCTGAAGGCGGGCAGCAGGGGAAGGAACGTGATCGCGATCTCGAGGGCGATCAGCAGGACGACCACGATCTCCAGGCGCAACGAACGGTTCGTGTGCATCAGGTCGGTGAGCGCGGTCGCCGTCGCGCCGATCACGGTGAGCTTGCGATTCAGCGTGGCCGTCCGCTCCCGCAGCTCGTACTCGTCCTCGAGGCGCGCGTAGAGGCGTTCCAGGCCGGGCTGATCCCACAGCACCTCGGGCTTCTCCTCGACCGCCACGCGCCCCGACACCCTGTGCTGGACGAGCAGCGTGCTGCCGACATGCTTCAGGACGGCCCGACGGCCGCCCGATGCGCGCCCCGTCTCGGCCAGGCGCCGCGCCAAGGGCTCGATCACGTCGAAGACAGCCGCGACCTCGATCTCGTTCTGCGCCAGCGCCGTGCTCTTGGCGAGGATGTCGGCGATGACGATCAGGCGCCCGGGCGTCAGCTGGCGGATGGCGATCCGGCCGCCGGGCACGACCTGATCGTCGTGATCCGGCCCGATCTCGATCGTGGCGGTCTCCTCTTCCGGCCGCGTCACGGGACCGCGGACGCGCGACAGCAGGCCTGCCGCCATCGCCTCCTCCTCGCTCGGGGACAGCCCGACCGTCACCACGACCCCGTAGCGGAAGACCACCGCGAAACCGCACCCGACCCGCAAGGCGAGCGGGTTGATCGCGAGCGTGTCGTTGCGTTCGAGACCCGCCGTATCGATGCGGTCGCCGAGGATCCGGGCGCGGGCGATCAGGCGTTGCGGTTCGACCGGCAGCGTGTCCTGACTCAGCGGAACCCCCGACCGCGTCGATCCGATGCCCGGCCGCGAGAGGGACCCGGCGCCCGGTTTGATCCAACGCAAGGTGTCCCGTCGCCCCGCGCAATACGGTCCCGGGCACGGCGGCGACACGCGCGCCGGACCCGTTGAGGGAGCGGAGGATGCGCACCATCGACAATCAATCGCAGGACATCTTCCTGAACGGATTGAGTCTCCTGCTGGGCGTCGGCCTGATCGCGGCGCCCTGGTATTTCGGATTCGCGTCCGAGACCGCCGCGGCTTGGAACGCCTGGATCTTCGGCACCACGGTCGCGATCCTCGCCGTGCTGGCGCTGATGCAGACCTACGACTGGGAGGTCTACGCCATCGCGGCAGCGGGACTCTGGGTCTGCCTGGCCCCTTGGGCACTCGGCTTCCAGGAGGCCACGGTGGCGACGTGGGCGCATGTGAGCTTCGGCATCGCGCTGATCATCTCGGCGAGTTCCGAAGTCTGGCGTCTGCGCGAATCCCCGTCGGCCTACGAGGTCTGAGCCGGCGCCGCCCCCCTGACCCGCACCCCCGCCGTGCCGCGGCCTGCCTCGTCCTCCGGGGGGCCGCCGTTCCGGCCCTCGCCGGATCCGGCCCTGGAGGCGTGGCGCCCGCGCCGATGCGCTGGAGCCCCCGTCGGGGATCGACCGCGCGGGAGCGCGGGTCCGCCCTCGGTCCGTCGAGGGCCGTGAAGCCATCGTGGTCGTGACGCTCGTAACGCTGCCGTGGCCCCTCGGGGCGCATTCGAGGCGCGGCGCGCCGGCGTTCCCCCCGCTGAGCATCGGATCCATCAGGGCGTCCCAGAGCGGTGGGCGAAGAGCTGCGCCAGCGCGCAGGAGGCCAGCCGCACCTCCGGGCTGTCGGAGCGGCTCGTCAGGATGATCGGGACACGGGCGTCGAGCAGCAGACCGGCGGCGTCGGCGCCCGCGAGATGGATCAGCTGCTTGGCGAGCATGTTGCCCGACACGAGGTCCGGCACCACGAGGATGTCGGCCTCACCCGCGACCGGCGACACGAGGGCCTTCGCGGCGGCGGCGGCGCGGGAGATGGCGGTGTCGAAGGCCAGCGGCCCGTCGACGAGGCCGTCCGTGATCTGCCCGCGCCCGGCCATCTTGCACAGGGCCGCCGCGTCGAGGGTCGAGCCGAGCTTCGTGGAGACCGTCTCGACGGCCGAGAGGATCGCCACCTTGGGCTGCGCGATGCCGAGCGCGCGGGCGAGGTCGATGGCGTTCTGCACGATGTCGCGCTTCTCCTCCAGGCTCGGCGCGATGTTGACGGCGGCATCGGTCAGGAACAGCGGCTTGGGGTAGCTCGGCACGTCGAGGGCGTAGACGTGGCTCATGCGCCGCTCGGTCCGCAGGCCCGTCGCCCGGGCGATGGCGGCCGCCAGGATCTCGTCGGTGTGGAGCGCGCCCTTCATCAGCGCCGTCACCCGGCCGGCGCGGGCGAGGGAGACCGCCTTCTCCGCCGCGGCGTGGCTGTGGGGCGCGTCGACGATCTCGATGCCGTCGAGGACGAGGCCGGCCGCGCGCGCCGCGGCCTCGATCTTCGGCCGCGGCCCCACCAGAACCGGCACGATCAGCCCGGCCTCGCGCGCGGCGCGCGCGCCCTCGAGCGAGACCGCATCGCAGGGATGGACGACGGCCGTCAGCGCCGGGGCGAAGCGGCGCGCCGCCGCAATCATGGGTTTCCAATGCACGCCCCGCTCGTGCAGGTGGACCTCCGGCAGCAGGACGCGCGGCCGGCGCACCTTGTCGGCGGGGGCCAGCACCTCGGCCTCGCCGGTGATGACCGTCTCGCCCTGCGCATTCAGGCAGACGCAGTCGAGGCGGACCCGCTGATCGGCGGCCTCCTTGGCGCGCACGGTGACGCGCGCCGTCACCGTGTCGCCGATCCGGACCGGATGCAGGAACCGCAGGGACTGGCTGAGATAGACCGTGCCGGGCCCGGGCAGCTCGGTGCCGAGCACCGCCGAGATCAGCGACCCGCCCCAGAGCCCGTGCGCGATCACACCGTGGAACCGGTCCGTGGCGGCATAATCTCGATCGAGATGGGCCGGGTTCACGTCGCCGGAGGCCAGGGCGAACAGGCTGATGTCCTGCGCCTGCAGGGTGCGGGTCAGGCTGGCGGTGTCGCCCACCGCGATCTCGTCGAAGGTGCGGTTCTCGATGAAGCGGGGCGGTTCCATCGGGCCACCCGCTCAGGCTTCCAGCACGTAGGCGCCGGGCGCGTCCCCGAGCACCGCGTAGCCCGAGGCCGGTGCGCCCATCGCGGGCGGCGGGGCGGGCGGCCCCGACCGCTCGGCGAGCCAGGCGACCCAGGCGGGCCACCAGGACCCTTCGCACTGCGGCGTCTGCCCGATCCAGGTGTCGGGATCGCGGTAACGGTCGGTCGCCCGCGTGGTGCGGATCCGATGACGGGCCTGCTTCCGCCCCGGCGGCGCGACGATCCCGGCATTGTGGCCGCCGCTGGCGAGGACGAAGGTGACGTCGGTATCGGCGAGGGGGTGGATCTTGAACACCGAACGCCAGGGCGCGACGTGATCGCGCTCCGTGGCCGCCGCGAAGACCGGGACACGGATGTCGCTGATGGAGACCGGCCGGTCTCCGGCCAGGAAACGCCCCTCCGCGAGATCGTTGTCGAGGAACAGGCCACGCAGATATTCGGCGTGCATCCGCGCCGGCAGGCGCGTCGCGTCCGCGTTCCAGGCCGTCAGGTCTGTCATCGGCTGTCGCCGCCCCAGGAGATAGTCGCGGACGATCCGGGACCAGATCAGGTCGTTCGAACGCAGGAGCTGGAAGGCGCCGGCCATCTGCCGGGCATCGAGCGTGCCCTGGCTGCGCATCAGGCTCTCCAGGAAGCTGATCTGGCTCTCGCCGATGAACAGCGTCAGCTCTCCGGCCTCGGTGAAGTCGAGCTGCGCGGCGAACAGGCTGAGTGAGGCGAGGCGCGCGTCGCCGTCCCGGCTCATCGCGGCGGCCGCGATGGCGAGCAACGTTCCCCCCAGGCAATACCCGGCCGCGTGGATCGGGTGGCCGGGAACGATGGCCGCGACGGCCTCGAGGGCCGCCATCACGCCGAGCCGGCGATAATCGTCGAAGGACACGTCCCGGTCCTCCGGACCGGGATTGCGCCAGGAGATCATGAAGACGGTGTGGCCCTGGCCCGTGAGGTACCGGACCAGGGAGTTTTCGGGCGACAGATCGAGGATGTAGAACTTCATGATCCAGGCCGGGACGATCAGCACCGGCTCCGGCCGGACCGCGGTCACGGTGGGGGCGTACTGGATCAGCTCGATCAGCCGGTTGCGGAACACGACCTTGCCGGGCGAGACCGCCACCGCGTCGCCGACCGGGAAGGCGTCGGCGCCGACCGGCTTCAGACCGTCGGCCGCGCGCTGGGCGTCCTCGGCGGCATTGAGCAGGCCCGTGACGAGGTTCGCACCGCCGGTCCGCACAGTCTCGCCCAGCACGACCGGATTGGTCCAGGGCAGGTTCGAGGGCGCGGCGGCATCGAGGACTTGGCGCGCCGCGAAGGCGACCATGGTCTCGTGGGCGCGGCACACGCCGGGCACGCCGGTCGTGGCGTTGTGCCACCATTGCTGGGTCAGCAGGAACGACTGGCAGGCGAGGCTGAAGGGCCAGACCTGCCAGGCCGGATCGTCGAAGCGGTGGTCCTGGGGCAGCGGATCGATGCACGGCGCAGCGTGACCCTGCAGGACGGCGCTGCGGGCGGCGAACTGCGCGAGGCGCACCTGCTTCCGCAGGAGCTTCATCACCAATGTGGCCTGCTTGCCGGGCGAGAAGGCCGCGTGGATGGCCCAGTCGAACCACGCCTCGGCGAGGGCAGCGGGGGAGAGGCCGGCCGTCATCCGGGCGACGGACGCGTGCACGCTCTGATCGATCGCGCGCCGGACCGGCGCCAGATCGTCCTCGTCCTCGGGGGGATCGGGCCGGGATGCCGGGCTGGGGACCTCCGGGATCGGGCGCAGACGCAACCCGGGCCGCGGCGGCTCAGCGGCCGTCTCGGCCCGGTCTCTCACCTCAGCGTCGAGCATGCACGGTCTCCTGCGACGCCGCGCAGGGTACGGCAGGCGCAGCCGCCGTCCCGTGATTCAGATCAAGGTGCGGCGGACGGCCCCCGGCCGCGGTCCCCCGAGGTCACGAGAGGGCGACCGTCTTGCGGAACCGCAGGATCGCCGCGACGACGAACACGGCGCCGATCGCGCTCACCACCACGATGCGGGTCCAGACCGCGTCGAGACCGGCGCCCCGGTAGAGGATCGCCTGCGCGAAGGCCACGAAATGGACCGTGGGGGAGGCCTGGAGGAGCGTGGCGAGCCAGGGCGGCATGCTCTCCAGCGGCGTGTTGCTCCCGGACAGCATGGCGAGCGGCAGGTAGACCAGGAGGTAGATCAGGCCGAGCTGCGGCATCGAGCGCGCGAGGGTGCCCAGGAACAGGCCGATCGCCGTCGCGAAGAACAGGTACGCCGCCGTCCCGACCAGAAACAGCGGGATGGAGCCGATGATCGGCACGTGCAGCAGGCCCCGCACGACGAGGACGAGGGACAGGCCCACGGCCACCAGGATGACGAGGCCGTTGGACCAGACCTTCGCCATGGCGATCTCGAAGGGCGTGACCGGCATCACCAGCAGGTGTTCCAGCGTCCCCCGCTCGCGCTCCCGCACCACCGCCGCACCGGCCAGGATGATGGCCAGCATCGTCACGCTGTTGAGGATCCCCATCACGCTCGTGAACCACGCCGTCTCGGCATTGGGGTTGAAGGCGATGCGCGCGACGAGTGCGACCGGCGCCGGCGCCGCCCCCCCTGCGCGGCCGACGAAGCGGGCGACCTCGTCGGCCACGATCTGCTGCGCGTAGGCTGCGCCGAGGCCGGCCTGCACCATTGCGGTGGCGTCGATGTCGAGCTGGAGCCGGGCTGGCTTCAGACCGAGCAGGTCGGCCTGGAAGCGCGGCGGGATGTCGAGCACGAACGTGTGGGTGCCCGCGTTCAGCGCCGGGACGATGTCCCGTTCGGCGATGGCGACGGGCGGCTTGAAATGGGGGGGCAGGAAGGCCTGCGTGATCTGCCGGGACAGCGTCGAGCGGTCCTCGTCGACGATGGCGATCGCGGCGTTGTGCAGTTCCTGCGAGCTGCTCTGCGCCTGCGCCAGGATGGCGAGGGAGAAGCTGTAGACGACGAGGCCCAGCAGGACGTAGTCGCGCCCGAAGCTGCGCAGCTCCTTGGTCCCGAGCCAGACGATGTTCGCGAGGGTGGCCACGGCGCAGTCCCGTCCGCGATCAGGATTCCTGCCGGGGCATCGCCAAGCAGGCCGCCGCGGTCAGGACGGGGACGAATACAGCCAGGATGGCGAGGCTGCCGGCGAGGTCGGCCCAGCCGAGGCCCTTGGTGAAGGCCCCGAGGCTCACCGGCAGGTAATAGGTCATGGGGAAGAGCCGCCCCAGGATGCGCCCCAGGCCCGACAGGGAGGCCACGGGGACGAGCATCCCGGCGAACATGGTGGCGGGCAGCACGGTCAGGATGGCGGTGCCGAACAGGGCCGCGATCTGGGTCCGCGCGAAGGTCGAGACCAGCATCCCGTAGGCCGTCGTCGCCGTCACGTAGATCAGCGTGCCGACGACCAGGACCGAGGCGCTCCCCTTCAGCGGGACCCCGAAGACGAACTGGGCCAGCAGGACCATCAGCGCGAAATTGACGAGCGCCAAGCCGATATAGGGGAGCTGCTTGCCCAGCAGGAATTCCAGGCGCGTCAGGGGCGTCACGTAGAGATTGGTGATCGAGCCGAGTTCCTTCTCGCGCACCACCGCCAGCGCCATCATGATCGCCGGGATCAGGGCGAGCTGGAGGGCGATCTGCGCCGGCACCATCGCGAAGATGCTGTCGAAATCCTGGTTGTACTTGAAGCGGACCGCGATCTCGGCCTGGGGAGCCGGATCGGCCTTGGCAGGAAATCGCCGCGGATCGGACAGATAGCGCTGGTGCACCCCGGACAGGTAGCCCCGGATGGTCTGCGCGAAGAACGGCCGGGCTCCGTCGATCCAGGCCGCCACCTGCGTCGGCCGCCCGCGGGCCACGTCCCGGCCGAAGCCCGGCGGGATCTCGATCGCGGCCGCGATGTCCCCCCGGGCGAGCCGCCGCTCGAGATCGCCGAACCCCGACAGGGGCGCGGTCTCCACGAAATAGCGCGAGCCGCGCAGGTCCTCGAGATAGGCGCGGCTCGCATGGCTCCGGTCGTGATCGAGCACCGCGAAGGCGACGCTGTTCACGTCGGTGGAAATGCCGAAGCCGAAGACCAGCATCAGGAAGGTCGTGCCCAGGACCGCGAAGGCGAGGCGGACCCGGTCGCGCGCCAGTTCCAGCGCCTCGCGACGCGCGCAGGCGAGGAGCCGGCGCGGGCTGACCGGGATGATGCCGTCCGTCCGGGGGCCGGACGGGGGAAGCCGCGCCTCCGTGATCGCGGGCGTCTGCGGGGGCGCTCCGGTGCCGCCGGCTCCGGCCCGTTCGAGGAGGGTGACGAAGGCGTCCTCCAGGGTGGCGGCCCCGCAACGCGCCACCAGTCCCGCGGGGGTGTCGATGGCCAGGACCCGCCCCGAATCCATCAGCGCGAGGCGGTCGCAGCGTTCGGCCTCGGCCATGAAGTGGGTCGACACGAAGATCGTCACGCCCTGGCGGCGCGCGAGATCGAGCAGGAGAGCCCAGAAGCGGTCGCGTGCCGGCGGATCCACCCCGGAGGTCGGCTCGTCGAGGATGAGGAGTTCGGGCCCGTGGACCACGGCCACCGCCAGGGACAGGCGCTGCCGGATGCCGAGCGGCAGGTCCTCGGCACGCTGATCGACGTGGCGGGCGAGGTCGAACTGCGCGACGAGTTCGGCCACCCGGGCGCGCCTGGCCTCGGGGCTGAGCCGGAACAGGCGGGCATGCAGGGCGAGGTTCTGCCGGACGGTCAGCTCGGCATAGAGCGAGAAGGCCTGCGACATGTAGCCGACCCGTCGGCGCGCCGCGATGCCGCCCGCGGCGACCGGCTGCCCGAACAGGAGCGCCTCGCCCTCGCTCGGCGGCAGGAGGCCGGTCAGGACCTTCATGGTCGTGGTCTTGCCGCAGCCGTTCGAGCCGACGAACCCGAAGATCTCCCCGGGCAGGATGTCGAAGCTGACGCGGTCCACCGCCGTGAAGGCGCCGAACCGCCGTGTCAGGTCGCGGGCGGTGATGATCGGCCGGTCGCGCCCGGGGGCGGCCCTGGGCGGCACCGGCGCCCGGGACGGGGGCGCGTCCGCCTGCGGCAGCAGGGCCGTGAAGGCGGCCTCGACGCCGGCCGCGCCGGTCCGCCGCCGCAGCCCCTCCGGGGAGCCCGTGGCGACCACCCGGCCGTCGTTCATGGCGACGAGCCAGTCGAAGGCCTCCGCCTCCTGCATGTAGGCCGTGGCGACCAGCACCGACATGGCCGGGCGCCGCGCCCGGATGCGCCCGATCAGCTCCCAGAACTGCCGGCGCGAAAGCGGATCGACCCCGGTGGTCGGCTCGTCGAGGATCAGCAGGTCGGGATCGTGGATCAGGGCGCAGCAGAGGCCGAGCTTCTGGCGCATGCCGCCGGACAGCTTCCCGGCCGGGCGGTCCGCAAAGGGCGCGAGCCCCGTGGCGGCCAGGAGTTCGGCGATCCGCGCGTCCCGCTCCGCCGGCTCCTGCCCGAACAGCCGGCCGAAGACGTCGACGTTCTCGCGCACGCTGAGGCTGGCGTAGAGATTGCGCCCGAGTCCCTGTGGCATGTAGGCGATCCGCGGACACGCGGCCGCCCGGTGCCGAGCCTGCGCGATGTCGCCGTCGAGCACCGTGGCGCGGCCCGCCTGAAGCCGCCGGGCCCCCGCGAGAATCGCGAGCAGCGACGACTTCCCGACGCCGTCCGGCCCGATCAGGCCCACGAGCCGGCCGCCGGGGATCGCCAGCGTCACGTCGTCGAGTGCGACGGTCCGGCCGTAGCGGTGGGTGAGATGCTCGACCCGGGCGACGGTGAGATCCGGCGGCCCCATGACGCGTCTCAGGGCGCCGTGGGGATCGGCGCGGGAGCCGGTGCAGCCGGCGGCGGGCTCGGGAGGAGCGAGGCCGGCCAAGCGGCCGTCTCGTCGGTCCGCACATAGGCGATCCCGGGCAACCCGCTGCGGATGAGCCGCTCGCGTCCACGGAGGCGCTCCGGGTCGATCCGCACCCGGATCCGGAACATCAGCTTGTCGCGCTCGTCACGGGTCTCCACGGTCTTCGGCGTGAACTGCGCCTGGCTCGAGACGAAGACCACCCGCGCCGGGATGACATGCCGAGGATAGGCGTCGAGCACGATGCGCGCCTCCGCGCCGATCCGGACACGGCCCGCCTCCGGCGTCGGCAGGTAGACATCCATGCGGACGTCGGCGGCGTCGAGCATCGTGAAGACCTTGCCGCCGGCGCCCAGGACCTCGCCGACATTGGCGACGCGATACTCGATGGGCCCGTCGCGCGGCGCGACGAGGGAATTGTCGGCGATGTTGACCCGGATAAAGGCGGCGCTCTGCGTCTGGGCTTCGAGGGCGTGCCGGGCCGCGCCGACCCGCGCGGCCGCCGCCTCCCGGGCGGCCTGCGCCGCGTCGGCGTTCTTCCGCGCGACCTCCAGCGCATGTTCGCCGCCGCCGAACCGTGCCTCGGCCGCGCTCAGCGCCGCGGCCGCCTCGTCCGCCGCCTGCCGGCGCGTGTCGAGCTGCTCGGCGGACGCGTAGCCCCGCGCCGTGAGATAGGTCGAGCGGCTCAGCTCCTGCTGGGTGAGCTTCACGTGGCTCTGCCGCTCCTGGATGTTGGCGCGGGCCTCCGCGACGGCGCGCTCGGCCTGGCTGACCGCCGCCTGGGTGGCGAGAACCTGGGCCTGCTGCTGGACGAGGGTCCGCTCCGCCTCCTCCACGCCCTTCTGGGCCTGGCGGATCTGCGCCTCCGCCTGGCTCAGCTGCGCCTCCAGATCCCGCGTATCCATCACGGCGACGACCTGCCCGGCCCGCACCAGGTCGCCCTCTTCGACGAGAAGACGCGCGATGCGGCCGGCGAACTTGGTCTCGATGTCGATCACGTTCGCTTCGAGCCGGCCATTCCCGGAGGCGAAGCCCGGCGGCAGCAACGGGCGATGGGCCTTCCACCATCCGTAGCCGCCCCCGGCGAGAAGCAGCAGCACGATGGCGGCCGTGAGCCACAGGCCGCGTGATCGCCGATCCGGACCGGCGGGGGGGCATGGCGCGGGAGACGGGACGCTGGTTCCGGGCGCGGGGACGACCTTGTCACGAAGCACCTCCGCCGTCCGGTTGCGGGCGCTGACGGAGGGCAGGACGGTGTCCACGCTCATGGGGACGCGCCCTCGATCCGTACGGCGCTGTCGGCAGGCGTGGCGGGATGCGTGGCGGGATGCGGTGCGGCGGAATCCTCCGCCCGGGCGTCGTCTGGACCCGGCAGGACCGTGCCGGTGATCGGCTCGACCCACGTCAGATGGTCGCGCAGGGCGACGACGCCCGGAACGCCGTCGACGGCGGCGCGCACCGCGCCCCTTTCCCGCTCGTCGGCGATCCAGCCGTGGAGCTCGACCGTTCCGTGCCGGACGGCGACCGCGATGGTGGCCTTCGGGATGCAGACGGCTTGGTCGAAGGCCGCGAGGATGTCCTGACGGATCTCGACATCACTGCGGTGGCCCGCAGTCCCGTCCGCGTCCAAGGCGGCGCCGAGAGCCCGGACGACATCCGCCCGGCTCACGATCCCGACGACGGCGTGCCCGCGCAGGACCGGCACCCGCTTGATCCGAGCCCGTATCAGGGTCTCGACGATCGCCTTCAGGGGCGTGTCCTCCGTCACGGTGGTCACGGGGCTGGACATCACCGCCTCGACCCGCCGGCCGTGCGCGTGGACATAATCCTCGGCGAGCCGGCCGGGGCTGCGCAGATACGCGATCCAGCGCGACATGCGGTGTTCGGTGCCGAGTTCGACCCGGCGGAGCAGATCGCCCTCCGTCACCATGCCGACGAGCGCGCCCTGCGCATCGATGACCGGCAGGCCGCTGATCTCGGCGTCGAGCATGAGATCGATCGCGCGCCGCAGGGCCGTGTCGGGGCAGACGCTGACGACGGGCGCCGACATGATCTGCCGGGCGCACAGGGGATGCAGCCTCAGGTGCGACCGGTCGCCCGCGGACGGCGACGGGGCATCGGGCCCTGGGGCGTGATCCGGAACGGAGGTGAGCGCTGGCATTCACAACCTCCCCGGCTTGGGATCGGGGCATCGATCAACCGGCATCGGCAGGGCGGCCGGCCACGGAGCAGGGTGCGCAGCCCAACCTTCGGCCCGCCTTGCGCTGGATCAAGCCCGGACGGACGGAGGGCCCGCCGCGGCCCTGAATCACGTCTGAGCGGGCGTGCCCCGCTCGTCCGGTTTCAGCCGCAGCACCGGTCCCGGCGAGGCCTGCCGGTCCATCACGGACTGGTCGATATCGCGCGCGGCATTCGCGTAGATCTCGAACCGCCGCTGGAGGACGGCCCGCTTGATGCGGTTCTTGCACTTGACCATGGCCGCGCGCGCCTTGTCGGCCCGCCGCCGCAGCTTGAGCGCCAGTTTCTCGTAGGATTTGTCGATGCGGGCGCCGACCCGTTCGGTCTCTTCGCTCAGGTTCGTAGCGAGATCGCGTTTCATGGCTTCACCTCTTCGCAGGTCTGCCATTCATCGCTGTCGGCGCAGCCTGGGCGTTGATCCAGCGCAACGTGCGGGCCGACGGGACGGCGCAACCGCCGGGGTGAGGCGACAGGCGGCGCCCTCCCCCGTGCGGGACCGGGGTCCCGCGCGCAGGCCGTTGCCGCAGGCTTCGGCCCGGCGGGCCGTGAAACGGCGTCAGGCCATCCGTTCGCTGCTGTGGCTCATCCGGCGCGCGACGTAATCCGTGCGGTGCCAATGCTGGCCGAAGATCAGCCATGCCAGCCCGAAGCCGACGCCGCCGGCGGCGAGCAGCGCCGCCACTGCGGCCGGATCGTGGCCGTTGGCCACCCGGCGGCTCAGCGCGTGTTCGTGCGGTCCCAGATGGATCGCCTGCCGCAGCGCTTCGGGGCTCTTCAGGATGTCCTGCAGGGCCCGTCTCACGTGTTCGCCGATGCGGCCGGCAAGCCGCTCATCCGGATGGGCGCCCTCCCCGCCCCGGCCCTCATGCTCGACGACCTCGTGTGCGTGGCTGTCCGTCATAGCGCGTCTCCATGGCTGGCTGCGGGTTCACGGGCGATCCGGTCTGCCGCTGCCCGGCCGTTCCGTCCAGACGAGAGCGACGATGCGGTCCTCGACGGCCCGGATGCGGGGCGCGGACCCGCGGCAAACTCTGCTCGCCCCCGGCCGGCGAGCCTTGATCTAGCGCAACGGCGACCGGGCCAATGACGACGAGCCCGGCGCCGCACGCGGGCCGAGCCTTGCGATAGGTCAATGCGGGGAACCCGGATCGGTCTGTGATGCCGTCACACGCTCTACCTCTACGGCGGAGGCGGCCATGCGGTATCCTCTCGTTCTCGGATGTTCGATCGCTCTTGTGGTGGTCTCGTCGGCTCTGGTCCGGGCCGGCGACAGGCCGGATTCGATGGATGTTGCGGCCAACCGAAGCGACTACATCGCCAAGAGCGGTGCGACCGTGCCGAAGCCGGACAAGATCGACGTCGACGAGAGCAGCCAGATCCAGCGGCGCACGCCGGAGCAGATCCGCGACGACGCCATCACCCGCGGCATCTGCGTCGGCTGCACCCGGTGATCCTCCGGCCGGGCGCGGACGACCCCGGCGCGGATCGGGCCGAACCGCGGCCCCGCCCCCCTCTCGCGCCGAGCCGGTCCCCCTTCGGGCGGCCGGTGCCCTAATACGTCGCGAACAGCCGCGCCACCGCCTCCGGCTCCGTCGTGACGGTCAGCGCCAGGGCCAGCAGGATTCTGGCCTTCTGCGGGGTGAGGTTGTCGGCGCTGAGGATGCCGCGGGTGCGCAGCCGGGTGGTGAGCGGGACGACGCCGCTGCCGGCCCGGGTCGACATCACCACCACGATCCCGGCGGCAGCCGCCGCCTCCAGGGCCTCGGCCTCGGCCGGCGGGGTCATGCCCGGGGCAAGACCGGCCGCGACGAGGCCGCGCGCGCCCGCCGACAGGAAGGCCCGGACCGCGGTGCCGTCCGCGTCGGCGTAGCCATAGACGATATCGACCCGCGGCAGCGCGGGCAGGCTGCGGATGTCGAAGGGCGTGCCCGGTGCGTGCGCCCGCTCGGAGCGGCGATAGTAGCGGACGCTGTCGCCGTCGACATGGCCGAGCACGCCGAAATCCGGCGTCCGGAACGTCTGAAGCCGGGCCACCGAGGTCTTGGTCACCTCGCGCGCCGCCTGGATCTCGTCGTTGAGCACCACCAGCACGCCGCGCCCGCGGGAGGCCGGCGCCGCGGCGGTGCGGATCGCGGCCACGAGATTGAGCTTGGCGTCGGTGGAGAGGGCGCTCATCGGCCGCTGCGAGCCGACCAGCACCACCGGCAGGTCGATCGTCAGGGTCAGGCTCAGGGCGTAGGCGGTCTCCTCCAGGGTGGCGGTGCCGTGCCCGATGACGATTCCCGCGAGATCCGCATGCTCGGCCGCGAGGCGCTCGCACAGGCGCACGAGGTCGCGCCACTCGGCAAATCCGATCGCCGGGCTCGGGACCGCCTGGAACGGGACCGGCACCACCGTGGCGACGGTGGCGAGTTCCGGGACCGCCTCCAGGATGCCGCCGGCTTCGAGGCGCCGGTCGGTGGCGGTGTAGTCGAGGATGTCGAGGGTGTCGCGCCCGAGGGACGAGATCGTCCCGCCCGTGCCGATGAACGCGACCTTGGGCAATCCGGTCCCCGATCCTGCCGCCATGCCGTGCCTCCCGACCCTGTCCGGTCGCGCGAATGCGATGGCGGAGTGATGCCGCGTCGCGCGGCCGAGGTCGATCCCGGCCGCGCGCAGGCGGGCGATGCGTCGGGCGGGCGGCCCCCTCGGCCGGCCACGCCCGCACCGCCGGCTCAGCTCTGGAAGTCGACCAGAAGGGCCGAGAGGCTGCTGCTGCTGTTGGTGGTGCCGTTGGCGCCATAGCCGGCGCCGACCGACTGGCTGCTCTGGAGCTGCTGCATGAAGGTCGAGAGGAGGTCGTTCGTCGACTGCGTCACCGACGTGGGGGACGAGGTCCCGCTGCCGGTGCTGCCGGAGGCGGCGCTCCCCGGCGGCGGACCGGGCGGGGGGCCGGGCGGCGGACCGTCCGGCCCGGACACGTCGCCGGTGGCGTCCGCGCTCTGAAGGCTCTGGCCGTGGCTGGAAAACAGGTTCTTCAGCTCCGTGGCCTGGTCGGTGGTGAGGCTGCCGCTGCTGACCTGATCGGCGATCAGGCCGTCGATCCGATCCTTCATGGAGGACGGGTCGAGCTTGGACCGGGTCGTGGTGCTGCCCGAGGCGGAGCTGTCCGACGACAGGCTCGAATCGATGCTGCTCAGGGCGCTGGTCAGCGCCGTCGCGTCGGTGCTGCTGATCGTGCCGGCCGACAGCGCGCTGCTGATCGTGTCGGACATCTGGGTCTTGGGCGACGGAGGCGGCGACCATCGCTGCGCGGAGAGCTGCGATGTCGCGGTGGATGAGACGGTACTCATGAGGGGGCTCGGGTCACGGATGAGCCGGATTCGCCCGGCGGCGGGTCCGTGTGCAAATTACCCACGCGAGTCTTAAGGCCGCGTTTCCGGAACCGCCCGGATCCCCGTCGCGGTGCCGGGTGCAGGGACGGCCCGGAGCCGGGGCGCGACCGGGAACCCCGATCGCCGGATTCAGAGGCTCGCGGCCATGCGCAGCGGCGGCGCCTCGGCCGGGCGCGCCGCGGCCTCGGAATGGCCGTAGAGGCCGCGGTGCTTCGGGTTGGGCGACAGCCGGTCGGTGAGGCCGATCACCGTCTCGGCGGCCCCCAGCAGGAGCGCGCCCTCCGGTGCGAGCTGCGCGGCGAGCCGCGCCAGCACGTCCGACTTCGTCGGCGCATCGAAGTAGATCAGCACGTTGCGGCAGTAGATCACGTCGAACTGGCCCAGCGAGGCGAAGCTGTGCAGCAGGTTGAGCTGGCGGTAATCCACCATGCTGCGCAGGCTCTGGGCGATCTGCCACTGCTCGCCGACCTGGGTGAAGTACTTGATCAGCCACTGCACCGGCAGGCCGCGCTGGACCTCGAAATGGCTGTAGAGCCCGAGCTTGGCCTTCTCGATCACCTCGGTGGACAGGTCGGTGGCGACGATCTCGACCTGCCAGCCGGCGAGCCGCGGCGCCGCCTCCTGGAGCAGCATGGCCAGCGAGTAGGGCTCCTGCCCGGTGGAGGCCGCCGCGCACCAGATCCGCAGCCGGCGGCGGCTGGCATTGCGCGCCAGCACGTCCGGCAGGAGCGTGTCGCGGAACAGGTCGAAGGGGATCCGGTCGCGGAAGAAGAAGGTCTCGTTCGTGGTCATGGCCTCGACCACGGCCCGCTCGATCGTTCCGTTCTGGGCGAGCTTGAGGGCGCCGATCAGGTCGCCCAGGCTCGCGAGCCCGAAGCGGCGGCAGACCGGGGTCAGCCGGCTCTCCACGAGGTAACGCTTCTCCGGCGTCAACGCGAGGCCGGAGCGCTGCTTCAGGAAGCTGCGCAGGAATTCGAACTCGAGTTCGGTCATGCCGGCTGCCCCGTGATCATGGCGCGGAGCGCCGTCGCGAGTTCGGGCAAGGGCAGCACGGCCTCGGCGAGCCCGGCCCGCGCGACGCTGCCCGGCATGCCCCAGACCGTGCTGGTGGCCTCGTCCTGGGCCAGAACCGGGCCGCCGGCCTCGGTGAGGGCCCGGGCGCCGTTGGTGCCGTCCGAGCCCATGCCGGTGAGGATCACGGTCGCGGTGGCGGCGCCGAACACGACCGCCGCGTCCTTGAACAGGACGTCGACCGCGGGGCGGCAGAAGTTCACCGGCGGGCCGTCGGTGAGCTTGATGATCGGGCCGCCGGCGGCCGCGGCCAGTCCCATGTGGCGGCCGCCCGGGGCCACGTAGATGCGGCCCGGTTCGACCCGCTCGTCGGCCTTGCCCTCGGCTGCGGGGAGCCCGGTACGGGTGGCGAGGTGTTCGGCGAAGACCGCGGTGAAGATCGGCGGCATGTGCTGGACGATCAGGACCGGCAGACGGCGCAGGGCGGCCGAGCCGATTCCCTCCAGCATCTCGCCCACCGCCCGCGGGCCGCCCGTGGAGGAGCCGATCAGCAGGGCCCGGGGCTGGGTCCGGTTGCGGACCTTAGGCCGAAGCGTGAAGGGGGTCGCGGGGCGCGCGGCGGCCGGCGCCGGATGCGCCACGACCGCGGGTGCGTGGTGCCCGACCGCAGGCCCGGCGGGGGCGTGCGGGGTGGCCGGCACATGGCCGAAGGCGGGGCGCCGGCTCCGCGCGCGGGCGGAGCCGAACACGCGGACGCGCTCGATCAGCTCGACCCGGAACGTGTCCGAGGTGGTGACGCCACGGCTGCTCTCGGGCTTGGCGATATAGTCCACCGCCCCGAGGGCGAGGCATTTCAACGAGATGTCGGCGTTGCGCGTGGTCAGCGTCGACATCATCACGACCTGCACGCTCGGGCTCATGGCCAGCATGCGCGGCAGCGCGGTCGTGCCGTCGAGTTCCGGCATCTCGATGTCGAGCAGGACCACGTCCGGGTCGTGCTTGGCCATCAGCTCGAGGGCGATCCGGCCGTTCGAGGCCGTGCCGACGAGCTCGAATCCGGCCTCGCCGATCCAGCGGGCCACGAGGCCGCGCACCACGGCGGAATCATCGGCCACCAGAACCCGGATCGTGGTGGCGGATGCGGTCGTGCTCGGGGTGGTGGGTGTACGGAGCGGAGCAACCGCGGGACTCAGGGCCATGATGCTTGCCTCGGGTACAGGTCGCGGGTGCAGGGGCGTCGGAGCCGAATCGTGCGGTCAGGCCGCGTCGGCGACGAGACCGACCTGTTCGAGCTTGGCCGTCAGGATGTCGCGGTCGAAGGGCTTCATGATGTATTCGTCGGCCCCCGCCCGGAGGGCGCGGGCGATCGCCCCGACATCGTTCTCGGTGGTGCAGAACAGGACCTTCGGCACGCCCCCGCCCTCGCTCTGGCGCAGGGCCTGGAGGAAGGCGTAGCCGTCCATGTTCGGCATGTTCCAGTCGAGCAGGATCGCGTCCGGCATGCTGGCGGCACAGGCTTCCAGGGCGGCGCTGCCATCCTCGGCCTCGCTCACGTTCATGCCGAGATCCTCGATGATCCGCCGGGCGACCTTCCGGATCACCGCGGAATCGTCCACCACCAGGCAGGTGGTCTCGTGGGGCGCCTTCATCGACCTCTCCCTCAAGCCGCCTTGGCGCCGGCGGGCGTGAAGCCGAGGAGCGCGTCCACGTCGAGGATCACCAGGAGCCGCCCGTCGAGGCGATGGACGCAGGTGGCGAGATCGCGGAAGCGCGGATCCAGGTTGATCGGCACCGCCTCGCGGCTGTCGGCCCCGAGCTTCAGCACCTCGCCGACGCCGTCGACCACCAGCGCGAAGGTCTCGCCGGCCTGCTCCAGGCCGATCGCCATCTTCGGGCTGGCCTTGGTGCCGTCCGCCTGGGCCTCCGCGTCGGGCAGGCCCAGCCGCCGGCGCAGGCTCATGGCCGTCACCACGCGGCCGCGCAGGTTCAAGAGGCCGACGATCTCGGCCGGCGCCAGGGGAACCGGCGTCACGCCCGAGGGGACGAAGACGTCGTGCACCCGCTCGATCGCCAGGCCGAACAGCGTCTCGCCGACATAGACCGTGACGAAGTCGTCGGTGGCGCCGGTCTCGACACCGTTGGTGGTGGCGCCGCTGGTGTTGGCGTTGGCAGCCTGCATCGGAACTCTCCGGATTCGATCGTCTCGATCGTCTCGATCGTTTTGGGGCGGGCGGCGTGCAGGCTCAGGCGGCTTTCGACACCGTGGCGGCGCCGATCTCGGCCAGCGCCGAGATCAGGCCGCTGCGGTCGAACTTCGCCACGAGGTCGCTGATCGCCAGGGCCCGGGCGCGCTCAACCGCATCGGCGCCGATCGCGCCGCTGAGGCCGATCACCGGGAGCCCGGCGAGGCGCGGCTCGGCCCGGCGCATGGCGGCGACGAGGTCGAAGCCGCTGCGGCCCGGCATCTCCAGATCGGTGACCACGACCTCGATCTGCGGATCGGCCTGGAGGGCCGCCAGCGCCGCGTCCGCGCTCGCCGCGGTGACCACCTGGTAGCCCGCCGCCTTCAGCACCGGGCTCAGCATGTCGCGGAAGAAGGCCGAGTCGTCGACCAGCAGGATCGTGGAGATCTGCTCGGGCCGCTTCAGGCCGCGCGCCCAGTCGTCGTAGGCCAGCGGCAGGAAGTGGGCGATGTTGATGATGTCGGTCGCCCGGCCCCGCAGCACCGCCGAGCCGATCAGGTCCGACCGGTCGGCCGCGATCTCGATGTCGAGGCGCTCCTCGACGATGTCGACGATCTCGTCGACCACGAGGCCCATGGCGCGCTCGCCGTCGGAGAACACCACCAGGGCCTGCGTCCCCTCCGACTTGATGGTGATCGCCGCGTCGGCCGGGACCAGGGGCATCAGGCGCCCGCGATACTGGATCAGCGCGCGGCCGCCGAGCCACTCGACCTTGGCGCACTCGATCTCCTCGAGGCGGGTGACCAGCGACAGCGGCACCGCCTTGAAGCTGCCCTGGCCGCCCTTGAACACCAGGAGCGTGGTCTTGGTGTCGGCCATCTCCACCGCCTCGTCGGCGTCGGCGTCGATGTGGCCGCCGCTGCCCTGGACGCCCTGCGCCACCTGGCGGGCCACGCCGTTGGGATCGACGATCAGCACCACGGCGCCGTCGCCGAGGATCGTGTTGCCGGCAAACATCGGGATGTGCCGCAGCTTCACCGACATCGGCTTCACGACGATCTCCTCCGTGTGGAAGACCTCGTCGACGAGGATGCCGAAGCGCTCGCGCCCGACCTGGGCGACCACCACGAAGCCGGCCTGCTCCGCCTCCCCGCCCGGGCTCGACTGGCCGAGCAGGCCGGTGAGCGAGACGATCGGCAGGAGCCGCTCGCGCAGGCGCAGCACCGGCGCGCCGTTGATGTGCTCGACCCGCTGCGCCCCGGCATCGACCCGCACCAGCTCCAGCACCGCCACCTGCGGCAGGGCGAAGCGGTGCTCGCCGGCCCGCACGATCAGCGCGGCGACGATGGCCAGCGTCAGCGGGATCTTGATGGTGAAGGTCGTGCCGCGCCCCGCCGTCGTGGCGATGTCGATCAGGCCGCCGATGGTCTCGATGTTGGTCTTGACCACGTCCATGCCGACGCCGCGGCCCGAGACCGAGGTCACCGCCGCCGCCGTCGAGAAGCCGGCGTGGAAGATGAACTTGGCGACCTGGGCGTCGGTCATCCGCTCGACATCGGCCTGGGAGGCGAGGCCGCGCTGCACCGCCTTCTGCCGGATCGCCGCGAGGTTCAGGCCCTTGCCGTCGTCGGCGATCTCGATCGTGATCGTGCCGCCCTCGTGGTAGGCGGCGAGCCGGATCGTGCCGCGGGCGGGCTTGCCCGCCGCCACGCGCTCGGCGGTCGATTCGAGGCCGTGATCGGCCGAGTTGCGGACCATGTGGGTCAGCGGGTCCTTGATGACCTCAAGGACCTGCCGGTCGAGTTCGGTCTCGTTGCCGACCATCACGAGGTCGATCTGCTTGCCGAGTTCCGCCGAGAGGTCGCGCACCACGCGCGGCAGCTTCTGCCACGCGTTGCCGATCGGCTGCATGCGCGTCTTCATGACGCCTTCCTGCAGCTCGGCCGTGACGTGCGACAGGCGCTGCAGCGGGACCTTGTAGCTCGAATCCTCGTGGCGGCGGGCGATCTCCAGGAGCTGGTTGCGGGTCAGCACCAGCTCCGAGACCATGGTCATCAGGTGCTCGAGCGTGTCGACGTTCACCCGGATCGTCTGGTTCTTGGCGGCGGCGGTCGTCTCACCCTCGGCGCCCTCGGCCTTCTCGGCGCGGGCCGGCTCGGGCTTCTCGGCCTCGACCGGCTCGACCCTGGTCTCGGCCTTCGGCGGCGCGCTCGCCGCGGGGGCGGCGGGCGTCGGGGCCGGCGCGGCGGCAAGGGGGGCCGGCGGCGGGAGGAAATCCGATTCGTCGGGACCCGGGGCCGACAGGAAGGCGGCTTCCAGCTCGTCCAGGGTGACCTCGCCGGGCTTCAGCTCGCGGACCACCGGATCGGGCAGCACCGGCTCAGGCGGCGGCGAGGCGACGGCCTGCGGCTCGGGCGCGCCCTCGGCCATGCGCTCCAGGGCGGAGATGAGGTCGTCATCCGAGCCTGAGGGCTCGGTGCCGGTGGCTTCCAGATCGGCCAGGATCGCCTTGAGCCGGTCCAGCGTCAGCAGGATCAGGGTGACGGAATCCGACGTGGCGGGCAGCCCGTCGCGGAAGCGGCCCATCAGGGTTTCCGCAGCATGCGCCAGGGCTTCGAGCCGCGGAAGGCCGAGGAATCCGCAGGTTCCCTTAATCGTGTGCACGAGCCGGAAGATGTTTCGCAGAATAGTCTCGTTGTTCGGATCCTGCTCGAATCGAACAAGTTCTGCATCAACCGTGTCGAGATGCTCCCCGCTCTCGGTCAAAAACTCGCGAAGCAGGTCGTCCATAGGCGCTACTCGTTACGCGGAGAAGGTCTCGCGCAACCTACTTACTCGCGCGGGGTTAGGGAAGCGTTTCCATCCCGGCCCCGCGTCTCGGTTTTTCAGAATTTCACGCCAGGGCCGTGTCCGAAGCCTCGCCGTCGGGGTCTTCGGGCGCTCCGATCACTGCGGGGCTCGCGGCGGGCGTGGCGGTGATAGTCACTTCATCACCCTCGATGGCGAATCGCACATCCATGGCGGCGGCCCGCGCCACGAGGCCCGCGTAGAACGGCAGGATGCCGTGCGCGTCGACGGTGCCGCTCTCGGGGCGGCCGGCCATCAGCTCCTCCACGTGGGGCGGGATGCGGGCATGCGAGCCCTTGGCCTTGAGCACCAGCGTGGGCGCCTCGGCATCGCCGGAGACGACGACGTCGATCACGCCGCCCCGGGGAATCGCCGAGGTGGCGACCATCACGAGGTTGAGGAGGAGCTTGACCTTGTTCTTCGGGAAGAGGGCCTGGGGGGCGCTCCAGGTCAGCTTGGTCTTCTCGTCGGAGAACATGCCCTTGGCCACGCCCTCGGCGTCGGCGAGGTCGATCGAGGCGCCGGCCGAGCCCGCGGCCCCGAAGGCGATGCGGGCGAATTTCAGCCGCGCCGAGGCCTGCCGGGCGCTCTTGCCGATCAGCTCCAGGGCGAAGGTCCGCATCGATTCGTCCTGGTCGTCCTCCAGGACCTCGAGCCCGTTCACGATCGCGCCGACGGGGCTGATCACGTCGTGGCAGACGCGGGAGCAGAGCAGGGCGGCGAGGTCGAGGCCGTCGAGATGCAGGGTGGGCGAGGTCGGGGAGGACATGGTGCGCTCCGGGCGGGCGGATCTGAGGTGCGGACGTCTGCGGGTCGGGGCCCCGATCGAGGCTGCCGGGTTCCGGCCGCCCGGCTCCCGGGCGCCCAGTCCTCGGCCGCCCCTGTGGCGATCGAGTCGCCCGAGGGGGTCCCGCACGGCCTGCAGGTCGGACCGGGGGCGACGACCGGTCCGCACGGATAGACGCCACGGTCAGCTTTGAAAAGCGTTACCGGATCGGACGGAGGGCGGGGCGGCCCCCGATTCCGGATCCGCATAGCCCAGGATCCGCCCAGCCCAGGACCCGCCCAGCCCAGGATCCGCGCGTCCCTGCGCGCGGGGCCGGACACGGGCGGCCCGGTCGGTTACGATGCCCGCCCCGTCGCGCCAGGGAGGATGCGGCATGAGAGACGAGACCGGTCTCCGGAACGGATCGGCCACGACGCTGCGCGCGAGCCTGAGCCCCCGGCTCGGCCTCGCCGATCCGGACGCCGCGCAGGCCCGGCTCGCCGAGATCGCGCCGGCCCTTCCGGCCGGTTTCCTGACGCCGCCGTGCCGGGACCTGCTCCTCGGCCTCGCGGACCACTCGCCCTTCCTCTGGCGGGCGGCCACCCGGTCGCCGGACCGGCTCGTCGCCCTGCTGGAACAGGCGCCGGACGCGGCCAGCCGGGACATCATCGCCCGGCAGCGCGCGGTCGGCGCGTCCTGCGGGGCGAACCCCGACCTCGCCGAGGTCGGCCGGCGGCTGCGCGCCAACCGGGAGGAACATGCCCTCCTGGTCGCGCTGGCCGATCTCGGCGGCTGCTGGGATCTCGACGCGGTGACCCAGGCCCTGTCGGCCTTCGCGGACGCCTCGGTGAGCGGGGCGGTCGAGGCGCTGCTCCGGCAGGGGATGGCGGCCGGGCGGTTCCGGCCCGCGGATCCGGAGGCGCCGCAGGACGGGTCCGGCCTGATCGTCCTCGGCCTGGGCAAGCTCGGCGGCTGCGAGCTGAACTATTCGAGCGACATCGACCTCGTCGTCTTCTACGAGGCCGGCTCCGCCGCCGCGGCCACCGGCGGCGATCCGAAGCCCTTCTTCGTCAAGCTGGCGCAGGGGCTGGTGAAGCTCCTGGCCGACCGGACCGCGGACGGCTACGTCCACCGCATCGACTACCGGCTGCGGCCGGACCCGGGCTCCACCGCGGTGGCGCTCTCCACCGGCTTCGCCTTCGACTACTACCAGACGCTCGGCCAGAACTGGGAGCGCGCGGCCTTCATCAAGGCCCGACCGATCGCCGGCGACATCCCGGCCGGCGAAGCGTTCCTCGCGGAACTGGCGCCGTTCATCTGGCGCCGGCACTTCGACTTCCCGGCCATCGCCGAGATCCACGCCCTGAAGCGCCAGATCCACATGGTCCGCGGCCACGAGACCATCGCGGTCGGCGGCCACGACATCAAGATCGGCCGCGGCGGCATCCGGGAGATCGAGTTCTTCGTCCAGACCCAGCAGCTCGTCTTCGGCGGCCGCAAGCCCGCCCTGCGGGGGCGTCGTACGGTCGCGATGCTGGCCGAACTCGTCGCGCAGGGCTGGATCGACGGGCAGGCCCGGGACGAGCTGCGTGCGGCCTACACGTTCCTGCGCACCCTGGAGCACCGGATCCAGATGATCCGGGACGAGCAGACCCAGCGCCTGCCCACCGGGACCGAGGCGCTGACCGCGCTGGCGCTGTTCGCGGGCTTTTCCGACCTGGCGGCCTTCGAGGCGGCGCTGCTCCACCACGCCGGCCGGGTCCAGGCGCATTACGCCCTGCTGTTCGAGGCCGGGCCGGAGGCGGGCGGGGACGGGCCCCCCCTGGTCTTCGGCGCGAGCGAGCCGGAGCCCGCGACCCTGGCGCGGCTCGGCGCCTTCGGGTTCCGGGATCCGCCCCTGGCCTGGGAGACCGTGCAGGGCTGGCATCTCGGGCGCCGCCCGGCCCTGCGGACCGGCCGGGCCCGGGAGATCCTCGCCGAGGTGCTCCCGGCGCTGCTGCGGGCGCTCGGCGGAACCGCCGATCCGGACGCGGCGCTCCTCGCCCTCGACCGGGCCTTCGCGCGGATGCCCGCGGTGGCGGAACTCCTCGCCATCCTGCGCTCGCACGAGCGCCTGCGCCTCCTGTTCGCCGACATCCTGGGGACGGCACCCCGCCTCGCCGACACGGTGGGCCTGAGCCCGCACGTCCTCGACACCGTGCTCGACGCAGATTTCGTGACGCCGACCACCGATCCCGATCAGGTCCGCGCGCAGTACCGGGCGCTCCTGGGACAGCCGGCGAGCCACGAGGAGAGCCTCGACCGCTGCCGGGACGCCACGCGGCAGATGACCTTCGTCACCGGCGCCCGCCTCCTGTCGGGCATCCTCACGCCGCGCCAGGCCGGGGAGGCCTACGCGGCGATCGCCGACGCGACGGTGGCGCTGAGCCTGGAGGCGGAGGAGCGCCGGTTCGCCCTGGACCACGGCACGCTGCCCAAGGGACGCTGCTGCATCCTGGCGCTGGGCCGCCTCGGATCCCGGCAGCTCAGCGCGGAATCCGACCTCGACCTCGTCTTCCTCTACGATTTCGACCCGGAGAATCGCACCAGCGACGGCCGGCGCCCCCTCGACGCCGTGGTGGCCTACAACCGGCTGGCGCAACGCGTGTTCGCGGCGCTCACCACGGCCACGCGGCGGGGGCGGCTCTACGCGGTCGACCTGCGGCTGCGGCCCTACGGCAGCCACAGCCCGCCCGCCGTGCAGCTCAGCGGCTTCGCGGCCTATCACGGCGGCGAGGCGGAACTCTGGGAGCACATGGCGCTCGCCCGCGCCCGGGTCGTGGCCGGCGACGCCACCCTGGCGGCCGACGTCACGGCCGCGATCGCCCGGGTGCTCCGGCAACCGCGCGAAACCGCCGCCGTCTGCGCCGAGGCGGGCGCGATGCGGGCCCTGGTCGCCCGGGAGCGGGGCCATGCCGGCCCCTTCGACCTGAAGCTCGCACCGGGCGCGCTGTTCGACCTCGACTTCCTGGCCCAGGCCCTCGTGCTGAGCCGGGCCCGCGACTGGCCCGGCTGCATCGGCCTCGGCGCGGAGGCGCTGTTCCGGGAGGCGGCGGCGCGCGGCCTCCTGCCCGCGGCAACGGGCGAGGCCCTCGCCGAGACCTACGGGTTCCTCGACGCCGTCTATCAGTGGCAGCGGCTCGTGATGACCGATCCCGCCGCGGAGCCCTCCGAGACCGCGGCCCGGCAGATCGCCAAAGCCGTGGGCCTTCCGGACGCCCGCAGCCTCGCGGCGGAGCTGCGCCGCCACCGGCGCCGGAGCCAGGCCCTGCTGGCGCGGATCCGGCGGACTTTGCGGATGCCGGGCGCCGCGGATGTCCCGCCGGAGCACGGCTGACGGGGCCGTCCCGGCCCGACAGGCCGGCCGCACACCCGGGAGACACGGTCGACATTGCCGGCGGGCTCGGGCATTCAGGGTCGCCTCCGGAGGGACCATGACGAGCGCGACGACGATCTCGGAACCGGAGCGTGAGCGGATCGCCGCGGCGCTCGCCGAGATCGCCTGCGCGGCGGGCGAGATCCTGCGCCGCTACCATCGGGCCCCCTGCCCCCACGCCCTGAAGCCGGACGGCTCACCGTCCAGCGCCGCCGACACCGAGGCCGAGGACCTGATCGTCGAGGCCCTCGCCGGACGCTTCCCGGGGATCGCGGTCGTGGCCGAGGAGCGTGCCCAGACCGACGCGACGCGGCCGGCCGACCTCTTCTTCCTCGTCGATCCCCTGGACGGCACCCGCGACTTCCTCGCCGGGACGCCGGACTACTCGGTCAACATCGCGCTGGTGTCCGGCGCCCGCCCGGTGGCCGCTGCCCTGGCGGCCCCGGGGCTCGGCCGGGTCTGGTGGGCGGGCGCAGCAACCGTCGAGGGCGCGGTGGTCGCCGGCCGGCCGGGGGCCGGGCGGCCGGTCCACACGCGACCGGCGCCGGAGGCCGGCCTCGTCGCCCTGGGCAGCCGGCGGCACGGCGATCCCGAAACCGCCGCCTGCCTCGCGGCGCTGCCCGTCCTGGAGACGCGCCAGGTCGGATCCGCCCTGAAGTTCGGGCTGATCGCCGCCGGCGAGGCGGACATCTACGTGCGCTGCGGCCCGACCATGGAATGGGATACGGCCGCGGGCGATCACATCGTCGCGGCGGCGGGGGGCTGCGTGGTGGTGCCCGGCGGTGGCCCGATCCGCTACGGGCAGCACGGGCCCGATCATCGCAACGGGCCCTTCGCGGCCCTGGGCGATCCCGCCCTGGCCCCGCGCCTCGCCCTGCCGACCGGCAGGCCGACGGTGCCGCTCAGCGCGGCGCATCCATAGGCGGGACGTCCTGCAGGGCACGCAGGGCCGGCCACGCCGCCTCCGCCTGCCGGACCAGGTCGGGCTCGGCCAGGAACCGGGCGCGGCGCTCGGCATTCCGGAACAGGTAGAGGCGCTCGCCGATCACCGCGAAGACCAGGGGATCGGCATCCACCAGCCGGCCCTCGAGGATTCCGGCAGCGTCGTAGCCCCCGAGGCGCGGGGCGTAGACCGGCGGATCGTCCCGGAAGGCCTCGCGGTTGGCGCCGCTGGCGAAGCGCCAGACCCGGCCGTCCCAGGACAGTTCGAACCGGGCCGCCCCGGCCTGCGGCCCGCCCTCCAGGAAGTAGCTGACGGGGTCGAAGCCGTTGAGCGTCAGCAGCGCGATCCGCGTCTGGGACGGCAGGCCCTCTTCGGCCGCGGCGCGGCGGGGACCGACCCCCGGCAGAGGGGCCAGCGTGGCCGTCAGCGCGAGGGCCAGCGTGATCGTCAGCGCCGCCCCCGGGATGATCGCCGCGGCCGCGGGGTCAGGACGCGTTAACCACATCTTGCGAATTCCCTCAGAAGCTGGTCCGACTCATCCGCCCGGGTTCGCGGGACGCACGGCCCGGATGGATGGCGGCGCCCCGGCCGATCCGGGGCGCAGGCGCGGCCGCTGCCGGCCCGGCGGGACGAGAGCGGCCCAGGTCCATCGCACGAACCGTTAATCGAACCGGGCGAGGAGACAACGATGATGGCACGAGACGATCGCGGCACCGACCGCCGCACCCTGCTGCGGGCGGGCCTCGGCCTGGCTCTCGGCGCGCCCTTCGGCGCCTCTCTCGCCGGCCTCGCCGCCGCGGAGCCGGCCCGGGCGGCCGGCGAGGACCTCGACACGCCCGAGACCTTCCGCCCCGGCGAGATCGTGGAATCCGGCCACCGGTTCTTCGGCACCGTGTCGCGCGGGCTCGCGCTCACCGTCGAGGAGGCGGGCCGGCGCTGGGGCGAGCCCAACGGCTATATCCTCGGACAGGAGGGCGGCGGCGCCCTGGTGGCGGGCGTCCGCTACGGCGAGGGCACCCTCTACACCCGCAATGCCGGGCAGCGGCGCATCTACTGGCAGGGCCCGTCCCTCGGCTTCGACGTCGGCGGCGACGGCGCGCGCACCATGATGCTGGTCTACAACCTGCCGAACGTGCGCAACCTGTATCGCCGCTTCGCCGGCGTCGACGGCTCGGCCTACCTCGTGGGCGGCTTCGGGATGACCGCGGTGGTCAACGACCGGACCATCGTCGTGCCGATCCGCAGCGGCGTGGGCGCGCGCCTCGGGATCAATGTCGGTTATTTGAAGTTCACCCGTGAGCCGACCTGGAACCCGTTCTGATCAGGAATCCGTTCTGATTGACCGGTGCCGCAGGATTTCACCCCCGCGGCCAACCTGGGCTAGAGTGGACTTGGGTCGGGTCTTCCGGCCGGATGCGCGGACTGCACCCTCGTGATCGAAACGGTGATGATCTTCGCGCTGGGCTTCCTGGCGGCGAGCCTGTGCGGCCTGCTGCTGCTGCCGGCCCTCAATGCGCGTGCCGCACGCCTGGAGCGACGCCGGGCCGAGGCGCGCCTGCCCCTCTCGCCGGCCGAGATCGCGGCGGAGCGCGACTTCCTGCGCGCGCAGTTCGCCGTCCAGCAGCGCCGCCTGGAGCGCCGGGTCGAGACGGTCGAGGCGCGGCGGCAGGCCGACATGGCGGCGATCGGAGCCGGGACGATGCGGGTCGCCGCCCTGGCGCGCGATGTCGCGGCCCGCGATGCCGAAATCGCCCAGGTCCAGGCCAAGACCCGGGAGCTCGAGGCCGAACTGGCGATCGCCCGCGAGGACGGCACCGCGAGCCTCGCGACGCTCCAGGCCCTCGAGGACGCCCATGCCGACCTGCTCGACAGCCTCCTGACGCTCCGGCAGGGCATGGCCCCGGCACCGGACGCCGCTGCGCTGGCGGCCGAGCGCGACGATCTGCGCGCCAGCCTGAAGGCGGCCGAGGAGGCTCTGGCCCTGACCCTGGCCGACCGGCAGAACGACCGCTCCGGCGACCGGCAACCGGATCGGCAAGCCGGGATCGAGCGGGAGAACGCCGATCTGCGCCGGCGAATCGTCGAGGTCGCCGACGCCCTCACGGGCCCGGGCCGGATGCCCCGCGCCGCCGCGCCGATGCCGCAGCACGAACGGGTTTGAGCGGATCCGCCTCCGAAACGGGGCCTCTACCACCAGAACCGGACCGAAAACCTGCGACGACTGCCTTGTTTCGACCACGCAAAGGCATCATCGCAACGTCGACGCGTCACGCATTCACAACTTCGACAGATGGTACGGATACCCATGCGCCTGAAGCCGATCGCCCTCGCCGTCGCGGCGTCCGTTGTCCTGACGCTGCCGGCGGCGGCGCAGCAGACGAAGCGCGGCAACGAGACCCTGAAGAAGTACTGCACCGGCGATTACCTGACCTACTGCGGCAATCTGGCCCCCGACGATCCGGCCACCGACGCCTGCTTCCAGAAGAACTGGAAGAAGCTGAGCGAGAACTGCCGCCGGGCGATCGACGCCTACGAGGCCGAGCAGCAGCAGAACGCCCCCGCCAAGAACCGGCAGGGTTCGCAGGGCGGCAAGGAGCGGCGGGGCTGACGCCTCTCCGCTGACAATCCTCGGCCGAAAGTCCCCCGAGCGGGCCATCGGCCGAGGACCGAGCCCGGCCTGTGGCGGGGGCGCGCTCGCGCCGGGGCTCGGCAACGGCTAAGGTAGCGCTCCCGCCGGCCCTCGCGTGCCGGTGCCGAGCCCGCCGGACCCTCGCGCGATGTTGTCGAAACCCGCCCTGAAACTCCTCGCCGTGTCCGGCCTCGTGGCCCTGGCGGTCTCCGCCTGCGGGCGGCGTGGTGCCCTGGAACCGCCGCAGACGGCGGCCCCGGCCGCCGCGCCGGCGAGCGGGGGCGCGGCGACCGGGCGGCGGACGCTGCCGGTCTCCGTCGGCCTCGGCGGGGGCGCCCCGGAGCCGGATGCGGCCTCGGTGCGCGCCGGCGACGAACTCTCCGTGGCGGCAGTGCCGCCGGGCGGCACCGATGCGCCGGTGGAGACCAGCCGCGGCGCGCGGCGGGGCTACCGCGTGCCGAAGGAGCCTTTCATTCTGGATCCGCTGCTGTAGAGGGCTGAGGCCGGCACGGCGCCACGCCGCCGGCAGGCCGTCGTGGTGCTCCGCGCCCGGTGACCCGGTTGGATCCGGTCGTCGGCGTGCGCCCGCGTCGGCCTGCGGCGGGGTGTTTCACGGGAAACAGGCCGCGCTCCGGCGCGCAGACGAGACACGGCCGAGATGCACCATTTCCACTATCGCGACGGCCGCCTGCACGCCGAGGCGGTCGACCTGACCGGCCTCGCCGCGGAGGTCGGGACGCCGTTCTACTGCTACAGCACCGCCACCCTCGAGCGGCATTACCGCGTCTTCGCGGAGGCCTTCGCGGCCGACGACGCGCTGGTCTGCTTCGCCATGAAGGCGAATTCGAACCAGGCCGTCCTGCGCACCCTCGCTTCCCAGGGCGCCGGGATGGACATCGTCTCGGGGGGCGAGCTGCAGCGGGCGCTGGCGGCTGGGGTGGACCCCGGCAAGATCGTGTTCTCCGGCGTCGGCAAGACCCGCGCCGAGATGGAGGCCGCGCTCAAGGCCGGCATCTTCTGCTTCAATGTCGAGAGCGAGCCGGAACTCGCGGTCCTGTCCGACGTGGCCGTGGGCCTCGGCCTCAAGGCCCCGGTCTCGATCCGGGTGAACCCCGACGTGGATGCCGGCACGCACGCCAAGATCTCCACCGGCAAGTACGAGAACAAGTTCGGCATCCCGATCACCCGGGCGCCGGCGGTCTACGCCACTGCCGCCGCCCTGCCGGGGATCGCGGTGCACGGCGTCGACATGCATATCGGCAGCCAGATCACCGATCTGGCGCCCTTCGCCGACGCGGCCCGGCTGCTGGCGGACCTCGCCCGGACGCTCATGGCGGCCGGCCATCCCCTGCGCCACATCGATTTCGGCGGCGGTCTCGGGATCCCCTATCGCGACGACAACGCGCCGCCGCCGGATCCGGCCGCCCTGGCGGCGACCCTGCGGCCGCATTTCGCCCCGCTCGGCCTGCGGCCGGTCTTCGAGATCGGCCGGATGATCGTCGGCAATGCCGGGATCCTGGTGACGCGGGTGCTCTACGTGAAGCACAGCGAGGGGCGCACCTTCGTGATCGTCGACGCGGCGATGAACGACCTGATCCGCCCGACCCTGTACGAGGCCTATCACGCCCTGCGGCCGGTCCTCGAGCCAAGTTCCGGGACGCCGCGCCTCGTCGCCGACGTGGTGGGTCCGGTCTGCGAGAGCGGCGACTATCTCGCTCTCAACCGTGACATGCCGGCGGTGGCGGCGGGCGACCTGATCGCCGTGATGAGCGCCGGCGCCTACGGGGCGGTGCAGTCCTGCACCTACAACACGCGGCCCCTGGTGCCGGAGGTTCTGGTGCGGGGGGACCGGGCGGCCGTGGTGCGACCGCGCCTCGACGTCGACGCGCTGATCGCCCTGGACCGGGTGCCGGACTGGCTGGCGTGAGCGGCGCGCCCGCATCCCCGTCGGCCGCCGCGGCCGACCGGCGGCTGCCGCTGTCGGTCTTCATCATCGCCCACAACGAGGTGGACCGGATCGGCGCGACGATCCGGGCGGTGCGGGGCCTGACCGACGACCTCGTGGTGGTCGATTCGGGCTCCACCGACGGCACGCAGGCGCTGGCGGCCGCGCTCGGCGCGCGGGTGATCCACAATCCCTGGCCGGGCTACGGCCCGCAGAAGCGGTTCGCCGAGGAGCAGTGCCGGCATGTCTGGCTCCTGAACCTCGACGCCGACGAGGTGGTGCCGGAGGATCTCGTCCGGGAGATCCGGGCCCTCTGGGCCGCGGGCGAGCCGCGCCGGCCGGCGTGGCGGATCGGCATCGCGGAGATCTTTCCCGGCGAGGGCCGCCCGCACCCGCTCGCCTACACCCTGACGCCGGTCCGGCTCTACAGGAAGGACCGGGGCCGTTACGCCGCCTCGCCGGTGCACGACCGGGTGGCGCTGGAACCCGGCGTCACGCCGGGGCGGCTCAGGGGCGTGATCCATCATTTCTCGGTGCGCTCGCTCGGCGACCAGCTCGACAAGCTGAATCGCTACTCCGACCAGCAGGCGGAGGACTTGGAGACGCGGGGCGTGGTGATCCCGACCTGGCGGGTGTTCGTGGAACTGCCGGGCAACTTCCTGAAGGCCTATCTCGGGCGCCGCCACTTCGTGCGCGGCACCTACGGCTTCCTGACGGCGATGAACTACGCGATCTCGCGGCATCTGCGCGTCGCGAAGCATGTCGAGCGCCGCCGCGTGGCCGCCGCCCGCCAGGATCGGGTTGACCCGCCGGATCCGACCTTCTAGAGCCAGAGCGCCGGAGACGTGGCCGAGCGGCTGAAGGCACTCGTTTGCTAAATGAGCATACCCAGAAATGGGTATCGAGGGTTCGAATCCCTCCGTCTCCGCCATTTAGCCCTAAGATGTTGTAAAAGCAGCGCTTTTATCGCTTCGTCCGGCCAGCTTTGGTGACACAGCGTCATCGTAGCCGTACGGGATGAGGCCAAAGGTGCGGCGCGCCGACCACCTGCAATGCCGTCGTGGGCGCTGGTCCGTGCGACTCAGGGTGCCAGCCCATCTCGTCTCCACGGTCGGACAGACCCATCTCGTCCGGGCTCTCGACACGAGCACCGAGGCTGTTGCGCGGCAGCGACGGTGGATCGCGCTGGCGCTGCTCTGGGACTGGATCGGTGCGCAGACCGTTTCGGAGGGTTGGCAGCCCGCCCGGGCGGCTGCCCTGACCGGTTCAGGACGGTCCCGCGATGATACCGGGCGCGAGTGCCCGGACCCAACGCCTCATTCTCTCCCCAAAAGACAACCCGAAAGGATGGCCGCGATCATGCTCATCCAGGGGGCTCATCGCGCCAGACCACAATGCTCACGACGCTGGAGCGCTGGTTGAAGGAGATCGATGGGTCCAGACCAAGCAATCTCGGATGCAGCACGCCCTTGCCGTCCGGGAGTTCGCACAAACTCAGCCGTCAAACTATGCCGTCCGCGGCGTGGATCGACGCACCGCGGGTGAGTTCGTCAGCGACGTGCTCCTGCGGAGTCGGGCGTCTCAGGCCATGGTCCATCGACAGATCGCGGCGCTCTCTTCGATGTGGCAGCGGCTCATCAAGCGTGGCTTTGTCGCCGACAATCCGTGGCAGGGCCAGGGTAGCGTCGCGAACGGATCGAGGCAGGAGCCATCGAAGCGCGCCGACACCGCTGATGAGCTTGTCACGCTCCTCACGGCTGATCCTGTGGCGATCATGGGCCAGCGGTAGGGGACGGTGCTGTTCGACCTCATGCGGGTCGGCTTACTGACCGGCTGCCGCATCAGCGAGCTTTGCCAGCTTCGCACCGCCGACATGCGCATAGAGGGGCGAGCGTTCCGCATCTCCCACGGAAAACGGAGCATGCCCGGCGCGTCGTACCAGTTCACGGATCAGCTAGGCCGATCTTGCAGCAGCGCGTTGCACGCTCGTCAGACGGCTGGGTATACTCGGGTCTCACGCCCGCGGGGCCGGACGGGAAGCGAAGCTGGATCGTGGTGAAGCGATTTGCCACCTTTTGCCAGAAGGTGCTTGGGCCCAGCAAACAGGTCGATGTCCATAGCTTCAGACGATGCTTCGCAACTTATCTCCAACGGGCCTCTACGCACACCACAACAGTAAACAGCAGCGTTATCGCCGAGCTTATGGGTCACGCCAAGCCGCGCTCGGCCTTGCCGTATACGCGTCAGGACTCGGACCGGAGCAACTCCGAGCCGCCATCGAGGCTTTAGATCGGGCGATCGAACCACAGGTGATCAAGCCTCTTATAGCCAAACCGTGTCGCTTCGCGTCCGGTCAAGTTCGGCAATGGGTGTGACGCGGTAATTGGCTTGATGCGCGGAAGCGACCGTTCGATAACGGCGAGGTTAAGGACCCCATTGTCACAGCGAGGCCACACACGGTCGCCGATCTTCCTCATGGCTTGACGTGGCCTGACAAGGCGACGGATGGTGACAGCGACGGTTCCCTTCGGGGATCAAAAGGGAACGCGGTGAAGGGCTTGCCCTGAAGCCGTGGCTGCCCCCGCAACTGTAAGCGGCGAGCCCAGCACCACCGCGTCACTGGATGTGCCTCATCCGGGAAGACGGTGCGAGGGCGGTGACCCGCGAGCCAGGAGACCTGCCGTCAGTCGTGGTCACACGCGAAACGCGTCGGGCGGGGTGTCCTGACGGGTGTCGAAGCGCCGGGCTGACGCTGGGCGTGGAGACCTCATTCGCGGTGACGTGCCACTCCCGTCGCCCGAGGCTCCCGTGTCCCGTCGTCCCACCATCCGAATGCTCTCGACCTGGTCGGGCGTCGGCCTCGCCGCCCTGGCCTCGGCGGCCGCAGCTCAGGACCGCTCCACGCCGAGTGCGGCGACCACCGAGACGACGCTGGAGGAGATCTCGGTCACCGCCGACACAGCCGTAGCCGCATCGCCGCGCGTCGGTCCGGCCGCGAGCGCGGGCTACGTCGGGGGCACGACCGGGATCGGTGGGATCAGCACCCCCGTGGCTTCCGCCAGTTCGGGTGTCATCACGGGCGCACAGCTTAACAGCCGTCCGGTGACGCGCCCCGGCGAGGTGTTGGAGTCGGTGCCGGGCCTGATCGTCACGCAGCACTCCGGCGAGGGCAAGGCCAATCAGTTCTTCTTGCGCGGGTTCAACCTCGACCACGGCACCGACATAGCCCTGTTCCTCGACGGCATGCCGCTCAACCTGCGAACCCATGCCCACGGACAAGGCTACGCCGACATCAACTTCCTGATCCCGGAACTCGTCGGCGCGGTGGAATTCCACAAGGGTCCGTATTTCGTCCGCGACGGTGACTTCGCCTCTGCGGGCTCCGTGCGGATCGACTATCTCGACACGACCGCGAAAAACGTCGCCCTGACCTCCATCGGCAGCTTCGGCCACAAGCGCGCGCTCTCGATCACCACCGTACCACTCGGTGAGGGCAACCTCCTCCTCGCGGGGGAAGCCCAGGTCTACGACGGCCCGTGGGTGGTCCCGGACGCCCTGCGCAAGATCAACGGCGTGGCCCGCTACAGCCAGGGTACGCCGCTCGACGGCTTCTCGGTCACCGGCATGGCCTACGCGGCGCGCTGGACCGCCACCAACCAGATCCCAGAGCGCGCTGTGGCGGAGGGGCTGATCAGCCGCTACGGCACGATCAACCCGACCGATGGCGGCGACACCTCGCGCTTCTCGCTCTCGGGCAAGTTCAGCGCAACGGACGACACGGGCGTGACGCGGGCCTCGGCCTACGTCATCCGATCCCAATTGAACCTGTTCAACGACTTCACTTACTTCCTCAACGATCCGGTGAACGGCGACCAGTTCCACCAGCTCGATCAGCGCATCATCGGCGGCGGCGAGGCCCTGCACATCTTCCAGGGCGACCTGTTCGGGAGGCCGATGGAAAACGAGATCGGCGTGCAGACCCGCACCGACTCGATCCGCGTCGGCCTGTTCAACACAACGAACCGGCAGTATCGCTCGGGCGTGCTCGACGACCGGGTGCTGGAGACAAGTGGAGCCTTCTACTTCGACAACCGCGTGCGCTGGACCGACTGGCTGCGCACCAGCGTCGGTTTCCGCGCGGACGGATACTACGCCAGCGTCGTCTCGGACACGCCAGCCAATTCGGGCAAGGCGCGCGATGGCATCGTCAACCCAAAGCTCGGCCTGACGCTCGGGCCGTGGTTCGACACCGAACTCTTCGTGAACTACGGCGGCGGCTTCCACTCGAACGATGTGCGCGGCGTGACCGCCACGGTGGATCCGACCTCCTCGCTGTTCAACACGACCCGCTCGCCCTTCCTCGTGCCCTCCACGGGCTACGAGATCGGCCTGCGCAACCGGTCCATTGCCGGGCTGGAGACGAGCCTCGCCCTGTTCCGGCTCGATTTCGCCTCAGAGAACCTGTTCCAGGGCGATACCGGCACCACGGAGCCGAGCCGCCCGACCCGCCGCTTCGGCGTGGAATGGACCAATCGGTATGCGGTGACGCCCTGGCTCGCGCTGGAGGGCGACCTGACGATCACGAACGCTCGCTTCTCGGACTACGACCCGGTGGGCAACCGGGTTCCTGAAGCGCCGACGACCATCGCGTCGGCGGGCGTGACCTTCGGCGAGCCGCTAGGCTGGTTCGGATCACTCCGCTTCCGCTACTTCGGCCCCCGGCCGCTGATTGAGGACAACGCGATCCGCTCGCGGGCGACCGCGCTGTTCAACGGCCGGGTGGGCTACAATTTCGACAACGGCATCAGCGTCTCGCTGGACGTACTGAACTTGACGAACAGCAAGTCTGACCAGATCACCTACGCGTATGTTTCACGGTTGCCCGGCGAGCCCGCCGAAGGGCTGATCGACCGCGTGTTTCACCCGGTCGAGCCTACGGCGGTACGTCTAACCATCGCTGGAAAATTCTGAAGGACCGGTCCGGTCCACACGGGCTCGTATAAGCCCACCGAGTGCCCCGGAAGCGGGGACGAGGCTTTTGAGCGCTTTCGGGGGCGGGTGCGCCAAGCCGGAAGCCCTGGCAGCTCCGGCGGACCTGCCGTCGCGGGCCTCGATGCAGTGAGGCCGCCGGGAGGCTGCAATGGGCCCTATCTGAACAGCGGCAACTCTGCGCCGAGCACGCAAAGGCCGACCAGAAACAGGGAGCCACCCGCAGCTTCAAGAATGACGCGCAGACGGTCGCTGATGAGAGACGCCGCGGCAGAGGCCGTTCCAGCCACGAAGCAAGCCAGACTGATCAACGTCACCGCAGCGCCTCCACATCGGCATGGGACGCCTACGCTACGGCGTGAGGGAGCAGGAAGTTTCGGCGAGGGTTCGCCGAGCCGGCGACGACGCGGTCGAGCTTAGGGGCAGCGTTTCGCGCCCCCCTTGGCATCCACGCCCGCCCTTGTCGCTGAGGGGCGAACGGTAGGCGGACGTGGACGGCCAGCCTGAAGCCGGCGGCGGCGGCCTAATGTCTGATTGGAGACATTTCAATCCAAACTTGCTCTTCCCAGTGAACGCCGCTCGCACATCCCGTGCAGGCGGTGGGAGGGATCTCGGAGGCCTCAGGAAATCCAGCCGAGCACCGCCACCAGATGGTCGGCCTGGGCTCGGGTCAGGCCAGAGGCGACGGCGGATCCATTCCGGCAGACCGCAAAGGTCCCGTCAGCGGACGCACGAATTTTGATGGAGGCCATGGAGCTAAACCCGCGATCATGTCGCGGCCGATGTCGACGGCTCCGTACGAGCCGCGTGAGATGTGACCCCGGTTCCCCCATGGGAAAATGCGGCGGACCGCCTCAGGTCTGTGGCTGGAACCCAAGCATGTCCCGCTCGCGCATCCGATGCGAGCTGATCAATCCGTCGTCGTCCGCCGCACTACCCGGAGATCCGCGTTGATCACGTGGACTGGGATGGGTAGCGAACGCAGCCATCGAGGTAAGCAGCGGATAAAAAACACGAAATTCGAGATCATGGGCGGGCCGCGTCTCCGCGATCGCCCACCAACCCGAAACCGGTGTTTCCTCACAACGGGTTGGCGCGCCAAAAGTCGGTTCGCCCCCGCAGCCGCGGCCTGTGGATTGCACTCCCTGAGTGTCCTCCCATCCCGTCGCCGCGACGTCGCACTGGACGCCGCCGAGCTGCGATCAAAAACGGTGCGAACGGCGCCCCCTGACGCAAACCGACCTGCGCCTGGCGAGAGTGCCCGGCCCAAAACACCTTTGGGCCATCGGTCACGGCTTGCCGGGATCTTGAGCGGGCGGGGGCCTTCTCCCCGGCGGAATGACGTCAGGCCGGCGTTCTGGCAACGGAGACGAGCAACCGATGGCCCGGGACGGCCCGCTCAGGGGCGGCGCGGGTGCTTGGAGCCGAGCTGGCGCTAGGCTTGGCCACAGACCCGTGCCGGTCTCGACGTCGAGCGTCATGGCCCCAACGCGATAGCGGCCTGAAGCGAAGCCCGCATTGGCCAACGCGAGCAGCCGGTCGAAGCCAAGGATCACCCCGCCCTGGGGGTGCCCCGCCGCGCGGCACGAGATGCGCCCATCGCCGAGGGCTGAACGGCATCAATCGCCCCCCCGAACGCGGGGCTACGCTTCCAACTCCACGTCGCCTTCAGGCTCGGCCTGGCAGGCGAGGATGTAGCCATCCTCCCTGTCGCCGTCGCCGAGTGCGTCCTGCACGGGCATCCGAACCGTCCCGCTCCGCAGCTTCACCATGCAGGTTCCGCACGTCCCGGAGCGACAGGCGCTGTCGATGCGTACCTTCGCCTCGTCAGCCACGTCGAGCAGCGTCGCTCCCTCGCGAGCCGTAGACGTCTTACCGGTGTCCAGGAATTTGACCTGACCGACGACCGTGCCGGACTGTCCGGTCCTTCTGGTCGGATCGCGACGGTCCGTTCCGAAGGCCTCTGTCCGTATCTGACCGGCCGGCACGCCCAGATCGAGCAGGATCGCCTTGACCGCGTCCATCATGGGCGTCGGTCCGCAGATGTGGGCGCGGTGGAGCGCGATATCCGGCACGGCGGCCGCGACGAAGCGGGCATCGATGCGACCGGTATGACCCTTCCAGGCCTCCCTACCCGGTGCGGACATCGCGACAGAAACGTGAAGCCTGGGATTCCGCTTCCTCAGCGCCTCGATCTCGTCCTTGAAGATGTAGTCCTGCGGGCTTTTGAAGCTGAGGAGGAGGTAGATCGTGCCGGGCCAGTCCGTCTCGGTCAGGTAACGCACGCTGCTCATCATGGGCGTGATCCCGACGCCGCCGCCGATCAGCACGACGGTCGGCCATTCCCTGCCGGAGAACACGAAGCCACCGCTCGGCGCCTCGACCTGGACGCAGTCGCCCGGTCGCATCTCGTCGTGCAGCCAACGGGAGACCGCGCCGTTCTCCTCGCGCTTGACGGTGATCTCGATACGGTCCCGCCACGTCGGCGACGAGGCGATGGTGTACGAGCGGCGGGTCGGAATGCCCTGCCGCGTGATCTCCAGCGTCAGGTACTGCCCGGCCACATGCCGGAAGGGGATCTCGCCGCCCTTCGGATCGACGAAGCGGAACGTCCTGACCGTGCGGGTGACCTGCGCGACGTCGCGCAGTTCCAGCTCGCCGAACCACCGCACCGTCCCGGTCGCCTCGTCGTTCCGCGCGTAGGGCGTTATCGCGGGACGCAGCAGCGAGGTCTCGGGCACGATCTCGACGGGCTTGCGCCGGATTTCGGGCGACGGGAAGCATTTGCCGAAGGCCAGCAGGAGCCGGGGGTCCCCGACGATCCGGATCTTCCGCCTCGCCAGAGCCCAGACCAAGCTCTTTTCCCTGGCGAGGAACCCGAGCCACGTCTTGGCGTCGGCAATCACACGCAGGTTGGGCTTGTCGACCAAGCCGTCGCGAACGGCGATCTTTCCATCGCGGACGGTGACGGTTGCTTGGCGGCTCTCGGCGCCGGTGAAGGTGAAATGGAAGACCGCGTCGAGATCGCGCGCCTGCGCCCGCTGGAACACGATGGGCATGAAGGTCAGGAGGCCACCGATGGTCCGGGGGGTCATGCCATTGCCGACGGGCTTCACCGTCTTGTGCTTCCACTTGCGTCTGGCGATCTCCTCGGCGTCGGTGCCGGCCACGACGTAGACCGGTTCCGGGCGATCCTGGAGCGGCTTCAGAATTTCGCGCCGGTGCGCGCCTTTATCCTTCAGGTACGAGCCGATGACGTCCTCGCCCGCCGGGCACACGGCGATGCAGTAGGCCGACTTGTAGTTCGCCCCATAGGTCAGGCTCTGCCACATCGAGGCGGTCTCGGGCTCGTTGACCCGCCGGCGATAGTCGAGCGCGTCGCGGGAGTCCGCAATCTGCTCCACCCAGTCGGTGAAGCCGCCCATGAATTCGCGGTAATTGTGGGTGAAGCAGGCCTGGAAATCGAAGGCGCCTTCGAGCTTGATCGCACCGACCGGGCAGGCCGCGACGCAGAGCTTGCATTCCAGACACGGGTTGTAGTCGATGGGCGCGTCGGGGATGTCGATGTCCTGGTCGAGCAGGACCGTGCCCAGCAGGATGAAGTTCCCGAATTTCGGGTGGATGACGTTGCGGTGGATGCCCATCCGGCCGAGACCTGCCGCGACCGCCACGGGCTTGTGAGCCACGATCCAGATGGCGTGCCCGGGGTTCTGGTTCATCTCCATCGGGAAGCCCATGGAGGGGTTGACGGCTCGGATGCCATGATCCTGAAGGCGCGCGACGATGGCGGCGCAGATGGCGTTGGTGTCGTGACCGGCACGGTGGAATTCGAGGTTGGCAACGGACCGCGGCGTCCCGCGAACCGGTGCCTGCGCCATCTTGACGACGATGCTGACGAGGGACCGCGTCCAGGGATAGTGCCGCAGGATCTCGTCCCGCTGCGGCTCAAGCTCGGACCGGCCGATCTCGACGAACCCGACGTCGTCCGCACCGCATTCGAGGGCCAGCTGCCGCAGTTCGCCCGCCCCGAATGGCCTCCTCGCAGCGGCCGGCCCGCTCGATAGCTCGGCGGCACGGAGACGCTTCACCGTGGGATGATCTTCGAGGTTCATCAGGCAGGGATCTCCGCCCCAGGCTGGCTTCGCGATCCGGGATGCTCCGGACGACAGGCGCCGAGCCCCCGGCGCCTTCGATGCCGCAAAATAGATGTTATATGTAATCTATAAGTGTCTGCGCTCCGATCCGCAAGCCGGCCTGGGCGCCCTGTGACTTCGCCGGTCGAGATTGCCGCCTTCCGACGTGACCGCGCACCGCCGCGACAGGACGCATCAGGACGGATGGTTCGTCGTCTCGAGGCTGGGCCTCCGCCTTGGAGCCTTCGAGGCGCTCCTCCGTGTCGGGGAGGGCGCGGTCTTGCTCGGCGCTGCCAGAGGAGCCACGCCTTCCGCGTGGCAGGCCGCGGCCTTGAGCTTCAACGCAGCGCGACGATCCGGAGCGATCTCCCGGACCCGACCCCGGCCGTGTGCGTCCCCTGCCCCCAAGGTCGCCGGTCGCCATGGAGCCCATCGCGTGGCCCCGGCCTCCCGTGATCGTGTCCCCCGGAATGGGCGGCAGCACGGGCCATTGACGATGGAACCGAGCCGGAATAGATGACGACTATCATATCAAAACCCCTCAAAAGGTTACGGGGAATCGCCAATGGACGCGCGATGGATGGTCGGACTGACCGGATTGGCCCTGGCGGCCTGCTCGCCCGCCGAGACAGCGGTCAGCCCCGAGCCGCCCCTGGTGCAGATCGCCGAAGTCGTCCCGAGCCCCGGCGCGGTCTCCCGTTATACGGGCGTGATCCGGGCGCGCACCGAGAGCAACCTCGGCTTCCGGGTGGGAGGCAAGATCTTCGAGCGCCTCGTCGATCCTGGTGACCGCGTGCGCCTCGGCCAGCCGCTGATGCGCCTCGACCGAACCGACTTCACCCTCGCGCTCAACGCGGCGCGCGCTTCCGTCGATGCCGCCCGCGCCCAGATGATCAAGGCCAAGGCCGACGAGGAGCGCAGCCGTAAGCTCGTCTCGGACGGCTGGACCTCCAAGCAGACCTACGACCAGAACAAGGGCGCGGCCGACGCGGCCATCGCCCAGTTCGCCAATGCCGAAGCCCAAGCCAGCCAGATCGAGAACCAAGCGGGGTATGCTGAGCTCAAGGCCGATGCCGACGGCGTCGTCATGGAAGTGCCCTCCTATCCTGGGGAGGTGGTCGCCGCCGGCCAGACCGTGGTCAAGCTCGCTCGCGACGGGGCGCGCGAGGCGGAAGTGTTCATACCCGAGGGCAGCCGGCGCGCCGCTCAGGGCGAGGCTTCCGCCACGCTCTATTCCGAGGACGCGGCGACCTATCCGGCCCGACTGCGCGAATTGTCCGCCACCGCCGACCCGGCCACGCGCACCTACCGGGCGCGCTACATCCTCTCGGGAGACGGCGAGGCGGCGCCGCTCGGCGCCACCGTCACCCTGCAGCTCAAGGCCCATGCGGCGGTCCGCACAGCGAGCGTGGAGGTTCCCCTCGCGGCGCTGTTCGACCAGGGCCGCGGCACCGCGGTCTGGCGCTACGACGTCGCGACCGAGACCGTGCGGCCGCAGATGGTGCAGGTCGCCCGAATGGGCGAGGAGCGGGTCGAGATCGTGGCCGGCCTGAACCCCGGCGACCGGATCGTAGCCCTCGGCGCCCATCTCCTCAAAGCCGACCAGAAGGTGCGGCAAGCGCCGGTCAGCATGACCGGGGTGGCCCGATGAGCCGCTTCAACCTCTCGGCCGTGGCCGTCCGCGAGCGGGCCGTCACCCTGTTCCTGCTGATTGCCCTGACGGGTGCCGGCTTCTTCGCCTTCCAAAAGCTCGGGCGTGGCGAGGACCCGAGTTTCGCGGTGAAGACAATGGCCGTCTCGGCCGCATGGCCTGGGGCGACGACCGCCGAGATGCAGCGGCAGGTCGCCGACCCGCTCGAGAAGCGGCTGCAGGAACTCGCTTACTACGACCGTGTCGAGACGACGACCCGGCCCGGACTGTTGCTGATGAAGGTCTTCTTCAAGGACAACATGCCTCCGGCGAAACTTCAGTCGGAGTTCTACCAGACGCGCAAGAAGCTCTCCGACCAGGCTTCCAGCCTGCCGCGCGGCGTGCTCGGGCCGCTGTTCAACGACGAGTTCTCGGACGTCTACTTCTCTCTCTATGCGCTCCAGGCCAGGGGTTTGCCGCACCGTCAACTGGTGCTTCGCGCCGAGGACCTGCGGCAGCGCCTGCTGCGGGTGCCGGGCGTCGAGAAGATCAACATCCTAGGCGAGCAGGCGCAGAAGATCTTCGTCGAGATCTCCTACCAGCGTCTCGCCACGCTCGGCATCAACGGCCAGCAACTGCTGGCGGCGCTCGCCAACCAGAACGACGTGACGCCGGCTGGCTTCGTCGAGGCCGACGGCCCGCGGGTGTACCTGCGCCTAGACGGCGCCATCGACGGGCTCGACGCGATCCGCAACCTCCCGGTGGCCGTCGGCGACCGCAGCCTCAAGCTCGGCGACATCGCCGCGGTGAAGCGCGGCTACGAGGACCCGAAGACCTTCGAGATCCGTAACGACGGCGCGCCGGCCCTGATGCTCGGCCTCGTGATGAAGCCCGGCTACAACGGCCTCAAGCTCGGCGCGGCGCTGAACGCCGAGGAAGTGGCGATCCACCACGAGACGCCGGTCGGCATCACGTTCACGAAAATCACCGACCAGGCGAAGGTCATCGACGACGCCATCAACGAGTTCATGGTGAAGTTCTTCACCGCGCTCGGTGTGGTCATCCTTGTGTCGCTGGTGGCTCTGGGCTTCCGCGTCGGCATCGTGGTGGCGCTGGCCGTGCCGCTGACGCTCTCGGCGGTGTTCGTGGTGATGATGGTCACGGGCCGTGACTTCGACCGCATCACCCTCGGCGCCCTCATCATCTCGCTGGGCCTCCTCGTCGACGACGCCATCATCGCCATCGAGATGATGGTGGTGCGCATGGAGGAAGGCGCCGACCGGATCGAGGCCGCGACCTACGCCTGGAGCGCCACGGCCGCGCCGATGCTCACCGGCACGCTGGTCACCATCGCGGGCTTCCTGCCCGTGGGCTTCGCCGCGTCGACGGCGGGCGAGTACGCCGGAAACATCTTCTGGGTGGTGGCCTTCTCGCTGATCGTCTCATGGATCGTGGCCGTGACCTTCACGCCCTATCTGGGCGTCAAGCTCTTGCCCAACATCGAGAAGGTCGAGGGCGGGCACGACGCCATCTACGCCACGAAGAACTACCAACGCCTGCGCCGCGTCGTGCGCCTGTCCGTCGACCATAAGTGGATCGCCGCCGGCATCACGGTGGGGTTGTTCGCACTCGCCGTCGTGGCCATGGGCAAGGTCGAGCAGCAATTCTTCCCGAATTCGGAGCGCCCCGAACTCATCGTCGAGGTCACCCTGCCGGCGGGCTCGGCCTTCGCCACCACCGAGGCCAGCGTCAAGCGGATTGAGGCGGCGGTTCGCGAGTTGCCCGAGGCGCGTGAGATCACGAGCTATATCGGCCAGGGCATGCCGCGCTTCGTGCTCTCTTTCGACCCGGAACTGCCCGATCCCGCCTTCGCGCAGATCGTGGTGCAGACCGCCGATTCCCATGCCCGCGACGCCCTCCGGGGCAAGGTGCGCAAGCTCGTCGAGGACGGCCGCTTTCCTGAAGCCCGTGTGCGGGTCCTCCAGATCGTGTTCGGACCACCGGTCCGCTTCCCCGTCGCCTTCCGCGTCGTGGGACCCGACCTCGACATCATTCGCGGCATCGCCGGTGAGGTCGCCCAAGCGATGGCCACGAACCCCAACATGCGCATGGTCCATCTCGACTGGGGCGACAAGACCCCGAGCCTCCACCTTGCCCTCGACCAAGAGCGCGTGCGCTTGATCGGCTTGACGCCCAAGGAGGCCGGCCAGCAGCTGCAGAGCTACCTCAACGGCACGCCCGCCACCCAGGTCCGGGAGAACCTGCGTTCCGTCGACGTCCTCCTGCGCAGCCCCGGCCCCGAGCGGCGCTCGCTGGGGGAGATCGGCGACCTGACGCTGGCGACGAAGGACGGGCGCCAGGTGCCGGTCTCGCAGGTGGCGCGCTTGGAGAGCCGCACCGAGGATGCGGTCCTGAAGCGCTACAACCGTGAGACCTACATCCGCGTGCAGGGCGACGTGCTCGACGGCAAGCAGCCGCCCGACATCCACGCCCAGGTCGTTCCGCTGCTGGCGCCGATCAAAGCCAAGCTGCCGCCGGGCTACCGCATCGACACGGCAGGCTCCGTGGAGGAGAGCGAGAAGGCGATGCTGTCGCTGGTGGCGGTGTTCCCCATCATGCTCATCGTGACGCTGACGGTGATCATGATCCAGGTGCGCTCGTTCGCCACCATGTTCATGGTCTTTGCCACCGCACCGCTGGGCCTCGTCGGCGCCGCGCCGACCCTGTTGGTCTTCCACCAACCCTTCGGCTTCAACGCGATCCTCGGGCTGATCGCGCTGTCGGGCATCCTCATGCGGAACACGCTGATCTTGGTGGACCAGATCCACCACGACCAAGCGGCGGGCCTCGGGGATTATGAGGCCATCGTGGAATCGACCGTGCGCCGGGCGCGGCCCGTCATCCTGACGGCGGCGGCTGCGATGCTGGCCTTCATCCCGTTGACCCACTCGGTGTTCTGGGGTGCGCTAGCCTACGTTCTCATCGGCGGCGTCGGTGTCGGTACGGTCCTGACGCTCCTGTTCCTGCCCGCCCTGTACGCCCTGTGGTTCCGGGTGCAGCGGCCGGAAAAGGCCGTCACAGGGCCGGCCGTGGTCACCGTCGATAATGCGGCCGCAACGCCCCGCTCGACATAAGGACGCCGTCTCCAGAGACGTCCAGAAGATCGCACGCGCTTCCAAACTCGCGTGTGATGGCCCGGCGGGCCCGTATCTGCCCCCCCACGGGCCCGCCGGGATCATTGATCGTACCCGCACGCCGTCGCCCCTGTGGACCGCCGCTCGTGTGCATCGGGACGCTGCAAAAGGCGGACGGGATCCTGAAGATCCGACGCCAGCATGACGCGATCAAGAGTGCTTTCTCGCGCGCCGATCGTCCACCGCCGCAACGCGGATCCATGGAGCCGAACGGGCGGATCCCGGAACCGTCCCCGCCGCCGCAGCTTCCGGCCCTGGAGCTTGGCGGCAGCGCCCCCGCGCTCAAGGTCGTGGGGAGGCTCTGGCACGGGGTCATGCCGGGCAGCCTTTCGGTTCGCCGATCTCGCCCCCTCGAGAAGGCTCCCCGGCGAGGCGCGGCGAGGTCCGTCATCACGGCAGCCGGGCGTCGGATCTGTCGCCGGAGAACGTCCACGCGATCCGGCGCAGGCCTCAGCCGCGACGCGGTCTCAGGGGCGGGTCAGGAGGACGGGCCCGCTGTCGATCCGGATGCGCAGCACCGCGTAGGGCTTGCGGCGAAGGTCGCGGCCTTCGTGGAAGCCCGCTTGCCGGTGCAACTGGTTGGCGGTGAAGTACAGGTAACCGTCGCGCCCGATCGACAGCGTATCGGGCCAGCTGATGGCCGGATCGGTGACCACGGTGGACCACTTGCCCTGGTCGAGCACGCGGATGGCGTTGTGCTCGTAATCGCCGGCGAAGACCCGGCCGCGATCGTCTTCGGCGATCCCGTCCGAGGCGCCCTTGGCGCCCATGTCGCGGATCTGGCCGGCGAGATCAGCCTCGCTCACCCGGGGATCGCGCAAGGCGGCGGTCGGCACGGCATAGAGCGTCCGGCCGGAGAGCGGGCCGTAATAGAGCAGCGACCCGTCCGCCGAGAGCGCGATGGCATCGCTGGCGACGCGGACTGGCTTCGCCGGCCCGTTGGCGGGGCGGTTCATCAGCGGCTCGCCATCGACGACGGGGGTGAAGTCGGGCTCCGGCGCGGTGCTCGCATGGCCGGAGAGGCGGCGGAATGCCTTTCCGGTGGCGAGGTCCACCACGATGATCCCGCCAATGCCCGCGTTGGAACTGTCGGTGATGTAGGCGACGCCGGCCTCGCCCTGGCGCAGGTCGAAGCGGACGTCGTTGAGATAGGTCGTCGGCAAAACGACGCTGTCGGGCAGGACGATGGTACGGACGATCGTGTTCGTGGCCAGGTCGATCGCCACCAGCTTGGCACCGCCCGGCTGCGGCGTGCGGAAGCCGGGCGCGGCCGTATCCAGCACCCAGAGCCGGTTCGCGCCGTCGGCGACGACGCTCTGCACGGAGATGAAATGCGCGGCCGGGGCGGCCGGATCGGGCTGGTTCGTCGCGAGCTCGGGATAGGGCACCGTCGTCCCGTTCACCACCTCCCCCACGGTGAAGGGCGCGTTGTCGCCCCATTGCGGGAAATTCACGAACATCCGCCCGTTGGGCGCGACAGTGATGCCCGTCGGCATGGCGCCGTCGAATTGTGCGACCTGCTCGATGGCAGGCGCCGGCGCGGCGGAGGGCTCGGCCGCGCGCGCCGCGTCGTTCGCAAGCGCGATGGACAATGCCGCCGCCAGGGTGGCGGTGAGACTCTTCATGATGTCCTCTCCCCCCCGACGCCGCGTCGAGGCCTGTCGTTAGGCGCAGCAGGTAAGACGTCGGCACCGGTCGGCAATGGCGGGACTGAACGGCTCCAGCACCGGCGCGAGCCGCCCTGCGGCGAGATCCGCGGAGACGTAGGACCGGCCGAACCGTGCGAGGCCGGCGCCGCCGAGCGCCATCAGGCGCACTACGTCGCCGGACAGGCCCTTGTGCTCGGCGAGATCGACGCGCATCCGCGGATGTGCCGCGAGAGATCGCGGCCGGACCGGCAGGATGACCTGGGTGCCGAACGGGACCGAGGCGTTCACCCGGAGCCGGGCGCTCGGCTCGGCTGTCCCTCGGCCCCTGACGACTTGCAGGCGTCCGCGCGCTGGTCGCGCAGGCTGCGCAGGCCGGCGAGGCTGATCTCCTCCGTGATGGCTTCGTGCCATCTGTCGAGCAGGCGGATGCTGAATCGTCGGCCGTTCAGGATGCTCTTGAGCACATCGCCATTCAGCGAAATCACCCCGATTTCCTGCATCTGCGCCGTGGGAAACATTGCGTTCGACACCGGCCCGTCGTCGATCCGATACTGATAGTTGAAGATGGAATTCTTCGGCAGACCCGTCACCTCGAGCCGGTCGCCGACGATCTGGATGCGCGATCGGGTCTTCGGCGCCAGGATGCAGGCAGCGTCCCCGCTCGACGGGTGACCGGCCTTCCTGAGCACCCAGTCGCCCTCGCTGGCGACCGTCTGTCCCGCATCCTCGGCGGCGCCGAGGGGGGAGGCCAAGCAGGCCGCGACGGCGAAGAGTGCAACCCTCATGAACGACATCCTCGTCTCACACGTCGGTTCGGTCCTGGACCCAACATCGTTCTCCAAGCCGGGCTGTCGATCTGAGACACATTCGCCCGGTCACCCCGGCAGGCGATGGCTGGCAGATCCGCCCCAAGACCGGTCGGCAACGTGGTCCGCGACCGCCCACGCCCCGTTGCAGCAGCAGCCCCGGGAGACCTGTGGTCAGGCGCGCGAGGACGCGGCGGTCGTGCCTGTTCGCTCCACCCCCGGCTCGGGAGCAGGCCGGCCGCAATCCACCCGACCAAGGCTCTCAGACGATCACCGGCGCCCGCCGGTTCCGGCCGACGATGGTCAGGCTGCCTCGACGTGGGCGGAGCGGAGAAGCTGACGCCGGTCGGCGCGTCGGCTTCCGCCCCGCTTGGGCGGCCCTGCGGCCCGCTTGCGGGCGTCCAGACGGCGCGCCGTCAGAACACGGCGTGGTCGCCGCGCTCGGCAACGGCCTCGCCTCGGATCACGCGCGCATAATAGTCGAAGAGAGTTTCAGAGCCGGTCGACGGTGTGGCGCGCGCATCATATTGGCCCGTCACCGGATCCAGAACGAGCATAGATTCCGTCGCGTAGTAGCGCCCGATGCGCGCGAGTTCGGCCTTGGCTGCCAACGTCGGAACCAGCCGTCCGAGCATGGCCAGAGTGACTATGATGACGTCCAGAAGGGCCACGGGCACATGCGTGAATCGCGCTTCGCGCCCGAGCAAGGCGAAGAGCTGCTCGCCCTGCGCCTTCGGGGTCACAGCTTCGCCCGGGCCGCCGATCGGCAGCACGCGATTGCGCCGGTCCGGGTCGTCGAGGCACTCGGCAATGTAGGTGCCCAAGTCGTCGTCGCTGATCGGCTTGCAGGCCGTCAGCGTACCGTCGCCGAAAATCAGGAACGACTTCCCGCGTTTCAAACGATCGATTTGCCCCGAGAGCGATTTGAAGAAGGCCGTTGGTCGTACGATCGTGTAATCGAGGCCCGACGCGGCCAGAACGCCCTCGAACGCGCGCTTGGCGTGCTGGAACGCCAGGACCGGCTTCTGGACGCAGATCGCCGAGAGAAGGATGACGTGGGTCACGCCGGCCGCCTTCCCGGCGTGCAAAGCACTCACATGCGCGCGATAATCGATCGCCCAGGCGTCGTCGGGCAAGCCCGTGCGCGAGGCGAGACACGAGACCAGGACGTCGAACGGCTCGCCGCGGAAACCCGCCTCGGCGAGGGACGATGGATCGGTCACATCCACCACCCTTGCGGTCGCGCCCGGAGGCAGTCGGGAGCAAGCGGGCGGCCCTGACGGGTCGTCGATGTCGGCGCGACGCCTGACGAAGCAGACCACGTCATGGCCCCGTGACACCAGCGCGCGCACCGTCGCGCGCCCGATCGTCCCGGTGCCACCGAGCACGGCGACGCGTCGCGGGCGCAACGCGTCCGATTGGTCTCCGGTCACGCTCACCTTATCCAGCCACTCAGGGTTCCGGCATGTCCGGTCGTTGTGACGAGACCGTATCGATCCACCCGAACAGGAGGCCGCCTTCGCAGCCTGGATTGCCACGGGTGTGGGCGAAGGGTCAGCGCGTCATGCCGGCGTCATAGCACGGAGCGCGCCGCCGGCGCCCGCTCTCGCGGCAGCGGGACAGTCAGGGCCGCAGCCTACCTGCGAGGACGTCGGTGGCTGCGTGGACCAGCCGGTGTCGGTGTATTGGTCCGGTTCTCATCGAACAGCTTGCGCCAACGGATCAGCCGCTCAGGTGCGAGGCTGCCGTCCGCGACGGCAGCCTGCACGGCGCACCCGGGTTCGCTTGTGTGGGTGCAGTCGCGGTATCGGCACAGGGGCGCGCGTTCGATGATCTCGGCGAACAGCGTTTCGATCCCTTCCGCGGCGCCGCTGACGTGCAGCGTGCGCATCCCCGGCGTGTCGATGACCCAGCCGCCGTCGGCGATGGCATGCAGCGAACGCGACGTGGTCGTATGGCGGCCCTTGGCATCGTGCTCGCGAATGCCGCCGGTCAGCTGGGCCTGGGCCTGACCGGGACCGACCAGCGTGTTCACCAGCGTCGATTTGCCGACGCCGGAGGAGCCGACCAGCGCCACGGTCTGCCCCAGCCCACACCACGGAGCGAGGGCGTCTGCGGCCGCGGAGAGACGGGGGTTGAGGGTTACGACGTCGAGCCCGCGCTGCAACTCGGACGCTTGGCGCTGGTAGGTTCCCAGATCGGCTGTCGTGTCGGCCTTGGTGAGGAGGATCACCGGGTTGGTGCCGCCTTGATTGGCCAGAGCCAGATAGCGCTCCAGTCGCGCCGGATTGAAATCGGCGTTGCAGGAGGTGACGATGAACAGCGTGTCGACATTGGCCGCAGCGGCCTGAAGGGTCCGGCTGCCTTCGGTGCGGCGCTCCATGACCGTCCTGCGGCTGAGACGGCGATGCACGGTCTGGGTTCGCGGATCGACGAGAACCCAATCGCCCACGGTGAAGTCGCTCGTGCTGGCGTGGATCGCGAGCGTCAGTTCGACGGATCCGGCCTCCGACAGGGCGGTCAAGCGAGACCGGTGAAGCGTCGCGATCCGCATCGGGGCGAGATCGGCCTCGTGGGGTTCACGCTGGACTTCGAAGAAGTCGGACCAGCCCAAGCTTGCAAGCGACAGGGGCTGGAAGGAAGGGGGATGATCGATCACCGCCCTGCCCATGACATGGCATCCTGCGCCTGGCCAGCCCTCCGCCGCCAGGCGCACGTCGATGCCCGGCCGAGTGCAAGGACCGTCGCCTTGCGCCGTCTCCCTGCGCCGTCTCCCTTGGCCATACCCACGGGAGGCGGACGGTCGTGTCGCCGCGCGGGTCAATCGGGAGCGGCCGCGAAGGCGCGCGCCCCAATGCCCGGATGAGCCGGTCCCCGGCCCATTCATAAGATTAGCACTTCCACTCGGTGAGTGCTAACAATGCGTCGATCGGGCGGCGATGACAGTCTCGCCGTAGCCTTTCCCGCGACAGCGCCAATCATGTCGGTTGGATCTCGCTTGGGAACGATCAGGATACCACGATGAAATTCCGTCCGCTGCACGACCGCGTGGTCCTCCGTCGCATCGAAGGCGAGGAGAAGACCAAGGGCGGCATCATCATTCCCGATACGGTCAAGGAGAAGCCGCAGGAGGGCGAGGTCGTCGCCGCTGGACCGGGCGTGCGCGACGAGGCGGGCAAGATCAACCCGCTCGAGGTGAAGGCCGGCGACCGCGTCCTGTTCGGCAAGTGGTCCGGCACCGAGGTCAAGATCGACGGTCAGGACCTCCTGATCATGAAGGAATCCGACATCCTGGGTATCGTCGCCTAGCGCGGATCAGGCCGCTCAGAGCCTCACGACGATCTGCCCTTCGAGGCGCCCGCTGTGGCGCGCCTCAGGGCCAAACGACAGATGACGAGTGCTCCACCATGTCCGCCAAAGACGTTCGCTTTTCGGTCGATGCCCGCGAGAAGATGCTGCGCGGTGTCGAACTGCTCGCCAGTGCGGTGAAGGTGACGCTGGGCCCGAAGGGCCGCAACGTCGTGATCGAGAAGAGCTTCGGCGCCCCGCGCATCACCAAGGACGGCGTCACCGTCGCCAAGGAGATCGAGCTCGTCGACAAGTTCGAGAACATGGGCGCCCAGATGGTGCGCGAAGTGGCCTCCAAGTCGAGCGACACCGCCGGTGACGGCACGACGACCGCGACCGTTCTCGCGGCCTCCATCGTCCGGGAGGGCGTGAAGTACGTCGCCGCCGGCATGAACCCGATGGACCTGAAGCGCGGCATCGATCTGGCCGTGGCCGCGGTCGTGAAGGATATCGGCGCGCGCTCCCGCAAGGTCGCCTCGTCCGAGGAGATCGCCCAGGTCGGCACGATCTCCGCCAACGGCGACAAGGAGATCGGCGAGATGATCGCCCACGCCATGCAGAAGGTGGGCAACGAGGGCGTCATCACGGTCGAAGAGGCCAAGACCGCCGAGACCGAACTCGACGTCGTCGAAGGCATGCAGTTCGACCGCGGCTACCTGTCCCCGTACTTCATCACGAATGCGGAGAAGATGGTCGCCGAGCTGGAAGACCCCTACATCCTCATCCACGAGAAGAAGCTCTCCTCGCTCCAGGCCATGCTGCCGGTGCTCGAGGCCGTGGTCCAGACCGGCAAGCCGCTCCTGATCATCGCCGAGGACATCGAGGGCGAGGCGCTGGCCACCCTGGTGGTGAACAAGCTGCGCGGCGGCCTGAAGGTCGCGGCCGTGAAGGCGCCGGGCTTCGGTGACCGCCGCAAGGCGATGCTCGAGGACATCGCGATCCTGACCAAGGGCCAGATGATCGCCGAGGACCTCGGCATCAAGCTCGAGAACGTGACGCTCCCGATGCTCGGCCGCGCCAAGCGCGTGCGGATCGAGAAGGAGACCACCACGATCATCGACGGCGCCGGCGAGAAGGCCGACATCGAGGGCCGGATCAGCCAGATCAAGGCGCAGATCGAGGAGACCACCTCGGACTACGACCGCGAGAAGCTCCAGGAGCGTCTGGCCAAGCTCGCGGGCGGCGTCGCGGTGATCCGCGTCGGCGGTTCGACCGAGGTCGAGGTCAAGGAGAAGAAGGACCGCGTCGACGACGCGCTGCACGCCACCCGCGCGGCGGTCGAGGAAGGCATCGTCCCCGGCGGCGGCACCGCGCTCCTGCGCGCCAAGGCCGCCGTCCAGGGGCTCGCGAACGACAACCCCGACGTCCAGGCCGGCATCAAGATCGTCCTCAAGGCTCTCGAGGCCCCGATCCGCCAGATCGCCCAGAACTCGGGCGTCGAGGGCTCGATCGTGGTCGGTAAGATCCTGGCCAACAGCTCGGAGACCTACGGCTTCAACGCCCAGACCGAAGAGTATGTCGACATGCTCAAGGCCGGCATCGTCGACCCGGCCAAGGTGGTGCGCGCGGCCATTCAGGGCGCGGCCTCGGTCGCCGGCCTGCTGGTGACCACCGAGGCGATGATCTCCGAGGCGCCGCGCAAGGAGGCCCCGGCCATGCCCGCCGGCGGCGGCATGGGCGGCATGGGCGGCATGGATTTCTAACCGGCCGAAACAGGTCCGAAGCGCCCTCCGGCACGCCGACAGGCGGATCGCCGGAGGGCGCTTCGGCGCAACACGAGGGGGTGGATCGACGGGCTGGACCGACCTTCTGTCGCTATCGACCGCTGCCGCCTCCGCCGGGCTGAAACCGGCAAGCTTGTGCCGTTCGCTCCGGGCGCCTCATCCTCGTGACGGATGCGTTGGCTCGCAGGGCGATCGCGCCGACGAGGGCCCTGCGAAATTCGTCCTGTCGGCATGACCCGCGCCGATCTCGCGGTTGCCATCGAGGAGAGAGCACATGCGCATTCTTGTCGGCTGCGAGATGACTTACGAGTTTCCGCAGCCCACGCCCGTCATCGCGACGCTCAACGTCCACGCATCGCGCTTCCCTGACCTCGAACGGCCCGATTACCTGATCACGAGCCCGGCCGTTCCCCTGGAGGGCTATCGCGACAGCTTCGGGAATTGGTGTTCCCGTATGGTCGCTCCGGCGGGGCGCTTCATGCTCAAGACCGACACGGTCGTGCGGGACCACGGCAGCGGGGATCTGCAGGAACTCGACGCTCCGGAGATCCCGGTCGAGAAGCTGCCTTCGGACAGCGTGCTGTTTCTCCTCGGCAGCCGGTACTGCGAGACGGATCGCCTCTCCGCCATCGCGTGGGATCTGTTCGGACATGTCCCGCCCGGCTGGGGACGGGTGCAGGCGATCTGCGACTATGTGCATGATCGGATCGCCTTCGGGTATGAGCACGCGCGTGCAACCCGCACGGCCTTCGATGTCTTCGAGGAGCAGCGGGGCGTCTGCCGCGACTATGCGCATTTGGCGATCGCGTTCTGCCGCTGCCTCAACATCCCGACGCGCTACTGCAACGGCTATGTCAGCGACATCGGCCTGCCGGTGCCGCATGCGCCCGGTGATTTCGCCGCCTGGATGGAAGTGTATCTCGGTGGCCGTTGGCATACCTTCGACCCTCGCAACAACAGCTCCCGGATCGGCCGGATCCTGATCGCCTATGGGCGCGACGCCGCGGACGTGCCGTTGACGCTCACCTTCGGGCCCAACGATCTCACCGGGTTTCGCGTGACGACGGAAGAAGCGCCCGGCCCGGCCTGAACCGGCGCCGTATCGAAGCCGAGCACAGCCGATTCGGCCGATCGACCGCAGGATGGTGGCGCTGCGGCGTCGCGCAGCCGTCGATCTGACAAGGCAGGAACGGGCGGGCGACCCGGCTTCCCGGCCGGCGCGCTCCGTGTCCGTTGCGGGACCTCGGGCGGGCCTCGACGCATGGCGATGATGGGCCTGACGCCGAAGGTCTGCTTCAATGCGGCGCAACGGCCGACGCGATTGGCGGCCGGCCGGAACGACGTAGAGTGCGCCCGGGTCAAGGCGCTGCGCAGGATCCCTCGTGAGCCCGGACCAGAACCACGACGAGGGCGAGGACGAGGGCGAGGATTGGCGCTCCGTCAGCACGCGCCGGCCTGACACGGGAAGCCTCAGCCGCGCCCGGAGCCGCGCGCGCGAACCCGGTCGCGGGCGAACCGCGGATGATCCGGCCCAGATCCCGGCCCTGGGGTGGAAGGACGTCCTCTGGAGGATCCTGTACTCCTTCCCGCGCGACCGCATCTTCACCACGGCCGGGGGCGTCGCCTTCTTCACCCTTCTGTCGACCTTCCCGGCTTTGGCGACCATCGTGTCGGTCTACAGCCTGTTCTCCGACCCGCACGTCATCAGCGAGCACCTGAGCCTCCTCTCGGGCGTCCTGCCGAGCGGCGTCCTCGCCCTCCTGTCCGACCAGCTCATACGCGTCGCCCAGCAGAGCGCCGGCGCGCTCAGCACGGCCTCGCTGGTGAGCGTGTTGATCGCCTTCTGGAGTGCGAACTCGGGCGTGAGCGCCCTCTTCGATGCGCTCAATGTGATCTACAGGGAGCGGGAGAAGCGTTCGCTGGTGCGCTTCTATGCCACCACCTTCCTGTTCACGTTGAGCGGCATCGTGTTCGCCCTGACGGCCACCGGATTGGTCGTCATCCTGCCGCTCGCGCTCGACCAGCTCGGCCTGGGTGTGCTGACCGACGTCACGCTGCGCCTCGTGCGCTGGCCGGGGCTGCTGATCCTCGTCAGCCTCGGCTTGGCCGTGACGTATCGGTACGGACCCAGCCGGCGCGAGGCCAAGTGGCGGTGGGTGAGTTGGGGCGGCGTCGCCGCGGCCATCACCTGGGTCTGTGCCTCGGTCTCGTTCTCCTGGTACGTGGCCAGCTTCGACAGCTACAACAGGATCTACGGTTCGCTCGGCGCAGGCGTCGGGTTCATGACGTGGATCTGGTTCTCGGTCGTGATCGTGCTTCTGGGGGCCAAGTTGAACGCCGAGATCGAACGCCAGACGGCGCGCGACAGCACGCGGGGGCAGCCGAAGCCGCTCGGCTCGCGCGAGGCCCATGCGGCCGACACCATCGGACCGACCGAGGGCTGAATGGGGTGCCGGCACGGTCAAGAGGACCGGCCTGAATCTCGGGCCTGTCGCAGGCGTCGGGATCTCACGCCCGGCTGAGCGTCACGCGCGAAAAGCCGCGCTCACGGATCCGGCGACGGCTCGTCCTCAATCAGCGCGATCGAGGTCGCGATCGGACCGTCCAGGGGTCCCACATGGGCTATGAAGCGGGCCCGCGACCAGAGTTCGACGCGGTCTCCGTCGCTCAGGCAGAGGGCACGTTCCGTCGCGTCCGCGTCGCTGGCGGCCTCGATCGGGATGGTCGACCTGACGCTCCCATCCGGCGCGAACCGGTAGGCCCGGTACGGCGAGAGCGCACAGGACGAATGGCGCCTGGCCGGGAAGCTTACGACGTCTGCCATTCGCGCCTGCCCGCTCCCGTTGTGAACACCAGCCCCAAGCTGCTGGCGCTCGAGGCACGCGATCCGTCGACCGGCATCCTGCGCCTCCCTGAGCCGCAATGATAGCCCAGATGATGGGCGGCCGGAGCGAACCCGGAAAACGCCGTCACGGTTCGTGCGGTCGTCGGTTCAACGCCGTCTGATCGGTGCCGCGCATGGAACGGTCGGCTGATCCGGCCGGTTCGAAGCTCACGGCGTGCCGCGTTGGCGCGCCGACGACCAGGGTTAACGCTATGGCTACCGGCACAGTGAAGTGGTTCAACGAGACCAAGGGCTATGGCTTCATCCAGCCCGACGACGGCGGCAAGGACGTGTTCGTCCACATCTCGGCGGTCGAGCGCGCCGGGATGCGCAACCTGATCGAGGGGCAGAAGATCTCCTACGACGTCGAAGCCGACCGGCGCAGTGGCAAGGAGAGCGCCGCCAACCTGAAGGGCGCCTGAGCCGTCCTTCGTGGGGATCACAGCCGGCGCGCGCCGTTCGGCATCGGCTGACCAGATCCGCCTAACATCAGCATCGCGGGCCGAGTCGGGTATCGACTTGCGGTGCTGAAGCGACGACCTGTGCGGGACCGCTCGCCACCGATGTCACCGCGCCGGGACCGCCCCGCCCTGGCTCACCAGGGTGGCCTCCCGGTCGGAGGCCTTCCACACCGGCAGCGACCCCTCGCGAACGAACATGGCGAAGGCCTCCGCCACCGCTCCTCGGTCGAAGGCTTGCGCCCCGTCCACCGCGCGACCGACGATGCAGGCCGCGTCGGGAGCCTCTGCGACGGGTGGCCGGCTCTCCAACGAGAACAGCACGCCCGACCGATCCGGCCTCAGGTCATCCGGCAGGGCTCCGATCTTGCGCCACAGGCAATCCCAGCGGGCGCAGGCCTCCGGGCGCTCGGGGTAGATCCCGCACGCCGTGCCGGTGTTGTGGCGGCACAGGATCCCCGCGGGCTTGTCGAGGGCCTTGATCTCCAGGGCTCGACAGCAGACCGTGCAGGAGCCGCAGGATCGGCCTTGTGCGAGAGCCGCGGTGTTCCGTGGGGTGCCCCCCCGGCGACCGCCTTGCCCTTGGGGCTCCTTGATGATCAGGGTGTCCTCGCTGTCACGTCGTTGCGGCCTGTCGCGCGCGGTATGGGACGTCGCCGATGTCGGACGATGCCACGCTCTGGGATCTCGTAACCGCCGAGCGCATCGCCATCGAGGACGTCGGTGCCGCCATCGACGTCTACCTCGCGGAACCGACGACGCAGAATCATCCGATCGGGCCGGACCATAGTCTCGATCTGGCTGCGGCCGTCGCGGCGCACGCCTTCGCGTCCGCGACCGTGGTCGATCCTGACAGCGACGAGCCGTCCCGTCGCATGGCGGTGCGATCGGCCCTGCTCATGGGCCGCCCGACGGCCCGATCGATCGGCCGCCGAGACCCTGCGAGGGATCAGCGTTCGGCGGATCGGGCGATCCGCTTGAGCGCGGCTACTGATCGTCCTCGTCGTCGTTGACCTCGATCAGGTCGCTGGTGTCCTCGTCGTCCTCGTCGACCACGAGGGTGTCATCCTCGACCGTGTCGCCGTCGTCCTCGATATCGAGCGTGTCATCGCTCTCGGTATCGGTGTCCTTGTCGGCTTCCTCGGCCTCGGCCTCATCCAGTGAGACGAGTTCCGGCCCGTCCGTCTCCTCCTCATCGTCGACCGGCGTCTCCTTGCGCGCCACCACGGGTGCGGCCGCTCGGGCGGAGGACGGCGACACGGAGGTGGGGACGACCTCGCCCGAGTAGGGCGAGATCACGGGGGTCTTGTTGAGGTCGTAGAACTTCTTGCCCGTCACCGGGCAAATGCGCTTCGTACCAAGGTCCGGACGTGCCACTGCGACTCTCCAAAAGGACGTTCCACGCTGGACGGGCAGCGCACTCTCCGGCTCGTCTATCATAGATGGCGGCGGATCACCCTGCCCAACGCGAGTCTGAATCGGATCCGGGCAGCGGCTTGCCCGCCCGCAGACGTCCCGCTGCCGGTGACGGCCTGGCTGACCCCGCGAGGGGGCAGACACGCGCCCGCCCGACCGACCGCTTGAACGTCGGCTCTCGGACGCCGCCATTCCCAGGCCGCCCGGCAACGTCGCCCCGGGGTAGTCAGCGGCCCCTGGCCCTTCGCCAGACGGCACAGGGACCGTCTTCGGGCCGCCCCAGTCGGCCGCTTCGCGCCCGTCCCCTGAGAGCGATTCCGAGGCTCGATCGGCCGGATGCCGGGGGGCAGGCTGACCTCTCAGAGCCGCAGGAAGGCTGATGAAGCCTTGCTTCTCCTGCGCCGGTGTCAGGTCCCGCACTCGGTCGCAACCGCGTCTGCTCCTGACGTCCCGGCCTCGTCGGCCGCAAGATCGAGCAGTCGTTGCGCGAGTAGCACCGCCGTCGCCGCGTCCACCGCGGATGCGTCCGCTCCGACCCGTTGGACGAGGTCCGGCTGCTGCAGAAACATCGGTCCTCCGACCATCACGCAGATGGCTCGGTTGCACGACGCATCGCGCACGGAGCGGATCGCCGTGGCGAGCTGGTCGACGCGCGTCTCGCTGCTGAGCGTCAGACCGACGACGCCGAACCATTCGGACGCCACCAGAGCGGCGATCTCCTCTGGACTGGAGGAGAGGCCGATCGACACGGCCCAGCCTGCCCGACGCAGGAATTGCTCGACGATCCGCACGCCGAACGTGTGCTGTTCACCTGGAGCGCCCATCAGGAGCAGACGACGCCGATCATCGCGCGAGGCGGTCCCCGGCGCGGCTCGGAAACGCGCGACGAGCCGTTGGAGACGGGCCACCCCCGTGGTGACCTCGACGAAGTCGCACAGATCCTCGTCCCACATCCGGCCCAAGAGAGCCGCGGAGGGGGCCAGAAGATCGAGGAACAGGCGATCGACAGGGTGGCCGGCCGCCACCAGGGCCGAGAAAGCCTCAATGACGGCCCCATCGTCCGTCGCGAGCGTGAGATCGGTGAAGGCCGCGATCTGTCCCGCGTCTGGTTTGAAGGCGGGTATGGCTCCCTCGGTCCCCAAACCGCGATGGCGCAGAACCAGTTGCGGGATGATCTCGGTCTGGACGACCTGCCCCAGGGCCAGGCAGCGCTCGCGTGCGGCCTCGGCGGCACGCTTGCGCGCATAGAGCCGACGAGCCTCGGTCGCACGTTCGGTATCGTGCGGGAGACCGTCGCCCCCCAGATGGTCGGACGAACCGAAATTCTGCATCGTCCCCCCCGGCGCCACAGCGTCGGCGGCCTTGCTGGCCTATCGATCGCTGCGCAGCATGAGAACTGTTGTCAGCGCGGATGTAAAGGCTAAGTCAAATTTCCTGGGATAAGACAACGCGGCCCGGCTTGGCCGAAAGACAAAGTTTTGCGCGCGGGCGAGACAACGGTCGGGCTCGGGCTCGGGCTCGGGCTTAGACAGGCGATCGCGCGCCCCCTTGCCCGTGAAGGGTCTTTGCGTGGTCGGACTGGCTCGCGGGCCCAACCGCACAGCCGCAGGGACTGGAATGGAGGTTCGCCACGGCGACGCGGTCGATCCTGGAGAACGGGATGCTCTGCGACGCTCGGTCGAGGTCGAATGGGGCCCATCGAAGTCCTGGCCCACAACGCCGATCGGGCGCCGGACTGGATGTTACGGGCTGGCCCGATCAGCTCCGTCCCAGCGAATCGAGCGGTCCCGAATCGAGTTGCTTGAGAATCCGCTTGAGGGCCGAGATGTTGCTCTTGTCTTCGGCGCTTTCAAGCGCGTCCGTCAGGACCATGCGGATGTCCTCGGCTTCGACCTTCTCCATCTCCCAGTCCGGATAGAGACGCTCTCGCTCTTCCTCGCTCTGGCTCAGCGAAACGACATCGTAATGGCGCGAATCGCCATGCAGGCGCGCGATCAGCTTGTGTATCTGGGCAGCCGGCCCCTCGATCCACTGGAAGAAGACGCCGCTGCCGAACACCAGGACCCCGGTGATGCCATGCGCGAGATTGTGGAGCTGGGCCGCCTTGACGATGCGGCCGACCTCGGCGTCGTCGACGCCGTCGGCGGCACGGCTGCAATAGACGAAATGATACAGCGCGGGCAGCGGGACTTCGTTCAACTCAGCGCCTCTTGGAATGCCGTATTCATCGAACATGAGCGGGCTCTTTCCGTCTATGCCAAGCAGGGCGTTCCCCCCGGCGCGTCAGCGGCAGGATAGCGCAACGAACCGGATTTGGCATTGAGCTTGGTCGCCCCGGCCATCAGGCGGACACCGAAGGTGCTGCGGATCGACCGGCCATCAGCGTGCTCACCCGCGATCAGGCCGATGCGGTGACGACGAAGCGGGCCTGTCACGGGCCTGCCATTGGCCTGCCATGGGTCTGCCATGGGTCGTGTGCAGGCGCGGAACCGACGTCGGCTTCCCCTGGCGGTCCGAAAGCGGTCGGACCGCTCTCGCCCTGAGCGGCCCTGCAGGTTTCGACCCATCTCGGTCGTCAGGACCGCGTTCGTCTCGTCCTCAAAGGAGACGTTTGCCTGCGGTAAAGCGACTTCGGCTCGGGGTGAGGAGCCGGCCTTCGGCGGGGCGGTCGCAACGGACTGCGTCACCGTCGCAGGCGGACGTTCGCGGATTGGATCTTATGGAGCGCTGCCTCTCGGGCAGGGATCCGGCCGTGCGGCCTAGAGCGTGGCGCTGGAGCTGCGGGTGACCGGCGGCGGCGCCCAGGAGCCGTTCAGGAGGACGTCCTTCGGCCAGTAGGTGCGGAGCATCAGGATGAAAGGCCCAGCCGGGGCAGGTAGCCAGTTCGCCTCCCGCTGCGCGCCAGGGCTCTCATGCTGGATGAGGAGATCAACCGAGCCGTCCGGGTTGGCCTTGAGGCTGTCGCGCGGGCTCAATGAATAGCGGTTGATCGGGTTGTCGACGAAAAAGTAGTCCGCGTCATACATCGTCAGCGACCAGAAGCCGTTGACGGGCGGCAGCTCGCCGGCCGGGAAACGCATCACGTACGTCGAGGCGCCGGTCAGCCGACGGCCCGCGGCATCAACCGTGGCCACCGGGTAGACTGCGTCCTGCGGCAAGTTGCAGCCGAGCCCGACCGCCGTCACCAGAGCGCGTTGCAGGTAATCCTTGCCGTAATCGCCGCCGTTGGTCGTGAAGGTCCAGCCGTTTACGTGCTGTCCCGCCGTCTTCATGTGTCCCATGATGCGAGGAATGGCCTCCTTCGGCGCCTGCGCGATTGCCTCGCGGGTGGCAGGCGGCAGGCGTGCGGGATCGAAGGGCTGGCCCGGCACGATGCCGAGTGAGGCCATCTTGGCGACCGGAACCCCATCGGCGAGCGCCGGCGAGTTGTCCTTCATGAGGGTGGCCAGCATGTTGAAGTAGGTCGTCGCATCCATGCGGTTGACCTGCTCGCGCACCGCCGTCTTCGTGTCGACGCTCGGATCGACGCGCCCCGGAGGCGGTGTGTACGGCTTGCCGGCCGCGCTCGCCGGGATGAGCCGGTACTGGTCCTGCAGCGCGTGCACGGCCCTATAATCCTCGGGAGCCCCCGTGCAGTAGGTCCGGCCAAGGATCCAGATCAGGTTAGTCGGCGCCTGGATCAGCTTGGCGCCGGACGGCACGCTGCCGCTCCAGCCGGGTCCGGCGATGAAGTAGGTTTGTGGCCCGGTTCCCGTCGTGCGCTTGCCCGGCACGGCGAACACGTTCGTCCAGGCGCTCAGCATCGGCATGAGATAGTATCGGCCGTCCTCCTCCGGGATGCTGAGAAGGTGGGGCTCTGTCCCGACATCGATGAAGGCGCTGGAGTACAGAGTATCCGCGTTTGGTGCGGTGACGGCCCGGAACTTCGCGTCTGGATATTCGCGTAGATTGGCGAATTGGCCCATCGGGGCGTTCTTGCCCTCAGGCGCCGCCACATTGGTGAGCACGCGCCGGGTCATCTCCATGGTGACGAGCGGGTAGCCGTAGATGTAGGCGTCCGTCGCCAGCTCGATCGGATCGGCCACCGCGTTGTTGCCGATGAGTGGCGCGTCCTGGGCCGTGCTCTGAGCCCGGGCGAGAGGCAGGCCGGAGCCGACGAACGGGATCGTAGCGGCGCCGGCGGCGAAGATCCGTCTGGTGACATCCATGACCGTCTCCTCGGAATTGCCCGCTCAGGCAGGCGGCTTCAGGAAAAATCTCGATCCCCTAGACGCGCCGAATGCAGTGCCCTCTCGCCGGACCGGCTTTGCCGATCGTCAGAACAGAGAAACCGTCGAGAGCCACATCGGATCGCGGCGCGCGGCAGCATACCGAAGCTGAGCACGGCAGCTTGACCGAATGGGACAGCGGCTTGGCTCGACCCGGAAGCGCACTGTGTGTCTGACAGTCCAGTAAGGCTTGTCCTAGCGGAACGCTCCAGTTCGAAGCGGCCACAAATGGCGGTCTGCTGAAGGCGCCCCATAGCGAACCGGCGGAGTGGGTCTTCATCCGCATGCCCAATCCTCACCGGTGGGATCGGCTGCTTGGGATCGTGAGCAGGCGGGAGGGCAAGGCCCGCTCCAACGTGTCTGCGCCCTGGAACAGACCGGCAGAAACCCACCCCGCGCGGTCCTTCCGCTGCCGACCCATGTCGGCCCTTCGGCCCGCTGTTGGACGCCCCGAAAGCAGGGGCGTCCACAGACGCCATTCGTCGGCCGTCCGGCAAGTTCGGCTCTGGGCGGAAGGCGGCCGGACCAGGGCGCGCCCTCGGGAGACGCGCTGCCACAACCAAGGTCATCGCGCCCGGCGGACAATTGGCGCATAAGGGGGAATCACTGGCTTCGGACCCGGCCGTCAGTGCCTGAGAGCAGCGAGCGCTCCCGCCCTGATCACGCGGAGCATGTCTGTGTCTGACAGCAGGCCTTTAGCCATCCTCATCGCCGAGGCCGATGAACTTGTCCGTATGGTCACGGCCGACATGCTGGAGGATGTTGGCTTTCAGGCCATAGAGGTCCGCACAGCCGCCGAGGCGCTGGCGGTGCTCGAAGGACCGACCCCGGTGAGCATGCTGGTGACGGGGCGCGGCATCGTGGGTGATGGTGTTGCCCTTGCCCACCTCGTTCATCACCGTTGGCCCGCCGTCGGCATCATTGTCACCTCGGGAGCCGGATCGGATCTTCAGCGGGCGCTGCCGCCGGGCACACGCCTGCTCAGCAAGCCCTACGACTTTGCAGACCTCATCCACGAGGTGGACGCCGGCCTCGCACAGGTGCAGGAGGCGCCCGCAACCGCCCCCGTATTGCCGAGCGGAGTACCGCCTCACAGGGGAGTGGACCTGGGCAACGGCCTGGGAACCGTTGCCGGCCCCTCGACCGAGCCGGACAAGACGTAACCCCTGCTTCCATCACGGCCAGGTCTGAAGCCCGTCAGTTTGGCCGAGGCGATGTTCGGTTTGATGCGTCGTCGCTCGCAGGCAGACGAGCGCAAACCCGCCCGTCTCGCCGATCCGGCGTCCTTCGTTGGCGTCTCCGAAGCGGACAGGGCCCGCTGCCGGTCCGCGACCTTTCGAACGCCTCGATCACCACGGAGCTCCGGAAGCAGGCCAAGCGCGAGGCCACCCGGGGCGACCTGGCGACCCGCGCGCGGAACACGGCTGCGATCGAGAGGGCGCTCGATACCGCCGGCGGGACTGCCGACGACCGGACGCCCGTGCTCAACCGCATGGCCAAGTTCGTCACGATCACCGCGTGCGACGGCGAGCTCGTGCCGAGCGTCGGAGAGGAGGCCGGCGGGATCCGGAGCGGGTCACGATCGCTCCGGCAAGGGTCGACGTCCTGGCGGCCGAGCTTCGCGAGACGGACCCGCGGAACGTCAGACGGCAGGCGCCGAATGGCCGCTCGACGCCCGCGCCGAGGCCCGCGGCGGCTCCGCTGACGGGCGATCTCGGGCGGCTCTCCCGACCGGGGCCGGACTACAGCTTGACCATGATCGGCGGCGTCGACCGCGAGGAACGTGCCGCTGACGACCGCATCGCGGCAGCCCGGGCCTCCTGAGCGCCTCGCAAGCCGTTGGCGACCACGGGACGGCCTGCGCCCAATACGCCGTCGCGGTCTCACGCGACCCACCCTGACCGCAGTGCATCCTGCCGAAGCTTTTATTGTGCAGCGCAATCAGCGACTTATCATTTAAGTATCTCCGTTCTGGAAAATCACGGATCATTATTTGGATCAAATCTTCATTTCAGACATTGTTTATATGATCCGGCGCACGATTTAAATGAGGCGCAATAAGATGGATAAATAACTATCCCCGCATCCCGATTGGCATCTGAATTTCGCAGAGCAGACATCGCCAATCGATTATAGGACAGGAATTTACAATGACATCCAATCAAAACACTGACCAGAACAGGCACAACAGGCAGTTCGACAAGGCCGCCGAGACCCTGAAGGCCAACGCCGACAAGTCCGCCGAGCAGACCACACAATTCGCCGACGCCGCTCGCGACGGTGTGAACAAGCTCGTCGATCTCAACGAGCGCGCCGCGGAGAACACCCAGCACATCGTGCAGAAAGGCGTCGAGACGGCCTCGCACCAAGCGCGCCAAGCCGCGGATCGCTTCAGCCGCACCCTCGGCTACACGGGCGAGGGCAGCGAGCGCTTGGCTCGGCAGTCCAAGCAGAACATGGAAGCGGTCGTTCGCTGCGGGACCGTGATCACCCAGGCCTTCCAGGACACGTCACGGATCTGGCTTTCGCTGAGCCAGAAGCAGTGGCAGCGCAACCTCGACGGCCTGAACAAGCTGGCTCGCGCCAAATCGGTGCAGGAGTACTCCGCGATCCAGAGCGAGCTCGTCCGTGAGGGGCTGCAATCCATGGTTCAGGACGGCAAAGCCCTCTCCGAGACCTCGGCCCGCGCCATCGAGGAGGCCGGCAAGACCTTCTCCGGCATCGCGCAGCAGGGCTGAGCGCGCGTGCGCTGAGACGCCGGACCGAAGGTCGAGCGATCCTCCTCGATCCGGCAATCAACCCGAGGGCGGTCGCTTCGGCCGCCCTTTTCGTTTGTCGCAGTCGCGTCGGTTCTCGCGCGGCGTGGCTCGGAGTGCGCGATGTACAACCCCTATGCCGTGACCCTGCTCGCTCTCGAGGCGCAAAGAGTCGTCGAACTTCGGCTTGTGAAACTCGCCTTGGGCGGTGCCGACGGTCAGCTTGAGGCGCACCGAATGGTCAGCGAGAAGATCAGCGCTTTCATCGAGGCCTCGGGCACCTTGATGACCGGAGGTTCGGTCGACGTGGTTGTCGCCCGCTATCGTGAGCACGTGGCTGCGAACGAGAAGCGTCTCACGGCGACCTGATCGGGATTGGCCGGCAATCGCCTTCGGGCAATCCGTGGGGTTCACCGCAGCGCGCGCAGATGTGGGAGCCGGGCGTGTCGCCGCCGCAGCCGCATCTGCGTCTTCCAAACCCTTGCCCAGAAGCAGGCCGTCGCAAAACCACCCGACTGAGACACTCGGTGACCTGTCGGAGCAGGGCCGGAAACGGCTTACCCGAGTCGGCGCGCCTGAGCAGGTGAAACGCACACGCAGCCCATGGCCCGACTGAGGCGGGCGAGAGACCGTCACCCTGCAGAGGGCCGCGGCACACAAGGAAGGCCCCGGTGATCGTGACGCGGAAGCGCTCACCGCCGGGGCATTGACGCGGCGGCGACAGCAGGTCCGGCTCCCTTCAGCCACGGCTCGGATTCAGTCCGGACACCTGTAGATGTCGGCCTCGAAATCCCCATCCCCCTGGATCATGTGCCAGACGCCGCCCCGCTGGCGCGTAAAGACGATGTCCGATCCCATCGTGATGCCGCTGCGAAACCGGCACGCGACGCCGAAGATGAGCCTGCTCCCTTCGCCGCGCCTGGTCTTTATCGCGCATGTTCCGCCCGCGTACGTGATCTGCTGCGGTGTGATCGTCACCCTCAGGCTCGGGGGATCGGTCCTGTCGCCGCGGCATGGCCGGTTCTGCAGGTATCGCCCCTCGAAAGCGTCTTCTGCGCAAGCGCGGGCGCCGACCAGGACCATCGCTGCCGCCGCCCCGGCGACACACCACGCGCGGCCCATATCGCCCTCCAGATCAAGATCAAAGCGAATGTGAATACAGAGCCATGGCGCCGCAATTGATCCATATCAATCTCATTACTGGCAATTTATGCTGATTTTTACATGACAATGGCACATATCGAGCACGCGAATGCCGCTTGTCATGACGCTGGCGCTCCGGAATCTGCTTCAGGATCGGCTTCGGTTCGTGGCCGCCGTCACCGGGATCGTGCTCTCGGTCGTCCTCATCCTGGTGCAGATGGGCTTGTTCTACGGCTTCGGGCGGATGGTGACGCTGATCGTCGATCACACCGCAGCCGATCTCTGGATCGTCTCGAAAGGAACGCAGTACTTCGAGGACATCTCGATTCTCGACGCGGAGATGCGCCAGGAGCTGAGCGCCGTCGACGGGGTGTCGGAGGCCGTCCCGGTGGTGGCGGGCTTCTCGGCTTGGCTGCCGCCGGACGGCGGATTGATCGGGATCTTCATCATCGCGTCCGACCCGGTCGGTGGCCTGGCGCCGTGGAACATCGTGGAGGGTGGCCTCGACGATCTCGCGACCACCGGCACCGTGTCGCTCGAACGGTCCTACGCAGACCAGCTGGGCGTGTCTGCGCGCGGCGAGACGGCACAGGTTCGCGGGCACCCGGTGACGGTCGGGGCGGTCACCTCCGGCCTGCGCTCCTTCACGACGCGGCCCTACGTCTTCACCGATTTCCGCAGCGCCCGATCCTATGTCGGATTACCGGCCAATCTGGTCACGTACTTCCTCATCCGGGCGAAGCCGGGGGCCGACATCGCGCGCATCCGGCAGGAGGCGCAGGCGCGTGTCTCCGGCATGGAGGCGCTCACGCCGGAACAGTTTCGCGCGCGGTCCCTGAATTTCTGGCTCTACCGTACGGGGGCCGGCGCGGCTCTCGTCGCGGGCGCCCTGCTCTCCATCATCGTCGGGACCGTCATCATCGCGCAGACGCTCTACTCCAGCACGAAGGAGCACCTCTACGAATTCGCGATGGTCCGGGCGATCGGTGCCTCCAACCGATACATCTACAGGGTCATCGCCTTCCAGGCGCTCGTGAACGCGCTGATCGGTCTCTCGGTGGCGACCGTAATCAGTATCGGGGTCGAGCGTCTGACCGCGACGAGCGTCGCCCCGGTGATTATTACCCCCGCCTTGGTGGCGGTCGCCTTCGCCCTCACGCTCCTCATGTGCGTCGCCTCCGGCATCGCCTCCATCGTCCGGATCATCCGGGTCGATCCCGCGAGCGTGCTCACCCGATGAGTGCCGCGATCGAAGCCGCGCGGGTGTGCAAGACCTACGGGCAGGGGCCGACGCGCGTCGAGGCGGTGCGGGCGCTCGACCTTGTCGTCCGCGCCCACGAGTTGACGGTCCTGGTCGGGCCCTCGGGCAGCGGCAAGACGACCCTGCTGTCCATCCTGGGCTGCATGTTGACGCCCACGAGCGGGACCGTGCGGGTCTGCGGCGTCCCGACCGGCGACGCCCGGCCGGAGGCGCTGGCGGCCATCCGGCGGCGGCACATCGGCTTTGTCTTCCAATCCTACCATCTGTTCTCCACGCTCACCGCGGCGGAGAATGTCCAGCTCGCCCTCGATATCCGCAGCGAGCGCGGCCCCGGGGCGACCGCGAAGAGCGCCGCGGTCCTCGCCGATGTCGGCCTCTCCGCCAAGCTGAACGCGTTCCCGCGCGAGCTGAGCGGCGGCGAGCAGCAGCGCGTCGCGATCGCGCGGGCGCTGGTCGCGGATCCGTCCGTCATCCTCGCGGATGAGCCGACGGCCGCTCTCGACTCGGAAAACGGTCGGGCGATCATGGCCATCCTGTCATCGGCGGCGAAGCAGCGCGGGCGGGCCGTCCTCGTCGTGACGCACGACGCGCGTCTCTTCCGCTTCGCCGATCGGATCGTGCACATCGAGGACGGGGTGATCACGCGCGAGGAACGGCCGGACGCGGACGACTGCGAGACGCATGCCCGGACCGTGGGTTCGCAGAGGGCCGGCCGCCCATGATCGACAGGCGGCAGAATCATCGCGGCCGGGCGGGTGCGGCGCGCGGCAGGCGGTCTTCTGGACGTCCGCGAGCCCGGGCCGCGGTGGCTTCGCGACCGGCCATGCGTGCCCCCGCCGCGACAGCCGTGTCCGTCTGCTCGTCCCGGCGAGGCGCCCGTATCCGGACTATAACGGGCCCCCGCCATCGGCGCGTCCTGGCGCGGACGGACGCTCTGCCCTGAAGGCATCGACACCGGCATCGACGGCCTCGGCGCGACGGGCATCCCGCCGAGCATCCTGGAGGCGACGAGCACCGCATGCGCGTTCTCCTGACCGAGGGCAGCAGCACGTCTGCGCGCCAAGCCATCACGGCCCTGGCGCTCGCCGGGCACGAGGTCGCCTACTGCGATCCGGCCCGGATCTGCCTCGGGCGGTTCTCGCGCTTGGTCGTCCGCCGCTATCGCTGCCCGCCCCTCGGCACGGATCCGGAGGGGTTTCGACACTTCCTCCACGAGACGCTCTCGTGGGAGAGATTCGATGTCCTCCTGCCCATCCACGAGCAGGGATACCTCGTCGCCCGCTTGGCCGACGAACTGCGCCCGCGGGTTGCGTTCGCGGTTCCGGCCTTCGAAAGCTACGAGCGCGTCCTGACGAAGCTCGGTTTTCGCGGCCTGCTGACCGAGCTCGGCCTGCAACAGCCCCCAACACATTTGCTCGACGATCCGCGCAGCCTCGCCCAGCACGCGGCCTACCCGTTCGTCGTGAAGGCCGCCCTGGGCACGGCGAGCCGCAGCACCTGGTTGATCCGTTGCGAGGCGGACCGGGACCGTGCCGCGGCCGAACTCGCGCATGTGGCGACCCCGGGCGAGCCGATCCTCGTGCAGGCATGGGTGTCCGCGCCCCTCGAGCAGGCGCAGGCCGTCTTCCAGGAGGGGCGGCTCGTCGGGTTCCACGCCACGCGCAGGCTCGTCGAGGGAGCAGGCGGCGGCGCGGCGCTCAAAGAAAGCGTTCATCGCCCCAACGTCGCCAGCGATCTTGCAAAGATCGGCTCCCATCTGTCCTGGCACGGCGCATTGTCCGTCGATTACTTCACGGACGACCGCGGCGAGCGCCCGCTCTACATCGACGGCAATCCGCGCCTCGTCGAGCCGATGGCCGCCAGCCTCGCGGGCCTCAACCTTGCGGACCTGCTGGTCCGCGTATCTGCCGGTCACAGCATCGCGCCCGGCCGCATGGGCCGGCCGGGGGTGCGCACGCGGCTCGCCCTGCAAGTCCTCCTCGGCGCGGCGCTTCGGGGCGCCCGCCGGCGGAACCTCGTCGCGTCGCTCCTGCAGCTTGTCGGCCGCCCAGGACCCTTCGCGCAGGCGCGCGAAGAATTGACGCCGGTGCGTCTCGATCCCTTGAGCGTCCTGCCGGTGGTGGGTGCGGCGCTCATGCTCCTCGCGCGGCCGGCCTGCGCCGGAGCGATGGTGCGGCAGGGATGGGGCGCTCACCTCCTGACACCCGAAGCGATGCGGCACATTCGAGATCTGGCCTAAGCCTCCAGCTCGCCCGACCCGGGCCGCCCAATCGCTGCATTGTATTGGCCGCCAATTCCGCACCGATACACCGGCGGAATTGATCGAGATCAACGCAATAAATGAGCGTGACATCAGCATCGCATCGAATTCCAGAGAAATCCGATGACCGCCGTCGATCTCGTTACGGGTGGATGCGGCTTTATTGGCCGCCATCTCGTCCAGTCGATCATTGTCACAGGGCGCAGCGTGCGCGTGCTCGACTGCGGCGACCCGCGTGGCCTTTCGGCTGACGCCGAGTATCGCCGCGGCTCGATTCTCGATGCCGCCGCCCTGTCGACCGCGATGGTCGGGATCGCGCGCGTCTATCATCTGGCCGGCGACGCGCACCTGTGGGCCCCGGAGCGGGGTGCCTTGGCCCGCGTGAACGCCGAGGGCACGGAACGCCTGCTGGCCGCAGCGCCGCCTGCCGCACGGGTCGTGCATTGCTCGACCGAGGCGGTGCTGCTCACGGGATTTCGGGATGCTGCGCGGGTGCGCGACGGCGATCTCCCATCCCTGGACCGGATGGCCGGTCCCTATACACGATCGAAATGCCTGGCCGAGCAGGCGACGTTCGCCGCCGCGCAGGCGGGCCGCGATGTCGTGATCGCGAGCCCCACGGTCCCGATCGGACCGGACGACTGGAACATGACGCCGCCCGCGGCGATGCTCGCCCTCTTCCTGACCGGGCAGACGCCGTTCTTCCTCGATTGCACGCTCAACCTCGTCGATGTCCGGGACGTGGCCGAGGGGCTGCGTCTGGTGGGGGAGAAGGGACAGGCCGGGCAGCGCTACGTGCTGGGCGGCGAGAACGTGCCGCTGCGGCAGCTCCTCTCCAGGCTGGAGCGGATGACGGGCCGACGCATGCCGTCCATGGCGTTGCCGGGCTGCCTCGCGATGGCGGTGGCCATCGTTGCCGAGTGGTTCGCCGATCACATCTCCCACCGAAGTCCGGTGGCCGTGCGCGAGGGCGTGCGCCTTGCGCTGCGTTCCACGGCGTTCGACCACAGCAAGGCGCGCCGGGAACTCGGCTACGAACCCAGACCGATCGACGAAGCGCTGGCGCTGGCGGTCGCATGGCTCACCGAGCGGTCCGTCCCGCGCGCGGATGTGGCCGCACCGGCCCGCAGCACCGGCTTTGCGTCCTGATCGGCCTGCTGCCGTCGAGCGGGGTGTCGCCGGCAGGCGGGCTGCCGGACGCGCATCGGTCGCCGGAGGGGCTCGAGGCCGGCCCAGCCCGCAAGTCACTGGCGCTCCTGACAATCGGCGGCCGGATGCTCTCCCGCGCCGACGCCAGGTCGGTTCTGGTCTTCGGCGCGACAGGGAGATGGCTGATCCGCAGGACGTGCCATTCGGCCGGGGGAGCGACGGGATGAGGCCTCCACCGATCACGCGCCGCCCGAGCGCCCCCGCCTTCATCTTCGACGTCGACGGCGTCCTGCTGGCGTCCCCGCATGAACGTGCCTGGCGCGAGGCGCTCGCCGGCGTCGCGGATCCCCGGCCCTTCACCACCGCCCTGTATCAGGCGCAGGTCGCCGGAAAGGCCCGGATCGACGGGGCCCGCGCGGCCCTCGCCGCGCTGGGTCTACCGGATACCGAGCGCCTCGTGTCGGCCTACGCCGATGCGAAACAGCGCTGTCTCGAGCGGATCGTTGCGGCCGAGGGCGTGACGGCCTTTCCGGACGCCCTCCGCTTCGTCCGGGCCCTCGCCGACCGGGGCTGGCCCCTGGCGGCGGCCTCGTCCTCGAAGAACGCGGAGGCCATGATGCGCGCGGTGCCGCTGAGCCCGGACCGGACGCTGCTCGACGCGTTCGCGGCCCGCATCTGCGGCCGCGCCCTGCGCCACGGCAAGCCGGACCCCGAGATCTTTCTGCTGGCCGCCGCCGAATTGCGGGTCGTCCCGGCCCGCTGTTTCGTGGCCGAGGACGCCCCCGTGGGCATCCGGGCCGCCAAGGCCGGCGGCATGACGGCCATCGGCATCGCCCGCCTCGGCGACGCCGACGGATTGCGGGCAGCGGGGGCCGACCGGGTGGTCACGAGTTTCGACGAGATCTGCATCGAGCATATCGCGCCGCCGTCTTCGGGAGATGCCGCATGAGCGTGGCCGACACCTTGGCCGAAGACATGATCGCTGGAGGCGATCCGTCCTGGCTGCTGCGCGAGACCGGATACGAATTGCTGCGGGAGAGCACCTTCGAAACCCGCTTCGCCCTCAGCAACGGCTTTCTCGGCGTGCGGGGCGGGCTGGCTTCCCATCTCGGCGCCTGCCGGGCTGTTCCGCCGCGGATCTACGTCGCCGGATTGTTCGACACGCCGACGCCCGACAGCGTGGTTCCGGAACTGGTGCCGGCCCCCGACTGGACGCAGGTCCGCATCCTCCTGCCGGACGGCCCGCTCATGCGCTGCCCGGACCGGTCCTCGCGGGCTCTGACCCTGGACATGCGACGGGGGGCCCTGTTCATGGAGGCCCGCCAGACCTGCAACGCCCCGCTCGATGTCTGCCTGCGCTCCCTGCGGCTGGTGTCGCTGCACGCGCGTGCGATCGGCATGCAGGTGATCGAGCTTCGGATCGAGAGCGGGGTCAGCGACCTCACCTTCGAGGCCGCGTTCGGGCCCACGGATTTCGAACTCGCGCCGGAACGGGCGGAACTCGACCTGAAGGCGTGGCGCACCTGGCGATCCGGCCGGAGCCTCGCCATCGCGGCGGCGGCCTCCCTGGAGGTCGACGGGATCGAGCGCCAGCCCGTGATGCGGGGCGACCTGACCTGGAACTGGAGCTGGACCGCCCAGCCGGGCCAGATCGTGACCTTCCGGCGCATCATCGCGGTGACCCGCCACCACGCCACCGACGTCCATGCGGGCGCCCGGGCCCGCAAGGAACTGGCCGCCGCGCGCACGCTCGGCTGGCGCGGCATCCTCGCCCGCCACGAGGCGGCCTGGGCCGAGCGCTGGCGCTGCAGCGACATCCGGGTGACCGGTGACGATGCCGCCCAGGCCGCCCTGCGCTTCGCCATCTACCACCTGAACGGGGCGGCGAATCCGGAAGACCCGCACGTCTCCGTCGCAGCCCGCGCCCTCACGGGGGACGATTACCGCGGCCACGTCTTCTGGGACACCGAGATCTTTCTCGTGCCCTTCTACGCGCTGACCTGGCCGGAGGCCGCGCGCACCCTCCTGATGTACCGCTTCCGCACCCTGGACGCGGCCCGCGCCAAGGCCGCGCAGATGGGTTGTCGGGGCGCCCTCTACGCCTGGGAATCGGCCGATAGCGGGTCGGAGGTCACGCCCGCCCAGACGGTCGGCCCGGACCGCAAGATCCTGGACGTCCTCTGCGGCAGCCAGGAGCAGCATATCAGCGCCGACGTGGCCTATGCGGTGTGGCAATACTGGCAGGCGACCGAGGACGAAGCCTTCCTGCAGGAGGCTGGGGCTGAGATCATCCTGGAGACGGCCCGGTTCTGGACCTGGCGTGCGGCGCCGGAGGCGGACGGCCGGCGTCACATCCGCACGGTCATCGGGCCGGACGAGTATCACGAGGGCGTGGACGACAACGCCTTCACCAATGGGATGGCCCGGTGGACCATCGCGCGCGGCCTCGACGTCGCCGCCCTCGTGCAGGCCCGCTGGCCGGAGACGTGGGCGCGCCTCGCGCGGAGTCTGGACCTCGGCGAGGCGGAACTGGCGCACTGGCGTGAGGCGGCGGAGGCCATCGCCACCGGCTTCGATCCGGCCACGGGGCTGTTCGAGCAGTTCGCGGGCTTCTCGGCCTTGGAGACGGTCGATTTGAACGCCTATGCCGGGCGCTCGGTGCCGATGGATGTCGTGCTGGGGCGCGAGCGGACGCAGCGGGCGCAGGTCATCAAGCAGGCCGACGTCGTCGCGCTCCTGGCCCTCCTGCCCGAGGCCTTTCCGGGCGCGAGCGGCGGGACCAACTTCGACCATTACGAGCCCCGATGCGGGCACGGGAGCTCCCTGAGCCGGGCCATGCACGGCCTCGCGGCCGCGCGGCTGGGGCGTGCCGAGGCAGCGCTGAGCTACTTCCGCCGAAGCGCGGCAATCGATCTCGCCGACACCCATGTGGCGATCGGCGGCGGCATCCACGTCGCGGCCCTCGGCGGGGTTTGGATGATAGCGATCCTCGGCTTCGCCGGGTTGTCGCTGCGGGCTGACGGGCTCGCTTTCGATCCGTGCCTGCCGGCCGACTGGCAGAGCCTCGACTTCAGGATCCGGTGGCGCGGGCGGGACCTGGCCGTGGCCATAGACGGGACGACCCGTGTGCTGCGTGTCGCCCTCGACCGGGGGGCTCCCATGACGGTCTTCGCCGGAGGCGCCGCCTTCGTCATCGCGATGGACCGGCCCCTGACGGTCAAGGGCGTCGGCGGATGAGACCGTCGTCCTGGAGCGGGCGGCGGATCTCGGTTGCGGGACCGGGACCGCCCGCCCTCTCCCATCCGTAAGCGATCCCCGCCGCGACGCACGCCGAGGGGCCATCCCCGGGATGTTGATCGGCGATGGGTTCGGCGCCGATCCGGCCAGCAAAGCACGGTCGCCCGTCACAGGCGGCAGCCGCCCCCCATGCCGGTCCGCATGGGGCGACCGGAGGTTCGCTGCGGCGTCATGCGGAGCCGCGTTCGACCGCGGCTCCGAACAGGCTGCGCGTTCAGCCCGCTCGACCGACGGATGTCGCCACCCCGCGCCGCGGTTGCAGACGGGCCGAGACATTTGAGCTGGCGCAAAGCGACGAGCGGCCGAACGGCGCACTTCCCGAGGCGACGTGGGAGGCGCTCATGGACCCGAGTCAGCGCAAGTTGAGCTGGGCGCTCTGGTCCGTGGCGGCGGCTTCCTTCGGCGTCCTGCTCGTCCACGATCTCTGGGTCGGCTTCAGCCAGACGGACGCGATCCCCTACAGTCAGTTCGAGCAATTGGTCGCCCAGGGAAAGATTGCCGAGGCGACCGTCGGCACCGACCGGATTGCGGCCACGCTGAAGGAGCCGGCGGACAACGGCCACCGGTACGTGGTGGCGACGCGCGTCGATCCAGCCCTCGCCGACAGGCTTTCGGCCAAGGGCGTGGTGGTCAAGGGAGCCCCATCCACGGGCTTCATGACGGGCCTCCTCTCCTGGATCCTGCCTGCCTTCGCCGTCTATTTTCTGTGGCGCGCCCTCTTCAGCCGCGTGTCCGGGCGGAGCGGCCTCGGCGGCCTCATGGCCATCGGCAAATCGAAGGCCAAGGTCTATGTCGAGACCGACACGAAGGTGACGTTCAAGGAAGTGGCCGGCGTCGACGAGGCCAAGGCCGAATTGCAGGAGACGGTCGCCTTCCTCAAGGATCCCAAGTCCTTCGGGCGGCTCGGGGCGCGGTCACCGAAGGGCATCCTGCTCGTCGGGCCGCCGGGCACCGGCAAGACGCTGCTCGCGCGCGCCGTCGCCGGCGAGGCCGGCGTGCCGTTCTTCTCGATCTCGGGGGCCGAATTCATCGAGATGTTCGTCGGCGTCGGCGCCGCCCGGGTACGAGACCTGTTCGAGCAGGCCCGCGAGGCCGCGCCTGCCATCATCTTCATCGACGAACTGGACTCCCTCGGCCGCAGCCGCAGCGGCACGCAGATCCTGGGGGGCCACGACGAGCGCGAGCAGACCGTCAACCAGCTCCTCGCGGAACTCGACGGGTTCGACCCGACCACCGGCGTGATCCTTCTCGCTGCGACGAACCGGCCGGAGGTCCTGGATCCGGCGCTCCTCCGGCCCGGCCGTTTCGACCGGCAGGTGCTCGTCGACCGCCCCGACCGGAAGGGCCGTGTCGAGATCCTGAAGGTGCATGTCGGCAAGGTCCGGCTCGCCGGGGAGCTCGACCTGGACGAGGTGGCGGGCATCACGCCCGGATTCACCGGCGCCGACCTCGCCAATCTCGTCAACGAGGCCGCCATCGTGGCGACCCGGCGCGGCGGCGCGGACGTCACCTATGCCGACTTCACGGCCGCCATGGAGCGGATCGTGGCCGGGCTTGAGAAGCGCAGCCGCGTGCTTGGGCCGGAGGAGCGCAGGCGCGTGGCGTTCCACGAGATGGGACACGCCCTCGTTGCCGCGAGCCTGCCGGGTGTCGATCCGGTCCTGAAGGTCTCGATCATCCCGCGCGGCGTCGGGGCGCTCGGCTACACGATCCAGCGTCCCACCGAGGACAGGTTCCTGATCACCGCGAGCGCGCTGCGGAACCGGATCGCGGTCCTGCTCGGCGGCCGTGCGGCCGAGGCGCTGGTCTTCGACGGGGATGTCTCGACCGGTGCCGCGGACGACCTGCAGCGCGCGACCCAGATCGCGCTGGAGATGGTGACCCGGCACGGAATGACGCCGGAGGTCGGCCAGCGCACCTATCTGCCACCCGCGAACCCGTTCCTGTCCGAGATCGGCAGCGACCGGCCGAACGCGTCCGACCTGACGGCTCGCGAGATCGACGTTGCCGGTCGGGACATCGTGGCGGGGGCATTCGAAACGGCGACAGAGATCCTGAGACGGCGGCGGCAGGATCTGGAGGGCGGGGCCGCGCTCCTCCTCGACGTGGAAACGGTGACGGCGGCGGAGTTTCCCGCGCTCAGGCCGGGCCTGGAACGAGGCCCGTCTCCCGAGCCCGAGCGGCGGCGCGCGCCGGTCGTCCGGCTGCCGGTCGATGCGAAGCAGGGCACCGACCGATGAAGCCGGCGGCCATCCGGGCCGACGGCGCAGCCGGCAGGACCGGAAGGCCGTCTGGGGCGGATCCTGGCCTTGGCGACCTGATCGTCCGTGAGGCGAACGCGCCTGGCCCGTTCCGGCTCTGGAACAGCCGCCGGCGTCCCCCCCGGGCCCGCGATCCTGGGCAGGTGCCGCGCACCGGTCAGCAGGGCCCGCAGCGCGTCGGGGGCGGCGGGCCACCCCGTCGCGACGAGGAAGCCGCCGACGACGGCCACCGGCACGATGAGGAGATGCTTGAGCATATCTGTGTCATGGGCGGCTTCCCACGCGCGCGTGGTCCCGCGCGTGGTCCCGGAGGCCCTGTTCGAGGCGGGGTCACCGGGACGGCGGATCGACCCGCCGGCCGGCGCGGCCAAGGCCGGGTGCCGGTCACACGGGTGGCGCCGGGCTCGCCGAACGGCGTGGCCATGGCGGCGGCGCCCCATCTGCGGTCGGCCTCCGATCCGCACCTCATCGCGCGCCCGCACCCCGACCCTTCGCCCGTGGAAGGCGCCGGGTGCGCCGGCACGCTCATGCCTCATGGGATCGCCGACCCGCCTCATCGCCGGCCCAAGGCCGGGCTGGGCGGAGGACGAGGTGGCGGCTGCGCGGGCTGGTCCCGCCCGGTCTCTGCGGCTTGCTGTGAGCGTCGACTACCGATCCGAGAAGAATTTCCGAAGCTCCTCGGAGGTCACCTTTCCATCCTTGTTGGCGTCGACCGCGTTGAAGAGACGCTTATGGATAGCCGTCACTTCGTCGAACGAGAGAGAACCGTCCCCGTCCGTATCCGCAATCGCGAACATCATCCGCATTCGGAGGCCGCCGGCCATCATCCCGTCCATCATGTGGTCCATCATGCCACACATGCCGCCATGGCCCAGCCCTCCCATGCCGCTCATCATGCCCCGCCCCATCATTCTGGGTCGATTGGGCGGGGAGGCTGGGTCCGGCGTGTTCTCCGGGCCCGTTGATGTCTGAGCACCTGCGCTGGACAGCGAGCCGGCCGCGAGGAGTGTGGTGAGGGCCGTCACCTGCACCAGTGTCGCCAGCGTCATGAAACCCTCCCCAGCGAGAGATGTCCCTCGTCACGCGCAATGTCGCCAGCGATGCGGTCGGCCGTGGGCGCAACCGAATTCAGGTTACCTGCCCCGAGGGGTCACACATTGATGTTGATCAACCGCTCAGGACCTCAGGATCGGCGTTCGATCTGAGGCATGCCATTCCGTCGGCATCTCCGAGTCCTGAGCGCCGGATGCGCCCCGGCCATCGAAGTCCCTCGCGGGGCCCGCTGGGGGTGTCACCGATACCCGGTTGGGGTGTGATGGCGAGACCGGCGGTGCAGGCGCGCATGACGGCACGCGTCGTGGCGGATGCGCCCGTCCTGGCGATCCGGCGCAGGGGCAGACCCGCTCCGCTGCTGCCGCTCCGCCCCCCGCGCTTCGACAAAGCGGCCGGGCGGCACGCGACGCTCGGCTCCCGCAGGCCCGGTGGAGTTCGAGAACCGGCCCGAACCCGCTGAGTGTGGTGTCCACCGTGCCGGCAGCAATCCGCGCCTTCGCAACGGACTCGGGAACAGCGGCTTGGCGTTGATCTGGCTCAACGACGCGAGGCTGACCTTGTATGCGAGTTCGACTTCGATCGGCCGGTCGCTGGAGCGCGAACAGGTAGGCTCATCATGACTGCGACCACCGCGGCACCCGCACGGCCTGAACCCGACACCGCCAGAGTCACCTCTGCCCAGCGCGAAGCCTCGGCGCGCGCCGTCGCGGTCGTCTCCGGTGCACGACCGACGCGGCGGCAGTTGCCCGGATGCCATGTGCCGCGACGTCATCGTCGCGTCGGACGTCGCTATTTGCCAGTATCCGTCTCAACAAACCGAAATGGATCAAGGCCCTGGCCATCGCCGCTTCCCTTGCCGACACGAGGGATTGCGCACGTTCAAGCGGTCCGCTCCGGGGGCAAGTCTCGGCTCGGCCGTCCAAGAGGGAGGGGTCCATGCAGAGCGGCAAGGAGTTTATCGACACCCTGAAACGTGAGCACGCCCGCCTCGGCCGGCTGGTCGACGTCATCGATAACGGTCGTTGGTGGACGACGGACACGCCGGGCCGCCCGGCAGTCGCCGATCTGGACAAGCAGGCGAAACTCCTGGTGAGCGTCATCGATGAGATTGACCGTGTTGTCGGGCAGATCGGCTCGCGCTGAGCCCGACGCTGCGTAACGTGCGCAACAGCAATGCCGCCCAGCGCTCCGTGATCCTTGGCTTGCGCCTCCGCCGTGTCTCCGGCCGAGCGGTCACACAACCTTGCCGACGAGATGCCCGATCCCCGCGGTGACCGCCATCGCCAGGGCCCCCCAGAACGCAACCCGCGCGGTCGCCCGCGGGATCGCTGCGCCGCCCACCTTCGCGCCCAACGCCCCGAGCACAGCGAGGAACGTCAGCGAAGCTGCGGACACCGAGACGACGAGATAGTCGGCCGGAGAGACCGCGGCCACGAGAAGGGGCATGGCCGCGCCTGCGGAGAACGTCGCCGCCGAGGTCAGCGCAGCCTGGATCGGGCGCGCCGTGGTGAACGTGGAGATGCCGAGTTCGTCCCTGGCATGGGCGCCGAGGGCGTCCCGCGCCATCAGCTGCTCCGCGACCTTCAGCGCGAGATCGTGGTCGAGGCCGCGCGAGACGTAGATCCCCGCAAGCTCCTCCCGCTCGGCCGCCGGGTCCTGTTCGAGCTCGCGCCGCTCGCGCGCGAGGTCGGCCCGCTCCGTATCGGATTGGGAGCTCACCGAGACGTACTCACCGGCCGCCATCGACATCGCGCCGGCGACGAGGCCCGCCGTACCGGCGACCAGGATATCGCTGGCGGCGGCGGCGGAGGCCGCCACGCCGACGATCAGACTAGCCGTGGATACGAGCCCATCGTTGGCGCCCAGCACCGCGGCACGCAACCAGCCGATGCGCTCGATCAGGTGGCTTTCCGCATGGCGCGCGCGCATCGGCGTCAGCCTTTCTCGGCGGGTGTGGATCTGCCGCTGCCGGGAAGTATGCGACGCAGGGCGCGCTCGTGCCAGAGGTGGCGATGCGCCGAGGCGGCTGTGGCGCGGGGAGGCCCGCTCGGGCCGGGCGTTTCCGCCGGGCCCGAGCCAGATGGAACGGCCGACCCCGCCGGCGCGAGGAGATCGGCAGGACCCGGGTCACACCCGGCGGGTCATCCCTCCAAAGCCCCCCTCCAAAGCCCCGACGGTTTCGGCTGCGCGCCTGTCCCGGCAGCGCCGGGCGTGCCCGCTCGGGCTGAGCGGCCGACGGCTCAGCCGCGCTTCGCCTGCTTGAAGCTCTGTATGGCCTCCCGACAGCCGGTGGAGAGCTTCGCCATGTTCTTCTCGAAGCAGGCCTGCGTTCCGGGACCATCCTCCGGGGTCAGGTCGCCGCAGAAGGTCGTGAAGTCGCCCATGCATTGCTGCTGGAACGCCGCCTTCTCGTCGGCGGACATCGGCGCGGCCCAGACGGAGGTTGCCGCGGTGGACAGAAACAGAACGGTCGTGACCAAACGTATCGGCATGGCGATGCCCCTTCGGCTCGATGAATCCGGTCGGTAAGTCGAATGGGTCGAAAGCGGTTGCACGCCGGCGGGCCCGTCGGCGTTGGCCCGGACAGCCGGCGCCGGACGGTGCCCCGGCGGGCGTTCCGGACGGGGCCCTCAGCGGATCTGTGGCCCGGCGCGGTGCAAGGGCGACGATGACCGCGCTGGAGATTCCGACCGCCCGCGGAACTGCGCCCCGACCGGCCGACAGGGCCGGAAGGGGCGCAGCAGGTGCGTCAGCGGTGGGTTCCGGTCGAACCGGTGCCGGACGTACCGGTGGCCGTGCCGCCGGTCCGCGTGGTCGAACCGGTCGATTCCATCCCGCCGGACTTCATCTCGTGTCCGGGAGCATAGCCGGATGCGCCGGGGCTCCCCGCCCGGCTTCCGCGGTCCTGCATCTCGTGGCCAGGCGCCTTGGACGAAGCCCCCTGCTCGGCGGCCATGGCGCTGCCGCCGAGAGCGAGAGTGGCGAGAATGATGATCGGGAAGCTTCGCATTGAGCGTCTCCTGTGTTGGAGCCCCTAAACGGCAGGGTGGCCGCGACCGTTCCAGAAAAATTCGATGTCTCGAAAGTATCGCCCGATGTTCGAAGACCGGAGATATCGCCGACCTTAATACTGAAGAAATTCTTTTAGGTTGTTCCTGCCGATCTGTCGCACGTCTGGCCGGCTCAAACGGCGCATCTCAGTCGTCGCATGAGCCCATGGTGCTGCGCGGCGCGTGGAACGGATTTGCCCCGAGCGCCGTATCTGAGCCGCACCGGGACCAATCCCGCTGCGAGGGAGGCTCCATGTTTCGCACGCCAACGTTGTTCCTGCTCGGCGCACTGACCTTGGCGGGAGGCGTTCTCGGGACCTCGTCCGCCGCCCTGGCCGATCCGCCCTGGGCCCGTGGGGAACGCGGCTTCCGCCCCGGCGGCCCGCCTGCATGGGCGCCCGCGCACGGGTATCGCCGCCATCGCGACATGGGCGGCTACGGCCGCAGGGATGCGCGCGTCTTCGAGGAGCGTCGCTACCGCGGGTACCGCGACGACCGCTACTAGATCCGTCGCGGGCATATCCTCGCCTCGCCGGCCCGGGCAGACCGCACCCCGCTTGGGCCGAGACACCTTGCGCGCGCCTGCGCCGTAGCCATCGGGACCGGTCATGACCCTCGTCCGTGCGATTGTCCTCGCGGTTGTCGTCCTGACCTCTCAGGGTGCGCTCGCGCAGGCGCCTGTGGCGCCTCCATCCGCCGAAGACGGGGAGCCTCGCCCCGGGCCGCCCCCGCCCCTTCCGGATGTCTCCGATCCGAACGGGCGGGCCGGCGGGGCGCTGAACGAGCCCGACGAACGGTCCGATATCCCGAAGACGCTCCGCTCGTCCGGATCCAAGGCCGGCGGCCCGGCCAACGACCTGAACCCGGGCGGCCGCGCCGAGGCGCCGGCCCCGCCCAAGGGCGAGCTTGGCCAAGTCATTGCCGGCAAGGAACTGTTTCACGGCAACTATTGCGGGAAGGGGCAGCGCGGCGAGGGGTTGCCGCCGACCGACGACCTGGACGCCGCATGCATGCGCCACGATGCCTGCTATGACACGGCCGGGTACAGTTCATGCGCCTGCGACGCGACGCTGAAACGGGAGGCCTCCATCGTCTCGGACAGCCCGAAGGTGACGCTGGAAGTCCGGCGCAGGGCCCTCAGCGTGATCGAGGCGACGGCCGCGATGGACTGCCGCGCCCCCTGATCCCGGTCGGTGGACCGGCTCCTCGGCCGGGACTTCGGAAGTCGCGCCCGTCCCGCACCGCCGCGGGACCGGCGGCGGCGCAGGCCGCGCGCCGGCAGATCACCCTACGGCCGCACATAGCTCCACCCCTGCTCCTGCCGCTCCATGATCTGCACGACGCCGGAGGGAACGATCGTCGCCTGCGGCAGCAGCGGGATCGGATGCCCCTCGGCCTTCTCCATGGCGGTCTTGGTGTTGTTGCAGGCCGAGAACTGGATCTTCGACGGGAAGCCGGACTCGGCGAAATGCGCGATCCGGTCGGCCACGGTGGATTTGTCGGCCCGATACATGGCGAGGCCCGGCCCGAAGGCGACGATGTCGATCTCCACCGCCTCGTTCTTGGCGCGGTAATGATCGACCACGTTGGTGGCGTTGTTGAGCGTCAGGTTCATCGTGGCCGGGTCGGCTGTGTCCACCTGGAACACGACGCGGTGCCCCCTGCCCGTCTCGGCGGCAGAGACCGGGGCGGCGGCGAGCCCGGCCAGCAGGAACAGGATCGGGCGTCGGGGGAGCTGTCGCATGGCTGATCTCCGGTCGGGGCCGGCGCCTGCCGGAGCCCGTGACTTTGGCCCAGGCCCGGCGCCCGTGATAGCGAAGCCGCGGCTCCGAAGTCGATCCGGATCGGCGGTGCGATGCCGGGGAAGCGGCCGTGGCAGCGATATGGGTAACAGCCCTGGTCCGGGCGCTGGCCTCGGGAACCGTCGTCGTGCTGGCCTCCGTGCTGGCGGAACTCCTCGGACCGGTCTGGGGCGCCCTCATCGTCAGCCTGCCGGTCTCGGCCGGGCCGGCCTACCTGTTCATGGCCTTGGAACACGATACCGACTTCGTCGCCGGGGCGGCCCTCAACGGCTTCGCCGCCAATGCGGCGACGGGCCTGTTCCTGACCGTCTACGCCCTGCGGGCCAGCGGCCGGGATCTGGGCTCGACCCTCGGTCCGGCGACGCTGGCATGGCTGGCGGTGGCCATCCCCGTATCCGCCGCGTCCTGGACGCCGCTGACGGCCCTCGGGCTCAACGCGCTCGTCTATGGCGCGGGGGCCGTCGCGACCCGGCAGGCGGTGCGAACCTCCCTCGTCCGGAGCGCGGTCGTCGCGCGGCCGCGACCGGTGGATCTCCTGGCCCGAGCGACGGCCGTGGCCCTGTTCGTGGCGGTTGTCCTGGCTGTCAGTTCGGCCCTGGGACCGGCGCGGACCGGGGTGGTCGCCGCCTTTCCGGTCACCCTGACGAGCACCTTCGTGATCCTGCATCGCCGGATCGGCGGGGGCGCGATGGCACGCTTGGCCAGCATTGCGATCCGGGGCGTCTTCGGCTTCGGCCTGGCGCTGCTCACGCTTCACCTGACGGTCCAGGCCCTCGGTGCCGCCGCCGCCCTGTGTGCCGCCCTCCTCGTCTCTTTGATCTACTCGGCCGGGCTTCTCATCCTGCAGCGCCGGCCCAGTCCGAAGGAGCCCGGCATCGTCACGCGGTGAAGCGGCGGGGCGTCCGATCCCGGGTGTCGCGGTACGCTCGACCGCCCTGCTGCGGGGGACGCGCCAGGAGCCGAAATCCTCGCGGCGGCGTCAGGCTGGACCCGCCACGCCGCCCCCCCGGGACCCGACGCAATCCGGGATGCGCGCCCTCCGTCACGGTGTCAGACCCTCTCGGGGGCCGAGGATGCGGTCCCGGTCGGCACAGGCTGCCGCCCCTGCGCGCGCCGCTCCTCGACGCGCTGCAGGATGACGTAGAAGCACGGCACGAACAGCACCGCCAGGCAGGTCGAGGCCAGCATCCCGCTGAACACCGTGATGCCGATCGACTTGCGCGCGGCGGCGCCGGCCCCGGAGGCGGTGACGAGGGGCAGGACGCCGAGGATGAAGGCGAACGAGGTCATCAGGATCGGGCGGAAGCGCAGCCGCGACGCCTCCACGGCCGCGGCCGCGATGTCGAGACCGGCCTGCCGCTTCTCGCGGGCGACCTCGACGATCAGGATGGCGTTCTTGCTCGCCAACGCGATCAGCAGGATCAGGCCGATCTGCGTGTAGAGGTTGTTGGCGACGCCGAGCAGCAGCAGCGCCCCGACCGTGCCCAGGAGCGCCAGCGGCACCCCGAGCAGGACCGCCAGCGGCAGGATCCAGCTCTCGTACTGGCCGGCCAGGACCAGGTAGACGAGGAGGATGGCGAGCCCGAACACGAGGTAGATCTGCGCGCCGACCGCCTTCTCCTGGTACGACATCGCCGTCCAGTCATAGCCCGTGCCCGGCGGCAGCACCTTGGCGGCGATCTGCTGCATCAGGTCCAGCGCCTGCCCGGAGCTGAAGCCCGGCGCCGCCCCGCCCACGATCGTGGCCGTCGGGTAGAGGTTGTAGAGGCTGATCAGGGACGGGCCCTGCACGGTCTTGATCTCCACGATGGTGCCGAGCGGCACCATCGCCCCGTTGCCGGCCCGCACCTTCAGGTTCTCGACGTCCTCGGGGCGGAGCCGGTAATCGGGCGCGGCCTGCACGTAGACCTGGAAGGTCCGGCCGAACTTGTTGAACTGCGTGACGTAGGACGACCCCACGTAGCTCGAGAGCGTCGAGAAGACCTGCCCGACCGTGACGCCGAGCGCCTCGGCCTTGATCCGGTCCACCGCGATCGCGATCTGCGGCACGCCGGCCCGGAACGAGGTGTTGAGCCTCCGCAAGCCCGATTGCGCGTTCCCGTCGGCGACGATCGTCCGGGCGAGGCTCTCCAGCAGGGGGTAATCGAAGTCGCCGTTGCGCAGCTCCACCTGCATGGTGAAGCCGCTGGCATTGCCGATGCCCTGGATCGGCGGCGGGATGAGCACGAAGGTCGCGGCGTCCTCGACGCCCTCCAGCATCGTGTTGAAGCGGTCGTAGAGGCTGCGCAGATCCTGGCCCTTCTCCCTGGCCCGGGCGTCCCAGTCCTTGAGGACGACGTAGGCGACACCGGCATTGGGCAGGGTGGCGTTGGAATCGAGGACCGAGATGCCGCTGATGGTGAGCACGTTGTCGACGCCGGCCGTCGCCTTCGCCTGCGCGCTGATGCGCTGCATCACCGCGTCGGTGCGCTCCTTCGAGGCCCCGTCGGGCAGCTGGGCCCCGATCAGCACGTAGCCCTGATCCTCCGTGGGCAGGAAGGCGGTGGGCAGGCGGGTCAATCCCCATCCCGCCAGGCCGATCAGCAGGAGCGCGAGGACGGCCATGAGGCCGCTGTGCCGGACCATGTGGGCGATCAGCCGGGCGTACCAGCCCTCGACGACCCCGTAGACGCGGTTGAAGCCGCGGTAGAACAGGTTCCGCTTCTCCGGCGGCACCGGCTTGCGCAACCACAGGGCGCATTGGGTCGGCTTCAGCGTGGCGGCGTTGATCGCGCTGATCAGCGCGGTGGCGGCGATCACCAGGGCGAACTGCTTGTAGAGCTGCCCGGTCAGGCCGGGGAGGAACGCGGCCGGCACGAAGACCGACATGAGCACCAGGGTGATGCCGATGATCGGGCCGAACAGCTCCTCCATCGCCTTCTCGGCCGCCGCCCGGGGCGAGAGGCCCTCGTCGATATGGTGGGCCACGCCCTCGACGATCACGATGGCGTCGTCCACCACGATGCCGATCGCCAGCACGATGGCGAACAAAGTCGAGAGGTTCACGCTGAAGCCCATCGCCGCCATGGCGGCGAAGGCGCCGATGATGGTCACCGGCACCGTCGTGGCCGGCACCAGCATGGCCCGCCAGTCCTGGACGAAGACCAGGATGACGATCAGGACCAGCACGGCGGCCTCGAACAGCGTCCTGTAGACTTCGTGGATCGAGGCCTGGACGAACGCGGTCGTGTCGAACGGGATGGCGTAGACGAGGCCCGGCGGGAAGGTCTTGGCGAGTTCGGCCATCCGGGTGCCGACGGCGTTCGCCACCGTGAGCGCGTTCGCCTCCGGCAGCTGGTAGATGCCGATGCCGGCGGCGGCCTGACCGTTCAGGGTGAAGGACTGGCTGTAGGTCTGCGCGCCGAGTTCGACCCGGCCGACGTCGCGCAGGCGGGTGATGCGGCCGCCGTCCTGCGCGTCCGCCTTGATGATGATGTTCTCGAAATCCGGGGCGTCGTTCAGCCGCCCGTTGATGTTGAGGGTGTACTGGAAATCCTGTCCGGTCGGCACCGGCGGCATCCCCAGGGCCCCGGCGGTGACCTCCTGGCTCTGCTGCTGCACGGTGTTGATGATGGCGTCGGGGGTGAGGCCCCGGGCCTGGAGCAGATCGGGGTCCAGCCAGATCCGCATCGCGTACTGGCCGGCGCCGAACACCGTGACGTTGCCGACGCCGGGGAGCCGGGCCAGCTCGTTCTGCACGTTGATCACGCCGTAATTCGACAGGAACAGGCTGTCGAACTTCCCGTCGGTGGCCGACAGCGTCACGAATTGCAGGATTGCGGTGGATTTCTTCTGGGTCGTGACGCCCTGGACCTGGACCGCCTGCGGCAGCGAGGACATCGCGATCGCGACGCGGTTCTGCACCAGAACCTGCGCCTGATCGCCGTCCGTCCCGATCGCGAAGGTGACCGTGAGGGTGTAGGTGCCGTCGCTCGCGCTGGTCGACTGCATGTAGAGCATGCCCTCGACGCCGTTGACCTGCTGCTCGATCGGCAGCGCCACCGTGTCGATCACCGTGCGGGCGCTCGCACCCGGATAGCGCGTGGTGACCTGGACCGTCGGCGGCACGACGTTGGGGTATTGCGACACGGGCAGGTTGAGGAGCGACACCGCGCCGACCAGCACCATGATCAGGGCCAGCACGTTGGCCAGGACCGGCCGCTCGATGAAGAAGCGCGAGATCATGCCGTTGGCCCTCGGTGCCGGCGTCTCAGGGGCGGTCCGCCGCATCGGCGGGCCGCGGATGGGCGGATGCCGGCCTCCGGTGACCGGGCGGATCGGTGCCCTGGACCATCGGTCTCGCGGGCTCGGCCAGGCGCACCGGCCGGTGTCTCACCGCTGAAGCGGCGCCGGGCCTGGAGAGGCCTCGGCCACCGCCGACTTCTGGGGTGCGACCTTGGCCCCGGGGATGGCTCGCTGGATGCCGTCCGTGACGACCCAGTCGCCGGGGGCGAGCCCCGCCTCGATCACCCGGTACCGCCCGTCCCGCGCCCCGAGCGTCACCACCCGTTGCGCGACCGTGTTGTCGGCCCCGACCGTGAGCACGTAGCTGCCCTGCTGGTTCGTCCCGATGGCGTCGTCGCGGACCAGCAGCGCCTTGTCGTCGCGGCCGACCGGGATCCGGACCCGCACGAACAGGCCCGGGAGGAGCGCGTGATCGCCGTTCTCGATGAGCGCCCGGGCCAGCAGGGTGCCGGTGGACGGATCGACCTGCGGCGCGAGGTAGTCGAGCCGGCCGGTATGCGGATAGCCGGTCTCGGTCTGCAGGCCGATCTCCACCGGTATCTTGGCCAGATCGCCCAGCGGCTGCTGCGTCGCGCGCAGGTGCTGCTTGACCAGCAGCACCTGCTGCTCGCTGACGTTGAAGTAGACGTAGAGCGGATCGATGCGGACGAGCTGCGCCAGCTTGGTCGGCCCGCTGATGCCGACGAGCGCCCCGACATCCGCCAGGTGGTTGGTGACCACGCCGTCGAAGGGCGCGGAGACCTGCGTGTAGCCGAGGTTGATGGTGGCGATGTCGAGGTTGGCCTGCGCCTCCATGACGGCGGCGCTGGCTTGGTCCTGCTTGGTCTTCGCGTCCTCGACCCGGGCCTGCGAGGCGAATTCCTGCCGCCCCAGCGTGGATTGGCGCTGATATTCGGACTGGGCGTTCGCCAGGGCGGCCTGCTGCGCCGCCAGGGCGCCCTGCGCCTGCTTGAGCTGCGCCTCGTAGGTGTTGCGCTGGATGGCGAAGAGCGGCGCGCCCGCCTTCACCACGGCGCCGTCCTTGTAGGTGATCGCCTCCAGAAAGCCCTGGACCCGCGCCTCGAGATCGACGGCCGCGAACGCCTTGGTGTTGCCGGTGAGTTCGAAGTAGCGCGTCACCGTGCGCACGACCGGCTGCGAGACCGAGACGCCGGGCGGCGGTGGCGGGACGTACTGGTTCGAATCGCGGCAACCGGCAGCGCATCCGGCGATGGCCGCGAGGGCGAGAAGACGGACGGATCCGGGAAGCTGCAGCACGATCGGCACGGCCGGCCCTCAACCTGAGATCGTTACGGATGGTCTTTGGCCTCGGTCCTGCCGCGGCTACTGACCATCCTCGGCCTTGGCTTCCCGGGCGAGGGTCAGGCATTCGAGCAGATCGACATAGCTGGGCAGGCCGTCGAGTTGCGCTTCCGCCGCGCAGCGTGTCCGGTCACCGGCCGGGTAGCTGGACCACTTTTTTTCGACCTCGGCCCGCGCCGACCCCTCATCCTCGAGGCAGAGCTTCTGCCGGCCGGCATCGAGGGTCATCTGCTGCGTCGCCGCCCGGCAGCTGCCGTGAACGTCGAAGACCGGCATCGTGTCCGAGACCGGCGTCGCCAACGCCAGCTCCATCAGCAGGGCAGGAACGGCAAACATCATGATCGACACACTCGCGCAGCGCGCCAACCGGACAACCCGGTCGATCCTGACTTTGGCGGCCCAACACAGATGCCCCGCCCTGCGACAATACAGGTTCGATGCGCAAACGGGCCCGATTCGGTCGCCTGTGCTCTATCGATAGCACATTTCGCAGCTGAGCCATGGCCTCAAAAATTGTTATCAACCAAGGCGGACTACCGAATCCCGCGATCCCCCGGCAGATCGGGCACACGATGTATTTACATCTTATTTAAACGTCCCACCCGATACGGGACAGCAACAGACCCAACGATACACCTGCATCACGGTATTTCGGCGCCCCCAGGATCGACGGCCCGCGAAGATTCACCTGTGAAAGACGGGCGCCGCCAAGGAGAGGGGATCGGCCGGTCTTGGACCCGGCGGAGTGGGACGATGGACCGAGCCGCGAACAGCCGAACATGCAGGGTTCGTCGCGGTCGCGCGATCCCCCCTCCCGTCGGCCGGCGGGACAGGGCCGGTGTCGCGATCCCCTGCCTGTCGGCTTGGCCGCCGTCTCACCGCTCCGCGCGGTGGAGATGCCACAGCGCGCCGACCAGCCCGAGATTGGCGAGGCTCAGGGCGAGCAAGAGCCACAACAGGGCCTCCGGGCTGGCCTGGGTCAGCACGAACGCGCCGGCCGGCGGGGCGAGCGCCTGCGCGACCAGCCCCGGCCGCGCCAGGCGGCCGACCACCAGCGGGTAGCGCACCGGACCGAACAGGGCCAAGGGCACCGTGCCCCGCGCGATCGAATAGATCCCGTTGCCGCCGCCGTAGAGCACCAGCCAGATCCCGACGCCCGGCAGCCCCAGGGCCAGCAGCACCAAACCCAGCGCCACCAGGCCCAGGGCGGCGGTGAGAGTCCACAGCGGGTGATGCCGCCCTTCGAACGACATCTCCACGATGCGGGCGCCGACCTGCGCCGGGCCGATCAGCGCCGCGTAGGACACGGCGGACGCCAGCGCCACGCCCCGCGCCTGCAGCAGCGTCAGCAGATGCACCGACACCAGCGCCATGATCGCGCCACCGAGGACCAGCACCCCGGCGAACAGCCGGAACGCCCGCCGCTCGGAGGCGGACAGAGGGCCGGTGCGCGCCGCGCGGTGCTCCGCCGCCGCCGCCGGCGGGTTCGGGATCAGCAGGAGCACCAGCGGCAGCGTGACCCCGAGGTGCAGGCCGGCATAGGCGAGGCAGGCGCCCCGCCAGCCGACCTGCGCGACCAGGAACGCCGAGAGCGGCCAGCACACGGTGCTGGCGAACCCGCCCCACAGGGTCAGGGTGGTGATCGCCGGCCGTGCCGCCGCCCCGTAGAGGCGCCCGAGGGTGGCGAAGGCCGGATCGTACAGGCCGCAGCCCATGCCGAGCCCCAGCAGAAGCCAGCCGGCCAGGTAGACCGGCAGGACCGGCGCGGCGGCCAGCGTGATCAGGCCGGCCGCCAGCAGCAGCGCCGCCAGCGCCAGAACCGGACGGCCGCCGTGGCGGTGGATCGCCGCCCCGACATGCGGCGCGGCGAACGCGGCAACGAGGAGCCCGAGGGACAGACCGCCGACCACCCAGGCCAGCGGCCAGCCGGTGCTCTCCGCCACCGGGCCGGCGAGCACGGCGGGCAGGTAGAACGAGGACCCCCAGGCGAGGATCTCGATCACGCCGAGGGCGGAGATCACCGGCCAGCGCCGCCCCCCGGACACGCGCGGCCTACCGGGTGCCGAGCAGCGGCAGCCAGGCCGCCAGCGCCAGCAGCGTGGCCAGCAGCACGGGCGGGGTGATGACCAGGCCGACCTTCATGTACTGGCCCCAGGTGATCCTCTGGCCCTTGCTGTCCAGGACATGCAGCCAGAGCAGGGTGGCGAGGCTGCCGATCGGCGTGAACTTCGGCCCGAGGTCGCAGCCGATCACGTTGGCGTAGACCATCAGCTCGCGGGTCAGCGGCGACAGGTCCGGCGCCCGCTCGATCGCGAGCGCCCCGATCAGCACGCTCGGCATGTTGTTCATCAGCGACGACAGGATCGCGGCGGCAAAGCCGGTGCCGATGGTGGCGGCCCACGGGCCGTGGCCGGCGAGCCAGACCAGGCCCTTCGCCAGCGCGTCGGTCAGGCCGGCGTTCCGGAGGCCGTAGACCACGAGGTACATGCCGAGGCTGAACAGCACGATCTGCCAGGGGGCGCCGGTCAGCACCTTGCGGATCGGGATGATCCCGCCCCGGTTGGCGAGCAGCAGGAGCACCGCCGCGCCGGCGCAGGTGACGGCCGACACCGGCACCCCGAACGGCGCGGTGACGAAGTAGGCGGCGAGCAGCACGCCGAGCAGCGGGAACGCCGCCCGGAAGACCAGCGGATCGCGGATCGCGTCGGCCGGGCGTTCGAGGGCATCGACCGGGTAGGCTTCCGGCACGTCGCGCCGGAAATAGGCCCACAGCACCAGCAGCGTCGCCGCCAGGGACACCAGGTTCACCGGCACCATCACGGCGGCGTACCGGCCGAAGGTCACGGCGAAGAAGTTGGCGGAGACGATGTTGACCAGGTTGGAGATCACCAGCGGCAGGGAGGTGCTGTCCGCCACGAACCCGCAGGCGACGATGAACGCCAGGGCCGCCGCCGGCTTGAAATCGAGCCGGAGCAGGATCGCCAGCACGATCGGCGTCAGCAGCAGCGCCGCGCCGTCGTTGGCGAACACCGCCGCGATGGCCGCGCCGAGGAGCACGACCAGCGGGAACAGCCGCCGGCCCCGGCCGCCGCCCCAGCGGGCGATGTGCAGGGCCGCCCAATGGAAGAACCCGGCCTCATCGAGCAGCAGGGAGAGGATGATGAGCGCCACGAAGGTGAACGTGGCGTCCCAGACGACATGCCAGACCACCGGAATGTCGCCCGGATGGATCACGCCCGCGGCGAGAGCGACCCCCGCGCCGGCCAGTGCGCTCCATCCGATCCCGAGGCCCCTGGGCTGCCAGATGACGAACACGAGGGTGGCAAGGAAAATGGCGAGCGCGAGCATCCGGGCGTTTTCGTCTTATGGATCGGTGTGAGGCTCAGGCCGTGGCGACGCGGCGGCCGTGCTCGTCCACGACCCGCTCACCGTCTTCCTTGACGAACTCGCCCTGCTGCACCGGCAGAAGATCGAGCACGGCTTCGGACGGTCGGCACAGGCGCACGCCCTTGGGCGTGACCACCAGCGGGCGGTTGAGGAGGATCGGGTGCGCCGCGATGGCGTCCAGGAGCTGCGCATCCGTCAGCGCGGGATCGCCGAGGTTCAGCTCCGCGAACGGCGTGCCGCTCTCCCGCAGCACCGCACGCACCGACAGACCGGCGCGGGCCAGGAGCTGCACCAGCAGCGCCCGCGCGGGCGGGGTTTTGAGGTACTCGATCACGTGCGGCTCGATGCCGGCGTTGCGGATCATCGCGAGGGTGTTGCGGGACGTGCCGCATTCGGGGTTGTGGTAGATCACGACGTCGAACGGCTCAGGCATGGGCGGTCTCTCCAAGGGCGGGGCAGCAGGGTGCCAGGGCGGCCATCGCCGGGGTGCAGACCTCCGGGCGGCCCTGGCAGCAATCTTTCATCAGGAAGGCGATCAGGCCGGACAGCGCCGGGTAGGCGGCGCTGTAGATGATCGAGCGGCCCGCGCGCCGCGAGGCGACCAGGCCCGCGTGGCTCAGTTCCTTGAGATGATGGGACACGGTGGCGGCGGAAACGCCCACCGCCTCGGCCAGCACGCCGGAGGCCAGCCCGTCCGGGCCGGCGGTCACGAGCACCCGCACCAGGCGCAGACGGTGCTCCTGGGCGAGGGCCGCGAAGGCGGCGAGGGCTTGCGGCTCGTCCATATTCGTTACAATCTTCAAATCACTCTTTGAACGTACAAGAAAGCTGAACCTTGGACAAGCCGCGCCAGCCTTTCACCGATGGCCTGCCGAACCTGAGCGCCGCGCATTTCGTGGTGCCGACCCGCGCGCGCCTGGAGGCGGTCAAGCCGCTCACCCACGCCCCCCGGTTCCTGATCCTCTACGGCTCCCTGCGGGTGCGCTCGTTCAGCCGCTTCCTCGCCTACGAGGCCGCCCGGCTCCTGGAAGCCATGGGCGGCGAGGTGCGGATCTACGACGCGCACGGCCTGCCCCTGCCCGACGACACGACCGCCGATCATCCGAAGGTGCAGGAGCTGCGCGACCTCTCGATCTGGTCCGAGGGCCAAGTGTGGGTGTCGCCGGAGCGGCACGGCACGCTGACCGGCGTGATGAAAAGCCAGATCGACTGGCTGCCGCTCTCCGAAGGCAGCGTGCGGCCGACCCAGGGGCGCACCCTGGCCGTGATGCAGGTGTCCGGCGGCTCGCAGAGCTTCAACGCCGTGAACAGCCTGCGGATTCTCGGCCGCTGGATGCGGATGATCACGATCCCGAACCAGTCGTCGGTCCCGATGGCCTACAAGGAGTTCGACGAGGCCGGCCGGATGAAGCCGGGGCCGCTCTACGAGCGCGTCGTGGACGTGTGCGAGGAGCTGATGAAGTTCACGCTGCTGACCCGGGAGCGGGCCGACGACCTCGTCGACCGCTACAGCGAGCGGAAGGAGCGCGCGCCGGAGCGGCTGAGCGCCGTGGCCGCCGACATCGGCTTTGTGAAGCGCTGAGACACCCCGCCGCCGATGCGACCGTCCACGCGGGCGCCGTCGTGATCGCGGCGGCGACCGGCCGCCCGTGGGGCAGGTCTGTGCGGGACCAGGGTCCCAGCGCCCCGAGGGCCGACCGGATCCGCTGTCGCCGCGTCCACCCTCGGGGGAGCGACGGGTTCGCCCCCCCGGACGCCGCAGGCCTGCACGAAGGGCCTTGACGAAGGGCCTTGACGAAGGGCCTTGACGAAGGGCCTTGACGCGGTTCGGAGGGGTCCCGTATCTCTCGAGGACGGCAATGGTGTCTGCCGGGCCATCAAGGCCGAACCGCCGTCAGGCTGATGACTCCTACTTCTTGCGATCCCGCAAAGTCTTGCGGCGTCGCATCAAGGGGATGTCATGCGCGCAACCTTCCGAAATCTGTTCACACGCTTCAACGTAGCGGCCTTTGTCCGCACGCGGCACGATCATGCCGTCTCGGTCGCGCGCTGGATCCTGGTTCTGCTGCCCATGGCCGCCGCCGTGGGCTCCCTGTGCGCGGCCTTCCTCTGGAGCCTCGATGCGGCCACCCGGGCGCGCTTCGCCTATCCCGGGCTGCTGTTTCTCCTGCCGCTCGGCGGCTTGGCTATCGGGCTGCTCTACCATCGCTTCGGCCAGTCCGTGGAGGGCGGCAACAACCTCATCGTCGAGCAGATCCATGTGCCCGGGGGCGGCGTGCCCCTGCGCATGGCGCCGCTGATCTTCCTCGGCACGGTGGTCACGCATCTGTTCGGCGGATCGGCGGGCCGCGAAGGCACGGCCGTCCAACTGGGCGGCAGCCTCGCAAGCGCCTTCGGCAAGGCGGTCCGCCTGGATGCGCCGAGCTTCCGGATCATGCTGATGGCCGGGATCGCCGCGGGGTTCGGCGCCGTCTTCGGTACGCCACTGGCCGGCGCGGTCTTCGCGCTCGAGGTCCTCGCTGTCGGACGCGTCGAATATGCGGCCCTCGTGCCCTGCCTCGTCGCGGCCGTGGTCGGCGACTGGACCTGTCAGCTGTGGGGCATCGAACACGGGGTCTTCCGTATCGACGACCACGCCGGAGCCGTCGGCACGCACATGGTCGAGCCGCTGCTCCTGGCCAAGGTCGCGGTGGCAGGCGTGGCCTTCGGACTGGCCGGCTTGGTGTTCGCCGAGGCGAACCACATGCTCGGCGGATGGTGCAAGCGGGTCATCGCCTTCGCGCCCCTCCGCCCCGTGGCGGGCGGCCTCGCGGTGATCGCCCTGGTCTACCTCTGTGGCACGCGGGATTACCTGGGACTGGGCGTCTGGTCGGCGGATCCGCACGGGCTGACCATCGCCCGCTTCTTCGGTCCGGAGGTGCATCCCTGGAGCTGGGCGCTCAAGATGCTGTTCACGGTCGTCACCCTGAGCGCCGGGTTCAAGGGCGGCGAGGTCACGCCGCTGTTCTTCATCGGCGCGGCCCTCGGCAACGCGCTGGCCGGGGTGCTGGGGGTGCCGGTGGATCTCCTGGCCGGCCTCGGGTTCGTCGCCGTGTTTGCCGGAGCGGCCAACACGCCGCTGGCCTGCACGCTGATGGGTATCGAGCTGTTCGGCGCCACGCACGGCGTCTACATCGCGACCGCCTGCTTCCTGGCCTACCTGTGCTCCGGGCACAGCGGCATCTACCTGTCCCAGCGCATCGCCGTCCCGAAGGTTTCCGTGGGCACCCTGCCGCCGGACGCCACCCTGCGCCATGCACGCACGCACCGCGCGGCCCGGCTGACCGCGCCGGCCCCCGTGTCGGCCCCCGACAGATAGGTGCGCCCCAGGGCTTCGACGCGCCCGGTCGTCCCGGCCGGGATCGGGACGGTGCGCGCATCTCAATGACGTGCGCCGACAGGGCTCGACCACGCCAAGCCCGTTCCCTGGGGGGCTCCAGGCCCCTCTGCGGGGAACGGGTCGTGCAGGTGAAGGCCGACGGCCTGCTCAAGGCCGTCGGCCGAGGACGCCCCGGTCTCAATGGGCGCCACACGCCCCCCGCAATCCGCGCCCTGCCCCCGCACCGCCGTCGGGCCGGCCCGCAAGCGGCGGAGCCGGCCCGCGCCGCGAGGGCGGACCGGGAGGATCCGGCCAGAGACTCGTCAGGCGGCGCGGACGGTTGCGAGGAAGCGGGCGACCTCGGCACCGAGATGCTCGGACTGGCGCGAGAGTTCGGAGGCGGAGGCGAGCACCTGGCTGGCCGCGGCGCCGGTCTCCTCGGAGGCCTGCGCGACGCCCGCGATGGTGCCGGTCACCGCGGTGGTGCCGGTCGAGGCCTGCGCCACGTTGCGCACGATCTCCTGCGTCGCCGCCCCCTGCTGCTCCACCGCCGCGGCGATCGAGGTCGCCACGCCGTCGATCTCCCGGATCCGCCCGGTGATCCCGCCGATCGCCGTCACGGCCTGCCCGGTCACCTCCTGCACCGCGCCGATCTGCCGGGCGATCTCCTCGGTCGCCTTGGCGGTCTGCTCGGCCAGCGCCTTCACCTCGGCAGCCACCACCGCAAAGCCCCGCCCCGCGGCGCCGGCCCGCGCCGCCTCGATCGTGGCGTTGAGCGCCAGCAGGTTGGTCTGCCCGGCGATCCCGGAGATCATCCCGACCATGTCGCCGATCCGGGCGGCGGTCTGGCTGAGCGCCTGGACCAGGGCGGCGGTCTGGTCGGCCTCGCCCACCGCCGATTGCGCGAGCCGGGCCGAGCCGGTGACCTGCCGGCCGATCTCCTGCACCGACGAGCCCAGCTCCTCCGCGGCGGCCGCCACGGTCTGGACGTTGGCGGCGGCCTCTTCCGCGGCGGCCGCCACGGTGGTGGATTGCGAGGCCGTCTCCTGGGCGGTGGCGGTCATCTGCCGGGCGGTGGCCTGCAGCTCCGTGGCCGAGGACGAGACCATGCCGACGACGCCGCCGACCGCCCGCTCGAACCCGTCGGCGAGTTCGATCATGGTGCGCCGGCGCGCCTGGGCCGCGGCCGCGTCGGCCAGCCGCTTGACCTCGGCCTCCTCGGCGGCCTTGCGGGCGACCAGGGCCTTGATCCCCTCCACCGCCCGGCCGACCGCGCCGATCTCGTCGCCCCGGCCAGCCTCCCGGATCTCCGCCTCGATCTCCCCTTGCGCCATGCGTCGCAGGACGACGACCAATCTGCCGAGCGGGCGCGTGATGCCGACGATCGTCACGAGGGCGGCCGCAGCTAGCCCGACCAGCAAGCCGAGCGCGCTGAACGACACCAGGGAGATGCGGGTGGCGTTGGTCTGCTCGGTCAGTTCGGCCGAGCCCTTCTCCATCGCGCCATCGATGTCGTTCCCGAGCTTCGAACTGCCCTGCACCATGGCGACGAAGGTCGGGTCGATCGTACGATGGACCAGCGCGAGGGCCTCGGCGTTCCGGCCCGCCAGGCAGAGCTGGCGAACCTCGGAGACCTGCTGGACGAACTGATGGATACGGGCCGCCTGCTCGTCGATGCGCGCGCCAAAATCCGGCGCGAGTCGGCGCAGGTCGGCCAGAGCCTTTGTCAGGGTGGGGATGGCGTCGTCGAATCCAGTGTTGGCCACCTTCATCTGAGCTTCGTCTGTCTCAGCGAGGATGCGATACACCCAGTAATTCATCTCGAAGACGCTGCGATTCAGGCGACGCGCCGTTGCAACCGCCTTCGCATCGCGATCGATGAAAGAACTGTAGGCCTTATCGATCTGGCCGATCCGCGCCTGCGCAAACCAAATACAGCCACCGATCACTCCACCGATAAGCACGATGACCGCTGACAGCTTTGTCAATATTTTAGCGTTGGAGAGCAAGGACATGGTTCCACCTGTGTGCATCAGGCGAAACGTCAACGAACACGATTAAATTTCGGTTCAAGTTTCCGTGATGCGGAGAGAGCCAGCGCGATTCCGGGGGCCTCGGGGCCGGGCGGATGCGCGGCCGCTCTCGGCGATGCGGTCAAGGAACCGCCCCTCCCGGGCGCCGCTCCCCGGATCCGCGCGGTTGCGGCTCCGCATGCGGCCCGGTGCCGGCTGCGCCCGCCACAGGCGGCAGGACCTGACGGAGCACATGGCGGAGCTTGTCGGGGTTGCGGGTGATGTAGAGGGCGGTGATCCGACCGTTCTCGATGGCGAGCGCGGTCGTCTGGAGGAGATCGCCGCGTTCCCGGCTGATGTATCCCGGCAATCCGTCGATCCAGACCGGCGCGACCAGCGCGGCCCGCTCGGGCCCCCATTTGCGCCGGACGCCCGCGAAGAGACGGAGCAGGCGCTCCGACCCGACGATGGGGTTGGGAAAGGCCAGGACCTTGCCGCCGCCGTCCGAGCAGAGCACCACGTCCTCCGCGAGCAGCGTGCGCAGGGTCGCGATGTCCCCGCTGGCGGAGGCCGCGAAGAAGGCGTGGGCGATCCGCTCGCCCTCCTCCCGCGCCACGGGAAAGCGCGGCCGTGCGGACTGCACGTTCCGGCGGGCGCGCACCGCGAGCTGACGCACGGCGGCCGCCTCCCGATCAAGCGTGTCCGCCACCTCGCCGAGCGGGATGCCGAACACGTCGTGGAGCAGGAAGGCTGCGCGCTCGAGGGGCGAGAGGCGTTCCAGCGCCATCATCAGCGTCAGCGTGAGATCGTCCTCGTCCACGCCGTCCTCCCCCGTCTCGACCAGGGGCTCCGGCAGCCAGGCGCCGACATAGGTCTCCCGGCGGGCGCGGGCCGACTTCATCTGGTCGAGGCAGAGCCGGGTCACGATGCGGGCCAGAAACGGATACGGGGCCGCGACCGCGCCCCGATCCGCCGCGATCCAGCGCAGCCACGTGTCCTGCACCATGTCCTCGGCCTCGCTGCGGGAGCCGAGCATGCGGTAGGCGATGCGCAGGAGGCGCGGACGATGGGCCTCGAAGGTGGCGGTCGCCGCGTCGGTCTGCGTGTCGGTCGGCGGCATGGGATCTGTCTGCGGAGCGATGGCGAGACCCGGGGATCCTCGCACGCGGCCGGAGGGAGTGTCACCGCCGGTCCGGCACGGTCAGGTCGCGGTCGTCCGTGTCGACGACGAACACCGCGAGAAGGCGGGACGGCTCCGTGGCGCTGGCATTGGCGCTCACGGCGTGGTGGTCGCCCGGCTGCTCCACGAAGCTCTCGCCGACCCGGAAGATCTGCTCAGGCCCGTCGTTGATGCGGCTGCGGATCGCGCCCTCGATCACCGTCGCGGTGATGAAGGCGGAGCGCGCATGCCTGTGGGCGGGGGAGGACCCGCCCGGCCCGTACGCGACGAGGACGCCGCGCAGACTCTTGCCGGGGATGCCCGGCAGGGGGTGGTCGAAGATCGTCGTGACGCGGGCCTCGCCGGCCCGCAGCTCCGCCGCCCCGACCGGGAGCGCGAAGCCGGCCAGGCAAGCGGAGAGGATGAGTGCTTTGACCATGGGGGTTCGTCCAGCGTGGTGAGGGAGGCCGTCAGACGGTCGCGAGCCAGGTCGCGAAGCGCGTGGATCCGAGGCGCGCCGCGGCAGCGTCCTCGGGAACGAGCGAGCCCTTCTCCAGCGCGGCGCCGAAATACCGTGCGCCGCGGTCGGCCGACACCGCCCGGCGGTCGCCGGCGGCGGCGGCGCATCGGGCGACGAAGTCGCGGAAGGGCAGCCTGTCCGGTCCGGCGATCTCGATCGTCCGGCTGCGGGGCTCGTGGACGGCGACCTCCGCCAGCGCGGCCGCGACGTCGGCGGCGGCGATGGGCTGGAAATCGGCGTCGGGGACGACGATGCGATCGCCCACGACCGACGCCGCGGTGATCGTGGCGACGAACTCGAAGAACTGGGTTGCACGAACGATCGTGTAGGGCAGGCCGGACGCCACGATCAGCCGCTCCTGCGCGACCTTCGCCCGGAAGTATCCGTTCCCGTCCAGGCGATCCGTGCCGACGATCGAGAGGGCGACATGGTGCGTCACGCCGGCCCGACGCGCGGCGGCCAGGAGGTTGCGGCTCGACCGCTCGAAGAAATCGAGCACCGCCGCATCCTCGAAGGACGGTGCGTTCGCGACGTCGACCACGACCTCGGCGCCGACGAGAACCTCGGCGAGCCCCTCACCCGTCAGGGCGTCGACGCCCGTCCGCGGGGAGGCGGCGACGGCTTCGTGTCCCCTGCGGCCGAGTTCGGCGGTCAACTGCCTGCCGATCAACCCGCTCCCGCCGATCACAACCATCTTCATGACGCGCGTCTCCTGCGTGAACCGGGCGGCGCGGCGGGGTGCCGCTGAGGCGCTCGTTCGACGTCAAGACGAGGGGACGACGCGGGATGTGACATGCCGTCGGAGAAAAAGGCGATGCCGCCGCGTGGGACGCCGTCCATGGCCACGACCGGACGCCAGCCCCCCTCCGGGCTGAGCGTCACGGGGTCGATCCGGGCCTCCCCCATCAAGCCGACCCGGAGGGCGTTCCAGCGGACAGTCCTGGCCAGACCCGGCCAGTCCCGTGACGGTCTCGCCGACCGTGTCGGCGCCGGCACCGATGCGTCCGCGGGCGACCGGATGGCCTCCGACGCCCTTCGCCGTCGCGGCGACGTCCGCGCCTCCGACCAAACCGCCGATCCGCACAGGGTCCCGATTGAAGGCGTCCGCGCCAACGTCGCGTGCGGCTCAGCCGATATCGCCTTCCGCGCGACCGTGACGGGACAGCGCGCCATCCCGGAATGGCCAGGGTCCGTGGCGGAAGCCTGGAGCCGCTGGACTGGACCGCTCGCCTGGAACGCTTGGAGGAGGCCGCCGTTGCACCCGTCGCGAGAGGGTGGGCGTCTGGCTTGCGAGACCGCAGCCGATGCCAGCCCGAGACAGGATGTGAAGGGCAGCGCGATGATCGACACGGACAGGATCACGGGGGCCGCGCGCGCGTTCGGCGGCACGGTTCAGAGCTCGGTCGGCGACCTCGCCGGTTCGAACCGCGATGCGATCGAGGGCCGGCTCCGCGAAGCGCAGGGCACCGCCGAGAACCTCTACGGTCAGGCCAAGGACGCGGTCCGGCACGCGGCCGACGAGATCTCGGACCACGCCGCGGAGGCCTATGACCGGAGCCGTGCCTACGCGTGGGAAGGTCACCAGACCTCCGTCGCCTGGCCCCACGCTTCCTTGCTCGTCGCCGGGCTCGCGGGCTTCGGTCTGGGCTTGCTCGTCAGCAAGCTCTGAGCCGCGACGCCCGCTCGCACCGACACCGTCGGCAGCGTGGCCCTAGCGGATCTCCCAGGCGGGGCCGCTCGCGGGCCCCGCGCGGCCGATGATCGGCCCGCGTCCCGGCCGGGCCTCCACGGCGCCGGGCAAAACGGTCCCCGCGCGGTCGATCGCGCGGCGACGCAAATCCGTGCGGCCAACCCGACCGGCCGGTCCCGCGTGTCGGTCTTTGCCGGGTCGACCTCTCATGGTTGTATGGGGGCGTGCCGCGGCCCCTGTCGGCCGGCGGCGAGGCCCGCCCGTCGGCATGGCACGGGAACGGCAAGGGAGGCACCGCAATGGCCAGCGTGGTCGCCGAGGATCAGGACGCCCGGAACGCGCTCGGCGAGAGCGAAATTCCCAAGGCCACGATCTGCCTCTGGTACGACACGGAGGCCGAGGCGGCCGCCCGATTCTACGTCGCGACCTTTCCGGACAGCGCCATGGGCGCGGTTTACCGGGCACCGGCCGATTACCCGTCGGGCAAGGCGGGGGACGTGCTGACGGTGGCGTTCACGGTGGCCGGCATCCCGTGCATCGGCCTGAACGGCGGTCCCGCCTTCCGGCACAGCGAGGCCTTCTCGTTCCAGATCGCCACGGACGACCAGGCGGAGACGGACCGGCTCTGGACCGCCATCGTCGACAATGGCGGGCAGGAGAGCGCCTGCGGCTGGTGCAAGGATCGCTGGGGCATCGCGTGGCAGATCACGCCACGCGTGCTCACCGCCGCGCTGGCGGCCGGCGGCGCGGAGGCCCGGCGCGCGTTCACGGCCATGATGACCATGGGGAAGATCGACGTCGCCGCGATCGAGGCGGCCCGGCGCGGATGACGTCGCGTCGGCCTGGACCCTGTTGCCGATGACCGAGCCGATATCCGCCGCGGCCCACGCGCGCACCATCCTGGCCGCGCACGAGCATCGCCGCCCCATCGCACCGCTGACCGGCTGGGATCCGACCTTCGACCTGCCGGCGGCCTACCGGGTCGCCGAGGCGATCCGGAGCCTGCGTGCCGGGCGCGGCGAGCGGAATGTCGGCTACAAGATCGGCTTCACCAACACGACCCTGTGGGAGCGGTACGGCGTCCGGGCGCCGATCTGGGGGCATGTCTACGACACGACCCTGCGCGACCGGGCCGCCCTGGGCGGACCGGTGCCCCTCGCGGCCTTCGTCGAGCCCCGGATCGAGCCGGAGATCGTGTTCGGTCTGGCACGCGCGCCGGAACCCGGCATGGATGCCGAGGCGCTGATCGCCTGCCTCGACTGGGCCGCGAGCGGCTTCGAGATCGTGCAGTCGCTCTATCCGGGCTGGCGCTTCGCGGCGCCCGACACCGTGGCGGCCTTCGGGCTGCACGGGTTGCTGGTGGTGGGCGAGCGGGTGCCGGTTCCGGCGGCCGCGCGGCGCGCCTGGATCGGCGACCTCGCGGGCTTCACCGTCGACCTGCTGCGGGACGGCGCCGTCGCCGACCGGGGCGGCGGCCGCAGCGTCCTCGGGACGGGACCGCTCGCCGCCCTCGCGCACTTGGTCGATGCGCTGGCTAACGATCCGGTCGCCCCGCCGCTCGCAGCCGGCACGGTCGTCACAACCGGCACGCTGACGGACGCGCTTCCGGTCGCCTCCGGCCAGCACTGGAGCACGCGGCTCGACGGGCTGCGGCTTCCCGGCATCGACCTTGCCCTGATCTGAAAGACCCGGCACGGGTTATCGTGCCAGGATCGTGTCGTTTCCCGGGCCGGCTCCGGGACTCTGGCATTGGTGATGGTTAGCCGACATGCCAAATGCTGAGCCATGCCTGGACGCCTGCGGCGACGCCACACGACCTTCCTCGTCTCCGTCACCGTGCAGGGCTCCAGCCCGGCATCCGGCGCCACGGTCTACGCGGTGATGAAGCCCAGCGCCGCGGAGGCGCTGGAGGCCGTCCGCCCTCTGGTCGACCCGTCGGCCACCCTCGCCGTCGTGGGCAGCCTGTCCACCCGGATCGCCAAGGCCCTCAAGCTGAAGCGCGACGAGCCGCGGGTGGTCTGAGCCGCCCGGTTCCGGCTCAATCCACCGCGAGCCGGTAGCCGACGCCCCGCACGGTCTGCAGGAAGACCGGATTGGCGGGGTCGACCTCGGTCTTGCGGCGCAGGCGGTTGATCTGCACGTCGACGGTGCGCTCCGCCGCGGCCCCGCCCGGGCCGGCGAGCTGCTCGCGCTCGACATTGGCGCCGCCCGCCATCGCCAGGATCGTCAGGATCTCGCGCTCGCGCTCGGTGATGCGGATCAGCTCGTCGTCCCGGCGCAGCTCGCCCCGGTCGACCCGGAACGCGAACGGCCCGAAGGTCACCGCCTCGGCGGCCGCCGCGCGGGGCCGCGCGCTGCGCTTGATGATGTTGTTGAGCCGCAGCGTCAGCTCCCGCGGCTCGAAGGGCTTGGGCAGGTAATCGTCCGCGCCGATCTCCAGCCCCATCACCCGGTCGTTCGGGTTGGAGCGGGCGGTGAGCATCAGGATCGGCACCCGCGACGTCTCGCGCACGCTGCGGGCGTAGTCGAAGCCGTTCTCGCCGGGCATCATCACGTCGAGGACCATGGCGTCGAACACGACGCTCTGGGCCCGGGCCCGGGCCTCCGCGGCGCTCGCCGCTGCGGTGACCCGGAAGCCCTGGTCGGTGAGGTAGCGGGCGAGCAATTCGCGCAGCCGGCGGTCGTCGTCGACCACGAGGACGTGGGGCGCCTCGTCGGGCAGGTCGGCCCGGGCGGCATTGCTCACGCGCACTCCTCCCCGGCGACGCGCCCGTCGCTCCCGCCCCCGCGCCGCGCCATCAGGCGCTGGACCGCCGGGCGGTCCTCCGGCTCGATCATCGCCATCAGGAAATCCTCCGGGGAGCCCCGGGCATCCGGCGCCGCGAGCGCCCGGGCGAGGCGGCGGGCCTGGACCCGCGTGAGGTCGGCCGCGAGACGGGCGCCGGCCTCGGTGCAGTAGAGGAGGCGCTGGCGCCGGTCGCTGGAACCGGGCTTCTGCGCGACGTAGCCCTGCCCGATCAGGTCCTTGAGCACCCGGTTCAGGCTCTGCTTGGTGATGCGCAGGATGTCGAGGAGTTCGGCGATGGTCAGGCCGGGATAGCGGTCGACGAAGTGCAGCACCCGGTGGTGGGCCCGGCCGAAGCCGTAGGCGGCCAGGATCCGGTCGGGATCGCCCACGAAATCCCGGTAGGCGAAGAACAGAAGCTCGATCAGGTCGTCGCTGCCGAGGGCGGCCGGCGCGGCGCCCGGGACGGGTTTCGCCGCGAAGATCGCCTCGCGCGGGGCTGTCCGTGTCACGGCGCGGCCGCTCCCAACGGGTGATAGGTCAGTCCCCATGACGTTTCTCAAGGCGGCCCGGGCCCGTCAACCCTGACCGGGCCGGCCGGGGCGCCGGCCGGCGGCGATCCTCAAGCGGGATTGCCGCCGGTCCGGCCCCTCCGCTACGCAGGATCCTCGATCGACGGGAGCGGACGGACATGGACGAGGCAGCTGAACCGGGACCGGGACGCCTCTGGATCCGCGATCCGCGCGCCATCCTGGCCGAGGGCGCCGGGGGCGGGATCGTCGTGGCGGGCACCCGGATCGTCGAATGCGTGGCGGCGGGCGCGAAACCCGCCGCGCCCGTGGACGAGACCTTCGACGCCTCGCGCCACGTGGTCATCCCGGGGCTGATCAACACCCATCACCACGCCTTCCAGACGCTGACCCGCGCCCACCCGCTGGCGATCAACAAGCCGCTCTTTCCCTGGCTGAAGGCGCTCTACACGGTCTGGGGGCGGATCACCCCGGAGGCGTTCCGGCTCGCCACGCAGGTGGCCTTCACCGAGCTGTTGCTCTCGGGCTGCACCACGGCGGGCGACCATCACTACCTGTTCCCGAAGGGGCTGGAGGATTCGATGGACGTCCAGGTCGCGGAGGCCCGGGCCCTCGGGATCCGGGCCGCGATCACCCGCGGCTCCATGAGCCTGTCCGACCGGGAGGGCGGGCTGCCGCCCGAGAGCCTGACCCAGGACGACGACACGATTCTTTCGGATTGCGAGCGGGTGCTGAACCTGTTCCACGACCCCGCCCCCGGCGCGATGGTGCAGGTCGCGCTCGCCCCCTGCTCGCCCTTCGCGGTGACCCGGCGTCTGATGCGCGAGAGCGCGGCGCTCGCCGCCCGGCACGGGAGCCGGCTGCACACCCATCTCGGCGAGACGCTGGACGAGGACGCCTATTGCCAGCAGATGTTCGGTTGCCGGCCGGTGGAGTACCTCGAGGAGGTCGGCTGGCTGAACGACCGGGTCTGGCTCGCCCACGGCATCCACTTCACCGATGCCGAGGTCGCCCGGCTCGGCAAGGCCGGGGTCGGCGTCTGCCACTGCCCGACCTCGAACATGACCCTGGCCTCGGGCCGCTGCCGCACCTGCGAGCTGGAGGCGGCGGGCTCGCCCGTGGGCCTCGGCGTCGACGGCTCGGCCTCGAACGACAGCTCGAACCTGATGGAGGGCGTGCGCCACGCCCTGATGATCAACCGGCTCACCTACGGGGCGGAGGCCGTGACGCATCTCGACGCCCTGCGCTGGGCCACCGAGGGCTCGGCCGCCTGCCTCGGCCGCACCGATATCGGCCGGATCGAGCCGGGCCGGGAGGCGGACCTCGCCCTGTTCGCCCTGGACGAGCTGCGCTTCTCCGGCGCCCACGACCCGCTGGCGGCTCTGGTCCTGTGCGGCGCCACCCGGGCCGACCGGGTGATGGTGGCGGGCCGCTGGCGGGTGATCGACGGCCAGCCGCTCGGGGTCGATACCGGGATGCTGCGCGAGGCGCATTCCCGGCTGGCGGTGGACCTGTTCGGAGCGGTGTAGAGGGCGAGCCCTGACCCGCCCCGCGCGTGATCCTCAGAACAGCCCGTCGATCTGCCCGTTGGCGTCCAGCCGGATTGTGTCGGCGGCGGGCACCCGGGGCAGGCCCGGCATGGTCATGATCTCCCCGCAGATCGCCACCACGAAGCCGGCGCCGGCCGAGAGCCGGACGTCGCGCACGCCCACGATGTGGCCCTCGGGGGCGCCCATCAGGGTCGGGTCGGTGGAGAACGAGTACTGGGTCTTGGCCATGCAGATCGGCAGGTTTCCGTAGCCGTCCTTCTCGAAGGTGGCGAGCTTGGCCTGAGCCTTCGTCTCGATCTGGATGTCGGCGGCCCCGTACAGCTTGGTGGCGATCGCCCGGATCTTGTCGGAGAGGCGGCTCTCCGTCTCGTAGGCGTGGCGGATCGGCGCCGGCTCGGCCTCGGAGAGCTTCACCACCGCGCGGGCCAGCTCCTCGGCCCCGGCCCCGCCCTCCGCCCAGTGGCGGCAGGTGATCGCCTCGACGTCGAGCCGCTCGCGGCACAGTTCCTTGAGCTTGGCGTGCTCGGCATCGGTGTCGGCGTAGAAGTGGTTGACGCCGACCACCACCGGCAGGCCGAAGCCGCGCAGGTTGGTCACGTGCCGGGCGAGGTTGGCGAAGCCCTTCTCCAGGGCGTCGATGTTCTCGGCCCCGAGGTTCTTCTTGTCGACGCCGCCATGCATCTTGAGGGCGCGGATGGTCGCCACCACCACCACGGCCGAGGGGGTCAGCCCCGCCTGCCGGCACTTGATGTCGAGGAACTTCTCGGCGCCGAGATCGGCGCCGAACCCGGCCTCCGTCACCGTGTAGTCGGCGAGCCGAAGGCCGGCCCGTGTGGCGATCACCGAGTTGCAACCATGGGCGATGTTGGCGAAGGGGCCGCCATGGATCAGCGCCGGGTTGCCCTCGAGCGTCTGCACGAGGTTGGGCTGCAGGGCGTCCTTGAGCAGCACCGTCATGGCGCCGGTGGCCTTCACGTCCTTGAGGGTGACGAGCTTGCGGTCGCGGGTCTCGGCGATCACGATCCGGCCGAGGCGCTCCTCCAGGTCGGCGAGGTCCTTGGCGAGGCAGAACACCGCCATCACCTCGGAGGCCACCGTGATGTCGAACCCGTCCTCCCGGGGGAAGCCGTTGGCGACGCCGCCGAGCGACTGGGTGATCTGGCGCAAAGCCCGGTCGTTCATGTCGACGACGCGGCGCCAGTGGATGCGGCGCACGTCGATGTTGAGCTCGTTCGCCCAGTAGACGTGGTTGTCGATCAGCGCGGCCGCGAGGCTGTGGGCCGACGTGATGGCGTGGAAGTCGCCGGTGAAGTGCAGGTTGATCTGCTCCATCGGCACGACCTGGGCCTTGCCGCCGCCGGCGGCGCCGCCCTTCATGCCGAAGCACGGCCCGAGCGACGGCTCGCGCAGGCAGATCATGGTCTTCTCGCCGATGCGGTTCAGGGCGTCGCCCAGGCCCACCGTGGTGGTGGTCTTGCCCTCGCCCGCGGGCGTCGGGGAGATCGCCGTGACCAGCACGAGCTTGCCGGGCTTCCGGCTCTCCAGCCCGGCGATGTAGCCGTGGTCGATCTTGGCGATGTGCTTGCCGTAATTGTGGAGCGCGTCATCCGGGATGCCGAGCTTCTCGGCGACCTGCGCGATCGGCTTCAGGGTCGCGGCGCGGGCGATCTCGATATCTGACGGCATGGGCCTTCCTCCCTGACTCGCGGGCGCGATGCCCGCCCGCCGGCTCTTGCCGTGCGAATCTCCTGCCGTGCGGGCTGCGGCTTGGCCGCCCGCGAACGGCTGCGCACTGTGCGTCAAAGCCCGGGAAAATGCGCGTCGATTTTTATGATATGGCGGACAAAATACTCTTGTCGCCCCCGACGTCCCCAGCTCCGACGCACGGAGCGGGTCCGGACCAGCGAGACGCCCGGTCGAGGCCTGCCATCGGCGCCTCTGCCCTCAGAACCTGACCAGCTCGACGCGCCGGTTCTTCGCCCGTCCCTCCGCGCTGTCGTTGGCGGCGACCGGGCTGGACGCCCCGAAGCCCCTGGCCTTCAGCCGATCCCTCGCGACGCCGGCGGCGACGAGCTTCGCCATGACCGACTTGGCACGGCCGTCGGACAAGGCCTGGTTGTGCGCGGCGGCTCCGGTCTCGTCGGTATGGCCGTTGATCGCGAGCCGCAGGCCGGGATTCGTCCGCAGCAGGCCCGCCACCGCGTCGATCTGCGGGGCGGAGGCCGGCAGGATCTCGGTCCTGTCGGTGGCGAAGTTGACCTGGATCACCGCCTTTCCCGTCGTGTCGAGGTCCTGCTTCAGCTGCTCGGCGGGCAGGAGGGCGGCGGTCTGGAGAAACGGCTTGGTCTCCAGGATGGTCCAGGCCGCGTTGTTGCTGCCGGGCACGAAATGGACCCAGATCTGCCGGTCCGGCCGGCGGATCACCCAGGTCTGCACCGGCTCGTTGTAGACATTGCCCAGGCCCTCATACATCCCGATCCGGATGTCCTCGGGCAGCGTCTCCGTGAGGGTGGCGGGGATCCTGCTGTCGGCGATCTTCCGGCCGCCGGCCTGTGTCAGCACGGCCTCGATATTCTTCTTCAGCTCATAGGATGCGTAGGTCTTGCCGTCCTTGGTGCCGATGAGGGACAGGAAGACCTTGCCCTCGACCTCGTGGAGCGCCGTGCCGGTCCAGAACAGGAAATGCCCGAAAGCGCGGGTCTCGGGCGGGTTCAGCGGCTGGTAGCCGTCGGGGAGCGCGAAGTAGGGAAAGCCGCCGAGCGGCGCGTTCGAGACGGGAACGGCCTCCAGGATGGACGCAGCCGGCCCGGACACCGTGTCCTGCGCGCTCGCAGGATCGGCCGGGATTCCGGATGCCGCACAGGCGAGGGCCAGCAGGATCCAGACCGGCTTCAGCGCTTTCACGATCCACTCCGACAGGTTGCGGAGGCGCGAGCCTAGCGGGCCCGGATCGTCAGGCAATTAGGCCTCTTGAGCTACGGTCCCCAAGAGAATCCCGTTCGTCTTTGCGCTTTGCAGGACGGCGCGACGGGATGTCGGGTGCAGAATACCGGCGATCTTACGCAGGCACCGGGAGCCTGAACGGGCGCAGGCTCATGCCCGGAGGCCGAAGATCTTGCCCTTGCGGCCCGAAGCCGCCTTGCGGATCTTCCGGACGGCGCGCCCGAGCGTCGGCTGCGGGCGGCGCCGGCCGCCGCACCGCCGTGACGAACGAGGTGCGGACCGCCAGCGCGCCGGATCGGGAGAGGGGCGCTAGCCCCCCGACTTCTTGGCCTTGTCGGCGGCGCCCGGCGCCTCGTGCGGCTGGGGGGCGCCCTTCGGCAATTCCGGGTTCTCGGCGTTGTGCGGGGCGGCGACCGGGGCCGGCACGGTCTCGGCGGTGGCGGTCGGCTTCTCGATGTCGGGCAGCCCGTCCTTCAGCTTCGCGTTGATCTGCGTGAGGTCGTCCGGCTCGGGGTTCAGATCCTTGGCGTGCTGCCACTGGAACTTGCCCTCGAGGCGCCGGCCCGAACGCCAGTAGGCGTCGCCCAGGTGGTCGTTGATGGTCGGATCGCCGGGCTTCAGCTCGACCGCCTTCTCCAGCTCGCGCACCGCATCGTCCCAACGGCCGAGGCGGTAATAGGCCCAGCCGAGGCTGTCGACGATCATCCCGTCCCGGGGGCTCGCATCGGCGGCCTGCTGCAGCAGCTTGAACGCCTCGTCGATGTTGACGTTCTGATCGACCCAGGAATAGCCGAGATAGTTCATCACCTGCGCCTTGGCGGCCGGCTGGTTGGCCGGCACCAGCGACAGGGCCTTCTTCAGGTCGGCCTCGGCCTTCGGCCACTGCTTGGCGCGCTCGTAGGCGGTGCCGCGGAAATAGTAGGTCGTCCAGTAATTGGCCTGCGGCCGGTCGCCGATCAGGCCGATGGCCCGGGTGTAGGTGGCGGCCGCCTCCTCGTATTTCTTGCGGGCGCGCTGCACGTTGCCCAGCGCCGTGATGACGTCGATGTCGTCCGGATGGGCCTTCATCGCCGCGTCGAGATGGGCCAGGGCCTCGTCGCCCTTGCCCATCTGCTCCAGGTTCAGGCCGATCTGGATGTCGGCGTTGAGCTTGAGCGGGGAGGCGGCCGGGATCTGCGCGTAGGCCTCGTTGGCCCGCTCGGGCTGCTTCATCCGGTCCAGCGTGTCGGCCAGCGTCAGCCGGGCGAGGGCGTGGTCGGGGGCGAGGTAGAGCGCCAGCCGCAGGTAGATCACGGCGGGCAGTTCGTCGCCCTGCGTCGAGCCCGCGGAGCCCAGCCCGTACAGCACCTCGGCTGCGCCCTCCTGGGCGGTGCCGATCAGCCGCGTCAGCGGCTTGCCCTCCTTGAGCTTGTCGAGGGCGTCGCGCACCAGCGGGTGGCGGGGCGAGAGCTGGTCGAAGTCGGAATAGGCCTGGATCGCCAGATCGGTGCGGCCGAGGCTCGCCTCCATCCGGGCATAGGCGTCGACGATGCGCAGGGTGTTGCGGTCGGCCTCGTAGGCGGCCTTGAGGCGCCGCTCGGCCTCGGCGTTGTCGCCGGTCACCGAGGCGATCAGGCCGGCATGGTAGTCGCGGAAGGTGTTGTAGTAGCGCTCGCCCCGGAGCTTGTTGACCGTCTCCAGCGCCTTCTTGCCGTCACCCGCGCCGGCATACGACCAGGCGGTGAGCAGCGTCGCGGTCAGGTCGGTGGCCGCCCCGCGGCCGCTGCGCGAGAAGTTCTGGCGGGCGGCGGCCCATTGGCCCGCCTTGATCTGGCGCACCCCCAGCGAGAGGTTGGCGAGCCCGTTGGTGGGATCGCGGGCGATGAGCTTCTCGGCGGTGCGGAACGCGTCCGGCAGGGCGCCGTCGGCGAGCAGCGAGATGAAGGCGCGCTCGACCAGCTCGGCGTTGCGCGGATCGGCCTTGACCGCCTCGCGGTAGAAGGTCGCCGCCGCCGCCGTGTCCCGGGACGCGCCCGCGATGTAGGCGGAGAGGAAGTTGCCCTCCAGCGAATCCGCGGGCTCGTAGTCGAGCACCGGGGTCGATTCCCTCGGCTGCGCGGCCAGCACGGTCTGCGGCAGCCCGGCGGCGAGCAGAAGGGCGAGCGCCGAGACGCTCCGGCGGGCGCGTGTGATCATCATGAACCGATCGCGGCTCCTGGGCGCCGGCCCGTCAGGGGCCGGGCGCGAGAATGGCGGGGCATCCCCGAAAAAACGCTGGGGACACTGAACCCATCCCGCCAGCCCCGCAAGGCGAAAGGATGACGCCGCGTCCTCCCAGCCCGGTCCGGGCGCCTCACATGTTCGGGTAGTTCGGCCCGCCGGGCCCCTCCGGGGTCACCCAGTCGATGTTCTGGTTCGGATCCTTGATGTCGCAGGTCTTGCAGTGGACGCAGTTCTGCGCGTTGATCTGGTAGCGCACCCCGTCGCTCGCGGCGGAATCCGCCACCCACTCGTAGACGCCCGCCGGGCAGTAGCGGCCGGACGGCCCGCCATAGACGTCGTGCTCGGAGCGCTTCTGCAGCTCCAAGTCGCGGACCTTGAGGTGCGGCGGCTGGTCCTCCTCGTGGTTGGTGTTCGACAGGTAGACCGAGGAGAGCCGGTCGAAGGTCAGCTTGCCGTCGGGCTTCGGGTAGACGATCGGCGTCACCTCGGAGAGCGGCTTGAGGCAGGCGTGGTCGGGCTTGCCGTGCTTGAGCGTGCCGAACGGCGAGGCGCCGAAGATGCTCGTCGCCCACATGTCGATCCCGCCGAGGCCGACGCCCACCAGCGTGCCGTACTTGGACCAGAGCGGCTTGACGTTGCGCACCGCCTTCAGGTCCTGCCCGATCGGGCTGTCGCGCCAGCCGGCCTCGTAGGCGGTGAGCTCGTCCCCGGCGCGGCCCGCCTTCAGGGCGTCCGCGATGGCGTCGGCCGCCTGCATCCCGGAGAGCACCGCGTTGTGCGAGCCCTTGATCCGCGGCACGTTGACGAAGCCCGCCGAGCAGCCGACCAGGCAGCCGCCGGGGAAGACCAGCTTCGGCACCGATTGCCAGCCGCCCTCCATGATGGCGCGCGCGCCGTAGCCGATGCGCTTGGCGCCCTCGAAGGTCTCGGCGATCAGCGGGTGGGTCTTGAAGCGCTGGAACTCCTCGAACGGCGACAGGGTCGGGTTCTCGTAGTTCAGGTGCGTGACGAAGCCGACCGAGAGCAGGTTGTCGTCGAAATGGTAGAGCCAGGAGCCGCCGCCGGCCTTGTTGGGCAGCGGCCAGCCCATGGTGTGGCGCACGAGCCCGGGCTCGAACTTGCCCGGCGCGAGCTGCCAGAGCTCCTTCACGCCGAGCCCGTACTTGAAGTGGTCGCTGTGCCGGTTGAGCGAGAAGCGCTGGATCAGACCCTTGGTCAGGTTGCCCCGGGCGCCCTCGCCGAACACCGTGTACTTGGCGCGCAGCTCCATGCCGCGGGTGTAGTCCTCGCGCGGCGCGCCGGACTTGCCGATCCCGAGATCGCCCGTGGCGATGCCCGCCACCGCGCCCTTGTCGTCGAACAGCACCTCGGAGGCCGGGAAGCCCGGATAGATCTCGACGCCGAGCGCCTCGGCCTGCGCGCCCAGGTACTTGCAGACGTTCGAGAGCGAGCCGACGAAATTGCCGTGGTTCGACATGAGCTTGGGGAAGAACAGGTTCGGCAGGGTGATGCCGCTGTTCTTGGTGAGCATCATGAACTCGTCGCGCTGAACTTCCGTCTTGAGCGGCCGCTCCGGGTCCTGGCGCCATTCGGGCAGGAGCCGGTCGAGGCCGATCGGGTCGATCACCGCGCCCGAGAGGATATGGGCGCCGACCTCGGAGCCCTTCTCGACGACGACGACGCTGATCTCCTCGCCGATCTCGGCGGCGCGCTGCTTCAGGCGGATCGCGGTGGCGAGGCCGGCCGGGCCGGCGCCCACCACGACCACGTCGAAATCCATGCTCTCGCGTTCGGGCAGCGCCATCCTCGCCTCTCCTTTTCTTCTTCCAGTCTTCTTCCAGCCCCCGATCCGCGGTGGGCCGGCATCCCTGCTGCCGTCTCAAGCGATTCCAAGCTGGAAAGGCAAGTTGCCGAAGATCCGGCTTAAGGCAAAGTTCCCTTTGCCGCACGGGGCGGTACATGTGACGGGTGCCGGACGATCCCACCCCGTCCGCAACCCGGCATGCCGGTCAGACGGCAGGGGGGGGCGGGGCCCGCGGAATCGCGCTGTTCCGTCACGCAAGACCTTGCCCGGCCGGCGGGTTTCGAGAGTTGTCCACAGGCCGCGGCGTTCCCACATGCTCCTCTCCATGCCGAGCCCCAACGACGCGCAAGCCGATCTGATCGCCTATCTCGACTTCCACGTGGAGGCCGGTGCCGACGCGGTTCTGGACGAGCGGCCGCACGACCGGTTCAGCGAGGCGGATGCGCCGGCGCCGACCCTGCGCGCACCGCGCCGGGCCCCCGACCCGCCCGTCGGCCAGACCGCCGGCCCGACCGCCGGCAGCCTCGTGCCGCCCCCCGGTTCGCCGCCGCCCGCCGCGCCGTCGCGGACCTTCGGCCGCGCCGCCAGCGCCCAGCCCGACGAAGCCGCGAGCGACGCCCGCGCCCGGGCGCGGCAGGCGAAGACCCTGGACGAGCTGGAGCGGATCCTCGCCGATTTCGACGCCTGCCCGCTGCGCTTCACCGCCAAGAACCTCGTCTTCGCCGACGGCAATCCCGAGGCGCGGGTGATGTTTCTCGGCGAGGCGCCCGGCGCCGACGAGGACCGGATCGGCAAGCCGTTCATGGGCCGCTCGGGCCAGCTCCTCGACAAGATGATGAAGGCGATCGGGCTCGACCGGACCAGCGCCTACGTCGCCAACATCGTGCCTTGGCGCCCGCCGGGCAACCGCAACCCGACGCCCCAGGAGGTGGCGGTGTGCCGGCCCTTCGTGGAGCGCCAGATCGAGCTGGTCGATCCGGACCTCATCGTCTGCCTCGGTGCGCCCGCGACCCAGACGCTGACCGGCACGAAGGATGGCATCCTGCGGACCCGCGGCCGACTGTTCCCCTACAAGCTGCCCAACCGCGAGGTGAAGCTGCTCGCCACCCTCCACCCGGCCTTCCTGCTGCGCCAGCCGGTGCAGAAGCGTCTCGCATGGCGGGATTTCCGATCCCTGCGTGCCCTTCTCGACGGGAAAGCTTGACCACGTGGGCGGAACCGGGTCTCCCCTCCCGCCATTAGAGCTTCGTTCCCGCCGCTGGTCCACCGTCGGCCGGACATAGCGACGCATAGCAAACCGTGGGCTGCCCGAGGCGGCCGGCGCAGCATTGATGGCGGGACCCAACCATGCGCTGGGAAGATCTACGCAGCTCCGACAACGTCGAGGATCGCCGGGGCGAGGGCGGCGGCGGTGGCGGCATGGGCTTTCCCGGCGGCGGCGCCGGCGGGCTCGGCATCGGCACCATCGTGGTGCTGCTGATCATCAGCTATTTCACCGGTATCAACCCGGCGATCCTGATCGGCGGCGCCGAGCGGATCGGCGGCGGGCGCGGCCAGCAGGAGCAGCAGGTCGATCCGCAGACCCAGGCCAAGCGGCGGCAGGCGCCGACGGACGAGAGCGGCCGGTTCGCCTCGAAGATCCTCGGCAACACCGAGGACGTCTGGAGCCAGATCCTGCCGCAGCAGACCGGCAAGCAGTACACGCCGACGACCCTGGTGCTGTATACCGGCGGCACCCGCTCGGGCTGCGGCTCGGCCCAGGCGGCGATGGGCCCGTTCTACTGCCCCCTCGACAAGAAGGTCTATCTCGACACGGGCTTCTTCAAGGAGATGGCCTCGAAGTTCGGCGTGAAGGGCGATTTCGCCTACGCCTACGTCATCGCCCACGAGGTCGGCCACCACGTCCAGGACGTGCTCGGCATCCTCGGCAAGGTCCAGGCGCGCCAGCAGCAGGCGTCCAGCAAGACCGAGGCGAACGCCCTCTCGGTGCGGATCGAGCTGATGGCCGACTGCCTCGCCGGCGTCTGGGCCAAGAACTCCAACGACAAGTACGCCGAGCTGGAGCAGGGCGACATCGACGAGGCCCTGAACGCCGCCGCCCAGATCGGCGACGACGCCCTGCAGCAGCGCTCGAAGGGCTACGTGGTGCCGGATTCCTTCACCCACGGCTCCTCGGCCCAGCGCCAGCGCTGGTTCAAGGCCGGCTACAAGAGCGGCCAGACCAAGGCCTGCGACACGTTCCGGACGGCGAACAACTGAGATGTGCGGCGGGGCGGAGAGCCTCGTCCGGACCTGACATACGTCCTCCCTCCCCTCTTCGCGGGGGAGGGAGACGCGCACTCCGCCTCACCCCCGGCTCAGGCGCCGGGCATTGGCCTGGACCTTCCGCCGGTAGCTGCGGATCACCTTGCCGTTCGAGGCCCCCGCGGCGAGCATCAGAGCCGCCTCGCCGGCGGCCAGCATCTTCTCGGTCACCATGAGCTGCGCCTCGACCTGCGCGGCCGGCCCCCCGAGGGCGAACATCGCCATCCGCTGGGCGATCACGCCCTGAGCCTCCAGGCCGAGCATGGCCATGTCGAGGCTCGTCGTCCACCAACCGCAAAACATCATCGTCCTCAAAGGCGTCCGCCACGGCCAAGCCCGGCACCATACGCCGGAGCGGCGGCTGGAGCGGCAGGGAAACGACTTAGCTCGCGGAATCGGGCAGAAAAGCCGTCCGGCGACCGGATGACGGTCACGGTTGCGCGCCATGCAGGGCCCCGCGGCCGCGCCCGTCTTTGCGCCGTCTCGATCGATGCCGTAAGCGCCCCGGAGCCTCATTCCCGGACACCGCGCCCGCACTTCATGATTCGCCTGGACAAGATCACCAAGCAGAACGGGCGGCAGCTCGTCTTCATCGAGGCCTCGGCCGCCCTGCAGCGGGGCGAGAAGGTCGGGCTGGTCGGCCCGAACGGGGCCGGCAAGACCACCCTGTTCCGGATGATCATCGGCCAGGAGCAGCCCGACGAGGGGCAGGTCGCCGCCGACCGGGGCATCACGATCGGCTATTTCAGCCAGGATGTCGGCGAGATGTCCGGCCGCAGCGTCGTCACCGAGGTGATGGACGGCGCCGGCCCAGTGAGCGCGGTGGCGGCCGAGCTCGCCGAGCTCGGCGCGGCCCTCGCCGACCCGGACCGCGCCGACGAGATGGACGCCCTGATCGAGCGCTACGGCGAGGTCCAGGCCCGGTTCGAGGAGCTCGACGGCTACGCCCTGGAGGGCCGCGCACGGGAGGTGCTCGACGGCCTCAGCTTCAGCCAGGAGATGATGGACGGGGATGTCGGCGCCCTCTCGGGCGGCTGGAAGATGCGCGTCGCGCTGGCCCGCATCCTGCTGATGCGCCCGGACGTGATGCTCCTCGACGAGCCGTCCAACCACCTCGACCTCGAGAGCCTGATCTGGCTCGAATCCTTCCTGAAGGCCTATGACGGCGCCCTGTTGATGACCTCGCACGACCGCGAGTTCATGAACCGCATCGTCACCAAGGTCATCGAGATCGACGGCGGCGCGCTCACCACCTTCTCGGGCGACTTCGCTTTCTACGAAGGCCAGCGGAAGTTGAACGAGGCGCAGCAGCAGGCGCAGTTCGAGCGCCAGCAGGCCATGCTGGCCAAGGAGATCGCCTTCATCGAGCGGTTCAAGGCCCGGGCCTCCCACGCCGCCCAGGTGCAGAGCCGGGTGAAGAAGCTCGACAAGATCGAGCGCGTGGAGCCGCCCCGGCGGCGGCAATCGGTGGCCTTCGAATTCCAGCCGGCGCCGCGCTCGGGCGACGACGTCGTGATGCTCAAAGGCGTGCACAAGCGCTACGGCAGCCGCACGATCTACGAGGGCCTCGACTTCTCGGTGCGCCGCCGCGAGCGCTGGTGCGTGATGGGCATCAACGGCGCCGGCAAGTCGACGCTCCTGAAGCTCGTGACCGGCACCACCGCACCGGATGACGGCTCGGTCACGGTGGGCGGCAGCGTCAAGCTCGGCTACTTCGCCCAGCACGCCATGGACCTGCTCGACGGCGACCGCACCGTGTTCCAGACCCTGGAGGAGGCCTTCCCGCAGGCCGGACAGGGCTCGCTGCGGGCGCTGGCCGGCTGCTTCGGCTTCTCGGGGGACGATGTCGAGAAGCGCTGCCGGGTTCTCTCGGGGGGCGAGAAGGCCCGGCTGGTCATGGCGCTGATGCTCTACGATCCGCCGAACTTCCTGGTGCTCGACGAGCCGACCAACCACCTGGACATGGGCACCAAGGAGATGCTGATCGAGGCGCTGGCCAACTACGAGGGGACGATGCTGTTCGTCTCCCACGACCGGCACTTCCTGGCCGCACTCTCGAACCGGGTGCTGGAGGTGACCCCGGAGGGCATCCACCAGTATGGCGGCGGCTACACCGAATACGTGGCCCGCACCGGCCAGGAGGCGCCGGGCCTGCGGAGCTGACGGGCGCGGACGGACCCCGTCCCGGTGCGGTGCGACCGGCGCGCCGCTATCCCCCCGGGAGGCCCCACGCTAGGCTGCGCCGAAACGGCCCCGGGTGAGATGCCGTGCGACGCCTGCTGAAGTTCCTCCACACGATGGGATCCGCCGGGCTGCTGGGGGCGATGGCGTCCCTGGTGGTCATGCTGAGCCTCGCGCCCGCGCCATCCGCCCTGGCGGGATACGCGGCGATGCGGGGCGCAATGGGGGCCGTGGCCACCTGGATCTTCCTGCCCGCCCTGGCGGTGACGCTGATGTCCGGCCTGCTGGCGATGGCCCTGAACCGCGCCTTTCTGAACGCCGGCTGGGCATGGCTCAAGCTCGCCACCGGGGTCCTGATGTTCGAGGGCGGCCTGGTCTACGTGCAGGGACCGATGAAGCAGGAGGCGGAGCAGAGCGCCCGGGCGCTGGCCGGCCTCGTCGATCCCGCCGTGCTGGCCGTGTCGCTCCCCGGCGAACGCGGGACCCTCTGGGTGCTGCTGGCGGTCGCGACCGCGAATGTCGCGCTCGGGATCTGGCGGCCCCGGATCCTGCGGATCCCCCAGTAGGCGCGCCGCATCCGCCGATAAGCTCCGTCCCGGCCCGGCACGACCGGCGTCGGAACCCGAAAGACGCGCCGAATGCCGCGTTGAGTTGCCGGCTATAGAACTACTTTCCGATGCAGAAGCCGCTGAATAGGCGGTCGAGCACATCCTCGACGCCGACATGACCCGCGACCTCGCCCAGCGCCCGGACAGCGAGACGCAGATCCTCCGCGGCGAGCTCCGGCAATCCGCCCGTGCCTTCGAGCAGGCGGTCGAGATGGCCCACGCAGGCTTCGAGCGCCGCCCTGTGCCGGGCCCGGGTGATCAGCGCATCGCCGGTGCCGAGACCGCATTCGGCCGCAGCCTGGATGGCATCCAGCAACGGGGCCATTCCGGCGCCCGTGCGGGCCGAAACGGCCGGACCGTCCGACTCCCGTTCCGTTTCTGAGCCGGCAAACAGATCGGCCTTCGTGCGGACCGTCAGGATCGGCGTGCGGGTCGGCCCGAGCTCCGGAACCGCCCCGTCGGGGGGCACCAGGGCGATCACCAGATCGGCGCTGTCGATCCGCGCCCGCGTCCGCACGATCCCCTCCGCCTCGATCGGCTCCGCGGTCTCCCGGAGCCCGGCCGTGTCGACCAGCAGGACGGGCAGGCCGCCGAGATCGAGCCGCACCTCGATGGCGTCGCGGGTCGTTCCCGGACGGTCCGAGACGATCGCCACGTCCCGTCGGCTGAGGGCATTGAGCAGGGTCGACTTGCCGCTGTTGGGTGCCCCGGCCAGCACCACCGTGAAGCCCTCGCGGAGGCGCTCGCCCCTCTGCCCGTCGCGCAGGGTCCCGGCGATCGCGTCGCGAAGCCGCGCGGCGCGGCCGAACAAGGCGGCGTCGAGCCCGGCATCGTCTACGTCGCCCTCGTCGGCGAAATCCAGCGCCGCCTCCGCGGCGGCGAGGCAATCGACCGCTTCCGCACGCCACGCGGCCACTTGCCGGCTGAGGGCGCCGTCGAGCTGACGGAGGGCCTGCCGGCGCTGGCCCTCGGTCTCGGCATCGATCAGATCGGCGACGGCTTCGGCCGCGGCGAGATCCATCCGGCCGTTGAGGACCGCCCGACGGGTGAAGGCGCCGGGCTCGGCCGCGCGGCACCCGGGAAACCGGGCAAGCGTGGCGAGAACGCCCATTCGCACCGCCGCACCGCCATGGAGGTGCAGCTCGGCCATGTCCTCGCCGCTATACGTGTCCGGCCCCGGAAACCAGGCCACCAGAGCCCGATCGAGTTCGGTGCCGTCGGCCGGATCGCGCAGGCTTCGCAGGGACAGCCGGCGGGGTGGCGGCAGGCTCCCGCAAAGGGCAACGAGCACGTCGCGCGCGGCCGGGCCGCTGATGCGGATCACCGCGACGGCCGCGCGGCCGAAGCCGCTGGCCGGTGCGAAGAGGGTCTCGGCTTGGGTCATGATCCGGCAGGGTCGTGCGGAGGGGCAGAGTTTCACGTGAAACAGGCGCAGGTGCCCTATACCATTCCGGCGTCGCGGTGCCGCGCCGGGTTGCGGTGTCGCGCCCTCGAACCCGGATGCGCCATGCTCGTCACGACCCGCCGCACCGTCAGCCTCGGCCTGCTCGCCGCGCCCTTCGCCCTGCCCCTGCGGGCCGCCGAGGCTGAGCCGGACTGGGGCGCCCTCGAGCGGCGGCTCGACGGTCGCCTCGGCATCGCGGCCGCCACGGCGGACCGCGTCCTCGCCGCCTATCGCGCGGACGCGCGCTTTCCCATGTGCAGCACCTTCAAGGTGCTGGCGGTGGCGGCGGTGCTGGCGCGGGTCGATACCGGCCGCGAGACCCTCGACCGGATCGTCGCCTACGGTCCCGGCGACCTCCTGAGCTACGCGCCGGTGACCCGGAAGGCCCTGGAGACCGGTGCCGGGACAGGGCAGATGACCGTCTCGGATCTCTGCGCGGCCGCGATCGTGTGGAGCGACAACAGCGCCGCCAATCTGCTCCTGGCGAGCCTCGGCGGCCCCGAGGCGCTGACCGCATGGCTGCGCGACACCGGTGACCCCGTCACCCGCCTCGACCGGACGGAGCCCACCCTCAACACGGCGCTCCCCGATGACCCGCGCGACACGACCACGCCGGACGCCATGCGGGCGAGCCTGGGCCGGATCCTCCTGGGCACCGTCCTGTCGCCGGCGTCGCGCGGCCGGCTGGAAGCCTGGATGATCGCCTGCGAGACCGGGCGCAAGCGCCTGCGGGCTGGGCTGCCGCCCGACTGGATCGTGGGCGACAAGACAGGCAGCGGCGACAACGGCTCGGTCAACGACATCGCGATCCTGCGGCCGCCGGGGCGTGCACCGGTGGTCGTGGCGGTCTACGTCACCGGCTCGACGGCGTCCGCGGAGACCTACGCGGCGGCCTACGCGGAAATCGGCCGGCTCATCGCCGCGCGAGCACAGGCAGCTTGACCGGACGACCCATGAAGACCCCCGCCAAGACCACCCGCGCGACGCTCGCCCTGGACAAGGCCGGGATCCGCCACAGCCTCCACGTCTATGCGTACGATCCGGACGCCCCGCGCATCGGCCTGCAGGCCGCGGAGGCGCTCGGGGTCGCGCCCGGACGGATCCTGAAGACCCTGATGGCGGCCGTGGACGGACGGACGATCTGCCTGCTCGTGGCCTCCGACAAGGAGGTGTCGATGAAGCGGGTCGCCGCCGCCTTCTCGGGCAAGGCGGCGGCCATGCTCAAGCCCGCCGATGCCGAGCGGCTGACCGGCTACCATGTCGGCGGCATCAGTCCCCTGGGGCAGAAGCGGCCCGTCCCGACGGCGATCGATGCCGGATCGCTGACCGACCCGGCGGCCGAGATCCACGTGAACGGGGGCGGTCGGGGCTTGCAGATCCGCCTGACCGAAGGCGATCTCGTCGGCGCCCTGAAGGCCCTCGTTGTGCCGCTCACGTGAGCGCGCGGTAATCATCCGTTTACCCTGCCGCCCCACGGTGCCGCCTTCCGGCGGAGACGGGTACGGCATGCGGAAGACGGGACGAAGGGCGATGACGGCGCTCGGATTCGTCCTGCTGCTCGCGGGATCGGCCCGCGGGGCGGATCTCGACATCCGTGGAACCGCCGAGACGGGTGTGGGGGCCAGCCCGCGCTTCTTCCCGCGCAACGACGGGCTCGATCGCCGCCCGGTCTACGCCGTCCGGTCCCGTCCCGTGCCGGTGGGCTGCACGCCCCGCCGGGTGCCGGTGCCGACCAACGCGCCGGACGATCCGAGCTATGTCGGCTCCGAGTACGGCCTGGGGCATCCGAGCTATTACGGCTTCACGCCGCCGCCCGGCGTGGACGATCCCTTCGGCCGCTCCCTCCTGCCCTACTGCCCCTGACGCCGAAACACGCGCCATTCCGGAGACCGCGTCGCCACGGCAGATCCAGGCCCGTGTTCACGCAGGCGGATCGGAGTGCCGGATTCCACCGCTCCGCATCATGCTCTAGACCGGCCCTGCCCTCCTCCGGAGCCCGTCCCGTGCCCGAGCCGACCCTTCAGCCCTTCCGTGATCTCGCAGCCCTGCGCCGATGCGTCGCCGCGTGGCGCGCGGCGGGTGAGCGCGTCGTCCTGATCCCGACCATGGGGGCCCTGCACGAAGGGCATCTCGCCCTCGTGGCCGAGGCGCGGCGGATCGGCCGCCGGACGGTGGCGAGCATCTTCGTCAATCCGACCCAGTTCGGCCCGAACGAGGATTTCTCCCGCTATCCCCGCGACCTGGAGACCGACCTGGCCCTGCTCGCGCAGGCCGGCGCGGATGCCGCCTGGACGCCCGGGGTGGAGACCATGTACCCGCCGGGCTTCGCCACCCGGATCGAGGTCGCAGGCCTGACCGAGGGCCTGTGCGGCCCGTTCCGGCCCGGCCATTTCGCCGGCGTCGCCACGGTGGTGACCAAGCTCCTCAACCAAGTCCGCCCGGACGTCGCCCTGTTCGGCGAGAAGGATTTCCAGCAGCTTCGGGTGATCCAGCAGGCCGTGGCGGATCTCGACCTCGCGGTGGAGATCCACGGCGTGCCGACCGTGCGGGAGCCCGACGGCCTCGCGCTGTCGTCGCGCAACCGCTACCTCTCGGCCGAGGAGCGTGCCGTCGCCCCGAAGCTTCAGGCGGTCCTGGGTGAGATCGCGGCGGCCTCCCGCAACGGCACCCCCGTGGCCGGGCGGATCGCCGCCGGGCGGGCGGCGCTGGAGGCGGCGGGGTTCCGGGTCCAGTATCTCGCGGTCTGCGACGCCCGGACCCTGGCGCCGGTGGAACGGGTCGACGGCCCGGCCCGCGTGCTCGCCGCCGCCTTTCTGGGCCGGACCCGGCTGATCGACAACCGCGCCGTGTAGGCTGGCCGGCCCCGGGCCGGCGGCGCGGGGATCGGGGGAATGCACCCCCCAGCCGGCCCGCCGGGTGTTGCCCCCGGCCCCTCGACCGGCCCCGCGCCGTCGTGGCCGTCTGGCCACGGCCCTCGGACTTTTCGGATTTTGCGGCCTCGGCTCATTGGCTCCGGCCGGCCGACCTGTTCTCTGCTGGGACCGTGAATGGACTGCGCACCGCTCCGGCCGTCCTGGCCATGTCCCTCGCCCTGGCGGTGCCCGCGGGCGCCGGGGAGGACGCGTTCGAGGGGATGGCCGGCCCGTACGGCGAGCGTCTGCGCGTCGATGCCAAGGGGCTGACCCTCACCTTCCCCGCGCCCGATGTGAAGCTCCAGATCGGCGGCCGGCTGCATATCGACGGCGGTGCGGCGGGTTTCAGCCGGCCGGACCTGCCCGAGGCCTTCCCCGACACCGTCGCCGTGCGCCGGGCCTGGATCGAGCCGACGCTCACCATCGGCCGCGACTGGGTGATCGCCTTCCAGTACGATTTCGCCGACCCGATGCTGCCGATCAACGACGCGCTGGTGGCCTGGAAGGGACTGCCGGACACGATCCTGACGCTCGGCAACATGAAGGAGCCCTTCAGCCTGGAATGGCTGCAGAGCAACAACGACACCCTGTTCGTCGAGCGCTCGGTGGCCAATGCCCTCGTGCCGGAGCGTCGCTTCGGCGTCGCGGCCGGGCATCACGGGCAGGCCTGGACCGCGGTGGCCGGCCTGTTCGGCAACGCCGCCAGCAACGGCATCGACGGGGATGGTGTCGCGGTGGCGGCCCGCGCCACCGTCGCGCCGATCATGACCGCCGACGAGACCCTGCATCTCGGCCTCGCCGGGATCGTCCGCAACCGGTCGCGGTCCGACGGAGCCTTCGGCTTCTCGAGCCCCGCGGGAGCCTTCCTGTTCGAGCGCCCCCTGGTGGACACCGGCGATCTCCCCGATGCCGCCAGCGTGTCGCGGCTCGGGGCCGAATTCGCCTATCGCCGCGGTCCGGTCCTGATCCAGGCGGAATACATCTACGCGGCGCTGCAGCCGTTCCGCGGCCCCGGACAATCCGGCTCCGCGCTCGACTTCCAGGGCGGCTATGTCGAGGCGGCGCTCGTGCTCAACGGCGAAGGCCGTGCCTACGCGCTGACGCCGCAGAGCGGCACCACCTACGCGACCTTCAGGGGCGTGGCGGTTCCGGAGGCGCAGCGTGTGTCCCGCGGCGGGATCGGCGTGTTCGAACTGGCCGCGCGCTACAGTGCCATCGACCTGAACGCCCGCGGCTTTCGCGGGGGCATGGAGCAGGACGTGAGCCTCGGCCTGAGCTGGTATCCCGAGCCGAATCTGCGGCTGATCGGGAACGTCATTCACGGGCGCGTGCAGCCGGGGGAGGCCCAATCCGCGACCCTGGGCACGGCCCCGTTCTCGGTCGACACGGTGATCGCACGCCTGCAGATCTACTGGTGACGGCGCGTGCCGGGAAAGCCAGCGGCCTCAGCTGACGCCCGTCACACCGCCCGGCGCAGGACCGATCGGAACGGGCGCCGTTCGGGCGTCGGTTCCGGGGGCGGCACGGGCTGCTCGACGGGCGGGGCGGCCAGAACCTCCGACCGGACCGGCCGCGGGGCCGCGAAGGCCGTGCCCTGGGCGAACGGCACGTCGAGGTCGATCAGGTCCGGGACGTCGGCCTCGTCGGCGACGCCGGTGGCGATCAAGCGGATGCCGGCCCGGGTCAGGGCCGGTGCGATGTCCTCCACGGCGATGTCGGACAGGCTGCCCCGGTCGGAGCGCGGGCGCAGCAGCATCTCGGCCGGGACCTTGACCTGACCGATGCCGCGGTCCGCGAATTCGGCCGCATCGAAGCGCAGGTCGTCCGGACGGTCGAGGCTGAAGCCGATCCGACCCCGGAGCGGCGCGAGCAGGCCCCGCTGGCCTGCATCGAGACGGCGCCAGCTCGCCTGCGGCAGGGCGATGGTCAGACCCGCCAGGGCCGGATCGTCGGTGGCGGTGCGGGCGAGCTCGCGCAGGAGCCCGGGCTCGAACAGCGACAGCGGCGACAGGCTGTAGGTCAGCAGCGTCTCGCTGCCGCGCCGGGCGAGGTGACGCGCCACGATGGTGGCCCGCTGCAGCATGCGGCGGTCGAGTTCGGTGGTCCGTCCGAAGCGCTCCAGCACGGGCAGGAAGACCTCGGGCTCGGCCGGCGGAACGCCGGGGCCGCCGATCCGGAGCCGGGCCAGCGCCTCGTAGGCCACGACCTTGCGTTGAGGCAGGGTGACAACCGGCTGCAGATGGATCTCCAGACCGTCCCCTTCGAAGGCGCCGATGAGACCGGCCTCGTCGACGGGGGGAGCCGCGGGCCGGGGCGGGATCGGTCGCGGGGGGATCGGCCGTGCCGGGACGGATGGGGCCGGGTTCGGGGCCGGTTGCGGGTCCGGCGGAACCGCCTGCGGCCGGAGCGCCCCGTCCTCGCGCGGGGGGGCGGCCGACACCTGCGGACGCGGCAGGGCCGGGGCCGGGGCGGCGTCCGGAAGGGCCGCGCCGGGCACCGCCTCGGGCTGCGGCCGGAGCGCCTCCGCCGACCGGGCCTTGAGGGCCGCGATCTCGGCATCCTGCGCGCTCAGCACGGTGGTGAGGTCGCGCACGATGCCGCTGAGCAACCCGAATTCGACCGTCAATTCCTCGATCTGCGCCCGCAACGCCGCCTCGGCGGCTTCGGGGCGCGGCTGAGCCGCGGCGCCGGCCCCCGCCGTCTCGACCTTGAGCAGGCGCCGGGACAGCAGATCGACCTCGCCGGATAGCTTCTCGCAGCGCGCCTTCAGGGTGGCGATACGGGTCAGGGCGAGACCGCCGGCCAGGGCGGCGGCGGCGCCGAGCGTCATGGCACTCCAGAGCGGCAGGAACACCGCGAGTGGCCCGAACACGACGAGCCCGAGAAGGCCGACCGTCAACAGCCCCGCATACCGGCCGAGGACCGGGACCATCGTCTAACCACCTGCCAGGAACGCGCGCCGGTCGCCGGGGGACATCCCGAGCGAACCCCACCGGGCGCGAACCGAATCACTGGATCATTGGCCGGGCGCACCGGGCCCGGCAAGGCTCCGGGAGGAGGATGATGCGCCATCACCTGTTAATTCCGGGCGGTGTGACGCCGGCGCCCGCTGGAACGTTGCGGAATCATCACGGCGGATCCGATTGCGAGGCGCTCCGGGGAGGGTTGCGCGGCTTGCGAATGCGGAGGGGATGAAAAAGGGTCATAAAGCGTGGCCATGACGTTCGTCCCCCCGCGTACTTCCCGATTTCGCGCCGTTCTCGGCGCCGGCGCGCTCCTCGCGGCCTTCGGCGCGACGGCGCCGCAGGCCGCGGATCTCGGCGCAGATCTTCCGCGCACCACGCCGACCTTCGCGATGATCGATCCCAATACGTGGATCGTCACGCTGAGCGGCTCGATCCAGGCCGTGCCGCGCTATCCCGGCGCCAGCGACTACACGGCCGTCGGCTATCCCTCGATCGATATCCGCCGGGTAGGCGAGCCGCGCCGCTTCTCGACGCCGGATGACGGGTTCAGCCTGTCGCTGTTCGACACCGAGTCGTTCCGGATCGGCCCGACCGCGCGCTTCGTGCCGGGGCGCTATTACGGCGACGACCGGCGGCACCTGTACGGCTTCCGCGACGCCCGCTTCGCGGTGGAGCCGGGCGTGTTCGCGGAATTCTACCCGGTCTCGTTCATCCGGACCCGCGTCGAGGTGCGCCAGGGCCTCTACGGTCACCACGGCACGGTCGGCTCGGTGGCGGCCGACTACCTGATCCCCGCGGAGAAATTCCTGTTCTCCATCGGGCCGCGCCTGAACATCGGCGATGCCAGCTACGCCCGGAAGTATTTCGGCGTCTCCCCGATCGAGGCGGCGCTGAACGGGCGCGTCACCCCCTACGACCCGCGCAGCTTCTACTCGGCGGGCGTGCTCGGCGGCGTGACCTACACGCAGAGCGAGACCTGGGCCTACACGGCCTATGCCGGCTACACCCGCATCCTGGGCGCCTCCGGCAACAGCCCGCTCGTGCGTCGACCCTTCGGCAATCCCAATCAGTACCAGTTCGGCCTGCGGATCGATTACGCCTTCCGGATGCCTGCGCTGTTCTGAGCCGCACGCACGGCTTGCACCGGTCGCACCCGGGCCCGACATCCCGGCGATACGACGGAAGGCGATACGGCTGATGGAGGCCCGGATGGACGAGACGCGCACCGACCTGCTGATGCGGGTGGAGGGGATGACCTGCGACGGCTGCGCCGCCGCGGTGACCCGCACGGTGAAGCGGATCGATCCCGCGGCCGACGTGCAGGTCGACCGGGACGCCGGGCGGGTGGCGATCCGCACCGACGCGCAGGCGCTCACCCTCGCCGAGGCCCTGACCAAGGCCGGCTACACCGCGACGGCCATGACGGGCTGACGCCGAGTCGGGTCCCGGAACGTCGGATCCGGGGTGTCGGGCTGCGGCGGCAGATGTCGCGGCGCTCCATCGTCCTGGCCAAGCCGTCATCCTGGCCAAGTCGTCTTCCTGGCCAAGCAGGCGTCCTGACCGAGCAGGTATCGGGACGATGATGGCCGGCCTCCGAGGAACCCCGCTCAGGAGCGGCTCAGGAACATCCCCGTCAGCAGCAGGGCGAAGCCCGCGAGGCCGAACAACCCTTCCTTGCGCTGGGTGCGGTCGAGGAAATGGGCGGCGGCGCCGGCCGCGCAGCAGGCGGTCCCCAGACCGATCGTCAGGGACGACATGTCGAATCTCCTCATCCCGCGTCGCCCCGCGACGCGGCGAAACAGCCCCTCTCGTGAGCCTGCCGGACGGCGCTGTCCGTTCAGGATGAAGTCACGGCGCAAGACTTGCACGGTCCGGGGTGACTGGCAAGCGACGATAGCCAAGTCCTCACGCATCCTCCACGAGCAATGCTTGAGGTGACGATAGATCTCGGCGCCTCGATCGCACCGAATATCGTATCCATTTGCGGCTTCGACCGGCGACTAGGACGGAGGCCGCGTCTGGCGAAGGACGACGGGGATGCGTTGACCGCCGCGCCCGCCCCCGCTTAGACCTCCCGGAAGAACCGCCGCCCCCGGGCTCGAGTCCGGAGGACAGCGGGTGTGCGTCACCCGCATCCGCGGCGGGATGTCTGCGAAAGGCTGCTCGTCACCCCATGCTCACCACCTCCTCCGCCCGGTTCGACGTCGCGGTCGTCGGCGGCGGCCATGCCGGCGTCGAGGCCGCGGCCGCGGCCGCACGCTGCGGCGCGCGCACGGCGCTGGTCACCCACGATCCGGCGACGATCGGGGCGATGTCGTGCAACCCGGCCATCGGCGGTCTCGGCAAGGGCCATCTCGTCCGCGAGGTCGACGCCCTGGACGGGCTGATGGGTCGCGTCGCCGACGCGGCGGGCATCCAGTTCCGCCTGCTCAACCGCCGCAAGGGACCGGCGGTGCGCGGCCCCCGGACCCAGGCCGACCGCAAGCTCTACGCCGCCGCCATGCAGGCCGCCGTCGCCGAGACCGCGGGGCTCACGGTGATCGCGGGCGCCTGCGAGGATCTGACCTTCGACGCGGATGGCCACCTCTGCGGCCTCGGTCTGGCGGATGGGCGCACCCTCGCCTGCGGCGCAGTGGTGCTGACCACCGGCACCTTCCTGCGCGGGCTGATCCATATCGGCGAGCGGCAGATCCCGGCGGGCCGGGTCGGCGAGGCGCCGGCGATCGGGCTGGCGCAGACCCTCGACCGCCTCGGCCTTCGCCTCGGACGCCTGAAGACCGGCACGCCCCCGCGCCTCGACGGACGGACCATCGATTGGTCGGGCCTGGAGATGCAGGAGGCCGACGCCGAGCCGGTGCCGTTCTCGACGCTCACCGAGCGGATCACGACGCCACAGATCCGCTGCGGCATCACCCGGACGAGCCAGGCCGTCCACGACCTGATCCGCGCCAACCTGCACCGCTCGCCGATGTATTCCGGCGGGATCGCCAGCCGGGGCCCGCGCTACTGTCCGTCGATCGAGGACAAGGTCGTGCGCTTCGGCGACCGGGAAGGGCACCAGATCTTCTTGGAGCCCGAAGGCCTCGACGATCCGACGATCTACCCGAACGGCATCTCCACGGCGCTGCCGGAGGAGGTCCAGCACGATCTCGTCCGCCTGATCCCCGGGCTGGAGCGGGCCGCGATCCTCCGGCCGGGCTACGCCATCGAGTACGATTACGTCGATCCCCGGGAACTCGATGTCGGCCTGCAGGTGAAGCGCCTGCCGGGCCTGTTCCTGGCCGGCCAGATCAACGGCACCACGGGCTACGAGGAGGCGGCCGGCCAGGGGCTGGTGGCCGGCCTCAACGCCGCTCGGCACGCGGGCGGCCGTGGCATCGTGGGCTTCGACCGGGCCGAGTCGTATCTCGGCGTGATGATCGACGACCTCGTGACCCAGGGGGTCAGCGAGCCCTACCGGATGTTCACCTCGCGCTCGGAGTATCGGCTGTCCCTGCGGGTCGACAATGCCGACGCCCGGTTGACGCCGCGGGGGATCGCGCTGGGCTGCGTCGGCGGAGACCGGGCAGCCCATTACGCGGCCGGACAGGCGGCCCTGGACGAAGCCCGCGCCCGCCTCGAAGCCGTAAGCCTGACGCCGAGCCAGGCCGCGTCCCATGGGATCAGCCTGAACCGCGATGGCATCCGCCGCACGGGCTTCCAGCTGCTGGCCTATCCGGAGATCGCGTGGTCCGATCTGGCAGCGGTGTGGCCGGACCTCGCGGATGTCGCCCCGCGGATCGCCGACCGGATGAAGACCGACGCCACCTACGCGGTCTATCTCGATCGTCAGAACGCGGACATCGCGGCCTTCCGCCGGGACGAGGCGGTGCGCCTGCCGCCGGCCCTGGATTACGCGACGATCAGCGGGCTCTCCAACGAAATGCGGGTGAAGCTCGAGACCGTGCGCCCCGGGACCCTCGGACAGGCGGCGCGGATCGAGGGCGTGACGCCGGCGGCCCTGACCCTGCTGGCCGCGCATGCGCGGCGCGGCGCCCGATCGGTCCCGGTCGCGGCCCCCGTGGACCCGCTTTCGGCATGAGCGATCCAGATCGCGCCCGCGTCCTCGCGGCTTCCGGTGTTTCACGTGAAACAGCCGAGCGGCTCGACCTCTACGTGGCCCAGCTGCGGCGCTGGCAGCCCATCAAGAACCTCGTCGGCCCGGCGACGCTGACGGAGGTCTGGAGCCGCCATATCGACGACGCGCTCCAGCTGCTCGACCTGGCACCGGAGGCGCGCACGTGGCTCGATCTCGGCTCCGGTGCGGGCATCCCCGGCCTGATCCTGGCCATCGCCGGCCAGGAGCGCGGCATCCGGGTGGACCTCGTGGAGAGCAACGCGCGCAAATGCGCCTTCCTCACCGAGACCGCACGGCTCACCGGAGCCCCGGCCCGGGTGCGCAACGCCCGGATCGAGGCGGTGATCGGCGACTACATCGGCACCGACGTGGTCTGCGCCCGCGCCCTCGCGCCGATGACGCAGCTCCTCGCCTGGACCGAGCCTCTGTTGAAAACGGGCACCACCGGACTGTTTCCGAAGGGCCGGGACGTACAAGCCGAATTGACCCAGGCCGGCGCGCAGTGGACAGTCGTTAACGACCTCGTGCCGAGCCGGACCGATTCCGAAGCCCGGATCGTGCGCGTCACTGCCCTCGCCGCCCCGAGCCACCGATGAGCGAAGCGATCCTCGGCGATTCCGCCGACCGGTCCATGGATTCATCCATGCGACGCCCTCTGCGCGTTCTGGCGCTCGCCAACCAGAAGGGCGGCGTCGGCAAGACCACGACGGCGATCAACCTCGGCACCGCCCTGGCGGCGATCGGCGAGGATGTGCTGGTGATCGATCTCGATCCGCAGGGCAACGCCTCCACGGGCCTCGGGATCGACCGCGCCAAGCGCAGGGTCTCGACCTACGAGGTCATGGCCGGCGAAGCCTCCCTGGCGCAGGCCGTGGTTCCCACGGCGGTGCCGCGGCTGTCCCTGGCGCCCTCGACCATGGACCTCCTCGGCCTGGAGCTGGAACTGGCCACCCTCCCCGACCGGGCGCACCGGCTGCGCAGCGTCCTGAAGAGCCTGACCCAGGCGCCGAGCCTCAGCCGGATCAGCTACGTGCTGATCGACTGCCCGCCCTCGCTCAACCTGCTGACCATCAATGCCCTGGCGGCGGCCGACGCGGTGCTGGTGCCGCTGCAATGCGAGTTCTTCGCCCTGGAAGGCCTCAGCCAGCTGCTGCGCACCGTCGAGCAGGTCCGCGGCGCCCTGAACCCGAAGCTGACGATCCAGGGCATCGTGCTGACGATGTTCGACCCGCGTAACAACCTCTCCGCCCAGGTGGTGGCGGATGTGCGCGGGTTCATGGGCGACAAGGTCTACGAGACCGTGATCCCGCGCAACGTCCGGATCTCCGAGGCGCCCTCGCACGGCAAGCCGGCGCTGCTGTACGACCTGAAATGCGCCGGCAGCCAAGCCTACCTGCGCCTCGCCTCGGAGGTGATCCAGCGCGAGGGCCGGGTTCCGGCCGCGGCCTGATTGATTTGAGCCCCCTCCGGTTCGAAGAGGGGGAGTGTGGAGCGTGACACGGGTGGCGATCATGGCGGAGGAGGGGGCGAAGCCTCGACTGGGGCGCGGGCTCGCGGCGCTGATCGGCGATTTCAACGAGGCGGGCCGTGGGTCGGCCAAGGCCGAGGAGCAGCGCAAGGTTCCGATCGAGTTCCTGCGTGCCAACCCGCGCAACCCGCGCCGGAGCTTCGCCGAGACGGAGCTGTCGGAGCTCGCGGTCTCGATCGGCCAGCGGGGCATCATCCAGCCGATCGTTGTGCGGCCGATCGGCGACGTGCCCGGCACCTTCGAGATCGTGGCCGGCGAGCGGCGCTGGCGGGCGGCCCAGCGCGCCGGCCTCGACGAGGTGCCGGTGGTGGTGGTCGAGATCGACGACCGGGGCTCCCTGGAATTCGCCATCCTGGAGAACGTCCAGCGCACCGACCTCAACGCGATCGAGGAGGCGTCCGGCTACGAGCGCCTGATGAAGGATTTCTCGTACACGCAGAAGGAGCTGGCCGAGATCCTCGGCAAGAGCCGCAGCCATCTGGCCAACACGCTCCGGCTGCTCAACCTGCCGCTCTCCGTGCAGGAGCGGGTCTCCGCCGGCGAGCTGACCGCCGGTCATGCCCGCGCCCTGCTGGCGGTGCGCGATCCCGAGGCGACGGCGCGCCGCGTCGTGGCCGAGGGTCTGTCGGTCCGGGACGTGGAGGCCATCGCCTCCGCCGAGGCCGCGCCGGCCGAGGCACCCCGTCCCGGGCGCCCGCGCCTCTCGGCCGAGCGCCCCGCGCCGGTGCGCGATCTGGAGTTGCGGATCCACCGGGCGCTCGGCGTCCCAGTCTCCTACAAGCCGAAGGACGCCGATTCGGGCGAGATCCGCATCCGCTACGAGACGAAAGACGAGCTTCAGGCCCTGCTCAACCGGTTCAAGGTCTCGGACGCCTGATCGGGCCCCCTGCCCTGCCGGTGGCGCTCGCGGGTCCGAGCGCGTGCCGTATCGGTGGCCGGAGCGCGTGTGCCGCCCGGCCCAGAGTTGGGACATGCGGGCCGGTCCGCAGTCCGGATGACCGGGGAGCCGGACCTTGGCGGACGGTACCAGCGCGGCAGCTCGGAAATTCGACGCCGACCGGGCCGGCGAATACGCGCAGCAGAGCCGGATCGCCCTGGCCGGCTACGAGGCCTGCCATGAGCTCGCCGCCTGCATGCTTGCCGCCGTCCTGGGCAGCGGCACGCCTGCGCGGCTGCTGATCGTCGGCGCAGGCGGGGGCGGCCCGGAGATCGTCACTGCGGCGGCCCTCGAGCCCGGCTGGCGCTTCACCGCCGTCGACCCGTCCAGCGCCATGATGGATCTCACGATCGCGCGGCTGGAGCAGGACGGTCTCCACGACCGGACCGAGATCGTCCTCGGAACGGTGGATGCCCTCCCCCAGGACGCGGTCTACGACGCCGCGACCCTGATCGGCGTGCTGCACCATCTGCCGGGCGACGCGGAGAAACGGGCGATCCTGCAGGCCATTGCCGGGCGCCTGAAGCCGGGCGCGCCTCTGGTGCTCGCCGGCAACCATTACGCGTATGCAAGTCAGCCCCTGCTGCTTGCAGCCTGGGGCGAACGCTGGCGCCAGCACGGCGCCAGCGCCGACGCGATCGAGGCCCGACGCGGGAAGATCCTGCAGGGGGCCGATCCGCCCCATTCCGAGGCGGCCGTCGCGGCCCTGCTGGATGCCGCCGGCTTCGAGCCTCCGACCCGCTTCTTTTCCAGCCTGTTCTGGGGCGCGTGGCTCGCGCTGCGCCGTGCCGGAAGCGCCGACGGCGCCTGAGCCGGGACTAGCGCCGCCGCCGCGCCCCCGCCTCCGCGACCCGCAGGAGGGCCGCCGAGGCCAGGGCGTGGGCCAGGTCGGGCTCCGCCCGCCGGCAGGCCAGGACCGCCGCCTGCAGGGCCGCGACGGCCTGCCGGAGGGTGCCGGGCGGCCAGGCGCCGAGCTGGCCCTCGATGCTGGCCTTGCGCTTGAAATGCAGGCCGCGCCACGTCGCGACCATCATGGCGGGCGTCTTGTCGGGATTGTCGAGGCGGGTGGTGAGCAGCGTCAGGGCGTGCCGCAGCGCCGAGCCCAGCACCACGCCGGGGTCGAGGCCCTCGTGCCGGAACCGGCGGTAATCGCGCTCCACCGCGTCGCGGCGGCCGTCGAAGGCGGCATCGATCAGGGTGTTGAGCACGCTCGCCGCGACGTCGCTGGTGATCGCCTCCACATGGTCGAGGGTCACGGTCTTGTCCCCTCCCCCCTCGCCCCCGGCGTAGAGGGCGAGCTTCTCGATCTCCATCAGGCTCGCCCGGCGGTCGCCGCCGAGGCTGCGGGCCAGAACCTCCCGGGCGGCCCGGTCGATGCGCAGGCCACGCTCCTGAAGGGTGCGCTCGATCAGGTCCGAGAGGGTCCGCTCGTCGTCGGCATAGCAGGGGATCGCCAGCGCCTTCGGAGAGCGCTCGCACAGGGTGCGGAGCGGGTTGTTCTTGGCGAGATCGCCGGCCTCGACGACGATGCGGGCGTCGGCGACCGTCGCGCCGAGCACCGCCTCGACGGCGGGGGCGTAATTGCGTGTGCCCGGACGGACCCAGATCGACCGGCGGCCGCCGAACAGGCCCATCGTCCCGGCCTCGTCGCACAGCCGGCCCGGATCGGCCGCCAGGGCGTCGCCGTCGATCCGAACCAGCGCGAAGGGATCGGCCGGGTCGTCGACGAAATCCTCGGCGAGCTTCCGGGCCCGCTCGGTGACCAGCCCGGTATCCGGCCCGTAGACGAGGATGACGGGGATGCGCGGATCGGGTCCGCGCCGGATCAGCCCCTCGATCTCACCCGCCTTGACCGCCGTCACGTCGGATTACGGCTTCGTCGAGAGCACGGCGGCGAGGCGGCTCTTGATCTGATCGGACAGCACGCTCGCCAGCCGGATCTCGGCGTCCCGCGCCGCCCGCTGGCTGGCGAAGCGCTGGACCGAGCGATCGTAGGTCGCGGTCGAGGTGGCCACGCCCTCGGTATAGACCTTGGCGCCGCTCATATCCTCGAGGCTGTACTTGATGTTGGCCACCAGGGTGCCGGCCTCGGCGCGGCCGGTGGTGGAGGAGACGATCGGGGTCTGCACGATCTCGGAGCCCGAGAGCTTCAGCCGGTAGCGCTTGGTCGCCGGATGACCGGACCCGTCGAGATCGAAGACCAGTTCGCTGCGCAGGTAATGGCCGAGGCGCTCCTGCCCCTGGGCCATCGCCACGTCGTCGACTTGGACCGAGGCGAGCAGCGCCTGGACGGACTCGCCCGACGCGGTCGGCCCGTAGAGCGGCCGAAAGCAGGCCGAGAGGCTCAGCGCCAGGCCGGTCGCGCAGGCGAGGCGGACGATCCGCCCCGCGATGGAAACTCCCGAACCCACCATCCGCCGTCGTTCCGCCCCCGCTTGTCGGATCGTTCTAGCGCGGACACGGCATGCCGCGCCACGACGCTAGGGGGCAAACGTTACGATTCCTCTGCGGCAAGAGCGTGATCGTCCGGTTTCCGAATGTCATGCCGCGGCGGGAGAGAAATCCGATGACCGGCCGGAAATCCTAGGCGATCGCCGACAGGTAGGCCGAGACCGTGACGATCGCCAGCACCGTCGAGACCAGCACCACGGTGGCGGTCAGGTCGGCCTCGCGCCGATAGAACTCCGCCAGCATGAACGGTCCGGTGCCGGTGGGGAGGGCGGCCATGAGCACCGCGGTGTGCAGCAGGAGCGGGGGCAGGTCGAACAGGTAGCGGCCGAGGCCGTAGGCCAGCAGCGGATGAAGGGCGAGCTTGAGGCCGACGAGGAGCGCGGCGGTCCGCCCCTGCCCGCCGCCGGCGTGACGGGTCTGGGCCAGGAACAGGCCGAGCGCCACCAGGGCGCAGGGCGCGGCCGCGCCGCCGAGGAGCTTCAGGAAGGTCTCCGCGGATTCCGGCACGGTCAGTCCGGCACTCGGCACCAGGGCGCCCAGCGCCGGCGCCACCAGAAGCGGGTTGCGCATGAGCGAGCGGCCGACCGACCGCCAGACGGGCATGCGGGGCCCGCTCCGGCCCGACGCGGCCGCCTCGCGCCGCAGCCCGGTCTCGATCAGCACGATGGCCACCGCGAACACGCCGCAGACCGTCAGGATCGCCGCCACCGTGGTGGGGGCGAGCGCCTCGGGCCCGAAGGCGACCAGCGCCAGGGGGAACCCCATGAAGCCGGTATTGGCGTAGCCGGAATTGAGCCCGTCCACCGCGGCATCGGCCAGCGGCCGCCCCTCCCCGCGCCGGATCAGCACGGTGAGGGCGAAGACCGCGAGGCTGCTGAGGCCGAAGGCGCCGATGAAGCCGGGCTTCCAGATGGCGCTCCAATGGGCGTGGGCGGTGACGTCGAACAGGAGGGCCGGCAGGGCCAGGAAGACCACGAACCGGTTGAGTTCGGTGGTGGCGGCGGCGCCGAGCACGCCGATCCGGCGGGCCAGCCAGCCGGCGAAGATCAGCGCGAAGATCGGCAGCACGACCAGCACGGTCGAGAGCATGGCGGGTCCGGGTCGGAGGACGATGCTCCGGCCTTAGGACGGTTTGCGGGGCCATCTCCAGTGCCGGGGGCGGGGACCTGCCATGCCGCGGCCCCGGCTCACAGGACCTACCAGCGGTAGATCAGGCTGCCGATGACCGTCGCGGGCGCGCCGCGATAGCAGAAGCCGGCTTGGCAGTTGTAGTAATCGCGATCGAAGATGTTGAACGCGTTGATCTGCGCCCGGAAGCCTTTGTACTTCGGATCGAGCGCCGCGAAGTCGTAAGCGACGAGGGCGTCGAACAGCGTCACGGTCGGATTGCGCACCGTGTTCTCGTCGTCGGCGAAGCTGTTGGCGTTGAACCGGATGCCGCCGCCGATCGTCAGGCCGCGCAACGCGGAGGAGGGCGGGAACAGGTAGGTCAGGAACGACGCGAAAGTGTCCCCCGGAATGCCGGAGAGCTGGTTTCCGTCGATCGCCGCACCGGTCACGGCCGAGGTCTGCTTCACGAAGCGGAAGTCGAGATGGGTGTAGGCGAGCGTCAGGTTGGTCCCCGGCGCGAAATTCGCCGTCGCCTCCATCTCGAAGCCGCGCGAATTGACTTCGCCGGTCGCAACTTGGTTGGCAAAGTTTGTGGGATCCTGGCGCAGAATGCTCGTCTGATTGATATCGAAGCCTGCGATGCCGGCGCTGATATTCGTGCCCGGGATCAGGTATTTCACACCCGCCTCGATCTGGTCGCCTGTGGCCGGGCGATAGGGACGGCCGGTGACGGTGTTGACGCCGACCTGGGGGGTGAAGGTCGTCGCATAGCTCGCGTAGGGCACGAGGCCGGGCGCGAGTTCGTAGTTCAGGCCCGCCCGGTAGGTGAAGGCGCTGTCGTTCTGGCTCTGCGGTCCGGCCACGACGCCCCGCGTCACGCTCGCCGTGTCGGAGGCGACCCAGTCCTGCCGTCCGGTCAGCGTCAGGACAAACTTCCCCCACTTCGCCTGTTCCTGGAAATAGACGCCGACCTGATCCTGCGCCTGTCGCGAGGAGCGATCGATGCTGGAGCGCGCGATCGGCTGGCGACCGTAGTTCAAGGTGAGCAGGTTGAGATCGGGCGCCACGCCGAAGCCGGCGACGCTCGAGAAGTCGTAATGATAGTAGTCGATGCCCGTCAGCAGCGTGTGGGCGATCGGGCCGGTGTGGAGATGACCCTCGAGTTGGGTGTCCACCGCGAAGGAGGCCAGCGATTGCTTGAACAGGCCCGTGGAGCGCTGCGCGCTGAGGCCCGTCACCCCGTCGACCTGCGTGTACGAGAAATTGGCATCGACGCCGGAATAGCGGAAGTTCTGCCGCAGGATCAGGTCTGGCGAGAACCGATGCTCGAAGGCGTAGCCGATCCGGTGCTGATCCGTCCGGTAGGTGTTGAGCGCGCCGTCACCCGAGTAGATCCGCGACACGCGGAAGCCGGGGAAGTTGTAAAAGCTCGCATTGCCCGGGACGTTCGATTCTTGGAACTCGGTCAGCAGCGTAAAGGTCGTGTCGGCCGTGGGGCGCCACGTGAAGGCGGGCGCGATCGTGAACCGGTCGTCCCGGACGCCGGGGCCGGGCAGGAACGTATTGGATTGCCGGGCGACGCCGGTCAGCCGGTAGGCCATCGTGCCGTCCGACCCCTCCACCGGGCCGCCGATATCGAAATTGCCCTGGTAGCGGTCGAAGTTGCCTCCCTGGAACCACACCTCGCCGAATTGGGCGAAGACCGGCCGCTTGCTGGTCACGTCGACGATGCCGCCGGGCGAGCCCAGGCCGTATAGGCCGGAGGCCGGCCCGCGCAGGATCGTCAGGGCTTCCGTTCCGTAGGGTTCGATCCGGGGAACGGCGAAGCCGACTCCGGTCTGGCGCAGGCCGTCGCGGAACACACCGTCGTAGGTCTCCGCAAAACCGCGAATGTAGAATGCGTCGGCCCGCGGATCGAAGCCGAACACGTTGCTCGACACGCCGGGCGTGTACGCCACCGCCTCGTTGAGGCTCTGCACGTTGCGGTCGTTGAGCTGCTCGCGGGTGACCACGGAGACCGATTGCGGGGTCTCGATCAGGGGCGTGTTGGTCTTCGTGGCGGTCGGGCTCACCCGCGCCACGTAGCCGGTGATGCCGGAGGGCCCGCCGCCGCCGCCGCTGGTGGCGGCGCTGCCGCCGTCACCGCCGCTGACATTGCCGCCGCCGCCGCCGGATCCCGTCGGAGCCGCCACGGCCGGCCGGGCGGCCTCCACGGAGATCTCGTTGAGCTGCACGGCGGTCTCTTGCGCGGCAGCCGCCGGGGCGAGGGCAATCGTGGTCAGCGCCGTGGTGGCGAGCAGCAGGCCGGACTGGGCGATACGGAATGACATCGGAGACCCCGAAACGCGCCCTTACGCGGCGCCTGGGGTCCACGTACCATCGTTCACGGGTCCTTGAGCAAGCCGAAAACGTGTTGTAAATCACACACTTAGAAGACTTCAAATCTGGAACGGTTCGAGCCTAGAACTCGAGCGGCGGCTCCCGCAGGGCGTCGGCCTCCCGGGTACAGGCGGCCTGATCCGGCACCGTCCCGGCGCCCGCCATGGCGCTCCGGAGCTCGGCCCGAGCCCGGTCGAGGTCCGCCCGGAAGGTTGCATCCCCCATCAGGGCGGCGAAGACCGCGGTGCCGGTGAGGCGTCCCGCCGCCACGTCGCTGAGCCAGTGCACGCCGCAGACGATCCGGCTCTCGCCATAGGCCCGGCCGCGGGTCAGGATCGGCGTCGCCTTCTCGGGAACCAGGGATGCAAGGATCAGCGCGTAGGCCCACCCCTGGGTGGCGTGCCCGGAGGGATAGCTGAAGCTGTCGGCCAGGGCCTGGCTGCGCTGCACGCAGATCGGCGCCTCGTTGCCCACGAACGGGCGCAGGCGGCGGTAATGGACCTTGGGGCCCCGCGTCGCCCGGGCGAGGTCGAGGCGGGCGCGCTCCAGAAGGTTGATCACCGCCGGCACCCGCGCCTGATCGATCCGGGTGCCGAGGACGCAGGCGAAATTCTCCAGCACCGCCGCCGCGCCCTCCGCGACGTCGTTGGCGGCCAGGTCCCAACGGGCCGTTCCCTTGAGGACACGGGTGCTGTTGAAGGCCGCCCGGTCGGCCTTGTCGAGGGGCGCGTCGTGGGCCGGCGGGGCCGGCAGGATCTGGACGGCGTCCGGCACCGCCGCGTCCGCCAGGTAGGGCTTCACGGCCGGCTTGCCGGGCTTCAGCGTCTCGGCGCCCAGGGACGGGGCTGCAGGGGTCATCGCCGGGGGGTGGTGGGGCGCATCCTCAGCCCGGGCCGCGACGGCCAGGAGGAGGGCGAGGGCGGCCGGGGCGAGGAGGGGCAGGGACGGCGTGCGCAGCATCGGATCCGGGGCTCTATCGGATGGAATCTGCGGGGCGCGCCCGCTGCCGGACGAACGGCTCAGCCGGCACATCCAGTCCCTGCACAGGCGCCCTCTTCTGTCCAGGGTGACGGTGCCGATCCGCGCCGACTGTCACGCGTGATCGCGCCCCCGCCGCGATCACGCCGCCCGGATCGCGGCGGCCACGGCGCCCGGATGCTCCTCGTGCGGGCTCAGGGCGCCGGGGATCGCGGCGCCGGTCACGCGGCCGCCGGCGATGAGGGCGTCCATCTCGGCGCCCGAGCGCCGGGGTGCGCCCTCGGGCCGCAGCACCAGGGTCGGCGGCAGGCCGTCGCCGAACAGGGCCAGGAAGGCGTCGCGGCTGCCCACCGGATCGAGGCCTCCGGTGACGAAGGCGGCGGTGCCGAAGCGGCCGTTGCGCTGGCGGGTGATGGCGTGCTTGTCGCGGATCAGAGCCGGGGTCACCCGGGCGGCGTCGGCATAGACATGGGCGCGCATCATCCGGCCGATGATCGGTGGGCTGATGTTGATGCGGTAGAGCGCCTCGCCGAGGAGCGGCGCCTCCACGGCGCGGCGGATGCGCGGGAACCAGTGCGCCCGTCCCGGCATCGCGGTGGGCAGCGGCCCCCGCCAGGTCGGCGCCACCAGGACCAGGCGCGCGAAGGCCTGCGGATGGCGCCGCGCCGCCGCCACGAGGTAGCCGGCGGCATGGCCGGCCGCGACGCCGAGCGCGTACGGGCCGGGGGCGGCGGCGAGCAGGGCGTCGAGGAAGGCGTGGAAGGTCGCGGGGGCGAGGGGCACCCGCGTCCGCGGCCGGGCGCCGAAACCGGGCCAGTCGGGCACGAGGCAGCGATACGCGGTTCCCAGGTCGCGGGCGAGGTCCCGCATCTCGGCGCGCGCCGAGATGGTCGACAGGGCCGGGAGCAGGAGGGCGTCCGGCCCCGCTCCGAACACGTCGCAGGGGGTCGGCACCGGCCGGCCCGCCACCGTGAGGTTCAGCTCCAGCGTCTCCATCGCGCTCCCGCCAAGCACGCTCCCGCCCGGTCTCAGGACATCAGGTGCGCAGCAGCTCGTTGATGGCGGTCTTCGACCGGGTGCCGGCATCGACGCGCTTGACGATCACCGCGCAGTAGAGGCCCGGGCCGGGCGATCCGTCCGGGAGCGCCTTGCCGGGCATCGTGCCCGAGACGACCACGGAGTAGGGCGGCACGCGGCCGTACATCACCTCGCCGGTGGTCCGATCGACGATCTTGGTGGAGGCGCCGATATAGACGCCCATGGACAGGACGCTGCCCTGGCCGACGATGACGCCCTCCGCCACCTCGGCGCGGGCGCCGATGAAGCAATCGTCCTCGATGATCACCGGGTTGGCCTGGAGCGGCTCCAGCACGCCCGCGATGCCGGCGCCGCCGGAGATGTGGCAGTTCTTCCCCACCTGCGCGCAGGAGCCGATCGTCACCCAGGTGTCGACCATCGTGCCCTCGCCCACATGGGCGCCGAGATTGACGAAGCTCGGCATCAGCACGGCACCGGGGGCGATGTAGGAGCCCCGGCGGACGAAGCAGCCCGGCACGGCGCGCAGGCCCGCGGCGCGGAACTCGGCCTCGCCCCAGCCGGCGAATTTCGACGCGACCTTGTCCCACCAGGGCGCGCCGCCGGGGCCGCCCTCGATCGTCGCCATGTCGTTGAGGCGGAAGGAGAGCAGCACCGCCTTCTTCAGCCACTGGTTGACCACCCAGTCGTGGTTGCCGCTCTTCTCGGCGACCCGTGCCTTGCCCGAATCGAGCAGCTCCAGGGCCGTCTCGACCGCCTCGCGCACCGCCCCCTGGGTGGCGGTCGAGATGTTGGCGCGGTCTTCCCAGGCGGCTTCGATGGTCTGGGCGAGATCGGAATGGGGCAGGCCGGCCTGGGACATGGAACGGGTCAGAACTCTTGCGGCGGGAGCCCGTGCTTACAAGCGGCCATCGGAGCTGTCACCTGAGGAGATGCCGTCGATGACCTCGAGGAGCCCGCGCACCTGATCGAGATCGGTCACCAGCCCGGCGAGGTCGTCCGCCAGGGTGTCGTGGACGGCCTGCGCGGCCGCGGGGAATTCCTCCAGCACCCGGCGCATCAGCATCGGCGTGATGCGCATCACCGCGGCGCTCCCCTCGGCCCGGGCTTCGGTCGGGCGGGTCCCGCGTACGAACAGGGCGAGCTGGCCGATCAAGGCGGAGCGCCCGGCCCGCACCGGCTCGGCCCCCGGGGACCGGGGTGCCAGCCGGATCGTCCCGGCCATCACCACGAAGCCGCCATCGGCCGGATCGCCGCGGGAAAACAGCAGGTCGCCGTCCGCGAGGTCGCGGCGCTCCGCCGCGAAGGTCAGCAGGCGCAGGGCATCCCGGTCGAGGAAGCCGAACAGCGGTGCGGCCGCGAGGATCGCGATGTCGTCGTCGAGCCCCAAGAACGCCTCACCACCCTGCGCATACGCGAACCTGCCGGATCGCCTACACGTAAAGCTTCAATTCGTCAGGGCAGCAACTTGTATCCGCCCCCCTCGGTCACGAGGATCGCGGCGGTGGCGGGGTTCGGCTCGATCTTCTGGCGCAGCCGGTAGATATGCGTCTCGAGCGTGTGCGTGGTCACCTGGGCGTTGTAGCCCCAGACCTCGGCGAGGAGGGTGTCGCGGTTCACCACGGCCCGGCCCGCCCGGTAGAGGAAGCGCAGGATCGCGGTCTCCTTCTCGGTGAGCTTCAGCTTCGAGCCGCGCTCGCCGACGAGGAGCTTGGCCCCCGGCCGGAACGTGTAGGGGCCGATCTGGAACACCGCGTCCTCGGAGGCCTCGTGGCTGCGCAGGTGGGCGCGGATCCGGGCCAGCAGGATGCCGAACTTGAACGGCTTGGTGACGTAGTCGTTGGCGCCGGCCTCCAGCCCCTCGACATGGTCCGCCTCGGAATCCTGGGCGGTCAGCATGATCACCGGGCCGCGGAAGCCGCCGGCCCGCATCCGGCGCACGGCCTCGCGCCCGTCGAGGTCGGGCAGGCCGACATCCATCACGGCGAGGTCGATGCGCTCGGCGGCGACCCGTCGGATCGCGTCCGTGGCGTTGGCTTCGGTGAAGACCGTGAACTCGTCGCAGAGATCGAGCTGCTCGGTGAGGGTATCGCGCAGGATCGCGTCGTCGTCGCAGATCAGCAGGCGGTAGGCATTCGGCATCGTCCGGGGCCCCAGAGCAGGCTGCGGGAGAGGCGGGGGCCGCCTGCCGGGTGCAGCATGCGATGACGTCAGGATCTCGGCAGGATCGCGGCGCGACTCTACCGAGGCTTGTGTTTCCGCATCCTTTCGCCGCCGCGGCAATCGCCGCGGTGAACGGGCTGCGGGATCGGGGCGCACCGCTTCAGGATCAAGGCGTCGGACCCCACGGCGAGGCGGTGGGCTGGCTCCCGAATCCCGGCTCGGCGGCCCGGGTTCAACCGAGAAATAGAGCGCCCTTTGTGGCCGGAAGTTGCCTTGCGCGCAATTTTTCACCGGTTCGGAGTACGGATCTCGGGCATAAGGCGCGCCGGGCCGGGTGGATTCGGGAGGACGGAGATGCGGCGGCCGAGCAGGGGACCCGTCCGCCTGACCCTGGGGGACATCCGCGTGCGGGCCACGGTGGGGGACCGGCGGCGCGGGCAGCTCCTCGTCGGCCCGGCGGTGATCCCCTGCGCCCTCGGGGCGGGCGGGATCGTGATCGACAAGCGCGAGGGCGACGGCGGCTCGCCGCGCGGGCGCTTCCGCCTGCGTGCCGGCGCCTACCGGCCCGATCATCTCGGGATCCGGCCGCGCACGCTGCTGCCCCTGCGGGCGACCCGACCCGACGACGGCTGGTGCGACGAGAGCCGGGACCGCCGCTACAACCGGCCGATCCGCCTGCCGGCCCCCGGGATCAGCGCCGAATCGATGTGGCGCGGCGACGGGCTCTACGACGTGGTGATCGACCTCGACTACAACCGCGCCCCGATCCGGAAGGGGCGGGGCTCGGCGATCTTCCTGCACATCGCCCGGGACGGCTACCGCCCGACGGAGGGCTGCGTCGCCCTGGCCCGGGCCGACCTGCTGCGGCTGCTGCGCCGCCTCGGGCCGCGGACGCATCTGCGGATCGGCTGAGGCCCGACCTCAGGCTCAGGCCTTCCGGGTCCGGGCCCCGAAGATCGCGGTCCCGACCCGGACATGGGTGGCGCCGAGCTGGATCGCCGCGGGGAAATCCGCGCTCATGCCCATGGAGAGGATCGGCAGGTTGTGGGCCTTCGCGAGCCGGGCCAGCAGGGCGAAATGGGCCGAGGGCGGATCCTCCGCCGGCGGGATGCACATCAGCCCCTGAATGGCGAGGCCGTGGGTCTCCTGGCATTCGGAGAGCAGGGTGTCGAGTTGATCCGGGAGCACGCCGCCCTTCTGCGGCTCTGCGCCGGTATTGACCTGGATCAGAAGCTTCGGCGTCCGGCCGGACCGGTCGATCTCCTTGGCCAGCGCCGCCGCGAGCGACAGCCGGTCGAGGGAGTGGATCACGTCGAACAGGGCGACCGCCTCCCGGGCCTTGTTGGATTGCAGCGGCCCGACGAGGTGCAACTCGACATCCGGGTAGCGGGCCCGGAGGTCCGGCCATTTCGCTACGGATTCCTGGACGTAGTTCTCGCCGAAGACCCGCTGTCCGGCCTTGAGCGCCGGCAGGATGCCCTCGGCCGGCACGGTCTTGGAGACGGCCACGAGCTGGACCGTGGCCGGATCGCGCTCCGAATCCTCGGCAGCCCGGGCGATGGCCGCCCGGACCTCGGCGAGACCCGCGGCGACATCGGCCTGCCCCACCGGAAGCTTCGCGGTCACGTGCCCCATCCCGTCGGTGGGAGGCGCGCTGGGTTCGGTCTTCGCGTCGTCCATGGCCTTGCCTGTCCTGTCGCTGCCGGGCGGCGGCCCGTGCATCCCCGCTGCCGTGATTCTCGAGGGGACGGTCATCCTGTCCAACCCCCTCATCCTGAGATGCCGGAGCGCCGCGGAGGCCTCGAAGGAGGGTCCCGGCCGTCCGCCCCCCTGCAGCCCGCCGTCGAAGCGGCGGCGCCGCGTCTCAGGATGAGGGGGTTGGATGGGATCGCTCCGGCGCGACCCCGCCTCATGTCCCGCCTCTCCCTGTCCGACCTATGCGTTCGCGCGCCCCGCGCAAGCCCGAATCGCGCGCTGCGTTGACCGGCTGCGGCGCAGATATGCTATCGCGGCGCGACCGTGCCGTGGTCATCCTTCGGAATGACCGACGAGCCCCTGACCCAGCCGGATCCATGACCAGCACCGCCCCCCAGCCCGTCGAGCGCTACAACGCCAAGGATGCCGAGCCGCGCTGGCAGGAAGCCTGGGCTGAGAGGCGCCTGTTCGAGACCGACAATTCCGACAGCCGTCCGAAATACTACGTTCTTGAGATGTTCCCCTATCCGTCGGGGCGCATCCACATGGGCCATGTCCGCAACTACGCGATGGGCGACGTCGTCGCCCGCTACAAGCGCGCCCGCGGCTTCAACGTGCTGCACCCGATGGGCTGGGACGCCTTCGGCCTGCCGGCCGAGAACGCCGCCATGGAGCGCAAGGTCAACCCGCGGGACTGGACCTACGCCAACATCGCGTCGATGCGCGACCAGCTGAAGGCCATGGGCCTGTCGCTGGACTGGAGCCGGGAGATCGCGACCTGCGATCCCGACTATTACAAGCATCAGCAGCGCATGTTCCTGGACTTCTTGGCGAAGGGCCTCGTGACCCGCCGCACCGCCAAGGTGAACTGGGACCCGGTGGACCACACCGTGCTCGCCAACGAGCAGGTGATCGACGGGCGCGGCTGGCGCTCCGGCGCCCTGGTGGAGCAGCGCGAGCTGACCCAGTGGTTCTTCAAGATCACCGATTTCGCCGAGGACCTGCTGACCGCGCTGGACGGGCTGGACCGCTGGCCGGAGAAGGTCCGGCTGATGCAGAAGAACTGGATCGGCCGCTCGGAGGGCCTGGAGGTTCTTTTCGCACTTGTTCCGGATGCCCACGCCGCAGCTGCCCAACGTGCGGCCGATGGGGTCCTCCGTGACATCAAGGTCTACACCACGCGGCCCGACACCCTGTTTGGCGCCAAGTTCCTCGCCGTGGCCGCCGATCATCCGCTGGCGGCAGCGGTTGCCGCAACAAACCCCGCTCTCCAGGCCTTCATCGAAGAATGCCGGCGCACGGGCACGGCCCAGGCGGCGATCGACACGGCGGAAAAACTCGGCTTCGACACCGGCCTCACCGTCCGCCATCCCCTGGACCCGTCCTGGACGCTGCCGGTCTACGTGGCGAATTTCGTGCTGATGGAATACGGCACCGGCGCGGTGTTCGGCTGCCCGGCGCACGACCAGCGCGACCTCGATTTTTCGAACAAGTACGGGCTCGGCAACACGCCGGTGGTCTGCCCCGAGGGGCAGGATCCGGCGACCTTCGTCATCACTGACACCGCCTATGTCGAGGACGGGCGGATGATCAATTCGCGCTTCCTCGACGGCATGAGCACCGGGGAGGCCTTCGAGGCCGTGGCGCGGCGCCTGGAAGGGGAGGGGATCGCCAAGCGCAAGGTCCAGTTCCGCCTGCGCGACTGGGGCGTCTCCCGCCAGCGCTACTGGGGCTGCCCGATCCCGATCATCCACTGCGAGTCCTGCGGCCCGGTCCCGGTTCCGGTGTCCGACCTGCCGGTGAAACTCCCCGAGGACGTCTCCTTCGATCAGCCCGGCAACCCGCTGGAGCGCGACGCGGCGTGGCGGAACGTGCCCTGCCCGCAATGCGGCGCGCCGGCCCGGCGCGAGACCGACACGATGGACACGTTCGTCGATTCGTCCTGGTACTACGCCCGCTTCACCGCGCCCTGGCTCACGGACGCGCCCACCGACCGCGCCGTGGTCGATCGCTGGCTGGCGGTGGACCAGTATATCGGCGGCATCGAGCACGCGATCCTGCACCTGCTCTACGCCCGGTTCTTCATGCGGGCGATGCGCGAGACCGGCTGGGCCGGCGTCTCCGAGCCCTTCGCCGGCCTGTTCACGCAGGGCATGGTCGTCCACGAAACCTACAAGGACGCGGCCGGCGCCTGGGTGCCCCCGGCCGAAATCCGCTTCGCCACGGAGGAGGGCGAGCGCCGCGCGTTTCACGTGAAAACTCAGGCGCCGATCACGATCGGCGCCATCGAGAAGATGTCGAAGTCGAAGAAGAACGTGGTCGACCCCGACGACATCATCGCGAGCTATGGGGCCGACACGGCGCGCTGGTTCATGCTCTCCGACTCGCCGCCGGAGCGCGACGTGATCTGGACCGAGGAGGGCGTGCAGGGCGCGGCCCGCTTCGTCCAGAAGGTCTGGCGGCTGGTCAACGCGGCCGTGCAGGCGACCGGCGACGGCGCCGCGGACCTGCCCCTGCGCAAGGCCGCCCACCGGGCGCTGGCCTCCGTGCAGGACGATATCGAGCGCCTGCGCTTCAACCGTTGCGTCGCCCACATCTACACGCTGGCCAACGCCCTGGAGGATGGCCTGCGCGGGCCGGTCTCGGGACAAGCGGCGCGGGAGGCCGCCGGCATCCTGGTCCAACTCATCGCCCCGATGATGCCGCACCTCGCCGAGGAGTGCTGGTCCGTCCTCGGCCGCGGCGGCCTCGTGGCCCAGGCGCCCTGGCCCGAGACCGAGGCGGGGCTCCTCGTCGAGGACGAGATCACCTTGCCGGTCCAGATCAACGGCAAGAAGCGTGCGGACGTCACCGTGCCCCGCGATGCCGACGCCAAGGCCGTGGAGGCCGCGACCCTGGCGCTGGAGGCGGTCCAGAAGGTCCTGGAGGGCAAGGCACCCCGCAAGGTCATCGTCGTGCCGGGGCGGATCGTGAACCTGGTGGTGTGAGGCGTCGGTCTGCCGATCCCATCCGGAATCGACTCCATCCCACCCTCCATCCTCATCCTGAGGTGCCGGAGCGCAGCGGAGGCCTCGAAGGAGAGCTCCCGCCAGCCGGGCGATCCCGGGTGCCCTCCTTCGAGGCCCGCCGACGCGGGCACCTCAGATGGGGCACGGGTGGGGTAAGCGGATTCCAAGGCGAGGACGGATCTGCCCTGTCGGGCCTCTGTCACAGCGCCGGGTTGACGAAGGCCTCAGCGCGCCGCGTGACGCACCTCAAGGCGCCGCCAGCTCCGGGTCCTGCCCGCTGGCTTCCAAACCGCGCCGCACCAGTCCGTCCCGCTTCGCCTGCGCGATGAACGCAGCGAGGTAGGCGGCCCCGGCCGCGCGTCCGACCGGCAGGCCCATGGCCTGCGGGATCTCCATGAAGTGCCCCGGCAGCAACCGCACCTCCGGATGCGCCGCCGCGTAGGCGGCCAGCGGCTGATGCACGCCCGCCGCCACCTCCAACCCGTCCCGCGCGAAGGCCGTCACCGCCTCGGCCGAGGTCGGTGCCCGCACCAGGGCCGCGTGCGTCAGGGCGCGGGTCAGGAACAGGTCGTAGGCGCTGCCGCGCCCCACCGAGACGCGCACGCCGTCGCGATCCACCGCCTCCGGGGACCGGAGCGGCGAGGCGGCCGGCACGAGGTAGCTGCCGGCGATCAGCACGTAGGGCTCGGTGAAGCTGATCCCCTCGGCCCGCTTGGGGTCGATCGCCAGGAAGCAGATGTCCCAGGTTCCGGAGCCCGCCGAGCCCGAAACCGCGCCCGCTCCCGGATAGGTGATGAACGCCACCGGCACCCCGAGCCGCGCCGCCAGGGCCCGGGCCAGATCCACCGAGACCCCCGCGGGCCCGTCCGGGCCTCCCTGAGCGAGCACCGGGTTGCCGAGATTGATCGCCGCCCGGAGCGTGCCGGTGGGGGCGAGGTCGTGCAGGACCGTCGGATCGGGTGCCATCGGTCTCGTCTCGGCATGTGCGGCGGCGGGGAGCAGCAGGAGGAGGAGGGCTGCGCGGATCCACATGACGGTCGCTCCGCCTCAGGCGCGCCGCGCCGGCCCGGTCGACGCGGGGACGCCGTCCCGGGCGGGACGGCGGCGCCGGCGGGCCAGCATGTTGAGGCCCTCGACGCCGGCCGAGAAGGCCATGGCCGTGTAGACGTAGCCCTTCTGCACATGCGCGCCGAACCCCTCGGCGATCAGCGTCATGCCGATCATGATCAGGAAGCCGAGCGCCAGCATCACCACGCTGGGGTTTCGGGCGATGAAGGCCGAGAGCGGCTCGGCGGCGACCAGCATCACCACCACGGCGGCCACCACCGCCACCATCATCACCGGCACGTGCTCGGTCATGCCCACCGCGGTGATGATCGAGTCGATGGAGAAGACGAGGTCGAGGAGCAGGATCTGGCCGATCGCCGCGCCGAAGCCCAGGCTGCCCCCGGTTGGCCTGTCCGTCTCGGGCTCCGGATCCACCGTGTGGTGGATCTCCTTGGTGGCCTTCCACAGCAGGAACAGGCCGCCGCCGATCAGGATCAGGTCGCGCCAGGAGAAAGCCTGGCCGAGCACCGCGAAGACCGGTTCGGTCAGCTGCACGATGAACGCCACGGTGCCGAGCAGCCCCAGCCGCAGGATCAGCGCGAGCCCGATGCCGATACGCCGCGCCCGGGTCTGCTGATCGGCCGGCAGCTTGTTGGTCAGGATCGAGATGAAGATCAGGTTGTCGATCCCGAGCACCACCTCCATCACCACCAGGGTGGCGAGGGCGGCCCAGACGGCCGGCTGGCTCGCGAGTTGGAGCAGGTCGGTCACAGGCTGGGGGCCTCACTGGTCGGGAACAAGCGGCTGCCCAGGGTGGTCAGGTCGAACGGGCTGGGGCCGCGCACCGGCTCGGGGGCCAGCACCCGCAGAATCTGCGGGAAGACCTTGAAGTGGGCGGGCGTGTGCGTGGTCAGTTCGCCGTCGGTGTTCACCGGCCGGGGTCTGCGGGTGGAGAGGCGGATCTCCTGCGCGTGGAACGCCCGCACGTCGGCCGCCCGTCCATGCGTGCCCCGCCGAAGCGCCGGGAGCAGGGTGATGAGCCGCCACCAGTGATCGATCTCCAGGCTGTAGAAATCCAGCTTGCCGTCATCCACCGCGGCCATCTCCTCGACGGTCATGCCGCCGCCGTAGTGGCGGCCATTGCCCACCGAGACCTGGATCGTGGTGACCTTCTCCACCGTGCCGTCATGCTCGATCGTCACGGTGAAGGGCCGGACACGGCGCAGCACGCGGACAGCCGCGACCGCGTAACCGAGCACGCCCCAGGTCTTCTTGGATTCCGCCGTGAGTTCGCCGGCGAGTTCGGCGGAGAAGCCGATGCTCGCCACGTTGAAGTAGTAGTGGCCGTTGACCCAGCCGAGATCCACCGGCCGCGCCTCGGCGGCGGGGATGAAGCGGGCGGCCGCCAGGGGATCCAGCGGCAGGTTGAGGGAGCGGGCGAGGTCGTTGGCCGTGCCGAGCGGCAGGATGGCGAAGGGCAGGCCGGCCTCCACCAGAGCCGGGGCGGCGTAGTTCATGGTGCCGTCGCCGCCGCCGAGAATCACGAGGTCGACCGCGCCGGCGCGGTCGCGGATGACATCCCGGCAATCGGCCTCCGGCGACGGCTCCTCCGGCTCGATCCCGCCCTCCCGCAGGATGGCGCGCACCTCGTCGAGATCCAGGGCGCCATTGCGGGCCTTGGCGTTACAGATCAGCAGGGCCCGGCGCTGGCGCGTGCTCATCGTGTGCGTCCGGGACGGGTGCCGGACGGCGTTTCGGTCTCAGGTCGGGCCAAGGGATCCTCGGTGCACGGCGGCAAGGGGGTGCCAGGGGAACGCGGGAACGGCGAAAGGCCGAGACTGTCCCCGACTTGGTACCCAAACGCACGAACGCAACCCCATCATCCCCGCAATCCAGGGCTGGTCGCCGCCGCGCAGTCGGGCAGGATGTGACGCGCGCCCGAAGCCCCCGTGGAACCCCGCACTCACGCAGGCGCGTTCTCTCTCAGTCCGCCCCGGCCGCCAGGAAGGCACCGATGCCCGCCACACGTCCCACCCGTCCCCAGGCCCTCGTCCTGGGCTTGGTCCTGCCGCTCGCCATCGTGGGCTCTGCCGCGGCCCAGCAGCCGGGTGCTGCGGGCGGGGGCGGCTGGGTGGATCCGCCCCCGCGGGCGGCCGCGCCCGTTGCGGCTGCCCCGAAGGCCCCGCTCAAAGCCGCAGGCCCACAGACCCAGGAGCCCGTCACCGCTCAGGCGAAAGCCCCGCCCGAAGGCGGGCGCGGCGCCGAGCCGCTCCGGCAGGCCGCCAGACCGGAACCGGGGGAGGATGCCCTGCCGAAGGCTGCGGCGACGCGGGGGCCGGGACCGAAGCGGGCCGCCGCCCTGGAGCGCCCGCCGGTCCGGGAATCCCTGCACCATCACGCGCGCCCTCAGCACCGGCTCGCCGAGACGCCGGCCGCGATGGTCCCGGCATCCGGCGTCTCGGCCGAGCGCGCCGCCGCCGCCCGGGCGCTGGCCACGAGCTACCTCGCCACCGTCTCGGGTTCGAGCGACACGATGGTCGATGCCGCGACCCGGTTCTACGCGACCCGCGTGCGCTTCTATGGGCGGCCGATCACCACGGCGGGCCTCGTGGCCGAGAAGCGCAGCTTCGTGCAGCGCTGGCCCGAGCGTCGCTACGAGCCGCGGGCGATGCGCGCCGCCTGCGATGCCGAGACCTGTACGATCCGCACGATCGTCGATTTCCGCACCGCCAATCCGGGGCGCGGCGCCGTCTCCAGCGGCGAGGCCGAGCTGATCCTGGAGGTCGGCTTCGCGGGCACGCGACCCTACATCCTCGGCGAGACCGGTCGCGTCCTGCGGCGGAGCATCCAGGCCGGAACCCTGGCCGCTTCGCCCGGCAAGGCGTAAGAGCCCCGGATCATGGTCCGCCGCCTCGCGGCGGGCAGGGGCGTGCGAGGTGGTGCGTCATGGGATCGGTCCCGGTGCTCGGGCGTTCCGTGAGGCGCCCCGGGCGGGCTTCGTCGGGAGGCGCGGCCGGGCCTCCTTCACGCCGCGCGCGGTGATGCCGGGATCGGGTGTATGACGTCTTCGATGGTGGTGGGGAAACAGGCGGCGGAGCCGGCGCGTCCGGCCCTCGACGGTCCCGGCCGCCTCGCCCTGCGCGAGGCAATCCGGGCCGAGATTGCGCGGGCGCGCCCGCGCCCCGTGGCGGTCCGGACCCTCGAGCTCCTGGCCGAGGCCGCCTGCACCCCCGATGAGGCGGGAACCGGCCTCCGCGTGCTCGATCGACACGGTGCCGTGCGCCTGCGGGACGACACGTCCGAGCCGATGACCCTCGTGGATCTCGTGGCGGACCTGCGCGCCCGGCATCCGGCCCTGTTCCTGCCGCCCGAGCCCGAACCCGAATCGGCGCCGGAGGCCGCCGACGAGGCCCGCGATTCGTCCCTGCTGAGCGGCGCCTACGAGATGAAGGCCGCCACCGCGCGCTTCGTCGAAACCCAGTCCGAACGGGCCCGCTCCCTGGCGGAGCGCTCCTCCGAGCAGGGTCGGGTGCTGGCGCAGAGCGCCGCCGGCCGGTTCGCCACCCTGCGGACGAGCCTGCGCGGCCGGTTCGCCCGTCCCGCGACGGTCCGGACCGACGCGGCCACGGAGGCGAGCCCGGGGGTCGATCCGGCAACGGCCTGGAACAGCGGCCCCGGCCGCGTCGGAGAGTCCCTCCGTGACGGCTTCGGCCGTCTGCGCGACCGGTTCGGCCGCGGCGGAGACGGCGCGGACGAGGGCGCACGCCGGCAGCGCCGCCTGCTCCTGGGCGCCAGTGCCGGCACCCTGGCGGCGGTGATCGCCGCGGGCCTCGTCCTGGAGGGCCGTGCGCCCGATCCCGCGCGTCCCGCGGCCCCGGCCGCGCCCCGAACGGAGGCCCCGAACGGCGCCACCCCGAACAATCCCTCCTCCGGCGCCCCGGCGGCAGCCCCCGACACGGTCACGCCGCCCCCCGAAACCGGAGGCGAGTCCGAGCCCGACGCGCCGCTGGCGCCGAATGCCGTGACGGGACAGGCCCAAGTCATCGATACCGCGACCCTCAAGGTCGGCGGCAAGGTCGTGCATCTGTTCGGCGTCGAATGGGTGCGCGGCGGTCAGGCGGAGGAGTTGGCCCGGTACATCGGCAACCGGCCGGTGACCTGCCAGCCCGCCCCCGGCAGCACGACCATGAATTGCCTCGTGGACGGGCGCGACCTTTCCGAGGTGGTGCTGTTCAACGGTGGCGGTCGCGCCTCGCCGGAGGCGAGCCCCGAACTGGTCGCGGCCGAGGATCACGCCCGGAGCGAACGGCTCGGCGTCTGGAAGCGCTAGACCGATGCCGGCCGAAGCGTTCGGCACCACCGCGGATGGACGGCCGGTCACCCGCCATGTCCTGAGCCGGGACGGTCTGCGCGTCGCCATCATCGATTTCGGCGCGGCCGTCACGGCGATCGAGGTGCCCGACCGCGCCGGCCATTCGGCCAACGTCGTCCTCGGCCTCGACACCCTCGCGGCCTACGAGACGCTGAGCCCGAGCTTCGGCGCCATCGTCGGCCGCTACGCCAACCGCATCGCGGACGGGCGCTTCAGCCTCGACGGGCAGAGCTATCGCCTGCCTGTGAACGAGGCGCCCAACACCCTCCACGGCGGCCCGGACAATTTCGGCCGGCGCCTGTGGCGGGCGGACCTCTCCGAGGCGACGCGCCTCGTCCTGAGCCGCCGCTCCCCGGACGGGGAAGAGGGATTTCCCGGCACCCTCGATGTCCGCGTGACGTACAGCCTTCCAGAGGACGGCGTGCTGCGCATCGATTACGCCGCCGTCACCGACCGGCCGACGGTCGTGAACCTCACCAACCACAGCTACTTCAACCTCGCCGGCGAGGGGACGGGCAGCGTCCTCGGCCACATCGTGCAGGTCGAAGCGGACGCATTCGCGCCGACGGACGCGACCCAGATCCCCACCGGCGCGCTCCAGCCGGTCGCCGGGACGCCGTTCGACTTCCGCACGCCCCGGGCCCTGGAGACCCGGATTCGCGAAGGGGACCTGCAGCTCGCCTACGCCAAGGGCTACGATCACACCTTCGTCCTGCGCGGCGCCGCAGGGACGCTGCGGCCGGCCGCGACCTGCATCGCCCCCGGCAGCGGGCGCCGGCTCGACGTCTGGACCACACAGCCGGCGCTGCAGCTCTACAGCGGCAACAATCTCGACGGGCGGCTGATCGGGCCCTCCGGACGCATCTACCGGTCCGGGGACGGCGTCTGCTTCGAGACGCAGGGCTTTCCGGATGCGCCGAACCAGCCGGCCTTTCCCTCCGCGGTCCTGCGGCCGGGCGAGACCTTCGCGGCGACGACGGAGTTCCGGTTCTTGGTGGTGTGAGGGCGCGTCGCGCCAGCCTCACGCCTCCGTCAGGGCGCATACCGCCGGGCCGCAGCGCCCTGAGGGCCGAAGCCTGGATCGATCCGGGACCGGCCGATCCGGTCTGACGGCTGGCTCCGGCCTCACGCGGCCTGCGGGCGTCCCCGCAGGCCGGGGATCGCGGCGGCCGGCGCGGCGGGATGCGGACGCCGCGTCTCGCCGAGCGCCAGTAGGGCAACCGTCACGGCGTCGAGCCGGGACGGCTCGCCATCGGCCATGCCCTCGGCGGCGGCGACCTCCTTCAGGTACTCGTCCCACGCCCAGCGCCGCAGGATTTCGCGCTTGCAGCTGGGCAGCAGCCGGGGATGATCGAGGACCGCGGCCGGCGTGACGAACACCGCGGCCGGGTTGACCAGGGCTCGCTCCAGATCCGGCAGCCCCTCCGTCACGCGATCGTCCGCGGAACGACCCTGCGCCGTCGCGCGGACCTGCACGGGCGCCGCGTCCCGGTTCGAGCGCCAGACCCGCACAGTGCCTGGCCGACCACGTCGGTCCGCCGGGTCGGGCGCGGGCCTGTCGGGGCGGCTCCGGCCCGCGGCAGAGGCTGCCGCCCGCTCCCCTGTCGGGCCTGTCGGCGCCTCCTCCGTGGCGGGCGTGCCGGTCTCGCCGGTCCAGCCCATCGGCGGCCCGATCTCCGGAGGCGTCGCCCGCTCGACGGCGAGGCCGCCCCTCTCGGCCCGGGCGCGGCCGGATGTCTCGACGGAGCGCCCGCCGTGGCGGATCGGCGCCCGGCGGCCGGCGCGCCTCGTTGCGCCCGCGGGCGGCGTGTCGTCTCCGAGTCCGATCGTACGATCCTGCATGGTTGCCTCCCTGTTGAGGCGCGCTCAGCCGCCGAAGAGACCAAGCCGCGCCGCCGATTGCACGCCGAAGCTCGCCGCGAACGAGAGCAGCGCGGCGTCCCAGGCAGTCAGATGCGGGGTGTTGGCCGGCGGCCCGGCCTGCGTGATCGCAAGACCGAGCCACACGAAGCCCGACAGGCTCAGCAGCACGGCCAGCACCCAGGGCAGGGCCGGTGACGGGCAGAGCGCGGCCAAAGTGACGCACAGCGCGGCGGACAGGATCCAGCGGCCCAGCACGGCCCCGTCGGTCGCCTGCCCCGGCCCGCCACGCCGGCCATGCCGCAACCGGGATACGCGCCTGTGCCCACCCCTCAGGTCGAAGGTTGCCATCGGACGCCTCCGGCTCAGTTCAGCTGAGGCTCGCGCCCGGTCGGACCGCGCCGCCAGCGGCGGGTGAACGCCGCGGGGACGAGCGGCTTGGGCGGCGCCGGAGAGACGGGCGGGGCCGAACCCTCGTCGAGCGCCTGGAGCGCGTCCAGGATCGCGTCGAGCGGCACGGGCTCGGCCCGGCAACCGGGCAAGCAGCGCAGCGCCGGACAGGACTCGACCGCCCGTGCGTCGGAGGCCCAGGAGGCCAGGATCGCCCGCTTCTCGGCGTGCGACAGGCCCGGATAGCGCAGCACCTCGCGGGGATGCCGGAAGACGTCGCCCGGCGCCACGAAGGCGTCGAACGGCTCGACCGCCTGCGGTCTCAGGGTGGCGGCCGCCACCGGACCGAGGCGCTCGATCTCGGGATGGATGGACGTCGTATCGATCGGCTGCATGCAACCCTCCTCGTCGTGAGCAAAGGCAGGGGCAGCCGGCACGTTGATCGGGACGCACCGGCGGCCGCATCATGCGTTCAGGTCTGCGGCCGCCGGGGCGGCCGCAGGCAAGGTCGATCCAAAGCCGGCTCAGTGCTTGGCGGCCGGCGCGCCGGTAGCGTTGATCGCGATGCGCCGACGGCGTTCCGGCGCCTCGGCGGCCCGCGGCAGCGTCACGGTGAGCACGCCGTTGCGGAACGTCGCCTCGGCCTTGTCCTCCTCCACCGGCACGGGGAGGGCGATCGACCGCTCGAAACGGCCGTAGCTGCGCTCGGAATAGCCGCGCGCCTTGTCGGTGGTCTCGGCACGCTTCTCGCCCTTCAAGGTCAGGACACCGTCCGCGATGAGGAGTTCGACGTCCTTCTCGTCGAGGCCGGGCAGCTCGGCGGAGACGCGCAGCGCCCCGTCCGCCTCCACCAGCTCGACCTGCGGCCAGCCGATGCCGCGGCTCGCGAGGCTCGGCACGCCGCCGAACCCGCTGAACACGTCGTCGAACAGGCGGTTCATCTCCCGGTGCAGCGTCAGGAACGGGCTGGCCGGCTCCTGCGACAGGGCGGTGGGCGCCGGGGCCGTGCTGCGGCTCCAGGGAATCAGATCTCTCACGCTCATGGTCCATTCTCCAGCGCATGCGATGCAGTCGTGGGAACAGGCCCGCGGCGGGTCCGCGGACCCGTGAGGGATGTCATGCGTGTCGGCACGGGGTGCCCGGACGCGCGGCCCGGGCCGCCGATCAGGCTGCCTTGGCGTCGCGGGCGATCTGAGCCGGGGCGTTGTCCTGGCCGGACGCGGCCGTCGTGCCGCCGATGGCGATGCGGCGGGGCTTGAGCGCCTCCGGCACCTCGCGCTTCAGCGCGACGGTGAGCAGGCCGTTCTCCAGGGACGCGCCCACGACCGTCACGTGCTCGGCCAGATTGAAGGTCTGGCGGAAGGTGCGCGCCGCGATGCCGCGGTGGAGGTAGTGCCTCTCGCCCTCCTGGGCGGCCTTCTGACCGGACACCAGGAGCGTGGTGTCCTGCTGGGTCAGCTCGATCTCCTCGGGCGTGAAGCCCGCCACCGCCATGGTGATGCGATACTGGTCCTCGGCGACCTTCTCGATGTTGTAGGGCGGCCAAGCGGCCGAAGGCTCGACGCGCTCAGCCTGATTGAGCAGCTCGAACAGGCGGTCGAACCCGATGGACGACCGGAACAGGGGCGAAACGTCGTAAGTCCTCATAACCACATCCTCCGACGAGCAACGTGACTACAAGCGACGCCGGACACCGTGTCCGGCGCCCTCACCGCGAGCCCGTTTCCGGGCCTCGCACGCGCGTAACGTGCCGGGTGAGGGCGGGTTCCAGGCCGAGCGAAAATTTTTGACCGCGACGCTGCAGGCTGTCGGACCGGGCATTCCGGCCCCAAGAGATCAGGATGAGGCCGGGGACTGGGACGGGCGCCGGACCGGAACCGGCGGCACCGGCGCCCGCACGCTCAGCCGACAGCCTCCTCCACCAGGATCTCGCGCTTGCCGGCATGGTTGGCCGGGCCGACGATGCCCTCGATCTCCATCCGCTCCATGAGCGAGGCGGCGCGGTTGTAGCCGATCTGCAGGCGGCGCTGGATGTAGCTGGTCGACGCCTTCTGGTCGCGCAGCACCACCTGCACGGCCTGATCGTAGAGATCGCCGCCGGCCTCGCCGAAGGAGCCCTGGTCGAACACGGCGCCGTCGAGTTCGAGTTCCGCCGCGCCGGCCTTCCCCTTCCCGGCCCGTTCGCCGCCCTTCTCGGGCGCGCCCTCCTCGTCATCCGCCGTGACGGCGTCGAGGTAGCTGGGGCGGCCCTGGCGCTTGAGGTGGGCGACCACCGTCTCGACCTCGCTGTCCGAGCAGAACGGCCCGTGCACCCGGGTCGTGCGCCCGCCGCCGGCCATGAACAGCATGTCGCCCTGGCCCAGAAGCTGCTCCGCGCCCATCTCGCCCAGGATCGTGCGCGAGTCGATCTTGCTCGTCACCTGGAAGCTGATCCGGGTCGGGAAGTTCGCCTTGATCGTCCCGGTGATGACGTCCACCGACGGCCGCTGCGTCGCCATGATCAGGTGGATGCCCGCCGCCCGCGCCATCTGCGCCAGGCGCTGGATCGCCCCCTCGATGTCCTTGCCCGCCACCATCATCAGGTCGGCCATCTCGTCGACCACGATCACGATGTACGGCAGCGGCGCCAGATCCATCGCCTCGTCCTCGTAGACCGCCTCGCCGGTGTGGCGGTCGAAGCCGGTCTGCACGGTCCGGGTCAGCACCTCGCCGCGCGCCGCCGCCTCGGCGACCCGGGCGTTGTAGCCGTCGATGTTGCGCACCGCGATCTTGGCCATCTTCTTGTAGCGCTCCTCCATCTCGCGCACGGCCCATTTGAGGGCGATGACCGCCTTCTTGGGGTCGGTGACCACGGGGGAGAGCAGGTGCGGGATGCCGTCGTAGACTGACAGCTCCAGCATCTTCGGATCGACCATGATCAGCCGGCACTCCTCCGGCTTCAGCCGGTAGAGCAGGCTGAGGATCATGGTGTTGATCGCCACCGACTTGCCCGAGCCGGTGGTGCCGGCCACCAGCAGGTGCGGCATGCGCGCGAGGTCGGCGATGATCGGCTCGCCGCCGATGTTCTTGCCCAGGCACAGGGCCAGCTTGTGCTTGCTCTCGGCGAAGTCCGTGGAGGCCAGGAGCTCGCGCAGATACACCGTCTCGCGCTTGGCGTTCGGCAGTTCGATGCCGATGGCGTTGCGGCCGGGCACCACCGCGACGCGGGCCGAGACCGCCGACATCGACCGGGCGATGTCGTCGGCGAGCGCGATGACGCGGCTGGACTTGGTGCCCGGTGCCGGCTCCAGCTCGTAGAGGGTGACGACCGGGCCCGGCCGCACCGCCAGGATGTCGCCGCGCACGCCGAAATCGCCCAGCGTCGCCTCGAGGAGCGTGGCGTTCTGCTCCAGGGCGTCCGCCGAGATCAGGCTCGCCTGGGACGGGCCCCGGGGGGCAGCCAGCAGGTCGAGGGCGGGCAGGGCGTAATCCTCCGGGCGGACGGGCGGCGCGGGCGCGCGGCGCGCCGGCACCGGCGCGGCCGGGGGCGGAGCGACCCGGGAGGCGGTGGGTTCGGAGCGCGGCGGGACCGGGCTCTGCGGCGCCTCGAACGCCTCCAGCTCGTCCTCCGCATCGGCCTGCGGCGCCGCGATTCGGCGGGCGGTCGTGGCCGGGGGGCCGTCCTCGGGCGCCTCGAAGACCGGCTCGCGCCGACCCGGCCCCGGCGCCCGTCCCTCGGGCAGGTGGTCGGCCCAGGGCAGATCCGCATCCGTGAAGGCGCGCCGGGCCGCGAGGGCCGGCGAGGCACTGTCGATCGGCTCGGCCCGGCCGGCGCGCCATGCCGCGATCCGGTCCGCCGCGGCGACGCGCAGGCCCATCAGCCCCTGCGCCAGGGCGCCGACACCCACGAGGCCGAGGCTCGGCTCGTCGGAATCCTCGCGCTCGTCGCGGGCCGATTCCCGGCCGCGCGCCAGGGCGCGGCGGACGGGATAGGGGTCGTCGTGCAGGGTTTCCTCCTCGACGGCGCCGAAGCGGCAGGCACCGGTCAGGCTGAGGATCGCCACCGCCGCGTAGCCGAAGCCGACGAGATGGGCCGCCGCGGACGAGACCGCCCCGACGATCACCCGCGCCATCGACAGCAGGCCGTCGCCGGCCACGCCGCCGAGGCCGGTGGGCAGCGGCCAGCGGGTCGTCGGCGGGAGCGCGCTCGCCACCGCACTGGCGGCGCAGAAGCCGATGATCCAGAGCGCGATGCGCAGGCCGCCCTCGGGCAGGTTGCGCTCGCGCATCAGCCGGATGCCCCAGAGGACCGGCGGCAGCACGAAGGCCAGGGAGCCCAGGCCCAGGATCTGCATGGCGAGATCGGCCACGACGGCGCCCGGCTGGCCGAGGACGTTGTGGGCGGCGTGGTCGGTGGCGTGGTTGAGGCTCGGGTCGTCGATCGACCACGTGGCCAGGGCCACGGTCAGCGCGACCGCGCCGGTGAAGAGCACGAAACCGCCGAGTTCCGTCAGGCGCTTGCCCAGGAAGGGGCGAACGCTGTCGACGAAAGTCTCGTAGGGCGATGCGGGACGGCGAAGCGAGCGCATGCGGGACCGGACGCAAGACGGGGACTTACGCCCGAGGCTAGGCATGACCGCCTTAACGACCTGCTAAGGTTGAGGAAGGCTCACCGGCGCCCGGCCGGGCCTCCTCGGGCCGTCGCGATCCCGCCCGGGAGGATGCAAAAGCCGCCCCGCTGTGGCACAGGAGCGGCCATGAATATCGACGGCCAGCCCTACCGCACGATCTTCCCGGACCCGGACGGCGTCAGCGTCCAGGTGATCGACCAGACCCGCCTGCCCTTCGCGTTCGAGCTGAAGCGCCTCGCCACGCTGGAGGACGCCGCGGTGGCGATCCGCACGATGATCGTGCGGGGCGCGCCCCTGATCGGCGTCACGGCCGCCTACGGGCTGGCGCTGGCCATGCGGGCGGATGCCTCCCACGACGGGATCGACCGGGCGGTGGCGACGCTCGCGGCGACACGTCCGACCGCCATCAACCTGCGCTGGGCGCTGGATCGGGTCTCCACCAACCTGCGGCAGGTTGCGCCGGACGAGCGCTTCGCCCGCGCCTTCGCGGAAGCCGGCCGCATCGCCGAGGAGGACGTGGCGAGCTGCCGCGCCATCGGCGCCCATGGCAGCCAGGTGATCGCCGACCTGCACAGGGCCAAGGGCGGCGACAGACCGGTCACCGTGCTGACCCACTGCAATGCCGGCTGGCTCGCCACGGTGGATTGGGGCACGGCGCTGGCGCCGATCTACGCCGCCCACGAGCGGGGGGTGCCGGTGCATGTCCTGGTCGACGAGACCCGGCCGCGCAGCCAGGGTGCCGCGCTCACGGCCTTCGAGCTGAACGGCCACGGCGTGCCGCACACGGTCATCGCCGACAATGCCGGCGGCCACCTCATGCAGCACGGCGGCGTCGACCTGTGCATCGTCGGCTCGGACCGGACCACGGCGAGCGGCGACGTCTGCAACAAGATCGGCACCTACCTGAAGGCGCTGGCGGCCCACGACAACGGCGTGCCGTTCTACGCCGCCCTGCCGTTCTCGACCATCGACTGGACCCTCGACGACGGGGTCAAGGAGATCCCGATCGAGGAGCGCGACGGGCGCGAGGTCACCCACATGACCGGGCGGCTCGCCGATGGCGGCTTCGCCACGATCGAGGTGGTCTCCCCCGGCAGTCCCGTGGCGAATCCCGCCTTCGACGTGACCCCGGCCCGGCTGGTGACCGGCATCATCACCGAGCGCGGCATCTGCGAGGCCAGCGCCGAGGGGTTGTACGGGCTCTATCCGGAGCGCCGGAAGGCGGCGTGAGCCGCCTCACCGCACCCCGGGCCGGCCCGATTCCGCGAGCTGCTGCGCCCGGGCGCCCTGGCGCTCGAACATCCAGCCCGGATATTCCGGCGGCAGGGCGCTCACCGCATCGAGGGCGTCGAGTTCCGCGTCGCTGAGGCTGAGTTCGGTCGCCGCGATGTTGTCCTCCAGCTGGTCGAGGCGCTTGGCACCGACGATCACGCTGGTCACCGCCTTGCGGTGCAGCAGCCAGGCCAGCGCCACCTGGGCCACCGAGACGGCGCGGGCCTCCGCCACCTGCCGCATGGCGTCGATGCAGGCGTCGGCCCGGGGGCGGTCGACCGGCGGGAAGTCGAAGCTCGCGCGCCGGCCCTCCCCCGCGCCGCCGGCATACTTGCCGCTGAGCAGGCCGCCGGCCAGCGGGCTCCAGACCAGGAGGCCGAGCCCCTCCGAGCGCAGCATCGGGACGATCTCCCGCTCCAGGTCGCGACCCGCGATGGAGTAATAGGCCTGCAGGGTCTCGAAGCGGGCGAGCCCGGCCCGCGCGCTGATCCCCAGCGCCTTCACGATCTGCCACGCCGCCCAGTTCGAGACGCCGACGTAGCGGACGTGGCCGTGCTGGACGAGGATGTCGAGGGCGCGCACCTGCTCCTCGATCGGCGTCGCCGGGTCGAAGCCGTGGACCTGATAGAGGTCGATGTGGTCGAGCTGGAGCCGCTTGAGGCTCGCCTTGCAGGCGTCGATCAGGTGCAGGCGCGAGGCGCCCTTGGCGTTCGCGCCCGGCCCCATCGGCCCGTAGCCCTTGGTGGCGACGACGACGCTGTCGCGCGGGACCTTGAGGTCGCGCAGGGCCTGGCCGGTGATCTGCTCCGAGAGCCCCTCCGCGTAGACATCGGCCGTGTCGATGAAGTTGATCCCGGCCTCGAGCGCCCGTCCGACGAGGCGCCCGGCCTCCGTCTGGTCGAGGGCGCCGATCTGGCGCCACATCCCGGCCCCGCCGCCGAAGGTCATGGTGCCGAGGCAGAGTTCCGAGACGAACAGCCCCGTGCTGCCGAGCTTCTTCTGATACATGCCTGCCTGATCCCGTCCGTGTCTGGGGTGTCAACGCGCGGGAGCGGGCCCGGTGCGCTCAGGGCTCCCAGCGGTGGAACACCGCGCTGTCGAAGGCGAAGACCGGCTCGCCGCGCTGGTTCACCCCGGTGTTGCGGGCGAAGGCCAGGCCCCAGCCGGGCCGCGAGGCCGAGGCGCGCTTGTCGGTGAGCTTGGCGCTGAACCGGACCGTGTCGCCCGCGTAGACGGGCTTCAGCCAGCGCAGGTTCTTGAACCCGGGGGAGGGGCCCGCCTCCGGGACCGGGCCGCGGGTGGCCGTGTAGGCGGCGTCGCGGGCGCGGGTCGTGAGCATCCGGTTCATGTAGGCGGCGGCCGTGTGCCAGCCGGAGGCGCAGAGGCCGCCGAAATGGCTGCGCTTGGCCGCCGCGTGGTCGAGGTGGAAGGCCTGCGGATCGTAGGCCTCGGCGAACGCGATGATCGCCTCGGCGGTGAACGGATAGGCGCCCAGCTCCCGCACGGCGCCGATCTCGGCATCCCGCAGGAACGGCAGGATCTCGGCATCCTCCGGCTCGGCGACCGGTCCCGGCACGCCGATCTCCACCGGCCGCGGGGGCAGGGGATCGGTGCCGCGGCGGGCCAGCATGAAGGTGAAGCGCTGGGTCAGCACCGTCTCGCCGCGCGGGTTGCCGAGGGCGACCTCGGCGGTCACGAAACCGAGCCCGGGCTTGGAGGCCGAATCGCGCAGCCCCACCACCCGGAAGGTCAGCGTCAGCGCGTCCCCCGGCAGGACCGGCGCGAGCCAGCGCAGCTCGTCGATCCCCGGCGCGCCGAGCGACGAGCCGCCCTTGAACGGTCCCTGCTGGAGCAGCCGCATGCCCAAAGCCGCCGTGTGCCAGCCCGAGCCGATCAGCCGGCCCGCGAAGGTCCCTTCCGCCGCCGCCTCGTCGAGGTGGAAGGGCTGGAAGTCGAAGGCCTGCGCGAAGCCCACGATGGCGTCGCGGGTGACGGTGAGCGGCGCGCCGACGATCACGTCGCCGACGGCGAAATCCTCGAGGGCGGGATCGGGCATGGCGGGCTCGTCTGGTTGATCGGTGGGGCGGGCGATCGGGATCGCCGTCTTTGCGAGCGGGAGCGAAGCAATCCAGGAGCGCCACGCTCACCGATGTCGCGCTGCCCTGGATCGCTTCGCTCCGCTCGCCAAGACGCAGCGTCGCCCAGGGCTGAGCGCGGCCCGAGCCTCAGTTGGCGAAGCGGAAGTGCAGCACGTCGCCGTCCTGCACCACGTACTCCTTGCCCTCCAGCCGCAGCTTGCCGGCGTCCCGGGCCCCGGATTCACCGTTGAGCGCCGTGTAGTCCTTGAACGCGATGGTCTCGGCCCGGATGAAGCCCTTCTCGAAATCCGAGTGGATCACCCCGGCCGCCCCGGGGGCGCGGGTGCCCTTGGTGATCGTCCAGGCGCGGGCCTCCTTGGGGCCGACCGTGAAGTAGGTGACGAGGCCGAGCAGGTCGTAGCCGGCGCGGATCACCCGGTTGAGGCCGGGCTCGGCGAGCCCCACCGCCTCCAGGAACTCCGCCTGGTCGGCCTCGGGCATCACGGCGATCTCGCTCTCGATCTTGGCCGAGACCACCACCGCCACGGCGCCCTCCGCCTTGGCGCGGGCGAAGACCGCGTCCGAATAGGCGTTGCCCTTGTCGGCGTCGGGCTCATCGACGTTGCAGACGTAGAGGACGGGCTTGGCGGTCATCAGGCCGAGGGACTGGAACAGCTTCTCCTCGTCGGGCTTGCGCTCCACCAGCCGCGCCGGCTTGCCCTCGCGCAGGAGCGGCAGCGCCCGGTTGACGAGGTCGAGGCTCTCCTTGGCCTCCTTGTCGGCCCCCTTGGCCTTCTTCTCCAGGGCGACGGCGCGGCGCTCCAGGCTGTCGAGGTCGGCGAGCATCAGCTCGGTCTCGATCGTCTCGATGTCGGCGGCCGGATCGACCTTGCCCTCCACGTGGGTGACGTCGCCGTCCGTGAAGCAGCGGACCACGTGGGCGATGGCGTCGACCTCGCGGATGTTGGCCAGGAACTGGTTGCCCAGGCCCTCGCCCTTGGAGGCGCCGCGCACGAGGCCGGCGATGTCCACGAAGGTCAGGCGCGTCGGGATCTTCTCCTTCGACGAGGCGATGCGGGCGAGGTCATCGAGCCGCGGATCGGGCACCGCCACCTCGCCGACATTCGGCTCGATGGTGCAGAACGGGTAGTTCGCCGCCTGGGCGGCCGCCGTCTGCGTCAGCGCGTTGAAGAGGGTCGACTTGCCGACGTTCGGCAGGCCGACGATGCCGCATTTGAAGCCCATGAATCAGTTCCGTCGCAGCACGTCGTCGGGCGACGCGCGAAAAAGGGTTGCGGAGAGTCAGGCCCGCGAACACGGCACCGTGCGCCCTGTCCTCGGTCGAGCACGCGCGGCACCGGCGAGCCGGGCCTCAGCCACCGGGAGGCAATCGAACCGCCGACAGCCGGGCTTGTGGCGCACGGCCTTCATCGGACCCTCTCGCCCGCCCCGATATCCCGTCCCCGCGGGGGCGTGTCAATTTCGGGCGCCCAGCGTCTTCACCTCGTCCCAGCCGCGGCCGGCCATGGCGAGATGGACCTTGTTCTGGAAGCTCGCATCCTCGCCGGCCGCGAGCAGGGCGGCGTGGTCGGCCACGGCCCGGCAGAGATCGTCCACCCAGGGCAGCTCGGCCTTGCCGAAATCGTTGAGCACGTAGGCATGCACCAGCGCCTTGTCGCCGGGATGGCCGATGCCGAGCCGCACCCGGCGGTAGTCGTTGCCGCATTGGGCGGTGATCGAGCGCAGGCCGTTATGGCCGGCATTGCCGCCGCCGAGCTTCACCCGCAGCTTGGCGGGGGCGAGGTCGAGCTCGTCGTGCAGCACGATCACGTCGGAGAGCGGAATCTTGTAGAAGCGCTGCGCCTCCGAGACGGCGCGGCCGGACTCGTTCATGAAGGTCGAGGGCTTCAGGAGGATCGCCCGCTCCGGGCCCAGCACCGCCTCGGCGGCCTCGCCCTGGAAGCGGTGGCGGAACGGGCTCGCCCGGTGCTGGCGGGCGATCGCGTCGACGGCGAGGAAGCCGATATTGTGCCGGTTGCCCGCATAGCGTGCGCCCGGGTTTCCGAGGCCGACGATCAACTTCATGTCAGAGGGTTCCGCGGGACTCCGTTCGGCGCGGTCTGTGGCACGCTTCCGCGCGGGACGCACCCCCGGGCCGGGTCCGGCCCGCCCGGAGCGATGGGCCGGCCTCCGGGCCCGGGCCGTCTCCGTCGTGCGCCAGCGCACGGCCTCGGCCGAACCCGAAGCAGAATATCCTCGTTGAGAGGTCACATTCGGCCAAGCAAAGCCCGAGTGATCAAGACCGCCGACCCGACGATCTTCCTCACGCGACACGGTTGACCGGATGACTTCCCGCTGAAGTCGTACGAAGACACCAGGAGATCATCATGACCGTCCGCATGCTCGCTGCCGCCGCCCTGGTCGCCGCGGTCGCCACGCCCGCCCTCGCGCAGGGCCTGGATTCGAAGCACTCGCCCTACCCGGCCTCGGCCTATTCGGGCTGGGTCGGCAACGGCGCCGTCCTGCATCGGGACGCCGCCGGTCCGGCGCGGGCGGCCGCCTACCGCTACAGCGGTCCGCATGCCGGCGGCCCGGCCAATGCCCTGCCGCGGTTCTGACGGGCGAACGGGCCCGCGGGCTCCGCGGGCCCCGATAACCGGCCGTGATCGGGGCACCGGACCGGCGGACCCTCAGGTGTGAGGGACGGGCCGGTCGGCAAGGCCGGTGGCGCCGTTTGCCGGACCCGGCACCGCGCCGACGGCCGCCGTCCCAGCCCGGATCTCTCCAGGGCGCAGGGTTCCCACCAGAAGATCGACCTGGCTGACGAGACGCACGAGCGATTGCCCGCGATCCAGCGCCGGCCGCTCGGGCACGGGCCTGTCCGCGCCCAGGGCTGCCAGGGTCGCGGTGATCCAGGCCCGCCAGGGCTCGGCCTCGGGGGCCGCCGCCTCCGGGGCGTGCCGCAGGACGATGAGCCGGGCGCTGATCCGGCGCAGGGTCGCGTCGGCCACCAGGGCGGATTCCACCTCCGGGTGGCTGCCGGCCCGGGGCTGCTGCAGGGCGCGGGAGAGTGCCGCCTCCAGATCGTTGAGGGCGAGGCCGGCCTCGCGGCTCTGCGCCGCGATCGCGGTCTCGCGGCCCTCGCCGGGCGGCGCGCGGAGCACCGCCTCGGCGAGACCGGCCTGGGCCTTGAGCGCCCGGCGCAGTTCCTGCCGGACCTGATCGGGCTCCCAGATCGGCCACAGCACCAGGCAGCTCGCCACCGCGATCACGCCGCCCAGCACCGTGAAGCCGCCCCGCATGGCGACGATCTCCCAGGAGCTGTGGCCGGGCTCCAGCAGCTCGACCAGCAGCACCACGAGGGGGGTCAGGCAGGTGACGAAAAAGCCGTAGGAGATCTGGCGCGCCGCGAAGCCGACGATGCTGAGCACGAGGATCAGCCCGGCCTCCGCCAGGGGGCTCGTGGCGTAGTAGGCGAGCACGGCGCCCACGAGGCCGCCCAGCACCGTGCCGCCGATCCGCTCCAGCGCCCGCTGCCACGTCGCCGCGTAGAAGGGCTGCATGGTGAGCACCACGGTCATCACCAGCCAGTGCGTGAAGGCGCCCGCATAGGTCAGGGTGGCGGCGAGCGCCGGGGCCGCGACCGCGCTCGCCCGCAGGGCGTGCCGGAGATTGGGCGAGGCCAGGGTAAAGTTCTGCCGCAGCGGCCCGACATAGCGGGTCCAGCGGTCGAGGCTGCCGCCCTCCGTGAGCGTGCCGCCGGGGCGATAGCCCTCCGGGGTCGACAGCTTGGCGCCGATCCGCACGCGCCCGACGATCCGTTCGGCGAGGCGGGCGAGGGTCGGATCCTCCGACAGCCCCTCGGCCACGCGGGCGATGGAGTGTTCCAGACGGTCGAGGTCGAGGTTGACGTCGTCGCGGATCGCCCGGGCGATGGTCACCAAGAGGGGGCGCAGGCGCCGCAGAAAAACCTTGGCGAGGGCCCGGCGGCGGGCATCGGGACGGCTGTCGATCAGCTCGCCGACGGCGATCAGCGCGGAAAAGATCTGCTCGGCGCTCTCCAGGCGCAGCAGGGCCTGGGCGGTGCGGTCCGAGACGCGCTCGCGGGAGCGGGCGAGGTCGAGGATCATGGTCCGGGCGGTCTCGATGCTCGCCCGCACGCCCCGCCGGTGGCCCCGCGCGTGGCCGTCGAAGGCGGCCGTATCGGGTTCCGGCAGGACGACGAGCCGCTCAAGGTCGCCGCAGAGCCGGGCGAGGTTGTGCCAGACCTCCGCCACCGCCCGGTGGGCCGGCCGGTACGGGTGCAGCCGCCAGATCACCAGGGCCAGGAACGTCGCCCAGAGACCGCCGGCCGCGAACATCAGCGCGGTGACGGCCGCCTGCTCCGGGGTCAGGGGCCGGTCGAGGGCGATGCACAGCACCACCACGAGCACGTTGCCGGCCGACTGGGCCTGAACGCTCCAGACGCGGGCGTACGAGCAGGCGAAGATCAGCGCGCAGGCGACCGGGACGACCACCGGCAGGCCGAGGGGCTGGATCAGGCCGAGTCCGGCCCAGAGCAGGCCGCCCAGGACCGAGAAGGCGGTGAGGACCCGCAGGCGGGCGCGCATCGGGCCGCCGTTGTCGCAGAAGCAGGCGAGGTTGGCGGCGAGCGCCATCGTCAGCAGCGGCGCCCACTGGATCCAGATGTTGAGGAGGATGACGACGCCGAACGCGAAGGCGGCGCGCACGCCCTCCACGAGCCGGACGTTCCGGAGGTCGAGGCCCGTCGGCAGGCGCCGCAGGTCCGAGCCGGGCCGGTTCAGGCTGCCCCGACCCGCGGCGTTCCACCGGCGCCGGGCCGGCCCAGGAGGCGAAGCTGTGGGACTCGGCGCGGGCAACCTCGGTCTCCGGACGGGGGCGCGGTGCCCCGGCATGAACCGCGCCCCGGCCTGTCCGGATCCGCAGCGTCGCGCAACCCCAATCCGGATCCGCGGCACGATCCAGACGTCCACATCGTCACCGCCGATGTGAACCCGGGGGCGGCGGACGTCTTCGTCTCGCGCTTGACCCCCGGGCGAGCCCGTGGCTTCTGGGGCCGCTTGGCATCCTGACTCCGTAGCTCAGCTGGATAGAGCAGCCGCCTTCTAAGCGGCAGGTCGTAGGTTCGAGCCCTACCGGGGTCGCCAGCAACTTGCCCGCTGCGGGGATGACGGAGCGGGTTTCACGGTGCCGCAGCGTCCTCCTCCGCGTTCACGGCACCGACGCGATCTCGACGCCGCGGAACTCACCGCCATCCGAGCAGCACGACGAAGCCGGAAAACGTGAGGGCGGAGGCCATGAGGGCGAACGGGACGATATCCATGAGGGCCGCGTAGCGGCGAGCCGCAGGCTCGGCCATCGGGCGTTCGGCCGCTGCGGCACGATCACCGCCGCTCCGGCCATCCTGGTTCGAACCGAAGAGCGCTCTGGACCGTTGATGGCCGTTCAGCGTGACCGTTCGAAGAGCCTCCCATGGACCGCCCCCGCCGCGTCGGCCTGCCCTGGTACGCTCCGGAGCGCTACGCGGAGTTGCGCGCGCGCTTGGCGGATGGCGCCAAGCTGCCGCCCGACTATGAGACGTGGCGCGTCGCCACCGAACAAATGGAACGCGAGGTGCAGCGCAGCGGCGTAGAGGTCGTGCGCGTGCCGATCGAGCCGGAGATCTTCGCCGCGTGGTGCGAGCGGGCCGGGCTTCAGAGAGATGCGGCGGCGCGCGCCCGATACGCCGCCGCGGCACTGGCGGCCGACTGGGCGATCTGAAGAGCGCGGCGGCGTCCCAAGGGCGATCCGTCGCGCCGCCCCCGGGCGGCGCGGGCGCAGTTCGGCCAGCGCGTGACAGCCGGGCGGGCGACGGGGGCGATCGCGGCGCGACCCGGATCGCGTTCGGAACGCCAGGGGGCGCCCGCCCTCGACGGCTGGTGGCCGCAAGCCGGGATCCCGACGCCTTCACGTCACGACCTGCGTCGGCGCGTGCGGACCCACCGGCCGGCCCGACAGGCTCCGCTTCCACCGGGCGCGCAGGACGGCGGGCCGGAGGCCGTGCCGCTCCTCCAGGAAGTCGGGGTCCGTGATCCGGTCGGTGCGGAAGTGCCGGAATTCCCCGCGCAGCTCGCACCAGCCGGCCAGCATCCGTGCCTGATCGAAGAACCCGACGATCACCGGCCAGATCACGCGCCGGCTCGGATCGCCGCGCGCATCGCGGTAGTCGATGCGGATCTTGCGGCCCTCGCGGATCCAGGCCCGGGTCCGCGCGACATCGATCCCGTCCGCGGTCTGCGTGAAAGCCGGCGGCGTACCGATCGACGGATCGGCGATGAACGGATGCAGGCGCTCGGGCACGACGGCGGTGATCTTGGCGATGAGATCGCGCGCCGCCTTGGCGAGGACCGGCTCGCCCCGGCCCGCAACCCATTGCGCGCCGAGAACCGCCGCCTCGATCTCGTCGGGTGTCAGCATCAGCGGCGGCATGTCGAAGGTCTCGCCCAGCACGTAGCCGAGCCCGGCCTCGCCCAGGATCGGCACGCGCTGGCCGACGAGATCGGCCACGTCCCGATAGACCGTGCGGGCGGACACCTCCAGCTCCCGGGCGATCTCGGCGGCGGTCACCGGGCGCGGCGCACGCCGCAGGATCTGGATGATCTGAAACAGCCTGTCGGCGCGGCGCATCACTCGACTCCTGCTGACAGGATGCTGTCAGCAGGGTGGTCCTACAAGCCTCCCGTCGCGGCCATCCCGCCCGCCGTGACGAAGGAACCGCGCCATGATCACCCTGTATCACGCCCCGCAATCGCGATCCTCACGCATGATCTGGCTGCTGGAGGAGCTGGGCGTTCCCTACGCCATCGAGCCGGTCTCGATCTTCCGGCCGATGACGGGGGAGGGCGTGCCGGATGCCGCCAACCCGCATCCCGACAAACGCGTCCCGGCCCTCCTGCACAACGGCGTGCTGGTCGCGGAGTCCCTGGCCATCGTGCTCCATCTGGCGGAGCACTTCCCCGAAGCGGGGCTGGCGCCGGCGATCGGCGACCCCGATCGCGGCGCATACCTGACTTGGCTGGCTTGGTACGTGGCAGAGTTCGAGCCTGCCCTGTTCGCCGGCATGGCGGGCGAGCTCCCGGGATCGCCGCAGAAGCGCCGCGCCCACGAGGCGGTGGTCCGCCGCCTCGAAACCGCCCTGGCGCGCGGCCCCTACGCGATGGGTGAGAGGTTTTCCGGCGCCGACATCCTCATCGCCAGCGCGCTGGGCTTCGGCCGCGCCGCGTTCCCGGCCAGCGAGGCCTTCGAGGCCTATCTGGAACGCTGCCGGGCGCGACCGGCCGCCCTCCGCGGTGCGGCGCGGGACGGTGCCTCCGGTCTTCAGCAGGGTGCCTAGGGCGCCCTCCGCCGAAGCGGATGCCGGTTCTGTGGAGGGGCCCGCGCCAGAAGGACGGACCGAGCCCGCACCGCGCCGGCGTGCAGCGCGGTGCGGGCTCCGCCGGCCATCGCCGCGCAGACGATGTGCGGGGCGCCCTCCACCGCGGGTGTTTCAGGACACGCCGGACCTGAATGCTTGAGCTTACATCAGGATCACACCGCGAACGCCGCCGCACATCTGATGGAGATGACGATGACCTGGACGAACCGCATCACGATCGCCGCCACCCTGATCGCGGGCGCGATCGCGCTGGTCACCTACGCGCAGGCTCTGAGCCTTCCCGCGCATTTCGCGTAGGACGGACCGGCGGGACGGCCGACCGCCGCATCCCGTCCCGCGCCGGGGCACGCTCAGCCGTGTCGCTGAACCTGCGCCGAACGGTTCCGCAATGCAACGTGACGCATCGCACCGCACGCGCCCGGCCGATCCGGCATCATCGTTGCAGTTGGTTTTCCCGGGCCTCCGAAGGCCCGCCGCGTGATGAAAGGAGTGCACGACATGGTTCTGAAGGGCTTTTCCTACGCGATGATCGGCGCTTTCCTGGGCGGCCTCGCGATGACGGTGACCGGCTCGGCCGGCGTCCTGATGGGCTTCTGAGCGACGGAGACTGGCAGCCCGCGAGGCTGCCCTGGCGACGGTCTTCGCGGGCGGCGGGGTTCTTGCCCCGCCGTCGTCGCGTTCGGGGACCGGGCAGATCGCGGCACCGCCGCGCACGCAGCCAACTTCCAGTCGCCGGCCGGCCCAGCGGGATCCGGCAGGCGCATGACGGCCGGGCGCAGTGCACCGCTCCCAATCGACGGTAAAGCGAACCGGAATCCCGCCAACGTGCGGGATCGGGCCCGACATTCCTTTACCGTGCGAATCGGATCGTCGGTTCGAGACCGCCGGAGTCGGCACGCCGCCGGCCGCCTCGGCCGGTCTCCCGAGGCTCGGGCCGGCCGCTGGAGCCGAGTCCGAGCATCAGGCCGGTCACGTCCCTCGGTGGGATCGCTCGGATCGATCCTTCCGCGACGGTGCGGCCTCCGTCGATCTTCGGGCGTAAGCCGGGCCGGTCCGCGACCGGCCCGGCGCTGTCCGTCAGGCCGCCTCCCTCCGGGTCACGACCAGGGCCCAGATCGTCGCCGGGATCCATCCGATGATCGTCAGGTGGAGGATGATGCAGAGGATACCCTGAAGCACCTTTCCGCGCAGGAACATGGCGAGCCATGGCGCGAGAAAGCAGATGAGGATCATGATCATGAGGGTGACGTGTCTCCGGGTTCGTGAGCGAACACGGAAAGCGCCGGCTGGTTCCTGGGGGCCGGGCCTCCGCCGCGACACGCATCGGATCGAGGTCCCGGATCGAGATCCCGGATCGAGGCTCCGGGGCGCAGGGCGGATGCCGGTTCGGCGCCGGAGGGCTTGTGAGAACGGGCATCCGACGCCGTGCCGGTTCGCCCGGGGCCGGGTGCGGCTCTAGGCGCCGAGCCGCGCCCTGAGGCGCGAAGCCCGGCCGGATCCGTCGATGCACTCGATGCCGCCGCCGGCGTTGAGCGTGTGGAGACAGCTGCCGGGCCAAGCCGGCCCGGGCTCGATCCGGCCGAGGACGGTCTGGGCGAACCCGTCTTGGTCCAGCCGGTCGATCCGCGCCAGCGACAGGGCGCGGCCGTAACCGTGGGCGCAATCCTGAACCGGACGGATCAGGCGCCCGCGGCGCGCGACGATCCGGCCCGCGGGCCGCGCGAACGAGGGGTCGACCAGAACGGGATTGGCCGGATGCGGCACATACGGTCCCCGGAAGTCGGGGGCCGACCAGAGATACAGCGCGTCGTGGTGGCACCCCGATCCCGCCGGGGCGCCGGGGGGGGCGTCGCGCACGGTGGCGAAGAGCCACCAGCGGCCATCCTGTTCGAGGAGCGTCGCGTCGCTCGCGACCACGCCGGAGAGGAGCGTCGCTTCCTTCACCCAGCCGCCGGGGTAGCGCGTCGCCCGGTAGAGATCGACCGTGCCCGCCGCGGAACTCTCCGGCACCATCCAGACGGCGCCCGCCCGCGCGAACACGAACGGGTAGGAGAGGTGATACGGCTCCTCCAGCACGGGGATGGGCGCCCCTACGGGACCGTCCGGCCCGAAGCGGACGGCCGAGATGATCGCCTTGCCGGTCGCGTGCGGGAATTCCTCGACGAAGACGTGGGTCGTCCCATCGGCGGCGAGCGGGAACGGGTCGGCGTAGAAGCGACGGCCGTCGTCGGGCAGGATCTGCCATCCCCCCTCGGGATGGCGCCCCAGGTCGATGAGATCCGGCCCGCGCAGAACCCGCCATCCGGTGCGCCAGTGCGGCGCGTGATAGCACAGCCTGTACAGGCGGCCGACGAGACTGCGGGCCAGAAGCCGCGCCGGTCGGGACGCCCGGATCCGCGCCGGGCGCGCGGGCCCGGCGGCCGCCGGGGCCGGGGTCTCAGCCGCGGCGCGGCCCGCCAATCGGTCCCGCAGCGCGGCGGCGACCAGCGTGGTCGTGCGCACCAGCGCGTCCTCGAACGACAGCGCGATGGAGCCCCGGTAGTCCGATCCGAGGCGTCCCGAGACCAGGACGGTGTCGCCTTCCAGCAGGTCGAGGCGCGGCACGCGGCCGGCGAGCAGGCTCCCGAGCAGGCCGGTCTCGCCGAAGCCGCCATCGTAAGCCACCCGCCAGACCGGGCAGCGGGCGACCGCATCGCCACACAGGTCGAGCAAGAGGTCCGGGGCCGCGGGATCGGTCCAGGCGGCCAAGTCCGCCGGCGGCACAGGCGCCGACCCGTTCGGGGCCACCCGGAAGATCAGGGATTCCAGCCGGAACAGGAGGTCGGCCTGGACCGGCCAACCGTCCGGGCCGGGTGCGGCCTCGACACTGACGGCTTCGATGCCGGGCAGGCCCGAGAGTCGCGTCAGCAGCGCGACGTGCCAGCGGCGCGGGTTCGCGCCGTCGAGGCGAACTCTCACATGCATGGCAGCCGGGTTCCTATCGATGGGTCGCTCGAGACAATGACTGTCGATCCCGTCTATTTTCCCGCTGGTAACGGGAGTGATAACTTTGGGCGGCCCATAGGATTTACCGTCGATCGGCTTCCGGACAGCGGCGAGGGTGCCGAAAGCCGATCATCCGCGCGGCGCGCGATTGCCGGCGACTGGCTCGGCGGCCCGGTCCGGAATCCCGCGGGATCGATCTCGAGTGTCAGGCCCGGCCCAGGCGGCGCCCTCCCCCCACGAGGCCGGCCGGTCGCGCAGGGGCACCTGTGGCTCGACAGCCACAGGTGCGGGCGTAGGCACAGTGCGATGCAACCAAAACGCCTTCACATTGTTCTCGCGCGCGCTCGCGGTATGAGCGATGTATTTCGGCACCTCGGCGAATCTTGAGGGATGATTTACTATGGCATTGCCCGCCATCGACGGGCGGTGTGTCCGTAAAACTACAGCCATTTTCGTCGATGATCGGTAGCCATACGTCCAGATCGAAATTTGGACCTTACCTGATGACCAAGCTCCTGGCCTCGCTGGCTGCCTTCACCGCTCTGACCGCTGCCGCCTCGGCCGCCGACCTGCCGCGCCGCGCCGCCCCGCCGCCGGTCTTCACCCCCGTCCCGGTCTTCACCTGGACCGGCGCCTACTTCGGTATCAACGCCGGCTACGCCTTCGACGCCAGCGACCGCAACACCGGCAACACCTTCGCCGTGCCGTTCCCCTACGCCGCTCCCGGCACCGTCGCCTCCTTCCGCAACCGCAGCCAGGACGGCTTCTCCGGCGGTGGCCAGATCGGCTACAACTGGCAGCTGACCCCCGGCTCCGGCGTCGTGTTCGGTATCGAGGCGGACGCCCAGTACCTCGACTTCGGCCGTAACCGGAACAACGCCTTCGTCGCCGGCGCGCTGGCCCCCGGCTACTACGTCACCGACCCGCGCGGCCTCTCCAGCCTCGACTTCTTCGGCACCGTCCGCGGCCGCCTCGGCTACGCCTTCGACCGCACCCTCGTGTACGGCACCGGCGGCTTCGCCTACGGCTCCGGCAGCGCCGACCGCTCCTTCGGCGGCTACGCCGGCAACGACAGCTTCCGCACCGGCTGGGCCGTCGGCGGCGGCGTCGAGTACGCGCTCCCCACCGACTCCTTCCTGAACTTCTTCCGCTCCTCGGCCGTGACGCTCAAGGTCGAAGGCCTGTACGTCAACCTCGACCGCAACACCCGCAACCAGGGCGCGTTCGTCATCAACGCCGCCAACAACTTCCCCGTCGTCTACAGCGGCATCGGCCGCCGTTCCGACGAGTTCGCCGTCGTCCGCGCCGGCCTGAACTACAAGTTCGGCTCCTACTAAGACCGCGCTGCGGCGGTCGGATCCCGACCGCCGCGCCAAGCCGAACTCGCAAGGGGCCGCGTCCGAAAGGACGCGGCCCCTTCGGCGTTCGGAGGCCGTCGCGTCTGCGACAGGACGGACTTTCCACGGCCTCAACCGCGGAGCGCTGTGAACCAGGGCCGGGCGACCTCGGAGCGGGTGGCCCACCCCGGATGGCTTCGCTGCGCGCGTGAAACCTGGACGCCGGCGTCGTCCGAGCGCTTCACGCGGAATCCGTATCGGACCGCCCGCCGCGCGTGCGGCGCGGGGCATCGACAGCCTGCGCCCCCCAGGTCCGCAGCCGATTCTCCGTCGGTCGGAGCCGGGGGATCAGCCGATCGCCCAGAAGAGCGGCAGGGCGCCCGCCAGGAACAGCGCGGAGGAGATGAGCACGGCGACGCGCTCGCGATGACGGAGGATGAGGGCGTGGGGCTGGGCGAACATGCGATGAGGGCGCTGGGTGAGCCGGATCGGCGGTGCGCGGTAATGCTGGCCTCCGAACCTTGACGGATCGGGGGCAGGTCCCGTCATCCACAGGCGGTCGTCGTCGGGTGTCGCGGCCGCGCCACAGAGGCCGGCGCGGCGCCCGCGGTCCCGGCGGACCCCGGAACGCGTCGGGGCCGCAGGGCGGCTATCGCCGCCGTTGGACGCCGGCCGATCGGGCGGCCCGATCCGGCCCCGCATCGACCGTCCGGGCTCCGGGCCGTCGTCGATCCGCAGCGTGCCTCAGGCGACGGCCGCGTCCGGGCGGCCCGGTGCCACGAAGCCTTCGCACGCACCGATCTGCTCGGCGAAATGCTCGATCGGCTGCGGCTTGCTGATCAGATAGCCCTGGGCCTCGTCGCACGCCTCCGCGGCCAGGAAGCGCATCTGCGCATCCGTCTCGACGCCCTCGGCCACGACGCTCATCCCCAGGCTGCGGCCGAGCCCCAGGACCGCGCGCACGATCACAGCAGCCTGCGCGCTGACCTCGACATGGCCCACGAACGACCGGTCGATCTTGATCTTATCGAAGGGGAACGCCTGCAGCGTCGCCAGCGACGAGTAGCCCGTCCCGAAATCATCCATCGCGATGGAGATGCCGAAGGCCTTCAGCCGACGCAGGATGCCGAGCGCCCGCGCCATGTCGTTGATGATCAGGGTCTCGGTGATCTCGAGTTCGAGCCGCGTCGGCGCCAGGCCCGTCTCGGTGAGGATGGCCAGGATGCGCTCGGGCAGATCCGCCTGCTGGAACTGGCGCGGGGACAGGTTCACCGCCACCTTCAGCGGACGGGACCACCGCGCCGCCTCCCGGGAGGCGGCGCGCAGCACCCACTCCCCCAGCAGCAGGATCAGGTCGCTCTCCTCCGCCAGCGGGATGAAGGCATTCGGCGGCACCAGCCCGCGGGTCGGATGCTCCCAGCGCACCAGCGCCTCGAACCCGAGGAGCCGGCCGGTGGCGGTGCTCACCTGCGGCTGGTAGTGCAGGATGAGTTCGTCGCCCTCGATCGCCTGGCGCAGATCCCGTTCCAGGTCGCGCCGGGCCGCCTCGGCCTCGTCCATCGTGGGCTCGAACACCCGATGGGTGTTCCCGCCCTCCGCCTTCGCCCGGCAGAGAGCGAGATCGGCGCGCCGGAACAGCGTCTCGCTATCGGGACCGTGGCCGGGCGCCTGCGCGATGCCGACGCTCAGGCCAACCTTCAGCCGCTGCTTGCCGAAGCGGATCGGCGCCTGCACCGCCGCGATGAGGCGCGCCGCCAGGGTCTCGGCGTGGGCGGGATCGCCCGCATCGGCCACCAGCACGGCGAACTCGTCGCCGCCGAGGCGCGCCACCATGTCCTCGGCCCGCAGTACCGCGCGGATGCGATGGGCCACCGCCCGGAGCAGGAAATCCCCGGCCGCGTGGCCGAGGCTGTCGTTGACGGCCTTGAAGCGGTCGAGGTCGAGGCACAGCACCGCGCAGGCGCCGCCGTGGAGATGCAGGTCGGCGAGCCGGATCTCCAGCCGCTCGTAGAACAGCGCGCGGTTGGGCAGGTCGGTGAGGCCGTCGTGGCGCGCCATGTGGGCCACCTGCCCCTCGGCCGCCTTGCGGGCGCTGATGTCGATCTGCGTGCCGATGAAGCGCAGGGCGCGGCCATCCGCGGCGCGGGCCACGACCTTGCCGCGGGTCATCATCCAGGCCCAAGTGCCGTCCTTGCGCCGCATCCGGTGCTCGCACGCGAAGGTCGGCGCCCGCCCGCTCAGATGCTCGATCAGGGCCCGCTCGGCCGCGCCCGCATCCTCCGGGTGGAGCAGGGCCCGCCACGTCTGGGCGTGGCTCGCCAGCTCGCCGGGCTCGTAGCCCAGCACCCCCCACCAGCGATCCGAGGACCACGCCTCCCCGGTCGTGAGATCGCAGTCCCAGAGCCCGTCACTGCCCGCGTCCTGCGCCAGGGCGAGGCGCGTCTCGCTGACCTGCAGCGTCTCCTCGGCCCGCTTGCGCGCGGTGATGTCCGTGAAGGTCCGCACCGCCCCGCCATCGGGCAGCGGCACGGTGCGGATCTCCAGCACGGTGCCGTTCGGGCGCTCGCGCTCGTAGGTGTGGGCGCGGCGCTCCAGCCCGCGCGCGGCCACCCAGCGCCGCAGGGTCTCGCACGCCGCGCCGAACTCCCCCTGCGCGATCTGATATTGCCGGACGGCCTCGAAGGTCGGGCGGGTCCGCATCAGCGCCGGCGGCAAATCGAGCAGCGTGAGGGCGCGGGCATTGCAGACCTGGACGACGCCGGCGGCGTCGATCATCATGAGTCCCTGGTCCATCGTGTCGAGGACGGTGTCCAGAAGCTTCGCCTTCTCCCGCAGCGCGCCCATCCCACTGTTCATGTTCCGGGGATCCCACTCGTCCGCCTGCGCGAACGTACTGCTGGACGGTGCACGCTCCCACCAGGCGGGACTTTAGCAACGGGGAGCTTTCCGGATTCTTTCCGGAAGACCTGATTTCAATTGCTGCGTGTAATCCCGGAGGCGGATGGAGCACGGCTCCGCGGGCGTCCGGCGCGCCGCATCGGCCCTTGCCGGGCCGCCCGCGGAGCTTTCCGATACGCGGACCGCAGGCGGACCCGGGCTGAAGGTGGTCAGGGATCACGGCCGGATCCTGACCTTCGCGGCCCCCGGGATGTCGGCGGCACCGCAGGCCGGCGCGGCCGGCCGCTCACTCGCCTTCGTCCCGGACGAGGGAGATGCAGGCCCGCACCATCTCTTCGAGCCTGAGTTCCTTCGTGTCACCGATATTGGCGGTCTCTTCCAGACACCGCATGAAATACGCTTCGTCGAGTTTGGGCGACAGCGTGTGGAAGGCCCGGCCCATCCGGCTGGAAAAATCGATCTTGTCGGTCATGCTCGCCCGCGGCCACAGCGAGGCCTTGTCGTCCATGGTCAGGCGGGCGGCATCCGCCGGCAAGGTCCCGCAGGTCAGAGCAATTAAGACGATTATAAGCTTGGTCTGCATTGTAAATCCCCGATCCTGCGGCATAACCCTGCGTGACTCTGCGCAGCGGTGACGGTGGACGGACGCGCTGCTCTTCGAACAGGATGAGAGAAGCCATGCGCGTGGTCCGTCTGTCCGGTCTGGTCTCGGCCGGCCTCCTTCTGAGCCTGCTGACGGCCCAGGCGCAGACCCAGACCCAGGACCCATCGGCCGGCGACCCGCGGCGCAACCAGGCGGCGAAGCTCGCCGGGCTCGCCGGATTCGTGAACCTCGAATGCCCCGGCCTGCGGAGCGATCCCGCGCGCCTCAAGCAGACCGTCGAGGCCCTGGGCGTCGATGCCGCCAGCCTGGAGACCGGCGACCTGCACCTGATCGCGACCCGGTACATCGCGGCCTACCAGAAGGACGTGGCGGCGAATTGCCGGAAGGCCGAGGCGACGTTCGGGCCGCAGGGATCGATCATTCCCGGCCTGATCGTGCCGCGGTAGCCCCGGCCCGCTGTCGGCGGCGCTGTCGGCCGCGCTGTCGGCTGCCCGCCTCACACCGGCCGCCCGTCCCGCGACAGGGCGATGCGGAGAAGGTCGGCGAGGCTGCCGGCGCCGAGCTTCTGCTTCATGCCCGAGACGATGGCCGACACGCTTCGGTGGCTCATCGACAGGCTGTCGGCGATCGCCTCGTTGGACTTGCCCGCCCCCAGCAGCGACAGGACCTGAACCTCCCGCGCGGTCAGGCGCGCGAGGGGCGAGTCCAGCAGACCGGCATTCAGCATGGCGATCTTGGTCGCGACCTCGTGCGGCAGGTAGCTGTGCCCGGCCGAGACGGCCGCCAGCGCCTCGTGGAAGCGCGTCACCGCCGTGTCCTTCAGGACGAAGCCATGCGCCCCGCCCTCGATGGCGCGGGCGACGATCACCGGGTCGTCGTGCATGCTGAAGGCGAGGATCCGGGTCGCCGGCTCCAGGGCCCGCACCCGGCGGATCAGCGACAGGCCGGAGAGGCCTTGGTCGCGGAAGCCGAGGTCGGTCACCACCAGCCCGGGACGGTGGCGGTGGAACGTGCGGTATCCCGACACCACGTCGGCAGCCTCGTGGACCGCCCGGACGCCGGCATCCTCCGCGAGGTGGCGGAAGCCGCGCCGCACCACCGGGTGGTCGTCGACGATCAGCACCGCGTCGAGGATGGCCGCACCGTCCCCCCCCGCCGGCCAATCGGCCGAGGCCCGGGCGGCGCTCACGGCGTGCCCTCGAGGACCGGATGCGGGGCGGCGAGGCGCGCCAGCGCGGCCGCATGGTCGGCCCCCTGCATCCGCGCGTTGTAGTAGTGCTGGCACATCTCGCCGTAGAGGCTCTTGCGGCGCCCGCGTTCGGCCGCGATCCCGCCGAGCCCGTCGAGGATCGCGCCGTAGCCCTCGCCGATGCCGGCCTCGGCCAGCATCTGGCCGAGCTGGACGGTGCGGTTGGCGATCATGCGCGGATCCTCGATGAAGCCGTCGCGGGCCCGGGCCAGCGCCGCCGCCATCGCGCGCACGCGGGGCTCATCGGCCGGCAGGGCCTTGCCGGCCTCCCGGCCCGCGAGCCAGCGGGCCGGGTCGGTCCCGTCGGTCGGCGCGAGCCAGGCCGGCAGGGTACCCTCGGCGGTGGTGGCGACCACCGCGCCCGCGGCGTCGCCGCGCTCGTCCGAGTCCCGGTTGCAGGCGCCGAGGGCCAGCAGGACCAGGCCGGACGCGATCCGGATGCGGCAGGCCCGTCTCATCGCGCGGGCTCCCCCGGCGCCAGGACCGTGCGCGGGCCCTCCGCCACCTTGATGCGCGCCGTCTCGCGCCACGTGGCGAGATCGATCACCGAGACATCGTCCGAGAACCAGTTCGCCACGTAGGCCCGCGGACCGACCACCGCGATGCCCTCGGGATAGGGCCCCACCGCCACGGTGGCGACGATCTCGAGCCGGGCCGCATCGATCACCGTCACGGCGGCGGCATGCTGGTTGGTGACCAGGATCCGGCTGCCGTCGCCGGTGACCGCGACGCCGTAGGGCATCCGGCCGGCCGGAACCGTGGCACGGGCCCGCAACGTCGCCGTGTCGATCACCGTGAGGTCGCCGCTGCGCACGTTGGCGACGTAGAGGCTGGCCTCGTCCGGCGCGAGCGCCAGGGCGAAGGGCGCCTCGCCGGTCGGGACGACGGCCACGCGGGTCATCGTCCCCGTGTCGATCACGCTGACCTGACGGCTCTCGCGGTCGGCGACGTAGAGCCGCCCGCGCCGGTCGAGGACGAGATGGGCCGGTTCGTGCCCCACCGCCGCGGTGCCCTCGACGGCGCCGGTCGCCGCGGAGATCCGCAGCACGCGGTCGCCCGACCAGTCGCCGACGAACAGGTGCGCGCCGTCGGGGCTCGCCGCGAGGCCGAAGGCCTGGCCGGGGACGGGCAGGCGGCGGGGCGGCTTGCCGGGCTCGACGACGGTCACGGCGCGCCCGTCCGGGTGGGTGAGATAGAGGCGGCCGGCCCGGTCGGTGGCCGCCGCCACCGGCGCGGGCCCGAGCGGGATCCGCCCGGCCACGGTCCCGGCCTCGATCCGCGCCAGCTCGGCCCCCTGCTGGCTGACGACCCAGACCGGGTCGGCGGAGGCGGACGCGCCACCGGTCCCGGTGGCGGCCGCGAGCGCGAGCGTCGCGATCAGCCGGAGGTGGCGCATGCGGGGCCTCAATGGGTCGTCCGGCCCTCGACGGCCGCCTTCAGCCCCTTGAGCCCGTCCGCGAAGTAGCGGTTCATCGCCGTGCGCCCGGCCTCGTCGCTGAGGTTCTCCGGCGGCTCGTTGCCGGTGTCGCCCCGGTAGAAGCGGCCGATCCACGACACCTTGGAGCCGGTCCCGTCCGGGGTCACCGTGAGGGTCGCCGAGTAGGAGGAGACCGGGAGCGCCTTCAGGTCCGGGTCGGACATCCGGTACGAGTAGGTCCGGCCGTCGGCCAGCCACTCGTCCAGCCCCTCGACCAGGGTGCCGCCGGCCTTGAGGGTCACCCGGCGGGTCGTGCCCTCGACATTGCCGCCGCTGGCCTCGGCCTTGGCCACGTCGGGGTGCCAGCGCCCGATGCCGCCGAAATCGCCCACCACCTTCCAGACCGCGTCCGGGGGCGCCTGGATGGTGATCGACTGGTCGATCTTCTGCGGCGTCGGCCCGTGGGCCAGCGCCGCGCCGGCGAGGCCGACGACGGCGAGGCCCGCGGCGACGGCCGGGACGAGGGCGAGGGGCATCCGCATGGTCAGGTCCTGATCGGTCCGGTTGGAACGAGGGTTTGAACAGGGTGGGCCGCGCGCCCGCGGCGCGCGCGCTGGACGAGGGCGAGGGGGTTCGCCAGGAGGGCCAGGAGCGTCAGCCCCAGGGACGCCGCCAGGAGGGCGGGGCGCGGGTCGAGCCGGCCGGGCAGCGGGCGCGGCGTCGCCGCGGCGCGCAGGGGGGCGGCCAGGCCGCCCGGGCCGTCGAGATGGGCGTAGCCGAGGCCGGTCTCGGCGGCGAGGCGCTTCAGATAGGGTTCGCGAACCGCGGAGAGGTGCTCGCTGCCATGGGCCGCCTGTGCGCCGAAGGGGGCGTTGCGCGGGTTGTAGCCCTCGCGCGATTCCGCGTCGGCCGGGGGCGGCCCGGAGCGGTTCTCCTGCTGGACGTCGCTCTCGCCCAGGAAGCCCGCCGGCCGGCCGCGATCGTCGAAGCGCGGGATCGGCGACAGGCCGTAGCCGCCCGCGCCGACGATCAGCCCGCGCACCGCGCCGGGCTTGCCGTCGAAGGTCGGGCCGCCGGAGGCCGGCAGGGGCGGCGTCTCCTGGCCGTCGGTGAGGAACAGGAGGTCGGCGTCGATCTCCCCCGCCATGGCGAGCGACCGGAACAGGCCGGCCGCGATGCGGCTGTCCCCCTCCCAGGCCATGCGCGGATCGAGGGCCGCGATGGCGCCGTCCAGCGGCGCGAAATCGGCGCAGACCTCGACCGGCGTGAACAGCAGGAACGGCCGCCGGTCGGTGAACAGGCCGAGCGCCACCCGCGAGCCGCAGGGGAGGTCGGGCAGCATCGCCCGCAGCGCCGCCTTGACGGTCTCGAGCCGGCTCACGGATCCCGCGGCGGCGGGATAGTCGCGCACCGCCATGCTGCCGGTGATGTCGACCACCGCCAGCACCGACACGCCGGTGCGGGTGAACGGGATCGGCGGGGCGACGAGGGCTGCCAGCGCCAGCACCAGGGCGGCCGCCAGGACGCGGAACCGCCCGTCGCGCAGGTTGCGGGCGACGAAGGGGGGCAGGACGGAGGGCCGAACGGGGGGCAGGACGCGCCGCGGTCTCACGGGCCGCCCCGCGGCTGGCCGGGGATGTCGGTCCAGATCTTCTTCGGTTCGGCGCGCAGCTCGTCCCCGGTCTTGCGGTCGAATTCCGGGTAGTCGCGCACGAGGCGCGAGGCGACGTCGAGATTGTACTTGGCGTCCCAGAATTCGGGCCGGGCCTGGAGGGCGCGGCGGTAATCCTGCCGCGCCAGCGTCACCTGGGGCGCGGCCTTGTCGAGATCGCCGCGGCCGATCAGCACGAAGGCCTGCCGCATCCGCGCGTTGCCGATGACGTACCGCGCCCGGGCCGCCTCCCGCACCGCGCCGGCGCGGTCGAGGGCGTCGAGGAAGGGCTCGGTCTCGCCGAGACGGTCCCGGGCGGCGAGGAAGCCGATCCGCGCCACCAGGAGGGCCGGCCGCGCATCCGGGTCGACCGGCCGGTCGCGGCCCGCCTCCAGGGCGGCGATCCGGTCGTCGTCGCGCGCGGCGCTCCAGCCCGAGACGGCGAACCACAGGGCGGCGGCCGCGAGGACCAGCGGCAGGGCGACCAGCAGGGCCGGCCGGACCCGGCGCCAGGCCGCGGCCACGCCGAGGCGGGGAAGGGCGGCGCGGCGGCGCGGGGCCGGGCCGTCGAGGAGGGCGCCGGAGCTCATGCCGCCCTCCGCGGCGCCGCGCCCGCGGCTTCCGTCGCCGTCTCCGCCTCCGCCGGCGCATTCGCGAGGTCCGCCTCCACGAGCTTGGCGAGGACGAGCACGGCGAGGCCCAGCGCGGCGAGCGCGGCGGCGAGCCCGGTCAGGTCCCGGCGCGGGCGCTCCTCGACATAGGGGATCGGGTCCCGCTCCAGGGCCTCGATCTGCCGGATCGCGGCTTCCACCGCCGCGGCGCCCTCGGCCTCGAAGGCGCGGTAGGGCACGCCGAGGCTCTTGAAGAACAGGTCGAGGTGCCGCTCCGGCGCGGCCTGGGGCGTGTCCTCGCCGGCCGGCCGGTCGGCGATGCCGGGCGAGCCCTTGGTGCGCAGGAACAGCCAGTACAGGTTCGGCCGGATCCGCGCGACGGCGGCGCGCAGCTGGTCCTGGATGCGCGGGTCGATCACCGCGGCGCCGTCGGACACGAGCAGGAGCACCCGCGAGGCGCCGACATCGACCCCGAACTGCGACAGGGCCATGCCGAGGCCGCGGCCGATATTGGTGTAGTCGAGGCCGGGCCGGTCGATGGCGGCGATCGCCGCCCGCACGGCGTCGTGGCGGTCGGTCATCGGCATGACCAGCATCGGCGCGGTGGAGAAGGCCGTCACGGCAAACAGGTCGTGCCCCCGCGCGCCGACGAAATCCGCCAGGAGGCGCCGGGAGGCGGCGGCCTTCGATTCCTCGGCGCCGGAGGGCTGCCGGCCCGCGAAGGTCTCGTTCATGCTGCCCGAGCGGTCGATCAGCAGCGACACCTGCGCGCCGATGCCGAGGCGCTCGATCCGCGCCCCCGTCCGGTAGGGGCCCGCCAGGGCCACGATCAGGCCGGCGATGGCCAGGATTCCGGCGAGCGTCAGCGCCCGGCCGAGCCAGGCCGAGAGGGGATCGGCCGGGGCGGCGGCGACCGCCGGCACGGAGGTCCGGCGCAGGGCCGAGCGGGCCAGCGGCAGCAGCGCCAGCGGCAGCAGCCACAGGATCCAGGGTTCGGTCGCGCCGAGGCGGGCGAGGAGATCGGTCACGGCGTCACGCGCTCCGCTCCGCCGCCGCGAGGCGGGTCAGGAGCATCTCGGCCTCGGCGAGGGGCCAGGCCGCGCGCGCGGCGGGCAGGCGGCCGCCGAAGAAGGCGAGGCGCGAGGCCTCGAAGAAGCGCGCGAGCCCCTCCGCCTGCCCCCGAAACGCCCCGTGGCGCGCGAGGACGTCCCCGAGATCGTCGGCCAGCACCCGCCGGCCGGCGGTCTGGTCGAGCCCCCGATGCAGGGCCAGCAGCGCCGCCCGGTAGGCCTGATCGGGCTCGGCCCCCGCCCGCTGCCGCCGGAGCACCCGCAGGGCCGTCGCGAAGGGACGGCCGCGCCGTGTCCGGAACGGCCCCCAGGCGCGGTCATGCGCCAGCGCCAGGGCGGCGAGGCCGGCCAGGGTCCCGAGGCCCGCCGCCGCCGCGACATCCGGCCCGGGATCGATCCGGCCGCCGCGACCGTCCGGGCGCAGGTACTCGGCCGGATCCTCGCGCCGCTGCGGCTGCACCTCGCGCAGGGGGGAGACGCCGAGGCTCCAGCCCGGCACCTGGACGGCGGCGGTGGTCAGGCCGGTCGCCGCCTCGCTCGCCAGCGTCAGGGGGAAGCCCGGCACCTCCAGGGTGCGGGCGTCGAGGGCGGCATAGAAGCTCTGGTAGGTGAGGCGCAGGCGCACCCGCCGGGCGCCGGCCACCGTAACGTCGTCGACCGCGACGGCGCGCAGGTCGAGCCAGTAGGTCACCGGACCGGGCTGGGGCAGGGTCGCGCGCTGCAGCCGGAAATCGGGATCGGCCAGGATCTCCACCTGCGCCTCGACGAGGTCGCCCAGGAAGATTCCGAAGGGCCGCGGGCTGCGCACCTCGACGGAGCGCACCTGCGCGGCCGCCGTGCCGGCCGTCAGGGCGAGGGGCGCGGCGAGGAGGCCGGCCAGCAGGAGGGCGGGAACGCGCGCGCCCATGCTCAGGTCGTCATCAGGTGGCGGGTGAGCGCCTGGGCGTCGAAGCGCCCGGCGAGCTGGAAGACCCGGCGGGCGAAGGGCGCGGCGGCGCGCTCCAGGGCGGCGATCCGGTCCCGCTCCCGGGCGATCCAGGCCCGGCGCAGGCTCGGGCGCAGCAGGACCACGCGGCGGCCGCCGCCCTCCAGATCGTCGAGCTCGACGAGGCCGAAGGCCGGCAGCGCCTCCGCCTCGGCGGGGTCGGCGAGCAGGATCGGCACCGTGTCGTGCGGCGCCAGCGCGGCGAAGACCTGGGCGATCAGGGCCTCGGGCCAGCGGAAGTCGGAGGCGAGGAAGACGAGCTTCGGCCGCCCGGCGAGCCGCCGCGCGGCCTCGAGCATGCCGGCGCAGCCGCGACCCGTGCGGGGCGCGCCCGCGACCCGCTCGGCGGCGGCGACGGCCGCGCCCCGGTGGCGGGTGGCGGGCAGGGTGAGGTCGTCGCGCAGGGTCTCGTCGCAGCCGATTAGGCCGAACCCGTCGCTGATCCGGGTCGCCGAGACGGCCAGCGCCCGGCAGAGATCGCCCGTGAGCCGCGTCCGATCCACCGTGCCGCGGAAGCCCATGGAGGCCGAGAGATCGACCAGAACCCAGGTCTCGACCGCGGTCCGCGCCTCGAAGCGGCGGACATGCACCCCCTCGAACGGGTCGCGCAGCGTCGCGCGCAGGTCGATGCGGCGGGCATCCGGCAGTTGCAGGAACGGCACCTGATCGCGGAACGGGCCGGAGCCGCCGGCGTCGCGTCCGCGGTGGAGGCCGGCCCGGCTGCCGCGCGGCCGCCAGCGCGGCAGGTAGACGATGTCGGCCGTGCGCGGGTCGCTCACGGCGCCGGCACCGTCTCGAACGCGGCCCGGCACAGGGCGGGCACGATGGCGCCGCGCTGCAGCTCGTGGACGGGTTCGAGGAAGACGCGGTGGGCCATCACCTCGGTGAAGACCGCCCGCACATCCTCCGGCACCAGCCAGTCGCGCCCCTCCAGCCACGCCCGCACCCGGGCGGCGCGCACCAGGAAGGCGACGCCGCGCGGCGAGGCGCCCCCCTGGACGAGGGTGGCGGTGTCGAGGCCCGGGAGCCGGATCCCGGCCTCCGCGGGGCGGACCAGGGCGTCCCAGAGGGCCACCACGTAGGCCTCGATCGACGGCTCCGCCCGGACGGCGTGCTGGATCGCGGCCGCGATGCCGCCGATCCGGGCGTGGTCGAGCACGCCCTCCGCGACCGCGCCGACGAGGGCGTCGGTGTCGTGGAAGCGCGGGTCGAAGACCAGGGTCCGGCGCACCGCCGCGTCCCGGGGCGCCTCCAGGCCGATCTCCATCAGGAAGCGGTCGCGGGCCGCGGCCGGGAGCTCGAAGGTCTCCTCGCGCTCGACGCGGTTGCGGTCGGCGAAGACCTGCAGGTTCGGGAACGTGTAGGTGCGGCCGAAGGCCTGGACGCTGCGCTCGGCCATCAGCCGGAGCAGCAGGGCGTGGACCTGCGGCCGCGCCCGGTTGATCTCGTTGAAGAAGAACACCGAGAGATCTTCGGCCCGGGCCAGGACCGGGCCGGGATCGACCCGCGGCCGGCCGTCGGGGCCGAGATAGGTGTGGTAGATCAGGTCGGTCGGCATCATGTCGACCGTGCCCTCGACGCGCTCGTAGGCGCCGCCCAGCGCCCGGGCCACCGCCCGCAGCAGGGTGGTCTTGCCGACGCCGACATCGCCCTCGAGCATCACGTGGCCGCGGGCGAAGATCGCGATCGTCACGAGGCGGATCGCCCGCTCCTGTCCGACCACCGCCTTGGCGACCTCCGCCTCGAAGCGGGCCGCCGCGGCCCGCCAGTCGGTGAGCATCGTGTCTCCGGGACGGAGGGTGTTCATGAGGCGGTGCCTGCGGTGTCGGGCGGGGCGCCGGTACGGTGGCGCCGGGTGTCGATGCGGCGTGTCGGTGCGGCGCGCGGTACCGAGCGTCGCTGCGGGCCGGCGCCGCGGCGCGGGCCGGCCCCAGGACGCCCGATCGGCCGGCCGGATCGGTCGGCCGCGATCCGTTCGACGCGATCAGTTCGATGAGATCTTGGCGACGTCGTACTCGAACTTGCCGGTCTTCTTGGCGTTCTCGATCCGCTTCTTGTTGCGCTCCTCCATCTGCTTGATGGATTCGGCCTGCTTGCTGACCTCCTTCGGGTCGTGCTTGGGATCGTACTTGGTCCCGGCGACCTTCTCGGGGAAGCCGGGCTTCGGCTGCCAGCAATTGCCCGGCGCCTTGCAGGTCTGCCCGTCATAGGCCAGCGCCGGCACCGCGAAGGCCGCCCCCGCGATCAGCATCGCCGTCGTGATCACTGTGCGCATCGTTGATTCCTCCGTCTCTTCCTTGGCCGGCCGGTCGGGCCGTCGGTTCGCCCCGTCTCCTGCGGGGCGCGACTTGCCGAGAACGGCTAGTCCAGCGGCTTGCACTGGCCGGGCACGTCCTTGGCAAAGGTCTCGCCCTCCTTGAAGGGCTTGTAAGTCTTCTTCTGCGCGTCGGTGAGCCACTCGGCATCCTTCACCGGACCCGTGTAGAGATGGCGGATCCAGGCGATGACCTGCAGCATCTCGTCGGGATTGAGATCCTCGTTGTGCGGTCCCATCATGCCGTTGGCGCCGCCCCAGAGGGTCGCGAACAGGCCGACATCGGTCGTGTTCGCCGGGTAGGTCCAGTAATCGTCGTTGAGGCCGGGCCCGACCTTGCCCTCGCCGAGATGGCCGTGGCAGCCGGAGCACGAGGTCAGGAACAGGCTCTCGCCGTTGCGCAGGCAGGACTTGTCGTCGATGTAGAGATTCTTGCCGGTCTGGAAGAAGGTCTTGACCGCCTGCGTGTCCCGCCCGCCCGGCTTGCCCTCGGCCGTGTCCATCGCCTCGCCGGTGATGGTGTTGCGGAACACGATCCCGGTCTGCGGGCCGGACTGGGGCTGCGCGCGGGCCGCAACGGGCATGGCCACGGCGAGGGTGAGAAGGGCGACGCGTGCCGAACGAACGATGAGCATCTGTTGAGCGGATCCTGATGTCTTGGTCGGTGGCCCGGGCGCGCCGGGCCGGTCTCGGGGGAGTCGGGGTGGGCGGGGCTCAGTTCGAGGCGACGACCGGCACCCCGTCCTGCTTGAGGATCGCCGCGATGGCGGGCCGCGCCTTCTCGATCCCGGCGTCGAGGGCCTTGCGCAGGGCCTCGTCGTCCTTGCGCACGCCCATCGACTGGTCGAAGACCTGCGGGACCTTGCGGCCGTCGCTGCCGACCGTGTCGGCCGGGACCAGCGTCATGCGCAGGGGCGTCGGGGAATCCTTGACGTAGCGGGCGACGTCGGGACCGAAGGCGACGCCGACATCGGCCTTGTCGTTGGCCACCTCGCTGACGATGCGGGCCGGGTCGATCTGGGTGTACTGGTTGCGCGGCGAGCGGAAGTTCACCAGCGAGTAGAGGTAGGCCATGTCCTCCTCGTAGCGGCCGATATCCTTGAGCATCGCCTCGCCGGGGGAGCCGAAGGGCACCACCATGTGGTCGAGGGTCTTGAGCCGCGGGTCGGACCAGGACTTCACGTCGAGATCCTTGTCGGCGCGCGTGATGAAGACGTAGCCGCTCCGGTAGTACGGCTTCGTGGTCAGCACCCGCGGGTCGTCGCTGTCGAGGCCGACGACCACGTCGCAGGTCCGCTTCTCCAGGCCGTCGCGGACGAGGTAGATCGCGGGCTTCGGCAGCCAGACGAAGACGGGCTTCTTCCCCATCGCCTCCGCGACCGCCACGGCGACGCGGTTCTCGAGCCCCGATCCGTCCCGCATCGAGAGCGGCGGCTGCTTCTCGGAGGCGCAGATGCGCAGGGTCGCGGGGTCGGCCGGCGGGGCAGCCGGAGCCTTGCCGGGATCCTGCTGGATGGCCTGGGCCTCGGAGTCCTGGGCCGCCACCGGCCCGGCGGCCAGGGTGGCGAGCGTCAGGACGGCGGCGAAACGGGCCGCCAGGATGCGGGCGCGCGGGCGCGGCATGGACGTTGATCCCTGTTGTCGAAGCGTTTCTTGATGGCGGTCCGGAGGGGCACGGCCGGGCTGCGGGGCGCCGTGGCGCCCCGCGCGTCCCGGACCCGGCCCGGAATCCCGCCGGCCGCTTGGCCGGCGGGATGAAGGCGGGCCTCACTTGGATGGCCCTACTTGGCGGGCCCTACTTGGCGGCGTGCTGCTCGTACTCGCCGACATTCGGGTCGTCGTAGGGGCCCTTGCCGTCCAGCGAGAACACCATCACGCCGCCGCCCATCTGGGTGTAGTTGGCGAGCTTCTTGAAGGCGCCCACCGCGCCGAGGCCGGCGGTCGGGTCGGCGAGGTCGAACACCAGGCCCACGCCCGGCCAGCCGCCGACGCCGTAGTAGATGGCGACGTATTGCGTGCCCTTGTGGGTGTAGGTGATCGGGTAGCCGATGGCGCCCGACGGCAGCTTGAACTTCCAGAGGAGGTCGCCGTTGTCGGAGTCGCGCGCCTTGATGAAGCCGTCCAGCGTCCCGTAGAGGACCAGGTCGCCGGCGGTGGCGGTGGTGCCGCCCCAGACCGCGAAGCGCTCCATCTTCTCCCAGTTGAACTTGCCGGTGATGGCGTTGTAGCTCTTGATCTGGCCGAGGCCCTCGTAGTTCTGCCGGTCACCCTTCGGGCCCGGATACATGTTCAGCGTCGCGCCGACGAAGAACTGACCCGCCCGGTAGGGCAGCATGAAGGGCTCCCAATCCATGCAGATGTGGTTGATGCCCATGTAGAAGGCTTGGCGCTTCGGATCGTAGGAATCGTGCCCCTGGTTGTGGTAGCCCATCGCCGAGGGACAGATGTCCTTGGCGAGGTGGTCCATCCGGGTGCCGTATTCCGGATCGCGCACCGGCGTGCCGGTCTTCAGATCCACCGACTTGAACACGTTGACGGTGTCGTCGATCTTGTTGGCCGAGACCAGCGTCCCGTCCGTCCGGTCGAGGGTGTAGACGATGCCGTTGCGGTCCGGGTGGGTGAGGAGCTTCCTCATCTTCCCGTCCTTGTCCTTCTGGTCGGACAGCATCATCACGTTGACGCCGGCATAGTCCCACTCGTCGTGCGGGGTCTTCTGGTAGCCGAACTTCGCCTCGCCGGTGTCGGCGTCGCGGCCGAAGATCGTCATCGTCCACTTGTTGTCGCCGGGACGCATGGTCTCGTTCCACGGCGCCGGGTTGCCGGTGCCGAAGTAGATCAGGTTCGTGCCCGGGTCATAGGCGTACCAGCCCCAGTTGGTGCCGCCGCCGATCTTCCAGGCGTCGCCCTCCCAGGTCGAGGTGCCGAGGCCCTTCTGGCCGTAATGAGCGTTGTGGATGTTGAAGTCCTTGGCGAGCAGCAGGTCCTCGTCCGGGCCGGTCGCGTAGGCGCGCCAGACCTGCGCGCCGGTCTTGACGTCGTAGGCGGTGAGGTAGCCGCGGACGCCGAGCTCGGCACCCGAGGAGCCGATGATCACCTTGTCCTTGACCACGTAGGGGGCGATGGTGAGCGTCGAGCCGACCTTGATGTCGGAATTCTCGACCTTCCACACCGTCTCGCCGGTCTGGGCGTTCAGCGCCGCCACGTTGCCGTCGAGCTGGGTCTTGAGGATCAGCGCCGGGGTCTTGCCGTCGCCCGGCCAGTAGGCGAGGCCGCGGTTGACGAGATCGCAGCAGGCGACCGAACGGGCGGCCGGGTTCTGCTTGGGCTTGTCCTGCCACAGGATCTTGCCCGGGTCGTCGAGGCCGAGGGCGAAGGTGTTGTTCGGGAACGAGGTGTGGATGTACATGACGCCGTCGACGACGAGCGGCGCGCCCTCGTGGCCGTTGAGCAGGCCGGTGGAGAACGTCCAGGCCGGCTTGAGCTGCTTGACGTTGCTCTTGTTGATCTGGGTCAGATCGCTGTAATTGTTCGAGTCGTAGTTCTTACCGGGCATCACCCAGTTCTCGTCGCTCTTCGATTTCTCGACGAGCTTGTCGTTGGCCTGCGCCACGCCCGCCATGGCGACCGGCGCGAGCGCCATGATCGCCAATGCCGAGACGGAATTCCGGAGCCTGATCATCCTGCGTCTCCTCGCCGGACTGCCACGCCGTTTGGCCTCGCAGTCATCGTGGTGTTCATCCGATGGCGACACGTCTTCCGACGACAAATCCGCTTTCAGCATCGCGATATCCCGGCTATTTCCAGTATTCGCTAGGCTTATGAAAGACTTATTATCGTTGTGCGCCACTCGATCATTCGCACGGCTTGTAATGCGTGTCTTTGCAAAACGAAACATTTCTTTTCGGGACAATCTGGCAATACGCCACCGGAGATTTGGTAAGATCAGCGAGGTCTTGACCGATCGCCGACATCCATCCCAGACAAGCGGAAACGATATGCGGGCGTGCGGGCACGGTGCCGTCCGCCGACCCGCTCCGGGAGGACGCGATGGGTCTTGTCACGGGCGGCGCAGGCCGCTTTCTGGCGCTGGCGACCTGTGTCGCGATTCCGGCCACGGCGGCCGGGACCGGCGGCGGACAACGCCTCGCCGCCCTCTACGCACAGGACGGGCGGCGCGAACTGACGGGGGCGGATCTGGAGCGCTTTACCGGCGCGGGCGTCCTGTGGTGCCGCCGCCCGGACGGGATCCCCCAGAAAGCCGCCGCCGCCTGGCTGATCGGGACCCGCTCCCTCGTGCTGATGAACGCGCACAATTTCCGCAATCGCCAACTGGAGGTCACCCGCACCGTTGCCGATTGCTACTTCCAGATCGCCGGCCGCAATTACGGCTTCGCGCCGGACTTTCTGGAACTCGGCATCGAGCCGGAGGCGCGGCGCCTGCACATCACCGACGACTGGGCGCTCCTGCGCCTCGCCGAGCCGGCCGAGGCACGGCCGCAGCCGATCCCGGACGCCCCGCACCTTCCGACCGGCGACCTGACGCTCCCGGTGACGATGGTCTCCCCCGCCGGCCACGAGAACTACCGCGGTCAGAGCAGCCGGGAATCCTGTGCCATCCGGCGGATCGATCCGCCCAGCGAGGGCGACATCCGCCGCGCCCGCCACGACTGCAACGACGGCTACGGAGGGTCGGGCTCGGGCCTGTTCGACGAGGCCGGGCATCTCGTCGCGATGCAGAGCGCGTCGCTCTCGATGAACCAGCGCCACGCCTTCGACATCGAGTTCCACTACGGCTCGGCCCTGCTGATCGAGGGCCGGCTCCGCGAGGCCCTCCGGGCGCAGGCCCGCTAGGGCCGTCGGTCTGACCCGCCCGCCCGGCATCCGCTTCGGCGGCGCGTGCCGGATCCGCCGTCCGGCCGCACGGCTTCCCGGAGGCATTCGGGTAAGCCTCCGGTAAGCACCGCGGCGATTTCCGCACCGCCCGGGCGCGAATGCCTCGACGGCGGTGCCGAGGAGCGCCAAAACTTAACGTTGAGCCTCGAATCTGGTCCCGCGAGGGTGCCGGGATGCCAGCGGTCGGAACGTTCAGGGTCTGCGAGCCGGGAAGGCTGCCGCTCACGGAGGCCGTGGGGGAGGCTGTGGCGGAGGCGATCGCCCTGCCATCGGTGCTCGCCACGATGCTGGGCAGCCTGATCGAGGCCTGGCCCCGGCAGATCTACACACAACCCCTGGTGACAACGCGCTTCCTCGGCCAGCGCACCACCTACGTCTGCGACCCCGGACACATCCGCAGCCTGCTGGTCGATCAGGCCGAGGCGCTGGAGCGGGAGCCGTTCATGCTGCGGGCCCTCGCGCCCGCCCTCGGCTCGGGCGTCCTCACCGCGGACGGTTCCCACTGGCGGGGGCAGCGCAGGACCGCCAGCCCGATGTTCCGCCCGGACCGGGTCCGGAGCTTCGTGCCGGCCATGGCCCGGGCCGCCGCGGCGACGCGGACGCGCTGGCACGGCGCCGATCCGGCCGGGGCGGAGCGGGACGTCCTGCACGAGATGATGCGCACCACCTTCGAGGTGATCGTCGCCACGATGGTGTCGGGCGATCCCCATCTGGAGGTCGAGCCGTTCGGGCGCGCGATGGACGCCTATCTCGGCCAGACCAGCTGGAAGATCGCCCTCGCGATGCTGCGCGCCCCGGCCTGGGTCCCGCATCCCGGGGCCCGGGGGGGCGCGGCCGCGGTGCGCCACCTGCGCGGCGAGGTCGCCCGGACGATCGCGCGCCGCCGGGCGCGCGGCGAGCCCGGCACCGACCTCCTCGGCCTCCTGCTGGAGGCGCGGGATCCGGAGACCGGACAGCCGCTCCCCGAGGCGCGCGTCGTCGACAACCTGCTGACCTTCGTGGCCGCGGGCCACGAGACCACCGCCCTGGCGCTGGCCTGGACCCTCCGGGTCCTGGCGGAACACCCGGAGGTGGAGGCGCGCGTCGTCGCCGAGATGGCGCAGCTCGGCGACGATCCCGCCGCCGATCCCGAGGCCGCGGACCGGTTGCCCTACACCCGCCAGGTGCTCCTCGAGGTGATGCGCCTCTATCCGCCGGCGCCGCTGATCGTGCGGCGGACCCGGGCGCCGGTCCGGCTCGGGGACAGGGTCGTGCCGGCCGGGCAATCGGTCCATGTGCCGGTCTACGCCCTGCACCGGCATGCCCTGCTCTGGGACAGGCCGGAGGTGTTCGATCCGGATCGCTTCGCCCCCGAGCGGGCCGCCGCGCGCGACCGCTACGCCTACCTGCCGTTCGGAGCCGGCCCGCGGGTGTGCATCGGCATGAGCCTCGCCCTGACCGAGTGCCTCGTCATCCTGGCGACGCTGCTGCCCGCCTTCCGCTTCAGACCGGTCACCCGGGCGATGCCCGCGACGCAGTTCCGCGTGACGCTGCGGCCCAAGGGCGGCCTGACGATGAGGGTCGAGCCCCGCCATGTCGCGTGAGACGTCCGCCGCGGCGGCCGGCCCGGCCGGCGGGCCCGATCCGGCCCGGCAATCGCGGCGCCGGACGGGATCGCTGCTCGGCCGCCTCCGCGGCCCCGACACGGTCGACGCGCTGCCGAACCGCTACCGGCTGCAGGTGCGCACCGGGCTCCTCGACGAGACGCTGAAGCTCGCCACCTACTCGGCGGTGACGCACCTGATCATCGCGCTGGCCGTCACGTACTTTTTCTGGGGCTCCGCCTCGCACACCTATCTTCTCGGCCTGCTCGCCGTGGTCGCGGCGCTGATCACGGCAACGACCTACACGACCTGGCTCTACTGGCGCGCCTATGCCGGCACCGCGTCCGAACGCAGCGTCCGGTGGGGCTGCCGGATCTCCGCAGGGCTGGCCTTCGCCCTGGGCCTCGCCTGGGCGACCATGCCGGTCGTGCTGTTCACCCCCTGCAGCAGCGAGGAGCGGCTGCTCGTCGTCGCCATCGTGGCGGGCCTGATCTCGGACGCCTACGTGGTCGGGCCGCTCCTGTCGGTCTCGTACCTGTTCGCGGTCCCGGTCATCGTCGGCAGCTTCGTCGGGCTCGCCCGGTCCGGGGAGCCGATCGCGCTCAGCATCGGTTTCCTGCTCACCGTCTACGCGGTGTTCGTGGTGACGAGCGTGCGCCGCATGAGCCGCCTGTCCTGCCAGCGCATCCTGGACCGGGTGCGCGTCGAGGATCAGAGCGAGACGATCGGTCTGCTGCTCAACGCCTTCGAGGCGAATGCCAGCGACTGGCTCTGGGAGACGGACGAGACCGGGCAGTTCCAGCACGTCTCCACCCGGATGGCGGATGTCCTGGCCCGCCCGGTGGAGACGCTCCAGCACGCCCGGTTCCAGGCCCTGCTCGCCGGGCGGGGGGAGGCGCCGATCGAGGCCGATCAGAGCGCCGACCTGCTGGAGCGCCTCCGCGGGGGCACCCCCTTCCACCAGCTCCTGATCGCCATCGACACGCCGGCCGGCCGGCGCTGGCTCCGGCTCAGCGGCAAGCCCTTCCTCGACCAGGGAGGGCGCTTCGCAGGCTTCCGGGGCGTCGGCTCGGACATGACGGAGGCCCGCCGGACGGAAGCGCACATCGCCTTCCTGGCGACGCGGGACCCGATGACGGGCCTGTCGAACCGGGTCATGTTCCACGCGGTCGCGTCGGAGGCCTGCGCGGCAGCGGTCGCGCAGGGGCCGGCCCCGGTGGTCAGCCTGCTCTACCTCGACCTCGACGGCTTCAAGACCGTCAACGACAGCATCGGCCACGCCGCCGGCGATGCCCTGCTGGGGCAAGTCGGCGATCGCCTGCGCGCCCTGCTCCCGGCCGACGCGCAGGCGTTCCGCCTCGGGGGCGACGAGTTCGCGATCCTGCAGCGCGGCCGGGATGCCGCGGCGGCGCAGGCCCTGGCCGAAGCCATCATCGGGGCCCTGCGCGAGCCCTACCTCATCGACGGCGTCCGGGCGGAGATCGGCGTCAGTATCGGGATCGCCTGCGCGCCCGCGGACGCGACCGATCCCGAGGATCTGCTCCGGAAGGCGGATCTCGCGCTCTACAGCGCCAAGGAGGCCGGCAAGGGGCGCTGGCGGGACTTCGACAGCGGCCTGGAAGTGCGCGTGCAGCGCCGGCGCGAACTCGACGAGGCGATGCGTCAAGCCCTCGCCGACGGCGAGATGACCTTGCACTACCAGCCGCTCGTGAGCCTGCAGGACGGCCACGTGGTGGGCTGCGAGGCGCTGCTGCGCTGGACCCGGCCGGGCCTCGGTCCCGTTTCGCCCGCCGAGCTGATCCCGATCGCCGAGGGAACGGGCTTCGTGGTCACGATCGGGCGCTGGGCCCTGCGGCGGGCCTGCACGGAGGCGCTGACCTGGCCGGCAAGCCTGCGCGTCGCCGTCAACATCTCGTCGGTCCATTTCCGCCGGCCCGACTTCTTCGCCGACGTCGCGGCGGTCCTGGCCGAGACCGGCCTGGCGGCGAACCGCCTCGAGATCGAGATCACCGAGTCGATCTTCCTGGCCAACACGCCGCACGTGCTGGACAATCTCCGCTCCCTGCGGGCGCTCGGGGTGCGGATCGCCCTCGACGATTTCGGGACGGGGTATTCCTCCTTGAGCTACCTGACGCAGTTCCCGGTCGACAAGATCAAGATCGACCGCGCCTTCGTCCGCGACCTGAGCAGCCGCCCCGAATGCCTGACGGTGATCGCGGCCATCATGGTCATCGCCCGCGACCTGGGCATCGACGTCACGGTCGAGGGCGTCGAGACCGAGCAGCAGGCCGAACTGCTCCGGCTGCGGCGCTGCGACAGCGCGCAGGGCTTCCTCTACAGCCCGGCCCGGCCGCCCGGGGAGATCCCCGGCCTGATCGAGCGCATACGGATCGCGTGCGCGCCGCGCACGGCCGCTCCGGCGGAGCAGACCGTCCGCGCGGTCGCCTGAAGGAGCGCCGGAATCGGCCCGGCCGCGTCGCGGGCGGGGACGGATCCGTGTTGCCACGCGCCCGGGAACGGCTCTAGCGGGGGGCGACCACGCGGAACCGGGGAACAGGCGCGCCATGCCCAAGGTCGTCATCAGCGAATTCATGGACCCTGCGGCGATCGCCGCCGACCTGTCGGGCTTCGACACCCTGTACGATCCCGGACTCGTCGACCGGCCCGAGGCACTCGCCGCCGCCGTGGCGGAGGCCGACGCCCTGATCGTGCGCAACCGGACGCAGGTCCGCGGCGCGCTGCTCGCGGGTGCCCGACGCCTCCGGATCGTCGGGCGTCTCGGGGTCGGCCTCGACAACATCGATGTTCCGGCCTGCCGGGCGCGGGGGATCACGGTCCAGCCGGCGACGGGCGCCAATGACGGCGCGGTCGCCGAGTACGTCGTCGCCACCGCGCTGCTGCTGCTGCGCGGGGCCTATGGGGCGAGCGAGGCGGTCGCGGCGGGGACGTGGCCGCGCAACGCCCTGATGGGGCGCGAGATCGCCGGCAAGCGCCTCGGGCTCGTGGGCTTCGGATCGATCGCCCGGGAGACCGCCCGCCGCGCCGCTGCCCTCGGCATGGCGATCGCGGCCCATGACCCGTTCCTGGCCGCCGAGGATCCGGCCTGGACGCCCCCGTACGGTCCGGTGCGGCGCCGGGATCTGGAGGCGCTGATCGCGGAGAGCGACGTGCTCTCCCTGCACGTCCCGCTCACCGCGGAGACCCGCGGCCTGATCGACGCGACCGCCCTCGCCCGGATGCCCGCGGGCGCCGTGCTGATCAACGCCGCCCGGGGCGGCATCGTCGACGAGGCCGCGGTGGCGGCCGCCCTGCGGTCCGGGCATCTCGGCGGCGCGGCCCTCGACGTGTTCGACCGCGAGCCCCTCGACGCCGCGGCCGGCGCCCCGTTCGCGGGCGTGCCGAACCTGATCCTCACGCCCCACATCGCCGGGGTGACGCAGGAATCGAACGTCCGGGTCTCGGCCGTCATCGCCGCGGCGGTGCGCCGGCATCTCACGCAGGGCTGAACGCGGGGGATCTGGGCCTTTCGCCCGGCGCAGGCTATCCCATGGATCCGGCGCCGCGCGACCGAGGCTGTCGGGGCAGACCGGGAGGGAGCAGGGGATGACCGATCCGGCACGACGGGCCTTCCTGAAGAGCGCCGCGCTCGGTGCCCTGGCGGCGGGAAGCGGCCTGCGGCCCGCCTGGGCCGGAGAGGACGCGCAGCTGCCCTTCGGCAACGGCGAGCGCCCGCTCGTCGCCTATCCGGGCAAGCGGCCGCTGCTGCAGACCACCGCCCGGCCGCCCCAGCTGGAGACGCCGTTCGCGGTGTTCGACGAGGGCGCGATCACGCCGAACGACGCCTTCTTCGTCCGCTACCACCTCGCCGACATCCCCCTGGAGATCGACCCGGAGGCGTTCCGGCTGACCGTGGGCGGCCATGTGGAGCGACCCGTCGCGCTGTCGCTGTCGGAGCTGAAGGCGCTGCCGGGCCGGACCGAGATCGTGGCGGTCAACCAGTGCTCGGGCAATTCCCGCGGCTTCTTCGAGCCCCGGATGGCCGGCGGCCAGCTCGGCAACGGCGCCATGGGCTGCGCGCGGTGGACGGGCGTGCCGTTGAGAAGCGTGCTGGACCGGGCCGGCGTGAAGGCCGGGGCCGTACAGGTCGCCTTCAACGGACTCGACCGGCCTGTGCTGCCCGAGACGCCGGACTTCGCCAAGGCGCTCACCCTCGACCAGGCCGGCGACGGCGCGGTGCTGCTCGCCTGGGGCATGAACGGCGAGGACCTGCCCTGGCTCAACGGCTACCCGCTCCGCCTCGTGGTGCCGGGCTATTACGGCACCTACTGGGTCAAGCACCTCGATACCGTCACGGTGCTGGACAAGCCCTTCGAGGGCTTCTTCATGAAGACCGCCTACCGCATCCCCGACAATCCCTGCGCCTGCACCGAGCCCGGCCAGGCGGCCGCCGCCACGGTGCCGATCGGGCGCCTCAACGTGCGGTCGTTCCTCACGAATCTGGCCGACGGCGCGCGCGTGACCGCCGGGCCGGTCTCCCTGCGGGGCATCGCCTTCGACGGAGGCTCCGGCATCCGGACGGTCGCGGTCTCCACCGACGACGGCGCCACCTGGACCGAGGCCGCGCTCGGCCGGGATCTCGGCCCCTACGCGTTCCGGCCCTGGTCGCTCACGGCCGCGCTCACGCCGGGCGCCCACGCGATCCGGGTCCGGGCCACCGCCAACGACGGCAGCAGCCAGCCGATGGCGTCCCGCTGGAACCCGTCCGGCTACATGCGCAACGGCGTCGAGACCACCCGGGTGCAGGCGGCGTGAACGCGAACGGGAGGACGAACGGGATGCGTATGCTTCTGCTCGGCGCGATGATCGGGGGCCTGACGGCCGGCTCGGCCTGGGCCGCGCCACGGACCTACGCGGTTCCGGACCCGACCGCGCAGCTGCGGCCGCCGAAGGCGGACAGCCTGGCTGCGGGCTACGAGGCGGCCCAGGCCAATTGCCAGACCTGCCACTCGGTGGACTACATCGCCACGCAGCCGCCCGGCCGCGGGAAGGCGTTCTGGGATGCCGAGGTGTCCAAGATGATCAAGGCCTACCACGCCCCCATCGAACAGGCCGATGCCGGCGCGATCGCCGCCTATCTGGCCGATACGTATTGAGAGGCCTGGAACGACGCCCCGGCCGGAAACCCGATCCGGGTTGTCAGCGCAGGGCGAGGGCCTGTGCGGCGTGCGTGGCGACGGCCTGAACGGCCGGAAGATCGTACGCGTAGACGCGACCGGCCAGGATCGCCAGGGCCAGCGTCCAGAACACCGCACCGCCGACGCGACGGGCCGTGCGGTCGCCGGCCGCGGTGGCCGGGCAGGCGCGGGCGACGCCGTCGGCGACGGGCTCGCCGAACGGATCGAAGGCCGGCGACTGGTTTTCGGAGGCGCTGCGCATGATGGCGAATGTCGCGCTCGGCCTGTCCCTTCGCAATGGACGCGTCTTTCGTATTTCTCTGTCCGGGGAGATGCTTGTTCTCTATCCGCCATCGGCGGCAGACAGGTTCTTCTCAGACCGCCGTTCCTGCCGCCGGAAGCGGCACATCTTCGTCTCCACAGGGCGCCGGCGCGGCCGGCCCCGGGCCGGCGGGGGTATGATAGGCCATGCGCTCCCGGCGTCCCCGCAGGGGCTCGCGGCTGACCTCGCGCCACGCCTCGACCGGGGCCCCGGCGGCGCGCCGCGCGGCCTCGGAGACCAGGATCGGGACACCGTGGAGCTTGGTCGCCTGTTCCAGGCGGGCGGCGACGTTGACCGCATCGCCCAGCACCGTGAACTCGTAGCGCGCCTCCTCGCCGATGATCCCGCAGAACACCTCGCCGTAATGGACGCCCACGCCGATGCGCACGGTCCCCGTGGGCCCGGCTCTGTCGGTCCAGCGGGCGATCACCGCGACGAGATCCTGGGCGAAGGCGAGGGCACGGGCGGCATCGTCGGACCTGGGCTCGGGCAGGCCGAACACCACCAGGGCACCGTCGCCGATGAACTTGTCGACCACCCCGCCCCGGAGGCGGGCGAGGCGCGTCACCCGCCGCCGGAAGGCGGACAGGAACTCGGAGAGCCGGTGCGGGTCCAGGTTCTCGGCCAGGGTGGTCGAGCCGCGCATGTCGACGAACACGATGGCGGCCTGCTGGCGGCGGCCGGCCTTCAGGCTCCCGTCGCCGTCGGCGAGCCGCAGGACCAGCTCCTGCGGCAGGAACCGCGACAGCCGGTTGCGGCGGGTCGCCTCCCGCAGGGCCGAGACGGCGAACAGCACGAACAGGACGGCGAGGGCACCGACCATGATCCAGAGGGCGAGGGCGATCCGGGACACCGTCGCCTGCCGCCGCTCCATCCTGTCCGCCTCGTACGTCTCCATGCGGCGCACGCGGTCGCGGATCGCGTCCATCACCTGCTTGCCGCGTCCGTCCGCCACCGAGGTGTGGGCCGCGGCGCTGTCGCCGCCGCGCATCAGGGCGACGCTGGCACCGAGTTCGTCGAGCTTCTCGCGGATCAGGGCGGCCAGGGTGTCGAGTTCGGCCCTCTGGTCGGCGTCATCCTGGACGAGGTCGCGCAGCCAATCGAGCTGGCGGTCGACGTTCAGCCGGCCCTCGGTGAAGGGCAGCAGGAAGGCCTCGTCGCCGGTGAGCAGGTAGCCGCGCTGGCCGGTCTCGGCGTCCTGCACCGCCGAAAGCACCCGGGCGAGGCGCCCGTCCACCGCCACGGTGTGGCGCACGGCGTCGATGCCGCGCTGCTGGTAGACGAAGGCGCCGAGCGCGATGGCGGTCATCACCAGGATCGTGGCGAAGCCCACCGTCATCCAGGTCACGGTGCGCGAGCGCAGGGATCGCTGCACCCGCGCCTCGACGCGGTCCCGGACGGAGGCGACGTCCGGCGCGGCCTCGCTCCGGTCCGGCGCGGGCACGGTGGCGGGACCGGACATGTCAGGCCCCGCCCGCGCCGTGCAGCCGGACGGACCGCCCGATCCGCCCCCCGCCCTCGACCGCCTGCGTCCGGCAATCCGCGATGGTCGCCCGCGCCGTGTCGATGGCGACGGACGCCGCCGACAGGATCCGGGTGTCCCGCTCCCGCTCCCGGGCGTAGCGCACCACGTCCATGGCCAGCGCGTCGACCTCGACGGTGAGCGCCTCGATCGCCGCCGGGTCGCGCAGCGCCCGGGCCTGCCCGGCGATCTCCAGGAGCCGGTCCATGATCTCGTCGATGCGCTCCCGGCGGAGGCTGGCGAGGCGCTTCCGGATCCAGGCGAGCACCGAGACGAGGCCGCCCGCCAGCGCGCCCAGGAGGTAGAGGGTGTCGCCGTAGCGCTCGATGAAGCCGTGCTGGTCGCGCTCGTAATAGTCGATCGCGCCGGGATGGATCGGGATCCGGGCGCTGGTGGCGGCCACGGTCGTATCGTAGGCCGGGGCCTGGACGTACTCGGCAGCGTCGGTGGCCAGCGCGGCGGCGCTGCGCTTCTCGAAGAGCTGCTGGGTCACGTCGGCCGCCACCACGCGGCTCAAGGAGGCGCGGGCCATCAGCCGGTACGAGGCGCCCACCGTCTTCACGTCGTCGGCCGGCAGCTTCGGGCGGCCGCCGAACAGGCCGCCCGGGACGGTGACCGCCTGGAGCCGCGGGAAGCGCTCGATCACGGCGCCGTCATCCTCAACGGCGACGAACGCCACCTTGCCTCCGCGGGCGACGCCCTGCAAGGCCGAGACCAGGGCCAGCGCCTTGGGCGCCGAGGGGGCGATGATGCTGACGAAGGCGTCGATCCGCCTCTCGCGGAAGGCGCCGGCCACCGCCTCCTGATCGACCGGGACCAGCAGGACCGTCGAGTCCCGGGCCGGGCCGGCAGCCTCCTCCAGGGTGAGGCCGTAATAGCCGAGGAGGTTCCGGAGCAGCCAGAGATCGGCGTCCCGGTGCGCCGCGATGCCGAGCCGCTTGCCGGCGAGCTTCGGGAAGCTCGTGATCCCGGCCTGCTCGGGCGAGGCGATGACCATCGCCTGGTCGCGCAGGATCGCCAGGGTCAGCCCGTTCGTCGGCAGCAGCACGTCGGGGCGGACGACCGCGAGGTCGGCCCGGCCGTCCTGCAGGGCGGCGGCGCTCTCGCGCACGTCGTCGAAGGACAGGATCTTCAGGCGGACATTCTCGTGGGCGGCCTCGAGCGCGTCCGCGTAGGCCTTGATCAGGCCGGGCTCGGTGCCGTCGCGGGGCGCGACCGCGATGGTCAGGACCGTCGCCTGGAGCAGGACCCACGCCGCGATCCCGCCCGCGCCCAGGAGGGCGGCGCCCGCCAGGAGAAGCATTTCCCGGCGCAGCAACCAGGCGGGCAGGCTCCACATCGGTCCGGATGCTCAGAACAGCGAGATCAGCACGATGCCGGCCACCATCACGGCGGCGCCGATCAGGCGCGGCGGGCCGGCCTTGACCTGCTTCATGCCGAACCAGCCGAAATGGTCCAGGGCCACCGAGGTCAGGAGGTTGGCGGTGATCAGCAGGCCGTTGAACGCCCCGGCCCCGACCTTGTCGACGAAGAGCAGCCCGGCGAACACCGCCACCGCCCCGGTGATCCCGGCGAGCGGCATCCACCAGCGAACGCCCGCGATGTCGTCCCGGGTCGGCAGCGGCGACGGCCGCAGCAGGAACATCAGGGCGAACACGAACACCACGGGCACGAACGACACCGTCGCGGCGAGCCAGGGGTTCTCCAGGGCGCCGCGGAGCTGCGCGTTCCAGACCACGCCGATCGCCATCAGGGCGCCGGCCACGAGGATGAACGGGTAGAGCAGCTTGCCCGACATCCCGTGCCCCTCGCCGTGCCCCTCGCCGTGCCCCTCGCCGCCGTCGCTCCTGCCCCCCGAGCGCGCGATGAAGATCACGCCCACGGCCATCAGCAGGCCGCCGAGCCAGGGCATCGGCTTGAAGCCCGCGGCCTGCAGGCCGAACAGGCCGAGCGCGTCCATCGCCAGGGAGGTGAGGATGTTGGCGGTGAGGGTCAGGCCGTTGAACGGCCCGGCGCCGACCTTGTCGATGAAAGCCAGCCCCCCGAACACCGCCACCGCGCCGGCCAGGCCGCCGAGGGGTGCGTACCAGGGCATCTTGCTCAAGCTGTCGAGGCTCGGCAGCGGCGTCGGCATCGTGAAGAACAGGGTCGTGAACACGAAGACGATCGGCAGGAACGACACCGTCGCGGCGAGCCACGGATTGACCATGCGGCCCCGCAGCTGCGCGTTCATGGCGTTGCCGATCGCCTGCAGCGCGCCCGCCACCAGGATGAAGGGATAGAGGAGGGCTGCCGTCACGGGCGCGGACCTTGGGTTTCCGGGAAGGGATCAGACGAGGAGCAGGCCGGCGAGCGCCAGCGCGAGGGCCGGCGGCATCACCAGCAGGCCGAGCTTGAGGAAGGTCCAGGCGCCGACATCCTGGCCCTCGCGCCGGATGGCGGTGAGCCAGAGGATCGTGGCGAGCGAGCCCGTCACCGACAGGTTGGGCCCGAGATCGACGCCGATCAGGATCGCGCCCGCGACCTTCTCGGGAACGTGGGCGGCCTGCACGGCGGCGCCCGCGATCAGGCCGGCCGGCAGGTTGTTGACGAGGTTGCACAGCACCGCGACCAGGCCGCCCGCCCCCCAGGCGGTGGCCTCCGGGGCGGCGTGGGCGTAGCCCTTGAGGAGGTCCGCCAGCATCGCCAGGACACCGGTCTTCTCCAGCGCCTCCACCAGCACGAACAGGCCGGCCACCAACGGCAGCACGCTCCACGACACGTCCTTGGCCACCTCGACGAGGCCGCCACGCTTGAGCAGCAGCACGACGATCGTGGTGGCGAGCCCGGCCACGAAGGTCGGCAGGCCGAGGTCGAGGCCGAGCGCCGAGGCGGCGATCAGCACGCCGCCGGTCGCCACGATGCCGATCCCCGCCACGAGGCCGGTGCGGGAGAGCGGCTGCGCCTCGACGTCGGTGGCGACCTCCTGCCCGCGCAGGGTCTTCGCCTGGGTCAGCCGCAGCACCGCGTAGGTCGTCGCGATGGCCAGCAGCGAGGGCAGCGCGAACAGGCCGAGCCAGCGCACCAGCGGCGGCATGTGCTCGGCGAAGACCACGAGGTTCGCCGGGTTCGAGATCGGCAGCACGAAGCTCGCCGCGTTGGCGATGAAGGCGCAGATGAACAGGTAGGGGAGGGGGTTCTCCACCTTGGCGGCCTTGGTGGCCGCGTAGACGGCGGGCGTCAGCACCACCGCGCAGGCGTCGTTCGACAGGAACACCGTGACCACGGTGCCGACGAGATAGACCAGGGTGAACAGCCGCGTCGCCGAGCCCTTGGCGGCGCGCACGGCGATCGAGGCGAGCCAGTCGAACAGGCCCTCCTTCCGGGCCACCTCCGACATCAGCATCATGCCGACGAGGAACAGGTAGACGTCGGTCCCCTTCAGGACGCCGTCCCAGGCGGTGGCGGGGGCGAGCAGGCCGAGGGCCACGAGGGCGCCAGCGCCGAGCACGGCCCAGATCGCCTCCGGCCACGCGAACGGCCGCAGGATGACGCCGAGGGTGGCGAGCGCGGCGATCGCCCAGGTCGCGATATTGGGGGTCAGCGTCAGCGCGCCCATCGGGTCCGGTGGTCCTCTGGTGGAGTGGATCGTGCGGTGCGGTGTGCAGCGATTCGGGTGAGTCCGGCTACCAGGGCCGGCCGTTGCGGTTCGGGCCGAGCTGGTCGCCCCGAAGCCCCTTCTGCGGCCAGGCGGGGAGCCGGGTGGCGTCGCTGCCGGGGCGATCGGGTGCGGGCGGCGGGACGAAGCTCCGGCCCACGGGCTCGATCACCTCGGTATCGGCCTGCCCCGTGCCGTCCGTGACCGTGACCGCGAGGCGGCGGGCGCCCTCCGGCCAGGGAATGCGGGCATGGACGGTGCGCGGCCCGTCCGGCACCATCGCGTGGGGCCGCCCGTCATCGACGCGCACGCAGCAGCACCAGTCGCCCTGCGGCCTGTCCGACAGCACGAGGGCGCGCACGGAGATCCGGCCGTCCGCCATGGCGAGGGGCGCCGTGGCGAGGCGCCGGTCGGCGGGGCTCGTGATCATCACGAAGGGCAGCGCCCGGTCGAGGGGCTTGAACCGCCAGCTCGTGACCGGCCCGTCGATCGCCGCGACCGCGTAGCCCACCGAGCCGTCCTCGTTCTGGCCGACGGAGCGGGCCGCCGCGTAGAGGGTGCGCCCGTCCGGGGCGAGCTCGTTGTAGTGGGTGTGGCCCATCTCGACGAGGCGCACGCCGTGGTGGCGGATCAGGCCGGCCAGCGCCGCCTTCTCGTCAGGCACGCAGAGATCGTCCGGGTAGGTGTGGGTGAAGACCGCGCAGGGCCGGCCCTCCTCGTCGGCCCGGGCCAGCTCCTCGGCGAGCCAGGCGAGCTGGCAGGGGCCGAGCCGGAAGTCGAGGCCGAACCCCTTCCGGCCGTAGCCGGGGCTGACCATGTCGAGGAACAGGCAGCGCACGCCCGCGAACGTCTCGGCGAAGTAGTAATGCGTGACGGGGGCCGGGTCGTGCGGGCGCGGCAGGTCGTGGCGCCGCGCCGCGTGGCCGCCGCCGCGGGGGCTGCCCGCCACCGCGGCGAACAGCGCGTCGAAATCCGTCATCGTGCCGTGCTGGCGGTCGTGGTCGCCGGCGATCAGGCGCACCGGCAGGTCCGGGTGCCGGTGCAGGGCCTCGCGCAGGACCGCGTATTGCTCCGCCCGCCCGTCCTCGGCGAGATCGCCCGGGAGGTAGGCGAAGTCGAGGAGGCCGTGTCCGTGCAGCCCGTCCACCTCCGCGAGGATCGCCCGCAGGTCGGCGGCATGGGGGTCGGAACTCCGCTCCAGATGGAGATCGCCGACATGCGCGAAGGCGAAGACACCGTGATCTGCGGTCATGGCGCGCCCACGGGGCCGGACACGGCCGCGTGGGCCGCGCGCGCTCTGTCGTTCCCCTGCGCCATCATGCTCCCCGGACAGGCCAGCCCGCCCCGGCCGGGGATCGGCCGCGGTGGTCGCGACCGGCCCGACGTTTCGGACACGGCCGGGTTCCGGATCCGGGATGATGCCCGCGGTGGCGGGAGCCTACATTTTCGTGAGTCAGGGCCATACGCGCCGTCGAGCCGGGAAAGTGTCGCGAAAACAGACACTCGATGTCTTCTCGCGCGACAGATCTGCGGGGATCGCCGTCGGCCGGGGACGCGGACGTCGGGCGCGGTCCCCAGGCTGTGCCGGCGTCGCCTGGGTGCCGCCCAACGGGGCACGGAATCCTCCCGCGCAGGCTCATCCCCCGGATCCAGGGCTATCGGTCGCGGCCTGTTCGCGGACGAACGCGGTCTTGGATGAGCCACGGTTCGTGCTCGATGACCGGTACGGTCCCGATCCGACGGGCACTGGTCCGGTCTCGTCCGAGACGAGGCTCGAGAGGCGCCGTACGGGATGCACGCAGCATCCGCATCCCCCTGTCCGGGCCTTCCGGAGATCTTTCATGTCGCCAAACGATCATCTTTGGAATTTCGGATCGCGTCGAGCTGATCTAGACTTTCTCAAGAAGCTCATCCGGACAAGATTGTGCCTATCGAATCGATGGATCGCCCGCGCCTGCGCGTCGGATGCCGACCGTTGTCTCGCGGCTCCACATCCGGAATTGCCCGATCATTGCCCCGCCGGAGTCCTGCCCGATGAAGATCCTGCGTCTCCTCGCCGTCGCGGCGCTCTGCCTCGGCGCATCCTCCGCCGGGGCAGAGGCCCTCCGGATCGGCGTCGTGCCCGGGGCCTACGGCGATGCCGTCACGGTGGCGGCCCGGGAGGCCAAGGCGGAGGGCCTCGACGTGAAGGTGGTCGAGTTCAGCGACTGGACGACGCCCAACGTCGCGCTCGATGCCGGCGACATCGACGTGAACTTCTTCCAGCACCGCCCCTTCATGGAGAACGCGGCCAAGCAGAAGGGCTACGCGTTCGACATCGTCGGGCAGGGGATCCTGTCCAATATCGGCCTGTACTCCCTGAAGCATAAGCGCCTCGACGAGGTCCCGGTGGGCGGGTCGGTGGCGCTCGCCAACGATCCGGTGAACCAGGGCCGCGGCCTGCTGCTCCTCCAGAAGGCCGGGCTGGTCAGGCTGAAGGACGGTGTCGGCTTCCTCGGCACCCTCGACGACATCGTCGAGAACCCGAAGAAGCTGCGATTCACCGAGGTCGAGGGACCGCAGCTCGCGCGGATCACCGGCGATGTCGATCTCGCGCAGGGCTATCCGCATTTCATCGTGGCGGCCGGAAGCTTCGACCCGACCAGCGGGCTGATCTATTCCGGCATCGAGGACAAGCTGTTCACGGTCAGCTTCGTCACCAAGACGTCCCGCAAGGACGACCCGGCGATCCGGAAGTTCGTGACCCTGTTTCAGAATTCAGACGCCGTGAAGCGGCAGATCCGCAAGTCCTTCGCCGACAGCGACAAGCTCTACCTGCTGGCGTGGCAGAACTGATGGTCGGCCTCGTCTTCGACAGCCTGCACACTCCGGGCACGCCGGTCGCGACCGGACGGCGGAGTCCGGCCGCCGCGGCCACCGCCCCAGGTCCGGCCGCAGGTCCGGCCGCAGCGCCCGGCCGGAGGCCCGGCACGGTACGGTTCGAGGCGGTCTCCAAGACCTATCCGTCCGCCGCCGGACCGGTCCGCGCGCTCGACAGCGTCGACCTCGCCATTCCGGCGGGGGCGATCTTCGGCATCATCGGCCGCTCGGGGGCGGGCAAGTCGAGCCTCCTGCGCATGGTCAACCGGCTGGAGGCGCCCACCTCCGGCCGGGTTCTGGTCGACGGCGCCCCCGTCGATGCCCTCGACACCGACGGGCTCGTGGCCCTGCGCCGGCGCGTCGGCATGATCTTCCAGCACTTCAACCTGCTGGCGGCCAAGACCGTCCGGCAGAACGTGGCGCTGCCGCTGACGGTCGCGGGCGTCCCCAGAAGCGCGATCGGCCCGCGGGTCGCGGAGGCGCTGCGCCTCGTCGGCCTGGAGGACAAGGCCGACACCTACCCGTCGCGGCTCTCCGGCGGCCAGAAGCAGCGGGTCGGCATTGCCCGGGCCCTCGTGAGCGATCCGGAGATCCTGCTCTGCGACGAGGCGACCTCCGCCCTCGACCCGGAAACCACGCTGGCGATCCTCGACCTGCTGCGCGACATCAACCGGCGCCTGGGGATCACCATCATCCTGATCACCCACGAGATGCACGTGATCCGCGAGATCTGCAGCGACGTGGTGGTGCTGGAACGGGGCCGGGTGGTCGAGACCGGGCCGGTCTGGCGCGTCTTCGGGGCGCCCGAGCACCCGACCACGCAGGCGCTGCTCGAACCGCTGACCCGCGGCCTGCCGCCGGATCTGGCGGACCGGCTGCAGCCGCTGCCGACACCCGGCGGATCCGCGATCCTGCGGATCACCTGGGCCGGGCAGGGGACGCCGGATCTCTCGGGCCTCGCCGTGGCGGCCGGCACGCCGGTGCGCCTGCTCCAGGCCGGCATCGAGCGGATTCAGGGCCACGCGGTCGGCCGGATGCTGGTCGCCGTCCCGGGCGCGGATCCGGACGTGGAGGCGCGCCTGCGGGCGCTCGGCGGGGCCGTCGAGAGGCTCGGCTACGTCGCCCCGGAAGCGGAGGCGGGGTGAGGCGACGATGGGCCGCCTTCCCCGCGGAATCCGGCAGAGACTCCGCCGCGCAAGCGGTTCCCCCTCGAACCCACCGACCCGGAGCCCCGCATGACCCCGCAGATGATCGACCGCCTCTGGCAGGCCTTCCTCGACACCGGGCTCATGGTCGGGGTCTCGGCCGGGATCGCCGTGCTGGCCGGCCTGCCCCTGGCGCTGTTCCTCGTCATTTCCGGGCCCGGCGGCATCGTCCCGGCACCGGCGGCCAACCGGGTGGTCGGGGCCGTGGTCAACGGCTTCCGGGCCGTGCCGTTCATCGTGCTACTGGTGGCGCTGATCCCGTTCACCCGGCTGGTGGCCGGCACCACCATCGGCGTCTGGGCGGCCATCGTGCCGCTCGCGGTGAGCGCCACCCCGTTCTTCGCCCGGATCGCCGAGGTCTCGCTGCGGGAGGTGGATGCCGGCCTGATCGAGGCCGCCCAGTCCATCGGCTGCCGACGCCGGCACATCCTCGCCCACGTGCTCCTGCCCGAGGCGCTGCCGGGGATCGTCGCGGGCTTCACCATCACGGTGGTGTCGATGATCGGCGCCTCCGCGATGGCCGGGGCGGTGGGCGCGGGCGGCCTCGGCGACGTCGCCATCCGGTACGGCTACCAGCGCTTCGACACCACCGTGATGATGGTGGTGATCGCGATCCTGATCGCCCTCGTGTGCGTGGTCCAGTTCGCGGGCGACACCGCGGTGCGGCGGCTCCGGGCCCGCTGACGGCCCCGCGCCCCGGCACGAGGCGGCCCGCACCCGAGGCCGCATCCCTGAGGCTGAACCCGTGAGCCTGCACCCATGAGCCTGGACATGGACGAATCCGTCGCCGACGGGGCGGCCGAGCCGATGCCCCCGCCGCCGTCGCCCCCGCACCGGATCGGATCCGACGCCGAGGCGATCGCGGCCGCACAGGCCGTGGCCCGGATCTTCGCGGCGGGCGCGGCCGAGCGCGACCGCGACCGGCGCCTGCCCTGGGGGGAGATCGCGGCCTTCACCGACAGTGGGCTCGGCGGCCTCACGGTGCCGCGGGCCCATGGCGGCGCGGAAGTCTCGTACGCGACGCTGGCCGAGGTGTTCACGATCCTGGCCGCCGCCGACGGCTCGGCGGCGCAGATCCCCCAGAACCAGTTCGGCGTCCTGGCGCTGGTCGCGGTCGCCGCCAGCCCCGCCCAGCAGGCGCGGATCTACCGCGACGTCCTCGCCGGCCACCGGATCGGCAATGCCGGCCCCGCCCGCAACGGCAAGGCGATCACCCGCGTGGAGACGCGGCTGACATCCGGGCCGGCGGGCCCGCGCCTGAGCGGCCACCGCTTCTATTCCACCGGCGCGCTCTTCGCCCACTGGATCCCGACCCGCGCGGTCGGCCCCGACGGAGGACCGCTCCTGGTCTTCGTGCGCCGGGACGCCCCGGGCGTGCGGGTCGTGGACGACTGGCAGGGCTTCGGCCAGCGCACCACGGCGAGCGGCAGCGTCCTCTTCGAGAACGCCCCCGTCGAGGCGGATCTGACGATCGACCTCGCGCCCCTCGCCGGGCGCCCGGGCCTGTTCGGGCCGATCTCCCAGCTGATCCACGCGGCGATCGATGCCGGCCTCGCCCGGGGCGCAGTCGCCGCGGCCCTCGACTTCCTGCGCACCCGGACGCGGCCCTATCCCTTCACCGCCGAGACCGTCGCGGAGGATCCCCACATCCTCGGCGAGGTCGGACGGCTCACGGTCGACCTCCACGCCGCCGAGGCGGTCCTGGCCCGGGCCGGCCGGACCCTGGACCGGATCGCCGCGGCCCCCGTCACCGCCCAGAGCGCGGCCGAGGCCTCGGTGGCGGTGGCGCAGGCGAAGATCCTCACCACCGAGGTCGCCCTGGAGGCCTCCGAGCGGCTGCTCGAACTCGCCGGCGCCTCGGCGACCCGCGACGGGTACAATCTCGGCCGGTTCTGGCGGGATGCCCGGGTCCATACCCTGCACGACCCCGTGCGCTGGAAGTACCACCTCCTCGGCAACCACGCCCTGAACGGCGTGCTGCCGGCCCGCCACCAGTGGAACTGAGGATCGGGCCATGCCACTCCAGCCCCACGAGACCGCCTTCACGCAGGCGCCCGCACCGCCGCGCCCGGTGCCGGTGATCGCCGACGCCGCGGCGGCGCTGGCCATCGCCGACGCGCTGGCGGCCGCGTTCGCGGAGGCCGCGGTCGCGCGCGATCTCGAGCGGCGCCTGCCCGTCGCCGAGGTCGAGCGCTTCAGCGAATCCGGCCTCTGGGCGATCACGGTGCCGAAGGCCTATGGCGGCCCCGGCCTCGACAGCGCCACGGTCGCGCAGGTGATCGCCCGGATCGCCGCGGCGGACGGGTCCCTCGGCCAGATCCCGCAGAACCATTTCTACGCCCTGGAGGTGCTCCGCAACGGCGGCACCGAGGCCCAGAAGCGCGACCTCTACGGCCGCGTCCTGGCGGGTGAGCGATTCGGCAATGCGCTGGCCGAGATCGGCGCGCGGGACCACACCCGCCGCACCCGGCTCGTGCGCGATCCGGCCGGCTGGTTCGTCGAGGGCCGCAAGTATTACTGCACCGGCTCGCTCTATGCCCACCGCATCCCGACGCTGGTCGAGGCCGAGGAGGCGGGCCGCACGGCCACCTACCTGGTCTTCATCCCCCGGGACGCGCCGGGCGTGACCCTGGTGGACGATTGGGACGGGTTCGGCCAGCGGGTCACCGGCTCGGGCTCGGTCCTGTTCGAGCGGGTCGCCGTGGAGCCCGGCTGGGTGGTGCCGTTCCAGGCCTCGCTGGAGCGGCCCACCGCCATCGGCCCCTTCGCGCAGATCCTGCACGCCGGGATCGATCTCGGCATCGGCGAAGGCGCCTTCGCGGCGACGCTGCCCTTCGTGCGGGACCGCGCCCGGCCCTGGATCGATTCCGGCGTCACCCGGGCGAGCGAGGATCCCCTGACCCTCCACGCGCTGGGCGACGTCCAGGTCCGCCTCGCGGCGGCCGACGCCCTGCTGACGCGGGCCGGCCGCTTCGTGGACGCCGCGCAGGACGCCCCCGATGCGGACAACGTCGCGGCGGCCTCCGTGGCGGTGGCGGAGGCCCGGGCTGCGAGCCACCGGGCCGGGCTGCTGGCGTCCAACAGGCTCCTCGAACTCGGCGGCACCTCCGCCACCGACCGGGCCGAGGCCCTGGACCGCTACTGGCGCAACGTCCGCACCCACACCCTGCACGATCCGGTGCGCTGGAAGTACCACTGGATCGGCGCCTACCACCTCGACGGCCGGCTGCCGCCCCGGCACGGAGCGCTCTGATGGCCGCCCAGAAGAAGCAGATCCTGTTGAACGCCTTCAACATGGCCTGCGTGGGCCACATCAATCACGGGCTCTGGACGCACCCGCGCGACCGCTCGTCGGCCTACAACACGCTGGGCTACTGGACCGACCAGGCGAAGCTCCTGGAGCGCGGCCTGTTCGACGGCCTGTTCATCGCCGACATCATCGGCGTCTACGACGTCTACGGCGACGGCATCGACGTGACCGCCCGGGAGGCCGTGCAGCTCCCGGTCAACGACCCGACCGTGATGATCACCGCCATGGCGGCGGTGACCGAACATCTCGGCTTCGGGGTGACGATCAACGTCCACCAGGAGGCGCCCTACACCTTCGCCCGGCGCCTCTCGACCCTCGACCACCTGACCGGCGGCCGGATCGGCTGGAACATCGTCACCGGCTACCTCGACAGCGCCCACCGCGCCCAGAGCGGCGGCACGTTGCCGGCACACGACCGGCGCTACGACTATGCCGACGAGTATCTGGAGGTTCTCTACCGGCTCTGGGAGGGCAGCTGGGACGACGCCGCCGTGCGCCGCGACCGGGCGGCCCGGGTGTTCAGCGATCCGGCCCATATCCGCAAGGTCGCCCACCGGGGCGAGTTCTTCGCGGTCGACGGCTACCACCTGTCCGAGCCGTCGCCCCAGCGCACGCCCGTCCTCTACCAGGCGGGCGCCTCGGGCCGCGGCCGCGCCTTCGCGGGCCGCCACGCCGAGTGCGTGTTCATCTCCGCCCGCGACACGGCCACCGCCCGCGAGTCCGTCCGCGCCATCCGGGCCGAGGCGGTCGCGGCCGGCCGCAATCCCGACGACGTGAAGGTCTTCGTCGGCCTCGCGGTGATCCCCGGCCGGACCCGGGCGGAGGCCGAGGCCAAGCGGGACGAATACCTGTCCTACGCGAGCCCGGAAGCGGGGCTCGCGCATTTCTCCGCCTCCACGGGGATCGACTTCGCCCGCTACGGCCTCGACGAGGCGATCCCCTACGCGCCGGGCAACGCCATCCAGTCGGCCACGGCGGCGGCGGCCAAGCGCGGGCTGACGAAGCGCGACCTCCTGGCCGAATTGCAGCTCGGCGGCCGCTACCCGGTGCTCACCGGCGACGCGGTCGCCATCGCCGACGAGCTCCAGGCCTGGATCGAGGAGGGCGAGGTCGACGGCTTCAACCTCAGCCGGATCGTCGTGCCGGAGAGCTTTTCCGACTTCATCGACCTCGTGATCCCGGAACTGCAGGATCGCGGCCTCTACAAGACCGCCTATGCCGAGGGTTCGCTGCGGGCGAAGCTCTTCGGCCAAGGGGACCGGCTGCCCGCGCGCCACCCGGCCGAGGCCCACCGCCACCGCGGCGCGCCTCAGCGATCCTGAGCCTCGCCGCTCTCGGAGCCGAACCAGCGGCTGTAGATCTCGTCGTAGCGGCCATCCTCCCTGAGGCCGAGGAGGGCTTGGTTGACGCGCTTGCGCCGGGGGTCGTTCGCCGCGAACAGGATGCCGTAGGCCTGCCGGTTGAAGGCCGGCCCGATCAGGCGCAGCGGCGCGTGGCCGGGCTGCGTCGCGTAGTAGCTCAGGGCGGGGGCATCGTAGACCACCGCGGCGACCGTGCCGGCCTGCAGGGCCGCGCAGGCCTCCTCCAGGCTCGCGAACCCCACCGGCGTGGCGAAGTGGTCCGCCAGATAGGCGACCGACGTGGTGTGGGCGACCGTGCCCACCCGCTTGCCCGGCAGGTCCTGCGGGCCGTTGATCGCGCCGCGCAGGCGCTCCACCGTCGCCGTGCTGGTCAGGCCGGCGGTGAACCACGCCACCAGGGCGATGCAGGTGAACAGCCAGACCACCGTGATGGCCCGCGCGAGGGGGCTGCGCGGCATCTCCTCCGCCTGCGCGGCGAGGCTGCTCAGCGCCCACCAGAGGACATGGGCGAAGCCGTGCGCCGGCCGCGCCCGCGCCGCCATGCCGCCGGGATGGCGGCGTTCGAGCCACCAGATCAGCGCCGCCACCGCGAGGATGAGGGCGGCGAGCCCCAGGAGGACCTGCAGGAAGGTGGCGTCGCTCAGGAGCGCCCGGAGGGCCCGGCCGGTGGCCGAGCCGGTCGCGTCCGGCGCCGCCGGGACGGCGATGCGCAGGCCGGTCTCCAGCATCGTGACCGAGAAGTCGAACCGCCGCTCGCGCTCCGCGGTGATCGACACCGCCGCGATGGCGAGGTCCGCGCGCCCGTCCGAGACCGCCCCGAACAGCGCCGGCAGGTCGTCGACGCGGACGAAGGCGGTCCGGACGCCCAGCTCCCGGGCGATGGCGTTCCAGAGATCGATGCTGAACCCGCGCAACCGGCCCTCCGCCTCCATGACCAGGGGCGGCACCGGATGCGTCGCGACCCGCCACGTCTCGGGATCGTTCATGCGCAGCGCGAGGGACGGCCCCTCCGACACGCCCTCGGATGCCGCCCGAGCCGTGTCCCGGGTCTCGGCGCGCAAAGGGTCCGCGGCGAGCGGCACGGCGGCCGCGAGGCAGAGGCAGAACGCCACGACGCCCGCAGGCGCGACGGCGCGCCGTCGACCGGTGGACGGGCGCGGCATGTCAGAGGCTCTCGATCCAGTTGCGCAGGACGGCCCCGGGCGCGGGGTCGGGGTGGGCGTCCAGGCGCTGGGACGCATCGCTGGGGATGAAGCCGAACCGGCGCTTGAACGCCCGCCGGAAGGTCCGCTCGTCCGAGAAGCCGACCGCGAAGGCGACCTGCGAGATGCGCAGGGGCTTGGACGCATCGTCGCGCACGAGCATCCGCATCGCCGCCATCAGGCGCCGGTCGCGGATATACGCCACGATGCCGTTGGGGGCGAACAGGCGGTACAGGGTCGAGCGCGACAGGCCGAGCCGCGCCGCGACCAGGGCGGGCGTCAGCTTCGGGTTGCCGAGTTCCGCCTCGACGAGGCGGCGGACGCGGATCCGGACGTCCTGGTTCTGGGACGGGCGCCCCTCCTCCTGGCCGCGCAGCCAGCTGGCGCAGAGCTGGGTGATCGCCGTCGAGGCCGCCAGGGCCTCGCGCCGGTCGAGGAGGTCGCCGCAGGCGACGACGTTGGCGACGAAATTGTGGACCAGCCGCCCGAACGGGTCGCCGTCATGGTCGAGGGGGCGGCCGTGCAGGGCGTCCGGGTGGCAGCCCTGCTTCTCCAGAAGCGCGCGGGGGATCACGACGTTGGTGGCGTCGACCGCGCCCGCGACGATGCGCACGGGCTGGGCGAGATCGAAGACGATGCACTGGACCTCGTTCACCGGGCCGGTGCCGTGATCGGTCTCCACGCGGCTCTGCCCCCGGCGGTAGAACTGCAGCAGGATGTGATCGAGGCCCTGCTGGCCGATCATCTCCCGCGTCCGCACGAGGGTGTGCGCCGGCGCCACCACGTCGCCGACCAGCAGGTCGCCGAGATGGTAGCTGCGCATCGCGATCGGGATGGTGAGATCGGTCTCCGGGCGGAAGCTCACGTCGAAGATGGGCGCGAGATGGTCCTGCCAGGCCCGGCCGAGCGCCTCCGGATCACCGGGCGGCTCGAACCGCAGGCAGGCGACCTCGCCGCCCGGGGCGTCGCCGCCGGCGGGTGCCACGTCCGGGTCCCGGTTTCTCTCCTCGGAAGACATACGTGGAGCCTGACACCTGCTGTTAGCGCGACCGATGAAGAACGAGGGCCTGCCCCAAGGTGACGCGTGGCAACGCGGTCGGGTCGTCCCGCACGTTAGCCGCGTCCATCCGGACAGTCCTCCTATCTCGTGACGACCCGAGCAGCTGTACACTGTCGTTTGTCGCTGCGGCGTGCGATTCGACGCAGGTGTCGCCCGACCGGGCCGCAGCGGGCCCAGCATCGGAGGATTCTGACCTGCGCGCCGGTGGGATGGTTCCTTCCGTCTCAGAAAGGGGGATCCCCGTTTCAGAATGTTGCGCGCGGCGCAGAGTGTGGCTGCAATGTGATAGTTCGTTAAAGCCGCATTTTCTAACCCCCGCGCAAAGTCTGTGACAGGCATGACGGGGGTCAGTCCGATGGTCCAACAGTATAGCGACGTCGAGCATGCGACCGGATCCTGTGATCCGAGCAGGAGCACGGGCGCCGGAACGCGACGGTGCGGCCCCGTCCGGATGGGATTGCTGGTCGGCAGCTCGCTCGCCACGCTCGCGCTGGCTCTGGGACCTGTGGCGGCGCAGACCGTGCCGGCGCGCTCGCCCTCGACTTTCGGACTGACAGCGGCTGATTTCTCGAACTGGTCGGCTTACCAAGGTGATTGGGGGCTCGCCGCGATCAATGCCGCGACGGCTTACGCGCATGGCTATACGGGGCTCGGCGTCTCGGTGGCAGTTGTCGATAGCGGCATCGACCCCAATCACCCGAAATTTGCTGGGCGGATATCGTCTGCCTCTCGGAACTTTTGGCTCACCGATCCCCCTGGAGCGATCCGCAGCACTCTTCTCGTCGACCTCAACAGTCATGGGACGCACGTTTCAGGAACGATCGGGGCATCTGCAGCCGGCGGCGAGATGATGGGCGTCGCTTTTGAAAGCACGCTGCTCTCACTGAATGCGATTATGGGCCCGGCCGAGGCCAATTTTATCAAGCAGAGATTGGGCCTCAACGAAATCTCGACCGATGCCAATGCCGCGGTTGATTTCGCGGCAGCCAATGGGGCGCGAGTTCTCAATGGCAGCTATGGCCCCTCCTTGCCGACCAAGCTCATTCTCGATGATAACGGCAATGTAATATCTAATCCTTATTACGTTCAGCTGAAAATACAATCATACGAATACGGCGACGCACTGGCGGAGTACAGCGCCCTCAAACGTGCCGCAGACAAAGGTATGCTGCTAGTCTTTGCGGCTGGCAATGAGCGTGAAGATCAGGAAAAAGTCGCCGTCAATCCGACCGGCGTTGCGTTCTATCCTTTCATACGTCCAAGCAACGCAAACATCGGCGTCTATCAGCTCAATGATGGTCAAAATCGGCCGATCGATCAGTCGAAGGTCGATTTTTCCGACTTGTCAGGCTACATCGTTTCAGTCGTCGCAACTGACAAAAACAATCAAATCGGATCTTTCAGCAATCTATGCGGCGTGACAGCAGCTTGGTGTATAGCCGCGCCCGGCGTGGGTATCTACTCGACCGTTCCGGGCGGCGGATACGGGTTGAAAAATGGTACATCGATGGCAGCGCCGCACGTCTCCGGTGCCGCAGCCGTGCTGATGCAGGCGTTCCCGTTCCTGACGGCGCCGCAGATCGCCCAGACCATGTTCACCACCGCCACCCACCTCGGCGACGGACCGGCCAACGCCCCGAACGCCACCTTCGGCTGGGGCCTGCTCAACCTCGGCAAGGCGATCGACGGTCCGGGCCAGTTCACCTCGACCTGGACGGTCAACACCACCTATAACGGCCAAGCCTATTACGGCCGCTTCGCCAACGACATCTCGGGCGTCGGCGGCCTGATCAAGACCGGGCTCGGCACCCTCGAACTCGCCGGCACCAACAGCTATGCCGGCGGCACCGCCGTCTACGGCGGCACCCTCGCCGTCTCCCGCGACGCCAACCTCGGCGCCGCCGGCACCGGCCTGACCCTCGGCGGCGGCACCCTCGAGGTCCTGGCCGACGGATTCGCCACCGCCCGCCCGCTCACCCTCTCCGGCCCCGGCACCCTGCAGATCGACGGCGGCACGTCCACCTTCGCGGGTCCGATCGCCGACGGCAGCCAGCCGGGCGTGTTCGTCAAGACCGGACCCGGCACCGCCATCCTGTCGGCCGCCAACACCGTCACCGGCGGCGCCCTGGTCGGCGCCGGCACCCTGACCCTGACCGCCACCGGCAGCCTCGCCGCACCGGTCCGCATCGGCCCCGCGGCGAGCCTCCTCAATGCCGGCCTGGTCTCCGGCGGCGTCGGCAATCTCGGCGTCCTGGGCAACAGCGGCACCATCGCGGGCGGCCTCGCCAATGCCGGGCTGGCCCTCAACACCGGCACGATCACCGGCGGGGTGGCCAACACCGGCAGCCTGGGCAACAGCGGCGCCCTCGCGGGCGGCGTGGCCAACACCGGCAGCCTCGCCAGCAGCGGCGCCCTCGCGGGCGGCCTGACCAACACCGGCACCGTGCTGGCCAGCGCCGGCCGCATCGACGGCGCCATCGCCAACAACGCCGGGCTGCTCGCCGTCTCCGGCAACGTCGCCAGCGACGGCACCCTCGCCAACGCCGCCGGCGCGACCCTCGCCGTCACCGCAGGCGGCCGCTACAGCCTCGCCGGGCCACTCGCCAATGCCGGCATCGTCGTCCTCGCCCAGACCGCCAGCCTCACCGCGCCGGCCGGCTTCGGCAATGCCGGCCTCGTCGCCAGCGACGGCACCCTCACCACCGACCTGACCAATACCGGCCTCGCCCGCCTGTCCGGGCAGCTCAACGGCGCGCTGACCAACACCGGGCTGATCCAGGTCACCGGGCCGCTGGCCGGCCTCACCACCCTGACCAATGCCGGCGCCCTCGACCTCAGCGGCGGCGCCCTCACGGTGGCGAGCCTGTCCGGCCCCGCCTCCGCCGTCCTGGGCAACGGCGCCCTCACGGTCGCCGGCCCGGCCTCCACCACCTATGCCGGCGCCATCCTAGAGACCGCCAGCCCCACCAGCCTGACCCAGGCCGGCACCGGCACGCTCACGCTCACCGGCACCGGTCGCTTCTCCGGCCCGACCACGATCCAGGCCGGCACGCTCGCGCTCAACGGCCTCTGGGCCTCGCCCGTGACGGTGGCCGCCGCCGGCACCCTGCGCGGCATCGGCACGATCGCCGCCCCGGTCACGGTGGCCGGCGCCCTGCGGCCGGGCAACTCCCCCGGCACCCTCACGGTGCTCGGCCCGGTGGCCTTCGCCCCTAGCAGCCGTCTCGGCCTCGACATCGACGGACCCGGCACCGGCACGGGTGCCGGCAGCTACGCCCGGCTCCTGGCGCTGGGGGCCACCAGCACGGTGTCGGCGGGGGGCACCCTCGTGCCGGAGCTGCGCGGCCTCACCGGCAACGCCACCAACGCCTTCACCCCGGCCCTCGGCCAGCGCTTCGGCGTGCTCACCGCTCAAGGGGGGCTGTCGGGCTCGTTCACCGGCCTCGCCCAGCCGACGACGGGGCTTCCGGCCGGCACGCGCTTCGACGCCCTCTACGCCGCCACCGGCCTCGACCTCGTGATCACGCCGGCGGCCTACGGCAACCTCGCCGGGCTGGGCCTCCCCCAGACCGGCAACGCCCAGGCCGTGGGCGCGGCGCTGGACGTCGCCCGCCCGGCCGCCGGCACCCGGCCGGACGCGGCCCGGGCGCGGGTCTACGATCCGCTCTACGCGGCCAACCCGGCCACCCTGCCGGGCGGCCTGGCCAGCCTGTCGGGCCAGAGCTACGGCGACGCGGTGATGACCGATCTCTCCGCGCGCCGGCTGATCGCCGACGCGATCGACCGGCACCAGCGCGGGCTGGGCGGCGGGACGGCGGCGTTCGGCGCGGGCGATCCGGGCCTGGGCCCGAACCGCACGGCGCTGCAGGTGCGCGGCGCCGCCGGGGTGCCGGACCAGCCGCTGGCGGTGGGCGAGGGCCGGGTCTGGGCGGACGCGCTGTACGGGTTCGGCGACCGGGCCGGCGATCGGGCGGCCTCGGGCGCCGGTTACGGCGCGGGCGGCCTGCTCGTGGGCGTCGACCGGCAGGTTGGGGCGGAGACGCAGGTGGGCGGGGCGTTCAGCTACCTGCGCGAGACCGGCACGTCGCGGGGGGCGGGGCTCGGCCGGTTCACCACGGACAGCTACGGCGGCAGCCTGTACGCGCAGACGCGTCTGGGGCCGGTGGTGCTGCGCGGGACGGCGGGGGTGTCGTACGCGGACGGGCGGATCGACCGGACGGTGGCCCTGGGCACGGCGGTGTCGCAGGCGAGCGGTCTGGCCTCGGGCTGGAACGGCGGGGTGGCGGGCTTTGCCGGGTACGCGCTGGCCGTGGATCTGCCGGTCGAGGTCGTGCCGGAGGTGGGGTTCAGCTACGACCGGCTGACGCGCGGCCGGGTGGCCGAGCGGGGCGGCCTGGTGGGCCAGGGGTTCGGGGGCCAAGGGTTGGGCGGCCAGGGATTCGCGGTGGCCGATCTCGACGCGGCGCGCAGCCTCGTGGGCGGCCGCGTGGCGAGCGTGGCCTTCGCGGGCGTGCCGGACCTCCGGCTGGAGGGTCGGGCCTATTGGGCGCACGAGCTGGCCGACACTTACGCGGTGGTCCGCTCCGGCCTGTTCGGGGCGCAGTTTGCCGCCCGCACCAGCGCCCTCGGCCGGGACGGGGCGGTCCTGGGGGTGAGCCTGACCGGGCCGGTGGCGGACGGCGTGCGGTTGACCCTGGGCTACACCGGTGACGTGCGTCCGGGCGCCACCGTCCAGGTCTTCGCCGCAGGCCTCCAGGCCGCATGGTGAGGCACACCGACCGCACGCAGGCCGGCGCCGTGCTCCGGAGAGAGGCATGCAGGACCGCAGAGAATCGGGCGATCCGTCGATCGAGGCCGAGCCGGCATCGCGCCGGCCCGGCCGGTTGCGGCGGCTGGTCGATCTGCTCGAAGGGATCGAGCTGCTGGTCCAGGCGGTTCGGCTGGTCGGATGGCTCCTGAGAGGATTGTGGCTGGCCGCCGGGGCCCTCGTGCGCGCCTTCGGGGATCGATGAGCCGCACGGCGGGCCCACCATCCCCTGCCGATGCATGGCCGCTCCGTCCGAAGCCCGTCTCGTGTCGGTCTGGACAGTAACGGCGCTCCGATGCAGAGCGGCGCGCAGGCGGAGATGTTTCACGGGAAACACCCGCCCGATTGGCCGAAGCCCCGACAACCGAGTCCGGCGCGGGCGCGGGACCCGGTGCTTCAGCCGAACAGCGCGCGCGCCACGATCTGCGGGTCGAGAGGTTTCTGGCAGAGGGCCACGGCTCCGTGGAGGGACGGCACCGCGACCGGATCGTAGCCGGTCGCGAATAGGAACGGCACACCCCGCGCGTACAGCGCGTCGGCGACGGGATAGACGAGCTCGTCCTGCAGGTTGATGTCGAGCACCGCGGCGTCGATCGCGGCCGTGCGGGCGATCAGCGCCAGCGCCTCGCCGACACTGGGCACCGGTCCCAGCACCTGGGCACCGCCCGCCTCGAAGCCGGATTTGAGATCGATGGCGATGAAGTAGTCATCCTCGACCAGCAGGACCCGCCTGCCGGCCAGCGGGCGTGGAGTCGGGGTCATGCGGGGCTGCCTGCGGCTTCTCCGTCGGGGAGGGGAATGTTGATCGCGCAATAGAGCGCGGTGTCGCCGAGTTCGTAGCTGGTGGTCGCCTTGAGGGCATAGGGGAGGGCGTGCTCGATCAGTTCCCGCCCGTATCCGCCCCGCGGCGGCGCGTCCGCCGAATCCGGTCGACGGACGAGACCGTCCTCCACCCATTCCACCAGCAGCCGGCCGCCGCCATCGTCCGCCCGGTAGGTCCGCCACGTCACCGCCAGGCGCCCCTCCTCGCTGGTGAGCGCGCCGTATTTCAGCGCGTTGGTGGCGAGTTCGTGCAGGGCCAGCGCGAAGGTCTGCACCGTCGCCTTGCGCAGCCGCACCACGGGGCCGTGGAGCCGGATGCGCCCCTGCATGGCCGGAGCGTCGAGGGCGGCGAGTTCCGTCTCGATCAGGGCGCGGAGCGTGATCGGCTCCTGATCCGAGCGGGAGAGGAGGCCCTGGACCCGGGAGAGGGCGGACAGGCGGTCGTTGAAGCGCTCCCGGAACGTCTCGCCGGGCCCGGTCTGAGCCATCGTCTGCTGGGCGATGGAGCGCACGACGCCGAGCAGGTTCCGGGTCCGGTGCTGCAGCTCGGCGACCATGACCTGTTGCCGCTCCTGAAACTGGCGCAGATCGTCGATGTCGGTCGAGGTTCCGAGCCACTCGACGATCCGGCCCTGCGCGTCGCGGACCGGGGCGGCCCGGGTCTGGAACCAGCAGAAGCGCTGCTCGGCCGCGTTGCGGAGCCGGTGCTCGAAGGAGAGGTGGCCGCTCACCGGAGCCTCGCGCCAAGCGGTCTCGGCCGCCGCGTAATCGTCCGCATGGACCGCGTCCAGCCAGCCCCAGCCCCGGCTCGTCGCCTCGGTCTGACCCGTATAGGCGTGCCATTGCGGGCTGGACCAGATGCAGGCACCGTCGATCGCGGCGCGCCAGACGAGCTGCGGGATGCCCTGGGCGAGGGTGCGGAACAGCTCCTCGCTCTCCCGCAGGCGGCGCTCGGCCAACACCCGCTCGGTGCTTTCGACCACGATGGCGATGACCCCGGCGGGCCGACCATCCGCGCCGAAGACCGGCGAGTAGTCGAGGTTCATCCAGACCGGCTCGGGCTGGCCGTAGCGGTGCAGGGTCAGTTCCTGGTCCTTGTAGGAGAGCGTCCCGCCAGCCAGTCCGACACGCATCACGTTGTCGTTGAAATCGACGATCTCGGGCCAGCCCTCGCGCACCTTGGAGCCGAGGAGCTTGGGATGGCGCGCCCCCGCGAAGACGGAATAGGCATCGTTGTAGATCATGATGCCGTCCTCGCCCCACAGCAGCACGATCGGCACCGGCGATTGCAGCAGGGTGCTGACCGTGAAGATCAGGCTCTGGGGCCAATCCGCCAGGGGCCCCAGCGGCGTCTGCGTCCAATCATAGGTCCGGACCAGGTCCGCGAGTTCGCTGCAGCCGGCCGAGAAGATGCAGGCCTCGCTCATGCGGTGACCGACTGAAGAGGCTCCAGCCCGGGCGAGCGCCGCGGGACTGGAGCGGGGACCGTTCCGCGACCGGCCCGGGGGCGGCCCGTCGTGCAGATCACGACCAGGTACTACACAGCCCCGGGGCTTGATAGGGGCGCCCTCATCGTCGAAGCGGCCATCGGCTCCGGGTCTTGCGACCATCCGACGGGTCCGGAAAGCCGGATGTCGCGACATCGCATCGGTCTTCACGCCACCACGCCACAGCGCGCTCCACGAGCGCCACGGCGGATGCCCACGGCCCTGTCGGATCCGACAGGACGAATGCAGGGACGAACCGCCGGTGACGCGCCCTAGCGGCGGCCCGCCAGCTCCGGAAAGCGCCGGGCGAACCAGTCGCGCAGGAGCTGGCGCTCGTAATACAGGCTGCCGGTGGAGAAACGCGGGTTAGACGTCAGCAGGAAGTTGATATCCGTCACCGTGTCCTCGCCCTGCGCGACGATTCGACCGCCGCGGTGCAGGACATAGGCGAGGCGGATCCGTGGCGGCGTCGCATCCGTCACGACCCGCAGGCCCGTCGGCGTCGCGAAGCCGGGGCGCTCGAAGCCGGCGAGATCGACATCGAGGACGATGATGTCGAGGCGCTCATCCGGGCGGAGCCGCGCCGTGCCGAGATCCCGGAAGATCCGGGTCAGCTCGGCGAGGGTGACCCGGAGCGGCTGCCCGGAGCCGAACCGGTTCTCGGCATCGGTGAACCGATCCGGATCGGCATAGCGCACATGGACCTGTGCCTGGACGATCGGAGCCTCTGCGACCTGAGCCTGGACGACCTGAGCCTGGACTTGGGCGGCGGCTGGTCCGGCCAGAGGCAGCAGAACCGTGACCGCGAACCCGGCCCAGCCGCCGGCGAGACGCCTGCGCATGTCGAACTCCTCCCCGAACCGCTTCCCGACGGCGCGGCGTGGGCCTGCGGGGTGGGACCACCCGAGCGGAGCCACAGAGCCCACGCTCATCCCCGACGGCCGGCTGCGACCGAATGGCCCTGACCCGTTCATAGTCTCGCCGTGTTCCGGGCGCCTCGTAGCACTCCCGGCCCGAGGGGCGAGCCGGTCATGGGAGTCCGACGCGCATGATGAACTCTGTTCTGGCGCTTCTTACCGTCGTGGCGGTTCTGGTGGTCACGGCGCTGATCAAGCTGCCGCTGCTGCCGTTCCGCCTCCTGGGCCGCCTCCTGCGCAGCCGCCCGGCGACCGCCTGATCGAGCCGCTCAGGTGGCCGTGTCGATGCAGAATTCCATCCCGCGACCCGGCCCCTGATCGGAATAATCGACGAGCGCCAGTCCGCGCTCGGCCAGGGTCGCCTCCACGGTGTCCCGCTCCTTGCGCACCATCTGGCCGACCGCCAGAGGGGTCAGCCGCGGACTCGCGCGCCGCACCTGATCGACCCCGATGCTCGCCGGCAGGCCCGCACCTTCGGCGATCCGGGCCAGGGCGAGCCCCAGATCCCGCGCCTTGGTCTCCGCGGCGGATTTCGGCTTGTAGGCCATCTGCTTCTCCTTCTCGGCGGCCGCCCGCATCAGGCGGCCCGCGTGTCGACGTTCACGTCGGGAAAGGCCCGGATCCAGACGCGCCGCCCCTTGGCGTCGTAGACCTCGACCTGCCAGCCCGACCAATCGAACCGCTCCACGACCCGCTCCATCAGAGCGAGGGCGACGCGCTCGGCATGGGCCCGCATCGGCGCCCCGTCGGGCAACCGGCTGCCGCACAGGTCGGTCACCAGCTCGTGGCCGTCCGTACAGTGGAAACGGTACAGCCGCGTCGGCCTTGAGGCTCTCTCGATCAATCCACAGGGCTCCACCGCGATCCGAGACAGGACGCGTCGGCGGTTGAAACTGCCGATCCGAGGCGCTCTGTTCATGATCTGTTCTATACAGATTCGAAGCGCGATGCACCCTGGTCCCGAGACGAGACCTGCGGAGATTCGTCTCAGGGAGGCCGAGACGATCGCCTTTGCCGATCACCCGGCGGCCAAGGGCGATGGCGCAGCGCCTCGACCGGCAGACCGGCTGATTGTCCGGGGGGCTATGGCCATGGCCGGACGGAGGCGGACGATATCCCCGCGGCTGCCCCCGGCCGGTCCGTCGCCGTGACGGACGATTGACGATCCCGGCTCCGTCGGGGGGAACGGGACGCGGCGCCGTCCGGGCGGCGTCACGCCCGCGGGGGATCAGCGCTTCGCGCCGCCGCGACGGGCCATGGCGCCGGGCTGGCCCAGGCCGATCGCCTTGGCGAGGGCGGAGCGCTGCTCGGCATAGCCCGGGGCGACCATCGGGTAGTCGGCCGGAAGGCCGTAGCGGTCCCGGTAGCTGCGCGGATCGAGGCCGTGGCTGGCCAAGTGGCGCTTCAGCGTCTTGTAGGTCTTGCCGTCGATGAAGCTGACGATCCCGTCCTGCCGGACCGACTTGCGGACCTGGGCCGCGCCCGGCTTCTCGATCTCGGCCTGGGGCGCCGCCCCGGATTCCGGCGTCAGGGTCCCGGCGACGAGCCCGCTGACCGCGCCATGCACCCGCGCGATCAGGGCCGGCAACTCCGAGGCCGGAACCGGATTGTTCGACACGTAGGCCGCAACAAGCTCGGCCGTTATAACGGCCAAGGTGTTGGAGGCTTCATCGAAGGTCTCGTTCATGTGCAGATTTCCAAATAGCGGTTTACGTTCAGATCGTTTGGGCTCAACAAGGGTTTAAACAAGGTAAAAATCGAACGAAGACTCATCGAATAGATTCCGATTTTCTCGTGCCCTACGGCCTCCGAGAGGCGATGGCGCCGCGTCGGTCACCGGGATCGCGTGACGACCCGTCTCGTGCCACCGAAGATCGTCCGGGATCATGGACACCCGGGTGGCGGCCAGATTCGGCACCCGTGCGGCGCAGCCGCCCGCTTGCCGGAACCGGCAATGGCATCGCGAACAGGCGCGTCTCCGACGCGACGGTCGGCGGTGGCCCCGGACCGTGCCGGCGATCACCGTCAGGCGCCCCAGGTTGGCATGCCGCGCAGCGGCTCGGGCGGCCGGGTGTCCTGGCCGCCGCTTTCGGGAGCTTCGTCGGGCCCGGGATCCGCAGGGCCGCGGACGCGGGACCGCTGCCGAGAGCCGCAGGATCGGAAGCTTTCGCCGGGCCGGCCGAACGGTCCGGCGCACGCGTTCCGAACGCTTCGCGGGCGGCCTCGAGATCCTGTGCCTTGCGTTCCTCCCGGCCAGCCCGGCGGATCCTCCCGGAGGATCGCGTGGGCGGTCCGGTCGGAGTTCACCCGGATCCCGCTCAGCGTCGACCCATCGTCCGGGCCAGGGCGCGGCCGAGGCTCATCAACAATCCGTCGGCCGCGAGGCGGAGTTCCGACGCCGCATCCTCGCCGAGCGTCTGCCTCAGCGCGATGGCCAGATCGGCCGCACGGCTCAAGGGGTCGTCCGGCGCCGCCGCGCTGGTGAAGACGTAGCGGCCGCCGCCTTCCCGGAGTTCCGTGATGTCGATGATGATGCCACGCGCCCGGACCGGACGCCCCGCGGAATCCGGGACGGTCCGTCCGCGGCTGATCAGCCAGTGCTCGGCTCCGCCCTGCACGACGCGGTACTCGGCCAGCACCAGACCACCCGACCGCACGGCCCGCTGGACCTGGTCCAGCAGCCACGGATGGTCGTCCGGATGGACGGCGGCCAGCGCGTCGGCGCCGCTGATCTCCGTACCGGCGAGGGCCGGATCGCCGGTGAGCAGCCGGGCCGCGCCGGCATCATAGACTATGGTGCCGCGGCGGATGTCCCAGTCCCAGGCGCCGACCACGCCGGATGCATCGAGGGCGGCCTGCAACCGGTCGAACGGCGTATTGAATCCGTCGGTCGCGTCGATCGGCGTCCTCGAAATCTCACTCATGACGCGAATCCCGGCCGCACAACCGGGATGATCTGGCATAGAAATGTGCCTCTTTGCCAGAATCTCGACGGAGATTTCATCAGCGGGTCCGGTCGATCAGGATCGGCACGCCGGGCGGCCCGTCATGCCGCATCATTTCCTCTGGGCGGTGGGGTTGGGTGTCGACGACGTATCCGGCGCGACGGCCGGATTGACGGGCGTGACCGTCGACCACGTGGCCGCAATCGCCACAATGGCGAGCAGCAGGGCGACGAAGATGCCGATGAGGGTGAGGCGCTTCATGAGGAGGGTCTGGGACTTCCGTGCAGGGCGATGAAGGCGGGGAACGGCCTGAGCGGCCGATCGATCCCGCCGGCACGCAGGATCCGAACGGCCGGCACCGACCGTCACGGCCCGCTCGGACGGATCCGATCCAAGGCCGCCGCCGCGTGCCGGGCCAGACCCTCGAGCCGGCGAACGGTCCCGTCGTCGGGGATGACGGAGGCGCACCAATAGGCGCTGAGGGCGGCGACCGGCTCGGGGGAGCCGATCGGAACCACCACGAGACTGCGCATCGAGGTCAGTCGGTAGGCCGCGATCGGCACCCGGGGATCGCACTCGATGTCCGGCACGACGATGGTCGCGCCATCGAGCATGGCCCGTCCCGAAACGCAGTCCGTCAACGGAAACCGGCGGCCGCGCCACAACGGCTCGATGGCGTCCTCGGCGGCGTAGAATGAGGCGTCGCCCTCGCGCAGCACCACGGCAATCCCATCGGAGCCGGCGATCTCCCGGGCCGTCTCCCGCAGGATCGTCACGATGTCCTCGAGGAAGCGGGCGGTCGCCAGCCGGCACGAGGCCCGAACCAGACCGGCGTCGGAATCCAGGGGACGTTCAGCCATCTGGGACGCGTCGTGGAAGCAGGCCGATCGATCCATGAAGCGCCCTCCGCGACGTCGCCTCGGGGTCGCCTCGGGCGTCTTCTTCGGTTGAAGCCTCACTGCGCGCGACGGCGCGGACAACAACTTGGATCAAGCGTTTCGCCGAAGCGGTTCGGCGTGATCGGATCGCCCGCGCGTGGCGAGACGCGGAGAGATGAGCGGGCGACGCCCGACATATTGGTCATCGCGGCGGGGCGACGTGGCAGATGTCACGAAATAGTTCCCGATCCTTCGATCACGACGCCGAGATGATGTGCTCCAGCGCACCTTCCGGTCCACCGCCTCCGGACCCCCGCCGACGCTGTTGCAACAATGCACTATCGCGTCCGCACATCCTGACGTCCTGTCCGCCCCGCACACATCCCGCCTAACGGGAGACAGAGGACCAGATGATCAAGAAGCTTCTTCTCGCGAGCGCCGCCACGGCCCTCCTGACCGGTGCCGCCTCGGCCGCCGACCTGCCGCGCCGCGCCGCCCCGCCGCCGGTCTTCACCCCCGTCCCGGTCTTCACCTGGACCGGCGCCTACTTCGGTATCAACGCCGGCTACGCTTTCGACGCCAGCGACCGCAACACCGGCAACACCTTCGCCGTGCCGTTCCCCTACGCCGCTCCCGGCACCGTCGCCTCCTTCCGCAACCGCAGCCAGGACGGCTTCTCCGGCGGTGGCCAGATCGGCTACAACTGGCAGCTGACCCCCGGCTCCGGCGTCGTGTTCGGTATCGAGGCCGATGCCCAGTACCTCGACTTCGGCCGTAACCGGAACAACGCCTTCGTCGCCGGCGCGCTGGCCCCCGGCTACTACGTCACCGACCCGCGCGGCCTCTCCAGCCTCGACTTCTTCGGCACCGTCCGCGGCCGCCTCGGCTACGCCTTCGACCGCACCCTCGTGTATGGCACCGGCGGCTTCGCCTACGGATCCGGCAGCGCCGACCGCTCCTTCGGCGGCTACGCCGGCAACGACAGCTTCCGCACCGGCTGGGCCGTCGGCGGCGGCGTCGAGTATGCCCTGCCCACCGACTCCTTCCTGAACTTCTTCCGCTCGTCGGCCGTGACGCTCAAGGTCGAAGGCCTGTACGTCAACCTCGACCGCAACACCCGCAACCAGGGCGCGTTCGTCATCAACGCCGCCAACAACTTCCCCGTCGTCTACAGCGGCATCGGCCGCCGTTCCGACGAGTTCGCCGTCGTCCGCGCCGGCCTGAACTACAAGTTCGGCTCCTACTAAGACCGCGCCGCGGCGGTCGGATCCCGACCGCCGCGCCAAGCCGAGCTCGCAAGGGGCCGCGTCCGAAAGGACGCGGCCCCTTCGGCGTTGAGGGCCGCCCCGACGCGGCCCGGCGCCGTCTCAGTAGCCCTTCCAGAGGCCGGGGGTGGCCAGCTCGAGCAGGTGCCCGTCCGGGTCGCGGAAGTAGACGCTGACGCCGCCCCTCGGCCAGCGGGTGCGCCCCTCGACGGCCACGCCGGAGGCCGCGAGATGCTCCTCCCAGGACGCGAGGGCGTCCGCGTCGATCGAGAACGCGACATGGGCCGGGCCGCGGCCGTCATGCGGCGGGATGAGCCCGCCCGGCGTCTCGATCGGCTGCAGGGACCCGCCCTCCGGGAAGAGCAGGAGGACGCCGCGGCCGCCGACGTCGAAGGCGCGCATGCGGAAATCCGTGAAGAGGCAGGGCAATCCCATTGTGTCGCGGTAGAAGGCTTCGGCGCGGTCGAGATCCGCGACGTACAGCGCCGTCTCCAGGATGGCGTTGAGCTTGGGCACGGCGATCTCCTGACGGCATCTCGGTCACGGGCGGCCCGGCCGCCGGGCTCGATCGTCCGGCGGGGATGTTCCGCGACGCCGCGCGAGCCGCGCGGTCCGCCGGCGACCGCGCCGGCGGTCACCGTCGGCAGAGCCTCGCGGTCGATCCGCCTCGGCCTGACGCGTCGGCTCCGCCCGGACGGCGTCCTGCAAGGCGTCGTCCAACGTCATGGGTCCGGCTCCCGGTCATCGGTGCGCCCGGCCGGCGGGCCCCGATCCGGTCCGGATCGGCGCCGTGCCGGGCGATGGCGGCACCAGGGCCAACCGGCCGGTCCCGGACTCGGTTCGCCGCCGCGCCGGGCTCAGACGGTCGACGGGCGCGGCGTACCCCGGTCGGGACGCGGGGCACGGCCCGGCACCAGTGACAGGGCGGCCGAGAGCAAGGCGAAGGCCACCAGGGGCAGAAGGCTCAGGGTGAAGCTGCCGGTCCCGTCCTTGATCGCGCCGATCAGGTAGGGGCCCAGGAAGCCGCCGAGATTTCCGACCGCGTTGATCGCCGCGATGCTCGCCGCCGCCGTGGCGGGCGGCATCTGCTCGGTCGCGAGCGCCCAGAACGGCCCCTTGAGCATGTAGACGCCGACCGCCGCGACCGTCAGCGCCGCCACGACCGGGCCGAGCCCCGAGAGGACCGTCCCGCCCGCGAGCCCCAGCGCCAGGACCAGGAACGAGAGCGCGAGGTGCCAGCGCCGCTCGGCGGTCCGGTCGCTGTGCCGGCCCCAGAGGACCATGGCCAAGGACGCGAATCCGTACGGGATGCTGTTCAGGAGCCCGGTCTCGACATTGCCGAGGCCGAAGCTCTTGACGATCTGCGGCGTCCAGAACGACAGCCCGTAGCTGCTCGCCGTCGAGCCGAAATAGATCGCCGCGAAGAGGGCGAGCCGCCGGTCGCGCAGGATCTCCCAGAGCGGCGGCTTCGCGGGCGCGCCGCGGCGGGTGTTGCGCGCCGCCTCGGACCGGAGCTGCCGCTCCAGCCAGTCCCGCTCGGCCGCCGGCAGCCACGCCGCCTCCCGCGGCCCGTCCGGCAGGAACCACAGGACCGCGACGGCCAGGACCACCGCCGGCAGGCCCTCGAGGATGAACAGCCACTGCCAGCCGGCGAGGCCGAACCCCGTCACGTTGAGCAGCGCGCCGGAGATCGGCGAGCCGAGGAAGGACGAGATCGGGATCGAGATCATGAAGATCCCGATGATCCGCGCCCGGTAGGCGGAGGGGAACCAGTAGGTGAGGTAGAGGATCACGCCGGGGAAGAAGCCGGCCTCGGCGAGCCCCAGCAGGAAGCGCAGGGCGATGAACGACCACGGCCCCTGCACCAGCGCCATGGCGGCGGAGATCAGGCCCCAGGTGGCCATGATCCGGGCGATCCACAGCCGCGCCCCGAAGCGCTCCAGCATCAGGTTGCTGGGGATCTCCATCAGGAAATAGCCGAGGAAGAAGATCCCGGCGCCCCAGCCGAACACGGTCGCCGACAGGCCGACATCGTGGTTCATCTGGATCGCCGCGAAGCCGACATTCACGCGGTCCAGGAAGGACACGAAGTAGGCGAGGATCAGGAACGGCACGAGCCGCCAGCCGATCCTGCGCATCGCCGAGCGTTCCAGGGCGGCGTCGTCCATGGCCTATCCTCGCGCGTGTCGTGGGCTCGGGCCGGGCCCCCGGGGTCCGGATCGATCCAGGTCACGGCTCCAGGTCACGGCTCCAGATTACGGCCGGGCCCGCACGGGGCTCGACGTCGCCGCGGGGCCCCCCGTGAGCGGCGGGCCGGGCGTCTCGTCTCGGGCTTCCTCGCGGGCCGGTCATCTCTGGTTGTGACCTGTGCCAACCTCAGCTTAACCCGCGGCCGCCGCGGCTGGGAAGCGCCATCGGGCTTCAACGGATCGGATCTGTCGAAGCCCGACGGCGTATGCGTCCGCCAAGCTGCCGGCCGCGATCGCCTGCAGGCGCGCGCGCCGGGCTGCCGCACCTGCGGGGCGCGAAGCGCCATCCGGCGGCCATCCAGGCCGCGCGACGCTCGGTGACGTCCCGCAATTCCGGGTTGCCGGCGCCGCTCGCCGGGACGGAGACACGGCGGGCGGCTCCCGACGCCGGGGCCTCGGTCTGGTTCGGAGCGACCGCCGTGCCGCAGGTCCGGGTCGGGACGGCGGTCCGCCGCCCGTCACCCCTTCTTCACGTTCCAGAACATCGGCACGCCGTCGAGCACGCCGGTCAGGGACGGCTTGTACGAGGTCTGGTTGAAGTATTGCCCGAGGGGCAGGTAGGGCAGGTCGCTGAAGGCCTGCCGCTGAAGGGCGCCCGCGAGCTGCTTGCGCGCGGCGGTGTCCGGAGCATCCAGCCACTGGTCCCGCAACGCCTCGATCTTCTCGCTGGTGGGCCAGCCGATCGCGGCGCTCTGCCCGGTCCCGCGCAGGAAGGCGCTGACCGCCGGGTTGGCCTGGTCGAGCCCCGCCCAGAAAGTGCAGAAGGCGCTCCAGCCGCCCTGGGCGATCGGGTCCTTCTTGGCGCGCCGCTGCACCACCGAGCCCCAGTCCATGACCTGATAGTCGACGTTGAAGCCGGCGCGCGTGAGCATGTCGGCCGCCACGTCGGCGAGCGCCTTGAGGCTGGGGAAGTCCGAGGCGCCCATCAGCACCACCTTCTCGCCCTTGTAGCCCGCCGCCGCCAGCGCCGTCTTGGCCGCCTCGTAGTCGCGCTTGCTCGTGAGGACATCGAGGCCGACATCGCTCGCCATCGGCAGGCCGGGGCAGAAGAACCCGGTGGGCACGTGAATCAGCTTGGGATCGGTGCCGGTCACCGCCTGCATGAAGTCGGTCTGGTCGACGACCTTCAGCAGCACCTGCCGGATGGCCGGGTTGTCGAAGGGCGGCTGAAGCTGGTTCATCCGCAGGCAGCCGATCAGGCCGGTCGGGTCGGTGATCCGCGTCGTGAGCCCGCCCAGGGTCGGAACGAGATCGGCCGGCGGCTGCTCCCACCAATCCATCTCGCCGGTCTGCATGGCCGAGGCGGCGGTGGCTTGGTCGGGAATGACGTGCCACTCGACCCGGTCGACGAAGACGCGCTTCGGACCCGAGGTCCATTGCGGCTCGCCGCCCTCGCGGGGGACGTAGCCGGCAAAGCGCTCGTAGACCACCCGGGCGCCGACGACGCGCTCGTCCGCCTTGAAGCGGAAGGGGCCGCTGCCGACCATCTCGGTCACCTGCGTGAACGGGTCGGTCTTGGCGAGCCGCTCCGGCATGATGGCGCAGATCGAGGATCCGACCTTACCGAGGGCCTCCGGCAGGAGTGCGAAGGGCTTCTTCAGCCGGAACTGGATCGTCCGGTCGTCGGGGGCCGAGAGTTCGTCCGTGTAGGCCATGAGCGTCTGGCCCATGGCGTCGCGCTTGCCCCAGCGGGCGATGCTCGCCACGCAGTCGCGGGCGAGCACGGGGCTGCCGTCGTGGAAGGTGAGCCCGGGCCGCAGGGTCAGGCGCCAGAGCTTGTCGTCGTTCTCCACCGTGTGGCCCGCCACCATCTGCGGCTGGGCGGCATAGCGCGCATCGGTGCCGTAGAGCGTGTCGAACACGGCGAGCCCGTGATTGCGGGTCACGTAGGCGGTCGTCCAGATCGGATCGAGCACCGTAAGGTCGGCCTGCGGGATGAATTTGAGCGTCCGCGCGGCACTGCCCTGCGCCAAGGCCGGGGCCGCGAGGGCGGCGCCCGACAGGGCCATGAAGGATCGTCTGTTCAGCATGCCGACTCGCCCGAGCGTTGCAACCCGGCAAAGGTTAGCACGTGGCGGGCCAAGCACGTCACGGGCGAAGCGGATCAGGGGCGAAGCGCGTTATGGGTGAGCCGATGCGCGTCGCTCCGCGAGATTCCGCACGAGGTCCAGGAGACGATGGCGAAGCTCGGGATCCTCGATCCGCCGGAAGGCGGACAGGAGAGCCTCCGCCTCGTCGGCGCGCCGTTCGGCACCGCCATCGTCCCGTTCGGCGGCGCGCGGGCCGTACAGGGTGGCTGCCGGAATCGCCAGGGCTTCGGCGATCCGCTGCAGGAGCCGCCCCGTCGCCGATTCGGGCGGACGGGCCCGGTGATCGAACGGGTTGTCCTCCGGCGCCGCATCCCCGGAGGATCCGCCCGGATCAGGTGCTTTGGGTCCCATCGGCGGTCAAGCTTCGGCACGCAGGCTGGCGGGAGCATTCATAATACAGAAGAATGCCGACACGCGAGTGCCCAGCAAGCAACAGTTGCATAATTGCGCTAAGAATCCCTTGAGGTTGTGACAGACATCCTAATAAGAGGTGATCGGGGACGAATACGAACACCGCCATGCCCAAGACTAAGCCGCACGCCGGTCGGAACCGTTCCAGGGCGTTCCCGATCGCGGGCGAGACCGCGGACATGATCGGACACTGGGACTGGGATGCCGCCACGGACCGCGTACGGGTCGATGCCTTCGCGGCTCGCCTCTTCACGGTCGATCCGGCCGAGGCCGAAGCGGGTCTCCCGCTGGCGTTCTACGACGGGATCACCCATCCCGACGACCGCGAACGGGTCATCGGCCTGATCCGCCGCAGCGCCGCGGAGGGGAGCCCGTACATCGCCGAGTACCGGGTGATCTCCATCGACGGCCGGACGCACTGGGTTCTGGCCCGCGGCCGCATCTTCGGCGACCATACGGGCCGGCCGGCCGGCGGTCGCGGAATCCTGGTGGATGTCACGCGGCTGCGCGCGAGCGAGGGCCTCTCCGATGAGGTCACGCCCGGTGCCGGGGAGACGCCGCTGGACCGGGCGGTCGAGCATGCCATCGCCGCGCAGGACGCGATCGTCGCCGCCGGGGATCCGGTGCTGAAGGCCCAGGCGGACGCGCTGCTGATGGCGCTGGGACGGCGGCTGGCACAGCGGCACGTGGTGGAGCAGCGACGGCGCCTGAACTGACGTCGGCGATCGATCGCCGATCATCACGCGTGACGATCGGCCATGAGCAAGTTCTCGCCGAGGTGATGACTTTGTCGGCGACGATCCAGGGCGCCTTCCAGGCTGCCGAAGGCGCCGCGTCCGGCACCGCCGCGGTGACGATCACGGACGGCAGCGCCCGGGTGCGGGCGCCGGCCGAGCTCCGCGCCGGCGCAGGCCGCCCGATCCGGAAGGACCCTGGTCCTCGCCGCCGCCGCTCCCGCACGCGGGCCGGCCGGGTGGCGCCCCTCCTGCAGCAGCACGCAACACCTTCCTGAATGGCCCCGGTGAACACGACTTCCATTTCTCGGCTCACCGCTTGGATATGACGGCAGCCGATTTCAACTACAAAGAAATTTGATCAGTACGCGCCCGTCTTTCTGGACAACGGCCGAGATCAGGCTTAACCTGGATATGTTCGTGCCGCCGATGTGCGGGCTCGAATGCTTCCAAGGATCGTCTTACATGAAGCGCCGCAGCGCGCGACCGTTCATGGTCGAAGTCAAGCAGACCCGTCCGGCCCGCACATCGCTGACTGCCACTGAAGCGCGCTCCCGCCCGGACAAGACTCTATGGCCGGAACTGGCGCAGGCCGCGATGGAGCCGCCGGCATCCGTGCCTCAGGCGGCACCGGCCCAACGCCCGGAACGGAAGGCGCCGGAGACACCGGCTCGCCGGGTTCTGCCGAGCCTCGTCCCCATGTTCGAGATTCCGGACGAGCCGGTGGCCGAACCGGCGGACGAGGCCGTGCCGGCACCTCGGGTGCGGCGGCCGCGCCGTACCCGGGCTCCCGCGTCCGAGCAGGACATCGCCCCCCAGGTGCAGGCGGCACCGCCGCGTCCGGCCGCAGAGCCGCCCCTGCCCGTCGCGGAGGCGCCCCCCCTGGCGGCCGCGTCCGGTCAAGGTCCGTCGCCGCGATCGACGGCCGGGCGGCGAACGAAGGACCTGCGGCTCGGGGAACGCTGGAAGCGGCGCCTTCCGCCGGCCCTGCGCTGACCCAGGCTGCGCTGACCGGTCCTGGCGCCTTCGCCCGGATCCGTCAGGGACTGCACGGTCCGAAGGTCTCGAGCCATCCGCGCAGACAGGCTTCGCAAGCCGGCCCGGCGCCCTCGGCCGGCGGGCTCCATCCGGTCCAAAACCGGCTCTATCCGTCAGCCCCGGGAGCGGCACGCCGGGCGGCTCGTCCCGCGTCCCGGCAATCCGGCGCTTGGCGGCGTCCCATTGGAACGCCGCCTGTCCAACCCGATGGATCCGGCGGAGGCGCAGACGGTCAAGCCGCCTGCCGCTCCGGCACCAGTCCCGCGGCCAGGCGCGAGTTGCGGTAGCGCGCGTCGCCGGTGACCTCGCCCTCGACCCAGGGGGGCAGCACCACCGGCTGGTCCTCGCGCTCCAGCTCGATCTCGGCCAGGATCAGGCCCGAGAGCCCCCCGCCGAACACGTCGACGTCCCACGTCGCTCCGGCATGGACGACCCGGTAGCGGGTCTTCTCCAGCCGCCGGTCGGGCGGCACCGTGGCGAGGAGCGCCGCGCCGTCCTCGGGCGGGATGGCGAATTCGATCTCGTCCCGGCAGGCGCCCCGGCGCGGGCTCTTCCACGTGATGAGCGTGCGCGCCCCGGCGCGGCGGATCCGGATCGTGTTGGCGGCGTCGGTGAAGAGATAGCCCTGAACGAAGTGCGTCCCCTCCCGGCACAGCGCCAGAACCGACGGGTTCGCGATGAACTTGCGCTCGATCTCGACCGGCATACCGTGCCTCGTGGACATTTGACGCAGGAGCTTTCGCGGAGGAGCCGGCCCGAGACAAGCGGGCTGCTGGGGATGAGCACAGCGCTGCGGGCATGGCTCGGTGCCGATTCGCACGGGCTGAATTGGGATCGTATTAAACTTATGTAAAAACGCGAGGAGTCTTGGCCTTGCAAAAGCAACATCAGAAACCCCGCCCCCCAACATCCCCGAGGTCGGCGCTGAAGACGTCATCCAAGCGGCCGAACCTGAAGAAGCTGCTCCGGAAGGCGCATGTCAAACCGCTGAAGCCGCTCAAGCAGGTGGCGGCCCTGCCGTTCCGCGTCGACGCGGAGGGCCGGATCGAGATCCTGCTGATCACCTCGCGGGATACGGGCCGCTGGATCATTCCGAAGGGCTGGCCGATGTCCGGCCGGAAGGCCCATCAGGCGGCCGAACGGGAGGCCTTCGAGGAGGCGGGTCTCAAAGGGCAGATCGCGGCGAGCCCGGTCGGTCGGTACCACTATCAGAAGCGCTTCGATCACGGCCGGGCGTTCCCCTGCATGGTCCGCGTCTACCCGCTGCGGGTCGAAGCCCAGCATGCGCGCTGGCCGGAGCAGGATCAGCGCACGCTGCGATGGTTCCCCCCCGAAGAGGCGGCACGCCTCGTCCACGAGGACGAACTCCAGGAGCTGCTGGCGGGTTTCGCGGTGCGGCCGGTTGAAAGCCACGGTTGAAGGCCGGCGCGGCCCGTTCGTCGCCGCGACCCGGGCGAGGCTATAGGGCAAAGAGGCTGCGCTGAAGGGATGTGACAATCGCGCCGGAAACGCCCGCCCGCGGGTGCCGGGCCGTCCGCGACCGCAGTTTATGCAACTTCTGATTAGTATCCGCAGGTTACGGTTCCAGCCATCGCAGATGGGCGGGGCACCTCGATGTATCGCGCTTTCGCTTGCCTGACCGAGGAACACACCGCCTGGGTGGTGGCGCTGGCGGCCTGCATCTGCTGGATCTCCTGCGCGGTCGCCCTCAAGCTCGAGCAGCGCGTCCAGGCCCACAGGCACGGGCCGATCTGGCTCCTGGCCTCGGGCTTCTCGATCGGAGCCGGGATCTGGAGCACGCACTTCATCGGCATGCTCGGCTACGATCCCGGGGTGGTGCTCGGCTACGAGCCGCGCACGACCCTGCTCTCCCTGCTGGTCGCCATCGCGGCCGCCACCGCGGCCTTCCTGCTCGCCCGGGCCACGCCGTCGCGCTGGGCGGGGGCCGGGGCCGGCCTGGTGCTGGGGATCGGCATCGCCGGCATGCATTTCCTCGGCATCGCCGGCGTGCGGCTGCCCGGGCATTTCACCTGGGACCCGGCCCTGGCCGTCACGGCGATCGCGGCGGGCTGCCTGCTCTCGGCGGTGGGGATGGCCATCCATGTCGGGCCCGCCGGCCCGCGGGCCCGGTTCGCGGCCGCGACCGTCCTGACCCTCGCCATCGCGGTCCTGCACTTCCTGGCCATGTCGGCCGCCCGGGTGGTGCCGGATCCCGCCCTGGCGATCCCGCAGCTCGGTCTCGCCCGCGGCGTGCTGGCCGGCGGCATCGCCGCCATGATGGCCGTGATCCTGGCCTTCGCGGCGCTGACGCTGATGTTGGACCACCTGCGCCGGATCAACGTCGCCCTGGCCCGACAGAGCCACATGCTGCGGGAGAAGACCCTGCTGCTCGACGCCACCCTCGACAGCATGGACCAGGGTCTGATCATGGTCGACGCGGGCGGTGCGGTGCGCGTGTGCAACGAGCGGGCGCTGGCGCTCCTCGATCTGCCCCGGGCGATGATGCAGGCGCAGCCGAGCTACCGGGCGGTGCTGCGCCATGAGGCAAGCCGCCGCGAGCGCCGACTCACGGACCGCTCCTCCCGGGCCTGGATCGAGCGCGGCGAGGCCGGGCAGACGCAGGTCCACGAGCGGGCGCGGCCGAACGGCCTCGTGCTGGAGATCCGCACCGTGCCGCTGGCGGATGGCGGCTTCGTCCGGACCTTCACCGACATCACGGAGCGGAAGGCCGCCGAGGCCGAGGTGGCCCGCCTGGCGCGCCACGACGTGCTCACCGGCCTTCCGAACCGGGCGCTCTTCCACGAGACCCTCGCGCGCAGCCTCGCCGACATCGCCCTACGCGGGGGCGCCTGCGCGGTCCTCTACCTCGACCTCGACGGCTTCAAGAGCGTGAACGACAGCCTCGGCCACCAAGCGGGGGACGAACTCCTGCGCCGCGTGGCGGCCGGCCTGCGGCGCGCCGCGGGGGACGGGGCGGTGGCCCGGCTCGGAGGCGACGAGTTCGCCGTGCTCTCGGACGGGGGCGCGGCGGAGGCCGCCGCCCTGGCCGAGCGCCTCATCGCCCTGTTCGACAGCCCGTTCAGCGTGGCCGGGCACCGGGTCGGCGTCGGCCTGAGCATCGGCATCGCGCTGGCGCCCGAGCACGGAATGGATGCGGAGCCCCTCTACCGCCGCGCCGACCTCGCCCTCTACCGGGCGAAGGCCGAGGGCCGCGGCACGTACCGGATCTTCACCCCCGTCATGGACGAGGAGGCCGAGGAGCGGCGGATGCTCGAACGCGACCTGCGGCAGGCTCTCGACGACGATACCCTGAGCCTGCACTATCAGCCGCAGGTGGACGGCTACACGGGGGCGCTCGTCGGGTTCGAGGCGCTGCTGCGCTGGACGCACCCGGTCCGCGGCAGCGTGGCGCCGAGCGTCTTCGTGCCGCTCGCCGAGGAAACCGGCCTGATCGTGGTGCTCGGCGACTGGGTGCTGCGCGAGGCCTGCCGCGAGGCGGCGCAATGGGCGCAGCCCCTGAAGGTCGCCGTCAATCTCTCGCCGCGCCAGTTCCAGAAGCCCGATCTGCCCGAGTCCGTCCTGGCCATCCTGGCAGAGACCGGCCTGTCGCCGGACCGCCTGGAGCTGGAGGTCACCGAGAGCATCATCATCAACGACATGGCGCGGGCCGTGGGCATCCTCCGGCGCCTGAAGGGCTACGGCATCCGGATCAGCATGGACGATTTCGGAACCGGCTACGCGTCGCTCGCCACCCTCCAGGCCTTCCCGTTCGACAAGCTGAAGATCGACCGCTCCTTCGTGGCGCAGCTCGGGACCGGACCGCAGGCTGCCGTGATCGTGCGCGCCGTGCTCAGCCTCGGCCGCAGCCTCGGCATGGGCGTGGTCGCGGAGGGCGTCGAGACCCACGCGCAGATGAAGTTCCTCACGGAGGAGGCCTGCGGCGAGATGCAGGGCTACCTGTTCGGCAAGCCGCGCCCGATCGCCGACTACGCCGCGGCGGTCGGCGCTCCCGCGGTGGCGGTCGCCGCCGGATCGGGCCTTGCCGCGGCCGGGTGAGGGCCGTCGCCGGCCTTACCCGATGGGGAACCCGCCGGATCCGTCCGACGTTGGGCCAGCAGATTGGATCACTTCTAAGGTCCACGCTCTCCGTTCCCCGCCAGGGCGGCCCCGGCCGCCGGCCTCACAGGAGCCTGACCATGAACGCCAAGTGCGAGACCTGCCGGTTCTTCGACGAGCACAAGGGCAACGGCGCCGTCGCCCAGAACGATGCCGGCCTGTGCCGCTTCAACCCGCCGGTCAGCCAGCCCGCGCCCGAGTCCAAGGGATTGTGGCCGATTGTCGGTGCCCAGGACTGGTGCGGCCACTACACCCCCGAGATGACGGCGGCCGAGTAGGAATTTTCGCAGGGCGCACGATGGGGCCGGCCTTCGGGTCGGCCCTTTCGTTTGGCGTCAACGTCCCCGGCCGCCGCCGGGCGCCACCCGCAGCGCCGCACCGCGGTCGGCGCGCATGCGTCTCGTGATCGGTCGGGCCCGCGGCCCCCGACCGCGGGGCCCGCGATTTTCGGGTCGATGATCCCGTCGCCCCCTGACCATCGGGGACGTGGGCGCTACCTTGGAGCCAATCCAGGGTGTCGGTGTTTCCCCGGGTGTCCCGCCTTCGATGGGCCGACGCGCGTCGGCGGCGGCGCCGGCCCGGAGACCGAGACGCGCCGTCCCTGCCCTTGTGATCTGAACCGGAGAGAAACTTGATGGTGGGAGCTACCGCCGCCGCGCCCCAGGACCGGGGTGCCGGGACTTCACAGACCACCGCACGGACCGACGTGCCGGTCCTCGCCACCGTCACCTTCACGGTGAACGGCGAGCGGCGCACGCTGGACCTCGACACCCGCACCAGCCTGCTCGACGCGGCACGCGAGCACCTGCACCTGACCGGGTCCAAGAAGGGCTGCGACCATGGCCAGTGCGGCGCCTGCACGATGATCGTCGACGGGCGGCGCATCAATGCCTGCCTGACGCTCGCGATCATGCACCAGGGCGCCGAGATCACCACGATCGAGGGGCTCGGCCAGCCGGACCAGCTCCATCCGATGCAGGCGGCCTTCGTGAAGCACGACGGCTACCAGTGCGGCTACTGCACGCCGGGCCAGATCTGCTCGGGCGTGGCCGTCCTCGAGGAGATCAAGGCCGGCATCCCGAGCCACGTCACCGTCGACCTCGATGCCGCGCCCCGGGTCACCGAAGCCGAGATCCGCGAGCGCATGAGCGGCAACATCTGCCGCTGCGGCGCCTATTCCAACATCGTCGAGGCGATGACCGAAGTCGCCGGGGGGCAGGCATGAAGTCCTTCACCTACGAGCGCCCGAGCACGCCCGCTCAAGCCGCCGCCGCCGTCGCCGGGACGCCCGACGCCAAGTTCATCGCCGGCGGCACCAACCTCCTCGACCTGATGAAGCTGCAGATCGAGACCCCGCGCCACCTCGTGGACGTGAACGGCCTCGGCCTCGACACGGTGGAGCCGACCGCGGAGGGCGGCCTGCGCATCGGCGCCCTGGTACGCAACACCGACCTCGCGGCCCATCCGCGGGTGCGCAAGGATTACGGGGTCCTGAGCCGGGCGCTGCTGGCCGGCGCCTCGGGCCAGCTGCGCAACAAGGCGACCACCGCCGGCAACCTGCTCCAGCGGACCCGCTGCCCGTATTTCTACGACACGGCCCAGGCCTGCAATAAGCGCCGGCCCGGCTCGGGCTGCTCGGCCCTCGACGGGGTCAACCGGCAGCTCGCGGTGATCGGCGGCAGCGACGCCTGCATCGCCACGCATCCGGGCGACATGGCGGTGGCCATGCGGGTGCTCGACGCCACCGTCGAGACGGTCGATGCCGCGGGCACGGAGCGCCGGATCCCGATCGCCGAGTTCCACCGCCTGCCCGGCGACGCCCCCGAACGGGATACGAACCTCAAGCCCGGCGAACTCATCACCGCGGTGACGCTGCCGAAGCCGGTGGCGGGCACGCATATCTACCGCAAGGTCCGCGACCGCGCCTCCTACGCCTACGCGCTGGTCTCGGTGGCCGCCATCCTCGGCAAGGACGGGACGGGTCACGTCGCCTTCGGCGGCGTCGCCGCCAAGCCCTGGCGGGACGCGGCGGCCGAGGCCGACCTGCCGAAGGGCGCGAAGGCCGTGACCGACCGGGTCTTCGCCGACGCCAAGCCCACCCCCGAGAACGCCTACAAGCTGAAGCTCGCCGAGCGGACCCTCGGCGCCGCGCTCAACCAAGCGAGGGCCTGAGCCATGAAGTTCGACACCCCCGCCGGCCCGAACCCGATCGACCGGCTCAAGGTCGTGGGCCAGCCCACCGACCGGATCGACGGCAAGTACAAGACCACCGGCACCGCCCCCTACGCCTACGAGCGCCACGACGCGGCGCCCGAGGCCGCCTACGGCTACGTGCTCGGCTCGGCCATCGCCAAGGGCCGCGTCCGCAGCATCGACACCGCTTCGGCCCGGCAGGCTCCCGGCGTCATCGGTATCGTCACCACCCTCGACACGCCCCGGATCGAGCGCGGCGTGATGAACGTCGCCTACCTGTTCGGCGGCGACGTGATCCAGCACTACCACCAGGCGATCGCCGTGGTGGTGGCCGAAACCTTCGAGCAGGCCCGGGCGGCCTCCTTCCTGGTCGCGGTCGAGTACGCCCCGGAAGCCGGCGCCTTCGACCTCGCGGCGGCGGCGAAGACCGCCGAGCCGGTCCCGGCCGAGAGCGGCGAGGGCAGCGGCGGCGACGGCGAGGAGCGCGTCGGCGATTTCGAGGGGGCCTTCGCGCAGGCGCCCGTGACCCTCGACGCGGCCTACACGACCGCCGACGAGAGCCACGCCATGATGGAGCCGCACGCCACGACGGCGGCCTGGGACGGCGACCGGGTGACGCTCTGGACCGCCAACCAGATGATCGGCTGGGGCCACGGCAGCCTCGCCAAGATGCTCGGCCTGCCGAAGGACAAGGTCCGGCTCGACGCCCCCTATGTCGGCGGCGGCTTCGGCGGCAAGCTGTTCGTGCGCGCCGACGCGGTGCTGGCGGCGCTGGCCGCCAAGGCGACGGGGCGGCCCGTGAAGGTCGCGCTCACGCGCCCGCTCATCGCCAACAACACCACGCACCGGCCGGCCACGATCCAGCGGGTCCGGATCGGCGCCACGCAGGACGGCACCATCACGGCGATCGCGCATGAGAGCACTTCCGGCAACCTGCCGGACGGCGATCCCGAGACGGCGGTGAACCAGACCAAGTTCCTCTACGCGGGGAAGAACCGCCTCACCGCCATGAAGCTCGCCCACCTCGACCTGCCCGAGGGCAACGCCATGCGGGCGCCGGGCGAGGCCCCGGGCCTCGCCGTGCTCGAGGTCGCCATGGACGAGATGGCCGAGAAGCTCGGCCTCGACCCGGTGGAGTTCCGCATCCGCAACGACACGCAGGTCGTCCCGACCCAGCCGGACCTGCGCTTCTCCCACCGCGACCTCGTCGGCTGCCTCAAGCTCGGCGCCGAGAAGTTCGGATGGGCCAAGCGCAACCCGAAGCCCGGCCAGGTCCGGGACGGGCAATGGCTCGTCGGCCTCGGCATGGCGGCGGCGTTCCGCGACAACATGGTGATGAAGTCGGGCGCCCGGGTGCGGCTGGACGGCAACGGCACGGTCACGGTCGAGACCGACATGACCGATATCGGCACCGGCAGCTACACGATCATCGCCCAGACCGCCGCCGAGATGATGGGCGTGCCCCTCGACAAGGTGGCGGTGCGGCTCGGCGACTCGGACTTCCCGGTCTCCTCGGGCTCGGGCGGCCAGTTCGGCGCCAACTCGTCGACGGCGGGCGTCTATGCGGCCTGCGTGAAGCTGCGGGAGTCCGTGGCGCAGAAGCTCGGCTTCAACGCCACCGACGCGGTGTTCGAGGAGGGCGAGGTCCGCGCGGGCAACCGCGCGATCCCGCTCGCCCAGGCTGCCGCGGACGGGGAGCTGGTCGCGGAGGACACGATCGAGTTCGGCAAGGTCTCGAAAGAGCAGCAGGTCTCGACCTTCGGGGCGCATTTCGTCGAGGTCGCCGTGGACGTCTACACCGCCGAGGTCCGGGTCCGGCGGATGCTGGCGGTCTGCGCGGCCGGTCGCATCCTCAACCCGAAATCGGCCCGCAGCCAGGTGATCGGCGGGATGGTCATGGGCACCGGGGCGGCCCTGATGGAGGAGCTGGCGGTCGACACCAAGCGCGGCTTCTTCGCCAACCACGACCTCGCCGGATACGAGGTGCCGGTCCACGCCGACATCCCGCATCAGGAGGTGATCTTCCTCGACGAGGTCGACCCGCGGTCCTCGCCCATGAAGGCGAAGGGCGTGGGCGAGCTCGGGATCTCGGGGATCGCCGCCGCGGTGGCGAACGCGATCTACAACGCCACCGGCATCCGCGTGCGCGACTACCCGATCACCCTCGACAAGCTCCTGGACCGGATGCCGGACGCGGCCTGACCGGGGAACGGGGACGTCCGGCGGACGTCCCCGGCTGGATCGACGCTGAGGAGGCCGGCCCGGCCCGCACCAGCACGGGCCGGCCGTCCGCGTCGCAGGCGCGCGCGGTGAAGGTGTTCACCCCGGCCGCGTCGCGCTCACGGGTGCCGTCAGGGTCCCGCGGGCGGGATCAGTACTTCCGGATGATCGGCTCCGGCGCCATCGGGACCGGATCTTCCCCGAACCGGTAGGTCAGGCCGGCATAGACCGAGAGCGGCTGCGCCAGCGTCGTGGTCCGGGGATCGTTGATCGACAGGTTGCCGGCGACCGCCCCCGTCTCGGCGAAGGTGCCGAAGGTGGCGTAGCGGTTGTTCGTCAGGTTGGTGATCAGCCCGAAGATCTCCAGGTTCTTAGTGACCTGATACTTCGTCGTCAGGTTCATCACGTAGTAGGCCGGCAACTTGCGGTTCAGGTTCGATTCGTCGCCGCGGAAATAGGACGACGAGAAGGCCGAGACGTTGAGGCCGAAGCGCCAGTTCGGGGTGATGTTGTACTCGAAGCCCGCCTTGATCTGGTGATCGGGGATGAGCGGGATCTTGTCGCCCGGCCGCACCCGGATGCCGCCGTTCGGGATCACGTCGCCGCCCACGGCACCGCCGGTCGCCCCCGTGCTGGCCAGGGGGTTGTTGGGCGACGAGAGGGTCGCGTTGAACTGGAAGGTCGCGTCGACCAGGGCGTAGTTGGCGTAGACCAGCAGGTCGGGGGTGACGGCGTATTCGGCGCCGACCTCGATGCCCTGGCGCCGGGTCGCCGGGACGTTGATGTAGTAGGCCCTGGCGGCATTGCCGGCGACAGCGACCTGATAGAGGTCGTTGCTCAGGTCGGTGCGGTAGACGCCGGCCTTGTAGGTCAGGGCGCCGCCCGACAGGAAGCTCGGGATCACCCCGCGGAAGCCGGCCTCGTAGGTCCGGCCGGTGACCTGCTTGAGCGGCGGATCGGCCACCAGCGAGTTGGGCAGCAGGCAGGGCTGGGTCGGGCTGGAGCAGGACAGCTCCAGCGGGGTCGGGGCACGGTTCGATTCCGAATAGCTCCCGTAGAGGTTGACCGCCGGGTCGAACTGGTAGGTCAGGCCCGCGAGCGGGTTGACCTTGGTGTATTCGTGCACGCCGGTCACGTCCGGCGAGAAGCCGGTCTGGTCGCGCGTCTGGATGCGGGCGTAGTTGAGGCGGAAGCCGCCGGTCAGCGACAGCCGGTCGGTGAGGTCCAGCGTGTCGGTGGCGTAGAGGCCGAGATACAGCGTCGAGCCGGTCACCGAGCTGGGCGCGAGGCCGATCGCCCCGAGGGTGCGGATGTCCGGCGTGCCGAGCCCCGGGATGGTGCCGTAATACGGGTTGTTCGGGTCGACGGTGATCGACAGGTTCGGATTGATCACGCCCAGCTGGCTGGACGACTTGAACGCGAAGGTTGAGGCGTCGACGCCGCCGCCGACCACGAAGGCGTTGTTCAGGCCGAAGATCCGGTCGCGGTTGGCCGCCTGCAGCGAGCCACCATACGACTCGGCCTCGGTCAGGGTCGTGTCGATCGTGCCGTACGGGATGTTCCGCAGGAACGGGATCGTCCGGTTGTTCAGGCCCAGGATCGCGAACTGGTTGGCGTAGGCCCGGCGGGCCGCCACCTGGCTGGTGGGCGGCGCGTTCACGTTGAACGCATCGTCCTGGTAGCAGAGCGAGCCCCGGAAGCTGCTGCGGCTGCTGCAATTCTCGAAGTTGCCCTGGTTGCCGTCGACGTAGTTCTCGCTGAAGCGCCGGTAATAGGCGTTGCCGGCGAGATCCCAGGTCGGCGAGATGTCCACCCGGCCGGTCAGCTGGATCGTGCCGACCTGCGTCGTCTGGGTCTGCGGGTAGGTGAAGATCGCCCGCGGATCGCGGTGGGTGAAGTCCACCGGGGTCGCGGCGGCGGCGCCGTAGAAGCTGCGGGCGGCGAGCCCGATCAGGTGGAACTCCGAATCCTGGGAGCGGTAGCCGAGATCCGCGTAGAGGCGGCCGATCGTGCTCGGGCTCTGGTAGCGCCAGCCGCGGTCGTTCAGGCCGTCGCCCGTGAAATAGAAGCTCCAGGGGCCGGAGACCTTGCCGTATTCGAGGTAGCCGGCGGTGCGCGCGTCCGAGCCGCCCCAGGCCGAGATCTCGGTGCCCTGCCAGGTGAAGCCGTTCTTCATCTGGATGTTGACCGCGCCGCCGATGGCGTTGAGGCCGAAGACCGGGTTGCCGGTGACGACGTCGATCCGCTGGATCGCCTGCGGGGGGATCAGGTCGAAATTGACGACGTCGCCGAAGGCTTCGTTGATGCGCACGCCGTTCTGATAGACGGCGAGCCCCTGCGGCACGCCCTGCACGGACGAGGCGGTGAAGCCGCGATAGCTGAGATCGACCCGGTTCGAATTGCCCTGCGAATCGTTGAGGTTCACGCCGGGCGTCTGCCGCGCCAGCGTGGCGATCACGTTGTCGGAGCCCCGGTCGATCTCGATCTGCCGCGCCGTGACGGTCTCGACGGTGCTGGGGATTTTATTAAGCGGCTGCTCCGAGCCCCGCAGGCGCACCCCGCCGGCCGGAGCCGGCAGCGTCGGCGCGGTCTGGGCGAGGGTATCGAGGGTCTGGGCGCCGCTGGAATTGCCGCCGCCCGCACCCACCGGCGACGTCGAGACGACGCTGATCTCACCGAGGGTGACGGCTTGTTGAGCCTGCGCGACACCGGGCAATAGGGCCACGGACGCGATCAAGCTGCCACGTAGGGCGTGCATATCTTCCCCCAACCTGAATTCAAGGCTCGCGCCGCTTCCCGTCGGCTGCGTGAGCGTCACTGATCTCGGGTCGGGTTCGGGTCGCAATTCACGTTTTGTTTAATCCCTGCCCGTGCCGGAAAAGACCATCGAATGACGCACAGTGTTGCGCAGATATAACATCATCGAACGATCGTCCGGGATCTTCGGGCATATTTGGAAGTAACTTGCGGGAATATTACGCAATCGGGAAGTTCGGCGACGGGCCATCGGGATGCCGGCCGGGACCGGCCCCCGTCGCCGCCTCCGGCTCACGGGGAGGCCAGCCGGACGGCCACCTCGTTCCTGCGCAGGAACGGGATCGCGAAGGGGGGATCGTATCCCATGACGAACGGCGCGCCCTCGGTTCTCCGTCCCGCCGCCGCCAGCACGTCGGCGAGGATGCGCGCCTGTGCGGCCCGCGCCTCCGGGGTGAGACGGCCGGAGAAGCGCAACGCCGCGATCCGTTCGGCCGGGATCTCGACCAGCCGGATCCCCGGCTCGGTCGGCGCGGGCGCCCCGGCCGCCGCCACCGCGCGCGGCAGGAAGAAGCGCATCGTGCCGGCCCCGTCCTGCTCCACCGGGACCGTCATGGCGATGCGCCGCCCGCCGGTCTCCACCGGCGCGGTCATGGCGATGCGGTCGCCCCCCCGGTTCGCACCGGTGATGTAGCGGAACAGCCGGCCGAAGGCCTCGCCGTCGCCCTGGCCGCGGGAATCGGTCTCGACCGCCAGGCGCGGCGCGTAGGACCGGATCTCGACCCCGCGGTCGAGACGCTCGACCACCGTGTAGGCGGGCTGCTCGTAGAGCGCCCGCACGCCGAAGATCCCGAGCACCGATTCCACGAGGGTGACGAGCACGTACAGGACCCTGTCCATGGCGGAAGCTCCGGATGCGGGCGCGGGCGTCGCCCCGCGGTCCCGGGAACATGGCGTCGGGGGCGCCTGCCGCCGACCATCTGCGGCGTCAGGCCTCCATCAGGCCGGGGATGGCGCTGCGCAGGCGGAAGAAGCCGCGGTTCGCGAGGGGCCAAGCCCGCGAATCCCAGGGGCGGCGGACCCGGAGGCAATCCCGCGGCAGCACCTCCGCCGAGGGGCCTGCCGGCGCCCAGGCCGTCACCACGGGCAGGTCGCCGGCCCAGCCGTCCTGCACGGGCATGGCCGGGCAGCCGAACTGCGCCTGCGCCCGGGTCAGGGCATCCGCCAGCGCCGCCGCGTCGGCCGCGCGGACCCGGTCGACCGCCCCCTCCGCGTGGGCGAGAAGGCCGCCGACGCGGACCACGCGGGCCGGTCCGAGGGGAAGGCTCTCGGGATGAAGGTCGTCGAGGTGCAGCAGCAGGGCGATCGCCCCGTCCGGCGGGGTGTCGGCCGGGGCGAGGGGCACCTCCCGCGGGGGCATGTCCTCCTCCAGCGGCGCGGCCCCCTCGTCGAGCCCGGCGGGATCGTGGCGGCCCTCCGTGTACTGCCGGATGTTGTCGCGCCGGGCGCGGTAGGGCTTGCCCCGGGTGTGGAGGCCCGCGACCCACCGCCACGACAGGGTGTTGCTGGCCGGATCGCCGTCGAGCAGGTGGCGCAGGAACAGGTCGGCGCCCAGCTCCCAGGGCAGGCGCAGGGTGAAGATCCAGATCGAGGCGAACCACATGCGGGCATGGTTGTGCAGCCAGCCCTCCTCGGCGAGCTGGCCGACCCAGGCGTCGAAGCCGTCGAGGCCCGTGCGCCCCGCGGCGGCCCGCTCGTAGGTCCGGCGCAGGCCGGGCTCGGCGGCAAGGCGCGTCCGTGCGGCCGCCAGACCCTCCCGATAGCCGGTCCAGGCGCCGGGATGGGTTTCGAGGTGGCCCTTGAAGTAGGTCCGCCAGAACACCTCGGAGACGAAACGCTCCGCGCCCGGGATGCCGAAGGCGCTCTGCGCGGCCCGGGCGACCTCCTCCTCGGTGAGCAGCCGGCGGCGCAGGTAGGGCGACAGAACCGACGTCGTCGGCGTCGCACCGGGGCCGCGATCCGTGTTCCGGGACGCCGCGTAGGCGGCGCCGGGACCGGTCAGGAATGTCGCCAGGGCCTCGAGGCCGGCGGCGCGGGTCATGGGGCGCGAAGGGGGCATGACCCTGATCTAGGCCCCGTGCCGCGATTGGCAGCTGCGCGAAAGCGCGGATCCCCCATCTCGGCCCGGGCGCGGGTGTAGCCGGAGGCCGGCACCACCGGCAGGGTCAGACACCCCGCTCCGGTCCGCAGCGCCGGCTGCCGGGGGCGGCCTTTCGCCGGCGCGGGCCGTCCGATGGCCACGGCCCGGGTCGAGGACGCCTCAGGCGCTCCTGTCGCGGCCCGAGATCAGGCGGAGCTGCGCCGGCGGGCGGGCCGCCAGGGCGGCGGCGACCTTACCCTCGAGCTCGCCGACCCGGAACGGCTTCAGCACGATCGCGTCGCTGCCGACGGCCCCGGCCTTCGTCAGGGCGGTGGTGTCGGCAAAGCCGGTGACGAACAGCACCGGCAGCGTCGGCCAGCGCTTCCGGATCTCCAGAGCCGTCTCGGCTCCGTTCATGCCGGGCATGGCGAAATCCATCACGACGAGGTCGACGCCCGGATCCGCTTCGAGGGCCGCCAGGGCCTGGAGGCCGGAGGCCGCCTCGCGCACCGCGTAGCCGGCCTCGGTCAGGCGGGTCGTCGTCACCTCGCGCACCTCGGCGTCGTCGTCGACCACCAGGAGCCGGGGGCCGCTTCCGGGCGGATGCATCCGCGCGGCCTCGGCCGCGGCGGCATTGCGGGGTGCGTCCCCCTTCGCCTCCGCGGCCCGGGGCAGGTAGACCTTGATCGAGGTGCCCTCGCCGGCGACCGTGTCGATGCGGATGCCGCCGCCGGACTGCTTGACGAAGCCGTAGACCTGGGCGAGCCCGAGACCCGACCCCTTGCCGACCTCCTTGGTGGTGAAGAACGGCTCGAACACCCGGGCCAGCACGTCCGGCGTCATCCCGGTGCCGGTGTCGCTCACCGCCACCATGACGTAGGCGCCGGGCGCCGGCTGTTCGGGCCGCGTCGGCGCCCCGGTGACGCTGACATTGGCGGTCTCGATGGCGAGCCGGCCGCCCACCGCCATCGCGTCGCGGGCGTTGATGGCGAGGTTGAGGATCACGAGCTCGATCTGGGTGGCGTCGACCAGGGCCGGCCACAGATCGGGCTGGAGCGCGGTCTCGATGCGAACCGCGCCGCCGATCGAACTCTGCAGCAGGTCGCGCATCGAGGCGACCGTCTGGTTCAGGCTGACCGGGGTGGGTTCCAGGCGCTGGCGCCGGGAGAAGGCGAGGAGCTGTGCCGTGAGCCGGGCGGCGCGCTCGGCGGCCCCGCGCATCATGTCGAGGCGGCGCTTCGAGCGGGCGTCGGAGACGGCGCGCTCCAGGAACTCGATGTTGCCGGCGATCACCGTGAGCAGGTTGTTGAAGTCGTGCGCGACGCCGCTCGTGAGCTGCCCGACCGCGTCCAGGCGCTGGGCGAGCCGCAGGGCGTCCTCCGCCCGTTCGCGTTCGACGATCTGAGCCTGCAGAGCGTCGTTCGCCGCGGCGAGTTCCCGGGTGCGCTCGGCGATGCGCGCCTCCAGGGTCTCGTTGAGCGCCTGCAGGGCAGCCTCGGCTTCGCGCTTCTCGGCGCGCGCCCGCGCCTCGGCCAGCGCCCGGACGATGGTGCGCGGCATCCGGTCGAGGCGCTGCTTGACGACGTAGTCGGTGGCGCCGTTCTTCAGGGCCTCGACGGCCACGTCCTCGCCCAGCGTGCCCGAGCAGAAGATGAACGGGGTGTCCGGGCATTGCGCCCGGGCGATGCCGAGGGCGCTCACCCCGTCGAAGGTCGGCAGGACGTAGTCCGCCAGGATCAGATCGTACCGGCCGGGCACCGCCGCGCGGGCGAAGGCGTCGCGCGTCATCACCCGCTCGATCTCGACCGGATGCCCGAGCGTCTCCAGCTCGGCCTCGATCAGCTCGGCGTCGAGATCGCTGTCCTCCAGATGCAGGATGCGCAGCGGGCCCGCGGAACGTCCGATCACGCGTTCGATGGCCAGCCTCCCCGGTATGGCGGCGGCTCGTTGAGGAGGGCCCAGAACACCCCGATCTCCTTGATCGCGGCGAAGAACTCCTCGAAGCCCACGGGCTTCACCACGAAGGCGTTCACCCCGAGGTCGTAGGAGCGCACCAGGTCGGTCTCCTCGCGGGACGAGGTCAGCATGACCACGGGCGTCTTGCGGGTGACCGGGTCGCCCTTGATCTTGGCGAGCACCTCCAGGCCGTCGACCTTGGGAAGCTTCAGGTCGAGCAGGACCACGGCGGGATCCTGGGCCTGCCGCTTCTCGTGGGCGCCGCGGCAGTAGATGAAGTCGAGGGCCTCGGCGCCGTCGCGGCAGATGACGATCTCGTTGGCGAGCTGGCTCGATTCGAGGGCCGCGAGGGTCAGCTCGATGTCGTTCGGATTGTCCTCGACCAGGAGGATGGGTTTCAGTCCTGCCATCTCAGTGCGCCTCCTCCCGGATGGGCAGGGTGAAGTAGAATGTGGCGCCCCGGCCGAGCGTTCCCTCGGCCCAGGTCCGCCCGCCGTGGCGCTCGACGATGCGCCGGACGTTGGCGAGACCGATGCCGGTGCCCTCGAACTCCTCGACCCGGTGCAGCCGCTGGAAGACGCCGAACAGCTTGTCGACATAGGCCATGTCGAAGCCGGCGCCGTTGTCGCGGACGTAGTAGACCGCCTCCCCGTCCCGGGGCGGCAGGCTGCCCACGGCGATCACCGCCTCCGCGGTGTCGCGGGTGTACTTCACGGCGTTCGACAGCAGGTTCTCGAGAACGAGCCGCAGCATCACCGGATCGGCATAGGCGCGGCCGAGCGGGGCGATCTCCCAGCGGATGGTCCGGTCGGGGGTGACGTCGCGCAGGACCTTGCGGCGGACTTCCTCGACCAGGGCGTTCATGTCGCCCCAGACCTTGTTCAGGGCGTGCCGGCCCATCTGCGAGAAGCTGAGGAGGCTGTCGACCAGGGTTCCGGCCGAGAAGGCCGCCTCGATGATCGTCTCCACGTAGTGCCGGCCCTTGTCGGACAGTTGGGCCCCCTCGCGGGTCTTGAGCAGGTTCGCGTAGCCGACGATGTGGCGGAAGGGCGCGCGCAGGTCGTGGCTGACCGAGTACGAGAAGGCCTCCAGCTCCTTGTTCGTGCGCTGCAGCTCCTCGCTCATGGCGGCGAGTTCCTCCGCCCGGCGCAGCACGATGCCGAGCACCGAGGCGCGCAGGTCCTTGGCGGCCTCCACCTCCGGGTCGGACCAGGGCAGGGAGCGGCCCTTCACGGTTTCCTTCCAGATCTCGAACGACTTGCGCGGGTGCAGCCGGTCCGGGCCGCCGTCCGGATCGGGCTCGACGGCCTTCACGGGATTGCCGCCCCACTTCACCGTCCGCACGACCTCGGGTCTGAACCAGAGGATGTAACTCGCGTATTTCTTCGAGACCGAGACCGCCAGGAGACCGCTCGCCCGCCCGGCGAAGGCCGCGGCCGCCGGAAACGCCTCCGACAGGGCTTCGGAGACGAAGACCTCCTCGGCCTCCTCGCGCGCGGACAGCCACCGGTACAGGCCACGGACCTCGCGCTCGGTCGGCGTGGCCCCGAGCAGCCGGCAGCGGTCCGCCGTCACCACCGCGGCGCCGGTCGCGTCCACCAGGGCCAGGACGTCGTCGGGATGGTTGAGCAGGCCGTCGACGAAGCTGTCCTCCTCGGCCATGAAGCCGAGGAGGCGCGCCTGCACGGCGCCCAGGGCCAGACGCCTCTCGGACTGGGCGCCGCGCTCGCGGGCCGAGAGCTGCAGCGCGAAGATCTGGGTGAGCACGTCGCAGGCGTTGCGCGCCTGGAGGGGCACGCGCTTGGGCGCGCGGTTGTGGCAGGAGATCAGGCCCCAGAGCGCGCCGTCGACGAGGATCGACACCGACATGGACGCCATCGTGCCCATGTTGCGCATGTACTCGACATGGACCGGCGAGACCGAGCGCAGCACCGACTGGCTGAGGTCCAGGGGCCGGCCGGACGGCGTGGTGGCCGGCCGGATCGGCACGGGGACGTAGCCGGCATCGGGGATGATGCGCAGGCGGTTCCGGCGGTAGAGTTCGCGCGCCTGGACGGGGATGTCGGAGGCCGGGAAGCGCAGGTCGAGGTAGGAGGGCAGGACGCCGTTCCCGGCCTCGGCCAGCACCGTCCCGTGCCAGTCGCGGTCGAACCGGTAGACCAGGGCGCGGTCGAGACCGGTGATCTGACGGATATCCTCGGCGACGAACCGGCAGAGGTCCTCGACGGTTCTGGCGGTGTGCAGGCGTTCGACGAAGGCGCGCAGGCGCGGGGTGAGCAGGTCGACGCCGATGTCGGCGGCGGCCGCGTCGATCTCCTCCAGTTCCACCACCACAAGGTCATCGACCCGGTGGGCCGCCACCTCGTAGGCTTGGCGCCCGCTGCCGGTCTCCAGCGTGACGGTGCGAAGATAGAGGGCCCCGTCCTGGGTCTCCGCCGCCGCCAGATGGTGCCGGACGACGGCCGCAAGGTCGGGCAGAGCCGCGTCGAGGATGGTCCCGACCGCCGCCGCCGCTGGGGCGTTGGCGCTCGCCTGGACGATGGCGAGGGACCGGGCGTCGAGCCCGAGCAGGAATCCGTGCGGCTGGACGCTGCCGACGATATGGATGGGCTCGCGATCGCACGCAGTCACATCAAGACGCTGAGCCGCGCCGCTTCGTAGGTTCAAGCCGGGGTTCGCCTCCTCACCGGGTCGGCCGCAAAACTTAAAGCGTGTTAACAGCCGAACCGTGCCGCTCCTATAGGGCTAAAGGATTGGCACAGGCGGCTTAACCGTCCGCGCGGGAGGCCGGTGCCGGGTGGCCGAAGGGCACGGCGACCGGATCCGCCATGCGCGCGCGACGCCAGGTCGCACGACGGGGCCGGGCGGCGCGCCGGGAGCCTAGAGCGGAACCCAGGCGGCGAGGGCGATCAGGACCAGGGGCATCGCCACCAGGGCCAGCACGGTCTGCGCCGCCGTGATCCCCGCCATCAGGGGGGCGTCCCCGCCGAGCTGCCGGGCCAGGATGTAGGCGGAGGAGGCGGTGGGCAGGACCTGGAAGAGCAGGGCGGTGGTCAGCGCCGGGCCGTGCAGCCCGAGGCACAGGGCCGCCAGAACCGTCGCCGCCGGCATGGCGACGAACTTCATCGTCGAGGCGGCGAGCACGGGCCCCGCCCAGTGCCGGGCGGTGCCGAAGTCGAGCGCCGCGCCGACGCAGAGCAGGCCGAGGGGCAGCGACGCGGCCCCGAGGGCCCGCAGGGCCGGTTCCAGCCCCGGCGGAATACCGAGGCCGAGGCCCTGGACCAGGATTCCGCCGAGCGAGGACACCACCAGCGGGTTGGTGGCCAGTTGCCGGGCGATGCCGCGCGGCGTCAGCCGCACCGTGCCGTGCCGGGCGAAGACCAGCACGCAGAGGATGTTGACGGTGGGCACGATCGCCGCGTTGCAGATGGCCGCCAGCGCGATGCCCTGCGGCCCGAACAATCCGGCGGCCAGCGTCACCCCGACATAGTTGTTGAAGCGGACACTGCCCTGGAACACCGAGGTGAAGGCCGGTCCGTCGAGCCTCAGGCACGGCCTCAGGACGATCACGAGGACCGCGACGGCGAGGGTCGACAGGATCAGCGTCAGCGCGAGGGCGCCGACCGGCACGGCCTCGATCCGCGCCGTCGCGAGGCCGTGGAAGAACAGGCTCGGCAGCAGCACGAAGTAGCCCAGCCGCTCGGCCTGCGGCCAGAAGCCCTCGGCCAGGAAACCACGCCGCCGCAGGGCCAGTCCCAGCGCGGTCAGGATCACGATCGGCAACAGGGCGAGCAGCACCGCGCCGGTCACGGGAGAGGGTCCAAGGCGGTGTCGCTTTCAGCTGCGCCGGTCAGGTGCGCCGCGGCGCTGGCGGGACGGCCATGCCGTCAGCCGCGCCCCAGCGTGTAGAATTCCGGGTTGGGCCGCAGGCTGGTCACGTTCGCCAGCCGGTTCGACAGGCCGAAGAAGGCCGCGATGGCGGCGATATCCCAGGCATCCGCGTCGTCGAAGCCGTGCGCCCCGAGCGTTTCGAACGCGGCCTCCCCCACGAGATGCGCGGACTGGCTGACCAGCATGGCGAAATCGAGCATCGCCTTCTGCCGATCGGTGAGGTCGGCCTTGCGGTAGTTGATCGCGACCTGATCGGCGATCAGCGGGTCCTTGGCGCGGATCCGGAGGATCGCACCGTGGGCGATCACGCAGTACTGGCACTGGTTCATGGCCGAGGTCGCCACGACGATCATCTCGCGCTCGGCCTTGGTCAGGTTGCCCGGCTTGTCCATGAGGGCGTCGTGATACGCGAAGAAGGCTCGGAATTCCTCCGGGCGATGGGCGAGCACCAGGAACACGTTCGGGACGAAGCCGGACTTTTCCTGCACCGCCTCGATCCGCGCGCGGATGTCGGCCGGCAGATCCTCCAGGCGGGGGATCGGGAAGCGGCCGATCGGGGCGTGTGCGGCTGACATGGGCGCGCTCCTCGCGGATCGAGCCGGCGCCCGAGGCCGCCGGCCGTCCTGCGCAGGCGATAGACCGAACGGTCTCCTCAGCGCAATCGATCGCGGCCGCGCGCACCGGACCGGCCGCTTCCGATCGAGACCGGGTGAAACGTGGGTCCCGGGATCGGTCTCGCAGGGATGCCGTCGTGTGACGATCGCGGGATGCTGTGCGGCGCTCCCGCTCGTCGGGGCTGCCGGCATGCGTCACCGCGAAGATCCGGCCGACGGCACGATCGTGCGAGGCAGCCTTGACCGGGCGGCACGAAGCGGCAGCCCGTGCCACTCGATCATCGACAGTTCGTTGAGCGATGCCTTTCTGTTTTGGCAAATAAATCTGTCAACAAAAACGTCCGACAGATCATGGAGAACGATCTCCGGGAATCAATGTCCGGTGGTTTCGCCGCGTACCCCTGTATCGCGCGCCCGGGTCGGGAGACGACATCCGCCCGGCCGGTCACACGGGTGCGCAGGCGACGCCGACGGCAGCGTTTTCACTCCGCCTCGACCCTGCGCGGGCTTCACGGTCGGCCTCAACTCTGCCCGAAAGCTTTTGTTCGGTCCGCCGACGATCCGGTGACCCGGGCTCCCGGCCCGTTCCGGGATGTGGCGGCGCGCTGGAGGGAGGATGTTGTGCTGCGACGGAAGACGCCTCCGCCGAAGCGATCACGGCCGGCAGGCGGCGGATCGATGCCCGGCCCCGCCCGGGCTTCCGGTCAGGCCTCGCCGAGAGCGGCGTTCGCGGAGCGCCCGGCCTTCCAGCCGCGGCGATGGCGGGCCGCGTGCCCCGTGCTGGCGCTCGGCTTCGGCCTGAGCGCGGGCGCGTCCGCCGCGCAGGCGGCTCCGGATTGCGCCGGGAGCCGGAGCCGGGTCGAGACGCTGATCTGTGCCGACCCCGCTCTGACGAGGCTGGACGACGAACTCAGGCGCCTGTTCGACAGGATCGCCGGGGAGACCCGTGGAATCGACGGAGAGACCGGCCGGGCGATCGACACATTCGGTGCGGACCACGCACGCTGGCGCACGCGGATCCGCGATGCCTGCCCGGATGCCGCCTGCCTGACGCGGGTCTATACCGCGCGGATCGCGCAGGTCCAGCGCGACTGGAGCGAAGCGCTGTCGGACACACCCGCGCTCCGGCACGTGGTCAATGCCCGTTTCGGCTTCTCCATCGACGTTCCCGCCGACCTCGTCGCGGAGCCGCCGCCCGACAACGGCGACGGGCAGGCCTTCCATTCGACCGACGGCCATCTGCACCTGACGGTGTCGGGCCTGAACGACGGGCTCGACCAGGATCTCGACGCCGTCGTGGCCGCGGACCGGAAGACCTGCCTGCGGCAACCGCCCGAATACGGGGCGCGCAAGCCCGGCTGGATCGTGTTTTCCTGCACGACCGCCGACGGCATCCTGTACCGGAAGACCCTCCGGGCGGGCGGGCGCGGCGGCGCCTTCGTCACCCTGCGCATCCGCTATCCCGTGGCCGAGCGGGCGCGCCGGCAGGCGGCCGTCACCACGGCCGCGACCTCGCTGCGGCTGACGGAACCGGGCCGGGACAGCCGCTGACGGCGCCCCCGATCACCGCGAGAAGGTCGTGGCCGTCTGCGCGGTCGAGACCATCGTGTTGTAGTCGTTCACGATCCAGGTCACGTCGCGCCCGGCGCCGCGGCGGGCATCCCCCTTGGCCTTGGCGAGCTTGGCGTCGAATTCGCGCAGCTTGCCGAGCAATGCGCGCGGCCGGCTCTCGAACACGTGGAAGGCGTTCGGGTTGGCGGCGCTGTACCCGTCCAGGTCCTTCACGGCGACGGCGTAGCGCCCGAGCGCGGCCTCGAAGGCCGCCATGTCGACGACCGGCTTGGCGTCGGTGGGCAGCAGGTCCATGACCTTGCGCGCCTCGGTCATCACGTTCGCGACGTGCCAGCGCGCCTTGCGGCCCTCCCGCGCCTCGATGGCGGCGAGTTCCAGCGCGTCGCTCTTCTCCTTCTCGACCCGCAGCGCGGCGTCGACCTGGGCGCGCGCCGCCAGGAAGGCCGGCCCCGCGACGGCGAGCTTGGCGTGGAGCGCCTTGCCCTGCTCCATCTTGTCCGCGCGGTAATCCTGCCGCTCGTAATAGCCCTCCGCCTCGGTGATCGTCGGCGCGAGGGCCTGGTAGGCGGCGATGTAGCGCGTCATGGCGCCGTCGAGGTTCGGCATCGCGGGCGGCTGCGCCGTCGCGGCCTCCGCCTTCGCGATCTCGCCGCGGACATCGTAGAGCCCGTAGAGGCCGTAGATGATCCGCTCGCGGCCGGTCGGGCCGGTCTTCATGTTGACCCAGCTCTGATAGCGGCTGAGCGATTCCTGCGCCCGCAGGGTGCGGTTGAGGAGCCCGACATAGGCGTTGAGCTTGCGGATCGTCTCCTGCGCGGGATCGACATCGGGCTTGGACGCCTGACCCGCCGGGGCGGGGGCGGAGGTAGGGGCCTGTGCGCGAGCCGGGGCGGCGGCGAGCAGCGTCGTCAGAACCAGCCACGTGGTCGCTGTCAGGGTCCTCGTTCTCATGGGCGCGGGGGATCCTCCGGATTCGTTCAGCCCGTGTAGCCGGCGCCCGGCGTGAAGACCAGATGCGATAACCGGTGTCATCCGTCCAGTAGAGACCCTGTCACGGACAACGGCATTGCATTGCGCAAAATCGAAGATTGCATGATTGATCATGGATGTGGAGACGATGGTCTCGCCGGACGCGACCGATTCAGCCTTCGGACGCACAGCGCCGCTTGAACCGGGCGGCGCATGCGGATGTCAGGATTTGCGCCGGGGCGGGCCACGACAGGCCGGACGTTGCCCGACATACCGCGCGCGGACGGGCCATCGACGAACCCGGATCGGTGCGGTCCCGTCTCGTCCCGCGGAGGCGGATCGGATAGAGGATCGGACGATGCTCGACGGCCATCCCCGCATCCTGGCTGACCTGCGTGCCCGGCTGGCCGAGCCGCAGCGCGTCTATCACGGCCAGGCGCATATCGACGCGCTCCTGGAGGCGTTTCGCGCCCACCGCGCGACCGTCCGGAATCCCGACGCGGTGGAACTGGCGATCTGGTTCCACGACGCCGTCTACCAGCCGGGCGCCCCGGACAACGAGCGCCGCAGCGCCGCGCTCCTGCGGGTGCTGCTGGAGGGCGCGGTCCCGGCACCCACGCTGGCGGCGGCCGAGACGATGATCCTGGCGACCGAGCGGCACGCCGTCCCGGACGGTCTCCCGGCCGCGCTCGCCGCGGACGTCGCGCTCTTCCTCGATCTGGACATGGCGATCCTCGGGGCGGCCCGAGCCGCCTATGACGGCTACGCCGCGGGCGTGGCGCGGGAATTCGTCCCGGTCGTGGGCGAGGCCGCCTACCGGCAGGGGCGCGCGGCCTTCCTGCGGGGGGCCCTCGCATCCGGCCGGCCGCTGTTCGTCACCGCCCGGGCCCGGGCGGAGCTGGAGGGGCCGGCGCGGTCGAACATGCGGCGCGAACTCGCGGCGCTGGGCCGGTGACCGGCGACCCGGGCCGCGGTCACGGCGCGATGAGGTGCGGGACGAACCGGGCCCGGTCGGTGGTGATGAGGCCGTCCGACTCGCGCAGGCACAGGCCGGCGGGTCGATCGCCGACCATCCAGCTGCCGACCAGCGCGCGGCGGCCCTCGAAATCGGGCAACGCGGCCAGGGCCTGCCGCACGAAGCCTTCGCCGCCATAGGGGCCCTCGTCGCGCGCCGCGACGGCGCCGTCGCGCACGATCAGCACGTTGGCGCCCTCGCGCCCGTAGAGGGGCTTCCTCACGAAGCTCCGGCCCAGCGCGGCCTTGGCCGGGTCCTCCTCGAAGTAGGTCGGCAGCAGGTTGGGATGGCCCGGCGCCATCGCCCAGAGATGCGCCAGCATCCCCTTGTTGGAGAGCACCGCCTTCCAGGGCGGCTCCAGGAACCGGGTCGATGCCGTGCCGACCGCGCGGCCGAACGGGTCGGCGAACATCCATTCCCACGGGTAGAGCTTGAACAGGCAGCCGATCGGGGCACCGGCCGCGTCCACGAAGCGCCCGTCCTCGGCGAGCCCGATCGCCTCGACCGGCAGGAAGGGGGCGGCGCGGCCGGCCTGGAGCGCGCAATCCTGGAGATAGGCCAGCGTGCCGCGATCCTCCGGCGCGTCGGGGAAGCCCGCGAAGGCGACGCCCTCCGGGGGCGCCACCACGGCGAAGCGCGCCACCAGCGCCTCGTGCAGGGTGTTGAACTGGTCGGCGCCGGCGGGAAGGCGTCCCCGGGCCAGCCCGTCCTCCAGCCACAGCCACTGGAAGACCGCGCTCTCGTAGAGGGCGGTGGGCGTGTCGGCGTTGTATTCGAGGAGCTTCGCCGGCCCGGTTCCCCCGTAGCTGAAGTCGAAGCGCCCATACAGGCTGGGGTCGCGCCGCTCCCAGCTCGCCCGGATCGCGTCCCAGGCATGCTCGGGGATCCGCAGCGCGGCGAGAATCGCTTCGTCGCGGACCGCCCGGTCCACGAAGGCGAGGCAGAGCTCGTGCAGCGCGGCGCTCGGCGCCTCGATGGCGTCCTCGATCTCGGCGAGGCTGAAGGCGTAGTAGGCGGTCTCGTCCCAGTAGGGGGCGCCGTCGAACGTGTGGAAGGCGAAGCCGGCCCGCGCGGCGTGGAGCCGCCAGTCGGGCCGCTCCGGGATCGCCACCCGGCGCATCAGCCGCCTCCGAAACCGCCCGTGCGGCCGCCCGAGCCTCCGGAGAACGCCGTCGCCCGCCCGGTGCCGCCGAAGCCGCCGCGGCTGATCGTGCGCGGGGTCGTGCTCGTGGTGCGGGCGACCGAGGCGGGGACATGGACCCGCGAGACGCCGCCCGCATAGGCGACCCGGCCGCCCGTGCCGGTGCAGTAGCCGCCCCCATGTCCGGCCGTCCCCGCCTCCGCCGCGTCGCGCTCCTCTTCGGGGGCGTGCGGGTAGAGCGGCTGGACCGGCAGGTCCTGCGCGTCCGTCCGCCCCATCAGGAAGGCGGCCATCACCGGCAGGTAGCGGCCGCGCGCGGCCTCCGTGACCGGCCCGCCCGGCGTGCAGCCGCCGGTCCCGTGGTGGCGCTGGCAATCGGCCTCGGTCTCGTAGCGCGGCGCCGTCGCCGCGTAGGCCTCCTGCGCGGTCTTGTAGGCGGCGATGCAGGCCTCGGCGCTGCGCAGCTGCTGGGCGATGCAGGCGCCGAGCGTCCCGTAGACGAGCGCCTCCTCCTCCCGCTGGGACGGGTCGAGGCCGCCGAGGGCCAGGGCGGCCGCGCCGGCGCCCGCGACCAGAACCAGCGACACGGCGGCCGAGCGCTTGGAGCGGCGGGCGGCGGCGAAACCGGTTTCGGGCGCGCCGACGGCTGCGGGGGTGGGGGCGGTCTCCGTCACCGGCCGCTCAATAGGTCATCGCGGCGGCGTTCACGACGCCGCCCGCCAGCGAGGCCGCGCCCAGGAGGAGCGCGGCGGCGGCGCGATCCTCCTCGATGCGCCGCGACAGGTCCGGCACCGCAAGGCGCACGAGCCAGTAGATCGCGATCTGGATCACGAGGGCGATCAGGCCCCAGATCAGGCAGTCGAGCAGGGACCGCGCGTTGTAGATCGCCACCGCCAGCGGCAGGGTGAAGCCGAGCAGGCTTCCGCCCAGCGCGATGGCCGCAGCCGTCACATCCCGGCGGATCAGCGCGACCTCGTTATGCGCGGTGGCGAGGGTGTAGATCAGCAGGTAGAGGCCGATCAGTCCGGTCGCGGTGCCGAGATAGAGCAGGAAGTCCGGCAGTCCGGAGACCAGGGTCACGCAAGACCCGCCGTCTCACCGGCCCCGATCGTCGAAAGCACCGCAGCCGGACAGGTCTCCCGGTCGAATCGCATGACGAGCGAAGCGAATGTCGGGGCTGATTGTTGGACGCGGGATCGATTCACGCCCGCAAATCCACGCAATTTCCCGCGCGGTGTCAAGCTTGTCGCGGATTTCAGAGAGTTGGACTGACGGCAATACGCCGAGGTCCGGAAGGGCGCTACCAGACCAGCCGCTCGATCACCCCGTCCGGATGCACCGCCTGCCGGCCGAGCCACTCGGCCACGTCGCCCAGGCGGTGATGCGCGGCCGTGACGCCGAGTTCCTCCGCGTGGATGCCCCGGGCCACCAGCACGCTGGCGATGCCGAAGCCGCGGGCGCCCGCGATGTCGGTGCGGATCGCGTCGCCGATCGCCAGGACCCGCGCCGGATCCACCGGGGCCCCGGTGAGGGCAGCCCCCTTGGCGAGGGCCGCCTCGTAGACCGGGCGGTGCGGCTTGCCGGCATAGACCACGGGGCCGCCGATCTCCGCATAGGCCGCCGCGAGCAGGCCCGCGCAGGGGATCAGGCGGTTGCCGCTCTCCACGACGAGGTCGGGATTGGCACAGATCATGGTCAGCCCGCGGGCGGCCAGACGCTCCAGCTCCGGCCGGTAATCGTCCGGGGTCTCGCTGCGGTCGTCGAACAGGCCGGTGCAGACGACGAGGTCGGCCTCCGATTCCGGGACGAGGCTGAGGTCGAGCCCCTGGAAGATGCCGAGGTCGCGCTCCGGTCCGAGATGCCGGATCCGGGCGCCCGGGCGCGCGGCAATCAGGTCGTGGGTGAGGTCGCCCGAGGTCAGGATCGCGTCGTAGGCCTCCCGCGGCACGCCGAACCGGTCGAGGATGCGGCCGACGCCGTCGCCGGGCCGGGGCGCGTTCGAGACGAGGACGACCCGGCGGGGCCGCGCCCCCGGAAGGCCACGGAAGCGGATCAGCGCCTCGCCGGCGGCCTCGTGGGCCTTCTGGCCGTCATGCAGCACGCCCCAGACGTCGCAGAGGATCAGGTCGTACCGGTCGGCGACCTCGGCGAGACCCTGGAGGGTCGGGATCGGCGCGGGGGTGGCGGTCGCGGTCATGGAAGGTCCTGGAAGATCCTGGAAGATCCTGGAAGGTCCTGGATTCAAAAGGTCCGGGACCTTTTGTGGGTGCAGGGCAAAGCCCTGCGATACAGCAGGGCCGCGCCCTGACAACCCGCCAGAGTGCGCGGCCCTTGGGGAAACCCCTTACGGGCGCCGGGCCGGTCCCAGCCGGTGCTCGGCGAAGAAGTCGAGCATCGCCCGGGACGCGTCGGGCCCCTCGGGGTCCGTGTAGCTGCCGTCGGGGCGGCCCCCGGACCAGGCATGGCCGGCGCCGCGCACCCGCCAATCCTCGACCACGACCCGGCCCGCCTCGTCCCGGTAGCGGGTGCGGGTGAAGGGGTGGCCGCGGCCCTCGAAGGTCTCGGACCGGGCGATCAGACCGGCGACGTGCGCCTGGGCCAGAACCTGATCGGCGTTGCGCACGCTCACCGTGCCGTCGTCCTCGCCGTGGAAGATGATCGTCGGCACGCGGGTGGCCGGGGCCGGGCTGCCGAAAGCCGTGGCGGTGCCGAGGCCCGGGGCGCCGACCTGCATGGCCATCAGCGCCGAGCCGAGATCCCGGGCGCAGCCGGCCGCGAGGCCGGAATGCACGCCGACGGCGGCGAAGAGGTCGGGATAGGCGCGGGCGATGTTCAGGGCGGCGGCGCCCCCCGCCGACAGGCCGGCGATGTAGACCCGGGCTCGGTCGATCGGGTGCTCCGCCATGATGGCGCGGGCGAGGCCCGCGATGATCGCCGGCTCGCCCGTGCCCCGGCCCTGGTCCCGAGGCTCGTACCAGTTCCAGCAGCGCTGGGCATGGGCCTGACGGCTCTGGGCCGGGTAGGCCACGAACACGCCGGCGCGCTCGGCGAGGGTGTTCATGCCAGTGCCGGCGGCGAAATCGTCCGGATTCTGCGTGCAGCCATGCAGCATCACGATCAGCGGCGCGGCCGCGTCCGGATGGCTCGGGATGAACAGCTTGTACTCGCGGGTGCCGGCGGGCTCGGCATGGGTCAGGGCGACGAAGCGGCCCCCGGTCCCGCCCCCCCGGTCGGCGGGCGGCGGAGCGGGGTGCCGCAGCGGGTTGCCCAGGCCCTTCAGCACCGGTGCAAGGCCGCGCACGACCTGCCCCACCACCTCGCGCATCCGCGTCCCGGATTCCGCTGCGGGAATCTGCGGCATGGCCGACGGATCGGCGTGATGCGGGGAAGAGTCTGTCGACGCGTGTTCAGCGGGTGCGGCCCTCTGGCCGGCAAGGCTGCGCTGGATCAGCGCGGTCGCCTCCTCGAGCCGGCCGAGGCCGGTCAGACGGGTGGCCTCGATCATGTCGGCGAAGGGCGACAGGCCGGTCTTGTCGTCGCGCTGTCCGTCGCGACTGCCGAAATTCTCGGTCATGCGTGCGCGCCTCACTGCCTCAATGTCTCTGTCACGGCCGGACCCGATGCGCCTGCGCCACCGCACGGGCATCGCATGAGCCGACCCTCACCATCTTGCGAGATGATGTGTCGAGGATGTTTTGTGCATTGCAATAAACGCCCCTGTGCAATGCGACAACCGTCGGCGCCGCGCAGCAGGCTTAGGGATCAGACCGCCGGATCAGACGGGATCGTCCGCCCCGATATAGTCGGCCCAGATCGCGGCAGGACCGAGGCTCGCGCGGAAGCCGTCGTGGCGGGTGCGCTCCGCATCGGTAAGACGGCTCCGGTAGGGACGGGGCGCCACGGGGGCCACGGCCTGGACGGAAGATCCGGCCACCGGGGCGGCTTGCTCCGCGTCCAAGAGCCCGAGGCTGGTCTGCTTGCCCCCGAGGAGCTCGACATAGACCTCGGCCAGGATCTGCGCGTCGAGGAGCGCCCCGTGCTTGGTGCGCCGGGTGTTGTCGATGCCGTAGCGGCTGCAGAGGGCGTCGAGGTTGTTGGCCGCGCCCGGATGCTTGCGCCGGGCCATCGGCAGGGTGTCGACCACGTCCTCCAGCCGGATCGGGGGCGGGGCGTTCGCGCCGAGCCGGGCGTATTCCATGTTGAGGAAGCCGACGTCGAAAGGCGCGTTGTGGATGACGAGGCGTCCGTCGGCCAGGAAGGCCAGCAGCTCACCGACGATCTCCGCGAAGACCGGCTTGTCGGCCAGGAACGCGTCGGACAGGCCGTGGACATTGAACGCCCCCTCGGAGACCGCCCGCTGCGGGTTGCAATAGCGGTGGAAGCTCCGGCCGGTGGGGATGTGGTTGAGGAGTTCCACCGCGCCGATCTCGATCAGCCGGTCGCCTCCCTTCGCCTCCGTGCCGGTGGTCTCGGTGTCGAGGACGATCTCGCGCAGCATGGGTCTCGCGACTCGCGGGGTGGGGGCGGACCCTAGCCGGATAAGGCGGAGGGGTTAAGCTCCCGTGCGCCTCAGCGGGACGTGTTGCGGTAGACGCAGACGGGTCCCCGGTCCTCGTAGCCGCCCGGACAGGCGGTGACGCAGGCGCCGGCCGCGAACTTCTTCGGCGGGGGGCAGCTGGCGGCGTACTGGGCCTGCGCGGGCATGGCCGCCAGCAGCACGAGAAGGGTCGCGGCCCCGAGGCCGCCGGACCGGACCGGATCCATCCCGCCGGAGTGCCGCGCCATCACGTCCATCCTGCCGTTCGTGTTCCCCCCGGAACGCAACCGCAGATATTCATCCGCGCGGGCGTGTCATCCGGTGCCGTGGTGCGGCTCCGCACGATGCGCCGTGAGGCGCTCGACGATCCGCGCCACCTCGGCCTCGGCGGCGGGAAAACCCCGGCTCGTGTCGATGACGAAATCCGCCCGGGCGCGCTTCTCGGCGTCGGGCATCTGCTTGGCCAGGATCGCCGCGAAGGCCGCCTCGGTCATGCCGGGGCGGGCGAGCACCCGGGCGCGCTGGATCTCGGGCGGGGCGCTCACCACCACGACCGCGTCGCAGCGGCCCGCGCCGCCGGTCTCGTAGAGGAGCGGGATGTCGAGGACGACCAGCGCCGCCGCCGCGTGCCGCGCCAGGAAGTCCGCGCTGGCCGCCCGGACCAGGGGATGGACGATGGCCTCCAGCGCCGCCATCCGGTCGGGCGCGTCGAGCACCGCGGCGCGCAGCCGCGTCCGGTCGACGCCGCCGTCGTCGTCGAGCACGCCGGGAAAGGCCGCGCCGATCGCCGCGGCGGCCGCGCCTCCGGGCCCGTAGAGGGCGTGGACCGCGGCGTCGGCGTCGTGAACCGGGACGTCGCGGTCGGCGAACATCCGGGCGGTGGCGGACTTGCCCATGCCGATCGAGCCGGTGAGCCCGAGGATGACGGGTCCGGATCCGGCCTTCGGGGTCATCCGGCGAGATCCGCCACGATCCGGTCGCGCAGCGCCGGGGTGACGGCGGGGCGCGGGCCGAACCACGCCTCGAAGCCCGGCACCGCCTGGTGCAGCAGCATGCCGAGCCCGTCCACGGCCGCGAGCCCCCGGCGGCGCGCCGCCGCGAGGAGCTCCGTCTCCAGGGGTGCGTAGACGATGTCGGCCACGGCCGCCTCCGCCGGCAGGGGCGACAGGTCGATGGCGAGGGGCGGCTGGCCCTTCATGCCGAGGGACGTGGTGTTGACCAGGAGGCCGGTCCCGGCGAGCGCCGCCGGCAGGTCGTCCCAGGCGAGCGCCGCGCCGATGCCCGGCGCGAGCGCCGCCACCGCCTCGGCCCGGGCCGCGGTGCGGTTGGCGACCCAGATGCGCCGCAGGCCCCGCTCGGCCAGCCCGACCACGATCGCCCGCGCGGCGCCGCCGGCGCCGAGCACCAGGGCGGTGCCGCCCGCCCGCGCCTGCCAGGCTGCGCCTAAGGTGTGGTCGAGATGGGCGCAGAAGCCCGGCGCGTCGGTGTTGTCGCCGCGGATCCGCCCGTCGGGCTCGACCACCAGGGTGTTCACCGCGCCGATCGCCTTGGCCCGCGGCGTCAGGGTGTCGGCCAGCGCGAAGGCCGCCTCCTTGTGGGGGATCGTGACGTTGCCGCCCCGGAAGCCCGAATCCGGCAGGGCGCGGATGAAGTCCGGAAACGCCGCCGGCGGCACGTCGAGCCGCTCGTAGGAGCCCGGGATCCCGTGCGCGGCGAGCCAGTAACCGTGGATCAGCGGCGAGCGCGAATGGGCGATCGGGTGGCCGACCACGAAGGCGCGGGGATTCGCGACGCTCATGCCGCGCAATCCTGCGCGAGGCGGCAGGCCGGGCCGCCGGCCTCCTCGATCTGCAACGTCGCGTGGCCGATGCCGAACCGGGTGCGCAGGCCCTCGGCGGTCTCGTTGAGGAAGCCGTTGCCGGGGTGGCCGTGAGCCTGATGCCCCTCCGCCATCACGAGATGGACGGTCAGGGCGATGCTGGTGGTGCTCATGGGCCAGATATGCAGGTCGTGCAGGCCGGCAACGCCGGGCCGTCCGAGGAGGAAGCCGGTCACGGCATCGGGAGAGATCTGCGGCGGCACGGCGTCGAGGGACATCGCCACGCTGTCGCGCAGCAGGCCCCAGGTCGCCCAGACGACCAGAGCCGCGATGACGAGGCTGACCGCCGGGTCGAGCCAGGCGAAGCCGGTGAGCTGGATCACGAGGCCCGCGATCACGACCCCGGCCGAGACGGCGGCGTCGGCCGCCATGTGGAGGAACGCCCCGCGGACGTTGATGTCGCCCTTGGCGCCGCTCACGAAGAGCCACGCGGTGAGGCCGTTGACCAGGATTCCCACCGCGGCCACCACCATCACGGTCGTGCCCGCGACCGGCTCCGGATGGACCAGCCGGACCAGCGCCTCCCAGATCACCGCCCCCATGGCGATCAGCAGGACCACGGCGTTGAACAGGGCGGCCAGGATCGAGGAGCCGCGATAGCCGTAGGTGAAGCGCGCGGTGGCGCGGCGGCGCACCAGCACGGCGGCGATCCAGGCCGCCGCGAGGCCCAGAACGTCCGAGAGGTTGTGGCCGGCATCGGCCACCAGGGACATGGAGTTGCTGAGATAGCCGTAGGCCGCCTCGATCACCACGAAGGCGGTGTTGAGGACGATGCCGATGGCGAAGGCCGTGCCGAAATCCTTCGGCGCGTGCGCGTGGCCGCCGTGGCCGCCATGGGCATGGCCTCCGTGAGCGTGGCCGTCGTGGGAATGGTCATGCCCGGCCAAGGGGAGGCTCCCTCAAAAATCCAGAACCCCGGCCCCGCGCAGGCGGGCGAGGAGCGGCAGCAGCGGCAGGCCCAGCACGGTGCTGTGGTCGCCCACGACCGATTCGAACAGGTGGATCCCAGGCCCTTCGAGCTGGTAGCCGCCGACGCTCGACCGCACCCGCGCCTCGCCGGCACAGCCCACATAGGCCGCGATGGCCCTTTCATCGAGGGGGCGAAGGGTCAGCCGGGCGGTCTCCACGAAGGCGTCCTGCACCGCCCCGGCCAGGACCACGGCGGAATGCAGGGCGTGGGTGCGGCCGGACAGACGGGCGAGCTGGGCCCGGGCGGCCTGCGCATCGGCCGGCTTGTGGAACACGGTGCCGTCGAGATCGAGCACCTGATCGGCGCCGATGACGATCCGGCCGGGATGGCGCGCCGCCACCGATTCCGCCTTGGCGCGGGCGAGCACCAGGGCGAGGTCGGGCGGGGACAGGCCGGCGCACTCCGCTTCCAGGGCGCGCTCGTCGACATCCGGGGCGGCGGTCTCGACCGGCAGGGCGGCGCTCTCCAGGAGGAGGCGCCGGGTCGGGCTGGTCGAGGCGAGGAGGAGCGGATCCGGACCGGTCCAGGGCGAGCGGAGCATCGCGCCAGTGTCACGGATCCGGGGATCGGTGCAAGCCGGGGATCGCCCGGGCTGCGACGAGCCCCGCCGCCGGGATGGACCGGCCGGCGGGGCTGTCGCGGCGCCGATACGCAACCTGGCGCCCGAAGAGGACCTTGGCAGGGAGGGGTTAGGAGACAGTCAACGGCCGCATCGCGGAGCCGGTCGCTTCCGTGCCGCGGCGGGACAGAGGCACACCGGGGCACACCGGCCCTCCAACCCTCCCCCTCATCCTGAGGTGCCGTAGCGCAGCGGAGGCCTCGAAGGAGGCCTCCGGATGCCCTGCGATCCCTGGAGCCCTCCTCCGAGGCGGCTGCGCCGCACCCGAGGAGGAGGCGACGGGTTGGGATGCCCGTTGAACCGGCGCCTCAGGTGTTCATCGAGTCGAAGAAGTCGCTGTTGCTCTTGGTCTGGCGCAGCTTGTCGAGCAGGAACTCGATCGCGTCGGTGACGCCCATCGGGTTGAGGATGCGGCGCAGCACGTAGGTCTTCTTGAGCGAATCCGGCGGGACCAGCAGCTCCTCCTTGCGGGTGCCCGAGCGGGTGATGTCGATCGCCGGGAAGATGCGCTTGTCGGAGACCTTGCGGTCCAGGATGATCTCGGAGTTGCCGGTGCCCTTGAACTCCTCGAAGATCACCTCGTCCATGCGCGAGCCGGTGTCGATGAGCGCGGTGGCGATGATCGAGAGCGAGCCGCCCTCCTCGATGTTGCGGGCCGCGCCGAAGAAGCGCTTGGGCCGCTGCAGGGCGTTGGCGTCGACACCGCCGGTCAGCACCTTGCCGGAGGACGGCACCACGGTGTTGTAGGCGCGGCCGAGGCGGGTGATCGAGTCGAGCAGGATCACGACGTCGCGCCCGTGCTCCACGAGGCGCTTGGCCTTCTCGATCACCATCTCGGCGACCTGCACGTGGCGGGTGGCCGGCTCGTCGAAGGTCGAGGCGATGACCTCGCCCTTCACCGAGCGCTGCATGTCGGTGACCTCCTCGGGCCGCTCGTCGATGAGCAGCACGATCAGGTAGCACTCGGGGTGATTGAGGGTGATCGACTGCGCGATGTTCTGCATCAGCACGGTCTTACCCGTGCGCGGCGGCGCCACGATCAGGGCGCGCTGGCCCTTTCCGATCGGCGCCACGATGTCGATGATCCGCGGGGAGAAATCCTTCTTGGTCGGGTTGTCCAGCTCGAGCTTGAACCGCTTGGTCGGGAAGAGCGGCGTCAGGTTGTCGAAGTGGACCTTGTGCTTGATCTTCTCCGGGTTCTCGAAGTTGATCGTGTTGACCTTGAGGAGCGCGAAGTAGCGCTCGCCGTCCTTGGGGCCGCGGATCGGGCCCTCGACGGTGTCGCCGGTGCGCAGGCCGAAGCGGCGGATCTGGGTCGGCGAGATGTAGATGTCGTCGGGGCCGGGCAGGTAGTTCGAGTCGGAGGAGCGCAGGAAGCCGAAGCCGTCCTGCAGCACCTCGACGGTGCCCGAGCCGATGATCTCGACCTCCTTGGCAGCGAGCTGCTTCAGGATGGCGAACATCAGCTCCTGCTTGCGCATGGTCGAGGCGTTCTCGACCTCGACCTCCTCGGCGAAGGCCGTCAGGTCGGTGGGCGTCTTCGACTTGAGGTCTTGGAGCTTGACCTCGCGGACGCCCTCGAGGGCGGCGGGCATGGTGGGCGCATCGGCCGGCTCCGCGGTCTCGATGTCGGCGAGGGCGTCGGGGTTTGGCGTCATGGGGTGTCTTGCAACCGACGGAAGAGGTGGGAGGGCCGGTTCAGTGCCAGGCACCCGGGGGATGGGCGCCGAAGAGCGGGCCGCGCTGCGGCGAGGGGCCCGGGGTCAGATTGGCGAAACCGATGAGGCAGGACCCTCGCGGCTCACGGGCGCGCTGCGGCGCAGACCTTGTGATGAGGGCGCAGTAGAGATAACGCCTTTTTCGCCCGCACTCAAGGGCCCGGCGCGGGATGCCGGCGCGGGGACCGCAAAGGCCCGGCCGCAAGGGCCTCGCCGGGACGCCGAGCCGGCGCTAGAGAGGCAAGCCCGCAGACGGGGTCATCGGAACCGGGCCGGCGCGCGGCCGTTCCCCGTCCCGGTGCTGCAGCGCAGCAGACCGTCCAACCGAGAGTCCCCCCTGACCGCCATGCGCGACGACGCTACCGGACGCACCCTCACCACGCGCGAGCCGCGCCGGATCCCCTGGCTCGACCTCGTCTTCGGCTTCGGCCCCATGGTGCCGATCGCCGTCGGGGCCGCGGTGGCGTGGTGGCTGAACGGCCAGCCCCTCGATTATCTGGTGGCGCTGTTCACCCTGCTCTATGCGGCCTCGATCCTGCTGTTCCTGGCCGGGGTGCGCCGGGGCGTCAGCTTCCGGACCGAGGGCGGCCCGCAGGTGTCGCAGCTCGTGACGATGCTGATCCTGTACGGTCTCGGGCTGGCCAGCCTGTTCACGGCGGTGATGGGCAAGGCCGTGCCGGCGCTGGCGATGCTGATCCTCGGCTACGCCGCCATCGGGATCCTCGACCCGATCGCGGCGCGCGCCGGCGAGGTGCCGCTGGCGCATGCCCGCCTGCGTCCGCTGCAGATGCCGATCGCCGTGGTGAGCCTCGCGGCCCTGCTCTGGCTCAAGCTGACGGCGCCGTACTGAGCCCCGCCAACCGAATTCCCCTTTCGCGCGGCATGCTTTAGAGCCCGGCCAAGGGTTCTCCGCCCGGCGGAGACGATTCAAGATCCGATGCCGGACCCGGGCTCCGGGTCCGCGAGAAGCGAACGCGCGCACATGTCCAAGGCCGACACCCCCAAGGCCGAGAAGGCCGAGACCTTGAAGCCCCGCCTGCCGCGCGGCTTCGTCGACCGGCGCGCCGGTGAGATCGCCGCGCAGGGGCGGATGCTGGAGACGATCCGCAAGAGCTTCGAGCTCTACGGCTTCGAGGCCCTGGAGACGCCCTTCGTCGAGTACACCGAGGCGCTCGGCAAGTTCCTGCCCGACCTCGACCGTCCGAACGCGGGCGTGTTCTCGTTCCAGGACGACGACGAGGCGTGGCTGTCGCTCCGCTACGACCTGACGGCGCCGCTCGCGCGCTTCGTCGCCGAGAACTACGACGCCCTGCCCAAGCCGTATCGCAGCTACCGGGCCGGCTACGTGTTCCGCAACGAGAAGCCGGGGCCGGGCCGTTTCCGCCAGTTCATGCAGTTCGACGCCGACATCGTGGGCGCCGGCAGCGTCGCGGCCGATGCCGAGACCTGCATGCTGATGGCCGACACGCTGAACCGCCTCGGGCTCGGCGGCCAGTACGTGGTCAAGGTCAACAACCGGAAGGTGCTCGACGGCGTCATGGAGGCGATCGGGCTCGCCGGTCCCGACAAGGCCGGCCAGCGCCTGACGGTCCTGCGGGCGATCGACAAGCTCGACCGGCTCGGCGTCGACGGGGTGCGCGACCTCCTCGGCGCCGGCCGCAAGGACGAGAGCGGCGACTTCACCAAGGGCGCGGGCCTCGACGCGACGGCGATCGGCCGGATCCTCGCCTACGTGTCGTTCCAGGCCGATGCCGGGGACGGCGCCGACAAGATGGCGTTCTGGGAGAAGTTCTTCGCCGGCTGGCACGACGCGGTCGGCGAGTCCGAGACCGGCCGGGAGGGCATCGCCGAATTGCACGCGATCATGCGCCTCTGCGCCGCCGCCGGCTACGGTCACGACGTGATCCGCGCCGATCCGAGCGTGGTGCGCGGCCTCGAATACTATACCGGCCCGGTCTATGAGGCCGAGCTGACGTTTCCGGTCACCAACGAGGACGGCCAGACCGTGCGCTTCGGCTCGGTGGCGGGCGGCGGGCGCTACGACGGGCTCGTCGGGCGGTTCCGGTCCGAGCCGGTCCCGGCCACCGGCTTCTCGATCGGCGTCTCGCGGCTGTTCTCGGCGCTCCAGCTCGTGAACAGCCCGCTGCTCGCAGGCGCCGAGGCGCCCGGGCCGGTGGTGGTGCTGGTCCTCGACCGGGAGAACATGGCCGATTACCAGCGGCTGGTGGCGCTCCTGCGCGCCGACGGCATCCGGGCGGAGCTCTACCTCGGCGCCGCCGGCATGAAGGCGCAGATGAAATACGCCGACCGCCGGCGCGCACCCGTGGCGGTGATCCAGGGCTCGAACGAGCGTCTGGCCGGCGAGGTCCAGATCAAGGACCTGATCGCGGGTGCCCAGGCGGCCGAATCCATCGCCAGCAACGCCGAGTGGAAGGCGGCGCGGCCCGCGCAGATCTCGTGTCCGGAGGCCGATCTGGTGGCGCAGGTCCGCGCCGTGCTGGCCCGGCATTTCACGGCTTCGGAGACCTGAGGCGCGCAGGTCGAACGCGGCGGCTCCGGCGGCGTTATCCTCGGTCGGTTCCGTGGAGGGGTCGGGGGAGATGTCGGGATGCGCGCGAAGATCCTCATCCTGTCGGCCGGCCTGATCTGCGCCGGGACAGGCCCCGTCTGGGCCGCCCGGCCGGTCCTCGACCGGTTGCCGAGCGCCGTCGCCCAGGCCACCCCCGGGACCGGCAGCGCCCCCGTCCTGAGCGCCGGGATCGCCGGAGCGCCGGCCCTGACCGTGATCGCCCGCCGCAAGCCGGTCCGGCGCCCCCGCGGGGCGCGTCTCGGCGGCGGCCGGCCGCTCTGAGCGGCTGCTCCGAGCGGGTGAAGTCTGTGGCGCCGTAGCGCGTATCGGTCCGCGGTACGGGGACCTGCGCAGTCCTGCGCACCGCACCGCCCTGCGACGTGTCGCCAAGTCCGGCCACGGTTGCTACAGAGCGCCCGCGAGGATGGATCCGATGACACGACCGGAGGCAGGCGAGACGGGGGCGGGGGACGCGGCGCGCACGCGGCTGCTCGCGCATCTGGCGGCGGCGGGCTATCGGCCCGTGACGCCGCCGGTGCTGCAGCCGCTGGAGCCGTTCCTCGAATTGTCGGGCGAGGACATCCGCCGGCGGATCTTCGTCACGCAGGATGCGGGCGGCGCCGAGCTGTGCCTGCGGCCGGAATTCACGATTCCCGTCTGTCGCCTCCACCGGGCGGAGGCCGACGGGCAGGTGGCCGATTACAGCTATTGCGGTCCGGTCTTCCGCCTCGCCGCCGACGAGCCCGACGAGTTCTTCCAGGCCGGCATCGAGTCGATCGGGCGCACCGACACGCCGGCCGCCGACGCCGAGGTGCTGGGTCTCGCCCTCGAGGGCCTCGCCCTGTTCGGCCGGACCGATCCGGCGGTGCGGCTCGGCGACATGGGGCTGACCGTGGCGCTCCTCGACGGCCTCGCGGTCCCGCCCGCCGCCAAGCGCCGGACGCTCCGGGCGCTGGCCGCCGGGCGCTCGCTGGACGTGGTCACCAACGGCGCCGAGGGGACCCGCCCGGAGGATCCCCATGCGGGCCTGCTGGCGGCGATCCAGGGCCAGGACCCGCGGGGCGTGCGCGCCTTCGTGGAGGACGTGCTGGCGATCGCCGGGATCTCGGCGGTGGGCGGGCGCAGCGCCGGCGAGATCGCCGAGCGCTTCCTCGCCAAGGCCTCCGCGCAGGCCCATGGCGGGGCCGGGCTCAACGCCGAGAACCGTGCGCTCCTCGACCGCTACCGGGCCATCGCCGGCCATCCGGATGCCGCCGCCCGCGACCTGCGGGCGCTGGTGGCCGACGCGGGCATCCGCCACGACGCCCTCGCGGCCGCCCTCGACCTGTTCGAGGAGCGCACCGGCTTCATCGCGGCCCGCGGGCTGCCGATCGAGCGGTTCCGCTTCCAGGGCGGCTTCGCCCGCAACCTCGACTATTATACCGGCTTCATCTTCGAGGTGACCGAGGGGCAGGGCCCGATCCTGGTCGGCGGCGGCCGTTACGACGGCCTGCTCGGCCATCTCGGCAGCCCGGCGCCCCTGCCCGCGGTGGGCTGCACCTTCTGGATCGCGCGCGTGGCGGGAGCCGGCCGATGAGTGCTTCGGACGCGACCGCCATGCCGCTGATCCTCGCCGTGCCATCCAAGGGCCGCCTGCAGGAGAACGCCAGCGCGTTCTTCGGCCGGGCCGGTCTGAAGCTCGCCCAGGGCGCCGGCGCCCGCGACTACCGGGGCAAGCTGCTCGGCGTTCCCGATGTCGAGGTGCGCTACCTCTCGGCCTCCGAGATCGCCGCGCAGCTCGCCTCGGGCGCCGCCCATCTCGGCGTCACCGGCGAGGACCTGATCCGCGAGACCCTGCCGGACGTGCGCGGCCAAGTGGAGCTGCTGACGCCGCTGGGCTTCGGCAACGCCACCGTGGTGGTCGCCGTACCCCAGGCCTGGATCGACGTGCGCGACATGTCCGACCTCGACGAGGTCGCCGCCGGCATGCGCACCCGCCACGGGCGGCGCCTGCGGGTCGCCACCAAATACGTGAACCTGACCCGCCGGTTCTTCGCCGAGAAGGGCGTCGCCGATTACCGGATCGTCGAGAGCCTCGGCGCCACCGAGGGGGCGCCGGCGGCGGGCTCGGCCGAGATCGTGGTCGACATCACCACGACGGGGGCGACGCTCTCCGCCAACGCCCTGAAGGTGCTGGACGACGGCATCATCCTGCGCTCGGAGGCGAACCTCGTCGCCTCGCTGAAGGCGCCCTGGGGCGAAGGCCAGCGGGCGGCGCTCCGCACCGTGCTCGGCCGCATCGCCGCCGAGGAACGCGCCCGGACCACCCGGGAGGTGCGGGGCGCCCTGCCGGAGAGCGGCACCATCGACCTCGCCACCCTGGCGGGCCTGCACGAGGCCGAGCTGCCCTACGGCGCCCCGAAGGGCCCGGAGGGCGAGATCGTCCTGCGCTGCCCTGAGGGCGCGGTGTTCGACCTCGCCGGCGCCCTGGTCGAGGCGGGGGCGCGGGCCGTGACGGTGCGGCGGGTCGACTATGCCTTCGCGGCCGAGAACCCGCTGGCGGAGCGGCTGCTGGCGCGGCTCTGAGGAGGCCGGACCGTCGTGGTGGTGTCCTTGCGGAGCACCGCGACGGCTACGGGCCCTGCTTGGCGAATTCGGACAGTACCCCGCGCAGCACCTTGAGCCGCCCGTCGTAGGCGGCTGTCAGGCAGGCGACGTCGCCGCTGCAGGCGCGCCGCTCCGTCAGCCACGCCTCCTGATCGTCGCGCAGCTTGGCTTGGCCGCCCATGGGCAGCACGCTCTTCAGGATCTCGAACCGGGTCGCCATCTCGACGTCCCGGTCGTTGAGGGGGAGATGGGCACAGATCGCCTTCTCGTCCGGAGCCTCGGCCCTGTCGCACGGAAAGCTCGCGGCCCGGGCAGCCGGGGCGGCGATCGGAGCCGCGAGGGCGGCGAGGGCCAGGGCGAGGACGAGCGGCTTCGGCATGGCCAGGAAACGGCCCGGCGGCGGAAAGGCTCCGCGCAGCGCGGCAGCCGGGTGAATCGACCCGGTCTCAGAAGCCCGGCTTGACGATCGCCAGGATGACGATGCCGATCATGAGTAGCGTCGGCACCTCGTTGAGCACCCGGTAGAACCGATGACCGCGGGTGTTCCGGTCGGCGGCGAAATCCTTGACCATCCGGGCGAGCCAGCCATGGATACCGGTCATCGCCAGCACCAGCGCGAACTTCGCCTGGAGCCAGGGGCTCGCATAGAAGCCGCTCATCCAGGCGAGCGCCACCCCGAACAGCCAGGTGGCGATCAGGGCCGGGTTCATGATCGCCTTGAGCAGGCGGCGCTCCATCACCTTGAAGGTCGCGCTCTGCGCCTCCGAACCCGGCGGCAGGCTCGCATGGTAGACGAACAGCCGCGGCAGGTAGAGCATGCCCGCCATCCAGGCGATCAGGCTGATGACGTGGCCGGCCTTGATCCAGTCGTACAGCACGGGCGCAGCCTCAACCCTGGCCGCGCAGCCGGGCGAGCATCCGCTCGACATGGGCCACCGGCGTCTGGGGCGTGATGCCGTGGCCGAGGTTGAAGATGTGCGGACGGCCGGCGGTCGCCTCCAGGACGGCATCCACCGCCGCGTCGAGGGCCGCGCCGCCCTCGATCAGCGTCTCGGGATGGAGGTTGCCCTGCGTCACCGTGGTGGCCGGCACCGTCGCCCGCAGGGCCTTCAGGTCCACCCCCCAGTCGACGCCGACGGCATCGGCGCCGGTCTCCGGCACCACCCGGGCATGGCCGTCGAGGCCCGAGCCGCGGGCGAACACGATGATCTTGGCGCCCGGCACCCGGGCGCGGACGCCCGCCACCATCCGGGCGATCGGCTGCAGGGACCAGCGGGTGAGGGCGTCCGCCGCGGGCGCGCCCGGCAGGGCGCTCTCAGCCACGTCGCCGACGGGCTCGACGGTGCCGTCGGAAGTCGGCACGGCGAGGGGCAGCGTGCCGGCATGGGACTCGAAGATCTGCACGGCGTCGGCGCCGGCCTCGAGCTGGCGCACGAGGTAATCGGTCTGCACCGTGACGAGGCGGTCGATCAGCGCGTCCACCAGCGCCGTGTCGCCCTCGGCCAGCGCCCGCGCGGGGGCGAGGTCCGGGGTGCCGCGACCGCCGATCATGTAGCTCGCCACCGTCCAGGGGGCGCCGCAGAAGCCGAGCAGCGTGGTCTCGCCGGGCAGTTCCGCGCGCAGCCGGGTCACCGTCTCGAAGACCGGTGCGAGATGGGTCATCACCGCCGGGTCGCCGGCCTCGCGCAGCTTCGAAAAGGCCTCCCGGCCGTCGAGGGGATCGAGGCGCGGCCCCTCGCCCTCCACGAAGCGCACGTCCTGACCGAGCGCATGGGGCACGACCAGGATGTCCGAGAACAGGATCGCGGCATCGAAGCCGAACCGCCGGATCGGCTGGAGCGTCACCTCGACGGCGAAGTCGGGGCTGTAGCAGAGGTCGAGGAACGAGCCGGCCTCGGCGCGGGTCGCCCGGTATTCCGGCAGGTAGCGGCCGGCCTGCCGCATCATCCAGGCGGGGGGCGGACCGATCGCCTCCCCGTCGAGGACGCGCAGCACCTTCCGCTCGGACTTGCGCTCCGTCCCCGTCATCGTCGTTCCCATCCCGTATCCGTCATCCCGCATGCCCGTCGGCGGGCCTCCTGTCGAGTCGAGGCGCGCCGATCCCCACACAGGCCCCTTCGAAAAGAAAAGAGAGAATCTAGGACTCTGTTTTTTCTCTTGGGGGGCCGAATCACGGGGGCACAAAAGCGTCCACAGGCGGTCCCCGGCGCCGCGCCGTTAACGAGGCTTTAAAGGATTTGCTCCATCTTGCGAGAACGACCAGATCCGACAGCGCCTTGGCAACGCCGAGTCGTGTGCGGACCCCGGACGCGTCCCGGATTCTCCCAGTGAGGCGGAATCCATGCGCCCCGATCGTCTGCCTGTGAACGGCGGAGTCGATAGCGCGCACCGGTATCGCCCTGGACCGGCCCGGCGGGGCATCCTATCCACACTCATCGACTCCCCTGGCGGCCGGCGGTGGACAACGTGGGCGCCGCGAAAGGCGACCGCAGAGGCGATCGGAATGGGCCGCAGCTACTTCCACCTCCACCTCGTCTCCGACTCCACCGGCGAGACGCTGATCAATGTCGGGCGCGCGGCGGCCGCGCAGTACGAGGGCGTGTCGGCGATCGAGCACGTCTATCCGCTGGTGCGCTCGGCCGCGCAGCTCGACCGGGTGATCTCGGAGATCCGGGCGGCGCCGGGTCTCGTCCTCTACACCCTGGTGGGGGGCGACCTCGGCGAGCGGCTGGAGGAGGTCGCCCGGGAGACCGGCTCGCCCTGCCTGTCGGTGCTGCGGCCGGTCCACGACCTGCTGCGCGCCTATCTCGGCGCCGAGACCACAGCCCGGCCCGGCGCCCAGCACATGCTGAACGCCGAGTACTTCAAGCGCATCGACGCGATGAACTTCACCCTGGCCCACGACGACGGCAACCTGCCGGAGGATCTCGAGGACGCGGACGTCATCCTGCTCGGCGTCAGCCGGACCTCGAAGACGCCGACCTCGATCTACCTCGCCAATCGCGGCCTCAAGACCACCAACCTGCCGCTGGTGCCGGGCATGCCGCTGCCGCCGGCGATCGAGCGCGCCCGCAAGCCCCTGGTGGTCGGGCTGTTCGCCTCGCCGGAGCGGATCGTGCAGATCCGCCAGAACCGGCTCTCCAGCCTCAACGCCGACGAATCGTCCCTCTACGTCGACCGCTCGGCGGTGGCGGACGAGATCACCGCCTCCCGCCGGCTGTTCACCCGGAACCGCTGGCCGACCATCGACGTGACGCGCCGCTCCATCGAGGAGACCGCGGCGGCGATCGTCGACCTCTACCGCGACCACCGGCTGAAGTTCATCGCGGATTGAGAGGGGTTTCCGAAGGGCTCAGCCCTTTGGCGGGGTCCGGGGGCGGAGCCCCTGAACGACCCGGGCTCCGCCCCGGATCCGCAAGAGGTCGCAGCCCTTTTGAAGCCGGGACGGCCTCAGCTGCCGCTCAGGACCGCCCGCACCAGGGTGAGGCCCGCCACCAGCCCGATCAGACCGGTCGCCACCGAGGCCCCAACGTAGAGGGCGGCGGCGGCGGTCTCGCCCCGGTGGTACAGGCTGATCGCGTCGAGGGAGAAGGTCGAGAAGGTGGTGAAGCCGCCGAGCACGCCCGTGGTCAGGAACAGCCGTGCCGGGTGACCCGCCGCGCCGCGCAGGGCGAAGCCCTCGGCGAGCACGCCCATCAGGAACGAGCCCAGCACGTTGATGATCAGCGTGGCCAGGGGGAAGCCGAGGCCCGGCAGCAGCCGGGCGACCGCCACGTTGATCCCGTGGCGGCACCCGCCCCCGAGCCCGGCTCCGACAACGACGATGAGGGTGTTGATCATGCCGGCCCTTCCTGTTCGGTCGGGCAGCCACGTCCTGTCGCGGCTTCGGCGCACGGCCCCACCGCGGACGGCTGAGGCGCGCCCGTGCGGTAGGAGCCATCAGCCCGGCCTCCGAGTCGGGCGGTTGTCGGGGCGCTCCATCCCCATCGGGACAGGCTTAGCGCAGGATGCCGGGAAGGGGAATCCGGTTTTCCGGCTCCCGCGCTGGTGGGTCGGGGGGGCGCGGCGGGTTCACAGATCGGTTCGGATCGGCGCGGGTCCCCTCCCGTGCGAGAGCGGACCCGCGCCCTGTCATGAACCCACCGTGCTGGATCGATCGGCGAAGCCGCAAGGCTCAGCGAGCGTAGGCGAAGTGGCTGCGCTGCTCGATCTGGGCGGCATAGAAATCCTCGACCACCTCGCGGACCACCTCGGCCAGCTCGTCGCCCCGGTGCTCGTCGAGCTGGATGTCGCTGCCGACGGTCCGGCCGATGGCGCAGCTCGCAGCCCCCGGCACGAGGCGCTCGTTGTAGCGCTGGTTCAGGCCCGAGACCGAGATGTAGTTGCTGCCGCCGAGTTCCGGACCGTACTTGATCTTGATCTTCTGCTCGGTGTCGGTCCCGCGCAGCCGCGCGCAGAGGCTGATGAAGTTGTCCTGATCGATCTTGGCCTCGAGGCCGGTGATGCTGCCGTGGACGTTGTCCTCCTCGTTGAGCACCTCGGCCATGAGGTTCAGGACGCCGACCACCGGCTCCAGCGCCCGGGCGCCTTCCTCCAGGAGTTTCTTGCGGAAGTCGTTGCTGCGGGCATCCGCCTCCTGCAGCCGCGCGCGGAACCTGTCCTTGACCTCGTTGGCGCGTGCCATCGCGCTCCTCCCTGGTGGTTCATCCGATGCTTTGCCGCCCGGATGACCGAAACCTACGAGGCCAATTCAGATGAAGCAAGATAGTGCAAAATATTGATGCCTGCCCAGAACTTGAGCCGTTGCACAGGAATAATACTTGCTCATGGACTGTGCAACGGCGGGTCTCCGGGATCCGCGCCTATTTCAGGAGCTGCAGCAGGCTGCGTCCGGCCGGGGTCTTGAGTTCCTTGGCGTCGAGCGTGCCGTCCTTGTCGGGATCGGCCGCCTTGAAGCGCTGCTCGACCAGGGCGAGGTATTCCTTGCGGTCGAGGGTGCCGTCGTTGTCGGTGTCGGTGGCCTTCAGGTCCGTCTTGCTGACCCGGCCCTTCAGCTCCTTGGCGTCGACGGTCCCGTCCTTGTCGGTCTCGGCGGCGTCGAAGACCTTGCCGGCCGCGGCCTGGGCCTCGGCCAGATCGATCGTGCCGTCCTTGTCGGTGTCGACCATCTTCAGCGTGCGCTCGGTGCCGGAGGACCGGGCGAAGGCCGCCGACGGCAGCGCGGTGGGGACGACCAGGCCGAGGACGAGCATCGCGGCCAGCGCACATGCGGGTCTGTTCAGGATCGCGGGCATGAACGAAATCTCCGGTGGCGATCAGCGCCGGCAGCCCAAGCCGCCATGCGGCGCGCCGTTCCCGGAGGCGCGTTCACAAGCCGACGATCAGTCAGCGGGCCGGACCGTCGAGGGGGGCGAGCCGGTCCGGTTCCCGGGCCGCGGCGGCGACCGGTTCGGACCGGGACAGGGCGTTGGCCAATGCCCTCAGGTCCGGGACCGGCGCGCCCGAGGCGCCGAACACCGACCGGTCGAGAGCCGCGAAGGATGCGACAAGACCAGGCCGCGCTCGCCAGATGCGAGCCAGGTCCGGCGCTTCCCGCATCGCCGTGTCCAGGACCGCGCGGAACCCGGCGGGATCTCCGGAACGGGCCGCCGCCTGCAGCGCGCGCCGGGTCGGGCGGGACAGGCGCAAGGAGGGCCGGCCCAGGCCGAAGCCGATCAGCGCCAGGCCCAGCCCGAAGGCGGCCAGCGCCGAGGCGGCGACCACGAGCGGCGAGGGGATCGCGGGGGGCGCCCGGTCGGTCTCCCGGTCGGGCAGGCCGCCGCCGATCTGCCGGGCCGGGATCTCGGTCTCGCGCATGGTGCGGGTGTTGGTGTCGAACCACGGGATCGCGATGGCGTCGAGGGGGATGATCTCCGGCACGCCGGGCTTCACGTCCCACTGGTAGGTGGCCCGCGCCACGGGGCCCGAGGGGGTCAGCAGGGTCTCGCGGGTGACGGGGCCCGCGAAGGTGATGATGCCGCGGGTGCGCATGACCGGCCGGGGCGGCAGGCCCTCCGCCACCATGCCCTGCGCCTCCAGGGTGACGATGCGGCGGGTGGTCTCGCCGACCTTGATGGTCTCGGGATCCGGGCTCCAGGAATCGGTGATCGCCACGTCCTTGGCCGGCAGCCACCAGGGCTCCTTGGCGTCGGGGCCGCCGCTGGGCTCGGTCCATTGTGCGACCGGGAAGGGGATCGGCTTCGAGCGCACCTCGACCACCCGCCGCTCGCCGACATCGTTGACGGTGAGCTTGTGGGTGAACGGCTCGATGGTGAACTGCCCGGCATGGTGCGGGAAGACCGCCACGGTGCGGTCGAACGCGATGGCGCTCTGGCCGTCGGGAAGCTTGGTCTTGCTCCAGTGATCCCGGCCGAGCTGCGTCCAGGAGAAGTTGGCGAGGGAGGGCTGCACCACCTCCTCGAGCAGGATCGGCTGCTTGTAGACCCCGTGGATCTTCAAGAGCACCATCTCGCGGGAGAAAGGCGCGCTGTTGCCGTTCAGTTCGGCGGTCACCGTCAGGGTGAGGTCGCCCGGCTCGATCTCCGCGCGGGCGGGGAGGGGAGCGAGGAGGGGGGCGAGGAGGAGGAGCGCGCGGGCGCGCCTCTCGAAGACCCCAGAAAAACTCACCACGGGTTGCTCCCGGCGGGAATCGCGGTGCCGGCCTCGACCCGGCGGGTCTGCTCGGCGCGCAGGCGCAGCTTGAGATAGCGGCCGGGATCGTCCGGCAGGGTCTGGAGCCAGAGCCGGTCCGGTCGGATCTCGTGGGCCTCGAAGCTCTTGGTCACCCGGCGGACCTCGCGCTCGGGCGCCTCGGCCACCATCGCCGCGCCGCCTCCGGTCCGGCCGCGGCCCGCCGCGTCGCCGGCCGAGCCCCGGGCCTGGCCCTTGCCGGTGTCGATCGATTGCTGCTCGGCCTTGCCCCGGCGGGACACCTTGCTGTTGCCGGGCAGCGACGCGCTGGCGTTCGATTCCTTGTTGCCGGCGAGCCCCTCGCCGCTGGAGGCGGCGTTGATGTCGTTGTTCTGGTCCTGGTTGGCGGTGTTGTTGTAGCGGGCGCCGTACTGGGCTGTGCCGTTGGCGATGCCGCCGCCGGGCCCGCGATCGATCACCTCGGCCCGCATCCGGGCGATCAGCGAGCGGTTGGCCTGGGCGTCGGCATCGCGGGGGTTGAAGCGCAGGGCCTCGTCGTAGGCCGCCAGCGCGCCGTCGAGGTCGCCCGCCTTCGCGAGCGCGTTGCCGAGATTGTAGCTCGCCCGGCGCCCGCCGGTGCGGAACAGCGCGATCGCGTCCGCGTAGCGGCCGGCCTCGTAGAGCGCGGCGGCGCGCCAGGCCGGATCGACGAAGACGTCCGCGGCCAGCCCCGGCAGGCCGAGGCCCATCAGCAGGCGCCCGAAGCCGGTCCGGGGCTGCGAGACGGCGAGCAGCGCCAGGAGGCCGATCCCCGCCAGCGCCAGGCCGGCGATCCGGGCGCGGCGGCGCCAGCGCGGCGGCAGGCCGGCGCGGAGCGGGACGGCGAAGCCCGTGTCGGGGAGGGTGAGCCGCATCAGGCGCTCCTGCGGAATAGGACCAGGACCGGCAGGGCCGCCAGCAGCAGCAGCCAGCGCCCGAGATCCGCATAGGCCAGGACGCCGTAGCCGCCCGCCGCGAGGTGCTGACTGAGCCCGGCGCCGACCGCGTCGAGCACCGGGCCGGGGATCGCGATGTCGGCGACGGTGCCGCCGCCGGCCCGGACGAGGGCGTCGAGGGCGGCCCGGTCGGGCTTCGGTGCGCCGGGCGGCAGCGGCTTGTCGGCGGGGACGAACAGCGCCTGGAGGCGCCAGCCGTGCTCGGCGATGGCGCGGGCCTCGCGGGTGGCGGCCTCGCCGATGCCGTCGCCGTCGCTGATCAGCACCACGTCGGCCGCCACGACGTTGGCCTCCGCCAGGGTGCGGCGGGCCAGCGCCAGCCCGCGCTCGGGATGGGTGCCGCGGTCCGGCACCGTGTCGGCATCGAGGGCGAACAGGGTTGTGCCGAGGCTGTCGCGGTCGGTGGTGGGGGAGGCGGCGAGGTAGGCGTCGCCCGCGTAGACCACGAGGGCGACCGCCCGGGTGCCGGCGGCCTCGGCGACGGCGGCGGCGGCCTGCCGGACGCCCTGGAGGTTGCCGCCCTCCGTGACCGAGCGGGACAGGTCGACGACGATCACGGTCTCGTCGAGGTTGCGGAAGGTCCGCCCGTCCGCCCGCTCCACCGCGGGGCCGGTGAGCGCGAGGGCGATCAGGCCGGCCGCCAGGGCGGCGGCGAGGTTCGCCTGCCGCCGGCCGCCCAGCACCGCGCCGGTGCGGGCGAGATGGGCCATCAGCGCCGGATCCACCGCCCGGGCCCAGTCGCCCAACGGCGCCGAGCGCCACGCGGCGCGGAGCGCCAGCAGGACGACCACCGGGATCGCCAGGAACCACCAGGGGCGCAGCAGCGCGAAGGCGTCGAGGAAGCTCATCGGGCGGCGTCTCCCACCCGGATCCCCTCATCCCGAGGTGACCGCGCAGCGGGCCTCGAAGGAGGGCTCCAGGGATCGCGCGGCCGGCGGGAGGGCTCCTTCGAGGCCTCCGCTGCGCTCGGGCACCTCAGGATGAGGGCGTGTGCCGGACAGGCGGCGAAACGTGGATCCATCACGCCCCCCTCCGGCTGGCCAGCAGGGCGGCGGCGGCCAGCAGCGCCAGGGCGGCCGGCCAGGGCCAGAGGTCCCGGCGCAGGGGCAGGGGCGGAGCCAGGGCGCGGCCGCCCTCAAGCCGGTCGATGGCGTCGGCGACGCGGACCAGATCCTCGGTGGTGCGCACCCGGAACGCCTCGCCGCCGCTCGCCTGCGCCATGTCGCGCAGGGTCTCGGTGTCGACCACGTCCTGCTCGCCATCGGCATCGGCCATGTCGCGGGGCCCCAGCGCGATGGTGTAGATCTTGATGCCCAGCGTCTTGGCGAGGTCCGCCACGTCCTTGGGGGCGGTCTGGCCGGCATTGTTGGCGCCGTCCGAGAGCAGGATCACGGCTTTCGCGGCCTTGGCACCGGACTGCCTCCCGGCGGCGGCCTCGCCGTCCGCATCCCGCGGGTCCAGGCGGCGCAGGGCGAGGCCGAGGCCGTCGCCGATTCCGGTGGAGCGGCCGCTGATGCCGATCGTCGCCTCGTCGAGGGCGCGGGCGACCGCGGCGGTGTCGAAACTCAGGGCCGCCGCCACGTAGGCCTGGTCGGCGAAGATCACGAGGCCGATCCGGTCCCCGGCCCGGCGGCGGATGAAGTCGGTGCCGACGCGCTTGACCGCGGTGAGCCGGTTCACGGTCTCGCCGTCGAGGGCGAAGTCGCGCCGCTCCATCGAGCCCGACAGGTCCATGGCGATCATGATCTCGCGGCCCGAGGCCGGGAGCGCGGCCGCCGGCATGACGAGGCGCGGACCCGACAGGGCCGCCACCAGGGCGATCCAGAGCGTCCAGGTCAGCAGGGCCCGCCGCCGCCCCCGGGCCGCGAGGTCGGCGCCGGAGCGCGCCCCGCCCACCAGCGTGCCGGGCACGCGCAGGGCGCCGCTGCCGCCCTCGGGCTCGGCCGGGATCAGGCGGGCGGCCAGCAGGGGCAGGGGGAGGGCCAGGAGCGCCCAGGGCGCGGCGCAGTCGAAGGCCGACAGGAGGGCGCTGAGCCATGCGGGCAGGAACGCGCTCATGCCCGCAGCCGTCCGATCAGGCGGCCGAGTTCGGCGTCCAGGGCGTCGAGGTCGGGATCCTGCCGCCGGTACAGCCCGTCGGCGAGCACCCGGCCGGCGCCCCGGGTGAAGAAATCGGTCCTGAACAGCGCGTCCAGGCGGGCGGCCCAGTCGGCGCCCGTCGCCCGGGCCTCGGTCTCGCCGCCGAGGGTCCGGCCGAGACGGCGCAGGAGCCGGGCCTGGGCGACGAGGCGCGCCTCCGGATCGAGATTCCGGCTCCGGGCGAGTTCGGCCAGCGCCGCCCGGCGGATGCCGGCCCGCGCCCGGCCGCGCCCGTAGCGGACAAGCCCCACCAGCAGGGCGGCAAGGAAGCCCAGAGCCGCCGCGGCGACGACCTCCCCCTGCAGGGCGCCGGCGGCGCCGCCGGGCAGATGCAGGCCCCGAAGCTGTTCGAGGGACAGGGGAATCTCGGCGGGAGTGACGGGGTTCATCGGATCGGACCGCCGTGTCGGACCTCACAGCACCGCATCGAGGCGCTCCATGAGCGGCGCATAGGCCTCCGGGCCGGTCTCGACGTCGAGGCGAACGCCCGCGATGCCGCGCCGGGCATAGTCGGCGAGCCGGGCCTCGGCGGATTCGCCCGCCGGCCCGGCCGCCGTCGGCAGCGCGGTCCCGCGGCGGCCATCCGCGAGGGCGAAGGGGTAGTAGCCCGGCGGCCGGGCGCGCTCGAAGGCGTCGCTCACCAGGATCAGCCGGATGGCGATCCGCTCGGCGAGCAGCGTCAGGAGCTCGTCGAAGCCCGGGCCGGGATCGTCGAGGGCGCTGGCGATGACGAGGTGGCCGCCGGCCGGCAGCAGGCTGCGGGCGAGGGCGAGGGTCGCCTCGAGCGGCGGCTCCGCGTGGGCCCGCGAACCGGACTCGGTCCCGAGGGCGTCGGCATGGGCCTGGGCGAGGGCGCCGGTCACCGCGATCATGGCGCGCTCGCCGCCCGCCGGCCGCAGCACGGTCGGCGCGCCGGCCGAGGCCACCGCGAGGCCGACCCGGCCGCCATCGGCCGCGACCCGCCAGCCGAGCAGCGCCAGGGCCTCGGCGGCCGCCACCGAGCGCAGGGCCCGGCGGGTGCCGAACAGCATGGAGGGCCGGAAATCGGCGAGCAGCACCACGGCGCGGTCGCGCTCGTCGTGGTGGGTGCGGACATGCAGCTGCCCGGTGCGGGCCGTGGCGTTGCGGTCGATGAAGCGGCGGTCGTCGCCCTCGGACCAGAGGCGGACATCCTCCGGCTCGGAGCCGCGGCCGCGGCGCCGGGTGACGATGCCGCCGGGCAGCCCTGCCAGGGTCCGGGTGGCGGGCGCGGAACCCCGCCGGGCGAGGTGGCGCAGGCCCATCAGCGCCTCGCCCGAGAGGTGGATGCCCGCGGCGCTTCTCGTTCCTCCCCCCTTTGCGGGGGCCCCGGCCGTCAGGCCGGGTCGGGCGAGGGGAGCGACGCTTCCGGACAGGTCGCGACGGGCGCCATTTCCCGATCCGTCGCGCTGCCCCGCTCCCCCGCTGCCGCGCAGGGTCTCCTCCCCCGCAGAGGGGGGCGGGGAAGCACGTCCCGGAATCCGGAGCCCGAACACCGTCAGAGCGCCCGCACCCGCTGCACCAGTTCGCCGACGAGGCCGCGCGCCGTCTTGCCCTCGGCGGCCGCCCGCCAGGTCAGGCCGATGCGGTGGGACAGGGCGTCCCGGGCGAGGTCCGTGACGTCCTCGGGGATGACGTGGTCGCGGCCCCGCAGCCAGGCCCGGGCCTTGCCGGCCATCATCAGCGCCAGGGTGCCCCGCGGCGAGGCCGGGTGCTCGATCATGGCGCGCAGGTCCGGGGCCGCCGCATCCGTGCGGGTCGCCGCCACCAGCCGCACGAGATAGTCCTTGAGGGCCGGCGACACGTAGGTGGAGAGCGCCGCCTCCCGGGCCGCGCGCACATCCGCCAGCGACAACCGCATGGTCATGGCGTCGACGTGGTGGGTGATCTCGCCCTCCACGAGGTCGAGGATCGCCCGCTCCGTGGTCTCGTCGGGCATGTCGACCACGACGTGCAGCAGGAAGCGGTCGAGCTGCGCCTCCGGCAGCGGGAAGGTGCCGGCATGCTCGATCGGGTTCTGGGTCGCCACGACCATGAACGGATCGGACAGGCGGTGGGTGGTCCCTGAGACCGTCACCTGCCCCTCGGCCATGGATTCGAGGAGCGCCGACTGCACCTTCGGCGGCGCGCGGTTGACCTCGTCCACCAGCACGAGGGCGTGGAACAGGGGCCCCGGCAGGAACTCGAAGGTGCCGCTATCCTGGCGCCAGACGGTGGTGCCGGTGAGATCGGCCGGCATCAGGTCCGGGGTGCACTGGATGCGCGCGAAGGAGCCGTCGAGCCCGTCGGCGAGCCGCTTGACCGCGCGGGTCTTGGCCAGCCCCGGCGCGCCCTCGATCAGCAGGTGGCCGCCGGTGAGCAGCCCGATCAGCAGGCGCTCGACGAGGCCGGCGCTGCCGATCAGGCCGCGCTCCAGCCCCTCGCGGAGCGCCATGACGCGGCCGTGCAGGGCGTCGTCGGGAATGGTGTCGGGCCGACGCTCGGCGAGGGCGCCGCTCATACGCGGACGCATCCTGTGCGGCAGGATCTTGCGCTGCGGGATCTTGCGCGGACCCCGTCCGCCGCTCGGGCCGTGTGCTGCATCCTGCACGTCTCCTCGACCGGGTCCCGAATTCTTAAGGGATCCTCAGGCTCTTGCCGGTGTGCCCGCTGCCCGGTGCGGCCGTCAATCCCGGTTCGGATACGCTTACGGATCCGGGCCGGGCCATGGTGTCACGGTTTCGTCACCTCCCCGCTCCCATGAGACCGCGGATGATCAGCTACACCGCCCTCCCCGAAGAACTGAAATCCGCCATCGGCCTGCTCGTGGCCTTCGTGCTCGGCACGATCATCGGGGCCGAACGCCAGTACCGGCAACGCACCGCGGGCCTGCGGACGGCCGTGCTGGTCGCGGTGGGAGCGAGCGCCTTCGTGGATCTCGGCATGCGGCTCACCGGCCCGGACGGGGGCGTCCGCACGGTGGCCTATGTGATCTCCGGCATCGGCTTCCTCGGCGCCGGCGTGATCATGAAGGAGGGCATGAACGTCCGCGGCCTCAACACGGCCGCGACCCTGTGGTGCTCGGCGGCCGTTGGGGCGTTCTGCGGTGCGGACCTGCCCCTGGAGGCCGTGTTCGTGATGGTGACGGTTCTGGCCTGCAACACCGCGCTCCGGCCGCTGGTGAATGCCATCAACCGCGCGCCGATTCGCGAATCCGCCACCGAGGCGACCTACGAGGTCCAGGTCACCACGGCGCCCGGCGAGGCCGGTCCGGCGCAGGATCTGCTGGTGGAGCGCCTGGAGGCGGCGAACTACCCGGTCGGCAGCGTCGAGGTGGAGGAGCGGGGCGAGACCGCGGTGGATGTGGTGGCGACCCTGACGGCCAGCGCCGTGAAGGCCGAGGAGCTCGACGCCGTCACGGCCGAACTGGCCCGCGCCCCGGGCATTCGTCACGCCACGTGGTCGGTCCAGACCGCCGACTGATCTGTTTTCGGCTCAAAGCTCGGTCCGTTCGACAGGAGCGGCGGCTGGTTCCGATCCAAGTCGGGCGCATGGGCAGGTGCGTCCGGCGCCTGACAGCGGACCTCAGGATCGAGTGCCGCGGACGGCAGCGATTGGCCGGAAGCGACCTGGCGAGTTCCGGTTGCACGACGCGCGAAACCAGACCTTGCAGCCTTCTCGTTGCCAGCTTCTGAGCAACACGCTTTCCGACGTTTGAGTAGTCGACGCAAATTTCCGACGGGAGTTGACCGCCTCGGCGCGCGGAATGTGTACCGCCAGTCAATGTCGGGAAAACGATCGTTTTCCCGACGCATCTAATTCAAGATCGTCGTTCGAAATGATCCTGTTTGGCGCAGCCCATGTCACAAATCGCGTCTTTACCACCAAGTTTTGAACGTGACATCCAGCCCGACGAACTGAGCACCGAGCACGCCATAGTCGTGATCGGAGCAGTCAGTGTCACCCGATCCGCAATAAAGATCGGTCAGACGTGATCTTGATACATGGTCACAACGTATGCGGTGTATGCTGTAGGCCGCACGACTGAGTCTGAGCCCGCCGAGCTTCTCTCAGCAGGCGAGAATGGCGCCGGAGCGGAGGCAAGAGCCGACACGCTGTGCTCACTGTTGGACGCGGCTGCAAGCGGTGCCACGCCCCGGGTTGTAATCGTGACGTCCTGATCGGATGTGCCACCGTGGCCGTCATCCAGTGTCACGGTGAACATCTCGACCCGGCTCTGGCCCTCGGCGAGGGCAGGCACGGACTTGTGGTCCACCGTGTAGGTCCAGGCAATGGATCCGGGCCCGCTGCTGTTGGGCTCCTTGCTAATCTTGGCGGTCAGGGTGCCGACCGCTCCCTCGCCGGGCTTGACCGTGACCGTGTGGGTGTCTCTGATATCCGGATCGGTGAATGGTAGGGTGCCGCTGACGCTGGCGAAGTCCTGGTCGGCTTTATCCAGTACGAGACCAGTAGTGGTTTGTTCTATTCGGACCTTAAAGATGTCGATAGCATTATTTTTGTCATCTGCCACCAGAGTGTCGTCGATAGAGGCAAAGATCAGCTCGCTGCCATCAGGTGAAAAGGCCAAGCGCTGACTTTCGGCCGCGCTCGGATGGGAAATGGGATCCGATGTGCGCGGAACTGGTGCGACGGGGATAAGCTCTTGAGTGACCAAGTTCTTGACGTAAGCCATACCCGTGGCGTCATCAACAAAGGCTAGCTTAGTGCCGTCGGGTGAAAGGACAGGATCGAGATCGCCTCTGAGGCTGAGTTGCTCCCCATTCGATCCTACGGAAATGCGGGTCGTAGTCCCGGTTTCCAAGTCTTTGATAAATATATCGGGCGAACTATTCGTATCGTCCGCGACGAGGTTGCTTGCGTCAGAGACAAATATTATTTTCTTGCTGTCTGGCGTAAAGATCGAATACTGGCTTGGCCCGTTTGCCTGCTCATTTTTGCTAGAGGTAGAAACACGCGTGACAGCGCCGCTGTCAAGGTCTTTAACAAATATATCGAAGGTGTCGTTGGTGTCGTCGGGCACCATATTGTCAGAATATGAGATAAATGCGACCTTCTTTCCATCAGGTGATAGAACGGGATCGCCATTGCCGTGACCGGTTACGCTCTCCAAGTTTTCGCTTGTAGTTGTGATGCGCGTGATCTTTCCTGTGTTTGAGTTCCACACGAAACCATCGATAGCATTGTTATTATCTCCCGATACAAGGTTGCTCACCTCCGAACTAAAAAGTATCTCCTTTCCGTCGCTGGAGAACTTAGGAGAACCAAGGGTATATTCAAGTGCCGAGCGGCCGAAGCTAATCGTACCTGTAGGAGTTGATCCATCGGAGGGAGCTGAAAGGCGGATTATAGCTTCAGTATCCAAGTCTTTGACAAAGACGTCTGCGGTGTCATTTGTGTCGCCGTCCACGAGGTTGCTTGCATCCGAGACGAAGACTAGCTTTTTGCCATCAGGTGAGAGATTGAAACGATCACTATCACCGTTGGCCTCAGTACTGCCAACGGCGGTTAGGCGTGTCACAACTCCAGTCCTGAGGTCCTTAGAGAAGATATCGCGTTTGGCGTTTGTGTCACCATCGACGAGGTTGTCAGCATCCGAGGCGAAGACGAGCGTGTTTCCGTCAGCTGAGAGCACGAAATGCGGGCTGGCACCGTTGGCCTCTCGTCCATCCGAGCGGGTCGACAGACGTTTGAATGGCCCAAATGCCGTAATGTGCGGCGCATCGTTGTCGCCAACGATCGTGATAGTGACGACCTGATCGGCGGTGCCGCCGTGCCCGTCATCCACCGTGAGGGTGAAAGTCTCCGTCTTGGTCTGCCCCTTGGCCAAACCGGCCACCGCCTTGTGGTCGACCGTGTACTCCCAGTCGATCACGCCGGCCGCGGTTCCCGAGTCCTGGCTAATCCTAGCGGTCAGGGTCCCCACCGCCCCGTCCCCCGGCTTGACCGTGACGGTGTGGGTGTCACCGACATCCTCATCGGTGAAGGTGAGTTTGCCGGAGGTCTCGGACGAGACCCGATCAGCCTTGTCATAGACCAAGCCCGTGGTCGTCTGCCCGGTCCAGGCCGAGAACACGTCGAGGGCCGCGTTGGTGTCGCCGGGCACCAGCGTGCTGTCACCCGAGACGAAGATCAGTTGCGTGCCGTCGGAGGAGAACGCGACGCGCTGCGTCACGCTCGCGTTCGGCACGGGCGCCACGGCGGTGAGCGCGTCGGTGGCCAGATCCTTGATGTAGGCCTGCTTGGAGAGGCTGTCGACGAAGGCGATCTTGGTACCGTCGGGCGAGAAGGCCGGAACGAGGTCTCCGCCGAGGTTGAGCGGCGTCCCATCCGGGCCGGTGGAGACGCGGGTGACGGCCTGGGTGTTCAGGTCCTTCACGTAGATGGCGAGGGTTCCGTTCGTCCCATTCCCGACCAAGTTGCCGGCCTCGGAGACGAAGGCGATCTTGGTGCCGTCGGGCGAGAAAACCGGCGACGCATTCCGGCCGTTGGCCGGCGTTCCGTCGGCCGCGGCCGAGACGCGGGTGATGGCCTGCGTGTTCAGGTCCTTCACGTAGACGGTGTAGGTTCCACTCTCGCCACCCGAGACGAGATTGCCGGCCGTGGAGACGAAGGCGATCTTGGTGCCGTCGGGCGAGAAAACCGGGCTGAAGGAGTCGCTGCCCGTCTCGGCTTGGGTGCCGTCGGCCGTGGTGTCGACACGGGTGACGGTGCCGGTGGCCAGATCCTTGACGAAGATGTCGCGCGCCCCGTTCGTGTCGCCGGACACGAGGTTGGCGGCTGACGAAACGAAGGCGACCTTGGTCCCATCGGGGGAGATGACGGGATTGGTGCTGCTCGAGCCGTTCGGCGTCTGCGCACCATCGGCGGCGATGGAGACGCGGGTGGTGGTGTTGTTGGCGAGATTCCTGACAAAGATGTCGCTGGCGCCGTTCGTATCGCCGGGGACGAGGTTGTTCGCTTTCGAGGCGAAGGCCACCTTGGTGCCGTCGGCCGAGAGGCTGACGGACTTGTAGAGGCCGTCGCTGGCATCGTCGGCGTCGGTGCCGTCGGCGGCGACGGAGATGCGGGTGACCGCGTTGGTCTGCAGGTTCTTGACGAAGATGTCGCGGACGCCGTTGGTGTCGCTGTCGACGAGGTTGCTGGCGTCCGAGGCGAAGGCCAGCGTGTTTCCGTCGGCCGAGAGCACAGGATCGACGCTGGCTCCCTTGGCCTCCTGCCCGTCTGCGCCCGTCGACAGGCGCGTGATCGGCCGCGTCTGACTAAAGCGTGGCGCACGATTGGTGTAGTCGCTTTGCGACATAGTCCCGATGCTAGAAATTCCCGCCATCTTGCTCTCTCCCGCAGCCGAATATGGATATTTTAAGCCGACTGAAGATCTAAGATCTCTGGCGCCTTCGAATTAACTCCATACGAAAACATGAGTCAACTTAATCGACGGATTTGTTATATGTTTTTTCGTATTTAACGACCGTCTTTTTCGAACCGATAATATTTTTACAACATAGTTATGTGCTCTATCCTAGCACATTATCCACAATATCGGCCGGATCTGGCATTTAATACGTAAGACTGCGAACCATCAGCGGACATAGACTGCAAAGTTCTTATTTCGTGATGAGGTCAGAACTTCAAAACGGTGCCGAGTGACGGGTTCTGATCGCGCAAATTTCAGGCGGCGACGTCTCAAAAGCCGCCGTTATGCGCATAGCCCCTTGCGGGCAGCAGCGTCTGCTTACGAGACTTCGTCACCGCCGGCTGAATGGCCGCGTGGGGCGCGCATCCGTCAACCGACGTGATCCGGGCGAACGTCGGATCTTACGGTTTCGGCCCCCGACAGCGGATGGGCAGGAAACCACCCCGAGCGATCATTAGGAGCGCTTGTCGACGGGACTGGAACTGGCCGAAAGCGGCCGGTCCGCTTCGGCGCAGGCCCGCCGGAAAGCGGATGGCCTCCTATCGACCCGACGTCGCCCGTGAGGCCGGATCGTGCGGTCCCCGGAAGCGGACGAAGGCGCCCTCCTTCCGGCGGGGCCAGCGTGATGAGGAAAGCTACAACCAGAAAGTAAAACGAGGTTGTATTAAATACAACGGACGTTCCTATCAGAATGTATCGACGCGTCGTGCTCTCTGGGCTCGCAAAGCGGGCGACGTCCGGATGGCAGCCGCCCGCCCTCACGCCTCTCTCCGCCAGGAATCTCGGACCATGATCACCCGCGCCCTCGACGCACTGTGCCTCAGTGCCCTGGGTTCGACGGCCTTGGGATGGGCGGTGCGCACGGTCGTCATCGTGGCATCCCGGACTGTCGCGCCCCGCAGCGAGGCTGCCGGCGGCCGGCCCGGCCCGATGGCGCCGGCCCGGTAGGCAAGAGGATCGGTGAACGGCGACGCGGCTCAGGCCGCCCGGGCGAGATCCCCTTCGATCGCGGCGAGCGCCCGCTCCAGCGCCGCGAAGCAGGCCGGATCGAACGCTGTGCCGACATCCGCCCGCATGATGCCGAGCGCCTTCTCAAGCGGCATGGCGGCCCGGTAGGGTCGGTCGGCGGTCAGCGCGTCGAACACGTCGGCGACCGAGACGATCCGGATCTCGGGTACGATCGCATCGCCTTTCAGCCCCCGTGGATAGCCCTTGCCGTCCAGCCGCTCGTGATGGCCGCCGCCGATACAGGCCATCTCGTGAAACACCGCCACGCGGGCCAGGATGGTCTCCGACAGGGCGGCGTGATTGCGCATGTCCTGCCACTCGGCATCGTCCAGCTTGCCGTTCTTGTCGAGGATCGCGTTCGAGACCCCGAGTTTGCCAATGTCGTGCAGGAGCGCGGCCCGCTTGAGCCAGCGGCGGCGTTCCGCAGTAAAGCCGAGTTCGGCCGCGATCATATCGGCGTAGACCGCGACCCGCTCGGAGTGGCCGGAGGTGAAGGGGCTCTTGGCATCGATGATCTGGGCGAACGCGCGGGCGATGTCGTCGAGGTAGTCCTCGTCCACCGCGATCGGGCTGACCGGTGCCAGGGCGAACACCGCCGCCTCGACCTCATCCGAACCCAGAACCTCCCAGAAGCCGGGTTCGGCCGCGACCGCTTCGAAGCAGGCGACGACCTGCGGGTCGAACCATGTGCCAGAGCGCGCCCGCACCTCGGCGATCGCGGCCGAAGGGCCAGCTGCGGCGTGGAAGACGTCGACCACCTGCGCGAGCAGCGCCACACGAGCGTAGAGCGGGATCGCAGCGCCCGTGAGGCGGTCCGGCCGGCCGCTGCCATTCCAGTGCTCGTCCAGCGCGTGGATGGCGTCGCAGACGCTCGTCGAAAAGCGGAGCTGCCGGGCGATCGCGGCACCGCGCTGGCAGCGGGTCTGTATGAGCTCGTCGGCGATCGCTCCGCCGTTCTGCAAGATGTTGAGCACCGCGCGGAACCGTTCGGCCAAGCCTGCCTTCAGGCCCGTGTGAGCGAAGACAAAGCCCAGCACCTTCGGCAAGCTGTCGCTCACCGTCTTGAAGTCACGTTTGAAGCTGAGATCGTCGGATAGATAGAGCTCACAGATTCGCGCGGCGTTGCTTGAGCAGCCGAGATCCTTCAGCATGATCGTATGGTAGAGTTCCCACAGCTGAAGGTCGGGCAGGCCCATCGCGCGGCCGATGTGGAAGCCGATCCATGTCGCACGAATGCAATGCCCCACGGGCTGACCTTCCGTCAGATCCAGGGCATGGCTCAAGGCACCCAGGATTTCCGACAGGTGTACGGTCTGTGTCTCTGCGTCACCGCTCGCCACGATTCGCATTGGTATAGCCCAAACTCGTGCCTTATAGGCCGAATGACTATCTCCCAAAAATAATGAAACCGTTCATCGACGGTCGTTCCCATGCGTCCTCATCTCGGCCGGGGACCGCCGCAAAACCACCCTGAGCGTTGGGGTGGACATCCCCCGACGGCATCGCTGTGCCAGAGCGGGGGTGTTGCGACACCCCTGCAGGCGGCCTCCCGGGTGGGGTGAGCACCGGCGGGATCGATCCGGTCGAGTCGATTTTCCAGGGTCACCGCTCGGATGCGAGTGGCACAGCCGTGGGTCGCACGATGCTGCGGCGTGATCCGGGGCGGGCGTTCGTCGCGACACCTCCCCGATGCATGGGCGCGATGGAGATCTGCGCCGGTGCTCGTCACTGGGCATGCGGGATAGACTTGGCCGGTCACGACACGCGGCTCATCCCTCCGGCTTGCGTGAAGCCGTTCGCGAAGCGGCAGAAGAGCGCCATGGCCGACGCGGAGGCGATCTGCGGCGCGGCGCCCGACGCTGCGGTTCGCCCGGGATCCCGCGACAAAGCTGGGGCGAGGTCGGCCGGCATGCTGTCGCGCCAGCCGCGCATGCGGGTCACCGTCGCCCTGGCGGACATGATGGCGCGGATCGTCTGGGCGTTGATGGCCCACGGGGCGCCTGCGGAACTCCGGCCACGGCGTAACCGCCATGCCGCGAGGCGGGAGGGATGCGGGGACGGTCGTCCATCGCCCCGCCGTCACGCCTTGTTCGCCGCGGGATGTCCGAAGCAGCGGGCCAGCATCGGGTGCCGCTCGCGCACGGTCCATGCACCGGCAAAGCCGAAGCCCTTCACCGGCAAAGCCGAAGCCCTTGCGCAGCCCCAGCATGCCGTCCGAGCCGCAGATCATGCGCGGGCTCTGGGGATGGGGTGGCGGGGATGGAGCGGCGGGGATGGAGCGGCAGGCTCGGCGGCTAGGCCCAACGACCCGCGAACCCGCGCGTTCGCGCGTGCGACACGCCCGCACCCGTCACGCCGGGTCAAACCCGCTCGACCCCACGCTGGGACCGACCGTCCCATAATCCTCCGGCGGCCGCTCTAAACGCAGCATTAACCTTGTTCAGTGATTTGCTGGATCCTTGAAAGCTTCGCGGGGGCCGTACCTGCCGCCGCGCAAGGATGGCAAATCATGCGGCTGATCGTCGGCACACTGATCGTCTTCGTCTGCGTGTTCGGCAGCTACGCGGCGATGGGTGCCCACTTGGCAGTCCTCTGGCAGCCGTTCGAGTTTGTCATCATCCTCGGTGCAGCCATCGGTGCCTTCGTCATCGGCAACACAGGGCCGGTGCTCAAGGCCGTGCCCGCCATGCTGGGCACCCTGATGAAGGGCCCCAAATACACGCAGAACTCCTATGTCGAACTGCTGGGGATGCAGTATTCACTGTTCAAGCTTGCGAAGCAGAAGGGTTCGATGGCGCTCGAGCCGCACATTGAAAACCCGGGCGAGTCGACGCTGTTCAACGCCTTTCCGACCTTTGCAGCGAATCATCACGCGGTCGAGTTTGTCTGCGACTACATGCGCATGGTGTCGCTGGGTGCCAACAACGTCCATGAGATCGACGCTCTCATGGATCAGGAACTGGAGACGCACCACCAGGAGCAGGAGCGGGTCGTGTCTGCCATGCAGGCGCTCGCCGACGGAACACCGGCGCTCGGCATCGTCGCCGCCGTGCTCGGCGTGATCAAGACGATGGGGGCGATCAAGGAGCCGCCGGAGGTGCTGGGGCATCTGATCGGCGGCGCGCTCGTCGGCACCTTCTTTGGCGTCTTCGTCGCCTACGGCTTCTTCGGGCCCATGGCGCAGTCGCTCAAGAGCCTCTTCGAGGCCGAATCCAAATACTACCTTTCCCTCAAGGCGGGCCTGCTCGCCCACATCGGCGGCCAGCCGCCGGTCATGGCGATAGAATTTGCCCGCAAGTCTCTGATGAGCGACGTCCGCCCGACCTTCAGCGAAGTGGAAGCGGCAACCGCCGCTCTGCCCGCCCAGATCTGACCCGCTATCCGGCAGGGATTCGATGACCACGATCATCATCAAGAAGGTCAAGAAGGCCGCACACGCCCATCACGGCGGGGCCTGGAAGATCGCCTATGCGGACTTCGTGACCGCCATGATGGCGTTCTTTCTGCTGATGTGGCTGATCAGCATGACGACGCAGGAGCAGAAGATCGGTTTGGCGGAATACTTCTCGCCGGCGGCTTTGAGCCCTGCAACCAGTGGCGCGGGCGGGATCCTGTACGGCACCGCCCTGGACACGTCAGGCAACAAGCCGTCCACGCCCCGCGACGCGGAGCGGGGTTCTGCCGAGCGGGAGGACAGAGTGCGCCCGACCAGTCCGGGCCGCACCAGCGATCTCGATGCCAGCCGCCCGGCCGCCAGCACGGAGGTGAACTACAGCGCCATAGCCAGCCTCCGGCAGGCGCTCCAGACGATGCCCGACATCGCCGAGCTGTCGAAGAACATCGTGATCGAGCAGACCAAGGAGGGCGTGAACGTGTCCCTCGTGGACCAGGACGGCCGCGCCATGTTCCGCGAGGGCTCTGTCGACCCCTACGAGCGCACCCGTCGCGTGCTGGAGGCGCTCGCGCCCGCCCTGCGCCGGCTGCCCAACAGCCTGTCGATAACCGGCCACACGGCCGCCGCACGCCCGGGTTCGGCGCGGACCGCCGAACCCTGGAATCTCACCGCCGGGCGTGCGCTCGCCGTGCGCGAGATCCTGTCGGGTGCCGGGGTTCCCAACGACCACTTCTCGTCCGTGGTGGGACGCGCCGACACCGAGCCGGTTTTCCCCGACAATCCCTACATCGCGCCGAACCGACGGGTGACGATCACTCTGCTCAATGCGAGCCCGCCGGTGCCCCCGAACCTGCTTCGTTGACGACGAGGCACCGCGCCGCCTCGGACGACAACGGCGAATCGCCGTCGAGGCCGCCCATCGGATCATCGTGGCGCATCACGCGCTTTGCGCAGGACCACAGGCTACAGCGTCGCTTCTGGCGCGCGTGCGGAGACGGAGCGGGCGGCCTACGAACAGGCCCGGCGCGTCTGCGCCGCGCGCCTTCCGTCAGCGCCCTCAGCGGATCCCCAGGATCCACCCCCAGGGGAGGGGGGCGGCCTGTCGGGATGGCTTTCGGGTCGCGGGAACGAATGGAGGTCGCGGTCAGGCCACAGGCCTCGAGCCGCACGGGGCGAGAGACCGTCGAGAAATCAACCCCAGAGACCTGAGCGGCGTCCGCTTCCCCCACCTCGATTTCCGAAAGCGGACCGGCGGCAAACCACCCGACCCGGACATTCGTCCGGTCACGCGGATCACGTGCGAACCCCGGGCTCGGCCCGTTCGAGACCGAACCCCGGTCACGCAACCTCCGCGGCCGATCGAACCTTATCCGGCCGAGACCCGAAGACCGACCATGACCCAATCGCAGAAGCACGCGCTGATCGTCGGGGCCTCGCGGGGCCTGGGGCTCGGCCTCGTCGAGACATTCCTGGCCCGCGGCTGGCGCGTCACCGCCACACAGCGCAGGCCGTCCCCCGCCCTCGCCGGCCTCGGCTCGGAGGCCCTGCGCGTCGAGACCGCCGACATCGACGACGATCCCGGCGTCACCGCCCTGCACGACCGGCTGGCCTCCGAGCGCTTCGACCTGATCTTCGTGGTGGCCGGTGTCGCCACCCTGGCGCACGACCCGGCGCACGCGGTGCCCCGGGATGTCGCCGCGCAGGTCTACCTCACCAACGCGATCAGTCCGATCCGCTTCGCCGAGGCCTTCCTGGATCGCCTCGTCCCTGGCGGCAGCATCGCGCTGATGAGTTCGATCCTCGGCAGCGTCGGCCTGAACGAGACCGGGGGCTGGGAGACCTACCGGGCCAGCAAGGCAGCGCTGAACACCCTGGCGCGCAGCTTCGAGATCCGGCACCGGGCGGAGAACGTCTCCGTGCTGATCCTGCATCCGGGCTGGGTGCGCACCGAGATGGGCGGGGCGGAGGCCGACATCGACGTGGCGACCAGCGTCACAGGCCTCGCCGACGTGATCGGGGCGCAACTCGGCCGGCCGGGCGCCCACTACCTCGACTACCGGGGCGAGACGCTGGCGTGGTGACGCGGTCGTCCTGACGGCCGCTCAGCGGCGCGGGTCGAGGGGGCGGCTGCGCCGCTCGATCACCACGGTCGGGCGGGTGCGGCGCTCGACCACCACGGTGCGGGGTGCCCGGCTCGGGCTCGCATGGGTCAGGATCCGCTCGGGGACCCGCTCCGGCTTGGCCTTCTTGGCCGCCAGGACGTGCGGGCGGACCTCGTCGGCCGGCAGGCCCATCAGGCCGGCGGCGATCTCGACCTGCTGCTCGACATCGTCGGCGAGGTCCTGCGCGGCGGCGACCGCCTCGTTCACCGTCGGCGGCTCGCGGCGGACGCGGATCGGCGGCAGGTCGGCGAAGCTCTTCTGTGTCTTCTTCACGGGGCGACTCGCGGTCTTCATAACCCTGAACATAGCGCCTTCCGCGCGGGTTGTGCAGTGCATCAAAAACGTGTGATGGGCGCCTTGGGCACATGTCTCGCGAATCCGGAACGGAGATGTGACGCGCCCCGGGGCATCCGGTGCCTCATCGGCCGGGCATCCGAGCATTCCGGCGGCGGAATCCGGGCCGTCCAGGCCCCCGTACCGCTCGGCGCGGCATAGTGGCGCAGAGGAGCGTCCGGAAGCGTCGCTCCGGCGCGACCGCGCTGACCCGCCCGTCAGCCCGGCAGGGTCGGATTCATGGTAGGATCTGCGCATGAGCGAACCCCTCGATCCCCGGCTGACTCCGGCCCGACCGCATGTCGCCGATCTCCGCCTGCGGGACCGCGTCACGGCGGCGCGGTACGTCGCCGGTACGCCGCGGCGCGTGACCGCGCCGTCCGCGCCGCTGCGCCGCGAGCCCGATCCCGGCGCGGGGCTCGACACCGAGGCGCTCCTCGGCGACGCGGTCGATCTCTACGACGCGGCCGAGGGCTTCGCCTTCGTGCAGCTCGCCCGCGACGGCTATGTCGGCTACCTGCCCGCCGACAGCCTGGGCCCGGCCGATCCGGAGCCGACGCACCGCGTCACGGCCCTGCGCACCTTCCTGTATCCCGAACCGGACCTGAAACGGCCGGTCCTCGGGCATCTCAGCCTCGGCGCCCGCCTCGTGGCGACCGGTGAGTCGGGCGCGTATCTGGAGACCCGGGGCGGCTATGTGTTCGCCCGGCATTGCGCCTCCGTGGAGAGCCGCGAACCGGATTACGTGGCCACGGCCATGCGGCTGGCCGGGACCCCCTATCTCTGGGGTGGGCGCACCAGTCTCGGGCTCGACTGCTCCGGTCTGGTGCAGCTCTGCCTGGACATGGCGGGGCTGCCCTGCCCCCGCGACGCCGACATGCAGGAGAGGGCCCTCGGGCAGGCATTGCCCCTCGACCTCGCGCACCTGCGCCGGGGCGATCTCGTGTTCTGGCGCGGCCATGTCGGGCTGATGCGCGATCCCGAGACGCTGATCCACGCCAACGGCCACCACATGGCGGTGGCGGCGGAGCCGCTGGCGGAGGCGGTCGCCCGCATCGAGGCGCACAGCTTCGGCGCCGTGACGGGAATCCGGCGGCTTTAGCCGGCTGTGCCGGCGCCCTGCGCATAGACGAGACGGGTGTCGCTCACGAAAACCGTCTGTCCCCCACCGCGGACGGCGCAGCGGCCCTGCGTGACGCTCTGCGAACGGCGCGGGTCCAATTCCCGCGGCAATCGTGCTACAGAGCGGCTCCGCTTCCCTCTTCCCGCCCGGTTCCTGGGCCAGTCCTGTTGACAGGACCGCCCCGCCCTCGCCACATCCCCCTCATGACCGTCGAAATCGCGACCACCGAGCCCGTTCCGGGCACCGCCGGCAAGCCGCCGCTGGAAATCCTGCTCTGCGCCCCCCGCGGCTTCTGCGCCGGCGTGGTGCGGGCCATCGATGTCGTGGAACGGGCTCTCGCCATCTACGGGCCGCCCGTCTACGTCCGTCACGAGATCGTGCACAACAAGTACGTGGTCGAGAGCCTGAAGCGGAAGGGCGCCGTGTTCGTCCGCGAACTCGACGAGGTGCCGGACGGCGGCGCCCCGGTGATCTTCTCCGCCCATGGCGTGGCGAAGACCGTGCCGGCCAACGCCGATTCGCGCGGGCTCACCACCATCGACGCCACTTGCCCGCTGGTGACCAAGGTCCACCGCGAGGCCGAGATCCATCACAAGCGCGGCCGCCACGTGCTGCTGGTCGGCCATTCCGGGCATCCGGAGGTGGTGGGGACCATGGGCCAGCTGCCCAAGGGCTCGATCACCCTGGTTGAGGATCTCGACCAGATCGCGGCGCTCACCCCGGACAATCCCGACAACCTCGCCTGGGTCACCCAGACGACCCTGTCGGTGGACGACACAAGGCACATCGTCGACGCCTTGAAGAAGAAGTTCCCGACCATCACCGGGCCGCACAAGGACGACATCTGCTACGCCACCACGAATCGCCAGGAGGCGGTGAAGCAGGTGGCCCCGCTGGTGGACGCTCTGATCGTCGTCGGCTCGTCGAACTCCTCGAACTCGCAGCGCCTGCGCGAGGTCGCCGAACGCGTCGGCTGCCCGATCACCCGTCTGGTGCTCCGCGCCGAGGAGATCGACTGGCCGGCCTTCGAGGGCATCCGCAAGCTCGGCCTGACCGCCGGCGCCTCGGCGCCTGAGGTGCTGGTGGAGGAGATCATCGACGCGTTCGCGGCCCGCTACGACGTGATCGTCGACACGGTCTCGACGGTGATCGAGGACATGGTCTTCCCGCTGCCGCGGGAGCTGCGCAGCGAGGCCGCCGAGTAGGCGGTCCAGGCCGACACGCGGGCCTGAGGCTCGGCATGCTCTATGCGGGGGCGCTTCGGCGCCCCTTGCCATGTTGACCTTCCGAAATCAGAGCGCGAACACGTGGCCGTCTACACCGAGGTATCCGACGCGGCGCTCGCCGACTTCCTGTCCGCCTACGCGATCGGCAGCCTGCTCTCCTTCAAGGGCATCGCCGAGGGGGTCGAGAACTCGAATTTCTTCCTGCACACCACCCAGGGCTCCTACATCCTGACCCTCTACGAGAAGCGGGTCCGGGAACAGGACCTGCCGTTCTTCATCGGGCTGATGGAGCACCTCTCGGCCCGCGGCCTCGCCTGCCCGCAGCCCGTGCGGGACCGGGCCGGCCAGGCCCTCGGACAGCTCTGCGGCCGCCCCGCCGCCATCGTGAGCTTCTTGGAGGGCGTCTCGGTCAAGACGCCGGGCGTCGAGCATTGCCGGGCGCTCGGCCGGGCGCTGGCCGAGCTGCACGCCGCCGGCCGGGACTTCCCGATGGTGCGGGAGAACAACCTCTCGGTCTCCGCATGGCGGCCGCTCTTCGCGCAGGCCGAGGACCAGGCCGATTCGGTCGAGCCCGGTCTCGCGGCGCGCACCCGGTCCGACCTCGCCGTCCTCGAGGCACACTGGCCGCGGAATCTGCCAAGCGGCGTGATCCACGCGGACCTGTTCACCGACAACGTCTTCTTCATCGGCGATGCCCTGTCGGGCCTGATCGACTTCTACTTCGCCTGCACGGACGCCTTCGCGTACGACCTCGCGGTCTGCCTCAACGCGTGGTGCTTCGAGGCCGACGGCACCTTCCACCGGGACATGGCGGCCGGGCTGATCGCCGGCTACGAGGCGGTGCGGCCGCTCGAATCCGCCGAGGTCGCGGCCCTGCCGATTCTGTGCCGGGGCGCCGCGCTCCGCTTCATGCTCACCCGGCTGGTGGACTGGCTGAACGTGCCCCCGGGCGCCCTGGTGAAGCCGAAGGATCCGCGGGAATTCGATCGCCGGCTCACCTTCCACCGGCAGGCCCGGGACGCGTGGGATTACGGGCGGCCGCGCTGAGGGCCCGGTGAGCGCCGACGAGACCGGGCCGGGCGGTCAGGCCGCGGCCGAGCCGAAGCGCGTCACGATCTACACGGACGGCGCCTGCTCGGGGAATCCCGGGCCGGGCGGCTGGGGCGCGATCCTGATCTTCGGCGACACCCGGAAGGAGCTCTCGGGGGGCGAGGCCCACACCACCAACAACCGCATGGAGATCCTGGCGGCGATCGAGGCGCTGGAGGCCCTGAAGCGCCCCTGCCGCGTCGACCTGTTCACGGACTCCCAGTACCTGCGCCAGGGCATCACCAGCTGGATCCACGCCTGGAAGGCCCGGGGCTGGCGCACCGCCGACAAGAAGCCGGTGAAGAACGAGGATCTGTGGCGGCGGATCGACGCCGCTCGCGAGCGGCACGACGTGGCGTGGCACTGGGTGAAGGGCCATGCCGGCGACCCGCTCAACAACCGGGTCGACGCGCTCGCCGTCGCTGCGATGCTGCCGTTCAAGCGCCGCTGAGACCGGATCCGGGTTCAGCGCTCCGCGACCACGACCGCGCCCTCGTTTCCCGCTCGGCGGCCACGGCGGAGCGCCGTGCAGGACGCGCATGGCCGCGTCGGCCACATCGTGCGCGATGACGGAACGACGGTGCACGACAGGCTCCCGCCCGCTGGGCAGACGGCCGGGTCGATCGAGCGCGGGACGATCCCTCCAGCAGGCCGCTCTTCGCCAACCGCTCGTCGAGTGCGATGGCGGGAGCCGGGTGGTCGAACGCCGTCAGATCGTCGATGGCGTCGCGGTCCGGAAAGCGCCCGTCGACGGTGACGCGCCCCCCGCCCGAGGCAACCCTCTCGACGCCGGAAGGCTGTCGCATCCTCACGAATGGGGAAGGCTATGGGGAAGGCTATCGTACGGCCGTCTGGCGGAGAACCGATCAGGCGGCCCCTTCTCAGTCGGTCTCGCCGTCGAGACCCAGCCAGTGGCGGCCGTCGCGAGCCAGGAGTGCGTCGGCTTCCTTCGGGCCGGCACTGCCCGCCGGATAGAAGGTCACCTCTCCCTGCGGCCAGCCCTCGAGCAGCGGATCGACCGCCGCCCAGCCGGCCTCGATGTTGTCGGCGCGCTGGAACAGCGTCGCGTCGCCGGTCATGCAATCGTAGAGCAGCGTCTCGTAGCCGACATTCGGCCGGTCGGCGAAGAAGTCCTTGTAGCGGAAGCCGGACCGGACCCGGCCGATCGCCATCTGCGGCCCCGGTACCTTGACGTTGAATTCGGTGCTGACCCCGTGATCGGGATCGATCTGGATCCGCATCACGGTGGGCGCGAGATCGGCGGTGGGCGTGTCCTCGAACATCTTGAACGGCGCCGGCTTGAACAGCACCGCGATCTCTGTGCGCCGCCCGGTCATGCGCTTGCCGGTGCGGACGTAGAACGGCACCCCGGCCCAGCGCCAGTTCTCGATGTTGAGCTTCAGGGCGATGTAGGTCTCGGTGACCGAGTCCTTCGCCACGTGCGGCTCGTCCCGGTAGGCGGGCACGTCGCGTCCCTCCGAGGTGCCGGCCGTGTACTGGCCGCGCACCGCATCCTCGGGCAGGATCGGCTTCACGGCCTCGGCGAGCTTGGCCTTCTCGGTGCGCACGGCCTCCGCGTCGAAGGAGTTCGGCGGCTCCATGGCGACCATGCAGAGGAGCTGGAACATGTGGTTCGGCACCATGTCGCGCAGCGCCCCGGTCGGCTCGTAGAAGCCGCCGCGCTCCTCGACGCCCACCGTCTCGGCCGCCGTGATCTGGATGCTGTCGATGTATTCCCGCCGCCAGACCGGCTCCAGCAGCCCGTTGGCGAAGCGGAACGCCATGATCGACTGCACGGTCTCCTTACCCAGGAAGTGGTCGATCCGGTAGAACTGGCTCTCGTCGCCCTGTTTGAGGATCCGGGCATTGAGCGCCCGGGCCGATTCGAGATCGGAGCCGAACGGCTTCTCGATCACCACGCGGCGGAAGCCGTCGCCCTCCTGCTTGAGCAGCCCGGCCTGACCGAGCCCGTCCACGATGGTCCCGAAGAAGCGGGCCGCCACCGCGCAGTAGAACACCGCGCTGCCGGTGACCCTCTGCTTCACGGCCGCGTAGGTCTCGGGCTTCTCGAAATCGCCCTTGAGGTAGTGGAGCCGGTCTCGGATGAAGCCCCAGCTCTTCGGGTCGATGTGGTCGGCGTGGAACTCCGAGGTCGGGTCCTTGCTGAACGCCTCCAGGGTCTGGGTGAGGTTGTCGCGCAGGGACTCGTCAGTGCCGTCGTTGTGGTCGATGCCGAGGATCGAGAAGCCTTCGGCCAGGAGCCCCGCGCCCGCGAGATTGTAGAGCGAGGGCATCAGCAGGCGCTTCGTCAGGTCGCCACCAGCCCCGAAGATCACCAGCGTACAGGGCGGTGCCGGCTGCGTGCCGCAGGCTGCCGTATCCTTGAGGGCTGTCGTCGGCTCGGCCATCCCTGACTCCCGTCTGGCTGCAGTGCGGCAAACCGGCCTGACAACCCGCTACGGCGAGGCCCGTTCCGGCGCCTATGGGGCTATGCTGCGCCGGGTCCAGGATCAAGGAACCCCGCATGCATACCCGGTTCCTCGAACCCTGAGCCCACAGCCACGTCTTCCGGGGTGACCGACACCGTCACGCCCTTCGACGCCGCCGGACCCTGGGCCGCTTTGCGACGTCGCGCCGATGCGGAGGGTTGCATCACCGGACGGCCTCGACCGGAAGCCGGCCGCCCGCGCCCGCAAATCCCTACTCGTCGGGGCGCACCGCCTGCCCGCCCCGGTCGATCGGCAGGCTCGGACCCTTCAGCTCGGAATCGCTCGGCAGCGAGCGCACGTCCCACCCGCCGCCGAGGGCGCGGATCAGCGTGACCGCCGCAGTGAAGCGGCTCAGCCGCACCTGGAGGGCGTTGACCTCGTTGTTCACGAGCAGGCTCTGCGCGGTCACCACCGTGGTGAAGTTCTGGGTGCCGGCCCGGTACTCGTTGAGGGTGATCTCCACGGCCTTGCGCGACAGGTCCACGGCGGTGTCCTGCGCCTTCTGCTGCTGGCCGAGGATACGCAGGGCCGCCATCTGGTTCTCGACCTCGGCGAAGGCGGCCAGCACCACCTGCCGGTAGCCGGCCACGGCAGAATCGTAGCCGGCCTCGGCCGAGCGCAGGGCCGCCGTGCGGGCGCCGCCGTCGAACAACACCTCGCTGCCGGAGGCCGCCACAGACCAGACCTGGTTGGCGGCCGAGAGCAGGCCGTTGCGGGTCGCCCCCGAGATGCCGCCCTGGGCCGAGATGGTCACGGTGGGGAAGAAGGCCGCCACCGCAACGCCGATGCGCTCGCTCTGCGCCTGGACGAGGCGCTCGGCCTGGGCCACGTCCGGGCGCCGTTCCAGGAGGTCGCCGGGGATGCCCACCGGCACGCCGGGTGGATTGCGCGGGATTCCGGCCACCGGGATCGACACCTCCGAGGGCGGGCGCCCGATCAGGGTGGCGATGGCGTTGACGTACTGCACGCGGGTCAGGCGAACCGCGATGGCCTGGGCCTCGATGGTCTGGACCTGGGTCTGCGCGGTGATCACGTCGGACCGGGCCGCGACGCCCGCGGCGTACTGGTTCTCGGTGATCGCCAAGGTCTTCTTGAAATTCTCGACGTTCTCCTCGAGCACCTTCTGGAGCGAATCCGCGTAGCGCACCGTCAGGTAGTCGGCGGCGATCTCCGCCTGGATGCTCAAGCGGGTCAGCGCGAGGGTGGCGGCGTCGGATTGCGCCAGGGCCGCCTCGCTCTCGATGGTCCGGCGCGTGCCGCCGAACAGGTCGAGCTCCCAGCTCGCCTGGCCGAGCAGCGCCACGTTGGTGCGTGTGGTGGTGCCGCTGCCGGTCCGGGTGATGCTCGGCGCGCCGATCACCGTCGGATACAGGGCGGCCTGCGCGGAGGCGACGAGGGCCCGGGCCTGCCGGTAATTCGCCACCGCCTGCCGGAGGGACTGGTTGTCGACGTCGACGAGGCGGATCAGCCGGTCGAGATTCGGATCCCGAAAGACCCGCCACCAGTCGCCGCGCTCCACGGCGTCGTTGGGCCGGGCCTCGCGCCAGCCGTTCTTGCGCGCCGCGACATAGGCCGGGCTGTCCTCGCGGACGCCGCCCTGCTTGTAGGCGAAGGGCGTCTCCACAGAGGGCCGGGTGTAGTCGGGGCCAACCACGCAGCCGGCGAGGAGCGGGGCGGCGAGGAGGAGGGATGCGAGGGTGCGGCGCCGGCGATTGGCAGCGGCAGATTCGCGGCTCAACAATCCGACGGACGCAGGCGTCATGCCTACCCGCGCCCTCATGCTGAGGTGCCGGAGCGCACCGGAGTCCTCGAAGGACGGCTCCAGCCAGACGCGCGATCCCTGGAACCCTCCTTCGGGGCCCGCTGCTGCGGGCACCTCAGGATGAGGGCGTGGGTTGGACAGATGTTCACACCCGACCGGAGCCGCCGCTGTTTCACGTGAAACCTTAACCATCACTCTCCGGCCGGCAGCGCCGCTTCTCCGCCCCGTCCCGCGCGCCTGCGCCGGTTGAGCACCCTGTGCCGGAGGCGATCGAGGGTGAGGTAGACGACGGGGGTGGTGTAGAGGGTCAGGATCTGGCTCACAATCAACCCGCCGACGATGGCGATGCCGAGCGGGCGGCGCAGCTCCGCGCCCTCGCCGTTGGCCAGGATCAGCGGCACGGCGCCGAGCATGGCCGCCAGCGTCGTCATCATGATCGGCCGGAAGCGCAGGAGACAGGCCTCGCGGATCGCGTCCACGGGATTCGCGCCCCGGGTCCGCTCGGAATCGATCGCCACGTCGATCATCATGATCGCGTTCTTCTTCACGATGCCGATGAGCAGGAACACGGCGATCAGCGCGATGATGGTGAAGTCGGTGCCGGTCACCAGCAGCGCCAGCACGGCGCCGACGCCGGCCGAGGGCAGGGTGGAGAGGATCGTCAGCGGGTGCACGAAGCTCTCGTAGAGGATCCCCAGGACCGCGTAGACCGCCAGGATCGCCGCCAGGATCAGCAGCGGCTGGCGGGAGGCCGAGGCGACGTAGTTCTTGGCCGCGCCGGCATACTCGCCGTGGATCGTGGCCGGGAGCTGCAGGGAGGCCATGGCCCGGTCGATGGCGTCGGTGGCGTCCGACAGGCTCTTGCCCGGCGCGAGGTTGAACGAGATCGTCGTCGCCACGAACAGGCCCTGGTGGCTCACCTGCACGGGGGCGCTGCCGGGCTCGATCCGCGCGAAGGCCGAGAGCGGCACCATCGTCTCCTTGGCGGCCGAGACGGGCGCGCTCGACGAGGCCCCGCCCTTGCTCGCCGCGATGGCGTTGGAGGAGGCGTTGCGGGCCGAGTCGGACGCGATGGCGGCGGCGTTCGAGGCGGTGTCGGCCGTGCTGGTGGCGGAGGCGGCGGCCGCCGCCGCGACGGCGCCCGCGCTGCCCGAGCCGCCCACCGCCCCGGAGCCGGTGGCGGCGCCGGTCGCGGCACTCGCCGACGACCCGCTGCCCGGGCTGCTGGTGCCGGTCGCCGTGTTGATGTTGACGGTCCCGCCCGCCGCCACCGTGCCGGCGACCGCGTTGGTGGTGGCCGAGCCCGGCGCGTTGCCGCCCGAGGTCGAGACGTAGATCTGCTTGAGCGTCTCCGGCGTCTCCAGGTAGCGCGGCGCGATCTCCATCACGACGTGGTACTGGTTCAGCGGATTGTAGATCGTCGAGACCTGACGCTGGCCGAAGGCGTCGTAGAGGGTGTTGTCGATCTTGATCGGCGTGATGCCGTAGCGGAACGCGGTCGCCCGGTCGATCACGACCCGGCTCTCCAGCCCGCCCTCCTGCTGGTCCGAGGTCACGTCCGCGAAGGTCGGATCCTTCTGCAGGGCCGCCACCAGCTTCGGGGCGGCGGCGAACAGCTCCGCGGCAGTGTCGCCCTGAAGGGTGTACTGGTACTGGGCGAAGCTCTGGCGCCCGCCCATCTGCAGGTCCTGGCGCGGGAAGACGTAGAGGCGCGCCCCCGCAACTTGCGCGAGCTTCGGCCGCAGCCGCGCCATGACCGCGGAGATCGGCGCCCGCTCGTTGAGCGGCTTCAGGCCGACGAAGACGTTGGCCGAGTTGGTGCCGCGGCCCCCCGTGAAGCCGACGACGCTTTCCACCGCCGGATCCGCGCCGACGATCGCGGTCGCCTGCTTGAGCTTCTTCTCCATGGACTGGAACGAGATGCGCTGGTCGGCCTGGATGCCGCCCATCATCTGCCCGGTATCCTGCTCGGGGAAGAAGCCCTTCGGGACGATGATGTAGAGGTAGACGTTGAGGCCGACTGTGGCGAGCAGGCTCAGCAGCACGAGCCGCGGATGGGCGAGCGCCACCGCGAGGGTCCGTTCGTAGGCGCCGAGCAGACGCGAGAAACCGCCCTCCAGCATCCGGATCAGCCAGTTCGGCCGGCGGCCCGCCGGGGGTTCGCCGTTGGGGCCGTGCCCCTCGGCCCGGAGTAGCCGGGCGCACATCATCGGCGTCGTGGTGAGCGAGAGGACCAAAGAGATCAGGATCGACAGCGACAGGGTGACGGAGAATTCCTGGAAGATGCGCCCGACGAGGCCGCCCATCAGCAGGATCGGCAGGAACACCGCGATGAGCGACAGGCTCATCGAGATCACCGTGAAGCCGACCTCCCGGGCGCCGATCAGCGCCGCCTGGAGCCGGGGCTTGCCCTCCTCGATGTGCCGCTGGACGTTCTCCAAGACCACGATGGCGTCGTCGACCACGAAGCCGGTGCCGATGATCAGCGCGGTCAGCGACAGGATGTTGAGCGAGTAGCCGAGCAGGTACATCGCCGAGAAGGTGCCGATGATCGAGATCGGCACGGCGACCGCCGGGACCAGGGTCGCCCGCCAGGAGCGCAGGAAGGCGAAGACCACCAGGATGACGAGGCCGACCGCCACCAGCAGCGTCTCCTCGGTGGCCGAGAGCGAGGCGCGGATCGTGGCGCTGCGGTCACCGGTGAGCTTGATGTCGATGCCGCCCGGCAGCGCCGCGGTGATCTGCGGCAGGGCCTCCTTCACGGCGTTGATGGTCTCGACCACGTTGGCGCCGGGCTGCTTGTAGACGAACAGCAGCACGCCGGGCTTGCCGTTGACGATGCCGAGGTTGCGCTTGTCCTCGACCCCGTCGAGCACCTCCCCCACGTCGGTGAGCTTCACCGCGGCGCCGTTGCGATAGGCCACGATGATGTCGCGGTAATCGGCGGCCTTGCGGCCCTGGTCGTTGGCGTAGAGCTGGTAGCGGCGGTCGCCCGCATCGATCTCGCCCTTGGGCGAGTTGGCGTTGGCCGAGGCCAAAGCCGCCCGGATGCCTTCGAGGCCGATGCCGTAGTTGAACAGGGCCGTGGGATCGAGCTCGACCCGCACCGCCGGCAGGGACGAGCCGCCGATATCGACATTGCCGACACCGGGCAGCTGCGACAGCTTCTGCTGCACCACGGTGGCGGCGGAATCGTAGACCTGCCCGCGGGTGAGCGTCTCCGAGGTCATGCCGAGGATGATGATCGGCGTGTCGGCGGGGTTGAACTTCCGGTAGGTCGGGTTCTGCCGGAGCGAGGCCGGCAGGTCGGCGCGGGCCGCGTTGATGGCGGCCTGGACGTCGCGGGCCGCACCGTCGATGTCGCGGTTCAGGCCGAACAGCAGCACGATCCGGGTGGAGCCGAGGGCGTTCGTCGACGTCATCTCGTTGACGTCGGCGATGGCGCCGAGCCGCCGTTCGAGCGGCGCCGCCACGGTGGTGGCCATGGTCTCGGGCGAGGCGCCGGCCATCTGCGCCTGGACGAGGATGACCGGGAAGTCGATCTGCGGCAGCGGCGCCACCGGCAGCTTCAGGAAGGCGAACACGCCCGCCAGCAGCACGCCGATCGTGAGCAGCGTGGTCGCCACCGGCCGTCGGATGAACGGCTCGGAGATGTTCACGGCAGCGCCTCGCCGGCCGCGAGATCGGGCCCCCGCCGCCCGGAAATCCGCCGCTCCAACCGGTCGAAGGCCAAGTAAATCACCGGCGTCGTGAACAGCGTCAGCACCTGGCTGACGATCAGGCCGCCCGCGATGCAGATGCCGAGCGGCTGGCGCAGCTCCGAGCCCACGCCGGTGCCCAGGATCAGCGGCACCGCGGCGAACAGAGCCGCCAGCGTCGTCATCAGGATCGGCCGGAAGCGCAGCAGGCAGGCCTGGAAGATCGCCTCCCGGGGCTCGAGCCCGTCCTCGCGCTCCGCCTGGAGCGCGAAGTCGATCATCATGATGGCGTTCTTCTTCACGATGCCGATCAGCAGGACGATGCCGATCACCGCGATGATGTCGAGCGACAGGCCGAACAGCATCAGGCCGAGTAGGGCCCCGATCCCCGCCGACGGCAGGGTCGACAGGATGGTGATCGGGTGGATGAAGCTCTCGTAGAGCACGCCGAGCACGATGTAGACGGTGACGATCGCCGCCAGCACGAGGAACAGCTCGTTGCCGAGCGCCGACTGGAAGGCGAAGACCGAGCCCTGCGGCACCACCCGGAACGAGGGCGGCAGGCCGATCTCGGCCTTGACCGTGTCGATCGCCTCGACCGCCTGACCGAGGGCGGCGCCCGGGGCGAGGTTGAACGACACGGTGGTGGCCGGGAACTGGCCGAGATGCGAGATCAGGAGCGGCGCCCGCCGCTCGCTGATCCGCGCCACCGCGGAGAGCGGCACCTGCCCGTTGGTCGCCGTGGAGGAGGGCAGGTAGATCGCGTCGAGGCTGCGCAGGGTCGTGTGCAGCTTCGGATCGGCCTCCAGGATCACCCGGTACTGGTTGGACTGGGTGAAGATCGTCGAGATGATGCGCTGGCCGAAGGCGTCGTAGAGGGCGTTGTCGATCGTGGCCGGGGTGATGCCGTAGCGGCCGGCGGTGGGCCGGTCGATGGTCACGTAGGCGGCGAGCCCCTGGCCCTGGTGGTCGCTCGCCACGTCCGCCACCACGGGCGACTTCGCCAGCGCCGCGGTGAAGCGCGGCACCCAGGTCTCGAAATCGTCGATGTTCGGGCTCTCGAGGATGACCTGGTACTGGGTCGCCGAGACCGCCGTGTCGATGGTCAGGTCCTGGACCGGCTGCATGTACAGCCGCATGCCCGGCTCGTTCGCGACCGCCGCCGAGATCCGCCGGATGATCGCGCTGGCCGAGGCCGTGCGCTCATCCCGGGGCTTCAGGTTGATCAGCATCCGGCCGGAATTGAGCGTGACGTTCTGGCCGTCGACCCCGATGAACGAGGACAGGCTGGCCACGTCCGGGTCCTTGAGGACGATCTCGGCCATGCGCTGCTGGCGCTCGGCCATGGCCGCGTAGGAGACGGACTGGTCCGCCTGGGTGATGCCCTGGATCACGCCCGTGTCCTGCACGGGGAAGAAGCCCTTGGGGATCACCACGAACAGGTAGACGGTGAGCCCCAGCGTGCCGAGCGCCACCAGCAGCGTCAGGCCCTGGTGGTCGAGAACCACCCGCAGGGAGCGCCCGTACGACGCGATGGTGGCGTCGATGGCGCGCCGGCCGAGACGGGAGAGCACGCCCTCCCGGCGGCGGGTCTCGGCCTCGGGCACGTGCTTCAGGAGCCGCGCGCACAGCATCGGCACCAGCGTCAGCGAGACCACCGCCGAGATGATGATGGTGGCCGCCAGCGTGATGGCGAATTCGTGGAACAGCCGCCCGACCACGTCGCCCATGAACAGCAGCGGGATCAGCACGGCGATCAGCGAGACGGTGAGCGAGATGATGGTGAAGCCGATCTCGCGGGAGCCCTTGAGCGCCGCCTCCAGGGGCGAGTCGCCCGCCTCCACGTGGCGGGCAATGTTCTCGATCACCACGATGGCGTCGTCGACCACGAAGCCGGTGGCGATGGTCAGCGCCATCAGCGACAGGTTGTCGAGGGAGAAGCCGTAGAGGTCCATCACCGACAGGGCGCCGATCAGCGACAGGGGCACGGACAGGCTCGGGATCAGGGTCGCCGACAGGCTGCGCAGGAACAGGAAGATCACCAGCACCACCAGGGCGATGGCGAGGCCCAGCTCGAACTGCACGTCCTCCACGGAGGCGCGGATCGTGGTGGTGCGGTCGGTCAGCGGCGCCACCGCCACGGCAGCCGGCAGGCTCGCCTGGAGCTGCGGCAGCAGCGCCTTGATCTTGTCGACGGTGGCGATGACGTTGGCGCCGGGCTGGCGCTGGATGTTGAGGATCACCGCCGGCGTCGCGTCGGCCCAGGCGCCGAGCTTGGTGTTCTCCGGCCCCTCGACCACGTCGGCGACCTCCGAGAGCATCACCGGGGCGCCGTTGCGGTAGGCGATGATCGCCGAATTGTAGGCCTTCGGGTCGCGGATCTGGTCGTTGGCGTTGATCGCGTAGGACTGCGTCGGCCCGTCGATCGTGCCCTTGGGCGTGTTGACGTTGAGGTTGGTGATCGTGGTGCGCAGGTCGTCGATGTTGAGCCCGTAGGCGGCGAGCGCCCGGGCGTTGAACCGCACCCGCACGGCCGGGCGCTGGCCGCCCGAGATGCTCACGAGGCCGACCCCCGCCACCTGGCTGATCTTCTGCGCGAGGCGCGATTCGGCGAGGTCGCGCACCTGGGTGAGCGGCAGGGTCTTCGACGTCAGCGCCAGGGTGAGGACCGGCGCGTCGGCCGGGTTGACCTTGGCGTAGATCGGCGGCGCCGGCAGGTCCGAGGGCAGCAGGTTGCCGGCGGCGTTGATCGCCGCCTGGACCTGCTGCTCGGCGATGTCGAGGGACAGGTCCAGGCTGAACTGCAGGGTGATGACCGAGGCCCCCGCGGAGGATTGCGAGGTCATCTGGTTGAGGTTGGCGAGCTGCCCGAACTGCCGCTCCAGGGGCGCCGTGACCGAGGAGGTCATCACCTCGGGGCTGGCGCCGGGATAGAAGGTCTGGATCTGGATCGTCGGGTAGTCGACGGCCGGCAGCGCCGAGACCGGCAGGTTCAGGTACGACACGCCGCCGACGATCAGGATCGCCAGCATCAGCAGCGTCGTCGCCACCGGGCGCAGGATGAAGAGGCGGGACGGGTTCATGGGCGCGACCCTTCCGCGCCGGACAGCCTGCACTGCAGGGAGGCTTGAATCGGGGGGCACGGACGTCCCATCCGCGCCCTCATCCTAAGGTGCCGAAGCGCAGCGCAGGCCTCGAAGGAGCTCTCCAGCCGGCCGCGCGATCCCTGGAGCCCTCCTTCGAGGCGGCTTCGCCGCACCTCAGGATGAGGAGGAGACTGGGACTGACCTTCCGGAATCTCCCCGACTCCGCGGAAGGGGGAGGGGAGGCCGCGGGTCCCGCGCGCCAGACCCGTCCTCACTGCGCCTGACGGCGCCGGTGCCGACGACCGCCCTCCGCTGTCCCTTGAACATCCGCCGCCGCGTCGGTCGGCGCGCCGGACTTCACCTCACCCTTGCCGTCGGGTTTGGCCTCCGCGGCCTTCCCGTCCCCTGCCGCCGCCTGTGCGCCCTCCGTGATCCGCACCGGGGCGCCGTCCTTCAGCCGGTCGGTGCCGTCGGTGACGACTCGATCCCCGGGCTTCAGGCCCGAGACCACCACGGTGTTGGTCCCGTCGGTCTCGCCGGTCTTGATCGGCCGGACCGTGACCTTGTTGTCCCCGTCCATCAGGTAGACGTAGGTGCCGGGCGTGCCCTGGAGCAGGCTCGCATTCGGCACGAGCGCCGCGCCCCGCACCGTGTCGACGGTGAGCTTGGCGTTCACGAACTGGTTCGGGAACAGCTCCTCGTCGCCGTTGTCGAACAGCGCGCGCAGCTTCACCGTGCCGGTGGTCGTGTCGATCTGATTGTCGACCGTGTCGAGCCGGCCGGCGGCGATCTCGTGGGCGTCGCCGCGGTCATAGGCCCGCACGGTCAGCTTCGCGCCCGCTCGCACCTGCCGCATCACCCGCGCCACGTCGTCCTCCGGCAGGGTGAAGATCACCGAGATCGGGTGGAGCTGGGTCACCACCACGATCGCCGTGGATGCGGCCGAGATGTAGTTGCCCTGGTCGACCTGACGCAGGCCGACCCGCCCGTCCACCGGCGACGTGATGTGCGTGTAGGCGATGTTGAGCTTCTGCTGGTCGACCAGCGCCTGATCGGCCGCGACCGTGCCCTCGTTCTGCTTCACCAGGGCGCCCTGGGTGTCGACGTTCTGCTTCGAGATCGAGTCCTGCCGGTTCAGGGTCTGGTAGCGCTGCAGGTCGAGCTTCGAGTTCTGCAGGAGCGCCTGATCGCGGGCGAGCTGGCCCTGGTACTGGGCGAGCAGCGCCTCGTAGGGCCGGGAATCGATCTGCGCGAGTTCGTCGCCGGCCTTCACGGTCTGGCCCTCGCGGAACTTCACCTGGGTGAGATAGCCGCTGATCTGCGACTTCACCGTCACGGTGGCCAGCGGCGTCACCGTGCCGAGGCCCTGGAGCACCACCGGCATGTCGCCGGTCGTGACCGTCGCGACGCCCACCGCCTGCGGCATGTCGGCGCCGCCGTGCCGGCCGCCGCGGCCGCCGCCCTTGTGCGCCGTCGCGGGCTCCGCGCCCTTGTCGGTGCGCGCCTCGTACCAGCGATGACCGATCGCCCCGGCGCCGGCGAGCAGCATCAGGATCACGAGCCAGCGGATCGGCCGGAAGCGCCGCGTCCGGACCTCCCGCGCGGGCGCCTCGCCGGGCTGGTAAGCCCGGGCCGTGTCGGTCCGGATCGGTGAACTCTCGTTCATGCCTGACTAGAGCACATGCCGGTCGCCTGCGCGACCGGCGGCACCCTATCCCTCGCTGTCGAAGCCCCCACTCCGCCTCCGGAACGCCGCGTCCCGAAGACCTGTCCTGAAGCCGCCCTGTCCCTCGGGAACCGACGGCTCCGATCCCGTGTGCGGGAGCATACGCCCATAAAGCTGTCCGGGCCCCGAACGGCTCCTTACCGCGGCGACATGTTCACCTGCGGGTTCACCTGTCGGTGCACTTACCGGTGCCCGGCCAATGCGCCGTCACTAGGGCGGCGACGTTTCAGTCGTGTTGCTGGGTCCCGCCGGCCGCATCCGGCGCCGCATAGGCCCGCAGCACCGCGCGGAAGGCGTCATCCACCGGGGTGACGGTCACGGCGCGGCGCAGGCCGATCCCGACGCCGCCGATCAGCAGCGCCAGGATCAGGCAGCCGAGGACCGTGCGTGAGGAAGGCCGCATCGTCGCATCCGGAAGACCCGCCCGACGATCGGAGCGGCCGCCTCCGGACATGCCGAAAGGGCCACCGACCCGCAAGTCGATGGCCCTTCTTGGGGACCGGAGCGGAACCCCGCTGACGGAGCGAGGGGGCGAAGCTCCGTCGGCGTGTGCGCCGCTCCGGCCGTGATCCGAACCTAAGATACGGGTGATGAATGTCAACATTCGTCAGCCGGTGCGTGCGCGTCGGAATCCGGGTCTGTGCGACCGCGCACATTCCGCAACGCGCGGCGCCCATGCTACAGGCCGGCGATGCCGACACCCTCGATGCCCGGCGCCCCCTGCCGCGCCGCATGAAGCCCGCCTTCATCAACCCCGTCTTCGACGCCCTCCCCACGACGGTGTTCGAGACCATGTCCCGGCTCGCGCGGGTCCACGGCGCGATCAATCTCGGCCAGGGCTTCCCCGACGATCCCGGGCCGGAGGACGTGCGCGAGCGGGGCGCGCGGGCGCTCCGCGACGGCTGGAACCAGTATCCCCCGATGATGGGGCTGCCGGCCCTGCGGGAGGCGGTCGCCGCCCATTACGCGCGGCACCAGGGTCTCGTCCTCGACCCGGAGACCGAGGTGATGGTCACCTCCGGGGCCACGGAGGCGCTGGCCGGCGCGCTCCTGGCGCTGATCGAGCCCGGCGACGAGGTCGTGCTGTTCGCGCCCATGTACGACGCCTACCTGCCCCTCGTGCGGCGGGCGGGCGGCGTGCCGCGGATCGTGGCGCTGCAACCCCCGGCCTTCCGCCTCGACGAGGCCGCGCTGGCGGAGGCCTTCGGGGCGCGGACCCGCGTCGTGGTGCTGAACAATCCCCTCAACCCGAGCGCCACGCTGTTCGCCCCCGAGGATCTCGACCTGCTCGCCCGCTACTGCCAGCGGTTCGACGTGACCGCGCTCTGCGACGAGGTCTGGGAGCACGTGGTGTTCGACGGTGCGCGCCACCGGCCGCTGATGGCGCTGCCCGGGATGCGGGAGCGAACCGTCAAGATCGGCTCGGCCGGCAAGATCTTCTCGCTCACCGGCTGGAAGGTCGGCTTCGTGATGGCCGATGCCCGGCTGATGCGCGGGCTCGCCAAGGCGCACCAGTTCCTCACCTTCACCACGCCCCCGAACCTCCAGGAGGCGGTGGCCTACGGGCTGGGCAAGCCGGCCCCGTGGTTCGAGGCCATGCGCGCCGGCTATGCCCGGTCCCGCGACCGGCTCGCGGACGGCCTGCGCGGCCTCGGCTTCACCGTGCTGCCGGCCCGGGCCACGTGGTTCCTCAACATCGACGTCGCGAATCTCGGCTACGCCGACGACGCGGCATTCTGCGAGGCGCTCGTCACCCGGCACGGCGTCGCGGCGATCCCCGTGAGCGCCTTCTACCCGGACGCCGCCGTCCGCAACATCGTCCGGCTGTGCTTCGCCAAGGACGACGCCACCCTGGATGCGGCCCTCGACCGCATGAGCGGTCTTGCCGGGAGGGCGGCGTGACCCGCGGCGGCCCCGTCCTTGCGGGGATCCGACCGGGGGGCCACATCGTTGCGGACGATGGCTTCCCGACGGATCCCGACCATGGACTTCACCCAGGCTGCCCAGGCCGGGCGTTTCGCCCGTGCCGAGACGTTCCCCGGGGGCGCGACGCCCTCCAACCCCGCCTTCCTGAAGGCGGATCTCGGCCGGGAGGCGAGCCTCGCCCGGCTGGAGACGCTGGCCCACCTGATGGACACGGCCTTCGTCATCCCGGGCATCAACCGGCGGGTCGGGTTCGACGCGCTGATCGGCCTCGTGCCGGTGATCGGCGACGTGGCCGGCATGGTGATCTCCTCCTTCATCGTCTACGAGGCGAAGCGCCTGGGCGCGCCGCGCTGGCTGCTGGCCCGGATGGGGATGAACGTCGCCTTCGACGGGCTGATCGGTGCGGTGCCGCTGGCGGGCGACCTGTTCGACGCCGCCTTCAAGGCCAACCGCCGCAATGTCCGTCTGCTGCGCCGCTGGATGGAGCGCAGCGGCGGTCTGCGTCCCACCGAGATCGAGGGCACCGCGACCCGGCTCGACGGCTGAGCCCCCTCAGCCGCTCCCCGTCCGGCCGGTCCTGGGGCTGCCCGGATCTCTGGGCGAGTCTCTGGGCAAGCCCCCGGGCAGCGGGATGGCGCGCGGCACGGGCCGGGAGACAGCACGGATGAACGAGGTCACGCGTCCCGGCGAGAGCGAGGTCGTGCCCGCGCCGATGCCCGGCGCCCAGCCGCTGGTCCTGCGGCCGGATGAGGGGGCACCGGTCCCGGTCGCCGCCGCGGGCCGGGGTACCCGCCTGTCGCCGCTCAACCGGCGCCGCCTCGACAATTTCCGCCGCAACCGGCTCGGCTACGGGTCGTTCCTGATTTTCGCGGTCCTGTTCGTCCTCAGCCTGTTCGCGGAATTCATCGCCAACGACCGCCCGATCCTGCTGTCCTACAAGGGCGAGTGGCTGGTCCCGGTGCTGGTCGACTATCCCGAGGAGAAGTTCGGCGGCTTCCTCGCGACGACCGATTACCGGTCCTCGGAGATCCGCAAGGAGATCGCGGCGAACGGCTGGGCGCTCTGGCCGCCGATCCCGTTCTCGTACGATACGATCAACGAGGATCTGCCGACGCCGTCGCCGTCCCCGCCCACCTGGATGCTCACCGACGCGCAATGCCGGCCCGTGGCCGAGAAGCTCGGCGGCACGGGCTGCGCGGACATTCCCTGGCACTGGCTCGGCACCGACAACACCACCCGGGACGTGCTCGCGCGGGTGATCTACGGCTTCCGAATCTCGGTGCTGTTCGGCCTGATCCTGGCCGCGGTCTCCTCGGTGATCGGCGTCGTCGCGGGGGCCGTGCAGGGTTATTTCGGCGGCTGGGTCGATCTCGCCTTCCAGCGCTTCATCGAGGTCTGGGGTGGCATCCCGACCCTCTACCTGATTATCATCATCTCGGCCTTCATTGCCCCGGGCTTCTTCGTCCTGCTCGGGATCATGCTGCTGTTCTCGTGGGTGGCGCTGGTCAGCGTCGTGCGCGCCGAGTTCCTGCGAGCCCGGAATTTTGAATACGTCCGGGCCGCGCGGGCGCTGGGCCTGTCGAACATCCGCATCATGACGGTTCATCTGCTGCCGAATGCCATGGTGGCGACCCTGACCTTCCTGCCGTTCATCCTGAACGGCTCGATCACCACCCTGACGTCCCTGGACTTCCTCGGCTTCGGCCTGCCGCCGGGCTCGCCCTCCCTCGGAGAGCTTCTCGCGCAGGGCAAGGACAATCTCACCGCGCCGTGGCTCGGATTGACCGGCTTCCTGGTCATCGCCGTGATGTTGAGCCTGCTCGTCTTCGCCGGCGAGGCTGTGCGCGATGCCTTCGATCCGCGTAAGACTTTCGTCTAACGTCGCGATTGGCGGGCGAAAATGACGCAGGCGCCCCGCCCGTCTTTCCACAACTGTACGAAGATCGAGCGTTGTCCCGGCATGACCGCAGGGCAATCGTGAGCGATCGTCTAGGTGCGCCCTCGGTCCGGGCGGTAAAGGTCTCTGCCGCCAGCGAAAACCCGGCTCCAGGATCCGGCTAGCATTCGTGGGACCGGCGGGGATAAAGCGCTTCAGAAGTGCGCCTCAAGTGCCATCTATGCAACCATACCCTGTAAGCCCAGCCGCGTGATCGAGGTTTAGACTTCTGCACGATCACAGATAATTGTATGAATCGCCTTGCATTTTCTGGACGCTGTCTTAACTCGCGAAAAGTGAGGATCCAACCAGGCTTTTGCGCCGAGGAAAGAGAGAATGTCAGAAGCTGCGCCGACATCGCAATTGGACTACATCGAACGGACCGTGGACGTCGTCGCGGCCTACGTTTCCAACAACTCGCTACCCTCGGCCGATTTGCCGGCCCTGATCGCGAGCATCCATGAGGCCCTGAACGCGATCGGATCCGGCCCGGTCGCCCCGGCGACCGAGAGCGTCGAGCGGCCGACGCCGGCTCAGATCCGCAAGTCGATCCGCCCTGACGGACTGGTCAGCTTCATCGACGGCAAGTCGTACAAGACGCTGAAGCGCCACCTGACCAAGCACGGGCTCGATCCGCAGAGCTATCGGGAGCGCTACGGCCTGCCGGCCGATTACCCGACCACCTCGGCGAACTACTCGGCCCAGCGCTCGGCTCTCGCGAAGAGCCTCGGTCTCGGCCAGCCGGGCCGGTCTCAGTCCGCCGACAAGGATGCGGAACCCGCTGACGAGGCGGTCTCCGCCCCCGCCCCGAGCCGGCGCAAGGCTTCGGCCGCCGCGACCAAGCCGCGTGCCGGCCGCAAGGTCGAGGCCGCCTGATCGCGGCCGCGGAAGCCGGACGGTCGTAGGCTCGCGATCGGAGACGGTCGCGTCCTCACCGTCCGCAGGTCCTGCAAGGCGCCCTGGCGCGCTGTGGGTTCAGGCCGGCTGCGGTCCGGCCTGACGGTCACGCGGCCGCCGATCAGGCCGCGAGCCGCCCATCCAGCGGAAAGACCTTGGCGGGGTTCAGCATCCAGTCCGGATCGAACACCGCCTTCACCCGCATCTGCTGCTCGAGATCGACCTGATCGTACTGGAAGCGCATCAGGTCGCGCTTCTCGATGCCGACGCCGTGCTCGCCGGTGAGGCAGCCGCCCACCTCGACGCAGAGCTTCAAGATCTCGTCGCCCGCGGCCTCGGCCTTCTGCAATTCGCCGGGCGTGTTGATGTCGAACAGGATCAGCGGATGCAGGTTGCCGTCGCCCGCGTGGAACACGTTGGCGACCCGCAGGCCCTTCCCGGCGCAGATCGCGCCGATCCGCTCCAGCACCGGACCGAGCTGGCCGGTGGGGATCGTGCCGTCCATGCAGATGTAGTCGGAGATCCGGCCGGTGGCCCCGAAGGCCGATTTCCGGCCCTTCCAGATCGCGGCCGATTCCGCCTCCGAGCGCGAGACCCGTACGCTGGTCGGGCGGAAATCCTTGGCGATCGTCTCGATCCGCGCCAGCATCGCGTCGCACTCGGCATCCGAGCCCTCGACCTCGATGATCAGCATCGCCTCGGCGTCGCGGGGGTAGCCGGCCTGGGCGAAATCCTCGGTGATGAGGATCGCCTCGCGATCCATGTACTCGATCGCCACCGGGATGATGCCGGCCGCGATGATCGCGGCCACGCAGTCGCCCGCATCCTCCACCTTCGAGAAGCCGACCAGCACCGGCCGCGCCCCTTCCGCCGCCCGCAGGATCCGCACGGTGGCCTCGGTGACGATGCCGAGCTGACCCTCCGAGCCGCAGACGAGGCCGAGCAGGTCGTAGCCGCCGCTGTCGAGGTGCTGGCCGCCGATCTCCACCACGGTGCCGTCGTTGAGCACCAGGGTGACGCCAAGCAGGTTGTTGGTGGTCACGCCGTATTTCAGGCAGTGGGCGCCGCCGGAATTCATCGCGATGTTGCCGGCGATCGTGCAGGCGAGCTGGCTCGACGGATCGGGGGCGTAGAAGAAGCCCTCGTGGGAGACCGCCCCCGAGATGGCGAGGTTGGTGATGCCGCTCTGCACCCGGGCGGTGCGATTGGCGAAGTCGAGGTCGAGGACCTTGGTCATCTTGCCGACGCCCAGGATGATCGCGTCGGCCTGCGCGATGGCGCCGCCCGCGAGCGAGGTGCCGGCGCCCCGGGGGACGACCCGCACGTTGTTGGCGTGGCAATAGGCCATCACGGCGGCCACTTCCGCGGTGGTGGAGGGCAGCACCACGGCGAGCGGCATCTGCCGGTAGGCGGTGAGCCCGTCGGTCTCGAAGGCCCGGCGCTCGTCCTCGCTGACCACCAGCGCCTCCGGCGCGACCAGGGGCGCGAGGCCGGCCAGGATCGCGTCGCGGCGGGCGAGGATCGCGGGATCGGGGTCGGGGAAGCGGATGGTCATGGGGCTTGTGCCCTCCTTGGGCCCGCGGCGCGGGGTGGCATGCGGGATGGCGTGCCGGCAGCATGGACCGCGGCGGCCGCGCCTTCAACCGGCGTGCGGCGCTGCGTCGTCCCCGCGTCACATTTCAACCACGACGGCTGCCTAGCGTCGCCGGACACGCTTCGCTGCGCCGATCCGCGAGCCCGGCCCTCGGTGCCGGATCCGGTCGACGGGTCCAGAACGGAAACGATGAACGCTCCCGCCTCCAGCGCCCTGCGCGACGATCGTTACGACGCGCCGTCGGCGCATCTCGCCACCACCCGTGACCTCGGGATCCGCAGCCTCCAGCTCGGCATCGCGGCCCTGCAGGAGGCGAGCGCGGCCTTCCAGGGCCGGCTCGGCGCGGCCTTCGAGGAGGCGGTGCAGACGATCCTGCAGAGCAAGGGCCGGGTCATCGTCAGCGGCATCGGCAAGAGCGGCCATGTCGGCCGCAAGATCGCCGCGACGCTGGCCTCCACCGGCACGCACGCCTTCTTCGTCCACCCCACCGAGGCGAGCCACGGCGACCTCGGGATGATCGCCCGGGACGACGTCATCATCGCCCTGTCGTGGTCGGGGGAGACCGCGGAGCTGTCCGACCTCGTCGGCTTCAGCCGCCGGTTCTCGATTCCCCTGGTCGCCATCACCCGCAACGGCGAGAGCACGCTGGGCAAGGCCGCCGACGTGCTGCTGGAACTGCCCCGGGTGCGGGAATCCTGCCCGCACGACCTCGCGCCGACCTCCTCGAGCCTGATCCAGCTGGCCCTGGGCGACGCCCTGGCGGTGGCGCTCCTGGAGCGGCGCGGCTTCACCTCGGCGCGCTTCCACACCCTGCATCCCGGCGGCACCCTGGCCGCCCGCCTCAAGACCGTGCAGCAGGTGATGCACGGCCCCCAGGACATGCCTCTGGTCCACGAGACCGCGCTGATGTCCGAGGTGCTGATCGAGATCGCGGCGCGGCGCTACGGCTGCGTCGGCGTCACGGACGCGGCCGGGCGCCTCGTCGGCATCGTCACGGACGGCGACCTGCGCCGCCACATGGGCCCCGCGATCCTCGACACGCCGGTCACGGACATCATGACCCGCGACCCGATCACCGTGGAGCCCCACAAGCTCGCCCAGACCGCGCTGGAACTGATGAACCGCCGGCTGATCACGGCGGTCTTCGCGGTCGCGGACGGACGGCCCGTGGGCATCGTGCACGTCCACGATCTGCTGCGCGTCGGCATCGTCTGAGGCCGTTCGGAACCGGCGGGTCCGATCCTCGCCCCCGTCCTGAGGCCTCCGTCGCGCTGCGGCCCCTCGGGATGAGGACGGAGGGTCGGACGACCGGCGCCGGATCCGCCGGTCGGGCGCCGCTCACAGCCGCGCCAGCAGCTCCGCCTTCTTGGTCGAGAATTCCGCATCGGTGAGCACGCCGCGCGCGTGGAGCGCGGCCAGACGCTCGATGGTGGCGAGCACGTCGTCCGATGATGACCGATCCGGCGCAGGCGCTGCGGCGGGACCCTGGATCCCAGCCGCATCCACCGGATGCGGATCCGCCGGGTGAGTGCCCGCCGGGTGAGTGCCCGCGGGGTAAGTGTCCGCGGGGTGAGTGTCTCCTGGGCGTGGATCCGCTTGGCGCGGCGCGGCGACCTCCGCCTCGATCCGGCGCAGGCGGTCGAGGGCGACGGCTCCGGCCGGCCCGGTGAAGCCGAGGCTTCCATCCGCCTGCGACACGCCGGTGATGCGGTGCTCACCGGTGTCGTAGAGAGCCACCCCCGCCCCCGATTCGACCGCGAGCCGCCGGCTGTCCGGGAAATAGGCGTAGCGCAGCCCGTTCTGCGCTCCGGTGCTCGCCGGGTTCCCGAGACCGGCCGGCCACCACTCGCCGCCGCCCCGGAGGGCCGCAGGGGCCGCATCCGAGAAGCCGCCCGCCGGGAGCGCCCCGGCCAGCTCGGTGCAGAGCGCACCGACCCGCGCCTTCAGCGCGTCGTCGAACATCCGGCCGACCATCACCATGCCGCCGGCGAACCACTGGCCCATGCCGCCGAGATCCGGATGGTCGAACTGCGCCATCGTGCCGTGGCCGCGCTCCAGCGCCTGCACGAGATGGCGCACCGCATCCAGGCTGACCCCGTGGCGCTCGGCCACGCTCTGCAGCCCCGAGGCGTGGTCCAGCGGTCCGTCATCGAAGAAACCGTCGCGCGGGGCGCTGTCGGACGGGTTCATGAGCCAGCTCCCGATTCGTCGCAGGGCGGACCGGATCGGTGCAGGCCCGGCGATCCGCCACCCGGCGTGTCCGACCTGCGGCGGTGAGCCCCAGGCCGGCCACGACGTTGCGCTGCGGACACAATCCCTGGTCGAAGGCACCGGTTCCGGCCCGTCTCAGTCCGCGGCGGGCGGGAACGGACCCGCGATGGTGAAGTCGGTGATCGGCCGGCGGCCGTTCGGCGTCTCGCGGGGCCGCTGCTCCTCGGTGAGTTCGGCCTCGGGCGTCTTGCGGCCGACCGCGAAGGCGGCCTCGATCCGGTGGTTCTCGGGCAGGCGCAGCACCTCGGGGGCGCGGACATGGTCGAAGCCGACCATGCCGTGGGCGTGCCAGCCCTGGTGGATCGCCTGGAGCTGGAAGGCCAGCGAGGCGGTGCCGGCGTCGAAGGAGTGGCTGTAGGAGGGCTTCAGCTCGTCGCCGACCTTCATGAGCCCGTTCGAGACCAGGAACAGGATCGCGCCGGTGCCGGATACCCATTTCTGGTTGCCGGGCACGAGCAGGCCGAGGAAGGTCTCCCAGTGGGCGTCGCCGCGGAGCGCGTAGAGGAAGCGCCAGGGCTGCGAGTTGTAGGCGGAGGGCGACCAGCGCGCCGCCTCGATCATCCGCATCAGCTCGGCTTCGGGCACGGCCTCGCCCGTGAAGGCGCGGGGCGAGTGCCGCTTCACGAAGACCGGATCGATGTCGTGGTCGGCGCGGCGGGGCGGGGGCAGGCTCAAGGGATTCGTCTCCGAAGGGCGGGGCGCCCGGGCGGCCGAGCTTGCCCGAAACGCCTGCCCGGAGGCAAACCCGATGCCGACCCGATGCCGACCCTAGGCCACGCTGCGCTCGATCTCCTCCTCGTCGCAGATCACGCCGGCATTGCCCTCGAACTCCGCCGCGAGGTCCACGGGGGCGTGGGTCGGCGCCGGCGAGACCCGGTCGCGGGCGAAGGTCGCCAGGAACAGGCGCATCACGTGGCGGACGCCCGCATCGTTGATGGTGCGCTGGTCCTCGTTGTAGTAGCGCCCGGCATTCACGTTGCTCGTGACGATGTCGTAGGCGGGGAAGTAGACCGCCCGCGGGTCGCCGCGGCCGACCACCTCGCCGGCCGCCACCCGCAGCACCGACTTGGAGTAGCTGTTCGACTCCATCACGTGCCGGTCCATGTAGGTGGCGATCATCGGCACCGGCGAGACCGTGAAGATCACCCGCGCCTTCGGGTTCACGCTCCAGAGCCGGTCGAGGAAGCCGTTGAGGTCGCCGAGCACCTCGCCCGCGCCGGCATTGACGCATTCGTAGAGGTCCGGATCGAAGGTCCCGCCCGCGACCCCGGGGGCGAGCGGCAGCGCCGCCCCGTCGGCCCGCCAGCGCCAGCCTTCCGTGAGGCCGAGTGTCAGCACGAACACGTCCAGGGTCTCGAACAGGCGGCGCACCTCGGCGAGATGCGCGTCGCGCGCCGCGACCACCTCGGCCTCGCTGGCGAAGCCCGCCGGCTCGACCGTGGGGCGGAACGGGTCGACGTAGCGGCCGTCGTCCCGCAGCCACGCCTTCAGCTCCGGCTCGAACTTGCCGTAGGCCCGGTCGAACAGCTGCACGAACTGGCGCGTGTAGTAGAGGTTGCCGTAGCGCGCCGAGAACGTGCCGAACTGCCGGGCATTGGCCTCCTCGGCGCTCATGCCGGGGGGCGGCGGCTCGGTCAGGTAATAGTTGAAGCCGGCGCCGCGCACCGCCTCGGCCACCCGCTGCGCGAAGCAGGAGCCACCGGTGGCGACCTTGTCGGTCGGCCCGATGACGAACGTGTCCTTCGGGTGCGGATTGACCGCGAAGGGCGGCACGTTGGTGACGACCTTGCGCCAGAATCGCTCGGCCGGTAGACCCGTATACGGATTCAACGCCATCTTCGAACCCTCTTCTTCACGACGGCGGCAGGCCCTCGGGGGCGCTGACCCGTCCGCTGACACCGGCACGCGACGTGGCCCTGAACGACCTGCCCCGGCGCGCCCGCAGCGCGTTCACCCTCGCGACACCCAGTTGGGCGCCCACCTGGGCGACACCATGGCGGAACCGCGCCCGCGCCGCCACGACCCGTGACGGGCCGAGCATCGCGGTGCTGGGCAATTGCCAGGCGCGGGGCATCGCCCGGGCCATGCGCCTGCTCGCGCCGAAGAGCCCGGTCCGCTACCTGCCCATGGGCTCGCTGAAGCGCGACCACGGCCATGTCGACGGCTTGATCCGGACCCTGCGCGCCCACGACCACGTCTTCTCGCAGGCCTTCCCGGCCGGGCTGATCCCGGGCGGCGACGTCGCCACTCTGCGCGCGGCCGACCCGCGGCTCAAGCTCTTCCCGTCGATCGTGTTCTCGGCCTTCCACCCGGACATGGTCTATGCCGGCCAGGCCTCGGACCTCGCCGCCCTGAAGCTCGCGCCGTCGCCGATGGGCCAGTACCACTCGGCGATCGTCCTCACCGCCCACCGGCTCGGCCTCGAGCCGCAGCGCACCGCCGGCCTGTTCCGCGAGGAGGTGTTCGCCCGCCTGGGCTATCTCGACCATTGGGATCCGGCGGTGCGCGAACTCGTCGGCGCGGCGGATGCCCTGGGCTTCGGGCTGGAGCGGGAGGTGACCCGCTGGGCGCGCCGCGGCGCCTTCATGCATCTGATGAACCATCCCAAGGTCCATGTCCTCGGCGACATCGCCCGGCGGCTGCTGCTGGAGAACGGGCTCACGCCCGAGCCCGTGGAGATCGAGGATTACCTCGGCGACGAGCTGGCTCAGGACGTGGTCTGGCCGCTCTACCCGCCCATCGCCGAGCATTTCGGGCTGACCGGCTCATACCTGTTCAAGGCCAAGCCCCGGGGCGACGACTTCCCGGTGCTCTACGACCTCTCGGGCTTCATCGCGGCGAGTTTTGCCATCTACGACGCGACGTCCCCTGGGGATCTCGCCTGTCCCCGGGTGGACGCTTGGCTCGCCGCGCCGGAGATCGTCGCGCTGTTCCGGCGCGGTTGAGGCCGTCTCCGGCCGTGAAGGGCGTCCGACCGAAGGATGCGGACGGCCCGTGATCCGGGAGGCGGCGTCTCAGCCTGCCGTGCAGAGTTGGCTGTCGCGGTCGGTCGCGCCGAGGCCCTCGACCATCATCCGGACCAGCCGGTTGACCTCCTGCACCTGGAAGGGCTTGCGCAGGAACAGGCTGCCCGGCACGCCGCTGCGGCGGTTCGTGTCCGTCGAGGAGTAGACCACCGGACGGTCCGGATGGATCGCCCGGAAGGCATGGGCCACGGTCCAGCCGTCGATCAGCCCCGGCAGGTGGATGTCGGTGAACAGCCAGTCGATCGCATCGCCCCGGTCGCGCAGGACGGTCAGCGCCGCCTCGCCCGTCGAGGCCTCGATCACCCGGATGCCGTGCGTCTCGCACAGGCTCGCGATGATCTCGAGGAGCAGGTAGCTGTCCTCGACGATGAGGACGCACTGGGCGGGGCGCATGACGGAGGTCCGGTTTTCGGCCCGTCGATTAGGAAGCGTTAGGGTTGAGGATTCCTTAAGGTCCCGGCCGGAACCGTTACGGTGCGGAAGCCCCGCGCCTGTTGCCGCGCCGCAACCGACACGGCCGAAATGGCCCTTCGCCTCCGTCCGCCCCGCCGCCGCCGCATTCCGGGCGTGTCCCGGGTGCGTCAGCGCACGCCATCGCTCGGTGCGGACCGTCACCACGGCCGCCGCGCCGCGCGACGGAACCGTCGCTTAACCATCCCCGCCTACCAACGGCGCCAGGACTATGCGGACCCGCCTCGAAGACCCGCAGCCGGCCTTCGGCACCGCTCGAGGAGTTTTTCAGATCATGCCCCAGCGTTTCCGCGCCGCCGCCCTCGGCCTCGCCCTCGTCGCCGCCCTCGGCCTCGGCGCCTGCAGCAACGACAAGGACCTCGCCGACGCCTCCGCCTTCGGGGCCGGCGCCGCGACCCCGGGCAGCGCGCAGGACTTCGTCGTCAATATCGGCGATCGGGTCTTCTTCGAATCGGATTCCACCGACCTGACGCCCACCGCGACCGCCACCCTCGACAAGCAGGCCGCGTGGCTGCAGCGCTACCCGCGCTACACCTTCATCATCGAGGGCCATGCCGACGAGCGCGGCACCCGCGAGTACAACTTCTCCCTGGGCGCCCGCCGGGCCCAGGCGGTGAACGACTACCTCGCCACCCGCGGCATCGCGGGCAACCGCATGCGGACGGTCTCGTACGGCAAGGAGCGGCCGGTGGCGGTGTGCAACGACATCTCCTGCTGGTCGCAGAACCGCCGGGCGGTGATCGTCCTCGACCGCGGCGCCGGAGCGTAAGCCGTCGCGACGCGTTACCCGGAGGCGGCCCCGGCCGCCGCCGCGCCGCAGTTTTGCCGCGGTGCGGCGCATCTGTTAGGGCCTCGCGCCGCCACCGGATCGCACCCCCACCATGTCCGCCCGTCTTCGCACTCGCCTCGCGCTCACCACGATCCTGGGAGCCGTGCTCCTCGGCCACCCGGCCGTCGCGCAGGACGCCTCCGAGCTGGTGGTGCGCCTCGGCCGCATCGAGAACCAGTCCCGGCTCATGGCCGGCCAGATCGAGACCCTCCAGTACGAGAACCGCCAGCTCAAGGAGCAGCTGCGCAAGTTCCAGGAGGACGTCGAGTTCCGCCTGAACGAGGGCAAGGGCGGCAAGCCCTCGGCCGCTCCCGCGCCGTCGGGCCCCGTCAACGGCGGGAATCCGGGCGCCGGACGCCCCGGCAAGCGCGGCGACGCCTTCGACCCGGCCCAGGCCCCCGGCGCCCCGGGCACCCCGATGCAGCTCGGCAGCACCCAGCCCTCGGCGCCGCTGCCGCCCCGGGAGGCCGTCGAGGCGGCCGAGGCTGCGCCCCGGCCGCAGCGCCTGCCGCAGGGTGCGATCAACGGGGAGGACGAGGACGCGGAGGCCGGCGCCCCCGGCTACGACGAGCCCGTGGACCTGCGGCCGCCGGCCCGGACCGGGGCGATCCCGGCGCGGCCCTCCGAGAGCGTCGCGGCAACGCGGACGGGCGATCCGGCCGCCGATTACGATGCCGCGGTCGAGCTGTACCGGGCCAAGCAGTACGAGCAGGCCGAGATGGGCCTGCGCCAGTTCATCCAGTCGCATCCCCGCGACAACCGCGTCGCCGGCGCGACCTACTGGCTCGGCGAGAGCTACCTCGCCCGCGGCCGCAACCGCGAGGCCGCCGAGCAGTTCCTGAAGGTCTCCACCGACTACGCCCGCTCCTCCCAGGCGCCCGATGCCATGCTGAAGCTCGGCGTCACGCTCAACGCGCTCGGCGCCCGCGAGCAGGCCTGCGCGACCCTGGCCGAGCTCGACCGGAAATTCCCCAATGCCGGCAGCGGCGTCCGTCAGGGCGTCGCCCGCGAACAGAAGCGCGCCCGCTGCGGCGCCTGAGCGACCCGGGCGACCCGGTCCTCGGCGCCCTCCGCCCCTGGCTCGATCCGGCCGCGCGCGGCGGGCGGGGTGTCCTCCTCGCCGTCTCGGGCGGCCCCGATTCGAGCGCCCTGCTGTATGCCGCCGCTGCCCTGCGCGACGCTGGCCCGGTCGCCGTGCAGGTCGCCACCGTGGATCACGGCCTGCGACCGGGCTCGAAAGCCGAGGCCGAGGGCGTCGGCCGTGCCGCCCGGGATCTGGGCCTGCCCCATGCACTCCTGACCTGGGCGGGTGCGAAGCCCGGCACCGGCCTGCAGGATGCGGCCCGCACCGCCCGCTACGCCCTGCTCGCCGCTCAGGCCGCGGCGATCGGCGCCGGTCTCGTGCTCACCGGACATACGCAGGATGACCAGGCCGAGACGGTGCTGATGCGGCTCGCGGCCGGCAGCGGCCTCGCGGGGCTTGCCGGCATGCGCGCGGAGCGGACCTTGGCCGCCGGCCTCAGCCTCGGGCGCCCGTTCCTGCATCTGCCGAAGGCGACCCTGGTGGCGTGGTGCGAGGAGCGCGGCATCGCGTATGTCCGCGATCCCGCCAATGGGAATCCGCGCTTCGCCCGCGGCCGCCTGCGCGAGGCTTGGCCGGTTCTGGAACGCGAGGGCCTGACCCCGGCGCGTCTCGCCCGGCTCGCCGAGCGCGCCGCCCGCGACGAGGCCGCGCTCCGGAGCGCGGCGGAGCAGGCCCTCGACAGGACGGGGCGGCCCGGACCGGGGGCGGGGACGGGTCTGCGCCTCGACGGAGCCGCCCTGGCGGTTCTGCCGGATGCCGTGGTCCTGCGCTGCCTCGATCTCGCCCTGACCCGGGCCGGCGCGGCACCGCGCCGCCTCGAACGCCTCGAGGCCCTGGTCCTCGAATCGCTCCTGCCGGCCCTGCGCCGCCGGGAACCGATCCGGCGCACCCTGGCGGGGTTTCTCGTCTCCGCCGATTCGGGGGGAGCCGTGAGCCTCGCCCCCGCTCCGCCGCGCCGAAGCAGGGGGGCAGGTGCTGCCCTCGCCGCAGGGGCTCCCGAATTACTTGGCAAGGGAGAGCCCCCCGCCTACATTGGTGACGTGTGCACGGATGGACCGGAACAGCCGCGTGGCATGTCCGTCCTGGGGGTCGCACGCGCCAAGGATTGATCGATGAACCCGAATTTTCGCAACTTTGCCTTGTGGGTCGTCATCTTCCTGCTGGTGCTGGCCCTGGTCACCCTGTTCCAGAACCCGGGGCACCGGGGTGGCGGCAGCGAGATCGCCTACAGCCAGCTCCTGAACGACGCCGATGCCGGCAAGATCCAGTCGGTGGTGATCTCAGGGCAGGACGTGTCCGGCACCTATGTCGGCGGCGGCAACTTCACGAGCTACGCGCCCAACGACCCGAGCCTGGTCTCCAAGCTCCAGGGCAAGGGCGTGCAGATCACCGCCCGTCCGCCGTCGGACAACACCCCCTGGTTCATCCAGCTCCTCGTGAGCTGGCTGCCGATCCTGGTCTTCATCGGCGCCTGGATCTTCCTCTCGCGCCAGATGCAGTCCGGCGCCGGCCGCGCCATGGGGTTCGGCAAGTCGAAGGCGAAGCTCCTGAACGAGGCCCATGGCCGCGTGTCGTTCGACGATGTGGCGGGCGTCGAGGAGGCCAAGGAAGACCTCCAGGAGATCGTGGAATTCCTCCGCGACCCCCAAAAATTCCAGCGGCTCGGCGGCCGGATCCCGCGCGGCGTGCTGCTCGTCGGCCCGCCCGGCACCGGTAAGACCCTGATCGCCCGGGCGGTCGCGGGCGAGGCCAACGTGCCGTTCTTCACCATCTCGGGCTCGGACTTCGTCGAGATGTTCGTGGGCGTCGGCGCCAGCCGCGTGCGCGACATGTTCGAGCAGGCCAAGAAGAATGCCCCCTGCATCATCTTCATCGACGAGATCGACGCGGTCGGCCGCCACCGCGGCGCCGGCCTCGGCGGCGGCAACGACGAGCGCGAGCAGACCCTGAACCAGCTCCTCGTGGAGATGGACGGGTTCGAGGCCAACGAGGGCGTCATCATCATCGCGGCGACCAACCGCCCCGACGTCCTCGACCCGGCCCTGCTGCGGCCCGGCCGGTTCGACCGCCAGATCATGGTGCCGAACCCGGACGTCACCGGCCGCGAGCGCATCCTGCGCGTCCACGTCCGCAAGGTGCCGCTGGCCCCCGACGTCGACCTGAAGACCATCGCGCGCGGCACCCCGGGCTTCTCGGGCGCCGACCTGATGAACCTCGTCAACGAATCGGCCCTGCTGGCGGCCCGCCGCGGCAAGCGCATCGTGACGATGCACGAGTTCGAGGACGCCAAGGACAAGGTCATGATGGGCGCCGAGCGGCGCACCCTGGTGATGACCGAGGACGAGAAGCGGCTCACCGCCTATCACGAGGGCGGCCACGCCATCGTCGCCCTCAACGTCCCGGCCACCGACCCGGTGCACAAGGCGACGATCATCCCCCGCGGCCGGGCGCTCGGCATGGTCATGCAGCTGCCCGAGCGCGACAAGCTCTCCATGAGCTTCGAGCAGATGACCTCGCGGCTGGCGATCATGATGGGCGGGCGCATCGCCGAGGAGATGATCTTCGGTCAGGACAAGGTGACCTCGGGCGCCCAGTCGGACATCGAGCAGGCGACCCGCCTCGCCAAGATGATGGTGACCCGCTGGGGCTTCTCGCCGGAGCTCGGCACCGTCGCGTACGGCGACAACAACGACGAGGTCTTCCTCGGCATGTCGATGGGCCGGCAGCAATCGGTCTCCGAATCGACCGCCCAGAAGATCGACGCCGAGGTCCGCCGCCTCGTGGAGACCGGTCTGGAGGAGGCGCGCCGCATCCTGGCCGAGCACAAGGACGACCTGGAAGCCCTGGCGCAGGGACTCCTCGAATACGAGACCCTCTCGGGCGAGGAGATCCGCAACCTGCTCAAGGGCCAGCCTCCGATCCGCGACGGCGGCGACGTGCCGCCGACCCCGGCCCGGGGCTCCTCGGTCCCCTCGGCGGGCCGCGGCCGGCCGAAGGAGAGCGACGGCGGCCTGGAGCCGCAGCCGCAGGCCTGAGGCACGGACAACAGCACGACCACCGGAAAGGGCGCCCCGCGGCGCCCTTTTTCGTGCCGGCGCCGGATGCGACGCGCGCACGGACCGCGTCGGCAGCCGCCTGTGACAATCCGGACGGCTCGTTTATGACTCGGCCGCGCCAAAACGGCCGAAGCTTCGGTGCCGCCCACCCGGGGGTTGGGCCGGACTGGCCAAACCCTCACCCCGTCGCAGAAACGCTTCCATGCCGGTCTCGACCTATCTCGTCGTCGCCCTGGGCGCCGGCGTCGCCGGCTTCGTGCAGGGTCTGTCGGGCTTCGCCTTCGGCCTCGTGGCCCTGTCGTTCTGGGCCTGGGTGATCGATCCGAAGCTTGCCGCCATCCTCTCGGTGGCCGGGGGGCTCGCCGGCCAGATCGTCGCCGCCGTCTCGGTGCGGCGTGGCGTCGATCTCAAGAGCCTCGCGCCCTTCGTGCTCGGCGGCCTCGCCGGTATCCCGCTCGGCGTCCTGCTGCTGCCCAGCCTCGACGCCGACCGGTTCAAGGCCCTGCTCGGCCTCCTGCTGATGGTCTGGTGCCCGGTGATGCTGTTCGCCCGGGACCTCCCGCGGGTCACGGCGGGCGGTCGGATCGCCGACGCCGCGGTCGGCCTTGCCGGCGGTGTCATGGGCGCCCTCGGCGGCTTCACGGGCGTGCTGCCGACCCTCTGGTGCACCCTGCGCCGCTACGAGCGCGACGTGCAGCGCACGATCGTCCAGAACTTCAACCTCGCGATGCTCGCGGTGACGATGATCACCTATCTCGCCTCGGGGATCATCACCCCGCCCGTCCTGCCGATGCTGGCCGTGGTCCTGCTGGCCATGCTGATCCCCACGCTCCTCGGGACCCGGGCCTATGGCGGCATCAGCGAAGTGGCGTTCCGCAGGCTCGTGCTGAGCCTGCTCACGCTCTCGGGCCTCACCCTCTTGGCGTCGGCGCTGCCCCGGCTCCTGTAAACGCCGCGCCGCCCCATTTCGAACGCCTTTGTCGGGAAGCAACCGATTCACCGTCGGGGAGCGTCCGGCTCCGGATTTCACCGAAATCTGCTAGGCTCTGCCCGGCCCGCCCTCGGGTCTCGGAGACGTCATGGTGCGCAAGTATTTCGGAACCGACGGGATCCGGGGCCGGGCCAACGGCGTGATCACGCCGGAGCTCGCCCTCAAGGTCGGGCAGGCCGCGGGCCTCGTGTTCCAGCGCGGCGACCACCGGCACCGGGTGGTGATCGGCAAGGACACCCGCCTCTCCGGCTACATGATCGAGACCGCGCTGGTGGCCGGCTTCACCTCGGTGGGCATGGACGTGCTGCTGCTCGGGCCGGTGCCGACGCCGGCCGTGGCGATGCTGACCCGCTCCATGCGGGCCGATCTCGGCGTGATGATCTCGGCCTCGCACAACCCGTTCGAGGACAACGGCATCAAGCTGTTCGGGCCCGACGGGTTCAAGCTCAACGACGCGATCGAGCACGAGATCGAGGGGCTGATCGACGCCGACATGCACAAGCGCCTGTCCGGCTCCAACGATCTCGGCCGGGCCAAGCGCATCGAGAGCGTGCATGCCCGCTACATCGAGTTCGCCAAGCGGACCCTGCCGCGGCAGGTGACCCTGGACGGCCTGCGGGTGGTGGTCGACTGCGCCAACGGCGCGGCCTACCGGGTCGCCCCCGAGACCCTGTGGGAGCTCGGCGCCGAGGTCATCGCCATCGGCACCGAGCCGGACGGCTTCAACATCAACCGGGATGTCGGCTCGACCGCGCCCGCGGCGCTGATCGACAAGGTGCGCGAGCGCCGGGCCGATATCGGCATCGCGCTGGACGGCGATGCCGACCGGGTGCTGATCGTCGACGAGAAGGGGCATGTGGTCGACGGCGACCAGCTCATGGCGGTCGTGGCGCGCTCCTGGCAGGAAGACGAGCGCCTCACGCAGCCGGGTGTGGTCGCAACGATCATGTCGAATCTCGGCCTGGAGCGCTATCTCGGCGGCCTCGGTCTCACCCTGGCCCGCACGGCGGTGGGGGACCGCTACGTCCTCGAGCACATGCGCGCCCACGGCTACAATCTCGGGGGCGAGCAGTCCGGGCACATCATCATGTCGGACTACACGACCACGGGTGACGGCCTCGTGGCGGCCCTGCAGCTGCTGAGCGTGGTGCAGCGGCAGAACCGGCCCGTGAGCGAGGTCTGCCACTGCTTCGACCCGCTGCCGCAGATCCTCAAGAACGTCCGCTACCGGAGCGGCGAGCCGCTCCGCCAGGACAGCGTCGTCAGCGCCATCGAGCATGCCCGCGAGCGGCTCGGCAATGCCGGCCGCCTGGTGATCCGCCCCTCGGGCACCGAGCCGGTGATCCGCGTCATGGCCGAGGGCGACGACCGCGGCCTCGTCAACGCGGTGGTCGACGAGGTGGTCGACGCCGTGACCCGCGCCGCGGCCTGACCGGTCAGGCCGCCGCGTAGGCGGCGCGCAGATCGGGCGGCGCGGTCACGCGCCACGCCCCCAGCAGCGCCGTCCGCAGGGTCTCCTCGTCGCAGAGATCGAGGTCGAGATTGGTCCAGCCCCGGCGTCCCCAGGCGCCGTCCAGGGGCGTGAACAGATCGGGCTCGGCCGCGCACAGGGCGGCCTGATCCGCGGGCGCGAGGCGCAGCACCACCCGGGCCTCCTCGACCCAGAGTGTCGCGAAGACCCGGCCGCCGACCCGGAAATCCGGGTTGCCGCTGTGCGCGCCCGTCACCGTCTCGGGCAGCATCGGGGCCAGGATGCGTACGTCCTCGGGACCCATGGGGATGTCAGCCGGTGCGGAGCCCGGGCAGCCGGGCGGCGATGGTCGGGGGGCGCATGGGTCCCATCCAAGACAGATGAACCGGACCAACCTGGGGATCCCCGGCGGCAGAGGCAAGCAAGTCGCGTCCGGATAACGGTTTCGACAGGCCGGCAACGGATGCGCAAGCCTAACATTTAACGTTAAGCCGGATTTAAGACGTTGCTTCCATCCTTCGCTGCGTACCCCGGGACCGCGCGCCGCGCGTCCGGCTCACGAGTCCAGTGAAGGAATCTCCATGGCCCGCTCCAAGCTGAACGCTTTGGTGCGTAGCCTGACGCTCGCGGCGAGCGTCGGCGCGCCCTGCCTCGCCGCGGCCGCGGATCTGCTGCTTCCGCCGCCGCCTCCGCCCCCGCCCCCGCCGATCGAGGTCGGCGGCGGCTGGTACCTGCGCGGCGACGTGGGCGCGAGCATCTACACCCGTCCGCGCTACAGCGACGCCTACGACTACACCGGCTATCCGGACGCCAACCGCGCCTTCGGCAACACGATCGGCGGCGGCGGCTTTGCCGGCGTCGGCGTCGGCTACCAGTTCACCCCGTTCCTGCGCGGCGACATCACCGGCGAGTACCGCTACTCGACCGGCCTGCGCGGCAGCGAGTATTACAAGGGCCCCGATTTCGACAACGGGCTCGGGTCGTACGGCGTGAACAAGTCGAGCGGAAATTTCGACTCCGCGGTGGTGCTCGCCAACGCCTATTTCGACCTCGGCACGTGGTACGGCATCACGCCGTTCATCGGCGGCGGCGTCGGCTACGCCTTCAACCACGTCTCGAGCTACTCGACGAACCAGCAGTTCACGAGCCCGACCTACGCCTACGATTACACCAATGCCGGCTGCGGCTGCATCCCGTACGCCCCGGTCTACGACCCGAACGGCAACGCGGTGTACAACACCAACAGCGGCAGCAAGTTCTACAAGGACAAGACGACCGGCAGCTTCGCCTGGGCGCTCCATGCCGGTCTCGCCTACAACGTGACCGACGCGCTGAAGATCGAACTGGCCTACCGCTACCTGAACCTCGGCAAGGCCGAGACGGGACCGGGCTTCGTGCCGTGCTGCACCGGCAGCCTGCAGGCGATCAAGGTGAAGGACATCGAGGCGCACGATGTGAAGATCGGCCTGCGCTACTACCTCGGCGGCCTCGTGGCGGCCCCGCTGCCGCCGCTGATGCCGGAGCCGATCCCCGGCCCGCTGGTGCGCAAGTACTGATCGGGCCTCGGTCCCGATCCCACCGACAGGCGATGACGGCGCGGAGGCTCTCCGCGCCGTTTCGCGTTTCCACGCCCCGTTCCGGTCGATCCGGGCCTGAACGCCGCCGATACCCGACGCGTCACGCCGGGATTGCGATCTCCGGATTGGAAATCCGTCATCGTGTTCAGCAACGGAGAATTAAGGTTACCGACGTATCACCGGGGTGAGGCTCGATCCGCTGCCGTCTCTTGCTGTCCCAGGACGATCCCGATGCGTACCGTCACCTTTCCGCTGCTGGCGGTTCTCGGTCTCTGCGGCGTGAACACCGCCCGCGCCGCCGATCTGGACTACGATTACCTGCGCGGCGCCGATTACGATCCGGTCCCGGCTCCGGTGGTCGACTGGAGCGGCGTGTATCTGGGCGGCCACGGGGGGTATACCTCGGGTGGATTAGCACAGCGCGACGCGATGCAGTCCACGCTGGCGAATTACTTCAGTTATCGCGATATCGAAAACGAATTCAGCGTCTCGAAATTCCTGTCGCTGCCAGGCACCCGGACGCACGGTGCCAGCTTCGGCGCCTTCGCCGGGTTCAACGTGCAGTTCGACGACATCGTCCTCGGTATCGAGGCCGACTACACGCACACGAATCAGAACAGCTGGTCGACCAACAGCATCAGCCGCATCATGACCACATCCGGAGGCAACTCTGAAACCGTGAATCTGTCCGGAACGTCGAACACACGCATCGACGATTACGGCAGCATCAGAGCCCGGGCCGGCTACGCGTTCGGCAACCTGCTCCCCTACGTCACAGCCGGCGCCGCGATCGGGCAGGTGACGATCAACGACACGGTGGCGGTTCAGAATTACGGTTACAGCGCCACGACCTATGCGGCGAATCAGGCCCTGACGACCGGGCTTCCCGCGGCGGTCTACAATCACGGCTACGCGAGCTTCAATCCGAATTTCCCCCTCAACCGCTCGACGCCGGCCGGGCAGGGTGTCCAGACCATCCCGTACGCGCCGACGACGCTGACGGCGAATGCGCGGACCAAGACCATCGGCGGCGTCGCCCTCGGCTTCGGCCTGGAATACGCCATCACGCCCAACATCCTGGTGCGCGGCGAGTACCAGTACGTGCAGTTCCAGGACTTCAACGGCCACAAGGCAGAGTTGAACACCGTCCGGGGCGGCGCGGCCGTGAAGTTCTGATCACGCCTCCCGCAACGGCCGGATCCTGACCATGACTGACCGTCCCTTGAGGCTGTGGCCCCTGACGTCGCGCGCCGCGCTGCTCGCCGGTCTCGTGCTCGTCCATGGGCCGGCCTTCGCGGAGCGCCGCGGGGCGCATCACCCGACGCGCCGCGTCGTGCGGGTCCGGCCGGTGCCGGCCATCCCGCCGCCGGTGCTGATACGGGACTACCTGCCGCGCAACCCCAACGTCCCGATGTACAACGAGCCGCCCCGCCGCGAGCCCGTCTGGTAAGGGCCGCGGGCCGCGCTCAGTTCTCCAGCTCGCTGTCCCAGTACAGGTAATCGAGCCAGGTGTGATGGTACTGGCGGTGGTCGAACTCGGGCTGCCGGTGGTGCAGCTCGTAGCGCGTCGGCCGGCGCGGCTCGGTCATCAGCGGCATGTCCGCCTCGGCCGGCGTGCGGTTGGCCTTCCGCAGGTTGCAGGGCGAGCAGGCCGCCACGACGTTCTCCCAGCTCGACAGCCCGCCTCGGGAGCGCGGCACCACATGGTCGAAGGTCAGGCCCCCCGAGGGCAGCCGCAGGCCGCAATACTGGCAGCTGAACCCGTCGCGCAGGTAGATATTGTAGCGGGTGAAGGCCGGGCTGCGGGCCAGCGCCACGTAGTTCTTCAGCGCCACCACGCTCGGGACCCGCAGGGAGCGCGAGGGCGACCGTGCCTCGACGTCGTAGCTCGCCACCAGGGTGACGCGGTCGAGGAACAGGGCCGTGAAGGCGTCCTTCCACGACCAGAGGGAGAGCGGATTGTACGAGAGCGGCCGATAATCCGCGTTGAGGACGAGGGTTTGGAGATCCATCATCGGCGCGACTCTTCGGACTAGCTCTGGCGCGGAGAACGCGCGGGACCAGGCCGCCGCCCCGCCGGCCCGTCCGAACCGGCCCGCGGCCGATGCAGGACGAGCCGGCGCGCGGAGCGACGGCTTGACGGGAGAGGCGGAGGGAACAACAGGGCGGCGGGCCGGCGCGCGGGGGCGCCGGTCGATGCGGTAACATCCGGAACGCGGCCGGGCCGGGCCGGCATCGCCACCGGCCGCGCCCTTTCGCGTAGCGACGAAAAGGCCCTGTCCATCAGGTGTTCATCTAATCCCAGCGTGACACCCTTGTGAAGCTTTTCCGGATGGGCCGCGGGGACGCACCCACAGCGGCCGGCTGGCGCCGGATCCGGCGCCGGGGTGGGCAGGGGCACGCTTTCGCCCTATTGCTCGCCCAGAGCGCCCGGCCGCCAGGAGGCCCGCCCGGTCCCCGATCGCCGCCGATTCGCCGATGCCGGACCCCGGCCGGCCGCCGTGCGCCCGACGAGAGGTTGCTCATGCATCATATCCCAGCGCGGATCCTGAAGCCGGAGGGCGCGTCGCGCCTGTCCCGCCTGCTCGTTCTGTTCGCCGCGCTGGTGTTCGCAACCCCGGCGGCCCTGACCCTGCCGGCCTTCGCCCAGGATCCGGCGCCCGCCGCCAAGCCCGCGGATCACAAGCCCGCGGACGCCAAGCCCGCGCCCGAGGCCAAGCCCGCGGACGGCAAGGCGCCGGACACGAAGGCGCCCGACGCGCAGGCGACCGGCGCGAAGCCGTCCGACGCGAAGCCCGCAGCCCCGCCGGCCGCCAAGGCCGAGATCCCCGAGCAGTTCAAGAAGGTCCGGGCCAAGCTCGACGCCGCCAAGGCCGAGCTCGACGCCCGCGAGAAGCAGCTCGGGCATACGGACCTGACGGTGGCCGACCTCACGGCCATCCGCGACAGCGCCGTCACGGTCACCGACGAGATCCGCACCCTGGTCACCCGGCTCGACGCGCCGCTGGAGGCCGCGCGCGAGCGCCTCGCCCAGCTCGGTCCGAAGCCGAAGGACACCCAGGAGAGCGCCGATGTCGCCGCCGAGCGCGGCGAGCGCGAGGCCGCCGTCACCCGCATCGACGAGACCCAGCGCCTCGCCCGCGCCCTGGTGGTGCAGGGCGATCAGATCGTCGACCGGGTCTCGAACCGCCGCCGCGAATCCTTCACCCGCGACCTGCTCCAGCGCTCCCAGCCCCTGGTCGGCCCCGGCCTCTGGACCAAGGTGATGGGCGACGTGCCCCGGGACACGCGCGCCCTGCAGAGCGCCGTCTCGGATATCGGGCTGCTGTTCTCGCGCAACGGCAGCCTCACCAACCTGCTGTTCCTGGGGCTCGCCTTCGGGATCTCGGTGGCGCTGTATTTCGGCCGGCGCAACATCGCCCCCAAGGGCGCCCGCCGGGACGCCGCCCGGACCGATCCGTCGCGGCGCGCCGTGATGCTCGCCGCCTGGCGGGTGATCCTGCTCGGCACGGTGCCGGCGGTGGCCGGGTCCTACGCGGTCTACTACGCGCTGGACGCCACCAACCTGCTGCCGTCCCGGCTCCTGCCGGTGGCCGCCGCGATCCTCGGGGGGCTCGCCTTCATCGCCTTCGTGGAGGCCCTCTGCGACGGGCTGCTCAGCCCCGAGAAGCCGGCGTGGCGGCCGGCCCCGGTGAGCGATGCGGCGGCCACGCGCCTGACCCGGCTCGCGGTCGGCATCGCCACGGTGATCACCGTGGTGAAGTCCGTGGAGGCCCTGAATTCCGGGATCTCGGCGGCCCTGCCGATCTCCATCGCCACGCGGGGCATCGGGGCGGTCGCCACGGCCCTGATCCTGGCTGTCGGCCTCCACCGCTTCGCCGATACCGAGCAGGAGGAGGAAGCCTGCTTCGGCCCCTACGTGCCGACCAAGACCACCACGGGCATCGGCGGGCCGGCGCGGCTGCTCGGCTGGGCCGCGGTGGCGCTGATCGGCCTCGGCGCGCTGGTCGGCTACGTCGCCTTCGCGGCGTTCCTGATCGACCAGCTGATCTGGGACGCCAGCGTCCTGGTCCTGCTTTACCTGCTGGTCCAGAGCGTCGACATCTTCGTCGGCCGCGCGCTCAGCGACGAGACCCGGCTCGCCACCACGCTCCAGGCCAATACGGGCCTACGCAAGCGCTCGCTGAACCAGATCTCTGTCCTGGCGACCGGCGCCGCCCGGCTCGTCCTGTTCCTCGCGGCCGCGATCCTCGTGCTGGCGCCCTGGGGCCTGGATTCCACCGACATCGTCTCCTCGGTCCGGCAGGCCTTCTTCGGCTTCAAGGTCGGCGACGTCACGATCTCGCTCTCCAGCATCGCCTTCGGGATCGGCATCCTGGTGGTCGGCGTGTTCATCACCCGCGGCGTGCAGCGCTGGCTGGAGAACACCTACCTGCCGGCCACGGACCTCGATGCGGGCCTGCGCAACTCGATCACCACGGTGGCGGGCTATTGCGGCTTCCTGATCGCGCTGGCGCTCGCCTTCTCGTATCTGGGCCTGAGCCTGGAGAAGCTCACCATCGTGGCCGGCGCCCTGTCGGTGGGTATCGGTTTCGGCCTGCAGTCGATCGTCAACAACTTCGTCTCCGGGCTGCTGCTCCTGTGGGAGCGCCCGATCCGGGTCGGCGACCAGGTGGTGATCGGCGATCAGGAGGGCATCGTGAAGCGGATCTCGGTCCGCTCCACCGAGATCCAGACCTTCGACCGCTCGGCCGTGATCGTGCCGAACTCGAACCTGATCTCCGGGGTGGTGAAGAACCGGGTGCGGGGCGACCGGACGGGGCGCGTCAGCATCACGGTCAGCGTCCTGCGCAACCAGGACCCGGTCCGTGCGGCCGAGATGATCGCGGCCTGCGCGCAGGGCCATTCCGACGTCCTGAAGGAGCCCGCGCCCCGGGTGGTGTTCAAGAAGATCGGCGATCCCTTCCTGGAATTCGAGCTGCTCGTCTGGATCGTGGACGTGAGCCTCGGCCAGAAGGTGGTGACCGACCTGAACTTCTCCGTGTTCTCGACCCTCTCGGAGGCGGGCTTCATCCCGCCGCTCGGGCCCGGCTCCAGCATCGTCACCGTGCAGGGCCTCGACACGATGCAGAGCGCCATGGGCGAGATCGCCAGCCGCTTCATCCAGCCGACGGATGTCCCGGAGGGGGGCGACTCGGCCCGGGTTCCGCGCGACCGCAGCCTGCGGAGCGCAGGCGGCTGACTAGCCGCTCCCGACGGCGATGCGGACGGCGTTCCCGCCCGCATCCTTGGCGGCGTAGAGCGCCGCATCCGCCCGCTCGAACAGCCGGGTCCGGCTGCCGCCCGTCGCGATGCCGGTCTTGACCTCCAGGGCGATGCCCACGGAGGCGCCGATCCGCACCATCTGTCCGCGATACGGAATCGGCCGGCTCAGGGCGGCGACGATGCGCCGGCCGCACTCCGCCAGCGCGCGGAGATCCACGGGCGCCCGCAGGAGCACGGCGAATTCGTCGCCGCCGATGCGCGCCACGAGGGCCGCGTCCCGGCAGATGGCCGCGAGCCGCGCGGCGGAGTGCCGGATGCACTGGTCACCGGCGATATGGCCATGGAGGTCGTTGACCGGCTTGAACCCGTCGAGGTCGATGAGGATCAGGGCACCGAGGGGATCCGGTCCGGCGCCGGACGATCCGGCGTCGAACTGCGCCTCGAAGGCGTGGCGGTTCGCCAGTCCGGTGAGAGGGTCGCGGTCGGCGCGCCGGCTCAGCTCGGCCAGCCGGGCGATCTCCTCGGTGACGTCCTGCTTGGTTCCGAAGAGCCGGGCTGGCCGTCCGCCCTCGGTCTCGACCGCCGCGCGGATGCGGATCCAACGCGGCCGGCCGCAGGCGGTGCGGATCTCGGCATCGAGCCGGAAGCTCGCGTGCCCGGCGATGGCCCGGCGGCGGATCGACTCCAGCAGCCGCCGCGAGGCCGGCTCGTAGAATTCCAGGATCCGCGGGCGGTGCAGCGCCGCGCCCCGGGGGATGCCGAACAGATCGTGGACTCCCCCGGACCAATCGAGGGCGCCGTCATCCAGGCGGCACGACCACAGCCATGTCCCGGCGGCGGCCAGGGAACGCTCCTGACGCGCCAGCAGGCCGGCCTGCGCACGGATGATCGCCTGCTGCAACGCGAGCGTCGCCGCGGCGTCGGGATCGGTGGCCGATTCGGCCTGGGCCGACGGGCCGGCAGGCCCATCGACGGCGCGATCGCGGGGCGTCTCCAGCATGGTCAGGGAACGCTCGGTCGTGAGGTCGGTGCACGTTTAGACGACAGGTCTTTGAGGAAGCCCTAATCGTCCGATGCGCGACGGCCCGGCAGCGCCTATATGCCGCCGGGGCGGCTCGACCGTCGCAGGGATGGGTAAGTCGTGACGAGACGCGATCGGGACGGTCGGCATGCGGGGCGCGGGCTCGGCCGGATCACGGGCAGGATGCTGGGTCGCGCGACGGGCTCGGCGGCGCTGACCGCGGCAGCCCTGCTCGGCGGCTGCGCCACCCAGGCGCCGAGCACCGCGGCGTTGCCGAGCATCTACCTGCCCCTCGCCAGCAACAGCGCGCAGATCGACGTCGCGGCGGCCCGCGACATGATCTCGTCCTACCGCCGCAACCGCGGCGCGCCGCCCCTGACGGTCGATCCCGAATTGCAGCGCCTGGCCGAGGCCGAGGCGGCCGCGATGGCCCTGGCCGACCGGCCGAGCCGGGCCCAGACCGTCAAGGGCGCCGTGGAACGGCTCGGCTACGCCAACGTGAACGCCAACCTCTCGGCCGGCTACCACACCCTGGCCGAAGCCTTCTCCGGCTGGCGCGAGAGCCCGCCCCACGACGCCACCATGCTGGCGCCCGAAGCGACCCGGATGGGAATCGCCACCGCCTACGCCCCGGGCTCGAAGTACAAGGTCTACTGGGCTCTGCTCACCGCCCGATAGAAGCGGTTGACCGGCGGGCCCGGCGCCGCGGCGTCCTCACGGCAATCCCTTCACGTTCGGGACCGGCGGGGCCTCCTTGAGCAGCGTCACCGTCACGCGCCGGTTGGCGGGCATGTAGGGGTTGTCGGGGAACATCGGCTCGGTGTCGGCCTTGCCGGCGACCATGGCGAACCGGTCGTCCGGAACGCCGGCGCCGGCCAGGATCTCCCGGACGCTGACCGCGCGGCCCGCCGACAAGTCCCACGGGGGCGCGGCGGGACGCCGGCCGGGGCGGTCCGTGGCGGTGTGGCCCGTGACGGCGATCCGGTTCGGCATCTGGCGCAGGGCCGGGCCGAGCTTCTCCAGCAGGCGCCGGGTGCGGTCGTTGGGCCGGGTCGAGCCTTCCGGGAACATCGAGCGCCCGTCCTGGTCGACGATCGACACGTCGAGCCCCTGCTCGGTCCGGGCGATCACGACGTTCTTCGACACTTCGGCGAAGTCCGGCAGGCTCTGCAGGGCCTGCCGCAGGGAGGCGGCCGCGAGGCCGAAATTCTCCGGCTCGCCGGTGTCGGTCAGGCCGAATTCGCTGCTCTTGTCGAGCCGCGGCGGCGTGGTCCGGTCGGTGGCCTGCTCGGGAGGGATGTCGCGCAGGTGCTTCACGTGGTCGGCGGCCGGCAGGCCGTCGGTCTCGATGATGCCGGCGAACTTGGACTCCGTGTTCACGCCGAAGGCGTCGCGCATGGAGCCCGCCACCATCTGCATCTTCTTCTGGTCCTGCGTCGAATACGCGGCGATCATCACGAAGAAGCTCATCAGCAGCGCCATCAGGTCGGCGAAGGTGACGAACCAGCCGTGGCCGCCATGCGCGCCGCCGCGCTTCTTCCTGGCCATGTCATGCCATCCGCGGGCGCTCCGCCGGGGCTGTCCGGGCGGTCACGCGGCCGCCTCCTCGAACGACCCACGGTGGTGGTGCGGCAGGTAGGCGACGAGCATCTCGCGGACGAGGGTCGGGCTCCTCTGGTCGCGGATCATCAGGATGCCGTCGATGATGAGCGAGCGGGAGACGTCCTCCTCTTCCAGCTTCACGTGCAGCTTGTCGGCGATCGGCAGGGCCACGAGGTTGGCGATGAGCGCGCCGTAGAGCGTGGCCAGAAGCGCGGTCGCCATGGCGGGGCCGAGCTTCGAGGGATCGGACATGTTGGCGAACATCGTCACCATGCCGAGGATCGTGCCGATCATGCCCCAGGCCGGGGCGCAGTCGCCGAAGGCGCGGTAGATCTTCGAGCCTTCGTCGAGGTGCATGAGGAAGTTGTCGCGGTCGCGCTCCATCGTGTCGCGGATGAACTCGCGGTCGTAGCCGTCGGCGACGTAGCGGGCCCCCTGCGCCAGGAAGGGGTCGGAGATCTCTACGTTCTCCAGGGCCATGGGCCCGCTCTTGCGGACCACCTCGGCGATCGTGGTGATCTCCTCGATGAGGTCGTGCGGCCTCACCGCGCGCATGGTGAAGGCGTAGCGCAGGCCCATCGGCAGGCCGTGGGCGATGGTGGCGAAGGGGAAGCGGATGATCGTCGCCATGACCGATCCGCCGAAGATGACGATGACCGCATGCTTGTCGAAATAGGCGGCGAAGTTGCCGCCATCGATCATGATCAGCGTGAACACCACGCCGACGCCGCCCAGCAGTCCGACACCGGTTGCGAGATCCATGGGACGATGACCCGACGGGCTTTCCGGACAGAGCTGCACCGCGCTCGCATCCGCGACGCAGGCGGCCCGTGCCGAGCCTAGGGCATCGGGCTGAACGGACCGTAAAGGCGACTGTTTCGAACCTGTATCAGTCCGTCATCGCCCGTTCAGGCGGGCGCTGGCATACCCGTTTCCCAAGAGGGGTTTGACCCGGATTCGGCGCTGAAGCCGGCCGTGCGAACCCGTCAAAGACGGCGTGAGACCCGGGTCACACGGGCCGCGCCAGGGGTGGCGGAGCGGTACGATGGTTCGTCTGTACGGGCGGGTCCTGGGTTTCCTGAAGGCGGAGCGTCGGCTGGCCATAGGCTTGGCCGGAACCAACGTCGTCCTGGCGATCGCGGCCTTCGCCGAGCCCCTGCTGATGGGCCGGATCATCGACCAGCTGACCCATCTCAAGCGCGGCGGCGACGCCATGGGCACCATGCTGCCGCTGCTCGCCGCCTGGGTGGCGTTCGGCTTCTTCACCATCGCGGCGGGCGTGTTCATCGCGCTCCACGCCGACCGGCTCGCCCACCGCAACCGGCTGTCGTCGATGGCGAGCTACTTCGAGCACGTCCTCGACCTGCCGCTCGCCTTCCACTCGGCCAACCATTCGGGCCGGGTTCTGAAGGCGATGCTGGAGGGCACCAACGGCATGGCGTGGCTGTGGCTCGGCTTCTTCCGCGACCACCTCGTCGCCCTGGTCTCGCTCGGCGTGCTCCTGCCGATGACCCTCCTGATCAACTGGCAGCTCGGCTCGATCCTGGTGGTGCTGGTGCTGGCCTTCACGGCGCTCACCACCTTCGTGATGCGCCGGACCGAGGCGCTCCAGGGGCAGGTCGAGGAGTTCAACTCGGGTCTGGCCGCCCACGCCTCGGACGCGCTCGGCAACGTCGCGGTGATCCAGTCCTTCACCCGCGCCAAGGCCGAGAAGGACGCGATGCGCGGCATCATCACCAACCTGCTCGCCGCGCAGATCCCGGTCCTGTCCTGGTGGGCGCTCGCCAACGTGGCGACCCGCGCCTCGGCGACCATCACCATGACGGCGATCTTCGTCACCGGCATCTGGCTCTATCAGGCCGGCACCACCACGGTGGGCGAGGTCGTGGCCTTCATGAGCCTCGCCACCGCCTTCGTGGCGCGCCTCGACCACGTGGTCGGCTTCGTCAACGGCCTGTTCCAGCAGGCGCCCAAGATCGCCGAGTTCTTCGAGATCTACGACACCGTCCCGGCGGTGGCCGACCGGCCGCAGGCCCGGCAGGTGGCGCGCTTTGCCGGCGAGGTCACCTTCGAGGACGTCGCCTTCTCGTACGATGGCCGGCGTCAGGCGCTCGACGGCGTCTCGTTCTCGGCGAAGCCCGGCGAGACGATCGCGCTGGTGGGCACCACCGGATCGGGCAAGTCGACGACGCTCGGCCTCCTGCACCGCAGCTTCGACCCGGCCGCCGGCGCGATCCGCATCGACGGGATGGACATCCGCGACGTCGGCCTGTCGTCCCTCCGCCACAACATCGGCGTGGTGTTCCAGGAGCCGATGCTGTTCGCCCGTTCGATCCGCGAAAACCTGCAGGTCGGCTGCCCCGACGCCACGGATGACGAGATGCTCGACGCCCTGGAGCGGGCCCAGGCCAGCGCCTTCATGGCGCGCCAGCCCGCCGGGCTCGACACGGTGATCGGCGAGCGCGGCCGGTCGCTCTCGGGGGGCGAGCGCCAGCGGCTCTCGATCGCCCGGGCGCTCCTGAAGAACCCGCCGATCCTGATCCTCGACGAGGCGACCTCGGCGCTGGACGCGGCCACCGAGCGCAAGCTCCAGGGCGCCCTGGAGACCGTGATGGAGGGCCGTACCACCTTCGTGATCGCCCACCGCCTCGCGACGATCCGCGACGCCGACCGCATCCTGGTGTTCCACGAGGGCCGGATCGTCGAGGCCGGCACCTTCGACCAGTTGGTGGGGCAGAATGGGCGCTTCGCCGAACTCGCCCGGGCCCAGTTCATGGCGGCGGAGGCGGAGGAGGACGAGGGGCTGGCGCTGGCCGCGTGAGGCTGCCCGGGCGCCGCTGCGCGCACGCCGTCCGCCTCCCCGTGCGGGGAGGGGACGCCCTCACGCCCACCCGATCCGCGCGAAGAACCCCGCGATCTCCGCGGCGGCCCGGTCGGGATCCTCCCGGTGGGGGAAGTGCCCCACCCCCGGGAACAGCGCCAGATCGAGATCCGAGAAGGTCTCGCCCAGGCGGTCGGTCCAGGCGAAGGGAAAGATCGGGTCGTGCTCGGCCCAGCGCACGCAGGTCGGCACGCCGATTGGCGGCAGGGCCGGGGCCTCGCCCTTGAGCATCGCGATCCGCCCGGCATGGGCGGCCCGGTAATGCGCGAAGCCGCCCGCGAGGTTTCCGGGCTTCAGGAAATTGTCCACGAAGGCGTCCAGCACCGGGTCGAACGCGTCCGTCCGGTGCGACCAGTGGCGCAGGAAGTGGCCGATATAGGCGGCGCAGCTCTCCCGGCTGGCGCCCACCAGCGTCACCGCCAGGTCCATCTGGTTGAAGGACTGGTACCAGATCTCGGTGAGGCGGTCCGGCGCCCCGAGCCGGGGGCCGATCCCCGGATAGACGAAGTCGAACAGGAACAGGCCGGCGCACCGCTCCGGGTGAGACCGGGCGAGGGCCTGGATCACCGCTCCGCCGACATCGTGGCCGACGATGCCGGCGCGGTCGATCCCGAGGGCGTCGAGCAGCGCCACCATGTCGGCGGCCTGCTCCGGCGGGCCGAAGGCGCCCGCGGGCTTGTCGCTGTCGCCGAAGCCGCGCAGATCCGGGGCGATCAGGGTGTGGCGGGCGGCCAGGCGCGCCATCACGGGCTCCCAGGTCAGCCAGAATTCCGGCCAGCCGTGGAGCAGCAGCAGCGGCGTGCCCGTGCCGCAGCGCGCCACATGCAGATCGGCGCCGTTCGCGCGGATCGTCAGGTGCTCGATCCGGTCCATCGTCCCTCCCTCTCGGCCCGGCGGGCCAGCATCTGCGCCTGCAGGCGGCTGCGGCGGGCGGCGATCACCGTGCCGTTGATCTCGCCGCCGAACAGGAACATGGCGGCGAGCCAGTAGAGGAACACCAGGAACACCATCGCGGTGGCCAGACCCCCATAGGTCGACGCGTAGGCGTTGGAGAACCGGTCGAGGTAGTAGCCGAAGCCGAGGCCGGCGAAGAACCACAGGACGAGCGTCACCCCGATCCCCGGCAGCACCGACAGGATCGAGCGCCGTCCGGCCGCCACGAACTTGTGGGCGATGACCAGGACGACGGTCAGCAGCAGGGCCGTCACGGCGATCCGCCCGATCGCCACGGTGAGGCTCAGGGGCTCCAGCCCCGGCGCCACCAGGACGACGTTGCGCCAGATCAGCGGCCCCAGCACCACGAGCAGCGCGAAGGCCAGCATCGCGAACGCCCCGCAGATCACGTAGCCGATCGACTCGAGGCGGGTCAGCCACCAGGGCCGGCTCTCGCGCAGCCCGTAGGCCCGGTTCAGCCCGACCCGCAGGCTCTCGACCCCCGAGGAGGAGAAGTACAGGGCGAACAGCGCGCCGAGCGTGAGCACGCCGCTGCGCTGCTCGGTGAGCACCCGGTGGACCTCGCCGACGATCGGCTTGGCGATCTCCCGGGGCCAGGCGTCGAAGATCAGCACCCCGGCCTCGTCGGCGAGCGACTGCGTGCCGAACAGGCCGGCCAGCGCCGCCAGCAGGATCAGGAACGGGAACAGCGAGGTCAGGCTCGAGAGCGCGATGTGGCTCGCGATCGCCCAGCCGTCATGGGAGACGAAGCGCTGCGCGGCGACGCCCATGATCTGCAATCCGCTGCGGAGAGGTTTCACGGGTGTCCAACGATCCTCGATCTCGTGATCCTCCCCGGGGAGAGGCCCGCCGATGAACGGTGCCGGCACCCGCGCGTCAACGCCGCCGGCCGGATCCGGTCCCGATCGCCGCCCGGTGACGCGTCCGCGCCACGCCGGCCCCCGGTGGCCGCCGCGCTCCGGCGGGCGGGCGCGATCACCGTTGCGCCCGGCGCGCCGGCATGCTCCGTCCGGCGGACATGCCTACGCTCTCACGCCCGTCGCCGCTCGCGGCCGGCGCCCTTCCGGCGCTGTTCATCCCGATCTGGGCCACGGGTTTCATCTCCGCCCGGGCGGTGGTGCCGCACGTGGATCCGCTGGCCTTCACGGCAATCCGCTTCACGGCCGTCGCCCTGGTGCTGGCGCTGATCGCCACGGCCTCCCGGGTGCGCTGGCCCGGGGACCGGGCGGGCTGGCGCGACCCCGTCATCGCGGGCTTCCTGATGCAGGGGGTCTACCTGTCGGGGGTCTTCTGGGCGGTGAGCCACGGGCTGCCGGCCGGCATCGCCGCCCTCGTCGGCAGCCTCCAGCCGCTGCTCACCGCACTCCTGGCGCAGCCGCTGCTGGGCGAGCGCGTCAGCGGGCGGCGGGCCCTGGGCATCCTGATGGGCTTCGTCGGCACGGGCCTCGTGCTCGCCCCGAAGCTCGGGGCCACGGACCCGTCCGGGATCCCGCCGCTGGCGCTCGCCGTCAGCCTCCTGGCGGTGCTGGCGCTGACCCTCGGCACGCTCTGGCAGAAGCGCACCGGCGGCCGGGTCGATCTGCTGGCCGGCGCGACCCTCCAGTTCGTCGGCGGCATGGCCTGCGCCATCCCGCTGGCGCTGGCCTTCGGCAGCACCGCGTTCGACCCCGCCCCCGCCCTGTGGCTCGGCCTCGGCTGGGCGGTCCTGGTCAACTCGGTCGCGGGGATCCTGCTGCTGCTGGTGCTGATCCGGCGGGGGGCGGTGGCGGGCGTCGCCGCCCTGTTCTTCCTGGTGCCCCCGGTCGCGGCCGTGCTCGGCTACCTGCTGTTCGGCGAGGTGCTGACCCCGCTGCAGGGCGCCGGCATGGCGCTCGCCGCCCTCGGCGTGGCGGTGGCGAGCCGGGGCTGAGGCGCCGGGCCTGCGACGGAAGGCGCGGAAACCCTTCGGGGCTTCGCGGTTTGGTGCGCACGGGCCGGCACCGGGCGAGGCGAGGATGGACCAAGAACACCTGGATTCGGGCAAGCCCCGCGAGATCCGCCTCGCCCTCGACGCGATCCCGCTCGGCGGCAAGGCCGAGGGCAAGGCGGGCGACGACGCGGTGCTGTTCGTGCGCGACGCCGACGGCGTGCGCGCCTTCCAGGCCAAGTGCCCGCATCTCGGGGCGCCGCTCACCAAGGGCGAGATCTGCGGCGGTCGGCTCTACTGCCCCTGGCACAAGGCGGCCTTCGCCCTCGCCGACGGCAGCCTGGAGGAGCCGCCAGCGCTGGACGCGCTCACCCGCTATCCCGTCCGGATCGAGGGCGGCGAGGCGGTGGCGACGCTGGCCCCCGAGCCCGCTCCGGCCCGGCACGCCCGGACGCCCCTCGGACAGGTCCTGATCGTCGGCACCGGGGCGGCGGCGGCCGCCTGCATCACCACGCTCCGGCGCGAGGGTTTCGCGGGCGCGATCACGATGGTCGGCCGCGAGGGGCACCCGCCCTACGACCGGACCAAGCTGTCCAAGCAGTTCCTGGCCAAGCCCACCCCGGCGGAGAAGACCCTGCTGGAGCCGGATTTCTCCGCCGCCCACCAGGTCGAGCGGATCGAGGCCGAGGCGGTCCGGATCGATCCGGCGCGCCTCAGCGTCACCCTGGCGGACGGCCGGGTGCTCACCGGCGACGCGCTGCTGATCGCCACCGGCAGCCGCGCGGTGGTGCCGGACTTCGACGGCCGCGATCTCGACGGCGTGATGACGCTCCGCAGCCTCGACGATGCGGTGCGGCTCAGCGCCGCGGCGGAGCAGGCCAAGCGCGTGGTGGTGATCGGCGCGGGTTTCATCGGCCTGGAGGCCGCGGCCTTCCTGACCAAGCGCGGCCTGTCGGTGACGGTGCTGGCGCGGGAGGAGATCCCCTTCGCCAAGCGCTTCGGCGAGGCCGTGGGCGCGGCGCTGAAGCGCTACCACGCCGGCAACGGCGTGACCTTCGTGACCGGCAAGGTCGCGCGGATCGCCGGCACCGGCTCCGTCGAGGCCGTCGAGACCGCGGACGGCACGCGGCTGCCGGCCGATCTCGTGCTGATCGGCGCCGGCGCCGCGCCGGAGACCGGGATCGTCGCTGGGGTGGAGCCGGACGAGACCGGCGGCCTCCCGGTCGGCGCCGATCTGAAGCTCGCCGACAACGTCTGGATCGCCGGCGACATCGCGGCCTTCCCGGAGCGCGGCAGCGGCGTCACCGCCCGGATCGAGCACTGGCGTCTGGCGCAGCAGCACGGCACCCACGTCGCCCGGGCGATGCTGGGCGCCAGCGGCGCCTTCGCGGGCGCGCCGTTCTTCTGGAGCAACCAGGGCGACAAGCGCCTGGATTACGGCGGCTACGCGCCGGATTTCGATCGGATCATCCTGCAGGGCGATCCGGCGGCGCTGGACTTCATCGCCTATTATGTCCGCCAAGACCGGGCCGTGGCGGCCTGCAGCATCGGCCGCAACCCGGCCTTCACGGCGTTCCTGCACCTGCTGGGCGAGGGACGCGTGCCCAGCCCGGAGGCGATCGAGTCGGGTGCGGATCTCACCGCGCTGGTGTGACCCGCTCCGTCATCGCTATGCTCCGCTCGCGAGGACGGGCGTCCGGGCCGATGGAACCAGTTCCGGCGGCCCATCTTTCGGTAGACGCCGCCCGCCGTCTCGAGAGTCGGGCCCATACGGGAGGCCCCATGAACCAGATCATCGTCGTCGCGCTCATCTGCGCCGCCTCCGTCCAGGCCCCGGACTGCTCCCGCGAGACCGCCCTCGACGTGGTCACCGGGCCGGCCCACACGCTCCAGGAATGCCTCGTTCAGGGCCCGGTGCTGGCAGCCAGTACAGGCTTCAAGGGCGAGGACGGGGCCTACGTGAAGACGCGCTGCGAGCAGAGGCGCTGAGCCGGGCCCGGTCTGGCGAACAGCTTTCGGCAGGGCGGCGGACGGTTCATCAGTGTCGGGACCGACGCGTATCGCCGCACCGGCCCGGCCTTGACTTTCATGGGCTGCGCATCGGCCCGTGAGCTCCGGCCTTCAACTTGAGTTCAAGGCGAGCCAAACGAAATCTGCTTCGGCTCCGGCCCGCGACAGGTTAAAAGACCCGATCCAAGAAGACGCCACGCGAGCAGGAAACCATGTCCGCATCCCCCGCCATCCAGACCGAGCCGCAGGATATCGCCACCCTCGCCAGGGCCGCCGGCGAGAGCGTCAAGGCCCTCGTCGCGGAGGCGACCCGCCGGGTCCGCACGCGGATCCTCGGAACGGACGGGCGGATCGACGCGGCCAAGCTCGAGGGCGAGCAGCATGCCGCCCATGGGCTCGCATGGCTCGCGACCTACGCGGAGGCGGTCGCCGAACTCGGCGGCTACGCCGAGCGCCTCCAGGCCGAGGGCCGGTTCGGCGAGACCGAGTCGCTCCTCGTCCGGATCGGCGCCGGCGAGTATCTCGACCAGCTGTTCTCCGGCATCCCGATGAGCCAGGGCGAGATGGTCCGCCTCACCGGCTCGCTCGGCCTCTCTGGCAAGGAGGTGGCGCAGTTCCGCACCGACGCCGTCGAGACCCTGATCGCCGAGGGGAACACCCCCGAGAACCGCGCCGCCCTGGTGGCGCGGATGCGCGACGGCAGCGGCTCGGCCACGGTCGGCGCCTCGGGCCTCGACGAGGACATGGAGGCGATCCGCTCCGAGATGCGCCGCTTCGGCAAGGCCGAGGTGGTCGATCAGGCGCACGAGTGGCACCTGAAGAACGCCTACATCCCGATGGAGATCGTCACCAAGATGGCCGAGCTCGGCGTCTTCGGCCTGACGATCCCGGAGGAATACGGCGGCATGGGCCTGCCGAAGACCGCCATGTGCGTGGTCTCGGAGGAGCTGTCGCGCGCCTATATCGGCGTCGGCTCGCTCGGCACCCGCTCGGAGATCGCCGCTGAGCTGATCCTGTGCGGCGGCACCGAGGAGCAGAAGCAGCGCTTCCTGCCCAAGATCGCCAGCGGCGACATCCTGCCCACGGCCGTCTTCACCGAGCCGAATACCGGCTCCGACCTCGCCTCGCTCCGCACGCGGGCGGTGAAGGACGGCGACAGCTGGAAGATCACCGGCAACAAGACCTGGATCACCCACCCGGTCCGCGCCGACATCATGACGGTGCTCGTCCGCACCAAGCCCGAGGAGAAGGGCCACAAGGGCCTCTCCATGCTGATCGCCGAGAAGCCCCGGGGCACCGACGCGGAGCCGTTCCCGGTCCAGGGCCTGTCGGGCGGCGAGATCGAGGTGCTCGGCTACCGGGGCATGAAGGAGTACGAGCTCGCCTTCGAGGGATTCGAGGTGCCCGCCGGCAACCTGCTGGGCGAGGTCGAGGGCAAGGGCTTCGCCCAGCTGATGCAGACCTTCGAATCGGCCCGCATCCAGACCGCGGCCCGGGCCATCGGCGTCGCCCAGTCGGCCCTCGACGTCGGCCTGCGCTACGCCGAGGAGCGGGTCCAGTTCGGCAAGGCGCTGGTCAACTTCCCGCGGGTCGCCGACAAGCTCGCCATGATGGCGGTGGAGATCAACATCGCCCGCCAGCTCACCTATTTCTCGGCCCGCGAGAAGGATGCCGGCAAGCGCTGCGACCTGGAAGCCGGCATGGCGAAGCTGCTGGGCGCCCGCGTCGCCTGGGCGGCGGCCGACAACGCCCTGCAGATCCACGGCGGCAACGGCTTCGCGCTGGAATACCCGGTGAGCCGGATCCTGTGCGACGCCCGCATCCTCTCGATCTTCGAGGGCGCCGCGGAGATCCAGGCCCAGGTGATCGCCCGCCGGTTGCTCGAGGCGGCCTGAAAATCGAGCTCAAACTGGGGAATAGTACGTATCATGGGATTATAAGTCGGCTCATGAACCCGGCTTAAACGAAGTCCCAGCTTCCTGGCCCCCGGTGAACAACTGGGGCGGCTCGGTGACCGCGCACGACGACGACGGACAGACGGGCCGCAACATCCTTCGGCGCTGGCAGGATTGCCGGACGCCGGGGGCACCGATCCCGTCCTACGAGGCCGTCGTGCTCGGGAGCCTCGGCCGCCTCGCCGACCGGGCCGCCCTGGTGACCACCCGGAACGGCCAGGCCGCCCGGATCCTCTGGGCGGGCCAGGAGTTCGGCGCCTGGCTCGCGCAAGGGTCGGAAGGCCCGTCGGCGGAACCCTGTCCCAGCGAGACCGTCCCGGTCGACGCGCTCCCGATCGAGCTGCGCGAGCCCGTCGGCGAGATGGTCGCGGCCGCCCTCGGATCCGGCCAGCCCGCCTACAGCCGGTGCGATCGCCTGGATGCCGGCGTCGTGACCTCGACCCGCCTCGTCGGTGTGCCCCTCGACAACCGCTGGGGCGAGCCGTTCGTGCTGATCGGGTTCGACGGGGCGAGCGTCCGGACCGAACTCGTCCAGGCGATGTTCACCGCCACCGACCAGGGGATCCTGGCCCTCAGCACGATCCGTGACGCGGCGGGCCACCCGATCGATTTCAAGATCGTCGCCCTCAACCGCGGCGCCGAGCGCCTCCTGGAGCGGCCCGCCGCGGTCCTGCAATGGCAGCGCATCGGCCAGCTCTTCCCGGGGGCGATCACCGCGCGGACGATCGCGACGCTCGCCGCCATGGTCGAGCGGGGCGGGCGCTCCGCCTTCGAGCTGAGCCGCCCCCGGTCCGACGGCGGCACGCTCTACCTCAAGGTCGAGGCGGGCTGCGTCGGCGATCTCCTCTCGGTCACCATGACGGATGTCGGCGACATCAAGGCCCGGGAGGCCTCGTTCCGGCTCCTGTTCGAGAACAACCCGGTCCCGATGTGGGTCGTGGCCGACGCGCGCGACCGCTTCCTGGCGGTCAACGACGCGGCCGTCGCCCATTACGGCTACAGCCGCGAGCAGTTCCTGAGCCGGGCGCCGGCCGATCTCGCCATGCCCCCCGACGCGGCGCCGGGGCTCGGCCTGCCGCCCACCGGCGCCCTCCACCAGCGCGCCGACGGCTCGGCGATCGAGGTCTCCCTGTTCCAGCGGGCGATGCCGTTCGAGGGGCGGCAGGCCGTGCTCGAAGCCGCCATCGACATGACGGAACGCCGGAGGGCCGAGGCCCGCATCGCCCACATGGCGCACCACGACGCGCTCACCGGGCTGCCGAACCGCGTGCTGTTCCGGGACCGCCTCGCCGAGGCGATCTCCCGCCACGCCCGGGACGGGGAGGCGGCGGTGCTGCTCTGCCTCGACCTCGACAAGTTCAAGATCGTCAACGACACGCTGGGCCATCCGGTCGGCGACGCGCTCCTGCGCGAGGCGGCCGAGCGGATCGCCGGCTGCCTGCGCAAGGACGACCTCGTGGCCCGGCTCGGCGGCGACGAGTTCGCCATCCTGGTAGGGGGGATGGATCTCCCGGCCCTGGCCGACGGGCTGATCGCCCGGGTGATCGCCGAACTCGGCCGGCCCTTCCGCCTGGACGGCCAGGATTGCCATATCGGCACCAGCATCGGGGTCGCCTGCCTGCCGCGGGACGGCACCGATCCCGAAACCCTGATGAAGAACGCCGACCTCGCCCTGTACCGGGCGAAGGCCGAGGGCGGCGGCACCTTCCGGTGCTTCGAGCCGGAGATGGATGCCTGGGTGCAGGCACGGCGGCGGCGCGAGAACGAACTGCGCGAGGCCTTCGCCCGCGGCCAGTTCTCGCTGGTCTACCAGCCGCTGATGGATGCCCGTTCCGACCGGATCCTGGCCTTCGAGGCGCTGCTGCGCTGGTCCCATCCGGACCACGGCCCGGTTTCGCCGGCCGAGTTCGTGCCACTGGCCGAGGAGACCGGCCTGATCGTCCCGATCGGCGCCTGGGTGATGCAGACCGCCTTCGCGGAGGCGGCGACCTGGCCGGAGGCGATCCGCCTCGCCGTGAACCTCTCCCCGATCCAGTTCCGCAACCGCAGCCTGGTCGAGACCGTGCGCGGCGCCCTCGCGACCTCGGGCCTCGACCCGCGGCGCCTCGAGCTGGAGATCACCGAATCGGTCCTGCTCGCCGACAGCGCCGCCAATCTCGCGACCCTGCATGAGCTGCGGGCCCTGGGCATCCGGATCGCGATGGACGATTTCGGCACCGGCTATTCGAGCCTCGGCTACCTGCGCAGCTTCCCCTTCGACAAGATCAAGCTCGACCGCTCCTTCGTGAGCCAGGTCGGCGAGAACACCCATTGCACGGCGATCGTGCGGGCGGTGGCGAGCCTGGGCGCCAGCCTCGGCATCGCCACCACCGCCGAAGGGGTGGAGACCGTCGAGCAGCTCGCGATGCTCCGCGCGGAGGGCTACGACGAGGTCCAGGGCTTCCTGTTCAGCCGTGCGGTCCCGGGGCCCGAGGCCCGCAGCCTGATCGACCGCGGGCGGGAGCCGGTCCCGGACGACCGGGCGGCCTGACGGCCGCCCGGCCGGTGCAGGCCCGGGGGCCTACTTGGTGATCTTCACCGACACCGGATCGCTCGACGGGAAGGTCTCCTCCAGGGCCTCGTCCAGGCGCTCGTTCAGCTTCTCCTGCTTGTTGTCGGGGTTCTTGGCGTCGCCCGGCTTGGCGCTGCCCTGCTGGAAGCCCGGCTTGGCTTCGTTCGGCTTGTTGTGGGTCTCGGCCATGTCGCTCACTCGTCCGTGACGGAGGCACGCAAGGGTGCTGGTGGGCATCAACGCGAGGGACGGCGGGTGTTTCCGATCTTTCCGGCGGCCGCATGGGCTTTCCGGTCGAAGCGTCCGGCCCATGGCCTCGCCGGCGTCACCCGCGCGGCGTCGGGATCCGCGGCAGCGCGACGGGCAGCGCGACGGGCGGCGCGGCGCCGACGGGCTGGCTCCGCGTCCCGCGCACGGACGGCCGAACCGGCGGCAGGGTCAGGTGGTCGCGAGCGGCCGATCAACCGGGCTCAGGCCCCTCCTGCGGGCGGTGGCCCCGCGCATCACCGTCTCGTAGACGCCCTCGAGGCGGTCGAGATGGGCGTCGAGGCTCAGGGGCGCCGTCCAGTAGCGGTCGTGGGCGGCCCGGCCCATCCGGGCGGCGAGGCCGTCGTCGGTCAGGCGGCGCAGATGGGCGGCGAGCGCCTCCGGATCGCCGGAGCGGAACCAGAACCCGGTCTCGCCATCGATCACCGCCTCCCGCCCCGCGCAGGCATCGCTGACGATCACCGGCGCCCCGCAGGCCAGGGCCTCGTAGACGGTGAGCGGCTGGCCCTCGTACCAGACGCTCGGGAAGACCAGCGCCCGGGCTTGGCGCATCAGCGCCTGTACGCCGGCGGCGTCGCGCCAGCCGAGCATGACGGCCTCGGGATGGCGCGCCGCGAGATCGGCCCGCTGGGGGCCGTCGCCGACGAAGACCGCCCGCACCCCCGCGCGCCTGGCCGCGTCCGCGAAGATCGGCGCGCCCTTCTCGGTGGAGATCCGCCCGACGAACAGGAAGTCGCCCGGCGCGCCTTCCCGCAGGGGCGCCTGCACCACCGCGATCGGGTTGTCGACCCGGTGGAACACGGTGCCGGGGGGCATCAGCGGCCGGACGACGCTTTCCTGCAGATCGCTGATCGTGACGACGTGGGCGAACAGATCCGGCAGCCGGGCCACGTGGGCGAGGCCGGCATGGCGGACCATCCGGGCCACCTTGCGCGGGTAGCTGCGTGCGTCGCAATGCGCCGCGATGCAGGCGGCCGACATCGGGGTCCGATGGCAGATCCGCTGCTCCGGATAGGCGTAGAAGCCGCCGGTGGGGCAGACGAGGAAGAACTCGTGCATCGTGTAGAGGCACGGCAGCCCGGAGGCCCGGATCGCCGGGCCGATCGACGGCGACAGCGCCTTGGCGAAGGCGTGGACGTGGACGAGGGTGTCCCGGGGGTCGCAGGCGGCGAGTTCCCGCGCGAGGGCGCGGCGCGCCGCACCGTTCCAGATCGCCTGGGCGGCGAAGGCCAGTTTGCTGCGCGCCGTGGTGACGTCGTCCTGCTCCAGGCAGACCACCCGGATGCCGGCGGGCTCCAGCCGGGGGTCCACCGGGCCGACCGCGGCGAACAGGCTGACGCGGATCCCCCGGGCGGCGAGCCCCAGGGCGGATTCGATCGCGACCTTGGCCTGGCCGCCGTTGATCGCGGCGTGGTCTGCGACGAGGACGACGTGCACGTCAGGAATTCCGCCGCTCTGATCCGGGGCAGAGATCTGTATCCGGCCGCGGTTGATCCCCCGTAAACCGCTCTCCTTCATCCTCCCGGCTCCCGAGACCGACGCGATCCCCGGGAGGGACACCGTGCATGTCGTGATCCTGGCCGAGTTCGCGGCCGCCAGCGGCGGGGCCGAGAAGGTGGCGCTGGAATCGGCCCGCGGGCTCGCCGAGGCCGGTCTCGCCGTCACCTACATCCAGGCGATCTCGGGGGCCGTCGATCCGCTCCTCGACCATGCCGGGATCCAGCGGATCGATCTCGGCCTGCCCGACATCTGGTCGCTCGGTGCCGCGCGGGCGGCCGCCGCCGGGATCTGGCACGCCGCCGCCGCCCGCCGCCTCGCCGCGGCCCTCGCCGGCCTCGCCGCGCCGCCGGACTGTATCCACCTGCACCAATGGACCCGGACCCTGTCGCCGGCGATCGTTCCGGTCCTGTCGAAGACCGGGGTGCCGCTGGTCGTCACGCTGCACGACTACGCCCTGGCCTGCCCGAACGGCGTCTATTACCGCTTCGACCGGGCCGAGCCCTGCGGGCTCGCCCCCCTGTCGGCCGCCTGCCTCGCGGCGCCCTGCGATCCCCGCAGCCGGGGGCACAAGCTCGTGCGGGTCGCCCGTGCCGCGGCGATGCGGCAGGTCGTCGGTCGGGCCAGCCGGCACCATCCGCTGCACGTCGTCCATGTCTGCGACGCCAGCCGGCAGCGGCTGGGCGCTCTGCTCGGCGGCTACGCCCTCACGCATCATCGGATCGACAACCCCGTCCGGCTTCCGGAGGGGCCCGCGGCCGCGCCCGCCCGCGGCGACGCGATCGCCTATGTGGGGCGCCTGACCCGCGAGAAGGGCGCCGACCTCGTGGCCGACGCCGCGCGGAGGGCCGGACTTCCGGCCCTGTTCATCGGCGCCGGCCCCCTGGAGGCGGAGCTGCGTGCCCGGGACGGCGTGGAGGTGATCGGATGGCAGAGGCCCGAGGCGGTCTGGGCTACGCTCCGGACCCGCGCCCGGGCGCTGGCGGCGCCGTCGCGCTGGTACGAGACCGGCCCGCTCACCGTCTACGAGGCGCTGGCGGCCGGCATCCCGGTCGTGGCCTCCGACCGCTCCGGCGCCGCCGAGAAGGTCCGGCACGGCCGGACCGGATTCGTGCTCGCACCGGAGGTCGGGCCCCTCGCCGAGGCCTTCACGGCGCTCCGGGACGACGCCCTGGCGGCGTCGCTCGGGGCGGAGGCCCGCAGGCTCTTCCGCACCGCGCCGATGGGCCTGGACGCCCATGCGGCGGCGCTCCGGGGGCTCTACGCCCGTCTGTCCGGAGCCGCGGCTGGTGCGATGCAGCATCCGGATTCGCTGGCCCAGCCGCGATGATCCGAGGCGGCCCGGCCCGTCTGGTATACCACAAGCATTCACGATCCGTTCGTGCCGCTCTGGACAGGCAGATCGTTTTTTGCGAAGCGGCCTCTTGCCGGGATCGGCAATCTTGGCCGATCGGATAAATGGCGCAGCTTGCACGCCATCTGCTATCGGGGCTGCAGCCGCGATGCGATGACTGTGCGAGATCATCGGATCTGCATTTTATCGGGCTTCCGGGTCCTGCATGGCCCCCGAAGCATGCACTTGACTTCTTGTTGCGGTGCAACATATAGAAGCGCGTCAACGCGGACGCATCCGGCGTCCCGCTCCATGAATGTTGCTGGAGACATCGATGCAGACCCCGAACTTCGAGATCCCGACCGAGATGCGCGACTTCGCCGAGAAGAGCGTCGATCAGGCTCGGACCGCTGTCGGCACCATGATGACGAACGCCGTGAAGGTCGCCGAGCAGGTCCAGACCTCGGGTCAGACCTTCCAGTCGACCCTGACCGCCGCGGTCGCGAAGGGGTTTGATCACGCGCAGGCCAACGCCAACGCGACCTTCGACTTCGCCCAGAAGCTGGTGCGCACGAAGGATCTCCGCGAGGCGTTCGAGCTCCAGTCCGAGTTCGTCCGCAGCCAGTTCGCCGCGCTCCAGGCCCAGGCCAAGGATTACGGGGCCCTCGCCCAGAACGCCGCCGCCCGCTGAGGCCGGCGCGCCGTCCCCGATCCTCGATCGGGGACGCGATACGGGATCCGGAGGGCGCGCGGCGCCGACCGGATCCGAGGCTCTGACACCCGGGCGTCACGGGTCCGAGGCCGACACCGCGGGCGAGCCGGCTGCGCACGACCCTCCGGCCGCCGCTCCGTCAGGACGGCCTGACGCCGACAGGAGGAGATCGCGCGATGGGAAAGCCGCGTCGACCGAGGGGAGGCCGCCCCGCCGGATCACCCCAACCGCTCCGGAAGGCGCCGGCCCCGGCCGAGACCCGCCCTGCGCCGATCGCCGAGGACGCACCCGCGCCGGCGAGCGACGTTTCCGTCGAGACCCACGAGCCGCAGGCCGAGCCGGCCCAGGCGGCGTGCGCGGCGACCACCCCGGTCCTGCCCGAGACCGCCTCTGAGGTGCCGGCCGACGGGCCGGCCGATGGGCCGACCGAGACGGCCGCGCAGGCGGTCCCCGAAGCCGGTGCCGCGGCGGATATCGCCGTCCCGCCGATGCCGGACGCCGTCGACGTCCCAGACCGAATCGTCTTCACCCCCGACCGCTTCGATGTCGTCGAGATCGGCTCGACCATCGCCCGCTACGTGCGCGGCGAGGGCGAGGCGGCCCTGGCGCATCTGCGGGCGCTCTCGGGCGCCCGGTCGCCGGCCGAGGTGATTCGCCTGCAGGTCGGCGAGGTCCAGCGGGCCGCCGACGCGTCCCTGACCTGCTGGGTCACGGTCATCGGTCAGACGAGCCGCGTGGTCGCGTACCGCTGAAGCGGCGCGGGACTTGTCGCATCCCGGCAACACGGGCGCCCGGATCGAACCGGCGGCGGCAACCGTCCGTTAACCAAGTCGGTCCCATGCCGTAACGGAGGGCACGGGAAACGACACCGGACCGATGCCGAACTGCGCGCGCCTGATCCGTACCGCATGGCTTCGCCTGGCCGTGGCGCTTCTGCCGGCCCTGGCGGGAGCGCCGGTTGCCGCGCAGAACGGCGAGAAGCCCGCCGTCGCCATCGGGGCCGACCTCGCGAGCCAGGCCGGCGGCACGCGCCTGACCCTGACCCTGTCCCGGGCCGTCGAGGCCCGCGGCTTCGTGATGGAGCGGCCGGACCGGGCGGTGATCGACCTGCCCGAGGTCAACTTCCAGCTGGAATCCGGGACCGGCAGCCGCCGCGACGGGCTCGTCCAATCCTTCCGCTACGGCCTGTTCGCCCCAGGCCGCTCCCGCATCGTGATCGACCTCACCGCCCCCGCCACCGTCGGCAGGATCGAGTCGGTGACGCGGGCCCGCGACGGCGCGGTGCTGCTCACGATCCCGCTCCAGCGCGCCGACCGCGACGCCTTCCGCAAGGCCGCGGCCGCCGCGGATCCCGCCCCCGCCCAGGCCCGCAGCGCCCCGCCGGAACCGACCGACCAGCGCCCGCTGATCATGGTCGATGCCGGCCACGGCGGCACCGATCCCGGCGCCATCGCGGTGGGCGGCGTGTTCGAGAAGGATATCGTGTTCGGCTTCGCCCAGGCGCTGGTGGAGAAGCTGGAGGCGGCCGGGCGCTACCGGGTCCGGATGACCCGCGACCGGGACGTGTTCGTGCCCCTCGCCGACCGGGTGCGCCTCGCCCGCGAGGCCAAGGCCGACCTGTTCGTGTCGATCCACGCGGATTCGATCTCGGCGGCCCCCCAGGTGCGGGGCGCCACGATCTACACCAATGCCGAGAAGGCCACGGACGCCGAATCCGCCAAGCTCGCGGAGCGCGAGAACCGGGCCGACGCCGCCGCGGGCGCCGACGCCGCCGAGGCGCCGCCGGACATCGCCGACATCCTGCAGGAGCTGACCCTGCGCGAGACCCGCGGCTTCTCGTCGGGCTTCGCCCGCACGCTGATGGGCCAGCTCGCCCCCGTGATCGAGATGAGCGCCAAGCCCCACCGCGAGGCGCGCTTCGTGGTGCTGCGCTCCCCCGACGTGCCGAGCGTGCTGGTGGAGCTGGGCTATCTCTCCAGCAAGCGCGACCTGGAGATGCTGCAATCGCCGGAGTGGCGGGCGGGCGTCACCGGCTCCATGGCCAAGGCGATCGATCTGTTCTTCACCAACCGCGCCACCCTGGGGCGTCCGACGGTCATGCGCCGCTCGGCCGCTGTCGCCCCAGTTTCACCATAGAATGCGTGTCGATACGGGACGTCCGAACGCCCCGTCGCACCGCCGTCGAAACCGGCATTCCGAAGGGGCCTGACGGGAGCATCCGGGGGCTGACCGCATCGAGAGCGGACGCACGCGCCGGATGAGCCGATTCCGGCATTCGGCCGGGCCAGCGACGAGCGGAACACCGGATGCGTCTGATCCTTCGTTTCTTCGGGATCCTGTTCAGCGCTGGCGCGGTGCTGTTCGTGGTCGGCGCGGCGGTGGGCGGGTACTTCTACTGGAAGTACAGCCAGGACCTGCCCGACCACGCGGCGCTCGCCAATTACGAGCCGCCGGTGATGACCCGCGTCCACGCGGCGGACGGTTCGCTGCTCGCCGAATATGCCCGCGAGCGCCGGCTGTACCTGCCGATCCAGGCGATGCCCAAGATCGTCGTCGCGGCCTTCCTGTCGGCCGAGGACAAGAATTTCTACAAGCACGGCGGCATCGACCCCGAGGGGATCGTGCGCGCCTTCCTGACCAACGCCAAGTCGGGCAAGCGGCAGGGCGCCTCGACCATCACCCAGCAGGTCGCCAAGAACTTCCTGCTCTCCTCCGAGCAGACCTACGACCGCAAGATCAAGGAGGCGCTGCTGGCGCTCCGGATCGAGGCGGCCTACTCGAAGGACAAGATCCTCGAGCTGTACCTCAACGAGATCTTCCTCGGCACGATCGTGCCGGGCCGGAACCTCCACGGCGTGGCGGCAGCGGCGTTGGATTACTTCGGAAAATCGGTCCACGAGCTGACCATCAACGAGGCGGCCTACCTCGCCGCCCTGCCGAAGGGGCCGAACAACTACCACCCCTACCGCAAGACCCAGGCGGCGCTGGACCGCCGCAACGAGATCATCCGCCTGATGGCGGAGAACGGCTACATCACCAAGGAGGAGGCGGATTCCGCCAAGAAGATGCCGCTCGGCGTCAACCCGCGCGTCGCCTTCCCGAACGCCGCCAACGCCAACTACTTCACCGAGGAGGTCCGCCGCGAGATCTCCGAGCGCTACGGCGAGAAGAAGCTCTACGAGGGCGGCCTCTCGGTGCGCACGACCCTCGATCCGAAGATGCAGGGCTGGGCCCGCAAGGCGCTGGTCGACGGCCTCGTGCGCTACGACCAGGCCCATGGCTGGCGCGGGCCGGTCACCAAGGTCGACCTGACCGGGCGCGACTGGGGCATGGCGGCGGCCGAGGTTCCGGCGCTGGGCGACGTGGCACCGTGGCGCCTCGCCGTGGTGCTGGGCAATGGCGGCGGCGGCGTGCAGATCGGCCTGCAGCCCAAGCGCGAGGCCTCCGGCCAGGTGGTCAAGGACCGCGAGACCGGCGTGATCACGCCCGAGGGCATGCGCTGGGCCGGCCGCGCCAATCTCCAGCCCGGCGACATGGTCTATGTCGAGGCGATGGATGGCGGCCGCGGCCAGTTCCGCCTGCGCCAGAAGCCCGAGGTCTCCGGCGCCATCGTGGCCATGGACCCGAATACGGGCCGGGTGCACGCGATGGTCGGCGGCTTCTCGTACGACGAATCCGAGTTCAACCGCGCCACCCAGGCGATGCGCCAGCCCGGCTCCTCGTTCAAGCCGATCGTCTACTCGGCGGCGCTGGATAACGGCTACACGCCCGCCTCGATCATCCAGGACACCCCGATCACCATCGAGGCCGGCCCCGGCCAGGAGGCCTGGACGCCCTCGAACTACGACGGCAAGTCCGGCGGCCCCCACACCCTGCGCTACGGCATCGAGCACTCGAAGAACCTGATGACGGTGCGGCTCGCCAAGGATGTCGGCATGCCGCTCATCGCCGAGTACGCCCGCCGCTTCGGCGTCTACGACGACATGCTGCCGGTTCTTCCGATGTCGCTGGGCGCGGGCGAGACGACGGTGATGCGCATGGTCACCGCCTACTCGATGCTGGCCAATGGCGGCCGGCGCATCCGGCCGACCCTGATCGACCGGATCCAGGACCGTATCGGCGAGACCATCTATCGTCACGACAACCGCAAATGCATCGGCTGCGACGCCGAGAAGTGGTCCGGCCAGGACGAGCCGAAGCTGGTGGACGATTCCGAGCAGGTGCTCGACCCGCTGACCGCCTACCAGATGGTCTCGATCATGGAGGGCGTGGTCCAGCGCGGGACCGCGACGATCCTGAAGCAGATCGGCAAGCCGCTCGCCGGCAAGACCGGCACCACCAACGACGCCAAGGACGCGTGGTTCGTGGGCTTCTCGCCGGATCTGGCGGTCGGCATCTATATCGGCTTCGACAAGCCGCGCTCGCTCGGCGACCGCGCCACCGGCGGCGGGCTGGCGGCGCCGATCGCCCTGGAGTTCCTCAAGACCGCCCTCAAGGACAAGCCGCCGACGCCGTTCCGCGTGCCCCCGGGGATCAAGCTGATCCGCATCAATCTCGCCAGCGGCACCCGTGCGGGGTCCGGCGAGGGCGCCGGGACCATCCTGGAGGCGTTCAAGCCCGGTACCGCACCGGCGGATTCCTACGTGGCGCCGTCGTCCTCGGGCGGCGGCCAGGCGGCCGCCCCCGCGGCTGTCCCGGCCGATCCCGACCGGGCCGCGCAGGCCGGCGGATTGTACTAAGGCGACCGGTCCCGGCTCGCGCTCCGCTCAAGTCGGGTCTGCCCAAGTCGAGTCTGCTCAGGTCGAGTCTGCCCAGGTCGGGTCCGCCCGGCCTGGGCTTTCTGTTGCGGATCCCGAGCGTGCGCAGCGCCGACGCCGGAGCGGCGTTCTGAAACCGCGGCATGGCCTCGACGAGGGTCACGGATCCGGCCTCATCCTGTCCCCCTCCCGCGTGGGATCAGGGTGCCTGCCCTGGACGATTCAGGGTCCGTGCCGTGGCTCCGGGGCGCGGCAGCGGCCGTGCGCGGTCCGGAAGACGTGGCTCGCGCGATCCGCGCACCGGCATCCGCGCAGAAAAAAGCCGCCCCGGATGGAGCGGCTCGAAGAGTCATCAGGGAGGCATCAAAACAGAGCGGACGAACATGTCCAACTCGACATCCAGATCACTGGATGCCTCTTTATGCCCCGGAAACCTTAATCGGTAGTTAAGACAAATCTTCGGCCGGTGATCTCAGGCCGCCAGACTGTCGAACAGGCCGCGCCCGTCGGTTCCGCCGATCAGGTCTTCGACGAAGTTCTCCGGGTGCGGCATCATCCCGAGCACGTTCCCGGTCTCCGACAGGACGCCCGCGATGGCGTTGAGGGAGCCGTTGCGGTTGGCCTCCACGGTGATGGCGCCGGTGGCGTCGCAGTACCGGAAGGCGACCCGGCCCTCGCCTTCGATCCGCGCCAGCGTCTCGGGATCGGCGAAGTAATTGCCTTCCCCGTGGGCGACGCAGACGTCGATGACCTGACCCGGGGCGTAGGCGCTGGTGAAGCGGGTGTCGGTGCGCTCGACCCGGAGCGTCTGGCGGTGGCAGATGAAACGCCGGTCGACGTTGCGCATCAGCACGCCGGGCAGAAGGCCGGATTCGCACAGGATCTGGAAGCCGTTGCAGATGCCGAGCACGAGTCCGCCGCGCGCCGCGTGGGCCCGCACCGCATCCATGGCGGCGGCCCGGCCGGCGATGGCGCCGCAGCGCAGGTAGTCGCCGTACGAGAAGCCGCCGGGCAGCACGGCGAGGTCGGTGCCGGCGGGCAGTTCGTGGTCCGCGTGCCAGACGAGGCTCACCTGCGCGCCGGATCGCCGCAGGGCCCGGACGACGTCCGATTCGCGGTTGGAACCCGGGAAGACGACGACCGCGGCGTGCATCAGAGGATCTCGATCGCGTAATTCTCGACGACGGTGTTGGCCAGGAGCTTCTCGCAGGCCGTGCGCAACGTCGCCTCCGCGGCGGCGCTGTCGACCGCCGAGACCTCGATGTCGAAGACCTTGCCCTGCCGGACGCCGTCGACGCCCTCGATGCCGAGGGATCTGAGTGCGGCCTCGATCGCCTTACCCTGCGGGTCCAGCACACCGGTCTTCAGGGTGACGATGATACGGGCTTTCATGGATCTTCGGGTCTCACGCGTGTCCGGGACGGGAGTGTGACCTGCGACATCGTCACACAGACCGCCGCGGACCGCTTCTAGCAGGAAGGCCGCCGAACTGTCGAACACCCCGCACGCATGGGGATAATTCCGGTATTCGGTGCAACTTGACGAATATTTCTAGAGCAGGCGCACTCGCTCAGCGATGCGTGGCCGGGCTCCGCAGCGGCTCGATGCTGGTGGCCCGGCGCCAGAGCTGGAGCATGACCCAGGCCGCGAACAGGCTGAACACGCCCATCAGGACGTGTCCCACCCGCTCGCCGAGATCGAAGATGCCCGCGATGGCCCAGCCCGCCGCGATGGCCACGGCGAACACCTCGGTGCCGACGAGGACCATCATGCTGATGATGGTGATGGCGTTGCGCCCGTTCACGAGATCCGCCCTCGAATCGATTTCGCGTCCCGGACGTGCCGTCCGGGACGCGCGCAGCTAGCCCGGAGCGGCCGCGTGATGCAACCGACGGGACGGATCCCGCGTCAGCGCGGCGCGCGCTTGGCCAGGATCCGCTGCAGGGTCCGCCGGTGCATGTTGAGGCGCCGGGCGGTCTCGCTCACGTTCCGGCTGCACAGCTCGTAGACGCGCTGGATGTGCTCCCAGCGGACCCGGTCCGCCGACATCGGGTTCTCCGGCGGGTCGGCCCGCTCGCCCGGCTGCGCCATCAGCGTGCCGTGGATCTCGTCGGCATCGGCGGGCTTGGCGAGGTAGTCGAAGGCGCCGAGCTTCACCGCGGTCACCGCCGTGGCGATGTTGCCGTAGCCGGTCAGGATCACGCCCCGGGCCTCGGGACGGCGCTCCTTGAGGCGGGCGATCACGTCCAGGCCGTTGCCGTCGCCCAGGCGCATGTCGATCACCGCGAAGGCGGGGGCGCGCGCCTCGACGGCCGAGACGCCGTCCGCGACGCTGTCGGCCACCTGCACGTGGTAGCCGCGGCTCTCCATGGCGCGGGCGAGGCGGGTCTGGAAGGGCTTGTCGTCGTCAACGATCAACAGGCTGCGGTCGGAGAAGGCGGCCAGCGGATCGGCATCGTCGATCACGGCGGGGTTGGTCGCCGCCACAGTCCCGGGCTGCGTGAGCATCCGACACTCCTTTTGGGTTTTCGTCGTCGGGTTCTTGGTCTGTGCCTCATATAGGTACGGCATCGCGCGGTGGCAGGGGGGCGCGGATACTGAGTTCCGGAGAATGTCGCGGCGCCGCCCCCCGCTCGAAGATGTGGCGGGCCCAGGAGACCCGCACGATCGCCCCATGGGCGTCCGGAGCGGCGACGTTCATCAGGGCGAGCTGCGCCCCCGAGCGCTCGATCAGGGTCTTGGCGATGAACAGGCCCAGGCCGAGCCCGGCCCCCACGGTCTCGCCGGATTGCGGCCGGTCGTGGCTGCGGGTCGTGACGTAGGGCTCGCCGGCCCGCAGCAGCACCTCGCTGGAGAAGCCCGGCCCGTCGTCGCGGATCTCGATCCAGACCCGGTCGGGCGTCCAGCGCCCCTCGACGGAGACGCGGGCCTCGGCGAAGTCCACGGCGTTGTCGAGGATGTTGGCGAGGCCGAACATGACGCCCGGGTTGCGGCGGCAGGCCGGCTCCGGGCCGTCGCCGGCGCTGGTGACGTCGAGGGCGGCGCCCAGCGCCCGCTGGGGCGCCACCAGCTCCTCCACGAGGTGGCTGAACGTGACCGTCTCCAGGAAGCCGACCCCGTCCCCGTCGAGGGAGGTCAGCTTGCCGAGGATGCCGCGGCAGCGGTCGACCTGCTCGCGCAGCAGGTTGAGATCCTCCGCCACCGCCGGCGAGGCGGTGGGGCCGAGCTGGCGGATCAGCTCCTTGGTCACCACCATGATGGTGCCCAGCGGCGTGCCCAATTCATGGGCAGCGGCGGCCGCCAGCCCGTCGAGCTGCGACAGGTGCTGCTCGCGGGCGAGCACGAGTTCGGTGGCGGCGAGCGCCTGGGCGAGGAGCCGCGTCTCCTCCGCCACCCGCCACGCGTAGACGCCCGTGAAGGCGGTGCCGAGCAGGATCGCCGTCCAGACGCCGGAGACGTACAGGAACGGCAGCTCGATCCGCCCGTCGGCGAACCAGGGCAGGGGCCGGTGCACCAGGGCGAGCAGGGTCGCGAGCCCCACCGCCAGGAGCCCCAGCGCCAGCGTCCGCTCGGGCGGGAGGGCGGTCGCGGAAATCAGCACGGGGGCGAGGAACAGCAGCGAGAACGGATTCTGGAGCCCGCCGGTGAGGAACAGCAGAGCCGCGAGCTGCACGATGTCGAAGGCGAGCAGCAGCGCGGCCGAATCGTCGCTGAGACGGTAGCTCGCCGGGAAGCGGATCCGCAGGGCGAGGTTCAGCCAGGACGAGGTGGCGATCACCAGGAAGCACCAGCCGAAGGGGAGCGGCAGGCCGAGGCCGAACTGCGCCCCGACCACCGCCGCGCTCTGGCCCGTGACGGCGAGCCAGCGGAGGCGGACGAAGGTGTCGAGCCGCAGGTGTCGGGCGTCGCGGCCGAGGCCGCTGAGATCGGTATCGGGCATGCTGTGTTTCGATGCGTCGCCGGACGGACCCGACCGGCCCGGCTTCTCGCGGATCCCCACCGCATGACGCGGTGGCGGGGATCCCGGCAAGCCGACCCGGACAAGTCGTCGCTGGTGAACGTGGTCACAGGCAAGTCGCCGCGGCTCCGGGATGTTCCACCGGCGTTCAGGGTGGAGCATTATCCTACCGATTCGGGTTGCAGGGGACGGGCCGTGCGGCGCAATGCCGGCGGCCGGACCGAGACCGCGAGGTGACGATGCTGCTGGCCTATTCGATGTACGAGGGCGCCCGCGCCCTGATGGCGCCCGCCCGCGTTGCCGCCGATCTGACGCGCTACGGGCTGCAGCTGCCGGGCAACCCCCTGGCCTACGGCCCCTATGCCCGCGCGGTGAGCGCCGGCTGCGAGATGTTCGAGCGCGTCACCCGCCAGTACGGCAAGCCCGCCTTCGGCTTCACCGAGACGGTCGTCGACGGCGCGCCGGTCCCGGTCACCGAGCGGGTGGTCTGGGAGCGGCCGTTCTGCCGCCTGATCGCCTTCGACCGCGCCTTCCCGACGCCCCCCGCTGAGGCGCAGCCCAAGCTGCTGATCGTCGCGCCGATGTCGGGCCACTACGCCACGCTCCTGCGCGGCACCGTCGAGGCGATGCTGCCGAACCACCGGGTGTTCGTCACCGACTGGACCGATGCCCGGATGGTGCCGCTGTTCGCGGGCCAGTTCGACCTCGACGATTACATCGACTACCTGCAGGAGATGTTCGCCGTCCTCGGGCCGGACCTGCACGTCATGGCGGTGTGCCAGCCGGCGGTGCCGGTCTTCGCCGCGGTGGCGCTGATGGAGGCGGCCGACGAGCCGGCGGTGCCGACCTCCATGACCCTGATGGGTGGCCCGATCGACACCCGCCGCTCGCCCACCGCGGTGAACTGCCTCGCGCAGGAGCGCGGCCAGGCGTGGTTCGAGCAGAACACGATCAGCCTCGTGCCGCCGATCTACCCGGGGGCGTGGCGCAGGGTCTATCCGGGCTTCCTGCAGCTGTCGGGCTTCATGGCGATGAACCTCGACCGGCACGTCACCGCCCATTCGGACATGTTCGACCACCTGGTGAAGGGCGACGGCGATTCGGCCGAGAAGCACCGCGAATTCTACGACGAGTACCTCGCCGTGATGGACCTGACGGCCGAGTACTACCTCCAGACCGTGCAGACCGTGTTCGTCGACCACGCCCTGCCCACGGGCCGGATGCGCCACAGGGACACACCGGTCGATCTCGGAGCCATCCGCCGCTGCGCGATCCTCGCGGTCGAGGGCGAGAACGACGACATCTCCGGCGTCGGCCAGACCAAGGCGGCCCTGGACCTCACGCCGAACCTGCCCGACGCCCGCAAGGCCTACCATCTCCAGGCCGGCGTCGGCCATTACGGCGTGTTCAACGGCTCCCGCTACCGGGCGGTGATCGCCCCCCGCATCGCCGCCTTCATCCGCGCCATGCAGGCGGTGCCCGGCACGCGGGGCAGCCACCTGCGGCAGGTGGGCTGAGGCGTTACGTCCAGCCTCCGCCCGCCGCGCTCGGGACAGGCGCGACGGGCCCCGTCCCCTGCGGGCGACGATGCTCACACGGCTCCGACCGCTGCGCGCCGCGCAGTGAGGCCGCACCGGCTCTGGCGAAGTCTCGCCCTGCGCCCGCGCGCGAAAAAATCCCCCGCCGATCCTGAATACATAACGCAGTGATGGCCGGACTGGCGCGGGGCTTGCGAGATGCGCCCCGTGACCTGGATTCGCGCAAGCACCGCCCGCGCAAGCACCGCCTGCGCCCAGCCCGACTCCGTCCCCAGACCGGTGGTCGCGCGGGCGCTTGCCCGAGCTCCATTGTCACGCCGGGCCATTGCGCCCCTGCTTAAGAATTGTTCAAACTCGCCCGCAAGGTGTGGGCCGGCGCTTCGGGCCTGAGACCCGCACCGCCAGGGAGAAGACGATGGACCGCAGGACGTTCCTGAAGGGCTCGGCCGCGCTCGGGCTGGCGGCACCGCAGATCGCGCGGCCGGCCCTGGCGCAGGGCGCGAAGGTGCTGCGCTTCGTGCCGCAGGCGAACCTCGCCAATTTCGACCCGATCTGGGGGACCCAGTACGTGGTGCGCAACGCCGGCACCCTCGTCTGGGACATGCTCTACGGCGTCGACGCGCAGCTGAAGCCGCAGCGCCAGATGGTCGAATCCGAGGAGGTCTCGGGCGACAAGCTGACCTGGACCTTCCGGCTGCGCCCCGGCCTCAAGTGGCACGACGGCGAGCCGGTGCTGGCCAAGGACGTGGTGGCGAGCCTCACCCGCTGGATGGCCCGGGACCCGATCGGCCTGATGATCCGGGGAATCCAGGACGACCTCGCGGCGACCGACGACAAGACCTTCCAGTGGCGCCTGAAGAAGCCCTTCCCGAAGCTGCTCTACGCGCTCGGCAAGACTAACGCGCCGATGGCCCTGATGATGCCGGAGCGGATCGCCAAGACCGACCCGTTCACGCAGATCTCCGAATATGTCGGCTCGGGCCCGATGAAGTTCGTCCGCAACGAGTGGGTGCCGGGCGCCCGGGCGGTGTTCGAGACCTTCACCGAATACAAGCCCCGCGACGAGCCGAATTCCTGGCTCGCGGGCGGCAAGCGCATGCTGGTCGACCGGGTCGAGTGGGTGATCATGCCGGACGCCGCCACCGCCTCGGCGGCCCTGCAGAACGGCGAGGTCGACTGGTGGGAGAACCCGATCTCCGACCTCGTCCCGCTGCTGCGCAAGAACAGCAACCTCAACGTCGATATCGCCGACCCGCTGGGCAATGTCGGCTCGTTCCGGATGAACCACCTGCACCCGCCCTTCGACAATCCGAAGATCCGGCAAGCGGTCATGACCGCGATGAGCCAGGAGGATTACATGCGGGCGATCGTCGGCGACGACGACAGCCTGTGGAAGAAGCTGCCGGGTTTCTTCACGCCGGGGACGCCCCTCTACAGCGAGGCGGGCGGCGGCAACGTCGGCAAGGGCGACATCAAGCTCGGCCAGAAGCTGCTCAAGGAAGCCGGCTACAAGGGCGAGCCGGTGGTCTGCATCGTGGCGCAGGACCAGGGAATCACCAAGGCGCAGGGCGACATCACCGCCGATCTCTTGAAGCAGATGGGCTTCAACGTCGACTTCGTCGCCACCGACTGGGGCACCACCGGCACACGCCGGGCCTCCAAGGCGCCGCCGTCCCAGGGCGGCTGGAACATGTTCCACACGTGGCATGCGGGCGCCGACTGCATCAACCCGGCGGGCTACCCGGCGGTGCGGGCGAGCGGCGACAAGGCGTGGTTCGGCTGGCCGAACATCCCGCCGGTGGAGACGGCCATCGCCGAATGGTTCGACGCCGCCGACCCGGCCGCCGAGAAGGCCGCCATCGACAAGGTCAACGCCGCCGCCTGCGAGGGCGTGGTCTACGTCCCGACCGGGTTCTTCCTCGGCTACCAGGCGTGGCGGAAGAACGTCTCGGGCATCGTGAAGGGGCCGATCCCGTTCACCTGGGGCGTGTCGAAGGCGTGATGGGGCGGGTGGTGATCATGCCGGCGAACGCGACGCGTTCTCCCTCCCCCCTCTGCGGGGGAGGGTGGCCCTCGCGTCAGCGAGGGTCGGGAGAGGGGAGCGACGATGCAGGATCGGGCTTCGCCCTTCATGCAGGCCGCGCCCCTTCCGGAAGCCGGGTTCCCCTCTCCCGACCCCCTTCGGCTGCCACCCTCCCCCGCAGAGGGGGGAGGGGGTGCGGCGGCGCCCGCCGCGCCCTTCGTCCCACGGCCTAGCGAGGACCCATGCTCGGCTATATCGGCAGGCGCATCCTCGCCACCATCCCGGTCATGGCGGTGGTCGGGCTGTTCGTCTTCAGCCTCCTCTACTTCGCCCCCGGCGATCCGGCGGCGATCATCGCGGGCGACCAGGCGACGCCCGACGACGTCGCCCGGATCCGCGCCACGCTGGGCCTCGACCGGCCGTTCCTGGTGCGGTTCTGGGAATGGTCCTGGCAGATCCTCCACGGGGATCTCGGCACCTCGATCTTCACCAACCTGCCGGTCACCACCATGATCGGCCAGCGGGTGCAGCCCACCGTCTCGCTGATGCTGGTCACCCTGGTCTTCGCCATCGTGGTGGCGGTGCCGCTCGGCGTCGTCGCCGCCTGGAAGGCCGGCAGCCTGATCGACCGCCTCGTGATGGGCCTCGCCGTGACGGGCTTCTCGGTCCCGGTCTTCGTGGTCGGCTACGTGCTCGCCTACGTCTTCGCCCTCGAACTCGGCTGGCTGCCCGTGCAGGGCTACACGCCGATCGAGCAGGGCCTGTGGCCCTGGCTGTCCAACCTGATCCTGCCGGCGGTGACGCTCGGCCTCGTCTACATCGCGCTGATCGCCCGGGTGACCCGGGCGACCATGCTCGACGTGCTCCAGCAGGATTACGTCCGCACCGCCCGGGCGAAGGGGCTGGGGCAGGGGCCGGTCCTGTTCGTCCACGCCCTCAAGAACGCCGCGGTGCCGATCGTCACCGTGATCGGCATCGGCATCGCCCTGCTGATCGGCGGCGCGGTGGTGACCGAGACGGTCTTCGCAATTCCCGGACTCGGGCGCCTCACCGTCGATGCGATCCTGCGGCGCGACTACCCGGTCATCCAGGGCGTCGTCCTGCTGTTCAGCTTCGTCTACGTGCTGGTGAACCTCGCCATCGACCTCTTCTACACCGTGCTCGACCCGAGGATCCGCTATTGACCGCGACCGTCGCGCCCTTCCCCAGCAGCGCCCCGCAGGCGGGGCCCCCGTCCGAGGCGACCGCCCCCAAGGCGCCCCCGCCGCCGGGCCTCGCCATCGCGGCGCCGCTGCCCGACGTGTTCCCGGCCCGCAAGCGCCGGGGCCCGGTCTGGACCTATATCCGCCGCAACCCGACCATCGTGGTCGGGGGCGTGCTGCTCCTCGTCGTCTTCCTGATGGCTTTGCTGGCGCCGTATCTCGGCACCGTCGACCCGACCGCCCTGGCGCCCGCCAAGCGCACCCGGGCTCCGTCCGCGCAATACTGGTTCGGCACCGACATGCTCGGCCGCGACGTCTACTCGCGGGTGGTCTACGGCGCCCGGGTCTCGCTGCTGGTCGGCTTCTCGGTGGCGTTCCTCGCCTCGATCGCCGGCCTCGCGGTCGGCCTCGTCTCCGGCATGGTGCGCTGGCTCGACGGGATCGTCATGCGGATCGTCGACGGCATGATGTCGATCCCGCCGATCCTGCTCGCGGTGGCGCTGATGGCGCTCACCCGCGGCTCGGTCCAGAACGTCATCGTGGCGATCACCATCGCGGAGATCCCGCGCGTCGCCCGCCTCGTGCGCGGCGTGGTCCTGTCCCTGCGCGAGCAGCCCTATGTCGAGGCGGCGGTGACCACGGGCACGCGGATGCCGGCGATCATCTGGCGCCACATCCTGCCCAACACGCTGGCGCCCATGACCGTGCAGGCGACCTACATCTGCGCCTCCGCGATGATCACCGAGGCGATCCTGTCGTTCATCGGCGCGGGCGTGCCGCCCTCGACGCCGTCCTGGGGCAACATCATGGCCGAGGGCCGGGCCCTCTGGCAGGTGAAGTTCTACATCATCCTGTTCCCGGCCATCTTCCTCTCGATGACGGTGCTCGCCGTGAACCTCGTCGGCGACGGCCTGCGCGACGCCCTCGATCCCCGCATGGCGAAAGACGTCTGATGAGGACCGGCAGCATGAGCGGCGCACCCCTCCTGTCGATCGAGAACCTGCAGGTCCATTTCCGCACCCCCGACGGGGTGAACCGGGCGGTGGACGGGGTCTCGTTCGCGATCCAGTCGGGGGAGACCCTGGCGATCGTCGGCGAATCCGGCTGCGGCAAGTCGGTGACGTCCATGTCGATCCTGCGGCTCCTGCCCGAGCCGCCGGCCCGCATCGCCGGCGCCATCAAGTTCGAGGGGACCAACCTCCTCGACCTGCCCAACAGCGCCATGCGCAAGATCCGCGGCAACGACATCAGCGTGATCTTCCAGGAGCCGATGACCTCGCTGAACCCGGTCCTGACGGTCGGCCGCCAGATCGGCGAGACCCTGCGCCTGCACCAGGGCCTCGGCCGCCGGGAGGCCGAGGAGCGGGCAATCGAGATGCTGACGCTGGTCGGTATCCCCGAGCCCCGGCGCCGGGTGCGGGAATACCCGCACCAGCTCTCCGGCGGCATGCGCCAGCGGGTGATGATCGCCATCGCGCTCGCCTGCTCGCCCAAGCTCCTGATCGCCGACGAGCCGACCACGGCGCTCGACGTGACCATCCAGGCCCAGATCCTCGACCTGATGCGCGACCTGAAGGCCCGGGTCGGGGCCGCGATCATGCTGATCACGCACGATCTCGGGGTGGTGGCCGAGGTCGCCGACCGGGTGGTGGTGATGTATGCCGGCCGCAAGGTCGAGGAGGCGCCGGTCCGCGACCTGTTCCGGGCGCCCCGCCATCCCTACACGCGGGGCCTGATGGGGGCGGTGCCGAAGCTCGGCGCCGTCGAGCACGGGGCCGACGCGCGGCTCGCCGAGATCCCCGGCATGGTCCCAAGCCTGAAGGGCCGGATCGAGGGCTGCGTCTTCGCCGGGCGCTGCCCGGACGTGACCGACCTGTGCCGCGCCTACGCCCCGGCCCTGGAGCCGAAGGCGCCGGGCCACCTCGCCGCCTGCCACTACGCGCCGAAGGACGCCCTCGCGGCATGAGCGCCACGCCCGCACCCCCTGCCCGCACCCTGCTGGAGGTCAACGACCTCAAGAAGCACTTTTCCCTCGGCGGCGGCCTGTTCGGCCGGTCGACCCGCGTGCTGAAGGCCGTGGACGGCCTGTCCTTCACGGTCGCCCGGGGCGAGACCCTGTCGCTCGTCGGCGAATCCGGTTGCGGCAAGTCCACCGTCGCCAAGGCGCTGATGCGTCTCTACGCGCCCACCGCCGGACAGGTGGTGCTCGACGGGCGGCGCATCGACGACCTCTCGGCCGGAGCGCTCCGGCCCCTGCGGCGCCACATCCAGATGGTGTTCCAGGACCCGTTCTCGTCCCTCAACCCGCGGATGCGGGTGCGGGCGATCCTGGCCGAGCCGATCCGCAATTTCGGCCTCGCCCGCAACGCCGCCGACCTCGAGGCGAAGCTCGCCAGCTTGATGGAGCGGGTCGGCCTGCCCCGCGAGGCGCTGGGCCGGTTCCCACACGAGTTCTCGGGGGGCCAGCGCCAGCGTATCGGCATCGCCCGGGCGCTCGCCGCCGAGCCGGACCTGATCATCTGCGACGAGGCGGTCTCGGCGCTCGACGTCTCCGTGAAGGCGCAGATCGTCAACCTGCTGCGGGATCTTCAGCGCGAGCTCGACCTCGCCATGCTGTTCATCAGCCACGACCTCGCCATCGTCGAGCACATGACCCACCGGGTGGCGGTGATGTATCTCGGCAAGATCGTCGAGATCGGGCCCCGCCGCGATCTGTTCCTGGCCCCGAAGCACCCCTACACGCAGGCCCTGCTCTCGGCGGTGCCGATCCCCGAGCCCGGGGCCGGGCGCACCCGCATCGTGCTCAAGGGCGACGTGCCGAGCCCGATCAACCCGCCCTCCGGCTGCCGCTTCCACACCCGCTGCCCCCACGCCTTCGACCGCTGCCGGACCGAGGTGCCCGGCCTCGACGCGGTGGGCACCGGCCATTTCGCCGCCTGCCACCTCAACGACGCGGCCGCGCCGGCCCGGGCGGCCTGACGGAGCCGTCTTTGCGAGCGCAGCGAAGCAACCCGGTGCGGCGCGCGATCCCCGAGCGTGGCGGATCCCTGGGTCGCTTCGCTGCGCGCGCGATGACGGATCGGATCCCTGCAGACGGCTTTTGGAGACAACCGTGCAGCACGACCTCATCCTGAAGGGCGCGCGGGTCATCGACCCGTCGCAGAACCACGACGGGATCTGCGACGTCGCCTTCGCGGACGGACGGGTCTCGGGCTTCGGCCGCGACCTGCCGGCCGGCTCGGGCACGCAGGTCCGCGAGATGGAAGGCGCCATCGTCACGCCGGGCCTGATCGACCTGCACACCCATGTCTATTGGGGCGGCACGTCGCTGGGCATCGACGCCGACGAATTCTGCCGCACCTCCGGGGTGACAACCTCGGTGGATACCGGCAGCGCCGGACCCGGCAACTTCGCGGGCTTCCGCAGCCACGTGATCGAGCGGTCGCAGGCGCGGATCCTCGTCTACCTGCACGTCTCCTTCGCGGGCATCTTCGGGTTCTCGAAGACCATCATGGTCGGCGAGAGCGAGGATCCGCGGCTGATGGCGCCCCGGGAGGCCGTGGAGGTCGCCGAGGCCAACCGGGACGTGATCGTGGGCATCAAGGTCCGGGTCGGGCGCCACGCCTCCGGCGACCAGGGCACCGCGCCGCTGGACATCGCCCTGCAGGTCGCCGAGGAGACCGGCCTGCCGCTGATGGCCCATATCGACGAGCCGCCGCCGAGCTACGAGGCCGTGCTCGCCATGCTCCGCCCCGGCGACGTGCTGACCCACGCGTTCCGGCCCTTCCCGAACTCGCCCGTGACCGCGCAGGGGGCCGTGAAGCCGGCGCTGCGCGAGGCCCGGGCGCGGGGGGTGCTGTTCGACATCGGCCACGGCAAGGGCTCCTTCGCCTTCCGGACGGCGCGGGCCATGCTGGCGGGGGGCTTCCTGCCGGACACGATCTCGTCGGACGTGCACCAGCTCTGCATCGAGGGGCCGGCCTTCGACCAGGTCACCACCATGTCGAAGATGCTCTGCCTCGGCATGAGCCTCACCGACGTCATCGCCGCCTCCACGGTGAACGCCGCCGTGGCGCTGAAGCGCATGGAATACGGGACCCTGAAGGTCGGGGCGCTGGGCGACGCCACCGTGCTGGCGGTGCGGGACGGGGCCTTCGACTACGTCGACACGCGGGGGGAGACCATGACCGGCGCCCAGCGGATCACCGCCGAGGGCGTGGTGCTGAAGGGCCGGTGGTGGCATCCGGCCTGACCGCGCCGGGGCCGGACCTGCAGGTCCTCGGTCCGATCGCATACAGAATATCGACCTTTACAGCCTCTTCGGCGGCCCGATACACTTTCCCGTGAGGGGCGGGCCATCGCCGGCCCTCTGCGACACGCGGTCGAAGCTGCGGCGCCAGGGAGGATGGATGGACACGGGTCAGCCTCTGCTGGAGGTCGACGGCGTCACACTCCGCTACAAGACGCCCGAGCACCTCGTCACCGCCACCTACCGGGTGAGCTTCCGGGTCTGGCCCGGGGACCGGTTCGTCCTGCTCGGGCCCTCCGGCTGCGGGAAGTCGACCCTGCTCAAGGCGGTGGGCGGCTACATGGCCCCCACCGAGGGCGAGATCCGCCTGAAGGGCCGCCCGGTCACCGAGCCCGGCCCCGACCGGATGATGGTGTTCCAGGAATTCGACCAGCTCCTGCCCTGGAAGACCGTGCGGCAGAACGTGGTCTTCGCACTGGAAGCCTCGGGCCGGCTCAAGGGCCGGGAGGCCCTGGACCGGGCCAACCTCTACATCGACAAGGTCAACCTCACGAAGTTCGCCGACAGCTATCCCCACACCCTGTCGGGCGGGATGAAGCAGCGCGTCGCCATCGCCCGCGGCATGGCCATGGAGCCCGACATCCTGCTGATGGACGAGCCCTTCGCGGCGCTCGACGCGCTCACCCGGCGGCGCATGCAGGACGAGCTGCTGATGCTGTGGGAGGGCACGCGCTTCACCGTGCTGTTCGTCACCCACTCGATCCCGGAGGCGATCAAGGTCGGCTCCCGCATCCTGCTGCTCTCGCCCCATCCCGGCGAGGTGAAGGCCGAACTCAACAGCGCCGAATCCCCGAAGGCGGCGCTGCAGCTGGAGAGCCGGATCCAGCACATGCTGTTCTCGGAAGAGATCGAGGAGGCCGAGAATGTCTAGCGCGCAAGCCCTGACCGGCGCCCCGCTGACCGGCGTCGCGCCGCGCCTGACGCCCGTGGAATCCGGCCGCCCCGAGATCGTGCGCGAGACCGGCCACGCCCATGGCGCCACGGTGGTGGAGAAGCCCCTGTCGCTCGCCGAGCGGCTCTACAACCAGGCCTGGCTGCGCAAGATCGTGATCCTCGTCCTCCTGGCCGGGATCTGGGAGGCCTACGGGCGCTACCTCGACAACGACCTGCTGTTCCCGACCTTCTCGGCCACCGTGGAGGCCTTCTTTCGGGGTATCGCGGACGGCACGCTGCCGGCCCGCGCCTGGTCGTCGCTCAAGGTGCTGCTCATGGGCTACGCCGCCGGCATCGCCCTGGCGACCGTGCTCACGGGCCTCGCCATCGCGTCGCGGATCGGGACCGATCTGCTCGAGACCCTGACGTCGATGTTCAACCCGCTGCCGGCCATCGCGCTGCTGCCCCTGGCACTGATCTGGTTCGGCCTGGGCAACGGCAGCCTGATCTTCGTGCTGGTCCACTCGGTGACCTGGGCGATCGCGCTGAACACCCATTCCGGCTTCCTGTCGGTGAGCCGGACGCTGAAGATGGTCGGGCGCAATTACGGGCTGTCGGGGCCGCGGCTGATCGGCAAGATCCTGATCCCGGCGGCCTTTCCCGCGATCCTCACCGGGCTGAAGGTCGGCTGGGCCTTCGCGTGGCGCACCCTGATCGCCGCCGAGCTGGTCTTCGGCGTGTCGTCCGGGGCGGGCGGGCTCGGCTGGTTCATCTTCGAGAACAAGAACATGCTCGACATCCCGAACGTGTTCGCCGGTCTGCTCACCGTCATCCTGATCGGCCTCGTGGTCGAGAACCTGATCTTCCAGACGATCGAGCGGCGCACCGTCCAGCGCTGGGGCATGCAGGCCTGAGGCGCCGCGGCGCCCGACGACCGGGAGCGTCCCGGCGCGCGGTCGGGTCCACCGTGTCCTTAGATGCGTCTTCTCGAACGTTGCCTGAATAGAGAAGTAACTTCTCTTTTACGTGGGTGCGACGAACGTTTTCTTCCTATAAGCTCCGTCGACGACCGCGGAGTCCGATCCTGTGAGCCTCGAATCCTCTTCCCAGGCAGCCCCGACGCCGGCGCTTCCCGAGCGGGGCGGCCGGTCGGACACGGCCGCCTCGGTCCTGCCCGGCATCGGCCTGTGCGCGGCGATCACCGCGGTGGCGATGGCCGCGCAGGCGCTGGAGGAGCGGGTCGCCGGCCATCCCTATATCGAGGCCCTGGTCCTGGCGATCCTGGTCGGCATCGCGGTGCGCACCGCCTGGACGCCCCCGGCCCGGTTCCGAACCGGCATCGCCTTCTCGGCCAAGCAGCTCCTCGAAGTCGCCGTCGTGCTGCTCGGCGCCTCCCTGAGCCTCGGGGCGATCCTCGCCTCCGGCCCGGCGCTGCTGGCCGGCATCGTCGGGACCGTGGTCCTCGGCATCGCCGCCAGCGTGGCGATCTGCCGGGTGCTGGGCCTGCCGGCCCGGATGGCGATCCTCGTCGCCTGCGGCAACGCCATCTGCGGCAACTCGGCCATCGCCGCGGTGGCGCCGGTGATCGGAGCGGAGCCGAAGGACATCGCCGCCGCCATCGCCTTCACGGCGGTGCTCGGGGTGCTGATGGTGCTCGGCCTGCCGCTGTTCGTGCCGCTCGCCGGCATGACCGACAACCAGTACGGCGTGCTGGCGGGACTCACCGTCTACGCGGTGCCGCAGGTGCTAGCCGCGACCGTGCCGGTGAGCCTGCTGTCGACCCAGGTCGGAACCCTGGTGAAGCTCGTCCGCGTGCTGATGCTCGGCCCGGTCGTGGTGGCGTTCTCGCTGATCGCGCCCCGGCTGCCGCAGGCGGCGGGGGCGCCGGGCGCGCCGGCCCGTCCCGGCCTCACCAAGCTCGTGCCCTGGTTCATTGTCGGCTTCCTGGCCCTGGCCACCCTGCGCTCCCTGGGCCTCGTCCCGGATGCCGCCGTGAAGCCGCTGACCCAGCTCGCCGGCGTGCTCACGGTCCTGTCCATGGCCGCCCTGGGGCTCGGGGTCGACGTGCGGGTTCTCGCCCGGGTCGGCGGCCGGGTCACCCTCGCGGTCATCGCCTCCCTCGCCGTCCTGATCGTCCTCAGCCTCACGCTGATCCGCGTCCTCGGGATCGGCTGACGCCGCGCCGTCCTGCGCTCCGGCCGGATGTGGCGCGGTATTTCCCGGCCTGTGCGCGTCCGGCGCCTGTAACCGGGGCAGGATCGGCATCTTTGTGCAGGTGACGGATCCTTTTCGCAGGCGATCGCGCCCGTTCGGATCGAAAAGCCCTTTCGGTGATCGACTGTCTTTCAAGACCGTCTTGACACATCCGCGATTTTTGCTTTGGAACCACGTCCATCGTCGTCGAAAGCTTCGGATGGACTCGCGCAGTGCCTGAACAGAATCCCGAGAGCCGCCTCCGGTTGGTCACGTTGGTCGGCGAGATCGTCGCCGCCTACGTCTCGAACAATTCCGTTCCGCCGACGGCGCTGCCGGAGCTGATGGCGAGCGTGCATGGAGCGCTGGCGGCCCTCGACGGGCAACCGGCTGCCCCGGCGGAACCGGCCGTGGAGCGGCCGACGCCGGCACAGATCCGGAAGTCGGTCCAGGAGGACGGCATCGTCAGCTTCATCGACGGCCGGACCTACAAGACCCTGAAGCGCCATCTCACCGCCCACGGCCTCACGCCGGAGCGGTATCGCGAGCGCTACGGCCTGCCGGAGGATTACCCAATGACCGCGCCCGGCTACGCCGCGCAGCGCTCCGCGCTCGCCAAGGCGATCGGCCTCGGCGTGCCCGGCGGGCGCAGCGATCAGCGCAGGACCGGCACCGGCGGCTGATCGGCGGCGCGGCGGGAGCCCGGTGACGGCGCGCTCTCGGCCTTGCGGCTCTGGAACGGAAGCACCTGCGCGGGGCCCGGGACGGACCTGCCGAGCGCGGCGCGGTCCGGACGCCCGAACGTGTCGGCCCAGCTCAGCTTGATCACGTGGCAATCCGGAGCCGCGGACGTGGTCTCCTCCGCGGGGGGCGGTGCCTTGCGGTTGCCGGCGCTGATCCAGCGCACGATCCGGTGCTCGCGCCCGCGGCGCAGCGCCGGCGGTCCATCCGGCGCGCTGCGCCGGCGGATCGCTTGCCTGTCGTCGGTCCTGTCTGAGATCGACACGCTGAATCACCCCGTCCGCAGTCGGGGCGGGAGCGAGGACGGATAGCGGGTGCAGCCGTGGATCCGTCGGGGTGCTCCACCCGCGACAACGGCGCCATCCTACTGAACTTGCAGGGGCCGGACAGGGCGGTCCCGTCCAAAAAACTTGTCTCTGCGTCCCAGATTGGCCCGGTCCCGGCCCCGGCGGGCTCAGGAGGCGTGCGCGCCCGGCACCGCCGCGAGGAGGCTGCGGGTGTAGGCGTGCTCCGGCGCGGCGAACAGCTCCGCGGTGCCCCGCATCTCCACGATGGCGCCGCGGTGCATCACGGCGATCCGGTCGCAGATCGTGGCGGCCACCCGCAGATCGTGGGTGATGAACAGCATCGCCAGGGACAGGCGCTGCTTCAGATCCTCCAGCAGGTCCAGCACCTGCCGCTGGACCGAGACGTCCAGCGCCGAGACCGCCTCGTCGGCCACCAGCACGTCCGGCTCCATGGCGAGCGCCCGGGCGATGCCGATGCGCTGGCGTTGGCCGCCCGAGAAGGCGTTCGGGTAGCGGGCGGCGGCCTTCGGATCGAGGCCGACGAGGTCGAGGAGGTTTCGGGCCCGCTCCCGGGCCTCGGCGGCCGGGACCCCATGGGCGATCGGCCCCGCCGTGATGATCTGCTCCACGGTGCGCCGCGGGTTCAGCGACGCGAACGGGTCCTGGAAGATCATCTGGATGCGGCTGCGCTTGTCGCGCAGGGCCGTCTTGCCGAGGGCCGTGTAGTCGAGGTCCCCCAGCCGGACCGTGCCGCCGTCGGGCTCGATCAGGCGGATTGCGAGCCGCGCCGTGGTCGACTTGCCCGAGCCCGACTCGCCCACGATTCCAAGGGTCTCGCCGCGGCGGACGTCGAACGAAACTTCCTTGACTGCCGCCACGACCCGCGGCTTGCCGAACAGGCCGGAGCGCCCGGAATAGGTCTTGGACAGCCCGGTCACCGAGAGGGCGACCGGGGCCGCCGCGAGGGGCGCGCGCGGCGGCGGCGTGAGGCTCGGGACGGCGGCGAGGAGCGCCCGGGTGTAGGGCGCCTGCGGATTGCGCAGCACCGCCTCGGCCGTGCCGGATTCTACGAGCCGGCCGCGCTGGAGCACCGCCACGTGGTCGGCGATCTCCGCGACCACGCCGAAATCGTGGGTGATGAACAGGACGCTCATCCCGCGCTTCCGCTGCAGGTCGCGGATCAGCCGGAGGATCTGGGCCTGGGTGGTGACGTCGAGAGCCGTGGTCGGCTCGTCGGCGACCAGCACCGAGGGCTCCAGCGCCAGCGCCATGGCGATCATCGCCCGCTGCCGCTGGCCGCCGGAGAGCTGGTGCGGGTAGGCCCGCACCGCCTCTTCCGGGTTCGGCAGGCCGACCTCGGTGGCGAGCGCCACCGCCCGGGCCCAGCGCTCGCTCCGGCTGAGCAGGTTGTGCGCCTCGAACATCTCGGCGATCTGGTCGCCGACCCGCATCACCGGGTTCAGCGCCGTCATCGGCTCCTGGAACACCATGGCGATGCGCCGGCCGCGCAGCGACCGCCACGCGGGCTCATCGAGGGTCAGGAGATCCCGGCCCTCGAACAGGATCGTGCCGGCCGTCGGCTTCAGGGCCCGGGGCAGGAGGCCGGTGAGCGCGTAGGCGCTCATCGACTTGCCCGAGCCCGATTCCCCGACCACGCACAGGATCTTCCCGGCCTCGAGGTCGAGGTTCAGGCCCTCGACCGCGTGCGGGCGGTCGGCGCCCTTGGGGAGCGCGATCGTCAGATCGCGGATGCGGACGACCGGCGCGCTCATGGTTCAGGCCCTCGCTTTGCGGCGGCGGAGGATGTCGGGTCCGGCCTCGCCCAGATCCCAGAACAGGCCGGCCATGATCGCCAGGCCCTCGCGGGTGCCGGAGGCGAGCATGTGCTCGTCGGGCCCGTGCTGGCGGCAGGCCGGATAGGAATGCGGCACCCAGAGGGTCGGCAGGCCCAAAATCTCCGAGAAGGCGTCGTTCGGCAACGAGCCGCCGAGATTGGGCAGCAGCGCCGGTTTTTTGCCCGAACTCGCCTCGATCGACTGGAGCGCCCACTCGACCCAGGGATCCTCGACGGGGAGACGTGTCGCCTGGAACACCTCCGCGGCGCGGGCCGGACGGACCTCGATCATCGGGAAGCCGTGCGCGTCGAGATGGGCGCGGACGTTCGGGATCAGGTTCTGCCAGTCGGTGCCGACCACGAAGCGCAGTTGCAGGGTCGCCTTGGCGTGGGGCGGGACAGCGTTGAGCGGGCCGTCCGGATCGCCGGTCTTGAAGGCCAGCACCTCCAGGGTGTTCCAGGCGAAGACCCGCTCGGCCGGACTCAGGCCCGGTTCGCCCCAGTCGGCATCGATCGTGGGCGCGGTCGGGTCCTCGCCGACGCGGATGTCGGCGAGCGCCGCGCGCACGCCCTCGGGGATCGGCGGCGGCCGCAGGGCGTCCACTAGGATGCTGCCCCGCGCGTCGACCATCGAGGCGATCGCTGAGGCCAGCACCGTGCCGGGGTTGCGCAGCAGGCCGCCCCAGTTGCCGGAATGGTGCGGGCCCTCGCGCAGGTTGAGGCTCAGCTCGAAATTGTAGGCGCCGCGGGAGCCCAGGAACAGGGTCGGGCGCTCGCCGTTGAGGCGGGGTCCGTCCGAGGCGATCAGCACGTCCGAGCGGAGGGAATCGGCCTGTTCCCGGCAGAACGGCCGCAGGCCCGGGGAGCCCGATTCCTCGCCCATCTCGATCAGGAGCTTCACGTTGAAGCCGAGATGGCCCTCGCGGGCCGCGATCACCTGCTCCAGGGCGGCGAGGTTGAGGACGTGCTGGCCCTTGTTGTCGGCGGTGCCGCGTCCGTACCAGCGGTCACCCTCGACCACGATCTCCCAGGGGCCGAGGCCCGCGCGCCACTGCTCGGGATAGCCCCGCACCGTGTCGCCGTGGCCGTAGATCAGCACGGTCGGCAGCTCCGCGCCCTCGCGCCGCTCGGCGATCAGGAACGGGCCGTGCACCCCGTCCGGGTTCGGGAAGATTTTTGGAGTTTCAAACCCGAGCCGGCTGACCAGTGGCGCGATGAAGCTTTCGAGGTAGGCGCGGAGCGCCGCCTCCTGGCCGGGGGCCTGGCTCTCGGTGGGCATCGCCACCGCCTCCCGCAGGAGGGCGAGGAACGCGCCCGAATCGAAAGCCTCCGTGGCGCGCGCGATGGCGGCGTCTCGCGTCATGGTGTGTTTCCCGTGAAACATTTTGGTAACCTGTCGACGGGCCCTGGCCCGGCGAAGCCGTCAGTTGCGCGCCTCGGGGGCGGTGATGTCGCGCAGGCCGTCGCCCAGGAGGTTGATCGCCAGCACGAGGAGGAGGAGCGCCACGCCCGGGATGGTGATCACCCAGGGCTGGAAGAACATGTACTGCTTGCCCTCGGCGATCATCAGGCCCCAGGAGGGCAGGGGCGGCTGGACGCCGAGGCCGAGGAACGAAAGGGCGGCCTCCAGCAGGATCGCGTGGGCCATCTCCAGGGTCGCCACGACGATCAGGGCGTTCATGATGTTGGGCAGGATCTCCTGGCGGAGGATCCGCAGGTCGGTCAGCCCCGCGGCGCGGGCGGCCGAGACGAAATCCTGGTTGCGGATCTGCTGGGTCGCGGCCCGGGTCACCACGGCGAAGCGGTCCCAGAGCAGGAAGCCCAGCACCAGCACCACCACCTTCAGGGAGCCGCCGACCAGGGCCGCCATGGCGAGCGCCACCAGCACCACCGGCATGGCGAGCCGCGTGGTCACCACGTAGCTGACCACGGAGTCGACCCAGCCGCCGAAATAGCCGGCGCACAGGCCGAGCACCGTGCCGATCAGCCCCGAGATCAGCGCCGCCGAGATCCCGATCAGGAGGGAGATCTGGCCGCCGTAGAGCAGGCGGCTCAGGTAGTCGCGGCCGAGCTTGTCGGTGCCGAGCACGTGCTCCCAGGAACCCTTGGCCTGCCAGACCGGCGGGATCAGGCGGCGGGACACGTCCTGCGCGTAGGGGTCGTGCGGCGCGATGAGCGGGGCGGCGAGCGCCGCCAGCACGATCAGCCCGAGGATTCCTGCCCCGATCAGGAAGCCGGTGTGGCGCAGGCCCCGCCGCAGGATCAGGCGGGTGGGGGAGGGCACCGCCGCCAGCGCGACAGGCGCGTCCGGGGGCAAAGCGGGGGCGGCGAGCGCCGCCGTGTCGGGGGGGAGGCTCATGGCGATCTCCGTCCTCAGGCCTGGCGCAGGCGCGGATCGAGGAAGGCGTTCAGGAGGTCGGCGGCCAGCGTCAGGCCGATGTAGATCATCGCCAGAACCAGCACGATCGCCTGGACGACCGGGAAGTCGTTGCGGGCGATCGACTCCCAGGCGAGCTGCCCGAGCCCCTGGAGCGAGAACACCGCCTCGATCACGATCGAACCGCCGAGCATGAAGCCGAACTGCACCGCCGACAGGGCGATCACCGGGATCACGGCGTTGCGCAGCGCGTGCCGCACCAGGATTTTTCTGGGCGGCAATCCCTTGGCGCGGGCGGTGCGGACGTAGTCGGAGGCCAGCACCTCCAGCATGCCGTTGCGGGTGAGGCGCATCACGGCGGGCATCGCGTAGTAGCCCAGCGCGATTGCCGGCAGGACGAAGTTCTTCCACGTGGCGTTGCCCGAGACCGGCAGCCAGCGGAGGTTGACGGAGAAGATCAGGATCAGCGTCAGGCCGAACCAGAAGCTCGGCATCGCCTGGCCGAGCACCGAGACGGCGAGCGCCGTCCGGTCGATCCAGGTGTCCCGCTTCACGGCGGCGACGACGCCCAGCGGGATCGCCACGAACAGGGCCACGCCGAGCGCGATGATGCCGAGATAGAGGGTGATCGGCAGGCGGGCGGCCAGCAGGTCGATCACGCTCTCGCGGAAATAGAAGGAGTTGCCGAAGTCGAGGTGCAAAGCCCGCCAGCCCCAGGTGAGGAACTGGGTCAGCAGCGGCTGGTCCAGGCCATAATCCTGGCGGATCTGGGCGATTTGCGGCCCGGTGGCCTCCGGGCCGGCGATGGCGGTCGCGAGGTCGCCCGAGAGGTGGAGGAGCAGGAAGCTCGCCACCGAGACCGTGAAGGCCACCGCCAGGGCGACCAGCACGCGCCGGAACGTGAAGGCCAGCATGGCTCAGGCTCCCTTTCGCCGATGCGGACCGGATCGGCTCCCGCCGTCGGAACCGGGGCGGATCGCGGGTCCCCTCTCCCGTGCGGGAGAGGGACAGGGTGAGGGGTGCGACCTCTCCGGGAAGACCTGATCCCTCACCCCAACCCTCTCCCGCACGGGAGAGGGGGCCAGTCGCGCCACGACCACCATCCTCACTTCCACGACGCCGCGTAGAAGCGCGGCACCTCGTCGGGCTGGGCGGTGAAGTTCAGGTCCGACGTGAAGGCGTAGTTGGTCGAGTAGGAGAACATCGGCAGGGCATAGGCCTCTCCGGCGATCCGCTGCAGCGCCTTGGCGTAGGCGGCCTTGCGGGTCTCCGGATCGGTGGAGCCGTCGCCCTTCTGGAGATCGGCGATCACCTGCGGATCCTTGGTCAGATCCTCCTCGCCGCCGCGGAAATACACCCCGTCGAAGGCCGAGACGTCGTTGACCGAGAACGACCCCCAGGTCTGGTAGCCGATCGAGGTCTTGCCGGCCCGCAGCGCGTCGCGGAAGGCGGCGTAGCGCAGGTAGTTGAGCCGCGCCTTGATGCCGACGGCGCCGAGATAGCCGATCACCGCCTCGGCGTAGTCGCGCTCGCGATAGGCGCCGAGGTCGATCTCGAACCCGTTCGGGTAGCCGGCGTCCTTGAGCAGCGCCTTGGCCTTGGCGGGATCGTAGGCGTAGCGCGGCACGCCCTGGTCGGTGCAGCCGAACTGGTCGACGAAGCACAGCGCGTTCATCACCCGCGAGGCGCCGCGCACGAGGTTGTCGACCATCGCCTTGCGGTCGATGGCGTAGGAAATCGCCTGCCGGACGCGCACGTCCTTGAGCGGCGAGTTCTCCTTGGCGCGGCCCAGCGTGTCGAATTGCAGGAAGCCGACCCGCATCGTCTCGGAGTTGAGGACCGTGATGTTGGGCGCGGCGCGCAGCTGCTCGGCCTGGTCGCTCGGCACCCGCCAGATCCAGTCGACGCCGCCGGTCATCAGCTCGGCCATCCGGCTCTCGCCGTCCGGGATGACGCGGAACTGCAGCTTGCCGATCTTCGGCTTACCCAGCGGACTGCCGGCCCAGTACTTGTCGAACCGCTCCATGGAGACGCCGCGGCCGCTGTCGACCTTGGTGATCCGGTACGGGCCGCTGCCGACCGGCGCCTTGGCGAAGCCGTCGAGACCGACCTTCTTGAAGTAATTGGCCGGGAAGATCGGGGTCGGGCCGGCGAGGTATTCCAGCGCCGCCGGGAACGGCGCCTTGAGGTGGATGCGGACCGTATGCGGGCCCGTGACCTCCACCGACTTCATCCAGTCGACGTTCTGGCGGGTGACCGTGCGCGCCTCGGGCGTCAGCACGTAGTTGAACGTGAAGGCCACGTCCTCCGGCCCGAGCGGGTCGCCGTTGTGGAAGACCACGCCCTCGCGGATCGTGAGATCCAGGGTCGTGTCGTCCGCCCAGGTCCAGGCGGTCGCCAGCATCGGCTTGTAGGTGCCGTCCTTCTGGTCGCGGTACAGCAGGGTGTCCCAGCAGTTCCGGGCCAGGATCACGCCCTCGCGGGCGCTGTTGTGATACGGGCTGACATTCTCCGGCTCGCTGTCCGACGCGTAGACCAGCGTGTCGTCGGCCTTCCCGGCCAGTGCCGGATGCGCGGCGATCAGAGTCGCGAACGAGGCGGCGAGGGTCGCGGCGCGGGTGAGAATCCGTAGCGGCATGCGGTCTCCGACGGCGCGGCGGACAGGTCCGGCGGATCGATCCGCGGCTGCCGCGTTTTTCACCCTGCCATGGTGTTGTGCATCTGGGATCGCAACAAGTAGAATTTGGCGAGTGCTGCGTTGCCGTATTGGCAATGTGCATGGCAGCATACAGCGTATCGAGCACGATAATGCAGACGACGGGCCTGCGCTACTTCCTGGCCGTGGCCCGCACCGGCTCGATCGCGGCGGCCTCGGCCCAGCTCAACGTGGCGGCCTCGGCGATCAGCCGGCAGATCGCCAACCTCGAAGCCGAGCTCGACTGCGTGCTGTTCGAGCGGCGCCCGCGCGGCATGGTGCCGAGCCCGGCCGGGGAGCTGCTGGCGCAGCACGCCCATCAGGTGCTGATCCGCTCCGAGCAGGTGGTCACCGAGATCCGGGAGCTGGAAGGGCTCGCCCGCGGGCTGATCCGGGTCGCCTGCTCCGAGGGCTTCTCCCTCGACATCGTGCCGAACGCGATCGCGGCCTTCCACGCGGCCCATCCCGGCATCCGCTTCGAGGTCACGGTCCAGCCCCCGGCCCAGGTCACCCAGACGGTGGCAGTGGGGGATGCCGATCTCGGGATCACCTTCGCGCTGACACCCACCGCGCAGGTCGAGGTGCTCTACGACGGGCAGGTCGACATGCTGGCGCTGGCCGCGCCCGACCATCCCCTCGCGCGGGCGCCCGCCCTGCGCCTCGCCGACCTGCTGGACTATCCCGTCGCCCTGCCGACCCGGGACACGACCCTGCGGCAGGTCTTCGACGCCGCCTGCGCGCACGAGGGCATCGCGGTGGAGCCGGTGCTGACCTCCAACAATCTCTCGGCGCTGCTGCCCTTCGTGCGGCGCTCCCGCGGCATCGCCCTGATGTCGGCGCTGTCGGTGCAGACGCCCCTGCGGCTCAACGAGCTTGTCAGCCTGCCGATCCAGTCCCGGACGAGCCTCGCCCGGGGCGTGAAGATCCAGGCGATGCGCGACCGGCGGCTGCCGAAGGCGGTGCGGGCATTCCTGCGCCAGCTGCTCGACGCGCTGCCGCCGCCGCGATCGCCGTGACCCTCGGCGCGCTCGGCCCGCGACCGCTCAGGCGCCGCTCCGGTCAGCCGCGAGCCGACAGCTGTGGTCCATGACGTCCTCGGCGCTGGCACTCGGCGCCCGGTAGGCCAGCAGGATGTAGCCCGGCTCGGGATCGCCCGGGGGCGTGGCGAGCGCCGCGAAGCTCGTCCGGTGCAGGTCCGGCCGGGCGCCCGGCAGGGTGTGCAGGGCCGCGAACGGGTTGAACTGCGCGGCCTCCGCCTCCGGCACGCGCAGGGCGTAGTAGCGGTCGCCGGCCAGTGGCACCGGGAAGCGGCTCCAGGTGTGGCGCACCTGCCGGCCGTGCGCCCGGACCGCCTTGAGCACGCTCGGCTTCAGGCAGTCGAGATGGATGTGCAGCTGGTCCTGGCTGCGGCCCCGGGCCGAGTTGACCGCGAGCCCGACCTCCGCGGGGGACAGCTTCCCTTTCAGCACGTCCGACACGAGCGGCCGCGCCGCCAGGGCCGCCCGCCAGTAGGCGGCGCCCCGCGGCCCGCGCAGGACCGGTGCCTCCAGGCCCGCCACGGTGTCGGTGGGCATGACGACGCTGTGGGTCGGCTCGCCGGGGGCGCGCAGCACCGCCGAGCCCGGACGATCCGCGTCGCCCAGGTCGACCGAGAGGCACGGGAAGGTCCGGTTGGCGAGCCGCTTGGCGAGCACGCAGGTCTTCAGCGCCGCCCACAGGACGTCGCGGCTCGGATCGGGGGCGGCCGCGGCCGGGACCGCGGCCATCGCGGAGAGCGCCACGAGGAGGGCGGCGAACGGCGCGCGGCGCATGAGGGCTCCCCGATCGAGCCGGCGCGGCGCGTCGGCTTGGCCGTCCCGGAATAGCCGATCCGGGGGCCTGCCGGCAAAGGATCCGGAGACGCTGACGCCGCACCGGAAAACCCGCTATGCCGGCCGCTCCGCCGCCCCGGAGGCCCGCGATGACGCCATGCCCGCGATGACGACCGCGCTCACCCCCGACATCGCCGCGCGCTTCGCCGCGGTCGCCCTGGGCCACGTCGCCCGCGAATATCCGAACAAGCCCGGGCACGTCCTGGCCGGTCCGGCGGATGCCCGCACCCCCGCGGCCCTGCACCCGGCCTTCCACGGCAGCTACGACTGGCATTCCTGCGTCCACGGCACCTGGCTGCTGGCGCGCGTGCTGCGCCTGTACCCGGACGGCCCCCAGGCCCCGGCGATCCGCGCCCGGCTCGACGCGCAGCTGACCCCCGAGACGGTGGCGGGGGAATGCGCCTACTTCGCCGCCCCGACCGCCCGGGGCTTCGAGCGGCCCTACGGCTGGGGCTGGCTCCTGAAGCTCGCCGACGAACTCTCCGCGCTCCCCGAGCGCCGCTGGTCCGAGGCCCTGGCGCCGCTGGCCGGGATGATCGCGCAGCGGTTCCGGGACTTCCTGCCGGTCGCCGTCTATCCGGTACGGGTCGGGACCCATTTCAACACCGCCTTCGCGCTGCGCCTGGCGGCCGATTACGCGGATGGCGCGGGGGATGCCGGGCTGACCGCCCTGCTGCGCGACACCGCCGAGCGCTGGTACGGGGCGGACACGGACTGCCCGGCCTGGGGCGAGCCCGGCGGCGACGACTTCCTGTCCTCCGCGCTGATCGAGGCCGAATGCATGCGCCGGCTGCTGCCCCCCACGCGTTTCGCGCCCTGGTTCGACCGGTTCCTGCCCGATCTCCCGGCGTCCCGGCCCGCGACCCTGTTCCGCCCGGCCCGCGTGACCGACCGCTCGGACGGCAAGATCGCCCATCTCGACGGGCTGAACCTCAGCCGCGCATGGTGCTTCCGCGCGCTGGCCGCGGCCCTCGGTGCGGACGATCCCCGCCGGCCGCTCCTGGGCGCGGCCGCGGAGGATCACCTCGCGGCGGGGCTCCCGCACGTCACCGGCGACTACATGGGCGAGCACTGGCTCGCGACCTTCGCGGTTCTGGCCTTGGAGGCGGGGCCGGACGGCGACCCGGGCGGCGGTCCGGATGATCTTCTAAGAGAAACTTGAGAACTCTTCGCCCCGGGCCGGGCTGGGGAAGGGGACCGACAATAAAAAAAGACCGCCCTCAAGAGAACGGTCCGAAAGTCTAGGGAGGAAACGCCCGAGCGGGGCGGCCGGACAATGCGGTCGGCACCGTCTGGCCCGGCATCAACTCGACACAGGTGGTCTTGTTCCTGGATCCGGAACGCCGCGTCGCAACGGCAATGCGCCCGTCACCGGAGCGATTCCGACCGGCCGGCGCAGGTCTCCGGGTCCAAACTCGGCGCGGTAGGTCCGCTCCAGCGTCATCAGGTTCCGCAGGGGCGCTTCGGCGAGGTCGAGGAGCCGCGCATCGCGCCAGCGCAGCTTGCGGCCGAGGTGGCGACGGAACCAGCGCCCGCGCTCCTCCTCGACGAGCAGGATCAGCTTGCCGGTCCAGGTCCGGCGGAACCAGAAGCGTCCGGTCAGCGGCATGGCGGTCTCGCGCCCCGATTGTCGAGGCGAATACAATACATCCAGTCCGGTGTGGCCCAAAATGCTTAGGTTAGAACGCGGACGAATTCGGGCGAAGGCGGTTAAGGATCGCGCGCCCCGTCAGCGCCGCCCGGCTGCGGCGCCGGGGCGGCCGGCTGCCCGCCGCGCTTCGCCGTCTCGTAGAGGACCTGGGCGAGCTGCTCGGCGGAGTAGGGCTTGCGCACGAGGGTGAAGCCGTGGGCGTCGTCCGTGGCCAGGATGTGGCTGTAGCCCGAGGTCAGCACCACCGGCAGGTCGGGACGGTCGGCCTGGAGCTGCCGGGCGAGGGCGAAGCCGCCCATCCCCGGCATGACCACGTCGGAGAAGACCACGTCGAAGCGGTCGGGCGTCCGCCCGAGTTCGCCCAGCGCCTCCTCGGCGGATTTCGCCCAGACCGGGGCATGGCCCAGATCCTCCAGGATCTGGGTGCAGAACCGGCCGACCCCGAGATTGTCCTCCACGACGAGGATGCACAGGCCCCGCCGCGGTTCCGCCGCCCGGCGGCGGTCGCGGTCGGCCTCGGCGACCTCTGCGGGCGCCTCGACCTGGGGCAGGTAGAGCGAGAAGGTCGTGCCGCGCCCGAGCGTGCTCGCCACGTCGATGTCGCCGCCCGACTGCTTGGCGAAGCCGATGACCTGGCTGAGGCCGAGGCCGGTGCCCTTGCCGATCTCCTTGGTGGTGAAGAACGGCTCGAAGATCCGCCCCAGATCGGCGTCCGGGATACCGCCGCCGGTATCGGAAACCCGCACGGCCACGAAAGGCCCCGGCGCGCCGGCATGCCCGCGGATCGGCGGCATCGGGCACTCGCCCTCCAGGCGCAGGGTCAGGCTGCCTTCCCCACGCATGGCGTCGCGGGCGTTGACCGCCATGTTGATCAGCGCGGTCTCGAACTGGCTCTCGTCGGCGCGCACGAAGCGGGGCGTCTCCGGCAGCTCGATGATGACGCGGATGCGCGCGCCGGTAACCGAGTCGAGCATGTCGGCGATGCTGCGCAGGCGCGCGCCGATGTCGAAGACCTGGGGCTTCAGCGCCTGGCGCCGGGCGAAGGCGAGGAGCTGGCCGGTGAGCTTGGCCGCGCGGTCCACGGTGTCGGAGACCGCGTCGACGTAGCGGCGGCGGCGCTCCTCGGCGAGGTCGGGCCGGCGCAGGAATTCCATGGAGGACCGGATGATGGTCAGGAGGTTGTTGAAGTCGTGGGCCACCCCGCCGGTGAGCTGGCCGATGGCCTCCAGCTTCTGCGATTGCCGCAGGGCCTCCTCGGCCTGCCGCTGCTCGGTGATGTCGCGCCCGAAGCCGTAGAACAGCCCGTCCTCCGGCACGACGGTCCAGAGCACCCGGCGCCGGTCGCCGGCGCGGGTCAGACAGGAAAGTTCGACATCCTCGACCCGGCTCTCGTCGCAGAGGGGCCGCAGCGCCGCCTGCGCGGCCGCCCGCTCCGGGGCGGCCACGAAGTCGAGGGCGGCCCGGCCCAGGGTCTCGGCCTCCGACCAGCCGAGCGCCCGGCTCCAGGACGGGTTCGCCGACTGGACCCGCCCGTCCCGGTCCGCGACGAGCTTCAGCACCGGCGACAGCGTCCAGACCCGGTCGCGGTCGCGGGTCTGGGCGGCGACCTGCGCTTCGAGGCGCTCCGCCCGGGACTGGAGCAGCGCCTCGATCCGCTTCCGCTCCGAGACGTCGTGGGCGAAGACGTAGAATCCGTCGACCCCTCCGTCCGCTCCCCGGCGCGGCAGGTAGCGGGTGTCGGCGACGCGGGTCTCGCCGTTCGGGAGCGTCCAGGTCCATTCCCGGCGGATCTCCTGCCCGGCCAGCACCCGCTCGAAGGCGGCCTGCCGCATCGCGAAGGCCTCGGGACCGATGAGCATCCGCACGGTCTGCCCGACGACCTCGGAGGGCCTGCAGCCGGTCCAGGACTCGTAGGCGGCGTTGGCGAACCGATAGGTGAGGGTGCGGTCGATGAAGGCGATCAGGACCGGCATCGCGTCCGCGACCAGCCGGAGTTCCGCCTCCCGGGCGCGGAGTGCGATCTCGCTCCGGCGGCGCTCGGTGATGTCGTTGAACAGGATCGCGACGCGGTTCCGGCCCGGCCCGTCGACCCGGTAGGCGTGCACGTCGTACCAGCGGTCGAGGGCCTTGGCGGCCTGCTCGACGCGGACCGGCTCGCCGGTCAGGGCGACGCGGCCGTAGAGGTCGAACCAGCATTGCTCGTGATCGGGGGCGATGTCCCGCATCCACCGCCCTACCACGTCCGTCAGGCCGGTCTGCCGCTCGAAGGCGGGATTGGCCTCCAGGAAGCGGTAATCGACCGCCCGGCCGTCTTCGAACGTCAGCTCGACCAGGCAGAAGCCGGCATCGATGAAGGTGAACAGCGAGCGGTAGCGCTCCTCGTTCCGGCGCAGGGCGGCCTCGGCATTCCGGGTGTCCAGCTGCGTCATCACCGTCCGGGCGAGCGCCTTGAGGATGAAGATCTGCTGGTCGGTCAGGGTGCGCGGGACGCGGTCGAGGACGCAGAGCGTCCCGATGGCCCAGCCGTCCGGCGTCACCAGGGGCACGCCGGCGTAGAAGCGCAGGTGCGGCTCGCCGGCCACGAGCGGATTGGCGGCGCGGTCCGGCAGCGCGGCCAGATCGGGCAGCACGAGGACGCCGTCCTCGCGCATGGCCTCGGTGCAGAAGCCGAAATCGAGCGGCATCGCCCGCGCGGGGTGGCCGAACGCAGCCTTGATCCACTGCCGGTCGGCATCGACGAAATTGATGTGGGCCATCGGCGTGCCGCAGGCCTGGGCGGCCATCTCGGCGATCTCGTCGAACGCGCGCTCCGGCGGCGTGTCGAGGATGGCGTAGGCGCGCAAGGCGGCGAGCCGCTGGGGATGCTCGGGCTCGAAACCCGACGGGCGGGATATTGTCTCGGTCTGCGACACGGGACCGTCATAGCGTAAGCGCCCGCGCCTCCCTAATGAAACTCTGCCTCACGGGCCCGGCGGCGCGACCAGCCCAAGCATTCCGCGACAGTCCATTAGTCGACATTCGCATCGGATCGTCGGCGACAACATGGTTTCACAGGCGCCGGCCAAGTCTTGTCCGGGCCGGCGATCCCGTCCGGGCGCCCGCTTCGGTGTCTTCGTGATCTGTGCCGGCGCGGACCGCACCGGAGGCCGCGCGGTCACGGCTGTGGATCGGATCGCCGCGGCCGGGAGCCCGCGGGGGCGGTGCGGCGTTGCCGGCTCAAGAGGGACGGGTTCGGATCAGGCATGGCCAAGCGCAGGACGAAGGCGGGCGCCCATCAGGGCTTGGAGGACGCGCCGCTGATGCCCACCGGCGCCCTGGCGGTGGCGCTCCTGGCCTATGCCGAGGGCCCCGGTCCGGTGGTGCATGTCGCCCGGGATGCCCGCCGCCTCGAGGACCTCGCCGCGACCCTCCGGGCGCTGGATCCCGACGCGCAGGTCGCGATCTATCCCGAATGGGACTGCCTGCCCTTCGACCACGCCTCGCCGTCGCGGGCCATGATGGGCGCCCGGGCCGCGGTGCTGCGCTGGCTGACCGACCGGGAGGCGCTGCCGGATTTCGTGCTGACCACCGCCCCCGCCCTCGTGCAGCGCGTGCCGCCGCCGGAGACCTGGGCCTCGGCCCGCGTGACCCTGCGGGTCGGCGACCCCCTCGACGTCGCCGCCGCGACCGCCGACCTGAAGCGCCTCGGCTACATCCTCGACGAACGGGTCGACGAGCCCGGCGAGATCGCCGTCCGCGGCCGCACCGTCGAGGTGTTCCCCGCCGCCGCGCCGCGGCCCTGCCGGATCGAGCACGCGGAGGGGCGCGTCACGGCGATCCGCTCCTACGACCCGATCTCGCAGCGCTCGGTGGCCGAGGCGGACGAACTCGTCATCGATCCCGCCACCGAGATCATCCTGGAGCCCGGATCCGGCCAGAGCTTCGAGCCCTTCACCGGCCAGGAGCACCGCCTGGACCGCTATTACCCCCGCCTCGTCACCCTCTTGGACTACGTGCCCGGCGCGCGCCTCGCGGTCGAGGACGGCACGCAGGCCCGGGTCGACGCCTTCTTCGAGCAGATGGACGAGGCGCGGGGCCGGCTGACCGCCCGCGACGCGCAGGGGCAGCCCGGCGCCGCCCTCTATCTGACGCCGGAGGCGTGGCGCGCCATCGTGGCGGCGCACGGCCGGCTTGCCGTCACCGAGGCGGCCGGGGAGCCCCGGGCCATGCCGACCTTCGCCGGGGAGCGCCGGCCGGGGACGGCCTTCGCCAAGGTCCTGCGCGAGCGGCTGAAGGCCGGCGACGTCGTCGTGCTCGCCGGCTCGGTCCGGCCGCTCCGGCGCCTCGTGCGCCAGGCGGGCAAGATCGCCGAGCGCCCGATCCGGCTGATCGACGCCTGGGCCGACGTCGCCGAGGCGGCACCCGGCGACGTCCTCGCCCTGGAGGCGCCGCTGGCGGCCGGCTTCCGGGTGCCCGAGCAGGGCGCGACCGTGATCGCCGCCGCCGACCTGTTCGGCCCGGAGGCCGCCGTCACGGGGGGCGCCCGGGCGATCCTGCCCATGGGCGAGGTCGACCTGCGCCCCGGCGACGTGGCCGTCGACCGGGATCACGGCCTGTGCGTGTTCGAGGGGCTGGAGGCGGTGACGACCCGGGGCGAGGAGCCCTCCGAGGCCCTGCGCCTGCGCTTTTCCGGCGACGCGATCCTGATGGTGCCGGTGACCCAGGCCGACCGGATCTGGCGCTACGGTCCGGAGCCCGACGCCGTCACCCTCGACAAGCTCGACGGCGGCACGTGGCCTCGGCGCCGCCTGGAGGCCGAGGCCACCATGGCGCGGACCGCCCGCCTGATGCTGGAGGCCGCCCGCGCCCGCCGGGAGACGGAGGCGCCGGTCCTGTCGCCCCCGGCCCGGGACATGGAGCGGTTCGCCGCGGGCTTCGGCTTCGCGCCGACGCCCGATCAGGCGGCTGCGGTCGATGCGCTGATGGCCGACCTCGCCTCCGGCCGGCCGATGGACCGGCTGGTCTGCGGCGATGTCGGCTTCGGCAAGACCGAGGTGGCGCTCCGGGCGCTCGCGGCCGCGATCTTCTCCGGCCGGCAGGCGGCGCTGATCGCCCCGACCACCGTGCTGGCCCGCCAGCATGCCGAGACCCTGCGCCGCCGCTTCGGGCGGTTCGGCGTGGAGGTGGCGCAGCTCTCGCGCCTCGTGGCGCCGGCCGAGGCCAAGCGCGTCAAGGCGGGGCTCGCCGACGGCACGATCCGGCTCGTGGTCGGCCCCCTGCGCGGCGCCGCTGCCCTCCGCGGCCCGCACCGACGGCGGATGGAGATCCGTCACGTCGATATAGGCGCCGCGTCCCCGCAGCGCGCCGTCCGCGTCGGGCGTCAGGCAGCCGCGGTTGAGGATCCAGCGGGTCTCGCCCGCCCCGGTCAGGATGCGGAACTCCAGCGAAACCGGCCCCCCGGTCCGACGGACATGGTGGATCCGGCCGAACACCCAGTCCCGGTCCGCCGGGTGGATGCGGCCGAGGGCGGCGTCGAGCGGCAGCGGCGTCCCGGCGAGCCGCGGGTCCCCCGCCAGAAGGGACGCCGCGCCCGTGTCGAGCACCGACCGGCCGGCCCGGACGTCCGTATCCCAGAGTCCGATCAGTCCGGCGGCCTGCAGGGCAGAGGCTGCCGTAGAAGCCAGCATCATGGAATCCTCTCCGAACTGGCTAGTATCGATGATTGTACGATGATGGACAGATTGATCCGCACCACATGCGCTCGGCACGCCGGATGTCCAGTATCGTCGCGGTCGACAGCTTCATACGCGGCGTCGCGGCCGCCGAGTTTCGGGTCGCATTGCGGCCGAGGAAGACATCGATGCGGCGCAGGGCGAATCTCGGCGTTTCTCGACAGGTCTCGGCCGTCCCATCGCGGCACAAAGACCGAATCCACATCGCTGCGGCACGGAAAGTTCGATCACAAATGATGGGTAGACCGCGCGATCGGAGAGAATTCCGCACTCCGCCCCGGGCTCCGGGACGGCCGCTGCCCGGCCGCCGGAACACGCGTCGCCCGACCCTGGTGCGGGTTGCCGGTGCGCCGTAACCTGCACCGTCCGGTCGGCATTCGGCAGAGGCACCATGGAGCGCACGGTGGACCGCATCAACCTCCCGCTCTCGCAGGTCCGGCTCTGGGACAGCCTGATGGATCTCGCCCGGATCGGCGCGCTCCCCAACGGCGGCAACGACCGGCAGGCCCTGACCGACCGCGACGCCGAGGGCCGCACCCTGTTCCAACGCTGGGGCGAGGCGGCGGGGCTGACGCTCACCGTGGACCGGGTCGGCACCATGATCTTCCGCCGCCCCGGGCGCGATCCGAGCCGCAAGCCCGTGGCCATCGGCAGCCATCTCGACACCCAGCCCACCGGGGGCAAGTTCGACGGACCCCTCGGCGTGCTGGCCGGGCTCGAGATCATGCGCGCCCTGCACGAGGCCGGGATCGAGACCGAGGCGCCGCTCCTGCTGATCAACTGGTGCAACGAGGAGGGCGCGCGCTTCGCCCCGCCGATGAGCGGCAGCGGCGTCGCCATGGGCATCGTCCCGGAGGCCGACATCCTGGCGACCCGCGACCTCGCGGGCCACGTCTTCGGCGACGCGCTGCGGCGCATCGGCTGGCAGGGCACGGCGGATCCCGCCGCCCTGCGGGAGATCGGCGCCTATTTCGAGCTCCACATCGAGCAGGGCAAGCGCCTGGAGGAGGCCGGCCTCACCATCGGGGTGGTCGACCGGGCGCTCGCCCAGATCTGGTACGAGATCACCGTGCTGGGCGAGGAGGCCCATGCCGGCAGCCCCATGGCGGGCCGGCGGGACGCGATGATGGCCGCGGCGGCGCTGATCGCCTCGCTGGAGGACATCGCCGAGACGGCGGTCGGCGAGGGGGGCGAGCGCGGCCGCGCCACCGTCGGCGTGCTGAAGGCGGAGCCGGCGAGCCGCAACATCACGCCTGGCCGGGTCTGGTTCAGCCTCGACACCCGCCACGGCGACACCGCGCAGCTGGAGGCGATGGGGACGCGGATCCGCGCCCGGGCCGACGCGCTGGCGGCCGGGCGCGGCGTCACGATCCAGGTCTCGGAGTTCTGGCGGGCGCCCCCGACCCCGTTCGATCCGGTTCTGGTGGATCGCGTCCAGGCGGCGGCGGAGGCGCGGGGCCATGCCTGGACGCGGATGCCGACCGCGATCTACCACGACGCCGTCTACTGCGCCCGTGCGGTGCCGGCGGCTCTGGTGTTCTGCCCCTGCCACGGCGGGATCAGCCACAACGAGGCCGAGAGCATCACGCCGGCCTGGGCCGGGGCCGGCCTGGAGGTGCTGGCCGACGCGGTGCTCGCGACGGCGGGTCTCGCCGCCCCCCGGACCGGGCCGGCCTGAGCCCCGCCCGCACCGGCACCCGCGTACGAACGGAGACTGGGTTCCGCATGTCCGACGACAACGTCATCCGCCCCGCCTTCGGCGTCCCCCGCACCCCCGCGCCGGAACCGGAGCCCGATCCCGCCCAGGCGCCCCTGCGCGTCTTCGGCACGGGGGCCGGCCATCGGGTCGGCCTGATCCGGGACCCGTCGGCGGTCGAGGGCGACGTGATCCGGGTCGTGGTCGGTCCGGAGGACGAGCGGGGGGTCGAGACCGTGGCGCTGCTCCCCGCCGACGCGGAGACCGAGGCCGAGCGGATCGGGTTCGCCATCCTGCGGGCGCTGGAAGTGGTCGAGGGCGCGGTCTGAACCGCCGGGTGGGCGGCGCGCGGTCTCGGAGAGCGGGAGCGGCCGGGGCGAACGGGCGCCGGCGGGAGGGCGGCGGGAGGGAAGGCATGACGGGCGTTCGGATCAGCAGCACGGAGATCGCGATCCCCGCGCGGGCCGGACTGGTCTGGTCCGTGCTGACGGATCTGGATTCCTACCCGGCGTGGAACCCGTATATCCGCAAGGCGGCGGGCCGCCTGCGCGAGGGCGCGCGCTGGCGGCTGGAGCGGACCCTGAACGGCCGCGCCTACCGGACGCGCCAGGTGACGGTGACCGGCTGGGAGCCCGGTCGGCGCCTCGCGTGGCGCGGCGGCCTCACGATGCCGCCCCTGCTCGTCGGCGAGCACGAGGTCCGGATCCTCGAGACCGCCGACGGGGTCCGCCTCGTCCAGGCGGTGGCCGTCGCAGGCCTGCTCGCCCCCGCCCTGGTCCCGTGGCTGCGGACGCGCCTGCAGACCCGGTTCGCGGCGATGAACGAGGCCCTGCGCGACGAGGTCCTGCGCCGGCTGGCCGAGAGCGCCTGACCGCTCCGGTCAGACGACCGGCTTCGGCTTGACGACGGGCGAGCGCGTCAGGCTCTCGATCGCGCGGCCCGGCCGTCCGGCCTTGCGGGCGATCTCTTCCTCCTGCTCGGCGATGAGCTGCCGGGCCGGCTCGTCGCCGTCCAGGCCGCCGAGGATCTCGGCCGGCACACGCCGGTTCGAGGCCCGTGAACCGTCCGTGAAGACGATATCGAACAGAACGGAGCCCCGCTCCTGGGGTCTCGACTTGATGCGTTTGGCCATAGGTGCTGATACGCCGCCGGAATCGGTCGCGGCAAGGTGCGTCGCCGGGCAGGGGGTTGCGCGACGCGCACTGCCGGGTCCGGGCGCCGCCTTGCTCCTGCCGCGATCCCTCCGCCGCCCGTACGGGACGGGCGCCGGCAAGCCGAGGACGTGTGCGTGATACCCTGGGTTCATCTCGATACCGGATCCGTGCCCGGGGGCGGCACCGACCTGCGCCTGATGCGGCGCGGCGACGAATTCGCCATCATGGCCGACACGATCGAGCTCATGAACAACCGGCGCAGCGGTTCCGAGGTGGCGCTCGCGGCGATGACCTGCGCGCGGCTCCAGGACCGGCCCCGGGCCCGGATCCTGATCGGCGGCCTCGGCATGGGCTTCACCCTGCGGGCGGCGCTCGAAGGCCTCGGGCCGGAGGCACAGGTGGTGGTGGCCGAGCTGGTGCCCGCCGTGGTCGCCTGGGCCCGGGGGCCGCTCGCCCACGTCTTCGCCGGCTGCCTGGACGATCCGCGGGTCGACCTGCAGGAGGCCGACGTCAACCGCCTGATCCAGGCCGGCCCGGCGCGCTACGACGCGATCCTGCTCGACGTCGACAACGGCCCGGAGGGGCTGATGCGCAAGTCGAACGACCGGCTCTACGACAATTGGGGCCTGAAGCGCGCCCGCTGGGCCCTGCGGCCGGGCGGCATCCTGGGCGTCTGGTCGGGCGCCCCGGACCGGAAGTTCAAGAGCCGCCTGCAGCGCTCCGGCTTCGCGGTCGACGAGCAGCGCGTCCACGCGAGCGGCCGGGGCAGCGGCCCGAAGCACGTGGTCTGGCTCGGGACCCGGACCGAGGGGCAGGCCGAGACTCGGGGCGAGACTCGGGGCGAGACTCGGGGCGAGGCTCGGGGTGAGGGCCGGAGCGAGGGCCGGCCGGCGGGCGGCGCCGGACCGCGCGGACCGGCCCAGGGCCGGCGGCCGGCGCGCTAGGGCCGTTCCCGCACGGGGTGCAACCGGGTTCTGTGATTCCCCACCGCGGGGTGACGGGACCGACGATGCGGCCTCCGCGGCGTTCCGATCCACCCCTCTCCGCCTGAGGGGCCCGCGCTCCGGCCCCTCCGGAGGACGGGGGCGGGTCGGACGGCCGGCCCTGGTCCGGAGCGCGCCCTAGCAACGCGGGGAGAACGGCTCTCGCGAACGGGACTGACGCCCAGGGTCGCACCCCCTGTCCCGATGCGGGACGCTTCCGCACATTCCCAGCATGGGTGCGACGGGCGGGCATCTCTACACGGTCGAGGTCAGGCCAAGCCGGCATGATCCCGGCCGCTTCACCTGGGCGATCCGCGACCGCGGCAAGCTGGTCCGGGGGTCGTTCCGCCCGTACACCTCCGAGCACGCGGCACGCGCCGTCGCGGAGGCGGAGATCGAGCGGCTCATCGGCCAGGATGGTCGGTCCGGGGGGGCCTAGATCCCGTTCTCGTCCACCCGCCACCGCCAGATCCGCGTGCAGGGCGCCCTGCGCGTCGCGCGGTCCGTCCGCGATCCCGCGCCGTGACATGCTTCAGGTGCATGGCTGAACGGCCCAACAGGGTAGCATATGCATATCTCCCCGGCGTCCGATCCGTTGCATGCCGCACTGCGGTATCCTATCTTTGCATTGCGGGATGGCGATGGCGTCGCGATCCCGCTGCCCTTCTTGGGCGTTTCCTCCCTAGACTTCGGGCCGCTCCTTCGGGAGTGGCCTTTTTTGTTTGCGCCGACGCACGGTTCGGTGGCGCGGAACCGGGAGCTTGGCGGTACGTTTTTCCGCCATGGAACACTACCGCTCCACCCTCGGTACCACTGCCGTTGCCGTATTCGGGCTGGTGGCGGCCGCGCATATTCTGCATCCGGGCAATTACGAGGTGCAGACACGCCCTGCACGTCCGGTCGTGACGGCTGCGGCACCAGTCGCGCCGGCCGCCTGGGTGAATCCCCCGGCCCACGCGTCCGCACCGGAGACCACGGGGGCGCTGGCGGCTGTCCCGACGCCGCGGATCGCCGCCGCGGTTCCCTCCACGGCGATGCCGACCGCGCCGCTTCCGGCCGAGATGGCACGTCCGGCCGAACCGCTGCGGAAGGCCGTGGCGACGCATCGGCCGAAGGGGGCGGAGCGTGGGTCGCGCCGGACTGCCCGGCTTCGCCACGCCGCACTCGAGCGTACCGCGCAATCCGATCGGCCGGCCGTCGTCGCGGCGGCCCCCCAGACGGCCCCGGTGGCTGCCCCGTCCCCGAAGATCGATCCGATCGGCGACATCATCCGCGGTCTCGGCCTCGGTCGCGACGGCTGAGCCGCGCCGCGATGCCCCGACTCCGACGCGGCGGAAGGGTGCGTCGCGCACGGGATGGCGAGATCCGTCGGCTGGTCCCGGGGCGGGTGCGCATCGCCGGTGCGCAGGGCGATGCTGTCGCCACGGCGCAGATATAAGTCGGTCGTGATGGACCGGCCCGCCGACGGCAGAACGAACCGGGTGGCGGCGGGTCGCTCGGCTTAGGCGGTCGCCCGGGCGATGCCCATTCCGATCGCAGCCCCTGTCATCTTCGGCGCAAGAGAGGGCGTCATCTGTTTGGGTCGTCGCCGTCCAGGGTGGCGCCGGGGCAGTCGCGCGCCGCCAGGGCGCTGCGGACATGCTCGCGGAAGACCTGGACGCGGGCGGGCAATTCGCGCCCCGCGAGGGTGACGGCGCGCAGATGCGCGCCGCGGGTCGCCCAGGGGCTGAGCACCCGCAGGATCTCCCCCGCCTCCACGGCGCGGGCGGCGACGAGGCTCGGGAGATGGCCGATCCCGGCGCCCGCCAGGGTCAGCCGGTGCGCGGTGGCGAAGTCGCTGACCCGGATGGCCGGGCTCAAGGCCAGCGGCTCGGTACGGCCCTGCCCGTCGGTCAGCACCAGTCCCGCCGTGCCGATCCGCTCCCGGGCGAGGATCAGGTCGTGGTCGTGCAGGCCCGCGAGGTCCGTCGGGGCCGGGCGGCGCAGCAGATAGGCGGGGGCGGCGTAGAGGCCGAGAGCCAGGGTCGCGAGGACCATCGCGCGGTAGCCGGTCTCCTCCGCGCCGCCGAGACGCAGGGCGAGGTCGATCCGGTTGGCCGCGAGGTCGAGGCGCGCGTCGGTGTTCAGCATCTCCACGGTGATCTGCGGGTAGGCGGTCCGGAAGCTCGCGACGATCTCGGGCATCACCTCGATCCCGAAATCGATCGAGGTCGTGATCCGCAGGTGCCCGGTCGGCACCGTGCGGGCGTCGCGGGCGGTCTCGGCCGCCTCGTCGAGGAGGGTCAGGCTCTCCTGCGCCTTGGCGTAGAAGGCCAGCCCCTCGGCCGTCGGCGAGACCGCCCGTGAGGTGCGCGCCATCAGCCGGGCGCCCAGCGCCTGTTCCAGGCGGGAGATCCGTCGGCTGACGCTGCCCTTGGTCTCCTGCAGGCTCGCGGCCGCGGCCGTCACCGTGCCGAGATCGACGACGGCGCAGAAGGCCCGCACATCCTCGAGTCCGCCCCGGAAGGTTTCCGTTCTCGCAACCATGGGGTTCCGGATAGCAGGCTCAACCGGTGCCGTGAACGGGTCTACAGGGCTGCTGCGGCGCAGCGAATCGCGCTCGACCGTCTGCTCTGCAGGAGACACCCTTGAAGTCGATTCTTGCCTCCGGCCTGCTGGCCCTGCTGGTCGCCACCCCGGTCGCCACCTCGGCGCTGGCCCAGACCCCGCCGACCCGCGATCCGGCGCAGATCCAGGCCGGCACCTACGCGGTCGATCCCGGCCACACCCAGGTCGGCTGGCGCGTGTCCCATATGGGCTTCTCGAACTATGCCGGCGGCTTCTCGGACGTGTCCGGCACGCTGGAGCTGCAGCCGAAGAACCCGGCGGCGGCCAAGCTCTCGGTGAAGATCCCGGTCGCCTCGGTGACGACCACCAGCGCCAAGCTCACCGACGAGCTCAAGGGCGACCAGTGGCTCGACGCCGCCAAGTTCCCCGACATGACCTTCGTGTCCACCAAGGTCACGCCGGCCGGCAAGGACCACGCGAAGGTGACGGGCGACCTGACGCTCCACGGCGTGACCAAGCCGGTGACGCTGGACGTCACCCTGGTCGGCGCCGGCGTGAACCCGCTGAGTAAGAAGTATACGGTCGGCTTCGAGGCCACCGGCACGCTCAAGCGCTCGGAGTTCGGGGTGAAGACCTACGTGCCGCTGATCGGCGACGAGCTGCACCTCACCATCGCGGGCGCCTTCGAGAAGCAGGACTGACACCGGGGGATCGGCCATGGCGAACGGGGTTTCCGCGCGGCGGTACTCCGCCGTGGCGATCCTGCTGCACTGGGCGAGCGCGCTCGCCGTGCTCGTCCTGATCGGCCTCGGGCTGACCATGACGCACGCGGCCCTGGCGCCGCTGCGCCAGTTCCAGCTCTACCAGTGGCACAAGTCGGTCGGCGTCACGGTGCTGGCGCTGACGGTCCTGCGCCTCCTCTGGCGCCTGACCCACCGGCCGCCACCGCACCCGGTTGGGATGCCGGCGCGGGAGCGGCGGGCGGCCGCGGCGGCGCATCACCTGCTCTATCTGCTCCTCGTCGGGCTGCCCCTGACCGGCTGGGCCGTGGTCTCGCTGTCGCCGTTCAACATCCCGACGGTGCTCTACGGCCTCGTCCCCTGGCCGCACCTGCCGCTGGCGGCCCACGTCCCCGACCCCGCCGCCGCCGAGGGCCTCCTCAAGCAGGTCCATGCCCTGGGGGCGTGGTTCCTGGCGGCCCTCCTCGCCGTCCACGTGGCGGCCGCCCTGCGCCACCATTTCCTCCTGCGCGACGACGTGCTGCGCCGCATGCTGCCGGGGCGCCGGCCGTCGACCGCCCCGATCGTGGAGCCCACCCGATGAACGCGCGTCACCTCTGCCTGCTCGCGGCGCTGCAGGGCGCGTTCTTGGGCGCGTTCCTGAGCGGGGTCCTGCCGGCCGCCGCCGCCGAGTGGGCGGTGGATCCGGCCCGGAGCGCGATCCGGTTCTCGGGCGTGCAGGTCGGCGTCCCGTTCACCGGGCGGTTCGAGCGGTTCACGGCCAGCGTGGATTTCGACCCCGCCAAGCCCGAGGCGGGGCACGCGCTCGTGCTGGTCGACCTCGCCAGCGCGCGGACCGGGGACGTCCAGCGCGACGAGGCCCTGCCGCAGAAGGACTGGTTCGACGTCAAGGCGGCGAGCCAGGCGCGCTTCGAGGCGACCCGCTTCGTCGACAAGGGGCAGGGCGACTACGCGGCAGTGGGGACGCTGACGATCCGCGGCACGAGCCGGCCGGTGACGCTGCCGTTCCACCTGACCTTCGACGGCGGCGCGGCGCATGCCGTGGGGCGCGTCGGCCTCGTCCGCACCGAGTTCGGCGTCGGCCAGGGGGCCTGGGCCTCGGGCCAATGGGTGGCGCTCGATGTCGGCGTCGAGGTCGACATCGTCGCGACGGCGCAGCCGGCCTCCGGCCACTGATCCCGGCCCCGGTCGACTCCTTCGGCGGGTGTCACGCGCTCCGTCATCGCGAGCGCAGCGAAGCGACCCAGGGTAGCGCGCCCTCCGTAAGTGTGGCGCTCCTGGATCGCTTCGCTGCGCTCGCAATGACGGCGGCCGGGCGTCGGACGCCGCCCCGTCCCGGCCCGCTACCCCGGCCGGTCCTCCGACCCGGTGCCCAGCGCCCGCTGGACCATGACGCTGTCCGACCAGTGGCCGTACTTGAAGCCCACCGCCCGCAGGTAGCCGACCCGCTCGAACCCGCAGGCCTCGTGGAGCCGCAGGGACGCCGCGTTCTCGGCGTCGATGTAGCCGATCATCTGGCGGTAGCCGCCGGCCGCGCAGGCTTCGATCAGGGCCGGCAGCAGCCGGCGGCCGATCCCGGCATGCAGGTGGTCGGGATGCACGTAGATCGAGTGCTTCAGCGTGTAGCGGTAGGCCGGGCGTTTCCGGAACGGCACCGCGTAGGCGTAGCCCGCCACCGCGCCGTCCCGGTCGGCCACGAGGTGGGGCAGGCGCTTCTTGCGCATGGTCTTGCGCCGCCGCTTCAGGTCGTCGGGAAGCAGACGGTCCTCCTCGGCGACGCCGACATCGCTCACGCCCCTGCTGATGTGGTGCTCGTAGATCGCCACCATCGCCTCGACATCCGCATCCGAGGAGGCGCGGATGACGATGTCGGGGCAGGTGCGGGCCGGGACCAGGCCGGGCGTCTCGACCTCGATCTCCATCAGGCCCCCTCGCGTGCCACGTAGGTGTGGAAGCGGATCCGCCCGTCCGGATCGACCTCGCGGTAGACGCCCTGGATCTCGGCCTCGAAGCCCGGGAACAGGTTGGCGGAGGCCTCGAACATCTTGAAATAGTCGAGCATGGGCTTGGCCCGGTCGTCCAGGCGCTCGCCCGGCAGCACCGTGCCGATGCCCGGGGGATAGACCAGCATCAGCGTGGTGGCGATCCGCCCCTCGGCCTCGGCGATCGGCACGTAATCCACCTTGTTGCGGGTCAGCAGCTGGGCGGCCTTCTTGGGCGGCATCACCATCTCGGGCAGGTGCTCCGGGGCGAACTGGCGCCGCTGGAGCGTGGAGGTGCCGGCCTCCCGGTGGAAGGCGTGGAATTCGGCGCAGAGGTCGCGCAGGCGCACGCCGCGGTAGCGGTTCGGCCGGCGGTTGACGAATTCCGGCATGGCCTCCTCCAGCGGGACGTTGTCGTCGTGGAGCCGCTTGAAGGCGACGAGGCCCGAGATCAGCGTGCCGGCCTTGGAGGATTCGACCCCCGGGGTCAGCAGGAAGAGCAGCGAGTTCAGGTCGTTCTTCTCGGCGACGATCCGGTTCTCACGCAGGTACTGGGCCACGATCGGCGCCGGCACGCCGTGCTGGGCGTAGGCCCCCGTGTGCCGGTCGAAGCCGGGGGTGAGCACGGTGAGCTTGTTCGGGTCGGTGATCGCGTAGCCCGGCGCCACGTGGGTGAAGCCGTGCCAGCGGGCGCCCGGCTTCAGCTCCCAGTGGCGCGGCGTGGCGGCGAGTTCGTCGGTCGGCACGCTCTCCCACGGCACCTCGGCCCCGTCGGCATTCACCGTCACGTCCGGCACGAAGGGGTCGAAGAACCAGCGCCTTGCGGGATCGCGTTCGTTCTCCTCGAATTCCCGCCGGATCGCCCGGACCTTCTTGCGCCACTCGATCCCGAGCCGGATCGTGTCGTCCCACAGGATCATGCCGGAGCGGCCCTTCATCATCTGGGCGCCGACGTCGAGGGAGGCGAAGAGCGGGTAGAAGGGCGACGTGGAGGCGTGGACGAGGAAGCTCTCGTTGAGCCGCTTGTGCTCGACCCGCCGGGTCTGGCCGCGGATATGCCCGTCGCGGGTGTGGATCTGCGAGGCCTGGGAGAAGCTCGCGAGCTGCTTGTGGGTCGATTGCGTGGCGACGATGCCGGGCGAGGTCTCGTCGAGGCCGGTCAGCCCCATGGCGAAGCGGCGGGCGTAGAGCGGGTGGAACTTCATGAAGCCCGCCCAGGCCTCGTCGAACAGGATGTAGTCGCAGAGGTGGCCGATCTTCTCCAGGATCTCCTGGGCGTCGTAGATCGTGCCGTCGTAGGTGCACTGCTCGATCACCGCGACGCGGAACGGCCGCTCCCGGCGCCACGCCTCGGGATCGGTCACCAGCGGGTTCCGGCGGATCTTCTCCCGGATCCGGGTCTCGTCGAGGGCCTCATGATACATGGGGCCGATCAGGCCGTAGGCGTTCCGGTCCGTTTCCAGAAAGATCGGGATGCCGCCGCCCAGGAACAGGGCGCCGTGATGCGCCGCCTTGTGGTTGTTGCGGTCGAACAGGACGAGGTCGTCCTCCGCGATCAGCGAGGACAGGACGATCTTGTTGGAGGCCGAGGTGCCGTTGAGGACGAAGTAGGTCTTCTCGGCCCCGAAGATCTTCGCGGCCTCCTTCTGGGCCTTCAGCGCCGGGCCCTCGTGGGTCAGCAGGTCGCCGAGGTCGAGGACCGAGTTGTCGAGGTCGTCACGGAAGATCGCTTCCCCCAGGTGCTCCACGAAGATCCGGCCGATCGGCGACCGGTTGTAGAAGATGCCGCCGTTGTGGCCCGGGCAGGTCCAGAGCTGGTTGCCCTTCTCGGCGTAGTCGACGAGCGCGCCGAAGAACGGCGTCTTGAGGGTCTGGGCGTATTGCGTGACCCGGCTGACGAGGCCGCGGGCGATGAATTCCGGGGTCTCCTCCGCCAGGAAGATGTAGCCGTCGATGAAATCGAGCAGTTCGACCGGGATGTCCTCCAGCCGCTTGCGGCGGACCATGATGACGATCGGCATCTCCAGGCCGCGCTTGCGCATCATGTCGATGAGGGCGGCGGCCTTGCCGTCGAGGCCGCGCTTGCCCCAATCGACCACGAGGCAGCCCACCGCGGCGTCGGTCTGCACCGCGATGGCCGCGTCCTCGACCCGCCGGGCGCGCACCACCTCGAAGCCGCGCTGCTCCACGGCTGCCACGATCTGATTGACGCGCGCCCCTTCGAGATCGTCCGGATCGAAGGCGGGGGCGCACATCAGGACCGTGAAGCGACGGTGGAAGTCCATGGAGCCCTCTCTGGCCTCGGATGCAGCGCGTGGCTTTCCGGCCCGTCTGCGACGATTGCATGACAACGTGCGCGGCGGGCGGTCGTGGTGCGGACGAAAGGGCTTGATCCGGGCGCGGTCGGAGCCGTTGGACCGCGGCCTTCCCACCCGCGCCCTCATCCTGAGGTGCCGGTCGGAGATCGGTCGCGCGGCCCGCGGCGGCAACCCGTCTCAGGGTATCACAGGGCGCGCCGCCGCGCCCAGACATCCGGATTGACCAGTCCGCCCGGCCGCCGGCCTGCCAGCACGTCGACCACGCGGCCGGCGGCGGTTTCGGCGGTGCGGATCAGGGCCGACCCGGTGGAACCGCCGACATGGGGCGTCAGGATCGCCCGCGCCTGACGGGCGAGGGGGTGGTCGGCCGGCAGGGGCTCCTGCGCGAAGACGTCCAGCCCGGCGCCCGCGATCGTGCCGGATTCCAGCGCCTCCACCAGGGCCGCCTCGTCGATCAGACCACCGCGGCTGGTGTTGATCAGGAAGGCGTCCCGCTTCATCCGGGCGAGCTGGTCCCGGCCGATCAGGCCGCGGGTGGCAGGGGTCAGGGGCACGTGCAGGGAGACGATGTCGGCCTCCGCGAGGAGCGCGTCCACCGAAGGAGCCCGCAGGGCGCCGGCATTGGCGAAGTCGGCGTCCGGCCGGCTCGGGCCGTAGGCCAGCACCCGCAGGCCGAGGGCCGTGCCGAGCCGGGCCGTCGCCTGCCCGATCGCCCCGAAGCCGACGAGGCCCAGCGTCAGGCCGGCCAGCTCGATCAGGCGGGCGGTGAACTTGAAGCTGTCGTCCCCGCGCCGGACCGAGCGGTCGGCCTCCGGCAGGGCCTTGGCCAGGGCGAAGATCAGCGCCAGCGTCTGCTCGGCCACCGAGACGGCGTTGGCGCCGGGCGTGTTGACCACCACGATCCCGGCCTCGGTCGCCTCGGCGGTGGCGACGTGGTCGGTGCCGGTGCCGTGCACGCCGATCACCCGCAGGGCCGGGGCCGCCGCGATGGCGCGGGCCGGGAAGCCGGTGTTGCGGGTGATGACGGCGACGCACGGGGCGGCCTCGCGGGCCAGGGTCTCGGGATCCGTGCCGCTCGCCGGACGCGGCTCCAATCCGGCCGCCCGCAGCCGGTCGAGGCCCGCCGCGTGGATCGGCTGGACGATGAGGCACGGACCGGTGATCACGGGAAAACCTCTGCACTAGAGGAGGGGTGACAGGCACGTTTCGCGCCGGGCCCGTCTAGGCGGGGTGGGCAACCCTGGCAACCGGGCGCCCCGGTCTCCGCCGCGGCAACCCGATCGGACGCGCGCGATCCACACCCGATCGCGGCCGTGTCGGGCCCCGCACGCCCCGCCCGGCCCGACGATCCCGGCCGCGCGCCTCGGCCGAGCTCTGGCCCGGCCTTCCGCGAAATCGCCGGCTCGACCGTGCGATGATGAGTGAGGCACTGATAATGATGTCGTTCGGCAATGGAATTCAGTATAGAACGCACTCAATATCGATCACGTAGATCGACCCTGCGTGCGCTGAATATAATTATAATTAATCCAAATGTATTTTTGACACACGTAGAGATATTTGCTGCCTTGCTCCGTGATTCGGAGCTTTCGTCACGACAATGCGGTCTCAAGATTTCTCGGTGTCGGTTTCCGCGCGGAACCGGCGCCGGCGGCGCGCGGCCCGGCCGGTTCTCCCGATGGCTGTCCTGCTGGGCTTCGTCGGTTCCGGGCTGCACGCGGCCCGCGCGGAGGAGGCCGGGGCCGGCCGGGAGGTCCAGCTCGACGAAATCTCGGTCGCGAGCGCGGCCGCGCCGCGCGGACCGGTCCCGGCCTATGCCGGCGGTCAGGTGGCGCGGGGCGGTCGCCTCGGCCTGCTGGGCGATACCGAGATCCAGAAGGCGCCCTTCAGCATCGCCAGCTACACCGACACGCTCATCCGGGACCGGCAGGCGCGGACGGTGTCCGAGACCCTGGTCCTCGACCCGTCGGTGCGCGCCACCCAGACCACGGGGGCGCCGTTCGACTCCTTCTCCATCCGGGGCTTCCCGTCCAACGAGAACACCAGCGGCGAGGTCGCCTTCGACGGGCTCTACGGCATTGCCCCGAGCTTCCGCATCTTCACCGACTACGTGGAGCGCATCGAGGTCCTAAAGGGGCCGTCCGCCGCCCTCACGGGGGTGTCGCCGAACGGCGCGGTCGGCGGCGTGGTCAATATCGTCCCGAAGCGCGCCGGCGCGGACCTGACCCGCGTCACCCTGGATTACGGCTCGACCGCCTGGGGCGGCAGCCAGGTCGACGTCGCCCGCCGCTGGGGGCCGGGACGGGAATGGGGCGCCCGCGTCGTCGGCAGCCTGCACGGCGGCGCCACGCCCTTCGACCGCCAGACTGAGACGACCGGCGTCGGGGCCCTGGCCCTCGACTACCAGGGTGACCGGTTCCGCGCGTGGCTCTACCTGCTGGCGCAGACGGACCGCTTCAACGCGCCGCTGCGCCCGTTCCTCCTGCGGGCCGGCGTGCCCGTACCGCGGGCGCCCGACGGTCGCCTGAACCTGACCCAGCCCTGGGAATACTCGGACGTCGACGATCGCGGCGGCCTGCTGCGCACCGAGTACGACCTGACCGATCAGGTCACGCTGTTCGCGGATGTCGGCGGCGGGCAGACCGGAGTGGAGCGGTACTTCCAATCGGCACCGACGATCCTCAACGGCCGCGGCGACACGACCAGCACGCCGCAATTCTACGCCCTCGGCGTCGACCGGCTCACCTACGACGCCGGCGTCCGGGCCCGGTTCGAGACCGGATTCATCCGCCACGCCCTCACGCTTCAGGGCTCCGTGTACGACGAGGCGACGGGACGGCGGTTCTCGCCCGGCCGGGGCGCCTACCTGTCGAACCTCTACGTGCCGGCCCTCGTCCCGTACATCGCGCCGATCTACGGCATCGGCCGGCCCCGCCTGTCCGACAGCACCCTGTCGGGGATCGCGGTGGCCGACACGCTGTCGGCCCTCGACGAGCGCGTCCTGCTGACCCTGGGTGTGCGCCGCCAGCGCGTGGAGGCGCACAATTACCTGTCGAATGTCGGCACGCTGGCCTCGTCGTACGACAAGAGCGCCACGACCCCGATGGTCGGTCTCGTGGTGCGGCCCTGGGACTCGGTCTCGCTCTACGGCAACTACATCGAGGGCCTGAGCCGCGGCGACGTGGCCCCGGCGGTGGCGACCAATTCCGGCACGATCCTCGCTCCCTACGTGGCCCGACAGGTCGAGGCGGGTGTGAAGCTCGATCTCGGCCGGTTCGGCGCCACGCTTGGCGCCTTCCGGATCACGAAGCCCGCGGGCGAACTCGGCCCGCAGGGGCGCTTCGCGGCGACCGGCGAGCAGCGCGTCGGCGGCCTCGAGCTGAGCCTGTTTGGCGAGATCACGCCGCAGGTGCGCGTGGTCGGCGGCGTGACCCTGCTGGACGGACGCCTCGTCCGGACGGCGCTCGCCGCCAATCGCGGGCACCGGCCGATCGGCGTGCCGGAGGCCCAGGCGAGCCTGGGCGCCGAGTGGGACCTGCCCGGGCTGCCCGGCCTGACGCTCAACGGCGCCGTCATCTCCACCGGGCGGCAGTTCGTCGACCTCGCGAACACCCAGGCCCTGCCGGCCTGGGCCCGCCTCGACCTTGGCCTGCGCTACACGACCCTCGTCGCCGAGCGGCCGACGACCTTCCGGGCCAGCGTCCTCAACGTGACCGACGCGCGGTACTGGACCGGGGTCGCGTCGTTCGGCACCTTCTTTCAGGGCGCGCCGCGCACCTACCTCCTGTCGATGGGGGTGGATCTCTGAGCCGGACCGGAGCGGCCATGCTGCTTCTGACGAGCCGCGCGATGTTTCACGGGAAACATTTTCTTAACCCTGAAGGTCGGGCGTGCGGGGGCCGCCCGCTGTTGCAGCGGCGCCGTCGCGGCGCGGCGCCGGCCGGGTTACCACCGGTCCACCATGACCACATCGAGCTGGCGCACCCTCCGCAACGAGCAGGCCCGGGCGCGGCTGGAACGGGCCCTGCCGTCGGTCTTCCCGGCACCGGTCCTTCAGCACGCCTTGGCGCGCCCGCTGATCCCGCCGACACCGCGGCTCGCCGTCGAGAGCTACTGGCGCAACCACATCCTCCGCGCCGACCGGCTGGCCCGGGCGCTGGCGGCCCGCTCCGGGACGCCGGAGGGCTGGACCTGGCAGCTCGGGGCCGAGGGCCGGGCCGGAAGCTTCCGCATGCCGCCGGCACCCTACCGCGATCCGGCCTTCGCCCGCGGCCGGGGCGTCTGCTGCATCTGCGGTCAGCCGGTCTACCGGTTCGGCTGGCACCGGGATCTCTGGGCGCGCGGCGCCCCCAACACCAATGCCGGCTGGCACGCAGCCTGTGTCGCGGCCTGGAAGTTCTGGATCGCGCCGCATGCCCAGGTCCGGGCGCTGAAGCTCCGCCAGCGACATCGCTGCACCACCACCGGCAAACGCCTGCTGAAGACGGCCGAGGTCGACCACACCCTGCCGCTCTACCGGGTCTGGCGGGAACACCGCGACGCGCCCTGGCCGGTGCTGCTCGGCTATTGGGGGGCGCCGAACCTGCAGGTGGTCAACCGCGCCGCCCATGTCGACAAGTGCCGCGACGAGGCGGCCGAGCGCTCCCGGACCGTGCAGCGCGCCCGTTTCCGGGTGGTCGAGGACGAGTCCGGGTTCAGCGTGGTCGAGGAGGAGTGACCGGCCGGCTCAGCCGTCCAGGGCCTCGAAGGCCCGCGACAGGTCGGCCAGCAGGTCGGCTTCCGCCTCCAGGCCGACAGAGAGACGCAGCAGCCCGTCGGTGATGCCCGCGATGGCGCGCGCCTCCGGATCCATGGCCGCATGCGTCATGGTCGGCGGATGGGCGATCAGGCTCTCGACGCCGCCCAGGGATTCGGCCAGCGTGAACACCCGCAGGGCCTCCACGAAGGTCTTCACCGCCGCACGGCCCCCGGCGAGCTCGAAGCTCAGCATGGCGCCGAAGCCCGCCTGCTGCGTCTTCGCCAGGGCATGTCCCGGATCGGTAGGCAGACCCGGGTAATGCACGCGGGCCACCGCCGGATGCGCCTCCAGGAAGGCCGCCAGGACGGCGGCGTTGCGCTGCTGCTGCTCCACCCGCACGAACAGGGTGCGCAGGCCACGGAGTGTCAGATAAGCGTCGAGGGGCGAGCCCGTGACCCCGATCGTGTTCGCCCAGGCGGCGAGTTCCTCCCCAACGGCCTTGTCGGCGGCGACCACGACCCCGCCGATGACGTCGGAATGGCCGTTCAGGAACTTGGTGGTGGAATGGACGACCAGATCCGCCCCGAGGGCGATCGGCTGCTGCAGGGCGGGCGACAGGAAGGTGTTGTCCACCACGGCCAGCGCGCCGGCCGCCTTCGCGTCCGCGGTGATGCGTCGGATATCCACCACGCGCATCAGCGGGTTGCTGGGCGTTTCGATCAGCACGACCTTCGGCCCCTCGGCCAGGGCCGCCGCCCGCGCGTCCAGATCGGTCTGGTCCACGAAGGCCACGCGGTAATGCCCGCGGGCGGCGCGGAAGCTCAACAGCCGGTGAGTCCCGCCGTAGCAATCGTGCGGCGCGACCAGGAGATCGCCCGGCCGCACGCTCGACAGCGCGAGATCGAGGGCCGCCATGCCGCTCGCCACCATGACGGCGCGGGCGCCGCCCTCGAGCTTGGCGATCGTGTCGGCGAGGGCGTCCCGCGTGGGGTTGCCGAGACGCGAGTAGTCATAGGGTCCGGCCTGCTCGAAGGCCGGGAACTTGAAGGTCGTCGACAGGTGGATCGGCGCAATCACCGCGCCGAAGGCCGCGTCCTGGGCCACGCCGTTGGCCGCCGCAACGGTACGGGCCGCAAATCCCTCTGACATCGCCTCGTCCTCCACGCAGAGATCGTCCGCACCGTCCAACCGGAGCGAACGGGCGTTCTTTATGCAGAACGTATCAGACTTTCAAGAGAACGATCCCGCGTTCATGCTGGGAGAGTCAGCGCCCGGTGATGCCACGGCCACGGCGCCATGCCGGCGAAGACCTGTCCCGTCGGATCCCCGCGCGCAGCAGGGCCGCCCCCCGATAACCGAGCATCACGGTGGACAGTCCGTAGCGCAGGACTGTGTCGCCCCGGCGGTCGGGTCGCCACCTTGGCCGGGCATGACGACCGCGTGCCAGTGCCGCAGGCCTTGTGCGTGCTGCGGGGTGAACGCGTCGAACAGGGTGGTCCTGTCGATGGCGGACAGGCGCAGGCCCAGGGCGCCACCGGTCATGCCCGGGGGCTCCGGAGGTCGTGCGGCCGCGTCATCGGGTCCCTCAAGGTCGGCCACGATGACACCCTTTCGCCCGCCCGCCGCGGCGGAGTCAGGCGGTGCGGGTGTCGCGCACCGCCGCCGGTGGCGTCTCGTCCGGCACGGCCGGTGCGGCGGCCCGCACGCCATCGGCCTCCTGCGCCAGGGTGCGGGCCAGGAGACCGGCCCGTCCGGCCCACAGGTCCCGTTCGTCGCGCAGGCCCTCAAGCCGGTCCGCGGAGGCGGCCAGTGCGACGCGCAGGCCGTCGATCTCCGCCCGCAGGTCGGTCGTACGCTGCCGCTCGCTCGCCAGGGCCGCCTTGAGCACACTGAGGGCGGCTTCGGCCGCGCCGCGCGTCCCGGCGGGGCGACGCAGGACCGGTGCGGCCCGCGGCGCCCGATCCGACCCGGCAGGAGCCGGCGCCGGGGCCTGGGATGCGGGCTCCGGACGCAGCCGCGCGATCTCGGCCCGCACCTGCGCGACGTCGAGCCCGGCAGCCGTCCGCGGCTCGGGCCCGGCCGCCAAGGGCGCGCTCTCCACGGGAGCGCTCTTCAAGGGAGCGGCCTCCACGGGGGCGGTCTCCGAGATAGCTGTCGCCACGGGATCGGCCCCCACGACCGGAAATCCCTCTTCCTCGAGAACGAGCCCGTGCAGCATGGCGAAGACCCGGTCGCCGTCGAGGCGCGCGAGGTCGAAGCCGCTCTCGGCCGAGAGGCTGCTGAAGCGGGCCTGCCCGCTGGACGACTGGCCCACGAACGCCATCGACCAGTTGGCGAAGGCGCGGCTCTCCGCCGGGCCGCATTGCAGGACCGTGACGTCGTCGTGCCGCAGGTCGCGCTGGATCCGCTCGAAGGTCGTCTCGACCCCCCGACGCGGACCTTCGAGCACCTGCGCAAAGGCGCCCGCGTTGAACATCAGGGCGCCGGTTACCCCGAGGGCCGCGTTGTTCCGCTGGGACGCGTCCAGGATCTGGCGGACCGCGGCCATCACCTCCGGCTCCGAGCCCTGCAGCAGGTTCTTGCTGGCATAGACGAGACGGTAGAGGTCGCTCATGGCAAGGCGTTCCGAAGGGGAGAGTGATCAGGTCTGCGGAAAGCCGGCGAAGACCTGGCGCAGGTCCTCGGCGGGTACGGGCTTGCTGATGAGGTAGCCCTGCACGTCGGTGCAGCCCTCCAGGCGGATGCGCTGCATCTGCTCGGCCGTCTCGACGCCCTCGGCGACGGTGGTCATGCCCAGGCTCTTGCCCAGGCCGGCGATCGCCCGGATGATCGCCTCGCCGTCGGGCTTGCTGGTCAGATCCTTCACGAAGGAACGGTCGATCTTGATCTTGTCGAAGGGGAACGAGCGCAGGTAGCTCAGCGACGAGTAGCCGGTGCCGAAATCGTCCATGGAGACGCGCACGCCGAGTTCCCGCAGCCGGTGCAGGGTCTGGAGCGTCCTGTCGTTCTCCTGCAGCAGCACGCCCTCGGTGATCTCCACCTCCAGCCGCCGGGCGGGCAGCCCCGAGCCGGCCAGGGCCGAGATGATCGTCTCCACCAGCCGGTCGCTCTTGAACTGCGCCGGCGAGACGTTGACCGCCACCGACATGTGCTCCGGCCAGGTCATGGCGTCGCGGCAGGCCTGGCGGACGACCCACTCGCCGATCGGGACGATGAGGCCGATCTCCTCGGCAAGCGGGATGAAATCGAGGGGCGAGACCAACCCGCGTTCGGGATGGCGCCACCGGATCAGGGCCTCGCAGCCGATCAGCGTGCCGCTCGCGAGCTGCAATTGCGGCTGGAAGTGCAACTGGAATTCCCGCCGGGCGAGCGCCTGCCGCAGGTCGAGTTCGAGCTTGCGGCGCGCCTGCATGCGCGCATCCATCTCCGGCTCGAAGAACCGGTAGGTGCCGCGGCCGTCGAGCTTGGCCCGGTAGAGGGCGAGGTCGGCGTTCTTCAGGAGCCGGTCGGCGTCGGTCCCGTCCTCGGGGGCCAGCGCCACGCCGACGCTGGCGCCGATCGTCAGGAGATGGCCCTCCACCATGTAGGTGCGGCCGATCAGGTCGACGACGCGGCGGGCAAGGGCCTGCGTGCCCGCCGCGTCGCGGATCCCGGCCTGGAGGATGACGAACTCGTCGCCGCCGATCCGCGCCACCGTGTCGGTGGGCCGCACCGTCGAGCGCAGGCGGTCGGCGACCGTCTCCAGCAGCGCGTCGCCGATCGGATGACCGAGCGTGTCGTTGACCGGCTTGAACCGATCGAGGTCGATCAGCAGCAAGGCACAGCACTCGCCCGTGCGCGCGAGACGCGCGAGAGCCTCGGCGAGACGCTCGCGCAGGAGCAGGCGGTTCGGCAGACCGGTGAGGGGATCGCGCCGCGCCATCGCGTCGGCCCGGGCTTCCGTGGCCTTCCGGGTGCTGACATCCTCCAGCGAGACGACCCAGCCGCCCGTCGCGAGGGGATGGAGTTCCACCTGGACCGTGTGGTCCCGGTGCCGCAACTCGAACACGACCGGCTGCCGCCGGGCCAGCGCGCGGCGGAGGCTGCGCAGCAGAGCGCCCCGCGGCGGGGCGGTCCCGGCCCGCAGGGCCCGCAGCAGCGGGATCGCCGAAGCCTGCACCCGCAGCGTGACATTGAGGCCGGCCAGGAGCTGCCGGGCCGGGGCGTTCGCCGCGATGACCGTCCCGGTGGGGTCGATCATCAGCAGACCCTGCCGGACCGCGTCGAGAAAGGGGAGCAGGGGATCGCGCCCGACGCCCCGCTCCGACAGGGGCGGACGCGCCGCCTCCCGGCGCGACAGGTCGGCAGGCTGGGGATCCGCGCGCATGCCAAGGGGCCTCGGAGTGAGCCGCCGGGCAAGCTGCGGCTGGAAACAGGGACTCCATAGATGCGAAGATGCTAATTCCATCTTTAAGGACCAGAAGATCGCGGGCTTGATCTGCGTTCAAGACTGCGAATGCGATCGTGTCGCTCGCCGCCGCCCGGTCCGCTGCGCTCATGCCATGAGCCCGGTACTCTTCAGGGAGCCGCGGGCGGGGGCGGGCGTCGGCGATCGCGGCGATCCGCAGATTTCCGGCCGGAGCGCCCGGCCTGTCGGCCGCGCGAGGGGGATCGGTTCGGGCGCCCGGACAGGACGCTTGCCAGAGCGCCGGTCCGCGGAGGACCCAGGCGATGCGGCGGCGGCGGTCGGTCGGGCGCGGATGCGGAGGTGTGCATCCCGGGCTTGGCCGGCCTGCGCCCGGCCCCTTGCGTCGCGCGGCGAGCCCCACTACATCCGCTTCACCGGACGCGACGGCACGCCGTCCTCCGGTCCTTCCAGCAGCATCGCCGGCCAGCGACGACCCTCAGGGTCGGATGGTCGTCGGACTTGAGCCCAGGCTCAACCCGCACGCGGCGACTGAGGGAGCGTCCATCGTCCAGCGCTTCACCGAAGGGCCCCCGGGCCGTTCTGCGTTGCGCTTTGTCGACGGAGGCACCGGAGACCGGCTCGACCGGTTCGGTTCTTTCGCCGGGAAAAAGGGCGGTTGACACGGAAGTCTGGGGCGGCTTATACGGCGCCTCCCGACGCGGTCCGGAAGAAAAACGGAGCGGGTCGGACGGACTTCCCGAGGTTTAGAAAAGTAGATCTGGCGAAAGCCGAGGTACTTGACTTCTCCTCGAAAGGTAATTACGAGAGTGATTACTGATCTTTGACAAGTTGGAATTGAGGAAGGGAGACGCGGGCGGCGTTTGTCCTTGCGGCCAGGCCTTAGGGTCTGGCGTGAGAGACTTGTGCCGATCT
>NZ_JACJIM010000005.1 GCF_014138435.1 Methylobacterium fujisawaense | reverse complement strand
TCCGCGTTCGTCTTCTGACCTCGCCGCATGTCCGACTCCTTCGGTCCTCGCTGATCCTCTCAATCAGCTCGGTCCAAAGCCAGCCGGTCAGGTCAAAGGACGCTACGGTCAAGCGCTACCACTACGACACGCACGAACAGCTTCGAGCGCACCTGCCGCTGTTCGTCGACGCCTACAACCATGCCCGTCGGCTGAAGACCCTGCGTGGCCTCACGCCCTACGAGCATGTCCTTCAGGTCTGGACCAAACAGCCCAAACGCTTCAAGCTCGATCCGTCACACCACATTCCGGGACCATACAATCCTGCGCGCGCCGGCCTACCGGCGTGACGTAGTCAGTTTGTGAGCGTTACGTCTGGTTCGGAAAAGGCTCACCGTAAAGGCTGACGATCTCTTCCGACGCAACCCAGTCATTCCGTTGAAGAAGCAAGCATCCTGAAAGCAGGTATTCGGTGAACCCAGCTCCACCGAATGGTCGCTGATTTGCGGATGGGCAACTCAGGCACCCATGCTTCTCAATGCAGACTCACTGCTGACGCGACCCCGCGTTCCGGCATGGCGGCAAGTGCTCAAGCCGGGATGCTGTCCGGCGTGGCCGTGTTCTCGGCGGTGACACCGTTCGCGCGATGTCGGAAATCGCTGAGGGCCCGATAGACCTGGAGCCGTGCCCGCATCACCGAACCGAGCGGACGGTGTTCCGAGAGGCTGTGCGCGGGCCGAAAGGTCATCACCTCATCGAAGTAGCGCACCCGCTCGGGGGAATAGGCATCCTGGCGCGGCAGCCGGAGCGTCGCCACCGTGCGGTACGGGCTGATCGCGACCGGCCAGTCCACCGAGGCATCCTCGATGGGCTGGCGTTCGGCATCGGCCCAAAGCTGCGCCTTCAGTTCGTAGACCACTTCGTGGTCGCGGAAGAACGCCGCGGCTGCATGGCGGAAACCGTCCTCGTCACCGTGCGGGTCGAGCCGCCATTCGGCCAAGTCCCACTGCGCCTGCGAAGCCGGGACCGCGCCGAGCTTGGCGACGTAGTCGCCAAACCGCATCGGGGCTTGGCTGAAGTAGCTGTCGGCGAGCGGATGGCTGTAGGGATGGCCGAGAAAGTCGGCCATGGCACTCTCCGTGCCGAAGGCATGCAACATCCGGTTGAGGTTGCGTGCGGTGGCGGCGACCGCACTCTTCACACCCTCGGGCAGTCCGGTCGCCTTGCCGATCACCGTGCCGTCACGCAGGAAACCCGCTGCCGTCCCGGACGGAAAGGTCGTGCCGGTCGCGAGCACGAAGTCCTGGGTGTCGACGTCGTGGCCGGGCAGCTTCTCGCCCGTCACTCTGAACACCTTGATCGACATGCCGCGATGGGTGGACACCCGGTCGCCCAGGGTCTCGCCCGGCCCCTGGGCGAAACGCACGGCTACCTTGTGTGTCCCCGGCCTGGCGAACAGACCTTGCGCGAGTTCGGGCGGCAGGCCCTCCGGGATGACCAATTCGCCGACGACGCAGGCCGAGCTCTTGGCGTGGCTCGCGCGCACCGCGTGATGCTGGCGCTTTTCCACGACTTGCGATTGCTGGGTCATCCCCTGGATGATGCCTTCGATAGACGTCTGCTCGTCCGGCGCCGGCGTCTCGATGTCGGGGGCATAGCGAAGGTAGGTCATGAGCATCTCCTCGGCGTGTGGCTCGCCTCTGGAAGTGTTTGACGAAGGCCGAAGTCAGGGCGCGGGATCGACCTGCTGGTCCGGGATGGGGACGTTGAAGCCGTTAAGCGTCGTGCACACCATCGCGTAGAGGCCGACGAGGTGGATCAACTCGGCGATGCCCCGGGGTCCAAAGGCCGCCTGGACACGGGCGTAGACAGGCCCCGGCAACACGCCGCCGGCGTTGAGCGCGGTGGCCGCGTCGTAAACGGCCGCTTCGTTGGGCGAGAGGTCCGCGGGGCGCTGACCGGCCGTGATGGTGACGATCTTGTCCGGGGCCAAGCCTTTGTCGCGGGCGATCCTCACATGAGCGTAGAGTTCGAAGGCGGCCTTGAACCGGGCGCCAGTGGCCAGGATCGCAACCTGTCGTGCGTTGTCCGGCAGGGCGCCGCAGGCTGAAACTGCCTCGGTCAGTTCCCAAACCGCTCTGCCGATCCGGGGCTCGTGGAGCCAGGGGTTGAACGGGCCGAGGAGCGCACCGTCCGACCTGGCCGTCTGGAATCCCTGGAACTGCTTGGCTATGCCGGCCCTGAGCGTGTCGACGAGATCGCGCTGCTCGTCGTTGAGCTCACTCGGGGGAATGGGAGGCAGGCGCAAGGCGATAGCTCCGGCGCGAATTGGCAAGCCGCGCCGCCGATAAGCCGTCCGCCCGGCGGACGTTCCATAGTTCGTTCATGGGCGATTGAATGTCGCGCAATCCGGAACGTCAGCTACCCGTGGCTGTTCTCTCTCGGCCGTCGCCAGGAGACAGCAGGAGACAGACCGTGCAACCACCCGTGCGATACAGTCCCGATGTCGAGGCGGTGAGGCCAGACGAAGGGCAGATCATCGAACAGCTGAACGCAGCCTTCGACAAGATCCTGACCAGGGTCGCGGAGGATTCCGGGCACGCGGTGCGCTCGGTCCACGCCAAATCGCACGGCATCCTCGAAGGTACGCTGACGATCGATGCGGACTTGCCCCCCGAATTGGCCCAGGGCCTGTTCGCTCGAGCGGGCGAGCACAAGGTCTACATGCGGATGTCGACCAACGCCGGTGACATCCTGCCTGACGCCGTCTCCCTGCCCAGGGGCATTGCCTTGAAGGTCCTCGACGTCGAAGGCGAGCGTCTCCCGGATGCGGAGGGGACAACGCAGAACTTCATCATGGTCAACGGCACGGTGTTCCAGGCGCCGAACGCCGAGAAATTCCTCGGCAGCCTGAAGCTTCTCGCCGGCACGACCGACCGGGTGGAGGGGCTGAAGGTCGCCGCCTCCACCGTGCTGCGCGGGGTCAACAAAGCCCTCCACGCGGTCGGTATTGACAGCCCCACCATCGGCTCCCTCGGCGGAGCCCCCAACGTCGACCCACTTGGCGAGACCTATAACAGCCTGACCCCGTTCCGGTACGGCGACTATATCGCGAAGTTCTCGCTGGTCCCCGTCGCCCCGGCGCTGACCGCCCTCACCGGCACCGAGATCGACGCTTCCGGCCGCCCGAACGCCATCCGCGAGACGGTCCAGTCCGAGATGGCCGGCATCGCCGGGGAATGGGAGTTCCGCGTGCAACTCTGCCGCGACCTCGAACGCCAGCCGGTCGAAGATCCGACGGTGGAGTGGAAGGAGGACGAGGCACCGTTCCAGCGGGTCGGCGTCGTCCGTGTCCAGCCGCAGGACAGCTGGCACCCGGGCAGGGTCCAGGCGGTCGATGAGGAGATGCGCTTCAGCGTCTGGACCGGGCTCGCCGCGCATCGGCCGCTCGGCAACGTCAACCGCGCCCGCAACGCCCCCTACCGGCATTCGGCCGAGTTCCGCGAGCGCTTCAACCGCTGCCCGATCCACGAGCCCGGCGCGCTGCGCTGATGATGGATGACAGGGCGCGGCTCGTCCGCGCCTTTTTTGAAGCGTCCGCGACCGCAACGAGATTCGGTGGGATGGCAACATCGCACCTGATCTCGTTGACCCGACCCGAGCCTCGACTTCGAGGTGCGCGGCCCCGCGGGTATCCGCACGCTTGCCGCAGACCTGCGTGGTGGCCTGTCGTCGAGGGCGGCCGCGTTTCCAGGGCAGACAAACCGGCGAGGTCCAAGGCCCGTCGGCCACCGGGGAGCCCATCGACATCGTGGTCATGGACCTCTTCCGGGCCGCGGCCGGCCGCCGGGCAGACTTGGCTGAAGGAGACCGCCTCGATCCAGATCAGTCCCTGCGACCGCGGCAGCTATGCTGAGGTGGTGCGGCCACGATCGCTGGCCCAAGGCCTGGATGAGAAGCGGAAGTGCATCAGAGTCAGAGTTGCGCGCCAAAATATAATATTCGACGCTGGGATCGAGTTCAGCCCCGCGGGGTACGGTTATCGTGGAGAGAACCGAAATTTGTTCATGGTGGTCGCTTCGATCGGTTTCTCCAAAGCGGATCCACGCCGCTCTAGCCGACGGAGACACTTTCCCGCGTTCTGTGTCGGGGTGGAAGCTCGCCCAGAACCGTTGGTCTGTCCCGGAGAAGAGTCGCCGGAAACATGTGCGCGCCCCTACCGACGCATGTCGGCCCTGCGGACAGCCGTCGCCGTCTTCTCAGCCCGGTCACATCGCGGCCGCCAGAATCGGCCAAGCGCGCGAAGCCGGAAACCGGCGTAAGACCCCTGCCCTCCTCTACAGAGCGGCGATCCAGCCATCTGGTATAAGCGGATCGATTGAGGGCAATGCGGTAGCGCGCTATCTTTCTCCTGATCCGGCTCGAACCGTCCCGGACGGTGCCCGCACGTGATGCGGAGCATGGAAACAAGGAGGAGACATGGACGCACATGCGACGGGGGATCCGGTCGGCGGACAGCCCTTTGGACCCCACAACACGGTGACGGTGGTCGATCCGTCGCCGGTCAACTGGCTCTCCATCACGTGGAACACCATGGAGGAGGCCAACCGCGTCGACCACGACGGCATCGGCCAGCCGAGCCTCGCGGAGTCCTGGCGCTGGCTCGACAGCGAGACGCTCGAACTCACCATGCGGCAGGCCGTCTATCAGGATGGCGAGCCCTTCAACGCCGGCATGTTCAAACTCGGCTTCGACAAGGTCCAGGAATGGACCAACCCGCACCCGCCGGGCGCCTTCCTGAATTTCGCCCGGGACGTCACCTGCGAGGTTGTGGACGACCGGACCGTGCGGATGCGCTTCCCCGGCGGCGACTCCGCAGCGCTGATGAAGCTGCGGGGCATGCATCTGCCCTCGATACGATTCTGGGACGAATGGGGTTTCGTCGACCCGAAGACGGGATCGGCCGAAGGCCATTGGTGAGTGATCGACGCGCCTGGTCCGTGGGGGACTGGCCCGTTCGTGCTCACCGAAGGCGTCTCGCTGATCGACTCGCGCTCCGACCGCGTGGTCATGGAGCCCAACAAGACCTACTGGAATCCCGACCGCAAGCCGACGGTCCGGATCATCTACGACAACGTGATCGGCAAGACGGAGGGCATCAAGTCGGTAGCGGCCGGTGACGGCCGGGTCGACGTGGTCTTCGATCTGACACCGGACGAGGCGCACGCCTTCCCGGCGAGCGAGCATGGAAAGATCCAGACGAAGAAGGCGAAGACGATCCTGACGGGCGTTTTCAACGAGAATCGTCCGGACTCACCCTGGCGCAACCCGGAGGCCCGCCGGGCCTTGAACCTCGCCATCGACCGCGAGTTCGTGCTCCACCAGGGCGCGCACGGCTACGGCACGGTCATCCCGGCATTCATCCAGCCCGGCCGTTACGGGGCGGATCCGGAGATGAAGCCGTTCCCGCACGATCCCGAGGCCGCCAAGAGCGCCCTCGAGGCTGCCGGGATCGGGGGGCGGGAGCTCGTGTTCGTCGCCTCGCCGGCCTGGGAGGGCGTGGTCGCGGCGATCGGGCAGTGCCTCGCGAAGATCGGGCTCGGCTGCCGGTTCGTCAGTGCCAAGGAGGAGCCGCCGGAGGAGTTCGACGTCAAGCTCGAATGGTACTTCGACTGGACGCCGCAATATCCGGTGGCCTGCGTCCACCGCGAGTTCTTCGGGAAGGACGCAACCCTGCGCCAGGGTCCGGAGGATCCGGACTTCGACGCCCTCTACGACAAGCTCCTGCACACGCCGCACGAGCCGCAGCAGGAGGAGGTGGTGCGGGCGGTCGAGCGCTACCTGCAGGACCAAGCCAAGGCCCTGTTCCTGTACGCGCCCTACACGCTGTTCGCCGTGTCGGACCGCGTGGCGTTTACGCCCTACGACACCTGCATGTCGGAGCTTGCCGAGACCCGGATCAAGGGTTGAAGCGGCAGGCGGCGCGGGGCTTCCTGCGCCGCCACCCCAGGAAAGTGTTCTGATCCGGAGCGAGCACAGCGTGATCGTCGTCACCGCCGGCCATATCGACCACGGCAAGACGGCTCTGGTGAAGGCGCTCACCGGGATCGACGCCGACCGTCTGCCGGAGGAGAAGGCCCGCGGCATAACCGTCGATCTGGGCTTCGCCTACACGCGTCTTGGGACCCGAACCGTCGGCTTCGTGGACGTGCCTGGTCACGAGCGGCTGGTGCGTACGATGGTGGCCGGCGCCACGGGCGTCGACTTCGCGTTGATCGTCGTCGCAGCCGACGACGGCGTGATGCCTCAGACCCGCGAGCACATCGCGATCCTCGACTTGCTCGGCCTGCGCCGGGCGGTCGTCGCCATCACCAAGAGCGATCGGGTCGACGATCGTCGCCTGTCCGAAGTCGAGGCGCAGGTCCGCGTCGCGCTCTCCGGCACCGGCCTCGCGCACGCACCCGGCAACGCGCCGCTCGAAGCGCCCGTCCAAGCGCCCATGATCGCCTGCTCGGCGCTGCGCGGGACCGGCATCGCCGACCTCGCCCGGTACCTGGAAGAGGCTGCAGCCAGCCCGTCCCCTGGGGCCGCCGGGACAGAGTTCCGGCTCGCGGTCGACCGCTGTTTCACTGTCGTCGGCGCCGGCCTCGTCGTCACGGGGGCGATCCATGCCGGCGCCGTCCGGGTCGGCGATCATCTCGTCGTATCCCCCAGCGGGTTCGAGGCGCGGGTGCGGGGCCTGCGCGCCGGCAACGAACCGTGTGATGTCGCGGAGGCCGGTCAGCGCTGCGCCATCAACCTGTCCGGTCCCCGCCTGTCCCGCGCGGGTATCCACCGGGGTGACTGGATTCTGGCGCCGCAGCTTCACGGCCCCGCCAGCCATCTCGACGTAGCGCTCCGCGTCTTGCCGGGCGAGGCGCGTCCGCTGCGTCACCGCACGCCCGTCCACATTCATCATGGGGCTGCGTCCGTGACCGGACGGGTGCTCCTGTCACCCGGAATCGCGGTCGAGCCCGGCGCGGCGGCGCACGCACGGATCGCCCTCGACGGCAGCCTCGGCGCGCTGCACGGGGACCGCTTTGTGCTACGCGACGCGTCCGCCGCCCGCACGCTCGGCGGCGGCCGGGTCATCGACATCGAGGGACCCCGCCGGGGAGCCTGGGCGCCGGGGCGACGCGCGGTGGTCGCGGCGCTGGACACGCCGGATCATGCTGCGGCGCTCACCGGCCTCCTCGACGTGAGCGAGGCAGGAGCCGACCTCGACCATTTCGCCCGCGTGCGGAATATCCCGAGGCCCGCCCTGGAAGCCTTGACGTGCGCGCACGGCGTCGTCGCGATAGCGGGGCCGGCCGGATTGCGGGGATTCGCCGGCGCGCGGATCGCAGCACTCGGCGAAACCGTGGTCGCACGTCTCGACGCCGCACACCGGTCGGAGCCGGACAATCCCGGCCTGTCGGCCGAGGAGATCGGCGCGCCTGTGGCGCTGCCGGAGCGTCCCGCTCTGCGGGTTGCCCTCGATCGGCTGCTCATGGACGCCCGTATTCTTCGGCGGGAGCATCTCTACCACCTGCCCGGCCACGAAGTCCGCCTAGCCCCGCCGGAGGCCGCCCTCTACGAGGCGGTCAGGATCCGCCTGGAGGCGGCTGGTCTCGATCAACCGCGCCTCGCGGACCTCGCGGAACAGGTGGGTCGGGAGCCGGAAACCCTGCGGCCGCATCTCGACAGGTTCGGCCGGCTCGGATGGCTGCGGCGCATATCCGGGCATTACTACGTGCTGCCGGGCGTCCTTGCCGAGTTGACGGCGCGAGCATGCGCGGTGGCGGCGGACCATCCGCAGGCGCTCCTGACGGTCGGCCGCTTCCGCGAGGCGACGGGGATCAGTCGGAACATGACCATGCCGGTGCTGGCTTATTTCGACGCCCGTGGTTTCACGACGCGTGTCGCGGACGGACGGCTGGTGGATCCCAGGAAGGGCGACCTGTGACTCCGGTTCGACGGGCGTGATCGGGTCCGGAGCAAAGGCCGCGGGGCAGCGTTTCGTACCGTCACGGTAGCGATGCGCCTGCCAAGAACTTCAGGTGCGGTTTGGGAAGCAGCATGGTCGAGGGCACGGATCTGACTGGCGACGAATGGACGCTCGCCAGCTTCACCGCGGCCATCCACCGGGGCGGCGTCGGGATGTGGGCTTGGGCCCCGGAGGCGCGCCTCGCCCGGCTCGACGGACTCTGCATGGCCTTCTGGGGCACCACGGAGCCGGTGGTGAGCATCGACGCGTTGTTCGCCAAGGTGAATGCCGAGGACAGACCCAAGATGATGCTCGACTGGTTCGCGAGCGCGACCAGCCCGAAGGCCTACAGTTTCGACTTCCGCATCGGGGAAGACCCGGACGTCCGCTGGATCTCTGCCCGCGGCATCGGCGGGGACGAGGGCCGGGTCGGCGCGTGGATCCAGGCCATCTTCCTCGACATCACCGACCGCAAGCGTGCCGAGGACGCCGAGCGGCTGATGACCCTGGAACTGGCGCACCGGGTATCGAACATGTTCACCGTCGCCCGCGCGCTGACCAACATCGTAGCCCGGGAGGCCGAGTCCACCGCCAGCTTCGCCGAGGATTTGTCGCGGCGGTTCCACGTCCTACACGAGGCGACCACCCTGGCGACGCGGTCGCACGGGCTCGAGCAGGGCGACGTGCGGCTGCGTGACCTCGCCGCGCGTATCCTGTCGCCGTACCTGCAGGGCGCCAACATCGCGGTCGATATCGAGGACGCCGCCGTGGCGGCCCCCGACAGGGTCGACGACTACGCGATGATCTTCCACGAACTCGCCACCAATTCGGCCAAGTATGGCGCGCTCGCCAACGGAGGCACCCTGAACCTGGTCGGACGTGTCGTCGATCACGCCCTGACCCTCGACTGGACCGAAGGCGCGGCTCCGTCAGGAACCGCCAAGGCCGACGGCACCGGCTTTGGATCGCGGCTCCTCACGCAGACCATTGAACGCAGCTTGGCCGGTCAGTTCCAGCGGACCATCGACGATGCCGGTCTCCATTTCCGCATGATCGTACCGATCCGGTGACCGACACGGCCCGGTGCTCCGGCCGTGCAACAGCAAGCCTCGGATCACAGGATGCAAGGAGCTCGCCTGCTGTTGCCGGTCCGGAACCGCGTCGGCGCGTCTGCGTGCCCTGATCGAATGCCGGGTGTGGGCGAAGAGCTGCCGCGTTGGATTCGCGGCCCCTCGGCGCTTTAGCCGACGGGCCAAACGCTCAAAGCTCCGTTCCTTCTGAGCCACGCCGTGTTTCCCGGAGGTCGACCAGTTCGAGCCGCCGCCGGTGGTAGAACCGATCGACCCGTTCGAGAGTGGCGAAACTGATAGCGTCCAAGGATCGCTGCGACCCGCGGGCGGAGAAGCAGACGAGGCCCCGCCGGATCGGGACCGGTGGTGCGGATCCTGCGCCGTCGGACGACGCCGGTCAGGCCCCTCCCCCGCATCGGCCGGGCCATCGTGCCGCGCGCCACCGCGCGTCTCCTTCGGCTCGGGCCGGCAGCCGCTTCGGATCGGCCGGCCGCGCTGCATGGGCGTGGGCCATCGATGGGTCGATCGACCGGATGCAGCCCATTGCGAGCCGTGCTCGCCCTCATGCTCCCGGACCGGCCGGACCGCCCGCTCGCGAACCTCGGCGAACGGGCGTAATATTCGGCGTCCTGGCTCCAATCTCCCGGGCGTTGGAGCCTCCGGAAAACCCGGCGCGGTTCATGACTGGAGGGCTCGGGAAACGGTTTGGTTCCGAGGCCGCTTCAGGGTGGGGGTGCCGTGAACACCAAGCCGAGCTGTGAGCTCTCCGTCCCCCGTCCCATCCTTCGGTCCACCAAACGCAGCGTCGGCGTGACGGTGACGCCATGCATCAGGATCGAGATCAGAACCGTCAGGCCGGCTGTGGCCCAGAGAAGGTCCGCGCGCTCGAACGTGGCCTGTCCGCACGCATAGGCGAGATAGTAGACGGTCCCGAGCCCCCGGATGCCGAAAAAGCTCACGACTGCGCGCTCCTCAAGGGCTCGGTCGCTGCCCAGCATGCCGATCCATCCGCTAAGAGGACGGACGACCAGCAGGGCGATCAGGGCAAACAGAGCGGCTTGCCAGGTGAGAGCCTCGAGTAAGCCGCCGCCGACGAGCACGGCGCCGAAGCCGACGAGGAGCACCATCATCAGGAGGCGTTCGAGTTCCTCGGCGTAGTCGTGCATCTTGCGATGATATCCATGGCCCCGGCTCGATGAGCGAAGGGCTAGGGCCGCGGCGAACACGCCGATGAAGCCGTAGCCGTCTGCGGCTTCGACGATGCCGTAGGCGAGGCAGGTCACGCCCAGGGCCACGAAGCCGTCACCGGTTCGGGAGAGCTTCGACAGGTTCGGGAGGTGAAAGGTCAGCCAGCCGAGGGCACGGCCGATGATCGCGCCCAGCACGGCACCCACGGCGATCTTCCAGAGGACATCCACCGCGAACCAGTGCGACCAGGACAGGCCGGCCAATCCGCCGCCTGCGGCGAGCGCGATGGCGAGGTTCACGAAGGGAAAGGCGAGGCCGTCGTTGAGCCCGGCCTCGGAAGTCAGGGCGAAGCGCGGCTCGTCCTCGTGATCCTCGGCCGGGTGACCGACCTGAACGTCGGACGCGAGGACCGGGTCGGTGGGTGCCAGGGATGAACCCAGCAGAAGCGCGGCGGCAAGCCCGAGTCCCAGCAGGGTCGATGCCAAAGCCGTCAGGGCGAGGATGGTCAGCGGCATGGCGATGCCGAGCAGGCGCCACGTCACAGCCCAGCGCCGCCAGCCGATGAGCCGGTCGATCTTGAGGCCCGCGCCCATCAACGAGATGACGACGACGGCCTCGGTCGCATGCTCGATGAGCTTCAGATGCAGGCTCGGATGGGGTGTGATGTCGGCTACAGCCGGGATGGCGGACAGTGCGGCCCCGATCCCGACGCAGCAGATGGGCAGGGACAGAGGAAGGGCCCGGAGCACCATCGGCAGCCATGCCGTCAGAAGCACCAGGACACCGAACCCGGCGACGACGAGGACATAGGTTTCCATTCAACGATGAACCGCATTGGGGCCCGGCTCGTTCCTCATCCCGCACCGTCTGCAACGGTCGGTCCGCCGGGTCCCCCGCGCGAAGCGACAGTTTGTGTCAGCCCGCCCGAAGCCGCCCCTTGCCCGCCCTCGCCTCCGGCCCGAGCCGGCCCATCGGTCTAAAACCTGGACAGGAAGGTCGGCTCAGGCGCGATCCTCAAGAATCCGCCCAGTCTGGCGCATCCTTGAAGAGCGTCAGTGGCGGTGCGCTTGACGGTGCTTCGCGTGCGACAGGAAGAAGCGCAGCATCTCGCCACTGGCATCCGGACCGGTCGGATCGGTGTGCGAGCCGGCCGGGTGGCCGCCGGCCCAGGCGTGGCCAGCGCCGTGCAGGACCCAGTGCTCCGAAGACCACTGGCTGTCCGGTTCGGTCAGGACCCTCCGCGTATATGCCATCCCGCCCTTCGAGCGTCCCGCGACGGTGGTAACGGTCAGTCGTCCCTCGGGCTGCGCCTGGGCGAGCGCCTGATCACCGTTGACCGGCGAGACGGTCGTGTCCCTGTCTCCGTGGAAAACGATGGTCGGCACGGGATGCGCGGCCTGTACCGGCCGGAGCAAGGCACCCCGCCGCATCGTGGCGATGGCGGCCGACATCGAGCCGGCCGAACCGCACGCCAATCCAGAATGGATGCCGACCGCCGCGTAGAGGTCCGGGTACATCATCGCCATCACCGCGGCGGCCGCACCGCCCGAGGACAGGCCGGCGACATAGACCCGCGACGGATCGACGGAGAACTCGGCCATGATTGCGCATGTCAGACCGGCGATGATCGACGGCTCGCCCCGGCCACGTCTCTGGTCCTCATCCCGGAACCAGTTCCAGCTCTTGGCGAAGTTGGCCGACCGTGGCTGGTCGGGATAGGCGACGAGGAAGCCCTGCGCCTCCGCCAAAGCGTCCATTCCCGTACCGATGGCGAAGTCGCGCGACGTCTGCGAACAACCGTGCAGCATCACCACCAGCGGAAGCGGTGTCCCTGCATATCCGGACGGAACGAACAGGTCGTAGGCCCGGCTTCCGGCGGCGTTTCCGAACCGGCGCGCCAGCGCGCGCGGCCGGTCGATGGCCAGCCCCGACGGGCGTGTCAGGGCTGTCCCAAGGGACTGATTCATTGGGGTGCTCTCGTGGGTGACTGAACCTGCGGCAATCGGGTCGGGCTACGACAGCGTACCGATCATGCCCTTCACGGCGCGCCTGGTGTTCTCGCAGGACCGCCTGTCACCGAGCCGATCCGCGTCGGCGGCACGGACGATGAGGGTGTCGGCGTGCCCGACGCCCTCGGCCGTCGAGACCCGGGCGGGATCGTTCGGGGCATCGTGGCGGGTAGCCCGCATGCCCCCGGCTGATCCGGTCCGAAGGGTGAGTCCTGCTTGCAGGCCGAACACTTGGACGGCACCGGCGCGATCGAGACGCTGTTCGATGGTACCGATCCGCTCGGCGCCGGACGATGCCAGCGCCGGCAAAGGCGCGAAGGCGGCGGTCAGGATGGTGAGGGTGGCCAGGACGAGGCGCATCGGCGAACGGACTTTCCAAGGGTCGGCAGCATCCGGGATCCGCTCGGCGAGCGCATAATCCGATGCCATCCCTCACCGATCGAAGCGAGGGTAGCATCGAGACAATCCTCGCCTCGTCGTCTTGTTGCCTTGCGGCATGAAACGCGGGACAGGCCTGCGTCTGAGGGTGTAAGCAGCCAAAAATTTAGCCTTCGGACCACGTTATTATCGGCAGATCTGAGGAACAGATCGAAGATTGTCCAAATCATGGTCGAGTGCGAGTTCGATGAGCTTGTTTTTTGCGCGGTGTGACGGATTTAATCTATCGTCGTTCCATCATTTGATGGTGCGCTTGTCGATAGCAGCATCGTAATTATTCGATTGCTTCTGCGATCCGCCGGTTCAGGGTCGGCTTCGCCCCGGGGGCATAGCCATCACCCGCGTCCCGGCCTCGGCTCGCAAGCCTCGACACATGGAACGTCCTCTGGTGCGCGCGTTGGACGAGGTCGCGGAGACAGGGCGGCCGACCTGAGGCATTCGGGCGAGGCGCCCGTCACAGGACATTCCATGCAGACGGATCCGCCGTGCGGCGAGAGCCCGGCGCCGTGCCGAAAGATGGTTTCGGCTTGCCGTATTAATATTGCTCATCTGAATATGGACATAATGTAGCATGACCTATTTGCCCGACGGCGCGTTGTCGGATCGGAAGAAATATTTATCTTCGATTGGCAGGGCACGATGAAACAGACAATCCTGACGGCCGCCGTCGTCCTCGGGACGCTGGTGATACTTCCGGCGAGCGCCGATGCGCGCGGCGGCTTCGGTGGGGGCGGGTTCCACGGCGGCGGCTTCGGAGGCGGTGGGTTCCACGGGGGCGGGTTCGGCGGTGGCGGCTTCCGGGGTGGCGTAGCAGGTCGCGGCTTCGGCGGCGGGCTCGGCGGCAATCGCTTCGGCGGCGGTGCTCTCGCGGGTGGCGGCTTCGGTGGACGCGGGGGCCTCGGAGGCGGTGGGATCCGCGGAACAGGCTTCGCTGGCAACCGAGGGTTCGGCGGACGAGGCTACGGCCGACGCGGCTATGGCTATGGCTATGGCTATGGCGGCCTGGGGCTGGGCGTCGGTCTCGGCCTAGCTGGAGCTGGATTGGGCTATGGTTACGGCGGATTCGACGACGGATATTATGGCGGGGACTACGCGCCTGCCGGTTACGGCGGTTACGGGGGTGGCTATGCCCCAGCCGGATACGGGCAGGGTTACGGTGCCGTCGAGACGGAGGTGGCACCTGCCGGCGACTCGGTCAGCTACTGCGTTCAGCGTTTCCGGTCGTACGACCGTCGGAGCGGCACGTATCTGGGCAACGATGGTCAGCGCCATTCCTGCCCGTAACGATCTGCGCGGCCTCTGACGGGACCGCGGCACGACAGGCCCCCAGCCGCACGGCTGCGGGGCCATCTGCCCCACCGGGTTCCCGCTGCGGTCAGGTGAGAGAGCGGGGCATGCGCCCTTCGTGACGAAGGTCTTGCCGACCAGCCGGACGTGTCGCCCGAGTCTGCTTCTGCGAGGAACGGGCAGCGTTCACGCTCACTGTCGCAGTCCGCTGCCGATCTCCCGTTGCGGCGTCTGAACGCCCCCGCCCGAGCTCCCGCCTTCGGGCGGCGCCGGTCGTATGGCGAAGCGCGGACAGGCAATGCTCAATACTGCGGGCTTCCGACCGCTGGCCAGGGCCGTCCGCGGAAGCCATCCGTGTCCCCGCCGCCATCAGGGCGGCTGCTCACCCGTCGCGGTATCCCAGGCGGTTCAGGCGTGCCGGAGAGCGTACGAACGATCTCCTGGGCGCTTCCGCACCGGTCGACGCTTCAGCGCATCCGGCGTGAGGTCGCTCGCGTCTCCGAGCAGTCGTCGGCCGGAGGTGATCACCTGGAGGGTCTGGCGATCGGCGCCCGTTGTCCACGCGGCCTGTTCCAGGTGCTGTAACCGAGCAATCATATCCAAATGGCCTGCGGTCGCGTGACCGAGTTGTTTTGTCACCAAGTCTGTCACCAGGCGCTGTAGGATGCTCAATTCGTTCTGATCAAGCTGAGGAATGGTTGTCACGTCGCGCCTCCTTGGGGTTCGGCGATGCAACATGGCTCACGGCCACAGGTCGATGCTTCAACATAAATTGGATTGGATCGTCTTTTTGATCTGTCTTTTGATAGAAACTAGCAATACAGAGGCGGGATTTAGCGAAAAACGAAAGCAATCTGCATCGAAAGCCTCCGCGGCGCGGAACCTTGCGGCATGGGAGAGCTTCATCAAGAGCGGGAATTCGCACGGTCGGCCCGCTGCAGTCTCCGGCAAAAGAGTCCGCGGACTCGTCAACCCTACCGCCTCTACCGGATCTGTCCGCCCGCCGTTCGGATGGGGCGGCCGCTGCCGGTGCTTCCTGAATCGATAGGATCTCCCATGAAGCGACTGCTCCTCGCGATCGCGGCCATGACCGCGGCAGGACCGGCTTTGGCGCAAGACTCGTCTTATCGCGATCCTGGGGCGACGGGATCCATCATCTCGAATCAGCCCAACAACACGGGTGGCGGGGACGATTTCACGGAATCTCCAGGTGGGACCGGCGTAGACGCGTTCAGCAGCAGTTCGGCCGCGGGCGGCAACGCCAGCCGACCCGAGGTTGGTGCGCCCAACAGCAGCGGCGGCTCCAGCGGCAGCGGCGGCTAGACGGTTCGCTGCCGAAGAGGGCCGCTGATCCAGCGCCAGTGAGCACAACAGATCAAGACCTGGGGCTGTTCCTGCAAGCAATGCGATCGGGAGCAGCCCTGGCCTGCCGCGGTCAAAGCCTCAGTTCCGAGCACCAATATTCGGTGAAGTCATTGGAACTCACGCATGGGCGTGGCCCATGAAGCAAACAGAGCTTTTCCCGAGAGGCGAGTGTCATGCTGTTTCGATCCGAGGCCCCGCCGCCGCCCGGCAACCTGCGTGTGTCGGAGCTGGGCGCCTCCGACCGGCCGACCACGGCGATGCTGAAAGCCGATATCGACAGCGGCGCCACGGGGGACAAGATCGCCGTCTACGACCCGGGCCTGTCGTCGCTCGGGACCGATGACGAGGCGGCCGGCTCCGCACCGTCGCATCAGCGTATCGCGCTGGCGCGCGAGACCGAGGCGGCGTCCGCAAAGGTCAGGCGCGCCGCACGGTCGCCCAGCCTGGACACCTGGATCGTGCTGGGGTTCAGCGGGTTCATCGGTGCGATCGGGATCGTGCTGAGTGCCGCCATCTGGATGGGACACTGAGTTCGCTGGCGCGATCCATCGGACCAACGCGGCACGACCATCCTGAACCAGACCTTGTATGTCTTGCGCCGGCGGTGCGGAATGGCTCCCCCGAAGGATCCGGGCTTGGTCGCGACAAGCCACGCGCGCCGACGGCTGCGCGATCCGAGATACGGTGCCACCACGGTCGGCGAATTCAGGCCGGGCGGACCTATCCACCGGTCCCGGGGTTGCCTTCCGAAGTTTCGGCGCGGTCCGCGCGGTCTCCTGAACTGCGTGCGGGACCATGCAAGCGTAGACCGTCAGCGACGGGGTGCCGGCCTCAAGATCGTGGCTCCTCGCGGCGGCCCGCACCGGCGCGGACGGGGCCTCATCCGACCGCCCGATTCTCAAGCTGCAGGTATGTAGAGTCGAACTCGGAGACCCGCAGAAGCTCGTCCCATGCCTCGATCACCAGTGCGTTGCTGCGGAGCGTGATCAGGGTCTGACCGCGCATCTCCTTCAACACACGGTTGATGTGCACGGGTGTCAGTCCGAGTGCGTCGGCGAGATCGGTCTGGGTCATCGGGAGCGGGCAGCGGAAATTACCTGCCAGGCCCACCGCCTGCAGCTTCAGGTACAGCTCGCAGAACAGGTGCGCGACGTGCTCGAAGGCCGAGCGGCGGCCCATGCTGACGAGCCATTCGCGGAAGATGCCCGAATCGATCAGCGTGTCGCGCCAGAAGACCGCCGCGAGCCCGGGATGGCGCGCCGTCAGTTCCCGCAGGCTCTCGTGGGGGATGAAGGCAACGACGGCCTTGGTCAGAGTGGCGAGGCTGTGATCCATCGTGCGGACGTGCAGGCTCTGCAGATCCGGGATGTCGCCCGGAATGTGGAACGACATGATCTGCCGCTTGCCCTGACGGAGGAGCTTGTACCGGCAGGCCCATCCTTCGAGGACGAGGCAGCAATGCGTGGGCTGGTCGCCATCGCGTACGATGTCTTGCCGGGCGTTGAGATGGTGGATCCGCACCGGCAGGCCCTGGATGGCCTGACGTTCGGTGTCGGAAAGGGTGGCGATGCTCTCCAGCTTGCGGATGAGCATGCCCAGGGCATGCTGGTCGGGCGCTGATCTCATATTGTTCCACCATGGCATTGCAGGCGGAAGCGCGCGGCTCTCCCAGTCACCAGAGCCTGTACCAAATCGGCTGATGATATTCGCGAGACTAAACCAATGTCAGTTTCGTGTTCTGTCATAAGACAGATTCGCGAGTTGATTGATCATCGGTACCGCGCAGTTTCTGCCGGTCGACGCGGCTGCCGCTCTGCGACGACCCGAACGGCTGGCCTCTGACCGGCTGACCGAGAAAATCGGACCGGAGGCGGGTCATGACCGGAGCCGCCGGCCTCGAGGCTTGCGCCGGAGCGGGGCTCAGACCCGGCCCGGCGTCCGTTCAGCCTTCGGCGTATTCCAGCAGGGGAGCGATCACCCGGTCGCCGTCGGACCGGATCGTGACGGGGATGCCCTTGGCGGCCGGCGTCTTGCTGCCGATGGCATAGTGCCAGATCGGCATCAGGACGTTGCATTCCGGGTAATAGCCGCCGATGCAGCCGATCGGGATGTCGTAGGCCACCACCAGCAGGCCCGAGAGCGCCCGGTCGACGCCGTCCTTCGCCACGGTCCGCAGCGTCACCGCCTGGCCGACCTTCAGGCCCAGGCGGTCGATATCCGAGCGGTTCATCAGCACCACCTTCCGGGTGTTCTTGATGCCCCGGAAGCGGTCGTCGTAGCCGTAGACCGTGGTGTTGAACTGGTCGTTGCTGCGCAAAGTCATCAGGCGCAGGAAATCGTGCCCGACCTCGGGCATGTCGGCATCCTCGTCGAGGCCGGTCGGCGTGACGAAATTGGCCCGGCCCGTCTCCGTGTGCCAGTCCCGGCGCTTGGCCGGCAGGTCGCGCTGGAAGCCGCCCGGCTCCCACATGCGCCGCTCGTAGTCCCAGAAGGACTCCGGCAGCGTCTCGCCGATCTCCTTCCGGATCTCCGCGTAGTCGGTCCTGTAATCCTCCCAGCGGACCCGCGGGTTGGGCTCGAGCACCCGCTGCGCCAGTTCGCAGATCAGCCGGATCTCGCTGATCAGGTGCGGCGAGGCCGGGCGCCGCAGGCCGCGGTTGCCGTGCACGCAGGCCGAGGTGTCCTCCATGGACAGGACCTGCTGGCCCTTCGTGGTCTCGTCGATCTCCAGGCGGCCGATCACCGGCAGGATGTAGCTGACCGCGCCCGGCAGCAACGCGCTGCGGTTGAGCTTGGTGATCACGTTCACGGTCAGCCGCAGCCGCCGCCAGGCCGGCTCCATCTGGCCGTGGTCGGGAATGGCGCGGACGAAGTTGCCGCCCAGCATGAAGAAGGCCCGAACCTCGTCCCTGAGGATCGCCTCGCAGGCCTCCACGGTGTTGTAGCCGGCCTCCCGCGGCGGCTCGAAGCCGAACTGCGCGCCGAGCCGGTTCAGGGGGAACAGCTCGGGCTTTTCGGTGATGCCCACCGTGCGCTGGCCCTGCACGTTGGAATGGCCGCGCACCGGGCAGATGCCAGAGCCGCTGCGGCCGATATTGCCGCGCATCAGCAGCAGGTTGACCAGCATCTGCACGGTCTCGACCCCGGCCTGGTGCTGGGTCAGGCCCATCCCGTAGACCGCGACGGTCGCCTTCGCCGCGCCGTAAACCTTCGCGGTCGCCTCCATGTCGGCCCGGTGCAGTCCGGAGCGGCGCTCCAGCGCGTCCCAGTCCTGGCCGCGCAACCAGTCGGCGAAGGTCTCAAAGCCGTGGGTGTGCTCCCGGATGAAGGCCTCGTCGAGTATCGCCGGGCCGCCGGCCGCCAGCGAAGCGTCGTGCGCGTCCAGCACGGACTTGCAGATTCCCGCCAAAGCCGCGAGGTCGCCACCCGCCTTGACCTGATGGTACTGCGAGCTGATCCGGGTCTCCGTGCGGCTCAGCATCTCGGCGGGCGATTGCGGGTTCAGGAACCGCTCCAGCCCGCGCTCGCGCAGCGGGTTGTAGGTGATGATCGGCACGCCGCGCTGGCTGGCCTCCTGCAGCGGGTGGAGCATGCGGGGCGAGTTGCTCCCCGGGTTCTGGCCGAAGAACAGGATGCAGTCGGACTTGGCGAAATCGTCCAGCGAGACGGTGCCGATGCCCTGGCCGATGCTGACCGGCAGCGCCACCGAGGTCGTCTCGTGGCACATGTTGGACGAGTCCGGCAGGTTGTTGTTGCCGTAGAGCCGGGCGAAGAGCTGGTAGAGGTAACTGCCCTCGTTCGAGAGGCGGCCCGAGCTGTAGAAGACGGTGCCGGTCTTCCGGTCCTCCACGGCCAGGAGTTCGCGGGCGATCTCCTCGATGGCGTGGCCCCAGGAGACCGGCACGTACCTGTCGGTCGCCGCATCGTAGCGCAGCGGATGGGTGAGGCGGCCGGTCTGCTCGAGCTCGTACTCGTCCCAGTCCAGCAGCTCGGTGACCGTGTGCTTGGCGAAGAAGTCCGGCGTGCAGCGGTGGGCGGTGAGTTCCCAGGCCATGGCTTTCACGCCGTTCTCGCAGAACTCGAACGGCAGCGGGTTCGCGGGCTTCACCCAGGCGCAGCTGTTGCACTGGTAGCCGTCGACCTTGTTGTGGCGGGTCAGCGCGATCGGCCCGCTCGCCAGCACGCCTTCCTGCCGGAGGATGTTGCCGACCGAGCGCGCCGAGCCCCATCCGCCGGAGGGAAGGCGGTAGGGCCTGAATACGGGCTTGTCCAAGGGTAGAACTCCTGGCCTGAAAAACTTTGGGAAACACCGGCGCTCGGGACGCGTTTACATTTCAACACGCCGACGTATTAAATTGATCGCGAAAATAGTGTTCTTTAACGGAGGTTCGTTTGACCGTCACGAGAGATTACATGCTCAAGAAGTCCGAGGGGCCTTCGGAAGCGAAGCTGTTCTTCGACACCAGGGCGGTGCCGCTGGCGGCCAATCTCGCCGGCAGCCTCGAAGTCGCTCTGGAGCGCGCCTCCGTCCGCAGCGGCATCCGGCCCTCGCTGATCCTGGCGGCCTGCCTGGGCGCCGGCGTCCTGGGGGTGCTCGGTCTCGTCCGCAACGCGAGGACGGCGCAAAAACGCGTACCCTGACTCCCCTGCGCCGGGGCGCCGGAGCCGGTTGCCACCCAGATGTCCGCCCCGGATCAGCGACGTCCGCCGACCTCGTCCAGATGGTCCAGCAGATCGGCCGGATCCTCGTAGACGCGTATGGCCCCGGACCGCTCCAGCTCCTCGGTGCCGTAGCCGCCCGAGAGGAGGCCGACGCCGAGACCCCGGCAGCGGCGTGCGGCCAGCATGTCCCAGATCGAATCGCCGACGATCACCGCCGTCTCGATCGGCTTGCCCAGGCGGTCGGCGGCCGCCAGGAACAGGTCCGGGTCGGGCTTGGCGTATTTGACCATGTCGCGCGTCACGACCGGGACCCGGTCCGGATCGACGCCCAGCGCATCGAGATTGACCCGGGCCGTCTCCATCCGGCCGCTCGTGGCGATCGCCCAGGGGATCCCGGCCGCCGTCAGGGTGTCGAGCAGTGCCTTCGCCCCGGGTAGCGGCCGGATCTGCCCCGAGAGCCGTCCGTAGGCTTCTGCATGCAGCCGGCCCAGCTTGGCGACATGTGCGTCGCTGATCTCCCGCCCCGTCTCCCGCAGGAGCTGGTTCGTGAACAGGCCGCCGCTCATGCCGATCTTCCGGTGGATGCGCCAGACCGAGAGGGAGATCCCCTCCGCGTCGAGCGCCTGATTCCAGGCGAGGACGTGCTGGTAGACGCTGTCGACGAGCGTGCCGTCGAGGTCGAACAGGAAGCAGGTTTCGATCCGCATGGCTGCGTGCTCCTTCAGGCCGCCGGACGGATCCGCTCCGACGCGCGCTCTACGGCCGCGACGACACGCTCGGGTGCGAGATGATGGATCATGTGGCCCATGCCGGGCACGATCACGAGCTCGCTGCCGGGCACGTCGTGGTGGAGCCGCCGCGACTGGCGGCCGACATCGGCGATCTGGTCGTCCCCACCGGTGATGATCACGACGGGCAGGTCCAGATCCCCGTAATGCGCCTGCAGCTCGACCGTGACGGGCGTCATCATCGCGGCATCTTCCGCCGAGGCGCGCAATTGCAGCGGGCGCAGCATCATGGCCGTCGGAAAGCTGCGCGCGAAGCGCTCGGGGATGGCGGCCGGGGCGAACAGCCCCTTGATCATGGCCGGCATCATGAGGCGTCCTGCGAGCGGCGAGACCGTGTGGCGCAGCAGGTCGCCGATGCCGGGGATCGCCACCGGCGAAGCCAGGATCACGTCGGCGCGCAGCGTCGGATAGTAGTAGCCCGAGGCCAGCACGAGGCTGCGCACGAGCCGCGGTGCCTGAAGCGCGAGAGCGACCGCGACCAACGTGCCCCAGGAATGGCCGAGGACGACGGCCTGCGTGACGCCGAGCTGTTGCAGCGCCTTCTGGAAGAGCGTGGCGTGGGCGCGGGGCGTCCAGAAGCCGCGCGGCCGGTCGCTGTAGCCGTAGCCGGGGCGATCGAACACGATGACCCGGTGGCGCTTGGCGAGGTCGTCGACGATGCCGCTGACCAGGAAGTCCTGGATCAGGGTGCCGTTGCCGTGGATGAGCACCAGCGGCTCGCCTTGGCCGCGCTCCAGGTAGTGGAGGCGGACACCATCGACGGTCAGGAATGAGCCGACGGGTGGCGTTTCCCGTTCCGCCCGGCGTGTCATCGTCGCCGCGTAGAGCGCGGACGCGCCCAGGGCCGCGGCCGATCCGAGCAGCGCCGGAACGAGCCATGTGCGGGAGTCGGTGCGTCGCGTCATGCTGTGAGCCTTACGAGTGAGAGGACGTGCGCCGCGATCAGCGGGATCGATCGGAAGCGGCGCGGCCCGTGTCGCGGGGCGAGTCGGTTCCGAGTGGAAGGCGCGCCGCGCGCGGGTCCTCGGCGCATGCGTCGTGATGGCGTCGGATCGCAGGGGGATGACGCACTGCAATATGCCAACACCGGAGTTCAGCGTTCGATCCCGATCCTATGAATAAATAATCGGCAACGTAACTTGCCGGAATGAGGTGCGGAATTATCCGGATCATTCGACGTGAAATGGCGGTTGATTTCAGAACGCCGCTGTTTGGCGATGGAGATATTTGCGATGAAAGCACTCACCTGGCAGAGCCGCGGAACGATCACCTGCGAGACCGTGCCCGACCCGAAGATCGAGGAGGGGCGGGACGTCATCATCAAGGTGACCGCCTGCGCCATCTGCGGCTCGGACCTGCACCTCATGGGCGGGTTCATGCCGACCATGGAATGCGGCGACATTCTCGGCCATGAGACGATGGGCGAGGTCATCGAGGTCGGGCGTGACAACCGGAAGCTGAGGGTCGGCGACCGCATCGTCGTGCCGTTCACGATCTGCTGCGGCGAGTGCCGGCAGTGCAAATGGGGCAACTGGAGCTGCTGCGAGCGCACAAACCCGAACGGCAAGCTCCAGGCGCAGACCTACGGCTATCCGCTCGCCGGCCTGTTCGGCTTCTCGCACATCACCGGCGGCTTCGCGGGCGGCCAGGCCGAGTATCTCCGCGTGCCCTACGCGGATGTCGGCCCCATCGTGGTTCCCGAGGGCCTCAGCGACGAGCAGGTCCTGTTCCTCAGCGACATCTTCCCGACGGCCTACCAGGCCGCGGAACACTGCGACATCGGCCCGGAGGACACGGTCGCGATCTGGGGCTGCGGCCCGGTCGGCGTGCTCGCCGTGAAGTGCTGCTACCTGCTCGGCGCCAAGCGCGTCATCGCCATCGACAGCGTGCCCGAGCGGCTGGCGCTGGCCCGTGAGGCCGGTGCCGAGACCATCGACCTCGGCCATCAGAACGTGCAGGACACGCTGATGGAGATGACCCACGGCCTGGGGCCCGATTCCGTGATCGAGGCCGTCGGGATGGAATCCCACGGGGCAGACACGACCCTCCAGAAAGTGTCCTCCGCCATCATGGAGCACACGGTGAGCCTGGAGCGGCCCTTCGCGCTCAATCAGGCGATCCTGGCGTGCCGTCCCGGCGGCAACGTCTCGATGCCGGGTGTCTTCGCCGGTCCCGTCGGACCGGTGGCGCTCGGCGTCCTGATGAACAAGGGTCTCACCCTCAAGACGGGCCAGACCCACATGGTCCGCTACATGAAGCCCCTGCTGGATCACATCCAGAACGGGGATATCGATCCGTCCTTCATCATCAGCCACCGTTCCACCAATTTGGAGGAAGGTCCGGCGCTCTACAAAGCGTTCCGGGACAAGACCGACAACTGCACGAAGGTCGTGTTCAAGCCGCACGGCTGACATCGGGCGCGGCGGCCGCACCGCCGCGCCTGTTCCCCGAGACACGGGCGGGCGGCCCTCTTGTGCGTGTCGGGCGACCGAAGCCGGCCGCGCAGACCGGGTCCGCCCGGCGCGCGGCATCGGCGCGAGCGTCAACCGGTCACCATCGAGACCAACGCGGCCGATCCGCCGAGCGCCACAGCGCCGATGCCTCCGAAGAAGGCGAGATTCGAACCCGCGACCTGCTCGGAGACCGAAGCGCCGGAATCCGTCACCAGGGATAGGGCGCCCCCGGCGGCTGCCACGGCCAGGGCGACGGACATCATGAGCGACATGGTTCGATCCTCAAGTTCCGGCCATCACGACGGAGGCCTCTCCGCAGTATGAGGTCAAATGAATACCCGATAATGATCATTTGACATTTTATGCAGTAAATACTTGAAATAACAGGCTCATAACGTCACACGGCTAGAACTTCGGTCACACATCGCACGTTGTTCGCCCAGGCTCGACAGATTCGAGCCAGCGAGGTTCACGTGTGTCAGACAATATTTCCGGACAGGACAGCCGCCAGGGCAAGCGCGGTCGGCCCGCCCTCTACGTCCTGATCGTCAGTGTCGGCCTGATGCTGACGTCCCTGGCGGGGCTGATGATCTGGCAGGGGGCGACCGCACCGCCGGACTATGCCAGCCAAAGCCAAGCGGCCTCGCGCAAGCAGATCACCGGCACCGAATCCGGCAAAGCCGACACTCCGTCATCGGCCAACAGCACGGGCGTGCCGGGCGGGAATCCGGCGTACCCGCAGCCTGCCCTGCGCAGCGTCAATCCATGACCGCGGCTGAGAAGGCGAACGACGATCCGGTCGAGGCTGCGGTGCTCGAACGCGCGCAGCGCAACTTCCTCGACAACGGGCCGGGCGACCGGATGTGGTCGGATCCTGATCCTATGGCGGGATCCACGATGAGCGCCGGTTTCGCGCTGAGCGTGGACCAGCAGGCCGCGTTCATCGCCGCGGCGCGGACGGAGATCGCGTCCGAGGGCCATTCGGCCGCTCAGCCGGAGGAGCCCCTCCCCTCGCGGGAAGATGCGACCGCGAAGTTGGGAATTTTCGCGCTCTATGAGAGCCGGAGAAAGGCACAGGCCGCGACAGCCACGCTCGTCGCGGCCGGCATCCCCGAGCAGGCGATCCGGCTCGTGGTCGATCCTCCCGATCCGGATGCCGACCATGCCGAGGCGGACGCGCCGGATACCGGCGGGGGCCAGGCCCTCCAGGATCGGCTCGAGACGTATGGCGTGCCTCCTGAGGCGCTGGACGCCTGCTGCGCGCAGCTGAGGTTGGGCGCGGCGATGCTGAACCTCGTGGTCGCGGACGCTCAGCGTGACCGCGTCATGGGCATCCTGAAGGACCTTGGCTCGGTCGATACGACGCTGCGCCTCGCGACGTGGGGTGCCGAGGGCTGGGGCGGCACGTCGCCCGTCTCGACAGAGGGGTGGGGCGGCTATTCCGCCACCGCGACCGGTGCAACCGAGATCACGACGAGACGGGAATAAGCCGATGGCCCTGTTCGCTCCGGTCCGGTCCGAGACGACTGACCTCCACGCCGTGCGGCGCTACGCGGTGCGCGTCATCGCGCAATCCGAAGCCGAGGACCTGCAGATGAAGGCGGTCACCCTGGCGCTGCTCGGCGGGATCATGTGGCGCGCCGCGCCGGGATCGACCGAGATGATGCAGGACGCAGGGGGCGCTAAAGCCATCCTGTCGACCACCCTCGGTGGCCGCCATCTGACCTTCGCCTACGACCAGAACACCGAGTCGATCGAGATGCGCGAGGGAACGACGGACGGCCCCGTCCTGCACCGCTTCTGCAACCGGACCTTGATCGGGGATTTCGAACGCACCTTCAGCGCCTTGTGGGGTTGAGGGCGCAAGGTCCGATTCCGGTCATCGACGTCAGTCGGATCATCGCTAACGCGATCCCAAGAGGTGTTATTTTTAAATTAAACCACCAATAGAGTGCGCTGAGATCGGAAAATCTCGCGCAATCCTGCTTTTTGACCGAATGGGTCTCCACGATTCCTGGCACAAGCATCTGGCTGTTGCCCGGTGACGTGAGTGCAGCGAACACCGCGAGCGTTCCTTGCTTCCTCATCGCCCGCACGGCTTCTTCCGACCCGAACTCACTCAGGCCCTGCAGCCCCCTCCGGGCCGCGGGGCTTCTTTTCGATCTGGCCGGCCCTCGCCGCTTTGGGCGCAAAGGTCCGGGTTCGAACTTCCGATCTTCGCCGGGGATCACTCAGACCGGGCAGCGCGTTTCTCCCATGGGCCGCGCCCCGACGGTCGCGCCGTCCGCTCACTTGGGAGGGCGGTCCGATGCAGCATGCGTTGACACGCAAGCTCGAGAGTTTCGAGCCCCTCTCCGATCAGGCCCGTTGGGCCCTGAACGGTTTGGTGATCAAGGTCCGGCAGGTCGGGGCTCGCCAGGATCTGATTCAGGAGGGCGACAAGCCCGAGAACGTCCTCCTTATCCTCGACGGCTTCGCGTGCCGCTACAAGGTCCTGCCGGACTGCCAGCGCCAGATCATGGCGCTGCTCGTGCCCGGCGACTTCTGCGACCTGAACGTCTTCATCCTCGACGAGATGGACCACGCCATCGGCACGATCTCGACATGCCAGGTCGTGGACATCCCGCGCCAGGCGATCGACGAGACCGCGACGCACCACGCGAGCATCGCGCGCGCCTTCTGGTGGTGCTCGCTGGTCGACGGCGCCGTCCTGCGCGAGTGGCTCGTCAACATCGGCGGGCGCCTTCCGGCTCCGCGCATCGCGCACCTCTTCTGCGAACTTCTGATGCGCCTGGAGGCGGTGGGACGGGTCACCGACAACAGCTACGCGTTCCCGCTCACGCAGACCGAGATTGCCGAGACAATGGGCCTGTCCGACGTGCACGTGAACCGGACATTGGGCGATCTGCGCGCCCTCGGCCTGATCCATCTCAAGCAGCGGGTGCTGACCATCCTCGACGTCGAGCGGCTCAAGGCCTTCTGCGACTTCACGCCGAACTACCTGCACCTGCGCAACACGCGCTGGGGCGAGCGGCGTGACCTGAGTTGGCCCGGCCGCGCCGAAGGAGGATAGGAATGGCCAGGCGGGGCAACGTCGAGACGCTGCTCGTGCTAAAGCTTCAGCCGATCGCGGTGGACACTGGCAGCCTTGACCGCGACGGCATGCTGATAATCGCCAACGGCCTGCTGGTTGGCGTGCTGGTGCGCCTCGATGCACCCGAGCATGCGCATCCGGGCTATTGGTTCCTGGAGGCGGGGTTCGGACCGCTCCAGGGCGTGCGGGTGGATGCCTTCCCCACCCTCGAGCACGCCACGCGCTGGGTGCGTCATCATCTGAACCGGTGACGCTCACCGCCGAATGGCCATGGCGATCCCGCGGACAGGATGACGGCAGTCGCGCCGGCCACGATCCGAGGCGGCCGCTTGTCGACGGGGACCAGCAGGTCCGGTGTCGAGATTGGCCAGCGCCACGTCGGTGCAGCGGCATCGGTATCCCCAAAAACCGCTACGAGGGTGCGGACGGCGAGGCCAGAGCCGGCCCCCCTCCCCGCGCCCAGCGTCTGCGCTGGGGGTGGCGAGGGTCTCGCAGGGGCCCTGGATATGCCGAGCCCAGGAATTCGCGAACCTGGGCGACGCGCGCTCCTCCGCTCGCGTCGCCCGGGCGAAAACAGGGTGCCGTGGTCCCGTCCTCAGCAATCGTCGTCGCCGGGCTTGATCACCTTGCCCTCCGGCGCCTTGGCCTGGTTCGTGGACGGCTTCGCTTGCGCGCCCACGTTGTTCATCGCGCCGACCGTGCCGGGGGATTCGGCCTTGGCGCCCGGTGTCACATTCGCGGTCGAGCCACCATCGACGTTCGAGGAGGCATCTCCGGCTTGGTGACTGGTGCTGTTCGTGGTGGTTCCGGTTGTGCACGGGGCGGCCGCGGCGAGGCCGGCTGAGAGGAGCAGTGCGGCGATTGCGCCGGTCAGTGTGGAGACGGTCTTCATGGTGGACTCCTTGGAAGTCTGGCGGGCGGTGGATCCGCGGCGGGGATGCCGTGGCGGACGGGTCGATGGCGTCTCGGCCCGCACGCCGAGCGGCTTGCATGAGGCCGTCGCGAGCAGGATGGCGAGATGGAGCTCGGTCACGCCGCCGGGCGGTGCCGGAGAGGTCTGATCTGGGACGCCCAGGGCCGGCACCGGTTCGGATCGGGTCCGGGACGTGAAAGGCCGGTCGAGGCGCGGTCGGCCTCGACCGTCGGTGCTCATGCGCGGCGCGGCGTCAGCGGCTGACCTGCCGCTCGGGCGTCTGTCCGATCGACGGCGGCGCTGCGGCCGGCGAAGAAGGCGGCCAGCGCTCCGAAGATCAGGGCAAGGGCCCCGAACAGCGCCCCCTGGGACACCCGGCGGGCCGCGGCGTCGGCGATCTGCTTCGATTGCTCCTTGGCCGAAGCGAGGGTTTCCTTGAACTGCTGGGTGTATTGGCCGACCTGGGTCCGGGCCTGCTCGACCGGGATGTTCTGTGCCTTGGCGAGGGCGACGGCCGCCTTCTCCTGGGCGGCGGCCTGCTGGGCGCCGTCACCCGAGACGGCGGCGCGCATCGCGGTCACCGCAGCGTCCTTCAGCGCGGCCGGATCGGAGCCGGTGTTGCTGCGGACGCCGGCTTCGATCTCCGAGAACGGATCGGTGACCCTCGTCAGCGACGGGGCGGCCGCCTGCGCCAGGGTCGAGACGGATCCGCCCGCGGCGTTGCTCATCCCACCGATGGCCGTCGAAGCCGTCCCGAGGGCGCCGCCGACGAGGCCGCTCGCCGCCGACGAGAGCATGTACAGCACGACGAGGGTTGAGACCGCCCAGGCGAGAAGGCCGTGATACCCGGCGGTTGCGGCCGACGGCTTGCCCGAAAGCCGGCCGGCCAGAGCGCCACCCGCCACCGCGGCGAGGACGCCGGAGACGACGAACCAGAGACCCGCTCCGATGCCGATCGCGCTCGCCGCCGGGGTGCCGTCGCCGAGGGGATCCACCGTCGACAGGCCGATGCCGAGGCCGAGCATGTTCAGGATGACCTGGGCGATCAGCCCGACCGTGGCGCCGGCGAGGACCGCCCCCCACGAGACCGAGTGCAGCATCATCGTGCGGATGTCCTCGGACGGTGTGACGGCGCTGCCCTGAGGCGGGCCACGGTCGAGCACGGGCCGGTCCGGGATGCCGCGGCCGGTCGCCGCGAGGGTGGTATCGGTGACGGTAGCCATTGTGGTTTCTCCGGGATCTGTGATTTGCGAGGGAACGGGCGGCTGAAGCGGATCAGACGATCCGGCCGCGTCGCACGAGGGCGTGGTAGAGCCACAGCACGACCACGGCCCCGACGACCGCGACGAGCAGGCTGTAGAGGTTGAGGCCCGAAACGCCGGGTTGCCCGAACTGCTCGAACAGGAATCCGCCGACCACGGCACCGATGACGCCGAGCAAGATGTCGACGAGCACACCCTGGCCGGTGTTATTGACGATCTTGCTGCCGATGAAGCCGGCGATCAGGCCGAGGATGATCCAGGCAAGGAGGGACATGGGCGGCTCCGGTTCGCGGCGCGCTTCAGGGTTCCGGCACCGGAGCGGCGCCGATGGGGGCAGGCGTTCGACGCGCTGCGAGGCCGACCGCCTCGTGCAGGACGGTGAGCCTGTCTCTGCGTCGTCTTCGTCCCGGCGCACCGCGCCTCGATCGGGGCCGCGGCTCCCGGCTGGATGTCCCCGCTGATCGTGCCGACAGTCAGCTCGATCAGGTCACGGCGTGATTACGCGACAGAACTTTCTCACCTCGGTTGCCGGCTGGGCCGCCACCGAGATGCCAAAATCGAGCGGGGTACTCCTGTTCAATGACCGCGCCTGGCGAGATGTTCCGAAGTTCTATTTAAAAACTTCGGGATCCAGCTTGAGTGATCTGCGCTTGTTGTTTTAGTCTCAGAATTTTTACAAATCTATCAAATGAATGATTTTGTTCGATCCGGCGTCTCACGGCGTATAGAGCGACGACGCCGTTTCGTTTGACGCCGGTCACATCGTACCTGCGCGCGATGTGGCTGCGCACGGTGCCGGACCAGAACCCGAGCCGCGTTTTTGGGGGCGCTACGGGCTGGGTACCCTCCGGAGCTGCCGAGCTCTGGCCCTGGTCGCCCTTCGTTTCGGCGTGTCGGAGTGCTCCGGCGCCAACCCTGCGACCGAAAGGTCGAAAGCCGTGATGCACGGACGGCAGCGCCATCCTCCTACGCCAAGCCGCCATGAGGTGCATGGCCGATACGACGGGTCAGGACGCCCTTTGGTGACATCCGCGAAACGTGGATGAACCGCGCCGGCGTTCCAATTCTGCGCAAGTCTTTGACGTGGAGCCGTAAATCAGTTTTTGGAATTGGTTGTCAGACTCGCCAGATCCCGGCGAGAACGGCGTACCGATCGCTACACCGACGCAACCCAGGATCGTCAATTCGACGATCCTGCTTCTGTAGATGTAGATAAAGATCCGTATAGCGCCTCGCGATGGTGTTGCGCCCTGAGTCTGCAAACCTTATGCGTATTCCGCGTACAAATTCGCGTATCAAACGCGCTGTGCCTTCGACAGTATAGGGTGCTGGCGCGCGTATGTCGGCTCAGAGACCGAATTAAGCGATGAAAGGCCTATTTCGTTCGCCGGGTCCTTCAGCGCGACAAGATGCGTTATAACGATCACCCGAAGCCCTCTCGCGACTGCCGGCATGCCTTCGTGATCAGAGCCCGGTGTCGGCGGAGATCCGCTGGAGCGCCCAGGAGCTCGGACGTCCTCCCGGCCCGCAACCGCTACGCTCCGTGGCCGCTGCTCAGCCACGGCACCTGCCGGCGGGCGCTCCACCGCGTGTTTCTGAGGTGAAGATAATTTGGGTTGAATCCGCAATACGCCTTGAGTTGCTCAACGTCCAAGATCGTCAGGACCCGGCGCTTCAGCGTGATGAATTGAAGGCGACGCAACTCCCTCAGCGTGCGGCTCACGTGCACGTCCGACAGGCCCATCGTGTCCGCGATGTCGGTCTGTGTGAACGGGAACGCGTAACTGTTGTCGCTGACGCGCCCGACGGCTTCCAAGCGCAACAACAGCTCGCAGAACAGATGTGCGATCCGCTGATGGGCCTGCCGGCTGCCGATGTTGACCAGCCACTCGCGCAGGATCGCCTCGTCCACGAGGGCGCACCACCATAACGCGCGGGTCACCTGAGGGTAATGCGCCGTAACCTCCTCGATGGCGTTCCGGGAGATCTCGACCACTTGGCAAGGGGAGATCGTGCCGATGGCATGGTCCATCTGATCGAGGATGAAGACGTTCAGGTCACAGAAGTCGCCCGGCACCAAGTAGGCCATGATCTGGCGCTGACCGTCCGGCAAGACCTTGTAACGGCAGGCATAGCCGTCAAGGATGAGATGAATCCGCTCGGGAACATGGCCTTCCTCGATGAGGTCCGTACGTGCGGGCACTTGGCGCACGCGGGGAACGAGGGCTCTCAGCGCAGCTCGATCGCCGTCGGTGAGGTCCTCGAAGCTCTCAAGCTTGCGGATCAAGGCATCTTGCATCGGGCCACGGTGGCAAAGGACAACATAGTACCTTAGGTCCATTATCAGACACCCGCTCCTTCATAGGACGGATATTTTTCCGCGTCCGGCGGTCGATCGCGAGGCCCGCGTCACGTCGCCCGAGGCAGCTACGTCGCCGGACCATTCGGCGAGAACTGGGTCTCCGGCCTGATGAAGGGCTTTCCGGATGGTCGGCGGCACCTCGCGTCTTTTCACGTCGCGCTGTCCGTGCGGAGCCTGACGCGCTGCCTGCTGCCGGTCATCGATCCGTGTCGGGTGATCCGTCGGATGCGCTGTCCACGCCTGCGCAGGGCCTCGACGATCCAGATCAGGATCAGAAGCTCACAGGGTGACTCGCCTGCCTACGCGGCCAGAGTCCGATCGACGTGATCTCGCCGACGCGCGGCGGCGCCGCTGCCGGCAGACAGCACCGGGGTCTCTGCCCTCACCTCGTCCGGCGGCACAGGCCTCTGGCGACGAGGCGGCCGCTCCCCTCCGGCACGACGCTCAAGGAGAAGGTCGTCGCTCCGGGACGATCGACCAGAAGGTCGCGGCCGAGGAACGCATCGACCTCCCCGGCGGCGATAGCGGTGGCATGCGCCTCGATATGCGCGTTGGCCGGCCATTCGAGCTCGACCAGTACGTTCGGGGCGGCTTCCTGCCGGGGGACACGATTGGACGGGCAACCCTCCGCGCTTCGGGTGGAAGCTTCATCATGCCGGGGCATGGCACCCAAACACAGGTTGTAACCGCTTCCGGGGCCTGCGCATCGGTCCGGATTGGAAATGTCAGGCATCGGCCGCTTCGACGTCCGCTCGCTCGCCGTGTACGCTGCCGCCGAGAATCCGTGGGGGGAACCCCAGCCTGAACCTCTGCAATTTTCGCACCTTTAAGTTGTAGTTAATATTTTCTTTGCCACAACATCGGTGGCGGGCAGGCGCCGCGAACGGATCTGGCCCAGGCGACTCCGCGATGCGCAGTGGCTTCGAATGTGTCGTAAGCGATGGGGACGTGGATGCCGGCTCGGAGATCCCGAGTCGCGGCCGCTGCGATGACGATCGGACTTCTCGTCATCCCTGTGACGCGACCGGCTGTCGGTGGTGAAAAGCTCGATTCAGCCGCGGCCGCGCTCGTGGAAAGCTTTACCCTTCGAGCGGAGAATGCACGGCAGGAGGGTGCCGAAGCGCGGCTCCGGGGCGCGAAGGACGCCTTCATGCCGACCGTCGCAGTGCTGGCCGACGCGCCGCTGAGCAGCCGGATCCGCTACAGCCCCGAGATCGCTCCGACGGTCGTGGGCCTCGACGTGACGCCGCGCGCAGCGCCCTACCAACTCGGACTCGTGGCCGACTTGCCGCTTTTCGACGGGTTTCGACGACTGAACACGCTCCGTGCCGTCGATGCACAGACGGATGCCGGACGCGCCCTCGTCGCGGGGAAGCGTCAGCAGGTGCTCCTCGACGCGGCGATCGCCGTCCTATCGGTCATGCGGGACACGCAGATCCTGGAATTCAGGGATGCCCAATGCGCAGCGATCGGCCGGATCCTCGACGCCACGGAGCGCCAGCTCGCGGTCGGGGACGCGACGCGCACCGATGCCGCGCTGGCCCGATCCCGGCTCCAGGCGGCGGAGGCTGAGCGCGAGCGGGCGCGCTCGGATCTCGCGGCATCCCGGGCGACGGTGGTCCGTCTCACCGGGATGGATCCAGAGCGGGTTGCCCCGCCGCGCCTGCCCGGCACGCTGCCCCGCACGCCGGAAGCCTACGAGGCGCTCGTCCGTACCAACAATCCAGGGCTGATCGCGGCGCGTCTCGGCGTACAGTCGGATGCGGCGCGGGCCGACGCCGTGACCGCCGATCTGCTGCCGAGCGTGAATCTGCAGGTCTCGCGGATCTCTCAATTCGGCTACAGCGCAGCCCTGGATCGGATCACCGACACCACGACGCGCCTGCTCGCCCGGATCCCCCTCTACGAGCCCGGCGCATTCCCGCGCGTCGCGGAGGCTTCCGCGGCGGCGCGCCAGCGGGGCTATGAGGTCCAGGATATCGAGCGCACGACGCTCAGCACGGCGCGCGTCGACTTCCTCCGGCACAAAACCGTCGCCGAGCAGGCGGCGCGGCTTTACGCCCGGGTGGTTGCCCTGCGTCAGTCCGTCAAGGGCATGGAGATTGAGCGTGTCGCCGGCTTTCGGACGATCTTCGACGCGCTGAACCTCCGGGCCGAGCTGGGTGACGCGGAGGCCGGCGCGGCGGCCGTCGCGGCGGAGCGGGACGCCCTGTCGCTCGCGCTCGCAGCCGCCGCCGGCTTGCTCGACGTCGACCATCCGGGCGCCGTCGGCAAACGGGCGCGGGTGCTGCCGCGGGCCGCGTCTCGGGTTGCGGAATCGCCGCTGGTCCGATCCGGCGTCCCTCCGCTGCGGGGAAGCCACACGGAGCTCAAGCCGGCTCCGGAACCGGTGCTGCGTCTGTCGCGGATCGATCCAGATGACGCTCCGTGACGAGGCGCCCGTCGTGGATCCGCATCACCCGATCGACGCCGGCGAGGACCTGCCGGCTGTGGGTGACGTAGACCTTTGCGGCCTCCACACGCCGCAGACTGTCGATCAGCGACCGCTCGGTGTCCGGGTCGAGGTTGGCGGTCACCTCGTCGAGGAGCAGGAGGCGCGGCTGCCGGCACAGGGCCCGGGCGATGAGCAGACGCCGCCGCTGGCCGGTCGACAGCAGGCCGCTCTCCTCCGCGATCAGGGTGGCGAAATCTTGGGGCAAGGCTTCGACCGCCTCGCGCAGGCCGACCTGATCGAGGGCCCGCTCCATCTGCGCCCGCGTGACGGACGGGTCGAACAAGGCGAGATTATCGGCCACGGTCCCGGCGAACACGCCATCGTCGGCGAAGACGACGCCGAGATTGGCCCGGAATTCCCGCCGCCCGAATTGCTGCAGCGCGGCTCCGTCCACACTGAGACGGCCCGCCGCCGGCTCGTGGAGGCTCGCCAGGATCTTGAGCAGGGACGATTTGCCCGAGCCGGAGGCACCCACGATCGCGATGCTCTCGCCAGCCGCGACGTCGATCGTCAGGTCGACGTCGCGCAAGAGCGGGGCATCCGCCCGACCGAATTGCACGCGGACGCCTTCGAGCGCCACCGTCCGGCGCACTTTCCGGTGGATGCAGACATCGTCCGCGCCCGGCTCCGCCTCCTGGCCGACGAGATCGTCCAGACGCTGGAAGTGAACCCGCATCACCGAGAGATGCATCAGGTTGACCGTCAGCCGGTTCACCCGTTCGAAAAAGTCGCCGCGCAGGGCAAAGAAGGCGTAGAGCGAGCCGATCGTCAGGGTGTTCCCGATGACGCCGGTCACACCCATGTACAGCGTCGTCACGGTGCTCGTCGCGATGACGAGATGCATGAAGAGTTCGGCATCGATGGTCGCGTGGCGGGCGCGGAAATCCGTGTTGGCGAAGCGCGCGAAGCTTTCGAACCATCGCATCGCGAACAGGTCCGCGGCGTTATGGGCCTTCAGGGTGTCGACCCGGCGCAGACCGTCCAGGAGCCGACCCTGCTCTTCGGAGCGGGCCTCCAGGGAGGTCGCGGTGTACCGGTTCAGGGCCGGAAACGTCACGGCCCGGACCAGCAGAACGGCCGCGAGAGTCAGCAAGGTCAAGCCGGCCATGAGTGGCGCGTAGTAGTACATCAGGCCGACGAGCAGCACGGACGTGAGCGTGTCCGCGATGGCGGTGACGAGACCGCCGACCAGGAAGGTCTTGATGTGGTCGATGGAATCGACCCGCACGACGAAATCCCCGGGATGGCGCCGCTCGAAATAGCCGAGCGGCAGCCGGAAGGCGTGCCCCACGACGTTGCGCGTGAACTGCAACTGCATCAGCGTCGATGAGCGCAGCACGATGGCGTCCCGCAGCCAGCGGCCCACGGCCTCGAAGGCCATCATCGCCGCCAGCCCGATGGCGAGCACGCGCAGCAGATCGAGATCGACCTGCGGGATGACCACGTCGAGGGCGATCTCCAGCAGGATCGGCATGCCGAGGCCCAGCAGGGCGATGGCGAGCGAGACCAGGCAGATCTGCCAGACGGTGCCGCCGAGCCCCCGGGTCGCGCGGAACACCTCCATGAAGCCGAGGCGGCGCTCGGCCGTCAGGCGCGCAAAATCCATGCGCGGTTGGAATTCGAGGACCACCCCGGAGAAGAGGCGTTCCATATCGGCGCGGTCGTAGATCCGCAGCCCGAATTCAGGGTCCTGGATCCGGTAGCCGTCGCGCCCGATGCGCTCCAGGACGACGAAGTGGTTGCCATTCCAGTGCAGGATCGCCGGGAGCGCCACCCCGGACAACTCGCCGACATTCGACAGCGCGAAGCCGTTTGCATCGAATCCCAGCCCGTCGGCGACCTCGACGATGTCGGCGAGGGACATGCCGGACTGCGACAGGGGGAAAAGCGCACGCAGGTAGCTCAGGTCGATCTGGTGCCGGTGGGAATTGGCCACCATCGCCAAGCAGGCGAGGCCACATTCCTTGGCCTCGCTCTGGGCCATCCAGCGGATCCTGCGCCGCCGCGCCAGGATACGGCTCAGCCAACCCGTCATGATGTCAGCCCCTGCCGCGCATGGCCCGGATCGGATCGAGCACCCAGTCGATCAGCCGCCGCCGCTCCACGACGATGTCGGCGCTCAGGGTCGAACCGATCCGGATCGGCTCGTCGACGCCGTAGGCGCGGATGGTCCGGGATTCCGGGAGGACCTCGATCCGGTAGGTGGATTGCCGGTTCGATTCCCGCGCGTCCTGGGCAGGCGGCAGGTCGGCGGCCGGACGCAGGGGCGATTCCGAGATCGACGTGATGGTCCCGTGGCCGATGCCGAAGGTCTTGAACGGGAAGGCATCGTATTTGAGCACCACCCTCTGTCCGACCTTGGCGAGGCCGACCGCTCGCGCGGGCACGCCGAGCACGATCACCGGGTCGGCGCGGATGTCGCCGACGACGGCAAGAACCTGATCGGCCGCCACGGACGCGCCCGTCTCCACGAACAGGCCGGCAACCTGCCCATCGACCGGGGCGACGATGTCGAGTTGGGATTGCGCCGCCTGCCCGGCGATCCGAGCCACGATTCCGCTCAGCTCGTTGCGCACGGCGGCGAGCTGTCCAGTCTTCTCGGCCAAGCCGAAGCGCTGGGTGCGTTTGCGTTCGTCCGCCTGTTGCCGCAGCTCGGCGCGCCGGGCCTGCAACTCGGCCATCTGCCGTCCGTAATCGAGGAGCGTCCGGCGTTGCAGATTGAGCGCGTCTCGGGTGGCGTAACCTTGGTCGAGATAGGTCTGGACGCGCGCTACGATTGCCCCCTGCTCCCGGAGGCCCATGCGCAGGATCGTCTCGTGTTGGGCAAAGGCCGCGCTCACGGCCTCGACATTGGCGTCGATCTCCGCTGTCTCCCGGTCGGCCCGCGCGAGGAAGGTCGTCAGGCGGTCGCGTTCACGCTCCAGGACGGCCCGGCGCTCGGTCAGGCTCGTCAGATCCGCCGCGACCGTGGAGACGCCTCCCACCGTCGGCTCGCGCAGCTTCACCTGCATCAGCCGCTGGCCGCGCCGCACCGTCTCGCCCTGGCGCACGTCGATCGTAGCGACGATGCCGGGTGCGCGGGCATCCAGACGCGACATCCCGGAGACCGCCGAGACATAGCCCCGCACGGACTCGGTTCGCGCGAAACGGCCGAAGAAGAGGGCGCTGATCACCAGCACGATCATCAGGCCGAAGAACCACGCCATGGCCGAGGCGCCACGATCACGATGGAGGTGGAGGGCACCCGTTCGGCGCTGCAGAAAGCCGAGTTGCGTCCGTCCGGGCGCGGCGAGGGTGTCGCTCACGCGGCCCTCTCGATGGGCATCAGGGGATCCTCGGCCGCCAGGTACTCCTGGAGCGACGGCCAGAAGTGCCATTGTTCGGGACGTTCCCGGATCGTCGTCTCGATATGCCGGCGCATCAGGTCCGCGACGCGCCCGCGTTCGAGCGCATCGTTTGCCTGCACGGCGAAGGGATAGCGCGGTACCACAACGGCACCGCCCGCCTCGGCGCCGATCGCCAAGGGCACCACCGTCGCGCCGGTCAGGTGCGCCAAGCTGTCGATGCCGAAGGCGAACGCGGTCGGTAGGCCGAAGATCGGCATCGGTGCCGGCTTGCCGTAGCGCGGCGGCAGATCGGCGAACACGACGATGACCGCGCCCCGTCGGGCATAGCGAATGGCGGGGAGATAGCCGGCCCGATCCGTGACGGTGAGGAAGCGCACCGGCATCCCGAACTCGGTGATGCGTTCCATCACCCGGGTCTCCAGCGGCCTGTCGTCCCGGCGTCTCAGGATCAGCACGGAGCGGCCGGGGAAGAAGGTGACCAGGATGCTGAGGAGCCCGATCACGTAGGGACCCATGTGCAGGGGCGCGAGAATGACCGGCTCACCGCTCGCCGCGATCCGCCTCAGGACCTCGGGCGACTGGGTCACCACATGGGCGAGGTCCCGCTGGATCGCGGCCCGGCTGCGGGTCAGGAGCGCGAGCCATTCCAGCTCGGCCAGCGCGTCATGGAAGGCCGCCTCGCGGTCGAGGCGCCGCGCCTCCCGCCGCGGCAGACGGAGCACGCGTTCGAACCGGTCCGCGAGGCCGGAACGCGGGCTGCGGCCGACCGCTGCGTACACGCGGAACACGGTTCGCAAAGCCAGGCGGCGCAGGGGGAGCGGCAGTCCGGCGATGAGCGCCGCCTTCCTGGAGACACCCGAGATCGGCTCCATTGCCCGACGCCCCTGGAAGTCGCTGACTGACCGGCGCGGGAGCCGCCGCGGAACGATCGATGTTAGGCTGCCTGTGTGCCGGCGCGCGGGACGGAGCCCCGCGCGCCGGTCGCTTGGATCAGCGAGACTTGCCGGAGGACGATCCGAGCCCAAGTCCAACGCCGACGCTGAGGCCGCCGAGATTCAAGCCGACAGCAAGGCCCTGCTGGGAGCCATGACCGCCGGACACAGTCTTCAAGGTCTTCAGGTCGAGTTTCTTCATGATTCTCAGGCCTCGTTAACCAGCGACGCCGTCGTCGCCTCCGACTCACTTATAGTTGTGGTGGCTCGGAGTCGATACCACTCAGTAGTTGCATCGGATCGCTTGCGTAAGTGTTAAGGCCTGCGCTGTTCGGCGTAAGGTCCGCCTCCTCCGTGGAACCGGCTGTGGCCCGGGATCGTCGATCCGTGCCCCGCGGCCATGAATACCTGTGCGGCCCAGGACGCGGCGAAGCGCGAAGCCTCCAGAGGTGTCGGGCTCCGCATTCTGCCCGGTGCACAGACGCAGTGCAGCCACCGGACCGGTGGCGTTCAAGCCCGTCACGCCGAACGCCGACCGGCCACGGCCACCACCGTCGAGGCGGTCGCACGCGAAGGGATCGCAGCGCTGCGGCAGCTTCGAGCGGCGTGAGCACCCATCTCGACCATCCTGCGGATCCGAAGATCCACCCTGAGGCGGCCACGGGCTCCGCCTTCGCAGCCGATCGGGCCGGGTGCCCGACCAACCGGCGGCTTCCGGGGGCGCTCAGGTGCGATGAGCCAGCTCGCCATCGCGTGCTGGTGAACCGTGCTCCGCCGGCCCCTTGCGCAGCGACACGGAGGGTGGTTGCCGGCAACGCTCATCGGTGAGATATCCCGACCCGGGTGCATGATCCGAAGGTCGGATCGGCAGGCTTCAGCGTTGGTCGGGCCGCCAGCGGCGGAAGGCCTGTGCGCGTGCCGACACTCACCTATCGTCCCCGGTCGTCCCTGCGCGGCCTGCTCACGAGCGGAGCGGGTGGCGGCCTCGTGCTCATGGCGAGCGCTGCGCTGGCCTTGGTCGTCGCCAACTCGCCGCTGGCCGACGTCTATTTCGCGGGGCTCAAGACCCATCTCGGCCCACTCTCGGTCCTGCACTGGATCAACGACGGCCTGATGGCCGTGTTCTTCCTGCTCGTCGGCCTGGAGATCAAACGCGAGCTGCTGGACGGGCGGCTGCGTACGTGGCCGGACCGCATCCTGCCGGGTGTGGCCGCACTCGGCGGCATGATCCTCCCGGCGCTCGTCTACGCCGCCGTCAATTGGCGCACGCCCGAGACCCTGCGCGGTTGGGCGATCCCGGCGGCCACCGACATCGCTTTCGCCCTCGGCGTGCTGGCGCTGCTGGGCTCGCGCGTGCCGGTTTCGCTCAAGGTGTTCCTCACCGCGCTCGCCATCCTCGACGACCTCGGCGCGGTGATCGTCATCGCCGTGTTCTACACCGCCGACCTGACATTGCCGATGCTCGGCGGTGCGGCCGCGACGCTCGCCGCGCTGTACGGGCTGAACAAGGCCGGCGTCAGCCGCCTGTGGCCCTACCTTGCCCTCGGCGCGGTGCTGTGGGTGTTCACGCTCCTGTCGGGCGTGCATGCGACCGTCGCGGGCGTCCTGCTGGCCCTCACGGTGCCGCTCCGGCTGAGCGTCGGCAGGCCGGACGACCCGACCTCGCCGCTGCACATCCTCGAACATGCCGTCAGCCCGTGGTCGGCATTCCTGATCCTGCCGGTGTTCGGCTTCGCCAACGCCGGCGTGTCCTTCGCCGGGGTCAGGCCGGCGATGCTGCTCGACCCGGTGACGCTGGGCGTGGCGCTGGGCCTGTTCTTCGGCAAGCAAGTCGGCGTCTTCGGCTTCGTGCTCGCGACCGTAAAGCTCGGCTGGGCGCAGCGCCCGCGCGGTGCGAGCTGGGCTCAGGTCTATGGCGTCGCCGTGCTCTGCGGGGTCGGCTTCACGATGAGCCTGTTTATCGGCCTGCTGGCCTTTGCGACGCAGCCGGATCTGGAAGCCGAGACCAAGATCGGCGTGCTGCTCGGGTCGCTCGCCTGCATGGCCGCCGGGGCTCTGGTTCTGCGGTTTGCCCCGGCCCGTCCGTCTCACCGCTGAGCCGAAGCCGCCGCCGCGCGGCGACGGGGCGCGACAGCCTCGATCCGTCGATCTCCCGCGAAACCTGGTGGAGCACCATGCGCCGTCACCTTCCAAAGCGTCGTCCCGGCACCATCGAGGGCCGGCTGTCCGATTTCGTGCTGGCGCTCACTGGGGTCATGCTCCTCGGGGCGATGATCCTGCTGCTGCTCTCCTGGCTGGGCGGCGGTGCAGAGGGAGCCGCGGTCGGGTACGCGGGGATGCAGGATTCTTGAGCTCTGGCCCCGAAGCCCGACGACCGATGACGACACTGACCGCGACGCTGCGTGAACTGTACGAGGGGGACACGCGGCGCGCGCACCGCTTCCGCTACGTCCTGCTCGTGTTCGACGTGGCGACGATCGCCTTCGTCATCGTCACCTCGTTCCTGCCGCTGATACCCTGGATCATCGCCTGCGATGTGGCGCTGGGCGTGTTCGTCCTGCTCGACTTCGCCGCCCGCCTCGGCATCAGCCGCACCCCGCTCCGCGAATTCCGGCATCTCAGCACCTGGACGGACCTCGTGGCCGTCGCCTCGTTCCTGGCCCCGGTGCTCGTCGAGGGCGTCGGCTTCCTGCGGATCCTGCGCACGCTCCGTCTGCTGCGCACCTATCATCTGCTGGAGCGGCTGCGGCAGGACAGCGAACTGTTCCGCCGGAACGAAGATGCGATCCTGGCCGCGACCAACTTGGTGGTGTTCGTGTTCACGATGACGGGCATCGTCTACGCCACGCAGCACAACACCAATCCGGCCATCCAGACGCCCATCGACGCTCTGTACTTCACGGTCACGTCGCTGACGACCACGGGCTACGGCGACATCACACTGCCGGGACCGACGGGCCGGCTGCTCTCGGTCTTCGTGATGATTTGCGGCGTGACGCTGTTCTTCCGCCTCGCGCAGGTGGTGTTCCGGCCGTACAAGGTGCGCTTCCCCTGCGACGCCTGCGGGCTGCAACGCCACGAGCCGGACGCGGTGCACTGCAAGGCCTGCGGCAACCTCCTGAACATCCCCGATGAGGGAGCCGACTGACGCTCTTGCGGGCGTCAGGGTCCGGTTCCGAGGCCGTCACACGGCGGCGGCCTTGGACACCACGACGCGCTGCTCCAGGGCGGCGATGATCGTCGACGACAGCAGCTCGGCAGCCGGCGTGACATGTCCGGGAGCCCGGTAAAGGACGATCTCCGTATCGGGCAGTTTCGGAAGCTGAAGCCGAGCAGACACCGAGACCATGTCCGCCGGTATCATTTCCGTCGGCAGAACCGTTACGCCGAGCCCGGCTTGGACGGCGGCCTGAAGCCCGGCCAAACTTGGGCTGGTGTAGACGATGCGCCAGTCGCGTCCGGCCGCGTCGAGGGCTGACAGCGCACGCTTGCGATAGACATCGGGCGCCGGTGCGAGGATGAGGGGGATCGGGCCCTCGGTTTCCGTGACGAGGCGCGGCGACGCGACCCAGTCGAGCACCTCCCGCCAGACCTTGGTCCCGCCGCTCGGCCCCTGCGGTTCGCGCTTGAACAAGATCAGGTCGTAGCGACCCTTCGCGAAATCAGCGAGGAGGTTGACGGTGAAGTCGCACTGCACCTGAAGCGCGACCTGCGGATGGGTCCTCGCGAAACACGCCAGAACCTCCGACAGGTGCGTCGTCGCAAAATCCTCGGGCGTTCCAAGCCTGACGACGCCCGATACATCCGTCTCGCGCAGGCGCGAGAGCGCCTCGGCTCCCAGCTGCAAGATCTGCCGCGCATAGGTGAGCAGGATCTCGCCCTCGGGCGTCAGCTGCAAGTCCCGGCCGTCCCGGTCGAACAAGCGGCGTGCGAGCCCATCTTCCAGGCGCTTGATCTGCAGCGACACGGTCGATTGCGTCAGGCTCAGGCGTTGAGCGGCACGCGTGAAACTGCCGTTGTCGACGATCGCGACGAAGGTGCGCAACAAATCGAGGTCGAACGGAAGGGGCGGACCCGGCATCGTCCCGACATCAAATCTCTCCGGGCGCCCTGCAAGCACCCGGGCCGCATTCCTGTCGCCTCAATGTCAAAATCGACGCCGCTGCGTGATGAAACGCACATGACCATAAGCTTGCACGAGGTGTCGCAGGATTAAAAATTATCCCTGCCATGCCCAATCCTGTGTCCATTTATTTTCACAATGATCATCATTGGCTCCGTAGCGTTGTTCTGCGGCCCGGTCGTTTCCAGATCATTTGCGTGGATGAGGCGAGAATGTCGGTCACGCATTGGCGGGCCGGTGCGCCTCAGCCGCGAACAGGTCGATATGACCGTGATCTTGAGTGGAGACGAACCATGAAGACTTCGCTGAAGACAGCCCGTGTGGCGCTCGTGACGGCCCTCTGTGCGATCGCGCCGATCTCTGCGGCCGTCGCCGACTACCGCGTCGGATCTCAAATGCGGCCCCTGCCCCAGACGACCTGGGACGGACTGTCGACCGGCGCGATCGACATGTCGGACGCCCCGCGGTTTTCCACTGGTGGCTGCCGGAGAAGCTCGGCGCAGGAAGGCAATGCTGATCAGCAGCACTTTCCGGTGCAGCAATACGGACAGACGGCGGGCGGCTACCGCTGCTGAACGGGGCCAGCGTCCTCGGCCCGACAGCCGGCCGTGTCTCACGTGAGGGCCGGCAACGTATCGGTCCGCCACGCCATCGTGTCATGGCGGACCGCTCTCCCGATTCTCGCCTCACAGGGCGTGTCCCGGCGGTCTCCTCCGGGAGTCCTCCCGCAAATCGTCCGCCGCGTCCTCTGCGAGACCGCAGCGCGATCGCGCCCCGACCCGGAAAGGTGCCTCGCGGGTGCCGATCCGCGGCGTGATCCGGACGCCGGGAGACAGCAATTGACCAATGACTGGCGAGCAACGCACTGCATCCGATCGAAATCGTGATGCAGAACGCACAAATCGAACCTGTTCTGGAAAGTCATCGATCGATGGATGCGATCAGACACACCCCTTTGACTGTCGTGGAAGCCTGCAGGCTCATCGCGCGCCTCTTGAACCCGGAGGCGCGTTTTGTCTGGCTGGCGATCGTCTACGGAGGTGCCATCGCGCTCCTGGGTCTCGCGGCACCCGTTTCCGTCCAGCTCCTGATCAATTCCGTGGCGAACACGGGGCTGCCGGCGCCCTTGTTCGTCCTGTCGGGTCTCTTGCTCGGATTGCTGCTGGTCGTCGCCGCCCTGAGTGCGGCCCGCATCTACGTGATGGCCCTATTCGAACGGCGCGTCTTCGCCAGGATCGTCGCGGATATCACCGTGCGCGCCGTTTACGCCAGGGATCCGCAGTTCGACGATGCTCGGCGCAGCGCTCTGTTCAATCGCTTCTTCGATCTCGTGACGGTTCAGAAGGCGGTCCCGCATCTCCTGATCGGTGGATTTGCAATCCTTCTGCAATCCGGGATTGGCCTTGTTCTGACGAGCTTCTATCACCCCTTCTTTCTCGCCTTCAATCTCGTGGTCGCCTCTCTGCTGCTCGGGATCTGGCTCCTCTGGGTGGGACCGGCGCTCCGGTCGGCCGCGGCCCTGAGCCACGCGAAGCACGAGACGGCGTCCTGGCTCGAGAGCGTCGGCCGCTCGAACGGCTTCTACAAGGACGACCGTCGCCTCGACTTTGCCATGGGGCGTTCCGAGACGATGACCGCGGCCTATGTGCGGGCGCATCGCCGCCATTTCCGCCACACCTTCGCGCAGACCATCGGATTTCTCCTGATCTACGCTGTCGCCAGCGCCGGACTGCTTGCGTTGGGCGGATGGCTGATCCTGCAGGGCCAGCTGTCGCTCGGACAGCTCGTGGCCGCGGAACTCGTCCTGTCCGGGGCGTTCTATGGTCTCTCGCAACTGGGCTCCCACGTGGAAACCTTCTACGGGCTGGTCGCGTCACTCCACGAACTGGCGCAGTTTGACGGGATCGAGCAGGAGGACCGGGCGGGACGATCCAGTGCGGTCCCGGTCGATGGATCCCTGCGCCTGCGTGAGGTCGAGGCCGAAGGCTACCGGTTCGACGTTGCGATCCAGAGCGGTGAAATCCTGTCCGTGACGGCCGACGAGACTGTCGAGCGGACGATCGCGGCGCTGCTCAGGCAGGAGCTCCGTCCGCGGCGGGGATCGGTGATGATCGGCGGTGCCGATATCGCTGCGTTCGACCCGGACAGCCTACGTTCCGGGCTCCTCGTCCTGGATCGACCGACGCTCCCCGAGATGACGATCCGCGCCTACCTGTCGATGGACCCAGGCCGGAACGCCGCGACGATCCACGATAGCCTTGAGCGCGTCGGATTGTCCGAGCGCGTCCTGCACCTGCCCCAGGGGCTCGATACGCTGCTCTCGTCGTCCGGCGGGCCGCTCACGACGGTCGAGTCCATGGCTCTCAAGCTCGCCGCCGCCCTTTCGCATCCGCCGAAGCTGGTCGTCTTGTCGACGCTCTACGATCTGCTGCCCCCGGATCGGATCGCAGCGGCGTTCGCGCGGTTCCGGGAGGCGGGCACGACGGTGCTGCATGTCACGCAGCGCCCGGCCCAGCCGATCCACGATCGCCACCTCCGGCTCGGCCTGCCTGAGCAGAAGCGCACCGTCGATCACGACGGCCGCACCGATCAAGTGACGCTACGGGAGAGGTCTCATGCTGTCGCGGCCTGAACACCTGCATCACTTCCCGACTCTGACATCGATCCAGGCGCCTCGCGCAGCTGTCGCGGTCGGCTGGATGCTCGGGATCGGGACCCTTCTTGCGGTCCTGATCCTCCTGTACGTCCCCTGGGTACAGACCTCGGCCGGCACGGGCCGCGTCATGGCCCCGAATCCAGCCGACCGCGTGCAGGCAATCACCGCCCTGGTCCAGGGCCGAGTCGAGCACTGGTACGTGGAGGATGGCCAGCGGGTCCGCGCCGGAGATCCGATCGCGCGCCTCGTCGACAACGATCCGTTCCTGCTGCAGCGGCTCGCCGCCGAGCGCGAGCAGATCGAGGCCGAGATCGCGGCAGCCGAGCAGGCGCTGAAGGTTGCGGAAAGTCAGGTCAGCCAGACCCGTGAGGCCGCCGAGAAGGGCTTCGTGACGCGGCGCAACTTCGAGGCGGCACAGATCCTGGTCGCTGAGCGGCGCGCGCGCCTGGCCGAGGCCAAGGCCAAACTGAGCCGGCTCGAAGTGACCGTAAACCGCCAATCGGCGCAGCTGGTTCGCGCGCCGCGGGACGGCCGGATCCTCCACATCAACGCGGCCACCGGCGGCACCTTGGTGAACGCAGGGGACACCCTGGCCACTCTGGCGCCGCACGCACCGGCCCGTGTGGTGGAGCTGATGGTCGACGGGCGCGATGTCGCCTTGATCAGGCCCGGCCAGCCCGTGCGCCTGGCCTTCGAAGGCTGGCCAGCCATTCAGTTCAGCGGCTGGCCCTCCGTGGCTCATGGCATGTTTGACGGGCGCGTGCGTGCGGTCGATCCCTCTGCGCAACAAACTGGCCGGTTCCGCGTGCTGGTCGAGCAGGATCCCGGCAAGCCCGCATGGCCCGACGCTGAGTTCATTCCGCTGGGTGCGAAAGTGCGCGGCTTTATCCAGATGGAAACGGTGTCGATCGGCTACGAGCTTTGGCGGATCCTGAACAACTTTCCGCTGGAATTCCGTGCGCCGAATCCGGGCACGACTTAAGAGCCTGGAATTCCGCAGTCACACTGCGCGTATGGACTTGCATCGCTTGCCCAGGTGCGAAGCAGCCGCGGGCTGCATGAACGCGGCGGCTCACATGCCCCGTATCCGCCTGTCCGGGGGGCCTCATCTGACGCGGATCGGTGGCACTCGGCCAGATCCGGCCGGCCGCTACACGCCGATATCGGCCGCGCAGCCGAAGATGTCGGCGCTCTGGACGCAGATCTTACAAAGTCGTGGCGAGGACTGTGTTGCGAGCAGATCCGTCGCAAAAATCGCGCGTGAAATTCATCGCCTTCGGTTGCCGGCCGGCTCAGCCGACCCCGAGGCCGCGGATGAGCAGGACGGCGATGGCCAGGAGCACGAGGAGCGAGGCGGTAACCCCGAGCGTCACCCGGCCGCCGACCTGGGCCAGGATGCGCACATCGACGCCCAGGCCCAAGGCGGCCATCGAGACGATCGTGAGGAAGCCGGCGATCCGTGAGAGCGGCTGCAGCCAGTCCTCCGGGATGAAGCCGAGCGCGCGCAGCGTGGCGAGCGCCAGGAAGCCCAGGATGAACCAGGGCACCAGCTTGAAGAAGCCGAGCCGGCCCGGAGCACCGGCCTTTGCCCCCTCCGCGGGCATGCGCGGCGCGATCAGCGACAGGACCACCACGACGGGTCCGAGCATCAGCACCCGCACCAGCTTGACCAGCGTACCCACCTGCGTCGCGAGCGCGCCCACCGGCACGGTCGCGGCCAGCACCTGTGGGACTGCGTAGACCGTAAGCCCCGCCAGCACGCCGTACTGATGTTCACCGAATCCGGCGAGCGGTACGAACAGCGGCAAGCCGAGCACCATCAGGACGCCCAGCACTGCCGTGAACGCGATGGCGGCTGCCACGTCGCGGCTGTCGGCACCGATGACGGGCGCCACCGCGGCGATGGCCGAGTTCCCGCAGATGGCATTGCCGCAGGCGATCAGCAGCGCCATGCGCACCGGCAGGCCCAGAGCGCGGCAGATGGCGCAACTCGCCAGGATGGTGAGCGCCACTGCGCCGACGATGCCGGCCAAAAGCGCCGGGCCCGACGCAACGATGGCCCCGAGACTCACCGAGGCTCCGAGCAGGACGACGGCCACCTCCAGCACCTGCTTGGCCGAGAAGGCGATTCCGGCCTTGAAGCGCGCTCCCGGCACCCAGGCGGTGCGCAGGGCCGTCCCGAGCAGGATGGCGAGCACCAGGGCCTCGACATAGGGGTGGCCGGTCAGGTGCTCCTCGCCGGCCTGCAGCGCCTGCGCCATGACGGTCAGGATGAGGCACAGGAAAAGCCCCGGCATCAGCCGGCCCGCTGCACCGGCCCGAAGGGATCTGCCGGCTCGGACCGCGGGCACACTGTCTGGTGCGACGCGATTGGCCATCCTGGCGGTCATGGCATCACCTTCCTGTCCGGCTCTCTAATGGTTGCGCCGAGACATGCGGCGCTGGCCTTGGCCTGCCGCCCCTCGATCATCGCCTGGTCGACCACCTGCTTGAGCGGCATGCCGATCCACCCGGCGCAGCCCGTCGCGCGCGCGTCGGATCCGGCAAACGGCGTCACCCGTTGCGGCAGGCGCAGGGGCATCTGCCGGAGCGGGCGCTTGCCCGGATACGCCACCCGCGGACGCTGCCCGGTGCCGAAGGTCGGCGACGCGGAGTCGGCCGCCCCGCTGCGAAGCGGCGCGACGACCCGGCCGCCCGCGCCGAGGGCCGACGTCATCAGACGACTTCGCCTGCCCATCACGGTTCGCAGCCCTCCCGGGGGCGCACCGTTCCGATCCGCGCTCAGGCCGGCGTGACGGCCGCCGTCCCGCGTCGCGCGATGTCGGCGTTGCGATAGAGCGTCAGCGTGCCCACGATCGAGAACAGCGCCGCGCAGGCGAGCCAGAGGCCCGGCATGGCACGGTTCCCCGTTTCGTGGATCAGATAGGTGCAGACCGCCGGTGTGAATCCGCCGAAGATCGCCTGCGCAAGACTGTAGGCCAGCGAGAAGCCGGTGGCGCGCACCTCGGCCGGCATGATCTCGGTCAACGTGACGACCATTACGCCCTGATAGCCACCGTAGAGGAACGACATCCACATCAGGGCGGCCAGGAGCCGGCCGAAGGACGGGTCCGACACGAGCCACGCCATAACCGGGTAGGCCGTGAGGCCGATCAGCACCGAGAAGGTCAGCAGCACCGGCAGGCGTCCCACGCGGTCCGACACCGCCCCCATGACGGGAACCCAGATGAAATTCGCGATGCCGACGCAGACGGTGACGACGAAGCTGTCATGGGCGCTCAAGCCGAGCACCTGACGCGCATAGGTCGGTGTATACGCCGTGATCATGTAGAAGAAGACGCTCGTCAGCGTGACGAGCAGCACGGCCCTGAGAACGATGGCCCAGTTCTGGAGGAGTGACCGGTAGATCTCGCCGAGTGTCGCGCGGCGATGCTTGGCCCGGTGCGCGAAATCGGCGCTCTCCTGCATCGAGCGCCGGATCCAGAACAGGACCGGAATGATCAGGCAGCCGATCAGGAACGGGATGCGCCAGCCCCAGGCGAGCATCTGCTCCTCGGAGAGGAAACCGCGCAGGGACACGCCGATGATGGCGGCGAAGACAACGGCGACCTGCTGGCTGGCCGATTGCCAGCTCACGTAGAAGCCACGGTTGCCCGGCGTGGCGATCTCGGACAGGTAGACCGACACGCCGCCCGATTCCGCGCCAGCGGAGAACCCCTGCAGCAGGCGGCCGATCAGAACGAGAATGGGCGCGGCGATGCCGATCGAGGCGTAGGTCGGCGTGAAGGCGATCAGGGCGACGCCGATCGACATGATGGCGAGGCTCATGACCAAGCCGGCCCGTCGGCCGTGCCGGTCGATATAGGCGCCCAGCACGATGGCGCCGAGCGGGCGCATCAGGAAACCGATCCCGAAGGTGGCCAGCGACAGCATCAACGAGACGTACTCGTTGTCGTTGGGAAAGACCGCTTTCGCCACGGCAGCCGCATAGAAGCCGTAGACCATGAAATCGTACATCTCGAGGAAGTTGCCGCTGACGACGCGGAAGACATCCTTCTTGGAAGGTGGGCGTTGTGCCGAGGCGTCCATGGTTTCTCTCCCGTCAGCGGAGCGGTCACTTCCGCAGAAGTCTACCGCTGGTTCGAGAAGCGACGCAGGTTGTTCTATTATTTAGAACGCCGTCTCATGATTTATTAGGCTATGAAGGTCGTTGCCCGCCGTCAATGTCGAATCTGTTGCTTGCGCGATCATTGAACCGAATGCCTCGGCGCAACCACTTACATTCTGCAGCAATCCGGATCACGCCCTTGACGGGTCCGGATGAGAGGCGATAGCGTTTAGCAGAACGCTGTATCGGATATTAGAACGATGGACAGCACACTCCTCAAAGGTTTGACTCTCCTGGAGCACCTCGCCGGAAGCGATGCGCCCCGTGGCGTCAGCGAACTGGCGCGCGCCCTGAACCTGACGAAGAGCAATGTGCATCGCACGCTGCAGACCCTGGTGGCCGCCGGCTACGTGCACGCCAACCCGGGCGGCACCTACGCCTGCACCCTGAAGCTGTTCGAACTCGCCAGCCCGGTGGTGGCGCGGATCGACGTCCGGCAGGTCGCGGAGCCCTTCATGCGGGTCCTGGCCGAGCAGACGCAGGAGACGATCCACCTGTCGCTGCTCGACAGGGCTGACGTCATCTACCTGCACAAGATCGAGAGCCCGCAGCCGGTCCGCGCCTACTCGTCGATCGGCGGCCGCGCCCCGGCCTACTGCGTGGCCTCCGGCAAGGCGCTGCTGGCTTACCAGGAAGAGGCGCTGGCCCATCTGCCGGAGGCGCTCCCGCTTCACACGCCGCGCACGATCCCGACGCTGGACCTGCTGCGGCGGGAGCTGGAGCAGGTCCGGATCCAGGGCTTTGCGGTCAATCGCGGGGAGTGGCGCGAAGGCGTCTGCGGGCTCGCCGCCATCGTTCACGATGCCATGGGCCGTCCCGTGGCCGCGATCGGCATCTCCGGTCCGGCCGACCGCCTGAACCCGACGGCTCTGCGCCGCTTCAGCGACGTCGTTGTCGACGCGGCGCGCAGCCTGTCGCGTGCCCTCGGCTACAACCCCATCACCGTCTCATCCCATCCGGCGCCGCGCCACGCCCGAGGCCTCGCGCCCGAGCCTGCGTCGGCGACGGTTGTCTGATCGAGGAGTAGGCCCGTGCGACCGCTGTCCGGTATCCGCGTGATCGAGTTCTGCAGTGTTGCGGCCGGGCCATTCTGCGCCATGCTGCTCGCCGACATGGGGGCCGACGTCGTCAAGGTCGAGAACCCGGACGGCGGCGACACGATGCGGGCTTGGCCACCCCTCAACGAGGGCTTCAGCGAGAACTTCGCCTCGCTGAACCGCAACAAGCGCTCCGTGACGCTGGACCTCAAGGATCCGGCCGACAAGGCGCGGGCCCTTGAGCTCATTTCCTCCGCCGACGTGGTGCTGGAGAATAACCGCCCCGGCGTGATGAAGCGGCTCGGCCTCGATTACACCAGCGTCAGCGCCGGGCGCCCGAGCCTCGTCTACTGCTCGATCTCGGCTTTCGGCCAGGAGGGGCCGCGCTCGTCCGAGGCCGGGTTCGACCTGACGCTCCAGGCGATGAGCGGCGTGATGAGCGTCACGGGCGAGCCCGGTGCGCCGCCCGTGAAGTGCGGCGTGCCGATCTCGGATTTCGGCACCGGGCTCTACGCGGCCTACGCCATCGCGGCGGCGCTGCTCCAGGTGCGGGCGGGCGGCACCGGCGTGCACATCGACGCCTCGATGTTCGGGGCCTCCCTGGCGATGGCAGCCCTCCAGACCAGCGAGTATTTCGGCAGCGGCCGCGACCCGAAGCGGCTGGGCTCGGCCCACCCGCGCAACGCGCCCTATCAGGCCTTCCGCGCCAAAGACGGCTACTTCGCCATGGCGGCGGGCAACAACGCCCTCTACCGCGCCGCCTGCGCGGCGATCGGGCGGAGCGATCTCGCCGAGGACCCGCGCTTCGCCACCACCGCCCTGCGGGCGCAGAACCAGAAGGACCTCCTCGGGATCCTGGAGTGCGACTTCGCCGACCGCACCTGCGCCGACCTGCTCGCCCGGTTCCGCGCCGCGGGCGTGCCCTGCGCGCCGATCAACGGCTACGCCGACGCGCTCGCCGATCCGCAGGTCGAGCACATGGGCTGGGTCCAGCCACTCACCCTGCCGTCCGGGTCCGAGACGCGCACCTTCGTGTCGCCGCTGAAATTCTCCGGCGAGGGCTTCCCGATCTACCGGGAGCCGCCGGCGCTCGGCCAGCACAACGCCGAGCTGTTCGGCGACGGCGCTCCGGCCCGCGCCCGCACGGCTTGAGGGCAGCGTTATGGACGAACTCCTGAAGGCGCGCAGCGGCGAGACGCTGACCCTGACACTCAACCGCCCCGACAAGATGAACGCCCTGTCGGCCGCCCTGGTCGATGCGCTCCTTGACGCCGTGGGAGAGGCGGCCGGCGACGGGACCCGGCTCCTCGTGCTCAAGGGAGCGGGCCGGAACTTCAGCGCCGGGTTCGATTTCGGCGGCTACGAGGATCAGTCGGAGGGCGACCTGCTGCTCCGCTTCGTGCGGATCGAGCAGCTTCTCCAGGCGCTCGCCCACGCGCCCTTCGACACCCTGGCGCTGGCGCACGGGCGGAATTTCGGCGCCGGGGTCGATGTGGTCTGCGCCTGCGGCCGGCGGGTCGGCGATCCGGCCGCCACCTTCCGCATGCCGGGTCTGTCTTTCGGGCTGGTTCTCGGCACGCGGCGCTACGCTGATCGCGTCGGGGGCTCCAAGGCCCGGCTCGTCCTGCAGGAGGGCCGGGTGTTCGATGCCCCGGAGGCCCTGACCGACGGTTTTCTCACCGCCATCGCGGCGACCGAGTCCTGGTCCGACACCGTCGCGGCCGCGTCGGAGGCGGCGACGCGGCTGTCCCCCTGGGCCGGCGCTGCCCTCAACCGCGCTGCCGCCCGCGACACCCGCGCGGACGACCTCGCCGATCTCGTCGCCTCGGCCGCGCGCCCGGGTCTCAAGGATCGCATCCGCGCCTACCGCGCGGCCTGACACGTTTCCGATCGGAGGACGCCCCGTGAGCGCCGGACCTCAGAAGATCATCCCCCTCGCGGATCTCGCCGCCCGGGTGCCGGACGGAAGCTCCCTCGCGCTGGGCGGCAGTTTCCTGCATCGCGGCCCCTTCGCGTTCGTGCGCGAATTGATCCGTCAGGGACGTCGCGACCTCGAAGTCGTCAAGCAATCGCCGGGCTACGACATCGACATCCTGTGCCGCGCCGGCGCCCTGTCCCGGGCCAGGGCCGGCATCGTCGCCATGGAGGGCAATTTCGGCCTAGCCCCCTGGTACCGCCGCGCAATCGAATCCGGCGCCGTCCGCCTGGAGGAGCATGCCTGCGCCAGCCTGACCGCGGGCCTGCGGGCGGCGGCCTTCGGCGTGCCGTTCATGCCCTGCGGCGGCATCCACGGCTCGGACTTGGCCGCCCTGAACGGCTGGAAGACGATCGAGGACCCCTACGGCAGCGGCGAGGCGGTCTACGCCATCCCGCGGATCCAGCCGGACTTCGCGGTGATCCAGGCCAACGAGGTCAGCGAGTCGGGAGACGTGCGCGTCTTCGGGACCTCCCACTGGGACCGGATCATGAGCCGCTCGGCCAAGCGCGTGCTCGTGGTGGCTGAGCGGATCGCGCCGGACGCCTCCTTCCGCGACCAGCCCGAACTGACGCTGGTGCCCCACTTCCTCGTCGAGGCGGTGAGCATCGTGCCGAACGGGGCGTGGCCCGGTTCGCTCTGGCCGGATTACGCGATCGATTACCCGGCCGTGGAGGCCTACATGACCGACGCCCCGGGCGTGCTCGCCGACCACCTCGCCGCCGGTCCCGAAGTGCGGGAGGCCGCCCATGTCTGAGGCGGCGTCCAACGTGACCGGGGCTTGGTCGGGCTTCTCCTACATCGTCACGAACCTCGCCCGGTTCGTGCGGCCGAACGAGATCACCTTCAGCGGCGTGAACTCGGCCCTGCCGATGCTGGCCTGTCTCCTGGCCAAGCAGGCCTATCCGTTCGCGTTCACCTACATCAACGTCGCCGGTGGGGTCGATCCGAACCCGTCGGAGGTGCCGATCTCCTCCTCCGACCCCGTGCTCGCCGAGGGCTCGCGGGCGATCTTCGCCAACGAGGATTTCTACGATCTCTGCACCCGCGGCCTGATGGACCTGTGCTTCCTGGGCGCCGCCCAGGTCGATGGCCTTGGCCGCACGAACGTCTCCTGCATCGGCGACTGGCACGCCCCGCGGGTGCGGTTGCCGGGCGGCGGTGGGGGGGCCGTGATGCTGCCCACCGCCCGCCGGGCGGTCACATGGCGCACGGAGCATTCCCGGCGCACCCTGGTGGAGACCCTCGACTTCGTCACCGCGGCCGGCGGCATGCACGGCGTGGTCACGCCGATCGCCGTCTTCACGAAGCGCGAGGGCCGGCTCGCGCTGGCCTCCTGGCATCCGGAGGCGAGCCTCGACGAGGTCCGCGACCGTACCGGCTTCGCCTTCTCGGCGGAGGATGCCGGGCCGACGCCGCCGCCGACCCCGGAGGAGCGGGCGGCGCTGGCTTCCCTCGACCCGGCGGGCCGTTTCGCGGTCGATGCGGGCATCCGCCTGCGCTGAAGCGCGGGACAGACCAAGGGAAGAGGAGATCGCCGCCATGCCGGACTCGCTCAGCGCGCGGCTGCGCGCGGCCATCGCGCATCACGCCGAGGCGGGCCGCACGGCCCTCGCGGCCCCGGACCCCATCACCTACGCCGATCTCGGGGCACGCATCGACGCCGCCGCGGGGGCGGTCCGGGACTGGGGCGTCGAGAAAGGCGACCGGGTCGGGCTGATCGCACCCAAGAGCGCGGCGGCCATCGCGACCTATTTCGGGGCCCTGCAGGCCGGCGCCTGCGTCTGCTTCCTCGAGCCCGGGCTCGCGCCGGAGGTTGTGGCCGAGCAGGCGGCTCTTGTCGGCATGCGGCACCTCATCGTCGCCGAGGCTTACGCGGCGCAGGTGACCGGGCGCGCCCTGGCCGGCCTGGACGTCCGGGCGCTTGACGGTTTCAGCGGCGGGGCGGCCTTCGCGGCGGAGATCGGCCCGCGGGACGAGGCCATGCTGCTCTTCACCTCGGGGAGCACCGGCCGGCCGAAGGGCGTGCTGCTGCGCCACGAAGGGCTCATCTGCAACGCCACAGGCGTGCTCCGCCACACCGGCACGGGGCCCGAAGACCGGCTTCTCCACGTCATGCCGCTCCACCACACGAACGGCGTCAACAACCAGCTGATCGTGCCGCTCCTGGCCGGGGCCGAGATCGTGCTGATGGAGCGCTTCCAGGCCGAGGCCGCCCTCGACCATCTGCGCACCGGCGGCATCACCTACATGACCGGAGTGCCGACGATTTACGCGCGGATGCTGCCCCTGCTGCGCCAGGGCGAGCGCTTCCCGGGCCTGCGCTTCCTGCGCTGCGGCTCGGCGCCGATCACGCCGACCCTGCACCGGCAGATCGAGGACACCTTCGGCGTGCCGCTCCTCGTCTCCTACGGCCTGTCGGAGGCAACCTGCACCTCGACCATGAATCCGCCGGGCCGGCGCCGCATCGGCACGATCGGAACCGTGCTGGAGGGGCAGAATGTCGGCCTGTTCGATCCCGTTACGGGTCGCCCGGTCGAGACCGGTCGGGAGGGGGAGATCCGCATCTCCGGCCCCGCCCTGATGGCCGGCTATCTCGGCAGCACGGACCAGCCGATCGTGGATGGCTGGCTGCGCACGGGCGATCTCGGCCGCTTCGATTCCGACGGCTTCCTGTCCATCACCGGGCGCATCAAGGACGTGATCATTCGCGGCGGCGAGAACATCTCGCCCGCGCTGATCGAGCGACAGCTCGCCGCCCATCCCGCCATCCGCGATTGCTGCGTGGTCGGCGCTCCCGACGCGGATCTCGGCGAGGTGCCGGTGGCCTTCGTGGTGCTGCGGGAGGGCCAGGGCCTCGACGAGCCGGGCCTCAAGGATTTCGTGCGCGGCTCCCTCGCGCGGATCTATGTGCCGGCGCAGATCCACAAACTCGATGTGCTGCCGGTCAACGGCGTCGGGAAGACCGATCGCAAGGCGCTGCGTAGCCTGCTGGCCGTTCCTTGACCCGCGCACGCAGGTGACGATCCCCTCTCCTGGGCATCACGACGCCCCGGACGCGCGACGGCTCTCTCAGAACCCCGCGGGAGACCGCCCCCGCCGCCGGGTGGGCACCGTCGGCCTTCAGGCCGCCGCGTCGGCGCCCGGCAACGACAGGACCAGGGCCGCGGCGATCAGGAGCACGGCCGCCGCGGCGAGGGACGGCACGGTGAAGCTTCCGGTCGCATCGGCCAAGACGCCCGCCGCCATGGGACCGATGACCTGCCCGGTTCCGAATGCCGCCATCATCACTGCGACGATCCGCTGACGATTTCCGGCATGCAGCCGCCGCGCCCCGTCGATGCCGAGCGACGTCAGGGCCACGAACGTCCCGCCAAGGGCGACGGCCGCGTAGAGGATGGCCGGCACATGGGCCGCCAGGACGCTGGCCATCACACCCGACGCCTCGACGAGGCACGCGAGGGCGAAGCTGGTCCGAAAGCCCAAGCGCCGCTCGACCCAGCCCCAGATCGCGACGGACGGCGCCGCGGCGAGACCGACGCACAGCCAGACATAGGCCTCGGCCGTCGCGAGTTGCGGCAACGTCCGGACGATCGCGACCAGGAAGGTGGCGGTGATCACGTAACCGAAGCCGAACAGACCGTAGGCGATCACGAGCCGGGCGATCGACGCGGAGGTCGCGGTCCCCGCCTGCGCCCGGGAGGCGGCCGGGGCGGATCCCTGGAGCAGCCAGAGGATCGGTCCCGCGAGCCCCAGGGCCAGCACGCCGCTGATTATCCAGAGACCACGCCACTCACATCCGGCCTCCTGCGCGATGGACACGACCGCCGCGGACAGCGCGATCCCGCTCCCGACACCGGCGTAATGGAGCGCGGCCAGATCGGAGCGCCCGGTCCGCGTCAGCCGGTCCATGACCAGGGCCGTGGCGAGGACGAAGCCGAGGGCGCTCGCCGCGCCGCCGACGAAGCGCAGGGCGACGAAGGCGGCGAGCGTCGAACACGCGCTCATGGCGACGAGTGTGGCGACGCAGGTCCCCAGGGCGCTGGCGAGCCAGAGCCTGCGTGCCCGGAGCAGAAGCGGGTGCGCCGAGGCCAGGGCGCCGGCGAGGTAGCCGGCGAAGTTGGCGGAGCCGATCAGGCCCGTTTCTGCCCGGGTGAGGCCGAGCCCGTCCGCCATGGCGGGCAGGATCGGCGTGTAGACGAAGCGACCAATGCCGATCGCGACGGCGAGCGCGAGGAAGCCGGCGGCAAGGGCCGGGAACGGCAGCCGGCCTCCTGCCTCCCCCGCGGCCGGGACAGGCGCAGCGGCGCCGCTCACCGGCACCGACCGCCGCAGTTCATGTCCGCAGACCCGCCTGCTTCATCATCGGGATGACCGCCTCGCCGAAATAGGCGAGGTCCGGCAGGTAGTCGAAGAAGTTGACCTGGACGCCGTCGCAGCCGGCCGCCTGCAGCTTCACGAAGCCTTCGACGATCTGCTCGGGCGTGCCGACGAGGTGGACGTTTCCGCCGATCACCCACTGGGCGCGGCTGTGACCGCGCCAGGACTTGGTGTCCCCGCCCACGAAGGTCTGGACGAAGTTGTCGGCCGCGACGGGATCCTCATGCTCCAGGATGCGGCGGTAGGCCTCCTGCGCCTCCTTCTCGGTGGGGCGGCAGATCACGTGCGGGTTGATGATCGTCTTGACCTGCCGACCCAAGGAGGCGGCGAGGTCCTTGATCCGGGCGTTGACCGGCGGCAGGGTCTCGTAGGCCTTGGCGGGCTCGGCGCCGCCGGGGCTCGTGATGAAGATCAGGTCCGAGTGCTTGGCCGCGTAGGCCAGCCCGGCGCCGGACGAGGCCGCGTTGACCAGGAAGGGCCGGCGGGCCCCCGGACGCGGCGCCAGGAAGGCGTTCTCGGTCTTCCACCAGCGCCCCGCGAAGGTCAGGTTCTCGTCTTCGGCCCAGAGGCGCTCCAGGAGCGTCGTGAACTCATCGGCCATGTCGTAGCGCAGGTCGTGCTCGATCATGTCGAGGCCGAACATCTGGTACTCGCTCGGCTTGTAGCCCGTGACGACGTTCACGCCCCAGCGGCCGCCGCTGATGTGATCGAGGGCGGCCCCGAACTTGGCGAGATGCAGGGGGTGCCACGCGTAGAGGATGTGCACCGTGTTGATGAGGACGATCCGCTTCGTCATCGCCGCCAGAGCGGTGTTGACGATGATCGGATCAAGCTCGTGCTCGCGGAAATGCATCTCGCCGCCGTAGCCGCCCTTGCCCATCCATTGGGCGAGGCCGAAGGCGAGGTCGAAGCCGAGATCCTCGGCCTGCCGCGTACACTGGGCGAGGTAGTCGAAGGTCCAGGAAGTCGAGCGCGGGGCCCGCGACGGGCTCCAGGCGCCCTCCTGCATCGGCAGGAACAGCCCGAGGATGAGCTTGTTCGGCGCGAGGCGCTCCAGGGGCGAGACCGGCGCGTCGTGGGCGTGCGGCGTGAGGGGGTTCTGGGTGAGCATGCTCGTCACCTTCACGGGTCAGGCGGTGGTCAGGAGAGCGTGGGCTTGGCGCTGGACGCGACGAGGGGTTGGCCAGCGTCCGGATCGGGCGCGCGCGGCGCGACCGAGATGTAGTCCTCCTGCGAGCGGTCCTTGAGGAGCGCCGCCGAGATCAGGCTGATCGCCGCGATGATCGCGAGGTAGCAGCTGATCGCCGTGGAGGTGCCGTAGGTGTGCATCAGCCACGTCGCGATGATCGGCGCCGGGCCGCCCGAGGTGAGGGAGGCGAGCTGGTAGCCGATCGAGGCGCCGCTGTAGCGCACGTTCGGCGGGAAGCTCTCGGCGATGAAGGCGGCCTGCGGCCCGTACTGCATGTCGTGGACGACGAGAGAGGCGACCACCGTCAGGGCGATCACGGCCGGGATCGCACTGTTGATCAACCAGTAATAGGGGAAGGCGAAGACCAGCATCGTGAAGGCGCCGATCAGGTACATCCGCTTCCGGCCGATGCGGTCGGACAGGTAGCCGAACAGCGGCGTCGTGATCAGCGAGGTTGCGGCGGCCGCCAGCACGCAGTTGAACAGGAACGACCGTTCGAGCTTCAGCACGCCGGTGCCGTAGGAGAGCAGGTAGGTGGTGAAGAGGACGAACGGCGCCTGCTGTCCGGTGCGGATCAGACAGGTGAGCAGGATGTCCTTCCAGTACAGCCGCACGGCGTCGAGGACCGGTGCCTTGGCGACCTGCTTCTTGGCCTTCATCTCCTCGAAGACCGGGGTCTCCAGCACGCCCAGGCGGATGTAGAGGCCGACGGCGATCAGGACGGCGCTCAGCAGGAAGGGGATGCGCCAGCCGATCGTCTCGAACCACTCGGGCGAGCCGGCATGGGTGACGACGGTGAGGACGAGGACGGCCAGCAGCATGCCCAGCGGCGAGCCGAATTGCGGCCAGCTCCCGGCCAGGCCGCGCCGCTTGTTGAACTGCCCCCACTCGGTCGCGACCGCGATGGCCCCGCCCCACTCACCGCCGACCCCGACGCCCTGCAGGATCCGCAGGGTGGTCAGGGCGACGGCGCCCCAGATGCCGATCGAGTCGTAGGTCGGGATCAGGCCGATGAGGACGGTGCTCACCCCCATCAGCATCAGCGTGACCACGAGCGTGGCCTTGCGGCCGATCCGGTCGCCGAAATGTCCGAAGATCGCCGCCCCGAAGGGACGGGCCACGAAGCCGAGAAAGAAGGTCGAGAAGGAGAGGAGCGTCGCGGCGAACGGGTCATGCGACGGGAAGTAGAGCTTCCCGAAGACGAGCGCGGCGACGAGACCGTAGAGGTAGAAGTCGTACCACTCGATCATGGTGCCGATCGTGGCGGCGATCACGGCGCGACGCGCGTGCTTCGCCTGACCCGGATCCAATCCGGGCCGGCTGTCTTCTGCAGAGGCCATCGTTTCCACCCTCGTGTTGGCGTCTTGAGCGATTGCGCTCTCTTTTTCTTGGTGCAGATCCTTTTGGGGCCACACTGCTCTCCGGCCGGTTCCCGTTGGCGTCACGGGCCGGCTGCGTCGGGAGAGGATCGGGTCGCCGTCAGGCGTAGTGCAGGGCCATGTCCTCCAGACGGCAGAAGCGACCCTCGTGGTAGAGGAGCGGAGACTTGCTCGCGACCGCACAGGTCACGATGCGCCCGATGAAGATCGTATGCGTGCCGAAATCCGTCTCCTGCACGACGGCGCATTCGAGCGTCGCGTCGGCGTCGCGGATCAGGGGACAGCCGGTCTGGCCGATCCGATGGTCGATGTCGGCGAACGGATCCGGCTTCTTGGCGGCGAAGTGCCCCGCCAGCTCCTCCTGATCGCTCGACAGCACGTTGACGGCGAAGGTGCCGGATCGACTGATCACCGGATGCGAGCGATTGGACTTGTTGACGATGACGAGCAGGCTCGGCGGATCGGCCGAGACGCTGCAGACGGCGGTAGCGGTCATGCCGTTCATCACAGCCCCGTCGGCGGAGGTGATGACGTTCACGGAGGCCGCGAACCGCCGCATCACCGACTTGAACTGATCTCCCGATATGCTCTGGGACGGGATCATCACAACACATCCTTCCTGCGGTCACGGCGCGCGCAGCATTCGGCCGGTCCCGCAATCCACGCGACAGGCCGGGCAAGCGGTGGAGCGGTTGCTCTGACCGGCGATCATCTCGACGAACGACACGATAGCGCTGGCAGCACACGAAAAAAGCGAATTATTCCGCAGGCAAACGTTCGAAAATGTCGAACCGTCGTGTCATCGTTGACGCCCGATCGATGTTTTGCAGGACTGGGATCAGGTTGCTAGGCCTGATCCGGCCCGTCCCGCGCGCCTCCAGATTGGCGGGCTCTCTCCCCGTAGATCCCGAAGAGACTACACGGTCATCAAGGCTGCTCGGTCGTGAACATCAAACAGCTCGAGACCTTCCTCGAGATCGCGCGGTGCGGAAGCTTTACGGCCGCCGCGGACCGTCTGAACGCGACGCCGTCGACGATCTCGGCCCGGATCCAGGACCTGGAGCTGGATCTTGGCGTCTCCCTCTTCGACCGCTCGCAGCGGCGGGTCCGGCTGACCGCCAAAGGCCGGGAACTGCAGGTCTATGCCGAGCGCGCCATCGCAGCCTGCGCTGAAATTCGGACGCGGGTCGGCAGCGGCGACGCCCTGTCCGGCCTCGTCCGGCTCGGCGTCGCCGAACTGGTCGCGGTGACGTGGCTCCCGCATTTCGTGGACCTCATCCATCGATCCTATCCGCGCCTGACCCTGGAATTGCAGGTCGCCCTGACGGCCGACCTCCAGACCCTGATGGCGAATGGCGAGATCGACATGGCGCTGATGCCGGGCACGCGCTTCGACCCGCACCTCGCCACGCGCTCCCTCGGACAGGTGCGCTTCGCTTGGATGGCGGGCTGCGGCCTCGATCTTCCGAACCGCAGAATCGAGCCTGCGGACTTCCGGGCGATCCGCATCCTGTCGCTCGGCAAGAACAGCTTCCATCATCGAACCGTGGAGCATTGGCTCAACGAACGGGGCGACGCGCCGCGCGTCGTCGATCTCTGCAACAGCATGGGCGCCGTCGCCTCCCTGACGCAGGCCGGCGTGGGCGTCAGCCTTCTCCCGATCCAATGCTACCGGGCGGAGATCGCATCCGGTGCCCTGCGGGTTTTGGAGACCTGCCCGGAGGGGCCGCTGGTAGAATTCTTCGCCGTCTACGCGGCGGACGCGACCACGACCATTCCGCGCCTGCTCACCGACCTTGCGGCGGCGTCGAGCACGTTCGAGGACGCTCTTGGCTAAATGCGTAGCTTCAAGAGATTGTCCGTCCGGCCTGACCCGAGGAGGCTGAAGCTGCGAGGCCTCAGCGGTTCGATGAGCCCGGATGAAAAGCCCTCGGAATGCGCGTCGGGGCCGTCGGTCGGTCGCCTGGAGGGGCGCGGCGCTGAACGTGTCCGCGCCGAGCGGGCGACCCGGCGCGGACCCATTGCATGCGGGACGAGGCGCAGGTGGACGTCTTCGATGATATCGGGCCCGTCTACGACGCAACGCGGCGTCGTAGACGCTCGGCGAGCCTGGCCCGGTCGAGCTGGAGAACCGAGCTCGCTTCGATTAGACTTGCCTGCACCAGTCCAGCAGCAGGACAATCACCGATTTCGTCGGCGTCATGCCCAGATCAGGATCCCCGACGCGCCGCAAGTTCATAGCGGCCCGTCTGCAATTATCCCGGGGCGCTCGGTCTCAGCTCTTTGTGAACGGATTGTTCGACTTGTAGTTTTTGCCCTTCGGCTCGGCCTTTCGCGGGTCGGGCTTGTCGGCGAAAAGACGCTTGACGCGCTCGTTGAAGTCCTCGGGCGTAACAGCCTGCGCTTTGCCGGTCGTAAATTCGCGTGCCATCTCGGCCTCCGCTTCGTCGCCCAGGGCACGGGATTGCGCGGAGGGATGCCGAAGCTATGCGCCGTCCGAAGCCAAAACGCCACTCCCAACGCAGGGTGTCGACGGTGGGACGACTATCGGAGGGCGGCTGAGCGCGGGTTTCGCCAGTTCGGAGATCCGCGGCGGCTGCGTTGCACATCCGGAACGCGCATCAAAAGGGCCCCGTGTCCGATTTTCGCGCGGACGGTCATCGCCGCTCTGCGATGAGGGGCGTTAGGCTCCCGGGACGACCGGCCTGCCCGTAAAGGTGCGCGAAGGCGCCGGACTCCTCACCCGCCGCCAAGCCGCGATCGCGCTGCGTCTGTCTTCGAAGGTCGACCGCAGGCGTGTTCCAGGCGCGCCCTGACGGTCCTCCCCGAAGCCGTGGAGCAGCACCGCGTCGGGACCGAAGATCCGATGCATCTCGGCACGCCAGAGACGGTCGGTGACCGCAAGCACGCGCTCGGTTTCTACCAAGCGGTCGATTTCCTTGGCGGAGGTTCCCCGTTCACTGCCTGTCGCCGCACCGCCGGGCTGGCGACACGAGATCCCGCTCGACGACCGGGGCAGCCCTGGAAGACGCGTCAGAGTGCTCTTGCGAGACCCGCCTCCAGGTTGAGGGCGCTGGCCGTCTGTTGAGCGAGGCGGACGCCCGTTGGCTCGACCACCGCATCCGCTTTCACGGCCTGGCGCACGACCGCAAGCGCCTCGTCTTCGGAGGTCGTGATCACGGCGTAGAACATCACCAAGGAACCGGATAGTTCCGCCTCGTCGGGGCGCGTCACCTTGAGGATATAGGCGGTCTGATTGGGCTCGATCATGGCCGCCTCGGGGGAATGGGCGCCGGCCGGGGGCATGAAACATCCTCTTGTCTGAACATGTCGGGTTCGCAGCAGCGATCGATGATGGTTTGGCTCCGGGACCCGGTTCCCGCGCGGGAACACTCGCCGTGAGCCGACGGGCAGCCGAAGGCCGAGCGAGAGGATGCGCGCCTGTGCATCGCAAACTCCATCGCTCGTGCCGTCGCGACGGATGATCGGTACGGGCATGGCAGAGCATCCGAGATGCCCTGCTCGAAACAATCGTCGCAGCTTTGCCGATCTTTGGAAGAAACGAGATCGGACGCCGTAGCTCTGCTCGCAGCAGATCGCGCGGCGCTCCGATGATCGCACCGTGTGGCCGCCAATCTCCCTCGGCTTGCGCCGCGGCAGGCGAGGCCGGGACGGATCATCGTCCCTGTCGGTCCTGAGAGTGGCGCTCGGCTCGCCGCGTCGATCGCGGCCACAGCCGCGGCGGCTTCAGCAGCGTTCCCTCAGGGCGTTCTTCTCTGGCCCGATCGCCCCCCGCAGCGTTGCCGGACGCAACGGCCGTGCGGAAGCCCGGTCGGGCCGGATGGATCAAGAGGCCGGAACGAGTTCGCCTTCCCGTGCCGCGCGCTCACCGCCGTCGGACCGGATCCGGTAGGTGGGTTCGCCGGAGCGGTCATCCGGTGTCAGGCGGACCACTTCGAACAGGCCGTCGACGATACCCTTGTTGCCCGTATAGCTGGTCCCCAGCTGTCGCACGTGCTGGCCGATCTTGAACTTGTGAGACATGTTTCGTCCTCCAAAGAAGCGCTGAGCGGGGAGCGACCGGCTTACCGGCGGGCTCTGGCCTTGCGAGCGGCGAAGCGCGCGTCGCGGGCGGCCTTCTGCTCAGCGGCGCGGGCCGTCTGCAAAGCCGCTGCCTCGGCGACCAACCGAATCCGGTCGGCTTCGGCCTGCGCGCTGGCAGCGAGACTCTCAGCCTCGCGTGCGGCTTCGTCGGCGAGGCGGGCGACCACACGCTCGGTGTTGCGTGCGGTCCGCGCCGCGACCACAGCCTGGCGGGCTGCCTGCCGGGCGCGAAGGGCCGGATCGTCGGCTGACGGGCGGGCCCGGAACCGGGCCAGGGTGTCCTGTCGCGACTTGGCGATCGCCGCCAGATGGTCAACAAGCTGACTTGCTTTGTATGGTCCCACGAATATTCCTTGTGCGCGCCAGAGCTAAGCTTTGGCTGCGAAATACAGATGAAGCCGCCCCCGGGGGAACGGCTTCGAGACGCGTCTTGGAAGACGGAGTGTGGCTCAGACGGCCTGAAGGCTGCCGGCGGACTGCTTGCCGCTGCGGCGATCGGTTTCCATTTCGTAGGAGACCTTCTGGCCTTCGGTCAGACCCTGCATGCCGGCACGCTCGACGGCGGAGATGTGCACGAACACGTCCTTGCCGCCGTCATCCGGCTGGATGAAGCCGAAGCCCTTGGTGTCGTTGAACCACTTAACGGTGCCGATGCTCATAGATATTCCATATCGTTATAGGTAGTTAAATAGGTCGAGCGCACGCCATGCACGCGCTCGGTCGCGAATTTTCGAAAATGGGAGAGATGCAGAGCGCTCGCCCTGTTGAGGCGATGCGGCCGAATATCTGGCCAAAAGTCGATTTATCATCTGTACGGCATCGGAGAGATAATCACAAGCACTAAGTCAAAATGCAGGATGTTTGACACGCGGCGCAGAAGATTTTGGCGGTGCAAATCAGCGGCGCGAAGCTAGGCGGCGGTTTCCATACCGACCGCGCCATGAATTCCCAATCCGGGTCCCCGGTTACCCGAACGAAGCTGCACGCTGCCTTCAGATCCTCACACTCGCCGCCCCAGCGGCCGCGGCTTGTTCCACGGAAGCACCGCCGCGCAGGGCCATGGCGATGGCCGTCGATATGGTGTCGATCGCCAGCGCGCGATCCTGACCATAATCGTAAGAGCTGTTTCTGTCGGAACTCAGCCTGGCATAGTAGCTGTCCGGAAAGCGCTCATCGATCCGCAGCTTGAGCATTCGCGTTGCTGCATTGTAATCGCTTTCGAACTGTCGGGATTTCGTGGAATACCCGCCTTCGAAGGTGCCGGCTTCGCGCTCTTTGGACATCGTATTCGCCCTGCGACTTTGAGTTTCGCCAAGGAAAAGACCGATGATTTTGCTGGTCAACCAGCGCATGACGTGCATTCTGTCCTCCTGACTTAAGGGCCGTTGAGCGATGCTCGGTGCTGTCGCGCCGTCTAGCGGATCCGGGTATCCGGCTCGGTATCCGCCCTCCCCGGTTCGACGGGCGCTTGAAGAGCAGTCCTGAATGGCCGCGCATGCGACCGTCTGCGGATAGATCAGTGCCTGTTCTAGGCCGAAGCCATCGGTAAAAGGCTCTCGATGCGGAGCTTCAGCCGCGTCGCCCGGATCGCGTCCAGGGTGCGCCGATGCGCATCTGCGGCGATACCTTCGGCTTCGAGGTCCGTGAGCTGATCGATCAGCCACCCACGCTCCTGAAGACCAGGCAGCTGCGATGAACGTGCAACCATCCTGATCAATCTTTGCATCACCGGGCAAGGCGGTGCTGAGTACGGCTCGACCACGATTGTCATCTCCCGATTTCCGCCATCGTGTCAGCCACGACCGCGGGGCTCGGCGAGGCCCACAATCGACGGAGCCGCCCTGTTGACGGTCACCGGCGGCTCTTCCGCTTTCTTTGACTCGCTGGGCCCGCGGCTCGATTCGGTTGCCATGATCGCGCTCCGCGTCACGTTCGGAGGCAGGATAGGACCGGCTCCGGGATCTGTCGGACGGCCGGATGGCAAGCGGTCGAATCTCCGTTGGGCCGTCATGCGCGCCGTACCCGGTATAGGAACGGAGCGTCAGCACCCCACGCTCGGATGCAGGCCGATGCAGCCGATAGGCTTGGCGCACCTGATGAGAGCGGAACCGTCCTGAAACTGACGGGATGTTTGCCAAGCACGCCTGTCCATTGCAGGCGGGGGCGCAGGCCCTCCGTCACCGGCGCCTGGATCAGTCGATCCGATGATGGTCTCACTCTGCGCCTTCGAGCGCGATAAAGATAGTCCTCTGGCGTCGGGGCACCCGCCGCCCATGCAGCGGCCCTGCAGTCGCCTCTCCCTCGGCCCGGTCCGAATTACCGGTATTGCGTCGGGGCGCTTCTGACCGCGTACGCCCGCAGTGGCTGCCGCGGCGTCAGCCGACGGGGTCCGCGTCGAGCGATACGCGCAGGCGCATCCGCACCACCCCCATCTCGTCGCGGACAGCCGCCATGTAGTCCTGCCGGCCGGGCGCGTCGGAGAATCCCTGCGCGATACGTGTCATGATCTTCACAGCCTGAGACCGGGCGGCCTCAAGGCTCGGCAGGTCGTAGCCGTCTCTGTCGCGGACGATGTCGGTTCCGTCGTGCAGATCGATGAAATAACGCGGCATAGGCGGCTCGGCGAGGCTGATCCGTCCGCCACGCTAAGCCGTTTCCGCACTTGTCCGCTTACCCCTTTTCGGTAGCTTGCCCGGACCGCGGCGCCACACGCGTCGGTCGCGCCCTTCGGTCCGGGCAACAGGTCGAACGGGCGCCCCTAGCGAAAGTCGCCCGGCGTCAGGCCGTGACGCGCCATCTTGTCGTAAAGCGTCTTGCGGGGCAGTCCGAGCGCCTCGGCGGCCGCGCGGACATCGCCGCCGGCCATGATCAACTCGTCGCGGATCAACTGCCGCTCGAAACGATCCACCTGATCGGTGAGGCTGTCGGCCGCCGCCTCAGTGGCGGATTGCGGCACGGCTCCGAGCCCGAGGGCGCAACGCTCGGCGAAATGGCCGAGTTCGCGGACATTGCCCGGCCAGGGGTGACGGCGCAGATGATCGCGGATGGACGGCGTGACCGGCGGCACCGGCCGTCCGAACCGCTCGGCGGCGCGGCGCAGGAAGTGCTGGAAGAGCAGCATCACGTCCTCGCCCCGGTCACGCAGGGGCGGGATCGCGATCGTGATGACGTTGAGGCGGTGATAGAGGTCGTCCCGGAAGGTGCCCTGAGCGGCCGCCTGCCCGAGATCGACCTTCGTGGCAGCGACGACCCGCATGTCGACCGGCCGCACCTCGTTCGTGCCCAGCGGTTCCACGGTGCGCTCCTGAAGCACCCGAAGCAGCTTGACCTGCAGCGGCAGCGGCATGCTCTCGATCTCGTCGAGGAAGAGCGTTCCGCCCTGTGCGTGCTCGATCCGACCGATCCGGCGCTTCAGCGCCCCGGTGAAGGCCCCGGCCTCGTGGCCGAACAATTCGCTCTCGACGACGCTGTCCGGCAGCGCCCCGCAATTCATCGCCACGAGATTCCGCCCGGAGCGCCGGCTCCAGCGGTGCAGGGCGCTCGCCACCACCTCCTTGCCGGATCCCGTCTCACCGAAGACGAGCACATCGACATCGGCCTGCGCCACCTCGCGCACGAGGGCGCGCAGGTTCGCGATCTCCTGAGAGATCCCGAGGAACGCCGGATCCTCCTCGATCGCCGCGTCGAGCCGTGCCCGCAGCGCCCGGTTCTCCATCACGAGCCGCCGCCGCTCCAGCGCCCGGCGCACGGAGGCGACGAGCGCTTCCGCGGGATAGGGCTTGGCCAGGAAGTCGTAGGCGCCGCCCTGCATGGCGGCCACAGCCATGCGGATGTCGCCGTGGCCGGTGATCAGGATGACAGGCAGGTCCGGATCCACCCGGCGCAGGCGCGCCAGCAGGCCGACGCCGTCGAGTCCGGGCAGCCGCACGTCGGTGACCACCACGCCGGGAGGCGCGGCCAGGATCGCCGCCAGAGCCGCCTCTGCCGCGGCGAAGGCCTCGACGGCAAATCCCTCCAGTTCCAGGCTTTGGCAATTGGCCCGGCGAACCTCCGCCTCGTCGTCGATGAAGACGACGCGCTCGGTCGCCGCCTCCGCGTCCGCCGATCCGCTCACGGTGTTGCTCCCAAGGGCTTGTCCACGCCCGGACTCTTCTCCGTCGCCCGGAGCAGCTCCATCCGGAAGACCGTGCCGGCGTCCGCGCCGCCCGCCAGGATCAGGTTGCCGCCGCAATCCTCCACGATCCCGCGGGCGATGGCGAGACCCAGACCGAGGCCATCCGCCTTGGTCGTGAAGAACGCGTCGAAGACCTGGCTGCGTAGGGCGTCGGGAATGCCGGGCCCGGTATCGGCCACTTCGACCGCGATGCGCTCGCCACCGTCGGAGCGAAGGTGCAGGCCGACGCGGGCGTCCGGTCGGCCCGCCACCGCGTCGAGGGCGTTCTGGAGCAGATTGACCAGAACCTGCTCCAGCCGCGGACCGTCTCCGAGCACGCGCAGATCCGGGTCGGGCCGGTCTGCCGCGAGCGGGACGTCGAGGGCCGCCGCGCGCGCAGTCACGAGTTCCAAGGCGTTTGCCACCACGTCGCGCAGCGCCACCGGCTCGCGTCGCGGCGAGGCGCGGCGGGCGAAACCCTTGAGCTGCCGGGTGAGGCCCGCGATGCGGTCGGTGAGCCGGCCGATGGCGGCCGCATTCTCGGCCGCGTCGTCGGATCGCCCACGGCGGATGAGAATCGCGGTGTTGTCGGCGTAGGAGCGGATCGCCGCCAACGGCTGGTTGATCTCGTGCGCCATGCTGGCCGCGAACTGGCCCAGGGCCGCCAGCCGGCCGGCCTGCGCCAATTCGCGGCCGAGGCGCTCGCGTTCGGCCTCGCCGCGCTGTCGCTCCGCGATCTCGGCGCGCAACTGCGCGTTGGTCTCGCGCAGCGCGCGTGTCCGCGCCTCGACCCGGGTTTCAAGCTCCGCCCGGCGCGCAGCGGCCTCCGCCAGCCGGGTCCGCGTCCGGCGGCCGCGGTCGGCCACGGCGAAGAGCCCATACCCGACGAGCGCCGTGGCCAGCGCCGCGATGATCCAGGCCTGAAGCCGCTCGCGCTCGACGGCGGTGCCGACCGGTGTCAGCGTATGCAACCGCCAGTCCGTGCCGGGCACGGGGGCCTGCGACAGGATCGCGGTCCAGGCCGGCAGCGCACCCCGGGCAACGCGGACGGCGTCCGGCTTGCCGGCGATCGGATGCAGCGGCAGCCGCTTGAGGGACGCCGCCCCGAATTCCTGCCCCGCCTCGATCCGGGCACGCTCGGCGGCATCGATGGCGTCGAGGGTATCGAAGCGCCACCCGGGCTCGCTGGTGACGAGGACGATGCCCCGGGCATCGGTGACGAAGGTCACCTCGTGGGCCGCGCGCCACGCCGCCTCGACCGCGTCGAACTCCACCTTCACCACGACGACCCCGGCGCCAGTGCCGACGCGCCGCGCGAGGTACAGGCCGGGCCGGCTGCTGACCGTGCCGAGGGCGAATTGCGATCCGGCGCCGCCGGCCAGGGCCTGCTTGAAATAGGGACGGAAACCGTAATCCTGTCCAACGAAGCTGCGGTCGCTCCCGGCATTGCTGGCTGCGACCGTGAGCCCATCGGCGCCGATCACGTAGATGACCGCCGAGCCGGTGGCGGCTGCGATTTGTGCGAGCCGTTTGTCGACGCGATCCAGAAGGCCGCGGCCCGGATCCGGCCCGAGTGCGGCGACGACTTCGGGGTCGGTGGCGAGTGCAAGCGGCAGCGAGGCCTGCTTCTGCATCTCGGCCAGCAGCACGCCGACCTGAAGCCCGATGGCCGAGCGGGCGGCCCGCCGCAGATCCGACAGGGCCCAGCGTTCTGCGGTGCGGCCTGCGAGCCACGTCGCCGCCAGGACTGCGCAGAGCCCGAGAAGAATCGCGAGACCCCGCCGCGACGGCGTTCCGTCCGGCGTCCGGGCTCCGCTTTCGGGTGCCGCCGAGCGGATCAACGGGCTCCAACCCGTGCGGAAAGCCGGAACGCTTCGGCCCGAGGCGTGCGGAAATCCGCACGGGAACCGATCAGGCGGTCGCGCCACGGCCGTAAAAAACCGTTTCGTTTCAATAAAATGAAGAAATGCAACTCGCCGCCTTTCGGTGGCATGCCGGTTGCCATTCCCGCCACGTAACGCAGCCATGTCGTCAGTGAACGGCTGCCAGCCAAACGGCCAAGAGCAAGCGCGGACAGCGTCGGACCATTTCGACGCCAGCCGCCCAAACCGAAGCTATCGACAGGGAGAACGCCCCATGGCTGCCGTGCCGTCACCACTCACCGCCCCGCATCCGCCCGCCAAACCGAAGCCGCTGTACCGGACGCTGTACTTCCAGGTCCTGGTCGCCGTCGCGATCGGCATCCTGCTCGGCCACTTCTATCCGCAGCTCGGTGCCGAGATGAAGCCGCTCGGCGACGCCTTCATCAAGCTCGTCAAGATGATCATCGCCCCGGTCATCTTTCTCACCGTCGTCTCCGGCATCGCCGGCATGACCAACCTGGAGAAGGTCGGACGCGTCGGCGGCAAGGCGCTGATCTACTTCCTGACGTTCTCGACGCTGGCGTTGATCGTCGGCCTCATCGTCGCCAACGTGCTCCAGCCGGGCAACGGCCTGCACATCGACCCGAAGTCGCTCGATCCGAAGGCGATCGCCACCTACGCCGGCAAGGCGAAGGAGCAGAGCATCGTCGACTTCCTGATGAACATCATCCCCACGACGGCGGTCGGCGCCTTCGCGGGCGGCGAGATCTTGCAGGTGCTGTTCTTCTCGGTGCTGTTCGGCTTCGGCCTCGCCTTCCTGGGCGACCGCGGCAAGCCGGTCCTGGACATCATCAAGGTGCTGTCCGAGGCCATCTTCGGCGTCGTCAACATCATCATGAAGGTCGCCCCCGTGGGCGCCTTCGGCGCGATGGCCTTCACGATCGGCAAGTACGGCATCAGCTCGCTCGCCAACCTCGCCTATCTCGTCGGCGCGTTCTACCTGACCTCGACGATCTTCGTGCTGGTCGTGCTCGGGGCGGTGGCCCGCTACAACGGCTTCTCGATCATCCGGCTCATCCGCTACATCAAGGAGGAGCTGCTCCTCGTGCTCGGCACGTCCTCGTCCGAGTCGGCGCTTCCCTCGCTGCTGGAGAAGATGGAGCGGGCCGGCTGCTCCAAGCCGGTCGTCGGCCTCGTCGTGCCCACGGGCTACTCGTTCAACCTCGACGGCACCAACATCTACATGACGATGGCGGCCCTGTTCATCGCCCAGGCGACCGATACGCCCCTGAGCTTCGGCGAACAGGCCCTTCTGCTCCTTGTGGCCATGCTGTCCTCCAAGGGCGCGGCGGGCGTGACCGGCTCGGGCTTCATCACGCTGGCGGCGACGCTGGCGGTGGTGCCCTCCGTGCCGGTGGTCGGGATGGCGCTGATCCTGGGCGTGGACCGCTTCATGTCCGAGTGCCGGGCGCTCACGAACTTCATCGGCAACGCCGTGGCCTGCATCGTGGTGGCGCGCTGGGAGAACGAGGTCGACGAGGACAAGCTCGCGGCGGCCCTTGCCGGCCAAACCACCCGACCGGCCGGCCACACGCCGGCCCTGCAGGCCGCCGAGTGAGCCGCGGCCGTCGCGGGCCGCGGGTGCGGCTCGCGACGGCCACATCCTAGACAAGCGATATGCGATCAGCCCGCGCAGACCGGCGGGCGGCTGTCCCGGGACTCCAAGGGCCGATCCACGGCCGTCAGCCCTGCGCGAGGGCCTGGGGTGCGAAGGCGGCGACGACCGGCCGGAACGCGCCGACGATCGCAGGATCGAGCCGGCCGGCCATGCCCTCCAGAATCGCGTATGCCGCCTCGCTCGCCATGGGCGCCCTATAGGGCCTCTGCTCGATCAGGGCCGCGTGGATGTCGCAGACGGTGACGAGCCGGACGAGGTCGGGAATGTCGCGCCCCTTGAGCCGGTCCGGATAGCCCGAACCGTCGAGCATTTCGTGATGCGACCGGACCACCAGAAGCATCTGCTGCTCGAAGCCCTGCTCGGCGAGCATGCTGTATCCCTTTTCGGGATGCAGCCGCATCACGGCCATCTCGGTATCGTCGAGCCGGCCCGGCTTGTTGAGGATCGCGGCCGGGATGTGGATCTTGCCGACATCGTGCAGCAGGGCCGCTTTGGTGACCCGGTGACGCTCCTGCACGCCGAGGCCGAGACTTGTCGCGAAGGCGGCCGCCAGCCCGGCCACCAGCAGGCAGTGCTGGTGCGTGGCATCGTCGAATTGGCGCACCGCCCGGATCCAGTCGCGGATCCCCGTATCCCGGATCGCGACGTCGATGGCCTGGGTGCCGTTGTCGATGACAGCGGGTGTGATCGGCTGATCCGCCACGAAGACCGATGCGTAGAACCCGCGCACCTCTGCCGCCATCCGGACCGCGCAGGCGGGCACCGGCTCCTCGACATGCGCCGCGACGGGTGACGGCGGCCGCTGCGCGCCGAGCCGATCCCGCAGGTGATCGATGTCGATGGGGGCGCACAGCGTGTGCGTCGCACCGAGCGCGACGCCGACGAGCCGGGTGCGCGGGCTCTCGGTCGGCAAAAGGACGACCAGGGGGACCCCGTGCCGGATCTGCACCAGGAGGCGCCGCAGTCGCTCGACGGATGCCGTACCGAGATCGAGGACGTCGGTGACGATCGCGGTCGGTGTGCCGGTCGGCGCCGCCGCGGCGCGGAGGTCGTGGATCTCGCAAGACAGACCATCGGACAGGTCCCCCTGCAAGCCCAGGCTGCGTACGGGATCGTCCGTGATCAGAAGGATACGGCCCATCGGCACGCTCTCTGATCGCGGCCTACGGGAACATTGCGTCAACCGTGTCCTGCGAGACCGAGGCATCGCCGGGTAGCACGGGGCCATTCAGCAGGGCCGCTTCGCCGCTGCGTCTGTCGTGCGGCAGGTTGGGCCGTGCCGGGCCATCGCCGGACGCCGACCAGACGCGCAGCATCTCGCCGATCCGCTCCTCCACGAGAACGATCGTGCGCACGACCTTCGAGATCCGCTGCCCGGTCAGATCCTGGAAGTTGCACGCCTCGAAGATGGTTTGCATCTCGGCCTGAATGGCCTCCGCGTCGGCCCGGGTCGCAGGGTGTTCCGAACGCCTCACGATCCCGCGGGCCAGCCCATCGACGGTCTCCGACGCCGTCAGAATCGCGTTCGTGGCGTCTTCCGTGCCTTGTACGACGGCGTGGAGCTCGTCGCAGGCGCGACTGGTCTCCTGCTCCTGTCGAAGGTCTGCGATTTCCTGGCGCGTCCGCGCGATCGCGTCCGAGATCGACACGAGCTGGCTCCGCAGGAGCCCGACACCCTCTTCTATGGAAACGACGTCCGGTACAGCACGGGCCATGATCGACGATCACTATGCGCTTTAATTTAGGCGTCGAAACTATCGGCCATGTCTTAAGCTGGGCTTAATGCCGATTGTTTCCGTGTCTCGTCAGCGTATCGTACGATTGATGACTTCAAGATTTCATGATTTCGTACTTCGAGCCGGTCGATCGGTCAATTCGATGCCCATAGCCCCCTCCAGCCTGATGTTCGGAGGCGTGCAACGGTGGTCTGCTGGTCTGACAAGCGGCGGCCATCCAGGGCGCCGTCGCAAGACTCAAGGAATCTCTGCCAGTTCTTTCAACTTGAGGTGGATATGATGGTTAAATTTGCAATTTCATGTTAAGTGACAGCATTCCGAATGGATCGATTTTGAACAATGCTGCGCGAAAAAAAAGTAAGCTTTTGATGCTCTTTTAGCGGCGTGGTCCGGTCGAAGGCTGGGTATTGAGCACGGAAATCCGAACGGTGGTTCGCTGGCTTGATGGACGAGCGCAGGCGGCGCGCTTCGTGCGGGCGCGCGGGGGTGCGACTGCCGTGGAGTTCGCCCTCGTGGCCCTTCCGTTCTTCGCGCTGATCGGGGCCTGCCTGGAGAACGGGATCGTCTTCTGGGAGCAGGAGATCCTTCAGCAGGCAGTGTCCGATGCCGGCCGGCAGATCTATACGGGCTCCTTTCAGACCGCGAACACCGGCACCACCGATCCTGCGACCCTGATGAGCCGGTTCCGGACGGCGATCTGCACGCAGTCGAACGGCACCCCGCGGGTGACGATCTTCAACTGCGCCAATGTCCGGGTCAGCGTCACGCAGGCCAGCAGCTACGCGGCCGCCAACCCGGTCTCGCCCGTGGCGACCAATGCCAGCGGCGCCAGCGACTGGAACGCGAGCTTCCCCAGCTATTCCTGCGCGGGCGCCTCCGCGATCGTGATCGTGCAGGCGGCCGTGGACGTCCCGATCTTCTTCCCGCTGCTCGGTGCGGCGACGCCGAGCCTGCCCAACAGGCGTCGGGTGATTCAGGCGGCGACGGTCTTCAAGGTCGAACCGTACACAACCCAGTCCGTGTGCTCCTGATGCGCCGGATTCTGGAACGTCTCGCGCGCTACCGATGCGACGAGCGCGGGATCGCCGCGGTCGAGTTCGCGTTCGTGTTGCCCCTCCTCATCATCCTGTATTTTGCCACCGCGGAACTCACGCGCCTGGTCGACGCGAACCGCAAGCTGACGCTGTTCGCGCGCACGCTGAGTGATCTGTCGGGACGCGCGGACAATCCGAGTCCGACGGTCGAAGCCATGGCGACGATCGCGGGCGCCGCGACCGCGATCCTGCGTCCCCTCGATGCCTCGAATCTGCAGATCGTCGTCAACGCCATGGGTGTGGAGTCGGTCTCAGGCACGCTCTATGGCGGGGTCTGCTCCAGCTGGGCCCAGAACGCGACCAAGCGGCCGGCGCAGCAGCGCAACGGGACCAACGGGTTGCCCCAGACGCCGGCCGTCTATCAGTTCGACGGCGCCCGCTACATCCTCGGTGAAGTGACGATGACCTATACGCCGATCATCGGCAGCGCCCTCTACCGCTGGATCTTCGGCAACCGCGGCCTGACCTTCACGCGGCAGATCCCGTGGTCGGAGCGCACCGCGAGCGAGATCATCATGCCGGGCGGCGTGGCTTGCCCGATCTTCAACTAGCGCGACGGGGGCCCAACGTGTCCGCTGTTCCAGCCGGAATGAGCCGCCTCCTCACGCGCTGCGTCCGCACGTGTGCGCGCTCGCGATCCGGCCAGGTCGCGATCACCTTCGCCCTCGTGATGCTGCCGGTGCTGTTCGCCACGGGGGCGGCGGTGGATTACGGTCGACGCAACGCCGCCAAGGCACAGCTCGACGCGGCCCTCGACGGCGCCGTCCTGGCGGTGATCTCGCAGAAGACGAATTCGATCTCATCGACCAGCCTGCTGAACATGGAGACGCAGTTCCGAGCGGAGGCCGCAAAGGTTCCGGGCGTCACCGTGACCTCCTTCAACCCGGGAACACCCGTCAGCAACTCGGCCACACTCAGCTTGGCAGCGAGCTATACGGCCACGGTGAAGACGACGATCTCATCGTTGATGCAGGTGCCGGTCATGAACATCAACGGGAGCTCGTCCAGCACCCGCAACATGTTCCAATATATCAATTTCTACCTGTTGCTCGACAATTCGCCGTCGATGGGGCTGGCGGCGACCGACACCGATGTCGCCAACATGAAGATCGCAACTGGCGGCTGTGCCTTCGCGTGTCATCAGCACACCTACGACAATAAAGGTCGCATCACAGGGGATAGCCAGACCGACTTTTATCACGTGGCGCTGAAGAACAACATCAAGCTACGCATTCAGGTCCTGCGTGACGCCGTGTCGGCACTGGTCGATCAGGCGAACGCAAGCATGTCGCTGTCGCAGCAGTATCAAATGGAAATGTGGACGTTCAACGATTCCACGACGCAGACCCGGCTCCAGGCGATGACGCCGACCCTGAGCCAGATCAAGGCTGCGGCGCCGAACATCGACATCGCGTACGCGTATTACAACCAGTCGGACAACCAGACGGATTTCGAGCGCGCCATCGCGGTCATGAACACCACGATCCCGGCAAGCGGGACCGGCATCACGGCGTCCTCTCCGATCCGCTTTCTGTTCCTGGTCACCGACGGGGTCGAGGATACCGGTGGCAGCGTCACGAACCAGAGCGCCGGCTTTCAAATCCAGAGCGACCGCTTCATCGGCCCTTTCAGCCCATCGACATGCAATGCGCTGAAGAGCAAAAACGTGCGGATCGGCATCATCTATACGCAATACCTGCCGATCTACGACAACGACTTCTACAATCGGTACGTTAGACCCTATGAGGGCCAGATCGGGCCGGCGCTGCGGTCCTGCGCGTCGGACGGGCTGTACTTCCCCGTTGCGTCCGGGGGCGACATCACCGCCGCCATGCTCAAGCTGTTCTCCACCGCGGTGGCATCCGTCCGGATCAGCAACTGAACGGGTTCCGGTCACTCCGGGGGCCGGCATGGCCCTGCCTGTCGGTGGCCCTGCGTTCCGCTAAGGCGATCCGGCCGGCGTCGGTCCGAGGACATTGACCCACAGCACGATGGTTTGGCCATGCGGGTCGGGATTGCTGAACCGGTGTGGTCGCCGGCTCTCGAAGCGGAAGCTGTCGCCTTCCGCGAGTCGAAGGGTCCGCGCCTCGACGACCAGGGTCAGGCGCCCCTCCAGAACGAGGCCGGCCTCCTCGCCCTCGTGGCTGAACGGCTCGTCGCCGGTGCTCGCCCCCGGCCTCAGCACCATGTGGAAGAGGCTCATCCCGTGCGTGCCGCCGGGCGGGGTCAGCAACTGCTTGGTGATGCCGGCCCGCCAGAGCTGAAGTTCCGGCCGGTCCTTCCGGAACACCACGATCGGGTCCGGATCGGGCTCGTGCGGGCTGGGCTCGAAGAGGCCGCCGATACCGATCTGCAGCGTGTCCGCGAGGAGCGCCAGGACCCGGAGCGAGGGCGACGACAGACCCCGTTCGACCTGACTGATGAACCCGATCGAGAGACCGGTGCTGGATGCGATCGCCTCGAGGGAAAGCCCCCTGGCGCGCCGGAGGCCGCGCAGGCGCTGACCCACAGCCCGGTCGACCGGTTCCGGACCCGTTGCGTCGCCTTGGGGAATGCTCACCGTCGCACCAACCTGCCTCTCGCGTGTCTCTTCATGCACGTGAAAGTCCCTTGCGTCGATATTTGAAACGTGCGGTATTCTTCACGAGAATGAAATCGGGCGGCGGCTCTCGTCGCGCAATCCGGTCATGATGGGAGCGGCAGGATGAGAAGACGATTGGCCGGGCTGTGTCTGTCGTCGACGCTGCTCCTGGGAATCCTGGGGAGCGCGGTCGGCGCCCAATCCCTGAAGGTCGGTGCGACGCCGACAGGCCTGCCGTTCACCTTCCTGGATACCAAGACGAACACCATCCAGGGCGTGATGGTCGACCTCGTCAACGCGGTCGGCAAAGAGGCGGGCTTCACCGTGGCGGTCGAGCCGCTGCAATTTTCGACGCTGATCCCGGCGCTCACCGCCTCGAAGATCGACATCATCTCAGCGGCGATGTTCATCACGCCGCAGCGCAAGGAAGTCGTGGCGTTCTCGGCGCCGGTCTACAGCTACGGTGAGGGGCTGATCGTCCCGAAGGCCGACACGAAGGATTACATGTCCTTCGCTGACCTGAAGGGCGAGACCGTGGGCGCCCAGGTCGGCACCGCCTTCGTCGAGCCGCTGAAAAAATCCGGCCTGTTCGGCGAGGTGAAGATCTACGATACAATCCCCGACATCATTCGGGACGTGAACTCCGGACGGCTGAAGGCCGGCTTCGCCGATGCGCCGATCCTGGCCTACTACGTGAAGCAGGGAGCGTTCCCCGGCGTCCGCCTGGTCGAGACCTTCAAGCCGACCGTGGTGGCCTCGGTGGGCCTCAGCGTGCGCAAGACCGACGCGGACTTGCTGGCCAAGATCGACAAGGCGCTCGCCAAGCTGAAGGCCGACGGGACGCTCCAGGCGATTCTCACCAAATGGGGCCTGCCGCCATCGGCCGACCGGTCCTGAGCTCCATGCGCGAGTTCCTCGCCGATGCTCAGGAATACCTGCCGATCCTGCTGCAGGGCGTGCAACTGACCGTCCTGATCACCCTCGCCTCCCTGGTGGTCTCGACGCTCCTCGGCTTGGTCTGGGCGGTGATGCGCGTCTCCGGCATCGCCGTGCTGGCGGGCTTCAGCGCGGTGATGATCAACATCCTGCGCGGCATCCCGATCATCGTGCAGCTGTTCTACATCTACTTCGTCATGCCCGATTTCGGCCTGTCGCTGACCGCGGTGCAGGCGGCGATCATCGGGCTCGGCATCGCCTATTCGGCCTACCAGGCGGAGAATTTCCGCGCCGGCATCGAGGCGGTGGATCGCGGCCAGGTCGAGGCGGCGCTGTCGATCGGCATGGGCTGGGGCATGACGATGCGGCGGGTGATCCTGCCGCAAGCGATCCGGATCGCACTGCCGCCCTACGGCAACATCATGATCATGATGCTCAAGGATTCGTCCCAGGCCTCCACCATCACGGTGGCGGAATTGGCACTCCAGGGGAAGCTGATCGCGTCGTCGACCTTCAAGAATACCAGCGTCTACACGATGGTGGCGCTGATGTACCTCGCGCTCAGCCTGCCGCTCATCCTTCTGGTCCGGCATCTCGAGGCCAAGGGGCGGCATCGATGATCGTGCTGAAGGACGTGCGGAAGCACTACGGCACCCTGGAGGTGATCAAGGGCGTCTCGGCCGAAGTCACCACGGGCGAGGTGGTGTGCATCATCGGACCCTCGGGGTCCGGCAAGTCGACCCTGTTGCGCTGCATCAACGGCCTGGAAGCCTATGACGGCGGCGAGATCCGCGTCGACGGTCAGCGGGTCGACCGGGACAAGCGCAGCATCAAGGCGATCCGGACCCGGGTCTCCATGGTCTTCCAGAGATTCAACCTGTTCGCCAACCGGACCGCCCTCGAGAACGTCGTCGAGGGGCCGATCCACGTCAAGGGCGAACCCCGTGCGGAGGCCGAGGAGCGCGCCCGGGCGCTCCTCGCGCGGGTCGGTCTCTCCGGCAAGGAGCACGCCCGGCCGGACGAACTCTCCGGCGGCCAGCAGCAGCGCGTCGCCATCGCCCGGGCGCTCGCCATGCGCCCGGAGGCGATCCTGTTCGACGAGCCGACTTCGGCCCTCGATCCCGAACTCGTCGGCGACGTGCTGCGGGTGATGCGCGGGCTCGCCGACGAGGGCATGACGATGATCGTCGTGACCCACGAGATCGGCTTCGCCCGGGAGGTCGCCGACCGGGTGCTGTTCCTCGATGGCGGCCGGCTCGTCGAGCAGGGACCCGCCGCCGAGATCCTGAACCGTCCGCAGAACCCGCGCACGCAGGATTTCCTGCAGCGTGTGCTGCACCCGCTTTAGGACAAGGCCGTGGCCGAACCGTTCCCCCTCGCCCCCTCGCTCTGGGCCACTACGGCGGCGCCCGCGCCGGACACACCGCCGCTCGCCGAATCCGGCACGGCCGACGTGGTGATCGTCGGCGGCGGATTCTGCGGCCTGTCCACCGCCCTGCACTTGGCCGAGCGCGGCATCCGCCCGGTGGTTCTGGAGGCGCGGGAGGTCGGCTATGGCGGGTCCGGTCGCAACGGCGGCCAAGTGATCCCGGGCCTGAAATACGATCCCGCGGATCTCGTCGCCCGGTTCGGCCGAGAGCGCGGCGAGCGGCTCGCACGCTTCGCCGGCGGAACCGCCGACGTGGTGTTCGACCTGATTGCCCGGCACGGGATGGACGTGCCGCACCGGCGTGCCGGCTGGATTCAGGGTGCCCATACCGAGACGGGGCTCGCCGAAGTCGAGCGACGGGCGGCGCAATGGGCCGATCTCGGCGCGCCGACCCGCGTCCTCGACAAGGCCGAGGCCGAACAGCTCCTCGGGACCGGTCGCTATCGCGGCGGCTGGCTCGACGGACGCGGTGGCGCGATCCAGCCCTTGAGTTATGCCCGCGGCCTCGCCCGGGCGGCCCTGAAGGCCGGAGCGTCGATCCACGGCGCATCGCCGGTGACCTCTCTCGAACGGACGGGGTCGGGCTGGACGGTCACGACGGCCCAGGGGGCCCGGCTGAATGCCGAACGGGTCGTTCTGTGCACCAACGGCTACACGGGCGGCCTCTGGCCGGACCTCGCGCGGACCGTGATCGCGGCGAACTCCTTCCAGGTCGCCACGGTGCCGCTCTCCGACAACCTGCGGCGCTCGATCTTGCCCGAAGGCCATGTCTCGTCGGACACGCGCAAGCTCCTGCTCTACTTCCGGCTGGACCATACCGGTCGCCTGCTGATGGGCGGCCGCGGTCCGTTCCGGGAGCCGCGGAGTCCTGCCGACTGGGCCCATCTCGAACGGATCGTCGGCAAGCTGTTCCCGCAGCTCGACGGGACCGCCTTCGACCACCGCTGGTGCGGCCGCGTCGCGATCACCCGGGACTACCTGCCCCATCTCCACGAGCCGGCACCCGGCCTCCTCATCGATATCGGCTGCCAGGGCCGGGGCGTCGGCCTCCAGTCGGCGATGGGGCGTGCGATGGCCGCCTACATCGCCACCGGCGATGCCGACAACCTGCCGCTCCCGCTCACTCCGATCGCGCCGCTGCCGCTTCACGCCCTCCACAGACTGTACGTGTCGGCGATCATCGCCTGGTATCGCCTGAGCGATGGCGGCATCCGCTGAGGCGGCAAGGCTCGGCGTCTCGACGATCCAGCGAGACCCCCGCGGGCGGAGGTGCCAGGATCCTGACCGACAGGTCGGGAAGCGGACGCTATCGGCTTCTCGGGGCAATCGCGACCCTGCCATCGAGCCGCATCGGAACAGGCCTGCCGCGCCGGTGGAGCGGCTTACTGAAACCGCCGCATCTCCGGTGAAAGGGAGCGTCCGGCCTCGAGCAGGGCCCGAACCTTGCGGGTTGCATGCAGCAGGATATCCGGTCGGGCATCCTCGTAGGACGTCTCGTCGACGAAACTCTGCAGCGCCTCCGTGATCCGATCCTCGATCTCGTCCATCAGGGCGAGGCCTTCTGGACCTTCCCTCCGGAGATGTGCGTCCGCGAGGGTCAGATAGGCCGCGCTCGCCAGCAGGAAGGCGATCCCGTTCGCCTCCCGGGCCGCGTCTGAACTCGCGTCGCCGCCGTCCGTACCGTCTGCGACGTCGTCGTCCATCGGCCTATGCACTCCTCATCCGTCAGGCCCGCTGTGCCGCCTGCGCGGCGCCGCGCAAAGTAGGGAAAAAGGGGTCGGTCCCGTCACCATTCGGGCAACGTCGGCGGTGGGTGTGGCTTGCGCGCTTGTGCCCGTGGCTCAGCCGCTGGGATCGGTCCGATCCTGCGCGGCCCGCCGTTCGCGCATCCTGCAGAGCGCCCGCCGCCAGGCGGCCACGACGGCCTCGCGTGCGCCGGCCTCGGCGCCCCTGGTCGGATCGGCCGGCCGGCCCCTGCCCTCGCGCTGGCTGTTTCGGTCTCTCGGATCTCGATTCATGATCGCCTCCCTGCGTGACAGAGAGAGACGCCGAATCCAGGGACTCCGCGGTGAGGCCGCGCACGCGAACCGCGGAAACCGCGTGCGGGGGAGCACATGCGGTCACGCTCGAGCCGATCCTCGTCTGCGGCGCTGACACCGCGCAATTTTTCTGATCGTGGACCGAAGAGTTTTTCAGCAGCGCCGGTCTGCATTTTAGGAGTACTGTCACGCGGCCGGCATGGGCCCTCGTGCAATGCCGCAAATATTGATGCGGTGCAATAACGATCGTATTCAAAACTCAGCTGACTCCCGGGGCCGATATGTCCCGGAACCACGGGGGCGGCGTATGGCAGAATCGGAGGGGACGGGCATCACGGCCGGCCGCACCTCCGAAGGCCGGGGAGGATCACGGGCTCCATGAGGAAGAACAAGGTCATCTCGGCGGAAGAGGCGATCGCGCTGATCCGCGAGAACGACGTCGTGACGACAACGGGGTTCGTCCAGAGCTGCATCCCGGAGGCCCTGCACGCCGCCCTCGAGAAGCGGTTCGTCGACACCGGATCGCCCCGTGGGCTCACCCTGATCATGACGGCGGGCGCCGGTGACAGCAAAGGGCTCGGCACGGGCCGCCTGCACCATGACGGCCTCCTCTCGCGGGTCATCGCCGCCAATTTCGGCCGCATGCCGAAGGTCGCGAAGGCCGCGCAGGACAACCTGATCCGCGGCTACAACCTGCCTCAGGGCGTCATCTCACAGCTGTACCGGGCCTGCGCCGCAGGCCAGCCGGGCCTGTTCTCGAAGGTCGGCCTGAAGACCTACGTCGATCCGCGTCATGGCGGCGCCAAGGTCAACGAGCTGACCACCGAGGATATCGTCAAGCTCGTCGAGGTCGATGGTGAGGAGTGGCTGTTCTACACGGCGACCAAGATCGACGTGGCGTTCATCCGCGCGACATCGGCCGACCCGTCCGGCAACCTCTCCTACGAGAAGGAGGCGCTGACCCTGGACTGCCTCGCGCAGGCCATGGCGGCCCGCAACAACGGCGGCATCGTCATCGCCCAGGTCGAGCGCATCGTCGACGACGGATATCTTCTGCCGAAGGATGTGCGCGTCCCCGGTATCCTCGTCGACTGCGTGGTGGTCGCCGAGCCCGAGATGCACCGCATGAATTACGGCGTCATGCACGACGCCGCGCTCGCGGGCGAGATCCGCGTTCCGGTGGCGGGCATCAAGCGGATGCCGCTCAACGAGCGCAAGATCATCGCCCGGCGCGCCGCCTTCGAGCTGCCGCCGAACGGCGTCGTCAATCTCGGCGTCGGTGCGCCGGAGGGCATCTCGTCGGTCGCCAACGAGGAGAAGATCACGCCCTACATCACTCTTACCACCGAGGCGGGCGCGGTCGGCGGGGTGCTGGCCTCCGGTTCGAGCTTCGGTGCGGCGACCAATGCCGACTGCATCATCGACCAGAATCAGATGTTCGACTTCTACGACGGCGGCGGGCTAGACATGACCTGCCTGGGCATGGCCGAGTGCGATGCCGCCGGCAACGTCAACACGTCCAAGTTCGGCGGCAAGCTGAATGGCTGCGGCGGCTTCATCAACATCTCGCAGAACGCCCGCACCGTGGTCTTTGCCGGCACGTTCACGGCCGGCGGCCTCGAGATCGCGGTGAACGACGGTCAGGTGCGCATCGTCAGCGAGGGCAAGGCGCGCAAATTCGTCACGCAGGTGCAGCAGAACACCTTCTCGGGTCCCTACGCGGTGGAGCGGTCGCAACCGGTCCTCTACGTGACCGAGCGCTGCGTGTTCCAGTTGACATCGGACGGTCTTGAACTGATCGAAGTCGCACCCGGCATCGATATCGAGCGGGATATCATCGCCCACATGGATTTCGCCCCCGTGGTGCGCAATCCCGTGCCGATGGATCCGCGCATCTTCCGCGACGAGCCGATGGAGCTGATCTCGGATCTGCTCAACCTCGATCTCAAGTCGCGTGTCAGCTACGATGGCGAGCGCAACATTCTCTTCATCAACTTGGAAGGCTGGTACTGCCGGGTGAAGGGCGACATGGACGAGCTGCGCATGACCATCGTCGAGGCCTGCCGCAAGGCCGGCCAGCGGGTCAACGCCGTAATCAACCACGACGGCTTCCGGCTCAACGAGAACCTTGTCGATGATTACGCCGGCATGGTCCAGTATCTGCAGGCGAACTACTACGCCACCACGACCCGGTACGCGACGAGTGCGTTCCTGCGCCTGAAGATGGAGGAGGCCCTGAACAACCGCGGGGTCGCACCACACGTCTTCGAGCGCAAGGAGGAGGCGCAGGCCTTCGTCAGCAGCACCGAGGACAAGAAGGCCCGGAAGCGGATCTCTCCGGCGGTCGCCTCGGCGGCCTGAGGAGAGTGCCGGCCGCAGGCGGCCGGCAGTTCGGGGCATTTGCCGCGCCGTCCCGGACGGGTCGGCGTGGCGGACCGTCCGGGGCCGGCATTCGGCGCGTCGTCGGTGGCTCTCGTGGGAGGGCCAAGCCCCGGCTCCCCGCGGTTATCGACAGATCACGCCTCCGCCGAGCCCCACCCGCCATCCGCGGCGATAGTGTTTCCGAAGGATCTCCAGGCCGGAGACGCCCAAGCAGACTGGGTCTGTTACCGACGCATGCACGCGCCGTTTCTTCCCGTATAGGTTGGGCCGGCCCAGTTCCGTCCGGCCATGTCGGCGCACGCCTCGGGGAGGTCCGCTCCTGCACGCTCATCAGAACCTCGCTGCCGCGACGTCCGATGCCAAACGCGCCCAGCCCCCCTGGGCCGAGCGCGTCGCCGACCTCGCCCATGCGGCTCTGATCGAGGAACTGGAGACCTGGCCGAAGCCCGGCCTCGTCAGCCCGGTGGATTCCGGCAGCCACGACGACATGGATGCCGACACCCTCCACCGGAGCGCCGTGGCGATCCGGCCGTTCTTCGCCGATCTGGTCTCGGCGGGCAGCCGAGGGGCGGAGATGGCGGAACTCCGCGGGATCGGGCTGCGGGCCGAGGCCGCGATGATGCGGGCCACCGGCGGCGTCAACGCGCATCGCGGCGCCATCTTCTCCCTCGGTCTGATCTGCGCGGCGGCTGGCACGCCGGACACGGGGCGCGGCTCCGCCGAAGCGCGGGCCGAACGCGTCGGGCATCTGTGGGGAGCGGCGATCGCCGGGGCCCCTGTCTCACCGGTGAGCCATGGCGGACGGGCGGTGCGCCGCTTCGGAGTTGGCGGTGCCAGCGCCGAGGCGGCGGCCGGCTTCCCGACGATCCGAACGGTCGGCCTGCCGGCGCTGCGCGCAGGGCGCGCCTGCCGGCCGGGCGAGCCAGAGGCGGCGCGCGTGCACTGCTTCTTCGCGCTGCTGGCGGTGGTCGACGATACCAATCTTCTCCATCGCGGGGGACCCGACGGCCTCGGATGGGCGCAGGCGGCGGCGGCGGACTTTCTCGCGGACGGCGGAATCGCGGCGCCGGGCTGGCGGGACCGGGCGGCCGCGATCCACCGCGCCTTCGTGGCGACGCGCCTCAGCCCGGGTGGCTGCGCGGATCTCCTCGCCGCGACGCTTCTGCTCGACGCGCTCGCCGCCGCTGGTTGAGAGCGACGGTGCGAACCGATCCGCGCGGCCGCGTTCCACTGGCGGCATACGTCGGGGCACGCGCAGCCTTCATCCGGCCGGCCCATCACCCGGAGCTCCCTCGTTCGTGACCTGCTTCAGGATCGTCCTCCTCGCGCTCGCCGTGCTCTTCGTCCTGCCCGTGGCGGCATCGGCCGTGCTCTACGCGACGCGGGCGAATTGCGACTGGCGTCTCGCGGATCGGTCCAGCGTCGGTCTGCTGCCACGCGCGGATGCGCATCCCGGCGCCGTGCTGCGCATCTTCTCGGCGCGGACCGTGAGCTGGCGCGGCATCGTGGCCACGCATAGCTGGATCGTCATCAAGGACCGCGACGCCCCCGCCTTCAGCCGGTTCGACTACACGGCCTGGGGCCAGCCGATCTGGGTCGACCGGTTCGTGCCGGACGGGCGCTGGTTCGGAAATCCGCCGTCGGTCGTGTTCGCGGCGGACGGGCCGGAGGCGGAGGCGATGCTCCCGCGGATCCGCAGGGCTGTGGCCGAGTACCGCTACAGCCGGCCCGGCGACTATGTCGTCTGGCCCGGGCCCAACTCGAACACCTTCGTGGCCGCCGTGATGGCAGCGGTGCCGGAGATCCGCGCCAGCCTGCCGACGACGGCGATCGGCAAGGATTTCCCCTACGACGGGCGCTGGGCCGGCCTGACGCCCTCCCGGACCGGAATCCGCGTCAATCTCGGCGGCTATGCCGGAGTGACCCTCGGCTGGGTCGAGGGATTCGAGCTGAACCTGCTCGGAGGCGTCGCGGGGATCGACCTGCGGCGACCCGGGATCAAGCTGCCGGCGGTGGGCCGGCTCGGCCTCTGAGCGGCGGATCCGGCCACCACCCTGGCAGGCGTGCGCGCAGTCGCGCACGCCGAACCGGTCCTACGGCGCGAGGTCGTGGACCGGCTCCTTCACCGGCGTGGCACTGCTGTTGAGCACGGTGCTGCCGGTCGGGACCGGTTTCAGCACGGCCCGGTCGATCTGCGGCGGCGTCGGCAGCTGGAGCTGTGCGCTGGTCTCGGCCCATTCCTGGGCGACGCGCTCGGGATCGTCGTTGAGCCTCGTGCCGTAGCTGGGGACAATCGCCCGGATCTTGGCCTGCCATTCCGGCGTGGCGACCTTCTGGGCGAACACCTTCTCCAGCACCTGCAGCATGATCGGCGCCGCCGTCGAGGCCCCGGGCGAGGCCCCGAGCAGGGCCGCGATGCTGCCGTCCTTGGCGTTGACGATCTCCGTTCCGAGCTTCAGGACGCCGCCCTTGTTCGCGTCGCGCTTGATGATCTGGACGCGCTGGCCCGCCTGCCAGAGACGCCACTCCGCCTTTTTGGCGTTCGGGAAGTACGCGCGGAGCGCCGCGATCCGGTCGTCGTCCGACAGCATGAGCTGTCCGGCGAGGTACTCGACCAGCGGGAATTCGTCGACGCCGACCTTCATCATCGGCCAGATATTGCTGGTGGTGGTGGAGCTGAGGAGATCGAAATAGGAGCCTTCCTTCAGGAACTTGGTCGAGAAGGTCGCGAAGGGCCCGAACAGGATCACGCGCTTGCCGCCGAGCATGCGGGTGTCGAGATGGGGCACCGACATGGGCGGCGAGCCCACGGACGCCTTGCCGTAAGCCTTGGCGAGGTGGAGCGTGGCGACGTCGGGATTGTCGTTGATCAGGAACGAGCCGCCCACGGGGAAGCCGGCGTAATCGTCACCCTCCGGAATGCCGGATTTCTGCAGGAGGTGCAGGGCGCCGCCGCCTGCGCCGATGAAGACGAACTTGGCGTCGACCGTCCGGCGCGTGCCGTCCTTGAGGTTCTTCGCGGTCACACGCCACGAGCCGTCGGCATTCTTCGCGATGGTCTCGACTTCGGTCGACAGCCGGAGCTTGAAGCTCGGCTGCTTCTGCAGATGGGCGACGTATTGACGGGTCACCTCACCCCACTCGCAGTCGGTGCCCAGCGGCGACCACGTCGCGGCGACCTTCTGCTTCGGATCGCGCCCCTCCATCATCAGGGGCACCCATTTGCGGAGCTGCTCCGGATCCTCCGAATACGCCATGCCGGCGAAGAGCGGGCTCGCCTTGAGAGCCTCCCAGCGCTTTTTCAGATACGCGATGTTGTCGTCGCCCCAGACGAAGCTCATGTGCGGCGTATAGTTGATGAAGGTGTGCGGATCCTTCATCACGCCGGTCCTGACCTGATGCGCCAGGAACTGACGGGTGACCTGGAAAGCTTCGTTGATCTCGACCGCCTTGGCGATCTCGATCTGTCCCGTCTTGTTCTCGGGCGTATAGTTCAACTCCGCCAGGGCCGAGTGTCCGGTGCCGGCATTGTTCCAGCCGTTGGAGCTCTCCAGGGCGACCTGATCGAGCCGCTCGACCATCTGGATCGACCAATCCGGCTCCAATGCATTCAACCAGATGCCGAGGGTCGCGCTCATGATCCCGCCGCCGATCAGCAGCACGTCGACGGTGCCGTCGGCACCGTCGGCCAGGACCGGCGAGCCCGGCAGCGCGGCCACGGCCAGGCCCGTCGCGGCCGTTCCAAGGATCTGACGCCGGCTGAGAGGCAGCGCGGCCGAGGCACGGCGGTTACGCAGGTCGTGAGTCTCGTCGTCGCCACGCATGGGCAGATCCCGCTTTTTGCGTACCGGACAGGCCCGATCGGCCGATCCGCGTACGGAAGACACTCGATACGACGAGCGAGAGCCCCGCTCGTCAGGCCTTCCGGATCGTTTCCCCGTTGCCGTGGCGGCGTGGCGGCGGTCTCGATCGACCCGACACGACGGTCCGGCGCGTGTCCGCAGCGGTGCGAAGTTCCGATGCCCGCGCAGATCGCGAGGCGACGGAACGTACCGATGCGACGCGCGTGTCTCCTGCCACTCGGACGCTCGATCCGGCCGGAGCCGTAATCTTCGGTCCAAGACCTCGAACGCGCACAGGCGCGATCGCCGAGGGGGAGGAAAGACGCTGGCTGGCTTAGCTCAGCAGATTGATGTCGGCCTCTTAGAGGACGAGGCTCGAAAGGACAATCGCTGCAGGGGTTGCATTCACCGTCTGCCTGTCAGGCCCGGATGCAAGCATCGAAGGTTGACGACCACCCTCGGTATGACAGGCGAGCACGATCGGGCGCCGCCGATAGACTGTCCGGGATCGTGCGTCCGGATCCGTGATCGACGTTATCGGATGGACTGGCAACGGCTGATGCTGCGCGACGGCCGGCCGTCGGTTCAGTTCGGCATGACGCGCCCTGGCGTCGTCAAGTCGGTTCAGTCGCCGTCCATCCGGGTGGCGCGTCGCAGCTCGGAGGCGATCCTTTCGGGCGCCTTGGCGGTCTGGACGCCGGTGACCCACCGGTCTCTCCCGATCCGGTGGCAGACGGTACCGGCGACGAGGGTCTCCATGTGCGCGGTCCGAACGGGCCGGAGGATTCCAGCTTGCGGACGCTGCCCATCGCATCGATGAGCGGGCCGGCCTCTCGGTCCGTGACCTCGGACGGCACGACCGGCCGGTTCAAGGCGCGAGGCGCGGCGCGCCGCCGGCTCAGGTCGCGGGGCGGGCTCAACCGCCGTTGCGGGCCATCCGGGTCGTGACCGTACCGGCGGCGAGGCTCGGGAGCGGATCCTGCGTGCCGCTGACCACGACGAGGCGCTGCACCTCGCCGCGCAGGAAGGCCTGAAGGAACCGCTCGTAGTCGCGGAACGACACGCAGCCGTTCGAATCACCGCGCGGCCCCAGCATGTAAGTGTGCGCCAGAAGGCCGACACGGCCATAGACCGCCTCGTTGCCGCCCACCGGCGTGAGCCGGATAGCCCGAACCCCGTGGAACGGCCGCTCGCGCTCGGTGAGATCGTAGGTTCCAGGCGGCGTCGGCCCGCGCATCCGTACATTGACGAGGCGGGGATCGTCCAGCCCCTCCCCGAGACCCGAATGGGCCTCAAGACGCTCGCCGTTCGGCAGCGTCACGGTCTTGGCGGCGATGTTGTAGACGGCCACTCCGCCCGTCGGGCTCGGCGCCGGGGACAGCGCCAGCGGCGGCGAGATGCGCCGTTGTGGCGCCACGTCCGCAGGCTTGCTCTCCAGAGCGGCGTAGGCGAGAGCCGGTCCGCGCTCGATGCCGAAGAGCTTCTCGAGGAAGGACCGCTCGTCGGTCTGGGGAGCGGGCTGCGCCACAGGCGGGACGTCGCGGCGCGCCATGCGCCGGTCGGACCGACGCGCGAAGCCGGTTCCGGCCGGCGCACGGAATTCGGGCGGCCGCGGAATCGGAAGCGGGACGACCATCGCGGCCTGCGGCGGCTCCGCGGCTTTCGGTTCGGTCTCGGCGCCGGGCTCCGGCACGGGTTCTGGTGTCAAAGCGGGCGGCGCGATCTGGGTCCAAGCCCAGCGCGACAGCTTTCCGCCGGCGGCTTCCCGCCACGGATCAGGCGATCCCACCGTTTCCGATTCGACGACGGTGGCCGCCGCCGTCTCAGCGGCATCCGATCTTTCGGTCGACGCCTCCGTTCGGGCGATCTCGATCTCGGCGGCCGGATCCGGGGCGCGGTGCAGGACGCTGCCTCCGAGGGCAGCGAGGGCTACCACGCCGGTGAGCACCGAAAGGGGCGCCAGCCAGGCGCCGCGCGCAGTCTGGGATTTGAGGCCGTCCAGCGGCACGGATTCGACAGCCATGCGGTTGCCCATGCTCCTCGTCGCGAGACGGGGCAGACCGGCGGCGGCTCTCCACCACAGGGGGAGGAGTCGCCGCGGGCGGACCGGCCCCGCTCAAAGCGAGACAGCGGGGTCGGGCCGGCTTTTCTGCGGCGATGCGATGGTCGATCTTGGATTGATCGAGACCATTTTCAGGCGCACCGCCACCAGTGTTCGTGTCTCTAAGACACGGATCTATGTGCGATAGACTGCTAGTCGTTGTCGATTTGACGCCCGAGCAGCGCGATCGCCTTCTCGTAGACAGGGGCCGCGTTCCAGCCCTGGATCGCCGCGAAGTTCGGCTCGCCGGGCTGGTAGCCGGCGCCGGCCCGCCAGCCATGGGCCTTGAGGAAGTTCGCGGTCGACGATAGGGCCGCCCCGACATTGTTGAGGTCGCCGGTGCCGTAGGTAAGCACGTTCTTCGGCAGGAACTGCGTGTGGCCGACCTCGCCATGCGCCGCGCCGCGGGTGCTCGGGGTGAGCAGGCCGCGATCGACGAGGGTCAAGGCGGCGTAGAGCTGATCCGTGAAGTATTCGGAGCGGCGGCAATCATAGGCGAGCGTCGCCACCGCCGAGAGCGTATTGACGTTGCCGCGCACGGCGCCGAAGCCGGTCTCCATGCCCCAGATCGCCAGGAGCGGTCCCGGCGGGACGCCGTAACGCTGCTCGATGGACTCGAAGAGGGCAGCGTTCTGCCGCTTCAGGGCGCGTCCGCGGGACACGATGGTCGGGCCGCCGCGCTTGGCGAGGAATTGGTCAAGCGACAGCTTGAAGCTGTGCTGTCCGCGATCCGCCGAGATCGTGGCGGTGGAATAGGTGGTGTTCTGCAATGCCGCGAGGCTGGCAGCGCTGGCCCGGCCCCGCGCCTCCTCGGCAAACTGCCGCTTCCACGCATCGAACCCGGCCGCTGTGTTGCCGCACTGCGCAGCCTGCACCTGCCCGGCGCTGAGGGCGATCCCGGCAAAGGCCGCGACCGCGATGGTCTGACGCCGCAAATTCTCGATCACGCGAAACACTCCTTCGGCGCGTCCTCGCGCCCTGTCCTGCTGGCGATACCGGGCCACATCTGGTCGATAAGAGGGCGAGAAGATGTCGAAGGGGCGACCTTCACCTTTCTCGCCCTCAAATCATTGCGCATCCGCGGATCTCCGACGAGAGCGCGGTGGCTGCGGTTTGGCGGCATCGTGAATGCCGCGTTTTCAGGCGTAGCCACCGCTTGAGAGGCGCGAGCCACGGTTCAAAGAACAGGCATTGGGCGGATCGCATTCCTGGCGTCGGTCGAAGATGTTCCGTCTGGATCATCGCTATTTTGCCAACGAAATTAGGATTGGCTCGCGCCGTTGACGATACTGTCACAACGCTGTCAAACGACGGACATAGCTTTGCCGGCGGAAAGACTTCTGCGGAGGGGCGGCGTGGGGTCGATGATTGTCGGTGTGGCTCGGCATGAACCAAGAGTCCGCCACCCGCATTTGCGCTCCTCCTGATCGGCCGATGCTGTCTCGCAAAGCTTGCGGTCGATCGGGCCAGGGCGCAGGCGGTCGCGCATCCTCCGCCTGCGGAGCAGCCGGTCCGAACCCGCGCTGACACGACTTCGATCCCGAACGCACGACCGAAATCCGCAACACCGGCGGTCCGACCAAGACCGCCCCTGCGCCGACCTTGCCGACATCGAGACAGGATGCTCATGGCCATCGGAATGCACGATACCGGTTCCTCGCGTCCGGCGACGCTCGGTCCCGATCTCGACCGCGACGGAGTCGCCAAGGCTTATGGCCGTTGGGCGCCGGTCTACGATCTGGTCTTCGGGCCCGTCTTCGCACAGGGCCGGACCCTGGCGGCGGCGGCCGCGGAACGGATCGGCGGCCGGATCCTGGAGGTCGGGGTCGGAACGGGTCTGTCCCTGCCCGCCTACCGGCACGCCCGCAGCATCGTCGGGATCGATATCTCGGCGCCCATGCTCGAGAAGGCGCGCCAACGGGTGGCGCGGCTGCGCCTGCGCAATGTCGAACGTCTCGCCGTGATGGACGCGGAGCATCTCGACTTCGCCGACGCGTCCTTCGACGTAGTGGTGGCACAGTACGTCGTCACCGCGGTGCCCAACCCCGAGGCGGCGCTGGACGAGTTCGCCCGGGTGCTCCGCCCCGGCGGCGAGATCGTGATCACCACCCGGATCGGTGCCGAGTCCGGCTTTCGGCGCGTCGTCGAGCACGCCCTCGCGCCGGTGACCAGCCGCCTCGGCTGGCGGACCGAGTTCGCCTGGGAGCGCTATGCCGCCTGGGCCGTGACTGCACCCGTGGAGATCGTCGAGCGCCGGGCGCTCCCGCCCCTCGGCCACTTCTCCCTCCTCCGCCTGCGCAAGCGCGACGCCTGAGGGCGCCTCACCTCCGACCAGCCCACCCAAATCCGAGCGGGGACGAACACCATGGCGAGTTTTCTGGACGCGCTGCGCGTGCAGCGCTGGGACGATCATCGATACTACCACCACAACCGCATCAACCAGAGCCTGCACGTCGTCAGCGCGATCAGTTTTCTGGTCGCCTATGCCCTGGCGTTCAAGGATCCGGCCACGGCGGCGTTGATCGGTTGGCTCGTGGCGATGACCTCCCGGCAGGCCGGCCATCTCTTCTTCGAGCCGAAGGGCTACGACCACATCAACGACGCGACGCACGAGCACAAGGAAGAGATCAAGGTCGGCTACAACCTGCAACGCAAGGTCGTCCTCCTGGCGATCTGGGCCCTGTCGCCTCTGCCGCTCTATTTCGACCCGAGCCTGTTCGGATTGATCTCACCGCACCAGACCACCGCGGACCTGATCCGCAACGTGGGCTGGATCTGGCTGTGGCTGGCGCTGGCCGGGCTGCTGTTCCGGATGGTGCAACTCTTCGTCCAGCGCGACGTGCAGACCGGTCTCGTCTGGGTCGCCAAGATCCTTACGGACCCGTTTCACGACATCAAGCTCTACCATAAGGCGCCGCTCGCGCTGCTGCACGGCGAACTGGTCGAGGAGCAGGAGCCGCACGAGCGCGGGGCCTAGGGCTGGATCCCGCGCCGAGCGCGCGGCTCGGCGCCCCGGATCAGTCGTGATCCGGGGCGCGCAGGCCCAGCCGGGTGCCGAGCCTGCCCAGGCGCACCGCCGCGACCTCCCGCAGGATTGACCGGCGGATCGCCTTGTCGCTGGGGGCGCCACCCTCCCACCACCCATCCGACCGCATCGCCTGCGCCGCCGCCACGAAGCGCGTCGCCACGGCGTCGAAGGCCGCGTCGTCGTAGGCGAGGCTGAAGATCAACCGGCCGGTCCCGACCCACGACAGGGCCAATCCCTCCGCGCGCAGGTAGAATTGCAGCATCCAGTTGTAGCGCGACGGCTTGGTGTACAGGACCGTCCACACCGTCGACATGTTGGCGACCCGCACCGGCAGGTCGGCGTCCGCCAGCAGGGCGTTGAGGCGCCGCGCCCGCCCGTCCCAGGTCGCGTCGAGGTCGGCATAGAGGACAGCGACCGCTGGGGTGTCCAGCCGTTCGAGGAACGCGCCCATGGCGCCCATCACGTAGGGATGGGCATTGAAGGTCCCGCGGGCGAAGCAGATGTCGACCGGACGATCGTCCCGGTAGCGGCGCATCAGGTCGGCGCGCCCGCACAGGACGCCGACGGGCAGCCCGCCACCGAGCGTCTTGCCGTAGGTGACCATGTCGGCACGCACGCCGAAATACTCCTGCGCGCCGCCGCGGGCGAGGCGGAAGCCGAGGAAGACCTCGTCGAGGATCATCACGATCCCTCGGGCGCTGCACACCGCCCGCAGGTCGTGGAGCCACTTGGTGTAGGCGGCGCGGTCGAAGGACGCCCTGCGACCGCTGTCCACCAGCGCGGAATCGGCCGGCGCGCCGGCATTCGGATGCAGGGCCTGGAGCGGGTTGACGAGGACGCAGGCGACGTCGCGGCGGGTGGCGAGCACCCGCAGCGTCCGCTCCGACATGTCGGCCAGGGTGAGCGTGTCGCGGGTCGGGACCGGGTTGCCGATGCCCGGCTGCACCTCGCCCCACCAGCCGTGATAGGCGCCGCAGAGCCGGACGATCCGGCGCCGGCCGGTGTGGTAGCGGGCAAGTCGGACCGCCTGCATCACCGCCTCGGTGCCCGACATGTGGAACGAGACCTCGTCGAGTCCCGAGATCGCCTTCAGCCGCGCGACGTTGCCGGAGACGACCGAGTGCAGCGGCCCGAGGACGGGGCCGAGCGCCGCGACGCGGGTGGCGCCCTCCTCCAGACAGGCGCGGTAGAAATCGACGCCGAACAGATTCACGCCGTAGGAGCCGGCGAGGTCGTAGAAGACGTTGCCGTCGAGATCCGTGACGGTCACGCCCGCGGCCGACGCCGCGAAGGCGCCTGTCCCCAGATGCGCGCGCACGTGGCGGGCATACTGGAACGGCACCCGGTACAGCCCGGTGAACTGCAGATCCGAGAGGCCGTCGCGCACCGCCTCGGTCTCGGCCCGCGTCCGGGCGAAGCGTGTCCGGAACCGGTCGGAGAGCCCGGCGAAACCCGCCTCGCGGCGCAGGGCCACCGCTTCGTCCGGTTCGTCCGACCGGAAGAAGGCGCGCTCCGAATAGGCGTAGTGCGGGATCAGCCCGGCGACGCGCCGGGCCATGCGGGCATGGCCGGTGAGCGAACGGTGCTTCGCCCGCGACAATTGCAGGCGCTCTGCCGCGCGCGGCAGGGCGAGAACCGCGGCAGCGGCGGTGGCGGACAGGGTGATGAGGAGCGCGGACATCGCCCCGCGCCCTATCGGAGACGGTTCACGGCATGATGACGGTTGCCCGATCCCGGTTGCGGGCGGTCCTGGCGCGGGTCGGCGCGCAGGAGGATCTCAATTTCCTTTTGACGAACCGCCTTCCGCGCCGGTTCGCCACCCGGTTCATGGGCCGGTTCAGCCGGATCGAACAGCCCCTGGTGCGCGACCTCTCGATCGCGACGTGGCGGTTGTTCTGCGACGTCGATCTCCGCGACGCCGAGGAGACGCGCTTTCCCAGCCTTCACGCCGCCTTCGTGCGCGCCCTACGCCCGGGCGCCCGGCCGGTTGCCCCCGATCCCGCAGTGCTCACCAGCCCCAGCGACGCGATCCTGGGCGCCCATGGCCGCATCGAAGCGGGACGCCTGTTTCAGATCAAGGGCCTGTCCTATCCGCTCGCCGATTTGCTCGGCGGCGACGTCACGCTGGCGCGCGCCCATGAAGGCGGCTGTTATGCCACCCTGCGGCTGACGGCCGGGATGTACCATCGGTTTCACGCGCCGCACGATCTGCGCGTCGAGTCGGTCCGGCACATCTGGGGCGATACCTGGAACGTGAATCCGATCGCGTTGAAGCGTGTCGAGGCGCTGTTCTGCCGGAACGAGCGCGCGATCCTGCGCCTGCGCCTCGCGGAAGGCGGCCATGCCGTGACCCTGGTGCCCGTGGCGGCCATCCTCGTGGCGGGCTTACGCCTCGGCTTCTTGCCCGAAGGGCTTGCCCTGCGCGAGACCGGGGGGCGGACCTTGCCCAGCGCCGCGCATCTGGCGAAGGGCGCGGAGATGGGCTGGTTCGAGCACGGCTCCACCATCGTGGTGCTGGCACCGCCGGGCTTCACGCTCTGTCCGGAACTCTCCGTGGGGTCGCGTCTGCGCGTCGGCGAGCCCCTGATGCGCCTTCCGGAGCCGCCCATCCGCTGACGATCTGCGCCGCCCTCGCCCGCACCTTTCGCGCCGGGCTGGAGAAGCCGCGCCTTGCCGACCCGGCACGCTCTGCGATGCGCTTCACTGGGGACTCACACGGCCCCGATCAGCACGCGACGGGCAGGATGCGCCGGCGCTGCCCACCACGTGCGCGCGCCTCCCGGCCCGGCAGAGGCCGGACCGTGCTGTACCGCGCCATCACACAGGCTGTCATTTCTCGGCAAAGCTTGTCCTGATTTGAGGGATCCCCACAGGGAGTGCTCTCAAATGAGCTTGGCCCAAAGCACACGGAACTCTGTCCTTACAGATCCATGCTTACAGAGAAGTTTGACCTTGTTCGCGAACGGCCCCTCACGTCCGCTCAGCCTCGCGTTTCCGCGTTCTCGACCGACTGCGGCTTCCTCAATGGCTCGGAGGATAACAGATTGCCCTCGTCTCACCGTCACGCCGGCACAGTTTTTCGGATTGAGGCGGCTGTACTACAGCCTGGTTCCGGAAACGAGTCTGCGCAGCACAGCCCGCAGTAGATCCGACAACCCGCCTTGGCGCAAGCTAACATGAGAATTTGTCTTGATTTCTGTTACTCCCCGAGGGGCGGCCTCATTTAAGTTTATCTCGATTTGTAGGGAACGTGGTCCGCCTGCTCCCTAGACCCGACATGCCCAGGCGCGGATGCCTGGTCCAACCCTTGGAAACAGAGGCCGGCATCAAACCCGATGCCGGCTCGATCATAGGGCCGATGGGTCCAGACCGCACCCTTAGTGTGATCTGCGGACCGGGCCATGCCCTTCGGGTTTCCGTACTTTCTTTTCGGAATGGCCGCGAGGATACCACCGGCCCCCAACGCCGGGGTGGGCATCCGGTCGAGCGCCCAGATCGGTCAGGCCCGCGAAGGCGTCCTGGCGGTCGGCTCGGCTGGCTTCGCCGATACAGTCGCTGCGGTCCTCACGTGGTCGGATCGGCCGCTCCACGATGATCTGGACGGCGGCCCGGCACGCACGAGGAAGCCGCCTCGGGACGAGGCGAGCCGGACGGCTAGGACAGCCGAGGCAGACTATCAGGAAAGCGTGTCCCGATTTGCGGCCCTGCCAATGGTATGCACTCAAGAGAGCTTGTCCCGATTGTCAGGGAATCCTGTCCTCACGCCCGGGATGTGCTTGAACCCGATGGCCTCCGCAGAGGGGCGCCCGTGACCGCGCGCCCCTCTGCGGACATGATGATCCCCGTGTCGGGCTTGAGCCAGGACCGCTGGCCGGGACGAAACCTTTTCGATTTCGCGGCCTGATCGGGCATCCACTCCCCGGAATTGCCGCGCGCAGGAATGCTCTCCGCTTTCGACGGGCAGGGCGCCACCCACGTCGGACGGGGTCTGCGGAGAGCGGGGAGCGTTTGCGAGGCGGTCGTCGAGCTCCCTGCCCTCTTCCCTCGTCGAGGTCACGAAATCGGGGACCGCGGGTCGAAGCACCGGTCCGGGGCGAGCACAGTCCCGACGCCGTCGGTAATCAAGGCCGTTTCAGCTCGCCGCGCTCAGGTCCCTTGCCCTCCTGAGCACGCCGACCATGGCTGGTGCGATGTCCGTCGAGCGAGTGACCGAGGCACCCCCGCCGGGAACAAGATCCAGGTCGTGGCGGCGACCGAGCGCCGTGGGCTCGCTCATGAGGCGCCGGCACAGCAATTCCGCCAACGACGGATCCTCGACGGCACAGACGATCTGCCGGCCCGACCGCTGCAGGGCCGACAGGACCTCGACCAAGTGCAAGGCCCGGAAATCATCGATGTGCTGGACCGGGTCGTCGAGCATGAGCGTCCGCCAATTGCACCACGGCCGGGACAGGTGAACGGAGAGGAGGAAGGCCAGCCCGGCCGCACGCCTCTGCCCGCTGCTGAACACGAATTGCGGGTTCAAGCCGTTGCCGACCCGCAGGCTCAGGAAACGCCTGACGTCGCCGCGTATGCCGTAATCGATGGTCCGCCACTCGGAATGCGGGCGAAGCCGCTGGTACAGCTCGTTCAGCAGCGGGCTGATAACCGCCAGGCGCTCGTCGATGATCTCGGCATTCGTCCTGCGGACCGTACGGTCCAGCGTCCGGGCGGTCGTCACCGCAGCGTGGGCGCGCGCGAGCCGGTCGCTCGCGTCGTCGGCCTCTGCCCGAAGCGCTTCGAGGCGCGCTTCGAGCTCCGTTACGCGTTCCACCGCCTGCGAAGCTTCCAAGGTGAGGATGCTCCGTTCCAGGTCGATCAACCGACTCCGTTCGGCCTCCACCACCTCCTCCAGGGCCTCTGGGTCGTAGGCCAGCTCTCCATCCAGGGAACGTCGCACGAGCTCGGCCGAAAGCGCCTCTTCCCGGGCTTCCAGCTCGGCTTGGGCGGACGCGAGGCGATGGACGACCGTCTCGGCCTGCTTCAGGATCTCGCCGGCATCCTCGACCCGGGTTCGGGCCGCCGCGACCTCGCCTCGCGCCTCCGGCACTGCCGACCGCCGGGCGGCGAGGCGCTGGCGCGCGGATGCGAGCCCCGTCTCGAACTCGGGGGCGCCCTGCGGCGCGCGGCATAGCGGGCAACGGTCGTCATGCAGGCCGATCCGGCTGCCGTGATCGACCAGGATCGCGAGCGACGCGGCGAGGCCGTCGCTTTCCTGTTCCCGGTCCAGGCGCGCCTCGGCGGCCTGCAGCTGGCGGCGGGCTTCCTGGACCGCGACCTCGGCTTCGGCCACCGCCACCGCGTCCCGGCCTGCGCTGTCGCCGTGTCGCGCGACCGTGTCGCGCAATGCGGCCACCGCGCGAGCCTCGTCGGCGACCCATCCCATCTCGCCGAGGTTCGACCGGCGCCTGGCCAGCGTCTTCCGAGCTGCCGCGACCCGAGCTCCCAGGTCGGGGCCGGCCCCAGGCGTAAGCTCGTCCAGGGTGGCAAGGACGGCCGCGACGTCCCCGGCCTGCAGGGCGACGTCCCGGATCTGCTCCAAGTCGGTCAGCGCCGCGGTCAGACGTGCGCGCGCCTCCTCATAGGCCTGCGCGGCGGCGTTGTGTACGGCCTCGGCGGAGGACAGGGCCTCACGAGCCTTGGCGGCGTAATCCGGACCCTCGATGGCGCCCAGGGCCCCGCGAACGAACTCGAACCGTTGCGTTTCCGTCAGGTCGAGGCTGAGCGCAGCGATCCATTCGTCGCGAATGATGGATGTCCTGCAGACCTGCTGGAGGGCCCGCTCGGGCTTCGCGCCCGGAACGCAGAGCATCGCCTCGATGCGTGCCGCGTCCCGGTCTGCGCCGGTCTCGCGCGAGCGCGTCACCGCGAAGCCGCTCCCGTCATCGGCGCGAAATCCCACGGTGACGAAGTGCGCCTCCGGGTGGCCTTCGCCGCGCCACCAAACGTAGTCGTCGAGGCTTTCCTTCGCCGCCTTGTCGACGAGGTATTTGTCGATTTGGCCGGTGAGGGCGAACTCGACCGCGTCGCACAGCGTGCTCTTCCCGACGCCGTTGCGTCCGCAGATCACGGTGAAGCCAGTGCCGAAATCCACCCGTTGGCGCTCCAGGAAGCCCCGGAAGCCGCACAGTTCGAGGTAGTCGAGCCTCATGGCGCATCCACCAGGATGCGCGCCACCTCGGAAGCGCTCGCAGCGCCCAGGAACGCGGCCACCGCGTCGTCCGGCAGGTCGCTCAACCGCGCCCGCAGACGGGCCCGGTAATCGGCCCCGCCGATCTCGGGTGCGCTGAGAACCGGCAGGAGGGGCAACAACGTTCTTCGCAAATCGGCGACCGTGCGCAAGTCGCCGCGCGCGATCTTTCGGGTCATGGAGAAGTCCTCCTCGATCCGCTCGATCTGCCGCGCGAGGGCCGGTTCGGAGCCGCAAGCCAGGAACAAGGCGTAAACGTTCCAGGCCTTTGTGCCTGCAGAGCGCAACGAGGCCGCATGCCGGCCGAGCGTGGCCTGCTGGATTTGCTGCCAATCGGCGAGCAGGCTCTCGCCGCTCGCGAAGACGTGCAGGAATCCGACGACCGCCGCGTTCTCGAAGCAGACGACCGGCACGCTGCCGCCCGGCCAGGTCCAAGTCTCATAGCCTGCCGACCGGAGGAGCACCTCGGATTGAGTCGCTATGTCCATCAAACTTCGAGCTCCCTGCGGGCGGCGGGAAGGTCGAGCCATGCCGCGGAGGCGCTCGGCCGGATTATGTCGCCCGGTCGCCCTTCCCGAACGACGTTCAACGGCAGGCCGACGTCGGTGGCTCCGGCGCAGACCACGATGTCGGCGACCTCGAACGGCGTCTCCCTGAACCGGTCCTGCACCGTCTGGAGCAGCATGCCCGAACCGTTCACGACCCTGATCCGGCGGCCCGCGAGATCATAGCCGACGGGGGTCTGGCTGGCACCGGCACGCCGCAGCAACAGGTGCGCGTAGCCCAGGACCTCGGACGGCCCCGGGTTCCGCAAGGTCGCCGCGGCGGTGGCCGGCACGCCCTCGGCGTCCCGTCGAAGGTCGTAGAGTTCCTCGCTGCCCAGGTCGGGCGGATCGAGCCAGCCCGCCTCGCACTCCGCCCCGAGCTCGCTCTCCAACGCGGCGCGCCCGGCGTGCAGGACCTTGCGTAGGTACGCCTGGGAAAACGCCCTCCGGAGTTCGTCCAGGACTTCGGCCCCCGAACGCTGAACATGCGTGAACCGGACGTTCTCCGAATTGGCCAGGGTCCAGAGTTCGGGCGCCTTGGCCTGCAGGACGTCCTCGGGCGCCAGGTCGACCAGCGTCACCGACAGCGGCGCGACGCCCGTCAATGCCTCGGCGAGAACGGTGTTGAGATAGGACCAATCCGACCAGAAGCCGACGACGAGCAGGTCGCTCTCGCGGAGGTGGTGGGCCATCCACGTCTTAGTCTTCTCGATGCGCGCGGCGATCACCCGGTCCTCGGTGAGCTGTGAGGCCGTCCAGACCGTGGCGCGCCGCTCGCGGACGGAGCAGCCATGAAATTTGAGCAGGGGCGCGTGCTTGCGGGCCTGGACCTTTGCCTCGTCGCCGTCGAGGGAGGCGAGGAGATCGAACCCGTATTCCTGCGCGCGGCGCTCGATCAGGGTGTCGTAATTCGCCGACACGACACCGGCGGCCAAGCGCGTGATCAGGAAGTCCGCCACCGCGGCGTGCCCGACGTTGGGCGGCCGGACGAAATCCTCCCAGGGCACGAGAGCGTCGATGAAGACCGACCCGAGCATGTCCTCCTTGGCGAAGATCTCCGCCAGGGACTCCAGGTCGCCGCGCAGTTCCTGCGGGCACGCCGGATCGATGCTCATGACATAGCGGTCGTAGCACCTGGCGGCCACGGTCCAGGCCGACGGCAGGGAACTCGGCGGCGCCATCGACAGGCCGGCGCCGCAGAGGAGCACGAGGCGCCCGGCTTCCATGGAGGCGAGCAATCGCGCACGAACCGCCGCGTCCAAACCGCCCCCCTTCGTCCGCCGGATCTTCGCCAAGGCGATAGACCGGAGGCACGCCTAAGGTAAAGCAAGGTGATCCGGCTTCCCGTTGCCCGCACCTAGGGTTCACCGGTGCGTCGCACCCTGGAAGTCTCGCCGGCATAGGTGCGCGTGACCGCCGGGGCGATGGGAAGGTTCGAGGCGTCTCATCCCGGGCCAGCATACGAACACGTGCTGGTGCGTCATGCCTGACCTGGAGGCCCGCCAGACCAACGTCGGGAAGATCCGGCTGCGGTTTCCTTACGGCAGCGTGAGTTGCACCGCGCGCGGAGCTTTGGCGGGTAGGCCGTACAACTCGCCCATCCGAGCGACGAACTCGGTCTGACCTCCGTAGCTGGGGTGCCGGACCCGCTCGGCCGCCATACCCAAGTCCGCCAACGCCGCCTCGGCATCCCTCCCGATGGCGACCAGGACCCGGGGCCGCAATTCCGACACCAGCCATTCGAGGAGGTGGCGGGACGCCTGCCGTTCCCGACGGGTGTGGCAGCGATTGGACAGCGGGTCGCCCGACGCGTGCGGATGGAGCGGGAAGACGTTCCAGAGGAAGATCGGACGTCGCAGGTCCCGGAGAACCTGCCAGATCACCGTCGCCGTGCGCTCGGTCATCGCGGGGCCGCGGGTTGCCCGCGCCAGCGGCAATTGACCGTAGAGGCCGGCATGGGCGGAGAGGTGGGCCTCGTCCGTGAGCGCCAGGCCCGTGCGCCGCCCGCCACGGTACCCGAGGTCGCGCGCGATCCAGATCGAGTCGACGCCTCCGGCGAGGGCCGCCTCCAGCACGAGGCGCAGGTTCTCACGCCGGACCTGGGGCGCACCGACGCCGTCGTGGTCCGGGCAGGCCTCGGCGTAGGGGTTGAAGGTGTCGCTGAAGCGAAGCGCCGCGAGGGCCTCGATGAAGGCGCCAGGTGTCATGTCGGCAGGTCCTCGACCAGCATCTTCCGCCCGACCAGATCGAGCCGAAGGCGCCCGCGGCGCTTCTCCCGCAAGAAACGAAACGCTTCGTTACCGGCGAGAATGGCCTCTTCCCAAAGCCAGAGCGGGCAGGCCTCGACCTCGTAGCCGCGCACGAATTGCCTCACCGATTTCAGGAAGGCGAAGCCCAGGTCGCCCGGGCGCTGTCCTTCGAAGAAGCCGAGCTGCTTCGCCTCACCGAAGACGAACGTCGCCACGCCCTCCTCGATCAGGATCGCGCGCGCTCCGTCCTGCCCCTCGTCGACGCGGGCCTCGCTTTTCCTCTTCAGGCGGAACAGCGCGCGCGTCACCGGCGACCAGCCGAGGACGGCGGCGTAGGCATAGTGGAAGGCGTCGTGGAACCGGTAATCGTCCGGCTTCATGATGTTGTCGGTCAGGCGGTCGCCGATGAAGATGCCGTTGCATCGCTGCACGACGTACCGCCTGTCGTTCCCGCCGGTGCGCTCGAAGATGTCGATGGTCAACGCGCGGGGCAGGCGCTCTTCGTCCGGGAACGCCTCGTCGAACAGCGGCGGGGCGACGCGCGTCGCCGGCCAACGGTCCTCGGCCTTCGCGAGGTTGCGCATGGCGGCCTGCTCCAGGGTGACGCCGGCCTCGTTCGCGGCCGCGACGAGAAGGCCGAACACTGCGGAGAGACGCTCCAGGAGGTCCGGGCTTCCCGCGAGGTCGCCCCGCGCCCCCAGCGCGGCCAGCCGGCCGACGGCCCCGGCCAACTGTAGCAGGGTGTGCTCGAAGGCGACGGTCGGGACGTGCAAAGGCAAGGCACGCTGTGGCTGCACGTCCGCGAAGGTCGGCTCGGGTCCGCCGGCGAGGTCCCGGCCGGCGAGATCCCCCAAGCGCAGCCCGGCGTGATCGGCGATCACCGCCAGGTACCAGAGCGCGTCGCCCATCTCCTCGACGACGCTCGCCTCGTAGCCAAGATAGGACCGCGCGTCGCGCTGCTTCTTCTTGGTCTCGCTCAGCAGGCTGCCCGTCTCGCCGAAAAGGCCGAGCACGGCCAGGTCGAGGCCGGTGCCCTTCCCTCGCGTCCGGTCCGTCCGGACCGCCCCGGCTTGATAACCGTTCAGGCTAAGCGGCGCCGTATCCATGTCCCCTCCCCGCTCCAGGTTGGCCTATCCTCAGGTTGCCATCGTCGGACCTTTCCGGCGCTCAGTCCAGGGTTGCCTGTACCCACACACGCGGCGAACGCACCCTTGCCATACCGACCGCGGCTGACCACCTAAGCTTTACTGAGCCAGGCTCCCGGGCGGAATGCGCGACGGAAGGACCTGGGCACCGGGGAGAAGCCGCACATGCCGAAGGTTTGCGTGCTCGGTCCTGTCGACGACGAGGAACGCACGGCCCTGCTCAAGCTCTTGGCCGAGGCGGGCTGCGAGGTCGTGGACGAGGAGGTCGCCGCCGTCGAGCCCGACGAAGGGGACGACGACGAGGAGGAAGACGGCGAGCACGTCGAGGATCCCGTTGCACCGGAAGACGACGAGCCCGCGCCCGCCGATGACGAGGCCCCGGCCGGTCACGCCGAGACGCCGGACGAGGACTTGGGGGTGATCGTGCTGTCTCCCGATTGCCTCGCGGACGAGGAGCTGGGGCGCGTGATGCAGCGGGCCGCCGCCCAGGGTCGTCGCGTGATCGGGATCTGGCCTCCTGGAACCCAGGACGAAACGCTGCCGCGCGCTTTCGAGGATTACGGCGGGGATACCGTTCCCTGGGATGCGGGCAGCCTGCGGGGCGCCCTACCGCGGAGGAACGCGAAGCCCGAGTGGTTGAAGCCCGACGCCCAGCCGCGGGCGGAGCGCCAGACCAAGCGGAACAAGTGCTGAGGCCGGCGTGCGCGTCCACTCCTACGTGATCGACCACGACCTCGGGTTCGCGCCCAATCCGTTCCACCGGGTGTGCACGCTGAGCGCGTGCAAACCGCTGATCCGGCAGCACGCGAGCGTCGGGGACTTCGTGGTCGGGACCGGCTCGATTCCGAACGGGATCAAGGACCGTGTCGTCTACTGGATGCGGATCGACGAGATCCTCACCTTCGACCGGTACTGGGACGACGCTCGCTTCGGCGCCAAGCGACCCGTGATGTCCGGCAGCCGCATGCAGATCTACGGCGACAACATCTATCGACGCTCGGCCGACGGCACCTTCGTCCAGGCCGATTCCTTCCATAGCGAGCCGGGGGGCGTCACCAGCCTGCCGAACCTGGTGCGCGACACCGGTCGGACGGACCGGGTGCTTCTCGGGCGCGAATACGCCTACTGGGGCGGGTCGGGCCCGCTGGTCCCTCAGGAACTGCGCGATCTCGTGCACAGCACGCAGGGCCATCGAAACCAGTTCGCGCCCGAGCGGGTGAGCGCCTTCGTGACATGGCTCCGCGGCATGCCGGGCCGCGGCTTCCTGGGTCGCCCGGCGAACTGGCCAGCCTGAGAGCCGAGCGCCCCGGCGGCCCCACCGCCGGCGAGGACGGCCGGCGAACCCGGCCACGAGGCCATGGGCGTGGCCCGCGGCAAGGTGGCCTCACCCCGGTCCTTCGGCGACATCGACGCCGCGCGCCGGCTGCCCCCGACGGGCGGCTCGGAAGGCGCGGCGCCTGCCGGAATGAGCCTGGCTCAGAAGCCTCTACCGCCGAGTTGTCCCGTGCGATGCCCAGGGGCTTTCGAGTAGGGGCGACGGGCGGAGACCTTTCATCCGGGCCGGTCGGAAGCCCGGGCGGACAGCCGCTCGTGGCACCCGATCTGGCCTCGATCCGTCGAGCCACGGTGGCGGCACGCGATCAGAGACAGGGCGTTCCCAAAGGCGATGAATGACGGCGGCACGCATCGGGCTACGCCGTCCCGCCGCTTGGGTGCCATCTCATTCGGTCCGGGCAGCCTGGGTGATGCCGATCCATGAGCGCGGCTGCGCAGGACACACTCTCATGAAAGCTTGTCCCGTTTTCGGCTCCGCGACAGCGCCGCTCTCAACACAGCTTGTCCCGATTTGCCCGGGACCTTGTCACGCCGCGATGCGGACGCCCTGATCCGACCGCTCACGAGGTCGTCCGGCTAAGGTGTTGGTGTGTCGGTCCACGCCACGACATGGCCTCGTGGAGCGGACGGGAAGGACGCCTTGGCCTTGCCGAACCGGACGTAAAGCGCCGGAAGGACCAGCAGCGTCAGGACGGTCGCGCTGGCCAAGCCGCCGATGACGACGGTCGCCAGCGGCCGCTGCACCTCCGCACCCGTGCCCGTCGCCAGGGCCATCGGGACGAAGCCCAGGGCGGCGACCAAGGCCGTCATCGCCACCGGCCGCAGCCGGGTCAGGGCGCCCTCGTGGACGGCATCCGGAATCGCCGTTCCCTACGCCACGAGCGCGCGGATGTGGTTCAGCAGCACCAAGCCGTTCAGGACCGCGACGCCCGAGAGCGCGATGAACCCGACCGCCGCCGAGACCGAGAAGGGCCGATGCCCGAGGCGCGAACCGCGCCCGCCGGCGTCGATGGGCAGGTGCAAGCCTAACCGCGAGGGTGGACGTCGGCACCGGGTCGGCCTCGCAGGCCGGTAGTGACCTCATAAGCGCGTTGGAGGCCGAACCCGAGCGGCGGCAGGACGGAGATCCGATCCAGCCGATGCCGGGCGATCCGGCAGGTCGCCGCCTGCAGCGCCGCCAGCACCGCGACGCCGGTCGCACCGAGGACGGATCCGAGCGCGAGGCCGCGCCAGCCGAACCGATGGGCCGCCGCCGCGATCACGGTCGCGGCGATGATCCGATCTGTTCACGTCCACTGGAAGGCGACGGGGTCCCCGAACCAAGACGGCGTCACATCCTTCCTCGGTCGACGCCCCGCGCAGATCCTCATCGCCCCGCTCATGGCTTTGCGCCGACGGCGCTCGCGCGGCACGGCGGTCCCGGCTTGCTCCTAGGGTCGCGGCGCGTGGGTCCTGGCGATGCGGCGCCGAAGGTCCGTCGGGACATCCATCCGGCGCCATACCGTCGTGGTCTTTCGGCCCGTGATCGCGAAGGCTGGCCCGACGCCGGCCCGATCCAAGGCTTCCCGCACCCACCGCGCGCCGGATCCCATCTCCCTGGCGAGCGCACCCGTGGTGGCGTACTCGGCCTCGTAAGCCGCGAGCGCATCGTCCCTGACGAGGATCTCCCCGCACGGCATCGCTGTCCCCGCCATGAGGCCTGCCCGGACGATCAGGCCGACGCTGTCCGTCGGGACCGTGAGCCGCCGGCCGACCTCTTCGAGGGTGAGACCCCCACCTTCGCGCGAACGCCGCGCGACCCTGATGTCCTCCGGGTCGACCAGGAAGCCCGCGAGGCCGGGTACGTCCCGCAGGACCGCCCTGACCCGAAGCTGGCCGGCCAGGATCATGTCGCAGGTGCCGCGCACGCCGTCGACCTTGCCGTGCTGGCTGGCTCGCGCGAGCGGAAGGAGGCCGGCGGGCATGGCCCCGACGGTCGGCGCCGAGCCACGGATCCGGGATAGCACGGCGGCCACGGCATCCCGGTCGAAGACGTCGGCCTTGATGCCGGCGCGCGCGTGGATCTCGGCGGGCGGGACGATCCGCGCCGCGACCAACATACGCGTCTGGCGCTTCGCCAGCCCGAGCGCCGCCGGCAGATTTTCCGCGCGGAGCGCGCGGTCGAGGATCGCCCGGATCTGGGCGGCGGTCTCGCGGGCGATGCCGATGGGCGTACCCCTCCTCGTCCGTTGCGGCCAGGCGCCCAGGGCCTTGACGTAGCCGGCGATGAACTCCGGCCTTCGGCCGCATTCCGCGGCGATGTCGGCGAGGCTGACCAACGGGACGTCGGTATGCCGGATCACCACCGAGGTCTTGTGAACCGGGCCCCGGCCGGCGTGATGCGCATAGAGGGCCGCCCGAACCGCATCCCCGCTCGCTCCCGCCGGCAGCCGCTTCGCCCAGAGATACAGATAGCCGTAGACCTGTTCGGCCCCCCAGGCGCCGAGGCCGACATGGTCGGCTCGGGCCATCCCGTCGAGCAGGGCGTCGAAGGCGTGCGGCCAGTCCCGGGCGGTGGCGAGACCGGCCGAGAACACCTCCGGATGGCGCTCCGCCGGAAATTTCGAGAGGGCCCCGTCGGCGCCCCCGAGCAGGGCGACGCCGAACCGCTCCATGGCGTCGCAGGCCTCGGCGAGCGTCAGGCCGTCGAGGAGGGGCACGCTGGTCCGGGCCATGCCGCCGAGGCGGCCGACCACGTAGGCGTCCGCCAGCGTCGTCGCGGGCGGGACCCTGGCGCCGTCGCAGGCGAGAAGGGAATGGCCGTTCCTGCAACGGGTCAGCGAGCCGGCTTCCCAGGTGACGCCCGTCCGGCAAATCGGGCAGGACCCCTCCAGGCGGACATGATGGAGGGGACAGGTGCCGACGGCGGCCACGTCCCACCAGAAGCGCCGGTGGATGTTCCAGTGCGCGTGTCGTCCCGACGGCGTCCTGCGAAGGTCGTCCTGCCAACAGCAGGGACACCACCGCCGCACGTTCGTCGTCCAATCGTCCCGGTGGACCACCTCGTCCGCGATCACGACCTTTTTCTTGGTGATCTCGGTGGGCGTCCAACCCCGGAACGCGTCCTCGCCACGGCCGAGCCGATCCGCGAGGGGGCCGGCGGCGCGGCCCTGCAGGATGTCGCTCATGGAATGGCCCGCGGTCCTGAGGCGTTCGCGGCTCCACGGCTCGCCGTTGACGTCGAAGGCGCGCAGCAGGTGCGCCGCGGCGGATTCCCCGTCGATGACGGGCGGGATGATGGTCAGCCGCATCGGTTTCCCCCTACGCGTCGTCGGCTTGCGTCTCGACCCCGGCCTCGGCGGTCCCCGTCAGGCGCGTGAGCCTCTCGAACTCGATCTCCTTCATCTTCGGCAGGGTCGAGATGTCGACCACCAGGAACGGGTTCCTGCGCGGACCGAGCTCGAAGATCTCCTCGAAGACGAAGCCGAGGTGGTCGACCTGCCCGATGCTCGGCTTGCCCGATTGGATGGCGCGGAAGGCCGCCTTCTTGACGAGGTGCATCATGCGACCGGTGTAGCCGTTCGAAGCCTTGAGCATGCGCTGAACCATGTCGTGCTCCGACAGGCCGCACGCGGCCGGGAAGCCGAGCCTTGCCTCGACCAGCGACAGGAATTTCGTGGCCTTCTTCACGCAGGCTTCCGAGTGACCCAGGGGCTTGATCGGCTTGAAGACGCAGCGCCGGAGGAGCTGGAAATCCTCCTTCAGCACCTTCTTGAGCCAGGGCATGCCCGAGAGCACGAGGGAGACGGGGCGCAACTCCGCACCGGGCGGCCGAAGCGGGTCGTCCGGATCCGGGATGACGAGGTTCTTCAGCGTCTCGACCAGGGTGCGCCGCTCGTCACCGGTGCGTCCGCGGAAGGCATGGTGGAATTCGTCGATCATGATGATGGAGACGAGTTGGGCGTGCATCTGGTGGCGCACCCGGGTCCAGATATCGTGCTCCTTCAGGTTGGCGCTGAGCTCCTTCTCCGTCATGGCGAGGTACAGCGCGAGACCCAGCGTCTTCAGCGTGCAGGGGCTCGGCGCCTTGATGTAGACCAGCGGCCGCACGGGGCCGAACTCGTCGCGGAACGGCACGAGCGCCGGGCGGAGCTGTAACCGGGCGAGCAGATGCGACTTCCCGGCCCCGGAAGCGGCCGGGATGACGAGGCACTGTCCCTCGACATCGTCGCCGAGGTCCTTGAGCATCTCGTCGAAGCGCGCGACGGTCTTGATCACGACGTCGGTGTTAACGTGGATGGTGTCGACGCGTCGCTTCCAGGCCCGCCGTTCGAGGTCTTGCGGGCTCAAGCGGGTCGCGAACCGCTCACGGCGGACCGGGGCGGCCTGGGGGCCGGGAAGGATGGTGACGTCGGGGCGGAAGATCTCCCCGTCCTGGCTTTGCGGCATGCGATGGCCCTCACTCGGCAGTCCAGTTGTCGGGATCGTCGGGGTCGAACTCGGCGCCGACATCCGCCGTCACGCTCCGCGGATCGGCCTCGGCGGCGACGGGCCTCGGACCGGCCGGCCGGGCCGCCGGCGCGGCGTCCTGCGGGGCTTCCTGCGGGGCGCTGGCCGGGCGCGGGGCGGTCTTGCGGCCACCCTGCCCGACCCGGGGCGCGGGTGCCGCGTCGGCCGCGGCCGGCGGCGCGGCCTTCCGCGGGCGTCGGGTCCGCAGCCGCTCTTCCTCGTGGGCGCCCTCGTCCGCGACGTCCCAGGCGACCTCGAACATCGGGTCGTCGGCGTGGTCGCGGAACCAGTCGACGTCGGCGCTCGCCAGGCGCTTCGGCTTGACGCCGGCCTTGCGGCATTCGGCGCGCAGCAGCTCCATCGCGCGGACGAGCGTCGCGCGAGCGACGCGCTGGCCTTCCTGCGTCATCCGACGCGCCGTGCGGACCACGTCTCGCCACTCCGCCAGGGACGTCCCGTCGGCCAACCCGTCCTCGCAGGGGACCTTGATCCAACCGGCCTCCTCGTCCACCAGGACGAGGAGGTGGCCGAGATCGGACGCTTCGGCCTTGACAAGGAATTCGTCGCCGAAGTGGAAGCCCTTCCTGCGACGGACGCCCTTCAGTTCGTCGGACTGGTAGGTGAGGCCGAGGAAGGTGATCCCGTTCCGCTGGATGGTCCGCGGGACCACCAGGGCGATGAGCGGGTCGAGGTCGTCGGCCGACGGCGGCAGGCGCGTGCCATAGCCCGCCAGGTCCTGCCAGCGCAGCAGGGGCGTTCGTCCGAGCAGCCCGCCATGCTTGCGGTTGTGGTAGATGTCGACGACCCAGATCGTGAAGAACTCGACGAGTTGGGCCAGGGTCAGGGCGGCCTGCCCGACGCTGTCGTAGTCGCCGCGCTCGCGCACGTCGCGGAAGGTCCGTCCGGGAAGGTAGGCGCAGAAGTCGCGCGCGATGGTGCCGAGGGCGCGCTCGACCTTGCCCTTCAGGTGGGGCTTGCGCCGGGGCATGTAGCGGAGCTCGAACCGCAGCTGCCCGGCGGCCGCCTTCATCGACCGGGAGTGGAATTCCTTCCCGTTATCGAGCTTGACCACCTCCGGCACGCCGAACACGGGCCACGCCGTGTCGACCCGGATGCCGGTCAGGTCCTTCGGCAGCACCGCCATGCGCAGGCAATGCATCACCGAAGTCCAGGAGGGACGCTCGTCACTGAGGTGGAATCCCACGATCATGCGGGTCGCGGCGCAGATCGCGACCGTGAGCCAGACCCGCCTCGTGCGCTTGTCCTTGCGGCGCCGGTCGCGCGCCGGCGTGCCGTCGCCCTCCAGGACCAGGACGTCGAGCGGCGTGTGGTCGACCTCGACGATTTCGAGCGGCCGCGTCGCCTGCGGGGCCTTCTTGACGTGCCGGAACGCCTGCTCCGCCGCCGCGGGGCCCTCGCGATGGTAGATCACGTCGAACTGGCTGACGTTCGCCTTCACCCAGCGCCGAATCGTCATTCCGTCAGGCACGTCGAAGGGCACGGTGCGCGTCTTGTTCTCGCGCTCGATCCTGCCCTGGATGAAGACGATGACATGGCTCAGCGGCGGTCCGTTCCGGGTGAGCCAGTCCTCGCGCACGCGCTCCGCGATGATCATCTCGACCTCGGGATCGAGGCGGAAACCCGCCCGTCCCTTCAGGTCGTCCAGCGGGATCAGCGCCACGATGGACTTGCCGCCCTTGCGCCAGCGCCCGTACCAACCCTTCAGCGAGGAGCCGCTCACCCGTTCGAGCGGCACGTCGTCGGGATGGGAGCCCTCGTTCTCGATGGCCCGCTGCCGGCGCTCGGCCGCGACGAGCCTCGCGATATCGGCGTAGCCCTTCGGGACCTTCCTATGGGTCCGCTCGGCGAAGCACCGGTCGCAGGCCTGCACGTAGTCGAGGCGCATCAGCGCCGCGTCCTGCTGGCGAACGTCGAAGGTGTCGATGTTGCGCAGGAGGTTGTCCCTGACGCCTTGGGGGAGCCCGGCGGCGGTGTCCTCCACCAGTTGGAGCCGCCTGGGCTCGCCGAAGTAGAGGTCGGCCAACTCGGCATGGGTCTTCGTGACCGTGACCGGCCTCGCCCCGAGGGTGCGCAGCGTGACGCCGGCCTCGTCGCGCGAGAGCACCTTGTGGTAGACGCCCTCGACGATGACGAGCGCGTCCGCTTGGAGACGGATTTGGCAGGCGCCCATGGTCAGCGCAGCCCCCCGCATGCACCGGGTCCCGCCATGCGCACCCTCCCGCCGCGGTGGAGGTCCACCAGGACGGCGTCGCTCAGCACGACGGTCTCGGAACCGCCCGCGAGCCTGCGCAGGGCGAGGCCCGCCCGCTCGCGGGCGACGGAGGCGTAGGGGACGCCGTCGACGACGACGACCGCGCCGATGGGAAGGCGGAACTGCTGGTCGAGCCTGTTCAAGGTGCACTCCTGAGGTTCGCGGGGCGGCGGATCATGGCGTGGTCGTCGAAGGGTCGGCCGGGGTCGGCCAGCTCGGCCTCGCCGCGCGCGACCAGGGCCACGACGGCCCGGAAGGCGCGGGCCTGGAGCCCCGATGCCGCCCGGAGGTCCCGGACGAGGCCCTGGCCGCCGAAGCGGTCGAGGACGACGCGCATGGTGTGCTGCTCCGCCTCGTCGGCCACGAAGGTGCGCTCGCTCGCGACGAGCGCGGCGTTCGCGACGCGGAGCGCGTCGACCTCGACCTCGGTCCAGAGCTCGAAGCCGTCGTAGCCGGCGGCCCTGGCGCCGGCCTCGATGCGGGGCCGGATCCCGTCCCAGCCCAGCCTGATCACCCGCTTCCGCGGCTTGACCTCGACGGCGATGCGCCGCCCGTCGTCGATCTCCACGGCGAAGTCGGCCGTGTAGCGGCGCCACCGGACGCCGTCGTGCCACCGGAAGGGAGCGGGCTCCTCCTGGTAGCGCAGGACGGCATCGTCCTGCTCCAGGATCAGGATGAAGTCCCGCGCGAGGAGGCCCTCGTAGGCCACCATGCGGTAGCCCATCCCCACCTTGCCGGAGGGGACCTCGCCCGTGATGCAGTCCCGTCGGCCGGTGACGACCGGGCGCGACGGGCTCGGCTTGCCGACATGGCGGCTTCGCAGGGTCGCCGGCATCAGGGCCTCCGCCGGGTGTCGCGGCCGTCGGGTCCCTCGGCCCCGTCGGCGCCACCCGATTCCTCGCCGGTCGGGATCGCGGGAGCGGCCCCCGGCGACAGCCGGATGGGATAGCGAGCGACCCCCTCCTGCCAGCGGTCCAGCGGGGTCCGCCGGTCCGCTCCGGAGCGGCGGAAGTCCAGATCGGCGAGCCAGGCGTGCGCCCCCGCCATCAGGCCTCCTGCGTCCTCGACCGCCTCCCCCCGGGCCGTCAGCCAGCGCTGCAGGCCCGCTGCCCGGCAGGGAGCGCCCGGATGGTCGACCCCGGCGAAGTGCAGCCGGATGCCGAGCGCCGCCGCGGAATGCTGGAACGTGGCGCCGAGGAAGGCGGGATCATGGTCCAGCACGATCACCTCCGGCAGTCCCATGCACAGGCGGGCGGCGCCGAGCGGCTCCGCGGCAGCCGTCGCGGTCCGCGCCCCGAACAGGCCGAGCAGGTCCTCCCCGTCCGGCGGCGCAATGCCGAGCGCCGCCGCCACGATCACGCCGCTGTAGCTGTCGCGTGCGGTGACCAGGTGGACGCGGTCGGCGCCGAGTTCCGGGATGGCGAGCCGCAGGACTTCCCGGGCGACGACGACCTCGGCGAGAGGACGCCCGCACGAGAGCTGCCGGTACCGATACGCCTGCTGCAGGGAACGCAGACGGTCGCCGACCATCCGCACGAGGGTCCGGAAACCGGGAACGTGGGCGGCCGCGCCGCCCCGCGCAGGCGCCGCTTCCAGGCACCTCGCCTGTGCGAGGCGGGCCATGGCCGTCAGCGTGACGCCCAGGCGCGGGTCGGCCTCGGCCACGACCTGGTCGACCAGCTCGCCGATCCACGGGGCCCAGTGGGTCTGCTGCCGGGGCAACCGCGCCATCCGCCGGTCGGCGAGGCCGGCCGGGTTGCCGCCGGCCTCCCTCAGCCGCGCTTCCCATGTCCTGACCTGGCGCGGCGTGGGCGGATCGACGTCGTCGCTCAGCTCGCAGACGGCGCGGATCGCGGCCCGCATGTGGCGGTCACCCCGCCGTCCCTGCGGGAGGTCCTCGACCGCCCGCACGTAGCGGTGGCGGCGCAGCGCGGCGGCGCGCTCGCGCTCCGTCATCTCGTCGAGGGCCTGGATCTCGGCCCGGAGCCGGTCAGCGTCGGCAGTCGTCGACGGAAAAAGTTCGAGCTGCTTCATGGTCGTATGGGTCCTTGAAAGGCGGACGGGGCCAGCCTTGTTGATGGGATGGGATGGGGCGGCGGCCCCGGCCCGGAGGCCGGGGCTTCGTCGGCGGCTCAGAACTCGGTGGGCTCGCTGGCCTCGGTCTCCGGCTCGAACGTCCCCCGCGGGACGCCGAGCAGCGCGGCGACATCCCCGTCCCAGGCATCGAAGGCCCGGTCGATCAGGGGGGCGAGGGGCGGCTGGAAGTCGGCCGTGAGGGGCTCGACGCGGTACGGCTCGTTCATGATGCTCTCCTCGGATGGGGTCGCGCGGGGCCGGTCCGGATCCGTCGCGGGGACGGTCCGGGCGCGGCCGGCTTGGGCCGGCGGATCCCGAGGAGGCGGAGCGCAGCCCGCTTGCTTTCGCAGGCGAGAGCTGGCATACGTCGTCGGTCTCGAATGTCGGACTTGATCCCGGTGGTTGGCCGGTCTGGTTTTCGGCAATCGTGATCACGAGGTCTGGCAATGACGCGGTCGAGAGGGCTCAAGCTCTCGGCCGACGGGCCAGTCCTAACCTGCTACGGCTTCGCAGCTCGGTTGCGGGCAAGCTCAAAGCGTGCGGTCCGGATCGGACCGTGCGCTTTTATTTTGCCGCTCCGATCACTTCCCGACCCGGTGGGTCGCGCGAGCGCGCGCGGAGGGCTGCGCGAGATATGTTGCGCATTGCCATTCTCCTCGATGATTGATGAGTTGTTGGATCTAGACTGGTCTTATGACGCCGAGGCCTTCGTTGGATCTTTCAGATACCAATGTTGTGCCTTGCGATCATGGTAAACCAGGTTTTTATTCTTAAGGCGGGTCTTGTTTTTCTCCGAGGCATCGAGCGTAAAACCGGCGTCCCGAACCGCGTCATTGACTTCGCTTCCCGACAACCCCTTGGCGCCTGCCTTCGCGAGTGCGTCGACGATGACTTGGGCAACCAGGCCCGAGACTTGCGGCACCGGCACCCGCTCGGCCCCGCCCGAGACCGGCTCGTCGGCCGGCAGCGGCTGGGCCGGCGCTTCCATCTCGGCCTGGTCGGCCGCCGGCATCGGCTCCGGCGCGTAGGCAGCCCCCTGCCGCAGGGTCGCGATCACCTGGTCGAGGCGGGCCGCCTTGGCGGTCTCCGCCGCGATGGCGCTCACGTGTTCCAACATGAGCTCCTGAAGCTGCCGCGTCCTGTCCGCGGCGGCTTGCCGGGCCCGGTCGCGCTCCTGGCACATCTGGGTGATCACATCCATTCGGCACCCCCGACCAGGTCCAGGTCCGCATCAGGTCCGGAGTAGCTCCGCGACCTGATGATCGGACCATAGACCGGGTGCCCGCCAGGCCGCAAGTTCTTTCGCCCAGGTCCACCGGACGTGGTAAACGGAACCTGACCCGGTCGGACCGGTCGACCGGGTGAGTGAAACCGGATCGCGCACCCGGCCAACCTTGTCCGTCGCGTCCCCGGGGTTATCCTCTGGCCGAGTGTCGCGTGTATCGAACGGCTGGCGACAATCGAAGTGACCAAGGGCGCCCGCAAACGCCACGTCCGCGTTCGTCGATCTTCAAGTCGATGAAGCATTCATTCGAGCACAGGCCGCCGTACCAAATGTCGGTCTGCGTATTCCAATCAGCATCGGCGCCGAGACGAAGGCGTATGCCGCATTTCATCAAGCTGGCCCTCGGGGGTCAGCTGGTATCGCGACCCTCGCACTGGCCGAGCGGCTTTGCCGTCGACAGGGCCCCCGAGCCGGTCGGCGACCCGGCCGTGGTGGACCTGGTCGTCATGGGCCTGGCCGACCGGTGGGTTGGGCCGGGGCGCGGATCAGGCACCGACCGGCCGGCCCGTCGTGCCACTCGAAGCCGATCTCGACCAGGCCGGACGCCAGCACGAGGTCGCGGACCGGGTCGAACCTGACGGCGCTTCCCTCCTCGTCGGCGGTGCGGACAAGCTCCTCCAGCAACCCGGCATCCTGCGTCCGAACCGGCTCAGGAGCGACCTGGAGCTCGCCGGTCCCGTTGACGTGCATGTGGAGGCTGGGCGCGCGGTCCAGCCGCGAGAGGCGGCGCATCGCGCGATGTGCGGGTGTGTCGAGCTCGTCGGGGATGGACGCATCGAGGATTGCATCGGCGTCTTCGGGCGCGAGCGTCGTCGGCGCGCCGTCCGACGAGACGACCGCGGAGGATTGCTCGAACCGCCCGCCGGCGACGTCGAAGCGGACCGTCAGGAGCAGCCTGACGCCGGCGCGGGACAGGGCGAGGTCCAGCCGGCCTCCGTGCCCCTCGCCCCGGGCATAGCGGGCGTCCCCGATCTCCAGGCCGGCATGCCGTCGCAGCAGTCGACCTGCGGCCGGCGCGAGCGCCTCGTCGATCAGGTCGCGGGAGAGCGCGCCGGCGAGGCTCCGGCGCCATTGCGGACCGCCCCGGTCCGATGTCCGGGCGCCGCGCGCGGGCGGCGCGAGGAGCGCGGCGGCCGTCCAGCGCAGCGCGGGGACGTCGGCCGCGGCCGCGGGGCCGCGGTGAACCAGGTCGGCCAGGTCGCCGATCAAGGATGGAAGGCCCGGCGACAGCGCCGCCTTGAGCCGGCGCTGGACCAGTGCGGCGGCGTCGGCGAGGGCCGCGGAACCGGGTCCGGATGCGGGGCGGCCCGTTCGGGTGGCGCCCGGCGCGAGCCCTTCGAGATCGGCGAGGGCCTGCAGGATGAGCGGCAGCATCCGCAGGTACTCGAAGGCCCGCCCGAGGTGCGCCCGCGTGCCGTCGGCATCCTCGGGGACCCAACGGGCGATCCGTTCCAGGGCGGCCAGCACCTCGGCGTGGGCCCTCAGGGCGAAATCCTTCGGGATCGCGTCGAGCACGGCCCGGTCGGCCGGATGGCGCGACCGGGCGAGGGGGGCGACGATGCCATCTATCCAGGCCTGCCTGATGTGTTTGCGGATGGCGCTCTGCAGCCCGGGGATCTTGGAGACCTGGAGACCGCCCCCGGAGAGCGCCGCATGCAGGGTGCCCATGGCCGTGTCGACGATGGGCCGCGTGTCGGGATGGGCCAGGGCGGAGATGGCCTGCCGCGCCCGCGCGAGTTCGTGCACGTCCGCCCGCACCGGGCGGACGCCGGCGGGGGAAACCGGGAATTCGGGGTCGGGATGCATGGCCGGACGGTGCCCCAGGCGCGCGGGCGTCCGGTCGAGGCGCACGGCACGGCCTCGCACCGGGACTGTGCGCGGAGGCCGGGCCGGGTCGGTCCTGTCCTTGGACGGCGCCCGGGAATCGGGCGCACAGCCCATTGTGCGAGGCGCGCGGCAAGGCACAAACGCCGTCCCCGACCCTGCCGGGACGTGCCGCCGCGCCGCCGCCGGCCGCGACGTTCCCGACGGCGACCCCGGTGAAGTTCCGCTCGCGCGTTCCGCCATGTCCCGCCTCGACATCCAGGGGTTCTCGGGGACCGGGCCGCCTCAGGCGGCACGGCGCGAACGCATGGGGCGCCGGACCGCGGCGCGCCGCTTCGGCATCCGTCGCACGACGGCGCCCGCGGTGGGCGTCACCGGTCCGGGCGCGTGCGCCGGCGGCCGGTCCGGTGTGCCGGCGACGCCGCGCGGCCCGGGCCCGAGACGCGGCGATCTGGACCGGGGCCCCGAGCCCGATCCGGGTGCCGCGCCCGCGACCCGGGGAGACGGGACCGGGACCCGAGGGCGAGGGTCATCCGCCCCGGCGGTCCCTGTCGACGACGAACGCCGGCCGCGTGTCGGACAGGCGTCGCCAGGCGTCGAGGTAGGCGCCGAGATGCGGTCTGCGGGTCCGCTCCAGCTCCAGGTAATCCTGGAGGCCTGCGATCGCCCTGTCGTGGGCCGCGGCGTCGGTCCGGCCGGCGAGATACGCATGGCGGACGTAGATGCCGAAGGTCGTCATCGTGTCGGTCTCGCAATACGCCCGGACGCGCTCGATCTCGCCGGCGGCGACCATGTCGGCCACCAGCGACCCGTGCTCGCCGAGTTTGCCCGGCATGCCGACCAGCGCGGCGGCCTCCTCCAGGGTAAGCCGGCTGGCGCACCCGAACCCGGACATCTCGTCCATGACGTCGACGTGGGCGCCGCCGTACCGGTTGCCGTAGCCCGACCAGCGCGTGCCGCGCCGGAACCAGGCTTCCGCCGAGATGCCGTGGAGCATCGTGCGGTGGAGCAGCGTCGGCATGTCGAAGCCGCGGCCGTTCCAGGTGACGAGCCGGAATCTGCCGGAGGCGAAGTGCCGCCAGAAGCCGCGCAGGATGCGGGCCTCGTCCCAGCCCGCCTCGCCGCCGCTCCTGCAGGCGGTGACCCGATATTCCTCCAGTCCCGTTTCGCCGTCGCGCAGGATCTCCGCCTGCACGAAGCTGACGGCGACCACGGCGTGCCACGCGCATTTCGGAAACTTGTCCCTGGCCCACACCTCGGGCGGCGGCATCAGGGTTTCGTCCGGCACGGTCTCGATATCGACGACGAGGAGCGCGTCCGCATCCGCGCCGGGTTCCGCCGCCGGCCGACGGTCGTGGCGGACGGCGGAGCGCGCGCCGGCCGCGGGTGCGCTCGCGTCGGACATGGAGGGGAGCCGAAGCCGGGGCGACGGGGAGCGGGTCTCGTGCATGGGGCGGTTCTCCGGGGCGGCTGTCAGACCAGGATCGTGCGGCTGGCGTCGAACCCGTTCGTCGGGTCGTCCGGGTCGTAGGGGTTGCTCACGACGCGCGTGCGCCCGAGCCGCAGGTCGCAGGCCTGCGGCACGTTCCCGTGGATCCAGACGGCCGGGGCGCCCCACCCCTCCATCACGGGGTCCAGGGCGGAGGCGTGCCAGCAGACCCGCCACGGGTCGAGCACGGGCCTCGCCAGGGTGGGCGGCAGGCAGGACCGTGATGGGGCGAAGCCGGTGACGACCGCGGCCCGGTCGCCCGGGCCGATGTCGCGCAGGACCGGATTCGGCATATGGCCGTACGAGCCGGCACCGACGGCGACGGCGTTGAGGGCGTCCTCGATGAAGGCCCGCGAGCGGGCGTGCGCACCGGCCGCGTCGTGCGGGAAGAAGGGCACCCCGGGCGCGCTCGCCGCCCTGTCCGTCACCGTCCAGCGGCTCCGGGCGTGGGCGCGGGCGGTCCGGGCGTTCTCGACGCCGTCGAGGGCGAAGTCCGTCCAGAGCGTCGCGCCCAGGATGACCAACCCGGGCCGGAGCGGATCGCCGAGGCGAACGGCGCCGTCGTGGAGCACGGTGATGCCCAGCGCCGCCCCGAGCGGCACGGCCTCGGCGAGCGCCTCGCCCACGGGTTCGCCGTCGAGGTACTCCGCCGGTCCCGGGACGAGGACGACCGGCCGCCGACCCTGGCGGCCGCCGAGCGCGTCCGCAAGCCAGCGCACGGACCGGCACAGGCCGGGCGCGATCCCGCCCGGGACGAGCAAGGCGTCGAAGTCCGGCAGCGGGTCCGGCAGCACGTGGGGCGCCCGGTCGACCCTGAGGTCGGACAGGGTCCACAGACGGAACGGGACGGGCTCCGACGGCGCGGACCGCGCCCCGGGGGCGGCCGGCACGGCGGACGGGCCTTCCGTCGGTACCGGTGCATGCACCTCGGCGCGGGCCACCGGATCGGGAACGTGGAGCGTCACGGCTGTCCTCCGTCCTGCGCGGCGCGGTGTTGGTCCGCCTCGGCGATCAGCGCCCGGAGCGCGTCGCCCGAGACCAGGCGCCGCGCGATCAGCAGCTCGGCGACGGCCGCCACGGCGGTGCGGTTCGCCTCCATGACGGCCAAGGCCTCGCCGCTCAGCCGGTCGAGGTCGCGCTCGACCGCCCCGAGAAGGGCGGGGTCGAGCGACAGCGCGACCGCGACCTCGTGGGGGGCGCCGCGATACGCCAACCGGTCGCCGAGGCCGAGCGAGGCGTGGTTGCCGGCGAGCAGGGTCGTCACGCGCGCGAGGTCCGAGCGGCTATCGCCGCCCGCCCCGGCGCTCGGCTCCCCGAGGAACAGGATCTCGGCAGCCCGTCCGCACAGGAGCGCGACCGCGAGGCCCTCGATCTCCGCGCGGGTCGGCGACTGGCCGAGGCGGGTCGCCACGGAGGTCGCGCCGAGCGAATCCCGGCGCGGGACCAGGTCGACCTGGGCGACGCGGGCGCCGATCCGCTCGAACGCCACGGCGTGCCCCGCCTCGTGGTACGCGCTCCGACGTCGGTCCGCCGGGCTCCCTTGATCCGGCGGCGCGACGCGGCCGAGCAGGTCCTCCGGGCGCATCGGCCGTCCGGCGGCGCGCGCGGCGGCACGGGCCTCGGACACCCACCCGGCGACCTGGGCGCCGCTGGCGCCGAGCGCGAGCGCGCCGAGCGGCGCGAGGTCCATGTCGGGCACCTCGCCGTCGTCGAGGTGTTGCCGGAAGATGACCGCCAGGTCGGCGGCCGAGGGCGGCTTGATCTCGATCACCCGGCCCAGCCGTCCGGGCCTGATCAAGGCGGGATCGAGCCTGTCGCCGTGGTTCGTCGCCGCGATGATGCACACCTCGGGGGCGCCGGGCGCGTTGAGCGCATCGAAACCGAGCAAAATGCTCGTGCACAAGGGGGTCCACCACTCGCGCGCGTGGTTGTCCATCGTGGCCCTGTTAGGAATACTATCAGCCTCGTCTAGGAACAAAATACTAGGAGCTAACGCGCACGCGTGCGTGTACGCGGCATCCCAGGCGCGGAGCACGCCGCCCAGGTGTCCGTCGGATCCGGTGAACCAGGCGCCGACCGAGGTCGCGACCAGCGGCAGGCCCGCGGCCTTCGCGAGCGAGCGGACGAAAGATGATTTTCCTAGTCCCGGGGCGGAGCTGAGGGCGACGTGCCTGTCGAGCCGCTGGAACGCGGGCGCGCCGCCGGAGGCGCGCCAGGTCGCGATCTCGTCGATGAGGCGCGTACCCCAGGCATGGGCATCGCCGAAGCCGACCAGGGTCGCGAAATCGGGCGCCGACCCGACGGCGGGATCCGCGGTGGCCTTCGAGCGCGCCGCCGCGGCGAGGCGCGCGACGCAGGACCGCGCCGTCGTCCCGCGCACCGCGGCGGCGATCTCGAAGAAGTCCAGCCCGCGGGCGATCCCGGGCGGCAGGGTCGGACGCCGCCCCGTGGCGGCCCGGACGACCCGCGCGATCACGGCGTCGGTCGCGCCAGGGAGCCGAACGTGCAGGTCCGCCGCGGCGACGAGGGCCGAAGGCAGGTAGCGCGCGGGCGATTGCGAGACCCCGAGCACCCGGTCGCCGCGGGCGAGCCGGTCTGCCACTCGGTCATTTCCGCGGTCCGCACGGTCCTCGCTTCTCGAACCGCCGTTGCGCGCCACCACGTGACCCCACGCCGCCAGGCGCCCACACGCCTCGCGGACCGGCTCGACCCAGTCGGCGGCCGGAACCTGGACGACGAGGGCGAAGGCGGGATCGGCGGCGATGCGGCGGCGCTGGGCGGGCGAGAGCGCCGCTTCGAGCGCGAAGGCCGCGAGCGTCTCGGTCGCGGGACGGCGCTCGTCGGCGGCGACGTCCCCGGTCTCCGCCTCGTTCAGGTCGTCGCGCAGGAAAGTCAGGTGGGGCATCGTCGCCTTGCTCCGAGGGTGGGTTGGGGTCCGGGGCCGGGGCGCGGCGGGTCCCGTTTCTCGGGACGCATCCGCGGGGGCGGCCTACGACGGCACCTCGACGACGCAGGCCGGGTCGAAGGCGGGGTTCTCGCCGTCGTAGCCGAGGGGGTTGCACAGGATCCGGGTCGGGCCGATCCGGTGGTCTCGACGGGCGTGGACGTGGCCGTGGAGCCAGAGATCCGGGCGGCCGGCGGCGATGAGGCCGCCGAGGTCGCTCGCGAAGGCCGGGTTCAGCACGCTTCCGGCAAAGCTCGGGTCGAGCGAGGCACGGGCCGGGGCGTGGTGCGTGACCACGACGTGCGGTCGCACCCGCGCGTCCGGCGGGTCGACCTCCAGCAGCGCGCGGAGCAGGAAGCCGCGGGTGGTGGCGTGCAGGGCAGCTGCATCCCCCGGCCGGAAGGTGCGCCAACCTGGATTTCGGGTCGTCGCCACGCAGCGGTGGTCGTTGAGACCGGCCTGCGCGGCCGCCATGGCCCGCCGGCGGTCGCCGTCGAGGCCGTAGTCGGTCCAGAGCGTGCCACCGGAGAAGGCGACGCCGCCGATCTCGACGGTATCGTCGTCGAGCAGGGTCACGCCGTGCCGTTCCGCGGCCCGGCGCCCGAGCGCGCGCTCCTCGTCCACGGCCGAGCCGTAGAATTCATGGTTTCCCGCGACGACCAGGACCGGCATGAGCGGACGGATGGTTTGGCCCAGCCATAGGACGGTGTCCGCCAGGCCCTGCCCGACGTCGCCCGCGACGACGGCGACGTCGGCGTCGGGGATGTGCGCGGGTGCCCAGGGCGCCCGCGACAGGTCGCGGTGCAAGTCGCTGAAAGTCCAGATTCGCACGTGTTTGGCTCCTGGGTTCTCAGGATCGTCTCGCTGTTCGGGAGGCGGCGGCGGTCACCGCCGCGGCGGGGGGCGGCGCCTGGGCCGCAACCTTTCGCGTCGGACCGGACGACCGCCGCGCCGGTTCGGCGACAGCCTGGCGAGAACGTGGGCGAGGACGGTGCGCGCCGCCGCATCCCCCCGCCAGGCGGCGACGAGCACCGCTGACAGCGCGAGGTCCACGACGGCGGGATCCGGTTCGGTGCCCCGGGTGAGGTCGAGCGTGACGGCGATGGCGGCCGCGGCCTCGCCTCTCCGGGCCGCGGGCCAGGACTTGTGATGCAGGCAGACGCCACCGGCGAGGGCTCGGCGGACCTCCTGGATCGCGGCGGCCGCGATGTTCGGAAGCCGTTCCGTGCGCCAGAGCGCGAGCGGGTGGCATCCCCGGGCCAGCTCGCAGCGCAGGGAAGTCGGGTCGGAGGGCTGGGGGTCGTCGCTCGGGCGCATGCGTCCTCCGGGCTCGCGATGGGCAAGACGGCCCCGCTCCCGCGTGCCGAGGCGCGCGGGCGGGGTTCGTCGGACGGGATGTCGGAGGGCTAGTGCCGGTCGAGGCGCTCGGCGCCGGCGTCGGGGTGTCCCAGGACGAAATACCTCGACAAGGTGCGCGCCCAGCGCCGGCCATCGGAGGCATACAGGTCGCTGGTTGTGATGCGCCGCCCATCGGGGAAGTTCGGATGGCCGTAGACGTCGCCGGTGAGCACCCTCACGGACCGGGTGGCAGACCGCCACCGCTCCAAGCGTGGGGCGCCCTGCAAGTCATCCGGCGTCGGCTTGACCTGGTCGCGGATGCCCTGGAGTTCGTCGGCGAGGTCGCGCAGCCGGTCGCCGGCCTCCCGGTCGTCCGGGCTTCGTGCCTGCTCGGCGTCGACGCCGAGGGCGGCGGCGTAGGCGGCGGTGTCGACCGCGTCGGCTGCTGGCTCCTCGGCGGCGGCGCGCAGGGCCGCGAGCAGGGCCACGGAGGCCACGAGGCTGCGGCTCGTGCGATCCCCTTCGGCGATGCGCTGTGCCTCCCCGCGGCCGAACGCCGGCACGACCATTGGCAGGGTCCGGATACGACCTCGACCCGGCACGAGCGCCTCGTGCCCGCGCATGACGCGGCCGAACGCGTCGGCGGCGGAGGCGCCGCCGCTTCGGCCGCAGCCGAGAAGCCAGGGCGGCGAAACGACGTCCAGACCGAAATCCTCCGACGCGTTCATGCCCGCGAGCGCGGACGCTGCGGCATGTTCCTCGAAGGGGGTCGGCCCTACCGGCAGAACCGGCGCGTCGATGCGCGCCCTCAGCCCGAGGTTTTCCAGGCACGCCGCGGGCAGGTCGAGGACGAGATCATCGTCCCGCCCCACGGCCTCGGCCGCGATCTCGCCCGCCTCGCGTGCGTCGCGCGCCTCGCGCTCGATCACGGTGAGGCCCTCCTCCGTGACCGTCCGGCCCGGCAACGGCGCCTCCTCGGGGAACCTGACGCGGAGGAGCGTGACGGGCCGGCCGAGAACGCCATAGGCGTCGGCGAGGAGGAGCGCGGCGTAGGCGGCATGGGTCCGGCCGGCGGAGCCGAAGAAGGCAGAGATCAAGGGCAATCTCCATGACGGAATCCGGACGCCGGCACGCCCGGTGGAATGGCCACCTGGCGCGCGACGTCGGACCGGTTGTGATTGATCCGTGAATCGTAAGGCAAAAGAGCGGAAATGAACAGCATATTCTGCTCGTTATCAAGAGCCGGATTTCTGGCATGGTTAACGGCTGCGTAGTGTTACAGTCTTGGGTCCGCAGGATTACTTACGCATGTGCGTGAGGTGGCTCGGTGACGCCGCTCCGGGGATACGCTCGCCACGACCGGCACGAGGCAGGTCCGCGCGCTCCGAACGTGCAAGGCGGCATTGGCTTATCGCGCGCGAAGTGCGCCGGTCCTGGGAGCTCCACGCGCCACGCATTGTCGCACAGATGACCCGGAGCGCCGGCGAGAGGCGGCTCCGACCGGCATGCCGGCGCGGCGGGCGCCCGGAACGGCGCCGATGCCGGGACGTACCCGCGGCGCGACCCTGGGGCAGAGCGGGACGATGACAGTGATCGGCGCGACCTTAGGAGCGCGAGTGACTCGATAGACTGTCAGCGAGCGCGGCCAGGGATCCGATAACCAGTAAATTCGGTACTTCTAGACATATGGAAATAGGGATGGCAAGATTCCTTCGATGCATCGGCCCAAAGGAGGACGCCGTGATCGCGACCATCCATTCCAACGACCGCACCGGGCTGCTGGCCGCAGCGCTGGTGGCCGGCGGCCTGACCGCCGCCGGTACCCGTCCGACCCTCGTCGCGGTCGGCGCCAACGGCGCCCAGGCCTGTGGCCTGGCACGCCTCTCGGGTTCGTTCGACCTGCTCCGCCCCGATCCCCGCGACGCGGCGGCCGTCCTCTCGGGACTGGCGGCACGGTCGGAAGGCGACGTGATCGCCGTCCTGCCGACGGACCTGCTTCGCGAGGGCGGTCCGGGCAAACCCGGACACCTGCGCGTCGTGGCCACGGCGTGCCGGCTGACCGCGGCCCAGGCCCTGCACGCGACCGCGTCGGGGGCTTGGCACCTTCGGTGCGACAGTGAGCTCGGCCAGCCGGCCTGGCGGATCGCCCCGCGCGTTCTGCCGCTCAAACTACCAAGGCTCTCGCCGCTGGAACAGATGCGGCTGCTCGCGGGCGATCTCGGCGAGAGCATGCGGTACGCGGCGGTCGCGCTCGCGGCCACACTCCTCGCCGTCTCGGCGGACCCGGACGCCGAGCGCTTCGAGACGGGTGACCTGACCGCGCTCATGTCGCCGCTCTCCCCGGCTCGGGACCGTGACCTGCACGAGCGGCTCCTCGACTGTGCCGCCGCCCTGGGCGACCCGGTTCTCCAGGGCGCGCCGGTCGGCACCGCCGGGGCCGCAGGCGGACGCCTCCGCAAATCCCGCCCGACGCCGGTGGCGACCGCCCGCCTCCGCGCCACGCAACCCGCCCGCCTCCGCGCCTGACGGAAAGGACCAGAGCCATGATGAACCGCACGAAGCCGAACCGCGTCTCGCTGGCCCCTCGGCCGCGCGTCGCCTCACCCGGGACCGGTCGTCCCGGTCGCTCCGGAAGCGCCCGGCGAGCGCGCGCGGGGACGAGTTCCTCGCGGGCACGGGCCGGTCGGGGCCACGTCGCCCGGAACGTGCCGCCGACGGCGACCCCGCGCTGGGAGGCGAACCCCTACGAGGCGTTCTACGCCTTGTCGGCGGACGGGGTTGGCCTGCTCGACCCCGGTTTCGACGACTGGGACTTGGACCCCTGCGTCCTCGTCGGCCTGGCGCCGAACCGTGGCGACGAGCGGGAGGATTCGTGACCGTCGTCCGCGCGGCCCGCGGGACCGGGCTTCGGACGACGCGAGCCGGCCCCGGCTCCCGCTTCGCCGCGGGAGCCGGGGGCCGGCGAAGGATCGGCGTTCCAGGTTCCGGAAACCGTTTGGAACCCGTAACGTCTATCGCTATGCGTGACCCGTTACGGGTTGCGACCTGCGGGTATGTACCCGAGCCGGAACATGGAGGCGCTTTCGGCGGGAAGCGGCTGGTCGAGCTGCTCAAGCTGTCTCCGGGAGAAATCAGAGGCGACGCCGCATCGGGGATGCCACGCCGCTGCCACAGGCCGAGATCGGCGATGGCTCCGGCGACGGTTCGGCTACGTCTGTCGCGTCAGAGGATAAGCCGGATGGCTGGCCACGCAGCGCCTCGCGACCGATATCGGCGCCGGTGCGGGTGGACCCGATGCCCCCTCGACATCCCGCCGCGCTGATGGTGCCGGACTTTCGAACGTGAAGGAGCGCAACGGCCGGCCGCGAAGGATCGACACCTCGCGGCGCCGGAGCGTGCGGTCGACCACCGAGCCGCTGCGGTAGTTCCGGATTGATAGAAATAGGGGTTGCACGGTCCGTTCCGCGTCTTCATGGTAATTCCATGGAACTCGAATTAGCGGCACGACAATTGGAGGCGCTCGGCAATCTGACCCGCCTGAAGGTGTTCCGTACGCTCGTCCGGGCGGGCCATGACGGCCTGCCGGTCGGTGCGCTCCAGCAGCGCGTCGATGTCCCGGCCTCGACGCTGTCCCATCATCTGCGCCGTCTGATCCACACCGGTCTGGTGGTTCAGGAGCGCCAAGCCACGACCCTGATCTGCCGGGCGGCCTACCCGGCGATGAACGCTCTAATCGACTTCCTCGATGAGGGAGAGCACCGCGGGCGGTCGGCCGGTCCCGCTTCGATGTCGACCTGATGGACCCGTGCCTGCGACCAGGCATGGTAGCGCCGCTCGAACTGCGCCGTTCCGACCGCCGCGACCCGTCGGGGTCCGCGCCGCCTGTCCCGCCGGAGGCGCGCCGGTGAGACTTGCCGACGACAGCGCCGACCGGGGCGGGAATGGTATGTTCCGGGCCGAAGCCGGATTTTGGGAATGCCGCGCCGATGCGCCTGACTGACGAGACCGGGACGGATCACCGCCCCTCGGACGAGGCCTGGATCGGCAACCTGATCCGGCATTGGCGCGAGGACCCCGGCGCCTCCTATCGGACCTGGTTCCTGTGGGAGGAGCGCATCAAGAACTTCCGCTCGATCCGGCGCGGCCTCCAGGCGGTGATAGACGAGATCCGGGCCGACGCGTTCGGCAACGCCTATCGCGGCTCGTCCTTGGAAACGGTGGTCCACTCCATCGCGGAGCAGCGCCAGGTCTTCAAGGGCGCCGACCACGCATTCCTCTGGAAGCCTAAGCTGCGCATCCCCGACATCTACGAAGACCGCGCCAACCAGGTTGCGTTCGGCCGGTTCCTCGACGCCTGCCTGTGCTGCAGTGCAGAGGACGGGGTGCTGGCCGCCATCCACGGCCTCGACCGGCAACGCATCAAGGGGCTGGGTCCGGCCGCGGCGAACCTGCTGTACTTCCTGCACCCCACACTTGTGCCCCCGTTCAACACGGCCATCGTGAAGGGCTACAACGCCATCGCCGGCGCCAATGTGAAGCTCGGCAAGTGGGACGAGTACCTCGCCATGCGCCGGGGCATCGTCGCCCTCAACGCCGCCCATCGCGGCCTGCTCTCCAACGATTACGGCGCCATCGCGGGCTTCCTGTTCGACGTCGGGTCCGGGCGATACCCGCTGCCGGAGCGCGACGGGGCCGCCGCGCTGGCGCGCTGGCGCGAGGATCTCGACCGAGTGCGGGCGGAGGCCGCGGCCACGGCCTCCAAGGCGGCGCTCGCCGCGCGTGAGGCGGACCACACCCACACCGAGGTCCAGGGCTGGCTGCGCGACCTCGGCCTCGCCCTCGGCTTCGACGTCTGGATCGCGTCGAACGACGGCAACCGCCCCTATGCCTCCGGCCGCCTGTCCGACGGCTGCCTCGACCGCCTGCCCGGGCGGCTGACGGCGAATGGGTCGGCCGAGATGGTCCGGCTCATCGACGTGATCTGGCTGGACAAGGCGGACGGCGACGTCGCGGCCGCCTTCGAGGTCGAGCACACGACGAGCATCTACTCGGGCATCGTGCGGATGCTCGACCTGGCGCTCGGGGTCGAGGGCGGGGCCGCGCGCAACTTCTTCCTGGTGGCGCCCGACAACCGCGAGGAGGACGTGCGCGCGCAGTTCGCCCGGCCCGCCTTCTCGCGGGTGGCCGAGCTCGACCTGCGCTACCTGCCCTACAGCGAGCTGCGCGGGCACCGGGAGACGATCGCCCGCTTCGGGAGCGGCCTGAAGGGCGTGCTCGCCATCGCTAAGCCCGTCGGGCGTCCGCGCTGACCCCGGTGACCGGCGCGACGAAGCCGGCCGGAGGGATTCGGTCGTCATTCCAGCGGCTGGCCGAGAGCGTCCGGAGGTCGCGCAACCGCATCGGCCACTATCGCGCCGTCCTCGACGAGGGACCGACCAACCACCACGCCGACGCCCTGGACCCGATCCGCTGGTGCCGTCCGACCATCGCGCGATGGGCGAGCACCGTGTCACGGGTGGCCGCCGTCGTCATCGGGCGTCCAGCCGCGGGCGCGGGTTCCGAGGGCGCCGGACCGCACGCGCGGATCCCGACGGTCACCGAAGACGTTCGCGGCGCGGCCGATGTTCCGCCGTCGGCCGGGATGCCGGTGGCCCCACGACAACGAACTCCGCCGGTGCGGCCGGACCCCGCGGCGTAGCCTTCGAGCGGGCGTCGGATAAGTCGGCTGTCGCGTCGCGGTGGCCCCGCTCGCCGCGGGCCTCGGCCGCGGGCGTCATCCGGCCCTCGCCGCCGGGGCCTCGGCCGGGCTCTCACCGTCCCAGGGAGCCTCGCCCACGAGGGCGGCGAAGCGCTCGTCCGGGAGTTCCTCGAACGGCCTCCGCTCCGCTATGCGCTGGCGCAGCTTCCACCGGAGCAGCCGGGGCGTGATCCTCTGGAAGCGCCCCGTCGCCGCGACCAACTCAGGATCCAGGCCGCCGAGGATGCCTTCCGCCGTCTGTGCCCCGCCTCTGGCGAGAAGGGCGTGGACCTCCCGCATGAACAAGCGCCAGAACGGCCGCTTTCCCATCGCCGCGACCGCCTCGGCGAGTGGCGGCTCGGGCGTCGCCGCGACGTCCGGCTCGGGCTCGGCCAGCCCGAACCGATGGCCGACGAGGGTCAGCCCGTTGCCGTCCTGCACCAGGCGCAGGAGGTGATAGCGCAGCCACGCCTCGGTGAGCGGGAAACCCGCCCGCTCGCCCTCCTGCTTGAGCCGGGTCGGGAGCGCTCTCAGGAGCGGGTGGACCGCCATGGGGCCGCGTTGGCGCACCGCCGCTTCGACCGCGTCCCGCACCTGCCCCCAGAAGTCGTTCGCCTCTCGCGCCAGCTTGAGCCCGTGCGCGGTATCGACAAACCCGGGCCCGGCGCGACCCTGCGCGAGGGAGTCCGCCTCTCCCGCGGCGGAAACGGGCGGCGCGGCCCCGCCGGCCTGAGTGCCGACGGCCCGCACCCGGTCGAGCTCGACCTGCAACGCCGCGACCCGCTCCTCCAAGAGATCGACCCGGTCCAGCGCCTCGTCGAGCAGATCCCTCGCCGCGGCCCTGCAATCCTCGGCTCCGACGAAGTCCGCCAGACCCGCCCGGGCCGCTTCGACCCGGGCCAACTCAAGCAGCTCCCGCCCGATCACCGTAAGCCGCCTCTCGAACGCCTCCGGCAGGTCCGCCCGTTCGATGGCCGGCCGGTAGTCCTCCCTGTCCTTCCACTTCCTGAGCTCGCGAGCGATGTCGCCGAACGACCCGCCGCCGAGCTCCCTCCGGACCGTGCGGACCGAGACCCGCTCCTTGGTGCCACCGGGCGGTGCCGGCCTGGCCCGTATCCGATCCGCGGCTGTCCAGACCCCGTTCTCCGTCACCATGCCCGCCATCCCAAGCCGTTACCGGTATCATCGCCGCGAGCGGTGAAGAAACGGTCGCGGTCCGCGTGGAGGCTCGGTGTGGGCGCGAGCGCGAGCCGGACCCGAAGGCGACCGGACAGATAGGCCGCGGGAGGCCTTCGGATTGAGGAACGCCCGGTCGGCGAACGCCCCCATCGTGTAACGCGTACGCATAACGTTACCCGTTATGCGTACGCCTCGGAGTCGCGTGCCAACCGCCGGCGGCAGCAGCCGCCATCCCGCCTTGAGCCGCCGGAAACCTCGCTACCACCGAAGACGTACTTCGTCGGCCTGCCTCGCCGCACTACGAAGCCATTCAGGACCGTCGCGGCCGACCAGAAGGTGATCCTGTCGGCCCGTACGCAGGGGCCTCACCGAGGTGCGGCGGCCCGCGAGATCTCGGCACGGGACGGCAGGGGCGCCCATGCTCTTATCCAAGTGCGGTTGCTGCGGGCGGACGGTTCGCACCGACGCGACGAGGTGCCCGAGCTGTCGCGCCGCAACCGGGGCGGGCATGCGCCCTTCCCCGAACGAGGCGGCATACCGGATCTGCATGCTCGCGGACGCGTGCGCCGTCCTCTTCTGGCTCCTCGTGATCCGCCGATAGGCGCGGACCGGCCTACATCCGCTCCTTGATGCCGGAGCCGACGAGCCACCAGTTCACCGGGTAGCTGGTCAGGAATCCCGCCACCATCGCGACCTGCATGGCGAACCAGAACTCGACCGAGTTCACCGGGGCGCGCTGGCCGGCCCAGTGCGGGAACAGGAAGAATTGGGCGAACGCCATGAAGCCGTACATGCCGACCTGCCAGGCGATCAGCGAGACGGTGTCCGCCTTCACGGCCGCCACCAGACCCTCGCCGGGGGATAGCCCGCGCATCGGCACGATGGCGTAATACTGGAACGCGATCCCGAGCGCGTACGCGAACACGAAATCCAGGACCCAGACCGCGTACATCTTCTCATCGAAGAGGGAGTGCCAGCCGAACCAGACGGCGACGGCCGGCACCACGAAGGCGAGCCACTCGGCGGCGACATCGCCCAGCAGGCAGCCGCTGCCGCAGTGGAGCGCACCCTTGCCGACCATCACCGGGAAGGGCATCCCCGTCGTGTTCGGCGGCTTCTCGCCCCGCTCCTTCGCGTCGTGGTGCGCCTCCATGGTCGCGAGCCGGCCGTAACTGAAATAGGCCCAGACCACGACCACCGTCCCGAACAGGGCGCTGATCGGCCAGACCACGTTCATCACGGTCATGTGCTGCGGGTGACGGATCACCTGCGCCGACAGCAGCAGCGAGCAGGCCGCCCCGAGCAGCAGCGCGGCGATCGAGATGGCATGGAGCCAGGTCGGGAACATGCGCGCTCCTAGCGGGCCGAGGAAGGGTCGAGGTTGGCCGCCCGCAGGCGCAGGGCATTGCCAATGACGCTCACCGAGGAGAGCGCCATGGCGGCCGCGGCGATGACCGGCGAGAGCAGGATGCCGAGGAACGGGTAGAGGATGCCCGCCGCCACGGGCACGCCCGCGGCGTTGTAGATGAAGGCGAAGAACAGGTTCTGGCGGATGTTGCCCATCACCGCCCGCGACAGCCGCCGTGCCCGCACGATGCCGAGGAGATCGCCCTTCAGCAGGGTCAACCCGGCGCTCTCGATGGCGACGTCCGTCCCGGTGCCCATGGCGATGCCGACATCCGCCGCCGCGAGCGCCGGGGCGTCGTTCACGCCGTCGCCGGCCATCGCGACCACCTGCCCGGCCGCCTTGTGGCGCTCGACCACCGCAGCCTTCTGGTCGGGCAACACCTCCGCCTCGACCTCTTCGATGCCGAGCCGGCGTGCCACCGCCTCGGCGGTGGTGCGGTTGTCACCGGTCAGCATCACCACCCGGATGCCCTCGGCCCGAAGCGCCGCCAGCGCCTCGGCCGTCGTGGCCTTGACCGGGTCGGCGATGGCGATGACGCCGGCCACCCGGCCATCGACGCCGGCGAAGATCGCCGTCGCGCCGTCACGCCGGAGTTCGTCGGCTTCGGTCGCATGGGTCGATACGTCGACCCCTTGCTCCTGCAGGAAGGCGGCGTTGCCCAGCGCCACGCGGCGGCCCTCAACGGTGCCGAGCGCGCCCTTCCCGGTCGGGCTGTCGAAATCCGCGACGGGGCCGGTCGCGATCCCGCGCTTCCCGGCGGCCGCCACGATGGCCAGGGCGAGCGGGTGCTCGCTCGCCCGCTCGACGCTCGCCGCGAGGCGCAGGAGCGTGTCCTCGTCGAACCCGGCCGCCGCCACGACCCGCGTCACGGCCGGCTTGCCTTCGGTCAGGGTGCCGGTCTTGTCGACCACAAGAGTCGTGACCCGCTCCATCCGCTCCAGTGCCTCCGCATTCTTGACGAGCACCCCGGCCCCGGCGCCGCGACCGACGCCGACCATGATCGACATCGGCGTCGCGAGACCGAGCGCGCACGGGCAGGCGATGATCAGCACCGCCACCGCGGCGAGGAGCGCGAAGGTGAAGCGCGGCTCCGGCCCGAACGCCATCCAGGCGGCGAAGGCCAGCGCCGCCACGCCAATGACCGCCGGCACGAACCAGCCCGCGACTTGATCGGCGAGGCGCTGGATCGGGGCCCGCGAACGCTGCGCCTCGGCCACCATCTGGACGATGCGCGCCAGCATGGTGTCGCGCCCGACCCTGGTCGCCTCGACCACGAGCGAGCCGGACTGGTTGAGGCTGCCGCCGATCACCGCGCCGCCGACCTCCTTGGTGACGGGCATCGATTCCCCCGTCACGAGGCTCTCGTCGACGGCGCTGCGGCCCTCCACCACCGCGCCGTCGACCGGGACCTTCTCGCCGGGGCGCACGCGCAGCCGGTCGCCGATGGCGATGGCATCGAGCTGCACCTCCTCGTCCTCGCCGTCGGGCCGGATGCGGCGGGCGGTTTTCGGCGCGAGGTCGAGGAGCGCCCGCAGCGCGCCGCCGGTGCTCTCGCGGGCGCGAAGCTCCAGGACCTGTCCGAGCAGCACGAGCACGGTGATCACCGCCGCCGCCTCGAAGTAGGCCGGCACCGCCCCGCCGTGCCCGCGTAGCGCTTCCGGGAACAGCCCCGGGGCAAGGGTCGCCACCACGCTGTAGAGGTAGGCCGTGCCCGTCCCGAGGGCGACCAGGGTGAACATGTTCAGGTTCCGAGACAGGACGGAGTGCCAGGCCCGAACGAAGAAGGGCCAGCCGGCCCAGAGCACCACCGGGGTGGCGAGCGCGAACTGGATCCAATTCGAGGTCTGCTGCCCGAGCCGTTCGGTCAGGCCGAAGAGGTGCCCGCCCATCTCCAGCACGAACACCGGCAGGGTCAGGACCAGCCCGACCCGGAACCGGCGGGTCATATCGACGAGCTCCTCGCTGGGGCCGTCGTCGGCGCCGACCATCGCCGGCTCAAGCCCCATGCCGCAGATCGGGCATGCCCCGGGGCCGACCTGCCTGATCTCCGGGTGCATCGGACAGGTGTAGATCGAGCCTTCCGGCACCGGGTCGGACTTGGCTGCGGACTGGCCGGGGTCGAGGTAGCGGACCGGCTCGGCCACGAACTTCGTCCGGCAGCCGTTCGAGCAGAAGTAGTAGGGATGCCCGTCGTGCTCGGCCCGGTGCTCGGTCGCGTGCGGGTCGACCATCATCCCGCAGACCGGGTCCTTCACGCGGGACGCACCCGCGTCATCCGCGGCCATGCCGGCATGGTCGTGCGCATGGGAAGCGACGGAGTGGTCATGCCCGTGTCCTTCGGAGCAGGCGCGGGCCGCCGGGGCGAGATGCGTTTTCGACGAATTGCTCATGACCGGTCCCTCCGCGCGACTTCGATCTCCGCGGCCCGCGAGAGCGGACGCGATTTGGGCCGCGGACAAGTGGTTCTCTCAGGCTTACTGCTTGCCTTCCTTACGGGCGTTCTTGTCGAGCCAGGCAGTGAGCTCCTTGATGCTCTTCTCCTGTTCCTGGATGCTCTTCTCGGCGATCTTCTTAGCCTCGGGATTGTCGCCGTTCCTCAGGCCGACCTGGGCCATGGCGATGGCGCCCATGTGATGCGGGATCATCGCGCAGATCCAGGCGACGTCGGGGTCGCCGGCCATCATGCCTTCCATCATCGGGCCGTTCATCTGCATCATGGCGTGCTGCAGGCCCTTCTGGGTGTCGGTCGCCTGACCGGACATGCCCTGCATCGCCATCGACATGTGGCCCTGCATGTCCTTCATCGAGGACTCCTTGCCGGCCGACGCCGCCTTGCAGGTTGCGGGCAGCTCGAACGACGGGGCCTGCATGGAGCCGTGGTCGTTGGAGCCATGGTCGTTATCCGCGGCGAGGGCCGCGCCGATGCCGGTCAGCGCCAGGGTCATCGCGAGTGTCAGGGTACGAACGTTCATGATCATCTCCTCCAATTGATCAATCGGGACGGCCGGCTCGGCCGCCCCGTCAGGGTTCAAGCGGTCATTTTCCGGCAGGTCTCGGCACACCGGCGGCACTGCGCGACGCAGTCCTGCATGTCGCCGACCGCCTCACAGCTCCGCGCGCAGGCCTCGCAGACCTCGGCGCAGGCTCGACAGGTGTGCGTGTGCTCGGGCAGGCCGATCAGCATGAAGTGCGCCGAGGTTCGGCATATTTCCGCGCAGGCCATCATCAGGCGAAAATGCTCCGGCTCGACGTGCTTGCCGCCGGCGGGGAGACAGTGGTTGGAGGCCATGCCAAGGCAGCTTTGATAGCAGCGCAGGCACTCGTCGATGCAAGATTGCATCTCGCCAGACATTTTGTGCATCCTTGTTCTCCTTAAGTTGATGGGTGCTGCCATAAGTTCAGCAAATACATAGACGTAATTTGCGTTTTTGCTGAATTGCGATCAGATCCATAACCATATTCGTCGGATTACGTTCAATTTATTGTCTATAATATTTCTGTATGTCTAGGCGCGGGTCTGCAATGAGGGCACGCGGCGGCGAGGCTCGTCGAGGCGTCGCCGACCTTGTGCTGAGCGTGGGCGAGCATCCCGCTGAGACAGCGGCAGAGGGACCCTACGTCAGCGGCGCCGGATCAACGCGAGATGAGAGATGGGCCTCGCCACGGGATAGTCGGTGCACGCCACGACTGCGGTCGCACCTCGGGCGTCGCGCGCCTCGGGCGCGCCTCATCTCACGCGAGGGTTCGTGGGGGCTTGCGCAGCGCCTCGGGAGCGATACCCGCGCGTCCGGCGACATTATCCGGGATTAACATGGCCGCCCGAAACATGGGCATGGCGGGTGATGCGGGTCCGGCAAAAACACCGAATGTGCCGCCCACCGTCGTCCCACAGCAGCGTCGCTTGCAGGGGCCGGGGCAGCAGCATCGGTCGGCATCGACCGCCCGAACGGATGCCGTCGACTTGCCGGTGGTCACGCGTAGGCGAGGCGCGGTCAACAGCGTCACCGCCAACTCGGCGATGCCCGACGCCTTGTCGAGACCCGGGTTCGCCGCGGGAAGGGACGCCGTGGCGGCATCCGAGACCATGCGACCGCGGTGGCCGCAGTGGACGTGCCCCTCGTGAGCCTGGACGGCGGACGGCGCGACATGGGCGATGATCGCGAGGATCATCGCCGCCATCAGACGCACGATATGCCGGTCGAAACCCATGCCGGTCGCCAACCTCGGCCCAAACGTAGGGACGGCGTCGTCCCTGGGACGTGAATGCGCGCATTCGGGTTTGGTTGCGGCTCGTCCCCCCGACTCACGCCGTCGGGCTCAGCGGCTCGGCGGGGAAGCCTGCGGCGACTATGGTCTCGGCAATGCGGTCCGCAGGGCCGGTCGCGCCGGACACGGTCACGAGCTTGGCCCCGAGGTCCACCTCGACCAGGGCGCCCGGCTCGATGCCGGCGATGGCCCGGGTCACGGACTTGGCGCAGCCTCCGCAACCCATCCTGTCGACCTTGTAGCGGTACATGACGCTCTCCCTGTGGTGGCGTCCCGCACAGATGGGGCTTCCCATGGTGGGAAGGTCAAGGGTCGCGGAATGCCTCCCGCCAGGTGGGAATGGCGTCGATTCGGGCGGGCGCCCAGGTCGGGGCCGACGTGTTAGGACACCGTGCGGATGATCGCGGCGAACTTGCCGACGGTCATTTGCGTGCGGTCGCCCTCGGTCACGTCCCGGAGAGGATGAGGGTATCCGATCAAGCTTCCGGGCTTGCGCCGCGTTCGAGGGCGGCGAACCGTTCGGCCTTCACCTCGGCGACGTGGCAGCCGCGTTGGATCGTCCGCCTGGCGTGACTGAACACCCATGGGCGTCTCCGGCTGCGTATCGCAGGCAGCGCGCAGGGCACCCAGCGGTATGTCGCTGGCGGCGGCCGGTGCCATCGTGTGCGGGCGTTCAAGGGTCAGCATCGGCATGCTCCTCGGGTTGTTTCCCGGGACTGGTCTCAGCGCTTCACAAAGCCAATGTCGGCGGCCACCGCGCTCAGCCGCTCCGGCGCGCGCTCCTTCCGCTCGCTGTAGCGGTCCACCAGGTAGTCGGCCCGCTCTCGGGTCAGGAGCGTGAACTTCACCAGCTCCTCGCACACGTCCACGACCCGCTCGTAGAGCGGCCCCGGCTTCATCCGGCCCGCGTCGTCAAACTCCTTGTAGGCCATCGGCACGGACGATTGATTCGGGATGGTGATCATCCGCATCCAGCGGCCGAGCACGCGCAAGGCGTTCACGGCGTTGAAGCTCTGCGAGCCGCCGGAGACCTGCATCACGGCAAGGGTGCGCCCCTGGGTCGGCCGCACGCTGCCCTCGCTCAAGGGCAGCCAGTCGATCTGACTTTTCATCACGCCGGTCAGGGTACCGTGCCGCTCCGGTGAGACCCACACCTGGCCCTCGGACCAGATCGAGAGATTGCGCAGCTCCTGCACCTTTAAGTGGTCGGCGGTCGCATCGTCCGGCAGGGGCAGGCCGTCCGCGTGGAAGATCCGCACCTCGCCGCCCATGGCTTCGAGGAGCCGGGCGGCCTCGTACGCGAGGCAGCGGCTGAACGAGCGCTCCCGCAGCGAGCCGTAGAGGATCAGGAAGCGGGGCGCATGGGTGAACGGCGCCGCCGCGTCTAGGCTGTCGCGGGTCGGCACCTCGAAATGCGCTTGGCTGAGGTTCGGCAGGCCATCTTTGAAGGGCTGGCTGAGCTTGTCCAAGGGACGTCTTTCTTGTACGTTCAAAATATCGTTTGAAGATTGTAACGAAAATGGATGAACCGCAAGCCCTCGCCGCCTTTGCGGCCCTGGCGCAGGAACACCGCCTGCGTCTGGTGCGGTCGCTCGTGACCGCCGGACCAGGCGGCCTCGCCTCCGGCGTTCTGGCCGAGGCGGTCGGCGTCTCTGCCGCGACCGTATCCCACCATCTCAAGGAGCTGAGCCATGCGGGCTTGGTCGCCTCGCGGCGCGAGGGCCGTTCGATCATCTACAGTGCTGCCTATCCGGCCCTGTCCGACCTGATCCAGTTCCTGATGCGCGACTGCTGTCAGGGCCACCCGGAGGTCTGCACCCCGGCCGTCGCCGCCCTCGCCGCCTGCAACTGCCCACCCGGAGACACCCTCTATGCCTGATCGCGTCTACAACGTCCTGTTTCTCTGCACCGGCAACTCGGCCCGCTCGATCCTGGCGGAAGCGATGCTGAACCAGGATGGGCAAGGCCGCTTCCGGTCCTACTCCGCCGGTAGCCAGCCCAAGGGCGAGCCGCATCCGCTGGCGTTGCAGACGCTACGGGAGAGCGACTACCCCGTGCACGGGCTGCGCTCGAAGTCCTGGGACGAGTTCGCCGCGCCCGGTGCTCCGGTGATGGATTTCGTGTTCACGGTCTGTGACAACGCAGCCGGCGAACCCTGCCCCTTCTGGACTGGTCAGCCCGTGACCGCTCATTGGGGCATCGAGGACCCTGCCGCTGCGGAAGGCTCGGAGATCGAGCGCAAGCGCGCCTTCGTGACAGCGCAGCGCTACCTGAAGAACCGCATCGCGGCCTTTATCGCCCTGCCGCTCGGCAGCCTCGACCAGGCGGCCCTGTCGGCCAAAGTCAGAGAGATCGGCCAACAAGCCGGTGCCACCGCGCTCCGGCCGGAGGTCGCTTGATGGACGTCATCATCTACCACAACCCGGACTGCGGCACGTCCCGCAACACCCTGGCGATGATCCGCAACGCCGGAATCGAGCCTCATGTGATCGAGTATCTGAAGACGCCGCCCGCCCGGGCGCTGCTGGTGCAGCTCCTCGCCCGGGCCGGCCTGCCCGTCCGCGACGCACTGCGGGAGAAGGGCGCGCCGTTCGCCGAGCTGGGCCTTGGCGATCCGGCATTGACCGATGCGCAGCTGCTCGATGCCATCGAGGCGCATCCGATCCTTCTCAACCGCCCGCTGGTGGTCAGCCCCAAGGGCGTGCGGCTGTGCCGGCCGTCCGAAGCCGTGCTGGACCTCCTGCCGGGGCAGCAAGGCGAGTTCGTCAAAGAGGATGGCGAGCGGGTCGTGGACGAGCACGGCCGCCGCGTCGGCACTGCCTGAACCCCAACCCCGACCCATAAGAAGAAAACGCCCGGATGCTCGCGCTCGCCATCTTCCTCGTCACCCTCGTCTTCGTCATCTGGCAGCCAAGGGGCCTCGGGATCGGATGGAGCGCGCTGGCAGGCGCGGCGGTCGCGCTCGCCACGGGGGTGATCCATCCGGGCGATATTCCGGTGGTCTGGCATATCGTCTGGGACGCCACCTTCACCTTCGTGGCGCTCATCATCATCTCGCTGCTGCTCGATGAGGCCGGTTTCTTCCATTGGGCGGCGCTGCACGTCGCCCGCTGGGGCAGTGGGTCCGGCCGGCGGCTCTTTCCGCTTGTCGTGTTGCTCGGCGCGGCCATCGCTGCGGTGTTCGCCAACGACGGCGCGGCGCTGCTGCTGACGCCGATTGTGCTGGCGATCCTGCTCCGGCTCGACTTCAAGCCGGCGGCGGCGCTGGCATTCATCGTCGCCTGCGGGTTCGTGGCCGACAGCACCTCCCTGCCGCTGGTGATCTCCAACCTGGTCAACATCGTCTCCGCCAACTTCTTCGACGTGACCTTCGGCAGGTATGCGGCCGTCATGGTGCCGGTGAACCTGGTGTCCCTGGCGGCGACCCTGGTGGTGCTTTGGGCTTTCTTCCGGCGCGACGTGCCGGCGGCCTACCCGGCGGCCGCCTTGGAGCGCCCGGTCGGGGCCATCCGCGATCCGCTGGTGTTCCGGGCGGCGTTCCCGCTGCTTGGCGTGCTCCTGCTCGCCTACTTCGTCACCGCGCCGTTCGGCGTGCCGGTGGCGGCCGTCACCTGTGCCGGTGCGGCCGTTCTTCTACTGCTTGCCGACCGGGGCAGGGTCATCCCGATCCGCAAGGTGCTGACCGGCGCCCCCTGGCAGATCGTGCTGTTCAGCCTCGGCATGTACCTCGTGGTCTACGGCCTGCGGAACGCCGGCCTGACCGACGAGCTGGCCACGGGCTTGGTCTGGCTCGCCGGCCATGGCCCGTGGGTCGCCACGGTCGGCACCGGCTTCGCGGCGGCGATCCTGTCGTCCGTGATGAACAACATGCCATCTGTGCTGATCGGGGCGCTCTCGATCCAGCAGGCGCCGGACCTGTCCCCGCTGACGCGCGAGCTAATGGTCTATGCCAACGTGATCGGTTGCGACCTCGGCCCGAAGTTCACGCCAATCGGCAGCCTCGCCACGCTGCTCTGGCTGCACGTCCTTGACAGCAAGGGCCAGAAAATCACCTGGGGCCAGTATATGAAGGTCGGGCTTGTCATCACCCCGCCCGTGCTGCTGGTCACGCTCGTGGCGCTGGCGGCTTGGCTGCCGCTTCTCGGCACCCGGTAGGCAGCCCGTGTCCGAGGCCCGCCGCTGGCCGGTGATCTCCGCCCTCGGCGTCGTGCAGATCCTCACCTGGGGCTCGTCGTTCTACCTGCCGGCGGTGCTTGCCGGCCCGGTCGCCGAAAGCACCGGCTGGCCGCTCGCCTGGGTCGTCGGCGGACTGTCACTCGGCCTGCTGGTCGCCGCGTTCGCCTCGCCGCATATCGGGACGGCGATCCACCGCCACGGCGGCCGGCCCATCCTGGCGCTGGCCGCGCTGCTGCTGGCTGCCGGGCTGACCATGCTGGCGCTGGCTCCGATCCTGCCGGTCTACCTCGCCGGCTGGCTGCTGCTCGGCCTCGGCATGGGTTGCGGCCTGTACGATCCGGCATTCGCGACCCTCGGCCGGCTCTACGGCGCGGCGGCGCGGCCGGCGATCACCACCCTGACCCTGTGGGGCGGGTTCGCCAGCACCGTTTGCTGGCCACTTTCCGCCTTCCTGGTCGCGCATTTCGGATGGCGCGGTGCCTGCCTGGCCTATGCCGGCCTGCACCTCGCGGTGACGCTACCGCTTGTCCTCCTTCTGATCCCCAAGGCCCCGGCACCGCCGTCGGCGGGGCATCACCAGGACCGAACCGGCCCGCTGTCCGCGAAGGAACGGCGGGCGTTCCGGCTGTTCGCCGGCGTGCTGATAATCGGCGGCGCGATCATGTCGCTTGTTTCGGTGCACCTGCTGACGCTCCTGCAGGCGCGGGGCGTGGCGCTCGCTTCGGCCGTCTCCTACGGGGCGCTGATCGGCCCGGCTCAGGTCGGCGCCCGCGTCGCGGAAATGTCGTTCAAGGGCCGGCACCATCCCCTGTGGACCCCGACCGCAGCCCTTGGCCTCGTCGCCCTCGGCCTGGTGCTGCTCGCCGGCGGCCTGCCCGGCGTCGGGGTCTGGCTGGTCCTCTACGGCGGCGGCAACGGCATCTATTCGATTGCGCGGGGCACGGTGCCCTTGGCCCTGTTCGGCCCCGTTCGCTATCCGCTGGTCGTCGGCCGCTTGGCACGGCCGGGGCTGATCGCGCAGGCGCTAGCGCCGCCGGCCGGCGCTTTCGTGCTGACCTACGCCAGCCCGGATGCCCTTTGGTGGCTCCTGCTCATCCTCGGCCTCGCCAACCTCGGACTTGTCGGCGGGTTGTGGCGGACACGGTAATCGCTCCACCGCTTCGGCAGCTATGGGAACTCGGTCGCGCTTCAGCATCCTTGGCTTCGACTTCCCAGTCCCCGGGACAATCGCCCCCCACGCCGTCCGTCCGCTTCGGCCAGGGTGGGCGGACCGGCCGGCCGACCAAGCTCCGCGAGAAGCCGGGCATCGGCTCCTGGGGGGATGCCTCAACGTCGGTTCACCGCCCCGAACGAGTACGGTGACGGCGAGCGCCCGCGCGACGGCTGCGCTCAAGCCGGCGCGCCTCCACGATAACGGGCGAAGGCGCCGCGCCCCTCCGGCCCGAACAGGACCACCTCGTAGATGTCGGGCTCCCTGCCCTCGACCTCCATGCCGGGCGAGCCGGCCGGCATGCCCGGAACGGCCAGCCCGGTTCCGTTCGGGCGCTCGGCCAACAAGCGCCTGATGGCGTCCGCCGGCACGTGTCCCTCGACCACGTAGCCGTCAACGAGAGCGGTGTGGCAGGAGGCGAGGTCCCTCGGCACGCCGAGACGCGCCTTCACCGGGTTCACGGGACCCTCGGTCACCGTCACCGTGAAGCCGGCCTGTCGCAGGTGGTCCACCCACTTCGCGCAGCAGCCGCAACTCGGGTCCTTCGTCACGGCGACGGTCGGCAGGCTCTCCCCCATCACGGGTCGTCCGAGGGACACTCCCGCCGCCAAGCCCGCGAGCACGGCACGCCGGGACGGCATCATGTCTGACTTCATCATTCGCTCCTGTCGATTCCTCATTCGGCCGCCAGAGGCATCCGTGCACCCTCCGCGGCGGCCTCCGGCAACCCGCGACCTTTCACCAACGCGTAGACGGCCGGAATCACGACGAGGGTCAGCACGGTCGAGGACACCATCCCGCCGATCATCGGCACGGCGATGCGCTGCATGACCTCGGAGCCCGAACCGGTGCTCCAGAGGATGGGCAGGAGACCCGCCATGATGGCGACCACCGTCATCATCTTGGGCCGCACCCGCTCGACGGCGCCGACCATGATGGCCTGCCGCAAGTCCTCGCGCGTGAGGGGGCGTCCCTCACGCCGGCACCCTGCCCGGACCTCGTCGAGGGCGTGGTCGAGGTAGACCAGCATGATCACGCCGGTCTCGGCCGCGACGCCGGCGAGCGCGATGAAGCCGACCGCCACCGCCACCGACATGTTGAAGCCCATCCACCACATCAGCCAGACGCCGCCGACGAGCGCGAACGGCAGCGAGAGCATGACGATGAGGGTCTCGGTCAGACGGCGGAAGTTCAGGTAGAGGAGCAGGAACACGACGAGCAGCGTCAGCGGCACAACGATCCTGAGGCGGGCTTCGGCGCGCTCCAGGTACTCGTACTGCCCGCTCCACTGCAGCGTCGTGCCCTGGGGCAACCTGACCTCCCTGTCGACCGCGGCCCGGGCGTCGGCCACGTAGCCGCCGAGGTCGCGCCCAGTGAGGTCGACGAAGATGTAGACCGCGAGCTGGCCGTTCTCGGTCCGGATCGAGGTCGGCCCCCGGGTAAGCTCGACCTTCGCGACCTCGCCGAGCGGCACCGTCCCGCCGGCCGGCAGCGGCACCTGCACCTCGTCGGCGATGGCCCGCGGGTCGGAGCGGAAGGCGCGCGGGTAGCGTACGTTGACGGTGTAGCGCTCGCGGCCCTCGACCGTGTTGGTGACGCTCTGCCCGCCGAGAGCCGAGGCGACCACGTCCTGGACGTCGCCCACCATGAGCCCGTAGCGGCCGAGCGCCTCCCGGTCGGGCGTGATGTCGAGGAAGTACCCGCCGATGACCCGCTCCGCGTAGGCACTCGACGTGCCCGGCACGTCGCGCACCACTGCCTCGACCTGACGGGCGACCTTCTCCATGGCGCCGAGGTCGGTGCCGAGCACCTTGATGCCGACCGGCGTCCGGATGCCGGTCGAGAGCATGTCGATGCGGGCCCGGATCGGCTGCGTCCAAGCATTCGAGACGCCCGGGAACTGCAGCGCCCGGTCCATCTCCGCCTTGAGGCTCGCGAGCGTCACGCCCGGGCGCCACTCGGCCTTAGGCTTGAGGCTGATGATGGTCTCGGCCATCTCCATCGGCGCCGGGTCGGTCGCGGTGCTGGCGCGCCCGGCCTTGCCGTAGACCGAGGCGACCTCGGGGAAGGACTTGATGATCCGATCCTGGGTCGCCAGCAACTCGCCCGCCTTCGTCACCGAGATGCCGGGCAGGGTCGTCGGCATGTACATCAGCGTCCCCTCGTCGAGTTCCGGCATGAACTCCGAGCCGAGCTGGCGCGCCGGCCAGACGGTGACCGCCAGGACGCCGAGGGCGAGCAGGATGGTGGGCAACCGCGCCCGCAGTACGCCTGCGATGACCGGGCGATAGAGCCAGATCAGGAGCCGGTTCACCGGGTTGCGATGCTCCGGGACGATCCGTCCGCGCACGAACAACACCATCAGCGCCGGCACCAGGGTCACCGACAGGAGCGCCGCCGCCGCCATGGCGAAGGTCTTGGTGAGCGCGAGCGGCCCGAACAGGCGCCCCTCCTCGCCCTCCAGGGTGAAGATGGGCAGGAAGCTCACGGTGATGATGAGGAGTGAGAAGAACAGCGAGGGGCCGACCTCGCCCGCCGCCTCGACCAAGATCTCGACCCGCGGCTTGTCCGGCGGCGCCCGCTCCAGGTGCTTGTGGGCGTTCTCGATCATCACGATGGCCGCGTCGATCATGGCGCCGACCGCGATGGCGATGCCGCCGAGCGACATGATGTTGGCGCCCAGCCCCAGCGCCTTCATCCCGGCGAACGCCATCAGGATGCCGACGGGCAGCATCAGGATGGCGACCAGCGCGCTTCGGACGTGTAGGAGGAACACGATGCATACGAGGGAGACGACGACGCTCTCCTCGACAAGCGTGTGCCGCAGCGTCTCGATGGCCGCGTCGATGAGTTGCGAGCGGTCGTAGACCGGCAGGATCTCGGTGCCGGCCGGCAGGCTTTTCGCCACCTCCGCGAGCTTCGCCTTCGCGTTCTCGATGACGGTCAGGGCGTTCGCGCCGAACCGCTGCAGGACGATGCCGCCGGCGACCTCGCCGTCACCATTCATCTCGGTGATGCCCCGCCGCTCGTCAGGCCCGAGTTCGACCCGGGCGACGTCCCGCACCCGCAGGGGAGCACCACCGGTGGTCTTCAGGACGATGTTGTCGATGTCGGCCACGCTCCGCAGGTAGCCGCGTCCGCGCACTATGAACTCGAACTCGGAGAGCTCGACCGTGCGGCCGCCGACGTCGGCGTTGCTCGCCCGGATCGCGTCCCGGAGCTTGTTGAGCGAGATCCCCTGCGCCCGTAGGCGGTTCGGGTCGACCACGACGTTGTACTGCTTGACGAAGCCGCCGACGCCCGCGACCTCGGCCACGCCCTCGGCCCGCGACGCCCCGAAACGGACCACCCAGTCCTGGAGGGAGCGCAATTCCGCGAGCGTGCGCTCCTTGGCCACGACCACGTACTGGTAGACCCAGCCGACGCCGGTGGCGTCCGGACCGAGGGTCGGGGTCACGCCCGCCGGCAAGCGGCTGGCGGCCGCGTTGAGGTACTCCAGCACTCGACTACGGCCCCAGTAGGGATCGGTGCCGTCCTCGAAGATCACGTAGACGAAGCTGACCCCGAAGAACGAGAAGCCGCGCACCACCTTCGCCTTCGGGACCGTCAGCATGGCGGTCGTGAGAGGATAGGTGACCTGATCCTCGACCACCTGCGGGGCCTGGCCCGGGTACTCGGTGTAGACGATGGCCTGCACGTCCGAGAGGTCGGGGATGGCGTCGAGCGGCAGCGTTCGCAGCGCCATGACGCCAGCGGCCACGGCGAACACGGTGCCGACCAGCACCAGGACGAGGTTGCGGGCCGACCAGCCGATGAGGCGCGCGATCATGGCTTGCCCTCAAGGTTCGAGGCCTGCCGGTCGCTCGCCTTCGGGGCGGACATGGACTGAAGCGCCGCCTTCAGGTTGCTCTCGGCGTCGATCAGGAAGTTCGCCGCCGTGACGACCCGGTCGCCGGCGTCGACGCCCTCGCGGACCTCGACGTAGCCCGTGCCGCGAACCCCGACCTTGACCTCGCGGGGCTCGAAGCGCCCCCCGCCCCTGTCGAGCAGCACCACCTGCCGTGCACCTGTGTCGATGACCGCGTCGTCGGGCACCGCCACGACGGGCTTGCCCGCCCCCGTGGCGATCTCGACCTCGGCGTACATGTCCGGCAGGAGCGCGCCGTCCGGGTTCGGCAGCTCGATGCGCACCCGCGTGGCCCGGGTGTCCGGGTTTACCTGCGGATAGATCACCCCGACCTTGCCGGAGAAGGTCCGGCCCGGGGCCGAACGCAGGCGCACGGTCACGGCCTGTCCGGCGCGAACCCCGGCCAGGTCGCGCTCGGGCACGTCGGCCAGCACCCACATGACCGAGATGTCGCCGATCCGGAACAGGGTGTCGCCGGCCGCGGCCTTCATGCCCTCGACGGCCGAGCGCTGCAGCACCAAGCCGTCCCGGGCCGACGACCAAGTGATGGCCATCGGCACCTTCCGGGTGCGCTCCATGTCGTCGATGACGGCCTCGGAGACGTTGAGGTTCTGCAGGCGTCGCCGAGCTCCGTCGAAGCCGGGGTTGGCGATGAGCTGCGCGGCGGCGGAATTGATGTCGGGGGAGTAGACGTGGACCAGCGGCTGGCCCTTGCGGACGCGGTCGCCGGTGGTGACGTCCTCGACATGGTCGACGTACGCGTCCGACCGGGTCGCGATGACCGTCACGCGCCGCTCGTCGAGGGCGACGGTACCGGGCACGCGCACCGGCTGCGCCACCACCCGCCGCTCCACGGTTTCGGTTCGGACGCCGGTCCGCTGGACCTTGCCGGGGGAGACCGTCACGACGTTGCCGCCCTCGTCCTCGCCCGCGTAGACGGGGATGTAGTCCATCCCCATCGAATCCTTTTTCGGGGTCGCCGAGGTGTCCGGCAGGCCCATCGGGTTGCGGTAGTAGAGCACCTTGCGCGTGCCCCGGTCGGGCTTTCCGGCCGCCGCCGTTCCAGGCGCCGCCATGCCGTGCCCGGTCACGTCGTGGCCGGCCATGTCGGGGGATGTCGTCTCGCTCCCTTGTGCCTGGTCGAAGCGCACGTCCTCGCTGGCCCGAACCGCCCGGAAGTCGTGCCCCTCCGCAGTCGTTCTCGGCGACGCGGAGTAGACCGGCTTCCCATCCGGATCCTGGTAGTAGACCACCGGACCCGTGACCTTCGGCGGCGCCGGTGCCTGCGGACCCGGCATGCCGGTCGGCAGCCAGTGGGCGAACTCGGTCCGTGCGCGCTCGACGAGGACCGGAACGGGGCTGCCATCGCGCCCCGCCCAGTACCCGGTGCCCCCCGCCGCCAACGCGGCGAGGATCCCGGCGAGCCATGCCGAGCGGCTCACTTGACCGCCTGGAAGACGAGCCTGTCCTCGACGGTGCCGGTTTCGCCCTGGACCTTCGCCCCCAGCGAGAGCCGCCAGCCCCCGGCCATCGTGAGCTTCGCCTTGAAGCGGTAGATGCCAGGCTCCGTCGACGGGACCTGCTCGATCGTCGAGGTCATCTCGTCCATGCTGTCGGGCGCCATGTCGATGCGCTTGGCGAAGATCACCGCGTCCGGAACGGGCTTGCCGGTGCGCTTGTCCATGAGGCGCACCGAGAGGATGGTCTCGCCGACCTTCGCCTCCGTCCGGGTCGGCTCGAAGGCGTAGTCCTTGATGCCGGCGAGCGCCGGCAGGGCCGGGACCGACAGCGCGGCGCCGAGCAGCGCGGCACCGAGGGCGCGCGCGAAGGGGTACGTGGTCACGGATTTCGTCTCCTGAACGCGATGGATGGCCACGCGCGGACGCGCGGCGTCGTGCCGGCGTTCACGCCGGCGGCATCGGGCTCAGGCTCGGGGGGGCTCAGGTAGGGGGCGGCCGGACAGGCTGGCGAAGGACGCCGCATCGGGCCACACCCGGCTCGTCCGCGTCGCCACCGGGGCCGGGACGGACGCCGCGGTCGGCAGGAGGGAGGCGACGCTGGCGAGGCAGAGCGCCAAAAGCGGACAGCCGGCCTTGGCGCAGTCGGGCTTCGCCACCTTCCCGGGCGGGCAGCACGGCATGTCGGCCATGTCCGCGTCGCCCACGTCCATCCCCTCCATCTCGGCATGGGCAATGGCCGAGGTCGCCTCAGGCGCGGCTTGCGCCATGATGAACGCGCGCATCCCCGCGGCGGCCGCGGGCGCGGCCACCGGCGTCAGGGCGAGGCTGAGTACCGCCAGGAGCGGCAACAGTCGCCGAAGGGCGATCAAGAACGTCACGCAGGTACGATGCCAGCTTTTCGATCCGGGCGGAAGGCCAGTGTCACGGGAGACGGCGCGTCTCAAGTCTTGAGGGTCAAGGTTTCGTTCCGTCGGGCGGTCGATCCGCCGACCGACCTCGCCGGGCGGGCGTCTCGGCGACCCGTTTCTCGTGAGCCCGCCGGACCGCGCCATGGCGCGTCCGGCCTGCCGTGCCATGGCCGTCCCCGAACGGCAGGCAGAGGCCGGATCGAGGCCGCTACCCATGGAAGCCGCATCGACACCGTCGGTCCCCTGGCAAGCCCGCGGACATGGTGTGGCCGTCTGCCGGGCGCGCAATCTGGAAGGCGGTCAACAGGGGAATGGTCGCGTGCATCGCAGGCGTGAGCCGGTCGTCGCCCTCGGGCTGTTGCGCTGGCCGCCCATCGCAAGGGCGCAGGTTCCGGGCTCCCGGCATCCGCGCGCGTGCTGTCCGGGCATCTGGGAAACCTACCGCACACTTGGCCCTCCGCGCGGTAGGCGGTGCAGGGCGGCGCGCCAAACCTCACCCCGTACAACCCCAATCGGCCGGTCCGGCGGTTCGGACCCCGCGGGAGGTTCAGAAGTGCTGGGCGGGGGGTGCCGACCGGGCGGCGGCAGGGCGACGGGGCACCGCGCTGATCGATCCGGTCGTCAGGCCGACGTCCGGAGCTTCGACCTGAGGCGTTTCGGTCCGTTGCGATTGATGCGTCTGGGGCAGAAAACGGGGTGGGACGTTGTCCATCCATCCCGCGAGCGCGTAACCCGGCAGTCCGGCGAGCATGGCGATTCCTGCAAAGGCGGGGATGATCTTGCTTTTCATGGCGGAACCCGTTGATCTGACGAGAAGCTTGCCGCTCCTTGTCTTTAAGTCCGGATGTCTTGGACGTACCGTTACAGCGCGCTGCGAACCTTTGTGGGGTTGGGCCGGGGTCGCCCGGCGCGGCGCCTCGCTCACCGGGGGGATGATCCTGCAAGCGATTGTGGGATGCGCGGCGGCCGCATTGCCTCGCGCGGCCGGGCGGGTGGGAGGGTCATGCCCGTCGTCGTGCCGGATCCCATCCGCGGCGATACCGCAGCGAGGCCCGTGACATGAAGCGTCGGCCGGCGACAGGCCCCCAAACCGTCGCGTCGCCCCTTGAACCCCGGCAGGCGATCCGGAGGATGTTCCGAACCGGCTCGCTACCAGCGAAGGAGGCGCGGTCCCAGGAGCGCTCCGACGAGCGTGCACATCGCGATCGTCCCCCCGTACCAGACGGCGACGAACGGTACGGTATCGTCCATGCAGTGCAGTGAATAGCCGAGCGCGCTCACGGCTCCCGCGGAGAGGCCGACCAGGGCACCCGCCCGCACGAGATCCGTCGGCGCTCCGAACCGTCGAACCGCCCAGGTGACGACGGCGAACGGCACGACGGCGATCACGGGGATCGAGATGAGGCATTCGAGCCAGGTGTGACCGGATACCATGCCGTGCCAATGTTCGGTCGGCGCCATCAAAAGGCTCACGCACGCCAGCGCCGCGACCACGAGGAACGGCAAGGCGGCGACCCCGAGATGGACGCGGCTCTCGCCGCCGGGCCTGACCGCCCTGACGAGATACCGGAGCGCGAGACTCCCGACCGCGGCCGCGAACGAGAACTTGAACGCGAGGAACAGGAGCGGCCGGACCTCGGTCAGGCCGGGACGCAGGCCCAGAAACGCCAGCGCCAGGCACAGCGCGGCCGTCGCGCCGACCGCGACCGCCAGCGCGAGCCGGCGGGTCATCCAGGGGGCCCCGACCGGTTCGCGCTCGAAGCTGGCGCCCAGCAGGCCGATGAGTTCGTCGGTCTTCATCTCGCCTTGCCTCCCACGAGATTGGCCAGGGTCTTCAGGCCGCGGTGGACGCTCACCTTGATCGCGGTCTCGGACATCCCGGCACGTTCGGCCGCCTCGGCGGCGCTCAGGCCCTCGACCTTCGTCGAGAGGATCGCGTTCCTCATCTTGGGCGGTAGGTGCGCCAGGAGGCGCTCGACGTCGAGCGAGCTCTCCGCCGCGACATGATCGTCGCGAGCCACCAGCACGCCGGCATCCTCGACCGGGACGTCGGCCGCGGCCGTACGCGTACGCCGAAAATGGTCGATGAGCTTGTAGCGGGCGATGGCGTGGATCCACGGCGTCACCGGTTGCGTGACGTCATAGGTGTGCCGCCGCACATGGATCACCATCAGCGTCTCCTGGACGAGATCCTCCGCCTCGGTGTCGGTACGGCCGGAGCGAGCCAGCTTGCCTTTGTAATACGCGCGTAGGTGCGACCCGAGCCGCCCCAGGAAGCGCCGGTAGTCGGCCGCGCTGCCCGCAAGGCTGGCGATGAGCAGCGCGCGCAGTTCCTCTTCCACCTGCAGCACCGGGACTAGGCGGGCCGGTTCGTAGCCGCTGAGCGGATGTCAGAGATACGTCGCATGTTCCGCCACCCCACCGTGTCCTCACGACCGCAGCACCATCCTGTAGGAGCGTGTCGTACGGCGATCTGCGCCCTGAGGCTCGTCGGCCGAAAGCGACGTATGATCGGCCGCGCCGCTCGGAGAACAATCCGCAAGCGGCCGCCGAAACGTTACAGCGCTCGCGGCATGCCCGGGAGCGTAGGCATGTGCCGCGCATAATTGCCAAGCCTATGCCCCGATCTTAGACCCAGCCGTACCCGACGCCACGGGCCGGGCGGGAAGCCTCCGGAGCCTCGCCGCCGGCGCTCTCCCTTCGCATGGACAGGCTTGCCGAGAGCGCCGCGGAGAGGGCGGTCTCCGATCCGGGGAAGACGGCGGGCTCGGCCCGGGGCCGGCGTTCGGCGCCATCGCTTTTCCCCTCACCGCGGGCGGTCCGGGCAAGAAGCCGGCCCGTCCCGCCATCGACGTTTTCCTAGGAGTACGATCATGATCGAGGTGATCCCGAACTGGCATCCGGTCGCGGTCCATTTCACGGTCGCCCTCCTCATCACGGCCAGCGTCCTCTTCGCCGCGGGGACCCTGTTCAGGAAAGCGGCATCGGGAGGCGCGCTCACGGCCGCCGCCCGATGGAACCTCGCGATCGGCGCGGCAGTCACGGTCGCGACCCTCGCCACGGGTTGGTCGGCGTACAACACGGTCGATCACGACGCGCCCTCGCACGCGAACATGACCGTCCACCTTCGCTGGGCCGTCGCCACCGCGCTCGTGTTCCTCGCCGCCGCCGGCGTCGCCTGGCTGGAGCGCCGGAAGGTCGCAGGCGCGGGCGTCCTGCTGCTGGTGCTCCTCGCCGGAGGTTCCGGGGCCCTCGTGGTCACGGGCTGGCTCGGCGGCGAGAACGTCTACCGTTACGGCCTGGGCGTCATGGCGCTCCCGAGATCGGGCGACCACGTCCACCCCGCAAGCGGCGGCCATCCCCATGAGCACGGCCACGACCACGAGACCGCGGACGCCCCAAAGACGCCCGATGCCGCCGCGGGCAAGGTAGTGACGCGCCCGGCGCCGGACGCCCCCTCCACACCGCACGAACACGCTCATTGACGGACGGGCCGCGGTGATACCCGTCCCGGGTACCCCCAAGCGCCCGTCGCATGAACGCGGCGGGGGTCCTGGCACCGGTGTGGCGGTCAATCCGCCGAGTGCGGCTTCGCCGTCGACACCGGCATGTGGCGAACTTCCAACACGCTGAGTTTGTGGGACATCGGTCGAGCACCACGGATTGCAGCTTCCACCCCGGCGTGAGAATGTCCGCGAAGATTAGGCAGGGGCCCTGATCAGTGAATGTCGTGCGCGCATTGCTGCTTGCCGTACTCGCCTTGGCCTTGGCCATCGCGCCGGCAGCGCCGTGCACCATGGGCCGGCAGTCGATGGCTCACCGCCACATAGCAGCCGCCGCGGCGACGCCTCTCGCGCACGCCGCCGGCGCCTTGGGCGGCCAGAACGAGCCGGACGAGGCTGGGATACGGGGGACTTCCCTCGCCGTGCCGGCGGCGGCCGCCGACGAAGGATGCCCCGGCCATCGGCATCGCCCCAAGCATCCTCCCTGCCCGGCGACCTGCTGCCCGCTCGCGTGCCAAGCCGCGCTTCCCACCCTGCCATGGGCGAGCATCACCCTGGAATTTCATCCGTCCGAGCGGGTCCTGATCGTCCAGGTGGACGGGGCCGTCGACGCGCATCCGCTACGGATCGAGCGGCCGCCGAGGCGCCAAGCGTGACGCGCGGGCGGATCTAGCGCCCGCCCCCGGCCGCTCCGAAGGGACGGCCTCGCACACCCACAACGAGCCGACGCCTTCGCCGGGCGCGACGCCGTCGCCGCTCGACCCGCGGCCCGTGCCACGCCTGGGCCTGCCTTCGGCCGTCCGCCTCACCTCGGGAAATCCAAGATGTTCAAGTTGCCGAGACCGGCCGCGCTCGCGGCGGTCCTGCCGCTCGCCGGCTGCATGCCCGCCGCCGTTCCCGCCGGGCTCGTCCTGCCCTCGGAGCCGGACATCCCGGTCCGGCCGCCCCGCTACGCGAAGGTGACGCAGGGCGTGAAGGATTTCGGCGTCGTCGACCCAAAGGATTGGCGCGAGCTCAATCGCCAGGTCGCGCCGAAGGCCGGGTCCGGCGGTACGGGGGGCATGCCGGGCATGGACGGGATGCCCGGCATGGGCGGCAAGCGCGATTCGGGGGGCCGGTGATGGCCCGTCGCTGTAACCAAACGGGCGGCGGCGCCGGACTACCGGGCATGAGTGGCACGACGACCGCGCCGGGACACGCCGGTACGAGCGCGCGACCGCCGGACGAGGCCGTCCGGGGGCGGTTCGTGCGCGTGGCCGCGAGCATCACCGGCCTCGGCCTCGCCTTGGCAGGCTGCGCGAGCTTCTCGCCGGACGCGGGCCTCTCCGTGGCCGGCGGCTACGCGGCGCTTGAACTGCGCAAGGACATCGTGAAGGCGGACGACCAGGGCGTCGCGCCGAGCGCGGACGCCCGCGTGGACGCGTTGCTGCGCCGTCCCTTGACCGCCGACGGCGCGGTGCAGGTCGCGCTCCTGAGGAACCGGGGCTTGCAGGCCGCCTTCAACGACCTCGGCGTCTCCGAGGCGCAGTACGTGCAGGCCACGCTGCCGCCCTCGCCGCGCCTCTCGATCACGCAATGGGGATTGGGTTTCAACACGGAGATCGAGCGCTCCGTCGCCGCCAGCGTGCTGGAGTTGGCTACGCTCCCGGTGCGCGCCGAGATCGCGCGGCAGCGGTTCACGGCCGACCAGTACAACGCGGCGGAGCAGGTCCTGCGGCTCGGGGGCGAGGCGCGCCGGCAATTCTACCGTACCGTCGCGGCCAACCAGGCGACCGCCTTCCTCGAACAGGCGCTGGCCGGCGCGGAATCCGCCTCGACGCTGGCCAAGCAGCTGGGCGAGACGGGGGCTCTGAACAAGCTGGAACAGGCGCGCGAGCACGCCTTCTACAGCGAGTTGGGCGCGCAGCTCGCTAAGGCGCGGGTGCAGCAACGCGCCGAACGGGAGCGGCTGACCCGACTGCTCGGTCTCTGGGGGCGGGACATCGATTTCCGCCTGCCCAACGGCCTGCCGCCCCTGCCCGGGAGGCTCGTCGACGGGCACGCCATCGAGGCCGAGGCGATGATCAAGCGGGCCGACGTGCAGGCAGCCCGCTTCGAGCTGCAATCGCTCGTGGGGCAGTTCGGGCTGAACCAGGCCAGCGGCTTCGTCAGCGTCTTCGATGCGGGCTTCGCGAACCGGTTCTCGCGGTCGAGGACCGCGGGGGGCGAGGGCGGTGCCCCGAAGGTCGACAAGGCCAGCCTGAACGGGTTCTCGGCGGATCTCGTCATCCCGATCTACGACTTCGGGGCCACCGCTGTCCGGGGGGCGCAGGAAAGCTACCTCGCCAGCGCCAACCGCCTCGCCGAGCGCGCGGTCAACGCCCGCTCCGAGGTGCGCGAGGCTTACCAGCGCTATCGCGGCCAGTACGACATCACTCGGCATTACCAGACGAGCGTCCTGCCCCTGCGGCGGACGATCCAGGACCAGGCGCTGCTCCAGTACAGCGGCATGCTGCTGGACGTCACGACGCTGATCGTCGACGCCCGGGCCAGGATCCTGAGCAACATCCAGGCGATCGAGGCGCAGCGCGACTTCTGGATCGCGGCGACCGACCTCAAGGCGGCGACCGTCGGCGGCGGGTTCTCGGGGGGCAACTTCGGCGGCGAGGCCGCCGGGGGCACCCCGGGCACGAGCCTCGCCGTCGCGACGCCCGGCGGCTGAGGTCGGGGGCCCGCGCCGCCCATGACATTCGGAGGGAAACCATGACCGACATCTCGCGCAGAGGGATCCTGGGAGCGGGCGGCCTCGTGCTCGCCGGCACGTCGATGATCAGCGGGCGCGTCCAGGCCGCGGGCCTGCCCGAGGCCCCGATCATGGACAAGGCGACCATGCAGCCGCCGCTCTATCCGACGAGCGGGCCGGACTACCAGCCGGTGGTGACGCTCAACGGCTGGACGCTGCCGTGGCGCATGCGCGGCGACTGGAAGGAGTTCCACCTCATCGCCGAGCCGGTCGTGCGCGAGATGGCGCCCGGCATGGACGCGCGGCTCTGGGGCTACAACGGCCAGTCGCCGGGACCGACCATCGAGGCGGTCGAGGGCGACAAGGTCCGCATCTTCGTCACCAACCGCCTGCCGGAGGCGACCGCCGTGCACTGGCACGGGCAGACGCTGCCCAACGGCATGGACGGGGTCGCCGGCCTGACCCAACCCGGCATCCCGCCGGGCAAGACGTTCGTCTACGAGTTCATCCTCCGGCGCTCCGGCACCTTCATGTACCACCCGCACTCGGACGAGATGGTCCAGATGGCGATGGGCATGATGGGCTTCTTCGTCGTGCATCCGCGCGACCCCGCCGAGCGGCGGGTCGACCGCGACTTCGTCTGGCTGCTGAACGCCTACGACATCGAGGCCGGGTCCTATGTGCCCAAGGTCAACACGATGCTCAACATGAACATGTGGTGCTTCAACAGCCGGGTGTGGCCGGGCATCGATCCGATGGTCGCGCGCCAGGGCGACAAGGTCCGGATGCGCTTCGGCAACCTGACCATGACCAACCACCCGATCCACGTCCACGGCGTCGACTTCAAGGTCACCGGCACGGACGGCGGCTGGATCAACGAAAACTATCAGTTGCCGGAGGTGTCGGTCGACGTCGCGGTCGGGCAGATGCGGGCCATCGAGTTCAACGCCGACAACCCGGGCGACTGGGCGATCCACTGCCACAAGTCGCACCACACCATGAACGCCATGGGCCACAACGTGCGGACCTACATCGGCGTGAACCTGAAGAGCACGGCCAAGCAGATCCAGAAGATCGCCCCAGGTTACATGCCGATGGGTTCGACGGGCGGTGGCATGATGTCCGAGATGGAGATGCCGCTGCCCGAGAACACGCTGCCCATGATGACCGGCGCGGGCCCGTTCGGGTCGGTCGAGATGGGCGGGATGTTCACGGTCCTGAAGGTCCGTCCGGGACTGGCGGCCGGCGATTACCGCGACCCCGGTTGGTACAGGCATCCGGAAGGCACCCTCGCATACGAGTGGACCGGCGAGCCGATGCCGGAGCCGGCCCGCGCCCCGGACACCCCGAAGGCCCGGCGCGCCCGGCAGACCGACCTGCGGGTCGTCGATCCGCGGACGCGCCGCACGGCCTCGAACGCGGGCGGCCACGAGCACTAGGCGGACGCCCACAACGCGCCAGACGGCCTGCCGGAATCGCCACGAGCGAGGCAGGCGAACCCGTTCGGAACGGGAGCGATCCCGTCCGAAGTCCGCCGCGCCGGTCGCCGATCCCCTCAACGGCGCCGGCGTGGCGGTTCAATCGACCTGAGGAGAAGAAACCATGAGAAGCAAGTTCCCGCTCGCCGTCCTTTCGGCGGCCTTCCTGGCGATCGCGGCGCCTGCATGGGCGCAGTCCGTGAAGGGGACGGTGACGAAGGTAGACCCGGCCGCGGGCAAGGTCACGCTCGACCACGCGGCGATCCCGAAGCTCGACATGGATGCGATGACGATGGCGTACCCCGTCAAGGATCCCGCGATGCTCAAGGATCTGAAGGCCGGCGACAAGGTCGATTTCGACGTCGCGGAGGCCGGCGGCGCGTACACCGTCACGAAGATCCAGAAGACGAAGTAGCGCCCTGGAGGGAAGCCCCGTGCGGCTTCCGCCCGGTCCCGCGCGAGGGCTTCGGAGCCCTGAGATGGAGCAACCATGCGACGCCTGATCCTGTCCACCGCGCTCGCGGCCGCGCTCGTCGGCCCGATCCCGCAGCACGCCGGCGCGCAGCCCGCCAAGGGCGCGCCCGCAGCCCTGGAGCGGGCGCGCGAAACGATGTCGAACCGTTTCCGGGACACGAAGCTGACCGGCGACCCGGACCGGGACTTCGCGGAGCTGCTGATCGCCAGCTACGAGGAGACGTTGTTCCTGGCCAAGACGCAGCTCGACTACGGCGGAGACCGGCAGCTGCGCGAGCTCGCGCAGAAGATCCAGGACGAGCAGCAGGCCAAGATCGACGCCCTGAAGCAGTGGCAGGTCCGCAGCCGCGAGGCCGGCTACCGGCCGCAGCCGAACCAGACGCCGTCGGGCGAGGGACCGTTGGACCGTCGAGCGAAGGGCGACCCGGCCCAGGGTCAGCCGGAAACGCCCCCCGCGGAGAAGGCGGCCCCGCAGCCGGCTCCGCAGGCGACGCCGTCGAACGCCCCGCTCGTCGCCGGAACCGTCAAGAAGGTCGACGACGCCGCGGGCAAGGTGACCCTCGACCACGAGACCATCCCGAACATCGGGATGGACGCGATGACGATGGCCTACAAGGTCCAGGACCCGGCCATGCTCAAGGGCCTGAGGCCCGGCGAGCGGGTGCGGTTCTCGGCCGACCGCGTGAACGGTTCGATCGCCGTCACCCGCATCCAGAAAGCCAAGTAGTGGGATACGGCCGGAACGTCCCACGCCCGGCGGCACCTCGCGCCCTGGGCGTCCTCCTCGGCCTCGCCGCCGTTGCCGGCGCCGGGGCGGCCGCGGCGGAGGGCACCACGGGACCATCCGCGACGGCCACGGCCCCCGGGAACGCCAAGGCCCGCGGTCGCACCGCCTATGGCGAACTCCTCATGCGGGAGGCGACGGCACGCGGGGTCCCGCCCGCGCTCGCCGAGGCGGTCGCGTTCGTCGAGAGCGGCTACGACGCCGGGGCGGTCGGAACGGTCGGCGAACTCGGGTTGATGCAGGTCCGGCCGGCCACGGCGGCGATGCTCGGTCATCGCGGGCCGGCCGCGGAACTTCTCGACCCTGCCACGAACATCCGCTTCGGCGTCGCCTACCTCGCACGGGCCTGGAGCCTCGCGGGCGGCGATGTCTGCCGTGCCCTGGCCAAGTATCGTGCCGGCCACGGCGAGGAGCGCATGACGCCGCACTCCGTCGATTACTGCCGGCGCGCCCACGACCGGCTGGCCGCCATGGGGTCGCCGCTCGCGGCGGTCGCGGCGACGGCCGGTCCCGGCATCCCGCGGACATCCGCATCGAAAACCCGCGCGGCGCCGACGGCCGTCATGTTCCTCGCGAACCGGTTCTGGGCCGCGCACGTCGCGCGCGTCCGGGCCGTCGAGATCCGGACCGCCCGGATCATGGAGGGCGGCTGATGCGGCCCGAATGGGCGGCGCTCCCGCCGCTCCCCTGGGTGCGCCGGAAGGCGCCGGTCACCCGTGCGCGTCGACGCATGGCCGCCCTGGTGCGCCGGCGGCGAATGGAGGGAGGCTCGGCATGACGTTCAAGCCTTACCCGCACGCGCGCGGCGACGGCTCCCTCGGCGATGGCTTGGCGATGCTGCGCGCCAGGGTGGCCCGGCGCATCGCCCTGGGCCCCTACTCCAGGCGGGTCTCGATAGGTTTTGGGCGGAACCTGTCGGTCGCCATCGAACCGCCGGTCGCCAAAATCCCGGTGCGATTGCGCGACTTCCGGCCGGACGACCTCGCGGCCCTCTTCCCCTCCGGCGGCGACGAGGCGGCGAAACGCGAACGCGATGACGTCGAGTGGCGATTGCGTGCCGCCGCGCACGGCGTCCTGCCGAGCCGCTGCTACGTGCTCGAAGAGGTCAGGTCGGGCCGCCCGTGCCACGTCCAGTGGCTCACCGACCCGGGTTACGGCGACGCGGTCCGTCGGTCCGGGGCCCTGCCGGTTCTGGCAGCCGACGAGGCCATGCTGGAGAACGCCTTCACGCCGAAGGGCTTCCGCGGCCTGGGCGTCATGGCCGCCGCCGTGTACCTGATCGCCGAACGCGCCCGGTCACTGGGCAAGGGACACTTGGTGGCCTTCGTCGACGCCGACAACGCCGCCTCCCTCAAGGCGGTCGAACGGGCGGGCTTCAGACCCTGTTCGATCCGCACGAGACGCCAGTTCGCCTTCGGGACGTTCCGAACCGTCCGATTCGAACCGCGGGCGGGGGCCGTGGGTCGCGGCGCGCGCGCCACGCCGCGGGACGAGGGCTACGGCGCTCACCCAGGGGACGGCATCCAGTCGGAGGTGGACGCACGAGAGGCGGAGCCGCCGGATGCCGACTGAGCCCATCAATCACGCCGGGTCGCGAAGCGCGCCCTCCCCTCCCGGACATTCGGACCGATCCGCCCCGTGACGGCAATCGAAGCCATCCACGCCCTCGCCCACAGGCTCACGGGCCTCGACTACCCACACGGCCACTGGTGGATCGTCGCCGATGCCCTCCTCGTCTTCGTCGTGGCGCCTGTGTGGACCGCGTGGCTCGTCGGCCGCGCCGCGCTGCGCCGCCGTCGGCGGACGGCGGATGCTGTCGCCGCGGCGGGAGCCACCGATGCCCTGCGGGACGCCCCGTCCCGTGGCCGTCGGCATCGCGGCTTCGCGCTCCGGCCGGGACGGCGCCTGGAGGCATACGTCCTGGGTGCCACGGCGGGCATCCAGGTCCGCTTGGTCTTCCTGTCTCTCGCCACGCTGCCGGCCGCCTGGCTGACCCTTGAGATACCCAAGCACATCGTCAACCACACGCTCGACGACGCGCGGGGCGACGGGCATCCCGGCATGACGTTCCTGGGACTCCCCCTCGGCCGCACGGAACTCCTGTTCGCGCTGTGCGCCGGCTACCTCGCCGTCCTCACCGTGAACGGCCTCCTGAAGTACGCGGCGAACCGGGTCCGCGGACGCGTCAACGAGCGGGTCGTGCGACGCCTGCGCCTGGCCGTCCTGCGGCGCGTGCGGACGGAGCGCTCGGTCGAACGCCGCACGACGCTCTCCGCCGTGGCGGTCCAGGAAGTCGAGCCCATCGGCTACTTCGGCGGCAGCCTCGTCGCGGTCCCCATCGTGCAGGGGGGCGTGCTGGTCACGAGCGTCGCCTTCCTCCTGCTCCAGGACGTCGCCCTTGCCTTCGCCGCGCTGATCATGCTGCCGGTGCAGCTTACGGTCCTGCCGCGCCTCCAAAGGCGTCTGAACGCGAAGGTCCGGCAGCGCGTCCTCGCCACGCGGACGCTGGGCGCCCTCGTCACCACGCCCGAGGTCGCCGGGCGTCCGGGCCTCGCCCCTTCCGCGGCGGAGCGCGATGCATCCGCCTCGTCGTTGCGGCGCCACATGGCGCACGTCGAGGAGCTTGAGCGGCTCCGCGTCGCCATCAACGACATGAAGGGCGGCATCAAGAGCCTGTACAATTACACGTCCAACCTCACGCCGTTCTTCTTCTTCCTGATCGGCGGCTATCTCGTCGTGCAAGGCCGCCTCACGCTCGGCGCCCTGGTGGCGGCGCTCGCGGCCTACAAGGAGATCGCGCCCGCCCTCAGGGAGCTGTTCGATTTCGCCCAGGATTGGTCGGACGCGGCGGCGCGCTTCGCCGAGGTCACGCGGGCCGTCGACCTTCCGGCTGCCGTTCAGCCAGGCATCACGAGGTCGGTTTCGGCACGGGAGGCGGCCTAGCCGACGGGCGCCCAACCTGTGCCGTTCCCCGACCGCGGCCTCCCCCCGCTCCGCCTCCCGGGGCCCGCACCATACGAGGTCCTGGCGCGGCCGCCCCCGGTAGCGAAGGCGACCGCGGCCCTCGGGGCTCCACCGTCGGTGCTTCCGGCCACGGCGACGTCGCGTGCCCTAAGGCCGTCCGGCGCGGCTCGGCCGGCGGCGATGCGAGCACGCTCCGGATCACACCGGCGTTCGAGCCGAGCGAAGCGGTCGCGGGGCCGGGTCGGTCGCGGCGTCCAGACTCATCCGGGTGCGCCGACGTGCCTCGACGGAACTAGGAGTGGGGCGATGAGGATCGGGGAGGTGGCACGCGCCTGCGGGATCTCGCCCAAGATGATCCGCTACTACGTGCGGACGGGCCTGATCCCGACACCGACCCGGTCGGTGTCGGGCCTTCGGGTTTACGCCGAGGACGAGGTGCGCAGGCTGCGGTTCGTGCACGCGCGGCATCCGTCGATAGTCGCGCCGCCGCTGGCTGCCATGGGGCGCGCGTGCGCCACGTTCACAATCCTACGATTCTGGGCAGGTTTCTGGCTGCTGCGCCGGCAGTGTTTTTGTCCTTAGCGCGCCAGACTGGGACGCTTTGCATCAGGCGACCCGCACGGCGTTCGGATGGGTTTGCGCAAGCCGACCTCGGTTTTGGCGCAGCGCCACTCACCGGGTGGGCGTGATGGAGCTAAACAGTATGGCTGCTCAGCCCTTGCAGCAGCTCGCCGGTTCATTTCGTTCCTGAGCTTCCTGGATCGGCGGGCACGGGACATCGCCGTACGAGCAGAATACACAGCAATCGCCCTTCTTCGGGCGGAGCAGAGTGCCGCAGCCAGGGCATTCGTAGAAGAACTGGCAGGCGTCGGTCGGCATCGTTTCCGAAGCCCGGTGCCCACAATGCGGACAGGTCAGGATCGAGATCAGCTTCATCAGGCTGTCCGCAGCATCTTGATCAGGGCGGGCTCAAAGTAGCTCCCGGCCGCAGCGGCGGCGATGAACAGCGTGGCGAGGCTGAGAAGCACCAGGGGGGCGGATGACCGACGCGGAGCTGGGCATGATCCATCCGGCCCGCAAGCAGCCCGTCGCCGCCGCGCGTAGAAGAACCAGCCGGCGATGACCGCCAGGACGCTGACGAGCATCAGCGGCGTGCGAAGAGAGGCGAGCACGCCGAGGACCGTGAAGACCCCAGCACCGATCCCGAGGCCGCCCAAGACTATGGGCAGCACGCAGCACGACGAGGCCGCCAGGGCACCGAGCCCCGTGATGGCGCCGAGCGCAGCGATGCTGCCAACGCTGACCGCGGCCGGTTCGTGGACGGGTCGTTCGGCAGGCGGTGTCTGATCGAGGGTCATGTCTCGTATCCATCGTGATCCTCGGCTACCCTGCATCCTGTAGCCACTACAGGATCAAGGGCGATCTTCATGGGTACGGCTAAGGGGGCGCGAAGCGGGGCCCTGACCATCGGTCAATTGTCGCTGCGGACCGGCGTCAACATCGAGAACATCCGGTACTTCGAGAAGGTCGGCCTACTCCCTTCGCCCCCGCGCACCGAGGGTGGCCATCGGTCCTACGGCGTCGAGCACGAGCGCACCCTGGCCTTCATCCGTCGCGGACGCGAACTTGGCTTCACGCCGAACGAGGTTCGGGCGCTGCTCGAACTGCGTCGGCCTGGTAAGGCAACCTGCCGCGAGGGACAGGGGATCGCGAGGCACCACCTTGACCGGGTGCGTGCGAAGATCGCGGACCTGTCAAGGCTCGAACGTCTCCTGGCCGAAACCATCGAGCAGTGCCCCGGTGGGGCGGCTCCTGGATGCCCGGTGCTCGATATGATCGACCCCGCCGAGTGAGCTTCGGAGCACCCATCCGACGCCTGCATCCTCGGTAGACCCAGAGGCCCCCACCGTCGGTCCGCTCCGGCCGCGAACCAGAGCGGTTACAGGAAGCGGTCCTGGCATTCGGTTGCTTCAAACCTCGAATGTTCGGAAGTCCCAATCACGGCTGAGCCCGGCCCTCCCGAAATATCATGTCGTCTTCCTGATCGAATGTCGACGACGATGCGCTCCGGGGCCGGGCTCCCTGCTTCGCTTCCGGCCTTGTGGGACGCCGGCTCCGGGTAGCGCGGTGGCCCTCATCCTCGCAGCAGGCATGGTCCGAGAGGACCTCGATGACACGGCACTCGCCGACCCGGCCTTGGCCGCACGCGTCGGTCATGCGGGCGAGCTCGCCCTTCAGGGCCATGAGCCGCTCGATGCGGCGCTCGACCTCGGCCATGTGACGCCGGGCGATCTTGTCGACCTCGGCGCAGGAGCGGTCGGGCTGGGCGGCCAGCGCCAGTAACTCACGGATGGCGTCCACCTCGAAGCCGAGCTCGCGCGCGTGGCGGATGAAGGCCAGGCGCTCGATGTCAGCCCGCCCATAGCGGCGGCGGCCGCCTTCCGTCCGCGGCGGCGGCGGCATCAAGTCGGCCGTCTCGTAGTAGCGGATGGTCGTGGCGAGCACGCCGGTACGCCGCGACAGCTCGCCTATCGACAGCTCCATTTTTCCGCTTGCTCCTCTAGTCGCTGGAGGAAGTAGGCAGTCGTCCACGACTTGGAAAGGAGGCGTCATGGCCAAGGAGTGCTGCGGCTCGACCGTTGGCTGTCAGGCATCGAGGGCGGAACGTGCGCATCCGGCGGCGCCGCCGCAGGTCGTCGCGGGGGGCGATTGCGGCACGGGGGATGCCTGCGGCTGCTCTGGGGGCGTGCCCGTCTTCGACGGGGTCGACCCGCGCTACAAGCGCGTGCTGTGGACGGTCATCGCCGTCAACGGCGCCATGTTCCTGACCGAGATGGCCGCCGGGCACCTTGCCGGCTCGCAGGCGCTCCAGGCCGACGCCCTCGACTTCCTGGGCGACACGGTCACCTACGGCCTGAGCCTCGCGGTCATCGGAGCGTCCCTCAGGGCTCGGGCCACGGCGGCGCTCGCCAAGGGGCTGTCCCTCAGCGTGATGGCAGTCTGGGTCTTTGGCTCGACTGCCTACCACGTCCTGGTGCTCGGGGTGCCCAAGGCCGAGGTCATGGGCGTCATCGGGCTGATGGCCCTGGCAGCCAACCTCGGCTCGGTACTGCTGCTGCGCCCCTACAAGGACGGCGACGCCAACGTGCGCTCGGTCTGGCTGTGCTCGCGCAACGACGCCATCGGCAACGTCGTGGTGATGGTGGCTGCGCTCGGTGTCTGGGGTTCCGCGTCGGCCTGGCCCGACCTCGCCGTCGCGGCGGTGATGGCCGGCATCTTCCTGACCTCGTCGGTGCAGATCCTGCGGCAGGCCTGGGCGGAGTATCGCGAAGGCGCCGTCACGACGCGAACCGCGGCGTCCGGATAAGGCGCGCACCGATCCGCGTACAGACCAAGACGGATACAGGGACGACCATGACATCACACGACGCACGCGCAGGAGATGATCACGGATCGCATGACCACGACGGCGAGGCGGGTCACGACCATGCCGGGCATTCCCATGGGCCAGGGCACAGCCATGCCCCCGCAAGCTTCGGGACGGCATTCGCCATCGGCATCGCGCTCAACGTCGGCTTCGTGGCCGTCGAGGCGACCTACGGGGTCCTGGCGAACTCGGTGGCCCTGCTCGCCGATGCCGGCCACAACCTCTCGGACGTGCTCGGCCTCATCGTGGCCTGGATCGCGACGGTGCTGGCCAGGCGGGCCCCGAGCGCGCGGTTTACCTATGGGATGAAGGCCTCGTCGATCCTGGCGGCCCTTTTCAACGCCGTGTTCCTGCTGGTCGCCGTCGGCGCCATCGCGTGGGAGGCGATCCAGAGGTTCGGTGAGCCCGTCCCGGTCGCAGGCAAGACCGTGATGGTCGTGGCCGCAATCGGCATCCTGGTGAACGGCATCACCGCGTGGCTGTTCGCCTCCGGGGCCAAGGGCGACATCAACATCCGCGGGGCGTTCCTGCACATGGCGGCCGACGCCGCCGTCTCGGCCGGGGTGGTCATCGCCGGCCTCGTCATCCTCTACACCGGATGGACGTGGCTCGATCCGGTGGTGAGCCTCGCCATCGTGGCCGTCATCGTCTGGAGCACGTGGGGGCTCCTGCGAGACAGTCTTACGCTGTCCCTCGCCGCCGTCCCGCCGGGCATCGACCCGGTCGCCGTACGCCGCCACCTCGAAGGGCTGCCCGGCGTCGCGGCCCTGCACGACCTGCACATCTGGGCGATGAGCACCACGGACACCTGCCTCACGGCGCACCTCCTCATGCCCGGCGGCCGTCCCGACGACGCCTTCCTGATGGCGGCGGCCACCGGCATCAGGGAGCGGTTCGGCATCAGCCACACGACCCTCCAGGTGGAGACGAGCGAGGCCACCGCCTGCGCCCTGGCTCCGGACCACGTGGTCTGAGCGCGGCATGCAAGCCTGGTCCTATACCCTGATCCCCGCCGCGGCCGCCGTCGTCGGCGCGGCGGTGGCGGTCAACCTGCGGCCGGGCCCCGTCCTGGTCAGCGCCATCCAGCACTTCGCCGCGGGCGTCGTCTTCGCGGCGGCCGCGGGCGAGATCCTGCCCGACGTCAAGCATGCCGGATCGCCCTGGGCCATGCTGGTCGGGGGCGCGCTCGGCGTCGCCGCGATGCTCCTCGTCCGTATCCTGGAGAAGCGGGTGAAGGGGCCGGCCGGGCTGATGTCGGTCACCGGCATCGACATCCTGGTGGACGGCCTCGTCCTCGGCATCGCCTTCGCGGCCGGGGCGAAGGCCGGCATCCTGCTCACCGTCGCGCTGACCATCGAGGTGCTGTTCCTGGGACTAACCGTGGCGAACGAACTCGGCGAGGGCGGCGCGTCGAAGGGCAAGGTGGTCGGCCTGACGGCCGCCCTCGTGCTGCTGCTCCCGCTCGGAGCCCTGCTCGGCGGGCCCGTCGGCTCGCTGCCCGCCGCCGTCCAGGCCGGCTTCCTCTCCTTCGGCCTGATCGCCTTGCTGTACCTCGTGACCGAGGAACTCCTCATCGAGGCGCACGAGACCGAGGACCGCCCCTGGGTGACGGCGATGTTCTTCGCGGGCTTCCTGCTGCTGCTCCTGCTCGACGGGATGATCGGCTAGGCTGTATCCGGAATGCTTGCCGCGGGCGAAACCAGGTCCCTCCCGGACGAGGCCCACATCCTGCTCGTCGAGGACGACGACGGCATGCGCGTGCTCGTCGGCCGCATCCTGCGGGAGAGCGGCTTCCGGGTCACGGGCTGCCGCGGCGGCGCCGAGATGTGGTCGCTCCTGCCCGACACGCCGGTTGACCTCGTCCTCCTCGACGTCATGCTGCCGGGCGCGTCCGGGTTCGACCTGCTCAGGGCCCTGCGGGCGAAGGGCACCGTCCCGGTCATCATGCTGAGCGCCCGCAACGAGGAGGCGGACCGGGTGCTCGGCCTGGAACTGGGCGCCGACGACTACGTCGCCAAGCCGTTCGGGCGCCCAGAACTCCTCGCCCGGATCCGGGCGGTGCTCCGCCGGTCGGCGCTCGCGCCGGTGCCGAGCGCGGCGTCGCGGCCGGAATCCCTCGCCTTCGCCGGCTGGCGGCTCGACCTGCGCAGCCGCGCCCTGACCGATCCCGAAGGCGCCGCCGTCGACCTGTCGGGCGCCGAGCACGACCTGCTGCTGGTGTTCCTGGAACACCCGGGCCGGGTGCTCGGCCGCGAGCAGATCCTGGAGATGGGCCGCGGGCGCCTCTCCGCGCCGTCGGACCGCAGCGTCGACACCCTGGTCAGCCGGCTGCGGCGCAAGCTCGAACCGCCCGCGGGGACGGCCGCCGTCATCAAGACGGTGCGGGGCACCGGCTACATGCTGGCCGCCAAGGTCGAGCGGGCATGAGGGGCGTCCTCGGCCTCGCCCGCAGCCTGGAGGGGCGCACCGTCGTCGTCCTGCTCCTGGCCGTGCTCCTCGTCCATGGCGGCGCGCTGGCGATCTACCGCCTCTCGGCGGCGGCCGCCGCCGACGAGGCCTTCGCCACCGAGGTCGCCCGCCAACTCGTCATCGCGCGCGAGGCCGTGTCGCGGCGCCCGCCGGAGGAGCGGGCTGACGAGGCCGAGGCCCTCTCGTCGAACCATTTCGAGATCGGCTGGGACGCCCCAGCGCCGGCTCGCCCCCCGGGGGCGACCGATCCCGCGCTCCGGGACCTGCGCGACCGCCTCCTCGCCCTCGAACCGGTCCTCGGGGCGGGGCTCGCCCTGAACCTGGAGGCGCCGGACGAGCCGCTCCACCGGCAGGACCTGCGCGGGATCATCCCGCTTCCGGACGGGAGCGCGCTGACCTTCCGGTCCGCGCACGCCCCGAGCCTCGTCCCCGTCGCGCCCTGGGCCTCGCTCGCCACCGCCATGGCCATCCTCGTCGGGGTGGCCGCGGTCGTCCTGATGCATCGGATCGCCGGCCCCTTGCGGGAGCTGACCCGGGCCACCGGACGGATCGGCCACGGCGCCCCCGTCCGGGTTCCCGAGATTGGTCCCGACGAGACCCGAGGGATCGGCCGTGCCCTCAACGCGATGCAGGAGCGCATCCACCGGCTGGTCGGCGAGCGGACGCAGGCGCTCGCCGCCGTGTCCCACGACCTGCGAACGCCCATCACCCGGCTCCGCCTGCGCCTCGACCACGTCGAGGACCCGGCCGGGCGCCGCGCCATGGCCTCCGACCTCGACGACATGCAGGCGATGGTCGACGCGACGCTGGCCTACCTGGGGGGCGACGCCGACCCGGAGCCGCGGCAGGTCACCAACGTCGCGAGCATTTTGATGGGGGTCGCCGACGCCTCCGCGGATGCCGGCCGGGCGGTCGCATACGGAGGACCCGGCCGGGCCCTGGCGACGGTGCGCCCAGTCGCCTTCCGGCGGGCGCTGGAGAACCTCGTGGACAACGGCGTGCGCTACGGCGCGCGGGTGCGCATCGCCCTGGCGGCCGAAGAGACAGCGCTGGTCTTGCGCATCGACGACGACGGGCCCGGCATCCCGGCATGCGACGTCGCCTGCGCCTTCGAGCCCTTCACCCGCCTGGAGGGGTCGCGCAACCGAAACACCGGCGGGACCGGACTCGGCCTGACCATCGCGCGGCGGGCCGTGGAAGCGGAGGGAGGCACGCTCATCCTGACCACGAGGCCGGAGGGCGGATTGCGGGCCGAGATCCGCGTGCCCCGGGCTGGGCGCGGCGGCTGACACACTTCGTCACGAACGCGGCGTCCCGGAGACAAACGGCTTGGCTATCTCGGACTTCGAAGCGGCCGACGCGGTCGGCGCCGAACAGGAGACCGACAGATGAAGCGCACGCTCGCCGCCGTCCTCGCCGCCGGGATGCTGGCCGCGGCCACGGGGTCCGCCTTCGCCGTGGACAGCCACGGCAATGCCTCGAACCCCGAGCGCGCCGTCCCGAACACCGGTGGCGTGTCGGGCGGCCCGGCCCATCGCGACGACCCGCGCGTCAGCGAGGCCCGTGAGAAGCGGCCCGACGGCAAGCCGGCGCATTCGGACAACGACGGGCATGCCCACGGGCACAGCCACGACAAGCCCGGCAAGAAGTGAGCTCGCCGGGCAGGCCGCGGGGGCGGGAGGCGCGGACATGCGGATGCTGCCCCTGCTCGTCGTCTTCGCGCTCCTGGCCGCGGTGATCGGCTACGCGCTCGCCGAGCCTGCTCGGCACGTCGTTCACGATGCGCCGACCCCTCGCGCGTCGTGATGCGCCCGCACCGGCGCGAGCCGGTGCGGGCGACCTCTTCTCGACGCCAGGCGGCGACCTCAGTCGTCGAAGTCGTGATGGTGATGGTGCCGCTCGAACCGGCCCGGCCCGTAATCCTCGCGGCGCGGGTGATGGTGCCGGACCACGACGTCGTCATGGTTGCCGTGGCGGTAGACATCGACATGGTCGTGCGGCCGCCGCTCGCCGTAGCCGTAGCCGCGCTCGTAATACTGGGCCGAGGCCGCGGCCGGCGCGAGGAGGATGGCCGCCGCCATCAAGCCTGCTAGGTGCCGTCGCATCGCTGTCTCCTCCGGGGATTCCTATTGCGGCGGTTTGCGCGGCGGCCGTTGAACAGGTTCTGAGACCGTCGTTCAGGAAGCCGTCACCCCAGGTTCGCCGACGTCCTCGAAATGCGAGGGGCCGGGCCGGACGTCGCTGCCCCCGGCCCGGCCCCGTCGCGATGTCAGCCGCTCAGTGGCGGTGCTCTTCCACGACGGTCTTCTCGTGATGGTCGTCATGATGTTCGTGCACGACCGGCCGGTCGCGATGGTTCTCCTCGACGGTGGTGTGCGTATGGTCGACATCGCGGCGGTGGCCGTCGCCGTGAACCCCGACTCCGCCGGGGCCGACGTCCACGTGCTGGGCGAGCGCACCGACCGGCGCGAGGGCCAGGGCGGCCGCGGCGGCGGCGGCGAACATGATCTTCATCCAAGGATCTCCATGTTTCGCGGTCGGCCGGGAATGCGGCCCCCCGCGAAACCGTTCCCGGATTTTCCTCGCCCGGTATTCGTCTCGGCCGAGCGAGAAACGGCTTGGCCGCTTTCGCGTCGTGACCGCGGCTGACCTTGCATGGCGGCCACAAAATCTGTTCAGACCGGGTTCAAGAGGCCAGGACGATGCCTTGTCCGATCCGGGATAAATCGCGCATAAGGCCGGAGATGGGTTCAGGACGCGGGCATAGCCGCAGGTGGGCGGCACGGGGATGGTGGGCGTTCGCCGCACGCCTGCTCGCGCTCGCCCTCGCCCTGTCCCTCGTCGCGCCCGCCGCCGGCCTCGCCGCCGACGTCGCGTACCACGATGGCGGCGGCAGGCACGTCACGGAGATCGCGAGCATTGAGGCCGCGCCCGACACCGGCGCGACCGACCCCGGCATGGCCTGCCACCTCCATTGTGGCTGCCACCAGGCGGCACCCGCCGTGGCGGACTTCTCGGAGCCGGTCTTCGGGGTCGCCCGGCTGGCCTATGCGCATTTGAGCCAGACGGTTTCCTCCGTCTCGCCGGACCGCCTGCCGAGGCCCCCCCGCGCCTGAGGTGACGCCGCAGAGGCGCGTCCCGAACCCGGAGCCCGCGCTCCGGGCCACTCCTCACGCCACAGAAGCGGGACTGCCGCGTCCGTCCGAACGGCGCCCGATCCCGGCCGAGCAGGTCTCATGCGCATCCTCATCACCGCGGTCCTCGTGGCCGCCGGCATCGTCGTCGGCGCCGCCGTCCCCGCCATATCCGCGTTCGTCCGCGGCCTCCTGACATCGGCCGGGCTGCCGCCGGCCATCCTCACCTTCGCCGCCGGCCCGCCCCCTGGCGGGAAGGCGCCGAAGGACGAGGCCGACCATGCCGAAGGCGACGGCCACGACCACGGCAAGGCCGCCGCGCCGAAGGCCGAGGGAGCCCACGCTCACGGCGAGCACGAGCATTCCGAGGCGGAGGGCGAGGAAGGCCACGTCAAGATGACGGCCGAGCAGGTCGAGGGGCAGGACATCGGCGTCGCCAAGGCCGAGGGCGGGACGCTCTCGCGACACGTCCTGGTGCCCGGCACCATCACGCCCGATACCGACCGGATCGCCCGCGTCCCCGCCCGCGTCGTCGGCACGGTGTCCGAGATGCGCAAGCGCCTGGGCGACGACGTCAGGAAGGGCGAGGTGGTCGCCCTCCTCGACAGCCGGGAAGTCGCCGACGCCAAGAGCGAGTACCTCACCGCGATGGTCCAGTCCGACCTCCAGAAGATCAACTTCGAGCGCCAGCAGAAACTCTTGGCGTCGGCGGCGGCATCCCAGGCGGCGTTCGACAACGCCAAGGCCGTGTTCCAGGAGAACCAGCTGCGCGTCGACCTCGCCCGCCAGAAGCTCTCGGCGCTGGGCCTGAACGCCGCCGAGGTCGCCGCCGCGCAGAAACGCGACGAGGCGACGCCGAACGCCTCGACGCTGCGCCAGTACGAGCTGCGGGCGCCCATCGCCGGCCGCATCGTGGAGCGCAAGGTCGATGTCGGCACGGCGGTGGGCAAGGAGGGCGACCCTGCCGACGTCTACACCGTCGCCGACCTCTCGACCGTCTGGATCGAGCTCGCGGTCCCCACCTCCGACCTCGCCGAGGTCCGGGAGGGCGCGCGGGTCACCGTGAACCGCGGCGGCCGCAGCGAGCAGGGCAAGGTGGTGTTCGTCAGCCCGCTGCTGAACGCCGACACCCGGTCCGCCCGGGTCGTGGTCTCGCTGCCCAACAAGGACATGGCCTGGAGGCCCGGCACCTACGTCACCGCCGAGGTCGAGACCGCGACGGACCAAGTGCCGGTGCGGGTCGCCAAGTCGGCGCTCCAGACCGTCGAGGGCAAGCGCGTCGTCTTCGTGCGCACGGACGAGGGCTTCGAAAAGCGCGAGGTCGAGCTCGGGCGCTCCGACGACGACGGCTTCGAGGTCGTCTCGGGCCTCAAGCCCGGCGAGACCATCGCGGTGGCCAACACCTTCCTCCTCAAGGCCGAGCTCGGGAAGAGCGAAGCCGACCACGACCATTGAGGAAGCCCGACATGATCAGCCGCATCCTCGACTTCTCCGTGCACCAGCGCTGGCTGGTTCTGCTCCTGTCGCTGCTGGCCGCCGGCTTCGGCGGCTACTCGGTCACCAAGCTGCCGATAGACGCGGTGCCCGACATCACCAACAACCAGGTGCAGATCAACACGACGGCGCCGTCGCTCTCGCCCGTCGACATCGAGAAGCAGGTCACCTACCCGGTCGAGACCGCGCTCGCGGGCATCAAGGGGCTCGAATACACCCGCTCGCTCTCGCGCAACGGCTTCTCGCAGGTCACCGCGGTCTTCGCGGAGAAGCTCGACATCTACTTCGCCCGCCAGCAGGTCGCCGAGCGCCTCGCGCAGGTGAGGCGGGACCTGCCGCCCGGCACCGAGCCCAGCATGGGGCCGATCTCGACCGGGCTGGGCGAGATCTACATGTGGTCGATCCATTACGCGAAGCCCGGCGAGCGCACGGTCTCGAAGGCGGGCAAGCCCGGCTGGCAGCCCGATGGCAGCTACCTGACCCCCGAGGGCCAGCGCCTGAAGACCGAGCTGGAGCAGACCGCCTACCTGCGCACCGTCCAGGACTGGATCATCCGCCCCCTAGTCAAGACCGTGTCCGGCGTGGCCGGGGTCGACGGCATCGGCGGCTTCGAGAAGCAGTACCACGTCCAGCCCGACCCGACGCGGCTCGCGTCCCTCGACCTGTCCTTCTCGGACGTCGCCCGGGCGCTGGAGGCCAACAACGCCAACCAGGGCGCCCGCTACCTGGAGGACAACGGCGAGGGCTACGTCGTGCGCGCCGCCGGCCGCCTGGAGAGCATGGACGAGATCGGCGACGTGGTCGTCGCCACCCGGGGCGGCGTGCCGGTGCGGATCAAGGACATCGCCGAGGTCCGCATCGGGCGCGACCTGCGCACGGGCTCGGGCAGCGAGGACGGCCAGGAGGTCGTCGTCGGCACCGCCCTGATGCTGATCGGCGAGAACAGCCGCACGGTGGCTGCCGCGGTCGACGCGCGCATGGAACAGATCCGCAAGAGCCTGCCGCCCGGCGTCGAGGTCCAGACCGTCCTCGACCGGACCCGGCTCGTCGAGGCGACCGTGAAGACGGTGGTGAAGAACCTGTCCGAGGGCGCGGCTCTCGTCATCGTCATCCTGTTCCTGCTGCTCGGCAACATCCGGGCCGCCATCATCACGGCCCTGGTCATCCCGGTCGCCATGCTGATGACCATGACCGGCATGGTCGAGGCGAAGATCTCGGCCAACTTGATGAGCCTCGGCGCCCTCGATTTCGGGCTGATCGTCGACGGGGCGGTGATCATCACCGAGAACGCCCTGCGCCACCTCGCAGAGAAGCAGCAGGAGCTGGGCAGGGGGCTCGACACCGAGGAGCGCCTCCAGACGGTCCGCGCCTCAGCCGAGGAGATGATCAAGCCGTCGCTCTACGGGCAGGCGATCATCATCTTGGTCTACGTCCCGCTCCTGACCTTCACGGGGGTCGAGGGCAAGATGTTCGAGCCGATGGCGCTGACCGTGATCATCGCGCTCGTGGCGGCCTTCGTGCTGTCGCTGACCTTCGTGCCGGCGCTCATCGCCATCGTCATCACCGGCAAGGTCACGGAGAAGGACAACCTCATCATCCGGGCGCTCAAGGCCGCTTACCGCCCGGTGCTCGGCGCGGCGGTCCGGGCGCCGTTCGTCTTCGTCGGCGCGGCGCTCCTGCTGCTCGTCGGGGCGGGCATCCTGTTCACCCGCCTCGGGACCGAGTTCATCCCGCAGCTCGACGAGAAGAGCATCGCCCTCAACGCCACCCGAATCCCATCGACCTCCCTCACCCAGTCGCAGGCGATGCAGCTCAAGGTCGAGAAGGTGGTCTCGAAATTCCCGCAGGTGGCCTACGTCTTCTCGAAGACCGGCACCGCCGAGGTCGCCTCCGACCCGATGCCGCCGAACTCCTCAGACACCTTCGTCATCCTGAAACCCCAGGAGGAGTGGCCCGAGCCGAGCCTGTCCAAGGCCGAGTTGCAGGAGCAGATCGAGAAGGCGGTCGGGGCGCTCGCCGGCAACGTCTACGAGTTCTCCCAGCCGATCCAGCTGCGCTTCAACGAGCTGCTCGCCGGCACCCGGGGCGACCTCGCCGTGAAGGTGTTCGGCGACGAGTTCGAGCCGATGCTGAAGGCGGCCAACCAGGTCGCGGCGGTCCTGAAGGGCATCGACGGCGCCGAGGACGTCAAGGTCGAGCAGACGGCGGGCCTGCCGTTCCTGGAGATCAAGATCAACAAGGCCGAGGCGGCGCGCTACGGCCTGAGCACCGGGGCGATCCAGGAGGTCATCGGCGCGGCCATCGGGGGACGGGACGCCGGCGTCGTGTTCGAGGGCGACCGTCGCTTCCCCATCGTCGTGCGCCTGACCGACAAGGTCCGCGAGGACCGGGAGGCCCTGGAGAACATCCCGGTGCCGCTGCCGGCGGGCCCGAACGGCCGGGCGAGCTCGGTCCTGCTCAAGCAGGTGGCGAGCTTTTCGGTCACCGAGGGACCGAACCAGATCTCGCGCGAGAACGGCAAGCGGCGGGTCGTGGTCACGGCCAACGTGCGCGGGCGGGACATCGGCTCGCTCGTCGCGGAGGCGCAGGCGAAGGTTGGAAGCCAGGTGCAGCTGCCGCCAGGTTCCTACCTCACCTGGGGCGGGCAGTTCGAGAACCTCGCCTCGGCCAAGCGGCGGCTGATGGTGGTGGTACCGGTCTGCTTCTTCCTGATCTTCCTGTTGCTGTACTCGGCCCTGGGCTCGCCGCGGGACGCGCTGCTGGTGTTCAGCGCGGTGCCGCTTGCCCTCACCGGGGGCATCTTCGCGCTTTGGCTGCGCGGCATGCCGGTCTCGGTACCGGCGGCGGTCGGGTTCATCGCGCTCTCGGGCGTTGCGGTCCTCAACGGCCTCGTCATGCTGACCTTCATCAAGCAGCTCGTGGCGGAGGGCCGGCCGAAGCGCGAGGCCATCCTGGAGGGCGCCATGACCCGGTTGCGGCCGGTGGCGATGACGGCGCTGGTCGCCTCGCTCGGCTTCGTGCCCATGGCCATCGCCACCGAGACCGGCGCCGAGATCCAGCGGCCGCTCGCCACCGTGGTCATCGGTGGCCTGATCAGCGCCACCCTGCTGACCCTGATCGTGCTGCCGGCCCTGTACGCCCGGTTCGGCAAGGTTGTCGTCCCGAAGGTCGCGGAGCGGCCGCGGGAGCCGGGGCCACGACACCTCAAGGCGGCGGAGTAGACGAGATGCGACGCGTCCCAACCTGGTTGGCGGCTCCTTTCGCCTTCCTCGCGCTGACGGGTGCGGCTCCGGGCGCGGACGGAGGCGTCGGCGAGGCTCCGTTCGGCCTCGCGTGGGGGCCCGTCGCCGACGTGCCGCGCCCGCTCAAGGCCGACCGCGAGGCCAACCTGACCGCGCTGTACTACCCGCGTGGCTGGCGGCCGGCCGTCGGGTCGGCAACGGCCGAGGTCGTGCTGGTGGTCTGCCGCGAGGAGGGTCTGCAGGAGGTCGTCTGGGTGGGGCTCCCCCTGGCGGGCGAGGAACTCGCGCGCGTGCGCCGCGCCATCCACGACGAAGGGGTGCGCCGCTACGGCGAGCCGACACCGGGGCCATCGGCCGATTCCGAGCTCTGGCCCGGCGGTCGGGCTCTCCTGGCCAGCCGCGAGGCTCCGGACGGGCGGCACGAGCTCGTCATGGCGGCGTTCGGTCCCGGCTACGCGGCCTGCTCGGCCGCCCACCTCGCCGCGACCGGACACCCCGCCGGCGCGCACGTGGCCGAGCTCATCGGCTCCTCCGGCCCCTGAGGCGGCCGGTCCGGGACGGCAACGAAAGACTGGGAGCGACATGGGACACGGACACGCGCACGGCGGCGGCCACGGGCATTCGCACGGCGGCGGCATACCCGCGGGCTCGGCGGCGGGCAGGAACAAGGGGCGCCTAGCCTGGGCGCTCGCCCTGACGCTGACCTACATGGCCGCGGAGGTCGTCGGCGGCCTGCTCACCGGCAGCCTCGCGCTGCTGGCCGATGCCGCCCACATGGTCACGGATGCCGGCGGCATCGCGATGTCGCTGCTCGCCATCCACTACGCGGCCAAGGCGCCGTCGCCGGGCAAGAGCTTCGGCTACATGCGCTTCGAGATCCTGGCGGCCCTCGCCAACGCCGTCGTGCTGCTCGGGGTGACGGCCTACATCCTGTACGAGGCCTACCGGCGCTTCTTCGAGCCGACCGAGATCCTCGGCTGGCCGATGATGCTGGTCGCGTTCGTCGGCCTCGGGGTGAACCTCGCCAGCATGAGACTCCTCGCGGGCGGATCGTCGGAAAGCCTCAACGTCAAGGGCGCCTACTTCGAGGTCTTCTCCGACATGCTGGGTTCGGTCGGCGTCATCGCCGCGGCCCTCGTGGTGATGGCGACGGGCTGGCGATGGGTCGATCCGCTGGTCGGCGCCGGCATCGGCCTGTTCATCGTGCCGCGCACCTGGCGCCTGTTGAGCGAGGCGCTTCACATCCTGCTGGAGGGAACGCCTCTGGGTGTCGATCTTGCCGCGCTACGAACGGAGATCGAGGCGATGCCTGGCGTGCGGCGCGCCTACGACCTTCATGCCTGGACGCTGACCTCCGGCTTCGACGCGATGAGCGGCCACGTGGTCATGGACGACGTCGCCGCCGGACCCGACCTCATCCGCGCGGTCCGGCGTCTGGTGAAGGAGCGACACGGCATCGAGCACGTCACCGTCCAGGTCGAGGACGAGGCGCTTTCGGCCGAGGCCGCGCGCCTGCCCGTGTGACGGCGAGCATCCGGCATGAGCAAGAAATCGGCGCGGCTGCAGAGCGAGTGGGCGCCAAATCCTCGGCGCAAGCGACGGGTCAGGCCATACGTCCGCAAAGCCGCGGATCGAATGATGATAGCGATCTGTATCGGATTGCCTCTGGCCGTATTGTTTCTCCAATACTTCAAGCACCTCATGAAGTGATGCCTGAGTAATGATGCTTGACTATGCAAGGTGTTTTCAATGAATGATCTACAAACGCACCATTTTGCCGTGACGACAACGGCGATGCTTGCGGTTCTGAGAACATCGACCATCGCCATGATGACCCTTCTCATGCAAAAACTTTCAGCACCTGAACGGGAAGAGGTTTTCGCAGAGATCGCGGCGACAATCGGTGAGTTGCCCCCGGATTATTCCCAGGCAGGCCCCGTGGGGACCAAGTTCTACGAAGAGGTGGTGGCCGAGGCGCCGGCGCTCGCGAAGGCATTCGTCCAAGATTTGCGTAGATCTCTTGGTTGAAATCCGATGAGACCATTTATCAGTTATCGAGTGTTGGTGACGGAGAGCAGAGGTCCCGCGGACCTGACGCGCCTGTCGCCTTTTCTGTGCTCGGTGCCCGGCCCGTCACTGAGGCTTAGGCGTCTCCGTATCGAGTGCCAACTGGGCATGGCGGATCTTCCTGGCGACACCGCGCCTGCGCGGGTTGCTCGCCCTGAATTTCGCCGTCGCGGCGGCCGGCGCCATGGTCATCGTCAATACCGTGGTAATCGTCCAGGCCCTGCTCGGACGCCCCCAGCACGACGTCGCCCTTGCCCTTGGACCCTTCGGCGCGGGCTCGATGGCCGCCGCCCTGGTCCTACCGCGGGTCCTGGACCGCCTGTCCGACAGGGGTGTGATGCTGCCGTCCGCCGCCTTCCTCGGAGTCGTCCTCGTCGGGGTCGCTGCCCTGACCTGGTGCGGGGCCATCGGCTGGCCCGTACTGCTCGGGACCTGGCTCGTCCTTGGGATCGGCTACTCCGCCGCCCAGTTCGCGCTCTCGCACGCGTCGTGGCTCCTCACTTACCCGCTGGCGGGCTGCCTCGGCGCTGCCGTCGGGATGCCCGCGACCCTGGCGGCACTCGGCGCCCTGACCGTCGCGGGCGTCGCGGCGGCGGCCATGCTTTGGCCTGCATCCGACCCGGACGTCGTCGCACATGCCCACGCGGACCTCGACCCGTCCCACCCCCACGTGCGGGGGATCGGTCAGGGCCGGCACGAGCATGCTTTCGTCATCGACGACCTGCATCGGCAATGGCCGTCCAGGGCGAATTAGGAACCACACGGCGAGCGTTGGAACGGCGACGCTCAGGGGGGGGCGTCGGGTGCCGGACATCCCTCATCCGATGGTCTGTCGGGGGCCGTGAGGATTGCGTCGCGGCAGGTCCGCATCGAGGGGAACACGGCATGAGGACGTTGCTCGGATCCTGGCAGCTGTGGGCGCTGCTTTCTGCCGCCTTCGCGGCGTTGACCGCGATCTTCGCCAAGGTCGGCATCGAGAACGTCAATTCCGACTTCGCCACCTTCATCCGCACGGTCGTCATACTCTGCGCCCTCGGCGCCATCCTGGTCGGCACGGTCCAGTGGGTACCGGTCGGGTCGGTCTCGGCCAGGACCTACGTGTTCCTGGTGCTCTCGGGCCTCGCCACGGGCGGCTCATGGATCTGCTACTTCCGCGCCCTCAAGCTCGGCGAGGCCAGCCGCGTGGCCCCGGTCGACAAGCTCAGCGTCGTGCTGGTGGCCGTCTTCGGGGTCGTCTTCCTCGGCGAACGTCTATCTCCACCGAATTGGCTCGGCGTCGCCCTCATCGCCGCCGGGGCCGTGCTCGTCGCCTATCGAGGATGAAGCCGGCGGGAAGGGATGCGTCGCGGCGCAGTCCAGGGCGAGGGCTCGAAACCGGACGGACCGACCGATGCGCGTGCTGTTGATCGAGGACGACCGGATGATCGGCGAAGGGCTGTCGAACGGCCTCTCGGCCGAGGGCTATTCCGTCGATTGGGTCCGCGACGGCGGCGAGGCCGAGACGGCCCTGCTCAACGGCGGCCACGCGCTCGCGCTGCTCGACCTCGGCCTGCCGGGCGGGGACGGACTTCGGGTGCTTCGATCCGCCCGGGCGGCCGGGATCGACACGTCGGTGCTCATCATCACGGCGCGGGACGGCCTCGAAAGCCGCGTCGCAGGCCTCGACCTCGGGGCGGACGATTACCTGGTCAAGCCGTTCGAGATGCGCGAGCTGCTCGCCAGGATGCGGGCCATCCTGCGCCGTCGGGCCGGGCGGGCGAGCGCGCGGCTCGTGGCCGCCGAGACCGAACTCGACACGGAAAGCCACGTCCTGTCCCACGCCGGGACCGTCGCGGTCCTGTCGGCGCGCGAATACGCCCTCATGCACGCCCTGATGGAGCGACCGGGGCGCATCCTCTCTCGTGCGCAGATCGAGGAACGCATCTACGGGTGGGGCGAGGAGGTCGAGAGCAACGCGGTGGACGCCCTGATCCTCACGGTCCGTCGAAAGGTCGGCAAGGGCGTGATCCTGAATGTCCGCGGCGCAGGTTGGATGGTACCCAAGCCATGAGGGCCGCCTCCCTGCGCCGCACGACGCTCGTCTGGATGACCGCCCTGCTCGCCGGAATCGGCTTGGCCGCGATGGTCGCGGCCTATGCCCTCGCGCGGATCGAGGCGGCCGATTTCCTCGACGGGCAGTTGCGGCAAGTCGCCCTCAACGCCGGTCCCGGGCTAACGGACGCGGACGCGCCGCCCGCCGCCGACCAGGACCCGGAGGACCAACTCGCCGTCACCATCTGGAAGGACGGGCAGGTCCTGCGCGACGACCGCGGCGTCGACGTCCGCCACCCCGGCCGCACGGGATATGCGAACGTCGTCATGGGCGGCGAGCTCTGGCGCACATACACGACCGCCAACGGCACAACGACGGTCCGGGTCGCCCAGCGCGACGTCGTGAGGGCGGAGTTCGCACGCAATGCGGCGCTCGGTGCCGTGGCCCCCCTGCTGCTCCTCGTCCCGCTGTCGTGGATCGTCGTCGGCTGGGCGATGAACCGGGCGCTCGGGCGGCTCGACGGCTTGGTGCATGACCTCGCCGGGCGCGGCGCCGCCGCCCAAGGCCCCTTGCCGACGCGCGGCGTGCCGACGGAGGTGGCGCCCCTCGTCGAGGCCATGAACGGGCTCATCCTTCGCCTGCAGGCCGCTCTGGCCGCCCAGAAGCGGTTCGTCGCCGACGCGGCGCACGAACTGCGTACGCCGCTCGCCGCGATGCAGATCCAACTCGACTCCCTCGGCGGGCCTGCCGGTGGCGGGAGCGACGCGCGGCGTACGGCGCTGGCGGACGGCCTCCGGAGGGCGAACCGGCTGGTGGATCAACTGCTCCGTCTCGCCCGGCTCGACGACGGTGCCGAGGCGCGTCCTGCATCCGTCGACCTCGGCCAGCTCCTGCTCGACTGCGTCGCCGACCACGTCGTGCTCGCCGAGCGCAAGGACATCGACCTGGGCGTGCATATCGAGACACCCGCGACGCTTCACGCGTCGGAGGACGAGGTCCGCGTCCTGTTCGCCAACCTCGTCGACAACGCCCTGCGCTACACGCCGTCCGGAGGCCAGGTCGACGTCCGTCTGCTGAACCGGGACGGTGCGTGCGTCGTCACGGTTCGGGACACCGGCTGCGGGCTGCCGCCGGGAAGCGAGGGCCGCCTGTTCGACCGCTTCTTCCGGGCCGCGCCACCGGAAGTCGAAGGCACAGGGCTCGGGCTCGCCATCGCCCGCCGCATCGCGGAGCGCAACGACCTCGGCCTGACGGTCGAAAACCGACGTGACGGGCAGGGGACCCTCGCAACCGTCAGACTGCCGGCCTGAGGCCGAGCCTGCGGCTCCTTTGGACGAAGCTCATTCTGCCCTCATTATGGCTCGCTATCACGGTGCCCGACCATGACGGACGGGAGACGGGGATGAGCGAGATCCAGCGCCAGATCTTGAACAAGGTACCGGAGGTCACCGCGGTCTTCTGGGTCATCAAGATACTGTCCACGACCGTCGGCGAGACCGGCGCGGACTACCTCGCGGTGAACGTCGGCCTGGGTGCCGCCGTCACCGCCACCCTCACGGCCGGCCTCCTCGCGGCCGTCCTCGCCCTGCAGGTGCGCGAGTGGCGCTACTTGCCCTGGACCTATTGGTCGACCGTCGTCCTCGTCAGCGTGGTCGGCACGCAGGTTACCGACATCCTGACCGACAAGCTCGGCGTGAGCCTCTTCGTCAGCACCGGCGTGTTCGCGGCCGCCCTCGCCACCGTGTTCGCCCTTTGGTACGCGACCGAGCGGACGCTCTCGATCCACGCCATCGTGACCCGGCGCCGCGAGGCGTTCTACTGGCTCGCCATCCTCCTGACCTTCGCGCTCGGCACGGCCGCGGGCGACCTGGCTACCGAGGCGCTGGGGCTCGGCTTCAATCTCGGCGTCGTCATCTTCGGCACGATGCTGGCCGCCCTCGCCCTCGCCTGGCGCCTCGGCACGAACCCGGTGACGATCTTCTGGCTCGCCTACATCGTCACGCGCCCCCTCGGCGCATCGCTGGGCGATCTGCTGTCGCAGGCACGGGAATACGGCGGCCTCGGCTTCGGCACGGCCTCCACCAGCCTCGCCTTCTTCGCCGTCATCGTCGCCCTGGTGACGTCCCTGAGCCTCGTCTCCGGACGCCCTGGCGAGCCGGCCGGACAGCGGCGGGCCTGACCGTCCGCCGCCTCCCGCATCCCCATCCTCCAGTCCTTCCAACGCCGCACGACACGGAGCGAATGACCATGCGAAACATCCTCCTCGCCGCCATCGCCGCGACGGTCATCGGCGCCACGGCCGCCCCCCTGGGCCTGCAGGCGATGCAGGACGCCGCCGTCGGAGCGACGCCCAAGGCGATGGCGGCCTCGAAGCTCGGCGACCTCTCCAAGTTCCGGACCATCGTCGTCGACGTAAAGGCGATGACCGACCGGGGCGACCTCGCCGCCGCCAAGACGCGCATCAAGGACCTGGAATTGTCCTGGGACGCGTCCGAGGCCGGCCTGAAGCCGCGAGCCGCCGCCGACTGGCACGTCGTGGACAAGGCCATCGACCGCGCCCTCGACGCGCTGCGGGCGTCGAACCCCGATCCGGCCGCCTGCCGTCGCGCGGTCGACGACCTGCTCGCCATCATCGACCAGACCCACACCGCCTGAGCCGGCACTCGCTTTCCCACGGCAGCCCGATGCAACCGACCGAGCGACCCGGACACGTCGAACCCGCCAAGGTGCCTGAAGCCACCGCCGGGTTCTGGGCCATCAAGATCGTGGCCACGACCCTGGGCGAGGTCGGCGGCAACGCCGTCACGTTGACGCTCGGCCTCGGCTATCTCGCCGGCACGGCGATCTTCGGGGCCGCCCTGGCGGTGCTGCTCGCCGCACAGGTCCGGGCGGACCGCTTCCAGCCGCTCCTGTACTGGGCCGTGGTCACCGCGACGACGCTCGCAGGCACGACCCTCGCCGACTTCTGCGACCGGTCCCTCGGCATCGGCTACGCGGGCGGGTCCCTGGTGCTGCTCGGATCGGTCGTCGCGACCCTGATCCTGTGGAAGCGCACGCTCGGCACGGTCGCCGTGGAGACGGTGCGGTCCCCGCGGGCCGAAGGTTTCTATTGGGCCACGGTCATGTTCTCCCAGACGCTCGGCACCGCGTTGGGCGACTGGATGGCCGACAGCAGCGGGCTCGGGTACAACGGGAGCGCGCTCCTCATCCTCGTCGCGCTGGCCGTGGTCACGGCCCTCCATCTGCGTACGCGCGTTTCCAGGCCGATGCTGTTCTGGACGGCGTTCGTCCTGACGCGGCCGCTCGGCGCCACCCTCGCCAACTCGCTCGACAAGCCGGTCGCTTCCGGCGGCCTGGGCATCGACGACATCACGATCTCCGGCGTCCTCGCGATCGTCATGGTCGGGCTCGTCCTCCTCATCCCGCAGCGTGCCGGTCGCCGGGCGGCCTGCGCCGACGCGCCGTCAGGTTTCCCCTCGAAGAAGGAGCAGGTCCGATGGACGACCGTTACGAACGCGCCCTGAGCAAGGTACCCGAGGTCACGCTGGGCTTCTGGATCGTCAAGATCCTGGCCACCACGCTCGGGGAGACCGGCGGCGACACCGTCACCATGACCCTCGATTGGGGCTATCTCGCCGGCACCGCCCTGTTCGCCGTGCTGCTGGTCGGGCTCGTGGTCGCCCAGATCATGTCGAAGCGGTTCCACCCGGTCCTGTACTGGTCCACGATCGTCGCCTCGACCACCTTCGGTACGACGATGGCGGACTTCGCCGACCGCTCGCTCGGCATCGGATACACCGGCGGATCGACCCTGCTCCTCGCCTGCCTCGCGGCCGTGCTCGGGCTCTGGTATGCGACCGAGGGCACCGTGTCGGTGGACACGGTTTCGACCCCGCGGGTCGAGGCGTTCTATTGGGGGGCGATCACCTTCTCGCAGACGTTGGGCACCGCGCTCGGCGACTGGCTCGCGGACACCGGCGGCCTCGGCTACGAGGGTGGCGCCCTCGTCTTCGCGGCGGCGCTCGCGGTCGTCATCGCCCTGTACTACCGGACCTCCGTTTCACGGGTCACGCTCTTCTGGGCGGCGTTCATCCTGACCCGCCCGCTCGGGGCCACGGTGGGCGATTTCCTCGACAAGCCGGTCGCCGACGGCGGGCTGAACCTGAGCCGGCCGCTCGCCTCCGCCGTGATCGGGGCCTTCATCGTCGCGCTCATCGTCCTCCTCCCGCAAAGGGCCGGTCGGCATCCGACAGAGGGAGCGCAGGCGTCGCGGTGACCCGGACGTTCCCGTGCGAGCGCCGAACGGCCACCGTGCCTTGCCCGCAGCTTCCGGATCGCCACGTCCAAGCGTATGAGGAGGGGGAACCTCTAGGGCCATAGCATGCCCGCTGCGTTACGCGACGACTTCATCGGGCTGGATGAGTACGAACGCCTTTGCGAAGCGGCGGAGGAAGGGGAGCGGCTGGAGTACATCGACGGGCAGGTAATCCGCATGCTGGTCGGCGGCTCCATCGCCCACGATGCCTTGACCCGGCCCCTCGATGACCTGACGGTACGACCGCGGCGGGAAATGGCTCGAATACCAGACGCTGCCGGACCTCATGCATTTCGTCCTTGTCGCGCAGGACCAGCGCCGGGTTGATTTCTTTCACCGTCAGGGAGACGGATGGCACTACGAAGTCCAACAAGGACCAACGCCGTCCTCCGGCTAGCGGCCATCGGGGTCGAGTTGAGGCTCGACGATCTCTACTCGTCCATCCCGATGCTCGCCCTGGAGGACGGCGACCTTGCTACCCAAGCCACGTTCGCCCCCGCTCAGGTATCGGGCATCGCGGGGATGAAGGGTCTTCCACGCTCGCCGGACATCTACGCCAAGGTTACGGAGATGGACGCCGGCGAGTGTGAGGCGGCCGTAGCTGCCATCGTCGGCTTGGTCGGTACGCCCGCGATGGTGGACTGAGAGTCCGTACTGCCGGAGCGGTTGCAGGACCGGCTGGATGCTGTTCTGAGCGCCAGCACTTACAATGAGGCAGTCCTTTCAGGAGCCGGGCGGCTTAATCATAACCGAAGGGGGGCGGCCCCATGAGGGCTTGGGCCTCCTCCGACGCCCGGTCGACGTTGCGAGGGTGTTTGCCCGCTCTGGCACCCGCCGCGACGACCAACGCCGGATGGAACCCCGTCTTCCTTACCCACTCCGAACCTAAGCGGTCCGTACCCCGACGGCTTCGGCGGCCATGGCGCTCAGCAGGTAACCATCCCCGAAGCGTTGGATCTCGGTCACCAAAGGGCACTGACGAAAGCTCGATGTTGACAGCGGAGAGCATCTCTGAATCAATGCTCTACCGGCCTGAAAACCGGCCGATATGCCGGCGAGGTCAGGCTTCTCAGTAAATCGGTCCACATAACTCGCTTCCCGGGATATGTTTTACTGAGAAATTACACAGGCTGAGCCCTAGACGTCCAGATTGGCGACGCTGAGGGCGTTTTCCTGAATGAACTCGCGCCGCGGCTCCACCACATCGCCCATCAGCTTCACGAACAGGTCGTCGGCGTCGGTCACGTCCTTTACCTTGACCTGCAGCAAGGAGCGCACGTCGCGATCCAGGGTGGTCTCCCAGAGCTGCTGGGCGGTCATCTCACCGAGGCCCTTGTAGCGCTGGAGCTGCAGGCCTTTCCGGCCAAACGCCATCACCGCCTCGAACAGCGCGACGGGCCCGTGCAGCACGGTCTCGTCGGACTTACGCATCAGGGTGGCGGGTTCGCCATAGATTTCCCGGAAGGCGTCGGCCCGCTCGGACAGGCGCCGGGCTTCCTGCGAGGTGATCAGGCCGAGATCGAGGGTCGCCACCTGCCGGACGCCGCGCAGCGTCCGGCTGAGGCGATAGCCGCCCTCGAAGGATTCGCCCTGCCAGCCGCGCTCGATCTCGTCCGCGATGGCGTCGAGCCGGCGGGCGGTCAGGTCGGCCAGCACCTCGGCCTCGCCGGTCCGCGAGGCCGCCTCGGGGTCGAAGGCGCCGGCCAGCACCGCCTGCTCGACCACGGCGCGGTCGTAGCGCGTGTGCAGGCCCTGCAGGATGTTGCGGAAGGTCCGCGCCTCCTCGACGAGGCTCTTGAGCTGAGGCCCGGCGAATTCCGCACCGGTGGAGAGGCGCAGGATCGCCCCGTCGGTCCCCTGGTCGATCAGGTAATCCTCAAGGGCGCGCTCATCCTTCAGGTAGATCGCCTTCCGGCCGCGCTCCGCTTTGTAGAGCGGCGGTTGCGCGATGTAGAGATGGCCGCGGTCGATCAATTCCGGCATCTGCCGGAAGAAGAAGGTCAGAAGCAGCGTCCGGATGTGCGAGCCGTCCACGTCCGCATCGGTCATGATGATGATGCGGTGGTAGCGGAGCTTCTCCGGGTTGAAGCCCTCGCGGTCGGTCGAGGAGCGCCCGATCCCGGCGCCGAGCGCCGTGATCAGCGTGCCGATCTCGGCCGAGGACAGCATCCGGTCGGCGCGGACGCGCTCGACGTTCAGGATCTTGCCGCGCAGCGGCAGCACCGCCTGGAAGGTCCGGTCGCGGCCCTGCTTGGCCGAGCCGCCGGCGGAATCACCCTCCACCAGAAGGATCTCGCACTTCGTCGGGTCGCGCTCCTGGCAATCGGCGAGCTTGCCGGGCAGCGAGGCGATGTCGAGGGCGCCCTTGCGGGTCACGGTCTCGCGGGCCTTGCGGGCGGCCTCGCGCGCCGAGGCCGCCAGGACCACCTTTGCCATGACCGACCGCGCCTGGCTCGGATTCTCCTCGAGCCAGGTCGACAGGCCTTCGTTGAGGACGTTCTCGACCGCGGGCCGGACCTCGGACGAGACGAGCTTGTCCTTGGTCTGCGACGAGAATTTCGGGTCCGGCACCTGCACGGAGATGACGGCGGTGAGGCCCTCGCGGCAATCCTCGCCGGTGAGCGACACCTTCTCCTTCTTGGCGATGCCGCTGGATTCGGCATAGCCGGTGACCTGCCGGGTCAGGGCCGCCCGGAAGCCGGCCATATGGGTGCCGCCATCCCGCTGCGGGATGTTGTTGGTGAAGGGCAGCACGGTCTCGTTGAACGAGTCGTTCCACCAGAACGCGACCTCGACGCGGATCCCGTCGCGCTCGGAACTGACGACCACCGGGCTGGTCATGCCGTCGATCGGCTTGCGGGAGCGGTCGAGATACCGGACGAAGGCCTCGATGCCGCCTTCGTAGTACAGCTCCTCGCGCTTCTTCTCGGCATGGCGGGCATCGGTCAGGACGATGCGCACGCCGGAATTGAGGAAGGCGAGTTCACGCAGGCGCTTTTCCAGCGTCCCGTAATCGAACTCGATCATCGTGAAGGTTTCGGTGGAGGGCAGGAAGCTGACTTCTGTCCCGCGCCGACCGTTGCCGGGCCCGACGACCTCCAGGGGCGCCACGGCGTCGCCGTGGCGGAACTCCATCGCGTGCTCCTTGTCGTTGCGCCAGATGCGCAGGCGAAGCCACGACGAAAGGGCATTCACCACCGACACGCCGACGCCGTGCAGGCCGCCGGAAACCTTGTAGGAATTCTGGTCGAACTTACCGCCGGCGTGCAGCTGGGTCATGATGACCTCGGCCGCCGAGACGCCCTCCTCCTTGTGGATGTCCACCGGGATGCCGCGCCCGTTATCGGAGACGGTGCAGGATCCGTCGGCGTTGAGGGTGACGGTGACGAGATCGGCATGGCCTGCCAGCGCCTCGTCGATGGCGTTGTCCACGACCTCGTAGACCATGTGGTGGAGGCCGGAGCCGTCATCGGTATCGCCGATATACATGCCGGGCCGCTTGCGGACGGCGTCGAGGCCCTTCAGCACGCGGATGGATTCCGCGCCGTAATCGGCAGGCTCGGTCTGGGGGGTGTCGGCCATGAACTTCCTCGGGCAGGCGGGCCTGATCGCGTCGGTGGCAGATGCGCCGTCGGGTGCCCGCGCCTGAACTCTCGCTTGATCCGCCTGATATAGGGGTTCCGCGTTGAGATTGCACGATTTTACGGGCCCGCGGCGGGCCCGTCCCGAAGCTTTTGTGACGCTCGCCGCTTAACGCCGCGTTAGCCCTCGATGCCGCCCTCGCTCGCCGTGTCGAGGCGGCCGATCGCCTCCGGCGAAAGGGTCAGCCGCACGGCGCCGAGGAGCTCGTCGAGTTGCGCCACCGAGGTCGCGCTGGCGATGGGCGCCGTGATGCCGGGGCGGGCGATGATCCAGGCAAGCGCCACCTGGGCCGGGCTGGCACCGTGCGTCTGCGCGACCGAATCGAGCACGTTCAGCAGCGCGAGACCGCGCGGGTTGAGGTACTTAGCGACGCGGTTCTCACGGGCCCGTCCCGTCGCGTCCTGGGCGCTGCGGTACTTGCCGGTGAGGAAGCCCGCGGCCAGCGAGAAGTAGCCGATGACGCCGATCTGTTCGGCCCGGCAGAGCGGCTCCAGCTCGGCCTCGTAACCGCGCTGGGCGAGGCTGTAATCCGGCTGGAGGCATTCATAGCGTGGCAGCCCCGCGGAGGCGGCGATCGTCAGTGCCTCCTTGAGCCGCGCCGCGCTGTAGTTCGAGGCGCCGATCGCGCGGACCTTGCCCGCCGCGATCAGGCGCTCATGGGCCCGCAGGGTCTCGTCCAGGGGCACGTCGGTATCGTCGACATGGGACTGGTAGAGGTCGATCCGGTCGATCCGCAGCCGCCGCAGCGAGGCCTCGCAGGCCCGCTCGATATGGGCCGCCGAGAGACCCTTGCCGGCCTCGCCCATGTCCATCCCGACCTTGGTCGCCAGCACGATCCGGTCCCGGACGCCCGGACGGCTGGCCAGCCATCGTCCGATCACCGTCTCGGATTCCCCGCCGACATGGCCGGGGGCCCAGCGCGAATAGACGTCGGCGGTGTCGATGAGATCGAAGCCGCTCTCCACGAACCGGTCGAGGATCGCGAAGGCGGTCGCCTCGTCGGCGGTCCAGCCGAAGACGTTGCCGCCCAGGCAGAACGGCGCGACCGTCAGGTCGGAGCGGCCGATGCGGCGCTTGTCCATGATGTCGGTCAGTCCTGCAGGAAGGGATTTGAGACACGCTCCTCGCCGAGCGTGCTCGTCGGGCCATGGCCCGGGATGAAGGCGATGTCGTCGCCCAGCGGCAGGACCTTGTCCTTGATGGCCCGGATCAGCTGCTCGTGGTTGCCGCCCGGCAGGTCGGTGCGGCCGACCGAGCCCTTGAACACCACGTCGCCGACCAGGGCGAACCGCGCGTCCCGGCTCACGAACACGACGCTGCCGGGCGAGTGCCCGGGGCAGTGAAGGATGTCGAAGCCGAGACCGCCGACCGTCACGGCATCGCCCTCGTCGAGCCAGCGGTCGGGCGTGACGGGCCGGGCCGCGCCGAGGCCGTAATTGGCGGCGGTCTCGGGCAGGGAATCCAGCAGGAACTTGTCCGCCTGGTGCGGCCCCTCGATCGGAACGCCGAGGCGCTCGCGCAGCTCGTCGGCGCCGGCGGCGTGGTCGACATGACCGTGGGTCAGCAGGATCTTCTCGACGGTGACGCCCTGCTCGCGGATGGCCGCCTCTATCCGATCAAGATCGCCGCCGGGATCCACCACGGCGCCGACCTTGGTCGTGTCGTCCCAGATCAGGGTGCAGTTCTGCTGGAAGGGTGTGACCGGGATGATCCCGGCGCGTGGCGTACCTGGCATGTCGTTCCGCGTGTAGGCAGCGCCGCTCCGGACGCCCTCGGCCGCAGTTTAGCGCAGAACGCCGGTGGGCGGCACCCTGTGCGGCACGCTCAGGCCGCGTCGCCCCTGGGGCGGCGCAGGCCGTCGTGAAGCGCCAGCATCTCGGCCATGCCGAGCGCCCGCGAGCTCCAGCGCGTCTCCGCGGTGTTGACCTGCGTGAACCGGTCGTGGGACCGGCCTCCATAGGCTCCGAACAGGGTCCTGCCCGCCTCGACGGCACCGTCGTCCCGCGCCGTCTCGTCCGGCCGGTCGATCCGGTAGGACGGCGTCGGCGACCGGCCGGTCACGCCGATCCGCACCGAGGCGTCGCCGTAATGCTTCTGGCACAGCCTCATGGTGACCAGCACCTCGCGCAGGTAGTCTTCAGCGTCGGCGAGATCCGGCAGGACGTCGGCGATCGTCGCGTCCGAGGGATAATGCTTCGTCCGGGCCATGTTACACCTTGCTCAGGCGTGTCCTACCGTGTTCGCCGGCCGAGGGCGAGCCGGGCGCCGGTTTTCCTCACGCCGGCCGCCGCTTCAGCAGCGCGTCGAGGCCCCCGACCCGGAACCAGTGGTAGCCGTAGCCTTCCAGGAACAGGCAGTGCCGTCCGTCCTCGCCGACCTCGCTGCGGCTGCCGGTCAGCACATCGACGAGGATGTCGTGCTCGGGATCCTCCACGCCGGATGCCATGGCGACCTCGACGGGCTCCGGCGCCAGATTGTGGACACACAGGATGGCGTTGCCGCGCCAGTCGTAGCGGAGCGCCAGCACCGAGGGACGCCCGGTTTCCATCGGGACCACGTCGCCCCAGCCGATCTCTGGCGCCTCCTTGCGCTGACGGATCATGCTCTGCATCCAGTTGAGCAGCGAGTCGGCCTCGTGGCGCTGGTCGGCGACGTTCACGTGCGCGTAGCCGTAGGGCCCGTGGTCGATCAGCGGAATCACCGTGCGGTCGGCCGTGGAGAAGCCGCCCTGATACTCGCTGGTCCACTGCATCGGCGTGCGAGCGCAGTCCCGCTCCTTGAGCGCGAGCTCGTCGCCCATGCCGATCTCGTCGCCGTAACGCAGCACCGGCGTCCCCGGCAGGGTGAACATCAGCGAATAGGCCAGCCGGATGCGGCGGGGATCGCCGGCCAGCATCGGTGCGAAGCGGCGGCGGATGCCGCGGTCGTAGAGCTGCATCCCCTTCTCGGGCCCGAAGGCGTCGAACACGCTCTGACGCTGCTTGCCCGTCAGGCGTCCCAGGTCCAGCTCGTCGTGGTTCCGCAGGAAGATGCCCCATTGGCAGGAGAGCGGGCGCGGCTTCGTCCGCTCGATCGCCTTGACCAGCGGGCGCGCATCATGGGCCGCAAGGGCGTAGAAGGTCGCCTGATTGACCTGGAAGTTGAACATCATGTGCATGCGGTCGGCGTCGTCGCCGAAATAATCCATGTCCTGGTTCGGCAGGATGTTGGCCTCGGCCAGGATGATGGCGTCGCCCTGGCGCCATTGCAGGAACTCGCGCAGGTCGCGCAGCATCTCGAACTGCTCGCGGGGCTTGCCGCCGACATCGGCCCCCTTCTCGGCGATGACGAACGGCACGGCATCCATGCGGAAGCCTGAGACGCCCAGCTGGATCCAGAAACCCATGATCTTGAGGATCTCGGCCAGCACCTCGGGATTGGCGGTGTTGAGATCCGGCTGAAAGTTGAAGAAGCGGTGGAAATACCACGCCTTGGCCTTCGCATCGTAGGTCCAGGTGGTCTCCTGCACGCCCGGGAAGACCATGCCCTCGTCGGCGCTCGCGGGGCGCTCTTTCGACCAGACGTACCAGTCGCGATAGGGCGAGTCCGGGTCGGAGCGGGCCGACTGGAACCATGGGTGCTGGTCCGAGGTGTGGTTGACCACGAGGTCGATCAGCACCCGCAGCCCCCGCTGCTTGGCGGCGTGGGTGAAGGCGACGAAGTCACCGAGCGAGCCGTAATCGGGGTCGACGCCGTAATAGTCGGCGATGTCGTAGCCGCCATCCTTCTTGGGCGACGGCTGGAAGGGCATCAGCCAGACCGCGGTGGCGCCCAGGCCCTGGATGTAGTCGAGCCGGCGCTCGAGCCCAGCGAAGTCGCCGATCCCGTCGCCGTTGGCATCCATGAAGGTGCCGACCGACAGGCAATAGATGATGGCGTTCTTGTACCACAGGTCGTTGATCATGGCCCCCTCGGCGTCGTCGCGCCTCACGAACGTGGGACCCCATCAAAGCGTTGCCGTGCGGCGTCTCCTTAAATCAGCCGCGTTGTGCACGCCCTGTTCAGGCGCGCTCCCGAAAGGTTCGCGCCCGCCCCGTCGCGTCCCCCGAACCCGGCCCGTATGAACGCCATCCTGATCAAGCTGTTCGCGACCGCCCTGACCCTGAGCCAGGTCACGACCCGGCCGGAGGCGGTCCGGACGCAGTTCGATCCAGCCACCGATGGGCCCGAGGTTGTGCGCCTGCTGCGCGACGGCTGCGCCCACATGCGCAAGGCCTTCGACATCGAGGACATCAACCTCGACGAGCTGATCACCACCGCGATGGAGGATCCGTCCACCGTCGCCGGGCCGGCCGCCCCGAAGATCCTGCACGGGCTCGACCTGAACGAGCTGAACACGAGCTACAAGCAGTTCTGCAAAGGCGAGAACCCGGCGAACTCGCCCTTCGACGCCAAGGCGGTGATCGAGTTCTACGACAACGCCACCAAGGACCTGCCCAGCGCCGAGGCCCTGCGCGACAAGGCGCTGCCCGGCATGACCCGGATCCTCGACGGCGCCGGCAAGCCCTTCGCCGAGGCCTCCGAGCCGAACGGGCGCCGCATCGTCGTGCCGATCACAGCGGTTCCGACGCTGGTGCAGAAGGCCTTCATCGCCGCCGAGGACAAGCGCTTCGAGACCCATCACGGCATCGACGAGCGCGGCGTGATCCGCGCCTTCATCGCCAATCTCGCCTCGCCGGGACGTCCGGCGGGTGGTTCGACCATCACCCAGCAGGTGGTCAAGAACCTCTCGGTCGGCGACGACGTCACCTACGAGCGCAAGATCCGCGAGATGATCGTCGCGTCGCGGCTGGAGAGGATTCTCTCGAAGCCGCAGATTCTCGGGCTCTATCTCAACGGCATCTATCTCGGCCGCGGCGCCTACGGCATCGAGATGGCGGCGCAGAGCTATTTCGGGAAGCCGGTGGGGCAGCTCACCCTGCCGGAGGCCGCGCTCCTCGCCGGCATGCCCAAGGGGCCGAATTTCTACAGCCCCGACAAGTATCCGGACCGGGCGCGGGAGCGGCGCGCCTACGTGCTCGCCCGCCTCAAGGAAGAGGGCGCGATTACCGAGGCCGAGATGAGCGCGGCGATCAAGTCCGATCTCGGGCTGAAGCCGATCGAGACCGCGCGGCGCGATTCCGGCTTCTACGTGGTGGATTTCCTCAATCGGGAGGCCCGCACCTTCGCGGGAGTGGATTCTTTGACCTCCGGGTCGCTGACCGTCCGCTCGACGATCAATGCGGGCCTGCAGCGCTCCGTCGAGGAGGCTCTCCAGGACGGGCTCGCCAATTACGAGCGCTCCACGGGCCGTCAGGTCTTCGCGGGGCCCGAACTCAACCTCGCCGACAGCGTCCGCCGGATCCAGGCCGCGACTCCTGCACCGGAGGGGGCGACCCAGGCGGCGCCCGCGGTGACGGGAGCGCGAACGGATGCGCCCAAGGCAGATGCCAAGATGGACGCCAAGGCGGACGCCAAGGCGCGTCGTGGCGAGAAGGTCGCGGCGATCCCGCAGAAGAAGCCGGCCTGGCTTCTGGCGCTCGAGAGCGCTCGCCCGGTGCTCTATGATGTGCATTGGCCGATGGCGGTGGTGCTGGAGACCGGGCGCGGCGGCATGAAGGTCGGCCTCGCCGATGGCCGGACCGCCGTCCTCGACCCCGGCATCGCCCGGGGCAAGCTGCAGGTCTACGACGTGATCCGCGTGAAGGTCGGCTCGGGCAAGGGCGGCCTGCGCGCGCAGATCCGCGTCCGGCCTACGGTCCAGGGCGCGGCCCTGGTGATGGAGAACCAGACCGGCCGGATCCTCGCGATGGCCGGTGGCTTCTCCTACCCGCTGAGCCAGCTCAACCGCGTCACCCAGACGGTGCGCCAGCCCGGCTCGACCTTGAAGCCGCTGACCTATCTCGCCGCGCTCAATGCCGGTCTGCAGCCCAACACCCTGGTGATGGATTCCGCCGTCACCCTGCCGCCGATCGGCGGGACCGGCGATTCCTGGTCGCCGAAGAACTACGAGGGGGGCGGTTCGGGCCCCACCACCCTGCGGCGCGGCCTCGAATTCTCCAAGAACCTCGTCACCGCCCGTCTGCTCCAGGGTGGAATCGAGCCCAAGGCGCCGGCGAGCCTGAAACGGGTCTGCGACATCGCCCTGGAGGCACAGATCTACGCCGAGTGCGAGCCCTACTATCCCTTCGTCCTCGGCGCGCAGCCGGTGCGGATGCTGGACCTCGCGGGCTTCTACGCTGCAGTGGCCAACGAGGGCGCGCGTCCGGCCCCGTACGCGCTCGAATCCGTCGAGCGGGACGGCAAGCCGCTCTACACGCACCCCGCCAAGGAGCCGGCGCGGATCGCCTCTGCGGACCGGGTCGCCTTCTACCAGCTCAAGACCATGCTGCAGGGGGTGACCCAGCACGGCACCGCGGCGGCGCTGTCGAAGGTCTCGGCCTACGTCGCCGGCAAGACCGGCACCTCCGAGAACGAGAACGACGCGTGGTTCGCGGGCCTGACCAACGAGATCAGCGTGGTGGTCTGGGTCGGCTACGACAACGCCGACGGCACCCGCAAGACCCTCGGCCGCGGCCAGACCGGCGGCCATGTCTCGGTGCCGATCGCCTCGGCGATCCTGCAGGCGGCGTGGGCGAACGGAATCCCCAAGACGCCGCTGCGGGGCCCCTCCCCCGAGGCGCGCCCCTTCATCGCCGACCTGGCGGTCGATCCGCGCAGCGGCGTGCGGGTCGCGGGCGGCGGCTTTCTCGAGCATTTCCGCACAAGCGGCGACGGACGGATGGCGGACACGCAGTACCGCCTCGTTCCGCGGGAGACGCTCTACGCCATGCGGCCCGATGCCCAGGACGGCGATCTCGCCGGCGCCGACGACGGCGCGAACGTGGCGGGCGACTATTACGGCAACATGACGGGCGAGCGGCCGCGGGCCGACTTCCTGGACCCGTTCGGCGAGCGTCCGGCGCCGCGCAGCCGCCGTGCGCAGGGCGATGTGGATCTCTACGGGCAGGATCCGTACAAGCCCTGGCCCGGCCAGACGAACCGCTCGCCCTTCGGCGGGGATGACGACGCGCGCCGGCCGCGCCGCCGCGATCCGGACTACCTGTTCGGCGAAGATCCCGGTTACTGACTGCCCTCCCCGAGAGATGAGAATCCCGTTGCGTCAGCAGCTTCCTGCCGCCCTGGCGGCCGCCCTCACGGTCGCTCTCCCGGCCATCCCGGTCCGCGCTCAGACGCCCGCCGCCAACACGGCGCCGGCACCGGAGCGGGTCAAGGATGTGCCCTCGGTCACGGCCGTCGACCCCGCCGCGATCAAGCCGGGCCAGATCCTGTTCACCGATCACCGCGAGAATCCGTCGGCGCCGGAGAACGGCCTGATCCCGTATCTCGACTGGTTGAAGGTGCGGCCGGCCGAGGCGACGGCGCTCGCCCCCTATCCCGGCTACAAGGAGCCGGATTACACCGTCACGGTGAACGGCGTGACGAAACCCCGGCACGAGACGCTGAAGGTCTATGTGGCCGAGGGACGCTTCGTCGTCCCGCGGCCGGCCGAGGCGATCGACCTCCAGGCCTTCGCCAATCTCGCCTTCGTCCAGAAGATGGATCCGGCGATCAAGCACCGCGCCATCTCGGCCGCCGACGTGACCCCCAACAAGGATCCGGCCGCCGCCTTCGCCAAGCGACCCGACCGGCCCTGGTGCGAGGGGGCGGGCGCCTGCATCGAGTCGCGCTACGATCTCGAGGGCAAGCTGCCGCTCGGGGTGAAGCTCGCCAACAAGCTGGAGGAAGGGTCGGCCAAGAAGATCGCCGAGTTCGTCTCGTTCCAGAGCGAGTTGCGGGTCCTCGGGCCGGACCAGGGCGCCGCGCTCAAGGCACTGACCAAGATCGACACGTCCGTCACCGGCGGGCTGGAGCAGACGATCTTCTGGGTCAACCAGATCCTGCGCTTCGGCAAGTTCCTCGCCGTGTTCCAGCCGATGCCGAACGACCCGACCAAGACGGTGGTCACCACCTACATGGCCCTTGCGATCAAGGGGGACGTCCTCGACCGCAAGGCCGAGTACGCCCGTGTGCCGGTTCTCAAGAACCTGCTGCCGGCGCAGGTGCTGATGGGCAATTCGAGCTTCAACACCGGCAACTCGATCAGCGCCGGCCTGCCGGTCTACGCTCGCAACCGGATCGCCGCCTTCGCGGACGCGCTCACCAAGCGCTGACGCGTCGCGACCGCGGGTGTCACATCCCGCGGTTGCCGATCGTCGGCAGCGTGGGCTGGGTGTAGGCGCGGTTCACGTCCCGGCGGCTCTGGGTGCCGTTCGTGTTGCCGGAGGCGCGGTAATTGTCGAGGTTGAAGGTCTCGGCCAGCCCGCTGCGCGAGTCCGGCCCATCGCTGGTGCTGCAGGCGCACAGGCCACCGAGGGTGAGTGCGGAGAGGGCGAGAAGGGTCAAGCGCATCGCAAATCCTGAAGCCTGCCGGAGTCGAGCCTCCCTCCGGCATCTCCCGGACGAGGCCTCGACGAAACGTCTCGCGGCATGGTCAGCCCGGGAGCGCGCCCGTCAAGGTCGCGCGCAACGTGTAAATCCGTTCTGTGGCCTCCGATGCGCAGCGGCCACGGAAAATCCACCACACCCCCGGTTTGGGGCGGATACCGACGGGCAATCGTGTTGAGCGCGGCCCGCGCCCCCTGGCGAATCCGGACCGTTTCGGGCGACAACCCTCGGCAATGAGCAACGTCTTGCCCTTCCGCCCGCGTCCCACCGTCACGCGCCTCGCCCGCTGCGAGGTCGTGACCGTGGCCGGCGATCTTCTCGCCCTCCTGGAGCAGCTCGAGGATGTGAGCGCCCGCGCCGCCGCGATGGGTCGCCCCGCGCTCGAGGTCGAGCGGACGGTCCAGCACCTGCTCGATGCCGTGAGTGCGGTCGAGCGCGCCCTCGACTGCATCGGCGAGGGCGAACAATCCGCTCCGGGCTGATCGGCGCTTCACCCCCACCGCGTCCGGATCGCGTCATCGCCCTCAGACGGGGGCGTCGAATACTGCACCGTCGCGAAGTCGACCGGTGTTGCTAAGCAGATCGTAAATCATCCGGAACCCTCCAGTACGCCTTGCGGTTGAGGGTCGGATGCTCACGTCGGGCGTCGGTTCCGGAGGATGTCATGAGGCTTCGCACGAGCAGTTTGCTGGCCGTCATGACGGCCAGCGGCCTTCTCGCCGGGACGACGATGCACGCCCACGCGGCCGAACTGGGCTTCCTCGAGATGCTGTTCGGGGCTCGGCCGGCGGTTCAACAAGCTCAGCCCGCGCAGACCCAGGCTCCGGCCTTCGAGGGCCGTTCGTATGGCCGCCAAGCGAGCCCGCGGCTCGGCGCCGCCCGCCGGCGCTTTCAGACCCGCTACGCGGCGCTGCCGCTGAAGATCCGCGTCAAGGAGCGGGAGATCAGCGAGCGCCAGACCCCCATCGACATGAAGGGCGGCGCCACGGCGGCTCTGTTGAAGGACGAGACGCTGCGCCCCGGCGACATCGTGGTCCTGAATGCCGGCGCCCGGGTGTTCACCGGGAATCCCGACAAGCGTCACGCCATCCGGGATTTCGAACCGGTCCAGAACTCGCGCTTGGTCAGCAAGGGTACCCGCAAGGTCCTGGCCGGCCTGTTCACGCCGGTGGGCACCCTGCCCGCACAGGCCGCACGGCAGATGATGGCGCGGGCGAAACAGCCGGCCCCCGAGATCGCGACGCCGATCCCTGCGCAGAAGACCGCGATGCGGGTGATCAACCCGTGGCATGAGGCGCAGTGACTGGCGCGGCCGTCGCTCAGAAGAAGCGCTCCTTGATGACGATCGTGTCGCCCGGACGGACCGCGTAGGTCATCGGCACGATTCCTGAGACCAGCGTGCCGTTGGTGTCGCGGGTCAGAACGGCATAATCCCGCGCCGCCCGGGGGCCGAAGCCGGCGGCGATGGCCACCGCCGTCTCGACGGTCATGCCGTTGACGAACGGATACTGGCCCGAGGTGGTCACCTCTCCGAGAATGTAGAAGGGCCGGTAGGCGTCCACCTCCACGGTGACGTGCGGCTCGCGGACGAACCCGGCCGCCAGCTTGGCTTCGACCGCCTTGGCCGCCTGGGCGGTCGTCTGACCGCCGACCTGCACGGTGCCGATCAGCGGCATGGCGATGCGACCGGCACCATCCACCGCGTAAATGTTCGATAGGTTGTCCTGGCCGAAGACGATCACCCGGAGCTTGTCGCCCGCCGCCAGCGTGTAGCGGGCAGCGATCGACCCGGTGCCGGTCGCGTCGAGTTCGTCGGTGCGGAAGCTCGGCCGCAGGCAACCGCCGAGTGCCAGAGTCGAGCCGAGTGCGAGAAGCAGAGCGCGCCGGTTCATCACCATCGCCGTCAAGGATGCAGTTGCCGGATCATCTAGGCCGTTAAGGTTAATGAAACTTGATCACCGCCGGACGGGCCGGCCGGCGCCGCCGGTCCGCGCGCGCCTTAACTCTTGAGCAACCTTAACATCCACTAATGGCGGCGGGCGGGCAGTAATGCCGGCCCGGTTTTCCGCCGCGTCCAGAGCGTCCGCATGTCCTCTATACGTCAACGCTCGACCAACGCCCTGCCCAGCCCGCAGCCGCGCGCCGAGGAGGGCCTCGGTCTCGCGCAGCTGCCGCGGATCCTGCGGCGCTCGATCGGATGGATCGTCGGACCGACCCTGGTGGTCGCCCTGGGGGCGAGCGTCTTCGTCAACGTGGTCAGCCCCCGCTACACCGGCGAGGCGAAGGTTCTCCTGGAGAGCCGCGACCCGGCCTTCGCCCGCACCGCGCAGGAACGCGCCGACCAGCTCGCACCCATCGACGAGCAGGCTGTGGCGAGCCAGGTGCAGGTGGTCATGTCCCGGGATCTCGCCCGCGAGGCGATCCGCCGGCTCAAGCTCGTGGGCAATGCCGAATTCGATCCCGGCGCCGGCAGCATCGGCCCGGTGCAGCGCGTGCTGATGATGCTCGGCATCGGCGCCAATCCTCTGGACCGCCCGGCCGAGGACCGCGTGCTCGATGCCTATTTCGATCACCTGCTGGTCTTTCCCGCCGGAAAGTCGCGCATCCTGACGATCGAGTTCCGCGCGAAGGATCCGAAGCTCGCGGCCGAAGCCGCCAACACCATCGCGAAGCTCTACATCGGATCGCTGGAGGCCGATAAGGTCGATACCGCCCGCTATGCCTCCACGTGGCTCGGCGGCAACATCGATGGGCTCCGCAAGCGCGTCGCCGAAGCCGAGGCGAAGGTCGAGGCGTTCCGCGTCAAGAACGGCCTCGTGGGCAGCGCCGGCGCCACCGGCCGGCCCCTCAACGCGCAGCAGCTCGGCGAATTGTCGAGCCAGCTCTCGGCGGCGCGGAGCCTGAAAGCCGATCTCGACGGCAAGGTGAAGGCCATCAAGGACCTGATCAAGGACGGGCGCGCCTTCGAGATCCCGGATGTCGCCAACAACGAGGTGATCCGGCGGATCGTCGAGAACCGGATCTCGGTGCGCGCCCAGCTCGCCCTCGAATCGCGCACGCTGCTGCCGGCCCATCCGCGGATCAAGGAACTCAACGCCCAGCTCGAGGATCTCGACGCGCAGATCAAGGCTTCCGCCGAGCGCATCGTGCGGACGATGGACAACGACGCCAAGATCGCCGGCGCACGGGTCGAGAGCCTCCGGAGCGCCGTGGACGGCCAGCAGGACGTCGTCGCCCAAGGAAACGCCAGCGAGATCCAGCTCCGCGCGCTGGAGCGCGAGGCCAAGGCGCAGCGTGAGCAGCTCGAATCCTATCTCGGCCGCTACCGCGAGGCGGCGGCGCGCGACGGCGAGGCGGCGACGCCGGCCGATGCCCGGATCGTATCCCGCGCGGTGACGCCCGAGGTGCCGTCCTTCCCGAAGAAGTTGCCGATCGTCGCGTTCGCGACGCTGCTGACCCTCATGCTCTCGGCGGGCGGCGTCATCGCCAGCGCGCTGCTCGCCGAATCCGGCCGCGCTGCCGGACAGCGCGACGGCGATCCGACGGACGATCGCCGCCGCCGCGAGCCGGTGATGGACCGGCCGACCTTCGCGTTTCCGGAGCCGATGCCGTCCGAGCGCTGGTCCCAGCCGTCGGAGGCCGCAGCCGCCTCCGCGACGACGGCACCCGTGGCGAAAGCGTCAGCCGGCGCCGCCGAGACCTTCGACCTTGCGCCCCTCGTCGCGCGCATCGCCGCAGCGCCCCGCGACCCGGGGGCCCAGTCCGGCCGCCGGATCCTGATCGTCGAGACCGAGGACCGGCGCGGTCCGGCGACGCTCTCGGAGGCCCTGACCCGTGCCCTCGGCCGCGAGGGGAGCCTCGTCGCCGTGGATCTGAACGCGCCGAGCAGCGGGCCCCGGGGCTTGGGCTTCTCCGACCTCATCGCCGGCGAGGCTGCCTTCCTTGATGTGATTCAGGCCGGTCGCGCCGGCGGTCATCATCGGATCGCGGCCGGGCTCCACGATTCGACGGTCCTGTTCGACGCGCCGGACGCTCTGGTGTTGACCTTCGAAGCCATGGCGGAGGCCTACGAGTGCGTGCTCTTCCGGCTCGCCGCCGCGCCGGGCGCCGTCGACCTGCTCGAGCTCGTCGCGGGCTTCATGGACTGCGTGGTGATCGCGTCGAATGCCGATGCGGAGGATCCGGCGCTGGCCGATCTCTACGCCCTGGCCGAGGATGCGGGTGCGGGGCAGATCCTGGTCGCTCAGGACCGTCCGGCGAATGCGGATTTTCAGGATCCGGCGGCCGAGCTGCGCCTCAGCGCCGCTTGAGACGGGTGCCGCCGGGCGCGGGTCCGGCCCAGGACGCGACGGTCAGGGCCGGCGGCGCAAAGCCCGGAGCCGCTTGAGGACGGCGTAGAGACGCGGGTCTCGCTTGATGCGCCGCTTCGTGCGCGTCAGGCTTCCGCGCACGGCCCCGTAGGTCCGGCCGCGCAAGGTCACCGGTATGACCGTCTCGACGAGGCTGATCGTCTCGTCGCAGATGCTGGCCTTGTAGCGCGCCTCGCCGACGCCGAGGTCGAAGCCCTGCCGGCCCCGGTCCGTCTGATCGCGCACCAGATGTTGCAGCAACAGGTCCCCGGGGCTGTACCGGGCGATCTCCGGGTCGGCGTCGAATGCCGTCATCATGCCGCTGAAGCGCCGGTCGCTCACGGCGCCGCCGAACGTTGCCAGGACCCGGCCGCTCTCGATGAGGCAGAGGGCATGCACCTCCATCGCCGGCTCCGCGCCGGTCGACGCCGCCGCGAGGAAGGCGCGGATCGCGGGATCGGCATAGGGGTCGGAGATGCCCATGACGGCGAAGCGCGCCGATTTCTGCGCGTAGAAGGCGGCCAGCAGACGCTGCGCTTCCCCGGGCGTCCCGGCGCGGCGGTAGGCGATGGCGCCGTGCGCCTCGATGAGGCGCTTCTCCTTCGAGCGCAGCTTCTTGCGGGCGTCGGCGCTGAAGACCCGGCGCACGGTCGCCTCCGGGTCCGGCCCGAGCATGAGACCGTAGGCATCGCTGGCCTCGGGCTCGCCGGTCGCGGCGAGCGGATTCGCCGCCCCGTCCCACATCCGAGGCTGATGCTTGAGGGTGTAGGCGTCGATGCCGTTGGCCCGGCCCGCCTGGATCAGGGCCGTGACGATGCTGCTGGGCGGGAGGGCTGCCGCATCGCGGGTGGCGAAGAGCGGCATATGATAGTTGGCGTGCGTGTCACCGACGGTGCGCGCGATGCGGAGGCCGTGTTCCCGCTGCAGCGTCAACGGCATGAGAAGGCGTGGACGCCCATCTGCGTTCCGCACGATCACGATGCGGGCATGCTCGACCTGCCCGGTCGCATGCAGATAGGCGCTCACCCAGTCGAACCGCTGATAGGGCGTCCCGAGGGCGGCCGGCTCGGTTTCGAGCCGGCGCCAGAGTGCCTCGGCGGCATTCAGATCCGGGATGATCTCCGCGATGAGCCCGTGGGCCAGGCGCGATTCGACCATGTCCGTTCCTGCCATCTGGACGCCGGTCGCCATGACCCGATCCCCCAGGGACCACCGACGATCCCGTGCCGCCCGAATACTGGGTTCCAGGGCCTGAATGGCCCGTCACCTCAACGCGGGATCCTGGGCCCGCGGCGCGGCACGGCGCGGCAAAAGGGATGCGTGGCTAACAGCACCTTTCTTCCGGTCGCCCCTCGGTGCGGCGGCTTTCGGATTTGTTTACCGCGTCGCGCCAAGGCTCCGTGGTACGGGCGCTGCGGCCCGATCGGTTCAGAATCATGCTGTCGTCGCGCGCCAAGCATCGGGTCTTCGCGTCCGGCTTTCGCGCGATACAGGCGCTCGGGGCGGATCGGTGGCTCGGCCCCGCCGCCCGCGGCCTCGGTGTGATCCTCACATTCCACCACGTCAGCCCCGCGCCGAGTCCCGCCTTCGCGCCGAATCGCCTGCTGGGCATCACGCCGGAATTCCTCGACCTGACCCTGCGGGAACTCGATGCCCGGGGCTTCGAGATCATCGGCCTGGATCACCTGCCGGAGCGCCTGGCCGAACCCGATTACGGGCCGCCCTTCGCGGTCCTGACATTCGATGACGGCTACCGGGACAACGTCGTGCATGCGCGTCCCGTGCTGGCCCGCCACGGCGCGCCGTGGACGTTGTTCGTCACCAGCGGCTTCGCCGATCAGGGCGGCCGGCTCTGGTGGATCGAGCTTGAGCACGCGATCGCGCGCCTCGATCGCGTGCGGATCGACATCGGGTCCCGCAGCGTGGACTTGCCGGCCCGCAGCCCGCAGGAGAAGGCTCTAGCCTTCGAAGTCGTTTACCGAGACCTGCGCCGCGGCCGCGAGGCCGACCTTCTCGACCGGATCGCCGAGCTCTGCCGACAGGCCGGCTTCCCGCCCGGACGGATCGCCTCCGAACTGTGCCTGTCCTGGGCGGAGCTGCGCGACCTCGCGGCCGACCCGGCGGTCACCATCGGCGCGCATACGGTGAGCCACCCGATGCTGGCCAAGCACGACGCCGCCTTCGCCGCCCGCGAGATCGCCGAGGGACGCGCGCGGATCGAGGCGGAACTCGGACGGCAGGTGCGGCACCTGTCCTATCCGGTGGGAGACCCGACCTCCGCCGGACCGCGGGAATTCGCCCTGGCGCGGGAGATGGGCTTTGCGACGGCGGTGACCACGCGGCCCGGTCACCTGTTCGCCGAGCATGCCGCGCACCTTCAGGCCCTGCCCCGGGTCTCGGTGAACGGCTGCCACCAGACGGGTGCGGCGCTCGCCGGACTTCTCTCCGGTGTTCCGTTCCTGGCGTGGAATCGCGGGCGGCGCGTCAACGTCGCCTGAAGCGGCGTCGCGGTTCGAACCGGCCCCTGACGACGCCGGACGAGTTCATCGAGGCGGGTGCCGGGACCGGATCGCAGACGCGGTCAGCGGAATAGAGCGTCGAACAGGTTCTGCGGCTGATGCGGCGGCGGCGGAGCCGGTGCCGGACCCTCGTTCGACGGGAAGAACTTGCGCGAGGGCTTCTGGCGCGGCTGGACGGGCACGCCACGCGGCGCCTCCACGTCCACCTGCCCGGCCGCATTGAGCTGCTGCGCGGTCTTCGTGGGGTCCTTGCCCGGGCGCTTCGCCTTCTCGGGCTTGGCCGCGACGGCCGGGACGTCTTCCTGCTCCTTGGCTTCGGCGATCACATCGCTGCCGCCTTTGCAGTCGACCAGCCACACGTCGTAGATCGGATGCTCGATCGCGTGCAGTCCGGGGCTCGACGCGAACATCCAGCCGGTGAAGATGCGGCGGTACTTGTTGTCGAGGGTCACCTCGTCGACCTCGAGGAAGGCCGTGGTCTTGGCGCTCTCGGTGGGCGGACGCGTGTAGCAGACCCGCGGGGTGAGCTGCAGCGCGCCGAACTGCACGGTCTCGTCGACCGCCACCTCGAAGTTGACGATCCGGCCGGTGATCTTGTCGAGGCCGGAGAAGACCGCGGTCGGGTTCTTGATCTTGTCGGCGGCGGCGGGGCTGGCGCAGATGGCGAGCGCCAGGCTCGGGGCGAGCGCGCGGCGTGCGAAGGCGGTGATGCGGCTCAAGGCTCGGACCCCTAGACGAGGGTGGCCGGCCGCGCCAACGATTGCGCGGCGGACGATCGGGATTGGCCCGTCATGAACACCGGAACGGTGGCGGCAAAAGGGCGCCGAGTCCGCGGGAAACCGGGGATCTACTCGCCCGGCGACCAGGAGACGTAGTCGCCGGTGGCCGCCGGCCGCTGGCCCCAGGAGAGCTGCGAACCCGCCGGCCGGTACGCGTTGGCCGTGCCGGTCTGGTTCTCGATATGCGGCTTCTGCCAAGCCTTCGGCTCGTAGTTCTCCTCGCTCGGGGCGAGATCGACATTGTGGCAGAGCCAGCCACGCCAGCCTGGGGGGACCTTCGAGGCGTCGGCATAGCCGTTGTAGACGACCCAGCGGCGCTCCGAACCGACCGAGCGGTCGATCAGCGCGCCTTCCGCCTTGTAGTACTTGTTCCCGAACTCGTCCTCGCCGACGAAAATGCCGGTGCGGGCGGTCTGGAGCGCCAGGGAGACGGTCTGGCCGTTCCACCATGTGAAGACGCGCAGCAAAGTGTCCTTCAGCGCCATCGCCGGTCCCGAGATCGTGCCGCGCCGCAGGGGCGCTTCTCGGCGTCGTTATGGTGACCGCGCGCCCGCGAGTCCAGCCGCGTGACGGAAGTGTCGCTGCGCGGCAACGCTCAAGGCGGGCTTTCCGCTCCCCGTTTTGGCCGGGCGCCCACCGCTCTCTCGACGGTTGTGAATCTAAAATTTTCCCGATCCGATTCCGGAAAGCGGGAAGGACACTTATCCGGGCCCGGGACGATATCCACAGGCTTTTGCGAGCCGGCACAACATCTAGCGGGGAACAAGGCCGCCGAACACCACTTGTTGACGTGAGAGTGAAGGCGGCGGTATTCTCCCGGCATCGGTCGCGACCTTGGAGTGGCGCGTTGAGCAGGGGCGACCGTTCCTAGATTTCGTTCGCGACACCGGGTGACGACCCTTCGCCGGGCGTGTTCGGCCGCGAATCCCAATATCGGGCATAGACCCCGCGTCGCGCGGGGCCGGGGCCGTCGTGTCCCGTCGGAAGAGGTGTGTTTCATGCGGTTCGAGCGTCGCTACACAACGGCCGGACAATCGCCCTACGCCGGGATCCCCTTCCGCAAGGCCCTGAGCGAGATCCGCAATCCGGACGGGTCGGTTGTGTTCCGCCTCGACGGCATCGACGTGCCGGAGAGCTGGAGCCAGGTGGCGAGCGACGTCCTCGCGCAGAAGTATTTCCGCAAGGCGGGTGTGCCGGCCCGCCTCCGCAAGGTCGAGGAGAACGCGGTTCCCTCGTTCCTGTGGCGCTCGGTGCCCGACGAGGCGGCGCTGGCGGATCTGCCGGAGGACGAGCGCTTCGTTTCGGAATCCTCCGCCACGCAGGTCTTCGACCGGCTCGCCGGCTGCTGGACCTACTGGGGCTGGAAGGGCGGCTATTTCTCGTCGGAGGCGGACGCGTCCGCCTTCATGGACGAGTTGCGCTTCATGCTCGCCCGCCAGATGGTGGCGCCGAACTCGCCGCAATGGTTCAACACCGGCCTGCATTGGGCCTACGGCATCGATGGCCCGAGCCAGGGACACTATTACTGCGACCCGCAGACCGGCGTGCTGACCAAGTCGGCCACGGCCTACGAGCACCCGCAGCCGCATGCCTGCTTCATCCAGTCGGTCCAGGACGACCTCGTCAACGAGGGCGGCATCATGGACCTGTGGGTGCGTGAGGCGCGCCTGTTCAAGTACGGTTCGGGCACCGGCTCGAACTTCTCGCAGCTGCGCGCCGAGAACGAGAAGCTCGGCGGCGGCGGCAAGTCGTCGGGTCTGATGAGCTTCCTCAAGATCGGCGACCGGGCGGCGGGCGCGATCAAGTCGGGCGGCACCACCCGGCGTGCCGCCAAGATGGTGATCGTCGATATCGACCACCCGGATATCGAGGCCTTCATCGACTGGAAGGTGAAGGAGGAGCAGAAGGTCGCCGCCCTGGTGACCGGCTCGAAGGTCGTCTCCAAGCACCTGACCCTGGTGATGAAGGCCTGCACCCAGTGCGAGGCGGAAGGCGACGCCTGCTTCGACGCCGAGCGCAACCCGGCCCTCAAGCGCGAGATCAAGGCTGCCCGGCGGGCGTCCGTGCCGGACGCCTACATCAAGCGCGTGGTGCAGTTTGCCCGTCAGGGCTTCACCAAGATCGACTTCCCCGTCTACGACACCGACTGGGATTCCGAGGCCTACCTGACGGTGGCCGGCCAGAACTCCAACAACTCGGTCTCCCTGACCGACGGCTTCCTGCGCGCCGTCGAGGCGGACGCGGACTGGAACCTCACGGCCCGCACCACCGGCAAGGTCACCAAGACCCTGAAGGCGCGTGAGCTGTGGGAGCGGATCGGCGAGGCCGCCTGGGCGTCGGCGGATCCGGGCCTGCACTTCAACACCACGATGAACGACTGGCACACCTGCCCGGCGGGTGGGCGGATCCGGGCCTCGAACCCGTGCTCCGAGTACATGTTCCTCGACGACACCGCCTGCAATCTCGCCTCGGCGAACCTGCTGACGATGTACGACCGGGAGACCAAGCGCTTCGACGTGGAGGCGTTCGAGCACCTCAACCGCCTCTGGACGGTGGTGCTCGAGATCTCCGTGATGATGGCGCAGTTCCCGTCCAAGGAGATCGCGGAACTCTCCTTCCGGTACCGGACGCTGGGTCTCGGCTACGCCAATATCGGCGGCCTGCTGATGACCATGGGCCTGCCCTACGATTCCGATGCGGGCCGGGCACTGGCCGGCGCGCTCACCGCGATCATGACCGGTGTCGCCTACGCCACCTCCGCCGAGATGGCTGCCGAACTCGGCACCTTCCAGGCCTATGACGAGAACGCCGACGCGATGCTGCGGGTGATCCGCAACCACCGCAGGGCCGCGCATGGCGAGACCGCAGGCTACGAATTCCTGAATGTCGCGCCGGTCGCCCTCGACCATGCCAACATCCCGCAGGCCGACCTGGGCGACCATGCCCGCGCCGCCTGGGACCGGGCGCTGAAGCTCGGCGAGGAGCACGGCTACCGGAACGCGCAGGCCACCGTGATCGCGCCCACCGGCACGATCGGCCTCGTGATGGATTGCGACACCACGGGCATCGAGCCCGACTTCGCCCTGGTGAAGTTCAAGAAGCTCGCCGGTGGCGGCTACTTCAAGATCATCAACCAGGCCGCGCCGGACGCCCTGCGGGCGCTGGGCTACCGCGAATCCGAGATCGCCGAGATCGAGGCCTACGCGGTCGGCCACGGCTCCATGGGCCAGGCGCCGGGGATCAACCCGACGACGCTCCGCGCCAAGGGCTTTTCGGACGAGAAGATCGCCGCGGTGGAGAAGGGGCTGAAGTCGGCCTTCGACATCAAGTTCGTGTTCAATCGCTGGACGCTCGGCGACGACTTCCTGATCCAGACCCTGAAGGTCCCGGCAGAGAAGCTTACGGACCCGACCTTCGAGCTGCTGCCGTTTCTCGGCTTCTCCAAGAAGGAGATCGAGGCCGCCAACACCCACATCTGCGGGGCGATGACGCTGGAGGGCGCGCCCTTCCTCAAGCTGGAACACTACGCGGTCTTCGACTGCGCCAACCCGTGCGGCCGGATCGGCAAGCGCTACCTCTCGGTCGAGAGCCACATCCGCATGATGGCGGCGGCCCAGCCCTTCATCTCGGGGGCGATCTCCAAGACCATCAACATGCCGAACGACGCCACGGTGGAGGATTGCAAGGCGGCCTACCTGCTGTCCTGGCGTCTCGCCCTCAAGGCGAACGCCCTCTACCGCGACGGCTCGAAGCTGTCACAGCCGCTCAACTCGGCCCTCATCTCGGATGAGGACGACGAGGCGGATGAGGGCATCGAGGCGCTGATCCAGGCCCCGGCCGCCGCCAAGGCTGCCGCGGTGGCGGAGAAGATCGTCGAGCGGGTGATCGAGCGGGTGGAGCGCATCCGCTCCCGCGAGAAGCTGCCGGCCCGGCGCAAGGGGTACACCCAGAAGGCAGTCGTGGGCGGCCACAAGGTTTACCTGCGCACCGGCGAGTACGACGACGGGCGGCTGGGCGAGATCTTCATCGACATGCACAAGGAGGGCGCGACCTTCCGGAGCTTGATGAACAACTTCGCCATCGCGATCTCGCTCGGCCTCCAGTACGGCGTGCCGCTGGAGGAATACGTGGAGGCCTTCACCTTCACGCGGTTCGAGCCGGCGGGCTTCGTGCAGGGCAACGACGCGATCAAGAACGCGACGTCGCTCCTCGACTACGTGTTCCGCGAGCTGGCGGTCTCGTATCTCGGCCGCGCCGACCTCGCCCATGTCAGCCCCGCCGAGATCGGCGGCACGGTGATCGGCGGCGGCGAGAGCGGCGACACGACCCGCGAGGGCCCGAAGCCCGCCCCAGCCTCCTCGGTCGTCTCCCGCGGCCTCCTGCGCGGCTCGGCCGACCGGCTCACCCTGATCCAGGGCGGCCCGGCGGGCGGGACGGTCGGTGTGGGCGCGGCGAGCGCCGGTCAGTCGGCCCCGGCCGGCGGAACGGTCCACGCGATCCGCGGCAGCACCGCGCTGAAGGCGGAGCCGGTGGCGCCCGGTCAGGCCGAGACCATCGCGGACGCCCTGCCCTTCGCAAAGGTGGAGCGGAGCGTCGCGGACCGCCGCGCCGAGGCTAAGATGAAAGGCTATGTCGGCGAGGCCTGCCCGGAATGCGCGAACTTCACGCTGGTCCGCAACGGCACCTGCCTGAAGTGCGACACCTGCGGGTCCACGACGGGCTGCTCGTAATCCCGACGTCCTGGGGTGGAGATTTGGGTGACGGCAGCGTTTGCCTTTGTTTAACGACGACGGCAGCACTCAAAATCCGAATCGCTCGATCTCCTTCCAGGCCGCCTTTCGGCGGCCTGGAACATTAAGCAGAACAAAACATGAATATATGGCCTCTTGCGACAATCATGGGCCGACCGAATAGAGCGCTTTACGTGTGCGAGACGGCTCTGGATCCCTGAGTTGTCGCGCTGGACCGAGAAGGCCGAACGTCGATCCGCTCGCCGAATCGTCAGGACCGAGCGGGCTTCGAAATTAACCGCTCGGGGCCATGATGGGGCGTCTCAGTGTCGGACGTCATCATGCGGTTGCGCACGCTCCTCGCCCTCACTTTCGCGGCCGGGGCGCTGCTCCTCACCTTCGCCGCCACGATCGTCGTCTCCCAATTCATCGCGGCGCGGGTGCAGATCCGCGCGGAGGCCCACACGGCTGACCTGGCGGAGCATCTGCGCCAGATCATCGACGCCAACATCAGCGAGCGGCTCGGCGACATGGCCGTGCTGTCCTCGGTCGCCCGGACGAACGCCACCACGCCGGAAGCGCGGCGTGCGTGGGTCGACGCCTTGCGCGAGAGCTTTCCCGCCTATGCCTGGATCGGCTTCGCGGACCGGACCGGTATCGTCCTCGCCAGCACCGACGGCATGCTGGAGGGCGAGAGCGTTGCGGCGCGTCCGTGGTTCCAGCGCGGCATCGAGGCCTTGGCCGTCATCGACATCCACGAAGCGAAGCTGCTGGCCAAACGCTTGCCGTCGCTGCCCTACGGCGAGCCGCGGCGGTTCGTCGACGTGGCGATGCCCTTCCGCGACCCTTCCGGCGCCGTCGTCGGCGTCGTCGGCGGCCATCTCAGTGTCAGTTGGATGCGTGAGATGAGCCGAGCGGCCATCGCCACCGCCCTGAAGCGTGAGCCGAGCGTCGAGGTGCTGATCCTCGCTGGGGACGGAACCGTGATCCTCGGTCCCGGCGATCAGGCCGGTCGACGGATCGATGTCGATCTGCCCGCCCTTCCAGCCCTGACGGCCGGTGCCGAGCTCGCGAGCGCCCGCGGGACATGGCCCGATGGGGGCGATTACTTCACCGGCGCGAGCCGCGCCCGACCCGTGGCTGACCGGCCGACGCTGCCCTGGACAGTCCTGGTCCGCCAGCCGGTCGAGGTCGCGAAAGCGATCTCTGATCCCATCGTCAATCAACTGGTACTCGGCGGCGCGGCTTTCACGCTTCTGTTCGCGCTGCTCGGCTGGTGGGCGGCCGAGCGCTTGGCCGAGCCGCTTCGCGCCTTGGCGGGCGCCGCTGGCGGCATCGGCCATTCCTCGACGAACGCGCAGCTACCCAAGCCGCACGGCTACCGGGAGATCGCCGAACTGACGGATGCCCTGACAAAATTGCTGGCCCGGCTCGGCGAGCGTGATCGCGCCCTGGCGCAGGCCAACACCGATCTGGAAGGCCGGGTCGCAGAGCGGACTGTGGAGCTGGCCGAAGCGTGCCATCGCGCCGAGAGGGCGCAAGCGCGCGCCGAAGCCGGCGAGCGTGCCAAGGGCGACTTCCTGGCGACGATGAGCCATGAGGTCCGCACGCCCCTGAACGCTATCGTGGGCTTTGGTGACCTACTCCGTGATGAAATCAACCTCACCCCGCACCAGATGCGCTGCATCGATCAGATGCGCGTCGGTTGCGAAGTCCTGACGACGGTCGTCAACGACATCCTCGACTACGCACGCATCGAAGCCCATGGCGTCGTACTCGAAGCTGCCCCGTTCTCGCCGCGAGGGCTGGTGGAGGAGACCGTCGCCCTCGTCGCCGGCACCGCCGAGCGCCAGGGTCTCGACCTGCGGTTGGACGTCGGCGCAGGCGACGTGCATTTCCTCATCGGCGACAAGACCCGGTTGAGACAGGTGCTGCTCAATCTCGTCAACAACGCGGTCAAGTTCACGCCGCAGGGCTCTGTGACCGTCTCTTTGGAACAAGCGGCAACGCCGGATGGCATCGCTCTGCGCGTCGCCGTCTGCGATACGGGAATCGGCATTCCCGCCGAGGCGCAGGCGCGGCTCTTCACCCGCTTCGTGCAGGCCGACAGCAGCACCACGCGACGGTTCGGCGGTACAGGATTAGGGCTGGCCATATCGAAAGGGCTGATCGAAGCGATGGGCGGCGCCATCGGCCTTGAGAGCCGCGACGGTGTCGGCTCGACCTTCTGGTTCAGCCTCGTGCTTCCGCGTGTGCCGACTGGCGAGCGGTCGTCCGACCGACCGGTTGCCGCGGCTCTGCCCAGACCGGTCGAAGACGACACGTCGCGGCAGGCGCATCTGCTCCTCGTCGAGGACGGCGCGATCAACCGCGAGATCGCCCAGATGGTTCTGGAGGCCATGGGCTATCGCGTGTCCATCGCCTGCGACGGCTCGGAAGCCGTGAAACGGGTGCAGGAGCAGGCCTTCGATCTCGTGCTGATGGATGTGGAGATGCCGGTCATGGACGGCATCACGGCGATGCGGCTCATACGGGGGCTCGAGGGTGTGGTGCGCGCCGTGCCAATCATCGCGATGACGGCGCATGTCCTGCCGGAGCAGGTTCGCGCGCTCCTTACGGCGGGCGCAAACGATCACGTCGGAAAGCCCTTCGACCGAACCCATCTCCGCGCGGTTATCGAACGCTGTCTCGTCGAGTCCGCCGAACGGTCCCGAGCTGCTTGAACGACCCCCGACAGGGTGCGCAGAGGCGGCGCGCCGGGAGCCGTTGCGCGACCAGGAGCGTTCTTCGTGGGAAAACGTTGAAGCAATAATCTGGATAGGCGCGACGCATCAGTATCATGGCAGAAGACAGTTCCGGCTCCGCCACACCGAGCGGCGTTCACGGGCGCATATCCACCGGCGTTCCCGGCCTCGACGAGGTCCTGTGCGGTGGCCTCACGCAGGATCGACTATACTTGCTCGAGGGCACACCGGGCACCGGCAAGACTACACTCTCACTGCAGTTCCTGCTCGACGGCGCCGCGCGCGGTGAGCGCGGCCTCTACGTCACACTATCCGAGAACAAAGATGAGCTGTGTGCTGCAGCCGCCTCGCACGGCTGGTCGCTCGACGGCATCGAGATCTACGAACTCGTCAACGAGTTCGGCCTCGATCCCGACAGCGAGCAGTCGATCCTGCACCCGTCGGAGATCGAGCTGGGCGAGACCGTCAGGGACGTCATTGCTCGCGTCGACGATTTGAAGCCAGCGCGGGTCGTCTTCGACAGCCTGTCCGAGCTGCGCCTGCTGGCCCAGAATCCGCTGCGCTATCGTCGTCAGATCCTGGCCCTCAAGCAATATTTCGCCCGTCGCAGCTGCACCGTTCTCATGCTCGACGACCGCACGTCGGAACCGGGTGACCAGCAACTTCACAGCATCGCCCACGGGGTAATCTCGCTGGAGCAGGCACCGCGCGAGTTCGGCTCGGAGCGCCGTCGGCTGCGCATCGTCAAGATGCGCGGCATCAAGTTCCGCGGCGGCTATCATGACTTCGCCCTCGACACCGGCGGTCTGACGGTCTTTCCCCGCCTCGTCGCCGCCGAGCACCACGCGACGTTCGATCCGACCGCCGCCTCGACCGGGTCCGCCGAGCTCGATCTGCTGCTCGGCGGCGGCTTGGTGCCCGGCACCAATACCCTGCTGATCGGCCCATCGGGAGTCGGGAAGACCACGACGGCGCTCGGGTGCATGCTGGCGGCCTTGGAGCGGGGTGAGTCGGCGACCTACTTCCTGTTCGACGAGGGGCTCGCCACCCTGCTCGCCCGTTCCGCGATGCTCAACATGAACCTGTCCCCGCACATAGAGGCGGGCCGGCTGACGATCACCCAAATTGACCCGGCGGAACTCGCTCCGGGTGAGTTCGCCACCCATGTTCGGCATGCGGTGGAGAAGCGCCGCTCCAGGTTCGTCGTCATCGACAGTCTGAACGCCTACCTGCACGCGATGCCGGGCGAGGAATTCCTCATCCTGCAGATGCACGAGCTTCTGAACTACCTGAATCAGCAGGGCGTCACGACGCTGCTGGTTCTCGGACAGCACGGCATCATCGGTGATGTCCAGACCGACGTCGACCTCAGCTATCTCAGTGACGGCATCCTGCTGTTCCGGTTCTTCGAGGCGAAGGGAGAGGTCCGCACCGCCGTTTCTGTGGTGAAGAGCCGGGTGAATGCGCATGAGCGCACGATCCGTGAGTTGAAGCTCACGAGTCAGGGGCTGCGGGTCGGCTCGGCCCTGGACGACTTCCAAGGTGTGCTCACGGGGCTGCCCTCTTACCGAGGGAGAGTCGCGCTGTTGCCGGACGACGCTCCCCTCGGAAGCCAAGCGTGATGCCTCAGCCGCCGGATCACGAAGGGCGCGTCCTCGTCCTGGCGCCGCGCGGGCGTGACGCGGCGGTGATCGCGCAGGTGCTCGACCGCGTCGGCACGCCGACCGAGGTCTGTGCCGACGTGTCGGATTGCGTGACGGGCCTGAAGGCGGGGGCCGGAGCCGCTTTGGTCACCGAGGAGGTGCTCGCCGGGGCGGATACGGGAGCCTTATTCGCCTGGCTCGACGCGCAGCCCGCTTGGTCCGACTTCCCGTTCATCGTCCTGGCGACGCGGCAGACAGGCCGCCGGTCGGAATCCGCCGCCGGCATCCTCGCGCGGCTCGGAAACGTCGTCCTGCTGGAACGCCCGATCAATGCCGAGACCCTGATCAGTGCCGCCGAGTCGGCACTGCGGGCGCGCCGGCGCCAGTATCAGGTGCGCAGCCTCCTGGCCGGCCGTGAACGGACGCAGGAGCACCTGCGACTCCTCAACGAGGGTCTCGAACGGCGGGTCGCCGAGCGGACCCACGAGGTCGAGGCCGCCCGGGAGACCCTGGCCTTCGCCCTCGAAGCGGCCGGCATGGGCTCGTGGGACCTCGATCTCGCGAACGGAACCTCCCGTCATTCCCCGCGCTTCGATGCCATCTTCGGGTATTCCGAGCCGTGTCCATCGTGGACCCGAGGCACGTTTCTCGCCCATGTCGTCGAGGAGGACCGTCCCGCCGTCGAGGAGGCGTTCTCGGCCATCCCGGAGACCGGCCGGATCGACCTGGAATGCCGCATCACGCGCCGGGACGGCGCCGGGCGCTGGGTCGCGGCGAAAGGGCAGGTCACATACGACGCGTCCGGCGTACCGACCCGCATCGCTGGGATCCTGGTGGATCGAACCGACCAGCGCATCACCGAGGACGCGCTGCGCCAGGCCCAGAAGATGGAAGCCATCGGTCAGCTGACCGGCGGCGTGGCCCACGACTTCAACAACCTCCTCACCGTCATCGTCGGCGGCCTCGACATGATGCTTCGCCGGCCCGAGCAGACCGACCGCGTGAAGCGGCTGGCCGAGGCGGCGATGAGCGCAGCCCGGCGCGGCGAGCAGCTCACGCAGCAGCTCCTGGCCTTCTCCCGCCGGCAGATGCTGCGGCCACAGACGCTCAACCCGAACCGCCTGCTGCTCGACTTCAGACCGCTGGCCGAACGGGCGGCCACGGGTGCCGTCGAGCTGGTGTTCAACCTCGACCCGGCGCTCGATCCGATCCGCATCGATCCGGCACAATTCGAGGCGGCGGTGCTGAACCTGATCGTGAACGCCCGCGACGCCATTGAGGGCCGCGACGGCCACGCCCGCATCGCGGTCGTGAGCCGCAACGTCCACCTTGGCACCGCGGCCGTCGCCGACCAGGGGGTGCCCCCGGGGCCCTACGTGGTCGTATCAGTCAGCGACACCGGCAGCGGCATTCCACCCGACGCGCTCCAGCGTGTATTCGAGCCGTTCTTCACCACCAAGGAGGTCGGCAAGGGAACGGGGCTCGGCCTGTCCCAGGTCTACGGCTTCACGCGCAGCGCCAAGGGCTTTGCCCAGATCGAGTCCGAGATCGGCTCGGGCACGACGGTCAACCTGTACTTTCCGCGTTCGACCGACCCGGCCGGCGATGAGACGGGCGCCGCTTCGGCGAGCTCGATCCCGCTGCGCCGCGCCGGCGAGGGCGAGACGGTTCTGTTGGTTGAGGACGACGAGCAGGTGCTCGGGATGGCTGTCGAGAGCCTGGAGGAGCTGCGCTACCGGGTCATGATCGCTCGAAACGCCGTCGAGGCTCTTGAGCACCTTCGCGGCGTGGAGCGGATCGACATTCTGTTTTCCGACGTCGTGATGCCGGGCGGGATGAACGGATCGCAGCTGGCGGTCGAGGCGCAGAAACTTCGGCCGAGTGTCAAGGTCCTGCTCACATCAGGCTACGTCGCAAACCTCGACGAGGGTCAGGTCATCGGTCGAGGCGAGATGCCGGTCCTGAACAAGCCCTACCGCCGCGACGAGCTCGCCCGCTCGCTGCGCCTGGTCCTGGGGGGAGAGGGACGTTGACGCGACAGCGAGGACGATCTGGTTTGTTAGAGTCTTCGCACAATGAAGAGCGCGAGGGAGATACACTCTGCGCCGGGAGTATAGGCATCAGACTCCGGGCCTGTCATGTTCGGGGTTCGGCGCGCGCATTCCACCGATTTCGCCGCGTTCGAAGCTCTGCTGTATTCTAACAACCGACTTGCTCGGGCCGACACCATCGCGCGTGTTCGCTGCTCCAGCGGGATCTACGGCGTGGATTACAGGATCGTTCATCCCGGCGGGCAGATCCGCCGGTTGCGCTCGCGCCGGCGCGTGCAGGTAGACGAGGAGGGCCAGCCGGTCCGGCACCGCGGCGTGGTTTTCGACATCGACGCGTACAAGCGCGCCGAAGAGGAGCAGAAGACGGTCGAGGCGCAAGTGCGGACGCGCGAGGCGCGCCTGTACGCCATCCCCGACGCGATGACCGAAGGCATGATCGTCATCGACGAACGCGGCATCATCCCTTCGTTCAACCCTGCTGCCGAGGGCATCTTCGGCTACCGGTCGGCCGAGATCGTGGGTCGGAAGATCAGTCTGGTGCTGCCGGAGCCGGATCGCGACCGATCCTTTGCGGCCTGTCGTCATGGTGACGGGGCACGAAGATCCGTCGCGCGCGGTCGAGGCGATGAAGCTCGGGGCCTGCGACTTCAGCGAGAAACCGTTCGACGAGAGAGCCCTTATACGACTTTTGCGCGCCACCCTGGAACGCGGATGCGTGACCGAGACGGGGTCGAACACGCGGCGAGTGCACATCCGCCGGATCGCCGAAAGCGAGCGACACGTTCTGGACCACCTGGTCGGCTGGGACACCAGCCAGAATCGGTCGCGTGCTCGACTTCAGCCCGCCCCCCGTCGAAATTGACCGGGCGAACATCTTCACTAAAACGCAGGCGGCCCACCGACAGGAGCTGGTGCGTTGGTGGATGCTGAGCGGTCTCCGGTGAGTTTGATCCTCCGCAATTCGACGGAACCGCGGAAGTGGCAGCGTCATTTCCCGCTCTATGGTGCCAGTCGAGTTGGTAGGCGAACGGACCCTGTCTTACAGGATAGCGTCATGCCGATCTTCATCGTGGACGACGATGCCGCCATTTTGAGTTCAGCACGGTTCATGCTGGAGGGCGAAGGTTACACGGTCGCCACGTTCGAGTCGGGCAGCAAGCTGATCGCCGCATTTCCGCAGGCGAAACCGTGCTGTATCGTGATCGACTACGTGCTGCCGGACATGACGGGGCTGGATGCCTACGAACGCGTGCGGTCTTCGGGCGGGACCGCTCCGGTGATCATCATCACAGGCCATCCGAGCGCCGCGATCCGCGAGAAGGTGCGGCAGGCTGGCTTGCCGCTGGTCGAAAAGGCCTTCGTCGAGGACCTGCTCGGCGCCATCGAGGCGATAGGTCCGCTGCATTGACCATAGGCTCTTGGTCGGAGGCTGGACGGCGAGCAGAACGTCATTCTGGGGCAAGGGAAAACCAGATCTATTGGTGTCTGTTCGGATCAGGGACCGCAATGCGCAAGTGAATCCTTCCGGCACCTGATGGCCGAGCGCGGCATGGACTGCTTCATGAGCCGGTCGGGCGATGCCGTGGGACCGCGCGACCATGGAAGGCCGTTTCTCGTCGCTGACGATCGCGCGCACGGCCCCGAGGACCGACTGCACGCGGGACGAGGCGCCCGCGGATGTGTTCGATGACATCGAGCGCTTCTATAGCCCGACAAGGCGGCTCTCGACCTTGGGCTGTCTCAAACCTGTCGAATTCCAATACCATGCTCGATTTGCTTAAGATGGTATCTGTCAAACCGGCTACAGTTTAATTTGCGGACGGCGCTCAGGCTCGCCAAGTCATCGCGATTTGGTCAACGGACACACTCCATAGGCAGCCAAATCGGTCGGATTGCTTCCGATCCCGGCGCGATTCTGCGGCGTCCTCACCGTATTCCAGCTGAAAAACTCGGCCGCGCCGATCCCCAATCCGCTTGCCGGCCCCAGGGCCACTGAGGTTTCGCCGACGTCGTCCTTACAGGCGGAACGCGATGCGGGGGCTACTTGAAGTAATTATGTCTCCGCTCCGTGAACACCGACGCAGATATTTTGCATCGCTTTCCCATGTTGCCGCGTTCTATTAACAAGCGAACCGGTTTTTCGGTACGATTTCTGACATGAAGGAGGCGCGAATGCTGCGCGGTGGAATGCTGTGGCTGCTGGGGATCCCGCTGCCAATTATCCTGCTGTTGTGGTTCTTCGGCGTGTTCCACTGAGCGCCGGTGGGCCAGCATCATGCCCTACACAGTCGAGATCACAACGCTCGCGGCGCAGGTCGACGGCGAGGAACGGCCAGCAAGGCTGTACCAGTTGCCCGATCCCTTCAGCACGCTGGCCGAAGCCAAGGAAGCCGCTGTCACCCACATAGCGGGGCTCGGGCTCGATCCTTCCTGTGTCCTCTACAACGTCTTCGACCGCGAGGGCTTCACGGTGGCATCCAATGCTGAACAGATGGCAGGGTCCGGGTGACGTCAAAGCCGCTGGCCAGCACCGCTATGCCGGTGAGGAGCCGGGCCTATCAGAAGAAGGCGTTTGGAGACGCGTCTTCCTGAGCAAAACCCGCTGGACGGCGCGTATACGCCTTTTCGCTCATGGCCGACGACGCGTGCGCCGACGACGGGGTGCCGGAGACGGTGCAGCGGGCCTGGACGCGCCAGGATGACGTCACGCCAAGCTCGAACCTGGAGGCGCGGCTCTGCACCATCAGCCACAATCTGTTTCATGCGGAGTGCCGCGAGCGCAGGCGCGTGATCGGAAATGTGGACGGCTCCGTTACGACTCAGCGCGCTGCGCCCGCGGCCCACGAGCACCGCTCCGATCTGCCGACCGTCCCGTCGCCCATCGGTCAGCTGCCTGAGATGTGGCGCGGGGGTCTGCTGCTCGTGAGCGCGCGAGACTTAACCTATGAGGCGGCCGCCGAAGTGATGGGCTGTCAAACCGGTCCTGTGAAAAGCCGGGCGCGCCGCGCCCGGGCCTGGCGCGTTGCGAATCCTGCCAGCGAGGAGCACCTCAACTTGCGCGGGCATCCATGCTGACCTGTCCGGAGGCACCGAACCGTCCTGACACGGCCATGCCAGTGTGAGCGTATTCGTTTCTGTCAGATCGGCCACGACACAAGTTCTACGCAGGACGAGGCTCGCGATTTGGCTTCGTCCCGAGTTCCAAACGATTGAGCAACCCGCTGGGCTGAGCTCAATTGCCGTGCCACTTCGTTGGTGGTCACTCGTAGTCGCTGACGATTCGGATGGCTGCCACGCTTAGCCATGCGCATCTACCCTGAGGTTGTTTCCGCATGACGCCGACTACGTCGCAGTTGGAGCCGAAGCTCCTCCTGAAGAGCCTCCGCGCCTTTCGGAAAGGTGACTTCTCGATCCGGCTGCCGCTGGATCTCACGGGCATCGATGGCGAGATCGCGGACGCGTTCAACGACATTCTCGAACTCAATCAGGGTCTCGTCCGGGAACTCGACCGGGTTGCTCGTGCCGTGGGCAAGGACGGGCGCATCGGCGAGCGTGGCAAGCTTCCGGCCGCGACCGGCGGATGGAACGACTGTGTCGACTCGGTCAACACGATGATCGGAGATCTCGTTCAACCGACCACCGAAGTGGCCCGCGTCATCGGGGCGGTCGCGAAAGGCGACCTCGGTCAGACCATGCAGATCGAGATCGAGGGCCGCCCGTTGAGGGGCGAGTTCCTCCGCATCGGCAAAGTGGTCAACACGATGGTCGACCAGCTGAACTCCTTTGCCTCGGAGGTGACCCGCGTGGCCCGGGAGGTTGGCTCGGAGGGCAAGCTCGGCGGACAGGCCAAGGTCAAGGGCGTCGGCGGAACCTGGAAGGACCTCACCGACAACGTGAACCTGATGGCGGCCAATCTGACAGGCCAAGTCCGCAATATCGCGGAGGTCACGACTGCCGTGGCCAATGGCGATCTGTCCAAGAAGATCACCGTCGATGTGAAGGGTGAGATCCTCGACCTGAAATCGACCATCAACACAATGGTCGATCAGCTCAATTCCTTCGCCTCGGAGGTCACGCGCGTTGCCAAGGAGGTGGGTTCGGAAGGCAAGCTTGGAGGCCAGGCTCAGGTCAAGGGCGTCGGTGGTGTCTGGAAGGACTTGACCGACAACGTCAACATGATGGCCGAGAATCTGACGGGCCAAGTGCGTAACATCGCCGAAGTCACGACCGCGGTCGCGCGCGGCGACCTCTCCAAGAAGATCACCGTCGACGTCAAAGGCGAGATCCTGGCGCTGAAGCTGACCATCAACACGATGGTGGACCAGCTCAACTCCTTCGCCTCCGAGGTGACGCGTGTCGCCCGCGAGGTCGGCACGGAGGGCAAGCTCGGCGGTCAGGCCCAGGTGGAAGGCGTCGGTGGGACCTGGAAGGACCTCACCGACAACGTGAACATGATGGCGGCCAACCTCACCGGTCAGGTGCGCAACATCGCCGACGTCACGACTGCGGTGGCCAATGGCGACCTGTCCAAGAAGATCACCGTGGACGTGCGCGGTGAGATCCTGGAGCTGAAGAACACCATCAACACGATGGTGGATCAGCTTAATTCCTTCGCCTCGGAGGTGACCCGCGTTGCGCGCGAGGTCGGCTCGGAGGGGAAGCTCGGCGGGCAGGCCCAAGTTCCTGGGGTCGCCGGCACCTGGGCCGATCTCACCGACAACGTGAACCTCATGGCCGCCAACCTTACCGGCCAGGTGCGCAACATCGCCGACGTGACCACCGCGGTGGCCAACGGCGATCTGTCCAAGAAGATCACCGTGGACGTGCGCGGCGAAATTCTGGAATTGAAGAACACCATCAACACGATGGTGGATCAGCTCAATTCCTTCGCCTCGGAGGTGACCCGCGTCGCCAAGGAGGTCGGCTCGGAGGGGAAGCTCGGCGGGCAGGCCCGCGTCGAAGGCGTGGCAGGAACCTGGGCCGATCTCACCGACAACGTCAACCTGATGGCCGCCAACCTGACCGGTCAGGTGCGCAACATCGCCGACGTGACCACCGCGGTGGCCAATGGCGACCTGTCCAAGAAGATCACCGTCGACGTGAAGGGCGAGATCCTGGAGCTGAAATCGACCATCAACACGATGGTGGACCAGCTCAACTCCTTCGCCTCGGAGGTGACCCGCGTCGCCCGCGAAGTCGGCACGGAAGGCAAGCTCGGCGGGCAGGCGCAGGTCAAGGGCGTCGGCGGCGTGTGGAAAGGCCTGACCGACAACGTGAACATGATGGCCGCCAATCTGACGGGCCAGGTGCGCAACATCGCCGAGGTCACAACCGCGGTGGCCAACGGCGATCTGTCCAAGAAGATCACCGTGGCCGTCGAAGGCGAGATCCTGGAATTGAAGTCCACCATCAACACGATGGTGGATCAGCTCAACTCCTTCGCCTCGGAGGTGGTCCGCGTCGCCCGCGAGGTTGGCATCGAGGGCAAGCTCGGCGGACAGGCCCAGGTGCGCGGCGTCGGCGGGACCTGGAAGGATCTCACCGACAACGTCAACATGATGGCCGCGAACCTCACTGGTCAGGTGCGCAACATCGCTGATGTCACGACCGCGGTGGCCAACGGCGATCTGTCCAAGAAGATCACCGTCGACGTGAAGGGCGAGATCCTTGAGCTGAAATCGACCATCAACACGATGGTGGATCAGCTCAACTCCTTCGCCTCGGAGGTGACCCGCGTTGCCCGGGAGGTCGGCTCTGAGGGCAAGCTCGGCGGCCAAGCCCAGGTGCGCGGCGTCGGCGGAACCTGGAAGGACCTCACCGACAACGTCAACATGATGGCCGCCAACCTGACCGGTCAGGTCCGCGGCATCGCGGATGTCGTCACGGCGGTGGCCCAGGGCGACCTCACGCGGAAACTCTCGGTCGATGCCAAGGGCGAGATCGCCGCCCTGGCCGACACCGTCAACGAGATGATCGAGACGCTCGCCACCTTTGCCGACCAGGTCACCAACGTCGCCCGCGAGGTGGGCGTCGAGGGCAAGCTCGGCGGTCAGGCCCGGGTGCCGGGTGCCGCCGGGCTGTGGCGCGATCTCACCGACAACGTGAACCAGCTCGCGGCGAACCTGACGACCCAGGTGCGCGCCATTGCCGAAGTGGCGACGGCGGTGACGAAGGGCGACCTCGCGCGCTCGATCTCGGTCGAGGCTTCCGGCGAAGTCGCCTCGTTGAAGGACAACATCAACGAGATGATCCGCAATCTGCGGGACACGACCCTCAAGAACGCCGAGCAGGACTGGCTGAAGACGAACCTCGCCAAGTTCACGCGCATGCTGCAGGGCGAGCGCGACCTCGCCACCGTCTCAAATCTGATCCTGTCCGAGATCGCGTCGCTCGTGAATGCCCAGCGCGGCGTGTTCTTCATGGTGGAGGACGATGGCGGAGAGCCGGTTCTGGATCTGATGGCGAGCTATGCCTTCACGGAGCGCAAGAACCTGTCGAACCGGTATCGCCTCCGTCAGGGTCTCGTGGGCCAATGCGCCTTCGAGAAAAAGCGCATCACCCTCACCAACGTGCCCGGCGACTACATCACCATCGGCTCGGCTCTCGGCGAGGCACCACCCCTCAACATCATCGTCCTGCCAGTCCTGTTCGAGCAGGAAGTTCGGGCAGTCATCGAGCTGGCGTCGTTCAACCGTTTCAGTGAGACCCATCAGTCCTTCCTTGACCAACTGACCGAATCCATCGGGATCGTGCTCAACACGATTGCCGCCAACATGCGGACCGAAGGTCTCCTCAAGCAGTCGCAGCTCCTGACCGGCGAATTGCAGAGCCGGCAAGAGGAGCTGAAGAAGACGAACGACCGCCTGGAACTTCAGGCGGCCTCCCTGCAGCAATCCGAGGATCTGCTGAAGAGCCAGCGCGAGCGCCTGCAGCAGACCAACGAGGAGCTGGAGGAGAAGGCGCGGCTGCTCGAAATCCAAAAGCGCGAGGTCGAGGGCAAGAACCGCGAGGTCTCCGTCGCCAAGACGGCGCTGGAGGAGAAGGCCGAGCAGCTGAGCCTGACCTCGCGCTACAAGTCGCAATTCCTGGCCAACATGAGCCACGAGCTCCGCACGCCGCTCAACAGCCTATTGATCCTCTCGAAGCTTCTCTCCGAGAACCGCGACGGGAACCTCACGGACAAGCAGCGGGAATTTGCCAAGACGATCAACGCAGCCGGGACCGACCTCCTGTCGCTCATCAACGACATCCTCGATCTTTCCAAGATCGAGTCCGGGACGGTGTCGCTCGAAGTCGGCGATGTCGCGCTGCAAGATCTCGTCGAGAACCTCGAAAGGACCTTCCGCCAGCTGGCCGAGGACCGCCACCTCGCTTTCGTGATCGATGTCGAGCCCGGCTTGCCGCGGTCGGTACGCACGGATTCCAAGCGCCTGCAGCAGGTTCTCCGAAACCTTCTCTCCAACGCCTTCAAGTTCACCGAGACGGGCAGCGTTTCGCTCAAGATCGGCTCGGCCGAGGGCTCGCCGCTGCGCGCCGGAAGCCAGTGGATGGCCCTCTCCGTAACCGATACCGGCATCGGCATCGCCGAGGATAAGCAGCGGATCATCTTCGAGGCGTTCCAGCAGGCCGACGGGACCACGAGCCGCAAGTATGGCGGCACCGGCCTCGGCCTCGCCATTAGCCGCGAAATCGCCCGCCTGCTGGGCGGCGAGATCGTGGTCGAGAGCCGCATCGGTTCGGGCAGCACCTTCACCCTGTTCTTGCCCTTCGAACCGCCCGTTCAGGCGGCCACGGGCCGCGCATGGGAGACACCTGCGGGGACCGGAAATGCTGCGCTGACCGGCCGCCAGCCGAACGCCGCGATGGCCCTCTCGGCCGCCGCGGACGACCGCCATGCCATCCACACGGGCGATCATATCGTGCTCATCGTCGAGGACGACGCGATGTTCGCCTCGGTGCTGTTGGAACTTGCGCGCGAACGCGGGTTCAAAGGCTTGATCGCGCAGGACGGTGCCGGCGCGCTGAGCCTCGCCCACCGCTTCAAGCCGCACGCCATCACCCTCGATATCGGCTTGCCCGACATGGACGGCTGGGCCCTGCTCGACCTCCTGAAAAACAACTCCCGCACCCGCCACATCCCGATCCACGTCATCTCCGTCAACGACGAGAAGAAGCGCGGCCTGCGCGCCGGCGCGTTCGGCTTTCTGGAGAAGCCCGTGGAGCGCGAGGGCCTGCTGCGGGCCCTGGAGCTCTCGAAGGATTTCATCACGCGGCCCGTCCGCAACCTTCTGCTCGTCGAGGACGACGAGAACCAGCGCGCCAGCATCACGGCGCTCCTGAGCGAGGAGGACGTCAAGATTTTCGGGGTCGGCACGGCGTCGGCCGCACTGGAAGCCCTGACCGGCGGCCGGTTCGATTGTGCGATCATCGATCTCGGCTTGCCCGATATCGGTGGTTCCGAGCTGATCGAGCAGATCCGCGCCTCGCAGGACGGGGAGGAGCTGCCGATCATCGTCTATACCGGTCGGGAGCTCACGCCCGCCGAGGAGCAGCAGCTGAGGCAGACCGCCTCGACGATCATCATCAAGGACACGCGCTCGTCCGAGCGGCTTCTCGACGAGACCGCCCTGTTCCTGCATCGGGCCATCGCCAGCGCCCCGGCCGACGAGCAGGGTCTCGGCGATCGCAGTGACGGGGTGTCTCTCCAGGGCTGCCGGGTCATCCTGATCGACGACGACCTGCGTAACATCTTCTCGCTCACGAGCGCCCTGGAGCAGCACGGGCTTGAGGTTCTGTTTGCGGAGAGCGGGCACGACGGCATCGCGCTGCTCGAATCCCATCCGAACATCGACGCGATGTTGATCGACATCATGATGCCAGGAATGGACGGCTACGAGACGATGCGTGCGATCCGGGTTCAGGGCGCCTTCCGAACCCTGCCGCTGATCGCCGTGACCGCGAAGGCCATGAAGGGCGATCGCGAGAAGTGCCTCGAGGCGGGCGCGTCGGATTACGTCTCGAAGCCGATCGACATGGACGAGCTCTTGGCCGTGCTGCGGGTGCAGTTGGCACGACGGGGCGAGGTCGCCGACAGTGTGACGCCGCTACGCGCGGAAGCGAGAGACTTCGAGCGGCAACCCCGATGAGCCGCCGACTGGATCCCCATCCGGCTGGTCCGGACGATACGGCGGGACAGCTCGGCTTACCCACCGAGCTGACCCCGGTCCGAGCCAAGATCCTGATCGTCGATGACGACCAGCGTAATCTGCTTGCCGCCTCTGAGATTCTAGCCGATCCCGAGACCGACTTGATTCTGGCGAACTCGCCGGAAGAAGCCCTACGCCGGGCCCTCCGGGAGGACTTCGCCCTCATTCTGCTCGACGTACAGATGCCGCGCATGGACGGCTACGAGGTGGCCGCCCTCATCCGCAGCCGCTCGCGCACATCCCGTGTCCCGATCCTGTTCCTCACGGCCCACAACAAGGACGACATCCACATCTTCCGCGGTTACTCCGCCGGCGCGGTCGATTATGTGTTCAAGCCGATCCAGCCTTTGGTGCTGAAGTCGAAGGTCGATGTCTTCGTCGATCTTTACCGCAAGACCGAAGAGATCAAGCGCAACGCGACCGCCGAGAAGCGTCTGCTCTTGGAGAACCTTCGCGTACGCGGTGAGAAACTGGAAGCCGAGCAGGCGCTGCGCAGGCGGGAAGAGCATCAGGCCGCTGTCCTGCGCGGCCTTCCCATCGCCCTCTACACCTCACCGATCGGCGTCGCCGACCGACGCCTCTACTTCACCAACGACAGCATCGCGCGCATCACCGGCTTCTCGCGCGAGGCCTTCGCCACCTCTGGCCTCTGGAATTCCCGCCTCGAAGCAGACGACCGTGAGCGCGTGTCGGCAGCGCTTTGCGCGGTCCTCGAGACCGGCGAGGTGGCTCTGGAATATCGCTGGCGCAACGCGGATGGCTTGGAACGACACATCCTCGACCAGATCTCGGTGAACCGTGATGAGAGCGGCACGGCGGTCGAGCTCTTCGGGATGTGGTTCGACGTGACGGAGCGCAAGGAACTTGAACTCAACTTGCAGCACGCTTCGAAGCTCGAGGCGGTGGGCCGCCTAACCGGCGGGATCGCGCACGATTTCAACAACATGTTGAGCATCGTCATCGGCAATCTTGACTTGGTAAAAGGCGCGTTGCTGGGCAACGAGAAGGCGCACCGCCGCATCGAGAGAGCCATCGAGGGGGCCCATCGCTGCGCCGAACTCACCAGCCGGCTGCTGGCCTTCTCGCGACGCTCTCCTCTCCAGCCGAAAGCGCTGAACTTCGCGAACTTCATTCCTGGCCTGATCAAGCTTCTGGCGCGTACGCTCGGCGAGCGGATCACGATCTCCGCGGATCTGGAGGCGGGATTGCCGGAAGTCTGTGTCGATCACGCTCAGTTCGAGGCCGCTCTCATCAACCTCGCGGTGAATGCCCGGGACGCGATGCCGGATGGAGGGACCTTGGACATCCGCATCAGGCGCCGGGACCCCACTGGGCCGGAGGGGGTCGAGGACGTGCGTCCCGTAGAGATCACGGTCGCCGACTCGGGCACGGGGATGTCACCTGATGTTCTGGCGCGCGTCTTCGAACCCTTCTTCACGACGAAGGAGGTCGGCAAAGGCACGGGCCTCGGTCTGAGCATGGTCTATGGCTTCGTGCAGCAGAGTGGCGGGACCATCGTTGTCGACAGCACGCCGCATCAAGGCACCCGTTTCCTCGTCACGATGCCCGTGCTCGCCGAAGGAAGTCCCAGATCGGAAGAATGCGCTGCGGGTGCGACGAACGAGCCGCCGAATCCGATGAATGGTGCGGGTAGGGCCGTGCTTGTCGTCGAGGACGACGCCGATGTCCGCTCGACCGTTGTCTCGACCCTCGAGGCCCTCGCGTTCGAGGTGCTCAGTGCGCATGATGCCAGCGAGGCTCTGCACGTTCTGCGGAGGGAGGCGAATATCTGCCTCGTTTTCAGCGACGTGAACATGCCCGGCGCGATGAACGGCATCGAGCTCGGACACATCATCCGGCAGCAATGGCCACACATGCAGATCCTGCTGGCCTCCGGCTACCTTCGGGAAGGTCAGGATGCGAACGGCTTCCCCTTGCTGCAGAAACCATTCCGAGCGGACGACTTGATTGACAACCTGCGGGAGCTGCTCGGCAACGCGCGGGGATGAAGTTGTCTCGATCGCGACCAAAGAAAACGACAGCGGAACGCGTGCCGATCGCAGAGAGGCGCGGCGATTTTGCCCGGCAGAGATCCCCGGGATCTGTGGAGATCCGCCGTTCCCGCATATCGGCACAGGGCTGCCGGCGTTCGGATTCCCGGTAAGACGGCCAGCGGTGCCCCAAGACGGTGCGTGCGAACGGCACCCGGGCGACGCCGGTTGTCGAGGGATGGACGCGCGGCCTGTCGATCAGCCGTCTGTCGCACGCACCGGGATGGACGGGTTCAGTCGGCCGAGCCGGCCGACTTCCGCGGCAACGTCCTGCAAGCTGGCGTCACCCTTGCGCAAGATCCGGTCGGCGGCGGACAGATCATGACGCTCTTCCTCCGAGACGTCGCGGGCGCTCAGGACGACCACCGGAACTTCGTCGCCGCCCGGCATTGCCCGCAGGGCACGCAAGAATGCGAAGCCGTCCATCACCGGCATGGTCAGGTCGAGGAGCACGAGCCCCGGGCGCGCCGCGCGCACGCTGGCCAGGGCCTCGGCCCCGTCGCCGGCCTCCCGAACCGCGAACCCCTGGCGCCCCAGCACGGTGCGGAGCCGGCGCCGCATCTCGGCGTCGTCATCCACCACCAGCACGTCGCCCGCGCCGGCGCCGATCCGGTCGAGCACCCCCTTCAGGCGGCTCCAGTCCACCGGCTTCGGAAGCGAACCGGCCGCCCCGAGCGCGGCCCCGAGTGCGGCATCGGCCACGAAGCTGACCATGATCACCGGGATGTCGCGGGTGGCGTCGTCGCGCTTCAGCGCGGCCAGCACGGCCCAGCCGTCCATCTCCGGCATCATCACGTCGAGCAGCACCGCGACGGGCTGCAACTGGCGTGCGAGTTCGAGACCCGACCGTCCGTCGACCGCAGCCTGGGCCGCAAAGCCCTGGCGGGCCAGGAAGCGGATCATCAGCTCGCGCTGGCTGGACTCGTCGTCGACGACCAGAACCAGACCGCGCGTGCCGTCCGCCGTGCCCCCGTGAAGGGCCGGAGGATGCCCATCCGCGATCTCGGGCCCGGGCATGGTCGCCGGCAGTGTGAGGGTGAAGGTCGTGCCCCGACCTTCGGCGCTGTCCGCGGAGACGTCGCCGCCCATCAGATTGGCGAAGGCCTTGGTCAGGGCCAAGCCCAGTCCCGTGCCGCCGTACTTGCGCGTCGTCGATTCGTCGGCCTGCACGAACCTCTGGAACAGCCCGGCGAGCTGCTCGGGCGTCATGCCGATGCCGGTATCCGATACGGCGAAGGTCAGCCGGCCACCATGGGGTCCGGGCTCGCGCCGGACCCGCAACGTCACGGTCCCGCCCTCGGTGAACTTGGCGGCGTTGCCGAGCAGATTGAACAGGCACTGGCGCAGTTTCACCGCGTCGGTCTGTGCATGGCCGAGGTCCGGAGCAAGGTCGAGGACGAGGCGGTTGCCCTTCTTGGCCACGAGACCCTCGACGGTCGCGGCGGCGTCTCGCACGAAGGCCTCGACGGCGACGTCCTCGGCCAGGACGTCCATCTTCTCGGCCTCGACCTTCGAGAGGTCGAGGACGTCGTTGATCAGCCCGAGAAGGTGCTGGGCGTTCGAGCGGATCTTTCCGAGATCGGCCTGGAACGTGTCCTGCCCGAGATCCTCCGCCTCCTCCTGAAGCATCTCGGCGTAGCCGATGACCGCCGAGAGCGGCGTGCGCAGCTCGTGGCTCATGTTGGCGAGGAACGCGCTCTTGGCGCGGTTGGCGGCCTCGGCCGCATCCCGGGCATCCCGCAAGGCGGCCTCGTGGGCGTGACGGGCGCTGACATCCGCGTGGACGCCGACCCATTCGCGGATCGCCCCGTCCGCATCCCGCACGGGCACGGCGCGCACCGCGTAGTGCCGCCAGCTGCCATCCGATGCGCGGACGCGGTGTTCCACGGCGTAGGCGCCGCCCGTCCGGGACGCCTCCTGCCAGATCCGGTTCGTCTCGGGGAAATCCTCCGGGTGGATCGCTTTCGCCCAGCCGCGACCGCGATACTCAGCGAAGGTATGGCCCGTGATCTGCTCCCAGCCCGGCTGCTCCTCGATGAAGTCGCCGGCAGCGTTCGTCGTCCACATCACGCCATCGACGGCCCGGACCGCGGAGCGGAAGCGCGCTTCGCTGACGTGTAGGCGCCGCTGGGTGCGCCGCTGGTCGAACGAACCCGCCATCATCGCCAGGAACAGGACGACGAAGGTGATACCGGCCACCGCCAGGGCGAGATCCTGCTGGCCGGTGGACAGGACGGCCGCGTGGGCCGGGTGAGCACCCGCCTCCTCGGCTGTGAAGGTCGCGGCGGCCATGCCGGTGTAGTGCATGCCGGCGACCGCCAGCCCCATGACGCCGGCGGCCATGAGCCTCTGCCAGGGGCGGTTGCGCCGGAAGGTGAGCCACAGGGCGGCGGTCGATGCGGTGACGGCGATGGCGACCGACACGGCGACGATGCGCGGGTCGTAGGCCAGGTTCCCCGGGACCCGCATCGCGGCCATGCCGGTATAGTGCATGGCCGCCACGCCGAGGCCCATCGCCGAGCCCGCGACGAGCAGCGGCGCGGTGGCGATGCCTTCCCGCGCCACCCAGGCAAAGGCCGCGGCCGTGCTGCCCACAGCGATCAACAGCGACAGGACGGTCGTGCCGAGGTCGTACCGCGCCGGCATGCCCATCTCGAAGGCAAGCATCCCGACGAAATGCATGGCCCAGATGCCACCGCCCATGGCGCACGCGGCGGCTGCGGCCCAGGCCCAGCGCGGACCGGAATCGGGCTGGCGGATGCGCGCTCCGAGGTCGAGCGCCGCATAGGATGCGAACACCGCGATCACGATGGAGAGCGCCACAAGGGCCGGGCTGTAGCCGGTATGGATCATACGAGGATCGATCAGGGAGAGGTCGGGCGTCGGGCGCTCGGGAGGGCGGACGAATCTGCGGGCGGCGACGGAGCGTGTCCACTCACCGATGCGTTTGGCTTCGGTATCCGCCCGCGCGGGACGCCGATAGCGTGGCATTGTCGCGCGACGACCGCGGTGAAGAGGTCGGCTCAGGCCTCCCGCCAGCCCGAATCTCATTCCGTGGATGAGAGATCGGGGTCGGCTCACGTGGCTTTCGATCACGCTGCGGACAGCGGCTCAGGCATGTAGCTGGGCCCGCCCACGCTGGCGGACCGTGACGGGCACCGCTCATGCACCGACGCGGACAGGAGATTCACGCGGCGCGTGACGCGTGCGACTCCGGGCGACGGTCGTGCCCATATCGTCCCAGGGCAGGATCGCCGATCAGCGCGCGTCCGGATCCCGTCAGCACCGTGGGCATGGCCGAGCGGAGTCGGGGACAGCCACGGGTCGATTTCGGCCAAGCCGTCTGGTCCCGTCGGCGTCGGACTTGGTGCAACCGTCGCAGTCGGCGCGCGCCATGCAGGATGCGGATGGGACCCATTCCCCGGATCTGCCGGAACCGGGACGCCAGGGTCAAAATGCGGACGCAGACGTTGCATCCGAGCGCCAGAAGCATCACACACGCACCAGATTTCCGGACCGTTCGGTGCGCCGCCCATGAGCGAGGCGCACCGAAGAGTCGGCAGTTCGGCGCCGTCCGTGATCGTCCAGACAATAGGAACTTGTGATGAAGACGCGCGCGGCTGTCGCGTGGGAGGCCAAGAAGCCTCTCACGATCGAGACCATCGACATCGAGGGGCCCAAGGCCGGCGAGGTTCTCGTCGAGCTGATGGCCACCGGGATCTGCCACACCGACGCCTACACGCTGTCGGGCCTCGATTCCGAGGGCAAGTTCCCGGCGATCCTCGGTCATGAGGGCGCGGGCATCGTCCGCGAGGTCGGCGCCGGCGTCACCACGCTGAAGCCCGGCGACCATGTCATCCCGCTCTACACGCCGGAATGCCGCAACTGTAAGTCCTGCCTGTCCCAGCGCACCAACCTGTGCACCGCGATCCGGGCGACCCAGGGCCAGGGCGTGATGCCGGACGGCACGAGCCGCTTCTCCTGCGTCTCCACCGGCGGCAGCCCGGGCGGTTCGAGCACCGTGTTCCACTACATGGGCTGCTCGACCTTCTCGAACTTCACGGTCCTGCCCGCCATCGCGCTGGCCAAGATCCGCGAAGACGCCCCCTTCGACAAGATCTGCTACATCGGCTGCGGCGTGACCACCGGAATTGGCGCAGTGATCTACACCGCCAAGGTCTGGCCCGGCGCCAACGTGGTGGTGTTCGGTCTCGGCGGTATCGGCCTCAACGTGCTCCAGGCCGCCCGGATGGTCGGTGCCGACAAGATCATCGGCGTCGACATCAACCCGGAGAAGCAGGCCATGGCCCGCAAATTCGGCATGACCGACTTCATCAATCCGAACGAGGTCGGCACCGACAAGGTGGTTCAGGCCATCGTCGATCTCACCGGCGGCGGCGCCGATTTCTCCTTCGACTGCACCGGCAACGTCCACGTGATGCGCCAGGCCCTCGAGTGCTGCCATCGCGGCTGGGGCGAGTCGATCGTCATCGGCGTGGCGGAAGCCGGCCGCGAGATCTCGACCCGTCCGTTCCAGCTCGTCACCGGCCGCGTCTGGAAGGGTTCGGCGTTCGGCGGCGCGCGCGGACGCACGGACGTGCCGAAGATCGTCGACTGGTACATGGAGGGTAAGATCAACATCGACGATCTGATCACCCACACCATGCCGCTGGAGGAGATCAACCACGGCTTCGACCTCATGCACGAGGGCAAGTCGATCCGCTCCGTGGTCGTCTACTAAGGAAGACAGATCCGGGGCTCCCCCGCCTGCGAGGTCGGGGAGCCCCACGCACGCCCCCGCATTCCCGGAGCCCCGGTGCCCGCGATCCGGCCCCCGAGCGGGGCTCTCGGCGCCCGAGCAGGAGATCACAGCTGATGGAAACCGTCTCGAAGGCCCGCGCCCACGGCGGCACGCAGGGCGTCTACAAGCACGACGCGCAGACCACCGGATGCCCGATGACCTTCGCGGTGTTCGTGCCGCCCCAGGCCGAGAAGGGACCAGTCCCGGTGCTGTGGTACCTGTCCGGGCTGACCTGCACGCACGCCAACGTCATGGACAAGGGTGAGTATCGCAAGGCGGCAGCCGATCATGGTGTGATCGTCGTGGCTCCGGATACCAGCCCGCGCGGCCCCGGGATCCCGGACGAAGAGGGCAACTGGCAGTTCGGCTCCGGTGCCGGTTTCTATCTGGACGCCACCGAGGCGCCCTATGCGAAGAACTACAAGATGTGGAGCTACGTGACTGAGGAGTTGCCGGCCCTGATCGCGCAGGAATTCCCCGCCGATCTGTCGCGCCAGGGCATCTTCGGCCATTCCATGGGCGGCCACGGGGCGCTCACCATCGCGCTGACCTACCCGGAACGCTTCAAGTCCTGCTCCGCATTCGCGCCGATCGCACAGCCGTCCACGGCCGGCTGGTCGAAGCCTGCCTTCGAGAAGTACCTCGGGTCCGACCCGGCCGCCTGGCGCGCCCACGACGCCACCGCGCTGATCGAGGACGGCAAGCGCTTCCCCGAGATCCTGGTGGATCAGGGCACCGCCGACAGCTTCCTTCAGGACGGTCTGCGCCCCTGGCTGCTTGAGGAGGCCTGCAAGAAGGCCGGCATCGCGCTGACGCTGAACATGCGCGAGGGCTACGACCACTCCTACTTCTTCATCTCGACCTTCATGGCCGACCACATCGCCTGGGCTGCCGCGCGCCTGAAGTAAGTTTGTCAGCACCCTCGGCGCAGTCGGGAAGCGATGCTTCCCGACCTCGGGTGGAAGACGCCGTCCTGGGCGCCCGCGGAGGCTCGATCCCCCCGCTTTCGGGAAGCCCAGGCGGTTTTCCGCATGCCCGACATGGATCGGTTGGAGCTCGTCCGCTTGTGCAGCGCGCCCTCTGCAAGGCGGACGTTTGACTTCCGGCCAGACCAACGCACGCCGGATCTCCGAAGCCCCCAACACCGCGCATCCGGGTTTGCGCTCCATTCGGCTGAACGGCGAGGGGCAGAAACGTCCCCCGAAGCCGGCACGGTTCCGGGGCGAGATCGATCCGCTTCACGTCCCGGACCGGAATCAGGCCGACCGACTGGCGCGACGTCTGTCAGGACAGGATCCCGGCGGCGCGCCGGGACATCTCGGGACCTCGTCGTTGCGAACCCAACGGTCGCCCTGATCAATCGGGTGTCCGGCCACCAAACCGGCAACGGCGGCGACACCGCCTTCCAGAAAGCGCCGCCGGGCGGGGATATCCGTGTCGTCGTCGGTCATGGCCGTGCGATCCGAAGTCGAAGGCGCTTGCGGCCGGGGCACAGTCATGCCGCTCCCCGGTCGGACGCGGCGTGCGGCGTGGAGAACCGGTCGGCGGGACGCGGCAGGCCGAGATTCTCCCGCAGGGTCGTCCCCTCGTATGCCTCCCGGAACAGGCCCCTTCGGCGCAGTTCGGGGATCACCAGGGAAACGAAATCGTCGAGGCCTCCGGGCAGGGTCGGCGGCATGATGTTGAAGCCATCCGCGCCATAAGCCTCGAAGCGCTCCTGCAGGGCGTCCGCGATCTGCGCCGGCGTGCCGACGATCGTCCAATGTCCACGGGCGCTGGCGGCCCGCAGGTACAATGCGCGGATCGTCAGCCCTTCGCGGCGGGCGAGACGGAGGAAGAGATCCTGACGGCTCTTGCCGCCGTCGGTCTCCGGAAGATCCGGCACGAGGGCATCGTCCGGGTAGGCCGAGAGATCGGCGCCGATGAGCTGCTGCAAGAGCGCGCGGCCGACCACCGGATGAATCAGCTCCTGCAGGGACGCGAATTTGTCCTGCGCCTCGGCCGACGTCCGGCCCACGACGGGGAAGGCGCCCGGCATGATCTTGAGGTGGTCGGGGTTGCGGCCGTGGCGTGCCATCCGATGCTTCACGTCGCCGTAGAAATCCACCGCGTCCTCCAGGGTCTGCTGGGCGGTGAAGATCACTTCGGCGGTGCGGGCGGCGAGGGCTTTGCCCGCCTCCGAAGAGCCGGCCTGAACCACCACGGGATGCCCCTGCGGCGGCCGGGGGACGTTGAGCGGCCCCCTCACCGAGAAATGCGCGCCCGCGTGCGCGAGCAGGCCGAGCTTGTCCGGATCGAAGAAGCGCCCGGTCTCGCGGTCGCGCACGAAGGCGTCGTCCGCGTAGGAATCCCAGAGGCCGCGGACGACGTCCACGAATTCCTCCGCTCGGGCGTAGCGGTTGGCGTGGGCGAGATGGCTCTCGCGGCTGAAGTTCCAGGCCTCGCGCGGATCGGCGGAGGTGACGAGGTTCCAGCCCGCCCGGCCGCCGCTCAGGTGATCGAGCGAGGCAAACTTCCGCGCGACATGGAACGGCTCGTTGTAGGTCGTGGAGGCGGTCGCCACGAGCCCGATGCGCTCGGTGACCGCCGACAGGTGGGACAGCAGCGTCAGGGGCTCGAACTGGCCGACATAGCGGATCGCCGTGCGGCTCAGGGCGTCAAGATCGTCCCCGCGAATGCTGACGCCGTCCGCGAGGAAGAGCAGATCGAACTTCGCGGCCTCCGCGATCCGGGCGATCTGCCGGTAATGGGCGGCGTTGATCCCGGCATCGGCCTGGGACGACGGATGCCGCCACGCGGCGACGTGGTGGCCGCCGGGATACAGGAACGCGCCCAGGCGCATGCGGTCGCGGCGTGCCATGCCCGTCGCCCCCTCACGCCGAGCCGACCCGGTATTGCCGGGGCGGCGCCTCCCCGGAAATCGCGAAGGCGCCGACGGAGCGGTCCCGGTAGATCCGCGGGTTGTGGGAGGCGATGGTGCGGGCGTTGCGCCAGTAACGGTCGAGCCCGTTCCCGACCTTCACCGCCGAGGCGCCCAGCGCGTCGAACAGGCTCGTCGTCGCACTCAAGATCAGGTCGGTCACCACGCTGACCGCTTGGTTGACCTCGACATCGGCGAGCGTCGCCTGACGCTCCACGTCCGGCGATCCGGCCCGGTGCGCGTCGTGGACCCTCTGGAGGGCCTCCGCGACCTTCAGGACGATCGCGCCCGCCGCGTAGGCGTTGGCACGCACGCGCCCCACCACCGCCTGGATCTGCGGGTCGTCAGCCGTCCGCCCGGCATTGCCGTGGCTGTAGACGCGGGTCCGCTCGGCCACGAGCCGTGCCACGTCGTCCGCCGCCGCCCGGCCGATCCCGGCGAGCGTCGCGAGATGAACCAGCTGGAAGAACGCCATCGCATAGGGGAAACGGGCCGGATCAGGCTTGATCAGGTCGGGGGCGAGCACCACGCCTTCGAAGGTCGCGGTGCCGCTGGCTGTGAGCGACTGCCCGAACCCGTCCCAATCGTCGACGATGGTCACCCCCGGCGCGCGCACTGGCACCGCCGCCGTCACCGGGCTGCCCGCCTCGTCATCCGCCGAGAGGTGGATGTAGTCCGCGAACAGCGAGCCGGTCGTGTAGAACTTCCGGCCGTCGACCACGCGGGCACCGTCACGCCGGCGCACCACCGTGTCGAATGCGCCGACCTTGGCGGGGCCCGTCTCCGAGACGCCGCTGCCGATCGTCTCGCCCGCGCCGATCCGGCCGATCCAGGCCGCGCGCCATTCGGGCGAGGACGAGCAGAGCGCATCCTCGGTGAAGCCGAAATGCGCCCGCAGCGCATTGGTGACGTTGGAATCGGCGCTCGACAGCTCGATCAGCAGAGCGAACAGTTCCGACAGGCTGGCGCCATGGCCGCCCTCGGACGGCGCGAGGCGCAGCGTGGTGAAGTTGGCCTCCCGCAGCCAACCGATCTCGGCATGGGGCAGTCGGCGGGACCGATCCCGCTCGACCGCCGTGGCGCGGATCTCGGCAAAGACCGGCCGAAACCGGTCCGCGAGTTCCTCGTAGCGCCCGCTCGGCCCCGCACCCCAGCCCGCTTCCGTCTGAGACATGAACACGACTTCCCGATTCCGGCCGACGGCCCGACAGCGATGCCCCTGGAATCGGTGAGTTGTTCCCGGATCTCAAGCCGAATGATCTGGCATTATCTGTTTTTGGAAACTCAGTCTTGCAAGAAAGACGCTTCGGAGATTTTCATTTTCTTCAACGTCCCAGAGAGAAAAGGCTGCCTCTTCGGGTCCATGATTCGTGGATGATCCGACAAATATCGACTGTCGGCGCCGGATTCCGAACTGTCGGGCGTCGACAGTGAAAGAATACTTTTCCGAGCGCCCGTCGAGGAACGGTCTGCCATGCTGCAACGGCAAATCGAAAACACGTTTCATTGATCCGGCGCCCCCGGGCGTCTTTCAATACGGGGCCGGCCTCTTCTTTCCCTGCCGCGTTGTGAGCCTTCGATGACCGACGAGACCCTCTGGCGGATCGCGCCCTCCCGCCGCTCGCTCCTGCGCACCGGACTCGGCGGCGCGGCCGCCGTCGCGCTCGGTGCCCCTGCCGTGCACGCGGCGCCGCGCGAGGTGAAGATCAGCATGCAGCGCTCGTCGGTGCTGTTCACCGTGCTCAAGGTGAAGGGCACGCTGGCCGAGCGGCTCGCTCCGCTGGGCTTCACGCCGACCTGGCACCTGTTCACCAGCGTGATCGAGCCGATGAATGCCGGCGCGGTCGATATCCATGCCGACGTGGCCGATGCGGTGCCGATCTTCACCCAATCGGCCAAGGCGCCCCTCACCTTCTACGCCCGGGAGCGGGGGGCGCCTTCGGCCGAGGCGATCATCGTGCCGGACGAGTCGCCGATCCGCACCATCGCCGATCTGAAGGGCAAGACGGTCGGCGTCTCGCGCGGCTCGGGCAGCCATTACGTGCTCGCCGCCGCGCTGAAGCGCGACGGCCTCACGCTCGGCGATATCACGCCCGCCTATCTTCAGGCGCCGGAAGGGGCCGTGGCCTTCGAGCAGGGCCGCCTCGATGCATGGTCGATCTGGGATCCGTTCCTGGCCTTCGCGGCGGCGAAGCGCCCTGTGCGGGTCATCGCCGACGGCAGCGGGCTCACGAGCTATCACCGGTACTACCTCGTCAACGATAGCTTCGCCGCCGCGCAGCCGGAGGTGGTGGCGACCGTCTACCGCGCGCTCGCCGAGGCCGGAGCGTGGATGAAGGCGAACCCGGTGGAGGCCGTGGCGCTGCTGGCTCCGATCTGGGGCGACCTGCCACCCGCCGTCGTGGCCGCCGCCAACAGCCGCCGCACCTATGCCGTCGAGCCGGTGGAGCGGGCGCAGCTCGGCGAGCAGCAGGCCATCGCCGACGTGTTCTACGAGGCGAAACTCATCCCCCGCCGGATCGACGCCACCGCCGTGCCGATCTTCGCGATTCCTCCCGGCCGGGGCTGACGCCATGACGGGTTCACCCCGGTTCGGCATCTGGGCCGCCGTCCACGGCTCCCGCGCCGCCCACCATGATCCCGACGAGCCGGACGATGCCAGCTGGGAGCGCAACCGGGCCCTGGTGCTGGAGGCGGAGGCGCTGGGCTTCGACGCGGTGCTGGTCGCGCAGCACACGATGAACCCCTACGATCCGCAGCGCGATCAGCTGGAGGCCTGGACAGGAGCGGCGGCGCTGGCGGCCCTGACCCGGCGCATCGAGATCATCGCGGCGATCAAGCCCGGGCTTTACCACCCCGTGGTGCTCGCCAAGATGGCGCTGCAGATCGAGCATATCAGCGGCGGCCGCTTCGCCCTGAACCTCGTGAATGCCTGGAACAAGGCCGAGTTCGAGCGAGCCGGGCTGCCCTTCCCGGCCCATGACGAGCGCTACGCCTACGGCCGCGAGTGGATCGGCCTCGTGGACCGGCTGATGCGCGGCGAGCGCGTGACCCTCCAGGGCCAGCACTTCCAAGTGGAGGAGTACCAGCTCCGCCCGGCCGGGACCTTCCGGGCGCGGCCGAGGATCTATCTCGGCGGCGAATCCGAGCCCGCCCGGGCGCTCGCCGCCGACCATGCCGATGTCTGGTTCATCAACGGCCAGCCGCTCGCTGAGGTCGCGGCGCTGATCGAAGACGTCGCCCGCCGCCCTGCCCCCAATGGCCCCCTGCGCTACGGCCTCTCGGCCTTCGTGATCGCCCGCGAGACCGATGCGGAGGCGCAGGCCGAGCAGGACCGTCTCCTCGACCTCGCCCAGCGCGACGCGGCCCTGCGCGCCGACACCCGGGCCCGCACCGATGCCGCGAGCGTCATGTTCGCCAAGACCGATGCGGCCGCCTCCCGGCATGTCGGCACCAATGGCGGCACCGCCGCCGGGCTGGTGGGCAGCTACGAGACTGTGGCCCGCCGTCTCCGCGACTTCCACGCTGCCGGCATCGACCTGTTCATGCTGCAGTTCCAGCCCTTCGAGGCCGAAATGCGCCGCTTCGCCGAACAGATCCTGCCGCGCGTCCGCTGATCCGGAGAGAGTCGATGAGCGGCCGTCAATTGCACCTCAACGTCAATGTGCTGCATGCGGGCGTCTACCCCTCCGCGTGGCGGCTGCCGCAGAGCCAGCCGGATGCCTTCCTCGACCTCGACCACTTCGTGCGCGTCGCCCGCGTCGCGGAGCGGGGCAAGCTCGACGCGGTCTTCCTGGCGGACACGCCCGCCATCAACGACCGGATCGACCACCGGCCCTTCAACGCCCTGGAGCCGACCGTCTTGCTCGCCGCGCTGGCCACCGCGACGCGCCATGTCGGCCTCGTGGCCACCGCCTCGACCACCTACAACGAGCCGTTCAACCTTGCCCGTCGCTTCGCAAGCCTGGACCTCGTCAGCCGGGGCCGGGCGGGCTGGAACGTGGTGACGACGGCCGATGCCGCCGCCGGCCGCAATTTCGGCTTCGCCGGCGCTTCGGAGCACGGGGCACGCTACGCCCGGGCGCGGGAATTCACCGATCTCGTCCACGCTCTGTGGGACAGCTGGGAGGACGATGCATTCATCGGCGACAAGGCGAGCGGCCGGTTCATCGACACGGCGAAGGTCCATGCCGTCGAGCACCGCGGCGCGCATTACGCCGTTGCCGGGCCGCTGACGGTGCCACGGAGCGCGCAGGGGCGCCCGGTGACCTTTCAGGCCGGCGGATCGGAAGACGGGCGTGAACTCGCCGCCGCCACCGCGGACGCGGTGTTCTCCCTGGCGCAGACCATCGAGGACGGCACCGCCTACGCCCGGGACCTGCGGGCGCGGGCCGCGCGATACGGACGCCGACCGGACGCGCTCGTTATCCTGCCGGGCCTCGCCACGGTGATCGGCGCGACGGAGGCCGAGGCACGCCGCCGCCAGGACGAACTCTGGGACCTCGTGCCGGTGGAATACAGTCTCGCCCGTCTCGCCGGGACGTTGCGCCTCGACCCGTCACGGCTCGAGCTCGACAAGCCCCTGCCGGAACCGCTCCCCCTGCCGCCCGACGCCAACCACACGATGTTCCTCGGCACGCTCGCCCTCGCGCGCCGGGACCGGCTGACGGTCCGCCAACTCCTGCGGGCGCTGGGCGGCGGCGTTGGCCACCGCATCGTCGTGGGCACGCCGGAGGCGATCGCCGACGACATCGAGGCCTGGTTCCGCGCGGGCGCGGCGGACGGCTTCAATCTGATGCCTGACGTGCTGCCGGATGGTCTGGAGACTTTCGTGGACGCGGTCGTCCCGATCCTCCAACGGCGCGGCCTGTTCCGCCGCGACTATACCGGCGCGACCCTGCGCGACCATCTCGGCCTGCCACGGCCGGCGAGCCGCTTCGCCGCCACGGACGCCGCGGCTTCGGCATGATCAAGTGCAGCAGCATCAGGCTGAGAGAATTCCGCTCTCGATCTTCCCGACGACACGAGAAGCAAGACCTACCAACATGCGAAAGTTCGACAGTCGATACTCTTGATGCCACGGAGCGCAGAGCGATAAGAATATAAGCATTATCGTTCAAGAATTTTCTTCGAGAAGCGTGCGCCGTGCCCCAATACTCCCGTCGTCTTTTCCTGTCTGGCGCGCTGGCCCTGAGCATGGCGCCGGCGCGCGCCGCGACGGCTCCCCTGCGTGTCGTGGCCTCGTCCGTACCGCATGCGGAGATCCTCGAATTCGTCGCCGACAAGCTCGCCCCCGACCTGCCGCTCAAGACCATCGAGATCTCGGGCGATCTCCGCCCGAACGCCCTGCTGCGTGACGGCGACGCCGACGCCAATTTCTTCCAGCACGTGCCCTTCCTCCGTTCGGAGGAAGCCGCGATGGGGGTGCGCTTCGCCGTCGTCGCGGCGGTGCATATCGAGCCGCTGGGATTGTACAGCCGCCGGGCCGAGTCGGTCGCGGACGTGCCGGCCGGCGGGACCGTCGCCCTGTCGAACAGCGTGTCCAACACCAGCCGAGGCTTGTCGCTGCTTCAGGCCAACGGCCTGATCCGTCTGCGGGCGAAGGACGCGGGCGTGAACGCGACCTTGGACGACGTCCTCGAGAATCCGAAGAACTTCCGTTTCGTCGAGATCGCGCCTCCGCAATTGCCGCGCTCCCTCGATGACGTGGCGATCGCAGTGATCAACGGCAATTACGCGCTGGAAGCGGGGCTGGAGCCCGCACGGGACGCGCTGGCCCTCGAACGCGCCGAGGGCAATCCGTATGCGAACGTCCTCGTCACGACCGAGGGTTTGGCGAAGGATCCCCGCATCCAGCGTCTCGCAACGCTGCTGACCTCGGCCGAAGTCGCGGCGTTCATCCGCAGCCGCTACCGCGGCTCCGTGATCCCCGTCCGGAATTCATGACCGACCACGGTTGCGGGACGACGGAGGTTCGGTGCGGGCGCAGTCCGGCCTCTGCCTCGGGGCCGGCGTCCCCGCCCAGAATGCGCCCAGGGAATTCCGGTTCGGCTACCAGAAGTTCGGCCTCATCGTCGCCGCCCGGCAGCAGCGTCTGATCGGAAAGCCGCTCCTATCGCGACTTCGCATCGCAGGTCGCGGCGTCCGTCGGAGACCCATCGGGGGACCGGCGCGGTCGCCCCGTGGACCGCGACGTCTTCGGTAAGCAGAGCCGTCCTGCATGCCGGTGACCACGACGCCGACGTCTCCGCGCCCACCGATCGACTCCGATGGGCGGAGGGCTCTCGGAGCGACCGCATTCGATACGGTGCGCGTCGTTCGCAAGGACGTGCTCGGGTCGCAGGCGGCTCCTCGCATTGCCCAACCCATTGGGTTTTGATCTAAGCGCTGCAGGGTGGCCGCTCCGTGAGGAGCAGCAGATTTGCGAGCCCCGCGATCGTGCTGACGGGCGCCACGCAGGCCCGGCCTGCGGCGTGGCCGGGGCGACAGGTGTGCTGCCCGGCTCGCAGCTCTCCAGCGGGACCGGCCTGGGGTGGGTATACCGTCCGTCAGCCGAGTTCGGGCATGGATGGCGGCCTCCCATCGACCACACCAAACGGAAGGGCTGACGCCACGATGCGAACGATCGTTTATGCCGATGGCGGTTGCGACCCTAACCCCGGGCCAGGTGGTTGGGGGGTCGTCGTTGCGGCCCCGGACGGCACGGTCGAGCTGTGCGGCGGAGAACCCGGTACGACGACCAACAACCGCATGGAGCTGACGGCCGCGATCAAGGGTCTCGAGCATTTCCCGGCCGGAGCCGCGATCGAGATGCGGTGCGACAGCCAGTACGTCGTCAAATCCGTGACCGAGTGGATGCGCGGGTGGAAGGCGAAAGGCTGGCGCACGACGACGGGTGACGTGAAGAACGTCGACCTCATGAAGCGCCTCGACGAACTGAACGCGGCGCGCGACGTGAAATGGACCTGGGTCCGGGGGCATGCCGGCGACCGTCTCAATGAGCGCGCCGACGCTCTCGTCCACCGAGGCCGCCGCGAAGCGAAGCTCGGCAAACTCGAATCGCGGACCCATGCTGCGCCCATACCTGCCCCGACCCCCGCATCGGCTTCGCCCAGCCAGGGTGCGGACCTGCGCGTCGATCTCGCGCTGGGTCTCCAGATCACGCGCGCCGCAAAGGCTGCGGGCGTCACGCCCGACGCTCTGGTCGACGATGCGATCCGCTTCTACCTTGAGATCGGGCCTCGCGAGGTCGCACGCCTGCGATCGAGCCGGGCCTAGTGGCCGAGGCCGATCCAATTCGCCTCGTGGATGTGTCCGCGGATGAGCGCGATCGCGCGGTCCTGGGTCTCGCCGACATGACGCCGGCTGCGACGGGCCTGCGCGACATTCATCCCGCGACGCTGCCGAAGCTTGACCTCGACTCGCAGGGGCACGGGGATGGTCGGCTACGGCGTGCAGGCGGCCGTCGAGACGGAGCGTCTGCTGTTCGCCGCCCCGCGCGCTCAAGCGCGGTGACCCGGTCGTCCTCGGCAATCGGCCCGCCCGCAAGGTCGGCGGTCTCCGCGCGCCTATCGAGGCGGCCAGCTGACGGTTACTCCACCGACCGGCCGACTTTTTCGACTTCAATCCGATCGGACTCGTCTTCGCCCCGCTCACGGCCAGACCACGCGCCGAAGCAGCCCGCGGAATCAGCGCCTTCTGGGACACCATCACACGCCTGTTCCCAGGCGCTTCTCCACGGCCGAGTGCCGCAACTTTCCCGCGGCCGCAGGCTCCGACTCTGACGATCCGGCCAGATCGGATGAAACGCTAGTCCGGCGCCGAACGCGGATGAAGCTCCCTGTATCGCGCGATGGCTGCCCGCGTGTTGAACAGCAGGCGATCCGGACCGAGTTCCTGATCCAGGCCAGCGCGCCGCACCATGTCGAGGACGCTCGGATTGAGGTCCACGAGCCAGACCGTCACGTCGGTCCGCCGTACGCCCTCCTGCAGCATCTGCAGCGCCGAATACTCGATGTCTGGCACACGGCTGAGGTCGAGGGCGACGATGCGTGGCGCACGGTCGGCGACCAGCGCCCGGATCCGATCGGCCACGTTCTGCGCGTTGGCGAAATAGAGGCGGCCTTCGGGACGCAGGATCAGAAGGCCCTCGAACGTCTCGTCGTCGGGGTGCTCCGGAGACAGGGGGCGCAGGACATCGGCCCCCCGCTTGCGGACAATGATCGAGACCCGCGGATGGGCGGTCTGGAGGGCAAGGCCGAGGAGCGAGAGCACGATCGCCACGACAATGCCCTGGAGTGTTCCAAAGACGAGCACGCCGAGTGCCGCCACAATCGCCCAGCGGAATTCCATGTGCCGTACGTGGTAGATGGCCCGGAACTCCTCCGGCTGAATGAGGCTGGCTGAGTAGACGATGACGATCGCCGCGAGGGTCGCCTGCGGCAGGAGACTGAGGATCGGAGCCAGGAACAGCATCGTGGCGAGAGCCGCCCCGGCCGTCACGAGCGAGGCCACTTGTGTCCTGCCGCCAGCGGCTCGGACGACACCGGTCTGAGACGTTCCGCCGCCGGCCGGCATGCCCCCGAGCAGGGCTCCCCCCAGGTTCGCCAAGCCCGTGGCGACCAGTTCGCGATTGGCATCCAGCGGCGGATCGCCGGGCCTCACGAACGCCCGTGCCGCGGCGATGCTCTCCGTGAAGCTCATCAGGGCGATGCCCATCGCGCCCGGCAGGAGTGCTTGAGCGAGCGCTAGGTCGGGCAGGCTGAAAGAGGGCAGGCCCTGCGGGATTGTCCCGACGGTCGACACGCCCGCGGCGCCGAGATCCAGCAGCCATGAGGCAATGAGGGCAGCCGCCACCGTGACCAGAGGGGCTGGCGCGTGCGGCTTGAGCCATTCCATCCCGACGAGCACGGTCAGCGTGGTCCCTGCGACGGCCAAAGTCGGCAGGGAGGTTGCGGGCAGGTGCTGAACGAGGCTCACCACGTCCGCAAGGAAGGACTGTTTCGCGACGTGCAGCCCGAGGAGCTTGGGAGCTTGGTCCAGCAGAATGACGGCTCCGATGCCGGCCTTGAAGCCCGTGAGCACCGGCAGCGAGATGAAGCTGGCGACGAAGCCCAGCTTCAGCAGTCTGGCCGCGAGGAGCAGAATTCCGACAAGTGCCGTCAGCGTCGCCGTCGCGGTGACGAGCTTCGCCGGATCGCCGTCAGGGACCACGCTGCCGAGTTCTGCCGCGGTCAAGATGGCCAGTGTCGTCGTCGAGCTGACGCTGAGCACGCGGGACGAGCCCAGAAGACCGTAGATGAGCGCGGGAACGAAAGCCGTATAGAGACCGACCGCCACCGGCAGTCCAGCCACGGTGGCGAAAGCCATCGCCTTGGGCAGGACGACGGCCGCAGCCGTAAGGCCTGCCACCACGTCGAGCCGAATCTCCCTTGGCGCGTCTTTCCGGACTGGATGTGGCGTCGAACCGAAGCCCTTCATGTGCGCTCCTCCGCGTTCGGCGTGGGCACGAGGATCGATTCTACCAGTGCTTGGACGATTCCCGCACATGACGCCGCGCAGCTTCGGCCGGATTCTTGTCTTGAGAACTTTCCTCAATTGAGTAATGGATCGCGTTCGATCCGCGAAGTCGGGCGTGGTGAAGACCGAGACTGTCGCGCCGGCAGCCGACAGCAGCATCCGCCACGGCCCGCGTCGATGGTTCACCTCGGTCTCGCCCAGGCCGATCCCCATATCGGGAAGGCGCTCGGTGTCGCGGTTGCCCAGGTCTTGCGACCCTCGGCCGGACTGGCAGACGCGGCCGCCGCCGGATCGCGACCCGCGGTGCAGACCCTGCGCCGTCGGACGATGCCGGCCAGGCCCCTCCCCCGCATCTGTTGGGTTATCCGTCACCAATGGGACGTCCGTCGTCCCGCTCTCTGCTCTAACTGGGACGATCTTCGTGCTCTCAAAGATAGCTCAAAGCCGGCCATCTCCCGGATCGTTTCAGCCGTACCATCGAACGGCAGGCCACCCAGAGGGGAATGCTGACAGCGGCGGCGATGAGCCAGAGCGCCGCCGGTGAGCCAGCCTCGACCCGTCCCGAGGCCCCAACCAGACCGGCCGTCGCGGCTCCGTCATACAGGAGACGCAGGAGCGCAAGGTGGAGCAGGTAGAAGAACAGCGGCGCGCCGCCGAAGACGCACAGCCAGCCGACGAGCCGCGCCGGAACCACCTCGAACAACGTCAGCAGGCAGAGGCCCAGCCCGAGCGTCAGCAGCAGGAAATCGGCGGACGGCGGGTACTTGGTCAGATTGACGAAGGACAGCGCGGTGGCGAGGGGCGTGCGGCCGGGCTGCCACGCCACCGGTTCGCCGTAACCGTTGAGCCCGCGCAGGACGAGGAAGGCGACGAGGGCGGCCGCCCCGAGCCCGACGAGCCAGGCGCGACGGCGCGTTTCGTTGACCGCTCCCGTGAAAAGCGGCCCGAGCGCGTAGCCTGCCGCGATCACGCCGATCCACGGCAGGAGCGGGTACGAAGTCCGCGCCACGCCGCCCCAGGGCAACGCGATCATCCCGCGCTGGTGCAGGATGGACCAGAGCACGTAGCCCGGCTCGTCCGCTTGGAGCACGAGCCCGTCGAGCAGGTTATGACCAAGCATGAGTGCCAAGGCTCCGGTCACGAGGAGAACCCGCGGCAGCCAGAGCAACGCGGCCAGCGCCACCATGCACAGGCCGATCACCCAGATCACCTGCAGATAAAGGATCGGCGGCGAGAAGCTGCCGGCCCAGGCGACATTGACGAGCGTCACTTCCAGCAGGATCAGGAGCAGCCCGCGCTTGAGCAGGAAGGCGGCGGTCGCTCGCGGACCGTGCTTCTGCCCATAGAGTCTGGCCGAAAGGCCGGTGAGCAGGATGAAGAGCGGAGCGCAGAGGTGCGAGGACGCCCGCGTCAGGAACAGGTCCGGCGGCGTCGCGGCGAGATCCATGGGGTCTCGGACCTGCGCATGAAGGTAGAAGAACTCCCGCACGTGGTCGACGAGCATCAGGAGCATCACCAGCCCGCGCAAGGCGTCGATCGAGAGGATGCGCGGCGGGCGCTTCACGTCCGTGGTCGTCACGACTGGTCCTCAAGACGGCAAAGCAGATTTGGGCGCGCGGCCGGGGTCCAGACGGTGCCCCCGCGGAGCATGCAGAAGCCGCGACGGCTCAATCCGCCGGCAAATCCCACCGGGGTGTACGGCCGCTCGCGCACGAGAGCCGCCAGTCGCCGCTTCGACGCGTGCCTGGACCAATGCGCGCGGAGCGACGCGGCTCGACGTTCTGCATCGCCGGGCCGCGTCTCAAAATCCGGGCGGGCAGCCGACGTCGCGACAGCGCTCATACGGACCATATCGCGAAGCGGCGGAAGGCCAGCCCGGCCAGAGCCAATGCCACGCCCCACAGGGTGAGCGCACTGAGCGCGGCCTGCCATCGCGCTGCGTCTGCCGCGATCACAGTCGGAAAGCGCGGCACGGCATCGTAGGCGTCGAAATCGAGGCGCGCCGGGCAGCCTGCGCAGACGGCCGCCGGCCGCAGCTCCTGCGCCAGGATGCGCGGTTCGAAGAAGGCGCGCAGGCTCCGGCGGTACTCGGAGGCTGAAGCGAGAAAGGCGGCGTGGCGGGCGGCGTCGGTGCCCGCCGCCGTGTCGAGCGTGAGGGCGAGCGTCGTCGCCGGAGACAGAAGAGCCAGGCGTGCGCTCCAGGCCGCGGCGCCCTCTGCGCGGGCCTGCATCCCTGCGCGGTAGGGGGCGAGCGTCGTCTCGTAGAACGCGTCCCGGGCCAGCCGGTTGATTTGCGGCGTCTCGCGCAAGTCGGGTCGGTCCGTGGTGCCGGGCAACCGCGCCGTCAGCCATGCGGCCGTGACTTTCGCCGCCTCGTCGCCCCGGTAGAAGGCATCCTGAACTTGGCGGCTGGCGTCGATGGCGGCGATCCGCGAGGGGGGCGGCGCCAGTTTGTCCACCGCGAGACCGAGGAGGGCCGGCAGGACAACGGTCACGCAGGCCCAGGTCAGCACGAGGATCGTCAGCGACGCCACAGCCCCGCGCCATAGGCTGGCGGCGAGGGCACAGGCGGCGACCCAGAGCACGACATAGGCGCAGAGCGCGGCGGCCAACAGGGCGAGGGTCGTGGCCCAGCCCGGAGGGAGGTCCCGCCATCCCGCCAGCGCCAGGGCCAACGCCGTCCCCCCGATCACGGCGGCGACGAGGATGAGCGCTGCCGCGCCGAACTTCGCGCCCGCGACGATCCGGGGGTGTACGGGCTGGGCCGCGATGAGGCGGAGGATCCCGGCATCCTGCTCGGCGGCGAGGCGCGTTCCCGCGATGGCGATCACCGCCAGGGGAACGAGGTAGATGAGGACGAAGGCGAGGTCGAAGGGCCCGAGCCTCAGCGCGGCGGAGGATCCCAGTTCGTAGGCCGTGTCCTCGAAGACGGTGCTGAAGCCGAAGCTCGTCTTCATGACGGCGGGCTGGATCTCGCTCTGCCCCGCAGAGAGCACGGCCAGGGGCGTCGGCGGCTTCACGGCGTAGGCGGCGAGGAAGTAGTGCATGTAGCCGAAGGCGTGGGTCGGATCCTGCCAGTAATTGACCGTCATCGCACGCGGCACGGCGTAGCGGGCGGCGGCCTCCTTAGCGTCTCGAAGGGAGCGCGCGGCATCGTCCGAGGCTTGCGCGATCGCGGCCCGTTCGCCCGCCACACGCTGGGCACCGGTATGGCCCCCGAGGCAGAGGGCCACCTGGAGCGCGGCGAGGATCGCCCAGGTCAGCCGCTCGCGAAGAATCAGGCGCAGTTCGGTCCTCAGCAGTGGGAGAAAGCGCGATTGGCTCACGGGGCCAGCCTGCGGATCAGGGGGATGCTCCCGGCGGCGAGCAGCGCCAGCCACAGACCGAGCAGGAGGGCCGGGACCCGGATCTCGGCGAGGGACCGCGACAGCGGCAGGGGCGCAAAGGCAAAGGGCGGAATTTCGCGCCACAATTCCGGCCCCGCCAGCATGGCGCGCCCGTCGCGCTGTGGGTTGTCGCGGATCTCGGCATTCATGCGCTCCGAGATCGCCCGCCGGTAAGCCTCGGCAGACCAGACGAAATGGGCGTGCTGAACGAAATCGGTCCCCGCAAGGCCTTCCGACACACGCTGGAGGGCGACGCGCGGCGAGAGCAGGCCCGCCCAGCCGAACGCGGCATCCCGCGCAGCCAGGGCCGCGAAGAAGGCCCCGAGTTCCCGGTCGTAGACCGCGAAGGCATGGTGGTCGTTCTCCACCATGATGAGGCCACGCAGATCCACAGGGAGTTCCTGCTGATCGCTCACGCCGTAGCGGGCGAGCGTCGCCTGCGCTCGCGCATCGCTGGCTTCGGCGGATTTATGGGGACGCAGGTCCCCGTCGATCCGCAGCCGGGTCTCGCGATAGGACGGGGCGGGCGAGACCATCTCCATGCCTGCAGTCGCGAGCCGTGGCGCGACGAGGCACAGCGCGATCCAGATCGCGAGGGAGATCGTCAAGGCTCCTCGCGCCGTGCGGGCCAGCAGCGAGGCGATCATCGCGATGAGCAGGAAGACGGCACCGTAGAGGGCCTGCACCGCGACCCAGACGAGGAGGCGCGGCCAAGCCTGCCAACCCGCGGTGCCGAGGCTCGCGATGGCCACGCCGCCGAGCGTGAGGAGGGGCAGGCAGACCAGGACCGCAAGGACGAGGGTCAGTGCGGTGAAGCGGGCGGCAAAGAGTGGGCCGGGCGGCGCGCCGTTGCCGAGGGCGAGGCGCAGGGTACCGCGCTCGCGATCCGCCGCGAAGGCGGCAAAGCCGAGGAGAAGCGCCACCAGGGGAACGACGAGGCCGACGACATCGGAGACATCGGAGAGGCCGGCCCGGTCGAAGGGGCCGGCATCCTGCACGGCGCGGTAGACCGCATCGTTGAATAGGTGCGCCTCGATCCGCACCATCCGGCCGGTATAGGGCTCGGTGCCGGGATCGAAGATGGCGAGGGGCGACGACGGGCGAAACACCCACAAGCCGTAATGATCGGCGGAATGCGGGTTCTTGGCATCCTGCCCGAGCCAGCGGGCCCGCTCTGCGGCCGTGACCCGCGCGACCTCGGCACCGTAATCGCGGGCGGATTGCCAGGCGCCGAGGCCCGTGACCATCAGGAGCAGGACGAGCATGCCGCCGATCCAGCGGACGCGCGCGTCCCGCCACAGCAACGCCAACTCCGCGCGGACGCGCCTCACGTGACCGCCCCCGACAGGCGCGCGATGTAGAGGCGTTCCAGATCGGTGTGCGCGTAGCGCCTCGGATCGATCTCCTCGGCGACGCGCCCGCCCGCCAGCACGCCGACCCGGTCGGCCATCTCGCGCACGCGGTAGAGGTCGTGGGTCGCCATCAGCACCGCCGTGCCGCGCTCCGCCGCCGCCCGCACCGTCCCGGAGAAGGCCGCCGCCGCCGACGGGTCGAGGCCGGATGTCGGCTCGTCGAGCAGCAGCAGCCGGGTCTTTCGCGCGAGCGCGATGGCGATGCCGACCTTCTGGCGCATCCCCTTCGAATAGCCGGAGGCGGGCCGCGACCAGGCCTCGGGCGCCAGGCCGGCCGCCGCGAGATGCGTCTCCGCCTCCGCCCGATCGATCGCGAGACCGGCGAGGGTCGCGAAGTAACGGAGATTCTCCAATCCCGATTGCCCCGGATAAAGGGCCACCTGCTCCGGGATGTAGGCGGTGCGCGCCCGGGCAGCGATGGGATCCGTCCCTGCATCGATCCGGCAGACCCGGACCTCCCCCGCATCGGCCTTCAGGAAGCCGAGGATGAGGTTGATCGTGGTGGTCTTTCCGGCACCGTTGGGACCGAGCAGGGCATAGACCTCACCCGCGCGCAGGGTGAGGTCGAGACCGCTGAGGGCGGTCCTGCCTCCGAACTGCTTGACGACGCGGCCGAGCGCCAACACCGGCTCAACCGCCATCAGAACCGCACCGTCACGGAGCCCGTGATGCGACGGGGCGAGCCCGGATAGACGCGGAATACGTTCAGTGAACTCTCGTAGTAATCGGTGTCGAATATATTCTCGATGTTGAGCGCCACGCGGGCGTTGCCGAATTTGTAATAGGCCAGCGCATCGACCGCGATGAAGCCCGGCAGGGTGAAGCCGGACCCCGCCGCGTCGCCCGCCCGCTCGCCCACGCCGCGCACGCCGCCGCCGATCCCGAAGCCGCGCCACGCGCCTGCTGGCTCGTAGACCGCGAGCAGGCTGCCGGAGTGGCGGGGCACGTTGACCAGGGGGGCGCCGACCGGAAGCACGTTGTCCTTGGTAACGCGGGCATCGGCATAGACGTAGCCGGCCAGGAGCTTCAGTTCCGGCGTGATCTGTCCTTGAGCCGTCAGCTCGAAGCCCTGGCTGCGCACGGCGCCGGCCGCGAGGGAGAAGCCGGTATTCGCCGGGTCGGGCGTGAGCACGTTCTCCCGCTCCACGCGGAAGGCAGCGGCGGTGAGGAGCAGATTGCCGCCGAACAACTCGGACTTGGCGCCGACCTCGTAGCCGAGGCCGGTCTCGGGCGGCAGCGCCGTGCCGCGCGTGACGGCGGCGGCGTCGGTGCCGATATTCGGCCGGAAGCTCGTGCCGACATTGGTATAGAAGGCGAGTTCCGGGATCGGCCGGTAGACCAGGCCCGCCCGGGGCGAGGCCGCGACCCGTGACTGGTCCACTTGGCTGCGCACCACGCGCTCGCGGAAGCTCTGCTCGAAGATGTCGAGCCGAAGGCCGATCAGCGCCCGCCATTCCGGGCTCAGGACGATCTCGTCCTGCGCATAGAGGCCGGTATTGGTGATGCGCTCGATATTGTTGCGTGGGATGGTGATCGGCGGCAGCGCCTGTCCGTAGACCGGCGAATAGATGTCGAGGGCGAAGGGGCTCGTGCGGAAGTTCGAGCGCAGATAGACCGTCCGGCTGTCGGTGCTCTCCCGGTCCATGCCGAGGAGGAGCGTGTGGCCGATGCCGCCCGTATCGAACCGCCCGATCAGGTCGGCCTGACCGACCGCCACGTCCCAGCGATAGTCGCGCACGTTGCGGTCGCGAAAGACGGTGCGGTTGTTGGCGGCGATTCCGCGGATCTCCGCCGATTCCCCTTCCAGATCGCCGGTGTTGAAGTAAGCGGCGAGCCGCATCTGCCAGTTCTCATCGAAGCGATGATCGACGCGGACCTGCAGCGAATTGTTGTTCTGGTAGGTGCTCTGAACGGGCTCGCCGAGGAACCGCGAGAGCGGCAGGAAGCCGAGCTGGCGGTTGAGCGCGATCACGCCCCGGTCGAAGACGATGCGGTTCTTCACGAACTCGGTCTCGACCGTAACGCGTGTGTCCGGCGTGACCTGCCAACTCACCACTGGAGCCACGAGCAGCCGGTCGCTGTCCACGAAGTCGCGGAAGCTGCCGGCCCCCTGTGCGGCGAGATTGAAACGATAGAGGACCGTCCCGTCCGCGTTCAGGGCACCGCCGGCATCGATGGTGCCGCGGGTCAGACCGAACGAATCGACCTGATTGCCGAACTCGACGAACCGTTCGGCGGTGGGTTGCTTGGTGATGAGGTTGACGAGCCCGCCGGGATCGCTGCGTCCGAACAGGGCCGCCCCCGGTCCCTTGAGCACCTCGATGCGTTCGATGTTCTGCGCGTCGGGCGGAGGCGGGGTCCCGCGATTGAGGGGGAAACCGTTCTTGTAGATCTCCGAGGTCGTCACACCACGAATGGCGTAACTGAAGATCGAGAGACCCCCGAAATTGTTCTGCTGGGCGACGCCGGGCAGATAGTTGAACGCCCGGTCTACGCGGGTGGCGGCGAGGTCGGTGATCGTCTCCCGCGGCGCCACGGACACGGCCACCGGCACGTCGATCTGCGGAGTGGCGGTGCGCGTGGCGCTGACGGCCGTGCCCGCTCCGTATCCCGGCGTCGGACCGATCAGGCCGATGGTGCCGCGCCCGGAGGCCGTCGTGCGGCCGGCACCCTCCCCGACCTGCTCGACCGAGAGTTCCTCCAACGTCACGCTCTCCTGCGCCCGCACGTCCTCGATCGGAAGCCCGGCCGAGAGGACAGCGGCGAGCGCCAGCCGCCGACCGCGATGCGGAGTCCGCGGACGACGCGCTGATGGCGCTGAAAACCGCGCAGGCTCGCCGAGAGACGGACGTTCGGAGGTCGCCACCACACACTCGCTGTTGCCGGGTGGAGGCCACGGGGATACGGGCAGCGTCGCCCACGAGACGGCGACACCGCGCGCTCCGCCGGGGCACCCCGCCCGAGGGACGTCATCGTGCCGAAGGCAGGTCTCCTGGCTCACGGGTCAAAGCGCCCGCCGGACCTTCCCAGTGCAAGCACCAGTGGTCATCGGTGGCAGGCGCTCGCCGCTCACAGTTGCGGGGGCAGCTTCGGATTCGCTCCGAAAAGCGCACCGAATTCCCGTCTTAGCTCCGGGCCGGGACCCGAAGAACCTTGGCTGGACGATATTCGCCACCGGCGCGCATCCGGTCAACGGGCCTGACAAACTTTGTAACAGTGTTACGTTACGTGTGGCGCTATGGACACAGTCGGATCCCCGATGGAATTTACGGCTCTCACGTTGCGGTGATGGACCGGATTGGGCTCGGACGACGCGGGTCCGAATGAGATCGGCGGGCCGATGGCGGCTGGATATGCGCTATGCTGAACCGAACGGACGAGCGGTCATCGACGCCCTGTTTCATGCGCCGCTGGGCGCCGAGCGTCTCAGCTGAATGGAAATCCGACGGAACGCTCTTGGCATCGTGTTGCTGACTGCGGAACGCGCGGCCCGAGCTCATGACCCGGCATACGGTCCTTCGGTGACCCGCTCCATCTCAGGGCCGGCCTTGCCGTCCAGCCTTGGATCGCGGCATGCGTCATCGCCGCGGTCGCGGTGGCCCCGTGCCAAAACTTCTCGTTCGGTGCGAACCCGATACCCTGACAGGCTGGCTTTGCACCGGGCAGATGCTCTCGATCGGTTCGGTTCTAAGCCAGCCGGTCAAGTCAGTCATGCATTTGCGGTCGCTCGATCGCCCCTACATCTTCCGCTCGCGATGGATACGCTTCTTCTTCGGAAGTGCCTTGTGACGGCCGATGGTGACCCTGGCTTCCGACACCGTCGGTCCGGCCAGCGCCTTGCCCGGTGCGGGGCCAGCGGCCGTCGCGTCCGCGAACGTCGCGAAGGTCAACAGGGGTAAGGCGGCCAGCGCCGCGCGAAGAGCCCGGATCGTGTGCATAAGCGTTCACTCCTCTGTCTGTGGGCGCCGGGCCGTTTCCGGGGCCGGCCGGATGCGACGAGCGGTCTTCGGTGTGAAGGTGCTCCCCCGGAATCGGGCCGGTCCGACTGCGAAGTGCCGCGCCGATCATGCGCGTGAACCGGTGTGAAGAGGCTTGGGCAGAGGCCCATTTAGTCTGACAAGATATCGTCGATCTGCAACGCGCAAGACTGATAAATGGAACACATGCTGTATTTATATTAAATAAATATAAGTCATAAATCAATATAGGCGCCTTGATTTTGATCAAGTTCTGCGAGCTCTGCCACGCGACGGAGCGTTCCGGCTGCGTCAGACGCCTTCGAGCAGTCGGTCGAGGTCGAAGGACGGACGCCGGCCTAGATCCGGCCCATGATCGGTCAGGAACGTCGCGGCGCTCCGGCGTCCCTCGTCCCGAAGCATCGTCAGGAATGCCCATTCCGCATTGAGCTTCGAGGACGAGCCCAGCTCGGCGACAACGTCGCTGGCGATGCGGTGCATGCGCATGGCCGCCCATCGTGCGCACTCGGAATTGTCCGTGGGCGCGACCTGCCGCAGCAAGGCCATCATCCGCAGTTCCTTGAGCAGGACCGCGTTGAAGGAGATCTCGTTGAGCCGGTTGAGGATCTCCCGGGCCGAGGTCGGCGCTTGTCTGCGCTCGACCGGATTGATCTGCACGATGATCGTATCGCGCGACTCGCATTCGCGGACCAGGGGGGTGATCGTCGGGTTTCCGGAATAGCCTCCATCCCAGTAAGAGGCACCGTCGATCCGCACCGCCTGGAACAGGGTCGGCAGGCATGCCGAGGCGAGGAGCACGTCGGCCGTGACCTCGGCGTTGCGGAACACCCGGCCCCGGCCCGTATGAACATCCGTCGCGGTGACGAAGAGCTTGATCCGGCTCCGTGCGATACGCTCGAAATCCAGCCGCGAGTCCAGGATCTGTCTGAGCGGGTTGAAGTCGTGCGGATTGAGGTCATACGGGGAGAAGACCCGCGCCATCAGGTCCGCGGCCAGATACAGAGGCGCGGAATCGAGCGTCCAGCGGCCCAGTATCACGTCGAGCGGGCTGCGCTGCAGCGGGCTGAACCGGGCCGCGCGCGAGACGGCGTCCCAGAAGGTCTGGAGTGCCGCGCGCGCACCGGTGGCCCCGTCCCGCTCGTAGCCGTCGATGAGGACGGCTGCGTTCATGGCACCGGCCGACGTCCCGGAAATGCCGTCGATGCTCAGCCAGGGCTCCTCGAGCAGGCGATCGAGGACCCCCCATGTGAAGGCGCCGTGCGCGCCGCCGCCCTGCAGGGCCAGATCGATCAGGACCGGATCCCGCCCCCGCCTGCCCGCCGTGATCGCCTCATCCGACATGGGACCGATACCCTCATCCCGTAAGCACCTCTTCCGTCGCCCTGCCGCCATCCCGGACCGCGACCGGCTGCGGAGCAAGAGCGGCTTTCGCCGTCTACTCGGCGACCGCCTCGCCGGAATCGGCCCGATACGGGTCGGACTGCACGCGATTGGCGGCGCCGCGCACCTTGGTGCCGGGCAGGATCTCGAATCGCGGGTCGAACGTCACCATCGTGGCGGCCAGCCGGCTCAGGAGGCCGGCGTCGCCCTCGACCTGCGCGGTCCCGTCGGCAATCTGCGCCTCCAGGGTCTTGGCGCCGATCATCGTCTGCTCGAGATCCGACCGGTTGATGGTCAGGGTGAGATCGGGCTTCTCGGCCTGGAAACCCGGGATGTTGGTCAGCGTCGCGTTTTCCAATTCGACGATGAACCGCTCGCCGTTGTCCGGCGTGATCAGATTGATGGTGAAGCGCATCCCCTCCGCCTTGCGGCTGTCCATGCGGATGCCGAGAAAGTTCAGGAAGAGCTCGGTCGGCATCGCCCGCACCACGTCGGGGCTGCTCGAACTGGCCGTCGCGCCTTCCGGGATGCCGGAGCGCAGCTCGTAGGCGCCGGCCAGGAAGCAGTTGCGCAGGCTGGGATTCTCCTGCTGGTAGCCGATCTGCTCGAAGATGTCGGCGAGGAGGTCCTTGGCGGCCTGGTTCTGCGGCTCGGCCTGGACGAGCTTGTTCACGATCTCCTGGGCCAGCAGATACTGGCCCGCGTCGTGCAGCCGCTTTCCCCGGGCGAGGATCGTCTCCGCACCGCCCATCATGTCGACGTAGAGGGGGGCGCTCTCCGACGGGGCGAGCGGAATCAGCGTCGCCGGGTTGCAATCCCAGAATCCGAGATAGCGCTGGATCACGCCCCGGCTGTTGTGCTCCGGCGACCCGTGATAGCCGCGACAATGCCACGTCTGCTGTAGGCTCTGCGGCAGCGCGTAGACCTTGTGGATCTCGTTGATCGTCACGCCCTGGTTGGCGAGGTGGAGCACCTGATTGTTCATGTGGGCGTAGAGGTCGCGCTGCGCCCGCAGAACCGCCTGGATCCGCGCATTGCCCCAGCGGGGCCAGTGGTGGGAGGCGAACATTACCTCGGCCTCCCAGCCGAACCGGTACAGCGCCGCGTTGATGTATTTCGACCAGTTGAGCGGATCGCGCACCGGGGCGCCGCGCAGGGTGTAGATGTTGTGCAGGGACGCGATGACGTTCTCCGCCATCCAGAGCGCCTTCCGGTCCGGGATGTAGGTGTTCATCTCCCGCGGCGCTTCCGTGTTCGGCGTATTCTGGAAGACCATCGGGATGCCGTCGACCTCGAAGGTCTCGATCGGCTTCTCCACGTAGCGCGTCGGGGCGATCAGACCTGTGGTGCCGGCCGAGACGCGCTGTCCCAGGCCCTGTCCGACATAGCCGTGCGGCGCCGCCGGCAGGAGCAGCCCGTACTGGTAGAACAGCCGCCGGTTCATGGCGTTGCCGGCGTAGACGTTCTCCGCCACGGTATGGACGAGGAAATCGGCCGGCGCGATCACCGGCACGGCGCCGGACCGCACGTCCTCCTCCTTGAGGATCCCGCGCACGCCGCCCCAATGATCGCCATGCGTATGCGAGTAGATCACGGCCGAGATCGGCCGCCCCTCGCCCACATGCGTCTGGAACAGCGCCCAGGCGGCGCGTGCGGTCTCCTGGCTGACGAGGGGGTCGAACACGATCCAACCCGTCCGTCCCCGCACGATGGTGAGGTCCGAGAGATCGAACCCCCGGACCTGATAGATGCCGGGGACGACCTCGTAGAGCCCGTGATTGTTGTTGAGACGCGAGATGCGCAGCAGAGACGGATGGATACTGTCGAATTCGTCCTGCTGCTCCAAGAACTGGAACTGCTGCATGTCCCAGGCGACGTGACCATCGTCGGCCCGGATGATCCCGTCGGCCATGGGGGCGATCAGCCCGCGCCGCTGCTCCTCGAAATCCGTGTCGTCCGCGAACGGCAGGCGCGTGCGGGCCTGCCGGAGCACGGCGCGGGTGAACGACGACGGCGGTTTGCCTTTCGGATGGAAGTGCTCCGGACCGGCGAATGCCGCCGGGGATTCCCCGTCGCCCGCGGCGCGCGCTTCCGCCAGGAGGCATCCGGCTGCGGAGAAGGCGGCTCCGACAGCGGGAAGAGTCTTGATGAAGGCGCGGCGCGTCGACATCGGTCTGCTCCATCCCGGACGCGGTGGCTTGCCGTGGGACGACCGGGTCGCCGGGCGGCGGCGGCCGGATCCGGTCATCGGCGCACCGGTCAGCGCCAGGCGCAGACCCGGCGTCCGCGCCGCCACCAGCAGACCCTGCGGCGGCGCCGCCGCGGGACGACGACGACGGCCTGTGCTTTTTCGACAGGCGTGCCGCTCGGATCGTCGAGGGGCTCGATTCTCAGGGGCGCGGCGTAGACGGCACCCGGCACCATGAGCAGGCCCGCAGCCGCCAGGGTGGCGGACGAGAAACTGCCCAGCACGGCACGACGATCCATCGGTTCCATTGCCATCCTCCGGCTCGTGGTCTGATGTCCCTGGCTCTGCCACCCGATCCCGTCCGCGCCGACGGAGATCGGCGTTCGCCTATGCGGCTCACCGGGTCGCCGATCCGCTGCCGGGCGATGCGAGCGCCGGCGCGACCGGCGGCGGGCCGAAGAGGCCGATCCACGCCCATGACAGTCCCGCGGCGATCAGGTCGCAGGATACGAAGAGGCCGATCGCCCACAGGCCCGAATAGGGCCATTGCGCAATGATGGCGGCGCCCAGGAGCATCGAGAGCAGGGCGAACAGGATCACCGTGGCGCGCGACAGCTGCGTCGTGTGGACGATGGCCCAGAGCGCGCGCGCCACGCCGGAGGCGATCAGGGTGAGCCCGAGGACGAGCGTGAGGGCGAGCGACGCTTCGAGGGGGCGGAAGACGGCCCAAAGACCGCCGACGAGGTAGAGCAGGCCCGCGAAGAACCGAACGACGCGGGATCGCCACGCTTCGACCTCCGACGGCTTGGCGAGCGCCTCGGCGATCTCGGCGATCCCGGCCGCGATCAGGAGGACGCCGTACCAGAGCGTGCTGACGATCGTGAGGCTGACCACCATGAAGAGGCCCACGATGCCGAGGATCAGCAGCAGGCTGCCGACCGCGAGAAGCCATCCGCGGGCACGCCCCGCTCCGGTCTGCAGCGTTCCAAAGGTGACCGTTCCGCCCATACGACACCTCCCGTCGGACCCGTGGATGAGGAGGCTGTCCCCATTCCGTCCGATCACTTCCGATTGAATCGCCCGTTCGGTCGGAACGGCGTTGATTCAAATCAAAGGCGCGGGTCCCCGTTCTCGACGGCCCGGGTGTCGATCGACGGCTCGGCATGGCCTGCGCAGCACGGGAGAAACCGGCGGATCGACCGAGGCACCGCACCGAAGAGACCGGTGCCGGCGACCAGACCCGCGATGCGGGATTGATCTAGCTCAAATCGAGGCCCCTCCCTTCGCGGCAGGATGCGGTCCGGCCCTGGATAATCCGATCCGCTCGGTCGGGCGGGCCACGGAAATAACGCCTCGCCTGACCGCAGGAGGTTCCATGGATATCCGCAAGTGCGCGGCCGAGGCCATTGGCACGTTCTGGCTCACCTTCGCGGGCTGCGGGAGCGCCGTCATCGCGGCCGCGTTTCCGCAGGTCGGAATCGGCCTCCTCGGCGTCGCGCTCGCCTTCGGCCTGACTGTCGTCACCATGGCCTATGCCATCGGGCACATCTCGGGCTGCCACCTCAATCCGGCGGTGACCTGCGGACTCGCAGCCGGAGGCCGGTTTCCGGCCCACGACATCCCGGCCTACGTCATCGCCCAGGTCGTCGGCGGCCTCGTCGCCGCGGCTGTGCTCTACGCCATCGCCAGCGGCGCGCCGGCCTTCTCCGTCGAGAAGGGCTTCGCCGCCAACGGCTATGGCGCGCATTCGCCGGGGCAATACGCGCTGACCGCCTGCCTCCTGACCGAGGTCGTGCTCACCATGATGTTCGTCTTCGTCATCATGGGCGCGACGCACGGCAAGGCCCCGGTCGGCTTTGCGCCGCTGGCCATCGGGCTGTGCCTGACCCTCGTCCACCTCGTCGGCATCCCGGTCACGAACCTCTCGGTGAACCCGGCGCGCAGCACGGGACCGGCGGTCTTCGTCGGCGGATGGGCCCTGACCCAGCTCTGGCTGTTCTGGGTCGCCCCGATCTTCGGTGGGGTTCTCGGCGGGATTCTGTATCGCTGGCTGAGTGAGGAGCCCTCCGTCCAAGTGACCGGCATCTCTCCTCCGGCCCCGGCGGAGTGAGACGACGCACCGCTCGCCGGGAAATCAGGCAAGAACTTTGCTGAAAAACCATATTCACTGTCTCTCTTCGCGATGTCGATTTTTGCGCGCGGCGCGCCGTCGCGATGCGCCGAACGTGACTTGGCCGGACCACCCGGGATGTTCCTCCCTGCGCCGGCCTTCGCCAGTCGAATCGAAGGCCGGCGCGATCCTTGATCGGACACCGGGAACCGCGCCTCAGCGGCTCGCGATCTGTCACGCGACGGGACAGGCCCCCCGGTCCGAACACTTCGTGTCTTTCCGTCCGCCAGACGGATCGGTGCCGCGCGCGTTCGTCTCCGGGATCGAGGATCGATCTCGAATCCGCGCCGCGGTGCATCTCATCTTGTCCGCTCAGGCCATGGCTACGATGCGGTCCTCGACGGCGCGCACGCCCGGCACCGACCATGCGGCACGCTCGGCCGCATCGCGCTCCGCCCAGGCCGTCACGGCACCCTCCAGAATGACCCGGTCGCCCGAGACGGTGACCTTGATCGCGTCGGCTTCGAACAGCGCGCTTCGCCGAAACGCCTCCAGGATCTTGTCCTTGACCGCCCCAGGTGGAACGCGCGGTTCGATCGCGATCCGGTTGGTGACGCCAAGCACCCCTGAGAGCTGCCGCACGACGGCCTCGGCGGATCTCGACTGGTAGCGCCAGGGCACGGCGCCCGTCAGGGTGATCCAGCCGCCGCTCACCGTGACCTGGATGGCGTCCTTCGGGAGATGCACAGACCAGTCGATGATCGCCAGCGCCCGGGCGGCGATCTGGTCGTCGGCCACCTTCTTCGCGTCGGCGTAACGGACCGCGATCTCCTGCGCGATGGCGCGCACACCCCGGACGCGGCGCACGGCGCGCTCCGCCTCCACCTTCTCGGCGTAGCTGCCGACATGGCCAGTGAGCGTCACCACCCCTTCGGAGACGGCGACGCCGATATCCCCGGCGTCCAGGCTGGGGTCGAAGTCGAGTTCGTCGAGCACCGCCCGGCGCAGGGCCTTGTCGGTCATGGCGTTCCTCCTGAGGCGGCGCGGGCCGCGCGGCTCCCGGTCAGGCGGCGCCGGCCGCCTGATCCATCAGAAGGCCCTCGCCTCGCGCTCGCTCGAGCACGAGCCGTGCGGCCACCCGGGCTCGGCCGGCGCGCAGCCTGCTGTCCGGATGGCCCTCGCGGAGCGCCTGGCAGGCACGGGCCCGGAACCAGTTGGCATTCGCGATCGCCGTGGCCCGGCGTTCGGGCTGATCAATTCCGCGGGCCTTTTTCAACGTTGCCATCGTCTTCAGCATTCCGGTTCGCGCGACACCGAGAGCCTGTCCATCGTGGCGCTGGCGGCGCTCTTCGTCTGTCGAAGCGGTGAAGCAGTCGACCGCGGCACACATTGATCAGGATCAACGCTGCCGCATCCGTCTCCGGCATCAAACTCTCAAGCCAGGAGGAGGATCGCGATGTCGCCATCGGATATTCGACTCGCTGTCGAAGCCCACAGAGAGGCCCTCGACGCATTGACCGGATTCTTGTCCGAGTTTCCTATGATTCCGCGATATCTTGTCGAGAATCATATCGCCTTCGAAGTTGCCCACCGCATCCGATCGGGCGTCAGATCGCGCGATCGTCTGGTGCGTTACGGGATCGAGGCGGTTTTGACGGACAAGTACTGAGTGGCGAACAGGAGCCGCATCAGGGGTGGATCGTGTCGGCGAACCCAGACTTGCTCAGGCGCGCGGCGGTTCAGGCTCGCCGCGCAGGGCCGCCACCGTTCCGGCGAACCGGTCAAGGAGGACGGCGCGGCGCAGCTTCAGCGTGGGGGTCAGGAGGCCGTCCTCGACAGTCCAGGGCGTCCGCAGCAGACGCACCGCCCGGACCCGGGCAGCGCGGGGGCCGTCATGCAGCGCCGCGGCGATCCGATCCAAAGCGGCCCGTCGGGCACGCGCGTCATCGAGGGCGTCCTCCGCCGCGGGATCGAGACCCAGATCCTGCGCGAGCTGCGTCCACATCGCCGCATCGACCACCGCCAGGACCGACAGCCGCGCTTCGCCCTCGCCCAGGACCATGGCCTGACGGAACAGGGGATCGCGCAAGATCGCGGCCTCCACGGCCTCGGGCGAGATCTTCTCGCCGGTCGACAGGACCATCATCTGCTTCAGCCGGCCGGTGATGCACAGATCGCCGTCCTGCAGCGTGCCGAGATCGCCCGTATACAGCCATCCGTCACGCAGGACCTCGCCCGTGAGGTTCGGACGGCGCCAGTACCCGAGCATCACGCCTGGCGAGCGCACGAGGATTTCCCCCGATGCCGCGAGGCGGATCTCCATTCCGGGAAGTGCGGGGCCGACCCGGCCCGGGCGCGTGGCGCCGAGACAAAATCCCGTGACCGCCGAGGCCGCCTCGGTCAGGCCGTATCCCTCGACCAGGGGCAGGCCGAGGCTGAGGCAGAACCGGGCGGTATCCTCCGGAAGCACGGCGCCTCCAGAGACCGCGAGCCGCAAACGACCGCCGAACGCGCGGCGGATGGGGCGCCCCACCAGGCTGCGCAGCAGGAGGCCGAGTACGGTCCGGGCAAGGCCGAGCCGCCGTCCGTCCCGCCGGGCCGCGAAGAGCGCCCAGCCTCGGGCCAGGGCTGCGCGCAGCAGCCAGCGCGTCGGCGGCGTCCGCTCCGCCCGTTCCGTCACGCTGTGGCGCAGACGTTCCAGCACGCTCGGGACCACCAGCAGGATGGTCGGGCGTGCGAACAGGAGGTCCTCCTGGAGATGCGCCACCGATCGTGCGAACACGACGGGCGCTCCGAGGATCAGCGGCAGATAGCACCCGACCACACGCTCGAAGATGTGGGCGAGGGGCAGATAGGACAGGAACACGTCCCGATCCGAGCCGGGGTTGCGGTCGAGAACAGCCTGCGCGACCGCCAGCAGATTGCGGTGCGAGAGCATCACGCCCTTCGGGCGACCGGTGGTCCCCGACGTGTAGACGATCGTCGCGAGGGCATCGGGGTCGCGCCCGGCAGGAGTCAGCACGGATCCACGCGCGCCTGCGAGCCAGAACCGCAGGCTCTGCAGGCGCGGATCGGAAGGTCGGGTTCCTCGCGGCTCCTCGAGCGCGATCACGCGCTGAACTCCGGTGCGCAGCTGGGCGCGATCCCCGAGGCTCTCCCATTGCGCCGCCGTGCGGACGACGACGATGCGGGCGCCGGAATCCGCCAGGATGTCGACGGCATTGGCGGGAGCGTCATCGGGAAACAGCGGCACCACCACGAGGCCGAGCGAGAGCGCCGCATGATCGAAGGCCACCCACTCGATCCCGTTCGGCAGCCAGAGCGCGACCCGTGCGCCCGGTTCGAGCGCCTCGCTGGCCAGGGCGGCCGTCCGTTCGGCGACCCGCTCGGCCATCTCGGCCCATGTGATCGCAGAAAAACGTCCCTCGGCAGGATCGTGCGCCACGTAGGCCACCGCCGTCGGGCGGCGGGTTGCCTGGGCTCGCAGAAGGCTGGGGATCGTGCCCGTCGAGGCGTCCGCGGGCGGCTTTGCGCAGATCCGTGTCTCGGAGCGGCCCGACATGATCATTCCGGAGCCGGCTCGACGGGCGGCGGCATCGCTTCCCGGGAGAGGTCCGGCTCGTTGCAGCGGGCGAGAATCGCCGCGCGGGCCCGATTGCGCAGGCGGATCGCGGCGTGGAAATCCTCGCCGTCCGGGGCGATCGGCGCTCCGATATGGACGTGGATCACGCTCCGCCGGGGGAACCACTGATCGGCCCGCAGCGCCGACCGCGTGCCTGTGATCGCGACCGGCACGATCGGGGCACCCGCGCGGCAGGCATTCAGAAACGCACCGGGGTGGAAGCCGAGGAGGCCCGGGGTCCGGGTAAAGGTGCCCTCCGGGAACGCGACCACCTGCTCGCCATCGCGGATGCGCCCGACGATCGCCGCCGCGTCGGCGATACCCGCCACGGTACCCCGGTGGACGAAGGCGGTTCCCAGCCGCCGCAGGAACGGCCCGGCGATGCGCTGACGGGCCAGCTCCTGCTTGGCGAGGAAGACCGGCGTCCCGGGCAGCACGGCCGCCAGCACGGCGCCGTCGAGATAGCTCGCATGGTTGGCGACGACGACGGCGCCGCGGCTGACGGGCTCGCCCGATACGGTCAACGGCGTCCGCGTGACCCGGAAGAAGACACGCAGGCCCGTCCGGAGGGCGCCGAAGCGCCAAGCGCGCTTCGGCAGGACGAGCACCAGCGGCCATAGGATGGCACCGATGACGACGAGGACGCCCCACCAGGAGGCCGCGTAGGCTGCCTCTGACCAGAGCCGCCCGATACGGCGCAGCCGCGCCGCGGCCCCCGCGACGGCGAGCCGGACCAGCTGCGTCCGCAGGGCGGCTTCCGGCCGGCCGAGTTCGCCTGCCGCGTAGAGCGACCGCGTCGCCGCGCGACGGATCTTCCCGCTCGACGTCTTCGGCAATGTGCGGGGCGGACACAGGACGATCACGTCGGGCGGCTGCTCGATCACGCCCATCGCTTCCCGGGCCAGGGTGCGGCGTAGCTCCTCCAGGGCCGCGGCGTCGGTGAGGCGCGTCTCGGCGGCGAGGATCAGCCGCTCCGTCCCGGTTCTCGGGTCGGGGCTCGCGAAGGCCGCGACACAGCCCTTTCGGACGCCGTCGACCGCGCCCGCCACCTCTTCCAGCTCGTGCGGATGGATCTTCCGACCGGCCCGGATGATGATGTCCTTGGTACGCCCCGTCACGAAGACGTCGCCGCTCGCCAAATAGGCGAGGTCGCCGCTCTCGAGCCAAGCTCCGTCGAACAGGGCGCGCGTGATCTCCGGACGCCGGAAGTAGCCGGTCGTCGCGGAGGGACCGTTGAACTGCAGCCGCCCCTCCCGGCGCTCCGGCACCTCGCGCCCGGCCTCGTCCACGATCCGGATCTGATGGCCGCGCAACGGATGCCCGCAGGCCGCGAAGGCGACGGCCCCCGGAGCGCCAGGCTCGGCCGGCAGGGCCTCGCCGCTCCGCGACAGCGTTGCGCGGTCGATCCAGTCGATGCGCGGGCCCCGGCCGAGGGGCGGAAAGGTGAGGCCGACCGCGCATTCGGCGAGCCCGTAGACGGGTGTGACGGCCGACGGCCGGAGGCCGAAGGCCGCGAAGCGCTCAGTGAACCGGGCCAGCGTGTCCGGGCTGACCGGTTCGGCCCCGTTGGTCAGGACGCGCAGCGAGCTGAGATCGAGCCCCGCGAGATCCTCGTCCCGCAGGGTCTTGAGACACAGCTCGTAGGCGAAGTTCGGGGCGGCCGAGATCGTGCCGCGCTGGCGATGGATTGTCCTGAGCCAGCGCCCCGGATCGGCCAGGAAGGCCAGGGGTGAAAGGATCGCCGCCGGCGCACCGTAATAGAGGCTGCCCAGCCAGCAGCCGATCAATCCCATATCGTGGTAGAGAGGGAGCCAGCTCACGACGACGTCAGCCGACGAGGCCGCCACCGCTTCGCCCATGGCGCGGACATTGGCGAGCAGGTTGGCGTGGGTCAGCATCACGCCCTTCGGATCGCCTGTGCTGCCGGAGGTGTATTGGATCAGCGCAAGGTCCGCCCCCGTGGCCGGGACGGCCGCCGCCAGAGCGTCTTCCGTCACGAGATCCGCGGTGGTCGTCAGGACCCGCAAACTCTCGACGCCGTCGCGCAGCAGCCAGGCGAAGGGTTTGATCGCCGCATCGGTGATCAGGATCTGCGGCGCGGCGTTCGCCAGGATACCGACTTGACGCTGCAGGTGATCCTGGATCTGGGCGCGCCGGAACGGCGGGTAGAGCGGGACCGGGACCCCACCCGCCAGGATCGTACCGAGGAAGGCCGGGAAGAAGTCGGGCCCGGTGGGCAGCATGAGGGCGACCCGGTCGCCGAAGGCGAGATCGAGCTTCAGGAGGCCGGCCGCGACCTGACGCGAACGCCGGTCGAGCGCCGCGTAGGTCAGAACGGTCTCGGTCCCGTCCTCCTGTTGCAATCGAAGATGGGGGCGGTCCGGGTGATTGCGGACGTGGAAATCGAGCACGTCCGCCCACGTGGTGGCCCGGTGCGGCTCGGCCGCCGTCGGCAGCGCGGCTGGTGGCGGGGATGCCGCCGAGGGCTCGCGCGCGGCGCCCGCAGCCTGGATCGCGGCCAGCAACGCGGCCGGCGTCGCTGCCTCGCCGATCAGCCTCTCCGGCAGCGACACCCGGAAGCTGCGCGACAGCCTCAGGATCAGCTCCGCGCGCCCCAGGCTGTCGAGGCCGAACTCCCGTTCGAGGTCGCTGTCGAGGTCGACCGCGATCGTCGCGCCCCGCTCCGGGTGCAGTTCGAGCAGGAGCGACCGGACCATGTCCAGGACAGCGGCTCCGGTGGGCTGCGCGACCGGATCGAACCGCTCGCTCGGCAGGCGCGCGACGTTCTCCACGAAGGACTCCGGGATGCCGGCGAAATGACCGGGCTCCAACCCGCATCCGCAACTCAGATAAGCCGTGTCCCGCCGCCGCGGCTTGATCTTCATCAACACGGGAACGCCGCATCGGATGTGCCTATGCAGCGATCGACCGGGGAAAATGCTGTGTTCGAGTGTGAACCGACGAGCTTGGCCTGCCGAGGCGGCGCGTCCTCGGATCGCGCACGCAGCGAGACCTTCGCCGGATGAGATTCCGTTGACACGCGTCAAACGCGCGGTCGGGGTGCGGGTCTATGATCCGCGCCGTCATCCGGTGACCGGAAGAAGGCGTCATGTTCCGCTCTGTCCTCGTCATCGCCGTCCTGGTCGGATCGACCGCGGCGCTCGCGCGGCCCGGAAGCGGCGCCCTGCCCTTCGCGCATGTCGAAGCGCGTCGGACATCGACCTGCCTGTGCGGCCCCGTGCGAAGATCGCCCCGCTTCAGGGACCGGGCGTCGGTCTACCGCGATCGCGCCGCCTCTCAAGGCGGCGTGCGAAGCCGGACCCTGGCCGGCGGCCGATTCGTGACGGGCGCCCCTGTTCCGGTGATGGGCACGGCAGACGGATTCCAGCGCTGGAGGCGCTACGACGATTGCATCTGGGGCTACGCTGGTCTCCTTCCGCCGGCGCATTGCACCGACTATTACGCCTTCTGAACCCGGCCGCGATCCGATCCGCACTGCAGTGGCCGGGATGCACGGTCGTGCATTCGTCGACCGGCCGTCACGGTTTCAGCGTCTTGAGGTAAGCCGTGAGGTCGGCGGCATCATCCGGTTCGAGCCGGAAGTCCGGCATCGCCGGATGCCGCCGCTCGACGCCCTCGATCAGGACGTCGGCGAGGTCGTCGACGGGAAAGCGCTCGGCCAGCATGCGGAAGGTCGGGGCCGCCCGCATCGGGCTCGCGCCCCGGAGGCCGATGGCGTGGCAGCCTGCGCAATGCGCATGCGCAAACTTCCGCCCCTGCGGCGCCGAGGATTCCTCCGCCTCGATCGCTCCGGTGCAGAGCAGATCCAGGCCGAGGGCGACACCGACGGAGAGGAGCCGCCAACGCATCAGTGACACATCAGGCTGCAGATGGGTGCGCGGTCGAGGACATCGCGCGTGACGCCGCCGAAGATCCATTCCCGCAGGCGGGAATGGCCATAGGCCCCCATGACGACCAGGTCCGCGTCCTGCTCCAGGGCGAACCGCATGATCGCGTCGGCATCCGGGCCGGCAGCGTGGAGGTGGTGGGCGGTGGCGCTCACGCCGTGCCGGGCGAGGTGAACCGCCAGATCCTCGGCGTTGCCGACCCGCAGGTCCTCGCCGCGGGTCGCGACGAGCACCTGATCCGCCGCGCGGAAGAAGGGCAGCGCCGCCGACATCGCCCTGCGCGCTTCAGGACCGTCCTTCCAGGCGAGGACGATGCGGGCGGCCTTCAGATGGACGATCCGCGGCGGCACGATGAGGACGGGCCGGCCGGCTTGCATCAGGACGGGCCCTGGCGACACGCCGAGCGGACCCGGGTCGGGATCATCCGGCCCCTGCCGGCTCACGACGACGAGGTCGGCGGTGCTCGCCTGTTCGACGAGATGCGTCAGCGGATCGGCGAAGCCCGCGTGCCAGATCGTGCGCAGCTCGCTGCCGGCGCTGTGTTCGAACACGTCGCGCGCCCGTTGCAGGATTCCGCGGACCCGGGTCGCATTCTGCTCGACGTCGTCGGCCGCCTCGCAGAGGTCCCGCACCAGGATGGGAACAGGCACCGTCTGGGCGGCCGCACCCGTGAGGATCGCTTCGAAGCGCCGCGCCAATCCGGCGGCGAGGCTGACCCGGTCCGGAGCGTCCTCGCTGAGGTCGAGGGCGACGAGGATATTCGCGTAGCCCATGGCGCCCCTTCCCGTGCCGAAAGCGAGACACGACGGGTGGCCCAGAAGGCGCGTAGCCGCCTTGATCCAGCGCAAGATGCTGGGTCGTCCGGGTCTTGAGATGGATCAAGGCTCTGCGGAAACCGCGACCGCATTGTGGGTGGGTATTCCGCTCCCGGTCGCAGGATATCCGCATGTCGTACGCCAGCCTCATGGTCGCGGTCGATGACGGGCTGCACGCCGCGCAACGCATACGACTCGCGGCGGATCTCGCGCATCGCCTGGGCACGCGCCTCGTCGGCGTGGCCGCATGCGTGCCGGATTATCCGCGGGGCTATGGCGAGACCGCCGTGCCCATGGGCTCGGCCATCGAGGACATCCGCCAAGCCGCCCTTACGAGACTCGCAGGCTTCGAACAGATCTTCCGGGAGGCCGCCTGCCGCAGCGACCGCGTCGAGTGGCGCTCGGATCTCGACCATCCCGTCCGCTTTCTGGAGCAGCAGGCGCGGGCCGCAGACCTCGTCGTCGTCGGTCGCTACGCGCAGAACGAGGGAGTGTCCCTCGGGGCTGCGGTCGACCTCGGGGACGTTCTGATGGAGCTGGGCCGTCCGGTTCTGGTCGTACCGCCCGGCGTCGAGCGAATGGAGGCGAAGCGCATCGTCGTCGGGTGGAAGAGCTCTCCGCAGACCCGCAGGGCCGTATGGGACGCGATGCCGTTGCTCAGGCGTGCGGAGACGGTCCAGGTGGTGCGGGTCAACGATGGCGAGGACGCGTCAGAGATCGAGGATGTCGCCCGGTACTTGGCCCTCCACGACGTGAATGCGGTGCCGCGCCGAGTCGTGGCATCGGGCTGGACGGCGGCCGAGGAACTGCAGAGGGCAGCGGTCGAGGCCGATGCGGACCTGATCGTGACCGGGGCCTACGGCTACAGCCGTCTGCGAGAATGGTTCTTCGGCGGCGTGACCCGTGACCTCCTGGCCGACGCGTCGGTCTGCAGCCTGATGAGCCACTGACGGGAGGTGCGCCGATGGCGAACCCGGGCAACCCTGGCGATCCTGACACCGGCTTCCCGCCGCCATCTCCAGCGCGAACACCGGAGCCGCAGCAAACCCCGCTGCCGGAGCCCCTGGGCATCCCCGACTCGGAGCCGGACGACGTGCCGCCGGCCAACGAGCCGCTGGGCATCCCGGGCGGAATGCCGCCCGAGATCGTGCCCTGACTGCGGATTCGTGCCTGACCGGCCCCGGAAGCCGGCGATCCCGGCCGTGTCCTGAAGCTCTTCCCGTGCGGAGCGATCCAGGCGCAGCGGTGCCGCCCGCCGCTGCGCTCGCCCAGGACGAGGCGGCGACGGCCAGGCCGGGCCCTGTCGTCCGATCAGGCGGCGATGCGCGCAGCCTGATCGCTGGTCGCCTCCTCCGAATCCGGCTCGGCGCGACCCTGGCTGGCGCGGAAATGGTCGAGGAGGCTGTCACCGAGGCCGTCGAGCACCCGATCGGTCGCGGCCTGCGTGGCCGGGTCCAGTTCCTCGGTGCGGTACCAAGCCAGGATCTGCTCCGGCAACGCGTCGAGGATCGCCCCCACGGGATTGAGCGGCTCGGCCACAGCCGGCACGTTGGCAACGGCTGTGACGATGACGGTTTCGTCAGGACCGGCCTCGGCCACGAAGGCGGTCTGGCGCTGGCTTTCCAAGGCAGCACGCCACGCGGCGTCGGCGGCTTCGGTCTCCCGGCGGGCCGTTTCCCGGGCGAGCGCCTGTGCGGCAATGGTGCGGGCCGCCTCGCGGGCCTCGTCCCGGGCGGCCTCGGCCTCGTAGCGTGTCAGCAGGGTGATGACCGGATGCATGTGCGGATCCGAGAGATCGCCGCAGGCCTCGATGGCGCATTCGATGATCCGCCGCGACAGACCGGTTCCCCGGGCGGGGAGCGCCCGGTCGGCGAGGTCCTGCCAGGCGGAGAGCGCCGCCTGCATCGCCGGCAGGAGCGGTTCGGGAAGGCCGGCTCTGGCATGCAGGTCCGCGAACTGGCGCGGGTCGCGCATGGCCCGGACGATCGCGGCATGATCCTGACCCGAGAGGTCGGCCAGGGCGGCCAGGGCGAAGTCGATCCGGCCGGAGAGCACGGCTCGGAGAACGAGCCCTGCCGTCAGCTGCCGGGTCGTGCGCAGATGGGTCACGAGGCGCGACACCGCAGCCGCACCCCGTCCTTCGCAGGCCTCGAGGGCCACGCGCTCGCCGGCCTCGCGGCTCATCCGGCCGCAACGCTCGGCGCTGAGCCAGCCCCGGTCCGTGACGAACCCTGAGAGAGCCTGTGCTACCGCGATCCCGAGGGCATGGCGCACCTCGGGCGGCAGGTCGGCCCGGGCAAGCAGCGCCTCGCGCAGGGACGCCTCGTCTCCCCGCCGCTCGATCATGCGCAGCAACCGGCCGGCGGTGATCTTCGCCGTCGGATTGGCCGCCAGAACGACCAGCGTGTCCGTCTCGCCGATCTCGGCCAGGGCGCCCGAGACCGCGTGCGACAGGTGGTGCCGGGCGGCGATCACCGCGCGGGTCGCCTCATCGCCGAGGGCCGCGGCATCCACGAGATCGGCATCGGTGAGGACCGGGGATCGGGCCAGGACCAGCCGCGCCACCTCCGGCACATCGCAGGAGAGGGCGACCACGAGGGGACGCGGGGCCCGTGCCGAGGCCGCGCAGGTCTCGGCGAGCGCCCGGCGTACCAGCGGCGATGGATCGTCCAAGAGCGCGAGCAGCGCCGTCTTGGCCTCCCAGGCCTCGTCGGCGTTGAGATCCCCGTACAGGTAGGCCCGCGCCAGAGACGCGGTCGCCTCGGCCCGGCCTCCGGCCGAAGCATTCTGCGTCCAGGCCAGGAAGTCGCGGATGATCATCGACCGCTCCGGGGGGCGAACAGGCTGGTCCTGTCGCCGGGCATGGGCACTGCGACCGCAAGGTCCGCGGGTCGGCGGGGCGGCAGCGGCGGATTGAGAAGAGGTGCGCCCGCGGGCGTCGCCGCCGGCTCGGGAAGTGCGCCCGTGACGGCAGGCTCCGCGTCGGCGACGCGCGACGGCGGCTCCGAATCGGAGCGCGGGAAGTAGGTCGGCGCCGGGTGCTGCGTCGGCGCGGCGGAGTTGCGGGACTGCCAGAGCCGCGCCGCGGCATCCGACGCCGCACCGCGCTGGTCCGTCTGGAACAGGCTGCGCAGATCCGAGCTCCCACCGAACGCGGTCGCTGCACTGGCATAGGCCGACACGGCCTGCGGCGCGGCGGGATTATCCTGGCGCAGGCCGGTGAGGTCGGTGGCGGCCGCGCCCTGTGCGGCCGCCGAGAGGCTGGCATACAGTTCGGCAGCGCTACGCGGCCTTCCGGCGCGGTCGTAGAACAGAGCCCGGTTCGCGGCGGCCGCCTCCGGCAGGTCGAGGGCGGCGGCGCGCTCCGGGAAGGCGCGGGCCGTCGAGATCAGGGCCGCGGCACCCTTCGCGCCCAGCACATGCGCCGCATAGAGGTCGCCCGCGGTCGGCTCGCGGCCGAGGGCGCTCGTCAGGGCGTCCGCATTCTGCTGGGTCAGGGCGCCGGCCAGCGTGGCGGAGATCTTGGGATCGCGGCGCAGGTCGAGGATCGCCTGCCGCTGGCTCGCGTCGGGGACCGTATAGGTGCCGTCCGACTGTCGGGTGATGGCTTCGGCCTGGGCCTGCAGACCGAGCCGCGGCCCGGCATTCTTCATCACGCCGAGCCAGGTTTGCTCGATGAACTGGAACAGCCCGGTGGCAGAGGAGGTCCCCGCCTTGGCGGCGGGATCGAGGGCCGATTCACGCCGCGCCGTGGCGAGGAGATAGTCGAAGCCGACGCCGCTCGCCGTCGCTCCGTCACGGATCGCCTGGACGACCGGACCCGAGGCGGGCGCGGCCGGCAGGGACCGCGCCTGGGGCGGCGGGCTCTCCGGTGGGCTCGACGGCGTGGTGAACAGGAACATCCGGGCGCGCACGGGAGTGGGGACCGTCCGAACCTGCGCCCGCTATGGTAAACAAGTCCTCAATCGACGGTGCGCGGCCCGATCCTGTTTCAGGACCCGGTGAACTCCCCGGCGCCCTTCGGCCGGCGCATCTGGAACCGGGTGTCGGCCGTGACGTGAAAGTAGTCGAAGTATCCGCCACGCATGATCGGATGCATCGCCGCGGTATCGACCATGCCGTCGACCACGTAGCGTGGATCGATATAGATCGACACGACTTGGCCGATCACCAGGAAATTCTCGGCCTCGCCGCCCTCGAGGGGGACCAGCGGCACGGTCTGCAACCAGCGGCATTCCAACGCCGCCGGCGAGGCGGCCACCCGCGGTGGGCGAACCTTGTGCGAGGGCGCGGTCTCCAGCTTGGCGAAGGCGAACTCGCTCGTTCCGCGCGGCAGCGGCGCCGAGGAATCGTTCATCCCGTCGCGCAGATCCCAGGTCGCGAGACTGCAGACGAATTCCTGCCCCTCCTCGGCGAAGGTCATCGCGTCCTTGCGGCCCGTGGAGGAGAACGCGACCATGTTGTCGGCCACGGCGTTGAAGAACGAGTAGGGCGCGAGGTTCACCGCGCCCGCACGGTTCATGGCGCTGATCCAGCCGATCGGCCGGGGCGCGACGATGGCCTTGAGCGGATTGTGCGGGAGGGCGCGCGCCTCCCGAGGCAGCGCGAGATCGTAATGCACGGCCGGTCCCTTCAGAGGTAGGTGACGATGTCGTCGAGCGCCGGCCGCGGCCGGTCGGAGGGCACCTCGCGCGCCCGGCCGATATGGACGAAGCCCGCCAGTTTCTCCGCCGGCGCCAAGCCCAGTGCGTCGAGGACGCGACGGTCGTAGGCGAACCATTCCGTCAGCCAGGAGGTCGCGAAACCGGCGGCATTCGCCGCGATCACGAGGTTCATGGTGGCGGCACCGGCGGAGAGCACCTGCTCCCATTCCGGGATCTTCACATGCGGCCCGGCTCGCGAGACCACCGCGACGACCACCGGCGCGTGGGTCAGGCGCGCCCGCTCCTGCGCGAGCCGATCCGGCGAGGCGTCCGGATTGTCCGCCGCGAAGGTCGACGCAATGATCTCGCCCGCCCGCGACCGCGCCTCCCCGCCGATCACGATGAAGCGCCAGGGCGCGAGCTTGCCGTGGTCGGGCACGCGGGAGGCCGCGGTCAGGATTGCCTCCAGCTGCGCGCGATCCGGGCCCGGCTCGTCCAGCAGCGGCGGCGGCACCGAACGTCGGGTCTTCAGGAGATCGAGGGTGGCGGTCATGCGCTCCGTCCCGGTATCGCGTCCCGTGGGGGATGTGGCATGCGCGGGCCTCCGGTGGAAGTGCGGCCTTGCCACCGCCATGGTCCGGAGGCACAGGCAGCCCCGGACGATCCGGCGTCCGAGCTGGGGCGAAGGGTTGAGAGAGGCCGACCGATGCGCATGAGGCTTGCCGCGACGGCGCTGGCGATTCTCGCTGCCGGCCTGCTGCCCGCATCCGCCCAGCAGGACCCGTTCCAGAACCGGCTCGGCGGCGCCCTCCCCTCGCCGTCGATCACCACGCCGAACCTGCCGCCATCCCTGCCGGCGGCCGAGCCGGAGGCGCAGCTGTCCCTGTCGGCGCTTCTGTCCGGGCCGGGCACACCCCTGCGCCAGGGGCTGGCATGGCGCATCTACGAGGACCGGGGCGACGGCACCCGCCCCGCGATTGTCGCCCGTTCCAACGAGGCGGAGCCGCATTTCAACCTCGCCCCGGGCACCTATGTGGCGACCGTGACCTACGGTTTCGCCAGCGCCTCGAAGCGGCTCGTGATGGGTGGCCAGCCGACCACCGATACGCTGCGGGTGGCAGCCGGCGCACTGAAGCTTGCGGGCGCCGTGGGTGACCAGAAGATCCCGCCCGGCCAAGTGATGTTCTCGGTCTTCGTGCCGGTGGGGACCAATTCCGAGGGCCGCCTCGTCCGCTCCGGGATCAAGACCGGCGAATTGCTGCGCCTGCCCGAGGGCACGTATCACGTGGTCTCGACCTATGGGGAGTCGAACGCGATTCAGCGCGCAGACCTCCGGGTCGAGAACGGCAAGGTGACGGAGGCGACCCTCAACCACCGCGCCGCCACCGTCACGCTGAAACTCGTGGCCGCTCCCGGGGCCGAGGCCTTCGCGGGCACCGCCTTCTCGGTTCTCACCCCCGGCGGCGACACGATCCGCGAGGCCATCGGGGCGTTCCCGCAGGTGACCCTCGCCGAGGGCGATTACGTCCTGATCGCGCGCCATGACGGGCAGGTCTACACGCGGGAATTCAAGGTCGAGAGCGGCCTCGACCGCGACATCGAGGTCGTGGCCAAGTCGGGCTGAGAGCGCCGGATCGGCTTTCAGGCGAAGCGCCGGGCCAGGGCTACGCAGGCGGCCACGGCCAGAGCGGCGCCGATCATGGCGGGCTCGATCCGCTCGCCGAGGACCAGCGCGGCGACGCCGAGGCCCAGGAACGGCTGCAGCAACTGGAGCTGGCCGACCGCCGCGATGCCACCGCGCGCCAGGGCCCGATACCAGAACACGAAGCCGATCAGCATGCTGAACAGCGCCACGTAGGCAAGGCCCGCCCAGGCCGGCAGCGGGATCGCGCCGGGCTCGGCCGGACAGAGCGCCAGGGCCAGCGGCACGCTCACCGGCAGAGACAGGACCGTGGCCCAGGCGATCACCTGCCATCCGCCGAGCCGGCGCGCCAGGACGCCGCCTTCGGCGTAGCCGAGCCCGCAGAGCACGATCGCCGCGAGCATGAAACCATCCCCGGGGCCGGGCGGTCCATCGAGGCCGCGCGCGGCGAAGGCGACCGTGACGAGCGCACCGGTGAGCGAAAACAACCAGAAGACGGGCGATGGCCGTTCGCCCGAGCGCAGCGCACCGAACAGCGCGGTGACCAGGGGCAGCAGGCCGAGGAACACCGTTCCATGCGCGGCACCGACGGTCTGCAAGGCCAGGGCGGTAAGCAGCGGAAACCCGACCACGACCCCCGCGGCCACGATGGCGAGCGCCGGAACGTCGGCCCGGCGCGGGCGCGCTTGGCGCAGGGCCAGAAGGGCCGCCGCACCGGCGAGGCCGGCGAGCGCCGCCCGTGCCGCACTGAGGAACAGGGCGTCCATGCCGGTCAGGGCGAGCCGGGTCGCGACCAGCGAGGCGCTGAAGATGGTGATCCCGACAAGACCATCCATCCAGGCGCCCGGTGCCGACCTCCGCGCCCGATCGAGCGAGGCGTCTGCCATGCATGTCTCCCGCAAACTCACGTCGGCCTTCGCTTGCCGCGACGGGCACCGGTGGGCCAGGAACGATCCCGCCGCCGCCGGGCATTCTGTCCCGGTCACGCGTCAGTACAGTTGCGCAAGGGGTTCGACGGGCGACTCACGACCAGGTGCCCGCGGACCGCGCGGGCACCTCGCGAGGGCTCCATGTTCCGCGCATTAACATTTCCGTGCGGGGGCGGAACGATGCGGCGTCATCGTCCATTTCCAGCCACCCATACCGGGACACTGGAGTTATTCATGCGCCGCCTCGTCCTTACAGCCCTCGCCGCCGCCACCCTCGCCGGTCCCGCCTTCGCCGCCAACGAGGCGCCCGCGACGGTGGCGCCGAAATTCGAGGCTGTCCCGCAGGACGCCGTGCTCAGCTACAACCTGATCGGTCTTAACGTCACCGACGCGCAGAACAACACGGTGGGCGAGATCAAGGATCTGGCCATCAATCACGACAAGCTTGTCGGCTACATCGTCTCGGTGGGCGGCTTCCTCGGCATGGGCGAGCACTACGTGGCGGTTTCGCCGAGCTCGATCGCCATCGGCTACGACGCCAACGCGAAGAAGTGGAAGGCCGTCATCGGAGCCTCCAAGGATCAGCTCAAGGCTGCGCCGGAATTCAAGTACGACGGCAAGTTCAAGCGCTGAGATCCAGATCTCAGACGAGGCCGGGCAGAGCGCCCGGCCGACCATTCGGGTCTCGCGGTGGAACGATCGCGGGACCCGTCGTGGCGGCCGAGGCATAACGCAGCGCCGGGCCGCCATGACACGATCGACGACAGTGCTTCCTGTCCCGACCGCACGAGGCGGAATGACAGGCTATCGCAACGGTGCGACGGTGTCGCCCTGGGAGGGGCGATCAGGCGCTCGGTGAAGCGGTCCACCGGGGCTTTCCAGAGCCTGACGCGCCAAGCAGGCGACCAAAGCGTCGCGTTTGGCCTGACGCAGCACGATCCGGGCGGCGGCCCGTGCGTTGGCGGCGCGCAACTCGGCGCGCGGGCCTCCATCGCGAAGGGCCCGCCATGCCAGGGCACGGAACCATCGGACGTTGGCCAGGGCCGCGGCGCGCCGGCTGAGCGGCCCACCGACATCGAGCGGCTTCTCCAGTGTCACGGACGCCATGGGCTCAATCCTGAAGTGCGACTCGCCGCTTGTCCGAACAGAGACAAGAGATGGCGAGTTCCGAGGAGCTGGGCAATAGTCCAAACGGTCATAACTTTCGGCCGACGCGCGAAGACTGCGCATCCGTGATATTTTCCGGACCAGCACCGTCTCGGCTTCGACGGCCCGGGTAAGACGCGGCCTTCTTTGACGCGGGCCGGTCGGGAACACCCCAGCGCGTTGAGGACTTCACGGAGCTGGGAGCCGGAGCGACGGCAATCCGGTCCGGTGGATGCCGCAAGAGGGCAGCGTGCCGACGATCTTCGATGCCCATACCTTCGCCCTTACCGCGCATGCCGGTCAGCTCGACAAGTGTGGCGAGCCCTGCATGCGGCACCTGGAGCGCGTTGCGAACGCGGCCCTGGCCCGAGCCGGTCACGCCCGACTCAGCGACGGACTCGACATTGACCCGATGCGAGTGATGCAGGCGGCGCTCCTGCACGATGTGCTGGAGGACACGTCACGCACGACGACAGATCTTCAGGCGGCCGGTTTCGAGGCGGATATTATCAGAACGGTCACGCTTCTCACGAAGCCCGCCAGCCGGATCGCCTATTCGGAACGGATTGCGGCCCTGATCGCATCGGGTGATCTCGCGGCATTGCTGATCAAGATGTCCGATACGGAGGACAATCTTCGTCCCTCCCGGATACCGCCCGATGCCGCCTTCCTGCGCGAGCGCTACGCCGACGCCTTCGCGCGTCTGAAGTCGGCTGCGGCGGTGATGGGATACACAGGGCGCTGAGGCCGGGGGCAAACGGGTCGCGTTGTGATCCGCTTCCGACATCTCTGTGCCGCTGAACGGCAACGCCGCGATCCGGCGCCCAGAGTGGACGGAAAGCTGAAGGGTGAGGTCCCGGCTGCCGGGCTTGGCCTTCGCCGGTCAGGGTGCCCTTCCCGCCACCTGGGCTGCCGGCGGCACCGTCTGGCGTCTGAGGGAGATCGACTCGGAACTGATGATCGTCCCCCGGATTGCATCGTCTGCGGATGCTACCCCCCGCTTTGGCCGCGGAGGACGTCGCCGTATCAAAGCGGCGGGAGCAAAGTTCCGAGCGACGCAGGCTTCGGGCCAGCCTTCCGCAGGCACTGACGCCGAACGCTGTCGGTCCCATTCCATGCGTTTGCAAGAAGGAGATTCCATGCCGTCGATCAGTCGTCTCTCGCTGGTAGGATTCATGCTGATCGGCCTCGCGGCCTGCGACGACAAGCAGGCGCAGAACAATACACCGACGAAGCCCGACGCCACGAAGATGGAACCGCAGACCGATCAATCCGCACCGAACCCGCCGAAGCGCTAGAACCGTTCCCGATCGCCTCGCGATCAGGAGCGGCTCAAAGCCTTCGTCCTAAGGCGCCTCTTGCGCCGAACCGGCGTTCATTGCGGCGGCGCGTCCGCGCGCCGGCAGCCCGCGATCGTAACGGGGCCGACCGATGGACGGTCCGAGACATCTGCGGTCATGCCCGGTCCGATGTGGCCGCGGAGCCCTCCGGGCCGGAGGCGGTGGTTAAGGTAGGATCGCCGGAAGGCTCAGCCACGAACGGGGCGACTGCGCCGAAGCTCAGGGCGGCTTGGACGAGGATGTCATCGAGCGTATCGGCAGCCCAAAGCGCGCCGTCGAATACGGACCACAGGATCTGGCGCATCGCTCTCCTCCCGCCGCATCCCGGGTCGACGCCGCTCCCCGGCGTCGTCCCGGGATGCGGCGCTCATTCGGTTCGCATCTGCATGCTCAGACGAAGTGCATCGGCAGGGCACGATCGAGGACTTCGACGTAGGTTCCGGCCAGGACCGCGATGGTGGCGACGGCGGCGGCGGCGGCAAGGGTGAGACGCGCAGTGAGGGTCATAGGAAGTCTCCATCGGATCCGCGACTGTCTTCGCGGTGTGATTCCGATGTAAGCTCAAGCTTTGCGGGCCGAAGTGCTCCCGCACACCTGAAAACGGATCGCGTGACCGTCGCGCGGCTCAGGGGAGCGGCAGTCCCGTCGGGAGCGTCGCGGGGCCGGAACGATCGCCGACGGCATCGACGGCGCGGTTCAGAGGGCCGGCGTGGCGTTTCCGTCCGTCGAGATCGTCTCCCTCTTACACAAGCCTCCCCCTGCGACGGCGTCTGGGTGACCTTCACGGGATGTCCGCCACCGCGACAGCGCCAGCCCCGACGAGGGCGCAAGGACGGATCGCCGGCCAGACCCACCATGCGCCCGATGGGCATGCCGAACGGCAGGTGGCTCTGATAAGCAGTCCGGGCGGAGACACGCGGCCGCGTCACCGACCCTCGCGCAGGTCGGACCGGCCCGAAGCGAGCGGGATCCAAAACGCCATGGCAGGGATCGTCGAGATGCAGAACAGCCCCGGGGTCGACCGCATCCCCGTCGCGGTCAAGCAGGCCTGTCCGACGATCTGGATCAACCCGGCGGTGGCCGACAGTGCGTCCGTCCTCCCGGATCTGGCGCTGGGCAGAGCCGACGTCGACGGTGCGGTGGCACGCTGGCAGCGCTTCGCACCGTTGCTGACGCGCCTCTTCCCGCAAGAGGTGTCAGGCCGAATCGATTCACCGCTGATCCCGCTGGCGGCCGGCTTGTCCGACACCATCCTGCGTGGAGCGGGGGGCCGTGTGCTGGTCAAGGCGGACCATGCATTGCCGGTGACGGGCTGCATCAAGGCACGCGGCGGCGTCTACGAGGTCCTGGCCTACGCCGAGGCGCTGGCCGCGCAGGCCGGACTGCTCGCCGAGGGCCGATCCTATGCGGCCTTCGCGGACCCGGAATTTCGCGACCTGTTTGGCCGTCACATCATCGCGGTCGGCAGCACCGGCAATCTCGGCTTCAGCGTCGGACTGATGGGACGGGCGCTCGGCTTCGCGGTGGAAGTCCACATGTCGCACGATGCCAAGGCCTGGAAGAAGGAACGCCTTCGGGAACTCGGCGCCCGCGTGGTCGAGCATCGCGGCGATTACGGTGCGGCGGTCGCGGCGGCGCGCAACGCCTATTCCGGACGCGGCGACGCGCATTTCGTCGACGACGAGGACTCGGTCGAGCTGTTCCTGGGCTATGCGGCCGCGGCCCTCGACCTGGAGCGCCAGCTCGCTGCAGCCGGGATCCCGGTTGGACCGGCCCATCCCCTGTTCGTCCATCTGCCCTGTGGCGTCGGAGGCGCGCCGGGTGGTGTCGCCTTCGGCCTGAAGCTGCTGTTCGGTGATTCCGTGCATCCGGTCTTCGTCGAGCCCGTGGCGTCGCCCTGCATGCTGGTTCAGCTCGCGGCGGGGCTCGAACGGCCGGTGAGCGTCTACGATGTCGGTCTCGACAATCGCACCGCCGCCGACGGGCTGGCGGTCGCCTCCGCGTCCATGCTGGTCGCTCGCACCCTCGAGAAGCTTGTCCGGGCCGTGGTCACGGTCCCCGACGATGCGTTGTATCGTTGGCTCAAGATCCTCTGGACGGAGGCGGGTATCCGCCTGGAGCCTTCCGCGGCGGCCGGCTTCGCGGCGGCGGGACGTTTTGCACAGATCATCCCGGCGGAGACGCGCGCCGCCGCAACCCACGTCATCTGGACGACCGGTGGTGCGCATCTCCCGGCCGAGGAGTTCGAGGCGGCGCTCGCCCGCGGCTGAGGGGCCTTCCCCGGGGCGGATGCCGACGTCGCGCGCCCCTTCGAACAGGGCTCGACGATCAGTGCCGGGTGGATACGCTCTCCGTCCCCGACCAGGGTGCCGCGAGGTAGACGGCGTCCGCCACTGGGACGCGGCCCGCCGCCTCGCCGCGCTCCCGAGACGCGACGATCATTCCATCAGATCGGTCAGGGCCCCGATCTCGTCGTCATTCTTCCAGACCGTCTCGCAACCGATCACCTTCTCGGTGGCGTCGATCGTCAGCTGGAATTCAGCGGGGACCCGCTCCGTGCCGACCAGCCGAAGGCGCACGCCCCAGCGGGACATGTCATGGACCACACAGGGTATCGTCGGGTGACCCGCGACCGCGATGCGTCCGTGCAAGTTGACTGATACGCGCCGGGCGCTTCGCTCTTTGATCATGACAGCTCGACCCCAAACAGGGTCAAGCTAGTGGCGAGGGCTCAAAAAGGTCTTCACGGATTCATTCGAATTGCCGGAATGGGCCTGCCATGACGGCTGCGGCCCGCCGCCGACCTCACGCACGCAGAAGTCTAAGGATAGGCGTGCCGGCGTGCGCGTTCGAAGGCATCCGCGCAGGCCTTGTCGAAGAGCCTGCACGGCGCTGGCGCATCGCCGGGTTCCGCCAACATCGGCTGACCGCGGATGTCTCCGGCTGAATGCACTTGAGAATATCGCGACCGCGGATCGAAATAGGGATCCGACGTGTAGCTGCTCATGAACGCGCCCCCTGCCGCCATCTCGCTCTCCGCACGCGCGGACCCGACCAAGCGCAGCAGCGTCAAGGCCAGGATGAGGAGCCCCAGGTATCGTCCGCCCACCGGCTTAACTCCTCGTCGAGCCTGACATCATCAGCACAGACGCCGATCGATCGGCGTCTTCATTCCGCCCCGGAGCGGCGGTGACGGGGGCCGCTCAGGTGTCCGAGAGGTTCGCTCGCCGCCATGGCACGGGGTGAGCGGACAGGCCGCAACCCGGCCGAAACGAGGCCCTGCGGTTCGATCACGCGAGACATCGGAGCCACCCCGGCACCCCGGCACCCCGGGTCGCGTGGCACGGGCAGCCCCGCGATACGCGGCAATGGCACCGGATCGGTCGGAGCGGCGCCAGAATGATCGTGCAGGATGTGCAAGAGACGCAATTAAATAAGTCTTCTGGCAGTAAAAATTCAATTTTTTTCCAAAATACCTTTTAATTTTCGACCGGCGCGCCGCCATTGGCGTCCGGTGCCGTAGCACATCGCCGGTATGGAGCCCGGCGATCTTTAAGAGAGCTGGGGCGTTTTTAATTTCTTGAAATCCGCTTTAGATTGTCGTGTCGAATTCATTCGAAGAGTGTTTCAGCAAAAGCTATATCTCTTCCGCGCCGGGCATTCGCCCTGTGTTCTCTCTGTAAACGAGGCGTGATCTGCTCGATATTCCCGCGGCTTGGCCGCACGGGACGCGGGCCGGATCATGATGGAAGATCCGACAGGCCACATGGAACTCGTCCGGTTCGCCCTGAAGTTTCGCAAGAGCTTCTATGTTCTTGCCGTCCTGATGTTCCTCGCGGGCGTCGGCTCCATTGCCGTAGCCCCCAAGGACGTCCTTCCCGCCGTCGACATACCGGTTGTGGTCGTGGTGTGGACCTACAACGGCCTCGATGCCACCGACATGGTCCAGCGGATCACGAATTACAGCGAGTTTTCGCTGTCGAGTAACGTGAACAACATCAGGCGGATCGAATCGACCTCGATCCAGGGCACCGTGACTGAGCGGATCTACTTCGATTCGGCGGTCAGCATCGATCTGGCGATGACCCAGGTCGACTCGGCCATGAACGCGATCCGCTCGCGCATGCCGCCGGGCGTGCAGCCCCCCGTCATCATGCGCTTCTCCGCCTCCTCGGTGCCGGTCATCCAGATGGCGCTGTCGTCATCCAAGCTGCCGCTCACCAAGGTCTTCGACTACGCGCAGTACCGGACCCGCCGGCGGCTCGCCGAGGTGCCGGGCTCCACGCTGCCGTCGCCCTATGGCGGCGCACCGCGTCAGGTCATGGTCGATCTCGATCCCGCCAAGCTGCGCGCGATCGGCATGACGCCGCTCGATGTCCTGAACGCGGTCCTCAAGCAGAACCTCGTGGTGCCCTCCGGGCTCGCGAAGATCGGGACGCAGCAATACACCGTGCGCCTGAATTCGAGTCCGCAGCTGGTCGATCAGCTCAACCGCATTCCCATCAAGGTCGAGAACAACCAGCCGGTTCTGCTGCGCGATGTCGCCCATGTCCGGGACGGTTCGCCGCCGCAGATCAACATCGTCCGCGCGGATGGGCACCATTCGGTCCTGCTGCAGGTCCTCAAGAACGGCGCGGCCTCGACCCTGGACGTCGTGAATGCCGTCAAGGGCGCCCTGCCCGACATCCACGCGGCCGCGCCGAAGGGCATGACGATCACGCCGCTGTTCGATCAGTCGGTCTTCGTCTCGGACGCCATCTCCGACGTGGTGCGCGAAGCGGTGATCGCGGCCGGCCTCACAGGCCTCGCGATCCTGCTGTTCCTGGGGTCGTGGCGCTCGACCATCGTGGTGCTCGTCTCGATCCCCCTCTGCATCCTCACCTCTCTGTCGATCCTGGTCGCCCTGGGCCAGACCATCAACGTGATGACCCTGGGCGGCCTCGCCCTGGCGGTGGGTATCCTGGTGGACGATGCCACCGTGGCGATCGAGAACACCTACCGGATGTTCGAGGAGGGCTTCTCGTTCAGGCGCTCCGTGGTCGAGGGCGTCGCCGGTATCGCCAAGCCGGCCCTGATCTCGACGCTGGCCATCTGCTCGGCCTTCTCGGCGGTCTTCTTCCTCACCGATGCGCCCCGCTACCTCTTCGTCCCGCAGGCCGAGGCGGTGGTCTTCGCGATGCTGACCTCGTACCTGCTGTCTCGGACGCTGGTGGCGATCCTGATCGACGTCCTCGTCGCCCCGGAATACGCGCAGCATCACGGCGGGTCGGAGGCGGGGCCCGAAGAATCCGCGGCGCCCCGGCGCCGCTCGGTCCTCGGGCGCGTGCTCGGCTTCGCGGTGCGGCCGCTCGTCTGGGCGTTGCGGTATCCGGTGCGCGGCGCCCTCGCCTTCCGGGCGGCCTTCGAGCGGGGCTTCGCGCGGTTCCACGCCGGCTATGTTGGACTGCTCTCCGCCGTGATCAGCCACCCGGCCCGCGCCCTGGTCGGCGTGATGGCCGTCTTCGCGGTGACCGCGGCGATCTTTCCCTTCGTCGGGCAGGATTATTTCCCGCAGATCGAATCCAGCCAGATGACGTTGCACATCCGCACGCGGCCCGGCGAGCGGATCGAGCAGGCGGAAAAGACCTTCGCGCAGGTCGAGGACGTCGTCAGGCAGGTCGTCCCGAAGGACGAACTCGGACTCATCCTCGACAATATCGGCCTACCGGCATCGAACTACAATTTCGCGTTCATGGATGCCTCCTTCGTCGCCTACAACGACGGGCAGATGCTGATCAACTTGAAAGGCGAGCACAAGCCGATTTCCTTCTATGAAAAGCGCCTGCGCAAGGTTCTGCACGAGGCCTTCCCGGACGACATCTTCTACTTCCAGCCCTCCGACATCATCACGCAGATCCTGAACTTCGGAACCGTCGCCCAGATCGACGTTCAAGTGTCCGGACGTCACGACGACAAGGACTTGGCCGTGGCGCGGCATCTCGTGCGCCGCATCGCGGCGGTCCGAGGCGCGGTCGATGTCCACCTGCACCAGATCGTCGACGCGCCGCAGATGTACGTGAATGTCGACCGGAGGCTGGCTTCCGAGATGGGGGTCAGCGAACAATCCATCGCTCAGAATCTGAACGTCTCGCTCTCCGGCTCATTCCAGGTCAGCCCGAACTTCTGGGCCGATCCGAAGTCCGGGATGCCCTATCAGCTCTGGGTCCAGACGCCGGAATGGCGCAACGCCGATATTCATCAGCTGATGAATACGCCGGTCTCCGTCCATGCGAACGGGCAGGACAAGCCGGGCATTCCGATCCTGCTGTCGAACATCGCCACGATGCAGCGGCAGCCGGAGCAGACGGTCATCAACCACGTCAACCAGCAGCCGACCCTCGACATCCTCGCCAACGTCCAGAACGCCGATCTCGGCAGCGTGCGCACCGCCGTCGACCGGATCGTCGCCGACGAACAGGCTCAGCTCCCGGCGCCGGACAGGATCCTGGTCCGCGGCCAGATCGAGAGCATGGAGAGCGCGTTCTCGCGGATCGAGCTCGGGCTCGGCATCGCCCTTGTGGCGGTCTACCTGCTGCTCGTCCTGAACTACCAGACCTGGGTCGATCCCTTCGTGGTCATCGCGGCGCTGCCGCTCGCCTTCTGCGGCATCGTGATGAGCCTGTTCATCACCAGCACGGCGTTCTCGATCCCGGCCCTGTTCGGGGCGATCATGTCGGTCGGCGTCGCGAGCGCGAACTCGATCCTGCTCGTCACCTTCGCCAAGGAGCATCGGGAAGCCACCGGCTGCTCGGCCCGCGAGGCCGCCCTCATGGCCGGGCATACCCGCCTGCGGCCTGTGCTGATGACAGCGTCCGCCATGTTCCTGGGCCTGATCCCCATGGCGATCGGCGCCGGCGAAGGCGCCGAGCAGAACGCCGCCCTCGCCCGCGCGGTGATGGGCGGGATCGGGATGGGAACCGTGTCGACGCTGCTGTTCGTCCCCCTCCTCTACACCCTGCTCCGGCGTCAGCCGATCAAGCCCCTCGAGGATTATTGATGACCGCTTTCACCGACCCTCCCGAAGCCGGCGCCGAGCCTGCCGCGCGGGCGCACCAGCACGCGCTCGAGGTCGATCCGCTGCGGCGGGACGAGGCCGGGGAGACCCTGGCCCAGGCCGCGCCACCGCCGCCGCGCAAGCGGCCCTTCCTGGTGGCGTTCCTCGCCCTCGGCAGCGCCCTCGGGCTCGGCGCGTGGCACCATTGGGACGTCTATCAGGCGTCGCTGGAGACCCAGGCCGAGGCCGTGGACTTCGTGCCTACGGTCCGCACCGGCCCAGCGACCGTGGATGACGGGCCCATGCGGCTGACACTGCCGGGGCAGACCGAGGCGTTCGACCATGCCGATATCTTCGCCCGTGCCACCGGCTACATCGCCGAACGCAAGGTCGATATCGGCTCGCGGGCGAAGAAGGGCGATCTGCTCGTCCGCATCGCCGCACCGGACCTGGATCAGCAGGCCCGGCAGGCGGAAGCCCAGCTCGGTCAGTTCAAGGCCCAACTGGCGGTGGCGCAGGCGGACGTGGAGCAGGCCAAAGCCAACGTGACGCTCGCCAACGTCACCGACGCGCGCACCGCGACCCTGGCCGGTCAGGGCTGGGCGTCCAAGCAGAATGCCGACCAGACCCGCGCCGGCATGCTGACGGCCACGGCCTCCCTTGCCGCCGCGCAGGCGAAGGTGAAGGTCGCGGAGGCCAACATCACCGCGCAGCAGGCCACCGTCGAACGGCTCCGCACCCTGACGACCTTCGAGAACGTGGTCGCGCCCTTCGACGGCATCATCGTCGCCCGCAAGGTCGACGTCGGCGACCTCGTCCATGGCGATGCCGGCAGCGGGACGCCGCTCTTTTCGATCGACAGCATCGATGTCCTGCGCGTGACCGTGCAGGTGCCGCAATCGGCGGCGGTGGGCATCCATGATGGCGTGAAGGCGCGCGTTCAGGTTGCGCAGATCCCGGATCGCACCTTCGCGGGCACGGTGTCGCGCAGCTCGGTCGCCCTCCAATCCTCGGTCCGGACGCTCGACACCGAGGTGGACGTCGCCAATCCGGAGGGAACGTTGCGACCGGGCCTCTACGTCGCCGTGACCTTCGAGGTCCCGCGCATGCACCCGCGCGTGGTCATCCCGTCCGAGGCGCTCATCTTCGACGCAGGCGGAACGCAGGTCGCCGTGGTCGGCACGGACGACATTGTGCATCTCCGGCCGATCACGATCGCGCGGGATCTCGGCACCCGCCTCGAGCTGCGCAGCGGCCTCAGCAGCGGTGAAATGGTCGTCCTCAACCCGCCTGCCGACCTCCGGGAAGGCGGCCGGGTCGTTCCGAAAGGCCCCACCGCTTCCCGGATCCCCACAGCCAAGCTCTCCGAGCAGGCGAGCGCGGAGTGAGGCGCATGGTTCAGATCCCGCGCTCACCTGTAAGCTTTGCCGAACCGATGATGCAGAGCGATAGCCCCGCGCCGTCCCCATTTGACTCCGGAACCGAAGAGGATATTTCCGACACCTCCTCCGAGCTGCAGGAGACCAAGCAGAGCCGACGAATACAAAATAAGAAGGAAAAACGGATGGCCAGCGTATTGGTGGTAGAGGACGACCGGCGGGTCGCGGCCGAGATCGGATCGGCACTCGCGGAATACGGATTTCAGGTTGACGAGGCCCCAAGCGGCAGTATCGGATTACGCAAGGCCCTCGACGGTAAATTTGACGTGATCGTTCTGGACCGGATGCTTCCGGAGATTGACGGCCTGTCGCTGCTGACCAAGCTGCGCGCCGCCAAGGTCTCGACGCCGGTCCTGATCCTCAGCGCCCTCTCGGCCGTCAACGAGCGCGTCGACGGCCTGCGCGCCGGCGGCGACGATTACCTCGCCAAGCCGTTCGAGTTCATCGAACTCACCGCCCGCGTCGACGCGCTGGCCCGCCGCAAGATGGCCGCCGAGGCGGTCAACGAACTCGTCGTCGGCGACCTCCGCCTCGATCTGATCGACCGCGTCCTCTACTGCGCCGAGCGCGAGATCGAACTCCTGCCCAAGGAATTCGCGATCATCGAGTTCCTGATGCAGAACGCCGGCACCCTCGTCAGCCGGAAAATGATCTTCGAATCCGTCTGGGGCTACAGCTTCAATCACCAGTCGAGCGTCATCGACGTCCATATCGGCAAGATCCGCAAGAAACTCGATCCCGACGGGCTCAACCCCCGCATCCATACCGTGCGCAACACAGGCTTCATCCTCCGTGCGCCTGCTTGAAGTCCGGCGCACGAGCGGCTTCCGGGTCGCCTGCCTGTTCTTCGCGACCTTCGGAACCGCGTCGCTCGCGCTGTCGGCCTTCCTGTACGTCGACACGCGCAGCTACGGCCGCAAGGCCGCGTTCGAATGGGTGGGATGGGAGTCGAAGCATCTTCTGGGGCTGTCCCCGCGCGCGCTGCGCGAACGGATCGACGCCTCCGAGGATTTCGCCGAAGGCGGCCGCCCGCTGGTGCTGTTCGGGCCCGATCAGACGCGCCGGGCCGGCGCACCGATCCCCTTCCCGGTCACGGCGCCGGTTGGCCGGCCGTTCATCCTGTCACAGCCGACGGACCACGGCACCCGCGCGCTGTTCAGCCAACTCACGGAGCTGCCAAGCGGCGAGTATGTCCTCGTCAGCCGGTCTGCCAAGGATCTGGAGACCCTGGAAAAGGCGCTGGTCGAGACCTTCGTCTGGGGCATGATCGCCACCATCGTCATCGGTCTGATCGGCGCCGTGGTCTTCGGGGCCGGCTCCCTGCGGCAGAACGATGCGATCACCAAGGCGGTGGAGCGCATCATGCGGGGCGATCTGAGCGAGCGACTGCCGACGCGCGGCGTCTCGGCCGACCTCGCGCACCTCACGCGTGTGGTCAACGACATGCTGGATCAGCTTCAGCGGCTGATGCTGGAGATCAAGGGTGTCAACGAGAACATCGCCCACGACCTGCGGACTCCGCTGACCCGGGTGGTCGGCACGCTGGAACGGTCGCTGCGCAAGGCCGACAGCGTCGAGGCCTTCCGGGCCTGCAACGAGGACGTGCTTGCCGAGGTCAAGTCGATCGTCGTGCGCTTCTCGGCGCTGCTGCGGATTTCGGAGATGGAGGACCGGCTGCGCCGATCGGGCTTCACCGAGGTCGATCTCGGGCGTTTGCTCGAGGACGCCGTCGAGTATTACGAGCCGCTGGCCGTGGAGCGCGGCATCCGGATGCGCTGGGAGCGGCCGGACGGGCCCTGCCTCGTGGAGGGTGATCGCAGCCTGATCTTCGAGGCGGCGAGCAACTTGATCGACAACGCCTTGAAGTTCACCCCGGCCGGCGGAGAGGTCGCGGTCACGCTGCTCCAGCATCCGGCGGCCATCCGCGTCGTCGATACCGGCTGCGGCATCCCAGCGGACGAACTCAGCGCGGTGCGGGCGCGGTACCGTCGCGGCGCCTTGAAGACCGACAAGAGCGGCTTCGGGATCGGCCTGAGCTTGGTCGATTCCATCGCGCGGCTCCACAGTGCCACCTTCGACATCGCCAGCGACGGGGCCGGCTGCTGCGTCACCTTCCGATGGGCCCGCACGGTCGCGAACACGCCGTCCATCGACCTTGTCCCCGCCCCTGCCCTGTAGTGCCGCCGCGCCCGGCCACTTCCCGTCGTCAGGAGCGCCGGGCGCGCGGAGCCTCCAATGCGGCGTCTCAGTAGGACGACCGCCCGTGTCGACGCTCGCGGGCGTTGTAGCGGCTCCACTGAGGATTGGCCGGGACCGTCCCGATCGAGGCGGGCCGCTGAACGGCCGCGCTGTAGCCGGTCGCGCCTTCCCACATGCCGCCGGCTTTGTCGTTGCCCTCGGAGGCGGACCACGCGTCGAGACCGCTGCCGTTTGTCCGGATGATGAGGCTCGGATCGATCGACGGACCTCCATCCTGCGCGAACGCCGGAGCCGCGATCAGCATGGCGCCCATGGAACAGGCCAGGACAATGTTCTTCATGATAATCTCCCGTCTTTGTTCTGTCGCGAACCGGCGACGTGAGTAATACATGCAGCACAGACGGTTTAAATGCTATATTTTATTGCAGAATAATTCTTTCGCTCTTTGTTTCGGCTTCAATCTTGAAAGGATTTTTGAATTTTTGACATTGGCGAAGGCGGAGTGCAGCGCGAACGGCGTTCGAGCCCGCCGCGTCGGGATCGCGGACGCGGCCCTCTGCATGGGGTTTGCTGGCATTTGGCTCGGTGAACGAAGCGACGGCTTTTCGGGCCGACAACGCCCGACAGTTGCGCAACACGCCTGTGCGGCTTGAGACGCTGTGCGGGGTGGCGCTCGAAGGCCTGCAAAATCCGGTCTTTGACCCGGGAGATGGCGCAGGAGATCGCTCATCTGGATGCCGGCCGGCATCGAACATGAAAAAGCCGACCGGTTGCCCGGTCGGCAGAGTCTTTTGGGTCTGAAGCTTTGGATCAGGTCGGCCCTGCCCTGGTACCCGGGCCCGCCGATCTGAAACCGTAGCATCTGCTCGACCGGAGGCGAAGCGAGCCGCCGAAGAGCTGTATTGGTTGTAGCTCATTCCTCGGCAGTATCAATTAAAAGAAGTTTTATTTGCCGAACAAAAGCGAAAATTTCCAAGCGTCTTCCGGTCAAACAGAAGCCCAGCCGAATGGCTGGGCTCGGGATTTCTTGTTGTGAGTGGTTGCGCGCGTCGCTGGTGCTCAGAAGTCCCGCTGCACGCGGAAGCGGAACTGGGCCGCGTCCTGAGAACTCACGTAGCGCAGCGCGTTCTTCGAGATGTCGGGCGTCACACCATTGTTGAGGGCGGTGCGGATGTACTCACCTTCGACCCCGATATCCAGGTCCTTCACCGGAGTCCAGATCAGGCTCGCGCCGGTGATGATCTGGTTGTTTCCTCTCAGGACAGGGCTTGTGGCGAAGGCCAGGGCATTGGAGGCACTGGCGCCGGCCGGTGCGAAGCCGAAGCCCAGGAGGCCGAGGGCATTGCGGCCCTTCGAATTGTAATCGATCTGAGCGTAGCTTCCGAAGAAGGCCGACCGCCAGGCCGGTGACCAGTAGTGGAGCATCGACGCGACGGCCGAAAATGACGTCGACAGCTCGAGACGGCCCGTGGTGGGGTTGAGGACCGCATCGGCGTAGTATTGGGCGAACGAGCCGCCACCCACGGGCGCTGCGCCGAGGGCATCGTACGGAGCCGTGTAGTTCGAGATGCCCGTATAGGCGATGGCACCCTGGCCGTAGGCGCCCTGAAGGTACAGCGTATCGCCCGTCGCGATGAACGGCAGATTGACCTTCAGGCCGCCCTGGACCGCCCATCCATAGGCGTTCGACGCGCGTCCCGTGGGCGATATGCCGAGACCGGTGGTGGCCGTGGTGATGCCCCCCACCGTGCTTCCGGCATCGCCCGCATTGATCTCGTGGACGGCGGCCGACACCTGGGCGGATCCCCAGGCCTGATCGATGCGTGCCACGCCGATGAAGTCGGGCATCCGGCTTTTCTGGGTCACATCGACGAAAGCCACGTTCCCGGGACCGACCACGATCGGCGCGAGGAAGGTCGCGGGCGTGAACGGGTTGAAGGCGTTGCTGTAGCCCGCGAACCCGCCGCCCGCCGTGAAGGCGCCGACAGCGGCCCCAGTGCCGAAGATCGGGAAGCGGCGATAGACCGGGTCTTCCATGGAGGCCGTCAGGGTGACGCCGTTCCCGAGCGTCGCCGAATAGGCGAGCAGGTTCGTGCTGAACGTGTCGGATCCGGCCGTTCCGCCGATCAGCTCGAAGTCGTGGGCATAGAAGTCGAAGAACGAGGAGGCGCGGCCCGCGGTCAGGCCGGCGAATTGAATGAACGCCTTGTCGGCGTTGATGTAGGTTTGCGTGCGCCCGAACGCGTCGGCGCCGAGTCCGGCGATCGCCAAGCTCTCGCGCTGCCTCGATCCGGAGGTCAGGAACGGGCCGCTGCGGTTGGCGACGTCGACCCGCAGGAAGGCTCTCAGGGTTCCGTAATCGGTCTGGGTCCGCGCATCGAGGTTGATCCGCATCAGGCCCAGATATCCGGTCAGGTCGCCGCCACCGCCGGTGCGGACCTTGCTGGTCTGATACAGGAAGTCATACCGCGCCCTGCCGGATATGCGGAGGCAGGTATCAGTGCCGGGAATATAGAAAAAGCCCGCTCCGTACGCGTTGCAAACGCGCACGAATTCGACTGGCGCTGACTTCAAGGTCGGCAAATCTGCGGCTTGTGCGCCTGCAATCGGAAGCATCAGAGCTGAAGAGCCCAGTAACAGCGCCTTGATTTTGGTCATGGTGTCCCCGCATCCGACGCCGTGGCCATGGAGGTGCCAGCGTCAACCCAATGATCCGCGTTCACGCGCGTGCGGGATGACCGGCACGATGCGACGTCGCAGTGTTTTGGAGATTTGGCCGGCCTATCGATCGGCAGCTTGACCGTATCTATCAAGTAATGATTTTACAAATAAATTAGACTTGTATTTTTCAACTACAATTCGGTTCCTTAAATTTGTTTTTGTATCTGAATCTTGAAACGACGACGAAGCGCGGGGCTTTGCGGTTGCGACGTTTCCGCGGCCAGGCAAGGTCCTGCTCAGGGGGAAGCCGCGGACGGGATCGCCGATCGTCCGGGTGAGCGGCGGCGCCACGGCGCCTGTCCGTCGTCGCGATGTCACGCGCAACCATCGAAACGGATCGCCGTCCGCGCCCCGCGTTCCCGCCGGCGGCCCCATCGGTCCGGGGAGACCGAAAGCCTCTGCGGTCATGCTCTCGAGGGAGGCGCTGACGCTCCTGAGCGTGCATTGGACCGAATGCCGTGCCGATCTCGCTCGATGGCCGGCCCGCCCTACCAGCCGGACGGAGCAGGCCGGCAGGATGCGACATGGATCCGCCGGCCATTGCCCGCGGGCATCAGCGGACCCCGAATGGAAACGATGGCGCAGCCGATGCGATCGGTCGCCGAACCACGATGGCCGGACCGTTTCGCCACGGGGGATTCGGTCGATCGCTCAGGACGGCGCCGTTAAGCATATCCGCGAGGAATCTCGGATTTGAAAGCTCGGCCATATCGCCGGGTGTGGTCTATGATTTACAAAGTCCTAACGCAGGTCGGATAAATTGCGCCGATTGAGCGGAGGATCGAATGTCGGAACCGCTGACCCTCGCGCCCCATCCGCCTCGTGGCGCCGCGGCACCGTCCGAACCGGGCGTGCGCCTCGACCGGCATCCCCGCTCCGATACCGGCACGATCGTCATCCATTGGATCGTCGCCGGCGCGATGGTTGCGAGCCTGCTCACGGGCCTGCGCATCTCGGCCGACGCTCCTGTGGCGCGCACTGCGAAATTCCTGGCCCCGTTTCTGCCGCAGGGCGAAGTCTGGACCGTGCACTTCGTGGCTGGTCTCACCCTGTTCTTCGGGATCACAGCCTATCTCGTCTACCTTGTGCGCGGACGTCTCACGGATCGCAATGGCCTGTCCCGGCTCCGCGCGCTCCGCGTCAGCGGCCGGAGCAAGGCGGCGCGGAAGGCGCGGTGGGGTGGCGTCAACGTCGCCCTGCACTGGCTGATCTATGCCGTCACCCTCGTCCTGACCGGCACCGGCATCGCGCTCTATCTCGGCTATGGCGGCTGGGTCGTCTGGCTGCACGCCACCTGCGCCCTGGGCGCGCTGGCCTACATCGCCATCCACACCCTCGCGCATTTCATGTATGGCGGGCTGTGGCAGCTCCTGCGGCTCTTCCGCCCCGCGCCCCTGGCGGACGGGGCGACCCGCCGCCGTCGGCCCTTGCTGGCGGCCGCAATCGTCGGCCTGCCCGTGGTGGGTTTGCTGGCCTGGGCAGATCTGACGGGTCGCTCCACCCTCGTGGTCGACAAGGTTCCGGTCGGGCCCGACCTGTCGAAGCTCCTCGACGATCCCGTCTGGCGCACCGCCCGACCGGTTTCGGTCCGGACGATGCAAGGCGCCAATTTCGGCGGCACCGGCGAGACCACCGTGGAGATCCGCGCGGTGCGCGACGGGGCGAACGTCTACTTCGCTTTTCGGTGGTGGGACCCCTCCCGCTCGCTGAAGCGCGTCCCGATGATCAAGAAGGCCGACGGCTGGCATCTCCTCGACGCGGACGCCGCCAAGGCGGACGTGACCGGATACTACGAAGACAAGCTCGCCGTGATCTTCTCGCGCTCCGATGCCTTCGGCAGCGGCGGCTCGACCCATCTCGGTGCCCGCCCCCTGCCGGACGCCCCCGCGCCTCTGAACGGCCGCGGCTACCACTACACCACCGACGGCAGCTACATCGACATGTGGCAGTGGAAGGCGGCCCGGGGCGGCATGCTGGGCGTCGTCGAGGACATGCATATCGGGCCGCCCACCGAGCCGACCGCCGCGGAGCGGGCTGTGAAGGGCCGCTACCAGGCGGGCTATTGGGGCGATCCCGGCACAAGCACGTACCGCTACAATTTCCGCTTCGAGGGCCCCGGTGGCTACGAAGGCGCCGTCGAGCCGCTGCGGCTGCCCAAGGACTGGCGGGCCACCGTGGCCAGGCTCGGGACCATCGATCTAGGCCTCGATGCCAGTACCGCGCCGGGTTCGGCTTGGTGGATGGTCGAGAAGACCGAGACGGTTGCCTACTCGGCGGCCGGCGACGCAGAGATACCGGTCGGGACCGTCATGCCGGGTGTACTCATGACAGACGGCTATTCGGGCGATCGGGCCGGAATCTCGGCGGCGGCCGACTGGGCTGACGACCATTGGACCCTGGTGGCCTCGCGCAAGATCGCGACCGGCAGCAAGTACGACGTCGATTTCCTGCCCGGCAGCAAGTTCTTCCTCTACGTCTCGGCCTTCGATCACACGCAGACCCGCCACACGCGGCACATGCGGCCGGTCGAAGTCCTGCTGCGCTGACGCGGGATCGCAGCATGACCGATCGCGTCTCCCTCGTCGTCAATGGCCGGCCCATCAGCGCCGGCGCCGGACAGACCCTCCTCGACGCGGGTCTGGCATCCGGCCAAGCGATCCCGCACGATTGCGCCACCGGCCAGTGCGACACCTGCCGGGTCCGGATCCATTCCGGCTCGGTGGACGATGCCGGGACCCGCATCGGCGACACCGTCCTGGCGTGCCGGGCGCGCCTGACCGCGGACATCGCCATCGAGTTCGACGAGGTTCCCGACGTCGTGCGGCGGGCCGGCATCGTGGACAGCGTGGTCGAGCTCACTGCCGAGATCGTCGAGGTCACGGTCGCGTTGCGCAAGCGGCTGATCTATCTCCCGGGACAGTACCTTCGCGTCTCCTTCGCCGGCCTGCCCGCCCGCGACTACAGCCCGACCCTCCGCGTGGACGGATCCGGCGAGCTGAACGAATTGATCTTCCAGATCCGCCGGCAGCCCGACGGCGTGGTGTCGCCGCAGCTCGGCGGACGGATCGGACCGGGAACCGCCGTGAAGGTCGAGGGTCCGTTCGGAACCGCGTTTCACAGGTTGGGGCGCGGCCGTCTCGTCGTCGTTTCGTCCGGCGTCGGCTTTGCGCCCGCCTGGGCCGTCGCCCGAGCGAGCCGCCTGCGTGAGCCGGAGCGCGACCTGCTCGTCGTGGCCGGCACGCGCGAGCCGCAGAATCTCTACATGCGTCCGGCCCTGGAATGGCTGCGCGACCGGGGGGCGGCGACGATCTTGACGTGCAGCGGTCGCAACCCACCCTCCGACGCCCGAGCCGGGCGGCCGACCCTCCATCTGCCGAGGCTCACACGGGACGACACGGTTCTGGCCGCCGGCGCCCCCGAGATGGTCGCGGCGGTGCAGTTCCTGGCGGCCGCGACCGGTGCGACCTGCTACGCTGATCCGTTCTACGCCGCGACACACAAGCCGGACCGGAGCCCGCCGTCCGACACGAACTTCCTCCAGCGTTTTCTCCAGCGCGTGGCAGGTAATCGGACCGCTAAAACGGATCCGGTCGCCTAGCGGATCGTCAACCACATCTTCAAAGCAACCTAGTTGGTGACTCGAGGTTAAGCATTCGAGACGCATTCTGCGGCAATGGGCCCCATATTCGCGAACGTTCGAAGCGCTACGGCGCTCGCCATTCTCCTTCTGAGCGCGTCGACCGGCGTCCGGGCGGAGGATCTCCCGATCGTGGGTACGGGCGACGGGATCGAGATGCTCCAGGCCGTCGCCGATTCCTACAATGCGGAGCATGGCCAAGCCCGGGTCTCGGTTCCCCCGAGCATTGGTTCCGGAGGGGCCGTGGCGAGCGTGGGCGGTGAGCGCCAGAAGCTCGGGCGGGTCGCGCGTCCGCTCACCGAGACGGAGAAGGCGCAGGGCCTCGTGGAGGTGCCGCTCATCCGAATTCCGACGGCGATCTTCGTTCATCGCGGTGTCGGCGTGGCGACGTTGACGAGCGCACAGGTGGCCGCGGTCTTCTCGGGCGGGATCGACAACTGGAGTGCCCTCGGCGGGCCCGATCTGAAGATCCGGGTGGTCCGCCGCGAGGAGACCGACAGCACGCTGTCGGTGCTCCGGGCGACCATGCCGGGCTGGCGTGATCTCGTCCTGACCAGCCGCTCGAAGACCGCGACCACCACGCAGGACGCGATCGCGACCGTCCGGGATACGCCCGGCGCCATCGGATTCGGCCCTTTCTCTCCGGGTCTGGCAAGCGATTTCACGGTCCTGTCGATCGACGGCAGGGCGCCGCGTGACCCGGGCTATCCCAGCGCGGTGACCCTGGCGCTCATCTACAAGACCGCCACGAAAGACGCGGAGGCGTCGGCGTTCCTCGCCTTCGCAACGTCGGATCGCGCCGGGCAGCTGATGGCGGAGCGGGGCGGCGCCCCGCTCAAGCCGTGACGGGCACCGTCTTCTCGCGATCCCTGCGCGCACGCCTCGTCGGTGCGACGCTCTCGACGGCCGCGATCGCACTCGCGGCTCTCGTTTTCCTCGTGGTTCTCCGCTCCGAGCAGACGTTGCGGGAACAGGCGCAGGAAGTCACGACCTGGTCCGAAACCCAGCTCTCCGATCGCCTCCTGAGCGATGCCAAGCTCGCCGCGGCCCGGCTCGCGATGCAGCGCGAGGATGTCGAGCGCCGCTTCGCCACCATGGCAAAGCGCTGGGATGTGGTGAAGGCTGTGTTCTCCGGCAACACGGTGGCGGCGTCGGAGCTCATGCGGCCCGCCCTCGCCCTGGCGGATGTCGACGGGGCGATCGCCTTCGACGTCAACCTGCGCGCCCTCACCGCCGACCGCGTCGATGCGGATCTCCTCGCCGCCAATGCGGCCTTCGGGACGACGTCCGTCGCCACCGCGTTGCGCGCCGTGATCGCCGGGAACGACCGGGAGCACGCGAACGGGTTTGTGCTGTCCCTGCGCTGGGACGACGGCCTCGCGAAGGCGCTCGCTGCCGAAGAGTCCGGTGCGGTCGCCGATGTCTTCGGCCAGCCGCTGTTCGACGAGTTCGGCGACGTGATCGGCGGACTGGTCGGTTATCGCGTCCTGCGACCGCACGAGCCGACCCTGACCGCCTTCGCATCGCTGAGCGGACGCGACGTGCTGATCCTGTCGGGGCAAAGCCTCCTCTCCTCGGCCGGTGCCGACGTCGCCGCCGCGCGGCTCGGCGACATCTCGGGCGCGGATCTGCACGCCGTCGTCGGAGCCGAGAAGGTCGCGCGCTGCCTTCCTCAGCCTCCGGATCTCCGTCTCTGCGTCGCGGCGCCGCTGCGTGAGTTGCAGCAGCTCACCGGAAAGGTCGTCGGCATCGGCGAGGAGAGTTCCCGCTCGCTCCTCAGGACGCTCAGCGTCGTCGCGGGCCTGACCCTATGCCTTGTCGCCCTGGTCCTGCTCATCCTGTCCAGCCGGATCACCCGTCCGCTGGTGCGCATCACGCAGACGGTGTCCGAGGTGGCGCGCGGGAACTGGCACGTCAGCGTGCCCGATATCGACCGCGCGGACGAGGTCGGCGACATCGCCCGCGCCGTCGTCGTGCTCGAACATTCCCTGTCGGAGCGGGATCAGCTGCGCGACGACGTCTTCCGGCAGAACACGATCCTGACGGAGCGCGAGCGGCAGCTGCAGGAGCAGAACGAGCGATTCGATGCGGCCCTGAACAACATGTCCCAGGGCCTGTGCATGTTCGGCGCCCATGGTCGCCTCAAGGTGTTCAACGCGCAGTTCTGCCGGATCTACAGTATCGCTCCGGGTGCGCTCGAAGCCGAACCGACGCATGCGGATGTCCGCCAGCTGGCCGGTCTTGCGGATTGGTCGGGTCCGGAGAGCCGCCCGCACCGGCGGTCTCTGACCAGGACGCTCGCGGACGAGCGATGCGTCGAGATCACCGTCGAGCCCATGGCGGATGGCGGCTGGGTGGAAACGCATGAGGACGTCACCGCGAGCGTGACGGCCCAAGCCCGGATCGCCCATCTCGCGACCCACGACGCCCTGACCGGTCTCTCCAACCGGGCCCTGCTTGCGGATCGCTTGGCCGCGGCCTTGGCAGGCCATGCGCATGACGGCCGGGCGGTGACCGTGATCTGCCTCGACCTCGACGACTTCAAGGGGATCAACGACACCCTGGGCCACCCGGCAGGCGACGAGTTGCTCCGGCAGGTCGGTCGACGCCTGACCGTGCTCTGCCCGCCCGGCGGCACCGTTGCGCGGCTCGGCGGTGACGAATTCGCCATGGTCCTCTCGGAGGCGGATTTACCGGCCGGCGTTCTCGCGCTGGCGGATGAGGTCCTCACCCAGCTCAGGCGGCCGTTCATCCTCGCCGGACAGTTCGTGTCCGTCGATGCGAGTCTCGGGCTCGCGGTCTCCGCGGCGGACGATGCCGACGGCGACGATCTCCTGCGTCGCGCCGACGTTGCCCTCTATGCCGCCAAGGCCGACGGTGGCCGGCGCGTCCGCGTCTTCGAGCCGGAAATGGAGGAACGCCAGAATCAGCGACGCTGGCTCGAACGGGAGTTGCGGCTGGCGATCGGGACCGACCAGATCGCGCTGCATTATCAGCCGCTGTTCGATCTGGCGACGAACGCGGTGACCAGTTTCGAGGCTCTGGCCCGCTGGCATCACCCGGAGCGGGGCATGATCTCGCCCGGGGAGTTCATTCCGGTCGCCGAGGCGACCGGGCTGATCGACGCCCTCGGCGCTTACGTCCTGCAAAAGGCCTGCGCGGACGCGATGGGTTGGCCGGGCAAGCAGCGTGTCGCCGTCAACATCTCGCCGATCCAGTTCCGCGAAGGCAATCTCGACCGGTTCGTCGAGGAGGTCCTGCGCACGACCCGACTGCCGAGCCAGCGGCTCGAACTCGAGATCACCGAATCCGTGATCCTGAGCCAGGATCAGGCGAGCTTCGATATGCTGACCCGCCTGCGTCGCCTGGGCGTGCGATTCTCGATGGACGATTTCGGGACCGGCTACTCATCCCTGAGCTCGCTGAACACCTTCCGCTTCGACAAGATCAAGCTGGATCAGTCGTTCGTCCGGAATCTCTTGGAGAAGGACGAGGCGGCTGCCATCGTCCACGTCGTTGCCGAACTCGGTCGCAGCCTGAAGATCACCACGACGGCCGAGGGCGTCGAGACGCCGGAACAGCTTGCCCGGCTGCGGGCGAGCGGATTCTCGGAGGTTCAGGGCTATCTGCTGAGCCGGCCGATCCCGGCGGCCGACGTACCCGACTTCATCAACACGCAGAACGCGTTGAACGCCGCGGCCTGAAGGCGCCCTGTGTCTGACGGCCCTCAGCGCTCAAGCGGTTCGCGCGCGCAACGGGGCGATATGGCCCGCTCCGGCTCAGTCCGTCACCCGTTCCACCCGCGACAGCAGACAGCCGGGCCGGGCGGTGTGGATGTTGACGAAGAGCGTCCGCGAGTCGTCGAGGGCGCGTCGAAGCGGCTCCGCGACATCGCCGCCTGGGCAGACCCTTCCGAGGTCGTAGAGACAGAGGTGATCGGCGTCGTAGGCCCGAACGGAGACCAGCGGATTCGCATGAACGATGGGCGCGACCGCGTCGACCGTCTCCGTATACGGGCACTCCCTCTCGTGCAGGAAGATCGGACTCGGGGTCCAGTAGATGCCGAGCGGCTGCCGGAGATCGTAGGATCCCAGCAGCATGCTCTCACCGGCTTTTGCAAGTTTGAGACAATGTCGGCAGGGAAATTGTCCGCTCGCCGTCGCCATGATCCGCCGGATCGGGTTGCCCCGGTCATCGAAGCCCGTGCGACGGAAGCGGTCCGCCGTCGCCGTCTCGATCGGAACACATCGAAATCTCGTCATCTCTCTTCCTCCGCGACCCGCTGTACGGCGCGTCGCAGAGGTGCTGCATCCCGCTTCTTGCTGCGCAATCAGGTCCGCCGAGCAGGTCCCGTGGGGACGATCCGTGAAGGCCCGTGCGCGAGACGGCGACGCGCGCAGCCGCACGCGCTTCAGGCGGGATCCGGATCGCCCGCGTCGAGCGCGTGGCGATAGACTTCGACCGCGCCCTTGCCCTTGAGCGTCACCGCGCCGATCGGCCGGACGCTCCGCCGGTCGGGCAGGCGCAGAAACGCCGCGTGCGACAGATGCAGCGCGGTTCCCTCGCCGAGGCCCGACAGGCGCGCCGCGACGTTGACCGTGTCGCCCCAGAGATCGAACGTGAACTTCGTCCGGCCCACGATCCCACCGACCACCGGCCCGATATGGAGTCCACCGCGGATCCGCCAGCCGGGCTCTCCGGCCGCCGCGACCGCCACCATGTCGGCGGCACATCGGATCGCGGCCGTGACCGGATCGGCATGTTCCCGCAGCAGGTTCGCCGTTGCCATGAAGGCATCGCCGATGGTCTTGATGTTCTCGAGACCCCGCGCCTGCGCGACGACCTCGAACGCTTCGGCCAGGCGCTGGATCTCCGCGACGACGACGTCCGGTGTCTGACCATGGCACCAGGTCGTGAAACCGACGAGGTCGACGAACAGGACGGCGACGTCGCCGAACAGGCGCGGCTTGACCTGTCCGGTCTCCATCAGTTCCGACACGGCCGAGACCGGCAGGATGGCATGAAGCAGTTCGTCGGCCCGCTTGCGCTCACGCTCGATCGTTCGCAGGTGTGCAATCTCGCGATCATGGGCGCGCTTCCGCTCCAGGCACGAGCGGATGCGAGCTTCCAGGATCACCGGCTCGAAGGGCTTCGGGAGGTAGTCGAAGGCGCCGAGTTCGATGCATCGGACGATGCTGCCGATCTCCATCAGCGCGGAGATCATCACCACCGGCGTGTGGCGCCATGCCTCGTGGGCCTTCATCCGTTCGAGCACGGCATAGCCGTCGAGAGCCGGCATCATCACGTCGAGGAGGACGAGGTCGAACGGCTCCTCGCTCAGTCGGTCGAGGGCGGCTCGTCCGTTGGCCGCACGGACGCTCGTGTGGCCCAGGATTTCCAGTTCCTGTTCCAGCAGGTCGAGGTTGAAGGGCTCATCGTCGACGATGAGGATGCGGGCTGGCTCCACAGGTTCTTCTCCCTCCGGCGCGAGACTGCGGCCGGATCGGCCGAGCTCAATCGAGCCAGTGCCGCAACTTGGCGAACAACAGGTCTTCGTCGACGGGCTTGGTCATGAAGTCGTCGCAGCCGGCCGCTCGCGCCCGATCCTCGTCGCCCGTCATCGCGTTGGCGGTGATCGCCACCACGGGGATGGCGGCGGTGGACGTGTTGGCCTTGATGCGGCGTGTCGCCTCCCAGCCGTCGACGAGCGGCAGCGACAGATCCATGAGGATGATGTCGGGCCGGTGGGCGATCGCCATCTCGACCCCGGCAGCGCCGTCGACCGCGATGACAAGCTCGTACGTGTCCTCGAGCAACTGAGTCAGCAGATCACGATTGAGTTCGACATCCTCGACGATAAGTATTCGCTTCATGCGTTGATCCCCGAGGGAGCGGACCGGCGCGCAGGGCGTAGCCGACGGCTCATCGGTCACCGTCGGCCGCCTCGAGCTCCAGGATCGGCAGCACGCGCCGCACCTCGCGGACCAGGGCGGCGCGGTCGAGACCGCTCTTGTCGATCAGCCCGAGCACCCGCTCCCGCAGCATGTCGCGCTCGGCCGTATCCAGGGATGCGGCCGTCAGGACCACGACGGGGATCGTCCGGCCGACCGGATCGGCCTGGAGGGCGTCCAGGAAGGCGAGGCCGTCCATCCGCGGCATCAGCAGGTCGAGCAGGATGACGCTCGGGCGGGCCTGAGTGATACGCTCCAGGCCGGCCGCCCCGTCCGCTACCCAATCGACGGTGCATTGCTCCGCGTTGAGCAGCTGGCGCACGAGGTCGGGAACGTTGGGATCGTCGTCGATCACGAGGATGCGCTCATTGTCGGGGGCGATCCGCGCGAGGGCGCCGATCAGGGCTTCCCGCTCGAACGGCTTCACGATGTAGTCGGTCGCTCCGAGGCGGAAGCCCAGCTCCTTCTGGTCGACGATCGAGATCAGCACGACCGGGATGTCCCGCGTCAGCGGATCGGTCTTCAGCGCGTGCAGCACCTGCCAGCCGTCGGTGCCGGGCATCATGATGTCGAGGGTGATGGCGCGCGGTTGCAGCTCCCGCGCCTTGAGCAACCCGTCCTGGCCGCTCGACGCGCCGATGACCGTGTAGCCGGCATCGGCGAGGTTCTCCTGCAGCAGGTAGACGACGTTGGGATCGTCGTCGATCGCGAGCACGAGCTTGGCGCCCGACCGGGACACCGGCGTTACCGGGAGCGCCGGCCTCGGACTCGGCGGTCCCTCGGCGGCGCCGGCGATCCGCATCGGGATGCTGAGGGTGAAGGTCGACCCCGCCCCTTCCCGGCTCTCGACGCCGATCTTTCCGCCGAGCAGCCGGGCGAGCCGGTGGCTGATCGCCAGACCGAGGCCTGTGCCGCTGTGGGAGCGCGTGGCGCTGTTGTCGACCTGATGGAACTCCTCGAAGATCGCATTCAGCGCGTCGGCGGGAATGCCGATGCCGGTGTCGATCACGGCGAATTCGACACTCTCGCCAACCGGACGGACGCGCAGCGTCACCGATCCGGCCTCGGTGAACTTGATGGCGTTGCTGAGCAGGTTGATGAGGATCTGCCGCAGCTTCTCCTCGTCGGTCCGGAGGGTCGCGGGCGTATCCCGGACATCCCGAACGAGCTGCACGCCCTCGTTCTTGACGAGGGGCTCGACCGTCCTGAGGCAGAGGTCGAGGACCGGCTCCAGCGTGAAGTCGGACGGTTTCACCTCCATCCGTCCCGCTTCGACCTTGGCGAGATCGAGGATGCTGTTGATCAGCGAGAGAAGGTGCTCTGAACTCGCCAGGATCTTCTCGAGATTCTCGAACTGCTTCACCGGCAGGGCGTCCTTCGCCCGGCGCATCACCAGCCGGGTGAAGCCGATGATCGCATTGAGCGGCGTGCGCAATTCGTGGCTCATATTGGCCAGGAAGCTGCTCTTGGCGCGGCTGGCTTCCTCGGCCGCCTCCTTGGCCTGCCGCAGACGTTCCTCGGCCTGCTTGCGCTCGATCACCCGCCCCAGCTGCGCGCCGATATTGCTCATCACCCGCAGCAGCGACGCGTCCGGCGGCGATGCATCGCGGGCGAAGAATTCCAGCACCGCCACCACCTCGCGCCCGACTGTCACGGGAAAGCCGAAGCCCGCCCGGATCCCGTCCTGCGCGGCCGCCGGGGCGCGGGGGTCTCCGGCCAGCGTCGGATCGCCGAGGGTCCATTCGGGAGCCCCGGAGAGCAAGACGCGACCGGCGAGGCCCGTTCCCGGACCGAGCGGCGTCCCGGCCGTCGCCGCGCGCAACCGGGCGAACCCTTCTGGCGTGTCGCAATGCCAGATCCCCGTCGGCAGGAGGGCCCGGCTTCCGTCATCGGCGCGGGTGTAGGCGTGGCCGAGGGGCCAGCCGGCATGGTGCGCGACGCGTTCCAGACAGAAGCGCAGGGCCTCCGCCACCGTCGGCGCCTCGTTGGCGGCTGCGGCCGCCGCCTGGAGCAGCTCGACAAAGGCGGTCTGCTTCCGAAGCGCCAGCTCGGCTTCCTTGCGCTCCGTGATGTCGCTCCACGACTCGACCACCTCGACGGGCCGACCGTTTGGATCGCGCAGGAGGCGCTGCTCGTCCCGGACCCAGCGATAGGTGCCGTTCGCATGCAGGAACCGGTATTCGATGACGTTGTGACCCTGATCGAGCAGATGCGGGAATTCGGCGAGGACGCGCTCCCGGTCTTCGGGGTGCAGCCGCTCCAGCCAGAATTCCGGTCCGGCCAGATAATCGCCGGGCTCGTAGCCGAGGAGATCGCGTACATTCTCACTGATGAAGGTCGGCGCGTTGCGGCCGCCCACCTCGAAACTGCAGATCATCGACGGGGACGCGGTCAGCAGGTAGGTCAGCCGGCCCTGCGTCGCCCGGAGCGCCTGCTCGGCACGCTTGATCTCGGTCACGTCGGTATAGACGGCAACGACGCCGCCGTCGTTGATCTTGCGCTCGCTGACCTGGACCCAGCGGCCGTCGACGCGCTGCTGGAGGAGCGGCCCGCGCGGTGCGCGATAACGGGCGATCCGCTCCGCCAGCCATGCCTCGACCGTCGTCCCGTCCGCGCGCACGATGCAGGTCTCGGCGACGGCTCGGGCGATGGCCGCGAACGTCACGCCCGGGACGATGATCGCCGACAGGCCGGGATGGAAATCGTGGAAGTGCCAATTGCAGAAGACGAGGCGGTCGTCCGAATCGAACAGCGCGAACCCCTCCGAGCTGCTCTCGATGGCCTCGATGAGCTTGTGCCTGGCGACGCCGTCCTCGGGCGATCCGGCGGTCCGGATCGCGGCCCCCACCGCATCCGGAGACGTCTCGAACGGGGACCCGGCCGGCGTGTGAGACATGGCTCGGACCACCCTGACGACGACGCTTCGAGGGCGCCGCGGCTTGCCGCGTGAGGCCGGACACACGCGTTGTCCGAAGCCTGGCTATTCATTATTCGATACCGTTACATGGTCCAATTGTCGGATCAAGCGGCGTCAGAACTGCTGTCGCGTTGCGGTGAACGATGTGCCCACAGGTATGGCCGCTCGTAACAGACCGTCGATTTCAGCCGGTCCGTCACGGCCGCCGATCATCCGTGCCCGCCCCGGACGCATCGGTGCCATGTCTGGGCGAGGCGTCGCGTCGCGTCAGGTACAGTGTATCTTCCGTGAAAACGGAGGAAATAATGGCCTACAAGATCACTTTTCGTAAGGGAAAGCGCGAGAGCTTTACCAAGCTTTGGCCGTGCGACCTTGAGGCGGCGACGGCCTACGCGCTGGCGCAACTGCCCATCCAGCATCGGGAGAAGGGTGCGACGTCGGTGAGCGTGATCTGCGAGCGGACCGGCGACGTCGTGTTCAGTTCGACCGAGCAGCCCGAGACCGAACCGGCATAGGGCCGGTCGCGAGACGGACGATGCAGAGGTCGGCGTCCGCTTCGATGCGGATGTCCGGCCGCGGGCGCGGACGAGCCGCACCGGGAAGGGCCGAATCATGGCTTCAGACGCATCCCGGCCGCAGGGGCCGACGGTTACGTCTTCCGCATGCGCCGACCTGGAAGTCGGCCCGTACAGCTCGCCGCCCTGCTTCCTGCACGAACTCGATCCGAGCTTCCTCGGTCTTGCCACGGCGCCGGCGGCACAGCCGCAGACCACGGCCGCCGACGACGGGACGCCTGACCTCGCAGTCGCTCGCGATCCTGATGACATCCCTACGCCGGATGCTCTGCAGCCGTCTTGGATCCTCACGGCCGACGGGGACGTGATCGCGCCACCGGGCACATGCCCGGATGGAGCTCCCCCATGCAGATCCTCCGCCATATCCTCGCCGAATGTCGGGCCGACCGCGTCTTCGCGCTGATGATCGTCACGCTCGGCGCTTGGTCGGCCATCTCGGTCCTGCTGCTGGCTCTGAACATCCCCGAACCCTTCACCGCTCGATGAGCGCCTCGGTTACGGCGCTCGATTTGGACGACCGGCCCTCCGGAGCGCCGTACTGTCCCGCACCCGGGCGGTCGCCGCAGATTGGCTTGGCCGCGCCCTGCGCCTGCCCCATCGTGCCCGTCGCCGGGCGCTGCCACGCTTGTGGGTTGATCTATGGCGGCATTCGCGGCGAGGCCGCGGGCGTGATCCGGCTGGATCGGGCGCTGTGGCGTGCGCTCTGCCCCGGCGCCGCGCGGCTGACGATGCCGACAGCCTGCGGCGCGTTGCGTGCGAGCTTCGTCGGACGCGCACGATCCTAACGCGACCCTTATAAGTTCCGCCCCGGTCCTCGCTCGAACCCTAACGCGGTTCGAGGCGACACTGATGGTCGGCCAAGGCCGGGTGCGGAACCTCCGCGGCCGGTCCGCCGAACCGGACCTGACCCCCATGCTCGACATCGTCTTCCTCGCCGGAGCGCTCGCCTTCTTCGCCGCCGCGGCCGGCTACGCGGCCGCCTGCGATCGGCTCTGAGAGAGTCCGCCATGACCCTCGATCTCGCCCTCGGCGCCTGCGTGACCGCCGGCCTCCTCGTCTACCTCACCTATGCCCTCGTCCGCCCCGAGCGGTTCTGAGCGGCCCTGACGGATCTCCCCCATGAACCTCAACGGCTGGATCCAGATCGCGCTCTACTGCGCGGTCGTTCTGGCGCTCGTGAAGCCCCTCGGATCGTACATGACCCGGGTCTTCACCGGAGAGCGCACCCTCCTCTCACCCGTGCTCGGCCCCGTCGAGCGCGGGCTCTACCGCGTGTCCGGCATCGATGCCCGCCAGGAGCAGCACTGGCTGGCCTATACGGGCGCGGTCATCCTGTTCCACGTGCTGGGCTTCGCGGTGCTGTACGCGATCCTGCGGCTGCAGGCGGTGCTGCCGCTCAATCCGGCCGATCAGACCGCGGTGGCGCCGGATCTCGCGTTCAACACGTCGACCAGCTTCATCACCAACACCAACTGGCAGTCCTACGGCGGCGAGACCACGCTCTCGTACCTCTCCCAGATGCTGGGGCTGACGCACCAGAACTTCCTGTCGGCAGCGACCGGCATCGCGGTGGCGGTGGCGCTGATCCGCGGGTTCGCCCGCGCCTCGTCGGGCACGATCGGCTCGTTCTGGGTCGATGTGACCCGCGCCACCCTCTACGTGCTGCTGCCGATCTGCGTGCCCTACACGCTGTTCCTCGTCTGGCAGGGCATGCCGCAGACGCTCGGCGCCTACGTCCATGCCACGACCCTGGAGGGCGCGCACCAGACCCTCGCACTCGGACCGGTGGCGAGCCAGGTGGCGATCAAGATGCTCGGGACCAATGGCGGCGGCTTCTTCAACGCCAACGCCGCGCACCCGTTCGAGAACCCCACCGCCCTGTCGAACTTCGTCCAGATGGTCTCGATCTTCGTGATCGGCGCCGCGCTGACCAACGTCTTCGGCCGCATGGTCGGCGACGAGCGCCAGGGCTGGGCGATCCTCGGCGCCATGGGGATCCTGTTCCTCGCGGGCGTCCTCGTCACCTACTGGGCCGAGGCCCACGGCAGCTCGGTGCTCAACAGCTTCGGGCTGACCGGCGGCAACATGGAGGGCAAGGAGACCCGCTTCGGCATCGCCGCCTCGGCGCTGTTCGCGGTGATCACTACGGCGGCCTCCTGCGGCGCCGTCAACGCCATGCACGACTCGTTCACGGCGCTCGGCGGCCTGATCCCGCTGCTCAACATGCAGCTCGGCGAGATCATCATCGGCGGCGTCGGCGCCGGCCTCTACGGCATGCTGATCTTCGTGATCGTAGCGATCTTCGTGGCGGGCCTGATGGTCGGCCGCACCCCCGAATACCTCGGCAAGAAGATCGAGGCGAAGGAGGTGAAGATGGCCATGCTCGGCATCCTCTGCCTGCCGCTGATGATGCTGGGCTTCACCGCCCTGGCGACGGTGGTGCCGGCGGGCCTCGCCGGCCCGGCCAATGCCGGCCCGCACGGCTTCTCGGAGATCCTCTACGCCTACACGTCGGCGGCGGCCAACAACGGCTCGGCCTTCGGCGGGCTGACGGCCAACACGCTGTTCTACAACAGCACCCTGGCCATAGGCATGCTGGTCGGCCGGTTCTTCGTGAAGATCCCGGTCCTGGCCATCGCGGGCTCGCTTGCCGCCAAGAAGACGGTCCCGGCCTCGGCGGGCACGTTCCCGACCCATGGCGGCCTGTTCGTCGGGCTGCTGGTCGGCGTGATCCTCATCATCGGCGGCCTGACCTTCTTCCCATCCCTGGCGTTGGGCCCCGTGGTCGAGCACCTCGCGGGCGCGGCCGGCCAGACCTTCGCGACGGGGGGCTGAGATGCCGCGCACCCTCCCCGCCCGGCGCGTCGCGCGCCACCACCTCGTGCTGCACCGGCAGCCCCACCGGCGCGATCGCGCCGGTGCCCCGCCCCTGCGGACGTCGGACCTCGTCCTGGCGCTCCTCGGCGTCGTCCTGCTCGGCGGCTTCGCCCTCCTGGCCGCCTACGCACTGACGGCCGGCAGGCTGGCCCTCTGATCCCAAAAGCGCCCGGCGCGCCGCGCCGGGCTCCCCACCCCTTCCGGACATCTTCCATGTCGCGTCAGACATCATCCCTGTTCAGTGCCGCCCTGATCGGGCCGGCCCTCATCGGCTCCGTCAGGAAGCTCGATCCCCGCGCCATGATCCGCAACCCGGTCATGTTCGTGGTCGAGGTCGTGGCGGCGCTCACCACGGTCCTGTTCGCCCGCGACCTCGTCACCGGCGGCAACGACCTGGCCTTCTCCGGCCAGATCATCCTCTGGCTGTGGTTCACCCTGATCTTCGCCAACTTCGCCGAGGCCCTCGCGGAGGGGCGCGGCAAGGCCCAGGCCGACAGCCTGCGGCGCACCCGCACCGAGATGACGGCCAAGCGCCTCAAGGGCGCGGGCCGGGCCTACGAGACGGTGCCGGGCACCGCCCTCAAGGTCGGCGACGTCGTCCTGGTCGAGGCCGGCGACCTGATCCCCTCCGACGGCGAGGTGATCGAGGGCGTGGCCTCCGTGAACGAGGCCGCCATCACGGGCGAATCCGCCCCTGTGATCCGCGAATCCGGCGGCGACCGCTCAGCGGTGACCGGCGGCACGCAGGTTCTCTCGGACGAGATCAAGGTCCGCATCACCGCGGCGGCCGGCTCGACCTTCGTCGACCGGATGATCGCCCTGGTGGAGGGCGCCTCGCGGCAGAAGACGCCGAACGAGATCGCCCTGAACATCCTGCTCGCCGGGCTCACCATCGTGTTCGTCTTCGCGGTGGCCTCGATCCCGAGCTTCGCGAGCTACGCGGGCGGTTCGATCCCCGTGATCGTCCTCGTAGCCCTGTTCGTCACGCTGATCCCCACGACGATCGGCGCGCTGCTCTCGGCGATCGGCATCGCCGGCATGGACCGGCTGGTGCGCTTCAACGTGCTCGCCATGTCGGGCCGCGCCGTCGAGGCGGCGGGCGACGTCGACACCCTGCTCCTCGACAAGACCGGCACGATCACGCTCGGCAACCGGCAGGCCACCGAGTTCCGCCCGGTCTCCGGCGTGAGCGCGCAGGAGCTCGCCGACGCGGCGCAGCTCGCCTCCCTGGCGGACGAGACGCCGGAGGGCCGCTCGATCGTCGTGCTGGCCAAGGAGAAGTACGGCATCCGCGCCCGCGACATGGCGGGTCTCAACGCCACCTTCGTGCCGTTCACCGCACAGTCGCGCATGTCGGGCGTCGATCTGGAGAGCGCCTCGATCCGCAAGGGCGCGGTCGACGCCGTGATCGCGTCCCTGTCCGGCCAGCCCGTGGCGAGCCGGGGCTCGAACGCCGCCCTCGCCTTCCAGCCGGCTCCGGAGACGGGCGCCGTCAAGGAGATCCGCGCCATCGCGGAGGAGATCGCCAAGGCCGGCGGCACGCCCCTCGCGGTCGCGCAGGACGGGCGGCTGCTCGGCGTCGTCTACCTGAAGGACATTGTGAAGGGCGGCATTCGCGAGCGCTTCGCGGAGCTGCGCCAGATGGGCATCCGCACGGTGATGATCACCGGCGACAACCCGATGACTGCGGCTGCCATCGCGGCGGAGGCCGGCGTCGACGATTTCCTCGCCCAGGCCACCCCGGAGGACAAGCTCGCGCTGATCCGCAAGGAGCAGGCGGACGGCAAGCTCGTCGCCATGTGCGGCGACGGCACCAACGACGCCCCCGCCCTCGCCCAGGCCGATGTCGGCGTCGCGATGAACACCGGGACCGTGGCGGCCCGCGAGGCCGGCAACATGGTCGATCTCGACAGCGACCCGACCAAGCTTATCGAGATCGTCGGCATCGGCAAGCAATTGCTGATGACCCGCGGCGCGCTGACGACCTTCTCGATCGCCAACGACGTCGCCAAGTACTTCGCCATCATCCCGGCGATGTTCCTGGGCCTCTATCCGCAGCTCCAGGCGCTCAACATCATGGGCCTCGCCTCGCCGCAGAGCGCGATCCTGTCGGCGATCATCTTCAACGCGCTGATCATCGTGGCGCTGATCCCGCTGGCCCTGCGCGGCGTCACCTACCGGGCCGTCGGCGCGGCCGCTCTGCTGCGCCGGAACCTCCTGATCTACGGGCTCGGCGGCGTCCTCGTGCCCTTCGTCGGCATCAAGGCCATCGACCTCGCCGTCAGCGCCCTCCACCTCGTCTGAACCGGTCCATCGGAGACCCGCCATGCTGAAACAGCTTCGCCCCGCCCTGGTCCTGCTCACCGCGCTGACCGCGATCACCGGCCTCGCCTACCCCCTCGCGATGACCGGCCTCGCCGGCGCCATCTTCCCCGCCAAGGCCGCCGGCAGCCTGATCGAGCGCGACGGCACCGTCATCGGATCCAGCCTGATCGGCCAGGCCTTCACCGGCGCCGGCTACTTCCACGGCCGGCCCTCCGCGACGACGGCGCCGGACCCCGCCGACGCCTCCAAGACGGTGCCGGCGCCCTACAACGCGGCCAATTCCTCGGGCTCGAATCTCGGCCCGACCAGCGCGGCGCTGTCGGAGCGGGTGAAGACCGATGTCGACGCGCTGAAGGCCGAGAATCCGAGCGCCCCGGTGCCCGTCGATCTCGTGACGACAAGCGGCTCCGGCCTCGATCCGGACATCTCGCCCGAGGCCGCCTACTTCCAGGTTTCCCGCGTCGCCAAGGCCCGCAACATTCCGGAGGACAAGCTGCGCGACCTCGTGACCGCCCGGATCGAGGGCCGCACCCTGGGCATCCTGGGTGAGCCGCGCGTCAACGTCCTGGCGCTGAACCTCGCCGTCGACGATCTCGCCCGTCGGTGATGGACACGTCCGATCCCCGCCCGCATCCTGAAAAGCCGCGTCAGCGGCCCCGAAGGGGATGGCCGGGGATCGCGCAACCGGCCGGAGCACCGCGAGGCCACCGGCTGAGGGCGAGGGCCGGATGGCCCGAGACAGACTGATCCTGAGACGAGGTTCATGCCCGAGACCACCCGCGACCCGACCCGCCCCTCGCCCGACGCCCTGCTCGAAGCGGCGCGCCGGGAGGAGCGGACGCGCGGGCGCCTCAAGGTGTTTCTCGGGGCCGCCCCGGGGGTCGGCAAGACCTACGAGATGCTGACCATCGGCCGGGCCCGGCTGAAGGCTGGGATCGACGTCGTGATCGGCGTGGTCGAGACGCACGGCCGGGCCGAGACCGAGGCCCTGCTCGACGGCTTCGAGACGATCCCCCGCCGGTCGGTGCCGTATCACGGCACCGTCCTTCAGGAGATGGACCTCGACGCCCTCCTCGCCCGCCGGCCGGCGCTGGCGCTGGTCGACGAGCTGGCCCACACCAATGCCCCGGGCTCGCGCCACCCGAAACGGTACCAGGATGTCGAGGAGCTTCTCGATGCCGGCATCGACGTTCTGACGACGCTCAACATCCAGCACGTCGAGAGCCTCAACGATGTGGTCGCCTCGATCACCCGTATCCGGGTGCGCGAGACGGTGCCGGACGGCGTTCTCGACCGCGCCGACGACATCGAGGTGGTGGACCTCAACCCCGACGACCTCATCCAGCGCCTGAAGGACGGCAACGTCTACGTCCCGACCCACGCCGAGCGGGCCCTGAAGCACTACTTCTCCCGCGGCAACCTGACGGCGCTCCGCGAGCTGGCGCTGCGGCGCACCGCCGACCGGGTGGACGACGAGCTGCTCGGCCACATGCGGGCCAACGCCATCGCCGGCCCCTGGGCGGCGGGCGAGCGCGTGCTGGTCTGCGTGAACGAGGACCCCCGCTCCGCAGGCCTCGTGCGCTACGCCAAGCGCCTCGCCGACCGCCTGCATGCGCCCTGGACGGCGCTCTCGATCGAGGGGGCCCGCGCGGCGACCTTGAGCGAGGCCGAGCGCGACCGGATCGCCGAAGCGTTGCGGATCGCCGACCGGCTCGGCGGCGATGCCGTCACCCTCCCGGGCGGCCGCCGGATCGCCGACGACGTGCTCGACTACGCCCGGTCCGCCAACGTCAATCACATCGTGGTCGGCAAGGCGAACCGGTCATGGCTGTTCGAGCTGCTCAACGGCTCCGTGGTGCACGATCTCGTGCGGGGCAGCGGCGCCATCAGCGTGCACGTGGTCCCCGGCGAGGCCGTTCCGGACACGACGCAGCCGCGCCGCCCCGTCGCGGTCGCCCCGTCGCGGTCGGGCTTCGAGGCGCGGCCCTACGCGGTCGCGCTGTCGGCCGTCGCCGCGGGACTCGGCGCCGCCATCCTCGCTCAGCCCTATGCCGGCGTCGAGAACGCCGACCTCTTCCTTCTTACCGCCATCGTCGCGGTGGCGGTGCGCTGGGGGCTCGGGCCGGCGCTCGCCGCGGTGGTGGCGGCCTCGCTCGCCTACAACTTCTTCTTCCTGCCGCCGGTCTACACGCTCACCATCGCCGACCCGACCAACGTCGCGGCCTTCCTGCTCTTCACCCTGGTGGCGGTGCTGGTCTCGAACCTCGCGTCCCGCGCCCGCCGCGTGGCGGTGGTCAGCCAGGGTCGCGCCCGGGCCACCGAGCGGCTGTTCGGCTTCTCGCGGAAGCTCGCCGCCTGCGGCACCCTGGACGACGTGCTCTGGGCCACCTGCGCCCAGGTCGCCGCGATGCTGAAGGTCCGCGTCGTCCTGCTGCTGCCCGACGGTCAGGCCGTCACGGTCCGGGCCGGCTACCCGCCCGAGGACATGCTGGACGAGGCCGATCTGGCGGCGGCGCAATGGGCCTTCGACAACGACCGGCCGGCGGGCCGCGGGGCCGACACGCTGCCGGGGGCCAAGCGGCTGTTTCTGCCGATGCGGACCGGGCGCGGCACGATCGGGGTGATCGGCCTCGATACCGACGGCACCGGACCGATCCTGTCGCCGGAGGGCCGCCGCCTCCTCGACGCCCTGGCCGACATGGGCGCCCTCGCCATCGAGCGGGTCCGGCTCGTGGAGGATCTCGACCGGGCTGAGCGCGCCGCCGAGACCGACCGCCTGCGCCAGGCGCTGCTCACCTCGATCAGCCACGACCTGCGCACGCCCCTCGCGTCGGTGCTCGGCGCGGCCAGCACGCTGCGCGACCTCGAATCCGCGCTTCCGGCAGACGCGAAGGCGGAGCTGCTGGCGACGATCATCGAGGAATCGGAGCGGCTCAATCGCTTCATCGCAAACCTCCTCGACATGACTCGGCTGGAGGCGGGCGCGGTGGCACCGAACCTCTCGGCGCAGGACGTGGCCGAGACCGTCGACACGGCCCTGCGCCGCACCCAGAAGATCCTCGCCGCGCATCGCGTCGCCGTGGAGGTGGAGCCCGACCTGCCGGCCCTGGCGCTCGACCCCGTCCTGTTCGAACAGGTTCTGGTCAATCTCCTGGACAACGCCGCCAAATACGCGCCCGAGGGCTCGACCGTCACCCTGCAGGTCCGCCGCGCCGGCGACCGGGTCCGGATCGCCGTGCTGGACGAAGGGGACGGCCTGCCCGAGGCGGATGTCGAGCGGGTGTTCGACAAGTTCTACCGCGTCCGGAAGGGGGATCGGGTCAGGGCCGGCACCGGGCTGGGGCTCGCCATTTCCCGGGGCTTCGTCGAGGCGATGGGCGGCACGGTCACGGCCGGAAATCGCCGGGACCGGAGCGGGGCCTGCTTCACCATCAGCCTTCCCGTGCCCGCCCGAACTGCGCCCAAGGACATCGCCGCATGAGCCCCACGGTCCTGGTGGTCGACGACGAGCCGCCGATCCGCAAGCTCCTGCGCATGGGCCTCGCCACGCAGGGCTACGCCGTCCTGGAGGCGCCCGACGCCCGGACTGCCCTGGCGCTGCTCGGGCGCGAGGGGGTGGACCTCGTGATCCTCGACCTCGGCCTGCCCGACATGCGCGGCCACGATCTGTTGCGGGCGGTCCGGGCGAGCCATCCCGATCTGCCCGTGGTGGTGCTGTCGAGCCGCGACGACGAGGGCGGCAAGGTCGAGGCGCTGGATCTCGGCGCCAACGATTACGTGACCAAGCCCTTCGGCATGGCGGAGCTGCTGGCCCGCCTGCGGGCCGCCATGCGCCACCAGCTCGCCGCGCGGGGCGAGCGGCCGATCTTCCGCGTCGACAACCTATCGGTCGATCTCGTCCGCCGGATCGTGAAAGTCGACGAGGCCGAGGTGAAGCTGACCCCGCGGGAATACGATTTCCTGCGCGTCCTGGTGCTGCATGCCGGCAAGGTGCTGACCCACGCGCAGCTCATGCGCTCGGTCCCGTCCTCGTCCGATCCGCAATATCTGCGCGTCTACGTGCGCCAGCTTCGCCAAAAGCTGGAGGCCGATCCCGAACGGCCGCGCCTCCTGCTGACCGAGACCGGCGTCGGCTACCGCCTGCGCGCGCCCGACGACGAGCCGGTCCCGCATCCCCGCGCCGCCGACGGCGCCGCGACCCACTGATCTCGAGGATAGCCCGATGCGTCCCTGCGCCCGCGATTTCGCGCGATGACCGTGGACCAGATCCTCATGCCGGCCGACGCCCTCGTCGGCCTGCGCATGGCCAGCAAAGGCGCGTTGCTCGAGGAGCTGGCCCGCCGTGCAGCCGGCGCCCTCGGCCTGAGCGCGGGGGCGATCCATCCGGCGCTCGTCCGGCGCGAGACCCTCGGCTCGACCGGGATCGGAGACGGCATCGCCCTGCCGCATGCGCGCCTCGACGCGGTGACGCGCCCGTACGGGATCCTCGCCCGGCTCCGTGAGCCGATCGATTTCGAGGCGGTCGACGACCGGCCTGTGGACCTCGTCTTCCTGTTGCTGCTCCCCACGGCCGCTGAGGGCGAGCCGCTGAACGCTCTGGCCTGCGTGGCACGGCGCCTGCGCGATCCCGAGGCCGCCGCGGCCATGCGTGTGGCACGGGATGCGGCGGCTCTCTATGAGGCGGCGATGCCCCGGTAGCCGTGCGGCCCGGCCGTCAATGCGCCCCGCCCGTCTCGACGAACTTGAACAGGAACACCGCCGCGATCACCCAGACGATCGGCTTCACCTCCCGGGCCCGGCCGGCGAGCAGCTTCAGCGCCGCGTAGGTGATGAACCCGCAGGAGACGCCGGTGGCGATCGAGTAGGTGAAGGGCATCAGGAGGGCCGTCACGCAGGCCGGCACCACCTCAGTGAGATCGTCCCAGTCGAGCTCCACCAACTCCCGCAGCATCAGGCAGGCGACGTAGAACAGCGCCGGTGCCGTGGCGTAGGCCGGGACGGCACCGGCCAGGGGGGCGAAGAACAGGCAGGCGAGGAACAGAACCGCCACGGTGGCGGCCGTCAGCCCGGTGCGGCCGCCCTCCTCCACGCCGGAGGCGCTCTCCAGATAGGCCGTGGTGCTCGACGTGCCGAGAAGCGCGCCCGCGAAGACCGAGACGGAATCGGCCATCAAGGCCCGGTCGAGGCGGCGCATCCGCCCGTCTGTCAGGAGCCCGGCGCGGTTCGCCACGCCCATCAGCGTTCCGGTGGCGTCGAACAGCTCGACCAGGAACAAGACCAGGATCACGTTGAGCAGGCCCGCCGAGAGCGCCCCCGGAATGTCGAGGGCAAAGAGCGTCGGGGTGATGGAAGGCGGGAGGGCGACGACACCCTGGAAGGTGTTGCCGGCGAACACGAAGCTCAAAGCGGTAACCGTCAGGATGCTGGCGAGCAGCGCCGCCCGAACCTTCCGCGCGGACAGAACGGCCACCATCAGGAAGCCGACCACCGCCAGGATCGTCTCGGGCTTGTGCAGATCGCCGAGGGTGACGAGGGTCGCGGGATTCGCCGCCACGAGGCCGGCATTCTTGAGCGCGATGATCGCCAGGAACAGGCCGATCCCCACCGTGATGGCGATGCGCATGGAGCGCGGGATCCCGTCGACGATGAGCGCGCGCAGCCCGGTCAGGGTGACGATCAGGAAACACAGCCCCGAGATGAACACCGCCCCGAGGGCGGCCTGCCAGCTGAAGCCGAGTTGCTGGACCACCACGTAGGTGAAGTAGGCGTTGAGCCCCATCCCGGGCGCGAGGGCGATCGGGTAATTGGCGTAGAGCGCCATGATCAGCGAGCCGAGCGCCGCCACGAGGCAGGTCGCCACGAACACGGCGCCCCGCGGCATGCCGGCATCCGCCAGGATGCTCGGATTGATGAAGACGATGTAGGCCATCGTCAGGAAGGTGGTCAGCCCCGCCAGCACCTCTGTGCGCACGCTGGTGCCGTGCTCGGCGAGGCGGAAGGTGCGCTCCAGAAAGCCGGGTTTGGCCGCCGGCGTGGCATCCCGCGGTTGATCCATCACGAGAGCCCGGTCCTGCCGGCCGCCACGGCCCGGTAGATCCTGTCGGGGGCGAAGGGGGTCGCGGTCAGCCTCGCGCCGGTCGCGTCGCGGATCGCGTTGCCGAGCGCCGCCGCCACCGGGTTGAAGGGCGACTCGCTCATCGACTTGGCGCCAAGGGGGCCGATGCTGTCGTACGTGTCGGCGAACAGGACCTCGGTGTCCGGCACGTCGGCGCAGGCGGGGATGTGGTAGTCGCGGAATGTCTGCGTGATGAGGCTCCCGTCCGCACCGACGCGGACCTCCTCGTAGAGCGCTGCGCCGATCGCCTGCGCGACGCCGCCCTCGACCTGTCCGCGGCACTGCATCGGATTGATGACCCGCCCGGCATCGGCGGCGTGAACGCTCCTCAGGATGCGCACCAGCCCGCTCACGGGATCGACCGCGACCCGGAAGGCGTGGACGTTGAACGCCACCGAGCGCGGGCTGCCGTCGGCCCGGCCGGCCGCGTCGAGCGGTCCGATCGCCGCGAGCGTCACCGGCCCGGCCGGCGTCTCGACGACATCCCCCGCCACGCGGCAAGAATCCGGGGACGCACCCGCGATTTCCGCCGCCCGCGTGCGGATCCGGACCGCGAGCGCCTCCGCGGCGCGGAGCGTCGCCAGACCCGCCACAACGGTCCCCGTGCTGCCATAGGCGCCTGTATCGTGGCCGACGCCATCGGTGTCCGCGCCCGCGATGCGAACGCGCTCCGGCGTGACGCCGAGCGCCGAGGCCGCGATCTGCCGATGCACCGTGCTGGTGCCGTTGCCGAACTCCGCCGTCCCGACGCGCACGGTAAAATGCCCGTCGGCGTCCAGGCCGACCCGCGCATCGGCATGGTGGCCGCGCGGGGGAATCGTGTCGATCATCGCCATCGCCATGCCGGTTCCGCAGCGCCAGCCGGCCTCCGGCTCCGGTCCCGGATCGGCTTGTAGCGCCTCCTCGACCAGGGTCAGGCACTGGTCGAGGCCGTAGCTGCCGAACACCACGTCGTGGGGCTCCAGGCTGTTCGACACCAGGGCGTCGCCCGGCTTGACGGCGTTGTGCCGCCGCAGCGCGAAGGGGTCGAGGCCGAGCCCGCGGGCGACCTCGTCCAGGGCGGATTCCAGGGCGAAGATGGTCTGGCTCAGCCCATAGCCCCGGAAGGCTCCCGCCGGCAGCGTATGGGTGTAGACGGCGCGGCCATCGACCCGCTTGTTGGGGCAGACATAGGCGGCCAGCACCTCGTTGCAGGCGTGATGGATCACGCCGCCGGCGTGGTTGCCGTAGGCGCCGGTGTCGGACAGGACGTCCAGGCTGAGCGCCGTCAGCGTGCCGTCGCGCCGGGCGCCGACCTTCACATCCACCCGCATCGGATGACGCGTCGTGGTTCCGACGAACTGTTCCCGGCGGGTCAGCTCCCAGCGGACCGGCCGGCCGGTGTGCAGGACCGCCAGGGCGACGAGATCCTCGGTGAGCATCTCCTGCTTGCCGCCGAAGCCGCCCCCGACCCGGGCGCAGACCACGCGCACCGCGTCCTTCTCCAGGCCGAACAGGTCCGCCAGCGCGTCCCGGGTCAGGAACGGCACCTGGGTGCTCGTGCGCAGCGTCAGGCGGCCGTCCTCGGCGCGCCATCCGATGCAGCCATGGGTCTCCATGGCGGCGTGCTGGACGCGCTGCGACCGGAACGTCCCGGCATAGACGAAGTCGGCTTCGGCCAGGCCGACCTCCACGTCGCCGACAGCGCCGTGGACCTCGCCGGCGAGGTTGGGGTGGCGTCCGAGGGGCGGCGCATCATCGCCCGGGCCGTCGCGGGGATCGTGGACCCGGGGTGCGTCGGGCTCCAGGGCGCGGTCCGGATCGAGGAGCGCCGGGCGGACCTCGTAGGTGACCTGCAGGGCCCGGCAGCCGGCCTCGGCGGCCGCTTCAGACTCCGCCACCACGGCGGCGACGCGCTGGCCCACGAAGCGCAGGATCGGGTCGAGCACCCGCGTGTCGGACGCATCGTCCCGCGGATCCTCGTGGCGGCCGGTGGAGAACCGGCGCGGCGGTGCGTCCGCATGGGTCAGCACGGCCACGACCCCCGGGACGGCGCGCGCTGCCGCGGCGTCGATCGCCACGATCCGGGCATGGGCATGGGGCGAGCGCAGGACCTTGAGATGGAGCGTGTCGCCGAGCGGGGCGTCCAGGGTGAAACGGGCGCGACCGGACACCACAAGCGGCGCAGCCGGCGCCGGGCAGTTCCGCCCGACCGGATCTCCACAGCCGCCGCGCTCCACGGACCTTGCGCTGCCCGCGATGGCCTCGCGGATGGCGCGGTAGCCGGTACAGCGGCAGAGATTGCCCTTGAGGGCGGTGCCGAGATCCTGCTTCTGCCCCTGGTCGAGCCTCGCCGCCGTCATGATCATGCCCGGCGTGCAGAACCCGCACTGGAAACCCTGGGCGTCCAGGAAGGCCTGCTGCGTCGGATGGAACTCGGCGGGCTCGGGATCGTCGGGATGGCAGGGACCCGCCAGGCCTTCGATCGTCGTCACGCTCCGGCCCTCGGCGCGGAATGCCGGGACGAGGCAGCTGTGGACCGGCTCGCCGTCGAGATGAATCGTGCAGGCGCCGCAATCGCCGGCATCGCAGCCCTTCTTGACGCCGAACCAGCCCGCCTCGCGCAGATAGGTCCGCAGGCACTGTCCGGCCCGCGGCGAACCCTCGTGCATCGCGCCGTTGATCATAACGTTCATGACGCGGCTCCCGGCGACGGCGCCGCGTCGAGCGACGCGCGGATCTCCTCGGCGAAGTGCCGGGTCATGTGGCGGCGCCAGTCGGGCCGGCCGTGGACATCGTCGTAATAGAGGGCATCCGGAATCGCAGCGTCGAGGGCACGCGTCAGCGCATCCGGACCCGGCAGCCCGTCGAAGGTTAGGCGGAGCGGACGCGTCACCGAGGCCGTGACGGTCAGCGCGAAGGCGCCGTCCGCGGCGCGCGTCCCGATGAGCAGCGCGCCGGAACGGCCGTTCGGGCTGAGGCTGACGCGGCGAAACGCCGTGCGGCGCGCAAGGGCAGCGGCCGGCATCGAGAGGCTGCGGAGGACTTCCCCCGGTCTCAGGGCATTGCGCTGCGGACCGAGGACGAAGTCGATCACCGGGACGTGGCGCTCGGTCCCGTCCGCGGACCAGATCGTGCAGGTCGCGTCCAGGGCGGTCGCGAGGGCGATCATCGGGCCGGCCGGGAGGGCGAGGCAGACATTGCCGCCGACCGTGGCCACGTTCCAGATCTTGAAGGAGCCGAGCAGCGCCCGACAGCACGGGCCGACCAGGGGCGCCGCGTTCCAGCCCGGCGGCAATTCCAGCCGGTCGAGCTGCGCGATGGTGCAGGTCGCAGCCAGCGTGAGGCCGCCTGCGTCGATCGTGTGCGGCGGCCAGCCGAGGCTCGCGAGGTCGATGAGGCGCCGCATCCCGACCTGCGGCTCGGAGAACAGCCACGTGCCGCCGCCCAGGCAGGCATCGCCATCCTGCCAGGCGGGCAACTCGATCCGGCTGCGCGGACGCAGGACGGTCTCGATGGTGTTGAGGTCCATGCCCCCTCGCCGGTCCGGCGCCGGTTCGGTCCGGCCCTTCACTATGCCGGCCGATATGAGGCACCGGTCAAGCCGCGGCGGTGCCGGGGAACCTTGGCGCCCCCGCTCGCCTCGGCCTAGGATGAATCAGAATCGCGTGAGATGGCCGGCTGCGGCCCGCTCGGAGATCCCCATGGCCCTGACGGCATCGCGCTACGGCAAGGAGCGGGTTCGTGTGCTGCGTCTCGCCCGCGACGGCGAGCACCATACGCCGCGGGAGCTGACGCTGTCGGTCATGCTGACCGGCCGCTTCGAGGCCGCCTGGACCACGGGGGATAACCGCGCCGCCATCGCCACCGACAGCATCAGGAACATCGTCAACGTCACGGCGGCGCAGAACCTGACTCTCGACGCGGAGGCCTTCGTCGCCGCGGTCGCGCAGGTCCTGCTCGAGACCTATCCGCAGATCGAGGCCGTCGCCATCGAGGCAGAGGAGATCCGCTGGCTGCGTCACGCGATTGCGGGCGCGCCGCACGGGCATACCTTCACGCGGGACGGGAACGGCACCGGCTTCGTGGCGCTGACCGCCAGCCGAGCCGGTTCGACGCTGCGCTCCGGCCTGCGGGGCTACACCTTCATGAAGACGACCCAATCGGGCTGGTCGGATTTCGTTGCGGACCGATACCGGACGCTGCCGGATACGACGGATCGCATCGCCGCCACCAGCATGGATGCGACCTGGACCTGGGCGTCGCCCCCTCCCGATTGCAGCGAGGCCAATGCCCGCATCCTCCAGACGCTGCTCACGGTGTTCGGCACGACCTACAGCCGCGGCATTCAGGACAGCATGTACCGGATGGGTGAGGCCGCGCTCGACGCCGTTCCGGAACTCGCCGAGATCGGCTTCGTGATGCCCAACAAGCATTACCTGCCGATCGACCTCACTTCCTTCGGCCTCGACAACGCTGGAACCATCTTTCTGCCGACGGATGAGCCTGCCGGTCGCATCGAGGCGACGATCGGCCGGACCGCCTGACGTCCCTCGACGCGCGACGGGCCTGGAAACGGCGCATGTCCCCCGGTGCCCCCCCGGCGGCAGCGGGACCGCCGACCGCCGCCGGCAGGGCGGATCCCGGTTGCGCGGCGCCGGAGCAGAGGGACGGCGCGTCAGTCCGCCGGAAAAGCTCACGCTGCGCACAACGCAGGATTGTCCAAGATCAAGCCCTGAAACGTAAGGGCACAATCTCTGGGCGATGACTCGGGGTTTACTGAACAGTCCGTTCTCGCCGGTCATCGCGTGTGATTCTGATGTAGGGCGGCGGGCCCTTAACGGCACTGAAACGGTCCGCACCTATGAAAGATGTCGATTGGCTGGGGCGTCGGTGAGAACCCAAGGTCGTTTGGGACGACAAACGACGCCTGGACTAGATAAAAGCCAGCTTCGACCGTGCTGTTGTGCGCTTCTGCCGCACCGCGGTCGTGATATGTGGAGGATCAATGTTCGAGGGACTCAGGACTCGGAACGACCAAGCCGCAAAACTTGCAGCTTTGAGCCGATCCCTTGCCACGATTGAGTTCGCGCTCGACGGCACAATTCTGGACGCCAACGAGAACTTTCTCGCGGCCATGGGCTACACGCTCGCGGAAATCCAGGGCCGTCACCACAGCCTGTTCGTCGAACCGGCCGTGCGAGAGAGTGAGGACTATCGCCGTTTCTGGGAGAGCCTGCGGCACGGTACGTTCGAGAGCGCCGAGTACAAGCGCCTCGCCAAGGGTGGCCGCGAGGTCTGGATCCAGGCAACCTACAATCCGGTGCTCGACGCGGGCGGCAAGCCGGTGAAGATCGTCAAATTCGCCACCGACATCACGGCGCAGAAGCTGCGAACCCTCGATCTCGAAGGGCAGATCACCGCGCTGCATCGCTCGCAGGCCGTCATCGCCTTCTCCCTCGACGGCACCATCGTCACCGCCAATCCCAATTTTCTGACCGCGGTGGGTTACGAACTGGACGAGATCGTCGGACGCCATCACAGCCTGTTCGTGAGCGAGGCCGAGCGCACCAGCGAGGCTTACCGCCTGTTCTGGGCGGCGCTGGCGCGCGGCGAATTTCAATCCGGGGCCTTCAAACGTACCGGAAAGGGCGGTCGCGAAATCTGGATCCAGGCGACGTACAACCCCATCACCGACGTGGACGGCAAACCGATCCGAGTCGTCAAATTCGCCACCGACATCACTGCGCAAGTCCATGAACGTCAGCAGCGCGCGGCCGCGCAGCGCGCGATCGGCGATGAGCTCGACGCCATTGGCGGCGCCGTGGCGGACGTCACGCGCCAAGCCGACGAGGCGGTCACGCGCGTCGGCCGCGTGTCGAGCGACATCCAGTCCGTCGCCATCGGCGCGGAAAAGCTGTCCGCGTCGGTGGACGACATGAATCGGCAGGTGAACCACGCGGCGGATGTCGCGGGACAAGCCGTGGAACAGGCGCAGCGCACCGGTCAGATCGTGACGGGGCTCAGCGAAAACGCCACCCAGATCGGCGATGTCCTCGGCCTCATTTCCGGGATCGCTGCCCAGACCAACCTGTTGGCTTTGAACGCGACCATCGAGGCGGCGCGGGCCGGCGCGGCCGGACGCGGCTTCGCGGTGGTGGCCACGGAGGTGAAGACCCTCGCCGCCCAGACCGGCCGGGCGACGGACCAGATCCGACTCCAGATCGCCTCTACCCAGTCAGCAACCCGTGAGGCCGTCGACGCCATCGACGCGATCCAGGGAACGATCCATACGTTGAACACGGTATCGTCCACCCTCGCGGCTGCGGTGGAAGAACAATCCGTGGTCATGCGGGCGATGTCCGGCAGCATGCAGACCGCAGCGCAGGATGTGTCCGCGATCTCGGCGGGCATGAACACGATCGCGCAGGCCAGCGCCCGCGCAGACCGGGCGACGCGTCAGGTCCGGGAAGCTTCGCGCGCCTTCGGCTGAAGGTGGAAGGGCCGGACGTCGCGCGGGTCAAACACTTCCGCCGCTATCCGCACGCGCGTCGGCACTCGCGTACGACGGACCGCCCATCCGGAGCCGGACGAAATTGGTGGCTCATTCGATATCGTGCGCCGCAATGAGCTGTATTTGAAGCAATTTGGTCAAACGACTTTGCAGAACGAGACCTTCGGGCTCGCGCGCCGGTCCGACCAGCCGGACTTCGAGCGTCGACGGCAATGTCGCGGATGACGAGACAGCTCAACTGCACCGGCTGTCCGCACGGCAACCGGCGGTGCGGGCTGATCGGGTCTGAGCCCCTGTGCGTCTCGCGTCTGAAGAGCGTGCCATAGGGCAATGCCGGCGGCCGCCCAGAGGGTGGGCCATACGCCACGCGCCGGGCCTCGGCTGCACACTTGTCCCGAGCCGGCTTACCCGGCGGCAGGCCCTCGCCTACCCGTCACCGCAGTTCATGAGCGGGAGACGGATGCGTGGTGGAGCGAACCTTGCGCAAGGCAGGTCGGCTGAAGCGGTTGTGGCCGGGGCGGGCATCGCCCCTTCCGCCGGCGCCGCGCTTGCCGACCCCGGGTAACCTCCCTGAACCGCCCCCGCACCGCGGCTTTACGGCATCGGAATTGATCGCGATGGCGCGCCAAGCTCGGGCTGCGGACAATGAGGCGGATCCGGCGAAATCGGCGAGCGTTTCTTGACGTCACACACGGTTCGCCGGGAGATGATCCATGGGATTGGTCGCCTTCATCGTCTTCGTGTGCCCGTGGATGGGCTTGGCCGGCCTGTTATGGATGCGCGCCCAGCAGACCAAGCCGCTCTGACCTCGGTGCAGACGCAGCCTCGCCCGGCGTTGGCGGGGTAGACTGAGCGGCGCATCTGCGGCGCTCGGCAGGCGGCGCGGCCGATCCGGCGTGCAAGCGATGTGCGGATGGGATCGGCGGCGTGCCGCAGCGCGACGGGCGGCGTGTGCCGCCCACAGGCAGATCAGATTTGCGACGCGCGACACTCAATCTGCGGAGATCGTCCGCCCGCAAATGAGACGGTCATCTAAAGAGTGATAGATGCGAATATCATTATATTTGCTTAGCCTGTTTGTATTTTACTAGTCAAGTATGTTTTAATATAAGATCATTCAAGTTTAATACATGTCTTTCTACGAGCGTTGATTCCGGAGAGATTATTTTATAGAAGTCAGTCCAATGATCTTATCGGAAATCATTGGATGCATGTGCGTCTGTCATTTCTTGGGCTGCGGCTTGAATTAAGCGTTCGATCGATCGTTATTGCATTTGCCGTGACGATGTTCTGTCTTCCGGTTGGTGTCGGATTGGTCTCTGCAGTCCGGATCGGCATTGTCGAAGCAGCGAGTCGCACCCTGGCCGGTGAGATCAAGGCCACAACCCTGCTCGGCACCATCAAGCAACTGAGTCAGGATCTTCGGACGCTTGCGGTTCTGGCGCACGCTGCGCCGACTGAGGAGGCCCGTCGTGAAAGCTTCGTCAAGATCGACGCGGCGCATCGATCGCTCTCGGCCGCCTGGAGCGCGTATCTTTCGACCGTTACGGCGCCCGATGACCAAAAGCTGGCGACAACTCTGCGCGTAGCTTGGCAGCACGTCCTCGCTGTCGGGGCCGAGGCGGCCGCCCTCGACCGGGCCGGGGAACGCGAACTGGCCGACCAGGTCCTGTCGACGGTGCTGGAGGCCGATGCGGCAGCGCTTCTGCAGGCAGTCGACGCGTTGCTCATGAACCGTCAAGGCAGGATCGCCGAAGAAGCCAAGACCGTCGATACAACCGGCCGGATGGCGTGGTGGGCGCTCGCCATGGCCGTGTCGGCCTCCGCATCGATCAGCCTCGGGCTGGCGTGGATCGTCCTGCGCCATGTCGTTCGACCGGTGTCGGCGATCACCGCCACCCTGCGGCGATGGGCGGAGAACGGGTCGACGGTTCCGATTTCCACCCTGATGCAGGACGTCGAACTCGGCGCGATGGCGGGGGCTCTCAGGGCCTGTGAGAACAGGATTCGGCACGCCGAACGCCGCGAAGAGGAGGCGGCCCGGGTGCAGGCGCACCGTGAACAGCAACGCCGTGACGCGTTTCGCAACATGACGGAGCGGTTCGAAGCGGAGATCGGCGGGGTTGTCGAGACCGTGTCATCCGACTCGGCGGAGCTGCGCGCCACGGCCGAGAGACTGTGCGAGATGGTCACGTTGACGACGAGTCACGCGGCGACGATGGCCGCCGCAGCGGAACAGGCTCAGTCCGACGTCCGGCGGATTGCCGCCGCTACCGGGGCGTTCGACTCTGCGGCCCACGAGGTCAATCGCCAAGCCGAGATCACGGCGTCTCTGGCAGGTGGCGCGGCGGTGGAGGCGGAACAGACCCTCTCGCGTGTTCAAGCCCTCAGCGGCGCCGCGGACCGGATCGGCGATGTGGTCCGCATGATCACCAAGATTGCCGCCCAGACCCATCTCCTCGCCCTCAATGCCGCGATCGAAGCCGCGCGGGCCGGTGAGGCAGGGCGCGGATTTGCGGTTGTGGCCGCCGAAGTGAAGACCCTGGCGGGACAGACCAAAGAGGCCACCGAAGTCATCGGCCGGCACGTGGCCGAACTGCAGGGATCGACTGTCGAGGCGACGTCGGCGATCGCAGGCATCACCGCCCGGATCGCCGATATGAGCCGGGCGGCGGCTTCGATCGCCGTCGCCGTCGAGCAGCAGGGCGCTGCAGCGCGGGAGGCCGTCCAGATCGTCATCCCCTGTACCGCCGACGCCGTGGAACCCGGCTTCGACATCACAGGAACAACCGATCCGGCCGCGGAGGCCGACACGGTCGCGGCCGGCATGTTGGCCGCGGCCCGCAGCTTGTCGCGGGACGCCGAACGTCTCGGCGGCGAGATCGCAGGCTTTCTCGACAATCTCCGCGCGGCCTGACGCGCGGCACGGAACGACCGGAACGGAGCGAGCGTCATGGGCCGGACAGATCGGGCGCAGATGCGCTCGCGCCTGCGACGAGCCGCCTGGGCCGGGGCTCTCGCCGTCATCGTCTGCGCGAAACCGGCGACTGCCACCACGATCGCCGTTCTGATGACTCCGCCGGCGGCCCTCACCCGCCTTCTGCACGACAGCCTGCAGGAGCACGCGGTGGCGCGCGGGATTACGGTGCATTTCGACTATGCGCCGGAGGGCGCGGGCGCGCAGCAGATCGCGCAGGCCCGGCGCGTCATCGCCGAGAAGGTCGATGCGCTCGTGGTGAGCCCTGTCGATCCGTCGGCTTGGGCCGCGATCATCCGGCTGGCGCAAGAGGCGGATGTTCCGCTGGTCGCCGTCAACGGCGCACCCCGTTCGGCTTGGTTCGCCGGACGAGTCGCCTTCGTCCAGCCGGATGACCTCGTCGCCGGGCGGTTGCAGATGCGCAAGCTTGGGCAGATGCTGGACGGGAGGGGCCGGGTGGGGATCCTTGCGGGCTGCACGTCGCACCCCGGGTCGACGCTTCGCGCCGAGGGCGTGAAGGAGGTCCTGGCCGAATCCCCGGGCCTCCGGCTGGTCGCGGAGGCGGCGGTGGACTGCGACCGTTCGGCGGCCCGAGCCGCGGTGGCCGATTGGCTCGCCCGGAAGCCGGCCATCGATGCGATCGCGGCCGTCACCGACGAGATGGCGATCGGTGCTGCCGAAGCCGCGGAGGCGGCCGGAATATCGGCGGGCCAAATCCTGATCGGCGGCATGGATGCGACCGCCGCCGGGATGCAGGCCATGCAGGACAAACGGCTTGCCGTAACGATCCACCAGGATGCGAGCTTACAAGGCCGTCGTGCGATCGATGATGCCCTGGCTTTGATCCGGCATGAGCCGGTGCCGCAATTTGACTGGGTGCCGTCCGAACTCGTCACGGACCGGATGTCGACCACCCACTTCTCCCGCTAGAACCGGGGCGGACCTCTCCCGTTTGGTGCCGCGTGGCGTAGCGGCAGGCCGCGCCTGCGGAGCAAGGACGCGGCCCGCACGGTCATCCGCTCGGGTCGCGCGGATGATCCGGCTTCGTTTGGCGACGTGCGGATGACCGATCCCCGACGACGAAGCATCGCCGCAGCCCGTCAATGCGCCATCAGGCAGCAGACATTGGTCGCGTGAAGGATGTGGCGTGTCGCGCCGCCGAAGATCCATTCCCGCAGGCGTGAGTGTCCGTACGCGCCCATGACGATCAGGTCAGCCTGCTGGTCGTGAGCAAAACGCAGGATCTCGTCGCCATCGCTGACCGTCGGAGACAACAGATTCGTGGCGACGGACGCGCCGTGGAGCGCGAGATGAGCGGCCACCTCGTCCGCGCCTTCCAGGCGGGCGCCTTCGCCCGCCGTGGCGACGAAGACCCGATCCGCCGAGCGCAGGAACGGCAGGGCCCCGGCTACCGCCCGTCGCGCCTCCGGCGAATCCTTCCAGGCCACGACGATGCGCCGGCCCGGCTCCCCTCTGACGCGCGAGGGAACGACGAGGACCGGCCGTCCGGCCTCCATCAGAACCGGCGCGATCGCCACGCCGAACGGCCCGGGGTCGATCTCGCTCTCGCCGGCCCGGCCGACGACGATCAGGTCGGCGGCACGGCCCTTGTCCACGAGATGAGCGGACGGCCGGTCGAGGCCGCCACACCAAGCGGTCCGCGGTGCCGCGCCTGCGCAGCGCGCGAAGATCGCCTGCGCCTGCTCAAGGTCCACGAGGACTTCGGCCTTGAGGCGCTCGTGCTGGGCCTGCGCGTCGCGGATGTCATGGGCAAACAGGGGGGCCGGCACCTCGGCGGCGGCCGCGCCGGTCAGCGTCGCATCGAAGCGGCGCGCCAAGGCCGCCGCCAGCCGCACGCGGTCGGGCGTCGATTCCGCGAAGTCCACGGAAACGAGGATGTTGGCATAGGACATGGCGGTCTCCGCGCGACCGACACACGGCCCCGACCAGAGCCGTATGGTCGGTGGGAGGGGCCGCAGCCTTGATCCAGCGCAATCGCCACCGCACCGGCTTGTCGGATTCGCGCGCTCCAGCCTTGAGCTGAATCAACGCGGCAGCGCTCAAGCTGCGGCACATCCGGCCCGTTCGTCCCCTGGGAGACCGTGATGTCCGCTCTCGAACTGCCGAGCGCAGTCGATCTCGCGCGAGCCCAATTCGCGCTCACCGTCGTCTGGCACTTCCTGTTCCCGGCCTTCACCATCGGACTTGCGAGCTATCTCGCGGTCCTCGAAGGCTTCTGGCTCAGGACCGGCGAGGCCGTCTATCTGGATACCTATCGGTACTGGCTCCGCGTCTTCGCGGTCGCCTTCGCGATGGGCGTCGTCTCCGGCCTGGTCATGAGCTACCAGTTCGGCACCAACTGGTCGGTCTTCGCCGACCGGACGGCGCCGGTGCTCGGCCCCCTGCTCGGCTACGAGGTTCTGACGGCCTTCTTTCTGGAGGCGGGCTTCCTCGGCGTCATGCTGTTCGGCCTGGAGCGGGTCGGCAAGGGGCTGCACTTCCTGGCGACCTGCCTCGTCGCCTTCGGCACGCTGACCTCCGCATTCTGGATCCTGTCGGCCAATTCCTGGATGCAGACCCCCACCGGCCACGCCATCGGGCCGGACGGGCGCTTCGAACCGGCCGACTGGCTGGCGATCATCTTCAACCCGTCCTTCCCCTACCGCTTCGCCCACACGGTCACGGGCGCCTATCTCACCACCGCGATGATCGTCGGGGCGGTGGGTGCGTGGCATCTGCTGCGCGACCGGAGCAATCGCCAGGCGCGGCTGATGTTCTCCATGGCCATGTGGATGGCCGCCGTGGTGGCTCCGGCCCAGCTGGTGATCGGCGACCTGCACGGCGGCAATTCCTACGCGCACCAGCCCGCCAAGGTCGCCGCCATGGAGGGACATTTCGAGACCGAGCGCCGCGCCCCCGCGATCCTGTTCGGCTGGCCCGACGCGAATGCGGGCGTGGTGCAGAATCGGATCGGCATCCCCGGTCTAGCCAGCCTCTATCTGACCCACGACCTCGACGGCGAGGTTCGCGGTCTCAGGGACATCCCGCGCGATCAGTGGCCGACCAACCTACCCCTGGTGTTCTGGTCGTTCCGGATCATGGTTGCGCTCGGCCTTCTGATGATCGCCCTGGGTCTAGCCGCGCTCTGGCTGCGCCGTCAGGGGCGGCTGTACGACACGCCGTGGCTTCACCGCTTCGCCGTCGCCATGGGGCCGTCCGGATTGATCGCCGTCACGGCAGGCTGGACGGTCACGGAGGCGGGCCGTCAACCCTTCACCGTCTACGGCGCGCTGCGCACCGTCGACAGCGTCTCCCCGGTGGCGGCCCCGGCGGTCGCGGCCTCCCTGGCGGCCTTCGCGGCGGTCTACCTCGCCGTCTTCGGCGCCGGCATCTGGTACCTCCTGCACCTGTTCAACCAGACGCCGCACGTCCATGAGCCCGGGCCGCCCCCGGGGCAGCCGATCCGCACCGCCGGCATCACGCCCGCGCCCGCCCTGGTCTCCGGCACGCCCGGCGCCGGCCGTCCCCTCGCCCAGCCCGCGGAGTAGGCCCGATGTCCCTCGATCTCACCCTCATCTGGGCGTTCCTCATCGCCACGGCCGTGTTCCTCTACGTGGTGATGGACGGCTTCGACCTCGGGGTCGGCATCCTGTTCCCCGCAGTTCGCGGCAAGGCGGATCGGGATCTTATGGTCAACACCGTCGCCCCGGTCTGGGACGGCAACGAGACCTGGCTGATCCTCGGCGGCGGCGGTCTATTTGCAGTGTATCCCCTCGCCTACGCCACGATCCTGCCGGCGCTCTACATGCCGCTGATCCTGATGCTCCTGGCCTTGGTCTTCCGCGGTGTCGCCTTCGAGATGCGGTTCCGGGCGGCCACTCTCCGAAGCCAGCGCGCCTGGGATCGGTCCTTCTCGTGGGGCAGCTACGTGGCGACCTTCTGCCAGGGCATCTGCCTCGGTGCCCTGGTCCAGGGCATCCGGGTCGAGGGCCGCGCCTATGCGGGTGGCTGGTGGGACTGGCTGACCCCGTTCTCCGTGCTGACGGGCATCGCCCTAGTGGGCGGGTACGGCCTGCTCGGCGCCTGCTGGCTCATCTGGAAGACCGAGGGTGAACTCCAGCTCCGGGCCTATCGGCTGGCACGCCAACTCGGCTTCGTCACGCTGGCGGCCATTGCGATCGTCTCGGCCGCCATGCCGATCCTGAGCGACGCGTTCCGGGCCCGGTGGCTGTCCTGGCCGAATATCGCGCTGGCTGCCCCGATTCCCGCCCTGGTCGCCGTGCTCGCCTGGCGCTTCTTCGTCGCCCTCGAGCGACGCGCCGAGGTGACGCCGTTCCTGTGCGCCCTGGGTCTGTTCCTGATGTCGTATATCGGGCTCGGGATCAGCCTGTGGCCGATGATCGTACCGCCGGCCATCTCGATCTGGGATGCGGCGACGCATCCCAGCAGCCAAGCTTTCCTGCTGGCCGGTGCCGTCGTGCTCGTGCCGATGATCCTGGTCTATACAGCCTACGTGTACTGGCTGTTCCGCGGCAAGGTCGCGGCGGGAGCGCCGGGCTATCACTGAGGCCGGCGCAGGTCGCATCGCGACGGCACTGGGAGGATGGGCCGACGAGTCTCGGAACCGGCCCGTGCTCATTGGCCAAGCGAAACCGATCGGGGCCTCGGCGGCTCCGTCGGCTCGGGCGCATCACGGCCCGGCATGGGCCCCTTTGATGAATCGCGCGACGTCGTCGGCGACCGGGAACCGGAGACTGAACGGAAAGCTGAGGGCATGAACGATCTGGCCATGGCCCAGGCCGGGATAGATCTTCATGGTCTCATCGCCGGCGAAGGCCCGCATGGCTCCGTCGAGCGACAGGGTCCCGGCCGGGTTGACGTCGAGATCGGCCGCGCCCGCGGCCAGCAGCATCGCAGGATGCCTGTCCGAAGCATGATTGATCGGCTGCAGGGCGGGATCGCTGCCGACGAAGACCTCACGATCCAACGGCTCCATCAGCGCCGCGCTCGCATAGGGGCCCGCCAATCCGACGATGCCGGCGAGCTTCGCTGGGCTTGAGCCGGCCTGCTCCAGCCATGTTGGATCGAGACCCAGCATGGCGGCGGCCCACGCGCCGGAGGAATGGCCTACGACCACGACACGCCTTGAATCGCCGCCATATTCGGCCGCGTGGGCGATGGTCCAGGCGACCGCGGCGGCATTGTCCGCCAGGATGTCTGACAGTCCGACAGCCGGAACGTGGCGGTAGTCCGGGATCACGGCAACGAAGCCCCGCCGCGCGAAGGCGGCGCCGACATACGCGACCTCATCCTTGGACCCGGTCCGCCATCCCCCGCCATAGAGGAAGACAACGACCGGACGCGCTCCCCGCGCGGCCGACCGATAGATGTCGGCGCGGTGCTCGATCCCGTCCGCGTAGGCCACCCCCTTGGTCACATGCACCTCGAAGGGCGCAAGCACATTCAGAACTGCGAGGGTCAGACCGACGATCTTATCGCCCAGATAGCTCAGCATGGGATCGACTTCCGCGAACGTCGGAGGGGGGCGAGTGTCAGTCTGCGGGCCGGTCCCGGCAGGATGTAGTCTACGTCAGCTCGATCACGCCGAAGCGGTCGGTGACCTGGACCGGCACGCGCCTGTCCGCCGGAAGGTTCGCGACTGTTACCGATCCGTCGTCTTCGAAGCGATGCAGCCTGACTTGCCGCGGCTGGCGCGACAGACGGATCTCGGCGGGACGCGCCGGCGCATCCGGAAGCGGGATCCGGTTGCGCCGATCCCAGCCGTCGAGGCCGAGCCAGATCGGAATGAGCGTCGCCCCGTCCTGTCGTGCGAACCGTGCGAAGACGAGATCGGGCACTGCAGCGGACAATGTGACGTCGCGATCGGCCGCAACGGCGGCGACCGTGCCGGCATTCGCTCCGAACAGTCGGACGAGGCTGCGAACCGCCCGGAAGGCGGGGGTCGGCCGGCCGTCGTGAGCGAGGAGGCCGAAATGGCTTTCGGGGTCGGCGTCGCCGCGATCGAAGCTGGCGATCAGCTCGTAGAGGTAGGTGCGGCGTACCCCCTGCAGATAGCTCCAGAGCAGCATCCGCGGAAGGTACCGGGCCCGGAGACCGGCCGAGATCGGCAGATGGGCGCCGCCGGTGGCAAGCGCCGTGTGGTAGCCATTCTCGGTAGCCAACACCGGAGCATCGCCGAAGACCGGACGGGATGCCGCCATGAAGCGGGCGAGGCTGCCGGCGCCATCGGTTTCCGGGGGCTCGGCGCCGGGATAGGCGTGGATGTTCGCGAAATCGATCACGGCCGCAAGATTCTGCGCCGCTGCGACGTTGCCCTGGATGTAGCTCGGCCCGGCGACCCGGACGGTTCCGGCCCGGGCATCCGCCCGCACGGCGCGGAACAGGGCGGCTTGGTGCGCGGCCGACTGCCCCGCCAAACCGGGCCGCGTCGCCACCGGGGGCTCGTTGCCGCCCTCCGCCACGACGAGTCCCGCGCCAGCCCAGCCTGCGATCTCGGCGAAGCGCTCCGGCGCTACCCGCGGCCCCGGCGTGAGCCCGTCATAGAAGATCAGGCTGAAGCGGTAGCCCCGGCCGGCCAGATCCGCGATCCGTTCGAATTGTCCAGCCGGCTCGTCGCCGGTGAGCACGATATCGTCGCGCAGATGGCGGACGCCGAGATCGTCGAGGGCTTCAATGCAGGCCGCAAAGCGCTCGACATACGGGCTGCCACGATGGCCGAGATGCACGTTCACGCCGATGGAATCGATCAGCGCCTCGCACCGATGCAGCGGCTCCGCCGCCGTGGCACGCCCTGCCGCCAAGGTACCTGTCGCGAAGGTGCCCGTCGCGAGGGATCCCGCTGCCAGGGCGAGCGCCGAACGGCGCGTGAGCCGTGTCATGTCCGGCCCGCCAGGGTGAGGACACGGCAGGGCTTTGCGGAAACCGCCGTGCCGGAGCGCGTCGCCTTCGACCGTTGCACCGCCTGCAGAAGGTCGTGCAGAGCCTCGGCGAGCCGGGCCTGGGCCTCACGGGATCCGAAATTGTGGTCCACGCCCGGAACGACCGTCACGGGCGCGCCGAGGCGGCCGTCCGCCTTCCCGGGCGAGCGTCCCAGGTGGCGGCGGAGCGCCGCAAGACCGGGATCGCCGGCACTGTAGAGCAGGCGGATCTCGGCACCCCGGCGGCGAAGGGCCGCGATCCGCCGGGCGGGTGATCCGCCGGGCGGCCCGGGGCGTATGGCCCGGCGCATCCGGCGGAACGCGGCATCGATCCCGCGCCGGGCCAGCACCGCGGCGATCGCGCCGATCCGAATCTCGCCGCGGATCAGCCGGCGCCACGTCGCGCCCCGCTTGAGCAGGGCCGCGTAGGTGGAGGCGCTCCCGAAGGTTTGCCGGATGACCTGGTCGAGGTCCTGATCCGGATCCCAGTCGAAACAGTAGAGGTTGAGCAGGAGGGCCCCGTCCACCCGGCTGTCCCGGCAGAGGGCGTGCAAGGCCGCGTAAGCGCCGCTGCAGCCGCCGACAAGCAGGATCGGGCCGCCCGTGCCGGCGATCTGGTCGACGGCCGAGATCACATCGGCGAATCCGTCCGCCGCGAAGAGCGGCTTGCGGCCGTCCGCTCGATCGGCGCTGTCGCCGATGCCCCGCTGATCGAACCGAAACGAGCCGATTCCCTCGGCGGCGAGACGCCGGGCGAGATCGGTGGTCTGGCGTCCCCATCCGGAATGCACGCTCATGCCGGTGGAGACGAACACGATCGTGGGCGCATTCGCGTCGGCCCGGTCCGGACGGCACCGGATGCCGAACAGGCCCCGGGCGAACCGCACCGGCTCCTCCTCCCAGCCCGACCCGGTCAGATGCGGCGAAGCCAGGGCGCCGACGGCCGTTCCGCTGCGCGTCAGGCCGCTGTCTCCCGCGCCCGCGGTCGCGAAGGCGATGACGCGCGCGAAATCCGCCGCCGGGACATCGGAGAAGATCGGGTCGCCGACGAGTGCGGCGAGACCCGGGAACGGCCCTGTCGCGACCGTGGAGCCGAGGGTTTCGAGGCGGGCGGCCAGGGTCCTAGTCTCGGGTGCCAGGAGCAGCGCGCGCCGCGCCGGCGCCCGTTCGAGACGTTCGAGGTTGAGGGTGGCGAGCTCACTGAGGACAACCGTTTCCATCCGGAAGCCACCGACGGTGAGGCTGTCGGCCTCATGTGGTGGGACCGACCCGTCCGGCAGGCGCCCGATGGTCTGCGCCCGCAGCCGCATCTCGCGCAGATAGGCGCGCCCGGTCGTGACCGGTGCCAGCAGCACGAAGCCTTCCACGGCCTCATCCTGGGCCGCCAGGGCCGCGAAGGTGGCGCCCAGGCGCAGACCGATGAGGACGATCTCCGTCACGCCCGCCGTCACGCGCAGGAACTGGACGGCTCGCCGGATCGCCGCGACGCAGGCCAGGACCCGTGCGGCTTCGGGATCGGCCGAGTCGCCCTCCCCCGGGTAGTCGAAGCGCAAGGTCGGGCAGCCCGCCGCGGCGAGGCCTTCGGCCAGCGAACGCCAGGGTCTGTGCGCGGCCATCTGCTCGAAACCGCAGGTCCCGCAGAGGACGACGCCGCGCCGTCCGGCGGCCGGATGAAGCCACCCGAACAGACCATCGAACGTCACCGGCACCGCGGCGTCGGACTCGACCTCAGGCGTCATGACCGAATTCCACGATCTCGCGGCTGTTGATCGCCCGCACGCTCCCGCGCGGCAGCCGGGCGGCGTCCGCGAAGGCGACGATCCGGCTCGATCCCGGCGCGAGATGGAATCCGCTCTCGACCGGCCACACTCCGGAGGCTTGTACTTGGACGCTGCAGGCGAAGCGCGCGGTGCTGATCCGCAGACCCGGACCCTCCCCGGTCGCGACCGGTTCGGCCCGCAGGCCGACAGCCTCACGGAGGACTGGTCGCAGGCCAGGGAAGTGGAAGCTCTCGGCGATCACGCGGCCGTCGGCATCGCTCAGCCGGGCATGCGCGAGATCGTGGATCCGTGGCCCAAACCGGTAGCTGTCCGTGGTGTCGAAGAATCGGCCGAGAACGGCGGCGGAAGAAAGCGTGAGGGCCGCCCGCGGGCCGGCCGTAAGGACCCGCTCAGCCCGCGCTGCGATCCGCCCCCCGACATCGCACAGGGTCAGCGTCAGCGTCAGGTCCTGGGCCGCTGCCGTCTCGTTGAGGACGTGAACGTGAAGGCCGTCGAGGCCCTCGTCGGTGAGAAGGACCTGGACCGGACGGAAGGCGCGCTTCAGCGCATACCAGGCCGATTTCGGCCTCTGCGTCCAGTCGATGACGCCCCAGCCGGCGCCGGGTCCGAGGTCGCGCAGCATCAGGACGAGGCCGCCGGCTGTCGGCGAGCGCGGACGGCGCCACTCCGCGAAGGTCGCCTCCATCACCTCGGCCACCGCAGCACGGCCGAGTTCGAGGTAGCGGTCCGGATCTTCGGCGCGCAGCGCCGCCGGATCGACGCCGTAGAGCAGGGCGACATAATGGTCGCGCACCGTCTCGAAGTCCCAGTCGGCCCCCCGGTCCCGAGGGATGCCGGCCGGCCAGAGCGGATCGGCCGGTCCGGTCGGTCCCGGCGTGCCGGGTTCGGGCGGATTGGCGAAGGCGAGGCATTCGCTGGCGAAGCCAGGTTCTGCCCGGCGGGCATCCTCCAAGGGCCGTCGATAGGCGCCGACGCCAAAATAGTGGGTGCAGCCCCCGCGCGGCGAGAAGGGCAAGTCGCCGCCGGAGGGCGAGTTTGGCACGACGATGAGATCGGGTCGCAGATCCGCCGCGCGCGCCGGCAAAGTCGTCGCGCAGAAGGTGTCGGCCCAGACGGCCCGGGGCGCGCCGAGCATCGCCGCCTGCTGCCAGACTTCGCTGCCCCCGCACAGCACGCAGAGCGACGGCGCGGTCTGCGTCCGCTCGAGAAACCCCGTCAGCTCGCGGTCGAGTTGGGACGCGAAAGCCGGGTCCGCGTGCGGATAGTCGAAATTGGCGAGCATCAGGTCCTGCCAGACCAGAATGCCGAATTCGTCGCACAGATTGTAGAAGTCGGAATTCGGATAGAGCGTCGTGCCCGGGACGCGCAGCATGTTCATGCCGGCCTCACGGGCGCGCATGAGCAGCGTTCGGGTCCCGTCGGAGCCCAGCCCGACGAGATCCGGCGGCGTCCAGACGGCGCCCCGGCAGAAGACCGGCACGCCGTTCACCGCCAGCGACAGGCCGTCCTCGAACGGACGGGTGAGCGTCAGGCTTCGGAAGCCGACGCGGCCGAGGTCGAAGCGTGCGCCGTCGACGCGCACCTCGACCGGGTAGAGGTTCGGCACGCCGTGCGTGTGCGGCCACCAGGGCGCGATGCCGGGAAGCGCCAGCGCGCCTGCGAACAGGCCCGGCTCGACCTCGGTCAGAGAAGCCTCACCTCCGCCGCACGCGAGGATGACCGAGTCGGTCCGCCCGTCAATTCGCAGGCGCACGGCCAGGTGGCCGATGTCGCCTTCGAGGGTCGAAAGCACATCCGCGGCCGCCATGCGGGGTCGGACCGGCCCGACAATCAGCGGTCGGAAGGGGCCGACGTGGTCGATCTCCGGGCACCAGCCCGGCATGAAGCCGAGGACGCTGGTTCGCACATGGCGCAGCGATCCGGGCGTGATCATCCGGGGCCGCCAGCGCCCGCGCTTGGCCGGTCGGTCGAGTTCCTCCCGGAGCGCACGGAAGCAGAGCGCCAGCTCGGAGACGCCGCCGAGTTCGACATCGACGGTGTGCGCCTCGAACATGGAGCGGGTGCAGAGGATCGGCGCGCCGTCGAGCCAGACCTCGGCCAGGGTGGCGAGCCCTTCGAATCGAAGCCGAGCTGGACCCGCCCCGGCGATGCGCGACCGGTACCAGACATCGCGATCGTGGATCGGCTCCGGCGCGGCCTCGCTCCAGCGCCCGGCGGCCCGCAGGGCGGCGGCGGCGGTGCCCGGAACGGTGGCGGGGATCCAGCCGGTCACGGCGTCGAAATCACCGGGGCCCGCACAGGCGCCCGGCGGCGTGACGGCGAGCAGCCAGGGCCCGAACTGGACCTCCGGCGCACGCTCGTCGACGCAGCGGATGCGGGCCATCGCGGCTCTCAGCGGTCCAGCGCGCGGTCGAGGTCGGCGAAGACGCGGTCGTAGGTCGCCGCGAGGCGGTCGAGACGCAGTGCCAGTCCTTCGGCCGAGCGACGGTGGAAGGCGCGGGCAAGCTGGAACTGGAAGGCCTTCGCCTCGCGGCTCACATCCGCGGCGGCCGCGGCCGCTGGCGCGAACCCACCGGCATCCCGCGCCTCGAGCCACGAGAGATGACTGGCGAGCATCTCGAAATTGGCGCCGAGCTGGCGCGTCGTATTGAAGGCGTAGGCGTGGAACACGCTGAGCGGCCGGCACACCAGATCCCCGGCCGTCGCCGCCAATGCGTCGCGGAACGCCAGGACGGGATTGCGGCGGGGCGCCCGGGCGCGATGCCGGACGAGCAGCGCGCGGGCGGCCCCCGGCAGGTCCGCGGAACTCAGGGGCGAGGCGACCGACTTCACGAACTCGGCGTAGGGCGGCAGCAGCGCCGGCGCAAAGATCCCGGCATAATCCGCCCCCGACAGCCGGAAGCGCCCGGCATTGTGGAGATAATCGAGTTCCTGGGTCACCGGGTCGAGGGCCAGGATACCGATCGTGGTCTTGGCGTGGTCCCGGCCGTAGGTCGTCCCCTGGGTATCGGGCAGATAGATTGCGTCGACTTCGACCAGCACCGGGCGGCCGGCCTCCGCCTGACGCACGGCATGGGCCTCGAGGCCTCCGTAGACCGCGAGTTCCAGCACCTCCAGCCCGTAGAGCCGCTCGATGTCGCCGGGCGGCGGCTTGAAGAAGGTGAACTGGTCGCCCTCGAAATCCTGCCGCAGGGTGAAGCCCAGCATCGCCTCGGGCACGAGGCCGCGTCCGTGCAGGAGCTCGATCCAGAGGTCGACGTAGCAGTTCGTCTCCGGCCAATCGCGGCCGGACCCGTGGAGCGGGTGCTGGACGTAGGGTCCCGCGGCTCCGAGACCCTCCGGCCGGCGCAGAGCGGCGGTCACCGCCTCAACCCCACAGCTCGGCGCGGACGGCCTCAGGCCAGGCGGCGAGATCGAGCCCGTGGTGGCGCAGCAGCGCCAGGGTGATCCGCTCCAGGCCGAAGCCGACGCAGGCCGTATGGGCGACCGCGCCATCCGCCTGATGCAGGTCCCAGGTGCTGCCGAAATGGTCCTGGTGATAGTTGAAGCTGAGACAGGCGGTCGGCTTGTCGACGCTGTTGACCGGGACGTTCAGTTCGAACTTGAGGCCCTGCGCCCGCTGGTTGTTGGCGAGCATCCGGCCGGCGCGCCCGAAAAACGGGTCGTTGGCCGCGTCGATGGCGAGCGGAAGACCGAGGTCGCGCATCATCGCCGTGCCGCGTTCGAGCCACGACTCGCGGAAGGCCAGAACCTGCTCGGGACTGCCCATGCGCACGTATTCGCGCATGCGGAAGAGCTGCATCCGGGTCGGCTCCAGCGAGGGCTCGCGCCGGAAGCAATAGGATTGCAGGTCGAAGAGGCGGCCCGCGGCGGGCAGCGCCCCCCGGGCGGCAGCCACCGGATAGACCGGGTAGCAGGCCGCGGGCGTCAGGACGACGTCGGTGGCCTCCTGCTGGCCGGTCCAGTCGGTCCCGGCCTCCAGACAGGCGAGGATCTCGGCATGGCCGCGGGCGTCGCCGCAGAAGCTGTGGACGGTGCCGGCGAGGTTCGGGAACCCCTTGAGGTACCCGCTGCGCTCGAAGGCCGACCGGCTCATCGCGGGCGGGAAGCGCAGCACCTCGGCCCCCTCGGCGGCGCCGAGACGCGTGATGATCCGGTCGAGGGCGTCGACGACGCTCTCGAAGCCGCCGCTGCGGCCGTAGAGGCCGTCGACGCCGGTCCGGACCAGCAGCCCGTGGTCGAACAGGCGGTCGAGGAACGTCGGACCGCCGGCCGGCTCGTCCTCAGGGAGGACGTCGCCGGCGGGAGAGGAGATCGATTCCATCACGCACTCATGAGCTGGCCGCTGCCCTTCTGCACGAGCAGGAGCTTGGCGGTGTTGGCGAGGATGCGATCGTTGCCGATCATCAGCGGTGCGGAGAGGACGTCGCGCAGCGGCCGTCCCAGGCTGAAGGGCGTGTCGTTCCTGTATCCGGCGAGACCGACGATCGCGAGCGCACCCCGCACGATCTCGACCGCCATGTCGGAGACGGTGACCTTGAGGTTGTTCAGCATCACGCAGAAGCCGACGGAGCCGATCGTGTCGGCGTCCCCGTGCGCATCCTCGAAGCGGCGCAGGGCCGACACGATGGTGCCCCGCATGGCCTGGTGGGCGTTGGAGACCTCGGCCAGCCTCAGGGCCGTGGGCGGGACCTGCCCGGGCCGCCGTCGGGCCTCGGCCTGCACGAAGGCGCGGGCGCGGTCCACCGCGTAGGTCGCGATCCCGTACCACACGCTGCTCCACAGCAAGTGCGACGAGGCCAGCATCGACTGGGCGGCGATCTCCGCGAACGGCTTCGGCAGGATCTGCTCGACCGGGACGTTCCGGGCCTCCAGGCGGAAGCCGTCGCTGCACGTCCCGCGCATCCCGAGGGTGTCCCAATCCCCCGTGCGCACCAGGGAGATCTGATCGGCCATCAGCGCGACGAGGACCTGATCGGACGTCGCCGCGTCCGGATGGCGCCGGGCCGTGGCGAGGATCAGGTCGGCCCGGGCGCCGTAGGAGATCACCGACGCGTCCTTGCCGAGGGCGAAGACCTCACCGGTGGTCTCCACGGCGCACAGGCTGTTGCGCAGGTCGCCGCCGATGCCGGCTTCGGTGGTCGAGGAGGCGACCAGCAATTGCTCGCGGGCGATCCGCTCCATCAGGCGGCCGTGCCACGGGCTGTCTAGCCCGTGGGTCACGAGGCTCGACACCTTGATGTGGTGCATCGCGAACACCATCGCGGCCGCGCTGCAGGCCTGGCCGAGCGTGCTGCACAGCTCGGCGATCTGGACGAGCCCAGCCCCCTCGCCGCCGAACTGCCCCGGGATCTGAAGACCGAGGAGGCGCTCGGCCTTCAGCGCCGCCACCGCCTCTTCGGGGAAGCGGCCTTCGCGATCGACGGCGTCGGCGTGACGCGCCGCCACCGCCGCCACCCGCTCGGCGCGCGCGGCAAACGTGCTCATGCGGCTTCCTGCTGGATCAGCGTGGAGACGGCCTCGCGAATCGCGCGGATGGACGAGAACGACTTGCGGTTCAGGAGTTCATCGGGGAACTCGATGTTGAAGCGCTCCTCCAGCGCCAACATCAGCTGCACCGAGCCGAACGAATCCAGCCCGCGATCGAACAGGCTGTCATCCTCGGAGAGCTGGTCGGCCTTGCCGGCGAAGGCTTCGTTCGATCCTAGGATCTCACGGATATCCTGAGCGATGTTCAAGGCGGAACTCCCTATTCCAGTCATAACGACGCTATTGAACGGATCGGCCCGCCGTCAAATTATCTATTGATTAATAGTAAATAGCCGTGCGCGTGTTGCGATACGGGGATGCGCGCGGCGTATCCAGGCAGCTCACGCGGCCCGAGCGCTATATTGGCCGCCGCTACCTTTACGATCACTTTCCAGCTCTTTATTTCGCGACCGACTCTCCCGCCAATTCGCGGATTCAGCAACTTACGCGCGTAGATGCGCGGCATGACGTCAATTCGGGATGAGGAGCCATTTAGGACGATTCGGGACTTGTCGTGACGTGGCGGGGCCATCGTGGCCATAAGGTTGCGGCTTCGCCTGTCCCGGGCGTAGCCCCAGGCATCAGCCGGCGCGCGATGATCGACAATCTTCAAATTCTGCGTGCCGTCGCGTCATACCTTGTCTTCGTCACGCATTACGGCCTGTATATCGGACCGGTTTTGCCGCGACCGGATCTCCTGGCCTTCGGCGCCTTCGGCGTGGACGTCTTCTTCGTCCTGTCCGGGCTCATCATGTTCGTGAGCACCAGCGGCCGCCATGAGAGCCCCGGTGGGTTCCTGCTCCGCCGGGCGTCGCGCGTCGTCCCGGTCTACTGGCTCGTCACGATCGGCCTGGCGCTCATCGCGCTGACCGGCCTGAAGCCCATCGGGATCATGGAGGTCCGGCCGGACTACCTCATCCAGTCGTTGCTGTTCCTGCCGTTTTCCCGCGGAGGCTTCATCGAGCCTCTGAATTCCGTCGGCTGGACGCTCAACTACGAAATGTTTTTTTACGTGATCTTCGCGGGCCTGCTGCTGGTGCCGAAGCCCGCCGTCCGGGCGCTGGGCGCGGCCGCAATCTTCCTCGCGTTGATCCTGCTCGGACTTCTGCCCGTCCCGGGCCTGTACTGGGCCTACTACACGAAGCCGATCATCATCGAGTTCGCCGCCGGCATCGGCCTGGGCTACGCCTATCTGCGCCTCGGCATCCCGCCCGCGGGATTCCCGGTCAGGCGCTTGGCCTGTGCCGCCCTGTCCGCGGCGGCGCTGCTCGTCCTCGGCGGCCAGATCGCCACCACGCTGCTCGACGCCAGCCCCGAATTGTCTGGATTCGCCCGGCCACTGGTCTGGGGCTCCGCGGCCGTCCTCGTCGTCGGCGCGATGCTGCTCCTGGAGCAGGGCGGCGTCGCGCTGAAATCGCGCTGGCTGCTCTCGCAAGGCAATGCCAGCTACTCCTTCTACCTGGTCCACAACCTGCTGCTTCACAGCGCCGCCAAGCTCGCAGCGCTCCTCGTCGCCTCCGGATACGCGCGTGCCGCTCTCATCTTCGCCATCGCGTTTCCGGCCTCTGTGGCCGCGGGAGAGGTGCTGTTCCGATATGTCGAGACCCCTCTGATCGCCGGCCTGCGACACCGGCTCCATCGACGGACGCGTCCTGCCTCTCAGCCGACGCCGATCGCCTCGTAGCCTGCGCCACGCAGGATCTCCGCGGTGCAGGCCGCGACCGGCTTGCGCTGCCAGTGCATAGACCGAAACCACGCGCTGACCGCGCAGAGAATGCCGATCATTAACGTTACTAATTCATAAAAATTAAGTTTACACTCGGTATTACACATCTGAACAGGGCCTATTTCCAACTGTTGTCGAGGCGGTGACCCCTTTTTTAGGGCCGATGTCTCCATTACTCTTTCCAGTGCGCCTTTGCTCGCTGTCACAGGCGGGGGCGGCAGGACAGTATTGATTGGTCCCGCGTCTGGCGTGCCGACGAGGAAGCTGTGATGCGTGTCGCGATTGTTCACGACTGGTTGTATATCGTCGGTGGCGCCGAGCGTGTCCTCGAGCAGCTGCTGCGGATCTATCCCGACGCGGATGTCTTCGCGCTCTTCGATTTCCTGTCCGAAGAGGATCGGGAGCGGCTGGGCTACACGCAGGCGCGGACAAGTTTCATCCAGCGTATGCCCTTCGCGCGGACGCGGCACCGCAACTACCTGCCCCTGATGCCGCTCGCGATCGAACAGTTCGACCTCTCGGCCTACGATCTCGTCATCTCCAGCAGCTACGCGGTGGCCAAGGGCGTCCTGACCGGACCCGACCAGCTGCACGTCTCCTACATTCACTCGCCCATGCGCTACGCCTGGGACATGCAGCATACCTACCTGAGGGAGAGCGGCTGCGACGCCGGGATGAAGAGCCTGCTCGCCCGGCTCATCCTGCACCGGATGCGGGTCTGGGACTTCCGCACCGCGGCCGGTCCCAACGCGATCGTGGCCAATTCCGCCTTCGTCGCCCGGCGCATCCACAAGGTCTACGGCCGCACCGCCGAGGTCATCCACCCGCCCATCAATCTGCCGAGCCAGCGCTACGACGGGCCGCGCGGCAACCACTTCCTCGTGGCCAGCCGGCTCGTGCCCTACAAGAACGTCGAGGCCGTGATCCGCGCCTTCGCCCTGCTTCCCGATCTCGAACTCGTGGTGGCGGGCACCGGGCCGGATGCGGCACGGCTGCGGGAGATCGCCGGGCCCAACGTGTCGTTCTCCGGCTTCGTCTCCGACGGGGAATTGCGGCGCCTCATGGCCACGGCCCGGGCCTTCATCTTCGCGGCCGAGGAGGATTTCGGGATCATCGTGGTCGAGGCCACATCGGAGGGCACGCCGGTCCTCGCGCTGGGCCGCGGCGGCGCCCGCGAGACGGTTCAGGTCCGCGGCCCGCAGCGCACCGGGATGTTCTTCGACACGCCGGAGCCGCAGGCCATCGCCGATTGCGTGGGCCGGTTCCTGCAGCAGGAAAGCCTGTTCACCCGTGAGGCCTGCTGGGCGCAGGCCGAGATGTTCTCGGCCGAGCTGTTCCGGAGCCGCTTCGCGAGCTTCGTCGGTCAGCAGATGGCTCTCCATCAAGCCGCCTGCGAGACGCGCCCGCGGATCCTGCCGCGGCTCGAAGCCGTCGGCTGAGGACGCGCCGCATGTCCTTCCTGACTGTCGATCTGGCCGACCGGGCGCCGGTCCGCGCCCTCCCCCAGGAGCCGATGCGCGGCGGCCCGCTGGCCGCCGCCCTCTCCCGGATCTGGCATCGCCGCTACCTGTTCGCAGCGGTGTTCGTCGGGATCCTCGGCCTCGCCGTAACCGCCCTGCTGATGATTCAGCCGCAATACGTGGCGAGCGGCTCGGTGATCGTCGCCGAAGCGGAGCCCGGGGCGAACAACGCCTCCATGGCCTGGATCCAGAAGATCGGCGATCCGGCCGATATCGAGAGCCAGATCCTGGTGATCCGCTCGCCCCGGCTGCTGCGTCTCGCGATCGACGACGGCCTGATCGCAGCCGTCATGGCCGAGTGCCGCTCTGCGGCGACCCGCGGGCATCCCGACGAGATCAGCGCCAAGAAGGAAGCGGCCTGTACGAAGCTCACGACGGATCGCAACGCCCTCGTGGAGTATCTTCAGAAACGCTACACGGTCCTGAGTTCGGGCCGCTCGCGCATTATCACCATCGGTTACAAGTCGCCGCTGCCCGAGACGGCGCAGACGATGGCCAACGGCCTGATCAACGCCTTCCTGGAGGATCAGCGCGAGACGCAGGCCTCGAGCCGGAAGGCGGCCGCCGACTGGCTGCATGCCGAGATCAGCCAGCTCGATGCATCGATCCGCGCGGACGAGACCCGAATCCAGACCTTCCGCCGTCGCAAGGGCCTGCTGAAGGGCTCGACGGCCCCGATCAGCGCCGAGCGACTGACCAGCATCAGCCAGCAGCTTGCCGCTGCGGAGACGGCCAAGGCGGATGCCGCCGCGCGTCTCAGCGAGATCGAGAACAAGGGCGCTCGCGGCGCCGACAGTGCCCCGGCGGTGCTGGCCAGTCAGACCGTCGTATCTCTGAAGCAGCAACTCAGCGGCGTCAGTGCGCAGCTCGCCAACCAGAGCACGCTGCTCGGGGCGAACCACCCGGTCATCCGGGCGCTCGAGACCGAGCAGGCGAGCCTGCGCACGCGGATCGAGCAGGAGGTCGGCAACGTGGCGAAGGGCTTGCGCAAGTCCTACGAGGCGTCGAACGCCCTCGCCAAGTCGCTGCGCGCCCAGCTCGAAACCGCCAAGACCGATGCCGCCGCCGCCATGGACGACGAGGCCTCGATCGAGGGCATGGTCCGCAACGCGGAGATCAAGCGCACCCGCTACGCCGATCTGGTGAAGCGGGCGGGCGAGCTGGAGACCGAGCGGCGCATCCTCACCGGCAGCACGCGGCTGGTCAGCCTCGCCGAGCTGCCGCAGGAGCCGTTCTCGCCGAAGGCCGTGCCGTTCCTGGCGGGCGGCTTCGTGCTCGCGGGCGTCCTCGCCGCCGCTGCCGCGCTGCTGCGCGACTACACCGACCGACGGGTGCGCAGCTCCGCGCAGCTCATGGCCGGCACCGGCGCCCCGGTCTTCGCGCAACTGCCCAGCCTGGAGCCAGCCGGGCTGGTCGGACGCTTCTCCGAGCGTCAGCGGGCGCTCGACCTCCCGGAGGCCCTGGCGCGGGCGCGGGTCGATCCGGTGATGCAGAACGTCCTGCGCAACCTGCACGCCCATCTCGTCCTCGCAGGCTCCGGCAAGTCCCGCGTCATCCTGGTGACCTCGGCGAAGCCGCGCGAGGGCAAGTCGTTCACGGCCTTCGCGCTGGCCGGGATCGGCGCCGCCGGCGGGCGCCGGGTCCTCGTCGTCGAGTGCGACCTGCGGCGCCCGAATTTCGAGGCGTCGCTCGGGCTCGGCCGCGGGCCGGGCCTCGGCGGCGTGCTCCGCGGCGAGATCGACCCGGCCGAAGCCGTGGTCCCGGCCGGACGCTTCGACGTCATCCCGGCGGGTACGCCGACGGCCGACTCAACCGAGCTTCTGATGAGCGAGCGGATGGCGGGCTTTCTCGACTGGAGCCGCCGCTACGACCTCGTCCTTCTCGATACGCCGCCCACCAGCCTCCTGATGGACGCGCCGACGCTCGCCCGCCACGTCGACGGCGTGCTCTGCTGCGCCCGCTACGGCCGCTCGCAGCTCTCCGACAGCGTCGAGACCGTGGCGAACCTGCGCCGCGCCGGCGGACACGTGCTCGGAATCGCGATGACGATGGTCCGGCCGGGCACCCAACCGACCTACGATGTGATGCCGCTGCCCGATCCACGCACGGCCGCGAGCGCCCGATGACAGACGTCCTTCCCGCCGCGACGCTTCCGGAGCGTGGCTCCGTCGACCGGGTTTTGGCCGCCCGGTCCGGGATCGCCGCGCGTCCCAGCGTTCTGTTCGTCAGCCACACCGGCACGATGTCGGGAGCGGAACTGGTGCTCCGCGACGCCGTCCAGCCATGGGCGGGTTCGACCGCCTTCCTGTTCGAGGACGGCGCCCTCACCGACGCCCTGCGCGGGCAGGGTCTGGAGATCCGTCTTGCACGGCGTCGGACCTCCCTGGCGGCTCTCCGGCGGGATGCCTCGCCCCTGAGCGCCCTGCCGGTGCTGGGCCGGCTCTGCGCCCTGGCCCTGGAGATCACGCGGGCGGCGCGCGCCTGCGACGTCGTCTACGCGAATTCGCAGAAGGCTTTCCTGCTGTCCGCCTTCGCCGCGCGCTGCGTCGGACGCCCTCTGGTCTGGCACCTGCACGACATCCTCGACAGCGCGCATTTCGGGCGGGCCCAGCGCATCGTCCAGGTGTGCCTCGCCAATCTCTGCGCGACCCGGGTGATCGTGCCGTCCGAAGCCGCAGCGCGGGCCTTCGTTCAGGGCGGGGGACGCCGATCCCTGATCCGTATCGTGCCGAACGGCCTCGACCTCGACCGCGACCCCCGGCCCGCCGCGGCGCTGCGCGCGGAACTCGGCCTGCCGGCGGGTCCGCTCGTGGGCGTGTTCAGCCGCATCGCGCCCTGGAAGGGACAGGACGTGCTGATCGAGGCGCTCGCGCGCCTGCCCGGCCTCCACTGCATCGTGGTGGGGGCGCCGCTCTTCGGCGAGGATGCCTACGCGGCGCATCTGAGGGATCTTGTGGCCAAGTACCGGCTGTCGGACCGGATCACGTTCCTCGGCCAGCGTGACGACGTCCCCCGACTGATGCAGGCGGTCGACGTGGTCGTGCACCCCTCGGTCGATCCGGAACCGTTCGGCCGCACCCTCGTCGAGGCGATGCGCGTCGGCGTGCCGGTGGTCGCCACGGATGCGGGTGCCTCTGCGGAGATTCTCGACGGCGGCGCGGCCGGAACGCTGGTGCCGCCACGGCGACCGGACCGTTTGGCCGCTGCCCTGTCGGAGCTGCTCGAAAACCCCGACGCCTTCGCGACGCGAACCGGTCTCGCCCGGGAACGGGCATTGTCCCGCTACGGAGCGGACCGGATGCAGCGCGCGCTCGCCGACATCATCCTCCAGGTCGCCGGCCGCGCCTGACGGGCCGGCAATCCCTCCCCTCTCGCCCGGAGCCGTCAGAACCGTAATGCCGCGCGTCCTCGTCAACATGCCGAGCCAGCATGCCGGTCGGCCGTCGGGCGTCGCCCTCGTCGCCTTCCGGGTGATCGCCGGCCTGATCGCGCGCGGCACCTTCACGGTGGTGCTCCGCTCTCCCTGGCGCCGCGACCAGCTGCCGGCGGCGATCCGCGACCGCGTCGAGGTCGTGACGGTGCCGCGGCCGCGGATCATGCTGTTCGACGTCCTGCGCCAGAGCCTCGCGGTCCCGCGGCTGTGCCGGGCCCTGGACATCGACGTGGTGCTGAATGCCGACCCCTACGGTGCGGCCTTCGGCGGTCGCGCGCGGGTGAGCGTCGTGCACGATCTCTATTTCCGCACGCTGCCCGAGCGCATCCGCTCCCGCGAGGCCCTGACCACCGATCCGATCTTCCGGCTGGTGCTGGGCAACAGCGCACGGGTGATAACCGTGTCCGAGGCGACCCGGCGCGATCTGGAGCACCATTATCCCCGGCTTCGCCGACGGGCTCAGACCGTGCCCTCCGCGGCGATGCTGGATCCCACGCGCGACGGGCCCCGGGCCGGACTCCCGGCCGGGCCCTTCGTGCTGGCGGTCGGCAACGCCCTGTACAACAAGAACTTCGCGACCCTCGCCCGCGCCGTGGTCGGGCTCGGCCGGCCGGGGATCGGGATCGTGCACGTGGGCGAGGATCCCGACGAGGCGATCGCCGCCGCGCTCGGCGGCGCCCCGGTGCCGCTGACGCGCCTGTCGCGGATCGACGACGACCAGCTGGCAGGCCTCTACCGCGCGGCCTTGTGCCTGTGTGTCCCGTCCTTCGCCGAGGGGTTCTGCCTGCCCGTGCTGGAGGCGCAGGCCCTCGACTGCCCGGTTCTCTGCTCGGACCGCTCCGCGACGCCCGAGATCGCCGGAGCCGGTGCCCTGACCTTCGATCCCGCCGACGCTGCGGCGCTGACCACGGGCCTGCGCCGCCTGCTCGACGAACCAGGGCTCCGGGCCACGCTGATCGCGCACGGCCGCGACAATGTCCGTCGCTACGACTGGGCCGAAACCGCCCGCCGCTACGAGGGTCTGCTGCTCGACGCGCTCCGGGACGGCGCTCCGGCGCGCCCCGCTCGGGAGGTGCCGCATGCGCATCCTGCACCTTAGCTCGCTCTATCCGCCCGAGCAGGTCGGGGGCGCCGAACTGATGGTCGAGACGCTCGCCCGGACCCAGGCGGGCCTCGGCCATGACGTCGCCGTCGTCTGCGCGGCACGGGCGCAGGGCGAGCCGGTCCTTCAGGACGGCGTCACCGTCTATCGGACCGGGCACGGAACGCCCTTCCACATCCTCGACTGGCCTGAACGCGGGCGGCTCGACCGCCTTCGCTACAAGCTCGCCGCGCAGTGGAACCGACCCACGCTCGACCGGATGGCGGCGGCGGTCCGGGATTTCGAACCCGATCTCGTGAACACGCACTCGATCTCCGAGCTGCCGCCGGCGCTTTGGCCGATGCTCCGGCAGCTCGGACTGCCGATCGTACACACGCTCCACGACTTCACCAGTCTCTGCACCAACGGCGCGATGGTGCGGGACGGCCGGCCCTGTGACGGTCAGCATCTCAAATGCCGCCTCTACGGTGGGATCCACCGGCGCTGTCAGCGCGCCGTGACGGCTCTGGCCGCCGTCGGCTCAGACATCCTCGAGCGTCATCTCGATGCCGGGTTCTTCACCGATGTGCCGCCGGCGCTGCGCCGGGTGATCTGGAATCCGATCCCGCCCGGCCTGCCGCCGGCACGGCGTCCGCGGGTTCCGGGGGCGCCGGTTCGGTTCGGCTATCTGGGTCGGATCGAGGCCGCCAAAGGCTTCGACACGCTCCTCGAAGCCTGCCGGAGCCTGCCGCGGGCAGGCTGGAGCTTCTCCGTTGCCGGCCGCGCCGTGGACGGGCTCGACCGCTACCGCGCCCGAGCCGAGGGCCTGCCCGCGACCTTCCTGGGCTACGCGGAGCGCGACGCCTTCCTGGATGGCATCGACTGCCTCGTCGTCCCCCCGATCTGGCCCGAACCCTTCGGCCGGACGGTAGCGGAAGCCTACGGGCGCGGCGTCCCGGTGATCGGAACCGCAAGCGGCGGCATCGGCGAGCAGGTCGGACCGGGGCCGTGGCTGGTGCCACCGGGCGATGCCCCGGCACTCGCCGCCGCGATGGCCCGGATCGTCGCGGAGCCCGCCCGCCTCGCAGAGGGGCTCGCCCGCGCCGCCCGCATCCGCGCCGGCACCGACCCGGTCGTCGTCGCGGCCGCCTATCTCGACCTCTACGCCGCGACCCGCGACGCGGCCCGCCCCGAACTGCCTCTCGAGCTTTCCGCGCGCGCGGAGCGCCCGCACCTCAGCGAGTGCCGTCCATGATCACCCCGACCCTGTCCTCGATTTATGTCCGGAACCTCACCGAGGAGCCGCGCTCCCAGGGCCAGGACCGGCCGAGCGATCAGGCCGCCACACGCGCGGTGACCGGCCCCTTGCGGATCCTGCACCTCAGTGCCCTCTATCCGCCCTACATCGTGGGCGGCGCCGAGCGCTCGGTGGAGCACCTCGCCGAGGAACTGGTCGCCGCCGGCCACACGGTGGCAGCGGCCTGCATCGCCCGGGAGTCGGAGCCCAAGAGCGTGCGCGGCGGCGTCACCGTCTACCGCATGGCGCACCATAACGATTTCTGGCTGGAGGACTGGCCCAAGGCGACCCGGTTCGGCCGCGCCTGGGCCAAGCTCAAGCAGCAATGGAATTTCGCCGTCGCGGCCGAGTTCGGCCGCGTCCTCGACGATTTCCGGCCCGATATCGTCAACACGCACTCGCTGCTCGACGTCTCGACCCTGGTCTGGCGCGAGGCGGCCAAGCGCGGGATCCCGATCGTCCACACGGTCTGCGAGTACGACCTGATCTGCGGCAACGCCGCCATGTTCCGGGACGGCAAGCCGTGCGACCGCTGGCATCTGGGATGCAAGGTCGTGAACGCCGCCAAGCAGATCACCAACCGGTCTGTGGACGCGGTCGTCTCCGTCGGCACCGAGATCCTCAAGACCCATGTCGATCACGGCCTGTTCGCGCATCTCGCGCCCGAGCGGCGCCGGGTGATCTTCTATTCCTGCACGGTCCCGGAGGGGGATCCCGCGGCGCGGCGGCAGATCGACCGGACCGACCGGCCGATGACCTTTGGCTATCTCGGTCGGATCAACACCGAGAAGGGGGTCGGCACGATGATCGACGCCTTCCGCCGGATCGGCCCCGGCGACTGGCGCTGCCTCGTCGCCGGCCAGGCGATGGACGACTCCATCGCGCGTTTCACCGCGCAGGCCGAGGGCCTCCCCATCGAGTTCGTCGGATGGGCCAAGCCCGCCGACTTCCTCAGCGCCATCGACGTGCTCATCGTGCCCTCGTTCTGGGCCGAGCCTTCGCCGCGGACGATCTACGAGGCCTATACGATGGGCGTTCCGGTGATCGGCGCGGCCTCGGGCGGGATCCCAGAGCTGGTCGGTGAGGACAACGCCGAATGGCTGTTCACGCCGGGCGACGATGCCGATCTCGCGGCGCGGCTACGAAGCGTAATCGCCCGGGGGCGCAAAGACCTTCCGGACGAGCGCGCCTTCCAGCACGTGATCCGCGAGTCGACGTCCGAGCGCGTCGCCGAGAAGTATCTCGACCTCTATGCCGAACTCGTCGCCGAGCGCCGGGCAACCCGACCGTGAGCGCCGCCGCGCCGGTGCTTTCGGAAGCCGCCGCTGCCGAAGAGGAGCCTGGGCTCGCCTCCGGCGCGGAGGTGACGCGCCGCTCGTTCGACGCCGCGCGCTGGGTGGCGGTCGCGTCCGTCGGCAACGTCGTCCTGAGCTTCGGGGTGTTCCTCGTGCTCGCCCGGCTGATCGGACCCGCTGAGTTCGGGATGGTGGCGATCGCCGCCGTCTTCATCGACATCCTGCAGATCGTCGCCCGCTGCGGCCTGCCCGACGCGGTCGTCCAGCGGGCAGACCTCGACGAAGACTTCGCCGCCACCGCCTTCTGGGTCATGCTCGCCACCGGCGCCCTCTGTGCCGTGGGGCTGGTCGCATTGTCCGGGCCGATCGCCTGGATCTTCGACCTTCCGGCGCTGCAACCGGTCCTGTGCGCGCTGTCCGCCTGTTTCGTCATCACGGCCGCGGGCGCGATCCACGAGGCGCGGCTCCAGCGAAGCTTCGGCTTCCGCAAGCTCGCCCTGCGGGCGCTGGGCGCCAACATCCTCGGCGGCGCCGTCGCCCTCGTGCTGGCCCTCGACGGCTACGGTGTCTGGAGCCTCGTGGTCCAGCGCCTCGTCGCCGCGACGGCGACCACGCTCCTCACCTGGGTCGCGGCCCGCTGGATTCCGCCGCTGCGGCTGCACCTTGCCTCCGTGCGCGAGCAGATCGCGTTCGGCTCGCGGCTGTTCTGCACCTACCTGCTGCTCGTCGCCTCGATCCGGAGCCAGGAGGTGATCGCCGCCTATTTCCTGTCCGCGGCCGATGTCGGCTACCTGCGCCTCGCGTGGCGCTGCATCGACCTCGTGAGCCAAGTGGCGGTCATCCCGCTGACCACGGTCGGATTGACCACCTACGCGCGCCTGCAGGATCGGCCGGGCGAGCTGGCGACGGCCTTCTATGGCTTCACCGAGGCCTCGTCCTTCCTGGCGGTGCCCGCCTTCTTCGGCATGGCGGCCGTGGCCCCGACCCTCATCCCCTTCCTGTTCGGCGATCAGTGGCACGACGCGGCGCCGGTGCTCCGGATGCTGGCGTTCCTGGCCCCCGAATTCGTCGCCACCTCGATGCTGTGGATGATCTTCACGGCGCTGGGGCGGAACGGCATGGCCCTGCGGCTCGCGGGCGCTCAGTTCGGCCTCGGCGCCGTCGCGGCCGTCGTGACCGCGCCCTTCGGCCTCGCCGCCCTCGTCGCCGGGCACGTGGTCCGGGCCTACCTGTTCTCGCCCGCGATCGTCGCCAGTGCCGGGCGCATCGTCCCGGTGACGAATGGGCGCCTCGTCCGGATCCTGACGCCGATCACGCTCTGTGCCGGGGCGATGGCCGGGCTCGTGCTGATCGTCCAGAGCCCGCTCGACGCCGCCCTCGGGGATCGGGTCGGCCTCTTCGCGGCAATCGGCACCGGGATCGTGGCCTATCTGGGTCTCGCCTGGTTCCTCATGCGGGACACGCTCCGCACGGCGCTCGGCTTCTTTCTGCGTCGCGCCGCCTGATCTGCACCCTCCGCCAACCTTTCTGGACGACATTGTCCGCCGAAGGTCGCGGCCGGCGGAGACGGTTATCGGCGGCGGGTGCGCGTTCAGACGGTGCGGGACCATGACGGGACAGGCGGTGCCCATCGGAACAGGTGTGCCGGCCGCGTCCCTGCTGGCGGATCGCGTCGCGGTGTTCCTGCTCGGCGCGGCCCTGAACTTCAACGTGCTGACCTCGACTTTCGGGCTGCCGTTTCAGCGCCTGTCCGATCTTCTCCCGTTTTTGCTCATCCCCTGGCTCGGGCTGCGCCGCGCCGTCATCGCGGAAGCTTTGCGTCAGGCCGCGCCGCTCGCCGGCATCCTGGCGCTCATCGCGGCCTCGCTGGTGCTGAAGGCGCACAAGCAGGCCGGCGACGTCTACCTGACCCTCGTCCTCCTGCTCTACGTGGTCCAGGCGTTCATCCTGCTGGTCATGTTCCGCGACCGGCGCGTCGAGGACGCGTTCTGCATCGGCCTGCTCGCCGGCCTGCTCGCCTCCCTCGCCGTGCTTCTGCTCGCCGCTTCGGGCCTGCAGCTCGAAAAGTTCGGGCTCGCGGTCCCCACGGACGGGCTCGACGAGGAATTGAAGCTGTTCGTGCAGGACAAGCAGGGTGGCCTCTGGGCCTCGGGAAACGAGACCGGCCATGTCTTCGCCCTGGGCGGGGCGGCGGCCCTGGTGCTCAGCCTGCGCTATCGCCTGAAGGCGATCTATCTCGCCTATTTCGCGGCCCTGCTGGCGAGCTTCCCCTTCACCAACAACCGCGCCGGCCTGTTCATGCCGCTGCTGTTCCTCGGCCTGCTGATGCGGCGGAACCTCAAGGCGCCCGCCGTGCTGGCCGTGTTCGGTGTGCTCGGTCTTCTGCTCGTGGCCTGGGCGGTGACGGGCGAGATCCCTCTGCCGGGAACCCTGTCCCAGGCGATCGAGCGGCGCTTTGCCGAGGATCGCAACGTCACGGGCAATTTTGACGAGCGGTTCCTGTCGGGCGTGACCGCGCTCCAGCTCGTCGTTGAATACCCGTTCGGCGTCGGCGAGGTCGCCAGGCGGGAGGAACTTCAGGCCCTGACCGGCCTCGTGACGCCGCATAACGGCTTCGTCTCGCTGGCGCTTCAGAGCGGCATCGCGGTGGCGCTGCTGCTCCTCTCCGGTCTGGGCCGGATCCTGCTGGCGCCCGCCGCCTTCGGGCCGTTCCTGACCTACAGCGCCCTGTTCCTCATCCCGTCGCTGATGTTCGAGGAGCTGTCGGTCAACCAGTATTTCCTCTTCTTCATGGGCTTCATCCTGGCATCCCTCGCCCTGCCGCCCGACCGCGCGGCATCCGCGACCGGACAGCGACCCTGAAGGCCGGCCGCGCCGCCGCGATCTGCGACGGCGCGGCCGCTGCCATCACCGCATGACGAAGGGGTTCTCCGGCGCGTCGCGGCTGGTCGAGATCCAGACGCTCTTGGTCTCCAGGAACTCGCGGATCGACCCGATGCCGCTCTCGCGGCCGATGCCGGAGCGCTTCATGCCGCCGAACGGCATCATGTAGCTCACCGCCCGGTAGGTGTTCACCCAGACGGTGCCGGCCCGCAGCCCCTTCGACATCCGCATCGCGCGGCCGATATCCTGCGTCCAAACGCCGGCGGCGAGCCCGTAGATCACGTCGTTGCCGAGCCGGAGCGCCTCGGCCTCGTCCTCGAAGCCGATGATCGACAGGACCGGGCCAAACACCTCCTCCTGGGCGATGCGCATGTCGTTGGTGACGCCGGTGAAGATCGTCGGCTCGACGAACTGGCCGCCGAGCACGCCGGGACCGGAGGCGGGATTGCCGCCGAAGACGCAGCGGGCCCCTTCGCTCTTGGCCAGCGCGATGTAGTCGAGCACCTTCGTGTATTGCGGCGGCGTGGTGATCGGCCCGATATTGGTGTCCGCCTGCATCGGGTCGCCGAGCTTGGCGGTTCGGGCGAGTTCGATCAGTCGGTCGGTGAATTCCTGGCGGATGCTGTTCTGAACCAGCAGGCGCGAGCCGGCGATGCAGGTCTGCCCGGTGGCCGCGAAGATGCCCGAGATCGCGCCCGCGGCGGCGGCCTTCAGGTCGGCATCGGCGAAGACGATGTTGGGCGACTTGCCGCCGAGTTCCAGGGAGACGCGCTTGATCTGGCGCGCGGCCGCTTCGTAGACCTTCGCGCCGGTCACGTCAGAGCCCGTGAAGGTGATCTTGGCAACGTCCGGATGCTCGACGATCGCGCTGCCGGCCTCGCCGCCGAAGCCGGTGATGACGTTGAACATTCCGTCGGGCAGCCCCGCCTCCTTGGTGAGCCGGGCGAATTCCAGCGTGCTGGCTGAGGCGAACTCGGAAGGCTTCACCACGACCGCGCAGCCGGCCGCGAGCGCGGGCGCGCATTTCCAGGCCACGAACAGGAGCGGCGAGTTCCACGCCGTCAGCGCCCCGACCACGCCCACCGGCTCGTGCCGGGTGAACGCGAAGGTCTCGGGCTTGTCGATCGGCACCTGTGCGCCCTCGACCTTGTCGGCCAGCCCCGCATAGTACCACCACCATTCCGGCTGGTAGCGGGTCTGGCCGTACATCTCGGCGAACAGCTTGCCGTTGTCGCGGACCTCGACCTCGGCGAGAGCCTTCGCTTCGCGCTCCACGAGGTCGCCGATCCGGCGCAGCACCTTGCCGCGCGCGGTGGCCGTCATGGTGGCCCAGGGGCCCTCCCACATGGCGCGCTTTGCGGCGGCCACCGCCCGGTCGACATCGGCCCGCCCGGCACGTGGGATCCGGGCCCAGGACTCACCGCGATAGGGATCGATGGACTCGAACCACGAGCCCTCGACCGGATCGACGAATTGCCCGTCGATGTAGAGCTGGTAGGTCTTCACGGCGCGCTCTCCCGACTGCGGATGCGCGCCATATGGATCCGGGGCCCGCCTCCGGCGAGCCCGGCCGCCTCAGGCGTTGGCGCTGAGGCGCTTGATGTCGGCGTCGACCATCTCGGTGATCAGGGCCTCCAGGCTGGTCTCGGCCTCCCAGCCGAAGGTCGCCTTCGCCTTGGCGGGGTTGCCGAGCAACACTTCCACCTCCGCGGGCCGGAACAGCGCCGGGTCGATGACGAGGTGGTCGTCCATGGTCAGGCCGACATGCTTGAACGCGATCGCGCACATGTCCCGCACCGTCGTGGTCCGGCCGGTGGCGATCACGTAATCGTCCGGGCGGTCCTGCTGCAGCATCAGCCACATCGCCTGCACGTAGTCGCGGGCGTGGCCCCAGTCGCGCTTGGCGTCGATGTTGCCGAGCCGCAGCTCCTTCTGCGTGCCGAGCTTGATCCGCGCCACCGCGTCCGTGACCTTGCGGGTCACGAACTCGACCCCGCGCAGCGGGCTCTCGTGGTTGAACAGGATCCCGTTCGAGGCGTGCAGCCCGAAGCTCTCGCGGTAGTTGATGGTCATCCAGTGGGCGTAGAGCTTGGCCACACCGTAGGGCGAGCGCGGGTAGAACGGCGTCGACTCGCTCTGCTTGGCCTCCTGGATCAGGCCGAACATCTCCGAGGTCGAGGCCTGGTAGTAGCGCGCCTGGGGGGCGACCGAGCGCAGGCATTCCAGCATGTGCGCGGCGCCGAGGCCGGTCACCTGCCCGGTGAGAAGCGGCTGCTGCCAGGACGAGGTCACGAAGGACTGGGCGGCGAGGTTATAGATCTCGTCGGGCTTGGCGGCCTGGACGATGCGCATCAGCGCCGAGAGGTCGAGCAGGTTGCCGTCGACCAGCTCGACATCGTCGAGGATGCCGAGCCACTTCAACCGGTGGTCGAACACGCCGGCATGGCTGGAGCGCCGCACGATGCCGGTGACGGCGTAGCCCTTCTGCAGCAGCAGCTGCGCCAGATAGGCGCCGTCCTGGCCCGTCACACCCGTGATCAGCGCTCGCTTGGCCGTCATGAACCCGTCCCGTCCCGAAGATGCCCGGCTGCTACGACCGCAACGGGCCGCGCGTCAAGGCGAGGTGTCGACATCAGTATTGTGCCAGGCGAGCGGGGCCGGACTGGCCCATCACCAGACTAGCGTCGCAGAGGCACGGCCAACCGCAATGGATGTGCGGCATATGTGCGGCGTGACTAAGGTCGCGCGAGCCAGTCCGTCACACCGCTGAGCGAGCGGAATTCCTCGACGGCGTGGACGCGTGCCGCCGGGAGGGCGGCCCGGGCCATCGTGGCGAGGGCATGCCCCGGCCCGAGTTCGAGCACGCGGTCCGCGCCGTACTCGCGGCACGCCTCAAGGCAGGCGGCCCAGTCGATCGTGCGCGAGATCTGAAGCGCCAGCTTCTCGCGACCGTCCGCGTCGCGAAACACCGTGCTCCCGTCCAGCCCGCTGACCAGGCGCGGCGCGCGGGCCGGCGGACGGCGCGGCGACACCGCGGCGAGCGCGTCCCGGAAGGCCACCGTTGCGGCATCCAACAGGGGCGTATGCGACGGCGTGTGGACGGGCAGGACCACGGCCCGCTGCGCGCCCGAGCCGGTCGCATCCCGGCACAGCGCCGCCAGCGCCTCGCGCGGACCGCCGACGACGCCGCTGTCGGCCGCGTTGCGGATGGCGAGGTGGCAACCGTGGCGTGCCGCAAGATCCGCGAGCGCGTCGAGGCTCAGACCGCGGATCCCCGCCAGCCCGAACCCCGCGCCGGAAGCGGCATCCATGGCCTCCGCGCGTCGCGCAGCGAGAGCGAGCACGTCCGCGTGGTCGAGGCGTCCGGCGACGCCCCAGGCCGCGAGATCGCCGATGCTGTAGCCGGCCACGATCGAGCGGTCCGATGCCGCCCCGGCCAGCGCCCGCCACGCCGTCAGGGCGGCGACGCAGCACAGGATCTGACCGGTCCGGTTCGCCTGCAGGTTGTCGCCGCCCGCGCGGGCCAGGTCGCGCGGATCGGTGCCGCCGAGAAGCGGTCTGGCGGAAGCGAACACCTCCTGCGCGGCCGGATGATCGGCCGTGAGGTCGAACATGGCCGGGTGCTGGCCGCCCTGCCCGGAGAGGAGGATCGCGAGGGTCATGCCGGGCCGGGGCCGCGCAGGCCCGCGACCGCCTGCAGGGCTAGACGGTCCAGGCTCTTGGCGAGCACCGAACCGTCTTCCGGCGCGTCGCGCAGCTCGCGCCAGTGCAGACCGGCGCCGTCCGGCAGCAGGATCTCCCCATCGATGCCCATCGGTGCCGTCTCAGCCACGGCGGCGATACCGTCGAGAAGACCGACCGGCACCGGAACTCGGCACGGCCAGAGCAGGTCGAGGTCGGAGGCGGCGCTCAGGTAGGTGAGGCCCGTGACAGCCTGCCAGAGGAGGCTGCCGAAGGGGCGCGGCACCAGGCCGTGCCGTCGGCCGAGCGCCGTGAGGGCGTCGACGGCCGGACCCCATGACGCCGGGGCGTGGGCGGCGGCCTCGGTGAGGCTCACCGCCGGTACGGGCGACAGCGCGGATGCCGGCAGGGCGAGCCCGATCCGCCGCTTACCGTCCGCGGGCGGCAGCGGCAGGCCGAGCGGCACCGCGTCGCCGGTCTCCCCGGGAACACGGCGGCGGACGATCAAGGGCCGGCCCGCCGAGGCCCAGCCTTCCAGATGGGGGACGGCGCCGAGATCGGGCCGGTCCGCGCGCCACGCGTCCCAGGCCGCCGGATCGACGCGGACGAGGTCGTGGCGTCGGAAGGGCTCAGCCAAGGCGCGCCTGATCGGCGACGGCCGCCGCGACGGTGTGGGCGACCAGGCGGCCGCCCCGCTCGGCGCCCAGCCGGTCGCGGACGTCCTCCGCCTCGATCGTGTCGATCACCGCGCGGATCTGGCTGCCAAGGGGCCGGTCCGGGTCCAGAACGACGTGGACGGCACCGGCCGCCACCATGTTGTCCAGGCCGGGGGCGAAGACGGGGGTCGACTTGGCCATCTCCTCAAGGGTGTCGAGGGGCAGCTTGGTCACCCGGGCGACGGACGGCAGATCCATGACGCTGGGATTGGCCCCGGGCAGTGCCGCCAGGACCCGCGTCGCGAGGGCCGTGGCGATGAAGGCGCCGGCGGCCGTGTGGCCGTAGATCAGCCCGATCGTCGGATGGCCCGACCGATCCGCCAGGAGCAGCGCCTTGGCGAGATGGGCGAGGCATTCGTTGAGACCCAAAAGCTCGTCACGGCGGCTCATGCGCTGGCTGTCGGAATCCACCGCCACCAGGATCGGCGCGCGGTCGCCGGTGCGCACGGCATTGAGCACGGCGCGCGACAGGACGAGCGCCCCGTCGACGCCGAGGGGCGTGTCGCCGTCGATGCCCACCACGTGCATCGGGCCGTCCCCGAACGGACCGGTGCCGGTCACGAGGCCCTCGCGCACCGCGACCGCGTGGCCCTGCGGGAAGAGGGAGGCGAGGATCTCAGCGAGCGTCATGGTCGGCCTCCGGGCTTCGTGCCACGGTCTCCGCGAAGGCGTCCGTATCCATTGCCGGCACGGATTCGGGATCGTTCACGCCCAGGCGGGCCCAGACATCCGTGGCGTCGCGGCAATCGCCGAACCGGTCGATCCGGGCTTCCAGGCGGGCCTGCTCGGCCTCGAGGGTGTCCAGGTCGAAGGCCGGCGCGCGGCCGACGAGATCGCGGGCGGCCTTGCGGAAGGCCGAGACGGTGTCGGCGCAGAAGGCGTCGGCACCCCCGATCAGGCGGCGGTGCTTGCCGCCCATGGTGCGCCAGACCAGCGCCCGGTCGCGGGAATCGAATTCCTCCGCGCCCTTGTTGGTCTCGATGACCTCGGGGCCGGACACCGAGATGCGGCCGCCCTCCGAGACCGCGAGCCGCGAGCAGGTGCCGGCGATCAGGCCGCCGCCGCCGTAGCAGCCGGCCCGGCCGCCGATCAGCCCGATCACCGGGATGCCTGCGACGCGCACATCGACGATGGCCCGCATGGCCTCGGCGATGGCCGTCTCGCCGGCATTGGCCTCCTGCAGGCGGACGCCGCCGGTGTCGAACAGGATCAGCACCGCCTTCGGCTTCAGCGCCAGGGCCGCCCGGAGCAGGCCGACCAGCTTGCCCCCATGCACCTCGCCGAAGGCCCCGCCCATGAAGCGGCCCTCCTGGGCGGCGATCAGGACCGGTTCGCCGTCGAGGCGCGCGCGGCCGACCACGATGCCGTCGTCGAAGGCGCGCGGCAGGTCGAAGAGCGGCAGGTGCGGGCTCATGCGCCGCTCCGTCGGCGGCAGGAACTCGCGGAAGCTTCCCGGATCGGTGAGCGCCAGCACCCGCTGGCGGGCGGTGGCCTCGTACCAGCTCAGGGCGTCCGGATCGATGCTCGCGGCGCGGTCGCCAGCCATGGTCAGGCCTCCATCAGCCGCGCGCCCTGGAGCAGGCGCAGCGACACGGTGTCGGGGCGGGCACCGCCGTCGTTGATGCTGATGCGCAGGCCCCCGGGCTGCGCCCGGGCGACGAAATCGGCCACCACCGCCTCCCAGACGTCGCCGTAGCCGGCGATCGGGGTCTCGATGGCCACCTCGCAGGCATCCGGCGGCAGGACGCGCTCCAGAAGAATCTCCAAGTTGCCGGACGCCACGACGCCGGTGATCGCGCTCGGCACCGAGCCGGGCAGCGGCTTCTTCGTGGTGTGGCGGAAGGTCAGAGATTCCATGGCCGGCTCCTTGCCAGAGCACCCTTCATCGCGCGCCGCTCACCAGTTACGGAACCGGGCCGGCGGCTCGTAGAGCCCGCCGGACCAATGCACGAGATCCTTGATCGACTTCGCGGCGAGCAGCGCCCGGTCGGCGTCCAGGGGCTCGATGCCGAGATCCTCGGGGCGACGGATGACACCCCGGGCGCGCAGCGCCTCCACCTTCGTCCGGTCCCGGCCGCGACCGACCTCGGTGTAGCCGGCGACGCCCCGGATCGCCTGCTCGCGCTCGTCCGCGTCCCGGCAGAGCAGGAGGTTCGCGATACCCTCCTCGGTGACGATGTGGGTCACGTCGTCGGCGTAGATCATGACCGGCGCCAGTTCGAGGCCGATTTTCTTCGCCAGTTCGAGGGCGTCGAGCTTCTCCACGAAGGTCGGGACCAGCTTGTCGCCGAAGGTCTCCACCAGCTGCACCACGAGCTTGCGCCCGCGCATCAGCGCCGGGTCGCCGACGATCTGGCCCTCACGGCCGGCCTTCATCCAAGCATCGGAGGGATGGCGCCGGCCATGCGGGTCCGAGCCCATGTTGGGGGCCCCCCCGAAACCCGCCACCCGGGACTGCGTGACGGTCGAGGAATGGCCCATCAGGTCGATCTGGAGCGTCGCCCCGATGAACATGTCGCAGGCGTAGAGACCGGCGGTCTGACAGAAAGCCCGGTTCGAGCGCAGACTTCCGTCCGCGCCGGTGAAGAAGATGTCGGGCCGCTCACGGATGTAGCGGTCCATCCCGACCTCGGAGCCGAAGCAGTGGACCTGCTTGACCCAGCCGGATTCGATCGCCGGGATGAGGGTCGGGTGCGGGTTGAGCGCCCAGTGGGTGGCGATCTTGCCTTTCAGGCCGAGCTTCTCGCCGTAGGTCGGCAGCAGCAGCTCGATCGCCGCGGTCCCGAAACCGATTCCGTGGTTCAGCCGGCGGATGCCGTACTCGGCATAGATCCCCTTGATCGCCATCATGGCGATCAGGATCTGGGTCTCGGTCATCGCCGCCGGATCGCGGGTGAAGAGCGGCTCGACGTAGAACGGCGTGTCGGCCTCGACCACGAAGTCCACCCGGTCGCCCGGGATGTCGACCCGCGGCACCGTGTCGACGATCTCGTTGACCTGCGCGACCACGACGCCGTTCTTGAAGGCGGTCGCCTCCACGACGGTCGGCGTGTCCTCGGTGTTCGGCCCCGTATACAGGTTGCCGTTCCGGTCGGCCGAAACGCCGGCGATCAGCGCCACGTTGGGCGTCAGATCGACGAAGTAGCGGGCGAACAGCTCCAGGTAGGTGTGGACCGCGCCGAGCTCGATCTGGCCGCCGTAGAGCATCTTGGCGATGCGGGCGCCCTGCGGACCGGAATACGAGTAGTCGAGCCGCTTCGCGATCCCGGTCTCGAACACGTCGAGGTGCTCGGGCAGCACGATCCCCGACTGGACCATGTGCAGGTCGTGGATCTTGTCGGGATCGCAGGCGCTCAGGCCGCGGGCGAGGCAGTCGGCCTGCTTCTGATTATCGCCCTCGAGACAGACACGGTCGCCGGGCCGCAGGATCGACTCCAGCAGGTCGACCACGGCCCCGGCCGGCACGACCTTGCCGTCCGCGTGGGCGCGCCCCGCCGCGATGCGCGCGTCCCGCGCCCGCCTCTCACCGCGCCACTCGCCCATCCGCGTGCTCCAACCGGTGTACCAAATGATATCTAGCGGTTGTTCCGGTATTTTCAAACCCGGCGCAATCACAGTTTCGTATACGGGATTGCGTGCGTGTGAACATATTGCATACTTCGCGCAACGGCCCCCGAGGCCGATCCGGGAAGGGAACGCGCCATGTTGCACGCGTCCACACGGCCGTCGGATGCGGCCGGAAGCGCCGCTCCAGTGAACGGGCAACGCCGATGATCGTCCTCGGTGTCGCCCTGCTCGCCGCCGCCACGCTGATCGGCGTGTATCTCGGCGACCTTCTTGGCCTCGCTCTCGGCGTCAAGGCGAATGTCGGCGGCGTCGGCATCGCCATGATCCTGCTCATCGCCGCGCGCCTGTGGCTGTCGCACCGGGGTCGCCTGACCAAAGGGGTCCAGTTCGGCGTCGAATTCTGGGCGGGGATGTACATCCCGATCGTGGTCGCCATGGCGGCCCAGCAGAACGTCGTGGCGGCCGTGAGCGGCGGTCCGATCGTGCTGATCGCGGCGACAGGCTCCCTGGTCCTGTGCTTCGGCGCCGTCGCCCTGCTCAGCCGGATCGGACGGCGCGATCCCGGCAGCGACGCCGTGGAGCATGGCGGCTCCGTGATCGGCGGCGACGCCGAGCCCGAAGCGGTGGCGCCGGCCGCCGCGCCCGGCGCCAGGAAGGGGTGAACGCCATGGGACACGACATCTGGCACGGCATCGAGCACGTCTTCGTCGAGCAGAGCCTCGTGGCCGCCTTCGCGGTGGTCGGCGCGCTGATCCTCGTCTCGAACTACGCCGCCAAGCGCCTCACCAAGGGCCGCGTCCACGGCTCCGCGATCGCGATCGTGCTGGGGCTGGCACTCGCCTATCTCGGCGGGCTCTACACGGGCGGGAAGAAGGGCCTCGCCGACATCCCGGCGCTTGCCGGGATCGGCCTGATGGGCGGGGCGATGCTGCGCGACTTCGCCATCGTCGCCACCGCCTTCGAGGTGGACGTGATCGAGGCGCGGCGTGCGGGCCTGCTGGGCGTCCTGGCCCTCGCCCTCGGGACGATCCTGCCGTTCATCGTCGGCACCCTGACCGCCGTGGCCTTCGGCTATCACGACGCGGTCTCGATCACGACGATCGGCGCGGGGGCGATCACCTACATCGTCGGGCCCGTCACCGGCGCGGCGATCGGCGCGGATTCCACCGTGATGGCGCTGTCCATCGCGACCGGGGTGACCAAGGCGGTCATGGTCATGGTCGGGACGCCCCTGGTGGCCCGGTTGATCGGCCTCGACAACCCGCGCTCCGCGATGGCGTATGGTGGCCTGATGGGCACGGTCAGCGGGGTCGCGGGCGGCCTCGCGGCGACCGATCCGAAGCTCGTCCCCTACGGCGCGCTGACGGCGACGTTCCACACCGGAATCGGCTGCCTCGTCGGCCCCTCGATCCTGTTCCTGACGGTGCGGGCCCTGGTCGGCTGAAGCGGCTTCGTTCCGGCGCGTCCGGTCGCGATGCGGATTCGCCCGTGCGGATTAGGGTATGGTTCCGCATCGTCTTCCCGAAGACTGGCAGGCGCCGCTCATGGGATGATTGAGGAACGGCGGATGCACGGCGACTTTCAGAAGATCGACAGCGGGCTGCTCTCGGACCGGATCCGCGACGCGCTCACCGACGCCATCGCGTCAGGGACTATCGCGGCCGGCACGGCCCTCGACGAGCAGAACCTGGCCGATCGCTACGGCGCGTCGCGCACGCCCGTCCGGGAGGCGCTGCGCCAGCTCGCGGCCTCGGGGCTCGTGGAGATCCGGCCCCGCCGGGGCGTCGTGGTGGTGCGCCTCACGCCGCAGCGGATCGCCGACATGTTCGAGACGACCGCCGAGATCGAGGCGATGTGCGCCCGGCTCGCCACCTACCGGATGACGCCCCTGGAGCGCGGGGAGCTCATGGAGCTTCACGAGGAATCCGCCAAGGCGGTCGAGGCGGGCGACGTCGACGCCTACGACCGGTTCAACCGCGCCTTCCACGAGGCGCTCTACACGGCGACCCACAACGGCTTCATGGCCGAGCAGGCCCTGGCGATCCGCGAGCGCCTCGCCGCGTTCCGGCGCACGCAGCTCCGCCACGCCGACCGGATCCGCCGTTCGCGGGAGGAACACGGCGAGATCCTGGCGGCGATCGCCGAAGGGGACGGCGAGACGGCCGCCCGGCGTATGCGCGCCCACATGCTCCGGGCGGCGGCGGCGCTGGGGCGCTACATCGCCGAGACGGAATGAGGTTTTCGACAGCGATGATCGGTCCGGCGCGGCAACCCGGACCCGGACGGCCTCACGATTGCGCGAAGACCAGTCCGACCACGAACCGAAAGGGCCTCGAACGGTCGATCTGCACCGGCAGCCGGTGACGGTCGTGTTTAAGGGGACCGGCGTCGTGCCCGCATCCACGTCAGTCCAGAGGGGTGAGTATTCCCGAAAATCCCGCCGCTTTCGGCGCCGCCGGGGTCGGATTGCGGTCCGCGAATGGCTCGCGCGCGGCGGCGGAATGCGAACCGGTTCGACAGTGCAGACGTCCGGCTCCTTGTCGTTCACGTGGTGTCGTTCACGTGCGCGGACTCACCCCGCCGAGCGCGTCGGCGAGCTTTCCGATATGCTCGGCCGCCCGACCGATTCCGACGGCCGCCCGCTCGGCATCCTCCGCTCGCCCGCGCTCGGCAGCCTCGGCAGCAGCGCGCAGCGCCGCGACGTCGGTCTCGAGGGTCGCGTACCGCATGCGCAGCTCCGCGAGCTCGTCGACGATGGTCAACGCCGCCATGACCTGAAGGCGCATGTCCCCGATCTCGCCGAAGCTCTTGCGCATCTCGCCGATGCGCCCGTCGAGGGTGGCGGCGAGGCCGGTGAGATGCGCCTCCTCCCCCTCCCCGCAGGCCATGCGATAAGAGCGGCCATCAATGGTCACGTTGATCTGCGGCAAAGGCGGCTCCGCTGTGCGCTCGACAGGCGTAGGCGTGGGGATCAGGCGCGCCCGAGCACATCCTGGACGGTCTCGATCGCCCGGTCGAGCCGATGCCCGACCTCCCCCGTGGTCGCCGAGACGGTGGCGAGACGGGCGCTCGCAGCATCGAGAGCCGCGGCGAGGCGGGCCCGATCCTCGTCCATCAGCGCGAGTTCCGCATCCCGGTCGTCGGGCTGCGCGGCCACCTCAAGGCGGCGCTGGACGACGGCATCCAGGCGGTTGATGGCCGCCTCGAGGCGGCGGAGGGCGTCGTCGATGGAACGGAGCTCGGTCTCGTCGGCCATGGTTCTGTGTCTACCTCGACAGCAAGCTTTCCGTCGAATGCAGCCGAAATTCCAGGGGGAAATGGCCTTCGATCCCCGATCCGGGTGAACTCCGAATGGATCGTGCCGATCCCTGTTTATTGGACGGTGGATCGAAGGTCTTTGTCACGGCGACGCGTTTGACAGGTCGAGGCTCCATGCTAGACAGCCGCGCGATCCCGAGAGGGACCGCGCGAGACATGCCGGAGGGCCGGTCCGCGACAGTTCCGAGGCCTCAGCCGGCACCGTCCGATCCGACGGTCACGCGCGTGGAAGCCCGGCCTCTCCCGGTCCGGTTCATCGCAGGTTCAAACCCGCCCGCACAGATCCCGCCCGGCCCGGCCCGGACGGTATGGCGGGCCGCCGAGACCGCTCCGCGGACCATCCCCCAGGTCCGGCGCGCGGCGAGCCGCATCAGGAAGGAGTCACGCCGTGACGAAGGTTGCCATCAACGGGTTCGGACGCATCGGCCGCAACGTCCTGCGCGCGATCGCGGAGGCCGGCCGCAGCGACATCGAGGTCGTGGCGATCAACGATCTCGGCCCGGTGGAGACCAACGCCCACCTGCTCCGCTACGACTCCGTGCACGGCCGCTTCCCCGGCGAGGTCGCCGTGGACGGCGAGTTCCTGGTGGTGAACGGCAAGCGCATCAAGGTCACGGCCGTGCGCAACCCGGCCGAGCTGCCGCACCGCGACCTCGGCGTCGACATCGCGCTGGAATGCACCGGCATCTTCACCTCGAAGGACAAGGCGAAGGCCCATCTCGACGCCGGCGCCAAGCGCGTCCTCGTCTCGGCCCCGGCCGACGGCGCCGACCTGACGGTGGTCTACGGCGTCAACCACGACAAGCTCACGGGCGAGCACCACGTCGTGTCGAACGCCTCCTGCACCACCAACTGCCTGGCGCCGGTCGCCCAGGTGCTGGACGCGGCGGTCGGCATCGAGCGCGGCTTCATGACCACGATCCACTCCTACACCAACGACCAGCCCTCGCTGGACCAGATGCACAAGGATCTCTACCGGGCCCGCGCCGCGGCGCTCTCGATGATCCCGACCTCGACCGGCGCCGCGAAGGCCGTCGGCCTCGTGCTGCCGGAGCTGAAGGGCAAGCTCGACGGGACCGCGATCCGCGTGCCGACCCCGAACGTCTCGGCGGTGGACCTCGTCTTCACGGCCAAGCGCGCGACGACGGTCCAGGAGATCAACGACGCCATCAAGGCCGCCGCGGCCGGCCCGCTCAAGGGCGTGCTGGGCGTCACCGACCGGCCGAACGTCTCGATTGACTTCAACCACGATCCCCATTCCTCGACCTTCCACCTCGACCAGACCAAGGTGATGGACGGCGTGCTGGTGCGCATCCTGACCTGGTACGACAACGAGTGGGGCTTCTCGAACCGCATGGCCGACACCGCCGTGGCGATGGCCAAGCTCATCTGAGCCGGACTGCAGCGGTCGCCGCCTCCTGAGAGGTCGGCGGCCGCACCACTCTTCGGACGGCCTTTCTTCGAACCAGGGACTCTCCAGGGATGACCGACGCTTCGCAGGGCACGTCGAGCGGGCCGGCTGCCGTGCCGCCCGCCCCCAGGCCGGCTCCGCCGCCGCCCGCCACACCCGCCGCCGCACAGACTGCGGCCCCATCCCACCCGCTTCCGGCCAACCAGCTCTTCGATCAGCTCGCGCGGATCGAGGACAAGTGTTCGCGGATCGAGGACAAGTATGCCCGCTCCGAGGCACTGCTGTCCCGAGTCGAGGACAAGGTCGAGAATGCGGCGAACCGGATGAATGAATCGGCGCGCCAGTCCGACCTGGCGGCGCTCCGGACGGAGATGCGCGGCCTCGCCGAGCGCACCCGGCGCCTGCCCGGGACCGGCGCCCTCGTCCTTACCGCCGTGATCACCGCCATCCTGACCGTGGTCCTGATGGTCGCCGTCCAGCGTCTGAATCTCGACCGCCTGCTGCCGCAGCGGGCCACCATCGGCACCACCGCGCAGTAATCGCCCTCGCCCCGCACAGGACCGCACCAGACCGCATGAGCGCCTTCCGCACCCTCGACGATGCCGGCTCCCTCAAGGGCAAGCGGGTCCTCATGCGCGTCGATCTGAACGTGCCCATGGAGAACGGGCGGGTGACCGACGCGACCCGCATCGCGCGCGTCGCGCCGACGATCCGCGAGGTCGCCGAGCAGGGCGCCAGGGTGATCCTGCTCGCCCATTTCGGCCGGCCGAAGGGCAAGCGCGAGCCGAAGGATTCGCTGGAGCCGGTGGTCCCGGCCCTCGGCGCGGCCCTCGGGCGCACCGTCGCCTTCGCTGCGGATTGCGTGGGCGACGCCGCCGCGCAGGCGGTGGCGGCCCTGAAGGACGGCGACGTCCTCCTCCTGGAGAACACCCGCTATCATCCCGGCGAGGAGAAGAACGACGCGGCTTTCGCAGACGCCCTGGCGGCGAATGGCGACGTCTACGTCAACGAGGCCTTTTCGGCAGCCCACCGCGCCCACGCCTCCACCGAGGGTCTGGCGCACAGGCTGCCGGCCTATGCCGGCCGCGAGATGCAGGCCGAGCTCGACGCGCTGACCAAGGGCCTGGAATCGCCCCAGCGCCCGGTGATCGCACTGGTCGGCGGCGCCAAGGTCTCCTCCAAGATCGATCTCCTGGAGAACCTCGTCGCCAAGGTCGACATGCTGGTGATCGGCGGCGGCATGGCCAACACGTTCCTGCACGCGCAGGGCAAGGCGGTGGGCAAGTCCCTCTGCGAGAAGGATCTCGCCGAGACCGCCACGCGTATCCTGGCGGCGGCCGAGAAGGCCGGCTGCCGGATCATCCTGCCGGTCGACGCCGTCGCCGCGACCGAGTTCAAGGCGCAGGCTCCCCACGAGACCGTGCCGGTGGATGCCGTGCCGGACGCGAGCATGATCCTCGATGCCGGTCCGCGCTCGGTCGCCGAGATCAACGCCGCCATCGACGGGGCCAAGACCCTGGTGTGGAACGGCCCGCTGGGCGCCTTCGAGCTGGCCCCGTTCGACGCCGCCACCGTGGCCGCCGCCAAGCATGCGGCCGCGCGGACGAAGGACGGCCAGCTCGTCTCGGTTGCGGGCGGCGGCGACACCGTGGCCGCGCTCAACCATGCCGGCGTGGCGCAGGACTTCACCTACGTCTCGACCGCCGGCGGCGCCTTCCTCGAATGGCTTGAGGGCAAGGCCCTCCCGGGCGTCGAGGCGCTGCGGGCGAAGGGCTGAGACGGCCGCCTTGCGCTCCTCCCCCATTGGCCCGACCCTATCTATACTGCCGGGCTTGATCAGCCGCGGGGCCGGGGCGATGGGTGACGATGGGGAGAACGCGACCTTCGAGATCCTGAAGGGCATCCAGGCGAGCCTGGCGGATCTGCGGTCCGAGACGGTGACGCGCTTCGACAGGCTCGAGGCGCGGATCGATCGTCTGAACGCGGCCGGGATGCGCGTGACGATGCGGGCCACGGCGGTAAGGTTCGACGCGCGGGTCAGCGAGGTCGAGGACCGCGTCGCAGCCCAAGAAAGCCGGACCGACCGGGGATCATCCGCCGAAAGAATGGCCTGCGCCGCGTCGGAGATTGACCGAAAGCAAGGCACCCGGCAGAGCGAAACGATACAGCCCAGCTGAGGGCCTCACCGCGCCTCCGGCGATCGGGCGGACAACGAAACGGGAAACGGGAAGACACGCACGATGGCACGCATCACCCTCCGGCAGCTCCTCGATCACGCCGCTGAGTACGAGTACGGCGTGCCCGCCTTCAACCTGAACAACATGGAACAGGGGCTCGCCATCATGGCGGCCGCTGATGCCACCGACTCGCCGGTCATCCTTCAGGCGAGCCGTGGCGCCCGCGCCTACGCCAACGACGTCGTGCTGGCCAAGCTGATCGACGGCCTCGTCGAGATCTACCCGCACATCCCCGTCTGCATGCATCTCGACCACGGCAACAACGAAGCCACCTGCGCCACCGCGATCCAGTATGGCTTCACCTCGGTGATGATGGACGGCTCGCTGAAGGCCGACGGCAAGACCCCGGCCGACTACAACTACAACGTCGAGATCACCCGCAACGTCACCAAGATGGCCCACTGGGCCGGCGTCTCGGTCGAGGGTGAGCTGGGCGTGCTCGGCTCGCTGGAGAGCGGCCAGGGCGAGGCCGAGGACGGCCATGGCGCCGAGGGTACGCTCAGCCACGACCAGCTCCTGACCGACCCGGAGGAGGCGGTGAAGTTCGTCGAGGCCACCAAGGTGGACGCGCTGGCGGTGGCCATGGGCACGAGCCACGGCGCCTACAAGTTCACCCGCAAGCCCGACGGCGAGGTGCTGGCGATGAACGTGATCGAGGAGATCCACCGCCGCCTGCCGACGACCCACCTCGTCATGCACGGCTCCTCGTCGGTGCCGCAGGACCTGCAGGACATCATCAACCAGTACGGCGGCCAGATGAAGCCGACCTGGGGCGTTCCGGTCGAGGAGATCCAGCGCGGCATCAAGCACGGCGTGCGCAAGATCAACATCGACACCGACAACCGCATGGCGATGACCGGTCAGATCCGGAAAGTCCTCACCGAGAACCCCTCCGAATTCGACCCGCGCAAGTACCTGAAGCCCGCAATGGAGGCGATGATCAAGCTCTGCAAGCAGCGCTTCGAGGAGTTCAACACCGCCGGCAAGGGCTCGAAGATCCGGCCGATCTCGGTCGCCGAGATGGCCAAGCGCTACGCCAGCGGCGCCCTGGATCCGAAGATCGGCGCGCGGTAAGGCGCCGGTTGTCGCCCCCGATGAGCACCAATGCCCGCCTCGCCCTTCTCGGACCGCACGGTCTCGACGCCGAGGGACTCGAAGGCTTCGTGGCGGCCCTGAAGGCCGCCTGCGAAGCGGGCGATGTCGCCGCCGTGATCCTGCGGCTCGCCGCCACCGACGAGCGCGGGCTGACGGCCCGCGTGAAGGCGGTCGCTCCGGTGGCGCAGGAGCGGGGCGCGGCCCTGGTCGTGGCCTGTCCGGGTTTCACGGGTGATCTCGCCACGGTGGCGATCCGCGGCGGCGCCGATGGCATCCATGTCGACAAGCCGCGCGACCTGAAGGATCTGCGCGGCCGGCTGCGCGACGGGCGCATCCTCGGTGCTGGAGGCATCGAGACCAAGCATGGCGCCATGGAAGCCGGCGAGGCGGGTATCGACTATCTGATGTTCGGCGGGCTGTATCCGGACGGTGTCGCGCCGGAGGCGGAGACCGTCCGGGCCCGCGCCACCTGGTGGGCCGAAATCTTCGAGACGCCGTGCATCGCGGTCGCCGTCGCTGCCGACGAGATCGGGCCGCTCGGCGCGACAGGGGCGGAGTTCGTGGGATTGGAGAGCAGCCTCTGGCTGTCGGATCCGGCAGCTGTCGAGCGGGCCCAGCGCGTCCTTCGGGAGGCTGCCGCGTGAGGCGCCGCAACGCCCCTCATCTGTTGGCTTTCGTCGGAGCGGCAGTGCTCGCACTGCCGACCTGGGCCGTCTCCGCTCCGGCTGACCCGGCCGCGACCGCGGCGCCCGGATCGATCGGGTCCACCGCGCAGACCGGCAAGAAGCCGATGCCGGAACTGCCGAGCCCCTATACGCCGAACTACACCCGGGGCGCCGTGCCGCCGCAGGGCGGTCAGCCGCCGGATCTCGCCTACGGCGCCTACCAGAAGGGCCAGTACGTCACGGCCTTCCGCGAGGCGACGAAGCGCATCGAGGCGAATCCGAAGGATGCCGCCGCCATGACGCTTCTCGGGGAGCTGTACAACCAGGGCCTCGGCGTGAAGCAGGACCCGGTGAAGGCCGCCGACTGGTATCGTCTGGCCGCCGCACAGAACGACCCGTCCGCCATGGCATCCCTCGGGCTCATGGCGCTCGACGGACGCGGTATGCCGAAAGATCCGAAGGCCGGGCGCCGATGGCTGGAACAGGCCACGTCCCAAGGCTCGCCGACCGCCGCCTACAATCTCGGCCTGATCCTGATCGGCACCGGGGCCACGGCCGACGAGGCGGCGGCCGCCGCGCAGTTCCGCAAGGCGGCCGATGCGGAGATCGGCCCCGCGCAGCACGATCTGGGCGTTCTCTACCTGCAGGGGCGCGGGGTGCCGAAGGATCCGTCCAAGGCGGCGGAGTTGTTCCGGCGCGGCGCCGACAATGGCGATCTCGCCAGTGAGGTCGAGTACGCGATCCTTCTGTTCAACGGCACCGGCGTCACCAAGGACGAGCGGGCGGCCGCCCGCTATTTCCTGCACGCGGCCTCGCGCGGCAACGCCATCGCGCAGAACCGCGTCGCGCGCCTCTACGCGGTCGGCCGTGGCGTCGCCAAGAATCCCGTGGAGGCTGCGGCCTGGAACCTTGCCGCTGCCGGACAGGGCCTGTCCGACGCGTGGCTGGATCAGACGCTGTCCGGCCTTTCCGCCGACGAACGCTCGCGCGCCGAGCGCCTCGCCAATGAGCGGATCGAGCAGCGCTGAGCGCTACCCCTCGGCCTTGGACCAGTCGACGCCGGCCTCAAGATGCGGCAGCAGGACGACGCTCTCCTGCTCGTTGGGATCCGTCCGGGCGATCACGGCGGTGACGGGCTCCGTCTGGCTGCGGTTGTAAGGCAGGTGCGGCACGTCGGCGGCGATATAGACGAACTCGCCGGCCCCCGCGATCGCGTGATGCTCCAGCCGTTCGCCCCAGAAACAGCCTGACACGCCCGACAGCACGTAGATCGCCGTCTCGTGCGATTCGTGCTTGTGCGCATGGGCACGCTCCCCGGGCGGTATCTCCAGAAGCTGCATGTGCAGCCCCTTCGAGCCCACGGCTTCGGCGGAAACCGCCGGCCGGTAGATGTGCCCCTGCTTGCCGCGGAAGGGCGCACTCTCGCGCACCACCCGGAAACCCTGCTCCCCTTGACCGGACACGGAACTCATGGACCTTCCTCCACTCTGAAGGCGGGATCGACCGGGATCTGCATGCCGTTCACCAGCGCGTTGGTCTGGTTGGCCATGCCGACCACCGCCAGGAACTCGCCGTGCTGCGCGTCCGTCAAGCCCTTGGCCCGCGCAGCGGCGGTGTGGGAATGGATGCAGTACGGACATCCATTGGCGATCGAGACCGCGATGTAGACCAGCTCTTTGGTCAGGGGATCGAGTGTTCCCGGTCCCATGACGGTCTTCAGGACGGACCAGGTCCGTTCGAGCAGTGCCGGATCGTTGGCGAGGCCCCGCCAGAAATTGTTGATGAAGTCGGAGCCGCGGGTCGCCCGGATGTCGGCGAACACGGCGCCGATGCGCGGGTCGGTTTCGGCCTCGGCATCGGACCAGAGTTTGACGGTGGCCATCGTGCGCCCTCCCCGCGAAGCTCGACCTCAGAGTTTGCAGGCCCCTTCGAGGGCCCGGTTCTCCGCGTCGGAGAACAGGCGCGAGCGAATATGGAAGCGCTTCTCGCGACCATTCTCGAGCGAGAACATGCCGCCGCGCCCCGGCACCACATCGAGGAGCAGGTGGGTGTGCTTCCAGACCTCGAATTGCGACCGGCTGATGAAGAACTCGGCGCCGCCGACGGTGCCGAGTCGGACGTCCCCGTCGCTCACCAGGAAATCACCGACGGGGTAGCACATGGGCGAGGAGCCGTCGCAGCAGCCGCCGGACTGATGGAACATGACCGGGCCGTACTCGCTCCGCAGCTCGTCGATGAGGGCGAGAGCCGCCGGGGTGGCGGTCACCCGCAGGGGTGTTCCGTCGGCGCCGGCGTGCTCGGCGACGTTGGCGTCCAAGGTCCGATCCGAATTCATGCCATCCTCCCCAGTCGATGTTGAAATATGCGCGGTTGCCGGCGGGTTTCCACCGCAACGCGAGCGAATGCGGGTCCCGAAACGTCGCGATGCGCGTTGTGTCGACGGAGGGCGGCGGTTGCCGCCCGACGCCTCGGGAGCGCCCGTCATGTCAGTTCTCAGAAAAGCCGCCTGCGTCGTCCTTGCCCTGACCGGTCTCGCCGGTCCCGCCGCAGCCGAACCGCTGTCGCTCCGCGTCCAGCCCCGCGAACAGCCGCTGTTCGTCCAGCATGCGTGGCGCGTCGCGGGGAATCCCAACGTCACGCCCGACAATCCCATGGGTGTCGTCGGCTGGGACGGTCCGCCGGACGACGTGCCCAGCGTCAGCGGCGATGCCGGCCCGATGGCTCCGGGCTCGATCGTCAACGCCCCCTTCGAGGGCTACGGCTACGGCCTCTACTGAGCGCGGTGTTGCGAGATCGAAAAAGCCCCGGCCGTGAGGCCGGGGCTGAAGTTGTCTCGGGGGATTAACCCGGGAAGAAGCTCAGAAGAATCCGAGCTTCTTGGCCGAGTAGCTGACCAGCATGTTCTTGGTCTGCTGGTAGTGATCGAGCATCATCTTGTGGGTCTCACGGCCGATGCCGGACTGCTTGTAGCCGCCGAAGGCCGCGTGAGCCGGGTAGGCGTGGTAGCAGTTCGTCCAGACGCGGCCGGCCTGGATCGCCCGGCCGAAGCGATAGGCGCGGGTGCCGTCGCGGGTCCAGACGCCGGCGCCGAGGCCGTAGAGCGTGTCGTTGGCGATCGCGAGCGCCTCGGCATCGTCCTTGAAGGTCGTGACCGACAGGACCGGGCCGAAGATCTCCTCCTGAAAGATCCGCATCTTGTTGTGGCCGCGAAACACCGTCGGCTTCACGTAGTAGCCCTCGGCGAACTCGCCCTCCTTGACGTTGCGCTCGCCGCCGGTGAGCAGCTGGGCGCCCTCCTGCTTGCCGATGTCGATGTAGCTGAGGATCTTCTCCATCTGCTCGCCCGAAGCCTGGGCGCCGATCATCGTGGCCGGATCGAGGGGCGAGCCCTGCGTGATCGCCTCGACGCGCTTCACCGCCCGCTCCATGAAGCGGTCGTAGATCGACTCATGCACGAGCGCGCGGCTCGGGCAGGTGCAGACCTCGCCCTGGTTGAGGGCGAACATCGTGAAGCCTTCCAGCGCCTTGTCGAAGAAGTCGTCGTCCTCGTTCGCCACGTCGGCGAAGAAGATGTTCGGCGACTTGCCACCGAGTTCCAGCGTCACCGGGATCAGGTTCTGCGACGCATACTGCATGATGAGGCGGCCGGTGGTCGTCTCACCCGTGAAGGCGATCTTGGCGATCCGCGGCGAGGAGGCGAGCGGCTTGCCGGCCTCCAGGCCGAAGCCGTTGACGATGTTGAGCACGCCCGGCGGCAGCAAGTCGCCGATGATCTCGGCCAGCACCAGCACAGAGGCCGGGGTCTGCTCGGCGGGCTTCAAGACCACGCAATTGCCGGCGGCGAGCGCCGGGGCGAGCTTCCACACCGCCATCAGGATCGGGAAGTTCCACGGGATGATCTGGCCGACCACGCCCAGCGGCTCGTGGAAATGGTAGGCGACCGTGTCGTGATCGATCTCGGAGATCGAGCCTTCCTGCGCCCGCACGCAGCCGGCGAAGTAGCGGAAATGGTCGATGGCCAGCGGGATGTCGGCGTGGGTCGTCTCGCGGATCGGCTTGCCGTTGTCCCAGGTCTCGGCGAGGGCGAGCAGATCGAGGTTCTCCTCCATCCGGTCGGCCATCTTGAGGAGGATGCGGGCGCGCTCGGCCGGCGCCGTGCGGCCCCAGGCCTCCTTGGCGGCGTGGGCGGCGTCGAGCGCCTTCTCGACGTCCTGTGCGTCGGAGCGGGCCACCTCGCACACCACCTTTCCGGTGATCGGGGAGGTGTTCTCGAAGTAGCGGCCGGCCGCGGGGGCGACCCACTGGCCGCCGATGAAGTTCTCGTAGCGGGCCGAGAACGGCGACTTGACCTTGGCGTCGCCGAGGAATTCCGGCTTGTTCATCGCTGTGTTCCCTCCATAGGCCCCGGCCTCGCGAACCGCGGCTCTTGGGCTTAAGCTGGCGCTCGGGCGACCGATCGTCGGGGCCGCATCCGCTTCCGCTCTGTTCGCAGCCAATGGCTTTTGGCCTGCCGAATCAAGGTGGACTTTTGGCCAGTGCGCGAGTGGGCCGATCCTACGCTCTTCCGGACCTCACCGCGAGCGGACAGATATCCTCGGCGTCGGAGTGGTCCGAATCGCCTTCGAAGGCCATTCCCGCGTCCCGATGACCGTTCGAATCACCGCCGATCGAGGAAGACTCCGATGCGCCTGCTTACCTGAGCAAGGCGAGCGGAGCGGCCGCCGCCGCGAGCGGCAGCGCCGCCAGGGCCGCGTTGCGCAGCCAGGTCGGCCGATAGGCGATGAACGCCACCACGAATAAGGCGGACCCGGTCAGCGATCCGATCCACTGCACCGGGCCGAAATTCCAGCCGGCCGCCGCGATGGCCGCCGCGAACGAGAGGGCGAGCCCGCACCAGCCAGCCATCCGCAAGCTGGCGACACGCCGGTCCGGGACGCTGATCCGGTAGGCCGCCCGGTGATGCCGGTCGAGGCTGAGGGCCAGGGCGGCGAAGCCCGAGAAGCTCAGGAGAAGGCTGAGGATCAGTGCGGCCGCGGTCATGCCTCCGCCGCCCGGGACAGGCTGGGCTGGCCGTGCCGCGATTCCGCCGGCCGTCGCCGTGCCGCCAACCGGGAGCCCGCGACAAGGGCCAGACCCACAGCCGCCATCGCCGCATCGAAACCGAGGAACCGGTTCTGGCCGACGAGGACCGCATCGACCAACGGGATCGCCAGGAAGGCGCAGGCCGCCACCCCGAGGGCGATCGGCCACGCTCGCTGTCGCGGATACAGGGCTGCGGCGAGCGCCGCGGCGACCCAGGCGGCGAAGAATACGCGGACCTCCCAATCGGCCCGGGCCTCGAGCCCGTAGGGCAGCAGACGGTTGGCCAGAAAATAGGCCGCGAGTCCCACCGGCAGCCCCGCGATGGTGCCGAGGTTGAGGAATCGCACGAGCCGTAGACCGAATCGGTCGGGATCCGCGCCCTTGGGCGCCCGCGCCACGGTCCAGAGGACCAGCCCGCTCGCAACCGTGGCCGCGCCCATCACGCCGCAGAGGAAGAACACGAGACGCAACGGAGCGGACGCGAAATGCGCCTCGTGCAGCCCCGCCATCACGGCGGCCGTCCGGGTCGCAGCGCCGGCTTCGCTGACGCGCGCGAGTTCCGCGCCGGTTCCGGCCGCATAGACGATCTGCGGATGGAGATGCGCGAGCCCATGCGGCTCCTCGAAATACGCCGTCGCGGTCGCGTTGGCGTCCCCGGGAAGCGTCACCATCAGCATCTCGGGCGTCTCGCCGCCCGCCGCGCTGGCGCGCGCCACGATCTCGCCCAAGGGGAGCGGCACGCCCGGACGCCCGGCGGGGCCGGCTCCCGGCGCCGCCAATCCCGCCTCCGCATAGTACCGGAGCAGGTCGTCGCCGTAGACGGCCTTCACGCCCCAGGGCATGAGCATCGACGACAGGGTGACGAGGCCCGTGTAGACGATCATCAGGTGGAAGGGCAGCGCCAGAACGCCCATCACGTTGTGGGCGTCGAGCCAGCCGCGCTGGACGGACTTGTCCCGGCGGAAGGTGAAGAAGTCGGCGAAAATGCGCCGGTGCGTCACGATCCCGGAGATCAGCGCGATCAGCAGGATCATCGCGCAGCCCGAGACGATCCAGCGCCCCCAGATCGGCGGCAGGCTCAACTCGAAGTGAAAGCGGTAGAGGAATTCGCCGCCCCGCGTGTCGCGGACGCGTGCGGGTTCGCCCGTCAACGGATCGAGCAGCGCCTGATGGTAGGGCCCATCCAGGTTCTGCCACCAGTAGACCTCGACGACCGAAGCCTCGGCGTTCGGCAGCTTGACCGACCAGCCGGCGGCGTCCGGCATGGTTTTGCGCAGGAACACACCGGCGCGCGTTGCCGCCGCCACCGGATCCGGCGCCTCCTCGGACAGCTCGGGCCGCATCCATCGCGAGATGTCGCTGCGGTAATAGCTGGCCGTCCCGGTGACGAAGATGGCGAACAGCACCCAGCCGACCACGAGGCCGGACCACGTGTGCAGCCACGCCATGGACTGGCGGAAGCTCCGCGCGCGGCTCACAGGGCGACCCCGTGCCTGAAGCCGCCGGCCAGCCACAAGGCCACGGTCAGCAGAAGCGCCGCAGCCCCTAGGACCAGGGTGGCGCGCGCGATCGTCCGGGCGGCGAACACCCAGATCACGGCCGCCGCCATGATGCTGAAGCTCGCGAGGGTCGCGGCGGATACTGCTTCGGCCCTCGGGCCGGGGAGAATCAGCGCCAGCCAGGCGCACGCGAGTGCGGCAACGGCATAACCGCCGAACGCCGCCAGAAGCACCCGGCCGGCGACCGCCAAGCGATCGGCCAGCGTGGGCACGGCATGGGCACTCATCGCGCCCCCTCTCGCTTCCGTAAAGTCATATCGCGACCTAGCAGCGGCTGCGCCCGGCAGGCAACGCGTATGTTCCAGAACGATTCCAGTGTGAATTGAGGCGGTTAGGATGGCCCGGGTCGGGCCGAGAGATGAAAGTCCCGGCTTGCGCGGCAGCCCGTCTCAACGACCGGTCGTTCCGGGCGTTGCGGATCGGTCGGATCCGCGGATCGCGATGGCGGCATTCCGGGCACTCGGCGGCAGATCGGGGCCGGCCTCCGGCTTGGAGAGGGCCGACGATCCGGCGGTCACGGGGCGGCCTCCCTCAGGGCCGCGGTGCCCGGTGCCCCAGCCGTAGCCCGCGTTGATCCCGGCATAAAAGCCCGTGAAATCCTCAGCCCGGGCGCTGCCCGAAAGCAGGAGCAGAGCCGTCGGCAGCATCAAGCAGCGCATCGATCGTCCAGGAACGAGAAAGGCGACGGTCCCAGACAGGACCGCCGCCTCGTAGTCTTCTCAGGATCGCGGCGGCAAAGCGACCGCCGCGCGCCCTCAATCCTCGACGTTGATGCTCTGAGCCTCGCGGCCCTTCTGACCCTCGACCACGCCGAGCGTGACCTGCTGGCCTTCGGCGAGCGAATCGAGCCCGGCGCGGGACAGAGCGGAGCGGTGCACGAAGACGTCCTTACCGCCGTCGTTCACCGACACGAAGCCGAAGCCCTTGGCGGGATCGTACCACTTCACGGTGCCGCTCATCTCGACGGACGGGCCGCTGGCGAAGCGGCCACCACCGCCACCACCACCGAAACCGCCGCCGCCGCCGTAACCACCACCGCCGCCGCGGTCGCGGTCACCGTAGCCGCCGCCAGCGCCACCACCGAAGCCGCCGGTGCGCGGACGGAACTCGCGCCGGGGCGCAGGCGCCTCGGCCGTGGACGTGTCGACGCTGGTGACGCTGGTCACCTGCGGGCCCTTCTGACCCTGGGCCGTCGTGACCGTCAGCCGGGTGCCCGGCATCAGGTCATCGTGGCCTGCCGCCTCGACGGCGCGGATGTGGAGGAAGGCATCGCCCGAACCGTCGCCGAGTTCGACGAAGCCGAAGCCCTTCTCCTTGTTGAACCACTTGACCGTCGCATCGCGCTCCGGTCCGGACGCGACCGGTGCCGCGCCGCGCGCCGGACCACGGTCGAAACCGCCGCCGCCGAAACCGCCGCCGCCACCGCCGAAACCGCCGCCGCCGTATCCGCCGCTCGGGGGTGCCTGATCAGGCCATCTCGGCTCGCCACCCTCGTCGAAGCCGCGCTTCTGCGGCCCCCTGAAATCACGACCACGTCCCATCGAAAGCTCGCAAAAACCGTCCGCCGCCCTTGTCTCGAATACCGCGTGCGCGCCATCCCAGACAGCCCACGCCCCGCACTATCATTACCCCAGGTCGCGGTAACCAAGAATAACGCCCCAGTCCTGACGCAATCGGGCCTTGACCGCAAGGACCTTCTTGGCTCAGACGCGCCCGTTTCGTTACTTTCTTGCGGCAAACAACGGAGTCCGCCCCCGATCCCGGGTCGGTCCTTACTCATTCGAGGGAAGGCGTTAGCGAAACGCAAAGGCTGTCCCGCCTAGACTCGGCGCCGCGCCCCGCAGAGCCCGCCGGCCATGATCGCGACCCCGACCTTCCCCGATCTCTCGGCCCTCGTCGTCGACGAGAGTCTCTACATCCGCCGAATCGTGCGCGACATGCTGATGCGCGTCGGTATCAAGCGGGTCCTGGAAGCGCCGGACGGGGCGGAGGCGCTGGGCGTGCTGGCCGAGAGCAAACCCGATATCAGCATCATCGACTGGGACCTGTCGATCCTGTCGGGCGAGGAGTTCATCCGGCTCGCGCGGACGCCGACCACCTCTCCCTGCCCCACGATCCCGATCATCCTGATGCTGGCCCAGCCGCGCCGGAACGTGGTCGACCGTGCGGTGGCGCTCGGCGTCAACGAGATCATCGCCAAGCCGTTCTCGCCGAAGACCCTGTGGTCGCGCCTGGACGAGGTGATCAACCGGCCCCGCCCCTATTCCCAGGTGAAGAGTCTCCTGCGCCCGATCCCGCGCCGGGCCAGCGCCATGAAGGCCGTCGCCTGATCGCGACCGCGATGGGGCGTTGCAGTTCCCCGCTGAGCCTGTAGGGTCACAGATCAACAAAGGCCGAGCGCGACGCTCAAGGCCGACCCGAAGGATCGACGGCCGCGCCGATGAGGGACGAGACCGCCGCGGCCGCGCCGTCCCGAATCCAGACCGGCGCGGTGCCGCTTCAGACGCCAGCCCCCTTGCCGGGCCGTGAGCGTCGGCGCGCCGCCTACGCGGCGCTCGACCTCGGCACCAACAATTGCCGCCTGCTGGTCGCGGAGCCGACCTTCAGCGGCTTCCGGGTGATCGATGCGTTCTCACGGATCGTCCGTCTCGGCGAAGGCCTCGGCACGTCGGACCGCTTGAGCGAGGCGGCGATCGAGCGGACCGTGGAGGCCCTGCGGATCTGCAGGTCCAAGATGCAGGCGCGCGGCGTGCAGCGGGCCAAGATCATCGCCACGGAGGCCTGCCGCCTCGCGGTGAACGGGGCCGCCTTCGTGGAGCGCGTCCGCCGCGGCGTCGGCCTCGACCTCGAGATCGTCGATCGGCAGACCGAGGCCTATCTCGCGGTCACCGGCTGCGCGGCGCTGGCGGATCCGCTGGCCGAATCGGTGATCATCTTCGACATCGGCGGCGGCTCGACCGAGATCGCGTGGCTGGACGGCGCGGCGGCCAATCCGTCGACCGATCCGACGCTCAGGATCCGCGCCTGGGATTCGCTGCCCGTGGGCGTGGTGACTTTGGCCGAGCGCCACGGCGGCGCCGAGGTCACCCGCCGCATGTTCGAGGGCATGGTCGAGGAGGTGGCCGAGAAGCTGTCCGCCTTCGCCCTCCGGGCCGCTGCCGCCGCGACCGCGCCCCATTTCCACCTTCTCGGCACGTCTGGCACCGTCACGACCATCGCGGCGATGCATCTGCGGCTCGCGCGCTACGAGCGCCGGCGGGTCGATGGATTGTGGATGACCGACGCCGCAGTCTCCACCGCCATCGACGACCTGCTCGACACGCGGCTGGAGCAGCGCGCCGACAACCCCTGCATCGGTCGCGACCGCGCCGATCTCGTGCTCGCGGGCTGCGCGATCCTCGAGGCGATCCGCCGGGCGTTCCCCTCGGAGCGCCTGCGCATCGCCGATCGCGGCCTGCGCGAAGGATTGCTGATGAACATGATGCGGGAGGACGGGGTCTGGAACCGGAAGGCTGTCCGATGAGGGCCCCACGATGAGCGACCGTCGCGGCGGCGCGAGCTCCGGCGGCGGGGTCCGGGGCGACCTGAAGCAGCGGGTGAAGACCGGGCGTGGACGGACCCTGTCGCAGAAGCGCTGGCTGGAGCGCCAGCTCAACGATCCCTATGTGGCGCGGGCCAAGCGCGAGGGCTATCGCTCGCGGGCGGCCTATAAGCTGCTGGAGATCGACGAGCGCTACAAGCTGCTCCGGCCCGGCCAGAAGATCGTCGACCTCGGCGCGGCTCCCGGGGGCTGGTCGCAGGTGGCCGCCCGGGTGGTCGGACCGTCGGGCCGGATCGTGGGCATCGATCTCCTGGAGATCGAGCCTATGGCCGGGGTCGAGTTCATCACCCTGGATTTCCTGGATCCCGAGGCGCCGGCGCGGCTGACCGGCATGCTCGGCGGCCCGGCCGACCTCGTGATGTCCGACATGGCCGCCAACGCCACCGGCCACAAGAAGACCGACCATCTCCGCATCATCGGCCTCGCCGAGACGGCGGCGGAATTTGCCCGGGAGATCCTTGGGCCGGGCGGCGCCTACTTGGCCAAGGTGCTTCAGGGCGGGACCGAGGGCGCCCTGCTCACCGACCTGAAGCGCGACTTCGCCACGGTCCGCCACGTGAAGCCCGCCGCCAGCCGGGCCGATTCCAGCGAGCTCTACGTCCTCGCGACCGGCTATCGCGGCACCTCGGCGCATACCGCGCCCTCCGACGCGGAGTGAGCCAGCCGGCGGTGCTGGTCGCCTGGGCCCTGTCGGTCGTCAATCCAGCGCCGCGGCCCCTGTGCAGGCTTGGCTATGTCCGGCAGAGCGGCCTGCTTCACGCGCGGTAGCGCCGCTGCCGGGCGGTCTGGGCACCGCATCTCGCGCAGGCGCGGGGCACGATCGCGGCGGCGGCCGAGGGAACGGGGCATTGCCGACATGCGGTCGTGCTCGGCTCCGGCCTGCTCGACGACGTGCCGCTGGACGATCTCGCCCGCCTGTTTGATCGGATCGGCCTCGTGGATGCCGTGCATCCCTGGCCGGCCCGGCTCGCCGCCCGCCGATACCCGAACGTGGCGCTGGTGACCGCCGAGATCAGTGCAGGCCTCGCCGGGTCCTGGGCGGATCTCTGCACGAGCGCCGACCTGATCGTTTCGGCAAACCTGCTGTCGCAGCTTCCGATCGTCCCGATCGAGGCCCACGAGGCCCGGGGCCGCGCGGCCCCGTCCCTTCTCAGGGCACATCTGGTCGAGACCCACCTCAAAGCCCTGGACACCCTGGCAGGCCGGGTCGAGCGCGTCTGCCTGATCACCGACGCGGTGCAGCGCGCGGAGGATCGGTCGGGCCGGTTCACCGACAGCCTCGATATGCTGTTCGGGTCCGAGCTCCCGCCTACGGAAGCGGCTTGGGACTGGGAGCTCGGGCCGTTCGGCGCGAGCGGCCGGCGGCACCGTCTGATCCACCGGGTCCAGGCCTGCCCGGACTGGAAAACCGTGCCACGCTGAGCCCGTAACGACAGAGGCCGCTCCGGTTGCCCGGAACGGCCTCTCTTCAGTGCTTCCTGCAGCTTTCGCTCACTCGGTCGGCACGTCTGCCGGCGACGTGTTGGCGCTGCCCTCGTCCGCGGCGCTCTCGAAACGCGGGCGGCGGCGGCGGCGGGGCTTGGCGGCCGGAGTTTCCTCGGCCGCAGCCTCCGGCTCGGGAGCAGGCGACGGTTCAGCCGGCGGGGCGGGACGCGCAGGGGCCATCAGGAATGCCGGCAGGCCGGTCGGCTCCTCGGCCTCCACGACAGGCGCAGGCTCGCGGCGGCGCTCACGGCGGGGCGCCGTCTCGCCCTGACGTCCGGCCTCGCCGCGGGGAGCCCGCTCGGGCCGCCCCTCCGGACGCGTTTCCTGCCGGGCTTCGGACCGCGGAGCCTCGCCGCGGCCGCTCTCGTAACGCCCCTGATCGCCGCGCGTGTCCTGCCGGGCGTCTTGCCGATCATTCTGCCGAGCATCCTGGCGCGTATCCTGGCGCGTATCTTGGCGAGGATCCTGCCGGACGTCCTGGCGGTCCTGCCGGACGTCCTGGCGGTCCTGCCGGCCGTCGTGACGCTCCTGGCGATAATCCGGACGCCCGTAATCCTGACGGTCCTGCCGGTTCTCCTGCCGATAGTCCGGCCGTTGATAATCCTGGCGCTGATAGTCCTGACGCGGCTGGTCCTGACGCCGGTAATCCTGGCGCCCGCCGTTGTCGAACCGCCGTTGATCGCGGTTCTGGAACCGGTCACGGCCCTGCCGACCGTCCTGGTTTCCGTCCTGACGACCCTCGTAGGGCTGCGGCTGCTGGCCGGGATCGGCGTCATCATAGCCGCTATAGCCGTGACCGTTCTGCGATCCGCCGTTGCCCTGGGCCTCGTCGTCGCCCTCTTCCATGTCGTCATCATAGGGACGACTGGCGTAACCGGCGGTATTAGCCGGGCGATTCTGTTCCTGGGCACCGGAAACGATGCGGAAATAGTGCTCCCCGTGCTGGAAGTAGTTTTCAGCAGCAACTGGATCGCCGGCCGCCAGAGCATCCCGCGCAAGCTGCGCGTACTTGTCGGCGATGTGCTGCGCCGTGCCGCGGATTTTGACGTCGGGACCGTTGGATTCGTACGAGCGCGTCAGCGGATTCGGACCCTTCGGCCGGTTCCGGCCGCGCATCCGTCGATTCTGGTTTGGTCTCATCGGTCTGTAATGACCCTCGTTCACGCAAACGACTGTCTACGGAGGCGCCCGGGCGGATCTCCTGGCGCAGTCCGGCCAAGCGCATCCGGCGGCGCCGCGCGTGCGACCGCTCTTCGGTCCGCGCGTCTGCCTGACCATCCCTCGAAGCGGGCGCCCGGTTAAAGCCGCCGATCCTCAGTTGATTGTCAGGTTCGATTGTGTCGCACCGCCGCGCTGGCACCGGCGCGTTCTGGTTCGACGGTTAAGGGGGATCAGCGAACCAATCGGCGACCCATGGTCACCACCGACCTTACAGCCGTCCGTCTTAACGGACGGTTCGCGATCTTCAAGCCGACTCTAGCGTTCCCCGGTTGATGCAACAAGCAATTTTTCGGTGACGCGATGCTCGACCCTGACTTAGGCATCCCTGTGGCCGGATAAAAGACCCTGTGGCCGGTCGAAACTCACGACGCGGTCGCGGCCGGCGAGGTCGCGGGTCAATCCCCGATCCGGGAAGCCCGCCGCGCATGCAAGGGCCCGCACCGCCGAGGCCTGATCGTAGCCGATCTCCAGGACGAGCCTGCCGCCCGGGGCGAGCAGCCCAGCCGCACCGTCGAGGATTCTCCGGTAGGCGTCGAGACCGTCCACGCCGCCATCCAGGGCCGCCGCCGGATCGTGCATGCGGACTTCGCGGTCGAGGGTCGCGATCACGTCCTGGGCGATGTAGGGCGGATTCGAGACGACGAGGTCGAAGGTCCCGCTCAGGGCCTCGCACCAATCGCCGACGACGAAGCGGGCCCGGTCGCCGACGCCGTTGGCGACGGCATTGTCCCGGGCGACGCGCAGGGCCCCGTCCGAGCGATCGAGCCCGACCCCGCTGGCCCGGGGCAGTTCCGAGAGAAGGGCCGTCAGGATGCAGCCCGTTCCGGTGCCGAGGTCCAGGCAGCGCACCGGCGCGGTCCGGTCGGGGACCGCCGCCAGCGCGACCTCGACCAGGATTTCGGTGTCCGGGCGCGGCACCAGGGTGTCGGGACCGAGCCGGAACGGCAGCCCCCAGAACTCCCAGGCGCCCAGGATACGGGCCACCGGCTCGCCGGCGAGGCGCCGGGCGAGCGCCGCGTCGAGGGCCGCGGCTTCGTCCGCGCTGACGCGGCGCTCACCCTCGATCAGAAGGTCGCGCGTCTCAAGGCCGAGGATTCCGAGCAGGAGGAATCGGGCATCGCCTGCCGCCTCGACGACACCCGCGGCCTGCAGCCGTGCCGTGCAGGCTCGCAGCGCCTCGCGGCGCGATCTGTTCTGCATCGCGGCCGGCATCACGACATGGCTCAGGCCATACCCTCGGCGGCCAGCAGCTCGGCCTGATGCTCGGTGATCAGGGCGTCGACCACCTCGTCGAGGGCCGTCCCGGCCATCACCTCCTCGAGCTTGTAGAGGGTCAGGTTGATCCGGTGATCGGTCACCCTTCCTTGCGGGAAATTGTAGGTCCGGATCCGCTCGCTGCGATCGCCGGAGCCGACCTGGGCCTTCCGATCGGCCGCCCGGGCCGAATCCTTCGCGCTGCGCTCGGCGTCGTAGAGCCGAGCGCGCAGGAGTGCCATCGCACGGGCGCGGTTCTTGTGCTGCGACCGCTCCTCCTGGACGAACACCACGATGCCGGTCGGCAGGTGGGTGATGCGGATCGCCGATTCGGTCTTGTTGACGTGCTGGCCGCCCGCGCCCTGGGCCCGCATCGTGTCGATCTTCAGGTCCGCATCGTTGACGTGGATGTCGACCTCCTCGGCCTCCGGGAGTACCGCCACGGTGGCGGCGGAGGTGTGGATCCGCCCCTGCGTCTCGGTGTCGGGCACGCGCTGCACCCGGTGGGCGCCGCTCTCGTACTTGAGGCGGGCGAAGACGCCCCGGCCCTTCACCTCGGCCACGACCTCGCGAAAGCCGCCTACCGTGCCCTCGCTCTCGGAGATCACCTCGACCCGCCAGCCCTTCGACTCGGCGTATTTGGCGTACATCCGGAACAGGTCGCCGGCGAAGAGGGCCGCCTCGTCGCCGCCGGTCCCGGCGCGGACTTCCAGGATTGCGCTCTTCTCGTCGGCGGCGTCCTTCGGAAGGAGCAGCACCTGCAGGGCCCGGTGCGCGGCTTGGAGCGCCTCCTGCGCCTCCGGCTTCTCATCGGCGGCGAGGGCCCGCATCTCCGGATCCGTGCCTGGCTCGTCGATGAGGGCCTCGACGCCCGCGAGGTTGTCCAGGGCCGCGCGGTAGCCGCGGATCGCCGCCACGACGGGGTCGAGGTCGGACAGCTCGCGGGAGAGCTGGACCACGGTCTCCGGATCGATCTCGCCGGAGCCGAGCTGCGCGGTGACGATGTCGTGCCGCGCCAGGATGGCGTCGAGGCGCTCGGTGGGAAAGGGGATCATCGCCCGTGTTTCTGCAGGTCTGCGCGTGCCGTTCCGGGCTGGGCGCGGGTCTCGTCTCGGGGGGAAGAGACGCGTGGCTTGGAGGGACCGAGACCCGGCAGGACTTCCCCCAAATCCACGCCCCTTCCGTTCGAGAGCGGAAGCCGCGGCGCGTCGGCCGAAAGCGTCGTGGCGTTGCCGTACAACCCCGGCCGAATGTTCGGCAAGGGTCGCGGTTAAATAGGGATGCCGTGGGCGTGCGCGAAGGCCGTGAGCGCCGGGCGCAGGGAGTCGCCGTCATGCATCCGCGCCATCTCGGCGTCGATGAGTTCGGCGATGGCGCCCGCATCGAGGCTCAGCACCATGGCCTTGACCGGCCCGATCGCGGCCGGCGACATCGACAGCTGCCGGTAGCCGAGGCCGATCAGCGCCATGGCGTCGAGGGGGCGGCCGCCGATCTCGCCGCAGACCGTCACCGGGCAGGAGGCCGCGTTGGCCCGCTCGGCGATCAGCCGGAAGGCGCGGAGGGCCGCCACGCTCAACGGATCGAAGCGGTCGGCGACCCGGCGATTCTCCCGGTCCACAGCGAACAGAAACTGCATCAGGTCGTTCGAGCCGACCGACAGGAAATCGGCCTCCCGGGCGATCTCGTCGATCTGGAACAGGAGCGAGGGCACCTCGATCATCGCGCCGAGGCGGCAATCGGTGGGAAGCCGGTAGCCGTGGCGCTTCAGGTAGGCCTTTTCCCGCTCGACGATGCCGCGGGCGCGCACAAATTCATCCACCGTGGCGACCATCGGGAACATGATCTTGAGCGGGTCGCCGTCGGCGGCCTTCAGCAGGGCGCGCAGCTGCATGCGCAGCAAAGCCGGCCGGTCGAGGCCGATGCGGATCGCCCGCCAGCCGAGGGCGGGGTTCTCCTCCTCGAGCTTGGCCATGTAGGGCAGGATCTTGTCGCCGCCGATGTCGAGGGTGCGGACGGTGACGGACTTGCCCGCCGAGGCGGCGAAGACCTTGCGGTACAGTTCCTCCTGCTCGGCCGCCGACGGCATGCGCTGCGCCACCATGAACTGCAGCTCGGTGCGGAACAGGCCCACGCCCTCGGCGCCCGTCTCCTGCAGGTGGCTGAAATCGACCAGCAGGCCGGCATTGAGGTGCAGGCCGACGCGCACGCCGTCGCGGGTCTGGGCGGGCACGTCCCGCAGCGCCCGGTACTGCTCCTGCCGCCGGGCGCGCAGGCGCACCATCTCGGCATAGGCGGCCTCGACCTCGGGACCGGGCCGGACATGGATCTCGCCGGCCACGCCGTCGACGATGATGGCATCGCCCGCGTCGCACAGGGCGGTGGCATTCTCCACCTCGCCCACGGCCGGGATGCCCAGCGCCCGGGCGACGATCGCCACGTGGCTGGTCGGACCACCCTCCTCCAGGACGATGCCGCGCAGGGTCGAGGCCTCGTAGTCGAGGAGGGCCGCCGGCCCCATGGTGCGCGCCACCAGGATGGCGTTCTCCGGCAGCACCATGGTTCCGGCCGCTTCGGAGCCGATCAGGGTGCGCAGGACGCGGTTGGCGAGATCGTCGAGATCGTGCAGCCGCTCCCGCAGATACGGATCCGACTGGCGCATCATCCGCGCGCGGTTGTCCGACTGGACCCGCTCGACCGCGGCTTCTGCGGTCAGGCCCGACGCCACGGCCTCCCGCATGCGCCGGAGCCAGCCCTTGTCGTGGGCGAACATTCGGACGGTCTCGAGAACCTCGCGGCTCTCCGCGGTACCGATCCGGTCGCCGCGCTCCACCAGCGCGTCGATCGCCGAGCGGACCTCCTCGATGGCCGCGTCGAGGCGCGCGACCTCGCGGTCGACGTTCTCGGCGATCAGCGTCTTCACCACGACGCGGGGCTCGTGCAGCACCACGTAGCCGAGGCCGATGCCGTCGGCCAGCGCGATGCCCCGCGCCAGGACCGGGCGGCGGGCCGCGGTGCCGGCATCGGGGGCCAGCCCCTCGAGCTCGCCCGAGGCGATCATCTCCGAGAGCACCATGGCGGTGGTCTGGAGCGCCTCGATCTCCTCCTCGGAGTAGACGCGATAGGTCTTGTTCTGGACCGTCAGGACGCCGAGCGTGTTGCCCGCCCGCAGCAGCGGCACGCCCAGGAAGGCGTGATAGGCCTCCTCGCCGGTCTCCGGACGGTACGAAAAGGCCGGGTGGTTCTGCGCATCCGAAAGGGAAAGCGGCTCCGCCGTGCGGGCGATCAGGCCGACCAGGCCCTCGTCGGTCCGCATGCGAGTCTGGTGGACCGCTTCGCGGTTGAGGCCCTCGGTGGCGAACAGTTCGAGGGTGTTGTCATCGCGCAGCACATAGACCGAGCAGACCTCGGCCACGACATTGGCGGCGATCAGGACGACGATGCGATCCAGGCGCGCCTGGGGGCTGACCGGCTCCGCCATCGCTTCGCGGAGGCGGCGCAGCAGCAGGCGCGGGCCTCCGGGCGCAGCGGGCATCGGTTCGTCGTTCCAGCGTCGGTGAGTGGCCTTGGCGTCGACCACCCTGCAACCTTGGCGCCAAACCCGGGACGGCTGGCACCGGATGGACCGGACCGCTGGTCCCAGAGACGCTCTGAGATCGGCGGATCGGCCCGTGACTGTCTAGTTCACACCACGCGACCCGCTCGAACCCGCGTCGTCCCAGGCTCAGGCCTGGTCCAGGCCGTATAGCGAGTGAAGCGTGCGCACGGCAAGCTCCGTATAGGCGGCGTCGATCAGCACGGAGAACTTGATCTCCGAGGTGGTGATCGCGCGGATGTTGATCCCCTTCTCGGCAAGCGCCCTGAACGCCTTGGCGGCCACGCCCGCATGGCTGCGCATGCCGACGCCGATCGCCGATACCTTCACGACATCGGTGGCCCCCTCGATCTGGGCGTAGCCGATCTGCGTGCGGGCCTCGTCGAGGATGGCGCGCGAGCGCTGGTACTCGGAAGCCGGCACCGTGAAGGTCATGTCGGTGGTCGACTGGTCGCCCGACACGGTCTGGATGATCATGTCGACGTTGATGTTGGCGTCGGCCAGCGGCCCGAAGATCGCGGCGGCCACGCCGGGGCTGTCCTTGACACGGCGCAGGGTGATCTGCGCCTCGTCCCGGGAGAAGGCGATCCCGGTGATGATCTGCTGTTCCACGATGTCGTCCTCGTCGCAGATGAGGGTGCCCGGGCGCGCGGCGTCCGGCGGATCGAAGGAGGACCGGACCGTGGTCGGCACCCGGTGGACCATGGCAAGCTCCACCGAGCGGACCTGCAGCACCTTGGCGCCCAGCGAGGCCATCTCCAGCATTTCTTCGAAGGTCACCCGCTCCATGCGGCGGGCCTTCGGCACGATGCGCGGATCGGTGGTGTAGACGCCGTCCACGTCCGTGTAGATGTCGCAGCGCTCGGCCCCGATCGCGGCCGCGACCGCCACCGCCGAGGTGTCGGAGCCGCCACGGCCCAGCGTCGTCACGCGGCCGGTCTCGGCATGGACGCCCTGGAAGCCGGCGATCACCGCGATCTCGCCCTTTGCGAAACCCGCCTCGAGGTTCTTGGGATCGATCTCGGCAATCCGCGCCGAGCCATGGGCGTCCGAGGTCACGACCGGAATCTGCCAGCCCTGCCAGGAGCGGGCCTTGACCCCGTCCTTCTGGAGGGCGATCGCCAGGAGGCCCGCGGTGACGAGTTCGCCCGAGGCCACGACGGCGTCGTATTCCCGCGGGTCGTAGAGCGCGTTCGCGTCCTTGACCCAGTCGACCAGCTCGTTGGTCTTGCCTGACATGGCCGAGACGATCACGGCAACGTCGTAGCCGGCCGCCACCTCGCGGGCGACGTGGCGCGCCACGTTGCGGATGCGATCGACGTTGGCGACGGAGGTGCCGCCGAATTTCATCACCAGACGGGGCATGGTCTCTCGGTCGCGGGTTCCCGGTGGCGATTGGACGGACCGCTGCAGCCCGGTCCGGACGGTGCCCGGCGGGTACAAGCGGCTCGGTAGAGTGTCAACAACCAGCCAAGCATGGCGCCCGCGCGCCGCGGCGACTTCCGAGCGATCTCCATGCTAGAGCGCGGACACGACGCATCGCGGCGGATCCGGCCTACCCGGCCAGCCCGGATAGAGGGGCGGACCGGATCGGGGCGGCGCCGGCATGAGGACGGAACGCGCATGGACAGGGCAGCCACGGATCGGGCCACGGACGGGTTCGTCGACCGCGGTGAGGTTGCGCGCTTCGATGCGCTCGCCGCCACGTGGTGGGACGAGACCGGCCCGATGCGCGTCCTCCACCGGTTCAATCCGGTGCGGCTCGCCTATATCCGCGACGCCCTGTGCCGGCGGTTCGGACGCGATCCGCGCGCGCCCTTTCCGCTGGACGGGCTTTCGATCTGCGACGTCGGCTGCGGCGGCGGCGTCCTCTCGGAACCCCTCGCCCGGCTCGGCGCACGCGTGATCGGGCTCGATCCGGCCGAGCAGAACATCGCGGTGGCCCGGGCCCATGCCGAGGCGGCGGGCGTGCCGGTCGATTATCGCGGCGCGACCATCGAAGCGGTGGTCGCCGGCGGCGAGCGTTTCGACGCCGTGCTGATCATGGAGGTGGTGGAGCACGTCTCCGACATGCAGGCCTTCGTGCGGACCGCCTGCGCGGGGGTTAAGCCCGGCGGACTGCTGTTCGGGGCCACCCTGAACCGGACTCTGCGCTCCTTCGCGCTGGCCATCGTCGGCGCCGAATACGTGCTCGGCTGGCTGCCGCGGGGCACGCATGACTGGCAGAAATTCGTGACGCCCGACGAACTCGCCCGCGCCATCCGGGCGGGAGGGCTCGCCGTCACCGACACGGTCGGGGTCGTCTACAACCCGCTCACGGATGGTTGGCGCACGAGCCGCGACACGGCCGTGAACTATATGGTCGCAGCCGAACGCTCTGCGTGAACGGGTTGCGTCCCCCGCCGTTGGAGACGGGACGGAGGGCGCGGCGATGCTTGAGAAAATCCCCGGGGCGGTCGGCGAAGCCCTGTCGGGCCTGAAGGCCGGCCGGGACAAGACGGCGGTCCATTCGGACTTCTCCGACATTGCCGACACCGTGACGCTGACCAGTCCGGCCTTCGCGGACGGGGCGGACATGCCGGCCCGCTTCACCGCGGACGGTGCGGGCGTGTCCCCGCCGCTCGCCTGGAGCGGCCTGCCCGCGGGCACCGCTGCCCTGGTGATCCTCGTCGAGGACGCCGGGAGCCCGACGCCGCGTCCGCTGGTCCACCTGATCGCTTGGGCGATCCCGCCCGAGCCGGCCGAATTGCCCGAAGGTGCCTTGGCGAGCCCCGGGCATCCGGGCTCCGGCCACGCGTTGGGCCAAAACAGCTTCCTGCGCGCGGAATGGTTGCCGCCGGATCCTCCGACGGGCCACGGGCCGCACGACTACGTCTTCCAGATCTTCGCGCTGCGGCAGTCTCTCGCCCTGGCCGAGGCGCCGGGCCGGGGCGCACTGATCGATGCGATGCGCGGGCACGTCCTCGCAAAGGGCACGCTGACCGGCGTTTACTATCGTTCCTGATGGCGTCGCTACCCTCGAACACCATCCTGATCTGTCACTCCCATGCGTTGTGCCGTTTCGGCAGTCCCAGTATTGTGTCGACCAAATAAGTCGGCCGGGCAAAGCGTCCGGACGGACCTGGAGATCGAGTCTGTGGGCGTCGGTGTGCACACGAAGCGGCAGAGCGGCCGCATGGGGATGCGTGCCCTGGCCGAATCGGATGTCGGGACCTGGACTTGGCACATCGCCGACGACGTCCTCGAATGCGACGCCGCCGCCGCGACGGTCCTGGGCCTGCCGCGGCCGAAAGGCGGCCGGGGGACGCCCTTCGCGGCGTTCCTGGAGCACATCCATCCCGAGGACCGGCGACGGATCGGGTGCATCATCGCTGACCTTCGCCGCGAGGGCGGCCTGTATATCGCGCAGTACCGGACCGTACCGGTACCCGGCGAAGTCCGCTGGGTGCTCGTGCGCGGCCGGTATATCCGGAACGCCGAGGGCGTCGTGGACGAGGCCCACGGGATCGTCATCGATGTGACCGCGTGCAGCCGTGAGGGCTTTCTCGACGAATCGGCGTTCTACGCGACGGATGCCGCCGCCGGCGGCATCGATCAGGTCGCCGAGATGGCGCTGGCCCTGTACACGGCTGCGGAGAATGGCCTCTCCCGGCCGGGTTTCGACCGTCTGAAACCGCTCCTCGACATGCTGCTGCACCAGATCGGCCGGCAGCTCGTGATCGCACCGGCGGTGCCGGATCTCGACAGCGTCCATTGAGCAGGACCGGCAGCACGATGCCCGCTGCGCCTTGCCTTGTGGGGGCGACTCCTGATATGGCCGCGCCATCCCGCGATGCGTGAGCCGTGATCGCCGGACGCGACTGCGCGTCCTGCCTCAAGGCTACGTTCCCGATCCCTTACTGATGGACGGCCCTCCGGGCTCGAAAGACCGATGAAGATCCGCAACTCCCTCAAGTCCCTGCGTGGCCGCCACCGCGACAACCAGCTCGTGCGCCGCAAGGGGCGGGTCTACGTGATCAACAAGACCCAGAAGCGCTTCAAGGCCCGCCAGGGCTGAGACCGTTCCGACCGGCCGAGGCCGGACGGAGAACGGCACCGATCGAGGAAACGGCCGTGTCCACCGGGTGCGGCCGTTTCCGCGTGCGCGCGGCACCGCGGCACGTTGACGGACGTGGCGACGGCGCACAGTCTGGCTGCATGATGCCGACCCGTCTCATAGCCGCCCTGGTCTGCCTGCCGGCCCTCGCGGCGACACTGCCGGCGGCCCAGGCAGCGCCGCAATCGACCCGGCCCGGCCGGCCGACCGCCGAAGCGAAGCCGGCACCGAAGCCGCCGAGCCTCGATGACCTGTTCGCGCGCCTGCGCGCCAGCGAGGATCCAGCGGAGGCCAAGGGCATCGCGCGACTGATCGAGCGGCACATGGCCGGATCCGGCAGCCCGACCGTCGACCTGCTGACCGACCGCGCCCGCCAGGCCGTCACCGCCCACGACTTCCCCCTGGCGGCCGAGCTGATGGACCGCGTCACCGCCCTCGAACCGAATTGGTCGGAGGGCTGGAACCGCCGCGCGACGGTGTTCTGGCTCCTCACCGACAAGGACGATGCGCTGGCCGATCTGCGGCGGGCCCTGGTCCTGGAGCCGCGCCACTTCGAGGCCTGGGCCGCCATGGGCCGGATCTACGAATCCCTCGACGACAAGGCGCGTGCGCTGGCAGCGTTCCGGCGGGCGAAGGCGCTCTACCCGCAGATGGAGAAGGTCGGCGAGGCGATCAACCGCCTCACCCCGGAGGTCGACGGCCGCGACCTGTGACCCGGGTGATCGCCGTCCTCCTGACCCTCCTTGCCCTGCCCTTCGCCCTCGCCGGCCTCGTTCTGGCGATCGGGGCCCTGGCGGCGCTGGTGATCACGCTCCGGGTCGGCGCGGCCAACCCGCCCGCGGGTCCGTTCGTGACGATCACCGGCGGGCGGCTCGCGACCCTGCAGGACGGCCCGGCGAACGGGCCGCCCGTCGTCCTCCTGCACGGGGCCTCGGCCAACGCGTCGGATCCCATGGAGGGGATCGGCCGCCGCCTCGCCGCGCAGGGCTTCCGGGTGATCGCCTTCGACCGGCCGGGATTCGGATGGAGCGACCGGATTGCCGGCGGCGACGCCGCGGCACCCTCCGTGCAGGCCGGGATGATCGCGGAAGCGCTGAACCGCATGGGCGTCGGGCCGGCGGTGGTGTTCGGTCATTCCTGGGCCGGCGCCCTCGCTTTGGCCCTCGCCCTGGATCATCCGAAGCGGGTTTCCGCCCTCGCCCTCGCCGCGCCTGTGGCGATGCCCATGCCGGACCGGATGCCGGATCTGCCGTGGTACTGGCGGTTCGCCATAAAGCCCCCGGTGGCGTGGGTGCTCAGCCGGACGATCGGACCGCCGATCGCGCGTCGGTTCCTGCCCGAGGCGGCGCGCCGGGTCTTCAAGCCGCAGCCCGCGCAGGCGGATTATCCGGACTTGGCCAGATCCGACTTGGTTCTGCGACCGGAGACGCTGCTCGCCAACGTCCAGGATCTGCTCGGCCTGTCGCGAGCCCTCGCGGCGCAGAGCCCGCGCTACGGCAGGATCCACATCCCGACCCTGGTGATCTCCGGCGAGGCCGACCCGATCGTCCGCGCCGACGCGCAGGCGGTGCCGCTCGCGCGGGCAATCCCGGGGGCGCGGCTCGTGCTGCTGCCGGGCATCGGCCACATGCTCCAGTATGTCGCCGCCGAGCGGGTCACGGAGGAGATTATCCGGCTGGCCGCGGCGACCAATGCGGCCGGTTCGGAACCGGCCGTCGCGCATTGAACCGCGGGCCGATCAGGACACGTCCGTCCGCCTCGTCCCGGTGCAACGGTGGCAAGCCCGGTTTTGAGAATTGTTGTCCGCGCAAGATCCCGCCGCGTCGGCGGCCGGCATCCCGATCGCAATCGGGATGCCGGCAGTGCTGGAGGCCTGCCGCCTCACGCCTTCTCGGCGTGCTCGCGGGTGATGAAGGTCAGCCGCACGAGGTTGGTGGCGCCCGGCGTGCCGAACGGCAGGCCGGCGACGACGATCACCCGGTCGCCCACCGCGGCAAACTTCTCGCGGACGGCGAACTTGGCGGCGCGGAAGGACATGTCGTCCACGTCGCTGGCATCCTTGGTGACGATCGGGTGCGTGCCCCAGGCCAGGGCGAGGCGCCGCGCCGTCTCGCGCCGGGGTGTCAGCGCGATCACGGTGGCGTTCGGGCGCTCGCGCGACAGGCGGAGCGCCGTGGAGCCGGAATTGGTCCAGGCCATGATCGCGTCGAGGTTCAGGGCATCGACCATCTGATGCGCCGCCGCCGCGATGGCGTCGGCGGCCGTCTCGTCGGGGGTCGCGCTCTGCGCCCGGATGATCGACCAGTAGATCGCGTCCCGCTCCACCTGCTCGGCGATGCGGTTCATGGTCTCCACGGCCCCGATCGGGTGGGCCCCCGAGGCGCTCTCCGCAGAGAGCATCACGGCATCCGCCCCCTCGTAGACCGCCGTGGCGACGTCCGAGACCTCGGCGCGTGTCGGGACCGGAGCCGTGATCATCGATTCGAGCATCTGGGTGGCCACGACCACCGGCTTGCCGTAGCGCCGGGCGCCGCGGGTGATGCGCTTCTGCACCCCCGGGACCTGCTCCAGGGGCATCTCCACGCCGAGATCGCCGCGGGCGACCATCAGGCCGTCGGAGATCTCGATGATCTCGTCGAGGCGCGCCAGCGCCTGCGGCTTCTCGATCTTGGCCATCACCAGGGCGCGGCCGGCGCAGACCTTCTTCACCTCGGCCACGTCCTCGGGCCGCTGGACGAACGAGACGGCGATCCAGTCGGCGCCCGCGTTCAGGCCGGCATCGAGATCAGCCCGGTCCTTGTCGGTCATCGCCGGGACCGGGATCACCGTATGCGGCAGGGATACGCCCTTCCGGTTCGAGATCCGGCCGCCGACCTCGACGCGGGTCACGGCGCGGTTGTGCGAGGTCTCGACCACCGTCAGCCGGAGCTTGCCGTCATCGAGCAGGATGGCGTGGCCCGGCTCCAGCGCCTCGAGGATCTCGGGATGCGGCAGGTGGCAGCGGGCGGCATCGCCCGGCGTCGGATCGCCGTCGAGCACGAAGGTGGCGCCGGCCTCGATCATCGCGGCCCCCTCCGCGAAGGTGCCGAGCCGCAGCTTCGGCCCCTGCAGGTCGACCAGGATGCCGATCGGCCGCTTGGCCTCCCGCTCGATGGTGCGGATCGCCTCCACCTTCTCGGGCAGCTTCTCGCGCGGCAGGTGGCTCATGTTGAGCCGGAACACGTCGACGCCCGCGCGGAACAGCCGCTCGATCATCTCCGGCGAATCGGAGGCCGGGCCCAGGGTGGCGACGATCTTCGTGCGGCGTGACCGTTTCAAGCGTATTCCTCCGGTTGTTCGTTGCCGTGCAGCATGAAGCGCCGCCGGTTCAAGGGTTTGGCCACGGGTGTGAGCATCCCGTGCCGGACAGCGTCAAGGCCGCCGCCTTCACGTTACGGCTTTGCCGGCGCCTCGGCCCGGTTGGGATCGGTGAGCTGGATGGTCCAGCTCTTCTGCTCGCCGGTATCGACTTCGAAGAAGCCGTTCCGGTCGTAGCCGCGGGCGAGACAATCCTCGATCCCGCGGATCGTGAATTCCGAATCACGGGTGCACATCAGCGAGCGGCCGCTCCACTCGCCGCCGCGCGTGTAGTCGACTGCGAACACGTAGTAGAACCGCGCCGCCAGCGCGCCCTTGAGAAGCGTCTCGCAGGCCTTCGGCGCCAAATCCCACCAGCCCTCCGTCACCCAGCCCTGCGGGTCGCGATAGCCCAGCGAGATCCCGACCTTGCTGGCGGTCTGGTTACACAGGCGCAGATCCGCCCGGGCGGGGCTCGCGCCGAGGAGCGCGAGGCCGAGGACCGTGACTGCCGGGAGGAGCTGAGCCGCCGAGACGCGCGACCTAGTTGACGAGGATGATGCGGCAGTCGTTGACATTGGTACAGGTCGGACCGGGGTTCACGAGGTCGCCGAGGGCCGCGAAGAACGCGGTGGAGTCGTTCTGCTCCAGCATCGCGGCCGGGTCGAGGCCGGCGGTCCGGGCCCGCTCCAGGGTCGTCGGATCGATGAGGCCGCCCGCCGGGTCGGTGGCGAGGCCCCGGCCGCCGTCGGTCCCGTCGGTATCGGCACTGATGCCGAAGATGCCGGGCTCGCCGTCCAAGGCCACCGCCAGCGCCAGGGCGTATTCCTGGTTCGGGCCGCCATGGCCCTCACCGCGGATCGTGACGGTGAGCTCGCCGCCGGAGATCAGCGCCACGCGCCGGCCCTCGGCCTTGAGGCGCTTGGCCTCGGCCGCGTGCTCGGCCGCGACCTCGCGGGCCTCGCCTTCGAGATCGGCGCCGAGCAGGATCGGCTCGTAGCCGGCCGCGCGGGCGGCCTCGGCGGCGGCATTCAGGGCGTCGATCGGCCGGGCGATGATCCGGTACTCGGCGCGGGCGAAGGCGGGGTCGCCGGCCTTCGGCGTCTCGTTGTTCGGGTCGTTGAGGAGCCGCGAAGCCTCCTCGGGCAGCGGGATGCCGCGCTTCTCACAGATGGCGCGGGCATCGGCGAGCGTGGACGGATCGGGCACCGTCGGGCCCGACGCGATCACCGCCGGATCGTCGAACGGCACGTCCGAGATCGCCAGCGTCAGGATGCGCCGGGCGTTGCGGGCCGCGAGGGCGAGGCGTCCGCCCTTGATCCGCGAGATGTGCTTGCGCACCGTGTTGATCTCGCCGATCGGCGCGCCGGAGCGGAGCATCGCCCGGGTGATCGCCTGCTTCTCGACGAGCGTCAGGTCGCCGGCCGGGGCGATCCAGTTGGCCGAGCCACCGCCCGACAGCAGGACCAGGACCTCGTCGTCCGGCCCCGCCTCGGTGGCGAGCCGCAGGGCCTCCCGGGTCGCCGAGATGCCGGCCTCGTCGGGCACCGGGTGGCCCGCCTCGACCATGTGGATGCCCGGCGCGTCCTGGCCGTAGCCGTGGCGGGCCACTGCGAGGCCGACGATCCGGTCGTCGCCGAGTCCATGCTGCCGGCGGTAGAACCGGCTCGCCACGGCGCTCATGCTGCCGGCGGCCTTGCCGGCCGCCAGGATGATCAGACGTCCGGGGCTCGGCTCCGGCAGGTGGGGCGGCAGGCAGAGATCCGGATGGGCGGCGCGGATCGCGGCCGTGAGAATCGCGTCGAGGAGCGCGCGCTGATCCCGGATGGCCGCATCGGCGACGGGCGGAACGGTCTCGGTCATGGCGTCGAACGGGCTCCTCTCTTGTTTGTGTCGCACACTCCCCGCCCGTTTCTTCCCTGGGCGGCGGGCCCGTTTCTTGCCGTGAGCGCACGATCCTTGATAGGTGATCTGCCCGAGCGGCCGCGCGACGGCAAGCGCCATCCGCGCCCTCGCACAGATCTGAAGACCTCGGAGCCCCGTGACCCGTCCGGAGACAGAAACGGCCCTCCCGCCCGCGCATCCCTGCGAGATCATCCCCGGCGACCCCGCCTGCGGCCTCGTCATCGCCTGCGATCACGCCTCGAATTTCGTGCCGCCGGATATCGAGCTCGGTTTGCCGGAGTCGGAATACGCCCGGCACATCGCTTACGATATCGGCGCGGCGGCGGTGACGCGGAGCCTCGCGGCGCAGCTCGGGGCCCCGGCGATCCTCACGAACTTCTCGCGGCTGATCATCGACCCGAATCGCGGGCGCGCCGACCCGACGCTGGTGATGCGCCTGTCCGACGGCGCCGTGGTTCCTGGCAATGCCCGGATCGACGAGGCCGGCAAGCAGGCGCGGATCGCCCGGTTCTACGCCCCGTTCGACGCGGCCATCGACGACGCGATCGCCGCCGCCGCGGCGGCCGGCCGTCCGCCCGTGCTCCTGACCCTGCACAGCTTCACGCCTTACTGGCGCGGCATCGCGCGGCCCTGGCAGGTCGGCATCCTGTACGACGGGGACGAGCGCTTTGCCCGCCCCCTCATCCGCGCGCTGGAGGCGGATCCCGCCGGGCTGACCGTCGGCGACAACCAGCCGTATGGCGGCGGCCTGCCGGGCGACACGATCGACCGTCACGCCACCGCGCGGGGCCTCGCCAACGCCCTCGTGGAGATCCGCCAGGATCTGATTGCCGGCGCGGACGGACAGGCCGAGTGGGCCGCGCGCTTCGCCCGCATCCTTCGCCCGCTCCTCGCGGCTTGATCTCCGTCCGGCCGCTCCCGAAATCGGGAGCGGGCCGCCCGACCTGAAGAGAGTTGCCACCGATGAGCGCGATCGATCCCCGGACCCAGACGGAACTCGAAGCCGCGGTGTTCCGCCGCCTCGTCGCGCATCTGCGCAATCGGACGGATGTGCAGAACATCGACCTGATGAATCTGGCGGGCTTCTGCCGGAACTGCCTGTCGAACTGGCTCAAGGACGCCGCCGATGAGACAGGCGTGGCGCTGACCAAGGACGAGAGCCGCGAGGCCGTCTACGGGATGCCTTACGCCGAGTGGAAGGCGCGCTTCCAGACCGAGGCAACCCCGCAGCAGCAGGCGGGCTTCGCAGCGTCGCAGGCCAAGGAGCATTGAGGCGGCGGCCGGCAGGCAGCGAATCGGCTAAGCTTCCAGTAAGGCCGGCCCATTAACCACGGGTCCAGGGCGCAACCGCGCCGTGCATTCGGGAGAGCCCCATGAACGCCCATTCGATGCCCACCGCCGCGCAGCGGCCCGGCGGCGACGTCTCGTCGGCCGAGGGCGTAGCGGCCGACGAGCTGAAGCAGTTCATCGAGCGCCTGGAGCGCCTCGAGGAGGAAAAGGCCGGCATCATGGGCGACATCAAAGAGGTGTTCGCCGAGCTGAAGGGCCGGGGCTTCGACGCGAAGGCCGTCCGCACGATCCTCCGCATCCGCAAGCAGGATCACAGCGAGCGCCAGGAGCAGGAGGCGATCCTCGAGCTCTACATGCAGGCCCTCGGCATGGCGTAGTCGGACCAGGCGGCACCGCACGCCCACCCGTCCGCGCCATCCTCTTCCTGAGGGCCTGCAGCCCAGCGGAGATCTCGACGGAGCAGACCAGGGAGCGCCGTGCTCCCTGGAGCTCGCCTTCGAAGCCCGCGGACGCGGGCATCTCGGGACGAGGGGGTTGGGTTGGACAGCGTTCCCTGCGCTCCGCCCCGCGGGCCGAACGGTGCGACGCTCAGTGCGCATCCGCGGCGGCCGACACGGCAGGACTGTTGTCGAGGCCGAGGGTGCGGCCGGGATACCCGGCGGCATCGAAATAGCGGATCTCGCCCACCGTCTGGTAGGCGAGCGCCGTCACGTGGCCGGCGGCGTCCGGCTCCGAGCGCAGCTCCGCCCGGGCGAAGGTCGGCGTGCTGCCATTGGCCAACGCCTCGGTCAGGACGCGGCCGACCAGCCGGCCCTTGCCGGGAATCGTGAGGCCCAGGAGCTGGGCGATGGTCTTCCCGAGGTCGGCATTGCTCGCCGGCACCGCGCTCGCGAGGCCCGCCCGGAAGCTCGGCCCTGCCGCGCCCATGACGTTGCGGGTATCGGCGCGGGAGAAGCTGCCGTGCATGCCCTGCCCCTGCTGCAGCCCGGTATCGGAGACCTCGACCCCGCAGGTGGTCGGATCGGCGCAGCCGGTCGAGAAGCTCCGGAAATTGACCACGATGGCCGGCATCGGCGTCAGCGCCGACCCGTCGAGGGCGATCGCTGAGAGGGGCAGCGTTCCCGGGATCGGGCCGAGGGTCGCGCTGACGAACAGGCCGCTCACGTAGTCCTGACGCGCCAGGGCGTCGACCACGCGGCGCGCCAGCGCCCGGTCGCCGTTCGGCAGGTAGACGAGATCCGAGCCGCCATTGGCCGCGACCACCACCTCGGGCTTGGCCGGATCCGCGCCGATCAGGCCGTTGGCCCGGCTCGGAAAGGCGTCGGCGGCGAGCCTGATGCCCCTGGCATCCGGATCGAACAGACCGAGCCCGAGATCATGCGCGAGATCGATGGCGAGGAAGCCCGGCGGAAGCTGCCCCTTCGGCACGCCTTTATAGGCCTGCGACGCGGCGAAGCTGGTCCCGCTCTCCTTGGAGATAGTGGAGAAGCCGTGATCGGAGGTGACGATCACATCCGTGGTCTCCGTCAGTCCGAACGCCTCCAGCGCGCCGAGCAGCGCGGCCAGGTTGGCATCCGCGTTGCGGATCGCCGCGAGGCTCGTCGGTCCGTTGATCCCCGGGACGAGCCGGCCGAGACTGTCGCCCTGATTGTGCTGCGTCCCGTCGGGATCGCGCGACCAGTAGACGAGCACGAAGGGTTTTCCGCGGGCTTTGAACAGCGGTAGGACCGCCTTCGTCGCCACATCGGTGAAGTAGCCCTGCTGCTCGACATTGGCGGCGAGCGTCCCGGGCGAATCGGCGGTTCCGGCCAGGCCGTTGGCGCCCCGCGTCGGCGCCTGCAGCGGAAGCCCGGCCGCATCCAGGCGCGTGCGCAGGTCGTCGCTCAGCGGGATGCCGCTCGGCCGGCCCGTGCTGTCGTCGACCAGGATGCTGTCCTGTCCGGAGCGCGCCGTGTGGTCGAAGATCAGGGAGGGGCCGAGCTTGCCGATGCTGGCCGTGGAGAGCCCCTGGGCGTGAGCCGCCCGCAGGATCGTCTCCTCGTTGAGGTAGTTGCCGGCGAAATGCGCGTCGACGTCGCCGAGGACGGGGTCGCTCTCCAGAAACGGCGTGAGGCTCTCTCCGGCCCCGGGGACCGGGAAGGCCGTGTAGATCGTGTTCCCGAATTGGCCGGTGTCGCCCAGCATGTGGCCGGTCGCCATCGCGGTGGCGTTCGGCATCGTGAAAGTCGGGAACAGGGAGTGCGTGTTGGTGAACCGCACCCCGGCCTTCATCAGGCCATCCATCGCCGGCGCGTTCGCGGCGTTCACCATGCCGTCGCGGAGCCCGTCCGCGATGAACAGGACGACATTCCGAGGCTGCGGCTGAGCCTGAGCCGCGCCGACGATCGACAGACCGACGAGACAGGACACAAAGAAACGCCGCATACCGAATCTCCACGTGATCCGGTATGCGGCGTGAGCCTAAACGATGACGGGCGCGTGACAAATCCTAGGGACGTTGTCCCAAGGATTTCGGTGCTGGCTCCTCCTCCCGCCGGGAGGAGGACCGGCCTCAGGCCGCGCGCTTGGCCCGGTTCAGGAGCTTGCGGTTCACCAGAATCTCGGCGATCTGCACCGCGTTGAGGGCCGCGCCCTTGCGCAGGTTGTCCGAGACACACCAGAGGTTCAGGCCGTTCTCCACGGTCGCGTCCTCGCGGATGCGCGAGATGTAGGTCGCATCCTCGCCGGCCGCTTCGTGGGGCGTCATGTAGCCGCCGTTTTCGCGCTTATCGATCACCAGGACGCCGGGGGCGGCGCGCAGGATCTCGGTGGCCTTCTCGGCCGAGAGCGGCCGCTCGAACTCGATGTTGACCGCTTCCGCGTGCCCGATGAAGACCGGAACGCGGACGGCGGTCGCCGTCAGCTTGATCTTCGGGTCGAGCATCTTCTTGGTCTCGGCGACCATCTTCCACTCTTCCTTCGTGTAGCCATCCTCCATGAACACGTCGATGTGGGGGATGACGTTGAAGGCGATCCGCTTCGTGAACTTGCCGCCCTGCTTGATCTCGCCGGCGGTGAAGACGGCGCGGGTCTGGTTGAACAGCTCGTCCATCGCCTCCTTGCCGGCGCCGGAGACCGACTGGTAGGTCGAGACCACGACGCGCTTGATCGTCGCCGCCTCGTGGAGGGGCTTGAGCGCGACGACCAGCTGCGCGGTCGAGCAGTTCGGGTTGGCGATGATGTTGCGCTTGGTGAAGCCCACCACCGCGTCGGCATTCACCTCGGGCACGATCAGCGGCACGTCGGCGTCGTAGCGGAAGGCCGACGAGTTATCGATGACCACGCAACCCTGCTGGCCGATGCGGGGCGACCATTCCTTCGACGCCTCGCCGCCGGCCGACATCAGGCAGATATCGGTGTCGGTGAAGTCGTAGGTGTCGAGCGTTTTGACCTTGAGCGTCTTGTCGCCGTAGGAGACTTCCTGCCCCTGGCTGCGGCGCGAGGCCAGCGCCACGACCTCGTCGGCGGGAAAGGCCCGCTCGGCCAGGATATCGAGCATCTCGCGGCCCACGTTGCCCGTGGCGCCGACGACGGCGACCTTGTAACCCATCTCTTGTCTCCGCGCGGAAAACCCCGACCGATCCGGGTGCCGCGCTCCTGCCAGCAAAATCGGCCGAAGGATCGTTCGTGCCGGACGCGCCCGCAAAACGGGCGCGGCCGCAGACCCCGTCCTCAGCGGAGGTGGGGGCGACGGCCGCGCCGAGCAAGGCGCGCATGTGCCCATGCTGTCAAGGCCGACGACCGCGCAACGCCTGATTCACCCTGCGCGGAGGAATCCGGTGACGGACCCGGTCCGGGAACGGGCATGCAGTCCTGCCGTGCGAGGCTGACCGCCCAATCCCGCGTCCCGCCTTCGGTACGGAGCACGATGCTGATCGGAACAGCGCCTCTCGTCGATCGAGTCGGACTCCGCCCGCCCGCGGCACGCGCAGGCTGGTCACCGGGATCCCTCGGCCTGCGTCTCGCGCTGGCATCGGCCGCGATCGCCCTGGTGTGCGTGTTCGCCCGGTTGCCCGGCCCCCTCCCCGGCATCCAGCGCGCTCCGGATCTCGAGACCGCCTTCGTGCCGTCCGTCCGGGCTTCGCCGGCGCGGCCGGCGATCGCGCCCGCCCGGTTCGGCCTCGCCGAGCCTGGGCCCGATCCGGTGCGGGTCGCCGCCCGGGTCGATCCGCGGACGGGCCTGCGCGAGGACACGCTGATGCGCGGCGATGTGGCTGCGATCGAGGCGCCTGCGCTGCGGATCGTCCTCACTCGCGGAACGCTCACCGGACCGCCGCCGTCGCTGTTCGTCATGATGGCCCGGCGGGCCGCCAACGGCCCAGCCCTCGACCGCCCTGCCCTAGCGGTCGCGCGGACCGGAGCCCGCGGCCAGATCCGGACCCGGTTCGGCGCGGTCGAGACCCTGGAGATGACCTTCGCCGGACCGACGCAGCGGACCTGCACGGGTTTCGTCACCCGGGAGACGGGGTTTCAGCTCGATGGATGGCTTTGCGCCCCCCTCGGCCATCCTCCGGAACCGCAGGCCGTGGCCTGCCTGCTGGATGCGCTGAGCCTCGTCGATCTTGCCGATCCCGACACGACGGCGGCCTTCGCTGCCGTGCCCGACCCCGCGAGCGCCTGCCCGGCGACAGCCGGCGCGGAACCTTCGAGCCGGACCGGATCGTTAATCCGACGGCCGCAAAATAAAAAATGAGGCCACAGTGTGGCAAATCGCACAAGCTCAGCCATAAGGGCGGAACAACAGCCTCGCCCAAGCGTCTTCTTGTCAAAGGCGGCGAACTGTTAAGCTTCGGTCGCCATACTGATGGCACTCATACACAAGGTTGGCCATGCGCTCGCTTAAGATCGCCCTTCTCGGCGTTGTCGCCGCCACCGGCCTCGGCGTTCTGGCCTCCGCGCCGGCTGAGGCGCAGGATGGTTTCGTTTCCGGCCCGATCTACCGGGTCAGCCGCCCGCTCCCGATCCGGGTGCGCCCGCGCAGCTGGTTGGATGCCGGCAATGTGCCGCTCACCTCGAACGTCCCGGGTGCCGGCGGTTCGCGGAATCCGGCTCTGAACCCCTACCTGATCGCAGCGTCCAATCAGCTGACCCCGCCCTACGGCCCGACCGACCGCTTCGGCCGCGGGATCCTGCCGGACCCGATCACCAACGGACCGTTCATCGGCGCCCGTTCGAGCGCGATCCGCAACGTCGATCTCTCCTTCGTCGATCGCCTGGATCCGACCTCGCCGCTCTACGGCCGCCCCTACTGAGCGGCTCCCACAGACAGCCTGAACGTCGCGAAGCGCGGGTCCTCGGGCCCGCGTTTTTCGTTTGGCATCTATCCCGGCCACGCCTTCACCGGCGCCGGATATCCTGTATGCCAAGTGCCGCGGGAGCAGATCCGCTGCCGAGGCCGGGAACAGTGCCATGAAGCCGTTCGACTGGGTGACCGGGTATCCGTCCCTGCGCATGCCGATGTTCGGGCGCAACTGTGTCGCCACCTCGCACGCGCTGGCGGCACAGGCCGGCATCCAGATGCTCCAGGCCGGCGGGAACGCGGTCGATGCCGCGATCGCCGCGGCGGCCGCCAAGACCGTGACCGAGCCGTGCAGCAACGGCCTCGGCTCCGACGCCTTCTGCATCCTGTGGGACGGGAAGGCGCTGCACGGCCTCAACGCCTCGGGCGGGGCTCCGGCCGCTTGGAGCCCGGACTACTTCCTGCGGAAATACGGTCCGGCGGAACGGACGCCGATGCGCGGCTGGGATTCGGTCACCGTACCGGGGGCGGTGGGCGCCTGGGTCGCGCTCAGCGAGCGCTTCGGCCGCCTCCCCTTCGCCGATCTGATGCAGCCGGCGATCCGCATCGCCGAGCGCGGCTATCTCGCGCCGGTCGTCGTGCAGCAGAAATGGGCGGCCGCCGCCGGGATCGACGCGATCACCCGCCAGCCGGGCTTCGCGGAGTTCTTTCTGCCGCGCGGCCGAGCGCCGGATGTCGGCGAGCTGGTGACCTTTCCCGGCGCCGAGCGGACCCTGCGGCTGATCGGCGAGACCAAGGGCGAGGCCTTCTACCGGGGCGAGATCGCCGAGGCGATCGCCGCGCACGCGCGGGCCCATGGCGGCGCCATGACGGCCGCCGACCTCGCGGCGTACCGCCCCGAATGGGTGACGCCGACCGCCAAGGATTACCACGGCTACACGCTGCACGAGATCCCGCCGAACGGCCAGGGCATCGCGGCACAGATCGCGCTCGGCATCCTGGAGCAGTTCGACCTCGGCAGCCTGCCGGTGGACGGACCGGAGGCGCAGCACCTCCAGATCGAGGCGATGAAGCTCGCCTTCAGCGACACCTACCGGTACGTCGCCGACCCGCGCGGGATGGAGGTGACGCCCGAAGCCATGCTGGACCGCGCCTATCTGGCGGAGCGCGCCAAGCTGATCGACCGAAACCGCGCTCAGGTCTTCGGCCCCGGCAAGCCGCCCGCGGGCGGCACGATCTACCTCACCGCCGCGGATGAATCCGGGATGATGGTGAGCTTCATCCAGTCGAACTTCATGGGCTTCGGCTCGGGCGTGGTCGTTCCGGGCTGGGGGATCTCCCTGCAGAACCGCGGCTACGGCTTCGTGCTCGATCCTGCGAGCCCGAACGTGGTGGCGCCGGGCAAGCGCCCGTTCCACACCATCATCCCGGGCTTTCTCACCCGGGACGGCGCGCCGGTGATGAGCTTCGGCGTGATGGGCGGCAACATGCAGCCGCAGGGCCATGTCCAGACGCTGGTGCGGATGATCGACCACGGCCAGAACCCGCAGGCGGCCTGCGACGCGCCGCGGTGGCGGGTGAACGAGGGTCTCGACATCAACGTCGAGGCGGCGATGCCGCGGGCGACCCTGGATCGCCTGAAGGCCCTCGGCCACCGGCTCGAAGTGATCGAGGACAGCTACCAGGATTTCGGCGCCGGCCAGTTCATCTGGCGGATGGGCGATCCGGCGGTCGAAGGCTACGTGGCGGCGAGCGACCCGCGCCGCGACGGGCAGGCCGCCGTGTGGTGAGGCGCTACTTCACCTGCACGCTGTCCACGACCTGGCGGAACTTGGCGAGGACGCCGTCGCGCTGATCCTGCCGCACGACACCGAGGGCGCGGAGATAGCCATCCGGCGCGAACCGGATGGTCTGCATGACGACCACCGGCAGGTTGGTCGGCTGGTCGAGGGCGCGGGCCACGATCTCGTGCCAGTCGACGCCGTTCGAGCGGTAGCTCTGGGCCCGCTCGATGACGAAGTCCTTCATGGTCTGGTTCGAGGCCAGGGCGGCGCGGGCGAAGCCGTCCCGCTGCTCGGCCGAGGGCGGCTGCTGCACGGCCTGGGCGAGGACGAGGATCGGCTGCTCCAGATTCTGCATCTGGTCCTTGGGGCCGCTGGTCAGGAGGATCGAATTGCCGGCCATCACCCGCACCGGCCGGAAGCCCGCCATGTCGGCGATGCGGAAGGGCAGCGCGTCGACCTGCTGGGTCAGCGTCAGCGCAGGCCGGAGGGTGACGCCGGTCACCATCTTGCGCATCGAGGCCTCGGTCTCGGCGTCGGGCAGCGCCTGGGCGATGATCAGTCCGGTCACGCTCGGCGTACCGACCACGAGAATCCACTTCCGGATCGCCGGAGCGGACGAGGCCGGATCGGCGGGCTGCTCACCGGTGTAGAGCATGCCCTCGTTGTCGCCGATCTTGACCTCCTCGCGCTTCTCGACCGCGAAGCCCTGACTCAGCAGGTTGGCGTCGGTGAAGCCGCTGACGAGTTCCGCGAAGGCGTTCGCGGGCAGCTCGACGACCGACACGGTCGCGCCCCCCTCCTTCCGCTCGAAGCCCGAGAAGCGCCGCGACAGCGACATGTCGGCCGGCGGATCGAAGCCGAAGCGCGAGCCCGGCGGGTAGACAGGATCTCCGGCCCAGGCCGCGGAGCCAAGGCTCACCGCAAGCGCGGCAGCGCCGAGAACCCGTCCGAGACGCAGCGTCAGGTTGCGCATCCGCATCGAAAACCGGTTCTCCTCGTGGACCCAACTTGGGGTTAGTCCGCCCGCGATGGGTCTGCCCGGCGACCTGATCTGTCAAGCCGGCAATGCCGCGCGCCTGCGATCACGATGAAAGGAAACCGCCAACGCCGCCGCGACGGCGATCCCGACGGCGTAGGCGCAGAGATTCCACGGGGAGAAGAGTGTGCCGAGCAGGAGCTGGCCCGGCAGGGTTGCCCGGAAGGCGTCGAGCGCCGGGGTATGAACGAGACGGCTCGCTTCGATGAGCCCGGCGCCGAAGAAGGCGGCGATCATGCAGGTGCGCAGACCCCAGCCGGCCGGTCGCAGGGCGGCCACCAGCAGGAACAGCATCGCTCCCCACAGGATGCCGCCGCCGTAGTGGTGAACCGCGAGCGGCAGGTTCCACGCCGGCACGCGCAGCAGCAGCCCCAGCCCGATCACGGCGGCCGCGAGGCCGAGATGGGCTGCCCGGGCCAGCGGCAGATCCATCCGCGCGGGCGCCTGCATCGCGGCCGGCCTGCATTCCGGCGATCGCTTTAGCGCCACGGCGGTGCCGGCGCCGTGACGCGCCGCAGGGTGAGGTTGCAGCGGCCGCCCGGCGGGAGGAAACCGGGCTCGGCCGTCTCCGCGAGAAGGTCGCCGGCCGGGTAGAGCCGGTCGATGCCGTGGTAGATCAGGCGCGAGGGGCCGCCGATCACCAGCGCGTCGCCGGCCTGCAGGCGGATCGAGCGCGTCGGATCCGCGCGGCTCAGGCCGCCGTAGCGGAACAGTGCCGCCGCACCGAGGGAGAGCGAGAGGACGGGCGCCGACAGATCCGCCTCGTCGCGATCCTGGTGGAGACCCATGCGGGATCCCGGCGCGTAGAGGTTGATGAGACAGGCTTCCGGCGGCACCGGACAGTTCGCCAACACCGCCCAGGCCGCGAGGGCGGTTGGCGGCATCGCCGGCCATGGCCGCCCGGTCTCCGGATGGTCCGGCTGATAGCGGTAGCCCGCGACGTCCGAGACCCAGCCGAGGGGACCGGCATTCGACATCCGTACGGAGAACGGCTTGCCGGTGCGCGGCATCCGCGGCGTCACCGGCGGCGCCGTTTCGAGGACGGCGGCGATCTCGGCGGCGAGCCGGGCGCGGGCCGTCGCGTCGAGGAAGCCGGGATGGTGGATCAACCCGGGGGCGAGTTCCGTCGCCACTCAGCGGCCCGCGTCGACATCCAGCTCCAGCACGGTCTTCGAGGCGACCGTGGTGTCGGCATTGAGGCGGTAGACCAAAGGGACCCCGGTCCGAATCTGGAGATCCGGCACCTGCTCCTCCTTCAGCCCATCGAGGACCATCGCCAGGGCGCGCAGCGAATTGCCATGGGCCGCCACCAGGACCCGCTGGCCGGCTATCACCCGCGGCAGGATCGCCGCGATGTAGTAGGGCAGCACCCGCGCGGCAGTGTCCTTCAGACTCTCGCCGCCGGGCGGCCGCACGTCGTAGGACCGGCGCCAGGTATGGACCTGCGCGTCACCCCATCGGGCGCGGGCCGCGTCCTTGTTGAGGCCGGAGAGGTCGCCGTAATCCCGCTCGTTGAGGGCCCTCTGCCGAATGATCGGAACATCCGGGAGAGCCATCTCCTCCAGGATCAGCGAACAGGTGCGCTGGGCCCGCAACAGTTCGGAGGTGAAGGCCACATCGAAGCCGTAGCCGTCCCGCTTCAACCCGCGGCCGGCCGCCCGGGCCTCGGCGATGCCGCGCTCGGTCAGGTCCGGGTCGCGCCAGCCCGTGAACAGGTTCTGAAGGTTCCACTCGCTCTGGCCGTGCCGGACGAGGACGAGGAGCCGTTCCATGGATGCACCGCTCCCGGTCACAGGCCGAGGACGTCGGCCATCGTGTAGAGCCCCGGCGGCTTGGGATGCGCCCAGAGCGCGGCCTTGACGGCGCCCGTGGCGAACAGGCCGCGGTCGGCGGCGTGGTGGCTGATCGTCAGGCTCTCGCCGGTGCCGGCGAAGATCACGCTGTGGTCGCCGACGACGCTGCCGCCCCGCAGGGTGGCGAAGCCGATATCGCCGGGCCGGCGGGCGCCGGTATGCCCGTCCCGGGTGGAGACGCGGACCGTCTTAAGGTCGACGCCGCGGCCCTCGGCGGCGGCCTCGCCCAGCATCAGCGCCGTGCCGGACGGCGCATCCACCTTCATGCGGTGGTGCATCTCGGCAATCTCGATGTCGAACTCGTCGCCCAGCGCCTTCGCGACCCGGCGGACCAGCTCGGCCATCAGGTTGATGCCGAGCGACATGTTGCCCGATTGGACGATCCGGGCATGGTACGAGGCCGCCTTCAGCTTGGCAAGATCGTCCTCGGACAGGCCGGTCGTGCCGACGACGTGGACGATGCGGGCCTGGGCCGCCAGTTCGGCGAAGGCCACCGTGGCGGCGGGCGCGGTGAAATCGAGGACGCCGTCGGCGGCCGCGAAGGCCGCGAGCGCGTCATCGGTGACCGGCACGTCGAGGGGCTGGAGACCGGCGAGCAGACCCGCATCCTGCCCCAGGGCCGGGGAGCCTTCGCGCTCGATCGCCGCCGAGAGCGTACAGCCCTCAGACTGCGCCACCGCGCGGATCAGCATCCGCCCCATGCGCCCGTCGGCGCCGACCACCACGAGCCGCATTCCGTTCCCCAACCCACCTTGCTGCGCGCAGGATCCGCGCACCGCGCCGGCCCGTCCTGCGTCGGTGTCCGGGCTCCCAGTCTGCCGCAGGAGCGGCGGGAGCCCGGTCAACCTCACTCCTTCTCGGGGGCGATCTGCTCGAGGCCGCCGATATGCTTCTGCGCGTAGAGCGGCAGGCCGATCTGCTTGATCAGCTCAAGCTGCGTCTCGAGGAAGTCGATGTGCCCCTCCTCGTCCTCGGCCAGATCCTCGAACAGGCGCTTGGAGACCCGGTCGTTGATCGAATCGCAGTACTTCGCGGCCTCGAGATAGAGGCTGCGGGCCTCGTTCTCGGCGGCGAGATCGGAATCCAGGATCTCTTGGACGTTCTGGCCGATCCGCAGCGGGTCGAGCTCCTGCAGGTTCGGGAACCCGTCGAGGAACAGGATCCGGTCGATGAACCGGTCCGCGTGGTTCATCTCCTCGATCGATTCCTTGCGCCAGAATTTCGCCAGCTCGACGTAGCCCCAGTCATTGAGCATGCGGAAATGCAGCCAGTACTGGCTGACGGCCGTCAGCTCGCTGCGCAGGCCGCGATTCAGATACTCGATGACCTTGGTGTCGCCCTTCATGCCCCCGTACTCCTTACCGTGCTTTCAGGCGGGGGGTAGAAGCATCAGGCCGCGACTCCCTCATCCGCAGTTTGGAACTTCACCAAACTACACGCGCTTGCGCAAGTCGTCGTGCAGGCATGGCTGCTCTCCGCCGGCGCGCCTTGGCCCAGGGCACTCTGCATGATCGCCCGGATCGTGCGGGCGCAGCGCCCGCATTTCGGGCTGCAGCCGAGACAGGCATAGACCTGCGCGGGCGTGCGCGGGCAGCCCGGGCCGGGTGCGAGGCAGCCGCGGACCGCGCCGTCCGATATGACGTTACAAGAACAGACGATCATGCGCGCCGCAAATCCCGTCATCCCCGCGCCCGCAGCGGTCGTCGACGACCGTCTTGGGCACCTGCGCCAGTTTAGAAGAATTGAAAAGTAGCTGGCTTTTCAATGCCTTATCGGCTGCGGTCGACATGGCACCGCGGCCCGCGCGGGTCAAGGGCGTGCGATCTAAGTGCGCCCCAACGGTTCCGGGGCGCGTCAGCGCGCGAGTTCGCGCAGGCCGAGCCGGATGAGCACCTTGGCCTCGGCGCCCTCGCCCGCACCCTTGAGAGCCGCAGCGATGGCGGCGGCGGCCTGGACCTGCGGGTAGCCGAGATTGACCAGGGCGGAGACGGCATCCGCCACCGGCTGGGGGGCGGCGCCGTCGTCGACGGCTCCCGTGAGGGCAACGAGGGCGGGGTCGATCGGCGCGAAGGCCGGGGCCTTGTCCTTGAGCTCGGCGGCGAGCCGTGCCGCGAGACGCGGCCCGACCCCTGGAGCCCGGCTGATCGCGCCCTTGTCGCCGGTGGCGATGGCGCTGGCCAGCGCCTCGGGCTCCATCACCGAGAGCACGCCGAGCGCCACCCGCGCGCCGACGCCCTGCACGGTCTGAAGCAGGCGGAACCATTCCCGCTCGGCATCCGAGCGGAAGCCGTAAAGGCGGATCATGTCCTCGCGGACATGGGTTTCGATCGACAGCGAAGCGGGCTCGCCGACCTTGGGCATGCGCTGCAGGGTCCGCGCCGAACAATGCACGATATAGCCGACGCCCGACACGTCGAGGATCACGAAATCCTCGCCGAACGAGTCCACGACGCCCTTGAGCTTGCCGATCATGCCACGCCTGTCGCTGTCGCGGGATGCCTACAGAACCGCGGCGCCCTCCGCCAGACGTGCTTGAGCGCGCAGGGAGATCATGAAATCACGGGCGCCGCGCCGGCCGCGCTTGGCCGGTCACGGGGGGATGACCATGCGCGCGCCACTTCTTGCCCTGCTGGGCCTGCTGTGCTTCGGCCCGGCCCGGGGGGCGGACGATCCGTCAACGGCAGCCGTTCCGGTCGCGCCGAGCGCGGATCCGACGCAGGTCCGGCCCGGGAGCTACGTGCTCGATCCGGATCACGGCAAGATCACATGGTCCGTCTCGCATCTCGGCTACTCGACCTATTACGGCCAGTTCGCGGGTCTCAGCGGCACGCTCCAGCTCGATCCGAAGGCGCCGGAGAAGAGCCGCCTCGAGGTCACCGTGCCCCTGGGCGGCGTGATGACCGGGAGCGCGCGCCTGAACGAGCACCTCGCAGCCCCGGACTTCTTCGACACGGCCAAGTTCCCGAACGCCACCTTCACCGCCACGAAGGTCGAGCCCACCAGCCCGACCACGGCGCGGATCACCGGCGACCTGAACCTGCGCGGCACGGTCCGGCCCTTCGCGATCGACGCCACGTTCAATCAGGCCGGCATCCATCCGGTGGATCAGCGCTACACCGTGGGCTTCGACGGCCGGGCGGTCATCAAGCGCTCGGATTTTGGCATCAACGCCTATCTGCCGCAGCTCGGCGACGAGGTGAGCCTGCGCATCGAGGGCGAGTTCAAGGCCGCGCCCTGACGATCAGCCAGATCGGCCGACTCGGTCCGCGGAGCCGAAGGCGCGGCTTCGCAGCCGGCAAGGCCCCCGCGCGGCGGAGCCCGGATCGCCATGCGCCGACGCCGGGAACCGACGGTGTTTCCGGATCCGGGCTCGCCTGCTGCGCTTCGAAACGACCATGCGGATGAATGGGCGGGCGGACCCACACGCCGAGGAGTTCGCTCACGTCCGGCGCCCCGCGGCCCCGCATGGGACCGAGTCGAGCCGCGCGGCCTGACCGGGCGGGTGACGCCTCGCCGCCGGGGGTGTAGTCAACCGCCGTCGCGGCGCCGCAGCGAAGGGATGCCCCCAGATGACGACGCTTCTCCTCAGTGGCACCCGGCCTCGTCCCGCGCATGACGGGCGTCTCACCGCGCAGGTCGGCGCCACCCTGGAGGTCTGAGCCGTGCGGCGTTCCGGTGTCTTCAGTCTTGCCCTGGCCCTGTGCTTCGCGGGAGGCGCCGCGGCGCAGGTCCCCGCGCCGGCCCCCCGCGCCCCTGCGCCCACCGCGGCGGCCTCGCCCCTCGACAACTATGCGACGGCGGCGGCGACGACCATCATCGCCGAACAGGCCTGCCCGGGCGTGCAGGTCCGGGCCGGACAGCTCACGACGCTTCGTCTCGCGGCCCGGGTCAATGCCGGACAGGAAGCGATGCTGGAGGAGAAGCTGAAGCAGCGCGCCATGCAGGTGCGCCAGCAGCTCGCCGCCGACGGTCGCGAGGCTTGGTGCTCCGAGGCTTTGGCCGCCTTCGGCCCCGAGGGCAGTGTCGCGAAGGGCGTCCTGGCGACCGGCGCCCCGATCCGCTGACGGAGCCCCGGGAGTCCGGCGCGGATTGACACGGCGGCATCAGGCCCGTAGTGACCCCGCATGGCGCGCGGCCTCTGTTTGAGGTCCGCGCGTTTCGCGTTGTCCGGGCGGAAAGCCCGCGCAATGACTTCAAACAAGAAGCCGGTCCAGGGGCAGCCGCCCCGGAGGCCGTTCGAGAACACGAGAGAACGATGTTCGCAGTCATCAAGACGGGCGGTAAGCAGTACCGCGTCGCCGCCAACGACACCATCACCATCGCCTCCCTGGCGGGCGAGGCCGGCGAGGCCGTGACCTTCGGCGAGGTCCTCCTGTTCGCCGACGGCGCGGGCGCGACCCAGGTCGGCGCCCCGACCCTGTCGGGCATCAGCGTCACCGGCGAGATCGTGCGCCACGGCCGCGACAAGAAGGTCATCGCCTTCAAGAAGCGCCGCCGGCAGAACTCGCGCCGCAAGCGCGGTCACCGGCAGGACCACACGGTCGTGCGCATCACCGGCATTTCGGCCTGACGCACGCCAGACGCTGGGCGCGTGAGGATCCCTGAGGGTCCGATCCGCGACCGCATCCAAGCCCATCAGATTTCGGAGTTCATCCCATGGCACACAAGAAGGCAGGCGGCTCGTCCCGCAACGGTCGCGACTCGGAAGGCCGGCGCCTCGGCGTCAAGAAGTTCGGCGCGGAAGCCGTGATTCCAGGCAACATCATCGTGCGTCAGCGCGGCACCAAATGGCATCCCGGCGCCAATGTCGGCATGGGCAAGGACCATACGCTCTTCGCGCTGGTACCGGGCCATGTCCGCTTCGAGACGCGCCGCGGGCGCGCCTTCGTGGCCGTAACCCCGCTGGCCGAGGCCGCGGAATAAGAGGCGGGCGCCTTTAGAGGCGAAGCTGGCGTCCCGCCCGGTGTCCCACACCGGACCGGAGACGTCGTTGCCGAGCCCCTGACGGGCCGGTTCGGACGGAACACCCGGGGAGGATGGGACGCCATCCTCCCCTTCGTCGTCTTGAGGCGGTGCCCCGGAGCCGGGAACGCCGCCCTGCGAGGGCACGATGTTCCCCGATCTGACCCGTGATGACGTTTTCCGGATCGAGACGCGGCGGCTGTGGCTGCGCTGGCCGACCGCCAAGGACAGGGACGCGATCCTGAAGCTGGCCGGTGATCCGTCTGTCGCCGCGATGCTGGCGCGGGTGCCGCACCCGCTTCCGGCCCCGGTGGTGGATGCGTTCCTGCTGCAGGCGCGCGCGCAGAACACCGCCGGGTCGGCCCTCACGCTCGCCCTCGCGCCGCGGGCGGCGCCCGGCAGCCTCATCGGTGTGATCAGCATCGAGGGGCGGACCGAGGGGCCGCCGGAACTCGGCTACTGGCTCGGGCAGCCCTATTGGGGCAGCGGCCTGATGGCCGAGGCCGTGACGGCTCTGTGCCACGCCTTCTTCGCCTATACCGGCGGGATGGAACTGGCTGCGTCGGCCCGCACGGTCAACCCGGCGTCCCGGCACGTTCTGGAGACCTGCGGCTTCGTGCAGGCCGGCAGCGCGACCCGGCCCTTCCCGGCGCGCGGCGCGGATCTGCCGGTCGATCTCTTCAGCCTCGACCGGCGGCGCTGGCAGAACCCGCCGTCGGAGCCGGCGATGACGCGGGCCGCCTGAGGCGGCCTTACGGCGCCGGGGCTGGCCGGCCGCCGTCGACAGGGTGATGGTGCGGGTCGCGAATCCGCACCCGACAAAGGATTCAGGTCGTGAAATTCCTCGACGAAGCCAAGGTCTATGTCCGCTCCGGTGACGGCGGTCCCGGCTGCGTCTCGTTCCGGCGGGAGAAGTTCATCGAGTTCGGCGGGCCGAACGGCGGCGACGGCGGCCGGGGCGGCGATGTCTGGGTGGAGTGCGTCGAGGGTCTCAACACCCTCATCGACTACCGCTACCAGCAGCACTTCAAGGCCAAGAAGGGCGAGCACGGCATGGGCTCGAACTGCCACGGCGCCAACGGCGCCGACACGGTGCTGAAGGTCCCGGCCGGCACACAGATCTTCGCCGAGGACGGCGAGACGCTGCTCGCCGACCTGACCGAGGTCGGCCAGAGGATCCGCCTCGCCAAGGGCGGCAATGGCGGCTTCGGCAACGCCTATTTCACGACGTCGACCAACCGCGCCCCGAAGCACGCCAATCCCGGCCTGGAAGGCCAGGAGATGTGGATCTGGCTCCGGCTCAAGCTGATCGCCGATGCCGGCCTCGTCGGCCTCCCGAATGCCGGCAAGTCGACCTTCCTGGCGAGCGTCACCGCCGCGAAGCCGAAGATCGCCGACTACCCGTTCACCACCCTGCATCCCGGCCTCGGCGTGGTGCGCTCGGACGGGCGCGAATTCGTGCTCGCCGACATCCCAGGCCTGATCGAGGGCGCGCATGAGGGCGTCGGCCTCGGCGACAAGTTCCTCGCCCATGTCGAGCGCTGCCGGGTGCTGCTGCACCTCGTCGACGGCACGAGCGAGCATGCCGGCAAGACCTACAAGCTGGTGCGCGGCGAGATCGAGGCCTACGGCAACGGCCTCGCGGAGAAGCCCGAGATCGTGGCGCTCTCGAAGGCCGACGCCCTCGACGCCGACACGCTCAAGAGCCAGGTGGCCAAGCTGAAGCGCGCCGCCGGCCGCGCGCCGCTGGTCCTGTCCTCGGCGAGCCGAAAGGGCGTCCCCGAGGCGCTGCGGGCGCTCCAGTCCGAGATCGATGCCAGCGCCGAGGCCGAACGGAAGCCGGTGGACGCCTGGCAGCCATAGCCGTCGACCGGTTGTCCCGAGGACGCGGCGGCCGGGACCGACAGGACCGGGTCTGAGCCCTGTCGGTCCGGATCGAGCGTCGTCTCAGCCCTGCTTCAGCTTCGCGAGCGTGTCGGCGGGGACGCCGGTGAAGTTGTTGGCGAGGAGATAGTTCGGGCTCGCCTTGATCCAGGCATCGAGGTCGATTTCCTCGAACTTGCCGTTGTCCCAGGTCTGGACGATCTCGAGATCGTCGTCGCCGACGTTCTTGATCGCGTGGCCGAACCCCATGGGGATGTAGGCGACGTCGCCGGGCTTGAACTCCGCGACCTTGCCGCGGCCGCCCGAGCCGAACAGGGCCACCTGACCCTTGCCCTTCAGGTAATAGTGCCACTCGTTGGCGTTCACGTTCCAGTGGAACTTGCGCATCTGGCCCGGCCGGATCGTCATCACGCCGCCCGACATCGACTTGGACACCGGCCACTCGTCGACTGTGGCGAGGCGGAACGTCCCACCGTCGAAGTCGCGGACCGCGCGCGGATCCTTCAGGAGCCGGAACTTGTGGGTCGATTCCTTCGGCCAGGGCGCGTCGAGCGCCTGGGCGAGCGGGATCACCGGCCCGGCCTGGATGTAGGCCTCGCCCTTCGGGAACGCGTTCAGCGCGGCTGTCGGCAGGCCGAAATCGAGGGCCAGCATGTCCTTCGGCGACACGTCGACCCAATCGGTGATCGAGAACGTGCCGTGCTCCGAGAAGGCGCCGTTGTCGAACGACAGGATGAAGTGGCACGGCTTGTCGCCGATCGTCTGGATCGAGTGGCCGTGCCCCTTGGGGAAGAACCACAGGTCGCCCGGCTCGTAGTTGTTGATCTCGCTCGCCCCCGAGGGATCGAGGACCACGGTCTGGCATCGGCCGTCGATGACGTAAGCCCACTCGGCCGCGATGGCGTGCCAGTGCAGCTCCCGCGACGCGCCGGGATCGAGGAACATGTGTACGCCCGCGATCCCCTTGCTGATGGGGAACTGGTGGACGGTCGCCTCCTTGGCCCAGCCGCCCGACGTGATCTTGGGGACGTTGCCGTCGAGCGAGAAGTGGAAGTCCGGCATGGCGCCGACATCCTTCGGGTCGTGGTAGGCGACCGGGGCGCCGGGGGGCAGCTGCTGAACGTCCCGCCCGAAGCCGCCGGCCCCGGGCGCCCCGTGATCGGTCGCCGCGGCGGCGGCCCCCTGGGTCAGGGCGACGAGACCGCCGGCCCCGAGGGCTGCGGTCCCGAGAAACGCGCGTCGATTCGCGTCCATCTTGTCTGTGTCCTGTGTGCTGAGGTCGAGCGCGCCGGGGCTCGGTGCGGTGCAGCGTCGAGCCGGCCGCCGCGCTCCCGCGCCGCAATATCGATCTTTGGCATGCCACATACTCACGACCACGTGAGGGATGAGGCCGCTCGCAGGAACGTGTGCCGCGGTCGTGCCGGCCAACGATCTGGACGCGCCGGCGGCCCGAACCGCCCGGGCGCCGCGAGCCATGTCGTTGGACGGCTGTTCAAGAGGCGGGTCTTGCTTCACACCCGGCTCAAACGCGCGTTTTCGCAAGAATCATGATCCCTGCCCTCGAAGAATTCCGCCGTGTGGTCATCAAGGTCGGCTCGGCCCTGCTGGTCGATCGCAGTGCCGGCCGCCTGCGCCACGCCTGGCTCGCGGCGCTGGCCGAGGACATCGCGGAGCTGCACGGGCGCGGCGTCGACGTGCTGGTGGTGTCCTCCGGCAGCATCGCCCTCGGCCGGACGGTGCTGGGCCTTCCACCCGGCGCCCTGCGCCTGGAGGAGAGCCAGGGCGCGGCCTCCGTGGGGCAGATCACGCTGGCCCGCCACTGGGCCGAGGCTCTGGGCCATCACGGCATCGTCGCCGGCCAGATTCTCGTGACGCCCCAGGATACCGAGGAGCGCCGCCGCTACCTCAACGCCCGCGCCACCGTCCTGAAACTCCTGGAGATGCGCGCCGTCCCGGTCGTGAACGAGAACGACACGGTGGCGACGTCCGAGATCCGCTACGGCGACAACGACCGGCTGGCGGCCCGGGTCGCCACCATGATCGATGCCGACGTCCTGGTCCTGTTCTCGGATATCGACGGTCTCTACACCGCGCCGCCCAAGAACGATCCGGAGGCCCGCCACCTCGCCGTCGTCGAGCGCATCACCCCGGAGATCGAAGCCATGGCCGGCGGGCCGGCCTCCGAGCTGTCGCGGGGCGGCATGCGCACCAAGGTCGAGGCCGCCAAGATCGCGGCCTCGGGCGGCACCCACTTGGTCATCGCCGACGGGCGCGGGAAGAACCCGCTCAAGGCGATGATGGAGGGCGCGCGCTGCACATGGTTCCTCTCAGGCTCCACCCCGACGGCCGCCCGCAAGACCTGGATCGCGGGATCCCTGGAGCCGCGCGGCACCCTGACGATCGATTCCGGTGCCGAGCAGGCGCTGCGGAGCGGCGCCAGCCTCCTGCCCGTCGGCGTCCGATCGATCGAGGGCAGCTTCTCCCGCGGCGACGCCGTGTTGATCCGTGATCCGGTGGGACGGATCCTCGGCCGCGGCTTGGTGGCGTATGACAGCGCCGAGGCTGCGCTCATCATCGGTCACCCGAGCGCGCATATCCCGGACTTGCTCAATTATCCGGGCCGCGCCTGGATGGTGCATCGCGATGACTTGGCACTGTTCTAGAAAATGCCGATCTAAACTAATCTATTTACAATTTTCCGCTCCGATCATTGCGCCCAATCACGAGCCGGCACTCTTGTCGGACCGGTGTCGGGTGTGCAAATACGGCGCTTTCCATCGTCTGGCCGTTCCTGCGGCCGTCGCACATCGAGGACGCCAGCGTGCCCGTCCTGAACCTGAGATCGGACTTCGCCGAGGCCGATACCCTGCCGGAGCAGATGGCGGCCATCGGCCGTCGGGCCCGCGCGGCGGCCCGGCGTATGGCGCTGGCCTCGGCGCGAACCAAGGACGGGGCGCTCAAATCGATCGCCGAGCGGATCCGGGCGAGCCGTGACGAAATCCTGAGCGAGAACGCGCGGGACGTGGCCGCCGCCCGGAGCGCGGGCCAGAGCGCCGCCCTGATCGACCGTCTCACCCTGGATCCCGGGCGGCTCGCCGGCATGGCGGATGCCGTCGAGAAGGTCGGCTCCCTGGCCGATCCGGTCGGACGTCAGCTGGCCGCCATCGAGCGGCCGAACGGCCTGCTGATCGAGCGCATCGCGGTGCCGCTCGGCGTCGTCGGGGTGATCTTCGAGGCGCGCCCGAATGTGACTGCGGACGCGGGTGCGCTCTGCCTCAAGGCCGGCAACGCCGCGATCCTCCGCGCCGGCTCGGACAGCCATCGCACGGCTATGGCGATCGCGCGGGCCATGAGCCGCGGGCTCGCCGATGCCGGCTTGCCGGAGGACGCCATCCAGCTGGTGCCGACCCGCGACCGCGCCGCCGTCGGGCTGATGCTCGCGGGCCTCGACGGTTGCGTCGATGTCATCGTCCCGCGGGGCGGTCGCGGCCTCGTGGAACGCGTCCAGGCCGAGGCGCGCGTTCCGGTCTTCGCCCATCTCGACGGCATCAACCATGTCTATGTCGCCGCAGCGGCCGACCTCGACATGGCCCGCACCGTGCTGCTCAACAGCAAGATGCGCCGCACGAGCGTCTGCGGCGCCGCCGAGACCCTGCTGGTCGACCGCGCCTGTGCCGCGACCCATCTCGCGCCGCTCGTCCACGCGCTGCTCGAGAGCGGCTGCGCGGTCCGCGGCGATGCCGAGACGCGCGCCGTCGATCCGCGGGTGACCGCCGCCTCCGAGGAGGATTGGCATACCGAGTATCTCGACGCGATCATCGCGGTGCGGGTGGTCGACGGGATCGAAGCGGCCATCGAGCACATCGAGACCTATGGCTCGCATCACACCGACGCGATCATCACCGAGGACGACACGGCGGCGACCCGTTTCCTCGCCGAGGTCGATTCGGCCATCGTCACCCACAACGCCTCCACTCAATTTGCCGATGGCGGCGAGTTCGGCTTCGGGGCCGAGATCGGCATCGCCACGGGGCGGATGCACGCGCGAGGGCCGGTGGGTGTCGAGCAGCTGACCACATTCAAGTATCGCGTCCACGGCAACGGCCAGACGCGCCCGTGACCTGCGCTGAAGGTCCGGCGTGCGGCTGACCCTGCCGCCAAGCGCCCCCGGCATGCGGATCGGCCTCTATGGCGGGTCCTTCAATCCCGCCCATCTGGGCCACCGGCACGTGACCCTCGCGGCACTGCGTCGGCTCGGCCTGGATCGGGTCTGGTGGCTGGTGAGCCCGGGGAACCCGCTCAAGAGCCGGAGCGCCCTCCCCTCGGTGGAGGTGCGGTCTGCCCAGGCCCACCGCATCGCCCGTCATCCGCGGATCGCCGTGACCGGCATCGAAGCGGCTCTGGGCGTCCGCTTCACGGTCCAGACCCTGCGCTTCCTCAAGCGCCGCTGCCCCGGCGTGCACTTCGTCTGGATCATGGGGGCGGATTCGCTCGGCACCTTTCATCGCTGGAAGGGTTTCGCCGAGATCGCCCGGCTCCTGCCGATCGTCGTCATCGACCGGCCGGGTTTCACCATGACACCGCTCAGCGCCCGGGCTGCGCGGCGCTTGGCCGACGCCCGGATTCCCGAGGAGGCGGCATCGACGCTCGCGCTGCGGCCGCCGCCGGCCTGGGTGTTCCTGCACGGGCCCCGTTCGAGCCTGTCGTCCACGCAGATTCGCGCAAGTACGGGGCCAACGACGTCACGACGGCCGCAAGCGCGGTTGCAATCGACGACCGATACCGCCAATTTCATGTCATCCCGCACGGCATGACACCGCCGTGCGGCAGAACGAGGAACCAGGACTCTGCCCGAGACCAGCCGCACGGAGATGATCCGCACCCCCGTCCAAGCCCCGGTGGAAGCCGGTCAGGCGCGCTCGGACGACCTTAAGGCCCTTGCGCTCGAATGCCTCGATGACATGAAAGCCGAGGAGACGATCGCAATCGATCTGGCCGGCAAGACGTCGCTCGCCGACACGATGATCATCACCTCTGGGCGCTCGCAGAGGCATGTCGGCTCGATCGCCGACAAGATCGTTCAGGAAATGAAGAACCGCGGCTTCGGCAACGCCCGGGTCGAGGGCCTCCCGGCCTGCGACTGGGTGTTGATCGATGCCGGCGACGTGCTGGTGCACATCTTCCGTCCCGAGGTCCGCGGCTTCTACAACCTCGAGAAGATGTGGGGCGCCGACCGCCCGGTCGGGATCGCGGCCGGCTGATCCGGACCGCGGCCGATGCGCCTGATTCTGGCCGCAGTCGGACGTCTGAAGGCCGGTCCTGAGCGCGAGCTGGCCTCACGATATCGCGACCGTGCCGCGCAACTCGGTCGCGGGCTCGGCTTCGCCACTTGCGACAGCATCGAGGTCGCAGAATCCCGTGCCCGTCGCGCCCTCGACCGATGTGCCGAGGAGGCGGCGGCCCTGACGGGCCACATGCCGCCGGGCGGTGTGCTGGTCGCCTATGACGAACGCGGTCGTGCCGATATCGGAAGCGAGGCGCTGGCCGAACGCGTCGCCGCTTGGCGCGATGCCGCCCGGCCGGCACTCGTGGTGGCGATCGGAGGGCCGGACGGTCTCGACGCCTCAATTCGGACGAAGGCGGAGTTGATCCTGTCTTTCGGGGCCGCCACCCTGCCCCATGGACTCGTGCGCGTGCTCGCTCTCGAACAGCTCTACCGCAGCCTCACCATCCTGTCGGGGCACCCCTACCATCGCGGTGAGGCGGGCTGACCCCCTATGGCCATCCCTGAGATGACGGCCGGGTCGAAGTCCACGTCAAGACGCGCGCTGCAGACGCTGACCCTGGTCGCCCTCGTCTCGATCGGCTCGGCCGCGCGGTCGGAGACGCCTCCGGCCACCGACCCCGAAGCCATTCAGCGTGCCAATGAGGAACGTGAGCGCCGGGCCGAGAATCTGAAGCGCGTCCAGGATGCGATCGCGGCCAGTGCCGGCCAGCGTTCGCAGTTCGAGTCGGAGATCGCAGCCATCGGCTCCGACCGGGCGAAGCTCGACGCCGCCCTTCTCGATGCGGGCCGACAGGCGCAGGCGACGGAAGACCGCCTGAGCCGCCTGGAGGAGCGCCTGAAGGCGATGAGCGAGAGCGAGGCAGCGATCCGCCACTCGCTGCAGGGCCGACGCGGCATCGTCGCCGAGATCCTGGCGGCGCTCCAGCGCATGGGGCGCCGGCCGCCGCCGGCCGTTCTGGTGAGCCCCGAAGACGTGCTCGCGGCGATCCGGACCTCGATGCTGCTTGGCGCGGTGGTGCCGGAACTGCGCGGCGAGGTCGACACACTGGCGGCCGATCTCGCGGAAATGATCAGGCTGCGCGGATTGATCGCGCAGGACAAGGAAGGGTTGTCCAATGACCTTGCCGGCTGGGCGCGCGAACAGCAGCGCCTGCAGGCGCTGGTCGCCGCCCGCCGCGCCCGTCAGGCCGAGATCGAGAGCGGCCTCACGGCCGAGCGCCGCAGGGCCGCCGAGCTCGGTGCCCAGGCCAAGAACCTGAAGGACCTTCTCGATCGCACGGAGGCAGAGGTCGCAGCGGCGAAGCGCTCCGCCGAGGAGGCCAAGGCAGCGGCCGAGCGGGAGGCGCGCATCACCCAGGAGCGCTTCGCCGCGGCCGGCTTCCGCGACCCCGCCCGATTGGCACCCAAAGTCCACTTCGCCGAGGCGCGGGGCGAAGTGCCGCGGCCGGTGAGCGGACGCGTCGCACGCGGCTTCAACCAGCCCGATGGCAATGGTGGCACCACCCGCGGCGTGTCGTTTACGACCCGTCCCAAGGCGTCCGTCTCGTCCCCGGCCGACGGGTGGGTGCAGTTCGCCGGGCCGTTTCGGTCCTACGGGCAACTCTTGATCATCAACGCTGGCGACGGCTACTATCTTTTGCTAGCGGGGATGGATCAGATCAGCGTCGAGGTCGGTCAGTTCGTGCTCGCGGGCGAGCCGGTCGGCACCATGGGCGAGAAGAGCGCAGGTCCCGGCGGGTCCGAGGGTGATCCCACCCTGTACGTCGAGTTCAAGAAGGACGGCGGCTCCATCGATCCGGAGCCGTGGTGGGCGAAGAGCCCGAACAATACGGTACTTGGCGAGAAGGTTCGCGGCTGATGCGCAAGACTTCCCTGATCATGCTCGGCGCCTTCCTCGGTGCCGGCACCTCCATGGTGGCCACCCAGACCGACTTCCTGTCGGGCCCGCGGGCGGTGGCTGCCTCGGCCGAGACCTATCGCCAGCTCAGCCTGTTCGGCGACGTTTTCGAGAAGGTCCGCACGGACTACGTCGAGAAGCCCGACGAATCGAAGATGATCGAGGCAGCCGTCAACGGCATGCTGACGTCGCTCGACCCGCATTCGAGCTACATGGACGCCAAGGCGTTCCGTGACATGCAGACCACGACGCGCGGCGAGTTCGGCGGTCTCGGCATCGAGGTCACGATGGAAGACGGCCTGATCAAGGTCGTCACACCGATCGACGATACGCCGGCTGCCAAGGCGGGGCTGCTCGCCAACGACATCATCACGCAGATCGATGACGATCAGGTTCAGGGCCTCACCCTGAATCAGGCGGTCGACAAGATGCGCGGCCCGGTGAATTCGAGCGTCAAGCTCAAGATCACCCGCAAGGAATCGAAGGATCCGATCGACGTCACGCTCACCCGCGACGTCATCAAGATCAAGCCGGTACGCTCGAAGGTCGAAGGCGGCGACGTCGCCTATATCCGCCTGACCCAGTTCAACGAGCAGACCTTCGACGGCATGCGGGCTGCGATCGACAAGCTGTCGAGCGAGATCGGAGCCGACAAGATCAAGGGCTACATCGTCGACCTGCGCAACAACCCGGGCGGCCTGCTCGATCAGGCCGTGATGGTGTCCGACGCCTTCCTGGATCGCGGCGAGATCGTCTCCACCCGCGGCCGCAATCCGGACGAGACCCAGCGCTTCTCCGCCAAGGCGGGCGACCTGACCAAGGGCAAGCCGATCGTGGTGCTCGTCAACGGCGGCTCGGCCTCGGCCTCCGAGATCGTGGCGGGCGCCCTGCAGGATCACAAGCGCGCGACCATCATGGGCACGCGCTCCTTCGGCAAGGGATCGGTGCAGTCGATCATCCCCCTCGGCGGTTCGGGCGCCCTGCGTCTGACCACGGCGCGCTACTACACGCCGTCGGGTCGCTCGATCCAGGCCAAGGGCATCGAGCCGGATGTCGAGGTCCTGCAGGAGGTCCCGGACGAGCTGAAGGGCAAGGACGAGACCAAGGGTGAGGCAGGGCTGAAGGGTCACCTGAAGCAGAAGGATACCGACGAGCGCGGTGGATCCTCCGCCTACGTTCCGCCGGATCCGGCCAAGGACAAGCAGCTGATCTCGGCGGTCGACTTCCTGCACGGCATCCAGAAGGGCGCCGCCAACGGCACGCCTTCGGCGCAGCAGCAGAAGCCCAGCCTGCCGAACTGACGGCGTTCGGAACGCCCTGACGACCCGATCCCGTCCGGCGCCGCGCCGGGCGGGATTTTCCGTTCCGGGACCGGGCATTAGCGGAACGTTAACCATAACCGCCGGCAATGGACGGAAGGATTGGCGCATTGCCGATCGGCGCAGCAATCGTGATCCCGCATCGAGAGCCGCTTGACCGAGTCCACGGACGATATCCTCACGCGCCCCCTCGGGGTGCCTGAGGCGGTGCCGGCGCAGCCCACGAGCCGGCTCGGGCAGCTGATCGCGGCTGCCCGGCGGCCCCGTATCGCTGCTGCCGCGATCGCGGCCGGCTTTGCAGTGGCAGCCGGCCTTGTCCTCGCCCTCGGGGATCCCGACGGCGGCGAACCGCGCGTGCAGGTCGCGATCGCGATGCGCGAGCCCACGATGCGTCCGGCCACACAGGCGCCTCCCACCCTGCAGCCCCAGGTCCTTGCGACTGCCCCCAGCACGGCCCCGCTTCAGCGCAGCGCCGAGGAGGTTGAGACCGCGTCCGGCGTGACGGTGGTGCGGCCGCCCGGCAGCGGTCCGAGCGATGCGGTGGTGATCCGCGTACCGCCGCCGAATGCACCGCGGCTCGTCCCGGCGCCTGATCCGCGGATCAGCGAGGCCGGACGCCACGGGCTGATGCCGAAGCTCGGCGAGGGGCGCATCCGCCCGCTCGACGTCTATGCCCGCTCCGAGGAACCCGGCACCGGTCCGCGCATCGCCATCGTGGTGACCGGGCTGGGCATCGGCCAAGCCACGACGGCCGTGGCCACCGCACGCTTGCCCGCCGCCGTCAGCCTCGCCTTCCTCCCCTATGGCGGCGAGGCCGAGCACGCGACCGCACGCGCGCGGGATGCCGGCCATGAGATCTTCCTGCAGCTGCCGATGGAGCCGTTCGATTACCCTGACAGCGACCCGGGGCCCCAGACCCTGCTGACGGCCCTGAAGGGACCTGAGAATGCCGATCGTCTCGCCTGGGCGATGACGCGCTTCTCGGGCTATGTGGGCCTCGTGAATTTCATGGGTGCCAAGCTGATGGCCGATGCGGCCTTCGAGCCGGTGCTGCGCGAGATCGGCGCCCGTGGCCTGGGGTTCCTCGACGACGGAACGGCGCCCAAGGCCGCGACGATGCCCGCCAACAAGGGCAAGACACCGATCGCCCGCGCCGAGATCGTCCTCGACACCACGCCGCGCGCCGACGCCATCGATGCGGCCCTGGCGCAGGCGGAAGCCCGGGCGCGTGCCAATGGCTTCGTCCTCGTCTCGGCGACCGGAACGGCACTGAGCGTCGACCGGATCGCCCGCTGGGCGAAGGACATCGACGCCCGCGGTCTGCGCTTGGTCCCGGCGAGCGTTGCGCTGCGCGGCGTCCGCGACAAGCGGGTCTCGACGGCAGATTGAGGACGCGCGTGATTATAGTCAGCGCAAGTAGATCCACCCCCACCGGGATCGGGAAAGACTTGGGCGGCGTTGCCGCAACGGCCACCCCTGACCTATGGTCGTCTCGATGGTAACGGATTCGGACCTGGGCACCGCCCTGCCCTACCGCCCCTGCGTGGGCATCGCGCTGATTGCGCCATCGGGCGGCGTGTTCGTCGGACGGCGCAAGAAGGGTGCGGGTTCTGAGCATGTGGCCGGCCCGTACATGTGGCAGATGCCTCAGGGCGGCATCGATCCCGGCGAGGATCCCGAGGCCGCCGCGCGCCGCGAACTCTATGAGGAGACGAACGTACCGCCGGAGGCCGTGAAGCTCCTCGCCGAGATCCCCGAATGGCTCGCCTATGACCTGCCCCCGGCCGTGATGAAGCAGGCCTGGAAGGGTCGGTATCGTGGCCAGACGCAGAAATGGTTCGCCTACGGCTTCCTGGGCAGCGAGGACGTGATCGACGTGCTCAATCCCGGAGGCGGCGCCGACAAGCCGGAATTCGATGCCTGGCGCTGGGCGCAGTTCGCCGAACTTCCCGATCTGATCGTTCCCTTCAAGCGGCCGGTCTACGAGGGGGTCGTCGCGGCCTTCTCCGGTCTCGATCGATGGTCGGCGCAGCCTTGACCGCGCGGACGGGGCGCTGAGGCCATGCGCTGGCTCGCGATCCCGCTCGCCCTGGCCGTCGCGTGGCTTGCCTTCACCATGAGCCCGCTGTGGTCGCTCTACGACCTCGCGCAGGCGGTCCGCCGGCACGATGCCGCCTATGTCGAGGGCCATGTGAACTTCAGGACCCTGCGACTTTCGCTGGTCCGGCAGATCACCGCGGCAATGCGCACGGCATCCGAGACCGATCCTGACCTCGAGCCCCGCGACCGCCAGCGCCTCAACGACGCCGCCTACGGCCTGGCGCTTGCACTCTCCGAAACGATGGTGACGCCGGAAACGGTGATGGACCTTCTGGCCAATGGCTGGCCCGACAAGCTCGATGTCGAGCGGCCGGCCGGCGCTCATCCCGAGGGCTTGGCGATCCGCGGTTTGGGGCGGCTCGTGTCATACTATACGGCGTTGGAGATGCGGGGCTTTCGCGCCGTCGTGATCCCGATCCCGCCCGAGGGATCGCGCACCGAGCGCACGCGCATCCGGCTGCGGCTGCGCGGGTTGAGCTGGCGCCTCGTGGATATCGAGATGGCCGATGTTCTGCGCGAGCAGATCGCCGCCAAGTTGAGCCGGGCTCTGGCCCGCGCCAAGATCGGCGCCAGCGCCGGCGAGGAGCGTTAGACGGCGGGCCCTCGACGCGTCCGGCCGACTTCCGCTTCCGCCTATTCGGGTCGACGCGGAATTGCGCCTGACCCGTGCCGTACGGAGCGGGGCATGGCTACTTCGCCGTCGGGGTGCCGCCGGCAGCCTTGGGCTGGCGCGCCTCGTTCAGGTCCTCGGCTTTCTCCTCATCGGTGTCGCCGCTCTGCTCGATGGTCTTGCTCGGATTGGCGAGGAGCGACCGGACGATGCCGAGAAGCACCTCGCACTCACCGGGAAACTTGTAGCTCTCGAGGACGATCGCGGCATCGCGCAGGGTGCGCAGGTCGCGCACCAGCTGGGCATTGGCATCCTCGCGCAGCTCGCTCTTCTTGGCGATCGCCTCCTCGATCTGCGCGCCTTTCACGTCGCAGGCGGCTCGGGCCGGCGATGCAGCGATCGCGGCGGCGAGGGCGAAGCCGATTGCGGGAAGGGAGCGCCACATGGCGGATGTCCTCGAAGGTCCAGTTCAGACGGCATGAAGGAGCGCGGCGCGCAGGACGTCCTGCGTCAGCGCCACGAGTTGGCTCGGACGATAGGGCTTCGGCACGAACACCGAGCCTGGAACGGCCTCGCACGGCGGAAGGCAAGCCCGGCCGCCGGATGTGTAGACGACCGGGAGGTCGGGAGACAGCTCGCGGGCACAACGCGCCAGCGACAGGCCGTTCGTATTGCGGGCGAGGTCGATATCCGTGAAGAGCAGGTCGACGCTCTCGCGAGCCAGGATGGCCTCGGCTTCCCAGGCATCCGCAGCGGTGAGCACCCGATACCCTTCCTCGAGCAGCGCCTCGGCGGCCAGTTCGCACACGGTCGGCTCATCCTCGACGATCAGGATCGTGGCGGCCCGGTCCGGGACGGGCATGGACGGGCAGACGAATGCGGCGGCGAACGGAACCATGACGCAACTCCCACTCACCCGGCGGGGGCTCGATGGCCCCGGGCCGGATCGTAAGGGCAACGGCCCCTTCCGACGCGGCGTTCACCGTGTTTGCATCGAATTGCTCGGGTTTGGTGAGCGGCGCGTTAACCGCGGCCCGGCGTCCCTCAACGAAGCCGTTCAAATGGTTAACGGTTCGTTACCGGTCCGTGACGGCGAGGCCCGGTCGTGAGGCGTCCCTGGCAGCTCGGCTCCGGCCTGCTCCTCACGGGCCTCGCCGGTTATGTCGATGCCCTCGGCTTCGTGCGTCTCGGCGGCCTGTACATGTCGTTCATGAGCGGCAACACCACGCAGCTCGCGGTCCTGGGCGCCGGGGCCGAGCTGCATCGCATGATCCTGCCCGCGACCCTGATCGTCGCCTTCCTGGCGGGGTCGGTTCTCGGCAGCGGGCTGGCCATCCTGGTCCCGGCCCGGTGGACGACGCCCGCGGTGCTGGCCTACGAAACCCTGCTGATCCTCGCCGGTCTGGGGCTCGGCCTCGAGTCGCCCGAGCTGGGCCTCGCGGCCTTCTTCGTCGCCTTGGCGATGGGGTCGCAGAACGCTGTCCTGGCGCAGGTCACGGGCTTCCGAGCCGGGACCACCTTCGTGACCGGGGCACTGTTCAGCCTCGGCCAGAAGATCGCGCAGGCCCTGACCCGCACCGGCGATCCGCTGGGGTGGATCGGCGATGCTCTGGTCTGGATGTCGCTGTTGTTCGGCGCCTTCCTCGGTGCCCACGCCTATCAGCAATTCGGCCTGTACGCGTTGGTCGCCCCGGCGGCCGTCTCGGGCGGCCTGGCGTTGATTACCGCCTTCATGGTCTTGCGCGCCGCGCCGCCGGCCGCAAATGTCCCCCCGACATGAGCAGCGCCATCAGCAATCCCTCCCTCACCAGTCACGTCGCCGCGCTGGAGCCCGGCGAACACGTGCTTGCGACGCATTTCCTCAAGGATGTGCCGGCTCTGGCGCTGAGCGACGGCACCGTCGTCCTGGCGAAGGACGACGGCCTGACCCGCCTCGCCGCCCATCCCGACGGCGGCATCCTCGTGGCTGCCGGTGGCGGCGACCGCCTGCTCACGGGCGGCGACGACGGCCGCGTGGTGGCGATACGCGCGGATGGGACGATGGAGCCGGTCGGCCTCTCCAAGAGGGGGGCGTGGATCGATGCGCTCGCCGTCCATCCAGACGGCGCCTTGGCATGGTCGGCAGGCCGCACGGTCGTGGCCCGGGACGCGAAGGGTCGCGAGAAGACCTTCGAAGCGCCTTCCTCCGCCCGCGGCCTCGTCTTCGCGCCCAAGGGGTATCGCCTCGGAGTCGCCCACTACAACGGCGTGAGCCTCTGGTACCCGAACCTGGAGACGCCCGCCGAGGTGATCGGCTGGAAGGGTTCGCATATCGACGTGACGTGGTCGCCGGATGGGCGGTTCGTGGTCTCCACCATGCAGGAGAACAGCCTGCACGGGTGGCGGCTCCAGCCGGATCGCGGCCACATGCGGATGTCGGGCTATCCCGGCAAGGTCCGTTCGATGTCCTGGTCGTTCGATGGCCATTGGCTCGCCACGAGCGGCGCCGAGGCGGCGATCATTTGGCCCTTCGACTCCAAGGAGGGACCGACCGGCAAGGCTCCGCGGGAATGCGGCGTCCGTCCGGCCCGCGTGTCCCGGGTGGCGTTCCACCCGAAGGCGCCGGTTCTGGCCATGGGCTACGAGGATGGCTGCATCCTGCTGGTCCGCTTCACCGACGCGGCCGAACTCCTGGTCCGTCCGGCCGTATCGGGCAGCGGCGTGACCGCGCTCGCCTGGGATGGCCGCGGCGGCCGATTGCTGTTCGGCTGTGCCGACGGCAAGGCGGGCTTGCTGACGCTGCCGGGCTGAAGCCTGTCGCGGCTCCGGCTGGAACCGCGACCATCGGCATGTTCTTAGTCCGGGGTCGATTCCCGCACCAGAGGCCAGACATGTTTCGCGTGTTCCGCACCTTCGGCCTCGCGCTCGGCCTGTTGGGCGGCGTCGTCGCCGCGCAGGCGCCGGAATTCGCTCAGCAATACGCCCAGCGGCTCGGCGGCGCCGCCGACGAGCTGCGTCGCCAGGTGGCCGTCCTCGAAACCGACGCGCAGGCATCCGGCACGACCCGCGACGGCGCCGTCGATCGGCTGCGCGCCAATCCGGATCAGCTGGTCGCCCGCCGCGGCGACGCTGCCCAGGCGGATATCGCGCGTCTCGCCCGCCTGAGCGCCCAGCAGCAGGCCCTGGCCTCGGCGACGAGCCCCCTCGGGCGCGTCGTGGCGATGCTGCGCGATCCCGACCTGCCCGTGGCCGAGGCGGCCTATCGGGACTTCAGCCCGGCCATCCCCACCAGCGCCGACGGCCTCGCCGCGGGCCTGATCGGGTTCTTCGTCGCGTGGGGCGGCTGGCGCGTCGCCTCGGATGTGGGCCGGAGGGCGGTGCGTCGGCGCCCGCGGGAGACTGCAACCGTCGCCTGAGCGCGGTTCACGCGCCCGAGAGTGTGGCGCCACGTCTACAGCAGCTTGCGCGAGCCTTGCGTATCGAGCAGGGATCCGGCCGTCCCGGTCCGGAAGAAGGCGCATGATGCCGCGCGCGTCGACCTCCACCACCATCGATCCGGCGCTCGACGCCGCCGCCTTGCTGCGGCGCATCGGCTTCTTCGGTCTGTTCGTGGTTCTCCCGGTCCTGGCGCAGGTCGCCCGCCGCGCCTCGGTGATCCTCGCACCGATCGCCGTGATCCTGCTGATCATCGCGAGCGTCATCGACCGGCGCCAGCGTCCGGTGCGCCCGGCGACCTACCGCCTCCTGACCGCTCCGGCCTTCCTGGCCGGGATGCTGGTGGTCCTGTGGTCGGCTCTCTCGCTGACGTGGACCCCGTTCCTCGGGCCGGCCCTGGAGCGTCTGGCCAATCTGGGCGCCACGATCGGCCTCGCCCTCCTCGGCTATCTCGCGCTCCCCGACCGGATGCGTTCGGCGAATCTCTACCTCCTGCCCCTCGGCGTCGTGGCAGGCGGGATCGTGGCGATCATGCTCGGGTTGTTCGGCGCCCACATGGCGCCGTCCGGTGTCGAGGATGACGGCGCGCTGGATCGCGGCCTCGTCCTGCTGATCCTTCTGCTCTGGCCCGCGCTCGCATGGCTGCGATCCCGTCGCCGCGACCGGGAGGCGCTCGGCCTCGCGCTGCTGGTCGCCCTCGCCCTGACGGTCCAGCCGGACGGGACCCAGATCGCCGCACTGTCGGTCGGCGCCGTCGCCTTCGCGGTGACGAGCTACCGGCCGCGGTTGGGCGTGATGCTCACCGCCGTCCTCTCGGCAGCTCTCCTCGCGGCTGCGCCGCTTCTGCCCTTCCTGGCGCGGCCGGTGGGCGCCGCCCTCATGGGGCCGCTCGCGCCCGCCGTGCTGTCCCTGAAGAGCTGGCAGAAGGTGGTGACCGCCGATCCAGTGCGGCTGATCACCGGGCACGGCTTCGAGACGGCCCTACGCGGCCGCTTGGTCGGTCTCCTGCCGGCCAATGCTCCGACCACGGCGTTGTTCGAGTTCTGGTATGAGCTCGGGATCGTCGGTGCGCTGGCCGCCGCCTTCGCCCTGTACGCATCGATTCGGCGGGCTGGGCGGGACGGGCCGGCCCTGGTGCCGGGGGCGATGGGCTGCTTCGCGGCCGCCTTCACGGTGGCCTGCCTGAGCGTGGGGCTGACGGCGGTGTGGTGGCTGACGACCGTCGCCATCGCCATCGTGGTCTTCGTCGCTGTGGAGCGAGGTCAGTTCCGAACCAGCCGGCCGAAGGTGGCCAAGCTGCCCAGGATCCAGGCCCGCGAGGAGTAAGCGGTCAGGCGCGCAGGAAGCCGTGCAGGCGGATCCAGGCCAGGAACAGGCCGGGCCACGCCGCCACGGGGGTACCGGGCGCACCGAGGCCGAACCCGTGGCCGCCGCGCTCGAACAGGTGCAACTCGGCCGGAACCCGCGCCTTCCGCAGGGCCGAGAACATCAGCAGCGGATGGTCGGCCACGGCGATGGGATCGTCGATGGCCTGAACCAGGAAGGTCGGCGGCGTCTCGGGCCCGACCTGCAGGTCCACCGAGTAGGTCTTCATCTCGTCGGGGGTGACGTCGTCGCCGACCAAGATGCGGCGGGTCGCGGTCCGGTCGAACGGCTTGCGCATGGTGATGACCGGGTAGATCAGCCCGGCCAGCGCCGGCCGGATCGGCAGGGCATCGGCGGTGTCGATGCCCGCGTACAGGTCCCGGGCGCTGCCCACCGCGGTCTCGCCCATCAGGTGGCCGCCCGCCGAGAAGCCGAGGACGCCGACCCTGCCGGGATCGATGCCGAACTCCGCGCCGCGCGCCCGGACGAGCCGCAGGGCGCGCTGGGCGTCCTGCCGCGGCGCGTCCGGTCCCGAACCCCAGCCCTCCGCCGGCAGTCGGTAGACGAGGAGGAAGACCGTGATCCCGGCGGCGTTCAGGACCCGTCCGACCGGCACGCCCTCGTTGCCGAGCGAGATGAACTCGTATCCGCCACCCGCGGCGACGATCATTGCGGCGCCATTCGGATTGGCCGGTCGCATGACCAGCAAACAGGGCCGCGACACCCGGGTGATATCCCCGAACCGGCCCTCGACGTAGCGGTAACCGTCCGCCTTCGGTCCGTCGCCGCCGCCGGGCGCTTCGCCGGGCCACAGATCGATCACCTGCAGATCCGCGCCGGGCAGGGAGCGCGGAAGCGCCCGGACCGCCTCGTGCGGCGCCGGCTGGGGCGCCGTCTCCCCGGAGACCTCCGCGCGGGCGGTGCGAAGGCCCAGGACGCTTCCAAGGCCCGCGAGCAGGAAACGGCGGTCGAGCCGCAAGGGCATCCCCTCTGATCAAGCCGCGCACGGGGCCGCTCGTCGGCGGTCCCGACTCCCTAAGATGAGCGGGTCAAACGCCCCGGCAACCGCCGTCGGTTCCGTCGTGTCCGCGCGCGTCAGGCCTTGCGCGCGATGATCGCGACATAGAAACCGTCGGTCCCGGTCCGAAGCGGGCTCATCTGGATCCCGTGGGCGGTCCTCCGCACCGCCGCCCGGAGCGAATCCGGTCCTGCGGCCAGCACCTCCTCCGCCGGGACGACATCGAAGCGACCGCGCCAGCGCGACAGCAGACCGGACACGGCTGCGTCGTTCTCCGCCGACAGCAGCGAGCAGGTGATGTAGACGATCCGGCCGCCGGGCCTGACGAGCCGCGCCGCCCGGTCCAGGACCTGCGCCTGTTCGGCGGTGCGCAGCGCGAGGCTTCCCGGCCGCAGACGCCATTTGGCGTCCGGATTCCGGCGCCACGTCCCGGATCCGGTGCAGGGCGCATCGACCACGACCCGATCGACTTTACCGTCGAGATCCTCCAGCACGTCGACCCGTGCCTTGCCGCTCCGCGGGGTCCGCACCTCGGCCACCGCGCCGGACCGGCGCAGGCGTTCGTGAATCGGCGCGAGCCGGCGCGGATCGCCATCGGTGGCGATCAGTCGGGCCTCGTTCCGGGTCTCGGCGGCCAGGGCCAGGGTCTTGCCGCCACCGCCGGCGCATAGGTCGACGATGATCTCGCCGGCCCGGGGGGCGGCCAGGAGTGCGGCGAGCTGCGATCCTTCGTCCTGGATCTCGTACCAGCCGTCCAGGAACTCCGCCTCCACGTGCAGCGCCGGACCGCGCCCATCGGCACCGATCGGAATGCGCAGACCCGCCGGCGCGTGGGGTGTCGGCGCGGCATCGAAGGCCGCCAGCGCCGGCAACACCGCGTCGCGGTCGCCGCGCAGGGCGTTCACCCGGATATCGAGGGGGGCCCGCCGCGCCAGTGCCTTCAGCTCCGGGACGAGCTCGTCGCCGAGCGTGGCCGCAAGATCGGGAAGCACGAAGGCCGGGGCGTCGCCCGCGACTTCGGGAGGAGCGTCGTTCAGCGTCCCACCGTCGAGGCGGGCGCGCTCGTCGTCGCTCAGGGGTGCGGGCGCGAAGCGCTCCCCCGTGAACAACGCCGCCACCGAAGCGGCGGCGAGGCCCTGCTGGAGTCGCAGCGTGCCGATCAGGATGGCGCGCGGCGTCTCCGCGCCCATGATCCAGGCCGCCGAAGCCCGGCGCCGCAGAGCATCGTAGACGAGGCTGGCGATGCCCGCACGGTCACCCGAGCCGGCGAAACGATGGGCGAGGCCCCAGTCCTTGAGGGCGTCGGCGGCCGGCCGGCGACGCTCGGCGATATCGGTCAGGACTTCGATGGCGGCGGAGCAGCGAGCGGCGGGAGTCAGGGGTCGGATCCTCCGGAATGGGTCGGCGACGACGCGAAACGGCCACGCTTGGCCCACGATGCCGCCACGATACGGCCGAGCTTCCTGCACCTTCAGGGCGCAGATCGTGCCGCGGTTGGGCCGCCGTGCGGGCCGCCACGTGTCGTATGGCATCCGCCCGTCCCGGACCAGTGTGGTCCGCCGCCGGGCGCATACCGGGAGTACCTCAGCCCATGACGTCCATTGTACGCGTCGCCCTCGCGGCCCTGGTGACCGCCTCCCTCGCCGCCTGCGCGAGCGCCCCCGCCGCACAGCCGGACCTGACGCCGCCGCCGCGTCCGCGGGTCGATGCCAAGACGCAGCTGGAATACGGCACGCCGCCCGCGCCGCCCCCCGGCCGCTACTGAGACGTCAGCGCGGGGCGCGGCTCAGGCCGTTTCCCGCGCCCGCCGAGCCTCGTAAGCCTTGAGGCCGGTATAGACCGCGGTCAGGACCTGGAACGAAACCTCCGGCGCAAGCCGCTGGCCGCGGGCGATCAGATCGCCGATCACGTGATCCGCCTCGATCCGACCCTTGCTCTCGATGTCGCGCAGCATCGAGGCCGTGAAGGTGGATCCGGCCGCCGTCAGCTGCGCCCGCGCCCGCTCGGCCACGATGGCGCGCGGCTCGAAGCCGCTCGATGCGGCCACGATCGTGCATTCGGCATGGAGCGCTTCGATCAGGGCGGTCCCCTCGGGCGCCGCCACGATGTCGCCGACCGCGGCGCGCATCAGCGTGGTCGCTCCGGCGAGCGTCGCCAGGAACACCCATTTCTCCCACATCTCCTGCAGGATCACGTCGCTCAGGCGCGGCTGGAACTTCAGGCCGCGCATCATGGCGTCGACAGCCTCGATCCGCGCCGAGCGCGACCCGTCCCGCTCACCGTAGGTGATGCTGCACAATTCGCTCATGTGGCGGATCGCACCGTCCGGCGCGACCGTCGCCGCGATGGCGCAGGAGCCGCCAAGCACGCGCTCGGCGCCGAACTGGGCGTCGAGCGCGTCGAGATGCGACATGCCGTTCAGCACGGGCAGGATCGCCGTGTCCGCACCCACCGCCGGCGCCAGATCCGAGATGGCGCTGTCGAGGTCGTAGGCCTTGCAGGACAACAGGATCAGGTCGAACCGCCCGGCCTCGCCCAGATGGTCGGCCGTCACGGTGGGCGGATCGGGCAGGTGCAGATCGCCGAGCGGGGAGCGGACGTTCAGGCCGTCCGCGGCGAGCTTCGCCGCCCGGGCCGGCCGGACCAGGAAGGTCACGTCGGCCCCCGCCTCGGCGAGACGCGCCCCGTAATAGCCGCCGGTCGCGCCGGCCCCGACGATCAGCGTGCGCATCGGTCCCTCAGGTCCGCGACGGATAGTTCGGGCTCTCGCGGGTGATCGTCACGTCGTGGACGTGGCTCTCGCGCAGTCCGGCATTGGTGATGCGGATGAACTGCGCCCGCTCCTGGAACTCGGGGATCGTGGCGCCGCCGACATAGCCCATGGCGGCGCGCAGGCCGCCGGCGAGCTGGTGCAGGACGTTGCCCACGGGGCCCTTGTAGGGGACCTGCCCCTCGATGCCCTCCGGCACGAGCTTGTGGGTGTCGTTCACCTCGGCCTGGAAGTAGCGATCGGCAGAGCCGCGGGCCATGGCGCCCACCGAGCCCATGCCCCGGTACGACTTGTACGAGCGGCCCTGGTAGAGGAACACCTCGCCCGGCGCCTCGTCGGTGCCGGCGAGCAGCGAGCCGAGCATCGCCACGGAGGCACCGGCCGCGATCGCCTTGGCGAGGTCGCCCGAGTACTTGATGCCGCCGTCGGCGATGACCGGAATGCCGGCCTCGCTGGCGGCCTCGACGGCCTCCATCAGGGCGGTGAGCTGCGGCACGCCGACGCCCGCGACGATGCGGGTGGTGCAGATCGAGCCCGGCCCGATGCCGACCTTGATGGCGTCCGCGCCGGCATCGATCAACGCCTTGGCGCCGTCCCGCGTCGCCACGTTGCCGGCGATGACCTGCACGGCGTTCGAGAGCTGCTTCACCCGGGCGACGGCGTCGAGCACCTTGATCGAGTGGCCGTGGGCGGTGTCGACCACGATGACGTCGCAGCCGGCGTCGATCAGGCGCTCGGCCCGCTCGAAGCCGCTGTCACCGGTCGTCGTGGCGGCGGCGACCCGCAGGCGACCCTGCTCGTCCTTGACGGCGTGCGGGTAGGCGACCCGCTTCTCGATATCCTTGACGGTGATCAGGCCGATGCACCGGTAATGGTCGTCGACGACCAGCAGCTTCTCGATCCGGAACTGGTGGAGCAGGCGCTTGGCCTCGTCCTGGGTCACGCCCTCGCGGACCGTGATCAGGCGGTCGCGGGTCATGAGCTCGGCAACCGGCTGGGCCGAATTCGTCGCGAAGCGGACGTCGCGATTGGTGAGGATGCCGACGAGCTTGCCCCGCGAGCCGTTCGGGCCGCGCTCGACCACCGGAATGCCGGAGATCCGGTTGAGCTTCATCACCTCGAAGGCGTCGGCCAGCGTCTCGTCGGGATGGATGGTGATGGGATTCATCACCATGCCGGACTCGTACTTCTTGACGAGGCGGACCTGCTCGGCCTGCTCCGGCGGCTCCAGGTTGCGGTGGATGACGCCCATGCCGCCATTGGCCGCCATGGCGATGGCCATCGGGGCTTCCGTCACCGTGTCCATGGCCGAGGCCAGGATCGGCAGGTTCAGGGGGATCGTGCGGGTGAGCCGGGAGGCCACGTTCACTTCGGTGGGCATCACCGAGGAGGCGGCGGGCCGCAGGAGCACATCGTCGAAGGTGAGGCCCTCGATGATCGATGCGGTTTCTACTCGGGCCATGTGCCAACTTTCCTCGGACGGGGGCGCGCAGGGATCGCGCTGCGGGATCGGGTTGGCAAGTGCCAGTATCACGGGCTCCGCGACGGCGCCAATGCACGCGCGACGCGTCGCAACCCGAAAACACGCAGGGCTCGCGGCTTATCCACGCCCGGTCGGGTCGCGGGGCGGTGCGCGCAGTCCCCGCGACGGTTGATCGCAACCGTCAGCCGCCCTTCGTCTCGGATGAAGCCAAGCGACCCAGGGCGGCGCCTTCGCGTGTAGCGCCGTCGTGGATTGCTTCGCCCGCGAAGACCGGGTTGGCGGCGTGCGCCCTAGCGCATGGCCGGCGTGGCCGGCCCCTTGTCGGTATATTCGGGCGGCAGGCCGATATAATCGCCGAGCATGCCGTCGATGCCGGGCGCGCGGCCGAAGGCCTCGCAATCGGGGTCCAGCGGCGCCTCACCGAGCGTCGTGACGCGGATCCGGTCCCAGGTCGGCAGCGTGTTGGGGGCCGTGAACGGGTCCTCGCCGGTCGCCAGCATGTAGCCGAAATCCTGGCCGAACTCGCCGGCGAGGTCGTAGGCGTCGCTGGCGCGGGAGAAGCGCGGCTGGCTGGTGAAGGAATTCGCCGCTCCGCCCCAGACCATGGCGGCCCGCTGCTCGCGACGCCGGTCCAGAGCCTCGGCCTCGACGGTCAGGCTCCCGAGCCCGATCGGCACCCGCGGGATCGGCACGCGCCCGACCCCCTCCGCGAAGCTGAGACCCAGCTGCGAGGCCACGGTCACACCCGCCGAGCCCGCGATGGTCGCGCCGGCGCCGAGGAGATCCGTCGGATCCACGCGGGTGACCTGCGCGCGCACGGTCAGATCCGCGTCGCGGCTGGTGACGATGTCGTACTTCAGCGACAGGTCATAGCAGAGCGCCCGGTCGGCGGCGTTCGCGATGAGCCGGCGCTCGGCCGCGGTCAGGGGCGCTGCACCGGAGACGTCGGCGTGGAACGCCGTCGGGATGATGCGGACCGTGCGCGCCTTCGCCAGCGCGGGCCGGTCGACGTAGATCCGCGAGGCCGAGGCGACCTGATCGCTGGACTTCAGCCGGTCGTAGCGCGTCAGCGAGCCGCGATCGTTGAGCAGGACGGTGCCGCAGGCGGCGACCATCGAGAGAAGGGCGACGCCGGCGGCGATCCGCGCCACGGAGCGGACCTTGCTGGGGCTGGGCTGCATCGAAATCCTCGCGCGCCGGCCCCGGGCCGGCAGGAGCGGCCTCACGGACGCGTGATGGAAACTTAGCCATTGGCGCACCCGCAAAAAAGGTAGCTCCGCGCCGCAGCTCAACCTCTGTTGCACGATGGATACATTCGCGAAACACGAGGGTGCGAGGTGGCCGCGCTGCCGTGCAACCGCGGCGGTGCGACACGCGTCTGCTGTGTGATGCCTGCGACCCCTCAAAGACCGCTCTGGATCGTCCCGCTGACGGTCGCCACCGCCCTGTTCATGGAGAACACCGATTCCACGGTGATCGCCACGGCGCTCCCGAGCATCGCGGCGAGTCTCCATGAGGACCCGATCGCCCTCAAGCTCGCGCTGACCTCCTATCTGGTCAGCCTCGCGATCTTCATCCCGGTGAGCGGCTGGATGGCCGACCGCTACGGGTCGCGGACCGTGTTCCGCGCGGCCCTCGTGGTGTTCATGGCGGGCTCGCTGGCCTGTGCGGCCGCGAACGGGCTCGCGTGGTTCGTCGCGGCGCGGTTCCTCCAGGGAATGGGCGGCGCCATGATGGTGCCGGTCGGGCGGCTCGTGGTCCTGCGCAGCGTGCCGAAATCGCAGCTCGTCACCGCCCTCGCCTATCTCACCTTTCCGGCTCTCGTCGGCCCGGTACTGGGTCCGCCGGTCGGCGGCCTGATCACGACATGGTTCGACTGGCGGTGGATCTTCTTCATCAACCTGCCGATCGGCTGTGCCGGGATCGTGCTGGCGAGCCTGTACTTCGAGGACATCCGAGAGGCGGAACGGCCGCCCCTCGACCTGCTCGGCTTCGCCCTGCTCGGCACCGGGCTGGCGGCGCTGATGCTCGGGCTGGCCTCGCTGGGCCGCCACCTGCTGCCGGCCACGATCTCCTGGGGCTGCCTCGCAGCGGGCGCGATCCTGCTGCCGCTCTACTGGGCGCATGCCAGGCGCATCGCCCACCCGATCGTGCGCCTCGACCTGATGCAGCGGCCGACCTTCCGCGTCGCCGTGCTCGGCGGCAGCCTGTTCCGGATCGGCACCGGCGCGATCCCGTTCCTGCTGCCGCTGATGCTGCAGGTCGGCTTCGGCCTCGATGCCCTGCAGTCCGGCCTGATCACCTTCGCGGCGGCAGCCGGCGCGATGTTCGTGAAGACCCTGGGTCCGCGGATCCTGCGCCGCACCGGATTCCGCGCGCTGATGGTCTGGAACGCCGTGCTGGCGTCGGCCTTTCTGGCGGTGAACGGGTTCTACACGGCGCAGACGCCGCACTGGATCATGGTGGGCCTGCTGTTCATCGGCGGCTGCGCGCGCTCGATCCAGTTCACCTGCATCAACGCCATCGCATATGCCGACCTCGAATCGCGCGAGATGAGCGCGGCCACGAGCTTCGCCAGCGTCTGCCAGCAATTGTCGCTGAGCCTCGGCGTGACGCTCGGCGCGCTGGCCCTGGAAGGAACGGCCCATTGGCATGGCCGAACGCAGATCACGGCCGCGGATTTCGGGCCGGCTTTCTTCGCCGTGGCGGTGATCTCGGCAGCCTCCGTGCTGGCGTTCCGCAATTTGTCGCACGATGCCGGCGCGGAGATCTCCGGGCGCAAGACGGTCGCGCCGTCGCCGGCCGCGACCGCCGAGATGAGGCCCCGCCACGGCTGATCAGGCGGCAGCCCGGGCGGGCGGGCGCCCGGCCGCCCGCTTGCCTCCGCCCCGCGACGCGGCGGCCTTGCCGGACGCCTTCGCGGACGCGGGCTTCGGGCTCGGCGGCGGGGCGCGGTTTCCGGCACGCCAGCCCTGCCAGCTCAGGGCGCCCGGGCCGCTCAGGGCGTACATGAGGAATCCGCCCGCGAGACCGAGATCGGCGAGCATCAGCGTGCGCTCGGCGATCGCGGCGGGTCCGACGTAGTGCCAGAACGGGTGGAGCACGAAGGCCGTCACGGCGGCGAAGACGGCGAGCGCCAGACCGGTCAGCCGCGGCAGCACGCCGAGGATGAGCGCCAGCGGGCCGAAGACCTGCACCACGACGGCGGCCGTGGCGACACCGTTCGGGAAGGGCATGCCGGCGCCGGCAAGCGTCAGCGCGAAGCCCGAGACGTTGAGCGCCCGCGCGATGCCGGTCGGCAGGAGCGCGGCGGCGAGCAGCAGACGCGCAGCGAGGAGGGTTCCGTCCTGGGCGCGGGCAAGCATGGGCGGGTCCGGTCGGCTGGGATCAGGCGTGGAGCTTGACGCCTTCCCGCTGAAGACCGCGTTAAGGCGTCCGGATCAGCCGCCGACACCGCCGCGGAACAGCCGGCCGCGCTCCGTCCAGGCCACCACGAGCAACGACAATGCACCGAGGCTCGCATAGCCGACAGCCACCGGCATGACGCTGCCGTCGAAGGCCTGTCCGATCAGGAAGCCGCAGAAGGCGCCCAGGATCGTCGTGTAGAAGCCGAGGAACGACGAGGCCGTGCCGGCGATGGCCCCGAGCGGCTCGAGCGCGAGCGCGTTGAAGTTCGGCATCGCGAAGCTGATCAGGAACTGGTTGACCGCCAGGATCGACAGGAACAGCGCGAGCGGCGGATGCCCGTGATAGGCGAGCCCGGCGGCGATCTGCACGAGCCCCACCAACGTGAAGGCGATGACGCCACTGTGCGACATCGCCCGCATCCCGAGCCGCCGGACGACGCGGGCGTTGATCAGCGTCGCGACGCCCATGGCGCCGGCCACGAGCCCGAAGGCCAGGGGAAAGAGCGGGCCGAGGTGATACAGGCCGGTGTCGAACAGCTGCTGGGCCGAGCCGACGTAGCCCATGATGCACCCGGTCATCAGGCCGAGCGCGGTGGCATAACCGACGGCGACGCGGGTCTTCAGGGTCAGGCGGATCGCCTCCCAGGTGGCGGCGGGCGAGAGCGGCCGGCGGTATTCCGGGTGCAGCGTCTCGGGCATGCGCAGGGAGAACCAGACGGTCAGCCAGAAGGCCAGGATCAGCATCGAGACGAAGACATAGACCCAGGAGCCCAGCGCCAGCATCATGCCGCCGATCGCCGGTGCGATCATCGGGACGATCAGGAACACCATCATGGTGAACGACATCACGCTCGCCATCTCCCGGCCGGCGAAGCGGTCGCGCACGATCGCCACCGAGAGAACGCGCCCGCCGGCTGCACCGATGCCCTGGATGATCCGCGCGGCCAGCAGCCAGCCGAAGCTCGGCGCCATCATCGCGAGCCCGCAGCCGACCACGTAGACGGCGAGGCTCGCGAGCAGCACCGGGCGCCGGCCGAGGGCATCGGAGACCGGTCCGTAGACGATCTGCGCGAAGCCGAAGCCGATCATGTAGACGTAGACGAGGAGTTGCAGCCGGTTCGGATCCGGCACTCCGAACCGCGCCTCGATGGCCGGGAAGGCCGGCAACAGATTGTCGATCGAGATGGCCGTCACCGCCATCATCAGCGCGATGATGGCGACGAACTCGGCAAATCCCGGTCCGGACCAGGGACGCGGGGTCCGGACCTCCTGGACCGGCGGCAGGGGCCGGATCGCGACTGTCAAAACGGGCTCTCGGGATGCGCTGGGAGGAGCCGATCAGGGCTCCTCCTTCGCGGCGCACTTATGACGACCGCGCTCACCCCGCGCAGTTCAGGCCGGCAGCGGATGCAGGGCCGGCGCGGCCGGCTTGCGGCCCACGAAGGTCGCCATGAGAGCGGCGACGAGGCAGAGCAGGCCGGCCGAGATGAAGGCGCCGAAATAGGTGCCGCTCTCGGTGCGGATCATCCCGCCGAGCCAGGCTGCGGAAGCCGCACCGATCTGGTGAGCTGCCGCGATCCAGCCGAACATCAGGGCCGCGTTCTCTTCGCCGAACGACTTGCCGGCCAGCTGCACGGTGGGTGGCACGGTGGCGATCCAGTCGAGCCCGTAGAACACCGCGAAGAGGGACAGGCCGTAGAAGCTGAAGTCGAAGGAATAGGGCAGAAAGATCAGCGAGAGGCCGCGCAGGCCGTAATACCACGCGAGCAGCTTGCGCGAGTCGAACCGGTCGGTGAGCCAGCCCGAAGCCGTGGTGCCGATCAGGTCGCAGATCCCCATGAGGGCCAACAGGCCGGCAGCCGTCACTTCGGCGATGCCGTGATCGATACAGGCCGGGATCAGATGCGTGCCGACCAGGCCGTTGGTAGAGGCGCCGCAGATGAAGAACGTGCCGGCGAGCAGCCAGAAATCCCGGGAGCGCAGTCCGATCCGCAGGCCGCGCAGCGCCCGCAGGGCCGGATTCTCGGTGAGGACCGGCGTCGGCGTCACCACGGTCTCGCCGTAGCGGGGCAGGCCGAGATCGGCCGGGCGATCCCGCATCAGCAGGGCCACCAGCGGGATCAGGGCCAGGGTCGCGGCCGCGACCACCAGGGAGACCGAGCGCCAGCCCTGGCCGACCGCGAGGGAGGCGAGCATCGGCAGGAAGACGAGCTGCCCGGTGGCGCTGCTCGCCGTCAGCATGCCGAGCACGAGACCGCGCCGCTTGGCGAACCAGCGTCCCGCCACGGTGGCGCCGAGGACGTTGGCGACCATGCCGGAGCCCGACCCGACGACGATGCCCCACAGCAGCACCATCTGCCAGGGCGCGGTCATGAGGCTCGTTGCGGCGGTGCCGAGCGCCAGGATGAGGAGCGCGCCACAGATGCAGCGCCGCAGCCCGAACCGCTCGATGATGGCGACCGCGAAGGGCCCGATCATCCCGTACAGGAAGATGTTGAGCGCGATGCCGACGCCGATCGTCGCCGCGGTCCAGCCGAATTCCCGCTCCCACGGCACGATCAACACGCTCGGGGTGGCCCGGACTCCGGCGCCGACGAGCAGCACCAGGAAGGTCACCGCGGCGATGATCCAGGCATAATGCAGCGGCGGCTTGGCGTGCGTGTCGGCGATGACGGACATGAACGGCCTCTGGAAAGGGCGGATTGCGGCGGATCGGTCAGGAGACGGAGGTCAGGGCGTCGGCGAGGGCGGCCACGGCCGCTGGCTCGACCCGGGCGTTGATGCGCGCCTGGGCGTCGCGCCAGTACGGCGTCGCCGCCGCGATCGCCTCGCCGCCGGCCTCGGTCAGCACGACCACGCGCTCGCGGGCGTCGGCCGCGCCAGGCGCGATTCGCACGAGGCCGCGACGCTCCAGCGGATCGAGGTTGCGGCCCATCGTGGTCCGCTCCAGGGCCGCCTCCGCGGCAAGTCGCGTCAACGGCGTCGGTCCGAGCCGCTGCAGCAGGCGCAGGATCGCGAACTGCGTCACGCGCAAGCCCACCGGCCGCAACGCGGCGTCGTAGGTCGTGGTCACCGCCCGTGTCGCCCGCCGCAGGGCTGAGCAGGTGCAGAGCTCTTGAGGACCATCGCCGGAATGAATGTCGGCCATAATATGTGCATATACACCCTTCTCGTCGGCGACAAGGCGCATCTGCGGTGAGCCTGACGGTTTGCGCCGATCGACACTGGCGGGCCGGCAAACCGGCGGGGGTGTCATCGACACGGCGGAAGACGCTGCTATCGATTGGATGAGTGACCCGGTTCGGGAGACGCGCGATGACACTCGAAACCGCCACGGCCTTGTCTTCCTCAGAGCAGAAGACGGCCCGGACGGGATTGATCGAGGCGGCCGCCGACATCGTGACCGAGCAGGGCGGACCGGGCGGCTTCGTGCGCGACCTGTTCGGCCGCGTGACACCGGAGGATCTGGCCTCCTACGACGCGGTGACTCTCGCCGATCTCGCCGCGCGCGCCCGTGCCTTCCTGGCTGAGCCGCGCCGGCCCGGTGAACCGGCACGGTTGCGCCTCAGCGAGGGTGCCCTCGTCCGCGGTGGCCGGGCGCGCGAGATGACGATCCTCGAAGTCGTCAACGACAACCGGCCCTTCCTCCTCGACTCGACCCTCGCCGAACTGACCGAGCAGGGCCTGTCCCCGCACCTCGTCGCGCACCCGATTCTCGGCATCGAGCGGGATGGCGGCGGCGGTCTGATACGGGTCGTCGGCGAAACGACGGCCGATGCCCAGGGCAGCCTGGCGCGCGAGAGCTTCATCCACATCCACCTCGACCGGCTGGCGGCCGAGGCCGGCGAGCGGCTGCTGGACGCCCTCGCGGCGGTCTACCGGGACGTCGCTCTGGCGACCGACGATCACGACGCCATGCTGACGCGCGTTGCGGAACTCGCGACGGATCTCGGCCGCGCCCCGACGCCGATGCCCGAAAGCGAGACCGAGGAAGCACGCGCTTTTCTGGAGTGGCTGACAGAGGGCCAGTTCCTGCTCCTCGGCATGCAGCAGCACGGTATCGACGGTGAGGGGCATCCCCTGGTCGAGGGGTCGAGCCTCGGCGTGCTGCGCGATCCCGGCGCCACGCCCCTGCGCCGGGGCCGGATCCCCGTGGACTACACCCCCGAAATCCTCGCCTTCCTGGAGGAGCCGCAGCCCCTCATCATCACGAAGGCGAGTGTGAAATCCCGCGTCCACCGCTCGGCCTTCCTGGACTATGTGGGCGTCAAGCTCTTCTCCGGGCTCGGGAAGCTGTCCGGTGAGGTGCGGATCGTCGGCCTGTTCACAGCGTCGGCCTATACCAGCCCCGCCCGCGAGGTTCCGGTCCTGCGCCGGAAGGTGGAGGCGGTGGTCCAGCGCGCCGGTCTCGACCCGACGAGCCATGCTGGGCGAAGCCTCCTCGCGGTACTGGAGAGCTATCCGCGCGACGATCTGTTCCAGATCGACATCGAGCGGCTCTACCGGTTCACCCTGGCCATCGCAGCTCTGGCCGACAGGCCGCGAGTGCGCGTGCTCTCGCGCCCGGACCGGTTCGGCCGCTTCGTGTCGCTCCTCGTCTACGTTCCGAAGGACCGCTACGATTCTGCGGTACGAGGCCGGATCGGCACCTACCTCGCCGAGGCCTATGGCGGCCGGCTGAGTGCCGCCCACCCGGACTATCCGGAGGGCTCCCTCGCCCGGATCCACTACATCATCGGCCTGTCCGACACGGGCAGCCCGGAGCAGGACCCAGCGGCCCTCGAAGCCGGCATCACCGCCCTGGTCCGGACCTGGGGCGACGCATTGCGCGAGGCGCTCGCGGAGGCTCACGGCGGCGACCAGGCGCGCATGCTGGCCGCCCGCTACGGCGACGCGTTCTCGGCCGCCTACCGGGACAATTTCCAGCCGGAGGTCGCAGTCGCCGACGTGGCGATCCTCGAGCGCCTCGGCGACAGCCAGCCGCGGGCCGTGCAGCTCGGCCGCCGACAGAGCGACTCGGCCGCGCAGGTCCGGCTGAAGGTCTTCTCGCGGGGCGCCGCCATCGCCTTGTCCGACCGGGTGCCCGGCCTGGAGAATCTCGGCTTCCGCGTCATCAACGAGCGCACCTATCGGGTCGTGCCGACAGGGGTCGAAGACGGCGCCCGAATCTGGCTGCACGACATGCTGATCGAGCGCGCCACCGGTGTCGCGATCGATCTCGACGCCCTGGAACGGCCTCTCGAGGCTGCGATGCTCGCCATCGCCGACGGAGCCGCGGAATCCGATGGCTACAACCGCCTCGTCCTCGAAGCCGCCCTCCTCTGGCGGGAGGCCGCCCTCCTCCGGGCGCTCGGTCGCTACCTGCGTCAGCTGCGCATCCGGTACGGACAGGACTATCTCGCCGGTACGCTGAGCCGGCATGCCGGGATCACGCGGGACATCGTCGCCCTGTTCCGCGCCCGGTTCGATCCGGCACTCGTCGGAGACAGGGCCGCCCGAGAGGCCGGGATACGCGCCTGCATCGAGACCGCGCTCGCCGAGGTCACCAGCCTCGACGACGACCGGATCCTGCGCCGGTTTGTGAACCTCGTCGAGGCCGCGGTACGGACCAACTTCTTCCAGAGCGGTGCCGACGGCCATCCCCGCGAGACGATCAGCTTCAAGTTCGCCTGCGCCCGGGTGACGGCGATGCCGCTGCCGAGGCCCCTCTTCGAGATTTTCGTCTACGCGCCCCGCGTCGAGGGCGTGCACCTGCGCTTCGGCTATGTCGCCCGCGGCGGCCTGCGCTGGTCCGACCGGCCGGAGGATTTCCGCACCGAAATCCTCGGGCTGGTGAAGGCTCAGCAGGTGAAGAACGCCGTGATCGTGCCCGTGGGCGCCAAGGGCGGCTTCTTCCCGAAGCGTCTGCCCCCGGCGTCAGACCGGGCCGCCTGGATGCAGGAGGGCACCGAGAGCTACCGGATCTTCATCCGGACCCTCCTGGAACTCACCGACAACATCGTCGACAACGCCATCGTGCCGCCGCCGGACACGGTGCGGCACGATCCCGACGACGCCTATCTCGTGGTCGCCGCCGACAAGGGCACCGCCACGTTTTCGGACATCGCCAACGCGCTTTCCCTCGAGAAGGGTCACTGGCTGGGTGACGCCTTCGCGTCCGGCGGCAGCCAGGGCTACGACCACAAGGGCATGGGCATCACCGCCCGCGGCGCCTGGGAGGCCGTGCGCCGGCATTTCCGCGAGATCGACGTGGACGTGCAGACCGATCCGATCGCCACGGTCGGCGTCGGCGACATGTCGGGGGACGTGTTCGGCAACGGCATGCTGCTCTCGAAAAGCATCCGCCTCATCGCCGCCTTCGACCACCGCGACATCTTTCTCGATCCGGACCCGGATGCGGCCACGAGCTTCGTCGAGCGGCGGCGGCTGTTCGATCTGGGGCGGTCCTCCTGGGCGGATTACGACAAGAGCCTGATCTCGGAGGGAGGCGGCGTGTTCTCGCGCAGCCTGAAGACGGTCCCGCTCTCCGCGGCGGTCCGGGCCGCCCTCGGTTTCGACCGCGCCGAGGCGACGCCGACCGAACTGATGCAGGCGATCCTGAAGGCGCCGGCCGACCTCCTGTGGTTCGGCGGTATCGGAACCTATGTTCGCGCGACCACCGAGACCGACGAGGATGCCGGCGATCGCGCCAACGACGCCGTCCGGATCACCGGGGCGGAGCTGCGCGCGAAGGTCGTCGGCGAAGGTGCCAATCTCGGCCTGACGCAGCGCGGACGAATCGAGGCGGCGCGCGCGGGCGTCCGGCTGAACACCGACGCCATCGACAACTCCGCCGGCGTGAACACCTCGGATGTCGAGGTGAACATCAAGATCGCCCTCATGACGCCGGAGCGGGACGGCCGGCTGAGCTACGAGGCGCGCAACGCCCTGCTCGCCGATATGACCGACGAGGTCGGACGTCTGGTCCTCCGCAACAACGAGTTGCAGACCCTCGCCCTGTCGCTCGCCCAGCGCGGCGGACTCGGCGAGACCGGCTTCGCCATGCGGACCATGCAGGCGCTGGAGGCGGAAGGCCGCCTCGACCGGACGGTGGAGTTTCTTCCCGACGACGCCACGCTCACCGAACGCATGCGCCGGAACGAGGGCCTGACCCGGCCGGAATACGCGGTGCTGCTCGCCTACGCGAAGCTGTCTCTGCACGACGCCATCCTCGACAGCACCGTGCCGAACGATCCCTATTTCGACCGGGAGCTGCAGCGCTACTTCCCGAAGGCCCTGCGCGCGCGCTTCCCGGACGCCGTGAAGGCACACCGCTTGCGCCGCGAGATCATCGCCACGGCGCTCGCCAACATCATCGTCAACCGCGGCGGGCCCTCGCTGGTGACACGGCTCGTGGACGGCACCGGCGCCGACGCCGCGATCATCGCCAAGGCCTACGCGATGACCCGGGACGCCTTCGGGCTGATGGAGCTGAATCTTGCCATCGACGGTCTGGCGGGCCGCGTTTCGGGGCGGGAGCAGCTCGATCTCTATGCGGAGGTGCAGGATCTGCTGCTGAACCGGATCGTCTGGTTCATCCGCAACCTCGATCTGAGCGGAGGGCTCGCCCCCATGGTCGCCCGCTACCGGGACGGCATTGCCGCCGTCGAGGCGGCGCTGCCCGAGGTGCTCGGGGATGAGGCCCGCGCAGCCATCGACGCCCGCGAGGCGGAACTGACGGGGCACGGCATGGCCCCGGCCCAGGCCCGGCGGCTGGCCTCGCTCACCGCGCTCGGATCCGCACCCGATGTCGTCCGCGTCGCAGAGGCGAGTGGCCGACCGGTCGCTGAGGTGGCCGCGACCCATTTCGCCCTGGAGCATGCCTTCCGGCTCGACGATCTGGCGGCCGCGGCGCGGACTGTGCCGGTGGCCGACACGTTCGACCGCGTCGCGCTGGAGCGCGCGGTCGCCGGCATCGCCGCCGCCCATCGCAAACTCACCGCCGAGGTGGTGGCGGATCTGGGCGCGGGCCCCGACGCGGTGGAGGCTTGGGTGAAGGCGCGCGGCGCTCCGCTGGCCCGGATCCGCGACGCGGTGGACGCGATCGGTGCGTCCGGCCTCACCGTCTCCAAGGCGACCGTGGCCGCCAGCCTGCTGGGCGACCTCGTTCGGGCCGACTGATTGTTCAGGCCCCGGGCACGGAAGCCGACGCAACTTCGTGGCGACGGCGGCTGACCGCGGTGAGGACCAGGCCGAGCCCGGCGAGGGACATCGCCGCGGCGATCAACGGAAGCTCGCGGTAGCTCGCGCCGAGGGTCAGAGCGGTACCACCGATCCAGGCGCCGACGGCATTGCCGAGGTTGAATGCGCCCTGGTTGAGCGTGGAGGCGAGGTTCGGCGCATCGGTCGCGGCTTCGACAACCCAGATCTGCAGCGGCGAAACCAGCGCGAAGACGAGTCCTGACCAGAGGACCATCACGGGAACGGTCAGAACGGGATCGTGCGCGACGGCCGCCAGGGCCAGCAAGGCGGCCACGATGCCGAGGAAGCTGCCGATGATCGTCGCCATCGGACTCCGATCGGCAAGATGACCGCCGGCGAGGTTGCCGATGGTCAGGCCCAGTCCGGCCGAAAACAGCACACCCGTCACGCCACGCGGAGAGAAACCGGACACCCCGGTCAGAAACGGTGTGATGTAGGTGAATACGGTGAAGAAGCTCACGGACGACAGGGTCGAGATCAGCATCGGCCGCAAGACCGGCCAGCGGCCGAGCGCCCTGAACTCGCTGGCGAGACGGCCACGCGTTCCAGGAAGGCCGGTGGGCACACAGAGCTGGATCGCGAGGCCGGCCGCGAGGCCGATCGCCACCACCGCCCAGAAGGTCGACCGCCATCCCGCGACCTGGCCGAGGGCGGTCCCCAGGGGCACACCCAGCACGTTGGCAAGCGTCAGGCCCGCGAACATCAGCGAAACCGCCTGCGTGCGCCTCTCTCGCGGCACGAGGTCCCGCGCCACCACCGCGCCGATTCCGAAGAACGCGCCGTGGGCGAAGGCGGTCAGGATGCGCGCCGTCATCAGCAAGGCGTAGCTCGGTGCCAACGCGCAGCCGAGATTTCCTGCCAGGAAGACGGCCATCAGCGCGAGAAGCGCGGTCTTGCGCGGCAGGCCCGCGGTGGCGATCGCCACGATCGGCGCCCCCACGACCACGCCCATGGCATAGCCCGACACCAGATAGCCGGCCTGCGGGATGGTGACACCGAAGCTCTGCGCCACCTCCGGAAGCAGGCCCATGATGACGAACTCGGTGGTGCCGATCCCAAACGAGGCGACGGCAAGGGCGAGGATCGGCAGAGGCAGCACGGCAAAGTCCTTCGGCACGGGCAAGATCCGATGGTGCAGAGCAGCATCGCAGCGCGTCGGCGATTGGATAGCGCCGTTGACGCGGCGCACACTTGCGCGACGCGCAGAGAGCCCGCCGGTGCGGATCGGCCTGGCCGGAGCGGAGGAGCAGGGAGTTCCCGGTGGATGGGGGCGCGGGAACACGGGTCGCTGCGGCTGGGATGCCGCACCTGCGGCTCACCCGCGCCGCGAGCTTCCGGATGGCCGGAGCCGCCTTCGATCAGGTCGAGACAGCGCCAGCCCAGCGCCGCGCTTGGCCTAGGCGTCCGTCGGAACGTGAAGTGGAGATTGCCTCGTCCGGCGCCCCGGCGCCTGTCTTGCGAGGCCAGAAGTCGCGGCGTGACCGGAGACCACCCCCGAGTGCGGCCGCGGCAATCGATCGGTGGGATCGGCTTAAAGACGATGGAGGCCAAGTAGGCCTGAACCGAGGCAGTGTCGAAGCAACGACACCGCCTCGTTGAGCGGAGGTCATTACAACACTGTCTTCGCAGACGTCAGCATCGCAAGTCAGGTAGGTAGACGGGTCCTGGCCGCGGGGGCCGCCCGAGCTGCGGGACGCGTCCAACGTGACTGAGCGATCCGGGCCACGAGATCCATCGTGCCTGAGCCTAAGTGGCACCGGCGGACATCGAGAGTCGAAGTCGCCGGCCCAGCGGAGCCACGCCAGCGCAGAAGGCAAGACTCCACCCAGCCAATCGAGCGAGGTAATCTGTGCGGCAAGCCGCTCAGTAGTCTTGTGTCATCGCCCGACACATTGATCGCAATGGATCGTTTCCGTCGATTCGGCCGACTACTCCGCCACGACCTTTTTCCGCCCGCGCGGCTTGGAAGCAGGCGCGACCACGGCTTCCGGTGTCGGCGCCGGCGCTGGCGCTGGCGCCCCGACGTTCTTGCGGCGCTGCTGCCCGAGGCCCAGAGCCCGAGCCAGCTCGGAGCGTTGGGCGGAGTAGCTTGCAGCGGTCATGGGATAGTCCCGCGGCAAGCCCCACTTCTCACGGTAGGCCTCGGGCGTCAGACCTCGCAACGTAAGGTGACGGCGAAGCGTCTTGTACGGCTTCCCGTCCTCGAAGCTGATGATATGATCCGCCGTGACCGACTTGCGGATCTGGGACGGGCTCATCTTTTCAACGGGCGAATTCGCGGCACGACTTTGAGTTGTCAAACCACTCAATGCCGCATGGATGCCGCCAATCAACCCGGGAAGCTCCGAAGCCGGCACGGAATTGTTCGACACATAAGCCGCCACGATATCTACCGTGAGATCGACCGACGGGCTGTGCTCGTTAGCTGCGCTGTCACTCACGATAAACTCCATGAGTACAAATCACCAAGTCGATCAATCCAGGTCGGATGCGATCGAATTCATCATAACGATAGCAGAGTATACAAAAAATCTCAATCATAATTGCGGAGGCGCGGAGAGATCGAAACCGCTCGGCGTCGATGCCAGGGGGATGCCAGGGGATGTCAGGGCGATGCCGTCGTTGACCGGGCATTAACCATGCCGTCGCTAGGGTTCGTTAACCATGCCGGCGACCCGTTTCTGGGCGGCATGATCGATGACCTTCGGACTTCGGTGCCGGAGATGTGGGCGGAGACCGGGATCAGGTGCGGACGGCGGCTGACCGGCGGAAACGGCAGAACTCGCGGCTGGCCGTCGCGGCGCTGAGCTTAACGCTCGCGACGCCGGCGCTGGCTCAACGCTTCGACGCGACGAGTCCCGTCACGGGTCAGCCCGACAATCCCGGCATCGGGCAGGAGGCGGCGCCGAACGGCCTGCCAGCCCTCAAGCGGAGCATCCCTGACGGCCTGACCCGCGATTCAGGACGCAGCTCGCTCGGCGGGGACACGACGGGCGGCGAGCAAACCGGAGGCGACAGCCTTCGGTCCCCGCTGTCGCCTCCGATACCGCGACAGACGCTGGGCCAGCCCGGCCAGTCTCAGCTCGACACTCGGATCACGACGGGCGGCCGGCGGACCGGCGGAAGCTCGACGGCTCCGGCCAACATCGCCCCTTCGACACTCCTGCGCACCCGAGCCGCTCCCCCCCGGCGGATCGGGTCCGCGACCCGGCGCGTCACCCAGAGCGTGACGCAGGTTCCGCCCCCGGCGCTGCGGTTGTCGCCGGTGGTTCAGCAACCGGTGGTCGGCGTACCGAATCCGTCGACGGTGACGCCGATCCGGCCCCTGTTCCCTCTGCAGGCCATCGGACCGACACTCGGCCTCCTGACGCCGGGCTTCATCCTCGGCACCGACTTGGCGCGCGCGATCCCCACCGATCCAGCCTTCGCGCCCATCGGCTATCAGGTCGGCACCTTCACGGTGCTCCCGACCTTCGCACAGAGCATCGGCTACGACTCGAATCCGGACCAGACCAGCCGGCAGATCGCAAAGGGCTCGGTCGCCCTGCGCACAGACGCCACGGTCGACTTCCGCAGCAACTGGTCCTCGAGTTCCCTACAGGGTTCGCTCAGGGGTTCTTACCTCGAAACGCCGCAGAACGAGGCCGCGAGCCGCCCCGCAGCGGACGGCACCGTGCGCCTGCGGATCGACGCCAACCGGGATCTGCGCATCGACGCGGAGGGACGCTTCCTGGTGGACACGCAGCGCACGTCGAGCGCCAACCTGCAGGCGCCCGCGGCGACGAGCCGGCCGCTTCTGGCTGTTTACGGCGGATCGCTGGGCGCCACGGAGACGTTCAACCGTCTGTCGGTGACGCTGCGCGGATCCATCGACCGGTCGGAATTCGACAATGCCCGCTTGGCCAATGGGACGACCATCAATCAGTCCGACCGGAACCTGAATCAGTACAGTCTCCAATTGCGCACGGCCTACGAGGTCAACCCCGATTTCAGCCCATTCATCGACCTCCTCGGCGACACCCGCGTCTACGATCAGCGGTTCGACCTGACGGGTGTGCGCCGGGATTCGGACGGCATCGCGCTCGCCTTCGGCACAAGCATCGGGCTCGCGCGCTCCGTGACGGGTGAGATCTCGGCCGGCATTCAGCATCGGACCTACGTCGACCCGACCCTCCGGGACATCAATGCGCCGTTGCTCAACGCGGCCCTGGTCTGGGCGGCAAGCCCGCTCACCACCGTCCGGCTCACCGCCGCGACGGGCGTCACCGAGACGACGATCCCGGGCTCCAGCGGCGTGCTGACCGAGGTCGCAACGCTGGAAGTGCAGCACGATCTCCTGCGCAACCTGTCGATCGTCCTGGGCGGATCCTACCTCCGCAACGATTATCAGAACAGCACCATCCGCGAGAACGGCTTCTCTGCAACCGCGCGCGTCGACTACCACTTCACGCGCTGGCTGACTCTGCGAGGCACTTATCTCTACCAGAAATTCGACAGCACCGTCGCCGGATCGAGCTTCCAGGAGAACACCTTCCTGCTCGGATTGCGGGTGAACCCATGAGGCGCCGCTCGCATCGCGATCGTTAGGGCCGGCGTCATCGTCTCATCTCGCCGCGCCGTCCGAGGCCATCGAGACCAGCGCGGCTGATCCGCCGTTCAACCGCGGCGCTGGGCGAAGAAATCCCGGAGCAGGGCCGCGGCTTCACGCTCGCGGAAGCCGCCATAGACTTCCGGCGCGTGATGGCAGGTGGGCTGATCGAAGACGCGCGGGCCGTGCTCGACCCCACCGCCCTTCGGGTCCGACGCGCCGTAATAGAGCCGCCGTATCCGCGCGATGGATATGGCCCCCGCACACATCGGGCACGGTTCCAGCGTGACATAGAGATCGCAGCCGGTGAGGCGTTCCTCACCGAGGACCGCACAGGCTGCCCGGATCGCCAGGATTTCCGCGTGCGCGGTCGGGTCGTTGAGCCGCCGCGGTTGGTTGTGCGCGACCGCGAGGACGATCCCGTCCCGGACCACCGCGGCGCCGACGGGGACTTCCCCGGCCTCGGCGGCGGCGCGGGCGGCGGCGAAAGCGTGATCCAGTGCGGTCAGCGCTCCGGACGATGGGCGGTCCGGACGATGGATCGGATCGGAAGCGACCATGCCCTCAAGCCCGGGCCTGCACGGAGGCGCGGCGGCGTCCCGGCCTGATCCCCGTCAATGTTAAGGGCTGGAACATTCGACCGACCGTGACCGTTTCTTGAACCAGTGCGGCATCGCCGCAGGTCGAACAAGAGGACAACGCCATGAGCAGCACCACCGACAAGATCAAGGGCGTCGCCAACGAGGCTCTTGGGAAGGCCAAGCAGGGCATCGGCGATGTGACCAACAACGACAAGCTCAAGGCTGAGGGCGCGGCTCAGGAACTCAAGGGCAAGGCGCAGGCTACGGTCGGCGATGCGAAGAGCGCGGTGAAGTCGGCCACCGACAAGCTCTGAACGTCAAGCACAACCGGAACGGAACCCGCCTCGCGCGGGTTCCAGTCTTGAACTGAACCGGACTAAGCGAGGATGCCATGATCGGCTGGGCTGTCACATTTCTCGTCGTCGCTCTCGTAGCGGCGCTCCTCGGCTTCGGCGGCATCGCCGGAACGGCCATGGAGGCTGCCAAGATCGTCTTCTTCGTGGCGATCGCCCTGTTCCTGATCTCCGCCGTCTTCGGCGTGATGCGCGGTCGCTCACCCCGGATCTGACGGCACACACGCGCATCGATCTTCGAGGCGGTCCCGATGGGCCGCCTTCGTCGTTTCAGCCTAGGCTCAACCGCACGTGCCGTCTCGCCTGTGGAGTGTGGCTCTGATAAGCGGCAGGCATGACCGATCTGCCGAACGACGATAAGCCCGAGGCGGGCGCTGCCCGCCCGGCCCCCGAGTCAAACCAGGGCCAGGGCTGGACCCCGCCGACCGATGCGGGCAGTGCCGCGGACGCCCCTGAAGCTCCGAGGAAGCCGACAGCCAAGGCGAAGGCGGGTGCCAAGACTGCGCAGCCGCAGCCGGCGACCCCGACCGAGGACGAGGGCGCTATCGAGACGCCGCCCGGCGAGCGTATCGCCAAGGCTATGGCACGGGCCGGCATCGCCTCACGGCGGGATGCTGAAGCGATGATCCTCGCTGGTCGCGTCAGCGTCAACGGCGAGACGCTGACCTCCCCCGCCCGCAACGTCACCGAGAACGACCGCATCCTGATCGACGGCGAACCGATGCCGTCGCGCGAACGGAGCCGCCTGTGGATCTTCCACAAGCCCCGGGGGGTGGTGACCACGGCCCGCGATCCCGAGGGTCGCCAGACCGTCTTCGAGGCGCTGCCCGAAGAACTGCCGCGGGTCGTCGCGGTGGGACGCCTCGACATCAACACCGAGGGTCTCCTGCTCCTGACCAACGACGGCGGCTTGGCCAAGGTGATCGCGCATCCCGACACGGGCTGGCTGCGCCGGTACCGGGTCCGTGCGCACGGCGACACCGATCAGGCGCAGCTCGACAGGCTGGCCAAGGGCGTGACCATCGATGGCATGGAATACGGCCCGGTGGAGGCCACCCTCGACCGCGTCCAGGGCGACAACGTCTGGCTGACGCTCGGCCTTCGCGAAGGCAAGAACCGCGAGGTCAAGCGTATCCTTGAGCATCTCGGCCTCTCGGTGAACCGGCTGATCCGGCTGTCCTTCGGCCCGTTCCAGCTGGGCGATCTGGAGGTCGGGCTGGTGGAAGAGGTGCGCACGCGCGTGCTGAAGGACCAGCTCGGCAAGAGCCTCGCCGAACAGGCGGGCGTGGATTTCGACAGCCCGGTCCGGGAACCGATCGCGCCCTTCGGCGAATCGCGACCGTCCGACCGGGAAGCTCGGGCTGCACAACAAGCTCCATCCCGGCGCAATGCTGCGCGTCCGGCACCGACGCCTCGGGTCTCGACGGGCGGTACCGGACCCGGACCCCGCAACTCCGCGTGGCGCGACGAGGACGCGACGAAGCCGCGGGGGACGCGCATCCCCCGCCGCGGTGCGGACCCTCGTGCGGCGCAGGCCGCCGCGGCCGAGCGGGGTCGCGAACGTGTCGGCTCGATCCGCACCGGCGAGCGCCGCGTCGTCGTCGAGCGCCTGACGGCGACGCCTGCGGAGCCAGCGCCCGTCGAGAAGCCGCGGCGCCGTTTTGCCGACAAGGCCGGACAGGAACGGCCGGAGCGCAATGCCGGCCCACGCGGCGAACGCGGCACCGGCGAGTGGAAGCGCCGGGAGACAGGGCGAGACGACCGGCCGCGCGGGGATGCGCGCTTCGAGGATCGCCGCGACGGCAAGGCTGGCGATCGGCGCGAACGCGCATTCGACGCCAAGCCGGCCGACGGAGCGGCCCGAAAGGCCGGTTCGTTCCCGCCCCGGAAACCCGCCGCCGGTGGCGGCAAACCGGCCTTCGGAGGCCCGAAGCCGGGAGGCGCACGTCCCGGTGGATCCCGTCCCGGTGGATCCCGTCCCGGCGGCAAGCCGGGCGGCTTCTCTGGCGGCGCGCCCGGCAAGGGCGGCGGGCGACCGGGTGGTCGTCCCGGTGCCCCGCGCGGCGGAGCCAAGCCCGGCGGTGGCCGACCGCCACGCGGGACGCGATGAGGATCGTCGGTGGCGCTTGGCGGGGCCGCAGGCTCGCCACGCCGCGCACCGAAGCGATCCGGCCGACTTCGGATCGACTCCGGGAATCGCTGTTCAACGTGCTGACCCATGCCTACGAGCAGGCTGTCGAGGGCGCTCAGGTTCTCGACCTGTTTGCCGGGACGGGCGCTCTCGGATTCGAGGCCCTGTCGCGGGGTGCCGCCTACGCGTTGCTCGTCGATGAGGGCGCCGAAGCCCGCGCGGTGATCCGCACCAATATCGAGGCGCTCGGGGCCGAAGGCGTGACGCGCCTGTTCCGTCGGGATGCGACCCGGCTGGGACCTGCCGCCTCGGCGGGCCCATTCTCGCTCGTCTTCTGCGATCCACCCTACGGCAAAGATCTGGCGCCGCGCGCCCTCGAGAGCGCTGCCGCGGGCGGATGGCTCGCCCCTGGGGCTCTTGTCGTGGTCGAGGAGGCCGCAGCCGTCCAGCTGGTCTGGCCCGCAGGCTTCGAATCGGTGGAACGACGCGTCTACGGCGACACGGCGGTGGCGATCGCTCGATTTGGCGCCTGAGCCCCTCTAGGGAGCTTCGACCATTTCCTCTGCGGAAACCGTCAGCTCAGCGCCGAAATGGATAGCCAGCCAGACGGTGGGAGACGCGGTCCAGTGGACCCGGTGCCGACGGTGCGGAGCGATCATCACGGCATCGCCAGCGACGAGGCGACGCGGGGCCGACTCGTCGGCGAACAGGAGGTCGGCCGCGCCCGTCAGGACGGCGACCCACTCGGCGTGCGGCTGATCGTAGTAGAAGCCCGGCGGACTCGCTTGCCCGGTCGAGACGATGCGCTCCACCCGGAGACCCGGGCTGGCCACCAAGACCGACACGACCTCATCGGCTGCGCCGAGCGGCAGATCGGCCAGCAGATTGGTCACGGTCGTCGGTCGTTCGGCCATGATTCATCCCCGGCAGATCTCACGCGGCGCTGGGCTGGAGCGCCGCGCCGGCCCGATCTCACGCGTTGCGCGTTGCGGTGGGAGACTGAGGCGCCGCTTCGTCCGCCGATCGCAGCTGGCCGATCCGCGCGGCGGATTTCACCAGCGAGAGCACGTCGCGGCGCATCTGATCGTCGGCGATCTGATTGTAGGCCCGCAGGATCTCGACGGCGCCGGCCACCCGAAGCAGCGCCGGGCCATTCTCCGTCGAAGCCTCGGGCTCGGGCTCGAAGAAGCTTGAGACCGGGACGCCGAGTCGCTCGGCGATTGCCTGCAGACGGCCGGCTCCGACCCGGTTCTTGCCGGTCTCGTACTTCTGGACCTGCTGGAAGCTGACACCCAATGCACTGGCCAGGGCCGACTGGCTCAATCCGTTAGCGGCCCGAAGGAACGCGATGCGGCTGCCGACCCCGTGATCAATGGCTGTCGTCTGCTTCGGCTTGGGGGTTGGGTTCGCCATCGTTGGTAGTCCGGATGTTCTTAAATGTTGGCAGGCTTGCTCGCCCGGATCCGGGGCGCCAATCACAACTGACAGGTGCAACATTGCGCCGCGAAGATCCAGACGTGACATCTGTTAGTGCCACAGGTCAGCCGCGCGTGCAACGAATGGTTACGCTTTCAAAATCTTGAGCCCGGAAGACTCCCGGGCGGGCCTCTCAATGACCACGACATGAACAACTAAACGATCATCCGCGATCATACAAAAGTGATCGAAATTGACTAGAGCCCCGCATTCGAAAACTGCAGCGCGCTATTGGGTTGCCTGCTCCACGTTGGCCCGGGAATGCCGACCCACGGGGACACGGCGTGACACACAGAGGTTCGACCCGGAAATCGCAGCCGTTCGGCGGCGATGCGTTCACGCCGCAGGACCGAGCCAGTCGGTGACGATTCGCAACTGCTCGTCGTCCAGCAATGCAGGCGCGTGGCCGCACTGGGGGATCTCGACGCGCTGTGTCGGAGGTCCCCTGCGGGTCATCTCGTCGGCGGTCGAAGCGAGGAGCAAGTCCGAATGCTCTCCGCGCAGGAGCAGGACGGGACAGGTTATGACGTCCCAGTCGCGCCACATGCTGACACTGTAAACCCGGCCGGGTCGGAACGCGTCGCCGATCCCGGGATCGTAATGGGGCCGCCAGCCGCCGTTCGGCACTTGGTGAAAGCTGTACTTGGCGATGTGGCGCCATTGCTCGTCGGTGAGCGGTCCGAATGCGCCCAGCACCGTGCGCAGGCGCGACTCGCCCGAGGCCAGGTTATGGTGAAGCCGGGGCGCGTCGCGCAGGCGCGAGCCGATCTCGCGGATGGGCGCCCAGGGTAGAAACGGGCCGATATCGTTGATCACCATCCGGCGGATCGGAGAGCGTGCGGCGGCGGCCAGGACCATTCCGGTGAGGCCGCCGAGGGAGGTGCCGACCCAGTCGATCTTCCCTGGAACCCGGAGATGCGCGATGAGCGCCGCCATGTCGGCGGCGTATTGCGGCAGGCCGTAGAGTTCCGGATCCTTCAACCAGCCGCTGAGACCGCGCCCGGGCAGGTCGGGACAGACGACCCGGTAGCCCAGCTTCGCCAGCCGATAGCCGAGCGCGTCGAAGTCGCGACCCTGGCGGCTCAGGCCGTGCACGCAGATCACCACGTGCGGGCTGTCCGCTTCGCCCCATTCCACGTAAGCGATGCGATGGAAGTCGTGCGGCGCATAGGCTTGGAAATGGCCTGTCCGGAACGGCACATCGGCGCGACTCAGATCGTCGAGCCGCGGATTCGTCTCGGGTCCGGAAGCCGGCGCCGCGCCGGCGGCGGTCACGGAGTCTCCGTGCGCGCGGCGGCCTCGCGGGCGAGGCGGCTGGCCGTCTGATGGAGGTCGACCATCTGGTCGGTGAGCCGACGCGCCTGCTCCTGCAGGAACGCGATGTTCAGCGCCACGACCTCGCGGGCATCGGCTGCCGCGGCAAGGCGGTCCGCGAAATCGAGACCCGCACGGACATTCGTGTCCGAGGCCACGAGCATCCGGTGGCTGATCTCCCGCATCGCCGCCATGGTATGGACGGCATTGTCCTCAACGGCATTGTAGAGCCGCGCGCCGGCATCGTCCCATTGCTCGCGCAACGTGCGGGCACCGGCCGCATGACGATCGGCAAGATGGTGCGCGGTCTCGCGGCTCGAGCCCATGACCGCGCGCCAGCCCTCGAAACTCTGTGCCGCCGACGCCTCGAAGGCGTTCAGCGCCATCTCGCCGGCCTCGGCGAAGCGCTCATACGCCTCGCGCGCCCGGGCGACACTGCTCTCGGCCATGGCGCGGCCGGTCTCTTTGGAGACCACCGGCAGGTTGTCGTTCCCCACTGTCGTCTCCCGCAGATCGGACGATCGCATCCGGCCTCGGCCGCGCACGGCCAAGGATAGGGCATCCGACAGGGTTGTCTTCCCGTCAATCGCGCCCGGTAACAGAATCCGCGCGCGGCCCACGCTGTCACGGCAATCGCAATTGACAGGTGTGACGGCCGGGAAATCATCGTCGCACGGAGCGCACGCCACGCTCACCGCCCGATCAGAAGGCAGCAAGTGTCGATGATGGAGACCGGACCGATCCCCGCCGAGGCTCGCGAGGCCGGCCTCCACCCGTTCGAGGTCGGGCTCGGCCGCCGGCCAGCCAACTACGTCGCGCTGACCCCGGTGAGCCTGCTGGCGCGCGCCGCCGCCGCATGCGGGGCACGGATTGCGGTCATCGACGGAAGCCGCCGCTTCACCTATGCGGACCTGTACGGGCGCTGCCGCCGCCTCGCCGCGGGCCTCGCCGGTCGGGGCATCGGATCGCTCGACACCGTCGCGATCCTGGCACCGAACGTGTCCGAGATGATCGAGGCGCATTTCGCCGTCCCGATGCTCGGCGCGGTCCTCAATCCGCTGAACACCCGTCTGGACCCGGCGACGATCGCGTTCTCGCTCCGGCACGGTGGAGCCCGGGCGCTCATCGTCGAGGCCGAGTACGCCGCGCTGGCCGCGCGGGCGCTCGCCGATTTCGCCGAGCCCGTCCTGGTTGTGGCGATCGGCGAGACCGGCATCGACGGGGCTGTGCCCTACGATTCCCTGCTCGCCGAAGGCGATCCGGACTATGCCTGGGTCGGTCCAGAGGACGAATGGCAGTCGCTCTGCCTGCTCTACACGTCGGGAACGACCGGAGATCCGAAAGGCGCCGTCTACAGCCATCGCGGTGGCTATCTCCAGGCTCTCGGCAACGCCGTGACCTTCGGGCTGACCGACGCGAGCGTGTATCTCTGGACGCTGCCGATGTTCCATTGCAGCGGCTGGTCGTATCCCTGGGCCAGCGTTGCCGCTTGCGCCACGCAGGTCTGCCTCCGGAAGGTCGAGCCGGCGTCCATCTTCCGGCTGATCGCCGAGCACCGGGTGACGCATCTGTGCGGCGCACCGATCGTACTGTCCATGATCGCCCACGCGCCGGCCCACGACCGCGTGCCGTTCCCGCAAACGGTGCGCTGCGCGGTCGGCGGCGCGGCGCCCTCCTCGACGATCATCCGCACCATGGAGGATCTGGGCTTCCAGGTGACGCATCTCTACGGGGCCACCGAGAGCTACGGGCCCGCGACGGTCTGCCTGGCACAGCCGGATTGGGCCGACCTTCCCGAAACCGAACGATACGCCCGCATGGCCCGTCAAGGCGTGCCGCTGGCGACCCTGGAGGCCGTAAGTGTCGCCGACCCGGCAACCGACGCGCCGGTGCCGCGCGACGGCGTATCGGTCGGCGAGATCCGGCTGCGTGGCAACACGGTGATGAAAGGCTATCTCGGCAACCCGGACGCGACGGAGCAGGCGCTCGCAGGCGGCTGGTACCGGACCGGCGACCTCGCGGTCTGGCACCCGGACGGGTCGGTGGAGATCAAGGACCGGGCGAAGGACATCATCATTTCGGGCGGCGAGAACATCTCCAGCCTGGAAGTGGAGGAGGTGCTGATGCGCCACCCCGCGGTGATGCTCGCGGCCGTCGTGGCCAAGCCGGACCCGACCTGGGGCGAGAGCCCCTGCGCCTTCCTGGAGCTGAAGCCCGGCGCGACGGAACCCGCCGACCAGGAGTTGATCGCCTTCTGTCGCGAGCGGATGGCGCGCTTCAAGGTGCCGAAAACCGTCGTGTTCGGGCCGTTGCCGAAGACGTCGACGGGCAAGATCCAGAAGTTCGTCCTGCGCGAGCAGGCGCGGGCTCTCTGAGCCACGCCCGTCCGGCGCGTCGGAACGGGTCACGTCACCATGCAGCCCCTAGAGGCCGGAGACGAGGTGGCCCCCGTCGACCGCCACGACACTGCCGGTCATGTAGGCGCCGGCATCCGAGGCGAGCAGCAGCAGCGGCCCATCGAGTTCCGCCGCCTCGCCCAACCGACGCTGCGGAACGCGCTTGATCAGCGCCTTGCCGGCGTCGGATTCGAAGAAGGCGTCGTTCAGCTCGGTCTTGATGTAGCCCGGAGCGAGCGCGTTCACCCGAATCCCGTGGCGCGCCCATTCGAGTGCCAGACTCTTGGTGAGCTGCACCACGGCGGCCTTGGAGGCGGCGTAGGGCGCCAGTCCACCGGTCACCCGCAGCCCGAGGATCGAGGCGATGTTGACGATGCTGCCGCCCGCGCCGTGTCGGACCATGCGACGCCCGGTTGCCTGAGCCACGAGCCAAACCCCCTTGAGGTTCGTGTCGAGCACGGTGTCCCAGTCGGACTCGTCGAGATCGAGGGCCGGTTTCGTCGCCGTCACACCGGCATTGTTCACCAGGACCGCCACGGGTCCGAACCGCGATTCAGCGGCATCGAGCGCCCGCTCGACGCTCGCGGCGTCGGTGACGTCCATGACGACGGCATGGGCCTCTCCGCCTTCGGACGCGACGCGGGTGACGGTTTCGGCGAGGGCATCGGCCCGGCGGGCCCCCAGCGACAGGCGGGCTCCGGCGCGGGCGAGAGTTCCGGCGAAGTGACGGCCGAGGCCGCTTGAGGCACCGGTGATGAGGACGTGACGGCCGGCGAGATCGAATGGGCCCGTCATCTCAGCGCACCGACGCGACGGCCGGAGCCGCGCTCCGCTTGCGTTCGGCGTCGCGGCACGAGCCGGTGATGAGGATATCGGTCATGGCTCTGCGCCTCCCCTGCATGCACCGGCGATCCGCGGCCGCCGGCTCCCCGGTCTTCGCGCCGAGGCATCGACCGTTCTTTTGGACCGCCCCTGCCCGGTAGGCCAGCCAGACCGGCGAAGCCGTCACCTCATCGGCGGCCAAACAGCCGCTCGATATCGGCGAGCTTCAGCTCGATCGAGGTGGGACGTCCATGGTTGCACTGCCCGGAATTGGGCGTGGCTTCCATCTCGCGCAGGAGGGCGTTCATCTCCTCCGGTCGCAGCCGCCGCCCGGCGCGGATCGAGCCGTGACAGCTCATGCGCGACAGGACCGCGTCGAGGCGCCGGCCGAGCGGGCCGCCCTCCGCAGCCGGGACGCCGCCCTCCTCGTCGCCGCTGGCCTCCAGGGCGTCGAGGATGTCGGTGACGAGGTCGCGAGTCGAAGCGCCGAGCAGCGCGGCCGGCACCTCGCGCACGAGCACCGCCCCCGGCCCGAAGGCCTCGATGGCGAGACCCAGCCGCTCGAGGTCCGGCGCCGCGGCGACCAGCCGGTCCGCCTCCTCGGGGCTCATCTCGACCACATCGGGGATCAGCAAGCCCTGGCGGGCGATGCCGCCCGTTTCCCGCTCGGCCTTCATCCGCTCGTAGACGAGCCGCTCGTGCGCGGCGTGCTGATCGACGATGACGAGGCCGTCGCGGGTCTGGGCGAGGATGTAGGTTTCGTGGATCTGTGCCCGGGCCGCGCCGAGGGGATGATCCAGCGTCTCCGTCGCATCGTCGGCGACGCGGATATCGGCCTGGGGCGGCGCCGACACCGGGGCCGGATCCGGGCCCGCGAACACGGCCTGCGCAGCCTCGCCGAATCCCGCCGGCGCGGCCGGCACAGGCTGCGGCGCACGCCACGCGGTCTGCGGACGGTAGCCTGACGGTGCCGCGACCGACGGCGTGCCCACCGGAAACAGGCCCGGTCGCGTCGGTCGGAACAGGCTCGGGGCGGCAGCGCCGCTATGGGTCGCGAGCGGCGGACCGGCGGGGCGCAGGGCGTCGAGAGTCCGCGCGGCGCCGGTGGTGGCCGAACGGGCGCCGCCGCGGCGCAGGGCGTCGTGGATCGCGCTCACGATCAGCGCCCGCACGAGGCCCGGCTCGCGGAAGCGCACCTCGGTCTTGGCCGGGTGGACGTTGACGTCGACGCGGTCCGGGTCGCACGCGATGGAAAGGCCGAGCACCGGATGGCGGTCGGAGGCCAGGGTGTCGGCGTAGGCGCCGCGGATCGCGCCCAGCAGGAGCCGGTCGCGCACGGGGCGCCCGTTGACGGCAAGATGGATATGGGTCGCCGCGCCGCGATGATAGGTCGGCAGGCCGACATGGCCGGTCACGGCAAAGCCCTCCCGGACCAGGGAGACCGGCAGCGCATTGGCGAAAAAGTCCGGCCCCAGAACAGCGGCGAGCCGGCGCAGCGCCGCCTCGGGTCCGGTCTCCGCGGGCAGGACCAGGGGCTGCCCGGCATCGGCGCGAAGGGTGAAGCGGATCCCGGGCTGCGTCGCGGCGAGCCGGCGCAGCGTTTCGGCGACGGCGGTGTTCTCCGCCCGGTCCGATTTCAGAAACTTGAGCCGTGCCGGTGTCGCGGCGAACAACTCGGTCACTTCGATCCGGGTCCCACGCTGCGCCGGTGCCGGACGGACCTGACCCTTCAGCCCCGCCTCGACCGTCAGGCTGGCCCCGGCCTCGGCATCCGGGGTCCGGGTGACGATGGCGAGCCGCGACACCGCGCCGATCGACGGCAGCGCTTCGCCGCGGAACCCGAGGGTGGCGATCGCCGTGAGGTCGCCGCCTGGAAGCTTTGAAGTGGCGTGCCGCTCCACCGCGAGGTCAAGATCGTCCGGCGTCATGCCACGGCCGTCATCGACGACCCGGATCAGCCGCCGTCCCCCGGCCTCGATGGTGACCTCGATGGCACGGGCCCCGGCATCGATGGCATTCTCGACCAGCTCCTTCACGGCAGAGGCCGGACGCTCAACGACTTCGCCGGCCGCGATGCGATCGACGAGCACGGGGTCGAGGCGACGGACGGACGGCGCGGTCAGGGCGGTGGACATCGCCACAGAGAATAGTCCCTGCGCCGCGGTGATCCAATCACGCTGCGCAGTGCGGACTGGGAATCAGGCGCGGCGCAGCGATCCGCCCAGAGAAATCCGGCCGCCGCCGCTGCGCGTCCCCTGGCTTGTCGCCACCTGGGGCCGGCGCGACAGGTCGAACAATGCGTTGCCGACGACGCCTGCCGTCCGCCGCAGGGTGGCACCGTCGCAGGTCGACGCAACGCGAACGCCGATCGCATGGGTGTGACTGCGGCCGTAGAGCCAGACCGCGAGCCGCGCCCGGGTCGCCTCCGGGATGCCCTCGAGGAGAAAGACCGCGCCCTCAGGATCGGCCTTGATCAGGCGACCGACGACGTCCGGTGCCACCGGGCACTCGAGGGCGGGATCGTCGATGCTGAGCGTCCGGTCCTGAGTCATAGCGCCCCCTGGCAGCGTCAAGCCGTCAGCGTGGGCGGTCTTGGTTAACGAATGCTCACCGCGCGACGTCGGAAACGCAGACCGCCTGCGAAGCCGCTCATCTTCGGCTCGCCGTGATGCAGCCCGACGCCATGCGCCCGCATCTTCGGAACGCTAGTCAGTCCGTCTCCGGTGACGGTGCGGGCGCTACAACGGCCGGCGGACAACCCGGGCGATCAGCCCGATGATGCCCTCCCGGAACAGCAGCACGCAGAGCACGAACACACAGCCCTGGATGATCGTCACCCAGGCCCCGAACTGCGCGAGGTAGGTCTCCATGGTGACGATCACCAAGGCCCCCACGATCGGTCCGAAGACCGTGCCCATGCCGCCCACGAGCGTCATCAGCACGACCTCGCCGGACATCGACCAGTGCACGTCGGTGAGCGAGGCGAGCTGGAAGACGATCGCCTTGGTGGAGCCCGCGAGTCCGGCAAGGGTCGCGGAGAGGACGAAGACCGCGAGCTTGTACTGGCTCGCCCTGTAGCCGAGGGAGATCGCCCTGGGTTCGTTGTCGCGGATCGCCTTCAGCACCTGCCCGAAGGGCGAGTGGATGATCCGGTAGATCAGCAGCATCCCCGCCATGAAGATTACGGCGACGACGGCGTACATCGCCCGGTCGTCCGCGAGGCTGATCGCGCCGAACAGGTTGCCGCGGGGCACCGCCTGGATGCCGTCCTCGCCGCCGGTGAACTTCGCCTGCAGGGAGAAGAAGAACACCATCTGGGCGAGCGCCAGGGTGATCATCGAGAAGTAGATGCCCTGCCGGCGGATCGCCAAGGCGCCGAAGATCAGACCCAGCAGGGCCGCCGTCACCGTGCCGCTGAGGATCGCCAGTTCCGGCGTGAAGCCGAGCTGCTTGGCCGTGTAGGCGCAGAGGTAGCTCGCCATGCCGAAATAGGCGGCATGACCGAAGGATAGCAGGCCGCCGTAGCCGAGCAGCAGGTTGAAGGCGAGCGCGAACAGCGCGAAGCACAGCACCTTCATCAGATAGACGGGGTACAGGACGAGCGGCGCTACGATCAGCAGCAGCGCGATGCCGATGAAGATCAGGCGATGGAGCGCCTTGTCGTCCCGGCTCGTCGGGAGCGCGGCGGCAATCGGGGCGGCCTCGAGGGCGGCGGTGTCGGCCATGGGTGTCGAGCCTCAGTTCGCGGTCAGGCCGTGCGCCCGAACAGGCCGGCGGGTTTGACGAGCAGCACCAGCACCATGATCACGAAGATCACGGTGGCCGACGCCTCCGGATAGAACACCTTGGTCAGCCCCTCGACGAGGCCCAGGGCGAAGCCCGTGATCACCGACCCGATGATCGAGCCCATGCCGCCGATCACCACCACGGCGAAGACCACGATGATGATGTCGGCGCCCATGTTGGGGTTCACCGAGTAGATCGGCGCGGCGAGCACCCCGGCGAAGCCTGCGAGCGCGACGCCGAACCCGTAGGTCAGTGTCAGGAACAGCGGCACGTTCACCCCGAAGGCCTGGACGAGCGTCGGATTCTCGGTGGCGGCCCGGAGATAAGCGCCGAGCTTGGTCTTCTCGATGACGAGCCAGGTGGCGATGCAGACGGTCAGCGACGCGACCACCACCCAGGCCCGGTAGTTCGGCAGGAACATGAAGGGCAGGCGCTGGCCGCCGGAGAGCTCCGCCGGGATCGCGTAGGGCAGCCCCGAGACGCCGTACTGGTTGCGGAACAGGCCCTGGATGATCAGCGCCAAGCCGAAGGTCAGCAGAAGTCCGTAGAGGTGGTCGAGCTTGTAGAGCCGGGCGATGAGCACCCGCTCCAGCACGATGCCGAAGGCGCCCACCACGAGGGGCGCGAGACCCAGCGCCCACCAGTAGCCCAGGCCCACATAGGTGAGCAGCATCCAGGCCACGAACGCGCCCATCATGTAGAGCGCGCCGTGGGCGAAGTTGATGATGTTCAGGAGCCCGAAGATGATGGCGAGCCCCAGCGACAGGATCGCGTAGAACGAGCCGTTGATCAGGCCGAGCAGCAATTGCCCGAACAGGGCCTGCGTCGGCACTCCGAAGATCGTGGTCATGGCCGTTCTCCGCGCCCCGATCCCACCGTCAACCCTTCACGAGGGGGCAATTGCCCTCGTTGAGCGGCCGGAAGACCTGATCGCCCGGGATCGTCTCGAGCTTCTTGTAAAGATCCCACTCGCCCTTCGACTCGGCGGGCTTCTTGACCTCGAACAGGTACATGTCGTGGATCTTGCGGCCGTCCGCGCGGATCACGCCCTTGCCGAACAGCGGATCGTCGGTCGGCATCGCCTTCATCTTGGCGACCGTGGCGGCGCCGTCGGTGGTGGATTTCAGCTCGGCCACCGCCTTCAGGTAATGGAGCACGTCCGAGTAGACGCCGGCATGGTTGGCGGTGGGCTTCGAGCCACCCTTCATCTGCTTGGCGAAGCGGTCCGAGAAGGCGCGTGTTTGATCGTTCAGGTCCCAGTAGAACGGCTCGGTGAGCACGAGACCCTGGGCGACCTTGGTGCCCAGCGAATGCACGTCGGAGGAGAAGACCAGAAGGCCGGCCAGCGCCTGCCCGCCCTCGGTGATGCCGAATTCGCCCGCCTGCTTGATCGCGTTGATCGTGTCGGTTCCGGCATTGGCCAGGCCGATGACCTTGGCGCCCGAGCCCTGCGCCTGAAGCAGGAAGGACGAGAAGTCCGAGGTCGGGAACGGCGTCTTCACCGAGCCGACGACCTTGCCGCCGTTCTTGGTGATCACCGCGCTGGTGTCGCGCTGAAGCGTCTGTCCGAAAACGTAATCGGCCGTGAGGAAGAACCACGTATTGCCGCCGCGCTTCACCATGGCGCCGCCGGTGCCGTTGGCCAGCGCCACCGTGTCGTAGACCCAATGGATGGTGTTCGGCGTGCATTGCGGGCCGGTGAGGTCGGCGGTGCCGGCGCCGGTGTCGATGAAGACCTTGTTCTTCTCCTTGGTGACCTGGCTGATGGCCAGCGCCACCGAGGAGGTCACCCCGTCGGTGATCATGTCGACGTTGTCGCGGTCATACCATTGCCGGGCGATGGCCGCCCCGACATCCGGCTTGTTCTGGTGATCGGCCGAGACGATCTCGACCTTCAGGCCGTGAGCGTCCGGCTTGAAGTCTTCGACGGCGAGCTTCGCGGCCACGACCGAGCCCTCGCCGCTGATGTCGGAATAGGCGCCCGATCGATCGCCCAGGATGCCAATCTTCACGTTCGTCTGCGCAGCAGCGGTGCCCATCATCAGGGCGCCGGCGAGGGCGGCGAGGGTCGCGGGCCGGGCGATACGTCCGAACATTTTCGTTTCCATCCTTGTAACGGCGCAGCGGATCTCCGCCAGCCGAGTATCGGGGCGCCGATTGTTGGCGCTTCTACGGTTTTTGCGAACGGGCTTCAGACGCCGAGATAGGCGTGGAGCTTGTCGATATTGGCGTCAAGCTCGGCATTGGGGATCATATCGACCACCCGCCCCTGCTCGATCACGAAATGCCGGTCCGCCAGGGTCTGGGCGAAGCGGAAGTTCTGCTCCACCAGAACGATGGTGTAGCCTTTCGCCTTCAATTGCTGGATGGTCCGGCCGATCTGCTGGACGATGACCGGCGCCAGTCCCTCCGTCGGTTCGTCGAGGAGGATCAGCTTGGCACCGGTGCGCAGGATGCGTCCGATCGCCAGCATCTGCTGCTCGCCGCCGGAGAGCTTGGTGCCCTGGCTGCCGGCGCGCTCCTTCAGGTTCGGGAAGAGCTGATGGATCTCGTCCACCGACATGCCCCCCGGCTTCACCCGCGGCGGCAGCATCAGGTTCTCGTGGACCGTGAGGCTCGCGAAGATGCCCCGCTCCTCCGGGACGTAGCCGATTCCGAGGCGGGCGATGTTCCGGGACGCCATGCGGATGGTCTCGACACCGTCGTAGACGATCGAGCCGGCGCGCTTGCCGAGGATGCCGATGATGGCCCTCAGCGTCGTGGTCTTTCCGGCGCCGTTGCGCCCGAGCAGCGTGATGACTTCACCGGTCCGGACGTCGATGTCGATCCCGTGGAGCACGTGGCTCTCGCCGTACCAGCCTTCCAATCCGCGGACGGTGAGGAGCGCGCCGGTCGCGGCCGCCGGAGGTGTCTTGAGAGCCGCCTCACGCATGTCCCGCCCCGATATACGCTTCGACCACACGCGGATCCTTCGAGACCGTGGCGTAGTCCCCCTCGGCCAGCACCTGGCCGCGGGCCAGCACGGTGATCCGGTCCGAAAGGGAAGCGACCACCGACAGGTTGTGCTCGACCATCAGGATCGTCCGGTCCTTCGAGACGCGCCGAATGAGCGCGGCGGTCCGGTCCACGTCCTCGTGGCCCATGCCGGCCATCGGCTCGTCGAGGAGCAGCATCTCGGGATCGAGAGCGAGCGTGGTTGCGATCTCCAGCGCGCGCTTGCGGCCATAGGACAGCTCGACCGCCAGCACGTCGGCGAACTCCGACAGTCCGACCGCGTCGACCAGTTCGAGCGCCTCGCCGTTCAGCGCACGCAGGACCCGCTCGGGCCGCCAGAAATCGAAGGAATCGCCGCGCCGCCGCCGTTGCAGGGCGATGCGGACATTCTCCATCACGGTGAGATGCGGGAAGACCGCCGAAATCTGGAACGAGCGGACGAGCCCCAGCCGGGCGACATCCGCCGCCTTGAGGCCGGTGATGTCGCGATCCTTGTAGCGGATCGTCCCCGAAGTCGGGATCAGGAACTTGGTGAGCAGATTGAAGCAGGTGGTCTTGCCGGCGCCGTTCGGCCCGATGAGCGCGTGAATCGTGCCGCGCTCCACCTGCAACGCCACGCCGTTGACGGCCCGGAATCCACGGAATTCCATCGTCAGGCCATCGGTCGCCAGGATTACATCCCGTGCCAAGCGTGTCCCTCCCGGGTTTGATTTCTTGCCGCCATATCGCCGATCCGTGACGGTACAGTCCATCGCAATCGCCGGGGACCACGCGACAATCCCCCGTCAGTGATATCTGTCGCCGACCGTGTCGCGACGGTCGCTCGACCGAACTTGACCACGCGCCGCCCTCCAATTAACTCAGACAAATTACGGTGGCGCTATTCTGGGGAGACACGGCATGGACGGTCGCGCGGCCTACATCGCCGTCGACTGGGGCACCACGAACCGTCGGGCCTTCGCCGTGTCGGGCTCGGGAGCGGTGCTCGACAGCCTGCAGGACGGACGCGGGATCCTCTCCCTGGCGCCCGGCGACTACCCCGCGGAGATCGCGGATCTGCGCGCGCGGCTGGGGCCTCACCCGGTCATCGCGGTCGGCATGGTCGGATCCAACCGGGGCTGGCTGTCGGCGCCCTACATCGCCGCGCCGGCAACCCTCGCGGCCCTGGCGAAAGCCTGCGTCGAACCCGCGCCCGACGTGCAGATCGTCCCCGGCGTAGCCCTGCGTGACGGACAGCGTCCCGATGTGATGCGGGGAGAGGAGGTTCAGGTCTTCGGTGCGATCGAAGCGGATTCAGCGCCGCCGACGGCCTTGTTCTGTCAGCCGGGCACACACAACAAGTGGATCGAGACCGTCGATGGTGCGATCACGGATTTTACCACCGTGATGACCGGAGAGATCTTCGCCCTGCTTCGCGCACAGGGCATCCTGGCGGGGATGCTCGCCGGTGAGGTCGGGAACGGAGCCGCCTTCCGCGCGGGCGTCGGACGGGGCCTCGCCTCCAGAAACCTCGCCGCGACCCTGTTCGAGGTCCGCTCGGGACTGCTGCTCGACCGCCTCGCCCCCGATGACGCGGCCTCCTACGCCAGCGGCATCCTGATCGGCGCCGATGTCGGCACCCGGGACGACCTCCAGGGCCGTCCGGTCCATCTGCTCGGCGGCGGTCCCCTGGCCGCGCTGTACGCCGCCGCCATCGCGCAAGCGGGCGGGACTGCGGTGATCGTGCCGGACGGTTCCACCACGTCCGGTATCCACGCCATCTGGAGTCTGCGGACATGACCATCCACGACCGGTTCGAGGCGGCCTTCGCGGGCTGCCCGCTCGTGGCGATTTTACGGGGACTCACGCCGGACGAGGCGCCGGCGATCGGGGAGGCCCTGGTCGGGGCCGGGTTCACCCTCATCGAGGTGCCGCTCAACTCGCCGGACCCGTTGCGGAGCATCGCGGTGCTCGCTGAGCGCCTCGCCGGACGGGCGCTCGTCGGCGCCGGCACCGTTCTCAGCCGATCGCAGGTCGCCGACGTCGCGGCCGCCGGCGGAGGCCTCGTCGTGTCGCCGAACGCCGATCCGGCGGTCATCGGCGCGACCGTCGCGGCCGGTCTCGTTTCCCTCCCGGGCTATCAGACACCCACGGAGGCCTTCGCGGCCCTGGCGGCCGGCGCCACCGCGCTCAAGCTGTTCCCGGCGGACGTCGCGACGCCTCTGGCGCTCAAGGCGCATCGCGCGGTTCTGCCGCCGGTCACCCGGGTCCTGGCCGTCGGCGGAATCCTGCCCGAGACGATCGCGGGCTGGCGACAGGCGGGAGCCGATGGTTTCGGCCTCGGCTCCAATCTCTACCGCCCCGGCAAGGGGGCGGACGACGTGGCGCGCGATGCTGCGGCCTACGTGGCGGCATTGCAGCGATCTGCCTGAAGACACGTACGGGGTCCCGACGGCTTGGACCGGCGCCGAGGCTCGCCTATCAGCCTCTCGCGTCGGATAGGTCGGGAGCGGTAGATGATCGGTGACACTGCGGTATCGCCCGGTGGCGGCGGTTTCGACGGGCTGGAGACACCGTGCCTCCTCCTGGACGCCGACATCCTGCAGGCGAATGTCGACAGGATGCGCAGGCATCTCGACGGGTTGGGCGTCACCCTGCGCCCGCATCTCAAGACGGCCAAATCCCTCGAGGTCGCGCGCCGGGCGATGGCCGGTCCCGCTGGGCCCGCGACGGTCTCGACGCTCCGGGAGGCCGAGTATTTCGCCGAAGGCGGCGTGCGCGACGTGATCTACGCCGTCGGCATCGCACCGCAGAAGCTCGATCGGGTCGGAGCCATCCGACAGCGCTGGGGGGCGGATCTGGCGATCGTCCTGGATTCGGCAGCCCAGGCCGAGGCTGTGGCGGCCTGGAGCCGGCGCAGTGGCGATGCCCTGCCGGTGCTGATCGAGGTGGATGCCGATGGACATCGCTCCGGGGTCGGGCCGCGGGATGCCGAAGCGCTCGTCGCCATCGGCCGCGCGGTCGCGGACGGCGCGAGCCTGCGCGGCGTGCTGCTCCATGCCGGCGACAGCTATGGGCTGAGCGATCCCGCCGCCCTTCGTCGGGCGGCCGAGGCCGAGCGCGTGGCCGCCGTCGCGGCGGCCGAGATCCTGCGCGGCGCCGGCCTCCCCTGCCCTGTCGTGAGCGTCGGATCGACGCCCACCGCCCGGTATGCGGAGACCCTCGCGGGCGTCACGGAGGTGCGCGCCGGCGTGTTCATGATCGGCGACTTGTTCCAGGCGGGCGTCGGCTCCTGCACGATCGACGACATCGCCCTCACCGTTCTCGCGACGGTGATCGGGCATCAGCGGGACAAGGGCTGGATCATCACCGACGCGGGATGGATGGCACTGTCGCGTGATCGTGGCACCGCGCGGCAGGCGGTCGATCAGGGTTACGGCTTGGCCTGCGACATCGCCGGGCGCCCCTATCCGGACCTGATCGTGCGGGACGCCAACCAGGAGCACGGGATCGTCGCGGTGCGGAAGGGCGCTGCCGCCGGGATGCCCGACCTTCCGGTCGGCGCGCGCCTGCGGATTCTCCCGAACCATGCCTGCGCCACGGGTGCTCAGCACGACCGCTATCACGTCGTGGCCGATGGCCGCCTCTCCGGAGAGGTCTGGCCGCGCATCAACGGCTGGTGAGGCGCGGCGCCGCGCCTAGCGGCGATTTGCGATGTTCCCTTTCGACCGGTCGGAACGGTCGACGACCGTCCGGCAGGCGGAACTCAACGCCACCCGATTCTCCCGCAGGCAGAGGGTGATAGCGCCCGCATTGGGAATCTGAGAGGCGCAGAGGCGCATCACGTCCGGCGTGCAGGCGGCCCGCTCGGCCCCCGTTTCCGCGAACGCCGAAGCCGTGCCGAGGAGGACGACGAACAGTGCGAGGGGGGCGGACTTCATCGCGGTGGGTTCTCCTGAACGGGTCGGGTCGGCGTGCGGCCAAGCCTCGGCATCGGGCGAGAACGTCGACGCCGACCGAGATATCCCGTCACGCTTGTTTCAATCTGACGCAGGGGCGCCGCTCAAGACTACGCAGAGCGCAGGCTCAAGGACGCTCCTGCCGCGTAATCGTTCCAGTGGTGGCAGGCTCGATCAGTGCGGCGCCGACGACCGGTTGCGTTTTTCGCCGGTCGACCTTGTCCGCCGAGACGAGGGCGGCGGCGATCAGGGCCGACACCGCCAGCGTCGCCTTCACCACGTCCCAGACCCGCGCGAGCATGGCCGAACCCTTCCGATGTCACCGAATGCAAGCGGCGGATCCGCGTCGATCATCCGCGCACTCCGGATCCTCGACGGTGGCCGTTCCCAAAACCTTTCCTGCTCGACCGAGACCTGCAGATCGACGGTACCGTGATGCAATCAGGTCTCACTTCGACGTCGGCCGAGCGGCCGCCTCGGCGGCTAGGGCTTCGAAGACCAGCGCGTGGCGCCACGCGAGGGCTTCGACATCGTGGGTGTATCCGCCGCCGATTACCGCAGCGAGCGCGATCCCGCGCGCGCGAGCCTCGGCCACGACGAAGCGGTCGCGGGCGAAAAGGCCATCATCGGTGAGGCAGAGCCGGCCGAGGCGGTCGTCGCGATGCGGATCGACGCCGGCATTATAGAAGACGAGGTCCGGCGCGAATGCGTCGAGCAGCGGCGGCAGACGGGCACGCAGAACAGCGAGGTAGCCGGCGTCGTCGAGCCTGTCCGGCAGGCCGATATCGAGGTCGCCGGCGATCTTCTGGGCTGGATAATTGTTTTCGCAATGGATCGAGAAGGTGAAAAGCTCAGGGCTTCGGGCGAGACAATCGGCGGTGCCGTCGCCCTGATGCACGTCGAGATCGACCACGAGGACGCGCCGGACCAGCCCCTCGGCCTGGAGCGTCCGCGCCGCTACGGCGACGTCGTTCAGCACGCAGAAGCCAGCACCCTGCTGGCGCCGCGCGTGATGGCTGCCGCCAGCGGCGCTGCCCGCCAGACCTTCCGCCAGGGCGAGGCGCGCGGCCAGAAGGGTGCCGCCCACCGATGCGCGCGAGCGCCGGACGAGGGCCGCATCGACCGGTAGCCCGATGGCCCGCTCGATTTCAGGACCGACATCGCAGGCCAGCACCGCATCCACATAGGCGGCATCGTGAGCGCGGATCAGGATGTCCGCCCCGGCCGGCTCCGGCGTGACGAAACCGAGCGGAGCCAGCCCCTTCGCGATCAGCTTCTCCGCGAGCAGGCCGTACTTGCGCATCGGAAACCGATGGCCGACCGGGAGGGACGCCTCATAGGCCGGGTGGAAGGCGATCGGGGGAGTCACGCAGGGTGCCCGAGATCGTTCAGGATAGCGTCGGCGAGCGCCAGCCCGCTGTCGTAGGCCGCCTCGATCCGGGCCCCCAGGCACCAATCCCCGGCCGCCCCGAGTCGGCATGCCGGATCGTACAGGCAGGGCACCTGCACGGCGTTCTCGACCTGCGCGTAGCGCCAGCGATGGGCTTCCATGTGGGACGGTCGAAGTTCGGAGCCGAGGCAGTCCCGGGTGGCGCGGACAAGTTCGGCGACGATCGTCTCACGCGGCGCTTCGAGATGCCGGCGCGACCAATCCGGGGTCGCGTGGACCGTGAGCCGGATCCCGGGGGGCCGCCCGGGCTTCGACGAATCGTACGCGATCAGGCCGATCGGACCGGCCCCCGGTTCGATCAGGTCCTCCGGCGGGGACGTGTCCGCCGCGATCATGAAGGACCAGCAGGGTGCGTATGAAGCGTGGGCGATGTCCGGGAGGATGACGCCGGATGCCGCGAGCAGCGTCATGACCTGCGGCGCCGGGACGGTGATCGCCACCGCGTCGAACGGCCCGTGAACGGCGCCGGACGCGTCCTCCAGCCGCCAGTGTGCCCCATCTCGGTGAAGACGCAGGATGGTCGTGGCGCTCTGAACCGGAAGACCCGACAGCAGGTCGCGCACGGGCTCGACCATGCTCGGCACGCCGACAGACCGTTCGGAACCGGCCCAGGGCGCAACGATGCCGCTTCGCGCCCACCGATCGATCTGACCCGCGAAGGCGGTACCGCGTGCGCGCATGAATTGAGCGCCATGGTCGAACTGGAGATCACCGACGCGCCGGGTTGCCATCCGACCGCCGACGCCGCGCCCCTTGTCGAACACCCGCACCCGCAGGCCCGCCTCGGCAAGGTGGCGTGCCGCAGCTGCGCCGGCCATGCCCGCGCCGAGAACCGCGACGATCCCACGCTCGTTCAAGTGCCTACTCCGCTCCGCAGGACGGCCAAGCCGGCCGCGTTGCAGCACAGATAGGGGGCAGCGATCAGGAGATCAGGGCGACCGAACTTCGCGCGTCGACAGGATCCGCGCGGACATCGGGTCGCTCCTCATGGAGCCGCCGGACGGGATAGGCCGCACGATCGCCGGATGGCCATGGTGCGGGTAGAGGGAATCGAACCCCCACGCCTTGCGGCTGGCGATTTTGAGTCGCCCGCGTCTACCAGTTCCGCCATACCCGCGTACGGAGGGCTCTTCGCATAGGTCGGCGGGTCCGGCCAAGTGTTGTTTTTGCGGTGGGCGCCGATCTGGCCAAGGCGGGACGCCTATGCTCAAAGGGCGACCGATCGCTCACTTCGGGACCTTGCATGCTCCGCCGGCTGTACGCGTGGATCCTGGCCCTCAGCGACAGGCCGTCCGCGCCCTATGCGCTCGGCGCTGTGGCCTTCGCCGAAAGCTCCTTCTTCCCGGTTCCGCCGGACGCGATGCTGGTGCCCATGGCGGTCGCCCGACCGGACCGGGTCTGGCTCTACGCCACGATCACCACCGTCGCCTCGGTCATCGGCGGACTCGTGGGCTACGCGATCGGGGCCCTCCTGTTCGATTCCCTCGGGGAATGGCTCATCCGTCTCTACGGATTGCAGAACTCGGCCGCGACCTTCCAGGATTCCTACGCGCGCTACGGCCACTGGGTGATCCTGCTGAAGGGACTCACGCCGATCCCCTACAAGCTCGTCACGATCACCTCGGGCTTCGCCCATTACAGCCTGTTCTGGTTCACGGTTCTGTCGATCGTGACCCGCGGCGCCCGCTTCTTCATCCTGGCCGGATTGCTTGGACGCTACGGCGTCCAGATTCGGGCCGTGCTCGACCGGCACCTCAACGCGGTTGCGGCGATCTCCGTCGCCGTCATCGTCCTCGGCTTCCTGCTCTTCAAGGTGATCCTGTAGCGATGAATACGGCGGCCGCCCTGCGCCTCAAGACCGCTGGCCTCTGGCTGGCAATCGCTTCCGCCCTCACCGTCGGAGCCGCGCTCGTTCTGCAGTACGGATACGGCTACGCGCCGTGCAAGCTCTGCCTGACAGAGCGGCTGCCCTATTACGCCGCGATCCCCCTGGGCCTTCTGGCCCTGTTCCTGCCGGAGCGCCTGGCACGGATCGCCCTCGGGCTGGCCGCCCTCGGCCTCCTCTACGGCGCCGGCATCGGGGTCTACCACGCCGGCGCGGAATGGGGCTTCTGGCCGGGGCCGGCCGATTGCGGGGGCGGCACCGGGACGAATCCGGGCCAAGTCGGCGACTTCCTCAACGCGCTCCAGACCACGAAGGTCGTCGATTGCTCGGTGGCGGCGCTCCGGCTGTTCGGGATCTCGCTCGCCGGCTGGAGTGCCCTTGTCTCGGCTGTGCTGGCGTCGTTCGCGGGGACCGCCGCCCTGCGGCCCTGAGGCTCGGGGCGGGTCTGGTATCCGCTCAGTTCCGGTCGTCCGGCAGGACCGGGATCGCCGCCACCTCAATGCCCTCGTCGATCAGCGCGCGCGCCTCCGCGGGGGTCGCCTCGCCATAGATCGAACGGCCCTCGGTCTCCCCGTAATGGATCCTGCGCGCCTCTTCGGGAAAGCGCGCGCCGACGTGCTCGGCATTGGCCACCACGTGCTCCCGGAGCGCGCGCAGCATCGCCCGCAACTGACGCTCCGGCTCGGCGACCATGGTCACCGGCGCTTCCGCCTCCGCCTTCGCGGGCAGCGCGGGTGCACGCGCCCGATCCGTGCGGGCGACGCTCGGCACCATCAGGGCCTTGCTGACCTTGGCGCTGTCACAGACCGGGCACGTCACGAGCCCGCGTTCGACCTGCGTGTCGTAGGAGTCGGAGGACGGGAACCAGCTCTCGAAGCCGTGTCCGGCCTCGCAGACGAGACTGTAGCGGATCATTCTGTCGCTTGCTGTGCTGCCTGATGCGCCGCTTGAGCCTGGGAAGAGACGCGCTCGATGGTGAAGGGCCGGCCGTGCTGCAACGAAGGGATGCGGGCCCGGGCCTCGGCGACCTGCGCGAGGTCGATCTCCGCCAGAATGATCCCGGGTTCGACCCCGCCGGCATCGGCCAGCACCCGGCCCCAGGGATCGACGATCAGCGAATGGCCGTAGGTTTCCCGCCCGTCCTCGTGCAGGCCGCCCTGCGCCGCCGAGATCACGAAGGCGCCGGTCTCGATGGCGCGGGCCCGCTGCAGGACGTGCCAATGGGCCTCCCCGGTCTGACGGGTGAAGCAGGCGGGTGCCGTCAGCACGTCCGCGCCCGCTTCGGCGAGGGCGCGGTACAGGGCGGGAAAACGGATGTCGTAGCAGATCGTCAGGCCGAGGGTGGCCCACGGCGTCTCGGCGAGGACCGCGCAGGCACCTCCGGAATACGTGGCGGATTCCCGCCACCGCTCGCCGCTCGGCAGGTCGACATCGAAGAGGTGCAGCTTGTCGTAGGACGCCAGGATCGCGCCATCGGCGCCGATCAGGTAGGCCCGGTTGGCGATCTTGTCGCCGGACCGGACTGCGATCGAGCCGATCTGAACGACCGTGCCGGTCTGGCGCGCGGTCTCGCGGAGGGCCGCCAGGGTCTGGTCCTGCTCCTCGGCGGTGACGTGGGCGAACAGGCGCTCGCGGCTCCGCTCCACCAGGGATGTCATCTCGGGAGTCTGCACGTAGGCCGCGCCCCGGGACGCCGCTTCGCGCACACCCGCCACGGCCGCGTCGCGGTTCGCCGCGGGATCGCGCCCCGACCGCATCTGCACGCAGGCGGCCGTGAAGCGGGCCTCAGGCATCGGCCGTGTCCTTGAGCAGCGGGTCGAGCTTGCCCGCCCGATCGAGGGCGTACAGGTCGTCGCAGCCGCCGACATGCGTGGCACCGATGAAGATCTGAGGCACGCTCGTACGGCCGCCCGCGCGCTCGACCATCGCGGTTCGAGCCCCCTGCGCGCGTTCGACGTCGATCTCCTGGAAGGCCACGCCCTTCTCCTTCAGCAGGCTTTTGGCCGCCGAGCAGTAGGGACACCAGCCCGTGGTGTAGATTGTGACCGGCTGCATCGCGAACGTCGTCCCGACCGTGAACTCCCGCCATATAGGAGTGCGGGACGCGACTTGCCTATGCCCGTGTCGCCACAGGCAAACTCGGTCGCGCCATGCCGGTGGCTCCGCGGCCGGCTCAGGCAGCCAGCAGTTTTTCGACCTCGTTCACGAGATCGCGCAAGTGGAAGGGCTTCGACAGGACCTTCGCGTCCTTCGGAGCCTTGGAATCCGGGTTGAGGGCCACGGCTGCGAAGCCGGTGATGAACATGACCTTGATATCGGGATCGAGCTCGGTGGCCCGGCGGGCCAGTTCGATACCGTCCATCTCGGGCATCACGATATCGGTCAGCAGCAGCTCGAACGGCTCCTCGCGCAGCCGGTTGTAGGCCGAGAGGCCGTTGTCGAAGGACAGGACATCATAGCCCGCATTCTGCAGCGCCTTGGCCAGAAACCGGCGCATGTCGTTGTCGTCTTCCGCCAGCAGGATTTTCATCGGCCGGATCCGAGCCTTCGAGTCGAGAAGTTGATCCCATAAAGGGAGGCGATGGTAAACAAGGTGTTAGGATGGAGCGCGCAGCGGGAGCCGCGTGTCTCACGGGCGACTGCCCCAGTCGCCGGCACGGAGTGGACAGGCGGTCGATCGCGCACCACAGTGAGCACCTGCCGTCCTCGTTCAACCGCCGGGGTGTCCACCAACCGATGACTGCATCCGAACCGGTACAGCCAGACGCCTTCGGATTTGCCCCGGCCTTTGCGGTCGACGAGCCCGCGGCGCACACCCTGCCCTTCGTCTTCAATACCGGTCATTCTGGAGCCGTCTACCCCCCAGACTTCATCGCAGCCTCGCGGCTCGACGCCCTGGCGCTGCGTCGCTCCGAGGACGCCTATGTCGAGCGCCTGTTCGCGCCCGTCGTCGAACTGGGCGCGCCGCTGCTGCGGGCCAACTTCCCCCGCGCCTTCCTCGACGTGAACCGCGAGCCGTACGAGCTCGACCCCCGCATGTTCGACGGGCGCCTGCCGCCCTTCGCCAACACCCGGTCGATGCGCGTGGCCGGCGGCCTCGGGACGGTCCCGCGCGTCGTCGCAGACGGTCAGGAAATCTACGCCCGACGACTGCCCGTGGCCGAGGCGACCGCCCGGATCGAGGGCCTGTACAAGCCCTATCACCGCGCGTTGCGCAGCCTCATCCAGCGCACGGCGCGCGCGCATGGTTGCTGCATGCTCATCGACTGCCACTCGATGCCCTCATCGAGCCTGGGCCGCGACCCGGAGATGAAGGCCGACGTGGTGCTGGGTGACCGGTATGGCACGGCTTGCGCGCCCGCGCTGATCGACGGGTTCGAGGCCGCGTTCCGGGCTCGGGGTTTTCGCGTGGTGCGCAACAAGCCCTACGCGGGCGGGTTCATCACGGAGCATTATGGCGAGCCGAACCTGGATCGCCACGCGCTCCAGATCGAGGTCAACCGCGGCCTCTACATGAACGAGGTCAGCCTCGCGACGACGCCGGGCTTTCCGGCCCTGGTCGGAGCCTTGCGCGCCGTGATCGTCGAGGTCGCCCAAGATCTCGCGGAGGTTGTTCCGCGCCAAATCGCCGCGGAATAGCGATCGCGCCGGGACGTTCGGCGGAGACGGGCGCGGGAGGACCAGACAGAAAAAAGGCCACTCCCGAAGGAGCGGCCCGAAGTCTAGGGAGGAAACGCCCAAGAAGGGCAGCAGGGCCGCGACGCCATCGCGATCCCGCAACGCACAAATTAAAGTGCGCCGCACAAGAAGCAAGGGCAAATCGTCGGATCCCGCTGCTCTGCGCGCATACCTGAGCCGCGTGCGACGGACGCAAGAGGCCCACGCGGTCTCCGGGTGAGCGATCGGCCCCGTTCACCGCGTTCGCCGGTCGGGGCCTGGACCTGGGCGGTTCGGCAGCCCCGGAGACGGAGCGCCTTAGCCCTGACGCTTCAGGAGCTTCTCGATTTCAGCCTTCAGCGGCCCCGCGAGGTCGTCCCGATCGAGGGCGTAGGCGAGATTGGCCGTGAGGAAACCGAGCTTCGAGCCGGTGTCGTAGGTCCGGCCCTCGTAGCGCATGCCGTAGAACGCTTGCGTCTCCATCAGGTCGATCATGGCATCGGTAAGCTGGATCTCGCCGCCAGCGCCCTTCTTGCCATGCTCGAGAATACCGAAGATCTCGGGCTGCAGGATGTATCGGCCGGAAATGATGAAGTTCGAGGGCGCCGTGCCCTGCTTGGGCTTCTCGACCATGCCGGTGATCTGGAACGACTGACCGTAGGTCTCGCCGACGCTCACGATCCCGTACTGATGCGTTTCCTCCGGCTTCACCTCCTCGACGGCGATGATGTTGCCACCGTGGCGCTCATAGGCGGACAGCATCTGCTTCATGCAGCCGCGGCTGAGCATGTCGGGGAGCAGGACCGCGAAGGGCTCGTCGCCGACGATCTCCCGGGCGCACCACACCGCATGGCCCAGGCCCAGCGGGGCCTGCTGCCGGGTGAAACTCGTCTGGCCCGCCTTCGGCAGGTCCTTCTTCAGTTCCTCATAGGCGGCCGTCTTCCCCCGCTCCTGGAGCGTGTGGTCGAGTTCGAACGCCATGTCGAAATGATCCTCGATCACGGCCTTGCCGCGACCGGTCACGAAGATGAAGTGTTCGATCCCCGCCTCACGGGCCTCGTCGACGACATGCTGCACGACCGGCCGGTCCACGACCGTGAGCATTTCCTTCGGGACCGCCTTCGTAGCTGGCAGGAAGCGCGTGCCAAGGCCCGCGACGGGCAGGACGGCCTTGCGGATCGGTTTCATCAAACGGTAACCCCGGAACAGGATGGAGCGACGTGGTCGGCGGTGCCGTCAGTGAGATAGCTTAACGCGAGCCGTCGCAAGGGTTCTACGTCGATAGTATGAAGCAGCGGAGCGTAAATTTCCCGTCTGCAATCGCGTAATCAGGCTCGGCGGGACGGCGTCAGGGTGGGGGGTCATGGCGGTTCTGGTTACGGGCGGTGCCGGCTACATCGGCAGCCACATGGTGCTGGCGCTGCTCGATGCGGGCCATGAGGAGGTGATCGTCCTGGACGATCTATCCACCGGCTTCGACTGGGCGGTTCCGGAGGGCGTCAAGCTCGTGGTCGGAGACGTGGCCGACCAAGCCCTTGTCACGCAGACGATCCTTCAGCATCGGATCGATGCCCTCGCCCACTTCGCCGCCAAGATCGTCGTGCCCGACTCGGTGGCCGATCCGCTGGGTTACTACCTGTCCAACACGGTCAAGACGCGATCGCTGGTCGAGGCCTCCGTGCGGGCCGGCGTCCGGCACGTCATTTTCTCCTCGACCGCAGCCGTCTACGGGGAGCCCGAGGTCGTGCCGGTTCCCGAGGACCTGCCACTGAAGCCGATCAATCCCTACGGCCGCTCGAAGCTGATGAGCGAATGGATGATCGCCGATGCCGCGGCCGCGCACGGCTTCTCGTACGTGATTCTGCGCTATTTCAATGTGGCCGGCGCGGATCCTGAGGGTCGGTCCGGCCAGTCGACGCCGAATGCCACCCACCTCATCAAGGTCGCCACGCAGGCGGCGCGGGGGCAGCGCGCGCGGCTCGACGTCTTCGGGACCGATTACCCGACCCCCGACGGGTCCTGCCTGCGCGACTACATCCAGGTCTCGGACCTCGCCGAAGCGCATCGTCTGGCCCTCGACCACCTCCGGTCGGGCGGCGACAGCCTGACGCTGAATTGCGGCTATGGCCGCGGTTACTCTGTGCTTGAGGTCATCGAGGTCGTGAAGCGTCTATCCGGCCGCGACTTCGAGGTCAGGCTCTGCCCGCGTCGTGCGGGAGATCCGGCCCGGATCGTGGCCGAGGGCGCGTTGATCCGCGAGCGTTTGGGCTGGCAGCCCCGGCATGACGATCTGGACGCCATCGTCGCTCAGGCCCTGGCCTGGGAGGAGCGCCTGGAAACGCGCAACCGGATCTGACCGAATGATGTCCCGCAGAGGGCTGCTCGCCGCGGCGGCCTGTCTCGCCGCGGGAGAGGTCCGCGCCGAAGATACCTTCCAGGCCTTCGTGGCAGCGCTCCGACCGGACGCGGCTGCGCGGGGCGTCTCCGCGCAGACCTTCGACGCGGCATTCCGCGGAATCACCGGCCCGGACCCCGGCATCCTGGCGCATACGCGCCGCCAGAGCGAATTCGTCCGGCCCGTCTGGGACTACCTCGTCGGCGCCGTCTCCCCCGGACGCATCGCGCGCGGACGCGCCCGTGCCGCGGCCGTCGCAACGACCCTCCAGGCCATCGAAACCCGCTTCGGCGTACCGGGGCCGATGGTCACGGCGTTCTGGGGCGTGGAATCGGATTTCGGGGCCAGCGCGGGCAGCGTTCCCACCATCCGGGCGCTGGCGACTCTGGCCGCGGCGCGCCACCGCGGCACGCTGTTTCGCGACGAACTCCTCGCCGCTCTCACGATCCTGCAGCGCGGCGACATCACGCCCGACCGGATGAGCGGCAGCTGGGCCGGGGCCATGGGACAGGTCCAGTTCCTGCCCTCCACCTATCTGGCACATGCGGTCGATTTCGACGGGGACGGGCGGCGCGACATCTGGGCCAGCGCGGCGGATTCGCTCGCCTCGATCGCGGCCTACCTCAAGGATCTCGGCTGGGATCCGACCCTGTCCTGGGGCTACGAGGTGCGCCTGCCGAAGGATTTCGACCTGAGCCGATACAGCGGCGAGCTCGGCTCGTTCGCCGAACGCGGCGTTACCCGCACGGACGGGAAACCTCTGCCCGGCCGCGGCCGGGCCAGCCTATTCCTGCCCGGGGGCCTCGGCGCCCCGGTCTTCCTGATCACCGACAATTTCGAGGTGATCCGAGGCTATAACACCTCGGATTCCTACGCTCTGGCCGTGGGCCACCTCGCGGACCGTCTCGGCGGCGGACTGCCGCTGGCGGCTCCCTGGCCGGCCGCAGGGGCGCGCCTCGACGGGCCGGGCCTTCGGGCCCTGCAGACCGGTCTGGCGGCTGCCGGCTTCTACGACGGTCCGACGGATGGCCGCGCCGGCCCGAAGCTGCGTGAGGCGGTGCGCCGCTATCAGATCAGCGTCGGATTGCCGGCTGACGGCTATGCCACGCCGGCCCTGCTCAGCCGGGTCACGGGACAGCCGGCGTCGCCGCGACGCTGATCCCCGCGAGAGGTTTAGACCCGCCGTCAGCTTCCACCTATACTGGGCGCGTTCCGAACGGGTTGGGTTCGGCGTACAGCGTACGGGATGCGCATGGTAGTCGCTCGTCGGCGTCACTCGGAACGCCCGTTGCTCCTCGGCCTCGCGGCCCTTCTGGGGCTCGCCGGTCTGTCCGTCCTCGGCGGGGGACCGGCCCGCGCGCAATGGGGCGACAGCTATCAGCAGCCCGGCGGCGGCACCTATTATGAGGCTCCGCCGCGGCGTCGGCCACGGGATGCGTATTACCGTGATGACGGCACATACGGGCGCCAACCGCGATATGCGCCGCAGCAGGAGGCGCCGCGCCAGTTCTACTGGCCCTGGGAGGACAGGCCGCAGCCGGTGGCGCCACAGCCGGAGCGCACCTACCGGGCGCCACGCTCGCGTCCCCCCTATGCGACCGGGGAGGCACAACGACCGGCTCCCGCGGTGAAGCGGCGGGTCCGCCCGGCGCGGGCGCCGACGCCGCCGAAGCCGGCCGTCGCCAAGACCGAGCCGAACGTCCAGATCGCCGTATTCGGCGATTCCCTGGCCGACCACCTTGCGAAGGGCCTCGACGACGTCTTCGAGGACAATGCCGACGTCGCCGTGATCGACCGTGCTAAAGGCGACAGCGGCCTCGTGCGCAAGGACGTGGTCGACTGGCCGAAGGTTGCCCAGGATTATCTCCAGAGCAACGCGAAAGTGCGCTACGCCTTCGTGATGATGGGCGCCAACGATCGGCAGCCGATCCGCGACGGGGACGAGACGGTCGATCCGCTGACGGATCGCTGGCGTGCCCTCTATCGCGCACGGGTCGAAGCGCTGGTGAAGGTGTTCGTCGATCGCAGGATCCCGCTGATCTGGGTCGGATTGCCGCCGATGCAGAGCGAATCGCTGAGCCGCGATCTCGCGTCGCTGAACGAGATCGTGCGCGACAGCGTGACCAAGGCCGGCGGCACCTATGTCGATATCTGGCCGGGCTTCGTCGACGATCGGGACCGGTACGCGGCGTCGGGACCGGATCCGGAAGGACAGATCGCCAAGCTGCGCACCGCGGACGGCGTCCACTTCACCAAAGCGGGTGACCGCAAGCTCGCGCATTTCGCCGATGTCGAGCTGAAGCGCCTCATGGGCACCGTGCCGGGATCGGCCGAGCCTTCGCCCACCGCAACCGTTGCGCCGACGGCGCCGTCCTCGACCTCGGGGCCCAGCCTCGACGGGCCCGCGCCGGCAACCGACACCGCGGCGATCGATCGCCAGATCACCGCCATGCTGCCGAGCCTGCCGGAACCCCCCGGCGTGCCGGCGCTTCCGGTCAAGCCCGCGGCCGGACCTGTGGTCCCGCTGAGCCGCATGGAGGTCTCGCCCGGCGGCGCTCTCCTGAACGGGCGGCCGCGCGAGCCGGACAACCTCGGCACCGTGGAGCGGACGCTTCTGCGCGGAAACGCCCCCATGCCGCAGCCCGGCCGCGCCGACGATTTCCGCTGGCCGCCCGGCTGAGCCGGGCGCGCCTCTCTCTCGGTCGGCTTCAGCGCGGCAGGACGCTCGCGCCCATCAGGGTCTCGTCGATGGCGCGCGCCGCCTGACGTCCCTCGCGAATAGCCCAGACCACCAGGGACTGGCCGCGGCGCATGTCGCCCGCCGCCCAGATCTTCGGATCCGAGGTCTGGTAGTCGTCCTCGTTGGCCTCGACGTTGCCGCGCTTGCTCACGCCGATTCCGGATTGCTCCAGGAGACCCTTCTGGACCGAGCCGGCGAATCCGATCGCCATGAAGACGAGGTCGGCGGGCAGGACGAACTCGGTGCCGGGAATCGGCTGACGCTTGGCGTCGACCCGGGCGCAGACCACCCCGGTGAGCTGGCCCTTCTTGTTGCCCTGGAGCCGGAGCGTCGCGGCCTGGAACTCGCGCTCCGCCCCCTCGGCCTGACTGGACGAGGTCCGCATCTTCGTCGGCCAGTACGGCCACACGGTCAGCTTGTCCTCCCGCTCGGGGGGACGGGGGCGGATGTCGAGCTGCGTCACCGACAGGGCACCCTGGCGGAACGCGGTACCGACGCAATCGGAGGCGGTGTCGCCGCCGCCGATGACGACCACGTTCTTGCCGCCCGCCAGGATCGGCAGCTCGCCGTTGCCGCGCATCGGCTCGCTGCTGACCCGGCGGTTCGACTGGACGAGATAGGGCATCGCGTAGTGAACGCCCTCCAGCTCCTGTCCCGGGAGCTGCGGGTTGCGGGGATCCTCGGCGCCGCCGCAGAACATCACGGCGTCGAACTCGGCCTTGAGCTCGTCCACCGACTTCGTCACGCCGATGTTCTGGTTGTAGTGGAAGACGACGCCCTCGGCCTCCATCTGGCGCACGCGCCGGTCGATGTGCCGCTTCTCCATCTTGAAGTCGGGGATGCCGTAGCGCAGCAGGCCGCCGGCCTTCGGCTCGCGCTCGAAGACATGGACGTCGTGACCGACCCGGGCGAGCTGCTGCGCCGCCGCCATGCCCGCGGGACCGGAGCCGACGATGGCGACGCGCTTGCCGGTGCGGGTCTCTGCGGGCTCGGGCTTGACCCAGCCCATGTTCCAGGCCCGGTCGGCGATCGCCTGCTCGATCGTCTTGATGGCGACGGGCTGGTTCTCGAGATTCAGCGTGCAGGCTTCCTCGCACGGCGCGGGGCAGATGCGGCCGGTGAACTCGGGGAAGTTGTTGGTGGAATGGAGGTTGCGCGCAGCCTCCTCCCAATCCGACTGGAAGACGAGGTCGTTCCAGTCCGGGATCTGGTTGTGGACCGGGCAGCCCGTCGGGCCGTGGCAGAACGGGATGCCGCAATCCATGCAGCGGGCCGCCTGTTTGGTCAGGTCGTGCTCGTCGAGCGGCAGCGTGAACTCGCGGAAATGCCGGACCCGGTCGGCGGCGAGCTGGTACTTCTGCTCCTGCCGGTCGAACTCGAGGAAACCTGTGATCTTGCCCATTGGTCCGCCCCTGGGCCGGCCAGTCCGTGACTGCGCTGCCCGCGTCGTCTCACATCATGCGTGCGTGACCGGGCGGCGAACCGCCCGGTTCGGGTGTCCGCCTATTCCGCGGCCACCGGCATCCGCGCCATCTCCATCTCGCGCAGCGCCCGGCGGTACTCCACCGGCATGACCTTCACGAACTTGGTGCGGTAGCCGCTCCAATCGTCGAGGATCGCCTTGGCGCGGGGGCTGCCCGTGTACTTGAGATGGTTGGTGATGAGCTGCGTCAGCCGCTCCTCGTCGTGCCCGGACATGTCGGCCAGGATGTCGACCCGCCCCTTGGTCTCCAGATCGCCGTCCTGGTGGAAGCGACGCATCAAGTCGTCCTCCTCCTCGACCGGCTCCAGATCGACCATCGACAGGTTGCAGCGCGCCGAGAACGAGCCGTCCTCGTCGAGCACGTAGGCGATGCCGCCCGACATGCCGGCCGCGAAGTTGCGCCCGGTCTCGCCGATCGACACGACCACGCCGCCGGTCATGTACTCGCAGCCATGGTCGCCCATGCCCTCGACCACCGTGATGGCGCCCGAGTTCCGCACGGCGAAGCGCTCGCCGGCAGAGCCGCGAATGTAGCACTCGCCCGCGATCGCCCCGTACAGCACGGTGTTGCCGACCATGATGGTCCGGTCCTGCGGCGACTTCAGCGCGTCGCTCGGCCGGATGATCAGCTTGCCGCCCGACAGGCCCTTGCCGACATAGTCGTTGCCGTGGCCAGTCAACTCGAGGGTCACGCCGGCCGCCACCCAGGCGCCGAAGCTCTGGCCGGCGGTGCCGGCGAGCTTCACCACGATGGTGTCGTCGGGCAGGCCCTCGTGCCCATGCGCCTTGGCGACCATGCCGGACAGCATCGCTCCGGTCGCCCGATCCGAATTCCGGATCGTGTCGGTCAGGACCACGGGCTCGCCGGTCTCGATGGCGCGCTGGGCACCCGCGATCAGGCGACGGTCGAGGACCGTGTCGATCGGGTGATGCTGCACCTCCACGTGGCGGATCGCCGTGCCCTCGGCCACCTTCGGCCGATGGAACAGCTTGGTGAAGTCGAGCCCGCGCGCCTTCCAGTGGGCGATGGCGTCGACCTTGTCGAGCAGGTCCGAGCGTCCGACAGCTTCCTCCAGCTTGGTGAAGCCCAGCGACGCCAGGATCTCGCGCACCTCCTCGGCCACGAAGAAGAAGTAGTTCACCACGTGCTCGGGCGTGCCCTTGAAGCGCTTGCGCAGCACCGGATCCTGCGTGGCAACGCCCACCGGACAGGTGTTCAGATGGCACTTGCGCATCATGATGCAGCCGGCGGCGATCAGCGGCGCCGTCGAGAAGCCCATCTGGTCGGCGCCGAGCAGGGCCGCGATGATCACGTCGCGCCCGGTGCGGATACCGCCGTCGGCCTGGAGGGCGACGCGCCCGCGCAGGCCGTTGAGCACCAGCGTCTGCTGGGTCTCGGCCAGCCCGGTCTCCCAAGGCCCGCCCGCATGCTTGAGCGAGGTCAGCGGCGCGGCACCGGTGCCGCCGTCGAAGCCCGAGATCGTGATGTGGTCGGCCCGCGCCTTGGCGACGCCGGCCGCGACCGTGCCGACGCCGACCTCGGAAACGAGCTTCACCGACACGTCCGCCGACGGATTCACGTTCTTCAAGTCGAAGATCAGCTGGGCCAGATCCTCGATCGAGTAGATGTCGTGGTGGGGTGGCGGCGAGATCAGGCCGACGCCCGGCGTGGCGTAGCGGACCTTGGCGATCTTGGCGTCGACCTTGTGGCCGGGCAGCTGGCCGCCCTCGCCGGGCTTGGCACCCTGCGCGACCTTGATCTGCATCATGTCGGAATTGACGAGGTATTCCGTCGTGACGCCGAAACGGCCGGACGCAACCTGCTTGATCGAGGACCGGCGCGAGCGCCCGTCCGGCAGGGGCTTGAACCGCTCGACCTCCTCGCCGCCCTCGCCGGAGTTCGAGCGGCCGCCGAAGGAGTTCAGCGCGATGGCGAGCGTCTCGTGCGCCTCCTTGGAGATGGAGCCGTACGACATGGCGCCCGTGGCGAAGCGCTTGACGATCTCGGAGGCCGGCTCGACCGACTCGAGCGGGACCGGCTGACGGCCGATCTCCGGCGCCGACTTGATCCGGAACAGGCCGCGCAGCGTCTTGAGCTGGTGCTCCTGGCGGTTCACGAGATCGGCATATTCCCGGTAGCGCTCGGGCACGTTGAGGCGCACTGCGTGCTGCAGCGTGGCCACCGTGTCCGGCGTCCAGGTGTGGGTCTCGCCGCGCAGGCGGTAGGCGTACTCGCCGCCGACATCGAGGGCGTTCCGGTAGACCGGCGCGTCCCCGAAGGCGTCGCGGTGACGGCGCACCGTCTCCTCGGCGATCTCGGCCATGCCGACGCCCTCGATGGTCGTCGCCGTGCCGAAGAAGTCGCGGCCCACGAAGGTCGAGTTCAGGCCGACCGCGTCGAAGATCTGGGCGCCGCAATAGGACTGGTAGGTCGAGATGCCCATCTTGGACATCACCTTCAGCAGGCCCTTATCGATCGCCTTGATGTAGCGGTAGATGATCTCGTCGTCGGTGAGATCCGGGGGGAACTCATCCTTCATCTCGAGCAGCGTCTCGAAGGCGAGATACGGGTTGATCGCCTCGGCGCCGTAGCCCGCCAGGCAGGCGAAGTGATGCACTTCGCGCGGCTCGCCCGATTCGACCACGAGGCCGACCGAGGTCCGCAGCCCCTTGCGGATCAGGTAATTGTGGACGGAGGCCGTGGCGAGCAGCGCCGGAATCGGGATCCGGTCCGGCCCGACCGCCCGGTCGGTGAGAACGATGATGTTGTAGCCGCCGCGCACCGCAGCCTCGGCCCGGTCGCAGAGGCGGTCCAGCGCCCCGTCCATGGCCTGCGCGCCCGACTCGGCCGGGTAGGTCATGTCGAGCGTCTTGGTGTCGAACCGGTCCTCGAAATGGCCGATCGAGCGGATCTTCTCCAGGTCACCGTTCGTCAGGATCGGCTGGCGGACCTCCAGGCGCTTGCGCCGGGAGGCGCCTTCCATGTCGAGCAGGTTCGGCCGCGGCCCGATGAACGACACGAGGCTCATCACGGCCTCCTCGCGGATCGGGTCGATCGGCGGGTTCGTGACCTGCGCGAAGTTCTGCTTGAAGTAGGTGTAGAGCAGCTTCGACTTCTCGGAGAGCGCCGAGAGCGGCGTATCCGTGCCCATCGAGCCGACCGCCTCCTGGCCGGTGACGGCCATGGGCTGCATCAGCAGCTTGAGGTCTTCCTGGGTGTAGCCGAAGGCCTGCTGGCGATCGAGCAGGCTGACGTCGCCGCGCGACTCGCGCGGCTGCACCGGGCGCAGATCCTCCAGGACGATCTGGGTGTTCTTGACCCAATCGGCATAGGGGTGCGCGGCGGCGAGCTCGCCCTTGATCTCCTCGTCCGAGACGATGCGACCCTTCTGCAGGTCGATCAGAAGCATGCGGCCCGGCTGGAGGCGCCAGGATTGCACGATCTTCTCGTCCGGGATCGGCAGGGTACCCATCTCGGAGGCGAGCACCACGAGGCCGTCATCGGTGACGATGTAGCGGGCCGGGCGCAGACCGTTCCGGTCGAGGGTCGCGCCGATCTGGCGGCCGTCCGTGAAGGCCACGGCGGCGGGGCCGTCCCACGGCTCCATCAGCGCGGCGTGATACTCGTAGAAGGCGCGCCGTTCCTCGGTCATCAGCGGGTTGCCGGCCCAGGCCTCCGGGATGAGCATCATCATCGCGTGGGCGAGCGGGTATCCGCCCTGCACGAGGAACTCGAGGGCGTTGTCGAAGCAGGCGGTATCCGACTGCCCTTCGTACGAGATCGGCCACAGCTTCGAGATGTCGTTGCCGAACAGGTCGGAATCGACGCTCGCCTGACGGGCGGCCATCCAGTTGACGTTGCCCCGCAGCGTGTTGATCTCGCCGTTATGGGCGACCATCCGGTACGGGTGCGACAGCCGCCAGGTCGGGAACGTATTGGTGGCGAAACGCTGGTGGACGAGGGCGATCGCCGAGACGAAGCGCTTGTCCTTCAGGTCGAGGAAGTAGCCGCCGAGCTGCGTGACCAGCACCATGCCCTTGTAGACGATGGTCCGGGACGACACCGAGACCGGGTAGAACTCCTTCACCCGCGGGTCTTCGAGGGCGTAGACCTTATTGGAGATCACCTTGCGGGCGACATAGACCCGGCGCTCGAACGCGTCCTGGTCGGTGACCGAGGCCGGCCGGCCGATGAAGACCTGACGGTGATGCGGCTCGGTCGCCTTCACGGCCTCTCCGAGATCCTCCGGATCGACCGGCACGTCGCGCCAGCCGAGCAGCGGCAGGCCCTCGGCGGCGAGCGCCGATTCGACGATCTCCTGAATGATCGCCCGCGGCTCGTCCGCCTTCGGCATGAAGAACTGGCCGATCGCGTACGAACCCGCCGGCGGCAGCTCGAATCCGAGCCGCGAGCATTCCTCGGCGAAGAAGCCGTGCGGAATCTGCGTGAGGATGCCGCAGCCGTCGCCCATCTTGGGATCGGCGCCCACCGCACCGCGATGGTCGAGGTTCTCCAGGATCTTCAGACCCTGCGCGACGATCGCGTGGGTCCGGCGGTCGTGCATGTCGGCGATGAAGCCGACGCCGCAGGCATCGCGCTCGTTCGCGGGATCGTAGGAACCCTGGGCTTTCGGAAGGGCGGGATCGCGCACGATGAGCGGCATCGCGCCGCCGCGCGGGGCGGCAGCCTGGGCCGTGGACGCAGCAAACTCTTCGGCAGCCCTGCGTTGTGACATGCTTCGTCTCGTCCTTCCCTCGAACCCGTCCGCAGCCAAGAACCCGCGAGCATGTTTCATGCCCGCAAGCCGTCGGCGCCCGGCGCTTCGGCCTCTTGCCGCAGGCCATCCGGCCGGTCCGGGTGGACACGTCCGTCGGCTTGCGTTCATCGAGGACCCAGACCGCTCAGGGAGCGGTGCGCTGGCGCGCCCGTATCCGTCAGCCGAAAAACTCGCCCGCGCGCGAGACGGCGACGGCCGGGGTGCACGGCCGATGGGACAGTTGTGCTGTCCTAAGTCGCAAAACTGCCAGATTGAAATGTTTTCAGCAAGAGACTGCTGGCGGCTGCGGCGTCGCCGCTCTGGATGAGGGGGCGGACCCGGCTCCCGGCCTCCGCAATCTCGCCCGAATCGCGGGTTCTACCGGGCAGGCCGAGCACAAGCGGCATGCGGGGCAACGACCTCGCCGGCATGGTCGAGGTCCGGGTCCACCGGCCCGGACCATGCCGGAACCGGACACTCTGCCGGGTCTCCAAACCGAGAACGCACAAGAGTGACGATGAAGAGCAGAGTTGCACGCCTCCGACGACCGACGATCCTGACGCTGGGCGCGGTCGTCCTATCGGCCGCGACCTGCCTGGGTGCATCCAGCGGCGCCCACGCGCAATTCGCTTTCGAGGATGAGGTCCTCCCCCCGCGCGTCGTGGCTTGGCGCCTCGCAGACCGCGGCTTCAGCGGCCTCAGCCGCCCGCGCTTCGACGGGCGGGTCTACGTCGTCGAGGCCGTCGGCCCCGCCGGCGTGCCGGTGCGGCTCTTCGTCGATCCGATGACAGGGGCGATCGTGGGCCGCCAGCGGACGGGGGCGCCGGAAACCTACGCGCGGCTTGAGCGGCCCACACCCGGTTTCGGCTGGACCGAGGACGAGGCCCTCCCCCGTCGCGCGATCCGCCCGGCCCCGCCCGCCGAGGACCCGATGGCGCGACCGCAGCGCCGACCGGGTGGCGAAGCCTTCCGACCGGACGTCAATCCCGACGGGCTCAACCCCGACGGCGTCGTCCGCAGCGCTCCGTCCAGAAAGGTTGCACGGGCGACGCCCGCGCGCACGCCGGAGCTGAAGACGCCCCACCGCACCTCACCCGAGGCGCCGGCCCCCAAGATCGCTCCCGCCGACACGGCCAAGAGCGATCCGAATCCGCCCTCGGCGCCCGAGACCAAGGCGGCATCGATCGAGAAATCCCCCTCGCCGGCCCCGACGACGCCTGCTGCAGCACCCTCGAAGCCGGCCGGAGCCCCCGTCGCGGACGCGGCCAAGCCGGCCGCGAAGGACTGGAAGGACCCGCCGTCGGACAAGAAGCCGGTGCGGGTGATCGGCGGCGCCACCATCGTCCCGGGCCCGTCCGAATAGGCGCGCAGGCTCTGGCCTCGGCGTCACCCGCCGATGGTCAGCCGCCGGTGGTCAGCCTCTCTGCGCCCGTGAAGACCGTGACGGTATCGGCCCGCGCGATGGCGCAGAGCGTCAGGCCATAGGATCGGGCACGTTCGAGGGCCAGCGACGTCGGTGCCGAGATGGCGACGATCACAGCCGCGCCGAGCCGTGCGGCCTTTTCAACCATCTCGAACGAGCAGCGGCTGGTGATGACGAGAAAGCCCTCGTCCGCGGGCGTGCCCGCCCGCATCAGGGCGCCGATCAGCTTGTCGAGGGCGTTGTGGCGGCCGACATCCTCACGGACCGCCGCGAGGCTGCCGTCGCGGCGAGCCCAGGCCGCCGCGTGAACGGCGCGCGTCTGCGCGCCGAGCACCTGCGCCCGATCCAGATCGGAGAGCGCGCGGGCAATGGCCGGTAGAGCGATCCGGACTTCGGACGCGGCCCGCCCCCCGGCCCGCGGCAGTTGCGCCAGATCCTCGATGCCACAGACGCCGCAACCGGTCCGGCCGCTGATGGCGCGCTTGCGCGCCAAGTGCTCGCGAAGCCGACCGGGCGCCAGATCGACGTGAAGGCGCAGGCCGTCCTCGGCCATCTCGACCCGGGTCGCGCGGATCTCGTCCACGCTGTCCACGATCCCTTCCGTGAGGCTGAACCCGTAGGCGAAATCCTCCAGATCGGCGGGCGTCGCCATCATCACCGCGTGCGGCACGCTGCCGTAGACGAGGTTGACCGGCGCCTCCGCTGCGAGCGCCCGCGTGTCCGGCTTCGGCGCCGAACCGTCATAGGCCATCACCTGCATGGACACCGGCACCGCGCAGGGCGGCAGACCGGACGTTCGACTTCCGGTTTCCGTCGACATCTCGAACTCCGATGGGGTGATACGAACGGCCGGCGATGGCACATCCCCCGCGCCATGCGACCGTGAATGATTTCGCCGTTCCCTAGTGCGCCGACGCCACGAGACACCGCCAACTGGCTGGAAAGCGCGCGATGCGACGCTTGTGCGGTTGCACCTCGCCGGCCCTTGTGGTCTGAAGCCCCGGTCGGATAATGCCGGGTGACACAACCGGTACTCCGTCACGTCGGTACAATCCCGCACGCAGTCAAGACGGGACGGTTCGGCGGCAGCCAGATAGTTCAAGGGAGCCACGAGAGGCAGATGCGGACGGTGCGGACGATCAACCGGTCACTCTGGAGCCTCGCCGCTCTCGGCGCCCTGCTCTTCCCGATATCAGGCGCGCAGGCTGCGGGCTTCGGTCAGCCCGTGCCGTGGGAGATGGACCGGCAGATTCCGGTCACCGACAACGCGCGCGACATCCTGAACTTCGAAATCGGCCTGCACTGGCTATCCCTCGGGATTTCCGTCTTCGTCCTGGGGCTGATCCTCTGGTGCATCTACCGCTTCAGCGAGAAGCGGAACCCGACGCCGTCGCGCACCACGCACAACACCGCCATCGAGATCGCCTGGACGATCGTGCCGGTGCTGATCCTGGTCGCCGTCGCGATCCCGTCCTTCCGCCTGCTGCGCACGCAGCTCTCGGATCCGAAGGCCGACATGATCGTCAAGGTCATCGGCCACGCGTGGTACTGGTCCTACGAGTACCCGCAGACCGAGGCCGGCGGCGGCTTCACCTTCGACGCCAACATCGACGAGGACAAGCAGCCGCGCCTGCTCCAGACCGACAACGAGATGGTCGTTCCGGTCAACAAGATCGTGAAGATCCAGGTCACCGCTGCCGATGTGCTGCATTCCTGGGCCATGCCGGCCTTCGGCTTCAAGATCGACGCCGTTCCCGGCCGCCTGAACCAGATGTGGTTCAAGGCCGACAAGGAAGGCACCTTCCACGGTCAGTGCTCCGAGCTGTGCGGCCAGCGCCATGCCTACATGCCGATCGTGGTCCGCGTGGTCAGCGAGCAGGCCTATGCCGAATGGCTGAAGGAGGCGAAGACCAAGTACGCCCGCATCGACAACGGCACGAGCTTCGCCGAGGCCCGCTGAGCCCCGGCTGACCGAACCGAACCCATCAGATTCACAAGGCATTCGAATCCATGGCTACAGCCGCAGCCCATGCCGGGGCCCACGAGGTCCACGACCATAAGCCATCGTTCTTCGCCCGCTGGTTCCTGTCGACGAACCACAAGGACATCGGCACCCTCTACCTGCTGTTCGCCTTCTGCGCCGGCATGATCGGCGCGTTCCTCTCCTTCGGGATCCGGATGGAGATGGAGGCGCCCGGCCTGCAGTATTTCTCGAACCCCGCGACCTACAACGTGTTCGTCACGGGACACGGCCTCATCATGGTGTTCTTCATGGTGATGCCGGCGCTGATCGGTGGCTTCGGCAACTGGTTCGTGCCCCTCATGATCGGCGCGCCCGACATGGCGTTCCCGCGCATGAATAACATCTCGTTCTGGCTGACGGTGGCGGGCTTCTGCTCCCTGCTCTGCTCGCTGTTCGTCGAGGGCGCGCCCGGCGCGTCCGGCGCCGGCACCGGCTGGACCGTCTACCCGCCGCTCTCGACCGCCGGCCATCCCGGCCCGGCCGTCGACTTCGCGATCTTCGCCCTGCACCTCTCGGGCGCGGGCTCGATCCTCGGCGCGATCAACTTCATCACCACCATCCTGAACATGCGCGCCCCGGGCATGACGCTGCACAAGATGCCGCTCTTCGCCTGGGCCGAGCTGGTCACCGCCTTCCTGCTGCTGCTCTCGCTGCCGGTTCTGGCGGGCGCCATCACGATGCTGCTGACGGACCGCAACTTCGGCACGACCTTCTTCGATCCGGCCGGCGGCGGTGACCCGATCCTGTACCAGCACCTGTTCTGGTTCTTCGGTCACCCCGAAGTGTACATCATGATCCTGCCGGCCTTCGGCATCGTGTCGCACATCATCGCCACGTTCTCGCGCAAGCCCGTCTTCGGCTACCTCGCGATGGCCTACGCCATGGTGGCGATCGGCGTCGTCGGCTTCGTCGTGTGGGCCCACCACATGTACACGGTCGGCCTGTCGCTGCAGACGCAGTCCTACTTCGTGTTCGCCACCATGGTGATCGCGGTCCCGACCGGCGTGAAGATCTTCTCGTGGATCGCCACCATGTGGGGCGGCTCCATCCGCTTCACCGCCGCGATGCACTGGGCGGTGGGCTTCATCTTCCTCTTCACCGTCGGCGGCGTCACCGGCGTCGTGCTCGCCAACTCGGCGGTCGATAAGTACCTGCACGACACCTACTACGTGGTCGCGCACTTCCACTACGTGCTGTCCCTGGGTGCCGTGTTCATCATCTTCGCCGGTGTCTACTACTGGTTCCCGAAGATGACCGGCCACATCATCCCCGAGTGGGCCGGCAAGCTGCACTTCTGGCTGGCCTTCATCGGCGCGAACGTCCTGTTCTTCCCGATGCACTTCCTCGGCCTCGCCGGCATGCCGCGTCGCTACGCCGACTATCCGGATGCCTTCGCCCAGTGGCACAAGGTGTCGACCTACGGCGGCCACATCTTCGGCCTCGGCATGTTCGTGTTCGTGATCGGCGTGGTCCTGGCCTTCCGCTCCAAGGAGCGGGCCGCGGACAACCCGTGGGGCGAAGGCGCCACCACCCTCGAGTGGACGCTCTCCTCCCCGCCGCCCTTCCACCAGTTCGAGACGCTGCCCCGCATCGTCGACGAGCCGGGCGCGCACTGATAGAGACCTCGCGAGGGCCGCATCTGCGGCCCTCGCCCTTCCCCGGAGGCCGGTCGGCCGACCTCCCGGCAAGGGCGAGCGTTGAGGGCGATCCGCACGGGCCGAGGACGACGTCCTGGGCCCCGCTCACGCCGACTCTTGGAACACGTCGAATTCGAGAACCGACTCGGCCGTGACGCGCGCGGCCGGGCGCCGACACAGCAGCGGCAGACGCGATGACGAGCCTGACGAACACGATCGGACCGGAGGTCCCCGCCCCGGCCCTCACGAGCGCCGGCGGCGACGTTCCGGACTATTTCGCCCTGCTGAAGCCGCGGGTGATGGTCCTCGTCATCTTCACCGCCCTGGTCGGCATGGTGGTCTCCCACGGGCACGTGCAGCCGGCGATCGGCGCGATCTCGCTGCTCGCCATCGCGGTCGGCGCCGGTGCCTCCGGCTGCCTCAACATGTGGTGGGACGCGGATATCGACGCCGTGATGAGCCGCACGGCGACGCGGCCGATCCCTGCGGGCAAGATCACGTCGGAGGAGGCCCTCGGCTTCGGCCTGTTCCTCTCGGTGGCGTCCGTGCTGGTGCTGGGCCTCACCGCCAACTGGCTGGCCGCGGCGCTCCTGGCCTTCACCATCGTGTTCTACGCGGTGGTCTATTCCATGTGGCTGAAGCGGGCGACGGCGCAGAACATCGTCATCGGCGGCGCCGCGGGCGCCCTGCCGCCGGTCATCGGTCAGGCGGTGGTGACCGGCTCGGTGGGCATCGAGTCCCTGATCCTGTTCGCCATCATCTTCATCTGGACCCCGCCCCACTTCTGGGCGCTCGCCCTGATCAAGGCCGACGAGTACGCCCGCGCCGGCATCCCGATGATGCCGAACGTCGCCGGCCCGGCCTCCACCCGCCGCCAGATCGTGTGGTACTCGCTGCTCCTCGCGCCCCTCGGCCTCGTGCCGGTCGCGCTCGGCTTCGGCGGCCTCGTCTACGCGGTGGTCGGCCTCGTGGGCGGCCTCGGTATGGTGGCCTTCAGCATCCGGGTTCTCCGGAACCGCGAGGGCGATGCCGAGAAGCGTGCCGCCATGGGCATGTTCGGCTTCTCGATCCTCTACCTGTTCGCGCTGTTCTCGGCGCTCCTGGCCGAGCAGAGCTTCGGCCTGTTCCGCCCGGTCCTGGGCTGAGCGCCATGGCGGATCCCGAGATCCAGTACCGGCCACTCACCCCCGAGGAGGAAGCGCGCCGCCGGAAGCGCTCCGTGGCCATCGCGCTGGCCCTCGGCGCCTGGGTTTTGCTGTTCTTCGTGCTGACGATCGTCAAGCTCGGACCGCAGATCCTGAGCCGGCCGCTCTGAGGAGTTCGCGATGACAGCTGCCCCTTCCGGACCGGGTCGCGGCGCCAAGCGTACCGCCATCGCCTGCGCCGGTCTCGCCGTCGGCATGGTCGGCCTCGCCTTCGCGTCGGTCCCTCTCTACAACGCGTTCTGCAAGGCGACCGGCTACGACGGAACGCCCCGCCAGGGACCGGCGCTCGCCGCCTCCGCGGCACGCACCGACGACAGCATGGTCGTGCATTTCGACACCAACGTCGCGCCGGGGCTGTCCTGGAAGTTCGTCCCGGAAGTGAGCCGCGTCGAAGCGAAGCTCGGCGAGACGAAGACCGTCTTCTTCCGGGTGCAGAATGTCGGCAGCGCACCGTCGGCGGGTGTGGCCACCTTCAACGTCCAGCCCGGCCTGATGGGCGGCTATTTCGTCAAGATCGCCTGTTTCTGCTTCAACGAGCAGACGCTTCAGCCCGGCGAGACACTGGACGTGCCCGTGGTGTTCTATGTCGATCCGGCCGTCCGGGACGATTCGAACACCGCGCATCTCTCGGAGATGACGCTGTCCTACACGTACTTCGCCTCCAAGAACGGCCAGCCGGTCAAGGCGACGGGGGCGAAGTCCGGTTCTTCGGAGACGAAGGGCGATTTCTGATCGCGGACCCGTGACAAGACGGGGCTGCACCGACTAAACGTTCGGGCAAGCTTGGGTGTGGTGTCGGCCGCGCCCGGCCAAGAGCAAGCAACGAACAGCGTAAGGCCGGATGCCGGGAACGGCGCGGGGCACGAGGGTGAGGAGCGACGGGACGATGGCCGAGGCGGACGCCAAGAATCACGACTATCACATCCTGAGTCCGAGCCCGTGGCCGTTGATCGGGGCCTTTTCAGGCTTCCTGATGGCGTTCGGCGCCGTGTTCTGGATGAAGAGCCTCCAGATCGGCACCCTGAGCCCAGGCCCCTACATCTTCGGGGCCGGCACGATCGGCGTCCTCTACACGATGTTCTCGTGGTGGCGGGACGTCGCCCACGAAGCCAATTCTGGCGATCACACCCGCGTCGTCCAGCTGCACCACCGCTACGGCATGATGATGTTCATCGCCTCCGAGGTGATGTTCTTCGTCGCGTGGTTCTGGGCCTACTTCGAGGCCGCGCTCTACACCGCCGATCCCATCCAGGTCTCGCGTGTGGAGTTTACCGGCGGCGTCTGGCCGCCGAAGGGTATCGAGGCATTCGATCCCTGGCATCTGCCGCTCCTCAACACGCTGATCCTGCTGACCTCCGGCACCACGGTGACCTGGGCCCACCACGCGCTGATCGAGGGCGACCGCAAGGGCCTGAAATACGGCCTGTGGCTGACGATCATCCTCGGCGTTCTGTTCACAGCCTGCCAGGCCTACGAGTACAGCCACGCCGAATTCGGCTTTTCGGGAAGCATCTACGCGTCGACATTCTTCATGGCGACGGGCTTCCATGGCGCCCACGTCATCATCGGCACGATCTTCCTCGCGGTCTGCCTGTTCCGCGTCTATGCGGGCCAGTTCACCCCGCGCCAGCATCTCGGCTTCGAGTTCGCCGCCTGGTACTGGCACTTCGTCGACGTCGTATGGCTGTTCCTGTTCGCTGCCATCTACGTGTGGGGCTCGGGCGTCTTCCACGGCGGCGGCGCTCACTGAGACCGAAGCATCCCGCCGATGCATGGCGGACCTGCGAAGGGCGGCTCAGGCCGCCCTTTTGCATTTCCGACGCTTCGTGATCCCCATATCGGATAGGACGGCCCGGGCGCGGGACGACCGGGGTCCGCGCGGAGCTGTTCTGGAGTATGCCCGTGGACAACCGAACCTATTCGCCGCCGCCCCCGATCCCCACCGGCCTGCGCGGCCGGTGCCCGCGTTGCGGCGAGGGCCATCTGTTCAAGGGGTTTCTCACCCTACGCCCCTCCTGCGAGGCCTGCGGCCTCGACTACGCGCATTTCGACTCCGCGGATGGGCCGGCCTTCTTCGTGATGTCGATCGTCGGCCTCATCGTCGTGGGCCTCGCCCTGTGGCTGGAGATCACCTACGAGCCGCCGATCTGGGTTCACGCCACGGTGGCACTGACACTCTCCGTCGGGCTCAGCCTGATCCTGGTTCGACCGCTCAAGGGCCTTCTGGTCGCCCTTCAGTTCAGCAATCGGGCCGAGGAAGGGCGCTTCGAGCCGTGACCGCTGCCGAAACGAAGCGGGCCGCCTGGCGCGATCTCGTCGCGCCGGGAATCGCGTCCTTGATCGCTCTGGCCATCCTGCTCGGCCTCGGGACATGGCAGCTCGAACGCAAGGCCTGGAAGGAAGACCTGATCGCGCGGATCGTTCGGCAAAGCCGGGCCGAGCCCGTGGCGCCCCCGGCGCCGGAGGCCTGGACTCCGGAGCGTGACGAGTTTCGGCATGTCCGGGTCTCCGGGCGCTTCCTCAACGACCGGGAGACCCTCGTCCACGGCCTGGCAGCCGGCGAGACGCCGGGACGCGCCCTGCAAGGCTTCTATGTTCTCACGCCCCTGCGCCGCGACGACGACAGCATCGTGTTGATCAACCGGGGCTTCGTGCCCACGGAACTGAAGGCGCAGGGTGATCGCCGGGATGGCCTGATCGAGGGGCCGACGACGGTCACTGGAATCCTCCGGTCCAGCGAGGCCCGGGGGATGTTCGTGCCGGCGCCCGACCCGGCCCGTGGCGAGTGGTTCAATCGGGATATCGCCGGCATCGCCGCGGCCCGCGGCCTCGGCACGGTGGCGCCCTACCTGATCGAGGCCGATGCCGTCCCGGGACAGACGACCTGGCCGCGGGGCGGTCAGCTCCGCGTCGACCTCCCCAACAACCATCTGCAATACGCGTTCACGTGGTTCGGCCTCGCCGCCTGTCTGATCGGCGTCTTCTCGGTCTTTGCGTGGCGCCGCCTGCACGATTCGGCCGAGCCCCGGGCGGCCTAGGACAAAATCGAACTCTTTGGCTCCCGACGAGGAAAAGTCTCGCCGGGTTCGGCTGAAAAACAGCAACCCGTTCCTTTGACCGCGCGCCGTCGCTCCAGAATACTTTCTGTGTTCTAGATCGATCGGCCGCGCAGTGCATAGTGTATTCAGTTCGCGGCGATCTTCCAAAGACGATACGGCGCGTGGCCGCCGTGCAACTGAGGTAGCGCCGAATGACAAGGCATTTCGCCGATGACCCGCGGCGCGAGCCGATCCGGTTCGCCTACTGGGTGCCCAACGTTTCCGGTGGGCTCGTGATCAGCAAGATCCCGCAGCGGACGAGCTGGGATGCGGAGTACAATCGAAAGCTGGCCCAGATCGCCGAGGCGGCGGGGTTCGAGTACGGGCTGACGCAGATCCGGTTCACCGCCGGCTACGGGGCTGAGTACCAGCACGAATCGGTGGCCTTCAGCCACGCCCTGCTTGCCGCGACGACCAAGCTCAAGGTCATCGCCGCCCTTCTGCCCGGACCGTGGCATCCGACCCTCGCCGCCAAGCAGATCGCCACGATCTCGCAGCTCACCGAGGGGCGCATCGCGGTGAACATCGTGTCGGGCTGGTTCTCGGGAGAGTTCCGGGCCATCGGCGAGCCCTGGCTCGATCATGACGAGCGTTACCGCCGGTCCGAGGAATTCATCCGGAGCCTGCGCGGGATCTGGACGCAGGACAACTTCACCTTCCGCGGCGATTTCTATCGCTACAGCGACTACACGTTGAAGCCGAAGCCCGCCCAGCCGCTGCCTGAGATCTTCCAGGGCGGTTCGTCCCGGGCGGCGCGCGACATGGCGACCCGCGTCTCCGACTGGTACTTCACCAATGGCGGCACGCCGGAGACGATCCGGGCCCAGGTGGACGACATCCGCGCCAAGTCGGCCGAGACCGGCAATTATCCCCGGATCGGCGTGAACGCCTTCGTGATCGCCCGCGACACGGAGGAGGAAGCCCGCGCCGTCCTTCAGGAGATCATCGACAATGCCGATCCCGAGGCCGTGAGGGCTTTCGGCCACGAGGTGAAGAATGCCGGCAAGGCCTCGCCCGAAGGCGAAGGCAACTGGGCGAAGTCGAGCTTCGAGGATCTCGTTCAGTACAACGACGGCTTCAAGACCAACCTGATCGGCACGCCCGACCAGATCGCCGAGCGGATCCTGGCGCTGAAGGATGCCGGTACGGACCTCGCGCTGCTGGCCTTCCTGCACTTCCAGGAAGACGTCGCGTATTTCGGCGCGCACGTGATCCCCCGGGTCCGCGCCCTTGAGGCCGCCCGGAACCGGCATGCCGAGGCAGCCTGAGCGTCGCACGCCGATCCGTATCCTGCCTGACTGGAGTGAGCCATGAACATCGCCGTCGATGCGCGCACGCTCGCGCCGGAGCGCCGTCAGGGCGCTCCCGGCCCTACGCGACCGCCCTCCCCCGCCCATGTGATCCGTGACGATGCCGAGGCGCTGGCCGTCGCCCAGCGGCTGGCTGCCGCGTTCCGGGGCGGCGCCTCGGAGCGGGACCGCCACGCCGCACGACCGCTGGCGGAACTCGACGCCTTCTCTCAGAGCGGCCTCTGGTCGATCAACGTGCCGCGGGCGTATGGCGGCCCGGAGGTCTCGTACCGGACCCTGGCCCAGGTGATCGCCATCCTTGCGGCTGCCGATCCATCGATCGCGCAGATCGCCCAGAACCATCTCGGCATCCTGGCTGCCATCCGGACCGTGTCGGACGAGGCGCAGAAGCACCTGCTCTTCTCGGAGGTGTTGCGCGGAACGCGGTTCGGCAACGCCTTCTCGGAGCGCGGCACCAAGCGGGCGGCCGATTTCGACACACGCTTCACCGATGACGGCGACCACGTCGTCGTGCGGGGCCAGAAATTCTACGCCACGGGCGCCCTTCTCGCGCATCTCGTGCCGATCGTGGCGCTCGATGGAGACGGGCGTGCTTGGTACGCCATCGCCGAGCGGGACGCGCCCGGCCTGACGGTAATCGACGACTGGTCGAGCTTCGGCCAGCGCGGTACGGCCAGCGGGACCGTGCTGATCGAGGACGTGCGGGTACCCAAGACCCATCTCGTCCCCGCCTGGAAGGGCTACGAGGCGCCCACCGCCGACGGCGCGGTGTTCCAGATTATCCAGGCGGCCGTCGATGCCGGGATCGGCCGCGAGGCCCTGGACGACACGATTCGCTTCGTTCGCGACAAGGCCCGCCCCTGGATCGATAGCGGGCTGGAACGGGCCTCGGACGATCCCTACACGATCCACGCGATCGGCGATCTGACCATCCGGCAGCACGCCGCCGAAGCGCTGCTCGACCGGGCCGGGCTCGTCCTCGACGCGGCCGTGGCGCGACCGGATGCCGAGGCGGTCGCCGCAGCGCAGATCGCCGTGGCCGAGGCAAAGGTGCTCACCACCGAGGTGGCCTTGGCGGCGTCAAACAAGCTCTTCGAGCTGTCGGGCACCCGCTCGACCCTGGCGGCGGAGAACCTCGACCGGCACTGGCGGAACGCCCGCACGCACACGCTGCACGATCCGGTCCGCTGGAAATACGCGATCGTGGGCAACCACGCCCTGAACGGCGTGAACCCGCCGCTCCACGCCTGGAGCTGACCGGGCCCTACAGCACGGGCAATCCCCGGGCCTTCGCCTCCTCGCCGGGCTCGACATGGATGGTCACCACGGCGCCGGGGATCGTCGTCTCCAAGGCGGTCTCCAGCCGGTCGCAGATCGCGTGGGAATCCTCGACGGTCATGGCCCCGGGGACGACGAGGTGGAAATCGATGAAGGTGGCCTGACCGGCGGAGCGGGTGCGCACGTCGTGCGCCTCCAGCGCGCCCTCACCGTGCTGCGAGATGAGCGACCGGATCTGGCTCACCATCTCGGCCGGGGCGGCCCGATCCATCAGGCCGTCCACCGATTCCCGGACCATGCGGAAGCCCGACCAGAGGATGTTGAGCGCCACCAGCCCGGCCACGACGGGGTCGAGGACCGGGTATCCGGTCAGGATGACGGCGCCGACGCCGGCAAGGACGCCGCAGGACGTGACAACGTCGGCGAAGACGTGACGCGCATCGGCGATCAGAGCCGGCGAACGCCAGCGCTTGCCCCACCGCATGAGTGCCACCGCCCAGGCGGCGTTGATGATTCCGGCCCCGAAGTTGATCGCGAGGCCGATCAGGGGCGCGTCGAGGGGCTCCGGAGCGAGCAGCCCGGAATAGGATTCGCGCAGGATCAGCAGCGCAGCCACCACGATCAGCGCGCCCTCGATCACCGCGGAAAAGAACTCGGCCTTGTGATGTCCGTAGGGATGGTCCTCGTCGGCCGGACGCGCGGCGACCCGCAGGGCCACGAAGGCGCCCACGGCCGCGACCACGTTGATGATGCTCTCCAGAGCGTCGGAGTACAGGGCGAGGCTGCCCGTGAGCCACGCGGCGTAGAATTTCAGCGCCGTGACGGCGAGGCCGATGCCCGCGCTGAAGAGGGCGGCTTTCTGGGTGCGGTCCATGGATTGCGCCGTTGGGGTGACGCCGCGCCCATACGGCACCCGCCGCGGCCAAGGCCACGGCAAAGGTTCGAGACCGTCGAAAACGTGTTAGCCGCGGCTATGTCTCCGACGGGGTCTCGCGGCCCCGGGCAACCTCGCGCCGTCGGCTCAGCTCCGCCTTGGCGTGGGCGACCTCGGCCTTGCGGAGATAGCGCCGACGCTGCCAGGCGAAGCGCGTCGCGGCGGCCAGGGTCTCCAACCGAGCGGCCTCACGCTCCCAATAACCGAGGAGCTGGCCGTCCAGGGTGATGGACCGGCGTGGCGCGCGGGGGGGCACGCGGGTCGTCACGCGGGGCGATCCCGCGACGCCGGCGGCTCGCCCGTCTCGGCGACGACCAGCGCGTCCGGATCACCGCGGAAGCTGCCGGCACCGGTATCCGGAACGGGGACGCCGGGGCTGCCGAAGGGCTGGCTCGGATAGGCCGATTCGAACTTCGCGCGGGCGGCTTCGGGATCCTCGGCCTTCAGCACGATCTCGGCTGTGCCGGGCAGCGGCCAGCGGGGGTCGGCGTCATCACGGGGGCGAACGGCGTACCAGGGCATGGATCGAAGACCTCGCGTCTCGGTGACGCGGAAACGGGCGCACTCCCCGGCGGTTCCGCGGTTGAAACCGCGTGCCGTTCGGTGCAGGCAGCCGGCGATGCGCGTGGACCTCTTCGATTTCGACCTGCCGGAAACCAGCATCGCCCTGCGCCCGGCCGAGCCGCGCGATGCCGGGCGGCTGCTCGTGGTGCAACCCGGCCTGCCGCCGGCCGACCAGACCGTGCGCGACCTTCCCGGCGCCCTCAGGGCGGGCGATGCCCTGGTCTTCAACGACACGAAGGTGATCCCCGCGCGGCTGAACGGTGTCCGCACGCGTCCCGGCGCCCCGGGCCAGCGCACGGAGGTGTTGCTTCACCTGCGCGAAGCCCCGGATCGCTGGCGCGCCTTCGCCCGGCCGGCGAAACGACTCGCTCCGGGCGATGCACTGCGCTTCGGCGCACTGGGCGCCACCGTCATCGAGAAGGCCGAGGCCGGCGAGATCGTCCTGGCCTTCGACCGGTCCGGGCCCGAGCTCGACGCCGCCATCGCCGCCGAGGGCGCCCTGCCGCTGCCGCCCTACATCGCGGGCAAGCGCGCCACGGATACCCGGGACACCACCGACTACCAGACGGTCTACGCCCGGCATCCGGGAGCGGTCGCGGCGCCGACGGCAGGCCTGCACTTCTCCGAGGCGCTGCTGTCCGATCTCGATGCCGCGGGTCTGCGGCGCCACCACGTCACGCTGCATGTCGGCGCAGGGACCTTCCTGCCGGTCAAGGCCGAGGATACCGACGCACACCGCATGCATGCGGAGATCGGCATCCTCGACGCAGCCACGGCCGACGCCCTGAACGCGGCGCGGGCCGCGGGGGGTCGGATCGTCGCGGTGGGCACCACGGCGCTGCGCCTTCTGGAGAGCGCCGCCGGCCCGGACGGGACGCTCGCGCCCTTCTCGGGGCCGACCGAGATCTTCATCACGCCGGGCTATCGGTTCCGCGCGGTCGACGCGCTCGTGACCAACTTCCACTTGCCGCGCTCGACGCTGTTCATGCTGGTCTCGGCCTTCTCCGGACTGGAGACGATGCGCGCGGCCTACGCGCACGCGATCGAGGCGGGATACCGGTTCTACTCCTACGGCGACGCCAGCCTGCTCTTCCCGGGCCCGCGCGCGGACATCCCATGACCGACAGCGTTCCCTTCGGATTCAACCTGCTGGCGCAGGACGACACCGCCCGAACCGGCGTCATCACGACGCCGCGCGGCACGATCCGCACACCGGCCTTCATGCCGGTGGGCACCGCCGCGACCGTCAAGGCGATGTATCCCGATCAGGTCCGCGACCTCGGCGCCGACGTGGTGCTGGGCAACACCTATCACCTGATGCTGCGGCCCGGCCCGGAGCGGATGGCCCGGCTCGGCGGCCTGCACCGCTTCATGAACTGGGATCGGCCGATCCTGACGGATTCCGGCGGCTTCCAGGTGATGTCCCTCTCCGCCCTGCGGAAGATCGACGAGCAGGGCGTGACCTTCCGCTCGCATATCGACGGCACCGCCCACCACATGAGCCCGGAGCGCTCCATCGAGATCCAGGGTCTGCTCGGCTCGGACATCCAGATGCAGCTCGACGAATGCGTGCGCCTGCCGGCCGACCATGCGGCCATCGAGAAGGCCATGCATCTGTCCCTGCGCTGGGCCGAGCGCTGCCGCGTCGCGTTCGGCGAGCAGCCCGGGCGGGCCCTGTTCGGCATCGTCCAGGGCGGCGACGTGCCGGCCCTGCGCGTCGAGAGCGCGCGCGCGCTGACGGATCTCGATCTCAAGGGCTACGCGGTGGGCGGCCTCGCCGTGGGCGAGCCCCAGGAGGTCATGTTCGCCATGATCGAGACGGTGGAGCCGCATCTGCCGGCGGCGAAGCCCCGGTACCTGATGGGCGTCGGTACGCCGGACGACATCCTCGGCGCGGTCGCCCGCGGCATCGACATGTTCGACTGCGTGATGCCGACTCGCGCCGGCCGGCACGGCCTCGCCTATACGCGCCACGGACGGGTCAACCTGCGCAATGCCCGCCACGCCGAGGACACCGCGCCGCTCGACGAGGCCTCGACCTGTCCGGCGGCCCGGGATTACTCCCGCGCCTATCTGCACCACCTCGTTCGCTCGAACGAGATCCTCGGGATGATGCTCCTGACCTGGAACAACCTCGCCTATTATCAGGACCTGATGGCCGGCGCCCGCGCGGCGATCCGGGACGGCCGCTACGCGGATTACTGCACCAGCACCCGCGCGGGTTGGGCCCGGTCCGAGCGCGCCGCCGCCTGACCGCCCAATTCAGGGATGTGCCAGCACGCGGTAGACTCCGTCCGGATCGTCATGGCCCGTCGCGACGGCGGCCTTCAGATCCGAGACGAGCCGCGCCGCCACGGGCAAACGGTAATGGAGCGCGTCCCAGTAATTCGCATCCTCGGTCGTGAGCGGCGAGATCCGGCGGAAATCCACCACGACGGCGCCGCGGCGTTTCCCGATCATCGCGGTGCGCGCCTTGCAAGCCGCCTCGCGCCGGCCCGCTGCCGAGTCCGGCGCTCCCTGCGCCGCCGCATGGACCGGCATGAACGCCACGATCTTCAGCGCCTCCCCCGGCACGCGGCCGAGCAGATCGTCGAGATGGGCGAGGGCCGGCATCGGGGCGCCCGGTGCGTCCGCGGCGGATGACTCGACGGCCCCCGCTCGGATATGCGCCCGCGCGCGGTCGAGATCGTAGCGCGCCTCCGATGGCGTGAACACCGCATAGCCGTCGCCGCGGATCCTCGCCCGTGCCAGCCCGAGATCTGCGAACCCGGCTCCGACGGCCGTCGTGACCGAGCGCAAGCTCATCTGCCGCAACACGTCCCCCGGCGCTCCGTCCGCGTAGAGCCAGTCCGGAAAGGCGTTCGCGGTTCGGGCCGGCGGATCGGCGGCGCACCACGTGGCGTCGAGGCCGAACAGGACCGCGCGGATCGGCCTGCGTGCCAGGAACAATCCGGCGAGGCGGGTCTGCTCATCGGGCGTGGCGGCATTCATAGCCAGATTGGCGAACCGCACGCCGAAGGCCGCGTCCAGCGCGACCGGGTCGAGCAGACGTGCGGTCGAGGTCCCGAAGACCGCCGCGTCGAACGGACCGCCGCGGGCGATCTGCGGGTAGGAGAGCCGCTGATTGGTGTCCATGATCGGTCCCGGCGGACGACCGGGCGCGGCCCGCAATCCGTAAGGGTCGATTGCGGCCACGAGGCCGATCGCCGCCAGGCCCATGATTGCGGCGGCCACGACGAAGGTGCGGGCGAAGCCGCTCCATACTGAAGGGTGGTCGATCGGGCGGTGAGACGGCGCGTCCATCGGCGGGCTCCATACGCCATTCCGCCGCCCGCGTCGCAGCCGGCGACACCGGGCGACGGCGCATCCCCGTGGGTTTGCTCGACCAGGGACACGGGCATGCGCGGAGCCATCACGCCGCCTCCACCGCGACTGACCGCTTCGTCGCGGCACCCAGACCCGTCTCAGATCGAAAAACCTTCGATTCACCATCCTGGACGGAGGCGAAGGCCAAATCCTGATCGAGGCCGTTGGAGGCGCATGGTCTCCTCCGCGCCGCCTGAGAAAGACCCCCTCGCGACGGCGGCGGAAGCGGTCGCCGATCTTCCGACGAATGTCTTCGTTACGCGGTGGCAGCAAATCACGGGTGAGCCGCCCGCGATTCTCTTGAGCTCGTATTCCGAGATGATCGCGCTCTTGGTGGCGAGCGTGCCCATGGCGCCGTTTCCACGTCACGGGCCTGAGCCCGACGAGGCGGGTCTCGACCCCGGTGCGGGCCGAGATCGAAACGAGCCATGACGATGACGGCTCCGGATCAGGTTCGGCAGCGGCGGCGCCGCGCATGAATCCCGCGCCGGCGCGGAATGCCGGAGTTCGTCGGCGCGGCCGGTTCGATCGTGGTTACGCTGACGTGAGGCGGTGAGACAGGGATCGACGGTCCCGTTCCGACGGCACGCTCGACAGAGGCGGCTTATTTCAGACCGCCCTCGGTGTGGAGGCACTTGGGGATTGGAAAGTCTCGGGAAATCTTGGTCGGAGTGGCAGGATTTGAACCTGCGACCCCCACGTCCCGAACGTGGTGCGCTACCAGACTGCGCTACACTCCGAAGGCCGTCCCGCGTCTCCGCTGGGCCAGCGAGCGGGTGTATAGCCGCGCCTTTCCCCCACCGCAAGCGCGGTGTTGCGCCTTTTCAGCCGAGATGTTCGGGCCAATCGTCGGAGAGCCGGTGGCTCGTGATCGCCACCGCGGCCGAGCGCACCGCAACCGTGGCGAGATGGTCCGCGCCGCAATCGAGATCCGCGAGACTCCACGGGCCGTCCAGTGTCCAGGATCCGTCGCCGACCGCCCGGAGGAGACGCGGGGCTTCAGGCGGAACGGTGACGCTGAACCGGTCGAGGGGCAGCGACAGGCCGCTGCCGAGCGCCTTCACCACGGCTTCCTTGCGGGTCCACAGACCGAAGAAGGCACGCTCGACCGTGCTCCGGGATGCTCGGGACAGGGCTGACACCTCGTCGGCGGCGAAATGCGCCCGCGCGATCCGCAGCGCGTCCACGATCGGCCGGACGGCCTCGACATCGACACCGATGGGCATGTCGCGCGCGATGCCGATCACCGCCCGCGCTCCGGAATGCGACAGGTTGAACTGCCAGGCGCCCCGCGCCGCACCCGCGAGCTCCGGCTTGCCGCCGGGACCGGCCGTGATCTCCACTTCGGCCGGCGCGAGACCGAGCACGTCGGCGAGCACCGTTCGGAGCGCCGCGTGGCTGGCGACGAAGCGCGCCCGATCCGCCGGCCGCAGGAACCGGTCCGCGCGCAGGCGCTCCGCGCCGTCGAGTACGGCGTCGCAGCGATGGAGCCGGTCCGGAGAAAGCCCGAGATCGACGATCCAGACCCGAGCCGCGCTCACGCGACGCCTCGCGGGGGCGGAGAGCTGGCGCTAGCGTCGGCAGGGCGAAACGGCACGGGCGGGGATCCGGTGAGGGCGGTATGAGCAGCATCGGAAACAAGCCCGCCTCCCGCAAGGAGCGGCGTGCGCGATGACCCCGATTGCCGCGGGTTTCGGCAGCGCCCCCTCGGACAAGCCGAGCCTGCACCGGCGAAGGGTCCGCTACGGGGTGTTCTTCGCCACTTATCTCTACCAGGGACTCATCGCGGGCTTCTCGCTCACCGCCCTCGCCAACCATCTGGCAGCGCAGGGCGTTTCGTCGGCCGAGATCGGCGTTCACTTCGCCCTGGCGGGACTGCCCTGGACGTTGCAGCCCCTGCTCTGGGGACCCTGGGTGGACCGGGCCGGCGACACGCGGATGGGCCGGCGTCGGCCCTTCGCGGTCGCAGCGCTCGTCGGATGCCTCGCGAGTCTCGCGCTCCTCCTCGTCGTCGAACGCAACGCCATCGGTGCCTTGGGACTGGTCTTCCTCGTTCACAGCGTGTTCGCGTCGCTGCTCGACACCGCCTGCGACCGGATGATCATGGACCATGTCCCGGCGCACGAGCTCGGCCGGGTCAGCGCCTGCACGCGCGCGGGCTTCGTGGCGGGAACCAGCCTCAGCGCCGGGCTCTTCGGCTGGATGCTGGCGACCTGGGGATTCGCCGCGAGCAGCCGCTGGCTGCTCGTCGCCGCGATCCTCGCGAGCCTGCCGATGCTGCTGATCCGCGAGGCGCCGACTGACGCGTTCCTGTCCTGCGAGCGCCGCGGAGCGGCACCGCGCCGCGTCCCGATCCGGCGCTTCCTGCGCCGGACCGTCGTCGCGCTCCAGCGGCCGCGTGCCCTGCGTCTGCTCGCCTTGTGCTTCGGCCTGGACGCCGCCCTGGGACTGTTCGAGCTGCCCTTCTCGATCGATCTGCTCCAGCGTCAGGGCTGGGATGCCGCCGGCCTGTCGCGCCTTCAGGCGATCCTGACCCTGGCGAGCGGCACGGCCGGCGCCGTCGCGGTGGGTCTCTGGTCGGATCGGGCGGGGGCAGCAGCGCCCTTGCGCGTGCTGCTCCTGGGAAGCGCCGTCACCTTCGCGCTCGCCGGCAGCTTGATCGGCGCCGGCCTCATCGGGGCGGCGGGACCGGTGATCCTGGCGCTCACCAGCGTGCTGCCCGGCCTGCTGATCGTCGCCCTGATGCCGGCCCTGCTCGAGTCGAGCCGGGGCCGACCGGGCGCTGCCACGCAGTTCGAAGTCTACATGGCCGCCATGAATCTGGGCTCGGTCGCCGGCACCGCCGTCGCGGGCTGGCTGGCGCCGATGCTGCCGCTGCACGGGGTCGCCGTCCTCGTCGCCGCAACATTCCTGGCGGCGTTCCGGATGGCGGGAGACGGCGGCCTGCTCAACTCCCATGCTTGAGGGAACAGGGGACTGCGCGCCACGGCCGACTCCCCGTCGGCCGCCGATGCGTTAGAACCCCGCCATGGCCGTTACGAAATCCGATCCGCTCGATCTCGACCTCACCGCCGAGGATGCGCGCGCCGAGTACGCGCGGCTGTCGGACGCGCTCCTGGAGGCCGACCGGCTGTACTACCAGGAGGACGCGCCCGAGATCTCGGACGCCGAGTACGACCGGCTGCGCCGCCGCCTCGAGGAGCTCGAGGCGCGCTTTCCGGATCTCGCCGGCACCGGCGCGGCCAGCACGTCGGTCGGCGCAAAGCCCTCGGAAAAGTTCGCCAAGGTGCGGCACGCCGTACCCATGCTCTCGCTGGGAAATGCCTTCGACGATGGGGAGGTGGCCGAGTTCGTCGCGCGCGTGCGTCGCTTCCTGGGCTGGCCCGACGAGACACCCCTCGCCTTCACGGCCGAGCCCAAGATCGACGGCCTGTCCCTGTCGCTGCGCTACGTGAACGGGCGGCTCGACACCGCGGCCACCCGCGGCGACGGCGAGGTCGGGGAGAACGTCACGGCCAATGCCCGCACGGTGCAGGACATCCCGGCGGTGCTCGCGGGGTCCGGCTGGCCGGAGATCTGCGAGGTGCGCGGGGAGGTCTACCTGTCCCACGCCGATTTCGCCGCCATCAACGCCCGGCAGGAAGCGGCCGGCAAGCCGCTCTTCGCCAACCCGCGCAACGCCGCGGCCGGGAGCCTGCGCCAGCTCGATCCCGCGATCACCGCGTCCCGTCCGCTCCGGTTCTTCGCCTATGCCTGGGGCGAGCTGTCGGCGCCCATCGCGGAGACGCAATCCGGCAGCCTCCAGCGCTTCGCGGACTGGGGCCTGCCGGTGAATCCCCGCACCGAGACCTTCACGGACACGGAGGCGATGCTCGCCCATTACCGCCGCATCGAGGCGGACCGGGCCGGGCTCGGCTACGACATCGACGGCGTCGTCTACAAGGTCGACGACCTCGGCTTGCAGAAGCGTCTCGGCTTCGTCTCGCGCTCGCCGCGCTGGGCCCTCGCCCACAAATTCGCCGCGCAGGAAGCCACGACGGTGATGGAGGACATCGTCATCAATGTCGGCCGCACCGGCTCCCTGAACCCGCTGGCGAAGCTGCGCCCCGTGACGGTCGGCGGCGTCGTCGTCTCCAACGCCACCCTCCACAACGAGGGCTACGTGAGGGGCGTCGGGGCGGACGGCGAGTTTATCCGTGAGCCTATCGCGGAGGGGATCGGCGCCGACGGTCAGCCGATCCTCGTGCCCCGCGACATCCGCGTCGGCGACACCGTGACGGTGGTGCGGGCCGGGGACGTGATCCCCAAGGTCATGGATGTCGACCTCACCAAGCGTCCGGCCGGGTCGCAGCCCTATGCGTTCCCCGAGACCTGTCCGGCCTGCGGCAGCCGCGCCGTCCGCGCCATCAATCCGCGCACCGGCCGCCCCGACGCGGTGCGCCGCTGCACCGGCGGCCTGATCTGCCCGGCGCAGGGCGTCGAGCGGATGAAGCACTTCGTGTCGCGCAACGGCTTCGACATCGAGGGGTTCGGCGAGACCTATATCGAGGTCCTGTTCGAGGCCGGGCTCGTGCGCCAGCCCGCCGACCTGTTCCGCCTCGATTTCGAGGAACTCAAGGCCGCCATCGTGGCGCGACGCGAGGCGCTCTCGGCCGAGCGGCGCGCGGACTCGGCAACGGCCGAGCCACCCAAGAAAGCCGCCAAGAAGAAGGGCGAGGACGACGACAAGGCGATCAAGAACCTGCTCGCCGCCGTCGAGGCACGCCGGGCCGTGCCGATGAATCGCCTGCTCTTCGCCCTCGGCATTCCGCAGATCGGCGAGGCGACCGCCAAGGCGCTGGCCAAGCGTTTCACCGACATGCCGACGCTCATCGCGGCGATCCAGGAGGCCTCGGCGTCGCAGCCCGGACCGGATTGGGTCGAACTCACCGCCGTCCCGCGCGTCGGAGGCACCACCCGCGACCGGCTGCTCGATCTCGGCTTCCCGGAGGACGACGCCGCGCCGGCCAAGGAGCGGGCGCGCCTGAGCGCCGTCCAGCGCGAGAACCTCCTTGCCCATTACGGCGACGTCGACGCGGTGCGTGCGGCGATCGCGCGCGCGGCGGCGCAGCGTCCCGGGGATGCCTACCGGGTCTTCGCCGATGACGGGGAGATCGGCCCGGTGGCGACCGATGCCCTGCTCCTGTTCTTCTCCGAGCCGCACAACGCCGACGCCGTCGCGGCTCTGCTCGACGCGGTCGCGGTCGAGCCGATGGAGCGGCCCGCCTCGGCCTCCGCCTTCGCGGGGAAGACCGTGGTCTTCACCGGCAGCCTGGAGAAGATGACCCGCAACGAGGCCAAGGCGGTGGCCGAGCGCCTCGGCGCCAAGGTGTCCGGCTCGGTCTCGGCCAAGACCGACCTCGTCGTGGCCGGCCCGGGAGCCGGCTCGAAGCTGAAGGACGCCCAGAAGCACGGCGTCCAGGTCGTGTCGGAGGACGATTGGCTGGCGATGGTGGCGCAGGGTTGAAGCCCGGATCCGGGCGGCCTAGACCTCGCGGGGAACACCCCGAGAACTCCCACCCGGCATGGTTGACCCTGGATGACGGTCCTGGCCCTCGACTTCGAGACGGCCAACGAGCGGCGTGACAGCGCCTGCGCGGTGGGGCTCGCCTGGATCGCGCAGGGTCGGGTCGTCCGCCGGGAGAGCCATCTGATCCGGCCCCCCGAGATGCGCTTCGCGCCGGGCAACATCCGGGTTCACGGGATCCTGCCGGCCGACGTCGCCGACAAGCCGGATTTCGCCACCGTGATGGCGCCCTACCTCGGCGATCTCGGGCGCGGGCTGATCCTGGCGCACAATGCGAGCTTCGATATTGGCGTCCTGCGGGCCGGCCTGACGCGGGCGGGCCTGGCGGTTCCCGATCTCGCGTATCTCTGCACGGTCCAGGTGGCGCGCCGGGTCTTCCCGGCGCCGGAGGGATGCGGGCTCGGCAAAGTGGCGCGGCGCCTCGGCATCCGCTTCGAGCATCACGATGCCGGCGAGGACGCCTATGCCTGCGCGGAGATCGCCCTGGCCGCGATGCGCGAGCGGGCGGTCGCGGACGTGCATGCCCTCGCGGCCGCGCTCGGCCTGCCGGTCACGCGGGCGGTCGGCGGCCCGGCAGGACCGCGTCGCGGCCCGGGGACGATCAGCGGCCGCGCCCTGGCGGCCTTCCCCGACGAGCCTGCGGCTTTGCGATTCGCCATGCGGGGCTCGACCGGCAATCGCTACCATGTCAGCCTGGAGGAGCGGCCGGGCGGCCCGGAGCTGCGCTGCACCTGCACCGCCGGCCGCTACGGCATGCGCTGCCGCCACGTGAAGGCGCTGGAGGTCGGCGACGTTACCGACCTGCTCTCTGACAATGCCGCCGACGTCGTCCTCCTCGCCCGGATGCTCGGCGCGAAGACGCGGGTCGCGGGCGCGGCCTGATTCCGCTCAAGCCCCGTCGAGGCAGGTGCGGAAGGCCGCCACGGCGCGGTCGATATCGGCCGCCGCGATGTGGCGGTGCGTGACGAGCCGAAGCCGCTGCCCGCCGAGGGGGCGCGTGCGAATCCCGAGCGCGTCGAGATCCGTGATCCAGCGCGCGCTATCCCGCCCGGTCCGGCCGAGATCGACCTGCACGATGTTGGTCTGCGGCATGGTCGCCGAGAGGCGCGGCCGCAGGGCGTTCAGCCCCTCGCTCAGCTGCCGGGCTCGGTCGTGATCCTCGGCGAGGCGCGCACCCATGACGGTGATCGCCTCGAGGCCGGCCGCGGCCATGATCCCCACCTGCCGCTGCGTCCCGCCGATCATCTTCCGCAGGCGCCGCGCCGCCGCGATGACCGGCCCGTCGCCGGCCAGCACGGCGCCGACCGGGGCGCTCAGGCCCTTGGACAGGCACAGCGACACCGTGTCGACATGCGCGGCGAGATCCGCCGGCGCGACGCCGAGATGCGTCGCCGCATTGAACAGGCGCGCCCCATCGAGATGGACCGGGATGCCGCGCGCCCGGGCGAGATTTGCGACCGCCGCCATATGGGCCGGCGGCAGCACGGTGCCCCCGGCGGCGTTGTGCGAGGTCTCCAGCGCGATCATGGCCGTCCGGAGCGGGCTGGCATTCGGGCTGAGGGCGTCCTCCAGCCGGTCGAGGTCCATGGCGCCGTCCGTGCCGGCGACCCCGTACAGGAAGGCACCGGTCAGGGTCGCGGCGCCGCGCTCGGTGTTGAGCATGTGGGCCTGGGCTTCGAGCAGGATCTGCTCGCTGCGCTGGACCTGGGCGAGGATCGCCAGCAGATTGCCCATCGTGCAGCTCGGCACGAACAGGCCGGCCGCCTTGCCGAGCATGGCGGCGGCGGTCTCCTCCAGCGCGCAGGCGGTCGGGTCGGCGTCGAGGCCGTCATCGCCCAGCGGTGCCGTCCGCATCCGCGCGTACATCGCCTCGGTCGGCCGCGTGACGGTGTCGCTCCGCAGGTCGACGACGGACGGCGCGTCCGCCGTATGGGTCAGATCGTCTTGCATCTCGGACTCGCCGGCCGCCCTATCGGTACGCGGCCTCGTCGCCGGAATCGGTCGGGTGAGCCAGGGCCCGCTTGAGCACGTCGCTCATCGGCAACTCCAGGTTTATACCCTTCGGCGGGATCGGCTGCTCGAAATACCTGCCGTAGAGGCGTGCAACGGTGCCGTCCTGAATGAGCTCGATCACCGCCTTGTCGACGGCCGCCTTGAAGGCCGGGTCGTCCTTCGGCTCCAGGATCCCGTAGGGCGCGAATTCCAGGCCCTTGGTGCCGATCTTGTAATCCGCCGGCCGCTTGGCGCCGGCCACCGTGGCGTGGGCCAGGGCGTCGTCGTTGATTGCGCCCGCCGCGCGGCCGGTCTCGAGGAGCAGGAACACCTCCGCGGTGTCCTTGGCCGGCATCACCTGGATGTCGAGCTTGTCGCGGACGTTGATCCGGGTGGCGACGCGCTGGGTCTCGCCGCCGGCCTGCGCCGAGATGGCCTTGCCGCGGAACGAGGCGATGTCGTCCACATCCACCGGCGTATCCTTCTTGGCCACCAGCACCACCTGCGCCACGAAGGTGGTCGGCGCGAAGGAGACCAGCTTGTGCCGCTCGGGCAGATTGCTGGCGGTGCCGCATTCCAGGTCGATCGTGCCGTTGTTGATCAGCGGGATCCGGGTCGCCGACATCACCGGCACGTGGCGCACCTCGAGCTTCGGCAGGCCGAGGGCGGCCTTGAGCTTCTGCGCGACGTGCTCGCATATCTCCAGCGAATAGCCCACCGGCTTGGCGTTCTGGTCGAGGAAGCCGAAGGGCGGCGACGCGTCCGGGAAGCCGAGGCTGATCTGTCCGGTCGTGCGGATCTTGTCGAGGCGCCCCTCCGCGGCCGACGGCGCGGCGAGCCCGGCCCAGCACAGAGTGGCCAACAGAAGCGGCAGCGTCCTCGACACGATCCGAACCCCCTCGCTATGTCTGAACCGGTTCAGCGCCGGGCCGTCCGCCAGGGAACCGGCCCGAAGCTTTGCCGTCCGATCCTAGGAGCGGCCGCGCGCGGGCGTCCAATGCCGATTCACCTGCCGAGCATACGGATCTGATATGGCCGAGCGGCGCATGACCTTCCGGCACATCGAGGCCTTCCGGGCCGTTGTGGCCACCGGGTCCATGACCGAGGCGAGCCGCCGGCTCCACACCTCGCAGCCGCAGGTGAGCCGGCTGATCGCCCAGCTGGAGGCGATCACGGGCCTGCCCCTGTTCGATCGGAGCGGGAGCCGGGTCGTGCCGTCCCTCGACGGCACGCGGTTTCACGCGGAGGTCGAGCGCGCCTTCGTGGGGCTGACCAGCCTGGAATCCGCGGCCGCACGGATCCGCGCCTTCGGGGCGGAGCGGTTGCGGGTGGCCGCGATGCCGCGGCTGGCGGGCGGGCTCCTGGCGCGGGCGGTCGTGCGCTTCCGCGCCGCGCATCCGGACGTGATCGTGGCGATCCATTCCGGCGACGACGAGACCGTGAACCACTGGCTCGCCACCGGCTTTTGCGACGCCGCGCTGACGATGCTGTACGGCGACGCCCCGGACGCGCATCGCGAACATGTCGAGACGCGTGCCTGCGTCGCCGTCCTGCCGCAGGACCATCCCCTTGCCGCGCAGGCTCTTCTAACCCCTGCGGATTTTTTCGGCGTACCCTTCGTCGCCTCCTCGCTCGGGAGCGCCCTGCGCAACCGGACCGAGGCGATCTTCGCAGCGGCCGGGATTACCCTGACCATCACCGCCGAGGCCGGCCTCGGTGCATCGATCTGCACCCTCGTCTCGGCCGGGCTCGGGGTCAGCGTGATGAACCCGCTGGCCGCCTACGAGGAGGCGAAGATCTCGCCGATCGCGATCCGTCCCTTCGCCCCCGCCCTCCCGGTGCATTTCGCCCTGCTGTTCCCGCCCGACCATGCCCGTGGACGGCTGATGCGGGCTTTCGGCGCCTGCGCGCGGGCGGTGCTGCTGGAAGAACTCGCTCAGCTGCCGGACGCCGCGATCGGGCGTCCGGCACCTCCGTCTCAGGCGGCGCGCTTCTCGGCGCCCGCGTAGAAGGTGCCGCCGCGCGCGGCCATCGCTGTCAGGTTATCGGGTGCCCGGAACCGGGGGCCGTGCTTGGCCTCGAGCGTCCGCGCGAGGTCGACAAAGGCCGCCGCACCCATGAAGTCGATGTACGACAAGGCCCCTCCGGTGAACGGCGCGAAGCCGAACCCGAGGATCGAGCCGACATCGGCCTCGCGCGGGTCGGTGACCACGCCCTCGCCGACGGTGCGTGCGGCCTCCAGCGCCTGCACCACCAGAAGCCGCTGCTTCAGCTCGGTGAAGTCGACGGCGTCCGGGTCGAGGCGGTTCGGCTGCAGGTCCTTCAGGCCGGGCCAGAGACGCTTGGGCGCGCCTTCGGGGTAGTCGTAGAAGCCCTTGCGGTTCTTGCGACCGAGCCGGCCCAGCTTCTCGACCATCTCGGACAGGATCGCCTTCTGCGCCGGGTCCACGGCGCCCTGCCCCACCTGCGCCTCGGTGGCCTTGGCGATCTTGAGCACGAGGTCGAGGGCGACCTCGTCGTTGAGCGACAGCGGCCCGACCGGCATGCCCGCCTGGCGGCCGGCGCTCTCGATCATGGCCGGCGGAACGCCCTCGGCGAGCATCTTGTGCCCTTCGAGGATGTAGGCGCCGACGCAGCGGTTGGCGAAGAAGCCGCGGGCATCGTTCACGACGATCGGGGTCTTCTTGATCAGGCGCACGTAATCGAGGGCCGCGGCGAGCGCCGCATCCCCGGTCGCCTCGCCCTTGATGATCTCGACGAGCATCATCTTCTCCACGGGGGAGAAGAAGTGGATGCCGACGAATTGCGCCGGCCGCTGCGAGGTCCTGGCCAGCCCGGTGATCGGCAGGGTCGAGGTGTTGGAGGCGAAGATCGCGTCGGGGCGGATCACCGCCTCGACCTTCTGGATCACCTCGGCCTTCACCTGCGGATCCTCGAACACCGCCTCGATCACGAGGTCGCAATCGGCGAGCGCGCCGTAATCGGCCGTGGCCTGGATGCGGCCGAGAAGCGCGTCGCGATCGGCGGTCTTGGCGCGGCCCTTGTTGATCTGGCCGGTGATGAGGGTGTGGGCGTAGGCCTTGCCCTTCTCGGCGGCCTCGACCGACTGGTCGACGAGCACCACCTCGAGGCCCGCCTGCGCGGTGACGTAGGCCACGCCCGCGCCCATGAAGCCGGCCCCGATCACGCCGACCCGGCGCAGGTTGGCGGCCGGCACGTCCTTCGGTCGCCGCGCGCCCTTGTTCAGCTCGCCCATGGAGATGAACAGCGTGCGGATCATCGCCGCCGCCTCGGTGGAGCGCAGGATGTGGGCGAAGTATCGGCTCTCGACCCGCAGGGCGAGGTCCATCGGCAGCTGCAGGCCCTCGTAGACGGAGGCCAGGATCGCCTTGGCGGCCGGGTAATTGTCGTGGGTCTCGCGGCGGTAGATGGCGTTGGCCGGCGGCCAGATCATCATGCCGGCGGGGGAGTAGACCTTTCCGGACGGGGCCTTGAACTTCGCCACATCCCAGGGCGCCACCGCCGAGCCGCCCTCACGGATCCAGGCCTTGGCGCGCTCGACGATCTCGGCCTGGGGCGCCACCGCGTGGATCAGCCCCATGCCCTTGGCCATGGGCGCGCGGATCTGCTCGCCCTTGAACAGCATCTGGAGGGCGTCGCCGGTCTGCATCAGGCGGGCGACGCGCTGCGTGCCGCCGCCGCCCGGGAACAGGCCGACCTTGATCTCCGGCAGGCCGACCCGGGTCTTCCCGTCATCGGAGGCGATCCGGTAATGGCAGGACAAAGCCAGCTCGAAGGCGCCGCCCAGGCACAGGCCCTGGATCGCCGCCGCGAAGGGCTTCCCGCACGTCTCCAGCCGCCGGAACAGCAGCGACAGGCGCCGAGACGCTTCGAAGAAGTGGCGCATCGCCACCTCTTCGCCCTGCTCGGCCTTGAGCTGCTCGTAGGCCCGGCCGAGGCCCTGGAGCATGGTGAGGTCGGCACCGCCGGAAAAATTGTCCTTGCCGGTGGCGATGACGCAGCCCTTCAGGGCCGGATCGGAGGCAACCCGCTCGATGATCTGCTCGAGCTGGTCCATCACCCCCTCGGTGATCACGTTCATCGAGCGGCCGGGCATATCCCAGGTCGCCAGGGCGATGCCGTCGGCATCGGTCTCGAAGCGGAAATCGGTCAGCGTCACGGTGCCGTCCTCCCTGGGTTGCGCCAATGATCCACCGGCGAGCTTGCATTAAGGTTGTGTTGAGCGCCGACGCTCATGGTGGCGGCGTCGGCGAGAAGAACCGAAAGCTGCACATGACGAAGGACTCCGGCTGCCGCGCCTGTCGCGCCGGCACCACGCTCGACTTCGAGTTCACGATGGCGTTCCAGCCGATCCTCGATCTCGCAGACGACTCCGTCTGGGCCTACGAGGCGCTGGTGCGCGGCCCGAACGGGGAATCCGCCTATACGATCCTCGACCAGGTGACCGACGAAACGCGATACCAGTTCGATCAGGCCGCCCGCGTCAAGGCGATCGAGCTCGCCGGGGCGCTGTTTCCCCGCGACAGCACCACGCGTCTCTCGATCAACTTCATGCCGAACGCGGTCTATGAGCCGAATGCCTGCATCCGCGCCTCGCTGGAGGCCGCGCGACGCATCGATTTCGCCCATCAACGCATCATGTTCGAGTTCACCGAGCAGGAACGCTTCCGGGACATCGGGCACGTGAAGGACATCGTCGCCGCCTATCGGAAGCAGGGATTCCTGACGGCCCTCGACGATTTCGGCGCCGGCTTCGCGGGGCTGAGCCTGCTCGCCAACTTCCGTCCCGATCTGATCAAGATCGACATGGACGTTCTGCGCGGCCTCGACGGCGACGCCGGACGGTACGCCATCGTGTCGGGTGTGGTCGGCATCGCCCGCGCCCTCGGCGTGACGGTGCTCGCCGAGGGCGTCGAGACCGCTGCCGAACTCTCTGCCCTGCGCAGTATCGGGATCACGCTCGTGCAAGGCTACCACTTCGCCAAGCCCCTTCTGAAAGCGCTCCCCCCGGTCGCGGGCTTCGCGCCCGTGACAGCCGCGCGCGCCGCCTGAGATCGGCCTCACGCGCGCGGCCTCCCATCGGCTATTTCGGAGCCGGAGCGGGCGCCGCGGCCGGCGGCACGGGCGGCATCGGCGCCGCGCCGGGCTTGGGTGTGTTGTCGGTCGCCGCGGCCACCGCCAGCATGTTCAGCAGCTTGGTGACGGAGTTCTGCGAGATCGCGGTCACCGAGGAGTTCGGATCGGCGTTCATCGTCTGGAACTTGAGGTATGTCGGGTCCGAGTAGATCTCATCGAGATGCTTCAGTTCGGTGAGGCTGAATTTCTCGGCGTAGTCCTTCGACAGCCCCTCGACCATGAGGGCGCGCTGCTTGTCGAACTCGGTCAGGAGTTCCTTGCGCACGGCCTCGGCGCGCGCCTCCGGCATTGCCGCCACGGTCTTCTCGAGGGCGACGTTGAACCCGGTCTGAAGGTTCTTGATCAGGGTCTTGTTGACGAGGGTGGTGGCCGCGGCCACGCGGTCCGCCGCATCATCGGCGCGCGCAGCGACCGGCAGGCTCAGGGTGACGCCCAGACAGAGCGTCGCAAACAGGCGGTTCAAGGGCTTGTCTCCCGTTGTTTTATCGTCCGGCCCAGAGACGGGCCGAGCGTCGACCGCGCCTCTAGCAGCGTTCCCGGACTTTGGGGAGCGGCGGCACGCCGCTCCCGTGCACGCGATGGCTCACACCCGCTCGATGATGGTGGCGGTTCCCATGCCGGCGCCGATGCACAGGGTGATCAGCGCCCGCTCCTTGCCGGTCCGCTCCAGCTCGTCGAGGGCCGTGCCGAAGATCATCGCACCGGTGGCGCCCAGAGGGTGGCCGAGGGCGATGGCGCCGCCGTTCACGTTGACGGCCTCCGGATCGAGGTCGAAGGCTTGGCAGAAGCGCAGGACCACCGCCGCGAAAGCCTCGTTGACCTCGAACAGGTCGATATCCGACAGGCTCAGGCCCGTCCTCGCCAGGATCTTGCGGGTGACATCCACCGGCCCGGTGAGCATCAGGGCCGGGTCCGAGCCGATATTGGCGAAGGCCCGGATCCGGCCGCGCGGGCGCAGGCCCGCGGCCTCGCCGGCCGCCCGGGAGCCGATCAGCACGGCGGCCGCACCGTCGACGATGCCGGAGGAATTGCCGGCATGATGGACGTGATCCACGCTCTCCACGTCCGGATGCGCGTCCGTCGCCACGGCGTCGAAGCCGCCCATCTGGCCCATCTGCACGAACGATGCCTTCAGGGCGGCCAGCGACTGCATGTCGGTGCCCGGGCGCATATGTTCGTCGCGGTCGAGCAGGGTGATGCCGTTCACGTCGCGGACCGGAACGACGGACCGGTCGAACAGGCCGTCTTCCCAGGACTTCGCCGCGCGCGCCTGCGAGCGGACCGCGTAGGCGTCGCACGCGTCGCGGGTGAAGCCGTACTTGGTGGCGATCAGGTCGGCCGAGATTCCCTGCGGCATGAAATAGGACTTGATGGCGATCGCCGGATCCACCGGCCAGGCGCCGCCCGAGGCGCCGATGCCGATGCGGCTCATCGATTCCACGCCGCCGCCCACCGCCATCTCGTGCTGACCGCTCATGACCTGTGCGGCGGCGAAGTTCACCGCGTCGAGGCCCGAGGCGCAGAAACGGTTGATCTGCACACCCGGAACATGCGCGCCGTAATCGGCCACCAGGGCCGCGGCCCGGGCGATGTCGCCGCCCGCCTCCCCGACCGGATCGACGCAGCCCAGGATCACGTCGTCGACGAGGGCCGTGTCGAGCCCGTTGCGGACCTTGAGGGCGCGCAGCGCCGTCTCGGCCAGCCGGAGCGCGGTCACTTCGTGGAGGGCGCCGTCCGCCTTGCCGCGACCGCGCGGCGTGCGAACGTGGTCGTAGATGAAGGCGTCCGTCATCAGCACTCCCCGGGGCGTTGATTGTCGCCGGTCGACGACGCGGCCTTACAGGGCCGTCTCCATTCGCGCCAGTCTGCCACGGGGCGCGCGCCCCCGGCCAGTCCTGGAGGGAGGGACCGGCAGAGGGCGCGTGGCATCGGGGTCTGATGGGGCGCTGCTGGTCCGGACGCCTTCCCGATCAGGCCACCGGGGACCGTCCCGCGGCCGATCCGGAGCGAATCTGCTCGGTCGAGAGCAGGTCCGTCCGGGACGTCATGCAGGTTCGACTAGTCCTGAAGCATCCGCTTCAGGAGCTCGACTTCATCGCCGAGCACCGCGTCTTCGCCGATCTGCTTCTCGATCTTGCGCACGGCGTGCAGCACCGTGGTGTGGTCGCGGCCACCGAAGCGGCGGCCGATCTCCGGCAGGGAGCGCAGGGTCAGGACCTTCGACAGATACATGGCGATCTGACGCGGCTTCACCACCGCGGCGGTGCGCCGTTCCGACAGGATGTCGGACCGTGAGACGTTGTAGCGCGAGGCGACCAGCTTCTGGATGTCCTCGATCTTGATGCGCTTCGGCTCGCGATTCTTCACGAGGTCGCGGATCGCGCTCTCGGCGGTTTCCATCGTCACGGCGGTGCCGGTGAGCGTCGCGTGGGCCAGCAGGCGGTTCACCGCACCTTCGAGGTCGCGGCCGTTGGCGGTGATCGCCCGGGCCACGTAGGTTGCCACCTGGGGCGAGACGTCGAAGCCCGGATGTGCGGCCCGGACCGCGGAAAGCCGCGCCGACAGGATCGAGACCCGCAGGGCTTCGTCGAGGGCGGTGATCTCGACGACGAGGCCGCCGCCCAGGCGCGAGCGCACGCGCTCGTCCAGAGCCTCAAGCTCGGTCGGCGGCCGGTCGGACGCGACCACGACCTGGCGGCCGGCATCGATGAGCGCGTTGATCGTGTGGCCGAACTCGGCCTGGATCGACTTGCCCTGGATGAACTGGACGTCGTCGAGGATCAGAAGGTCGATGCCCCGCAGGCGCTCCTTGTAGGCGAGCGCCGACTGGGTCTTCAGGGCATTGACGAAGCCGTACATGAACCGGTCGGCGGTCAGGTAGATCACCCGGCGGCCGGCCTCGCGGGCGGCGTGGCCGATGCCGTGCAGCAGGTGCGTCTTGCCCAGCCCGACGCCGGCATGGAGATAGAGCGGATTGTAGAGGGCGCCCTCCCCCTGGTGGTTGGCGACCCGCTCGGCGGCGGCATGTGCCAGGGCATTGGAGCGCCCGATCACGAAGCTCGCGAAGGTCAGCCGCGCGTCGAGGGGCGTGCCGCTGAGGTCGCCTCCGGCGTCGGCATTGCGCGCCTCGGCTGCGGGCGCAACGGCGGCGATCGGGATCGGCGCGCTCGTGGCGTGAAGGCGGGCGAGCGGACCGCTGGCCGGGCCCGGCTTGGCGACGCCGGCGGCGACAGGACGGGCCGGGGCCCCGGTGCCGCGGACGCCGACCTCGATCCGCGCGATCTCCTCGACCTCGGCCTTGAACGTGTTCAGGACGCGGTCGAGGTAGTGCGACTCGATCCAGCTCTTGAGGAAGCGGGTCGGGACGGTCAGCCGGGCCGTTCCGCCGGCGACGGCCTCCAGCTCAAGGCGGGCGAACCAGCTCGCGAACACATCCTCGCCGAGTTCGGCCCGCAGCCGACGCTTCACCCGGGCCCAGGCAGACCCGTAATCCACAGTGCCGCCGCCGCTGCGGCCCCCGTCGTCGTCACTCGCCACCGTTCCGTCGACACGCATCACTGGCTCTCCCGACGCGACCCGCGGAAGTCCGCAGTCCGCGCGTACGCACGATTTACGCCCTCAGCGTCCCGCAAGAACCGGCGGGACAGAGTCCCCTGGACGGAGTCAACCCCACCGCGAGGAACTTTTGCCGATTGGGAGAGCCTATCAACAATTACCTACGGTTCCTTTAACAGTGGGACTTGTGGGGACGGCGTGGATTCCCATTCGGAAGTGTTCCCGGCACGGCTGAACACGGGCGCTAGAGTCTTGGCGAATCAGATTGATTCGCTTGAGTCCCGAAATCGTCGTGTTTTGCTTGCCCGGTGTCAGTTTCTGTTAAGCTACACGCCGTTTCCGGACTCTGCAATCGCGTTGATTCTTGGATAGGGTTAACGGTTTCGGCGGGCGCACGCAGCCGGCATCGAGCCATCGCGCCCGGACAGCGCGCACGAAAAAGCCCGGCGCGAAGGCCGGGCTTGAAACCGTCTCGGTGGTGCGTGGGTGTTAGGCGGCCAGCGCCTTCACACGGGCGGCGAGGCGCGAGACCTTCCGCGAGGCGTTGTTCTTGTGAACGATGCCGTGCTGGGCGGCGCGCATCATCTCGGGCTCGGCAGCGCGGAGGGCGGCGAGCGCGTCCTGCTGGTTGCCGGTGGCGATGGCCTCCTCGACCTTGCGGACGAAGGTCCGCATGCGCGAGCGGCGCGAGCGGTTGATCGCCGTGCGCTTGGCGATCTTGCGGGTCATCTTCTTGGCCGAAGCGGTGTTGGCCATGTAAGTCCTCGTGTTTCTCGTCGGGCGATGCCGACGGGCCGGCTTGGCCGGAAATCGGTCGTCGCGTCAGGTTGTCTGGCGATGGCCGAGACGCAGAGCGCGCGAAAGCGCGGCCTCTCGGCGAAGCGGCTTCTATAGTGAGGGGGGCGCCGCGCGTCAACGCGCCCGGAGCCAAATCCGGTCGCCGGCTTCGGCCACAGCCGAGGACCCGGACAGCATTCGACCGGCCCGACCGAAGACATCGGAACGAAGAAGCCGGCACTGCTGGCGCAACGATGAGTGCTGGCCGCTTTGCGCAAGAGAGCTTCGGCTATTCAGGCCAACGCAGCGCCGCCGCCGCCGCCAGCGTTCCGACCACGGCAGCGATCAACGTCAGCGCCCCGAGCACGGCCAGCGGTACGAGGAACGGCACCGTCCCCCCGCTCGCCGCCTGGGCGGCCGAGACGCCGAAGATCAGCGTCGGGATCATCAGCGGCAGAACCAGCACGGCGAGGATCAGTCCGCCCCGCCGGATCGAGGCCGTGAGCGCGGCGCCCACCGCGCCGATGAAGCTGAGAGCCGGCGTGCCGGCGAGCAGCGTCAGCGCGGAAGCGCCCATGGCGGTACCGTCGAGGGCCACCAGCAGGCCGAACAGCGGCGCGGCGAGCGCGAGCGGCAGGCCGGTGGTCAGCCAATGGGCCGTCACCTTGGCGAGCACCACCAGTTCGAGGGGCACCGGCGCGGCGGTCATCAGGTCGAGGGAACCGTCCTCCTCGTCGGCCTGGAACAGGCGGTCGAGGCCGATCAGGGTCGACAGCACCGCGGCCAGCCACAGGATCGCGGGACCGATCCGCGACAGCAGGTTCAGGTCCGGCCCGAGCGCGAAGGGCACCAGGGCGACGATCATCAGGAAGAAGACCAGCGACAGGGCACCGGAGCCGCCGACCCGGCCGGCGAGGCGCAGGTCGCGGGCGATGAGGGCGAGGACCGCGCGGATCATGCCCAATCCTCGGGGACGTCGGCCAAGGGCGCCGCGGCGGAAGCCTCGATGCGCAGTTCCGCCGCGCCGGCGAGGCCGAGGGATTGGTGGGTGGCGGCGATCACGAGGCCACCCCCGGCTCGATGTCCTTCCATCAGTTCGGCGAGCACCGCCTGCGAGGCCGTATCGAGGGCTGCGGTGGGCTCGTCCAGGAGCCAGAGCGGCCGGGCGCAGACGAGGAGCCGCGCCAGGGCCACACGCCGCCGCTGTCCCGCGGAGAGATAGGCCACCGGCAGATCGTGGGCGTGACCGAGGCCGAGCCGCTCCAGCGCGTCGCGCGGGTCCAGGCGCGGCGCACCCAGGAGCCGCTGCGCGAACAGGAGGTTCTCGCCCGCCGTGAGGGCACTCTTCAATCCGTCGCGATGGCCGACGGCGTGCAGGCATTCGGGCAGGCTCGCTTCCCCGACCTCGGCGACGGCGATCCGCCCGGCATCGGCCCGCAACCGGCCCGACAGGATGGCGAGCAGGCTCGATTTGCCCGCGCCGTTCCGCCCGGTGATCGCCAGGGCATCGCCGGGTCCGACGGCGAAGGACAGGTTGGAGAAGATGCGGCGGCCGGAGCGGCGGCAGGCCAGATTGTCCACGCTGAGCCGCACCCGATACCCCGCCCTCGTCCCGCTGCCGCGCAGCCGCTCCGCGAACCGCCGACTCCATGCCCGATTGCGCCGCGGAACGGAACCGCACGGCCCAGCTGAGCTTTCGTTCTGCAACGGAGGATTGCCCATGGCCGAGGCGAGAAACCCGAGCGAGTCCGAGGTGGCCGCGACGCCCGATGCGGTGGCCGGCCGCGCCAAGGTCGAGGCGCGCATGGCGCAATGCACCCCCGAGGAGCAGGCGGCGTTCTGGGAGGCGGTCGGCCGATGCTTCGGCGGCGGCAAGCCTCCGGAGATGAAGTCGGCCTCCGGCTGATCAGGCTCCCTTGCGGGTCAGGGCCCGCAGGGCACCGCGAAACGTCCGCACATCCTGCTCGGTCAGGCTCATGCGATGGAGCATGTCGCGCATGTTGCGGGCGATGATCTCTTTCTTCTCCGGCGGATAGAAGCCCGCCGCGTCGAGCGCGGCCTCGAGGCTTCCGAACAGAGCGACCAGCGCCTCGCGGGTCGCCGGCGGCGAGAGCAGCTCGCCCGAGAAGGGCAGTTGGGCCCGGCCGCTCGCCTGCCGCCACGTGTAGCCGACAAGCAGCACCGCCTGCGCGAGGTTGAGCGACGGAAAATCCGGTGAGACCGGGAAGGTGATGATCGCGTCGGCGAGCGACACCTCGTCGTTGGTGAGCCCGACCCGCTCGCGGCCGAACATCACCGCGGTCCGCTGGCCTTCCCGCGCCACGAGTTCGCCCATGGCCTCCTCGGGGGCGAAGACCCGCTTCATCTGCCCGCGCTCCCGCGCCGTGGTCGCCAGCACGTACCGGCAATCGGCGATGGCTTCGGCGACGCTGCCGAAGATCGTCGCCCGGTCCAGGACATGCGTCGCACCGGAGGCCGCCTCGCGCACCCCCTTCTTGGGCCAGCCGTTCTTCGGATTGACGAGCCGCAGCTCCGACAGGCCGAAATTCGCCATGGCGCGCGCCGTCATGCCGATATTCTCGGCGAGCTGCGGCTCCACCAGGATCACGGCCGGGGCGATCCCCGGCGGGAGTTCGGTGACCTTCCTCGGGGCGTCGCCCGGCACGTCTCGGCTCGTCATGCGGGCCGTCTGACACGGGCAGCCCCGCGCCGTCGAGGGTCGGGTGACGAAGCCGGCCGGATGACAGTGCGCGCCTTCCGTCGCCGGGTGGCCCGCGCTATGTCGCGGGGCGATTCCGGCCTGGGGCGCCCCACAGGGCACTCGGGTCGACGACCGCACGGCCCTTGCATGCCGTGCGCGGGGACAACGCGGGAAGGCATCGGTCCATGGCGAAGATCAAGGTAGCGAACCCCGTCGTCGAGCTCGACGGCGACGAGATGACCCGGATCATCTGGGCCGAGATCAAGAACAAGCTGATCCACCCCTATCTCGATGTCGATCTCGAATACTACGACCTCGGCGTCGAGCACCGCGACGCCACCAACGACAAGGTCACGGTCGACGCCGCCGAGGCGATCAAGCGCCACGGCGTCGGCGTGAAATGCGCCACCATCACGCCGGACGAGGCCCGCGTGAAGGAGTTCAACCTCAAGGAGATGTGGCGGTCGCCCAACGGCACGATCCGCAACATCCTGGGCGGCGTGATCTTCCGCGAGCCGATCATCTGCAAGAACGTGCCGCGCCTCGTCCCCGGCTGGACCCAGCCCTTCGTGATCGGCCGCCACGCCTACGGCGACCAGTACCGTGCCACCGACTTCAAGGTGCCCGGCAAGGGCCGCCTGACCATCAAGTTCGAGGGCGATGACGGCACGGTCATCGAGAAGGAGGTGTTCAAGTTCCCCGACGCCGGCGTCGCCATGTCGATGTACAACCTCGACCAGTCGATCATCGACTTCGCCCGCGCTTCGATGAACTACGGCCTGGCGCGCAAGTACCCGGTCTACCTCTCGACCAAGAACACCATTCTCAAGGTCTATGACGGCCGGTTCAAGGACCTGTTCCAGAAGGTCTACGAGGAGGAGTTCGAGGCGAAGTTCAAGGCGCTCGGCCTCACCTACGAGCACCGCCTGATCGACGACATGGTCGCCTCGTGCCTCAAGTGGTCGGGCGGTTACGTCTGGGCCTGCAAGAACTACGACGGCGACGTGCAGTCCGATACGGCCGCGCAGGGCTTCGGCTCCCTCGGCCTGATGACCTCGGTGCTGATGACGCCGGACGGCCAGACCGTGGAGGCCGAGGCCGCCCACGGCACCGTCACCCGCCACTATCGCGAGCACCAGAAGGGCCGCGAGACCTCGACCAACTCGATCGCGTCGATCTTCGCCTGGACCCGCGGCCTGTCGCACCGGGCCAAGCTCGACGGCAACGACGATCTCGCCAAGTTCTCCGCGACCCTGGAGAAGGTCTGCGTCGATACGGTCGAGGCGGGTCACATGACCAAGGACCTCGCGCTCCTGGTCGGCCCCGATCAGAAGTGGCTCTCGACCACCGGCTTCCTCGACAAGGTCGACCAGAACCTGAAGACGGCGATGGGCGCCTGAACTCCGGACGAAGAGCGGCGGGCGTCCTCCGGGACGCCCGCCGTTTCGTATGGGCGGTCCGCCGGCGACCGCTTCACGCCCCGCCTGCGCGCTCCTGCGGGCTGGTCTCGGCCAGGGCCCGGGCGACCTCGAGAAGCAGGAGGTCGATGACGGCCCGCATCAGCGGGTCTCCGACCGTGTCGACGAGTTCGCGCACCCGCAGGCACTGTGCGGCGAGCGCGTCCAGGGCCACATCCTTGCTGTCGAACATCATCCTCAAGCCACCAGGTAAGCGGGTTCGGAGACCAGGACCGAGTTGCTGTCGCCGCGGACCGCGCGCAGCTTGGCGAGGGTTCGGGCATCGAACCGGGCGGTGGCCGCCATGATCTCCTCGCCGGCGATCTGAACCGGCAGGCCAAGGGGCTGCGGGCGGAAATGCAGCTGGATCACGTGGATCATGTAGAGGGTCGGCATCTGCAGCAGCAGGCTGTTGACTCCGTGGGCGAGCCCCCATTCGACGATGCCGGTGAGCAGCGCGATCGAGACCGGGTTGACCACACGGCCCTTCGAACGGTGCGAGCGCGCCACGCCCTGGCGGGTCCATTCCCAGATCTGCGGGCCGACCGGCCGCTCGACCTCGCAGAGCTGAGGCAGGACATCGGACAGAAGATGCGGGCGCGTCGTCGGCAGCAGCCGGCTGTAGCCGATGACGGCGTCGCCCTCCATGGCGAGGAAGTGGACCGCATGCGGCGTGTCGAACTGGTCGATCTCCCGGCCATCCGGGCGGGCGAGTTCGGTCCAGCCTTTCTCTGCCACGAAGATGTCGTGGCGCAGGCGCCAAGCCTGCTCCATCGCATCGGCGTAGCGATGCGCGTTGGCGGGGGTGACGATATGGATCACGAAGTAACCTCACGTTGGATTGACGTGGGTTTTCTTCGTTTCGCGAAGACCTGGGTACTACGAGAAACCGTAGGGTTTGCGTGCGTGAGGGCCCACCGGTCCAGACCTTGCCGGGCCCGAGCGGGTCGCGCTCGCGCGCGCTCCGGAGCCGACCGTGCCGGCCCTACGTGATCAGGCCGGCACGCAGCGCCTGCGCCACGGTGTGGGCGCGGTTGACGGTATCGAGCTTCGCCCGCGCCGAGCGCAGATGGTAGTCGACCCCGGCTGCCGTGATGCCCATGACCATACCGATCTCGACATCGGTCTTGCCCTCGGCCGCCCATTGGAGGGTCTCGCGCTCCCGCGGCGAGAGGCGCGCCGGCGCCTGCGCGGAAGGGCGGCTGTTCATCAGCAGGAGTTGGCCGACCGCGTAGGTCGCCACCAGATTGACCGCAACGCGCTCGGCCGGATCGATCTCGATCCGATCCCCGGACACGCTGATCCCGCCCGGCTCGCCATCGAGGGTCACGAACGGGATCGTGATGCCGGCGCGGATACCGAATTCGCCGGCCTCGTTCATGATGCGGCTCGCAATCGGCGTGTCCGGCGGCACGGTGCTCCAGTCGAAGGGCGTCGCGCTGGTGCAGAGCCGCCGGACCGTGGGATCATGGAGCGCGTAGCCCCGCGTCACGTACCGGCGTGCCCACCCCTCCGGCATGGTGCTCGTGAGGACGAATCCGGCATGCCGCCGCGCCGGCAGGCCAGGCGTCGGAACGATCCCGGCCATCACGTACGACACCCCGTAGCGGGTGAAGGCGTCGACCAGCAATCGCGCGATCTCGTCGGGCGCCGCAGCCCGCTCCAGATCGCGCAACACGCTGAAGGTCCTGTCCAGGTGCTTCGAATGCGGCATGCCCGATCTCAACGTTGGTGCACGCATTGCGACAAATGATACATCGAGCGCAACCTGAGGATGGCATCGCCGACGCTGAAAGGCTAGGGTGGCGGTGGAAAGCTCTGCCGTTTGAATCGGTCCAGCGGGCAGAACGCGAGTTTCAACGGGATGACAGACGACGTGACCCCGCCGACGACGCGCTGGCTTCTGGAACGGATCGCAGTCACGCTGAACGTCTGCCCGACCTATTTCCTGCAGAACGATCGGCTCGCAGCGACAGAGCAGGATCAGATTGACGAGCAATCCGCCGAGGCCGCCGCCTTGTTCCGGGCGATCAAGTCACCGGCACGCCGCGACGCGGTCCTGAAGCTCCTGCGCGAGATGACACGCGAGGCCTGACGGCGCGCGGCGCTCGTCTCGCGGTCTCCGCGCCGGCCTCATGCCGCCACGAGGAGCGCGGCCCCGGCAACCCCCGAAAGGACGAGGCGCATCCGGCCGAGCCAGAGCGGAACGAGGCCGCGGCGGGGCAGATCCTGATCGATCAGCCCCCAGGCGAGCACCAGGGCGCCGAGGATCCGCAGATCCCAGGGTGCGGGCGCCGCCATTGCCGCCCAGGCCACCAGGGACGGCACGATGGCCACGAGATAGTCGCCGTTGCCGGCATTGCGCGCCGCGGCCGCGCCCCAGCGGATCCCGCCCAGGAACGAGGCGATCACCGCACCGTAGGCCGAGAGGATGGTGCGCGGCGACAGGCCGATGCTGCTCAGGCCGCCATCGGTACCGGAGACCGCGAGGGCCGCAAATCCCAGGAAGGGAATGAGGCCGGCAATGCCGAGGACGATGGCGCTCAGCGGGACAGAGTTCCGGTGCGCCATCCATCCTCCGGGCATCGGCAAGGGTTGGCGACCCGCGCGATCCGACCGCGGTCGATGCCGCCCCGCCGGAGCGTTCCCGCATCGCGGCACGGCGGTCAAGGTCGGCGCGGCTGCGGCGCCGGCTTCAGGAGAGCCGTCAGCCCCGGCGGGGCGAGGCCGTGGACGGCACCGCGCTGGGCAAAGGCGCCCCAAGCAGCGACATCGGCGGGCTGGCGGGGGCCTTCGACGCCGGCGGCTCGTTCACCGCCGCGTCAATCTTTCGCGGCTTGAAGTTGGCCGCGAGGCTCTTCGCGCTGGCGAGATCGGCGGGACTCAGCTTGTTGGCCACGTCGTCGCGCTTCTTGCCGGCATCGTCGTCACCCTGGCTCGCCGCAGCCGAGAACCACGCGTAGGATTGAATCAGGTCCTGTGTCAGGCCGAGGCCGCGGGCATAGAGAACGCCGAGATTGTACTGGCTGTCGCGGACACCGAATTCGGCTCCCTGGCGGAACCACGAGGCCGCGGACGCGAAGTCCGGCTTCCCGTTGGCGACCGGATTCTCCGCATAGAGCACCGCCAGATTGTGCATGGAGCGGGCATGACCCTGCTCGGCGGCACGGCCGTACCAGAGCTTCGCCTTGTCGAGATCGCGGACGACGCCGGACCCCTTCTCGTAATGGCCGGCGAGCTTGTACTGGGCGGGGGCGTAGCCGGCCGAGGCCAGCTTCTCGTAGAGCTTCGCCGCGACCGACAGATCGCGCGGCATGCCGCGGCCGTCGGCCTCCCGGGTGGCGAGGTCCCAGATGGCCGTGCCGTCGCCCTCGAGGGCGGCGAGCTTCACCTTGGCCAGCGCCGGCGGCAGGTTCCCGAGATCGGCCTGCAGAGCGTTCATGCCGGAGACCTGCGGCACCGCCGGCTTGGCGGTGGAGTGCGTCTCCGCGGGAGCGGGATTCGGCAGCGACTGGGTCGTGGTCGGATCGGCCACGGCCGGCTTCGCGTCCGGCGTCTCCTTGGCGGCGTCCGGAGCCTTCTTCTGGACGTCGGCGGCATCCCCGCGCGACGGCGCGATCTGGCTCGCCGGGGCGGGCGTTTGCGGCTCATCCGCGCTGCGCATGGTGATCGCCTGGAGCGCGCCCAGCGCCAGCACGATGGCGGCGAGCCCGAGCAGGAGCGGGCGGCGGCGGCGATCGATCTCGGCGCGCAGCCGCGCGAGCCGCCCCGTCGTCGCGTTGGGCAGCAGCGCGGCCCGCTCGCCCCGGGTCTCCCGGCGCTCCACGGGCGCTTCCGCGACCAGCTCCGCTTGCGCGGCCTGGGCGGCCCGTCGCGCCGCGGCGATGAAGCTGGTCTTGATGTCGGTCTCAGAGGTGGCGTCGGCCGCGATCCGCGCGGCGGCCGCGTCGCCGATCCGCTCCTGCATCGGCCGGCGGGCCGACGGCTCTCTGGGCGAGCGCGGCTCGCGCGGCGGACGGCCGCTGCCGGGCTCGAGCAGGTCGTCGGCGAGGCGGGAAGCCTCGATGCCGTCCCGCCGGGGCTTCGCGCGCGCCTCGACGGGCGCGAGGGTCGCCTCCGCGCTCGTCGACGACATCAGGCGCTCGTCGAGGGACGGGACCCGCGGCGGGACGGACTCGGCCGGGCCGAGCCGGACGAGAAGGCGCTCAAGGGCCGATTGGACGCCATCGAGGGTTGCGCCGAGCCGCTGATCGGACGCGACCTGCCGGGCCTGCATATCGGCCAAGCTGGCGCGGAGGAGGCCGATCTCCCCGGACTCGGCCGTGCCGAGACCGGAACCCTGGAGGGTCTGGGCCACGGCATTGCGCGCGGCGCGTTCCACCACGGCCTCGGTCGGGGCGGAGTCCCGGAGAGCCGTCACCTGCCGGAGCAGGTCGCCCATGGTGCGCTCGAGGCCGGCCAGCGCCGGATCGACGCTCAGCGGCGCGTCGAGGCGCCCCGCCAGAGAGACGACCTGCCGCTCCAGGGCGTCGAGCCCTTCGTGCTCAGCCCGGGCGCCGACCTGATCGACCTTGTCGGCGAGGCTGCGCAGCATGGCGTGGATCGACGCCATCCCGTCCGGACGGGCGGCGGCTTCGCCGGTCCGCTCGGACCAATCGTCCCGGGCGCAGAGGAGGTCGACCTTCTCCGCAAGCGCCTGGATCTGCTCCGCCAGCGCGGCCGGCGCGGCGATCTTCACGTCGCTGCGGATCTCCTCCAGGATCGGGCGCAGGTCCGGACCGGCGCTCAGGCTTTGCAACTGCGCAATCTGCGCGCTCAGCGCCTGAAGGCTCTGCGCGAGACCCTGTATCCGCTCCGGACCCGCCAGGGCACCGATCTGCCGGCGAATCTCCTCAAGCTCGGCAAACAGGCCGGCGAGGGTTCGACCATCCGGATCGGCCGCGCCGGTCGCCGCCGCGGAATCGAGGCGCTCGGCCAGGCGGCGGACATCCTCCGCGACGCGGCTGTGGACGTTCTCGGCCACCTCTTCGGCGAGGCGCTCGACCTGCGCCCGGACCTGCTCGATGGGCACCGCGATGGCGGTGAGATCGGTTCCGGCCTGGGCCCGCTCGATGCCGCTGGCCAGGGTGATGACAGCCTGCTCCAGGGCGCCGATATCCCGGCTCGTCGCCAGCTGGTTGATCGCCTCGCGCAGGCGTGTGGTCTCCTCCTGAAGCTCGATCAGGGCGGTCGACGGGGCGACACCTTCCTCGATCCGGGCTTCCAGCCGGCGCGCGAGGTCCATGCGCATGCTGGCGACGACGCCGCCATCGGTCGCGGACATCGCGGCCCCCGGCCCGGCGGTCTCGGCGAGCTCGCGCTGCCGTTGCCGGATGTCCTGGACCGCATTGCGGATGTCCGCGGCGGCGGGGCGCGCGCGACGGCCGGGCTGGCGCGTGGTGGCGACCTGCTCGCCGAGCTGGGACATGCGCCGCTCGATATCGCCGAGCCGTTCGGTCACCTGCTGGACAGGGGCCGCCTTGAGGGCCCGCTCGATGCGGGCTTCGATCTCCGCGAGGCGCCGCGCCTCCGCTTCCTGGGCGGCACGCCGCTCATGGTCGAGGGCCCGGTCGAGCCCGTCCAGGCGATCCATCAAGGCGGCGATGCCCTGGCCGTAGGCGTCGGCGCGGGGCTCCGGGTTCTCGCCGTCCGGAGCGGCCGGGGCGGATCGATCCGGCGCGGCATCGGGCCGGACGGCACCGGAACCGACCTGCTCGGCGCGGTGGCGGCGCCGGTGCCGCCGGTTTCCCGGAGCGGCCGATTGCTGCTGCGGCACCACTGAGGCGATCCAGGTCTCGAGCGGCACGCCCGCCCGCGCCGCCACGTCGCGCGCCGCGTCGAGCACCTCGGGATCGAAACTGTCGAGCTGCGGCATCGCGTTGCGGGTCATCGGTGGCCTGTCGTCGGCAGCGGTCGGCGTCCGTTTCCTCTGCGCAGGGCGGACCGGAATTCGGTATCCACGAACACACGCGTCGGATCGTTCGAGGCGACCATTAACTTTCTTGGTAAACACGAGGTTAAGGTTCACCGGGCCCCGGTAATCGTCGCGAGCGACCGGCGGCGTGGGACGGGTGCGCCGGTCCGGCGACGACGGGGTCGAGCCGTTGCTCCGGAGGCGGCGGGGTCGAGCCGTTGCTCCGGAGGCGGCGGGGTCGAGCCGTTGCTCCGGAGGCGGCGGGGCGGTTACATGCGGCCAAGGCAGCGGGCCGTGTCGAGGGGCCTGCACCAGACGGGGGAAGCCAGAGATGCCGCAGTATCGCGCTCCGGTTGAGGACACGCTGTTCCTGCTCACCGATGTGCTCGGCTTTCATGCCCGGGACAACCTAGTTGGCTTCGCCGATGCCTCACCCGATGTGATCGAGGCCGTCCTGCGCGAGGGCGCGAAGCTCGCCGAGGAGGTCCTGGCCCCGATCAACCGGACAGGCGATCTGGAGGGCTGTCGCCGGGACGCCGACGGCACGGTCCGTACGCCGACGGGCTTCAAGGCCGCTTACGACACCTATGCGAGCGGCGGCTGGATGGGACTTTCGGTGCCCGAAGCCTATGGCGGCCAGGGCCTGCCGCACACGCTGAACACCGCGATCCAGGAATTCGCCTCGGGCGCGAACCTCGCCTTCGGCATGTATCCCGGTCTGACGCAGGGCGCGATGGCGGCGCTGCTGGTCCACGGCACGGAGGAGCAGAAGGCGCTGTATCTGCCCAGGATGGTCGAAGGGGCCTGGACCGGCACCATGAACCTGACCGAGCCGCATTGCGGCACGGATCTCGGGCTGCTCAAGACCAAGGCCGTGCCGAACGGCGACGGCGCCTACAGCATCACCGGCACCAAGATCTTCATCTCGGCCGGCGAGCACGACCTCGCCGAGAACATCGTCCACCTCGTCCTCGCCCGGATCGAGGGGGCCCCCGCCGGCACCAAGGGCATCTCGCTCTTCGTGGTGCCGAAGGTTCTGGTGAACGCCGACGGCTCCCTCGGCGCGCGCAACGGCGTGTCCTGCGGCTCCCTCGAGCACAAGATGGGCATTCACGGCAACGCCACCTGCGTGATGAACTACGACGGCGCGACCGGCTGGCTCGTGGGCCAGGAGAACCGCGGCCTCAACGCCATGTTCGTGATGATGAACGAGGCGCGGCTCGCCGTGGGCGTCCAGGGGCTCGGGCAGTCCGAGGTCGCCTACCAGAACGCCGCCGCCTACGCGAAGGATCGCCTCCAGGGCCGGGCGCTGACCGGCGCGAAGGCGCCCGACAAAGCCGCCGACCCGATCATCGTCCATCCGGACGTGCGCCGCACGCTGATGCAGATCCGCGCGTTCAATGAAGCGGCCCGCGCCCTCATGCTCTGGACGGCGCTCCAGGCCGACATCCTGCACCGTTCCGAGGATGCCCGGGAGCGGCAGGCGGCCGACGATTATCTCGGCCTCATGACGCCGGTGGTGAAGGGCGTGTTCACCGATCGCGGCTTCGCCAATGCGGTCGAGGCGCAGCAGCTGCTCGGCGGCCACGGCTACATCGAGGAATGGGGCATGTCGCAGTTCGTGCGCGATGCCCGCATCGCCATGATCTACGAGGGCGCCAACGGCATCCAGGCGATGGACCTGATCGGCCGCAAGCTGCCGAAGGATGGCGGCCGGGCGATGATGACCTTCCTGGGCGAGGTCCAGACCTTCCTGAAGGACCACGGCGAGGATCCCGCGATGGCGCCGTTCACCCAGCCGCTCCAGGCCGGGCTGAACGATCTCCAGGGCGCGGTGATGTGGCTGATGCAGAACGCCTTCGCCAAGCCCGACAATGCCGGGGCCGGCGCAACCGACTTCATGCACCTCTTCGGCCTCGTGGCCCTGGGCTACATGTGGGCGCGGATCGCCAAGGCCGCCCAGGCCAAGCATGCCGAGGCGCCCTCCCCGCGCTGGGAGTCGAAGCTGACGAGCGGCCGGTTCTACATGGAGCGGATGCTGCCGGAGACTGCCCTGCGCCTGGCCCGCATCAAGGCCGGTGCGGACAGCACGATGGCGCTGGCGGCGGACGCGTTCTGAGCGTCCCACGGGCCGTCGCGCCAGAGCGCGGCGGCCGGCAACGTGGCGTCCCCGCCTTTGCGAGCGTCGCGAAGCAAACCAGCCGTGCGACGCTGACCCAGTGCCCGCTGCCCTCGGTCGCCGCGCCGCGCGCGCGACGACGGCGGAGCCGGCTCGTGGCGCGGGACCGTGTCAGCCCTCGAGCGCGGCGTCGAGATCGTCGATCAGGTCCGCCGGATCTTCCAAGCCGATCGACAGGCGCACCACTTCCGGCCCCGCCCCGGCGGCGGTCTTCTGCGCGTCGGTGAGCTGGCGGTGCGTGGTCGAGGCCGGATGGATGATCAGCGACCGGGTGTCGCCGATATTGGCGAGGTGCGAGAACAGCTGGAGGTTCGAGACCAGCTTCACGCCCGCCGCGTAGCCGCCCTTCAGACCGAAGGTGAACACGGCACCGGCGCCCTTCGGCGTGTAGCGCTTGGCCAGCGCATGGTAACGATCGGTCTCCAGCCCCGGGTAGCTCACCCAGGACACGGCCTCGTGCTTGGACAAATGGGTGGCCACCGTCAGCGCGTTGTCGGAATGGCGCTGCATGCGCAGCGGCAGGGTCTCGATGCCGTTGAGGATCAGGAAGGCGTTGAACGGCGAGAGCGCCGGACCGAGGTCGCGCAGGCCCAGCACCCGGCAGGCGATGGCGAAGCCGAAATTGCCGAAGGTCTCGGCCAGCACCATGCCGGAATATTCCGGCCGCGGCTGGCTCATCATCGGGTAGCGCGCGTCGCCCGCCCATTGGAACGAGCCGCCGTCGACGATCAGGCCGCCGATCGAATTGCCGTGGCCGCCGAGGAACTTCGTCGCCGAATGGACGACGATGTCGGCGCCGTGCTCGAAGGGCCGGATCAGGTACGGCGTCGCCATGGTGTTGTCGACGACGAGCGGGATGTTGTGCTTCTTGGCGATCTGCGACAGCGCCGCGATGTCGGTGATGACGCCGCCGGGATTGGCGATGGATTCGCAGAAGATCGCCTTGGTGCGCGGCGTGATCGCCGCCTCGAAGGAGGCGGGATCGTCGTTGTCGGCCCAGGCCACCGACCAGCCGAAGTTCTTGTACGAGTGATTGAACTGGTTGATCGACCCGCCGTAGAGCTTGTTCGAGGCCACGAACTCGTCGCCCGGCTGCATCAGGGCGTGCATGGTCAGGAACTCGGCCGCGTGGCCGGAGGCGACCGCCAGGGCGGCGGTCCCGCCTTCCAGGGCCGCGATGCGCTCCTCCAGCACCGCGTTCGTCGGGTTGGTGATCCGCGTGTAGATGTTGCCGAAGGCCTGGAGCCCGAACAGCGACGCGGCGTGATCGACATCGTCGAACACGAAGCTGGTGGTCTGGTAGATCGGCGTGGCGCGCGCGCCCGTGGCGGCGTCGGGGGCGGCGCCCGCATGGATCGCCAGCGTGTTGAAGCCGGGCAGGCGGTCGGACATCGTCGGGTCTCCTCAGAGCACCCGAGCCTGTACGCCCGCCCGGGAGTTCGGCGCAAGGCTCCGCGAGGGCTGACGCGCCGGAGTCGGTTAGGCCTCCGGCCTGGAGCCGATGTCCATATGGGGCTGGCCCGCATCGACCAGGGCCCGATCCACGGCTTCGATGGCGAGCAGCGTCCGGGTGAGATCCTCCGCCATGGAGATCGGCGCCACGTCGAGACCGCCCAGGCGCCGGGCGATGGCATTCCTCTGGCGCGCCAGCGCGGCGCGGGCCCGGTTCAGCTCCTCGATCTCTTCGATGGTCATCCGCGCGTCCTCTCCTCGACTCAGCGACACCGTCATCAACTCCCCGGCGTCCAGTCGATATTCGGTCGCTGGGCCAGCATGCGCTCGAAGTAGTTGGCGACGGCCTGCGCCCCGTCGGTGTGCATCATTGCCACGGGATGCGCGAGATAGGCGCGGGCGAGATCGAGGGGAATGCGTCCGCCCTGGAGCGCGTTCAGCACCTCGTCGATGAAGGCGTCATTGGCCTCGTTGAAATCGCTGGACAGCTTCTTGCGGTCATTGATGGCCTTGATCGGCATGCAGACTTCCTGTTGCTCGGTGCCGGTGTAGCATCCGGTCGACGGGTTCGGCCCGGATCGCGGCGCGATATGGTCTGACGCGGCAAGACGGCGCAAATCGCGTGCGGGCCCGCACGGTTCGGTAACCCTCCGCGATCGTCGCATGGAGCGGATTGCTGCGCTGCGGCGTTACTGCTCTATGTCGATCGAAACAATGCACTCCCATACGGTCGAAATCGTCCCGTGCAGGGACGATCCCCGGTGCTTCCGATGGATCATCCGCAGCCACGGCGGCACGGTCGTCGAAAAGTCGCCCTACGCCTTCGTAACGCGGAACGGAGCCCGCATTTCCGGCGAGTGCTGGATGCGTGAGCATTTCGGCGACGGGCAGGCGGCCTAGCTGCGCGCCCGACATCCGCCATCGACCGCACCGTGCGATTCTGTACTCTCGGTGAGGTGGCCGGCTTTCAGGCTGCGTCCAATACCCGGAATCCCTGAGACACCGAGATCGCGAAGGGTGGCGGCCGCCCGTACCCCGAGCCGATGCACAGGACGCACGCAACCTGGGCGATAATACTGAGACAAAAAGCATCGGTTAAGCATTACGCTTTTGCGCGAATTCCTTTGTCAGAACTTTAATGACCACCCTGCAGTATCGTGTCGATTCTGTTTCAGAGCAGGGCGCGGATGATGCTGAGCGGCGACGGGACGTTCCGGGACGACGAGTCCGCGTCGCAGATGGGGTCTGTGACTTCCATCGAGGGGTCGAAAGTTCATCTTGAGCTCGGGCTCCGGAACGGGCGACCGAGCGTGAGGGTCACGGTCGGCAATCTGGTCCGGATCCGTGCGGGTGGGGCCATCCTCGTGGGCATCGTCACGACGTTGGCCTCGGCCCACGAGCGCGGGCGAGAACCCGGGGCCTTTGCGAGCCTCGACCTGCTCGGCCAGATCATTGAGACGAATGGGGTGCCTGGATTCTGCCGGGGCGTGACCTGCTACCCGGCGATCGGCGACACGGTCGAGCTGCTGTCCCCCTCCGAACTGCGAATCGTCCACCAAGTGTCTGTGGCCAACACGGCGGCCGTCGGGGCGCTCTACCAAGACCCCGAAACCCCCGCCTGCATCAAACTCGACGACCTTCTCTCCAAGCACTTCGCCGTTCTCGGCGCCACGGGGGTCGGCAAGTCGAGCGGCGTGACCATCATCTTGGACGAGGTGATGCGCGCCAAGCCGGCAGTGCGCATCTTCCTGCTGGACGTACACAATGAATACGCCGCCAGCTTCGGCGACCGCGCGAGCGTGATCAACCCGCGGACGCTCAAGCTGCCGTTCTGGCTGTTCAACCTCGAAGAGATCGCCGACGTGATCTACGGCGGGCGTCCAGCCGTGGACGAGGAGATCGAGATCCTCGCCGAAGTCATCCCGCTCGCGAAGAGCAAGTACGCCCAGTACAAGGAGGCGAGCGACCGGCAGATCGTGAAGCGGACACTGGGCAAGGCCGGCGGCTACACGATCGACACGCCCGTGCCCTACGTGCTCCAGGACCTGATTGCCCTCATTGACGAGCGGATGGGCCGGCTGGAGAATCGCGTCTCCCGGATGCACTATCACCGTCTGATCACGCGGATCGAGGCGATCCGGAACGATCCGCGGCACGGCTTCATGTTCGACAACGCCAATGTCGGCGGCGACATGATGGGCGAGATCCTGGCGCACCTGTTCCGCCTCGATCCGGATGGGCGGCCGATGACGATCATGCAGCTCGCCGGCTTGCCGAGCGAGGTGGTGGACGCCGTCGTCTGCGTCCTGTCCCGGCTGGCGTTCGAGTTCGGCATCTGGAGCGAGGGCGCGATCCCGCTGCTGTTCGTGTGCGAGGAGGCGCATCGCTTCGCCTCGGCCGATCGCTCCGTCGGCTTCACGCCGACCCGCCGCGCCCTGTCGCGCATCGCCCGCGAGGGCCGGAAACATGGCGTCCATCTCGGCTTGGTCACGCAGCGTCCGGCCGAACTCGACGCGACCATCATGTCGCAATGCAGCACCCTGTTCGCCATGCGGATGACGAACGCGCGCGATCAGGCCTTCCTGGCCGCAGCGGTATCGGACGCCAGCAACCTGCTCACCTTCATCCCGTCGCTCGGGACGGGCGAGGTCATTGCCTTCGGTGAAGGCGTTCCGATCCCGGTCCGGATGACGTTCCGGCGCCTCCCGTCGATCCGCCAGCCGCGCAACGACACGAGCGGCGCCGCGGCGGGGGACGGCGCGGCAGTCGCCGGCGCCGGCTTCATCGGTGCCGTCGTGGAGCGGTGGCGGGGCGCGACCATGAACAAGGTCGGCGGCCAAGACCACGATCCGATCGGCGCCGTGCGTCTCGGACGCGAGACGGGTCCGGAGGGGGCTCAGGGCGCAGCGCTCGATCACGTGCATCGTCGGCTGCTCCGCCGTCCCCTCGACGCCGGCGACACCGTCTCGCAGGCCGGACCACACGCTGCCACGCCGCTCTGGCAGCAGGGCGGAGTATGAGCGCCCCGACTTCCCCGACGCCTCAGACCCTGCTCGAAGCCGTGATCCAGACGCTCCCCGTGGGCGTCGTGGTCTTCGACGAGCAGGGAGGGTGCACCCTGGCCAATGCCGCCGCGCGCGCTCTCGGCGACAGCGCCGTCCACGCGCTCGCCGCCGCGGCGGGCTCGTCTCGGGAGGCCGCGCATGTCGAGGCCATCGGTGATCGTGTCGTCGAGGTGCGCACCCACCCGGTCACGGAGGATCACGGCAGCTTCACGCTCACCACGGTCACCGATGTCACGCGTCATCACAGGATTCAGCGGGAGCTGATCACCAAGGCCTTCATCGACGCCCTGACCGGGCTTCCCAACCGGACGATGTTTGAGCAAAGCATCGCCGAGGTTCTGGCCGAATCACGACCCGGGGACCGTTTTGCCCTGGCCTTCATCGATCTCGATAACTTCAAGCACATCAACGACTATTACAGTCACGCCGCGGGCGACGCCCTGCTGCGCAAGATGTCCGACCGGATCCGCGCGACGTTGCGCCCGAGCGACCTGCTGGCCCGCATCGGCGGCGACGAGTTCGTGCTCTTGCTCGATCCCGTCCTCGATCGGGACGACGCGCTGGCAGCCGTTCGCGCCATCTCGGAGCGGCTCAAGCAGCCATTCTTCATCGACGGGCACGAGATCTTCGCCTCCGCCTCCATCGGCGTGAGCCTGTTCCCGGACCACGGCGACACCTATGAGGTCCTCGCCCGGCAGGCCGACAACGCCATGTACCGGGTGAAGGGCGAGTTGAAGGGCGGCGTCAGCCTGTTCGACGACGCGATGAGCCAGGCGGCGACGGCCCGGATGGCTGTGGAGCAGCGGCTCCGGCTGGCGATCCGCGACCGCTGCTTCTGCTGCGCCTTTCAGCCGAAGGTCGACATGCGCACCCATGCCGTCACCGGCGTCGAGGTGCTTCTGCGCTGGCGGGACGAACTCGGCATGATCCAGGCGCCGGGCGATTTCATCGCCCTCGCCATCGAGCTCGGCCTGATCAACGAGATCACGCTCCAGGTCCTGGCCGAGACCGTTCGGTCGATGCCCGATATCGATGAGGTGTTTGGCCCGGACGTCACCGTGAGCCTCAACATCGCCGCGAAGCAGGCCTGCGATGTGCCCTTCATGACCGCCTTCTGTGCCTCCCTCGGCGAGACCGGGCTCGCGGAGCGTTTCGTCCTGGAGCTGACCGAGGAGGCCTTCTTCACGGCGGGCCGCTTCCAGCGCGACGTGCTCCCGCGGATCCGGGCGATCGGAGCGCGGGTCTCGATCGACGATTTCGGCGTCGGCTACTCGTCGCTGTCGGCCTTGGCGGACATCACCGCTGACGAGTTGAAAATCGATCGCTCCTTCATCACCGACATCGACAAGCGACCGCGCAGCCAGATCGTCCTGAAGGCGATCGAGTCACTCGGTGCGGCGCTCGGCATGTCGGTGGTGGCCGAAGGCGTCGAGACCTACGAGGAGGTCGCCTACCTTCTCGGGGCGACGCAGATCCGCTGCGCGCAGGGCTATTACTTCGCTCGCCCGCTCCTGCTCGATCAGATCGGTCAGGTGGAGCCGCGCCTGTCCGGATCACGCCATCCTTCGCCGCGCAGCCGCGCCTCGGAGTTGCGTATGCCCAGTCTGCTGCGGCGGGCGTAAAAGGCCACAGGCCGCGAAAGCCATCCTCTCCCCGTGGTTGAACGCTGCCGGGACAGACTGGGAGGACGCGACTCCGCCGCGAGACGGATTCCGGCGCGGCTTGAGGGGCATGATCGCCCCGCGTTCACGCCGACGGCCGAAAACTTCATCCGGCGGATCACCACTTGGCCCAGCGGCGACTCCGATCGCCTCAACCCGGCTACTCCCACGGGCCGCTTAGGCAGGGCCGTCGCTCAAACAGGCTGAGGCGGCCTCCGCGCCAGGTTCCAGCGCGCAGGCCTCGGCGCCGGCCGAGCCAGGGCCTTTTGTCCTCTGGAGGCATCCGAACGGCCCACGCTGCCGCACGCGGTCCCCGAGCGGGCGGCCCAGACACCGGGCGCAGATCCGAATGACCGGTGTCGATCGGGGCGGCCCCAGGGGGAACGCCAACGGCTTGACCCGACCGCTGTCATTCCCAGTTTTGGCCACCTTCAGGTGCTCTACCTCCGACCCAAAGACCATCAGGCCGCTGTGCCGTACGAGCAGTCCCGTGATCCGATTCGAGAACGTCACGAAAATCTACCGCGCCAACGGCGCGCCGCGAATCGTCCTGGACCGGGCATCCTTCACCCTGAAGCAAGGTATCTGTTACGGCATCCTCGGCATCAACGGTGCCGGCAAGTCGACGACGATGCGGATCCTGGCGGGCACCGAGGAACCGACCAAGGGCAAGGTCTATAGAGGCCGGCGTGTATCGTGGCCGCTGGGCTTCGCGGGCGGATTCCATCCCAAGATGACCGGCCGCGACAACGTCATGTTCGTAGCCCGGATCTACGGCGAGGATCCGCGGAAAGTGCTTGATTTCGTGGAGGATTTCTCGGAACTCGGGAGCTATCTAGAGCAGCCGATCTACACCTACTCATCGGGCATGGGCGCACGGCTCGCCTTCGGCATGAGTATGGCAATTCCGTTCGAGACCTACCTGATCGACGAGCTCACCTCGGTCGGCGACGCGCGCTTCTCCAAGCGGTGTGACGAAGTCTTCTCCGCCCGTCGCAAGAATGCCGACATCATCATGATTTCCCACTCGATGGAGCAGCTCCGCGAGTGGTGTACCCAAGGCATCGTGCTGCTGAACGGGCGGGCAATCGTCTACGAAGACATCAACGACGCGATTGAGGTCTACAGACGTCTCAATGCCTGAGTTTCAGCGCAGACTATGATCGGCCGACGCATAGGTTTTTGAAATCAACGGGCTCGGAGCTCGAAATCCGTTTCCCGAGATCATTTTGCTGGTGACACCTAATAGCAGCGCCAAGCCATTCGATCTGGGCAAGCACACAGGGGCCAGAAGGCCGGCCCGCGCCCCCCTTCAGCAGCTTGCCGGCGCGACTCGTCTCGACGTTGTCGAAATCTCGACCCAGCGCGGACGCATTCCCTCTGTCGCCAGATCGACGCGCGCGGTGCCGCCCCCCGGAACCAGCGCCTCGATCGGAGACGACCGCATTCCAACCGGAAGCGGCCTTTTCGTACACCCTCGATCCCGGTCTGCGCCTCGATCCGATGACGGTACCGCCCCTCCCCCGGGAATGCGTTGGCCGCCACAACCGCAACCCGCTGGCGGAAGGGGTGTCTGCCGAAGTTCGATCCACCAGCGTCCAGCGCCGTCGATTTTCCCTTGCGATGATAGGGCGTTGGCGGGAATAAATTCCATCGGTGTCCGCCCCGATCCGCCGCAATCGGTGTCGAATGGTGGGGTGGCTGGTGGGGTAGATGGCGCGCGAGATCAACCGCCTTTCGGCTCGCAAGGTCCAGGCGCTGAGCGAGCCTGGCCGGCACGCTGACGGCGGCGGCCTCTACCTTGTGATCGAAGCCAGTGGCTCGAAGCGCTGGGTGATGCTCTACCGGATGCCGGGCCGCCGGCGCGAGATGGGACTCGGCTCGGCCTGCGCGGTCTCGCTGGCCCGGGCGCGCGAGCTCGCTGCGGCGGCCCGGGCGCAGATCGCCGAGGGCATCGACCCGATCGAAGCCAGGGCTGCGGCGATCGCGCCACTCCCCCCACCGGCCCCCGTGACGTTCGCCGAAGTGGCGGAGACCTACATGGCCGATCGGGAACGGACCTGGCGGAACCCCGCGCACCGCGCGCAATGGCGCCAGACCCTGGAGGTCCAGGCCGCGAGCCTCTGGCGCATGCCGGTGTCCGAGATCGGCACCGACGACGTGCTCGCGGTGCTGCGGCCCATGTGGCACGAGAAGGCCGAGACGGCGCGCCGGATCCGCGGACGCATCGAGCGCGTCCTGGATGCGGCCCGTGTCGGCGGCCACCGGTCCGGCGAGAATCCGGCCCGCTGGCGCGGCCATCTCGATGTGCTGCTGCCCCGATCCCGCAAGCTGACGCGTGGCCATCATAAGGCCATGCCCTATGCCGGGGTGCCGGCCTTTTACGCGGCGGTTGCGGCCGGGCGCACGAGCTTTTCCTCGCTCGCGCTGTGCTTCACGATCCTGACGGCCGCCCGGTCCGGCGAGACCCGCGGGCTGACCTGGGGCGAGGTCGATATGGCCACGGCGCTCTGGACGGTCCCGGCCGAGCGCATGAAGGCCGGCCGGCCGCACCGTGTGCCGCTTTCGGCGCCGGCGCTCGCGATCCTGGCCTCGGTACGGCCCGACGGTGCAGGGCCTTCGGATCTCGTCTTCCCGTCGCGGGCGGGTACGCCGCTCTCGGACATGGCGCTGGCCATGTTCCTGCGCGGGGCCGACCCCAACGGCTTCACCGTGCACGGATTCCGATCATCGTTTCGGGACTGGGTGACCGAGGAGACCGACTTCCCGAGCGAGTTAGCCGAAGCCGCGCTCGCGCATCTCGTAGGTGACGAGACCGAGCGCGCCTACCGCCGCGGCGACGCTCTGGAGAAACGCCGTCACTTGATGGACGCCTGGGCGGCTTTCGTGGCGGCCGACAAGGCCGCACCGTCGAGCACGCGCGCAAGCTCGGCGTGAGGGATCAGAGTCGCGGCTCCGAGCTTCCGGGCGACGATCTGGCCGTCGGCGATCATCTGGTAGATCGTCGAGCGGGACACGCCGAGCACGGCCGCCGCGTCTTTGGGCCTATAGGCCAGGGGCTGAATGGGCTCATCCATGGCGCGCCTTCCGCGTCTCCAACTCGCGCAGAGCGGCGGCTAAGCCGCGGTATGTGACCGCGCGCCGAGCCTGCTCGACAGCGCGCTCGTCCGATGAGTGCCAGACCGCATCCTTCTCGGCCTGCTCGGCTGCGCCTTCGAGGACCTGGGCGATGCGCTCCAGTTCGGGGGCGGGCGTGATCGTCTCGAACCGCCCGTCGCGGAATTCACCGACCTCTCGCGCCCAGAGCCTGCCGTCCTCGCCGCGGTAGATGGCGAGCTTGCTGCCTTCCAGGACGGGGGCAGAGGCGATCTGGAGTTCGGCCACGCCCAGCACCTCGTACTCGGTGCCGCGCTGCTTGTGGCGGACGCGTTCACCCATGGTGTGTCTCCGGCATGCCTTGGAGCTCGATGCTGTGCAGGGCGACACCTGAACATCCGCAGATCCGGTCGGGCCGCAACCTAGAGGTAAGGCCCCATGCTGCAACCTCTCCGGAGCTGCAGAGAGGCTTCGAATGGCTTGGCCGGTTGATCCCCAAAACCTCGACGATGTGGAACAGGTCCGCAGATTGATGGCGAGTGCCGAACGCCTGAATGTTCAGGATTTGGTCACCGCGTGCATCCGGCGGATTTCCGAGCTTGAAGGACGGCGTTTCGCCGACCCCGTCGAGAGACGCTTCTGGGAGATCATCTCGGTCTTCGAAGAGCTGCTGACGAAGGAAAACGGCCGCACGTCGCGGGCGGCGCGCACCCGGGAAAAGGTGAAGCGGGTCGGGGTCGTGCAAACGCTCGACGACATCGCCGCATCGAGCAAGCCGTCCGAGGGCTTCCGTCGCCTCGTGGATGCGGGGCTTTCGGACTACCTTTTCGAGTACCTGGTTCTCGAAAATCCTGATCGCTTCACGTCGCGGGCAGTCACCGCGGCGGGGAACCGCCTGACAGACCACGACCTGCCTCACTTGAGGAAAACCTGATGATTGGCCCCCGCCGCTGATCGAAAGGCCGCGCAACCGAGGCTTCGTCGAGGCCGTGATCGGAGCACGCGGATTCATGCCGCCTCCGCGTAACCGATGGCCCGCAAGCGCGTGACCCGCGCCTCGACCTCACCGAGGAAGGCGCGCACGGCCTCTTCGTCCTTCGCGATCTGGGCCTCGTCCCGGTGCAGCCGCTTGACCCACAGCCGCAGGGCCGGCGGCACGCTCGGGTGCCACGAGGCGAAGTCACACCACGCCCGGCCCGTGCAGGCCATCTGCCAGCGCATCTGCGGCCGGTGCTCCTCCGGGATCTCCCCGGTGAGCAGCGTCTCCAGATGGGTGCGCAGGGTCGGGCACTTGAACTCGACGAGGCCGTCGGCACCGATGAGCCGGTCCGGGCTCGCCCCGGCCGCCGCGATCGCCGGATGGTCGACGAACCCGACTTTCACGGTGTCGACGCCGTACAGGAACTCGTAGGCGTCGCAGGCCTGCGGCTCCCGCTCGGAGCCTTCGAGCATCGCGGCGGTGAGATGGTGCTGCGTCGCGAGGCCGGTCAGGCGCTCGCCCACGAGCTCCATCAGATAGCGCTCGCGATCCGCGGTCGGTTTGCCGTCGCGCCTGACCGCCAGCACGTCGGCGACGCGCGAGGCCGTGACCTTGCCGCAGCGCGCGTCCAACCATTCGGCGGTGCCCTGGATCAACTCGGCCATGTCAGCGGCCCTCCGGCTGGGCACGCCGGGCGACGGCGCGCTCGATGGCGTCCAGGGCCTCGCCGTAGAGGCTGGCCGGAAGGTCGGGCACGCTCTCGACGGCGAAGACACGCAGGAACTTCGCCGGGGCGATGCCGTGCTCGGTGAGGAGGTTGCGCAGCGTTTCGGCCTGCGCGTCCGAGATCACGTCCGTGGACGCGTCCGCCCCGGACGCCCCGTCGGTGTCGTCCGGATCGTTGGTCAGGGCGATGTTGAAGACCTGCAGGACGAGGTAGCGGCGCGCGTAGGTGATCGTCGAGCCGATCCCCTGGATGGGCGTCTTGTTGGCCTTCCCCTGTGCGCCCGCCGTGTCGGGCGGCAGGTCGAGGTGGTAGGCGCGCTCGTGTCCGGCCTCGTGGGCGCAGGTGCATTTCACCCGCAGATGCCCCTGGATCGGCGACGCCTCGGTGTCGAACGAGAGCGAGAAGCCGTGCCGGGCGATGACCGGCTGCGTGGCCCGCGCGATCGTCTCCAAGCGCGCGTAGGGGGCACCGGAATGCGTGTTCCGGGCATCGCGCAGGACCCGCGGCAGTTCGGCCTGACAGGCCGCCATGGCGGCGATGAAGGCCACCCGGGCGCGCTCGGCCCGATCCTCCCGGGCCATGACCAGGAACCGTTCGACCCGGTCGGGATCGACGTTCGGATCGCGCGCCATCCGCTCGATGATCGAGAGGACCGTGGCGCCCTCGGTTGGCGAGGCCGCTGTCACGGCCTGGGACGTCGCCTCGGTGGCGACGATCTGCATCTGCGGCTGACTCACCGGCTGCTCTCCCCTCTCTCGCTGCGGGCGGTTACCGGCGCCGCCCGGTCGTGACGGTGCCGAGATCGGCCAGGACGGCGGCGCGGTCGGCATCGGTCTCGGCCAGCCGGTGCGCGTGCAGTTCGGTCACGGCTGGCGGCAGACTGGCCGCGAAGGCGCGGGCCGCGGCACGGTCCCCGACGATCGCGACGCCGCGGATCTCGGCGAGGCCGGAGCCGTCCCGGCTCACCTGAATCACCACCGCGTCGCAGAGGTCTTCGGCATCGACCACCGGGACGGGCAGGATCCGCACGACGTAGCGACGGCCGGAACGGCCGCGCCAGGCTGATAGGGGCATGGCGGGACTTCCCCGGAGACCGGCGCAAGAGCGCAGGCGCTCCTCGCGGGGCAGGCGTTCGGCGGGCGCGATCTGGAGGGCGAAGCGACGGGCCGCCTGCTGGTTGGCGATGATCGCAGCTTGCGCGGCCAGACGGTCGCGGCCCTCTTCGGCGGTCAGGTGGTCAAGCGGCTGGCCGTCCATGGTCAGGCAGCCTCGCGGATCTGGTCGGCCTCGAAATCGGCGAGCGCCGCCAGCTCGTCAGCCTCCTCGGCCTCGCGCTCCTCGATCCAGTGACGGGCAGCGGCGGTGCAGTCGAAGCCCTCGGCCTCGATTCCGAAGGCGCTGCGGACGGCCCAGGCGCCGTCGAGGGGAATGATCCAGCGGTCGGTGGGGAAGGCCGTTGGATCCAGGGACTGACGATGTTCGAGGCTTGGATGCATGGCGTCGGCTCCATCGACTCGCGGTCAGGCTATGGAGATAGCTACGCATAATGCGTGATCTGCGTCAACGCATTATGCGTAGTTGAAACGACCCGGTCATCGCGGCTCTGCGAGACGCGTTGTCCACAGGCGCACCTTCCCTGCGCTTCAAAATGCCAGGCGTTCCTGCAAGGAGATCCAACGTCGCCAAAGTTCTTGTTATGTTCTGAAATCTGAGGCAGTCAGATGACGTAAGCAAACGTTGGAGGCGGCAATGTCCCACGTCCAGGATTATGTCGTGCAACTCTTTGATCGCGGGGACCGCGGTGTTCTGTCGACCGCCGGAATTCGGCAGTGCTCAAGTCCTGACGGTGCTAAACGCTTGGCTGAGCGCCTCGTGCGCGAGAAAAGAGCAGCCGGAGCTCTTGCCTATTCGAGGCCCGGTGCGATCAGTGCGAGCGAGTTTTCCTCACCCACGTTTCTTGCCCGGATCGGCGATGTGCCGGAGATCGATGCCTACTAGCGGGGCTTGATCCAGGCCACCTTGGCCGACCACTCGATCTCTTCGACCTCCAGCGGGGCCGACCCGCTGGTAGAAACAAGGAGAAAGCTACCTCCGTCGCGTCCGCGGTAGACCTTCTTCACGTAGATCTGTTCGTCGTTGACCCAAACGACGCAGAGCTGGCCGATCCAGACGTCTGGCAGGCCGCGGACCCGCTCATCGTAGTAGATCAGCCAATCATCCTCGGCGACGCCGGGCATCGAATCGCCCCTCACCCGCGCCGCGACCGTGTTGGGGGACGATCCTGGCGGCCGCGGTGCGCGATCATAGCCGCCTTGCGGCTCGCCGCTGAAGAAGACGCGCGCGCCGGCGCCCACATCGCCGACGATCGGCACGGTCTCGTCCTTCGGAGCGTCGAGCCTAGGGCCGCCCTCCAGGATCCACTCCCATCGTGCCTTGTACGCGGTGGCATACCGCTTTGCCGTTTCACGGCTCGGGTTCCGGTCCCCGTTTTCGTGTCCGAGGTAGGTTGGGACCTTCCATCCGAAGGCGCGAGCCGCCTCGGTGGCCGTGGCGAAGCCGGCCTTCTTGCGAAGGTGCTGCAGGCGTTCGGCGATCGTCTCCATGCCTAGCGCTTCGCATAATGCGTTACGCAATGTGCGTTGACATCTGCTACGCATTGGGCGTAGTTCTTGCGTCGCGATGAAGACCGTGTCCGACATAATCGATGCGCTTGGGGGCTCGACGGCTTTCGGACGCGTCTGCGGATTCACGAGAAATCCGGGCGCCCGGGGCAGCGACATGCGTCAGCGTGGATCCATTCCGGTCGTCTACTGGCCACGCATCGTGGCGTACGCCTGCACCCGAGAGATCGCGATCGACAACGATGTTCTGGTGCGGGTTCACCTGCCGCGGGAGCGCACCGCCCTCCTCAAGTCGGAGGCCGCGTGATGGCGTCCGGCCTTTCCGTAGCGCGCGATCCGCACCGGCCGCGCCGCGCCCTGCGACGCGGCTGCGACGAACTTGGGCGGCCGGACATCGCGCCTAGACCCGCACAGAGCGTGGATGTCGGTTCCGGCTCTCGTCCTGGGCGCCGCCCCCGCCCGGATCCTGTCACGAATCGGCGCATCGATGCCGTCCGGTTGTGCCGGGGTGCGCGCGCTCGCGATGCCCGAATTGCGCCATTCGTCGGGTCACACCCCGGCTCATCTCAGGCACCCCGGCCGTCTCGCTGGCCGCTTCGCGACCGAGGTGCCGCCGCCGTCCTTCACCGCGTTTGTCGTCTCCCACTTTCCCGCCGCGCCCCGGCCCCGCCGATGATCTTGCACGGAGGGCTGATCGTATGCGGTCAAATTCGGGATCGCGTCGCATGGTGACGGTAGAGCAGGCCAACGAGGTCGCGCGGGATCCGCTGCTGCGGCTCGTACTGGACCGGAAGGATCTCACGGGGTCGCTGATGGCGGCCTACGACGATGTCGGCGAACGCCTCGGTCGTTCGCCCTCCTGGGTGCGCAAGGTGATCGGGCGCGCGGCCGACGTCACGGTCGGCCTGCACGACTGGCTCAACATCAATACGCTCTGCGCCAGACTCGACGCGGCGAGCGAGCGGCTGGAGGCCGCGACGACGGCACGAGAGGAGGCGCGACGTGCGGTTCGTGAAGCTGCTGCGATCTCTGGGCCGGTTTGGTCTGGCCGCGATCCGGGAGGTCCATTCGCGCTTGCGCCGTTGATCCAAAAGCTATCGCCGTCGAGCCTGCCGCCCGCCTCGATCGACACCGTCGTCGTGCCTGCCGATTCGGCTCGCTTCCCGGGCTGAGGGGCCCCGCCCACGCGGGGCGTTCCCGCGCGACCTGAGAACTGGCGATGGCCGAAGAGCCGAGCGTCGGCCCATGCGACGAGGGGGCCCTTAACTTCGCTGGCCTCCCACGGAGCCATTTCCAAGCCGTCGTGATCGATCCGCCCTGGCGGTTCTCCGGTGGTACGCGCAGCCGTCCGCAGCATTACCGGCGGATGAGCCTCGCCGAGGTCCAGGCGCTACCGGTGCGCGGTTTGCTTCATCCTGACGGTGGCCGGGTCTTCCTCTGGATCACCGCGCCCCTGCTGCACCGGATCCCGGAGATCGCGAAGGCGTGGAAGCTACGTTACTCGTCGGCCATTCCGTGGATCAAGCTGTGGCCCAGCGAGACCGGGCTCCTCGTCGACGCCTCATCCATCTCACGCGGCACTGGCTTCGAGGTGATCGGCGCCGCCGAGTACGTGGCGATCCTGAAGGCTGGGCGGCCCCATAGCATCAAGGGTCGCCCCTTCTCGGGCGTCTGGATCGAGCCGCGGCGCGACCACTCCCGCAAGCCGCCGAACCTGCATCGGGAAATCGAGGCGCGGATCCCGGGACCGTACCTGGAGCTGTTCGCGCGGGAGAGCCGGCGCGGCTGGTGCGCCTGGGGCGACGAGGCGACGAAGTTCAATCCCGCGCCCACCCTCGCGGCCGCGGAGTAGGCCGGATGCGCTGGGCTCTCCTCCGCAACGGGGCGATCCTCGGCCGCGGCAGCCGCGAGGCCGTGCTGACGCTCGCCGAGCGCCACGGCCTCGTCTGTCATGCGGTGCCGGGTCGGCCGCCCGCGCCTAGCCGTGGCTTCCATCCCGACGGCACGGAACTGCCCGCCCGGCTCGTCCAGGGCGCCGTGATCCTGCCGGAAGCCATGCTGCCAGCGAAAATCCGGAGGCGCGCGGCATGAACCTCCCGAACGCCATCACCGCACGCCTTGAGACGGTACGGCCGGAATATCGGGTACCGCCGCACAACATCGATGCCGAGCAGGCGCTGCTGGGTGCGATCCTGGTCAACAACGACGCCTACCACCGGGTCGCGGACTTCCTCCTGCCCGAGCACTTCATGGAGGAGGCCCACCGCAAGATCTTCATGGTGGCGGGATCGCTGATCCGGGCCGGCACGGTCGCCACGCCCATCACCCTGAAGACCTATCTGGGCGATGCCGATTTCGGCGGTCAGACGGTCATTCAGTACCTCGCGCGGCTCGCCTCCGACGCGACCACGGTGATCAATGCGAGCGCCTACGCCCGCACGATCCACGATCTCGCCGTCCGCCGCCGGCTGATCACCATCGGCGAGGAGTTGGTGAACGGCGCCTACGAGGCCCCGGTCGAGCAGGCACCCCGGGACCTGATCGAGATCACCGAATCCCGCCTGCTCGACCTCGTCGACGCCGAGCCCGGCCTGGGCTCGACGGCACAGAGCGCGGCGCAGTCCGCCGCCTGGATGCGCGAGCGGATCGGCGGCCTGCGCTCCGGGCTCCTCCGCTCCACCGCGATCTCGACGGGCCTGCCAGACCTCGACCGCGCCACCAACGGCGGGTTCCAGCGCGGCCAGCTCTGGATCCTCGCCGGGCGTCCCGGCATGGGCAAGACCGTGGCGATGACGACGCTCAGCCGCCTCGCCGCCCGCACGGCCGGCGTGCTCGCCTTCCAGTGCGAGGTGACGCGGGACCAGCAGATGGCCCGCTACCTTGCCGACCTGTCCTACCGGCACAACCGCCCGCTGCCGTTCGGCCGGATCATGGCCGCCGTCGATCTCGACGAGGAAGAGATGTGGCGGCTCGACGAGGCGATGCGGCGGTTCGAGCGCCTGCACCTCACCTTGACCTGCGAGCCCACCGTCAGCCTCGCGCAGATCGCCGCGGCGGTGAAGCTCGAGAAGCGGCGCCTCGCCCGGCACGGCATCCCGCTGGGCGTCGTCTTCATCGACTATCTGAAGTTCATCAAGGTCTCGGATCGGTATCAGGGCAACCGGGTGCTGGAGATCGGCGAGATCACCGGCGGGTTGAAGCAGCTCGCCAAGGCCGAGGACATCTGCGTGGTGCTGCTGACGCAGCTCAACCGCGCGGTCGAGGCCAAGGACCGGGCGGACCGCCGCCCGAACCTCGCGGACCTGCGCGATTCCGGCGAGATCGAGCAGGACGCCGACGCGGTGCTGATGCTCTACCGCGAGGCCTACTACCTGGAGCGCAAGCTGAAGGCCTCCGGGGGCGATCCCGAGATCGGTGCGCGCCTGATCGAGCGGCAGAACGCCCTCGAGCTCATCCTCGCCAAGAACCGCTCCGGCCCGTGCCCCACGCTCGACCTGTGGTGCGACGTGGCCGCCTCCGCCATCGCCCAGACCGCACGAGGCCCGCTATGAGCCAGCATTCCGACGCGTCCACGCCACTGCCCGATCCGCTGGTGCCGGCCGACATCGATGTGGACGGGATCCACGGCTTCCTGCTGCACACGGATCGGCTGTTCCATTCCGAGCTGTGGGCACTCTCGACCGGCGACGAGTTCAAGGCCGCGGTCGCCCTGTGGTGCCACGCCTGGCGCCAGCGCCCGGCGGGCTCGCTGCCCGACGACGACCGGCTGCTCGCCGCCTTCTCGGGGGCGGGCCCGCGCTGGAAGAGGGTGCGGGCGATGGCCCTGCGCGGCTTCGTCCTGTGCGCGGACGGCCGCTACTATCACCGGGTCCTGTGCGAGGACGTGCTGCGCGCCGCAGAGGCGAAAGACGCGCGGCGCGAGCGGACCGCCGCGGCCACGCGGGCCCGTCAGCGCAAAGGTGATCCCGAGAAGACCCCGCCCGGCGGCGAAAAACCCAGTCTTTTCAACGAAACCGCCGACCGTAACGATGGTCGTCACGATCAACGTCACGACCCACGCGACGATCGACGTGACGATACCGTCACGGTCGCCACGCGCGGACCGTTACGTTCACCAAGGGAAGGGGAAGAAGAAGGGAAGAAGAAAGATATACCGGCGGCCGCCTGTGATCCTGTACCCCGCGCGGACGGCGCGCCGCCCTGGAACAACCGGGCGAACTTCGACCGAGTCGAGCACCGGTGCCGGACCGCCCTGCCCCCAGGCTGGTGCCTGGACCCCGTCGTCGGTCCGATGGCGCGGCTGGAGGCGGACGGCCTCGACCTCGAGCGGGAAATCATCCCGGCGATCCTCGACCTCGCGGTCAGTCGCCGCGTGCCGATCCGGACCTGGGCGCTGCTGGCCAACGCGGTCGCCGAGTGCGTCGCCGCCCAGCGCCGGAGCCGCGCCGCGCAGGGCCTCTCCGCCGTGCCGCCGGCCTCGGTGCCGCCCGACGAGATGATCGACCTGCCCGGCGGCCTGCGCTGGCCCGAGGCCGATCTGCGGACCTGGATCGCCCGATTCCGTGAGAACCCGGCGACGTGGTCGGAATCGCTGTTCGGTCCGCCGCCGGGGCAGCCCGGATGCCGGATTCCGCCGCGGCTCCTGATCGGCGAGGCCGCCTGATGGCTCGGGCCGAAAGGCGCGCGGCCACCGCAGCGGCCATCGCAGCGGCCAAGCTGCGCAGGCCATCCGCTGCCCGTCGGCGGACGAAGCCGGCCCCGGTCGCGCCCAGGCCGGCGTCGGCCGAGACGTTCGCGGCCGGCGCCTGGCCGATCGCAGCCCTGCGGAACGGCCAGTGCCGGTTCGCGTGCACGCCTCACGGCGCCCGGCCCGAGCAGCACCGATTCTGTGGCGAGCCGACGGCATCGCGTGCCGGCAAGCCGACAAGTTGGTGCGCGATGCATCTCGCCAGAATCTTCGACACCTCGCGCCGGGTTCCGGACGGTGAAGACCACGCGACCGAACCGCCACCGGGACTGGCCGAGACAAGCACGAGGAGGGCATAGCGTGGGCAAGAAGCGCGGCACGAACGGATCCCGGATCCGAGCCGAACACGTGGTCCTCGATCAGAGTCTCTCGTGGTTCGTCGTCCACACCCTGCCGCTCCACGAAACCATGGCGGCCGAGGAGTTCGAGGGTCTGGCCATGGACTGGTGGCTGCCGCGGTACCGCGTCACCGTGGTCCGACGCGGCCGCAAGGTCGACACCCAGGCGATCTTCTTCGCCTCGTACTTGTTCGTCGGGCTCGACAAGCAGCGCCACGGGAGGCGCTGGACCGAGCCGCTGTTCGACAGCCGGCACGTCATCGACGTGCTCGGCCAGCGCGCGCCGCTGGAGATCCCCGGCTCCGTCCTGCAGGCCCTGTCCGATCGGATCGCGGGCGTCGACGAGACGGACCGGGCGAAGCGGAGGCAAGAGGCCGCGCTATTGCAGGTCGGCGAGATGCGCAGGATCTTGAATGGCCCCTTCATGTCGTTTTTCGCCGAGGTTCAGGATATCCTGAGCAACGGGATCGTGCGTGCGGACGTCAGCATCTTCGGCCGTGCTACGCCGGTCGAATTCACACCTGATCAACTTGGCGATCCCGTGGCTGCTTGACTTCAACGCACGGATCTGAACCTATGCCGCGCGTGGACGGCCGGATCGTGAGCTGCGCTCGTTGGAGGGTGCGCCTGCCGGAACTACCGGATCACGTGTCAGCGTCGGGACGATCTGCCCACGCGCGACATGGACAGCGGCGATTGCGTGTTCGGCACGCTGCCCGTCACGTTTGATATCAATCATAGGAATTCAACATGGCCCGCGGCGGAAAGCGCGCGGGGGCCGGCCGTAAGCCAGGGGCCGCCACGCAGCGAACGCGGGCGGTCGCCGAACGCGCGAGCGCGACCGGGCTGACGCCCCTCGACGTCATGCTCGACGTGATGCGCTTCCAGCATACGCTCGCCCGGTCGGAAATGGACAAGGGCGCGGATGCCAGACCCGCGATCCTCGCCGATGCCATGACGCGGGCCCTGAACGCCGCGCGGGACGCCGCGCCGTACATGCACCCCCGTCTGGCTCCCGTGGCCGCACAGGGTGGCGAGACCGCCGGCGACACGGCCCGCAAGATCCGCGAGGCCGTCGCTGCGGCAGATGCCGTCGAGGAGGCGGAGTGAGCCTCCTGACCCCGCGCTGGTACCCACTGCGGCCGCATCCTGAGCAGCGGAGGCTGATCACCGCCGGAACCCGATTCTGCGTCGTCCCGGCCGGTCGGCGCTCGGGCAAGACCGAACGGGCGAAGCGCTTCCTGATCCGCGCGGCGATGCGCGAGACCCGCTACGCCGACGCCCGGTTCTTCCTGGCGGCGCCGACTCGTGACCAGGCCAAGGCGATCTTCTGGCAGGACCTGAAGGCCTTCCTGCCGCCCTGGATCGTCCTGGATACGCGGGACGGCGAGCTGATGGTCCGCCTCGTCACCGGTACTGAAATCTGGGTCATCGGCCTCGACAAGCCGCAGCGCATGGAAGGGCGATCCTGGAACGGCGGGATCATCGACGAGGTCGCCAACGTCAAGCCGGGCGCGTGGCCCGAGAACATCCGTCCCGCGCTCTCGGATCGCCGCGGCTGGTGCTGGCTGATCGGCGTCCCCGAGGGCCGCAACCACTACTACGCGATGTGGAAGCGGGCGATCGCACGGAACGATCCCGAGTGGGACGGGTTCACGTGGCCATCCGCCGACATCCTGCCGCCCGAGGAGGTCGCCTCCGCGCGCCGGGACCTCGACCCGCTGACCTTCGCCCAGGAATACGAGGCGAGCTTCGTCAACTTCGAGGGGCGCGCCTACTACCCGTTCGCCGAGGCGACGCACTGTGCCCGCCTCATCTACGATCCTGCGCGGCCGCTCGCGCTCTGCTTCGACTTCAACGTCGATCCGGGCGTCGCGGCGATCGCCCAGGAGCAACGCCTGCCGAACGGCCAGGACGGCACCGGAATCATCGGCGAGGTGCACATCCCGCGGAACTCGAACACCCCCGCGGTGTGCCGGAGGATCGTCCAGGACTGGGGCCGGCATGCGGGACGCGTGGTGTGCTTCGGAGACGCCTCAGGAGGCGCGCGCGGTTCGGCCAAGGTGTCGGGCTCGGACTGGGACCTGATCCGCCGCGAGCTGGCCGGCACGTTCGGCGAGCGGCTGTTCTTCGAGGTGCCGGCAGCCAACCCGTCGGTGCGCGTCCGGATCAACGCTGTGAACACCCGGCTCAAGGCCGGCGACGGCACGGTCCGCCTGATGGTCGATCCCGCCCGGGCGCCGCACGTCGTGAAGGACTTCGAGGGCGTCCGGCTGCTCACCGGCGGCTCCGGCGAGATCGACAAGCGGGCCGACCCGGCGCTGAGCCATATCAGCGACGCGCTCGGCTACATGGTGGCTGCCGTCTTCCCGGTGACGAGCGGCGGCGAGGCGCGCACAGGCCGCACGATCGGACTGTACTGAGCACTGAAGGGCGGCCGATGCGCGACGAATCCGACCGCCCCTGATGCCGCTCTCGTCGAAGCACCCGGCCTACGCCGAGGCAGCCCCGGACTGGAAGATCGTCCGCGACACCCATGCGGGTGAGCGCCAGGTGAAGGCGGCCGGCACGGAGTACCTGCCGGCGAGCTCAGGCATGATCGCGGCGGGCTTCCTCGACGGCGCGAGCGGCACCGCCCTGATCGGGCGGCAACGTTCGGACGGGCAGGTAGAAGCGGTCGCGGGCGCAGCCTGTTTCAGCGAGGGCCAAGCCCAGTACGACGCCTACCTCTGCCGCGCGGTGTTCCATCCCCTGGTCGCCGCCTCGGCCGAGGCGCTGATCGGCATCATGCACCGGAAGCCGCCGACGATCGCGCTGCCGGAGAAGCTGGAGCCGCTGCGAAATGACTGCACGCAGGACCGCGAAGGCCTCGCGACGCTGCTGCGGCGGATCAACGAGGAGCAGCTGCTCACCGGCCGGATCGGCCTCCTGCTCGATGTCCGCGGCGAGCTCGGGCCCGAGGCGCTGCCGTTCCTGTCGACCTACACGGCCGAGAGCATCCTGAACTGGGGCGTGGATCGGGACGCGTCGCCCGGCAAGCTACTGTTCGCCGTCCTCGACGAGAGCGGGGACCAGCTGCAGGACGATCTGAGCTACCGCCACCAGCAGCGCTACCTCGTGCTCGGGAACGCGGCCACACCGTTCGTACAGCAAAGCGCCGCGGACGGGGCGGAGCTGCCGGCCGAAGGCTACGTCGCCGCGGCGGTGAGCGACACGGACGACGCGGCCGACCTGCCGTTCAAGGCTCCGCAGATCGCCGGCAACGGCCTGCCCGAGATCCCGTTCGTCACGATCGGCGCGAAGGACCTGCAATGGGCCCCCGATGCGCCGCCGCTCCTGCGGGTCGCCTCCATGGCGCTGGCGATCTACCGCGGCGAGGCCGATTACCGGCACGCTTTGTTCATGCAGGGCCAGGAGACCCTGGTCACGATCGGCGCCAAGCAGGCCAGCGCCTATGCGGAGCCGGGCGAGGTCGTGCGGGGCCGGCCGATCCTGCTGGGCGCCAACGGCCGCATCGACCTCGACCTCGGCGGCGACGCCAAGTTCATCGGGGTGTCGGCGGCCGGCCTGTCGGCCATGCGGCAGGCGATCGAGGACGACAAGCGCGCTGCGGCCGAGATGGGCGCGCAGATCATCGGCGACCGGTCCGGTGGTGCGGAATCGGGCGACGCCCTGGAGATCCGGGTGGCCGCTCGCACTGCTACGCTGTCGAGCGTGGCGCTGGCTGGCGCGCAGGGCCTCGAGCGGATCCTGAAGATGGCCGCGATCTGGGTCGGGGCGAACCCGGACGAGGTGAAGATCACCCCCAACCTCGACTTCGCCGGTTCGCCGATCACGGGCGCCGACATCCTGCAGATCACCCAGGCGAAGAGCATGGGCCTGCCGCTGTCCTGGGCGAGCATCCACGACTGGCTCGCTCGCAAGGGCTTCACCGCGAAGACCTACGAGGAAGAGGAAGACCAGATCGGGGCCGAAGGACCAAGCGGCATCGATCACAACGGCGGCCCCGCGCTGGACGACGCAACCACCGACAAGGCGGCCTGATCCGTGGCGGTGAACGACGCGATCCTCGACGCCCAGGTCAGCCACGCCGTCGGCCTGCAGCGCCTCGGCACCGGCATCCTGCGCCGAATCCTCGCGCTGCTGAATCGAACCGACGCCGATCTCGTAGAGCAGATCCGCACCCGCCTCGACGGCGTCGCGCCGGGGACCTTCGACACCGAATTCACGACCGAGCGGCTGAAGGGCCTACTCGACGCAATCCGGGCGCTGAACGCCGATGTCTACGCGCGGATCCAGGCGGTGCTGCTGCGCGAAGGGCTGGATCTCGCCGCCTACGAGGCCGCGTACCAGACGCGCATCCTGACCGAGCACGTGCCGGTGCGTCTCGACATCGTCCAGCCGACCGCCGAGCAACTCCAGGCCATCGTGATGAAGCGGCCGTTCCAAGGCCGTCTGCTGCGGGACTGGGCCCAGGGCCTGGAGCAGGGCCGGACGCAGAAGGTCCACGATGCAATCCGCATCGGCATGGTCGAGGGCGAGACCGTCGACCAGATCGTCCGCCGGGTCCGTGGCACCCAGGCGCTTGGCTATAAGGACGGGGTGCTGGAGATCGCGCGGCGTGACGCCGAGGCCGTGGTCCGGACCGCGGTGACCCACATCGCCTCCGGAGCCTCCGAGGCGGTCTACGCGCGCAACGCCGACCTGATCTCGGGCGTGCGCTGGGTCTCGGTGCTGGATGGCCGGACGACGCCGGTGTGCCGGGCCCGAGACGGCAAAGTCTACGAGCCCGGCAAGGGCCCGCGCCCGCCGGCGCACTGGAACTGCCGGAGCACGACGACCCCGGTGACGAAGAGCTTCGGAGATCTCGGCCTCGATCTCGGTGAAGTGGATGCCGGCACCCGGGCCAGCATGAACGGACAGGTCCCGGCCGACCTGACCTACGGCGCGTGGCTGGCGAAGCAGCCGGCCGCGTTTCAGGACGAGGTGCTCGGCAAGGCGAAGGGGCTGCTGTTCCGCAAAGGCGGGCTGACAATCGACCGATTCGTGGACCGCTCCGGCCGCGCCTACACGCTCGACGAGCTGCGGCGGCGCGAGGCCGGGGCTTTCCGGAAAGCGGAGCTGCCGGCATAGTTCGGCATGGCCGACATCCGCCGCGCCGAGAAGCCGAAGCGCCCGGTCCCGCATCTCCAGTGGACGTGCCGGACATGCGAGGTCATGGACGGCGTCGGGACCGCGGCCACGACGCGGATCCGCCAGGGCGGCTATGTCAGCCTCAAGTCCGGCAGGATGACCGGCGGCACCTTCTACGAGGTCTGCGCCATGTGCTTGGCGCGAGGGCGAATGACGATCGTGGCGAGGGTTTAGATCGTAGCCTTTGCATGCTGCAGCCATCCCTTGATGTGCTGATACGGATCGCCTGAGCATCGAAACCGAAGCTCGCCCGAATGGTGCAGCTTCATCGCGAAGGCTGCCGCTTGCTCGTCGGTCCTTCGCTCTGAAAGAGGCAATTCCCGCCAGCGACGTACAGCCTCCCGCTTCGCGTCTTCCATCAGCATCGCAGATTTTCCCAGATCCGCGTCCCGAGCGCGGTCGCCCGCCGGCAGCCATGGCGCTGACTGGCCTCTCCCGCCGTTGGGCGGGATGATGGAGCCCGGAACCATGAAGCTCAAGAAGGTCTACGACACCGAAGCTGAGATCCCGGAAGAGGCCGCCGCCTTCTACGAGGAGCGCGACGGCAAGTGGCACCTCACCCTGGAGATCGAGGGCTCGGCCAGCCAGGACGACGTGACCCGCCTCAACGGCGCCCTCGCCAAGGAGCGTAACGATCACCGCGCCACCCGGGAGAAACTGCGGGCTTTCGGCGAGCTCGACCCCGAGCGCACCCGCCAGGTCATGGACCGGATCGGAGACCTCGGCGAGTGGGATGAGGTCGAGCGGAAGCTTTACCGCCTGGACGGCGACGGCAGCACCCCGAAGGATGAGGCGGCCATCCAGGCGCGGATCGACGCCGAAGTCCAGCGCCGCGAGCGCGCGATCAAGGCGCCGCTGGAGCGCCAGATCACCCAGCTCACCGAAGCCCGCGCCGAGATCGAGCGCGAGCGCGACGAGGCGCGCGGGACCCTGCGCGGGCGCACCATCGCGGACGCCCTGCGCGAAGCGGCCGGCAAGGCCAAGATCATCCCCTCCGCGGTGGAGGATGTGCTTCTCGCCGGCGAGCGCGTGTTCGATCTCGATGAGCAGGGCCGCGTCGTCACGAAGGACAATGTCGGCGTCGCACCGGGCCTGACGCCCGATGCGTGGTTGACCGATCTGCAGGAGAAGCGACCGCATTGGTGGCCCACCTCCGAAGGCGCCGGCTCGCGGGGCAATCGCGGCGGCGGCACGCTGCCGAACAACCCGTTCACGGCCGAGGCCTGGAACGTCACCGAGCAGGGCCGGATCGCGGCGGCCGACTTCGCCAAGGCCGACCGGCTGGCCAAGGCCGCCGGGACGACGGTCGGCGGCCCGAAGCCCGCACCGCGCAACCGCGCGGCCTGACCCACGATCTCCGGCGGCGCATGGGCGCCGCGCGGTCTCCTCCCGGCGCCATGGGGCGCCCCTCCCCCTCCCCTGAGACAACGACCGGCCGGCCATGGGGTCCGGCTTGGCGGTGCTGACGGATCACACCCTCAAGCCTTCAGGAGTCCACCATGCCCGCCGGCGTCCTGCGCCTCTCCGACGTCATCGTCCCAGCCGTCTTCGTCCCGATGGTCCGCCGCCTCGCGGTGGAGAAGACCGCCCTGATCCAGTCCGGCGCGATGGTCCCAGACCCGCTGCTCGATCACTTCCTGGCGGGGCCGGGTCTCACCATCGACATGCCGAAGCTCAACGGCCTCGACCGGTCCGATGGCGAGAACGTCAGCTCGGACGATCCGACCGTCTTCTCGGTCCCGAACAAGCCCGCGACCGGCGACGAGATCGCGGTCCGCCTCTCGCGCAACAACTCCTGGTCCGAGATGGACCTCGTGCGCGCGCTCCTCGCGGCCGATCCGCTGGCGGCGCTCGCCGACGATGTGGCGCAATACTGGGCCTACCGTCGGCAGAAGGCCGCCATCGCTCAGCTCTCGGGTATCTTCGCCTACAACGCGCTGGCGACCGACGCGAACCACATCCAGAACTCGATGACCGTGGACCTGTCGGGCCTCAACGGCGGCAAGTTCGCGGACGGGCAGACCAACTTCCACGGATCGGCCTTCATCGATGCGCTCGTCACCATGGGCGATTCCATGGGCGGTCTTGCGCTCGTGGCGATGCACTCGATCGTCTACGGCAACGCCCTGAAGAAGAACCTCATCCAGTTCCGTCTGGACAGCGAGGCCAACCCGACGATCCCGACCTACATGGGCAAGGACGTCACGATGGACGATTCGATGCCGATGCCGGCGGCCGGTGTCTTCGAGACCTGGCTGTTCGGTCGCGGGGCGATGACCTACGGCACGGGGTCGCCCACGGTGCCCAATGAGGTCATCCGCGTGCCGGCGGCCGGCAACGGCGCCGGTCAGTCGACCATGCACGATCGCGTTGAGTGGTCCCACCACGTTCCCGGCACCGCCTATGTCGGCACGCCGGCCAAGGGCGGCCCGTCGAACGCCAACACGACCAACAACCTCGCCGCCGCCACGTCCTGGCGACAGGTCGCGCCGGACCGGCGCCAGATCCCGATCGCGCGCATCGTCACCCGCGAGTTCTGATCACCCATCGATCGCGGCGCGGTCTCGCGCGCCGCCGTTTCTGCAATCCGTAGACGGGGGGCCGGCCATGGCCGAGCGCAGCAGCAAGACGAACGACGACGGTCAGGCGGGCGTGGCGGAGCCCGACGCCGCCTCGACCCAGGGCGCGATCGCCACCGGGGGCGAGCCCCAGGCCGCTGACCCCGCCGCAGCCGGTCAGGCCGAGGTGCCGGCCGGCGCGGACGGACCCCGGACGCTTCAGGCGCTCGGCGAGGCCGTGGCCAGCGCACAAGCCGAGGTCGATGCCGCAATCCGCAGGCGCGATGCGGCCCGGGATGCGTATGACCGCGAGGCGGAGGCCCAGGCAGCGCGCGCGTTCGAGCCGCCAGGGCAGGTCATCACCGCGTACCTCGCCGCGCAGAATGCCGTGCGCGAGGCTCAGATCGCCCAGGCCAAGAAACAGGCCGCGCGGTAGCCTGCGATGGTCGTCGAGGACGGCAGGAGTCTGCCGGACGCCGAAAGCTACGCCGGCGTCGAGGCTGCCGACGCCTACCATGCGGCGCGCGGCAACACGGCCTGGGCCGGAGACCAAGCGGACAAGGAAGCGGCCCTGCGCCGCGGAACCGAGTATCTGGATGGCCTGTACCGGACGCGGTGGCTAGGCCGCCCGGCCGTACCCGGGCAGGCTCTGTGCTGGCCCCGCGCCTGCGCGTGGACCTCGGACGGATTGCTACCCTCCGACGCGATCCCGATGGCGCTGGTGCGCGCCTGCTGCGAGGCGGCGCTGCGCGAGATTCAGGACCCGGGCGGCCTGACGCCCGACATCTTCCCCGGCGAGCGCGTGGTGTCCGAGGCCGTCGGCCCGCTGAAGATGGACTATGCCGCGGTCCGGGCGCCGACCGACGTGCTGCCGGTCATCGTGACCGTCGAGCGCATCGTCGCTCCGCTGCTCCGTGCGGCTGTGGGCGCGCTCGTGATGCGGGCGTGATGCTCGCGATCCGCGGCGTCCCGTGGGGCGACGACGGCCGGATCGCCGGGCGACCCATTTTCTCGGAGGTCGAACCATGACGACGATCGCCTATCGTGAAGGTGTCATGGCCGCCGACAGCGGTTCTTGGATGGGGGACGCCTGCCATCGCTGGGCCAGGAAGCTGACTCGCGGTCCCGATGGCACCCCCTACGGAACCGCCGGACACGCCGCGGAATGCGAAGCCTTCTTGGCCTGGGTACGGGCCGGTTGCGAGGGCTCGGCGCCCCGGGCGCGCGAGGAAGACGACGGTCGGGGCAGCTCCTTCGTGGTGCTCGTCGCTCCGCCGGAGGGCGGCGTCCGAATCAGAACCGCGCGCGGCGACGAGGTCTCCCCGGAGGCAGCCTACTTCGCCGTCGGCGCCGGCAAGGAAGTCTGCTTCGGCGCGCTCTTCATGGGGCCCACGGCCGAGCAGGCGCTCCACGCGGCGATGGAACATGGCTGCGGCGCCATCGGCTCCGTCTGCACGATCATCCGGCGATGACGGGCGGCTTTGACTATGCCCGGTCGGTCGCGACCGCGAACCGCTTGATCGCGCGCTTCGGCCAACGCGGCGCGGTCCGGCGCGGCCCGGTCTTGTCCGGCGGCGACAGCACGAACGATCTGTCCCTGCCACCCGGCGACGAGGCCGAGCCGACCGACCATCCCTGCACCCTCGTCGTGCTCGACTACTCCGAAGAGGAGCGCGCGGGCAGCCTGATCGCGCAGACCGACCGCAAGGTGCTGATCGCGACGGCGGGCTTGGATATGGAGCCGACGCCCGAAGATGCGCTCCTGATCGGCACTGACGAGCACCAGATCGTCGCCGTGATGCCGCTGGCCCCCGGGCCGGTCAGGGTCCTGTGGCAGGCGCAGGTGAGGCGCTGATTGGTCGTCGCGCCAGCTTATGCGGTAGGGGTTGCGCAGATCACTCGGAAGCGCCCTGCAAGCCGGACAGGCCGGCGCCATCTTCACCCTGCCATGGCAACTTCCGCCAGTCCGGCTGAACGTCGCGATCCTCATAGGTGTCGATCGGCAGCGGGAGGCTGTTGCCGCCCGTGTCCACAACCTGGATGTGGGTCGGCCGATCCTGCTTGGGCAGGCACTTGTAGAGGCCTCGATACGAGCTCGCCATTCACGTCCTCCATCACGGGAGGGCGCAGATAGGCATCCGCCCGCAGATCGGGAAGAGCATGGCTCAGGACTTCGCCCTCAACATCGCGGCTTGGTGCGAGAAATCCGCGGACCGGGCCGATCTCGTCCTGCGCAAGGTTGCGCTCGACATCGGCGCGCGCGTCGTGCTGCGCTCGCCGGTGGATACCGGTCGGTTCCGGGCGAACTGGCAGTACGGCGTGGGCCGGCCGAACACCGCCACCCTGGTGGCCGCCGACAAAAGTGGGCAATCGAGCATCGCCCGCATCGCCGCGGGTGTCGCCACGGCGCGGCTCGGCGACGTGATCTACATCTCGAACGCGCTGCCCTACGCCCTGCGGCTAGAGACCGGATGGTCCAAGCAGGCGCCGGCCGGCATGGTCGGCCTCACCGTGACGGAGTTTCAGTCCGCGATCGATCGCGCGGTCGCTGCCGCCCAGGCCGAGAGGCGGTGATGGGGGGCGAAGCCGCGATCCAGGCCGCGCTCTACCGCCATCTGAAGGCGACCAAGCTGCCGGTGGCTCTTCCGATCGCCCCCGAAGGCCGGAACTTCGATCCCAAGGGCCGCGCCTACCTGCGTTCGACCTTCCTGCCGGCGGAGACCACGAGCTTCGGCACCGAGAGCGACGGCGACATCATCTACGGCGGCCTGTTCCAGATCGATGTGTTCTGGCCGGTGAACGAGGGGCTGACCCGGCCGCTGACGCACGCCGCCATGCTCGCAGCCCGGTTCTGCCGGGGCACGAGGCTCACCGCCAACGACTTGGAGGTCCGGATCGACCAGCCGGCCTCCGTGCTTGGAGCGCAGCAGGAGCCGAATTGGCTTCACATCCCGGTCCGGGCTCGCTGGGCTGTCTATGCGGGGCCGCCGTCGACGGTCTGACGACTGCAAGCCCAAGCCCGCGTCCGCCGCTCCGATCCTGCCGCACATCCCATGCGGTCTTCAGCTGTGCCCGGGGAGGACACCATGCCCATCACCACGCAAGTCAAGCCCACCGCTGGGTCCATCCTCTATATCGGCCCGTCGAGCGATACGCCGCCCGCCGACGCGAACGTCGCGGCGGCCCTTGCCTGGACCCGCATCAGGAAGACCGAGACGTTCGGCGCCTTCGGCGACGCCGCACAACCCGTGACCTTCGATTCGACCGACGAGGATCGGCGGTTCAAGGCCAAGGGCACGCGGGATGCGGGGGACTGGACCTTCACCTGCGGCTTCGTCGCCAGCGATGCCGGACAACAGGCCCTGATCGCCGCCGTGGATTCGCACCAGGACTACAATTTCAAGCTCGTGCTGGGCGATGAGCCGGTCAACGGAACGTCCGGCACGATCTTCTACCTGTTCGGCCTGGTTCTGACGGCGCGCCCGAATCCCGGCGGCGCCAACAACGTGATCCGCCTGGAGGCGTCCGTTGGTCTCAATGCCAAGCCCCTGATGGTTCCGGCCGCCTGAGGAGCGCGACGATGGCCCCCCGATCCACCGTCCCGAAACCCGATCCGACCCCCGCACTCGACCTGGCGGCCCTCGACCTCGCCAGCCTCGACCTGGCACCCGGGGCCGAGGCCGGCGCCGCGATGCAGCTCCTGCATCCGGTCTCGGCCGAGCCGCTCGGCATCACCATGACGGTGATCGGTCAGGACGCCCCGACCTACCGGAAGAACCTCCGCAAGCTGCGCGACATGCTCGCCAAGCAGGGAGAGACCGAGGAGGACGAGGATCCCGATCGGCGCGAGGTGATGCGTCTGGCCCGCCTCTCGGCCTGCGCGGTGCGCGGATGGGCGGGCGTGCAGTGGAAGGGCGAGGCGCTGCCCTGCAGCTTCGAGAACGCCGTCACGCTGTTCAGCGCGCTCCCCTGGATCGCCGAGCAGGTCGGCTTCTTCCGGGATCGGCGCGCCAATTTTTTCAAGGTCTGACGGCGCGGCTCATCTGGGCCGTCCGCGCCGTCACCCGCGATCAGCATGCGGGGGTGATCTCGGATCAGGACGCCCTCCGGATCCCGGTCGAGGCCGAGCACGTCTGGGCGTGGTTTTGGGACTTGGAGCGGGGACGCCGAGCCGGGTTCTCACCTGAGCCGTTCGGCTACACGGATATCGAGGCCTGGGCTCGGCTCTTCGGCGAGGAGTTGCGCCCCTGGGAGGTCCGGGCCCTGATGGCGATGGACGAGTCCCGGCGGAGCGAACACCGCCGCCTCACGGACCCGGCCCAAGCGGGCCAGGTGCAGGCGTCCGATACCGCCGGGATGATGCAGCTGATGCAGATGCTCAGCGCACGGCGGTGAATAGATCCTCGACGTGTCGATAGCTTTCCAGCGCCGTGCGGCATCGGTCATCACCCATCTGCCCGTCTTCGCGCTGCGCCGTCTCAATGGCGTCCAATTGATAATGGGCCAGCTGCTCTACGGGGATATTGGGTGCCGACAGATGTGCTTGCTCGACTGCACGCCGGCCGACGGCGAGCACGCGGTCCCTTGGGACGCCGCAGGCGAGAGCGCCGGCGATTGCACGCCCAGTCATCCGGACAGTTCCAACCGCTCCCACTTCCGGGGGGACCTGCGCGGCGGCCGAGCCGCCGATCAGTGTGGACAGGAGAGCACCGTACAACTCAACGCGCATGACTGACCTCGCAACCCTTGCAATCGTGATCGACTCGCGCCCGGCAACCGACGCCTCGGTAGCGTTGGACCGGCTGGCGCAGTCCGCGCGCGGTGCGGGGCTGGCAGCAGATACTTTCAATGTCGGTGCCGGCAAGGGCACGGCAGCCGCACAAGCCGCAGCGTCGGCCACGGCACAGGCGGCGGCCGGCCTCGACAGGCACACCAAGGCACTGAACGATAACGCCAAGCAGGCCGGCCTGACCTACCTGCAGTTCGAGGTGCTGCGCTCCAGCGTGACGCAGTTCGCGGATCAGGTCATCGCCGGGGCCAACCCGCTTCGCGCCTTCGTCCAACAGGCGACGGGCGCCTCAGCGGCGATCGGTGACGGTGGTCTCGGCGGCTTGGCTCGGAACGCCGCCGCCTCGATGGGGAACTTCGCGTCCGGCGCCCGGGCGGCCGCAACCGGCGCCGGCGTCGTCGGCGTCGGCGTCGGCACGGTGGCCGCCGCGCTCGCTACCGCCGTCGTCGCCCAGCAATCGTACGCGTCGAGCCAGCGCGAGACCGAGCTGGCGCTTCTCGGAATCGGGCGAGCATCCGGCGCCACCGTCGGACAGATCAACGCCCTGTCACAGGCCAACGCGTCCGCCGGCGGGATCTCGACCCGGACCGCCCGCGAGATGGCGGCCCAGTATGCCAGCACCGGCCGGATCGGTGGCGAGATCCTGGGGGATCTTCAACGCTCGACACGGGACTACGCCGCCACGACCGGCCAGAGTCTCGGCGACGCGCAGGCCGAACTGGCCAAGGCTTTCGCCGAGCCAGCCAAGGGCGCCGAGTTGCTGAACACGCGTCTGGGCTTCCTCGACGCCGCGACGCGCGAGACCATCCAGACCCTCGACGCGCAGGGCCATCGCTTGGAGGCGCAGCGTGCGCTCTACGATGCGATATCCGGCAGCATCGTGAAGGCGGACACGCTTACCTCCGGCTGGGGGCGTACCACGGCAGCTGTCGGCACGTTCATCGCCTCGGCCTGGGACCGGTTGGGTCAGATCATCGACCGAGGCGCCACCGGCGGAGACCTCGAGACGCGTATCCGGGATCTGCAAAGGGTGCTGGCGACTCCGCCGACCTTCCTGGAAAGGTTCAGCAGCACCCGTCCGGCCTTGCAGGCAGAACTCGACAAGGCTCTCGCCGATCAGCAGCGGCAGCAGGCGCAGGCACGGCAGACGGATCTGGCGCAGCGCTCGCTCGTCGTCGACAACCTCGGCAAGCAGTACAATCCGCAGGAAGAGCGCCTGAAGCAGATCACGGACGCGGCGCAGCGCATCCGCACTGAGCTCGCCGCCGGCGTGCTGGATCCCGACGGGAAGTCCTTGCGCACCGCCGAGGGTCTCGAAGCCTCGGCACGCCGCATCCGCGAGGATCTCGCTCAGGGGGGAACGCAGTTCGCCAACGCCCTCCGGGAATCGCAGTTCGCCCTGCGGACCGTCGGCTTCTCGCCCCAGGCACAGCGTGTCGCGGGGATCAACGAGCGGGCCGAGAACGAAATCCGCGATCTTCCAACCAACCCGAACGATCCGCTCCTGCGCGACTACCAGATCCACAGCATTCGGCAGCGGCAGCAGCTCGACTTGGAAGCTGCACGGCGTCAGACCTACGTCGACACCGCGTCTGGGAGCGGTCGCTACGCCATCGGCGTGGGGCAGGCTCCCGAGCAGTATCGTGACCTGATCTACAGTTCGGCGGCAGCGAACGGTGTCAACCCGGATCTGATCGCCTCCCAGATCCGCCGCGAGAGTCGGTTCAACCCGAATGCGGTGTCCCCGGCAGGCGCACAGGGCATCTCACAGTTCATGCCTGCCACCGCGGCCGGCATGGGTCTCGCCAACCCGTTCGACCCGGCGCAGGCGATCCCCAAGCAGTCCGAACTGATGGCGCAGCTCCTGCGCCGGTTCGACGGCAACGAAGTGGCTGCCCTCGTCGGCTACAATGCCGGACCGAAGGTTGCCCAACGCTTCGTCGCGAGTGGACAGGACGTCGCCACGCTCCCAGAGGAAACCCGCACCTACGTCAAGGAGATCCTGACGCCGCCGCCGAACGCCCAGCAGGCGATCAGCGCGAGCGTGGAGCGAAACCGGGCGCTTGCGAACGAGAACAACCTCGTTGCCCTCAATGCGCAGTATCTGGGCGTTAACGGCGAGAAACTGGACGCAGCGGCGCGATACCAGCAGGCGCTGAACCAAGCGATCGCGCAGGGCGTTGAGATCACCCCGCAATACCGCGCCGAGCTGATGAGGAACGCCGAGGGGATGGCGGCCGCCGCGCGCGGCTTGGCCGGGACCCGGGCCGGCGCGGATCTCGCCTTCGACCGCGACCAACTCGGTCGCGACCGCTACGACCAGCGCGCCTATGCCGGCGCCCGCTCGATCTACGGCGATACTGCGACCCCGGCGGCCCAGGCCTACATCGATCGTTCGCGGGACAATCAGTACCTGGCCGAAGCGCGCTCGACGCTGACCGACGCGATGACGGGTTTCGCCTCCGATCTTCTTCACGGCAGGGACGCCGCGCAGGCCTTCGGAAGCGTCCTCTCGCGCGTCGGCGACAAGCTGCTCGGCGGCCTGATGGATTCCCTGGTCGGATCCCTCTTCAAGGGTAGCGGTGGCCTGGGTGCCCTGTTCGGTTTCGCGGACGGCGGCTTCACCGGTTACGGCGGCCGCAACCAGCCGGCCGGCATCGTGCACGCGGGCGAGGTGGTGTGGTCGCAGGCGGATGTCGCCCGCTTTGGCGGCCCGCACGTGGTCAACGCCATGCGGCTCGGCTTGCCCGGCTACGCCGACGGTGGCCCGGTCGGATTCGCCATGCCCAACCTCGCGACGCTCCCGAACATGCCGATGCCCGCAAACGCGAACGCGGCAGGCGACGGGCCGCAACCCGTCGCCATCGCGATCGACGCCCGTGGTGCGCAGGGCAACAGCGAGATCCAGGCCGCCATCCAGCGCGGGGTCTCGGCCGGCATGGCACAGGTGCACCAGACCATCAGCCGGAACATCAACGGGATCGTCGCCACCGGGCAGAGGCGCTACGCGCGGGTGGGCTGATGTCGATCTTCGACGAAGCTGGCGCAGCCGCTCTTCGGGGCGAGACCATCACCGCCGAGGTCCTGGCCTTCTTCGACTTCCGCGACGCCCCGCAGCGGGTCCATGCCGGGTTCGGCACGCTCCGGGCCGGCGGCCACGACTGGCAGGGCCTGGGCGGGCTGGGATCGGTCTCGGATATCGAGAGCGCGGTCGGCGGCATCGCCCCTTTGGTGACCTTCACCCTCGCCGGCGTCGGGCCGGAGATCGCCCGCGACGTGATCGACGCCCGGACCGCGGTGAAGGGCCGCGACTGCCGCGTCTACCTCCAGCTCTACGGCGCCGACCTCGCGCCGCTGGGCGGCCTGTACACGCTCTACCGCGGCGTGATGGACCGGCTGACCCACACGGCCGCCGGGCCGGATGCCTGGACCGCCCAGCTCACCGCCGAGACCCGGTTCTCCCGCCGGGGCCTGCCGCCCTTCGGCAACCTGACCGACGCCGACCAGCAGCGCCGCCATCCCGGCGATGCCGGCCTGTTCGACATCGCCCAGATGATCAACCGAAGACGGCCATGGAATCCCGAGATCCCGGAGACCAGCAGCTGAGCGCCTTCCTGCGCGCCATGGCCCGGGCGAGCTTCGCCTGGGGGGCGTGCGATTGCGCGCTGGTGATGGCCGACTGGTGCCGCGTCCGGCGCGGCGTCGATCCGGCCGCGCGCCTGCGCGGGCACTACCGCACGGCGCTGGGCGCCCTGCGGACGGTCCGCCGCCGCGGCGGCTTCGAGACCGTGGTGCGCGCGCTGATGACGGAATCCGGCTTCGCGACCACCGAATCCCCGCGCACCGGCGATGTCGGCCTCGTCGCGCACCCGCGCGTCGGGCCGGCCTGCGCGATCCGCTGCCCTCTGGGCTGGGCGGTGAAGAGCCCCGCCGGCCTCGCGCTCGGCCCCTGGCCGGCCCGCGTGGCCTGGCGCGTCTGATGCCGGCCGCGATCGGCGCCGCCCTGATCGGCGAGCTGGCGCTCGGCGCCACCGCGGAACTCGTCGTCGGCTACGCGGTCGTGACGGTCGGCACCGTGGCCCTGCAATACGGCGTCCAGGCCCTGCTCGGCTCAGACAAGCGGGCCGACCACCAGGTCACCGTCCGGCAGGCGGTGGCGCCCCGCCGCCGGGTCCTCGGCCAGGCCAAGCTCGGCGGCGTGATCTTCGCGCTGGAGACGCTGAAGTTCAACGACACCAACACGGTCCTGTACCGCGGCGCCGTGCATTGCGTCGGGCCGGTGCAGATCCTGCAATACTGGTTCGGGGACGTGAAGACCGGCCTCGGGGCCGGCTCCGGCGGCTTCGTCCCGGACAGCGTCTACCAGGGCAAGGTCGTGATCGAGGGCCATGCCGGCACCGAGGACCAGCCGGCCTCGGCCGCCCTGCTGAAGCTGCCGTACTGGACCGACGCCATGCGGCTCAAGGGGCTGTGCTACAGCGTCGTCGTCGCCACGCCGCTCAAGAAGGGCAGCCAGATCTTCCCCGAGGGCGCGCCGGACGTCCGGCTGCTGGTGGCCGGCGCGCCGTCCTACGACCCGCGCACCGGCGGGTACGCCTACACCGACAACGCCGCGCTGCTGCTGCTCGACTACCTGATGCACGACAGCGGCTACGGCCTCGCCCGCGACGAGATCGACCTGCCGAGCTTCATCGCCCTCGCCGACGTCTGCGACGAGCCGGTAGCCCTGGTCGTCCCGGACCCGAACGGCGCGACGACCGAGCCGCGCTACCGGTCCTGGGGCAGCTACGACTACACCGAGCCGCGCTCCGACGTGCTCGGCCGGCTGCTCGCGGCCTGCGACGGCGAGATCTACGAGGATGCCGACGGCCGGGTGGCGGTGCGCGGCGGGCGCTGGCAGCCGCCGACCGTCACCATCACCGAGCGCATGATCCTCGGCTGGGACCAGCTCGAGGAGGGCGACGAGGCCTACAACACCTTCACGCGGATCAAGCACACCTACACCGACCCGTGGCACGATTATCAGCCCACCGAGGGCGACCCGTGGGACGACCGAGCGGCCCAGGCGGTCCAGGGCGTGATCGAGACCGAGCGCAGCTTCATCCGCGCGCCCTCGCACAGCCAGTCCCGCCGGCTCGCCAAGATCGCCATGGCGAAGGGCAACCCGCGCTTCCGGCTCTCCGGCCTGCGGCTCTCGCCCGCCGGACTGCCGGCCTACGGCGCGCCGACCGTGCGGCTGGTCCTGCCGTCCTTCGGCATCGACACGACCTTCGCGGTGATGCGCGGCACGCTGGCGATGGCGGGCAACGCGCTGACCGGCGTCAAGCTCGACCTCGTCGCCCTCGACGCCGCCGCCTACGCCTGGGCTCCGGCCGAGGAAGGGGCCCGGCCGCCCCTGCCCGACACGGCGACCTGAGGCCGGCATGGCGGCGCCCCTGCCGTGGCCCAACATCCTGGTGCCGTCCGCCGAGGACTGGTCCCTGCGCGGCGGCACCCGATCCGGCGGCCAGAGCTTCGAGGGCAACGAGGTGCTCGTCGCCTCGCCCACCGCCCGGTGGAAGGCGGCGCTGACGATCCCGGCCTTCGGCAACGACCGGATTCGCGCCCTGCGCCGGGTCGTGGCCCTCGGCCGCTCCCAGCTCTGGTCCGTCGGCCCCTACGAGCGGCCGCGGGCGCCCTGGCCGATCGAGCCGGTGGTGGGCGGCGCGGTCACCGACCGGACCCCCGGCCTCGCACAGCCGCCGCTGGCCTTCAGCCTGATGCTGGACGCGGCCGCGAACGCCGCCGCCATCGCGATCCGGCGCGACCGGGGCGGCCTCCTGGCGCCCGGGATGATCTTCTCGATCGGCGGCCGCCTGCACGTCATCGTCGGCCTGACCACCGCCGACCCGGCCGATCCGGCGACCGGCCTGGCGATCCCCGGCGGCGTCGGGGTGGCGATCCGGCCGTGGCTGCGCGCGGACCTGCCCGCCGGCACGCCGATCGCGTTCGGCGCCCCGGTCGGCACGATGCGGTTCGCGAGCGACGATACCGGCGCCCTGGACCTGCAGCTGTCCCGGTACGGGACCGTGACCCTCGACCTCGTCGAAGCCTTCTGACCCCCTCAGCACTCCGGGACCGGCATGGCTCTTCCGAAGCCCTCGCTCGGCGCGACGCCGGCCGCCAACGTCGCGCGCATCGGCGACGCGTTCGACCTCCTCGACGGCCTGGTCGCGGCCCTCGCGGACGAGCAGGCGGCGCGCGTCGCCGGCCTCGCCGCCGAGGGACGCGCCCGCGACGGCGCCATCGCGGCGGCCGTGGCGGCGGCAATGGCGGCTGAGGGCCAGCTTCGCCAGGCCGCCGTCGTCGCCGAGGGACGGGCGCGGGGCGACGCCATCGCCCGGGAGCAGCAGGACCGGACGGCGGCGGTCGTCGCCGAGGGCCGGGCCCGGGCCGCGAGCGACACGGCCCTGGGCGCGCTGATCGAGCGCTACCGCGCCGACGGCGTCGCCGACACCGCGCGCGTCGGGGAGGCCGGATGGGCCTTCGCCTTCGCGGCGACCGTGGCGGAGCTTCAGGGCGACGGCTCGGCCCTGCCGGCCTTGCCGGCGACGCTGCGCGCGTTCGGGGACAACGGCGCGGTGGCGCGCCTGACCGGGCCCGGCCTCGTCGCCACGCGCAGGCGGGTCGCGATCGAGCCCGGCCGCGTCTACCGCGCCCGGTGGGTGGTGCAGCGCCGGGCCGACGCGGCGGATCCGGCCAACGACGCGATCCGGCTGGGGATCGCGTGGTTCGACCAGGCGGGCAACCGGCTGCCGGACGGCGCGGGATCGTCGTTCACGGCCGTGGCCGATCTGAAGGGGACGACGGTCGCGTCCGGCCGCGTCGAGCGGCAGACCACCCTGGGGCGGCAGGCGGGCGCCGGCACGCTGGTCGTCGCCCCCCGCGCGGCCCGGTACGCCCGGCCGTTCGTCCGCGTGTTCGGCCCGGATCCGGTCACCGACATCGAGGTGCTGCAGCTCGACGACGTGTCGAACGCGAGCGTGTTCGCGCCGCTCGCGGCCGACGCCCTGGCGCGCCTCACCGCGCTGGAGAGCGGCCACCTCGCCGTCCGCGTGGCCGCCCTGGAGAGCGCCGTGCAGACCCCGCTCTGCCTCACCTTCGCCAGCCGGGGCGACGCCGCCGCGGCGACGATCCCCGCCCAGGTCACGACCCTGGCCCTGCGCGGGCGCATGCAGGCGGGAGACGGCCGGGGCGGCGATTACCTGCGCGTCGCCACGCCGCCGCCCGCGGGACAGGGCTTCCGCTCCCGGGACGGCGCCTACTGGGCGTCCGTCCGGCCCCTCGACCTCGCCCTGGGCGGCCAGCCCTCGGTCGCGGATCCCGGGCCGGCCTGGTCGGGCTACCGGCGCCTCCACGACACCTTCCGGGTCGCCGTGAACGACTACCCCGCGGACGCGCAGTTCGGCTCGAACCTTTACGGGGTCACCGAGGCCGTCGTCGGGGCGGTGGAGGTGCCCGCGGCGAGCGACGCCGGCAATCACAGCGTCGGCGTCGCCGGATACGCACGCACGTCGTCGAGCAGCCAGGGCGGCGTCGGCCTGTTCGGCGGGGCCTTCGCCGGCGCGAACGGTCAGCCACCGGGCGCCGCGTCGATCTGGGGCGCGAACACCCTGGTGTCGAACTGCGCGCACCACGTCGATCCGTGGGGCTTCACCAACGTGATCGCCTACGGGATCGAACTGGACTTCAACATCCGGAGGCAGAAGGACGGGTCGGACGTCAACGTGCCAGTGCGCGGCCTGTACTTCATCGGCGACAGCGACACCAACGGCCTGGCGATCTGCACCGTGATCGAGGTCGATCAGATCGGCATCAACCGGGGGATCCCCTGGAAGACCGTGCTCGTCACCAACGACGGCGCCGCCCAGGTCGCCCTGGACATCGGCGCGACCGCCAGGACCCCGAATGCCGGGTCCCAGCCGATCAACCTCCGGGCGATCGGCCCGGGCGGCGCGGGCCGCGCGGGCCTGATCCAGCTCAGTCCCCTGGGCGACCTCGTGCTGTCGCCCCACCGGGGCAGCGGCGTCAACGTCGTCGACACGGCCGGGTCGGTCGCGCTCCAGGCCGCCGCCGGCCTGTTCAAGGTCAACGCCGACGGCAGCGGCGCCCGGCCGGTCACCTACGGCGCCCCCGACAGCGCCGGCGCCGGCTACCGGGCCCTGCGCGTCCCGAACTGAGCCCCCGACACCCCCGCCGCGCCGAACCGGAGATTCGCCATGGCCCAGCTGATCGAGACGGCCGAGCAGCACGTCGCGCTGCATCTCGGGACCCTGACCGCGCAGAACTTCGCCCTCGCCTGCGCCCTGGAGCGGCGCGACCGGCTGCTCGCCGAGGCGCAGGCGCGGATCGACGCCCTGGAGGCCGAGCTCGCCGCCGCGAAGCCGTCGGCCCCCGACCGGGCCGACGCCACCGCGGTCCCGGCCGAGAGCGCCCCGTGAGCCCGGCGCCGCTCACCTATGCGTGGCGGATGGCGCGGGCCGACGCCGCGCCGCTCGGCCTGATCCTGCGGGGCCTCGACGTCGCGTCCGGGCAGATCGTCCCGCTGCCCGCGGGTGGGCAGGTGATCGCCTGGAGCGTCGGCCTGCCCGGCCGCCCGCGCGCGCTGACCACGGAGGCCGGCGGCGGCCTCGCGACGGATGCCGACGGCGTCCTGCGGTTCCCGCTGAGCCAAGCCGACCTCGCCGGCGCCGCCCCACGGGCCGCGATGCCGGTGGTCGTGCGGATCCGGGAGGGCGACGGCACCGGCCGCACCGTCCTGCTCGGCACCCTCGAACTGCTGGACTGAGCCGATGACCGTGGAGACGATCCGGGAAGCCGACCTCGCCCAGCGCTTCGCCGGGCGGGTGATCGAGTCGGTGATCCCCTACACGGTCGAGGTGGTTCTGCCGTTCTCGACCGGCACCGTGACCGAGGCGCTCGCCGCGATCCGCGACGGGGTCGACGGAAGCCGCAACACGCTGCGCCTGCTGTCGGACGCGCTCGACGCCAGCGCCGGCGAGACCCTGCGCGCGGCGGACGCGCAGGCCTTCGTCGACGCGCTCCTGTTCGGTTGAGGCCCCGATGAAGAGACCCCTGTTCGGCGGCGTCGCCTTCGCGCCCGCGCAGCGCACCCTCGACTTCTCGGGCGTGGCCGGCTTCGACGTGCGGGCGTTGCTCGCCGTGATCGACCTCAGCCGGTCGGCGCTCCTCTACGCCGCCGGCAAGCCGGGCTGCGGCTACACCGCCCTCGACGGCTCCGTGCTGACGCTGGCGGTCGACACCACCGAGATGGCGGCGTCGGACACGCTGCTCGTCCTCTACGACGACGGCACCGCCGTCCTGCCGGCGGGGGCGGCGATCGCGGCCCGGCAGCCGGCGTTCGGCACCGCCGGACGCGCGAGCCCCGACGTGGTCTCGGTCCAGGGCGTCGCGGCCGGCACGCCGATCCCGGTGGCGCTGGTGGCGCAGGCCCCGGGCGAGGGCGGGGCGATCGCCCGCACCGTCTACGCCGCGTCCGCGGCGGCCGCCGGCCAGCTCGTCAAGGGCGCCCCCGGCCGCGTGCTCACGCTCACGGCCTGGAACGGCGACACGGCCCCAATCTGGGTGAAGCTGTTCGACACCGCCGCGCCGCCGAGCCTGGGCACGGATGCGGCGGCCTGGGAGGCGATGGTGCCCCCCGGCGGCACGCTCGTCGTGCCCTTCGGCGCTCTCGGCCTGTCCTTCGGCGCCGGCATCGCGGTCGGCTTCTCCGGGGCGCAGGGCCGCACCGACGCCACCGCCCTCAAGGCCGCGAACAAGGCGGGCGTCAGCCTCGCCCTGACGTAGCCGCGGTGCCGATTCGGCGCCGCTCCCTCTCCACCCGGACCCCCGTGAGGCCGACATGACCGCTCCCCTCGTGCGGGCGACCTTCTTCGCGCGGCTGCGCGCGACGGGGTTGCTCGGCGCCACCCTCGCGCAGACCGAGGTCGACGGGCTGACCGGCCTCCTCGACGCCTGGGAGCGCCTGGGCTGGCCCGGCGATCTCCGCCACGTCGCCTACACCCTGGCCACCGCCTGGCACGAATGCCGGCTGAACCTGTCGATCCGCGAGGCCGGTCTCGGGCGCGGGCATCCCTACGGCGTGCCGGTGGACGGCCGGGTCTATTACGGCCGCGGCGCCAGCCAGCTCACCTGGCTCGACAATTACCGGCGGTTCGGCCGGCGGCTCGGCCTCGACCTCGTCGGCGATCCGGACCTGGCGCTCGTGCCGGAGACGAGCGCGGCGATCCTGATCGTCGGCGCGCGCGACGGCCTGTTCCGCCCCGGCCATACCCTCGCGCGCTACTTCGACGGCGGCACCGACGATCCGGAGGGTGCGCGGGCCATCGTCAACGGCGACGGCGCGCGGAACGGCGCGCGGATCGCGGGCTATCACGCCGTCTTCCTCGCCTGCCTCCGGGCGGCGTGCGCCGCCGCGGCGCCGCCGGCCGCCCCGGCCCCGCCAACGACCGCCTGGTGGCCGCGCCTGCGCGAGGCCGTCCGCCGCAACATGCAGAAGGGGGCCTGACCATGGGGTTCCTCGCCCTCCTGCCGGCGCTGCTCGGCGCGCTCGGTCCGATCCTCCAGAAGGTGCTGCCCGACGAGGGCCAGCGGCTCCAGGTCCAGCTGGAGCTGCAGAAGGCCCTGATCGAGCAGCAGGACGATCTCGGCCGGGCCATGGCCGAGGTGATGAAGGCCGATGCGGGGTCCGAGAGCCCGCTCGCCCGCAACGCCCGGCCGATCACCGTGCTCTGGGCGCTGGCGATGATCACCTGGGTGGGCGTAGTGGCGCCGATGCTCGGCCTGCAGGTCGAGGTGGTGGCGGCGCTCAAGGGCGTGCCGGCGGAGCTGTGGTCGCTGCTCACCGTAGGGATCGGCGCCTACATGCTGGCCCGCTCGGTCGACAAGATCGTGCCGCAGGTGCTCGGGCCGAAGGGGTGAACACCGGAACCGCGGGTGCGCCCCGATGACGGACGAGACACCGCCCCGGGCCCGGACGGCGCGGCCGGGCCGTGGCGAGCGAAGGACCGGACCCATGGCCGACCATCTGCCCGAATGGATCGGGCGCCTGATCGAGCGCGTCGAGGCCACCGGCCGGCAGATGGATGCGCTCGGGGGCAAGCTCGACCGGATGGACGAGAAGCTTGAGGGCGTGGCCTACCGGCGGGACATCGAGCACTTCGTGGCGCGCGACGAGATCGAGCGGCGGATCGACAAGGCGGTGGACGGGGCGAAGGCCGAGGCCGCCAAGGGGCTGGCCGAGGTCGCCGGGCAGGTGCGGGATCTGCGCAAGATCGGCTGGGGGCTGGCCTCGGCGGCGCTGCTGGCCTTCGGGGGGATCGTGCTGGCGAAGATCGGGCTGGCGGGGCGGTGAGCTGGATCGGCGACTGACACCGCGCCGCGATCCCGCGTTTAGGCCGGGTCTCGGCATTCCCCCAGCGCGATCACCTCGAACCGCCCGGCTCCGGCCGCGGCGGTTTTTTCGTGCCCGCCGGCACCGCCGCGCGGGGCTTTTTCGTGCCCGCCGCCCCGGTACGATACGCGTAGATTCGGCCCCACATCCCCTGAGGCTTGGATCTGGGAAGGCCCGCCCGGTCCGCCGGCGCAGGCTTTTTCGTGCGATCGCGACGAACTTTGCCGGGTGTTAAGGCGGAAGATCCTCGTTGGCGTAATCTCGATGCTCCTCCCGAGACCCAACTAAGCCCGCCTGGTTCTCCAGCGCGGGCTTTTTCGTTGGCGATTATACCGTTCGCACTTACGTCCTGAGAGCCTTCGCCTCCTGCGAACATAACCGTGTGCAGTTTGTTGGCCTAAGCGGGGGGCTACCATCGCCACGGCTTAGTGCATGCCACCGAAGCGGTCGGAAGACCCGAACGTCGCCCGTAGTCGCGCTCTTGCCCGCGAAGGCTGGCGGCAGGCTCAAGAGGTCAGGGCTGAGGTAGCCCGCACTCGAAGGCTCATTGAGGAGGCCCGCAGGCTGCTCGATACCGTTAAGCCGAGCGATCCTAAGCCTAACTCGTCCTAGCCCTCAGCCTTCTTCGGCTTCGCGATCCGCTTCACCGCGGCGTCGAAGTCGGCTTCATCCTCGCCGGCCCTAACCTCACGCGCGGCTTCGATGAGCCGCTCGCCATCCTGCCCGCGAGCCAAGTTGCGTATCGGCTAAGCTCACACGCTGGTGAGATCGGACGCTCCCCCGCCCCGTGAGCGGATCGGGCAGTTGACTGCGCAGAGCCCGGAACATCAGATGGCGTGGTCGGATGGTGACCAGATGAAAGCGTCACAAGTCTTGCAGGCGAGATCGCCATCCACATAACCCCGTGGAGATGCGAGGCCCCATGCTGGTCCTGACGCTCCTCACCACCCTCTCATTCAACCACCTCGCGCACTCCTGGTATCCTGAGGAGTGCTGCTCAAACGAGGACTGCGCGCCGGTCGACGATGCGGAGATCGTGCCCGGCGGTTTCCGATCGCACGGCTATTTTATCCCTGAGGCTCTGGCGCGACCGAGCAAGGATGCGAGCTACCACCTCTGCCAGTACCGCGGGCGGGTGATCTGCTTCTTCGTACCTCTGAATGGCTGATGGACGCGGCAACACATCCGTGCGGCGTCGAGGGCTGTGCGCTTCCCGGTACGATGCGCCGCTTAGGTAGGGCCGGCAAACGCCAGCTGCCTACCGCAACGTGAGCAGATCGGGGCGGGGCCGAGCGGGCAGAACCACCGTGGATTGATCAGCCTCCACCGCCTCCGCCGCCGCCCGTCCCTGGTCCGCCGAGATTGCCGTCCTTATTCGGCGTATTCCAGTGGATGATACCGTCACTTGGTGGCCGCAGGACCGTTGTCGACGTAAGAGGATATCTGAATTGGTGGGCTTCAATCTTCGCTTGAGGAGCCGCTCGACGAGTTCGCCCACGTTTTGCGTCAGCTACAGTGCTCGCGCTGATCATGAGCGCCGCCGTGAACAATCTGATGAGCAAGGCAATCATGATCGTCCTGCGTCGTGCAGAGTGCACCTCCCGGAGGCGACCACCGCGCACCTCGCGTCAGGATAGTTGAGCTTCGGTCAATCACAACCGCGCAGCATAGGGCGCTGGAGATCCTCGCCGCCCATCCGCTCAGCCTTGCGGCGCCCGCCAGCCCGCCGCCTTCGCCTCGTCCTCGCTGCAGAACATGCGCTCGCCGGAGTTCGTGGTGATGACGGTCCGGTCGTAGTCCCGTGTCCCGGGCAGGTGGTAGATCTTGTCGCCCTTGCGCGAGATGTTGCCCTTGATGGCGCAGGCGGCCTGTGTGGGCGCCGGAGCGGGGGCAGGCGGCTTCTCCATCTCCGGCCGGGTCTCGACGCCGCCAGCGCGCTTGGCACGCCTCCAATCCGACGGCGGATCAAACGTGCCGGCCCAGAGCCCGCGCCTTAGCGCCCGCGCAGTGGTCTCGTCCCCGACGTAGTCGCGGGAGTAGCGCTGGTAGGCCGTGGCGTAGCCCTGGCTCACCATCCAGGCGTTCAGGTCCTCGTCGCCCTTCCGGCAAACGGCGACGGTGCGGCCGTACCGGTCGGTGTCGCGCGGCTCGCACGAGATGTTGGCCTCGCCGATCCGGTCAGCCAGCGCGAGCGCCGCGACCTGCCCGCAGCGGTAGGACTTGCCGGCCGCGTCCTGGCAGAGCTGCGCACTCTCCGGCGCGTCGATGCCGTGCAGGCGAATGCGGGTCCCGCGGATCACCACGGTGTCGCCGTCCGTAACGGAGGCTCGGCCGACGATCGGCTCTGCGGCCAGCACCGGGCCAGTGAGCAGGATGAGGGCGGCGAGGGCTGTGCGCATCCCGCCAGGATAGAGGCGCTGCTGGCGCCGGCAACCAGAGGCTTCACTGACGCGGCGGGACGCTCATATCGATCTCGGGCGTGTTGATGATCGTCACGCCGTCCTCGAAGCCCGAGCCGGTCGGGACGAACGTCACATCGAACGTGCAGGTCGGCTTGGCCAGTGTTGCGATCCCGTTGCACGGGCCGATCAGTTTCTCAGCGATCGCTTCCGTTGTCCCGCCGCCGAGCCCGGAAGCGTCCAGCCGGAGCTTCTGGCCGCCGACCGTAGCCTCGCAGATGAAACCGCCCGGTGCGGAGTCAACGCATCGGATCCCATGGACGATGACCGTTTCGCCTCGAAGCCCTTTCGGCGCGGCCAGCAGCTCGCTTACGGTCCTAGTGACCTTGCTCGCGGCCTGCGCCTCCTCCGCCGCGATGACGAGAGCGAGGGCGGCGAGGAGCGTGCGCATGTGTACAGAATAGCTGAGCTGCTGATCGCGGCAACCCGTTCAAGGATGTAAGCCGCGTCTTTTCTCATCCCGGAACGATTAATCAATGCCGCTCGAGCACTTCATTCGGAAGTCCATGGCGCGCATTTCGATTATTGAACAGAAATTGTCTTATATTTGGCATTTCTATGCCAATATAATGCATCTCTACTACCGCGTACCAAAAGCATAATTTCAAACTATATTTATTAACCCTGTCAAAAGCAGCTTGCAATTTCGCTTTGTCATCGCTGCTCATATGAACGACAGCATTCCGTGTTTCCGATGCAGTTTTGGCAAACTCCGGAATTTGCGTCACTATCTCCGGGAAATGCCTTTGAGCCGCCTGCGTAATCATATGGGTGAGCACATCCCTATAGGATGTTTTATTACTTGAACCCACTAGACCAGCAACTCGATCAATGAATGTTTTTTCGAAATCCGATGAAAGAGCTGCCCTAATTTTGGCAACCGCTAATTTTATCATTGATTTCGGCATTTTTTCAGCTGCGCCAAATTCCCTTCCAAGGACTTCGAGAGCCTGTGAAACCGATACAAACCGAGCCAATCCATCAGATGTTTCATGCAACGCTCGGACAAAAATCCATCTAGACAGTTGCTCCACTTCGGTGGCCCGGAACCATCGATCCAATATCAGCGCTAGATTTTCTACATTTGCCAGATCGACAAGAAGTTGATGCTGCATTGGCGGCTTGAAAATTGACCGATCTTCGCCGTATCGCCAGACTAGGCCAACGGATGATCGCTCAGAAAAATGCAAAAATACATACTCGAAAGTGAATGGTTCCAAAGAGAGAACAGATATTATCTGCTCGATCTTCCAAGAGATATCCAGAGTGATCTGGGGAATAACCGCCTTTTCGGTATAAAGATCAATTGAAATGAGTGAATTTATCGTTGCACCGGTGGTCGCCGCCCACCCTCTAAGCGCCTGAGTCCTCAAAGCGAATGAAAAGCCTGTCTCTCCGAGACTCAGGTTTAATGCCGCAGGGCCGCAAAATGTCCAAATAGACTCTGGACTTCCAAGAACTCGGAAAGCCTCTTCTGCATTAGGGTCGTGGGGAGAAAGAGTAGTTAAGCCTGGATTGCCAAAAAAACCAGCTAATCTTGTATCTTGAAGGCCAATGCTGATGATGTTTTCGGCCGTGTCTTCGAATTCGGCCCCCATCCATATTTCAGTAGGCTGGAATGAGAGTTCGAACAATTCCCGTCCGGCAACTAAATTATGTAAATTGCGCCAGTTATAGCGCGCGCAACGCTTTAGAAATACTGTTCCATATTGAGGGATAATACCAACAATTGATGCTTGTAGTGGAGGTCGAGTAAGTACAAACAATGGGTGATCGGGCTCGCCAAAGCCAGGACGCGGCTGCTCGTCCAGCTCGATTACTAAGATAAGCTGCGGCTCACCATTTCTCCAAACTAAGCTACCATATGCTTGTTGATCTCCAATTCTCCAGAAAGCTGCGATAGGATCCATTTCATTTCTAAACCTGTTTATCTTTTCGGCATCCAACATGATGCATCGTTCCGACCAAAAATAATTAAAAAACAGCCCTGATCGGTGAGTAGATCAGGACACAACGCGTTCGCGCGCCAACCGCATCGCTCGCAGCCGTGCTGTCCGCTCGTCGATAGCCCGACGATCCGCCTCAACTTCCGCCCAGACTTCGTTCGCTCGGTCATACCTCTCGGCAGCCTTCGCCGCCTTGGTCTCACGGAAGCCCTGGACGTGGCTGGAGTTCTCGGACATCGGCGCTCCTCTCAACCTATGGGCGAGAGACCTAGGGCGCGGTTCGCCTACGTCAGTAGCCGAGAGGCTCTAGGTTGCATCGGACGCCCCCTTCCGTAGCCGCACCCCGGGCCCGTCGCGGTTCTCGTCGATGAAGATGACGCCGGCGGGTTCGTGAGTGACGCCTCATTAACGCTTGGCGCCTACCCCGCCGGCATGTCAGACTTCCCCCCCGCTGTCGCCTCCTGGCGCGACCAGATCGAGCGCCTGTCCGAGCACGCCTCGCCTTGTCGGTATCTGACGCCGGCGCGATGGGCGGCGATGCGGGCGAACGCGCTGGCCTTCATCGATCAGCATGGCGCCGAGGCGCACCGGCTGGGCTGGACGGCCGCGCAGCTTTTCGGCGTCCATCCCGAACACGGCTTCCTGCGGGTCGAGTATGCCGGCGCGTTGATGGTCAACGACAGCAAGGTCGTAGGCGTCGAGCCCAACCGGATCGTGTTCGACCGCTTCTCCGGTTACCGGACGAAGCCCGGACAGACCTGGGGGCCGCCGGTCTGGGAGTTCGCGAATAAAGGATGATTTGTGCTCAGCCTGCCAGCTTGAAGCTGTCTATACCGGTATGCAATTACTAAGCCCAAAGGCTATATTCCGGCTCGAAGGATCGCTGGCTACGCTCACTGAGGCGTCGTCAGGATAGTCACGCGCCTGGTTCTCATCTCGCTGGCCAAACGTGCCTATCAAAGATGATGAAAAATCAGCGGCTGCTCGCCGCCACGCCCTTCAGGCGATCGCAGATGTCCTTAAGCGATCTATGAGCGACTTTGACAACCAGCCCGTGTCGCTCATCGATGAGAAAGAAACCCGTGAACTCCTCCGGCTCTGGCGGGCGCTCAATCACCCCGTAGATCGTCGGTTGCTGACAGAGATGGCACGCGCCTTGGCCACGAAGAAATAGACCGGACCTTCCCGTCCGACGCCCAGGCGTCGGCCGCCGCGCTCGCGGTCTCCAAGCTGGTGACTCGCGCCGGGAGACGCTGACCGCGCCGACGTCGGGCGGCCTGCTCTCGTCGTTGCGTGGACTGTCAGCCGCCCTGCAGGCTCTCGGCGAAGTCGTCCGGCACCTCGCCCCACTGGCCGGGGATCGTGACGCCCTCCAACTCGCCGGTCTCGTCGTCGGCCACAACCTTCAGCGCCGCCGGACCCGGCATCAGCCTGGCCAGGGTCTCGGCCTTCTTCAGCGCGCCGCTCTCCGTCTGCGCCGGCTCCTGGCGGGCCGGGCGGAGGCGCTTGCGGTGGATCTCGAACGGCTGCACCACGAAGCTGGTCGTCATCGCCATGGTGCGGCTCCCGCCCTTACGCCGACGTGCCGCCGACCCGTACCGCAGTGAACGCGCGGAACAGCACGGGCCGGCCTGCGGCATCGCGCACGTCCACCGACCACACGGTCCAGTCCTCGCAGCCGACCCCGTCCATCAAGCCCAGCGCCACCCGGTCCGCGTGCTGCCGGATCTCGCGGATGCTCGACAGCCACCGCCCCTGCAGGTCGAACACGGCATCACCGCCTCCCAGGCAGTGGAAGCGATAAAGCCTCCGCGGCATTGGCGTTTTCCCGACCTCTCCACACATGCCCACTGCGATCTCCGCGGGATCCGACACGGCCATTGAACCACGCCGCACCATCGGGCTTTGTTCCCGATGTGTTCTAGTCGAGGTTGTGATCCGGATGCATGCCCAACGGCACGAACCGCCTGTGGAGATCCGTCTGTCCGAGGCCGAGGTGATCGCCCTGGCCTATCACCGGGCCGCCTCCGGCGATGCCTGGGCCGCCCTCGTTCGGGCGGTGGAGGATGCGCTCACCGACCTGCAAGACGCCGAAGCGCGCGTGCTCGCCCAGGGCCGGCTGATCTCCCGCGGATACGCACGATGCCGCGCCGGGACGGCCTGAGCCCCGTGCCGGTCCACCCGATCGACGCGCTGCTGGTCGGGAGTCCCGACGCGCGCGGGGCTGGTGAGCCGGCGCGACTGGAACACCAAGTTCGAGATGCGCACGCCGCGCTACACGACGCAGGTGGCGGAGCTGCCGGTGGCCCAGGCTTGAAGCGTCACCGCGGTGGGCAAGAGACTGCTTTGGGTGGGAAGCAGCTTGACTGCTTTCAGTCGCAAGACGTTCTAAAGCGGACCTAGGATGAATCGCCGTCTCCGGATGGACGGTCCAACCCATCTCAGGGTCGAAGTTCGTAAAAGCCGGATGCCGTTTTCATCAGAGGCGATGCAACCGGCGCGAAAGTGCGTTGCCTTGGGAGACAGAGTGATTCACGATCGCAAAGCCCCAATCACGCGACGTCTCGTGCTGGTCCGGCATGGCCAGAGCGTAGCCAACCGATCCGGTCTGTTCACGGGATTGCTGGACTCGCCCTTGACCGAGCAGGGTCGGATAGAAGCCGTGGCAGCCGGGCGGCGTTTGGCCGAGCGCAGCTGGCGCTTTTCCGATGCCTTCACCTCGACGCTGACGCGGGCCGTCGTGAGCGGCCGGCTTATCCTCGATACGCTCGGGCAACCTGGATTAATCCCTCAACGCTTCGCCGCGCTCGACGAGCGAGACTACGGCGACCTCAGCGGGCTCGACAAGACCGCCGCCGATGCGCGCTGGGGGGCGGAGCGGATCGAGACCTGGCGGCGCTCCTACGGCGAGGCGCCGCCGAACGGTGAGAGCCTGCGCGATACCGTCGCCCGCATCGTGCCATGCTACCTCCGATCCATCCTACCGGCGGTCATGGGCGGGGACGTGCTCGTCGTCGCCCACGGTAATTGCCTGCGGGCGCTCGTTATGGCGCTCGACGACCTCAGCCCGGCGGAGGTCGAGCAACTCGAACTCGCGACGGGCTCCGTCAGGATCTATGAGTTTGCTGCGGATACGACGATCGAGGCCCGCTGGATCGACGGTTGAATCCGCCTGTAGGCCCCCAAGAATGGGTCGCCTCACGCTTCAAAAAATCCCCATTTAATCTAATTAAGTGATGGGAATTATCTAATCATTCCGTTGGAGTGAATGAAAGGGAAGTGGGATTCTCCGGCATCACATCGGAGCCACCCATGTCCGCCCCCAGACTTGTCTCCCACCCTCGATCGATGCGTGCCCTGGCCGGCACGAGAGCCATCCTTCCGGGACTGAGCCTCTGCGTGGCAGTTACCGCCGCAGCGGTCGGCTTCGAAGCCGTCGAGACGCACCTGTTCGGTCGCGCTTGGCTCGAAGCCCTGGTGCTGGCGATCCTCCTCGGGAGCGCGATCCGCACCGCCTGGACCCCGTCGCAGCGTTTCTTTCCCGGCATCGCCTTCGGGGCCAAGACCGTGCTGGAGATCGCGGTCGTAATGCTAGGCGCGTCGCTCAGCCTCGCGACGATCCTCGCCGCCGGCCCGGGCCTGCTCTTCGGCATCGCGGGCGTCGTCGTGGTCGCGATCCTGTCGAGCTACGGCATCGGCCGGGCGCTCGGACTGCATTCGCGCATGGCGATCCTCGTCGCCTGCGGCAACTCGATCTGCGGCAACTCGGCGATCGCCGCCACCGCCCCGGTGATCGGCGCCGACGGCGAGGACGTCGCCGCCTCCATCGCCTTCACCGCGGTGCTGGGCGTGCTGGTGGTGCTCGGCCTGCCGCTGCTGGTACCGCTGCTCGGCCTGTCGCCGATGCAGTACGGGGTGCTCGCCGGCCTCACCGTCTACGCCGTGCCCCAGGTTCTCGCGGCGACCGCGCCGGTCGCGGCGCTCAGCGTCCAGGTCGGAACCCTGGTGAAGCTCGTCCGGGTGCTGATGCTCGGGCCGGTCGTTCTGATGCTCTCGCTCGGTGCGAGCCGGCTGCGCGAGGAGACCGACGAGGCCGCCCCCGGCGTCACCGCCGGCGACCGCCCGGCCCGCGGCGGCCTCGCGATCCAGCGTCTGGTGCCGTGGTTCATCCTCGCCTTCCTGGCGCTCGCGGGACTCCGCTCGGCCGGGCTGATCCCGCAAGTCGCGCTCGCGCCGATGTCGGAGACCGCCAACGTGCTGACCGTAGTCTCGATGGCGGCACTCGGCCTCGGGGTCGACGTGCGCAGCGTCGCCAAGGCCGGGGCGCGGGTGACCCTCGCTGTGGTCGCCTCGCTCCTTGCCCTCGGCGCCGTCAGCCTCGGCCTGATCCATGTGCTCGGCCTCGTCTGATCCGCGCTATGGCATCGATCCGACCCCTTGATGGAAGAATTGCCGTGACACGTTCGTCCCAATCTTCATCCGAGGCAGTCGCGCAGGCGACGGGATGGTTGATAGGGCCGGGTCGCGAAGCGGTGGACGCGGCAGCCCTTCTCGATGGGTTCAGTGCGTGCCTCTCGGAGCTCGGCCTGCCGCTGGCCCGCGCCACCACCCACGCGCCGACCCTGCATCCGTCGTTCCGGTGGGTGATGCGCGTCTGGCATCCAGGAACGTCGAGCCTAGCCCTGCGTCGCCGCCATGGAATCGAGACAACGCCGACCTTCCACGGCAACACCGTCGAACACGTGGTCGAGACGCGGACCCCATTCCGATGCCGTCTCGACGGGGATGGGCCGCTGCCGTTTCCCGTGCTCGGCGAGCTTCGCAACGAGGGTCTGACCGACTACCTCATCGCTCCGCTGCGCGCCGCGCGTGGACGAATGGGTGCCGCCTCCTGGGCCACGGCGAGACCGGGCGGCTTCACGCCGATCGAGATCGAGACGTTGCTAGCGCTGGTCGAGCCGTTCTCGCTGCTGTTCGAAATCAAGGCGCTCGACGACATGCTTGGCGCGGTCCTGAGCGCCTATGTCGGGCGCGACCCGGCGCGGCAAATCCTGGCCGGCACAGTGCGGCGCGGCGACGTACGCCTCATGCGGGCCGCGATGATGCTGACCGACCTGCGTGGGTTCGGCGAACTGTCCGACCGGCAGAGCCCCGACCGTGTCGTGGCCGCCCTCAACCGGATGTTCGATGTCATTGTGCCAGCCGTCGAGGCGGAAGGCGGCGAGGTGCTGAAGTATATCGGCGACGGGCTACTGGCCGTGTTCGATGCCGATCGCGACGAGGCCGAGGCGCGCCGTGCCGCCCTGCGTGCCGCCGAGGCTGCACTCGATGCGCTCGCGACCTTGCACGACGGCCTAAGACCGGCCTTCGAGGTCGGTGTTGCACTTCATGTCGGGGAAGTCGCCTACGGCAATATCGGCGGCGGCGACCGAGTCGATTTCACGGCGATCGGCCGCGATCTGAATGTGCTCGCCCGCGTCGAGCGCCTGTGCAAGACATATGATGCGGCGCTCATCGCCACCGACACCTTCCTCGACGGCCTCGCGCATTCCCTCGAACCGCTTGGCACCGTCGCCCCACGCGGTTTCGCCGAACGTCACGCCCTGTTCGGGCATCGCAGGACCGCGCCTGTCGAAGCGCCGGCGGCCAGACGTTGAAACAGCATCCAACACCACTGAGGCGGAGATCGAAAATTCCCAAATCATCACTTCGAGAGATCGTTCGCATCACGAAAGACCGTTGGTGGGAATGATTCGCATCCCGTAGCATCTCCCTGGTCGCGAGGTACCGCGACAGGCTTGGTGCCCGCGAACGCATCGACGCTGACATTCTTCAAGGGGAGAGACCATGCCCGGACTGGACAGACCGACGAACCGCCGCCTCGTGTTGGGTGGACTCGGGCTCGGCAGCCTCGGCGCCGCGCTGCCGGCCTGGGCCAGGGGCACTGTGAGGCTTCCACTGCCCGGCGGCCCGGATGAGCGGGCGCTGACCACCGCCTTTCCGGGCAAGGGCGAGATGATCCTGCAACGCACTCATCCGCCGCTGCTGGAGACGCCGTTTTCGGTGTTCGACGAGGGCGTGTTCACCCCCAACGACCGCTTCTACGTGCGCTGGCACTGGGCCTCGATCCCAACCGAGGTTGATGCCGGCACCTTCCGTCTCAAGGTCCACGGTCATGTCGAGAAGGAGCTCTCGCTCTCCCTCGATGCCATCGCTGGCCTGCCGCGCTTCGAGCTCGCCGCGGTCAACCAATGCTCGGGCAACTCCCGCGGGCTGTTCGAGCCGCGGGTTCCCGGCGCGCAATGGGCGAACGGCTCGATGGGCAACGCCCGCTGGACCGGGGTGCGCCTCAAGGACGTGCTCGAAAAGGCCGGGGTGAAGGCCGGTGCCGTGCAGGTGCGCTTCAGCGGCCTCGATGAGCCGGTCGTGGACGACGCGCCCGACTTCAAGAAGTCGCTCGATCTCGACCACGCCAACGATGGTGAGGTGATGATCGCCTACGCGATGAACGGCGAACAGTTGCCTTTGCTCAACGGCTTCCCGCTCCGCCTCGTGGTTCCGGGCTGGTACTCGACCTACTGGGTCAAGATGCTGTCGGACATCGAGGTGCTGGACAAGCCCGACGACCAGTACTGGATGAAGACCGCCTACCGTATCCCGGACGTTCCGGGCGCCAACATCAAGCCCGGCCAGACCGGCTTCAAGACGGTGCCGATCAACAAGATGGTACCGCGCTCGTTCGTCACCAACCTGCAGGACGGCGCCAAGGTGACGGCCGGCGCGCCGGTGGCGTTGCGCGGCATCGCCTTCGGCGGCGATTGCGGGGTGAAGACGGTCGACTTCTCCGGCGACGGCGGGGCGACGTGGTTTCCAGCACAGCTCGGCGCGGACGAGGGCCCCTACAGCTTCCGCCGCTTCGAGGGCAGCCTGCCGGCGTTGGCCGCCGGCACACACACGGTGAAGGTCCGCTGCACCAACACCAACGGCGTCGCGCAGCCCACGGACCGGGTCTGGAACGGGGCCGGCTTCATGCAGAACGGTATCGAGACCGTGTCCTTCCAGGCCGCTTGAGGAGAACAGCCATGACCCCGATCCGCTCTGCGGCCCTCAGCGTCGCGCTCATACTGTCTCCCCTGGTGGCGCTCGCCGCCCCGGCTCCCGAGCCGATGCGCTTCACCTCGCAATCGATCGAGATGCCGACCTCCGACCGGATCTTCCCCGACGGGCCCGGGGCCGAGGCGGTCAACAACAACTGCCTCGCCTGCCACTCGGCCGGGATGGTGTTGACCCAGCCCAAGCTCACGAAGGCGCAGTGGACCGAGACCGTGAACAAGATGGTCCACGTCTACAAGGCGCCGGTCGATCAGGCCGACAGGCAGACCATCGTCGACTACCTCACGGCGTTGAAGCCGACCCCCTGAACTCCCGAATCCCGAGGCCGACGCGTTTTTTCGCCGGCCTCGGGGAATAGACCGCCCTCGCTGGCATCTCCTTGAGGCGATGCATGGCCGGACCGGTCCCGCACGACGCAATCCGATTTCGAACCCGCCCGCACGGCTGGCCCCGGCCGCCGAACGAGCGCGCATGCCCGAGAGACCCGCTTCATGACCCATATCCGCACCAGTCTCCGCGCCTTACTCGCCGGAGCTGCCTTGCTTCTCGCCCAGGGCCAGCCCGGGTCCGCCGCTGGTTTCGACGGCGCGATCAAGAACAACGCCTTGGCGCTGAACGCTGCCGGGACCGTCGCCGCGGTGTCGAACAGCGAGGAAAGCGCCGTCGTCGTCTACGACGTCGCCAAGGGCACGGTGCTGCGCCGCCTCGACGGCTTCGTGACCCCGCGCAACATCGTGTTCGCGCCGGACGGCGCCCGCTTCTACGTCTCCGACAGCGGCACCGGCCGGATCACGGCCTACGAGACCGCCACCGGCAAGGAGGCCGGCGTTCTTGCCGCCGGGCCCGGGGCCTTCGGCACCGTGCTCTCGGCCGATGGGGCTAAGCTCTACGTCAACAACGAGGCGGCGAGCACGCTGACCGTGTTCGACACCAAGACCATGCTCGCCGAGGCCGTGATCCCCGGCTTCGCGCAGCCGCGCCAGGGCGTGAAGCTGTCGCCGGACGGCAAGACCGTATTCGTGACGAACTTCCTCGGCGACAAGATCACCCTGGTCGACACCGCCACCAACAAGATCACCGGCGAGATCGCCGGGTTCGACAAGCTGCGCGCCATCTCGATCACCAAGGACGGCAAGACGCTGTTTGCCGCCAATAGCGGCCGCAACACCATCGGTGTGGTCGATGTCGCCGCCCGCAAGGTCATGTCCGAAGTCGCGGTGGGCAAAGACCCCTACGGCGCCGCGCTGACCCCGGACGGGCGCTTCGTCTATTCGGGCAATCTCAAGGACAACTCCTTGTCGGTGATCGACACCGGAACCCTCAAGGTCGTCGCTACGGTGACCGGCCTGAACGAGCCGCGCCAGGCGATCGCGTTCTCGGCCGACAACGCTCACGCCTACGTCCTCAACCGCGACCTCAGCGTCGCCGTGGTGGATCGCGCGAAGAACGAGGTCATCTCGACGATGAAGCCCTGAGGCGACGCGCGCCGGGGGCCTTATCGCCCCCGGCGCGTTCTCGTCGTCGACACGTCACGAACGCAGGACAAAGACCCCATGCTCGGCCTGTTCCAGCGCAAGGACCGCCTCATCGTCCACGGTAAGGCGCCCTACAACGCCGAGCCGCCGCTCGATCGCCTACGGGCCGCCTTCCTGACTGATCAAGCCGACTTCTACGTCCGCAGCCACGGCGACATCCCGGACCTCGATGCCGACGGCTACCGCCTGACAGTGGATGGCATGGTCGCCATGCCGCTCGAACTCTCCCTCGCGGAACTCAAGGCGCGCTTCGCGCCCGTCACCGTCACGGCGGTGATGCAATGCGCCGGCAACAGACGGGCCGACATGCTGGCGGTGGCGCCGGTCTCCGGTGACCCGTGGGCGCCTGGTGCCATCGGCAACGCGGAATGGACCGGCGTGCGTCTCGCCGACGTGCTGCACGCGGCCGGGATCGATGCTGATGGTGAGCGCTACGTCGCCTTCGAGAGCCATGACCGGATCGCGGACACGGACACGCGCTTCGGCGCCTCGATCCCGCTCGCCAAGGCGCTGGCCCCCGAGACGCTGCTTGCCTTCGCGATGAACGGCGAGCCTCTCGCCCCCGAGCACGGCCATCCGTTGCGCGTGGTGGTGCCGGGATTTGCCGGCATCCGCAGCCCGAAATGGCTCGCCCGCATCACGGTGCAGGACCGGCCCTCCGACAACCCGATGCAGGCCGACGACTACAAGCTGTTTCCGCCCGACGTGACGGCCGAGACCGCCGACTCGGCCCACGGCATCACCATCGAGGCGATGCCGCTCAACAGCGCGATCTGCGAGCCCGCCCGCGGCGCAGCGTTGAAGGCCGGCCGGCACGCGATCCGCGGCTACGCCATCGCCAGCGACCGCACGGTCGCCCGCGTCGACGTCTCGACGGATGGCGGCCGCAGCTGGGCGCAGGCCCGGATCGACCGCGATGCCGACGCGCCCCACGCCTGGACGTTCTGGGAGATCGACCGCGAACTGACCGCGGGCGAGCACGAACTTGCGGTGCGGGCCTGGGACTCCGCCGGCCAGACCCAGCCGGCCGCCCCCGACGACACCTGGAACTACAAGGGCTACCTCAGTGCCGCGTGGCACCGGGTGCGGGTCACCGTCGCCTGACCGTCACGCCCTGAGCAGGGCGGTGGCCGCAAGGCCCGAGATCGCGATCAGCAGGGCCGCGATCCCGACGGTGAGGAGGCGCGGCATCATCGGGATCTCGGCATGGGCGAGTCGCGCCCGGATCGCCCGGTCCCGCCATGCGGCGCCGGAGAATGAGGCGAACGCGCAGGCGATCAGCGTCAGCGACAGCACCTTCGGCGGCCAGCACGGTCCGGTCCTCGGCGAGCCTCACCCGCGGGTCGTCGGGGGGCACGGGTTTCGCAGGCTCGCTCATCCGGGATCCGACGTTGCGATGAGTTCGAGCAGCGCGTCGGCGGCCCGACTGCGGTAGCGCTCCTTGTGGCGCAGCACCCGGAAGGGCCGGCTTGGCAACTCGAACGCCACCCTTACTAGGGTCCCGGCCCGAATCGCGGCGGCCACTACGGTCTCGGACAGGACGGCGGCCCCGCCCCCGGCCTCGACGGCGGCGCGCACCGCCTCGTTCGAGGGCAGTTCGAGCGTGACCCGGAGTTGGCCCGGGGCGAGGCCAGCCTCCATGAGCGCCGCCTCGAAGGCCGAGCGGGTTCCCGATCCAGCCTCGCGCAGCACCCAATCGGCCCCGGCGAGGTCCTCGGGTTCGAGGGCGGTCGCCGCTGCGAAGGGATGGGCTGGGGCGACCACGAGGACGAGTTGGTCCCGCGCGATGGTGGTGCTCGCGAGCGTCGGGTCGTCCAACGCCCCCTCGACGAAGCCGAGTTCGGCCGTTCCCGCGCGCACCGCGTCGGCGGCGTCGGTGGTGTTGCCCACGGCCAAGCGCATGGCGATCTCAGGGTAGGTGCGGCGGAAGGCGACGAGGTGGCGCGGCAACCAATCGCTAGCGATGGTCTGGCTGGCGTAGAGCGCCAGCGTCCCGCGTCGCATGCCGCTGAGGTCGGCGAGCACAAGTTCGGCGGCCTCGGCCCGGGCGAGCACGGCGCGGGCCTCGACGAGGAACACGCGCCCTGCTTCGGTCAGCTCGATCCCGCGGCCAACCCGGTGAAACAGCTTCGTCGCGTGCCGCCCCTCGATGTTGGCGATCGCCGTGCTGACCGCCGACTGGACGAGGTTCAGCGCCTCGGCGGCCCGCGTCACGTGCTGTCGCTCGGCCACCGCCACGAAGATGCGAAGCTGGTCGAGGGTCACGGCTGCCGACGATCCGGCGCGAGGCCGCGGACGTGCGCATCGACCGCCTGCGCGACGGTGAGCAGCCGGGCCTCGTCGGTGCGGCCGGTGACGACGTAGGACATGCCACCATCGACCCAGGAGAAGGCAGCGATGTCGCCCTCGCGGGCGAAGCGGAAGAGCGTGCGGCCGTCGCCGTCACCGACGCGGCTGTAGAGCGTCAGCCGGGTGCCGCGGTCGTCGTCGTACATCAACATCGCCGCGGGCTCGGGGCCGGCCGGCAACAGGCGCCCGCCCATCAGCCGGAAGCCCTGCGCCGAGAGGTCGGGGGCCGCGACCGCGTGACCGAGACGCTTCGAGAGCCACGTCACGAGGTGGGGCTTCTCGTCGGCGCGCACCTCCACCGGATGCACTGCCTCGACCACGAAGGTGCGGAAGGCTGCGACCGCGTCCTGCGTCGCCGGTGCCTCCGCCACCGCCGCGGGCACACCGTGCATGGCATGGCCGACCCAGCCGCCGGCACCGCCGAGCGCGAGGCAGAGCACGGCCGCAGCCGCCATGGGGAACCAGCGTGCGCCAGGGTACAGGTGTCGCGAGCGGATGTTGGCCACCCGCAGTCGCGCCGGGATCGCCTCCTCGGCGATCGGCGCGAGGCGGGCGCGCAGGCGCTCGCGCAGAACTCGGTCCGTCGAGACTTCAGCCGCACGCGCGGGGTTCCCCGCGAGCCACGCTTCGACCAGCGCCTGCCGCTCCGGTTCAAGGCGGCCGTCGATCAGGCCGTGCAGGTCGTCCTCGCCGACCGGGCGCGGATCCCCGCTCATTTAACCCTCCTCAGCAGGCCTGTCCGGCCCGTCTCCAGAAATCCGCGCATCCGCGTCCGCGCCCGGCTCAATCGCGACATCACCGTGCCGAGCGGCACCCCGAGCACCTGTGCCGCCTCGGCATAGGACAGGTCCTCCACCGCCACGAGGAGCAGCACCGAGCGCTGCTCCTCGGGCAGGGTGTCGAGCCCGGCGAGCACGTCACGGGCTCCCAAAGCTGCCCCCGGGTCGGCGCTCGGATCCGGCACCTGCTCCAACGCTTCCGCGCCGAGATCGGCGCCGCGCCGGCCCCGGCGCCGGACGGCGGCCAGGAACAGGTTGCGCTCGATCGTGAACAACCACGCCCGCAGGTCGCCGTCGCGGCGACGCCCGGACCAGGCGGACAATGCCCGTTCCAGGGTGTCCTGAACGAGGTCGTCCGCCGCTTCGCGGTCCCGAAGAAGCGCGACCGCGTAGCGACGCAGGGCCGGGATCTGCGGTTCGATCAGGGCGGCGATCTCGTCCAACGACGTGTCCCAATCAGAGGGAGCCGATCCGGGCATTCACCGATCAGGGCTTTGCGATGTGCCACGCACCGTTGAGGAAGCCGTCACCGGTGGTGTCACCCGGCTTGGTGTCCTTGGCGAAGGTGTAGAGCGGCTTGCCCTTGTAGGCCCACTGCATCGTGCCGTCGTCCCGGGTCACCGTCGTCCAATCGCCGAAGGCCGCCGATCCGGAAGCAGCCGTCAGGGCCGGCCAGTTGGCGGCGCAGGGGCCGTTGCACATCGACTTGCCGCCCATGTCCTTGTCGAAGGTGTAGAGGGTCATGCTCTTGGCATCCACGAGCGCCGGCCCCTTGGCGGTCTCGGCCGTCATGGCGGGCGAGGCGGCCTGGGCGGCCACGGCGGGCAAGGCGATAGCCGCGAAGGCGGTGCGGATCAGCAGATTGCGCATGGGTGAAGTCTCCCGCGGTCGAGCATGACCGCATCGGGAGGGATGCGGAACGGGCGCCTTTATTCCGCTGACACACGAAAAAAGGCGATCCCATCGGCGCGAACGCTTTTTCGGCCCCGCCGCGGAATAAAGCCGGTCCTCTGGCATCCCTTCCATCGATACCGGATCGCGAGGAGGCCGCATGCGCGGAGCACTGGGATTTGCCGTGACGGCGGCGCTGATGGCGAGCGGCCTCGTCGGCGGCCGGATGATGATGCGCCCGACGCTGGCCGCCAGCGAGCCTCCGGCCGCGTCGTCAACGTCGTTCGACGCGATGATGGCGCAGTCGATGACGCGGATGCACGCCGACATGATGGTCCCGCCCTCGGGCGATCCCGACCGCGATTTCGCCGCGATGATGATCCCCCACCACGAGGGCGCGATCGCGATGGCCAAGGCGGAGCTGCTCTACGGCAAGGATCCGGTCCTGCGTCGCCTCGCGCAGGGAATCGTCATCGAGCAGGGCCAGGAGATCGATGTGATGCGCCGTGCGCTCGCCAGTCTTCCCAAAGCGCCGCAGCCATCGACTGGTGCGGCCCATTCCCACGACCACGGTGCGGCCCCCGCCGCCATGCCCTCGGAGACCCGCCGATGAAGACCGCCCTGACTATCCTCGCCCTCGCGCTGCTCTCCGGCCCGGCGCTCGCCGGGCAGGCCCCGGGCGCAGCTTCCGCCCCGGACGTGCCGGTTAGCGGCAAGGATCGGTTCTACACCTCCGACCAGTTCTCCAACACGGTCTCGGTGGTCGATCCCGCCGCCAACACCCTGCTCGGGGTGATCCGGCTCGGCGACCCGACGCCGATGAACCTGAGCCCGCTCTATCGCGGGCAGCTTCTGGTTCACGGCATGGGCTTCTCGCCGGACCACAGGACCCTGCTCGCGGTCTCGATCGGTTCGAACTCCGTGAGCTTCATCGACACGGCGACCAACGCGGTCCGCCACACCGCCTATGTCGGCCGCTCGCCGCATGAAGCCTTCTTCACGCCGGACGGCCGAGAGGTCTGGGTGAGCGTGCGCGGCGAGGACCATATCGCGGTGCTCGATGCCGCCACCGCCAAGGAGACCCGCCGGATCACCGTACCGAACGGGCCCGGCATGACGATCTTCTCGCCGGACGGCGCCTACGGCTACGTCTGCTCCAGCTTCAGCCCCGAGACCGTCGTCATCGACACCAAGACCCACACCATCGTCGGCCGCGTGAAGCAGGAGAGCCCGTTCTGCCCCGACATCGCCGCGACGCCGGACGGCAAGCAGGTGTGGTTCACCCTCAAGGATGTCGGCCGCACCCAAGTGTTTTCGGCGCGTCCGCCCTTCGCGCCGCTGAAGACGATCGAGACCGGGCCGATCACCAACCACGTCAACATCGTCTCGACCAAGGCCGGGCAGTTCGCCTACGTGACGATCGGCGGCCTGAACCAGGTCAAGGTGTTCCGCACCGACGACTTCTCTCAGGTCGCCACCATCGCGACCGGCGCCCTGCCGCACGGGCTCTGGCCCTCGGGCGACGGCAGCCGCGTCTATGTCGGCCTGGAGAACGCCGACAAGGCGGCGGTGATCGACACGGCGTCGAACACGGTGATCGCTGAGGTGCTGATCGGGCAGGGTCCGCAGGGCGTCGCCTACGTCCCGAACGCCGTGCCGGAGGGCGACGGAAAGCAGAACCTCCAGCCGCTGGGTGCTGCCGGTAAGACCAGCGCGCTGACGCTCACCGGTTCCGATGACAAGCCGGCGACGCAGGTCACCCTGTTCGACCAGGGCGTGCTGCAGACGCTGCAGGCCGCGGTCACGGGACTGCCCGCGAAAATGCCCTTCGTGCTGGCGCTCGCCGCCGATCCGAAGGGAGCGACCGGCCTGGAGCCGCTCGCCGCCTTCATGACCAACCCGGCCGGCGCGGCCATCGTCAACGCGATCGGCCCGATCCGACAGGTCGCCCGCACGGATGCCGGCGCTAGCCGGCGCTACCTCGTGGTGGTCTCGGGCAAGCCCGGTGAACTCGGCAGTGTCGTCCAGATGCAGACTGTGGATTGATCGAGTGGGGGGGCGCTAGTTCGGAAGGCGAACACTCATAAGAGTACCTTGGCGGCGCGAGCCCAGTTTCAATGTCTGCTTTCGAGAACGACGTCGGACTGCTTCTACGGCGCAGTTGGGTCGGATGCGGAACGTCCGCTTCTAGGCGAGTAGCTGACTTCCGCTCCCCACCCTAAGCAGCACTTCCGATACCGACCCAAACCAGACGCCGCGACAATCCCAACTAAGTGCCCATAGCGGACCCGCTGCAATGCGGTCGGGTCTGCTGAGGGAAGGTACAGATCAGTAGCCGTAGGAATGAACCTCTTACGGCGATGGCTCATCCTTGTTCCGCGCTTTTGCGTGGGTACGCAACGCCGCCAGGACGTCCATTTCGCGACACAGGACCTGCTCGGTTTCGTCAGTATCCTGTCCGTGTAGGATCCTATCCATCAGCAGGGCCGTGTGAGCCCCCGCCCGGGCCTCCGCGGCGATGATTGCGACACGAAGACTCAATCGTTGGGTTTTGGAAATCATTACACGCAATGACGGTCTGGAGGCCGGGTCGGGCCGGCAAATAGACGACCGACCGCCAACATCCAAGCCTCGCGTAAAGCCACTGTGTTTGGGCTATGGAACAACCCTCCCGTCAGCGCATTGGCAGGCTCGGCCTTGTGGCGCCTGCCACAACGCGGCATGCGAGATGCACGATCCCGACGGTTCGTTGGGCCCCGTCCTTTTTGACACCCCCGCTGTGAAGGGTCGTATCAGTGCCGCATACTCGGCAGCCGCTGCAATCTGTTCCCGCCGCCAATACACCTCTCGTGAGTCTCAGGCCCGGCGCCGGCCAACTATTCGAGACCGAGCGGCGCCTCAATGCCGTGCTTAACAACGCCTCGGTCTCCATCTTCCTGATGGATGACCGGCAGCACTGCATCTACATGAACCGCGCCGCCGAGCAGCTGACCGGCTGGACGCTTAACGAGGTTCTGGAGCGCGACTGCCCGCTGCACGACATCGTGCACCACACCTACCCGGACGGCCGGCCGTTCCCGCTGGCGGAATGCGCGATCGATCGCGCCTTCCCGGAGAACAACCAGGAGCGTGGCGAGGAGGTTTTCGTCCACAAGGACGGGCATTTTTATCCGGTCGGCTTCACGGCCAGCCCGATCCGGGACGACGCGGCCAACATCATCGGCACGATCATCGAGGTCCGCGACATCAGCGAGGAAAAGGCCGCGGCCGAGCGCCAACGCCTGCTGATCAACGAGCTGAACCACCGGGTGAAAAACACGCTGGCCACGGTCCAATCGATCGCCGCGCAGACGTTCCGCGGCCAGACCGACCAAGCCGCGCGGGCTGTGTTCGACGCCCGCATGGCTGCGCTGTCGACCGCCCATAACGTGCTCGTCGAGGACAACTGGGAGAGTGCCAGCCTGCGCAGCGTGGTTGAGCGCGCGCTTGCACCGCACCTTCTGGCAGAGGTCGACGTTAACCGCTTCGTGCTAAACGGACCGGATGCACGCCTGCACCCCAAGGTCGCTGTAACTCTGGCCATGGCGCTGCACGAGCTGATGACCAACGCCGCCAAATACGGGGCTCTGTCGGTCCCTGAGGGGCGGGTCGCGGTGACGTGGTCCCTGCAGGCCTTGGACGATGGCCGCGAGCAGCTAGATCTCGCATGGGAGGAGCGCGGTGGCCCGCCGGTCACTCCGCCAACACGCAGAGGCTTCGGCTCCCGGCTTATCGAGCGGCAGCTTCCGATGGAGTTCGACGGCAACGCGGCGATCACATACGCGCCGAACGGTGTCGTCTGCCGGCTGGAGATCCCATTGACCCAGCTCGGCTGGGTCGGCCAGGAGACACTGGAAGGGCACCCTGCCCGATGAGTTTGCTGGAAGGGCGCCGCGTTCTGCTGGTCGAGGACGAGAGCCTCGTGGCCATGCTCGCGGAGGACATGCTGCTCGACCTAGGCTGCGAGGTCGTGGTGGCCATGCGCCTCGACAAGGCCGTGGATCATGTCCGCACCGGGAAGTTCGACTTGGCCGTGCTGGACGTCAACCTGGGCGACGCCCGCAGCTATCCGGTAGCCGACCTGCTGTTAGAGCGCTGCACGCCGTTCCTGTTCGCGACCGGCTACGGCACGCAGGGGTTGGAAGAAGCGTATCGGTCAGCCCCGGTGCTTCAGAAGCCTTATCAAGCGGCGCCGCTGGCGCATCTGCTAACACAGCTCCTCACTTGCGAAGCGCCGATGTGGGGCCGCGCCGACGAGAAAGCCGCGGCGTGCGCCTGCCACCGGCCGAAAGGGGAACCCTCCGGAGCGGAGCCTTTCCAGGCCGACCCTGTCCGCTGACGACCCATGCCAGCCACTTCGACCGCCATCGGGGAATTCCAAAAGCAGACGTTCGATGAGCGTCTCATAGGTCTGCATCGCATCGCTTGGCAGATCAGCGAGATGAAAGCGGTGCGAAGTTCTTGAATTTCGCACCGATCGGCTGCCGCCGCCCATACCTGGCGCAGAGAAGGCACCAAGCGCTCGCTTCTCAGCCCCGTAGTTGTAGACCTGTCAGTGGCACACGCAGCGCGCAGCTGACGCCCTCAGTCGGGTAGCTGATGACGACATGGCTGCCGCCCATGCCGCGTTCGATGAGGCGAGAGCCAAACCCCTTACGCTTTGGCGGCACAACCGGCGGCCCGGCCCGTTCCTGCCAATCTATCCGAAACTCAGTGGCCTCGCCCTCACCAACAAGACCCCACCGGACATCGACCTCACCCGTGGCGTTAGAGAGCGCCCCATACTTGGTCGCGTTGGTCGCCAGCTCGTGCAGAACCAGCCCAAGCATCAGCGCCGCGCTCGGCCCGATAAACAAAGTCGGCCCAGACACATGGAAGCGCGTCGCGGTATCCTCGTGCAAAGCGAGTGCGCCTATCACGAGGTCCCGCACGTTAGCGCTTTCAGAGTGTCCGAGCAGCAACACGTCATGGGCTTTGCCAAGCACGATCAGGCGGGCCGCAAGGGCTTCTTGTGCTGCCGACAGGCTCGATGCGTTACGCAGCGTCTGCGTGGCGATCGACTGCACCATGGCGAGGGTGTTTTTGAGCCGGTGGCTCAGCTCGCGGTTGAGCAAGTCCTGTGACGCTTCGGCCGCCTTCCGGTCGGTGATGTCACTGACGGCGACCACCGCGCCGATCGTCGCGCCCGCTTCGTCGTCAATCGCCTCGCCGGAAATCATGATCCAGCACCGCGAGCCATCGGGCCTTTGGTACAGCGCTTCCATGGCGGCTCGCTTGCATTCTCCGCCGGTGATCCGCGCAAGTGGATACTCGTGTCCGTCAACCTGGCGACCATCCTCATGGAAGGCGACAAACGCGCCATAGGCGTCGCTGGAGGAGGCATAGAGCGTGTCGTGGCCGAGAATTTCGGCGAGGCGCTGATTGCCCATCAGAATGCGACCGGAGGGCGCTTCAGCAAACATGATACCGACCGGCACGGTTTCCATGATCGACTTCAGCCTTGCCTCACCCATGGCGCGGGCGGCATCGACTTGCTTGCGGGCGGTGATGTCGATGGCGACACCGGGATAGCGCAGCGGTTTTCCATCGGCATCAAGGAAGCACCGGCCCCGTGCGTGGACCCAAATCAGCGTTCCGTCCGGGCGAAGCAGGCGGTAGTCCTCGCTGAACTCACCTCCGGTATCGAGGGCTTGCTGGATGCGATCGCCGACCCATTCCCGATCGTCCGGGTGGATGCCGTTGACGAAGGCGGCGAGCGGCGCACCCTTGGCGGCCTCCACCGGGTCTACGCCGTACATCTTCGCGAATTGCTCCCCGGCGTAAATCCGGTTGGCCGGGATGTCCCAATCCCACCAACCCAGGCTGCCAGATGCGGCGAACGCAAAGCTCAGCCGTTCCTGTGACGTCCGCAGCGCTTCGCGGGTAGCCCGCATCTCCATGTTGAGCTGGCGCTCGCGCAATACCGTCGTGACCTGCCGGGCCAGGCGTCGCAGCCCGTCCGCCTGCCTAGCGGTCAGCCCCCCGGGCCGGGGCTCATGGTCGATCACGCACAGGCTGCCCAGCACTTGGCCGTTCGGGTGGTGTATCGGCGCTCCGGTATAGAAGCGGATGAACGGCTCACCGGTTACCAACGGGTTGTCCTGTGTGCGCGGATCTGCGGTCAGGTCCGGGATGCTCAGCAGGTCCGGGGCGGACAGCGCATAGGCGCAGACGGAAGCGTTGAGCGCCGTCTCGCAAAGGGGGAAGCCGACCCGCGCCTTGAACCATTGCCGGTCGCTCGCAACGAGGCTGACCAACGCTACGGGCGTGTCGCAGACCAACGAGGCCAGTTGGGCGATGTCGTCAAACTCGGCCTCCGGCGGCGTGTCGACGAGGCTGCTGGCAGCGAGGGCGTCAAGCCGAGCCGGTTCTTCGAGAAGAGGCGAGAAAGGAGGCTTCGGCATCAGCGCAGGTGATTATCGTTGCCGTCTCATAGCTCAGCTGTGCGCAATCGTCTCGCGGCTGCACGTCGCGGCGCTTTCGCATTCCGACTTTCGTTCGGACTAGGTGTCGAGCCGCCGCAGCGTATGGCCGGAGTCCGCAAGGCAGCTTCGCGCGGCTTGCTCCATTGCCTTGTGGTCATCCTCATGGATAGGGCCGGGCTAGACGTTGACCGCCTCTCCATCGAAGGGCACCCGGATAGACGATCTTTAAGGTGTCGTCGTCGGCGTTTTTGCCCAGCCCGATCGTGTGCCTGCCGACCTCGAAAACAGAGATCCCCGCCAGTATCACTATGGCTGCCCCCGGCTGAAAGAATCGGTCCGTATGGTCAGGCCCAGGCTTCGGGGCCGGGGCCGTCCCCGATAACACCAAGCGTTGCGGACGATCGCCCCTGCCTTGAACCGCGCAGCTGCGATGTCTGCTTTTCAATATTATCGCCGGGAAGCTAACCGACCGAAATCCACCCCAAGCAGCCCTTCGGCTCGCGACCCAACCCAATCGTTCGAAGTGCCGTCAAGGCTTCTCCGAAGCGGTCGTTCGCCGCGCCCCTGTCGACTTAGGATCGGGATGGCAAGCGGTCCCCCGCCCGGCGGCATCAGAGATCCTGAACGGAGGCTGGCGTCTGCATGAACTCGATCGTCGCGCCGTCAGGGCCAACAGCGTAGATCACCCGCGTTCCAGCCCGCGCACCGCTCGCGATCGTCTGCGGAATGCCTTGCGCCTTCCAGCCGTAAGCGGCGATCCGCACCAGAAGCGCGTCGATGTCATCGACCACAAGAGCCAGATGCGCGAAGCCCGGGTCGAAAGGCTTGGCTGGCACACTTGGTCGGTCCGGACCTTGATACTCCAAAAGCTCGATCGACTGATCCGCTAGCGCAACGATCGCCATGCGCACCTTCGCTCCGTGCGCTCCCGTCACCTGACCAAGGAATTCGCCCCCCATCTCGCCCGTCCGCACAAGCTGCGCGCCGAGCCCATCGACCCAGAAACGAAGGGCCTCGTCGAGAAAGGCGACCGCGAAGCCGACATGATCGGCGCGCCGTACGTGGATGCCTGTGTGTTCCGTCATGAGGGATGATCTAGCGGCAAACGGCCCATTCGTCCGCAGCGGGTCGTGCCCGGTCCTTCGGCAGAGCAGTCGGTCTGATAGCGACCCACGTCAGTCATAGGCGTCATTTTGGGGCGAGCTTGGAAGCGGACACGCGGCGACCTTGCGCGGTCGCCTGGCCCACTTGAACCGAGTAGCTTTGAGCCGTTCCCTTCTGCGCACGCTTCGCGGCGTAGAGTGCCGCATCAGCGTGGCGCAGGAGAACGTCACGATCCTGTCCGGCCTCGCGGGACCACGCGAGGCCGATCGTACCCGTCACGCGCGCGATCTGACTCTGTCCGTCCACGATGATCTCGAGGTCGTGCAAGAGGCGTTGCACTATCGCGCTCAGGCGCGCGCCGTCGCACGCGGCAGGTGCCAGGATCGCGAACTCGTCGCCGCCCAACCGCGCCGGCAAGCACCCGGTGTAGCTGGATGCGCGCAACCGTTCGGCGACGCGACGGAGAACGTCGTCGCCGGCCGCATGCCCGAGGCGATCGTTCACGCCCTTGAAGCCGTCGAGGTCGATCAGGAGAACGGCCACGTCGACATCCGAAGCGCGGGCCTCGCGCAGCCGCGCGTCCAGAACACGGTGGAACTCGGCTCGGTTGGCCAGCTGTGTCAGGTCATCGGTGCGGGCCCGATGGCGAAGACGCTCCTCCAGGCCATGCCGTTCGGTGATGTCCTGGATCAAGCCGACGAGGGCGACAGGCTTACCCTTGGCCAGCTCGATCTCGCAGGAGCAGCGCACGCGCCGGGCGTTGCCCTTGGCTGTCACGAAGTCGGCGTCCATCTCGAAAGGCTCGCCCGTGTCCAGCACGCGCTCGACTGCCGCGCGGAAGAGGGCGCGATCAGTCTCAGGAAAGAAGTTCATGATCTCGCCTGTCGGCACGCCGCCGCTGACGGGCAATTCATGAATGGCGAAGACCCCGTCCGACCAGGAGGTTGACTGCTTCTCGATATCGTAGCGGTACGATCCCATGTCGGCCATGCGCTCCGCTTGCTTGAACTGGCGGCGCTCACGCTCCAGACCCTCAACGGCGACACGGCGCTCTTCGGCGTTCTCGGCAGCTCGAAGGGCTACGGCGCGAGCCTCGATCAGGGCCTCTGCAAGACAGGCCAGTTCTGTGAGCACCTCCAAGTCTGCCGCCATTGGCTCGCGGGGTCGTTCATCGAGGACGCAGAGCGTGCCGATCGTGATTGTGTCGCCGTCTGCTCGCCGGACCCGAACCGGCACGCCCGCGTAGTACCGGATGTTCGGGGCACCTGTGACGAAAGGGCTGGCCTCGAAGCGACGGTCGAGTTTGGCATCTGCCACGATCAGCGGAGCCTCAGTCTCGAACACGACGGGGCAGAACGCCTGGGCACGCGGGGTCTCGGCCGCCAAGGGGCCGCAACGCGCCTTGAACCACTGGCGCTCCGGGTCGATCAGAGTGATCGAGGACATGCCGGTGCCGAGCATGCGTTGTGCGAGCTTGGCGAGTGCGTCGAACTCTCGCTCTGGCGGCGTGTCGAGCAGAGCGATCTCGATCAGCGCCTGTTGGCGGAGTGCCTCGCGCTGCGTGTTCGACCCGGTCCCCTGCAACACGGCGCAACTCCGCTCAAGCCTTAAGGCTGCCTGGGGGTTACAACGAGAAGGTTTAATCGAGCGTGAGGTGGCCTGACGGGTCATCGAGCCAGAGCGTACCGGTTAGACCGCCACCGTTTGGCTTGTGAAAGGTGCCGTATTCACCGGTTCTCCGCAGAGAAGAGTAACAAGCTTGTGCCGGGAGCTGCCATTCGGCTCGCGACCCATGTCGGGCGTCTGCGGGGCCGCCGGCGTATCCCCAAAGCGGCCACAGGGTGGCGGCTGGGCAATTACCAAACAACTTAATTCGACAATACCAAAGATCTAGCTGGAGGTTTGGGGATCCGTTTGACGTTCGCCGCCGGCATAGGTGCTGATTGATACGTCACGGTGCTGGCGTCGTACCCACCAGTCGAAATGACCAAGCAAGCTGGCTACAGCCACCAGGCGGGCCTTTCCGAGCCAAATGCGTCCGAGCATCGGCACCTCTGCTTTGCCGGCACCCATCCAATCGCGAGGCACCATCAGCCTAGCTGGGCTGTTCACGCAACCTATGGTAAGCAGGCGCTCCGGGGCAGAAGGGCTACTGGCGTGCGAATTTGTCGGATCGGGATACGCAACTTCGCTAATTTCAGAAACTTCGAGGTTACAACTGGAAGAAACATCGTCGTTGTTGGTGAGAACAAGGTCGGTAAAAGCAACCTGCTCTTCGCCCTTCAGCTGATTTTCGACCCGAGCCTCTCGGAACGCGACCGCCGGCTTGGCCTCGAGCACTTCTGGGATGGGCTCGGCGACGACAAATTGGGGGAGACGATCGAGATTTCCGTCGACCTCACGGATTTCGATGCAGATCCGCGATTGGTGGCCCATCTCGGCGGATACTTGATCGACCCGGGTCCCCCGATGATCTCCCGCCTCACGTACCGCTACCAGCCAATGGCCAGCCTCGAAGGGCAGCCCGGCAGCCTCGCGGACTACGAGTACCTCCTCTTCGGCGGCATGTACCCGGACACCCCCGTCGGGAGTACCCTGAGGCGCATGCTGCCCCTCGACCTGCTGCCGGCCTTGCGCGATGCCGAGAAGGATCTAGCGAACTGGCGTCGGTCGCCGCTGCGCCCCTTGATCGAGGACTTGGCTGGAATCCTGTCGGTCGCCGATCGCGACGCCATCCTGGAGGCCGTCGACGGCGCGCAGGCCGCTCTGTCGGAGCGTCCGGAGGTCGTGGCTGTGGCCCGGACCATTGGCAGACGGCTGGAAGGCATGGTCGGCCCGGCGCACGCGACCTCCGTCGCGCTCGGGCTGGCACCGTCGCGGCTGGACGCGCTTCTGAGGGCGCTGCGGCTCCTGATCGACCGGGGCGAGCGGGGGATCGCGGAGGCGAGCCTCGGGACCACCAATCTAGTCTTCCTCGCCCTGAAGAGCTTGGAGCTCGACCGGCTGATCCAGGACGGCGAGCGTGACTACACGTTCCTGGCCGTCGAAGAGCCCGAGGCGCACCTGCACCCGCATGTCCAGCGGCTGGTCTATCGGCATTTCCTCGAAACCGCCGAGGTCGACGATGAAGATGTGGACGAAGATGAGGATCCCCCCGAACGAGCCGGCGACGCCACGGCCGGACGCCACGTCACCATTCTGACGACCCATTCGCCGCACATCGCGAGCATCGCACCGTTGCGATCGATCGTACTTCTCCGACGTCAAGCCGATGGCAGCACCGAGGGCGTATCGACTGCCGAGATCCCGCTCAACGATGCCGAGGTCGACGATCTGCAGCGCTACATCGACGTCACACGAGGTGAGCTTTTCTTCTCTCGCGGCGTGATCCTTGTCGAAGGCGACGCGGAGCGCTTCCTCGTCCCGGCCTTCGCCGATGCCCTCGATATTCATCTCGACGAGCTCGGGATCTCGGTGTGCTCGGTCAGCGGCACCAATTTCGCGCCCTATGTAAAACTGCTCGGACCATCCGGGCTCAGGATTCCATTCGTCGTCCTCACGGACCGTGACGAGCTCCCCGACGGCACCGCTCTCGGACCCGGGCGCGTCAGGGGTCTGCTCGGGATCTTGCGACCCGGTCGGGATTACGAGGCGATGGACGAAGCCGAGGTGTTCCGGCGCGGAGCCCTCCGCGGCATCTTCGTGAATTCCAGTACTCTAGAGCCGGCGCTGTTCGCGACGGGGATGCGGCGACAGATGGTCAGGGTCCTAAAAGCCGATCTTCCCCTCAGGCGAGCGAACAGGGAGCTACTGGACGGGTGGGAGGCCCGCCCGTCGACTCTCGAACCGACGGGGCTCATCAAGCTGATCGAGCGCATCGGGAAGGGACGGTTCGCGCAACGCATCGCCCCCGCAGCGACCGCCGATCGTTGCCCCGCCTATATCCGCGAGGCCCTGGAGCGGATCCGCGATGAGGTTGCGTAGCTCGAGCGCCGCCTACCTCCGGCATGCCGGGGATCTCGCGGACAATCCCGGCCAGCAAGCGGCCTACGACTCGCAAGGCCATTGCGTCGTCTTGGCTGGGCCGGGCTCGGGCAAGACGAAGACGCTCATCCTGAAGCTCGCGCGCATGCTCGCGGAGGATGTGCGGGTTCCCCAAGGCGTGGCCTGCATCACCTACAGCCAGGAGTGCGCGCGCGAGCTCAAGCGCCGGCTTGAACCACTCGGGCTCGGCGAGGCGCAGAACCTCTTCGTCGGGACGGTGCATGGGTTCTGCCTGCGCCACATCCTTATGCCCTATGCCCACCTCGCCGATATTGGCCTCCCGCGCCGGCTGGCGGTCGCCACGAACCGACAGGCCGACGTTGCCTTCAAAGTGGTGGCAGAGCGCCTCTTTGGCCTCAACCAACCCCACAAACGGGATGACATGGGCCGCTACCGGCGTGTCCACCTCGACCGGGAAGCGCCGGACTGGGAGGCCGATCCCGATCTCGCCCGGATCAGCGAGGGCTACGAGGCCACGCTGCGACGGCAGGGCCTGATCGATTACGACGACATGGTCGTGTGCGCCCATCGCTTGGTCAGCGCGCACGACTGGGTGCTGCCGGCCATCGCCGCCCGCTGGCCGATCCTCGCAGTTGACGAGTACCAAGACCTCGGCGTCCCGCTGCATCGGATCGTGACGAGGCTCGCGTTCGAGGGCGGGGTCCGGCTCTTCGCCGTGGGCGACGCAGATCAGTCAGTCTACGGCTTCGCCGGATCAGACGGGGACCTTCTCCTCGAATTGGCGGAGCGGCACGACATCCAAAGGGTGCGCCTCGAACTCAACTACAGGTGCGCTGGGCGCATCATCGAAGCTTCAGAGTACGCGCTGGGGGAGACCAGGGGCTACCGGCCCTACGACGAAGAGCGTCTGGCGGTGATCCGGTTCGTGGAACGCCCCGGAGGCCTGGCGGATCAGGCGGCCTACGTCATCGACACGTTGATCCCTGAAGCCCTGGCGGCCAAGGACGAGAGAAAGCTCGGGGACATCGCGATCCTCTACCGCAACGCCGCGGTCGGCAACGCGTTCGCCGACGCGCTCATGGCCGCGGGCATCGACTTCGTTAGGGTCGACACAGGGGCTCCCTACAGGAAAGTGGAGCTCACGAGCTGGATCGAGGATTGCGCGGGGTGGTGTTCGGGCGGTTGGAGACGTGGCCGGCCACAGTTGGATGGCCTCCTTACACGGTGGGTGAGGTTCCGGACCAGCCTATCGAGCGAGCGGGAGGCGAACAAGGCGAAGAACCTCGTAACGGCATTCCTCATGCGGAACCGCCGCGACGACGGACCGGCTGCACCGTTCGTCGCGGCGATCCGGCGGGACCTCGTCGATCCGCTGGCGCGCGAGGAGCCGAGCCTCCACGACCAGATGGAGCAGGTGCATCGCATGGGCGCGGCCGTGACGGCCGGCGGCAAGCTCGAAGGTTTGGACCTCGTCGGCCTCGGCGGGCGCGACGGTTCGCCGTCCCACATCAACCTCTTGACCCTGCACTCGTCGAAAGGCTGCGAGTACGACGTGGTGATGATGGTCGGAATGGATCAGGGCGTCATACCCTGGAACAATGAGAGCGGGGCTGAGCTTCGGGAAAGCCGTCGCCTCTTCTACGTCGGTCTCACGCGTGCGCGCGACGCCGTTCACCTGATCTATTCCGGCTGGATCGATGGCCGGTACGGCCCCCGCACATTCGGGAGATCCTCGTTCGTGGAGGAGTTGGAAACGCGCCTGCTCGCCGCCGGGCAGGAGTAGTAGTGCCTGGGATATTCGCACGGCGGAACGGGGGCACCCTTCCGGATTCCCATCCCCTGACCCTCGAGGGATGGGCATGTTGGCCAGGGCCTCCGCAACGTGCCGATCGTACGCCGCTTCGGCCATATCCATTGCGATCCCGACGTCATCCGGCGTTCCATGGACGTAATGCTGTCGGTTGATCAGGACGTTAGAGTGCCAAAGGTGTTTCGACACGGTGCCGATACTCCCGGTGGCGCTATACATCCAGGCCCCGGCCGTTCGGCGTAAGTCGTGGATCACGAGATCCTTGATACCGACCCGCCCAGCGGCCTGCTTAAGCGCCCCGGATCGCTAACGGCAGCTTTCGATATTTTCCACGCTCAAAGCAGTCGGGCCGTTTCCCACCCGTTCCGGTCGTAGTTTCGGGCTCATCGATCTGCCGGTAAGAGGACGCTCCCAGCTTCGGCAAAGGGTCGTTTGCAGTCACAGGGGAGCGCGCCTTACTGCGCCGCTCGCCAGCGAGTCCAGTTTCGGTGGGTCTTGCCGATTGCCAAGCCGGCGACCTTCAGGTGCGCCTGCGCGCGGGCGGCGTGCACTACCCACTCCGGGCCAGGAAGCCCGGCGCGCTCGGCGGTCGATGGCTCGGACGTGTAAGCGGCCGGAACGCGCGGGCTGATTTCCAGGCGCGGGCGGGCGCCTCGAGGTGATGGGGCCGTCTGCATAGGACTGAGCCATCGTGGCGGCCCGATCAGGGATAGCCTCATCTACCGTTGGACGGGGCACGACAAACCTATCGCCGTCCGGCGATCGGTAGATCATGTATCATGACGAGGGCGATTCGGAGCGCTTGCCGGAAGGACTCGTCGGTCAAGGCCGGGCCCGCTTGTCCGTCGGCGATTGACAGCATCGACGACCCGATCCGCGCGAAGCGAGCCATCACGGCGTCAACCCGTGCCTCGATTGTCAGGTCGGCGTCAACCTCGTGGTCCAGGGCTCCCAGGCGGTTGAGCGCTGCGTTGACCGTCTCCGCGAGCTTAATGAACTCTTGACCAATATCCTCAAGGACCGTCGCTAACTGGAGTGGCAGGTGGGGCGACGCACACAGCTCGTCCACGAGCGCGGCGTAGAGTGGGAGCGTCGCCTCGCGATAGGTCCGGAAGAACAGGACGCTTCGCGCAGCCGCGGATGGCATTGTCATCTCCTCTGGCTGGAAACTCACTGGAGGACCGGCACCGGCACGTCGGTCGCAGCCGCGCACATAGAGCCGCGCGGGACGTGCAGGTGTGCCCCCGGCCAAGCCGCAAAAGCCGCCTGCGCGATCTGGAGCGTCTGGTCGGTCAGGCGCGCGTAAACCGGCACCAAAGAGCTGCCCTCATATTTCACCGGAAGAGCAAGCGGCTCGGCATCCCAACCCGTCTCCGTGAGGCGTTCAATGAGCGCGGGATGCAACTGAACAAGGAGGCCTTCGAGATCGAGCGCCTCAGCTGCGTAGGCCACGGCGCCGGAAACCACGTTCGAAAAGGCAGTCGCCATGGCCGATTCCCGCATCCTGAGTGCGACCGCGTGGCGTGTCCATTCGTAGATCCGCCGTCCCGTCGGTGCCGGGCGGCCCTGCAGGATTTCGGGGTAGAGATGCGAGAGCAGGTGCGGCCGGGTGGTCGGCAAGAGGCGAGCGTAAGCCAAAATCTCCGCGCCCTTCTCGCCGAGGACGTGAAAGCTGTCCGGCCCGTCGAAGCGGTCGCGCTCGCGGCAATCGGCCTGTCGACAGCCCTCCCATCGGAGATGTTCGACGAAGTACGCATGGCGGAAGGCATAGATCCGATTCGCCATCTGCGGATCAGTCGTATCGACATCACCAGATAAAAGCGTGAACATTTTTCGCCTCCTTGAAGATGACTACCAAGATCTTCAAGGGCAGACGCACGGTCTAGCCGTAAAAATGCGGAGTGCCGCAGGTTACGACATCAGTCTATGATGCCGCGGCGCAGAGCCTCCGCTACGCTCTGGACGCGACTAACCGCGCCCAGCTTGCGCGCGGCACTGATGAGATACTGCTCGACGGTCCGCCTGGAGAGCGACAGGATCACCGAGATCTCCCACGCCGTCTTGCCAACCGCGGACCACTTCAGGCACTCAACCTCGCGACCTGTCAGGTGCGCTGCTGCAGGGGGCTCGTCATCTGCGCTGACCGCCCGGCTCAGGATCGCCCGCGCCGCCGAGAGGGCGTAGATGCCGATCAGGTGCAGCGCGGCGCGCTCGTCGTTTGAGGGCGCGAGCCGTTGCCCGCCGAAGCTGAGGCCCGACTCACCGCCCCCGGCATGATGAAGCGGTACGCAGAAGCCTTCTACCAAGCCGAAGGCCCGCGCCTCCTCAAGCACGATCTGACCGTCGCGACCGCCAGGCGTAACGAGCGCCTCGCGCCAGAGGAAAGGATCGACGCTGCGCCGGATGTGCCGGATGACCGGGTCGACCTGAACGAATCGCTCGGCCTGATAGCGTCGCTCCCACTCAGCGGGCCAACCTGAAAGGGTCGCGCAATCGAGAAGATTCTGTGTCGGCGACCTTGGAAGCCGTCCCATCAAGAAGGTGTCGTAGCCGAAAATGCGCCCACTTAATTTCAGCTCTAAAAGGATATCTTCCAGACAATTGGCGCTACGGAGCTTCGCAACGATATCGAATGCGGATTGCGGAAAGCATTTCATCGAAGACGATACCCGATCGGGAAAGCATCCGCTCAGACGATTAAGTATCGCTAAGATTTATCTCTCGACCGCAGCGTCAGCTAGACAACTGCAGGACTGCCTTTCGGCACGCATTTAGTCTACACAAACACCTGGACCGGTCCGCATTGGAGATGCGGCGGATTTGCAAGACATGGAGTGCAGGCGTCCTTTGCCCAGCCAAATACGCCAACAATGAGCGGACCGATGAGTATGCCGACTCTCAACGGACTCGATTTATAAAATTCTGAGAAATTGTTGGACGCCGGCACCCAAACTCCAGAAGATCAGAACCCAGAGCATGAGGCTAACGGCGAGGGCTGCCACGCGAAGCACGAGCGGAGGCCGGGCGGGCTGAAAGCGTTGACGCTGACCAAGACCAGTGGCGTGCTCGGCGAGCCAAGCATCGAATTGCTCCTGAGGAGTGGCTTTCGAATCGCACGCCATGACCTCAGCGCTACGCCGGTCAACTCGATCCGTCCATCTGCTTGATGGACCCACAGCCACCACTTTCCGCTCCACTGGTGGGGCAAATGGTGGGGCAACTCATACGTGAAGCTGAAAAAGCCTTATGTATCAACATACCCTGGCGGAAGGGGTGGGATTCGAACCCACGGTGGAGTTGCCCCCACGGCGGTTTTCAAGACCGCTGCCTTAAACCACTCGGCCACCCTTCCTGACGGGTCTGCGGCGTTACGGTTACGGCCGCGGCAGAGGCTGCGTCAACAGGAGAACAACCGGTTGACCTTCCGAAGCATTCCGCCTATCTCACCGCCCACGCCCGGCGCCGCTCGATACGGAACGGGTTTCGCCCAGCCCCATCCGGTAGGGATGCGCTTGGCTGAAGGCTTTTGGGGGATAGTTTAACGGTAGAACGGTGGACTCTGACTCCTCTAGTCCTGGTTCGAATCCAGGTCCCCCAGCCACCTGTCACCGCTCCGTAGTTTCCGCTTTTGACTGAGATTGGACTGGCCCGTTGGCCGGACCGACCGGACGCTTGGAATCGCGTTGGCGCGTCCCGGTGATGGTCTCAAGCTGAGCTGTTTCTCGCCTCAGGAACACGCATCGCCGATCGAGCGGGGCCAATCGCAGGCTTAGTCGGGTCTCCCCGGCAAACGCCCTTTCTGAGCAGCCAACAGGCACCGTATCCGTGACGGCGCTCTCAGGCACACTTATCAAATGGTCAGATCGCCGGTCCCGGCCGCGCAAAAGCCTTGCGCTCTGAGGCGCGGAGACCCGTTAGAACGAGTAGTTCCGACCAAGTTTCGGCGTGACACCGCGATGCCCCTCGGCCGCAGCCCGCACGGCCGCGAGACCTACGCCGACCTGAAGCGATGCCCTGCATCTACCCCGCACCTCTCCTGTCGGCGCAGGGCGACCCCGTTACGTTGAGCGGTGGCCCCGGCCGGGAAGATGATCGTCGGCGCTTGGCCTCCGCGTCACGGATTCGGTGGTGCCCACCTGCGAGCGACCAACCCGCGTCGGATCGACGGTCCGCCGCAATACCGCGCGCGTACTCCCTGACCGCGTTTGCCGTCAGGCGGCCGGGGCCGTTAGCTTGGACCGCACGCCGAGGACTTGGTGCAGGATGCGCCCGAGTTGCTCGGCCGAATAGGGTTTGTGCAGCAACGCGAATCCGTGGTCGCTTTCCTGGGCGAGCACGTGGCTGTACCCCGACGTGAGGACCACCGGCAGATCCGGCCACCGCTGCTGCAGCTCACGCGCCAGCGCGACGCCGCCCATGCCCGGCATGACCACGTCGGAGAAGATCAGATCGAACCCGTCACCGTCGCGACCCAGCCGGTCCAACGCTTCCTCGGCATTGCCGGCCCATGCCGTCCGGTAGCCCAGATCCTCCAGGATCTGGGTCGCGAACTGGCCGACCCCGATATTGTCCTCGACGACCAGGATGCGTTGACCCGAACCCAGCGGGGCCATCCCCATTTCCTGGATGCGCTCACCGGACGACAGATCGGACGCAGCCACCTCGGGTAGATAGAGCGTGAATGTGGTGCCCCGGCCGACGACGCTCCGGACATCCACGTCGCCGCCCGACTGCTTGGCGAAACCGAAGACTTGGCTCAACCCGAGACCCGTGCCTCGACCAACCTCCTTCGTGGTGAAGAAGGGCTCGAAGATCCGCTCGATCCGGTCCGGCAAAATGCCGGTCCCCGTGTCGGTCAGGGAGACCGCCACGAACGGCTTCTCGCACCCTGCATGGCCGCGAACAGCCGGCAGCGCCGCCCCCCCGGTTACCCGGAGGATGAGCGTGCCTTCACCGTCCATGGCATCGCGGGCGTTGACGGCCATGTTGACCAGGGCCGTTTCGAACTGGCTCACATCCGCCCGTACATGACAGGCGGTGTCCGGCACCTCGATCAGAACCTGCACGCGTGCGCCGGTCAGCGTGTCGAGCATGTCGGCGATCGCACTCACCCGCTGCCCGGCGCTGAACACCTCCGGCTTCAGCGCTTGACGGCGCGCGAAGGCGAGGAGTTGGCCGGTCAGCTTGGCGGCCCGGTCGACCGTCTCGGAGACCGCGTCGAGGTAGCGGCGCTTGCGGACCTCCGGCAGATCGGGCCGACGCAAAAAATCGACGGATGAGCGGATGATGGTCAGAAGGTTGTTGAAGTCGTGCGCCACTCCGCCCGTAAGCTGGCCGACCGCCTCCAGCTTCTGGGATTGGCGCAGGGCTTCTTGGGCCAGGACCAGCTCGGCCTGATCGCGCAACCGCTTTGTCACGTCCATGACGAACTGATAGCAGCCCGTGCGCTCGCCATCCGCTCCGCGCAGGGTGCGGAAACTGATCTCATAGGCGGGGCGGACGCGTCCGGGATCGCCGAACTCTTGGACGAGGGTGATCTCCTCGCCGGCCAGCCCGCGTCCCCAACCCGCTTTGACCTGGGCCTGGTGTTCAGGCTGATCGGCCAGAAGATCGAGCATGTTGTCGCCGACCTTCGGCCGTACGCCATAGATGCGCTCGAACTCGTCCGCATTCGCCTTATTGATGGCCAGGATGTTGTAGTTGAGATCCGACGCCATCACCATGATGTCGGTTCTTTCGACGATCGTGGCCAATAGATTGCGCTCGGCCGTGCGCTCCGAGACCTGAAGTTCGAGCGTCTCGTTGAGAAGCTGTAGGCGGCGCTCGCTTTCGGCCAGCCGTTGCTCCGCCTCCCGGCGATGGCTGAGATCCGCCGTGACGACCAGCAGGTTCTTGAACCTGCCCTGCCCATCGTCGAGACGTCTGACGCTGCTGCTCGCCCAGATGGACGTGCCGTCGGGACGACAGTAGAGCTTGTCGAGGGCGGAACTATGCCCGGTCTCGAACGCCTGCGCGATCGTCGCCAAGCTCTGCGTGATATAGGCTGGATCGGTCACATCCGCGACGCCGATCGAGAGAACCTCGTCTGCAGACCGTCCGAGAATGCGGCACATCTCCGTGTTGACCCGAAGATAGCGGCCGCTCGCATCCACCTCGGACAGGCCGACGGACGCAGCCGAGAAGATCGCCGCCAGACGCTCCTCGCTCTCGCGCAGCGCCACTTCGGCACGGGCCCGCTCGGTGGCAGCCTTGACGCGCTCGCCGACCTCCCGGATCAGGTTGCCTTCCGCGGGCGTCCAGGCGCGCGGGGTCGCGCTCTGCACCGCGAGCAGGCCGACCCATTCGTCGCCCCGAAACAGAACGACATCAACGAAGGCGCCGACCTGGCGTGACCGTAAGCCCGCCCGGGCTTCGACAGTGAACCGGGGATCCGAGGGCACGTCGTCGACCGCGACGACCACGCCGTCGCGGTAGGCTGCCAGCAGGTCCGGGCCAAACGCCGCCAGCGAGTGCTCGCCGATGATCGAGCCGACGCCGTGGACGTACTCGCGTTCGACCGTCATCAGGCTGCCGGCGATCTCGGCGTAGAATACGCGGCTCGCACCGACCCGCTCGCCCAGACGCCGGGCGGCCACTTCGACGATGTCGGTGGGCGTGTTCAGCGGCCGAAGCGCGTCGCTCAGATCCAGCAGGAACGATTGTCGCTCCTCGTTCTCGCGGAGCGTCGCATCCGCCTCCTGCCGCTCCCCCTCGACGAACCGTTGGTCCGCGATCTCAGTGCAGGTGCCCCACAGGCCATCCACGCGCCCGGCCGGATCGCGAATGGGCACGTAGGACAACGAGAACCGGCCCCCGTCGGGCGACCTCACGACGTGTTCGAACGCGGCCGTGTCAACGGAGCGACCGGAGCAGGCCTCGTCCACGAAGGATCCAAGCTCGGCGCCGAGGTCGTGCCAGACCTGGAGATAGTCGCGACCGAGCGCGGACGGATGCGCGGCGCCGAGAAGCCCGACAAAGGAATCGTTGTAGAGGAGCCTGCGCTCGGGCCCCCAGATGACGAAGGTCGGCTGCCTCGAACCGAGCATGACGCCTGTCAGCGTCGTCAAGGATGGCGGCCAGGTCGCGGGATCACCGAGCGGTGAGGCGTCCCAGTCGTGCGCGCGCATGAGCGCGCCCATCGCGCCACCGTCCATCAGGCAGGCTGGGATGCACATCGTCACGTTCGAACTTCTGTGCATCACGGCGTGGCGCTGTTTCACGGGGCCTCAGGGATTGACCGAGCGGACTGCTTCCGCGGTTGAGCCTGAACGATCGCGCGTATGCGCCGCCATGACGGCGCGCCGAACGACCCTTCAGTTGCCGCCCTGAGAGAAGGCAGGCCCGTTCACCGTGTTGGCCGTGACACGCGACAGGCTCGTGCATCCAACACCCTAGAGCGGTCTCATGGCGAGCCGAGGTTGTCAAAGCCATGGACGGCTGACCGGCGGCGCAATCGCCAACCTTTGAGAGTCGTCGCGCGCCGGAGATCTGGCGATGCCGTTCGGCGTGGTGCGCCCGCTCCATCTCCCGATCCTGCCGCCCCCGCCAGGTCGCGGGCGCCAGCGAAGATCGTCCTTCCCGATGCGCCAGGGGAACGCCGCCATGCGTGACCAAGCCGCTCCGACCGGCGCTTCCACAATCCTGGGGATCAGCCGAGCTTCAGACCTATGCGCGAGGACGCGGATGCCGGTTCGGCACGCGGTTCCCGGCGGCATCGGGATGACCCTTCTCATCCCTGCAGGCCACGCCCGCCTGGTCACCGGCGGCCTCGGAGGCCTCATCGGCTGAGTCGAACCAGGCCGCGCTGTCTCGCCTCAGCGCGCCCGGCGCGGCGGCTCGGGGTCGTGACAATGCATCTTCGGCGGTGCCGTCGCACAATCGATGGAACAGGTCTGATCGCGCCGGCAAATCCATTGCAAGGCCCCCGTCTTCATACAGGAGCCGGAGCAATGACGGTGCGGCCCATCCATCGGTTCGACGAAGGTGGCCGGCGCGTCCGGCGACCCCGCACTTGGCTGCACGGAGCCGGCAAAGGCGAATGCCGGAAGGATCAGGAGGGCCGACACGCGACGTCTCATCAGACCGCCCTTCCCGTTCGGCAGCCACCCTCGGCTGCCGGAGCCCCACGACAGGGCGACACAGGAGGTTACCGGCGTTCGGAGCTCGCGAATGCAGGGATGATCAATGACAAGTCATTTCATCCGGCTCCGCGCAGGGGCAGCCACGATGCATCTCCTGGCCGGCAATGCTTGATTCGTGCTCGCGTCGGCCGGCGAGAGCCGAAACGGCGGGGGCCTCCGGCGGTGCATGCGTCCGATTCCCCAAAGCGAGGCGTGGCCGGGCTGCTGGAGCACGGATGTCGTCGTTGGGCAGGCTCCGCATAGCCCTGTGCAGGACACGCCGGCCTTCACGAGGGCGACGCTCGCAGGACGCGACGGTCCAGATTGACGGCATCGCGCCCCGCCCGAAGCGTCAGCCCCCGGAGCGGATCGGTCTCCGCGACCGGGGGTCTCGCGGCGGCCTCAGTGGCTGCCGCCGAGATAGGCCGCCCGGACGGCCGGATCGTTGCGCATTTGCTGCGCCGGGCCCTGGAAGCGGATCCGACCGTTCTCGAGCACATAGGCGTGGTCGGCGACGCCGAGCGCCGCCATGGCGAACTGCTCGACGAGCAACATGGTGACCTGCTCGGCCTTGAGCAGGCGGATGATCCGGAACACCTCCTCCACGAGCTTCGGGGCGAGGCCCATCGAGGGCTCGTCCAGCAGGAGGATCTCCGGCCGCAGCATCAGGGCCCGGCCCATCGCGAGCATCTGCTGCTCGCCGCCCGAGAGGGTGCCGGCGAGCTGCGTGCGCCGCTCCTTCAGACGGGGGAACATCTCGAAGGCGCGCTCGCGGTCGGCCGCGACGTCGCCCTTCGGCCGCGCGCCCGTCAACCGGGGGAAGGCGCCCAGAGTCAGGTTGTCCTCCACCGAGAGCGTCGGGAAGACGCGGCGGCCCTCCGGCGAGTGCGCGAGGCCGAACCGGGCGACGTCGTGGCTTTCGAGGCCGCCGATCTCGCGCCCGTTGAGGCGGATCGAACCCGCCCGCGGGCGGATCATGCCCGACAGGGCGCGCATCGTGGTGGTCTTGCCGGCGCCGTTCGAGCCGATCAGCGCCACGACCTGCCCCTTCGGGACCGCGAAATCGAGGCCGTGCAGCACCTCGACCTGGCCGTAACCGGCCGACAGACCCGTGACCTCAAGCATGGGTCAACTCCTCGTCGGCGACCGGGCTGCCGAGATAGGCCTCGATCACCTTCGGGTCCGCCTGGACCTCGCGGGCGCTGCCCTCGGCAATCTTGTGGCCGAAATCGAGGACGCTGACGCGGTCGCACAGGCCCATGACCACGTCCATGTGGTGTTCGATGAGGATCACCGTGATGCCGGCGTCTCGGATCTTGCGGATGATCGCCGTCAGCTCGGCGATGTCGGGGGCGGTGAGGCCGGCGGCGGGCTCGTCGAGGAGGAGCAGGACAGGATCGAGGGCGAGCGCGCGGCCGATCTCGAGGAGGCGCTGCTTGCCGTAGGGCAGGTTGCGGGCCTCCACCTGCGCCAGGGCGCCCAGGCCGACGAAGTCGAGGATCGCCATGGCGCGGGCGCGCTGCTCGCGCTCTTCCCGACGGCGGCGCGGCGTGCCGAGGATCGCGTCGAAAAGGGTGCCGCGGAACCTGTGATGGAGCCCGACCAGCACGTTCTCCAGCGCCGTCATCTCCCGGAAGAGCTGCACGTTCTGGAAGGTGCGCGCCACGCCGGCCGCCGCGATCTCGGAGGGCGTGCGCCCGTCGAGGCGCTTCGAGCCCTGGCCGCGGGCCAGGGTCACGCTGCCGCCGGTCGGCCGGTAGATACCGGTCAGCACGTTCATCATCGTGCTCTTGCCGGAACCGTTCGGCCCGATCAGGCCGTGGATCGTGCCGGGCCGGACCGTGAGGTCGACGCCGGCGAGGGCCTTGAGGCCGCCGAACTGCATCAGGGCCTGCTCGACGGTGAGCAGCGGGTCGGCGCCCCGACCGCCGCTCTGGACGCTGAGCGCCGCACCCTCGGCGTGGAGGCTCTTGCCCTCGGCGGTGTGGGCCGGCCGGAGCGCCGGGATCTTCTCGCGGACGAAGCCGACGATCCCGTCCGGCAGGTAGTACACCACGAACAGGATCATCAGGCCGAAGACCGTCAGGCGGAAGTCGGTCACGGATTCGAGCGCCAGGGTCGCCGGGAAGAAGGCGAGGCAGAGCCCGACCGGCACCAGCAGGGCGAAGCGGTCCTCCCGGCGCCGGAGGAAAGCGAGGGCGCCCACGATCAAGGCGGCAAGGGCGATGAGCCCCGCCATGATCCGCACCAGCTCGATATCGGCCAGCACGTTGGGCATCATCACGACGATCGCGGCCCCGATGATCGGCCCCGCCCGGGATTTGCGCCCGCCCATCGTGACGGCAAGCAGGAACAGCACTGTCAGCTCGAAGCCGTAGGAGTTCGGAGCCACGTAGCGCTCCGACCACGCGAACAGCGCACCGGCGAGACCGGCAAGGGCTGCCGAGATCACGAAGGCATAGACTTTATAGCGGTAGACGCTGACGCCCATGCAGTCGCAGGCGATCGGCGAATCCCGCAGCGCCTCGAAGGCGCGGCCGTAGGGAGAGCGCACCACCCGGTTGACGACCAGGATTGTGGCCAGCAGCGCGACGCAGACGAGGTAGTAGAATTCGAGCTTGCGCCCGGCTGCGCCCCACGGGGCCTGGAGGCCGAGGAGCGAGAAGTCGAGGACGCGGGCCGGCGGCAGGGTGATGCCGAGGGGGCCGTTGGTCAGGGGCGTCAGCTCGTTGATGAAGATCTGAATGATGGTGCCGAAGGCCAGCGTCACCATGGCGAGGTAGGGACCGGTGACCCGCAGCGCCGGGACGGCCAGCAGCACGCCGAAGGCCGAGGTCACGCCGATCCCGGCGAGGATGCCCCACCACACGCCGAGCTTGAAGTGCAGGAACAGCACCGCGGCCGCGTAGGCGCCGACCCCGAACAGGCCGGCATGCCCGAGACTGACCTGACCGGTATAGCCGACCACGATGTCGAGCCCGAGGATCAGGATCGCGTAGATGGCGATCACCACCACGAGGTGGATGTAATACGAACTCGTCACCACGTGCGGGAAGGCGGCGAGACAGACCACCAGCAGCACGGCGCCGAGGGCGCCCATGTGGCGGGACAGGCTCGGCGCGGCGGTCGGGACGGGCGCGTCGGCGGGGGCGAGGGTCTGCGCCATGGCTCAGGCTGCCGGGAGGGATGCGCGGGCGGTCACGGTCAGACCTTCTTGATGACCGCCTTGCCGAACAGGCCGACGGGGCGAATGGAGAGGACGACGAGGAGCAGGATCAGGCCCGGCACATCCTTGTAGCCGGTCGAGATGTAGAAGCCGGTCAGCGTCTCCGCGACACCGAGGATCAGGCCGCCGACGATGACGCCGAGGCCGGATTCGAGGCCGCCGATGATCGCCACCGCGAAGGCCTTCAGCGCCAGCACGGAGCCCATCGTGGCCCCGGTCAGCGTCACGGGCGCCACGAGCACGCCCGCGAAGGCCGCCGTCATGGCGCTGATCGAATAGGACAGGGTGATCACCTTCTGGGTGTTGATGCCCATCAGGCCGGCGGCGTCGATGTCGTTGGAGGTGGCGACGACCGCCTTCCCCCAGATCGACTTGCGATTGAAGATCTCGACCGCGAGCATCATCAGCAGCGCCCCCGCGACGATCAGCAGTTCCATCGGCAGGATGCGGACGCCGCCCACTTCGAGGGCAGTCTCGGGGAGCGGCGAGGGAAATTTCAGGTCGTCGCGGCCCCAGACGTTCTCGGCGACGTTCTTGAAGATGATGCCGAGGGCGATGGTCGCCATGATCCATCCGTATTCGGACTTGATCTTCACGGCCGGGCGCACGCCCAGGCGCTCGACCACGGCCCCGAGGGCGAAGCCGAAGACGAGGACCAGCGGGATCATCAGCCAGTAGCCGACGAAGGGCACCAGGGTCAGGCCGAACAGGGCCCCGAGCGCCAGCGCCTCGCCCTGGCCGAAATTGAGCGTCTTCGAGGTCGCGAAGGTGAGCTGATAGCCGAACGCGATGGCGGCGTAGATCATGCCGACCGCGACGCCTGAGGCGATGAGCTGAAGCAGGATGGCCATGGATGCGTTGTCACCGGAGGGTCGTCCGGCCGCGCGGCGCGCGCCGCGGGACCGATATGCGACGTGCCGGCAGGCTGGAGTGCCGCCGGACTCTGGGGCACCCGCGCCCGGGTGGGCGCGGGCGTCGGGACCTCAGTTCGAGGACTTCTCCTTGACGCGGACGACACCGGCGTTCTTGGCGTCCTCATCCTTGGCGTAGACGATCTTGCCGTCCTGCACCTTCCCGAACACGACCATGTTGCGCGAGATGGCGTTGTGGTCCTTGGCGGTGAAGGGCTTGTCGTAAGTGGTGACGACGCCCTCGACCTTCTCGTTCAGGTTCTCAAGGGCGGTGCGGATCTTCGCGCCGTCGGTGCTGCCCGCCTGCTTGATCGCCGCGGCGAGGAGGTAGATCGAATCGTAGCCCTGGGCGCCGGCCACGGGGGTCGGGATCTTCGTGACGCCGTAGGTCTTGTAGTAATTCTCAAGGAAAGCCTTCCGCTTCGGCAGCGTCTGGTCCTCGATGAACGTCTGGGGCATGACCACGCCGTTGCCGTTCGCGCCGGCGATGTCGATGAAGCTCTGCATCGAGGACGGCCAGCTGGTGATCATCGGCACCTTCCAGCCGAGCTTGGCCATGCCGTTGGCGATCTGGGCCAGCTCCGGCCCGATCCCGTAGGCGAGGATCACCTCGGCACCGGCCTGCTGCGCCTTGAGCAGCTGGGCCGTCATATCGACGTCCTTGATGTTGAACTTCTCGACCGCGACCGGCTTCACGCCCTTCGTGCCGAGATACTTCTCGATATCCTCACGGCCGAGCTGGCCGTAATTGGTCGAGTCTGCGAGGATCGCGATCTTCTTATGGCCCTGCGCGAGGGCCTCGTCGACCATCAGGCCCGCCTGCAGCACGTCGTAGGCCGAGTTCCGGAAGACGTAGTTCGCGTCGTAATCCGGCTCTTTGAACTGATTGGTGATGATCGTTCCGGTGGCAACGTTGTTGAACACCGGAATTTCGGCTTCTTGGTAGAAGCGTTGGGCCGCGAGCGCGACGCCGGTGTTGATGAACCCGACCGTCGCGACCACCTTCTCCTTATTGATCAGCTCTTGCGCGACTTGCGCACCGACCTCGTTCTTGGCCTCGTCGTCGCGCTCGACGAGCTGGATCGGCCGACCGAGGACACCGCCGGCCTTGTTGATCTCGGCAGCGGCGAGCTTGGCGCCGTCGCGCATTGAGACGCCCATCGAAGACGATCCCCCGGTATAGGGACCGCTCAGCCCGATCTTGATCGGATCCGCAGCCCATGCGGGGGCCGACAACATCGATAAGAACAGCACCGCAGCTGCTGCGCGACCTGCGAAGACCATCGTTCCCTCTCCAAGCTCCCGCTCGCGCGGCATGCCCTTCACCGTGGCACTCTGCCGACGACGTCTCATTGACTCAGGTCGGGCCGTCAAGCTGATGCTCTGATGAATCCAGAACGAATAATAAAGATTGTACCGATCTCTCCGCAGGATGAGCAACACAGGAGAAGAATCCAGCCCTGCCGACCGGGCGAGCGGATTAAAGGGCGACCGGGCTCGTAGGACTCCGACATCCGGCACGGCGCGCTCTGCGGCGTCCGCAGGGCCTCGAAACCAACGGCGTCAGGGCGGATGCGGCGCGGTCTCATCAGGGCGCGCCCCTCCCGGTCGTCGCCGATGCACAGGGCGTCCAGCGCCGTATGAGAACCGCGCATTGACGCGCCGCAGCCCGGCCGCCTAGATCGCCCCATGCGCCGGCGGCAGCCTCGAACGGGTAGAGGGCGCGCGATCATTGGCTTGGTCGCGCTCTACGCGCTGCTGCTTCAAGCCTTTCTGGGACTCGCCACACCGAGCCGCGCCCTGGACGGTCCGGGCGAGGTGCTCTGCGCCGGGCATTCGTCGGGCGAGCCTGCGAGCAAGGGCGTTCATGTCCATGCGTGCTGCACGGTCGTGCAGGCCGGGACGCTGACGCTGCCCCCCATCGATCCGGAGGCGGCGGCCTGGCCCTCCGCGCCCACCTCGTTGTGTGCGTGGCGCCCGGAAGCCGAGATCCCGACGACGGGACCTCCGGCCTATAACGGAACCGCGCGAGGTCCGCCCGCGGCCTGACGATCCCGATCCCGATCGCTCAGGCCCGGACCTCTCCTCATGTCGATTGTTCTGCACGGCAGCGCCCCCGCGTACGGGGCGGCTGCCACTGGACGACTGTCCAGCGACGCCATCTACCGGGCCGTCTGGCGCTGGCACTTCTACGCGGGCCTTCTGTGCCTGCCCTTCCTGATCAGCCTGTCGGCGACCGGCGCGCTCTACCTGTTCAAGGATGAGATCAACGGCAGCCTGTTCGCGTACCGGACCAAGGTCGCCCCCCAGGCGATGGCGCCGCTCGGCCCGGATCGCCTGATCTTCAATGCGCTGCAGACGGTGCCGGACGGCGCGCCCGTCACCTACGTCGATCCCGCCGCCCCGGATGCCGCCGCGCGCGTCACGGTCGCGGTGGGCGATCGCCGCATCCAAGTCTACCTGAACCCCTACACCGGCGACGTGCTCGACCGCGTCGGCTCCGATCGCGAGTTCATGGCGGTGGTTCGGGGGCTGCACAGCCTCGCCCTGCTCGGCCCGCTGGCGAATGCCGTGATCGAGATCGTCGCGGGCTTCGCGGTCATCCTGGTGGTGACGGGCACGTATCTCTGGTGGCCCCGCGGTCGGACCGGCGGCGTCGTCACCGTTCGCGCCACGCCCCGCCGGCGCGTGTGGTGGCGCGATCTCCACGCCGTCACCGGATTCGTGGCCGGCGGCGGTCTGCTCTTCCTCGCGCTCACCGGGTTGCCTTGGTCGATCTGGTGGGGGCAGCAGCTCCGCGCATGGTCGAATGCCGCCGGCCTCGGCCAACCGGCCGCGCTCTGGGCGAACCGGCCGGTCTCCACGATACCCCTGCGCGACAGGCTCGAGGATGCGGGCTGGACCCTGCAGGACGCGCCCATACCGCGCTCTGCACCGCCTGCCGCAGCGGGCGCGGGCATTGGAATCGACGAGGCCGTCGCGAGTCTCGGACGCATGGGGATGCCCCACGGCTTCGAGCTGGCGCTGCCCGTCGGCGCCGACGGGGTCTACGCCGCCGCCATCTACCCGCGCGACGTCACCCGGCAGCGGGTGATCACCCTCGAACAGTATTCCGGGCGGCCGCTGGTCGACGTCCGCTTCGCCGATCTCGGCCCGGTCGGCCGGGCGATCCAATACGGCATCGGGATCCACAAGGGTGAGCATTGGGGCCGCGCGAACCAGTTCGCGATGCTGGCCTTCTGCCTCGCCACCATCCTGCTCGCCGTGACGGCCGGAACGATGTGGTGGAAGCGGCGCCCGGCCGGCAGCCTCGGGGTGCCGCCGTGGCCGCGCAACCGGCGGGTGCGGGTCACCGTGACCCTGATGATCCTCGGGCTCGGGATCCTCTTCCCGCTGACCGGCCTCGCGATCGCCGGGATGCTCGGTCTCGATCTCGGCGTGGATCGGCTCCGAAGGCGCGGGATGAGCTGATCCGGAGCGGACGGGCGCCATGCCCGTGCGGAGCCGTTCTCGTCTGACGCGCCGGCGCCCGGGCCTTCTGGGTGCGGGGCTGATCGTGTGCGCGCTCTGGATCCAGGCGCTGGCACCGGCCGTGGCCCTCCGGATGGCGCAGGCGCCGTGGGCGCTGCCCGGTCAGATCCTGTGCGGGCATGGGCCGGATCAGGCGACGGAAGTCGCCATCGGTCCGCATGCGCCGGCACTGACGGGCTGCGGCCTCTGCGGGCTGTGTCGGGCCGGCGCCGTCCCGCCGCTTCTTCCGACGGTGGTCGGTCTCGCCCGTCGCCTGCGCTGGCATGCGGTGACGTGGCCGATCCCGCCCCCCAGGCCCATCGTCTCGGTCCACCGCATCCCCGGCCAACCGCGAGGGCCGCCCCGTTTCGCCTGATCGCCTGCCCATGCCCGCGGCCCCGCCGCTTGCCCCACCGATCAGACGAGTCCTCCGATGCCCCCCGACCAGACCGCCTTGCGCGGCCGCGCCCTCGCGCTTCTGCTTGCCGGTACCCCCCTCCCCGCCCTCGGCCAGACCGCGGTGACGCTGGACGAACTCTCCGTGGAGGGCGAAGCGGCGCCGTCTGCGGGCCGGACCACGGCCCCGCCTTTCGGCGTGGCCGCCCCCCCCGGCGCGGCCCCCTCGGTCATCGAGCATCCGGTGGGCGAGATCGTCACCGGCATCGGCCGGGACGGCACCATCGCGAACCGGCCGGCGACCAGCATCGGATCGGTCCTGGTGAACAGCCCGGGCGTCACGGTCCGGCAGGGCAATGGCGGCCGGGACGTGGTGATCTCGATCCGCGGCAACAACGCCCGCTCCACCGGCGTGATCAAGAACACCGTCGTTCTGGAGGACGGCTTCATCCTGACCCAACCGGACGGGGCGTCGCGCTTCGACCTCACGGACCCGCGGGCCTACAGCCGGATCGACGTGTTCCGCGGGCCGCAATCGCCCCTCTTCGGCAACTACGCCACCGGGGGCGCGCTCGCGTTCCGGACGCGGACCGGGCGGGAGATCGACGGCTACGAGATCGGGGTGGATGCCGGCAGCTTCGGCTACCTCAGCAATTACTTTACCGTCGGAGGCGTCAGCGGTCCGTTCGAGATCAGCCTGTTCGCGAGCGACGTCCGCGCCAACGGCTATCAGGACCATGCGAGCTATGACACGCAGACCATCAATCTGCTCGCGAGCTACACTCCGACCCCGGACAACCGCTTCACCCTCAAGGTGATCAACAACACCCTCGACGCCAACCTTCCCGCCCGCTCGTCCCTGGCCCAGTACCGGATCAACCCGTACCAGCGCGGCTGCGCCGCCGCCGCAAGCGCGGCGGCCGGCTGCACCACCTTCAACCTGTTCCGGAACGGAGCCTTCGGCGCGACCGTGCCGGTGACGGCGGATGAAGGCGGCTTCGGGCGCAACGACCGCCGGACCATCGTGGCGGCCCGCTGGGAGCACGACATCGACGCCTTCACCACGTGGCGCACGCAGCTCGGCTTCGACGAGCGCAATTTCGATCAGCCCTTCTACCAGACATCGTCGCGTGGCTCGTATCCGTCCTGGAATTTCCTGACGGACCTGACCCGGCGGGGGGATCTGTTCGGTCTGCCGGCGACCGGCTACGTCGCGCTGGCCTACAACACGATCGACAACCACATCACGACGTTCAACCGGGCGCCCTATGACGGTCCGCGCCTGGGGGCGCTGATCGGCGATCAGACGGCGGTGCAGTCGAATCTCAACGGCCGGGCGCGGCTCGAACTCGCCCTGTCGGACCAATGGACCGGCGTTCTCGGCCTCAGCGCCGAGAGCACGTCCATCACCGGCCGCAACCTGGCCTACAGCTACGCGGCGAGCGGCGCGACGCGGACAGTGGCGGACGCGAACCGCTCCTTTCTCAACGTCGCCCCGGAACTGGCGCTGGTCTACCGGCCGGATCCGGCCTGGGCGCTGCGCGGCCGGGTCGCCACCGGCTATACGACGCCGGCCGCGAGCAACCTGTTCATCACCCCCGCCGGACTTCCGGGCAACAACACCCAGCTCCAGACGCAGGAAAATCTGGGCTTCGATCTCGGCGCAGAGTGGAGTCCAGTGACGGATCTTCGCTTCAGCGTCACCGGCTTCTACGAGTTCTTCCGCAACGAGCTGGTCACGCAATCGCCGGGGGCGGGCCTCCTCGCCTACACGTTCAACGCGCCCGCCTCGGAGCATCGGGGGATCGAGGTCGGCGCCGACTGGGCCTTCGCGCCCGGCTGGCGCGGAACCCTGGCCTACACGTTCGACGACCAGATCTACACCCGCTACACCGAGCAGCTCAGCGCGGGCAGCCTGAGCCGTCGGTTCGACCGGGCGGGGAACCGGATCCCCGGCGTTCCGGCCCACCAGCTGCTGGCCCGCCTGGGCTACGACGTGCCGAGCGGGCCGCTCGCCGGTCTCGGAGCCTTCGTGGAGACGGTGGTTCAGGGCGACTTCTACCTCGACAATGCCAATTCGCTGAAGGCGCCGGGCTATGCGATCGTCAACGCCAACCTGCACTACGCCACGGACCTGACCGGCGGATACGCCAAGCGGCTCAGCGTCTATCTCGAAGTGCGCAACCTGTTCGATACGACCTACGTGGCCTCCGCGCAGAATCTCGCCAACGGGATCAGCGCCACGACCGGCCTCCAGAACGGGGCGGCGGTGCTGGCGACGACGACCGGCTCGATCTTCGCGGGGGCTCCACGGAACATCGTCGGCGGGATGCGGCTGGCATTTTGAGCGTTGCCGGCGGGCCGGCGCGTGGTGTCAATGCCGAGCTTGCACTATGCTCCGGCGATCGATCGCGGGGGCCGGGCCGATGCGCGCGGTCCGGGCTGCGCGGCGCGGGCCGTGGGCGGAGACTTGGCGCGATGGTCGGATGAGGCGGCGCACCGTAATCGCTGGATTGGCGCTGGCCGGATGGCCACGCATCGCCGGAGCGCAGACGCAGGCCCACGTGGCGGCGCTCTGGCCGTTCACGGAAAGCGATGACGAAGGTCGCGCGCTCGCGGAGGCGTTCAATGCCGCCCTGCGCGACCAGGGGCATCCGGATCAGCCCGTCGATCACCGCTGGGGCGGTGCCGACCCCGAGCGGACGCGGATCCTGGCGACCGAACTCGTCGCCGCAAGGCCGCCGGTCATCTTCGCTTATCTGAATGCGCAACTCTCGGCCGTCGCGACGGCGACCCGAACGATTCCGATCGTGTTCGTCGGCGCCTCCGATCCGGTCGGGTTCGGGTATGTGGAGAGCCTCCAACGCCCGGGGGGCAACATCACGGGCTTCACCCTCTACGAGGCGCCCCTGGGTGGAAAATGGGTGGCGGCCCTCAAGGAAGCCGTGCCGAGCATCCGACGCGTCACGCTCCTGTCGAATCCGAGCACCGAGATCCGGGGCAAGAACCTCTACGCCGAGCCGTTCCGCAGCACCGCGTCCGCGCTGGGAATCGAACCCAGGGTGGTAAAGGTCGAGAAGACTGCCGACATCGATCCTGTCATCGCAGATCTCGCGCGACAGGGGCACGGGGGGCTGATCGTCGCGCCCGGGACATTCAGCGAGGCCAACGGCGATCGCATCGTCGCGCTGACGACGCGCAACACGATCCCGACGGTCTTCGCCATCCGGCGCTTCGCCTATCGCGGCGGCCTGATGTCGTACGGTCCCGATCCGACCGAGGCGGTCCGTCGGGCGGCGGCCTATGTCGGTCGCATTCTCCGCGGCGAGAACCCGGCAACCCTGCCCGTCCAGGCGCCCACGAAGTTCGACTTCATCGTGAACCTCAAATCCGCGCGCGGCATGGGCGTGGACATCTCGTCGGCACTTCTCGCCCAAGCCGATGAGATCGTCGAGTGACGGCGCTTCCCCCACCGACCGGAGATACGGTCCCGCGGTGGCTCCGCGTGCCGCTGTCGGTCAAGTTCGCGGTGGCCTTCGTGGGCCTCGTCAGCCTGGTCCTGCTTATCAACGGGGCCGTCGACCTGACCCTGAACTATCAGGACGCCAAGCGGACGGCGATCGAGACGCAGCGCACCAAGGCGCGGGCGGCCGCCGAACGCGTCGATGCCTTCCTGTCCGGAATCGAGAGCCAGATCGGCTGGACGACCCGCGCCGAGTGGCGGCGGATCCCCCCCGAGCAGCAGCGTTACGACTTCATTCGCCTGCTGCGCCAGGCGCCGGCGATCACGGAGGTCGCCTATCTCGATCCGGCCGGAAAGGAACAGCTGCGGGTGTCGCGGCTCGAACCCGACGCCGTAAGCAGCGGCAAGGATTTCTCGACCTCTCCGCGGTTCACCCAGGCCATCGCCCAGAAGACCTGGTTCGGCCCGGTCTATTTCCGGCGCGGTTCCGAGCCTTACATGACGGTCTCGGTCGCCCATGCCGGCCGCGACCCGGGCGTGACCGTCGCGGAAGTCAATCTGAAGCTGATCTGGGACGTGGTCAGCGCGATCAACGTCGGTGAGCACGGCTACGCCTTCGTGACGACCGCGACCGGACGCCTGATCGCGCACCCGGATCTGAGTCTGGTCCTGCGTGACACCGACCTGTCCGGTCTGTCGGAGGTCGCGGCGGCGCTGCCCGGATCCCGGATGGCGGGACAGGATTACGAGATCACCACCGGCCTCGACGGCGGCTGGGTGCTGGCGGCCCATGCCACCATCCCGCGGGTCGACTGGATCGTGTTCGTGCAGGAATCGCTGCGCGACGCGATGGGGCCGGCTCTGGAATCCGTCATCCAGACCACCTCCCTGATGGGCCTCGGCGTGCTGCTGGCGGCCGTGGCGGGAACCTTTCTGGCGCGGCGCATGGTCGTTCCCATCCGACAGCTGGAGGATGGTGCAGAACGCTTCGGATCCGGAGACCTCTCGGAACGCATCGTGATCCGCACCGGCGACGAGATCGAGACCCTTGCGCACCGGTTCAACACGATGGCGGGCCGCGTCCAGGAATCCTACGAGACCTTGGAAGCCAAGGTCGAGGAGCGGACCCGCGACCTCAATCAATCACTCGATGACCTTCAGAGAGCCCAGAGCCGTCTCGTGCAATCGGAGAAGCTCGCGTCCCTGGGCCAACTCACCGCCGGCATCGCCCACGAGATCAAGAATCCGCTGAACTTCGTCAACAACTTCGCATCGCTCTCGAACGAGCTGGTGGAGGAGTTGCGGGACGTGCTCGAACCCGCCTCGCTCGATCCGAGCACGCGGGAGGAGGTCGAGGAGATCACCGGCCTTCTCAAGGGCAATCTCGAAAAGGTCGTCCAGCACGGCAAGCGTGCCGATTCGATCGTCAAGAATATGCTGCTGCACTCGCGCACCGGGTCCGGGGAGCATCGCCCGGTGGACGTCAACGCTCTGGTCGAGGAGAGCCTGAATCTTGCCTATCACGGAGCCCGTGCGGCGAAACCCAGCTTCAACGTGACCCTCGTGCGCGATTACGATCCGGCCGCCGGCACGGCCGACCTCTTTCCCCAGGAGATCACCCGGGTCCTCCTCAACCTGATGTCGAACGGATTCTACGCCACCGAGAAGAAGGCCGACGGCGCGGAGCCGGGCTACGAACCGACGCTGTCGATCGCCACCCGGGATCGGGGCGACAGCATCGAGATCCGCGTGCGCGACAACGGCACCGGTATCCCCGACAGCGTCAAGGCCAAGATGTTCGATCCGTTCTTCACCACGAAGCCGGCCGGCGAGGGAACGGGGCTCGGGCTCTCGTTGAGCCACGACATCCTCGTCAAGCAACACGGCGGGACGGTGGACGTCGCCACGGAGCCGGGCGCCTTCACCGAGTTCACCATCACCCTGCCGCGCCAGAGCGTCACGACGACCGCGTCCGCTGCGCCTCCACAGCCGGCGACCGAGACCGAGAGCCAACCATGAACGTCCTGATCCTCGTCGTCGATGACGAACCCGACGTGACCGACCTGTTCCGGCAGCAGTTCCGCCGCGAGCTGCGCGCCGAACGGTTCGCGATGGGCTTCGCGCATTCGGCGGCGGAGGCCCTGGACCGGATCAACGGGTCCAACGATCCGAGCCTGATTCTAATGCTCTCCGACATCAACATGCCCGGGATGACCGGCCTCGAATTGCTGCCGCGGGTGCGCGCCGCCCGGCCCGACGTGCCGGTGATCATGATCACGGCCTACGGCGATGCCGAGACGCGCGAGAAGGTCATCGCCGCCGGCGCGGTGGGCCTGATCACCAAGCCGATCGATTTCCCCGTCCTGAAGGCCGAGATCGACCGCCGCCTCTCCGCGCTCTCGGGGGCCGAATGACCCCCGGCATGCCGAGCGCCAAGATCCTCGTCGTCGATGACGAGCCGGATCTCGAGGCGCTGATCACCCAGAAGTTCCGCCGCCAGATCCGCCAGGGCCTCGTCACGTTCCTGTTCGCCCATGACGGACAGGAGGCCCTGGACCGCCTCTCGGACAACCGCGACGTCGATCTGGTCGTGTCCGACATCAACATGCCGCGCATGGACGGGCTGACGCTGCTCGCCAAGCTGCAGGACCTTGCCGAGCGCCCCTCGACCATCATCGTCTCGGCCTATGGCGACATGGCGAACATCCGCACGGCGATGAACCGGGGTGCCTTCGACTTCCTGACGAAGCCGATCGACTTCGTGGATCTCGAGACGACGATCGAGCGGACGCTGAGGCATGTCGAGGCTCTGCGCGAGGGGCGGCGGCGGCAATCGCTGGCCGAGCGGGCGCATGCCTCTCTGGCCCGGTACTTCTCGCCCAACCTTGCCGAGCGGCTCGCGGGGGATGCATCGGGCCTGGAACTCGGCGGCCACCGGCGCGACGTGGCCTCCCTGTTCACCGACATTGCCGGCTTCACCAGCCTGGTGGAGAGCCTCGACCCGGCGCAGCTCGCCGAGATCCTCAACGGCTACTTCGCCGAGATGACCGACGTGGTCTTCGCCCACGAGGGGACGGTGGCCAAGATCGTCGGCGACGCCCTGCACGTGCTGTTCGGGGCGCCGGGGGACCAACCGGACCACGCGGCCCGGGCGGTGGATTGCGCGCTGGCCCTCGACCAGGTGGCCGAGGTGTTCCGCGCGCGCTGGCGGGAGCGGGGGATCGAGATCGGCGTGACGCGGATCGGCGTCCATGCCGGGCCGGCGATCGTGGGCAATTTCGGCGGCGGCCGATACTTCGACTACACGGCCTACGGCGACACCATCAACACGGCGGCCCGTCTGGAGAACGCCAACAAGGCGTTCGGAACGCGGATCTGCGTCAGCGAGGCCGTGGTGATCCGGGCCGGGCAGTTCCGCGGCCGGCCCCTCGGCGACCTCCTCCTGCGCGGCAAGCAGACGGCTCTGCGCGCCTACGAACCCCTGACGGAGGCGGTCTACGGCGACGCGCCGCTCGCCCAGTATCAGGACGCCTACGCGAAGCTCGATGCCGGGGAGGCCGGCGCCCTCGCGGCCTTCGCGGCCCTGGTCGGGCTGCGTCCCGACGACGGGGTCGCGGCCTTCCACCTTAAGCGCCTCCTGAACGGCGGCAGCGGCAGCCGGGTCGAGGTCCGCTGAGTTCCGCGCCCCGCCGGGATCCCCATCGGCAACCGCGATAGCCCCGCCTTAAGGCAGCGCCTATTACCATCCCCGGGCGCGCGATCGGACCCCCTCCCGATCGGCGCGGCTCGGAACGGGTGAAGGCGGGAGACCGGCGCATGAGACGGCGCGACGTCATCGCGGGCCTCGGCGGCGCGGCCGCGTGGCCGGCCCTCGCCGCCGGGCCGGCGAAGGGTCAGCGTCGCCTGGGGATCCTGCTGGTCTACGGCGAAGCGCATCCCGACAGTCCCGTCATCGTCGACACGCTCAAGGAGAGCCTCAATCGGGCCGGCTGGATCTGGGGCCAGAACCTCGCCGTCGACCTGCAGTACGGCAACGGCGAAGCCGAGCGGATGCGCGGTCAGGCCGAGGAGATTCTGGCGCGCAAGCCCGACGTGGTGCTTGCGCAGGGCGTCGTCGGCGCGACGGCGCTCCAGCGGGCGACCACGACGGTGCCGGTCGTCTTCATGATGCTGCAGGATCCGGTCGGCGGCGGCTTCGTATCCAACCTGTCGCGGCCCGGCGGCAACCTGACCGGCTTCACCAACTTCGACTTCATTCTCGTCGGCAAGTGGCTGCAACTCCTGAAGGAACTCAGTCCCGGCGTCACGCGGGCCCTCGCCCTGATCAACCCGGATTACCGGGCGCGCCTCGCAGGCTACACGGCCGAGATGGCCCGGATCGGCCCCGAACTCGGGATCGACGCCCGGATCGCCGGCGTGCACGACGCCGCCGAGATCGAGGCGGCGATCACCGGCTTCGCCGCCCAGCCGAAGGGCGGCCTCATCGCGCTGCCGGACGCGGTGACCGGCGTGTACAGCCAGCGGATCGTCGACCTGGCGGCCGCCTACCGTCTCCCGGCCGTCTACGCCTATGCGGCGCCGGTCCGCCTCGGTGGCCTTGCCGCCTACACGACCAGCGTCGAGCAGGATGTGCAGCGGGCGGCGGGCTACCTCGACCGGATCCTGCGCGGCGCGGTGGTCGGCGACCTGCCGGTGCAGGCGAGCGAGCGCTTCATCACCCTGCTCAACCTGAAGACGGCCGCCACCCTGGGTCTGACCATCTCGCCCTCGCTGATGGCGAAGGTGGACGAGTTGGTCGAGTAGCGGCTGCCGGAATCGTCGGGGGGGGGGGGGGGGGGGGGGGGGGGGCCCCCCCCCCCCCCCCCGCGGGGGGGGGGGGGGGGGGGGGGGGGGGGGGGGGGGGGGCCGGGGGGGCACCGAGCGGCGGTGTCACCGCGGGCGCGCGCGGCGCCGTGATCAACAACCTCACGATCCGCAACAAGGACCAGGTGATGCTCCGCGTCA
>NZ_JACJIM010000004.1 GCF_014138435.1 Methylobacterium fujisawaense | reverse complement strand
TCCAGCTCGACCAGCTCCAGCAGCTCCTCGTCGTCGACCATGTCGACCTTGTTGAGGAACACCACCAGCGCCGGAACGCCGACCTGGCGCGCCAGAAGGATGTGCTCGCGGGTCTGCGGCATCGGGCCGTCGGCCGCCGAAACCACCAGGATCGCGCCGTCCATCTGCGCCGCGCCCGTGATCATGTTCTTCACGTAGTCGGCGTGCCCGGGGCAATCCACGTGCGCGTAGTGACGGTTCTGCGTCTCGTACTCCACGTGCGCCGTCGAGATCGTGATCCCGCGCGCCTTCTCCTCCGGAGCCTTGTCGATCTGGTCGTAGGCCGTGAACGTCGCCCCGCCCGTCTCCGCCAGAACCTTCGTGATCGCCGCCGTCAACGACGTCTTGCCGTGGTCAACGTGACCAATCGTGCCAATGTTGCAGTGCGGCTTGGTGCGGGAGAACTTTTCCTTGCCCATCAGAGCCTCCTAGATTCGAATTCGTGTTGCGGAAGAAGAGATGCCTCAGGCCGAAGCCTTAGGCGTACTTGGCGATGACCTTGTCGGCCTCGCCGCGCGGCACCTCTTCGTAGTGGTCGAACTGCATGGTGAAGTTCGCCCGGCCCTGCGACATGGAGCGCAGGTTGTTCACGTAGCCGAACATGTTGGCCAGCGGCACCATCGCGTTGATGACGTTGGCGTTGCCGCGCATGTCCTGACCCTGGATCTGGCCGCGGCGGGAGTTCAGGTCGCCGATGACCGAGCCGGTGTACTCTTCCGGCGAGACGACCTCGACCTTCATCACCGGCTCGAGCAGGACCGAGCCGCCCTTCTGCAGGGCCTCACGGAGGGCTGCACGGGACGCGATCTCGAAGGCCAGCGCCGAGGAGTCGACGTCGTGGTAGGCGCCGTCGATCAGCTCGACCTTCACGTCGACCACCGGGAAGCCGGCGAGGACGCCCGCGCCCAGGACCGAGTTCAGGCCCTTCTCGACGCCGGGGATGTACTCCTTCGGAACCGCGCCGCCGACGATCTTCGACTCGAACTGGAAGCCGGCGCCCGGCTCGTTCGGCTCGACCACGAACTTCACGCGGGCAAACTGGCCGGTACCGCCGGTCTGCTTCTTGTGCGTGTAGTCGATCTCCTGACGACGGGTCAGCTTCTCGCGGTAGGCCACCTGCGGCTGGCCGATATTCGCGTCGACCTTGTAGGTGCGGCGCAGGATGTCGACCTTGATGTCCAGGTGGAGCTCGCCCATCCCCCGGAGGATGGTCTGGCCGGATTCCTGGTCCGTGGACACGCGGAAGGACGGATCCTCGGCGGCGAGCTTCGAGAGCGCGATGCCGAGCTTCTCCTGATCGGCCTTCGACTTCGGCTCGACGGCGATCTCGATGACGGGCTCGGGGAACTCCATCTTCTCGAGGATCACGGCCTTCTGCGGATCGCAGAGGGTGTCGCCCGTGCGGGTATCCTTGAGGCCGGCCAGGGCGACGATGTCGCCCGCGAAGGCCTCCTTGATGTCCTCACGGTTGTTGGCGTGCATCAGGAGCATGCGGCCGACGCGCTCCTTCTTGTCGCGCGACGAGTTCAGCACGTTGGCGCTGGTCTCGACCTTGCCCGAGTAAACGCGGCAGAAGGTGATCGTGCCGACGTGGGGATCGTCCATGATCTTGAAGGCGAGCATGGAGAAGGGATCCGAGTCCGTCGGGTGACGGACGGTCTCTTCCTCGGTCTTGAAGTCGATGCCCTTGATCTCGCCGCGATCGGCCGGGGAGGGCAGGTAGTCCACGACGGCGTCGAGGAGCGGCTGCACGCCCTTGTTCTTGAAGGCCGAGCCGCACAGCACCGGGTGGAAGGCGCGCAGCTGCACGGCCTTGCGCACCAGGCGGCGCATGGTCGCCTCGTCAGGCTCGGTGCCGTCGAGGTAGGCGGACATCGCCTCGTCGTCGAGCTCGACGCAGGCCTCGACCAGCTTGGTGCGGTACTCGACAGCCTGATCCTTCAGGTCGGCCGGGATCTCGGTCTCGTCGAAGTTGGCGCCGAGCGCCTCACCCGTCCAGACGATCGCCTTCATCTTGATGAGGTCGATCACGCCCTGGAAGCTGGACTCGGCACCGATCGGTAGCTGCAGGCAGACGGGCTTGCCGGCGACGCGGTCGATGATGTCGGCGACGCACTTGAAGAAGTCGGCGCCGATCTTGTCCATCTTGTTGACGAACACGACGCGCGGCACGTCGTACTTGTCGGCCTGGCGCCACACGGTCTCGGTCTGCGGCTCGACGCCCTGGTTGCCGTCGAGCACGCACACGGCGCCGTCGAGCACGCGCAGGGAGCGCTCGACCTCGATGGTGAAGTCGACGTGGCCGGGGGTGTCGATGATGTTCAGGCGCTTGTCGCGCCAGAAGCAGGTCGTCGCAGCCGAGGTGATCGTGATGCCACGCTCCTGCTCCTGCGCCATCCAGTCCATGGTGGCGGCGCCCTCATGGACCTCGCCGATCTTATGGGACTTTCCGGTGTAGTAGAGGATCCGCTCGGTCGTCGTGGTCTTGCCGGCATCAATGTGGGCCATGATGCCGAAGTTGCGGTAGTCCTCGATCGCGTGCGTGCGGGGCATCGAATTGCTCCTGAGAGACGGCGGAACCGCTTACCAGCGGTAGTGCGAGAAGGCGCGGTTGGCTTCCGCCATCCGGTGCGTGTCTTCCCGCTTCTTGACGGCGTTGCCGCGGTTGTTGGCGGCATCGAGCAGCTCGGCGGAGAGCCGCTCGATCATGGTCCGGTCGTTGCGCGAACGGGCCGCCTGGATCAGCCAACGGATGGCGAGGGCCTGGCGACGCTCGGTGCGCACCTCGACGGGGACCTGGTAGGTCGCGCCGCCGACGCGGCGGGAGCGGACCTCGATCATCGGGGCGACGTTGTCGAGGGCGGCGCGGAACACCTCGATCGGGTTGGCGCGGGCGCGGTTCTCGACGATGTCGAAGGCACCGTAGACGATCCGCTCGGCGGTCGACTTCTTGCCCTCGTACATGATGGAGTTCATGAACTTCGTCAGCACCACGTCCCCGTACTTCGGGTCCGGGATGATCTCACGCTTCTCGGCAGAGTGACGACGGGACATCTTCTGGAACTCTCGAACGAAAAGATCTTAAGCACCCCGCGCAGGCCGCCTGAGCCGTAAGGCCGGCGACATCCTTGCGAGGCCGTGGAAACGCAGACCGGCGCCCGGGAAAAATCCGGGCGTCCGACTTACTTCGGACGCTTGGCGCCGTACTTCGACCGGCGCTGCTTGCGGTTCTTCACGCCCTGCGTGTCGAGCACGCCGCGCAGGATGTGGTAGCGCACGCCCGGAAGATCCTTCACGCGGCCGCCGCGGATCATCACCACGGAGTGCTCCTGAAGGTTGTGACCCTCACCCGGGATGTAGCCGATCACCTCGAAGCCGTTGGTGAGGCGCACCTTAGCGACCTTACGGAGCGCCGAGTTCGGCTTCTTCGGGGTCGTCGTGTAGACGCGGGTGCAGACGCCGCGCTTCTGCGGGCAAGCGTCGAGCGCCGGAACCTTGTTGCGGCTCCGCTGGATCTTCCGCGGCTGGGCGATCAGCTGGTTGATCGTCGGCATCCTGTGCCCTCTTCCTCGGTCACCTAGGCCGGACTGCACAGGGCAGTCCGCAAAACGAATATGCGCCGGAGGGCCTGTCACGGACCCTCGGCGCGGTGTGGGCAGAGGAGCACGCCCGAAACGAACGCGCTCATACCTACGGATCTGACTTAAGCGTCAGGCGATTTGAACCCTCGGAGCGCGCGGGGCGATGGCGGCGGCGTCAAGGGGGTATGCCCAAGGGCCGTCGGCAGCCGATGGCCGTCCGAAGTGGCGCGCTTCTAGCCGCGGTTGTCCCGCAGGTCAATGCGGTGGCGGCAGAAAACTGCACCGCGCCGGAGGTTAAGGATCGGTCAAGGCGCGGAATCCCCGTCCGCGCGTACATGACCCTCACCGCATCACCGGACCGTCAACCACGGCCGCCCCCGCGCTCGATCCGGGATGGCATCAACCCGCGGCAGAACCCGGGCAAGATCACGCGAATCGTCTTGCCGGCGCAAGAAGAACATCCACCGCCTTTCTCCACGCTTCCCCAGCACGCTGTGCTGATGACCCGGTGAAAAACGGAAATCCGGTCCGTTGATCGGATTGCGGCTTTCAGGGAATGATGTGGAGGCTCGGGACAGACCGCTCCGATCGTCTTCTCCGGATCGGAGATCGTCTTGCACCCGGCACCGAAGATCTTTCGTCGCCCGTGAACGGCCCGAGTTTTTGTCACCGCTCTGTCCAATGGAGATTCGCGTGCGCCGCCTCTTCGCTCTCGCCCTGGCAATCCTTTGTTCGGTGGGTGCAGCTCAGGCCGACAGGCTCGACGACATCCGGAAGGCCGGCGTTCTCCGGGTGGCCGTCTTCGACAGCAATCCGCCCTTCGGCTTCGTTGATCGCGGGACCCTGCAGATTGCCGGACTCGATGTCGATTACGCCCAGGCCATCGCCGACAAGCTCGGCGTAAAGGTCGAACTGCGTCCCACCAACCCGGCGAATCGGATCCCGCTGCTGATCTCCGGCAAAGTCGATCTGGTCCTGGCGAACTTCACGATCACGGAGGAGCGGGGCAAGCAACTCGACTTCAGCATCCCCTACTTCGCGTCCGGCCAGCAGTTCCTGACCAAGAAGGGCACCCTGTCGTCCCCCGATCAGATCAACGGCCTGCGCATCGGCGTCGACAGGGGCACCACCAACGAGATCGTGCTGCGCCGGGACTTCCCGAAGGCGACGGTGGTCGCCTTCGATGACACGCCCTTCGCCTTCACGGCCCTGCGCAACGGCAACGTCCAGGCGATCACGCAGGACGGGCCGAAGCTCGTCGGGCTGCTGGCGAAGGTGCCGGACCGCCAGAATTACGAGATCCCGCCCTTCAGCATCTCCAACGACTATATCGGCGTCGGCATCCCGAAGGGGGAGGGCCGGCTTCGGGATCTCGTGAACGAGGCGCTGCGCGAGTTGGAGGCGCGCGGCAAGGCGGCGCAGATCTACGATCGCTGGTTCGGCCCGAACACCGAGCAGCCGCTGCCGCGCCTGTTCCGAATCGGCGACCGCAACTAGCCGAGGCCGGGCGACGGAGATGGGCCAGCTCTTCGGCGACCTGTTGGCGCCTCGCTACCTCGTCTGGCTGATCCAAGGCTTCGAACTCACCCTGGCTCTCTCGGTGGCCGTGTGTCTCGCCGGCACCGGGGTGGGTCTCGCGGCGTGCTGCCTGCGGGAAGCGGGCGGCGCCGCGGCCGGGCGGGCAGTGGCCGGCTTCGTCGGGATCGTCCGGAACACGCCGCTGCTGGTGCAGCTCTTCGTCTGGTACTTCGTGGGCGCAGCCCTGTTGCCGAGCGGCGCGACAACCTGGCTGAACACGCCGCACGCCCTCGATCTGGGATTCGGCGCCGTGCATTGGCCGGCCTACGAGACCCTGGCCGGGTTCTTCGGCCTCACCGTCTATGCGGGCGCCTACATCGCCGAGGAGGGCCGGGCAGGCGTCAACGGTGTCCGCCCCGGCCAGCGGGAGGCGGCCATCGCCCTTGGCCTGACGCCGGTCCAGACCTTCCGCCACATCGTCCTGCCACAGGCCCTGCGCGTCGCCTGGCTGCCGATCGTCGGCCAGTACCTCAACACGATCAAGAACACCGCCCTCACCATGACGATCGGCCTCGCGGAGCTGTCCTACGCGTCCCGGCAGGTGGAGACCGAGACGTTCAAGACCTTCCAGGCCTTCGGCATCGCGACGCTGCTCTATGTGGGCGCGGTCGCCCTGGTCGAGGCGGCGGGGCAGGCGGTGGCCCGCCGCGCCGCGGCTCCGGGACCGCGCCGATGAACCCTGCGATCATCACCGACAATCTCGGCTACCTGCTGCTCGGCGCCTGGCCCAGGGGCCCGGTCGGCGGGCTGGCGCTGACGCTGATCCTCTCCGGCCTGTCCGGCCTCGCCTCGGCCCTGCTGGGTCTCGTCCTGGGCATCGCCCTGGCGATGAGCGCGGGGCCGTCCCGCGTCGCTCTGACCATCGGGCTCGGCGTCTTACGCGCCGTGCCGATCGTGATGCTGATCTTCTGGAGCTACTTCCTGCTGCCGATCCTGTTCGGCGTGTCGATTCCGGAGATCGGCACCGTGGCGGCGACCCTGGCGCTCGTCGGCGGGGCCTATCTCTCGTACGGGGTGGCGGCCGGGATCGAGAGCATCGGCCACGGCCAGTGGGAGGCCGGCCTCGCCCTCGGCTTCGGCCGCTGGCCGGTGCTGCGCTTCATCATCCTGCCACAGGCGCTCAGGGCCATGGCGCCGTCCTTCGTCAATCAATGGACCACGCTCATCAAGGACACCTCGCTCGCCTACGTGATCGGCGTGCCCGAGCTGTCCTTCGTGGCCACCCAGGTGAACAACCGCACCATGGTCTACCCGGCCGAGATCTTCCTGTTCGTCGGCGCCCTCTACGCGGGCCTGTGCGTCGCCCTCGACAGGCTCGCCGCGCGGCTCGTGCGGCGCCGCTCGCGACCGACGGCACATCTCGGCTGAGGCCATCCTGACCGGAGCAGGCCCCTGGGTCGCCCGTCATGCCGGATCGAACGATGGCCGCGACCTCGGATTCGGCCGGCGATGAAACGGTCTCCCGCCGAAACCGTCGCGCGATGCGTCCCACTCCGCCTTGGGGGGGAGAGGCAGCCCAGAGGGGCCGAAGCCATCCGGCGGAGATGAGAGGAGGCCCGTTGACGGCCGGTGCGGCCGCCGTGAGGACCCCGCCCCGGACGCGGGCAAGCCGGCAAATCCTGCCGGGTTGCCGGAGGGGACGTACCGGATCGGGGCAGGGGGGCGCCGGCAGGGTCTACGGAGAATTAAAGCGATCCGTCGAATTGTCGCGATCAACGGGCGGCCCGTGTGCCGCCGCGGGTCTGCGTCAAGGGTTTTGCGTATGGGTTGCGTCGCGGTCAGCAACGTCGTTCCGTTCCGGCGGGCCATTCCCGCCCAGGCACCGGGCGAGTGGGAGGCACGCAGCCGCCGGCGCAGCGAGCAGCGGTCCCTGCTCGATGCCGTCTACGCCACCGGCAGCATGGTCGTCGCCGCCGAGGATCGCGGGACGAAACTGACGGCCTCCCGGCTTCAGGTCTACGGATTCCTGGCGATCGAGGAGGTCGGCGAGGACGGTCTCATGCGGCGGCTCCGCCCCTCCGAAGCGATCCGCGCCCGCTCGGAGCGGCCCTGGCGCCTGTCGAAGCCTGCGAGCGGCGCGTCGGTGACAATCCCGAGCCTCGACGGCTTCCTGTTCGAATCAGGCGGCCAGCCCGCCTGAGTCCCGCCCGAGCGCTCAGCGACCGGTGCGCCGAGAGGCGCGCCGGTCGTCGCGTTTTGAGAGGCACGCCGGCCCGCACGACAGATCCGCAGCGAGTCGTGCGCGCGAGGCCGAAACGGGGCGCGACGTCGATCGCCATGCGACGCGGCCTCCTGACGGGCGCCGGCTGGAACCAGGCCGTGCATCGGGTCAATCCAGCCATGCGCCGCCGACGATTTCGCGCCGCTCCGCTTGCCATCCGGGGCGGCCCGTAGTATCCGCCCGGCCTTCGCGACATTCCGATGGGTGCTCGCACCCTGTGAACGCGGTGACCGCGCCGGTGTCCTTGCGACACCGCCAGCGCGGTCGAACACATGAGCCGGGGACATCAGGTCCCCATCAGGCGTCGTCCGCCGGGCAATACCGTCCGTGTGCGGAAACCCGCCTGAAACAAGGAGTCACGCACGTGATCCAGATGCAGACGAATCTGGACGTCGCCGACAACTCGGGTGCACGCCGTGTGATGTGCATCAAGGTTCTCGGCGGGTCGAAGCGCAAGTATGCCGGCGTGGGCGACGTGATCGTCGTCTCCGTCAAGGAGGCGATCCCGCGCGGTCGCGTCAAGAAGGGCGACGTCATGAAGGCGGTCGTCGTCCGCACCGCCAAGGACGTGAAGCGTGCCGACGGTTCGGTCATCCGCTTCGACAAGAACGCCGCGGTCCTGATCAACAATCAGAAGGAGCCGATCGGCACCCGTATCTTCGGACCGGTTCCGCGCGAGCTCCGCGCCCGCAACCACATGAAGATCATCTCCCTGGCTCCGGAGGTGCTGTAATGGCTGCCAAGATCAAGAAGGGCGACAAGGTCGTCGTGCTCACCGGCCGCGATTCGGGCCGGTCGGGCGAGGTGATCCAGGTTCTGCCGAAGGAAGGCCGGGCCTTCGTGCGCGGCATCAACCTGGTCAAGAAGCACCAGAAGCAGACACAGAACCAGGAAGGCGGCATCATCTCCAAGGAGGCCGCCATCCAGCTCTCGAACATCGCGGTCGCGGATGCCAACGGCAAGCCGACCCGCGTGGGTTTCCGCATCCTCGAAGACGGGCGCAAGGTCCGGTTCGCCAAGACCACGGGGGATCAGATCGATGGCTGAGGCCGACAAGAACGCCTACACCCCGCGCCTGCGCAAGCACTACGACGAGGTGGTTCGCCAGAAGCTGATCGAGGAGTTCGGCTACAAGAACCCCATGGAAGTGCCGCAGATCACCAAGATCGTGATCAACATGGGCGTCGGCGAGTCCACCGCGGACTCGAAGAAGGCCTCGGTGGCGGCGGGCGACCTCGCCCTGATCGCCGGCCAGAAGCCGGTCATCACCCGGGCCCGCAAGGCCATCGCGACCTTCAAGGTCCGCGAAGGCATGCCGATCGGCTGCAAGGTGACCCTGCGCAAGCAGCGCATGTACGAGTTCATGGACCGGCTGATCACCATCGCGCTGCCGCGCGTGCGTGACTTCCGCGGCCTGAACCCGCGCTCGTTCGACGGCCGCGGCAACTACGCCCTCGGTCTCAAGGAGCACCTCGTGTTCCCGGAGATCTCCTACGACAAGGCCGAGCAGACCTGGGGCATGGACATCGTCGTGGCGACCACCGCCAAGACCGATGCCGAGGCCAAGGCCCTGCTCGCCGCCTTCAAGTTCCCGTTCCGGCAGTGAAGCTCTCGGGCTTCAGACGCGGACACCGGAGATAGACCACATGTCGAAGAAAAGCTCAGTCGAGAAGAATGAGGCTCGCAAGGCGCTGGTGAAGCGCTTCGCGGCCAAGCGGAAGGCGCTCCTCGAGATCGCCAACAACGAAGCCCTCGAGATGGAGGAGCGCTTCGAGGCGCGCCTCAAGCTCGCGGAACTGCCGCGCAACTCGTCGGCCACCCGCATCCGCAATCGCTGCGGCATGACCGGCCGCCCGCGCGCCTATTACCGCAAGATGGGCATCTCGCGCGTTGCGCTGCGCGAGCTTGGCAACCGGGGCCTGATCCCCGGCCTGGTCAAGTCGAGCTGGTAAGGAGGTCCCCATGGTCAACGATCCCGTGGGCGACATGCTCACCCGCATCCGCAACGGCCAGCTGCGCCGTCGCAACGTCGTCCAGACGCCCGGCTCGCGCCTGCGCGCCAGCGTCCTCGACGTCCTGAAGGCCGAGGGCTACATCCGCGATTACGCGGCGACGGACCTCGGCAACGGCCGCACCGAGTTCGCCATCGAGCTCAAGTACTACGACGGGCGCCCGGTGATCCGCGAGATCAAGCGCGTCTCGAAGCCCGGCCGCCGGGTCTACTCGTCCGTCGGCGAGCTGCCGCACGTGGCCGACGGCCTCGGCGTCACCATCGTCTCCACCCCGCAGGGCGTCATGGCCGATCACGAGGCGCGCGAGCGCAACGTCGGCGGTGAAGTGCTCTGCACCGTGTTCTGATCGGGACATAAGGAGGTTATCCCATGTCTCGCGTAGGCAAGAAGCCGGTCCCCGTGCCGGCGGGCGTTACCGCCACGGTCACCGGTCAGACGGTGAAGATGAAGGGTTCGAAGGGCGAACTGTCCTACGACGTCCCGTCGCTCGTCGCCGTGGCGATGAAGGACGGCGCCATCGAGGTGCAGCCCGTCAACCAGTCCAAGCCGGCGCGCTCCCTGTGGGGCACGTCGCGGGCGCAGATCGCCAACATCGCCGAGGGCGTGTCGAAGGGCTTCGAGAAGAAGCTCGAGATCACCGGCGTCGGCTATCGCGCCGCGATGGCCGGCAAGGCCCTCAAGCTGTCGCTCGGCTACAGCCACGACATCGAATACGCGATCCCCACGGGGATCACGATCGCTACCCCGAAGCCCACCGAGATCACGATCTCCGGGATCAACCGCCAGCAGGTCGGTCAGGTCGCCGCCGAGATCCGCGATTACCGCGGACCCGAGCCCTACAAGGGCAAGGGCGTGAAGTACGCGGGCGAGTTCATCTTCCGCAAGGAAGGCAAGAAGAAGTAAGGAGGGCATCATGTCTCGCAAGCTCGAAGCCCTCGATCGCCGCAAGGCGCGCGTCCGCCGCGCGCTGCGGGCCGCCGCCAACGGCCGCCCGCGGCTCTCGGTGTTCCGCTCGTCGAAGCAGATCTACGTCCAGGTCATCGACGACGTCGCCGGCAAGACGCTGGCCGCGGCCTCGTCGATCGACAAGGCCCTCAAGGGCGAACTCAAGACCGGCGCCGACGTCGCCGCCGCCAAGGCGGTTGGCAAGCTGGTCGCCGAGCGCGCCAAGGCCGCGGGCGTCACGAAGGTGATCTTCGACCGCTCCGGCTACATCTACCATGGCCGTGTCGCGGCCGTGGCCGAGGCCGCCCGCGAGGGTGGCCTGGAGTTCTGATCTTAGGGACCTCGCCGGCGGCGCATCCGCCGCCGGCGGCCCCGATCGGGATCGTTGAACGACGGCGGGCCGGACGTGCCGTGCATGTCCGGCATTCGAAGCAATCGAGCGAGCAGGCCCGCCGCCTGCGCCAGTGAGATGAACGGGTAAAGCAATGGCACGTGAACGGGAAGGCGGGGGCCGCGGCCGCCGCGATGATCGCGAGGAGCGCGACAGCGAGTTCGTGGACAAGCTCGTCCACATCAACCGCGTCGCCAAGGTGGTGAAGGGCGGCCGTCGCTTCGGCTTCGCGGCCCTCGTCGTCGTCGGCGACCAGAAGGGCCGCGTCGGCTTCGGCCACGGCAAGGCCCGTGAGGTGCCGGAGGCCATCCGCAAGGCGACCGAGGCCGCCAAGCGCGGCCTGATCCGCGTCTCGCTCCGCGAGGGCCGGACCCTGCACCACGACGTCAACGGCCGCCACGGCGCCGGCAAGGTGATCCTCCGCGCGGCTCCGCAGGGTACCGGCATCATCGCCGGCGGCCCGATGCGCGCCGTGTTCGAGACCCTCGGCATGCAGGACGTCGTCGCCAAGTCGCTGGGGTCCTCGAACCCCTACAACCTCGTGCGCGCCACCTTCGAGGCGCTCAAGAACGAGGACAGCCCGCGCTCCGTGGCGGCCCGCCGCGGCATCAAGGTGTCGACCCTCCAGTCGCGCCGCCGCGATGCCGATCCGGCCGACCAGTCCGAAGCCGCGGTCGCGTAAGGGGAGGGTCCGATGGCACAGAAGACTCTCCGCATCGAGCAGATCGGTTCGCCGATCCGCCGCGAGGCCAGCCAGCGCGCGACGCTGATCGGCCTGAAGCTCAACAAGCTCCACCGCGTGTCCGAGCTGGAGGATACCCCCTCCGTGCGCGGCATGATCCGCAAGGTTGCGCACCTCGTGCGCGTCCACGGCGACGTGGCGTGAGGAGGTCCCGATGAAGCTCAACCAGATCAGCGACAATCCCGGCGCCACCAAGGACCGGATGCGCGTCGGCCGGGGCATCGGCTCCGGCAAGGGCAAGACCGCGGGCCGCGGCGTGAAGGGTCAGAAGGCCCGGACCGGCGTGTCCATCAAGGGCTTCGAGGGCGGTCAGATGCCGCTGCATCGGCGCCTGCCGAAGCGCGGCTTCAACAACCTCTACGCCCAGGACCTGAACGAGGTGAACCTCGGCCGGATCCAGGAGGCTGTCGACGCGGGCAAGCTCGACAAGGCCGCCACCGTGACGGTGGAGAGCCTGGTCGCCGCCGGCCTCATCGCCCGTCCCCGCGACGGCGTGAAGCTGCTCGGCGTCGGCGAGCTCACCGCGAAGCTCAGCTTCGAGGTCACCCGCGCCTCCAAGTCCGCCGTCGAGGCGGTCGAGAAGGCCGGCGGCTCGGTCACCGTCGTCTACGCCCAGGGTGCTTCCACCCGCGGCGGCAGCGAGGCGGCGACGGCCTGACGGGAGCGACGCCGGGACCCGTTGCACGGTTTCCGCGCACCCTTTAAGCCGAACCTTCGAGCGGCGGCCCTGCGACCACGCGGGCCGCCGTTTTTCGTTTCATCCGGGCTCCACCGCCCGGCGACATGTCCAGGACGCGACGCTTATGGCCTCAGCCGCCGAGCAGCTTGCCGCCAACCTCAATTTCGGTGCGATCGCCAAGGCCGATGAGCTGAAGAAGCGCATCTGGTTCACGCTCGGCGCCCTCGTGGTGTTCCGGCTGGGCACGTACATCCCGATCCCCGGCATCGACCCGGAGCAGTTCGCCCGGAACTTCCAGCAGCAATCGGGCGGCGTGCTGGGCCTGTTCAACATGTTCTCGGGCGGCGCGGTCGAGCGCATGGCGATCTTCGCCCTGAACATCATGCCCTACATCTCGGCCTCGATCATCGTGCAGCTCCTGACCTCGGTGATCCCGAGCCTGGAGGCGCTGAAGAAGGAGGGTGAGTCCGGCCGCAAGGTCATCAACCAGTACACCCGCTACCTGACGGTGGTGCTGGCTTTGGTGCAGTCCTGGGGCATCGCCATCGGCCTGCAGGGCTCCTCGGCCGCGATCGATCCGGGGCCGTTCTTCCTGGCCTCGACGGTGATCACGCTCACCGGCGGCACCCTGTTCCTGATGTGGCTCGGCGAGCAGATCACCTCGCGCGGCATCGGCAACGGCTCGTCGCTGATCATCTTCGCGGGCATCGTCGCCCACCTGCCGGTGGCGATCGCGGGCGCACTGGAACTCGGACGCACCGGTGCCCTGTCCCCGGCGATCATCCTGGGCGTCGGCGTCGCCGCCGTGGCGCTCGTCTACTTCATCGTGTTCATGGAGCGCGCCCAGCGCCGCCTCCTGATCAACTACCCGAAGCGCCAGGTCGGCAACCGCATGTACGAGGGCCAGACCTCGTTCCTGCCGCTCAAGCTCAACACCTCGGGCGTGATCCCGCCGATCTTCGCCTCGTCGCTTCTGCTCCTGCCGGCGACCGCCGCGAGCTTCTCGGCCAATGGCGGCGCCACCGGCTGGCTCGGCACGGTGACGGCCTATCTCGGCCACGGCACCCCGCTGTTCATGGTGCTCTACGCGGCGCTGATCATCTTCTTCACGTTCTTCTACACCGCGGTGGTCTTCAACCCGCAGGAGACGGCCGACAACCTGAAGAAGCATGGCGGCTTCATCCCGGGCATCCGGCCGGGCGAGCGCACCGCGGCGTTCATCGACAAGGTGCTGACCCGCATCACGGTGATCGGCGCCCTGTACCTGACGCTGGTGTGCCTGTGCCCGGAGATCCTGTCGTCCTACGCGGCGGCGAGCCTCGGTTTCGGCGGCACGTCGCTGCTGATCGTGGTCTCGGTCACGATGGACACCGTGGCGCAGATCCACGGGCACCTGATGGCCCATCAGTACGAGGGCCTCGTGAAGAAGGCCAAGCTGCGTGGCGCCTCAACCACGCAACGCCGGCGCTGAGCCTGCTACAGAGGCGGGCCGTCACCAAGGACACGCCCGCCTCTGGCCCAAAGGTCTGGATGCCTGTCGGGCCCTGACCGGCTAGAAGACCCCGAACCCGGCGATGCCAGGGAGGCTTCGCCACCACGGCTTGTGCCCACAGAGAGAGTGGGCCGAACGAGGACAACGCCATGCGTATCATTCTGCTCGGGCCGCCCGGTGCGGGGAAGGGGACGCAATCCGAGCGGATCGTACAGCGCTTCGGCATCCCGCAGCTTTCCACCGGCGACATGCTTCGGGCGGCCGTAGCCGCCGGGACGCCGATCGGCCTCGAGGCCAAGGCCGTGATGGAATCCGGCGGTCTCGTCTCGGATCGGATCGTGGTCGGCATCGTCGCCGAGCGGATCGAGGAGGCGGATGCCCGCCGCGGCTTCATCCTGGACGGCTTCCCGCGCACGGTGGCGCAGGCCGAGGCCCTCGGCACGATGCTGGCCGGCAAGGGGATGGGCCTCTCCGCGGTGGTCGAGCTGAAGGTCGACGAGAACGCCCTGGTCGGCCGCATCGAGAAGCGGGCCGCCGAGACCTTGGCCCGCGGCCAGGCGGTGCGGAAGGACGACACCCCGGAGGTGTTCAAGCAGCGTCTCGAGGCCTATCGCGCCCAGACGGCCCCGCTGTCGGCCTATTACGCCAAGCAGGGCATGCTGGAGACCATCGACGGCATGCAGCCGATCGACAAGGTCACGGCCGACCTGATGGCGGTGCTGGAGCCGCACGAGGAGCGCGTCGCCTCCTGAGTCGATCGCCGCGCGCCGACCGCTCGGTGGCGCGCGGACGTGAACCCGAGGCGTGGTCAGTGGGTTGAGAGGCGCATCCCGGATCGGAATCGCCATGACCCTCCGCCTCTTCGCCACCGCGACGCTCCTCCTCGCGGTCGCACTCCCCCCTCTGCCGGCCTTCGCGCAGAGCCCCGCCCAATCCTTCGTGTACGGGCAGAAGCGCTTCCGCCATGCCTGCCGGCCGCCGCTCAAGTATGTGGCGGGGACCTGCGCCCGCCGCTGCCCCGCGGGCTATCAGGATATGGGCGGCTATTGCCGGCTGCGGAACCAGGGCTTCCGCTGAGACGCGGCTGCCGACTCGCAGCGCCCCGGACGATGCATCAGATCCGCCCTTCGCGACGCAGGCTTCCGAAGAAGTTGGCGATATCCATCTGAAGCGAGCGGTGGCCGAACAGGCGGAACGGGTAGCCTTCGTCGGTGCCGATGCGCAGCTCGATCATCGCCGTCATCGGGTTGTAGCGGAAGACCATGCGGCGCCCGGCGAAGGTCGCCCAGAGCAGGGGCGGCCCGTCATCCGCGCTCTGGAGCGCCACGGAGCCGGGCTCCGCTTCGGCGAGGATGCCGCCGATGACCGCGAGCGTCACCGGCAGGACCTCGTCCAGGGTTTCCTCGGCGGCCCGCAACACCGAATCGGCGAAGGCCCGGAGCGTTGCGCCGTCGCTGGTCAGAACCGCCATCTTGGCTCCTCGATCATCTCGACCCGGGTCCCGCACGCGGCGCATGACGGGACGCGGCCATGCCTGACGGTCGTTGACATCGGGCCGCCCGCGCGCTAGCAGGCCCTCCTTCGTCCAACCGAACGATGGTCCGAGGTGCCCTGTCCAGGGCCGCCCGCGGGCCGCGTCGTCGTTTCACGTGCGCATGGGCCGGCCTCCACCGGACGCGCGCGACACCTGCCCGGATCCCCGGGCCTGACATGGAGAGTGATCGTGGCCCGTATCGCAGGCGTCAACATCCCGACCAACAAGCGCGTCGTCATCGCGCTTCAGTACATCCACGGCATCGGCGCAAAGAAGGCCGAGGAGATCACCCAGAAGGTGAACATCCCCGCCGAACGTCGGGTCAACCAGCTGACCGACGCCGAGGTTCTCTCGATCCGCGAGACGATCGACCGCGACTACCTGGTCGAAGGCGATCTGCGCCGCGAAGTGTCGATGAACATCAAGCGCCTGATGGATCTCGGCGCCTATCGCGGCCTGCGTCACCGCAAGCAGCTGCCGGTCCGCGGCCAGCGCACCCACACCAACGCCCGCACCCGCAAGGGCAAGGCGAAGCCGATCGCCGGCAAGAAGAAGTAATCTTTTGGGATCGGGAGGTCGGGCTTCGCTCGGCCTCCATTCCGTCCCGCTGGGCGTCCCATGAGGCGCCCGGCCCTGGCTCGCCAGCCCTGCACGGGCCAAGCGGCCAAGTCCCAAGAAGAATCCCGAGCGCCTGGTGTTACGGGCGTGCCTGAAGGAAGAGTGAGAACAGATGGCTAAGGAACCGCAACGCGTCCGCCGCCGCGAGCGCAAGAACATCGTGTCGGGCGTCGCCCATGTGAACGCCTCGTTCAACAACACGATGATCACCATCACGGACGCGCAGGGCAACACGATCTCGTGGTCGTCCGCCGGCGCCATGGGCTTCAAGGGCTCGCGGAAGTCGACCCCGTACGCCGCCCAGGTTGCCGCCGAGGATGCCGGCCGCAAGGCCGCCGAGCACGGCATGCGCACCCTCGAGGTCGAGGTGTCGGGTCCCGGTTCGGGCCGCGAGTCGGCGCTGCGCGCCCTCCAGGCCGCGGGCTTCACGGTGACGTCGATCCGCGACGTCACCTCGATCCCGCACAACGGCTGCCGGCCGCGCAAGCGTCGTCGCGTCTGATCCGCGCCGGAGAAGCCTTTTGACGGAGAAGCTCATGACGGGATCGAAGCCGCTTCCGGGCGTGCTGCGTTGGAACCTCGGCGACCTCACGGTCACCGCGCTCAACGACGGCTGGTTTCAGGCCAGCCTCGATCTCGTCACGGGGATCTCCCAGGAGGAGGCCGGGCGGCTACAGGTGGCGGGCTTCCGCACCGAGCAGCCCAAGATCACGCTGAACGCCTTCCTGATCACCGGCGCCGGCCGCAAGCCGGTGCTGATCGATACGGGCTATGGCGATCTGGCTCCGGCCGAGACCCTTGGCCGGGCCGGCGCGGCGCTGGCGCTCACGGGCGTCAAGCCGGAGGAGATCGAAACCATTCTCGTCACCCACCTGCATCCCGACCATGTGGGCGGGCTCGTGAAGGACGGTGCGGCCCGATACCCGAACGCCGAGATCGTGGTTCACGCCGACGAGGCGGCCCATTGGCTGCCGGACGAGGCCCTGTCGCGGGCGCCGGATGCGGCCAAGCCGTATTTCGAGGGCGCCCGGAAGGCCGTGGCGCCCTATGCCAAGCGGATGCGGGAGCATCGGGGTGGCGAGGTTCTGCCCGGCATCACCGCGCTCCATCTGCCCGGCCATACGCCGGGCCATTGCGGTTTCCGCATCGTCTCCGGTGGACAGTCGCTGCTGATGTGGACGGATGTGGTGCACCTGCCGGCGATCCAGTTCAAGAACCCGCAGGCGGGTGTGGGCTTCGACGTCGACGGAGATCAGGCGCGGGAGACGCGCAAGAAGATCATGGACGCGGTGGCGAGCGAGCGGACCTTCATCGCCGGCTCGCATCTCGAATTCCCGGCGCTCGGCTACGTGGATCGGGACGGGGCGGGATACAGCTTCGTTCCGGCACTCTGGGTCGGCGGCGAGTAACGGCAAACACGGATTCAGGGACCGTTCGGGGCGCCAAGGGGCGGCGCCGAACGGCCGAAGCGCGGGAACGGGCGTCGCGGATCCCGGGCATGGACGAGAGGTAGGATCGTGGTCATTCAGAAGAATTGGCAGGAACTGATCAAGCCGAACAAGCTGCAGGTCACGACCGGCGACGACCCCAAGCGGGTCGCGACCGTCGTCGCCGAGCCGCTCGAGCGCGGCTTCGGCACAACGCTGGGCAACGCCCTGCGCCGGGTGCTCCTGTCGTCGCTCCAGGGCGCGGCCGTGACCTCGGTGCAGATCGACGGTGTGCTGCACGAGTTCTCGTCGATCCCCGGCGTGCGCGAGGACGTCACCGACATCGTCCTCAACATCAAGACCATCGCCATCCGCTCGCAGACGGACGCGCCCAAGCGCATGACCCTGCGCAAGACCGGCCCGGGCCTCGTCACGGCCGGCGACATCGGCACGGTCGGCGACATCCAGATCCTGAACCCCGACCTCGTGATCTGCACGCTGGACGACGGCGCCGAGATCCGGATGGAGTTCACGGTGGCCACCGGCAAGGGCTACGTCCCGGCCGAGCGCAACCGCCCCGAGGACGCCCCGATCGGCCTCATCCCGGTCGATTCGCTGTTCTCGCCGGTCACCAAGGTCAGCTACCGCGTCGAGACGACCCGCGAGGGCCAGGATCTCGACAAGGACAAGCTCACCATGACGGTGGAGACCAACGGCGCGGTCTCGCCGGAGGATGCGCTGGCCTATGCCGCCCGCATCATCCAGGACCAGCTGCAGGTCTTCGTGAACTTCGAGGATCCGCGCAAGGAAGAGGCCGCGCCGCTCGCGCCGCAGCTGCCCTTCAACCCGGCGCTGCTCAAGAAGGTCGACGAGCTGGAGCTGTCGGTCCGTTCGGCGAACTGCCTGAAGAACGACAACATCGTCTATATCGGCGACCTCATCCAGAAGTCCGAGGGCGAGATGCTGCGGACCCCGAACTTCGGCCGCAAGTCGCTCAACGAGATCAAGGAAGTGCTCGCCGGCATGGGCCTGCACCTCGGCATGGACATCCCCGGCTGGCCGCCGGAGAACATCGAGGACCTCGCCAAGCGCTTCGAGGAGCACTACTGAGAGGCGAAGCCGCCTCGGGCTGAACGGGGCGGCGCTGTACGGCGCCGTCGGTTTGGCCGGTCCAGACCCGGGACTTCGCCGAGCCGACGCGAGGTCCCGGAAGAATCCCGCCGCAGGGTCATGCGGAATCAACCGCCCCGATTTCGGGGCACCCGGCCGTACCGTGGCACGGCGGCCGAGACGAAAAGGAAGCCAGCACCATGCGTCACGGTTATCGCGGCCGCCGTTTCAACCGCACCGCCGAGCATCGCAAGGCGATGTTCGCCAACATGTCGGTCGCTCTGCTCAAGCACGAGCAGATCATCACGACCCTGCCGAAGGCCAAGGATCTGCGCCCGGTGGTGGAGAAGCTGATCACGCTCGGCCGCATCGACAGCGTTCACACCCGGCGTCTCGCCATGGCGCAGCTGCGCGATGCCGACATGGTCAAGAAGCTCTTCACCGTGCTCGGCCCGCGCTACAAGGGCCGTCCGGGCGGCTATTGCCGCATCATGAAGGCCGGCTTCCGCCAGGGTGACAACGCCCCGATGGCCGTGATCGAGTTCGTCGATCGCGACGTCGAGGCCCGCGGCAAGGATTCCGGTCCGAGCCAGGTCGCCGAGGCCGCCTGATACCTCGAAGGGCGTTCCGACGCTCCCGATGTCTGAGAAGCCGTCCCGGCTCATCCGGGGCGGCTTCTTGCGTTTCGCGTCCGCGTCCTTGCGAGCGGAGCGAAGCAATCCAAGGCAGCGCGCGGTCTCAGGCTGTCGCGTGTCCCTGGGTCGCTTCGCTCCGCTCGCGATGACGATGCGCAAGTCATAAAAAAACCCGCCGGCTCGCGCCGACGGGTCTGTAGCAGGGTCCACGTCTCGGATGGTCGCGGGAGCTCGCCCTGGCGGCCCGTATCGGACGGACCGGGAACTCGACCGCGCCGCGTTCCGAAAACCCCTATCCCTGCCGGAACTCGTCCGGTGGACCGTCCTGGTCCAGATCGTTGTCACGCCTGCGGCGCGGGAAGATGCCGTGATTGCTCATGGTCCACCTCCTCTTCGTAACCCGGAGCCATCGGGCTCCACGGAGAGAGAATGAGCCGGCAACCGGTTGGTTGCAAGCCCCCCTCAGACGGAGGTCCCGACCGCACCCTCCAGCAGCGTGGCGACTCGGGCCGCGAGATCGGCCGAGCGGAACGGCTTGGCGAGCACCGGCAGGTCATCGGGGATCTGCATCGCATCGGCGTGGCCCGTGAGGATCAGGACCGGCATGTGCGGATCCCGGTCGCGGATCTCGGCGGCCAGCTCGATGCCGCTCATGCCGGGCATGGCCAGATCGGCCACGACGATGTCGTAGCGGTCCCCCTGGAGAAGCCGGAGCGCAGCCTCGCCATCGCCGGCCTCCGTGGTGCTGTGGCCGAATCCGGTCAGGAAGGAGGCCGTCACGTGCCGCACCTGCGGGTCGTCGTCGACGATGAGGACGCGGGCGCGCCGGCCGGCGACCGGGGCGGCACCGGACGCCTCGGCGGCCTGCTCGGGGGCTTGGTCGGCGAAGGGCAGAGCCAGCTCGACACGGGTACCGCGCCCGACCACGCTGTCGATCACCAGCCGGCCCTTGGATTGCTGTGCGAGGCCGAACACCATGGCGAGCCCGAGCCCCGTCCCCTGGCCGACCGCCTTGGTTGTGAAGAACGGCTCGCAGACCCGGCGCAGGATCTCCTCCGGTATGCCGGTGCCCTCGTCGGTGACGCTGATGCCCAGATAGGTGCCGTCGGCGATCTCGGGATCGCCGCCGATGCTGAGTTGCCGGGTCGCCACCGTGATGGCGCCCCCGTCCGGCATGGCGTCCCGGGCGTTGATGCAGAGGTTGAGCACGGCGAGTTCGAGCTGGTCCGGATCGACCTGGACCGCCGCAAGACCCTCCTCGAGGTCGGTCCGGACCGTGACGAGGCCGCCGAGGCTGCGCCCGAACAGGTCGCTCATCCCGGTGATCAGGGTGTTCACGTCGACGGCCCGTGCCTGGAGGTCGTGGGCACGGCTGAAGCTGAGGAGGCGCTTCGTCAGGGACGCGCCGCGTTCGGCGGCTCCGCGGGCGTTCTCGATCAGCCGCTGGACCCGCGGTTGGTCGGCAACCTTCGGGGCGGCGAGTTCGAGGCTGCCGAGGATCGCGGTCAGGAGATTGTTGAAATCGTGCGCGATGCCCCCCGCGAGGGTGCCCAGCGCCTGCATCTTGTCCGACTGCCGCAGCCGGGCCTCCAGGGTCCGCTGCTCGGTCACGTCGCGCTCGATCATCGCGAGGTGGCTGATCGCGCCGCCGGCGTCGCGGATCGGCACGCGCGTCACGTGGCTCCACTGCTCGGCCCCCGTCGGGCCATCGCTGATGAGGCTCTCGGCCACCACCCCGGAGCGGATCGCCGCCTCGTCCGCCGCCGTCACCGGGGCCGCCTTCGGGCCGAGGAGCTCGCCCTCGCGCCGCCCGAGGCAGGCGGCGATGTCGTGGCCGAGGAGGGCGGCCTTGCGGGCGTTCAGCCGCACGAACCGGCCCTGGGCGTCCTTGAAGCTGATCGCGTCCTGGGCGTGGTCGAGGAGGCCGCGCAGGAGCGCCCGCTCGGTGGCGAGGTCCCGGCCGAGGCTATGGCGCTCGAAGGCCTGCCGGACGGTGGAGCGCAGCAGGCCGGCATCCCAGGGCTTGGTGACGTAACCGACGATGCCGCCGCGGTTGAGGGCAGCGATCACCGCGGTGATGTCGGCGTAGCCGGTCAGCAGGATCGCCTGCGCGTCGTGAAAGGTCCGGGCCTCGGCGAGGAGCGCGTCGCCGGTCAGGCCGGGCATGCGCTGGTCGGAGAGCACGACGGCGATGTCGGGCTCGGCGCGCAGGATCTCTAGCGCCTCCGCGGGGCGCGAGGTCGTCAGCACCCGGTAGGACTCCTCGAACAGGTCCTCCAGGGCGATCAGGATATCCGGCTCGTCGTCGACGGCCAGGATCGTCCCTACACCTGCCGTACCGTCACTCATGCACTGGCGCCTGCCGCGGGATCCCGATCACGAAGCAGGCTCCCCCACCCGGGGCCGTCTCCACGGTGAGCGAGCCGCTATGCGCTTGAACGACGCTGTATGCAATCGCAAGACCCAGACCGGTACCGGACCCCACCGGTTTCGTCGTGAAGAACGGCTCGAAGATCTTCTCCCGCAACGTATCCGGGATTCCGGGACCGGTATCGCTGATACGGATCTCGTCGAACTCTGGGCTCGACTGGGTCGTGATCCGGATCGTGCCGCCCTCCGGCATCGCGTCGGCGGCGTTGCCCAGGATGTTCATCACCACCTGATTGAGCAGCGCCGGGGTGCAGTGGATCTCGGCGCGCCCCGCGAAGCTGCGCTCCACGGCGATCCGGTCGCCGAGCTTGTGCTGGATCAGGGCCAGCACCGTCTCGATCGCCTCCGGGACGTTGACCAGGGCACGTTCGCCCTCGTCGAGGCGCGAGAACTTCCGCAGGTTCAGCACGAGATCCTGGATCCGGGTCAGCCCCATCCGCATCGAGCCGACCCGTTGCCGGGCCTTGTCGACGGCGCGGGCGGCCGCGTCCGGCGCGGCATCCGGCAATTCGCCGAGCAGGCGTTCGACCGTGCCCTGATGGGCCAGGATGAAGGCCAGCGGGTTGTTGATCTCGTGGGCGATGCCGGCCACCAGTTCGCCCAGCGAAGCCATCTTGGCGGCCTGGACGAGCTTGGACTGCGCCTCGGTGAGTTGGCGATTGGCGTCGGCGAGGTCGCGGTTGGCGCGCTCCAGGGCGTCGGCGAGGCCGGCCCGCGCCTCGGCCGCCTCGGCCTCGGCGCGGGCGCGCTCCACCGCCCGCTCGCGCTCGCCGAACTGGCCGGCGATGCGCCGGTCATCCTCCTCCAGCAGGCGCCGCCGCACGAAGCCGCGCACCCGCAGCGCCAGGACCTCGGCATCGGTCTTCGAGACCACGTCGTCGGCCCCGGCCGCGTAGGCTTCGACGAGGAAAGTCTTGGCCGGATCGCTGCCGGCGATCCCGACGAGGTGGAAGCCCGCACCCGCCGCCTGGCCGGAGCGCCGCTCGCTGATCACCTGGCACAGGGCGAGGCCGTCATAGGCGTGGCCCAGGAGATCGACCGTCACGCAGTCGAAGGCCTCGGCGCCGGCCGCCGCGTCCAGGGCGGCCAGCGCCGCGTCCGGCCCGTCGGCGCTGACCACGTGATGGCCGTCCTGGCCCATCAGGCCGGCGAGGAAGGTCCGGTACGTCGCGCTCCCGTCGATCACCAGGATCCGCCCGCGTCGGAACGCGGCCGCACCCGGGCCCTCGCCCTCGCTTGCGGGGCGACGCTCGCGCAGCAGGGCGCGGATCCGCAGGATCATCAGGTCGCGATCGGCGGATTTCGGCAGGTAGGCGTCGGCGCCGCTCTCGAGGCCCTGACGCTCGCCCCCGCTGCCGCCGGTCAGCATCAGGACGGGGAGGGCCCGGGTGCGCAGGGACAGGCGCATCTGCCGGATCAGCTCGTCGCCGTTCATGCCCGGCAGGTGATAGTCGGCCACCACGAGATCGGGCTGGCTGCGGTTGAGGTGGTCGAGGGCGGTCTCGGCGGAGGCGCAGCGCTCCACGGCGAATCCGTGCGCCTCCAGGAGCAGACGCAGCTCCAGGGCCTGCGTCTCCGAATCCTCGACGAGCAGGATCCGGGCCGGCACCTCAACCGTGCCGGCCTCGATCACGGCCGAGCCCCCCCGTCCACGAGGCGCAGGACGTGGTCGGCGATTCGGTCGAGGGGGAGAACGGCCCGGGCGGCCCCGAGCCGTACAGCCGCCGCCGGCATGCCGTAGACGACCGCGGTGCTCTCATGCTCGGCGACGGTCTGGGCGCCGGCCTTCTGCATGTCGGCGAGACCGATGGCTCCGTCCTCGCCCATGCCGGTGAGCAGCACGCCGATGCCGGAGGCTCCGGATTGCCGGGCCATGGACCGGAACAGCACGGTCGCGGCGGGGCGCTGGCCCGAGACCGGCGCGGAATCGATCACCCGCAGGATCCGGCCGGAGCCGATCTCCAGGTGGCGGTCGCCCGGGGCCACGTAGACGCGGCCGGCTTCGGCCCGCTCCCCGTCCCGGGCCAGCGCCACCGGCAGGGTCACGACGCTGTCGAGCCAGCTGGCGAACCCGTCCATGAAGGCCGCCCCCATGTGCTGGACCACCAGCACCGGCAGCGGGAAATCCTGGGGCAGGGCGCCGATCACCCGCGCCAGCGCCGGGGGGCCGCCCGTCGAGGCGGCGATGCCCAGGAGGCTCGGGGCCTGCCCGGTCAGCTCGGCCGGCGGCGCGTGGGGCGCGGCGACGGCACGGCCCGCCCATTCGGTGCCGATCGGGCGGCGGCGGATGACCGGAACCTGGGCCATGATCCGCAGCTGCGTGCAGATCTCGCCGGCCACGCCCTCATAGCCGGCATGGGTCGTGGCCACCGGCTTCTCGACCACCGACAGGGCCCCGGCCCGCAGCGCGTTCATGGAGATGCGCAGCGAGGAATCCTCGACCGAATCCGCCACGACGACGATCGGTGTCGGGTGCTCGGCCATGATCCGGCGGGTCGTCTCGAGGCCGTCGATGCCCGGAAGGCGGATATCCATCGAGATCACGTCCGGCCGCACGGTCCGGAGCTTGTCGAGGGCCTCCTCGCCGGACGCGACCGCGGCCACGAGTTCGAGGCGGGGATCGCGGGAGACGATGTGGCGCAGCAGCTCGCGCACCACGAGGCTGTCCTCCACGAGCATCACACGGACGGGGGTCATAGGAGCTGCCCGATCGTATCCAGCAACTGGCGCTGGTCGAACTTCTGCTTGGTGAGGTAGGCGTCGGCGCCGAGATCCAGGCCCCGGGCGACGTCGGCGGCATCCCCGCGGGAGGTCATCAGGATCGTCGGAAGCCGGGCGAAGCGCTCGTCGGCCCGGAGGGCCTTGAGCAGGCCGAACCCGTCGAGCCGTGGCATCTCCACGTCGGCGAGGACCAGGTCCACGGGCTCGATCTCGGCGCGCAGCCGTTCGAGGGCATCCTGCCCGTCGACGCAAACGACCACACGGTAGCCGGCGGCTTCCAAGATGCCCTTCTCCAAGGTCCGGGTGGTGATCGAATCGTCGACGACCAGAATCGTCGCGCGGGCGGAAGCGCGCGGCGACACGGGAGTCGTCGAACGTTGAGCCGGCCCCATCGTTCCGAGCGACCCGCCCGACGCCCCGGCCAGGGCGCGAACCGCGATCCCCTCGGGATCAAGGACCAGGACCGGCACGTCCCCGTGCAGGACCGCCGTGCCGGCGATCAGGCCCGGATCGGCCCCGAAGGCGGGCGCGGGCAGGACCAGGAACGGACGGACGTCGTGCAGACGATCGACCGAAAGGGCCAGACGGCCGCCGCGGGTCCGCAGCACCACGGCGGTCAGCATGCCGGGATCGGCGGGATCGGCCGACTGTCCGAGGATCGCGGCGAGGTCCGTGACCGGGTGGCTCGTCGCCGCATCCCCCTCACCGAGCCGCAGGATCGTCCGTCCCATCGCGACCGGGAGTTCGCCGCGCTTGAGGCGCAGGAGGTGCTCCACGGCGCCCCCCGGCAGCGCGTAGCTGCGCCCGGCCGCCTCGACCAGCAGCAGGCTGCGCCGGGCCGCCGAGAGCGGCAGGCTGAAGATCAGGGCGGTGCCGGCCGGATCGCGCGGCTCCAGGCGGACGCTGCCCATGAGCTGGCGGGCGGCGTCCGCGGCGACCGAGAGGCCGTAGCCGCGCCCCGACAGGGTATCGACCGCCTCGGCGGTGGAGAAGCCGGGCTCGAAGACGAGGCGCAGCAGGGTCTCCGGGTCGGCGGCGGCCGCGGGGCCGAGGAGGCCGCGGGCCCGGGCCGCCGCCTCGATCCGGGCGAGGTCCGGCCCGGGCCCATCGTCGAAGACGGTGACCTGCAGGCGGGAGCCCTGCACTGCGACCGCGAGCCCGAGGCCCAGGGCCTCCGGCTTGCCGGCCGCGCGCCGCACCTCCGGCGCCTCCCAGCCGTGGCTGAGGGCGTTGCGGAGGGCGTGGAGCAGCGGATCCTTCAGGGCCTGCAGCGTGCCGCGCTCCACCGGCAGGTCGAGGCCCCGCAGGTCGATATCGACCTCGCGGCCCTGCTCCCGGGCCGTCTCGCGCAGCGACCGGGCCAGCGGCGCCAGCACGGTTTCGGCCGGCACCAGGGCGAGGCGCTCGGCGGCGGCCCGGACGCGGGTCGCCGCCCCCTCGACCGCGCTGGTCGCGGAAGCTTGGCGCCGCGACAGATCCGCGGCCTCCCGGGCGAAGGCGTCGGCGCGGGCCGCGAAGGCGCGCCATTCGGGCCGCTCCGCGCCGGCCCCGGCGGCGAGGGTCTCCGCGCCGAGGCGCAGGTCGCGGGCGAGGCGGGCGAGGCGGGCGAGGCCGTCGGCTGCGGGCGCTTGGCCCGCCAGGGTGCTGGCCAGATCGTGGCTCGCCCGGGCCAGCGCCTCGACGGCGTCCGCCGGCACCCGCAGGATGGCGGCGGAGGCTTCGGCCGGCTCGGGGGCCGGCTTCGGCGCAGGCGCGGCCGGTGACGGGGTCGGTGACGGGGCCGATGGCGGGGCCGCCGGCATGTCGGGCGGGCTCGGGGCCGGAGCCGACGCCGGGCCGGGCGGCGGCGTTTCCCCGGGCAGATCGAGGAGGCGCCCGAGCGCCGCCAGGGCATCGGGCGGCATCTCCGGGCCGGCCCCGTCCGTGAGGCCGGCGACGTAGGACTCGATCCGGTCGAGGACGAGGTGGACGGCGTTGGCCGCCTCGCGGTCGAGGGCTGTGGCGCCGGTGCGCACGCCCTCGAACAGGGTCTCGAGGCGGTGGGCGACCGCCTCGACCGCGGGGAGGTCGACGGCGCGCGCCGCCCCCTTCAGGCTGTGGGCCCGGCGGAAGACGTCGTTCCAATCCGGCGTGGCGCTGCCGAGCGCCCCGCGGATCGCCGTGACGTGCTCCCGATGCTCCACATCGAAGGCGGCGAGCAGGAGCTTGCGGATGTCCTCGGCCAAGGGGCGCGCCGCCTCAGTTCCGGTAGCGTTCGGCGAGGGCCATGAGGGCCTGGGCGAGTTCGGTGAGGTTGGCGGAGGCGGCCTCGACCTGCCGGGTGCCGGCCGCGGTCTGCTGGCTGGCCTGGCGGATGTTCTGGAGCGCACCCATCACCTGCTCGATGCCGAGCTGCTGCTGGTTGGTCGAGGCGACGATCTGCTGGAAGGTCTGGACGTTCTCCTCCACCCGGGCGGTGATCTCCTCGATGGTCCGCTGCGTCGTGTCCGAGCGCGTCTTGCCGGCGGCGGCGCGCTTGACCGCCTCCTCGGTGAGCATCACCGAGGTGTTGATGCCCCGCTGGATCTCGCCCAGGATCCCCCGCACCTGGCCGGTGGCCGCCTTGGCCTGATCGGCCAGGAGCTTCATCTCGGAAGCGACCACCGCGAAGCTGCGCCCGCTCTCGCCGGCCGCCGCCGCCTCGATGGCGGCGTTGAGCGCCAGCAGGTGCGTGCGCTCCGAGATGTCGTTGACCGTCTCGATGATGTCGCCGATCGTCTGGGTCTTCTCCGACAGGCTGACGATGTTGCCGGCCACCGCCTCCGCCTGCTCGCGGATCGCCTCCATGGCCTTGGCGGTGTCGGACACGGCGCGCAGGCCCTGGCGGGAGGTCTGCGCGGTCGCCTGGGCGGTGGCGATCACCTCGGTGGCCCGCTTGCTGATCTGCGCGCCCGAATGGGTGATCTCGTCGACCGTGGCCGCCGTCTCCTGCACCGCCGCGAATTGCTGCTCCACCGAGGCCGCCTGCTCCTGCGCCGAGGCGCGGATCTCCGCCGCCGCCGCGTTCAGGTCCGCCGTCGCCGCCCGGTTGGTCCGCGCCAGATCCGACAGACCCGCAACCATCGTGTTGAGACGCGCGGAGAGCTGACCGATCTCGTCGCGGCCGCCCGCCGTCAGCTGGCCGGACAGGTCGCCCTCGCCGACGCGGGCGACGAAGGCCATGACCGACTCCAGGGGGCGCACCACCGCACGGCTGATCAGCCACGTGATCAGAAGCGCCAGCAGCACCGAGGCGCCCAGGGTCAGGTAGATCGAGAGGCGCGAGCGCTCGTAGACCGCCTGCGCGGCGCGCTGGCCCAGGGCCATGCTGCCGTCGAGTTGCGACCGGAGGTTCTTGATCCCGTCGAGGAAGGGCGCCTGCAGGCGGCTGATCTCCGCGTTGCGGGCCTCGACCGCCGCGACATCCTGCTGGGCGATGGCGGCGAACTGCGCTTCGCCCTGGGCCTTGACCTCGCGGAAGAAGCCCTGGACCGTGTTCGCCGCGGCGGCGATGCGGTCCCAGGCCGCGATGCGCTCGGCGGAAATGCCCTGCGCCCGGTACTCGCCGGCGAGCTGGATCGTCGTGGCGAGCCGGTTCTCCACCTGGGCCGCGGTCTGGCGCCAGGCCGTGAGGGTCTCGCCGGTCTGGGCCGGGCGGCCCTGAGCCTGCATCAGCATCCCGATCACGGCGGTGCGGCGCAGGAGACCGAGATCGCGCGCCTCGTTCCCGAGATCGTCGAGCTGGCGCAGGACCGTCATGTCCCGCCGGACGATCGCGTCGGTCGTGTCGCGCACCGCTCCGATCTGCTCAAGGGCGTAGAGCCCGAGCGCCACCACCACGGCGGTGATGGCGAAGAAGCCGAGAAGGATGCGTTTTCCGATCGAGAGCGACACGGGCGGGGAGGGCTCCGGTTGGGGCAGGCGGCCCGTTTCAGGGCAGGGCGCGGCGCAGGAGACGGGGGAGGTCGATGACGACGAAGTCGGGGCGGCCGTCGCCGACTGCTCCGGAGGCGGAGCCCGGCGCATAGACCGAAGCGGCCTCGTTGCCCAAGCCGTCGGGATCGACGGCGGCCTCGCCGGAGGCGGCGACCCGGGCGATGCCGAGCACGCGGTCCACCGCGAGGGCGAGGGGCTGCGGATGGGGCCCGCGCAGCACGATCAGATGACCCTCCGACCCCGCATCCGATGCCGCGTCGGGCCGGCCGAGAGCCCGGGCGAGGCTGAGGACCCCGACGATCCGCCCGGACAGGGCGATGAGGCCGTCCAGCGCCGGCACCGCGCCGGGCATCGGCGTACAGGGGCGTGACGGGAGGACCTGCGCGACGGCTGCCAGGGGCAGGCCATAACGCTCGCTGCCGCAGGCGCAGACGAGCTGGTCGATGTCCAGGCCGGCGGCCGCCGCGACCGCGCCGCGGCGGGCGAGGGCGACCGCGCGCTCGGCGCGCAGATCCCGCTCCGGCCGGGTCCGCGGCCGGGCCTCCTGCGCACTCGGGCGTGCCCCCATCAGGACCTCCTGCTGTCGGTGACGCCGAGCGCGGCGCGGGCCGCGGCCGCACTGGCCGCGATCTCGCCGGCGGAAGCGCCGTCGCCCTCGGGCAGCGCCGTGTCCGGGCCGAGGGCTTGACTCAAGGCGACGGCATTGTCGAGGGCGCGAACGGCCTCGTGCGGGCGCTGCAGCGCGATCAGCAGCAGGCCGAGGTGATAGTGCGCCATCACGAAGCCCCGGTCGAGGTAGAGCGCGGCCCGAAGCGCCCGCTCGGCCTCGGCGTCGCGCCCGAGGGTATGGGCCAGCAGCCCCTCGTAGAAGCGCAGGGCCGTGTCGGTGGGATCTCGATCCAGCGCGGTCCGCAGGGCCCGCCAGGCCGCGCCGGTCTCCCCGGCATCGGCGAGCGTGCGGATGCGGTCGAGCCCTCCCGCCTCCTCCTCGGCCGACCAAGCGTCCGGGGGGGCCGTCTCGGCGGAGATCGTATCGGCGGAGATCGTCCCGGCTGCGGCATCGGCAGCCGGGTTCGGGGCGGGATCGGCAGCGGCGTCGACGGCCGCGTCGCCGGCGGCGGCGGACGGGGTCGGAATCCGGCTGGGCTTCTGGCCGCACGGCTCCGCCCCCTGTGGCGCCGGACGGGGCGGATCCGCCGCCGGCACGGCGGCCAGGGCGAGCGGCGGCGCCTCGGGGCGAGGGCGGTAGGCCACGGTGCCGGGCAGGCTGACGGCGTCGAGGAAGCTCGCGAAGGCGGGACTCGGCTCGGCGTGGCCGAGCAGCAGCCACCCGTCCGGCCGCAGCCTGCGGCCCAGACCGCGCACCACGGCGGCCACCGTCCGGGCCTCGAAGTAGATCAGCACGTTCCGGCAGAGGATCAGGTCGAACGGCTCGCCCTGCGACGGGACGGGGGCGGCAAGGGTGAGCAGGTTGCCCCGCTCGAACCGGACCGGTCCGCGGAATTCCGGCCGCAGGGCGTAGCCGCCCTCGCGCCGGATGCCCGGAGCGGCCGGCAGACGGGTGAAGTAGCGCAGCCGGTCCTCCGGCGGCATCGTCCGCAGGGCCCATCGGCCGTACTCGGCGGCGCGGGCGGTGGCCAGCGCCTCGGTGCTGATGTCGGTTCCGAGGATCGAGACCCGCCAGTCGGGCAGGGCATCGCCGAGCAGTTCGTGCACCAGGATCGCCAGGGAATAGGGCTCGGCCCCCGTGGAGCAGCCCGCACTCCAGATGCGCAGGACGCGTTCGGAGGCCCGGGCGGCGATCAGCGCCGGCAGGATCGTCTCGCGCAGCGCCTGGAACTGCTCGGCGTAGCGGAAGAAGAACGTCTCGCCGACGGTGATCTCGGCCTCGAGCCGGGCCCATTCCGCCTCTCCCGACGCGCCGTCAGACAGGAGACCCGCGTAAGCGGCGCAGTCGGCCACGGCCGCGGCGCGGAAGCGGCGGTGCAGCCGCTCGATCAGCAACTCGTCCTTGTCGATGTAGTAATGATGGCCGGTGCGCGCGATGATCCGCGCCTTGAGGGGCGCGTAGGCGGGATCGGCACCCAGATCGGGACGGGGACTACCCGGACGGGCCATCGCGCGGTCAGACGGAGTGCGGCAGCGCGGCGAGACGTTCGGCGGCGGCCCGCGTCAGGGCGTCGACGCGGATGCGTTCCTGCGCGGTCAGGAGACGCTCCGGCGCCAGCGCGTGGACGAGGCGCTCGCCGAGGACCAGCTCGGCGGCGACGCAGCCGTTGAGGGTATCGGCCTCCTCGGCCTGCCGGATCGCGGAGTCCGGGACGGTCATGAGATCCGCCACGCGATCGACGAGATAGGCGACGGCCTCGCCCTGCATCAGCGCGAGGTGGGCGTAGAGGCCGGGCGCCGCGACCGCCGGGCGCAGGCCCAGCAGGGTCGCCAGATCGATCACCGGAACCGGCGCGCCGCCGAGATTGAGGAAGCCGAGGAGCAAGCCTCCGGCCGCGGGGGGCGTGTGGAGATCCGGGAGCGGCAGGATCTCGGCGACCGCGCTGCGGGGCAGGGCGCAGGCCGTGCCGGCGACATCCAGCAGGAGATAGGCCGAACCGCTGCTGGCCACCGCCACCCGCTCCCCTCGTGCTCGGTCGCGGCCGGGCCGGGACGGGACGCGACATAGGCCGAGTTAACGCTCCCGGCAATTGTGCGCTGCAAGGGCGGGGACTGCGGAACCAAGTCTCGTCTGGGCCGCTTATTTTCCGACGCAGCGGCAACGCGCCTGACGAGGTGCGACGCTTTGCCTGCGCCGGTCTACGCCAGGGATTGATGATGAGGAAACTTCTGTTGGCCGCCGCGTCGCTGACGCTCCTCGCGGGCTCCGCCTACGCCCAGGGTAACTCGCCCTACAACGCCTCTGGCGCGCAGGCCGGTGGCCCGCGCGGCGGCATGGAGCGCGCCGGCGAGGCCGCCGCGATGGAGCAGGGTGCCGCTCCGGCCCAGCGTCCGATGATGCGCAAGCGCATGAAGCACAAGAAGATGATGAAGCATCACCGCCGGATGCGCCACAACATGTGATCGAAGGGCCCCAGGGCGTGCCGGAGACGGCACCGCCCGGGTGGCTTGGCCTGTCGCATGCGCGGCAGGCCTTTTTTGTGCCCGCTCGCCGGCGGGCCGGGCGTCCGCGCCCCCCTTGAATCATAGTTCGGACCGCCGGCGGTTGCGGGCCGGCCGCAGGCGGTCCAAGCTTGCGCGGCGGCCTTCGACAACGAAAAATGTTCGCAAACGAACATCGGCCGAACACCGATACAGCGGTGCGGCGGCCGGAGGCAACGCGAGGGAGTATCGATGTCACGACCGCTCGACCGGAGATCCGACGACAGGGTCGAGGCGACCGGCGTCGAGGGGCGACGCAGCGCCATCGTCACGGCCGTGCGGCAGCGCGGCTTCGTCACCATCGAGGCCCTGGCGACGCAGTTCGGCGTCACCGTCCAGACGATCCGCCGCGACCTCAACGAATTGAGCGCCGAGGGCCGCCTGGAGCGCTACCGCGGCGGCGGCGGCCTGCCGTCGAGCGTCGAGAACATCGACTACGCCGACCGCCGCGTCACCCTGCTGCCGGAGAAGAGCCGGATCGGCCGCCTCGCGGCGAGCCGCATCCCGTCGCATTGCTCGGTCTTCATCAACATCGGCACGACCCCGGAGGCCGTCGCCCGGGAGCTGACCCGGCACGACGATCTCAGCATCATCACCAACAACCTCAACGTCGCGATCTCCTTGGCCGAGGCCACCGAGTTCCGCATCGTCGTGGCCGGCGGGACCGTGCGCAACCGCGACGGCGCCGTGCTGGGCCAGCTCACCTGCGACACGCTCAGCCAGTTCCGCGTCGACGTGGCGGTGATCGGCATCAGCGGCATCGACGCCGACGGGGCGCTCCTCGACTACGATTACGAGGAAGTCCGGGCGACGCAGACCATCCTGGCCCATGCCCGCAAGACCTTCCTAGTGGCCGACCACACCAAGTTCGGTCGTCGGCCGATGGTCCAGGTCGGGCGTCTGGAGCAGGTGGACACCTTCTTCACGGACCGGATGCCGCCGGCCGAGGTGGTCGCGCTCATGGAGCGCCAGGGTGTCACCCTCGCGGTGGCCGACAGCGCGGACGAACCGTAACGAACATCCATTTTTTCGCTTGCGAAAACACACGGCCGTGTCAATATTATGCCAACCCGCCATCAGGGCGGCCTTGGAGGAACCATGGCGGCAGCAACGCGCCAGCGCGAGCCGTCCGACGCCTACGATCTCCTGATCGTCGGCGGCGGCATCAACGGCACCGGCATCGCCCGGGACGCAGCCGGCCGGGGCCTGTCGGTCCTGCTGGCCGAGCGCGGGGATCTCGCGGGATTCACGTCGTCCTCCTCGACGAAGCTGATCCATGGCGGCCTGCGCTACCTCGAATATTACGAGTTCCGCCTCGTCCGGGAGGCGCTCGCGGAGCGCGAACGGCTGCTACGGCTCGCGCCGCACGTGATCTGGCCGCTGCGCTTCGTGCTGCCCCACGACGAGGGCCTGCGCCCGGCCTGGATGCTGCGGCTCGGCCTGTTCCTCTACGATCATCTGGCGCGGCTGCGGACGCTGCCGGGCTCCCACGGCGTCGACCTGCGCAGCTCCGATTACGGCGCGCCGCTGCAGAAGCGCCTCAAGCGCGGCTTCGTCTATTCCGACTGCTGGGTCGAGGACAGCCGCCTGGTCGTGCTCAACGCCATGGATGCCCGCGAGCGCGGCGCCACGGTGCTGACCCGCACCGGCGTCGTCTCGGCCCGGCGCGAGGGCGACGGCTGGGTCGCGACGCTGCGCGACGAGCGCGGCGGGACCGAGCGCACCGTCCGGGCCAGGGCGGTGGTGAATGCCGCCGGCCCCTGGGTCAGCGAGACGCTCGGCGGCACGCTGGGCATCAACAGCCGCGCGGCGGTCCGCCTGATCAAGGGCAGCCACATCGTGGTCAAGCGCCTGTTCGCGGGCGATCAGGCCTACATCCTGCAGCAGCCCGACAAGCGCATCATCTTCGCGATTCCCTACGAACGGGACTTCACGCTGATCGGCACCACCGACGTCCCCTACGAGGGCGAGCCCGGCGCGGTCTCGATCTCGCCGGAAGAGACCGACTACCTGTGCGGCTGCATCAACCGCTCCTTCGACACCAAGATCACCCCGGCCGATGTGGTCTGGAGCTATTCGGGCGTGCGCCCGCTCTACGACGACGCGGCCGAGAACGCCTCGGCGGTGACCCGCGACTACGTCCTCGACGTCGAGGACCAGGGCGGACGGGCGGCGGTACTCTCGGTCTTCGGCGGCAAGATCACCACCTACCGGCGGCTCGCCGAGCACGCGCTGGAGAAGCTGAAGCCGTACTTCCCGGCGCTCAGGAAGGCCTGGACCGGCGACGCGGTCCTGCCCGGGGGCGCCATGAAGGATGCCGATTTCGACCAGTTCCTCGCCAAGCTGAGGGCCGAGAAGCCGTTCCTGCCCGACGAGACCGCCCGGCGCCTCGCCCGCGCCTACGGCACCCGGGCCCGGGACATCGTCGGGACCGCGCAATCCATGGCCGATCTCGGCGAGGTCTTCGACGGCGGGCTCACGGCGGCCGAGGTCGATTACCTGCGCACCGAGGAATGGGCCGTGACCGCCGAGGACATCCTCTGGCGGCGCTCCAAGCTCGGCCTGCGCACCAGCGCGGACAGCGCGGCGCGCCTGACCGCCTACCTCGACCGCAAGGCCGAGGCGGCCTGATCTTTTCGGCCTCGATCCGGCGCCAGACCGGTCGGGCATCACAGGGGAGGGAACGATGAGCCGTTACGTCGGGGCCATCGACCAGGGCACCACGAGCAGCCGCTTCATCGTGTTCGACCGCGAGGGCAGCGTGATCGCGCTGGCCCAGGCCGAGCATGCGCAGATCTACCCGGCGCCGGGCCACGTCGAGCATGACGCCGGCGAGATCTGGACCAAGACGCAGGCGGTGATGCGCGAGGCGCTGGAGAAAGGCGGGCTCCAGCCCTCCGATCTGGCGGCCGTGGGCATCACCAACCAGCGCGAGACCACGCTGATCTGGGACCGGACGACCGGCAAGCCCCTGCACAATGCCCTGGTCTGGCAGGACACCCGCAACGACCGGCTGGTGGGCGAGTTTGCCCGCGACGGCGGCCGCGACCGGTTCCGGGACCTCACCGGCCTGCCGCTGGCGAGCTATTTCTCCGGACTCAAACTCCGCTGGCTCCTCGACCACGTCGCGGGGGCCCGGGAGAAGGCCGAAGCCGGCGACGTGCTGTTCGGCAACATCGACACCTGGCTCGTCTGGAACCTGACCGGCGGGACGGCGGGCGGCCTTCACGTCACCGACGTGACCAATGCCAGCCGCACGCAGCTCATGTCGCTCAAGACCCTCGACTGGGACGACGGCATGCTTGAGACCTTCGGCATCCCGCGGGCGATGCTGCCGAAGATCGTCTCGTCGAGCGAGGTCTACGGGGAGACCAAGGCGCCCTTCGCCGGCGTGCCGATCGCCGGCATCCTGGGCGACCAGCAGGCGGCGCTGTTCGGCCAGACCTGCTTCGCGCCGGGCGAGGCCAAGAACACCTACGGCACCGGCTGCTTCGCGCTGATGAACACCGGCACCGAGCCGGTCCCGTCGAAGGCCGGCCTCGTCACCACGCTGGCCTACCGCCTCGACGGGCAGAAGCCGGCCTACGCCCTCGAAGGCTCGATCGCCATCACGGGTGCCCTGGTGCAGTGGCTGCGCGACAACCTGCACATGATCAAGGATTCCGCCGAGGTCGAGACGCTCGCCACGACGGTCGAGGACAATGGCGGCGTCTACTTCGTGCCGGCCTTCTCGGGGCTCTACGCCCCGCACTGGAACGAGGGCGCCCGCGGCCTGATCATCGGGCTCACCCGCTACGTCAACCGGGGCCACATCGCCCGCTCGGTGCTGGAGGCGACCGCCTTCCAGACCCGCGAGGTGCTGCAGGCCATGGCCAAGGATTCCGGCATCCCGGTGAAGGAGCTGCGGGCCGATGGCGGCATGGTCGCCAACAACACGCTCATGCAGTTCCAGTCCGACCTGCTCGACGTGCCGGTCGTGCGCCCGAAGGTGGCCGAGACCACCGCGCTCGGCGCCGCCTACGCGGCGGGCCTCGCGGTCGGCTACTGGAAGGGGCTCGACGATCTCAAGCGCAACTGGGGCGTCGACAAGCGCTGGACGCCGAAGATGGATGCCGGCCAGCGCGAGAAGATCGCCGCGGCCTGGGGCCGGGCGGTGCAGCGCTCCTTCGACTGGAAGACCGACGAGGATTGACGAACGGCTCTCGGGCCCGTGCGCGGGCTCGGGGTCCGTCGTGATCCGATCCCGCCCACCGCGACCTCATCCTGAGGTGGGGCGCAGCCGCCTCGAAGGAGGCCTCCACAGATCGCGCGGCCGGCTGGAGGCTCTTTCCAGGCGGCCGCTCCGCGCCCGCATCTCAGGATGCGGGTGAAGACCGGAAACGGTCGGACATTCGGTGACCGCCTTCGGCGGCCACACGCTCGCACAAGCTTTTAACTCTTACAAAAAAGCAGCGAACGGGGGAGACAAGACTATGACATCACCATTCCTGGGCGAATTCCTGGGTACGATGACCTTGATCGTGCTCGGCGACGGCGTGGTCGCGGGCGCCCTGCTCAAGCATTCCAAGGGCGAGAATGCCGGCTGGATCGCCATCACGGCGGGCTGGGCCTTCGCGGTCCTCGCCGGGGTCTTCGTGGCCAACGCCACCGGCAGCGCCGACGCCCACATCAACCCCGCGGTCACGGTGGCGGGCGCCGTCAGTTCAGGCGATTTCAGCAAGCTTGCCACCTACATTCCCGCCCAGATGCTCGGCGCCTTCGTGGGCGCCGTGATCGTCTGGCTCCACTATCTGCCGCATTGGGGCGCGACCCAGGATACCGGCCTCAAGCTCGCCTGCTTCTGCACCGGTCCGGCGATCCGCGACGCCAAGGCCAACTGGCTCTCCGAGATCATCGCGACCTTCTTCCTGATCCTGACGATCTCCGCCCTCGTGACCACCACGCTGGGTTCCGCGGGGGCGATCCCGCGGGGCGTCGCGCCCTACATGGTCGGCATGCTGGTCTGGGGCATCGGCCTGTCGCTCGGCGGCACCACCGGCTACGCCATCAACCCGGCCCGCGACCTCGGGCCGCGCATCGCCCACGCGGTCCTGCCCATCGCCGGCAAGGGCTCCTCCGACTGGGGCTACGCGCTGATTCCCGTGGCCGGCCCCGTGGTCGGGGCCGTGCTGGCCGGGCTGTTCGTACGCCTGCTCGGGATCTGACGGAAATCCCGCACCCTCAACCGCCGCGGGGCGGCCCGGCGTCGCGGCGGTTTGCGGCGCGACGCCTTGGGCCTTAAGTCAGGGCGATCCCGACCGCGCCCACGGGCGCCTCCCCGCGGTGTGGCAGCCCCCGACCCATGGCCGTCGTCCTCGACATCCTGAAGAACGATCCGCGCACCGCGCGCCTGCGCCATCCCGAGAAGGCGCACCGGCCTGACCAGCCCGTCCAGGCCAAGAAGCCGGACTGGATCCGCGTGAAGGCGCCCGGCTCCAAGGCCTGGACCGAGACGCAGAAGATCGTGCGCGAGCACGGCCTCGTCACGGTCTGCGAGGAGGCCGGCTGCCCCAATATCGGCGAGTGCTGGGAGAAGCGGCACGCCACCTTCATGATCATGGGCGACACCTGCACGCGGGCCTGCGCCTTCTGCAACGTCCGCACCGGCCTGCCCGACGCCCTCGACGCCGCGGAGCCCGAGAAGATCGCCGATTCGGTGGCGAAGCTCGGCCTGCACCACGTGGTGATCACCTCGGTGGACCGGGACGACCTGAAGGACGGCGGCGCCGAGCACTTCGCCCGCACCATCGCGGCGATCCGCCGGGCGAGCCCCGGCACGACCGTCGAGATCCTGACCCCCGACTTCCTGCGCAAGGACGGGGCTCTGGAGGTCGTCGTCGCCGCCAAGCCCGACGTGTTCAACCACAACCTCGAGACGGTCCCGGCCAAGTATCTGACGGTGCGGCCCGGCGCCCGCTACTTCCACTCGGTGCGCCTGCTCCAGCGGGTGAAGGAGCTCGACCCGACGATCTTCACCAAGTCCGGCATCATGGTCGGGCTCGGCGAGGAGCGGAACGAGGTGCTCCAGCTGATGGACGACCTGCGCTCGGCCGACGTCGACTTCCTGACCATCGGCCAGTATCTGCAGCCGTCGAAGAAGCACCACGAGGTCGTGCGCTTCGTGCCGCCCGACGAATTCAAGGCCTACGAGACCACCGCTTACGCCAAGGGCTTCCTGCTGGTCTCGGCCACACCGCTCACCCGCTCGTCGCACCACGCCGGCGAGGACTTTTCGCGCCTTCAGGCGGCCCGCCTCGCGAAACTGTCGCCCGCGCTCTCGGCCTGAGGAAATCCCAACACCATGCCGTCCTTCCGGGTCACCCGCGCGGTGAAGCACACGCCGCAGCAGATGTACGACCTCGTCGCCGACGTGGAGCGCTATCCCGAGTTCCTGCCGCTCTGCGAATCCCTGCGGATCATCCGCCGCCAGGACATGCCCGACGGCGGCCAAGTGCTGATCGCCGAGATGGGCGTGGGCTACAAGGCGATCCGCGAGCGCTTCACCACCCGGGTCACCCTCGATCCCGCGAACCTCAAGATCGTGGCCGAGTATATCGACGGTCCGTTCCGGCATCTGGAAAACCGCTGGCTCTTCAAGGATGCGCCGAACGGGGGGTGCAACGTCGACTTCTTCATCACCTACGAGTTCAAGAGCCGCACCCTGGGGCTCCTCATGGGCACGATGTTCGACCGGGCCTTCCGCAAGTTCACCGACGCCTTCGAGGGGCGCGCCAACCGGATGTACGGCGCCGGAGCATAGGCCGCACCGTCACCGCGCGCCGCGAAGCCCGCAGGGCCGGCCCTGGATGGCTCCGCCGCGTTCGGGGAAGGGGCGTCAGGCGCGCAGCGGCGCACGCACGTGCTCGGGCCGCACGCCCATGCCGATCATCCGCGCCGGCAGGACCTGCAGTCGCGGCAGGGCATCGAGGAGGCGCAGCGCCAGGGGCGCCCGGAACGGCGCATCGGCCGCGAGGGACGCGGCGATCACCCGGGACTGGATCATCCGCTGGAGCGCCTGGGTCGCCCGGACCGGGAACATCCGCCGGGCCTGGACCCGGGCGAGATCGGCCTCCGAGAGCCGGCCGGCCCGCAGGGGCTCGACCAGGAGGTTGGCCGCCGCCACCGCATCCTGGATCGCCAGGTTGATCCCGACGCCGCCCACGGGCGACATCGCGTGCGCGGCATCGCCGATACAGAGCAGCCCGGGTCGGTACCAGCGGTCGAGCCGGTCGACGGTGACGGTCAGGAGCTTGACGTCGTCCCAATCGGCGATGGCCGCGGTGCGGTCGGCCAGGAACGGCGCGATCGCCGCCACCGCCGCCCGGAAGGCCGGCAGGCCCTTCGCGCGGAGCTCCGCGTCGCCGCCCTTCGGGACCACGTAGGCGCATTGCCATAGGTCGCCCCGGTCGAGGGTGATCAGGATCCGCCCCGGACCGAACCGTCCGGCCGCCGCCTCCGGGTCGCCATCCCGGCGCGGCAGGCGGAACCACAGCACGTCGATCGGCGCCCCGAAGGCCCGGGGGGTAAAGCCCGCGCGCGCGCGCATCCGCGAGTGACGGCCATCCGCACAGAGCACGAGATCGGACCGGATCTCCACCGGCCTATCCGGCCCCTCGGCCCGCACGCCCGCGATCCGACCATCCGCCTCGATGAGATCGCGGGCCTCGGTCCGGCGGAGCAGCCGGAACCCCGAATACTGGGCCGCCGCGCCGGCCAGAAAATCCAAAAAGTCCCATTGCGGCATGAAGGACAGGAAGCGGTTCCGGGTCGGCAGCCGGCTGAAATCGGCGACCCGGTAGCTGCGTCCGTCGACGACGCCCGAAAAGGTCTCGACACGCCGCTGGGGGAGGGCGCGGAAGCGCTCCGTGAAGCCCAGCTCGTCCATCAGGTCGAGGGTCGAGGGGTGGATCGTGTCGCCGCGGAAGTCGCGCAGGAAATCCGCGTGCTTCTCCAGGACGGTCACGTCGATCCCGGCGCGGGCGAAGAGCAGTCCGGCCATCATCCCGGCCGGGCCGCCGCCGACGATGCAGAGGCGCGTCGTCACCCTGTCCATGGACGTCCCTCCCGGGTTGCGGTCAGCCGCGAATGGCCTTCTCCAGAAGGCCGAGGGCGTCGGCGACCGCGGCGCAGCGGATGCCCGCGCGTCCGAGATCGCCGTAGCGACGCTCTAGAAGGCGGATGCCGCCCTCCCGCTGGGCGAGGCCGAAATGCACGAGTCCGACCGGTTTCTCGGCGCTGCCGCCGCCGGGTCCGGCAATGCCGGTGATCGCCACCGCGACGGAGGCCCGCGATGCGGCGAGTGCGCCCGCGGCCATCGCTCCCGCCACCGGCGCGCTCACGGCACCGTGCTGGCGGATCAGATCCATCGGCACACCGATGGATTCGGCCTTGGCCTCGTTCGAGTAGGTGACGAACCCGCGCTCCACGACGGCCGAGGAACCCGGTACCGCGGTCAGCAGGCCCGCCACGAGACCGCCCGTGCAGGATTCGGCCGTGGCGATGGTGCGCCGGGCCGCCGCGAAGGCCGCCACCAGCGCCTCGGCCCGCGCGAGAAGCTCTGCGTCTTCGATCATCGCGAACGGGCTCCCGTCGGGCGGCCGCGCCCTATCTCGTGTTGTGACCCAAGGCCGAGCCCGGCTCAAGGACCGGCGGCCGCCATCGGAGACACCCATCCATGATCTTCCCCGCGACCACGGCCGTCTTTGCCGGGCTGCTCGCCCTCGTGTACCTCGGCCTCTCGGGCTGGGTGATGGCGAGCCGCGTCTCCGGCAACGTGCTGTTCGGGGACGGGGGCGACGAGACGATGCTCAAGCGCGTCCGCTCGCACGCCAATTTCGCGGAATACGTGCCCCTGGCGCTCATCGTCATCGGCCTGCTGGAGGCGGGCGGCGGCGGCCACACTCTGGTCCAGGCCCTGCTGATCGCCCTGCTGGTCGGCCGGATCCTGCACCCGATCGGGATGTTCGCGCCCCCAAACTCCCCGCGCCAGTTCGCCTGCCGGGGCGGCGGCATCCTGCTGACGATGGCGGCTTTGGCCATCGCGGCGATCGCGCTGCTGCTGCGGTTGGCCTAGGGCCGGCGGTCGCGCGGCTCGGCAGCCTCGGGGGCCGCTTTCGAAACGGCGCAGTCGGGATCCGGCACGACTTGCTTTCCCGCGCGCCGGCCTTCCACTGCCTCGATGCGCATCAATCGGACCGAGCTCGCCGATCTCGGAACCTTCCTCGCCATCGCGCGCCATCGCAACTTTCGGCGTGCGGGCCTGGAGCTTGGCGTCAGCGCCTCCGCGTTGAGCCACGCGCTCAAATCGATGGAGGCGCGCCTCGGGGTGCGGCTGGTCAACCGCACCAGCCGCAGCGTCACCCTTACCGCGGCAGGGGAAGATCTGCTCGCGTCCCTGGATGCGCCTTTCGCAGCGATCGGCTGCGCACTCGACCTGCTCAATCAGCACCGCGAGCCGGCCAAAGCCACAGGCCGGATCCGCCTCAATGTGCTCGAACATGCGAGCACGCTGCTGCTCGCCCCTGTGCTGCCCCTCTTCCACGAACGCCATCCGCGGGTCGAGATCGACGTCCGGGTGTCCAACGACCTGCTCGACGTGGTGGACGCCGGAGCCGATGCGGGCGTTCGGTATGGCGGAACGGTTCCCCAGGACATGGTGGCACAGCGCCTGTCGGCCGATCTGCGCTGGGTCGTGGTCGGTCGGCCGTCCTACCTTGAGCGCCACGGGACGCCCGATCATCCCCGCGACCTCGCGGCTCACCGATGCCTGCGCATCCGCCTCGGCGACGACAGCCTCTACCGATGGGAGTTCGAGAGGGAGGGCGAGACGATCGCGCTCGACGTTCCAGGGGCGGTCACGCTCGACAACACGCAATTCGCCCTGACCCTTGCGGCGGCGGGCGGCGGGCTTGCCTATCTTCCGGAACCCTGCGTCGGACCGTCAGTCGCCCGCGGCGAGCTACGCATCGTGCTGGCAGACTGGGTCGTCGCGGGGGCCGGCTTCCACCTCTACTATCCCGGACGTCGCCAGTTGCCGACGGGATTGCGGCTCCTCGTCGACCTGATCCGCGAGGTGAGACCGCTTGGCCTGTAAGGCCAATGCCATTCGGCGATGAACTCCGCTCATCGCCTCATTGAAGGGGACACGGCTGACCCGAACGCTGCGCGATGTCTACGTCAGGCCCCTCATCGAGGTCAGCGAGGACATCAGGACATGCGCCGTTTCCCAGGAAAGGTCGCTTTCGTCACGGGCGCCGCCAGCGGCATCGGCCGGGCTACCGCCATCGCCTTCGCGAGGGAGGGGGCTCAGGTCGCGATCACGGACCGCACCGAGGCGCCGCTGGAGGAGCTGCGGGCCGAGATCGAAGCGGACGGCGGCGCGGTGCTGGCGATCCGCTGCGACGTGTCGGTCCCGGCGGACGTGGAAGCAGCGGTGGCCAGCACCGTCGCGCAGTTCGGCCGCCTCGACTGCGCCTTCAACAATGCAGGCGTCGAGAACAAGGCCGCTCCGGTCCACGAGATCGCTCTGGATGAGTGGGACCGGATCCTCGACGTCAACCTGCGCGGCACATTCCTGTGCATGAAGCAGGAGATCGCTCAGATGCTGCGCCAGGGCAGCGGCGTGGTGGTGAACACCGCGTCCGGTGCGGCCATCAGGGGCGTGGCGGGAGGGGCGAGCTATGCCGCCTCCAAGCACGCGCTCATCGGCCTCACCAAGTCCGCCGCCCTCGACTATGCGAAGTCGAACATCCGGGTGAACGCCGTCCTGCCGGGGAACATCGAGACGTCGATGATGGACCGCTTCACCGGCGGCGACATCCAGAAAGCCATCGCTCTTGAGCCGGTCGGGCGACTGGGCAAGCCCGAGGAGATCGCGGACGCCGTCCTATGGATGTGTTCGGACCTCGGTTCGTTCGTGACCGGCGCGTCGATCTCGGTCGATGGAGGCTGGTCGCTCTAGGCGACGTCCGGAACGCAGGAGAATCGGACCGATGGACATCAAGCGCAGCGGAAGCCAGCCGTCGGGTCAGGGACCGTCCGCGTGGTTCACCGGCACGGTCCGGATCGACCCACTTCACAGCGCCCCCGATCCGGCCCGGGTCGCCATGGCGAGCGTGACCTTCGAGCCGGGTGCGCGCACGGCGTGGCACACACACCCGCTCGGCCAGACGCTGATCGTCACGTTCGGGCGCGGGTGGGTCCAACGTGAAGGCGGCCCCATCGAGGAGATCGCACCGGGCGACGTCGTCTGGTTCGAGCCGAACGAGCGACACTGGCACGGAGCGACCGCGTCCACGGCGATGACACATATCGCCATCCAGGAGCGCCTGGACGGCGAGGCGGTGACGTGGATGGAACAGGTCACGGACGGGGCGTACGACGGTCCCTGAGCCCGTGATGCGAAGTCCGCCTTTGACGTTCGGCCGCCGACGGCAGACCGTCGCAACGCCACCCATGGCAGCGCCTCCGAGGGTCGCGCCGCCGATCCACACCCGAGGCTTCGGGCTAGATGGGCCGCCGGCGCGCCGACGACGTCAGCCCTGCCGCATCGCGGTCTCGGCCTGCGCATCGAGGGCGGGACCGTCCTCCTCGGGGAGCCGCACGGTCGCGGCGGCCTGGGCGGCGAGGCCTTCGGCCCGGCCGACGAAGCCGAGCTTCTCGGTGGTCGTCGCCTTGATGGAGACCGCCGAGAGCGGCACGCCCGCGATGGCGGCGATGCGCGCGCGGATCTCTTCGCGGTGCTTCCCGATGCGCGGCGCCTCGGCCAGCACGGTGATGTCGAGGTGGTCGATGCGGCCGCCGCGGGCACGGACCAGCCCGCAGGCATGGGCCAGGAACTGGTCCGAGGACGCCCCGCGCCAGCGCTCGTCGGAGGGCGGGAAATGGGTGCCGATGTCGCCGTCCGCGATGGCGCCGAGCAGCGCATCGGTCAGGGCGTGCAGCGCCACGTCGCCGTCGGAATGGGCGAGGACGCCCCGATCCGCGGGGATCTTCACGCCGCCCAGCCAGACATGGTCGCCGGTGGTGAAGGCGTGCACGTCGAAGCCGGTGCCGAGGCGGGTCACATAGGTGGTCATGGCGCGGGCTCCCGGCGCTGGCAATTCGGTGGTCTCGGTCGCGAAGGCGCGGTCCGCCTCGATCAGGTCGGCGGGCTGGGTGATCTTGCGGTTGGCGACGTCGCCCGCAAAGACCACCACCGGCAGGCCGGCCCATTCGGCGAGCGCGCCGTCGTCGGTGAAGCCGTCGAGGCCCTGCGCGGCGGCGTCCCGGTGGGCGGCGAGCAGCGGACCGAAGGTGAAGGCCTGGGGCGTCTGCACCGCGCGGAGGTGCTCCCGGGGCGGCGTCTCGTGCACCCGGCCGATGCCGGGCGCGATATCGACGACGCGCTTGACCGTGTCGGTCACCGGGACGCCGGGTACGGCCGCGCCGTGATCCCGCCCCGCCGCGATCGCCCGGGCGATGAGCGCGGCGTCCACATAGGGGCGCGCCGCGTCGTGGACCAGAACGATCTCGGGCGCCGACCCGACCGCCAGGGCTTCGAGCCCGGCGCGCACGGAGAGCTGGCGGGTCGCCCCGCCCGCTACCGGCGCCGTGATCTTCGCGCGGATTGCGGGTGGAAGTTCGTCCAGGCAGCTCCGGAAGAAGTCCGCCGCGTCGGCGGCGATCACCGGCTGGATGCGCGCGATCCCGTCATCCGCAGCGAGGGCCGCCAGGGTGCGGGTGAGGACCGCCTGTCCGCCGACCCGGCGGTACTGCTTGGGCGTGTCGCCGCCGATGCGGATACCGCGGCCCGCGGCCACCACCACCGCGGCGACGCCGGCTCCCGCGCTGGCGGGTCCGATGGCTGGCGTGCCGGTGGCGGACATGGGCGACGAACTCGTGAGGGCCTGAGGAGCGGAGGGGCGGCCGGCGCGCGGGCCAGCGCTGCCGCCGGAAGCCTGCCGCAGAGGGTGCCCGTCGTTTAAGCGGGGGAGGGCCCGAAATCAACGCGCGGTCCCGCTTGCCAGCGGGCCGGACTTGCCTCATTGTTGTGCAGAATGACGACTGACCATTATTTGAGCGCGCTGCGCCGCGAAGGTGCGAAGGCAGGAGCGGCAGACGCCGCCCCGCTCTGCCTGCTTGCCCCGCTTTCGGGCGTCACCGACCTGCACATGCGCCGCATCGCCCGCCGCTGCGGCGCCGACGCGGTCATCTCCGAGATGGTGGCGGCGCGGGAATTCACCCGCGGCTCCGGCGAGGCCACCCTGCGCGCGGAAGGCTCCGGCGTCGACCTGCACGTGGTCCAGCTCGCGGGCTGCGAGGCCGCCCCGATGGCGGAGGCGGCCCGTCTGGCGGAGGCCGGGGGCGCCCACGTGATCGACGTGAACATGGGCTGCCCGGCCAAGATCGTCACGGGGATCGCGTCAGGCTCGGCGCTGATGCGCGACCTCGACCACGCCGAGCGCCTGCTCGCGGCCGTGCGGGGCGCGGTGTCGGTCCCGGTGACCGTGAAGATGCGCCTCGGCTGGGACGACGCGAACCGCAACGCCGCCGATCTCGCCGCCCGCGCCGAGCGGCTGGGCCTCAACGCCGTGACCGTCCACGGACGGACCCGGCAGCAATTCTACAAGGGCCGCGCCGACTGGGCGGCGATCCGCTCGGTGGTCGCGGCGGTGTCGATCCCGGTGATCGCCAACGGCGACGTGACCGACCTCGCCAGCGCCCGGGCCTGCCTCGCGGCGTCCGGGGCGGCGGGGGTGATGATCGGCCGGGCGGCGACCGGCCGGCCCTGGCTGGTCGGGCACATCGCGTCGGCCCTGGCCGGACGGCCGATGCCGGAACCGGCGCGGGCCGATCAGGCCTCCCTGGCCGCCGAGCACTATGCGGGGCTCCTGTCGCTCTACGGCCGGGACATGGGCGTGCGGCACGCGCGCAAGCACCTCGCCGCCTATGCCGAGACCGGAGGGGCGCTGGACCCGGCCGAGCGCGCGGCGCTGCTCACCACCACCGATCCGGCGACGGCCCTGGCCCTGCTGGCCCGGGCCTTCGCAGGCTCGGCGGATCCTGTCCAGGAGGCCGCGTGAGCGACGATTCCCTCCCGCAGGCGAACGGCAGCCGGCGCGACACCGCCGCCGAGGCCGTGCTCAACGCCCTGCCGCTGCCGGTCCTGACCATCGGCGGCGACGAGCAGATCCTCCACTGCAACCACGCCGCGGAGGCCTTCTTCGATTACTCGGCGCGGCTGATGCAGCGCCGGCGGCTGCGCGACATCATCCCCTTCGCCTCGCCGATCATCGCCCTGGTGGCCGAGGTCCGGCGCCGGCGCGCCAGCGTCAGCGAGTACCGGGTCGAGCTGACCCAGCCCCGCCTCGGCCTGGAGCGCAGCGTCGACGTATTCGCAACGCCGCTCGGCGACGACGGCGACGCCGTGGTGATGATGCTCCAGGAGCGGACCATCGCCGACAAGATGAACCGCCAGCTCACCCATCGCGGGGCGGCGCGCTCGATGGTGGCGCTGGGCGCGATGCTGGCCCACGAGATCAAGAACCCGCTCGCCGGCATCCGCGGCGCGGCGCAGCTCCTGGAGAGCACCGGCGCCGAGGAGGACCGGCTGCTCACCCGCCTGATCTGCGACGAATCCGACCGGATCGTCCGCATCGTCGAGCGCATGGAGCTGTTCGGCGACGAGCGCCCCTCGGATCGCGGTGCCGTCAACGTTCACGGGGTGCTCGATCAGGTGAAGCGCTCGGCGCAGTCGGGCTTCGCGCGGCATATCCGCTTCATCGAGACCTACGACCCGTCGCTGCCGCCGGTTCTCGGCAACCGCGACCAGCTGATCCAGGTGATCCTGAACCTCGTGAAGAACGCCGCGGAGGCGATCGGCCCGGACGCGGTCGAGGGCGAGATCACCCTGTCGACCGCCTTCCGCACCGGCCTGCGCCTGCAGGTGCCGGGCTCCCGCGAGCGGGTCAGCCTGCCGATCGAGGTGGCCGTGCGCGACAACGGCCCGGGCATCTCGGCCGACCTGCTGCCGGACCTGTTCGATCCGTTCGTCACCACCAAGGCACAAGGCTCCGGCCTCGGTCTTGCATTGGTGGCCAAGATCGTCGGCGATCACGGTGGGATCGTCGAATGCGATCCTGCCCCGCGCCGCACGGCGTTCCGCATCCTTCTGCCGATGTCGAGTGCCCGGGACGGGCGCGAATCGGCGGTCGATCCGTGATGTCGATCCCCGAATCCGGCCCCCCGTCGGAGGTCTGAGTAGAGAGTCATGCCGAACGGCCACATCATCGTCGCCGACGACGACGCCGCAATCCGCACCGTGCTCAACCAAGCGCTGTCACGGGCGGGCTACGAGGTTCGCTCGACGGGCAATTGCGCCACCCTCTGGCGCTGGGTCGCGCAGGGGGAGGGCGACCTCGTCATCACCGACGTGGTGATGCCCGACGAGAACGTGTTCGACCTGCTGCCGCGCATCAAGCGCGTGCGGCCGGAGCTGCCGATCATCGTCATGAGCGCGCAGAACACCTTCATGACGGCGATCCGCGCCTCGGAGCGGGGTGCCTACGAGTACCTGCCCAAGCCCTTCGACCTGAAGGAGCTGATCGCCATCGTCGGCCGGGCGCTCTCGCGTCCCCGCGGCGCGGCGCCGGCCGGGGCGCCCCCCGAGAACGAGGACATCCCGCTGGTCGGGCGCTCGCCCGCCATGCAGGAGATCTACCGGGCGCTGGCCCGGCTGATGCCGACCGACCTCACCGTGATGATCACCGGCGAGTCCGGCACCGGCAAGGAGCTGGTCGCCCGGGCGCTCCACGATTACGGCCGCCGCCGCACCGGCCCGTTCGTGCCGGTCAACATGGCGGCGATCCCGCGCGACCTGATCGAATCCGAGCTGTTCGGCCACGAGAAGGGCGCCTTCACGGGGGCCCTGCAGCGCTCCGCCGGCCGGTTCGAGCAGGCCGAGGGCGGGACGCTGTTCCTCGACGAGATCGGCGACATGCCCATGGAGGCGCAGACCCGGCTGCTGCGCGTCCTCCAGCAGGGCGAATACACGACCGTGGGCGGGCGCGTCCCGATCCGCACCAATGTCCGGATCATCGCGGCCACCAACAAGGACCTGCGGGTCTCGATCCAGCAGGGCATCTTCCGCGAGGACCTGTTCTTCCGGCTCAACGTCGTGCCCCTGCGGCTGCCGGCCCTGCGCGAGCGCTCCGAGGACGTGCCGGACCTCGTCCGCCACTTCTTCGTGCTGGTCGAGCGCGAGGGCCTGACCCGGAAGACCCTCGACGGGGACGCCATGGAGCGTCTCAAGCGCTACCGCTGGCCGGGCAACGTCCGCGAGTTGGAGAACCTCGTCCGCCGGCTCGCCGCCCTCTACCCGCAGGAGACGATCACCGGCCCGGTGATCGAGGCCGAGCTCGACACCCTTCCGCTGGCGACGCCCGCGGCCCCGGCCGCCAACGGCGCAGCCCGCAAGGCCAACGGGGAATCCGAGAGCCTGTCCAGCGCGGTGGAGCGCCACCTCTCGGATTATTTCTCCGGCTATCGGGACACCCTGCCACCCCCCGGGCTGTATCACCGGATCCTGCGGGAGATCGAAGGCCCGCTGATCGGCGCGGCGCTCGCCGCCACCCGCGGCAACCAGATCCGCGCGGCGGAACTGCTCGGCGTCAACCGCAACACCCTGCGCAAGAAGGTCCGCGACCTCGACCTGCAGGTGTTCCGCACGGCGCGTTAGCGGCGGCCGGCCGGACGGCTGCTTCGCGGCCGCCGCCGCGCTCCGGCGCCTCGGGATGCGATCCGGGGCGGGACAGGCGTGACGGTGCTCAGCGGCCCGGCAGGATCGGGTCGCCGCGCATCAGCGCGTGGAGCCGCTCGGTGTCGAACCCGTTCGGGATGCTGGGCACGGCCGGCTTCGGCGCGGGCGCGGCCTTGACCGGAGCCGGGATCGACCCCGTCGCCGACGGCTCGGCCTGGGCGGCGCGGACCACGGGCGCCGGCGCCAGATGGGCGAGCCGATCGGCGCTGACGAGGGCGACGGTCGCCGTCGAGACGAGGACGAGGACGGCGCCGAGGAGGGAACGCAGGATACGCACGCAACGACCCGGGACGCGACTTGAGACGGCAACAGATTTACGGCGCGGCCGTTAACGAAGCCCCACCCTCAAGTCTTCGGGAGGCGATATTGACCAACGTCCAGGCCACCGCGAGCGACAGCCCGTTCATCCAGGGCCGCAACGCGCGCCTCTACGGAAAACCCGTGAGCGAATGCCCCTATCCGGAAGGCTCCCAGGAGCGTGCCGCCTGGATGGAGGCCTACGAGGAGGCCGCCGTCTCCGATTCGCCCGAGACCCCGTGAGCGCGGCAAACACGGCGTCTCGGGGCTGCGGAACGCCGCGTCCGGCTTGACCTCGCCGGATGCGGCGCGCTTCGTGCGGTGCACCGCAACGCGATCACCGAGCCTCGATGTCCCTGAAGCCTTCGCCCGACGCCCAGCAGACCTTCGCGCCCGCGACGCGCCTCGTGCATGCGGGCCGCGATCCGGGCGAGCAGCACGGCTTCGTGAACACGCCGATCTATCGGGGCTCGACGGTCCTCTATCCGACCTACGACGCGATCAAGAACCGGCGCGGGCGCTACAATTACGGCACCTCGGCGACGCCCACCATGGATGCGCTGACGACCGCCTGGACGGAGCTCGCCGGCGCCGCCGGCACCGTCGTGACGCCCTCGGGCCTCGCGGCGCTCACCGTCGCGCTGATGGCCGCGGTCTCGGCGGGCGACCATCTCCTCGTCACCGATTCCGCCTACCGGCCGACCCGCCAGTTCTGCGACGGCGTGCTGGCGCGCTACGGCGTCGAGGTCACCTATTACGACCCGATCATCGGGGCCGGCATCGCGGACCTGATGCGCCCGAACACCCGGGCCGTGCTGGTCGAGGCCCCCGGCTCGCAGAGCTTCGAGATGCAGGACGTGCCCGCGATCGCCGAGGTCGCGCACGCCCGCGACGCCTGCGTGATCATGGACAACACCTGGGCGACGCCGCTGCTGTTCCCGCCGCATGAGCGCGGGGTCGACATCGCCGTGGAGGCCGGAACCAAGTACCTGAGCGGCGGCTCGGACCTGCTGATCGGCCTGACCTCCGCCAACGCGCGCTACTACCCGGCCGTGCGCCGCACCTTCGACCATTTCGCCATGTGCGCCGGCGCCGAGGACATCTTCCTGGCGCTGCGCGGCCTGCGCACCATGAACCTGCGCCTGCGCGAGCACGGCCGCGCCGGGCTGGAGATGGCCCGATGGTTCCAGGCGCGGCCCGAGGTGCTGCGGGTGCTCCATCCCGGCCTGCCCGAGGATCCCGGCCACGCGATCTGGACGCGCGACTTCGCGGGCGCCTCGGGCCTGTTCGGCGTGATCCTCAAGCCGGTGCCCGAGGTGGCTTTAGCCGCCATGCTGGACGGGCTGCAGCTGTTCGGGATGGGCTTCTCGTGGGGCGGCTTCGAGAGCCTCGTGATCCCGTTCGACTGTGCCGGCTACAGGACCGCCACGAAGTGGGCGCCCGGCGGACCGGCCCTGCGCTTCCATATCGGCCTCGAGGACACCGCCGACCTCAAGGCCGACCTCGATGCCGGCTTCGCGCGCCTGCGGGCCGCCACGTAGGCGGATCGGGGCGCCGACGGCGGGGGGCGACCGGCGACGACGCGGCTGCATTTGACCTTCCCGCCCGATCCTGATTGACCGGCCCGGCATGACCACGAGCCTCTCCGCCGACGGCGCTCCGCGCCTCGCCCCAGTCGACCGGATCGGCCGCGGACTCGACGCGCTGAGCCTCACCCATGGCCGGGCCGTCGCCGCCCTGCTGGCGCTGTGCCTGATCCTGTTCCTGCCGGGCCAGATCTCCCTGCAGCCGATGGATCGGGACGAGCCGCGCTTCGCCCAGGCCTCGAAGCAGATGCTGGAGAGCGGCGACCTCGTGGATATCCGCTTCCAGGGCGAAGCGCGGCACAAGAAGCCAGTGGGGATCTACTGGGCCCAGGCCGCCGCCGTGGCGGCCGGCGAGGCGCTGGGCGTGCCCGGGGCCCGCACCCAGATCGCCCTGTACCGCATCCCCTCGCTGATCGGCGCCATCGCCTCGGTGCTGCTCGCCTACTGGGCGGCGCTGGCCTTCCTGCCCCGCCGGCCCGCACTGCTGGCGGCCGCCCTCTACGGCGCCTGCCTGATGCTCTCGGCCGAGGCGCACCTCGCCAAGACCGACGCCCTGCTCGCCGCCTGCGCCACCGCGAGCCTTGCCGCGCTCGCCCGCGCGTGGCTGGCGCCGCGGGACGGCAGGCCGACCTCCGGACCAACCTTTGCGGCATTCTGGCTCGGGATGGCGGTCGGGATCCTGGTGAAGGGGCCGATGGTGCCGCTCTTCGTCGCGCTGCCGGCGCTCGGCCTGTCGCTTCGGGCGCGATCCGCCCGCTGGCTGCTGCCCCTCCGGCCCTGGCCGGGCCTCGCCCTCACGCTCCTGCTGGTGGCACCCTGGTTCGCGGCGATCACCTGGAAGAGCGGCGGCGCCTTCTACGCCGAGGCCGTCGGGCACGACATGCTCGGCAAGGTCGGCGGGGCGGCGGAGCGGCACTGGGGGCCACCCGGAGCCTACGCGCTCGTGTTCTTCGCCACCTTCTGGCCCGGGGCGGCCTTCGCGGCCATGAGCCTGCCCTTCGCGTGGCGGGCGCGGCGGGAGCCCGCCGTGGCCTTCCTCATCGCCGCGGTGCTGCCGGCATGGCTGATCTTCGAGGCGGTGCCCACCAAGCTGCCCCACTACGTGCTGCCGCTGATGCCCTGGCTCGCGATCCTCACCGTGCTGGCGTTGTCCCGCGGAGCGCTGGATCCGCGCCTGCGGGGCGCGCGCCTGACGGCCCTGCTGGTGCCGGCGATCCCGGTCGCGCTCAGCCTCGGCCTCTGCCTCGCGGGCTGGCGCCTCGACGCCCACACGATCCCGTGGCCGGCTCTGCCCCTGCTCGCCGCCGCCTGCGCGGTCGCGATCCTGGCCTGGCTCGCCTTCGCGCAGGGATCCGCCGAGCGCGCCCTCGCGCTCGGGGTCCTGGCCTCGGCCCTGCTCGGTCCGGCGGTGCTCGGCGTGGCGCAGCGTTCGCTGCCCGCTTTGAAGGTCTCGCCGCGGCTCGCGGCCCTGCGCGACCGGGTGCCTTGCCCGAACCCGCAGGTGGCGAGCCTGGGCTACCGCGAGCCGAGCCTCGTGTTCCTGATCGGCACCGGCCTCGCCCTGCCGCCCGACGGCGCCGCGGCGCGATCCTTCCTGGAAGGCGGCGGCTGCCGCCTGCTCTTCGTGGAATCCCGGGACCGCGACGACTTCAACGCGGCCTGGCCGGTGGGGCGCGGCGCACCCGCCCCCCTGGCGGAGGTCGAGGGTTTCAACCTCAATACCGGCCGCCGGGTCTTCGTGACGGCCTACGCGGTGGCCCCGTGAACGCGAATCCCCATCTCAGCGTCGTCGTGCCGGTCAAGAACGAGGCCGGCAACATCGCGCCCCTGGTGGCCGAGATCGAGGCCGCCTGCGCGGGGCTGGCCTTCGAGCTGATCTACGTGGATGACGGCTCCACCGACGGCACCCCGGCGGCCCTCGCGGCGGCCCGGGCCGGGCGCCCCTGGCTGCGGGCGCTGCGCCACGCCCGGAGCGGCGGCCAGTCGGCGGCGGTGCGCAGCGGCGTTCTCGCGGCCCGCGGCGCGATCGTCGCGACCCTCGATGGCGACGGCCAGAACGATCCGGCCTTCATCCCCGCCCTGCTGGAAGCCCTGGAGGCGGCGGGGCCCGACACCGGCCTCGCCCAGGGTCAGCGGCGCGGCCGCAAGGATGGCCCGTTCAAGATGCTCCAGTCCCGGATCGCCAACGGCGTCCGCGGGCGGATCCTCAACGACGCCACCCGCGATACCGGCTGCGGCCTGAAGGTGTTCCGGCGCGCCGTGTATCTCAGGCTGCCGTATTTCGACGCCCTCCACCGGTTCATGCCGGCCCTGGTGGCCCGGGAGGGCTTTTCGGTGGTCCACCGCGACGTGGTCGACCGGCCGCGGATGACGGGGGTGTCCAATTACGGCCTGTTCGACCGCCTCTGGGTCGGGCTCCTCGATCTCGCCGGGGTCTGGTGGCTGATCCGGCGCAAGCGCGCCGATCCGCGGCCCGAGGAGATCGTCGACCCGGCCGGCCAACCCGCAGACCAGGACGTCGGATGCTGATCCAGCTCGCCCACGATCTGCCGGCCTATTTCTACGACGTGTTCGTCACCCGGCTCGACTTCTGGCTGGTCTTCGGCATCGTCGCACAGGTGGTGTTCGGCTCGCGCTTCATCCTGCAATGGATCGCCAGCGAGCGGGCCGGGCGGAGCGTGATGCCGCTGTCGTTCTGGTTCCTGTCGATCCTCGGCGGGCTGATGACCCTGGTCTACGGGTTCGTGCGCCGCGAGCCGGTGATCATCATCGGCCAGGGGCTCTCCACCGGGATCTACCTGCGCAACCTCGCGCTGATCTTCCGCGAGCGGCGGCGGAGGCGCGGCAGCCCATGAGCCGCGCGCCGCTGCCCGCCTATTACGACGACCTGGACGCGACGTTCGCGGCGCTGTGGGGCCATCTGGCGGACGGCGCCGCGCACGGCCGCAGCGGGTTCCACCTGCCGGTGGTGGCGACGCTCGGCGCGGCGGGCGGCCCGCGGCTGCGCACGGTGGTGCTGCGCGCCGCCGACCGGGATGCCGGAACCCTCCGGTTCCACTGCGACCGCCGCTCCGACAAGGCCGCCGAGATCCTGGCGAACCCGGCCTGCGCGCTCACGGCCTACGACGAGGCGACGAAGATCCAGATCCGCATCGAGGGGCGCGCCGCGCTGCACGTCGACGACGCGGTGGCCGAGGCGGCCTGGGCCGGGTCCCGGGCGATGAGCCGGGTCTGTTACGGGAGCGAACCCGGCCCGGGCACGGCCCTGCCGGCGGGGGACGCCTACGCCCTGCCGGACGAGGCCGCGGCCGGGGCGCTGGGACGGCCGCATTTCGCCGCCGTGCTGGTCCGGGTGGAGCGCCTGGATTTCCTCTACCTCGACCGCCGCGGTCACCGGCGGGCCGCCTGGCACCGGTGCGGGTCGGCATGGCAGGGCGGCTGGCTGGCCCCCTGAAAGAGTGCCGCCGCGCGGGGAAGATGTCGCGCGCGCGACGGCCCGCCGGGGCGCACTCGTCCGAACACGCGGAACGTGCCGCGATTCGACGCGCCGACGGTTGAACGCGAAATCAATCCACACGTCCCGGATGAAAGATTGCGCGACAATCCCATTCGATGTCCGATCCGTCCCAAGCCCCGCGTTCGCAATCGACTTCGCCATCCGCTAACACATAAGCAGCGGCAGCGCGGAGTTTTTCCCAGTGCGTCGCCACTTCAAGTTCCCCATTGCCGTCAAGATCGCCTTCGCGTTCGCCTTCATCGCGGTGAATGCGGTCGGCTTTCTATGGTACATCTCCAAACGGATGACCGTGGCCGATGCGGCCTACAGCGCCTATCTCGGCAACGACGCCACGGCGGCCACGATGGCGGCACGCCTCGGACGCGTGGTCTATCAGATGAGCTACGTGGCCTTCCGCACCCTCGGCGAGGCCGATCCGGACGCGTCGGACCGCATCGGCGCCGCGTTCGAGCCCCTTCCGGCCGAAGCCGCACGCCTCCTCGACGGCGTGCGCCGGAACGCCCCGACATTTGACGCTCGGACCGACCGGATCGCGACGCTCCTGGGCACCTACATCGCACTCACCGGCGAGATGTGCGCCATGGCCAAGAAGGGCATGAGCGCCCAGGCCCTGACGCTGGCGCACACGCAGGTGGATCCGCTCCAGAAGACGCTGTTTGCCGCCCTCGACGCCTTCGTGGACGATCTGAGCACGTCGATCCGCACGGGTTCCGCGGCCCTCAGCGCGGACACCCGCACGACCTTGTCCTGGGCGATCAGCCTGTCGGCGGGCGGCATCGCCGCCAGCATCCTGATCGGTGTTCTGGTGGTGCATGTCGGCGTCGCCCGCCCCCTCGGCCGGTTGACGGCCGCTCTGAAAGCCATGTCGGCCGGGCGGCTCGACGCGGAGGTCCCGGAAGCGCGGCGCGGCGACGAGATCGGTGCCATCGGCAGCGCCGTCGCGGGCATCAAGGCCCTCGTCGCGCGGAAGGCCGTCGCGCAGGCAGAGACCGCGCGGCGGCAGGCCGAGGACGCCGCCGCCGACCGCAGCCGGACCCTCCTGCGGCTCGCCGAGGGCTTCGAGCTGACGGTGGGACGCATCATCGGCTTGGTGTCGGAGTCGATCGCCGCCCTCCAGACCACCGCCCGGACCATGACCGTCACGGCGACGCGGACCGTCGGCGAATCCACGGCGGTCGCGGGTGCCGCCGAGACGGCCGCGCGCGACGTCGGCACGGTGGCGGCCGCCGCCGAGGAACTCGAAACCACCGTGGCGGAGATCGGCCGGCAGATCGGCGGCTCGGCCATCCTCGCTCGGAGCGCCGTCGTCGAAGCGGATCGGACCGCGACCCTCGTGCAGGATCTCAGCGCCGCCGCCGCCAAGGTCGGCGCGGTGGTGGAGCTGATCGGGGCCATCGCGCGTCAGACCAACCTGCTGGCGCTCAACGCCACCATCGAGGCGGCCCGCGCCGGAGCGGCGGGGCGGGGCTTCGCGATCGTGGCGAGCGAGGTGAAGGACCTCGCCGCGCAGGCGGCCCAGGCGACGGGCGACGTCTCGGGACAGATCAGCCGCATCCAGGGCGTGACCGATCAGGCGGTCGCGGTGATCGCCGCGATCACCGCACGGATCCGCGAGATCGACGGGGTCGCCGCCAGCGTCGCGGCCTCGGTGGCGCAGCAGGAGACGGCCACCCGGGCGATCGCCCGCAACGTCGTGCAGGCCTCCACCGGGGCCCGCGCGGTGACCACCACCATGGCGGCCGTTGCCGCGGCTGCCGGAGAGACCGGGACGGCCGCCGATCGGGTGCAGGCCTGCGCCGCCGCGCTGGCCCGCCAATCCGAGGACCTCGGCGGTGAGGTTCGGCGCTTCCTCGCCACGATCCGCGCGGCGTGAAGCCCCGACCGCGACCTCCGGATGGCTGCCCTGCGCGGCACCCCCTGACAGGGACTGGCCCGGCACGCTAAAGCCCGCCGACCCGGCCGCCCATCCGGGTCGACCGGGAGGACGCCGTGGGCCTCGTCTACGCGCTCGCCGCCTATCTGAGCTGGGGCCTCCTGGTTCCGGTGCATTTCCGGATGCTCGGGGCCTACACCCCGTATCATATCCTGGCGGAGCGCATCGTCTGGTCGAGCCTGTTCGCCGGCGCGTTGGCGCTGGTCCTCGCGGCGCGCCACCGCCTGAACCTGCCGTTCCCGCTGCGCAAGCGGCACGCGCTCCTGCTGCTCTCGGCGGCCATGATCGGCGTGAACTGGCTGCTCTACCTCTACGCGGTCAGCAGCGGGCACCTGCTCGACGCGAGCCTCGGCTACTACATCAATCCCCTGGTCAGCGTGGCGTTCGGGCGGGTGGTGCTGGGCGAACGGCTGCGGCCGGCGCAGGCGCTGGCCATCGGCATCGCCGCGACGGGCGTCGCCGTCGCGGTGGTCTGGGCCGGGGAGCTGCCCCTCATGTCGCTGTCGCTGGCGGTGAGCTTCGCGCTCTACGGGCTCGCCCGGAAGATCGTCGCCGTCGACGCGCTGGTCGGATTCCTGGCCGAGACCCTCCTGCTCCTGCCGGCCGCCATCGTCTGGCTCGTCCTCTCGCCCGAGCCGTTCCTGCCGTCCGCGCCGGGCGACCGCGCGCTCCTGATGCTCACGGGCCTGACCACCGCGCTGCCGCTGATCTGGTTCGCCGCCGCGGCGGTGCGCCTGCGGCTCACCACCCTCGGCCTGCTGCAATACGTGGCGCCCACCTGCCTGCTTCTCCTCAGCGTCCTCGTCTACGGCGAGCACGTCGAGCCGCACCGGGCGCTCATGCTGGCGCTGATCTGGGTGGCGCTCGCGCTCTACACGGTGGACGCCCTGCGGTTTCGCCGCCTGCCGGCCGCGGCGTCGCCGCGGTCGGATCCGGACGCGATGCGTGTATAAGGAATACTGGTATAGGCCGCCGCTGGGGCGGATGACGGGACAGCGTCGGGTCGATGAGCGAGACTGAGAGCGGCCCAGGATCCGTCACGGATGCCGATTACCGCAACCTCGCCGAGACGCTGCCGCAGCTCGCCTGGATCGCCGAGGCTGACGGCACGATCATCTGGTACAACCAGCGCTGGTACGATTTCACCGGCACGTCCCTCGAGGACATGCGGGGATGGGGCTGGCGCACGGTCCATCACCCGGATCACGTCGAGGCGGTGACCGAGCGCTACCGGGCCGCGATCACCCTGGGCCGGTCCTGGGAGGACACGTTCCCCCTGCGCGGGCGGGACGGGACCTATCGCTGGTTCCTGTCGAAGGCGCTGCCGCACCGGGACGAATCCGGGCGGATCCTGCGCTGGTACGGGACCAACACCGACATCACCGGCCGCCGCGCCATCGAGGAGCGCCTGCGCCATTCCGAGCAGCGGTTCCGGGCGCTGGTCGACGCCTCGGCGGCGGTGATCTGGAACACCAACGCGGCGGGCGAGCTGATGCCGCCGCAGGTCCGCTGGAGCATCTATACCGGCCAGACCGAGGAGGCCTACCAGGGCTGGGGCTGGCTGGATGCCGTCCATCCCGAGGACCGGGGTCACGCGGCCGATGCCTGGGCCGCCTCCGTGGAGGCGCGGGCGCTCTACGAGGTCGAGTACCGGCTGCGCCGCCACGACGGGGCCTGGCGCACCATGGAGGTGCGCGGCGTGCCGGTCCTCGCCGAGGACGGTTCCCTCCGGGAATGGGTCGGCACCTGCGTCGACGTCACCGACCGGAAGGAGGCCGAGGAGGCGGTGGAGCGCGCCCGCCAGGCCGCCGAGGCGGCCAACCGGGCGAAAAGCCAGTTCATCGCCAACATGAGCCACGAGCTGCGCACGCCGCTCTCGGCGGTGATCGGCTATTCCGAGATGCTCGGCGAGGAGCTGGAGGATATCGGCCAGGCCGCCCTCCTGCCCGACCTGCGCAAGATCGAGGCGGCCGCGCGCCACCTGCTGTCGCTGATCAACGACGTCCTCGACATCTCGAAGATCGAGGCCGGCCGCATGACCGCCTCGGCCGAGACCTTCGCGGTGGCGGACCTGCTCCGCGATGTCGGCGATTCCACCGGTTCGCTGATGGAGAAGAAGGGCAACCGCTTCGTCCTCGATGCCGGCGAAGGGGCGGGCGCCGATCTCGGGTCCATGCACCAGGATCAGACCAAGATCCGCCAGTGCCTCGTGAACCTGCTCGGCAACGCCGCCAAGTTCACCGAGAAGGGGACGATCACCCTGACGGTGCGGCGGCACCGGGAAGAGGGGGCGGACTGGCTGTCCTTCGCGGTCGCCGATACCGGGATCGGCATGACCGAGACCCAGATCGGGCGGCTGTTCGAGCGCTTCGTCCAGGCCGACGACTCGACCACCCGCCAGTTCGGCGGCACGGGTCTCGGGCTCGCCATCACCCGCGCCTTCTGCGAGGCGATGGGCGGCGACATCGGCGTCACCAGCGTTCCGGGGGCGGGGGCGACCTTCACGGTCCGCCTGCCCGCGATCCTGAGCCCCGAAGATGCGCCGACGGCCGAGGCCGAGGCTCTCACGCCGGTGGAGCCGCACGAGGAGCACGAGACGGTGCTGCTGGTCGACGACGATCCGGCCGCCCGGGAGCTGCTCCAGCGCTTCCTGGAGCGCGAGGGCTTCCACGTCCGCAGCGCCAATGACGGCCGCGCCGGCCTGACGCTCGCCCGGGCGCTCCGGCCGCGGGCGATCCTGCTCGACGTCGAGATGCCCCGCATGGACGGCTGGGCGGTGCTTCACGCCGTGCGCAACGATCCCGAACTGGCCGGGACCCCGGTGATCATGACCTCGGTGGTGGCCGAGCAGGGGCTCGGCCAGGCGCTCGGCGCCACCGACTATTTCGTCAAGCCGATCGACTGGGACCGGCTCAAGGGCCTGATGGAGCGCTACCGGCCCGAGGCGCCGAACGAGGCACGGGTCCTCGTGGTGGATGACGATGCGGATGCCCGGGAGCGCCTGCGCCGCTCCCTCGGCCGGGAGGGCTGGACCGTCGACGAGGCGGAGAACGGCCGGATCGCCCTGGAACGCTTCAGCCAGGCCCGGCCGAGCCTGATCCTGCTCGACCTGATGATGCCCGAGATGGACGGGTTCGGCTTCCTGCGGGCGCTCCGCTCGCGGCCCGATGGCGACGTGCCCGTGGTGGTGCTGACCGCCAAGGAGATCACCACCGCCGAGAAGGAGAGCCTGAACCGGCAGGCCGACCGGGTGATCGCCAAGGGCTCCATGAGCCTCGCGGAGATCGGCCGGCAACTGCGCGTCCTCTACGCGCGTTCGGCGAACGAGCCGGTTCCGGGACAGCTTCAGGGCCTGCTCGCGCAGCTCGCGGAGCAGGAGGGCGGAGAGAGACCATGAGCGATTCCGGGATCGATGCGGACAAGGCGGTGGCCATCCGCCTGCGGGCACGGCTGGCGGTGGTGGAGCGGGCGGCGTGGTTCGGCCTCGTCCACGCCATGAAGACGCGGCCGGCCGAGACCGAAGCCTATTTCGCCTCCGAGCGGGCGCGCTGCACGGAGGGGTTCGGCAGCGGGGCCTGGGCCAAGGATCTCACCGACGCCGAGCGCCGGATGCTGGCCGCGGAGGTGGATGCCGGGCTGGCGCAGTTGCTGGAGGAGGCCCGCGCCGAGGTGTGAGACGCCGCCGCCCCCTCGCGGGCGCGGCGAAGTCCTCCGGTTGCGCGACACCGGGAGGCCGCATTCGGTCGTGGTTCGCTTGGCCGCGCGCGAGGACGGCGCGGGCAGCATCGACCGGGATGCCGCGACACTGCCCGTGCGGGACGACCCGCAGGCGGAAGCAGGATCACGCCTGCGCCGGTCAGGCCCTGAGCACGGTGGGGACGGCGAAGATCTTTTGTAGATCCGGGCCAATCACACGCCATCGCGCAACGGCGCGATTGGCGTCCCGGCAAGGATCCGGCCCGCGCATCAACGTCGCCGTTCCAGCCGCATGCGCGGCGATCACATCCATCCGACGAATGCCCGCCATTCAATACAATAAATAGGCATAAATACTATAATTTCGGCCAACAAATGCCTTATAGCGACAGGCAGAAGAGCCGGGCCGTCGCGACACTCCGTGGTCCGGCAAAACCTGCCGGATCCGGCGCGGCATTCGCTATGTCACAGGCTGCGCGATTGGCCTTCTCACGAAAATTGAGACCGATCATTTCTTCGAGAACAAGTCGAGACCTCGCGAAGCGCGAAAACAATCTTCCAGCCTAATACCGACGGCATGGGCGGCTGGCTGTAGTCCTCAGTATTCCGGAACAACGAATCGTCCGCGTTCACGCCCGGAGCTTCGACGTCGTGGAGGCTCGGAGCTCCGGCGGTCGAAACCGGCAGATTTTGACGCCGTTCGGCAGGACATCCGAGCTTGCCCGACACCTTCAATTTTTGGTTGTTACACCCGGCCGTCTATGGGGGCACGCCCAGAGAATTCTTCACGATGATGATTTAGTTTGCGCACATCTTTGTGGTGCATGATGATCCTATGGATCTCTTCGTCGCAGCCCTTCTGGACAGTCAGGCGGCCGGTTTCGCCCTGGCCGCGATGGTCATCTGCTTTTTCAGTGCGTGGCTGCTCGTCCACTTCATCCGGCAAGCGGAGAGCGCTTCGGCGCGCGTCAGGAGGCGCTGGCAACTCGGAACGGCCGTGGTTGCCGGGACCGGCGTTTGGACCACCCACTTCGTCGCGATGCTCGGGTACCGGACCGACCTCCTTCTGAATTACGAGGCGGCGACGACCCTGGGCTCAGCGGCCGTGGCCATTGTCGCGGTCGGCGGGCCGCTGGCCCTGTCGACGCAATGCGCGCGGACATGGACGCGCGCGGCAGCCGGCGCGGCGGCGGGCTTGGGGATCGGCGGCATGCACCTCATCGGCATGGCCGCGTTGAAGGGCTGCAGCCAAACGCAATCGCCCGACCTCGACATCCTGGCCAGCCTCATCGGCGGCATCTGTATGGCGTTGGCTCGGACCGTGGCGCGACATGCCCGTCCACCGCTCGTCACCCTGTTTCTCATCGTGTCCGCGGTCTGCGGCACGCACTTCATCTCCATCGCCGGCACCACCCTGGTCGGAGCGCGGTCCGATCAGCTCCTGCCGATCATGCAGGTCCAACTCGCTGCCCTCGCCGCGACGGGCGCCGCCATCCTCCTGCTCGGCACATTGCTCGCCCTGCTGGTTGCCAAGCGCTTCGAGGGGCAGGAGGCCACGCACGCGCGAATCCTGGCGACGACATTGCAGAACATGTCGAACGGGATCCTGAAGGTTTCCGGCGCCGAAGTCGTCGAGTTGTACAACGAGAAACTGTGCACGATGCTCAACCTGCCGCCGGGAAGCATGGCCCGAGGCATGAGCTTATCGACGTTTCTGGATGTGACCGGCCGCGCCAATGCCTGGGACGAAACCCGCATCGCGCGGGTGCTGGCGAATCATCGGACCTGGATGGCCCGGAGCGAGGAGACGCTCGTCGAGCATACCTTCGACGACGGCCGGATCCTGTCCATCGCCTGTCAGCCCATCGACGATGGCGCGGTGCTGACCTTCGACGATGTTTCGCGGGAGAAGCAGGCGCAGCGAGAGATCCTGCACCTCGCCTACCGTGATCCCCTCACGGGTCTGGCAAATCGCCGCTCGCTCATCGAACACATGGCGCTCGTCCATGAGACCGGACAGGCCTTCACGCTCCTGCTGATCGATCTCGATCGGTTCAAGGCGGTCAACGACACGTTCGGTCACGGCGTCGGCGATCGCCTGCTCGTCACCGTTGCCGCGCGCCTTCGCGCCCTAGCGGGCGCGTCAGGGTTCGTGGCGCGCCTGGGCGGCGACGAGATGGCCGTGGTCACACAGGCGGATGCCGATGCAGCGAGCCGCCTGGCCGAAGACATCATCGTGGACGTCGAGAAGCCGTACGCCTTCAACGACCTCACGGTCATGGTCGGTTGCAGCATCGGCTTGAGCGACAACGCGGATCGGTCGAGTCCGGAAGAGCTGCTGCAGCGCGCCGACATCGCTCTGTACGAGGCGAAGCGTCACGGACGAGGACGCGCAGCGCATTACGCGTCGGGCATGATGGAGGCCGTCGCCGAGCGCCACACCCTGGAGAACGACATCCGGATCGCCTTGACGGAGGGGCAGTTTCATCTCGCCTACCAGCCCATCATGGCGCTCGCCGATGACGCTGTCGTCGGCTTCGAGGCGCTGATCCGGTGGCAGCATCCGACGCGGGGTCTCGTCGCGCCGGCAAGCTTCATCCCGGTGGCGGAGGAGACGGGGCTGATTGTGCCGATCGGGACCTGGGTGCTGGGCGAGGCGTGCCGCCAAGCCACCCGCTGGCAGCCGCATCAGCATGTCGCCGTGAACGTGTCGGCCGTCCAGTTCCGCTCGCCGATGCTTCTCGCCCACATCACCGCAGCTCTGGCCGAGAGCGGGTTGCCGCCGCACCGGTTGGAGATCGAGTTGACGGAGACGGCGCTGGTCGAGGACGGGCGTCAGATCGCCCACACCCTCTCCGCCCTGCGCCAGCTCGGTCTGAAGATCGCGATGGATGATTTCGGGACCGGCTACTCGTCCCTCGCACACCTGCGCGATCTGCCTCTGGACCGGATCAAGATCGATCGCAGCTTCGTAGCGGCCGCGCTGACGGACAACCACTCGATGGCGGTGATCAAGGCGATCACCCAGATGGGCCGCGACATGAACATCCTCACCCTTGCCGAAGGGGTCGAGGATGCGGATCAGCTGGCGCTTCTCAGACGACTGGGCTGCGATGCCGTCCAGGGCTACCTGATCGGGCGCCCGGAACGACCAGCGTCATCGCCGCCGCCCGCAAGGGCGAGCGGCGCTCTCTAAAGTCGGTCGGACCGTCGGTCCCGCTCGGCTCCTCCGAAGGCGGGCCACCGATCCGCAGAAGATGCCCGAGCCGGCCTCCACGCAGACGCGCCGCCTCGAGACCGAAACGACCGGCCTGAGCGCGGGGACCGGCACCGCCGCCGACATGGCACGCGGGGCGCAAGACACCGGTCCCGCAGTAAGCCCGGGGCTCGGGACCGCGTCCGAGCCGCCACGCGGGTCCGAGCCTCCCGGCGTCTCGCAGCGTGCGGTTCCGTTCAGCTCGCCCCGGGGGCACTCCAGTCGGACCCGACGCTGTCGTGCGTCGGCGCCGCCCCGGCGGGCGGCACCGACGCCATCGCTCAGCGGTGGCAGAAGCCCCGCGGGCCGCGGTAGAGGCCGGGCGGGCAGCCGCGGGGCGCGCCGGTCATGGCGCGGCGCATCGCACCACGCGGACCGCGGTTCAGGCGGCAGCCGCCATACGGCCCGCGATGCGCGCCGAACCCGCACCCGCCGCGCACGAGGGTGACCGAGGCGTCGCCGCCGGACAGCGGCGCCACGGGCATCGCCTGGGCGCCGCCGGCGAACAGTGCGACGGACGCGGCGATGATCAGGCCGGTCATTTTCATGAGGAATCCTCCCGTTTGGCACAGGTCGCGGCCCGGCGCGATCCGAGCCACGACACGGCCTTCGGCCGCGCCCTGTAACCCCGGTCCTGCCGCTTCGTTCCGGAGCGGGCGTGGCGGATCAGGCGCCGTAGAGGTCGCGCCAGGCCGGCGGAAGCCCCGCACCCGCCAGGGGCGGCGACGGCGCGAGCCCCGGCAGGCTCGTCGCGGCGAACACCCCGCGCGCCACGGTCCGGGCCAGGACCCGCGCGGCGACATCTCCGAGGCGAGCGAGGTCCACCACCGGGTCGGCGAGGGGCACGGCGCCGGTCGCCACGGCGAAGACCAGATCGCCGTCGAGCGGCGTATGGGCCGGCACGAGGGCGCGGGCGAGGCCGTCCTGCGCCGCCACCGCGAGGCGCCGGCACTGCGCCTTGGTCAGCGCCGCGTCGGTCGCCACCACGGCGAGCGTCGTGGCGGCGCCGGGCAGCGCGCGCATCGGGAAGGCGTGGGCTTCGGCGGGAACGTGGGCCGGCGCGCCCAGGCCGCCGAACTCGTCACCCTCCTCGAAGGGCGCGGCCCAGAAATGCGGGCCGTCGCCGACGGTCGCGTTGCCGAAGGCGTTCACGGCGGCGAGGGCGCCGACCCGGAAGTCCGTGCCCGGTACCCGCGCCGAGGCGGATCCGATCCCGCCCTTGAGCCGACCCGTGCGCGCGCCGGTCCCGGCCCCGACGGAGCCCAGGGCGAAGTCCGCGGCCGCAGCCGCGGCGGCCGCGAAGCCCAGCTCGCGGTAGGGCGGGTAGCGCCCCCAGGCCTTGTCGCCGCCGTTTGGGAGATCGAACAGGATCGCGCCGGGAACGATCGGCACCCGCATGCCGCCGACCGGGAAGCCGCGCCCGGCCTCGGCGAGCCACGCCGTCACCCCGGCCGCCGCGTCGAGACCGAAGGCCGAGCCCCCGGACAGGACGAGGGCGTCGATCCGTTCCACGGTGCGTTCGGGATCGAGCAGGTCGGTCTCGCGGGTGCCAGGCCCGCCGCCGCGCACGTCGACGGAGGCGACCACCGGATCGTCGAACAGGATCGCCGTGACGCCGCTCGCAAGCCGCAGATCGGTGGCGTGACCGACCCGCAGGCCGGGGATGTCGGTGATGCGATTCTGCAGCATGGGTCGAGCTTGCCACGGCCGGCGATCGGCGCAAATCCGGCCGGGCGCCGTTGACCGCCGCGCGGGGTTACCCAGGTTGGCAGGCGGCAGAGCGCGTCGAGGAGCACGGCATGGACGTTGGATTCATCGGACTGGGGCGGATGGGTCGCGCCATGGCCGCCAACCTCGCGCGGGCGGGTCACACGGTCCGCGCCTGGAACCGCTCGCCCGAGGCCGCGCGCGGCATCGACGGCGTCACCCCGGTGGCGAGCGCCGCCGAGGCCTTCGCCGGCGACGCGGTCATCACCATGCTGGCCGACGACGCGGCACTCGAAGCCGTGATCGTGGCCGGCGGCCTGCTCGACCGGCCGGAGCGCCCGGGCCTGCACATCGGCATGAGCACGATCTCGGTGGCGCTCGCCCGGCAGCTCGCTGCCGTGCACGAGCGGGCGGGCGTCTCCTACATCGCGGCGCCGGTCTTCGGGCGGCCGGACGTGGCGGAGGCCGGCAAGCTCAACATGGTGACGGCGGGGGCGGCGGCCCTGATCGACCGCGCGGGCCCGCTCCTCGACGCCATGGGTGCCAGGACCTGGCGTTTCGGCGACGACCCGGCGCGGGCGAACGCCGTCAAGCTCGCCGGCAACTTCATGCTGATCTCGGCGATCGAGGCCATGGCGGAGGCCTGTGCCCTCACGGAGGGCCACGGCGTCCCGGGCGCCGACTTCCTCGACCTGATGACCAACACGCTGTTCGCCGCGCCGGTCTACAAGGGCTACGGCGCCTCGATCGCGCAGAACCGCTACGAGCCGCCGGGCTTCCTCCTCAAGCTCGGGGCAAAGGACATGCGGCTCGCCCTCCAGGCAGCCGAGGGCGCGGGGGTGCCGATGCCCTTCGCGAGCGTGCTGCGCGACGGCCTCATCGAGGCGATCAGCCACGGCGACGGCGAGAAGGATCTCGCGGCGCTCGCCCGCGTCTCCGCACGGCGTGCCGGGCGGTAGCGGATCTCCGAAGGGCACCGAAGCGCGAAGCCCTCCGGCCCCGTCTCAGAGCCCGTAGCGGGCGAAGGCTGCGCGCTCCGCGACGGCGGCCATCGCCCCCTCGGCGAGTTCGATCCCGCCCGGCGCGCCGCCCCGGCGCAGCAGGCGGGAGACGAGGCCGCCCCGGGCCTCGGCCACGAGGCGCAGGTCGACCGTCTCGCCGAAGCGGGCGCGCATCGCGGTGCGCAGGTCGCCGAGCGCATCGACGAGACCGAGGGGCAGCGCCTGCCGCCCGGTCCAGACCGCGCCGGTGAACAGGTTCTCGGTGCGGGCCAGGGTCGGGCGCCGGGCGGTGACGAGGCCGGTGAACAGGTCCTGCACGTCGGCCTGGATGCGCTTCAGGCGCTCCACGTCGGCGGGATCCTCCGGGCGGAACGGGTCGAGCATCGACTTCGCCTCGCCCTGCGTATGAACGCGACGCTCGACGCCGAGCTTCTCCAGCAGGCCATGGAAGCCGAACCCTGACGAGACGACGCCGATGGAGCCGACGATCGAGGTCGGATCGGCGACGATCTCGTCGGCCGCGCAGGCGATCATGTAGCCGCCGGAGGCCGCGACATCCTCCACGAAGGCGATGACCGGCAGACGCTTCTCCTCGGAGAGGGCCCGGATGCGGCGGTGGATCAGGTGCGACTGCGCCGGTGAACCGCCCGGCGAGTTGATCAGCAGCGCCACCGCCTTGACCCCCGGCATCCCGAAGGCCCGCTCGAGGCTGCCCGCCACGCCGCCGATCGAGAGGCCCGGACGGATCGGAGACACCGCCCCGATGGTGCCGGAGAGCCGGACCACGGCGACCCGCGGACGGCGATCCCTGAAGCGGCGCGGCAGGAGGGCGCGGACGGAGTCGGGGAACGCGAACGCCATGGGAGTCTTACGCGGCTCGTCGAAGGACCGGGCGGGGGACGGCCCGGATGCGCCTGTCCGGAAACTGGGCGCTTTGCCGCCGCACGCAAGGGCGGCGCATCTGCGCAGTCAGAACGGATCGAACCGTTTGCCGACCTTGGCCGTTTCCGGCGACGGCGCGAGCCTCGTGCCGGCCCGGATCCGCTGGACTCGGACGGGTGCTCACACGGGAGAGAAACGATGCGACCCTGGCCAATCCTGGTCCTCCTCGCCGCCCTGCTCGGCGGGCTGGCGAGTGCGCCTGCGCGCGCGGCGCCCCTGCCGGTCCCGGCGAGCGCCGAGGCCGCAGCGCCCGCCCCCGCCGTGCAGCAGGCCCGCTGGCACTACCGGCGCCACTGGCACCGGCACCATCATTGGCGCCGCCACTGGCATCATCGCCGCCACCATTGGCACCGCCGTCACCATTGGCACCGGCACCACCATTTCCGCCGTCACTGGCACCGCCACCACGTCTGGCACGGCCGCCGTTTCGGTCCCCGGCACGTGACGTTCTACTGAGCGAAGCCCCCCGCGTCCCGGCCCGATCCGGCCGGGACGCGGCCTCGCGGGCGACCTTGCGGGCGGCCTCGGAAAACCTTATTTAACCGTCTGATATCACTGCTCTTCCGTAAGGCCGTTGCGGCGCATCGCGCGCCGCCTGGCCGCCGCGAGCACCGCCCGTCCGGGCCTCAGAACGGAAATCGACTTGGCCGAGAACGATCCGACTGGCGCCGCCCCGCCCGCCAGCGACATCCGCCCCGTCTCCATCACCGACGAGATGCGCCGCTCCTACCTCGATTACGCGATGAGCGTGATCGTGAGCCGGGCGCTTCCCGACGCCCGGGACGGTCTCAAGCCGGTCCACCGGCGCATCCTCTACTCCGCCTTCGAATCCGGGCACCTGCCCGAGCGGAAATACGTCAAGTCGGCGCGCATCGTCGGCGACGTGATCGGTCTCTACCACCCGCACGGCGACCAATCGATCTACGACGCCCTCGTGCGGATGGCGCAGGACTTCTCCATGCGCCTCATGCTCATCGACGGGCAGGGCAATTTCGGCTCGGTGGACGGCGATCCGCCGGCCGCCATGCGCTACACCGAATCGCGGCTGGCCAAGCCCGCCACCGCGCTGCTTACCGACATCGACAAGAACACCGTCGATTTCGGACCGAACTACGACGAGTCGCGCGAGGAGCCGACCGTCCTCCCGGCCCGCTTCCCGAATCTCCTCGTCAACGGCGCCGGCGGCATCGCGGTCGGCATGGCCACCAACATCCCGCCGCACAATCTCGGCGAGCTGATCGACGCCTGCGTGGCCCTGATCGACGATCCGGGCCTGACCATCGAGCAGCTCACCGAGATCGTGCCCGGCCCGGACTTCCCCACCGGCGGCATGATCCTCGGCCGCGCCGGCACGCGCCAGGCCTACGCGACGGGGCGCGGCTCGGTGATCATGCGCGCCAAGTCGCATGTCGAGGAGCTGCGCAAGGAGCGCGAGGCGCTGATCTTCACCGAGATCCCGTATCAGGTGAACAAGGCGACCCTCGTCGAGAAGATCGCCGAGCTGGTGAAGGAAAAGCGCGTCGAGGGCATCTCGGACCTGCGCGACGAATCCGACCGGACGGGCATGCGCATCGTCGTCGAGATCAAGCGCGACGCCATGGCCGACGTGGTGCTGAACCAACTCTACCGGTTCACGCCGCTGCAATCCTCCTTCGGCTGCAACATGGTGGCGCTGAATGGCGGCCGCCCCGAGCTGATGAACCTGAAGGACCTGCTCGAGGCCTTCGTGGATTTCCGCGAGGAGGTCGTCTCCCGCCGGACCAAGTTCCTCCTCGGCAAGGCCCGCGAGCGGGCGCACGTCTTGTGCGGCCTCGCCATCGCGGTGGCCAACATCGACGAGGTGATCCGCCTGATCCGGACCTCGCCGGACCCGAACACGGCCCGCGAGGCCCTGATGGGCCGCGACTGGCCGGCCCACGACATCGCGCCGCTGATCGCCCTGGTGGACGATCCGCGCCATCGGGTCGCCGAGGACGGCACCTACCGCCTGTCCGAGACCCAGGCCCGCGCCATCCTCGACCTGCGCCTGCAGCGCCTCACGGCTCTGGGCCGCGACGAGGTCGGCGACGAGTTGAAGACGCTCGCCGACGAGATCGCCGACTATCTCGACATCCTGCGCTCGCGGGTGCGCATCCAGACCATCGTGAAGCAGGAGCTGATCGAGGTCCGCGAGCAATTCGCTACCCCGCGCCGGACCGAGATCGTCGACTTCGACGGCAGCGTCGAGGACGAGGACCTGATCGCCCGCGAGGACATGGTGGTGACCGTGTCGCATGCCGGTTACGTCAAGCGCGTGCCGCTCTCGACCTACCGGGCCCAGCGCCGCGGCGGCAAGGGCCGCTCCGGCATGGCGACCCGCGACGAGGATTTCGTCACCCGCCTGTTCGTGGCCAACACCCACACGCCGGTGCTGTTCTTCTCCAGCCAGGGCCAGGCCTACAAGGAGAAGGTCTGGCGCCTGCCGATGGCCGCCCCGAACGCCCGCGGCAAGGCGCTGGTGAACATCCTGCAGCTGCAGGACACCTCCGAGCGCATCACCACGATCATGCCGCTGCCCGAGGACGAGGCGTCCTGGGAGACGCTGGACGTGATGTTCGCGACCGCGAGCGGAAACGTCCGGCGCAACAAGCTGTCGGACTTCACCACGGTGAACCGCAACGGCAAGATCGCCATGAAGCTCGATCCGGGCGACCACATCGTCCATGTTGAGATCTGCCGTCCGGACCAGAACGTGCTGCTGACCACGGCCCTCGGCCAGTGCATCCGCTTCCCCGTCGAGGATGTGCGCGTCTTCAAGGGCCGCGATTCGACCGGCGTGCGCGGCATCCAGCTCGCCAAGGACGACCGGGTCATCTCGATGACGATCCTGAACGCCTTCGACGCCACCGCTGAGGAGCGCGCCGGCTACCTGAAGATGCGTCGCGCCGTGACCGGCGAGGCGGAGGAGAACGGCGAGGCGGAGGCCGAGGACGGCGCCGAGGCCGCGGCGATCTCGCTGGACCGCTACAACGAGATGGGGGCGGCCGAGCAATACGTGCTCACCCTGTCGGAGCGGGGCTACGGCAAGCGCTCCTCGTCGTTCGAGTACCGGACCTCGGGACGCGGCGGAAAGGGCATCACGGCGATGCGGGTCAACGCCCGCAACGGCAGCCTCGTGGCGTCCTTCCCCGTGGAGGCCTCGGACCAGATCATGCTGGTCACCGATGGCGGCCAGCTGATCCGCGTGCCGGTGGACGACATCCGCATCGTCGGCCGCGCCTCGCAGGGCGTGACGGTGTTCAACACCGCCAAGGACGAGAAGGTCGTCTCGGTGGAGCATATCGAGGGCGAGGACGAAACCAACGGCGAAGCCGGGCAGGAGCCCGGCATCGAGGGCAGCATCGAGGGCGGTCCCGAGGAGGCATGAGGCTCCGGCCGTCCCGCCCCGAGGTTCCGTCCCGCGCAAAAATGCTCTAGGTCGGGTCGCGATGACCCGCACCGCCCTCTATGCCGGCTCGTTCGACCCGGTCACGAACGGCCATCTCGACGTGGTCCGCCAAGCCTGCCGGCTGGTGGACCGCCTCGTGATCGCCATCGGCGTGCATCCCGGCAAGGCGCCGCTGTTCTCCGCCGAGGAGCGGGCGGCGCTCCTGACCGAGACCTGCGGGCCGGTGGCGCAGGAGGAGGGCGCGACGCTGGAGATCGTGACCTTCAACGATCTCGCCGTCTCGGCCGCCCGGCGCTGCGGTGCCGCGCTGTTCATCCGCGGCCTGCGCGACGGCACCGACCTCGACTACGAGATGCAGCTCGCCGGCATGAATGGCGCCATGGCGCCGGAGGTGCAGACCGTGTTCCTGCCGGCCTCGATCCAGGTGCGCCCGATCACCGCGACGCTGGTGCGCCAGATCGCCGGCATGGGGGGCGACGTCTCGCCCTTCGTGCCCGCCGCCGTGGCCGCGCGCCTCCGGCAGCGCTTCGCCGCCCATTCCTGAGACTGGAAGGACTTCGATGAACCGACGCCACGCCCTCCTCGCGCTCGCCCTCACGCTCGGCACGGCCCCGGCGGCCTGGGCTGCCGACGCCAACACCGTCTACCTCCAAACCAAGGACGGGCGGATCACCATCGAGCTGCGGCCGGACCTGGCGCCCAAGCACGTCAAGCAGATCAAGACGCTGGTCTCGCAGGGCTTCTACAACGGCCTCAAGTTCCACCGGGTGATCGACGGCTTCATGGCCCAGACCGGCGATCCGAAGGGCAACGGCACCGGCGGCTCCAGCCTGCCGAACATCCCGGCGGAATTCACGCAATCGGCCCAGTTCCGCCGCGGCACCGTGGGCATGGCCCGCTCGCAGGATCCGAACTCGGCGAACTCGCAGTTCTTCATCTGCCTCGGCGACGCGCCGTTCCTGAACGGCCAGTACACGATCGTCGGCAACGTCACGGACGGGCTCGACGTGCTCGACAAGATCAAGAAGGCCGCCCCCGGCGCGCCCGGCGGCGCCGTGCAGGACCCCGACAAGATCGTCAGCATGACCCTCGCCGAGAAGGCCAAGTAGCGGCCGCATGCCGGGTCGGCGCGCCGCCTCGCTCCTCCTGCTGAGCTTGATCCCGGCGGCCGCCGCGGCCTATGACGGCGCCCCCTTCTACGGCTACGCCGTCGAGCCGGGGGGCGGCTATCCGCTGAGCCTGCCCCAGACCCTGCGCGCGACGATCGCGGTGCCGGTGTCGCGGATGGCGACGCGGCCCGCCGACACCCTGGCCGAGCTCTATCCGGCGCTCGCCGCCTGCTGGCAGGCGCCGGGCGGCCTCGCCCGCCCGGGCGACGGGGCCGGCGATATCGAGATCACCGTGCGGCTCGCGCTGCGGCGCGACGGGAGCCTGATCGGCCCGCCGCGCGTCACATACGCGGCGGGCACCGCGGGCGATCAGCGGACCGCTCTGGTGCGCGGCACCCTCGACGCCCTGGCGCGCTGCACCCCGGTCCACATCACGGCGGGCCTGGGCCGGGCCATCGCGGGCCGGCCGGTGGCGCTCCGCTTCGTCTACCGCCCGCCGGCCTGAGGGCCGGCGCACCCGTTACGGGCGCTGGCCGGATCCGGCGCGCGCCGATACAGTTCCCCCAACCGGAAGGAAAGACTATGGCCGACAACGAGACCATCGTACTGGAGACCACCAAGGGCCGCGTCGTCATCGCGCTGCGTCCCGACCTCGCCCCGGGCCATGTCGAGCGGATCAAGACGCTCGCCGCCCAGGGCTTCTACGACGGCGTGCCGTTCCACCGGGTGATCGACGGGTTCATGGCCCAGACGGGCGACCCGACGGGCACCGGCTCGGGCGGTTCGGACCTGCCGGACCTGAAGGCCGAGTTCAACGCCGAGCCGCACGTGCGCGGCACCTGCTCCATGGCGCGGACCAACTTCCCGCACTCGGCGAACTCGCAGTTCTTCATCTGCTTCGACGACGCCCGCTTCCTCGACAAGCAGTACACGGTGTGGGGCAAGGTCGTGGAAGGCATGGACGTCGTCGACACGATCAACAAGGGCGAGCCGCCGCGCTCGCCGGACAAGATCGTGAAGGCGACCGTCGGCGCCGCCTGATCGTCCCTCACCCGCGCGCCCCGCAAGGCGCGCGGGTGAGCCCCGCGCAAGACCCGGATGCCAGCCTCGCGCGGTGTCCGAGTCCGATACCGGAATGCGCACCTTCAAGCCGGCCTGGTTTGCCAAGGCGGCACGAAAGGCCGGCATTGCCGACCGGGAATTGTGCGCGGCAATCAGAGACGTCGCGAAGGGCCAAGACGACGACCTGGGCGGCGGTTTCTTCAAGAAGCGCCTGAACCGGAACCGACACCGGAGCATCATCCTGACCAAGGTCGGCTCCTATTGGCTGTCTCAGTACCTCTTCGCCAAGAACGATCGTGCCAACATCGATGACGATGAGCTGAGAGCCTTCCGTCAGCTAGCCAAGGCACTTGAGAAGACTTCGGAGGTGGATATCGCCCGCCTCGTCTCGACCGGGCACATCACGGAGATCTGCGATGGTGGGGAAGCGGACATTTAAAGGTGACGCCTTCGAGTCGATTCATGCGACCGCCGCAGCCCTCCATGAGGCTGGTGTGACCGACATGGCGACGATGCGCTGGTTCGACGAAGCATGCCTCACCGCGCCGCCCGCGATCGAGCCAGCTCAGATCAAGCGGCTTCGCGAAAGCCTCAACGTGAGTCAGCCGGTCTTCGCCCGCTATCTCAACACGAGCGAGAGCACGGTCGAGAAGTGGGAGACGGCCGCCAAGAAGCCCAGCGGCATGGCGCTCAAGGTCCTGACGATCGTCCAGAAACATGGCCTTCAGATCCTGACCTGAGTCCGAGCGCTTCCGCCGCGGCCAGATCCTCTGGCGTGTTGACGTTGAGGAACGGGTCCACCGGCTCGACCGGCCAGGACGCCACCGCTGCGCCATGGCGGTCGATGAAGGCGCCGACGCGGCGCTCGCCGCGCCCCAGATAGTCCCGCAGGTCGTCGCGCAGAATCGTCGGCCAGAGGGCGATCGTGAAGTGCCGCCGCGCGCCCGAGGCAGCCAGGGCAATGCCCGATTCAGGGCCGGCCGCGCATAGCCGCGCCACCAGATCCTCCGGCAGGAAGGGCGCGTCGCCCGACACGCTCACCACCCGCGCCATCCCATGTCCTGCGGCGTGTTCCAGCCCGGCGAGGATGCCGGCGAGCGGGCCCGGCTGATCCGGCAGCGGATCCGGCAGGACCGGCCCGGGAAACCCGGAAAACCGGGCCGGGTCGCCGTTGGCGCTGAGGGCGAGCCCCGCCCCGCATTGCGGCCCGAGCCGTTCGACCACCCGCTCCAGCAGGGTCCGCCCGTCGAGGCGCAGCAGCGGCTTGTCGCCCCCGCCCATCCGCCGCGCCTGCCCGCCGGCCAGGATCAGGCCCAGGACCGGAGGGGCGGGCACGGTCTCACTCGAAGACGATCTTCGGCGCCGTCCGCCCGGCCGGCGCACCGGACAGGTTCGCCCAGAGCTGGGCGGCGATCTCCCGATAGACCTTCGCGTGCGGCCCGTCCGGGTCGGTGGCCACCACGGGCCGGCCGGAATCCGAGGTCTCCCGGATGGTCATGTCGAGGGGCACCTCGCCGAGGAACGGCACGCCGAGACGCTGCGCCTCGATGCGCGCGCCGCCATGTCCGAAGATGTGCGAGGCGTGGCCGCAATTCGGGCAGACGAAGGTCGCCATGTTCTCGATCACGCCGAGGATCGGCACCGCGACCTTCTTGAACATGGTGACGCCGCGCCGGGCATCGATCAGAGCGAGGTCCTGGGGTGTGGAGACGATCACGGCGCCTGAGAGCGGCGTCGCCTGCGCCATGGTGAGCTGCGCGTCACCGGTACCGGGCGGCATGTCGACGAGGAGCACGTCGAGCTCGCCCCAGAGCACGTCCCGCAGCATCTGGGTGATGGCCGACTGGACCATCGGGCCGCGCCAGATCATGGCCGTCTCGGGCTCGATCAGGAAGCCGATCGACATGACCTTGAGCCCGTAGCCGACCATCGGCTCCATGGCCTTGTTGTCCACGACGGTGGGCTTGCCCGAGAGGCCGAACAGCTTGGGCACCGACGGGCCGTAGATGTCGGCGTCGAGGAGGCCGACCTTCAGCCCCTGGGCCTGGAGCGCCAGGGCGAGGTTGCAGGCGGTGGTGGACTTGCCGACGCCGCCCTTGCCGGAGGCCACCGCCACGATGTGGCGCACGCCCGCGATCTGCGGACCCTGGTTCGGCGGCGCGCCGGGCCGCGGCGGTGCGACCGGCGGCGGCGTCACGGGACGCGGGGCGGCGCTGCTCTGCGCCGGATGGCTCTGGCTCCGCTCGGAGGTGAGGCTCGCGAACACGCCCGAGACGCCCGGCATCTGCAGGACGCGCCCTTCCGCCTGCCGCCGCACCGGCTCGAACCGCTCGGCCTCGCTGGGATCGACCAGGATCGAGAACATCACCCGGTTGTTCGGATCGACCACGACCTGGGAGAGCCGGCCGGAGCCCGGCAGGGTGGTGCCGGCGGCATCGACGGTGACGCTGGCGAGCGCCTTCAGCACGTCGTCGCGGGTAATCGCCAAGATGTCCTCCAGCGGGCAAACAAGTATGCCCGTGCATGTAACCGAGCGGGCCGAGAACACCAGACCCCGCGTCCTCAATCGACGACCGGCCCGATCGCCTGCGTCCCGACGCCCGTCCCGGCCTGATCGGCCCCGCGCCGCTCCGCGGTCGTCTTCGGTCGTCTTCGGTCATCGCGGTCGAACGATGAGGTTACAGTCTTCCATGGGTCCGCGCACCACGGTCCCGTCGCCGCGCCGGTAGACGCCGTGACGCAGGCGGCGGCAGCCGAGGGGGCCACGCAGGCGCTTCACGCGCTCGATATGGACGCTGCCATAGCGCCGGTGCGAGAAGTCATGCCCGCCGATGCGCACGCCCGGGCCGAAGCGCACCTCGGCCGCGGCCGGCCGCAGGCTGAGGCCGAGGGTGACCAGCACCAGCGGCACCGCCGCACGGACGATCATCCGAACGCGTTTCATCCGAACCTCCGTCACCGCACGGGCAAGCTGAACCAACGGGAGATTGATCCGTTGTCGGGGCAGCCTTCGGCGGCCCCCCTCTCGGAGAGGCCCGCCGGGACCGACACGACGCGTAGGAGACCATTTTCATGCATCAGGGCAACCACCGCGACCACGAAGGCGCGAAGAAGCTGTTCGAGCTCATCAAGGACGTGAAGATCGCCATGATGACCACCGTCGATTCCGACGGCACGCTCAACAGCCGCCCGATGTGGAACAACGATGCCGACGAGAACGGCGACCTGTGGTTCTTCACCAAGCTGCACTCGCCCAAGACGACGGAGATCAGCCGCGACAACCAGATCAACCTCGCCTATTCTGACCCGTCGAGCCAGAACTACGTCTCGGTGGCCGGCAAGGCCGAGATCGTCCGCGATCAGGCGATCATCGACGCCAAGTGGAATGAGAGCCTGAAGACGTGGTTCCCCAACGGCAAGAATGATCCCGAGGTGGCGCTGATCCGCGTCCATCCGGAGAAGGGCGAGTACTGGGACAGCCCCAACAGCACGATGCTGCACCTCTACGGCTACGTGAAGGCCTCCCTCACCGGCGAGAGCCCCAAGACCGAGACCAAGAAGGTCGACCTCGCCTGAGGATCGGTCTTCAGGACAGGCGTTCGCACGGGCGGTTTCCGGGAGGAGGCCGCCCGTCTTCTTGACGGGCGCGGGCTCGGCATGCGCTCTGCGCCATCGAAGCGCGGCAGAGTGCGAAAAGAATGCTCGATCTGGCGAAGCGGGTCTACGATCACAGTTTCCGCATCGACCCGATCGTGCGGTCGCTGCTCGACACCGATTTCTACAAGCTGCTGATGGCGCAGACGATCCTGCGCCGGCACCCCGCGATCGAGACCACCTTCGGCATCACCAACCGCACGCGGCGCATCCGCATCGCCGACGAGGTCGATGCCGGCCTGCTGCGCGAACAGCTCGATCATGCCCGGACGTTGCGGCTGAGCAAGAGCGAGATCACCTGGCTGCGCGGCAACGTGTTCCGCGGCCAGGGGCGCATCCTCGGGCCGGAATTCGTGGCGTGGTTCGAGACCTTCCGGCTCCCCGACTACGAGCTCGCCGTCCATGACGGCCAGTACGAGCTGACCTTCCACGGTCCCTGGATCGAGACCACGATGTGGGAGGTCCCGGCGCTCGCGATCCTCAACGAGCTGCGGGCGCGCGCCGTGCTGCGGGGCCTCGGCAAGCTCGACCTTCAGGTGCTCTACGCCCGGGCCATGACCCGGGTCTGGGAGAAGATCGAGCGGCTTCAGAAGCTGCCGGACCTGTCGGTGGCGGATTTCGGCACGCGCCGCCGCCACGGCTTCCTCTGGCAGGACTGGTGCGTGCAGGCCATGGCCGAGGGCTTGGGCGGCGCGTTCCTCGGCACCTCGAACTGCCTGATCGCCGCGCGGCAGGAGGTCGAGCCGGTGGGCACCAACGCCCACGAGTTGCCGATGGTCTACGCCGCCCTCGCCGAGGACGACGGGGCGCTCGCCGCCGCGCCCTACGCGGTGCTGGCCGACTGGCAGGAGGATTACGGCGGCAACCTGCTGGTGATCCTGCCCGACACCTACGGGACCACCGGATTCCTGGCCAATGCTCCCGACTGGGTCAGCGACTGGACCGGCATCCGCATCGATTCGAAGGATCCGATCGAGGGCGGCGAGGAGGTGATCCGGTTCTGGCAGGCGCGCGGGCACGATCCGCGGGACAAGCTCGCGATCTTCTCCGACGGGCTCGACATCGACGAGATCGAGCGCATCCACGCCCGGTTCCACGGGCGCATGCGCATCGGCTACGGCTGGGGCACGCTGCTCACCAACGATTTCCGCGGCCTCCTGCCGGACGGCAAGCTCGATCCGGTCTCCATCGTCTGCAAGGTCACGGAGGCGAAGGGCCGACCCACCGTGAAACTCTCCGACAATCCCACCAAGGCGCAGGGCCCGGCCGACGAGGTCGCCCGCTACCGGCGGGTCTTCGGCGTGGGCGAGCAGGAGGCGCTGCCGGTCCTGGTCTGACAGCGGTGTCAGACCGGGCGCGATGAAACGCCCCGGCTGACCGGACACAATCGAATTCATTATCATGTCGACCAACCGGAGCCGCCGGGAGCGGCCCTGCCTGGGAGAACGCCATGTCGATGAATCGCCGCTCGCTCATCGGGGCCGCGGGGCTCGCCCTCGCGACGCCCGCGCTGCAGGCCGGAGAGGCCGCCGAGGCGGCAAAGCCCGCCGCCAAGACGCCGCCGCCGCACGTCACGAAGATCCTCGCCCAATGGATCCTGGGGTCGTCCTACGACACGCTGCCCGATCCGGTCCGCCGCGAGAGCGTGCGCAGCGTCCTCAACTGGGTGGGGGTGGCGATCGGCGGCTCGCACCATGAGACCGTGGACGTGGCGGTCTCGGCGCTGCAGCCCTTCTCGGGTCCGCCCCAGGCCGGGCTGTTCGGCCGGACCGAGCGGTTCGACATCCTGAACGCCGCCTTCCTCAACGGCGTGTCGAGCCACATCTTCGACTTCGACGACACCCACCTGAAGACGATCATCCACCCCGCCGGCCCGGTCGCCTCGGCGATCCTGGCCTATGCGGAGATGAAGCCGGTCACCGGCAAGGCCTTCCTCGACGCCCTCGTGGTCGGGATCGAGACCGAGTGCCGGATCGGCAATGCCGTCTACCCGAACCATTACGATGCGGGCTGGCACATCACCGGCACCTGCGGGCCGTTCGGCGCCGCGGCGGCCGCCGGGAAACTGATGGGCCTCACCGAGCAGCAGATGGTCTACGCGCTGGGGCTCGCCGCCTCGCAGCCCGTGGGCCTGCGCGAATCGTTCGGCTCGATGAACAAGAGCTTCAACCCGGGCCGGGCAGCCTCCAACGGCCTGTTCGCCGCGATCCTGGCGGCGAAAGGCTTCACCTCGTCGGACGGGATGATCGAGGCCAAGCGCGGCTGGGCGAACACGATCTCCACCAAGCAGGACTGGTCGGAGATCACCGACGGCCTCGGCAGCCGCTACGAGGCGCAGCTGAACACCTACAAGCCCTTCGCCTGCGGCATCGTCATGCACCCGACGATCGACGCGGCGATCCAGATCCGCGACGCCGACCACGTCCGGCCGGAGGACATCAAGCGCGTCGACCTGAAGGTCCATCCGCTGGTGCTGGAGCTGACCGGCAAGACCGCGCCGAAGACAGGCCTGGAGGGCAAGTTCAGCATCTACCACGCGGCGGCGGTGGCCTTCGTGGAGGGCGCGGGCGGCGAGAAGCAGTTCAGCGACCGGGCGGTGAACGATCCGCGCGTGGTGGCGCTGCGCCAGAAGGTGGTCCCGGTGATCACCCCCGGCATCGAGCCCGCGCAGGTCGACATGACCGTGACGCTGAACGACGGGCGGACCGTCCACCGGTACATCGAGCATGCCATCGGCAGCGTCGAGAAGCCGATGTCCGATGCGCAGCTGGACGCGAAGTTCGCCGATCTCGCCGCCGGAATTCTCCCGGAGGCGCAGGCCAAGCGGGTGATGCAGCTGTGCCGGTCGCTGCCCGAACTGAAGGATGCGGGCGACGTGGCGCGGGCCGGCGTGTCGGGGGCGTAGACGGCCGGCGCAGCCCGCGGGATCATTTTCAGCCCCCGTGCCGTTCCCCGTGCGCGTGGCTTCCGTTGCTCCCGGCGGAGGCCCGCACGTCGCGTACGGGATGCGGAACAGCGTATGGGTACCAAAACCCCGGTCGGGGTCGAACCGGCAGCCCGGTCCAGGGCGCCTCTGCTTCCGCCGCGGCCGACCCGCGTCGCCGCGGCCGAGACGCCGCGGGCCTCCATGGCGTCGCCCGTGGTTGTCGGGGCGACCATCATCGCGGCCCTGTATTTCGGTCGCGAGATCTTCATCCCCATCGCGATCGCGTTGCTCCTGTCGTTCGTGCTCACCCCGCTGGTGAACCGCCTGCGGCGGCTGCGGCTGCCCCGGCTGGTGGCGGTCGGCGTCAGCGTCGGTCTGACCCTGGGCATCGTGGCCGCCCTGGCGACCCTGATCGGCATCCAGGCGGCGGATCTCGCGGGCGACGTCCCGCGCTACCGGGCCACCATCGAGCGCAAGATCAACGGGCTGCGCGACTCGCCCGTCGGACACGCCACGGAATACGTCGCCAATATCGGGCGGGCGCTCCATGGCGGCGCCAAGGAGGTGAACAACCCGGAGGCGCAGCCGCCCGCGCCGCCGACACCGCCCCCGACGCCGCCGGGTCCCGAGCAGCCCCAGGCCGCGCCGAAACCCGTCCTGGTCGAGGTCGCCGCGAGCCCGCCGGGCCCGATCGAGATGCTGTCCACCGTGCTCTCGCCGGTGATGCATCCGCTGGCGACGGTCGGCATCGTCTTCGTGGTGCTGCTGTTCGTGCTGATGCAGCGCGAGGATCTGCGCGACCGCATGATCCGGCTGGCGGGATCGAGCGACCTGCACCGGACCACCGTGGCGATCGACGACGCCGCCAAGCGGCTCAGCCGCTACTTCGTGGTGCAGCTCGCCCTCAACGCCGCCTTCGGGATCGTGATCGGCATCGGCCTCTACGTGATCGGCGTGCCGAATCCGGTGCTCTGGGCGATCTTCGCGGCCCTGATGCGCTTCGTGCCGTATCTGGGGGCCGTCCTGTCGGCCCTCCTGCCGATGGCGCTCGCCGCCGCGGTCGATCCCGGCTGGAACATGATGATCGCCGTGGCGATCCTGTTCGTCGTGCTGGAGCCGCTCACCGGCCAGGTCTTCGAGCCGATCGTCTACGGGCAATCCACCGGGCTCTCACCCTTCGCGGTCCTGGTCTCGGCGCTGTTCTGGACCTGGCTGTGGGGACCGGTCGGCCTGCTGCTCTCGACGCCGCTCACCGTCTGCCTCGTCGTGCTCGGCCGCTACGTGGAGCGTCTGGAATTCCTGGACGTGCTGTTCGGCGACCGGCCGGCCCTGACCCCCGTCCAGAATTTCTATCAGCGGGTCCTGGCGGGCGATGCCGAGGAGGTGCTGGGCCATGCCGAGCTGATCCTGCAGCAATGCTCGCTCTCGTCCTATTACGACGACGTGGTGCTCAAGGCCCTCGAACTCGCCGCCCAGGACGCGGCCCGGGGGGTGCTGACCGCCCAGCAGAAGGCGGCGATGCGCGCGGCCCTCGCCGAGCTGATCGCCGACCTCTCCGACCGGAGCGACGCCGTCGCGGCCGCGTCCGGCGACGGGGAGGAGGGCGCCTGCAGCGCGCTGCCGATGGGTCCGACCCCAGAGGCGCTCTCCGAGGACTGGACCCGCGCGGGCGCGGTCCTGTGCGTCGCGGGCCGCGGCTTCCTGGACGAGGCCGCGGCTGCGATCCTCGCACAGATCCTGGAGAAGCGCGGCCTCGGCGTCCGCACGATCCCCTTCGCCGAGACGGCTTCCGCGCGGATCGGGCGATTCGATCCGGGGACGGCGCGCATGGTCTGCGTGGTCTCCCTCGCCCTCGACGGCGAGCCGACCCATCTGCGCCGGCTGATCCGCCGGCTGAAGGGTCGGTTGCCCGGGGTGCCGATCCTGCTCGGCCTGTGGCTCGCCCAGGATGACGGGGCGAGCCGCCTCGCCGGCGGACCGGGGGGCGCCGCGGAGGCCGATGGGCAGGTGGGGTCGCTGCGCGAGGCCGTCGAGGCGGTCCTGGCGCAGGCGGACGCCACCGGTGCAGCCGGACCCGGCGCGGCGCCGGACGGCGCCCCGGACCCGGAACGCGGGGCGCCGCGTCTGCCGGCCTCGGCCGACGCATGAGCCCGGGGGGCTTGACGGGCGGGGGGGCGCCCCGGTTTCGTCGGGATCGGGCAGTCGATCGGGCAGTCGGTCGGGCGGCCTTCGGGCACAGCAGGGAACGGAACGGATGAGCGTCGTCGAACTCGGACGGTTCATGGACGACCTCGCGGACGCGTCCGGCAAGGCGATCCTGCCTTTCTTCCGCGCCCAGTTCGGCCTCGACGACAAGGCCCGCGGCGGAGCGCCGTTCGACCCGGTCACCGAGGCCGACCGGGCCGCCGAGGTCGTGCTCCGGGCGATGATCGGCCAGACCTTTCCGGGCCACGGCATCCTCGGCGAGGAATTCGGCTCGGAGCGCACCGACGCCGAATGCGTCTGGGTCCTCGACCCGATCGACGGCACCCGGGCCTTCATCGGAGGCCTGCCGACCTGGGGCACGCTGATCGGGCTGAGCCGCAACGGCGTCCCGGTGCGCGGAATGATGCACCAACCCTATCTGGCGGAGCGCTTCACCGGGGACGGGCGCAGCGCGCGCCTGCGTGCGCCGTCGGGCGAGCGGACACTGCGGACACGGCGCTGCGCGGACCTCGCCCAGGCGATCCTGGCCACCACGGATCCGCGCCTGTTCGCGGCGGGCGCGGAGGCCGAGCGCTTCCGGTCGCTGGAGGGGCAGGTGCGGATGTCCCGCTACGGCGCCGATTGCTACGCCTACTGCATGCTGGCCGCCGGCCAGATCGACCTCGTCGTCGAGGCCGGGCTGAAGCCCTACGACATCGTCGCCCTCATCCCGATCGTCGAGGGGGCCGGGGGGCGTGTCACGGCCTGGGACGGCGGTCCCGCCGCGGGCGGCGGGCGCGTGATCGCGGCGGGCGACCCGCGGCTGCACGAGGCGGCGCTCAAGGTGCTGAACCCGTGAGGCGGCGGCGGCGCACGGCCATGTCTTTGAGCGGGGAAACGGACGGGCGCGCCGCGGTCGGAGGCACGCGCTCTCCCGCGCCCCTGTGCAGGGGGCGGGAGCGCGTGGGGACTCCGATCCGCCGACAGGATCCATCCGCGTGCTGCTGAACGCGCTGATCCTGTTGACGACCCTGGTCCCCCGAGCCGAGGCCGGCGCGGCAGGCCTCGCGCACGCCCTGCCGCCCCTCGCCGCGGCCTCCGCCCCGGCTGAAAGCCCGCCCCCGCGCTTCGATCCCGCCACCCGCTCGGTCTCCAACTGGCACGCCCAGACCGGCGCGCGGCTGATGCCGCGGGCGCTGGCGGTCACGGCCTCGCTGGCGGAGGATCCGCCCTACGTCGCCCGCTGCGTGCGGCTCAACAACGGCTGGTGCATCAAGTCCGCCCGCTGGTCCGGCGAGATCGGCGCCGACGGGGAGGGCCACACCGCCTTCGCCACCCTCGAGGACGGCGCCGATGCCGCCGCGAGCCTGCTGCGGCGCTACTACCGCGATTACGGCCGGCGTACGGCGCTGGCCATCGTGCGCCGCTGGGCGCCGGCGGAGTGCCGCGTCGCGTCCGCACCCGCGCGGCCGGGGCGCTCGGCCGTGACCCCCGCTGTCTCGGCGGCCCTCGCGCCGCGGGGCCTCGGGCGGACCCTCCGGGCCCGCTATCTCGCCGCGCACCGCCCCGGCGGGGCGCCACGGGGCCGAGCGGCCCTGCGGGTGCAGCCCTGGTCACCCCTCGCCCGGATGGCCGGCCGTCCCGCCCGCCGCCCAGCTGCCGTGCCGCGCGTGGCGATGCTTCAGCCGGTGCCCGACATCGCGGCCGGGATCGCCTCGTCGGCCGAGCCGGCGCGGCCGGCCCGGAGCGTCGCCGATCCGACGGCGCTCCTCGAGCGGAAGACGGCGAGCCGGGTTCCGAGTGCCGAGCGGATGGTGGCCGAATCCGCGCTGCTGCCGGCGATCGCCGCCGGCCTGCCAGTCCTCGACCTGCGCCTGCCGGCCCCGCTCTGCACCGGCGACGAGGTCCGGATCCAGGCCTATGCCGGTCGGATCAGCGCCAGCGTCGGCCTGAAGCCCGGCGACGACCTCGACCTGTTCGGGCCGGACGGCACGCCGCGCGCCAATCTGGCCCCGGTGATGCAGGTGATGTCGGCGGTGGAACTCGGCACGCTCCGGGCCGGCCCGGACCTCGTCGCCGGAGCGATCGCACGGCTGAGGCCGCTCACGCCCGCCGCCATCGGTGCAACGCCTTAGCGTCAAGCCTTGCGGTTCGGCCCCCGCCGCGCCACCTCTGCCCGGCCTGTTCCCCTCACGACGAGCCCGCCCGTGCCCCTGATCGACCTTGCCGCGCGCGCCGGCTCGGCCGTCAAAGCCTTCGCCGAAGCCTCGCACGACCTGCTGGTCCAGCCGACCCTGCGGCTGGGCGTGACCGGGCTCGCGCGCTCGGGCAAGACCGTCTTCACCACGGCCCTGATCCACCACCTCGTGGAGACGCACGCGCTGCCGGCCTTCGCCCCCGCGCAGGAGGGCCGCCTGCGCCGCGCCAAGCTGGTGCCCCAACCCGACGACGACGTGCCGCGCTTCCCCTTCGAGGAGCATTTCGCCACGCTCACCGAGGCGCGGTGCTGGCCGCGCTCCACCGACCGGATCAGCCAGTTCCGCCTGGAGATCGCCTACGAGCGTGCCGCCGGCTGGCGCACCGGCCCGGCCACCCTGATGCTCGACGTGGTCGATTACCCGGGCGAATGGCTCCTCGACCTCGCCCTGATCGAGACCAGCTACACGGCGTGGTCCCGGGCCACGATCGGCGGCACCCGCCGCCCCGGCCGCGCCGCCGTGGCGGCGCCCTGGCTCGCGGCGCTGAAGGGCTTCGATCCGAACGGCCCCCTCGACGAGGTCGCGGCCGAGCGGGCGAGCGACGCCTTCAAGACCTACCTCGCGGGCCTGCGCGCCGGCCCGGAAGCGGTGGCGACGACGCCGCCCGGCCGCTTCCTGATGCCCGGCGACCTCGCGGGCTCCCCGGCGCTGACCTTCGCGCCCCTCGACCGGCTCCCCGAGGCGATCGCGCCCGACAGCCTCGCGGGGCTGATGGAGCGGCGCTTCGAGGCCTACAAGACCAAGGTCGTGACGCCGTTCTTCCGCGACCATTTCCAGCGGGTCGACCGGCAGATCGTGCTGGTGGACGTGCTCTCGGCGGTCGATGCCGGCCCCACCGCCCTGGCCGAGCTGGAGGAGGCGCTGGACGCGGTGCTGCTCAGCCTCAACATCGGCCGCAACACGGTGCTGTCGCGGCTGTTCGCGCCGCGGGCCGACCGCGTGCTGTTCGCCGCCACCAAGGCCGACCACCTCCACCAGACGAGCCACGACCGGCTCGACGCCCTCCTGCGGCTTCTCGTATCCCGGGCGATGCGGCGGACGGAGGCGGCGGGCGCCCGGGTGGGCACGGTGGCGCTGGCCTCCGTGCGCGCCACCCGCGAGACCACCGTCCATGACGGGTCGGACACGCTGCGGGCGGTGGCCGGCACCCCGGAAGCCGGCGAGGTGGTGGGCGACGAGGTCTTCGACGGCAACAGCGAGGCCGCGATCTTCCCGGGCGAGCTGCCGGCCCACGCCGAGGCGGTGCTGGAGGGCGCGGTGGAGCCGGGCTCGCTGCGCTTTCCGCGCTTCCGGCCGCCGCTGGTCAGGCCCGACGGGCTCGGCCGCCCCGGCCACCTGCCGCAGATCCGCCTGGACCGGGCGATGCAGTTCCTGATCGGCGACCGTCTGGCGTGACGATGTGTGCGACTCCGCGGAGCCTTCGAGCATGACCTCCGGCCAGAAACCCCGCGCCTTCCGGATCACGCCCGAGCTGGCCGCCGAGCCGAGCGTCATCACGACGCCGCTCGCCGCCCGGCCGCCCCAGGCCCGGATCGTGGACGAGCCCTTCGAGATCGTCGATGCCGCCGACGGCGTCGCCGTGCCGGTGGCGCCGCGGTCGCGCTCGCCCTGGGGCACCCTGTTCCTCTCGGCGGTGGGCGGCCTCGTCTCCCTCGGCGTCGGCCTGTCGGTCGAGCGGATGATCGCCGACCTGTTCCAGGCCGCCCCCTGGCTCGGCTGGGTGGCCCTCGCGCTTCTGGGACTTGCCGCGCTGGCGCTGCTCGCGATCGTGGTCCGGGAACTCGCCGGCCTGCGGCGCGAACGGAAGATCGAGCGCCTGCGCCAGTCGGCGCTGGACGCCCTCGCCACCCGCGACCACACCGGCGCGCAGGCGGTGGTGCAGGCGCTCTCGACCTTCTACGCCGACCGCGACACGCTGTCGGCGGGCCGCGCCCGGATCGACGCCGCCGCCGACGCGATCCTCGACGTGGACGACCGGATCGGGCTCGCCGAGCACGAGCTGCTGGCCGGGCTGGACCGGCAGGCGCGCAACGCCATCGCGACGACGGCCAAGCAGGTCTCGGCGGTGACCGCGCTCAGCCCGCGGGCGATCGTCGACGTGGCCTTCGTGGTGTTCGCGGCGGTGCGGCTGCTGCGCCGGATCGCGGCGATCTACGGCGGCCGGCCGGGCTTCCTGGGCTTCCTGCGGCTGGGGCGCGCGGCGCTCGCGCATCTCACCGTCACCGGCGGGATGGCGGTGGGCGAGAGCGTCATGCAGCAGGTTCTGGGGCTCGGGATCGCCGCCCGGGTCTCGGCCAAGCTGGGCGAGGGCGTGCTCAACGGGCTGATGACCGCCCGGTTCGGGCTCGCAGCCCTGAATGTCTGCCGTCCGCTGCCCTTCGTGCGGGAGGCCCCGCCGCGGCTCGCCGACGTCGCCGGCGAGCTGCTGCGCTCGGCCGAGGCCGAGCCGAAATCGTAGCGGGCTACTTGGCGCCCGCGGCGGCGCGGCGGTTGGCGATGCGGGAGAACATGTTGCCGGTATAGTCGGCGGTCTTCGGCTTCTCGGGCTCGCCGAGCTTGGCCTCGAAGGCCTCGATCCGCTTGAGCAGCGTCACGTCGTTGAACAGCGAGCTGTTGAAGTTGCTCTGGGCCCGGGGGCCGAGGGCGGTCTGCACCGCTTCGAGTCGTTCCAGAAGCTCTTTGCGCGTCACGGTGCTCTCCAGGGGCGGCTTCGGGACGAAGGACCGCCCGTACCGCCACTGAAGGGGGCGGTGGTAAACAGCGCGTTAATGCGGTGGCCGCGTCGGGGATCGGAACCTGGTCGTCGGCGGGTTCCGTGCAGTCCTGCCATTCAGGTCCGTCACACGGACAGACCCTTCAGAAACCCGGCAAGCCGCATCAGCCCTTCGGGCCACGGCCCGTGCCCGCTCGCCACGTTGATATGGCCGGATTCGCCGGCATCGACCGTCAGCGAGCCCCAGGCATGGGCGAAGTCGTCGGCCCGGTCGTAGCGGCAATAGGGATCCGTCCGGCTGGCGACCAGAAGCGACGGGAAGGGCAGGGGGTCCCGCGGCACCGGCGCGAAGACGCGCGCCGCCGCGGGCACGTCGGGGTTCTCCTCCACGTCCGGGACGGAGACCAGCAGGGCGCCGCGCACCACCCCCGCGGGGAAGTGCGGCACCGCCTCGACGCAGGCCACGACGCCGAGGCTGTGGGCGATCAGGATGACCGGCCGGGTCGCCGCCGCGACCGCCTCGGCGATGCGCCCGCACCACGCCTCCGGCGTCGGGGCGTGCCACTGGTCCTGCTCCACCACCCGCGCCGTGGCGAGGCGGCCCGCCCAGCGGGCCTGCCAATGGTCTTCCTCGGAACCTCCGAGCCCCGGGACGATGAGGATGTCGCAATCGGCGGTCTTCATGTCGGATTGCCTAGAGCGGACCGGCGGAGACGTCGAGACCGCCCCGTCATTCGGCCGCGATCGGCGCGGCCTGCTCCAGCGCCTGGATGTGACGGGCGATCTGCATGGAGGCGCGGTTCTTCGCCTTGGCCTCGATCTCGAAATCCGCCCAGGCGAGATGGCGGGCGACGAGATCGTTCACCGCCCGGTTCCACATCATGTCGGAATGGGCCGCGAGATCCCGGACCGCGTGACCGGCCCCGCGCAGGGCGGGGAAGTCGGGCAGGGCATCCGGATCGCAGTCGGACGAGACCGCCTCGCGCGACACGCTGATATGGGCCACGGGCCGCACGCCGCGCCACGACTCCGTCACCCGGGCGATCCGGGGGTCGTCCGGTTCGAGGTATGCGCCGCCGCTCTCGACCCAGTGGTGGTGCAGGTCGAGCACCACCGGCACGATGTCGGCGAGTTGCAGCACCGCGTCGAGGCCGAAGACGTTCTCGTCGTTCTCCACGGTGACGAGGTCGCGCGCCACCCGGCTCGCCCGGGGCAGGGTCTCGCGGAAGCCCGCGACCCCGGGGTCGCCGGCGCCGACATGGATGTTGATGTGGGCGCCGTGCGGGTGCCAGCCGCCGCCGTAGCCCATCCGGTCGAAGATCTCGGCGTGGTAGTCGAGTTCCGACAGGCCGTTCGCGATGGCGGCCGGGTTGCGGCTCGCCAGCAGGCAGAACGGCCCCGGATGGAAGCTCAGGCGCACGCCGAGCCGGCGTGCGAGGGCTCCGGCCTCCGCGAGGCCGCGCTCGACCAGCGCCGCCATCTCGGGCTCGGCGTAGATCGCCTGCGCGATGGGGTGGGTGTAGCCCGGCAGGACGTTGCTCGCCATGCGCAGGAGGCGCTCCAGGGGCGGTCGGGCCCCGACCCAGGCGATCTGGCGGGCCAGCGCGGCGAGGTTGTGGGCGACGAGGCCGGCGAGCTTGGCCCGCCGGGCGGCGGGCTCCAGCTTGGTGAGATGGGCCATGGTCACGCTGGTAAGGTTCATGTGCAGCGTGGCCTCCCGCTCCGCCTTGAGGGTGGCGTGGGTGCCGGGAGGCTCGTCCAGGACAAACTTGCAGCAGAATCCGAGGCGGGGCTGAGCGTGCATAACGGGCACAACGCGCGGAGGGCCGCAGCGTCCCCGCCAAATGCGCGGAACGGCCACGGCACGACGACGTTGGGAGTCCCGAGCGCGGCAGTTCCGCGCACTGGCCCCGATACATGCCTCCGTCACCGTCGCGTTCGACCGGACCATCCGAGACCGGCTCGATCCTGTGGATCCTGATGCTCGGTTCGGCTTTGGTCGCCCTCGCGGCGGCGCCGGCGCGGCGCGGCGTGTCGGCGGCTCCCCCCGCGAGCGAACCGCCCAGCGACCGCGAGCCGCCCGCCGGCGATCGGGGTTTGCAGAAGGGCGTGGCCGCGGGCGCGCGCTCGATCTCGGGGCGTGCCGCGCAGCTCACCGCCGCGACGCAGGCCGAGCGGGGCCGCGCCGCCGACAGCCCCACCGAGATGACGCGGTCCGGCTGGAAGGACATCGCCGTCCGGGTCTATCTGGAGTTCAACAAGGACCGGGTGCTGGCGGTCGCCGCCGGGGTGACCTTCTACTCGCTGCTGTCGCTGTTTCCCGCCATCGCCGCGCTGGTCTCCTGCTACGGCCTGTTCGCCGACGTGACCGTCATCAACGATCACCTCGCGCAGCTTCACGCGGTCCTGCCGTCCGGCGCGGTCGAACTCATCGGCGATCAGGTCAAGCGCATCGCCGCCAAGGGCAGCGGATCCCTCAGCATCACGTTCTTCTCCAGCCTGCTGCTGTCGCTCTGGAGCGCCAACGCGGCCATGAAGGCGATGTTCGATGCGTTGAACGTGGTCTACGAGGAGGAGGAGAAGCGCAATTTCTTCTGGCTGAACCTCCGGTCCCTCACCTTCACGGTGGGGGCTCTGCTGTTCATCATCATCGCGCTCAACGTGATCGTGGTGGTGCCGGTGGTGCTGAACTTCCTGGGCCTCGGCTCGACGGCGTGGCTGCTCGCGGCCCTGCGCTGGCCGGCGATCCTGATCGTCCTGCTCGGCGGCCTGTCGGTGCTCTACCGCTTCGGGCCGAGCCGGGAACATGCCCGCTGGCGCTGGGTCGGGGTCGGCAGCGTGGTCGCGGGCCTGCTCTGGCTCATCGCCTCGCTCCTGTTCTCCTGGTACGTCGCCAGCTTCGGCACCTACAACGAGACCTACGGCTCGCTGGGCGCGGTGATCGGCTTCATGACCTGGATCTGGATCTCCTCGACGATCGTGCTGCTCGGCGGCGAGATCAACGCCGAGCTGGAGCACCAGACCGCCCGCGACACCACCACGGGCGCGCCGCTGCCGATGGGCTTGCGCCGGGCGCGGATGGCCGACACCGTCGGCGCGGCCGCCTGACCGCGGCCTCGCCGGCGCCGGACGCGGCATTGCGATACGCTCCGGGACTGCCGAAAACCGTGCGCAATCCCTATATAGCTTCGCGAAAAGGGAGATCGCCATGGCCGACACGCCGACCACCAGCCCGGACACCCGCAGCGACGCGGAATGGCGCTCGACGCTGACGCCGGAGCAGTACCGGGTCCTGCGCGAGCACGGGACCGAGCGGGCCGGCACGAGCTGCCTGCTCGCCGAGAAGCGCGCCGGCACCTTCACCTGCGCCGGCTGCGGGCAGCCGCTGTTCGAGCAGGGCACCAAGTTCGAATCCGGGACCGGCTGGCCGAGCTTCTTCGAGCCCCTGCCGGGCGCCGTCGAGACCACGGTGGACCGCAGCCACTGGATGGTCCGCACCGAGGTCCACTGCGCCCGCTGCCAGGGCCATCTCGGCCACGTCTTCGACGACGGTCCGGCTCCGACCGGCCTGCGCTACTGCATGAACGGCGCGGCGATGAATTTCGAGCCCGCGGAATGAGGCGCGTTCCGGCCTAACCTGGGTTCGGAATTCGGGCTCAAAAGCCGGGATATCGGGGATAGAAGGCGCCGCGGCCGGAGCCTCGACCCGATCCGGTCTTGATTTCGTCGCGTTTTTGCTTAGCGCTCTATAGTCTCAGGTTGTCGCTGTCCGGTGATTGGCGACGGAAGCGGTCAGGCTCTGACGAATACGGTGTGGCAGTCCAGCTTATACGCCGTGCGGGTCGGTTCCACTTGCACCCTTCCGTGCGGCCCGGCGGCGCTGAGGGCTGTCCGCCGGATCGGCGCACTGCCGACCAAGCGGGAGGGGTTTTGAGTTCATGAGCACCGTTCGCCGATTTCTGGTCGCACCGTCCCTGGTCCGCCTGATCCGCAAGGAGCGGGGCGGCGCCCGGATCACCGAAGGGCACTTCGCCCCGCAGGGTGGCCGCGCGTCCTATGTGCGTGTCGACGGCCAAGTCTGCCAGCTGGTCCTGGTGAACAAGGGGGCGGACGGCATCCCGGTCGAGGAGCGCACCGACGTGCCGCGCGCCCACGGCGACGCCCTGCTGGACGTCTGCCCCGGGAAGGCCGCCTACGACCGCACCACCCTGAATGCCGGCGGCCGCGAGATCGCCATCGACCGCTACGTCACACCCGGCAGCCTGGACCTGATCAGCATCACCTTCGACAATGACGGCGATGCCGCGGCCTTCCATGCCCCGAGCTGGTTCGGCCGGGAGGTCAGCAACGAGCCGGCCTTCGAGCGGCAGGCCCTCGCGATCCAGGGCGTGCCGGCCGCCGAGGAGGTGGCGCTGAGCAACGCCGCGCTCGACGCGGTGCTGGACCTGATCGAGCCCCGGTTCGGCTTCGGCCGCTACGGCAGCAGCAGCCGGAGCGCCGAGTCCGACGAGGGTGCGACGAGCGCCATGCGCCGGGCCGTGACGCCGGCCGCCGCGGCTGCCCCGGCCGCCGCGCCGGTCGTTCCGGCGCCCCCGGCCCCGGAGCCGGCTGCGGCCGCGCGCCCGCCCGAACCGGCCCCCGAGCATCACCCCGAGCCGGAGCCTCAGCCGGAGCCCGCGCCGGAGGCGGCCGCGCCCGCCGAGACGCCCGCCGCCCAGACCGGCCCGGGGGACCCCTTGCACGGGGATGCCCGCATCGACGACGTCATCGAGAGCCTGTCCCAGGCGCTCGGCGCTGCGATCCACCAGCAGCCCGATCACGCGGCGGAGAACAAGGACGCGAAGAGCGAGGATCCCGCCTCGATGTTCGAGCGCTGGACCGTCCGGCCCCGCCGGACCCAGCAGCAGACCTGAGCCCACGATAAGGCGCCATGCAGACGGGCCGCAGCGCAGATCGCGCGGCGGCCCGTCCGCGTTTCGGGACCCGGCCCTCCTCGGGCGGTCCCGGGGGATCCGGGCCTCTGTGCCGGGTGCCGACGGCTTGCGACGCAAGCCGCATCTCCGCTCAAGCCTGGGGCAGGGGTGGGGCGGCCCGGTCGCTCAATCGCGGATCACCACCGTCGCTCCGCCGCGGCTGCGGGCGAGGCCGAACAGGGCGGCGGCATGGCCGGGCGACAGGCGGATGCAGCCGTGGCTCGCCCGGCGCCCGAGGGCCCCGGTGGCATAGGTGCCGTGGATCGCGTAGCCGCCGCGGAAGAACATCGCGTGCGGCATCGGAGAGCCGTGATACTTGCGGGAGCGCCACATCGGCGCCATCAGCCCGACGCGGAACCGTCCGCTGGGCGTGACGTAGCCGCGACGGGCCGTGGACACGGGCCATTCATAGGCCGGATAACCGTCGACATAGACGCGCATGCGCTGCCGCGACTGGTCGATCCGCGCGACGACGCCGGCCGAGGCGGGCTCGATCAGGATGCCGGTGAGCAGCACGCCCAGGAACGCCGTTCGGGCCCGGTGGAATCCAGCCACGGACACTCTCCAGAGATCACCGGATGCCGTCGATCGGCCGGCTCAGTCCGCCGGAGACCAGAAACAGCCGCGCTTCTCAGCCTGCGCGCACTTGTCAGACGAGAGAAGTGACTTCGGCCGGGATCGACAGATTTTTGTCACGGATGGTTCCCGGCCCATAACCGTGCAGGCGTTGAGGCGCCGGATGATAATCGCTAGCGTGCCGGCACAATGGGAGGGTGCGCGGTCGTCGCACGGGATGGACATGGCACAGGCAATCCACGCGCCGGCTCCCGCCGCAGCGCCCCGCGAGCCTTGGTACAAGGTGCTCTATATCCAGGTCCTGATCGCCATCGCGCTCGGCGTGCTGCTCGGCTGGTACGACCCGGCCACCGGCAAATCGATGAAGTGGCTCGGCGACGCCTTCATCGGCCTGATCAAGATGATGATCGCGCCGATCATCTTCTGCACCATCGTGCACGGCATCGCGTCGATCGGCGACCTGAAGAAGGTCGGCCGGGTCGGGCTGAAGGCGCTGGTCTATTTCGAGGTGGTCTCCACCATCGCGCTCCTGATCGGCGTCATCGTCGGCGAGGTGATCAGGCCCGGCGCCGGGTTCAACGCCGACCCGTCGAAGCTCGACGCCAGCAAGGTCGCGACCTACGCCAGCAAGGCGGCCGCCGATTCCACCGTCGCCCACATCCTGGCGATCATCCCCAAGAGCTTCCTCGATCCCTTCGCCACCGGCGACCTGCTTCAGGTGCTGCTGATCTCGATCCTCACCGGCGTCGTGGTGACGAACCTCGGAGAGCGGGCGGCCGGCGTAAACCGGGCGATCGACACCGCCGGCCAGATCTTCTTCCGGATCATAGGCATCATCGTGAAGCTCGCCCCCGTCGGCGCCTTCGGCGCCATGGCCTTCACGATCGGCGAGTACGGCATCCAGAAGGTCTACGACCTCGCGTGGCTGGTCGGCACCTTCTACATCACGGCGCTGCTGTTCGTGCTCGTGGTGCTCGGGACGATCGCCCGGATCGCGGGCTTCTCGATCCTGCGCTTCCTCGCCTACATCAAGGACGAGTTGCTGATCGTGGTCGGCACCTCGTCCTCCGAGACGGTGCTGCCGCAGCTCATGACCAAGATGCGCCGGCTCGGCGCCTCGGACTCGGTGGTCGGCCTCGTCGTTCCGACCGGCTACTCGTTCAACCTCGATGGCACCAACATCTACATGACGCTGGCCACGCTGTTCCTGGCGCAGGCCGTGGGTGTGGACCTGTCGATCAGCCAGTACGCGACCATCATCCTGGTGGCGATGCTGACCTCGAAGGGCGCGTCGGGCGTCACCGGCGCGGGCTTCATCACCCTGGCGGCGACCCTCTCGGCGATCCCCAACAGCCCGGTCCCGGTGGCCGCCATGACCCTCGTGCTCGGGATCGACAAGTTCATGTCCGAGTGCCGCGCGCTCACCAACCTCGTGGGCAACGGCGTCGCCTGCGTGGTGGTCAGCCGCTGGGAAGGCGAGCTCGACGTGGCCAAGCTCAACGAGGTGATGGCCCATCCGCTCGCCATCGGCACCCACATCGCCGACGAGGCGCCGCAGCCGATGGGAACCGACAGCAAGGTCGCTGCCGCCGAGTGATGGGGTCGCCCGCGGCAGGATCCGGAGGGCGCCCGCGCCTCGGCATCGATCTCGGCGGCACGAAGATCGCCGGGATCGTCCTGGGCCGGGACGGCTCGACCCTGGCCGAAGCCCGGGTGGCCGCCCCGCGCGGCGCCTATGGGGAAACCGTCGAGGCCGTGGCCGATCTGGTCCTGCGTCTCGAAGCCGAAGCCGGTATGCCCTGCAGCGTCGGAATCGGCATGCCGGGGAGCCTGTCCCCGGCGACGGGCCTCGTGCGCAACGCCAACTCGCACTGGCTCAACGGACACCCGTTCGCGGCCGATCTCGAGCAGCGGCTGGAGCGGCCTCTGCGGATCGAGAACGACGCCAATTGCCTGGCTGTGTCGGAGGCGATCGACGGTGCCGGCGCCGGGGCCCGTGTGGTCTGGGCCGTGATCCTGGGCACCGGCGTCGGCTCCGGCATCGCCCTCGACGGGCGGGTGCTCACGGGCCGCAACGGCATCGCGGGCGAATGGGGCCACGGTCCCCTGCCGGCCCCCCGCGACGACGAGCGACCGGGTCCCGCCTGCTATTGCGGCCGCCGGGGCTGCGTCGAGACTTGGCTGTCCGGGCCCGGGCTGGCGGCGGACCACGCCCGGCGGCACGGCGGGAACCTCACCGCGGAGGCCGTCGTCGCCGAGGGCCGGACCGGCAGTCCGGCGGCGCAGGAGACGCTGGCCGCGCATCTCGAGCGGCTCGGGCGCGCGGCCGCCCAGGTGGTGAACCTGCTGGACCCGGATGTGATCGTGATCGGCGGCGGCCTGTCGCGGATCCCGGAGCTGATCGCCGGCCTGCCGGCCGCGATCGCCCCCCATGTCTTCTCGGACACCTTCGACACCCCCGTGCGGGCGAGCCTGCACGGCGACGCATCGGGCGTGCGCGGCGCGGCATGGCTGTGGGAGGCAGAGGGCGCCTGATCCCGGCCAGGGCCCCGTTGCATGATCGGCCGCCCCTTGCACGATCGGCCGCCCGCGGCCCGCGCGACGGGTCCCGGATGCGCCGTCAGCCGGGCCAGCTCGCACGGTCCGCCCCGCCGGGCTGGGCGGCCGGCGCCCCTTTTCACCAACACGTTCCTTGCCGGCGCGCGGGGGGCAGGGCAGGGCTAGGAAGCCCCCCAGACCCGAAGCCCCGATGATCGTCCGCACCCGGCCCAACCTGCTGACCCTGCTGTTCACCCTGCGCGGCTCGATCCTGCCGCGGGTGGCGCCGAAGCTCGCCGGGATCGTCGCGGTGTCCTGCGCGGTGGTCTGGGCGGAATCGCGATGGCCCGAACTGTTCCCGGTCACCGCGGGGGTCACCCCGTTCACGGTGGTCGGCCTCGCCCTCTCGATCTTCCTGAGCTTCCGCAACAACGCCTGCTACGAGCGTTGGTGGGAAGCCCGGAAGCACTGGGGCAACCTGATCGGCGAGGTGCGCAACCTCGCCCGCATCCTCCCGGCCCTGCTGCCGGAGCGGGAGGCGGCGCGCCAGCTCCGACGCCTCTCGGCCTTCGCCCACGGGCTTCATGCCCGCCTGCGCGCCCTCGACGAGGCCGCCGCGGTGGGCCGGATGAGCCCCGGATCGGACCTGTCGGGCCCGAATCCCACCGACTCGATTCTTGGCGCCATCACCCGGGACCTGGCCGCGCTGATGCGCGCGGGCGGACTCAGCGACATCCAGTTCGGCATCCTCGAAGCCCGGATCGAGGCGCTGTCGGGCGTGCACACCGCCTGCGAGCGCCTCGCCAACACGCCGCTGCCCTTCGCCTACACCCTCTTGGTGTACCGGACCGCGTGGCTCTACTGCCTGCTCCTGCCGGTGGGCCTCACGGGCTCCCTGGGCTGGGCGACGCCCGTCGTGGTGGCGCTCGTGGCCTACACGTTCTTCGGCCTCGACGCCCTCGGGGACGAGCTCGAGGAACCGTTCGGCACCGAGCCGAACGACCTGCCCCTCGACGCCATGGTCCGCGCCGTCGACCGGATCGTGCACCACGCCCTCGGCGAGCCGATGCCGGACGCGCTCGCGCCGGATGGGTATTGGCTGCGCTAGCGTCGGCGCCTAGCCGTTCCAGGCGCGCAGCACCGGCTCGGTGCGGTCGTGTTCGTAGCCGAGCACCGAGACGCTCGCTGTGCCGAGGACGAGAAGCGCCCCTCCCTGCGGCGGCAGCCCGATCCAGCGCGCGGCGAGCACCCGCAGGACATGCGCGCTGGAGAACACGACGAGGTCGGCATCACGGGCGCGGGCCCGGGCGATGATCCGGTCCGCCCGAACGCCGACCGCCTCCGCCGTCTCGCCGCCGGGGCAGCCGTCGCGGAACAGGCGCCAATCCGGCCGCTCGGCCAGGATCGCCTGCGTGGTCCGGCCCTCGTAGGCGCCGTAATCCCACTCCGCGAGATCCGGATCGATCACGCGCCGGTCACCGAAGCCCGCCAGCGCGCAGGTCGTGGCCGCCCGGCTCGACGGGCTCGACCAGACCTCCGCGTAGGAGCGGGCCGCGAGGCGCGAGGCGAGGGCGCGCGCCGCTTCCTCGCCCTCCGGGGTCAGGGGAATGTCGCTGCGCCCGGTATGCTGGCCGGATCGGCTCCAGGCGGTCTCGCCGTGGCGGACCAGCGTGATCTGCGGGAACGGGCTCTCGGACATGCACGCCTCCCCGGGCCCGCCCTCGGCGGCCCTGCCATCAACGCGGCCGCCGCGCTTCGGTCTCATCCACCCGGCAAGCCCCCGCAAGTTCGTGCTTGCGCCCACCGCGAAACGCACATAAACATATCTTTATGTCTATTGAACGCAGGCAAGAGGCGGGATCGATCCCCTTTCCGGAAGCCCTGGGCGTCCTGCGTGCGGCCGCCGAGGAGACGCGCCTGCGCATCCTGGCGCTGCTCGCCGAGGGGGAACTGTCGGTGTCCGACCTGACCGACATCCTCGGCCAGTCGCAGCCGCGGATCTCGCGGCATCTCAAGCTTCTGGTGGAAGCCGGGCTTGTCGAGCGTCACCGCGAAGGGGCCTGGGCGTTCTTCCGGCTGTCCGACGCCCGCGCCGGCCTGGCGGATCCGCTGCTGTCCGGTCTCGACCGGACCGCACCGCCCCTGTCGGAGGACCGCGCCCGTCTCGATGCCGTGCGGGTGCAGCGGGCCGAGGCGGCCGAGACCTTCTTCGCCCGGCTGGCGCCCAAATGGGACGAGCTGCGCTCCCTGCACGTGCCGGAGGCGATCGTGGAGGCGGCGGTGCTGGACGCCCTGGGCGACCGGCCGATCGGCAGTTTGATCGATCTCGGCACCGGGACGGGCCGCATGCTCGGCCTGCTGGCTCCCCGGGCCAGCCGCGCCACCGGGCTCGATTCGAGCCATGCCATGCTGTCCGTCGCCCGGGCCAACCTGGAGCGCCAGGGTCTGTCGCGGGTGGATCTGCGGCAGGGCGACATCCACGCGCCGCCCTTCGCCCGGTCGAGCTTCGACCTCGTGGTGGTCCATCAGGTGCTGCATTATCTCGACGACCCGGCCCGGGCGCTCCGCGGCGCCGCGCGGCTGGTGGCGCCGGGCGGCCGTCTGCTGGTGGTGGATTTCGCGCCGCACGAGCTGGAATTCCTGCGCACGGGCCAAGCCCACCGACGCCTCGGCTTCTCCGCCGAGCAGGTCTCCGGCTGGCTCGCGGAGGCCGGTCTCGCCACGGTCGGCACGCGCGATCTGGCGCCGCGCGAGTCGGGTCAGCTCACCGTCACCCTCTGGCTGGCCCAGGACGGTCTGGCCGACGAGACTGAACAGCCCCGGCGCGCCGTCGCCTGACATCCAGAACCTTCGCAGACTTCGTCTGAACCGATCGACATAGAGGACGAGACCCCGATGCGCCGCTCCACCCACCGCGCCAGCCGCGACGGCTACCACCCGATCCGCGTCTCGATCGAGTTCTTCCCGCCGAAGACCGAGGAGATGGAGAAGATCCTCTGGGGCTCGATCGAGCGTCTGGCGCCGCTTCAGCCGAGCTTCGTCTCTGTGACCTACGGGGCCGGCGGCTCCACCCGGGAGCGCACCCACAACACGGTGGCCCGGATGGTCCGCGAGACCGGCCTGAAGCCGGCCGCGCACCTCACCTGCGTGGACGCCACCCGGGAGGAGATCGACGCGGTGGTCCAGTCCTACTGGGATGCGGGCGTGCGCCACATCGTGGCGCTCCGCGGCGACCCGGCGGAGGGCGTCGGCCACGCCTACCGGCCGCATCCGGGCGGCTACGCGTCGACCGCCGAGCTGGTCGAGGGGATCAAGCGGATCGGCGACTTCAAGGTCTCGGTCTCGGCCTATCCGGAGAAGCACCCGGAGGCGGCCTCGCTCGACGCGGACATCGAGGCCCTGAAGGCCAAGGTCGATGCCGGCGCCGATCAGGCGATCACCCAGTTCTTCTTCGAGAACGAGGTCTTCCTGCGCTACCTGGAGAAGGTCCGGGCCGCGGGGATCACGATCCCGATCATCCCGGGCATCCTGCCGGTGCAGAACTTCAAGCAGGCGGCGAACTTCGCCCGCCGCACCGGCGCCTCGGTGCCCTACTGGCTGGCCGCAAGGTTCGAGGGCCTGGAAGACGACGTGGAGACCCGCCGCCTCGTCGCCGCCGCGGTGGCGGCCGAGCAGGTGCTCGACCTCGTGGACGAGGGCGTCAACGACTTCCACTTCTACTCGATGAACCGCTCGGATCTGGTCTACGCGATCTGCCACCTGCTCGGCCTGCGCGCCCAGGCGCCGAAGCTGGCGGCCGCCAAGGCGGCGGCTTAATTCCCGAGGCCGCGCTCGACACCCCCGATCCGTCCTCGCGAGCGCAGCGAAGCGACCCAGGACAGCGCGACATCCGTGAGCGTGGCGCTGCTGGACGGCTTCGCTCCGCTCGCAGAGACGGAAACGCCTCCGCGCCCATGGCACGGAAGCGTCTGGTAGAATGAAGGTTTTCACCCTCCTGAGGTGCCGCGCGAGCGGCCTCGAAGGCGGGCTCCAGGGAACACCGAGATATCTGGAGGCCTCCTGCGAGGCCTCCGCTTCGCTCCGGCACCTCGGGACGAGGTGATCTGACAGGACGCATGATGACCGATTTTGCCCCCGTCGACGGTACCGCGATCGCACAGGCGCTGCGCCAGCGCGCGGCGGAGAAGATCCTCGTCCTCGACGGGGCGATGGGCACCGTGATCCAGCGGCTGAAGTTCTCGGAAGAGGATTTTCGCGGCGACCGGTTCAAGGATCACGGCCACGATCAGAAGGGCAACAACGACCTCCTGATCCTGACCCAGCCCGACGCGATCCGGCAGATCCACCTCGACTACTTCCTGGCCGGCGCCGACGTCTGCGAGACCAACACCTTCTCGGGCACCACCATCGCCCAGGCCGATTACGGCATGGAGTCGATCATCCACGAGTTGAACCGGGAGGGCGCGCGTCTCGCCCGCGAGGCCGCCAGGCTCGCCGAGGAGACGGACGGCCGCCGCCGCTTCGTGGCCGGCGCCATCGGCCCGACGAACCGCACCCTGTCGATCTCGCCGGACGTGAACAACCCGGGCTTCCGGGCCGTCACCTTCGATCAGGTCAAGCAGGCCTACGTGGAGCAGGTCCGCGGCCTGATCGACGGCGGCGCCGAGCTGATCCTGATCGAGACGATCTTCGACACGCTCAACGCCAAGGCGGCGGTGGCGGCGGCGTGGCAGGTCTTCGACGAGACCGGCATCCGGCTGCCGATCCAGATCTCCGGCACGATCACCGACCTCTCGGGCCGCACCCTGTCGGGCCAGACCCCGGCGGCCTTCTGGCACGCCCTGCGCCACTCCGATCCGCTGACCTTCGGCCTCAACTGCGCGCTGGGCGCCCGCGAGATGCGCGGCCACATCGCCGAGCTGTCGCGGATCTGCGACACGCTGGTCTGCGCCTACCCGAATGCCGGCCTGCCCAACGAGTTCGGCCTCTACGACGAGAGCCCGGAGGCGATGGGCAAGCTGGTCGGCGAGTTCGCCGAATCCGGCCTCGTCAACATGGTCGGCGGCTGCTGCGGCACCACCCCGGACCATATCCGCGCCATCGCGGAGGCCGTCGCCGGCAAGGCGCCGCGGCCGATCCCCGAGATTCCCCGCCTGATGCGGCTGTCGGGCCTCGAGCCCTTCGTGCTCACGCCGGAAATTCCCTTCGTGAACGTCGGCGAGCGCACGAACGTCACCGGCTCGGCCAAGTTCCGCAAGCTCATCACCAACGGCGACTACGCGGCGGCACTGGACGTCGCCCGCGATCAGGTCGCGGCCGGCGCCCAGGTGATCGACGTCAACATGGACGAGGGCCTGCTCGACTCCCAGAAGGCGATGGTCGAGTTCCTCAACCTCGTCGCCGCCGAGCCCGACATCGCCCGGGTGCCCGTCATGGTCGATTCCTCGAAGTTCGAGGTGATCGAGGCGGGGCTCAAGTGCATCCAGGGCAAGCCGATCGTGAACTCGATCTCCATGAAGGAGGGCGAGGAGAAGTTCATCGAGGCCGCCAAGGTCTGCCGCTCCTACGGCGCCGCCGTGGTGGTGATGGCCTTCGACGAGCAGGGGCAGGCGGATTCCTACGAGCGCAAGGTCGAGATCTGCACCAAGGCCTACCGGATCCTGACCGAGCGGGTCGGCTTCCCGCCCGAAGACATCATCTTCGACCCGAACATCTTCGCGGTCGCCACCGGCATCGAGGAGCATAACGGCTACGGCGTCGCCTTCATCGAGGCGACCCGCACGATCCGCGAGACCCTGCCGCACGCCCACATCTCGGGCGGCGTCTCGAACCTGTCCTTCGCGTTCCGCGGCAACGAGCCGGTGCGCGAGGCGATGCACGCGGTGTTCCTGTTCCACTGCATCCAGGCGGGCATGGACATGGGCATCGTCAATGCCGGCCAGCTCGCCGTCTACGACGAGATCCCGGCGGAGCTCCGCGAGCTCTGCGAGGACGTGGTCCTCAACCGGCGCGACGATTCCACCGAGCGCCTGCTGGAGGCCGCCGAGCGGTTCAAGACCGGCGCCTCGGCCCAGGCCAAGACCGCCGACCTGACCTGGCGCGAGGCGCCGGTCGGGAAGCGCATCGAGCACGCCCTGGTCAACGGCATCACCGAGTACATCCTGGCCGACACCGAGGAGGCCCGCCAGGGCGTGGAGCGCCCGCTCCACGTCATCGAGGGTCCGCTGATGGCCGGCATGAACGTGGTCGGCGACCTGTTCGGGGCCGGTAAGATGTTCCTGCCCCAGGTGGTGAAATCCGCCCGGGTGATGAAGCAGGCGGTGGCCTATCTTGAGCCCTACATGGAGGCCGAGAAGCTCGCCAATGGCGGCGACGGCAAGCGCCAGGCCGCCGGCAAGGTGCTGATGGCCACCGTGAAGGGCGACGTCCACGACATCGGCAAGAACATCGTCGGCGTCGTGCTGGCCTGCAACAACTACGAGATCATCGATCTCGGCGTGATGGTGCCGGCCGCCAAGATCCTGGAGACCGCCAAGCGCGAGCAGGTCGACATCGTCGGCCTGTCCGGCCTGATCACCCCGTCGCTCGACGAGATGGTCCACGTGGCGGGCGAGATGGAGCGCGAGGGCCTGGACGTGCCGCTGCTGATCGGCGGCGCCACCACGAGCCGCGTCCACACGGCTGTGAAGATCCACCCGGCCTACGCCAAGGGGCAGGCGGTCTACGTCACCGACGCGAGCCGGGCGGTCGGCGTGGTGTCGAGCCTGATCTCCAAGGAGACCCGTGGGCCCACGATCGAGAAGGTCCGGGCCGAGTACGCCAAGGTCGCCGACGCCCATAAGCGCTCGGAGGTCGACAAGCAGCGGCTGCCGCTCGCCAAGGCGCGGGCCAACGCCTTCAAGGTCGACTGGTCGGGCTACAAGCCGGCCAAGCCGACCTTCACCGGCACCCGGGTCTACGGCTCCTACGAGGTCGCCGACCTCGTGCCCTACATCGACTGGACGCCGTTCCTGCAGACCTACGAGTTCAAGGGCCGCTTTCCGGCGATCCTGGACGATCCCGAGCAGGGACCGGCCGCCCGCGCCCTCTACGAGGACGCGCAGGCGATGCTGAAGCAGATCGTTGAGGAGCGCTGGTTCAACCCGAAGGCGGTGATCGGCTTCTGGCCGGCCAACAGCGTCGGCGACGACATCGCGCTCTACACCGGCGAGAGCCGGTCGGAGCGGCTCGCCACCTTCCACGGCCTGCGCCAGCAGCTCTCGAAGCGCGACGGGCGCGCCAACACCTGCCTGTCGGACTTCGTGGCGCCTTCCGAGACCGGCATCGCCGACTATGTCGGTGGCTTCGTGGTGACGGCCGGCCTGGAGGAAGTGCGGATCGCCGAGCGCTTCGAGCGGGCCAACGACGATTACCGGGCGATCCTGGTCAAGGCGCTCGCCGACCGCATCGCCGAGGCCTTCGCCGAGCGGATGCACGAGCGGGTGCGCAAGGAGTTCTGGGGCTACGCGACGGAGGAGGCCTACGCCCCCGAGGAGCTGGTGCTGGAGAAATACGACGGCATCCGCCCGGCTCCCGGCTACCCGGCCCAGCCCGACCACACCGAGAAGACGACCCTGTTCGACCTGCTGCGGGCCGAGAGCCGGATCGGCGTGAAGCTCACCGAATCCTACGCCATGTGGCCGGGCTCGTCGGTGTCGGGGATCTACATCGCCCACCCGGAGGCGCACTATTTCGGCGTCGCCAAGGTGGAGCGGGATCAGGTCGAGGATTACGCCGTCCGCAAGGGCATGGATGTCCGCGAGGTCGAGCGCTGGCTCGGGCCGATCCTGAACTACGATCCGGCGCGGTATCTGGCGCAGGCGGCGGAGTAGGGGCGGGGGCTCGACGCACCACGAGGCCATACGGTCTTAGGTCGGAGCGCGGGTCCCTCTCCCGAACGGGAGAGGGAGTTGATCGCGCTCCCCGATCAGCGGCAATGTCCACCGGAGATGTGTGAACAGCGCATCCTGTCCGGGGAAGCGGCGTTTCGGATGAAACGGAACCCCTGTCCCGGGCGCCTGCGCCGCCAGCCGAATGCGAGCCTGGGATGGAAGAGTCCTCAGGCCGCCTTCCCGATCGTGAAGTCGACGTGCACGGCGTCGTAGGGAAAGACGATGCGCTCGTCGTCCGTACGATCCAGGATGCCGGCATTCAGGAGCGCGTGCACGTCGGCGTGGATGTTCTTCACGTCCCGGTCCAGCAACCGCGCCACGGCGCGCAGCGACATGGGCTCCTGGCCCGCGAGCGCTCGGATCAGCGCCCAGCGACGGGGCGTCAGGACGGTCCACAAGCCCTCGACGCTGGGGAAAGAGATGAACGCGCCGCGCTTCTCGCCCCGGAAAGCCTCCAGTACGCGGGCACTAGCCTCCTCGACCGAAGAGACGCCGATGGTCACGGTTCTCATGACTCCCTCCAGGGTTCGACATCGGCCCAGAAATCGGCCAGCAGGGCCTCGGGGGTGGTAAAGCGATAGGCGATCTCCGCCTCGCCGACGTGCCTGTGGTCGCCCTTGCCGGCTTCGTTGTCATAGCGAAGCACGCATGCACCATCGACGACGAGGGCGAGCCGGTACTTGAAGGCGTGGCTGCTCTCGCGGACAGGCGTCGGCACGCGCCAGACCACCAGCTCTGCGAACGACCGCCCAGGGATGATTGCGATTCGCTCCTTGAGCAGGAATTCGGCCTTCACGTCAGCGAAAATGCCGGTGGCGACGGCTGTTGGCAAGAGAACCAACACACGTCGGGGAGTCGAGTCGACAGCGTGCCTGCCGCCTCTGGGTCCCGCCTGAGATTCCGCTGGCCCTCACCGGGCCGCGTGCAACGAAAACGGAAATGGAACCCGGGATCCGCCCCGCAAGTCATCGCGGAGCGGTTCGCCGTATGATGCGGCCTCAGCAGGTCCCAGCTCCCCGGGTATTCACGTAGAGCGCGTAGACCGAGTGCGTCGCCGTCATCAGCAGCAGGTTGCGGTTCAGGCCGCCGAAGCACAGGTTGGCGCAGCGTTCGGGCAAGCGAATCCGACCGATCAGCTTACCCTGCGGTGTGAGCACGATGACGCCGTCCTCGGCCTCGCTCATCCCCCAGCCGCACCAGAGATTGCCGTCGACATCGGCGCGGAAGCCGTCCGGCGTGCCGGTGCCGGCGTCGTAGAACACGCGGCCGTTGGCGGTCTTCGTGCCGTTCTCGACCACGTCGTAGACGCGGATCAGGCGGTTGGGCTTGGCCCGGGCCTCGATCAGGTACAGCTTCGTCCCGTCCGGCGCGAAGCACAGGCCGTTCGGCCCGGCCACACCCTCGACCACGACGCTGGCCTGCCCGGTCGCCGGGTCGATCCGGTAGACGTTGCCCGGCAGTTCCGGGGCCGCCATCGCCTCGTGGGGGTTCGGCCCAAAGGCGGGATCGGTGAACCAGACCGCGCCGTCGGCATGGCAGACCACGTCGTTGGGCGAATTCAGCGGCTTGCCGTCGAACCGGTCCATCAGCGTGGTGATGGTCCCGTCATGCTCGGTCCGGGTGACGCTGCGGGTCCTGTGCTGGCAGGTGATCAGCCGCCCCTGCCGGTCGCGGGTGTTGCCGTTGGCATAGTTCGACGGCCTGCGGAATTCCGAGAGCGAACCCGACGCCTCCTCCCACTTCATGATCCGGTCGTTGACCACGTCGCTGAACAGCAGCGCGCCCCGGTCGCCGAACCAGACCGGCCCCTCGGCCCAGCGGAAGCCCGTGGCGACCCGCTCCACCGTCGCCGAGGCGAGGCGGTACTTGGCGAAGGCCGGATCGAGGATCTCGACGGCCGGGTCCGGCACCCGCTGCGACGGCTCCCAGCCGGCCCCGGCCGCCCGCGCGGCGCCGAGCAGGGCCGCTCCGGCGAGCAGGCCCCTGCGTGCGATCATCACCATGTGTCCTCCCTGTGATCGGGCCCGCCGCCTGTTGCCGACGGCTCGGGCCGGTCAGTGAATCTCGGGTTCCGGGATCCCCCCGGCGCCCTCCAGAAAGTCGAAGTCGCAGCCCTCGTGGGCCTGCCGCACGTGCTGGGCGAACAGGCGGTTGTAGCCCCGCGGATAGGCCCGGTCGGGCGGCACGAAGGCCTTCACCCGCGCGGCAATCTCGGCATCGTCCAGGTGCAGGTGGATCCGGCGGGCGGCCACGTCCACGCTGATCAGGTCGCCGTCGCGCACGGCGGCGAGCGGGCCGCCCGCGGCCGATTCCGGCGCCACGTGCAGGATGCAGGCGCCGTAGCTCGTCCCGCTCATCCGCGCGTCCGAGATGCGGACCATGTCGCGCACGCCCTGGCGGAGCAGGACCTTGGGGATCGGCAGCATGCCCCATTCCGGCATGCCGGGCCCGCCGATCGGGCCGGCATTGCGCAGGATCATGACGTGGTCGGGGGTGACGTCGAGGTCGAGGTCGTTCACCGCCGCGCTCATCGCGTCGTAGCTGTCGAAGACCAGCGCGGGGCCGGTATGCTGCAGGAGCCGCGGGTCGGCGGCGGGCGGCTTGATCACGCAGCCGTCCGGCGCGAGGTTGCCGTAGAGGATCGCGGTCCCGCCCATCGACACGATGGGCTTGTCGAGGGGGCGGATCACGTCGTCGTTGTAGACCTTCGCGCCGGCGAGCCCGTCGCCGATCGTGCCGCCGGTGACCGAGCGGGCGTCGAGGTGGAGGAGGGGGGAGAGCCGCGCCATCAGCGCCCGGATTCCGCCCGCGATGTGGAAATCCTCCATCAGCCACTGCCCCGAGGGCCGGAGGTTGGCGATCACCGGGACTTTCTGGGCGACCTCGTCGAACGCGGTGAGCTTGACCGGGATGCCGGCCCGGCCCGCCATGGCGACGAGGTGGATCATCGCGTTGGTGGAGCCGGCCAGCGCGTTGTGGACGACGAGCGCGTTGTCGATGGAGCGCCGGTCGAGGATGTCGGAGGGCTTCAGGTCCTCCCAGATCATGTCCACGATGCGCCGGCCGCAGACGCTCGCCATGCGGGGATGGTCGGCGTCGGCCGCCGGGATCGAGGCCGCGCCCGGCAGGGACAGGCCCAGCGCCTCGGTGATCGCCGTCATGGTCGAGGCCGTGCCCATGGTCATGCAGGTGCCGGCGGAGCGGGCGATGCCCGCCTCCATGTCGTTCCACTCCTGCGTGGTGATGGTGCCGGCCTCCTTCTCGGCCCAGTACTTCCAGACATCCGAGCCGGAGCCGAGGATCTTGCCCCCGAAATGCCCGCGCATCATCGGCCCCGCCGGGAGGAAGATCATCGGCAGGTTCATGGAGATGCCGCCCATCACGGTGCCGGGCGTGGTCTTGTCGCAGCCGCCCATCAGCACCGCCCCGTCCACCGGATGCTGGCGCAGCAGCTCCTCCACCTCCATGGCCAGGAGGTTGCGGTAGAGCATCGTGGTCGGCTTGACGAAATTCTCGGACAGCGACAGCGCCGGCAATTCGATCGGGAAGCCCCCCGCCTGCCAGACGCCGCGCTTCACCTGCTCCACGCGCTCGCGGAAATGCAGGTGGCAGGGATTGATGTCGCTCCAGGTGTTGATGATGCCGACGATGGGCTTGGCGCTGAAATCCGCCCGCTCATAGCCCATCTGCAGCATGCGCGAGCGATGGCCGAAGCTGCGCAGGTCGGTGGCGCCGAACCAGCGCTGGCTGCGCAGGTCGCCCAGGTCCTTCTTGCGCGCGGTCATCGCTCTGTCTCCGGTCTCACGGGTTCGAGCCGGCGGGGCGGAACGCGCCGCCGGTCCCATCGCGCGGGTCCGCCTCCGCCCCGCCTGACCGGACAGACACGACCGTGATCGCCGCCGAGGCGAGCGCGCAAGCGGCCAGGAAATAAAGTCCCGCCTCGTAGCTGCCGGTGTAATCCTTGAGCCAGCCCAGGACGTAGGGACCGACGAAGCCGCCGAGATTGCCGATCGCGTTGATCAGGGCGATCCCCCCGGCCGCCGCGGGCCCGGACAGGAACTCCCCCGGCATCGCCCAGAAGGCGGGCTTGCTGCCGTAGAGCCCGATCGTCGCCACCGACATCGCCGTCAGCGCCCAGAGGCTGCCGAGCAGGGGGCCGGAGGCGACGAGGCCGAGGGCGGCGACCAGCGCGGCGATCACGAAGTGCCATCGCCGCTCGTTGCGCCGGTCCGACGACCAGCTCCAGGCGACCATGCCCAGGGTCCCCACGACGTAGGGTACCGCCGTGGCGACGCCCGTCTCCCAGTCGGTGAGATGCAGGCTCTTCAGGATCGGCGGCATGAAGAAGGTGATGCCGTAGGTGGCGGTGCCGATGGTGAAGTAGATCGCCCCGAGGGCGAGCACCCGCCGGTCGGTGAGGGCCTGTTTGAGGGTGAGATGCCCGTGAGCCCTGAGCGTGCCCGCACGCTCCGCCGCGAGTTCGTCCCTCAGCCAGCGCCGCTCCTCGGCCGCGAGCCACGCCGCCTGTTCGGGCCGGTCCGTCATCAGCGCCAGAACCGCGCAGGCCAGCAGGATCGAGGGCGCGGCCTCCAGGAGGAACAGCCACTGCCAGCCGTGCAGGCCCAGCACGCCGTCGAGCTGGAGCAGCGCCCCCGAGATCACCGCCGTGAGGGCATTCGAGCCCGGCACCGCCAGGAACAGGGCGGCAACCACGCGGGCCCGGTACCGCTTGGGGAACCAGAAGGTGAAGTAGAGGATCACGCCGGGGAAGAAGCCGGCCTCGGCCACGCCCAGCAGAAAACGCAGGGCCAGAAAGCTCACCGGGCCGGTGATGAGGACCATGCTGCCCGCCACCAGTCCCCAGGTGACCATGATCCGGGCGATCCAGAGCCGCGCCCCGGCGCGCTCCAGAAGGACGTTGCTTGGAATCTCGAAGAGGACGTATCCGAGGAAGAAGATGCCGGCAGCCCAGCCGTAGAGCGTGGCGGAGAACCCGAAGTCCCGCTTCAGGCCGAACGCGGCGAAGCCCACATTCGTCCGGTCCATGTAGGCGACGAAGTAGATCAGGACGATCAGCGGCAGGAGTCGCCACGACACCTTGGCAATCGTCCGCCGCTCGATCTCCGGCGCCGCAGCGCCCCCGCGCAACCCCGCCGCCATGGCGTCCCCCCGAGTCGAATCCGACGCGTTCCGGCCCGTTGCCGATCGCGGGCCGGGCTGGAGCGGGCCGGTCCGGCACGCTCAGCGGCCGGTCCGCTTCCGCCAGGCGGCGAAATCGGCGAGGCTCTGTTCGTCGGTGGCAGGGTAGAGGCCGAGGATTGTGCGGCCCTTGCGAACCTCCTCGGTGACGAAGTCCTCGTAGGCGGTCATCTCGACGGCCTCGTCGGCGACGGCGTCGGCGAGATGGGCCGGGATCACCGCCACCCCGTCGCCGTCGCCGACGATCACGTCCCCGGGGAAGACGGGCGCGTCGCCGCAGCCGATCGGCACGTTGATGTCGATCGCCTGATGGAGGGTGAGGTTCGTCGGCGCCGACGGGCGCGCGTGATAGCTCGGCATCTCCAGCCGGGCGATCTCGTCGGCATCGCGAAATCCGCCGTCGGTGACGAGCCCGGCGCAGCCGCGCACCATCAGCCGGGTGGCCAGGATCGAGCCGGCGGAGGCCGCCCGGGCGTCCTTGCGGCTGTCGATCACCATCACGGCGCCGGGCGGGCACTCCTCCACGGCCTTGCGCTGCGGATGCGCGCGATCCCGGAACACCGTGATGGGGTTCAGGTCCTCCCGGGCCGGGATGTAGCGCAGGGTGTAGGCCTCGCCGACCATCGTCGGGCCGCCGGCCTTCAGGGGTAGCACGCCCTGGATCATCTGGTTGCGGAAGCCGCGCTTGTAGAGGGCGGTCATCAGCGTCGCCGTGCTGACGGTCTTCAGCTTGGCGCGCGTCTCAGGGGACATCCCGGACATCCGCTCCTCCTCCCTGGGCCTCGGTCTCGGCACCCGCGAACGGTGACAATCACATGTCGCTTGCGCCGGCCTTGGCTCCCGCCCGCGCTGAACGCGGACTGATATCCCAGATCTTGAGTAGCACGGTGCGCGGCGCCATTGTCAACCGGCACGGGTTGCGACAGACAGGATCCGACATCGACGGGGAAGCCCTTGGCCGGATTGGGATTTGCGGGCGGCGGACAGGTGCCGCCGGAGGATGGGCGCAGGCCGCGCTCCCTCGCCGAGACCGCCTATGACGCCATCGAGCAGATGATCATCAGCCGCCGTCTCGCCCCGGGCGCCATGGTCTCGGAGGGCGAACTCGGCGCGGAGCTGGGCCTCGGCCGGACGCCGGTCCGCGAGGCTCTGGCACGGCTCAAGACGATCGGGTTCGTGGAGGTCCATCCGCGGCGCGGCGTCCTCGTCACCCAGGTGGACGTCATCAAGCATCTCGAATTGCTGGAGGTGCGGCGCCCCCTCGACGAGACCGTGGCCCGCTGCGTTATCGCGCGCGGCACGGCGGAGGACATGGCACACCTGCTGGACCGGGCAGCCGGATTGCGCAGCGCCGCGGAGGCCCGCGATCGGGAGGCCTATTTCCGGACCAAGCGCGGCCTGCACGAGGCCCTCGTCGGCGCCGCCTACAACGCGACGCTCACCGGCACCATGGCGGCGCTCCACGCCCAGTCCCGTCGGTTCTGGTACACCTACGAGCCCACCGCCAGCTTCCTGGATTGCGCCAAGATCCACGGGGCGATCCTGTCCGGCATCGCGGCGCGGGACGAAGCGGCGGCCCTGGCCGGGATCGGAACGCTGTTCGACTTTCTCGACCGGATGACCCGCCGAGCCCTCGACCGGCGGCCCCTGGTCTGACAGGTTGACCGCCCCGAACCCGCCCCTATCCTGAAACTGGGATATCAGCGGCATCCCAGCGGCGGGCGGAACGGTGGCCGATCCCGGCGGAACGCCCCGGATGCGGCCCGAGGGCCAGGGAGGAACGGCTTGAGCGGATTGCCCCCACGCACCGGCGCGCAGGTGCTCGTCGACCAGCTCCGCGCCCAGAGCGTCGAGCGCGTGACCTGCGTCCCCGGGGAGAGCTACCTCGCGGTGCTCGACGCCCTGCGCGACAGCGGCATCGACGTGCTGGTCTGCCGGCAGGAGGGCGGCGCGGCGATCATGGCCGAGGCCGCGGGCAAGCTCACCGGCCGCCCCGGCATCTGCTTCGTCACCCGGGGGCCGGGCGCCACCAACGCCTCCGCGGGCGTGCACATCGCCCGCCAGGATTCGACGCCGATGATCCTGTTCGTCGGCCAGATCGCCCGGCGGATGCGGGACCGCGAGGCCTTCCAGGAGGTCGATTACCGGCAGATGTTCGGCGGGCTCGCCAAATGGACGGTGGAGATCGACGACGCGGCGCGCATTCCGGAGATCCTCGCCCGGGCGTTCCGGGTGGCGATGCAGGGCCGTCCCGGTCCCGTCGTGGTGGCCCTACCGGAAGACATGCTCGACGACGTCGTGGCGGTGTCCGACGCGCCGCGCGTCGTCCCGGCCGCCCCGGCCCCGTCCGGGGACGATGTGGAGCGTCTGCGGGCGATGCTGGCGGAGGCGCAGCGGCCGATGGTGCTGCTCGGCGGCTCCCGCTGGACGCAGGGCGCCGTCGCCACCCTGGCCGCCTGGGCTGCGCGCCACGACCTGCCGGTGGCGGTCTCGTTCCGGCGGGCGCAGCTCTTTCCCGCCGACCATCCGAACTTCGCGGGCGAGCTCGGGATCGGGCCGAACCCGGCGCTGCTGGCCCGGATCCGGGAGGCCGACCTGCTGCTGATGGTGGGCGGACGCCTGTCCGAGATGCCGGCGCAATCCTACGGCCTCCTCGGCATCCCCAATCCCGGGTTGCCCCTGGTCCACGTCCATGCCGACGCAGCGGAGCTCGGGCGGGTCTATCAGCCGGTGCTGGCGATCGAGGCGGCGCCCGAGACCTTCTGCGCCGCCCTGCCGGATTTCACGCCGACCGGGAGCGGTCGCGCCGCCGAGGCCCATGCCGCCTACCGCGCGTGGTCCGAGACGCCGGAGCCGAAACCCGGCGCGTTCCAGTACGGGGAAGCGATCACGTGGCTGCGGGAGCGGCTGCCGCGGGACGCGGTGATCTGCAACGGCGCCGGCAATTTCGCCACCTGGGTCCACCGCTACTACCGGTTCCGCGCCTTCGGCACGCAGCTCGCGCCGACCTCGGGTTCCATGGGCTACGGCCTGCCCGCCGCCGTGATGGCGAAGCGCGGCCGCCCGGAGCGGATCGTCGTGGCGCTCGCGGGCGACGGCGACGTGATGATGACCGTGCAGGAATTCGCCACCGCCGTGCAGTACGGGATCGCCGTCGTGGTGGTCGTGCTCGACAACGGCATGTACGGCACGATCCGGATGCACCAGGAACGCGAATATCCCGGCCGCGTCTCGGCGACCGAGCTGCGCAACCCCGACTTCGCGGCGCTCGCCCGCGCCTGCGGCGGCCATGGCGAGCGCGTGGAATGCACCGCGGACTTCGCGCCCGCCTTCGAGCGCAGCCTCGCCTCCGGCCTGCCGGCGATGATCCATTGCCGCGTCGATCCCGAGGCGCTCACCCCGACCATGACCCTCGCGGCCATCCGCGAGAAGGCCCTGGCGGCGCAGCGGGGCTGACCGCCCGTCACGCGTCCGTCCCGGTGCGGCCCGCCCGCACCCCTACGAAGAGGAGCAGCTCATGACCCTGCGCGGCGAGAACCTGATCGGCGCCGAGGCACGGCGCGGCACCGAGGCGGCCGTCCGGGCCGTCGCGGCGGCCACCGGCGAATCCCTGGAGCCGGATTTCCCCGGCGCGAGCCTCGGCGATCTCGACCGGGCCTGCGCCCTGGCGGAGGCCGCCTTCGACACCTACCGGGAGACCGATCCGGAGACGCGGGCCGGCTTCCTAGAGGCGATCGCCGCCAACATCCTGGAGACCGGCGACGCCCTCGTCACCCGCTGCATGGAAGAGACGGGGTTGCCCCGGCCGCGGATCGAGGGCGAGCGCGCCCGGACGGTGGGCCAGCTGCGCCTGTTCGCCGGCGTGGTCCGCGAGGGCAGTTCCGTCGCAGTGCGGATCGATCCGGCCCTGCCGGACCGCAAGCCGCTGCCCCGGCCGGACCTGCGCCTGCGCCGGATCGCCGTCGGCCCGGTGGCGGTATTCGGCGCCTCGAACTTTCCGCTCGCCTTCTCGGTGGCGGGCGGCGACACCGCCTCGGCCCTGGCGGCGGGCTGCCCGGTGGTGGTCAAGGCGCACCCGGCCCATCCCGGCACCTCGGAACTGGTCGGCCGCGCCATCCAGAAGGCGGTGGCGTCCTGCGGCCTGCCCGAGGGGACCTTCTCGCTGCTGTTCGATGCCGGCCAGTCGATCGGGCAGGGGCTGGTGGCCGATCCCCGGATCGCCGCCGTGGGCTTCACGGGCTCCCGTCGGGGCGGCACGGCCCTGATGGCGATCGCGGCCGCCCGCCCGGTGCCGATCCCGGTCTATGCCGAGATGAGCAGCATCAATCCGGTGCTGCTGTTCCCGGGCGCGCTGGCCGCGCGGGGCGCCGAGATCGGCCAAGCCTTCGCGGCGTCGCTGACGCTGGGTGCCGGACAGTTCTGCACCAATCCGGGCCTGATCCTGGCGCTGCCCGGCCCGGGCCTCGACGCCTTCCTGGAAGCGGCCGGCGCGGCCCTGCGCGACAGCCCCGCCGCGACCATGCTGACGCCCGGCATCCAGCGCGCCTACCGGGAGGCCGTCGCGCGGGTGGCCGGGCACGCCGCCGTCACCCGCATCGCCGAGGGTGCGGAGGGCGGGGTGACCCAGGGCCGGGCCAGCCTGTTCGCCACGGACTCGGACGTGTTCCTGGCGGATCCCGCGCTGCAGGAGGAGATGTTCGGGGCCTCGGGCCTCGTGGTGCGCTGCGCGGATCTCGCGGCGATGCGGGCGGTGCTGGAGCATCTGGAAGGCCAGCTCACGGCGGCGCTGCACCTCGCGCCGGAGGATCACGCGGCGGCGCGGGACCTGCTGCCGCTCCTGGAGCGCCGCGTCGGCCGCATCCTGGTCAACGGCTTCGGGACCGGGGTCGAGGTGGCGCACGCGATGGTGCATGGCGGCCCCTATCCGGCGACCTCGGACGGGCGCACGACTTCGGTGGGCAGCCTCGCCATCGACCGGTTCCTGAGGCCGGTGAGCTACCAGGACGTTCCCGACGCGCTGTTGCCGCCAGCGCTTCAGGCCGCCAATCCGCTGGGCCTGCCCCGCCGGATCGACGGCGTCCCCGAGCGCCGGTAAGCCGCTGCGGGCGGGGGGTTAGACGGCCGCGATCCACCGCTTGCCAGGGGCGGGCGCGGCGTCTAGACAGCCTCCGCTCACCTTGGGGCGTCGCCAAGTGGTAAGGCAGCGGTTTTTGGTACCGCCATTCCCAGGTTCGAATCCTGGCGCCCCAGCCAATTTTTCCAAGCAAAACAGCACCTTCGGGACCGGGACATAACCGCCCCCCCGAAACAGAAGGTGTTTTTCCGGCGCACAAGGGTCGGCACAAACCCGAATGGCCGAGCGATTCCCGGCGCCGGTGACCTGTGCCGTAAGTCCGAGGTGACGGACGAGGAGATCAAGCAGGCCACCGAAGCCGACCTTAAGGACGAGACCGCGAAGCCCTCGCCTTCAAGTCGGGTCACACCGTCGATATGGCCAAGGCAATCGAGACTCACCCACAGGCAAAGACACTGCTCGCGGACAAGGCAACCATCCCCGGCTTGCGCCGCACGATAGTGATGACCGCCCTGATCAGGGGCTTCCCGGACTAGGGATGATTCACAACGACGCCCGCCCGATCAGGGAGGCGGTCGATGCGCTCCGGGCCGCCGCGCCGTCCTCGCGCCGATCGGCGACGAACTGGAACACCGGCAGATTGGCGACCTCACCTTGTCGGATTCGGAGTTGTGGCGCTCCGCCGCCAGCCGCGGACGGGTCGAGGACAGCACTTCGCTACAGCCAGGCCCATCCAGAAGGCCCCTGCACCTCGAGGCGCCAGGCCACGTCAGAACATCCACCCGCACGTTCTAACAGTCTGGGGACTGACCTGATCGGCTTTTGCGTCGCGTGGCTGCGTTCGACCCAACGCGGCCGTTCACGCGCGGACCCCGGAAGCGGACGTATGGTCCGCCGCGACACTGGCAGTGTTGCGCCCGATCCAGCCAATCAGGCCGCTTTGGCATCTTCTCCAGAAGAGACAATCAAGCTGTCCAGCGCCACGACAGGCCCTGGGCCGCCGAGATCTATCCGGACGTGTGTCGTTCACGCGTATGGCAGATGATCTTGGACAAGGCCCGTCAGTATGGTTCGATCGGACAGTCAGGGCCGTTCAGTCGTGTCAGCGCGACCTCGCAGAAATGGTAGGCTTTAAACGGACCTGCTTTCGAAAACGACGCGTTGTGCCGCGTCGCGGGCCCCATCACGAGGGAGCAGCGATCCGAGTTTGGAACAAGGTCGCGAGTATCCGTAGATTCCTGCTGTGCGGCTCAGCGAGCAGAACCGTGCAGGTACTTGGATCGATGTTGGGAATAGACGCGACGATGCGCACGGTCCGCTTATCGATCCTGAGAACCGGCGCGCGCCATGCTTCGCCGGCTGATGACCGAAGGACGGCGAATAACTCCTTCGGAAGTCTGGGAGACGCGTCCGAAAACTCCACCTCCGCAGCCCAGAGCTGACCGGGCGAAATCGTCGTCGCATCCATATCTTCCGGTAGGCTGTGGCGCAGCGTGATGTTCTGCAGCGGCCCATTGAGGATCTTGCGGGGTTCAGGAACAAAGCGCGCCAGAGCCTCTGTGTCGGGCGCGATGAATACCGATGCGATGTCATCCAAGACCCGCAATTGATGATCGGCGACTTGGATAAGGGCGAGCGCGTAGTGCCCGAATGCCATTCCCGCCACCTCGATCTGTCCGGTGAAACCGGATGTCGCGGCGGCCGGTTCTCCGTACCATTTGGCGACGTCCGGCCGGAGATCGCTCTGCAGGGTGACCCACGATGTTCCGCATCTTCCAGTCAGCCGCAGGTAGAGCGCCTTGGGCGCGGGTCCGGAGATGTGCAACCATCCGCGCAGGAAAATGGACCCTTGCGCCACCGGCGAGAGATCCAGACTTCTGTTGAGGCGATCGTCGGCGCGCATCACGTCGAGGCTCCAGCCGCATTCGCTGCGTCTGATCGGCCTGAGAGGCAGACGGCGGAACGCATCGGGCAGGTCCGGCATCGGCCGAACGTGCGTGCTCGCGACGGCAGCGAGCGGCGTGGCCGCGGGGTGGGCCGCCTCGTCCCACTGGATCGCGGCGCTGGTCCACGACGGCGCGTTCGTTCGGAAGCCGAGGCTTTCAAGCCGCAGGTCGAACCCGTTCCGCAAGTGGCTGGGAATCCTGTTGTGGCGAACGGGCCGTGCCGCGATCAGGCGATCATAGAGCGCGCGGACCGTTTCGAGATGGTCGTCCACGGAGGGGAAGGACTTCTGTGCGATGGCTGCCTGCATCCGGGCCAAGCGGGCACGATCGTAGTGGAGCCCGATGAGGCGGTTGCGGACGGAGCCGGGATCGTCTGGCGACACCTTGTACCCGTCGACGCCATCCTGAACGCGCTCGGCCAAGGCACCGATATCGGTGACGATCGGGACGAGGCCGGCCTGCCACGCCTCGGTCAGCGCGATCACGAACGTTTCCGGCCACGTCGAGAGATGCAACGAGACATCGCACCCGGCCATCAGACCTCCGATGGCATGCTGCTCGTAGGAACCCGTGACGCTGACCTGATCCGGCCGGAAGGTCGCGATCAAATCGCGGTACTGGTCCTCGATCCTGCCGATCACCTTGAAGTGGATCGGATAAGCCTCACAACTCCGGATCAGGTTGATCGCCTGCAGGCCGCCTTTGTGGGCCGCGAAATTGCCCAGGATCGCTACGGTCAGCCGATCGGTGTCGCGCTTTCGCTTCAGACCGGACCCCACGCTTGGGACTGGGGCACTCGGTGCCACCATTGCGATCTCGCAGAGCCGCTCCGCGGGGAGGCCGGGGAAGAAGCGCTGGAGGTAGCGCGCCGTCTTGGGGGTACTCGTGACGAAGGCATCGATTGCCTCGGTCACCAAGGTCATCATGCCGTCGCGCCGGGCCTTTGAGCCGGGCGGGTAGTTGTTTGCCGCCACCAGGCAGGCGTCGCACTGATCCGCGCCACGGTTGACCACGTCGCAGAAGCGGCCAGCATGATCGAGAAGCAGCCAGCGCTCGCAGATCAGGAAATGATCGTGCAGGTGGTAGACGGTGGGAACGCCGCAGGCCCGCGCGATGAGAGGCAGCGACAGCGGGACATGCATCAGGTGATGGATGTGGACGAGGTCGATCTGATGCTCGAACAGGATTCGCTGGAACAATCCCTCGACGAACGGATCCGTCGAGAGCGGTGGCGTGACGGCGCCGCAGGCGTACGATTCCGCGATCCCGGGGCCTTCGAGCCGCAGCGACCAGCATCCATCGTCGACCACGGGAAACAGGAACAGGATCCGATAGGGCTCCCCGAGTTCGGTCAGCAGTTCCTGGTAGACTTCGACACCGCCGCCGGGGCGATATCCCATTCGGTTGTGGGTGAGCATCAGGACCGTGCGGACGGGCGTCGTCCCGTGGAGGGGCCGTAGCGTCTGCGTCCGCCGGTCTTCCACTACGGCATCCAGGATGGTCGCGACACGGTGATCATAAAGATGCTCGGCCTGGGTCCGCGCCTGAGCGGCACGCGCGCGTTCGATGCGGCGCTCAGGCGAAGTCAGGGCCGCCTCAATCGCCTCGATGGCCGCAGCTTCGTCGCTGCAGAGTGCAATCTCAGAGCCGGGCGCATAATATTCGGCTGTCTCCGGTTCGGGCGAAACCACGACCTGATAGCCGCCAGCGAGGGCTGTCTCGAATAGCCGCGGCGGCGGCGTTGAGCCGGTCGCCTGATCGGCGCGCGCGGATGAGAAGCTCCGCGGCAGGGTCAGCACGACCCGGCTGCGGTTGGCCAGCAGAGCGAAGTCGCGATTCCCGCACCGCCAGTCGGTGACGAGGGTCTCATCCTCGAGTGCGGGCTGTCCGATGTGCTCGTTCCACGGCAGGGCCAGTTTGAATTTCACGTCCCGCGGCAGTCTCGCCGAGAGTGCGTTCAGCGTTGCGACCCGGTTCGGCCACGCCGTTCCGATGAAAAGGAGGTCGTAGCGGTAGCGCGTGTCGTCATCGAGCACTGCCAGATCGTGAAAGATCGACGAGGCGGCCAGCGGGAGGTGTCGTGCCCGCCCGCCATAGGCCGGAACGCTGGCCCGGTCATTGGTGAAGACAAGATCGAAAGTCTTCGCGCCGCGCACGTTCGCCTCAAGCTCGTACGGGTCTTCTGTGGTCCAGAGCACGCTGGTTCGGGCGAGGCCTGCGAGCCGGCCGACGACGTGCGCATGCGCTCGGGCGCCCCCAAAAGCGACCAGCGTGTCGAACCCCTGCTCGGCGAAGGTGATCAAAGCGTCCGCATGTCCGGCGACATGGACGCGTCTAACGGCAGGATGACGGCGGAGCGCGTCCGCGATGGCAAGCACGAGATAGCGATTATGCGTCCGCGGCTCAGTATCGAGCAACAGGATCGACAGGTCGGACATGTTAACGTTCGTCTGTGTACGCGGCGACGGGCTCAGGCCGGAACCGTCAGGCGGCTGAAATCGAGCAGACGCGCCGCGCGATGCCGGTATGTGTGCTCGCGGAGCGCGCGCGCCTGCGCGCGACGCGCAATCGTCTCAATCGCCTCGGGCTCATCGAGCGACCGCTCGATGGCACGCGCGATGTCGCCTGCGCCATCAACCAGCAGAATCTCCGTGTCCGGCTCGAAATGCTCGCAGATCTCCAGGCCCGTGACGAAGAAGGCCTGCGTGGAGCCCGACAGGGCGACTTCGAAGGTCCGCGGTCCCGGCGTCGCCTGCGGGAGCGACAATCGGCGATTGGCCACGTCGAGGTCTCGGCCGATGTTGAGCGTCAGCCGGGCCGCGGCGGCATAGTCCGCCATCTGCGCGGGTGTCAGTCGGCGATTCACCGCGCAACGGAGTGTGTCCGGCCATCCGGCACCCAGGATCTCGACGACGTGGCGGGATAGGAAGTCGTCGATCCGACGCATCAGGGCGATGCGGTTCGGATAGGCGACGCCGCAGAAGAACATGACCGTCTCCCGTTCGGCCACCGGGCAAATGGGCCTGAAATGGCGGTTGGGGGCTGCGGCCAGAGGGAGGTGATGGATGTCGGGGTGCCGATAGTGCTGTGCCGCCCAGGAATCGTTGCTCACGACGATGTCGGCGTAGAGGTCGGCCTTGAAGGCATAGTCGAATTCGTACGGGTCGTCCGTCAGCCAGAATATGAGGACCGCACCGACAGCATCCGCGGCCCTGCGAAGTTCACGCAGGTCCGACAGATCAGGCACGAGACTTCCGACCGCCACCACCACATCCGGGCGGGACGCTCTGATCACGGATACCGCCAGTTCCAGTGGCGACTGGATGACACGCTCGACGCCGAGGAGTTCGGCAAAGCCCTCCGCGAGGTCGCTTCGGATTCCAGGATTTCTGTTGAGCGTATCAGGGAAGGTGCTCGTCACCAGCACGTGCGGGCCGGCCAACGAGATGGCGCTGACGAAATTCATCCCTATTGACCTCGACGGGACAGGCCGGTTTTGCTTGTAGCTTAACGCTTATTATAAGTAGACACGAAACCGTCACATGTCCATTTCGGACTTAGATTCCGCTCAACCAAAGTGCGGCAGGGAAAATTTGGAACAATTGGTATTGGCATTCAGGAAACATGCGGCGGGATAATTTGGCAATATGCCCATCCGTCTTGCCGGACGAGCGGGGCGCGGACATGATGCGCCCATTCTCCTCGTGGTTGACCGGCAGCCTGCTGGTGCTGGGCTCGAAGCCGCACGCCTATGCCAGAGCAGGCTGTGCGCCTGGCGTGTCCGTGCTCACCACAGCGGACGGAAACGACCTATCGGCCTCGGTACGTTTCGACGCGGTCTTGCTGCTCGATTTCCTGCCACATCACGCTGTCGGCGCAGGGCGCAGGCTCGAGGCGTCCATCACATGGGCCCGCGCGCGGCTGCGGCCGGGGGGGCGATTGATTCTGGCGATCGACAATGCCCTGTCGCTGAACGGGTTCGCTCATGGCGCCGAGGCGCCTGGACGGGGCGGCTTTCCGAGTCTCGAGGGATCGTCCGGGCCGAACGGTCTCCGACTGCCGACGCGGGTTGGTCTTCGACGGTCGCTCCAGACCTGTGGCCTGATCCATCAGGCGTGGTGGTTTCCGTTTCCGGACCGGGCGCAGCCCGTGAGCCTCGTCGCCGAGCGGGGTCTGGCTCGGCAGAGCGGCTTCGATCCCGGAGCGCTTGCCATCGGTGCGGCCGGGCCGGAGCCCGGTTCCGGCGACGAGGCGCTGTTTTCGCTGCGGCGCGCCTGGAGACAGGTGGTCGATGAGGGGCTTGCCGCCGACCTCGCGCCCGCCTTTCTGGTCGCTGCCTCAGAGGAACCGCTGCCGCAGGATGATCGTCTAGCGATCCATATCGGACTGCGTCGGCGTCCGGAATTCGAGCGGCTGGTGACCTTCGTGGCAGCGGGGTCGCAGATCCACGTGCGCCGGACGCGTCGGTATCCCGACCTGCCCCCGCACGTCGACGGGGTGGCGAACCTCCTGCCGTCGGAAGCCTACATGCCGGGGCCGCTCTGGTCGTCAGCGCTCGACACGCAACTGGCACGGGACGGTTGGTGCCTGGACGCAGTGGCTGCCTGGGCCGGGACCTGGCTCGAGGCCGTGTCGCGCAGCTTCGTGGCCGGCGCAGCGCTGAAGCTCGAGACGATCCTGCCGGGATCAGCCCTCGACGCGATCCCGAAAAATCTTGTTGCGGGGCCCATCAACACCTTCATCGACCTGGAATGGGACCTCGGCGCCCCTCTGGATCAGGGGCACCTCGCCGTGCGCGGCCTCGTCAACGCTCTGATCGACGTGCCGGACTGGGGGCGATCCGGATCGTCCGGACTGACGCTGCTGGACGCCCTTCAGGCCTTGCTGCCGCGGCTCGGGCTCGCCCTGGATGACGCGCAGCTTGCCGACCGTCTCGCCCGGGAGAGCCGCTTTCAGTCGATCGTCAGCGGCCATGCGACGGAGCGCGGCCTCGGCTGGGCCGCTGCGACGCGCCTTCACGCCGGCGGCTCGGCGGAGGCCCGCGCAGTCCAGGCGGGTTCGCCCAGGGCGATCGATGACGCCGCCGCGGAGATCGCGCGCTTGCGTGAGGAGAACGATGCCTTGCGCGCAGCGCGTGCGCTCGACGCCGCAGCGCACGAGGCGGCCGGACTGGAGAGCGCCCGCCGCACCGACCGCGTGATCGCCTACGCGGCCGAGCTTCATCGCGCGCGCGACCAGCTTGAGGCGACGCTTGCCGCTCGTCTCGCGCCATCCGGCCGCGTCGGCCGCCTGCCATTACGCCTCCGGCGCCTGCTTGGAAGAACGACCTGATGCGGCTGCTCGTGGCCTGCGATCACCTTGCGCTGACCGGCGGCCTTTTGCGCTTCGAGCGGGTCGGGCGCGTCCTTGTCCGCCGCGGGCACGACCTGGCCTTCCTGGCCCTGGGCTCAGGCGAGGACGGCTTCGAGACACAGCTCCGTGTCCTGCACCTCGAGGACGCGGCCCGTGAACATTGGGACGCCGTCATGGTGCCGGGAGGCGGCTTTCCGGATGCCACGATCGCGCGCTTCGCGGATCTGAGGGCCCCTCATTTCGGCGTGCGCGTGCAACATCTCCTCAACGGCCCGGTGCGGCGGGATGCCTACGCGCGCGTCACGCGGACCTTCGCGCCGGATCTCATCGTGGCGAACAACGACCACTGGGGTGATGCGGATCTCGACGCCTTGGGGCATCCGTGGCGCCGTCTCATCGGTGCGGTCGATGCGGGCCTGTTCGCGCCGCCTGTCCTGAGACCTGCGCGAGGTGTCCGCCACAGGCTCGGAGGCATCGCCAACAAGCGCCCCGCGGCCCAGCTCGCCGCCCTCGACAGGCTCGGCGATGCATGGGCATTGCACTGGTTCGGACGGCCGGACTGGGGGCTCGTGGGCGCGCGTGCCGATCTGGTCGCCTCGGGCCGCCTCAACGTGCACGGGCCGCTGCGCGAGGCCGACCTGCCGGCGTGGTACCACGGGCTCGACGCCTTCTGCAGTGCCGAAGCGCATGCCGGCTGGTGCAACCCGGCCGCGGAAGCCATGGCCTGCGGCACGCCGCTCGTCACGACCGTGCACGGCACGCTGGCCTTCGCCAAGGACGCCGTGACCGCCCAAGTGGTTCCGGACGGTTCCGACGAGGCACTCGGGGCGGCCATCGCGGAGGCGGCGGACCGGATCGTCGCCGATCCGGCTGGGGCAGCGGTCCGCGCGGAGGCGGGTCGCGCGCGCATCCGGGCGCTGGACTGGGACACCTACGCCGATGGACTCCTTCGCGCCATCACAGACGCCGTGTCCTCGCGCGCGCAGCGGGCCGCCGCAGCCAGGCCGCCCGAGACGCCCACCCGCGAGACCGTGCAGCGCCTCTCAGACCTTGCGACCGCCGAAGGCCCGTTGCCGGACGATTTCGATGCGCTGGGCTACATCCAACTGCATCCGGACCTCGCGGCGCTGTTCGAGCATCCCTGGCAGGGGCGGTTGCATTACCTTGAGCACGGCCGGCGAGAAGGGCGGATCTACCCATCGAACCTCACGCGGGCACAGCAGAAAGCCGCTCAGGCCTCGCGGATCGCGCTCGCCGTGGACGGACTGGACGGCTCCGGCAAGTCAAGCATCGCGCGGCACGTCGCCGAGGCTATCGGCGCGACCGTGCTGCACCCGTTCGGCGGTCAGGTCGGCGCCATCATGGTCCACCTCGCCCGGACCGGTCAGCACGCCCTCGCCGACGACGTGGCTCATGCCGCGGTTGCGACGGCGATTGCCAACGCACCGCCGGGGCCCGTCGTCTTCGATCGGCACTGGTTCACGGCCTCGCAGCTCTTGTCGCCCGCCTTCCGTCCCGGCTGGGACCCGCGCCCGTTCACCGTCATGTGCTGGGCCGATCGACCCACCACCATCGCCCGGATGGTCGCGCGCGGCACTCCCAACCCGTCCCAGCACATGACCGAGGCCCGAATCGTCGGCTACCGGGCGCTCGCGGACGAGTTGAACGTGCCGCTGCTCGACACCTCACGCATCACGCCCGAGGAGGGAGCGGCGCAGGTGCTGGCAATGCTGGCAAGGTCCGCACCGCATGCCCCGGCCATCAGAAACCGGTAACATCCTGTCCGCTGTTCTGGCCGACCTCCCCTGCAGTGAGCGGTCGGTTTTCGGCCAGACTAGGCCATGCCGGATCGCCGGTGCGCGCAAGACCTGTCGTTCGGCTTGCGCCCATACCGGACACTCTAGTCGTCCAAATCACAGCCCCGGAGCAGACGGCACGATAGGTGGAGGTCACGGTGCCGGACAGCGCCTCATTGCGCGGGGGCCCGATCCCGATTGATCGCCCTCAGGGCACGGGGATGCCGCGCCGCCCGGGTGCGACCGGCCGGTCGGGATCGACCTGCCGTCGGCCGGCTGCCCGAGATCCGAATGCCCGCCCGATCAGGACGTAGAAGAGCGGCGTGACGAAGACCGCCAGCACGGTCGCCGTGACCATGCCGCCGAGTACGCCCGTCCCGATAGCCCGCTGGCTGTTCATACTGGCCCCGGTCGCGACGGCGAGCGGCACGACGCCGAGAATGAAGGCAAACGAGGTCATCACGATGGGGCGGAAGCGCAGCTGGCACGCCTCCAGCGCCGCCTCCTTCACCGATACGCCTTTCGCCACGAGATCCTTGGCCACCTCGATGATGAGGATCGCGTTCTTCGCGGTCAGGCCGATCACCGTGATCAGGCCGACCTTGAAGTAGACGTCGTTCGGCATGTCGCGCATGAGCATCGCGAAGACCGCACCGACCACGCCGGTCGGTACCACGAGCAGCACGGCGAGGGGGATCGACCAGCTCTCGTAGAGCGCAGCGAGGCAGAGGAAGACGCAGACCAGGGCCAGCGCGAGCAGGTAGATGGCCTGGGACCCCGATAGCTTCTCCTGTAGCGACTGCCCGGTCCAGGCGAAGTCGAACCCCGGCGGGAGTTGCCCGGCGAGGCGTTCCATCTCGGCCATCGCGTCGCCACTGGCGTAGCCCGGCGCGGCACTGCCGGAGATCTTGATGCTCGGGTAGCCGTTGAAGCCCACGACCTGCGACGGTCCCATCGTCCACTCCACCCGGGCGAAGGATTGCAGCGGCACCATCTGCCCCTTGGCGTTGCGGACGTTCAGGTCGAGCAGGTCCTCCGCCTTCATGCGCCGGGACGCCTCGGCCTGGACGATGACCCGCTGCATCCGCGCCTGGTTCGGGAAGTCGTTGACGTAGGCCGAGCCGAGGCTCGTCGAGAGCGCGTCGTTGATGTCGGCGAAGGTCACGCCGAGCGCGTTGGCCTTCTGCCGGTCGAGGATGAGCTCGATCTGCGGTGCGGTCGGCAGGCCCTCGACATAGACGCCCTGCAGGATCGGGCTCCGGCTCGCCGCCTTCAGCAACTGGTCGCGCGCGGCCGCCAGCGCCGCATGGCCCTGCTGGCCCTTGTCCTGGAGGCGGAAGGCGAAGCCGCTGGAATTGCCCAGCGAGTCGATGGCGGGCGGCGACAGCGACATGGCGATGGCGTCGGGCAGGCCGCCGAGGGCGGCGTTGGCGCGGGCCGTGATGGCGTCGGCGCCGTCGTCCGGCCCGCGCTCGCCCCAGGGCTTCAGTCCGACGAAGTTGAGGGCCGCGTTCTGTCCCTGGCCCGAGAAGCCGAATCCGAGAAGCAGCGTCTGGCTGTCGATGCCGGGCTCTTTGGCGAAGTGCTCCTCGATCCGCTTGGCCACGTCGAGGGTGCGGCCGGTGGCCGATTCCGGCGGCGTCTGCGCGTCGACGATGACGTAGCCCTGGTCCTCGATGGGCAGGAAGCTTCCCGGCATGCGCAGGTAGCCCCAACCGAGGGCGGCGACGAGGAGGGCGTAGACGAGCAGCGCCCGCACGGGCCGGCGCAGCACGCTAGCCACACCCGACCGATAGGCTTCCGTGCCGGAGCGGAAGCGGCGGTCGAACCAGCCGAAGAAGCCGCGCTTGTCGTGGCCGTGACCCTTCTCGACGGGCTTCAGCAGCGTGGCGCAGAGGGCGGGTGTCAGGGACAGGGCCAGGAAGGCCGAGAAGGCGATGGAGGTCGCCATGCTCACGGCGAACTGCCGGTAGATGACCCCGACCGAGCCCGGGAAGAAGGCGAGCGGCACGAAGACGGCGATCAGAACCGCGGTGATGCCGACGATGGCGCCGGTGATCTGACCCATGGCTTTCCGGGTCGCCTCCCGCGGCGGCAGTCCCTCCTCGGCCATGATGCGCTCGACGTTCTCGACCACGACGATGGCGTCGTCGACGAGGATGCCGATGGCCAGCACCATGCCGAACATGGTCAGCACGTTGATCGAGAAACCGGCGACGAGCAGCACGCCGCAGGTGCCGAGCAACGCCACCGGCACGACGATGGTCGGGATGAGCGTGTAGCGGACGTTCTGCAGGAACAGGAACATCACGGCGAAGACGAGCGCCATCGCCTCGGCGAGCGTCACCAGCACCTTCCTGATCGACGCCTCGACAAATGGCGTGGTGTCGTAGGGCACCGTCACCCGCACGTTTACCGGAAGGGTCCGCTGCAGCTGGGCGAGCTTTGCCCGCACGCCGTTGGCGGCGGCGAGCGCGTTGGCGCCCGGGGCGAGCTGAATGCCGATGCCGGCGGCGGGTCGCCCGTCGAGGCGGGTCTGCATCGCGTAGGACTGGCCGCCGAGTTCGACCTCGGCCACGTCGCGCAGGCGCACGAGCGAGCCGTCGGGGTTGGCGCGCAGCACGATCTCCCCGAACTCGGCGGGCGTGGTGAGTTGCCCCTTCACCAGCACGTTGGCGGCGATGCGCTGGTCCGGCGTCGCCGGCTGCGCGCCAACGATGCCGGAGGCGACCTGCGCGTTCTGCGCGCCGACGGCGGCCGTCACGTCACTTGGCGTCATCCCGAACCCGACAAGCTTGACCGGGTCGATCCAGATCCGCAGCGCCTTCTCGGAGGAGAACAGGGTGGCGCGGCCGACGCCCGGCACCCGCCGCAACTCGCCGAGCAGGCGGCGGGCGGCGATGTCGCCGAGGTCGGTCTCGCTGAGGGAGCCGTCCTTGGAGGAGACGGTGACGAACTGGAGGAAGCTGGTGCTGGCCTCCTCGACGGTGACGCCCTGCTGGGTCACCGCCCGGGGCAGGCGCGCCTCGATACGCTTGATCCGGTTCTGCACCGCCACGGTGGCCTTCGACGGGTCCGAGCCCGGCGCGAAGGAGGCCGTGATCTGCGCCATGCCGGAGGTGTCGCTGGTGCTCTCGAAATACATCAGCCCCGGGATGCCGTTGAGCTCCTCCTCGATGATGCGGGTGACGCCGTCGTAGAGCCGCTCGGGCGGGGCGCCCGGGTAGGTCGCGGTCACCTGGATCGTGACCGGGGCCACGTCCGGGTATTGCGAGACCGGCAGGGCGGCGATGGAGATCGCGCCCACCAGCATGATGAAGATGGAGATCGCCCAGGCGAAGATCGGGCGCGCGATGAAGAAGCGGCTCATGTCGGTTCGATCCCGGCGACGTCAGGGCTTGGTGGCGGCGGCCGTCCGGGCGGCCTGCCAAGGCATGGGGTTCACCGCCATGCCGGGCTGCAGCCTCTGAAAGCCCTCGACCACGACGGTGTCCCCGGCCCTGAGGCCCTCCTCGACGACCCAGCCGGAGTCCGTCAGCGCCCCCGCCCTGACGGGGCGCAGGGCGGCCGTCCTGTCCTCACCGACGACGTAGACCTGCGCGACGCCGGCGCTGCTGCGCTGGATGGCCTGGGCCGGGACGATGACCGCGCCCGGCAATTCCCCCTGCGCGACGCGGACGCGGACGTAGGTGCCCGGCAGCAGGGCGACCTTCGGGTTGGGGAAGCTCGCCCGCAGCGAGACCTGCCCGGTGCCGGGGTCGACGCTCACATCCGTGAACAGCAGACGCCCGGCGTCGGGGTGGAGCGAGCCGTCCGGCAGGACCAGGCGTACCTTCGTCTCCCCCTGTCCCGGACCGAGGCCGGCGAGCCGCCCGGCGTCGGCGGCGGAAGCGTTGAAGTCGGCGAAGATCGGGTCGACCTGCTGGATCAGCGCGAGCTTCGTCGCTTCGCCCTGGCCCACGAGGGCGCCCTCCGTGACCATGGCCCGGCCGATGCGGCCGGCGATGGGCGCGCGGACGGTCGCGTAGTCGAGGTCGATCCGGGCCCGAGCGAGTTGCGCCTTCGCGCTCGCGACGTCGGCCTCGGCCTGCCGCAGGGCGGCGGTGGTGATGTCGTGCTGGGCGGTGCTGGCCGCCTGGCGCTCCAGCAGCGTCTCGGTGCGTTCCGATTGCCGCAGTGCCTGCACTCGCGTGGCCTCGGCCCGGTCGAGGGCGGCGGACTTGGCATCGACCTCGGCCCGGTACACGGCGGGGTCGATGCGGAACAGGACGTCGCCCTTCCTGACGAGGCTGCCTTCCTCGAAGGCGCGCTCCTGGATGATGCCGGCGACCTGAGCCCTGACCTCGGCGACCCGCGTCGAGACGAGGCGCCCCGGCAGGTCGAGGGTGCGCGGCACCGTCGCCGCCTCGGCCGTGACGGTCGAGACATCGGGGGGCGAACCCGCGATTCCGGAACCGCCCGCCGCCTGGCCGTCCGCCGCCGGCTTGCAGCCTTGCAGGATGAGGGCGACCGCGAGGGCGAGGGCCGGCATCCGCCGCATGTGTGTGCTCGGAGACATGGAATCCGTCCGTGGGTCGAGTCCGTCAGGCCGCCTTGCGCACGAGGCGCGCGTAGGCGCCGTCGCGGGCGAGCAGGGCTTCGTGCGTCCCGCACTCGACCACCGTCCCCCGGTCGAGCACGACGATCTGGTCGGCGCGGCGCACGGTCGAGAGGCGGTGGGCGATGGTGATGGTCGTACGGGGCTTGGCCGGGCGGGCGAGGGCCTCGACCATCGCCCGTTCCGTCGCCGTATCGAGGGCGCTCGTCGCCTCGTCGAGCAGCAGCACGCGCGGGTCGCGCAGGATCGTCCGGGCCAGCGAGAGGCGCTGCCTCTCGCCGCCCGAGAAGCGGTGACCCCGCTCGCCCACGGCGGTGTCGTACCCGTCGGGGAGCGCCGCGATCAGGTCGTGCAGTTGGGCGATGCGCGCCGCCTCGACCATCTCGGCCACCGTCGCCTCGGGCCGGGCGAACAGCAGGTTCTCCGCGACGCTGGCATGGAGGAGGAACGGGTCCTGCGTCACCACACCGAGGATGTCGGAGAGCGAACGCGCGCTCAGGTCGCGCACGTCGACGCCGTCATAGAGCACGGCGCCCGCGTCGACGTCGTAGAGGCGTGCCAGGAGATAGCCGAGGGTCGACTTGCCCGAGCCGGTCGCGCCGACGATGGCGGTGTGCGAGCCGGCAGGGATGTCCACCGTGACGCCGCGGAGCGTGGCGGGTCCCGACCGGTCGTAGGAAAACGTCACGCCGTCGAGGCGCACGTGGCCGGCGACCCGCGCGGGTTCGAGGATGACGGGATCGGGCCGCTCGGTGATCCCGGCCGGCTTGTCGAGGTACTCGAAGATGCGCGCGAACAGCGCCCGCGTCTTCCGGACCTCGACGCCCGTGCGCAGCACCTCCTCCAGCGGGAACAGCATCTGCTCCTGCAGCGCGATCATGGCGACGAGCGTGCCGACCGTCATGGCCGTCCCGGCGTTCATCATCCAGCCGCCGAGGAACAGGGTCAGGGCCGGCAGGGCCTGCAGAACGAGATCGATGACCGACCACTGCCACTGGCCCGCGGTGTGCGAGCGGACCTCCAGGGTCGCCACCTCGCGCGAGGCCCGCGCGAAACGCTGCGCCAGGTGCGGCGTGCGCCCCATCGTGCGGGCGAGGACGATGCCCGAGACCGACAGGGACTCCTGCACCGCCGCGGTCATCTCGGCGATCCGCTCCTGCTGCGCGTAGGTGGTCTCCTCGCGCATCCGACCGACGCGGTTGCTGATCCAGGTCGCCAACGGCAGAACCAGGAACGAGAACAGGGCAAGCCGCCACTCCAGCAAGAGCATGGCGGCCGCGGTCATCGCGACAGCGCTGGCGTTGCGCGTCGCTTCGCCCGCGGTGTGCGTGACCAGCGCCTGGAGGGCGCCGATGTCGCTCGCGATGCGCGCCTGGATGTCCCCGCCCCGGGTCGCCGTGAAGAAGCCGAGCGGCAGCGACTGGAGGTGGGCGTACACGCGGACCCGGAGGTCGTGCATCAGCGTCTGCCCGACTTTCGCGGTGACGAGGGCTTGGAGCACGCCGATGCCGGCTGCCAGCGCGGCGAGGCCGACGAGGCTCCCCGCGAGCAGCCCGAGCAGGCGCACGTCGCCCCGCGGCAGCGCGACGTCGATGATCTCCCGGAGCAGGAACGGGGCGGCGAGCCCCGCCGCCGTCGCGAGCGCGATCAGCCCGAGGACGAGCGCGATCCGGCCCGCGTAGGGGCGGAACAGACCGAGGACGCGCCCAGCGGAAACGTGCCGGGCGGCCAGGTCGCCGTATCCCGTGAGGTCATCCGGCCCGTCCGTCCCGTGGGCGGGGGCGAATCCGTGCATCGAAGTCGATCCCATCGCTCAGCCCCTGTCCCCGCCCGAGGCTGGCTTCGGTTCGGCCAGGGTCATCGCGATGAGCCGTGCGCGGAGCGCGCCGAGTTCCGGCACCGGGTCGGTCGGCTTCTCGCGCACGAGGTAGGCGATCCATGCGCCGTCGGCGGCGAGCCGAACGAACTCCAAATCGGCGTCCCCGTCGGTATCCCGGTGGCGGTGAAGGCGCTCCGCGAACCAGTCCGACACCATCCGGCGCAAGGTGGGCTCGGCGAGAATCGAGATGTGTAGGGCAGCCCACTGGCCGCCCTCGGTGATCATCGGGTCGTGCAGGGTGATGTCGACGTAAGCCCGCGTGTACCGCCCGTACGGACGAGGATCCTTCGCCATGGCGGCGTCGATATCTGCGTCAAGCTGCGCGATGAGGTCGGCGACGACGCCCTCGACCAGCGCCTGCTTGCTTGGGAAGTGGTGGAACAGCGCCCCCTTGGTCACGCCGGCGGCGTGGCTGACCGCCTGCACCGTGACGGCGGCCAAGCCCTGTTCCAGCGCGAGCTTGGCGGCGCAATCGAGGAGCGTCCGCCGGACGAGCTCTGGCTGCTTCTTGCGGTTGTAGGCGGTCGCCATGCCCCCTCCTTGACGCACGGCAAATCGGCGCCGCCTCAAAGATACCTACCCAACGGTATCTTTCAAGTCGAGTGCTCCATCCAGTGCTTCCCAAGGCTTCCCCCTCGGCGAGCGAGCCTGCCGATGTTCGCACTGCGTGACGTGACGAGGAGTTTTTAAAGCCCACCCGACTGCATCCAGCCGGTATCTTCTGGCGTCCGGAAGCCGCCGAGTGGCTCGGATCGGCCATTTTTTGGCGCGTCAGGTTTCCGGCCAAGCTGCGCGGTAGTTGCCGGAGCAGATGAGCCAGAGGACGCAGTCAACTGCCTCCTGGGGTTGTGTCGCCTGTCGGTTCTGGCCTGTCGCTCGCTGTTGCAGCAGCAGTCCTCGTGAGGGGGGGACGGGATGCTGACGCAGTCCATCACAGGGATGACACGGCGGCGCTGGCAGGCTGACCGGCCGTTTGAAGGGCACACCAAGGCAAGCCTACAGCGGAAGCTCAAAAACCCGGCCGTGCGTGTTACCGATAGGGAGCAGGTGCACCAAAAGATCGACGCTTCGCGAGCGGGACCCGATCTCCACGTAGCGCGTCCTGGTCCGCGCTGCTCTTCGGCGTCCGTGTCCGCTTTCGAAACTAAAACATAATGATCCAAGCGGCCGGGTCGGGTTGGGTCGGGAGCGAGAGGACGGCTTGAGGTGGTTTTCTGCCCGTCCGCTTCCGCTCGAAGATGAGGCGGAAGCGGACGTTCAGGGATTCGGTCGGCCTCTTACGTGCTCGCGACGAGAGGCTCGTCTCAGGCGGCACGCACGGTTGCGAGGAAGCGGCTGACCTCGGCGCCGAGATACTCGGATTGCCGCGACAGCTCCGAGGCCGCCGACAGGACCTGCGAGGCCGCCGCCCCCGTCTCCTCCGACGCCTGCGCTACGCCGGCGATGTTGCCCGTCACCTCGTTGGTGCCGGTCGAGGCCTGCGCAACGTTGCGCACGATCTCCTGGGTCGCCGCACCCTGCTCCTCGACGGCGGCGGCGATCGAGGTGGCGACGCCGCTGATCTCGCGGATCCGCCCGGTGATGCCCGCGATCGACGTGACCGCCTGGCCGGTCGAAGCCTGGATCTGGGCGATCTGCCCCGAGATCTCGTGCGTGGCCCTGGCGGTCTGCTCGGCCAGCGCCTTCACCTCGGAGGCGACCACCGCGAAGCCCTTACCCGCAGCCCCGGCCCGCGCCGCCTCGATGGTGGCGTTGAGGGCGAGAAGATTGGTCTGGCCGGCGATGTTCGAGATCAGGCTGACGACGTCGCCGATGCGGGAGACGGCGGCGCTGAGTTCCTGCACGCGCAGGCCGGTCTGATCGGCCTCGCTCACCGCGAGATGGGCGAGGCTGGCCGACCCCTGCACTTGGCGGGCGATCTCCTGCACCGACGAGCCGAGTTCCTCGGCCGCCGCCGCCACCGTGCTGACGTTGGAGGCGGCCTCCTCGGCCGCCGCCGCCACGGTCGTCGACTGGCTGGCGGTCTCGGTGGCCGTGGCGGTCATCGCCTGCGCGGTCGCCTGCAGCTCGGTCGCGGAGGACGACACCGTGCCGATGATCCCGCCGACCGCGGCCTCGAAGCCGTCGGCCATCTGCCGCATGCCGGCCTTGCGCTGCTCTTCGAGGGCCGAGCGCGTCTGCGCGGTCTCCTCTTCGAGCCGGCGCGTGCGGATCAGGTTGTCCTTGAACACCTGAACGGCCGCCGCCATCGCGCCGATCTCGTCGCGGCGCGCGCGGTGGGGCACCGCGCCGCTCGTATCGCCCGCGGCGAGGATCGTCATCGTGCCGGTCATCGCCTGGATCGGGCGGGACACGCGCAGCAGCACGAAGGCGGTCGCGCCGCAGGCCGCCAGCAAGCTCAGCACAATCGAGAGATAAGCCGTCACGGTCGCGGAATCCGTCGCCGCCATGGCGCTGTCCGCATCCGCGCGCGCGCCGCGCTCGTTCAGGGCGACATCCTTGACCAGGGTGTCGCGCGCGGCGTTGTAGAGGTCGATGTTGGCCGGGTCGGCCATGAGCCGGGCACCGTCGGCGCTCTGGCCTGCCTCCGCCAGGCGCGCCGCCTCGCGGCCGACGGTCTGGTAGCGCTCCCAGGTGGCGCCGAACGCGTCGTAGAGAGCCCGCTCCTCGGCGGACGAGATCAGGGGCTCGTAGGTCGTCCGGGCGGCCGCGAGCGCCACGACGGCCTCATCGATCTGCCGCGCGTTCTCGGCCCGCTGCTCGGGGCTGCCGGACAGGGTCAGAGTCCGCAACTGCTTGATGCGCACGTCCGCGGCCGCGGCGCGGATGTTGGTGATCGCCACGACGGAGGGGAGCCAGTTCGTGGCGACGCCCGTGACGTTGGCCCGGATGCCCGAGAGCGTCAGAGTCGTGAGAACGGCTTGGCCGGCGCACAGGAGCGCGAGGAGGCCGAAGGCGGCGAGGAGTGACGCTTTGACTGTCAGGTGAAGGCGCATGATCCGGTCCTGGACGGGGCACCCCGCACGGCCGCCCAGCGCCTGCCGGAGTGGAGGCGGTGACGCGGCCACACGGGCAAGATGGGGGAGCCTGGATCGGCTTCCCGCCCTCACAGGCAGCCCACCAAGCAACCTGCTCTTCGCCGGGAGAGCCTTAATATTTATATTCGAACCGGCTATAGGTTGCTTCTTCGGCGATCAACCAATGGTGATTGACCCCGTCAATGTCCTGCACTCAGATCTTATTAGATCCATCAGAAGTTGTTACCCGTGGAGCCGCGAATCGACGCGCAACCGTCATCCGATCGGCGCTCGTGCGCGTCTAGGGGATGAAGCTGCACCTTAGCGTCGAAGCAGTCGGTCATGTGCCGGCATCAAGCGTCCGCTTGAGGAGTGCCTGACCGGCAGCTTGAATGCCTCCACTGGGCCGGAAGCGGGAGGGCCTCTCAGGATGGGTTCGGGACGATCCGCTCCCCGTTCTGTCTGGGGCGTAAGCGGACGCCCTTCAGACGTGCGCGGTTTATCGCGTCGGCCGAACGGCAGCGCGGGCGGTTGCACGGAAGCGTGCAACCGCGTCACCGACAGACTTGGACCGGCGCGACAGCACCGAGTCTGCCGACAGGATGGCCTGCCGCCGACCTCGTTTCTTCCGACGCCTGCGCGCCGTCAGCGATGGTGTGGAGCGCAGCATCCCTGCCGGGTGAGGCCTGCGCGACGCAAGGCATCAACGGGCAGTCAATGCGGCCGGCATGTCTTCCCTGATCCTCAGCCCGAACCGATTGGCAAAGATGTCAGCCGGCATCGGCTTGCCGAATAGGTAACCCTGCCCCTCTTGGCAGCCCTTCGTCCGCAGGCGCGTGTACTCCGCCTCGGTCTCGATTCCTTCGGCGATCACGTCCAGCTTGAAGCCGTGGCCAAGCTGCAGGATCGCCCGCACGATCGTCATGTCCTGATGCGATGCCAGCTTTCCCGTGACGAATGAGCGGTCGATTTTTAAGCGTGTCAGCGGGAAGCGCTTCAGCAGGCTGAGGGAGGCGTAGCCGGTGCCGTAATCGTCGAAGGCGATGCCGACCCCGACCTCGCGGAGGTTGCGCAGCGCGACGACCAGTTGCGCGTCGTGGCGCAGCACGATGTTCTCTGTAATTTCCAGTTCGAGACCGTCTGCCTGCAGTCCGCTTTCGGCCAGAGCGACTTGAACCGTCTCGGCGAGGTCCCCGCGCTGCACCTGGGCACTGCATAGGTTCACGCCGATCCGGAAGCGTGCGGCGCCCACTGCGCGCCACGCCACGGCCTGTCGGCAAGCGGTGCGCAGCACCCAGTCACCGACTTGTGCGGCGTAGCGACTCTTGTCCAACACGTCCAGAAACGCCCCGGGCGCGAGGAGGCCGCGCTCGGGATGCTGCCAGCGGATCAGCGCCTCGGCGCCGGTCAGTGCTCCGTCCCGCATGCGGACCTGCGGCTGATAGAACAGCACGAACTCGTCATTCTCCACGGCACGGCCGAGCTCGTCCCGCAGCGTACGCGTGCGCTGGGCCCGCTCTCGGAGCATGGGGGCGAACAACCTGTAGCAATGTCGCCCCTCGCTCTTGGCTTGGTACAAAGCAAGATCCGCACAGGAGAGGAGATCGTCGGCATTCTCGCCATGGGCCGGCGCGAGGGCGATGCCGACGCTCGTACCGACCCGGAGGGTCTGCCCCGCGTGCTCGAACGGCTCCGCGACCGCCGTGATGATCGCTTCGGCGACCGCGGCCGCACGCAGAGGATCCCCGATGTCAGGCATGATGAGCACGAACTCGTCACCGCCCAGCCGGGAGACCGTGTCGATGGGGCGCACGCAGGCCAGCAAGCGTGCAGCCATCGCCTTGAGGGCGGCGTCGCCCGTGGCATGCCCGTGGCTGTCGTTGATCTCCTTGAAGCCGTCGAGGTCGAACATCAGCACGGAGACGGCCCGCATGGCCGTGACGATCTCGGTCAACCGCTCGCGCAGCACGGCCCGGTTGGGCAGTTCGGTCAGGGGATCCAGATGGGCGAGGCGGAACAGGCGCTCCTCGTTGGCGCGCCGCTCGCGAATGTCGCGGATGATCGCGCCGAAAGCGGGTTGTCCCTGCTCCTCCCAGCGCGACAGCGACAGCTCGATCGGGAATTCCGTCCCGTCGCGGTGCCGCGCGGGCAACTCGACGGTCTTGCCGAGGAGACGGGGTTCACCGCCGGCGGCGATCCGGTGCAGACCGCCGTCATGGCCCCTGCGCATGCGCTCGGGCACGACCAGATCGATCGATTGCCCGACCGCCTCGGTGGCACAGTAGCCGAACAAGCCTTCGGCGGCATCGTTCCAGAAGGTGATATGGCCCGCAGCGTCCGCGCAGACGATGCCGTTCGGCGAGGTGGATGCAATCTGGAGGAAGCGCGCGTGACTTGCCTGCTCGGCAACCTGCAGCCGCCGCAGTTCCATGCGGTCGAGGGCGAGGTCCGCCAGATTCCGCAGGATCGTCTGATCCGCGGCGGAGAAGCCGTGATGTGGCCGCGTATCGACGAGACACAATGTGCCGACGGCGTGGCCCGACGGTGCGACGAGCGGGATCCCGGCGTAGAAGCGAATATATGGCGGTCCAACAACCAGCGGATTGTCGCAAAAGCGTGGGTCGAGGGTGGCATCGAGGACAACGAGAGTGTCGCGCTGCGCGATGGTATGGGAGCAGAACGCGACCTCCCGGTCCGTCTCACACAGGTCAAGGCCGACCTTGGCGTGAAAGATCTGCCGGCTGCGGTCGACCAGTGAAACAAAGGCGGTAGGGACGTCGAACAGGCGGGTGGCCAAGCTGACGATCTGCGTGAAGGCAGGTGCCGGCACCGTATCGACGAGATCATACGCGGCGAGTGCTGCCACGCGGTCGTCTTCTTCGATGAGGACAGGTGGCCTCATAATGGTTTCCGAGTGTGTGTTCGTCTGTTTCTAATTTAAAATTGTTAAAAAAATACCTAAGGTAGGCAGCGCCGCGAGTGTCGCGGACGCTGTAGCGGTCGCAGAATTGCCTCCAGGACTTTTGCATCAATCGGTATAAAGCTTGAATTTTTCAGAAATAGGTCAATTTTGATTCAACAAGCTGGCGAATGATCTAATGCATGTTAGGTCATGACCCCTTCAGTGAATCATTTCGACGATGGCAATCGGCGCTTGCGAGCCGCCGAAACCTCGCTCCACGGTGCATCGGATACCTCCCGAGAGGATAGAATCCGCACGCCGTTTCGTAGCCCTTCCTCCATCAGTCTGCCGGAGTTGTCGGTGGTCTAGCGGGGCGTCTGCTCACGGAAACGACAGGGAGCCGTCGGGGCGGCCGGGTTGGGTCGGACACGGGACGGCCGCTCAGGGTGATTTCTGCCGGTCCGGTTCTGAGCGCGACGGCATCGAAGCGGATGTTGCCGCTCGCCCACTAAAAGCCTGCCCCGATGATCAGAAGATCAGATTACGGACAGCCCGATCCCGACTGTGCTCGATCGAGACTGAGGCTGACTTCCGAAATACCAAAGAAGCAACGGAGAGAGTCGACAGGCCTGTTTGACCCAACCCGATCACGGAAATTTGAACCACACTACTTGTAGTAGACTTGGTAAACACCCAAGAGGTCCAAGAATATAGTTTTATAAAGGCTTTATATAAGATTTTGGGGCGATAGGGGCGAAAGAATCTCTACGACCCATACATGAAAGAGAATGACGCAGGCTCGGCCGATTTTTGACCCGCCCGGACGACCCATTCGACCGAGAGGCGCAAACAGCATCCTCGTCGGCGGCTTCATCCTTCTCTGTGGGCTCGGCCCTGCCACCCTGTCGCTCAGCCCGCGGCACGATGAGCCTGTCGCGGTCTTACGCCTCAGCCCTGATGAACTGACGCCTGCGGCGATCGCTGGTGTCGACGTTCGGATTCTGTGGATGTCGCCGCGCGGGCACATCCTGATCCTCAGCTCTGCCCCACCGAATCTTGTGTGGGCGCTCTACCGAGAGGGCGCGACCCTTGTCGTTGCAGCTACCGCGGTGAGCGGCTGCTTGCCCAAGGCCTCTGCGTCATCATCCACGATTGGAACTCACCAGCTATGACGCCTGTCAGTAACCTCGCGGCGCTGCGCCACGCCTTCATGCCTGTGATGCTTGGGGGGCTGGGCCTGCTCTATATCGTGGCCGTCCTCACGGCCTGGGCCACGGACGCCAATCTTGCTGCTGCGGCTGCTTTTGGAGGCGCACTGATCGTCGTTGTCGGACTGGTCGCACGCGTCAATGGCCCAGCGGCGATCACACGCCAGCTCTCTTCCGCTGCAGCCATGTCGCTCGTTGGCTTGGTGGTGTTCGGCACGGCAGGAACGCATCTGCAAATCGACATGCACATGCTGTTCTTCGCTGCTCTCGCCGTCGTGGCCGGCTGGTGTTGCTGGAGCGCCATCCTTGCAGCCACGGGTGTGGTCGCTATCCATCATCTCGCTCTGAACGTGCTCTATCCGGCAGCCGTATTTCCGGACGGCGCTGATTACACCCGCGTCGTCATCCATGCCGTGATCCTTCTTGTCGAGGCCGGCGCGCTCATGCTGGCGGTCAATCAATTGGCGAAGGCGATGACGGCATCCGAGCATGCCACGGCGGAAGCCACGCGCAACGCTGAACTCACCCGGAAACTTGCTGAGGCGCAGGCTGTCGAGAACGAACTCAAGTTGCGCCGGGTGAGCGTGCTGGCCGTGATGATGACGGAGTTCGAGCACAACGTCTCCGCCCTTGTTCAGGGGCTGGCAGGCGCGGCCACCGAAATGGAGGCCACCGCGAACGCTATGGCGGTTACGGCTGCCGAAACCACAGAGCAGACTGTGGCCGCCGCCGGCTCGGCGCTCCAGACGTCGGTCAACGTCCAAACAGTCGCCGCAGCCAGCGAGGAGATGTCCGCGTCCGTGCAGGAGATCGTCCAGCAGGTCGGCCATTCAGCCGGTGTCGCCTATCAGGGCGTCGACAAGGCGAAGCAAACGGACCTTACAGTTCAGAAGCTTACCGTCAGCGCCGAGCGCATCAGCTCAGTCGTGTCGGTAATCTCCAACATCGCGTCGCAGACCAATCTGCTGGCGCTCAACGCCACGATCGAGGCGGCACGCGCTGGCGAGGCTGGGAAAGGCTTCGCCGTCGTCGCCGCGGAGGTAAAGCACTTGGCTGGTCAGACCACGAAGGCAACCGGTGAGATCGGTGAGCAGGTCGCCGAGATCCAAGCCGTGACGCATCAAGCGGTCTTGGACATCCAGGACCTGGAACGCGTCATCGGCGAGATCTCAGACACATCCATTGGGATCGCAGCAGCAATGGAGCAGCAGGGCGCCACGACGCAGGAGATCGCGCGGAATGTGGCTCATGCCGCGCAGGGGACGAGCCTCGTGACGGCGGCCATGACCAACGTGCGCGAGGGTGCAGGCCAGACGAGCGCCGCGGCAACTCAGGTGCTCGGTGCGGCCCGGGAGCTTGCACATCATGCGGAGAACCTGACGCAGGAAGTCTCGCGCTTCCTGGCAGGCGTGAAGGCCGCCTGATCTGCGCTCACTGATGGTGTCCGATGTCTCGCGCTGTTTGTTTCGAGACGACAAGTTGAAGTCGGCTCCCACCCCGAGCCGAAATTGCCGGACGGCCGACGAAGGGCTGCTTACGGGAAGGGCGCATGGCGCTCGATCGGCGACGGGTTTTCGCTCTTGGAGAAACGTGAGCGGGAATTCGGCGCCTTCGCTCGCCTGCAGGCACTGGTGGCCACGAAGGATTTCGCGGCGGGGCACGACAGCGAACGCGATGCACGCCTGAAACGCGAAGGCTTCAGCTTGACGGAGCGTGGAACCATCCGGCGGTGCGTCGAGAACGGTTCTCTGCGTGATCTCGGGCGCTCGGACGAGACCGGTCGGCAGCGCATCCACGCCGTGGCTCTGCGGTATGGCGACCAACGCGGAGGAGGGCGCGAACGGCTTCGAGCTCCGGCACACCCCCTGCTCGGCCGACCAGATCTCCGTCGTCCTCCGTCAGGTCGTCCGGAGCCGCCGGAGGATCAGGTCGGGCGGCCGGCCCATGTCGGCAGGCCAGGCCGGTCGCGTCACGAAGACCTGACGCGGCGAACGCCCAGGACAGGAGCAACCCTCTCTTCCATCGACGGCTCGCCTCCGTTCAAGCAATGTTCATTTTCGTCATCGCGGAGCATCGACGCGAACGGATCGTCATTCTGTAGTATGCCTCGGAAATTCAAGTGGTGAAATTCATGGAAATTTGCACCACGGCATCTTCATGACGCGCTCTGAATACCCAAATCGTCGTTGCGGCCACGGAGATGCCGCGGAGGGAAGATTATCATGATGAAGCGTGTCGCTGTGGCCGCTGTGGCGGCGAGTGCCCTTCTGGCCGCCGGTCAGGCGGCCGAGGCGAAGGGCTGCATCAAGGGTGCCATCGTCGGCGGCATCGCCGGCCATTATGCCGGGCACGGCGTCCTCGGCGCCGTCGGTGGCTGCGCCGCCGGCCGCGCCTTGGCCAACCGCCAGGCCGAGCGCCAGCGGGCAGCCCCGTCCGTGAATACCGGCGGCCGGGTGCGCCCCTCTCAGGGCGCCGGCGGCTACGTCAGCTACTGAACCGGAGTCGGCGCCGCGCCAGCGCGGCGCCGCACGGGCGCGGCCTCGCTCTGCAACACGCAGGCGGCTGGAGCATCGACAAGATGCGTCCATCGCACGCGCCCGGACCGTCGAAGCCGACAGAGAGGCGCCAGGGGCCGGCACGGAGTGCTCGGCAGCGCCTGTCGATGCCATCCGGCCCTGTCACGTCGCACAGGTCCGATTGGTCGCTGTATCGGACCGGCCTAGCGGCGTCATAGCCGTCCCGAACCGAGGTTGACCCGCCGCCCAGACGAACCCGGACAACCCCGCCCACGCGGCGAAACCAGTCTTCGCAGCGTGGGAGATGACCTAGTCAGTCGCGCTTGCCGGTCTGGCCGGCGTCGACGACGTCCTTGTCCGGGAGCACGAGGACCTGTCCGGGATAGATGAGGTCCGGATCGCGGACTTGGTCCTGGTTGGCGTCGAAGATCAGCGTGTAGCGTTCGCCCTCGCCGTAGGTCCGGCGGCTGATCGTCCAAAGATTGTCGCCGCGCACGATGCGGGCTGTCTCGATCCGGGGGACGTAGACTTCGGCCGAGTCCGCCATGGCCCCGGACGGAACGTCAGCCGCCAAGCTGCCGGTGCCGGTGGGTCGCGCCGGGTCCGCGCGCAGCGCCGCGGCATCTCCGGGGGGCCCTCGCTCCGACGGGTTTGGCACGGTGGTCTGCGGAACTCCGCCCTGTTGGGTCGCCGCGTATTCCACCCCCTCGTCGTGGCCGGCACCGGGCGCCGTGAACGGCACCTCTGCCCGATCCCGGACCTTGCCCGTCACGGGATCGACCAGATCGAGCCGGACCCTGTATTTGCCGGGCTTCACGCCCTGGCCGATGGTGAATGTCACGGTGCCGTCGCGGCCCACCGTTGCCGGGGCGACCGGCGAATCGTTCAGGTAGAGCCGCAGGCTGGCCCCGGGGGCTGCCCGTCCGGTGACGAAGAGCTTGCCTCCGTCCTGGGCATCGATGCTGACGACCTTGGGCGATGCCGTCGTCGCGTCGGCGACGGGCTTCTCGGCCGGGCGAGCCCCTCGGGGTGTGGGATCGGTCGGCGACGTCGCCCCGCCTGCTCGGCGCGCGCCGGTCCCGATACCCGTCGTCGGGATGCCGGCATCGGCGCCCGGCTCGTCTCGCCCGGCGTTCGGCGCATCCCGACCCGGCACCGTCGTGGGAGCCGGGTTACCCGGGGCCGGGCCATCCGGCCGGGACAGGACCTGGGTCGGCGCGTCGGGCGACGACAGGGCGACGAGGGGTCTGGCATCCCGGGCCGGCGCGACCACCACCGCGACGCGGGTCGACGACCGTTGCGTGTCGCCCTTCGCATCCGTCGCACGCAGCCCGATCTCGCTGCTCCCGGCCGGGAGGGGCGGTGGCGTGAGGGTGAAGTGCCCTCCGGCATCGGCCTGCGCGCGCGCCACGGGTTGGCCATCGACGAGCACCTCGACGGACGCGTTCGGCGCCGCCCGTCCGGCGATCACGGCGTCGCCGTTCGGCTCGACGCGCACGACGTCGAACCCCGGCGCGGCCGATGCCGACGGGCGCGAAGGCGGACGGTTGGCCGGTGGGCCGGACTCTTCGCGCGTCCGCGCCGACTGGGTCGTCCTCTCGTCCGCTTGGCTCGGCGTGCGGGCGGTCCCGGCGTCGGCCGGCGGCAGGGCGGCGAGCGGCTGGCCCGCGCCGTCCGGCGCGCGAGCCCCGACCCCGAAGGTCGCGTCATGGCGCTCGTAGACGAGCCCGGCCAGCCCCGTCAGGATCAACAGGCACACGAGCCCGATAGCCAGCCCCCGCCCGCCGCCGGTCGTGCGGGGGGCCGGCACGGGAGCCGCAACCGGGACCGGGACCGCGGTCCGTTGCATGAGGCGTGTCCGCGGGCGCCGGCCGAGCAGGGCCACGACCACCCCGAGGCCGGCAAGCGCGGCGATGAGCGCCGTGATGAGGATGCGACGCAGGGCGGTGATCATGGCGTGACGGTTCCCCCGCATCGTGCAAGCTGCCGCCTGATGCCGGCCCTGGTCGGCTGCCCGACCGCCCCATGGGACGACCGGGACGTTCGGGTCCCGCTGTCAGGCGAAGCGGCGGCCGTCCGTCGCGTAGCGGTCGATGGCCGACGGCAGTTCGCGCGACAGGCGCGAAAGGATCTCCGAGCGGCTCAGGCCGGTCTGCTGGGTGAGGTGCTCCAGGGTCAGCGGGCCGATGGCGCGCTCCAGGTCCGGCTCGGCGATGTCGCGGTTGGCACCCTGATTGACCCAGGACTTCGCCGTCTCGCCGTGGCCGCCCTTGGTGAAGTGCTCGACGAGCTCGGCCAACCCGCTGGCCAACAGGCCGCCGACCCCGGCCGAGCCGACCCCGCCGAGCACGCGCTCGAGGTTGGAGGGAGCCGCGGACCCGGTCGCCGGGGAGGTCCGCGCCACCGGCGGCACGACCGACCCATGGGCGTCCCGGGCGGGGGTGCCGAGCCACTCCGCGATCTTGTCCCTGTTCTGGTAGCCCGCCACCGCGAGCAGGCCCAGCAGGGCGGTCATCGAGGGGTATCCCTTGCTCATGTCGCGTCCTTTCCGTGATGGATCGGCAGAAATCGCCGGGCTTGGCGGTCAGTAGCCGCGACGTGGCGGCGTGGTCGCCCGGCCGGTGACGCGGCGCGTGACGAAGGCGATCACGCGCGGCAGCAGGAAGGCGGTCAGAAGCTTGCGGATCATCGGGATCTCCAGGTTGGCGCGGTGTCAGCGCGAGGAACGGGCGAGCCAGCCGAGCGCGAAGGCCACGCCGACGAAGGCGAGCAGCGTCGTGGTGCGGTTGGCATCGGCATAGCGGATCGCGCGGCGGCCGTGGGTCTGCACCCGGCGGCGGGCCTCCTGGGCGACATGGCGGCCGTCCTCGACGAGGTCGTCGGCGCGCTCCCAGACCTCGTGAGCGAGGTGACGGCCGTCCTCGGCGAGGTCCTCGGCCCGGTCGCGGGCGCGGCCGTAGGCGTATTGTGCGCCGCCGGCCACTTGATTGGCGGCGCCGCGCACTTGGCGGATCGGATCACCGGTCAGGCCGCCGACGGCGGTCTGGGCGCGACCCTGGAGGTGACGGGACGCGCCACGAATCTGGTCGCGGTTCATGGTTCACTCCTCTGCTCATCGGACACGGCTCTCTCGGGCGGCGCCGGCCGTACCGGCGCCGCTGGAGTCGCGATCAGTGCTTGCCGGTGACCTTGTCGGCGAGGTTCTTGGCGCCGTCCTTGACGTCGCCCACGGTCTTCTGCGCCTCGCCCTTCAGCTCCTGCGCCTTGCCCTCGGCCACGAGCTTGTCGTTGCCTGTCACGTTGCCGACGCTCTGCTTGACGTTGCCGACGGCCTCGTTGGCCAGACCCTTGAGCTTGTCGGTGGTGCTGCTCATCGTGCGCTCCTGCTTCGCGAGTGAGGCCGGATGCTCCGGCCGGTGAAGACCCCCGCCCGTGGGCGGGGGCCGGTGAAGGGGTTCAGACGCGGCGGGCGTCGTAGGAGGAGAGGAGCGTCGCCGGCTTCGGGGCGCCGAGGCGACCGCCGAAGAAGGCCGCCAGCGCGCCGAGGATCAGGGCGATGGCAGCGTAGAACGCGCCCTGGGTGGCGGCCGACTTGGCCGTCACGGCCGCGGCCTCAGCCTTCTGCTTGGCGGTGGCCACCGCCTGCTCGTACTGCTTCTGGTAGTCGTCGATCTGCGCCTTGGCCTGGTCGGGCGAGATACCCTGGGCCTTGGCCAGCGCGTCGGCGGCGCGGTTCTTGGCCTGCTCCTTCTGGGCGGGGTCACCGGTCAGCACGGCGCGCACCGCCGCCACCGCGGCATCACGAGCCGCCTGCGGGTCCTGGCCGGCGGCCTGCTGGCGGACCTTGTCCTCGATGCCGTCCAGCGGGTTCGAGATCTTCGACAGCGACGGCGCCGCCGCCTGGGCCGCCGTCTGCACGGTGCCGCCCACGAGGTTGCCCGCGCCGCCGAGCGCCCCCGAGACCGTGCTCAGCGTGCCGCCGACCAAGCCGCTGGCGGCCGAGGTCAGCAGGTAGAGCACGACCAGCGTCGTCACCGCCCAGGAGACGAGACCGTGCAGGGCGGCGGCGCCCGGCAGGGGCTTGCCCGAGAGCCGGCCCGCGATCAGCCCGCCGGCCAGCGAGGCGACGATGCCCGAGGCCACGAACCAGATGCCGGCGCCCATCGAGACGGTGGAGGCCGACGGGTTGTCGGCGGCGGTGGTGCCGACGGAGGCCAGGCCCACCCCGACGCCGACGAGGTTCACGATGACCTGGGTCACCAGGGCGGTGACGGCGCCGGCGAAGATGGCCCCCCAGGACACTTGGTTGAGCAGCACGGCACGCGTGTCGGCCTGCGTGGCTGTCGTGGCGAGGGGGGAAGCGGTCGTCTGGATGGTCACTCTTTCACTCCGGGTCTTGGGTCGTTCGAAGTCGTGGGTCGGCGGCTCAGTCGCGGGTGCCCGAGACGAGCAGGCCGAGGCCGAAGCCGACGGCGCCGGCGATCAGCAGGGAGGCGAGGGGGTACTCGGCGACCTGGCCGCTCACACCGCCTTGGCCATGGCGCAGGGCGCGAGCGCCGCGCTCGTAAGCGTCTTCCGCGTAATCGGAGGCGTCGTCGGCGGCGCGGCGCACGGAGCGACGGGCCCGGTCGAAGTGATCCTCGGCGGCGCCCTGCGCGCGGCGCGCCCGATCCTCGACGTCGTCGGAGCCGACGAGGCCGCCCACGGTCTCGCGAATTCGGCCGCCGATATCGCGGGCGGTGTCGGCGACGTGCTCGGCCGCGTCACGCACGGTGTCCTTGGCCTGGCCGTAGAGGTTCTCGGCCTGGCCGGCCGCCTCGCGGGCGCGCCCCTCGACCGAGTCCCGCCGCGAGCCGGTCAGATCGCCCACCGCGCCCTGCACCTTGCCGCCGATTTCCTTGGCGGCGCCCGTGATCCGATCCGTGTCAACCATGTCGTTCTCCTTGCGTGATAATGGTGTGGGTCGGCGCCTCCGCGTCGGGGCGCCGGTCGAATTCGCGTCAGTCCCCACCCGGCTTGGCGGGCTGGATCCCGACGGACTTGGCGGCGCGGGCCTCGCGCTTCTGCCGTCGCCCCTCGGCCTCGACCCGGATGTCGCCGGTGAGCTTGCCGAGGGCTTCTTTGACCGAGCCCTTGAGGTGCTCGGCGGAAGTGGAACTCCTGTCTTCGGCCATGGGTGCTCCGTCGTGTTCGAGAAAACCCTGCACCGACGATGAGATGATCGTCCCGTCTCCGTGTTCAATGAGCAAATTATACCAGTACGGTAATCATTTTGCTCCAGAGACTTGTATCGGAAATCCGTTTCCTCGACCCCAGACGACCGCCTCCGACCCTTTGCGGACGCCGATCTTGCGGTGGATCGCGGCGTCGTGATTGCGTGAGAGGTTGAGCGTGCGGGCGTTGGCTGCGTTATTCCGGCCCGCGCAGACGAGGTTCAGGATCTGGCGCTCGCGCACCGTCAGGTTGACGGCGGATATCTTCGCCCGACCGACCTCCCGCCTTCGCAGGTTGGCGAGATTCTCGATGGCGCCACGGTCGCTGCGGTCGCGCAGGCAGAACCGGTCCCGGTACGCGTCCATGGTCGGCCCGAGCTCGTTCAGGCTCTCGGCGCCCTGCATCGCCGGTGCGGCCGCGTTGGCACACCACGCCATGGCCCGGTCGGGCTCGACGAGGATCTCGCCCTCACTCAGGCCGGCGATGATGGGCCGGAGTTCATGCCTGTCGACGTCCGCCGTCACCGCTTCCCAACCCCGTCCCGCGCTCACTGCCCCTCCGGCAGCCGGGCACAAACGGGTTGCGCACAAGCAGGTTCCAAAATTTATGTTATTATCCCGGTACGCACGTATCATTGACGCGGGGATTTGCGACTCAAGATTGATGCACATCGCGCCTGCGGGACCGCCGGATGGTCCTGGGCGCCGCCCTCAAGACGACGGCGAGCCCACTCGCGTGCCCCATGTCGCCGAACAGTTTCGCTCGCCTGCCGTACACGGTGCCGTGATCTCGCCTGCGCGCGACGAACTCCGGCGAGGTCTGCGGAATTACTACTTAGACGTCGCGCTGCCCGATGAGAAATTCCCGTTGGCGGCCTCTTTCCGGCGCCCCTTGGAGGCGCTGGACACGGCCGAGACGCCGTCGGGCCACGGCTTCGCGGCCGAACTTGTCGCGGGGGTGCCGCATCTGCGCCGGTCTGCGCTGTCGCTGAACCGCGACGCCACCGAGAACGACGACCTCGTGCAGTACACGTTGCTCAAGGCCCGGGAGCATTGAACCAGCTAGCGGCCCGGCGCTGCCTCGAAGGCGTGGCTTTTCACGATCCTGCGCAACAGGCACCGCGACGACCGGATCAGGCACCGGCGGGAGGTTCCCGACCCGGACGGTTCGCACGCGGCGGGATTGTCGAGCCTCGCCGATTAGCAGCACCGGCTCACCGTGCAGGACGTCCAGGGGTGCGCGACCGGCTCGAACTGGCCGGGGGAGCTGGCCCTCGTTTTCCGTCTCCAGCGGGGCCGGGATACTCAGGATGAAGGCGCTCGCGTCGGACTTGGCCCTCGCGCCTTCCCGGCCCGCAATCCTTCATCAGGGTCCACGACCCCGAAGCGCAGGTTGACGGCGTCTTTCGTGTCCCTCGGATCGAAGGCGCCCGCGTCGCCACGCGCGACCGCGCAAAGCCATCCGATTCCGAACACGCGCAAGCCGTGGCCATTGGTCCGCGCCCGACATCCATGGATGTCCGCGCTCGATCCATGTGGATGCAGCCTCGGTCGAACGCAGCTCTCGGAACATCCGTCGATCAGCCGCGCGCGGTCATCACTTCCTCAGCGGCACGCCCTTCGTGGTGAAACGCGGCGCACCCGGATGGCGCATGGGGCGCGGCTGGCCACCCGCCTTGCCCGCACCGGCGCCCGTTCCCGGCGGCTGCGAGAGCGGAACGAGCTGGTCCGGCCTCGGCCCGATGAGATCCGCGCGACCCATCGCCCGCAGCGCCTCGCGCAGCAGGGGCCAGTTCTCGGGATCGTGGTAGCGCAGGAACGCCTTGTGCAGCCGGCGCTGCCGCATCCCCTTGATCGCGTCGACCGGCTCGCTGCCGCCGCGCCGCACGCCCTGCAACGGGTTGATCTCGGTGTGATACATGGTCGTGGCGGTGGCCATCGGCGAGGGCAGGAACGTCTGGACCTGATCGGCGCGATAGTCGTTCTTCTTGAGCCAGAGGGCGAGGTGCATCATGTCCTCGTCGGTCGTGCCCGGATGCGCCGCGATGAAATACGGGATCAGGTAGTATTTCTTGCCGGCCTGCTTGGCGGCGGCGTCGAACATCTCCTTGAAGCGGTCATACGTGCCGATGCCCGGCTTCATCATCAGGTCGAGGGGGCCGCGCTCGGTGTGCTCGGGCGCGATCTTGAGACGGCCGCCGACGTGATGGGTCACGAGCTCCTTGACGTATTCGGGGCTCCGGACCGCGAGGTCGTAGCGCACGCCGGAGGCGACCATGACCTTCTTGACGCCCTTCACCTCCCGGACCTTGCGGTAGAGCCGGATCAGGTCGTCGTGCGAGGTGTTCAGGTTCGGGCAGATATCCGGAAAGACGCAGGACGGCAGCCGGCACGCCGCCTCGATCTTCGGGTCCTTGCACGCCATCCGGTACATGTTCGCCGTCGGCCCGCCGACATCCGAGATCACGCCCGTGAAGCCCGGCGTCTTGTCGCGGATCTTCTCGATCTCGCGCAGGATCGAGCCCTCCGAGCGGTTCTGGATGACGCGGCCCTCGTGCTCGGTGATGGAGCAGAAGGTGCAGCCGCCGAAGCAGCCGCGCATGATCGTCACCGAGAACTTGATCATGTCCCAGGCGGGGATTTTCGCGTCCCCGTAGGACGGATGGGGGGCGCGGGCGTAGGGCAGGTCGTAGACCGCATCCATCTCCTCGCTCGAGAGCGGGATCGGCGGCGGGTTCAGCCACAGGTCGCGGTCGCCGTGGCGCTGGACGAGCGGGCGGGCATTGCCGGGATTGGCCTCCCGGTGCAGCACCCGCGAGGCGCGGGCATAGGCCTCCTTGTCGTCCTTGACCTGCTCGTAGGCGGGGAGCCGGATCACGGTCTCGCCGGGGCGACGGGCGGCGGCCTCGTCGGTCGAATCGAGATCGTCGGCGGGCAGCTCGGTGTAATGCGCGGGCACGCGGCGGAACAGGGCGACGCCCCGGACGGCGTCGAGTTCCTGCGGCGCCTCGCCGGCCGCGAGGCGGTTCGCCACCTCGACCACGGCGCGCTCGGCATTGCCGTAGATCAGCAGATCGGCCTTCGCGTCCGCGAGGATCGAGCGGCGCACCTTGTCGGACCAGTAATCGTAGTGGGCGATGCGGCGCAGCGACGCCTCGATGCCGCCGAGCACGATCGGCACGTCCTTGTAGGCCTCGCGGCAGCGCTGCGTGTAGACGATGGTCGAGCGGTCCGGCCGCCGGCCGCCTTCGCCGCCGGCCGTGTAGGCGTCGTCGTGGCGCAGCCGGCGGTCCGCCGTGTAGCGGTTCACCATCGAGTCGAGATTGCCGCCGGTGACGCCGAAGAACAGCTTCGGCTTGCCCAGAACCTTGAACGGCTCGGCCGACTGCCAGTCCGGCTGGGCGATGATGCCGACCTTGAACCCCTGCGCCTCGAGCAGCCGGCCGATGATGGCCATGCCGAAGCTGGGGTGATCCACATAGGCATCGCCCGTCACCAGCACGATGTCGCAGGCGTCCCATCCGAGCGCCGCCATCTCGGCGCGGCTCATCGGCAGGAACGGCGCCGCCTTTCCGGCGGGCGGCGGTTGGCAGACGATGGGTGCCAAGGGTCGGTTGGCGGGCGCGTGGAGTTCCATGGGGTCTATGCATAGGCCGCCGAGGCCGCGAGCTCAACGAACCGCCAGAGGGAAGGCGGCCGTCGCCCCTGCATCAAACGCCAAGAGGCCGCCGGCACCGCCGCGGCCAAGGTCACGCGCCGATCCGGCCATGCGTGGGCGACGACGCCCCTCGCCGAGACCGCGCCTGAAGCGGGACCGGAACCTGGGGCTCTCCCGGAAAATGGCGCGATCCCTCCCGACCGTGATGCCCCCTGCCGTCGGCGCGGCTGCGCCCGACACGGGCCAGGGCCGTCGGGGGCGGCGCTCGAACGCCTCCGGCGTGTGGTCATCACCCGGTCGGCTCCGAGGCCCGTCTTGCCCCTCAGGCCTGGCAGGAAGGCCGCTCTCGGGCCGAGCGGATCGCTCAGGGCACGCGCAGGCCTAGCTGCGCCTTGTCCGTGAGCCTTTCGTTGCGGAACGTGAGCGTGAGATTGGCCCCATACGTGCCCCGCCCGGGCCAGGAATAGGTCGCGCGCCGGACCCGGCCGATCGTCAGGTGCGAAATGCGACGGCCATCGCAACCCAGGCGTGCCCGCACCTGCCGATAGGTCATGCCTGTCTTGAGGGCCGCGTACCGCGCATGATCGACACGGCAGCCCGCCGCCGCCGCCGTCGAGGCCGATTGCGCGGCCGATGCTTGCAGGAGCGCCAGGGTCAGCCCGAGCGGGAGGATGGCTCGCATGGCGCGGTCAGCCCCGATCGTCCGCATCCCGGACCCCCGTCTTCGTCGCCGGAGGCTTGGACGGGCCGTCGGCCTCCGCGGACCGGATCTCAACCTTGAGGTCCTGCCGCATGTCCTGAAGGTGGTCGGTCACCACCCGCTCGCCGGCCTTGAGCCCGGCCAGGATCGCGGTGTCCTCGCCGAAGCTGTCGCCCGTCGTCACGGGCTTCTGGCGTACGACACCCTGATCGTCGACCACGTAGACGATCTGCTGAGCGAGTCTGGCCGACAACGCGATCGTGGGGACCAGAAGCTTCTCCTCGGTGCCGGTCTTCACCCGGGCACGGATGAACTGACCCGGCAGGAAGCGCTCGTCGGTGTTCGGCAATAGGGCGCGCACGAGGCGACGGGCGGTGCGGGGGTCAAATCGGTTGTCGAGCTGATAGACCTTCGCGTCGCGCATGGGTTTGCCGGCCTCGTCCAGCACCTCCACGGTCACGGGGCCCTTCTGCATCGCCTCGCGCAGCGCCTCGGAATCCTCGGAGGAGAGCGCCATCTGCACGTCGATCGGGTCGAGCTGCACCACCGTGACCAGCTGCGTCTGGTTCTCGATGACGAGGTCGCCGGGGTTGACGATCGACAGGCTCGCCCGCCCGTCGAAGGGGGCGTTCACCACCGCGTAGTCGAGGTTGAGGTTCTGCCGCGCGATCGCGGCCTCGGCCCCCTGGACCTGGGCGGCGGCGGAGGCGGCGTTCGACTGAAGCTGCTGGAGGCGCTGCTCGGAGGCGTAGCCCTTGTCGGCCAGCGTGTCGGTCCGGCTCACCTCGGCCTGCGCGAACTGGAGCTGCGCCTTGGCCTGCGCCTCCTGGGCCTGCGCCTGGGCGAGCGCCACCTGGAACGGACGCGGGTCGATCCGGAAGAGCACCTGCCCCTTCTTCACGTGGCCACCCGGCTCGAAGGGGCGATCGGTGACGTTGCCGGTCACCCGGGCCCGCAGGGCCGCGTCCTGCTGCGCGATGATCGTCCCCGTATAGGTGAAGCTGATCGGCACCGCCTGCGTCCGCGCCGTCGTCACCGTCACGGCGATCGGCGGCTCGGCCTCAGCGGTCTCGGGCGGCCGGTCCGACCAGGGCAGGGCCGCCATCAGCACGGACGGGTCCGGTCGGCCCATCGCGAACCAGCCGCCCGCCGCCAGGACCAGCGCGGCGCCACATCCGAGTAAGCCGTACCGAATCCCCGCCCGCACGCCGCCTGCTCCCCGCTGCGGCGCGCTCGACGCCGAACCGGACAGGGAACACGCCAAACGCGCTCGCGTTGCACGCCCGGTCCTCGCGGCCACCGACCACCGTCGAGGTCCGATGTTCGCCCGCTTCGTCGATCGGCCGGTCCTCGCGGTCGTCATCTCGGTTCTGATCACCCTGATCGGCGCGGTGGCGGGCCTGACCCTGCCGATCGCGCAGTTTCCCGAGATCGCGCCGCCGATCATCAACATCCAGGCGACCTATCCGGGCGCGAGCGCACAGCAGGCCTACGACGCCGTCACGACGCCCCTGGAGCAGGAGATCAACGGCGCCCAGCACCTCCTGTACATCGCCTCGACCAGCAACACGGATGGCAGCGTCAACCTCGACGCGACCTTCGAGATCGGCTCCGATCTCGACGCCGCCGCCGCAGAGGTCCTGACCCGCGCCAACCGGGCCGAGTCGAAGCTCCCGGCCTCGGTGCGCGCGCAGGGCCTGGAGATCCAGAAGAGCTCCCGCCAGCGGCTCGGCAACATCGTGCTCTACGCCGATCCGGGCTCGCCCTACGACGAGCTGTTCCTGGCCAACTGGGCCGAGACGCAGGTGATCAAACCCCTGCGCCGGGTCGACGGCATGGGCCGGATCCAGAACTTCTCCCAGAAGCGCTACGCCATGCGCATCTGGCTCGATCCGGTGAAGATGGAGGCCCTGGCGATCAGCCCCGATGCGGTGATCCGCGCGGTGAGCCAACAGAATGAGCAGATCACCACCGGATCCCTCGGCAAACCGCCGACCGATGGGCAGCCCACCGCCTTCGAGCTGCAGGTCGTGACTCAGGGGCGGCTGAGCCAGCCCCAGGAATTCGCCAACATCCTGCTGCGGGCCAACCCCGACGGCTCCGTGGTCCGGGTCCGAGACGTGGCGCGGGTGGAGTTGGGTTCGGAGCAGTACGGCGTGCGCTCCGGCTTCGACGGGAGGCCCTCGGCGACGCTCGGCCTCTACCAGACGCCCGGCGCCAACGCGGTCCATGTGATGGACGGGGTGAAGGCCACCATGGAAGAGCTGGCCCGGCGGTTCCCGCCCGGGCTCAAGTACAAGATCGCCCTCGACCGCACCGAGTTCGTCCGCGAGGCGATCCGCGAGGTGGTCCACACCCTGTTCGAGGCGCTCCTCCTCGTCGTCATCGTCACCTACCTGTTCCTGCAGAACTGGCGGGCGACGCTGATCCCCTCCATCGCCGTGCCGGTGGCGCTGGTCGGGACCTTCGGCCCGATGGCGCTGCTCGGCTTCTCCTTCAACACCCTGAGCCTGCTCGGCATGGTGCTGGCGGTGGGCCTCGTGGTCGACGACGCGATCATCGTGGTCGAGAACACCGAGCGGCTGATGGACGAGGGGATGGAGCCGCGGCCGGCCGCCCGGGAGGCGGTGAACGAGGTCGCCGGCCCGGTGATCGCCACCACCCTGGTCCTGGCCGCCCTGTTCGTGCCGGTGGCCTTCATCCCGGGCCTGACCGGCCAGCTCTACAACCAGTTCGCCCTGACCATCGCGATCTCGGTGATGATCTCGGCCGTCGTCTCGCTGACCCTGACGCCGGCGCTCTGCGGCCTGATCCTGAGGCACCGGCCGGAGGGGGCGCAGGCCCGGCAGAGCCGGTGGAAGGCGCCGCTGCGCTGGTTCAACCGGACGCTGGAGCGGGCCGCGGGCCTCCTCACCGCGATGATCGGGCGGCTCAGCCGCCATCTGGTGCTCGTCGGCCTCGCCTTCGCGGCCTTCGCGGCGCTCACCGTGCTCCTCGTGATGCAGCGCCCGACCGGCTTCGTCCCGAACGAGGATCAGGGCTACTTCTTCGCCGACGTCGCCCTGCCCAAGGGCGCCGCCGTGGCGCGCACCGACCGCATGGTCGAGCGGCTCGGCAAGAGCCTGCGGGACATGCCGGAGGTCGATCACACGATCGGCGTCGTCGGGCGCAGCATCCTCGCCGACGCGGTGGCGCCGTTCTACGGGTTCCAGATCCCGGTCCTGAAGCCCTGGGGCGAGCGGACGGCCTCGGCCGACGCCATCATCGCCCGCGTGCAGAAGCAGTTCCGGCACGATCCGGACGGGACGGTGCGGGTGGTCAACCCGTCGCCGCTGCCCGGCCTCGGCACGCGCAGCGGCCTGACCCTGGAGATCCAGGACCGCAGCGGCACCGGGGGCCTCAAGCTCGCCGCGGCGGCGCAGCGCTTCATCGACGAAATGGAGAAGAGCCCCAACATCGCCCAGGCGCTCCCGACAACGAGCTACGGCGTCCCGCAGATCCGCCTGGAGATCGACCGGGCCAAGGCCGAGCAGCTCGGCGTGCCCCTCCAGAACCTGTTCGACGCGCTCGGGACCTATGTCGGATCGAGCTTCGTCAACCTCTTCAACCGCTTCGGCTTCGTCTACCAGGTCTACGTGCAGAGCGAGGCCGCGGGCCGGCGCACGATCCAGGATCTGGAGGCCCTGCCGGTCCTGAACAGCCGGGGCGAGCCGGTGCGGATCGGCTCCCTGGTGCGGGCGGAGTTCACCACCGGCCCCACCGCGGTCCTGTCCTACAACACCTACCCGGCCATCGAGGTGGCGATCGAGGTGGCCTCCACCGCGAGTTCCGGCACGGTGCTCAAGGAGGTCGAGGCGCTCGCCAAGAGCCGCCTGCCGGCCGACTACGCGGTGGAATGGACCGACGTCGCCTATCAGGAGAAGGTCGCGGGCGGCTACGCGCCGCTGATCTTCGGCCTCGGCGTCCTGATGATCTTCCTGCTGCTGGCGGGCCAGTACGAGTCGCTGCGCCTGCCCTTCGTGATCCTGCTCGCGACGCCGATCGCGATCTTCGGCGCCGTCGGCTTCCTGGCGGTGCGGGGGCTCGAACTCGACATCTTTGGCCAGATCGGGCTCCTGCTGCTCGTGGGCCTGGCCGCCAAGAACTCGATCCTGCTCGTGTCCTTCGCGGAGGATCTGCGCCAGCAGGGCGAGGACGTGCTGAAGGCGGCCCAGGACGCGGCGCGCCTGCGCATGCGCCCGATCCTCATGACCTCCTTCGCCTTCATCACCGGCTCGATCCCGCTCGCCATCGCCAGCGGCGCCGGGGCGCATGCGCGCGTCTCCATGGGGACCGTGGTGATCGGCGGCCTCGTCGTGGCGACCTTCATCACCCTGTTCATCACGCCGACCTTCTACGTCGCCTTCGAGCGGCTGTTTGGGCGCCGCGATCCGGCCGCGCCCGAGCCGTCCGGGGCCGGAGACGCGGCACTGCCGGCCGAGTAGCGGCGTTGGTCCGTCGCAGGATCGGTGGCGCGGACATCGGCGCGGACATCGGGATCGGCGGCGGGAGGGGGCCGAAGCGCGCATGAAGACCGTCATGCCGCGCTGGCGGCTGATCCTGTCCCGAACCCTCCGCCAGGCCTGGGTTCGCGCCGCGCTCTACTGCGTCGGAAGCGTCCTGGCGGCCCTGGTGGCGTGGCGCTTCCAGTTTCACGTCGAGGAGAACTTCGCCCTCAGCGTCGGTGCCGACGCCGTCGGCAACGTCCTGAGCATCCTGGCCTCCTCGATGCTGACGGTGACGACCTTCTCGCTGACCGTGCTGGTGAACGCCCTGGGGGCCGCCTCGTCGGGCGTGACGCCGCGCGCCACGATCCTCTGGAGCGAGGACCGGCGGGCACACGACGCGCTCGCCACCTTCCTCGGGGCGTTCCTGTTCTCGGTTGTGGGGATCGTGGCCTTGTCGACCCGCCTCTACGGGCCGGGCGGGCGCCTCGTCATGCTGGGCGCGACGGTGGTGGTCATCGGCCTGATCGTCGTCACCCTCCTGCGTTGGATGCAGCAGCTCACGCGCTTCGGCCGGGTCGGCGAGACGATCCGGCTGGTCGAGCAGGCGGCGGCCCAGGCGCTGCGCTGCCGGCGCGACCAACCGCATCTCGGTGGCATCCCCCCGGATCCGGCGCACCGCCACGCGCGGCCGGTCCTCGCGGATCGGATCGGCTACATCCAGCACGTCGACCTGGCGGTGCTGACGCGGGCCCTCGGCGGCCGCGACGCGATGCTGGACGTGGCCGTGCTCCCCGGCGCCTTCGTCCACGCCGCCACGCCCCTCGCCTTCGTCGACCCGGAGATGGAGGCCGCCGCCCTGGCGGCCGTCCGCCGGGCCTTCCTGATCGCCGACGATCGTGCCTGGGAACAGGATCCGCGCTTCGGCCTGTCCGTCCTCGCGGAGATCGGATCGAAGGCGCTTCCGCCGACCGCCGCCGATTACGGGACCGCGATCGCGGTGATCGGTGCAGGCTTGCGCGTGCTCTCGGAGTGGATACCGGACCCGGACCGGCCGCCGCCTGAACCCGAACATCCGCGCATCCGGGTCCCGGCCCTGTCGACCGATGACCTGATTGCGGATTTCTTCCATCCGCTGGCCCGTGAGGGCGGCGGGATCGTGCAGGTCGGCGTGCGGCTGCAGAAGGGCCTGGCGGCCCTGCGAAGCATGTCACCGGAGTGCTTCTCCGCCGCAGCCATGCGCGCCTCGATCCTGGTCACGGAGCATGCGGGCTTCGCCCTGCTGGTCCCGTCCGAGAAGGCCGCCGTGGAGGCCCTGACCCTGCGCTGATGCCCAAGCGGGCTCGGCCGTCTCGACCGCCGTTCGCCTCATGCGCGCAGGGTGACGCCGAGGCGACGCGCCGGAGAAGCCTCGGCGCGGCACCGGTCATCGCCGGTTCGGAACTGCCGATGCGCTGATCCATTGGCTTACCGGACGCGGAGCGACCGGCTTTCGAGGATGACTGGATTGATGATCCTGATGCACGCTCTCCCTGTCGGCTTCGCACGGACTGCCATGCGCCGCGCGGCCATGGGGGTTTGCGCGCTGATCGCGCTCTCTGGACCGGTGCTCGCCCAATCGGCGGCGAGCCGGATCGATCAGCCGACGCCGGCGACGCTGCCCCCCGGGGTCAGCACCACGCCGGGCGGCCCTTCCCCCGCCGATCGACCGAGCGGCCCTGTCTCACCCCCGAGCGCCCTCTCTTCATCGACGGACGTCATGCGCGGGGGGAGCACCGGGACCGTATCCGGCCGGAACAAGGACGCGCGCACCAACCCGCTCGATCATCTCTCGCCGGAATACAGGCGGTAGATCGAGGGTTCCCTCGGGGGACGTCTCGGGGTCCCGAACGGCACCGGCGGTCGGATGTGCGGTCCATCGTCGGTCGCCGCACGCCGCCGATGACGGCACGGCGTTCTGGACCGGCCCCTCTGTCGGGTTCTCGTTCCGGTGTCTCTCGGCTGACATGCTTTCGCCGCCTCGCTGTGCGACGGGCTGCGCGAGCGGCATCACAGCCTCGCGGGCCGATCGCGCCCGCGGCAGCCCGAGTTCGAGAAGCAACGATGAACACGCAGGTCGAGAAGGCGGGGGGCAGGCCTTCGAAAGGCATCGACCGGAACAAGGTGATCGCGCACTCGCTGCGGCAGTTCGCACGCCTGCCGGGCCTTCCCGACACCAAGAAGGGCGTGCGCTCCTACCAGAGTCACGTCAAAAGCGATCCCTGGCTACCGCTCCTCTTCGTCGTCTGCTTCGTCCTGCCGACCCTGGGCGGCGCGATCTTCTACGGCCTGATCGCCTCCGACCGCTTCGTGACCGAGGCACAGTTCGCGATCCGGCCGACCGTCGGGACGGCCGACAAGGCGACGCCGGACACGGTCGGCACGAATGCCGGCGTGATCAAGGCGACGGTCGCCCAGGAAACGCTCATCGCACAGGAATACATCCACAGCCGGCCGCTGGTCGAAGCCGTCGCGGCGGAGCTTCCGATCCGCGACTGGTTCGGTCGCGACAGCATCGACATGTTCTCGCGGTTCAGCCCGGAAAAGCCGGTCGAGAAGTTCCTGAAGTACTGGAAGCGCCGCGTCGACGTCGACGTCGAGTCGGCGTCCGGCATCATGTCGCTGACAGTCGAGGCCTTCGACCCCGACGAGTCGCTTGCCATCACGAAGGCCGTGATGGCGGATACCGAGCGGATGTTGAACGACCTGAGCATGAGGTCCCGCCAGGACGCGCTGGACGTCAGCGCGCGTGTCCTGAAGCTCGCCGAGGAGCGGGAGGCGCAGGCCAACGCCGCATTGAACGATCTGCGCAACCGCGAGGGCGTGCTCGACGTCGTCAAGTCGAATACCGCCACCATCAAGGCGATGTCGGAGCTGCGGGACTCGCGCACCAAGCTCGCCATCCAGCTCGCCGTGCTTCAGCGGGATCTCGGCCCGCAATCCCGCAGCATCATCGACCTGAAGCAGCAGATTGCCGATCTCGATGCCAACATCGCCAAGGTTCGGCAGCAGCTGGCCGGCACCGCACCGACGGAGAAGCGGCGCCTCTCGGACGCGCTCACGCGGTTCGAAGACCTCGAGCACGAGCGCGAGAACGCCGAGAAATACCACCGCGACGTGCAACTGGCCTATGACCGGGCCCGGATCGTGGCCCAGCAACAGGTCGTGGCCCTCGTGCCGATCGTCGAACCCGTCAAGGCCGGCTCTTCCACGGAGCCGAGACGGATCCTGATGACGAGCCTCGTCACGGCCGGCGCCGCCGTGCTGTTCGCGGCCGCGATGTTCACCCGCCGGATGATCACGAGCTGACGGGGGCCCGGATCGGTTCTCGTCCGTGACGGTGGACGAGCCGATCGCAGCGGAACCTGCCGTGCAGCCGGCGGCGGTATCCCGCGTCGCACCGACGAAAAGGCCCGCCGCGGCGAACCGGGCGGGCTGAGGGAGTGCTTGGGAGGAAGCGCAGCTTTACGAGGCTCGTATCTGGCATACCAGCCCTGGGAACGCAGGGCAGGTCTGCGAAATCACGAGGCATTCCTCAGGGGCATTGGCGCCCACTGCCCCGCGGGTGGGCGACGGCGGGCGACCGTGACATCCCCCAAGCGCCCCGCCTCCAACGGGCCGGCGGATGCGCGGATCGGCTGAGGGGCGGATGTCCCGGGCGGAGCGGGCCCCGCTGCTCCGGCCCATCGGCGCAGGACATCGCCGATCCGGTGTCGATCTCAGGCGGCCACCGCCTGGGCGCGCGTCCGTCCCTCGAGGTCGCGGATCGTCGCGGCGAGAAGGGTCTCCAGCCCGTCGCAGGCCTCTTGCGGCTCGGCGCAGGCCGCGTTCCGGGCGGAATCCTCGATGGCGCGCAACCGCGCGACGAGGGCGCGGGCGCCAATATTCGCACTCATCGACTTGAGGCTGTGGGCCGCCCTGGCGATGGCAGGCTGATCCGAGACGGCGAGGGCCGATCGGAGGGTGGCGAGCGCGACAGGGCCTTGCGCCCGGTACAGATCGAGGACGCGGTCCAGGAAGGCACCGTCTCCGAGGCCGAGGAGCCCGTCCAGCACCTCGGCGTCGAGCAGATCGCTATCTGGCGATGCTTCGGGTGCTGCTCCGGGTGATGCTCCGGTCGGCAAGGCGGCCCGGGCCTCTTCCGATCCCACCGCAGCCTCCCGTGCCGCGTCCCGGAGGGACGGGACATGCGCCTGCAGGAGATCGGCGAGCTGCCGCAGGGTGAAGGGCTTCAGGAGCGTCCCGTTCATGCCGGCGGCCTCTGCGGCTTCCGCAGCCTCGCCGAGGACGTGGGCCGTGAGCGCGACGATCGGGGTGCGCCGGTCCGTGGCCGCCTCGCGCTGCCGGATCGTCCGGGCGGCCGTGAAGCCATCCAGGATCGGCATGCTGCCATCCATCAGGATCAGATCGAAACGCTGCGCCCCGGCCGCCGCCACGGCCGCGGCCCCGTCCTCGACGGTCACGACATCGGTCACGCCGCAACGGGCCAGGGCCTCGAGGGCGACCTCGCGGTTGACCGCGCTGTCGTCGGCGACGAGCACCCGCGCGCCCGAGAACTGCGGCAGCAGATCGGTCGCGACGGCGACCGCCGCGGACGCGGTGAAGGGATCGCCCGCGGCCAGCGCCGCCAGGAGGGGCCGCCACTCCGCCTGGATCACGGGCCAGCGCAGCACCGCGTCGGCGAGGCCGGACCGGAGAGCCTGATCGGCCGCATTGTCGCCCGCCCCCGCCAGGACGAGCACGCGCCCGGCCCGATCCGGCCGGCGACCCGCCGCCACGAGGGCGGCCGCGTCGAGGACCCAGTGGGCGGGGGCCGCGCCACGGTCCGCCGCGACCGGCGCGAAGCCGGCCCCGCTCAGGCTGGCGGCGAGGGCAACCCGGGTCGCGGTACCGGCGGTGTCCAGCACGATCGCGGCCGGCACCGTGCCGTGGCGCAGGATCGGCCGGGCGGGTTCGGCGACGGTCACGGGAATGCGCGCCGAGAAGGTCGAGCCCGCGCCGACGCGGCTCTCCACCGCCACGGTGCCGCCCATCGCGGCGATGATCTGCTGGGCGATCGAGAGCCCGAGGCCGGTCCCGCCGAAACGGCGGGTCGTGGATTGATCGGCCTGCGAGAAGGCCGAGAAGATCGTGGCCAGCTTGTCCTGGGGGATGCCGATCCCGGTATCGGTGACGGCAATGACGAGGCATCCGTCCCCGGCATCGAGCGCCATCCGGACGGAGACGTGCCCGGCCTCGGTGAACTTCAGCGCGTTCGACACGAAATTGCTCACCACCTGACCCAGGCGGACCGGGTCGCCGAGGATCGCCTGCGGCACCTCCGGCGCGATGTCGGCCGCGAGGTCGAGCCCGGCCGCGCGGGCCCGCTCGGCGAAGAGCGTCACCACGGTATCGGCGATCTCGGCGGGGCACACCGGCACGTGTTCGAGATCGAGCTTGCCCGCCTCGACCTTCGCGAAGTCGAGGATGTCGTTGATGATCGCCAGGAGCGACCGGCCGGACCGGGCGATGACTTCGGCGTAGCGGCGCTGGCGCACCGGCAGGTCGGCACTCGCCAGCAGTTCGGCCATGACCAGGACGCCGTTCATCGGCGTCCGGATCTCGTGGCTCATCGTGGCCAGGAAGGTCGACTTGGCGGCGTTGGCGGCGTCGGCGGCCTGCTTGGCCTCCCTCAGATCGGCTGTCCGCGCCTGGACCTCCGCCTCCAGGTGGGCGCTGTGGGCGGCGAGGCGGTGGTCGCGCTCGTTGACCGCGGAGAGCAGGTCATTGAGGGTGCGCGCCAGCGCGCCGACCTCGTCGTCGCTCTCCACGGGGGCGCGCTGCGTGTAATCGTGGCGCAGGCGGACCGCCTCCATGGTCCGGGTGAGGGCCCCCAGGGGCCGCGTGACGCTGCGCTGCAGGTAGAACGACACGCCGATCCCGATCGCGACGGCCAGCAGGGCCGCCAGGGCGGCGTTCTGGCCGGCGGCCCAGACGTGGTCGCGGATGTCGTCGGTCTCGCCGATCAGGACGACCCGACCGACGGGGCGCCCGTTCTCGAGGATCGGCGCGGTCGCCCGGAGACTCTGGGTGGCGAACAGATGAAGGAGCGAGAGATCCGCCCCGTCCAGGGCTGCGTCCTGCGTCAGCCGCAGGCCGATCCCCTGCTCGGCGAGGACGGACCCGTCCGGTCGCTCGATCGCCCCGTAGACGATGGACGGCACGTTGCCGATCGCCCGGAGGGAGGCGGCGGCCGCGGCCTCGTCGTTGGCGGCCGTGGCCCGGGCGCCCCCGTGGGCGAAGACCTGGGCGACGGCCTCCAGCGCCGCTTGCTTGTCGGCGGCGTAGCGGTCGACCTCGCGCCAGACCGAGAGGGCCGCCGCCAGGACGAGGGCCGCCGTGACGGCGCCGGTCACCGCCAGCGCCAGCCGGCCGGCCAGGGAACGTCTCGGCCTGAGCCACGCGAGATGCACGCTCTTCTCCTTCAGGCGGCCCGGAGGGGCCCGGTCGCGGGACGGGGGCGGCGGAAGAGACGGGATCAGGCGGCGGCGCGGATGCAGGTCCGCGTCACCATCTCCCAGCCCGCCAGGAAGGCCTCCACGCAGCGCGGATCGAAGTGGCGGCCTGCCTGGTCCGCCAGGAAGGCCCGTGCGCGCTCGAGGGGCCAGGCCGCCTTGTAGGGCCGCTCGGTCACCAGGGCGTCGAACACGTCCGCCACCGCCACGATGCGACCGGAGATCGGGATCGCCTCGCCGCGCAGGCGCTTGGGATAGCCGGTTCCGTCCCAGCGCTCGTGGTGGCTCTCGGCGATCTCGGCGGCGAGGCGCACGACGTCGGAGGTGCTGCCCTCCAGGATGCGCCGGCCGCGCTCGGCGTGCTTCTCCATCTCGGCGCGCTCCTCGACCGTGAGCGGCCCCGGCTTGAGCAGGATCGCGTCGGGAACGCCGATCTTGCCGACATCGTGCATGGTGGAGGCGAGCTTCAGGATCCGGATCTCCGCCGGATCGAAGCCGAGATTGGCGGCGATGATGCCCACGTAGCCGGCCACCCGGGCGATGTGATCGCCGGTATCGGTGTCCCGGTGCTCGGCGGCGCGCATCAGCAGGGCGATGATCTCGCGCTCCCGCGCCTCGATGACCGCGACCGCCGCCGCGACCTCGCGGGCGAGCACCGCGGCCCGGTCCTGCTCCTGCCGGTGGGCCGCGCTGATCGTCATCAGGTTGGTGATGCGCGCCTGGATCTCGACGGGATCGCAGGGCTTGCCGAGGAAATCCGTCGCGCCGGCGCGCAGGGCCTGATGGCGCAGGCTGCGCTGGTCGAGACTCGTCACCATGACGATCGGCACGTGCGCGAAGCCCGGGACCGCCCGCGCCGCCGCGATGACGTCGAGGCCGGTCAGGCCGGGCATGTCGTAGTCGGTGACGACGACCCCGATCCTGTCGACATGCGCCCGCAGGAAGTCGAGCGCCGCCCTGGGGCAGGTGAAGGCGACCGGCTCGCAGCCGGCCACGGGCTTGAGCGCCTGCATGACCAGCAGGTTGTTCATCTCGGAATCGTCGATGATCAGTGCGAGCACCGCGTCACTCCCAGACGAATGGCCGGCAGCGGAGGATCGGCATCGTGGCTTCCGCTATTGCGAGAGCAGCAGCTTGCCCGAGAGGGGGCCGACCCCCTTGGGCACCGGCACGCTCGTCGCGTCGTAATTCGCGTTCAGATAGAGATTCGGACCCTCGTAGAGGTTGACCTGCTGGGCCACGATCACCGTGTAGGCCGATTGGTCGGCAACGGGTTTGCTCGCGTCGATCACCACGCGGCCCGCCGGCAGGTAGAGCGTGCCCAACATGGTCCGCGCATTGTCGCTGATGATCCGGTAAGTCCGCATCGGCTTGGTCGCGGCCAGCGGCGGCGGCGTCGGCGCGATCGGGCTCAACAGATCCCCGAGAACGGCCTGGGTGGGGTCGACCGGATCGCTGACCACCCGCTCCTCCATCATCAGCAGGCCGGCCATGGGACCTGTGGTGGGCGCCGACAGACTGACCGTGGTCTTCTTGTCGAAGACGAGGCCGCCCTTGTTGCCGGTGAAGTAGAAGGCGACGTCGATGCCGGTCATGGCGGCATCCTTATCGACGATGAGCGGCCCGTCCTTCATCACATAGGTGCCGGCGCGCAACGCGACGGAGGCGCTCTTGGTGATGTGCAGGCCGCCGCAATAGGTGCCCGGATCGAGGGTCACGCTCTGATCGACGAGATTGCCGCTGGTGTCGCGCTTGCTGTTGGCCGAGGCCGGGATCGCCGTGCAGGCGCCGATCGGCGGTGGCGCCCGGTCCTTCAGCGGATCCTGGATGGGCGGACAGCTCGTCTGCGGCGGCGGGGCAAAATTCGCGCGGGCGCCGTCGAAGCCGCCCGCGGTGCAGATGGTCTGTGCCCGGGCATAGGCGTTGTCCTTGCCGACCATGCCGCGAGGGCTCAGCGAGTTGCTGTAGAGCGAACAGTCCTGGGCCGTGACCTCGGCGCTCTTCTCCAGTTCGAAGGCCCCGTCGGCGAGCGGATCCAGCGTGAGCAGGCACAGGCGCATCTTGCCGACGACGCGCGCCTTCGAGCGCACCGCGACCTTGACCATCGGCACGCCGACGAAGCCGCCGAAGGCGAGCTTGACGGTCTCGTCGACCGTCACGGCGACGCTGGTCCTGTCGTCCGCCACGTCGACCTGGAGCGCATACGGGCTCTCGGTGCGGGGCGCCGCCTGGGCCTGGATCGTGTCGACCACGATACTCTTGGCCGCCGCCGAGGTCGCGACAGCCAGCTTGAGGTAATTGCCCGCCGCCAGAACGCCGGCATCGGCCGCGTTCTGGAGCTGGCTGCGCCGGGAGGCGAGGCGGGCATAGTCGATGCCGCCGCCGGTCAGGCCGAGCAGCACCACGGCGCTCAGACCGAAGGTCAGGGCCACCGAGCCGGACCGGTCCGCCAGGGCGCGCGAGCCGATGCGGAGCGCTCTCCAGAAGGGTAAAATGGGCAGTTCTCCCCGGGCGGGATCGGTGCGGCCATCGCGACTGCACCAACCGCCGACCCGACCTGGCTAGCGCCCAGCTCCTAAGAATCCGTCGCGTTGGAACGCCAAAATGCCAGCGCCGCCCGTCCGGCCACGCTTGGCTGTGAAAATCGTCGGACCCCTTGCAGACCGAAGACCGCTCGCCCCGGAACACAGGGCCGCGATACAAGCAGAAGAGTGTATAATCGAATTATATACAACTAAAGCGCGAAAAGACAGTCCTCCACAGACTCGTCGCCGCCGAACCTCGATAAGGTGGCAAATTCTACTCATGTTTGAACGTTTTCTAAACGAGCCGATCTTACATCTAGCTTCGTCCGGCCGTTGAGCTGGGACGGCAGCAGGCACAGGACCTGCAGAGTTCGTTTGTCATGATGGGCATCTTGCGGCGCGTCGCGACTGACTGGCGCACACGCGAGCCGGGCGGCCGGGCTGGCACCGACGGAGGGATCCGACGGCTGCGCGGCCACCGCGGCGGCGCCTCGGCGGTGGAGTTCGCGCTCCTGGCGGCGCCGTTCCTGGCACTTCTGGGCGTCGTGGCAGAATCCGGCGTCGTCGCCATCGAGCAGCAGACCCTCGATATCGCCGTCGACCGCAGCGTGCGCCAGCTGCGCACGGGCGCCTTTCAGGACGGCGCCGACGGCAGCGATCCAAGCCAGCGCTTGCGCAAGCTCGTCTGTGCCGGCCCGTCGGCGCTGTTCCCCTGCGCCGATCTGCGCCTCGACGTGTCGCGGACGGCTTCGTTCTCGGCATCACAGCCGGCGGAGCCGTTCGACAAGACCACGAAGACGTGGACGACGGGCTTCGGCACCCGGTTCGAATGCCCGCAGGGCGGCGATACGGTGACGGTCCGGGTCGCCGTGCCGGTGATGCGCCTCTTCCAGATGCTGGACTTCACCGGGCGGATCATGTCCGACAAGTCGCAGCTGCTCGTCACCACCGAGATCTTCCGGGCCGAGGATTACGAGCCCAAACCGTGCTGAGCCTCCGTCCCCGCGCGGGCCTGACCGGCCTGATCGGCAGCCGGGACGGCGTCAGCGCGATCGAGTTCAGCGTGATCGCGCCGATCCTGCTGCTGATCCTGATGGGGTCGATCGAGCTGCCCCGCGCCTTCATGATCGGGAAGCGGCTCGACAACGCGTCGGCCACGATGGCGGATCTAATCGCCCGCGGCAGCTACGCCGACCTGAAACCGGTCTTCGCCGCGACCAGCGCGATCTCCAACCCCTACGACGTGAGCGGCGCGAGCATCGTGCTGACGGCCGCGGGCACCTACAGCGACGGCAGCTCGGCGACGACCAAGGTCTGCTCGAGTGCCGAATCCAACGGGCAGGCCTACGCGGCCGGCACCTCCCTCGGCCCACCGCCCCCGGGGATGACCCGAAACGGCGATCGCTTCGTCGTGTCGGAGGTGACGATGATCTATAATCCGATCTTCCCGGTGCTCTCGAAGCTGACCCGGTGGACCTTCCGATCCAGAAAGGTCTGGCCGGTGCGCGGAGGCGAGATCTACAACGGACAGAGCGAGGTGGTTCTGCCCGGCGGCAAGCCCTGCCCGGCCTGAACGGGCGGACGGCGGCAGGCCCGTCGAGCGGAGGCCGGTCCTCCGCGGCAATCCGGTCGGCGATGGAGCATGGCGCCTGCGGCACGCGGGACGGGGTGCGCGGGCGCGGCGGCGGTCTTCCAAGCGCGGCGCGGGCGATCCGGCGACGCGGCCGGCGCCACCGGATGGACCCGGTGGCGCCGGATCGCGGCCATCGCCCGCCTCAGCGGGTCGAGACCGCGGTGGCGACGACCCGCCGCGAGGCCGGGCTCGCCGGGACAAGACGCGGCGTCGTGGTCAGCTCCGAGGCCGGACGAACCGCGGCGGTGGGACGCGCCTGCTCACGGTAGAGCGGGGGAGTCAGCGCGATGGTCTCGTCGGCCAGGGCGGTGCCGATCATCGGAACGGCGGCGAGGGCGGCGAGAACGATGGTGCGAACGGTCATGATGCGAAGTCCTCTCGTTATCCGGGTCGTGCCCGGCTTCGAGGGGGTATTTACGTTGCAGAGCAACATGATCCAAACAGATGCAATCGATACCGCATATCGATACGATCAATGTTTGCCGTGCCGATTCCGTTTCCGAGCGACTGGGCAGGCGGACCTTGCCGCCTGCGCCTCATCGACCGGTCGGCTCGAGGAGACCGCGCTCCGGGAGCCGGCCGATGCATCGCCAAGGTTCGGCCGACCGGAAGGACGGACCGAGTTCATACAATATTAAACCGCACCCCCGAAGGTCGGTCAGCCCATTGAATGTTTGTGAACCCACAGAGACTTAACGCGTAAAAGTTTATCTTTTCGCGCGGAAGGAGACGGCCCGTTGCTGGTTGCTGCCCTGCTCTTCGCGGTGGGCGTATGGGAGGGCTGGCGGTATCGGGCAGCGGTTCTGATAGCCAGCTCGATGCTGGTCAGCATCGGGTGGCTGGGCCTGTGGGCCTTCGTATGGACGCATCTCGACGCCGAGAAGATCCTACTGCTGTTCGCCTATCTCACCGCCCATCAGGCCGGGTATCTCGTCGGCGCCTATCTCGGGGCGGATTTCGGCGAAGATTCTTGACCGAACGGATCGTCGGCCCGCGGGCTGCAATCATCGTGGCGACGTCGACGCCAGGTTGACGCAGCGGCGCAGACAGGCCGGCGGGGCGATCGAAGACGAAGCCGGGATGCACAACCCGTTCTCCGGGCGCCGCCACCGGCTGCCGGAGCTCAGTGGCCGAGTTCCACCGGGATGCTGAGATCGACGATCCCGTCCCCGCTCAGGAGAGCGGGCGGCGGGGCGGAGGTCGGGCTGATCCCCTGCAGGGCGCGGAGCGCGCGCTGATCGAGTTTCGGCGAGCCCGAACTCTGCTCGATCTCCGCGCTCTGCACCGCCCCGTCCGGACCGATCTGGACGTGGACCAGCACGGTTCCGCCGCCCCGAGCCGTACCCGATCCCCTCTGAGCGCGGTCGGCGGCATCGATCCGCGTGACGAGGTCCGAGAGCCAGGCCCGCACCGCGGGTCCTGGAGTCGCCTGCGCTCCGCTCGCCAGAGCCAGACCGAACACAACAGCACCGGACATCAGAACGCGCGGCGACATGGGAAACGGTGGCTCCCTGAGCCCAGGATCGAGGGGCGACCCTACGCCCCGAACGGGCCGCTTGCGACCCCGATCCCGTGTCGCCGTCACGCGACGGCGGCGGTTTTCCAGCCTTTCGGGCCGGCGGCGGCCAGCATGACGTCGTCGCTACCGATCTCGAGGCCGGTATAGCCCAGCATCTGCGCGAGTTGCGTCCGGGCCCGCCAGACCCGGCTCTTCACCGTGCCGATCCGGCACCGCATGATCGCGGCGGTCTCCTCGTAGGTCAGGTTCTCGATCGCCACGAGCACGAGCGCTTGCCGCATCGGCGGCGTGAGACGACCGAGGGCCGCCTGGACGTCGCTCAGGTCGAGATGGCCGCCCTGCTCGGGCAGCGAGACCATCCGCTCCGCCTGCGCTCCATCCTCGTCCTGCACCTCGCGCCCGTGCCTCCGGTGCTCGTTGTAGAACGCGTTGCGCATGATCGTGAACAGCCACGCTTCCAGGTTGGTGCCCGGTACGAAGCTGGCGCGCGAGCGCCAAGCCCGCAGAAGCGTGTTCTGCAGCAGGTCGTCGGCACCGACGTGGTTGCGCAGCAGCGAGCGCGCGAAGCGCTGCAGATTCGGCACCATGCCCAGGAGCGAGGCCTGGAATTCCTTCTCACGGCCGTCTTGCGCCTCGCCGAAGGCACCGTCCAGCAACCTCAGCAGTTCGGCGAAGCGCTCCGCGATCGTCGGCTCAACGGCGTCCTGCGCGTAAGTCGCCGCCAGCAGATGGCCGAGATGAGATTGCACGCTGTCGGGGAGCCGGGGCGCCGGTGGGTCGATTGTATCAGCGTCCAGCAAGACTCCGAGCATGATAGCCGATCACCTGAACAGGATGAAAACATGATTTCGGATATTAATCCCGGAATATGTCACACTCGCCGCAACATAGATCAGCCAATACGAATATATATGGACAGAAACATGCCGGTCGGCGCGGCGGACACGAGAAACGCCCCGGAACGAGGAGGGTTTCGATGGCATTGGACGCGCTGAAAAACGCTACGCCCCGGCGCCGAATCTGTGGCGACGCCGTCCGAGACCGCGCCGCTCCGCATGTCGTCTTCGACACGGGGTCAGGCGCGGCGGGTTGAACACAAGGATCGACTCCATGACCAGACTCTCGGATCTCGAGATGGATCCCGCCTTCCAAGAAGCCGTCAGCGCCGTACGAGGCGCGGCCAGCACCTTGAGCGGTCGCTCCGTGACGGCCGCTGAGGCCCGCTTTCTCGTCGGCATCGCCCTGACGACCTTTGCGCATGCCGGTGGCCTCGAGGAGCCGAGCCGTGGCCGGCTCGCCCGCTTCGCGGCGCGCAGCGGCCCGGACACGGCCGTCGGGACGCGGACCCGGCACTGAGCCACCGCCGGCCAACGGGAGACGCCCGGACCGCAGATCCGAACGCCGCTCCGGTCTCAGGCATCGCGGGCCGCCGACGCCCGACCCGGATCGCGCGCCACCACGCGCAAGCCCGCAGTGCCCCCCTCGGTGCCATGCGGGCCGACGATCGGGAGGTGCCCCTCGGGGGGCCCGGCCGCCGCCCGGATCCGCCGGATCTCGTCGCGGCCGTGCCGACCGGCCGCGACCCTCGCCGACTGTGCCGCGTGGTCCGCCCCGCGCCCCGACCGATGGACCGCAGGGCGCGGATCCCTCCGAGGAAAACGCCTCGACCGGAGGGCGCGCGGATCGGAGCGTCCGGTCGATCAGCCGATCTGCTGGGACTCGGCGCCGCTGTCGGGCCGCGCCGGGCCGAGCACCGGCTCCTCGCCCATCGGCTGGTTCTGGACGACGCTGAACGTGCCCTTGCCGTCGAGGGAGGGGCCCTGCGTCCAGCGGCCGGCCGGCGGCGGCGAACCGTCCGCCGACGTCCCGAAGAAGGCGTAGTTGAACTTCTGGTTCTCCTTCTCCTGCGGGAAGGAGTTCGGGATCGGCAGGGTGCCCGCGTGGCCGCTGAGTTCCTCGATCACCGCCAGCCATTGCTGCTGGTGCATGGTGTCGCGGGCGATGAGGAAGCTCCACATGTCCCGCATGCCGGCGTCGGTCGTGGCGTTGTATAGCCGCACTGCGAGGACGCGGCCGGTGCTCTCGGCGGCGACGTTGCAGTACATGTCGGCCGCAATGTTGCCGCTGGCGTAGACGTGGCTCATGTCGAAGGGCAGGCCGTCGGAATTGCCCGGGAAGGCGGCCATGCCGGTGGACAGCAATGTCTTGTGCAGCATGCCCTCGGCGATGTGGCGCGGGTTCTCACCGCCCATGATGGCCCCCACAATCGCGTCGGCCGCCCCGGCCTCCTGCACCTTGGTCGGCGCGTTCTCAAGATTCAGCGCGACCGCCGTCGCGAGCATCTCGATATGGCCGAGTTCCTCGGTCGCGGTGGCGAGCAGCATGTCCCGGTACTTCGTGGTCGGAGCACGATTGCCCCAGGCCTGGAAGAAGTACTGCATACAGACCCGGATCTCACCTTCGATTCCGCCGATCGCCTGCTGGAGCATGCGGGCATAGATCGTGTCGGGGCTGTCGACCTTGACCGGATACTGAAGACGCTTGTCGTGATAGTACATGGTATCTGTCCCTCGCGAGAGGCACGGCGTGCTCAAGCCCACCGCACGATCGGCCGTCGGCTCGGCACCCCCGTGGGAGCATCGAGCCTCTCACCCTGTCCAACCCCGCGTCAGAACGACGGTTCGATTCCTCGATCTATTTATAACGAACAATATTTGGTCAAAGCTATTTTCTTAAGCTCGATCAGGCTATTGGCACGGTCAATCTCGATCATTCCCGCGCCAGAACATCTCGTATTACATAACGTATGTTAAGGGAGACCAACCCCGGTTCAGGGCGCTTGGCAGGCGCCTCCGGCCGGGCACCGTGCAAGCGTCCCCGGTCCGGCGGTCGCGGCCCGTGCGGCCTCACGAGGATGCCGCACCGACGTCCCGGAGCTCAGAGGAGCCCGGCTCGGCGGGCGAGCATGATCGCGAAGGCAAGGCAGGCGGCGAGGCTGACCCCCAGCATGGCGACGTTCGTCCAGAAGCGCACCGGCCGGCTGGAGCCTTCGATCCCGCTGGCGCGCAGCCGGACCCACGGCACATACAGGTAGAGGGCGATCAGCGTCAGGATCAGAAACGCGAAGGTGGCGAGCCGGCCGGTGATCAGGGCCGCGCCGGCCAGGACCGCCCAGCCGAAGACGAGGCCCAGCATGGTGAACAGGGCTGTCGAGTTCACGTCCGCACGTCCCCTTCCGCGGATGATGTCGGCAGGGCAGCCGCTGCGATCCTCAGTCTGCGCCGGGACCCGTCGAGGAACCCGCAGCGTCAGCCGGACCGGTGATCAGATCGAGAAGGTTTCTGGTGCTGCGAGAGAGGATTGAACTCTCGACCTCTTCATTACCAATGAAGTGCTCTACCACTGAGCTACCGCAGCAGGTGACCGGGGCGCCCCCGCGGGGGGCGTGTCCGTCCGGCCGAGTGGGGCCATAACGGATCGCCGCAGCGTTGGCAACGCCGTGTTGCGCTTCCGCGCATTTTACGTGCGCGATGCGGCTCGGATCAGGGCGGCGAGGCCCGGCTCGGAGACCGCCTCGGCGGCTTCCACCGGCGTGAACCAGCGCAGGTCCCGTTGACGTGCCTCGGGAAAGTCCTTGAGCTGCTTGCGCACCTCGAGGGGAAAGACCTTCACTTGGCACAGGACGGTGTCGAGGTTCCTCAGGCGCTTCTGGTAGAGGTAGAAGCCGATCGGACGCTTGCCGACCGCACCGCGCAGGCCCGCCTCCTCGTAGGCCTCCCGCGCGGCCGCCTCGAACGGCTTGCGCCCCTTCATCGGCCATCCTTTCGGGATGACCCACCGACGGCTTTCCCGCGACGTCACCAGCAGGATCTTGGGCTGGCCGTCCCGCCCGCGCCGGAACGGCAAGGCTCCCACCTGCCGACGCGGCTCCCCGTCATCGTCGTTGAGGGTCATGGTCGCACCGCGCGAGGCGGAAGGCTGCCCCGACCCGGCGTCATCGACGCCGCGTGCGGGCTCTGTGCAGTCTGGCGGATGATCGGACCCTCGGTCGACGGCTCTGAGCACACGCTATAGGGCGAGCCGGCACATTCAACTGCCAGTAGACGAACGGCGCGACCTCTCCGTGAAGTCGCGCCGGTCCTGTCATGATCTGCGGGGATGATCGGCGCTTGGCGCGGCCGGTCATCCCATCCGACGAACGGCGCGATCCGCTGATCCCGGCGGCAGCGCTGCGGCCGCCATCCCGGCCGAGACCGGATCGGCGCCGGCGGTCTTCGCGCTGGATGCCTTCGCCGGCAGGACGGTGGGCACAGGCACCGGCGTTCCCGGTCCGGTGGCGACCGGTGCAGAGGCCGATGCAGAGGACAGTGCAGAGGCCGACGGGGCGACCGATCCGGGGACGGGTGCAGAGGGGCGCGTCGCGGCCGGGACGAGGGCCGGGGCGGCCGACTCCGCTTCCGGCTCCACCGCGGGTGCGGCGGCCAGAGTGTTCGGCGGCTCGCGCCACGTGAAGGCGTCGAGGCGTCCGGTCACCGGCGAGACCGGCGCCCAGGTTTCGGTGGCGATGCCATCGGCGATCCAGACGCGGTCGCGCGGGGCGCGGGCGGCCCGGGCCAGCCACTCGCGGGCCTGGCCGGAGGCGGCGCCGTGTTCGGCCTCCTCGATGGCCGCCATCATCAGGCAGGCGCGGGCGGTCGGCCGGTCGGTGAGCAGGGGCTTCACGGCCTCGCGGGCCCGCTTGTAATCCCGCGCGTCGAGGGCGGCCTGCCCCAGGGCGAGCCGGGATTCCGGATCCCAGACGGACAGCTTCGCCAGGACCTCGGCGCGGGCGAGACGGTCGCGGACCGAATCGCCGGGCCGCAGCCCGAGATAGACCTTGGCGAGGTCGGGATGGGGATTGGCCTTCCAGGCCGCCTCGACGATCCGGGCCGCCTTCTTGACGTCGCCGCGGCGGGCGAGGAGGCGTCCGGCGATGCAGGCCGCCGGGACGAGATCGGGGGCGAGCTTGACCGCCTGCAGGATGCGCTCCGCGGCGAGTTCCGGCTCGCCGGCCTCGCGCTCGCCGGCGATCGCGGTCAGCAGCACGGCCCGCTGCCGCCGGGCGGTGGCCTTGTCGATCAGGCCGAGGGACGAGCGGCGCTCGATGGTCTCCAGGGCGGCGGCCCAGTCGCCGTCGGCGCTCTGCGCCTCGAGCAGGGCCTCGTTGGCCCAGGTGACGCTCGGGGCGAGGCGGGCGGCCTCGGTGGCGTAGGCGCGGGCGGCCGTCTCGTCCTCCCGGCGCCGGGCCTCCACGAACAGGCCGCGCAGGCCCAGGACCCGGGTCTCGGGATCGTCGACCATGCGCTGGAAGGCGCTTTCGGCGGCGTCCCGGTCGCCGGAGATCTGCGCGGCCTGGGCCTTGAGCAGCAGGGTCAGCGGCTCGGTGCCGAGGAGCCGCTCGGCGTCGCCCGCGAAGCGGCGGGCCGCAAGGGGATCGCCCGAGCCCACCGCCACCATGCCGCGGGACAGGGCGGAGAGGCCCTTGGCGCGGCGCCGCTCGGCGGAGCCGCGGACCAGGGCCTCCGGCAGACCGATCACGCCGCGCACGATCGCCCAGAGCACGCCCAGGACGATCGCCGCCGCGATCACGCCGACGAGGGCGACCGCGAGGCTGGTGCCGATCTGGTAGCCGTTCCAGACGACGGTGACGGTACCGGGCCTGTCGGCGATCCAGACCGCTCCGAAGGCGGCGAGTGCGAGCAGGGCCAGGAAGGCGAGGGCGCGCCACATGGGGTCAGTGTCTCCTGTCGGCGGCCGGCTGGCGGCCGTCGCGGGGGGCGGGAGGAGCGGGGCGCCTACGCGTCCGCTCGGAGAGGGTGCGGCCGCGCAGGGCGCGGATCGGGTCCGTCACCGGACTAGCGCCCGGGGGCGGCCTGGGCCGGTTGGGCGGCACCGACCGGCAGGGCCTTGAAGGCGCTGTCGAGGAGGGTGCGCACGGCCTGCTCGGCCTCGGCCCGGGCCTTCAGCTTGGCACCGAAATCGCCGGCCGGCTCCTGGGCCTCGGCCGGGAGCGCCGCGAAGGCCGCCGAGGCCGCCGTGAGGTCGCCGCGGTCGAGGGCCGCCTGGACCTTGCCTTCCGGAGCGTCGGAAGCCTCGGGGGCGGGCGCGTCGGCCTTGCGGATCTGCACGAGACCGTCGGCCATGCTGAGGAGCTTGGAGCGGAAATCCCCGGTCTCCGCGGCGCTCTTGGCCCGCTGCGCCTGCCGCTTGGCCGCGATCCGCTCGGCGATCGGCCGGAACGTGTCGGCGAGATCCGCCGCCGAGGGTGCGCCGCCCTCGGCGAAGGGGGCGAGGGCCTTGGCCTGCGCTTCGGTGCCCGGATCGAGCTTGCGCAGGGTCGCGAGCGGCTCCGCATAGGCCGTGCCGGATTCGAGGGCGGCCGCCACGCGATCGGCGACCACGACCCGCAGAGCCGCCTGGACGGTGCTGGCCTCGGCGCGCTGCGCCACACTCTTGTCCAGCGCAGCGATCTGATCGGCCTGCTCCTGCAGACGCCGATCCACCGCCTTCGCGGACTCGGCGGCCTGGGTCTGCCCCGCCTCGGCGGCGGTGCGGCTCGCCTGGGCGGCGGCCTGGACCGCCTCCGTGGCCGCCTTCACCCGCGCGTCGAGGGCCTGTTGCAGCGCGTCGAGGCGTTGACCGAGCGCCGCGTCGGCCTCGGCATTCGCCCTGGTCTTCTGCTCCACCTCGCCCTGCAGCGCCGCGATCTTCCGGGACGCGTCCTCGGCCGCCCCCTTGTCGCCGCCAGCGTCCTCCACCGCCTTCAGGCGGGTCTCGAGATCGGCGATCTGCTTCGCGTTGTCCTGGACCACGCCGAGCTTCGCGCCCGCCGACTGGTCCCGGCCCGGCTCCTGGCCGGGCTCCTCCTGGAGCGCGGCGACGCGCTGGTCGAGGTTGTCGAGGCGGGCGACGAGATCCGGCGGCACGGCCGGCGCCGCACCGGAGGCCTGGCCGTCCGTCGCGGCCGCCGGCGCCGCGCCGGCCTTGTCCAGGGCCTGCTTGGCGCTCGATTCCGCGGTGGCGACGCGCTTGTCGAGGGCCGCCAGCGCATCGCGCGGGGCCAGCCCGTCAAGGCGCTTGTCAAGGGACGCGATCTGGCTGGAAAGCCGTTGATCCAGGGCGTTCAGGCGCGGATCGGGACCGATCCCGGCCTTCTCGGCACCGAACAGCAGGCCGGCGCCGATCACGCCGCCGAGCAGCCCGGCAGCGGCGATCGATCCGAACCCGGCCCGCGCCCGGGCAGACGATCCAGCCGCAGGTCTGGCCGGATCGACGGAGGGCGCCGCGGGGATCGGCCCCTTTGGCGCCTCCTTGCCATCCCTCGGGGCATCCTTGGAGGCATCCTTGAAGGTGTCCTTGGCCGCATCCTTGCCGGCCGACGGCGGATCGGAGATGCGCTTGGCCTTGAGGTCGATGATCGGACCGGCGGTCACCGCACTGGCGGCCGCCTGACCCGCGGCACCCGAAGCGGGACCGCCCGGACGGGGACCGCCCTGGGGGCCGGTGCCGGGCTGTGCGGCCTTCGGATCGGCCGTCGCCCCGGTGGCCGCCGACGCGGTGGCGGAGGCCGTCGATGACGATGCCGTTGCCGACGACGAGGTGGTCGTGCCCGGCCTCGTCTCGATCCTGTCGGACCCGGCCTTGAGCGCGTCGGGCTTGGCGCCGGGCGGCTGGGCGGCCGGGCCGGACGACGGCTTCAGGCCGTCGGTACCGGGCCCCGGCTTGCCGCCGTCGGGGCGGGCGTCGCTCGTACCGGGCTTGGCGGACACGACGGGCTCGGTCGCCGGCTTGGGCGGTGTTCCGAGCGGGGATCCCTGCGGTCCCTTCACGGTCTCGGCCGGACCCGGGGCACTCGGCTTCGCACCGGCGGCGGTGGACGCCGAGGATGTCGAGGCCGAAACCGAGGCGGTGGACGCCGATGTCGCGGGCGACCGGGACGCGCCCCCGGGCGGCGTGGACGATCCGGGCTTGCCGGGCGCGGCGTCCGGCCTCCGACCGCCGGGACCGGGCTTGTCGGCGTCGCTGGGTGGTGGCGTCACGGGCAAGTCCTCCAACTCTTCGGCGTCGCCGCGCCCCCCTAGCACCGCGGCGGCGCCGGGCGCGAGGGCGAGATACGGCGGCCCGGCCTCCCTGTCACCGCACGGCTAACCCGGTGGCGGCGCCAGGGCGTCGAGCAGATCCGCTTCGCGCGGGCGTGTCGCGACGAAATGGACCGGAACACCGGCGGCTTCCAGGGGGGCCGCGACATCCGACGATAGGCAGTAATGCCCCAGGCGGCGGAAAGCTCCGCCATGACCCGATCCATCCGCGAGGGCGAGGGCGACGGCGGCGCTGCGCCGGGAATAGTGAAGGGCGGCTTCGAGGCGTCCCGCGGCGAGCTCGAGGGCCACCGCCTGCGGGAGCGTCCGCAGCGCCTCGGCCCGGTAGGCGACGAAGGTGGTGATCCGGAACCCCGCGGCCATCAGCGTTGCCGCCGGCTCCGGCTTTCGCTCGGCCCCGGTCGCGTGGAGAAGGGATTCGCCGGGCGCCAGGGCATCCCCCACCAGGGCGGCGAGGCCGGCGGCATCGCCCGGCCCCTCGCGCACGGGACCGAGGCCGGCCGCGCGTGCCAGCGCAGCCGTCCGCGCACCGACGGCGAAGACCGGGAGACCGCGCAGGGGCGGCGCGTCCCGGATCGCCGGCACCGCGTTGGCGCTGGTGAGGAGCAGGGCGGCGAAGGGTCCCGCGGGCGGTGCCGCCGCGGTCGGCCGCACCGCCAGAACGGGCGCGACGAGCGGCGCGTGGCCCTGCGCCGCCAGGGCCGCTCCGGTCCGTGTCGCCCCCGGCTCGGGCCGTGCCACCCAGACGCGCACGGGCTAGGTGTCCAGCGTGAGGCGGACGCCGTGATGCGCGGTGCCGCCGGGGGCGAGCAGACGCTGCGAATCGCGCTCGGCGAGGTCGCCCGCGAAATCCGACCAGTCGGCGTAGCCGGTCCAGCATTCCAGCGACAGGAACGGCGCGGTAGGCTTGGTCCAGACCGCCAGATGGGGAAAATCCGCCATCTCCATGCGGATCGCCCGTCCGGGGCCGGTGAAGCGCATCCAGCGGCTGCGGGCGTTCCGGAACACGAAGGCCTCGGTGAAGAGGGCCGGATCGAGGGGCAGCGTGTCCCCGGCGAGGGGGATCGGCTGCTCGTCGCGCAGCAGCAGGCCGCCCGGGCCGACCTGGGGCGCGAAGGGCCGCTCCGCCTGCTCGAAGGCCACCGCGTAGCCGCCGTCCCGGGCGCGGGTGCCCCCCGCGAAGGGCCACGGGAAGGCCGGGTGGAAGCCGAGGGCGTAGGGCAGGGGGACGTCGCCGGGATTGGCGACGGTCACGTCGAGGTCGAGACCCGCCGGACGGACCCGCGCGGTGATATCGAGGCGGAACGCGAAGGGATAATGCGCCCGCGTCTCGGGCCCGTCGGTCAGGCGCAGGGTCACCGCGTCGGCGCTCCGGTCGACCACCGCGAAGGGCAGGTCGCGGGCGAAGCCGTGCTGGGCCATCGGGTAGCGCTCCGACCCGACCGTCACGTGCCCGCCCGCCGAGGCGCCGACGACCGGGAAGAGCCAGGGCGCGTGCCGGTTCCAGTGCTCGGGATCGCCGCTCCAGAGATACTCGGTCCCGTCGACCCGCCAGGAGACCGGCTCGGCCCCGTGGGTCGCGAGGGTCGCGGTTGTGCCGTCCGGTGCGGTCAGCTCGATGCGCGTGGTCACGGTGCTCTCCCGGTCTGCCTCGGAGAGCCGAGGTAACGGAGGCGGGGCCGGACGCAAGGGGCCAGCAAGGGCCGGCTCACGCCGCCGTGCCGAGCCCCGGCAGGACCGCCTCGGGCGGCCCGGAGGCGACGATCCGGCCCGCCTCCAGGACGTGGACCGCGTCGGCGCCCTCCAGGGTCGACAGCCGGTGGGCGATCAGGATCAGCGTCCGCCGGCCCGACAGGGCGCGGAGTGCCCGCATCACGGCGCCCTGCGTCTCGTCGTCGAGGGCGGAGGTCGCCTCGTCGAACACGATGACGTCCGGGTCGTGGTAGAGCGCCCGGGCAATGCCGATGCGCTGGCGCTGGCCGCCGGACAGCCGGGCCCCGCGCTCGCCGACCCGCTCCGCGTAGCCGTGGGGCAGGGCGGCGACGAAGTCGTGGGCGCCGGCGAGCCGCGCCGCCCGCTCGACGGCGGCGCGGTCCGGCGCGTCGAGGCCCAGGGCGATGTTCTCCGCCACGGTGCCGTCCACCAGGAACACCTCCTGCGGGACGTAGCCGATCCGATTCTGCCAAGCGGGCAGGGTCCCGGCATCGAGGGGGCGGCCGTCCACGGTGATCTGCCCGGCGGTCGGGCTCAGGACGCCGAGGATCAGTCCGGCGAGCGTCGACTTGCCCGAGCCGGTCCGCCCGGCGAGGCCGACCGTGGTGTTGACCGGGATCGTCAGGTCGATCCCGGCGAGGGCCGGACGCCCGGTGCCGTAATCGAAGCCGAGACCCTCGAGCCGGATCGCCCGGGCGAAGGGCAGCCTGTCCGCGGTGCGGGGCAGGGGCTCCCGCTCGTCGGCGAGCTCGTCGACGATGACCCGCACCGCCGGCAGGGTGAAGCGCATCAGCGCCACCGAGGTGAAGATGTTCTGGAAGGCCGGCAGCATGCGGTAGCCCGCAAAGGCGAACAGGCCGAGGAGCGGCAGGATCCCGGCGACGTCGAGACCCTGGGCGAGCGCGAACAGCACCACCACGATCACCCCGCCGAAAGCCAGGGCCTCGATCACGAAGCGCGGCATCTGGCCGGTGAGCTGGCTCGCCGCGGTGGCGAGGGCGTAGGCCCGGGCCGGGGCGTCGAACCGAGAGGCGAACGCCTCCGCGCGCCCGTAGAGCTTCAGCTCGGTGAGCGCGCCGAAGGTCTCCTGCACGATCCGGAAGCGGGCCTCGTTGTCGGCGACGGTGCGGCTGCCCAGCCGGGCGAGCCGGGCGCGCATCACGAGGTAGATCCCGACATAGAGTCCGCCGAAGCCGCCCCCGAGGATCAGCGCGAGCTGCGGCGCGTAGGCCAGCAGGAAGGCGATCACCGCGAGTGCCGAACTCGCCCGCGAGGCGAGCACCGTGGCGGGCGTCAGCGCGCCGATCACCAGCCGGTCGGTCTCCGACAGCACGTTCTTGGCAAGCTCGGCGCTGTTGGCTTTCGCGAAGAACAGCCGCTCCCGGTCGAGGTAGCGGAACAGCAGCCGCCGGCTGAAGCCGTAGCCGGCCAGATGGGTGAACCGGAGCTGCGCGTAGGTCAGCCCGGCATTCACCAGCGCGGTGACGAGGATCGCCGTAAGCGCCGCGCCGCCGGTGACCAGCAGGAAGCTGCGCTCGTCGGTCAGGCCGAGGACGCTCCGGGCCTGGGCCAGATAGGGGACCCGGGTCGCCGCCGACGGATCCCCGACCAGCGTCAGGAACGGGATCACCGCGGCGACGCCCACGACCTCCAGCAGCGCCGCCGCCGCGAGCCCGAGAGCGATCAGGGCGAGGCGCCGCCGGTCGGCGGCCCGCATGGCCCGGACGAGGTCGATCAGCGCGCGCATGGCGTCGCGGGTGTCAGCGGGACGGCTCGCATGGTCGGCCGGGCTTAAGCGCGCCGTCCCGGCCTGTCCACGCCGGGGCTCAGCCGAGCTTCTTGAGGGCGCCGAGATCCACGTCGCCGTCCTGGCTGGTGAAGGTCAGGGTCTTGGCGGTCCCGTCCGCCTGCGCGACGCCGCCGATCCGGTGGTCGCCGCTGTCGTAGGTCGAGACCTGCCCGTCGCGGTCGATCAGCAGGCGGCGCTTGTCGGGGAAGAAGGCATATTTCATCCCGTTCTGCGCGCCGCTGGTCGCGGGCTCGCCGAGATCCTTCGGCCACCAGGGCTCCATGCCCTTCATCGGTTCCATGGGCTTCATGGGTTCCATCGGCTTCATCGGTTCCATCGGCTTCATCGGTTCCATGGCGCGCACCTCCTGCCGGTCGAGAGACAGGAGGACGCGGCAGGAGAGGAAGGGTTGCATGCGTCCCGCCCGCCGCGGTGGACCTCACAGCGGCGGGAGTCCCGGTGCCGGCCGCTTGCGCACCTGGCCGTCGAAGCCGACATGGAGCTGCTGCTCGCGCCCGTCCCGGTCCTTGGCGGCCACCTCCAGATGACGCGGACCGCGGCCCGTGACCCGCACGTCGCTGTAGCCCGCCGCCTGGACCGATGCGGTCAGGGCGGCGGTGTCGAGCTTCGGCCCGAGACCGAGCCGGTCCTTGGCCCAGTCCAGGCTCCCCGTCGGCGGACCGCCCGCCGGCCCGAGCAGCAGCGTGCGCCCGTCCCCGTGGGTCAGGATCCGGGCATGCAGGAAGCCGGTCTCGAAACGGCCCTGCACCGTCACGGTCTCGCCCTTGGCGACGAGGCCGCCGTCCTCGCCCTCGCGACCCGTCTCCACGAGCGCGCGCCCGGTCCCGTCCTGCACCACGAACTTGTTGCCGAAGATCTCCGCGACCTCGCCCTTGATGGCCGTCGCGCCCGAGGGGGCCAGGGCCTGGATCGCCACCGGCGCGACCGGCGTCGGCTGGAACGGCGTTCCCTGCGCCAGGGACAGGCCGACGGCGCCGAGCGCCAGCGGCAGCGCCACCGCGCCGACCACCCAGGTCCGTCGCGGGATCGCCTTCGACGCCGGCGCGGCGGCTTCGGTCTCGCGGATCTCCCGCGCGGTCCCGTCGATGGTCTTGTCGTCGCTCATGATCTCATCCTCTGAAAGGGTCCGGATCCGCTCGATCCGATGCCCCTTCGTAAGGCGCCGCCGGCAATCCGATCTGAACCGCGCGGTTCAGGCCCGGTTAAACGCGCCGCCCTAGAGCGCCTCGTGTGGAACCCGTGCGCGTTCAAAGGCTTGGCAGCGGGCGCTGATGCGGGCCGGCAGCTCGGCGCCCGCGTGGCCGTCCCGGCGGCCCAGGTGAGACAACGGCCCTAAGTCCTGGCGGCGGCAGGGTTCGCGGCCGCGGCCGCGGGTGAAATCAGCCGGATGCCCGGCGCATCGCTCCGGCGGCGGTCGAAACCGGCCATCGGGGGCCAGACGGGGAGATCAGACGCGTGAAGATCCTGCTGGTGGAGGACGACGCGGCCCTCGCGGCGGAGGTCGCCAAGGTCCTGCGCGCCGAGAATTTCGTGCTCGACCACGCCGCCACCGGCGAGGACGCCCAGCATCTCGGCGAGACCGAGGGCTACGATGCCGTCGTGCTCGATCTCGGCCTGCCGAAGGGCGACGGCGTCTCGGTGCTGCGGGCCTGGCGCGGGGCCGGGCGGACCCTGCCGGTGCTGGTGCTCACCGCCCGGGACGGCTGGAGCGACAAGGTCGCGGCCTTCAAGGCGGGGGCGGACGATTACCTCGTCAAGCCGGTCCGGGTGGAGGAGCTGGTGATCCGCCTGCGCGCCCTCGTCCGCCGGTCCCAGGGCGGCGGGGCGAGCCGGATCACCTGCGGCCCCCTGAGCTTCGATCCGGGGCTCGGCGCCTTCGAGCACGAGGGCCTGCCGCTCAAGCTCACCGGCCTGGAATGGCGGGTCCTCTCCTGCCTGATGCTGAACCGCGAGACCGTGGTGCCGCGCCTGCACCTGATCGAGCGGGTCTACGAGGGCGACGCGGACGTGGACTCGAACTCCGTCGAGGTGATCATCACGCGGCTGCGCCGGAAGATCGCGCCGGCCCGGATCGAGAGCGTGCGCGGCCACGGCTACCGCCTGCACGCGGAACCCGCCTGATGGCGGAGGCGACGCAGCGGCGCTCGCTCCGCACACGCCTGCTGACCGCGGCCCTGGTGCTGGTGCTGGCCGCCCTGGTGGTGGCGGGCCTCGCCATCGGGGTCATCCTGCACCGGTTCGTGCGCGGGCAGCTCGACGGCCGCCTCGACGCGCAGATCGTGGCCCTGCGCGCGGGGCTCGAGGCCGGGATCCTCCCGCAGACGCTCGACGCACCGCCCTTCGACCGGCCCGGCCCCGGCTGGGCCTGGGAGGTGCGCCGGGGCCCCGAGACGATTCGCTCCGGCTCCCTGCGGGGCGGCGACATCCGCCTGTCCGACCCCGGTCCGGACGACGATCCGGGCCGGCCGCATCCGGCATCCGGCACGGGGCCGCACGGCGAGCCCCTCATCGCCCGGGTGCTGGTCGTGCCAGGGCCCGAGCCCGCGACGATCGTGGCGGCGGCGCCGGAGGGAGAACTGCGCGGGCCGCTGCGCGAGGCGCTGACCAGCCTCGCGGTGGCGCTGGGCATCCTCGGCCTGTGCCTGCTCGCCGGTCTGGCGGTCCAGGTACGCCTCGGCCTCGCGCCGCTGACGCGCCTGCGCGCGGACCTCGCGTCGGTCCGGGCGGGGCGGCGCGAGCGCGTGCCGGCGGACCAGCCCGCCGAGATCGCGCCGGTGGTGGCGGAACTCAACGCCCTCCTCGATCAGAACGCGCAGAACCTCGAACGCGCCCGCGGCCACGTCGCCAACCTCGCCCACGCCCTCAAGACGCCGCTCGCCACCCTGTCGATGGCGCTCGCGGAGCCCGCCCGCGACCCGGACGGGGCCCTGCGCCGGCAGGTGGACGACATGGACCGGCGGGTGCGGCACCACCTCCGGCGCGCCCGGGCCGCGGCCCTGGCGGGATCGGCCCGGGGCCGCACGGCCCTGGCGCCCCGGCTGTCGGACCTGCGGGCTGCGCTCACGCGCATCTATGCCGAGAAGGGCGTGGCGATCGACCTCGACGTCCCGGAGGCCCTGTCGGTCCCCTGCGAGGGCCAGGATCTCGACGAGATGCTCGGCAACCTCGTGGACAATGCCTGCCGCTGGTGCCGGAGCCGCGTGCGGGTCTCCGCGACGGCGCGCGACGGCGGTGTGTCCCTGTCGGTGGAGGATGACGGGCCCGGCCTCGACCCGGCGGCGGCCTCCGCCGTCATGGCGCGGGGCCGCCGCCTCGACGAGGGCGTGCCGGGCCACGGCTTCGGGCTGCCGATCACCCTGGAACTCGCCGAACTCTACGGCGGCGGCCTGAGCCTCGGACGGTCCGAACTCGGCGGCCTGCGGGCGGACCTGGTTCTCCCGGCCTGACCGGGAACGCTCAGCCCAGCGCCTCCCGCAGGATCGGGCGGATCCGCGGATCGGCGCAATGGGCGACGTTGAAGCGCATGTAGCCGTTCCAGGCATCCGACAGGCTGAACGAGGTTCCCGGCGCCAGCACCATGCCGCGGGCGAGCGCCCGGCGGGCGACATCGGCCCCGTCGCGCCCGTCCGGCAGGCGCATCCACAGGAAGAAGCCGCCCCGGGGCTGCGCCCAGGTCTCCAGGCCGCAGGCGCGCAGCTCCGCGGCGGCCTGCACCATCGCGCCGGCGAGCCGGCGGCGGGTCTCGGCGAGGTGCCGCCGGTAGGCGCCCTCGGTGATGAGCGCATGCACCAGCGCGGCCGTGATGTGTCCGTTGCCGAGGCTGAGGGCCAGCTTGAGGTCGACCAGCGGCTCGACCCAGTCGGCCCGGAGCGCGATCCAGCCGCAGCGCGCCGCCGCCGACAGGGTCTTGGAGAAGCTGCCGATCTGGATCACCCGCTCCAGCCCGTCGAAGCCCGCGAGCCGCGGGGCCGCCTCGGGTTCGAGGTCGCCGAAGATCTCGTCCTCCACGATCAGCGTGTCGTGGGCCTCGCACAGCTTCAGCAGGCGGTGCGCCACGGTGGGCGCGAGGCTCGCCCCCGTCGGGTTCTGAAGGGCGGCGTTGGTCAGGTAGAAGCGCGGCCGGTGCTGCTCCAGCAGGGTCGCGAGCGCCCGCAGGTCCGGCCCCTCCGGCGTGATCGGCACGCCGACCACCGCGACGCGCTGTGCGCGCAGCAGCGCCAGGAAGTTGAAATAGCAGGGATCGTCCACCAGCACGGTGTCGCCGGGCTGGAGCAGGAAGCGGCAGACGAGGTCCAGCGCCTGCGTGGCCGATTCGACCAGCACGATCTGGTCCGGCTCGGCGCCGACGCCCTTCTCGCCGATCTTGCGGGCGATCTGGTGGCGCAGGGGCGCGTAGCCCAGGGGCCGGTCGTAATTGGTCATCTCGGCGAGGTCGGCCCGGGCCACCCGGCGCAGGCCCCGGCGGATCGCCTCGTGGGGCATCCAGGAATCGGGCAACCAGCCGGCCCCGGGCTTCAGCTGATCCGAGCCGGCCTGCTGCGCCTGCCGGGTGATCCAGAGCGGGTCGACGATCCGGTCGAGCCGCGGCCCCATCGCCTGGAGCGAGAGCGGCCGCGTCTTGCCAGCGACGTAGAAGCCAGAGCCCGGCCGCGCCACCACGGCGCCCTCGGCGGCGAGGCGCTCGTAGGCTTCCACGACCGTGGATTTCGAGACGCCCATCGTCTCCGCAAAGGCCCGCACCGACGGGATCCGCACGCCCGGAACCAGCCGCCGCGCCGCGATCCGCTCCCGGATCTCGCCGACCACGGCCTCGACGCGCGTCCCGGGACTTCTGACTGCGACCGCCATCCGTACTGCTCTTTCGTCCGGACAATTCTTCTGAACCGTACCGAAGTGTTCCTGTCGCCGCCAGCCCCGCGGCGCCAGGATCGCCCCGCCCCAGAACGATGGAGGAGGGGATCCATGAACCCGTGCATGACCGAAACCGCCACCCTCGAGGCCCGGACCGGGCGGCTCGCCCGGATGGCCGGAACCGTCCTCGCCCTCGCCGCCGAGATCCGCGCCGGCCTGTCGCGGGCGGCCATGAACCGCCGCGTGCTCCACCGCCTGTCGACCCTGTCGGACCGGGAGCTGAAGGATATCGGGTTGACGCGCCAGGACGTGGCGGATGCCTGCGTCCCGGGCACCGGCGACGCGATCCATCGGCTGATCGGCCGCCGCGACGAGCGCCGCCAGGCACGGGGGGCGGCGCGGCGGTGGTGACGCGGCCGCGTGCGGCGTAGGATCCGCCCATGACGCTGCGCGACGGGCTCGCCGCAATCCTGGTGGTCACGATCCTCGGGCTGGCCTTCGTGGCCATCAAGGCCGGCCTCGAGACGGTGCCGCCGCTGATGCTGTGTGCCCTACGCTTCGGCTTCGCGGCCCTGCCGGCGGCGCTGGTAATCCGGCCGCCCCGGGCCCCCATGGCCCTGGTGGCCGGATTCGGGCTCGCCCTCGGGGTCGGCCAGTTCGGGCTGCTCATGACCGCCATCCGCTTCGGGATGCCGGCCGGGCTGTCGTCGCTGCTGATCCAGGTCCAAGTGCCGCTCACCGTGGCGCTCGCCTGGGCGGTGCAGAAGGAGCGCCCGCGCGGCCTTCAGGTGGTGGGGGGCGGGATCGCGCTCCTCGGCGTCGCCGCGGTGGCGCTCGAGCGGAGCGGGGGCGCCCCGCCGGGCCCATTGCTCCTGGTCGTCGGCGCGGCCCTGTCCTGGGCCTGCGCGAACGTCATCGTGAAGCGGATCGGCCGGGTCGACATGCTGGCGCTGATGGTCTGGGGCAGCCTCGCCACCACGCCGCCGCTGCTGATCCTGTCGCTGATCATCGAGGGACCGGGCGCCCTGGCGGCGCTGGCACATCCGAATTGGGCGGCGGTCGGATCGGTCGCGTTCCAGGCCTACCCGACGACGCTCCTCGCCTTCGGCCTCTGGAACGGGCTCCTGACCCGCTACCCGGCGGCCGCGGTGACGCCCTTCGCCCTGCTGGTGCCGGTGGCCGGCATCCTGAGCACACATCTCGTCCTGGGCGAGCCGCTGAGCGCCGACATCCTGGTCGGTGGCAGCCTCATCCTGGTCGGGATCGCGTTGAGTCTCAGGGGCGGCCGGTCCGCCGTCCGGTCCTCGGGGCGGGACGCCCTCGGCCCCGCGGCGGATGCTCCGCAGCCCTGACGCCAAAGTCCCGCCGCATGCGCCGCGCAGACCTGCCGCTCATGGCAGGCGTGCTCGCTCTTGCGAGATCGGACCGACAAATGTTGAAGAAGGGACGTGGCGCGGGCGACGGGGCTCGAACCCGCGACCTCCGGCGTGACAGGCCGGCACTCTAACCAACTGAGCTACGCCCGCACGGCGTGGTCGCTTCGGAGGGGGCGTTTTGCCCGGCGACGGGGCGGGGTTTATGGGGCGCTTCGGGCCCTGTCAAGCGCATCCGGCGCGGATTCGCATGCGCGTCGACTGAGGAACGCGGCGAGGCACCCCGACTCGGGGCCTGCGCGCTTCCGCCGTGTTGCGCCAGCGCCGCGCAAGCCCATCTTGGACATGACTGACAAGACGGCTGACAGCGCGCTTTGTGCGACGCGACAAGCCATTGTCACGGGCCGGCGGCTCGACTAAGCCTCCGGCCGCGCGCATCCTGGCATAAGAACAATTCCACGGGCGGATCCGGGTCGGCGTCGCACCGCGGTTTCACTCCTCTCGCGAGGCCCTGGCATGACCGGATTGTTGGCGGATTACCTGCCGCTCATCGTGTTCATCGGCGTGGCGCTGTTCATCGCCATCGCGCTGCTGGTCGTCCCCTTCCTGGTCGCCTTCAAGAGCCCCGATCCCGAGAAGCTTTCGGCCTACGAGTGCGGCTTCAACGCGTTCGACGACGCCCGCATGAAGTTCGACGTGCGCTTCTACCTTGTCGCCATCCTGTTCATCATCTTCGACCTCGAGGTCGCGTTCCTCTTCCCCTGGGCGATCACCTTCGGGGATCTGGGCTGGTTCGGCTTCTGGTCGATGATCGTCTTCCTGGGCGTGTTGACCGTCGGCTTCGTCTACGAGTGGCGCAAGGGCGCCCTCGAATGGGATTGATGCCCCGCCGCTCGCCGCCCGCACTGCATTCCTGAGTCGCCGATGGCCCTGATCACCGACACGAACCGCGCCCTGTCCCGCGCCCCCGCGATCGCGCCCCAGCCGAAGGGGATCATCGATCCCAACACCGGCCGTCCGATCGGCGCGGACGATCCGACCTTCCTGTCGATCAGCGACGAGTTGGCCGATCGGGGCTTCCTGCTGACCACCACGGACGAGCTGATCAACTGGGCCCGCACCGGCTCGCTGATGTGGATGACCTTCGGCCTCGCCTGCTGCGCGGTCGAGATGATGCAGATGTCGATGCCGCGCTACGATTGCGAGCGGTTCGGCTTCGCGCCCCGCGGCTCGCCCCGCCAGTCCGACGTGATGATCGTCGCCGGCACGCTGACCAACAAGATGGCCCCGGCGCTGCGCAAGGTCTACGACCAGATGCCGGAGCCCCGCTACGTCATCTCCATGGGTTCCTGCGCCAACGGCGGCGGCTACTACCACTATTCCTATTCGGTGGTGCGCGGCTGCGACCGGGTGGTGCCGGTGGACATCTACGTGCCCGGCTGCCCGCCCACCGCCGAGGCGCTGCTCTACGGCGTGCTGCTGCTGCAGAAGAAGATCCGCCGGACCGGCACGATCGAGCGCTGAGGAGCGGCCATGACGAACGGCATCTCGATCCTGCCCCATACCCAGCCGGCCTACGGCGCCGATGCCGTCGCGGCCTTGGCCGAGCGGGTCACCGGCGCCCTCGGGCCCGCGGTGGTGTCCCACACCATCGCGTTCGGCGAGCTGACGCTGGTGGTCCAGGCCTCCGACATCGTCTACGCGCTGACCTACCTGCGCGATGATCCGGCCTGCGCCTTCCGCAACTTCATCGACATTTGCGGCGTGGACTATCCGCAGCGCGAGAAGCGCTTCGACGTGGTCTATCACCTGCTCTCCCTGCGCCATAACCTGCGCATCCGGGTGAAGGTGCAGACCGACGAGGTGACCCCCGTCCCGTCGGTGATCGAGGTGTTCCCCGCCGCCAACTGGTACGAGCGCGAGACCTACGACCTCTACGGGATCCTGTTCTCGGGCCATCCCGACCTGCGCCGCCTGCTCACCGATTACGGCTTCGAGGGGCACCCCCTGCGCAAGGACTTCCCGCTGACCGGCTTCGTCGAGGTCCGCTACGACCAGGACCAGGCGCGGGTGGTCTACGAGCCGGTCCAGCTGACGCAGGAATTCCGGAACTTCGACTTCTTGTCCCCGTGGGAAGGCACCGACTACGTGCTGCCGGGCGACGAGAAGACGTCGGCATGAGCCGCGGAGACCGCCCGTGACCGAACACAACATCCGCAACTTTGCGATCAACTTCGGCCCGCAGCACCCGGCCGCGCACGGCGTGCTGCGCCTCGTGCTGGAACTCGACGGCGAGGTGGTCGAGCGGGTCGATCCGCATATCGGGCTGCTCCACCGCGGCACCGAGAAGCTCATCGAGTACAAGACCTACCTGCAGGCGACGCCCTATTTCGACCGGCTCGACTACGTGTCGCCGATGAACCAGGAGCACGCCTTCTGCCTGGCGATCGAGAGGCTCGCCGGGATCGAGGTGCCGCGCCGCGCGCAGCTGATCCGCGTGCTGTTCTGCGAGATCGGCCGCCTGCTGTCGCACCTCCTCAACGTCACCACGCAGGCGATGGATGTCGGCGCCCTCACGCCCCCGCTCTGGGGCTTCGAGGAGCGCGAGAAGCTGATGATCTTCTACGAGCGGGCCTCCGGCGCCCGGCTCCACGCCAACTACTTCCGGCCCGGCGGCGTCCACCAGGACCTGCCGCCGAAGCTGATCGACGACATCGACGCGTTCTGCGACCCGTTCCTGCAGGTCGTCCAGGATCTCGACGACCTCGTCATGGCCAACCGCATCTTCAAGCAGCGCAACGTCGATATCGGCATCGTGTCGGTGGACGAGGCGATGGAGTGGGGCTTTTCGGGCGTGATGGTGCGCGGCTCAGGGATTCCCTGGGACCTGCGCAAGGCGCAGCCCTACGAGTGCTACGAGGAGATGGAGTTCGACATCCCCGTCGGAAAGAACGGCGACACCTACGATCGCCAGGTGATCCGCATGGAGGAGATGCGCCAGTCCGTGCGCATCATGAAGCAATGCGTCGCCAAGCTGCGCCAGCCCGCCGGCCAGGGGCCGATCGCCTCGGTCGACGGCAAGTTCGCCCCGCCGCCGCGCCGGGAGATGAAGCGCTCGATGGAGGCGCTCATCCACCACTTCAAGCTCTACACCGAGGGCTTCCACGTGCCCGAGGGCGAGGTCTACGCCGCCGTGGAAGCGCCGAAGGGCGAGTTCGGCGTCTATCTCGTGTCGGATGGAACCAACAAGCCGTATCGCTGCAAGATCCGCGCGCCGGGCTTCGCGCATCTTCAGGCGATGGACTGGATGTGCCGCGGGCACCTGCTGGCCGACGTGTCCTGCGTGCTCGGCACGCTCGACATCGTGTTCGGCGAAGTGGATCGGTAAGTTAGAGCGATGGCAAACCGCAGACTCGCCCCCGCCTCGGAGCAGCCCGAGAGCTTCGCGTTCTCCCCCGAGAACGCCGAGTGGGCCAAGACCCAGATCGCCAAGTACCCGGAAGGCCGTCAGGCCTCCGCGGTGATCTCGCTCCTGTGGCGGGCGCAGGAGCAGAACGGCGGCTGGCTGCCGCGGGCGGCCATCGAGGCGGTGGCGGCCGAGCTCGGCATGCCGAACATCCGCGTGCTGGAGGTGGCCACCTTCTACACGATGTTCGCTCTCGAGCCCGTGGGTCGCTTCTGGATCCAGGTCTGCGGCACGGTGCCGTGCGATTCCTGCGGTGCGCGGGGTCTCAAGGAGATGCTGCAGGCCCGGCTCGGCCCCCCCGGCCACGTCTCGGCGGACGGCACCTTCTCGTGGCTCGAGGTCGAGTGCCTGGGTGCCTGCTGCAACGCGCCGATGGTGCAGATCAATCAGGACTACTACGAGGACCTGACGCCCGAATCCCTCGGCCAGCTGATGGACGACCTCGCCGCCGGACGGCCCGTGAAGGTCGGCTCGCAGACCGGGCGCGTCTCGTCCGAGCCCCAGGGCGCCGTGAACACGCTCACCGACCCGACCCTGTTCGACGGCTCGCGCGTCGGCGCGTGGCGCAAGCGCTTCGAGGAGGCCGGAAAGGTCGAGACGCCGGCCGCCCAGACCGGCGAGGCGGCCTCCGGAACGCAGCAGGCCGCCGAGAACCCGAAGCCGGCGCGGCCCGATGTCGGCCGGCCGATCGAGCGTCCGGCATCCGACGCGCCGGCCCAGCGCGCCGCCAACGGCGAGACGCCGGTCAAGGCGGAGGATCGCGCCGACGCGGCCGAGCGCGGCCGGTCCACCGCGAAGCACGGCTCCGCCCGGCCGGGCGACGCGGACGTGCTCGATTCGCCGGCCAAGCGTGTCGCCGAGGGCGAGCCCGCCGCCGGCGACCAGGGCCATCAGGACGTGCCGGCGCGCGACGCCGTCCCGCAGCAGCCGGAAGCGTCGGGCGCCAGCGCGGGCGAAGTCGCGGCCGAGGCCGAGGAAGCCCGCATCGCCGGCGCCCTCGCGGCCCTGCCGAAGGATGCGAGCCCGGAGCGGAAGGCCGACGCCGTGGGCAAGCGCCCGCCGGGCCTCGACGCCGCCCGCGTCGGGAAGCCGGACGATCTGACGCGCATCACGGGCGTCGGCCCGGGCAACAGCCAGCGCCTGAACGGGCTCGGCATCTACCATTTCGACCAGATCGCCGCGTGGTCCCGCGACGAGATCACCTGGGTCGGCACCTACCTCGCGTTCCCGGGTCGCATCGACCGGGAGAACTGGGTGGGGCAGGCCAAGGCCCTGTCGGCGCCGGCTCAGTGAGGACCTGACATGCTGTCGGATCAGGATCGCATCTTCACCAACCTCTACGGGCTCCACTCGCCGGGCCTGGACGCCGCCAAGAAGCGTGGCGCCTGGGACGGGACCAAGTTCCTGCTGGAACAGGGCCGCGACTGGATCATCGAGGAGATGAAGGCCTCGGGCCTGCGCGGCCGCGGCGGCGCGGGCTTCCCCACCGGCCTCAAATGGTCGTTCATGCCCAAGAAGTCCGACGGGCGCCCGCACTACCTCGTGGTCAATGCCGACGAGTCGGAGCCGGGCACCTGCAAGGACCGGGAGATCATGCGGCACGACCCGCATCTCCTGATCGAGGGCTGCATGCTGGCCTGCTTCGCGATGAACGCGCATGCCTGCTACGTCTACATCCGCGGCGAGTACGTCGCCGAGAAGCACGCCCTCCAAAAGGCCGTGGACGAGGCCTACGCGGCCCGCCTCGTCGGCCAGTCGAACGTGCACGACTACCCGTTCGACATCTACGTCCACCACGGCGCCGGCGCCTATATCTGCGGCGAGGAGACCGCGCTCATCGAGAGCCTGGAGGGCAAGAAGGGGATGCCGCGGCTGAAGCCGCCGTTCCCGGCCAATATGGGCCTCTACGGCTGCCCCACGACGGTGAACAACGTCGAGTCGATCGCGGTCGCCGGCACGATCCTGCGCCGGGGCGGCGCGTGGTTCGCGGGCCTGGGCGGCAAGAACAACACCGGCACCAAGCTCTTCTGCGTCTCCGGGCACGTCAACAAACCGTGCAACGTCGAGGAGGAGCTGGGCATCACCTTCCGGGAGCTGATCGACCGTCATTGCGGCGGCATGCGCGGCGGCTGGGACAATCTTTTGTGTTCCATCCCGGGCGGATCCTCAGTCCCCCTTGTTCTCGCGGAACAAATCATCGACGCGAAGATGGATTTCGACACCCTGCGCAACCTCGGCTCCGGCCTGGGCACGGCAGCGGTGATCGTGCTCGACAAGTCCACCGACATCGTCGCGGCGATCACCCGGATCTCGTACTTCTACAAGCACGAATCCTGCGGCCAGTGCACGCCGTGCCGGGAGGGCACGGGCTGGATGTGGCGGGTGATGCAGCGCATGACCGAGGGCCGCGCCCAGAAGCGCGAGATCGACATGCTGTTCGAGGTGACCAAGCAGATCGAGGGTCACACGATCTGTGCGCTCGGCGACGCGGCGGCCTGGCCGATCCAGGGCCTGATCCGGCACTTCCGCCCCGAGATCGAGAAGCGCATCGACCGCTACACCGCGAACCCGCACAGCGAGCCTGTGCCGATGGCTGCGGAGTAAAGGCGCTATGCCGGTGTCCAACCCACAGCCTCAGCCTGAGATGCCCGCGTCGGCGGGCCTCGCGGGAGGCCTCCCGAGATCGCGAGGCGGGCTGGACATCTCCTTCGAGGCTCGGCTGCGCCTCGCACCTCAGGATGAGGGTGCGGGTGGGATCCGGCCTCGTGCGTTTGGGCCAGTTTACGAGACGATCCGATGACAAAAATCCTCGTCGACGGCACCGAGGTTGACGTCCCCGCCGATTACACGCTGCTCCAGGCCTGCGAGGCCGCGGGGGCCGAGATCCCGCGCTTCTGCTTCCACGAGCGCCTGTCGATCGCCGGCAATTGCCGCATGTGCCTCGTCGAGCTGAAGGGCGCGCCCAAGCCCGTGGCCTCTTGCGCCTACGCGGTGAAGGATTGCCGCCCCGGCCCGAACGGCGAGCCGCCGGAGGTGCTGACCCGCTCGCAGGGGACCAAGAAGGCCCGCGAGGGGGTGATGGAGTTCCTCCTCATCAACCACCCCCTCGACTGCCCGATCTGCGACCAGGGCGGCCATTGCGACCTGCAGGACCAGGCCATGGCCTACGGGGTCGATTCGACCCGCTACACGGAGAACAAGCGGGCGGTCGAGGAGAAGCATATCGGCCCGCTGGTGCGGACCGCGATGAACCGCTGCATCCACTGCACCCGCTGCGTGCGCTTCCTCGCCGAGGTGGCGGGCGTGCCCGACCTCGGCGCCATCGGCCGCGGCGAGGACATGGAGATCACGAGTTACCTCGAGCAGTCGATGGCCTCGGAGCTTCAGGGCAACGTCGCCGATCTCTGCCCGGTGGGCGCGCTCGTGCACCGGCCGCAGAGCTACAACGTCCGGCCGTGGGAGCTGAACAAGACCGAGTCGGTCGACGTGATGGACGCGGTCGGCTCGGCGATCCGCATCGACACCCGCGGCCGCGAGGTCATGCAGATCGAGCCGCGGATCAGCGAGGAGATCAACGAGGAGTGGATCTCCGACAAGACCCGCTACCACATCGACGGGCTGCGGATGCAGCGCCTCGACCGGCCGTACCTGCGCGAGAACGGCCGGCTGCGGCCCGCCTCCTGGGGTGAGGCGTTCCAGGCCATCGCCGCCAAGGTGAAGGGCGCGGATCCGAAGCGCATCGGCGCCGTGGTCGGCGATCTCGCGGGCGTCGAGGAGATGTTCGCGCTCCGCGAGCTGATCAAGAGCCTCGGCACGCCGAATCTCGATTGCCGCCAGACCGATGCCGGGCTCGACCCGGCGCTCGGCCGCGCCTCCTACATCTTCAACCCGACCATTCCGGGCATCGAGGCGGCGGACGCGATCCTGATCGTCGATGCCAACCCGCGCACCGAGGCCTCGCTGCTCAATGTCCGCATCCGCAAGCGCTGGCGCATGGCGCCGCTGGCGGTGGGCGTGATCGGGGAGCCGGTCGATCTGACCTATCCGAGCCATTATATCGGCGCCGGCCCCGACTCGCTGGCGGCGCTGTCCCGGGGCGAGCACAGCTTCCTCGACGTCCTCAAGGAAGCCAAGGCGCCGCTCGTCCTCGTCGGCGCCCATGCCGAGCCGGGCGTCCTGGCCGCGGCGGCGTCGCTGGCGAAGTCGATCGGCGCGATCTCGGCCGAGTGGAACGGCTTCGGCGTGCTGCACACGGCCGCGGCCCGCGTCGGCGCGCTCGATCTCGGCTTCGTGCCGGGGGAGGGCGGCCTGACCTTCGCGCAGATGCTGGAGCCGGGCGCGCTGGACGTCCTGTTCAACCTCGGCGCCGACGAGCGCGACGTCGCCCCGGGCGCCTTCGTGATCTACCAGGGCAGCCATGGCGACCGCGGCGCCTCCCGCGCCGACGTGATCCTGCCGGGGGCCGCCTACAGCGAGAAGTCGGCGACCTGGGTGAACACGGAAGGCCGGGTCCAGATGGGCAACCGCGCCGCGTTCCCGCCGGGCGACGCCCGCGAGGACTGGGCGATCCTGCGCGCCCTGTCGGACGTCCTCGGCAAGCGCCTGCCCTTCGATTCGCTCACCGCGCTCCGCCGGGCGCTCTATGCCGCCCACCCGCATTTCGCGGCGATCGGCGCCGTGGAGCCGGGCGACGTCGTGGAGGCGGCGGAGAAGCTGATCCGTCTCGGCACCGCGACCGGCGGGCCGGCCTTCGCTTCGCCCGTGACCGACTTCTACCTCACCAACCCGATCGCCCGCGCCTCGCGGATCCTCGCCGAGTGCTCGCGCCTTGCCCGGGAGCGCGCCGCCGAGGCGCAGCCCCTCGCAGCGGCCGAGTAGGAGCCCACCGATGACGTCGCTCGAAATCCTCGGGACCGTGCTCCTGATCGTGCTGAAGAGCTTCGTGCTGCTCTCGGCGCTCCTCGTCTTCATCGCCTATGCGCTGCTCGCCGACCGGAAGATCTGGGCGGCGGTGCAGCTTCGGCGCGGGCCGAACGTGGTCGGACCCTTCGGCCTGTTTCAGTCCTTCGCCGACCTGATCAAGTTCGTGCTCAAGGAGCCGGTGATCCCGGCCGGGGCCAACAAGGCGATCTACCTGCTGGCGCCGCTGGTCTTCGCGATGCTCGCCCTGTCGAGCTGGGCGGTGATTCCGCTCGCCGACGGCTGGGCGATCGCCGACATCAATGTCGGCATCACCTACATCTTCGCGATCTCGTCGCTCGGGGTCTACGGCGTCATCATGGGCGGCTGGGCGTCGAACTCGAAATACGCCTTCCTCGGGGCGCTCCGCTCGGCGGCGCAGATGATCTCCTACGAGGTCTCCCTCGGCTTCGTGATCATCTGCGTGCTGCTCTGCGCCGGCTCGCTCAACCTCTCCCGCATCGTGATGGCGCAGGACACGAGCCTCGGGATCCTCGGCTGGTACTGGCTGTGGCTGTTCCCGATGTTCGTGGTGTTCTTCATCTCGGCGCTCGCCGAGACGAACCGCCCGCCCTTCGACCTGCCGGAGGCCGAATCGGAACTCGTGGCCGGCTACATGGTCGAGTATTCCTCGACCCCGTACCTGCTGTTCATGCTGGGCGAGTACGTCGCCATCATGAGCATGTGCGCGCTCGGAACCATCCTGTTCCTGGGCGGCTGGCTCTCGCCGATCCCCTTCGCGCCCTTCACCTGGGTTCCCGGCGTGATCTGGTTCGTCCTGAAGGCGAGCTTCCTGTTCTTTCTGTTCGCGATGGTGAAATCCATCGTCCCCCGCTACCGCTACGATCAGCTCATGCGCCTCGGCTGGAAGGTCTTCCTGCCGATATCGCTGGTCTCGGTCGTCGTCGTCGCCTTCGTGCTCAAGCTGACCGGCCTCGCGCCGGGCGCCTGAGCCCACCCGCCGAATCGGAGATCCGGGCATGAAGCTCGATCAGGTCGCCAAGAGCCTTCTGCTGAAAGAGTTCGTGTCGGGGATGGTCCTCGGCATGCGCTACTTCTTCAAGCCGAAGGCCACGATCAACTACCCCTTCGAGATGGGCCATCGCGGCCCGCGCTTCCGGGGTGAGCATGCCCTGCGCCGCTATCCCAACGGCGAGGAGCGCTGCATCGCCTGCAAGCTCTGCGAGGCGATCTGCCCGGCGCAGGCCATCACCATCGAGGCGGGCCCCCGCCGGAACGACGGCACCCGCCGCACGACGCGCTACGACATCGATATGGTGAAGTGCATCTATTGCGGCATGTGCCAGGAGGCCTGCCCGGTGGATGCGATCGTCGAGGGGCCGAATTTCGAGTTCTCGGTCGAGACCCGTGAGGAACTGCTCTACGACAAGCAGAAGCTCCTGCTGAACGGTGACCGTTGGGAACGCGAGATCGCCCGCAACATCGCGATGGACGCACCGTATCGCTGACGCATCGTCCCGAAAGGCGGCCACCTGCTTTCGGAAGAAGGCGGTGAGTCGCAAGGGGATGGCGCAACGTCCCGGTCCCGTTGTCCATGACGATGCGCGAGACATGACGGAGGCGCTGTTGTGCCCCCGCCGACCGGGTTCTATAGACGGGCCGCCCGCTGCGGACCGTTTCAACGCACGGCAGAAGGGGCCGCTCCGGCGGCCGATCCCGATCAGCGCATGACCGCAGCAGCCGCCTTCTTCTACCTGTTCGCGAGCGTCACGGTCGCGTCGGGCTTCATGGTGATCGCCTCGCGCAATCCCGTAGCCTCGGTGCTGTTCCTGATCCTCGCCTTCGTGAACGCCGCCGGGCTGTTCGTCCTGATGGGCGCCGAGTTCCTCGCGATGATCCTCGTAGTCGTCTACGTGGGCGCGGTGGCGGTGCTGTTCCTGTTCGTGGTGATGATGCTCGACGTCGATTTCGCCGAGCTGCGCCAGGGCTTCCAGCAATACCTGCCGATCGGCGGCCTGATCGGGGCGATCTTCCTCGTGGAGCTGTTGCTGGTGGTGGGCTCCTGGAGCATCGATCCGGGCCTCGTCCAGGCGCCCCTCGGCAACGTCGCGTCGGCCGAGAACCTCACCAACGCCCAGGCGCTCGGCCGGGTGCTCTACACCGACTACGCCTACTTCTTTCAGCTCGCCGGCCTGATCCTGCTGGTGGCGATGATCGGCGCCATCGTGCTGACGCTCCGCGACCGGCCGGGCGTGAAGCGCCAGGACATCGCGGTCCAGAACGCCCGCACCCAGGCCATGGCTGTGGAGACCCGCAAGGTCCCGTCGCGCCAGGGTGTCGAGGTCTGATGTCCGCCGGAGGTTTCGAACGATGATCGGCCTGAGCCACTACCTCACCGTCGCGGCGATCCTGTTCACGCTCGGCGTGCTCGGCATCTTCATCAACCGCAAGAACATCATCGTCATCCTGATGTCGATCGAGCTGATCCTGCTCTCGGTCAACATCAACCTCGTCGCCTTCTCGACGCAGCTCAACGACATCACCGGACAGGTCTTCGCCCTGTTCGTGCTGACCGTGGCGGCCGCCGAATCGGCGATCGGCCTCGCCATCCTCGTGGTGTTCTTCCGCAACCGCGGGTCGATCGCGGTGGAAGACGTCAGCATGATGAAGGGCTAGGGCCTTCTTCTTCGCGCGCCCCGAGTGACATCCGGACGCCGCCGCCCCGCGGTCGGCCCGGAGGACGGACTGCAAGAGAGCGATGTATCACGCGATCGTCTTCTTCCCGCTCATCGGCTTCCTGATCGCCGGCCTGTTCGGCCGGTACATCGGGGCGCGGGCCTGTGAGTACATCACCACGTCCTTCCTCGCCTTCACGGCGCTGATCGCCTGGGGCGTGTTCATCGACGGCGGTCCGGCCGAGCGCGTGCAGGTCGCCTCCTGGTTCGCGGCCGGCGACCTCCAGGTCGACTGGGCCTTCAAGGTCGACACCCTGACGCGGGTGATGCTGGTGGTGGTCACCACCGTCTCGACCCTCGTGCACCTCTACTCCGTGGGCTACATGGAGGAGGACCCGCACCGGCCGCGCTTCTTCGCCTACCTGTCGCTGTTCACCTTCGCCATGCTGATGCTGGTGACGGCCGACAACCTCGTGCAGATGTTCTTCGGCTGGGAGGGCGTGGGCCTCGCCTCCTACCTGCTGATCGGCTTCTGGTACGAGAAGCCCTCGGCCAACGCCGCCGCCATGAAGGCGTTCATCGTCAACCGCGTGGGCGATTTCGGCTTCTCGCTGGGCATCTTCCTGACCTTCGTCCTCACCGGCTCGGTGGCGTTCGACGCGATCTTCGACAAGGTCGACGCGATCAAGACGCTCTCCTTCCACTTCCTCGGCTACGACTGGAACGCCCTGACGCTCGCCTGCCTGCTCCTGTTCATGGGCGCCATGGGCAAGTCGGCGCAGTTCCTGCTCCACACGTGGCTGCCCGACGCCATGGAGGGCCCGACCCCGGTCTCGGCGCTGATCCATGCCGCCACCATGGTCACCGCCGGCGTCTTCATGGTCGCCCGCCTGTCGCCGCTCTTCGAGGAAGCGCCGAACGCGCTCATCGTCGTGACGGTGATCGGCGGCATCACGGCGTTCTTCGCGGCAACGATCGGCCTCGTGCAGAACGACATCAAGCGGGTGATCGCCTACTCGACCTGCTCGCAGCTCGGCTACATGTTCGTGGCGCTCGGCGTCGGCGCCTATTCGGCCGGCGTGTTCCACCTGTTCACCCACGCCTTCTTCAAGGCGCTGCTGTTCCTCGGGGCCGGCTCGGTCATCCACGCGATGCACCACGAGCAGGACATGCGGAACATGGGCGGCCTGCGCCGTTACATCCCCTATACCAGCGCCATGATGGCGATCGGCTCCCTCGCGCTGATCGGCTTCCCCTACACGGCCGGCTACTACTCGAAGGACGCGATCATCGAGGCCGCCTACGCCTCGACCCGGCCGGGCCACACGCTCGCCTTCCTGTGCGTCGTGGTGGCGGCGTTCTTCACCTCGTTCTACTCCTGGCGCCTGTTCTTCATGACATTCGAGGGACCGGCCCGCTGGGGTGCGCATGCCGCGCACGACCATCACGACGCTCCCGCGGTGGCGCATTCCACCCTGGCGCACGAGGCCGACGGCCTGCCCGGTCACACCGAGGGCGCGGCCCACGACGACCACGGCCACGACATCGAGCCGGCCCACAGGAGCGACCTCGTCGCCGACGACCATCACGGGCACGGCCACCACGGTGACCACACGCCCCACGAGAGCCCGCTGGTGATGACGATCCCGCTGGCGATCCTCGCCTTCGGCGCGCTGTTCGCCGGGATCATCTTCCACGACCGCTTCATCGGCGAGGGGATGGACGCGTTCTGGGGCCACGCCCTGGCGCACGGGCCGAACAACCACATCATGCACGAGATCCACGAGGTTCCGGCGCTGGTCTCCTACTCCCCGTTGATCATGCTGATCCTCGGCTTCGTCCTGGCCTACTGGATGTACATCCGCCGGCCGGAGCTGCCCGGCGAGCTCGCCGCGCAGCAGCCGTCGCTGTACCGGTTCCTGCTCAACAAGTGGTACTTCGACGAGATCTACGACCGGATCTTCGTCCGCCCGGCCAAGGATTTCGGCCTGTTCCTCTGGAAGCAGGGCGACGGTCGGATCATCGACGGCCTCGGGCCGAACGGCATCGCGGCGCGCGTCGTGGACGTGACCCGCGGCGTGGTCCGGCTCCAGACCGGCTACGTCTACCACTACGCCTTCGTGATGCTCATCGGCGTCGCCGGCCTGATCAGCTGGTACCTGATGTCCGGCCTGCCCAAGGGGGCTCACTGACATGCTCGGCCTCGGCATCCTCTCCGGCCTGCTGATCGTCCCGCTCTGCGGCGCGGCCTTCATCCTGACGCTGAACGGCGACGAGGAATCGGTCGCGCGCAACAGCCGCTGGGCCGCCCTCGCGACGACAATCGTCACCTTCCTGCTCTCCCTGGTGGCCTGGAACCGCTACGACGCCGCCTCGTCGAGCTTCCAGCTGGTGGAGAGCCACGCGTGGCTCACCGAGACGATCCGGTTCAAGCTCGGCGTCGACGGCTTCTCGATGCCGCTGATCCTGCTGACCACCTTCCTGATGCCGTTCTGCATCGGCGCGTCGTGGCACTCGATCCACTTCCGGGTGAAGGAGTACTTCGTCGCCTTCCTCGTCCTCGAGACGACGATGATCGGCGTGTTCGCCTCTCTCGACCTGCTGCTGTTCTACCTGTTCTTCGAGGCCGGCCTGATCCCGATGTTCCTGATCATCGGCATCTGGGGCGGCGCGCGCCGGATCTACGCGAGCTTCAAGTTCTTCCTCTACACCCTGCTCGGCTCGGTGCTGATGCTGCTGGCCGTGATGGCGATGTACTGGCAGGCCGGCACCACCGACATCCCGACCCTGCTGCAGTACCGCTTCCCGGTGCAGATGCAGACATGGCTGTGGCTCGCCTTCTTCGCCTCCTTCGCGGTGAAGATGCCGATGTGGCCGGTCCATACCTGGCTGCCCGACGCCCACGTGGAGGCGCCCACGGCCGGCTCGGTCATCCTGGCCGGCATCCTCCTGAAGATGGGCGGCTACGGCTTCATCCGGATCTCCCTCCCGATGCTGCCGGTGGCGAGCCACGACTTCGCACCCTTCGTCTTCGCCCTGTCGGTGATCGCGATCATCTTCACCTCGCTCACCGCGATGATGCAGACCGACATCAAGAAGCTGATCGCCTATTCGTCGGTGGCGCATATGGGCTTCGTGACGCTCGGCCTGTTCACCCTGAACGAGCAGGGCATCCAGGGCGCGCTGTTCCTGATGATCTCGCACGGCATCGTGTCGGGGGCGCTCTTCCTATGCGTCGGCGTGGTCTACGACCGGATGCACACCCGCGAGATCGCCGCCTATGGCGGCCTCGTGAAGCGGATGCCGCTCTACGCGGTGGCCATGCTGATCTTCACCATGGCCAATGTCGGCCTGCCCGGCACCTCCGGCTTCGTGGGCGAGTTCCTGGCGATGCTCGGCGCCTTCAAGGCGAACCCGAATGTGGCCTTCTTCTCGACCTTCGGCATCATCCTGTCGGCGGCCTATGCCCTGTGGCTCTACGCCCGGGTGGTCTACGGCAAGCTGGAGAAGCCCAACCTCCAGGGCATCCTGGATCTGGATACCCGCGAAAAGATCATCCTGGCGCCGCTGGTGGTGCTGACGATCTACTATGGGGTGCACCCGGCTCCCGTGCTCGACGTGTTCGCGCCCTCCACGGATGCGCTGATGGCGAGCATGAAGGCCGCCCTCTCGAACACCCAGACGGCCGCCGCGGCGCTGCCGATCCCGCGCTGAGGCGGACACCATGACAACCGTCCACTCCGTCCTGCCCTCACTGGCGCCGCTCCTGCCCGAGCTGATCCTCGGCGTCGGCGTCATGGTCCTGATCCTCTACGGCGCCTGGCGCGGCGAACGCTCCGCCGAGACCGTGAGCATCGGCGCCCTGGTCCTGCTCCTCGTCGCCCTGTCGGTGGTGATCTCCCAGCCGGCCCAAGGTCGGGTGACCACCCTGTCGGGCGCGTTCGTGTCGGATGCCTTCTCCAAGGTGATGAAGTCGCTGGTGCTGCTCGGCTCCTCGGCGACGATCCTGCTGGCGCACGACTTCTTCAAGCGCGAGCGCATCGACCGGTTCGAGTTCCCCGTGCTGATCGTGCTCTGCACCATCGGCATGATGGTGATGGTCTCGGCCAACGACCTGATCGCGCTGTATCTCGGCCTCGAGCTTCAGTCGCTCGCCGCCTACGTGATCGCCGCCTTCCACCGGGACGACGTCAAGTCCACCGAGGCTGGCCTCAAGTACTTCGTGCTCGGCGCGCTCTCCTCCGGCATGCTGCTCTACGGCGCCTCGCTGGTCTACGGCTTCACCGGCACCGTCTCGTTCCCCGGCATCGTCTCGGCGCTCACCGAGAATGCCGGCTTCGGCATCGTGCTGGGTATCGTGTTCCTGGCGGCCGGCGTGTGCTTCAAGCTGGCGGCCGTGCCGTTCCACATGTGGACGCCCGACGTCTACGAGGGCTCGCCGACCCCGGTGACGGCCTTCTTCGCCTCGGCGCCCAAGATGGCCGCCGTGGCGATGACCGTGCGGGTGTTCATCGGCGCCATGCCGGACGTGACGGCGATCTGGCAGCAGATCTTCATCTTCGTCTCGATCGCGTCGATGGCGCTCGGCTCCTTCGCGGCCATCGGCCAGACGTCGATCAAGCGCCTGATGGCCTACTCGTCGATCGCCAATATCGGCTACGCGCTGATCGGGCTCGCCTCCGGCTCGGAGGAGGGGATCAGCGGGCTCGTCATATACATGATCATCTACCTCGCGATGACCCTCGGCACCTTCGCGATCATCCTGTCGCTCCGGCGCAGGGAGGTGATGTTCGAGAAGATCGACGATCTGTCGGGTCTGTCGCGGACGCATCCGTGGCTGGCCTTCTGCCTCGCCGCGATGATGTTCTCGCTGGCCGGCATCCCGCCGCTGGCCGGGTTCTTCGCGAAGTTCTACGTCTTCGCCGCCGCGATCAAGGCGGGCCTGGTCACCCTGGCGGTGATCGGCGTCGTCACCAGCGTCGTCGGCGCCTACTACTACCTGCGGCTGGTCAAGATCATGTATTTCGACGAGCCCCGGGAGCCCTACGAGACGATGGCGCCGGGCCTGCGCGTGGTGCTCGCCCTCTCGAGCGTCGTGGTGGTGCTGTTCTTCCTCCTGCCCGGGCCGCTGGTCGGCGCCGCAGGCCGGGCCGCCCGGTCTCTGTTCTAGGACAGCCTTGCCCTACCGACTGGGGTCCGCGGCGCGCGCTGAGGGCCATCGCCTGCATGTCCACGAGACCCTCGGCTCCACCAACACGGAGGCGATGGCTCGGGCGCGCGCGGGCGAGACCGGCCCCCTCTGGGTGGTGACCCACCGTCAGGAGGCGGGCCGCGGCCGGCGCGGCAACAGCTGGGCCTCGCTGCCGGGCAACCTCGCGGCGAGCGTGCTGTGGCCCATCGCCGGGGTAGCGCCAGACCACCTCGCCGAACTCGGCTTCGTGGCCGGCCTCGCGCTGATCGAGGCGCTGGAGGCGACCTGCGGCACCCTGCCGGATACCGGATCCGGCAGCGCCGCCCGATCTCTGCAGCTCAAGTGGCCGAACGACGTCCTGCTCGGCGGCGCCAAGCTCGCCGGCCTGCTTCTGGAGGCCGAGACGCTGCCGGGCGGCCGGCGCGCCGCGGTGATCGGCTTCGGCGTCAACGTCGCGGCGGCCCCGGACGGGCTCGCCGCAATGAGCTTGGCGGCGGCGGGTTACGCCGGGGGCGCCGAGGCGCTACTGGAACATCTCTCGGACCGGATGGCCGCGCAGGCGCGCGCCTGGGACCGGGGACGGAATTTCGCTGACCTGCGCGCGGCTTGGCTCGCGCGGGCCGCGGGTCTCGGAACCGAGATCGCGGTGCGCAGCGGCGGGCACATCCTGCGGGGCGTGTTCGAGACGATCGACGAGGGGGGGCGGCTCGTGATCCTCGCCCCCGATGGGAATCGGCATACCGTGACGGCGGGCGAGGTGCATTTCGGAACGGCCGCGACGGCGGCCTGAGTTTGGACGACGACAGATGGCAATGGGACAGGAGGAGCTGGTCTTCCTGCCGCTCGGCGGCGTGGGCGAGATCGGAATGAATGCGGCGCTCTACGGGTTCGGCCCGGAGAAGGGCCGGAAATGGATCATGGTCGATTGCGGCATGGGCTTCGCCGGCGAAGAGCAGATGCCGGGGGTGGACCTGATGTTCCCCGACCTCTCCTTCATCGAGGAGCGGCGCAAGGACCTGCTGGGGATCTTCATCACCCACGCGCACGAGGACCATATCGGGGCGATCTCGGAGCTGTGGCCCCGGCTCAAGGTCCCGGTCTACGCGACCCGTTTCGCCAAGAACCTGCTGGAGACCCGGCGCCTCTCCGAGCCCGGCGCCCCGAAGGTCGAGCTGCGTGAGGTCAAGCCCGGCCGGCGTGTGACCGTCGGACCGTTCGAGCTCGAGTATGTGCCGGTCTCGCACTCGATCCCGGAATCGAACGCCATCGCGATCCGCACCGCCGCGGGCCTCGTGCTCCACACCGGCGACTGGAAGATCGACCCGACCCCGGTGGCCGGCTCGGTCACCTCGCCGGAGGCGTTCACGGCGCTCGGCGACGAGGGTATCCTCGCCATCGTCTGCGACTCGACCAACGTCGTGCGCGAGGGCTTCTCGCCCAGCGAGAAGACCGTGGCCGAGACCCTCAAGACGCTGATCGCGGACGCCCCCCACCGGGTCGCGGTGACCACCTTCGCGTCGAACGTCGCCCGCATCCGCGCGGTCGCCGAAGCCGCCGTCGCCTGCGGCCGCGAGGTCATCGCAGTCGGCCGCGCCATGGACCGGGTGATCGATGTGGCCCGCGAATGCGGCTACCTCGACGGCCTGCCGGAATTCCGCCGCGCCGATTCCTGGAAGAGCCTGCCGCGGGAGCGGGTCGTGGCCCTGCTCACCGGATCGCAGGGCGAGCCGCGGGCGGCGTTGGCCCGGGTCTCCCGCCGGGACCATCCGGATATCAGCCTCACCGCCGGTGATCAGGTGATCTTCTCCTCGCGCGCCATTCCCGGCAACGAGCGCGATGTCGGATCGATCATCAACGACCTGATCGAGCAGGGCGTCGAGGTGATCACCGACCGCACCGACCTCGTCCACGTCTCCGGCCACCCGCGCCGGGACGAGATGGTCGAGATGTACAAGTGGACCCGTCCCGGCACGGCGATCCCGGTCCACGGCGAGGCCCTGCACCTCGACGAGCATGCCCGCTTCGCCCGGGCGCAGGGCGTGCAGAACGTGGTCAAGGCCCGCAACGGCAGCCTGATCCGCCTGAGCCCCGGCACGCCGGCGGTGGTCGACCACGTGAAGGCCGGCCGGCTGTTCAAGGACGGCGACGTCCTGATCGACGAGAAGGACCGGGCGATCCCGGAACGGCGCAAGCTCATGCAGGCCGGCCTGGTCTCGGTGGCGATCGCCATCGACGAGGACGGCGTGGTTCTCGGCGAGCCGGCGGTGGACATCATCGGCCTGCCGAACCGCGGCCGGTCCGGCGAGCCGTTGATCGAAACAGTCGTGGATGCGGTCTCCCGCACCCTGTCGGGGATGTCGCGGGGCAAGCTGAAGGACTCGGAGAGCGTCGAGAAGACGGTCGACCGGGCGGTGCGCACCGCGGTCAACGAGGTCTGGGGCAAGAAGCCCGCCTGCCACGTGCAGGTGGTCGAAGTTTAAGTTACGACAACAGACGAACGGACCACGGCAGGTCCGGTCCAGACCCTCATCCTGAGACCCCTGCACAGGGGGTCTCAGGGGCGCCCTCCAGCGGGACGCGCGATCCTTGGCGCGTTCCTCGGGGCCTTCCTCGGGGCGTTCCTTGGCGGGCGCCTTCGCGGCGGCCCGCGCAGGCCCCGAGGATGAGGGTGCGCCTGGAAGCAGCGGCCTGCCGATCGGTACGCGAACGGGGAGGAAGCAACATGATCGGCCGTCTCAATCACGTGGCCATCGCCGTACAGGATCTCGACGCCGCCTGCGCGGTCTATCGCGACACGCTCGGCGCCACGATCACCCCGCCGCTCCCGCAGCCGGAGCACGGTGTCACGGTCGTGTTCGTCGAGTTGCCGAACAGCAAGATCGAGCTGATGTCCCCCCTCGGGGAGGGCTCGCCGATCGAAGCCTTCGTGGCCCGCAACCCGGGCGGTGGAATCCACCACGTCTGCTACGAGGTCGACGACATCCTGGCCGCCCGCGACAAGCTCAAGGCCCAGGGCGCCCGGGTCCTCGGCACCGGCGAGCCGCGGATCGGAGCCCACGGCAAGCCGGTCCTGTTCCTTCACCCCAAGGACTTCCTGGGAACCCTGGTCGAGCTGGAGCAGGTGTGAGCCGGATGATGCACAGCCTGGCCCGCTCGACGCCGGTAACCCTGGCGGTGATCACCGTGCTGATCGCCGCCTTCGTGGCCGCGGCGGTGAGCCTGTTCAAGCTGACGGTGGGCGGCGCGATCGCCCTCTACTTCGTGGTCTGGTGGACGCTGCTCTTCGCGGTCCTGCCCCTGCGCAACCAGCCCGAGACGCGGCCCACCCACGTGGTCCCGGGCCAGGATCCCGGCGCTCCGGCGGCGCCGCGGCTGCGCGAGAAGGCCATCTGGACGACGCTGGTCGCAGGGGCCGCCTTCCTGATCGCCCTGGCGGTGTTCCCCCTGGCCGGGCTGTAGGACGGCTCAGAGCCGGGGTTTCTCCGAGCTCGCCGTAAGACAGGCCCATGCCCGGGCTCACGTCTCCGGGCGATGCGTGCGGGACGTCATCGGAGGGATAGGCCCGCCGCACGCAGCGGTCTGACGGCGACCATTTGTCTCCCGGGGGTCGAAGGGTCGGGACCCGCCCGGCTCTCGGTGCTGAACGGATCGCCTCCGGCGGCCTTCAGCGCTGTCCCTCGACAAGCGCCCGGTGGACGGGGCAACGCAGCCCGCCGCCAAGAATAAAAAAAGCAAGGCCCGAGGCCTTGCTTTCAAGCTTCAATGGCTCGACCTTTGAATATCCCACGCATTGGCTGCGGAGCGGTCGCTTTTCCTCCCGAGACTCGGACCTTGCGCCACCTCTTCCGGGCGTCGCAAACATCGCCGGACGCTTATAGGAACAACAATTCGTGTTGTCACCGGGTCTGCGAGAAAAATCTGCGCTTTCTTGCCGGCAAATGGGCATACCGCTTTCCGCCTAGGCAGCGGCCCAACCGCGGCCGGGCCGCCGCCTCCGGTTCGCCGCGATTACGCCCCGCCGTGGTCGCGCAGTGCTTGTAATTTGCGTCTCCGGCGTGTTGTGTGCCGGCGCGCCGCGGCTCCTCCCGGCCGATCCTCTTCCAAGACTCTGACGACATGCGTCTCTCCCGCTATTTCATGCCGACCTTGCGCGAGACGCCCAAGGAAGCCGAGATCGTCTCGCATCGGCTGATGCTGCGCGCCGGCCTGGTGCGTCAGGAGTCGGCCGGCATCTACGCGTGGCTGCCGCTCGGCCTGCGGGTGCTGGAGCGGGTCTGCGCGGTGATCCGGCGGGAGCAGGACCGTTCCGGCGCCATCGAGATCCTGATGCCGACGGTGCAATCCGCCGAGCTGTGGCGGGAATCCGGCCGCTACGACGCCTACGGCAAGGAGATGCTGCGCCTGAAGGACCGGCACGAGCGCGAGATGCTCTACGGCCCCACCGCCGAGGAGATGGTCACCGAGATCTTCCGGGCGAGCGTGCGCTCGTACAAGGACCTGCCCAAGAACCTCTACCAGATCTCGTGGAAGTTCCGCGACGAGGTGCGGCCGCGCTTCGGCACGATGCGCTCCCGCGAGTTCCTGATGAAGGACGCCTACTCGTTCGATTTCGACCAGGCCGGCGCCCGCCACGCCTACAACCGGATGTTCGTCGCCTACCTGCGCACCTTCGCCGGGCTCGGCCTCAAGGCGATCCCGATGCGCGCCGATACCGGCCCCATCGGCGGCGACCTGTCCCACGAATTCATCATCCTGGCCAAGACCGGCGAGAGCGAGGTCTTCTGCGACAAGGCCTATCTCGACTTCGACATTCCGCCGGAGACCGTGGATTTCGACGACGTCGCCGCCCTCCAGGGCATCGTCGATGCCTGGACCTCGCACTACGCGGCCACCGAGGAGATGCACGAGCCGGAGGCCTTTGCGGAGGTTGCGGAGGACAGCCGCCTCGCGGCACGCGGCATCGAGGTCGGGCACATCTTCTATTTCGGCACCAAGTATTCCGAGCCGATGGGCGCCAAGGTCGCCGGGCCGGACGGGATCGAGCGGCCGGTCCATATGGGCTCCTACGGCATCGGTCCGAGCCGGCTGGTGGCGGCGATCATCGAGGCGAGCCACGACGAGGCCGGCATCATCTGGCCGGATTCGGTCGCGCCGTTCGACGTGGCCCTGATCAATCTGAAGGTCGGCGATGCCGGCACCGATGCCGCCTGCGCGCAGATCCAGTCGGATCTCGAGACCGCCGGCCTGTCGGTGCTCTACGACGACCGCGACGAGCGCCCCGGCGCCAAGTTTGCCACCGCGGACCTGATCGGCCTGCCCTGGCAGGTGATCGTCGGGCCGAAGGGCTTGGCGGAGGGCAAGGTCGAGCTGAAGCGGCGTGCCGGGGGCGAGCGCGAGAGCCTCGCCATCGTCGATCTGCTGGCACGCATCCGGCGCGTCTGAGGCGTGCCGATGGCGGCATCAGCGGCGCTGGACCGGGTCAGGACCTTCGCGGCGTCGTTCCGTGCGGGCACCACTGCCCCGTTCGCACCGTTCGAGTGGATCCTCGCCGGCCGCTACCTGCGCGCCCGCCGACGGGGCGGCGGCGTCTCGGTGGTGGCGTTCTTCTCGGTACTGGGCATCGCGCTAGGTGTCGCCACGCTGATCATCGTCCTGTCGGTGATGAACGGCTTCCGGGCGGAGCTGCTCTCGAAGATCGTGGGCATCAACGGTCACCTGTTCGCCACCCCGATCGACCGGCCGTTCAACGATTGGACCGACCTGTCGGAGCGCCTGTCGAAGGTCGCGGGCGTGCGCGCCGCGGTGCCGCTGGTGGAGGGCCAGGCCTTCGCGTCGTCGCAATATGGCGGCTCCGGCGTGATCATCCGCGGCGTGCGGGCCGCCGACCTCGACGCCCTGGCGGCGGTATCCTCGGCGATCCGCGGGGGCACCCTGGAGGGCTTCGACGACGGCACGGGCGTGCTGATCGGCCGGCGGCTCGCCGACACCCTCGGCCTGCAGGCCGGAGATACGATCACGCTGGTGACGCCCAAGGGCTCTTCGACGCCCTTCGGAACGGCGCCACGGACCAAGAGCTACACGGTCAAGGCGGTGTTCGAGGTCGGCATGACCGAGTTCGACCAGACCTTCGTGTTCATGCCCCTGGCCGAGGCGCAGGCGTTCTTCAACAGGGACGGCGACGTCAGCATGATCGAGATCTATGTCGACGATCCCGATCATGTCGGCGACATGCGCGAGCCCCTGGAGATGGCGGCCGAGCGCCCGATCCTGCTCACCGACTGGCGCCAGCGCAACCGGACCTTCTTCGGGGCCCTGGAGGTGGAGCGGAACGTGATGTTCCTGATCCTCAGCCTGATCGTCGTGGTGGCGACGCTCAACATCGTCTCCGGCCTGATCCTGCTGGTGCGCGACAAATCGAGCGACATCGCGATTCTGCGGACCATGGGGGCGACGCCCGGCACGATCATGCGGGTGTTCCTCATCAACGGCGCCCTGATCGGCGTCGTCGGAACGCTGAGCGGGCTGGCGCTGGGCGTCCTGATCACCCTGAACATCAAGCCGATCCAGCACGTGCTGTTTCCCGGCGCCTGGGATCCGACCGTGCGATTCCTCGCCGAGATCCCGGCCCAGATGAATCCGAAGGAGATCACCGCCGTGGTGATCACGTCCCTGCTGCTGTCGCTCGCGGCGACGCTGTATCCCTCCTGGCGCGCCGCCCGGCTCGATCCGGTGCAGGCCCTCCGCTACGGCTGACGGGCCGCATCCGATGAGTGAGTCGAGCCAGACAACCGGCGACCAGCCGGTCCCGGCCCTGTTCTTTTCCCGCGTCGAGCGGCGCTATCCCCAGGCCGAAGGTGCCCTGGAGATCCTGCGCGGGGCTGACCTCGCGATCTGGCCGGGGGAACTGGTGGCGCTGGTGGCGCCGTCGGGCGCCGGCAAATCGACCCTGCTGCATCTGGCCGGCCTTCTGGAGCGGCCGGATGGGGGCGAGATCTTTATCGGCGGCCATCCCACCGCGGCGATGGCCGATGCCGAGCGCACCCGTCTGCGGCGCGAGGAGATGGGCTTCGTCTACCAGTTCCATCATCTCCTGCCGGAATTCTCCGCCCTGGAGAACGTGGTGATGCCGCAGCTCATCCGCGGTCTGAAGGGTCCGGAGGCGAAGGCCCGCGCCACGGAACTCCTGAGCTTCCTGGGCCTCAAGGAACGGCTCCCACACCGCCCGGCCGAGCTGTCGGGCGGCGAGCAGCAGCGCGTCGCCATCGCGCGGGCGGTGGCCAACGGCCCGCGCCTCCTGCTGGCCGACGAGCCCACCGGCAATCTCGACCCCGGGACGGCAGGCCATGTCTTCTCGGTCCTGATGGCGCTGGTCCGCGCCTCGGGCCTCGCCGCTCTGGTCGCAACCCACAACCTCGAGCTGGCCGCCCGGATGGACCGGCGGGTGACCATCCGCGACGGGCTGATCACGCAGCTCGACTGAGTCCGGCGACGCGTCCGCACGGACCGTCCCGTGTGTCCGCGGATCGGCGCGCGCGGCGCCGCGCGCATCGACGCGGACGGGCTCGGCTCAAGATCGCTTCCGGTCAAGGCGGCGGCGGACTTCGTGCGCCCGGACGTCACCCCCAACGCGCCATGCGGGCGGTCCTTCAACCCCGCGGTTCGCCCCGCCCGCGCCGTCGGCGAAGTCCATGCCTGGCTTCACGCGTCCATAAATGCACACGATTTTTAATCCGTCCCGTCGCGTGCGGCGAGTCACGTCACGGAAGACACCGGCTCCCTATCTTATCATCACGCTAGATAAAACAGAGCCGAACAACCGGCCTGTACTGCGTGATCTCTGGAGCCCTGCCATGAAGACCCGTATCGCCGCCGCCGTCACTGCTCTTGTTCTTGGTGCCGCTCCGATCTCGTCCGCTCTGGCGGAGAACGGCGCGCGCTGGACCGGCTTCGCTCCCTACGAGGTTGAGACGACCGGCTCCCTCGGCCTCGGTGTCCACGACAATCCCAACTACGTGGGCTGCCCGATGAGCTCGGCCGCCGAAGGCAACGCCGATCAGCAGACCCGGCCGGTGAAGCAGTACGGCCAGACCGCCGGCGGTTACCGCTGCTGATCCGACGCGAGGACAGATGAAGCTGAAGGCTCTCTCCTACGTCATGATCGGTGCCTTCGTGAGCGGCCTGCTCATGACGCTCGTCGGCTCGGCCACGACTCTGCTCGGCCAGTAACCGGACGGCGCCGCCCCCCCCCCGGGGCGGCGCCGCTCGCGTTCGGGCCGCCCCGCGCGACCGGTGCGGTCAGGGAGCGACGGAGGGGCCGGAACCGGCCTCGGTCGGCATCAGCCTCTCGACGTAGTCGCAGGCGTCGATGATGGCGTCGGAGCTCCCCGCCATCCGTGCCCGGGCCGCCGCGCAGGCCCGCGCCACGGCGGGATCGGCGAGCAGCCGGCCCAGCACCCGCGCCGCCCGTGCGGGACGGAAGGCGCGGCGGCTCAAGGTGGCGCCGAGATCGCGGTCCTTCAGCCGCCGCCCCTCGTCGAAATGGTCGAAAGCCACGGGCACCACGAGCTGCGGGATCCCCGCGGCCAAAGCCTGCGCCACCGTGCCGACGCCCCCGTGATGGACCAGGGCCGCGCTGCGCGGCAACAGGGCGCTCAGGGGCGCGTAGGGCAGGTGGATGATCCCGGCCGGAAGCGGCTTCGGGATCTGGCCGCCCTGGGGAGCGAGCAGGACGCCGCGCCGGTTCATCCGCCGGCACAGCCGCACCGCGGTGGCAAAGAAGCCGGCCCCCTGGCGCATGGCCGAGCCGTAGGTGAACACGATCGGCGGGTCGCCCGCCGCGAGGAACGCCTCCAGCTCCGGCGGCATGGCCGCCACGTCGCCGAACCGGTCGACCAGCGGGAAGCCGAGCTGCACCGCCTGACCCGGCCAGTCGGCCTGCGGCTCCGCGTACCAGTCGGGGAACATGAGGAGCATGCCGGTCGGGCTGTTCCACCAGTGACGCAGCCGGTAGACCGGATCGAGGCCGAGGCGGGCCCGCAGGGCGTTGAGCGGCGGCAGCGTGAACGGGCCGACCGCCACCTTGTCGACGCCGAGATTCACGTAGGCCCGCAGGGAGGCCGGCAGGACGCGCGGCAGCGGCAGGCCCGGCAGACGCGGCGGATCGTACCGGCTCTCGATCAGGAACGGCATGACGTGCAGCGTCGCGGTCGGGAGATCGTACAGATCCTGCGCGAGCCGGGCGCCCCAACCCAGCGGCGAGGCGACCACCCGCAGGTCGATCCCCCGGGCGCGGGTCGCACCGAGCCACAGGCAGGCCGGCTCGGCCACCTGCAGGGCGTAATCGAACATCGGGCGGAAGCCCTGCTGCGGGTGCCACAGATCCGGCTGGCGGATCACCGCCTCGTAATCCGCGACCGTACCCAGGGGCTGGAAGGCGAGTCCGGCCCGGCGGGCCATCGCCTCGAAGGGCGCCGGGGCCGCCAGCGAGACGCCGTGACCGCGCTTCAGGAGTTCGTGACCCAGCGCGATGAACGGCAGCACGTCACCGTGCGTGCCGACGGCCACGAGGGCGACGTCGAACCGTTCGACCGTCCGGTGCGCGGGAATGGCTTACTCCTTCGAACCCCCCAAGCGGTGACGAGCTCGTCTCGAAGGCGGGGCATGCCAGCCCGCCCGATCCGCATCAAGACACTTTTTACTGTACCGATAAGCGGGCGCCGGTTTGTGGCCCGCACGCCCTTTCATTGGAACAAAACATGAACATACTAGGACCGGAACACGGGAGGCAGGTCGATGCTGAAGCGGTTGGTCCTGACCGGGATGGTCGAGTTCATGGCGTTCGGGCTGTTGTTCGCGGCGGTCGGCGCCTGGGCGATAGCCTTGGCACCGGTTCGTTAGCCGGATTTTTCCAAGGCGCCCCCGGTTCCTGCGATGGGCGGGTTATGCACAGGCGATCCGCCCGGCGCGGCCGATAATCCACAGGCTTGGCCCGAACTGGTGCTTCCGGGGCACGACCGGTGGATATCGCCTCTCGTCGGCCCGGCACACGTCGACTTGGAGCCGGCGAGCGGGGATGCTGGCCGACCCCGGAACAAGGTCGGCCATGCCACGCCAGCTCAAGGAGGTCGGATTCGTCCACCTCCACGTCCACTCGTCCTATTCCCTGCTCGAAGGGGCGCTGAAGGTCGGCTCCCTGGTCAAGGCCGCGGTCGCCGACCGGCAGCCCGCCCTGGCGCTGACCGACACCAACAACCTGTTCGGGGCGCTCGAATTCTCCGAGAAGGCGGCCGGCGAGGGCGTCCAGCCGATCGCCGGCATCCAGCTCTCGGTGGCGTTCGAGGCCGCTGATCCGCACCAGCGCCAGGCGCCGACGCACCATGGCATCGTGCTCCTGGCCCAGGACGAGGCCGGCTACGCCAACCTGCTGCGGCTGGCGAGCCGCGCCTATTTCGACACGGCGCTCGGCGAAGCGCCGCGCCTGGACGCCGCGGCCCTCGTCGGAGCCTCGGAGGGACTGATCGCCCTCACCGGCGGCCTGTCGGGGCCCCTCGATGCCGCCTTCCGGGCCGGGCGGCCGGAACTGGCCCTCGGCCGCCTGCAGCGGCTCAAGGAGGCATTCGGCGAGGACCGGCTCTACGTCGAGTTGCAGCGCCACGGCCTGCCCGAAGAGGGACGGGTCGAGACCGCACTTCTCGACCTTGCCGGCCGCCACGGCCTCGGGATCGTCGCCACCAACGAGCCCTACTTCGCCAAGCCCGACGATTACGACGCCCACGATGCCCTGCTGGCCATCGCGGAGGGTCGCGTCGTCTCCGACGAGCGCCGCCGCCGGCTGACGCCGAGCCACGCCTTCAAGACCCGCGCCGAGATGGCCGCGCTGTTCCGCGACCTGCCGGACGCGCTCCAGGCCACCGTCGAGATCGCCATGCGCTGCGCCGTGCGGGCGCGGACCCGCAAGCCGATCCTGCCGAATTTCGGCGCCGTGGCGGCGGGCGAGACGCCCCCCATGGCGGAGGCCCTGGCGGAGGCGGCGGACACGGGCGTGCAGGCGGTCTCGGCCGACGAGCCGACCGAGTTGCGCCGGCAGGCCGAGGCCGGGCTGGAGCTGCGCCTGAAGCAGCACGGCACGGCGCCGGGCTTCTCGGAGGAGGATTACCGCAAGCGCCTCGCCTTCGAACTCGACGTCATCGTGTCGATGAAGTTCCCGGGCTACTTCCTGATCGTCTCGGACTTCATCAAGTGGGCCAAGGACCACGACATCCCCGTCGGTCCGGGCCGCGGCTCCGGCGCCGGCTCGCTGGTGGCGTGGTCGCTGCTGATCACCGACCTCGACCCGCTGCGCTTCGGCCTGCTGTTCGAGCGCTTCCTCAACCCCGAGCGCGTCTCGATGCCGGATTTCGACATCGACTTCTGCGTCGAGGGCCGCGAGCGGGTGATCCGCTACGTGCAGCAGCGCTACGGCGAGGGGCAGGTCGGGCAGATCATCACCTTCGGCACCCTGCTCGCCCGCGGCGTGCTGCGCGATGTCGGCCGCGTGCTGGAGATGCCCTACGGGCAGGTCGACAAGCTGACCAAGCTGGTGCCGCAGAACCCCGCCAACCCGGTGACCCTCGCCCAGGCGATCGAGGGCGAGCCCAAGCTCCAGCAGGCCATGGAGGAGGAGCCCATCGTCGGCCGGCTCATCGACATCGCCAAGAAGCTGGAGGGCCTGCACCGGCACGCCTCGACCCACGCGGCCGGCGTGGTGATCGGCGACCGGCCCCTGGAGGAGCTGGTCCCGCTCTACCGAGACCCCAAGACCGGGATGCGGGTGACCCAGTTCAACATGAAGTGGGTCGAGCAGGCCGGGCTGGTGAAGTTCGACTTCCTGGGCCTCAAAACCCTGACCATGCTGCGCTGCTGCACCGATCTCCTGAAGCAGCGCGGCATCGAGATCGACCTCGCGTCGCTGCCGCTCGACGATCCGAACACCTACGGGCCGATGGGTCGGGGCGAGACGGTCGGCGTGTTCCAGGTGGAATCGGCCGGCATGCGCAAGGCGCTCTGCGAGATGCAGGCCGACCGGCTGGAGGACATCATCGCGCTGGTGGCCCTCTACCGCCCGGGCCCAATGGCCAACATCCCGGTCTATTGCGAGCGCAAGCTCGGCCGCGACGCCGGCAACGAGGCGTCCTGGTACCCGGATCCGAAGCTGGAGCCGATGCTGAAGGAGACCTTCGGCATCATCGTCTACCAGGAACAGGTGATGGAGATCGCCAAGGTCCTGGCGGGCTACTCGCTCGGCGAGGCCGACATGCTCCGGCGCGCCATGGGCAAGAAGATCCGCGCCGAGATGGACGCGCAGCGCGACCGGTTCCTGAAGGGCTGCACCGAGCGCGGGCTGACCAAGGCCAAGGCCAACGAGATCTTCGACCTTCTGGCGAAGTTCGCCGATTACGGCTTCAACAAGAGCCACGCGGCGGCCTACGCGCTGCTGACCTACCAGACCGCCTATCTCAAGGCGAACTTCCCGGTCGAGTTCCTGGCCGCCGCCATGACCCTCGACATCGACAACACCGACAAGCTCGCCGAATTCCGCCAGGACGCCCAGCGCCTCAAGATCACGGTGGAGCCGCCCTCGATCAACACCTCCGGCGAGGTGTTCGAGGTGCGCGACGGCAAGATCTTCTACGCGCTCGCCGCCATCAAGGGCGTCGGCCGGGAGGCGGTGCGGGCGCTGGTGGAGGCCCGCGGCGACCGGCCGTTCAAGGACCTGGCCTGCCTCGCCCGCCGCCTCAACCCGCGGCAGATCAACAAGCGCACCCTGGAGAGCCTCGTCCAGGCCGGGGCGCTCGACTGCATCGAGCCGGACCGGGCGCGCGCCTTCGCGGCGGTGGAGCCGATGATGAAGCTCGCCGCCAGCGCGGCGGAGGCGGAATCGGCCGGCGTCACCGACATGTTCGGCGGCGTGGTGGCGGACGACGTGTCCCTGCGAATCCCGCCCCACGAGATCTGGCCGATGGCCGACACGTTGAAGCGGGAATACGCGGCGATCGGGTTCTTCATCTCCGGTCATCCGCTGGATGAGTACGGCGACCTGCTCGACAAGCTGCGGGTGCAGAGCTGGACCGATTTCTGCCGCGCGGTGCGGGCTGGGACCTCCAGCGTCGGCCGGGTGGCGGCCTCCGTGCTCGACCGGGCGGAGCGGCGCACCAAGACCGGCAACAAGATGGGCATCGTCACGCTCTCGGACCGGACCGCGCATTTCGAGGCGATCATCTTCTCCGAGGGGCTCGGCCAGTACCGCGACATCCTGGAGCCGGGCCGCCCGCTGGTGCTGCAGCTCCAGGCGAATTTGGAGGGCGAGGATGTCCGCGCCCGGATCCTCACCGCGGAGCCCCTCGACCAGGCGGTGGCCCGCCACCAGAAGGGGATCCGCATCCACCTGAGCGACCCGCGCGGCGTCGCCCCCGTGCAGCAGCGCCTGTCGATGCGCGGCGAGAGCGAGGTGTCGCTGATCCTCAAGCTCGATGGCGGCAGCCGCGAGGTGGAGATCCGGCTGCCCGGCAAATTCCAGGCGACGCCGACGCTCGCCGGCCAGCTCCGGACCGTGCCGGGGGTGGTGCAGGTGGAGGTGAGCTAGAACGGGGCCGCCAGGCAGCCGGTGAGGGCGCCCTTCAGCGCGGCGGCGTCGCTCTCCGCCACCGTGAACACCGCCGTCAGGGCCGGATCGCCGGAGCGCGGGCTCGCCTGCGTCCAGGTGAGCTTGGTGCCGGGCTGGGTGAGCGCCACGGCGAGGCCGCGCAGCGGATCCTCGCCGCGGCGGGCGCCCGTCACCGTCAGGGTGAAGCCCGAATCCGCCCCGGTCGCCGCGCCCTGCACGGGCATCCGCATGGAGCGCACGCTGCCGGCACTGGAGACGAGGATGCCGGTGAGCGGCGTCGCGCTGCCGGAGCCTTCGAGCCCGGCGAAGTCGAAGCGCGGCGCCAGCTCGGCGAAGCGCGGCACCGTCAGCGCCGCCGACAGGCCGGTCCCGCCCGGATCACAGGCGAGGTAAAGGGTCGCCGGACGCTGATCCGTCCCCAGGTCGGCGGTGCCGGTGAGGTTCGCGCCGCCACCGGGCGCCCGGGTGCCGCCGGCGAGCAGCGGCGTCCGCCCGGTGAGGATGTCGGACAGCCTGTCGCCGCGGCTCAGCGGCCCCGCCAGGAGAGCCACGGCGGCGATGCCGACGACCGCCAGGGCTACGCCGATCCGGAGCCGCATCTCATCCTCCACCTGTGGACATCCCGGGCCGGCGGCATAGACGATCGCGGCCGGCCCGCAACCCTTCCTTCACCACGTCCGCAGGAACCGGGCCGCGATCCCGTCCGTGTGCACCGCAGCAACTCCTTAAAAAGCGATCGATCCTATGCACCGGCGCTCAAGCCTGAGCGTCGCCATGCGCACGAAGATCCTGCTCGCCCTCACCCTGCTGGTCTACGTCACCACCGGCCGCGCCCCCGGGATCCGGGAGCCGCGCAATCCGGATGCCGAGCATGCGGGCGGACGTGTCGCCGTGGTGATGAAGCGGGCCTGGACCTGAACCTCACGCCCCCGGAGCACAGGCCCTGAGCCGCGCGGCCACAAGGGCCTGGAGATTCCAGAGATGGCGGTCGCGGATGCCGAGGCGCTCGCAGGCGTCCACGGTCCGGAACAGGTATTCGGCGCTCGGTCCCTTGTGCCCGCAGGCGGCGGCGATCTTTTCCGCGATTTCGGCGTCCGAGAGGCGGCCGGCGTAGCGGTCGCTGGCGCGGTTGGCCAGGAAGGTCAGCGCCGACACGGTTCCGGTCTCGGTGGCGACCGGCAGCCAGCGGGCGACGTAGCCCCGGCCCCGCATCTCCCGGCGCCAGACCGGCATCAGCGCCTCGCGGATCTCCATCCCGGGCAGGCGGAACACGACGCCCCGGCAGAGGCCGCCGCGGTCCAGCGCCAGGACGAAGCCCGGCCGCTCCGGCGTGCCGCGGAACCGGCGCTGCAGCAGGCAGAACCGGCGGTGGAAGCCGCGCACCGTTCCGATCCGGCGCTCGGCGACCTCGAATTCCGGATTCCACATCAGCGAGCCGTAGGCGAAGACCCAGAGATCGCAGCCCTCGCGCCCGGCGACGATCGCCTCCAGGCCCGGGCGCAACTCCGAATCCGACAGCACGTCGAGGGCGCTCGGGTCGTCGGGGACCGGGACGGAATGCGCGCGGGCGATCAGGTCGAGGCTGAGGTCGAGGGTGCGGGCGGGCGCGCAGGGCATGGCCCTCAACGCAGCGGCCTCACGGCTTGTTGCCCAGCGCGTCGAGTTCGGGGAAGGGCCGGGTGCGGTGGCCGGTGCAGACCTCGTCGTCGTCGAGCACCGTGAGTCGGTCGGCCTCGTAGAGCAACGTCACCTTCGGGCGCTCGGGCTTGCCGAAGGTCCGGCCGTACATCCGGCCCGACACGCAGTAGATCACTCGGCCGCCCTCCGCGATCGGCCCGGCGATCCGGCTGCCCTCGAACCGCACCGGCAGCAGCGAGACCGAACCGAAGGCGACCTGCTTGAGCGCCAGGGCGGCGATCCGCTGGAGGAGGGCCGGGGAGGGCACGTCCTCGGCCGCGGGCTTCGGTTTGCGCGGCCCGGCCTGCGCGCCGGCGGAGGCGAGGGCGAAGATGATGGCAAGAGCGGCGCGGGGCGGCATCGGCCCTCGCTAACCGGCCAAGGCTGCCTGAGGCTGGACAGCGCCGAAGGCTGCGGGTCCCTATATGAGGAGAACGAGCGGCACGCGCCCGTCGCGCGCCGCGCCCCTTTCACCTCACGACGCGACGTTCGATGCAATGGACCGACGACGCCCTGGTGCTCGGCCTGCGCCGGCACGGGGAGACCGGCGTCATCCTGGAGGCGATGACCGAGGCCCATGGACGCCATCTCGGCCTCGTCCATGGCGGACGCTCGCGGCGGATGCAGCCGGTGCTCCAGCCCGGCAACCGGGTCCGGCTGACCTGGCGGGCGCGCCTCGACGAGGGCCTCGGCGCCTACGTGGTGGAGCCCCTCGAGTCGCAGGTCTCCCGGCTGATCGGATCGAGCCTGGCCCTATACGGCATCGGACACCTCGCGGCGCTGCTGCGCCTCCTCCCCGAGCGCGACCCGCATCCGGCGCTCTACGCGGCGGCGGGGATCCTCGTCGAGCACCTCGACGACCCCGCCATCGCGCCGCCCCTGATGGTGCGGTTCGAGTTGGCCATCCTGTCGGAGCTCGGTTTCGGCCTGGACCTGACAGCCTGCGCCGCCACCGGCGGCAACGACGCCCTCGCCTACGTCTCGCCGAAGAGCGGCCGGGCGGTCAGCGCCTCGGCGGGCGAGCCCTATCGGGACCGTCTTCTCGCGCTTCCAACCTTCCTGCTCGCCGGCGGATCCCCGGGTCCGGACGGCGTTGCCCAAGGGTTTACCTTGACGGGGTACTTCCTCGACCGGCACGTCTGGGGCCCGCGGGGCCTCGCGCCGTCCGAGGAGCGGGCGCGATTCGTTGCGCTCGGCCGCGAGGCCGGGTAATGTTCGCGCTATGTTCTAATCGCGCCCGGGTCTGAGCGCGGCTCAACCCGGGCTGTGTCATCCCGTCGTTTCGGGGCCGCGAAGCGGAGCCCGGAATCCAGAATCGCTCGGCCCGCAAGGTTCGTCCGCCTCCTCGGACAGGGTCGGTGGTTCTGGATTCCGGGCTCGCCTTCGGTGCCCCGGACTGACGAACCATCCGGAAAGGCGGCGCTGCCGGTCGGCGGCCCCGCCCTGAGACAGGAGCCGTCATGGGCCAGCCCTTCGAGCCGCCGTCCGGCGACGGGATCGAGAGCGTCGAGCTGAAATCCGCGCTGGAAGAGCGCTACCTCGCCTATGCGCTGTCCACGATCATGCACCGGGCGCTGCCGGATGCCCGCGACGGGCTGAAGCCCGTGCATCGGCGCATCCTCTACGGGATGCGGCTGCTGCGCCTCGACCCCAACACCGCGCACAAGAAATGCGCCAAGATCGTCGGCGACGTGATGGGTGACTTCCACCCGCACGGCGACCAGGCGATCTACGACGCCCTGGTGCGGCTTTCCCAGGACTTCGCCCAGCGCTACCCGCTGGTCGACGGGCAGGGCAATTTCGGCAACATCGACGGCGACGGTCCGGCCGCCTATCGCTACACCGAGGCGCGGCTCACCGAGGTCGCCCGCCTCCTGCTCGACGGGATCGACGAGGACACCGTCGATTTCCGGCCGTCCTACAACGGCGAGAAGGAGGAGCCGATCGTCCTGCCGGCGGCCTTCCCGAACCTGCTCGCCAACGGCAGCCAGGGCATCGCGGTCGGCATGGCGACCTCGATCCCGCCGCACAACGCCGCCGAGCTGTGCGACGCGGCGCTCTACCTGATCAACCATCCCGAGGCGACGTCCGGGCAGCTCGCGAAGTTCGTGCAGGGGCCGGACTTCCCGACCGGCGGCATCCTGGTGGATTCGGCCGAGTCGATCGCCGAGGCCTACCGCACCGGCCGCGGTGCCTTCCGGGTCCGCGCCCGCTGGACCAAGGAGGATCTCGGCCGCGGCACCTGGAACATCGTCGTCACCGAGATCCCCTACGGCATCCCGAAGGGCCGGCTGATCGAGAAGATGGCCGAGCTGCTGCAGGAGAAGAAGCTGCCGCTGCTCGCCGACGTGCGCGATGAATCCGCCGAGGACGTGCGTGTCGTGCTGGAGCCGCGCTCGCGCACGGTGGATCCGGTGATCCTGATGGAATCGCTGTTCCGGCTCACCGAGCTGGAGGCGCGGATCCCGCTCAACCTCAACGTCCTGGTCGGCGGCCTCGTGCCGAAGGTGATCGGGCTCGCCGAGTGCCTGCGGGAATGGGTCGACCACCGCCGCGTCGTCCTGCAGCGCCGCTCGCGCTACCGCCTCGGCCAGATCGACCGCCGCCTGGAGATCCTGGGCGGGTTGCTCATCGTCTATCTCGACCTCGACGAGGTGATCCGCATCATCCGCGAGGAGGACGAGCCGAAGGCCGCCCTCATGGCCCGGTTCGAGCTGACCGAGATCCAGGCCAACGCGATCCTCGACACCCGCCTGCGGTCCTTGCGCAAGCTGGAGGAGATGGAGCTGAAGCGCGAGTTCGACGCGCTCACCGCCGAGAAGGCCGAAATCGATGCCCTGCTGGCCTCCGAGCCGGCACAATGGAAGGCGATCCAGGCGCAGATCCGCGCCGTGAAGAAGACGTTTGGGCCCGAGACGAAGCTGGGCAAGCGCCGCACGACGCTAGCGAGCCCGCCGGATGTCGGCGGCATCGACTTCACCGCGGCCCTGGTCGAGCGCGAGCCGATCACCGTGATCGTCTCCACCAAGGGCTGGATCCGGGCGCTCAAAGGCCACGTCGCCGACCTCTCGGGCGTTGCGTTCAAGGGCGACGACACCCTGAAGATCGCCTTCCCCACCGAGACCACCCAGAAGATCCTGCTGCTCGCCACGAACGGCAAGGTGTTCACGCTGGAAGCCTCGAAGCTACCGGGCGGGCGCGGCTTCGGCGACCCGGTGCGGCTGATGGCCGACCTCGACGACGGCACCGAGATCGTGGCGGCGCTGCCCTACCGGCCCGAGACCAAGCTGCTGATCGCGGGCTCGGACGGGCGCGGCTTCGTGGCGCCCGCCGACGCGCTGGTGGCCAACACCCGCAAGGGCAAGAACGTTCTGGGCCTCGACGGCGACGCCACCGCGGCGGTGCTGGTGCCGGCCGAGGGCGACCACGTCGCGGTGGTCAACACGGAAAAGCTGCTGCTGATCTTCCCGATCTCCGAGGTGGCCGAACTCGCCCGCGGCAAGGGCGTGCGCCTCCAGCGCTGCCGCAGCGGCGGGCTGCTCGACGCGCACGTGTTCAAGCTGGCGGACGGCCTGCCCTGGCAGGACGGCTCACCGGAGGGCCGGCTCGCCAACGCGTCGGTGCTGGAGAAGTGGCTCGGCCACCGCGCCGAGGTCGGGCTGATGATGGCGCGCAGCTTCCCGAAATTCGAGCGGTTCGGGCGCTGAAGGGGGGCCGACTGAAAGAGGACGGCCATACGCACGTCCGTTCATGTAGGCGCGACAGGCTCCCTCTCCCGTTCGGGAGAGGGTTGGGGTGAGGGTCGAAAAGGATCAGAATAGAGCCCGCCATCGACGCGCGTTTGGGTCGCGCCTCCTCCGGATCGTTCTCATCCCTCACCCTGTCCCTCTCCCGCTCGGGAGAGGGGACCCGCACCTCGTTCGGAGACGGTCTCAGCGCGAACGCTGATCGAGCCAGAGCGCGCCAAGGGCCACCACGCCGCCGATCGGAACCGCCAGAAGAAAGAGCTGGGCTGTCGTCACGGGCAAAGGGTCCGTGGTGCGTGCCACCCGCCCCCTGTAGGGCGCCATCCATGGCCCCACAACGACCATGGGGGCACCGGGTCGACCAGCCCCTCCGTCATCGCGAGCACAGCGAAGTGACTCAGGGCCAGCGGCATACGTTAGCGTGGTGCCGACTGGATTGCTTCGCTCCGCTCGCAAGGACGGCGGCGCCGAAGCGACGGGTTAGCACCCCTATCACCGCGCCTTCACAGCCGCCTCGTCCGCCGCCCAGAGGTGCTGCGCCGCGTAAGCCCGGAACGGGCGCCACGCCTCGGCCCGGGCCAGGAGCGCCGCCGGGCTCGGACGCCCGGTGCGGCTCTCCAGCGCCCGCAGCAGGCCGACATCGCCCACCGGCAGGGCGTCGGGCAGCTTGAGCGCCCGCATGGCGATGTACTGCGCCGTCCAGGGACCGATCCCGCGGATCGCCGTGAAGCGGAGCACCGCGGCCTCCAGCGACTCCGCCGGGGCGAACAGGTCCGGATCGGCCAAAGCCGCCGCGGCCAGCGCCCGGATCGCCGCGCCGCGGGCCCGCGGCATGTTGAGCGCCAGGGCGATATCCGCCTCGACCAGATCCGCCGGCGTGGGAAAGACGTGGGTCAGCCCGCCCATCGGCTCCGCGAGGGGCTTCCCGAACGCCGCCACCAGCTTGCCCGCGAGCCCGATCGCGGCCGCCACAGAGACCTGCTGACCGAGGATCGCCCGGCAGCCGGTCTCGAACGGGTCCCAGGCCCCGGGGAGGCGCAATCCCGGCCGCGCGGCGACGAGCGGGGCCAGGACCGGATCGCCGACAAGGCAGGCCGCGATGGCGCCGGGATCGGCGTCGCAGTCGAAGAGGCGGCGCAGGCGCCCCGCGACCGCCTCGGCGTGCCCGGCCTCGACACCGCGCAGCGCGACGTGCAGGCAATCCGCGCCGGGCGCCACCGTCAGGAGCCCGTGCCGCCCCGCGATGCTGATCGTGCGGGCGTAGGCCGCCGCGGGATCGGCCGCCTCGACGCCCGGGATCGCCCGCTTGGCGAGGAACGCGCGGATCGCCGCCCAGTCGTAGGGCGGCCGGACGGGCAGGCGGCGTTCGATCGCCCCCGCAAACACGAAGGGCGGCCTCTCGGCCGCCCCGTCGCTCGCGTCACAGGACAGGTGGTCCTGCCTCAGCCGCGCTGGTCGACCGGCACGTAGTCGCGCTGGGTCGGACCGACGTAGAGCTGGCGGGGACGGCCGATCTTCTGCGACGGATCCTCGATCATCTCGGCCCACTGGGCGATCCAGCCGACCGTGCGGGCCACGGCGAACAGCACCGTGAACATGTCGGTCGGGAAGCCCATCGCCTTGAGGGTGATGCCCGAATAGAAATCGATGTTCGGGTAGAGCTTCTTCTCGATGAAGTACTCGTCCTTGAGGGCGATCTGCTCCAGCTCCATGGCGACGTGGAGCAGCGGATCGTCGGTCTTGCCGAGCTCCTTCAGCACCTGATGGGTGGTGCTCTGCATGATCCGGGCGCGCGGGTCGTAGTTCTTGTAGACCCGGTGGCCGAAGCCCATCAGGCGGAACGGGTCGTTCTTGTCCTTGGCCTTGGCGACGTACTTGCCGACGTTCTCCGGGGTGCCGATCTCCATCAGCATCTTGAGCGCCGCCTCGTTGGCGCCGCCATGGGCCGGGCCCCACAGGCAGGCGATGCCGGCCGCGATGCAGGCGAAGGGGTTGGCGCCCGAGGAGCCGGCGAGCCGCACCGTCGAGGTCGAGGCGTTCTGCTCGTGGTCGGCGTGCAGGATGAAGATCTTGTCGAGCGCCCGGGCGAAGACCGGGTTCACCTCGTATTCCTCGCACGGCACCGCGTAGCACATGCGCAGGAAGTTCGAGGTATAGTCGAGGTCGTTCTTCGGGTACACGAACGGCTGGCCGATCGAGTACTTGTAAGCCATCGCGGCGAGCGTCGGCATCTTGGCGATCATGCGGATCGACGCGATCAGCCGCTGGCTCTCGTCCGTGATGTCGGTCGAGTCGTGGTAGAAGGCCGAGAGGGCGCCCACCGAGGCGACCATCACGGCCATCGGGTGCGCGTCGCGGCGGAAGCCGGTGAAGAACCGGTTCATCTGGTCGTGCACCATGGTGTGGCGCGTGACCCGGTACTCGAAATCGGCCCGCTGGGCGGCGGTCGGCAGGGCGCCGAACAGCATCAGGTAGCAGGTCTCGAGGAAGTCGCCCTTCTCGGCGAGCTGCTCGATCGGGTAGCCGCGATAGAGCAGCACGCCCTCGTCGCCGTCGATATAGGTGATCTTCGATTCGCAGGACGCCGTCGAGGTGAAGCCCGGGTCGAAGGTGAAGGCGCCGGTCTGGGCGTAGAGCTTGCCGATATCGATCACGTCCGGCCCGATCGTGCCGGATTTCACCGGCAGCTCGATCGACTTGCCGTCCACGGTGATGGTGCTGGGTGCGCTCATGGATCGTGGACCCTTCTCTGGCGACGTGGCGGATGCCGGGCTCGGGCTGCCCGAGTCGGTCCCGGGGGCCTGAGCACACGCATTATGCTGCGGGTGCTCACAGGCATGGGTTACCCAAACGGCACTGCAGCAGCAACGGGGTCGGTGACAACCCGACCCCGACGCCAAGCAAATTCCACCAAGCGCAATTCGAGCCGGGGCCGGCAGTTCCCCGGCTACGCCCGGTGGCTTCAGACCTGCGGCACCTGATCGCTCAGGCGGGCGAGGGTTTCCTCCCGACCGAGCACCGCCATCACGTCGAACAGGGGCGGGGAGGTGGTGCGGCCGGTCAGCGCCGCGCGCAGGGGCTGGGCCACCTGTCCGAGCTTGCAGCCGGCGTCCTCCGCGTACTGGCGGACAGCCCCCTCGGTCGAGGCCGCATTCCAGTCCGGCAGCGCCTCGAGCACCGGCCGCACCCCGGCGAGGCGGGCGCGGCCCTCGTCGGAGAGGAGGGCGCGGGCCTTGTCGTCCAGCGCCAGCGGCCGCTGGGCGTAGAGGTAATAGGCGCTGTCGAGGAGCTCGATCAGCGTCTTGGCCCGCTCCTTCAGGCCCGGCATGGCCTGGGTGAGCTTGTCCTTGAGGTCGGGCTGCAGCGGCGCCGACAGGCCGCGCCCGGGACCGACATTGGGCAGGATCGTCTCGATCGCCGCGACGAGATCGGCATCGGCGCTCGTGCGGATGTAGAGGCCGTTGAGGTTGGCGAGCTTGGCGAAGTCGAACCGCGCCGCGGAGCGCCCCACCGCGCCGAGGTCGAAGGCCGCGACCATCTCCTCGGTGGAGAAGACCTCCTGGTCGCCGTGGCTCCAGCCGAGCCGCACGAGGTAGTTGCGCAGGGCCGCCGGCAGGTAGCCGAGATCGCGATAGGCCTCGACGCCGAGCGCCCCGTGGCGCTTCGAGAGCTTGGCTCCGTCCGCCCCGTGGATCAGCGGGATATGGGCCATCCGGGGAATGTCCCAGCCCAAGGCGGAAAAGATCTGGCTCTGGCGCGCCGCGTTGGTGAGGTGGTCGTCGCCGCGGATGATCTGCGTGACGCCCATGTCGTGGTCGTCGACCACCACGGCCAGCATGTAGGTCGGCGTCCCGTCCGAACGCAGCAGGACGAGGTCGTCGAGGTCCTTGTTGGCCCAGGTCACGCGGCCCTGGACGGCGTCCTCGACGACGGTCTCGCCCTCGGTCGGCGCGCGCAGGCGGATCACCGGCTTGACCCCCGCGGGGGCCTCGGACGGGTCGCGGTCGCGCCAGCGGCCGTCGTAGCGGGGGGCGCGGCCCTCGGCCCGGGCGGTCTCCCGCATCGAGGTCAGCTCCTCGGCGGTGGCATAGCAATGGTAGGCACGGCCGGCCGCCAGCAGCTCCTCGGCCACGGCCCGGTGGCGCTCGGCCCGGGCGAACTGGAACACCACGTCCCCGTCCCAGTCGAGGCCGAGCCAGGACAGGCCTTCGAGGATCGCGTCGATCGCGCCCTTGGTGGAGCGCTCCCGGTCGGTATCCTCGATGCGCAGCAGCATCTTGCCGCCGGTGTGGCGGGCGTAGAGCCAGTTGAACAACGCCGTGCGGGCCCCGCCGATATGCAGGTAGCCGGTGGGCGAGGGGGCGAAGCGCGTGACGACGGCTGAGGACATCGGTCCGGTATGTTCCGGGGCTGGTCGCGGACGGAGCGCGACGGACGGCGAAGGGGCGGCGGAGCGGCGAGGGGCTCGACAGGGCGCCCGTAGCACGAAGCACCGGCTGTAGCACGAGCCGGAGGATGCGTTAAGAATCGCCCGCAGAATCGCCCGGCCCCGAGACAGGTCGCGCGGAACGGGGCGGCGGCGATGCGGCGGATCGGCGCGAGGCTGGCGGGCGGCGCGGTGGCGCTGGCCGGCCCCCGCGCGCCCGCCCTCCCGGTCATCCGCCACTGGGTGGCCGAAGGCCTCGCCCGGGACGCCGAGCAGCGCCGGCTGTTCCCCTGGCTGGCGGTGGCCTTCGGCGGGGGTATCCTGGTCTATTTCGCGGCGACCGACGGCGCGCCGAGCCTGGCCGCGCCCCTTGTCGCCGCCGCCCTTGCCCTGGCGCCGATCCCGCTCCTCGGCGCGCGCCCGGCGGCGCTGGCGGCGGTGCTCGCGGTGGCGGCCGCGTTCCTCGGCTTCGCGGCGGCGGCCTGGCGGGTCTCGGAGGTCGCCGCCCCGGTCCTCACCCGCACCACCATCGGCCCCCTCATCGGAACGGTCGAGGCCCTGGACGAGCGCGAGGTCGGTGCCCGGCTGCTGATCCGGGTGGAGAGCTTCGCCGGCCTCGCGCCGGAGGCGCGGCCCGCCCGGGTGCGGGTGTCATTCCGCAAGACGCCGACCCCGCTTCCCGGGGACGTCGTCGCCGCCACCGCCCGGTTGTTGCCACCCCCGGAGGCGGCCCGGCCCGGAGGCTACGATTTCGCCCGAGACGCCTACTTCCAGGGGATCGGCGCGGTGGGCTCGCTGGTCGGGGCGGTCACGATCCGGGCGCCGACCGAGCCGCTGCCCCTCCGCCTGCGGCTCGCCGCCACGCTCGACGCGGCCCGGAACGGGCTCACCCGCCGGATCGCGGAGGCCGCCGGCGGCCAGGCGGGCGCGGTGGCGGCGGCCCTGGTGACCGGCAAGCGCGGCCTCATCGGCCCGGCGACCAACGATGCGCTGCGCGCCGCCGGAATCTACCACGTTGTGTCGATCTCGGGCCTCCACATGGTGCTGGCCGCCGGCGTGGTGTTCTGGCTGGTGCGGGCGCTGCTCGCGCTGGTCCCCCATTGCGCGCTCCTCTGGCCGATCAAGAAGATCGCGGCCGGCTTCGCCATGGTCGGCGTCACCGCCTACTGCGCCTTTTCGGGCTGGGACATCGCCGCCGAGCGCTCGCTGATCATGACCCTGATCATGCTGGGCGCGATCCTGGTGGACCGGCCCGCCCTGTCCATGCGCAACCTCGCCCTCGCGGCGCTGATCGCCCTGGCCCGGGAGCCGGAGGGCCTGCTCGGCCCGAGCTTCCAGATGTCCTTCGGCGCCGTGGCCGGGCTGATCGCTTGCGCGCGGCTGATCGACGGGCGGCTGTTCGTGCGCCCCGGGGCGGGCCGGCTCGGTCGGCTCGTCGGCACCGGCCTCTCGGCGGTCACCGGGACCCTGGCCACGACCCTGGTGGCGCAGGTCGCGACCGCACCCTTCGCCACCTACCATTTCCAGACGATCCAGCCCTTCGGCCTCGTCGGCAACGCCCTGACCCTGCCGCTCGTCTCCCTCGTGGTGATGCCCTCCGCGGTGATCGGGATCCTCGCCTATCCCTTCGCCCTCGACCGCCCGATCTGGTGGCTGATGGGTCAGGCGGTGGGGGGCATGCTCGCCGTCTCCCAGTGGATCGCCGGGTTCGAGCGGGCCATCGTGGTCGTACCGGCCTTCGGCACCGCGGCGCTGTTCCTGCTGACCGCGGGCCTGCTGCTCGCGACGTTACCGGCCTCCCGCCTGCGCTGGCTCGCCGTGCCGCCGATCCTGCTCGGACTCGTCGTCGCGGCCCGACCCGACCGCTACGACCTCTATGTCGATCGGCAGGGTGCGGGGGCCGCGGTGCGGGGGCCGGACGGACGGCTCGCGGCCCTCGGCAGCCCGTCCGGCTTCGTCCTCGAACAATGGCTGAAGGCGGACGGCGACGGACGGGGAGCCGGGGGACTGATCGTCCGATCGGGCAGCGGCCGCTGTGATCGGCTCGGATGCACCGCGCGCCTGCCGGACGGACGGGCGGTCGCCCTGGTCCGGGACCGGCGGGCCTTCCCGGAGGATTGCGCCCGCGCCGCGGTGCTGATCACGGGTCTCGTGGCCCCACCGACCTGCACCGGCCCCCTGGTGATCGACCGGCGCGTCCTGTCCGCCCAGGGCGCCGTCGCCCTCAGGTCCGACGGCGAGAGCTTCGTCGCCCGTCACGCCCGGGCCGATGGCCGCGCCGTGCCCTGGCGACCACGCTCGGAACACGGGCCGGGATCACCACAACCGGTCACCGCGCCCTCCGCGGAGGCCCGCGCCTCTGACGACGGGGCGACAACGCCTCCGGAAACCGATGCGTCGGGCGGGGACCTCGCCCCCGGCGACGCGCCGGCCGAGCCGCTTCAGTAGCGGCGGACGAGGCTGACGAGGCGGCCCTGGATCCGGACCCGGTCGGGCCCGAGGACACGCGTCTCGTAGGCCGGGTTGGCGGCCTCCAGGGCGATCGAGGAGCCGCGGCGGCGCAGACGCTTGAGCGTCGCCTCCTCGTCGTCGATCAGCGCCACGATGATGTCGCCGGTATTGGCCGTGTCCTGCTTGCGGATCACCACGAGGTCGCCGTCGAGGATGCCGGCCTCGACCATCGAGTCGCCGCGCACCTCCAGGGCGTAGTGCTCGCCGCCGGCCACGAAGTCCGGCGACAGGGTGATGGCATGGCTCTGGTTCTGGATCGCCGAGACCGGCGTACCGGCGGCGATCCGGCCCATCACCGGGATCGAAATGGCACGACCGGCGTCGTCGATCATCCGCGTGCTGGCCGGGGCCGGCGGATGCTTGGACTTGCCGCCCTCGACCACGCTCGGGGTGAAACGGCGCGGCTCGGCCGGGGCCGAAGATGGGGCCGAAGATGGGACCGTCTGGCTCAGGCTCTCGGGAATGCGGATCACCTCGATGGCGCGCGCCCGATTCGGCAGGCGCCGGAGGAAGCCGCGCTCCTCCAGGGCCGTGATCAGCCGGTGGATGCCGGATTTCGACTTGAGGTCGAGGGCGTCCTTCATCTCGTCGAAGGACGGCGGGACGCCGCATTCCTGCATCCGGCTCTGGATGAAACGCAGGAGGTCCAGCTGCTTGCGCGTGAGCATCGAAGGGGGACTCGCGGCTTGGCAGACCGCCCCGTGACGGTCTCTGAAACAAATCACGAACAGGTTAAACGTTCCGCAAGTGTTCCGCAAGGGCGGCACCGCTACGCTTGGCGCGTCGCTCCGCGCTCGCGGGAGCAAGGTCGAGAAACGCATTGACGGCGCAAGCGGAGCCGTTTCAATGCACCGCGGCGCCCCGCCGGGAAGGCGGCGGATCCGGGCCGCGGGCTGGGACCCTCTTGGGATGACGAGGATGCGACGACCCGCAGCTCTGCTGCCCCTCGGCCTCGCCGCCCTCGGCCTCGCCGGCTGCACCACCGGGTTCTCCTACATCTCGCGGAACTACGTGGCGCTCACCCCCCAGGTGGTGACGATCGGCTGCAAGGAGCCCTACGAGGTCTACGACAACCGGCAGATGCGCCGGATGCTGATCGTCTCGAACGCCCTGCGCGAATATACCGGCTGCAACCTGAGCGAGGCCCGGATCGATCCGGAGCCGGACGCCACCCGGGTGAAGCGCTTCCGCACCGCCGCCCGGGCCTATCTCGACGAGACCGTGCGCGAGGATTGCCGGATCACCGGCGAGACCGTGTTCGATCCGCTGAAGACCGAGTTCGCCTACGCCTGCGACACGCCGATCGAGAAGCGTGGCACCGTGGTCCCCCGCCTGCCCGGCCGCAATCCCGGTCTCGCCCGCTGACCGACCGGCGGCGCGCCGTCAGGCGCCCGGCTTCGGGAAGGTCCGTTCCGCCGCGTCGCCGGCGGCGGCGAGCAGGGCGCGTGCGAAGGCCCGGGCTTCCGCCCGGTCGAGAACGATCGCGGCGGTGACCGGCGCGCCGCCGAGGTCGGCCAGGGCGAGTTCCAGGCGCACCCCGTCGGGCACGGCGGTCGCCTGCAGGCTCCAGCCGGAGCCCCGATCCGTGCTCTCCGCCATCACATGTCCCTCCCGCCTGCCCCGGGAAAACGCCGCAGGCGCCCGCCGGAACCGCCCGTGCGCGGGACTGTTCCCGAGCCGTGCCCAGCGCTTCCCTGCCTCGCCTGTCCGCTTACCTCAAGGCCGCAGGCCCCGGACTCGTGGTGATGCTGGCCGATACGGATGTCGGAAGCCTCATCACGGCGGCCCAGAGCGGGGCGCGCTGGGGCTATTCGCTCCTGCTCCTCCAGATCCTGCTGGTGCCGATCCTGTACGTCGTCCAGGAGCTGACGGTGCGGCTCGGGACCGCCACCGGACGCGGCCACGGCGCGCTGATCCGGGAGCGCTACGGGCCGGCCTGGGCCTGGATCTCGTACGGCGGCCTCGTGGTCGCCGGCATCGGCGCCATCGTCACGGAATTCTCCGGCATCGCCGGCATCGGGGACCTGTTCGGGGTGCCGCGGCTCGTGAGCCTCGGCCTGCCGGCCTGCCTGCTCCTGGGGCTCGTCTTCACCGGGAGCTACCGGCGCGTCGAGGTCGTGGCGATCGTGGTCGGCCTGTTCGAGCTGGTCTTCGTCGGGCTCGCCGTCGCGGCGCGGCCGAACCTGCCCGAGATCGTCGCCTCCTTCGGGCACATGCCGCTGGGCGACGGCCAGTTCCGGGTGCTGATCGCGGCCAATATCGGCGCGGTGATCATGCCGTGGATGATCTTCTACCAGCAGTCGGCGATCGTCGATAAGGGCCTGGGCTGGGAGCACGCGCGGCGCTCGCGGCTCGACACACTCGTGGGTGCGGTGGTCTCGCAATGCGTGATGGGCGCGATCCTCGTCGCCGCCGCCGCCACGATCGGCAAGGCCGGGCAGGGCAGCGCGAAGGGGCTGGAGACCGTCGGCGATCTCGCGGGCGCCTTCACGCCGGCCCTGGGGCCGTGGCTCGGGCAGGTGGTGTTCGGGGTGGGCATCATCGCGGCGGCCTTCGTGGCGCTCAACGTCGTGGCCCTGGCGCTGGCCTGGGGGTTTGGCGACGTGACCGGCCGGCCGCACTCCCTGGAGCAGTCGCCCCGGGAGGCTCCGGCCTTCTACGGCGCCTTCGCGCTCGCGGTCGCGACCGGCGCGGTCGCCGTGCAGCTCGTGCCGGATCTCGTGGCGCTCAACATCGCCGTGGAGGTGATGAACGCGCTGCTCCTGCCGCTCGCGCTCGGCCTGCTGATCCTCCTCGCCACCCGGGCCCTGCCCGAGGGGCAGCGCGTGGCGGGCGTCTACAAGGGGGTGGTCTACGCGGTGTCGGGGATCACGATCGCGTTCGCGATGGTCGGCGTCCTGGACGGGGTGGGCCTGCTCTGACGCGATTGACGCGGGGCCTCCGATGATGTCTCCCGCGGGCTCCGATCAGGTGGAGTTCGAACATGCAAGAGATCTGGTTCCGCACGGGCGAGGCCACGGTGCTGGCGGCCGAGGGCCAGTACACCGACGCCATGCCGGAGGTGCTGATCGGCTCGGTGCGCGGTCCGGTCGGCCAGGCCTTCGCGTCGATGATGGGGCAGGTCCAGGGCCACACGCGGATGTTCGTGGTCCGCGACCTCAACCAGCTCGTGCGCCCCGCCACGATGATGACCACCAAGGTCACGATCCACACGGCCGAGTATGCCGAGCTCCTCGGCGGCGTGGTCCAGGCCGCCACCGGCGACGCGATCGTGGACTGCATCATCGAGGGCATCCTGCCCAAGGACGGGCTCGACGAGCTGTGCATGATCATCATGATCTGGCTCGATCAGCGCTGCGCCGAGGACGACAACCTCGACCAGAAGGACCTCTACCGGACCAACTACGAGGCGACGAAGCTCGCCATCGCCCGCGCCCTCAAGGGCGAGCCGACGGTGGACGAGCTGATCGCCAACCGGAAGACCGTGAAGCACTACGCCCTGGACGGCGTGATCGAGTACTGATCGGCCCCTTCGCGCGCATCCTGCCGGGGTCGATATCGCATCACCCCGGCGGGATGCGCCCCACCGAGCACAGGGTCCGCATCGCGGTGCTGCCCGGGTCGGTGTAGCAGGAGGCAGACCAGCCGTTCTGCTGGATGAACGACTTGCGCCGCTCCGACAGCGCGGTCCGGTAGGCGCTGGCGATGATCGGCTCGACGGTCGCGGCCGGCTCGCCGACCAGGATCTCGGAGGCCACCGACAGGTCGCGGAAGAAGGTCGCCGAGGGGGCGGGCTCGGCCGAGGTCGCCTGCACGATCGGCTCGGCCCGGCAGGTCACGTCGAACTTGATCGGACCGGCCATGCGGATGTCGATGCTGGGGCCCGCCCGCTTGCCGACCTTGCCGCCGATGGCGCCGGCGATCTGGCGGGTGAGGTCGTCGCAGCTGTCGGCCCGGGCGGCCTCCGCCCAGAGGGGGAGGGCCGCGCAGGCGGCGAGGCAGGCGGCGAGGAGGAGGCGCGGAACGGCGAAGCTCGACATGGCCGCACTCTACGCGCGGCGCGGGGCCTGTCGAGGGGCGTTCCTCAGTGGAAATCCCGGCTGCGATACACGCGCCGATCCGGGGGCACGCCGAAATCCGTGTTCTCGGGGGGCAGCTTCATCCCGGCCTCGCGCAGATCGCGCAGGGACGCGGTGAGATCGCGAAACCCCTCGGCCACGAGATGGACCACCCCGTCCGCCCGCTGGATCCGGCCGCGCACGGCGAGGAACCGGGCCTGCATGGCGATCCGGCGGTTGGCCTCGAACACCGTCTTCCAGACGATCACGTTGGCGATACCGGTCTCGTCCTCCAAGGTCAGGAACACCACGCCCTTGGCGGTGCCGGGCCGCTGGCGGATCAGCACGAGGCCCGCCACCGTGACCCGCGCCCCCTGGGGCAAGGCGGGATCGAGATGCGCCCGGGCCGGGATCGCGCCGATCCGGGCGAGCCGCCCCCGGAAGAAGGCGACCGGGTGCCCCTGCAGCGACAGGCCGGTGGCGGCGTAATCCTCGGCCACCGCCTCGGACGGGGCCAGGGACGGCAGGTCCACGGCCGGCTCGTGCCGGAACAGTCCGTCATCGGCGTGCCAGGCGAAGAGCGGCAGGGGCGCGTCGAGGAGATGGGCCCGGCGCGCGCTCGGGTCGGCCTTGGCGGCCTTGCGCGCCGAGGTCCCCTCCAGGGTGCGGACCATCCAGAGGGCGGCGCGCCGGTCGAGGCCCAGCGAGCGGAACGCGTCCGCCTCGGCCAGCCGCTCCAGGGTGTTGCGGGGCAGGGCGAGGGCGGCCTGCAGGCCCTCGATGCTGGCATAGCCGTTGGCCCGCAGCCGCACGAGCCGGCGCATGGCGGCCTCGGGCAGGCCGCGCACCACCCGCAGGCCGATCCGCACGGCGTGCAGCGCGGGATTTCCGGCCGGCTCCAGGGTGCAGTCCCAGTCGCTGGCGTTGACGCAGACGCCCCGCACCTCGACCCCGTGGGCGCGGGCGTCGCGCACCAGCTGGGCCGGCTGGTAGAAGCCCATGGGCTGGGCGTTGAGGATCGCGGCCAGGAAGACGTCGGGGTGCCGGCACTTCATCCAGGCCGAGGCGTAGACGAGGAGCGCGAAGCTCGCCGCGTGGCTCTCCGGGAATCCGTAGGTGGAGAAGCCGCGGATCTGCGCGAAGCAGCGCTCGGCGAAGTCCTGCGGGTAGCCCCGCCGGGTCATGCCGCCGACGAACTTGTCCGCGAAGCCGCCGATCGAGCCGACATGGCGGAAGGTCGCCATCGCCCGGCGCAGGCCGTCGGCCTCGGCCGGGGTGAAGCCCGCCGCCGTGATGGCGATCTGCATGGCATGCTCCTGGAACAGCGGCACCCCGTAGGTCTTCTGCAGGACCTCCTTCAGTTCGTCCGCCGGCCCGTGGTCCGGGTGCGGGGCGGGGTACTCCACCGGGTCGATCCCGGAGCGGCGCCGCAGGTAGGGATGGACCATGTCGCCCTGGATGGGACCGGGGCGCACGATCGCCACCTGCACGACGAGGTCGTAGAATTCCTTGGGCTTCAGGCGCGGCAGCATCGACATCTGCGCCCGGCTCTCGACCTGGAACACGCCGACGGAATCGGCCTTCGCCAGCATCGCGTAGGTGGCGGGATCCTCCTGCGGCAGGTCGGCCAGCGTCTCGTAGAAGGTATTGTGGTCCTTCTCCAGAAACGCGAGGCCGCGCTTGAGGCAGGTCAGCATGCCGAGCGCCAGAACGTCGACCTTCATCAGGCCGATCGCGTCGATGTCGTCCTTGTCCCACTCGATGAAGGTGCGGTCCGCCATGGCGCCGTTGCCCACCGGCACGGTCTCGTCGAGGCGCCCGCGGGTCAGCACGAAGCCGCCGACATGCTGGGACAGGTGGCGGGGGAAGCCGATCAGCTGATGGGCGAGGTCCAGCGCCTGCCGGATCGCCGGGTTCCCCGGATCGAGGCCGGCCTCGCGCACATGCTGGTCCGGCATCCCGGTGCCCCAGGAGCCCCAGACCGTGTCGGCGATCGCCGAGGTCACGTCCTCGGTGAGCCCGAGGACCTTGCCGACCTCGCGGATCGCCATGCGCGGACGGTAGTGGATCACCGTGGCGCAGAGGGCGGCCCGCTCCCGGCCGTAGCGGGCGTAGAGGTGCTGGATCACCTCCTCGCGGCGCTCGTGCTCGAAATCGACGTCGATGTCGGGGGGCTCGCCCCGGTTCTCCGAGATGAAGCGGGCGAAGAGCAGCCGGTGCTTGGACGGGTCCACCGCGGTGATGCCGAGGCAGAAGCACACGGCGGAATTGGCCGCCGAGCCGCGGCCCTGGCAGAGGATCCCCTTGCCGCGGGCGAACTCGACCACGTCGAACAGGGTCAGGAAGTAACGGGCATAGTCCATCTTGGCGATGAGCCGCAGCTCCTCGCGGAGCGTCGCCGCGACGGCGGAGGGAATATCGCCGCCGTAGCGCCAGTGCGCCCGCTCGAAGGTCTTCTCCTCCAGGTATTCCTGCGGCGTGCGCCCGGGGGGCACCGGCTCGTCGGGATATTCGTAGCGCAGCTGGGACAGGCAGAAGCCGCAGGCCTCGGCGATCTCGACGGTGCGGGCCACCGCCTCCGGGTGGTCGGCGAACAGCCGCGCCATCTCGGCGGGGGGCTTCAGGTGGCGCTCGGCATTGGCCTCCAGCCGGTAGCCCGCCTCGCCGATCCGGCAGCCCGCGCGGATGCACGTCACCACGTCCTGGAGCGGGCGCCGCTCGGGATGGTGGTAGAGCGCGTCCGAGACCGCGACCATCGGCGCGCGGGCGGCCGCGCCCAGCTCGGCGAGCAGACCGAGGCGGCGCCGCTCGTCGCCCCGGCGCGTATGGCTCGCCCCGAGGAAGGTCCGGCCCGGGGCCGCGGCGGCGAGCGCCTCCAGACGCGACCGGAAGCCCTCCGGCAGGCGCCGGGCCGGCGGCATGGCGATGAACATCTGCCCCTCCGCGGCCTCCAGCATCTCGGCGAAGGCGAAGCGGCATTCCCCCTTGCGGACGCGCCGGTTGCCCAGGGTGAGCAGCCGGCAGAGGCGCCCCCAGGCCGCCCGGTCCATCGGGTAGGTGACGGCCTCGAACCCCTCCTCGGTGACGAGGCGCACGCCGGGCAGGATCCGGATCTTCGTGCCCTCCGCTTCGAGCGCCCGCGCCGCCGCATGCGCCCGGACCACGCCGGCCACGGTGTTGCGGTCGGCGATGCCGATCGCCGAGAGGCCGTAGGCCGCCGCCTGCACGACGTAGTCCTGCGGGTGCGCGGCGCCGTGGAGGAACGAGAAGTTCGTGGTGACGGCGAGTTCGGCGAAAGGGATCTCGGGGCGGCTCACGCGAACAGCCCGTGGACGTACCACGCGGCCGGCTGCCCGGGGGCGTGCGGCCCGTCGCGGTAGAGCCAGAGCCGGTGACCGGCCTCGCATTCGATGCGGTAATAGTCGCGCTCCGCGCCGGGCGCGCACCACCATTCGGCGGAAATCCGCTCCGGCCCCTCGGCATGGGCGACGCGGTGAACCTGCGCGCGCCAGCGGAAGCGCCGGGGCGGCCCCTCCGGGACGGCGGAGAGCACGTCGCACGCGGCTTCGCCCCGGGGGAACAGCACCAGGGGGCGGGGCGGGAGGTGATCGGGCCAGGGGATGGAGCAGGGGACGGAGATGGGAAAGGCCCGCGCCCTCACGCCCCCCTCTGCGGGGGAGGTTGGCTCCTGCTTCAGAAGGGGCCGGGAGAAGGAAAAGCCGCTTCCGGAAGGATCGCGCGCTTCATGATGGCCACGGCCGGACCCTGCACCCTCGCCCCCCCCGTGCGGGACTTCGTGCCGACTCGTCCCCCTTCGGGGGGCATCCTCCTCCGCAGAGGGGAGAGGGCGATGCGCGCGCGTCCGGCCGATGTCCTTGTCCGCTGACGATCCGTGCCCCTCTCCGGCAACCCAGGGACCGCTCCGATCAGCCCGTTCCGGCAGGTGACTCGCCCGTGGCTCCAGGCGCAGCAACCCCCGCCCGAGGCGCTGCGCCAGGGCATCGGCCAGGACGGCGACCCCATCGCCGGAGGCGTCCGCCCCGAGATCGGTCTGGCGGGCCGGCATGGCGCCGGTCACCGTCACGGCGAGCGCCACGGTCTCGAAGCCGAACCCGGCCTCGAGGGCGGAGCCCAACCGGTCGAGGCGCAGGGAAACCAGGGCCGCGACCCGCTCGGGGTGACGCTCGGGGCGCGACAGACCGAGATCGAGGGCCCGCACCACCCCGTCGACCCGGTGCAGGGCGAGGCGCAGGGCACAGGCACCGAGCCCGTCCCGCTCCAGACGGGGGGCGATCTCGGCCATCAGGTCGCGGGCGGTCCGGACGATGTCCGACTGCCGCCCGATCGGGTCGAGGAAGCCGCGGGCGGCGGCGTATTCGGCGGCCTCCGACAGGGGCGCCAGCGGCTCGGGACGGCGTGCCAGGGCCTGATCGAGGCGCAACAGCAACGCCTCGCCGAAGCGACGGGCGAGGGGCCCCCGGGGGAGGGCATCGAGTTCGCCCATCCGGCGCAGGCCGAGCCGCTTCAGCCCCGAGACCGTGCCGGGATCCAGCCGCAGGGCCTCCACGGGCAGACCCCGCAGAGCCTCGGCCGCCCCGCCCGGCGGCACGACGATCCGGTCGACCCCGCCGTGGCTGGCCAGCGCGAAGGCGGCCCCGGGTGTGTCGGCAAGGGCGATCCGGGCGGGGATATGTCCCCGCGCGAGACGGTCTGCCAGATCGTCGACGAGACTCGCCTCGCCGCCGCGCAGGTGACTGGCCCCGGCGACGTCGATGTAGAGCCCGTCCCCCGCCTCGGCCGGCCCGAACGGCGCCACGAGGGGCGCGTAGCCGCCCGCCCAGCGGCAGAGCCGCAGCAGAGCGTCCCGGTCGGCGGTCGGGTCGGCGGGATAGACCTGGAGCGGCACACCGATCCGCGCCCGGACCCGGCCCAGGGGCTCGCCGGGTTGGAGGCCCAGGGCGCGGGCCTCCGGGTCGAGGGCCACGAGCCGCAGGCCGCCGGGGCCCTCGGCGGCCACCGCGAGGGGGCCGCGCTCAGGCGCGAGACCGGCCCGCCGCAGCCGCGTCACCGGCCAGTGGCTCAGGCAGATGCAGACGATGCGCGGCATGGTCCCACTCCAGAAGCCAGTCGCCGCCCCGCCCGTTGCGACAGCGTTCGAGCCGCGCCCGCCAGCGCGGCCTGTCGAGGGTGCCGAACCGGTCCCGCGCCGCGGGCGCCGCGGCGATCCGCCAGCGGGTGGCGGCCCCGTTGGGCAGGCCGGCAGGCGCCGGCCGCAGGATCAGCAGCAGCGGCGGAGCAGACCCTTCCGCGGCGAGTTGCAGGCGCCGGCCCGGCTTCAGCGGCAGGCCGTCCCGGACGAGGCCGACGAGGGCCGTGAGCGCCCGGGCGTGCAGGGCCGCCTCCAGCGCGCGGAACACCTCCGCATCGCTGCCGGCCTCCAGCAGCAGCAGCCGGGCGGGATCGAGGCCGAGTCCCGCGAGGCCATGGCCGTAGGGCAGGGGCTGCCCCGGCGCGGCGGCGATCAGCGCCGGACCAGGCCGGCCAGCGAGGTGGCGGGCGCAGAGCGCCAGGGCGAATCCGAGGGCCGCGACCCCGTCCACGGGCTCGGCCGGCGCGATCTCGTGGGGCGGCCCGAGGACGAGGCCGCCGCCCGGCAGATGCCCGTCGAGCTCCGGTACGCCCAGCGGCAGGACCGGCGGCAGGTCCCGCTCGCCGGCCGGCGGCGCGAGGCGCATCCGCAGGGCCGCAAGCCGGGCCCGGGGATCGCCCCGCGCGATCGCCCCCTCGGTCTCGTCCGCAGGGTCCAGCCCCATCTCCGTCGGCTCCGGTCATGCCGGACGATAGGAACATAACAGGAACGCACACAAACGGTTTCCACGGCGTCCCGGAATCGCGCACGGAAGCAGCGGCTTGGCCTGTGGATGGCTGTGGACGCCTGTGGAATCGACCGCCACCGCCGGTTCCGCCGCCCCGGTTGACCTCCCTCGCAGGGCGAGACCAATGTCGGGCCGCCGCGTGCGTGACGCGGCCGAACCGGACCGCGCATGCGCTCAGCCCTCACTCTGACGATCCTGCTCGCCCTGTCGGGGGCGGCGCTCGGCCAGCAGGCGGATCCGCCGGGTGGCGCAGGTCCGGATCCGGCCGCGGCCGCCGCAGGGCGATCGCGCCCGGCCCGCCCGCGGGTCCGGCACGCGCAGACCCCGAGCCAGCCGATCATGGTCTACGACGCGCGCATCGAGGCCGGCGACCTCCGGATCTCGGGCTCGGTGCGCAAGCCCGGGGCGATCGTGGTGCTGGACGACGACATCTCGATCCAGGCCGACCGGCGCGGACGGTTCACCTTCCGGCTGCCCTACCGGCCTTCGACCTGCGTGGTGACGCTGAAGGCGGAGCCGGACGAGCGGGAGGCGGTTGTGGCGAACTGCGCGCCGGAGGGTCCGCCCGGACCGCCCGGCCCTCAGGGTGTCGCAGGACCGCCCGGGGAGACGGGGGCCAAGGGCGAGGCCGGTCTCAAGGGCGATCAGGGGGCCAAGGGAGACCAAGGAGCCAAGGGCGAGCAGGGTCTCAAGGGCGATACGGGTCCTCAGGGCGAGACCGGTCCGAAAGGGGAGACCGGCCCCCAGGGCGCGGTCGGCCCGCAGGGCGCACCGGGCCCGAAGGGCGATGCCGGGGCCGCGGGCCTGCAGGGTCCTCCGGGCCCGCGGGGTCCGGTCGGACCGCAGGGCGGCCCGGGCCCGAAGGGCGAGGCCACAGCCGCCAGCTTGCGACCCGTGCGCAAATCCGATTGCCCGGGGGGCTGCACGATCACCTGCGGGACCGGCGAGATGCTGGTCACGGCCCATTGCCTCAAAGGTGGCGTGGCGGTCTATGACGGGGAGGGCGCCAGCTGCCCCGCGGACGCGTCCGGCATCGTCGGGTTCTGCACGCGGCCGTGAGGCGGGCGCGTCAGCCGCCGGTCTCGCGCAGCCAGTCGAGCATCCCGGCGGCGGCCGCCCTTCCGCCCGCGAGGGCGCCCTGGAGCAGGTAGCCGCCGGTCGGCGCCTCCCAGTCGAGCATCTCCCCGGCCAGGAACAGGCCGGGATGGGCCCGCAGCATCGACCGTTCGTCGAGGGCGTCGAGCCGGACGCCGCCCGCCGTCGAGATCGCCCGCTCGATCGGCGCGGAGGCGGTGAGGGTGATGGGCGCGGCCTTGATCAACCCGGCCAGCGCCCCGGGATCCGCCGGGAGGGCGGCGCCGGCCGCCTCGCGCAGCAATCCCGCCGCCACGGGCGCGAGGCCCGCGGCTTTGCGCAGCCGGGTCGCGGCCGAGTCGCCCGGCCGGGCGCCGGACAGACGGCGGGCGAGGGCCTCCCGGGTGAGGTCGGGGCGGAGATCCACGACGAGCCGCGCGCGGCCCCCGGCCGCGATCGCTTCGCGTAAGGCGCGCGAGAGGGCGTAGATCGCTCCGCCCTCGATGCCGGTCTGCGTGATCACGGCCTCGCCCCGCACCACGGTGCCTTCGCAGGCGAGCGCCACCCGCTTCAGCGGCGCTCCGGAGAACCGCTCCCGGAACAGGTCGGACCACGCCACCGCGAAGCCGGCATTGGCCGGACGCAGGGGCGCCACCGCCACCCCGAGCCCTTCGAGGAGGGGCACCCAGCGCCCGTCCGAGCCGAGGCGCGGCCAGCTCGCCCCGCCGAGCGCCAGCAGGGTGGCGCGGGGCCGGATCGCGCGCGGCCCGTCCGGGGTGTCGAAATGCAGCGTCCCGCCCAGGGCCGTGAGCCGGTGGCGGGTGTGGATCCGGACCCCGAGGCGGTCGAGCCGCGCCAGCCATGCCCGGAGCAGGGGAGAGGCCTTGAAGCTGCGCGGGAAGACGCGCCCGCTCGACCCGACGAAGGTCGGCTCGCCGAGTTCCGCGCACCACGCCCGCAGCGCGTCGGGCGGGAAGGCCGCGATGGCGGCATCGAGACAGCCGTGCGGATGGTAGCGGGCGAGGAAGTCCGCCCGCGCCTCGCTGTGGGTGATGTTGAGGCCGCCGCGCCCGGCGATCAGCAGCTTGCGGGCGACCGAGGGCATGCGCTCGTAGACCGCGACCGCGCGGCCAGCGCCTCCCAGCACCTCGGCGGCGGCGAGCCCGGCCGGCCCGCCGCCCACGATGGCGATTGCATCCCTGTCATCCGGCATCCGCCGGGAGAGCGACAGGCCGCCAGTCCTGTCAAGGGCGAAGACAGGATCGGTGCCGGACGGCATGGGCTGCCCTCCGGCGCTGCGCTAAGGATCGATACGGCCGAGCGGAAGCTCTTCTTGGTCTCGGGCCTCGCGGACAGCGGCGGCCCGAGCCGCGGCCGCGGGCCGTCCGCCATCCCCTTTCGCCGCCCTGTCCCCATTCGCACCGGATGGTCGGCCGGCACGGCTCGGATCAGAGGCTCAGACACGTGGCCAGCCCCGCTGCCGTCACCGGAACCCCGGCGCAGACACAGGCGCAGACCGGCGCCCCTCAAGATCGCCTCAGCCAGAGCGAGATTCGCGCGATCGTCTACGGCCTGATGACCGCGATGCTGCTCGCGGCCCTCGACCAGACCATCGTGGCGACCGCCATGCCGACCATCGGGCTCGACCTCGGGGACGCCGCCAACCTCCCCTGGATCGTCACCGCCTACCTGCTGGCCTCCACGGCGGTGACCCCGCTCTATGGCAAGCTCAGCGACATCCACGGCCGGCGGATCATGCTGCTGATCGCCATCGCGACCTTCGGGCTCGGGTCGCTGGCCTGCGCGCTCGCCCCCACGATGGTGACGCTGGCGCTGGCCCGGGGCCTCCAGGGGATCGGCGGTGGCGGGCTGATCGCGCTTTCCCAGACCATCCTGGCCGACATCATGTCGCCCAAGGAGCGCGCCCGCTATCAGGTGGTGATCGCGGGCGTGTTCGTGGCCGCCTCGGTGGCGGGGCCGCTGCTCGGGGGCCTCTTCGCCCAGCACCTGCACTGGTCGCTGATCTTCTGGATCAACCTGCCGATCGGCATCCTCGCCTTCGCGCTGACCAACGCCAACCTGAAGCGCCTGCCGCGCCACGACCGCCAGCACCGGCTGGACTGGCCCGGGGCCGCCCTGATGGTCGCGGGCTCTGTCACCCTCCTGCTGGCCCTGAGCTGGGGCGGCGTGCGCTATCCCTGGGGCTCGCCCACGATCCTCGCCCTCCTCGCCGGGGCGGCCGTACTGGCCGGCGGTTTCGCGGCGCGGCTCGGCACGGCGTCAGAGCCGCTGATCCCCACGGAGGTGCTCAAGGACCGGGTGGTCTACAGCGCGACGCTGGCCGCCTGCTTCGCCATGGGCACCTTCATCGGCCTCACCATCTATGTGCCGATCTTCCTCGAAGGGGTGATCGGGCTCTCGGCGAGCGAGTCCGGCGTGGCGCTGGTGCCGCTGATGATCGGCACCGTCACGGGCGCGACGCTGTCGGGCCGATCGATGCTGCATTTCCGGCACTACAAGCGCGTGCCCCTCGCGATGATGAGCCTCAGCCTCGCCTGCTGCGCCACCATCGCCTGGGAAGGCCGGGCGCTGCCCTTCTGGCTCATGGAGGTGCTGTTCGCGCTGCTCTCCATGGGCATCGGGACGATCCTGCCCCTCTCCACCATCGCCATCCAGAACGCGGTGGAACCGCACCAGCTCGGGATCGCCACCGCCGCGATGAACTTCTTCCGGTCGCTCGGCGGGGCACTGATCGTGGCGGCTTTCGGCACGATCGTGCTCGGCGGCGTCGCGGGCGGGGCAGGGAGCGGGACAGGAGGCCACGACGTGGAGAGCCTGATCCGCGGCGCGGACCCGGCGCAGCTCGCCCTGACCTTCCGTTTCGTCTTCCTGGCCGCCTGCCTCGGCCTGCTGGGCGCCTTCACGTTCCTGGCGCTGATGGAGGAGCGGCCCCTGCGCGAATGCGCATCGCCGCGGATGGGCGGGGAACCGGCTACCGGCGACCCGGGCTGAGGGTTCGGAACCTCGGCTGCGGCGTCGCTCGGCTGGCCGGCGTGCTTGGCCGGCGTGCTTGGCCGGTGTGCTTGGCCGGCGCGGAGCGAAGACCGTCTCGGGGCACGTGGCGCTGCGATCGACGACGCTCTCGCAGATCCGGACCGTGCCGCCCGGCAAACGGATCCCTCGTCCACCCCGTCAACACACCGCACGCGCGGCCTTTCGATGGGGGCGTTGAGCGCCAGCAGATTGGTCTGTCCGGCGATCCCCTGGATCAGGGTCACGACCTCGCCGATCTGCGCGGCTTGTCCGCTCAACCCCTCCAGTACGGGTGCACGCCGTCCCGAACGCGCCGCGAGAGCGGCCGTGCCGACTGAGCCGGCCCGGCCGGGCCGCACATCCGATCCAGGCGCCGCCCACCGGCACATTCCCGATGGAACCATCCGGGGATGCAGGCCCGCATCCCCAGCCCTGCCCTTGATTCGCCCCGATCACCGCTTACCTCGCCCCTATCGGCTGCGGGCCCCTCTGGCGGGCGCTTCCCAGCGCCCGTGATGTCGGAGCCGATGCTTTCCTTCCGGAATCAGCATCAGGTCCCGCGCATGATGGACGTCCTCACCATCGAATGGCTCGGCAAGCCATTGTGGATGTGGCTCGGGTTCCACCTCCTGATCGCCGGCCTGCTCGCCTTCGACCTCGGACTCCTCCACCGCGACAAGGAGCACGAGATCGGCGTCCGGGAGAGCTTGGCTCTCACCGGCTTCTACCTTGCGCTGGGCCTCGCCTTCGGCGGCTGGATCTGGTGGTATCTGGGTCCCCAGTCCGGCGAGGAATACGTCACCGGACTCGTGGTCGAGAAGTCGCTGTCGATGGACAACGTCTTCGTCATCGCCATGATCCTCACGGCGCTCGGCGTCCCCCGGGCTGCCCAGCACCGGGTCCTCCTCTGGGGTATCCTGGCGGCGGTGCTGCTGCGCGGTCTGATGATCGGACTGGGCGCCGCGCTGGTGCACGAGGTGCACTGGGTTCTGTCCCTGTTCGCCGCCTTCCTGATCTATGCCGGCCTGAAGATCCTCGTCTCGGGCGACGAGGAGGAGGGCGACTTCCAGAACAGCGCCGTCGTGCGCTGGTTCAAGTCCACCTTCCGGGTGACGCCGGAGCTGCACGGCCAGCGTTTCACGGTCCGCAAGACCGATCCGAAGACCGGTAGGGTCGCCCTGTACTTCACGCCGCTTGCCCTCGCCCTGGTGCTGGTGAACGGCGCCGACGTGATCTTCGCGGTCGACAGCGTGCCTGCGATCTTCGCGATCACCACCGACACGTTCGTGGTCTACACCTCCAACATCTTCGCGATCCTGGGCCTGCGCGCCCTCTATTTCGCCCTGGCCGCGATGGTCGACCGGTTCGCCTATCTCAAGACCGCGCTCGCCTTCATCCTGATCTTCATCGGCGCCAAGATCGTGGTGGCCGACACGTTCGGGCTCGTGACGGTTCCGCCGTGGGTCTCGCTGGTGGTCACCCTGACGCTGCTGGCGGCCGGCGTCGCCTACAGCCTCTGGCGGACCCGGACCGACGCGCCGGATCAAGCGGACGCGGATCCCGTCCCTCCGCACGAGGCCCGGGCCCACCGCGCCTGAGGCGGGACCGGCGGTCCTCAGGCCGCCGGCAGGGCCGCGATCAGGTCGCGCAGGGTGGTGATGGTGGAGGCGTCGGCGACGCCATCCACCCGTGCCGGACGGAAATGACGCTGGAACGCGGTGATCACCGCCTGGGTGCGCGCGTCGAACAGGCCCGTCACCGGCTGGTCGTAGCCGTAGAGTGCGATCATTGCCTGAAGCGCCTCGACGGGCTGGCCGGCATCGCCCCGCGCGAAGAACCGGCCGTCCTGGAGGCGGGCCGGGGGCACGTAATGGCCCACCCCCGCCGCCGCGAGCCGGCTCCAGGGGAAGGTCTCGCCCGGATCCTCCTTGCGTTCGGGTGCGATGTCGGAATGGCCGAGCACCCGCTCCGGCGGGATCGGCCAGCGGCCGATGATGTCCCGGGCCAGGGCGATCACCGCTTCGATCTGCGCGTCCGGGTAGGACGGCAGGCCGCCGGCATGGCCCGGATGGACGATCTCGATCCCGATGGAGCGGGTATTGATATCGGTCTCGCCCTTCCAGGCCCCGGCGCCGGCATGCCAGGCCCGGCGAGCCTCCGGCACCATCTGGACGATGCCGCCATCCTCGAACACGAGATAGTGGGCCGAGACCTCGCTCAGCGGGTCGCGCAGCCGCGCCAGCGCGGCGGCCCCGCTGTCCATGCCGGTGTAATGCAGGACCAGCATGTCGAGCGGCCCCGCGCGCCGGGCTCCGTGGTTCGGCGAGGGCGCGACGCGGCGGGCGAGGGGCGTATCGGGGATGAGGCTCACCGCAGCCCGCGCTCCTGCGCGATCCGGTCGTAGGCCGCGTTGATCGCGGCGAGGCGCCGCGTGGCGATGGCCACCGCCTCCGTCGGCAGGCCGCGGGCGAGCGCCCGATCCGGGTGGTGCTCGGCGACCAGCGCGCGGTGGCGCGCCTTCACGGCGGCATCGTCCGCCTCCCGGTCGAGCCCGAGGACGCCGTAGGGATCGTCCGGGAGCCGCACGTGCCGGGCGGCGATGCGCCGGAACGCCACCTCATCGAAGCCGAAGATTCCCGAGACCGCGCGCAGGTAGCGCTCCTCGGCCTCGTGGAGGGCCCCGTCGGCGCCGGCGATCTGGAACAGGCCGTCGAGCACGTCCTCCAGCAGCGCCGGCTCGTCGCCGAAGGTGGTCGCAAGCTGGTGCGCGTAGGCCTCGAAGCCGCTCGTGGTCTTCTTGGCGAGATCGAACAGGCGCTCCACGCCCGCCCGCGCGGACGGCTCCACCTGAATCACCCGGCCGAAGGCCTCGACCTCAGACGGCAGCACGACGCCGTCGGATTTCGCCATCTTGGCGGCGAGCGCCACGAGTCCGGTGGTGAACACGACGTCGCGCGGCGTCCGCCCGAAGGGTGCGCCGACCCGGTCCAGCAGGAAGTGGCCCGCGACCCCTCCGATCAGGGCCCCGAGCGGACCGCCGATCGCGAGGCCGATGCCGGCACCGCCGAGCTTCCCCCAGACGCCCTGGGACTTGGTCGCCTGGCTCATGGGCGGCCCGGTCTCGGCGCTGATCCTCGGCTCGGCTCTGTCATCGGGGCGGCGGGGTTCCGGCACCGGGACAGGCCCGGCCGAGCGACGGGATAGACCCTCCGCACGCCGCGAGGAAGGGCCGGGACGCGCCCGGCCCGCCCAGCTCAGTCTCGCTTAGCGGCAGTAGACGTTGCCGTAGGCGTCGCGATAGGTGCCGTAGGGGCAGCGCGGCGCGGTCGAGGCGCCCACGATGGCACCGCCGGCGCCGCCGATCGCGGCACCCGCCAGGGCACCGCCCGCGCGGCCGGTGGCCGCCGCACCGATCGCCGCACCGGTCAGGGCGCCGAGGCCCGCACCGCCCAGAGCCCGGTCTTCCGGGGTGTTGCAGCCGGCGAGCGAGAGGGCGGCGATGGTGGCGAGGGCGGCTGCCGTCAGCTTCTTCATGGTCCCCAGAACTCCCTTGTGAATCCGGTCCGGCCGGTGGCCGTGATCGTTGCGGATCGCGTCGAGCTTAGCAGGAAAGGAATGCCGGCCATACGGCTAAGGTTCCATCGGCCGCGAGACGAGTTGCGTCGGGTTCCCGTCTCGCCCTATGCCACGGTTCCGAGGCGGTGCTCCGGCCGGGATGCCGTAGCCCCCTATCCGGCACCACGTCCGGCATCAGTCCGGCACCATGTCCGAGGGTCCCATGCCGACAGCCACCACGATCGTCCGCCGGGCCGCGGTGCGCGCCGACCGCGTCGCCGACACGGTGACCCTCGACCGCGCGGCCCGGGATGCCGTCACGGGACCCCTGGTCGCCGAGGGCGGTCTCGGCTTCGACGTCGCGCTCACCAAGGCGGCGGCGCTCGAGGACGGCGACGCCCTGCGCCTCGACGACGGCCGGCTCGTCGCCGTGCGGGCGGCCGCCGAGGATCTCCTGGAGGTGCGCGCCGAGAATCCGGCCCGCCTGCTGCGCCTGGCCTGGCAGCTCGGCGGCAGCCACGTGGATGCCGAGATCGGCGCGGACGTGCTCTACGTGCCGGCGACACCCGCCGCGGCCGAGCTGGTCCGCGGGCAGGGCTGCGTCGCGACCCCGGTCTCCCGCGCCTTCCGGCCCGAGCACGCCGCCCACGATCACAGCACCTGCGGGCACGATCACGGGCACGATCATCATGCCCACGCTCATCACGACCATGATCATCACGATCACGGTCACGGGCATGATCACGATCACGCGCACGACCATGGCCACAGCCACGATCACAGCCATGATCACGAGCACGGGCACCAGAAGCACGGCCATGATCATGCCCACGATCACGGCCACGTGCATGGTCCGGGCTGCGGCTGCGGCCACGATCACTAGCGTTTGAGCCCGGCCCGGCCCGGAGCGGCGCTCGGGGACCGGGGCGGTCAGGCAGGACCGGTCAGGAATCCTGCGCCGGCGCCGGAACGCGGACGGCCCGCCGCCGTCACTCCGCCGGGACGAAGCGCAGCGTGCCGGCGCGCCGCGTGGGCTGGCCGGTGTCGTTCGTGTGATTGACGCCGTCCATCACCGGGACCTCCGGAAAGTCGAAGGGGCTGACCCCGTCCAGGCAGGCCACGTTGACCGCGTGGACGTTCGGGTCCGACCGCCGCTGATGATGTGTGTAGACGCCGCAGCGGGAACAGAAGAAATGCTGCGCCGCCCCGGTATGGAACCGGTAAGTCGTCAGCGCCTCCGCACCCTGCAGGATCCTCACCCCGCCCGGCCGCGCCATCGCGACGACGGCGCCGCGCATGCGGCAGTAGGAGCAGGTGCACCGGCGGATCGACGCGAGATCGTCATCGAGGGCCGCCTCGAAGCGCACAGCCCCGCAATGGCAGCGGCCGGACCGGATCGTCGCATCGTCCGCCATGGTGCTGGGCCTTCCGTGCGATTTCCTGCGATCCGGCTCGGCGACAGATCCGGTGTGCGCCCCGAAGTCTAGGTTTCGGGCGCCATGCGAACAATCGCCAAGTCGTCACGCGGCGTGTCAGGAAAACTCACGCGGGGCCTCCGGGAGGCCGGAAGCCCTGCCGGTCACAGGCGTTTCGGCACGGGCCTGCGGCAGTACAGGCGCGCCGCCTCGGCGGACAGGCCGTCCTGGGCGGCCACGCACTGGTCGAGGGTGAGGCCGATGCTGGCCGCGTAGGACTCGTTGGGCGACAGCGCCGCGCGGGCGAGCGCCGCGAGGTACAGCAGGAAGGCCGCGACCGCGACGATCAGCGCCGCGACGACGGCGCGGTTCAGCAGCATTGCCGGCGTCCGCTCACGGGATCCCGACCAGAAGCAGCGCGAGCACGAGCACCGTCAGCCCCGCCCCGATCAGCGCCACGGCGGTGTAGTCGCGTCCGGACCGCCGCAGGGATGTGCGGCCGGGCCGGACCGTGATCCGCCCCTTGGATCCCTGTCCCGGGTCCCCATCCCGGGGCGGGCTCACTGCAGCAGGCCCCACAGGCCCGTGGCCAAGCCGAAGGTAAGCGAGAGCATCGCTGCGTAGAGCAGGACGCGATCGATCATGCGGGCGACCCGATCCTCCGGCTGAACCTCGATCATGGCGGGACCTCCTCACAGCGAGATTGACGAACGCCTGTTGCTGAGCTGTGTCGGCCCATCGCGGGCAGACGGACTCGTGTTGCCCCGGCGGGGCGGGGCCGGACGGTGCCGGACGGGGGCGCGGCGCCGCGGCGCCGGAACACCCGGGAGGCCGTGCGGTTGGACCGGCACCCCCCACCGGAGACGACGCGTGACCACGAATCCGCTGCACAAGTATCCCCGCCCGCCCTTCGCGGCGCAGCCCCAGAGCTTCCCCGGCAAGACCGGGCGCATGGAGCCGGAACCCGACCATGGCGAGACGAGCTACAAGGGCTCGGGCAAGCTGACCGGCCAGGCGGCGCTGATCACCGGCGGCGATTCCGGCATCGGCCGCGCGGTCGCCATCGCCTTCGCCCGGGAGGGTGCGGACGTCGCCATCTCCTACCTGCCGGACGAGCAGGCCGACGCGGAGGCGGTCGCCCAGTGGATCGAGAAGGCGGGACGGCGCGCGCTGCTCCTGCCGGGCGACCTCAAGGACGCCGCCTACGGGCGCCAGATCGTCGCCCGCACGGTGGAGACGTTCGGGCGCCTCGACGTGCTGGTCAACAACGGCGCGTTCCAGCAGCCGAACGCGGACCTCGCCGGAATCGACGACGCCGTGTTCGAGGATCATTTCCGCACCAACGTGTTCGGGGCGTTCTACGTGACCAAGGCGGCCCTCGCCCATCTGAAACCCGGCGCCTCGGTGATCTTCACCTCCTCGGTGAATTCCAAGCACCCGATGCCGTCGCTCCTCGCCTACAGCGCCACCAAGGGTGCGCTGAGCAACATGGTGCTGAGCCTCGCCCAGCTGCTCGCCGAAACGGGCGTGCGCGTGAACGGCGTGCTGCCCGGGCCGATCTGGACGCCGTTCATTCCCTCCGGGATGAGCCAGGATTCGGTGAAATCCTTCGGCAGCCAAGTGCCGTTCGGCCGCCCCGGACAACCGGCCGAACTCGCCTCGGCCTACGTGATGCTGGCCTCGGAGGAGAGCAGCTACACGTCGGGTGCGCTCGTCACGGTGGCGGGAGCCATGCCGGTGCTCTGACGCGCCGCGTCGGACGGGCATCCGCCACGGTGGTGCCCATCCGACGCGACCGCGCACTCAGGCGGCCCGCATCTCGGCGAGGAAGCGCATGACCTCGGACCGCAGGGCCTCGGCGCTGCGGCAGACGTCGCCGGCCGCCGCGCCGACCTCCCCGGCCACGCGTTGCGTCGCCTCCGCGGCCGATGAGGCCGAGACCACGTTCTGGCTCACCGAATCGGTGCCCTGGGCGGCCTGGTCGATGTTCTGCGAGATGTGCCCCGTGGCGACCCGCTGCTGCTCGACCGCCGCCGCGATCGCGCTGGCGATGGCGTTCATCGTGTCGACCGTGCCGCCGATGGCGTGCACCGCGTTGACGGCCTCCATGGTCTCGCCCTGGATCGCGGCGATCTGCGCGGTGATCTCCTCGGTGGCCTTCGCGGTCTGTCCGGCCAGCCCCTTCACCTCGGCGGCGACCACCGCGAAACCCCGCCCCGACTCGCCGGCCCGCGCCGCCTCGATGGTCGCGTTGAGCGCCAGGAGGTTCGTCTGCTCGGCGATCGCCGAGATGATCCGCACGACCTCCCCGATCTTCTCGGCGGCCCCGGCGAGCCCGCGGATCTGCCGGTCGGTCCGCTCCGCCTCCGTCACCGCCTGACCGGCGATCTCGGCCGACTTGGCGACCTGGCCGCTGATCTCCCCGATCGAGGCGGACAGCTCCTCGGTGGCGGCCGCCACCGTCTGCACGTTGGCCGCCGCCTGCTGCGCAGACCCGGCCGCCGAGCCGGCCTGCTGCGCCGCCTCCGCGGCAGTCTCCGACATCGCCCGGCAGGCTTCCCGCATCCCGGCCGCCGCGGTGTCGACCCGCGCCAGCAACTGGCTCGCCTCGGCATCGAAGCTGCGGGTCACCGCCTCCACCCAGTGGGCGCGCTCCTGCCGCCGCTCCTGCTCGGCCCGCTGCTCGGCCGATAGAGTCTGGGCCTGGATCATGCTGTCCCGGAACACGCCGGCGGCCTCGGCCATCTGGCCGATCTCGTCGCGCCGGCCGCGCCCCGGGATGGCGACATCCATCTCGCCGCCTGCGAGCCGCCGCAGGGCGGCCGTGAACGCGCTCAGGGGGCGCGTGATGCTGCTTGCCAGCAGAAACCCGACCACCCCGACCCCGATGGCGAGCGGGACCAGCCAGAGCAGGGTGGTGACGATCCGTGCCCGGTCCAAGGCGTGGATGTCGTCCACGTACAGGGCTGAGTTGATGACCCATTGCCAGGGCTCGTAGGCGAGCGAGTAGGCGACCTTCGGCGCGGGCTCGGTCTCACCGAGGCGGGCCCAACGGTACTCGGTGAAGCCGCCGCCCTCCTGAGCGTGCCGGATCATCGTCCAGACGAAGGTCTTCTTCATCGCCGCGTCGTCGCGGGACCGCGTGCCCTCGATCTTGGGATCGGGATGCACGACGTTGCGGCCGATATCGCCCGGGGTCGAGCTATAGACGAAGACGTAGTCGCCACCGTTGTAGCGCATCGCCCGCAGCGCGTCGGCAGCGCGCCGCCGCGCCTCGTCGGCCGTCATCGCGCCGGCCTCCGCCTGCTTGGCAAACGTCGCCACGATGCTGTGGGCCGACTCGACCTGGGCGCGGATGGCGGCCTTGCGGCCGTCCATCATCACTCCGCCGATGGAGGAGACCTGCACACCCACGATCGATATGAATGCCAACATTATCCCGCCTATAATATAGAAGACCTTTTTCCCGATAGTCATTTCTGTTAATTCCCAATATAAATTGGTAAAATACGCACCTGCGCGAGACAGAATCAAATGCTTCACGGCACCGCACCGGACCATCATCTTCTTTACATTGGAATGATTCCATGCCTGCCGCACATGGGAGCCATGCTGCGGCCCGGTTTTCACCGACATGGCGCGATCGCCGAGGGATTTACTGGCCGGCCGGACCACGCGCCTGACCGAGCCCGCGCCTCACCGAGCCAAAGGCCAGCCGCGACGCCGGCGACGGACTGACCGGCACCGCACGGCGTTTCGCCGGGCGGCCTCCCGTGGTATCCGGCGCCCTCCCGCGCCATCGGCCGGATCCCCGGACGCGCGGCCTCCGGCGGGACGCATGGCGGGCGGGATACGGGTCACAGCACGGATCTGGGAACGTGACGGCGGCTGACGAACGCGGCGCACTGGCGGGATGGCGCTTTTCCGTCGCCCCGATGATGGACTGGACGGACCGGCATTGCCGGGCCTTCCACCGGTCCCTCTCGGCGCGCGCCCGGCTCTACACCGAGATGGTGACCACCGGCGCAGTGCTGCACGGGCCGCGGGAGCGCCTGCTCGGCTTCGCGGATGTCGAGCACCCGGTGGCGGTCCAGCTCGGCGGCTCGGATCCGGCGGACTTGGCGCAGGCCGCGCGGATCGCCGCGGATTTCGGCTACGACGAGGTCAATCTCAATGTCGGCTGCCCCTCGGACCGGGTGCAGGAGGGCCGCTTCGGCGCCTGCCTGATGCGCGAGCCGGCCCTGGTGGGCGACTGCGTCGCCGCCCTGAAGGCGGCGGTCTCCGTGCCGGTCACGGTGAAGTGCCGGATCGGCGTCGACGACCAGGATCCCGAGGCCGCGCTCGACACCCTGGCCGACGCCGTGGTGGCGGCGGGCGTCGACGGGCTGATCGTCCATGCGCGCAAGGCTTGGCTCCAGGGGCTCTCGCCCAAGGAGAACCGGGACGTGCCGCCTCTCGATTACGGACGCGCGGCCCGGCTGAAGCAGCGGCTGCCCGGCCTGCCGATCGCGGTCAATGGCGGCCTGCGCGACCTGGACGCCGCGCGGGCGCGGCTCGCCGAGGTCGACGGCGTGATGGTCGGCCGCGCCGCCTATACCGAGCCGGCGCTGCTGCTCGGTGTCGATCCCGACCTGTTCGGCGTGCCGGCACCGGCCCCCGACGCTTTCGCGGCGATCGCGACATTCGAGCCCTATATCGCAGCGGCCCTGGCCCGGGGCGAGCGGCTGCACGCGGTGACCCGGCACATGCTCGGTCTGTTCAACGGCCGGCCGGGGGCGCGGGCCTACCGGCGCCATCTCTCGACCCACGGCATGCGCCCGGAGGCGGACCTCGCGACCCTGCGGGAGGCGGTGGCGCTGGTCTCCCGCGCGGCGCCCGAAGAAGCCCGCGCGGCCTGAGCGGCGGGCCGGTCAGGGACGCCGCAGGATCAGGCGGTCGCCCCGCACCTCGTAGCCGGACAGCCGCGACAGGAAGGTCTGGCCGAGGAGGTTCGCGGAGAGCGCGCCGGGCTTGGCCACCATGGCGTTGACCCGCCGCTCGGTGATCGTGCCGACGCTGAGCGAGTCGAGCTGGGTCGGCGCCGCGTAGGTGATGCCGTTGGCGGTGGAGACGCGGGCGGTGAAATCGGCGGGCGCGGGGGTGAGCCCCAGGGCGGCGGCGTTCTCGGCGGTGAGCACCACGCTGCTCGCCCCGGTGTCGAACAGGAAGGGCTGCACCCGGCCGTTCACCTCGGCATCGACGCGGAAATCGCCGTCCGCCCGCCGGGTGACGGTGACGGACCCGTCGCCGCTCGAGGTCGCGCTCCCCGGCCGGAGATCGCCGAGCACCCGGGCGCCGACATCCTGGATCCGGTCGCGGTAGCTGTAGCCGATCACGAGGGCGAGGCCGATCAGCCCCCAGGCCAGGAGCGCCTGCAGGTTCGCGCCGAGCCGCGCCGTGAATTGCCGCCAAAATCCGGCCACCACCAGGAGCAGGATCGTGCCGGTCCAGGCGAGGTTGGCGAGCTGATCGGGCCCGATCACGCCGCCGACGCTGTCGCTGCCGTCGCTGAGGACCAGGGCGACGGCCACCAGGGCGAGGGCGGCGAGGCCGAGATAGATCATGACGGCAGCGGCGCTTCCAGAGGCGTGAGGCCGGCGGCCCGCATCCGGGCTTCGAGCCCCGCCATGACGGTGCGGCGCTGCACCTCCGACAGCGCCCCCCAGGCGGCGATCTCGTCGCGGGTCCGCCCGCAGCCGCAGCACAATCCGGTCGGGGCGTCGAGCACGCAGACCTTGGTGCAGGGCGAGGAGGGTTTTGGCGCGGGCGGCATCGGGAAACCTTGGGCGGGGGATCGTGGCCGGGTCAAGACGCGTTGGCGTCCTCACTCCGCCCAAGCCGCCACCAGGGCCAGCAGCGCGGCGATCTCCGCGACCTGCTGGCAGGCGCCGATCACGTCCCCGGTCTGCCCCCCGATCCTGGCGCGGGCGAGCCGGGTCAGGGCCAAAGCCGCGAGGCCGGCGCACAGGATCATCGACACGACGCCGCCGAACGGCAGGCCGAGCGGCACGGCGCCGAGGGCCAGCACCGCACCGAGGCCGAGGGCGGTGGCGAGGCTCGCCCGGTCCGGGCGGCCCACCGCGGCGGCGAGCCCGCCGGGCCGGGCCGGCTCCAGCAGCACCATCGGGGCGAGGGCGGCGACCCGCGACAGGGCGGCGGCCAGGATCAGGCCGGTGACGGCGGCGTACCCGGTCCGGTCGAGGAGCGTGGCCAGGGCGCCGATCCGCAGGGCCAGGGCCAGGACCAGGGCCGCGCCCCCGTAGGCGCCGATCCGGCTGTCGCGCATGATCTCCAGGCGGCGCTCCCGGGTGGTGCCGCCGCCGAACCCGTCGGCGACGTCGGCGAGCCCGTCCTCGTGCAGGGCGCCCGTGGCCACCACCAGTACGGCGATGGCGAGCGTCGCGGCCAGGAACGGCCCGAGCCCGATCCACCAGCCGCCGGCCAGGACCAGGGCCGCGGGCAGGGCCAGGATCAGGCCGGCCAGCGGCAGCATCCGGGGCAGGGTGGTGAAGTCGGGGCTGCGATGCGGGTCCGGCTCTCCGGGCAGTTGCGGCACCGGCAGGCGGGAGTAGAAGCGCAGGCACCCGGCGAGGTCGTAGAGGGCGCCGCGCCCGGGCCAGTCGGCCTCCCCGCCGGTCTGCCTGTTCATCGCGGTCTCTCGCATCCGCCCGCCACCGCGCGCCGGTCCATTATAGTCTCCCCGTCCGGGGGCGCCCACAGGAAATCATCGCCGCCATGACCGACCCGATGACCGCTCCCGAACCCGGTCCCTTCGACGACATCCGCAACCTGCTGAAGGCGATGCCGGGCCCCGACGCGGAGGCGAAGGCCGCGGTCGCCGCCCGGGACGCGACCCTGACGAAGCCCGCGGGCTCGCTGGGGCGGCTGGAGAGCCTCGTGACGTGGCTGGCGGCATGGCAAGGTAAGGCGCCCCCGAGCTTCGACCGGCCGCTGGTCTGCGTCTTCGCCGGCAGCCACGGGGTCACGCGCCGCGGCGTCTCGGCCTTCCCGGACGCGGTCAACCGGCAGATGCTCGACAATTTCGCCGCCGGGGGCGGGGCGATCAACCAGATCTGCGCGGCCTACGGCCTCGGCTTCAAGGTGTTCGACCTCGCCCTCGACATGCCCACCGGCGACATCACGGAAGCGCCGGCCCTCGACGAGCGCGCCACGGTGGCCACCATGGCGTTCGGCATGGAGGCGGTGGCCGCCGGTACCGACTGCCTCGGCATCGGCGAGATGGGCATCGGCAACACCACCGTGGCGGCCGCCCTCTACGCCGCCCTGTTCGGCGGCGATCCCGCCCACTGGGTCGGGCGCGGCACCGGCGTCGACCGGGACGGCCTGTCCCGGAAGGTCGCGGCCGTGGAGGCGGCGCTCGCCCACCATGCCGGCCATCTCGACGACCCGCTCCAGGTCCTGGCGCGCCTCGGCGGCCGGGAGATCGCCGCCATGGCGGGGGCGATCCTGGCCGCCAGGCTCCAGCGCATCCCGGTGGTGATCGACGGCTACGTGGCCACCGCCGCCGCGGCCGTGCTCCACGCCGCCGACCCGAGCGCCCTCGACCATTGCCTCGCCGGCCACGTCTCGGCGGAGGGCGTCCACGCCGAGGTGCTGGAGCGGCTCGGTCTGGTGCCGCTGTTGGCGCTCGGCATGCGCCTCGGCGAGGCCTCGGGCGCCGGCATGGCGATGGGCCTGCTGAAGGGCGCGCTCGCCTGCCACACCGGCATGGCGACCTTCGCGCAGGCCGGTGTGTCCGAGAAAGAGGCGGGCTAGGACCGCCGCGGGCGCTCCGACCCTCCAGGCTCAGGCGGTCTTCTCGATGTTCCAGAAGAACTGCACGGGCGCCATCACCATGCCCTTGAGCTTCGAACTCACGGCCATCGGCTGCTGCACGAGGCCCGCAGGGGCGTAGGGCACGACCGCGAAGGCGCGCTCCTCGATGCGGGCGGCCAGCGCCTTCTGCTGCGCCTCGTCGCTCGTGGCGATCCACTCGCTGCGCAGGGTCTCGAGCGTCGGGTCGTCCGGCCAGCCGAACCACGCGGCCTGACCGTTGGCCCGGATCAGCGGGTGGAGCGCCGGGTTCAGGACGTCGGCCCCCGACCAGAGCGTGTGGAACAGCGACCAGCCGCCGGCATCGACCGGCCCGCGGTTGCCGCGGCGGGCGATGAAGCTGCCCCAGTCGGTGGAGACCAGATCGACAGTCATCCCGAGCTGCTTGAGCAGATCCTGGGTCACGAGCGACTGGTTGTAGGCGATCGGCTGGTCGGCCGGGGCCAGCAGCACCACGCGCTCGCCCTTGTAGCCGGCCTTAGCCAGCATCGCCTTGGCCTTGGCGAGGTCCCCCTGCATGGCGGCGGCCCCGCCGGCACCGGTCGACATCGGCGAGCCCGGCGTGAAGAAGGTCTTGGCCTCCCGGTAGTATTCGGGGCTGCCGACCACCGCCTGCATGTAGTCGTCCTGCTGCATGGCCATCATCACGGCCCGGCGGATCTCGGGATTGTTGAACGGCGGCTGCGTGTGGTTGAACCGCATCAGCAGGATCAGCCCGAGCGGCACGTTGCGGATCTCGATCCCGGGCTTGCCCTTCAGGACGGGGATCAGGTCGATCGCCGGCTGCTCGTACCAGTCCACCGCCCCCTGGATCATCGCGCCCACCGCCGCCGAGGCCTCGGTGATGGCCAGCCACTCGATCCGGTCGACCTTGGCGACCTTGCCGCCGGCCGCCCAGGAGGGCGCCTCCTCGCGGGGCCGGTAGCCGGCGTGGCGGGTGTAGATCGCGTTCTGGCCGGGAATCCATTCCCGCGCCTCGAACCGCCAGGGCCCGGACCCCATGGCGTTGGCGATCGGCTTGGAGGCATCCTGCAGGGCGATGCGCTCCGGCATGATGAAGGGCACGTTGGAGGACAGCTTGCCCAACGCCGCCGGGAGCAGGGGGAAGGGCTGCTTCAGGCTGATCGTGAAGGTCCGGGCGTCCTCCTGGCCGTATTCCGCCACGAATCCCGCCAGGGTCTGACCGAAGGCGTCGCGCTTGGACCAGCGCGCGATGGACGCGATGCAGTCCTTGGCCTCGACGGGGGAGCCGTCATGGAAGGTGAGACCGTCGCGGAGATGGAAGGTCCAGCGCAGGCCGTCGGGCGCGGTCTGCCACTCGCGGACCATCTGCGGCTGGATCCGGAAATTCTCGTCGGTGGCGAACAGCGTGTCGTAGACGAGATAGCCGTGGTTGCGGATGACGTAGCTCGTGGCGACGATCGGATCGAGGGACGGCAGGGGCGTCGACGGGATGAAGCGCAGCACGCTGCCGCCGCCGGGCTGGGCCCGGACCAGGTGCGGGAGGCCGAGGCCGGCGGCCGCGCCTGCGGTTCCGGCCAGAAGCTGGCGACGGGAGAGCTTCATCGCGGGCACCCTTGTCCTGATCGAGCCCGTTGCCCGATTGATTTTATACAATTTCAACACCGGAGCTCCGCCGTCAAGGGTCCTGCGGAGCTCCCGGGGGCGACCGGGAGCGAGACGATGAAGAACCGGACCATCGCGGGTTCGATCGGGACCGAGATCCGGCGACGCATCCTCGACGGGCGTTATCCGGCCGGCTCGCAGCTCCGCCAGGACGGGCTCGCGGCGGAGTTCGGGGCCAGCCGGATCCCGGTGCGGGAAGCCCTGTTCCAGCTCGAGGCCGAGGGCCTCGTGCGGATTCTGCCCCATCGCGGCGCCATGGTGGCGCCGCTCTCGCCGGCGGACGCGGCCGAGGCCCTGGAACTCCGGGGCGCCCTCGAGCCCCGCCTCCTGTCCCTGTCGGCGCCCAACCTGACCGCCGACGATTACGCCCGGGCCGACGCCCTGCTGGAGGATTACGCCGCGGCGTTGCGCGACGGCGCGACGGCGCTCTGGGGCGCCCTCAACACGGAGCTGCACCTCCTCCTCTACAGCCGGGCCGAGCGGCCCCGCGCCCTCGCTCTCGTCGGCTCCCTCCTGGCCGAGTGCGACCGCTACACGCGCCTGCAGCTCTCGACGGACAATGCCGAGCTGGAACGGGCCGACCGCGAGCACCGCGAGATCGTCCGGCTCTGCCGCAACGGCCACGTCTCGGCGGCCTGCGCCCTCCTGACCGACCATATCGACCACGTCGCGTCCGCGCTGATGGCCTTCCTGGGCGACGCCTCGGCGACCGCCACCAAGCGCAAGATTGTATAAAATCCTTGCCAGAATCGCGCGTCGCTGCCATGGAGAGGGGCGCCACCCCGCGAGGCCCGACAGGCCGGCCGGGGCGATTCTCCTCCCAGCAGACGAGCCGGCGATGGCCTTCGACCGACACATCTTCTCCGGCACGATCCCGGCCCTGATGACCCCCTGCCGGCCGGACCGGACACCCGATCTCGACGCCCTGGCGCGGAAGGGGAAGGACCTCGTCGCCGCGGGGATGTCGGCGGTGGTCTATTGCGGCTCGATGGGTGACTGGCCGCTGCTCACCGACGAGGAGCGGATGGCGGGCGTCGAGCGGCTGCTGGCGGCCGGCGTCCCGGTCATCGTCGGGACCGGGGCCCAGAACCCGAAGCGGGCGGCGGCGCTCGCCGCCCACGCCAAGGCGGCCGGCGCCCAGGGCCTGATGATCATCCCGCGGGTCCTGTCGCGGGGGAGCGCGGCCGCGGCACAGGAAGCCCATTTCTCCGGCATCCTCGAGGCGGCGGTCGACCTGCCGTCGGTGATCTACAACAGCCCCTATTACGGGTTCGAGACCCGGGCGGACCTGTTCTTCCGCCTGCGCACCCGGTATCCGCACCTCGTCGGCTTCAAGGAGTTCGGCGGCGCGGCCTCGCTCACCTACGCGGCCGAGCACATCACCGGCCAGTCGCCCGACATCACCCTGATGGTCGGGGTGGATACGCAGGTGGTGCACGGCTACGTCAATTGCGGCGCCCGGGGCGCCATCACGGGCATCGGCAACGTCCTGCCGCGGGAGGTCCTCCACCTCGTCGCCCTGTGCGAGAAGGCCGCCGCGGGCGACGTCCAGGCCCGCCGCCGGGCGGAGGAGCTCGACGCCGCACTGGCGATCCTGTCGAGCTTCGACGAGGGGCCGGACCTCGTCCTGTACTACAAGCACCTCATGGTGCTGGAAGGAAACCCGGAATACGCCCTCCACTTCAACGCCACCGACGCGCTGAGCGCCGGCCAGCGCCACTACGCGGAGACGCAGCTGCGCCTGTTCAAGGCCTGGTACGCCCGGTGGTCGGAAGAGGCCGCGGAGGACCGCCCCCGGGCCTGACCCTGCACCGGGGCGGCCCTCCTCGGCCATCGGGGGGGGGCGGGCGGCACGCCCCGGAACAGCCAGCCTTTGCGCGAAACGGTCCGTCGGCGCTATTGCGGGTGCGAGATCGGTCCCAGCCCGCGAACCCCGCCCATGAAGATCACCCAAGCCTTCACCTTCGAGGCGGCCCACCGGCTGCCGAACGTGCCCGAGACCCACCGCTGCCACAGGATGCACGGGCATTCCTACCGGGTCGAGCTGACGGTGGCCGGTCCGGTCGATGCCCACACCGGCTGGGTGATCGACTTCTACGACATCGAGTCGATCTTCGGGCCGCTGCTCGCCCGGCTCGACCACCATTGCCTCAACGAGATCGAGGGGCTGGAGAACCCGACCGCCGAGAACATCGCGGCCTGGATCTGGCAGCGCCTCCGGCCGGACCTGCCGGGCCTCGCGCTGGTGCGGGTCGCCGAGACCCCGATGTCCTGGGCCGAGTACGATGGCGAGTGAGGCCGCGCCTTCGGGGGACCGCGCCGCGCTGGTGCTGTTCTCCGGCGGCCAGGATTCGGCCACCTGCCTCGCCTGGGCGCTGGACCGGTTCGACCATGTCGAGACCCTCGGCTTCGATTACGGACAGCGCCACCGGGTCGAGCTCGACCGCCGCGCCGCCCTGCGGGCGGGCACGACGGGCCTCAATCCCGACTGGGCGCCCCGCCTCGGGGCAGACCACACGCTCGCCCTCGACGCCCTCGGGCAGGTGTCCGAGACGGCACTCACCCGGGAGGCCGCGATCGGCTACGAGGCGTCGGGCCTGCCCAACACCTTCGTGCCCGGCCGCAACCTCGTCTTCCTGACCTTCGCGGCGGCGCTCGCCTACCGGCGGGGCCTCCGGCACGTGGTCGGCGGGATGTGCGAGACCGACTATTCCGGCTACCCGGACTGCCGCGACGACACGATCAAGGCCCTGCAGGTGGCGCTCAACCTCGGCATGGAGCGGCGCTTCGTCCTGCACACGCCGCTGATGTGGCTCGACAAAGCGCAGACCTGGGAACTGGCCGAGACGTTGGGGGGCCGAGCGCTGGTCGACCTGATCGTCGAGGAGAGCCACACCTGCTACCTCGGCGAGCGCGGGCAGCGGCATCCCTGGGGCTACGGCTGCGGGACCTGCCCGGCCTGCCGCCTCCGGGCGGACGGCTACGCGCGGTTCACTGCGGCCTGAGCCCGTCCACCAGGACCGCCAGCGTCCCCCGGAAGGCCGCCGGGCTCGCGAACAGGCGCTCCATCAGCAGCGCCCCCTCCAGGGTGGCGACGACGTAGCGGGCGAGCGCCGCCGGATCCGCGCCGCCGCGGACGCTCCCGTCCGCCTGCCCCTCCCGCAGGATCGCCTCCAGCCACGCGAGGTGATCCGCAAAGAAGGCCGCAATGTCCCGGCGCAGGCGCTCGGGCAGGGCCTCGCCCTCGATGGCGAGCGCCGCGCACAGGCAGCCGAGCCCCTGCTCGACACCGCCGAGATAGAGCCGGCCATAGGCCTCGACCCGGCCCGGCCCGTCCGGGACGTCCCGGCGGATCGCCTCCAGGGCGGCGGCGTAGCGCGCCGCATAGGCCGCCACCAGGGCGGCGCCGAGATCGATCTTGGTGGGGAAGTGGTGGTGGATGCTCGCCTTGCGGATGCCCACCGCCGCCGCGAGGTCGGCGTAGCTGAAGCCGGCATAGCCGCGTCCCCGCACCAGGGTCTCGGCCTGCATCAGCAGCTCGGCGCGGGTATCCCTCATCGCGGCGATCGTCGCTCCGGCTCACGCGAATGTGGGGCCGGCCGCGATCCCGATCCCGGCCCACCCCTTGACGGAGGAGCAATCTACCTACTTAATGGTAGACAATCAAGATCGGGAGGTTTCGGCATGACGGCATCCGCCGTCCATCCGAGGACGTTCGCCGCCGGCGCCGGGCTGACGCGGCGGCACGCGCTCTTCGCGGGGCTCTGCCTGTGCTGCCTGCCGACGCTGGGCCGCGCCGCCGAGAGCTTCACGATGGAGGAGGTCGGCCCGGGCGTGTTCGTGCGCAAGGGCCTGATCGCCGACGCAACCTCCGACAATGCGGACGCCATCGCCAATATCGGCTTCCTCGTCGGCAAGAGCGGCGTGCTGGTGACGGAATCCGGCGGCAGCCTCGCGGACGGCCAGTGGCTGCGCGCCGAGATCGTCAAGCGCACGCAGAAGCCGATCACCCACGTCGTGCTGACCCATGTCCATCCCGACCACGTCTTCGGCGCGGGGGCGTTCGTCCAGGACAAGCCGGTCTTCATCGGCCACGCCAAGCTCACCGAGGCGCTCTCGGCCCGGGGCGAGTTCTACCGCAAGCGCCTGATCGATCTCCTGGGCGAGGACCGGACCGGGCCGGTGGTCTACCCGACGATGAGCGTGGCCGAGACGGCCGAGATCGACCTCGGCGACCGGCGCCTGACCTTCACGGCGCACGGGCCGGCGCACACCACCTCGGACCTGTCGATGATCGATTCCGGCAGCGGCCTGCTGTTCCCCGCCGACCTGCTGTTCGTGAACCGGATCCCGTCCCTCGACGGCAGCCTCAAGGGCTGGCTGAGCGAGATCGAGCGCCTGAAGGCCATGGGCGCCTCACGGGCGGTGCCGGGCCACGGCCCCGTCGCGGTGGATCTCGCCCCGGCGCTGTCCGACCTTACCGGCTACCTGACCGCCCTCCGCGACGGGACCCGGGCTGCGATCGCCAAGGACGTTCCCATCGAGAAGGCGGTGACGCGCGTCGCCGCGGACCAGCGGGACCAGTGGGCGCTGTTCGAGACCTACAACGGCCGCAACGTCACCGTGGCCTATCAGGAACTCGAGTGGGAATAGGATTTTCGGTTCCCCATATCGGATGACAACGGGAGGCACGCCATGACCCACCGGATCGGAAAGACCCTCTTCACCCTCGCCCTCGGCGCCGCCCTGGCGGCGACCGCCCTGTCCGGCCCCCTCGTCCACGCTGCGCAGGCGGCGGGCGCCTCCGATACCGATCAGGAGCGGGCGGCCCGCTGGCAGGAGATCGCCAAGTCGATCTTCGGCGACCGCCAGATCGCCCAGACCGACAGCCTCGTGAAGATCGACGCCCCCGCCCGGGCGCTCGACGCCGCCCTGGTGCCGATCACCCTGACCATGCCCAACGACGGGCAGATCAAGGCGGTCTCGCTGATCATCGACGACAACCCGGCGCCCTACGCGGCCAAGTTCGAGTTCGGACCGGCCGCCGACCCGGCCGAGTTGAAGCTGCGCGTGCGGGTCAACAACTACACCGACATGCACGCCGTGGTGGAGACGCAGGACGGCAAGCTCTACGAGGCCAAGCAGTTCGTGAAGGCGTCCGGCGGCTGTTCGGCCCCGATGGGCATGAGCGACGAGGAGGCCATGAAGGGCATGGGCGACATGCGCATGAAGTTCGCCGAGACCCAGCCCGGCAAGCCCGTGGAGGCGACGCTGATGATCCGCCACCCGAATTTCTCGGGCATGCAGATGAACCAGGTGACCCGCGACTACACGCCGGCGCGCTACATCGACAAGCTCACCGTCTCGGCGGGCGACCGGACGGTCTTCACCATGACGGGCGACATCTCCATCGCCTCGAACCCGGTGATCAACTTCGCGTTCAAGCCGGACGGCAAGCCGATCCAGGTGGCGGCTTCCGACAACCAGGGCGGGCGCTGGCAGCACAGCTTCACCCCGCCGGGCCCGACGAACTGACCATGCGGCGCCTCCTCCTGACCGGCCGGGCCGCTGCGGCCTGTGCCGCACTCCTCTGCCTCGCCGCCGCGCCGGCCGATTCGCCGGTCAACGTCCCCGAGCCGGAGGGGCTCTATGCCGGCCCGCCGAAGGGCTACACGCCACAGACCCTGAAAGGGGCGACGGTGGTCGATGCCGACGCCGTCGCGGCCCTGATGGCGGGCCCCGACAAGCCGGTGCTGATCGACGTGGCTGCCCCGGACCGCAAACCGTCGAACTTCCCGGAGGGACGGTTGTGGCTTCCGGTGCATCCCTCGATTCCGGGGGCCGTCTGGATGCCGGAGGCCGGCGCCGAGCCCCTGGCGCCCGCGCGCGAGGCGCTGTTCTACGAACGGGTCGCCGCGCTGACGGGCGGCGACAAGGCTCGCCCGGTGGTGGTGTTCTGCCACGTGGAGTGCTGGGGCAGCTGGAACGCCGCCAAGCGCCTCATCCTGAAGGGCTATACCGGCGTGCGCTGGTTCCCCCAGGGCGTCGAGGGCTGGCAGGAGACGCACGAGACCGCGAACCTGCAGGTCGATCCGGCCTGGAAGGCGGGCGCCGAGCCACAGGCGGGGCGCTGACCCGCGGCGCCGGGCGGTGTAAGAGGGACGCATGAAACGGGACGCGCCCCCTCTCCTGAGCGGGAGAGGGTTGGGGTGAGGGAACAGGTCTTTCCGGACAAGTCACCCCCTCATCCTGTCCCACTCCCGCACGGGAGAGGGGACCGGCGCTTGCCCTCGGTGCCGGAAGGGATCTGAATCATGTCGCAGGTCGTGCAGTCCCGACGGCTCCGGGCGATCGATATCGGCAAGCGCAAGGCCGAGGGGCGCAAGATCACCGCGCTGACCGCCTACCACGCCCACACGGCCGGCATCGTAGATCCCTATTGCGACTTCATCCTCGTGGGCGATTCCCTCGGCATGGTCATGCACGGGATGGAATCGACGATCCCCGTGACCCTGGAGATGATGATCCTCCAGGCCCAGGCGGTGATCCGCGGCACCGAGAAGGCGCTCGTCGTGGTCGACATGCCGTTCGGCTCCTACGAGGCCAGCCGGGAACAGGCGTTCCTCAACGCGTCCCGGGTGCTGAAAGAGACGGGCGCGGGCGCGATCAAGATGGAGGGCGGAGCCCATTTCGCCGAGACGGTGGCGTTCCTGGTCCAGCGCGGCGTACCGGTGATGGGGCATATCGGCCTCACCCCGCAGGCTGTGAACACGATGGGCGGCTTCAAGGTCCAGGGCCGGGGGCCCGACGACGAGCGCCGCCTTCTGGAGGATGCCCGCGCCATCTCCGAGGCCGGCGCCTTCGCGATCGTGCTGGAGGGCATCGTCGAGCCGGTGGCTCGCGCCATCGCGACCTCGCCCCGGGTGACGGCCGCCACGATCGGCATCGGCGCCTCCGCGGTCTGCGACGGCCAGATCCTCGTGCTGGAGGACATGCTCGGCCTGTCCGAGCGGACGCCGAAATTCGTGCGCCAGTTCGGCAGCCTGCGCAACCATATCGAGGAGGCCGTGAAAGCCTACGCGGAGGAGGTCCGGGCCGGGCGGTTCCCGGCCGACGACCACACCTACGGGTAGGGCAGGGGCGGCCGATGTCCCCTCCGATCCTGCCGTCGGGCGGTCGCGCCGAGAGGCTCGTCATCGCCTTCGCGCTGTGCGCCGCCATCGCCCGACCGGGACCGGCGCAGGCGCTGGAAAACCCGGCCTCCGCCTTCTGCGCAACGATGGGGGGACGGTCGATCATCGCGAAGCTGCCGGATGGGGGCGCGATCGGGCTCTGCTCCCTGCCGGGCAACAAGATCGTCGAGGAATGGACGCTCTACCGGATGCTCCATGGCGTGAAGCCCCCGGCAGACGACAACCCGTTCCGATAGCCCGGCCACGCGCGGGCGCATGCGAATCCCGAACGCGCCGCGCCCGTTCGAGGATGCCGTGACGGCCGGCGCGGGCGCGGTCTGTACCGGCCGACGACCACACCTGCGGTGAGAATCCGACACGGGGCGACCAACGCTGGACCAGCGCGTACGGTCGCCACGGCCTCGCCTGGAGCCATGCCGGCGCCTTCAGCACCGGCGCGCAGATCCTCGTGTCGCTCCATCCGGAGGCCGGTTTCCACACCCTCGTCCTGACGAACGCCATCCCGTCCGGCCTGCCGGAGGGGCGCACCGACAGCTTCGCCGACCGCGTCTTCGACGGCCGGGCCGGCCAGGACAGGCTGAAGGCCTGGGGGGCGGCCTACGGCGCACCGCCGGCCCGGGCCTCGGCATCCTGGCGCGACGGTAGGATCGATCCCGTTCGTCAGCCCACCCGCCGCGACGGCAGCCGCAACCCCGGGGCGGGCCGCTCCAGCAGCACCTCCCGGCGGAAGCGCACGAGCCGCGCCGGCCGGCCGGCGGCGCCGCTGGTGACGCTCTCGGTCTCCTCCACCAGTCCCTGCTGCGCCACGAGACGGCGGAAATTCTGCTTGTGCAGCTGCGTCCCCGACAGGGCCTCCACGGTGCGCTGGAGCTGGAGCAGGGTGAATTCCGGCGGCATCAGCTCGAACACCACCGGGCGATACTTGATCTTGCCCCGGAGCCGGCCGATCGCGGTGGCGAGCACCCGCCGGTGGTCGAAGGCCATGGGCACGCCGGTCGGGTCGTTCGGGAGGGCCGGACCGGGATTGCCCTTCGCCTCCGGGATCAGACCGGCCTCGAACAGCAACTCGTAGCGCTCCAGGACACGCTCCTCGTTCCACGTGCCGCCGTTCATGCCGAAGGTCAGGCCGAGGCGGTCCAGGCGGCGGGTCCGGGTAGCGCATTCCTCGGGCTCGGACGCCCAGGCTGCGAGCCGCGCCTCGATGGCGTCGAGCTGGCGGGGGCGCCCCTGGCGGAAATCCTCGTAGGGCAGGTAGCGGTACCAGTTCTGCCACGCGGCCTCGGCCAAGCCGGCCGGCCGCTCCTCGCGAACGAGCGCCAGATAGGCCACCGAGAGCGAATGCACGCCGGACAGGTTCGCCGTGCCGGAGCGGTCCCGGTCGCCGAAGGTGTAGAGCTGCTCCACGTAGCCCAGACGCTGGTGCGTCTGCCGCTCCACCCAGGCGCGCAGGCCCCGTTCCAGGGTCGCGTGCTCGGGGACCAGCGGGCCGGCCGGCAGGCCGTCGCCCCGGCCCGGTGCCTGGTCGGGCACGCGGATCGTCAGGGCGCGCGGCTCCCCCTTGGTCGCGGCGACGATCACCGCGACGAGGCCTACGGAGGAGCGCTCCGGCGAGGCCTGCGCCCCCCGCGCATCCGTCTGCGCCGCGGCACCCTTCATCGTTCCTCGACCGCCTCTCCCCCGGGACGCGCCGGAGCGGATCCCACCTATAGGGGGACAGGATCGCCGCGCGTCAACGCCGCTGTCGGACGGAGCGGCCCCGTGCGCTTGCCAACGCGCCGATGCCTGCCCAAACAGGGAGGGACCGGCGCGGACGCCGCCGGGGCGGTTCTGCCGGAACGAGGATACAGCGACAGCGATGCCAGCCAGCGCCAGCGCCGCATCGACCGGGAGACAGGCGGTCGACCTGCGACTCTACGGCCTCCTCGACGTCGGCGTCTGCGGCGCCGACGGGGCGCGGCTGGCTGAACTCGGCGCCGAAGCGGTGGCCGGGGGCTGCACCCTGCTCCAGTACCGCGAGAAGGACATCGCCGATGCCCGCGCCGCCCTGGGGCGGCTCCGGGCGATCCTGGAAGCCGTGGGCGGCCGGATCCCGGTCCTCGTCAACGACCGCGTCGACCTCGCCCTCGCCGCAGGCGCGGACGGGGTGCATCTCGGCCAGAGCGACCTCCATCCGGCGGATGCCCGCCGCCTCCTGGGGGAGAGCGCGATCATCGGTCTCACCCTCAAGAAGGCCGCCCAGGCGGACGAGTTGTACCGGCTTCCCGTCGACTACGCCTGCATCGGCGGCGTGTTCGCCACCACCAGCAAGGACAATCCCGACCCGCCCGTGGGCCTCGACGGCTTTGCCAGCATCGCCTTCCGCGCCCGCCTCGCCCGCGGGGCGGACCTGCCGCTCGGCGCCATCGCGGGGATCGGCCTGGAGAACGCCGCCGCGGTGATCGCCGCGGGGGCGGACGGCGTCGCGGTGATCACCGCCCTGTTCGGCGCGGACTCGGTGCGCCAGCGCGCCCGCGACCTGCGCGCGCGGATCGACGACGCCCTGGCGGAGCGGGCGGCCTCGCGATGAGCGACCCCGCGCCCATCGCGGTGACGATCGCGGGCTCGGATTCCGGCGGGGGCGCCGGCATCCAGGCGGACCTCAAGACCTTCTCGGCGCTCGGCGTCTACGGGGCCAGCGTGATCACGGCGCTGACCGCGCAGAACACGACGGGGGTCCAGGGCATCCACGACGTGCCGCCGGACTTCGTCACCCGGCAGATCGACAGCGTGTTCTCCGACCTCGCCGTGAAGGCCGTGAAGATCGGCATGCTGTCGCAGGTGGCGGTGATCGCCGCCGTGGCCGAGGGGCTGGCGCGCCACGCCGGGGCGATCCCGGTCGTCCTCGATCCCGTGATGGTCGCCACGAGCGGCGACCGGCTGATCGCGGACGCGGCCGTGGCGACGCTCCGCGAGCGGCTGCTGCCGCGGGCCGATCTGATCACCCCCAACCTGCCGGAGGCGGCGGTGCTCCTCGGCGAGGCCGTCGCCACGGACGCGGCGACGATCGTGGCCCAGGCCCGGCGGCTCGTGGGGCTGGGCGCCCGGGCGGTGCTGATCAAGGGCGGCCACGGCGTGGGGCGCGAGAGCATCGACCACCTCGTCACGGCGGACGGCACCCTGCGGACCCTCTCGGCGCCGCGAATCGCGACGACCAACACCCACGGCACCGGCTGCACGCTCTCGGCCGCGGTGGCGGCGGGACTCGCCCAGGGCCTGGATCTGCCTGAGGCGGTGGCGGCCGCCAAGGCTTACCTCACGGCCGCCCTCGCCGCCGCCGACCAGCTCGCGGTCGGGACGGGCCACGGGCCGGTCCATCACTTCCACGCTCTCTGGTCGTAGGCCGCGCCCGAGCCGGCACTTTCCCGCGCGCCCGCCGCCCGCCGCCTTGCAACCGGGCGGCGATTGCGTTTGAAGAAGCGCACGATCGTTCGGATAACGGAACGGTACAGGCGGACCGGTGACGATGCAGGATCAGGCGGAACGGCCCGACCGGGGGCGCGGGCGCGACCTGCTGACCGGCGCGCAGGCGCTCTCCGGGCAGCTCGGCAAGACCATCCAGCGGCTGCGCAAGGCCTACAACCTGTCGCTCTCGGAACTCGCCGAGCAGTCCGGCGTGGCCAAATCGATCATCAGCCAGATCGAGCGCAACGAGACCAATCCGACCCTCGCGACCATCTGGCGCCTGTCGCAGGCGCTGGACGTGTCCATCGAGCGGGTGCTGGCGGCGGGCGACGAGGAGCCCTTCATCGAGAAGACCTCCCGGGCCGACACGCCGATCCTCGTCTCCGAGGACGGGAAGGTGCGGCTCGCGATCATCGGCTGGCTCAAGACGATCGAGTGGCTGCAATGGTACGAGGTCACGGCGGATCTCGGCGGCGTCCTCGACTCGGACCCGCACCAGCGCGGCTCGGTGGAATCGCTGTCGGTCGCCGAGGGCGCGTTCGAGGTCGAGATCGGCGGCAGCGTGCAGCGCGCGCGGGCCGGCGAGACCCTGCGCTACCGCTGCGACCGGCCCCACCTCATCCGCTGCACGGACGGCCCGGCCCGGGCCACCATGGTGGTGATCATGAAGGCCGCCGTGATGGAGTGAGGCGGTTTCACCGCCCGCTGTTCACCCACCGCACCACGTCGGCGAGCACGGTCACCAGCGCCTGATCGAGGGCGCGGGCGCCGTTTCCGGCATCGATCTTGGACACCGGGACCCGGGCCGTGAAGATCCGCGCGGCGGCGACCTTGCCGGTGCCGTCGGCTACGAGCTTCAGCGACAGGTCGACCACCGCCTCGCCGGTCGCGGCCTGGACATCGAAGGCGCGGATCTCGCTGATCAGCTGGTAGTCGGCCACGACCTTGTCGCCGGGGCGACTCACCGAGCGGAGCCGGCCGGAATTCTCCAGGCTCTGGATGAGCCGCGTCTGGATCAGGCGCGGCAGCCGGTCGGCCCATTGGCCGCCGCCCAGGAAGGACAGCGCCCCGCCGTTCTCGCGCACGATGATCCGGTCGGCCTCGAAGGGCTGGATCCCCACCGGCTCCGACACCACGATCGAACGGCCGGCCGCGATCGGCCGGCCCGCGGGGGGCAGCGCCGCGAGGTCGAAGGTGAGGGGCGCCACACCGCCGCCGCAGCCGCCCAGGAGGGCGGCGAACAGCGCGGCGGCGAGGATGTGGGACGAGCGGACCATACACATGACCTGAGAAACTCCGCCGGCGAGCAGCGGAGCTGTAAAAGCTATGCGGTTAAAACTAATCCGCTGCGGCATCCGTGCCGTGCGCCGGGACACATCCGTCCGGCGCCGCGCGCTTTCAGCGCCCACCGTTGTATTCGGGCAACGATGGCTTGCCGCCGAAGATCACCTGGCTCGGGTCGCGCTCCAGGCTGCGCACCGTGCGGTTGAGGGTGCTCAGGGTCCGCTGCCCGTCCCCCGACAGGGCCTCCACCTCCCGGCGGCCGGTGCCGCTGAGCCGTCCGAAACTGGTCGCGATGCTGGCGGTGCGCTTGTCGAGGTTCTCCGACATGGTCCGGAACGCCTTGCCGGCGTCGCGCACCGAGATCGCCGCCGCGCGGATCTCCGAGAAGGTGCTGGAGCCCTCCTGGCCGGAGGCCGAGCCCAGGAAGCTCTCGGCGCCGTTGAGCACCGCGTCGATCTTGTCGGCCGAGGCGCTGAGCTTGCCGGCGAGCAGCCGGGCGTCGTGCAGGCCCGCCTCGATGTCGGGGCTGGCCTTGGACAGGGCCGCCGAGAAGCGGTCGGCGTTGTCGATCACGCGGCCGAGCTTCGCGCCGTCCACCGCCTTGACCAGGGCGGAGATGTTGGGGCCGGCATCGGCGAGCGTCTTGGAGAAGGTCTCGACATTGGACAGCGACCGGTTGATCGCCCCCTCGTTGGCGGAGACGAGCCTGTCCAGGCGGGCGAGCATGTCGTCGGCCCGCTGCGCCACCTGACGGGCCAGCGCCATCATGTCCTGCATGTCGGAGGAATCGGCGAAGATGGTCGGCGGCTCGCCGTTGGCCATCGGGGTCAGCACCGGCGCGTCGGCGTTGCCGCCCGACAGGGAGATCACCGAGACGCCGGTGAGCATCGCCGAGTCGAGGCGGGCGCGGGTGTCGGCCCGGAGCGGGGTCGCGGGATCGACCTTGATCGTGGCGAGCACCCGGCGGGGATCCTGCGGAGCGAGGCGGATATCGGTGACCTCGCCGACCTTGATGCCGTTGAAGTTCACGCTCGATCCGCGCGAGAGCCCCCCGACCGAGCCGGAGAAGACGATGCGGACGATCTGGCTGACCTGCCGCGACGAGCCGCCGGAGAGCCACAGCACGGTGCCGAAGCCCGCCAGGATGACGGCGATGGTGAAGGCCCCGATGAGGGCGTAGTTCGCGCGGGTTTCCATGCGCTCAACCTGCGGTTCTGGCCGGCGGGGATGCGGCCGGGCCTGTGGCCCCGGCACCCGGAGGGGAGCAGGGCGGGATCTGGGTGGGACGGTGATCAGGCATCGGGTCAGGCATGAGCCGATGCGCCGCCCGTGGCGATGGTCCGGGCACGCTTGCCGTGGAAGTAGGAGCGCAGCCAGGGATGGTCGCTCGCCAGCATCTCGTCGATCGTGCCGGCGGCGATGATCTGGCCGTCGCCGAGCGCCGCGATGCGGTCGCAGGCGGTGTAGAGGCTGTCGAGGTCGTGGGTGACCATGAAGACGGTCAGGCCCAGCGTTTCCTTGAGGGTCGAGACGAGGTCGTCGAACTCGCCGGCGCCGATCGGGTCGAGGCCCGAGGTCGGCTCGTCGAGGAACAGGATCTCGGGGTCGAGGGCCAGGGAGCGGGCGAGCGCCGCGCGCTTGATCATGCCGCCCGACAGCTCCGAGGGCAGCTTGTCGGCGGCGTCGGGCTTCAGGCCGACCATCTCGATCTTGAGCCGGGCGAACTCGTCGAGGAGGCGTTCGGACAGGTTCAGGTGCTCGCGCATCGGCACCTGGATGTTCTGCTTGACGGTGAGCGCCGAGAACAGAGCGCCCTGCTGGAACAGCACGCCCCAGCGCTGCTCCATCCGGCGCCGCTCCGCGTAGGTGAGCTCGTCGACGTCCCGGCCGAACACCTCGATCGTGCCGGCCCGCTTCGGGTTGAGGCCCAGGATCGTCCGGGTGAGCACCGACTTGCCCTGGCCCGAGGGCCCGACGAAGCCGAGGATCTCACCGGCGCGGATGTCGAGGCTCAGACCCTTCAGGATGTTGCGGTCGCGGAATCCGACCACGAGGTCGCGCACGCGGATGATCGGGGCGGGGGCGGTCATCGGGTCGGCCTCAGAAGTCGATCGCGGCGAAGAACACCGCGAACAGGCCATCGAGGACGATGACCATGAAGATGGACTTCACCACCGACGCGGTGACGTGGCGGCCGAGCGATTCCGCCGAGCCTTCGACCGCGAAACCCTCGATCGTGGCGATCACCCCGATGGTCAGCGCCATGAACGGCGCCTTGATCAGCCCGACCATGACGTGGTGGACGCCCACCGCCGCCTGGAGCCGGACCAGGAACTGGTCGAGGGTCAGGCCGCCATAGAGCATCGCGGTGAGCCCGCCGCCGGCGAGCGCCGCGAGGTCGCCGATCAGCGTCAGCATCGGCAGGCCGATCATCAGGGCGAGCACCCGGGGCACGATCAGGATCTCGACCGGGTCGAGGCCCATGACCCGGAGCGCGTCCACCTCCTCGCGCATGCGCATGGAGCCGATCTCGGCGGTGATCGCCGAGCCGGAGCGGCCGGCGACCATGATCGAGGTGAGCAGCACGCCCATCTCGCGCAGGATCAGCAGGCCGATCAGGTTGACCACGAAGGTCTGGGCGCCGAAGCGCTGGAGCTGGAAGATCCCCTGCTGGGCGACGATGCCGCCCACCAGGAACGAGATCAGCACGATGATCGGCGTGCCGTTGAGCGCCACCTGCTGGATCTGGTTGATCAGGGCGTTGCCGCGGAACGTGCCGGGCCGCAGGGCGACGCGTCCGCAGGCGGCGATCAGCTCGCCGAGGAAGGCGAGGGCGGTGACGAATTCATGGCCGCCCTGCACCGTCTGGCGCCCGGTGGCATCGAGCAGGCCGACGACCGGGCCGTGCCGCCGGGGCGGCGGCGCGTCCGGCTCGCGCAGGCGAACCTCCCCCAGAAGGGTGCGGTGCTCCGGCCGTGCGTTGAGATAGGTGAGGGCGCCCCCCGCCTGCTCGATCTCGGCGCGGGTCCGCTCCAGAACCCAGGCGCCGAGGGTGTCGAGGCGCTCGATGGCCGACAGGTCGACCGCCACCGGCCCGGCGCGGCCGGCCGCCGCGATGCCCGCGGCCGCGGCCTCGACGGCCGGGCCCTGGTCGGCGGTCCAGCGGCCGTCGAGCGTCAGACGGCCGTCGGCCGTCCGGTCCCGCAGCGCGGCGCCGGCCAAGGCGCCGGGAACAGTGCCCTCGCTCAGCAACACCCATACTCCTCGATCGAGGCACCACCCTGCCCGGCGGTTATGACGACATTACGGTTGACGATCCGTCTCCAACCTCACCCCTGAAGCGCGACGTGAGGCCAGGGCGAGCCCCAGGCCCGCGGCGGCGAGCGGCGCCATGAGCAGGAAGGCGAGGGGGCCGCCGGCCCGGTAGGCGACGCCGCTGCCCAGGGTCGCGACCACCGAGATCCCGGCATTGACCGCGCTGAGCGTGCCCTGCGCCCGGCCCCGGGCGCCGTCCGGAGCGTAGGCCGAGACCGCCGCCATGGCGCCGAGCTGCGTCGCCCCGAAGGTCAGGCCGTGGAGGCATTGCAGCGGCACCAGCGCGGCGAGATGGTCGCCGAGGAGGAACATGCCGACCGCCCGCAGGATCGCCGCGACGGCCCCGGCGCCGAGGAGCCGCACCGGGTTGCGCCAGGCGGCGGGCAGGGCGGGCAGGGCGGCGAACAGGGCGATCTCGGCGAGCACCCCGGTCGCCCAGAGCGAGCCGACCCAGGCCGCCGGGATCCCCTGGCTGGTCCAGTAGATGCTGCCGAACCCGTAGATCGCCCCGTGGCTCGCCTGGATCGCGGCCGCCGCGCCGATGCACAGCCACAGCTTCAGAGGCAGCCGCGGCCGGCCGGTTCCCGCCGCGGACGGCGGCAGGGCCGCCACCGCGCGGCTGCGCCACGCCACCAGCGCCGCGCCGAGGGCGAGGCCGGTCAGCAGAAGCGGCACGGCGAGCCGCCCGCCCAGCGCCGTCAGAAGCACTCCGCCCGCGAGGTTCGCCAGCAGGAACGCGACGGAGCCCGCCATCCGGATCCGCGAATAGGCGAGGCGGGAATCCCCGCGCACGGCCGCGAGCGTCAGGTAGTCGATGCAGGGCACGAGGGGCGCGCCGGCGACCGCGTTGAGCACGATGAGCGCGGCGAGCCACGGCCAGGCGATCCCGGCTGCGGCGGGCATCAACGCGTAGGTCAGGCTGAGCGCGAGGCTGCCGAGCAGGATCAGCCGGCGCGGGCCCAGGCCCCGGTCGAGCAGGCTCATGAGCGGGGCCGTGGCGGCGATTCGCGTGGCGATCGGCAGCGCGAGCAGGAGGCCGATCACCCTTGCATCGAGGCCCAGGGCGTCGAGCCACAGGGGCATGAACGGCATCGCGATGCCGATCTCGGTGAACACCACGGCGTAGAGCAGCGACAGGCGCGCCGGGCCGGACGGGCGGGGCAAGGCGGGTCTCGACGGGAGGGGCGGGGGCCGTAGGCCGTCCGTAAGCGCCCGTTAAAGGGAGTCTGTCAAATTCCCGGGGATTGGCGCGCACCTGGGCGGGCCGCTACCGCGCCCGCCGCCAGCGTCCAGAGAGGCCCATGTTCGGTTCCGTGACTCCGAGCGCGCATGCGTCGGCCGAGTACGAGGCGATTGAGGCGACGATCAGCGCCAGCGAGCGCGGCCGCTGGTTCCTCGCCGAATACGCCCGGCGCAACCGGGGCCCCGAAACCGAGGTGCTGCTCGGAGCGATCGCACGGCTGGAGCGGAGCGTCACCGCCGACCGCGGGCAGGAGGCTTTCGGCCACCTGCGCGGCAACCTTCTCGACATGGCCGACGCGATCAGCCGGACCAAGGGCGAGATCGCGGCGCTCAACGCCCCGAACAGCGACGAGACCCGGCTGACGCAGGCGTCGCTCGCCCTCGACGCCATCGTGCGCGAGACCGAGCAGGCCACCTCCGACATCCTCAGCGCCGCCGAGTCGATCCAGGAGGCGGCCTGGACCCTCCGCGAGCATGGGGCCGACGCGCAGGCCTGCGACGCCCTCGACCGCCACGCCACCGCGATCTACACCGCCTGCTCCTTCCAGGACCTGACCGCGCAGCGCACTGCCCGGATCGTCTACACCCTGCGCTACCTGGAGGACCGGGTCTCCGCGATGATCGCCATCTGGGGCGAGGACGCGGTGCGGGTTCCGCCCCACCGGAGCGCGCGGCCGGCCGGCGAGCCGGCCGATCTGAACCAGAGCGACGTCGACCGCTACATCGCCATGGACGTACCGGCCATCACGGTGGCCGCCCTCGTGGCGCGCCCCGGCAGCCCGGCGCTCCACGAGGATCTGGTGTTCCTCCCGGTCTCGGCGGAGGCCGAGCCGGATGCGCAAGCACCGGAGCGGGTCGCGGATTCCGAGCCGGAGGCTGTCGCGGCGCCGGTCGAAGAGATCGACAGGGTGGCCGACCTGGACACCGTTCCCGGGTTTGCCGACGAGCCCGAGACTGTCTCGCCCCCTGACACCGGCACCTTCGCCGAGGCCGCGCCGGAGCCCGACGCCGCGCCGGAGCCCCACGACTGGCTCGGAGCGGATATGGCCGATCTGGCCTGGGGCGAGGCCGTCGCGGCGGCCCCCGAGCCGGCCATGCCGCCGGAGGATCCGGCCCTGAGCTTCGCCGAGATCGCGGCGCTGACGCCGGAGCAGCGGCTCGCCCTGTTCGCCTGACGGCTTCCGAGCGAGGCCGACGCGGCCCCGGCCATCCGCGCGCACGGAAGACCGCGCCGCCGCATCCGCCTGAGGCGGTTCGGCAGGCGCGTCCCGACGCGGACCCTGCTATCAGGGCCGCCCCCGGCAATCCCGAGCAAGCACGTCCGTGGCCCTGCACCTGATCAAGCTCTGTGTCGGCCCCGCCACCATCGCCGACCTCGAGGCCCGGCAGGCCCGGTTCCGGGAGGAGGCGCTCCGGGACGGCCGGCCCGCGGCCCCGTTCCACGTCACCCGCACCCTGCCCAAGCGTCACCGGGAGATCACCGGGCGCGGCTCGATCTACTGGGTGATCCGGGGGACTCTGTCCTGCCGGCAGGCGATCACCGCGATCGAACCGCTGACCGGCGAGGACGGCATCCCGCGCTGCCGGTTGGTCTTCGATCCGCGCCTCGTCCCGGTGGCGCCCCGGCCCTGCCGGCCCTTCCAGGGCTGGCGCTACCTCACGGCGCGCGACGCGCCGGCCGACCTCGGCGCCGAGGCGTCGGGGGACCTCGCCGAGATGCCCGAGGCCCTGCGGCGCGAGCTGGTCGGCCTCGGCCTGCTGTGAGGATGTAGCGCCCCCCACCGCTCAGTCCCCCGCACGCCCTCCTGAGGCCCCGGCGCACGGCGGTGGCCGCGAAGGAAGCCCTCCAGACGGCGCTGCGATCCCTGCATCCCTGCTGCCGCGGGCCCCTCAGGTGAGGGGAAGGGTGGGACAGCTCTCACGCCGGCCTGCGAACCCGCCGGAGCCATCTCGGCCCCGGCGGGATCCGTCCTACGCCCCGTCGAAGCGCCCGCTGGCATGGGCCAGCATCGTGTAGACCTTGCCGGTCTCGGAGGTCAGGTAGGCATCGGTGCGCTTGGCGTCGCTGTCGTTCTTGACCACGTCGCCGAGCAGGCGCTCGAACTCGCTGACGTAGCGGTCGACGCTGCGGCGGAACTCCGCATCCGACCGGTACCGGCGCTGGATCTCCGCGAAGGTCGCCCGGCCCTGCGGCGTGTAGATCCGCGGGTCGAACAGGTTCGGCTCGCCCCGGCGGTACCGCTCCCACAGGTCGACCGCGGTCCGATGCTCGATCATCTTGGCGATGTCGGTCGAGATCGTGTCGAGGGCGATCCGCCCGGTCTCGGCGGCCGCCACCGCGGGCCGGCGGGCCGGCTGTGCGGGGGCCGGCGCGTCGGCAGCGGGAACCTCCTCCTCGTCGTCGTCCAGCGAGGCGCGGGTCAGCAGGTCGGACAGCCAGCCGCGCTTGTCGCCGGCCTGTGCCGGGCGGGCGGTCGCGGAGGGGCGGGGCGCCTCGATCCGGGCCGGGGCGGCGCGCGGCGCCGCCGCGGGGGCCGGGAGCGCCGGGGCGGCGGAGGCCGCCGGTGCGGCCGAAGGCGCGACCGAAGGCGCGGCCGCGGGGGCCGCGGCGGACGCGGCCGCGACGGCGCGGCCCCCGCCTTCCGCGACCCGGCGCTGGGGCTGGGCCTGCGGCTGGGCGACGTCGACCGAGCGACCGGAGCGGGAGACCAGGGACGACAGCTCGTTGAGCGCCTTGATCTGGTCCGCCACCACCCGGCGCATCTCGCCGGTGGCATCCTGCGTCTCGCGCGGCAGCTCGAGGACGCCCTTGGCGAGTTCGGCGCGGGTCGCGTCGAGTTCGCCGCGGATCGAGCCCGCCATCTCGCGCAGAGCCGAGAAGGAATCGCCGAAGCTGGCCTGGGCCTCCTGGAAGCCGCTGCGCATCTCGCGGGCCGCCTCCTCGATGACCTGCCGGACGCCCTGGGCGGCCTTCTCGCCCTCGGCGCTGGCGCTGTCCTTCAGGTCGGCGAAGGCGCTCGTCACCGAGGCCCCGGCGCCCTGGGCCGACTGGGCCAGGGACTCGCCGACGCTGCGGGCCCGCTCCTCGGCGGCGCGCAGGGTCTGCTCGATGGTCTGCGCCAGGGCGTTGCCGTTCTGCTCCAGGGCGGCGGCCCGGGCCTCGAAGGTGGCCAGCGCCTCGGTGAGCTTGGTCTCGCGGCCCGACAGGGCCGAGTCCAGGCGTTCCTCGATGGCCGCCAGGGAGGCCGCGGCCCGGTCGAGGGCCGCCACGTGCGCGGCGGTCTGCTCGCCGAGGGAGCGGCCGCGGCCGTCGAGGGTCTCGGCGAGGCGCGAGGCCTCGCTGAGCGCCCCGTCGGCGGCGCCGCGCAGGGCCTCGACCTGGGCCGAGACGCCGGCGCTGGCGCGACCGGTCTCGGCGGCGATGCGCTCCAGGGCCCCCTGGACCTGCTCGATCCGGCCGGCGAGACCCCGCTCGATCGCGCCGAGGTTGGTGTCGGCCCCGGCCACGAGGTCGGTGAGTGCGGTGTTGGCGGCCTCGATCCGCTGCAGCAGGCTGCCGAGTTCGCGACCCATCCGGTCGTTGGTCTCGAACAGCTCCGAGAGGGTGCGGCCCGCGCCGTCCTCGACGGCGGCGCGCAGCAGCTCGGCCGAGGCCCGCGACTGCACGGCCAGTTCCTCTGTCCGCGCCCGCAGGCTCTCGGCCAGGGGGACGCCGGTCTCGGCGAGCGCCCGCTCGATCGCCTCGGCCCGGTCCGCCAGGGCCCGGGACAGGTCCATCATCGGCCCGTCGATGGCGCCGCGCAGGCGCTCGACATGGCCCTCCAGGCTGTCGCCGACCGCGCGGCCGCTGCCCTCGACGCTGGCGACGAGCGCGCCGCCGCGCTCCTCGATGGCGCGCACCAGGGTCTCGGCGCTCTCGGCGAGGCGGCGGGACAGGGCCTCGCCGCGGGCATCCACCAGGGCGCCGAGCGCCGTGGCACGGCGCTCGAACCCGGCCCCGAGGGCCTCGGTGCGGGCGTCGATCAGGCCGGCGAGCGCGGCCTCGCGGCGGCTGAGGGTCTCGGCCAGCGCCGCGTTGTGGGCGTCGACCTGCTCGGCATGGGCCCGCGCCCGCTCGTCGAGGGCGGCGACCAGGGACGCCGTGCGCTCGTCCATCAGGCCCGCGAAGGCCTCGTGGCGGTCGTCGAAGGCGGTGGCCAGGGTGTCGGCGCGCTGCGCCACCAGGGTCGCGAACAGCCGCATGCGGCTGTCGATGCGCTGGGTGAAGGCATCGGCGCGGGCGTCGACGCCACGGGCCAGGGCCTCGCTCTGCGCCTCCACGGCCTGCGCCAGGGCCGCGGTGCGGCCCTCGACGATGCCGTCGAGATCCCGCAGCCGGGTGTCGAAGGCCTCGACCAGGGCGCCGGTACGACCCTCGACGACGCCGTCGAAATCGCGCAGCCGGGTGTCGAAGGTCTCGACCAGAGCGCCGGTACGGCCTCGGACGACGCCGTCGAGGTCGCGCAGCCGGGCGTCGAAGGTCTGAACCAGGGCGCCGGTGCGACCTTCGACGACGCCGTCGAGATCCCGCAGCCGGGTGTCGAAGACCTCCACGAGGGCGCCGGTACGGCCCTCGGCCGCCGCCACCAGGGCCTGGCTGCGGTCCTCCAGAAGCCCCTCGATGGACGCGCGCGCCTGCTCGAAGGTCGACCGCAGGGTCTCGATGCGCGCGTCGACCCGCTCGGACACGTCGCGGCCGGTACCTTCGACCAGCGCGCCGAGGCGGTTCTGCACCCGATCGAACAGGGTCTGCAGCTCGCCCGTCCGCTCCTTGAGAGTCTCGGCGAGCCGGTTCTCGCGCTCCTCGAGCAGGCCGGCGATGGCCGGGTTCACCCCCTCGATGGTCGCCTGGAGCGCCTGGGTGCGGTGCTCGATGGTCCCGGCGATCTGGCGGCCGCGGTTGTCCACGAGGCGGTCGATCTCGCCCTGCGCCCGCTCGAACAGGCCCTGAAGGTCCGAGAGGCGGGAATCCAGCAGGTCCGCCATCTGGGCGGGTGCCGCGTCGAGGGTCGCGCGCAGGCCCTCGGTCCGGGCCGCGATGGCGTCGGCGACGTCCTGGCCGCGTCCGTCCACGAGGTCGCGCAGGCCGGCCTGAGCCTCCTCGAAGAGGGTCTGCAGGCGCTGCGTGCGCGCGTCGAGGGTGGCGGCGAGCTGGCGCTCGCGGGTCTCGACCAGCGCCGAGACGGCGGCGGGCGCCTCCTCCAGCACCGCGCGCAGGGATTGGATGCGGGCATCGACCGTGGCGGCGAAGCGGCCGCCGCCGCCCTCGACCACGCCGTCGAGGGCCGCCTGGGCCTCCTCGAACAGGGTGCGCAGGGCCTGGGCCCGGGCGGTGAGGGTGTCGGCGAGGCGGTTGCCGCGGCCGTCGACCAGGCTCTCGAGATGGCCGAGCCGCTCGTCGAACAGGCTGCCGAGCTGGCGGGTCCGTTCGTCCAGGGCGCCGCTGGCGGAGCCGAACGCGCCCTCCAGGGCGGTGACCAGCGCCTGCCCGCGGCCGTCCAGCGCGGCGTGGATCGGGCCCATGCGGCCGTCGAGGGTGGCGGCCAGGGTGCCGGCGTGGTCGTCCAGCATGACGCGGATCTGGTTGGTCCGGTCGTCCAGCAGGGTGTGGACCGAGCGCACGCCCTCGTCGAGCAGGCCGCTGATGTCGGCGGTGCGGCTCGACAGGGTGTGGCCCAGGCGGCCCTCGCCGGCATCGAGCATCCGCTCGGCATCCGCGATGGTCTGCTGGAGCTTGGCGAGCACGCTGTCGCCGCGCTGGTCGATCAGCTCGGCGAGGGAGGTGCCGCCGCGGTCGAGCAGGCGGGCCAGCTCGGTGATCCGGCCGCCGATCGCCCCGAACACGGCGCGGCCCTTCTCGTCGAGCTCGCCCGACATGGCGGCGATGCGCTCGTCGATGAGACGGCCGAGGAGGTCGGCGCGCTCGGCGAAGGCGGCGTGCACGGCCTCGGTGCGGGCGGTCAAAGCCGCGTCGGCGCTCTCGGTGCGCTCGTCCACCAGCCGGACCATCGACTCGGCTCGGTTCGCCAGCGCGGTCTCGAGGCCGCGGGTGGCCTCCTCGATGGTGCCGGTGAGGGCGCGGACGCGCTCGGCCATGGCGCCATCGAGGCCGCCGGTCCGATCGGCGATCATCGCCACGAGGTCGCGGGTCCGGCCGGCCAGCTCCTCGTCCACCGCGCGGGTGCGCGCCTCGATGAGGCGGATCGCCTCGAAGGCCTGCACGCCGAAGCTCTCGTCCACGAGGCGGGCACGCTCGTCCAGGGTCTCGGCGATCGCCTGCAGGCGGCCGATGACGCCGGTGTCGAAATGGCCGGCGCTCTCCTCGATCCGGCGGGCGATCTCACCCGTGTGCCGGGCGATGTCCTGGCCGAGGCCGTTGGTGCGGCCCTCCAACATCTCCATCAGGCCGCGATGGCCCTCGGCCATGACCCGCGCCATCTCGTCGGTCCGGGCGCGCAGCGCCTCGTCCGCCGCGCTGGTGCGGCTGCCGAGATGACCGTCGATCTGGCCGACGAGGTCGGCCACGGTGGCGGCGATCGCGGCGGCCCGCTCCGCGGAGCGCGTCTCCAGGCCCCCGAGATGGGTCTCGATCAGGCTGCCGGCCTCGCGGGCCCGGGCCGTTATCGTCTCGGCCACGGCCTCGCCCTTGCCGGTGAGGAGCCGGTCCATCTCCTCCAGACGGGCGCCGACGGTCTCGCCGAGGGCGGCGGTGTCGCGGCCGATCCGGTCGGCCAGGATGTCGCCGCGGGCGATGGTCTCCTGCAGGGCGGCGAGGCGGCTGCCCAGCGTCTCGTCGATCGCCCGGACCCGGCCGTCGGCGGTCTCGGCGAAGCTCGCACCGGTCTGGCTGAGGGTGTCGGCGATGCGGGCGCCCTGGCTCGCCACGGCGAGCACGATGTCGCGGCCGGTGCCGCTGATCCGGGCCTGGGTCTCGTCGGCATGGCTGGCGAGCAGCTCGGCGACGCCGCGGCCATGCGCGCCGAAGGCCGCTTCCATCTCGCCGATCCGGGCGGCGAGGTCGGCCGAGATGGCGCGGGCGGCCTCGGCGAGGCTGCCGGTGGCGTCGCCGGTCCGGGCGGCGAGTTCGCGGTTGAGGTCGTCGAGGGCGGCGCGGACGGCCGAGACGGCGGCCGTGCCGCGCTCGCCGAGTTCCGTGCCGGCGCGGTCGGCGGCGTCGCGGAACCGGGCGGTGAGGATCGCGGTCTCGGCCTCCACGGCGCCGGAGACCTCGCCGGAGGCGGTGCGCAGGGTCTCCAGGGCCGCGGTGAGCCGGGCGGCGGCATCCCGCGTCTGCGTCTCGGCGGCCTGGCCGGCCTGATCGGCGGCGGCGCGCAGCGCCGCGGCGGCCTCCTCGGTGCGCGCCGACAGGGTGGTGGCGGAATCCGCGACCCGGCGCTCGAACACCCGCACGGCCTCAAGGGTCCGGGCCTCGACCGCGCCGGTGGCCTCGTCGGTCGTGCCGCGCAGGGCGCTGGTGGCCGCCTCGGCCCCGCGCTGGAGCGCCGCGACCGCCTCGGCGGTGCGGTCGTCGATCTCGCCCGACAGGCTTTCGACGGTGCCCCGCAGGGATTGGACCGCCGAGGAGGCCCCCGCCTCGAAGCCCTGGCCCAGGGCCGCGAAGGCGGCCTCCAGGCGCGCCGCCACCGTCTCGGTCCGGTGCGCGATGCTGCCGCCGGCCTGCTCGGCCGCGGCGGCGACCCGGTGCTCCAGGTCCGCGGCCCGGACCGTCACGGTCTCGTCGAGGCGCGCCGCGATGCCGTCCATCCGCTCGGCGAGGGCGCTTCCGCGCTCCGCCAGCCCTTCGGCGATCCGCTCGGCGGTGCCGACGAGGTCGTCGCGCACGGCGCCGGCACGGGCCGTCAGGGTCTCGCCGGCGCCGCTGGCCGCCAGCGCCAGGGCAGCCTGGGCATCGCGCCCGCGGCCCTCGATCGTCTCGGCGACCGACAGGCCGGCGCTCTCGATCTCGGCGCGCAGCGCGAGGCCGCGGCCGGCGATGTCCTGGGTGAGGGCCGAGCCGGTCTCGGCGAAGCGGGCGGTGATGTCGGCGCCCATCGCGCCGAAGCGCTCGGTCAGCTCCGAGCCCCGGGACAGGAAGACGGATTCCAGCCCCGTCACGGATCGCTCGAAGCTCTCGCGCACGGTGCCGGCCTGGCGCTCCAGCGCGTCGCTGACGCGGCTGCCGGTCTCTTCCAGGGTCCGGGTGAGGGCGCCGGCATTCTCGGACAGGCGATCGGCCAGGGTGGTGCCGGCGGCCTGGAAGGCGCCGGTCGCCGCGCCGGCGCGATCCTCGAAGCTGCGGGTCAGGGTCTCGCCGACCTCCTGGATGGCGCCGCGCACCTCCTGGCTGGTGGCCGCGAGGGTGTCGACGAGGTCGCTGCCGCGGGCGGTCATGAGGTTGACCACCCGGTCGCCGGCCTCGCCCAGGGAGGCGGTGATCGCGGCGCCGCGGGTCTCCAGGGCGCCGGTCACCCGCTCACCCGCGCCGGTCACGGCCGAGACGATCCGGTCCGAGGCGCCTTCCAGGTCCTGGCTCAGGCTCTGGTGGGAGCCGGCAATGGCGCTGCGCACCCGGTCGGCGTTGGTGACGATCGCCTCGCGCTGGGCCACGAGCTCGTCCACGAGGGAGCGGATGCGGATCTCGTTGTCGGAATAGGCCCGCTCCAGGGTGGCGATCTCGCCCCGGACCAGGGTCTCCAGCTCGCCGGCCCGGGCGAGCGCCCGCTCGACGCCGTCGCCCACCGCCGCCACCTCGCGGCGCACGGTCTGCGACATGGTCAGGACCGCGTCGGTGGAGAAGCTCTCGGGCTCGGCCAGACGCACCGCGACCTCGCCCACCGCACGGGCGACGAGGCGCATCTCCTGGGCGCGCACCGCCAGCATGGCGGCGATCACGAACAGCACCACCGGGCCGAACAGCGCCGCGGCGCCGACGCTCGCCTGCAGGGCAGAGAGCCCCGACACGACGGCGCGCAGGTCGCCCTCGGACTTCGACCATGCGATCAGCACCAGGGCGCCGATCCAGACGGCGCCGGCGGCGAGCGCGAGCAGGTAGGGCTTGGGCGAGGAGCGCACCCGCAGGGTCTGCTGCAGGATGCCGATGTTGCGCCGGTCGTCGTTGGCCACCAGCGAGCGGTCGGGGGGCAGGAGCCCGCCCTCGCGGCGCGGGCGGTCCAGGCCCGGCGGCGGCAGGTCGGAGGCGAGCGGCGGGTCGAGATCGAGGCGCGGCGGCATGGTCCGCCCGGCGGCATCGAGGCCGCCGTCGAGGAGCGGCTCGGCGTCACCTACATCGGGCAGGCGTGGCTCGGCGCGGCCATCGGTGCCGTTCGGCGTCAGGGCGTCGAGGTTCAGCGCCTGCTCGATCGCAGAGAGCGCGGCCTCGGCCGGGTCCTTCAGCTTCTTCTCGGTCGCCATTCAACGCCTCGTTACACGGGTTCACCGACGCCTTGGGGAAGGCTGATGCCGGAGACGCAACGCCCCGTTTACCATTACAAGACTAAACTCAGGCAGCGACTGTCGATACCCGAGCCCTCGACTGGCCCCAGAAAACGTTAACCGAATGGTTACCGCGCCCGTCGCTCACCGCGTCCACCATCCTGCCGCAGGGGAGGGGTCCGGCGCGATCCCCACCCGGCGAATCAGGGGGTGAATTGTGTGGATCAGATCCGCAATCCCCGACGAATCCGGATGCCGGGAGCCCGAGCATGCAGGCCATCGACCCCGCGGAACTGGACGCCCAGACCGGTGGCGACGCCGATCTGGCCCATGAGGTCCTGGATCTGTTCGCCGGCCAGTGCCGGTCGATCCTGCCGCGCCTCGCCGACCCGGCCGTCCCGCGGGACGCGCGCGCCGACCTCGCCCATACCCTGAAGGGCTCGGCCGCCGGCGTCGGGGCCGTGCGCGTGCGGGCCCTGGCGGATGCCGCGGAGGCGCGCCTACGGGACGGCACCGGGCCCGTGCCGGTCGACGACCTCGCGGACGCGGTCGCGCAGGCGCTGGCGGAGATCGCGGAGGCCCGGGCCTGACGGGGTCGCCGCAATGCGGCGATCGATCCGGGACCGGTGTCTAATGCCGCGCTTGCATTCCGCGTTTCCAGCCGCCAAGCAGGCACGCCGCCCGTCGGACAGAGTGCGCTCGACGCGAGCCCGGAGCCCCCAGCATGCCCAAGATCACCTACGTCGACCACGCCGGGACGGAGCGGACCGTCGAAGGCAGCGTCGGCGCGACCGTGATGGAGACGGCTCTGCGCAACAACGTGCCGGGCATCGACGCGGAGTGCGGCGGCGCCTGCGCCTGCGCCACCTGCCACGTCTACGTCGCCGACGCGTGGATCGAGGTGGTCGGCAAGGCCCAGGACATGGAGCAGGACATGCTCGACTTCGCCAGCGACGTCCGCGAGAATTCCCGCCTGTCCTGCCAGATCAAGATCACCCCGGCGCTCGACGGACTCGTGGTGACGACGCCGTCCCAGCAGGGCTGACAGGCCCTCCGATCGCGGAGCGGCCGGGCCACGATGTCGCGGAGCGTCCCGATCCTCCCAGCCGCACCCTCATCCTGAGGCGCCGGAGCGCAGCGGAGGCCTCGCAGGAGCCCTCCAGTCAGCGCCGCGGTCCCTCGCGCCCGCCTTCGAGGCCCGCAGACGCGGGCACCTCAGGATGAGGCCGCGGATCGGCGCGACGAAGCCGGGGCATACCGAGCCTCACCGCACCAGCGCCCGGGCCGCCGCGTCGAGCCCGTCCAGGGTGAGGGGGAACATCCGGCCGGCGATCAGCCGCTGCATCATGCCGATCGACTGGGTGTAGCCCCAGTGCGTCTCGGGCACCGGGTTCAGCCACGCCGCCTTCGGGAAATGGTCGAGGAGCCGCTGCATCCAGACGGCGCCGGCCTCCGCGTTCCAGTGCTCCACCGAGCCGCCCGGCGTCGCGATCTCGTAGGGGCTCATCGAGGCGTCGCCCACGAAGACGAGCCGGTAGTCGCTGCCATAGGTGCGGATCACGTCGAGCAGCGGCGTCTGCGCCTCGTGCCGCCGCCGGTTCTCGGTCCAGACCGCCTCGTAGGGGCAGTTGTGGAAGTAGTAATGCGCGAGGTGCTTGAACTCCGAGCGCGCCGCCGAGAACAGCGCCTCCGCCTGCGCGATGTGCCAGTCCATCGAGCCGCCGACATCGAGGAACAGCAGCACCTTCACGGCGTTGCGCCGCTCCGGCCGCAGCTTCACGTCGATATAGCCCTGGCGGGCGCTCGCCCGGATCGTGCCGTCGAGGTCGAGTTCCTCGGCCGCCCCCGTCCGGGCGAAGCGGCGCAGGCGCCGGAGGGCGAGGCGTAGGTTGCGCGCGCCGATCTCGCGGTCGTCGTCGAGATCCTTGAATTCCCGCTTGTCCCAGACCTTCACCGCCCGGAAGTTGCGGTTCCCGTCCTGGCCGATCCGGATCCCCTCGGGGTTGTAGCCGTAGGCGCCGAAGGGCGAGGTCCCGCCGGTGCCGATCCATTTCGAGCCGCCCTGGTGGCGCCCCTTCTGCTCGGCGAGACGCTGCTTCAGGGTCTCGAACAGCGTGTCCCAGCCGAGCGCCTTCAACTCCGCCTTCTCGGCCTCGGTCAGGTACTTCTCGGTGAGCTTGCGCAGCCACTCCTCGGGGATCGCCGCGGGCTCGACCGCCTCGCCGAGGGTCTGAAGCCCCTTGAACACCGTGCCGAACACCCGGTCGAACCGGTCGAGATGCGCCTCGTCCTTCACGAGCGCCGTGCGCGACAGGAAGTAGAACGCCTCGACATCGTGCCCGGCGAGGCCCCGGTCCAGGGCGCCGAGCAGGATGAGGTACTCCTTCAGGGAGACGGGGACCTTGGCGTCCCGGAGGGCCGTGAAGAACTGCAGCAGCATCCCGGGAGAACGCGCCAGCCGGGCGCCCGGGTCAAGCCCGCGCGAATCGGCCAAGGCCGCACCGGGCGGCGCAGGACTTTCTGGGCCGGATTTCGAGTCTTCGGCGATGGTCGACAAGATTCATCGCCGTCGACGCGGCCGGATCTCGGGCCGAAGCGAGTCTCTCCGGGCCGATGGGACTCATAACCTGGGCATAAGTTGTCGAATCTGTTGATATGTGCCCGGACAAGCCTCGCCCGGTCACTCAATCGGTCATGGGAATCGCTCAACTCGGGGCATCGAGTGTGTGCGGACGCGGCGACGCGGTCCGGACCGGACTGGCGAGGAGACCTGCGATGGCGGTCATCCTGCGGAATCTGACGGAATTCAAGCGGTTTCTCGGGAAGCCGGGGGCGACGATTCAGCTGGTGCGCAACACCTTCATGGATCGCCAGCCGGAGGCGACCCGGGACGCGTATCGCGACAAGGGCATGTATGCCCCTCGGGCGGTGCAGGCCCTGTCGCGCAAGGCGGCGGTCTTCACCCTGCGCGGCTATCCCGGCACGGTCTGGCTCTACTGGGACAAGGGCGCCCGCGGCTGGCGCTTCTCCGGCGACACCGTGACGGTGCCCCTGGTCACCGGCCTCGGGCCGGCGGACGAGCTGGTCTACCGGTGCAGCTTCGCCGACGGGTTCGAGCCGGCGCCGCGCAGCCGCGTGACGCGGCGGCCCAAGCACGAGGACGCGCAGCCCGCCCTGATCTGACGGCATCCGCGGCTTGCGCGCACCGGCCTGCTTCAGGCCATGCCGGCCGCCGCGGCGGCGCGTGCCGCCCGCGTGAGTCCGGACGCGACCTTGTACTCCGTCGGCGTCTGCCCGAAGCGCTCCTTGAAGCGGCGGGAGAAGTGCGCCTGGCTGGCGAACCCGCATTGATACGCGATCAGGCCGACCGGCACGACGCCGTTGACCGGATCGGCCAGCTTCGCGTGCGCCAATTGCAGACGGCGCTCCCACATCCAATCCATCAGTGCGATGTTCTCCGCGCTGGCCACCTCCTGAAGCCGGCGGACCGAGATATTGAGCGCGGCCGCGACATCGTTGATCGACAGGCCCTCGACGCCGATATGGTCGATGATGAAAGCCCGCGCCCGGCTCAGGATCGCGGCGCCGCCCAGGGACCGGGGCGCGTCGGACTCCACTTTCTCCGCAAAGCCGGCCGCGATGAGTTGGACGGCAATCGCAGCCACGCGCGCCTGGCAGGCCGGATCGAGGGTCGCGCCATGCTTGATCAGCGCGGACAGGTACGAGACGATGATAGGAAAGCTGGTCTGCGTCGCGTCGATCGACAATCCCGTCAGGCACCGGGCCGGCCCCATTGCCAGCTCCAGCACCGCCCGCGGGATGAAGACATTGATGATGTCCAAGCCTTCAGGATGGGCACCCAGGAAGGGCTGGGTGTTGTCCAGGAGCGAGATCCCGCCGGCACTGGATCGATGGTATTGGCCGTGATCCAGATTGAAGGTCCGCTCCGACGCCAGGATGACGAGATAGAAATCGTTATCGGACGATCGGATGTGAGACCGCGTCCGGACCATGGCGTGGGGCGATCCGACGTAGTGCGCGATCGTGAGGTTGTCGACGGTCAGAGTGTTCAACGCGGCGCGAAAGTTCTTTCGCTCCAGATCCACGAACTCGAAACTGCCGAACATGGTTCGGCATGCCTCAACCCAGTAATCGAAACGTGTCTGGAGCGGCACCGCGTCCGTGTTCATCCGCACGGTCGCGTATTCTGATATGTCCCGATCACCGCCGACCCGCGGAAATCGGCCGTCCCCCTCATACATCGCGACCTCGCTCGACGCCGCACGCACGGATCGGCGGGAAGACCCGGATGGCGAGCCGGTCTTGCGCCGCCGGTTGAACGTTACGTGACGCGCAGAACATCAGGAGACCGCTTTTAGCCATCACGGGCTTCACCTCGCATCAGACGCGCACCGGTCGAATGCCGCAATCCTACAGGGCGAAATCTTGAGCCAATCTCACCTGCAATCGCACCGCGCCCTCAGAGGCACCTGCGGGCGAAGACAAAATTCGCAGAGATCGAATCGATGTCAGCCAAACAAAGAACTACTTAGGCAAATATTCCGTAATATCGTATTTGAACACGCGACCCCTAGCAGCACGCACTACAGACTTCACGCGAAAAAAATTTGGCGCCGCTTTCTGTTCGAATCAATCACATCGAAAGATTTCGACGTCTCCTGCGCCTGCCGGCCGCCGCCGCAGCACGACTTGGCTGAAGCTGGGAAGCGGCCGGCGTTGGACGTGGCAGGACCCGCAACCGGGCCTGGGACAGCCACGCAGTCGTGATCCTGACCTTGGTCGGGCGGCGGAATCGGCACGCTCTCCGGTTCCGCAGACGGACAGCGGACGCGCTACCGCGGCGGCGCCCCGCTGGTTCGGCAGGGCTGCGGCTCACGCCTCGTGTCACGCCTCCTGGCCGGCCGCCTCCTGGCGCTCGGGCTCGCGCTTGGCCGGCGGCTTGCCCAGAGCCTTGCCCACCGTGCGGCGGGCACGGAAGATCGGCTTCGCCTCGTTCTCGCGCTTCTTCAGCAGGGTCCGGTACTCGTCGCGCCGCTCGTGGATCGACGCGATGACGAGCCCCATCGGGACGCCGACATCGACCAGCACGGCCTCCGAGAGCTGCAGGGAGGCCTCGATCGTCTCCGGCACCGCGTCGTCGACGCCGAGTTCGTAGAGAGACGACGCGTGACGGGCGTCGCGGGCACGGGCCACGATGGTCAGGTCCGGCCGCTCGGCCCGGGCCGCCACCACCGCCGCCTCGACGGCGCGCGGGTTGTCCAGGGTGACGACCAGGGCCCGGGCCGTGGCGATGTCGCAGCGGCGCAGCATCTCGGTGCTACCGCTGTCGCCGAAATAGACCGGCGCCCCGGCGCGGCGCTGCTCGGCCACCCGCGCGGCGTCGGAATCGAGGGCGAGGTACGGGATCTGGTGCCGCTCCAGCATCTCGCCGACCTGCCGGCCGACGCGGCCGAAGCCCGCGACGATCACCCGGTTGTCCACCCGCTCCGGCACCGGCTCGGCCTTGGCGGCGGCCTGGGCGCTGGCCGTCGCCCGCATCTTGAGCCGGCGGCCGACGGCGGCGAGCGCTGGGATCATGATCATGGTGACGGTGGTCACCACGAGGGCGGCCGCGCCGACCTCCTCCGGCACGAGCCCGGTGGCCATGGCGCCGCCGATCAGCACGTAGGCGAACTCGCCGCCCGGCCCGAGCAGCAGCGCCGTCTCGAGCGCCACGGGCCGGGGGATCTTCAGGACCGGAGCCGCCATCATCACCACGGCGGCCTTGATCAGGACCAGCGCCAGGGACAATCCGAGGATCGCGCCGGGGCTCGCCATGAGCTGGGCCGGGTCCAGGTTCATGCCCACCGAGACGAAGAACACGCCGAGCAGGAGGCCCTTGAACGGGTCGATCGTCGCCTCGATCGCCCGGCGGTACTCGGTCTCGGCCAGCAGAAGGCCGGCCACGAAGGCGCCGAGCGTCATCGACAGGCCGCTCGCCGCCGCGGTCAGCGCCGTGCCGACGATGACCAGCAGGCAGGCGGCCATGAACAGCTCGGTGGAGCGCGTGCGCGCCACCAGCTGGAACAGCGGGCGCAGGGCGAGGCGGCCGGCGACCACGATCAGGACCAGCGCGATCGCCGCCTGCCCGAGCGCCATGGCCAGCGCCCAGCCCTTGTCGCCGCCGTCGTCGCGGCCGAGCACCGCGATGGCGAACAGGACCGGCGCCACCGCCAGATCCTGGAACAGCAGGACCGCGAAGCTGGTGCGGCCGGTGGGCGCGTTCAGCCGCTTCTGCTCGGCCAGCACCGGCAGCACCACGGCGGTGGAGGACAGGGCGAGGCCGATGCCGACGATCGCCGCGCCGGTGAGCGGCACGCCGAGCCCGTACAGGATCGCCCCGAGGATCAGCGCGGAGCAGCCCACCTGCAGGGAGCCGAGGCCGAAGACCAGCCGGCGCAGCACCCGCAGGCGCTCCCAGGACAGCTCGATCCCGATCATGAACATCAGGAAGATCACGCCGAATTCGGCGAGGTGCGCGATCTCGGCCCGGTTGCCGATGGTGAAGAGGTGCACGGAGGGATAGGTGTCGGCCAGCCGGCCGAGGCCGAAGGGTCCGAGCAGGGCGCCGGCGCCGATGAAGCCGAGCACCGGCGAGATCCGCAGGCGGTGGAACAGCGGCACCACGATGCCCGCTGTGACGAGGAACAGGATCGCTTCCTTGTAGGAGCCGGCATGGACCTCTGGCATCGGCGGCGGATCGAACCTCGTCTCTCGGGGCTGCGGGGGGGACGCCGATCACGGCTTCGCGATCATGGGTCGTCGCCGTGCTGCGGGCAACCGCTTTCAGGCCGGGAACGGGCCGGCGCAGGTGCGCTCCGACACAAGCCGGATACATCGATCGGGTGAGACATTTCCGCCACCGGGGCGATGCTGCGGGCGATCACCCGCTGGATGTGTACGGCGGGTGTGTGCAACGCGGCTCAAAATCGGCACAATGGGCGCATACACGCCTGAGTTAACCGGGGGTTAAGCTCGGCCGGGCCCTGCCCGGAACTGGACCGGATGGATGCGACGAGGCCGATGATCTCCATCAAATCGATATTCTCCGGTCCGACAGCGCCCCCCAGCCGCGATCGCGAGCGCGAGAAGCGCGAGTGGAAGCTCGAGTCGGACCGCTGGCGCCACCAGCGCCACGTCGAGAAGGGCTACCGCATCAAGTGGGGCTACGTGGCAATCGCGTACCTCGTCGAGTTCATGGTGATCGGCGCCTCGCTCTGGGGCGCGTGGCTGTTCGCCGGCGTCTACAGCGACGGCGACTGGCACGCCTTCTACTTCATGCTGCTGGCGCCCCTGGTCTACGCCGCGGTGGAGCTGTGCCGGGTGCCGCTGGGCATCCTGGCGCGCACCCAGCGCTCGCATTTCGTGCGCGGGCTGGCGGTGCTGGGCATCATCTTCGCGGCGGGCGTGACCACCAAGTCGGTGTCGCAGCTCGGCGAGATGATGTTCCATCCCCGCCTGATGGAGGCGGCCCGGACCAAGACGGCCCTGAAGGACGCCCAGGCCGACCGTGCCACGATCGGCGACCGCATCAAGGCGGCGGACGAACGCGTGGCCCAGTACACGGCCGAGCTCGACCAGATCGAGAAGCGCTCCGCCGACAACGCCCAGCAGCTCGCCGGCCTGCCGGCCCAGCGCTGCGAGCGGGTCTTCGGCACCAACAGCAAGGGCCGGAAGTACCAGAACCTGAAATGCGTGGCCGATCCGCGGGTCGCCGCCCTGTCGCAGGGTGTCGCCAAGGCGTCCGCCGACCGCGCCGGGATGATCAAGGACCTAGAGGAGGCCCGCAAGGCCCGCGCCGCCCTCGATCCCGGCGCCGCCGACCGGCGCGTGGCCGATGCCGAGCAGGGTTACCGCAACGCGGTCAACCGCTCGCAGCTCCATTCCTTCACCGCCATGGTCTACGGCGTCGACCCGATCGACGTGACCGAGAGCCAGGTCCACGCCTTCCTGCGGATCTTCGTGTTCCTGCCCGCGGTCTGCGCCGCCTTCGCGTCGACGATCCTGGCCCTCTGCGCGGTCTCGACCCGCCGGACCTTCATGGACGAGGACGACCTCGGCGCCGCCGTGAACCCGGAAGCGGCGCCGTACATGCTCGACGCGATCGCCGACGCCCTGCGTTCGAACCCTGAGCCGATCCTGCCGCGGGCCGCCAACGCCTCGGGGGCGGTGATCCCGATGAACCGCCCGGCGCAAGGCCAGCAGGCGCTGCCCAACCAGGCCCATCCGGGCCAGACCCTCCCTGCCGCTGGAGCCGGCGCATGAACTACGTCGCGAGCGGGACCCCCGAGAATATCGCCCTCGCCCAGCAGGTGAATTCCCGCCTGCGGGCGGATTCGAGCTACGTCGCCGCCCGGGCCTTCCTGTTCCGGGCGCTGGGTTTCGGCGCCTTCGCGTGCCTCGCCGGGATCGGCATCGGGGCGGCGGCCTATGGCTGGGCGACGCTCAACCAGTTCGACACCGCGGCGGAGAAGATCGCCGCCGCCATGCAGGCCGCCCTCTCGGACGTGACCCTGAAGACCAAGGGCGAGGTCACGCTGACCGACAACGTCTTGAAGCTCGAAGGCCTGCCCAAGGCATCCGCGTCGCCGACCCCCACCAAGGCGCAGCTCGGCAGCGACGCGGCCCCGGCCTCGAAGGCGACGGTGAACACCACCTTCACGGTGTTCAAGCAGGTGCCCTATCTCGACGGGCAGATCGTGACCGGCTGGAACTTCAAGGACAGCGCCGACCAGCCCTACCAGCAATATTGCTACTTCTCCCGCCGCACGGCCGAGGCGAAGGGGCAGGTCGAGATCAAGATCGACCTCGCCATGGACGGCAAGACCCTGCCGCAGCCGCAGAAGTCGGACGTGAACCTGGAGATCCTGGCCCGGAACTGCGTCTGGCACGAGAAGGGCTGACCAGGTCCCGAGGTTGAGCTCGGATCTCCACCCTCATCCTGAGGTGCCGGAGCGCAGCGGAGGTCTCGGAAGAGGCCTCCATCCGGCCGCGCGTTCCCCAAAAGCCTTCCTGCGGGGCTCGCTGACGCGGGCGTCTCAGGATGCGGACGCGGGTCGGATCCGGCGCCGCGCTTGCGGCCCGGCTGCGCGCCGCGTTACCCCTGGGCTCAAGCCCCTCTCTCCGAGACCGCGATGCGCTTTTCCGGAACCGAGACCTACGTCGCGACCCCCGACCTCACCGCGGCGGTCAACGCCGCGGTGGTGCTGGAACGCCCGCTTCTGGTGAAGGGCGAGCCCGGCACCGGCAAGACGGTGCTGGCCGAGGAGATCGCCAGGGGGCTCGGTGCGCCGCTGATCGTCTGGAACATCAAGTCGACCACCAAGGCGCAGCAGGGTCTCTACGAGTACGACGCGGTCTCGCGCCTGCGCGACTCCCAGCTCGGCGATCCCCGGGTCTCGGAGATCGGGAACTACATCCGGCGCGGCAAGCTCTGGGAGGCGTTCACTGCGCCCGAGCGCCCGGTCCTGCTGATCGACGAGATCGACAAGGCCGATATCGAGTTCCCCAACGACCTCCTCACCGAACTCGACCGGATGGAGTTCCACGTCTACGAGACCGGCGAGACCGTCAAAGCCGTGCGCCGGCCGATCGTGATCATCACGTCGAACAACGAGAAGGAGCTGCCGGACGCCTTCCTGCGCCGCTGCTTCTTCCACTACATCAAGTTCCCCGACGCCGAGACGCTGCAGCGCATCGTCGACGTCCACTATCCGGGCATCAAGCACCGCCTCGTCGAGGAGGCCCTGCGGACCTTCCTGGCCTTGCGCGAGGTGCCGGGCCTGAAGAAGAAGCCTTCGACCTCGGAACTGCTCGACTGGCTGAAGCTCCTCGTCTCCGAGGACATCGCCCCCGAGACCCTGCGCGAGCAGGACAGCCGCAAGCTGATCCCGCCCCTGCACGGGGCGCTCCTGAAGAACGAGCAGGATGTCAGCCTCTTCGAGAAGCTGGCCTTCATGATGCGCCGGGACCAGCGCGGCGGCTGAATTCGCGTGAAGACCCGAGGACTCCCGCCAGAGGAGCCCGGGACAGGGACGGAGCGTGCGGCATGGGCGAGATCGCGATCGTCGGCGGCGGCGTGATGGGGCACGGCATCGCCCTGGTGCTGGCGCTCGGCGGCCACGGCGTGCGGATCACCGACACGTCACCGGAGACCCGCGCGCGGGTGCCCGGCCTGATGGAATCGGCGCTGGCCACCCTGCAGGAGGCAGGGGCCGCGCCCGCGGGCTGGGATGCCGAGCGACTGGCACGGGCCGTCCGGGTCGAGGCGGCGCTGGACGCGGCGGTGGCGGGCGCCGGCCTCGTCATCGAGGCGATCACCGAGAACCCGGAGGCGAAGCGCGCCCTGTTCGCCGAGCTCGACCGGCTCTGCCCGGCCGACGCGATCCTCGCCAGCAACACCAGCTATCTCGACGTGTTCCCGCTGATCCCGGAGGCCCGGCAGGCGCGGGCGCTGATCCTGCACTGGTACACGCCGCCCTACATCGTCGACCTCGTCGACGTGGTCCCGGGGCCCGGCACGGATCCGGCGGTGGTCGCCGCCATGGCCGACCTCGTGCGCGGCCTCGGGCAGGTCCCGATCGTGCTGAAGCGCTTCATCCCCGGCTACATCGCCAACCGCATCCAGCAGGCGATCAGCGCCGAGGTGTTCCGGCTCCTCGACGAGGACGTCGCCGCGCCGCGGGACATCGACGATGCGATCATCCACGGACTCTCCTTGCGCATCCCGATCCTCGGCCACCTCGCCAAGGCCGACTTCACCGGCCTGGAGCTGACGCAGCGCGCGCTCGCCAACGGCAGCTACGCGCCGCCGCCGCCGCGCACCCGCTCCGAGACCCTCGACGCCCTCTGCGCCGCGGGCCGGACCGGGGTGATGGCGGGGCGCGGCTATTTCGACTGGGGCGGCCGGGCGCCCGCGGAGCTGTTCCGCGAGCGCGACCGCAAGCTCCTGGCGCTCAAGGCGGCGATGGCCGGGATCGGCCGGATGGAGGGATCATGATCGGAGCGGACCTGTCCGGACGGCGCGTCCTCGTCACCGGAGCCTCGTCGGGCATCGGCCTCGCGACGGTGGAAATCTTCGCCCGCAACGGCGCCGCGGTGGCGCTGAATCACCTGCCCGACGATCCCCGCGGTCCCGCCGAGGTCGCGCGACTTGCCGGGACGGGGCTCTCGGTGCTCGCGCTGCCCGGGGACGTGTCGCGGGCGGGCGAGGCCGAGGCGATGGTGGCGGCCGGGATCGACCGGCTCGGCGGCCTCGACGTGCTCGTCAACAATGCCGGAACGTCGGGCACGACCACGCCCATCGCCTTCGAGGATCTCGACGCGATGAGTGAGGATTTTTGGGCCACGATCCTGGCGACCAACCTCCTCGGGCCGTTCCGCTGCGCCCGGGCCGCGGCCGCGACCCTCAAGGCGAGCCGGGGCGCCATCGTCAACACCGCCTCGGTGGCCGGGCTCGGGCGGCGGGGCTCCTCGGTGGCCTACGCGGCCAGCAAGGCCGGGCTGATCAACCTGACCCGCAGCCTCGCCCGGGCGCTGGCGCCCGACGTGCGGGTCAACGCGGTGGCGCCGGGCCTCGTGGCCACGCCCTGGACCGAGCCCTGGTCGGAGGCGCGCAAGGCCTCGACGGTGGAGCGCACGATGCTCGGCCGCATGGCCCGGCCGGAGGACATCGCCGAGACGATCTTCTTCCTCGCGGCGGGGGCGGCCTACATCACCGGCGAGACGATCACGGTCGACGGCGGGGCGATCTGAGCCCGGGGAGGATACGATGTCGAGCACCACCGTCATCACCTGTGCCCTCACGGGCTCCTTCGACACGCCGAAGAAGAATCCGGCCGTGCCGGTGAGCCCGAAGGCCATCGCCCAGTCGGCCCTCGAGGCCGCCGCCGCCGGGGCCGCGGTGGTCCACATCCACGTCCGCGATCCCGAGACCGCCGCGCCCAGCATGGAGTTGGCCCATTACCGCGAGGTGGTGGAACGGATCCGCGACCAGAACGACAGCGTGATCCTCAACCTGACCACGGGGGCGGGGGGCCGGTTCGTGCCCGGCGATCCCGATCCGGCCGTCGCCGGCCCGGGCACCACCTTCGTGAGCCCGGAAGCCCGCACCCGGCACGTGGCGGCACTCACACCCGAGATCTGCACCCTCGACGTCGCCACGATGAATTTCGGCGAGCACCTGTTCCTCAACACCCCCGGCCACCTGCGGGCGATGGCGGGTCACATCCGCGACGCGGGCGTGAAGCCCGAGATCGAAGTGTTCGATCTCGGCCAGATCGAGCTGGCCCGGCACCTGATCGCCGAGGGGCATCTGGCGCGGCCGCCGCTGTTCCAGATCTGCCTCGGCATTCCCTGGGGAGCGCCGGCGACACCGGAAGCCCTGGTGGCGATGCGCGCCCGGCTGCCGGAGGACGCGGTCTGGTCGGCCTTCGGCATCGGCCGTGAGGAGTTCCCGATCCTCGCGGTCGCCGCCGGCATGGGCGGCAACGTCCGCGTCGGGCTGGAGGACAACCTGTACCTGTCCCGCGGCACCCTCGCGCCGAGCAACGCCGCGCTGGTGGAGAAGGCCGTGAACCTGCTGGCCCATATCGACCGTGCGCCGGCCACGCCCGATCAGGCGCGGGCGATCTTCGGGCTGGCGCCGCGGGGCGGTTGAGAGTCCGGTCGCCGCCGCTCACCCGTCATCACGTGCGCAGCGAAGACGGGGTGGCGCCTCGGAGAAGCGAATGCCCGTCCGCGATCACCGAAGCGTCGTCGCGGGCGGGGAAGGCGGCCCCTGACGGAACGCCCGCATCCTCACGCGTTGCCGTATCGACCGCGATCCCCCCCGGATAGTCTGCACCCTGAGAAGAACCGAGCGGCGATCAACGCCGCCGCGTTCGGACAAACAGGGAGAGAGACATGACGGTCCGCCACCACGTCGCGCGACTGCTCGGGAGCTTGTGCGCGCTCGGCGCCGGCGCCGCCTTCGCGGCCGACCTCGTCCCGGTGAAGATCGGCGTCCTGAACGACCGCTCGGGCGTCTACTTCGATTCCACCGGCGAGGGCTCGGTGGTGGCCGCCCGCATGGCGGTCGAGGACTTCAAGCCGGAGGCGCACGGGCTGAAGGTCGAGGTCGTCTCCGCCGACCACCAGAACAAGCCCGATGTCGGCGCCTCCGTCACCCGGCAATGGTACGACCGCGACGGCGTCGACGCGGTGTTCGACGTGCCGACCTCCTCGGTGGCGCTCGCCATCGCGCAGATCACCAAGGAGAAGAACAAGGCCTTCATCAACTCGGGCGGCGGCACCGCCGACCTCACCGGGCCGGCCTGCACGCCCAACACCGTGCACTGGACCTACGACACGGCGGCGCTCGCCAACGGCACCGGCAAGGCGATGCTCAAGCGCGGCGGCAAGACCTGGTACTTCATCACCGCCGACTACGCCTTCGGCCTCGCCCTGGAGCGCGACACCAAGGCCGTGGTGGAGAAGAACGGCGGCACGGTCGTCGGCGGCGTGCGCACGCCCTTCCCGAACCCGGACTTCTCCTCGTTCCTTCTCCAGGCCCAGGCCTCGGGGGCGCAGGTGATCGGGCTCGCCGATGCCGGCCTCGACGCCGCCAACGCCATCAAGCAGGCGCACGAGTTCGGCATCCGCCAGGGCGGCCAGAAGATCGCCGCCCTGCTGATCGCCATCACCGACATCCACTCGCTGGGCCTGGAGGTGGCGCAGGGGCTCGACTTCACGGCCTCGTTCTACTGGGACCTCAACGACGGCACCCGCGCCTTCGCGGAGCGGTTCGAGAAGCGCATGCCCGGCAAGAAGCCGACCTCGTACCAGGCGGGCGTCTACGCCAGCACGCTGCACTACCTGAAGGCGGTGGCGGCCCTGCATTCGGCCAAGGACGGCGCCGCCGTGGTGGCCAAGATGAAGGAGATGCCCACCGACGACCCGCTGTTCGGCAAGGGCTCGATCCGGCCGGACGGGCGCAAGATCCACCCGATGTACCTGTTCGAGGCCAAGGCGCCCTCCGAGTCGAAGGGCGCGTGGGACCTCTACAAGGTGCTGGAGACGATCCCCGCCGAGCAGGCCTTCCGCCCGATGAGCGAGGGCGGCTGCCCGATGGTGGCCGGCATGACCGCGAAGTAGGGGCCCGAGCTATCCCACCAAACCCCTCAGCCTGAGGTGCCGCGCAGCGGCCGCGAAGGAGGGCTCCAGGGATCGCGGCGGTATCGGGAGGGCTCCTTCGAGGCTTCCGCTTCGCTCCAGCACCTCAGGATGAGGGCGGGGGTCGGATGAGCGCCTCTCACGCCGCCCCGATCCGGTCGAGCGCCGCCATGGCCTCCTCCGGCAGGCTGAGTTCCGCCGCCGCGAGGTTCTCGCGCAGGTGGCCGAGGGACGACGTCCCCGGGATCAGCAGGATGTTGGGCGACCGGCGGAGCAGCCACGCGAGCGCCACCTGCATCGGCGTCGCGCCGAGCCCGGCGGCCACCTCCGACAGGGTGCCCGATTGCAGCGGGCTGAACCCGCCCAGCGGGAAGAACGGCACGTAGGCGGTGCCGGAAGCCGCGAGGGCGTCGATGAAGGCGTCGTCGCCCCGGTGGGCGAGATTGTACTGGTTCTGCACGCAGACGATGTCGGCGATCCGGCGCCCGTCCGCCACCTGACGCGGCGTGGCGTTGCTCAGGCCGATCCGGCGGATCAGCCCCCGGCGCTGGAGATCGGCCAGCACGGTGAGCGGCGCCTCGACCGGGCCCTCCGCCGGCCCGTGGACGTCGAACATCAGGCGCAGGTTGACCACGTCGAGGGCCTCGACGCCGAGGTTGCGCAGATTGTCGTGGACCGCCTGCGTCAGCTCCGCGGCCGAGAAGGCCGGGTTCCACGAGGCGTCGGCCCCGCGCTTCGCGCCGACCTTGGTGACGATCACGAGGTCGTCCGGGTAGGGGTGCAGCGCCTCGCGGATGATCTGGTTGGTGACGTGCGGCCCGTAGAAGTCGCTGGTGTCGATGTGGTCGACGCCCGCGGCGACGGCCGCGCGCAGCACCGCGATGGCGGCGGCGCGGTCCCTGGGCGGCCCGAACACGCCCGGCCCGGCGAGTTGCATGGCCCCGTAGCCGAGCCGCTTCACCCTGCGGTCGCCGAGTTGGAACGTGCCGGCCTGCGCGATGTCGGTCATGACGGATCTCCTGTTCGCGTCCCGGATGTAGACGCCAGCGATTCGACAGATAAGCGGTGACAATCGGCACGGGCTGTGCGGATCTTCGAACAATGACCCAGGATCTCACGGACCTCGCCGCCTTCGTGACCGTGGCGCGGGCCGGCGGCTTCCGCGAGGCCGCCCGCGCCGGGGGCGGGAGCGCGTCGCGCCTCAGTGAGGCGGTGCGCCGGCTGGAGACGGGGCTCGGCGTGCGCCTCCTGAACCGCACCACCCGCAGCGTCGCGCCCACCGAGGCGGGCATGCGCCTGCTGGAGCGGCTCGGCCCGGCTTTGGCCGAGGTGGAATCCGCCCTCGACGTGGTGAACGGGTTCCGCGACCGGCCGGCCGGGACGCTGCGGCTCAACGTGCCGCTGAGCGCGGCGCGCCTCGTCCTGCCGGCCCTCGTGCCGCCCTTCCTGGCGGCCTATCCAGAGATCCGCCTGGAGGCGGTCGTCGAGGACGGGTTCGTCGACGTGCTGGCGGCGGGCTGCGACGCCGGGATCCGCTACGACGAGCGGCTGGAGCAGGACATGATCGCCGTGCCGATCGGCCCGCGGCGGCAGCGCTTCGCCACCGCCGCGTCCCCGGCCTATCTCGACCGGCGCGGCCGGCCGGAGCATCCGCGCGACCTCCTCGCCCATGCCTGCCTGCTCGGCCGGTTCCCGAGCGGCGCCCTGACGGCGCCCTGGGAGTTCGAGCGCGACGGCGACATCGTCCGGGTGGACCCGTCCGGGCCGCTGATCGTGCGGGTCGCCGCCAGCGACCTCGCGGTGGAAGCCGCGGTCGCGGGAACCGGGATCGTCCACCTGTTCGAGGACTGGCTGCGCCCGCAGCTCGCGAGCGGCGCCCTGGAGCCGGTGCTGGAACCCTGGTGGCAGGTCTTCTCCGGCCCGTTCCTCTACTATCCGGGCCGGCGGCTCCTGCCGGCGCCCCTGCGCGCCTTCGTGGATTTCGTCGGCGCGCAGGCGTCGCGCGCTAGAACCGGAGGGTGAAGGTGCCCTTCACGGCCTGATCCTGGGCGCGGGCGCCGGTCTGGCCCGTGTAGGCCACGCCCAGGCTCGCGTTCGGCGCCACCGCCAGATCGAGCCCGACCTGCGCCACCAGCGCGTCCCGGTCGATCGGCACGCCCGCGCTCAGGAAGGCCGGGCCCGTGCCGAACCGCAGCAGGGCCGTCGGCACCACGTCGCCGAACGCCCGCCGGTAGCCGACCAGACCCCGCAGCGTCACCGGAAGACCCAACCCCAGCTCCAGGCCCGTCTGCGCCCGCACCCCCACGGTCGCCGCGCCCAGATCGTAGTCCCGCGCGACGCTCGCCAACGCCGCCGCGCCCCCGGTCTCCGCGAAGGCGTCCCGCCGGATGCCGACATACGCCCCGCCGACGAACGGCTCGACGTAGGAGGCCGCCGGCGGCACCGGCACCGCGACGCCGTCCCTCGACACCAGAGCCGCCGGAGCCGGCTGGCCGAGCGCGATCCTCCAGCCGATCTCGCCGAAACCCTGCACCGTATAGCCGCCGCCATGGCCGCTCAGCGTGTCCGACAGCCCGTACAGCACCGCCCGCCGGGTGCGCGTGTCGGTCCCGGCGTAGAGCGCCCCCAGCCGCAGCGACAACGGCCCGACCTCATAGCCGCCATACAGGCCGCCGAAGCCGCTCTTGAGCGTGGCGCTCTCCGCCCGGCTCGTGCCGCCGGACCGGCCGGCGCTGTCGAGATACGCCTCCGTGTAGCCGCCGACCACGCCGACGCGCAGCCCGTTCGACACGCGGACATCCGCGCCCGCCGCGAAGCCGGCGATCTGCCGGTCGAGGTTGAACGCGTTGCCGCCGCCCTCGGCCGTGCCGAAGGCGCCGAAGCCCTGGCCCCAGAGCCCGAACACCTGCGGGTCGAGCGTCCGCACCGGCACGCCCGCCACCACCGGCTGGCGCCCCGGCAGGTCGGCCGCGTAGGCGGCCGGCAGGGTGCCGTAATCGAGCCCGGTGCCGGGGCTGCCCCAGCGCAGGCGGTCGAGCACCGCCTCGCGCACGAAGAACGCGGTCTCGTAGGCGGTGGACACGGTGCCGGCGTGGATGTCGCCCGCCAGCGCCCGGAAGGCGTTGCCGGCCTCGGCCGTGGTGAAGGCGACCGCCGCGTCGAAGAGCCGGCCGCCGCCGGCCGCCTGGACGGCGGTGGCTGCGGCCGCGCCGTTGCGGCTGGTGGCTGACGCGGCGAACGGCACGTCGTTGCGGGTGAGGGTCAGGTCGACCGCGTCGGTCCGGTAGCGCAGGCCCGGGCTGAGGAAGGCGAGGTTCGCCGTCACGCCGGCGAACTGGCCCGAGACGCCGCCGGCGGCGGAGAGGATCGTGTAGGTGGTGCGCGGGTTGTAGGCGCCCGAGGCGGCCAGCACCTGGACGGTGCCGCCCGACAGGGTGGCGCTGCCGGTGGCGGCGATGCGGTCGGCCTGTCCGGCGGCGTTGGCCTCGACCCGGTAGGTCGAGCCGGCCGCGAAGGCGGCATTGCCGGCGACGGTGAGCGTGCCGATGGAGTTGCCGGGAGACACGGTGCCCCCCGAGAGCGCGCCGATCCCGCCCACCGTGCCGGAGCCGCCGAGCTCCGCCCCCGGCAGCACCGACACGACCGAGTTGGCGAGGGAGCCGTTCACCGCGAGCCGCCCGGCCTGAACCGTGGTGGCGCCGCTCAGCGTGCTGAGGCCGGTGAGCGTGAGGGTGCCGGCATTGGTCTTGGTCAGGGTCCCGGAGCCCGTGATGGCGTTGGGCAGCGTCCCGTCGACGGATTGATCGACCACGAGGGCCGCGTTGTCGACGATCGCGCCCGTGCCGAAGGCGCCGGCATGGCCGACCAGCGTCCCGCCACCGATCGTTGTGCCGCCCGCGTAGGTGTTGGCGCCGGCCAGCACCAGGGTGCCGCTGCCGAGCTTCTCGAGGCTGCCCGCGCCGCCGATATCGTTGCGCCACACATCGTAGGCCGAGAAGCCGCCCTTGGCTGCATCCAGGGTGACGCTGACGGGACCGTTGAAGGCCCCGTAGCCGTCGGCGGCGGCGAACAGGTTGATGCGGTCGTAGCCCAGGCCGTTGTCGAGGAACCCGCCGGAGGGCAGCTCGGTGGTGGCGATCACGTCGCGGCGCTGCGCCGCCGTGAGGTAGGGGAAGCGCGTCGCGAGCAGCGCCTCGGCGCCCGTCGGGACCACCGACGGCAGATTGGTGGGTCCGACCGAGGGGAGACCGTAGGTGAGGCGCGCCGTGTAGGCGGCCTTGTTGCGCGCAGAATCGGAGAAGCGGTCGGTGGCGGGATCGACCGCGGCGTGGGCGCACCGTTCCACCGGCCCGCCGCAGGCCTGGCTCAGGTAGCTCTGGGCCTGCGCGACGGCGTCCGCCAGCAGGGTCGCGTTGGCCGGGTCGTTGAGCGCCCGGATGGCGAAGTAGGTCGCCAGCACGCGGCCGCCGATCACGTCGGTGGGCGAGTGCATCCCCGCCTCGATGCGGTTGTCACCGAGCTCGCTGGCGCGGGTGAGCAGTTCCTGGAACCGCTGCGGGACCGCGTAGGCCAGGGCGAGGGCCGAGAGGTAGGCGGCGTTGGTGTGGCCGCTCGGGAAGCCGCCATCCGTCGCGGGCGTCGGGCTCTTCTCCGGCACGAGGGAGGGCGGCACGACGAAGCCGAGGCTTCCGCCGTTCAGGCTCTGCCGCCACGGGCGCGGGTAGCTGTAGGCGTCCTTGGCCGGGCTGGTGGAGGCGTTGGTCCGGAACACGTTGACCAGCTGCACGACCTTCCCGAGGGGCGACGTCGTCACGCCGGCGCCGGTGCCCTGGTCGACATACTGGACGCGGGACGTGGTCGCGTCGAAGGCCGGGATCGTGGTGGTCGCCCCGGACCCCGCCAGATAGGCCTGGGTCAGTGGGCCGAGGCCGTGGATGACGCTGTAGCTCTGGTTGCGGCGGTCGTCGTAATAGGCGGCAATCTCCTGCGCGAGAGTCCGCTCCCGCGCCCGCTCGGCGACGATCTGGATGTTGCGCAGCAGGAGGGGCGCCCCGAGGGCCGTGGGCGATCCGGTGTCGTAGGTCCGTCCGGGGATCCAGATCCGCCCGAAGCCCGACAGGATGTCGACGCCGTTGCCCGTACCGGGCGTCTGTGCCTGGGCGCCCGAACCGAGCATCGCGACCGCCAGAGCGGCGATTGAGACCCCATATCCCCGTTTCATGATGCGCTCCCCGACACCGCCCCGTCCGGCCGGTCGCGCGCCCCATATCCAAGATCATCGGTGGAAAATCGTCATATTTCGTTCAACATCTGACGTCTTCTTGATTCGTATCTTCGGAGCAACACTCTGTAAGTCGGCTTATTTTCGAAAAATATACCGAGATGTCCGGATTTATTCTATCACAATATCCGTCAAGAACTGGGTTTCGGCCTTCGATTGCCGCGTACGTGCGGCCGCACCTGAATAGCCGCGCCCGAGGCCGGGAGCGGTTGCAGGGGTCGGGGCCAGGCGGGGCAGGGGAGGCGGCCCGGATTGCGCCCGGGCGGATCCGGCGCCGAAGCGACCCGGCGGGATGCCGTGCGAATCGCCCGGCGGCGCGTGCGGATGCCGCCGGGACCGGCGGCCGGGCCTACTTCGGCAGTTCGAACACCGTGAGCTGCCCGCCCGGCGCCGTGTATTGCGACAGGGCCGCGTAGCCGCCGACCGCCCCCGAACCGTCGGCGGGATCGGTGAGCCCGGCCGCCAGACCGATCCCGGCCCAGCCGCCGACCCCGGAGAGCACCGCCACGTACTGCTTCCCGTCGTGCAGGTAGGTGGTGACGTTGCCGACGATGCCGGACGGCGTCTTGAACCGGTAGAGCTCGTGCCCGTCCCGGGCATCGACCGCCTTCAGGTAGCCCTCCAGCGTGCCGTAGAAGACCACGTTGCCGGCGGTGGCCAGCGCCCCCGACCAGACCGAGAAGGCTTCCGGGATCGTCCAGGCGATCCGGCCCTTGGCGCCGTCCCAGGCGATGAACGCCCCGGTCCGGTCCGAGCCCTCCGGCGGGTGCAGGGTGAGCGTCGCGCCGACATAGGGCTGGCCGGGCGTGTAGGTGACCCGGAACGCCTCGTAATCCATGCACATGTGGTTGGTCGGCACGTAGAACAGCCGGGTCAGGGGCGAGTAGGCCGCGGGCTGCTGGTTCTTGGCGCCCAGCGCCCCGGGGCAGATGTTCTTGGTCACCTCCTCCTCGTCGGCCTCCCCGGGCGCATAGCGCTTGTCGACCACCGGCCGGCCGTAATCGGGGGCGGCGGGGTCCATCACGATCCGGCTGGCCCAGTTGACCGTGGGATCGAACTTCTCCGCCACCAGCACTTCGCCCGTGGCGCGGTCGAGCGTGTAGCCGAAGCCGTTCCGGTCGAAATGGGTCAGCACCTTGCGCGACCGCCCGGCGATCACCTGCTCGGTGAGGATCATCTCGTTGACGCCGTCATAGTCCCACTGGTCGTGGGGGGTCATCTGGTAGACCCAGCGGGCCATGCCCGTGTCGGCGTCGCGGGCGATGATCGCCATGGACCAGCGGTTGTCGCCGGGGCGCTGGGACGGGTTCCAGGTCGCGGGGTTGCCGGTGCCGTAATAGACGAGGTTCAGGTCGGGATCGTAGGAGAACCAGCCCCAGCTGCAGGCGCCGCCGGTCCGCCATTGGTCGCCCTCCCAGCTCGTCAGCGAGGAATCCTTGCCGATCGGGCGCCCGAGTTCGGTCGTCGTCTCCGGATCGACCAGCATGTCGGCATCGGGCCCGGTGGCGTAGGCGCGCCAGAGGCGCCGGCCCGTCGCCTGATCGTAGGCGGTGACGTGGCAGCGCGCCCCGTACTCGCCCCCCGCGAGCCCGACGATGAGCTTGCCGTGGACCGGCAGGACCGTGGCGGTGTTGGTCTCGCCCCGGCCCGGATCGCCGTTCTTCACCGACCACAGCACCCGGCCGGTCTCGGGGTCGAGGGCGACCACGGTGGTGTCGGCCAGCTGCAGGAACAGCCGCCCGTCCGCGTAGGCCAGCCCGCGGGAGACCGTGTCGCAGCACATGACGGCGATGACGCCGGCCTCCTGCCGGGGGGCGTAGCGCCACAGGATTCGGCCGTCATGGTCGAGGTCGAGGGCGTAGACCACGTTGGGGAAGGGCGTGTGCACGATCATCACGTGCCCGACCACGATCGGCGCGCCCTCGTGGCCGCGCAGGACGCCGGTGGAGAAGGTCCAGGCGACCTTCAGGCGCCCGACATTGCCGGCGTCGATCTGGGCGAGATCCGAATAGCGGGTGTTGGCGTAGTCCAGGGTCTGGAGGACCGGCGCGGGTCCGGCCGAGGCCGCGCCGGCGAGGCCGGCGAGCGGCAGGGCCGCGAGGAGGGAAGCGCGCATCCTGAAAATCCTCCCGCCGCGCGGTCGCCGGCGCACCGGATCCCGCCCGGACCGCCTCACATCCGCTGCTGGACGATGGTCTCGGCCTGGGGATCCGGCTCGTGGCCGGCCGTGCGGAGCATCGGCACCACCTCGGCCGCCTCGCGGGCGACGAGGTAGCTCAGGTCGAGGCCCTCGCGGATGAAGCCGTGGCCGCGCATGTGCTCGAACAGGGCGAGCAGCGGCGCCCAGAACTCCGCCACCGAGACCAGCACCACCGGCTTCCGGTGCCGCCCGAGCTGCGCCCAGGTCAGCTGCTCGACCAGCTCTTCCAGGGTGCCGATGCCGCCCGGCAGGGTCACGAAGGCATCCGAGTGCTCGAACATCAGGCGCTTGCGGGTGTGCATGTCGGGCACCACCACGGTCTCCTGGACGTCCGCCAGCATGTGCTCCCGCGCCTGGAGGAAATCCGGGATGATGCCGGTGACGTGGCCGCCGGCGGCGAGCGCCGCCCGGGCGACCGTTCCCATCAGGCCGACATCGCCGCCGCCGTAGACGAGGCGCATCCCCGCCTGCGCGAGCGCGGTCCCGAGGACCTCCGCGGCCTCGCGGAAGGCCGGGTCGCGGCCGAAGCCGGAGCCGCAATAGACACAGACTGTCCTCACCGGGGCCATCCGGCGCCCTCCTCGCGCGTCCGTTGCGAGCCGTCCAGAACACGCCCCGCGCCCGGCACTCCACGCGCCAAACTGCTGAATTCGCGGGGGATTCGCCCGCCTGGACGGCGGGACGGCTTGGTGTCAGGACCATGTACGGTATTATGGGCGGCGCCGTCGACGGTTTTCGCGCGGGGCGGCCCGACGGGCGGCGGCAGGATCAGGGGAGGCCTTCGTGGCGATGTCGAGACAGGTGCGGCGCAGTCTCGCCCTGGCGCTCGCCGGCCTTCTCGGCGGACTGGGACTCGTGCTGGCGCTGTTCGGCGGCGATTCCCTGCGGCGGCTCACCGGCCGTCCCGTTCCGGACGCCCCCGCGCCGAGCGCCAGCCTGCGCGGCCTGACCGATCCGGGCGCCGTGGCCGGTCGCCCCGACCCGACCATCGACTTTCGCGACGACAAGCCGGGCCGGGCGAGCCCGGCGCCGGGGGCGGGCAACATGGCCGCCCGCCCGCAGGATCCCCGCGCCGCCGCACCCGGAGCGCCGCAGGCCGGCCCAAGCCCGGATGCGCGCCTGCCGGACGCCGCCGAGGCGCCGCGCTTCGACATCGTCCGGGTCGAGCCGAACGGCGACGCCGTGGTGGCCGGCCGCGGTGCGCCGGATGCCGGGATCGAGATGCTGGTCGACGGCAGGCCGGTGGCCCGGGCCAAGGCCGACGCCAACGGCCAGTTCGCGATCGTGCCGCCGGCCCTGCCGGCGGGGGCCAGCACCCTCCGCCTGCGCATGACCGGCAAGGACGGGCGCGCGACCGAGTCGCAGCAGAGCGTCGCGGTGGATGTCGCCCCCGGCCGGGATCGCCAGCCCCTGGTGGCCCTGACCGCCCCGGACGCCGCGACCGTGGTGCTGTCGCAGCCCGGCGCCCCCGGCGCGACGGCCGACGCCAAAGCGGGAGGCAAGGCGGATGGCTGGGCCGGATCCAAGCCCAGCTCTCAGCCCAGCACCGAGCCCGGCTCCAGGCCCGCCGACCCTGCGCAGGCCGCGCGGCCGGCCGGGAGCGGCGAGACCCGCGAGGCCGCGGCGCCCGGGTCGGCGCCGACCCGGATCGTCAGCGTGGACGTGCAGGGGAACGGCCGCCTGTTCGTGACGGCCACCGGTACGCCGGGAGCCAGGATCCAGCTCTACCTCAACGACACGCTGATCGCCCCCGGCAGCATCGGGCCGGACGGCCGGGCGACCTTCACCATCGGGCGCGGTCTCAAGTCCGGCCAGTACCAAGTGCGGATCGATGAGGTCGACCCGGCCACCGGCAAGGTCGCCAGCCGCGCGGCGGTGCCCCTGTCGGTGCCCGAGCCGGCGCAGCTCGCCGCCCGGGAACCCGCCGAGCCCGCGCCCTCGGCCGCCCAGGACGGGGCGCGGGCCCCGGACGCGCGGGCCGGCGACGCCCGCGACGGGGCCGATCGGGACCGGCCGGCCGCGGCCTCGCCCCCGGCCGCCGGAGCGAGCCCCCTGGTGGCCGACATGGCGGGGCCGAACCGGGCCGGGACGGTGTTCGTGCCGGAGATCAGCACGGCCCGGATCACCCGCGGCGACAATCTGTGGCGCATCAGCCAGCGCACCTATGGCCGGGGCGAGCGCTACACGGTGATCTACGACGCCAACCAGAACCAGATCCGCGATCCGGACCTGATCTATCCGGGCCAGATCTTCGTGCTCCCCGCCGACAAGCGCGGCTGAGCGGCTTCGGGGCCTGCCCGACCGTCCTCAGGGCCGCCGGGGCGGCCTGAAACGCCGGAGCTCCAGACCACGACCTCGTCCTGGGGTGCCCGCGCGCGCGGGCCTCGCAGGAGGGCTCCAGAATCCTGATCGCCAATCAGGGCGAGGCCCAGGGACGGGACGGGTCCCCGCGCGCAAGGCGCCCGGACCGCCTCCGGTCGATGCCGCCGAACCGTCGTCACGCGCACCGCCGTGACCGCGGGCGGCACAGCCCGGGCAGAGCCGGGCAGAGCCGGGCAGAGCCGGGCACCGGCGCCGTCCCAAGACCCGCCTCACTCCACGACCTGATCGTCGCCCGCAAACGCCAGGCGGCGCAGGCTGCGCAGCGCCCCGTCGAGGTCCGCGCGGGACGGGGAGGCCAGGGCGAGGCGCACCGCGTTCGGCGCGTGGCCGGGATGGACCGCGAAGGCCGAGGCCGGGAGGAGGGCGATGCCCTGGCGCAGGGCCGCGGCCGCGTAGGCCTCGGCCCGCCACGTCTCGGGCAGTTCCAGCCAGAGGTGGTAGGCCTGCGGATCGCCCACCACCCGGAGGTCGGCGAGCGCGGCCCGGGCCAGAGCCTGCCGGGCCGCCGCATCGTGGCGCTTGGCCTCGGCCAGCGCCGCCGCCGAGCCCCCGGCCATCCAGTGCATGCCGGCCGCGAGCGACAGGCCGAGCACCGTCCAGGCCCCCTGGCGGACGGAGGCGGCGAGCCGGTCGGTCAGGGCAGGCGGCGCGGCGATCAGGCCGACCGTCAGGGCCGGCATCACCCGCTTCGACAGGCTGTCCACGAAGATCACCCGGTGCGGTACGAGGCCGGCCAACGGCGGCGCCTCGGCCAGGAAACTGTAGACCGCGTCCTCGATGGCGATGAGCCCGGTGCGATCCAGGACCTCCGCCAGGGCGGCCCGCCGCGCCGGCCCCATCGTGGCGCCGAGGGGATTGTGCAGGGTCGGCTGGAGATAGACCCCGCTCAGCGGGGTCGCCCGGTGGGCCTGGAGCAGCGCCTCGGGACAGACTCCCTCGGCATCCATCGCCAGCGGGATCAGCGTGATCCCGAGCCGCGCCGCGATGCCCTTCACCCCCGGATAGGTCAGGGGCTCGCAGCCGATCCGCTCGCCGGGCGCCGCCAGGGCCGCCAGGGCGGCGGCGAGCGCCTGCCGGCCGTTGCCGGTGAACAGGATATCGGCGGGATCGGGGGCGTAGCCCTCCCGGGCCAGGAACCCGGCGGCGACGGCCTGCGCCCGCGGCGTGCCCGCGGGACCGTACTGGCTGAAGCCGATCTCGGCGCCACTGCGGGCCAGCGCCGCCAGGGTCTCGGACAGGACCGCCTCCTGCTCCGGCAGGCGCGAATGGGTCCGCTGCAGGTCGAGGGCCGCCGCGGGCGGCTCCGGCCGGAGCAGGCCGGCCTGCCCCGGATCGCTGCGGACATAGGTGCCCCGCCCGACCTCGCCGGTCACCAGCCCCCGGCGGGCCAGTTCCGCGTAGACCCGGCTCGCCGTCGAGACCGCGATGCCCCGGGCGTAGGCGAAGTCCCGCTGCGGCGGCAGCCGCGCCCCGGGGCGCAGCCGGCCCGCCGCAATGTCGGCGGCGATCGCGTCGGCGACGGAGCGGTAATCCGCGGCGCGCATCATTGCTCCGAGGTCAATGTTTCGATTGATCCGAGATGTGTATCGGATCAATGCTCCGCCAGCAATCCCGGCCGGACTGCATCCCCGCCATCGGATCGACCGCGATGCCCGCCGTCACATTGTCTTCGTCACCCGCCCTTCGCCGCCCCGCCGCGCGCCCGTCCCTGCTACGGACGTGGCTGAATCGGATCCGCACCCGGCGTGCCCTCGCGGCGCTCCACCCCGATCAGGCCCGGGATGCCGGCCTGGAGCCGTGGGCGCTGCGCATCGAGATCGCGAAGCCGTTCTGGCGGGCGTGACGGGTGCCCTGCGCGCAGCGCGGGTGATCCCGCGCCGCCCCGCGCCTATATGCGGGACTCAGCATTCCCTCCCGACAGAACCCGCATGACCGACAAGACCGCGCCTCAGGCCGGGCCGCCTCTCCCGGCCGAGCGCCCCGGCCTGATCGCCACCTACCGCCGGCTCTGGCCGCATCTCTGGCCCCATGGCCGGCCCGACCTGCAGCGCCGCGTCTTCCTGGCCTTCGGCCTGCTGCTCGCCGCCAAGCTGGTGACGATGGTGACGCCGTTCACCTTCAAGTGGATCACCGACGCGCTGGTCGCTGCCGTGGGGGGCAAGGACGCACCGGTGCCCACGGGGCTGCTCGCCGCGCCGATGCTCTTGATCGCCCTCTACGGCGTCTCGCGGATCGCCATGTCGGCGCTGACCCAGGTGCGCGACGGTCTGTTCGCCAAGGTGGCGATGCATGCGGTGCGGCGCCTCGCGCTCCAGACCTTCGAGCACATGCACCGGCTGTCCCTGCGCTTCCACCTGGAGCGCAAGACCGGCGGCCTCACCCGGGTGCTGGAGCGCGGCCGCGCCGGCATCGAGGAATTGTCGCGCCTGATGGTGCTGACGCTCGTGCCGACCATCGTCGAGTTCGTGCTGGTGCTCGGCGTGCTGGCCTACGAGTTCAGCTGGACCTACGCGGCGACCGCCTTCGTGACGGTCGCGGCCTATCTCGCCTTCACCTACAAGGCGACCGAGTGGCGGATCGCCATCCGCCGCCGGATGAACGCCTCGGACACGGACGCCAACACCAAGGCGGTCGATTCGCTGCTCAACTACGAGACCGTCAAGTATTTCGGCGCCGAGCGCCGCGAGGCCGCCCGCTACGACGAGTCGATGGCGCGGTACGAGAAGGCCTCGACGCAGACCTACGTGTCCCTGGCGGTGCTCAATGCCGGGCAGGCGGTGATCTTCACCCTGGGCATGACCGTGGTGATGTGGCTCGCCGCCCGGGACATCCTGGCCGGGCGCACCACGATCGGCGGCTTCGTGCTCGCCAACACCATGCTGGTGCAGCTCTCGATGCCCCTCAACTTCATGGGCATGATCTACCGCGAGATCAAACAGGCGCTCATCGACATCGACGACATGTTCCGCATCCTCGGGCAGAACCCCGAGATCGCCGACCGGCCGGGCGCCGCGCCGCTCGCGGTGGCGGGCGGCACGGTGCGGTTCGAGGATGTCCGCTTCGCCTACCATCCGGAGCGGCCGATCCTGCGCGGCGTTTCCTTCGCGATCCCGGCGGGCCAGACGGTGGCGGTGGTCGGGCCCTCGGGGGCGGGCAAGTCGACGCTCTCGCGCCTGCTGTTCCGGTTCTACGAGCCGCAGGGCGGGCGGATCAGCATCGACGGGCAGGACATCGCGGCGGTGACGCAGGAATCCCTGAGGGCAGCCATCGGCATGGTCCCGCAGGACACGGTGCTGTTCAACGACACGATCGGATATAACATCCGCTACGGCCGGGCCGACGCCACCGACGCGGAGCTGCGCGAGGCGGCCCGGCTCGCGCAGATCGACCGCTTCGTCTCGAGCCTGCCGGAGGGCTACGACACGCCGGTGGGCGAGCGCGGCCTGAAGCTCTCGGGCGGCGAGAAGCAGCGGGTCGCCATCGCCCGGACCATCCTCAAGGCGCCGCCGATCCTTGTGCTCGACGAGGCGACCTCGGCGCTCGATTCCTTCACGGAGGCGGAGATCCAGTCGGCGCTGGACCGGGTCAGCCGCGGCCGCACCACCCTGGTGATCGCCCACCGGCTGTCCACGGTGGTCAACGCCGACGCGATCCTGGTCCTCGACCACGGCCGCATCGTCGAGCGCGGCACCCATGCGGAGCTGCTGGAGGCCGGGGGCGTCTACGCGGCGCTCTGGGACCGCCAGCGGGAGGCCGATGCGGCCCTGGAGGTTCTGCAGCGCGCCGACGCACCGGTGGCGCCCCGGCCCGGGCAGGCGGCCCTGCCCGAGACCGAAGCCGCGGAGTGACCGGGCGGACACAAGCGGACCGTGCCGAGCGGCCCAGGTGCAACCGGAGGCGGCAGCGGCCGTTTGCCGGACATGCCGCACTTCTATCTCCACATCCGTGACGGCCAGTGGCTGATCGAGGATCTCGACGGCGCTGACCTGGCCGACCTCGACGCCGCCCGCGCCGAGGCCGAGCGCTCCGCCCGCGCGCTCTTGGAGATCCAGCGCGTCGACGGCGCGGTGCTGGCCGGCCAGTCCTTCGAGATCGCCGACGCGTCGGGTGCGGTGCTGGCGGTGGTCCCCCTCAAGGACGTGCTGGAGCTGCCCTGATCCCGCGGGATGCCTCGCATCCGCGCCCGCGTCCCGCGGTGCCGGAGCGCGGCGAAGGCCGCGAAGGAGGCCTCCGGCCGGGCGCGCGATCCCTGAAGCCCTCCTTCGCGGCCGCTCCGCCGGGGCGATCCCCTAGGACCGCGACCGCACCCGGACCCCGAGCAGCGCCTCGAACGGCAGGACCATAGCGCCCTTGTCCCGGTCGCCGTGTCCCTGGCGCAGGGCGGTCTGGTAGGTGACGGTGGCGGCCGCGGTGACCGGCATCGGGAAGCCGTTCTCCGCGGCGATCGCCGCCGCGGCGACGAGGTCCTTGTAGGCCGCCCCCATCGGATAACCCTCGTCGAAGCGGCCCTGGAGGATGCGCGGCACGAAAAACTGCGCCGCGTAGCTTCGGCTCGTGCCCGTGGTGACCACCTGGGCGACCTGATCCGGGTCGAGCCCCAGGGCGACGGCCATCGGCAGCACCTCGGCGAGCGCCGCGATGTTGATGTCGTAGAGCGCGTTGTTGATCGTCTTGGTGAGCTGGCCAGACCCGGCCGGCCCCATAGCGAGGATGGTCGTGCCGATCCGCGCCAGCAGCGGGCGCACCCGCGCCACCGCCCCGGCCTCGCCGCCGCACATCACGGTGAGCGTCCCGGCCTCGGCACCGGCCGGCGCCCCGGAGACCGGCGCATCGACGAAGGCGCGCCCGGTCGCCGCCACGGCGCGGCCAATCGCCAGGGCCTTGGCGTGGGCGATGGTGCTGAGGTCGACCACGACTGCCCCGGGGGCGAGGCGCTCCGCCAAGGCGCCGGTGCCGAAGAGCGCCGCCTCGACCGCGTCGCCGTCCGGCAGACACAGGAACAGCACGTCGGCGCCGGCGGCCTGACCAGGATCGGTCGTGGCGACGAGCCCCGGCGTGTCGAGACCGGCGAGGCGCCGCGGATCGCAATCAATCGCGACGAGCGTCTCGGCGTCGGAGTCCCGCTTGGCCGCGAGGTTGCGGGCGATGGGATGCCCCATCGCGCCGAGGCCGAGGAGGGCGAAGCGCGCGGCCATGCGGGTGTCCCTGTTCCGGGTGTCCGGCCGCCCGCCCGTCCGTACGGGGGGAGGCGCCGCGCCAGCATGTCGCCGGACGGGGCCGTCTTCCAGCCCCGTCTCCGGCATTCGTGGAACGCGCGTCATCCCGGGGCCGCGCAGCGGGACCCGGCTCCGGAGGCTGCTCCGGTCGGGACACCCGCGCCGTGCCCCCTCTCCCGTGCGGGAGAGGGGACCCGAATTCCCTGTGCTCGCGTCCCGCCCTCCAGCGCGGCCGCGCGGGATCAGGCGCACCGGAACGGCGGACGGGGGCCAGGGATGCGTGGAGTTGCGCCGCGCCGTTGTTCCCTCGCCCGAGAAATCGGTCTACACGGCCGCTCCCCCGAAATTGCTTACCTGCCGCGTATGCAGGACTGAGCCCGGAGACGCTCGAACCATGCCGATCCTCACCTTCCCCGATGGCAACACCCGGGAGATCGCCGCCGGCACCACCGGCCGCGCCGTGGTCGAGGGCATCGCCAAGTCGCTGGCTAAGCGCACCGTCGCCATGGCGCTCGACGGCACGGTCGCCGACCTCGACGACCCGATCGCGGGCGACGCCCGCATCGAGTTCCTCGACCGCACCGACCCGCGCAGCTTGGAGCTGATCCGACACGATTGCGCCCACGTGCTCGCCGAGGCGGTGCAGGCGCTCTGGCCGGAGACGCAGGTCACGATCGGCCCGGTGATTGAGAACGGCTTCTACTACGACTTCCATCGCGAGACCCCGTTCACGCCCGAGGACTTCCCGAAGATCGAGGCGAAGATGCGCGAGATCATCGCGCGCGATGCTCCCTTCACCAAGGAAGTCTGGACGCGCGAGGACGTGCGCGCCCTGTTCGCCGGCAAGGGCGAGGGCTTCAAGGTCGAGCTGGTCGACGCGATCCCGCCGGGCGAGGATCTGAAGATCTACCGGCAGGGCGACTGGTTCGACCTCTGCCGCGGCCCGCACATGACCTCGACCGCCAAGGTCGGCACCGCCTTCAAGCTGATGAAGGTCGCGGGCGCCTACTGGCGGGGCGATTCGAACAACCCGATGCTGACCCGCATCTACGGGACGGCCTGGGCGAGCCAGGCCGACCTCGACGATTACCTGCACCGGCTGGAGGAGGCCGAGCGCCGCGACCACCGCCGCCTCGGCCGCGAGATGGACCTGTTCCACTTCCAGGAGGAGGGGCCGGGCGTCGTCTTCTGGCACGCCAAGGGCTGGACGATCTTCCAGGAGCTGATCGCCTACATGCGCCGCCGCCTGCGCGGCGACTACGCCGAGGTGAACGCCCCGCAGATCCTCGACAAGGCCCTGTGGGAGACCTCCGGCCACTGGGGCTGGTACCGGGAGAACATGTTCGCCGCGCAGTCGGCCGGCGAGGAGGCCGAGGACAAGCGCTGGTTCGCCCTCAAGCCGATGAACTGCCCGGGCCACGTGCAGATCTTCAAGCACGGCCTGAAATCCTACCGCGACCTGCCCCTGCGCATGGCCGAGTTCGGGATCGTGCACCGCTACGAGCCGTCGGGCGCCATGCACGGGCTGATGCGTGTGCGCGGCTTCACGCAGGACGACGCCCACGTGTTCTGCACCGAGGACCAGCTCGCCGACGAGTGCCTGAAGATCAACGACCTGATCCTCTCGACCTACGCGGATTTCGGCTTCGACCAGATCGTCGTGAAGCTCTCGACCCGGCCCGAGAAGCGCGTCGGCTCCGACGCCCTCTGGGACCATGCCGAGGAGGTGATGACCCGGGTTCTGGCCCAGATCGAGGAGCAGTCGGCCGGCCGGATCAAGACCGCGGTGAACCCGGGGGAGGGCGCGTTCTACGGGCCCAAATTCGAGTACGTGCTCCGCGACGCCATCGGCCGCGACTGGCAATGCGGGACCACGCAGGTGGACTTCAACCTGCCCGAGCGGTTCGGCGCCTTCTACATCGACGCCGACGGCGCGAGGAAGCCGCCCGTCATGGTCCACCGGGCGATCTGCGGCTCGATGGAGCGCTTCACCGGCATCCTGATCGAGCATTTCGCCGGGCATTTCCCGCTCTGGCTGGCGCCCGTGCAGGTGGTGGTGGCGACGATCACCGGCGAGGCCGACGCCTACGCCCGGGACGTCATCCGGACCCTGGAGCGGGCCGGCCTGCGGGTCGAGGCGGATCTCCGCAACGAGAAGATCAACTACAAGGTCCGCGAGCACTCGCTGGCCAAGGTGCCGGTCCTGCTCGCCCTCGGGAAGCGCGAGGCGGAGGAGCGGACGGTCTCGATCCGGCGGCTCGGCAGCCAGCAGACCCGCACCCTGCCTCTGACCGAGGCCGTGGCGGCCTTCGTGGCGGAGGCGACCGCCCCGGATATCCGCCGCGCCCAGGCGGTGGCCGAGACGGTCCCGACCAGCGACACCGTCCTCGACGGCCATCACGGCGTGCACGACGCCCCGTGATCGCGCCGTGATCGCGCCGCCGCGCGGATCGCGCGGCGGCCGGATCGACCCGCCCGGCCTGCGCCGCCGGGCGGACGCGGAAACCGCCTTGGCCGACGGCCGGCATCCGCGCGCCGGGACCTCGTCCGGGGCTCTGGACAGTCTTGAGGCGCATCCACGCGACCGTCTCAACTTCCGGATGGCGCGACCGCGCCAAGGATCGTTGAACGCGAATTGATTTCGTCAAGGTTGGCGAAAGGAATCCCATTCTATGAGGACAAGGGATTAATTTCCGAGCCGGCTCGATCCGGCGGCCGCGCGACGTGGTCGGGTTGCATCGGGGGAATGGCCATGACGGCGCGGTTGGGCAGGGCGGCGATGAAGCTGGCGCGGCGCTATCCTCGGGCTGTCCGTGGCCGGCGCCAGGACGGCCTCGGCCGCGGACGCACCCTCGGACCCGGTTTGGTCCGGGCCCTGGATTCCCTGCCGCACGGCCTGTGCGTGTTCGATGCCGCCGACCGGCTGCTGTTCATGAGCGACGGGTTCCGGCGCCTCTTCGGGTCGGCCGCGAACCGGATCCGGCCCGGCCTGCATGCTCGGGAGGTCGATGCCGCGAGCGCGGCCGGGCCCCTCCCGTCCGACCGGGATCCGAACGGGCTCTGGGCGGCGTGCCGGCGGCTCCGCGCCCGGGGCACGACCGATGCGGTGGTGCAGACGCTTCCGGACGGGCGCCAGATCGCGCGCACGCTGCACCCGCAGGCCGGCGGCGGCTGGACCGCCCTGTGGGAGGACGTGACCGAGCGCCGCCGGACGGAGTCGCTCCTGCGCTACATGGCCCACCACGACCCGCTGACCGGATTGCCGAACCGCTACCTGTTCGCGGCCCGGCTCGACCGGGCCCTGGCGCGCCGCGACGGCGTGCCCTGCGCCTTGCTGTCCATCGACCTCGACGGCTTCAAGCCGGTCAACGACCGTCACGGTCACGCCATGGGCGACGCGCTCCTGCGGCAGCTGGCCGAGCGCCTCCGGGAGGGGTTGGGGGCGGCAGACATCGCCGCGCGGCTCGGGGGCGACGAGTTCACCATCCTCCTGGGCGACGCGGCGCCGGCGCCGGCGCTGGGCTTCGCCCTGCACCTCCAGGCGCGCCTCGCCGCCCCCTACGATCTCGGTGCGGGATCCCCGATCCGCGTGGGCGCCGCGATCGGCGTGGCCTGCGCGCCCCTGCACGCCACGCGGGCGCAGGCCCTGGCGGAGCGGGCCGACGCGGCGATGTACACGGCCAAGCGGCTCGGCCATCCGTGCCTGTGGGACGAAGCGCTGATTCTCGGGCCGACGGATACCGGACGCGGAGCCCCGGCCTGAGGCGGCCGCACCCCGATGTGCCGCGGAACACGCCCGCCGCGAAAGCTTGGGCTTATCTCTTCCCCATACCGCGAAGACAGTCGCGAGCCGGAGGGAGATCGACGATGAGCTGGACCAACCGCATCACACTGGCGCTCACCCTGGCGGGTGGCGCCATCGCGCTGACCCTGTACGCGCAGGCCCTGTCCCTGCCGGCGCATTTCGTCTGAGCGGCGCCGCCGGATCTGCGGGCGGGGAGGCGCTCAGCGCGCCTTCTCGTGCTCCCCGAGGCCCACGGCCTTGTAATCGTAGGTCGGGTAGAACTCGGTGCGATACGCGCCCCAGGCCGTGTCCTCGAGGACGCGGTTGACCTCGCGCAGGCGGGATGCGGGCAGCCGCAGCACGATGATCTGCCCGATCCCCATGACGACGGTCCAGGAGACGACCTCGATGCCCGGAGGCGGGAAGGCCTTGTAGAATCCCTGCCGGGCGAGCTGCGCGTTCAGGTCCGCCAGCGGGCGCGATTGGTCGTGACGCAGGAAGACCGTCAGCATCACGGCGTTGTCGGCCGTGGCCGAAGCCGTGCCCGCCGGCGGGGGCGGTGCGGTCTGCGCCGTCGCCCATCCGGCCGAGCCGAGAAGCATGAGCGCTGCCGCGAGGGCACGGGCCGGACCTGTCGAACGTCGCATGTGATGCCCCTGTCTTGGACCCGTGCCGGCCTCCGACACCGCGCCGGAGGGCGCGCCGTCAGCCGGTTTCAACATCGTAGGAGAGGCGCAGCCGCAGGCGGACCGCGCCCTGCTCGTCGCGCACGGCGATGACGTAGTCCTGCCGCTGCACCGGATCGGTCAGCCCCTGCGCGACCCGGGTCAGCAATCGAACCGCCTTCGCCCGCGCCGCGGCAAGATCGGGCAGATCGAAGCCGTCCCGATCGCGAATCAGGTTGGCGCCGTCGTGGAGATCGATGAAATAGCGGGGCACGGATGCGGGCTCAGCGAGCGCGGAAGCGCGCAGGTATCGACCGCCGGTGTTTCTACGTAGTTTCCCGCGGGCCGCACTGCGCGGTCCTCCGTGTCGCATCCCGAGACGCGGCCGGGATCAGTTCCCCAGAAGAGTCTCGGCAAAATCGTCCGGAACCTCCCCGAACTGGCCGAGGATCGTCACGCCTTCCAGTTCTCCGGTCTCGTCGTCCGCGACGATCTTGAGGGCCGCCGCGCCCGGCATGCGGGCGGCCAGCGCCTCCGCCTTCTTGAGGGCGCCGAACTCGCTCTGGGCGGGCTCCTGACGGGCGGGCCGCAGGCGTTTCCGATGCAGCTCGAACGGCTGCACGAGGAAGGTGGTCCTCAGGGTCATTCCGGTCTCCTCGGCGCAGCCGGCGATCGCGAGGCCGACGGCTCGCTCGCCTACAGGCTGCGTGTGGTCACCCCAAGGGCGAGCAGGACGTAGGCACCGATGAAGAACCATTGCCGGTGCGCCACGACCGTTTTACCGACCATGGGGATGCGCGTGTACAGGCTGGCGACGGCAAGGCCGATCAACACGGCCGACACCAGGAACGTGAGCAGGCGCGGGGCGGAGAGCGTGGGCATGGCCCATGCTCGCGCCGGCACGCTTACCGGACCGTTACCGGTCGAGCCCCGGAACGAGGGGGCGTTGCGCCGTCAGCGGCCCCTGGGTGCCCGGAAGCAGTCCGACCTCGGCGAGCCACAGAACCGCGATCGCTCCGGCCAGCAGCGTCGCGAGCGAAGCGAGGCGCCCGGTCCACCGCCGGAGGACGATCATCACGACCACGACGGCCAGCAGGGCGATGAGAAGCACGAGCATCAGCATGGCCGCGCCATGCCACGCCCCGGCCGCCGCGTCACCGCAGAAGACAATGCAGCCCCCGGCCGACAGAGACGCGCAAGCTCCGAAGCCGCGAGACTCGCCTTCTGGTCGTTCCGCAGAGTGGAAACACTACCGCAGTCGATAGGCTTCGCCGGGCCGCGCAAGAAAGTTCTCCATCGCCGATTGCCAGATCTACCTTCCAGCTGTCCGCCGCGCGCACGCCAGTCATCCGCAGGATGCCCCGCGCCAAACGCTTTTGTAACTTGCATTCAGCGCTCAAAAGTAGCAGATCCCTCGTGAGGGGCACATCAGGAATCTTGCAGTGACAGAGGAAACCACAGGGCCCAACTCGAATTTCATCGAGCTGGCGGGCGACATCGTCGCCGCCTACGTGTCGAACAATCCGGTTCCGGCCTCGGAGCTGCCGGCCCTGATCGCGCGGGTGCACGGCGCGATCAGCGGGCTCGTCGCCGGGACCCTGACGCCGGAGACCGGGGCGGCGCCCCAGGCCGATATCGAGAAGCCGAGCGCGGCCCAGATCCGCAAGTCGGTCCGGCAGGACGGGATCGTCAGCTTCATCGACGGCAAGACCTACAAGACGCTGAAGCGTCACCTGACCAGCCACGGCCTCGATCCGCGCAGCTACCGGGACCGCTACGGCCTTCCGGCCGACTACCCGATGGTCGCCCCGAGCTACGCCGAGCAGCGCTCCGCCCTCGCCAAGGCGATCGGCCTGGGCCAGCCCGGCGCCATGGCCGAGCGTGAGCGCAAGGGCCGCAAGGCAGCCTGAAGGCGGACATCTCCGGGGGTGCCCCGTGCGGGGCGCCCCCGCAACGCTCCGTGGAGCCACGCGCATCGCGCCCCTGCGGCCGGAACGGCCCGCAGCCTTTGGCCGCCGGAACGCACCGAAACCGTTGCATCACCGCCACACGCCTCCAAGACATCGCAGGACACGGACAAGCTGCCACACTCTGCACAAAGCTGATGCGCACGCCGGAGCCCAGGGATGTTACCGAGGGGTTCGGCGAGATGAAGCGAGAGCAGACGATGACGAGTTCGGTCGTGCCGTTCCCGGCGCATATCGCGCCCGCGGTCGCGGACGAGGACACCGCGTCGATCATCGCCGTGTTGCAGGATCAGCTGGCGCTGGCCCGCGAGGGCCGTTTGCGCTCGGTGGCGGTGGTCTCCGTCTCGGCGGACGGCGAGGCGATCGGCACGCAATGGTCCTGCAAGGGCTCCGACATCAGCAACCTGATCGGCAAGCTGACCGTCCTGACCCATGACATGATGGCCGCCCGGAAGTGAGCGACGGGCTCTCGCGGGTGCGCCCGCGAAACGAGCCCACAGGGCCGCGCGGATGCGCGGGCACTGTCCGCCCGCTGCGGCGTTCCAGAGGCGTGGTCCGGTCCCGGACCGAAGGAAGGCCTTTGGATGACTCGTGCTCTTCTGCTCCCCGCGTTACTGGCCGCGGCCGTCCTGCCCGCCGCGGCTGCGGCGGCCGAAGACCCGAAGGACGCCACGCGCACCGAGACGATCGCGGGTCTTGTGCGGATCGTCGGCGCGCAAGCCGGCATCGTTCTTTACTGCCGCAAGTTCTACACCGTCGATGATGCGGTCTCCGAGGGCCTGTCCCGCACGGTCCGCCGGGCACTCGACGTTTCCCTCGGCCACCGGCAGGCGCAGACCGTCATCGCCGCGGAAGGCCGGCGCGTCGCGGAGGAGATCGCCGCGGTGGGTGCGGAGCAATGGTGCGCCGACCAACGCGAGATCCTGAATACAGACGGCGTCCGCGTCTTCATCGACTGAGCCCGCTGGGGGCCGGCCCTGCGCTCAGCCCCCACGACATCGACAGCCCTCGCGACAGATCTTCCACGAGGCCCGCGCCCAGAACAGATGAGGGCGGCAGACCGACTTTATGTTCCGCAATGCAGAACAGATTATGATCTTGTTCGCCCGTTCTTCGTCTGTCATGTTTTGACGACGGATGAAACTGAACAGATCAAGCCGGTCGCACTCGTCCGTACAAGAGCCCCAAGGGCCGCGAGACCGGCGGAGAAGGAAACGCCATGTCCCGACCGCTCTATCTGGCCCTCGCCCTCGTCCTATGCGGGGCTGCCGTCACGCTGTTCGCCTTCATGCGCGCGCCCCAGTCGAAGGAATTCGCCGGGTGGGATGTCGCCTTCATGAGCGGCATCGGCGCGGTCGCCCTGGGCTTTCTCACCACCCTCGTCGAGGTCGTCACCGGCTAGGACCGGCACCGGATCGATACGCAAGCCGCGACCGGTGCGGCGCAGACGAGGCCGACCCGCCGGTCACGGCTTCATCGCCCCCTTTCTACTGGGCGGCCGGCGCGGCACAGGCCACGCGGTCGCCCAATCGCACCGCGCCCGAAGCCCGCTGAATTCACAGTTCGGCGGGCATCCCGACAATTCGATGCATTTCGCAAACCCTGTCTGAACCCGGGTGTCCGATCCTGTCGGACAGAGGTTTGTCGAGGCGGTGATGTTCGAACGACGCAGCGCTCCGCGCACGATCCTGAACGAGACCGGCAGCATCTCAGTAGACGAGCATCGAAGCCTGCCCTGCATCGTCTACGATCGATCGGCCGGCGGCGTGCGGATCGCGCTTCCGGACACCGAGATCGTGCCGGATCGCTTCATCCTCAGTATCGACGCGAGCAACGAGATCCTCGTCTGCCAGGCCATCTGGCGCAAGGCGGACGAGATCGGGGCGACCGCGGACGTCCCCGAGACGGCTCGGTCGGGCGGCTGGACGATGCTTCACGAGCTGGAGCGGGCCTGAAGGCGGCCGAAGGCCGGTCCGCCCAACAGCGAGGCCGCGCGGCCCGAAGTGGCCCTTCGCATCGGATCATCGCGCCGGTCGGCGCGCCGGGGCACCGTGGAGCCGGCTCGCATCAGTCCCAATCGATGTTCAGAGAGCGCTCGAAGGCGGCCGCGGACAGTTCCTTGCCCTTCGGGTCGGCGACCGTGATCTCGCGGAAGCCGCGCCGGGCCAGTTCCCAGGTCTTCTCCATGGCTTGCTCGTCAGTCCCGCAGGCGAACGTCATGACGCGCCCGGACGGATCAATCCCCTTGACGGTGAACACGTCTCTCTCCCTGCTCTCACCTCCCATATAGAGGCGCGTCCCGCATCGCGCCTCCCGCCATCGTGAGAGACACGGGGCCCCGTCGCGTCGTTCCGCGCGGGGCGGGCCCTCAACACGGAGCGGCAGGCCATCATCGGCCCACCGACGCACGGGATTCGCCCGTGAGACGCGAAACCGAGATCCGACCGGTCGTTGCACGGTACGGTCGATCCCTGGACCTCCGTGCTCGTGCGGCCGGCCCGCCCGGGCGGGGATGCGTCGCCAGGCGGGTCCGACCCGGACGCGCGCCTTCGCCGGGACCGGCCTCGCACAGGCCCGCAGGGCCATCGGGAGCTCATCGACGCGCTTCACGATTCGGCCGATCCCGCCCGCACCCGCGGGCAGGCGCTCGATGCCGCGATGACGCCGTGCAGGACGTGTACAGAGCCATCCGCGCCCGGTCTCTGGGCGCGTGGGCGGGCGGCCCGTCGCGGCGCTGCCGGCCGTCTTCGGACGCGGAGTTGGCAATGATGTACGGGGAGGTGGGCCGCCTGGCGGATGAGGGCCTGCGGCTGAGCCTGCGGCAGGCCGAGAATGCCGCATTGCTCGTGATGGCGATGCAGTATGCCTGGGCGGAACTGTGGCTCGAGGGATATCGGGCGGCCGGAGCCGCCCTCAGTGCCGAACGCGATCAACGGGCGCGGACGCGGCGCTTGATCCGTCGCGGCGTATCGCCGGCGGCAGCCGCTCAGGCGTTGCACATCGTCTGAGTCAGGGCCGGAGACAGAGGCGCCCGGGGCGCTCCGTCTCCGGCGGCGGGCTCAGCGACTCGCCTCGACGGAGGCCTGGACCATCGGTCGGCCAAGGGCCGAGACCGTCCGGCTGACGGTCGCCGGCGCCGCCACGGGCTGAGGCGTGGTGGTCAGGTCGTGGGTCGCACGGATCTGCTGGGCAGGCCGGGCCTGCTCTCGATAGAGCGGCGGGGTCAGGTGCAGGTGGTCGTCGGCGGCGGCCGGGCCGATGAAGGCGGCCGAGGTGAGCGCGGCCGACGCGAGGATGAGGATCGTGCGCATGGTGCGTCTCCGTTTCGATCGCAGCGTCGACCGCGGATTGCGATCGACCAGCGCATGAGACCACGGATTTGTGCGATGCGGCATGCGTTTTTCGCATTGCACCATATCGCCACGACGGCACGGTTTTGCAATGTTCCCGGGCTTTCCGGGGGGCCTGAGCAGGGCGACAATTAAATGCCCATGCATTCGATGCAAATGAACTAAACTTCCATTGGCCGGTTCTCAAATATAACTTGGACGCGCGCATCATTTAATTTCTGATCCGGGCGCCGGATGGTTCGTCGCCGCCGCACGGGCGCACCCGGATCGGCGGCCTCCGGCGCCAGATGCCCGTCACACAGGCCCGGTAGACCCACACACCATGCCAAGCATCACGGATGCGCCGATGACGCCCTCCGATCTCGACAAAAGGGCCGAACTCACCATCTGGCCCGCACGCGCGACCGGTCGTTCCGCGGAGGGGCGCCCGTTCGCGACGCTGCGCGAAGCCCTCGCGGTTGCGCTCGAGGCGATCGCGTCCGACGACGCCCGGCCGTGGATCATCACCGAGGCCGGTGACATCCTCTCACCGCGCTGGATCCAGGCGCATTCCCGCTCGCGATCCCTGCAATAGCCGGGGCGACGCGGGTCTTGCAGTCACGATCAGCAGCCGATGCAGATGTCGCGCACCACGTGCGGGTGTCGCAGACCCGTGCGCTGGTTCGGAAGCCGTCCTTCGAGGGATGAAAATCCGCTCCCCAGCCCCGGGGGACGTCGGCGCCCCCCGGTCGGGTCGGCCTGGACGGGTGCCGGCGCCGGTGCCGGCGCCGCCGCGACCGGTGCGGGCTGGGCCGGGAGGACGGGGGCGGGAGCGCCGCTGGCCATCCCCGGATCGGGCTGGGTCAGGGCCATGCCGGGAACCGGAGCCGTCGGCGCGAACTCGCCCGCACGTCCCGGCAGGGAGGCGGCGACGAGGGGAGCGACGATGGGGCCTGCGACGACGAGCCGGGTCAGCGGATGCATCACACTCTCCAGGCTTGGAAGCCGGCACGGCACGGAAAGCCGCGCCTGTGCCCGCCAATCCCGATGACGGGCCCCGGTCCGGCCCCTGTGTGACGCGGGGGCCGACGCGGCGCCACTCATCCATTCGACGGAGCGGTCTCCGGGCGGCTCAGTAAGCGCGACCGTAATAGGGCTGCGAGACCGGGCGATAGCGGTCGCTGACCGGCCACGTATAGGGCTGATTCTTGCCGGTCTGCAGGTGCGACCGGAATTTCGGCTCGTTGAAACCGATCCCGTGCAGGCCTGTCGCGCCATGGGCGCCCTGCGCCTTGGGGCCGGCATCGCGCGCCAGGGCTGCGCCCGAGACGCCGAGAACGAGAACGGCCGCGAAAGAGACGCGGCCCAGAATGACGCTCATTTCTGCCTCCTGTCCCGGCCCAGGTGCCGGAACAGGATGAACGGCATCGGTTCGGCCCGGTTCCGGGCCCGGGAGGCGCTCAGAAGCCGCCGCCGAGGCAGGCTTCGGCCAGGGGATCGCCGCAGAGGTCGCCGGTCCGGACCGGCGCGGCCGCCGCACCGCCGATGCCGGCCCCGCCGAACGCCCCTCCGCCGGACGGGAGCATGCGGGCCGCTTGTGCGGGGTCGTCCGCGCGGAGCCCGCTCGCCCCGACGATCCCGGCCCCGCCCGTTCCGACGCCCCCCGCGCCGGCCGCTCCGGAAATCGAGGCGCCCGCGCCCGGGCTCACGGTCGCGCCGGTCCCGAGCCCGAACACGCCGAACGGCCCGACGCTGGACAGGGTGGTGCCGGACGCTCCGATCGCGGCCGCGTCGGCGGTCCCGCCTGCGAGACCGGCCGACGCAGCCGCAGGGAACAACGTTCCCGATGTCCCGACAGAGCCGACCCCCGTGGCGGTGCCGTTGCCGAGACCGTTGAGGGAGCCCGCGCCCGTCAGGGCGGTCGTCTGCCCCGTGCGGGTCGTGCCGCCGGATCCCAGGCCCAGGGAGAGGCCAGACCCGCCACCCAGACCGATCGTGCCGCTGGTCAGCGACAGGGTGCTCCCCGGTGACGTGCCCAGCCCCGAACGCGACGCGGTGCTGAATCCGCTGCGCAGGCCGCTGGCGCCGATCGTCCCCCCGGTCCGGAGGCTGGAGCCGGAGACGCCTGCGCCGCCGGTCGCGGCCGAGCCCAAGGTTCCGAGCTGGCCCGCACCGGTCGATCCCGCGGCCGATGTGCCGATGGCAGTCCCGGCCGATTGCCCAGCCGCCCGCCCGCCCGAGGCGCCGATGCGGCCGCCGCCGCCCGCGCTGCCGAAGCTGAGCTGGCCGGCATTCACCAAGCCGCCGGTCTGCGCCGAGACGGTCGGGAACGGGCCGGTGGTGGTGCCGCCGCCGAGGCTGAGCTGACCGGGATTGGCGATGGGCGTGATCGGCTCCGGCGAGGCCGAACTCGGCACCGTCGCGGTGGCCGACAGGCTCTGCGCCGAAGCCGGGATGGCGATCGGCAGCAGCAGGGCGGCGAGGATGGACCGCATGGCACGCTCCGCAGGCCGGCGGACGAAGACAAAGCCGGACAGATTTGTTGCCGAGAAACAGAGGGGCGTGAGGCCGGTTCCGGCGGCGCACCGACGCGGAACGCCCGCCGCAGGCGCGGAAAGAGCACCGTCGGCCTTCATGCTGCCGGAAAGGCGGTGTGGTCTCGGCGGCGGATCCGCCCGGACCTGCGCCCCGACCTGCGATCGTACCGTTGCCCGAAACCCTCGCCTCAGGCTTGCGCAGCGCCGGCTGGCTCGCCGGCCTGCCGGCCCTCGCGCTGATCTGGGCGAGTGCGACGCTCTACGCCGCCCCGCGGATCGCCGAGGGGCTCGAGGCCGAGGGGGCGGCGGTGGCGTCCGGCACGGCCACCGCCACCGGCGAGCCCTGGCTGCGCCTGGAGGCCAGCGGCCGCGACCTCGTGGCCGCCGGCGAGGCGCCGGACGTCGCCGAACGGGCCACCGTGCTGTCCCGCCTCGCGGCCCTGGACGGCCCCCGCCGCATCGTCTCCGAGGTCGGCATCGTGGAGACCGCCGCGCCCTTCCAGTGGGCGGCGATCCGCACCGGCCCGAACCGGATCGCCCTGGAGGGCAGCCGCCCGGTGGAGATCGGCCGGCGGGCCCTGGAGGCGCGGATCACCGGCGCCCTCCATCCCGGCACAGGCCTCGACGACACCGCCCGGGCCGCCCGGGGGGCGCCGCCGGACTTCGCCAGCGCGGCCGCGTTCCTGGCGGCCCGGCTCTCGGGCCTCGCCAAGGGCGGGCGGGCCGCCCTCAGCGACACCGTGCTCAGCCTCTCGGGCGAGGCCCTGGACGTGCCGGCCTACGAGGCCCTGCGGGCGGCGCTCTCGGACCCGCCGGAGGGCTTCAGCATCGGGCGGATCGAGATCCTGCCGCCCAAGGTGGCCGCGTACCGGTTCGCCGTGGAGAAATCCGGCCGGGGCGTCGTCCTCGACGGCTTCACTCCCTCGGCCGCAGACCGCGAGGCCGCCCTGCGCGCAGCCACCGAGGCGGCGGCCGGCGGCGCCGTGGAGGACCGGCTCCTGGCGGCCCGGGGCCTCGACCCCGCCATCGACCCGAAGGGCCTCATCGCCTTCGCGTTCAAGCTCGCCGAGCTGATCCAGTCCGGCCGCGTGGTCTTCCAGGACGGGGCGGTCTCGGTGACCGGCGACGCCATCGACGGGCAGGCGCTCCCGGACGCCGAGGCGCTGATGCGCGACGGCCGGCCCGCCGGCGTGGCGGCCGGGCCGGTGGCGCTCACGGCGCGGCCGCTCTCGCCCTACCGGGTGGCGATCCGCCGGACCGCCGATTCCGTACTCCTCACCGGGCATCTGCCGGACACCGCGACCCGGGAGCGGGTGCTCGCCGCCCTGCGCCCGCGCCTGTTCCGGGAACCGGTCATCGACCGCACCCGCCTCGCCGACGGCGCCCCGCCGGATCTCGGGGACGCGCTGGCCGCCGCCGCCCCGCTGGTGGCGAACCTCGCGGACGGGACCGTCACGGTCTCGGACCGCGCCCTGACCCTGACCGGCGAAAGCCTCTACCGGGAGGGCGCCGCCCGCACCCCGGACCGGCTGGCCGAGGCGCTGCCCCCCGGCTGGACCGGACAGGCCACCGTCACGGCCCGGGACGCCGCCGAGCGGCGCGACCCCGCCACCTGCCGCGCCGACTTCACCGCCGCCCTGGCCGGCACCGACCTGCGTTTCCCCGCCGGGGGCGCGGTCCTGACGCCGGCCTTCTACCCGACCCTCGACGCCCTCGCGGCCCTGGCCAAGACCTGCCCGTCGCTGCGCATCGCCGTCTCGGGGCCCGCCGACCCGGCCAAGCCGACCCCGACGCCGGCCGCCGGTCCGGCGGCCACGGGGGAGGGCGCGCCCGCCGCCGCACCGACCCAGATCGCCAGCGCCGCCAAGACGGAGACGCCCAAGGCGGAGACGCCCAAGCCGGACCTTCCCAAGGCGGAGACGCCCAAGGGGGACACGCCCAAGGGGGACACGCCCAAGACGCGGGGCAAGCCGGATCACGCCAAGACCGAGGCCGGCAAGGCGGAAGCGGCCAAGAAGGACGCCAGGAAGGAGCCGGCCGCGCACGGCAAGGCTTCGGCGAAGAAGCCCGCCGAGGCCCCCGAGGAGCCGCCGCCCGACCTGCCGCGCCTGCGCGCCCAGGCGGTGATGGAGTATCTCCTCCAGGCCGGCGCCCGACCGGAGCAGGTCACGGCCGGGCCGGACGGGCCGGCCGGCCCCGTCGTCTTCGCGCTGCTGCCGTGAGGGACATCCGCTCCGCCCCGCGCCCGCCCGCCGGGCCGCGCCCATCCGCGCGCAGCGATCGCGCCCGCAGGGAGGCCGGACGGCCGTGACGCTGCTGCTCGCCGGATTCTGGCCCGGGCTCGCCGGGGCGGCCGCGCTCGGCCTCGTGGTCGGGGCGCTGGTCGGCTGGCCGGACCGGCTCGCCGCCTCGCTGGGACTTTGCGTGGTGGCGGGGCTCGTGGCCGCGGCGGCGCTCGCCGGGTTCGTGCCGGGCCTGCCCGGTCTGTGGCTCGACGGCGCGGGCCTGATCCTGCCGGTCTACTGCGCGGCCTGCGCCCTCGGGGCGCTGGGGCGCCGCCTCGTCGTCCGGGATTAAGGGTTCGGGAACCGGTCCGCCCCCCGGCGGCGTTCATCCGGCAACAGGGCCCCGAGGGCCCGCCCCGAACCCGGAGAGGCCGCGATGCCCTGGACCGTCGAAAGTCCCCATCCCGCGAAACGCCGCGCCGTCCGCCTGCCGCGCCCCCGCGCCGGCGCCGCCGCCACCGGCCTGTTCCTGGCCGGACTGATCCTCTCGGCCGCGACGGTGCCGCTGATCGAGCCCGCCGACGCCACCACCGCCGCCCACACCACGCAGGCCGCGCTCACCCCTCCGGCCCGCTGAGCGAGGCAACCCGCGCCCGCCCCCGAGGGTTGTCCGCCGGGGCCCGTCCGGCCCGAACCGTGGGGGAGACGCGCATGGGACTGCTCGAATCGGCGATCGGCGGCGTGCTGGGCCAGGTGTTCGGCGGGCAGAAGCAGGGCGCCGGGGGCATGTCGCCCCTGGTGAAGGCGCTCTTGATGCTGCTGCTGGCCAAGGGCGCCAGCGGCGGCTTCGGCGACATCTTCGGGCGCGGGGGACGGGGCGAGCCGGGCCCCGAGGCCGACCGCTCCGGCGGCGCCGGCCCCTACGGCCGTGATCCCGGCCAGCACCCCGCCGATGCCGGCGGACGCCGCCCCGACGACGGGGGCGATATCGGCGGCTGGGACCAGTATGGCGGCCGCCGCGACGGGGGCCCGGAGGGGCCGACGGATCCGTCCCTCCCGCCCGGCGACTTCTCGGATCTGTCCGGCATGCTCGACGGCCCTGGCGACGCCCCGGCCCCGAGCCGCGCCGCCCCGGAGGGGCAGGGGGATCTCGGCGGCCTCGACGGACTGGTGGACCGGTTCCGCCAGGGCGGCCTCGGCGACGTGATCGAGTCCTGGATCGGCCACGGTGCCAACCGCCCGGTGGCCCCGGACCAGCTCGCCCGGGCGCTCGGCCCCGACACGGTGGACACCCTCCAGAGCCAGACCGGGATGGACCGGGACACGCTTCTCGCGCAGCTCGCCCAGGCATTGCCGGAGGTGGTGCACACGCTCACCCCGCAGGGGCGGGTGCCGGGGGAGGCGGAGCGGCGGGGGTGGTAGGACGACAGGTCGGCTGGCGCGCGGCGCGTCGGACAGTGATCCCGATCGCGACCTCATCCTGAGGTGCCGGAGCGCAGCGCAGGTTTCGAAGGAGCCATCCAGTCAGCCCCGTGATCCCTGGAGCCCTCCTTCGAGCCTGCTGCGCAGCACCTCAGGATGAGGGCGGGCACGGGATTCCGCGCCCAGGTCTCACGGCCACCAGCGTCGCGGATCAGAGGAAGAGTATCTGCGCCGGCGCCATTGTTGGACCGGAGGCAGTATCCTGCCCTGAATGCCGTGACGGGCCGCAGGTTTTACCGATTTGTCGACGAGACGCCCGCGTTGACCGACAGAAGAACTGCTAGCCGGAACGTATTTCCTCTTGCAAGCATCGTCGGCGCGCGCTCGACCTGCTTCAGGCCCGTGCCAGCTCCCAACCGCCCGGACGCGCACGGCCCGTCAGCGTGCAGTCTCCACCCGTTGCAGGAACGCGGAGGCATTCCGCACGTCAGATCGCGATCAATGCTTCTGAGAGACTTGCAGACCGTCTCAGCGTGAGACGGTGACGCTCTTAAGCGACCCGCCGCATCACCAGCGACGCATTCGTCCCGCCGAATCCAAAAGAATTCGACAGCACGACATCCACCCGCTTCCGCTTCGCCTCGAACGGCACGAGGTCGATCTTGGTCTCGACCGAGGGGTTGTCGAGGTTGAGCGTCGGCGGGATGACGTTGTCGCGCAGGACGAGGATCGAAAAGATCGCCTCGACCGAGCCGGCCGCACCCAGCAGGTGGCCCACCGAGCTTTTGGTGGACGACATGGTGGCGTTCGCGGCGGCATCGCCCAGGAGCCGCTCCACGGCCTTCAGCTCCAGCTCGTCGCCCATGGGCGTCGAGGTGCCGTGGGCGTTGATGTAGCCGATCTCGGACGGCGAGATCCCGGCCCGCTTCACCGCGGCGCTCATGCAGCGGAAGGCGCCGTCGCCGTCCGGGGACGGGGAGGTGATGTGGTAGGCGTCGCCCGAGAGGCCGTAGCCCACCACCTCGGCGTAGATCTTCGCGCCGCGGGCCTTGGCGTGCTCGTACTCCTCCAGCACCACGATGCCGGCGCCCTCGCCCATGAGGAAGCCGTCGCGGTCGCGGTCGTAGGGGCGGGAGGCCTTCTCCGGCGTGTCGTTGAAGCCCGTGGTCAGCGCCCGGCAGGCGGAGAAGCCCGCGATCGAGAGGCGGTTCACCGGCGATTCGGCGCCGCCCGCCACCATCACGTCGGCGTCCCCGAGCGCGATCAGGCGGCTCGCGTCGCCGATGGCGTGGGCGCCCGTGGAGCAGGCCGTCACGACCGCGTTGTTCGGGCCCTTCAGGCCGTGGGCGATCGAGACCTGGCCGGAGGCGAGGTTGATGATCCGGCCCGGGATGAAGAACGGCGAGATCCGGCGGGGCCCCTTCTCGTGCAGGGTCACGGAGGCGTCGTAGATGCCGCCGATGCCGCCGATGCCGGAGCCGATCAGCACGCCGGTGGCGCACTGGTCCTCGTGGCTCTTCGGCGCCCAGCCGGCATCCTTGAGGGCCTCGTCGGCCGCCGCCATCGCGTAGACGATGAACGGATCGACCTTCCGCTGCTCCTTCACCTCCATCACGAGGTCGGGGTTGAAGGTGCCGTCGGTGCCGTCGCCGAAGGGGACCTGCGCGGCGATCCGGCAGGGCAGGTCGGCGGATTCGAAGCCGCGGATCGGGCCGGCGCCGCTGTCGCCCGCGATCAGCCGGCTCCAGGTGTGCTCCACTCCGCAGCCGAGCGGCGTGACCATCCCCAGACCCGTGACCACCACCCGCCGCATGTGCCCTGTCCCGTCTTGAGGCGCAGCCCCGCCGGCAGAGCCGCGGTCGCGCATCGTCCTAACGCCCTCGGCGGCGGAATCGGTCCCGGCGGGACCCGTCACGCCTCCGAGCCTTGAAACGCATAACGGCGCGGGGGCTGTTTCGCCTCACCCGCGCCGCGTCAAACCCGGTCCCCGGCGCCTTTAGGCGGCGGAGTTCTTCTCCAGGAACTTCACGGCGTCGCCGACCGTCTGGATGGTCTCGGCAGCGTCGTCCGGGATCTCGACGTTGAACTCCTCCTCGAAGGCCATGACCAGCTCGACCGTGTCGAGGCTGTCGGCACCGAGGTCGTCGATGAAGTTGGCGCTCTCGACCACCTTCTCGGGCTCCACGCCCAGGTGCTCGACGACGATCTTCTTCACGCGCTCAGCGATATCGCTCATCGGTCTTCCGTCCTCGTCCTTTTGGTCTGTCAGTCTTCTCGGGGTGGTGCCGTGGCCGCGTCGCGCCCTTGCGGGCTTGTTGTGACGGGCCGGTGTCCGATCGCGCGTGCTTCTGAGGTGAACCGGCGCGTGAGCCGGGACGCCCCCGCCGGAGGGCCTTGGACTGAAAACCCGCTGAACCGTCAACCCCCTGTACGGCTGCGGGGCGTGGTAGCACAGGGTTCCCGCCCTGGCGAGGGCCCGTTCAGAAAGCCTTCATGGGTGTGGCACTTGCGTGTCGGCGGGGGTGATTCGCGCGCGATCGTCGCCGGTTCGAGACCGGTCTTCGCACACTAGTACATGGCCATACCGCCATTCACGTGCAGCGTGTGCCCGGTGACGTAGGCCGCCTCCGCGGAGGCGAGGTAGAGACAGGCCGCCGCCACCTCCGAGCCTTCGCCGAGCCGCCCGGCGGGCACGCGGGCGAGGATGCCCTCGCGCTGCTTCTCGTTGAGGGCGTCGGTCATGGGCGAGCTGATGAAGCCCGGGGCGATGCAGTTGACCGTGATCCCGCGCGAGGCGACCTCGGCGGCGAGCGCCTTGGTCATGCCCACGAGGCCGGCCTTGGCGGCGGCGTAGTTGCCCTGGCCGGGATTGCCGGTGCTGCCGACCACCGAGCCGATATTGACGATCCGCCCGGAGCGGCGGCGCATCATGCCCTTCACGGCGGCCCGCGACAGGCGGAAGGCGGCGGTGAGGTTGACGGCGATCACCTGCTCCCACTCCTCGTCCTTCATCCGCATGAACAGGTTGTCGCGGGTGATGCCGGCATTGTTCACGAGGATGTCCAGCGGGCCGATCGCGGCCTCGGCGGCCGGCACGAGGCCCTCCACCGAGTCCTTGTCGGAGAGGTCGGCGGCGACGGGGCTCGCGCGCTCGCCGAGTTCGGCGGCGAGCGCCTCCAGGGCCGCGGGCCGCGTGCCCGAGAGCGCCACGGTGGCGCCCTGGGCGTGCAGCGCCCGGGCGATCGCCTGGCCGAGGCCGCCGGTCGCGCCGGTGACGAGGGCCTTGCGGCCGGTGAGATCGAACATGCGGGGCTCCTGTCGGATCAGAGCGCGAAGGCGGCGACGTCGGCGGGCGTGCCGACCGCCGTGGCGCTCGCCTGGGGGGCGATGCGCTTGACGAGGCCGGTCAGCACCTTGCCGGCGCCGAGTTCGTAGAACCGGTCGACGCCCGTCGCCGCCATGGCGGCGACGCTCTCGCGCCAGCGCACGGTGCCGGTGACCTGCTCGACCAGGGCCGTGCGGATCGCCTCCGGATCGGAGACCGGGGCGGCCGCGACGTTGGCGTAGAGGGTGACGCGCGGGGCCTTCAGGGCGACGGCGGCCAGCGCCCGGGCCATGGCCTCGGCGGCCGGGGCCATCAGGCGGCAGTGGAACGGCGCCGAGACGTTGAGCATCACGGCGCGCTTGATCCCGCGGCCGGTGGCGATGCCGATGGCGCGCTCCACGGCCGGCCGGTCGCCGGAGAGCACCACCTGGCCGCCGCCGTTGTCGTTGGCGACGTCGCAGACCGCGCCGCCGCCGGCCTCGTCGGCCGCCGCCTCGGCGACGGATCGGGCGGAGTCGAGATCGGTGCCGATCAGCGCCGCCATGGCGCCCGCGCCCGGCGCCACCGCCTCCTGCATCGCCTCGCCGCGCAGGCGCAGCAGCTTGGCGGCATCCGCGATCGTCAGGCTGCCGGCGGCCGCGAGGGCCGCGTACTCGCCCAGCGAATGGCCGGCCACGCAGGCCACGTCGCGTTCGAGGTCGAGGCCGCGCTCGGCCTCCAGCACGCGCAGCACCGCGAGGCTCGCCGCCATCAGGGCCGGCTGGGCGTTGGCGGTGAGGGTCAGCTCCTCGACCGGCCCCTCGAACATCAGCCGCGACAGGTTCTGGTTCAGGGCGGCGTCGACCTCGTCGAGGACGGCCCGGGCCTGCGGGAAGGCCTCCGCGAGGTCCCGCGCCATGCCGACCGCCTGACTGCCCTGGCCGGGAAAGATGAGTGCGCGCATGTTGCGTCCTGATCGCCGGCACCTTTCGGCGCGCGAACGCCGCCCGTGTCGGCCGAAACTCTGGAATGGGGCGCGCACTCGCACCCGCGGCCGTGGGTGTCAACAATGCGCCGCACCATGACGCCGCACCGACGCCGCACCCGAGCCTCGGCGCGCCCGGCCCGCAGCGCTCGCCGGAGGCGCGCCCGGCGCAACCCGCTGTGCTTGTTGCACAACGGCATCCGGTGTAGAGTGGCGCCATACCCGACATCTTCCGTCGCTCAAGCCCAAGGAGCCGCCCCGCATGGCGCGCGTCACCGTCGAAGACTGCATCGAGAAGGTCGAGAACCGCTTCGAGCTGGTGCTGCTGGCGAGCCACCGGGCCCGCCTCCTGGCCGCCGGCGCCCCCCTGACCATCGACCGCGACCGCGACAAGAACCCCGTCGTGGCCCTGCGCGAGATCGGCGACGAGACGATCACGGCCGACGACCTCAAGGAGCAGCTGATCCACTCGATGCAGAAATACGTCGAGGTGGACGAGCCGGAGGCCGAGACCGTGCCGCTGCTGTCGAGCTCGCCGGCCGCCGCCGCGGTGGCGCCCCAGTCCTCCAGCGACGACGCGGCGGTCCAGTTCGACCGCATGAGCGAGGAAGATCTGCTCCGCGGCCTTGAGAACCTCGCCCCGCCGGTCGAGACCGACGACGAGGGCGAGTGAGCCGGACACCGTGGGCCTGGATGCGCACGACCTGACCGAGACCGGACCCGGCGGAGACGCCGGGTTCTCTCGTTCCGAGGCCGGCCCGGCGCCGGAGGGTTTTCCCCCGCCGGGGGCTGGCGCCGGCCCGGCGGTTGCGGAACAATCGCGCGTGATCCCGACCCCACGCACGACCCAGGAAGCCCCGGCCCCGTCCCGGCGGATGATGCGCCAGTACGAGCTCGTGGAGCGGGTCAAGCGCTACAATCCGGCCGCCGACGAGGCGCTGCTCAACCGCGCCTACGTGTACGCCATGCAGGCGCACGGCACGCAGAAGCGCGCCTCGGGCGACCCGTTCTTCGCCCATCCCCTCGAAGTCGCCGCGATCCTCACCGACCTCCACCTCGACGACGCCACCATCGTGGCCGCGGTCCTGCACGACACCGTGGAGGATACCGAGGCGACGCTGGAGGAGATCCGCCGGCTGTTCGGGCCGGAGATCGGCGCCCTGGTCGACGGCCTGACCAAGCTCAAGCGCCTCGACCTCGTCTCCAAGCAGGCGGCGCAGGGCGAGAACTTCCGCAAGCTGCTGCTCGCGGTGGCGGCGGATGTGCGCGTGCTGCTGGTCAAGCTCGCCGACCGCCTGCACAACATGCGCACCCTCCAGCACATGCGGGAGGACAAGCGCCACCGCATCGCGCAGGAGACGCTCGACATCTACGCGCCGCTCTCCGGCCGCATGGGCATGCAGGAGCTGCGCGAGGAGCTGGAGGATCTAGCCTTCCGCAACCTGGAGCCGGAGGTCTACGCCACCATCACGCAGCGGCTGGCGCGGCTCACCGCCAAGTCCGAGAGCGTGGTCGAGACCATCGCGCAGGTGCTCACCGAGAAGCTCGCCGCGCAAGGCATCACCGCGGAGGTGAGCGGCCGGCAGAAGCGGCCCTTCTCGATCTGGTCGAAGATGGAGCGCAAATCCGTCGCCTTCGAGCAGCTCTCCGACATCTTCGGCTTCCGGGTCGTCGTCAACACCGTGCAGGAATGCTACGCGGCGCTGGGCATCGTCCACACCAGCTGGCCGATGGTTCCGGGCCGTTACAAGGACTACATCTCGACCCCGAAGCAGAACGATTACCGCTCGATCCACACCACGGTCATCGGGCCGAAGAGCCAGCGCGTCGAGCTGCAGATCCGCACCTGCGCCATGGACGACATCGCCGAGTACGGCATCGCGGCCCACGCGCATTACAAGGAAGTCGGCGCCGAGCTGGTCAAGGATCCGGGACGCGCCGAGGGCAGCGTGCATCCGCGGCTCGCCGGCGAGAGCGGCGCTTACCAATGGTTGCGCCGGACCATCGAACTCCTCGCCGAGGGCGACAGCCCGGAGGAGTTCCTGGAGCACACCAAGCTGGAGCTGTTCCAGGACCAGGTGTTCTGCTTCACCCCGAAGGGCCGGCTGATCGCCCTGCCGCGGGGGGCCACGCCGATCGACTTCGCCTACGCCGTGCATACCGACGTCGGCAACACGGCGGTGGGTGCCAAGATCAACGGCCGGATGGCGCCGCTTCTGCACGAACTCGCCAACGGCGACGAGGTCGAGATCAGCCGCTCCGACGGCGCCTCGCCCCCGGCCGCCTGGGAATCGCTCGTCGTGACCGGCAAGGCGCGGGCGGCGATCCGGCGGGCGACCCGGGCCGCCGTGCGCCGGCAATATGCGGGCCTCGGCCGCCAGATCCTGGACCGGGCCTTCGAGCGCGCCGCCAAGACCTTTTCGGAGGACAAGCTGCGCGGCGCCCTGCCGCGGCTCGCCCGCGCCACCACCGAGGACGTGTTCGCCGCCGTGGGGCGGGGCGAGATGTTCTCGGGCGACGTCGTCCGCGCCGTCTATCCCGACCACCGCGACGAGCGCCGGCCTTCCCCCGCGCAGGGGGCCGCCAACGGCGCCGGCCGGCTGGTCCGCTCGGCCGACCAGACCATGCGGCTCACCTTCCAGGGCGCCGACGGCAAGGAGGGCGCCGAGGATCGCAGCGACGCGATCCCGATCCGGGGCCTCGCGGGCGACCTTCCCGTGACCTTCGCGCCGAATGGCGGCGCGGTCCCGGGGGATCGCATCGTCGGCATCCTGACCCCCGGTGTCGGGGTCACCGTCTACCCGATCCAGTCGGCGGCCCTCGCCGCCTTCGACAACGAGCCGGAGCGCTGGCTGGACGTCCGCTGGGACACGGAGGCACTGGGCGGCGAGCGCTTCCCCGCCCGCCTGGCGCTGAAGTCGATCAACGAGCCGGGCGTGTTCGCCCAGATCGCCCAAGTGATCGCCGACCACGACGGCAACATCGACAACATCTCGATGAAGCGGCGCACCCAGGATTTCACCGACATCACGATCGACCTGTCGGTCTGGGATCTCCAGCATCTCAACGCGATCATCGCCGAGCTGCGCGGCAAGCGCCCGGTCAACAGCGTGGAGCGCGTCAACGGCTGAGTCCGGGTGCCCGCGCACGGCCGGGCCCCGACGCATCTGAGGTTTACGGGATCGACTTCCGTAAACCTCTTTCTTCAGCGCAGAAGCCCATTCGATCAATCTCCCGAGCCATTGATCCAGGTTTCCAGAGCCGCACATCTCCGTGCTCTGCTTGACACGGACGCGTTTGAAACGAATGGTCCGGTCGCCAGAGCGGCGGCCGCACGCACACGGACCGCGTCGTTACGCGCTGGATTGCAAAGCTTGGCGCCCCCGATCGCGGAGCACCGCCCCGGCCAGTCGCCGTCGGCGGACCCTGGCCGTTTAATCAGACGATTTCCTGTCACCCACGATTTTCCGGGATCTGACCTGTTCATGCCCACAACCCAACGCAGCGCCATCTTCATCGACGGCGCCAATCTCTATGCCACCACAAAGGCCCTCGGTTTCGACATCGATTACAAGAAGCTGCTCAAGGAATTTCAATCGCGCGAGAACCTTCTGCGCGCATTTTACTATACCGCCATGATCGAGGATCAGGAATATTCATCGATCCGCCCCCTGATCGACTGGCTCGACTACAACGGCTACCGCGTCGTGACCAAGCCCGTGAAGGAGTTCACGGATTCGATGGGCCGGCGGAAGTACAAGGGCAACATGGACATCGAGCTGGCGATCGACGCCCTCGAACTCAGCACGCATATCGATCACATGATCCTGTTCTCGGGCGACGGCGATTTCCGCTCGCTGGTCGAGGCGATGCAGCGGCGGGGCGTCAAGGTGACGGTGATCTCCACGATCCAGACCCAACCGGCGATGATCTCCGACGAGTTGCGGCGGCAGGCCGACGAGTTCGTCGACCTCGCGAGCCTCGCGGGCCGGATCGGGCGCGATCCGGGCGAGCGTCCGGTCCGGGCGCCCGGCGAGGCGCCGAGCCGTTACCGCGGGGAGGGCCGGACGAACCCGGGCCTGGAGAACCGCTACGGCATCCGCCAGCCGGAAGCCGAGGAGTAGGCCCTCAGGCGCCCGGCCGGTCGAGCCAGGCGAGAACCTGCCGGGCGCTCTGGTCCGGCGGGAAGACCGGGTAGAACAGCGCGCTCACCACGCCGTCGTCGATCACCAGGGTCAGGCGGCGCAGCAGCACCGCGCCGCCGGCCTCGAAGACCGGCAGGCGCGCCGCCATGGCGAAGGCCCGGTGCGGGTCGGCGAGGAGCGGGAAGGGCAGGTGCAGGCGCTCGGCCGCCTCCCGCTGGTAGGCGCTCGTCTGGGTCGAGAGGCCGAAGACCTGGGCGACGCCCCGGGCCTTCAGCTCGGCGTGGTGGTCGCGGAAATCGCAGGCCTGCGGCGTGCAGCCCCGGGCACCCGGGATCGCGTCCCAGTCGGGGGTGAGGCCGGGCTTCCCCGGCTCGCCGGTGCGCGGATACGCGTAGGCGACCGTGCGCCCGGAGAGCCGCGCCAGCGAGACGGTGCGTCCATCCGTTGCGGTGAGCGCCACGTCGGGCAGGCGCATCCCGCGGAGATGGGCGGCCGCGCCGTCATCGACGGTAACGGGCAGGTCGTCGGGCAGGACGTCGTGGCTGGATGGCATGGGCCGCACCTCGTATGCGCGAGTCCGGGCCGCCGCACCGGCGGAGGCGGGATCATGCGGCGGCGCGGGATCGCCGCCAAGGCGATCCTGTCCGCGCCCCCGGTGCAATCGGCTCAGCCCCACCGGTCCCGGGACCTAGGCCCGGAACCTAGCCCCGGTCGCGCAGCAGCCGGGCCCGGTCGCGCTGCCAGTCGCGCTCCTTCACCGCCTCGCGCTTGTCGTGGGCCTGCTTGCCCTTGCCCAGGCCGAGCTCGACCTTCGCGCGCCCCTGGTCGTTGAAGTAGATCTTGAGCGGCACCACCGTGTAGCCCTGCCGCTGGGTCGCGCCGATCAGCTTGTTGATCTGGCGGCGGTGCAGCAGCAGCCGGCGGGGGCGCTTGGTGTCGTGGTTGAAGCGGTTCGCCTCCAGGTATTCCGGGATGTAGGCGTTGAACAGCATCAGGTCGTTGCCGGAGGGACCGGCATAGGCCTCGCCGATCGTCGCCTTGCCGCCGCGCAGGGACTTCACCTCGGTGCCGGTCAGCGCGATGCCGGCCTCGAGGGTGTCCTCGATGGTGTAGTGGTAGCGCGCGGCGCGGTTGTCGGCGACGATCCGCCGGCTGGGCTCCGGTTTCGGGGCCATGCGGGTGCCTCTCAGTCGACCAGGAGCCCGGCATGCCGCAGGGCGTCGTCCACGATGCGCTTCGTGGGCTCCGTCACCGGCACGAGCGGCAGGCGCAGCTCCTCCTGCATGTGGCCGAGCCGGGCGAGCGCGTACTTCACCGGCGCCGGGTTGGCCTCGGCGAACAGGCCGGTCTGGAGCGGGAACAGCTTGTCCTGGAGGGTCAGCGCCCTGGCGTAGTCCCCCGACAGCGTCGCCTCCTGGAGGTCGGCGCAGAGACGCGGGGCGACGTTCGCCACCACCGAGATGCAGCCGTGGCCGCCCTGGGCGTTGTAGCCGAGCGCCGTCGCATCTTCGCCTGAAAGCTGGATGAAGCTCGCACCCATGGCCTGTCGCTGCTGGCTGACGCGGTCGATCTTGGCGGTCGCGTCCTTCACGCCGGCGATGTTCTTCAATTCGAAGAGCCGGGCCATCGTCTCGACACTCATGTCGATGACGGAGCGCGGCGGGATATTGTAGATGATAATCGGAATGCCGACCGCATCGTTGACGGCCTTGAAGTGGGCGTAGAGGCCCGCCTGCGTCGGCTTGTTGTAGTACGGCGTCACCACGAGGACGGCGTCGGCCCCCGCGCGCTCGGCGTGCTGCGCCCGCTCGACCGCCTCGGCGGTGGAGTTGGAGCCCGCACCCGCCACGACCGGCACGCGCCCGCCCGCCTCGTCGATGCAGGCCTCGACCACCCGGTCGTGCTCGGAATGGGTGAGGGTCGGGCTCTCGCCGGTGGTGCCGGTCGGCACGAGGCCGTGGCTGCCCTGCTCGATCTGCCAGCGCACGAATTTCCGGAAGGCGGCTTCGTCGAAGGCCCCGTCGCGGAAGGGCGTCACAAGCGCGGTGAGCGAGCCCCGCAGGCGGCTCCCGGTCATCTCGGTCATCTCAGGCGTCCCAAAGGGTCCCAGTTGGGATTTCGGCGGTCTCGGCGCCGCACGCGGTCCGCATCGTACGGGCGCGGACGGGCAGACATAGGCGGTCGCGCCACGGCGCGCAAACAGATCGTCGCGACGGTTAACGCGATCTTAATGGTCGCGGCCTCATCCTCGACCTTTCCCGTTCCGGTGATCAGAAGGGGGGAATCGTGACCCGATCCGCGGCCTCGCATCCGGCCTCGAAGCGCACGTCCCTCGCCGCCGCGGCGCTCATCGCCACCGTCGGCGTCGCGCTCGCCGGCCCGGTCGGCCCCGAGCCGTCCGCGACGCTCCCGGCCTCGCAGCCCCCGGCCTCGCAGCCCACGCCGCCGGCGAGCGACGCGCTCCTCCCCACCGGCCAGGTCCAGGGCATGCAGGCCGTGAAGGCCGCCGACCCGGTCGCCGCCGATGCCCTGAAGCTCGACCCGGTCCACGCCTCCGGCGGCGACGACAAGGGCGAGGAACCCGCACGGCCGCTGCCGGCCGCGGCCTCGGCCTACGCCTCCGCCGACCCGGATGCCCCGGTGGCCTTCCCGCTGCCCGACGCCGCCGTCACCCCGGCGGCCCCGGTGCCCGAGGTGCCCGATCCCGCGCGGCCGAAGATCTCCGGCGACACCGACCCGACGCTGCTGCGCGGCGCCATCGACCTCTACCGCAAGGGCCGGGTCGCGGACGGCGACCGGATGCGCGACACCTTCACCGATCCGGCCGCGAAGGCGCTGCTCGAATGGGTGGCGATCCGCGCGGGCGCCGGGATCGGCTTCAACCGCACGGTCGCCTTCGTCCGGGCCAATCCGGACTGGCCGGCCGGCCCGCTGCTGCGCCGCCGGGCCGAGGAGGCGCTGCTCTCCGAGCGGAAATCCCCCGCGATCGTCCGGGCCTATTTCGCCACGGCGAAGCCGGCCAGCGCGCCGGGCAAGTTCGCCCTGGCGCTGGCGCTGCGCGCCGAGGGCTGCGAGGCCGACGCCGCCGAGATGGTCCGCGACCTCTGGCGCACCGAGAGCTTCGGGCGCAGCCTGGAGGCCAAGGTGCTCGACGCCTTCCCGGACGTGCTCACCCGGATCGACCATCGCTACCGGATGGAGCGGGCGCTCCTGAAGGACGATTGGGAGAGTGCCGGCCGGGCGGCCGGCTACGCGGGCGGTGGCTATGCCAGCCTCGTGCGCGCCCGCCGGGCCGTGGAGGACAAGTCCTCCGGCGCCGCGGCCGCGCTCGCCGCGGTGCCGCCGTCCCTGCGCGGGGACGCCTCCTACATCTTCTCCCGGGCGCAGTATTTCCGCCGGGCCGACAAGCCCGAGGCCGCCGCCGCCGTGCTCGCCACGGCGCCGACCAATCCGGACGTGCTGGTCGACGGCGACGAGTGGTGGATCGAGCGCCGGATCGTGGCGCGCAAGCTCCTCGACCTCGGCGATGCCAAGACCGCCTACGCGGTCGCCAGCGCCCCGGCGGCGCGCAGCCCGGAGAAGCGGATCGAGGCCGAGTTCCACGCCGGCTGGATCGCCCTGCGCTTCGCCGGCGATCCGGCGAGCGCCGCGCAGCACTTCGCCCGGATGGCCACGGTCGCGGAGAGCCCGATCTCGCTGGCGCGGGCCGCCTACTGGCAGGGTCGGGCGGCCGAGGCCCTCGGGCAAAAGGACGAGGCGAAGCGCTTCTACGAGCGGGCGGCCCTCCAGCCGATCGCCTATTACGGCCAGGTGGCCCGGGCGCGGCTCGGCCAGACGAGCCTGCCCCTGCGGGCGCCCGCGGACCTCGAGGGGGCCGAGCGGCAGGCCTTCGAGGGCCGGCTCTCCATCCGCGCCCTGCGCCTCCTCGGCGAGGCTGGGATCAAGGAGCTGGCCCTGCCGCTCTACATCGACGCCGCCCGGGACCTCTCCGACCCGCGCGAGCTCCAGGCGCTCGGCGACCTCGCCACCGACATGAAGGATCCCCGCGCCCTGGTGGCGATCGGCAAGCTCGCGGTGCAGCGCGGCCTGCCGCTGGACGCCCACGCCTACCCGACGATCGGCATCCCCACCTACGAGACCTTCACGGCGGTGCCGCAGGTGGAGCGGGCCATGGTCTACGCCATCGCCCGGCAGGAGAGCCAGTTCGACCCGCGGGCGCAATCGGGCGTGGGGGCGCGGGGCCTGATGCAGATGATGCCGGCCACGGCGCAACGCACCGCCCGCCGGGTCTCGGCCGCGTTCGACGTCGACCGCCTGACCAGCGATCCCGCCTATTGCGCGAAGCTCGGCCAAGCCCATCTCGGCGAGCTGATGGAGGATTGGCGCGGCTCCTACGTGCTCGCCTTCGCCTCCTACAATGCCGGCGGCGGCAACGTGAAGAAGTGGATCGACGCCTACGGCGACCCGCGCCGGGGCGACGTCGACGTGATCGACTGGGTGGAGCGCATCCCCTTCACCGAGACGCGCAACTACGTGCAGCGGGTGATGGAGAACCTGCAGGTCTACCGCTCGCGGCTCGACAGCCGCAGCGCCCTGTTGATCGACGGCGACCTCCACCGCGGGGCGCGGTAGGGTCCCGGAATGAGGCGCGGCCCCCTCTCTCGTGCGGGAGAGGGGGCGCGGGCGCCCCTTCCGGCACGCGGCTGACCATCACGGCGCGCGGAGGGTCGACACCCGCTCGACGCACGAGACTCTCCCGTTCGCGCCGCGGCCCTCCGATACCGACACCCGATTTTCCCGCATTCCGCTCCGCCGCGGCATAGCTTTTGGTTGTGCCTCCCGTGCTTGGCTCCCTAGAAGATGGGCCGGTCCGCCTTGACCGGCTCCCGAGAGCCCGCACCGCCGAGAGGATCCCCATGCTGCATCCGAGATTGGGTTTCGCCCTGCTGCTGAGCACCGTGATCGCGGCCGGCGCTCCGGCCCTGGCCCAGGAGGCCTCCACCGCCGAGCAGACGATCGACGTGATGAACACGCTGTTCGGCAAGCATCCCGGGGCGCGGGCCAACCACGCCAAGGGGGTGGTGGCCGAGGGCAGCTTCACCCCGTCGCCCGAGGCGGCCAGGATCAGCAAGGCCTCCCTGTTCAAGGGCCCGCCGGTGCCGGTCACGATCCGGTTCTCGGACGCCACCGGCGTCCCGACCATCCCGGACGGGGCGGCCAACGCCAACCCGCACGGCCTCGCGCTCAAGTTCAAATTGAGCGACGGCTCGGAGATGGATGTCGTCACCAATGCGCTGAAGTACTTCCCCGTCGCCACGGGCGAGGACTTCCGCGACCTCCTGAAGGCCGTCGCCGAGAGCGGCCCGAAGGCGGCCCATCCCACCGCGCTGGAGCGCTTCGCCGCCGCCCACCCGGCCGCCGCCACGGCGGGTGGCACGGCCAAGACCCCGTCGAGCCTCGCCCGGCAGACCTATAACGGCGTCAACGCCTTCATCTTCGTGGATTCCGCCGGCAAGCGGCAGCCGTTCCGGTTCCGCTTCGTGCCCGTGGAGGGCGAGGAGATCCTCCCGCCCGAAGAGGCGGCCAAGCGCGATCCGAACTTCCTGATGGCCGAGATCGGCCCGCGGGTCGCCAAGACGCCGGCCAAATTCAGGATGCTGGCCCAGCTCGCCGAGCCGGGCGACCCGACCAACGACGCCACCAAGCCCTGGCCGGACGACCGCAAGACGGTCGATCTCGGCACCGTGACGGTGAGCACGGTGGTGCCCGACAGCGCCGAGGCCGAGAAGGCGCTGCTGTTCATGCCCAACAACCTGACCGACGGGATCGAGGTCTCGGACGATCCACTGATCGATGCCCGCGTCCAGGCCTACGCGGTCTCGTTCAGCCGCCGCTCGCAATAGGGCGGGCCGGCCGGATGGGGATCCCGGACCCGCGGCCTCATGCTGCGGTGCCGGAGCGCGGCGGAGGCCCCGAAAACGACCCCGAAGGCGGCCTCCGGCCCGTCGCGCGATCCCTGGAGCCCGCCGTCGAGGCCCGCTGACGCGGTCACCTCAGGATAAGGTCCGGGGGTGGGCGGACGCCCCCCTCGATCCGCCCCGGATCAGCGGCTCGTCCCGGCCGCCGGGGCGGGCGGCGCCTTCGCGTCCCCGGTCCGCCCCTTGCTCTCGACCGAGCCCGTGCGGGCGCCGTCCCGGATGGCCCCGGTGCCGCTGAGGCCGCCGGCGCCCATGCTGGTCGTGGACGCGCCGGCATCCGTGCGTCCGTCGGCCTTGCCGCCTTGCCCCTCGGCGGCGGCCGCCGCGCCGGTGAGCAGGACGGCGAGCAGGATTGTCGCGTTCAGGATCCTCATGGGGCCTCCGCAAGTCCAAGTGCGCCATTTCACGTGCGCTATTTCAGGTGCGCCATTCCAGGTGCGCCCCGGACGGGCCTAAGGGTCCAACCGGGCGCAGCCGGGCGCGTTCCCGGGGGAGGGCCGGTCGTCGGCCGGTCGTCACCCGGCGGCGCCGAGAGACGCGGCGGCGCGCCGGCCCCGCCGCTCGGCGGGATCCTGGAACACCCCCGACCACAGGCCGAGGCGCCGCCCCCAGGCGCGGTCCGCCGCCGCCGCGTAATCCGGCGCCACGTCCCGATCGGGCAGGGCGAGGCCCTGCGCCACCATCCAGGCCCCGAGATCCGCGTCGCCGACCCGGCAGAGCGCCGTCGCCGCGTCCCCGGTCCCATGGCCCCGCGGCTCGCAGGCGACGGCCGCCCCGCCGATCCGCTCGGCCAGCGCCCGGGCGGCGTCCCGGCCGCACGGGTAGGGCCGGTCCTGGGCGTCCGCGCAGGTCGCGTCGGCCTCCGGCGCGGCGATCCCGAACAGGCTGACCGCGCGGGTGCCGACGCGCAGCGTCCCGCCGTCGATCACCTGGGCGGGGCCGCGCAGGATCTCGCCGGCCCGGGCGGGGGCGTGCCAGGACAGGCCGCCCGCCAGCAGCGCGGCGAGGAGCGGCAGGCGCGAGCGGCCGGCCTTGTCGTCCGGGCAGAGGAGGGTGCCGGCGAGGCCGGCCGCGCAGGCGAGGAGGATACCGACGAAGAGCGACATGGTCTCAGGTCTCCGGAAGGGCTATGGCCGCCCTTGTGCCGAAGCGCCGCCCCGCGACCCTGACACCGCCTGTCAGCGTCCCGTCAGGCGGCACGGCTTAAGCCTGCTGCCCGCATGAGCCCGTTCCCGCCCCGCCGCCTCCACCGCCTCGTCGGCCGCGTCCTGGCCCTCGGCCTGCTGGCCGCCCTCGCGGGCGGGCCCCTGCACGCCTCCGAGGATGCCGACCGCGCCCGCCGGGCCCTGGAGCGGGGCGAGATCCGCCCCCTCGACGCGGTGCTGGAGGCGGCCCGGGCGGCGGTTCCGGGGGATGTCGTGTCGGTCGATCTCAAGCACGACGAGGGGCACTGGCTGTACAAGCTTCGCATCCTCGGGGCCGACGGGAAGCGCCGGACCGTGAAGGTCGATGCCGGCACGCTGAAGATCCTGGACGAGGACGACGATGATTGAGGAGGCCGGGCCGTGCGCGTCCTGATCGTCGAGGACGAGCCGCGCATCGCCGCCGACATCCGGCAGGGGCTGGAGATGGCCGGCTACGTCGCCGACGTGGTGGCGGACGGCGAGGCGGCGTGGTTCCGCGCCGAGACCGAGCCCTACGACGCCATGGTGCTGGATCTCGGCCTGCCGCGGCTCGACGGGCTCGGCGTGCTGCGCCGCCTGCGCGCCGCCGACGTAGCCCTGCCGGTCCTGATCCTCACCGCCCGGGACGGCTGGCGCGAGCGCGTCGAGGGCATCGACGCCGGCGCCGACGACTACCTCGTCAAGCCGTTCCGGATGGAGGAGCTGGTGGCGCGGCTCCGGGCGATCCTGCGGCGCACCGCCGGCCACGCCTCGCCGGTGCTGCGCGTCGGCGCGGTGGAGCTCGACACCCGCACCCGCGCGGTCAGCGTCGACGGACGGCCCACGGAGCTGACCGCCCTGGAATACCGGCTCCTCGCCTTCCTGCTGCACCGCCAGGGACAGGTCGTGCCGGCGGGGGAGCTGCTCGACCACCTCCACGGGGTCGGGACCGAGCGCGAGGCGAACGCCCTGGAGGCGCTCCTGACGCGCCTGCGCCGCAAGCTCGGGCCGGGGGTGATCGAGACCCGGCGGGGCCACGGCTATCTGGTCCCCGGACCGGGTGGATCGTGAGGCGCGACTCCCTCCGCCTCCGGCTCGGCCTCGCGGCGGCCGCCCTGATCGCCCTGGCGCTGGTGCTCGCCGGGATCGGCCTCACGGTGATCCTCGACCGGGTGCTCGACGCCCGCACCGTCGCGGAGCTGGACCGGACCGCCAAGCTCATCGCCGGGCGGGTCGGCCTCGCGCCGGACGGGGCGCCGACGCTGTCCCGGGACCTGCCGGACCCGCGCTTCGCCACGCCCTATGGCGGCCTGTACTGGCAGGTGGAGGCGGGATCGCACCTGCTGCGCTCGCGCTCCCTCTGGGACAAGAGCCTCGACCTCGGCCGGGCCGGAGCGGGTGCGCAGACCCCCGCCACCCTCGACACGACCGGGCCCGATGGCGGAAGGCTCATCGCGGTGGTGCGGCCGGTCCAGATCGGCGCGCAGGGCTCCGAGACCGCGCTGCGGGTCGCGGTGGCGGAGGACCGGCGCAGCCTCGCGGCGAGCCGGACCACCTTCCTGCGCCTGCTCGTCCCGGCCCTCGTCGCCCTGTTCGTCGTCCTGACGCTGGCGATGGGCCTGTTCGTGCGCCGGGCGCTCGGCCCGTTCCGGGTGCTGCAGGCGGAGCTCCTGGCGGTCCATTCCGGGCGGCGGGCGCGGCTGCCGGAGCAGTTCCCCGACGAGGTCCGGCCGCTGGTCACCGACCTCAACCGGCTGCTCGACGCGCAGGAGCGGGCCCTGGTCCGCGCCCGCGACGCCGCCGCCGACATGGCCCACGGCCTCAAGACCCCGCTGGCGGTGCTGGACGCCCTGGCGCGCCGGACGGGGCCGGCCGACCCGGCGCTGGCGGCCGAGATCGCCGAGCAGGCGCGGGCCATGGGCGGGCAGGTGGAGCGGGCGCTGACCCGGGCGCGGATCGCCGCCGCGGGCGACCTGCGCCGGAGAAGCTGCCGGGTCGCCCCGGTGGCGGAGCGCCTGGTCGCGACCCTGCGCCGGTTGCCGGAGGCCGACTCCCTGGAATGGAACGTGGCGGTGCCCGAGACCCTCGCCTATCCGGGCGAGGAGGGCGAGCTGATGGAGGTGCTGGGCAACCTCCTCGACAATGCCCGCAAATGGGCGCACCGCCGGGTCCGCGTCACCGGGACGATCGCCGGCCGCCCGAGCCTCGCCGTCGCGGATGACGGCCCCGGCATGAGCCCGGCGGCGATCGCCGGCATCGGCCGCGGCCAGCGCTGGGACGAGAGCCGGCCGGGCACCGGCTTCGGCATCGCCATCGCCCGCGACGTCGCCGAGGCCGCGGGCGCCCAGCTCGAGTTCGGGCGCTCGGAGATGGGGGGCCTGCGGGCGGAGCTGAGCTGGCCGGGCGCGTAGGGACACCCGGAGCCGCTGGCGGGCGCGACCTGCCCCCTCTCCCGCACGGGAGAGGGGACCCGCGCCCGGTTTCGGATCGTCGGCCCGTCCGCCGCTCGACAGGCCGCGAGCGGCGTCGGATGATCCCGGTCGCGCCGCTCACCCCCGCGGCTTCGCCGCCTCGGCGGCCCGGCTCAGCCGCATCAGCCGCGCGCTCAAGGCGCGGGCGCAGGCGTCCGTGCTGCGGCCCTCCGTGGTGATCGTCAGGTCCGGCTGCTCCGGCGCCTCGTAGGGCGCCGAGATGCCGGTGAAGCCCGGGATGCGGCCGGCGCGGGCCAGCCGGTACAGGCCCTTCGGATCCCGGGCCTCGCACAGGCCCAGCGGCGTATCGACGAACACCTCCAGGAACGGGATGTCGCCGGCGATCCGGCGGGCCAGCGCCCGGTCGGCCCGGTAGGGCGAGATCAGCGAGACGATCACCACCGCGCCCGATTCGGCCATCAGCCGCGCCACCTCGGCGGTGCGCCGGACGTTCTCGGCGCGGTCCTCCGGCGAGAAGGCGAGGTCGGCGTTCAGCCCGTGGCGGAGGTTGTCGCCGTCGAGGACGGCGCTGTGCCGGCCGCCCGCCACGAGGATCCGGTCGGCCTCGACCGCGAGGGTCGACTTCCCGGCCCCCGACAGGCCGGTGAGCCACGCGATCACCGGGACCTGGCCGAGGCGCGCCCAGCGCGCCTCCCGGGCCTGGAGGGGGTGCCAGGTCACGGGGCCCGGAGGGAGGCCGGTCGGGATCTTCTGCAAGACGCACATATCCACCGCCTGGGGCAGCGTGCGCGGAGGCGGCTGCCGGTCTTTGGACATCGACACGGGATCGGGGGGCCGGCGCGGGCCGTCAGGGCACGCGCCAGACCGGGCAGCCGACGGCCTCGCCGAGCCGCGCCTGGCATTCCTCCAGGATGTGGGCCGTCCGCCACCACCACGCGGGCGGGGACCGGAAGGCGGCCTGCGCCGTCGCCGCCCGCACCAGCGCATCGACCGCCGCCTCCGTCTCCGGCGCGATCGGCCCGGCGGCGAGTTCGTTCGGCGGTGCCGCGGGGGCGGGATCGATGACCGCGTCCCAGGACTGCCCCCAGCAGGCGGCGGCGAAGCGCGCGTTTGCGGCCGCGTAGCGCGCCGCGACGCGGGCCAGACCGTCCGGCGCATCGCCGCGGAACCGCTCGGCATCGAGCCCCCGCGCCCAGGCCCACTCGTCGAGGACATGGCCGAGCAGGCGGGGATGCCCGGTCACCTGACGGTGGACCCCGAGCCGGTACAGGCGGCGCGACGCCTCGACCGCGACGGGTCCGGAACTCCGGTTCGTGCGGTATTCCAGGTCGGCGGGACCGAGGAGCGGCGCGAGGCGCGCGCCCAGGCCGAGCCCGTCGACCAGCCGCGCCAGCAGCGGGGCGTCGGACCGGCGGTCGCGGTACGGCAGGGCGGTGACGCGCCCTGCGGCGGCACGCAGCCAGGGCTCGAGCCGGGCCGCGTAGTCGTAGCGCCCGGACGCGCCCTCGGAGCGCAGGAAGCCGCGGAACGTGCGGCCCTCGGCGACGACCTGAGCCCGCAGGGCATAGGCCGAGGCCAGCTGCTCACCCTGCGGCTTGACCACGAGCGCCGCCTCCAGGGCGAAGCCGCGGCGCGCGAAGAGGTCGGACAGGATCTCGGGCACGCGCCAGAGCGGGCGCTGGACGGAAAAATCCTCGTACGAGAGCACGACCGTGTCGGCCGGCGTGGTGGCGAGGATCGCGTCGAGCCGCGCGAGGGCCTCGCGGCGCTCCGCGGCGCCGCGGCGGCGGTCCAGCGCTTGGCCGAGCCGGTAGTGATTGACGTCGTCGCTGCCGGGGGCGCCCGGCGGGGCGAGGTTCGGGTAACAGATCCCGACCGAGGCGAGGCGGGGGCGCAGGCGGGCCAGCACCTCCTGAAACGCGGTGGAGCCGGTTCGCGGCATCCCGATGTGAACGATCGCGCGGCGCACGTGTCCTGTCGACCCTGCTGGATTTCGTGATTGCGGCAAGTCTTCCGCACAGCCGGACACAGTCCACGACCCCTCGTGGACGCGCACGTCTCGGGAAAACGCCAAACGAATCCGTAATCACGGTCCGATCACGGGAACGCGACCAGAAATAGCCAAGCTCCGTTTCTGCTCTATTTCGGATCGGGCAACGCGCGTCGGGCAAAGCGCGTCGGGCAGGGCGCGCATGCCGGCCCCTCCGAGGGAGGCGCGGAGGGAGGCGCGGCGGGAGGCGCGGCGCAGCCTCCGTGCGGGACAGGGGGGGGGCTGGGGACGCGAGGCCCGATCCCGGCGCCTCGGAACGCGGCGGACGGTGATCCAGGGCCCCTGCAGGGCGCGGCGCCGAGGCGGCGCCGCGTTCGCGCGCTAGCTTCCGGCGTCCTCGCGGCGGAGCAGGAACACGCCCTGCGCGCCGAACAGGTTCCAGACCCACCAGGGCATGGAGAACCGCATCGGCCTGCCGCGGGCGTCGAGCGCCGTCGCGTGCTCGATCCGGGCGCCGATCAGGCGGCACAGGCCGACGAAGTCGCGGATCGTGCAATGGTGGATGTTGGGGGTCTCCCACCACGCGTCCGGCATGATCTCGGTGACCGGCATGCGCCCGCGGAAGGCGAGTTCGGACCGCACGCGCCAGTGCCCGAAATTCGGGAACGAGATGATCACCTGCCGGCCGATGCGCAGCAGGTGCTCCAGCACCACCCGGGGGTTGCGGGTCGCCTGGATGGTCTGGGACAGGACCACCACGTCGAAGGCGCCGTCCGGGTAGTTGGCGAGGTCGGTGTCGGCATCGCCCTGGATCACCGACAGGCCCCGGGCGAGGCACGCATTCACGCCCTCGCGGGACAATTCGATCCCGCGCCCGTCGATGCCCCGGCGGTCGCGCAGCAGCGCCAGCAGCGAGCCGTCGCCGCAGCCGATGTCGAGGACCCGGGCGCCCGCCGGCACGAGGCCGAGCACGACGATATGGTCGACCCGGGCGCCGTTGCCCTCGCCGGCATGGGGGAGGGCGTCCGCGCTCTCCCAGGGCGCGCCGTGCGGGGCCTGTCCGAGGGAATGCTTGCCCATGGAATGCTTGCCCAGGGCGTGCTTGCCCAGGGCGTGCTTGCCCAGGGCGTGCTTGCCCAGAGCGTGCTTGCGCAGGGGCAGCTTGCCGAACATCATCTTGCCGGACCCGCCGCTCACAGGCCGCGCGCCCGGGCGGCGGCGTCGATGAAGCCGCGGGCGGCCGAGAACATCGCCGGCTCGTCGAGCAGGAAGGCGTCGTGGCCCTTGTCGCTCTCGACCTCCACGAAGGCGACCGGCGCCGCGGCGGCGTTCAGCGCATGGACGATCGCCCGGGAATCGCGGGTCGGGAACAGCCAGTCCGACGTGAAGGAGATCACGCAGAAGCGCGTCTTCGTCCCCCGGAAGGCGTTGGCGAGCACGCCGCCATGGTCCTCGGCGAGGTCGAAATAGTCCATCGCCCGGGTCAGGTAGAGGTAGGCGTTGGCGTCGAACCGCTCGACGAAGCTCAGGCCCTGGTGACGCAGATAGCTCTCGATCTGGAAGTCGGCGTTGAACGAGAAGGTCGGCGCCGATCCGCCCTGGAACCGGCGGCCGAACTTGCGATGCAACGCCGGCTCGGAGAGATAGGTGATGTGCGCGCCCATCCGGGCGACGCCCAAGCCCTTGGCGGGCCGCGTGCCCGCCTCGAGGTAGCGCCCGTCCGCCCAGGCCGGATCGGCCATGATCGCCTGCCGGCCGACCTCGTGGAAGGCGATGTTCTGCGCCGAATGGCGGGGGCCCGTGGCGATCGGCATCGCGGCGAAGACGCGCTCGGGATAGAGGGCCGCCCATTGCAGCACCTGCATCCCCCCCATCGAGCCGCCGATGCACAGGAAGAGGTCGTGGATGCCCAGGTGCTCCAGCAGCATCAGTTGGGCGCGGACCATGTCGCGGATCGTGACCAGCGGGAAGTTCAGCCCGTAGGGCCGCCCCGTCGCCGGGTCGATCGAGGCCGGCCCGGTGGAGCCCATGCAGGAGCCGATGACGTTCGAGCAGACGACGAAGTAGCGGTCCGTGTCGATCGGCTTGCCGGGGCCGACCAGGGTCTCCCACCAGCCGGGCTTGCCGGTCACCGGGTGGGTGTGGGCGAAATACTGGTCGCCGGTGAGCGCGTGGCAGATGAGGACCGCGTTCGAGCGCGCGGCGTTGAGGGTGCCGGCGGTCTGGTAGGCGATCTGGAACGGGGCGAGTTCGATGCCCGCATCGGTGAGCAGCGGCGTGTCCGCGGAAAACCGCGCCACCGGGCTCTTCGGGTCGAGCGCCTGCGAGCGCTCGGACGCGCGCCGTGCCGGCTCGTCGATCGGGTCCGGCCTCAGGGCCGTGTCCGGTTGGGTGTCCATGGCGGGTCGCGACGACCGTGTATCCGTTCGGATCCGAACCGGGAGAGCATCGTGCCGCCAGACGCGCCGCACTCGCCCGACGCGGCCAGCCCTGCGGAGGTAATGCGCGGGGGCCCGAGCGTCAACGCGCACAGGCCGGCGGCCGCCGCCGGGTTACTCAGGCGGGGTCTTGCCCGTCGGGGACGCCGGATGTCCAACCGGACGCGCGCGTCCGGATCTCGGTCGCCGAGGCGCCGGTCACGGCGCGTTGCGCGCGCAGCCATGCGGGTTCGACCAAGCCGGCCGCACCGTCCAGGACGAAGTTGAGAACGACGCTCATCTCGACACCTCCATCGCGCGCTGTCGTCGCGATGGCGCAGGTCTACGGCGGGCAGGCGGCCGCGACGGTGCGCCCGGACACGCAGGATCCCGGGAACGGGGCCGTGCCGCCGCAGGGGATGCCGCTCACGCGAGCGGCGCGGCCATCACGGCCAGTCCCAGGGCCGGAAGGCCGAGGGCGAGGGCGGCGCGGGCATCCAGCCGATCCGCGCCGACGCCCGCCCGCCAGTGACGGCTCGCAGCACTTTCGATCAATATCCCGGTGAGAACGAGACCGCAGCCGATCAGGGCCTGCATCGAAACCATGAATCCCTCGCCCAGCCGGCCGCACGTCCTGGCGCGGCGCCTGATTGCCGGTGGGAAAGTGCGTCCTGGGGCTGGCGGTTCCTCAGCGCATCGCAGCCGCGCAGGCCGCGAAGACCAGGGCGGCCCCGGCGGCCGTGATGCAGCCGTTGGCCCAGGGCGCCGGCTCGACACGGCGCAGGCGACAATCCGCGGCGAGCGAAACGAGGATCCCGATCAGGAACAGGCTGCAGGGGATCAGGTCACCGGGCATCGTCGATCCATCCAGGCGCATGCAGGGCGCGGCACGCCCGACGCGCCCCCGTTCTCCGGGTTCAACAGGCCGAAACGTGGCGAGTGCCCCGCGGCATTTGCGCGTCGCCGATTTGCCGCGGCGCGCCCGGATGGATCGAGCCCGTCAGAGCTTGCCGTTCAGAGCTTGGCCGAGGCGGGCCGGGTGTCGAAATCCTCGGGCCCCAGATCCAGGAGATCGTTCGGGGTCTCGGTCCGGTCGTAGGCCTGGCTCGCCGCGGCCTCGATCACCGCCTGGTTGCGGGCGAACAGCTCCAGGGGCGCGAGGTCGGCCCCGCCGCCGAATTGCTGACGCAGCACGGGGATCGGGACCTCGACCGCGATCACCCGCTGGCCGTTGGTCATGCCGAAGCGGATCAGCGTGTCGTCGGCGGGGAGGATGTGGGCGCCGCCGTCCAGGTATCGTTCGAGGGGCATGAATGGGGTCCTTCGCATGGGGCGCCTGCCGGCGGAGCGCCGGCATTGAGCCATGACTTCGTGCGGGCGTACAAGACGCCGCAGCGCCGTCCGATCCATCCCGGATCGGGTCCGTCTCGAATCGTCGGCGCGGTCGGGAGCGCCCGGGTCGGGACAGGGCTCGGATCGGGTGGCCCCGGCCTGCGGAACTCGGTCTGCCGGACGCGGCGGGACCGGCGCATCCCATGACCAATGGCCACGCCACGCGCCTTCCCTCGCCGCGGCGTGCAGCCTCGAACCCGGATCACGAGTCCCGCCGGGATCGGATCGAGGCGGCGCGCGACCGGCGTGGCGCCCCGGGCTGCGTGATTGCGCCTCAGGATATCCGGGCGCTCACCGGGACCGGCGCCCCTGAAGCGGGCCCGGGTTCACCGGCAAAGGAAATGCTGTAGACGGACGCGGAACCGACCGAACCCCGCGCATCCCGAGTCGCACCGCAATGTCCGCCCTCCGCCCCGCCCGTCCGGAACCGCGCCCCGGCGTCCTGGCGATCGACACCTACGTGCCCGGCAAGAGCGGGCGGCCCGGCGGCGGCACGGTCTACAAGCTCTCCTCCAACGAGACGCCCCTCGGCGCGAGCCCCGCGGCGCTCGCCGCCCTCCACGCGGCGACCGCCAAGCTCGAGACCTACCCGGACGGGCGCGCCACGGCGCTGCGCACCGCCATCGCCAGGCGCTACGGGCTCGATCCCGAGCGGATCGTCTGCGGGGCGGGATCGGACGAGCTGCTCTCGCTGCTGGCCTACGCGTATGCCGGGCCGGGCACCGAGGGTATCTACTCGGAGCACGGCTTCCTCGTGTACCGGATCGCCATCCTGGCCTCGGGGGGCGAGCCGGTGGTGGCGCCCGAGCGCGACCTCACCGTGGACGTCGACGCGATCCTGGCCCGGGTCACGGACCGGACGCGGATCGTCTACGTCACGAACCCCAACAACCCGACCGGCACCTACCTGCCCTTCGACGAGATCCGCCGCCTCCACGCCGGCCTGCCGCCGCACGTGCTGCTGGTGATCGACGGCGCCTATGCCGAATACGTCCGGGCGAACGACTACTCGGCCGGGCTCGAACTCGCGCTCGAAGCCGAGAACGTGGTGATGACCCGCACCTTCTCGAAGATCCACGGGCTGGCCGCCGTGCGGATCGGCTGGATGGTCGCGCCGTCGCACGTGGCGGACGCGGTCAACCGGATCCGGGGGCCGTTCAACGTCTCGGGGCCGGCGATCGCCGCGGGCTCGGCCGCCATCGCCGACGAGGCGCACATGGCCGCCGCCGCCGCCCACAACGCCGAGTGGCTGCCGAAGCTCACCGAGGGCGCCCGGGCGCTCGGCCTCACGGTCACGCCGAGCGTCGCGAACTTCCTGCTGATCCACTTCCCCGACGCGCCCGGCCGCTCGGCGGCGGATGCCGACGCGTTCCTGACCGAGCGCGGCCTCATCACCCGCCGGGTCACCGCCTACGGCCTGCCCAACGCCCTGCGGGTGACGGTGGCCGGCGCCGAGGCGAACACGGCCTTCCTGGCGGCGCTCGGCGACTTCGTGCGTGGCGCCCAGGGGAGCACCCATGCCTGAGGCGCTCAAGGCCGAGAGGCCCGCCGTCGACCGTCTCGCCATCGTCGGCCTCGGGCTGATCGGATCCTCGATCGCCCGGGCGGCGCGCCGCTACGGGCTCGCCCGCACCATCGTGGCCGTCGACCGGGACGAGGCCGTGCGCGACCGGGTGCGCGGACTCGGCATCGCCGACGCGGTCACGGGCGACCCGGCGGAGGGCGCGGCCGACACCGACCTCGTGATCCTGTGCGTGCCGGTGGGCGCCATCGGCGCCGCGGCGGCCGAGATGATGCCGCATCTGAAAGCCGGCGCGATCGTGTCGGATGTCGGCTCGGTGAAGGGCGCCGTGGTGGCGGCGATCCGGCCGCACCTGCCCGAGGGCGTCGCCCTGGTCCCCGGCCACCCGATCGCCGGAACCGAGTTCTCGGGGCCGGATGCGGGCTTCGCGACCCTGTTCCAGGGCCGCTGGTGCATCCTGACCCCGCCCGAGGGCACCGATCCGGCGGCGGTCGAGACCGTCCGCGCCCTGTGGGCGGGGATGGGCGCCAATGTCGAGACGATGAGCGCCGAGCACCACGACCACGTGCTGGCGATCACCAGCCACCTGCCGCACCTGATCGCCTACAACATCGTCGGCACCGCCGCGGACCTCGAATCGGCGACGCAGTCCGAGGTGATCAAGTTCTCGGCCAGCGGATTCCGCGACTTCACCCGCATCGCCGCCTCCGACCCGACCATGTGGCGGGACATCTTCCTCAACAACCGCGAGGCGGTGCTGGAGATGCTCGGACGGTTCAACGAGGACCTGTCGGCGCTCGCCAAGGCGGTGCGCTGGGGTGACGGCGACGCGCTCCACGCGATGTTCACCCGCACCCGGGCGATCCGGCGCAGCATCGTGGCGCAGGGCCAGGAGACCGCAGCCCCGGATTTCGGCCGGCCGCGGCCACCGGAGGAATAGCGGACCGCGCCGGGCCGCCCGCTCAGGCCGGCGGGCGGTTGACCAGAACCGGCTGCGCCGCCGTCCGCTCCGGGAACAGGCTGCGCAGCGCCTCCAGCTTCGGCGCATCGTAGGCGGCGATGTACGGGTGGTCGGGATGCAGGGCCATGAAGTCCTGGTGGTAACCCTCGGCCGGGTAGAACGCGGCCGCCGGCTCGATCCGGGTGGCGACCGGCCGCGCATAGGCCTTGGCCGCGTCGAGCTGGGCGATGTAGGCCTTCGCCACCCGCGCCTGCTCGGCATCCTGCGGGAACAGGGCCGAGCGGTACTGGTGCCCGGTATCGGGCCCCTGGCGATCCACCTGGGTCGGGTCGAGGGCCACCGAGAAGAAGATCCGCAGGAGCTCGTCGTAGCGGATCGCGGCCGGGTCGTAGGTGACCGAGACCGCCTCCGCATGGCCGGTCCCGCCGCCGCTCACCGTCCGGTAATCGGCCTCCGCACGGGTGCCGCCGGCATAGCCCGACACCGCATTGCTCACGCCGCGCAGGTGCTGGAACACCCCCTGCACGCCCCAGAAGCAGCCGCCGGCGAACACCGCGACGCGCGGCCCCGGCGGCTCGGCGGAGCGGGTCGCGGCCTCCGGCAGGCGCCGGGGCGCTTCCTCGGCGAAGGCCGGAAGCCGGGGGAGCAGGACGGCCCCTGCGAGTCCGAGCCCGAGGGCGGCCCCGAGGAGCGTGCGGATTCGATCGCGATGTGCCATTCTATCCTCCTGCCGGAAACCAACAGGGTGTTCGCCCCGTGGCCCGAACCGGTTACGCGGGCGGGACGCCGCATTGCAGCCGCGCCCGCATGGGTCTACGCACCCGCAACAGATCGACCCCAGCGACCGCAGGACCCGTCCCGTGACCATCGCCCCCGAGCCCAACTCCTTCCGCACCGGTCCCGACGAGCGCGGCCGCTTCGGCATCTTCGGCGGCCGTTTCGTCGCCGAGACGCTGATGCCGCTGATCCTGGAGCTGGAAGCCGCCTACGAGGCCGCCAAGGTCGATCCGGCCTTCGCGGCCGACATGGCGAGCTACGGCACCCACTATATCGGCCGGCCGAGCCCGCTCTACTATGCCGAGCGGCTGACCGAGCACCTGCGCGCCAAGGCTCCGGCCGGGCAGGGGGCCAAGGTCTATTTCAAGCGTGAGGAGCTGAACCATACCGGCTCCCACAAGGTGAACAACGTGCTGGGCCAGATCCTGCTGGCCCGGCGCATGGGCAAGCCGCGGATCATCGCCGAGACCGGCGCGGGCCAGCACGGCGTCGCCACCGCGACGCTCTGCGCGCGCTTCGGCCTCAAGTGCGTCGTCTACATGGGCGCGGTCGACGTCGCCCGGCAGGCGCCCAACGTCTTCCGCATGAAGATGCTCGGTGCCGAGGTGATCCCGGTGGAATCCGGCACCCGGACCCTCAAGGATGCCATGAACGAGGCCCTGCGCGACTGGGTCACCAACGTCGCCGACACGTTCTACTGCATCGGGACCGTCGCCGGGCCGCACCCCTATCCGGCCATGGTGCGCGACTTCCAGTCGGTGATCGGGCGTGAGACCCGGGAGCAGATGATCGCCCAGGAGGGCCGCCTCCCGGATTCGCTGGTCGCCTGCATCGGCGGCGGCTCCAACGCCATGGGCCTGTTCCACCCGTTCCTGGACGACCGCGAGGTCGAGATCTTCGGGGTCGAGGCGGCCGGCCACGGGGTTCATTCCGGCCTGCACGCGGCCTCGCTCACCGGCGGCAAGCCGGGCGTGCTGCACGGCAACCGCACCTACCTGCTGATGGACGCGGACGGACAGATCGCCGACGCGCACTCGATCTCGGCCGGGCTGGACTATCCCGGCATCGGGCCCGAGCACGCGTGGCTGCACGAGACGGGTCGCGTCACCTACATCTCGGCGACGGACACCGAAGCCCTCGAGGCGTTCAAGCTCTGCTCGATGCTGGAGGGCATCATCCCGGCCCTTGAGCCGGCCCACGCCCTGTCCAAGGTTCTGGAACTGGCGCCGCAGCGCCCGGCCGAACACCTGATGGTGATCAATCTCTGCGGTCGCGGCGACAAGGACATCCCGCAGGTGGCGGAGATCTTCGGGACGACGCTCTGAGGGCCGGCGCCCCCGGGACGCACCCCTCTTCCCGGACGCCCGGAACGCCGTGGACGGCGATCCGGGATCCGGCAGACGAAGCGCGGCGGAACGGGCCTGCGCGTTTCGGGCGGACGCTTCGCGACGTCCGGCGCGGGATCCCGGGCCGCCATCCGCTGGCGTCGCACGCGCCCGGGACAGGGGCGAGCCCGGACGACACCACGTGACACCGGGCCGGCCGCGGCCGCCTCACCGCACCGTCACCTGATCCTTGATCTTCTCGTAGACCGACCGGCTGAGCACCCGCTTCGACAGCAGCTGCTCCACCGCGGTGTAGGGCCGCTTGGCAACGATCGCCCGGCCGATGGCGCCGCCGCCACGCAGGCGGTTGAGATCCGCCACGGAGGCCGTGTTGAGATCGACCACGGCCAGGGCCCGGGGCCCGGCGCTGTCCTCCGCCCGCTCGACCTCGGCCTGACCGGCCGCGTCCTCGCCCTGCGGTTGAGGCGCCGCCTGCGGGGCCGGAGGGTCGGCGGGAACCGCCATCGCGTCGGACGGCATCTGTAACGGCGCGGCGGGCGCCGGGGCCTTGCCGGGCTGCGCAGGCGCGGGCTGCGAAGGCGCGGGCTCGACCGCCGCGGACGGGGCGGACGGGGCGGGTGCCGGCGCGGGCGGCGGGGCCGTCGAGGGTTCGGGAACCGCCGGTGCCGAGGGCGCAGGCGGGGATACCGGTCCGGGCGCCGGGCCCGGCAACAGGACCTGCACCACCGCCGCGAGTATGCCGGCAATGATGAGGAGGACCGAAATTCTGAGGATTGCAGGACCGCTGAGCACGCACCACTCGACGAGGATTAAAACTATATGCATCTACAGTTAATGCTGTCTTTGCGCGTCGTCCAATCCACGTCCGAAATCCGGTGAGCAATCCCCAGGGGATGAGCGCGCGGACGAGGCTCGGCGCACGCCTAGGCGAGCGGCTCGGGGAGCGCCTGGGCGCCCTGCGCTACCTGCCGACCCTGTTCCGGGAGATCGCCGCCGCCAGCCCGCGCCTGCTCGCGGCGAGCCTGTCGCTGCGCCTCGTGGCGGCCTGCCTGCCGGTCCTGATGCTGTATCTCGCCAAGCTGATCCTCGACGGGATCGTGGCCGAGCATGCCCGGCCGGCGCCAGGGGCGGGGCTGGCGGACTGGCTGGCCGATCCCGGCCGGGCCCGGCTCGCCGGGCTGGTGGCGGCCGAATTCGGCCTCGCCCTGGTCTCGGACCTCACCGGCCGTCTCGCGAACCTCACCGAGACCCTGATCGGCGACCTCTACGCCAACGCCGCCTCCCTGCGGCTGATGGCGCACGCCGCCGCCCTCGATCTCGCGCAGTTCGAGGACAGCGCCCAGCAGGACCGGCTGGAGCGGGCGCGCCGGCAGGTCAGCGGCCGCACCGGGCTCATCGGGACGGTGTTCGGCCAGTTGCAGGGGCTCCTGACCCTCGCGACCCTGGCGATCGGCGTCGCGGCCTTCACGCCCTGGCTCGTGGTGCTGATCGCCGCCGCCCTGGTCCCGGCGGTCCTCAACGAGTGGCATTTCACCAAGGCCGGCTACCGCCTCGCCTGGATCCGCAGCCCGGAGCGCCGCCGGATCGACTACCTGCGCTACCTCGGCGCCAGCGTCGAGACCGCCAAGGAGATCAAGCTCTTCGGCCTCTCGGACTACCTGACCGGCCTCTACGGGACGGCGGCGCGCCGGCTGCTCGCCGAGAACCGCAGCCTCGCCGTCGCCCGGGCCGGCTGGGGCTTCGCCTTCGCGAGCCTCGGGACGCTCGCCTACTACGCCGCCTACGCGGTGATCGTCTGGCGGACGGTGGCGGGCACCTTCTCGGTGGGCGATCTCGCCTTCCTGGCCGGCGCCTTCCAGCGCCTGCGCGGCGGCCTGGAGGGACTGCTCCTCGGGCTGACCCAGATCACCGGCCAGGCGCAGTACCTCGACGACTTCTACTCCTTCTTCGCGATCCGCCCGCAGATCCGCTCGCCCGTGCAGGCCGTGCCGGTGCCGCGCCCGATCCGGGAGGGGCTGGTCTTCGAGGATGTCGGCTACCGCTATCCGGGCACGCAGGCCTGGGCGCTGCGCCACCTCTCCTTCGCGATCCGCGCCGGGGAGACGGTGGCGCTGGTCGGCGGCAACGGCGCCGGCAAGACCACGATCGTCAAGCTGATGACCCGGCTCTACGACCCGCACGAGGGCCGGGTGCTCCTCGACGGGGTGCCGCTCACCGCGTACGACCTCGACGAGCTGCGGGCGCGGATCGGGGCGATCTTCCAGGACTTCGTCCGCTTCGACCTCACGGCGGGCGAGAACGTCGCGGTCGGCCGGATCGAGGCCGCCGGGGACGCGGAGCGCATCGCGGCCGCGGCGGCCCGGGGGCTGGCGGCGCCGGTGATCGAGCGCCTGCCCGAGGGCTACGCCCAGCCCCTGGGCAAGCGCTTCGCCGGCGGCCTCGACCTCTCCGGGGGCGAGTGGCAGAAGGTCGCGCTGTCCCGGGCCTACATGCGCGAGGCCGAGATCCTGATCCTGGACGAGCCGACCGCGGCCCTCGACGCGAGGGCCGAGCACGACGTCTTCGCGCGGTTCCGGGAATTGTCGGCCGGGCGGACGGCGGTGCTGATCTCGCACCGCTTCTCCACCGTGCGCATGGCCGACCGCATCCTCGTCCTGGAGGGCGGCCGGGTCCTGGAGGAGGGCGGCCACGCCGCCCTGATGGAGCGGCGCGGCCGCTACGCCGAGCTGTTCACCCTGCAGGCTGAGGGCTACCGGTAGGGGAGCCGGAAGCGGGGGCGAGGCCCTCGGGACGCCCCCGCGGCCCGGCCCAAGCATTGCCCGATTCCCTGAGCCTGCTATCTGCGGCGGACCGAATCGAGGTTGTCCATGCGCCTGCGCCTCTTCCGACTGCTGACGGCCGGCCTTCTCGTCTGCGCCGGGAACGCCCAGGCGGCCCCGCCCGCCGGGCCCGAACCGGCGGCCAAGCCCGAGGCGGCGACCCCGTCGCCCGAGATCGTCCTGGCCAACCATCGGGCGGTCTACGACCTGTCGCTGGCCGAGGGCGGAGGCACCCGCTCGGTGGAGAGCGCCCGCGGGCGCATCGTCATCGACTTCCGGGGGGATGCCTGCCGGGGCTACACGATGCTGACCCGCCAGGTGACGGAACTGTCCTCCGGCGAGACCGGCACGCGCCTGTCGGACATGCGCAGCACCACCTTCGAGGGCGGGCAGGGGCGCGAGTTCCGGTTCAAGACGACGACGCTGACCAACAACAAGGCCGCCGCCCCGGTGGACGGGACCGCCTCCGAGCAGGGCGACGCCCTCACGGTGAAGCTGAAGGGCGGCCCGAAGCCGTTCACCGTGGAGGGGCCGGTCCTGTTCCCGAGCGAGCACATGCGCCGCCTGATCGCGGCGGCGCGGGCCGGCCAGTCGACCCTCTCGGTCAAGGTCTACGACGGCTCGGACGACGGCAAGAAGATCTACGACACCTTCGCGGTGATCGGCCACACGGAGACCGGCCCGGCTTCGGCCGCGGGCTCCGACCGGGACAAGCCGCTGCGCGACGGTTCGCTCGCCGGCATGCCGCACTGGCCGGTCCGCCTGAGCTACTACACCGAGGGCGCCGGGGAGCGCACGCCGATCTACACCCTCGGCTTCGACCTGTACGAGAACGGCGTCAGCGGCGCGCTCAAGCTCGATTACGGCGATTTCGCCATCCTGGGCGACATGACCGCCCTCGACATCGACGCCAAGGCGGGGCGGAGCGACAAGGACGCGGGGAAGGGCTGCACGCCCTGAGCGCCGGTGGGCAGAGGGCGCGCACCGTTCCGACCATGCTCCCGGGCTCCCGGGCCCGCCGATCCGATCGGGGGGCGGGTCGCGCGTTGGGTCGCGGGGTGCGGCGCGGCCCCCTTCTCCCGCGCGGGCTCGCCGATCCCCACGTCGTGTGCCAGCCATCCACCGCGTGAGAGACCAGCGCCCGGGACCCATGCCTCATGGTGCTGGGCCAGGGGCAGGCCGGGCGCGGATCGCGGGCAGGCCCGGGATCCGCGGGCGGGACGCGCGCAGCGGTCCGCGTCGCGCCGGAGGCCTCACGCCCATTCGTCATCCGGCCGCGGCGACAGCCGCTGCCACGCCGCGGCGATCCGCTCCGGCTTGACGCCGAGGCCGTTCGCGCAGGCGACGAGGACGTTCTCGTCGCCCATCACGTGGTCGAGGACGCCCACCAGGAAAGCCGGCTCCCGGGCGCTTTCGCGCAGCGTGTCGGGGCTCAATCCGCTCGCCGCCAGGAAGGGCAGGAGCCGGTCCTCGTCCCCCGCGATCCACAACAGAACGTCCAGGGCGAGCCGTTCGGCGGACTCATCCCCTTGAAGAGGTTTGCCATTCATCAACATGTGAACGCTACAAAGGTGACGGAGGGGCTTCACCGCCCACTAATCATGATCGGCGCGCACCGGGACATCGGATCATGAAGAAGACGGTGCTGATCGTCGAGGACAACGAGTTGAACATGAAGCTGTTCAACGACCTGCTGGAGGCGAACGGCTACGCGACCCTGAAGACCGCCCACGGCATCGAGGCGATCGAACTGGCCCGCGCCCATCATCCCGACCTGATCCTCATGGACATCCAGCTCCCCGAGGTCTCCGGGCTCGAGGTGACGAAATGGCTCAAGGAGGATGACGACCTCAAGGGCATTCCGGTCATCGCCATCACGGCCTTCGCCATGAAGGGCGACGAGGAGCGGATCCGCGAGGGCGGCTGCGAGGCCTACCTGTCGAAGCCGATCTCGGTTGCGAAGTTTTTGGCAACGGTTCGGGCCTATCTTGAGCCGTGACCACGCCGGCGAGGCGCGCCGTTGAACCGGTCACCCGATCCGTCCGGGTCGGGTGACCGGTTCAACCGTCCGTCCTGTCGTATCCGCCCAGGCCCCTGCGGCTGACCGGCGGTGCGCGCCACGGCACACGGTGCCCGGTCCGGGCCGCTCCACCGCGCCCCTACGAGGAAGCATGTCGGCCCGTGTCCTGATCGTCGATGATCTGTTCCCGAACGTCAGGCTTCTGGAGACGAAGCTCGGCCTGGAATATTTCGACACGCTCGCGGCCATGAATGGCCGGGACGCGATCGCGATCTGCGAGAAGGGCCTCTGCGACCTCGTCCTGCTCGACGTGATGATGCCCGGCATGGACGGGTTCGAGGTCTGCCGGCACCTCAAGAACAACCCGCTCACGGCCCATATCCCGGTGGTGATGGTCACGGCCCTCGACCAGCCCGCGGACCGCCTGCGCGGCCTCGACGCCGGGGCCGACGACTTCCTGACCAAGCCCGTGGACGACACCGCCCTGTTCAGCCGGGTGCGCAGCCTCGTGCGCCTCAAGGCGGTGACCGACGAGCTGCGCCAGCGCGCGCTCGCCTCGCGCGAATTCGGGATCGGCGATCCCCTGGCGCTGGCCACCGCCGAGACCGGCCTCGATGCCCGGATCCTGCTCATCGAGGACCGCCCCGGATCGGCCGAGCGCCTCGCCGGGGCCCTGCGCCAGCACCACGTCGTCACGGTCGAGCCCGATCCGCAGGCGGCCCTGCACCTCGCCGCCGAGGCGCCCTTCGATCTCGCCCTGGTCAGCCTCGATCTGGCGGGCTTCGACGGCCTGCGCCTGTGCAGCCAGCTCCGGTCGCTGGATCGGACCCGGACGATGCCGCTGATCATGCTGGCGGAGGAGCACGACCGCGCCCGGGTCGTCCGCGGCCTCGATTTCGGCGTGCACGACTTCCTGATGCGCCCGGTCGACCGCAACGAGCTGATGGCCCGGGTCCGCACCCAGGTGAAGCGCAAGCGCTTCACCGAGGCGCTCCGGGGGGCGATGCAGGCCTCGCTCCAGATGGCCGTGATCGACGCGCTCACCGGCCTGCACAACCGGCGCTACCTCGACAACCATCTCGGCACGCTGTTCGGCGACGAGGCCGCCCGCCGGGCCCAGCTCTCCGTGCTCATCCTCGACATCGACCACTTCAAGGGCATCAACGACAGCTTCGGCCACGAGGCCGGCGACGAGGTGCTGCGCGGCTTCGCCGAGCGGGTCCGCCAGCACACCCGGCCCATCGACATCGTGGCGCGCTACGGCGGCGAGGAGGTGGTGGTGATCCTGCCGGAGGCGGGGCTCGGCGAGGCCCAGGGCATCGCCGAGCGCATCCGCGAGCGGGTCGAGGCGGTGCCGTTCTCGGTGCTGGGGGCTACCCGGACGGTGCCCGTGACCGTCTCGATCGGAGTCGCCGTGCGCCGCGGCGAGGATCTCTGCGCCGCCGACATGCTCCGGCGCGCCGACCTCGCCCTCTACCGGGCCAAGGCGGCCGGACGGAACCGGGTCGAGTCGCAGGCAGCCTGACACTCCGGCCGCGGCCTGTCCGGGCCGCCGGCCGAGGGCCCGGACCGCCGGCCGGCGGCCCGGTCCGGCAACAGGCCGGTTGACACCACTCCCGCCATCGCCAACACCTCGCGCCCGCCGCCCCCGCGCGGCGGACCCCGGGAAGATCTGTGATACGATGGCGGTGACGCGCACCTACCTCGACTTCGAGAAGCCGGTGGCCGAGCTGGAGGCCAAGCTCGAGGAACTGCGCGCCGTGAGCGCGCGCGACGGCGCGGTCTCCATCGCCGAGGAGGTCGGCCGGCTCGAGGCCAAGGCCGGCCAGGCGCTGGCGGAGATCTACGCGAACCTCACCCCCTGGCAGAAGACCCAGGTGGCGCGCCACCCGCAGCGGCCGCACTTCGTGGACTATTGCGACGGGCTGATCACCGAGTTCACCCCGCTGGCCGGCGACCGGAACTTCGGCGAGGACGAGGCGATCCTCGGCGGGTTCGGGCGGTTCCGCGGACGGCCGGTCCTGGTGCTCGGCCAGGAGAAGGGCGCCACCACCGAGGCGCGGCTGCGCCACAATTTCGGGATGGCCCGCCCCGAGGGCTACCGCAAGGCGGTCCGCCTCATGGAGACCGCCGACCGGTTCGGCCTGCCGGTCCTCGCCTTCGTCGACACCGCCGGCGCCTATCCGGGCATCGAGGCGGAGGAGCGCGGCCAGGCCGAGGCCATCGCCCGCTCCACCGAGGCCTGCCTCGCGCTGGGCGTGCCCAACGTCGCCGTGGTGATCGGGGAGGGCGGCTCGGGCGGCGCCATCGCGCTCGCCACCGCCAACCGGGTCCTCATGCTGGAGCACGCGATCTACGGGGTGATCTCGCCGGAGGGCGCCGCCTCGATCCTGTGGCGCGACCAGGGCCGCGCCGCCGACGCCGCCACCGCCATGAAGATCACCGCCCAGGACCTGCTGCGCCTCGGCGTCATCGACGGGATCATCCCGGAGGCCACCGGCGGGGCGCATCGCGACCGCGAGGCGGCGATCCGGGCCGCGGGCGACGCCGTCGCCGACGCCCTCGCCCAGTTCGACGGCCTGACGGCCGTCGAGATCCGCGACCGGCGCGCGGAGAAGTTCCTGGCGATCGGCCGGACCCTGTGAGCGAGCCCGGGGCGTCGGGGGGGCTGTTCGGCGCGCTCGGCCGGCTGCTGGGCCGGCGCGACGCGCGGGAGCCGGACCGGCACAACCATATCTCCCTCGGCTGCAACTGCCAGATGGCGCACGTCCTCAAGACGCTCGACCTGCGCCAATGGTCGGGGCCCCTCGACTGGATCTTCTCCATGCCCGGCATGGCCCGGGACTGCCTCGCCGACGATTTCTCCGCGCTCGTCGACCGGAGCCAGCTGGAGAGCATCCCGGAATCCGAGCGGCGCGGCCCCGGCATCTGGCGGGGGCGCCACCGCCTCTACCGGGAGCGGCACGGCCTCGAATGCGTGTTCAACCACCACGACCCGGCGACGAGCGAGGCGGATTACGCCTTCCTCGCCGAGGGCGTGCGCCGGCTGCGCCGGGCCCTCGACACGCCGGGCACCGACAACCGCCTCTGGATGATGACCCATCTCCACACGCCCCGGGACGTGGTCGAGGCGATCGACGACCTGCTCGGGCAGCGCGCCAGCCGCAACCACCTGACCTTCCTGCAGCTGGAGACCGGGCATCCGCGCATGGCGGTCGCCGAGGCGGTCGACCTGCGGACATCCCTGCGCTGGCTCACCGTGCACACGCCCTCGGAGCCCGTCGGCCTGCGGCTGGCCGACCCGGCCGACGACGCGGCCTTGGTGGAGATCATCCGGGCCGAGGCGGCGCGGCGGCCGGCGCTGTTCGGCTGAGCGGGCGCCAAGCCCGAACTGCGTGGCGCGCGACAGGGCAACGATCGCGCCGACGCGGACGGGCGCGAGGCAATTGCCTCACGGGTGAGCGCCGAAGGCGGCCCCGCGCATCCGCTCCGCCAGGAAATCCACCAGCACGCGCACCCGGGCCGGCATGGCGGGGCCGCCCACGAACACCGCGTGGATCGCCTCGCGGTCCTGCGGGTTGAACGGCTCCAGCAGCGGCACCAGCCGGCCGGCGGCGAGATCCTCGGCGATGTGGAAGTTGCCGACCCGGGTGATGCCGGTGCCCTGCAGGGCGAGCTGGACCAGGGTCTCGCCGTTGTTGGCGGCGACGTTGCCGCCCACCGGCAGGACGCTGTCGTGCCCGTCGACGCGGAACGGCCATCCGGGCTCGGAGCGGCGGAAGCTGAAATCCAGGCAGTTGTGGCCGGCGAGGTCGGCGGGCCGCCGCGGCGTGCCGGCCCGGGCGAGGTAGGCCGGCGAGGCCACCACCGTCCGGCCGGTCTCCCCGAGCCGCCGGGCGGTGAGCGGGCTGTCGGCGAGCGGGCCGAACCGGATCGCCACGTCGGCCCGGCCGCCGAGCACGTCGGCGAGTTCGTCGCTGAGGTCGATCTCCACCGTGATGCCGGGATGGCGCTCGACGAAGGCGGCGAGCAGCGGCACGATCACGAGCCGGCCATGGGCGGTGGCGGCGCTGACCCGGACCCGCCCGCGCGGGCAGCCCCGGTCGGCGAGCGCGGCTTCGGTCTCGTCGAGATCCGCCAGGATGCGGCGCGCGGCGCGCCCGTAGGTCTCCCCCTCGGCGGTGAGCCGGAGGGTCCGGGTCGTCCGCACGAGGAGCCGCGCGCCGAGCCGCGCCTCGGTCCGGGCGACGATCCGGCTGACCGCGGAGGGCGTCAGCCCGAGCCGGCGCGCCGCCCCCGACAGGCTGCCGGCCTCCGCCACCGCCACGAACACCGCCATCTCGCCCGCCCGGTCGACCTTGTCGCGCAGCATCATGCCCGTCCCGCGATGCCCGAAGCCGATCCCGGGCGCTCCGACCCGAGGCCCTCATCCTGGGGTGCCGGAGCGCCCCTCCGACGCCCGCCGGCGCGGGCACCTCACGATGAGGGCGTGATCGGGAGAGCCGCGCAGGATGCCCCCGTCGCCGATCCGTCGGCAAGCCCGCATTCGTGCCGTCGGCGCACAGATCCTGGTCCCGAGCGGGGACTACTGCCCTGAAGACGAATCCGCCACCTGCCTCACCGGAACGAACGGAGATGCGGACCCCATGGCGCTCAACCCACCCCTGCTGGCCCTCGCGGTCGGGGCCTTCGGCATCGGCGTGACCGAGTTCACCCCCATGGGCATGCTGCCCCTGATCGCCGCCGACCTGAACGTATCGATCCCGGCGGCGGGCCTCGTCGTCAGCGCCTACGCGCTGGGCGTAGTGATCGGCGCGCCGCTCGTGACCCTCGCCACCGCGCGCCTGCCCCGGCGGCGCCTGCTGGTCGGGCTGATGGCGATCTTCACCCTCGGCAACCTGATGGCGGCCCTCGCCGACAGCTACGCCATGCTGGTCGCCGGCCGGCTCGTCACCGCGCTGAACCACGGGGCCTTCTTCGGCGTCGGCGCGGTGGTGGCCGCCGGCCTCGTGCCGCCGGAGCGCCGCGCCGCCGCGGTGGCGGCCATGTTCTCGGGCCTCGCCATCGCGACGATCGGCGGCGTGCCGCTCGCCGCCTGGACCGGGGCGATGCTCGGCTGGCGCGCGGCCTTCTGGGGGATCGCCGCGATCGGCGCCGTCGCCATGCTGGCGCTGCGGCTCGCCCTGCCGGAGCTGAAGGCCGAACCGGGCGCCGACCTGTGGTCCGAGCTGCGCGTCCTCGGCCGCGGCCCCGTCCTGGCGGCCCTGGCGCTGACCATGGTGGGGTTCAGCGCGATGTTCACGGTGTTCACCTACATCGCGCCGATCCTGCGGACCGAGACCGGCGCGACGGCGCCGTTCGTCACCGCGATGCTGGTCCTGTTCGGGCTCGGCCTGACCGTGGGCAACTGGCTCGGCGGCCGGCTCGCGGACCACTCGGTGGACGGCACGATCATCGGCGCGCTGGCGGCGCAGCTCGTCGTCCTCGTGCTGTTCGCCTGGGGCATGCACGGGGCGGCCGCCGCGGCGTTGCTGATCGTCCTCTGGGGTGTCGCGAGCTTCGCCAGCGTGGCCCCGCTCCAGATGCGGGTGATGGCGCAGGCGGCGGACGCGCCCAGCCTCGCCTCGGCCATGAATATCGGCGCCTTCAACCTCGGCAACGCGGTCGGGGCGGCCGTCGGCGGCGCCACGATCGATGCCGGGCTCGGCTACCCGGCGGTGTCCCTGGCCGGCGCCGCCCTGGCGCTGGCCGGCCTCGTCCTCGTGCTCTGGCTGGGTCGCCCCGCCGCGGTCCCGGCCGCCTGTGGATAGGGCCTGCGCCGCAGGCTCTCCACACCGGATAACAATCCAGTGTTGCACCCGCGTCCTTGCGGTAAGGAAGGCGCAAGCTTAACGAGCCTATTGGGTTGGGGAGTGGCACCCGACGCGGCCAGCAAGGCCCGCGGGCGCGCGTAAGACGATCGAGGTTCCCCATGACGGCGCGTCTCGCGACCGCGCGACTGCTGGCGGCAGCGTCCCTGCTGGCCCTGTCGCTCGCCGCCTGCCAGGACGGCTCCGGGATCAACGGCCCGAGCGCGCGCAGCCTCGCGCCGGTCGCCCCCCAGACGGTCGCCCTGATGCAATCCAAGGGGATGCAGCAATCCGACCCGATCCTGATCCGCACCTTCAAGAAGGAAGCGGAGATGGAGATCTGGAAGCGGGGCGGCGACGGCCGTTACGCCCTGCTGAAGACCTACCCGATCTGCCGCTGGTCCGGCCAGCTCGGCCCCAAGACCCGCGAGGGCGACCGGCAGGCGCCGGAGGGCTTCTATACGATCACCCCGGGCCTGATGAACCCGAATTCCTCGTACTATCTCTCGTTCGATACCGGCTTCCCCAATGCCGTCGACCGGGCCAACGGGCGCACCGGCAAGTACCTGATGGTGCACGGCACCTGCTCGTCGGCGGGCTGCTTCGCCATGACCGACGCCACCATCGCGGAGATCTACGCCATCGCCCGCGAGGCGTTCATCGGCGGCCAGCGCAGCTTCCAGTTCCAGTCCTATCCGTTCCGGATGACAGCCGAGAACATGGCCAAGTTCCGCAACGACCCGAACATCGCCTTCTGGCAGAACCTCAAGGAAGGGTCCGACTATTTCGAGGCCCTGCACGAGGAGCCGAAGGTCGGCCAGTGCGGGACCAAATACGTGTTCGGCGGGGCCGACGCGGCGGCCGGCTCGTGCAAGCCCCATGTCGACCCGCTGGTGGCGGAGAAGAGCGCGCACGACGCCCGCGCGGTCGCCGACCTCGTCGCCAAGGGCACGCCGGCGGTGCGGGTCGTCTACCAGGACGGCGGCCAGAACCCGGTCTTCCGCCCGCAGAACACGAGCGCCTTCGCGAGCCTCGGCGGGACCGAGACGGTCCTGCCGTACGACGCCAAGGAATACGGACGGCACAATCTCGGCGACGTGAGCCGGCCCGAGACCCTGGCGGCGGGCCCGCAGGAGATCGAGGTCACGCCGAAGGGCCAGCCGGTGATGCTGGCCGGCGCCGAGCCGGCGGCCCCCGCCCGGGCCGCGAAGGCCGACGGCAAGGGGCGCGGGCGGGAGCCCGCGAAGCCGGCGGTCACGACGCTCATGGCGAACCGCGCCGATCCCAACGCGCAGGTCGAGACCACGGCGGCGCTGCCCGAGAAGCCCGCGCGGATCGCGGTCGCCGACGCGGACGGCGACCCGAGCAGCTACCAGAAGCTGTTCGGCCAGCTCTTCGCCAAGGACAAGCCGGCCCCGGCGGCACCCCCGACCCCGGCGGTCGACGCCGCGGTGGTGCCGGAGCCGGTGAAGCTCGCCCACGCCGCCGAGAAGGTCGCGCCGAAGGCCGCCAAGGCCCATGCGGTGAAGACCGCCAAGGTCGAGGGCAAGATCGACGGCAAGGCCGAGGCGAAGCCCGCCCTCCGGAAGGGCGAGCCCGAGGGCCGGAAGCCCTGACAGCTCAGACCAGCGGCCGGTCGCGGTTCATCAGCCACAGGGCGTGGACCGTGCCGGGCAGCCAGCCGAGGATCCACAGCAGGATGTTCAGCAGGAACTGCAGGCCGAAGCCCGTGGTGACGAGAACCGCGATCGGCGGAAAGAAGATCGCGAGCAGAATGCGGACGAGGCTGGACACGGACACTCCCGGACGAGGTTCCTGAGGGGATCCTCGCTCAAACGACGGGCGCGCCTCTCCGTTCCCGGGACTGTTCGCGCCGCTCCGGTGTCCCGTATCGGAGCCCGGAGCGGCGGCCTGAGGCGTGGCGCCTCAGTTCTTCGCCGGCGGCGTGGTCGCGGACGGCACGTTGGCCGCCTGCTTCTCCGGATGCTTCACCTGGCTGTAGGCGACGTTGGCGAAGGTGCCGATCACCGCGGGCCAGCTCGGGTTGCCGTATTGCGGGTCGTCGCGGCCGACCTTGCAGAACGCCGTGGTCAGGCCGTTGACGATGTCGTCGTCCGTGACCCCCGTGGGCTCCGCCTTCACCTGCTGCACCAGCCGGACGAGCGTCGGGACGAAGTCCTGCTGCTTCAACCCCTTCAGGCTCTCCTGGATGCCGATCTTGTCGAAGGCGGCCTTGAGCTTGTCCTGCTCGATCTCCGCGCAGGGGGCGGTGCCGGCCAGCATGGTCTTGGTGGCGGCGCGCGCCTCGGAGGCCTTGTCGCCCGTCACCACCGGCGCCTTGTTGCCCCAGGAGTTGCGGATGTAGTCGGTGACGTTCCTCACCTCGACATCGGTCATCTGCTGGCCGATCGCCACCATCGGGGCGAGGCCGCTCTGGGCCGCGAGCCCGCCATAGATCACCCGCAGCACCGTCTCGGGCCCTTCGGACTGGACCGAGGTGTTGCCGGCGAGCGCCGGCACCGCGCCCTCGATGCCCTTGCCGTCGGGCTGGTGGCAGGAGGAGCAGTAGGTCAGGTAGGTGGAGGCGCCCGGCGCGTCGGCGGTGTCGAAGGCGGCGAGATCCTTCGGCTTGTAGGTCTGCTTGGCCGGGACCGTGCGCAGGTAGGCGACCATCGCCTTCAGATCCTCCTCCTTCACCTTGGAGAGGGATTCCATGATGGTCTGGCGCATCGGCCCGGCGGCGACGCCCGGCCGGTTGCCCGGGGCGGTGCCGGTCTTGAGATAGGTCACCACCTGCTCGTCGGTCCAGGCGCCGATGCCCTGATGCCCGTCGGGCGTGATGTTGGGGGCGTACCAGCCGTCGATCACGCCGCCGCCGAAGCGCCCGGCGAAGCTCGAATTGCCGACGAGCTTGTTCTCGTTGTGGCACATGGCGCAGTGGCCGAGCCCCTCCACGAGATAGCCGCCGCGATTCACCTCGGCGCTGGCGTTCGGGTCGGGCTTGAAGCGCTCCTCGGTGAAGAAGGCGGTGCGCCACGTCACCAGCGCCGTGCGGACGCTGAAGGGGAACGGGATCTGGCTCTCCTGCCGCTTCTCGCTCACCGGCGGGAGCGATTGCAGGTAGGCCCAGATCGCCTTCGTGTCCTCGTCGGTGACCTTGGTGTACCAGGCGAAGGGGAAGGCCGGGTACAGGTAGCCGACATGCTTGCTGTAGCCCTGCCGGAACGATTTCTCGAAGTCGGCATAGGTGTAGTCGCCGAGCCCGGTCTCCTTGTCGGGGGTGAGGTTGGGGGTCATGATCACGCCGAAGGGCATGTTCAGGGCATAGTTGCCGGCGAGGTACTTGCCGCCCGGCGCCGTGTGGCAGGCCGCGCAATCGCCCATGGTCACGAGGTACTTGCCCCGCTCGATCTGGTCGGCCGACCCGTCCTGCGCCAGCGCCGGCGCGGCCAGGAACAGGCTCGCCAGGATCGGGGCCGACACGCGGCCGGAGGAGAGGGCTCTCGTGCGCTGCATGCCGCGTCTCCCATCCCGAACTTAGAGTAATTCAGATTCGTGTGCCGCGCGTGAACGCGGCCGTTCGCGGCGTTGTTCCGGCCGGCGCCGGGCTGCGGCGTTGTGCCGTGGCCGTCCGGAACCGCAGGCCGAGATCGGCGAGATGGGCGACGAGCCCGGCGAGCATCCAGGCGGCGACCGCGATCCAGCCGTCGCCCACCAGCGCCGCCCGCAGGGCCAGCATCAGGGCGGCCCCGGAGGCGAGGTTCGCCAGAAGGGACGGCAGCGGCGGGCCGCCCCGGCGGCGGACGAGCCACGCGAGGACGAGCGCCTCCCCGGCGACCAGCAGGAGGATGCCGTCGACGATCCGGCCCGAGGCGAACAGCGGGGCCAGAAGACCCTCCATCACGCCGGCTGCCCGAAGGGCGCGTTGAGGCGCACGATCCGCAGGTTCAGGCAGGCGGCGACGCTGACCCAGGCGAGGTAGGGCAGGTTCATCAGCCCGGCGCCGAGGCTGACCCGGCCGGTGACCAGCATCAGCACGGCGATGGACAGCCACAGGGCCGCCACCTCGGCCAGCGCCCAGTCGGGCCGCCGGAACCGGAAGAACAGCACGCTCCAGGCGATGTTGAGAACCCCGTTCACCGCGTAGGCGGCCAGGAGGACACCCCGCGCGGCGGGATCGGCGTCGCCGTTCCAGGCGAGCACACCGGCCGTGGTGGTGAGCGCGAAGATCACCGTCCAGACCGGGCCGAAGGCCCAGTCCGGCGGCTTCCAGGCCGGGACCCGCAGGCGCCGGTACCAGCCGTCCGTGGTGGTCGCGAGGCCGCCGGCCACGGCCACCAGCACGGCGGCGGCGGCGGCCACCGCGGGCGGCCCCAGGTCGACGGCGAGGCTCACGGGGAGACCCAGCGGAACAGGTGGGCGAGATCCTTGAAGAAGATCCGCGCGTGGGCGGCGGGCTTCGCCCGGACCAGCTCCTTGTTCATGTAGCTGTCCCAGGTGAGCTGCTGGACGTCCTTGTCCCGGCAGATCGAGACGAAGCGCTCGCGCAACCCGTCGCTGCGGTACCAGACCCACTGCATCATCCCGAGGATCCAGAACACGCGCCCGTGCAGCTTCATGAAGGCCTTGCGCGCCCCGGCCAGGGCGCGCGCGTCCCCGGTCCGCAGGAAGGCGGCGGCGGCCTCGGCCGAGAGCCGGCCGCCGAGCATCGCGTAGTAGATGCCCTCGCCGGAGGCCGGCGCCACGACGCCCGCGGCGTCGCCCGCGAGCAGCACGTCCCGGCCGTTGTCCCAGCGCTTCAGGGGCTTCAGCGGCAGCGGCGCGCCCTCGCGGCGGACGGTCTCGGCGTGGTCGAGGCCGGTCGCCGCGCGCAGGGCCCGGATCGAGGAGCGGAGCGAGAAGCCCTTCCTGGCGCTGCCGGTGCCGATGCTGAGCGTATCCCCATGGGGGAAGATCCAGCTGTAGAAATCCGGCGAGTGGCGGCCCTGGTAGTAGACGTCGCAGCGGGTCGCCTCGACGGCCTCGGCCCCGGGGGTGCCGGCCTCCGGCACCCGCAGGATCTCGTGATAGGCGAAGACCTGCCGCATCTTGGCGTGGCCCGGCACCTCCGCCCGGCCGACCGGCGAGCAGGCGCCGTCGGCGCCGATGACGAGGCGGGCCCGGACGGCGTGGCGGGCGAGATCCGCGCCGGTCCCGGTGGTGAAGTGGACGAGCGGCACCCCGTCGTCGGGCCGGGTGATCCGATCGTAGGCGGCGTCGCGCAGGTCGGCGCCGGCCTCTTCCGCGCGGGCGCGCAGCCACGGGTCGAAATGCTCGCGGTCGACCATGCCGACGAAGCCCTCGCCCACCGGCATGTCGACGGTCTTGCCGCTCGGCGCCACCATCCGGGCGGACCGGATCTTGGCGACGAGGAGCGCATCGGGGATCGCGAAATCGCGGATCAGCCGCGGCGGGATCGCGCCGCCGCAGGGCTTGATCCGGCCGGGCTTGTCGAGGAGCAGAACCGCGTGGCCGGCCCGGGCCAGGTCGGTGGCCGCCGTGGCCCCGGCCGGCCCGCCGCCGACCACGACGACGTCGTAGGATTCGCGACCGGAGCCGCCTTCGTCCAACCGAGCCATGGCCTCACCTCGCGCTGAAGGCAGGATCGAGCGGCACCGAATCGGGTGCCGGAGCGGGTTCGAGCCGGGCCGCCAGGACGACCGCGACGAGGAAGAGCACGCCTTCCGCGGCGAAGACCGCCGCGTAGGCCTGGACCGGTTCGGCGGTGACGAGCCGGACGGCATCCACCGCCGCCGCCCCCAGGAATCCGCCGGCCCCGAAGGCGACGCCCTGCGCGGCGCCCCAGACGCCCATGCGGGTGCCGCGCTCCCGTGCGTCGCCGCGGCCGGCCAGCGCCATCATCGAGCCGATGGCGGCCACCGCGTAGGCACCGTTGGCGACGCCCAGGGCGAACACCGTCGCGCGCAGGGGGAAGTCCGAGCCCGCCGCCACACCGCTCGCCAGGGCGAAGAGGGCGGCCGCCGAGCCGGCGCAGCCGATCCCGATCCAGAGCCGCAGGGAGGCGAGGGCGGTGCCGCGGGCGGCGAGGGTCACCCCCGCCACCAGCAGCATGCCGGCGAGCACCCCGCCGTGCTGCAACCCGGCGAGCTTGGTGGTGGCGCCGGGGCTCATCGCGAAGACGAGGCCGGCATAGGGCTCCAGGATCAGTTCCTGGGCGCTGTAGGCCAGCATCGAGACGAAGACGAAGATCGTGAAGGTCCGGGCCACGGGATCGGCCAGCACCTGGGCCAGCACGGTGAAGAACGGCCGGCGCGCCTCCGCGGGCTCCGGGGCGCGGACCGGCAGGCGGCGCTCGATGCCGGCGACCGCCAGCGCCGCCACGCAGAAGGCGACGAGCGAGACCGTGCCCGACACCGCCACGAGCCGCAGACCGGAGAACGGATCCAGGAAATGCCCGGCGAGCGGTGCCGTGACGGCGAAGCCGACGATCATCATCACCCAGACGATGGTGGCGGCCGCGCCCCGCCGGGCCGGGGCGACGCCCCCCGACAGCAGGACGAGGAGCGAGGTCCCGGCCGCGCCGACGCCCATCCCGACGCACAGGAAGGAGAGGGCCGCGAGGGCGAGGCCCAGGGCGAGGTTCTCGGCGGCGAGCGCGGTGCCGCAGGCGGCGCCGAACCCGCCGAGGCAGAGGGCCACCATGCCGCCGACGATCCAGGGGGTGCGCCGGCCGCTGCGGTCGGACCCGTAGCCCCAGCGCGGGCGCAGGACCTGCACGGCGTAGTGCAGGGCGACCAGCAGGCCCGGCACGATGGCGGGGAGCGCCAGTTCCACCACCATCACCCGGTTGAGGGTGGCGGTCATCAGCACGACGACGCTGCCCAGCGCCGTCTGGACGAGGCCGAGGCGGACGATCTGGGGCCAGCCGAGATACCCGTCGGACGCGACCGCTCGCCCGCCCGCCTTCGCGGGGGACGGGCGGGCGCCCGGCCGTTCCGTGCGCGAGCCGCCCGCCATCACACCCCTCCCACCAGCGGGCGCAGCGCGAAGGCCGAGACCAGCATGCCCAGGACGTAGAGGGTGGTGCCGGTGCCGTTGTACCAGATCGCCCGCTCCCGGGGGTTCTCGAGGAACCGGACCATCAGGGCGGCCTGGCCGGCGAGCAGCGCCGCGACGAGGCCGGCATGCCAGTACCGCTCCCAGTCGACGAGGAGCGCGATCACCGCCACCTGCGGCAGGGCCATCACGAGGCAGGCGAAGCGCGCGGCGCGCTGCGAGCCCATCTGCACGGGCAGGGACAGCAGACCCATGCGCCGGTCACCTTCCACCGACTTGAAATCGTTGAGCGTCATGATGCCGTGGGCGCCGGCTGCGTAGAGCAGCGCCACCAGGAGCACCCGCCGGTCCGGCAGGGCCGCGGCCATGACGGCGGCGCCGGTGAACCAGGGCAGCCCCTCGTAGCAGAGCGCCACCGCGGCGTTGCCCCACCAGCCGTTCCGCTTCAGCCGGACCGGCGGCGCCGAGTAGATCCAGGCCAGCACCAGCCCGAACAGGGCGGCCCCGAGGATCCAGGGCCCCAGGGCGGCGGCCACCACCAGCGACAGCAGCGTCCAGCCCAAAGCGAGGTAGAGCCCCCAGCGGCCCGGGATCCGCCCGGAGGGAATCGGCCGGTTCGGCTCGTTGATCGCGTCGACGTGGCGGTCGAACCAGTCGTTGGCGGCCTGGCTGGTGGCGCAGACCAGCGGCCCGGCGAGCAGCACCCCGGCGGCGATCACCGGCCATTGGCCGCTGGCCGGCTGCCCGGAGGAGATCACCCCGCAGGCGAACGCCCACATCGGCGCGAACCACGTCAGCGGCTTGAGCAGCTCGATGACTGCGCTCGGGGCGGGCGTAGCGGCCATGGCGGGAGGCTACCGGGCCCCGCCGAAGTGTCAAGGCAGATTTACACCACGCGGCGGAATGGGCGCGGCGTTTGTCCAGCGAATACAACCCCCACGTCAGGAATACATTATCCGGCACACCGGAAAGTCGCGGGGCGCAGCGCCTCGGCGGCGGCCGGTTTTACCGGTGCGGCGGCGGTCCTGCGCGCGCGATCCGGCGGTCGTGCGCGCGGAACGCGGCCATCCTCGCGCGTTGGGCGCGGTCAGGCGCGCGGCAGTCCGCCGAGGGCCGAAAGGGAGTCCGGCGCCCACCTCAGGCGTCGTCGGCCGGGCCGTCCAGATCGCCGACGCCGTAGCGGCGCATCTTGGCGTAGAGGCCCTGCCGGCTGAGGCCCAGCATCTCGGCCGCCGAGGCCCGGTTGTCCCGGGTGATCCGCAGCGCCGCCTCGATGCAGAGCTTCTCGATGAGGTCCGTGGTCTCGCGCACCAGGGTCTTCATCGAGACCCGGCCCACCAGCTCGGTCATCTGCTCCACCGAGCGGGGCAGCCCCCGCCCGATCGCCGAGGCGGAGCGCCCCTCGGCGATCCGCCGCGGGCCGGACCGGATGGCGAAGCCGAGGCAGGGGCGGGGGCCGGCCACCGACACGGCGGCGACCTCCACATCCTCCAGGCCGCCATAGGCGCCCCGGATGACGGTGGCGAAGCGGCGCACGGCGCCGTGGTCGACCAGGGTCGCGAACAGGGCCTGCGCCTCCATCTCGTCGCGGCCGAGCCAGTGGTCGAGGGTCCGCCCGCGGGCCTGCCCCTCGGTGGCGAGCTGGGCCAGCTCCAGGAAGGCGGCGTTCGCCATGAGGACGCGCCGCGACGGGTCGGTGACGACGAATCCTTCCGGCATCGCCGCCAGAACGGCGGCGGTGGGCGCCTCCTGATCGGGCCCGGCCGCCGTCGCCGCCGGGTCGGCGGCCAGCTGCAGCAGGGCGCTGGCGCCGCCCTCGCCCCGGAACAGCGAGGCGGACACCGTGACCTCGCCCCGCTCGTGCGGCAGGGACGCCCGGATCGCCCCGGCCTGCCCGGTCGCCCGCAGGGCGGCGAACTGCGCCTCCAGGGCCCGGGTGCTGGAGGCGTCGAACAGGTCGACGGCGTCCTGGCCGGTGATGCGCCGTGCGGGCCGCCCGAGCAGGCGCGCCGCGGCGGGATTGACCTCGGCCACTCGGCGCGTCCCGGCATCGACCACCAGCACCGGCTCGCCGGAGATCTGAAACAGCAGCCGGTAGCGGGTCTCGGCGGCGCGCAGGCGGTCGTAGTCCCGCTCCAGGGCCTGCTGCGTCTCCATCAGCCGGCGCTGAAGGGCCGCCACCGCCCGCATGTCGCGCCCGAGCACGAGGATCGGACCGTCCCCCGCCGGCCGGATCGAGGCGTAGCGGATCGGCAGGTCGATCCCGTCGGGGCAGGGATGGTTCACCTGGCGCCATCGGGTGATGCCCTCGGCCCGGGCATCCCGCAGAAGGGCGTTGACCTTCGGGCGGCTCTCCACCGTGACCGTGTCGATCCAGCGCCGGCCCAGCCAGCCCGCCACCGTCTCGGCCTTGAGATCGGCGCCGACCGTCGCGTCCCGAATCACCCCGTCGGCATCGATCACCAGCGACAGGTCCGTCGATGCCGCGACGATGCGGCCGACCGCCTCGCCTTCGAGGAGGCCGGCCACCTGCTGCAGGGCCGCGGGCGGCGACTGCGAGGTGTGGCGAGGCTGGGGCGTCACGGTCACCGCAATGTGATTGCAATGTGATATTCGGATACCAACCCTTTCAGCAGGCCAATGCCTGTCTGTCCAGCAAAGCTTCCGCCGCGGCGGGCGCCAGGCAGGCGTCCGACACGCAGGCATCCGCCCCGACGATCCCCGCCTCGCCGCCGTAGCGCGCGAAATAGGGGCCGCCGACCAGAACGCGGATCTCCCGGTTGCGGGAGTCGCGGCGCACCTCCGCCACGGCCTTCGTCAGGGCCGGCAGCAGCACGTCGCAGGAGAGCGACAGGCCGACCACATCGAACCAGTCGGTGCGGAGCAGCGTCAGGGGATCGACCTCGGGACCGGGCACCGCCGTGGTCACGTCCCAGCCGGCCTCCCGGAAGAAGCTCGCGACGATCGACAGGCCGAAGACATGCGTCTCGCCGGGACAGGGCAGCAGCAGCACGCTGCGCCCGTTGGCCGGGATCGATTCGTCCTCCAGCTCGGCGCAGAGGCGTCGGCTCACCGCATGGAGCCGCCCGAGCGCCTCCGTCACCGCCAGGAAGTCGCAGGCATCCTCCTCCCACAGCGCGCCGAGGTGGCGGGCCGCCGGGGCGAGCAGATCGAGGAGCAGGCGGGCCAGGGGCAGGCCGCCGTCGCGCAGGACCTCCACCCGGGCGTCGAGATCGACCGGACCGGCCTCCAGGAGCAGGGCGCTGAACTCGGCGATCTCCCGGGGACTCGGCGCGCGATTCGCCGGGCGGCCGCGGCCGGCGGGCCGGTGCGCGAGCATCAGCCGGGGCAGGATCTCCGCCTCGACCACGCGGGCGAGCATGTCCGGAACGGGCCGGCGCAGATCGGACCAACCGACGGGGCTATCGCGGAACACGGAACGACCATCGCTCACAGGGTTACAGCCGGCCGCGGGCTGGCCGTGATCCAGGCGATCGCCGAAATGCCTCCAGTCTCCCATCGGCATCCCTCCCTGAGTCGGCCCTGGCCCGGGAGGACCAGCGGCACCGCTCGTGTCCTGGGTGCGGCGTTGCTCGCCTGTCTATTCTTCGCGTTCGTCAGTCCCGGATCTGACAAGTGAAACTGCGGCAGTCTCCAGCCGTCGAGCCCGACGATACGCTTCCTGGCGATCTTGGCAATGATCTTATTCGAAGAAAAAATATCTCTCACCTGTCATGTTCCGAAACCGTCAAGCGCACTTGACACTTCTGGGACCCTCGCCCTAGCCTCTGTCAACGACGGAGCCTTTGGCGCCGCCGAGCACCAGGGAGCGGATGCATGGGTCCCGAGGACCGGCCGGCACGACCGCTCTACACGCCTGCCGAACGGCGACGGCGCGACTCTTCGCCCTGGACCCTGGTTCAGGGCGTGCTGGCGCCTCTGCAATTCGCGATCTTCCTGATCAGTCTCGTCCTGGTGCTGCGCACCCTCGCCACCGGCGCAGGTCAGTTCGCCGCTGAGATCTCGGTCGTCGTGAAGACCCTGGCGCTCTATGCGATCATGGTCACCGGCTCGATCTGGGAAAAGGCGGTGTTCGGGCGGTGGCTCTTCGCACCGGCGTTCTTCTGGGAAGACGTGGTCAGCATGCTCGTGCTGGCCCTCCACACAGCCTATCTCGCGGCTCTCATCACGGGCGCACTCAGCGGGCAGGCGCTGCTGCTGCTCGCGCTGGCGGCCTACGCGACCTACGTGGTCAATGCCGGCCAGTTCCTCATGAAACTCCGCGCCGCCCGTCTCGAGGGCACCGGCAGCCGCGCACCGCGCCTCGCGGAGGCGCTGTCATGAACGCTCCCCTGATCCACCAGCCTCCCTGCGGCGGCATCGACCTGCACCAAGAGCAGGGGCAGAGGGCAGTGTTCTGCGGCCTCACCGGCATCGTCTGGCTCCACCGGAAGATCCAGGACGCCTTCTTCCTCGTGGTCGGCTCACGGACCTGCGCGCATCTGATTCAGTCCGCCGCCGGGGTGATGATCTTCGCCGAGCCGCGCTTCGCGACCGCGATCATCGACGAGCGCGACCTCGCCGGGATCGCCGACGCGAACGAGGAACTCGACCGGGTCGTGACCCGGCTGATCGAGCGGCGGCCGGATATCAAGCTCCTGTTCCTGGTGGGCTCCTGCCCGTCGGAGGTGATCAAGCTCGACCTGTCCCGGGCGGCGCAACGGCTGTCGGGGCGCCTCGCCCCCGTGCGGGTCCTGAACTACTCCGGCTCCGGCATCGAGACGACGTTCACGCAGGGCGAGGATGCCTGCCTCGCCGCCCTGGTGCCGGACCTGCCCCGCGAGGTCGAGACGGCCGCGCCGTCGCTCCTGGTCGTCGGGGCGCTGGCCGACGTGGTGGAGGACCAGTTTCTTCGGATTTTTGCCGCGATGGGGATCGGCGACGTCCGGTTCCTGCCCGCCCGCCGGGCCGACACGATGCCCGCGGTCGGGCGCAACACGCGCTACCTCCTGGCCCAACCGTTCCTGGCCGACACGGCCCGCGCCCTCGAAGAGCGCGGCGCCCGCCGGCTCCCGGCGCCGTTCCCACTCGGTGCCGAGGGCACGACCGGATGGCTGCGGGCGGCGGCCGAGGCGTTCGGCGTCGCCGAGGCCGTCTTCGACCGGGCGACGGCCCCGGGCCGCACCCGTGCCGAGACCGCCCTCGCGCCCCATCGCGAAAAGCTCGCGGGCAAGCGCGTGTTCTTCTTCCCTGATTCGCAGCTTGAAGTGCCGCTCGCCCGCTTCCTCGCCCGGGAACTCGGCGCGGATCTCGTGGAGGTCGGGACGCCTTACCTGCACCGGGCGCATCTGGCCGCCGAGATCGAGCTGCTGCCCCAGGGTACGCGGGTGACCGAGGGCCAGAGCCTCGACGACCAGATGGACCGCTGCCGGGCGGCGCGCCCGGACCTCACGGTCTGCGGCCTCGGCTTGGCCAACCCGCTGGAGGCGGAGGGTCTGTCGACCAAGTGGTCGATCGAGCTGCTGTTCACGCCGGTACAGGGCTACGAGCAGGCCGGCGACCTCGCCGAGCTGTTCGTGCGCCCGCTCCGGCGCCGCGCCCTGCTGGAGGTGTAGCGCCATGCAGCTCACCCTCTGGACCTACGAGGGTCCCCCGCATATCGGCGCCATGCGCGTCGCAACGGCGATGTCCGGCCTGCACTACGTGCTTCACGCGCCGCAGGGCGACACCTACGCGGACCTGCTGTTCACGATGATCGAGCGGCGGGACGCCCGCCCGCCCGTCACCTACACCACCTTCCGCGCGCAGGATCTCGGCCGCGACACCGCCGAGCTGTTCAAGGAGGCGGTCGCCGCCGCGCACGCACGCTTCCAACCCCAGGCGATGATCGTCGGCGCCTCCTGCACCGCCGAGCTGATCCAGGACGATCCGGGTGGCCTCGCCAAGGCCCTCAACCTGCCGATCCCGGTGATCCCGCTGGAGCTGCCCGCCTACCAGAAGAAGGAGAACTGGGGCGCCTCAGAGACCTTCTATCGCCTCGTCCGGGCGCTCGCCGGTCCGCCGGCCCCGCGTCCGGCGCGCGAGCCCGGTCGGCGGCCGCTCTGCAACATCCTCGGGCCGACGGCTTTGGGCTTCCGCCACCGGGACGATCTGATCGAGATCCGACGTCTGCTCGACTCCCTCGGGATCGCCGTCAACATTGTCGCGCCGCTGGGAGCCTCTCCGGCCGACCTCGGCCGCCTCGGGGACGCCGATTTCAACGTCGTGCTCTACCCCGAAACCGCCCGGTCGGCCGCGGAGTACCTGAAGAAGAGCTTCGGTCAGCCATTCACGCAGACACTGCCGATCGGCGTCGGCGGCACCCGCCGGTTCGTCGCCGAGGTGGCGGAGATCGCGGGAATCGATCCGGCACCCGTGCTCGACGGCCCGGGCTCGCGCCTGCCCTGGTACTCGCGGTCGGTCGATTCGACCTACCTGACGGCCAAGCGCGTCTTCGTGTTCGGGGACGCGACGCATGCCATTGGCATCGCCCGGGTCGCGGCGCGCGAACTCGGCTTCACGGTGGTCGGTCTCGGGACCTACAGCCGCGAATTCGCCCGCGAGGTCCGCGCCGAAGCGGCCGAGCACGGGATCGAGGCGCTGATCACCGACGACTACCTCGACGTCGAGGCGGCGATCCGCGCGGCGGCACCGGAACTGGTGCTCGGCACCCAGATGGAGCGCCACGTCGCCAAGCGGCTCGGCATCCCCTGCGCGGTGATCTCGGCGCCGGTCCACGTCCAGGACTTCCCGGCCCGCTACGCGCCGCAGATGGGGTTCGAGGGCGCCAACGTCCTGTTCGACACCCTGGTCCATCCGCTGATGATGGGCCTCGAAGAGCACCTCCTCGGCATGTTCCGGGAGGATCCCGAATTCCACGACGGCGTCGGCCCCTCGCATCTCGGCGGCAAGTCCTTCGGGACTCCGGCGGACGGGGCGCTCGAGGCCGGAGAACGGGCGCCGGCCGACACCCCTCCGACGTCGGCGCCCGTTCCGATCCTGCTGGACAGGCCGGTCGCGACCGCATGGTCGCCGGAAGCCGAGAAGGAACTGAGAAAGATCCCGTTCTTCGTGCGCGGCAAGGCCCGCAGCAACACCGAGACCTTCGCCCGGGAGCGGCACCTGCCGCTCATCACGATCGAGACCCTCTACGATGCCAAAGCGCATTACGGCCGCTAGGCCGCCGATCCGCGTCGTCATCGTCACGCTCGACAATCATTTGGCGAGCGCGGTGGAACGGGCGCGCCTGCGCCTCCGGTCCGATATGCCGGGGCTGGTGCTGGGCTTCCACGCGGCAGCCGAGTGGGAGACCGATCCTGCGACGCTGGAGGCCTGCCGGGCCGACATCGCGCAGGCCGACATCGTGCTCTCGGCCATGCTGTTCATGGACGAGCATGTCCGGGCGATCCTGCCGGCGCTCGCGGCCCGGCGCGAGGCCTGCGACGCGATGATTGGCTGCATGTCGGCGGGCGACGTGGTGAAGACGACGCGGCTCGGCCGCTTCGACATGAGCGGCACCAAGCGCAGCGCCCTCGACTTCCTGAAGAAGCTGCGCGGCAAGCCCGGCCAGCAGGGCAATGCCGGCCGGCAGATGGCCCTGGTGCGCAAGCTGCCGAAGATCCTGCGCTTCATCCCGGGCTCGGCCCAGGACGTGCGCGCCTACTTCCTCACCCTGCAATACTGGCTGGCGGGCTCCGACGAGAACGTCGCAGCCCTGGTGCGTTTCCTCGTGCACCGCTACGCGGCGGGCGAGCGGGCGGCCTGGCGCGACGGGCCGGCGGCACCCGCGCCCCTCGACTACCCCGAGACCGGCCTCTACCACCCGCGCCTGCCCGGCCGAATCGGCGCGGACCCGTCTCGGCTGCCGCGCCGGGCGGACGCGACGGGCCGCGTCGGCCTCCTGATGATGCGCAGCTACGTGCTCGCCGGCAACACCGCCCACTACGACGGCGTCATCGCGGCCCTGGAGGCCAAGGGCCTCGACGTGGTGCCGGCCTTCGCCAGCGGTCTCGACAACCGCCCAGCCGTGGATTCGTTCTTCATGCGGGACGGGCGCGCCTGCATCGACGCCCTCGTGTCCCTCACCGGCTTCTCCCTGGTCGGCGGCCCCGCTTACAACGATGCCGCTTCCGCCGAAGCAATGCTGGCCCGACTCGACGTGCCCTACCTCGCCGCCCAGGCGCTGGAGTTCCAGACGCTGGAGCAGTGGGAGGCGGGTGAGCGCGGCCTGTCGCCGGTCGAGGCGACCATGATGGTCGCGATCCCCGAACTCGACGGCGCCACCGCCCCGATGGTTTTCGGGGGCCGCTCCGCCGCGTCGGGCAGCGACAATTCCCGCGACATGCGGGTCCATCCCGAGCGGGCCGCGCGTCTCGCCGAGCGGGTCGAACGGCTGGTGTCCCTGCGCCGGACCGAGAAAGCCGAGCGCCGACTCGCCGTGGTGCTGTTCAATTTTCCGCCGAATGCCGGCGCCACCGGCACGGCGGCGTTCCTGTCGGTCTACGCCTCGCTCCTCAACACCCTGAAGGGCCTGGCGGCCGACGGCTACAAAGTCGACGTCCCTGAAAGCGTCGATGCCCTGCGCGCAGCGATCCTTGAGGGCAACGCCAAGCGCTACGGCACCCAGGCCAATGTCCACGCCCGCATTCCGGCCGAGGATCACCTGCGGCGCGAGACTTACCTCGCCGAGATCGAGACCCAGTGGGGCCCGGCGCCGGGCCGCCATCAGACCAACGGCGCCGAGATCTTCGTGCTCGGAGCGCAGTTCGGCAACGTCTTCGTCGGAGTCCAGCCTGCCTTCGGCTACGAGGGCGACCCGATGCGGCTGCTGTTCGAGCGCGGCTTCGCGCCGACCCACGCCTTCTCGGCCTTCTACCGCTACCTGCGGGAGGATTTCTCCGCCGACGCCGTGCTGCATTTCGGCACCCACGGGGCGCTCGAATTCATGCCCGGCAAGCAGACCGGCCTGTCCGAGGCCTGCTGGCCGGAGCGGCTGATCGGGGCGCTGCCGAACGTCTACCTCTACGCCGCCAACAACCCGTCGGAGGGGACGCTCGCGAAGCGCCGCTCGGCCGCGACGCTGGTGAGCTACCTGACCCCGAGCCTCGCGGCGGCCGGGCTCTACCGCGGGCTGATCGACCTGAAGAGTTCGATGGAGCGCTGGCGCGGCCTCGACCTCGAAGCCGGGACGGAGCGGGAGAGTCTCGCCCGGATGATCCAGGACCAGGGCGCGGCCCTCGATCTCGTGGCCGCCGAGCCGGCCTGGACCGGCGATCTCGGCGCCCGGGTCGGCGCCCTCTGGTCCGCCGTGCAGGAGTTGGAGCAGACCCTGATCCCGCACGGGCTGCACGTGGTCGGAGCGGGGACGCCGGAGGTCGAGCGGGTCGACCTGCTCCTGGCGCTCGCCGAGTCGGCGCACGGCGTGAGTCCGGAGCGGGCCGGGATCGAGGCCCTGGTGGCCGGGCACGGCGTCGAGGCAGCGCTGACGGCCTCCGGCCTGTCCGCCGACGAGACCAGCCGCGCCGCCTTCGCGAGTCTGGCCGAGACCGACCGGCTGCTCGCCCGGGACCACGAGGTGCCGGCGCTGCTGCGGGCCCTCGACGGCCGCTTCGTTCCGCCGGTGGCGGGCGGCGACCTGCTGCGCAACCCTGCGATCCTGCCAACGGGCCGCAACCTCCACGGCTTCGACCCCTACCGCCTGCCTTCCGCCTTCGCGGTCGCGGACGGTGCCCGGCAGGTGGCCCGCATCCTCGAACGCTTCGCGGCCGACGGAAAGCCCTGCCCGGAGAGCGTTGCCCTGGTCCTGTGGGGCACCGACAACCTCAAGAGCGAGGGCGGCCCGATCGCCCAGGCGCTGGCGCTGATCGGCGCCGCGCCCCGCTTCGACGGCTACGGCCGCCTGAGCGGCGCCGAGCTGATCCCACTGGAGACCCTTGGCCGCCCGCGCATCGACGCGGTGGTCACCCTCTCGGGCATCTTCCGCGATCTCCTGCCGCTCCAGACGAAGCTCCTGGCGGAGGCTTCGTACCTCGCCGCCACCGCGGACGAGCCGCTGGAGCAAAACTTCGTCCGCAAGCACGCCCTGGCGATCCAGGCCGAGCAGGGCTGCGACCTGGAGACGGCGGCCCTGCGGGTCTTCTCGAACGCCGAGGGGGCCTACGGCGCGAACGTCAACCACCTTGTCGATTCGGGGAGCTGGGACGACGACGCCGAGCTGTGCGAGACCTTCTCGCGCCGCAAGAGCTTCGCCTATGGCCGCACAGGCCGCCCGGCGCCGCAACGCGCCCTGATGCAGGCGGTGCTGGCCTCCGTCGACATGGCCTACCAGAACCTCGACTCGGTCGAGGTCGGCGTCACCTCCGTCGACCACTACTTCGACGGCCTCGGCGGCATGGGCCGGGCGGTGGCCCGCGCCAAGGGCGAGGCGGTGCCGATCTACATCAGCGACCAGACCCGCGGGGAGGGGCGCGTGCGCTCCCTCGAGGAGCAGGTGGCGCTGGAGACGCGCACCCGCATGCTCAACCCGAAATGGTACGAGGGCCTGCTCGGCCACGGCTACGAAGGCGTCCGCCAGATCGAGACCCACCTGACCAACACGGTGGGCTGGTCGGCCACCGCCAACGCGGTCCAGCCCTGGATCTACGAGCGGATCACCGAGACCTACGTCCTCGACCCCGCCATGCGCGAGCGCATGGCGGCCCTCAACCCCACCGCCTCCGCCAAGGTCGCCCAACGACTGATCGAGGCCCACCGCCGCGGTTTCTGGACTCCCAACGCAGAGATGCGCGACGCCCTCGACCGGGCCGAGGAGGAGCTGGAGGATCGTCTCGAAGGCGTCACCACAGGAGTCGCCGCATGAACATCGCCATCCGCAATCCGGTCGTCGCCCGGAAGGAAGAAGGCAGCGTCCAGGTCGCTCTGGACCCGGACCTGAAGATCGAGACCGCCAAGGTGTTCGCGGTCTACGGCAAGGGCGGCATCGGCAAGTCGACCACCTCGTCGAACCTGTCGGTGGCCTTCTCCAAGCTCGGCAAGCGCGTGCTCCAGATCGGCTGCGACCCGAAGCACGACTCGACCTTCACCCTGACCAAGCGCCTCGCCCCCACGGTGATCGACGCCCTGGAGGCAGTGAACTTCCATTCGGAGGAGCTGCGCGTCGAGGACTTCGTGGTCGAGGGCTATAACGGCGTCATGTGCGTCGAGGCCGGCGGCCCGCCCGCCGGCACCGGCTGCGGCGGCTACGTGGTCGGCCAAACGGTGAAGCTCCTCAAGGAGCACCATCTCCTGGAAGACACCGACGTCGTGGTGTTCGACGTGCTGGGCGACGTGGTCTGCGGCGGCTTCGCCTCGCCGCTCCAACACGCCGACCAGGCGCTGATCGTCACCGCCAACGATTTCGACTCGATCTTCGCCATGAACCGGATCGTGGCGGCGATCCACGCCAAGTCGAAGAACTACCCCGTGCGCCTGGGTGGCGTCATCGCCAACCGCTCGGCCAAGACCGACGAGATCGACCGGTTCAACGACGCGGTCGGCCTGAAGCGCCTGGCTCATTTCCCCGACCTCGACGTGGTCCGCCGCTCGCGGCTCAAGAAGTCGACCCTGTTCGAGATGGACTCGTCCCCGGAGCTCGACGCCGTGACCGCGGAGTACATGCGGCTCGCCGAGACGCTGTGGTCGGGCGCCCCGCCCTGCGAGGCGGTCCCGATGAAGGATCGCGACCTGTTCGAGTTCCTCGGTTTCGATTGAGTTTGGGGTCCGACCGATGGCCAGCGCCAGCTACGACGCCCGCCGGGGCGAGTTGACCACCTACTTCGACCGCACCGCGGTCGAGGCGTGGTCGCGCCTGACCTCGGACGCGCCGGTGAGCCGCATCCGCGCCACGGTGCGGGCAGGCCGCGACGCCATGCGGGCGACGCTCCTCTCCTGGCTGCCCGCCGACATGACCGGCCTGCGCCTGCTCGATGCCGGCTGCGGCACCGGGGCGCTCAGCGTCGAGGCGGCGCACCGCGGGGCGGAGGTGGTGGCGATCGACGTCTCGCCGACGCTGATCGGGCTGGCGCAGGAGCGGCTGCCGGCGATCGCCGGGGCGGGCCGCATCGAATTCCGGGTCGGCGACATGCTCGATCCGGGTCTCGGCCGCTTCGACCACGTGGTGGCGATGGATTCGCTGATTCACTACCGGGCTGCCGACATCGCCCGGGCGCTGGCGGCGCTGGGTGCGCGCACCGACGGCTCGGTGCTGTTCACCGTGGCGCCGCGCACGGCCCTGCTGACTGTGATGCACGCGGCGGGCAAGTTCTTTCCCCGCAGCGACCGTTCGCCCGCGATCGTGCCGGTGACCGAGGGCGGCCTGCGCCGTCGGATGACCTCTGAAACAGCGCTCGACGCCTTCACCTGGGCGCGGAGCCACCGGATCAACAGCGGATTCTACCTGTCGAACGCGGTGGCGCTGACGCGCGCGCGCCCGTCCGCCTCTGCGGGATCGGGGGCGGCGTCGCCGGGGGTGCGGACATGAACGCCGCATCCCAGAAACTCACCCGCGCGCTGATGCGCCTCGGCCCGGCGATCCTCCCCTTCGCGGATGCCGCAACCGTCGAGCTGCCCCTCGGGCGCCTGCTTCGGCTCGCCCTGTTCCAGGTCACCGTCGGCATGGCGGCGGTGCTGCTGATCGGCACCCTGAACCGGGTGATGATCGTCGAACTGGGGGTGCCGGCCTGGATCGTCGCGGTGATGCTGGCGCTGCCGCTGATCTTTGCGCCCCTGCGGGCGCTGGTCGGCTTCCGCTCGGACACGCATCGCTCGCTGCTGGGCTGGCGGCGGGTGCCCTACATCTGGTTCGGCACGCTGCTTCAGTTCGGCGGCCTCGCGATCATGCCGTTCGCCCTGTTGATCCTGTCGGGCGACACCACCGGGCCGCTCTGGGTCGGCAACCTTGCGGCGGCTCTGGCCTTCCTGCTGGTCGGTGCCGGTCTGCACACGACCCAGACCGTCGGGCTGGCGCTCGCCACCGACCTCGCCCCCGCGCATGCAAGGCCGAAGGTGGTGGCGCTGCTCTGCGCGGCCCTGCTGTTCGGCATGATGGCGAGCGCCCTGCTGTTCGGCCTGTTCCTCGCCCATTTCTCGCCGGTGCGCCTGATCCAGGTGATCCAGGGCGCCGCCCTGGTCACCATCATCCTCAACGGGTTCGCCCTCTGGAAGCAGGAGCCGCGCGATCCCAACCGGACGCAGACGGCGCCGCAGCGCGACTTCCGGTCGTCCTGGCGGGCCTATGCGGGCGAGGGCACCGCCCGCCGTCGCCTCGTGGCGATCGGCCTCGGCACGGCGGGCTTCTCCATGCAGGACATCCTGCTGGAGCCCTATGGCGGCCAGATCCTGCACCTTTCCGTGGGCGCGACCACGGCCCTCACGGCGCTGCTCGCCGCGGGCGGCGGGCTGGGCCTGCTGGTTGCGGCGCGCTGGCTCGGCCGCGGGGGCGATCCGTTCCGGGTGTCGGCGGTCGGCGTCGGCATCGGCATCCTCGCCTTCTCGGCGGTGGTCTTCGCCGCGCCGCTGGCCTCGGCCGACCTGTTCGCCGCCGGCGTCAGCCTGATCGGGCTCGGCGGCGGCCTCTTCGCCCACGGCACGCTCACCGCCTCGATGAACCGCGCCGGCCCCGAGGATACGGGGCTGGCGCTCGGCGCCTGGGGCGCCGTGCAGGCGACCGCCGCGGGCCTGTCGATCGCGGCGAGCGGCCTCGTGCGCGACGTGGGCGGCGCCATCGCCCAGTCGGGGGTGCTCGGCGAGGGCATGAACGAGCCCGCGATCGGCTACCTCATCGTCTACCACATCGAGATCGCCCTGCTGTTCGCGGCGCTCCTCGCGCTGGGGCCGCTGGTGCGCGAGGACGCACGGACAGAGGATCGAGACCGCATCGCCAACGGCCTTGCCGGCCGGACGGCCTGACATTCGGGGAGGACAGCCATGCCAACCGGCGCACTTACGGGTTATGTCGACGTCGCCCAGGTCGTGCTCTACGCGTTCTTCATCTTCTTCGCCGGGCTGGTCTTCTGGCTGCGCCGCGAGGACCGGCGGGAGGGCTACCCGCTGGAGAACGAGGCCGTCGGCCGCCGCAAGGCGGACGATCCGATCCTGATCCCCCGGTCCAAGGCCTTCCATCTCCCCGGCGGCGAGACCACCTACGCACCACAGGCGGTGCACGGCCGGGACGACATCGAGACCGGCATCCCGGCCCGCAAGGTCGAGCCCTGGCCCGGCGCTCCCTACGAGCGCACCGACACGTCGCTCCAGGCCGGCGTCGGCCCCGGCTCCTGGGTGCTGCGACACGACGTCCACGACCGGACCTGGGACGAGGAGATCCGCATCGTTCCCCTGCGGGTGGCGAAGAACTTCGTCATCCACGAAAGCGGCCCGAACCCGATCGGCATGACGGTGTTCGGCACCGACAACGCCGTGGCGGGCGTGATCAGCGACGTCTGGGTCGACCGCGGCGAGTCGCTGATCCGCTACTATGAGGTGGAACTCCCGGCGGGCGGCCGCCGGCTGATGCCGACCACCTTCTGCCGGGCCGGCGGCTTCACCAAGACGGTGACGACCGAGGCGCTGCTCGCCAGCCAGTTCGCCGACATCCCGACCACCCGCGATCCCGACAGCGTGACCTTCCTGGAGGAGGAGCGGATCGTCTCGTATTTCGGCGCCGGCACGCTCTACGCGACGCCGGCCCGGGCGGAGCCCCTGATATGAGCGGCGACTTCCTCCCCGAGGGCACCCCGCGGGGCCTGCCCGGTCCTCTGCCGGCGGGCGAGCGCATCCTGTGGCAGAGCAGGCCGACCACCTTGGGCCTGTTGGTCCGGGTGTTCCACGCCCGTCTGGTGATTGCGTGGTTTGCGGTCTGCGCCCTGGCCTTCGGCCTGGCGGCCGGTTCGCCCGCCTCGGCCCTGAAGGTGGTGGGACCGACCCTGGTGATCGGCGCGGGCGCCGTCGCGCTGCTCTGGCTGCTCGCATGGCTCACCCATCGGACGACGCTCTACACGGTGACCAACCGTCGTGTCGTGCTGCAGGCCGGCATCGCCCTGCCGGTGACCCACAACCTGCCCTTCGCGCAGATCGAGACTGCGGCCCTGCGCGCCTTCACGGATGGCAGCGGCGATCTCCCTCTGCAGTTGCGGCCGGGCATCCGCATCGCCTACCTTCACATCTGGCCGCATGTCCGGCCCTGGCGTCTCGCCCGGACCGAGCCCATGATGCGGTCCGTACCGGAGGCCGACGCCGCGGCGGCGCTGCTGGCACGGGCCCTCGCGGCCCATGCCGACGGCACCGCGCCGCCGGTTCGGGTGGCGCAGCTCGAGCGCGCGGACGAAAATTCCGGTCGCCTCGTCGCGGCCGAATAGGGAGGGGCACGATGGGCGAGCGGGCGGAGGGCGCCGGCCGGGCGATGGGGCCGGCGGGACCGGCACCGGCGCTGCTGATGGTCGGTGCGGGCGCACTCATGGGCTTCACCATGCTGGCGGTCCTGATCGGCCGGAGCGAGCAGGTCGGCCTCGTCGCACTGCCGCCCGCCAAAGCGGTGGCGCGGCTCGAATTCCGCGCCGAGGATCAGGTCGACGGCTCGATCGCCCTGCGGGACATCGCCGACCGGCACATCGTCGCCTGGATCCGCCCCGGCGAGGACGGCTTCCTGCGCGGGACCCTGCGGGGCCTCGCCCAGGCCCGCCAACGGGAAGGCCTGGGGCCCGAGCAACCGTTCAGCCTGACCCGCTACGAGGACGGCCGGCTCGCGCTCGCCGACGAGGCGACCGGCCGCCGGGTGCCGCTCGAGGCCTTCGGGCCGACCAATGCCGGCGCCTTCGCCCGGCTGATGCCCGCGCCGGGCGTACCCGCCACGGAGACGCGGTGATGGGCCTGTTCGGCAGCCGCACCGTCACCGTACCCTGCACGGTGGAGATCGAGCAGACCCCCGAGAGCCTGCACGCCCACGTGACCCTCGATGCCGGCTTCGAGATCGAACCCGGCGACGAGGTCCAGGTCCACGACGCGCCGACCTCGGTGCCCTACGGCGAGCGGCTGACCGTGCGCCGCACCGCCACGGTCACCCGGGCCGGGGCGCTGGAGCGGGCCTGGACCAAACTCATCGCCCATCTCGAGCTGACCGAACTCTACGAGGTCAGCTTTTCCGAGAGGAGGAAGCTGTGAACGCATCTGTCCCGCCGCCCTCCGGCCAGCCTGTCCCCAAGGTCCCGGTCAACGAATCGACGCGGGCCGCCCAGGAGACGACGTTCCTCAGCCCGCGCTTCTACACGACGGATTTCGACGAGCTCGATCGCACCGATGTCGAGCCCGTGCGCCGCGACTGGGATCTGCTCATTGCCGAGCTGCGCGCCGACCCGAACAAGCGCCACTTCACCCGCAACGAGGAGTTCGACTGCGACCTGTCGCAGATGGAGCCCGAATTGCGGAAGGAGTTTTTGGACTTTTTGGTTTCCTCCATCACGGCGGAGTTTTCCGGCTGCGTCCTCTATGCCGAGATGAGGAAGCGGGCGAAGAATAAAGATATCAAGGAATTGTTCGGCTTCATGAGCCGGGACGAGGCGCGTCACGCTGGGTTCATCAACGATACGCTCAAGGATTTCGGCATCGGTGTGGATTTGGGGTTTCTCACCAAATCCAAGAAGTACACGTTCTTTCGACCGAAATTCATCTTCTACGCCACCTACCTCTCGGAGAAGATCGGCTACGCCCGCTACATCACGATCTTCCGCGAGCTGGAGCGGCACCCGGAGCGGCGCATCCATCCGATCTTCAAGTGGTTCGAACTCTGGTGCAACGACGAGTTCCGCCACGGGGAGGCCTTCGCGCTCCTGATGCGCGCGAACCCGAAGCTGACGAGCGGCGTGAACCGCTACTGGATCCGGTTCTTCCTGCTTGCGGTCTTCGCCACGATGTACGTGCGCGACCATCACCGGCCGGCCTTCCACAAGGCGCTCGGGGTCGATCCCACCGACTACGACTTCAAGGTCTTCCGGATCACCTCGGAGATCTCCCGGCAGACCTTCCCGCTGGAACTCGATCTCGACAACCCGAAGTTCAAGGCGGGGCTCGACCGGCTGCTTGCCTGCTCGCGGGCGATCGCCGACGCCAAGGCGCGGGGCGGCGTCGTCGGCACGGTGCAGCACGGCGTGCAGGTGCTGCGGGCGGCCACGACCTTCGCCCGGCTCTATCTCCTCCCCGTCAAGGCCAACGCCCTGCCGGCCGACATCCGCCTCCAGCCGGTCTGGTAGCATGGGGACCTACGCCGCCCCGGTGGTCTACGCGGTCCTGCTCTGGTGGTTCTCCACCGGGCTGATCCTGCTGCTCGACCACGCCCCGCGGCGGACGCATGCGTGGAGCATGGCCGGGGCGACGCTGCTGCTCGCGGGCGCCCTGTTGGCGATCCGGTCCAGCGCCGCGGACACGAGTGCCACGGGGGCCTACACGGCCTTCACGGCGGCGCTCGTCGTCTGGGGCTGGCAGGAGATGAGCTACTACATGGGCTTCCTGTCCGGCCCCAAGCCGGCCGCCTGCGCGCCGGGGGTGCGGGGGTTCGACCGCTTCCTCGCGGCGCTCGCCACCAGCCTGTGGCACGAATTCGCCATCGTGATCGGGGGTCTGGCGATCCTGGCCCTGGTCTGGGGCAGCCCCAACCGCTTCGCCCTGTGGACCTACGGTACCCTGGTGGTGATGAACCTCTCGGCGCGGCTCAACCTGTTCCTGGGGGTGCGCAACCTCCACGCCGAGTTCCTCCCGGACCATCTCGGCTACCTCGCCTGCTACCTGTCCCGGAAGCCGATGAACCTGCTGTTCCCGGTCTCCGTGAGCCTCGGGACCATCGCGGCGGCGCTGCTCGGACGCGCGGCGCTGGGGCCGGACCTGCTGGAGCACGAGCTGATCGGCCTCACGGTCCTGGCGACGCTCACGGCGCTCGCCACGCTGGAGCACTGGTTCCTGATGCTGCCGCTGCCCTCGGCGGAGCTGTGGCGCTGGAGCCTGCCGGCCCGGGCACCCGGGGAAGCGGCCGGACCGCCGGATCACGTGTAGGCCGAGGGATCACGAACGGGCGACGCACGTCCACCAATCTGGAACTGGTCTTGTGCGAAGTCCGGTGTCACAGGCGGGATCAACCCGCAGGATTTGTTCGGGGAGAGGCGACATGGACTACGAGACCTTCTTCGGGGCTGAGATCGCCGGGCTCCACCGGGAGGGGCGCTACCGGGTCTTCACCGACCTCGAACGCCACGCGGGCAACTTCCCGCACGCCACGCACCACCATGCCGGCGGCACGCGTCCCGTGACGGTGTGGTGCTCCAACGACTATCTCGGCATGGGCCAGCACCCGGCCGTGACCGGCGCGATGCACGAGGCGATCGACCGCTGCGGCGCCGGCGCCGGCGGCACCCGCAACATCTCGGGCACCAACCACTACCACGTGCTCCTGGAGCGCGAGCTCGCCGACCTCCACGGCAAAGAGGCGGCCCTGCTGTTCACCTCCGGCTACGTGTCGAACTGGGCGGCGCTCGGGACCCTGGCCTCACGCCTGCCGAACTGCGCGGTCTTCTCCGATTCCGAGAACCACGCCTCGATGATCGAGGGCATCCGGTTCTCCCGCGCCGAGCGACACATTTTTCGTCATAACGACCCGGAGGACCTGAACCGCAAGCTCGCCCTGGTCGATCCGGCCCGACCGAAGCTGGTGGCGTTCGAATCGGTGTACTCGATGGACGGCGACATCGCCCCCATTGGAGAGATCTGCGACGTGGCCGAGGCCCACGGGGCACTCACCTACCTGGACGAGGTCCACGCGGTCGGCCTCTACGGCGCCCGCGGCGGCGGCATCTCGGAGCGGGACGGCGTCGCCCACCGGCTCGACGTGATCGAGGGGACGCTGGGCAAGGCGTTCGCCGTGCACGGCGGCTACATCACGGCCTCGGAGAAGCTCTGCGACTTCGTGCGCAGCTTCGCGTCGGGCTTCATCTTCACCACCTCCCTGCCACCCGCGGTGGCGGCGGGCGCGGCGGCGAGCATCCGCCACCTGAAGACGAGCGGCGAAGAGCGCGCCCGGCATCAGGAGCGCGTGGCGAAGGTCCGTCAGGCGCTGGAGGCCGCCGACATCCCGACCATGCCCAACGACAGCCACATCGTGCCGGTGATGGTCTGCGACCCGGTGCTGTGCAAGGGGATCTCCGACACCCTGCTCGACGAGTTCGGCATCTACGTGCAGCCGATCAACTACCCGACGGTGGCCCGCGGCACCGAACGCCTGCGGATCACCCCGTCGCCGCTGCACACGGATGCCGACATCGCCCGTCTCGTCGAGGCCCTGACCACGATCTGGGGGCGGATCGGGCTTCGGCAGAAGGCGGCGGAGTAAGGCGCTCTTCCCTCCCCCTTGCGGAGAGGGGTAGGGGTGGGGGTGGTGCAGACGGCACCGCCTCGACCCATCCTGCACCCCCCCATCTCCGGCTCCTCCCCACGCGGGGAGGAGAGGAGCCAGAGCCAGAACCCCGTGCCCACCTTCCCCTTCTCGGCCATCGTCGGCCAGGACGAGATGCGCCAGGCGCTGCTGATCGCGGCGGTGGACCCGTCCGTCGGCGGCGTGCTGGTCTTCGGCGACCGCGGCACCGGCAAGTCCACGGCGATCCGGGCGCTGGCCGCCCTGCTGCCGCCGATGCGGGCGGTGGCCGGCTGCCCCTACAATTGCGACCCCGACAGCCCGGCCGCATCCTGCCCGCATTGCGCGGAAGGCGGCCCGCGAAAGAGTCACAAGACACCGGTGCCGGTGGTGGACCTGCCGCTCGGCGCCACCGAGGACCGCGTGGTCGGCACCCTCGATCTGGAGCGGGCGCTCGGCGCAGGCGTGAAGGCCTTCGAGCCGGGTCTGCTCGCCCGGGCCAATCGCGGCTTCCTGTACATCGACGAGGTGAATCTGCTCGAGGACCACCTCGTCGACCTGCTGCTCGACGTGGCGGCCTCCGGCGTCAACACCGTCGAGCGCGAGGGCCTGTCCCTGCGCCATCCGGCGCGGTTCGTGCTGGTCGGATCCGGCAACCCGGAGGAGGGCGAATTGCGCCCGCAGCTCCTCGACCGGTTCGGGCTGGCCTGCGAGGTCGTGACCCCGAAGGACATCCCGACCCGCATCGCGGTGGTGCGTGCCCGCGACGCCTACGAGCGCGACCCGGAGGGCTTCTGCGCCGCCCGCGCCCGGGACGAGGCCGCGATTCGAAAGCGCCTCCTGCTGGCGCGGGAGCGCCTGCCGTCGGTCACCGTGCCGGATGCCGCCCTGGAGCGCGCGGCGCAGCTCTGTCTCACCCTAGGCACGGACGGGTTGCGCGGCGAGCTGACCCTGATGCGGACCGCCCGGGCGCTCGCGGCCCTCGATGGCGCCGGGGCCGTCACCGACGACCACCTCCGCCGCATCGCCCCGGCCGCCCTGCGCCACCGGCTACGCCGCAACCCGCTGGACGAATCCGGATCCACCGCCCGGGTGGAGCGGGCGCTGGCGGAGATGTTTTCGTGACGGTCGCGCTGCCGGTCCGCCTGTCGTGGACCGGACGGACCGCGCCCGACCGGGTCGGGATGGCGCGCGGGTCTCCTCTCCCGTGCGGGAGAGGGACAGGGTGACGGACGTGCCCGATCCGGAAAGGTCTCCTCCCTCACCCCGACCCTCTTCCGCACGGGTGAGAGGGGGCGTCAAGTCGCGTTCCGGGCAGGCCGAACCGGCCGCCCAGGGCGAGGACGCGACTCTGCAGGACAGGCTTTTCAGCGCGTCGCATCCCTGGACCGACGCGCATCGCGCCGCCCGGCTCCTCGCCGCCGACCCGCATGGGCTCGGTGGCGCGGTGGTCCGCGCCCCTCCCGGACCGGAGCGCGAGCGCTGGCTCGAGACCCTGCGGTCCGCGTTGCCCTCCGGAACGCCCTGGCGGCGACTGCCGCCCGGCATCGGCGACGACAGCCTGCTCGGCGGCCTGGATCTCGCCGCGACCCTGGCGGCGGGCCGTCCCATCGCGCGGGCCGGTCTGCTGGCGGAGGCCGATGGCGGGATCGTCGTCGTCCCCATGGCCGAGCGCCTGCCGGCCGGCACCGCGTCCCGCCTCGCGGCCGCCCTGGATGCCGGCACCGCCGTGGACCGGCCGACCCGATTCGGCCTGATCCTCCTCGACGAGGGCGAGGCGGACGAGACGGTGGCCGAGGCGCTGGCCGATCGCCTCGCCTTCCGGATCGACCTGAACGGCCTCGCGGAGCCTCCCCCGGCTGAGCCGGAACCCGTCTCGGACGCTCCGGAGCCCGATCCGGTCGGGAGCCTCTGCGCCCTGGCCGAGGCCTTCGGGATCGCGTCGCTGCGCGGCCCGATCCTGGCGGTGCGGGTCGCGCGCGCCCTCGCGGGCGACGGGCCGATCGGCCGGGCGGAGATCGTCGCGGCCGGGCGCCTCGTCCTGGCGCCGCGCGCCACGCGCCTGCCCGCACCGGAAGAGCCGCGCCCCGAGACCGCCGAGGCGCCCCCCGCGGACGCGCCTCAGGAGCAGCCCAGGGCGGAGACGACGGATCCGTCCGCCGCGGAAACCCCCGATGACGTCGTGCTGGAGGCGGTGCGCGCCGCCATACCGCCGAACCTCCTCGACCAGTTGCTGGCGGGGGGTCGGCGGCTCACGGCCGCGAAGTCCGGCCGGGTGGGGCAGGCGGCGGCCGCCCGCACCGGGCGCCCGGTGGGCTGCCGGCGGGGCGATCCGCGGCGGGGACGCCTGGACCTGCTCGCCACCCTGCGAACGGCCGCGCCCTGGCAGGCCCTGCGGCGCACGGGGGAGGAGACGCGCCGCATCGTGGTGCGGCGGGACGATCTGCGGATCCGGATCCTCAAGCAGCGGACCGAGACCACCACGGTGTTCTGTGTCGATGCTTCGGGCTCGGCCGCCCTGGAGCGGCTGGCCGAAGCCAAGGGCGCGGTCGAGCTGCTGCTGGCCGAGGCCTATGTCCGGCGCGACCGGGTGGCGCTGGTGGCGTTCCGCGGCACCGGCGCGGAGTTGGTGCTGCCGCCGACCCGCTCGCTCACCCGGGCCAAGCGCGGGCTCTCGGGGCTGCCCGGCGGGGGCGGCACGCCGCTCGCGGCGGGGATCGATGCCGCGGTCGCGGTGGCGCTGGGCGTGCGCCGCGGCGGCAGCCGGCCGGCGATCGTGCTGCTGACCGACGGGCGCGCCAACGTCGCCCGGTCGGGGGAGGGGGGACGAGCCCGGGCGGGCGCGGAGGCCCTGCAGGCGGCCCGCACCTTGCGGGCGGCCGGGCTGGCGGCCCTGGTGGTCGATACGGGGACCCGGGGCGAGGACGCCCGGGCGGTGGCGGACGCGATGGGCGCCCGTTATCTGAAGCTGCCGCGGGCCGAGGCCGGTCAGCTCAGCGCAGCGGTGCGGGCGGCGCTCTGAGCGCCCCGCTCTTCAGCCCCGGGGCGGGGTCTCAGAGGTCGCCGCCGATGCCGCTGTCGGCGAGGCGCTGGTGATGGGCGAGCCACGAGTTCAGCATCTCGCGGATGACGGCCTTGAGGCTCCAGCCGCCGGAGACCGGGGCGGCGATGTTCTGGGTCGAGGAGGTGAACAGGATCATGGCCTTCTCCAAAGTCCGGGGACGCGTGTTGCTCTTGCTCGCCCGTGATATGCCGCCGTTGTTGCGGCGCAGCAATCCGCTTCCTCTCACCGGTGGCATGCGGCCGCCGCATAGGATTATGCAGTGCTACGAAATACTTCCGGCCATGAACGATAGCACCGCCGCCGCCTCTGGCCCCTCCGGCCTCTCCGGTCATGCCGCATTGCGGGATGCGGACGCATGTTGACCGGCGTCGCGACCGACCGACCGGACTGGGCCGTGGAGGGTCGCGACTGGCCCCATCGGGAGGCCAGCCGCTTCGTGGAGGCGGCGGGCCTGCGCTGGCACGTCCAGGAATTCGGGTCCCCGGATGCCCCGACGCTGCTGCTCCTGCACGGGACGGGGGCGGCCACGCATTCCTGGCGCGGGCTGGCGCCGCTCCACGCCCGTGACTTCCGCGTCATCGCCCCGGACCTGCCGGGTCACGGTTTCACGGATCCCCTGCCCGACGCCGACCTGTCCCTGCCCGGCATGGCCCGGGCCGTGGCGGGCCTCGTGGCGGCGCTCGGCCGGCCGCCCGTCCTGGCGGCGGGCCACTCGGCCGGTGCGGCCGTGCTGGCACGGATGTGCCTCGACGGCGCCATCGCCCCGCGGCTGCTGGCGGCCTTCAACGGCGCCCTGGCGCCCTTGCCGGGGGCGGCCAATCTGCTGTTCCCCGGCATGGCGCGGCTCTTGTTCCTCAACCCGCTCACCCCGAAGATCTTCGCCTGGACGGCGGACCGCGCCGCGGCCAAGCGGCTGATCGAGGGGACCGGCTCGCGCCTCGACCCGGAGGGCGTCGATCTCTACCGGCGGCTTTTCGCCCGGGCCGGCCATGTCCGCGGTGCGCTGGGGATGATGGCGAACTGGGATCTGGCCGGCCTGCACCGGGCGCTGCCCGGCCTCGCGACCCGGACCGTGCTGATCGTCGGCGGCGACGACAGGGCCATCCTGCCGGACACCGCCTTCGCCCTGCGTGACCGCCTGCCCGACGCCCGCGTCCGCCTGATCCGGGGTCTCGGCCACCTCGCGCACGAGGAGGCGCCGGAGCGCGTGGCCGAGGTGCTGCGCGCGGAGGCTTTGGACGCGGGCCTTCTGTCGCCGCCGTGACCCGGACGGGACTAGCGTCGGCCTTGCGTGGGTCGTAGAGCCTGCCGCGGGCAGCAAGGGCCTGCCGCTTAGACAGCACAATTAGCCAGCATAAGGAGCAGCCGGGACGATGGCGAGACCCGTGATCGGCGTCATCGGCAATGCCCGCCTGATCGACAATCGGTTTCCGGCGCAGATCGTCGGCGAGAACAACATGCGGGCGGTGGCCGCGGTGGCGGGAGCCCTGCCGCTGATGTTCGCCGCCGCCCCGGCGATCACCGACCTCGGCGACCTCCTCGATACCGTGGATGGCATCCTGCTCACGGGCGGCCGCGCCAACGTCCACCCGACCCGGTTCAACACCGAGCCCTGCGCGGCGCACGAGCCCTACGACGAGGACCGCGACGCCGTGGCTCTGCCGCTGATCGAGGCCTGCGTGGCACGCGGGGTGCCGCTGTTCGGCATCTGCCGCGGCTTTCAGGAGATGAACGTCGCCTTCGGGGGCAGCCTGCACCCGGAGATCCGCGACCTGCCGGGCCGGCTCAACCACCGCATGCCGCGCCTCCCGAACGGCGAGATCCATCCGGACCTGGAGGTGATCTTCGCCGACCGTCACGAGGTCCGCCTGACGCCCGGAGGCGCCTTCGCCCGTCTCCTCGGACGCGAGACGATCCGGGTGAACTCCCTGCACGGCCAGGGCATCCTCGAACTGGGCGGACGGATCGTGATCGAGGGGGTCGCCGAGGACGAGACGGTCGAGGCGATCCGCGTCCGCGACGCGGCGGGCTTCGCCCTCGGCGTCCAGTGGCACGCCGAGCACGATCCGGCGACCAACCCGCTCAACCGCGCCCTGTTCGAGGCCTTCGGGACGGCCGCGGCGACGCGGCACCGGGCAAGGGTGGCCGGGGGGCGCTGAGGCGCGGCATCGGCCGCGGACGGCGATCCCCTGACGGGGCGCCGATGCGGCGGGCCCAGGGTACGTCCCCACCGGCGCGGCCTGATGAAGGGGGCGGCCGCCGTCTCCACGCCGCCAGAGGCTGCCAGGCATCGGCATCCAGGGTCGGGCGAATCGGGCCGCGACGACGGCCCGCGGAACCCGCAGCGCCCGCCCGCGGTTGCCTCGCCATGTCCCCCTCTGCCGATGCGTCTTCCGGTCCCCCGTCCGGCCTGCGGGTGAGCGTCGATCTCAACCTGTGCCAGGCCTATGCCCAGTGCTGCTACGCGGCGCCGCGGCACTTCCGCATCGAGGGGCACGAGGCCCTGTTCTACGATCCCGCGCCCGCCGCGCAGGACCGGGACGACATCGAGCGGGCGCGCGTCGCCTGTCCGGTCCAGGCGATCCGGGTCGAGGATCCGGAGCGGGGCGCCTGATGGCGCAGCCCCCCGGGCGGGCCCTGATCGTGGGCGCCGGCCTCGCGGCCCTGCGCGGTGCCGAGTCCCTGCGCGCGGCGGGGTTCTCCGGCCCGCTCACCATCGTCGGCGACGAGCCCCATCCTCCCTACGACCGGCCGCCGCTGTCGAAGCATGTCCTGACCGGTGCCGTCGCGGCCGACGCGACGACGCTGCCGGGACGCCACGGCCTCGCGGCCGACTGGCAGCTCGGCACGGCGGCCGTGAGCCTCGATCGGCAAGCCCGCACGGTCCACCTCGCCGACGGGCGTGCCCTCCCGTACGATCGCCTGCTCATCGCCACCGGCACCCGCGCCCGGCCGTGGCCGAACCCCCACGAGGGCCGGCTCTCCGGCGTCTTCACCCTGCGCGGGCGGGACGATGCTGCCGCCTTGCGGTGCGCCCTGGCCGCCGGCCCGAGGCACGTTCTGGTGATCGGCGCGGGCTTCATCGGCTGCGAGGTCGCGAGCCTGTGCCGCCAGCTCGGTCTTCCCGTCACCCTGGTCGAGCCCGGCCCGACGCCCCTGTCCCGCGTGCTCGGCAGCACCGTCGGGGGGTTGATCGGCGCGATCCACGCGGGCCACGGGGTCGCGGTGCGCTGCGGCAGCGAAGTCGAGTGGCTGGAGGCGGAGGGCGGCCGGCTGGTGCGGGCCCACTTGGTCGACGGCGGCAGCATCGCGACCGACATCGCCGTCATCGCCCTGGGCGCGGTGCGCAACACCGACTGGCTCGAAGGGTCCGGCCTGTCTGCGGATTGCGGCGGGGTCGATTGCGACGCGCGCGGCTATGTCCTCGACACCGACGGACAGCCCGATCCGCACATCGCCGCCGCCGGCGACGTGGCGCGCTTTCCCCATCCCCACTACGGGGGCCGGCGCGTCGCCCTGGAGCACTGGAGCCACGCGGTGGCGCAGGGCATCCATGCCGGCCGCCTGCTCGCCGGCGCGGGACCCGAGGTGCCCTACGGCGCCCTGCCGACCTTCTGGTCGACGCAAGGAGACCTCGTGGTGAAATCCGCGGGTCTGACCGAGGGCGCCGACGCCGTGGCGATCACGCAGGGCGATCCGGCCGCCGGCCGCTTCGTCGCCCTCTACGGCCGCGAAGGACGCTGCATCGCGGCGGTCTCGGTGGATTCCGCCCGCTGGCTGCCGGCCCATGCCGAGCTGGTCGCCGCCCGGGCCCCGTTCCCGCCGCGCGGCGCCGCGACCGACCGGCCGAAGGCCGTCACGATCCTCGAGCCGGGCTTGCCCTAAGGAAACCGCATGCCCGACGCCACCCTCCTCAATCAGGTCAAGGATTTCGCCAACCGGCCGAATCCCTATCCGATCTATGCGCGGCTGCGGGAGAACCCCGTCTCGCGCCAGGACGACGGCACCGAGGAGGGCACCTGGGTTGCGGCGACCCACGGCACCATCGCCAGCCTGCTGCAGGACCCGCGGGTCAGCTCCGAGACCCTGCCCCCGGCCGACCGGCCGCGTACCGGCAACCCCCTCACCGACCTGATCGTGAAGCCGCTCAAGGACTGGATGATGGACCGGCACCGGGTCTTCATCTTCCGCGACCCGCCGGACCACGATGCCCTGCGCTCGGCGGTGGTGCACCAGTTCAGCCGGGAGCGCGTTCAGGCGATGCGCGCCCGCTCCGACCAATTGGTCGCCGATCTGCTCGACGAGAAATGCGGCGCCCGGGAGATCGATGCGGTCGACGACCTCGCCTACCCGCTGCCCGTGACGGTGATCTGCGAGCTGTTCGGCGTGCCCCGGGAGGACGAGCCGAAGTTCCACGGCTGGGCGACGCAGCTCGCCACCGCGCTGGAGCCCGACAGCCTGTCCGATCCCGAGATCCGCGCCGAGAACAGCCGGACCTTCGACGCGATCGGCGGCTACATGGCCGACCTGATCAAGGACAAGCGGAAGCACCCGGGGGACGACATGCTGTCGGGGCTTGCCAACCACGCGACCCCGGCCGGGGTGAAGATGGGCGATTACGACCTGATCGCCACCTCGATCCTGATGCTGGTGGCCGGCCACGAGACCACCGTGAACCTGATCACCAACGGCCTGCTGACCCTGCTGCGCCATCCCGACGAACTGGAGCGCCTGCGGCAGGATCCGCTCCGGGCCCCGCGGCTGATTGAGGAACTGCTGCGCTACGAGCCGCCGGTGCAGTTCCGGACGCGGCGGACGCTCTCGGCCATCGACATCGCGGGCGTGACGATCCCCGAGGGCGCCGACCTCGTGCTGCTGCTGGCCTCCGGCAACCGCGACGGGGCCGTCTTCCCGGATCCCGACCGGTTCGACCCCGACCGCGTCGGACTCCGCCATCTCGGCTTCGGCGGCAGCCTGCATTACTGCGTCGGCGCGCCCCTTGCCCGGTTCGAGGCCGAGGCGGCGCTGACCGCCCTTGCCCGCCGGCTCAAGGCGCCCCGGCTGATCGAGGACCCGCCGCCCTACCGGTCGGGCGCGGCGCTCCGCGGGCCCGAGCATCTGCGGGTGGCGATCGACGGGATCGCGTGAGGCGCCCGCCGGGCCGGCGGGGCGGCGGCGCCTGATGCCCCTCAGGCGGCCTTGACGGCGGCGAGGAAGGTCGTGACCTCCGCGCCGAGGTTCGCCGAGTAGCGGGCCAGTTCCTGCGCGGCGCTCAGGACCTGTCCGGAGGCCGTCCCGGTGTCGCGGGCCGCCTGCCGGACGTCGGCGATATCGGTGCTCACCGCCTGCGTGCCCTGCGCCGCCTGCGTGACGTTCCGGACGATCTCGCTGGTGGCCGCGCCCTGCTCCTCCATGGCGGCGGCCACGCTGAGCGCCACCGTGCGCATCTCGTCGATCGTGCCCCCGATCGTCCGCATCGCCTCGACCGCCTGCCGCGTCTCGGTCTGTATGGCCGCGATCTGCGCCGCGATGGTCTCGGTCGCCCGGGCCGTCTGCGAAGCGAGCGCCTTCACCTCGCCCGCCACCACGGCGAAGCCCTTGCCGGCCTCGCCGGCGCGCGCCGCCTCGATGGTGGCGTTGAGGGCCAGCAGGTTGGTCTGCCCGGCGATCCCGGCGATCAGGCCCATCACCTCGCTGATCTGGTCGGTGCCGCGGGACAGCACCTGCATCAGGGCGTTCGTCTGGGTCACATCCGTGCTGGCCCGGTCGGCCATCGCGGAGGACTGGGCGACGCGGGCCGCGATCTCGTGGATCGAGGCGGCCATCTCCTCGCTGGCCGCCGCCACGGTCTGCACGTTGCTCGACGTCTGCTCGGAGGCAGCGGCCACGCGCACGGACTGGTCGGTGGTCCGCGCGGCCGTGCGCGTCATCTCCCGGGCGGTGGCTTCCATCTCCACCGCGGCCGAGGACAGCCCCTGCGTCAGCGCGCCGACCTGCGTGTCGAACCGGGCGGTGATCGCGTCCAGCATCTGGGCGCGGCGCATCTTCGCGTCGTTCTCCGCCACGGCGGCCGCGTCGGCCGCGCGCTTGGCGATCAGGGCGTCCTTGAACACTTGGACCGCGCGGGCCATGGCGCCGACCTCGTCGCCGCGCCGCTGGTCATCGACCGTCACCGCGAGATCGCCGTCCGCGAGGCCGCGCATCGCCGCGGTCAGGCGGGTGATCGGACGCGCCAGGCTGTTGCCGACGAGGAGGAGCAGCGCCAGGATCGGCAGGGCGAGGCCGGCGGACCAGACGGCGATGGTGACCGCCCGGTCGCGCACGGCCGCGTGGACATCGTCCCGGTACAGGCCGGTGGCGACGATCCAGCCCCACGGCTTGAACATCTGCACGCTCGCGACCTTCTCCACCGCCACGGACCCGCCGGCGCGCGGCTTCATGTAGTCGACGAAGCCGGAGCCGTCGCGCGTGGCGGTCTCGACCATCTCGGCGAAGTAGCGCTTTCCGCCGGGGACGTCGGTCTGGTCCACCACCCGCTTGCCGACGTTCTTGGCGTTGAAGGCGTTGGCGATCAGGTGACCCTGGGCATCGAGGACGAAGAAGTAGTCCTCGCTGCCGAAGCGCAGGGCGGTGATCGCCGCGAGGGCCGCCTTCTGCGCCTCGGCGAGGGGCATCTGGCCCGCGGTGGCCTGCGCCTCGTAATGGCCGAGCAGGCTCTGCGCGACCTCGGTGAGGCGCTTCGTCATCAGGGCGCGATCCTCGAGCGCCGAGCTGCGCATGTCGACGTAGCTCAGCGCGCTCAGGGCGCCGATGGCCACGAGCACCAGGACCATCACGGCCGCCAGCTTGTGGCGGAGCTTGAGGTTGGCGAGACTGTGCCACGGCACGGCACGGTCGGCGGACGGGCGGCTGGTCTGGTTGGGAATCATCCGAGCACCGGAAGAGGACGCCTGCAGCCTGCCGGAACAGGGTCGCCGTCGGCGCTGCATCGAGCCACTTTCGCGCGATCGGGTTAGTAAATCGCAAAAATTCGCGACTGAGAGCCGGAACCATGAGGGCGGATGTCGAGAGGCGCCCCGTGAAAGCAGCCTATCTCAGTAAATTTACATAGATTAGTATCTAATTCTATTCGAGACGGGACAGCAACTCAACTGTTCACGGCTGTCCGGTCACGCTGTAGTGTACCCGCCTGAAGCAGCCCGTGTCCGGCCGCAGGGGCGAGCAGGCGGTCGGCCCGACGATCAGTCCGGTCTGCGCCACGAGCGCGAGCCTGTCCGGCCGCATGATCCGTCATGGATCGGCAAGCTCCGATGGCGCCGGTCCGGCAGCGGCTCCCGGCCGGCAGGACCGCGGCCGCCCCGACACGGACCGCCCCGACACGGACCGCCCGAGCGGAGCGTCATCGGTATTAAACGTGCTTCGACGATCTTCATGGAAATGCAGCGACGGAATTCCCCTGTGAGGCAGTTCGATCTATTGTTGCATCGCCTAGCGGATCAGTCGGGAACGCCGCGATTTCAGGAGGGCACCATGTTGCACGGTGCGCGAACGAGCCTCGCCGCCCTCATCCTGGCCCTCGGCCTGGGCGGCGCATCCGCCGAATCCGTGGCCACGACCTGGACGGACCCACCGGCCCACAAACCGGCCACCGAAAAGGCGCCGGCCGCGGATCAGAAGGCGGCGGCGCCGGCAACGGCCGCCTCGACCCCCGCGGCGGCGACGAAGGCCCGGCCGACGCCCGCCAAACGGACGGCCGTCGCGGCGCGGCGCGAGCCGGAGCGGAAGGCGGCACGCGGCCCATCATCGACCGCCAAGCGGTTCGCCGCCGCGCCGCGCCGGGCCCGCATCACCGCGGCGCCGGCCCGCATGATCCGCAGCGGCCCGCAGATCGCCGCGGCAGCGCCCCCGCCTCCGCCTGAGGGCTACGCGCGCTACCGCGCCTACAATTACGGGCCGGGCTATGGGTACGGCTACGCGCCGGACGACACCGACGACCGCCTCGATCGCCTGAGCAGCGCGCAGGCCGCCGGCTACGTCGTGGTCCGCCGCCGGACGGTGCAGTTCCCCGACGGCCGGACCCTGCGGGTCTACCGCCCGGACCCAGAGGGTGAGCCGTTCTGATCTGACACGCCTGCGAACACCGCCCGCAGGGGGGCCCTCAGAATCTTCCCGGCGGGGTTGCGCGGCAGGAGTTCGTCCCGGATCACGATCCGCACCGGGACCTTGAACGCCGCGAGCCGCGCGGCCGCGAAGGCGCGGATCTCCGAGGCGTCGGCACTCGACCCCTCCGCCAGAACCACGATGGCGCCCGGCTCCTCCCCGAGGGTCGGATGGGGCACCGGCAGCACCACGGCGTCGATCACGTCCGGATGGGCGTAGAGGGCGTTCTCGACCTCGCAGCAATAGATGTTCTCGCCGCCGCGGATCAGCATGTCCTTGATCCGGTCGACGATGGTCAGGAACCCCTCGTCGTCGGCGCGGGCGAGGTCGCCGGTGCGCAGCCAGCCCTCGGAAAGGGCCTCGGCGGTGGCCGTCGGGTCGTCCCAGTAGCCGCGGACCACGTTGGGGCCCTTCACGCAGAGCTCGCCGACCGCGCCCGGCGGCAGCACGTCCCCGAGGGGGTCGACGATCCGCACCTCGCAGACCGGCAGGGGCGGACCGCAGGACTCGGGATGCGCGAGGTAATCCTCGCCCTGGTGGTGGGTGAAGGTCGCCGAGGTCTCGGTCATGCCCCAGCCGGTCCCGGGGACGACCTTCGGCAAGGCCTCGCCGAGCGTTCGCACGAGGTCGCCGGCGGCCGGGGCGCCGCCATAGGTGACGCCCTCGAGACTCGGCAGCAACCGTCCGGCTTCCCGGGCGGCGGTGGCGAGCTGCCACGCGATGGTCGGGACGCCGCCCGCGCTGGTGCAGCCCTCCCGTTCGATCAGGTCGAGGGCCGCGTTCGCGTCCCAGCGGTGCATCATCACCAGCCGGTGGCCGCCGTAGAGCGCCGCCCCGAGGCTCGCGTGGCAGCCGGTGACGTGGAACAGCGGGATCACCAGCAGCGCCGCCCGCTGCGGCGCGGACGGGTCGGGCTTGGGCGGGCTCTCGCCCCGGCGCAGGGCGCTGCGCGCCGCCGAGTAGGGATAGGCCATCACCGTCGTGGCGGCCGCCCGGTGGGTGCCGACCGCCCCCTTGGGCTTGCCGGTGGTGCCCGAGGTGTAGAACAGCGTCGCGTCGTCCTCCGGATCGAGAGCGATGTCGGGCAGGGGCAGGTCGGGCAGGGCGGCCCAGTCCCGGACCGGCCCCACGATCTCGGCGAGCGGCGTCGCCCGGGGGTCCGGCTCCATCCGGGTGGTGAGGACCCGCTCCAGGGCCGGGCATTCGCCCAGATGCGGGGCGAGCCGGGCGAAGCGCTCGCCGTCGGCGATCAGCACCCGCGCGCCCGAATGCTGCAGGCCGTAGGCGAGCTCGGGCCCGGTCCACCACGCATTGAGCGGCGTCGCGATCGCCCCGGCGAGCAGGGCACCGAAATAGCTCACCGGCCATTCGGGCAGGTTGCGCTGCGCGATGGCGACCCGGTCGCCCTTGCGCAGGCCGGCCTCCACCAGGGCCCGCGCGAGGGTGGTCGCCGCCCGGGCGAAGCCCGTGAAGGTCACGCGCTCGTCCTGGTAGACCACGAAGGTCTTCTCTCCGTGCCCCCGGGCGATCCGGAACAGATCGCGCAGGGTCGGCGGGGCCTTCTCCCAGATCCGGGTCGGCACGCCCCGGATCGGCACCGTGGCGATGGCGAAGGGTGCGCCCGGGGCGGTGAGCCGCGCCTCGGCCTCGCGGAAGGGCAGGGAAGGCCAGCCGGCGGGGATGCGGGGGTCGAGACTCATCGGGCGATGGTCACGCCGCCGTCGATGACCAGTGCCTGACCGGTCACGAACCGGCCCGCCGCGGAGGCCAGGAACACGGCGGCGCCGGCGATCTCGTCGGGCTCGCCGATCCGGCGCAGGGGCGCGGCGTCCGTGGTGGCGGCCAGCATCTCGGGATCCTCCCACAGGGCCCGGGCGAAATCGGTGCGGATCAGCCCCGGGCAGAGGCAGTTCACCCGCACGTTGGCGGGCCCGTACTCCACCGCGTAGTTGCGGGCGAGCTGAAGGTCGGCGGCCTTCGAGACGTTGTAGGCGCCGATCACCGGCGACCCTTTGAGCGCCCCGATGGAGGAGACGATGACGATCGCGCCGTCCCGCCGCGCCACCATGCCGGGGGCGACCCTCTGGATCAGCCAGTGGTTCGCCAGGACGTTGTTCTCGAGGATCTTCCGGAACTGCGCGTCGGAGATGCCGGCCAGCGGCCCGTAATAGGGATTGCTGGCGGCGTTGCAGACCAGCACGTCCACCGGGCCGAGCCGCGCCTCGGTCTCGGTGACCAGGGCTTCCAGCTCGTCCTTCACCGAGATGCTCGCCGGGATCGCCACGGCGCGGCCGGCACCGTGCGCGGCCTCGATCTCGGCGATGACCGCCGCGCAGGCCTCGCGCTTGCGCGAGGAGATCACCACCCGGGCGCCGTGCTCGGCCATCCGCAGGGCGATCGCCCGCCCGATGCCCCGGGAGGAGCCGGTGATGAGCGCGACCTTGCCGGTCAGATCGAACAGGGACATGGCTCGCCTCCGCGCTGCGCAGGGCTGGACACGCCCGCCAGCTTGGTTCCGCGGGATCTGACGGTCGCGACGCGCCCCCTCTCCCGCACGGGAGAGGGTTGGGGTGAGGGGTGCGCGCTGTCCGGAAAGACCCGATCCCTCACCCTGTCCCTCTCCCGCACGGGAGAGGGGACCAGCGCCTCACGCGGCCACCGCTGGTGTCTCCGGACGCCGCCCATCCTCACGCCCCCGCCCGCATCGACCGGCGCAGGCGCGCCATGCCGGCAAGCCACCGTTCGGGATCCTCGGCCCGGCGGCGGGCGTATTCGGCCACCTGCGGGTGCGGCAGGATCAGGAAGCGCCCCGATGCCAGCCCATCCAGGGCGGCCTCGGCGACGGCCTCGGGTGACAGCACGCCGTCGCGCGACGCGGCGCTGGCCGCCCCCAGCATGGCGGTGTCGACGCCCTGCGGGCACAGGGCGGCGACCTGGATCCCGTCCGCGGCATGGGCGATGGCGAGATGCTCCAGGAAGGCCAGCGCCGCGTGCTTGGTGGCCGAGTAGGTGGCGCTGCCGATCTGGCTCAAGAGCCCCGCCGCCGAGACGGTGCCGAGGAACGCGCCCCCGCCTCGGGCGCGCCAGAGCGGGACCAGAACCCGCGCCGCGTGGACATGGCCCATCACGTTCACCGACCACGACCGCGCCCAGCTCTCCGGATCGGCGGAGGTGGCCAGCTCCGGATCGGGGTCGCGCTCCAGGATGCCGGCATTGGAGCAGTAGAGCGCGATGGGACCGATCCCGGCCTCGATGCCTGCGAGGGCAGCGGCAACCGCCTCCGGGTCACCCACGTCGATGGCATAGGCCCGTCCGCCGAGTTCCACCGCCACGGCCTCAGCGCCGGCGCCGTCGCGGTCGAGGGCGACCACGGTCGCGCCCCGGGCCCGGGCCGCCGCGGCGAGCGCCCGGCCGATGCCCCGGGCGGCCCCCGTGACGGCGACGACGCGGCCGGAAAACTCCATGCTCAGGCCCCTGCCCGCTCGGCGAAGCCCCAGGCCGCTTCGGCAAGCTTCGGGACGCGTGCCGCCATGGCGGCGGCGTGCTCGCTCGCGGCGTTGCCCGCCTTGGCGCGGGCGGCCACACCCTGCAGGATGCCGACCAGCCGGAACAGGTTGTAGGCGAAGTACCAGTCGAGGTCGGGCAGGCTTTTCCGATCCGCCGCCCGGCAGTAGAGCGCCACCGCCTCGTCCCGTGTGGGAATGCCCAAAGCCGGCAGGTCGAGCCCGCCGAGCCCGCTGCGCCCGTCGGCCGGCAACTCCCACTGCATCAGCAGGTAGCTGAAATCGGCGAGCGGGTCGCCGAGCGTCGACAGCTCCCAGTCGAGCACCGCGCTGACGCCGCCGTCGCGGGAAAAGATCAGGTTGTCGAGGCGGTAATCACCGTGGACCACGCAGGCGCTCTGCTGCTCCGGCACGGTCCGAGGCAGCCACGCGATCAGCCGCTCGACAGCCTCCAGGCGCCCGTCCTCGGCGGCGCGGTACTGGCGGGTCCAGCGGTCGACCTGCCGGGCGAAGTAGTTGCCGGGCCGGCCGTAATCGGAGAGCCCCGCCGCCTCCGGGTCGATGGCGTGCAGGCGCGCCAGCGTGGCGATCATGCCGGCATAGTGCCGGTGGCGGGCATGGGGATCGAGGCCCGGCAGCGCCCCGTCCCAGTGCACCGCGCCGTCCACCGCCTCCATCACGTAGAAGGCCGCGCCGATGATGTCCGGGTCCTCGCACAGCGCGAAGGGCCGCGGCACCGGGAAACCCTCGCCGTAGAGGGCGCCGATCACCCGGAACTCGCGGTCCACCGCGTGCGCGGAGGGCAGGAGCGGGCCGAAGGGTTTTCGCCGGAGCACGTAGGCCTGGGCGGGCGTGTCGAGCCGGTAGGTCGGGTTCGACTGACCGCCGCGGAACTGCCGCACGGTGAGCGGGCCGGCGTAGCCGCGGACGTGGCCCTCCATCCAGGCGGCGAGCTTCGCCTCGTCGATCCGGTGGCGCGGCTCGACCGGCTTCACGCCGGAGAAGACATCCGCGTCGCTCATGCGCCCTCGCGGGCATTGGTGTAGCGCCCGAATTCCAGCCGGGCGATCGAGCGGTTGTGGACCTCGTCGGGCCCGTCGGCGAGCCGCAGGGTGCGGATATGGGCGTACATCCTGGCGAGCCCGAAATCCTCCGAGACGCCGGCCCCGCCATGGGCCTGGATCGCGTCGTCGATCACCTTCAGCGCCACCCGGGGCGCCGCGACCTTGATCATGGCGATCTCGAGCTTGGCGCCCTTGGCGCCGACCTTGTCCATCATGTCGGCGGCCTTCAGGCAGAGGAGGCGGGCCATCTCGATGTCGATCCGCGCCTCCGCGACCCGCTGCTCCCAGACCGACTGCTCGGAGATCCGCTTGCCGAAAGCGACGCGGGAGACGAGGCGGCGCGCCATGGCCTCCAGGGCCACCTCGGCGGCCCCGATGGTGCGCATGCAATGGTGGATCCGGCCCGGCCCGAGCCTTCCCTGCGCGATCTCGAAGCCGCGGCCCTCGCCCAGGATCAGGTTCCCGGCCGGCACGCGGACATCCTCCAGCACCACCTCGCCGTGGCCCTTGGGGGCGTCCTCGTAGCCGAAGACCGGCAGCAGCCGCTCCACCCGCACCCCCGGCGTGTCCATCGGCACCAGGATCTGCGTTTGCTGCCGGTGGCGGGGGGCGTCCGGGTCGGTCTTGCCCATCAGGATCGCGATCCTGCAGCGCGGGTCGCCGACGCCGGTCGACCACCACTTGCGGCCGTCGATGACGTAGTGGTCGCCGTCCCGGCGGATCGACGTCGCGATGTTGGTGGCGTCCGAGGAGGCGACCTCCGGCTCGGTCATCAGGAAGGCCGAGCGGATCTCGCCCGCCATCAGGGGCTTGAGCCACCGCTCCTTCTGGGCCGCGGTGCCGTAGCGGTGCAGCACCTCCATGTTGCCGGTGTCGGGCGCCGCGCAGTTGAACACCTCCGAGGCGATCCCGACCCGGCCCATCGCCTCGGCGCAGAGCGCATAGTCGAGGTTGGTCAGGCCGGCGCCGCGGTAGTCGTCGGTGTCGTGCTCGGGCGAGGGCGGCAGGAACAGGTTCCACAGGCCCTCGGCCTTCGCCCGGTCCTTCAGCCGCTCCATGGTGGGCGCGGGGGCACGGCTCTCCGTCCGCTCGGCCGCGACCGCGGCGGTGGCCGGCAGGATCTCGGCGGCGATGAAGGCGCGGACGCGGTTCAGCCAGTGCGTCTGGGACTGGGAGAGGTTGAAGTCCACGGTTTCCGCTCCCTAGGGTTTTCCTGCCGGCCAGCGCACCAAGCTGTGCGAGCCGGCTGCCCGCCGTCCCACTGCCTTCACCCGCGGCGCGACGCGCCCCCTCTCCCGTGCGGGAGAGGGTTGGGGTGAGGGACGAGAACTCTCAGGATCAAGCAACCCAGCGACGCGCGTCCCTGGCGCGCCGCCTCCGGACAGACCTGATCCCTCACCCTGTCCCTCTCCCGCACGGGAGAGGGGACCTGCGCTCCAACCCGAATCGAACGTGGATCTTGATCGACCCGGATCACGCCACCCCTCACAGATAGGCCGATCCCATCTCGCTGGCGAAACGCTGCGGCGGCCCCTCCCAGACGATCCGCGCCTGCTCCAGCACGTAGACCCGGTCGGCGTGCGGGAGCGCGAAGGTGACGTTCTGCTCGCCGAGCAGGACCGTGATCGGCGTGGTCTGCCGCAGCTTCTCCAAGGCTTTCGACAGCAGCTCCAGGATCACCGGGGCAAGGCCGAGCGTCGGCTCGTCGAGGATCAGGAGGCGCGGCCGCATCATCAGCGCCCGGGCGATGGTCAGCATCTGCTGCTCGCCCCCCGACAGGGTGCGGGCGCTCTGCGTCTCGCGGGCCTTCAGGATCGGGAACAGCTCGTAGAGCCAGTCGCGCTGCCGGGCGCTCTCGGCCTTGGGGAAATGCTGACCGCCGAGGTCGAGGTTCTCGCGCACGCTGAGATCGCCGAACAGCTCGCGGGTCTCGGGCACCTGGACGATGCCGGCGCGCGCGATGGCGGCGGGCTTCATCCGGGACAGATCCCGGCCGTCGAACCGGATCGTGCCCCCATGCGGCACGAGGCCCGAGATCGCGTTGAACAACGTGGTCTTGCCGGCGCCGTTCAGGCCCACCACCGAGACGAACTCGCCCTCGTGGACGTGGATCGAGGCGGCGCGGAGCGCCTGCGCCTTGCCGTAGAGCACGTCGACACCCTCGACGGTCAGCAGCGAATCCGGCTTGAACGCGGCTTCCGGCCGGGCCGCCGTCTCGATGCTGCCGCCGAGATAGACCCGGCGCACGGTCGGGTCGGCCATCACGGACTCGGCCGAGCCCTCGGCGATGCGCTCGCCGAGATACATGGCGAACACCCGGTCCACGAGGGCCGCGACGCTCTTCACGTTGTGGTCGACGAGGAGCACGGCCTTGCCCTCGTCGCGAAAGCCCCGGATCAGCTCGGAGAAGGCCGCGACCTCGCCGCCGGTCAGGCCCGCGAAGGGCTCGTCGACCAGCACCACCCGGGGATCGCGGGCGATGGCCTTGGCGAGTTCCAGCCGGCGGAGATCCGCGAAGGGCAGGGTGCCGGGGCGCCGGTCGATCACGGCGCCGAGGCCGACGCGCTCGGCGATCTCCTTCGCGCGCCGCGCGACGTGGGGATCCGCGACCAATCGGATCAGGCTGTCGGGCAGGAGCGCGAGGCTGATATTCTCCAGCACGGTCTGCCGCTGGAGAGGCCGCGCGTGCTGGAACACGAGTCCGATCCCCGAGCGCGCCACCCGGTGGGCCGGCATCCCGCCGATCTCGGCGCCGTCGAGGCGGATCGAGCCGGCGCTCGGCCGCTCCAGCCCCATGATCAGCTTCATCACGGTGGACTTGCCCGAGCCGTTCGGGCCGATCAGGCCGAGGATCTCGCCGGGCCGCAGGTCGAGATCGACCTCCTTGACGGCGACGAGGCCGCCATAGCGCTTGGTCAGGCCGCGCACGGTGAGGCAGGGCTCGGCCAGGACGGGCGACACGGCCGGCGGGGGTGCCACGGCGACGGTCATCGGGCGCTCCGGAAGGAGGCGAGGCCGAGCAGCCCCGAGGGCACGAACAGGATCACCAGCAGCGCCACCGCCGAGACCACGAAGGTCGAGAGCCCACCGAGCGGGCGCAGCAATTCGCCCGCCGCGATCAGGAACACGGCGCCGAGCGCCGCGCCCACGATGGTGCGGCGGCCGCCGAGCACCGCCGCGATGATCACCTGCACGCCCACCGACGTGTTGATCAGCGTGCCCACCGAGGCGGTGCCCATGTAGAAGACCACCAGCCCGCCCGCGAGGCCCGAGAAGGCGGCGCTCACCGCGAAGGCCGCGAGCTTGTGCTTGGCGACGTTGAAGCCGAGCGCCCCGGTCACCACCGGATCCTGGCCGGCGGCCTGGAGGATCAGCCCCGCGGGCGAGCGGGCGATGGCCGTGAGGATCAGGCCGGAGACCGCCATGAAGCCGAGCGCCAGCCAGTAATTGGTGTCGGCGTCGATGGAGATGACGTCGGGGACGGTCAGGCCGATCTCGCCGCCGGTGAGGCCGGAGAAGACCACGATCATGTTCTGCAGGAGCAGCACCGCCACCAGGGTGATCAGCCCGAAATAGGGGCCGCGGACCTTCAGCGCCGGCAGCGCCAGGGCGAGGCCGCCGACCACGGCGAGCACGGTCCCGGCCGCGAGGCAGTAGGGGATCGGCAATTCGTAGCGGTTGTTGAGGATGCCGGCGCCGTAGGCCCCGAGCCCGATCAGGAAGGTCGGGCCGAAATTCACCTCGCCGGCGAAGCCGAAGAGGAGGTCCCAGGCCATCGAGAACACGCCGAAATAGTAGGCGATCGTGAGCAGGCCCAGGATGTAGCCGGAGACATACCAGGGGAGGGTGGCGGCGGCCGCGACGGCGAGGATCGCGATCCAGAAGCCGGGGGTGGTGAGGAGCTTCATGGATGAGCCGCACCAGGATTGATGATCAGGGCTTCAACGCTGATGAGGGAACGCGACGCGCCCCCTCTCCCGTGCGGGAGAGGGTTGGGGTGAGGGTCGAGATTGTTCAGGATCGAGCCCGTCCTCGACGCGCGTCCCGCCTTCTCCGGGCGCCGCACGCCCCTCACCCTGTCCCTCTCCCGCACGGGAGAGGGGACCCGCGTCTCGTCTTGCCGCCGCCGCGGCGGTGCACACGCCGTTCGAATCCGGGAGCCAGCACAGGGAAGGGCGTTCATCACGCGCCCGGCGAAGACTCTGATCTCGAGGACCGCCATCAGCGCCGCCCCAGCAGGCCCTGCGGGCGCAGGTACATGACGGCGACGAGCAGCAGCAGCGCCGGGATGACCCGGTAGGCCGGCGAGATCAGGTAGGCGGTGGCGGTCTCGAGGTAGCCCACCACGTAGGCGGCGATCAGCGAGCCGGTGACGCTCCCCAAGCCCCCCAGCACCACGATCGAGAAGGCGCTCGCGGTGAGCGGCCCCACCGAATACGAAGACACCCCGAGGAACATCCCGAGCAGCACCCCGGCGATGCCGGCCAGAAGCCCGTAGATCGCCCAGACCGCCACGTAGATCTTCGCCATGTCGTGGCCGAGCAGCGTGACGCCGCGCGGGTTCATGGAGGCGGCGAGCAGGACCTTGCCGGCCCGCGCCCGGTTCACGAACAGCCAGAGCAGCCCGATCACCACCCAGCAGATCAGCGCGGTGAAGAGCTCGTTCTTCGGCGTGCGGACGCCCGCGATCTCCACCACGCCCTCGATGAGCGGCAGCACGGTCTTCGGGTTGTCGGTGAAGAAGTAGGCCACCAGCTCCTGGATCATGATCCCCCAGAGCAGCGTGCCGGTGAGCACGAAGATTTCCTTCTCTTCGCGCGGGATCGCCCGGCTGCGCTCGATCGGCGCCACGACGGCGAAATAGGTGACGAGGGCGCCCGCGAGCCCGCACAGCACGCCGATCGCCGCGCCCGCATAGGAGCCGAGCCCGAACAGGGCCGAGGCCGCCCAGGCCGCCACCGCGGCCATGACCATCAGGGCGCCGTGGGTCAGGTTGAGGACACCCGAGACCCCGAAGATCAGGGTGAAGCCCATCGCGCCGAGGGCATAGAGGGCCGAGATCGCGAAACCGTCGACGAGGATCTGGAGGCCGATCATCGCGCTCTCCCTGTCCGACTACGGGACCGCCGCCTTCACCGCAGGGGGCAGGATCATGGTCCCGTTGGCGGTCGCCGCCGGCCAGATCGCCACCTGCTTGCCGTTCTGCCACTGGCCGAGGACGCTGGTCATCAGGCCGGGGCCGTACTGGATCGAGTGGGTGAACGGGTCGTCCTTGCCGTAGAACTTCAGGTGCCCGACGGTGCCGACATAGTCGGTCTTCTCCAGGGCCTCGACGAGCTTGTCGGCCTCCGTGGAGCCCGCCCGCTTGATCGCCTCCGCGGTGTAGTAGACGGCGTCGTAGGCCATGAAGCCCGCGTAGGAAGGCGCCCCGCCGAAGCGCTTGGTGAAGGCCTCGGAGAACGGGATCGTCTTCTCGGTGAGCGCCACGCCCGGCAGCGCCACGCTGTCGAACAGCACGCCCTGCGTGCCGCCGTTGGTGTTGGCCCAGAAGGTCGAGGAGGTCGCCTGGCCGCTGATGCCGGTCATGGCGATCGGCACCTGCTGGTTCTGCCACTGCACGGTCGGCTGCACGCCGACATGGGCGATGCCGGTGACGATCAGGTCGGGCTTGGCCGCCTCGATCTTGTTGTAGATCGGCGTGAAGTCCCCCGTGTCCGGCGAGAAGCGGACATGCTCCACCACCTTGAGCCCGGATTTCGGCAGGCATTCCTGGTAGGCGGCGTCCAGCGGCCGGGTCCAGGCGGCGTCCTCGCTCATGATCGCGGCGGTCTTGGCCTTGAGCGTTCCGACCAGCACCTCCTTGGCCGAGTCGCAGACCGCCTGCGCCAGGGCGTGGGAGGTCAGGTAGCCGTGGAAGGTGTACTTGTTCCGGGCGTAGTCCTTATGGACGTTCACGCTGATCTCGTTGGAGGCCGCGCCGGGCGTGATCATCGGCGTCTTGAGCCGCGCCGCCCAGGGCATCAGCGCCAGCACGACCTCCGAGATGTAGCTGGCGATGACGAGGTTGACCTTGTCCTCGGAGACCGCCCGCTGGAAGGCCCGGACCGCGTCGGAGGCGGAGGACTTGTCGTCGTAGGTGACGACCTGGATCTGGCGCCCGTCGATCCCGCCCTTGGCGTTGATCTCGTCGGCGGCGAGCTGGACCGCCTGCGGGATCGAGGCCCCGGCGACCGACTGCGCCTCGGCGATCACCCCGATCTTGATCGGATCCGCGGCCCGGACGGGCCCGGCGGCGACCAGCCCCGCCGCGATCAGCGCGGGCAGCATGCGCCGAATCGGGGCAACCCGAGCGGCGGCGCGCACGGTCTCGGACATCGGCGCTTCCTCATCCCAGTGCCCGAATTTTATATTCGCGGGCTTGGGACGGACTGTACCCGCGCTCCGACGGATCACAAGGGGCCGATCGGGACCGGCCGGTGACGTTTGCACCGAGTCGTTTTCCGCCCGGGGTATCGCGGCGCGCCGCCGCGTCCTAGGCTCGCCGCGGCCCTGCGAAGCGCGGGCCCGGCGGCCTCGAAGAAGGGCACGGTCTGGTGAGGAACGCACGCTCGGCCGCGGCCGGGGTTCGCCCCGGACCGCGGCCCTGGAGCCTCGGGAAGCGGCCCGCACGGGCAGCGGGAGCTCGGCCATGACCCTGCGCTGGACCCGGCGGCCCGAAGGCTCGACCTGGGGCGATTTCGGCCCCGACGACGAGCTGGGGCGCCTGAACCTGCTCACCCCCGAGAAGGTGCTGCAGGGCGTCGCCGAGGTGCGCGCGGGCCGGACCTTCTGCCTCAGCCTGCCGCTGGACCTGCCGGGCGGCAACGTCCTGAACCCGCGCCGCCACCCGCCCCAGATCACCCCGACCCGCCGCGCCGACGGCCGGCCGAACATGAACTTCCCGGTCTGCGAGGAGGTCGACGGCGCCACCGACGTGATCTGCGACGACCGGGCGCTGATCCACCTGCAATACTCGACGCAGTGGGACTCGCTCGCCCATGTCGGGTCGCTGTTCGACGCGGACGGCACGGGCGCGACGCCGACCTACTACAACGGCTTCCGCGGCGGCCGGGACATCGTCGGTCCGAGCGCGCCGGAGGCGGCGGATCAGCCGTCCCGGGCGAAGCGCCTGGGGATCGAGCGCCTCGCCGAGACCGGCATGCAGGGCCGCGCCGTGATGATCGACCTGCGCGCCCATCTCGGCGACGCCAAGACCAAGGTGGGTTACGACCAGCTCGCCCGGATCCTGGAGGCCGATGGCGTCGTGATCGAGCCCGGCGACATGGTCTGCCTGCATACGGGCTTTGCCGAGCGGCTGATCGCCATGGGCGGCGATCCGGACCCGAAGCTGGTCCACAATCTCTGCGCCGGCCTCGACGGGCGGGACCCGCGGCTCCTCGAGTGGATCACCCGAACCGGGCTCTGCGCGCTGATCGCCGACAACTACGCCGTGGAGGCCTACCCGGCGGGACCCGGTCCCGCCTGCTGCGCGACGCTGCCGCTCCACGAGCACTGCCTGTTCAAGCTCGGGGTCAATCTCGGCGAACTGTGGCACCTGACGCCGCTGGCCGCGTGGCTGCGCGCCCATGGACGGAGCCGCTTTTTGCTCACAGCCCCGCCGCTGCGCCTGCCCGGCGCGGTGGGCTCGCCGACGACGCCGATCGCCACGGTGTGAGCGCCGGGGCGGCCTCAGATGCCGACCGGATCAGCCGAGGGCGGCGGGCGCGGCGGCGGCGCGCGGCGGGTCGCCGACCGGCTCCGCGGCCGGCTCCGCAGCCGGCTCCGCGGCTTCCTGGGGCGGCCCGGGACGGAGGACGGCGCGCTCGCGGAAATGCGGGATGGCCGCCTCGAACACGGCCTCGGCGGCGGCCCGGTCGCCCGCCGCCACGGCGTCGCGCAGCCGCACCACCCAGCCGTCGAGCCGGGCCCGGTCGGCGAAGACCGGCCGCGCCGCCATCACCCCGTCGATGCCCGGCAGGGCGATCCGGGGCTCCTCGCGGGCGAACAGGATCTCGTTGAGCCGCTCGCCGGGCCGGGCGCCGGTATAGGCGATCTCGATCTCCGCGCCGGGCTCGAAGCCGGCCAGCCGGATCATCCGCTCGGCGAGCTCGGCGATCCGCACCGGCTGGCCCATCTTGAGCACGTAGACCGCGGCACGCTCCGCGCCCGCCCGGGCCTCGCCGTCGGCATGCGAGGCCGCCGTCAGCACGAGGTCGCAGGCCTCGCGCACGGTCATGAAGTAGCGGACCATGTCGGGGTGGGTGACGGTGACCGGGCCGCCCCGGGCGATCTGCGCCTTGAACACCGGCACCACGGAGCCGGCGGAGCCCAGCACGTTGCCGAAGCGCACGGCGATCAGCCGGGTCGCGTGGTTCGGCCTGACCGATTGTTCGGCATCGAGGGCCTGGGCGACCATCTCGGCGAAGCGCTTGGTGACGCCGAGCTGCGAGACCGGCTCGATCGCCTTGTCGGTGGAGATCATCACGAGCGCCCGGGCGCCGGCCGCCACCGCGGCCTCGGCCACGTTGATCGAGCCGAACACGTTGGTCTTGATGCCCTCCTGCCAGTCCCGCTCCAGGTAGGGCACCTGCTTGAGCGCGGCGGCGTGGAGCACGTAGTCCGGCCGGAACGCCGCGATCACCGCGTGCGTCCGCTCCCGGTCGCGGATATCGGCCAGCACGCCGGTCACGTCCGCCTCCGCGGCCAGGATCGCGGGGTGGCTGAGGATGCCGTGGAGGGCCGGCTCGGAGGATTCGAGCACCAGCACGGCGGCGGCCCCGAAGGCCACGGCCCGCAGGCAGATCTCCGAGCCGATCGAGCCGCCGCCGCCGGTGACCACGACCCGGCGTCCGGCGAGGAACGCCTCCAGGCGCGGGCGGTCGATGGCGACGGTCGGCCGCAGCAACAGATCCTCGATCTCGAGCGGCGCCAGTTCCGGGCCCTGGACGCCCTCGCCGAGACCGACGACGCGGGCGAGGGGCAGGCCGAGGCGCCGGGCACGGGCGATCAGGTCGTCGGGGGCCGCCTCGGGCACGAGGGCGCTCGGGGCCGCCACCAGCCGCCGCACCGGCGCGCCGCGGTTCGCGAGGTCGGCGACCACGCGCTCGAGATCGGGGAACCCGCCCAGAACCGGCACGCCGCGCATGAACTGGCCGCGCTCGTCCGCCCGGGGCGACAGGATGCCCCGCGGCGCGAGCTTCTTCACGGAGCCCGTCTCGATCGCCCGGAGCAGCACGTCCATGTCGGCGCCACGGCCGAGGAGCAGGGTCGGGACGGTGGCGGCCCGCGCGCTCGTCTGCCGGGAGCGGGTGTCCTTGAGATAGCGGAACGCGAGCCGGGTACCGCCCAGGAAGAAGATCTGCAGGACCCAGTACAGCAGGATCGCGATCTTGCCGAAGAAGTAAAAGCCGTACAGGTCGGACGAGACCAGGACCCAGTCGGTCACCAGGAGCGCCAGCGCCAGGACGCTGGCCGCCCGGACGATGCCGGCGAGATCCTGCAGCGAGGCGAAGCGCCACTTGGTCCGGTAGAGCCGGAACCGGCCGTATACGAGGCCTGCGAAGACCAGGAATGGCGGCAGCAGCAGGGGCAGGGCGTGCAGGCGCTCGGCGAGCATGCCGCCCTGGAAGCGGAACAGGAAGGTGAGCACCACGGCGGCAGCGGTCGCCGCGAGGTCGTGGGTCACCATCACCGCGGTCTTGTAGAGGCGCTGCTGCATCGGGTGCCGGATGGGATGCCGCGGGGTATCCGCCGCGGCACCGGCCCTGTCAACGCGCCGCTCCGGCCCCGCGCCACACGGACGCGCGACCGCTGGGCGTATTACCTGCCGAGACTGCCGCCGAACCCGGATTTGAAATTCTTCTGATAAGTGCGCCCTTTCACCGGGTCGGCCTTGTCGACCATCAGAATTTTGACGCGCTCATTGAAGTCTTCCGTGGTCACGGTCTGTGCCCGACCGGTGATCAGAATTCTAGCCATCTTCGCCTCCGCAACATCGCCCAGGGCACAGGATCGCGCGGAGGGTCTGTTTTACTTGGTGTGTGGCCAGCCGATTACAATCGGAGCAGCCTCAGAATTGCCAGGCTTAGGTCAGCGCCCGGGCCGCGGCGCCGGCCGCATCGTCCACACGGTCGATGTCCGGGGCCTCGATGTGCCGGTACCGCGCCTGAATCAGCCCGAAGGCACCGAAAGCCGCGTGGCCCGCCGCGGCGAGCCCGAGCAGCACCCAGCCGTAGGGCTGGGCCCGCAGCAGCGCGAAAGCCTCGGACAGGCCCTTGGCATCCGAGGAGCGCTGGTGCCACGCCGCCGCCACGAGGAACCCGCCGATGATCAGGAAGGCGAGGCCCCGCGCCGCGTAGCCGAACCGGCCGATCGGGCCGGCCCAGCGGTCACGGGCTTGCGGGTCGATGGCGAGTCGGTCGGTGACGTCGCCGCGCCAAGCCTTGCCGAGGAAGCCGAAGCCGCCTCCGACGACCGCGAGGCCGACGAGGGCCACGAGCCAGCGGCCGAAGGGCTTGCTCAGGAGCCACGCGGTCCCGTCATGCACGCCGTCGCCGCCGCTCATGCCCAGGCCGAGGCTGAGCGAGGCCGCGCTGGCGGCGAGACCGAGATAGAGCACGGCGCTGATCAGGTGGGCGCCGCGCACGGCGAGGCCCTTGGCCGAGGTGCCCCGCCGGTCGGCATCCGTGATGCCCTCGACGAGGCGCCAGAGGGCAAATCCGGCGAGACCCAGGGCGATCAGGCCGACGATGGCCGCGCCGAACGGCCCGGCCATCACGGCGCGGAGCGCGTCCTTGCTGTCCCCGGCCCGCCCGCCATGCCCCAGGGCCGCCAGCAAGGCGAGGCCGCCGACCACGATGTAGACGACACCGCGGGCGCCGTAGCCGAAGCGGGCGATGCGCTCGATCGTGTTGCGGCCCCCGGGAAGCGTCCTCATCGGCAGACCTGGGAAGCCGGGATACGGATGTTCGTCACGGGCTGCCTCGATGAGCGACGTCCTGAGCGACGTCCGGTGACGCTGCGCCTCGTCAACGCCCGGCGGCCCGCGCGCGATCCGTTGCCGGCGCAGAGTTCCGGCCGCCTACATCGGCGTCCGCTCGGCCCGGCCCGTGAGCGCCACGTAGAAGCCCAGCCCGTCCTGGGCCGGGAGGGTCTGCAGGCGCTCGATCAGGCCGCGACGCTTCGCGTCGAGGAGCAGGCGGCCGGCCGGCTGGAACAGGGTCTCGCCCCCGCCCTCCGGCGGCGGATCGAGCCGGATCGCCACGGTCTTGCCCTTGGCGAAGCGGCTGCGCTCCAGCATGTCCTTGAGGGAGGCCTCGGCGGTCGCCCGGTTGGCGCCGCGCAGGTCGAGCACCGACTCGGCGTCGGTCACGCCGAGGGAGCCGCGCAGCTTGGCCGCGTAGAAGTCTTCGAAATGGGGCAAGTCTCGGTGCCTTGATGCGTCGCCGTTCGATCAGGTGGGGTGCGGGCGCTCAGAAGGCGAGGCCGCGGTAGATGTCGCGCACCGGCACCGCGCCGTCGAGTTCCGGCAGCGGCACGGTGCCGTCGAGCCCGAGGGCCGCGACGCTCCGGTCGTCCCCCGCGCGCCGCCAGACCTCGACCCGTGCCGCGTCGGAATAGACGATCGGCATCACCGCGAGGCGCGGCACGGTCCGGCAGGTATCGATCTTGCGGCCGCGGTCGAGCCTCATGGTCGCGGGAAGGAGCACCTCGGCGACGAGAAGCGGATCCGTGGCATCGCCCTCCGGCAGGGGCGGCCCGGCCCGCACCACCACATCGGGGACCGTCGCGAAATCGTCCCTCGCGGGGCGGGGGATCCCGAGATCCGGCATGGTGCGGCAGCCCCTGCCGTCCGCGAGATCGCCGATTCGTCGGATCAGGTTGGCGACGATCGCCCGATGCCGCTCCCGCGGCGGCGCCATCAGCACGGGTCCGCCGTCGGGCAGTTCCCGACGCTCGTGCGCGGGCCGGCTCTCCACCCAGAGCCTGAACTCGGACACATCCATCCGCGCGTCGCGCTTCGCGGTCAGAGCCATCGCCGATCCCCGATCCCGACCCGATCGTAGCACCGGGGCGGCCGGCCGCAACAGCGCCGCCTCAGAAGGTCATCCGGGCGCGTCATCGTCGATCGCGGCGCTGCGGATCCGGGATCCGGATAGGCGCCGCCGCCCCGTTCTCGGGCCATCGCGTCGAGACTTCAGGCGACCGTTGAGAACGATCAGCCGCGCGCGCGACGGCGCCCTCAGCACCGTCGAGGACGTCCCCGCGCCCCTCGTCCGGGCACGGCTTCAGCCCGCGCATGTCCTCGGCGACGCCCATGCGCGCGTCGCGCTTCACGGCCAATGCCATAGCGGCCTCCGAGCGCGACGCGGAGGCTCGCACGATGCGGCCCTCCAGGGGGCGGACTCAGTCGGCTCCGAGCCGGGCCGTCGCGACGGTCGCGCCGGCGTCCAGGAAGCGCTGCGGATCCACCGGCGCGCCGTCGATGCGGGTCTCGTAATGCAGATGCGCCCCCGTGGAGCGCCCCGTCGAGCCGACCGAGCCGATGACGTCGCCTGCGGCCACGCGCTGCCCCGGGCGCACCCCGATGCGGGCGAGATGGCCGAACCGGGTGGTCAGGCCGTGGCCGTGGTCGATCTCGACCATGTTGCCGTACCCGCCCGCAGCCTCGGCGGTGACGACCCGGCCCGGCGCGGTGGCGCGGGCGGGCTCGCCGTACTCCGCCTTCAGGTCCAGCCCGGTATGCAGGGCGAGGCCGCGGGTGAAGGGGTCGAGGCGCGTGCCGAACGGGCTCGACACGATCGAGGCCCCCCGGATCGGACGGGCCAGGGGCAGGGTCGCGGCGACCCGGCGCAGGCGCTCGCCGTCGTCGAGCGTCCGCCGGGCCAGCGCGAGGCCCTCCGCGAAGCCGCTGCCGTCCAGGGCGCGGCCGTCCAGGGGGACCAGCGGGCCGCCGAGTCCGGCGGCCGGCACGGCCGCATCGAAGCGGTCGGGATCGAGGCCGGTGCGGCCGATCAGGCCGCGCAGCCCCCGCACCGCGTCCCCGGCCCGGGCGGCCAGTCGGGCGAGGCGCTCGCCCTGAGCCGCCTGCAGGCCGTCGAGCCGGGCCTCCAGCCGGATCAGCCCGGTCTCCGCCTCGCGCGCGCTCCGGCGGGGCAGGGGCTCGATGGCGGACCGCGCCGGAGCCGGCCCCTCGGTCGGTCGCAGGAGAAGCCCGTCATAGCCGCCGCTGCGCGGTCCGTCGGACCGGTCGGGCAGGGCGCCGGTGGTGGAGGGCTCGGACAGGGCCTGCCGCTCGAGGTCGCCGAGAGCCGCGGTGCGCCGCTCCAGCTCGGCCTGGCGCTCCAGGGCGGCCGCGACCCGTTCGGCCAATCCCGCCTCGCTGCCCACCCTGTCGCGCCGGTCGCGGTCGAGGCGGTCCTGCAACTCGCCGATGCGCGCCTCGTAGGCGTCGCGCAGGGCGGCCTGCCGGGCGACGAAGCCGGCGAGCACGTCGTCGTGGAACACGATCAGGTAGGAGGCGCCGAGCGCCCAGACCAGCGCCAGGGCGAGGCCGGCGGCAAGCCAGGGGGCCGGCCGGCGCGGCCTGGGAAGCATGTGGAACTTCGGAGGATGCATCGGGACGGCCCCGGGGGAGCCGCCATTCAGACCTCAGTAGGGTTAAGGATCCGTCGCGGGCCGGGTCGTCCGGCCGGTCAGGGCAGGGCGCGGGCGGCCGTCAGCACGGCCTCGGCATGCCCCGGGACCTTCACCTTCGGCCAGATCTTCGCGATACGCCCCTCGCGGTCGACCAGCACGGTGGTGCGCTCCACGCCCATGTACTTGCGCCCATACATGCTCTTCTCGACCCAGACGCCGTAGGCTTCGAGCACGGCCTTGTCCTCGTCGGCGGCGAGCGGGAAGGCGAGTCCGTACTTGCCGCAGAACTTGTCGTGGCTCTTCACCGAGTCCGGCGACAGGCCGACGACCTTGGCGTCCGCCTCCGCGAAGGCCGGCAGGAGACCGTTGAAGTCCTGCGCTTCCAGCGTGCATCCGCTCGTGTCGTCCTTCGGGTAGAAGTAGAGCACGACTTTGTGACCTTTGAGCGCGGACAATCCGACGCGCCCTCCGCCCGAGGCGGGAAGGTCGAAATCGGGGGCAAGATCCCCTTCTGACAGCGGCATCGTGCCTTCCTTTCGGCCGATTGATGATGTGCAACCGATCTCGTGCGCGGCCTCAAGCGATTGCGCCGCGCACGTCCGAGCCAAGCCCGGAGTCGCCGCCGCTGTAAAGCGCGGGCGTGCTTCGATCCACCGGCCGCGGTGCCCGAGGGTGCCGCGCGCAGAGCCCCCGGAACAAGGGTCCCGATGGCGGACGAGACAACGTCGGCAGGCAGGCCTCGGGGGCGGGCGCGGCGCGTGGGTGGCTTCTGCCTCGTGAGCGCCCTCGCGCTGGTGCTGCTCCTCGGCGCCGGTGTCGGCCTCGTGGCCCTGCGCCTGTCGAACGGGCCGCTGCAGATCGACGGCCTGTCGCGCCGCGTCGCCGCCGCCGTGGCCGAGCGGATCGGGCCCGGCTGGAGCATCGGGCTGCGCGGCAGCAGCCTGGAGCTCGACCGCGAGAACGCCCTGAGCCTGCGCTTCTCCGGCCTCGACATCCGCAACCCGCAGGGCGACCTCGTGGTGCGTGCGCCCCTGGCGCTCGTCAGCCTCGACCTCTGGGGACTCCTGCGGCTCAACGTGCAGCCGCGCTCGATCGAGTTCCGCGAGACGCAGACCACCGCGCTGCTGCACCGGGACGGCTCCATCGCCTTCGCGGCCTCGGAGGCCAACCACCCGGTCGATATCGCGCCGCACACGCCGCCGAGCGTGGACGGGGTGCGCGGCACCGTCTCGCCGCTCTCGGCCGCGATCGCGTCGATCTTCGGTGTCGTCCTCGATTCGGGCGGCGTGGTCGGCGCCCTCGACCGCGCCCGCGTCACCGACGCGCGCCTGCGGCTGATCGACGAGGACGGCCACGAGCGCGCGGTCTTCGCGCGGGTCAACGGCCTGTTCGGGCGCGATCCGGTCAACGGGACCCGGAACTTCGAATTGCGGCTCGACGGGCCGCACGGCGAGTGGCGCTTCGGCGGCACGCTGCGCGACGGCGCGGACGGGCAGGAGCGCTCGGGCGTCATCACCCTCGACGACCTGCCGGTCACGGATCTCCTGCTGCTCTCGGGCCAGTCCGGCATGCCGCTGACAACGGACCTGAAGGTCTCGGCTCGCGCCGACGTGAGCCTGACGGCCGGCCGCATCCGGACCATGAACGCCAAGCTCCATACCGGCGACGGCACGTTCCTGATCGAGGAGAAGGACTTCAACCCCGTCACCGTCGAGAGCCTCGACGCGTCCCTGGACTGGGACGAGGCCAACCGGGTCATGTCGCTCACCGGCCTGGATTATCGCGGGGCCGGCAACGCCGTGCACCTCACGGGGACGTGGAAGGGCAACCCCGCCGACGCGAGCACGGCCTGGACCGCGACCCTCGCGAGCCGCGACGCGACCTTACGCGGGGCGACCCCGCAGGACGCGCCGGTGAAGATCGACGCCCTGGACGCGCAGCTCTCCGGCCGCGACGGCGGGATCGCCATCGACGCGCTCACCCTGTCGGGCCCCGGCGTGAAGGGCTCGATCACCGGCACGATCGGCACCACCGCCGACGACGGCGGCCTGACGCTCCACCTCGCCGGCCACGACGGCGAGGTCAGAACCGGGCTGCGGCTCTGGCCGGAGCACATCGCGCCGCCGGCCCGCACCTACCTGGTGGACCAGCTCCGCCGGGGCCGGGTCGATTCCGTCGACATCAAGGTGAAGATGTCGGGCTCGGTCCTGGCCGCCGCGACCCGGGGCGACCCGGCCCCGGACGACGCGGTCCATATCGACTTCCACGTCTCGGACGCGGCCATCGACGTCACCGCCGACGCTCCGCCTGTGACCAAGGGCAACGTCACCGGCGTCATCACCGGACGCTCGACCACGGTGCGCAACGTGACCGCCGAGGTCCACGGGCCGGACGGGCGCGGGCTCGCCATCACGGACGGCAGCTTCGTCATCCCGCAGATCACGCCGGACCGGGTCGTGGCGCAGATCGGGATGCGGCTCTCCGGCGGCGCCGACGGCATGGCCTCCGTGCTCCAGGCCAAGCTGTTCAAGAGCGTGATGAGCGTCGACCTCGACCCAGCCACGATCAAGGGCAGCGCCGACCTGCGCGTCGACTTCCCCCTCGATCTCAAGCACATCCCCGACCTGCCGGACCTGCCGGTGACGCTGATCGGCACGCTCGCCGACCTCTCGGTCGACAAGGTGATGGGCCGGGACAGGCTCGAGTCGGGCAAGTTCAACCTCGCCTACGACCGGGGTGCCTTCACGCTGAAGGGCGACGGCCGGGTCGCGGGCGCCCCCATGTCGGTCGACCTGCGCCAGCCGAAGGTCGGGCAGCCCGGCGAGGCGGTGGTCAACGTCTCGCTCGACGAGGCGGTCCGCGGCCGCAAGGGCCTGCCGACCGCGCCGCAGCTCACCGGCACGATCCCGGTCCGCGCGGTGGTGCCGATCGGCCGGCCGGGATCCGGCAAGCCACCGATCCGGGTTGAGGCGGATCTGGCCAAGGCCGGGATCGACGGGCTGATCCCGGGGCTCACGAAGCCCGCGGGCAAGCCGGGGCGGCTCAGCTTCACCCTCGTCGACAGCGGCCAGAGCTTCGACCTGCGCGACTTCGCCCTCGACGCGGCCCCCGCGAGCGCGCGCGGCACCGTCTCGATCACGCCCGAGGGCGGCCTGGAGCGGGCGGATCTCACCAACGTCAAGCTCTCCCCCGGCGACGACCTGCGCGTGAGCCTCGACCGGACCGGCGGCGGCTACAAGGTCGTGGTCCGGGGCGCGGTGGTCGATGCAAGGCCGTTCCTGAAATCCCTGGGCGCCCCCGATCCCAAGGGCGGCCGGGATGCGAAGGACGCGAACCCGAAGGATGTCGATGCCGACATCCAGGTGCCCATCGTCACCGGCTTCAACGAGGAGGCCCTGACCGGCGCCAACCTGAAGCTCGCCCTGCACGGGAAGACGCTGCGCGCCGCCACCATCACCGGGCGGTTCCGCGCCGCGCCCTTCGCCGCCACGGTCACCCGCGGCGAGCGCGGCGTGCCGACGCTCGCGGTGGACTCGGCCGATGCCGGCGCGACGCTGCGGTTCGTCGACGTGTACCGGCGCATGTATGGCGGCCGGCTCAATGCCGGGATCGGCCTCAACGACGGTCCGCAATCCGGCGTCGTGCAGATCCGCGACTTCATCCTGCGCAACGAGCCGGCGCTGTCGAGCATCATGGCGCAGGGCCCGGAGCCGACCGACACGGAGACGGCCCGCGGCCGCCGGGTCGCCCCGGGCCGGGGGGCGGGCGACGTCAGCTTCGATCGCATGCGCGCAAACTTCGTGCGCACCGGCACCCGCGTCGATTTCAGCGACGCGGCGATCTCGAACGCCGCCATGGGCTTCACCCTGTCGGGCTGGCTCGATACCGGCCGCGAGCGCACCGACATGACCGGCACCTTCGTGCCGCTCTACGGCCTGAACAACGTGGCCTCGCAGCTGCCCCTGCTCGGGCCGCTGCTCGGGGGCGGGCACAACGAGGGCCTGTTCGCGGTCAATTTCCGCGTCTCCGGCAAGCTCGCCTCGCCGGACGTGAGCGTGAACCCGCTCTCGGCGATCGCCCCGGGCTTCCTGCGCAAGCTGTTCAGCGCCGGCGGCGGCCCCTTCGCGGACGGGATGCAGGGGGTCCCGCAGCAATAGGGCGGGCAGCCCGGAAGAGCCGCCCGCCCCGGTCTCACGCGCGGATGAAATCCGCGATCACGGCCGGTGCCGCCGCGTCGAAGCCGACCACGTCGAGCATGCCGGGATCCGCCGGGTCGGCGATGCTGAAGCCGTTGGCGACCAGCCCCACGACCACCAGCTTCGCCGGGATCCCGGTCTTCTCCCGGTACGCCCGCAGGGCCTGGACCGGGTGGACCGGCCCCGCCCAGGTCTCCGAGTCCGTGTAGACCACGAACGCGTCGGCCTTCACGCCCCGCTCCAGCGCCCAGCGCATCGGCAGGGCGCAGTCGGTGGCGCCGAACGGCAGGTCGGCGGTCGCCCGCACCGCCTGATCGAGCCGCATCGACGGGCCGATCGCCAGGGGCGTCAGACCGTCGGTGAAGCCGAGCACCTGCCAGTGCTCCTCGGTCGCCGCGGTGACGAGCGCCATCGCGGCGGCCGCCTCCCGGGCCGTGAGCGTCGAGCCCACGACCGTGCTGGCGCCCATCGAACCCGAGACGTCCAGCGCCAGCACGAGGCGCCGGCCCGTGGGCTCCACCGCGCTGAACGCCGTGTAGAACGCGGCGTTCAGCGCCTCGACGATCGCGGCCACCGGCTCCCAGGCGAGCGTGCCCCGCTGACCGCGCCCGGAGGCGTAGGTCTTGAGGGCCAGCAGCAGCGCCATCGGGTGGAGGCGCGCCCGGAGGATGCGCTCCCGGTCCGACAGGACCGACCGGACATGCTCGGTGCCCTCCGAGAAGGGCGCGAGCACCCCCGCGGCCGTCAGGCGGCCGAGCTGGCGCACGAGGGCTCCGACCGGCATCCGCTCGATCAGGGCCTCGTTCACCGCGCGGCTGCCCATCAGCCCGGTCGGCAGCGCCTCCCAGGGCAGGCCGTGCGAGCGCACCAGGGCGGCGGCCACCGCCCCGTCGATGCCCTCCGCCTGCACCTGCGCGAAGGCGTGGACGATCCCGGGGGCGGCCTCGGTCACGGTGCCGCGGCAGATCCAGTCGAACAGCGCCTTCCGGGCGGGCTCCTCCGTCTCCGGATGGGCCAGCCGCAGCAGGTCGCGGTGCGACCAGCCCTGACGGGCCCGGTACTTCACCGCCTGGAAGGCCAGGGCCTCCACGGGCTTGGCGCAGTACCAGCCGCCGACGGCCCGGCGCAGGCCCCGGCCCCAGCCGCGCATCGCCTCGACGGACGCGGCGAACTGGAACAGGTGGGTGCCGGTGCGGCAGACCCGGGGCAGGGCCGCGAGCGCCGCGCGCCGGGTCGCCAGATCCGCCGAAGCGGCCGCCAGCGCCAGGGCGAAGATCGCCGGATCCTGCTTCGGAGCCCGGCCGCCCTCGCTCACCGCCACGATGGCGGCGACCGCGCGGGCGCCGTCCTGCGCGATGCACCGCTGCACGGAAGCCGCGTTCTCGGCGGTCAGGGCGCGCGGGCTCGCGTAGTACGAGCCGCCCTCGGAGCCGAGCACCAGGAAGCGGTCGAACCGCGCCCAGTCGCCGACCGCGAAGGCGTGGCCCCCGGCGGCATTCGGCACCGTGCCGGGGATCGGCTCCACCTGCGGGGTGCGGCGGAGCCGGAACATCTGTGCAAGCTTCGTCATGGCGGGCTCCTCTCTGTCTCTCCTCTCTCCATCGCGGCCGATCGCCGGCCGGTGGCGCGTTTCGGCGCGCGCGGACGGGCGGGGGACGCGGCCGCAGCGCGTCGTCCTCCGCCGCTGCCGGGCGGCCGGTCTCTCGTGTCGTCGGGGGCGGGTTTCCGTCCGGCTGCGGGCGTGGCGGCGACGAAGGGCTTGTCCGATGCTCTGCTTGAGCGACGGGCCTGACGGCCCGGCGGGACTTGCACCCGCACCCCTCGGATCCCGAGAACCTTCGTCTTCCGGCCCGCGTCCGGGCGATGCAGTCGTGGCGTGAGGAACGGTGTCTGGGCGCTCTATCCGGGCTGAGCTACGGGCCTCGCGGCCCGGCGGGATTCGAACCCGCGACCTCCTCCTGCGTCAGGATAACCGTTCCTCTCCGGCCCGCATCGTCGGTCGGGATCCGCGCACGGTCGGCTCCACGATCGTCTCGCGGGGCCCTGCGGTCGTGGTGTCGGGGACGGGCATGAGCTCCGGCGACCTCGCGGCCCCCGGCGGGGATCGAACCCGCAACCTCCGCGAGACAAGCCCGCGGCGCTCTACCGATGATAACCGTCCCCTGCCGGCCCGCAGGGTCCTCGAGACGCGCGTGGGAACCGCGTCGGCGGCGCCGGGCTCCGCCCGGACGCGCTCAGCCTCTCGGGCCGAGAGCCCCGCGATACGACCGTAACGGTCGCATCAGCCCGGGACGGGCGAACGCCGCGACGCCGATTCCGTCGTGCTGTTTCATGCCAGGCTCCGTCCGAACGGGGCTGCGGGTGACGCGGGCGTGTCGATGAGGCTCGGGGGGATCCGTGACAGGGATAACCGAGCGTCTCCGGCCCGCGCCGGTGAATGTCAGAGGTCTGCCGGTCATGTCCGATCGAGGCGGACTGGGCGTTTCACCCCCGCGGCTCGCCGGCCGCGGACGTCCCAAGGGTGCGATAACCTCGGATCACCGGCCCGGCAGGCCGATGGCGGGGTGGATACGGCCGCGCTCGACCTGCGTCAACCGGAAACTTGAAAATTCTTTCAGTTCGGGCGATGCCGGAGCCATGATCACTGCCGCCCAGATCCGCGCCGGCCGCGGACTTCTCAAATGGACGCAAGGGGTTCTCGCGAGCCGCGCCGCGGTCTCCGTCGTCACCCTGAACATGATCGAGAGCGAACAGGTCCAGCCCCGCAACCGGACCCTCGCGGCGATCCGCACGGTCCTCGAAGGGGCGGGCATCCGCTTCGTCGGCGACGATCAGGAGGGATACGGGGCGATCCTGCGCCCCGCCCCCGCGACCGGATCCGGGGACGCGCAGGCACAGAAAAGCCCGGCGCGGCGGACCGCACCGGGCTGAACCCGAAACCGACCTGCGCGGCGGGCTACTTCTCCACGAAGGCCTTCTCGATCACGTAGTGACCGGCCTCGCCGTGGTTGCCCTCCTCGTAGCCGCGGCCCGAGAGCAGCTCGCGCGTGTCGCGGATCATGTCGGGGCTGCCGCACAGCATGAACCGGTCGTTCTCGATCGACATGTCCGGCAGGCCGATATCTTCGAACAGCTTGCCCGAGACCATGAGGTCGGTGATCCGGCCGCGATTGCGGAACGGCTCGCGGGTCACGGTCGGGTAGTAGATCAGCTGGTTCGAGATCATCTCCCCCAGGAATTCGTGCTTCGGCAGCGTCTCGGTGATGGTCTCGCCGTAGGCGAGTTCCTGCACCTGCCGGCAGCCATGGACCAGCACGACCTTCTCGAAGCGCTCGTAAGCCTCCGGATCCTTGATGATCGACAGGAACGGCGCGAGCCCCGTGCCGGTGCCGAGCAGATAGAGGTTCTTGCCCGGCAGGAGGTTGTCGAGCACCAGGGTGCCGGTGGGCTTCTTGCCGACGATGATCGGGTCGCCGACTTTGAGATGCTGGAGCTTCGAGGTCAGCGGGCCGTCCTGGACCTTGATCGAGAAGAACTCCAGCTCCTCCTCGTAATTGGCCGAGACCACGGAATAGGCGCGCAGCAGCGGCCGGCCCTCGACCTCCAGGCCGATCATGGTGAACTCGCCGTTGCGGAACCGGAACGCCGGGTCGCGGGTCGTGCGGAACGAGAACAGATTGTCGGTCCAGTGGTGGACCGACAGGACGCGCTCCTCGTAGAACTTGCTCATCGACGGATCAGCCCTCGAATCCTCTGATGCTCGGCTCACGGTCCCGACGATTCGGGGGCCGTGGTTCGGCGGATCCCCGCCGCCCCGCTCGGGCGGGGGTGGATCCTCGACGAGAGAGCCCGCCCGGATCCGGATGACACACGCGCGCTGCTTCTTTCGCAGTTGCAGCACGCCCGTCAAGGCGCGCCGGGATCACACTCGCGAAAGAAGTGAACGGCCTGGAATCGTTCGAATATTTAGCGTCTTCGCGGAAGGTCTGCAGCACCGCTCCGGACATGGGAGGGTTGCCGCCCGCCGGGCCTCGCGCGGCGCGATCAGCCGGCGGTTCCGGGGTGGAGCGGCTTCAATCCCGCCTCGATCTCGGCCCGGCGCGGCTCAAGGAACGGCGGCAGGGCGAGGCGGTCGCCCAGGGTCTCCAGCGGCTCGTCCGCGGTGAAGCCGGGCCCATCCGTGGCGATCTCGAACAGGATGCCGTTGGGCTCGCGGAAGTAGAGGCTGCGGAAGTAGTAGCGGTCCACCGGCCCGCTGGTCGGAACCCGGGCGGCCTTGAGCCGGTCGGCCCAGCCGCCGTAATCCGCATCCGGGATGCGGAAGGCGACGTGGTGAACCGCGCCCGCGCCCTGGCGGGCCGGCGCGGACCGATCGGCCAGGAGCTGGACCTCCGCGGCCGGGCCGCCGGGCCCCATGGCGTAGACCGCCACCGGCCCGTCGCCCGTCTCGAAGACGCGGTCCCGACGCATGCCGAGCACCTCGGTCAGCACCGCGGCGGTGCGGGCCGGGTCCGGCACCGAGAGCCGGATCGGGCCGAGGCCGCGGATCTGGTAGGCCGCCGGCACCGGCGAGCCGTCCCAGGGATGCTCCGGCCCGGTCCCGCCGTCATCGACCAGGGCGAGGCGCTGACCCTCCGGATCCTCGAAGTCGAGGGTGAGGCGCCCGTCGCGCAGGGCGGGCTCGGCCTCGACGATCCCGGCCTCGCGCAGCCGGGCGTGCCACCAGGCCACCGCGCCCTCGCCGGGCACACGCAGATGCGTGCGGGTGATGCTGTTGGAGCCCCGCCGTTCCGGGGGCGCCGGCCAGTCGAAGAAGGTGATGTCCGTGCCGGGGCTCGCCAGCCCGTCCGCGTAGAACAGGTGGTAGGCCGAGACGTCATCCTGATTCACCGTCTTCTTGACGAGGCGCAGGCCCAGCGTCCCGGTGTAGAAGGCGACGTTCTCGGCCGCGCGGGCGGTCACCGCCGTGAGGTGATGGAGGCCGGTGAGGTGCATGTCGATCCGGGGGTTGACGCCGATGCGTCTCAGGTAGGGATCCCCGCCGGCACTGCGAGCACCGAGGCTTCCGGGCCGATCGACATCGCGTCGGAAGGCGCCTCGTCCGGGCGCAATCCGGTCCGGAGATGCCGACGCCGTGCGCGGGGACTGGGACAGGTCTTCCAGCCAGCCGTGCGGGCCCTGGACAGCACCTGGAGGCTGAACGATCGACGATCGTTCAGCCTCCAGGATGAAGGGTTGGAGCGGACGGCCTCGCGGTCGACCGCCGCGATGGTCCGCTCCGAAAGCTCAGAGCCCGACCGGACGGCCGGCGGCGACCACCAGCATCTTGCCGTCCGCGAAGGTGCGGGCGGCGGCCCGGCGGATATCCGCCTGGGTCACGGCCGAGACCATGGCGTTGCGGCGGGCGATGTAGTCCATGCCGAGCTCCTCGAAGGCGATCTGCACCAGCTGGTGGGCGATCTTGGTCGAGGTGTCGAAGCCCAGGGCGTAGGAGCCGGTGAGGTAGTCCTTGGCCTTCTGCAATTCGTCGTCGTCCGGCCCGTCGGTGATGAGCCGGCCGATCTCGTCGCCGATCACCGACAGCGCCTCGCCGACGCGCTCGTTCTTGGTGGCGGTGTAGCCCCAGGTCATCGCGGCGGACCGGTGGCTGACCAGGGAGGTCCCCACCGAGTAGGCCAGCCCGCGCTTCTCGCGCACCTCCTGGAACAGGCGGGACGTGAAGGCGCCGCCCCCGAGGATGTGGTTCAGCACGTAGGCCGGGATGAAATCCGGGTCCCGCCAGGGCACGCCGGCCATGCCGAACCGGATCACCGACTGGGGCACGTCGAGGTCGACGACGATGCGGCGGCCGAGATCCTGGACCTCGGTCCGCGGCACCGCCTTCAGCGCCCCGGCCTCGGGGAGCGCCCCGAAGGCGCGGTTCAGACCCTCGGCGAGTTGCTCCGCCCCGATGGCGCCGACGGCCGCAACCTTGACCCGGCCGCGCCCGATGATGCGGGCATGCATCTCCAGCAGGTCCTCGCGGGTGATCGCCGCGACGCTCTCCACGGTGCCGGAGGAGGGTCGGGCGTAGGGGTGGCCGGCGAAGGCCTCCTTGAAGAAGCGCCGCGAGGCCAGGACGCCCGGATCGTTCTGCTGGTAGCGCAGGCCGGCGATGATCTGGGCCCGAACCCGCTCGATCGCGTCCGGATCGAAGCGGGGCTTGGCCAGCGCCAGGGCGAGGAGGGCGATACCCTCGTCGGCATGCTTGACCAGCATCTTCAGCGAGCCGCCGACCGCGTCGGCGCCGGCATGGAAGGACAGTTCGATGGCCCGGGCGGCCAGCCGCTCCTGGAACAGATCGGAGGTGAGGTCGCCCGCCCCTTCATCGAGGAGCCGCGCCAGCATCTGGGCGCAGCCGGCCTTGCCCGCCGGGTCCTGCGCGGCGCCGCCCTCGAAGGTGAAGGCGAGGGCGATCATCGGCACCACCGGCGATTCGACGTGCCACGCCTCGATGCCGGGGGCGGTCGTCACCGGCAGCGCCGTCGTGGGCGACGTGGCGGCGGGGGCGGCGGTCTCGACCAGAGTCTCGGCCAAGCTCATGGGAACCTCTTGTCTCTTTCTCGGGCGACGGCGGAGCGGGCCAAGGCTCCCGTTCGGCACACGCCCCGTGCCGGCCCTCCGAGGGCCGGGCGGGACGCGCCCGGGGCTACTCGGCGGCCATCGCGACCGGGGCGTCCGGATCCTGCGCCTTGGTCAGGTAGCCGGTCACCGAGCGGGCCGGCGTCAGCCAGCGCTCGGCGGCGGTCTTGAGGCGGTCCTGCGTCACCCCCTCGATATCGGTCGGCCAGCGGCGGACCTCCTCGATGGTCTCGCCGATCGCGAGCGCAGACCCGTAGATGCGCGCCAGCGACGACTGGCTGTCGGAGGAGTACACGGTCTCGGCCACGAGGCGGGTCTTGGCCCGCTCGATCGCCTCGGCGTCCAGGGCCTCGGCGGGCGCGCGGCGCAGCACCTTGTCGACGGCCTCCTCCAGCTTCTCCAGCGGCACGCCCTCGGCGGGCACCGCGTAGACGGAGAAGCGGGTGTCGTCGATCGCCGAGCCCATGTACCAAGCGCCGGCATTCACCGCGAGGCCGCTCTCCATGACCAGCTTGCGGTAGAGGTAGGAGGTCGAGCCGCCGCCCAGCACCTCGGCGAGGAGTTCCAGGTCGTGGCAGCCGCCGTCGCGGGCGGTGATGCAGGAGGGCGTGAGGTAGAGCCGCTGCAGGGTCGGCTGCTCCACCTTCGGGTCGGCCACGGCAACGCGGCGCAGCGCCTTCGGCTCCGGCTCCCGCGCCCGCAGGCGCTCGGGCCGGGCGCCCTGGGGCGTCACGCGGCCGTAGGTGTCCTCGGCGAGGCGACGCACCTCGTCCGGGGTGACGTCGCCCGCGACCACCAGGATGGCGTTCTCGGGGGTGTAGAAGCGCTTGTAGTAGGCGAGCGCATGCTCGCGGTTCAGGCCCTCGATCTCGTGCATCCAGCCGATGATCGGGATGCCGTAGGGATGGTGCACGAACAGGCCGGCGGCCATCGCCTCGGAGAGCTGCGCGGAGGGGTCGGTCTCGACCCGCATGCGGCGCTCCTCCAGCACCACGTCGCGCTCGGGCGCCACGACGGCATCGTCGAGGACGAGGCCGCTCATCCGGTCCGCCTCGAACGCCATCATGGTGCCGAGATGATCCCGGGCGACCCGCTGGAAATAGGCCGTGTAGTCGTAGCTGGTGAAGGCGTTCTCCTGGCCGCCCAGGCCCGACACCGCCTTGGAGAAGGCCCCGACGGGGTGCTTCTCGGTGCCCTTGAACATCAGGTGCTCGAGGAAGTGGGCGATGCCCGACTGGCCGAGGGGATCATCGGCCGAGCCGTTGCGGTACCAGATCATGTGGGTGGCGACGGGGGCCCGGTGGTCGGGGACGACCACCACGTCGAGGCCGTTGTCGAGGGTGAAGGCCGTCACTTCCGGTCCGCCCGCCTCGGAACGCCCGAACGGCGCGGCCTCGCCCCGGCCGGCGCTGCCGCCGAAGGACGAACCCGGACGCAGCGGGAAGAGGTGGGGCGTCGCCTTCCTGAACAGGTGCATTCCGCTTTCCTTCTGCCGGCCCCGGATCGAAGCGTTCCACGACAGGACGCGTTCGTGGTTCGGGGCCGTCCTGGTCTCCGGTGGGCAAGAGCCGTACCGGGACGATCATCTCATGTTGCCATGCCGCGTCGTCGTTGCAACGGCGACACGGCGCCCCCGTCACTGCTGCGCGCGCTTCCGGAGATACGCGCCGGGATCCGCCTCTTCGCGTTCGCGGCTGGCGTTGTTGATCGGGTCGCTCGACGGCGGGCGGGCCAGCTTCTTGGGCGACTGGCGGTATCCGGTCGGCGGATCCGTGAGCGTGTCGCGGCTCGGCTCGATGTCGGACGGCTCGGCATTGGCGCTCTTGCCCTTCAGGAGCTCGAAGGGGCTGAGCAGGCTGTCGTCGCGGTTGTTGTCGCCGGGCTTCCGCTCGGCCGTGGTCGTGAGGCCCGCCCCGGCGCGGCGGCCGCCGCGCATCTCATCCACGGAGAGCGTCGCGTTGTTGTCGTCGTAGCGGCCCTGGGCCTGGGCGCCCCTCGGATTACGCCGCTCCACGGCGGCGCGCTCGCGCTCGACGATCTCGGGATCCTTCGGCCACGCGGTGCTGGTGGAGCGCGCCCGGGGCTGGGGCAGGGCCTTGCCGTCGATCTTGGGCGGCATCACCAGCGGCGGGCGCTCGTGATAGTCGATCGGATCCTGGCGCTTCTCCAAGAGGCCGATGCCCGACAGCGCGTCGCGCATGAATTCGCCGCGCTCCTGCGCCTGCGCGGTACCGGCGCAAAGCGGGGCCAGGACGACCGCGGCGGAGAGGAGGGGACGAAGCCTGCTATGCCCGGTCATGCTGCCTCACGGGTTCCGGACGGAGCGTCCGGCTCTGGGATGACCGCGGCGCGGCCTGATCCGACGGGTTCCGGCCTGAGACCGGTTTCCGGCGATCGTATGGCGCCTTGGCCACGTTGCGCCAGGGCAGGCATGCAGGTGGACCTGTGTGTTGCGCGGATCACAGGCGCGGCGCGGGGTCGCCCTGCGACGGAAGCGGCCGCTCCTTGCGGCTGTCCGGGGACAGGCTGTCGAGGATCAGGCCGATCACGCCGGCCACGATCGCCGCATCGGCGACGTTGAACACGTACCAGGACCAGCCGCCGGCATGCAGGTGGACGAAGTCGAACACCGCCCCGTAGGCGGCCCGGTCGATGGCGTTGCCGAGCGCCCCGCCGACGATGAGCCCCAGGGCGACGCCGAGGAGCCGCGAGCCGGCCCGGCGCATCCAGATCCCGAGGCCGATCGCGGCGGCGAGCGACAGGACCACGAGGAGCCAGCGCCCGACCCCGCCCTCCTGCTGGAACAGGCCGTAGGAGACGCCCCGGTTCCAGACCACGACGAAGTCGACGAACGGCGCCAGCCGCCAGGGCTGGGTCAGCACGAGGTCGGTGCCGAAATAGAGGCCGAGCTTGGAGGCCTGGTCGAGGACCAGGGTGAGGAGGAGGGCCAGAAGGCCGGCGCGGAAGGGCGTCACGGGCGCCGACCCCGCGACCCGTGCCGTGCGGGCGCATCGCCCTCTCCCCTCTGCGGGGGAGGGTACCCTGCGCAGCAGCGGGAGAGAGGGGAGCGACGGCGCAGAGAAAGGCTGTGGGCTTCAAGACGGTCGCGCCGCAACCGGAAGCCGGGCTCCCCTCTGCCGACCCTCGCGGACGCGAGGGCCACTCTCCCCCGCAGGGAGGAGAGGGAGAGCACCGTCGCGCGCCTCTTCACGCCGCGCTCGCCTCCGGATGCGCCGCGTCCCACTCGCGCAGGGCCCGGGCGTCGCGGGGGGTCACGTCCGGATAGTCCGGATCGCTGCCAACGCTGGGGCTCACCCGCCAGGAGCGGGCGCATTTGCGCCCCTCGGCCGGGCTCGGCACCACGGCGACGCCGCGCACCTCGTCGAGCCGGAAGGCGTCGGCCGGCCCCTCGCCCGCCACCACGGTGATGTCCGAGGTGATGCAGGTGTCGGCGAAGTCGCAGCCCTCGAGCGCGGCGAGCAACTCGGGATCCGCGACGTAGACAAGCGGGGCCGCCTCCAGGCTCGCGCCGATGCGCTTCGCCGCGCGCTCGATCTCCAGGGCGCCGGTCACGACCCGCCGCACCCGCCGGATCTTGTGCCAGCGCTCCGCGAGGGCGGCGTCGAGCCACGCGGCCGGGGTCTCCGGCAGGGTCTGGAGATGCACCGATCCGTCCTCGGACGGGTAGCGATCGAGCCACGCCTCCTCGGCCGTGAAGGCGAGCACCGGGGCGAGCCAGATCGCCACCCGCCGGAAGGCCTCGTCGATCACCTGCAGCGACGCCCGGCGGCGGACCGAGGAGATCGGGTCGCAGTACAGGGCGTCCTTGCGGACATCGAAGTAGAAGGACGACAGGTCGCCGGTCATGAAGCCGTTGAGCAGCGCCACCACCCGCTTGGTGTCGAAGGCCGCGTAGGCCTCGCGGATCTCGCCGTCGAGCTCGGCGAGCCGGTGCAGGATCAGCCGCTCCAGCTCCGGCATGTCCGCGTAGGCCACGTCGTCGCCCTGAACCCGGTGGGCCAGCGAGCCCAGCATCCACCGCAGGGAGTTGCGCAGCTTCCGGTAGGTCTCCGCGAAGGTCTTGATGATCTCCGGTCCGATGCGCAGGTCGTCGGTGTAGTCGGAGGCGGCGACCCACAGGCGCAGGATGTCGGCCCCCGAATCCTTGATGACGCTCTGCGGCGCGACGACGTTGCCCTTGGACTTCGACATCTTCAGGCCCTTGCCGTCGAGCACGAAGCCGTGGGTCAGGACGATGTCGTAGGGCGCCCGGCCGCGGGTCCCGGCGGATTCGAGCAGCGAGGACTGGAACCAGCCGCGGTGCTGGTCCGACCCCTCCAGGTACATGACCCGGTCCTGGCCGCCGTCGCGGACGCGCGTCACTCCGGCCAGGCCCGGGAAGGCCTCCGGATCGTCCAGCACGAAGGCGTGGGTCGAGCCCGAATCGAACCAGACGTCGAGGACGTCGGTGACCTTGTCGTAGGCGGCCGGGTCGTGGTCCGGCGCCAGGAAGCGCTGGGCGGCGTCGTCCTGGAACCACGCGTCGGCGCCCTCGGCCGCGAAGGCGTCGCGGATGCGGGCGTTGACGCGCTCGTCCTTCAGGATCTCGGCCGTCTCCCGGTGAACGAACACGGTGATCGGCACGCCCCAGGCGCGCTGGCGCGAGACCACCCAGTCCGGCCGGTTGGCGACCATGCCGGTGATGCGGTTCTTCCCCTGGGCCGGCACCCACTGGGTGTCGTCGATGCCCTGAAGGGCCACTTCCCGGAGCGTCCGGTCGCCGAGCAAATCCACCGGCCGGTCCATGGCGATGAACCATTGCGGCGTGTTGCGGAAGATCACCGGCTTCTTGGAGCGCCAGGAATGCGGGTATTGGTGGCGCAGCACCCCGCGGGCGATCAGCGCCCCGGCCTCGGTCAGCGCGGCGATGACCGCCTTGTTGGCGTCGCCCTTCTCGCCCTTGGCGGTGAGCACGCGGGTGCCGGTGAAGCCCGGGGCGGCCTCCGTGAGCACGCCGTCCGCATCCACCGTGTAGGGGATGGTCGTGTCGATGCCGCGCTCGCGCAGCGACCGGCCGCTCGCCATCCAGAGCTCGAAATCCTCGCGGCCGTGGCTCGGCGCCGTGTGGACGAAACCCGTGCCGGACTCGTCCGTGACGTGGTCGCCGTCGAGCATCGGCACCGCGAAGCCGTAGCCGCGCTGGGCCAGGGGATGGTCCAGGGTGAGGGCGGCGAGCATCGCCGGGCTCACGTCGCCGACGCGCGCGAACGCCTCGACGCGGGCGGCCTTGAACACGGTCGCGGCCAGGCTGTCGGCGAGGACATAGGTCTGGCCGGGGGTCGCCCAGTTGTCGGCCGGCGCCTCGGTGACCCGATACAGCCCGTAGGCGATCTTCTTGGAGTAGGCGACCGCGCGGTTGCCCGGGATCGTCCAGGGGGTGGTCGTCCAGATCACCACCCGGGCCTGCGCGAGATCACCCTCGGCGCCGGACCGGATCGGAAAAGCACAGAAAATCGTGTCGCTGACGTGCTCCTCGTACTCGACCTCCGCCTCGGCGAGCGCGGTCTTCTCGACCACCGACCACATCACGGGCTTCGAGCCGCGATAGAGCTGGCCGCTCATCGAGAACTTCATCAGCTCGTCGGCGATCACCGCCTCGGCCGGGTAGGCCATGGTCGCGTAGGGATGGTCCCAGTCGCCGGTGACGCCGAGCCGCTTGAATTCCTCGCGCTGCACGTCGAGCCAGTGGGCCGCGAAGGTCCGGCATTCCTGCCGGAACTCGATCACCGGCACGTCGTCCTTGTTGCGGCCCTTGGCGCGGTACTGCTCCTCGATCTTCCACTCGATCGGCAGGCCGTGGCAGTCCCAGCCCGGGACGTAATTGGCGTCGAAGCCGAGGGCGGTCTGCGAACGGACCACCACGTCCTTGAGGATCTTGTTGAGCGCCGTGCCGATGTGGATGTTGCCGTTGGCGTAGGGCGGGCCGTCGTGGAGCACGAATTTCGGCCGGCCCTGGCCGCCGGCGCGCAGCTTCCCGTAGAGGTCCATCCGCTTCCAGCGCTCGATGAACAGCGGCTCGCGCACCGGCAGGCCGGCGCGCATCGGGAACTCGGTCTGCGGCAGGAACAGGGTCTTGGAATAGTCGCGGGCGGGCGCGGTCTCGGGGGTCGTCATCGGATCTCGCATCGGCGGTCGGGCCGGCGAAAGGCCGGCGGAATCGGGTCAGGCGGCAGGAGGATCCCGGACCTCCGCGCGGCCGCGCCGAAGCGGGCCCTCAGGCGGAGGCCGGGCCGGTAATTCGGATCGGGCGGCCGAAGCCGCGCAGGGCGCGCGAAGCGTGCATGACCCGTTCTCTATCAGCCGCTCCGGCCCGAGGCCAGCGGCAGCGCGGATCACGCGCCCGTGACCGCGAATGGGACCAATCGGCGCCTGAACCGTTGAACAGGCACATCCTCCGCGCCCCGAGGCGGCGCGGAGACTCCCAGACCGTATGACCGGAGCAGACCCATGAAGAAGCTACTGATCACGACCCTCGCCCTCGCGCCCCTCGCCTTTGCCGGCGCCGCGCAGGCCCAGGGCACGGCCCGCGGCGCCCAGCGGGGTGCCGAGGATGGCGCGGCTGCGGCCGGTCCTGTGGGCGGGGTCGTCGGTGGCGCGGTGGGCGCAGCCACCGGCACGGTCGGCGGCGTGCTCGGCACCGATCCGGATCCGGCCCGGCGTGCGCGCGAGAACCGCCGCGAGGAGCGGATGGAGCGCCAGGAGCGCATGGGCCGCTGACCCGATCCGTCACCGGACCGTCCGGCCGCCTCAGGCGGCCGGACGCGTGTCCCGGCGGATCGTCTCCTGCGCCAGGAGATACAGGCCCGAGCCGACGACGATCATGGCGCCCGCTACGGTCCAGCGGCTCGGAACGTCGCCGAACAGCAGGAAGCCCAGCGTCACCGACCACAGCAGCTGCGTGTAGATGAACGGTGCCAGCACGTTGGCCGGGGCCCGGGCATGGGCCATCACCAGCAGCCAGTGGCCCAGCGTCCCGAACAGCGCGACCCCGAACAGCAGGGCCCAGTGGGTCAGGCTCGCCGGGCTCGTCCAGATCCAGGGCAGGAGCGGGGCCATCAGCGCGAGGCCCGCGAGCCCCGTGTAGAACATGGTCGTGGCGGTCGAATCGTAGGCCGCGAGCTTGCGCGTGATGATCGCGTAGAAGGCGTAGACCACGACGTTGGCGACGCACAGCAGCGCGGCCGGATGCATCCCGCCCACGCCCGGGCGCACGATCACCAGCACCCCCAGGAAGCCGACGCCGATCGCCATGAGCCGCGCCCGCGACGACCACTCGCCGAGCAGCGGCCCGGCGAGCAGCGCCACGGTGAGCGGCGCGGCGAACTGGATCGAGATCGTCTCGGCGAGTTGCAGGTAGCGCAGGGCCAGGAAGTTCAGGGCCGTGGAGGCGAAGAGCAGCAGCGAGCGGACGATCTGCAACGGCAGCCGCCGGCTCTTCACCACGCCCGGCGTGCGCACCGGGTTGATGAACAGGGAGATCATGGCGACGCTGGCCGCGTAGCGCATGAAGGTGGTGACCAGCGGGTCGACGCCGGCCCGCGCCAGGGTCTTGCCGCAGGCATCGAGGCTGGCGAAGAAGGCGACGGCCCCGCACATCAGCGCGATGCCGACGATCCGTCGGCGGCCGGCGAGGTCGACCTCCGGAGCGGCGCGCGGCGCGCCGATGTCATCGGGGACGGAGGTCGCGACCTGCGTGCTCATGCCTGACCCATCTCGGTAGAGGCCGGTTCACTGCCACGCCCGGCGCTTCGCCGGTATCCGCCGCCGCGCAGGGGAACCATGCAGCCCGCACGATCGCCCGGGCCGGGGCGGAGCTCAGCGCTTCACCGCGGCCTTCTCGGCGGAGGCCGTCTTCTCGGCGGAGGCCGTCTTGGTCGCGGTCTTGGCGAGCTTCGGCTTGGGCGGCGTGGCGCCGGCGATCAGGGCAGCCAGATGCGACTGGTCGAGCCCCGGAGCGGCGCGCGCGGCCGCCACCAGAACCGCCGCCGCAGGGGCCGGCACCGAGGCGGGGACCAGCGCGGCGGCCCGCTCGACCCGGCGCGGCTCGATGGAGCCGGTCACGGTCGGTTCGGCCGGGCGCGCCGTCGCGGTGGCGGGCGCGGCGGACTCGCGCTGCACGCGCAAAGTCCAGTGGGCGGCGGTGGAGAGCGCGGCGATGCCGAGGATCGCCTTGATGCCGCTGGTGAGCAGGGCTCGCATGGTCGTCAGGCCCGAGAGAACGCGGTTACGCGGAACCGGATCCCCGGCCCGGACGCATCATCGCGCGGGAGCGTGAACGAAGCCGCAACCGTCGCGTTCGGCCCTGTCCCGGAACGGGTCAGATCGCGGCGTCGGGACGGCTCCGGCGCTCGGTCGACGGGGAATCTTGTGGGCCTTGCGCCGAACCCGCGGTTCCTGTTCCCCGCGCTCCCGACACTCCTGCAGCGACTCGGCCCACTGAGCCTCACAGGAACGGCCCAGAGAACTGGTCCGGACCGCCCCGTCACTGCCGACCCCGCTGCCATGCAGGCCCGAGCGGGCTCGCGAAACCTTCAGGCGCATCGGCCGCTGGGGACAGCCCGTGTAGAGGGTGACAGCCGAGCCGGCAACAGAGGCGGGACCGTTTCGGTGGCCCGCGCGGCGATCCGCGCGCCGCCGCGGCCGCGGCGAAGCGTATCAGCGGGCCCCGCGGCCGACCGGAGGGCGCCCCCGAGAGCGCGGGCGCGAGCCCCGTCACGCCGAGCGCGGACTGGGGGGGCCGCGCTCGGTCAGGATCGCCCGGAGGGCCCTACCGCAGCGAGCCGCAGAAGCGCTGGATACGCCGGCAGGCCTCCTCCAGCACCGCGTTCGACGTCGCGTAGGAGATGCGCAGGTTCGGGCCGAGCCCGAAGGCCGAGCCATGCACCGCGGCCACGCCCTCGGCCTGGAGCAGCTCCATGACGAAGTCCTCGTCGGTCTCGATGGTCTTGCCGGCCTCCGTCTTCTTGCCGATCAGCGCCGCGCAGGACGGGTAGACGTAGAACGCGCCCTCGGGCGTCGGGCAGGTCAGGCCGTTGGTCTGGTTGAGCATCGACACGACGAGGTCGCGCCGGCCCTGGAAGGCCGCCCGGAACGTGGCGAGGTGATCCTGAGGGCCGTCGAGGGCGGCGACCGCAGCCCATTGCGCGATCGTGCTGGCGCCGGAGGTCTGCTGGCCCTGGACGAAATCCATCGCCTTGATGAGCGTCTCCGGCCCGGCCGCGTAGCCGATGCGCCAGCCGGTCATGGCGTAGCCCTTCGAGACGCCGTTCATGGTCAGCGTCCGCTCGACGAGCTCCGGCTCGACCTGGGCCGGGGTGACGAATTCGAAATCGCCGTAGGTCAGGTGCTCGTAGATGTCGTCGGTGAGGATGTGCACGTCCGGATAGCGGAGCAGCACGTCGGTCAGCGCCTTCATCTCGGCGCGGGAATAGGCGGCCCCGGACGGGTTCGAGGGCGAGTTGAGGACGATCCACTTGCTCTTCGGCGTCAGGACCCGGTCGAGCTCCTCGGGCTGGAGCTTGAAGCCGTTGGCCATGTCGGTGTCGGCGAAGACCGGCGTGCCGCCGCACAGGCCGACCATCTCCGGGTAGGACACCCAGTAGGGGCGGGGGATCACCACCTCGTCGCCGGGGTTCAGGGTGGCGAGGAAGGCGTTGTACAGCACCTGCTTGCCGCCCGTGCCCACGATGGTCTGCGAGACCTTGTAGTCGAGCCCGTTCTCGCGCTTGAACTTGCGCACGATCGCCTCGCGCAGGGGCACGATGCCGGAGACCGGCGGGTAGCGGGTCTCGTTCCGGTGGATCGCCGCGATGGCGGCCTGCTTGATGTGCTCGGGCGTGTCGAAGTCGGGCTCGCCCACCGACAGGCTGATGACGTCGACGCCGGAGGCCTTCAGGTCCCGGGCCTTCTGGGTCATCACGATGGTCGCGGACGGCTTCACCCGCGAGAGGACGTCGGCGAGGAGAGCCATGGCGTGCGGTGCTCCGGATTGCGTGGGCGAGGAATGCCCGTTCGCCGCCCCTTTTTGCGGCGCGGCGGACCCTAGGCCCGGGACGCTGAGCCGGCAAGGCGGTGCGCGGCACGAAGCCGGATCTCGCGCCGGGCGCGCGGCGCAGGTCTCGCCTGCGCGGCTGCTCTCGCTTTGCGGGATCGTCGTTACCAGATCCTGTCCATGACTCCGCTCTCCGTCCTCGACCTCTCCTTCGTCGGCGCCGATTCGACCCCGGCGCAGGCCCTGCACGACACCCTGGCGCTCGCCCGCCACGTCGACGGCCTCGGCTACCGGCGCTACTGGCTCGCCGAGCACCACGCCCTGCCCAACGTGGCGAGCCCCGCCCCCGAGATCATGATCGGCCAGATCGCCGCCGCGACCCGCGACCTTCGGGTCGGCTCGGGCGGGATCATGCTGCCGAACCACGCGCCGCTGATGGTGGCCGAGCGCTTCCGGGTGCTGGAGGCGCTGTTCCCGGGCCGGATCGATCTGGGTCTCGGGCGCGCGCCCGGCACCGACGGCCTCACCGCCCGGGCGCTGCGCCGCCGGGAGGCGCCGGGGGAGGGCGGCGGGGACGATTTCCTCGACCGCCTGCAGGAGCTCCTGTTCTGGGACGGCGGCTTCCCGGAGGGGCATCCGTTCGCGCGGATCGAGGCGAGCCCCGCGGGGGTGCCGCTGCCGCCGATCTTCCTGCTCGGCTCCTCCGATTACAGCGCTCGCCTCGCCGCCGAGATCGGCTGCGGCTTCGGCTTCGCGCAGCACTTCTCCGGGATGCCCGCGGAGCCGCCGATGCTGGATTACCGGAACCGGTTCCAGCCGACGCGGCTCGGCGCGAAGCCCCACGCGATCCTGGCGGTGGCGGCGATCTGCGCCCCCACGGATGCGGAGGCCGAGCGGCTGGCCTCCAGCGCGCGGCTGGCGACGCTGCGGCGGGAGCGGGGCGAGTACCGGCCGCTGCCGAGCCTCGCCGAGGCGCTGGCCTACCCGTATTCCGACGCCGAGCGGATGCAGATCGCGCGCGGCCGCGACCGCCTGCACGTGGGCGGCCCCGAGACCCTGCGGGCCCGGCTCGCCGACATGGTCCAGCGCACGCAGGCCGACGAGCTGATGGTCGTCACGGCGATCCCCGATCAGGCCGCCCGGCACGAATCCTACGCGCTGCTGGCGCAGGCCTGGGGGCTCGGCGCCGCCTCACAGGCGGCCTGAGCCGTCACCGGCCCCCGCCGCGGGGTCCTGGCGGCGCCGCCGCCGGCCGTGCAGGCTCCCGCCCGGATCACGCCCGCGACCAGACGGGCCGACCGGAGGAGAGGCAGCATGGGCAACCGACGCGAATTTCTGACCGCCACGGCCGCGGGCCTCGCCGCCGCCGCGGCGCCGGCCCGGGCCGCCGAGGAGCGCACGGCGGCTCCGAAGACCGCGCCCAACACCGCGCCGGCGGCGCCGCCGCCCTTCGGCATGCCTCGGGACATGATCCTGCTCAACATGCGCCGCGGCGACGGCTACGCCCTGGGCGTGAAGACCAGGGACGGCGTGCTCGACGTCGAAGCCGCCGGCCGGGCGCTCGGGATGCCGGTTCCCACCGACATGGACGACCTTCTCCAGAACGGGCGCGGCCCGGCGCTGCGGGCGCTGATCGACGCGGTCGAGGCCGCCCCCGACGGGCGCTTCATGCTGGCGGAATCCGGCATCGCCTACGCGCCGGTGGTCACGCGGCCCGAGAAGATCATCATGATGGGCTTCAACTACCGCCACCACGCGGAGGAGACCGGCACACCGATCCCCAAGGACCCGCCGCTGTTCAACAAGTACAACAACGCCCTGAACCACCACGGCGGCACGATCACGCTGCCGACCCAGGCGGCGCGGGAATTCGACTACGAGACCGAGCTGGTGATGGTGTTCGGCCGCGAGTGCCGGAACGTGTCCGAGGCGGACGCCCTAGACTATCTCGCCGGCTACTGCACGGGCAACGATTTCAGCGCCCGGGACCTCCAGACGCTGACCTCGCAATTCATGATCGGCAAGACCTCGGACGGGTTCGCGCCGCTCGGCCCCTACCTGGTGACCGCCGACCGGGTGAAGGACCCGAACGACCTCAAGCTCAAGACGCTGGTCAACGGCCAGGTGCGCCAGGACTGGAGCACCAACGACATGATCTTCAACTGCCGCCAGCTGATCAGCTTCGCGTCCAAGGTGATGACGATCAAGCCGGGAGACATCTTCTACACGGGCACGCCGCAGGGGGTGATCTTCGGCGAGAAGACTCCGCGCAAGGACCGGGCGTGGCTGAAGCCCGGCGACGAGGTGGTCTCGGAGCTGGAAGGGCTCGGGGCGCTGCGGTTCAAGCTGGTCTGATCGCGTTGCGCGACGGCCCGGTCCGCTGCGCCTACACGGGCGCGGCAAGCGACCGGCCCCCTTTCCCGTGCGGGAGAGGGTTGGGGTGAGGGACGAGACGCCACAGGATCGAGCCCGTCCTTGCCGCGCAGTCAGGTCGAGCCCTCTCCGGACAGACCTGATCCCTCACCCTGTCCCTCTCCCGCACGGGAGAGGGGACCCGCGCCCGATCCTGAAACCAGTCGCGCGCCCGGCCGTCCTCAGCGCCCGAACAGGCGACCGAGACGGGCGAGGAAGCCGCCGCCTTCCGCAGGTTTCGCATCGGGCGTCGCCGGCTTGGCCGCTTCCGTCTTCGGCGCCAGGACCAGCCCGAGCGCCGCCGTGTCGGTGGTCTCGCGGTCGATCAGGATCAGGCTGCCGGTCTCGCGGTTCTCCGCGTAGGCGTCGACCGCCACCGCCCGGTCGAGGCGCAGGGCCACGTCGGCGATGTCGTTGGCCGACAGGCGCTCGGCCGGGCCGGGCCTGCCGGTCTCTGGATCGATGCGCGAGATGATCCGCTCCACGGTCGCGGTGACCGTGGCGGTGCCGATCTTGGCGAACAGGCTGGCACCCGGGCTGAGATCGGTCTCGGCCGCCCAGAACAGGCGGGCGTCGAGGGTCTCGGTGACCCGCATCGGTGCGTCGGTGGCCACGATCACCTGACCGCGGGAGGCGTCGATCTGGTCGGCCAGCACCAGGGTGACTGACTCGTCCTCGCCGGCCTCGGGCAGGTCGCCGTCGGCGGTGTAGATCCGCGCCACGGTCGAGGTCCGGCCGGAGGGCTGGACCGTCACGGAATCGCCCGGGCGCACCCGGCCGCTGGCGATCCGGCCGCTGTAGCCGCGGAACTCGGAATTGGGCCGGTTGACCCACTGCACCGCCATGCGGAACGGCGCGTTCAGCGCCTCGGCGCGGACCGGCACGGTCTCCAGGTAGGCGAGCAGGGGGCCGCCCGTGTACCAGGGCGCCGCGATGCCCGGCTCCACGACGTTGTCGCCGTTCTTGGCCGAGAGCGGGATCGCCTTGACCTCGGCGAAGTTCAGATCCCGGGCGAAGTCGGAGAAGCCCGCGACGATGCCGTCGAAGGTGCCCTGCGCCCAGCCGGCGAGATCCATCTTGTTCACCGCCAGCACGACCCGGCGGATCCCGAGATTCGAGACCAGCAGCGCGTGGCGCCGGGTCTGGCGGGTCAGGCCCTGGCGGGCATCGACCAGGATCACCGCCACGTCCGCCGTCGAGGCGCCGGTGGCCATGTTGCGGGTGTACTGCTCGTGGCCGGGCGTGTCGGCCACGATGAACGAGCGCCTGTCGGTGGAGAAGAACCGGTAGGCGACGTCGATCGTGATGCCCTGCTCGCGCTCGGCCTGGAGGCCGTCCACCAGCAGCGCGAGATCCACCTCCTGCCCCTGCGTCCCGTGCTTGCGCGAATCGCGCTGGAGCGCCGAGATCTGGTCGTCGAAGATCTGCTTGGTGTCGTGCAGGAGCCGCCCGATCAGGGTCGACTTGCCGTCATCCACCGAGCCGCAGGCGATGAAGCGCAGCACCGCCTTGCTGCGGTGGGCCGTGAGGAAGGCCGCGTAGCCGGAGGCGCGATCGGCGAAGGCCGTAGGAGCCTGGTGCACCGTCATCAGAAATAGCCCTCCTGCTTCTTGCGCTCCATGGCGCCGGCCCCGTCCTTGTCGATCACCCGGCCCTGGCGCTCCGAGGTGCGGGCGGCGAGCGTCTCGCCGATGATCTCGGGGAGCGTCGCGGCGTCGCTCTCCACCGCGCCGGTGAGCGGGTAGCAGCCGAGCGTGCGGAAGCGGACGAGCCGCTGCTGCGGGGTCTCGCCGGGCGCCAACGGCAGCCGGTCGTCGTCGACCATGATCAGCTGCCCGTCGCGCTCCACCACGGGCCGCTCCTTGGCGAAGTAGAGCGGCACGATCGGAATGTTTTCCTGCTCGATGTAGAGCCAGATGTCGAGCTCGGTCCAGTTCGACAGCGGGAAGACCCGCAGGGATTCGCCCCGCTTCTTCTTGAGATTGTAGAGATGCCAGGGCTCGGCGCGCTGGCGCTTCGGGTCCCAGCGGTGCTGTGCGGTGCGCAGGGAGATGATCCGCTCCTTGGCGCGGCTCGCCTCCTCGTCGCGGCGGGCGCCGCCGAAGGCCGCATCGAACTTGTGCTTGTCGAGGGCCTGCCGCAGGGCCTGCGTCTTCATCACGTCGGTGTGGACCTCGGAGCCGTGGCTCACCGGTCCGATGCCGCGGGCGAGCCCGTCCGGGTTCGTGTGGATCAGGAGGTCGAGGCCGAGTTCCTTGGCGCGGGCGTCGCGGAAGGCGATCATCTCGCGGAACTTCCACGTGGTGTCGACGTGGAGCAGCGGGAACGGCAGCCGCCCGGGCGCGAAGGCCTTGAGGGCGAGGTGCAGCAGCACCGAGGAATCCTTGCCGATCGAGTAGAGCATCACCGGGTTCTCGGTCTCGGCGACCGTCTCCCGGAAGATGTGGATGGCCTCGGCCTCCAGCCGCTTGAGGTGGCTGAGGCGGTCGGCAGAGGTCTGTGCGGACGCAGGGGCGCTCGGCGGCACGGTGGCGGCGAGGGCGGCGCTCATCGGGCGAACTCCGGCTGGCGGGCTGAATGATCTTGGTTAGTCTTTAAAGGAGTCTCGAAAACGGCGGCCTCCTGGCCGGGCTGCACCGACGCCCCGGGGCGTCCGACATGCAGGCCGCATTCCTTCTTCTCCTCCTGCTCCCACCACCAGCGGCCGGCGCGCTCGGGCTCGCCGAGCTTCACGGCCCGGGTGCAGGGGGCGCAGCCGATCGACGGGAAGCCCCGGTCGTGCAGGACGTTGTAGGGCACGAAATTGTCGCGCACGAAGCTGTCGACCTGCGCCCGGGACCAATCGGCCAGGGGGTTCAGCTTGATCAGGCCGCGGGCGGGGTCGAACTCGGCCAGCGGCGTCTCGGCGCGGTTGGCGGACTGGCCGGCCCGCAGGCCCGTGAGCCAGCCGCTCGCGCCTTCGAGCGCCCGGCCCAGCGGCTCGACCTTGCGGAAGCCGCAGCAGGCCTGCCGGGCGGCCACCGAGCGCCGGAAGCCGTTGATGCCTTCGTCCCGAACGAACGCCTCCGCGGCCGCGCGCTCGGGCGCATAGGCGGCGATCCGGATGCCGTAGGCCGCTTCGGTCTCGGTCCAGGTGTCGTAGGTCTCGGCGAAGAGGCGGCCGGTATCGAGGGTGACGATCTCGACGCGCCCCTTCGCCAGGCCCGCCATGGCCAGGGCGTGGGTGAGCGCCTGATCCTCGACGCCCAGGCTCGTCGTGAAGACGAGGCGGCCGGGGATCTCGGCGGCGATCAGGTCGAGGCGGCCTGGAAGGTCGAGCCCGGACAACCGCTCCGCGAGGGCTTCGGCCGTCTGTCGGTCCGGACGGGTCATCGCGCCATGTCCCGGGGTTCGCATGGTGGGTGGAAAGGCCACGGCCTGCGCCATGCCTGTTGTCGAAGGGCGGAAATGTTCGCTATACCGAACGAAGTCAAGGCGCCCCGGCGCGCTTGACGGTGTCGGGCCGGCGGTTCGGCGTGCGGTTGCGCACAGCAATCGGCGCGGGCAACCTGGTCCCGAGGTAAAAGATTCTTCTCACCGAGACCGGTAGCCTCCTATATGCGCCCGCGCCCCGCGCGCGGCGGAAGCCCACGGAGACAGCTTTGGACGCGATCGATCTGAAGATTCTCGCCCTGCTGCAGACCGACGCGACGCTCTCCATCGCGGCGATCGGCGAACGCGTGGGCCTGTCGCAGACCCCGTGCTGGAAGCGGATCCAGAAGCTGGAGGCCGACGGGGTCATCGACCGGCGGGTGGCGGTGCTCGATCCGGTGAAGCTCGGCCTCGGGCTGACCGTGTTCGTCTCCATCGAGACCGCCGACCATTCCCAGGACTGGCTGCAGCGCTTCGCCGCAACCGTCTCGGCCATGCCGGAGGTGCTGGAGTTCTACCGGATGGCGGGCGACGTGGACTACATGCTGCGGGTCGTCGTCGCCGACATGCAGGCCTATGACAGCTTCTACAAGCACCTCATCGCGGTGCTGCCGCTCAAGAACGTCACCTCCCGCTTCGCCATGGAAAAGGTGAAATCCACGACGGCGCTGCCGCTGCCGGCGCCGCCCAAGAACGGGCGCCATCTGCCCGGCACCTCCCCGGTCCTCTCCGTGGTAGGAGAATGATATTCTCTTTTTTCGCAGTGCAGCGAATGTGATGTTCTCGTCTCCGCCCGTTCTGCAAAAAGAACGTTTCTTGATTGACACGGGCCGCGCAGGCCCCGACATGGTCTCGTAATGTCCCGCCAGAACCTCCTCCCGCGCACCGCCCCGTTCGGGGACGGCGAGCGCGCCAGCCTCGATGCGGTGCTCGGCGCCGCGAGCCCCACGCAGCGCGCATGGCTGGCCGGCTTCCTGGCGGGCCTCGACGCCGCCGGTGGCCAGCCCGCCGCTTTGCCGGCCGCGCCGCCCAAGGCCGCCGCGCCGCTGACGGTGATCTACGCGAGCGAATCGGGGAATTCCGAAGCGCTCGCCGGCACCGTCGCCAAGCTGGCGCGCAAGCAGGGCTTCAAGCCGAAGGTCGTGGACTTCGCCGACCTCGACATCGCGACCCTGCCCAAGGCCGGCAAGCTCGTCGCCATCGCGGCCACCTGGGGCGAGGGCGAGCCGCCGGCCCGGGCCGTGCGGGCCTATGGCGAGCTGATGGGGGAGGGCGCCCCGCGCCTCGACGGTGTCGAGTTCGCGGTGCTGGCGCTCGGCGACACCTCCTACGCGGAGTTCTGCGCCATCGGGAAGGCCCTCGACGAACGCTTCGAGGCGCTGGGAGGCAAGCGCGCCGCGGAGCGGGCCGACCTCGACCTCGACTTCGAGAAGCCGGCGGCCGACTGGATCAAGGGCGCGCTCAAGGCGCTCGCCCCGGCGGAGCAGCCCGACAACGTCGTGGCGGTGGACTTCGCCCGCGCCGGCACCGGCGAGGAGGACGACGCCGAGCCGAGCCGCGAGCCCGTGGTGGTCGAGGTCGTCGAGCACGTGAACCTCAATTCCTCGCGCTCCGACAAGGAGACGATCCACCTCGCCCTCGCCTTCGAGGAGGGCGCCCCGGCCTACGAGCCGGGCGACTCGCTGGAGATCTTCCCCGAGAACGACCCGCAGCTCGTGGACGAGATCCTCAACGCCGCCGGGCTCTCGGGCGACGAGGCCCTGCGCAAGGCGCTGCTGGCCGAGCGGGACATCACCACGCTGTCGGCCGCCACGGTCGAGCGTTTCGTCAAGGCCACCGGCCACACGCAGGCGCAGACGCTCATCGACAGCGGCGAGGCCAAGGCCTGGATCGAGGGGCGGCACCTGATCGACCTGCTGGAGACCTATCCGGCCAAGCTCACGGCCGAGCATCTCGGCACCATCACCCGGCCGCTGCCGCCGCGGGCCTACTCGATCGCCTCCTCGCGCAAGGAGGTGGGCGACGAGGTCCACCTCGCCATCGCGGCGGTGCGCTACGAGACCCACGGCCGCGCCCGCTCGGGCGTCGCCTCGGTCCACGTGGCCGACCGGATCCGCGACGGCGCCAAGCTGCGGGTGCGGCTGAAGCCGAACCGCCACTTCCGCCTGCCGCAGGACCCGGCCACCGACATCATCATGGTCGGCCCCGGCACCGGCGTCGCGCCGTTCCGCGCCTTCGTGCAGGAGCGCCGGGCGATCGAGGCCCCCGGGCGGTCGTGGCTGTTCTTCGGCGACCGGCACTTCACCCACGACTTCCTGTACCAGCTCGAGTGGCAGGACGCCCTGGAGGACGGGTCGCTCACGAAGATCGACGTGGCCTTCTCGCGGGACCAGCCGGAAAAGGTCTACGTGCAGGACCGGATCACCCAGCACGCGCAGGAGTTGGTCTCCTGGCTGGATGGGGGCGCCCATCTCTACGTCTGCGGCGATGCCAAGAACATGGCCAAGGACGTGCGGGCCGCGGTGGTGGGCGCGTACCAGACCGTGAAGAACCTGAGCGCCGCCGACGCGGAGACCCAGGTCGCGGCTTTGGAGCGCGGTCACCGCTACCAGCAGGACGTGTACTAACGGACCGGCCTTCCGAGGCCGCAGGATTGAGATTGGAGCGGAGCAGGACGGGGCGCGGGTCCCCTCTCCCGTGCGGGAGAGGGACAGGGTGAGGGATCCAGGTCTTTCCGGAGAGGGCGCATCCCTCTCCCCGACCCTCTCCCGCACGGGAGAGGGGGACCGTCGCGGCTCCCGCCCTTCCCGTGAACCGGCACGCGTTCCGCTCGGCACCCACCCCTGACGCGTGGGGTGGGAGACGCGTTCAGACAGACGGATTCACCCCATGGACGACCACAGCCCCCGCGACGCCGCCGAGACCCCGACCCCGGCCAAGCGCGTCTACGAGACCCCGCCGACCGACCGGCCGATCACCGATGCCGAGGCCGCCCGCGCGGCCCAGCTCGCGGCGAACGAGCACATCAAGATCGCCAGCGGCTATCTCCGCGGCACGCTTGCGGACGGCCTCCTGAAGCACGCCACGGGGGCGATCTCGGAGGATGACGGGCAGCTCGTGAAGTTCCACGGGATGTACCTGCAGGACGACCGCGACCTGCGCCCCGAGCGGACCAAGAAGAAGCTCGACAAGGCCTACAGCTTCATGATCCGCCTGCGCATCGCGGGCGGCGTCATCACCCCGAAGCAGTGGCTGATCCTCGACGACATCGCCCGGACCTACGCGGGCGGGGCGCTGCGGGCGACCACGCGCCAGACCTTCCAGTACCACGGCGTGATCAAGTCGAACCTGAAGCGCACGATGGCGGCCATCGACGGCGCGCTCCTCGACACGATCGCGGCCTGCGGCGACGTCAACCGCAACGTCATGGCGGCGACGAACCCGGCGCAGGCAGGCGCCCACAAGGCCGCCTACCAGCTCGCCAAGGACATCTCCGACTCGCTGCTGCCCAAGACCAGCGCGTGGCGGGAGATCTGGCTCGACGGCGAGCGCGTGGTCGGCGGCGAGGACGCGGCCGAGGTCGAGCCGGTCTACGGGCGGACCTACCTGCCGCGGAAGTTCAAGACGGTCGTGGCGGTGCCGCCCTCCAACGAGGTCGACATCTTCGCCCACGACCTCGGCTTCATCGCGATCCTGGACAAGAAGAACCAGGTGACGGGCTGGAACGTGACGGTGGGCGGCGGCATGGGCATGACCCACGGCGAGCCCGATACCTTCCCGCGCACCGCCGACGTGATGGGCTTCGTGAAGCCGGAGGACGCCCTCAAGGTCGCTGAGGCCGTGATGACGGTCCAGCGCGACTGGGGCAACCGCAAGAACCGCAAGAACGCCCGCCTCAAGTACACGATCGAGCGCTACGGGCTCGACGCCTTCCGGGCCGAGGTGGAGAAGCGGATCGGCCAGAAGCTCGGCGCGCCCAAACCCTTCACCTTCACCAACAACGGCGACCGCTACGGCTGGGTCGAGGGCGACGACGGCCGCTATCACCTCACCCTCTACGTGCCCTCGGGCCGGATCAAGGACATCGAGGGCGGGCCGCAATTCCTCTCGGGCCTGCGGCGCATCGCCGAGGTGCACGAGGGCGATTTCCGCCTCACCGGCAACCAGAACGTGATCATCGCCAACGTCCCGGCGGAGAAGCGCGCGGAGATCGACGCGCTCGTCGACGAATACGGCCTGACCCGGGGCGCGGGCGCGCTGCGGCGCAACTCGCTCGCCTGCGTGGCCCTGCCGACCTGCGGCCTGGCGCTCGCCGAGAGCGAGCGCTACCTGCCGGACCTGATGACGGAGCTGGAGGAGAGCCTCGCGTCCCACGGGCTCGCCGAGGAGGAGATCACGATCCGCTCCACCGGCTGCCCGAACGGCTGTGCCCGGCCGTTCATCTCCGAGATCGGCCTCGTGGGCCGCGGCCCCGAGCGCTACCACCTCTATCTCGGCGCCGCCCACGACGGCTCGCGCCTGAGCAAGCTCTACAAGGAGGACGTCGCGGCCTCCGAGATCCGCAGCACCCTCGATCCGCTGTTTGCCGACTACGCGAAGGGTCGGCAGCCGGGCGAGCATTTCGGCGACTACCTGATCCGCGCCGGCCACGTGGCCCGGACCACCAACGGCCCGGACTTCCACGAGCGGACCGGCGCCCTCAAGCCGGCCGTGCTCGGCTGACGGCAGGCCTCGCGCGTCCGGGACGGGGCTCCCGGACGCGCCGAGATCGCGACACGGCCGCGGATCGCGGGTTCCGGCCCGGCTCCGCCATGACCGGATCCACCATGACCGGATCTGCGCGTCCCGATCCCGAGCCGCCGGAGCGCGGCGGGAGGGATCGGGGACCCGGAGCGGCGTCCCGCCCGCGCACCGGTCCGAACCGCCGCTCCGGCATACCCTGCACCAGCGTCGAAGACCCGGCGGCGATCGCGCCCTCCCTCCCGACGAACCGCAGGCATCGGCGGCAGGCCGTCCTTCGTCCGCTGCGCGACCTCGACGAGAATGAACGTTCATTGACATGAGAATGAACGTTCATTATACAGGTGAGGCCAACAGGAGCGCACGATGGCTCTCACCCTCGAAGGCCGCTGGTCCGATCTCGATGCCGAGCGTTTCGGCGCCCGCGGCCCGGGCGCTCTCGCCCAGCTCCGCGCCGTCTGCACCCCCGCCAACCTGACCTTCGGCGCCGTCCTGGCCCTCGCCTGGCTGGCGCTGATCGGCTGGACCGGGGCCGGCCCGGACGGCTGGCAGGCCCGGATCTGCGCGGACCTGCATCAGGGACCGCAATCCTGCACCGTCGCCAGCCTGGGCAAGGATCAGAGCCGCATCACGCCGGTGGCCGTCGCCGCGCAGCCGGGGCAGTGACCGCCGCGGCGGACGGACTTGCGGAGGCCCGCGTCGGGCCCTCCGCCCGGCGCGAGCACATTCTCGACGCCGCCGAAGCCTGCTTCACGCGCAACGGCTTCCATCGCACCACCATGCAGGACCTCGCCCGCGAGGCCGCGATGAGCCCGGGCAACTTCTACCGCTACTTCGAATCCAAGGAGGCCCTGGTCCTCGGGCTGGTCGAGCGTGAGCGCGAGCGCGGCACGCTCCTGGTCGCCGAGATGGAGGGCAGCAGTGACCCGCGCGGGACGTTGCTGGGCCTCATCGCCCGCTACTTCATGTCGATCACCCGCGAAGCCGCGGCTCTGCGGGTGGAAATCTGGTCGGAATCGACGCGCAATCCGGCCATCGCCGCCATGACGGCGCAGACCGAAGTCGAGAGCCGGGACTGGTTCGTTGCGACCTTGTCGGCGCTCGCCACCGCGCCAGCTTGCGATCCGGCGGCGCTTTACGCCCTCCTCGCGCCTCTGATGAAGGGGATCGTCGTGAGCCGCGCCGCGCTGCCCGATTACGACGTCGCCGGGGCGGTCACCCAGATCCACGCGCTCCTCCATGCCGGGCTCGACGGCCGCCTGCCGTGCCCGGCGACACCGGATCGGCCCGCAGCCCGCTGATCCCGGCTCCGTGGCGGCCTCCATGGGCCGCACGGACAGGGAGCCCGCACAACCGCAATTCCCGATCGCGGGCCGGCCGTGCCGGCCATTCCCGACGACCCCCTGCACCATGTGGCGGGGTACGGCGGACGAATCCCGATGCCCGTCACCGGATGCAACGGGTTGCGAAGTTTCAGCAAATCACACGCAAAAGTTGTCAGATTTGAATGACTTCAAAGTATTTCAGAACAAATCGTGCCCTTCACGCAACACCCGGACACAGGATGCGCCCCCGATCCGCGCCATGCTCGATCGCCATTGAGATCGAGCGGCATTTGCACTCTAGGAATACAGCGTCATATCGAGACGCCACTCCTAAGAATGATTTTAAATTATGCCAGCCGATCAGATCGACGCCGTCGATCAAGCCAAATATTATCGCTCTTGCTTGATTCTCTATCGAGCCGGACTTGCAACGGCCCTTCTATTTTCTTCGCCCGCAGAGGTTCTCGCGCAATCCGCTCCGACAGCCGACGAGGTCGTTCTCTCGGAACTCAGCGTCACCGGTACCGGTCCGGTCGGTGAACGGGCAGATGGCCCCGTCATCGGCTATCGGGCGACACGCTCGGCGACGGCCACACGCACCGACACCCCCGTGCGCGACTCGCCGCAATCGATCAACATCGTTCCCCGCGCGGTGCTGACCGACCAGCAGGACCTGCGCCTGACCGATGCCGTAACCAACGTCAGCAACGTCGTGCTCGGCAGCACCATCCAGGGACGATCGCAGAACTACCTCATCCGCGGATTCTCCACGCAGGTCTTCGCCGTCGACGGTGTGCTGGTCGATCCAGCGATCAACTTCTACCCGGTCACACGGGACCTTGTGGATGCCGAACGTGTCGAGGTCATCAAGGGGCCAGCCTCCATGCTGTTCGGTCGCGGCGATCCGGGCGGGGTCATCAACATCGTGACCCGCCGGCCGACGCTTGAACCGACAGCCGATGCGAGCGTCCAGGGCGGCAGCTTCGGCTTCCGGCGCTTCCAGGGCTCCGTGTCGAGTGCGCTACCTGCTGTCGAGGGGCTTGCCGCCCGTCTCAGCTTCGCCGCGCAGGAAGATCCGACCTTCCGCAACTTCGGGGGCGACACCAATCGGCGCGTCTTCGTAGCGCCCGCCTTCAGTTGGACCCCGAGTGCTGACACCCGCGTCTACGTGAACTCGGAATTCACCAACCAGCACAGCCAGTATGACGAAGGTCTGGTGGCCTTCCGTGGCCGCGTGCCCCTCGACAACATCAGCCGGTTCTACGGCGAGCCCTCGTCACGATACTCCGGAGCCTTCAACACGATCACCATGCGGGCCGAGCACGACGTCAACGAGAACCTGATGCTCCGGCAGATCGTCAGTGGGCAATGGGGCACCTTCGACGTGTTCGCGGCCCGCGCCGAGAGCGTCAACACTGCCGGCACGCTGGTGAACCGACGCGAGTCAGCGGTCAATTCACGCTTTGCCGCGGTCGACACGCAGTCCGAGGCCGTGATGAAGTTCGAGACCTTCGGCCTCGCCCATACGGGGCTCCTGGGGATCGAATATTCCAACGGCTTCCGGCACGCCCTCCTGCTGCAAGGCAACCTCGCCCCCGTCAGCTTCCTCACCCCTGTGTTCGGTGCGGCCTTCCAGCCACTCCGGTTCCAGTCTGACCTGAAGCAGAAGCTGGAAGTGTACGGGTTTTATGCGCAGGACCAGATCGTGCTCGCGCCCGGATTGCAGCTCGTCGTCGGAGCTCGGTTCGACCTCGGCAGCCAATACTATTTCAGCCGCGTGCCGGCATCGAAGTCCCAGCCGCCCGAGCAGACCCTGTTTGGCGCCTCGCCGCGGGTCGGCCTGATCTACAGGCCGTTCGAGCCGCTGACCTTCTATGCGAGCTACGCCACCTCGTTCCTGCCGCAGACCGCAAGCGTCTTGAACGTGACCAGCCCGCCTCCCAGCACGGGCGATCAGATCGAGGTCGGTACCCGGGTCGATCTCAATCCCGGCCTGACCCTGAGCGCAGCCGCCTTCCGGATCACGCGGGACAACGTCGCGGCCACCGATCCACAGAACCCCACCTTCTCCGTCATCACCGGCCAGCAGCAATCGCAGGGGGTCGAGGCGGATCTGGCCGGTGAGATCCTGCCCGGCTGGAACATCATCGGCAGCGTCGGCCTGATCGACGCGCGGATCACCAAAGACACGACCTTCGCGATCGGCAATCGCCTCGCCGGCGTGCCGGTCTTCAGCGGCAGCCTCTGGACGACTTATGATGTCCAGCATGGCCCGCTCCGCGGGCTCGGGCTCGGGTTCGGCATCACCCATGTCGGCCAGCGCTACGGCGACCTCAACAACAGCTTCACCGTGGGTGCCTACAATCGCCTCGACGCGCTCGTATACTACGACTTCGACGCGCATTGGCGCTTGTCGGTCAACATGCGCAATCTGACGAACGCACGTTACATCGAGGCGCCGACGAGCGTGACCAACAACACGCCCGGCGCGCCGTTCACGGTGCTCGCGACGATCACCGCCCGGCTCTGAACCGGGCGGGCGGCCTCGCGGAGGCGGCGGCCTCGTCTATCGCGTCACCGGGGGAGTGCAGTGCTGCCGGTCCCGCACGGAGCGATGCACGCCCGGGCGGCGCTCCACGGACCGGCGTCATGACGCCCCGCTCGCCTTCGCGGCGCTCGCGACGGCGAGCGGGCTGGAGCGGCCGAAGGCCACACGGGCGCAGGGTCTCACACCGCGCGGACGGCCCCTGCCGACGCTTTCGGCTCGACGGCCCTGCGCCGGGCACCGGCGCGGCGGCGCAGGACGTAGAGGGTCAGGCCGGTGGCCGCGAAACCCGGCATGGCCAGGGCCGCGAGACAGAACAGCAGAGCGACGAGATCGCCGAAGAAGCGGCCGCGATGCACCTCCAGGATGTTGTCCAGGAGACGCCGGCCCAGCGGCGCATCGGTGGCGCGCTCGGCGGCCAGCAAGGCGCCCGTGAGGGGATCGTAGCGCTCCTCGTTGCGGGCGCTCGGCGCATCGACGCCCTTGGGCAGCCAGCGGATCCGGATCGCCTTCGTGTCGGCCCCCGGCAGGGTCAGGACCGCTGTCCCGGCGGCGTCACCGGTCCGCGCGCGGAAATCCGCCCAGGCGCGGTCGACGGCCGCGCCGCCATCGGCCCCGGCATCGACCGGGCGTCCGGCAGCCTTGCTCCCGGCCGGTCGCGCAGGCTTCCCCGCGTCCGGAGCGCCCGCGAGCAGCCGCGTGGCGCCGTCCTTGAACGACGGGTAGGACCATGTCAGGCCGCTGAGCGCGATGACCAGGTAGACGGGCAGCAGCCACGTCCCGACCACGGCGTGCAGCGACCACCAGCGCGGCCGGCCGGGGCGCGACAGGGCCGGCTTCAGCCAGATCCGCCAGCGATGGATCCTGGGCCAGCGCAGGTAGAGACCCGTCGCCAGGAAAGCCAGCAGCGCCAGGGTGCAGGCGCCCGTGATCGTGCGGCCCCAGCCCTTGGACCCGCCGGGGAGCAGCAGCCAGCGGTGCAGGTCCCGCACCGTGGTGAAGGCCCCCTCCAGCCGCACCGGGCCGAGCAGGGTGCCGTCGTAGGGATCGGCATAGGCGGCGGGCGGCCGCGCGCGGGTCTCGGGATCGCGGGCGAAGCGGACATGGACGCTGGCGCGCGGATCGTCCGACAGGGTCAGCACGTTGGCGATACGCCCCCCCGCCTGCGCGTCGATCCGCGCCGCGAGGGTCGCGGGAGACAGCGCCGTCCGCGCGCCGGGCGTGACCTCCAGCCGGTCGCGGTTGGCGAAGGCGGTCAGCGCCTCCTCGTAGCTCATCAGCGCCCCGGTCAGGCCCATCAGGGCGAGGACGAGGCCGGCGGTGAGGCCAAGCGCCCAGTGCAGGCGGAAGAGCAGGGTCCGGAGGGAGGGAATCGGCAGCGTCATGGCAATGCCGGCTGCCTAGCAGAACGCGGCCACGCTGACGACGCCGCAGGGCGCATGCCCCCCGGCCGCCCTCAGGTGATCGGCGCCGGGTTGAACAGGGTCAGATCATTGAACAGCCCCCACCGGTCGGACCAGGGGCGCTTGCGCCCACTCGCCACGTCGAGGATCAGGTGGAACAGCTCCCAGCCGACCTCCTCGATCGTGGCCGCGCCGGTGGCGATGCGGCCGGCATCCAGGTCGATCAGATCGGACCAGCGCTCGGCGAGTTCCGTCCGGGTCGCGACCTTGATCACCGGGGCCTGGCTGAGCCCGTAGGGCGTGCCGCGCCCGGTGGAGAAGACCTGGACGGTCATCCCCGAGGCGAGCTGCAGCGTGCCGCAGACGAAGTCGCTCGCCGGGGTCGCGGCGAAGATCAGGCCCTTCTCGCGGACGCGCTCCCCCGGCGCCAGGACCCCGGAGATCGCGCTCGTGCCCGATTTGGCGACCGAGCCCAAAGCCTTCTCGACGATGTTGTTGAGGCCGCCCTTCTTGTTGCCCGGCGACGGGTTGGCCCGCCGGTCGGCCTCGCCCTTGGCGAGGTAGGCGTCGTACCACGCCATCTCGCGGATCAGCGCCTCGGCGACCTCCGGCGTCTTGGCGCGCGGGGTCAGGAGGTGGATCGCGTCGCGCACCTCGGTCACCTCCGAGAACATCACGGTGGCGCCGCAGCGCACCAGCAGGTCGGCCGCGAAGCCGAGCGCCGGGTTGGCGGTCACCCCCGAGAAGGCGTCGCTGCCGCCGCATTGCAGGCCGACCACGAGGTCCGAGGCCGGGCAGGTCTCGCGGGTCCGGCGGTTCAGCTCCGCGAGGCGCGCCTCGGCCATCGCCAGGATGCTGTCGATCATGGCCGAGAAGCCGTGATGGCGCTCGTCCTGCAGCCGAACCACCCCATCGCCGGCGGCGCCGTTGTCGGGCAGGAGGCGCTCCGAGACGAGCTTCTCGCAGCCGAGGCCGACGACCATGACCGCGCCGCCGAAATTCGGGTTCTGCGCGAGGCTCTGGAGCGTCCGGATCGGCACCACCGCCTCGGGGGCGTTGATGGCGACGCCGCAGCCATAGGCGTGGGTCAGGCCGACCACGTCGTCGACGTTGGGGTAGCGCGGCAGCAGCTCCTGCTTGATCCGCCGGATCGCCACGTCGAGGGTGCCGGCGACGCATTGCACGCTGATCGAGATCGCCAGGATGTTCTTGGTGCCCACCGACCCGTCCGGGTTGCGGTAGCCCTCGAAGGTGTAGCCTTCCAGCGGGGGCAGGGGGGCCGGCACGCGGGTGGCCATCTCCAGGGCGTCGAGGGCGGGGGCGACCGGCGTCGCGACGCGGGATTCCTCGACCCAGGCGCCCCGCGGGATCGCCTGCGTGGCGAGACCCACCACCTCGCCGTAGCGGCGGACCGCCCCGCCCTCCGGGATGTCGGTGAGGGCGACCTTGTGGCCCTGCGGCACGAACTCGACGAGCTCCAGCCCGTCCGGGAAGACCGTGCCGGCCGGCAGCCCGAAGGCGTTGACCACGATGGCGACGTTGTCGTCGGGGCTCAGGCGGATCGTGCGCGGCACGTCGCCGGCGGCGGGCGGGCGGGTCGGGGCTTCGATCTCGGCCTGCATCGGAGGCTCCTTCCGTGACGCGCCCGTCCGGGCTTCTGGCGTGATCAGGCGGCGTCGCCGACGGCGTGGTTCGCGAGGGACTCGAGCGCCTTCACCATCGCCGAATGGTCCCAGGCCGCGCCGCCCTGCGCCACGCAGGCCGAGAACAGCTGCTGGGCCAAAGCCGTGGCGGGCAGGCTGAGGCCCAGCGTCCGGGCCCCATCAAGGGCGAGGTTGAGGTCCTTCTGGTGCAGGCCGATGCGGAAGCCGGGATCGAAGGTCCGCTCGATCATCCGCGCGCCGTGCAGCTCCAGGATGCGCGAGGTGGCCAGCCCGCCGGTGATCGCCTGCCGCACCTTGGCGGGGTCGGCGCCGGCCTTCGAGGCGAAGAGCAACCCCTCGGCCACCGCCTCGATCGTCAGGGCGACGATGATCTGGTTGGCCACCTTGGCGACCTGGCCTGCGCCGACCGGGCCGACATGGGTCACGGTCTTGCCCATCGCCTCGAAGAGCGGCCGGGCGCGCTCAAAAGCCTCCGGCTCGCCGCCGACCATGATCGAGAGCGCGGCGTTCTTCGCTCCGACCTCGCCGCCGGAGACCGGCGCGTCGAGATAGGCGCCGCCCCGCTCGGCGATCCGGGCGGCGAAGTCCTTGGTGGCCAGCGGCGCGATCGAGCTCATGTCGATCACGGTCTTGCCGGGGGACAGGCCTTCGGCGACGCCGTCGGCGCCGAACAGGACCTGCTCCACGTCCGGGGTGTCGGGCAGCATCAGGATGATCGTGTCGGCGCGCTCGGCCACCGCGGCCGCCGTGGCGCAGGCGGTGCCGCCCGCGGCAAGCAGCGCTTCGGGCACGCTGCGCCGGGTCTTGAGGAACAGGCTGTGGCCCGCCGCGATCAGGTGTCCGGCCATGGGCGCGCCCATGATGCCGAGGCCGATGAATCCGATGTTCATGCGTGTCGATCCCGGTTGCGGTGTTCAGGCGCGGAAGCGGGCGGCCAGCGCCTCGGAGCCGCGGGCGAGCAGCCCCATGTCGGAGCCCACCGCGGTGAAGCGGGTGCCGGCGGCGATGTAGCGGCGGGCCAGCTCCTCGCTCGGCGTGAGGATGCCGGCATGCTTGCCGGCCCGGACGATCCGCGCGACCGCCGCCTCGATGGTGGCGACCACCTCCGGGTGGCCCTGCTGGCCGACATGGCCGAGGCTGGTGGAGAGGTCGCCGGGCCCGATGAACACGCCGTCCACGCCCTCGACGGCGGCGATCGCGTCCAGATTGTCGAGGGCGCGGCGGGACTCGACCTGCACCGCCACGAAGATCTCGGCCTCGCAGCGGGTGTGGTAGTCCTTGATCCGGCCGAACCGGGCGGCGCGGGGCGCCTGCGAGAAGCCGCGGATGCCGCGGGGCGCGTAGCGCGTCGCCGCGACCACCCGGGCGGCCTGCTCGGCATCGTCGATGTTGGGGATCATCAGCGACTGCGCGCCGGCATCGAGGATGCGCTTGATGGTGATCGGGTCGTCGCTCGGCACCCGCACCATCGGGTGCGTGTCGCCCTCCATCATGGCCTGGAGCTGGGCGTAGATGTCCCGGAGATCGTTGGCCGAGTGCTCCATGTCGAGGAGCAGCCAGTCGAACCCGGCCCCGGCGACCACCTCGGTGGAGATCGGGCTCGCGAGGCTGCACCACAGGCCGATCTGCTGGCGCCCCTCGGCGAGGGCCGCCTTGAAGCGGTTGGTGAGGCTGTCCATCACGATCCTCCCTGGGCGCGCACGCGTCGCGGCGTCTGCGCGCCGTCCGCCCCATCACGCGCAGCCTTCCGGTGCCAGGTCAAAGCCAAACACTGGATCGATCGATGCCGAACATGCATCAATCGGAGGCCCCGTCACGGTGGGGGCATCTCGGCCAGGATCGAGACCAGCCGGGCGATCAGCGGGTCATCCGCATCGCGCCGCCACGCGAGGAGGAGTTCCACCGGGCGCGGGGCGGGCAGGGCGAGCGGCCGGAACACCACGCCCTCGAAGCGCAGGCGCTCGGCGGCGGCCGGCACCAGGGCGATGCCGAGCGCCGCCCGGACGAGGGCCAGGATCGAGTGGATCTGCGTCAGCTGCTGGACCATCGGGGGCTGGATCTCGGCCTCGGCGAGCAGGCCGAGGACGAGGTCGTGGAAGTAGCGCGCCTCGTTGGGCGCGTAGCCGATGAGCGGCTCGCGCCCGAGATCGGCGGGGGTGAGCCGGTCGCGCAGGGCCAGGGGGTTCCCGGCCGGCAGGGCCACCACGAGGGGCTCGGCCAGCGCCCGGACGGCGATCAGGTCCGGATGCGTCACCGGCGGCCGCACCAGCGCGGCGTCGATCCGGCCGGCGAGGAGTTCCTCGATCTGATCCTTGCTGACCATCTCGCGCAACGCGAGCGTCACGTCCGGCAGCGCCCGCCGCAACGCGGTGACGAGGCGCGGCAGGAAGTCGTAGGCCGAGGCCGCCGTGAAGCCGAACTTGAGGACGCCCGCGCGCCCCGCCGCCACCTGCCGGGTGACGTGGGTCGCGGTCTCGGCCAGCCGCAGGATGCGCTGCGCCTCGGGCAGGAAGCTGCGGCCGGCGGCGGTCAGCCGGACGGTGCGGCTGGTGCGCTCCAGGAGCTGCACGTCGAGGACGCGCTCCAGAACCTGGATCTGCCGCGACAGCGGCGGCTGCGTCATGTTCAGCCGGGCGGCCGCGCGCCCGAAATGCAGCTCCTCCGCCACGGCGGCGAAGCACCGGAGCTGGCTGAAATCGAACATGAAGGCTCCCTCTTCCGGACCGCGGCGCAGTCGGGCGGGAGCATAAGGCCGTCGCGGCGGCTGCGTTGAGAGGGCCGCCCTCATCCAATTAGCTGAGGCGGCGGCCTCCGGCCCCGACCGGCCTACGGGGTCACCTCGTGCCTACGGGGCCACCTCGTGCCCGGCATAGTCGATCCGGCCGTCCGGCCCCTTGGTCCACGCGTAGATGACGTAGTCGGGCCGGGTGAGGTCGCCCTTCCTGTCGTAGGCGATAGGCCCGACCACCGTGTCCACCGGCTTGCCCTGGTGCAGCCAGTCGGCGAGCGCCTTCCCGTCGCTGGAGCCCGTCTCTGCCATGGCCTTGGCCAGGACCTGCACGGCCGCGTAGGCGTAGAGCGTGTAGGCCTCGGGATCGATGCCCCGGGCGTTGAAGGCCGCCACCACGCCCTTGGCGTTCGGGTTCTTGCGGGCATCCGGCGCAAAGGTCATCAGGGTCCCGGCCGCGCCCGGGCCGGCGATCTGGACGAATTCCTTGTCGGGGATGGCGTCGCCGCTCATCATGCGGGCGGCGAGGCCCTGATCGCGCATCTGCCGGATGATCAGCCCGGCCTCGGTGTGCACGCCGCCGAAATAGACGACGTCGACATTGGCCGACTTCATCTTGGAGACGAGGGCCGCGTAGTCCTTCTCGCCCGGGTTGATGCCCTCGTACAGCACCTCCTTGCCGCCCTTGGCCCGGAACGCCTTCAGCGTCTCGTCGGCCAGCCCCTTGCCGTAGGGCGTCTTGTCGTGGACGAAGGCGATCTTCTGGCCCGGGAAGTGCGCGGCCAGATAGCTGCCCGCCACCGCGCCCTGCTGGTCGTCGCGGCTGCAGGTGCGGAACGTGTTCCACATCCCGCGCTCGGTGAACTTCACGCTCGTGGAGGCCGGCGTGATCTGGATGATGCCGGCGTCGAGGTAGACGTCCGAGGCCGGGATCGTGACGCCGGAATTGTAGTCGCCGACGACCATCTTCACGCCGTCGCTGGCGAACTTGTTGGCCACCGAGACGCCCTGCTTCGGGTCGGAGGCGTCGTCGCCGACCGTGACCGTCAGCGTCCTCCCCTTCAGCGTGCCCGCCTTGTTGAGGTCTTCGACCGCCTGGCTCACGCCGTTCCGGATCTGGGCGCCGAAGGCCGCGTTCGGCCCGGTCATGGGCGCGGCGACGCCGATCTTCACCGGCGCGCCGCCCTCCTGCCCCTGCGCCGCGGTCATGAACAGCAGCCCGGCCAGGCCGGCCCTCAGTAATTGCGTCATCGTTCCCCCAGATGCGGCCGGTCAGATCGCCGACGAACGCTGAGTTCGGACAGATCAACGTGCATCGCCGCGCGTCGAGTCGCAGATCATCCAGACCGATCCTGTCGCTCACCTTGCGCAGGGTCAAGTTTTCCGGGGCGGGCCCGGATGGTCCCGGGCCGGGCGCGCCGCGGGGCCGGCGGACGGGTCCTCACGGAGCCGTGCGGTGGCCGTGCGGGCGGCCGGGTCGGGATGGCGTCAATGATGCATCGGGCCGGCGCATCCGCAGCAAACCGTCGTGACCGATGGCCGCCTCCCGTCCCCGCCGCGCCCCCGTCCCCCGCCGTCCGAGACCGCGTCCGGGACGCGGCTGATGGGGCCGCGCGTGGACGAGGATCGTGACGACTCCCGGGACGCGTCGGTGGGCTGGGCCGAGCGCCGCCGGATCGCCGAGCAGGGCCGGGGCGACCGGGCGTGGTCGCTCTGGGGGCCCTATCTCAGCGAGCGGCAATGGGGGACCGTGCGGGAGGATTACAGCCCCTGCGGCAACGCCTGGGCCGCCCTGACGCACGAGGACGCCCGCTCGCGCGCCTATCGCTGGGGCGAGGATGGGCTGGCGGGGATCTGCGACGAGCGCGGCAGCCTCTGCCTGGCCCTGGCCCTCTGGAACGGGCGCGACCGCATCCTCAAGGAGCGGCTGTTCGGCCTGACCAACCAGGAGGGCAACCACGGCGAGGACGTGAAGGAGGTCTACCACTACCTCGACGCGGTCCCGAGCCATGCCTACCTGAAGATGCTCTACCGCTATCCGCAGGCGGCCTTCCCGTACGAGGACCTCGTCGGCGAGAACATGCGGCGCGGGCGGGAGCAGCCCGAATACGAGATCGAGGAGACGGGGCTCTTCGACGGGAACCGGTTCTTCGACGTCACGGTGGAATACGCCAAGGCCGACGCCGACGACATCCACGCGGTGATCACCGCGCTGAACCGGGGGCCCGAGGCCGCCGACCTCCACCTCGTCCCGCAGCTCTGGTTCCGCAACACGTGGTCCTGGCAGGCCGGGCAGGCGCGCCCGCGGATCGCCTGCGCCCCCGACGGGGGCGTGGTCTGCACGCATGACCGGCTCGGGCCGTACCGGCTCGCCTTCGACGGGATGCCGGACCTCCTGTTCTGCGAGAACGACACCAACCTGCGGCGGCACGGCGGGCAGCCGGACGCCGCCGGGCCGTTCAAGGACGGGCTCCACGCGGCGATCGTCGGCGGCGATCCCGCTTCGGTGCGCCGGGACACGGGCACCAAGCTCGGCCTCCACTACGCGCTGCGGCTGGCGCCCGGGGAAACCGCCCGGATCCGCCTGCGGCTGTCGGCGGGCACGCGCCCCCGGGTGGTCGATGACGGGTCGCTGGTCCGCCGCCGGGTGGCCGAGGCGGACGCGTTCTACGAGGAATTGCAGGACGGCATCGCGAGCCCGGATTCCCGCGCCATCTTCCGCCAGGCCGCCGCCGGCCTGATCTGGTCGAAGCAGCTCTACAGCTACGACGTGCGGCGCTGGCTGGAGGGCGACCCGCTCCAGCCGCCGCCGCCGCGGGGGCGCGCGGGCGGCCGCAACGGCCAGTGGCGCCACTTCGCGGCGGCCGACGTGCTGTCGATGCCCGACACCTGGGAATATCCCTGGTTCGCCGCCTGGGACCTCGCCTTCCACTGCCTGCCGCTCGCCCTGCTGGACCCGGACTTCGCCAAGAAGCAGCTCCTGCTGCTCACCCGCGAATGGTACATGCACCCGAACGGCCAGCTCCCGGCCTACGAGTGGGAGTTCGGCGACGCCAACCCGCCGGTCCATGCCTGGGCCACCTACCGGGTGTTCGAGATCGACCGGGACCGGCGGGGCGGGCGCGGCGACCTCGCCTTCCTGGAAGGCGTGTTCCACAAGCTCCTGATCAACTTCTCCTGGTGGGTGAACCGCAAGGACGCGCAGGGCCGCAACGTGTTCCAGGGGGGCTTCCTGGGGCTCGACAATGTCGGCGTGTTCGACCGCTCGCGCCCGCCCCCGGGCTTCGGGGTGGTGCACCAGGCCGACGGCACCGCCTGGATGGCGATGTACGCGCTCAACATGATGCGCATCGCCCTGGAGCTTGCCCTCCACAACGACGTCTACGAGAGCACCGCGTCCAAGTTTTTCGAGCACTTCCTGCTCATCGCCGAGGCCATGACCGACATGGGCGGCGAAGGCGGCGGCGACGGCTTCGGCCTGTGGGACGAGGCCGACGAATTCTACTACGACGAGGTCGACATCCCCGGCGGCGGGATGCTGCCGCTGCGGGTCCGCTCCATGGTCGGGCTGGTCCCGCTCTTCGCCGTGGAGGTGATCGAGCCCTCCGTGCTCCACCGGCTGCCGGACTTCGCCCGGCGCCTGAACTGGGTTCTGGAGAACCGGCCCCATCTCGCCCAGCTGGTCTCCCGCTGGACCGAGGGCGGCGTGAAGGACCGCAAGCTGCTGTCGCTGCTGCGCGGGCACCGGATGAAGGCCCTGCTGCGCCGCATGCTCGACGAGGCCGAGTTCCTCTCGCCCTACGGCATACGCTCGCTGTCGAAGGTCCACCGCGACGCGCCCTACGTGCTCAACGAGCTGGGCGCTTCCTTCACGGTCCGGTACGACCCGGCCGATTCCACCTCGAACATGTTCGGCGGCAATTCGAACTGGCGCGGGCCTGTCTGGATGCCGATGAACTTCCTGATCGTCGAGGCGCTACGGCGCTTCCATACCTATTACGGCGACGACTTCCGGGTGGAGTATCCGACGGGCTCAGGCGCGATGCTGACGCTCAGCGCCATCGCGGACGCCCTCGAGGACCGGCTGATCGCCCTGTTCGCCAGGGACGAGACCGGCCGGCGGCCCGCCCTCGGGCCCCGCGAGCCGATCGCCCCGGCGCCCGGTGCCGAGGAGCCGCTGCTGTTTCACGAATTCTTCGATGGCGACACCGGCAGGGGGCTCGGCGCCGCGCATCAGACCGGCTGGACGGCGCTGATCATCAACCTGCTGCACGACCGGGCTCGCGCCCGATAGGCGCGCCCGGTCGAGCGGGGTCCGGCGATCCGGTCAGCAGCTCAGACGGCGGCCCTCGCGACGCCCGAACACCCGGTAATGGGCGGCGCCCGATTCCATCTGGCCGTTGGCCACGGCGCGGCGGACGTCCGGATTGCAGCGCAGGTATTCCCGTTCATCGAACCCGTAATTGGCGCGTCCCCGATAATCGTCCCGATCGCGGTAGCCGCGGTCGCGGTCGCGGTAATCGTAGTCGCCGCGATCACGGTAACCGCGACCGCCGTAATCGTCGTAATCGGGGCGCGGCTGTGCCGAGACCGGGCCGACGACGCCCAAGATTCCGAGGCTCACCGCGGCCGCTGCCAGAAACGCCTTCATTGTACCAATCTCCCTTTCGGTGCCTTGAAACGCACAGCGCCACGGATGGTTCGATCGTCCCGGACGTAGCGGCGCGCGGCGCTGTCCGGGAGGACCGCCGGGCCTGCGGATCGGGCGAGGATCCGGATCCTGCCGGGCGCGGCATCGCGGGCCGGCTCCGGATCCCGGACTATCGACGTCGGCGGGGGCAGGGGCTCCGCGGACCGGTCCGCCGCGGACATGCTCGGCGTCCCGCACGGGTGACGTCCGGGGTCGGGCGCCGGTCCACGCCCCCCTCTGTCGGGAGCCTGCCGCGGCAAGCTCCCGAAGCCTGCGCGTCGAGCCCGGCCTTCCGCCGGACCCGACGCGGATCGCCGTTACATGCGGTGCATCATCTCGCGACGCATCATGCGGTGACGCATCTCGCGGCGCATCATGTGCCGCTCCATCCGGTGCCGCATCATCCGGCGCTCCATGTCACGCCGCATCATGCGCCGCTCCATCCGATCCATCTGGACGGTCGAAACGATATCGGCGGGCGCCGAAACGCCGGTGCCGGGGCCGATCGGCGCGGCGGAGGCCGGGATCGCGACGACGCCGCCGAGGGCCGCCAGCAGGGCGGCGGTGATGATCGCTGAACGCAAAGAAAATATCCTCTCTCGCCGCCGGGGGAGGGGGCGGGCATGTCCCAAAGGGTCGCGGCCGGCACAGGTCCGCCCGAAATCCCGCCCAGGAAGGCACCGACCGCCGGGATGGTTCCCGGAATCGAATCCGCCGCGTGCGTCCAGCCCGAGACGGGGCTCGGCCTCGTCCAGCGGATGCGGGAACGGGCGAACCTATCGCGCTCTCCGGAATGGCGGACTGCGCGTAACGCGCCTGACGGGCTTCGTGGCGGGACGGCGCGATCCCCGCCGGGCGTCAGCGGCGATCGGCGCGGCGACACGGAACAAGGGCACCGGCGCCCGGACAGGCCGCAGGTGATGCAAGGACGCATCACCGGAATCGAAAGTACTGCCGCCCGGCCTCATGCAGAGGCAAACAAGATCACACTCATTCGAATAAAGCACGAATATTACATTTGAATTATTTCGTATATTGCTTTTATGACAGCAATTATTTATACATTCATAGATTATTTTACAGTAAACATATCAATTTTTTTTGATCTCTTACCTTACGAATCGGTTTATTCTGACATAAACATATCTTCACAGCATGCTTGGACGCACGAGGCCGGCCTGCGTCAGCTCTATAATACACATCAGATCTGACGGAGTGGATAAAGTCGGCGCTTCGGCCTTCGATCATGCGTGGCTGGGGGCTATACATGCAACGAACATTGGGATCAGGACTTCTTCTCGTTCTCCTGTCGCAGACCGTGCCGGCGGCGGATCTCCCACGGGCTTCCCGCCCGGAGCCGCCCATCCTGCCTGTCTTCAGCTGGACCGGAGCCTATGCCGGGCTGTTCGGCGGGTACGGCGCGCTGGATCGCGCCACGCAGTTCCTCTGCACGGGTCCGGGCGGGCAGCCCGGCGCACGCTATTGCCCCGTCCTCCCGGCGAAGCAGGGCTCCGACAGCGGGTTTATCGGGGGCGGTGAGATCGGCTACGATTGGCAACTGGGTTCCGGGCTCGTCGTCGGCGGCGCCGTCGATCACCAGTTCACCCGGCTCTGGGGTTACGATCGCTGGAGGGGCACCTTCCCAACCGAAGCCGGCGGCTATTTCCGCCGCAGCGTCGCACATTCCGGGCTGCGGCTGGACGACCTGACCACGATCCGCGGCAAGGTCGGCTTCGCCTTCGACCGGACCCTCGTCTACGCCACCGGCGGCCTCGCCTTCGGGAACGTCCGGACCGACAACAACGTGACGCTGGCAGGCTTTCCCCTCTTCGATGGCCGGCACGGCGAGACGCGCCTGGGCTACGTGGCCGGCGGCGGCATCGAGCACGCCTTCAGCGCGCATCTCTCGGCCAAGGTCGAGGGTCTGTATTATAACCTCGGCAGCCGTGCCGTCCTCCCGGCCCCGAGCTATCCCGTGCTGACCGGCTACCATGCCGGCACCCGCATCGCGACGGACGGCTTCCTGACCCGGGTCGGTCTGAACTACCGGTTCGGAGCCGCCGGCCTGCCCGACTGGCCGCCGCCGTCATCGACCGGCCCGGCCACCTGGGGCCTCGAGGCCGGCCTGCGCTACTTCTTCAGCTCCGGCAGCCCGCGCGAGAGGCTCGGCGACCCCTACGCGCCCGGCCAGCTCAATTCGCGCCTGACCTACGCGAAGACCGATGCCCATGCCGGCGAGACCTTCGTCCGGCTCGATCACAACCCCACGGGCCTGTTCGCCAAGGGTTTCCTCGGCGCGGGCGGCGTCACGGGCGGGCGCCTCGCCGACGAGGATTTCCCGCCCGTCGAAGTCCCCTATTCGAAGACGCATTCGCCGATCAAGGACGGCGATATCGGCTACGGCGTGATCGAATTCGGCTACGACGTGTTGCGCCGGGACGGGTTCAAGCTCGGGGGGTTCCTCGGCTACCAGTACTTCTCCGAGCTGTATAACGGTTACGGCTGCCGGCAGGTGGCGCGCGGCGACATCTGCGCGAGCCATCCGCAGCCGGCCAGCATCAAGACCCTCGGCGAGATCATGCAGTGGAACGCCCTGCGCGTCGGCATCATCGGCGAGGCGCGGTTCGACCGGGTCCGGCTGAGCCTGGAGGGCGCCTACCTGCCGGTCGTGTCGCTGAGCGGCGTCGACCGGCACTGGAACCGGCCGAACATCAACCCGGGGGCGGAATCCGGCCGGGGCGGCGGTTATTTCCTGGAGGGCATCGCCTCCTACGACCTGACACCGGCCGTCAGCGTCGGCGTCGGCGGCCGCTACTGGCGGATGCAGACCGACAAGGCCAGCACGACGGCCTTCGCGTTCTCCCTGCCCAGCCCGATGAAGTTCCAGACCGAGCGCTACGGCGGGTTCGTGCAGCTCTCCTACAAGCTGGCCGATTTTGGGTTCGGCGACGCGGCCGATCCGGTGGCCGTGATCCGCAAGGACTGAGCCCGCATCCGCGGACGCCATCCGGCCGAAACCGACCGAACCGGGACGCGAAGAACCGGAAAGCGCCGGACCATCGACCGGAGCCATGATGCCGGCGCCCGGCCCGCGACGAGGCCCGTCGCGGGCCGGGCCGAGACTGGAGAACCGGCCGTCCCGGCGCCGGGACGGCGGCTCGGCGATCGCCCTGGAGTCCGGTTCGGCGCGCCCGGCCCCCTCACGGTCGCAGCCGGGCCGGGTTGCCCAAGGCGGTAGCGCCGGGCGGCACGTCGCGCGTCACCACGCTGCCCGCCCCGATGATCGCATCGTCGCCGATCGTCACCCCGGGGAGGATGATGGCGCCGCTGCCGATCCAGACGTTGGCGCCGATCACCACGGGACGGCCGAATTCCAGCATCTGCCGACGCTGCGCCGGGTCGCGCGGGTGATCGGGCGTCAGGATCTGCACGGCCGTGCCGATCTGGGTCATGTCGCCGATGGTGACCGACACCACGTCGAGGATGCAGCAGCCGAAATTCAGGAACACGCCGCGGCCCAGGCTGATATTGTAGCCGTAGTCGCAGTGGAAAGGCGGACGGATGTTGCAGCCCGGGCCGACGCGGGCGAAGGCCTCCTCCAGGAGCGCCTGCCGTTCGGGCTGGCTGCGCGTCTGCGTGGCGTTGTAGCGGTCCATCCAGTCCGAGATGCGCCGGTTGTCGGCGGCCAGCTCCGGATCGTCGGCGCAGTACAGCGCGCCGGCCAGCATCCGCTGCTTCTGGGTCTTCATGATCTCGGTGTCCATGGTGAGGGCTCCCCTCCGGCCGCGTCGGCCTGTTCCGGCACGGCGATGCCGCGCAGGCCGTCAGCACCGGCACCGCGCGATCTCGCCATGCGTACATATGTACGTATCCAGGCCGCGCGCGCTACAGTGGGGCGGACGTGATCCCGGATCCGCGGAGATTGCCCTGCCCACCGCCCAGCGCCGTTTCGACCCGGATCGCCGGGCACGCATCGTCCAGGCGACCCTCGACGTCGTCGCCGAACACGGCGTCGCCGGCACGACCCACCGCCGGGTCGCGGCGGCGGCCGACGTGCCGCTCGGCTCCATGACCTACCATTTCGACAGCCTGGACGCGCTGCTGACGGAAGCGTTCACCCGGCTCGCCGACACGGTCTCGGCGCGGTTCGCCGACCGGCTCGCAGCGGCCACGACCTTCGACGAGGCCTGCGAGGCCGTGGTCGACCTGATCGTGCGCGACGTCTGGGCGAGCCCGCGCACGATGCTGCTGAGCTACGAACTCTATGCCTTCGCGGCCCGGAACCCGCCGCTGCGCCGGGTCATGCAGGACTGGATGGCCAAGAGCCGCGCCGCCCTGGAGCGGCACTTCGCGCCGGAGACCGCCAAGGCCCTCGACGCGATGATCGAGGGCCTGACGATCCATCGCTCGGTCGACCCGCACCCCGCCGACCGTGCGCAGGTGCGGGCGATCGTCGAGCGGCTGGTTCGCTAGGTGCTCCGGCCGGGGGCCGGTCGGCGTGACCCCGCAGGGCAGCCGGCCCGCGCGATCAGACCGCCTTCGACCGTGGCCGCACGAGACACCGCGGTTCCGGCCGCTCCGGCCCAAACCCCCTTGCCTCCGAAGCCAAGCGTGGCCGACCCTGCCATCGTCCGGCCGACGCGCTTGTGAGTCGGCCGGCTGGAGGGGGACTTCACGTCATGACATCCGTCGGTACGCACCGCCCCGTCGCGCTCGCGACCCTGGCAACGCTGGTTCTCGGCCTTCTGGCACCCGGCCTCGCCCGGGCCGCCGACAAGGAGGTCACCTTCGCCCACCAGGACATGGTGGTGCCGTTCCGGGCGCTGATGGCCTCGGGCGCCCTCGAAAAGGCGACCGGCTACACCGTCCACTGGCGCAAGTTCGGCGGCGGCGGCGACGTGATCCGCGCCATGGCCTCGGGTAGCGTCCAGATCGGCGAGGCGGGATCGAGCCCGATCGCGGCCGCCGCGTCGCAGGGTCTCGATATCCAGCTGTTCTGGATCCTCGACGAGATCGCCGACGCCGAGCAGCTCGTGGCCCGCGCCGGCAGCGGCGTGACGCGCGTGGCCGACCTGCGCGGCAAGACGATCGCCGTGCCGTTCGTGTCGACGGCGCATTACCAGCTGATCGCCGCCCTGGCGGAGGCCGGGCTCGGCCAAGCGGATGTCAGGATCCTCAACATGCGCCCGCCCGAGATCGCCGCCGCCTGGGAGCGGGGCGACATCGACGCGACCTTCATCTGGGATCCGGTGCTCGCCCGGGTGAAGCCATCCGGCACGGTGGTGGTCTCGGCCGGCGACCTCGCCCGCCGGGGCAAGGCGACCTTCGACGGCCTCGTGGTCGACCGCGCCTGGGCGGCCGCGAATCGGGATTTCCTGGTGACGCTCGTCAAGCTGATCGCCGCCCAGGACGCGGCTTATGCCGCCAAGCCCTGGAATGCCGACGCGCCCGAGGTGGCGGCGGTGGCCCGGATCACCGGCTCGGCGCCGGCGCAGGTGCCGGCGAGTCTCGCGGCCTACCGGTTCCCGACCCTGGAGGCGCAGGCCTCCCCGGCCTGGCTCGGCGGTGCCGCCGCCAAGGCCCTGACCGAGACCGCCGCGTTCCTGAAGGCGCAGGGGCGCGTCCAGGCGCTGGCGCCGGATTACGGCCGGTTCGTCACGACGGACGTCGTGGACGCGGCCCGGAAAGAGCCAGTCCCCGGACCGGAGGGCCGATGATCGAGATCCGCAACCTGAGCGTCCGCTACGGACAGGGTGCCGGCGCGGTCGCCGCCCTGTCGCGGATCGACCTGACCATCGGCCCCGGGGAGTTCGTGGTGGCGCTCGGCGCCTCGGGCTGCGGCAAGACCACCCTGCTCTCGGCGATCGCGGGCTTCCTCCCGCCCACCGAGGGTCAGATCCTCCTCGACGGGGCCCCGATCCGGGGCCCGGGGGCCGAGCGGGGCGTGGTGTTCCAGCGCCACGCGCTGATGCCCTGGCTGGACGTGGCCGAGAACGTGGCCTTCGGCCCCAAGATGCGGGGCGTGCCCCGGGCGGAGCGGCAGCGGATCGCCCGCGCAATGCTCGACCTCGTGGGCCTGCCCGACTGCGCCGACCGGAAGGTCTACGAGCTCTCGGGCGGCATGCAGCAGCGGGTCGGCCTCGCCCGGGCACTGGCCGGAGACCCGCGTGTCCTGCTGATGGACGAGCCGCTGGGCGCGCTGGACGCTCTCACCCGCGAGCAGATCCAGGAGCTGATCCTCCGGATCTGGCACCGGACCGGCAAGATGGCCTTCTTCATCACCCACGACGTCGAGGAGGCGGTGTTCCTCGCGACCCGGCTGGTGATCATGAGCCCGAGGCCCGGCCGCATCGTCGAGACGCTGGACCTGCCCTTCTCCCGGGCGGCGGTCGGCGGCCGCGATACGCGGGCCGTGAAGTCGGATCCCGCCTTCATCGCCGTGCGGGAGCGCGTCCTCGAGCGCATCCGCCACGGTGCCGGCGCCCGGCCCGAGGCCGTCCGATGAGCGGGCCGCCCCGCACGGCGCAGGACGCGGCCTCGGGCTCCGCGGCGGATCCGCCGGCGCCCCCCGGACCCCGTCGCCGCGGCGGGATCCCGGTGCCGGCGGTCAGCGTCGCAACCGTGCTCGCGGCCCTCGGCCTCTGGGTGGTCGCCACGGGCGCCGGCTGGGTGAAGCCGCTGTTCCTGCCGCCGCCGGAGGCGGTCCTGTCGGCCTTCGGGCAGGCCTGGCGCGGGGCGATCGACGGCGCCCCGCTCGGGATCCACATCCGCGACAGCCTCCTGCGCGTCCTCGGCGCCTTCGGGCTCGCCACCCTGGTCGGGATCCCCGTCGGGCTCGCCATGGGCACGAGCCGGATCGCCCGGGGCATCCTCGACCCGCCGATCGAGTTCTACCGGCCGCTGCCGCCGCTCGCCTACCTGCCGCTGATGATCATCTGGTTCGGGATCGGCGAGCTGTCGAAGGTGCTGCTGATCTTCCTCGCCTGCCTCGCCCCGGTGGCGCTCGCCGCGCGCGCGGGGGTGCGCTCCGCCTCGGTCGACCAGATCAACGCGGCGCGCGCCCTGGGGGCGAGCCCCTGGCAGGTCCTGCGCCACGTGGTCTTCCCGGCAGCCCTGCCGGAGATCCTGATCGGCCTGCGGATCGGCATGGGCGTCGGCTGGACCACCCTGGTGGCCGCCGAGATGGTGGCGGCCCAGGCCGGCCTCGGCCAGCTCGTCCTCAACGCGTCCAACTTCCTGCGCACCGACGTGGTGCTGATGGGCATCCTGGTGATCGGCCTGTTCGCGGGACTGTTCGAGTTCGGGATGCGGTGCCTGGAGCGCGTGCTGGTCCCCTGGAAGGGCAGGGCTTGAGGGGCGACCGACCCGAGTCCACGCTCCCGGACGAGACGCCGATGCGGCGGCGGGGAGGGAACGCCGCAGGTCAATATTGCGCCCTCAACATGCGCACTTAATTGTGTCGCTTGCAGATCCCAACGGGATACGGAGTGTGTACGATCGGAGGGCGCGCGCGGCAGCGGCCGTTTTGGCGATGCGCTCGGGGATGCCACGGATGGCCCAAACGGACGAGGATGTGTCCAAGGCGGCTCTGGTCGCGGCTCTCGAAGCCTCCGGCGGCGTCGGCTTCTGGATGTGGGACATTCTCCGGGACGAGGCGCGGGCCGATCCGGTGAGCGCCCTGCTGTTCAACATCAGCCCGGCCCGGTCGCGGGCCGGCGTCAGCCTCGCCGAGCTCCTGGAGGCCGTCCATCCGGACGACCAGCCGCATATCTCGCAGGTCATCCTGGATTGCGTTCGCACGGGCGGCTCCTACACGGCCGAGTACCGCGTCTGCTCCCCGGAAGGCCGGCTGCGGTGGCTGTTCACCCGCGGGCATTTCTACCTCGATCAGGACGGCCGTCCGTCCACCGGCCGGGGGGTGATCGTCGAGATCTCGGACAGCAAGTCCGCCGGCACAGCCTTCGCGAAGCGCGACGGGGCCACGATCGACGACGCCCTCAGCCGGACCGCCGACCTGTGCCTCTCGCTGCACGACACGGTCTCGCAGCTCCGCGACACCGCCCTGGTGGCGCTGACCGAGACGCTGCTGATCGAGATCGGCCGGCGCCTCGCGGACCGCCAGCGCACCGAGCGCGGCGACGCCCTGCATTGATTGGCCCCCCGTTCCCGTCGAGGCGGCGGCCAGGGCGACGACCGTGGCGCCGGAGCCGCGTCTCCCCATCGACGCCGCCGGCCGGTTGACCCGCGCCGTCAGTCCGGGGCGTCGAGGGCGCGCCCGGCCCCGGAGGGGCGCGCCGGAGGCGGTCGATCCGGAACCGCGCCGGTCCGGATCCCGGCACGGCGCAGGACAGGCTCGATCGGCGCCTCCTCCTGCGACCTTCCGACCGGAACTTGGCCGCGCGGCGCCTGTGTTTGCTGGTTGAACGAGCCATCAGGCTCGCAACTGCTACGAGGCAAACGCCATGACCATGGACGTCCGCGAGATCTACGTCACGGCCCTGAAGAATACCCATGCGGTGGAGATGCAGGCGCTGCAGATCATGGAGCGGCAGGTCGAGCGCCTGGAGCGCTACCCCGAGATGGAACAGGCCCTGCGCCGCCACATCGAGGAGACGCACGGGCAGCGCCAGCGCCTGGAGGAGGCGCTCCAGAGCCTGGGCGACAGCCCCTCGGCCCTCAAGGAGGGCTTCCTGGGCTTTGTCGGGAACATGATGGCGCTCGGTCACACCCCGGCCCAGGACGAGATCCTGAAGAACACCTACGCCAACCACGCCTTCGAGAATTTCGAGATCGCCGCCTACGAGTCGCTGCTCACGATCAGCGACGCCGCCGGACAGCAGGGCCACCGGAGCGCCTTCGAGCAGTCGCTCAAGGAGGAGCAGGCCATGGCGGATGCGGTGCGCAAGCTGATCCGTCCGATCACGGAGCGCTACCTCTCCCTGACGGTGTCCGGCGCCAAGGCCGATCGCTGACGTCGCGCCGTCCCCGCCCGAAGCGGGGCGGGGACGGCCGCGTCCGACGACCCTCACACCAACGCCGACCCGGCCTGATTGCGCGCACATGGACACTGGAAGCGGACGATCGACGAATGCTCCCCGGCCGGAGGGGAAAGCCTCCGGAGGGGCCCTGGGGACGGGTTGCGTCCATCTCTGCATCGACATGCAGCGCATGTTCGCCGAGCCCACCGACTGGCAGACCCCGTGGATGAACCGCGTCCTGCCGCAGGTGTGCCGCCTCGCGGCGGCGCATCCGGAGCGGACCATCTTCACCCGCTTCATCCCGGCCGCCCGGCCGGGCGAGGGCCGCGGCACCTGGGCGACCTACTCGCAGCGTTGGGCCGCCATGACCCGGGAGCGCCTCGACGCCGGCATGATCGACCTCGTCCCGGATCTCGCCCGGATGGTCCCGCCCGCGGAGGTCGTCGACAAGACCGTCTATTCGCCCTGGCTCGAGACCGGCCTCGACGCGCGCTTGCGGGCGCGCTCTGTCGATACGCTGATCGTCACCGGCGCCGAGACGGATGTCTGCGTGCTGGCCGCCGTGCTCGGCGGCGTCGATCTCGGCTACCGGATCGTGCTGGCCACCGACGCCCTGTGCAGCTCCTGCGACGCGGCGCACGACGCCCTCCTGCTGATGTACCGGATGCGTTACGGCCACCAGGTCGAGACCATGACGACCGCCGAGATCCTCGATCGCTGGCACTGACCCGGCCCGCCGCCCTCCGGACAGGGCTGAACATTCGCACCGTAATAGCCAAGCTCAGGCGAGATCTGCGCGAGCCGTCCGCGACCATCCCGACTCTCGAACACTCGATCCGTGCGCCGCCGCACGCGAAAAACAGTCGCGCCGCGCGAACCAGCGGCCTGCGCGACCGTTATGATCCTGAACACGGTCCCGGAGGAAAGGTTATGGCCAAGCACGAGATCCTCGGCTACTTCGAGCACCGCCGCGACGGGGCCTGGGTCTGCGTCCGTCCCTTCACCCTGACCACCCGGGATGCCAGCGTCGACATCCGCCAGGGCATGCGCTTCGACTACGGCAAGCGTGTCGGGGGCGTCGACTTGGCCGAGTACCTCGAGCGGCTGGGCTCGCAATTCGGGTCCTGAGGGCCTGCCCGAGGGCTTGGTGGCACCACCGGCAGCCCCGGCGCCGGTCAAAAATGTCTCGACGCGGCGCCGGACCTTGAGCCCAGCGCCGCGCTTCGTCGTTCAGGCGCCACCCCACTGCATCGTCAAGCCGCCATCGACCACCAGAGTGTGGCCGGTGACATAGGCCGCGGCATCCGAGGCCAGATACAGGATCGCCTGAGCGATCTCCTCCGGCTGGCCGGCCCGATGCCACGGGATCCGCTCCAGGGACTGGTCCAGAACCTCCGACCGCTCGAACCGGTCCGCGGTCATCGGCGTCTCGATCAGGCCCGGGGCGACATTGTTGACGTTGATCCGGTCCTCGGCGAGTTCCCGCGACAGGGAGCGGCAGAGGGAGCCGAGCCCCGCCTTCGACATCCCGTAGGGCGCGCTCTCAGGGGTGGGCAGGTGCTGGGCCACGGAGGAGACGAACACGATCTTGCCGTTCCCGCCCTGCGCTCGGCGCATCTTGATGAAGGGGCGCGCACAGAACAGCGGTCCCATGAGGTTCACCCGCAGGATCCGCTCCAGGACCGCGTCGTCCATCTCGGCGACCGGTATCCCGCTCATGGCCTGTCCGGCATTGGCCACGAGGATGTCGAGGGTGCCGAGCTCGCTGCCGATACGGTCGAAGGCCGCCGTGACGGCCGCCGGATCGCCGACATCGAGCTGTAGCACCAGGGCCCGGCGGCCCGCGGCCTCGACCCGCGCGGCGGTCTCGCGGATGCCGTCCGCGTCGCTGTGATAGGTGATCGCGACGTCGGCGCCTGCCCGGGCGAGCAGTTCCGCCGTCGCCTGCCCGATGCCGGAATCGGCCCCGGTGACCAGGGCACGGGTGTCGGTGAAGCTCATCGGGACTCTCTCGCTGGCACCGCCATGGCGGCCGGATGCGGGGGCAATGGGTGTCGCCGGGGCGGGTTCCGGGCGCGCGCACCGGCCGCAGGGGAACCCGATCCGGGTTCGCGTCTTTGACGCCCCACGGCCGCATGGCCTAGTGAGGACGCATGTCCCTGGACGAAACGCCCCACGCGATCGCAGAGGAGTGCGCGCCCGACACGCGGAGCCGCATCCTGGCGACGGCGGGCACGTATTTCCGCGAGATCGGCTATCAGAAGACGACCGTGGCCGACATCGCCCGGACGCTCAAGATGAGTCCGGCCAACGTCTACCGGTTCTTCGAGTCGAAGAAGGCGATCAACGAGGCGGTGCTGGAGCGGCTGATCGGCGAGAGCGAGGCGGTGATCTCGGAGATCGCCGACCGGCCGGGCCTCGACGCCACCGCGCGCCTCGTGGCGGCGATCGAGACCCTGCATCGCGACTGCACCCGCCGCTGCGAGACGTTTCCCCGCCTGCACGAGATGATCGAGGCGGCGATGGTGGAGAGCTGGGACGTCTGCCGTCATCACGTGGCCCGGATCACCGCCGGGTTCGAGCGGATCATCCGCGAGGGGGTGGCCCGGGGCGAATTCGAGGCCGCCGATCCCGTCGAGGCGGCCGCCTGCATCCACGCCGCCATCGCCCGCTACACCCATCCGCTGCTGGTGGGCAGCTCCAGTCTTCAGCCGGTGCCGCCCGTGGCCGCGATGACGGCCTTCCTGCTGCGGAGCCTCGCGCCGCGGAGGCCGCTGTCGTAGCGCGACCGGACGAGATCCGGGATCGTCGCCGGCGGCATCGCGGCCGCCCCGGAGGACCCGCCTCCATGGTCCCGCTCTGACGGTCGGTCCAACGTCGGCATTCCGCCCCCCGCCCCACAGGGGCGAAGCGGCGCGCCGGGACAGTGGCGATCGCCAGCGCGGACACCGCGCCGCCGGATGCGATGGCGGCCGGGGACGACACCTCCGTCATTCCCCGACTGCGCGCAGGCCCCGAAATCCAGAGCCCCGTCCGGTGCCCGGCTCGGCCGCGCGAGACTCCGCGTGGCCCCTTCGCTGCGATCTACTCGGAAGCCGGACCGGCCTCCGGCGCCGGCTCGGAGGCGCCCGGCTGCGGGCCGTCATAGCCCTCGATCACCAGGATCTCGGCCTCGACGCCGCCGCGCTGCTTGGCCTTGGCCGCCTGGTAGAGGTCGGAGTTCCAGCAGGCGAGGGCATCGGCATAGCTCGGGAACTCGATCACCACGTTGCGGGATCGGGCCGGCCCCATCACCGCCTCGTGGGCGCCGCCGCGCACGAGGAAGCGACCGCCGAACTTGGCGAAGGCGGCACCGTTGGCCGCCACGTACGCCTTGTAGGCCTCCGCGTCGCGGACATCGACCCGCGCGATCCAGTAGCCCTTCGTCATGCTGCGTCTCCTGCCTTGCGGAGCGAAGTGGATCCGATCGGCGCGAAGGCAATCCCGGTCCGGTTCAGGCGAGTTCCGCCACGATCGCCTGCGCCACCGCGCGGGGGTCGGCGGCGCCGGTGATCGGGCGCCCGACCACCACATGGTCGATCCCGACCTTTCGGGCATCGCCGGGGGTCATCACCCGCTTCTGGTCGCCGGCCTCGGTGCCCGCCGGGCGGATGCCCGGAGTGACGATCAGCCGGTCCGGGCCGACGATGCGCCGGACCGAGCCCGCCTCGGCAGCCGAGCAGACGAGGCCGTCGATGCCGATCTCGGCGGCCTGGGCGGCGCGCTTGGCGACGAGCTCCGCCACCGGCAGGCCGTAGCCGGCCTCCGCGGCGTCGGCATCGTCGTAGGAGGTGAGCACCGTCACGGCGAGGATCTTGAGCCCCGCGCCCCGGCCGCGGACCGCCGCCCGCATGGTCTGCGGGTAGGCGTGGACGGTGAGGAAGGTGGCGCCGGAGCCCGAGGCCGAGCGCACGCCCTCCTCGACGGTGTTGCCGATGTCGTGGAGCTTCAGGTCGAGGAAGACCTTGAGGCCGCGGGCCGCCAGCCGCTCGGCCAGGGCGAGGCCGCCCGCGTAACCCAGCTGGTAGCCGATCTTGTAGAAGGTCGCGGCGTCGCCGATCCGGTCGATCAGCGCCTCGGCCGCCTGCACGCTCGGCAGGTCGAGGGCCACGATCAGGCGGTCGCGGGGGTCGGCAATCTCGGTCATCGGCGCGTCCTTCGGGGTCGCGGCAGCGATTCCGCGGAACGCCCGCGAGGTCAATGCCGGCACGGCCACTCACCCCGCCAACACCCGCGCCACCTCGGCCCGCAGCACCGGCAGCAGCTCCGCCTCGAACCAGGGCTCGCGCTTCAGCCAGCCGTTGTTGCGCCAGGACGGGTGGGGCAGGGGGAGCACCCGGGGGCGCCGGGGCTCGGCGAGGATCTCCCGCCAGCGGCGCACCGTGCCGGTGAGCCCGCCCTCCATCCGTCCGAGATGCCAGCCTTGCGCGTACTGGCCGATCACCAGGATCAGTTCGAGGTCGGGCAGGCCGGAGAACAGCTCCGCCCGCCAGCGCTCGGCGCATTCCCGGCGCGGCGGCCGGTCGCCGCCCTTGGCGTCGAGGCCGGGGAAGCACGATCCCATCGGCACGATGGCGACCCGGGCCGCGTCGTAGAACTGCGCTTCGTCGAGGCCGAGCCAGGACCGCAGCCGCACGCCCGACGGGTCGGTGAACGGCTGGCCCGTGCGGTGGGCGCGCGTGCCGGGCGCCTGGCTGGCGATGCACAGGCGGGCCGTGGCCGAGCCCTGCACGATCGGCCGGGGCTCCTGGGGGAGGGGCGGACCGTAGAGCGGGCTGTCCCGGCAGAGGCGGCAGGCGCGCAGGCGCGCGGCGGTGTCGTCGAAGGCGGGCATGCCCCGGAGATGGCGCATCGGCGCAGAAAAAAGAAACGGCGCGGTGTCGCGCCGCGCCGTCTTCAGTCGGGTCTCTTGCCTTGGGGGGAAGGCCTCTCCTCCCTACGCCGAACCGGGCCGGTGGAACGTGCGATTCCTCACGCGCCCTTCACGCCCGAGAGGTCGAGAGGCAGGGAGCGCAGGCGCCGGCCGGTGGCGGCGAAGACCGCGTTGGCGATCGACGGCCCGAGCACAGGCACGCCCGGCTCGCCGATCCCGGTGGGCGCCACCTGGCTCGGCACGATGTGAACCTCGACCGTCGGCATCTCGCTCATCCGGGTCGGCGCGTAGGCGTCGAAATTGTGCTCCTGCACCTGCCCGTCCTTGAGGGTGATGCGGTTGCGCAGCACCGCCGACAGGGCGAAGCCCACCGCACCCTCGACCTGCGCGCGGATCACGTCCGGGTTGACCGGAACGCCGACATCCACCGCCGCCACGATCCGGTTCACCCGGACCGCGTTCTCCTGAGCGGTGACGTCAGCGACCATGGCGACATACGAGCCGAAGGATTCGTGGACCGCAACCCCGAGGCCGCGGCCCGGATCCTGCGGCTTGGCGCTCCAGCCGGCCTTCTCGGCGGCGAGCTTCAGCACGCCGGACAGCCGCGGCGCCTGGGTCAGGAGGGAGAGCCGGTAGGCCACCGGATCGACGTTCGCGGCATGGGCCAGCTCGTCGATCATCACCTCCATCACGTGGGCCGTGTGGGTGTGGCCGACCGAGCGCCACCACAGGACCGGCACGCCCTCGCGGCCATTGTGGACGCCGAACCGGTAGGCCGGCAGCGCGTAGGGCGTGTCGGAGGCGCCCTCCACGGTGGTGGAGTCGATCCCGTTCTTGACGATCATCGCCTCGAAGGGCGAGCCGATCATGATCGACTTGCCGACCATGACGTGGTCCCAGCCCACCACCGCGCCCTTGGCGTCGATGCCGGCCCGGACCTTGTGCAGCACGGTCGGGCGGTAATAGCCGCCGGCCATGTCGTCCTCGCGGGTCCAGACGAGGTGCACGGGGGCCTTCTCGCCCGACGCCTTCAGAACCGTCGCGGCTTCGGCGAGGTAGTCGGCGGTGGGGGTCGCCCGGCGGCCGAAGGAGCCGCCGGCCCAGTTGCTGTGGAGGCGGACCCGGTCGGACGTCACCCCGAGGATCGCCGCCATCGTCGCCTGCTCGACGGTCTGGAACTGGAAGCCCGCGTAGACGTCGTAGCCGCCGTCGGCCGCCCGCTCGATCGTGGCGTTCAAGGGCTCCATCGCCGCATGGGCGAGGTAAGGGAAGGTGAACTCGGCCTCGACGACCTTGGCGGCCCCTCTCAGCGCCGCCTGCGGGTCGCCGCGCTCGGAGGCCGTGAGGCCGGGGCCCTTGGCCCGCTCACGGTACTCCGCGAGGATCGCGTCGGACGAGCGGGTCTCGGCGGTGCTGTCGTCCCAGGCGACGGTAAGCGCCTCGCGGCCCTTCATGGCCGACCACGTGTCGCGGGCGATCACCGCCACGCCGGTGGGCACCTGCACCACGTCGAGGACGCCGGCGACCTTGCGGGCGGCGGCGGCATCGAAGCTCTTCACGGTTGCGCCGAAACGCGGTGCCCGGGCCACGACCGCGGTGACCTGATTGGGGCGGCGGATGTCGAGGGAGTAGATCGCCGTGCCGTTGGTCTTGGCCACGGAATCGAGGCGCGGGATCGTCTGGCCGATCAGCCGCCACTCGCTCGGATCCTTGAGCCGCGGCTCGGAGGGGACCGGCAGGGAGGCGGCCGAGGCGGCGAGTTCCCCGAACCGGGCCTGCCGGCCGGAGGGCGCGTGGCGCACGATGTTGTCGGCGACCGTGATCTCCGAAACCGGCGCCTTCCAGCGGAAGGCGGCTTCGGCCATCAGCATCTCGCGGGCGGCCGCGCCCGCCTTGCGCAGCTGGAACCAGGAATTGGCCACCGCGGTGGAGCCGCCGGTGCCCTGGATCGGGCCCATCAGGCTGTTGTTGTAGAGCGTCGCATCCGCGGGGGCGAATTCGGTGCGGACCTTGGACCAGTCGGCGCCGAGCTCGTCGGCCAGGATGGTGGCGAGGCCGGTCGTGTTCCCCTGGCCCATGTCGAGGTGCTTGATCACCACCGTGACGGTGTCGTCGGCGCCGATCCGCACGAAGGCGTTGGGCTGCGCCTTGACGTCGGCGAGGTTCGGGCCGGATGCCGCGCGGGCGGATTTCGGGTCGAGCCGGAACGCGACCACGAGGGCGCCGGCGCCGGCGAGCAGGCCGCGGCGGCTGGGACGGGCGGGCAGGGGATTCGGTCGACGGGCGTTCAGCATGGCGGCGAGGCTCCGGTCGGGACCGCGGGGAAGGTGAGGCGTCAGGCCGATCAGGCGAGGCTGCGCGCGGCTTCGTGAATCGCCGCGCGGATGCGCTGGTAGGTGCCGCAGCGGCAGATGTTGCCGTCCATGGCGCCGTCGATGTCGGCGTCGCTGGGCTTGGCGTTGCCCGAGAGCAGGCCGATCGCCGACATGATCTGGCCGGACTGGCAGTAGCCGCACTGGACCACGTCGAGCTTGCGCCACGCCGCCTGGACGGCCTCGGCCACGCGGCCCGACACGCCCTCGATGGTCGTCACCTGCGCGGTGCCGACATCGCCAAGCCGCGTCTGGCAGGACCGGACCGGCTGCCCGTCGAGATGGACCGTGCAGGCGCCGCACTGCGCGATGCCGCAGCCATACTTGGTGCCGGTGGCGTCGAGCCGGTCGCGCAGCACCCAGAGCAGGGGCATGTCGGGGTCGGCGTCGACCGCGTGCGTGACACCGTTGACGGTGAGATTCGGCATGGTCGGCGACCCTTTCTCGACGCGGGCATCCGGGCAGCCCGGATCACGGCGTGCGGCCTCGCACGGGTAAGCGAGCACGCACCTTTAAATAGCGAGCCCATGCCCGGACACGATGTGCGGCACCGCACTTCAATCCGGCGGCGGCACAGCCTCGATACAGCCCCCGATGCTTAAGATTGAAGGGATGCCGGCAGCCGCTTCTTAACACATCCGCCTCATCTTTACGGCGTGCTTCCCAGCCACCGCCGCCCGTCCGCGGAATCGAGCCGAGTTTCAAGACGCGCATGCCCGATCTCACCGTCGAGATGGTCCAGCGCGGTCGCGGCCCCTCGACGGAGGAGGCGGCGCGCCGCCTCGGGGTCGCCCGGGAAATCCGCTCGGCCCGCGAGAAGCTGACCTCGCAGACCGGCCTGGAGCGGGCCTTCGACTACGAGCTGCTGCGCCACTACGCCCAGTACCGGGCCGGCGCGGGCATCCCGCTGGTGGGATTCGCGGCGGCGCTCGCCACGGCGGCGACCTTCTGGATCGCGCCGCCGGTGGCGGCGGCCTGGGCGCTCGGCGTGTTCCTGATGATCACGCTCAACACCACCTTGAGCCGGCGCTTCCTCCGCGCCGACCCGGCGACGATCCCGCTCGCCCGCTGGCGCCGGCGCTTCCTGATCGGCGAGGTGCTGCAGAGCCTGTCGTGGTCCGCGATGATCGGGCTCGGCACCACCGGCGGCTGGACCTTCGCGCTGTTCGGCCTCGTCATCGCCTCCGCCGTCACCACCATGCTGGCCGCGACGGTGCCGCTGGCCGCCATCGCCGCCCTGGTGCCGCTGGCGCTCGCCACCGTGTCCCTCGCCGCCTTCTCCCGCGGGATGGACCTGCTGATGCTGGTGGTGATGGCCGGCGGCGCGCAGGTCTTCTTCCTGGGCCTCTCCCGCCGCCTCTACACCTCGACGGTGGGCGCCCTGCGCTCCCGGGCCGAGAAGGACGCGGTGTTCGGCGAGCTGGAACAGGCCAAGGCCAATTCCGACGAGGCCCGCCGCCGGGCCGAAGAGGCCAACCTCGCCAAGTCGCGCTTCCTCGCCACCATGAGCCACGAGCTGCGGACGCCGCTCAACGCCATCCTGGGCTTCTCGGAAGTGATGAAGAACGAGGTGTTCGGCACCCACACGGCGCCGTCCTATCGGGAATACTCGCACGACATCCACGACAGCGGGATGCATCTCCTGAACCTGATCAACGAGATCCTCGACCTGTCGCGGATCGAGGCGGGGCGCTACGAACTCAACGAGGAGCCGGTGCAGCTCGCCCACGTGGTGGAGGAGTGCCGCCACATGATGGGCCTGCGGGCCAAGGCCAAGAACCAGACGTTCCACGATCTCGTGGACGGCTCGCTGCCGCGGCTCTGGGCGGACGAGCGGGCGCTCCGCCAGATCGTGCTGAACCTCCTGTCGAACGCCGTGAAGTTCACGCCGCCGGGCGGCGAGATCTGGCTGAAGGTCGGCTGGACCGCGTCGGGCGGCCAATACGTCTCGGTGAAGGACAGCGGCCCGGGCATCCCGGAAGACGAACTCGGCACGGTCCTGTCCTCGTTCGGGCGCGGCTCCCTGGCGATCAAGACCGCCGAGCAGGGCTCCGGGCTGGGCCTGCCGATCGTGAAGGGCCTGGTGGAACTGCATGGCGGGCAGTTCCAGCTGTCCTCCAAGCCCCGCGAGGGCACCGAGGTGGTGGTGACGCTGCCGGCCTCCCGGGTCATGGACACGCTGCCGGCCGTCGAGGTCGAGCCGGAGGTGGTGGCCCCCGCGCGCAGTCCCCTCAACCGCGCGGCGTGACCCGCGCCGGTCGGGCCGCCCCGCTCAGTCGAGGCCGCCGAGCACACGGATCCGGGCCCATTCGGCTTCGGACACCGGCTGCACCGACAGGCGGGAATTGTTGACCAGCACCATGTCGGCCAGGGCCGGATCGGCCTTGATCGCCTCGAGCGTCACAGGGCGGGGCAGCGCCCGCACGGCCTTGACGTCGACCATGCCGAAGCGGCCGGTCTCGTCCGTGTGATCGGGATAGTAGGGGCGGATTACCGCCACGATGCCGACCACCGCCTTGCCCTCGTTCGAGTGGTAGAAGAAGCCCTGCTCGCCGACCTGCATGGCCATCAGCTGCTTCTTGGCGAGGTGGTTGCGCACGCCGTTCCAGTACGTGCCGGCCTCACCGGCCGCGACCTGCTGGTCCCACGACCAGGTCGCGGGCTCGGATTTGAACAGCCAGTACGCCATCGCTGAAGGTCCCGCGGACCGCCCGGCCGGGCGGCATGCCCCGCCATAGCCCAGCTTCGGCCTCCGGGAACAGGCCAGCGCCGCGTCCGTCGCGCTCGGCGCGCTCGGCGCACCGAGGGCCGGCGCATGAGACGTCGTTAAAGATCAGTAAAATCTCGCTTATCGAGGGATGCTGTTGGCTGAATATTAAATTCTGGATGCCAAACGTGGCATAAGAGCATCTCTTAATAATCTCCGGTTGCATACATGCTGTCACTGGTCGGCTGCTTCGCCGGAGAGCACAACTTCTGGCTGGTGGTCCTGGCGGCACTCGTCTGCACGCTGGCGAGTGCGACGGCGCTGGAACTCCTCATCCATGCCGGCCGGGCCGGCGGCCGCAACCGCTACATCTGGCTCACCGTGGCCGCCGCCGCCGGCGGGTCGGGGATCTGGGCGACGCATTTCCTGGCGATGCTCGCCTTCGAGCCCGGGCTGCCGTCGGGGTACGGCGTCGGGCTGACCCTCCTCTCCTACGTCGATGCCGTGGCGATCACCGGGCTCGGCTTCGCCCTGGCCACGACCGGCCGGAGGATCCAGGCGGCGCTCGGCGGCGCCGTGGTGGGGTGCGGCATCGCGGTGATGCACTATACCGGCATGGCCGCCTTTCAGGTGCCGGGACACCTTGTGTGGAATCCCGTCCCGGTCGTGATCTCGGTCGGGCTCGCAGCGGCGTTCGGCGCCGCCGCCCTGGTGGTCGGGCTGTCGGCCACCACGGTCCGGGGCCGGTTCGGCGGCGGCGCGCTGCTGATCCTGGCGATCTGCGGCCATCATTTCACCGGCATGGCCGCCGTGACCATCCTGCCGGACCCCACCGTGGAGATCCACGCGAGCGCCATCCGCACCGCCTGGCTCGCCGCCGCGGTGGCGGCGGCGAGCTTCCTGATCCTGCTGCTCGCCGGGGCTGCCCTGGTGCTCGACCTGCGGGACCGCAAGCGTGCCGAGTTCGAGCGCGAGCGGCTGCGCAGCCTCGCCAACGCGGCGGTAGAGGGTCTCGTCGTCTGCCGCGGCGGCGAGATTGTCAGCGCCAACGAGGCCTTCGCCCGGCTCGCCGGCACCGGGGCCTCCAACCTCGTGGGCACGAACCTGGCCCTGTACCTGCCGGGCGTCGCCGCCGGGGCCGGAACGGTCGACCAGCCCCTCGAGGCCGACCTCGTCCCGGCGAGCGGCGGCACGATCCCCGTGGAGGTGATCATGCGTCCCGTCGCCGAGTACGGGCGCCTGCCGCACCACGCCGTGGCGGTGCGCGACCTGCGCGCCCGGCGCCGGGCCGAGAGCGAGATCCATTACCTCGCCCACCACGACGCGCTCACGGGGCTGGCCAACCGCACGAGCTTCCACGCGCGGCTGGAGCGGGAGATCCGCGCCGCGGACGCCCAGGGCGGCCGCCTCGCCGTGTTGTGCCTGGACCTCGACCGCTTCAAGGAGGTCAACGACCTGTTCGGACACGCGGCCGGCGACGCGATGCTGCGCGATCTCGCCCTCCGGGCCGGCGGCCTCCTCGACGCGAAACAGCTGATGGCCCGGCTGGGCGGCGACGAGTTCGCCATCCTGACGCCGCAAGCGGAGGGGTCCGCCGAGCGGCTGGCCGAGCGGATCCTGTCCACCCTGGCCGCGGTGCCGGCCGCCTCCGGCCCGGTGATCGCCACCAGCATCGGCATCGCGGTCTATCCCGACGACGCCGCGGACCAGCGTGCGCTCCTGAGCCACGCCGACGCCGCCCTGTACCGGGCCAAGAACGAGGGGCGCGGCACCTTTCGGCGCTACGACGCCAGCATGGGTGCGCAGATCCGCGACCGGCGGCAGCTGGAGCACGACCTGCGCCACGCGGTGACCCGGGGGGAGCTGGAGCTCGTCTATCAGCCGCAGAGCGAGATCGGCACCGGCGCGGTAACGGGCTTCGAGGCGCTGCTGCGCTGGCGCCACCCCACCCGGGGCAGCATCCCCCCGGCCGTGTTCGTGCCGATCGCCGAGGAGACCGGGGCAATCCTGGAGATCGGGGCCTGGGTGCTGCGGGAGGCCTGCCGGGCGGCGGCCGGCTGGCCGAACCCTCTGGCGATCGCCGTCAACGTCTCGGCGGTGCAGCTCCACAACCCGCACTTCGTCCAGTTCGTCCACGGGACCCTGTTCGAAGCCGGTCTGAAGGCGGAGCGCCTCGAGATCGAGATCACCGAGACCGCGCTGATCCGGGATCCGGCCCGGGCGCTCCTCACCCTGCGCCAGCTCAAGGCGCTCGGCGTGCAGATCGCCATGGACGATTTCGGCACCGGCTATTCCTCGCTGTCGAACCTGCGCGCCTTCCCGTTCGACCGGATCAAGATCGACGGCTCGTTCATCAAGGCGGTCCACAGCAACCCGCAGGGGGCCGCGATCGTGCGCTCCGTGCTGGGGCTGGGTCGGGGTCTGGGGCTCGCCGTGGTGGCGGAGGGCGTGGAGACCGCCGAGGAGCTGTCCTTCCTGGCGCAGGAGAACTGCACCCTCGCCCAGGGTTATCTGCTGGGCCGACCCGAGCCGATCGCGCGCTTTTCCACCCACACCCACGGCGCGGCGCCGGACCGGGCGGCCGCCGTGGCCTGAGGCGCATCGGGCCGGTCGCCTCACCTCGAAGAGGGGCGGCCCCGGCGCCGGCTCATCCCGGCGGAGGTGGTCGATGGCGGCCCCGCGGTCGGGCTGCCGACGCTGTCGCGGGTCCGATCCGCGATCCGGGGAGGCGCTCCGCGCAGCGCCCCCGGCCCCGTCGTCGACAGCCACGCGACCAGAGGGCCGAGCCCCTGGGCGGCGGATCGAGGCGGAGCCGTGACGGATCACGCAGGGCCTGCCCCCAGCGCCCGCCAGAGACCCGGATGCGCGGTCCCGGGTCCGGGCACCGGGTGCGTCGGCGGCCTGCGCCCCGGGGAGGGCGCCCTCAGTCGGTCTCCCCGCGCAGCGGCCGGGCCAGCAGGCCGGCGATCACGTCGTCGACGCTGGCCGAGCCGGCCACGATGGCGGCGACGGCTTCCGCCACCGGCATCTCGAGACCCTTCGCGGCGGCGAGGCCCGCGAGGGCCGCGGCGGTGAAGGCCCCCTCGGCGAGCTTGCCGCCCGCGGCCTCGGCCGGGCTGGCGCCGGCGCCGAGCCGCTGGCCGAAGGCGAAGTTGCGCGATTGCGGCGATGAGGCGGTGAGCACGAGGTCACCGAGCCCCGAGAGCCCCATCAGCGTCTCGGGCCGCCCGCCGAAGGCGCGGGCGAAGCGCATCAGTTCGGCGAAGGCCCGGGCGATCAGCGCCGCCCGGGCGCTCTCCCCGAGGCCGCGCCCCACCACGATCCCGCAGGCGATGGCCAGCACGTTCTTGCCGGCGCCGCCGATCTCCACGCCCCGCACGTCGTCGGTGTGGTAGAGGCGGAAGCTCGGCCCGGACAGCAGGGCGCTCAAGCCGGCGGCGAGGCCGGCATCGGCCGCCGCCAGGGTCACGGCGGTGGGCAGGCCGCGGGCGACGTCGGCTGCGAAGCTCGGGCCGGACAGGACCGCCACGGGCACACCGGGGGGCAGGACCTGCTCGGCCACCGCGCTCATGAAACTGTCGCTGCCGCGCTCGATTCCCTTGGCGCAGAGGATCACCGGCCCGGCGCTGGCCAGGGGACCGCGCAGGGTTTCCAGCACGCCGCGCATGGTCTGGGCGGGCACGACCACGAGCGTCGCCCGGGCGCCCGCGAGGGCGTCGGCATCGGCCGTCGCGCGGATCGCGGGATGCAGCGGCACGCCCGGCAGGTAGCGCGGATTCTCCCGCTGGGCCTGGAGGGCGGCCGCGGCCTGCGCATCGCGCAGCCAGAGGGTGACGGGATGGCCGGCCCCGGCGGCGGCGTTGGCCAGCGCCGTGCCCCAGGCCCCGCCGCCGACGACGTTGATCGGGGTCTCCGCGCTCATGCCGCTTCCTCCCTGTCCGCGCAGTCCAGCCGGTAGAGCACGTGCGCGCGCAGCGGCCCCTCCGGCACCGCCGGATGCGGGAATGTCCCGGCCGGCCTCAGGCCGAGGCGCTCCATCACGGCCCGGGAGCGGTCGTTGCCGACCGCCGTGAAGGCCACGACGCTCCGGATCCTGCAGCGCCCGGCGAGATCGGCGAGGGCGAGCCGCGCAGCCCGGGTGGCGAAGCCGTGGCCCCAGGCCTCGCGTGCGAGGCGCCAGGCCAGTTCGACCGTCGTTCCGGGCCGGTCGCCCCCCGGGAAGGGCAGGGGTCGCAGGATCCGCATCGGGCCGGCGAAGCCGATGAACCGGCCCGCATGCTCCAGGGCCCAGGGGCCGAACCCGTCCGCCACGAAGCGGCGGTCGCAGAGGCCGGCCTCGGCGGCGCTCTCCGCCTCGGTCCGGGGCCGCGGGAAATGAGCCATCACCGCCGGATCGGCGTTGAGCGCCGCGAAGGGCGCCGTATCCTCCGGCCGCCAGCGGCGGAGGGTCAGGTCGCCGTCCCGGAGGGCCTCCGGCACCGGGGCGGCGGCGATCTTGCCGCGCCAGGCCAGGGAGCGGCGGTTCAGGAGCGCGAGGTCCGCACGGCCGGCGAGCACCGCCTCGCCCAGCGCGATCGCGATCTCGAGCTGACCGAGCGGCATGGTGGCATAGGCGGGCGGGCGGGTATGGTCGCGCCAGGGGCCGCCGCAGGCATTGTCCAGGAGGATACGGGCGAAGCAATGGTCGAGCCGCACCGGCCAGTCCGGACGGACGGCTTCGGGCAGGCGGCGCTCCACCAAATCCCGCCAATGCGTGCGCCGGTCCGCCGGGTTCATCCGGCCGGCACCGCCGCCCGGGCCGCCAGCGGCCAGCGGGGCCGCGCCGGGGCCGTGAGGTCGTCCACCAGCCCGAGGCGCAGGCGCTCCAGCCCGGCCCAGGCGATCATCGCGCCGTTGTCGCCGCAGAGCGGCAGGGGCGGCGCCACGAAGCTCAGGCCCGCCTCGCCGGCCAAGGCGGCCAGCGCCCGCCGGATGGCGCCGTTGGCCGCCACGCCCCCCGCCGCCACCAGGGCGGTGGGCCGTCCGGCCACGTCCGAGAAGGCGCGCAGGGCGACCCGGGCGCGGTCCACCACCACGTCGACCACGGCGGCCTGGAAGCTCGCGCAGAGATCGGCGACGTCGCGCTCGGCCAGCGGGGCGATCCGCTCGGCCTCGATCCGCACGGCGGTCTTGAGGCCCGAGAGGGAGAAGTCGGCCTCGCGGCGGCCGAGCATCGGCCGGGGCAGGGCGAAGCGCTCGGGATCGCCGGCCTCGGCCATGCGCTCGACCGCGGGACCACCGGGATAGCCGAGGCCGAGGAGCTTGGCGACCTTGTCGAATGCCTCGCCGATGGCGTCGTCGACGGTCGAGCCGAGCCGCACGTAGTCGCCGACGCCGCGCACGGCGACGAGCTGGGTGTGGCCGCCCGAGACCAGGAGCAGCAGGTACGGGAAGGCGACGCCGTCGGTGAGCCGCGCCGTGAGCGCGTGGGCTTCCAGATGGTTGACGGCGAGCAGGGGCTTGCGGGTCACGAGCGCCAGGGTCTTGGCGGTGACGAGGCCGACCAGCACGCCGCCGATCAGCCCGGGGCCGGCGGCCACCGCGATGCCGTCGAGGTCCCGGAAGCCGGTCCCGGCCCGGTCGAGGGCACGGGCGATCAGCCGGTCGAGCACCTCCACGTGGGCGCGGGCGGCGATCTCCGGCACGACGCCGCCATAGGCCGCGTGCTCGGCGATCTGGCTCAGTACCTCGTTGGCGCGGATCTGGCCGACACCATCCTCGTCGACCGACACCACGGCGGCGGCGGTCTCATCGCAGGTGGTCTCGATGCCGAGCACGGTCTTCTGCACGGGTTGAACTCCTCCGATCCGGACCGCATCCTATCCGCCGGCGGTCACGGCGCGAAAGCGGAGCATGGTCTCAGCCGTCCGTCCCATCCGCCTCCTGCGGTGCCGGAGCGCAGGGCAGGCCTCGGGATGAGGGGACGGCGCGAGGACGCCCTCAGTCGACGGCGACCATGACGTCGGAAGCCTTGATCACCGCGTAGGCGGGACCGCCGGCGACGAGCTTGAGGGATTCGACGGCCTCGTTGGTGATCGAAGCGGTGACCACTTGGCCGGGGCTGATCTCGATCTTCACGTGGGAGGTGGTCGCCCCCTTGTCCACGGAGAGGACCGTGCCCTTGAGAACGTTGCGCGCGCTGATCTTCATGGTCTGCTGCCTCGCTCCATAAGCCGCACCGGAACAGGTCGCGTCGGGCGGCCTCGGGCAGGTCTCCTACAGCATGGCGGGGTCCCGCGCGACCGCCTCAGCGCGGATCGGCCTCAGGCTCGCCGGCCTCGTCCTCGGGGATCGGCGCGGCCCCCCAGGCGGCCAGCGCGGCGTTGAGATCGTCGAGGACGAAGTGCCGGGCGCTGTCCCGGTCGTATCCGTCGGCCAGGAGGTCGTCGTAATCGGTGAAGACGTGGCGCGCGTACGTGATGAGGGCGAGGCGTGCCGCGGTCTCCGGGGCGGCCCGGCGCAGGCCCGGGCTGGCCAGCGCCCGGTCGAGGGCGGCCTCCGCCTCGAAATCCGGGAGGCGCGGGGCAAGCCGGGCCAGCGCCGCGGCGACGGCGTCCCGGCGATTCAGCGGCGGCGATCCAACGCTCATCGCAGGCCTGCCGACGGCATGATTTTAACGGAGCGATCGGGTAGGATCGGCCTCAGATGAGGCGGGGCCTGCACGGGATCCTCCGCCGGGGAGATCAGGTCCATGGCAATTCTTCGTCCCGCGCTGCTTCTCGGCCTCTTCCTCGGGGCGGCGCCGGCGCTGGCCCAGGGCCCGGCTCCGGGCATGAATCCGGGCACCAATCCGGGCTCTGCCGCGTCCCCGGCCACGGCGGGTTCCCAGGTCAGCGGCCGCCGGACCACGGCCACCGGCCAGACCAAACCCCCGGGCGGCACCGCAGCCACCGGATTGCCGCAGCCCGTGAACCAGGCCGAGATGATCAAGGCTCAGAAGGCCGCCGAGGCCCGCTCGAAGGCCTGGGACAGCAAGATGCGCCACACGATGGGCTCGATCTGCCAGGGCTGCTGAGGCCCGGGCGGTCGTCCCGGACGCCGGAGGCCCTCGTCCGGGACGAGGGTCCGGAAACGCGAAGGGGCCGCCCGAACGGGCAGCCCCTCCTCGGTCGCCGGGGCGACGGGATCAGCGGGAGTAGAACTCGATGACGAGGTTCGGCTCCATCTGCACCGGGTAGGGCACCTCGGACAGGCTGGGGATGCGGGTGACGCGGGCGGTCATCTTGGCGTGGTCGGCTTCGATGTAGTCCGGCACGTCACGCTCGGAGAGCTGGGTCGCCACGATGACGATCTCGAGCTGGCGGGAGGACTCCTTGACCTCGATGAGGTCGCCGGCCTTCACCTGATAGCTCGGGATGTTGACGCGGACGCCGTTCACCTTGACGTGCCCGTGGTTGACGAACTGGCGCGCGGCGAACGGGGTCGCGACGAACTTCGCCCGGTAGACCACGGCGTCGAGGCGGCGCTCGAGCAGGCCGACGAGGTTCTCGCCGGAATCGCCGCGCAGGCGGATCGCCTCGGCGTAGTAGCGGCGGAACTGCTTCTCGGTGATGTTGCCGTAATAGCCCTTGAGCTTCTGCTTGGCGCGCAGCTGCGTGCCGAAGTCGCTCATCTTGCCCTTACGGCGCTGGCCGTGCTGGCCGGGGCCGTATTCGCGGCGGTTGACGGGGCTCTTCGGGCGGCCCCAGATGTTCTGGCCCATGCGGCGGTCGAGCTTGTGCTTGGCCTGAATCCGCTTCGACATATCTTCCGCGTCCTCTCGTGACGAGAATGAGGAACGCGCCCTCCTTTTCCCGGCCCTTCGCGGTCCGGGACGACAGGGCGGGAGGATCCCGCCCACGGGTGCGCGTGAAAACGCGACGGGGCCCCGTGCGGAGCCCCATCGACGGCGGGTCTTTAGGGGACGGACGCGCCGCGGTCAACCGTGAGAGGTCAGATGGACGAGTCAGTCGTGGTCCGGCGCGGCGCGGCCGCGGACGCGGAGGCGATCCGGGCGCTGGTGGAGGCGGCCTACACCAAATGGATCCCGGTGATCGGGCGCCTGCCGATTCCCATGCAGGCGGACTACGCCCAGGCTTTGCGGGACCACCGCTTCGACCTGCTGCGGGCCGGTCCGGATCTCGCCGGCCTGATCGAGACGCGGGCCGAGGCCGATCACCTCTTGGTCGTCAACGTCGCGGTGCACCCGGCCTTCCAGGGCCGGGGCTTCGGCAGCCGGCTGATGGGACGGGCCGACGCCGTCGCGGCCGAGGCCGGGCTCGCGCGGCTGCGCCTCTACACCAACAAGAAGTACACGGCGAACCTGCGCCTCTACGGGGCGCTCGGCTACCGGGTGGAGCGGGAGGAGCTCTACGACGGACCGGGCCGGACCCGCGACGACGACGTCACCGTGCACATGGTGAAGGACTTGGTTTGAGGCATCGGCGCCGGCCTTACCGTCATCGCGAGCGCAGCGAAGCGACCCAGGGTGGCGCGCCGCCGTAGAGCGTGGCGCCTCTGGATTGCTTCGCGGCGCTCGCAAAGACGAGGCGTCTCCCGGCTCCCTTCAGGTCACCACGCTCGGCTCAGGCCGTCCGGTGCGGGGCTCGATCTCGGCGATCGCGCGGGCCGCGGCCGCGACCGGGGCCAGCACCTCGGCAACGGCCAAGTCGAGCCGGTCCGGTGCGTTCTCGTAGCGCTCCAGGTAGACCCGCAGCGTCGCCCCGGCGGTGCCGGTGCCGGAGAGCCGGAACACCGCCCGCGCGTCCTCGGCGAAGCCGATCCGGATGCCCTGGCGCTCGGTGAGCGAGCCGTCCACGGGATCGCGGTAGGCGAACTCGTCGGCCGTCGACACCGTGAGATCGCCGATCCGCGTGCCCGGCAGACCGTCGAGTTTCTCGCGGAGCGCGTCCATCAGACCGTTGGCGGCGTCCGAATCCACCTCCTCGTAGTCGTGGCGGGCGTAGTAGTCGCGCCCGTAGGTGCGCCAGTGCGCCCGCACCAGCGCGTCGGCCCGCTCGCCCGTGGCGGCGAGGATGTTGAGCCAGAGCAGCACCGCCCAGAGCCCATCCTTCTCGCGCACGTGGTTCGAGCCGGTGCCGGCGCTCTCCTCGCCGCACAGGGTGATGAGGCCCGCGTCGAGGAGATTGCCAAAAAACTTCCAGCCGGTGGGCGTCTCGTAGGCCTTGATGCCCAGCGCGGCCGCGACCCGGTCGGCGGCGCGGCTCGTGGGCATGGAGCGCGCGACACCGGCCAGCCCGCCCGCGTAGCCCGGCGCCCGGTGGGCGTGGGCGGCGAGCAGGGCGAGGCTGTCGCTCGGCGTCACGAACAGGCCCGGGGCCACGATCATGTTGCGGTCGCCGTCGCCGTCCGAGGCGGCGCCGAAATCCGGCGCGTCCGGCCCCTGCATCAGGTCGAACAGGTCGTGGCAATGGACCGGGTTCGGATCCGGGTGGTGACCGCCGAAATCCTCTTTCGGGACCGCGTTGACCACCGTGCCCGCGGGGGCGCCGAGCATCCCTTCCAGGATCGCCGTCGCGTAGGGGCCGGTCACCGCGCTCATGGCGTCGAAGCGCATGCGGAAGCCGGAGGCGAACAGGCGCGCCACCGCGTCGAAGTCGATGAGCGTGCGCATCAGCGCGGCGTAGTCGGCCACCGGGTCGATGACCGTCACCGTCATGGCGCCGAGGCGGGTGTCGCCCAGAGTGTCGAGGTCGAGGTCCGGGGCCTCCACGAGGCGGTATTCCGTGATCGCCTTCGCCCGCTCGAAGATCGCGTTCGTCAGCGTCTCGGGCGCCGGGCCGCCATTGGCGGCGTTGAACTTGATGCCGAAATCGCCGTCCGGCCCGCCCGGGTTGTGGCTCGCCGAGAGCACGATGCCGCCGAGCGCCTTGGCCTTCCGGATGACGCAGGAGGCGGCCGGCGTCGAGAGCAGGCCGCCCTGACCGACCAGGACCCGGCCGAAGCCGTTGCCGGCGGCGAGGCGCAGCGTCTTCTGCACCACCTCGCGGTTGAGGAACCGGCCGTCGCCGCCCAGCACAAGAGTCGCGCCCGCCTTGTCGGGCAGGGTGTCGAAGATCGCTTGGACGAAGTTCTCGACGTAGTTCGGCTGCCGGAACACCGGCACCTTCTTGCGCAGGCCGGAGGTGCCCGGCTTCTGGTCGGGGAAGGGCGTGGTCGCGACGGTGGTCGGAGTCGTCATAAGCGGGCGTCTCCCGGAATCTCCCGCCTCAATGCCCGTCCGGGAGCTTGGCGTCACCAGCCCCGGCGACAGGGGCGGGCTTTTTTCACGCGGTTTCGCCGGATCGGGCGACGGAACCCGCCGCCTGTCCGCCGCCGGCCGGTCCGGAGCGTTGCGCCCGCCGACGCCCGCCGGTTGAATCGCCCAAGCCGCCAGACAAGGCGGATCGGAGGAGACATCATGGCGGACAGACCAATGCGGACGGACCCGGACGCGGCCCGGCCCGGCCGGGGCTTGGCCCGGCGCGAGCTGGTCGGGGCGCTCGCCGCCGGGGCGGCGGTCGCGGCCTCGGCGGCCCAAGCCGTTGCGGCGCCTGCCGTCGCGGCTCCTGTCGTCGCGGCTCCGGCGGCCCAGCTGACGACGGACGAGTTCCGCCTGCCCTGGAGCGAGCCGGGGGTCGAGATCTACGTGCGCAACAAGCGGCCCGCGGGAACCGAGCGGTTCCCGGGCGACCGGATCCTGCTCTACGTGCACGGCTCCACCTACCCGTCCTCCACCGCCTTCGACCTGCCGCTCGGGGGGATGTCGGCCATGGACTACCTCGCGGGCCTCGGCTTCGACGTCTACTGCGTGGACCTGCCGGGCTACGGCCTGTCCGGACGCCCGGCCGCCATGGACGCGCCGCCCGCCGACAATCCGCCGCTCATGCGGACGCCGGACGCCGCCAAGGTGGTGGGGCAGGTCGTCGACTTCATCCGGAAGCGGCGCAACGTCGAGAAGATCGACCTGATGGGCTGGTCCTGGGGGACCTCCACCATGGGGCTCTACACCAGCACCCACAACGACGCGGTCAACCGCCTCGTCCTCTACGCGCCGCAATGGCTGGCGCGCACGCCCGGCCTAATCGGCGGCGGCGGCACGGTGGGGGCCTATCGCACCGTCAGCCGGGACAGCGCCCGGGCGCGCTGGCTGACCGGCGTCCCCGAGGACAAGAAGGCCGACCTGATCCCGGCGGGCTGGTTCGACCAATGGGCCGACGCGACCTTCGCCACCGACCCGGTCGGGGCGAAGCGATCGCCGCCGGTCCTGCGCGCGCCGAACGGCACGGTCGCCGACAAGGATGCCTACTGGGCGGCGGGGAAGCCGCTCTACGATCCGGGCGAGATCCGCGTGCCCGTGCTGATCATCCACGCCGAGTGGGACGCCGACCTGCCGAGCTACCAGGCGCAGGAATACTTCACCAAGCTCACCCACGCCCCCTACAAGCGCTTCGTCGAGCTGGGGGAGGGCACCCATACGGTGATGATGGAGAAGAACCGCATGCAGTTCCTCCACGCGGTCGGGGCCTTCCTCACGGAGGCGGACCCGCAGGCGCTGAACTGAGCGGCGAGCCCCGGGGGCCGGCCGATCCCATACCACCGCCCCATCCTGAGGTGCCCGCGTCAGCGGGCGCCGCAGGGGGGCTCCAGGGATCGCGCGGCCGGAATGGAGGCCTCCTTCGAGGCCTCCGCTTCGCTCCGGCACCTCAGGACGAGGGGGCGCCTAGGCATGGGGCGAGGCGGCCGGTCCGGCCGCCTCGGGAAGCCTTCTACTCCGCCGCCTGCCGCGCCGCGTAGCCCAGCCGGTCGTTCAGCGCGCGGATCAGCTTGACGGCCGCCTCGGCGATCACCGTGCCGGGCGGGAAGATCGCCGCCGCGCCGGCGGCCGTCAGCGCCTCGTAGTCGCCCGGCGGGATGACGCCGCCGATCGCGATCATCACGTCGTCCCGGCCCTGCTCGGTCAGCGCCGCCTTCAGCTCCGGCACCAGGGTCAGGTGGCCGGCAGCCAGGGACGAGACGCCGACGATGTGGACGTCGTTCTCCACCGCCTGCCGGGCGGCCTCCGCCGGGGTGGCGAAGAGCGGCCCGATATCCACGTCGAAGCCGAGATCCGCGAAGGCCGAGGCGATCACCTTCTGGCCGCGGTCGTGCCCGTCCTGGCCCATCTTGGCGACCAGGATGCGCGGCCGGCGGCCGTCATTCTCCTCGAACGCCTCGACCAGCGCCCGGACTTCCTCGACCACAGGCGACATGCCCCCCACCTCGCGCTTGTAGACGCCGGAGATCGAGCGGATCTCGGCGCGGTGCCGGCCCCAGGCCTTCTCCAGGGCCTCGGAAATCTCCCCCACCGTCGCCTTGGCGCGGGCGGCCTCGACGGCGAGCTCCAGCAGATTCTCGGTGCCGTCGGCGGCCTTCGTGAGGGCCTCCAGCCGGGCCGTCACCGCCGCCTCGTCGCGCTCGGCGCGCAGGCGCTTGAGCTTGTCGATCTGGAGCCGGCGGACATTGCCGTTGTCGACCCGCAGCAGGTCGATGGCCATGTCGTCGTCGGCCCGGAACTTGTTCACGCCGACGATGGTCTGCCGGCCGGAATCGATCCGGGCCTGGGCCCGGGCGGCAGCCTCCTCGATGCGGAGCTTCGGGATCCCGGCCTCGATCGCCTTGGCCATGCCGCCGAGGCCGTCGACCTCGCGGATGTGCTCCCAGGCCCGGGCCACCATGTCGGCCGTGAGCTTCTCCACATAGTAGGAGCCGCCCCAGGGATCGACGATCCGGGTGGTGCCGCTCTCCTGCTGCAGGAACAGCTGCGTGTTCCGGGCGATCCGCGCCGAGAAGTCGGTGGGCAGCGCCAGCGCCTCGTCCAGCGCGTTGGTGTGGAGCGACTGCGTGCCGCCCTGCGTCGCCGCCATCGCCTCGATGTTGGTGCGGGTGACGTTGTTGAACACGTCCTGCGCGGTGAGCGACCAGCCGCTCGTCTGCGAATGGGTGCGCAGGGCCAGGGATTTCTCCGACTTCGGATCGAACCCCTTCACGAGCTTCGCCCAGATCAGGCGCGCGGCCCGCATCTTGGCGACCTCCATGAAGAAGTTGGTCGAGATCGCCCAGAAGAACGACAGGCGCGGGGCGAACTGGTCGATGGTCAGCCCGGCGGCGAGGCCCGCCTTGATGTACTCGACGCCGTCGGCGAGCGTGTAGGCGAGCTCCAGGTCGTTCGTCGCCCCGGCCTCCTGCATGTGATAGCCGGAGATCGAGATCGAGTTGAACTTCGGCATGTTCTTCGACGTGTAGGCGAAGATGTCCGAGATGATCCGCATCGATCCCTTGGGGGGATAGATGTAGGTGTTGCGGACCATGAACTCCTTGAGGATGTCGTTCTGGATCGTGCCGGCGAGCTTCTGCGGCGGCACGCCCTGCTCCTCCGCGGCGACGATGTAGAGCGCGAGGATCGGCAGCACCGCGCCGTTCATCGTCATCGACACGGTCATCTCGCCGAGGGGAATCCCCGAGAACAGCGTGCGCATGTCGTAGATCGAGTCGATCGCCACGCCCGCCATGCCGACATCGCCGGAGACCCGGGGATGGTCGGAATCGTAGCCGCGGTGGGTGGCGAGGTCGAAGGCGACCGACAGGCCCTTCTGGCCAGCCGCGAGGTTGCGGCGGTAGAAGGCGTTCGAATCCTCGGCCGTGGAGAAGCCGGCGTACTGCCGGATCGTCCAGGGCTGAGTGACGTACATGGTCGGGTAGGGGCCGCGCAGGAACGGCGCGATCCCCGGATAGGTGTCGAGGAACTCGAGGCCCTCCCGGTCCTCCGGTCCGTACCGGCCCTTCACCGGGATGCCCTCCGGCGTCATCCAGGGCTCGCCCAGCGCCGGCGCCGCGACCACGAGCGATTCGCCGGCCAGCGGGATTTCGGCGAAGTTCGGGATGCGGGAGGTCATGGCGTTGACTCGTTATGGCGTTTGTCACGCCATTATAGACACGCGCTTGACGCGGGCTACTCCCCCGCAGGTCCAGGACCGCGTCCGCCCCGCAGGACGTAGACAACCGCGGCCGCCAGCATCAGCGCCATCCCGTACCACGTGATCGCGTAGACGAGGTGGTTGTTGGGGAAGGCGATCACCGTCAGGCCGCCCACCGGCAGCCCGCCGGGATTGGGCGTCGCGTCCGCATCCACGAAGTAGGGGGCGACGTCGGTCAGGCCGCGCGCCGCCGCGATGGCGGCCACGTCGCGGGAATACCAGCGGTCGTCCTTGGGATCGTTCGAGCGCAGGAACGCGCCCCCGGGCTCGGTCAGCCGCAGGAGGCCGGTCACCGTGGTCTCCCCCGCGACCTGCCCGGCCGCCCGGGTCGCCGGATCCCGCCGGTCGCCGGGCACGAAGCCGCGATTGACCAGCACGAGGCTGCCGTCCGGACGCCGCAGGGGCGTCAGCACCCAGAATCCGCCGCCGCGCTCGGTGACGGCCTGAACCAGGGTCTCGCGATCGTGCAGGAAGGTGCCCGCGAGCCGGACGTGCCGGTAGGCGTCGTCGGGGCCGACGCGCGGCCATGCGGCGAAGTCGGGGGCCGGCACCGGCGGGGCATGGACCCGGGCATCGACCCGGGCGATCAGGTCGAGCTTCCAGGCCCGCCGCTCCACCTGCCACGTGCCGAGCCCGAGCAGGACGATGAAGACGAGGCCCGCGCCGACGCCGAACACGACGCGCCGCCACAACGCAATCGGGGCCGGGGAGGGGCTCAAGCCCCCCGCCGACCCCGCGGGTCTCATCTGCGGACGCGCGCTCAGCGGGCGTTGTTCATGACGTCGTGGGCATCCATCGGCATCATGTTGTGGTTGAGGTGGTACATGACCCACACCGAGCCGGCGAGCATGATCACCACCAGCGTGATGGTGAAGATCAGCGCCATGAAGGTCCAGCCGCCCTCCGACTTCGTGCTCATGTGCAGGAAGTAGATGACGTGCACGACCATCTGGACGCCGCCGAGCGCCAGGATGACCAGGGTGGTGACGAGGCTGTTGTCGAGGACGTTGCCCATCACCAGCCAGAACGGGATCACCGTCAGGATCACCGACAGGACGAAGCCCGTCATGTAGCTCTGGAAGCTGCCGTGCCCGCCCTCGCTGTGGGCGTGCGCATCGTGCGTGTCCTGGCCGTGGCCGGTGAGGCGGTGTGCGTCGGCGCTCATTCGAGCACTCCCATAAGGTAGACGACGGTGAAGACGCCGATCCAGATCAGGTCGAGGAAGTGCCAGAACATCGACAGGCACATCAGCCGGCGCTTGTTCTCGACGATCAGGCCGCGCTTGCTGACCTGCACCATCAGCACGACGAGCCACAGGATGCCCATGGAGACGTGCAGGCCGTGGGTCCCGACCAGGGTGTAGAACGACGACAGGAACGCGCTGCGCCAGGGCGGCGCGCCCTCGTGGAACAGGTGGACGAATTCCCGGATCTCCAGGGCCACGAAGGCCACGCCGAACAGGCCCGTGATGGCGAGCCAGATCTGCGTCTGCTTCACCCGGTCCCGGTCCATCTCCAGCATGGCGAAGCCGTAGGTGATGGACGAGAACAGCAGCATGGCGGTGTTCACCGCGATGCCGGGCAGGTCGAACAGCTCCTTCGGGGTGGGGCCGGCCGCGAAGCTGCGCCCGAGCACCCCGTAGGTCGCGAACAGGGTCGCGAAGATGAGGCAGTCGCTCATTAGGTAGAGCCAGAACCCGAGCATGGTCGAGCCCTCGGAATGATGGCCCTCCTCGTCGGTCTGGTAGAAGACCGGCGCCGCGGCGCCGGGGGGTGCAGTCTCCGCGTGCATCATCGGATCACGCCATCTCCAGTTCGCGCGTCCGCTGACCTTCCGTCCGACTGACGACGTCGGCGGGAATGTAGTAGTCGCGATTGTAATTGAAGGTGTGGGCAATCGCGACGACGAAGATCGCCACGAAGGTGAGCGCCGCCAGCCACCAGACGTACCAGACCATGGCCAGGCCGAAGGCGAAGTTCAGCCCCGCCAGGATCGCGCCGGTCGCGGTGTTCTTGGGCATGTGGATCGGCTTGTAGCCCTTGAGGGGACGGTCGAAGCCGCGGTTCTTCATGTCCCACCACGCATCGGAATCGTGGACCACCGGCGTGAAGGCGAAGTTGTAGTCCGGCGGCGGCGAAGAGGTGGACCATTCGAGGGTCCGGCCGCCCCACGGATCGCCGCTGAGGTCGCGCAGCTTGTCGCGGTTCCGGATCGAAACCACGAACATGATGATCTGCGAGGCGATGCCGCAGGCGATGAGCGCCGCGCCGATGGCGGCGATGACGAACCAGATCTGCAGCGACGGGTCGTCGAAGTGCTGCATGCGCCGGGTCACGCCCATCAGGCCGAGCACGTAGAGCGGCATGAAGGCGACGTAGAACCCGGTCACCCAGAACCCGAGGGCGACCTTCCCCCAGAAGTCGTCGAGCTTGAAGCCGAAGGCCTTGGGGAACCAGAAGGTCACGCCGGCGAACATGCCGAACAGCACGCCGCCGATGATCACGTTGTGGAAGTGCGCGATCAGGAACAGCGAGTTGTGCAGGACGAAGTCGGCCGGGGGCACCGCCAGGAGGACGCCGGTCATGCCGCCGATCACGAAGGTGACGATGAACGCCACCACCCACATCATCGGCACCTCGAACCGGATCCGGCCGCGGTACATCGTGAACATCCAGTTGAAGATCTTCGCGCCCGTCGGGATCGAGATGATCATGGTCGTGATCCCGAAGAACGAGTTCACGTCCGCGCCCGAGCCCATCGTGAAGAAGTGGTGCAGCCACACGAGGTAGGCGAGGATGGTGATCACCACCAGCGCGTAGACCATCGAGGTGTAGCCGAACAGGCGCTTGCCGCAGAAGGTCGAGGTGATCTCCGAGAACACGCCGAAGGCCGGCAGGATCAGGATGTAGACCTCCGGGTGACCCCAGATCCAGATCAGGTTGAAGTACAGCATGGCGTTGCCGCCGAGGTCGTTCGTGAAGAAATGCGTGCCGATGTAGCGGTCGAGCGACAGCATCGCGAGAACGGCCGTGAGGATCGGGAAGGCGGCCACGATCAGGATGTTGGTGCACAGCGACGACCAGACGAAGATCGGCAGCTTCATCATGGTCATGCCGGGCGCCCGCATCTTCACGATGGTGGCGATCAGGTTGATGCCCGAGAGCAACGTCCCGATGCCGGCGATCTGCAGCGCCCAGATGTAGTAGTCGACGCCGACGCCGGGGCTCATCGCGGCGCCGGAGAGCGGCGGGTAGGCGAGCCAGGTGGCGCGGGAGAACTCGCCGACGAACAGCGAGACCATCACCAGCATGCCGCCGGCCACCGTCATCCAGAAGCTGAAGTTGTTCAGGAACGGGAAGGCCACGTCGCGGGCGCCGATCTGCAGCGGCACCGCGAAGTTCATGAGCCCCGTGACGAACGGCATCGCCACGAAGAAGATCATGATCATGCCGTGGGCGGTGAAGATCTGGTCGTAGTGGTGCGGCGGCAGGAAGCCCTGCTGGTCACCGAAGGCGACCGCCTGCTGCGAGCGCATCAGGATCGCGTCGGCGAAGCCGCGCAGCAGCATCACGCCCGCGAAGATGCAGTACATGATGCCGATCTTCTTGTGGTCGATCGACGTGATCCAGTCACGCCACATCGGCCCCCAGAAGCGGTAATAGGTGATGACCCCGAGCACGGCGAGGCCGACCACGGCCACGCCGGCGAAGGTCCCCTGCAGGATCGGCTCGTGATAGGGGATCTGCTCGATCGTAAATCGTCCGACGAGCAGCTGCTGTAGGTCCAGGTTTGCGAACATGGGATCGGCCCGTTCAGTGGGTTCGACGGCGACCGCCGGTCTTGTGTGTGGGTTCCGCTGGCATCACGCGCGGAATCATTGGTTCAGCTGCTTGGGCGCGATCTGCTCGCCCTCGCTCTGGCCCTGGCTGTCCGGCGCCTTCTGGCTCCGGACGTCCGGGTTGCCCATATCGGGCCGCGGCTTCATGCCCTGGGGCTGCGTCTGGCCGTGCGGGCCGGTCTCCGAGGCCGGCGACGTGGCGCCGGGGCCCTCGATCCCGCGCTCGGCGAGGCGGTTGTCGTACCGGAGCCGCTTGTAGTTCTCTTCCGCCTCCGCGCCGGAGGCGCCGCCCTGCGCGTCGATCTTCACCATCTCGCCGACGCACATCTGATCGGGCCGGGGGCACATGCCGATGATCCGGTCGTAGAGGCCCTTCATGTAGGACTTGTAGAACCGCGCCGGTTCGGCCTCGCTCGGCTCCTCGAGCTTCAGGTAGGCCTCCTGGGTGAGCTCGCCGCCCTCGGCCTTGGCCTTGGCGATCCACTGGTCGAACTTGTCGTTGGCCAGGCCGTGGAACTTGAAGAACATGTTCGAGAAGCCGGCGCCGCTGTAATGCGCCGAGCGGCCCTCCCAGGCGCCCTCCCGGTTGATCACCGCGTGGAGCTGGGTCTGCATGCCCGGCATGGCGTAGACCATGCCGGCGAGGGTCGGCACGTAGAACGTGTTCATCACGTCGGTGGCGGTGATCTTGAAGCGGATCGGCCGGTCCACCGGCGCGGCCAGCTCGTTGACCGTGGCGATCCCGTATTGCGGGTAGAGGAACAGCCACTTCCAATCCATGGCCACCGCCTCGACCTCCAGCGGCACCGTGCCGGCCGGGACGTCGCGCTTCGTGTCGATCTTGCTGAGCGGCCGGAACGGATCGAGGGTGTGTGTCCCGATCCAGGTCAGGGCACCCAGCGCGATGATGATCATCAGCGGCGCCGTCCAGATCAGCACCTCGAGCTGCGTCGAGTGGTGCCACTCGGGATCGTAGACCGCGTCCTCGTTCGTGGCGCGGTAGCGCCACGCGAAGATCAGCGTGAAGGCGATCACCGGGACGATAATCAGGAGCATCAGCCCGGTCGCCGCCAGCACGAGGTTGCGCTGCTGCTCGGCCACGTAGCCGGCCGGCTGCATGACCACGAAGTTGCAGCCGCCGAGCAGGGTCAGGAGCGGCAGGGTCAGGAGCGGCAGGAGGCGCCGCCCGCGGTCGCCTCGGCGGGTCGCGGTGTCGGTCCTGTCCGGTCGATGGGTCGTAGAGGTCACAGCACGCGTCTCGTCATCCCAGGCCGCTTGCGCGGCGCTTCTGCCGTGCCGCGCGAGGCGGCGTTCCTGTCAGCGATGGGCGGATCGGGCGGCCTGCGCCGCCGCCCGCCGACTACATCTGGCGCAGTTCCGACCGGTCGGTGAACAAGGCCACGAGGCTGCAGACCGCGCCGGAGAGGAGGTAGACGCCGATCATCGCCAAGCCGTAGCGCTGCGACAGGAACAGGGCCACGAGCGGCGCGAAGCCGGCCCCGATCAGCCACGCGAAGTCGGAGGTGAGCGCGGCGCCGGTGTAGCGGTAGCGGTTGCCCAGCCGGGCCGTCACGGCGCCCGCGGTCTGGCCATAGGCGAGCCCGAGCAGCATGAAGCCGATCGTGACGTAGATCGTCTGGCCGATGGCGCTCTCGCCGAACAGGAGCGGCGCGATGATGCTGCCGATGGCGAAGAAGCCGATCAGCGAGGCGCTCATGATCAGGGCGTTGCGGCGGCCGATCTGGTCGGCGATCAGACCGGAGGCGGCGACCGCGCCGGCGCAGACGATGGCCCCGGAGAACTGCACGATCAGGAACTCGCCGGGCGAGCGGGTGGTGCTGTTCAGCGCCAGCCACGCGATCGGGAAGATCGTCACGAGGTGGAACAGCGCGAAGGCCGCGAGCGGCACGAAGGCGCCGCGGATCACGTCGCCCGCATGGTGGCGGAACAGCTCGAGGGCCGGGACCGGACGCAGCCGGTCGAGGTCCATCATCCGGGCGAATTCCTCGGTGGCGACGAGGCGCAGCCGGGCGAACAGGGCGACCACGTTGATGGTGAAGGCGCAGTAGAACGGGAAGCGCCAGCCCCAGTCGATGAAGTCCGCCTCGTCGAGGTTGACGATGAAGAACGCGAACAGGGCGCTGGCCACCATGAAGCCCAGCGGCGCACCGAGCTGCGGGATCATCGCGTACCAGCCGCGGCGCTCCCGCGGGGCGTTCATGGCGAGCAGCGAGGCGAGGCCGTCCCAGGCGCCGCCCAGCGCGAGGCCCTGCAGGATCCGCAGGCCGGCCAGGATGTAGACCGACGCGATGCCGATGCTGTCGTAGCGCGGCAGGAAGCTCACCGCCGCCGTCGAGCCGCCCAGCAGGAACAGGGCCGTGGTGAGCTTGACGCTGCGCCCGTGGCGCCGGTCGATCGCCATGAACAGCACCGTGCCGAGCGGCCGGGCGATGAAGGCGAGGGCGAAGATCGAGAAGGCGTAGAGCGTGCCCTTCAGCGGGTCGACGAAGGGGAAGAACACCTTCGGGAAGACCAGCACGCAGGCGATGCCGAAGACGAAGAAGTCGAAGTATTCGGACGCGCGTCCGATCACCACACCGATGGCGATCTCGTTGGGATGGACCTTGTGGTCTCCCATCGCCTGCTGGGCGTCGCGCTCCAGGATCGTGGCCGAGGCCATTGGGGTATTCGAACTCATTGTTGGCTGCCGCCCTCGCCGCGCGCCTATGGGGTCGCCTTGGCCGGAACCGCCTCATGCGGCATGTCCAGAGGTATCGCAACCGGCTCCGGACGCAAGTTCACCCACTGACGCATGCATAGCACCGGTGGTCGCGGCCATCGGCGGCGCCACGGGGCGTGGACCGCTCACACCCGGTAATGCGCCGAATTCCGTGACAGGTTGATGTTGTAATAGGGGTCGGCGCGCAGCTCGGGACCCCAGCGGTCCAGCATGGTCAGCACCTCGCCCTCGAAGCGCTTCCGCTTCTCGGGCGTGTCCTCGGCCCCGCGGCTCTTCGACTCGTGGTGAATCAATCTGGCGAAGGGCGTCCAGACGATCCGGTAGCCGGCCCGGCGGATCTTCAGGCAGAGATCGACGTCGTTGAAGGCGACCTTCAGGGCCTCGGCGTCGAAGCCTCCGACCGCCGCGAAGACATCGGCCCGCATGGCGAGGCACGCGCCGGTGACCGCCGAGACCTCGTGGGCGATGACCATGCGGCAGAAATAGCCCGGATCCGCGTCCGCGACGCCGAGATGGCTGTGGCCCGCGACGCCGCCGATCCCGAGGACGATGCCGCCGTGCTGGATCGTGTGGTCCGGATAGAGGAGCTTCGCCCCGACGGCCCCGATCTCCGGCCGCACCGCGTGGCGGACCAGCTCGGCGAGCCAGCCGGGCTCGAGCACCTCGATGTCGTTGTTGAGGAACAGGAGCACCGGGCCGGTGGCCGCGGCGGCGCCGCGGTTCGACAGGTCCGAGAAGTTGAAGGCGCCCGCTACCGGCACGACGCGCACCCGCGGATCGTCCCGGTAGCGGGCGAACAGGGCGGCGGTCTCGGGCTCGCGGCTGTCGTTGTCGACGATGATCACCTCGATGTCGGGGTAGTCGGTCGCGCCGAGCAAGCCGTCGAGGGTCACCGACAGGATCTCGGCCCGGTCCCGGGTCGGGATGATCGCGGAGACCCGCGGCGGCGGCGCCGGCAGCGGCCGGATCAGGCGGTTGAAGCCCCCGGGACCGCGCTCCGCCCGGCCGCCCCAGGGGGCCACGACCTCCTCCAGGGCGCGCAGGCGCGCGGCCTCCGCCCGGGCGAGGGACCGGTCGGAGAAGGTGCCGGAGCCCTGCGCGGCGCGCCAGTGATAGAGCACCCGCGGGATGTGGCGGATGCGGCCGGGATCGAGCCCGTCGGTGAGTCGCAGCAGCAGGTCGTGGTCCTGGCTGCCCTCGAAGCCCGGACGCAGGCCGCCGACGGCGCGCAGCGCCTCGGTGCGCACGACCGTGAGATGGTTGATGTAGTTCTGGGCGTAGAGCAGCTCGCGGTCGAAGCACGCCTTGAAATGCGGGTCGAACCGGCGGCCGCGCCCGTCGATCTTGTCCTCGTCGCTGTAGATCAGCACGAGGTCCGGATCGCGGCGCAGCGCCCGGGCGACCTCGTAGAGGGCGTCCTCGGTGAGCGCGTCGTCGTGGTCCATGAAGGCGCAGACCGCGCCCCGGGCCATGCCCAGCGCGTCGTTGGTCGCCCGGGCGATGTGGCCGTTCTCCGGCCGGGTGAGGACGCGGATGCGCGGGTCGGCCTCGGCCGCACGGCTCAGGATCCGCGGGATCTCGGGGCGCGTGGAGGCGTCGTCGACGGCGCACAATTCCCAGTGGGGATAGAGCTGCGCGCGCAGCGACGCCAGGGCCGCCCGCAGCACCTTCGGGTCGGGATTGTGGACCGGCATCAGCACGGAGATCAGCGGCGGATCGGTCCAGGCGGCGATCTCGGCGGCGATCCCGTCCCGCTCCGCACGGCGCAGGCTGTGGGTTCCGAGCCACGCCTCGTAGCCGCTGACGCGCCGGTGGCGCAGCGCCCGGCCGAGGAAGCCACGGGCGCGCACCTTCTTGCCGAGGATCCGCCAGGCGAGCGCCTGGGCGGTCAGGCCGGGATCGCGCAGGAGACCGCGCGCGGCCAGGATTGGCCGGGCGAGACGATGCACGGCGATCCGACGCAGCCGGACCGGGACCCGTCCCGCCGGATCGGCGACGCGCAACGCGACGACGTCCTCGGGCAGGCGGCCGATCCACGCGAAGGCGCCCCCGCCCCGGGCCTCCTGGGGCAGCACCGTGCCCGGGCGTCCGTCCGGTCCGACGAAGCTGATGTCCGGGAGGGTGTCGCGGCCCTCGGCCGGGTCGTTGGACAGGACGATCTCGACCCAGCGGCCCGCGAGGCCCGGGAGGGCGACGCGCAGGCCGTCCGAGGCCGCCCGCGCCGCGAGGTCGCGCCGCTTGCGCCAGAGCCCCGTGAGCTGCGCCGGCAGGGGCTGGAATTCGGGCACCTCCGCCCCGGACGCAGGCACCCTCAACTCCAGCTCTTGTCGACCGAGGCCTTCACGGCATCCGACATGGCGACATCGAAGACGATCATGTCTTCCACCGCCTTGACGGCCTTCAGGCGCTCGGCGAGCGCCATCGTCTCGGCCGGCACCGGGGGCAGGGCCGGGATCGGCTTGGCGATCCCCAGGCGGTCGAACAGCGTCGATGCGAAGGCGGGGAACCGGGATTTGTGCCCGACGATCCCGACGCGGGCGAGAATCTCGATCGCCGCGATGGAGTTGCCCGGATGCAGCCGGTCGTCCGGCATGCGGGTCCCGAGTTGGCGGGTCAGCGGATTGTAGAGCAGCCGGTAGGCGGGTTCGGGCAGCATGCGGAAGAAGCGCTTGAGGCTCTTCACGTCGGAGAAGTCGTACCCCTCCGCGAAGGCGGCGGCCTCGGCGAGCGGGCCCAGGCGCCAGCTGCGTGCGGGATCGGCGGCATCCCCGGCCCGAGCCTTCAGCCAGCGCATCCGGGTCGCCATCTCGATCTGCGGCTCCTGCAGCAGGATGGCGGTGATCATCAGGTCCGGCGTCAGGAAGTTCTCGTAGCGCGGGACGGTCACGGCGCCGGACAGGAAGGCCGACGGGGCGGCCGGGCCGGTCAGGACGCAGGTGAGAATCTCGTCCGGCAGCTTATGGATGCCGAAATAGCAATGCTGGAAATGCGGGAAGAGCGCCGTCTGGAGGACGGTCTCGGGCTCGATGCTGGTGTTGATCAGCATGGTCCGCAGCCGCACCAGCCCCTCGGGCGGCATGCGGCGATAGACCATCACGTTGGTGTCGGCATCGTACAATTCGAGCCGCGGGATCTCCGTCAGCCCCGGCACCTCCGCCTCCGTGACCACGAAGGTGCATTGCCCGGTGGCATGCCACCCGTTGCGCTTGAAGGCCTCGTCGATGACGCTGGCCGGGACCTCGGCCACGCGTCGTCCGTCGACCGCGACCACGACCCGGCTGATGGCGAGGGGATTGTCCGGCACGATCCAGCCGCGGATCGCAACGCCCTGATCGTGGTCGATGAAGTAGCGCATGTCCTGAAGCGTGAGGCGGCGGCATGCCGGCGCCCTGTGTCCGCCATGTGTCGCGGCACGGCCTGATGCCGAGCGGCAGGGCCATAGCGCATTTTTCCGCCGGCGTGCACCAGGGCCGGCTTCGGCCTCGAACCGCATCCGAGCCGGTCGATTGAACCGGCCCGAAGATTTTTCCCGCAAACCCTTGCCCGCAAACCCTTGCCAGACATCACCGATGCAGTCCGGCCCCGTCGCGATCCGGTCGTCCGGTGCCCGGGCCGGGCGCGATCGATCCGATCCGCCATGCAGGTTCTGCTTGCGCCCTCGCCGGCCAGCCGCTATAGGCCCCGCCCACCGGAGCAAGAACGGCTCCGGCCCGGGCGCGTAGCTCAGCGGGAGAGCACTACCTTGACATGGTAGGGGTCACAGGTTCGATCCCTGTCGCGCCCACCATCTAACCGAGCGAGGTTGGATGGTTTTTTTGACCGAAGACGGTTTTCTACCGGGTCCCTCAGGTTCGGCGAATCTGAGGCGGGTTCAGCGGACATCAGCCGCAGGTTCGCGTGGCCACCGACCCGACCGTCTCCGAATTCCGGAAAGCCGCTGAGGTCACCGATCAGGAGATCGATGCTGCGGTCGACGCGGTGCCGGCCGACCTCGCTACCGACGCGTACCCGCTTGCGAAGGGTTGGAGCCTCGACCTCGTCGAGACCATCCGAACGCACGCCCATGCGGCCGATGCGCTCACCACCGACACGCCGGCCTGGACGCGCACCATGGTCCGGACCGCGATCCTGCTGGCGCACCCGGTGAACGGATGAGCGAGAGCGAGGCCGATCTGGATCGCGAAGCCACCGCCAATCGCCTGATGCAGCGCCTGAGCGGCTTCGCGCAGGGAATCGGGATGAGTGGCACGGACGCCCGCCAGATCATCGGCCGCGTGATCGCATCCGATCCGTCGGCCGGGGACGGGGAGCTGATGGCGAAGGCTCGCACCTGGATGCTGATCGCGCTGGGGTAGCGACCTGCCGACGGCCCCATCGCCGCGAGGCGCTCGGCCGCGTCAGGGCATTCGCCCACGCGTGATGGCGGCCTGTGTGGTTGAGCCGCCAGAAATCTGTCCGGCGGATATCCACCCGGCGCGGGCCTGACGAGGCGGCCCAGACGTTCGATCCGGAGACTTCAAGCAGGCGGCTTGCGGGTGCTTCGCGGCGGCACCGCCCGCTTCCGCACGCCGCGAGCCAAATCACGGAGCGTGGTCAGGCGTATCGGCGTTTCCGCTTCCGATCTTGCCAAGCCGACGCGATGCGGCATCGCGCGTCCACCAACGAAAACTGTGTTGCGGTGCGACAGAGATTGATTTCGACCCGGCGGGATCAGCAATGGACCGACAGCGTTCTCACTATTGCTGGCAAAGATTCGCGGAGCGTCGTCATGGGTCTCACCGCATTTGTTGTCTTCGTCGTCCCATGGGTGGTGCTGGCGGTGTATTTCACGCGCACCCCGACGGCCCTTCGCCTGGGGGCCGCGCCCGCTCCTTGGCGGCCGCTGCCGACCCACAGGGAGTTGGCACAGGCCCAGCGGCAGGCGACGCACCCGAACCACGGGCGCAATCCAGATCACGGCGGCATATTGAACCGGGACGGGCACGGTCCGGTGGATTTGCCGCGCGGTGGAGCGCTCGGTACGAGCGTGGAGCCCACCGAACCGGACGACAAGGTCAGTTAGCGTACCGCAGCGCGTGCGGCAGCATGCGATCACGAGGGCCGCGGACCCGCCACGCGCAGGCCACCGGCGTTTCGCTGAGCTGCGTCGCGTAGCGCAGCGAGCCCGCGCGGCCCCACGGACACCATCGGACCGCGCCGGAACAGCGTGGGGCGGACGAGCACCGCGCACAGGCCGAAGAAGCCGCGGGGGCGGCCGCAAACAACCCGGCGGCTCTCCAGGGCGAGCGATGGATCCCGACCACGGTCACGGCGATGCGCTCCCGTCTCCCTTCGGCCCTGTCCGACGATGCGAAACAGGGTCTCTCAGAGCGCAGGCGAAGCGTCCGGGCTTCCTGTCGCAGCGCCCACGGGGTCGGCCGCGCCGTCGGCAGGGATCGATGCCGTAGGGGTGTCCGGGCGGCGGCGCGTCCGGTTGCGTGTTTCGTCCGGCCGCACGCGATCAAGCGTCTGCGTCACCGCGTCCAGAGCGGACGAGGCGCCTGCCATGAGGGCGAGCGCCATCGCCGATCCGACCGAGGTCAGGAAGACGACCGTGGCGATGACTTGCGGAGCGGTCATGGCGCACCTGCGCGGGTGCATCGCGCTGACGATGGGCCCGGATGGCCGCGGCGGAGGCTGCGGCGGAGGCTTCGGCGTCGGATGAGCACGGGCCGTGGCGGAGCGGGGTCGCCCGCAGGCCGGACAGGCGCCCGCGTCATCGCGCCCCCAGGAGCAGGCGGTCCAAACCCGAGGAGAACCTCAACTCGATCCTCCGGCCATCGCGCCCGACGACTTCGCACGGCTGGTTCAGGAGCAGGGCGATCGAGATCAGTCGCAGGGTGTGCGGCGGCATCGCCTCCGGATGAAGCTCGATCATCGCACCGGATGCCCTGAGCTCCCAGATGAGACAATCGCAGCATTCCAGCGGGCGCCCGAAGAAGATCTGCCCGGTCTTGAAGGCAGGCCTCCAGGGCTCGTCCAAGCGCTCCTCGGCCATCGTGACCTCCTGACGAACCAGCCATCGCGTCCTGCGACGATCTGTATTCGCGTTCATTCCCCGCGCGATTTCGGTATCAAACGTCACATCCGGCAGCACGGCAGCGGCCTCGGGGCGCAGGCCCACCGGGTCCGTTCGACGGCACCCGGCCGCGCGGATCCGGGCCGGGCGCGTCCCGCGCGGTCGAGCCTGCGGCGGGGGCCTCGATCGCCAGGGCCGGATCCCACGGGGCGGCGGAGCCCATCGTGTTAACATTCTACAATCGGCCAGCAGCGCATTTAATTGTTTGTTAACTATTCTAAACAGTCTAGGCGGATCGGAATTGGATCGAGAGGGAGCAGAGGATCCGTGAGCGAGCTGCAGAGGCTTCTGAACGACCCTCGGTTTCGACCCGCAGACAAGACCCAGCGCGACTCCGGCGCCGGGCCCGAAACCAACCTCGGCAACGTCCTGCGCGTCGTCTCGTCGCTGCACGCACGGGCCGAGCTTCAGAAGCCGCCGGCCTCGCCGCAGGATTGGGACGCCCTCATCCTCCGGGTCCAGGCCGCAGCCCGCCAGGCCCGCGAGATCGAGGCGCAGGCCCGTGAGCGGGAGGCGCGCATCGAACAGGTGCTGGATCAGGTGCGTGAGGAGATCCACGCCTCCAACGAGCGCGCCCGGACGGCGGAGATGCAGGCCCGCGAGGCACAGGTGCGCGCCGAGGCCCAGGTCCTCGCCGCGGAGGAACGCGCCAGGGCCGCCGAGGCCCGCGTCCGCGCCGCCGAGGACCGGGCGCGGCAGGCCGAGGAATGGCTGGAACGCGTCCAGCAGGCGATCCTGTCCGAATTCTCGGACCTCACCGATCAGGAGGCGGCATGAGCGGCGCCGCCCGGGCGCGGGCCGAGACGATGGAGTCCCATCCCCTGACCTACCCGGTCGGGCCTCGCGACGGCGACGCCGCGCCGATCGACCGGGTCGTCGCCCTGTTCTCCGGCGCCGCTTCGGCCGGGCCCGCGGCCGAAGCGGAGGCGGATGACTGGTCGGCCTCCCTGACCGCCGTGCGCGGCGTGGCAGCGCGGGTCCGCGGCCTGCAGGCGAGCGCCCGCGAGTCCGTCCGGGAGGCGCAGCATTCGGTGCGCGCGGCCGAAACGGCACGCCGCGCCGCGGAGGACCGGGCCCGCCACGCTGAATCACTGCTGCGGGCGGCACTCGAGCGGGCCGAGCAGGCCGAGGCGCAGGCCCGTGCGGCGGCCGAACGGGCCGAACGGGCCGAGGCCGAGCGAACGGAAGCGCGGGGGTGGCTGCGCCGGATGCACGAGTGCATGGTCAACGAATTCGGCGCCCTGTCCGAGGCCGCGGATCAGCCGTGAGCCGGCGCGCAGCGGCCCCCCGGCGTCCCGGCGGGCGCGACAGGCGCGGCCGGACGACGCGGTTGCCGGCGGGGCCGTGACACCGACCGCAGGCTGCGCCCAGCCCTAGGCACCATCCGGCCGTGAGACACGGCGATGTCCGGTTGCAGATCCCGGACGCAGGCGTCGGACAGGCGCGGCGACAGGCCGTCTCCGGCGCGATCCACGACGGGCGTGATCTCGGGGAGAGGCCGCCCCGCGACGGAGCGCACGAACGTGGCCGGCCCGGCCTGGGGATCGCGTCGGCCTGGGGATCGCGCGGGTTGATGCAGTCGTGAGCCGGCCTCCGGTCCGTCGCTCCGCGGATCCGTCCTCGAACAGCCGTGCGACATCCCGATGCGGAGCGCCACGGCCGCAGATTCCGCCCGGACGGGGAGGCCCGACCGCGCAGTCGGTGACTGGAGCGGTGCAGCGCATGCAGATTTTGGCGCGGCCTCTTCAATATGACCGGCAACCTTAAGCTCACGAAAACAACTTTCGGACCAAAAGAGCCTGACCTCGTCGTCTCGACCTCGTCCGCCTGGCAGGATCGCCGTGACCCTCAGCCTCGTCCTCAGCACGTCCCTTCCGCTTCTCACCGGGGCGGTGGCCCTGTTGTGGGCCGGGTTCGTCGCCCCGGAGCGGGAGGAGCGTCCCGACGGGCCCGGCGCCCGCGACCTGCGCACGTGGTGAGCGGCGGGCGCCGGCCGAACACCGCCTGAGAGGCCCGCGGCCCCGTCCCGGATCGCTTCCGCGGGGGGCGTCCGGCGGGCTATGACGCGGCGGATGCCCTCGCGGCGAGGGCCGGTCACGGAGGCTCCCCATGGATCTCGGCTTGAGCGGGCGCCGGGCGCTCGTCTGCGCGGCGAGCAAGGGACTGGGCAGGGGCTGCGCCCTGGCGCTGGCCCGCGAGGGCGTCGCGGTGACGATCACGGCCCGCAACGCGGAGCTCCTGGAGCGGACCGCCGGGGAGATCCGCAGCGAGACCGGGGTCACCGTCACCGCCGTCGCGGGCGACATCGCCACCGAGGCCGGCCGGGCCGCGGCGCTCGCCGCCTGCCCCGAGCCCGACATCCTGATCAACAATGCCGGCGGGCCGCCCCCCGGCGACTTCCGCGACTGGGACCGCGACGCCTGGATCCGGGCGCTCGACGCCAACATGCTGGCGCCGATCGCCCTGATCCAGGCGACCGTCGACGGGATGATCGCCCGCAAGTTCGGCCGGATCGTCAACATCACATCCGGCGCCGTGAAGGCGCCGATCGAGCATCTCGGCCTGTCGAACGGCGCCCGATCGGGGCTGACGGGCTTCGTGGCCGGCCTCGCCCGGCAGACGGTGCGGCACGGGGTGACCATCAACAACCTGCTGCCCGGCCCCTTCGACACGGACCGGATCCGCAGCAACGCCGCAGCCGGCGCCGCCAAGGCGGGCACCACCGTGGAGGCGTTCCTGGAGGCGCGGGCGCGCGCCAACCCCGCCGGCCGGTTCGGGCACCCCGACGAGTTCGGCGCCGCCTGCGCGTTCCTGTGCAGCCGGCAGGCGGGGTTCATCACCGGCCAGAACCTGCTGATGGACGGCGGCGCCTATCCCGGCACGTTCTGACGGGCGGGGGCCCGACCGGGCCCTCCGCTTGCATCGACGGCCCGCAACATCGCGCGGTGAGGATCATGAGCGTACGCGAGACCGTCGAGGCGCGGCTGGCCCGCATCGGGGAGGGGGACGAGGCGGTCTTCACCCGGCTCTACGCCGCCGAGGCCCGCGCGGCGGCGGACGCCGCCGACGCCCGCCGCCGGGACGGGATCTCCCTCGGCCCCCTCGACGGCGCGATGGTCTCGATCAAGGACCTGTTCGACGTGGCGGGCGAGACGACGCGCGCCGGCTCGATCCTGCTGGCCGACGCGGCGCCGGCGCGGGCCGATGCCCCGGTGGTCGCCCGCCTGCGCCGGGCCGGCGCGGTGATCCTGGGCAAGACCAACATGTCCGAGTTCGCCTTCTCGGGGCTCGGGCTCAACCCGCATTACGGGACCCCCGGCAACGCCGCCGATCCGGCGCGCATCCCGGGGGGCTCGTCCTCGGGCGCCGGGGTCTCGGTGGGGCAGGGGACCAGCGACATCGCGATCGGGTCGGATACGGGGGGCTCCGTCCGGATCCCCGCCGCGCTGAACGGCGTCGTGGGCTTCAAGCCGACCGCCTGCCGCGTGCCGCTGGACGGGGCCTTCCCGCTCTCCTACGCCCTCGATTCGCTGGGTCCGCTCGCCCGGACGGTGGCGGAATGCGCGGCCGCCGACGCCGTGATGGCGGGCGCGGAGCCCGTGCCGCTGGAGGCGTTCCCCGTCGCGGGCCTGCGCGTCGGCGTGCCGCGGGGCCTGCTGTTCACCGAGACGGAGCCGCTCGTGGCCGAGGCCTTCGAGCGCGCGCTGGCCTGCCTGTCCCGGGCTGGCGCCCGAATCGTCGACCACCCGATCGACGATCTCCTCGCCGCGATGGACGCGGCCATGCCGGACGGCTCTATCGCGGCGATCGAGGCCGCGGCGATCCATGCCGACTGGCTGGACAGCGCGGCGTCCCGCTACGACCCGCGGGTCCACCGCCGCATCCTGGCCGGCCGGACCGCGACGGCGGCGCGCTACGTCCGGACGATGCGCCGGCGGGCCGAACTGATCACCACCTTCGACCGGGTTCTCGCCCCCCTCGACGTGCTGGCCCTCCCGGCGACCGCCACCACGGCGCCGCTCACCGCCCCGCTGGAGGCGGACGACGCGGCGTTCCTGAACGCCAATCGCCTGATGCTGCGCAACACGGCCTTCGGCAATTTCTTCGATCTGACCGGGCTGTCGCTGCCGATGCCGGATCTCGCCCGGCCGGCGGGGCTGATGCTGCTCGCCCGCCACGGGCAGGACCGCCGCCTCCTGGCCCTCGGCGCCGGCATCGAGGCGGCGCTGGCGGGGTAGGGCGCTCCGCGCCGCTCCCGTCATCGCGAGCGCAGCGAAGCGACCCAGGGCAGCGTGACCCCGGTGGACGTGGCGCGACCCTGGATTGCTTCGCTGCGCTCGCAAAGACGGCCACCGTCCATCGGGAGCGCCCCCGCATCCGGACACACTATCGCGGCCCCGCGCGCTGCGCCGCCGGGGGCATGGCCCAAACCTCACGCCGCCGGGGTGACGCGGGACGCCGCGAAGCCCGAACGCAACGTTGCTAAAGCCGGCTTCCCGGCGGCTGAACCGGACCGACGCCCCGAGGCGCGTCACGGTGCATCGCGGCGGGCGTGGGTAGGAGCGGGCCCCGAACACCTCGAGCCGCGGTGCCGGCCGGCCCGGTCCCGCGCATTGCCGGATGGCGTCCCATCGTGCACCCTGGCGGCGATCCCGGCCCGAACCGCGTCCTCCGGGGCTCGACCGCGCCGGGAGACCGGGACCGCCCGCGCCGGGGGTGATCCCGATCAGGCCGACCGGCAGGGAGCCGTCGCATGAGCGCAGCCACGCCGTCGATCGTCGCGGACCGGGACGCCGGGTCCGGCGGAGGGATTCAGGAGGCGGTCCGGGCGATGCGCGTCGATCTGGCGGCCGCCTACCGGCTGATCCATCGGCTGGGCCTCGACGACAGCATCTACACCCACATCTCGGCGCGGCTGCCGGGGGACGGGCACCGGTTCCTGATCAATCCCTACGGGATGCGCTTCGAGGAGGTGACGCCGGAGAACCTCGTCACCGTCGATATCGACGGCCACGTGCTCGCGGACCCGATGGGGCTCGGCATCAATCCGGCCGGGTTCACGATCCACAGCGCCATCCACGCCGCCCGCGCCGACGCGATCTGCGTGCTGCACACCCACACGGTGGCGGGGGTCGCGGTCTCCTGTCAGGAGGAGGGGCTGCTGCCCCTGAACCAGTGGTCGATGCAGTTCACGGGGCGCGTCGCCTACCACGCCTATGAGGGCATCGCCCTCGATCTCGACGAGCGGCAGCGGCTGGTGGCCGATCTCGGCGACAAGCCCGTGATGGTGCTGCGCAACCACGGCCTGCTGACCTGCGGGCGCACGGTCGGCGAGGCGTTCCGGCTGATGCACAACATGGAGCGCTCGTGCCGGGCGCAGTTGGCGATCCAGGCGGCCGGCGCGCCGGTGATCCGGCCCTCCGCCGCCATCGCAACCAAGACCGCCGGGCAATACGCCGCCGGCTACGACCGCGTCGTCGTCCAGGGAGCGCCCGACAACGAATGGGCGGCGTTCAAGCGGATGCTGGCGCGGACCGATCCCGATGTCTTCGCGGCGGGGTGAGGCGCGACGTCGATCGGGTGGGATCCGCGCCCCCGCTTCCGGGCGGGCGGTTTCACCCGTATTCCGCCGGCCATCAAAGTCGTGAGCGACGAGTGCCTGTCCCCTCTCCCTCGTGAGGCGGAGCGCGCGGCGCCGGCCGTGTGACGTCGGTCGCTTCTGCGGGGGAGGGGGACGCGTCGCCCCTCGGCCCCCCCTCACCCCTCCGTCCAGGCCCCGCTCGACCGGTAGGTCTGCTTCAGGAACGCGATGAAGGCCCGGGTCTTGGCGGGCACGAAGGCGCGGCTCGGATAGACCGCGAAGATGCCCGCCGAGGCCGCGGCCGTGTAGGCGGGCAGCACCACCTCCAGGAGCCCGCCGCGCAGCTCCGCGTGCACGTCCCAGGTGGAGCGGAGCGCGATTCCGAGGCCGCCGATCACCGCCTCGCGCACCACCTCGTTGGAATGGGTGCGCAGGGGGCCCGACGCGGTGACCGTGCAGGGTCCTTCCGGTCCGATGAGCCGCCAGGGGTTCTGGTTCTCGGTGGCGAGGCACACATGGCCGCGCAGATCGTCCAGGGTCTGCGGTCGCCCCGCCGCATCGAGGTAGCTCGGCCGCGCGCACAGAACCCGCCGCACCGGCGCGAGGCGCACCGCCGTCAGTCCGGAACTCTCCAGCGCGCCCACCCGGATGGCGAGGTCGTAGCCGCGCTCGATGATGGATTCGAAATCGTCGCTCAGCTCCAGGTTCAGCACGAGGTCGGGGTGGAGGGCGAAGAAGGCCCCCAGATGCGGGACGATGTGCAGGCGCCCGAAGGAACTCGGCGCCGTCACCCGGAGCGTTCCCCGCGCCCGTGTGGCGTTCTGCGAGACAAGGCTTTCGGCCTCCGCGATGGCGTCGACGATCGGGGCGATCCGCTCGAAGAACGCCGCGCCGATATCGGTCGGCGCCAGCCGCCGCGTGGTGCGGTGCAGCAGGCGCACAGCGAGCCGCTCCTCCAGCCGCTTCAGCCGCTTCGAGACCACCGCCACCGACAGGCCGAGCTCCGACCCGGCCCGGGTCAGGCTGCCGGTTCGCACCACCCGGGCGAAGATCTCCAAGTCGCTCTGGTCGTTCATTCTCAACGCTGCGGAAAAAATCAAATCCCTTTTGCCGCCTTTTCGGCGGGTGCCAAGCGGTCTATCGCTGTGAGATCAAAAAAATTTCACGGGCCGTTCGACTTTTTCTGACGCACGGCGCCCCATTTCCCAGAGGATCGCATGTCGAATCTCGTCGTCGCCGAGGATCTCCGCACCTTCCTGTCCGAGGAGGCGCTGCCCGGAACCGGCCTCTCGGCCGACCGGTTCTGGTCGGGCTTCGCGGCGATCGTCCGCGACCTCGCACCGCACAATCGGGCGCTGCTCGACCGGCGCGACGGCCTCCAGGCCGACATCGATTCCTGGCACCGCGACCATCGCGGCCTGCCGCACGATCCGGCCGCCTACGCGGCCTACCTCACGCAGATCGGCTACCTGCAGCCGGAGCCCGACGCTGTGCGGGTGACCACCGAGAACGTGGACGCGGAGATCGCGCAGATCGCCGGGCCCCAGCTCGTCGTGCCGATCTCGAACGCCCGCTACGCGCTCAACGCCGCCAATGCCCGCTGGGGCAGCCTCTACGACGCCCTCTACGGCACCGACGCGATCCCGCAGGACGGCGACCTCGCCCCAGGCACCGGGTTCAACCCGGCCCGGGGCGCCGCCGTGGTGGCCAAGACCAAGGCCCTCCTCGACGCGACCGCCCCGCTGAGCGTCGGCTCCTGGGCGGATGCGGTGGGCTTCTCGGTGACGGGCGGCCGCCTCGCCGTTGCTCTCGGCGCCGGACGGAGCGCCGGCCTGACCGGCACGGCGGACCTCGCGGGCTATACCGGCGCCCCCGAGGCGCCGACCGCGCTCCTGCTGCGCCACAACGGCCTGCACGTCGAGATCGTCATCGACCGGACGAGCCCGATCGGCTGCACCGACCCCGCCGGCATCGCCGACGTGGTGCTGGAATCCGCCCTTTCGACCATCATGGACATGGAGGATTCGGTCGCCGCCGTGGACGCGGCCGACAAGGTCGCGGTCTATCGCAGCTGGCTCGGCCTGATGCGCGGCGACCTCGCGGCCACCCTGTCCAAGGGCGGCCGCACCGTCGAGCGGCGGCTTGCCGCGGACCGCACCTACACGGCGCCCGACGGGGGAAGCCTGACCCTGCCGGGGCGGTCGCTGATGCTGGTCCGGCATGTCGGCCATCACATGTACACCGACGCCGTGACCCTCGACGGCGCCGAGATCCCCGAGACGCTCCTCGACGCGGCGGTGACCGCGCTGATCGCCCTGCACGACCTGAACGGGACCGGCTCCTTGCGCAACAGCCGGACGGGCTCGGTCTACATGGTCAAGCCCAAGCTGCACGGCCCCGACGAGGTCGCCTTCGCGGTGGAGCTGTTCGGGCGGGTCGAGGCCCTCGTCGGGCTCGCGCCGCGGACGCTCAAGATCGGCGTGATGGACGAGGAGCGGCGCACGACGCTCAATCTGAAGGCGGCGATCGCCGCCGCGGCGGACCGGCTGTTCTTCATCAACACCGGCTTCCTCGACCGGACCGGGGACGAGATCCACACCTCCCTGGAGGCCGGTCCGGTGGTCCGCAAGGACGCGATGAAGGCGACCGCCTGGATCAAGGCCTACGAGGACGGGAACGTCGATGCCGGCCTCGCCTGCGGCCTGCCGGGCCACGCGCAGATCGGCAAGGGCATGTGGGCCGCCCCCGACCAGATGGCGGCGATGCTGGAGGCGAAGGGCGCCCACCCGGAAGCCGGCGCCAACACCGCCTGGGTGCCGTCGCCGACGGCGGCCACGCTCCACGCGCTGCACTACCACCGGACGGATGTCCGTGCCCGCCAGGCGGACCTGGCCGGCCGGGCGCCCGCCACCCGGGACGCCATGCTGACCCTGCCCCTCGCCGAGGGCGCCTTTGCGCCGGAGGCGATCCGGGAGGAGCTCGACAACAACTGCCAGGGGATCCTGGGCTACGTGGTCCGCTGGATCGACCAGGGCGTCGGCTGCTCGAAGGTGCCGGACATCCACGAGGTCGGCCTGATGGAGGACCGCGCCACCCTGCGGATCTCCAGCCAGCACATCGCCAACTGGCTGCGCCACGGGATCGTGGACCGGGCGCAGGTCGACGCGGCGTTGCGGCGGATGGCGGCGGTGGTCGACCGCCAGAACGCGGGCGATCCGGCCTACCGGCCGATGGCTCCGGGCTTCGACGGCCCGGCCTTCCGGGCCGCGGAGGCCCTGGTGTTCGAGGGTGCGCGCCAGCCCAACGGCTACACCGAGTTCGTGCTGCACCGGTTCCGCCGGGAGGCGAAGCGCCGGCAGGCCGACGGTCGGGCGGCCTGAGGCCGTCTCGCGGCCTGCGATCCGCCCGAGCGCGCCCCGATCCCGAGGCGCCGGAGCGCAGCGGGGGCCTCGCAGGAGGACTCGCAGAAGGCCTTCGGGGATCACCGCGTTTCCCCGCATCCGCCTTCGAGGCCGGGGAACGCGGGCGCCAGGATCAGGGGCCGGGTTCGACAAGCGATCGTCGCCCCGCGGCGCGCCCTCCCGCATTTCTGAGGGCCGGCGCCCGCCGGGGGGGGGCGCCGGCCGGCCAGGCCGGGTTCCCCGATCCGCGGGCCGGTCACCCGCGGCCGCTCAGCGGCGCTTGCGCGTCATCACGTAGACGAGGAGATTCGCCACCGCCCGGTAGAATTCCGCCGGGATTGCCTGATTGATCTCCACGTGGTCGTACATCGCCCGGGTCAGGGCCTTGTCGACGACCACCTCGATCCGGTTCCTCTCGGCGATCTCGCGGATGCGCAGGGCGATCAGGTCCGCCCCCTTGGCCAGCACCACCGGGGCGTCGCTCTCGCTCTGATCGTAGCGCAGCGCGATGGCGTAGTGCGTCGGGTTCGCCAGGATCATCGTGGCGCGGGGCACCGCCGCCATCATCTGCTTGCGCAGCCGGTCCTGCGCCAGCGAGCGCAGCCTGGCCTTCACAAGCGGGTCGCCCTCGAGCTGCTTGAACTCGTCCTTCAGCTCCTGTCGCGACATCCGCAGGTCACGCTGCCAGCGCAGGCGGGACCAGACCAGATCGCCCGCCACCAGCGCGATGGTCGCCACGCTGACGGCCGAGATCAGGCGGACCGACAGGGTCAGCAGGAACTCGGGCAGGCCGATCGGATCCACAAACATGGCGTCCACGATCTCGTACCGGTCTGCGCGCAGAACCATGAAGGACATGCCGCCGATCGCCAGAAACTTGAAGAGGCTCTTTCCGAACTCGACGAACCCCTGTGTACTGAAGATCCGCTTCCAGCCGCTCGCGGGCGAGATGCGAGACCATTGGGGCTGGATGCGATCAAACACGATGCGGGGCGCGTTCTGAAAGATCGAGGCGGCGATCCCGGCGACGAGCAGGATCACCAGAACCGGCAACAGGAACCGGCCCATTTCCAGGGCCAGGGCGTGAACGAGGCGCTTGGCGTCCGGGCTGGTCTCCACGCTGAAGTTGCGCGGCTGCTCGAGGAGCAGGGTGAGCCGCCGCACGAATGCAGCCCCCTGATCCCGCACCACGAACACGAGGAAGACCAGCAGGCCCATGATCGAGGCGAAGACCGGGGCCTCGCGCGAGAAGGGGGTATTGCCCTGCGCGACCGCGTCGCTGATCTTCTTCTCGCTGGCCGCCTCGGTTTTGCTCTCCTTGTCATCCGACATCGCGGCAGTCCCGCTCAGCGGATGTAGGTCTCATCCGAATCCGCCGAGCTGAGTTCGATCTCGCCTCGGGCGGCCATCTCGAGCGCCTGATCGGTGATCGCGCGGCGGGCCTCGTGCACATCCCGCTGCGAGGCGGGCTCGCCACCCTCGAGTTCGTGCTCCACCAGGCGCCGCGCGCGGGCCGTCAGGGCACTGAGCACGACGTTGCGCAGCTGTCCGCTCGTGCCCTTGAGCGCCAGGATGACCTTCTCGTGGGGGATCTGGTCGAACAGGGTCGTGCGGGCCCGCGGTGTCAGGTTGATGATGTCGTCGAAGGTGAAGAGCAGGCTCTTCAGGATCTCCGCCGATTTCGGGCGCGACTGCGTGAGGTTGTCCAGGACCTCCTCCATGCTCTGGCGCTCCATCTTGTTGATGATGTCGGCCATGCGCGAATGGGTATCCGCCGCGGCGTTGCGCGCCAGATTGATCATGAAGTCCTCGTGGATGGTCTGTTCGATCATCTTCATCGTGGTCTCGACGATCGGCTTGAACGTCAGCATGCGCCGCATGACCGCGTTGCGCATCGGCGCCGGGAGCTGGGCCATCACCTTGGCGGCACAGGCCGGCTTGACCTTCGACAGGATCAGGGCCGCGGTCTGCGGATGTTCCTTGATCAGGTAGGCGGCAAGAGCCGTCTCCGAGCCGTTCGAGATCCGGTCCCAGATCGACCGCTCCCCCCCGCCGAGCACATCGGCCATGATCTCGGCGATCTGCTCCGGAGGCAGGACCCCCTCCAGCAGCTTCTCCATCTCGCGGGCCGTCCCGATCAGGTTCGCCCCGTCGGCGAAGAAGGCCGCCAGCTGCTCGACGATCGTCTCGAGTTGCGGCTTGGGGACGGGTCCGAGCTGCGAGACGGCGCGCGTGATCTGCTTCAGTTCGGCCTGGTCGAAATACTTGACGAGCCGGCTGGCCGTCGTCTTCTTCATCGCGATGAGGACGGCCGCGACCTCCTCGGCAGGGGTCAGCACTCTTCGACCGACTTTGGTCATGGAACCTGCGGCCATGGCGCTGCTTCCTCTCAGCCGTTGGAATCGGCCGCTGCGGGACCGACGATTTCGGTGAGGGACACGCCGAAGCGGGAATTGTCATCCTCGACCACGACGACTTCGCCCCGGGCGATGACGCGGCCGTTCACGACGACGTCGACCGGTTCGCCCACGCGATGGTCCAGGGGAACGATCGCTCCTCGGCCCAGCTTCATCAGGTTGGCGACCGGCATCGTGGCCGATCCGAGGACCACCTGCATCAAGACCGGAATCCGGAGGATGGAATCGAGATTCCGGCCATGGCCCAAGCGCTCGTCCTGCGCCCGCTGGCCGTCGGCATGCGCCTCGATCTTGGCGAACAGGCTGTCGCTATGCCCACTCCCGGTCCCGGACTCGACATTCACGTGGTCTGCGGGGGATGACATCAAACGCTCCTCAAGGATGGGACGATTCGCGGCCGAGCCGCACCGGGACCGGCGGTCGCGGGGGAGGGTGGCCACGTCGGCTGAGCCGGCATCAGGCGCTCGTCAGGTTGCCGCCGACGGCAGGTTCAGGGCTCGCACTGCCGGGCTGTGCCGCGTTCGCCAGCCTGATCCGCTCCGCCTTCAGCTCGGCCAGGGCCACCTTGGCGCACTCGATCTCGCGGCTCAGATCTTCGAGGACGACACGCCCGTCCTGGGCGAAGGACTGGACGGCGTTGCTCGCGCCGACGAGGGCGGACGCGCTCCAATCGACCATGTCGCGGTACTGGGCATGATACCGGTCGAGCCGCTTCAGTCGCATGTACATCGGTACGAGGCAGGCGGTCGTCGCGACCAGGGCCGCGAACAGCAGAGCCTCAGCGAGAGAGAACATCATCGATAAATTCCTGATCCTGATCGATGAAGCGGTCCACGCGCAGGACGACGCCGCCCTCCTCCTGCCCGACATCGCACCAGAACAGATCGCGGTCGTTGCCGACCAGCTTGACACGGCTGCGCGGGGTCGCCCGCAGTTCTAGCACCTGTCCCACGCTGAGCTCGGCGATCTCGCCGAGCGTCAGCTGCTTCTCCTCCAGGATCGCCTTGAGGGTCACCGGCGTCTTCTGCACCTCGCCGGCGATCTGCTTCGTCCACCGGGAGTCCCGGGCGGAGGTCTCACCCACCAGGATCCGCGCCAGGCTCTGCCGCATCGGATTCAGGACGGATTGCGGGATGACGATGAACATCTCTCCGCCGCGATTGAGCGCCTGCAGGACGAACTTCGCCGCCACCGCTTGGTTGTTCCGGCGGCCGATGACGGCGAAATCCATTCGCAGCTCCGTCCGCTCGAGCTTGAACGGCGTGTCCGCCACCAGCGCGAATGCGGACTGCATCGCCTTGCCGATCTGCTCGAAGAGGCGCTGCGCGATCCGCATCTCGATATTCGAGAAGGATCGTTCCTCGTCGAGCGGCGGTTCGGAGCCGTCGGCACCGAGGAGCGCCTCCACCATCGTGAAGATGAAGTCGCGGTCGAAACCGACCAGGATGTGACTGTCCCATTCGGGCGCCTTGAAGATGCCGGCGACCGCGTTCGCCTCGTAGGGCTCCAGGATGTCTCCGAACCGCTGGCTCTCGACATTGCTCAGCGAGAAGTAGACCGGGGAGGCCGCGAGGTGGCGGAGCTGCTCCGCGCAGAACGTCGCGGCCCGGTCGAGGATCACGTGCAGCATCGGGAGGCGATCGAGGGAGAGCCCTGCGGCGTCCAGGAGCCGATCCCGGATGTCGTTGGCGACCGGTTGTTTGTCCATGATCAAGCCGCCTCACGCAGGGCGCTCTCGCTGCGCGGCGCGCCCGTGATCGTCGCGTTCTCCACCTCGTCGATCGTCGGCCGGTAGGCCGCCGTGATGGCCTTGCGGCCATGCTCAACGGCGATCTGCGGCAGCGCGCCGTTCATGAAGGCCAGCAGAGTCTGCTTGACGATGATGAAGACCCGGGCCTGTGCCTCGCGGGTCGTCTTCACCTTGTTGGCGAGCGGCGCCACGACGCTGTAGGAGACGAGAATGCCGGTGAAGGTGCCCACCAGAGCGGACCCGATCAGGCTTCCCAGCAGGGCGGGGGATTGGTCGAGCGCCCCCATCGCCTTCACGATACCGAGGATCGCCGCCACGATCCCCAGGGCTGGCAAGCCGTCGGCCATGTTCATCAGCGCGAAGTAGACCTTCAGCTTGTCGCCGCGGTGCGTCGCGATCTCCTCCTCCATCAGCGCCTCGATCTCGTAGGGCCGCGCATTGCCGACCAGAAGGAGACGGACATAGTCGCAGATGAACAGCGTCAGTTCCTGGTCGCGGGCCACGCGCGGATAGGCTTTGAAGATCTCGGACTCATCCGGTCTGTCCAAGTGACTTTCGACCTCGTTGCGCGGCTTTGACCGGAGTTCCCGTGTCAGCGCGAACAAAAGGCCGAGCAAGGAAAGGTAATCCTCCTGTCTCGGCTCCCGTGCGAACAGAGCATCCCGGACCGCACCGGCGGTGTCCATCACCACCCGCGCCGGGTTGGCGACGATGAACGCACCGATCGCGGCGCCCCCGACAATGATGAATTCGAAAGGCTGCCAGACCACCATGAGGTGGCCGCCCATGGCCCAGAAGCCGCCCGCGACACAGACCATCGCGGTCAGCAAGCCGATGATAACACCCACGTAGCGCCTCGACGTCGTATGGATCGCTACACCGGGCCGTAGACGGTCATGCTTGCGTCGGGCTGGAGCGATCTCGCGGCGCTCAAACGCAACACGTTTCGAGATCAACCGTGCAAGGCCCAGACAAGCTCCCGGCCCTAGGGCTGACGCCCAGCATCCGCGGCCTGTACATCTGCAGCTTTCGATATATCGGCAATCCGAATTCTTATTAATTCGTTCTGAACCCGATCCAACAAGATCAGGAACCCGGACATGACATCAACTTATCTGAATTACAAGCTTATATCTAGAGATATTACAAAAAATCTGAGCGAAAAAGCGTCGGAAAAGGCAAATTCTCGAGAGATAAAATATTACTCCGATCATATTTCCGAAATAAAATCAGTCGATGATTTCATCGGCAATGCGCGCATCTTCAATTTCGCCATGCAAGCCTTCGGCTTAGATGACATGGCTTACGCCAAGGGATTCATGAGAAAGATCCTGGCAGGGCCGCCTGACGCGAACGGAATGCGCTTGGTCGATCGCATTCAAGATGCGCGATTTCGAGAATTTGCGAACGCCTTCGACTTCCAAACCCACGGCGCCAACACAACGCAGCGTCCCGAGGCCAGGCAGGCACCGATCGCTTCTTATGTCCGCCAGAAGCTCGAGAGCGATGCCGGCCAGCAAGACGAGGGCACACGCCTGGCCCTGTACTTCAAGCGCCAGGCGGGAACGATCAAGTCCGCGTTCGGCATCCTGGCCGACAAGGCTTTGGCGGAAGTCGTTCGAACAGCCCTTGGACTTCCTCCCGAGATGGCGATGAGCAACCTTGATGCTCAGGCCGCCCTGATAAACCGGAAGCTCGACATCGCGAGCTTCAAAGATCCGGAAAAACTCGACAAATTCATCAAGCGCTTCACGATCATGTGGGATCAGAAGAACGATACGGCATCAACGCCGACGCTGTCGCTCTTCGGCGGGTCCGATTCGGGCTTCGACACCGGGCTCCTGCTCAAGCTGCAATCCATCCGGCTGGGGGGGCACTGACATGCAGGCGTCGCTTTACGTCACGCTGTCCGCCCAGATGGCGCTCGAACAGCGCCTGAACACCGTGGCGACCAACGTCGCCAATCTTGGGACCGCCGGCTACCGTGCGGAGGAGGTCAAGTTCGAGACGATCCTGTCCGAGGCGGGCGGGCGCGAGGTCGCGTTCACGACGCCGGGCGAGACCTTCCTGTCGCGCAAGGCCGGACCGCTCATCAAGACGGATTCGCCCCTCGACGTCGGCGTGCAGGGGGACGGCTGGCTGGCCGTGCGGGGTCCAGGAGGTCCGGTCTATACCCGCGACGGCCGGATGCAGGTCACGGCGGCCGGCGACCTGCAGGATCTGAGCGGGCGCCCGATCCTGGACCCCGGCGGTTCGCCCCTGACCGTCGATCCGGAAGGGCCCCCGATCACGATCGGACAGGACGGGATCATATCCCAAGGCCCTAATCAGATCGGCGCACTCGGCGTGTTCCGTCTGGACCCGGCCGCGAAACTCACCCGTGTCGCCGGCGGTGCCGTCGCGTCGGACAGGCCGGGCCAGCCGATTCTGGACTTCAATCAGCGCGACGCGACCACGGTCCGGGTCCAGCAGGGATTCCAGGAGGGGGCCAACGTCAATCCGGTGATGGAGATGTCCCGGCTCATCGAGATCACGCGCACCTTCCAGAATGCGGCCGCCGCGGTGGCCGAAACCGAATCCTCGCTGCAGGACGCGATCCGCGGCCTCGGCCCCAGCGCGTAAGCGACCGCCATCGTGGACTCCACAAGGCTGCCGCGTGCTGAGATGAGCATGAACGCCCTCGACCGGCTCGCCCGCGCGCTGGAGGACCGGGACGATCATCCCCTCGTCAGAGTCGGGGGAGTCGTCCGGGAGATCGGGTTCGGCCATTGCCGCATCCGCATCAACACCCCCCTGCTGAGGCTCGGCGATCGGATGCAGATCGAGACCGGCGGGCGGAATCTCGACGGCGAGGTCGTGCGGATCGACGAAGACGGGGCGATCCTCAAGCCGTTCGAGAGCCGGATCGGCGCCGGCCTCGGATCGCCCGCCTATCGCGTGCCGACCTCGGATCCCCGACCCTGCGAGGACTGGAAGGATCGCGTCATCAACGCCCTGGGGCAGCCCATCGACGGAAAGGGGCCGTTGGCCAAGGGCGCGCGGGCGATGCCGCTGGATGCCGATCCTCCGCCCGCGATGCTGCGGTCCCGGGTGAACCGGCCGCTTCCGACCGGCGTGCGGGCCATGGACCTGTTCACGCCGCTCTGCGCGGCGCAGCGCATCGGCATCTTCGCGGGCTCCGGGGTCGGGAAGACCACGCTGCTGTCCATGCTGGCCCGCTGCTCCGGATTCGACGCCGTGGTCGTCGCCCTGGTCGGCGAGCGCGGGCGCGAGGTTCGGGAGTTCCTCGAGGGCCCTGTCCAGGACAGTCGGTCCCGGTCGGTGGTCGTGGTCGCCACGGGCGACGAGAGCCCGATGATGCGCCGGCAGGCGCCGAAGCTCGCGTTCGCCGTCGCCGAGTATTTTCGCGATCAGGGCCAATCGGTCCTGCTCATCCTCGATTCGGTCACGCGCTTTGCCCATGCCGCCCGGGAGGTGGCCCTCGCGGCCGGCGAACCGCCAGTGGCACGGGGCTATCCGCCGAGCGTGTTCGGCGATCTGCCGCGTCTGCTGGAACGGGCCGGGCCGGGGACCGAGGGCGGCGGCACGATCACCGGCATCTTCTCGGTCCTGATCGACGGAGACGACCACAACGACCCGGTGGCCGACAGCATCCGCGGCACCCTCGACGGCCATATCGTCCTCGACCGGGCGATCGCCGATCAGGGCCGCTATCCGGCGATCAACCTGCTCGGCTCGATCTCACGCCTGGCCGACGTCGTGTGGACCCCGCAGCAGCGCGAACTCGTCCGCATGCTCAAGAGCCTGGTCGCGCGTTTCGAGGATTCCCGGGACCTGCGCCAGATGGGGGGATACCAGGCCGGAGCGGATCCGGAACTCGACCAAGCCGTCGTCTTGGTCCCGAAGATCTATGCGGCCCTCCGGCAGGATCCCACCGAGCCGCGCAGCCTCGACGCCTTCCTGGACCTCGCGAACGCGTTGCGAACCTGATCAACGGAGGCACGGGGCGGACCCGGATCCGAGGGGCGAGGGTCGATCGCCCGTGCCGATGGCAGGGCGTCACGAGGAACCGCGTCGCTCGCCGGCGCGGGTTCAGAAAAGCCGCTCGGAAAGCTTCGCGCAAGCGATCTCTGATCAGAGTCGGCCGAACATGATCAAACAACGGGGACGTTCGTCATGGGACTTTATGGTGTGCTGAACAGCGGCGTCTCCGGAATGAACGCCCAAACCAATCGACTTGGAACGGTTGCTGACAATATCCAGAATCAGAATACAACCGGCTACAAGCGCGCATCAACCGAGTTCTCGTCGCTCCTGATCGACCCGAACCCGGGATCCTACGAGTCCGGATCGGTCGATACGATCGTGCGACACGCGATCACGAGCCAGGGCACGAGATCCGCGACGACGTCCGCCACCGACCTCGCCGTCAACGGCAACGGGTTCTTCGTCGTCAAGGATCCCGGCGGCAGGACTTACCTGACCCGAGCCGGGAATTTCATCGAAGACGCGACAACCAAGGATCTCGTGAATGCAGCCGGCATGCACCTGATGGGCTACAGCCTGGCCTCGAGCGATCCGAAGGTCTCGCTGAACAGCTATGACGGGCTCGTGCCCGTCAACACGGCCAGCCTGTCCATGCAGGCCCGCCCCTCCACCATCGGAACGATCAGCGGCAACCTTCCTGCCGACGCGGCGATCGTCACGGGCGGGGCGAATTTCACGAAGGCGACCAACATAACCACCTATGACAATCTCGGCCACGCCGTCGTCGTCGATCTGTACTTCTCGAAGACGGCATCCAACACGTGGCAGGTCTTGGCCTACGATTCCAGCAAACCCGCGAGCTTTCCCGGATCACCGCTCGGCCAGACAAATCTGACGTTCGACAGCAACGGCAAGGTTCAAGGCCTGCCGAAACTGAACTTTACCGTTCCAAAGGGTCAGCCCATGTCTATCGACATGGCCAACATGACGGCTCTGGCAGGGGAATACACGATCACGGGGGGCGCCAACGGAAGCGCCCCGATGAGCGTCGTGGGAACGGACATCGACAGGGACGGGACGGTGTACGCCGTCTATCAGGACGGCAAGAAGGCGGCGGCCTTCAAGGTCCCGCTCGCCACTGTCGAGAGCCCGGACAATCTGAGTCCGCAGGCCGGCAATGTCTTCGATACCACCCCCAGTTCGGGCACGCCCCAGATCGGCTTCGCCACCGTCGGCGGCCGCGGGCAGATCCTGAAGGGCATGCTCGAAGAATCGAACGTCGATCTCGGAACCGAGCTGGCAACGATGATCCAATCGCAGACCAGCTACGGCGCCAATTCCAAAGTGTTTCAGACCGGCGCCGAAATGCTCGAACTCCTCGTGAACCTGAAGCGCTGAGCTGGAATAGAGGACGTTCCACATGGGCCTTTCCGTTGCACTGAACGCCGCGCGCGGATCCCTGCTCGCCAACGCGACCCAGACCGACGTCGTGTCGCGGAACATCGCCGGGGCCCACGATCCGGCCTATTCGCGAAAGATCGCATCGCTCGTCACGACGGACGGGCCGGTCCGGGTCGTCATCAACCGCGCCAGCAACACGGCGTTGTTCGATCGGATGATGAGCAGCACGTCGGAACTCGCCGGCTATGAGGCGATCCTGACCGGGCTCACCACGCTGGAGGGTACGGTCGGCGACACGGACGCGCAGCGCTCCATCGCCGCAAAGGTCGGTATCCTGAACTCGGCACTGGGCGATGCCGCCAACCAGCCGAACGACGTGAATCTGGCGAAGGCCGCCGTTGCGGCCGCGCGGGACCTCGCGCGCGCGCTGAACCAAGCGAGCGACACGGTGCAGGCCGCCCGGCTGAGCGCCGACCAGGAGATCGCCGAGTCCGTCGCCACGATCAACGACCTGCTCGGAAAGTTCGACGCGGCCAATAAGGCCGTCGTCCTCGGGACGGCGCGCGGCGACGATATCAGCGATGCGCTCGACAACAGGGACAAGATCCTCACCCAGTTGTCCCAGGAGATCGGCATCAGCACGGTCGTCCGTGAGAACAACGACATGGCGATCTACGCCGATAACGGCTCGCCCCTGTTCGAAAGACAGCCTCGGACGGTCACCTTCGAACCGACATCCGCCTTCGCGGCCGGGACGACCGGCAAGGCGGTGTTCATCGACGGGATGCGCGTGACCGGCAACGGCTCCCTGATGCCGCTGCAATCCGGCCGGATCGTGGGACAGATGACGATCCGCGACGAAGTCACGGTCACGTATCAGAAGCAGCTCGACGCCATCGCCGCCGGATTGATCAACGCCCTGTCGGAGACGGTCAAGACGTCCGCGATCGGTGCGGCCCGGGCCGGCCTGTTCACCTATCCCGGCGGCCCGGCGCTTCCCGGGGCAGGCATTACGGGGCTCGCCCACACCATCCGCGTCAACGCCGCAGCCGATCCCGAGCAGGGCGGCAACCCGTTCACGCTGCGCGACGGCGGCATGAATGCGGGGGCGCAATATCTGTACAACGACACGCAGGCCGCCGCCTTCTCCGATCACTTGAACGCCTTGCGCGCCGCCCTCGGCGCGGAGCGGCCCTTTGCGGCGGCCTCGGAACTGCCGGCCTCGGCATCCCTGCAAACCGCCGCGGCGGCGTCGGCGAGCTGGCTCGAAGCCGCCCGCAAGGCTGCGTCCCTCCAGGTCGACAAAGAATCAGCGGTGCTGGACAGCGCATCGACCGCGCTCTCGAACACGACCGGCGTGAACCGCGACGAGGAAGTCGCCTCGATGCTGCAGCTCGAGAAATCCTACGCGGCGTCCGCCAAGCTTATCGCGACCGTCAATGCGATGATCCAGTCTCTCCTTGATGCCGTGAGGTAGCGTCATGAAAACGAGCTACATCTCTACCGCCACGCTCTGGAACTCGCCCCGCGCCGGCGCCGCCCGGCTGGAAGCGGAGATCGCGAAGGCGAATGCCGAAATGGTGCAGGGCGGCCGATACGCCGATGTCGGCCTTGAGCTCGGCCACAGGACCGGAACAGACATCAATCTGAGACAGGAGGTCGACGACCTCAAGGCGCAACAGAGCCGCAACAACATAACCGGGCTCCGGGTCAGCGGCACCTACGATGCGCTGACCCAGATCCGGACGGACAGCGAGTCCTTCCTCGCCCTCGTCACCCCTGGAAAGCTGTTCAGCAGCAACGGGGCCGAGACGGTCAAGGAGGCGTCATCGCGACTCTCGGCGCTGATCGCGCATCTGAACTCCGCCGTCGCGGGCCAATTCCTGTTCTCCGGAATCGATACCGACCGACGCCCGATCGCGGATACGCAATCCGTGCCGCCGGCGGCTGCCAAGCTAGCCTTCGCGCAGGCGTTCCAAGCCGCCTTCGGCTTCGCGCCCGGAACGCTGCCGGCCGCGACCAACATCACGGCGACACAGATGCAGGCCTTCCTCGACGGCCCCGCATCCGCGCTCTTCGCCGACCCTCAATGGGGTGCGACATGGTCCGGTGCGTCGAACGTCAACATCCGCAGTGAACTCGCTGGCGGCGAAACGGCGGAGACATCCGTCAATGCCAACGTTCAGGCCGTTCGACAGCTCGCAATGCTGTATACGGTCGGTTCCGAAATCGGGCTGACCAGCCTCGCTCCATCGACGCAGTCGATCGTGTACGACAAGATGCGGGACTTGGCGAGCCATGCCGCATTCAACCTGACGCAGATCCAAGCCAGTGTCGGCATCGTTCAATCCAGAATGAAAGCCGCCGACAACCTGCTCGATTCCAAGATAAAATTCCTGACCCTCGGATACAGCAATCTCGAGAGCGTCGATCTCGCAGAACTCAGGACACGCCAGGAAAACCTGAAAGCCGACCTTCAGGTCTCGTACAGTCTGACGAGCGAGATGAGACGGATCAGTCTGATCGATTACGTCTGACAGTTTCGGATACGGTTTTGACCGCCGGGCGACACGCCAAGCGACGGCACATCACTGCGGCAACGCTTCAATTCGATAGGCAGATCGGCAATGTACGGCGCGTCCTACGCGGAAGCCTACACGGAAGTCTTGGACGATTCACCCACCCTCGCCCGGGAGCGGGAACGGGCGGCCTTCGATCGGGCCATCGCTCTGATGAAGGAGGCCGAGGCCGCCCCTGCATCGGCGGAACTGCGTCAGGAGGCCATCAGCTTCCTGCAGCGCCTCTGGAGCATGCTCATCGATGATCTCGCCAATCCCGAGAACGCGCTGCCGGCGCAATTGCGGGCGGACCTGATCTCCATCGGATTGTGGAACTTGAGCCAGACCGACCAGATCCTCCGCGGCGATGCGACGGGGTTCGAGGCGCTCATCTACGTCAATACGCTGATCCGCGATGGTCTCCAATGAGCCGCTCGATCAATCTCAGCCTGCGAGGCCAGGAGCGCATCTTCATCAACGGGGCCGTTCTCAGAGTGGACCGCAAGGTCACGATCGAGCTGCTCAACGACGCGACCTTTCTTCTCGAAGCCCATGTGCTGCAGGTCGAGCAGGCGAAGACGCCGCTGCGACAGCTCTACTTCATCGCCCAGGCCATGTTGATCGATCCCAGCAATGCCGGCCAAGTCCGACAGGCTTACGATAAAGTCGAGCAGGCGATCCTGGCTCAGACTCCTGATCGCGCCGTCGTTGCGGCGCTCGCAGCGGCGCGCGACCTCCTCAACAGGGGTCGGCCGTTCGAGGTCCTGCGGATGCTGCGCGGGGTCTTCGAACCGGAAGACGCGCCATCCCGACCGAACTCGAACAGTCTCACTCATCAGGTCGCCTGACGAACCGTCAGGGCATAGGCGCCGAAACCAGACGGAGGTCGATCCATGTCCATACCGGCAACCCAATCTACGAACCCGTCAACCGCGAATGTCGCGGCCCGAACGGCCTCGGCTGCGAAGCCGTCGACTCTGAACTACGACACCTTCCTCAGGCTCCTCATGGCGCAGATGAAGAACCAGGATCCCACGGCGCCGATGAAATCGACGGATTACATGGGCCAGCTCGCGACATTCTCGCAGGTCGAGCAGAGCGTGAACATGAATAGCAAGCTCGACGCCTTGCTCACCTCCTCGAGTCTGTCCCAGGCCAGCAATCTCATCGGGCACACCGTCACCTCCGCGGACGGATCGGTCACGGGAACAGTCACGTCCGCGCGGGTGACGAAGGACGGCCTGATCGTACATCTCGATAGCGGCCAGGATGTCCCCTACGAATCCGGACTGACCGTGTCCTAGAACCGTCCCCGGCCTGACGGCAGCCGGTCGGCGGCCCCAATGCCAAGGCATGCGCGATCGTTCGACGAGCCGGCATCCGCGTCATCGCAAGGTCTGCGGCGATCGCAGTCGACACGCCGGCCTGAACCGCCGGCCGCGGCCCAGCAGGGCGCGGCTTGGACGGGAATCGATGGGGCGCGCGGGCTGCTGCGATCCCGGCAGGCCTCCGATCCGACATCCGCAAGGGCTCGCGGAGGCGATGACGCCGGACCGTCGGCGCAGACCGAACTCACCCCATCAGACCGAGTCGAGCCCGTCTGCAGGCCAGACGGTTTCCGGCGAACGTCCCCCTTTCTCGAATGCCCCTGTGAGAATCCCCGTCCGGCCCCATGAACGAGATCGACGCCCTTGAACTCGTCCGCGCCGCCATCTGGACGATCATCGTCGCCTCGGGGCCGGCGGTCGGGGCCGCGATGGTGGTGGGGATCCTGATCGCCCTGTTCCAGGCGCTGACCCAGATCCAAGAGGTCACCCTCACCTTCGTCCCGAAGATCGTGGTCGTCCTGCTGGTGATGATCGTCAGCGGCTCCTTCGTGGGCGGCCAGATCTACGCCTTCACCGAGATGGTCTACGGCCGGATCGTGACGGGCTTCCGCGCGGTGTCGGAATGAGCGGCGTCGAAGGCGGAGGGGGGTCTGGGCGCGGCACGTCGGACGCGGCGGCGCGCAAGGCGCGCCGCCCGGGCATCGGAGCCGGGTGCGCGGACCGACGCCATGCAGGCGCAAGCTTGATGATCCAGAAGTCCCATCACGACACGAGGGGGTGAGAGCGTGGCATCGGCCGTACAAGCGCTCGCGCCGGACAGACGAATCCGGCGGGATGTCTGGTTCGCGATCGGCATCATCGCGATCCTCGCGATCCTGTTCCTGCCCGTTCCGGCCGTGCTGATCGATATCGGGCTGGCGCTCTCCATCGCCATCTCGGTGCTGATCCTCATGGTCGCGCTCTGGATCCACAAACCGCTGGAATTCTCGTCCTTTCCCACGATCCTGCTGATCGCGACGCTGCTGCGTCTGGCCCTCGGTATCGCGACGACGCGGCTGATCCTGTCCAACGGGGATGCGGGCGTCGACGCGGCCGGCCACGTCATCCAGGGCTTCTCGCAGTTCGTGATGAGCGGCGACTTCGTGATCGGGCTCGTGGTGTTCGCCATTCTGATCACGGTCAACTTCCTCGTGATCACCAAGGGCGCCACGCGCATCGCGGAGGTCGGCGCGCGCTTCACCCTGGACGCGATCCCCGGCAAGCAGATGGCGATCGACGCCGATCTCTCAGCCGGCCTCATCGACGACAAGGAGGCGCAGCGGCGTCGGCGCGAGCTGGAGGAGGAGAGCGCGTTCTTCGGATCCATGGACGGCGCCTCGAAGTTCGTGCGCGGCGAAGCCATCGCCAGCCTGATCGTCATCGCGGTCAACATCTTCGGCGGCATCATCATCGGCGTCACCCGTCACAGCCTGCCGCTGGGCAAGGCCGCCGACGTCTTCACCAAGCTCTCGGTCGGTGACGGACTCGTCTCGCAGATTCCGGCCCTCATCGTGTCCCTGGCCGCGGGCCTTCTCGTGTCCAAGGGGGGGACGCGCGGAACCGCCGAGCAGGCCGTCCTCGGCCAGCTCGGCGCATATCCGCGGGCGCTGTTCGTCGCCTCGGGTCTGATGCTGGTCTTCGCGATCCTGCCCGGGATGCCGTTCCTGCCCTTCGCCGTCCTGAGCGTCTTGATGGGCACCATCGCCTATCTGATCCCGCGCCGCCTCGCGGAGGCGCAATCGAAGGTCGATGCCGCGGTGAAGGCCAAGGAGCAGCAGCGTCTCCTTGAGCACCAGGAGAGCGAGGCCGTGAAGGACTCGCTGAAAACCGCCGAGATCGAGTTGCGGCTGGGCAAGCACCTCGCGGTTCAGATGCAGGGCGCGCAGAACGAACTGGCCCACCGGGTCGGCCGGATGCGCCGGAAGTTCGCGCAGCAATACGGATTCGTGGTTCCGGACATCAAGCTGGTCGAATCCCTGACGGTCCCGAGCAAGAGCTATGAGATCGCGATCCACGGAACCGTCATCGCCGCCCAGCAGATGCGCCCCGGCGAGACCATGATCGTCGTGGGTGACGGTCCGCTGCCCAGCATTGCCGGCGAGGAGGTGCGCGAGCCGGCCTTCGGCATGCGGGCCGTCTGGGTGCCGGATGCCTACGCCCAGGAGGCCCGGCGCGAGGGCTTCAGTCCGATCGACTGGCACTCCGTGATGCTGACCCATGTCAGCGAGGTGATCCGCAACAACCTGCCCCAGCTCCTCTCCTACAAGGACTTGAGGATGCTGATCGAGCGGCTCGATTCGGAATACAAGCGGCTGGTCGACGACATCTGTCCGTCGCAGATATCGTACTCAGGCCTGCAGGCCGTGCTCAAGCTGCTCCTCGCCGAGCGGGTCTCGATCCGGAACCTGCACCTGATCATCGAGGCCATCGCCGAGATCGTCCCCCATGCCCGCCGGGCGGAGCAGATCGCCGAGCATGTCCGGCTGCGGATCGCGCAGCAGATCTGCGGCGATCTCGCCGAGAACGGCGTCCTCAACGTCCTGCGCCTCGGCAGCCGCTGGGATCTCACCTTCCATCAAGGCCTCAAGCGCGACGCCAAGGGCGATGTGGTCGAGGTCGATCTCGATCCGCGGCTGATCGAGCAGTTCGGCGTCGAGGCCTCCGAGGCCATCCGCGCCCATTTGAAGACGTCGCACAAATTCGCCCTGGTCACGGCGCCGGAGGTGCGCAGCTACGTGCGGATGATCATCGAGCGCCTGTTTCCGACGGTCCCCGTGCTGTCGCATGTCGAGATCGCCCGCGGCGTTGAGATCAAGTCCCTCGGTACGATCTCCTGACCCCCGATGATCTCGGACACGATCCTCGGCGTCTTCGTGATCTTCTGTCGTGTCGGCGGGTGCCTGCTGGTGGCGCCGGGCCTGTCCAGTGCGCGGGTGGCCCCGCACATCCGCCTGTTCATCGCCCTGACCGTGACCTTGGCGGTGGCCCCCATGCTTCTGCCGAAACTCGGTTTGGGCCTGAGGGGTGCAGGGCCGGCCGACATTCTCTGGTGGGTCGGATGCGAGACGCTCACCGGGTTCGCCATCGGCTTCTTCGGCCGATCCTTCTATTTCGCGCTCGAAACCATGGGCAGCGCCCTGGCGACGATGATCGGTCTGGGAGGCATCCCGGGGAATCCCGTCGCCGAACACGAAGCGGCCTCCCTCGCCGGCTCGCTGATCATGATGGCGGCGACGGTGCTGGTGTTCAGCATGGACCTGCACTGGGAACTGTTCCGCGGATTGGTCGCCTCCTACGACCGCATCCCGGCCGGGAACCCGTTCGGCGCGCGGCCCATGCTGGCCGGCTACGTCGACCGGATCACGGCGGCCTTCGTCATGGCCGTTCGTGTGACGAGCCCGTTCATCATTTACTCCGTGCTGGTCAATCTCGCCCTGGGGCTCGCCAACAAGCTCACACCACAGATTCCGGTGTTCTTCATCGCGACACCGTTCATCCTGTTCGGCGGCCTCCTGCTGCTGATGGTCCTGTCCACGGATCTGCTCGGGCAGTTCGCCCTCGAGTACGGGCATTGGCTGAAGAGAGGCTGACATGCGGACACGCCTGAGCCGGGCGATGCGGCTGCTGCGCCTGCAGGACCGCATGCACCAGCTCGCCGAGCGGGACCTTGCCGCCCTGGACCGCCGGGTTCAGGCGGCCGACATGGCCCAGGCGGATCTGATTCGCGCCCTCAACGAAGCGTCTGCGTTTCACGAGCCGCTGCGCGCCACGGCGGTCGGGCGGCTGAGGCGCCTGGCGATTGAGGCCCAGGAGCTGCGCGCGGAACGCGACATCTCTGCACTGAGGCTGATGGAACGCTCCACGCAGCACAAGCGGACTGAGCTGTGGGTCGGACGCCTGGAGACCGCCCAGCGCCAGCACGCGGAGAAGCGGGATTGGGCGGAGCGCCTCGACCATCTGGGCCTCACCACGGAGGCAAGCCTCCGGTCAGCCAAGCCGGTTAACCTGCAGGACGAGCCAAGGTCTCCCGTGGGCCCGGCGGATGTGTCCAGCCTTGACGGCTGGGCTCGTCGCGATCGCAACAATCCGGATACGAGTACGCCGTGAGCGTCCAGCCTCCCTCCGATATCGTCCTCGACGTTGCGCGCGCGGCGGATCCCGCCCGCTATCAGGCCGCGGTCACCAAGCTCACCCAAGGCGCGCCCGGAACCTTCGCGGACGCCCTGGGAACGGCCTCGGGCAACCGGACCGGGTTCGCCGTAGCGCCGCAGCCGAGCGCCGATTCCGTGCTGACGCGGTTCCGCACGGCCGCAACCCTGCCGTCGCCCCGGACGAAGGGAACCCCCGCCCAGCAATTCGAGGCCTTCGTCCTTCAGACCTTCGTCGAATCGATGCTCCCGCAGGGCGCATCGGCGGTCTACGGCAAGGGCAATGCCGGGGCGATCTGGAAGTCGATGCTGGCCGAGCAGCTCGGCGCCCAGCTGGCCAAGGCCGGCGGCATCGGCATCGCCCGGATGATCGAGGCGTCACACCCGGACACCAGAGCCCCGGCCCCCGCGTCCCGGATCCCGGCGGTCTGACGCAACCCCGCTCCGCCCCACCGACACCCCGGACACGGATCATGCTGCTATCATCCCTGGCCCGCCTCGAAGCGACCATCGACGCCGAGACCACCTCTCTGACGGTGCACGACCTGCGGGATCAGGACGATTTCAACCGCCGCAAGAGTCAGAGCCTCGTAGAACTGGCTCGTCTCGGACGGACGATCAGCGCGGACCGGCTGAGCCCGCCCGAGATCGAGGGGCTGGAGCGGGTCCGCGCCAAGCTGCGACGCAACCACGAACTCCTGGGCATCCACTTGCGTGCCATGCAGGAGGTCTCGGATCTCGTCTCCACCATGATCCAGAGCGCGGAATCCGACGGCACCTACTCGGCCGTCCTGCGCTACCAGGAGTGACCGCGTGACTCGCATCGTCATCACCGGATTGTGGATCTGCGCCATCACGGTGCTGTCCAGCTACGCGGTGATCTCCTGGATACCGGCTTTGCCGAAACCCAAAGCCGAGGAGTATCTGGAGGGGCTGACCTATCAGAAGCTGCGCCCCCTCAACATTCCGATCATCGCGGATGGGAACGTCCAGGGCTACATCCTGGCCACGATCATCTTCACGGCCGACTCGCACCTGATCAAGGGCCTGGGCGTGACCCCGGAGCCGTTCGTGATGGACGAGTCGTTCCGCCAGATCTACAGCGACGGCGACCTCGATTTCCGCAATCTCAAGAAGTACGACATCAACAGGCGCCTGGACGAGATCAAACGACGTGTCAACGAGCGTCTTGGCTCCGAGATCGTGAAGGATGTGATGGTTGAGAACTTCAACTTCATCACCAAGAAGGACATCCGGAGCTGAGGCCCGGCGTCACGGGATTCAGCCGCGAGCCGCGGCGAGGCGGCGGAAGCCGGTGAGGCGGCCGGCGGTTTTCTCGCAGCGTGGGGCCTCCGCCCGTACCGGCATGAAGCGCGCCGGAGCCGCTCGACCCCGCTGCGGCCATGGGCGTTTCACGCGGGGCAGAGGGCGGGCTGTTCGCCGCGCCCGTCTTCGGGCTCGCCGGCCGGGCCGCCGTCCTCCTGATCGGCTTGCGGAGGCCCGGGCCGAAGAACCGCGGCCGGCCACCGCACGCCCGGGACTCGATCGATCGAGGGGAGCGCGCGCGGCAGCGCACGACCCTGTCCTGGCGCGATGCGGCGGGCGACGGCACGGCCGCGCGCCTCGGCAGCCGCCTGCACCCGGATCTTGCGATCCTACGACGGATCCCGAAGGCCCGTTCGACGCCTCCGTCCCGGGCCGAGGGGGGCGCTTCGTCGGGATGCCGCGGGCATCGGCGTCGGGGAGCCGGCCGAACCCACCTGTCAGGACGCCTCGGGCGACCGCAGGGACCCGGGGACGGACCCGGCCCTGCCGGCGCACGATCCTCATTCCGTGAGGCGACGCCGGAGCCCCACCGCCTCGACCGCGCGCATCAGCCGCGCGATGCCGTCCGAGGCGCCGGCGATGAGAAGGCCGCCGGCCACGCATCGCGCGCCCGATAGTGTGTAGCGGAGGCAGGGACCGGGCCGCGCCCGATGATGCGCACCCGCGCGCGGATGCGGAACCGGCGCCGGCGGTTCCGCCCATGGGCGATGCACCCCGATATCGTCGATCCGGCCGGCGAGGCCGTGGGGTACGATGTGCAGCCGTCGTTCGCCCCGAAGGCCGAAGATCCGATGCGATGGATCCAGGGCGACCACCACGCTGGGGTCGAAGTGCAGGAACCCTTCGACCGAGAGGGGACGGTCGCCCGTCAGGAACCGGTCGAAGACGGCCATCCCGGCGAGGTCGTTCAGCAGCACGAAGGCCCGGACATGGCGGTAGTCCGGCCCGTGGACGCTCGTCTCGATGAGATGCACGGCGGCCTCGCCGAGGGTGAGGGTCGCCAGGGCCGTTCCGACGCCCGCACCCGGCTCGCGGCCCTCCGGGATGGCGATGTTGTGGGCGCGCGCCGCCGCCGGATGCAGGCCGCGCGGACCGAAGGGCTCGGCCTGCGAGCCGCCCCGTTCCGTGATCCACCGCAGACCGCCCGTGGCGAACGTGAAGGAGGTGCAGTCCCGGTGATCCTGCGGGTGGATCTGCTCGGAGAAATCCGCCGTGAAGGCGGACCAGCCTGCGGCGGCGTCCGTCCGGCGCAGGAGAATGGTTCCGGACGGAATCGGGGCGCCGGGGAGGGGCCATGCGCCGCTCGTCGGCCCCACCGCCGGACCGGTCATCCAGGGGTGACGATGGGCGGCCGCAACGCGCCCCATCCAGCGATACCGGTCCGTATGCCCAGGGGCATCGTCGAAAGGCGGCAGGGCGCCGTCCGGCTCGAGCAGCGCGATCAGCCCGCCCCAGGCCCTCGCGAGGCGGAGGTCGAGGATGTCCGCCAGGGGGGCCAGATCCGGCCGGCCCTTCAGGACCGGCATCAGGACCAGGGCGAGCGTGAGGATCTCGAGTCTGCGGTGGTAGGATGGCTCCGTGACCGCCCCCTCGGGATCGATCATCGCCTCGAAGCCGCTGCGCAGGGCGATCATCGCGAGGTCGGTCCAGTGCCGCGCCATCGGAAAGGCCGGCAGGGTGACGCCGGCCGCCATCAGGGACGCCGCCACCTGCGCCTCCAGCAACGACCCCGCCACCGTGTGCTGGGCCAGGATCTCCGCCAGGGCCGCGGCATGCCGGACGATCTCGGCCCCAAGACGCTCGACGGCCGAACGGTCCGCCGCATCGCCATCCCGCATCGCAGCGCCCAGCAGGCACAGCATCGCCTCCAGGCGCATCGCCATGCAGGCGGGATGCAGGCTCAGCGTGTCGGCCGGCCGGCCCCAGGGATTCGCGCGGGACCAGGCCAGGGCGACAGCGACCGCCCGGTCCCGAACCGCGCGCTCAGGATTTCCGGCGGCCGCACAGGTCCAGGAGAGGGACTGGAACGCAAGGCGCCACGCATGCGACCGGAACGGATCGCTCCCCCAGTCCGGCACCTCCGGGAGCGCCCAGGCCGGGCAAGACGCGAGACTGACGGAACCGTCAGCCCAGGCCGCGGCGTCCGGCCCGTCCCGCAGGAGCGCGACGCTGCGCAACGGCGACGGCGCTTCCTCCAGAAGGGCGGGGTCGAGATAGGGCAGGATCGACCCCGCGGCGGCGCCCTGGGTTGGCCGCGGGGCGCCGAGGCGGCCGAGCAGATGCGCCAGGACGGCTTCGGCGTCCGGGCCGGCTTCCTCCGCAAGATTGGCCAAGCGCAACTCGTCGTCCAGGAACACGTCCGGTGCGGCGGCCAGTGCAAGGCGCGCATCCGGATCCCAGGTGGCGAAGCCGATCTCCACCGTCGCCGCCTGGGGGGGCGGCGAGACCTTCAGGGTGAAGCGGTAGGCCTCCCGGTGGACCGGGATGTCGAGGAAGGCGGGGATCGACAGGGTGGCCAGGGTACCGGGGTAGGGCGGCGGGATCGGGTTGCCCCGCGCGTCGCGGAAGGACACCTGAGCCAGGGCACCGTCCGACTGGCCCTGCGCGATGACCTGCCCCTTGAACACGAGGGCACGCCCGGGAACCAGCCCGTGCCGCAACCAGGCGGGCCGGGGACCGAGGACGATCCGGCTGTCCTGGCCGAACCAGCCCCGCGCCGATTCGGGGCCCCCGTCCTCAGGGTGGGCCGCGTCCGGAACGGCCTGCCGGATCTCCGGCTGCACGATCCGGAACGGGTGCGTGTTGCGCCAGCTCCTGATGGTCACGCCGACTTGGGAGGCGGGCGCCGGGAGATAGAAGCGGCAGCGGATGGGAGCGCCGATCGACCCCGCGCCGCCCTCCGACATCGGTCCGGCGATCCAGTCTCCGTGCGCGTCGATCGAGGTCCGCGCCAATCCCGGGATGCGGCCGAAATCGATCTCGGACTGATCCTGCGCGCGGAATGCGACACCGATCGCCGCGAAGTCCCGGACGCCCGGACATCCCTCGGCAGCAGCGCAGATCATGTATGCGTTGAACTCATACCAGCGGTCGCCGATCAAACGCTCGAACGCGAAGACGACCCGCGACCAGCGATTCCTGTTGCCAACCGCATGGCTCGCATCGGGCGCCTGTGCAGCGCCCGCGTCCGGTCGCGCCGAGTCGGGCGTGAAGGTGTGTCGTTCGGACATCGGCTCAGGCAGATCTCGCAGGATCGAAGCGTCGCTGGGCGCGTGCGATCATCTTGGCGGATCCCGCAATATGGGACGCACCATTCCGCAAACGCCATAAAATTCGATAAACTTTGCGATGATTCCTTTATTCTTGGATATCGCGCCTCAATTTTCGCTACAATTCTCTACGAATTTTCTTTGATAGAATCTCATAACAAGATGTTGACGCTGTCTCACGTTTGATCCATTGAGAAAATCAGGGAATCAAAGACGAAGAAAAGACAATTTTTGATCTTTAACGCAAGAATGTCGACGGAGACTTATGGCAATGTACGTCATTGTCGATGAGCGGCCGATGGTTACCGATGGTTACGTGGCCAACTTCAATCGCGAGGGCGTGACATCGGTTGGATTAGTGGCCGATGATTTTGAAGGCTGGATTCAGTCCGCCCCCGAGACGGATCTGGACGCCGTCCAGGGCTTCCTCCTGGGCAATTGTGAGCAGCGGCCCGATCTGCCGGAGATGATTCAGAAGCGGTCCCGCGCACCCATCATCGCGATGATCGAGACCCGCTGCCTGACCGAGACGCTGGATCTGTTCAGGGCCGGCATCGACGACGTCGTCCGCAAACCGGTCCATGTCCGCGAGATCCTCGCCCGGACCGAGGCCGTATGGCGGCGCTCGCAGCGCGAGAGGGCCAGCGACAGCGTCGTGGCGGACCGGACCGCGCGGCTGAGGGTGTACTTCGACGGCCGCGACCCCGACGTCGATGGGGAAAAAATGCCCCTGCCGCGCCGCGAACGCCAGATCCTCGAATTTCTGGTCCGCAATCGCGGGCGCCGGATGACCAAGGAGCAGGTGTTCAATGCGGTCTACGGCGCCTTCACGAGCGACGTGGACGAAAGCGTGATCGAGGGTCACATCAGTAAACTTCGCAAGAAACTTCGGCAAAAGCTGAGTTTCGATCCTATCGAAGTTCGGCGTTATCTCGGGTACGCCTTTGTAAATTGACCTCTCTATCCGAGTTCTGCGGGAATCCGCTCATCACAAGGGCCGGTCTCCTGGCCGGCCCGTCGCGGACAGGCGGCCGGACGTCCATCGTCCGGTGGCCCGCATGTCCGGCATGAGAAGCAGCGCGGAGATGATCCGGCCGCAGCCTGGGCGTGCCGGACGCCGGCTCCGCGCCTCCCAGACCGCACGGGGATCAACCCGCGGAACGGCCGGACCGGACACGCGCCCCCCCCCGAGAGCGCGGCGGGAGGCCGCCACAAGCTTCGGACAAGACAGATCGAGGAAAGATCCGCCTGCAGAACAATGTTTCGCCGTACAACGAACGTTGCGGCCCAGGATACGCCCCTCGCCAGCGGGATTTTCCCGCCTCCTGACTTATCCCGTCAGAAAGCCGACAGGTCATGAACCCGATCTTTCTGTTCAACATCGCATCCCGTCAGCTGCAACATCTTGCGGCACGCCAAGCCGTGATCGCTGGCAATATCGCGAATGCCAACACGCCTGGCTATCGCGCCCGGGACCTGACCCCGTTCCGGGACCTGATGGACAAGACGGCTCTGACGATGGCGGCGACCCATACGGGCCACCTTGAGGCCAACGGTGCCGGCACGCGACCGGCGCGCGCGACGTCATCGGCCGGCTGGGACGTCGTCCATTCCGGCAACTCGGTCAGCATCGAGGAACAGATGATGAAGTCCGGCGAAGTCAGCCGCGACCAAGCCCTCAACAGCGGCGTGGTGAAGGCGTTCAACCGGATGCTGGCCCTGAGCGTGAAGGCCGGCCAATGATCGATCCGCTCGCCGCCTCATCGCGGATCGCCGGCTCCGGCATGGAGGCGCAGTCCGAGCGCATGCGCGTCATCTCGGAGAACATCGCGAACGCGCAATCCACGGGCCTCACCGCGGGAGCCGATCCCTATACGCGCAAGACGATCACGTTCCGGACGGCCCTCGACCGGGCCTCCGGGACGGCGGCCGTCGCGGTCCGCCAGGTCGGGCAGGACACGGCGCCGTTCCGGGTCGAGTACGATCCCGGGAACCCGGCGGCGGACGCGAACGGGAACGTCAAGCTGCCGAACGTGAACATGCTGATTGAGATGGCCGACATGCGGGAGGCCAACCGCTCCTACGAGGCCAACCTTCAGATGATCAAGCAGACCCGCTCGATGATCGCCAGCATCATCGAACTCCTGAGGCCGTGATGATCCAGTCCCTCGCCGCCCTCACAAGCGTCACCGACACGAACGCCGTCTTCGGCGCGGCCGACCTCGGCCTCACGATGCCCGGGATCCGGCAGGCGGCCCCTGCGGGACCCGCATCGAATTTCGGCGACCTCCTGACCCAGATCGCGGGTCAGATGCGCGACACGGTGAAGACCGGCGAGGCGGCCGCCATCTCCGGGATTCAGGGCAAGACATCCACCCAGGCCGTGGTGGAGGCGGTGATGTCCGCCGAGCAGACCCTCCAGACGGCGGTCGCCATCCGGGACAAGGTCGTCGCCGCCTACCTGGAAATCGTCCGCATGGCGATCTGACGCGTCCGCCCGCCACGACGGCGCCGCCCCGGGGCGGCGCTCAGCCCCTACCCGAACACCGTCACCCATTCCTCCCGCGCAAGGATCCGGTCATGAGAGCGCTCGCCATCGCGGCCACGGGCATGAATGCCCAGCAATTGAACGTGGAAGTCATCGCCAACAACATCGCGAACCTGAACACGACAGCGTTCAAGGCGGCCCGCGCGGAATTCAAGGACCTCATCTATCAGGCCGAACGGCCGGCGGGCGTCCCGATCCAGGCCGGCGAGTCGGCGATCCCCGAAGGCGCCATGCTCGGCCTCGGCGTGCGCAACACCGCGATCCGGAACCTGCACCGGCAGGGCCCGCTCAACAACACGACCAATCCCCTCGATCTCGCGCTCAACGGCCGGGGCTGGTTCCAGGTGACGATGCCCAACGGCGAGATCAACTACACCCGCGCCGGCTCCTTCAACAAGAACGCCGACGGGCGCCTGGTCACCGCGGAGGGCTACAGCGTCGATCCGGCGATCATCATCCCGCAGAACGCCGTCGACGTGGTGATCAACGAGACCGGCCAAGTGATGGTCAAGGTCGACGGACAGCAATTGCCGCAGACGATCGGCCAGCTCCAGATCGCCAACTTCACCAACGATGCCGGGCTCGAGCCCCTGGGCAACGGCCTGTACCGCGAGACCGCTGCCTCGGGACTTCCGGTCACCGGATTCGCCGGCGATCCCGGCTTCGGCAAGATCCACCAGGGCTATCTGGAGACCTCCAACGTCGACCCGGTCCGGGAGATCACCAGTCTGATCTCGGCGCAGCGGGCCTTCGAGATGAACTCGAAGGTGATCCAGGCCGCGGACGAGATGGCCGGCACGATCTCGAAGGGCATCCGCTAAAACCATGGCCCATGCAGCTCGCCCCGTCGGGATCGTGGCACGGATAGCGCTGGGCGCGGCCTGCACGCTCGGCCTCGCGTCCGTGCCGGCCGTCGCCGCGGAACAGGTCCTGCCGGTGCCGGTCGCCACGATCTACGCGGGCGACGTGATCAAGCCGACGATGCTGCGCGAGCAGGCCTATCCGGAAAGCTACCGGCCGCGTCTGCCGGTCGTCGACTCGGTGGCGCATGCGGTCGGACGGATCGCCCGGCGGACCCTCCTGCCCGGCGAGACGATCCCGTCGACCGCCCTCGAAGAGGCAAAGCTCGTGACCCGGGGCACCCCGACCGTGATCGTCTTCGAGGAGCACGGGGTGGTGATCACCACCGTCGGCCAGGCCCTGGCGAACGCCGCCGTGAACGAGGCGGTCAGCGTGCGGAACTTGGCGACGGGACGGGTCGTCCAGGGCATCGTCCAGCCCGATGGCCACGTCCGGACGGGGCAGCCGTGATGCGCCGGCTGCTGTCCCTTCTCCTGACCGCCCTCGCTCTCTGGCCGGCGCCTGCAGCGGCGACGCGGATCAAGGACATCGCGTCGCTCCAGGGCGTGCGCGACAATCAGATCGTCGGCTACGGGCTCGTCACCGGCCTGCAGAGCACCGGCGATACCCTGCGCAACGCGCAGTTCACGGAACAATCCCTGCAATCGATGCTCGATCGCCTGGGCATCAACGTGCGCGACCAGCGGCTGCGAACCCGCAACGTCGCGGCGGTCATGGTCACCGCCAACCTTCCGGCCTACGTGGAGCCGGGCTCGCGCGTCGACGTCTCCGTGAACTCCATGGGCGACGCCACCTCCCTGCGCGGCGGCACCCTGCTGATGACACCGCTCTCGGGCGGAGACGGGCAAGTCTATGCGGTCGCCCAGGGCGCCCTCGTCGTCTCCGGGTTCAGCGCCACTGGGCAGGCGGAGTCCCTGGTCTCCGGGGTGGCGACGGCCGCCCGGATCCCCAACGGCGCGCTGGTGGAGCGCGCCGTCGCCGGCACGTTCAACGAGTTGCCGGGCATGGCGCTCGAACTGAAGAACCCGGATTTCCGCACGGCCGTCCTGATCTCCGACGCCATCAACGCCTACACGCTCCAGAAGTACGGGAAGCGTGCTGCGAGCCCGCGCGACTACCGAACCGTCGTCCTGTCCCGGCCCGGCCATGTGGGTCGGACCCGATTCATGGCCGAGATCGGCGAATTGCAGGTCCAGCCGGATATTCCCGCGAAGGTGGTGATCGACCAGCGGACCGGCACCGTCGTGATCGGCCGGAACGTCCAGGTCTCCACCGTGGCGGTGACGCACGGCGACCTCACCGTGCGCATCACCGAGACCCCGCAGGTGTCCCAGCCCGCTCCGTTCTCCGACGGGCAGACGACCGTCGTGCCGCGGACCGACATCGAGGCGGGCGAGCGGATGGCACGCCTCGCGATCGTCTCGGGGCCCGACCTGCAGACCCTGATCCGGGGCCTGAACAATGTCGGGATGAAGCCGACGGACGTGATCGCCATCCTCCAGGCCGTGAAGACGGCGGGGGCCCTGCAGGCGGAGCTGGTGATCCAATGACCGGTCCAATCCGCATGCGCCGCATCGGCCTGGACTCCGTACGGAGCTGGCGCGGCCTTTTCCTGACCTCAGCCGTCGCGCTGTCGGCAACGCAGGCGGCCGCCCAGCAGAAGCCGGGCGAGCCGGGCAAGACTGAGGAGTCCCGTCCCGCGCAGTACTGCGCCGGCATCGCGAACGCCGCCGCCGATGCCCGCTTCGCTTGGCAGAAGGAGGCGCTCACCGCGCTGTCCAAGGATATCGAGAACCGGATCAGCCAGCTCGAGGCCAAGCGTGCCGAGTACGAGGAATGGCTGAAGCGCCGGCAAGCCTTCCTCGCCAAGGCGGACGAGAGCGTCACGGCGATCTACGCCCGGATGCGGCCCGAGGCAGCGGCACAGCAGCTGACTGCCATGGACAGCGAGGCGGCAGCCGCGATCCTGACTCGGCTCGACGCGCGCATCGCCAGCGCGATCCTGAACGAGATGGAACCGGGTCGGGCCGCGCGCCTGGCCAACGTCATCACGAACACCCCGCCGAAGAAGCCGACGCCCCAGAGGCCCGGCGAGGCCGTCAAGGCGCAGCCCCAGCCGCGTATGGACGAGGGGGACCGCCATCCGCAGGACAGCGAGACATCAGGATGAAGCGCTTGGCCGCCATCGCGGCGCTCACGGCCCTCGGGGCTTGCGCGACGCCCATCCAAGAGATCGGCCGCGCGCCGGCCCTGAGCCCGGTGGGCCTCGGCATCGATCCGAACCACGACAGCGTGCCGCCGCTCTACGTGGCGACGCAGGGTCAGGGGTACCATTCGACCTGGGCTCAGCAGAGCGCGGACCTGTTTCAGGATCCGCGCGCCAAGAATGTCGGCGACGTGCTGACCGTTCTCATCGCGATGAACGACAAGGCCCAGTTCGACAATGCCACCGACCGGTCGCGCGATTCGCGCGCCAAGTCGAGCCTGGATCTCCAGTTCGACCTGTTCGGTCTCACGCCGGAGTCGAAGAACCATTACGAGGTCAATGGCAATTCCTCGACGAAGGGGCAGGGCACCATCGACCGCAAAGAGCAGCTCCGGCTCTCCGTGGCGGCCGTCGTCACGCATCTGTTTCCCAACGGCAACCTGCTGATCAGCGGCTCGCAGGAAGTGCGGGTCAATTACGAGGTCCGTGTCCTGAACATCGCCGGCATCGTCCGTCCGCGCGACATCTCGCGCCGGAACACGATCGACTACGACAAGATCGCGGAGGCGCGCGTTTCCTACGGCGGCCGGGGGCGCCTGATGGAGGTGCAGCAGCCCGCCGTCGTCCAGCAGGTCTACGACCTGGCCACGCCGTTCTGAACCCGAGGCTGGCGAGATCCATGGCTTCCGATTCCGCATCCCGCCGCTCCAAGCTCCGCTGGCTGCTCCTCCTCGCGATGCTCACGGTCCTGGCGGTCGGGGTCGGGGGAGCGAGCGGCCTCTACATGGCCACACGGATCGAGAAGGCCGTCGACGAGCGGAAGAAGGCCGAGGAGGAGCGCGTCCAGCGGGTGGCCCCCTACGATGCGAACGCGACTGTCGCGAGTCTCGGCACCGTGGTGACGAACCTCGCCGGCCCCGGCGATGTCTGGGTCCGTCTGGAATCGTCCATCGTCGTCAAGGGTGGGGCCCTCGGCAACCCCAAGGCGATCGCCGCGGAGATCCGCCAGGACATCGTCGGCTACCTGCGCACCCTGACCGTCGCGCAGATCGAGGGACCGAGCGGCCTGAGCCACTTGCGCGAGGATCTGACCGAACGCGTCCAGATCCGAAGCAATGGCCAAGTCCAAGACTTCTTCATCGAAACACTCGTCGTCCAGTAGGGCGCTCCGTCGGCCACCTCTTCGACCCCGGCCGACAATCATCAGGATCAGTCACACCATGCTGCGTCGCGTCTGGATCGCGAGCTCGCTCCTCCTTGTCGCCACGGCGGCGCACGCGCAGAATTTCAGCCTCGACCAGGTTCTGCCCCCAGGAAACGGCTCGATCAGCGGGCGGATGATCCAGCTCATCGCGCTGATGACCGTCCTGTCGATCGCGCCGGGTCTCCTTGTCATGGTGACGAGCTTCACCCGCTTCGTCGTCGCACTCTCGTTCCTCCGCTCGGGGCTGGGCCTCCAGAGCGCCCCGGCGAATCTCGTGCTGATCAGCCTGTCGCTGTTCATGACCTTCTATGTCATGGGGCCGACCTTCGATCGTGCCTGGCAGGACGGCGTCCGCCCGCTCACCGAGAACAGGATCAGCGAGGAGGAAGCCTTCGCCAAGGTGACCGCGCCGTTCCGGGACTTCATGCTGGCCCATGTCCGACCGAAGGATCTCGACACCTTCGCGGAGATGGCCGCGGCCAATGCGTCCAAGGCGCCGGATGGCGGCAGATCCGACCTGAGGATCCTGATCCCGGCCTTCATGATCTCCGAACTGCGGCGCGGTTTCGAGATCGGCTTCCTGATCGCGCTTCCCTTCCTCGTCATCGACATGGTCATCGCGGTGCTGGTCATGTCCATGGGTATGATGATGCTGCCGCCGACGGTGATTTCGCTGCCTTTCAAGATCCTGTTCTTCGTACTGATCGACGGATGGAACATGCTGATCAGCGGTCTTGTGAAATCGTATTTCTAATCAGACCCGAAACAATTCTAAGGTCGAGGCGTCATAAATTTTTCCACAACGGGTCTATTTTGACGTTGACTTGCGAGGATAGCTAGTCCATCACATCGGCGCTGCAAATGGATCGGTCGGCCACAAAGGTCATGTCTCGTTCGGTGCAGCATTGATAGCAGGTTGAGATCCGACCCGGACGGGCGATCTCAAAGGCATGAAGCCGCCCTGCTATGCCGGCGAGAATCCGGCATGTCCCAGAAACAACGTCTTCCAAGGGACATCGTTATGTCGAGCCTGTTTACGAACAACGCCGCGATGACGGCGCAGCTGACGCTGAAGCTCATCGGCCAGAACCTGGACAAGACCAACGACGTCATCACGACGGGCCTGAAGATCGCGGGCGCTTCGGACAACGCCGCCTACTGGGCGATCGCCACCCAGATCCGCCAGGACAATTCCGCCCTCGGCGCCGTCAAGGATTCGATCGGCCAGGGCCTGGGCGTCGTCAACATCACGTACCAGGCCCTCAACACGATGGTCGACGAGCTCAAGGAGGTCAAAAGGAAGCTGACCACGGCGTCGGGCGTCGGCGTCGACCGCATGCTGATCCAGGACGATCTCAACGCGACCCTCTCCCGCTTCCGCGCCTATGCTGCGGATGCCTCGCAGGCCGGCGAAGCCTGGCTGTCGGTCGACTCGAACCAGCCCACCTACTCGCCGATCCGGAAGGTCGTCTCGGGCTTCACCCGGGTGCTGGGCCAGCCGATCCTGACGACGACCGACATCGACACGAACAAGCTCAAGCTGTACGATGCGAAGACGGGCAACGGGAGCGCCGGCACGAGTGCCGCGACCACGTCGCTGGCGGCCTGGACGACGGCGCAAGCCACGTACGACGCCGCCTATGCGGCCTACACCAGCAGCGGCAAGACCTCCGCGGACGTGACCGCCTACACGAGCGCGAAGGCCAGTTACGATGCCGCCAAGGCGACTTTCGAGGCCGCGCGGACGTCGGCGAATGCTTCAGCCAAGGTGGGCAAGGATGGCACCGGCGGCATCCTCAACAAGGAATACTCCGTGCTCGGCGCGGACAACAACGGCTTCCTCAAGGCCTACAACCTGAAATTTGACACGATGGACATCTCGACGGTCCTGCCGAACGACCTGTCGAAGATCAACGCCTACATCTCGATGGTCGACCGGATCTCCTCCGCGATGACCGAAGTGGCGGCCAACCTCGGTGCGCTCAAGTCGCAGATGCAGTCGTTCCAGAACTACACCGACGTCCTGTCCAAGGCCAACGACACCTCCATCGGCATCCTGGTGGACGGCAACATGGAAGAAGAATCGACGAAGCTGAAGGCCCTTCAGGTCCAGCAGCAGCTCGGCATCCAGTCGCTCACGATCGCCAACCAGAACACGCAGCAGATCCTCAGCCTGTTCCGGAACTGATCCGGCTCACCTGAGCAATATCAAGACCAGATCGCCGATCTGATTCAGGCCGCGCGTCTTCGGATGCGCGGCTTTTTCCTTTGCCGAAGCCGCGCGTTACGCCACCTTCGCGCAAGGTTGATCCGCCATGCGGAGGCAGAGCCACTGTGGTGGATACCGAGTCCTGCCGATGCCCGGTCGCGAACACATTGAGAAGCTGTGGAACAATATCCTGGAGCTCGGGCCCCGGCGCTTGATCGCCCTCGGGCTGGTGGGACTGACCGTGTTCCTCGCCATAGGCCTGGGGGCCTATTACCTGAGCCGCCCGCTCCGGGAGACCCTCTATTCCGGCTTGAGCCGTGACGACGTGAGTCGCATGGGCGTGGCGCTCAAGGACGCCGGGATTCCCTTCGACGTCAGTGCGGACGGCACATCGGTTCTGGTCAGCTACGGGCAGACCGCGCAGGCCCGCATGCTCCTGGCCGAGAAGGGCCTGCCCCAGAGCGGCAAGGCCGGCTACGAACTGTTCAACGACCTGGGCTCGCTGGGCCTGACCTCGTTCATGCAGGACATCACCCGGGTCCGGGCCCTGGAGGGCGAGATCGCCCGCACCATCCAGACGCTCAAGGGCGTCAAGGCAGCCCGGGTCCATATCGTGATGCCCGATCCCGGCTCGTTCCGCCGCGAGCAGCAGCCCGCCTCGGCCTCAGTGGTCGTGCGCACCGAGCCCGCCAACGATGCCTCGACCGCGCCGGCGATCCGGCAGCTCGTCGCCGCCGCCATTCCCGGCATGAAGCCGGAAAAGGTGACCGTGCTGAATACCGATGGGACGGTCCTGCTCGCCGGCGACGACGCCACCACGGCGCCGGCCGGCCGGCTGACGAGCCTCGAGCAAACCGTCACCCGGGAGATCCAGGACAACGTCCGCCGCACGCTTACCCCTTATCTGGGGCCAAACAATTTCGAAATCAGCGTTGTTGCCCGGCTCAACACGGACAAGACCAAGACGGACGAGACAATCTTCAATCCTGACCAGAAGGTCGAGCGCTCGCTGCGGACAATCAAGGAATCGGAGAGTTCGCAGAACCGCGCCCCCCAGAAGCCGACCACCGCTCAGCAGAACCTGCCCGATCAGCGCGTCCGTTCCGAGGGGACCGATGCGTCGAGCTCCGAAAGCCAGCGCCGCGAGGAATTGTCCAACTTCGAGATCTCCTCGAAGACGGTCCAGACCGTCAGCGACGGCTATTCCGTGAAGAACCTGTCCGTCGCCGTTCTGGTGAACCGGTCCCGCCTCGAGGCGCTCGCGGGCAGCGTCAAAGACGGGGCCAAGGTCGATCTGGAGCCGCAGATTTCAGAGATCGAGCAACTGGTCGCGTCAGCGGCCGGCTTCAACAAGGGCCGGGGCGACCAGATCAAGGTGGCGGCCGTCAGTTTCATCGACGAAGGTCAGCCTCTCGCCCCCACGCCGGCCCTGGGTGTCGGCGACGTCCTGATGCGGCAGTCCGGAACCCTGATCAACGCGGCCACGATCCTGATTGTCGGATGCCTGCTCATCTGGTTCGGCTTGCGTCCAGCGGTCAATGCCATCCTCGCCCGCCCCTCGGAGGTCGGAACCGAACTCACCGTCGCCCCAATGGACCTCGCGGCGGCGCTCGGCGTGCCGCAAGCGGAGCAGGTCGGGGCATCCTCGGATCCCAGCCTGATCGAGGATTTGAATGAGCACGTCGCGCGCTCGCCGATCCGCAAGCTCGAGCAGCTGGTGGAACTCGACGAGGAGCAGGTCGCCAACATCCTGAAACAATGGCTCACGCGCGACGAGGCCGCGTAATGGTGGATGCACCTCCGATCTGGACCGTATTTTCGGATGCGGGTCAGCGATCGTCCCCCACCCTTGCGGCGCTGATCGCCAAACGGGATCCGGCCGACGCGGCCGCCCCCCCGCAGGACGCCGATGCCATCGCGGCTGAGGCGCGCGCGGAAGGCCGCCGAGAGGGCGAGGCGCTGGCCGCTCGGGCGGCTGAGGCCGCCGCGGCGGCGGAACGCGCCGCGGCGGCTACCACCCTGGCGGAGACACGGCAGCGCTGGGTCGAAACGGAAGCCGCTGTCCTGGCGAACGGCTTCGCCGAGCAGGTTCAGATGCTGGAAGCCCGTCTGGCCGGGAGCCTGACGCGGGTCCTCCAGCCCTTCTTGGCGGAAGCCCTGCGGCAGGAGGCGATCCGCGAGTTGCAGGCGACCGTGTCGACTCTTGTGGCGGACAGTCAGACGGGCACGCTCACCCTGAGCGGCCCGCCGGATCTCGTGGAGGCGCTGGCCCAACGCCTGAATCTGCCGCCTGGCCGACTCGCCTTGTCGCCGGACAGCAGACCTGACCTGCGCATTCAGACGAACTGGACGGTCATTGAGACCCGGCTCCAGGCATGGGGTGACCGTATCGCCGCCCTCATCGAGGACCGCTGAGCATGGCCAACGATCACCCCGAGATCATTATCGTCCGCCGGCCCCCGCAGGACGACAACGAACATCATGGCGGCGTCTGGAAGATCGCATTTGCCGACTTTATGACGACGCTGATGGCGCTGTTCTTGGTCCTGTGGCTGACCAAGGTCACGAACGATGAGACCAAGACCAGCATAGCGAATTACTTCAATCCGATCAGCCTTTCCCAGCCTCTCCCGCTTCGGAAGGGGCTCAGCGATCCTCAGCCGGGTTCGACGGATTCGAAGGAGGGAAACAAGGCGAGCGACACGGCGGCCGCGGCCGTCACGCGGGACAGATCCGGCACCCTGCCGCCCGGATCGGCGGGGCGGGAGCGGGAACTGTTCCAGGATCCCTATTCCGTCCTGGCGCACCTCGCGACCGAGTCCGATCCGGACAAGCCCCAGAGCACCACGATCGGCGATCTCGGCGAAGCGGGTCGGCGGGGGGGCGACGTGGCCCGGGATCCGTTCGATCCGCTGTACTGGCAGGTGACCACCCTGTCGCCGGCGAAGACCGACCGGCCCGCCCCAACCGGGATCACACCCCCGCCGGCCCAGGCCAGGCCCGATGCGCGCGGAGCCGGAGACGCGGGCAGCACGGAGGCTGAACCGCCGGTGTCTGATCGCCAAGATCGCCAAGATCGCCAAGCGGCGGAGGCGAAGGCCCCCGAGGCCAAGGCAGCAGGACAGACGGCCACAGGACACACGGCGACGGCAAACAAGGTGGCGGAGATCAGGGACACCGGCGCCAAGGCGGCGGAGGCTCCCATCGCGGGGTCGGCCCCGATCCCGGCGGCGACCGCTGCGGCCCAGGCTGCGCTGCAAGCGGAGATCGCCAAGATCTTCCCGCCCTCCGCCCCCGGCCCCCGCATCGAGGTTCAGGGGACGTCGGAGGGGCTCTTGATCAACGTGACGGACGACCTGAATTTCAGCATGTTCGCGGTGGGCTCGGCCGAGCCCCGTCCCGAGATGGTGCGGGCCATGGAGCGCCTCGCGAAGGCGCTGGCCTCGCGCCCGGGCCGGCTCATCATCCGCGGCCATACTGACAGTCGGCCGTTCCGCTCGGACGTCTACGACAACTGGCGGCTCTCGACGGCGCGCGCCCACATGGCGTCCTACATGCTCATCCGAGCGGGCATCGAGGAGGCGCGGATCTGGCGCGTTGAGGGGGCGGCCGACCGGATGCCGCGCAACGCGCCAGATCCCAAGGCGCCGGAGAACCGGCGGATCGAGATCCTTCTCCAAGGAATTCCGGGATGAGGCGGATCCTGCTGGGTGCCCTCGGTGCGCTCGTCACAGGGCTCGTGGATCCAGCCGTCGCGGAACCGGCGCCCACGGCGATTCCGCAGGCGGACCGTCCCGCGCTTCCGGAGTCCGTGCCGGCACCGGCGGCCCTGGACTCCCAGGGCTTGAGGGCCGGTCCCGTTGCCGCGGTGCGGACGCTACAATTGCTGCAGGACCGGGTCGCGTCCGGCTCGGTCGCCGCCCACGAGGGTCAGCCGCGGTTGATCGCCCGGATCAACGCGGATCTTCTCGCTGCGGCACCGGAGGTCTGGGCCGACGGGCATAATGTCAGAGCCGCCATCGTCTTCTCCCTGAGCGGCGGGGGGCCGGCGATCCTGCGTCGCCTGACTGCGCTGGACGGGCTGGGCGAGCGGGAGGCGACGCTGGCCCGCGGCGCTCTAGCCTTTATCGAGGGGCGGGATGCGGACGCGAACCGCCTCCTCAGGGATTTCGACACGGCGGGTCTGCCGCCGACGCTCGCCGGTGCGGTCGGCCTCGCGCAGGCCTCGCTCATCGTGACCGAGAATCCGGTCCGGGCGATCGCCCTGCTCGATCGCGTGCGGCTGCTGCTGCCGGGGACCCTCAGCGAAGAAGGAGCCCTGCGCCGCGAGGTCTTCGCCCTCGGGCAGATCGGCGATCTGCACAGGTTCGAAGCCCTGGCGATTCAGTATCTGCGCCGCTTTCCGCATTCGGTCTACGCTGGCAATTTCAGGCAGCGCCTCGCCTACCAGTTGACCCAGTTCGATGTCGGCCGGGACGAGGCGCGCTTCGGGGCCCTCAACAGGATCGTCAACGAACTGGCTGCCGGGAGCCGGCGCGATCTGTACCTGCTGATCGCCCGTACGGCGATCCAGGAGGGCAAGACGGCCTCGGCGCGCCTGGCCGCCGACAAGGCCCTGGCGCTCTGCGGGCCCGAGAGTCCGGAGGCGGCCCAGGGACGCCTTTACCGGGCGGCGGCCGAGATCGTGGACCTGGCGACCTTCGAGCCCGGGCTGCGGACCTTGCAGGCCCTCGACCGATCCAAGCTTCCCGCCCGCGACATCCCCCTCCTCAAGACGGCGCTTGCGACGGCCGAGGAGATCGGGCGCGGTCTCGTCGGCACGCGCGTGGGGCCGGTGGCCGACACGGCGCCATCGCGACAGGCGCAGGCCGCGGCGGATTCCACCGATGGCGCGGCCAGACTGATTCCCAAGGCCCAAGCCACGATCGACCAGATCGATCTGCTCCTCCAGAAGGCAACTCCGTGACCCTGATCGCCGCCACGGTTCAGAGACCCGCGCCGAAGTCCGATCGCGAGATGGCGCGGTCCCATCCGGAGACCGACCTCCGGACCCCGCCGGACAGGGGCCGGCCCGGCGCCTTCGGGGATGTCCTGCGCGAGATCGCGGAGCCCCCCTCCACGCCCTCGTCCGACGAGGACCGGGATGATGCCGCGGAGCCGCGGGGACCTGTCGCGAAGGGCCGCCCCGACGAGGCGACCGTGACACCCGCGCTCTCCCCCGCCGATCCGGCAAGCGCCGCCGCGACGGTGCTGGCCAACGTCCTGAACACCGCCCATCCGGCGGCCGCCTCCGACGCCCCCGCGACCGGCGGCTCTCCGGGGCCGCGCATGACAGCCCCCGACGCCGCAGCCCGTTCTGCACCCGCATTGGTGCGCGGAGCAGGATCCGCGCAGGGGCTGCTCGCCGGATCAGGACCCAAGCCGGACGTCACGGTGCTCGACCGCGCGGTCCATTTCAAACCCGTGCTACCCCCGGCAGCGCTACCCGAGTCTGGGGCCGCCGAAGCTGCGCCAGCGGCCTCCGGGGCACCAACCGTGGCTGGACAGAACCCCGCCCGGACGGGACTGAGCGACGTCATCGCCACCGCGGCGCGGACGCTTCAGGCCGCGACCGGTCTCGCGCCCCAGGGTCCGGCAGACACGGCGATGCCCGCCGAAGCTGCGCCGGCGGCCTCCGGGGCTCCCTTTGTGGCCGGACAGAACCTCGCCCGGCCGGGACTGGGCGACATCATCGCCACCGCGGCGCGGACGCTTCGGGCCGCGACCGGTCTCGCGCCCCAGGATCCCGCAGACACGGCGGTGCGCGCGGCCATCGCCCCGCCCGGCACGTCCGACCTGAGCGTGCCTGCGGACAGCCATGCGGTCCCCGGAATCGCCCGTACGATCCTCGCGGCCGCAGGCCACCAGAGCCGGGCCGGCAGTTCCGTCCCGACCCCCAGGGACAGCGTCGGGACAGAGACGGGCCTGCCCGCCATCACCCTGCCGATGATCGCCGCTGCCATCGAGGATGAGATCGCGCGTGCGGTGCCGGCCCGTCCGGATGCGGTCGGCAATCACGCCGACCCGGCGACCGGAACCGCGCCCGACGGACCGCTGCGGGTGCTCAGGATCCAGCTGAGGCCGGAAGAGCTGGGAACCGTCACCGTGGAGCTGCGACTGGCGAATGGCCAGCTCGAGACGCACCTGCGCGCCTCGCGGCCGGAAACCGCCGCGCTCCTGCAGCGGGATGCGGCCATCCTCACGGACCTCCTCAAGCAGGCGCACCACCAAGCCGATGTCACCGTCGCTCAAGCGCGACCGGCCGATGCGGGAGGCTTTGCCGAAGGTGCTCCGTCGCAGGGTCAGTCCTCCTTCGCAAACGGGGGGGCTCGACCGGGTCACCGGGAGGATGGGCAACGACAGGCGGCGCATCGTTCGGCCACCGGCCGGCGCGACGGAGAGCGGATCGATGAGACGATACGTCCTCGCGACGGCGGCATTTATCTGTAGCGCGGTTCCGGCCGCCGCAAACGTGTGTGAGGCCGAGATGGGCCGCGCCTCGGCCCGTTACGGCGTGCCTCTCGGCGTCCTCTACGCCGTCGGCCTCACGGAGACGGGCAAACGCGGCTCGCTCCAGCCCTATGCCATGAACATCGAAGGAACGGCCTATTTCGCGACCGGGCCCCAGGACGTGCTCGCCCACTTCACCGAGGCGCGCCGCCGGGGCGCGCGCCTGATCGATCTCGGCTGCATGCAGATCAATCACCATTATCACGGCGGCAAGTTCGGCTCGGTCGAGGCCATGATCGACCCGCACGCGAACGTGGACTACGCGACGCAATTCCTCCGGGACCTGAAGAAGCGGGAAGGCAGCTGGACGATGGCCGTGGCGCGCTATCATGCCGGCCCGCACAACAACGCGGCGCAGAAGATCTATATCTGCCGGGTCGTGGCGAACATGGTGGTGACGGGTTTCGGCCAGTGGACGCCCGCCGCCACGCGCTTCTGCCAGTGAGAGCCGGAAGGCAGTCCGGAAGCGTCCATGGAACCAAGGGAAGAACCGGGGTCTTTCGCCAGAGGCCACCCGACACCTGGCGATCACCGGGCAGGACGGCGGTCATCGTCCGTTCACGGGCCTGGAGGAGCCGCATGACCGACGCCCCAGAGCCGCCGGAAGCACCATCCGGGAAGATGGCCCTGCTGGTGGCCCTCACTCTCGCGGCCGTCGCCGCCGCCGCCTATGTCCTGATCCGTATGGATTAGTCCGGCCGTCGCCGCGCCGACGGACGATCCCGCTCCGTCGCTACAGGATTCGACAGCTCCCGTAGCTGACCTTGATCGCATTGCGCTCCTCGGGATTGAGCTGCGCCTCGACGAAGTTCAGCTTGTTCAGGTCGATCAGCAGGAAATAGACGCCGTTCTGGCATTTGATCGCGTTGCGCGGCGTGCGCTCATTCAGACGCGGCGAGGCGGTCTGACACTCGTAATAGTCGGAGCGTCCTGCCGAGATCACGGTCAGCAGGCCGCCGCTGGTGACCAGCGAGAACGTCCGGGCCTTCTGGGGCTGCGGCTTCGCCCCCTCCGGCGTGGCGGCATCGAGACCGACGGACGCCTCCTCCGTACACGTCATCGGACGGCGCAGCTGGGAGGCGGACGGCGTGATGCTCAGCAGGAGAAGCGCACCGGCGAGCGCTACCCGTTTCGCGATCATCGGCGAGGGATCCGTGATTCGTGGGTAGTTTCTACCCACAAGCTAGGCCTTTACCCGTCGGTGTAAATGCCGCCTGCTCGGGCGGAGAGGCCGATCAACAGATTTGCCCGCTCGTTCCATTTCACGGCGCGCGTGATTACGGGTCAAGCCGGTCTCGCCGAGGACGGCCACCCGGCTTCCGCGGCCGGCGAAACGGGCTCTACGCCTCCGGGACATCTGGATTGTCGTTGGCGGCCGCTTCGGCATCGCGCCGCGCCGCGATCTCCGTGCCGATTTCCATCAGCAGCAGCCGGGACAGGAGCTGCATCGTCGACGTGCCGTGTAGGGCCAGGAGTTGATGGGCCGCGATGGCCGTCTCCACCATGCGGTCAAAACCGTCTTCGTCGGACATGGCGGGGCGGTAACCTGGTTGAATGCCGAGCATACAACTTAAAGGTATGGATCGAGTTCGATCGCCCGCGCAGAAACAGGAGGCCCCATGATCCCGCCCGGCCAAGCCGACGTTCTGCTGAGGAGATTGGCCGAGGCACTCGAAAGTCCGGTCGAGATCTTCTTCCAGGAATCCGGCTCCGAAGCCGGAGGCGCGTCCGGATCGGACTGCGACCCGATGCCGACCCTGGAGCTGCTCCGCCTGTGGCATGCCTTGCGGGAGCCGCGGAGCCGGCAACGGGTCCTGGCGGCCGCTCGTCAGGAGGCCCGGAACCTGCGCGCGACCGGCGCGACGGACGCGGCGGCCGGCTGATCGAAGCCCGGCCGCGCAGCCGCCTTCAGAGGCTGCGGCGGCCGGGTCGCGCGTGCGCTGTCAATGGCTCGCGGACGGGGGCGCGGGTACGGCCGCGAAGGTCAGGACCGTCGCGGGGAGGGCGGGCGCCGCCGGTGCGGCCGGCTTGTCCTGCGGATCCGGCTTGTCCTGCTTTGCCATGCGCTTGTCGCGCTTCTCGTAGAAGGCATTGCCCCCGGCGACGGCCACGTAGTGCATGTTGGTGTAGGGGAACCGGTGGCCGGCGGTGTGGAAATACATCGCCTTCCCGACCTTCGGGTGGCGCTCGCCGGCCAGGACGGCATCGGCGGCATCGGCAACCTTCAGCAGGTCCTTCTCCTGCATCGGCTTGGTGAGCACGCCCGGCGCGAACTGTCCCGGCTGGCCGACAACCGCGCAGATGCCCCCCGGGAAGACCGCATTCTCGAGCCGGTTCATGACCACCGTCCCGACGGCGACCAGCCCGTCGCTGTCGCTCCGGTTCGATTCGAAATACATGGCGCGGCCGAGACAATCGCGCTCGGCATCGCTGACGACCATCGGCGGCTTGCGGTCGGGGATCGACCCCGTCGTGAGAACCGGCGAAGCGGTGTTGCAGGCCCCCAGGCCCCCGGCTACCGCCAGGACAATCAGTGCAGGACCGACCTTCGTCCTCTCGCTACCCTGCATGCATGTGCGCTCCGTGCTCCCCCCAGCCTGCCGCGTCGGGCGGTGTTCCGCTCCGACCGGGCGAAGGCCAAGCTTGACGGCACGTTCGCGGCGAGGATGTGGCGAGGGCGTTCCCGCCTCGGGGCCGGCCCTGAACCCGGGCCTCAGTGCTGGCCCTGGCCGGCGGCCAGGATGGTCACGCCCACGGCGATCACCGCGATGCCCGCCAGCATCGTCGGGTTGATCGCCTCGCCGTACAGCCACGCGCCGCCGAGCGCCGCGCCGATCATGCCGATCCCCGACCAGATCGCGTAGACGACGCCGATCGGCAGCAGGTCCATGCTGGTCGACATCAGCCACAGGGCGGTCCCGTATCCGAGGGCCACGATCACCGTCGGTCCCGGACGCGTGAAGCCTTCGGCGGCCTTCAGCGCCAGGGTGGCGGTGACCTCAGCGCTGATGGCGAGCCCGAGGATCAGGAACGGATTCATGGCACGGCGAACTTTCGGGCTGCACGGGCTGCGTGAATCGGGCGGTCGAGGCGTGTAGAACCTGTTTCGAATCGGACGCCCGAGCAGACGGAGGAGCGCAGGGCCGGCCCAAGTCTGCTTCGAATCGGCCGCAGGACATCGGCGGCCGCCGCCCGACACAAGGCCACAGATCCATGAACATTTCCGAACCAGCGTCCCGGACCTTCGCGGGCGATGAGCCAGGCGCACCGCGCCCGGTTCTGCGGCCGGGCTTGGGCCGATTGGGGCTTTCGTTAAGCCCTCCTGCGCATGGTGGCTGCGCGCCGGCCCACCGCCGCGATGGCGGCCGCGCGACAGCGACGATCCAGAGCGACACAGACCCAGCATGACCGCGTCCTTGGCGATCCCGGACTCTCCGGCCCGCACGCGCCGGGGCCGCCGCTGGGGCGTGATCGCGGCGGCGGGCGGCGCCGCCGTTCTGGGTTGCGCCTGGACCGCCGCCGCGCTGATCAACGTCCCCGACCCCGTCACCCTGACGGCCCTTGCGGTCATCGAGCCGTCGTCGGTGGGCACGTGGTTCCCGAGCCGGATCGTCCAGGCCCCCGCGCGGGCGAGCGATCTGCCGGCCCGGCCGCGCCCGATCCTCGACCGCGTCCCCTGGAAGGGGAAGACCGTCCCGCTGATGGATGTGCTGGCGGCGACCCACACCAACGCCTTCCTGGTGGTGCAGGACGGGGTGCTGATCCACGAATGGCAGCGCGCGGGAACCGGACCGGAGACGCTGTTTCCCTCGTGGTCGGTGGCGAAGTCCATCGTCTCGCTGCTGGTCGGCGCCGCGGTGGCGCGGGGCCAGCTCGCCGAGACCGACCGGGTCTCCGCCCTCCTGCCCGAATTGAAGAACGGCGCGGTGTTCGGTCAGATCACCGTGCGCAACCTCCTCGACATGGCGAGCGGGATCGCGGTGCCGGAGAACTACGATCCCCGGCATCCCCTGACCGGTACCGCGGGGATGTACCTGACGCGCGACATCACGGCCTTCGTGCGCGACAACGCGCATCTGGCGTTCAAGCCCGGAAGCAAGGGCCGCTACCGCAGCATCGACACAGAGCTGCTCGGCCTGATCCTCGCCCGGGTCGAGGGCAAGCCCCTGGCCGACATCCTCTCGGAGCGGATCTGGAAGCCGATGGGTGCCCAGGCCGACGCCACCTGGAACCTCGACCGGCCCGGCGGCGTCGAGAAGGCGTTCTGCTGCATCAACGCGACGGCCCGCGACTTCGCCCGCCTCGGCCTGCTGGTGGCAGACCAGGGCCGGCTGAACGCCAATCGCATCGTCCCGGCCCGCTGGATCGAGCGGATCATGACGCCGGCCCGGCGCGACGTCGACGGCTGGCAGTACTCGGCCCAGTGGTGGCACGCCCCGGGGGGCGAGGACGACGACATCTCGGCGATCGGCGTCTACGGCCAGTACATCTACGTGAACCGCGAGACCGGCACGGTGATCGTCAAGCTCAGCGATCACGGCGCCGAACAGGACGAGATCGACACGCTCGCGGTGATGCAGACCATCGCGGCCGATCTCGCCGCCGATCGCCCCCCCGCTTCACGCAAGGATCCTTGAGCGGGGCGCCGCGGCCAAGGCTTAGACCGAGAAGGCTTCCACCGAGAAGGCTTCGGCCAACAAGGCTCCGGTCGAGGCCCGGTCAGGCCTCGGTCGGTCCGCCCCCCCGCACGGAGGACTGCTGGGTGAGCGGGCTCAGCGGCGTCAGACCCCGTGCCCGCCAGTTGCGCAGGAGACGCCATCCGACCCGCCGCCACGCGATCGACGGGACCGGCGAGGCCGGATCGACGAGGGCGCTGAGAGCCCGCGTGTAGTCGAGCACGAGGCCCGGGGTCCAGGTCATCGACCGCGCCCCGTTGCGCAGGAAGGCCGCCGCCCAGAATTCCGGCGTGGTCAGCGCCGCGGCGAGCTGCCGCCAGGGATGACCGCCGCGGCTGAACGCGCCCTCGACCGCGATGTCCAAGGCCTGGGCCACCGTGGTGGAGCAGTTGCGACTGATGAAATTGTAGGTGGTGTCGGCGCTGTAGTACGCCCAGAACGCCCGCAACCGGGCGGCGTCGATGCCGTTGAGCGTCACCGCCACCGTCGCCGGGCACCAATCCGCCACCTCCGCCTCGTGGGAGGGCAGAAAGCGTCCGGGCACGTCGTTCTCGGGGCCGGCCCGCAGGCTCGACCGCAGGTTGGCAGGCGAACGGTCGATCTCCACCGCGGGATAGTGGCTGATGTAGAGGTCGTCGCCCTGCTGCAGGGCGGCGTGGCCGGTGGAGAACCGCCCCGCCTTGTCGACGGAGGCGACGTAGCGCCGGATCAGCCGCTGGCCGGCGGGGGTCGTCGCCTGCCCGGTGGGGGTCCAGACATAGACCGTCAGGCTGCCGGGCTCGGCGTTGCCGACGGAGGCGGCCGGCTCGGCTGTGCCCAGGCGCCGGGTGCGCAGCCCGGCCAGCGCGAGGTTGGCCCCGTTCAGGATCAGGAACATCCCGATGCAGTAGCCCACCGTGCCGGCATACCAGGTCGGCCAGGGCTGGAGATGGAACAGGCCGAAGGCGATGCTGAGGCCGCCCAGGGCCACCGACATCCGCCAGCCGGAAAACTTCAGCAGGCTCGCGATCGTGATCCGGACCACGCCGTCCACCGTGAAGGCGATGCCGAAGATCATGGCGAGCAGGAAGGTGCTGTGCCGGGTGGCCATCATGATCAGCACCGCCATCACCGACAGCAGCACGCCCTTGAACAGGCGCAGCCGGCGGGCGGCGCCGAGCGCGGACAGGCCGGCGGCGAGGGAACTCACGCCCTCCGCCAGCAGGATCAGGCCGAACCACCGGTCCGGAACGTGGAGCGCCCCGTCCAGGGAATCGATCGCCACGAGGATGCCGAGCGACGACCACAGCAGGCCCGTGGCGACGATCAGGTGCCAGTGGCGGCGGACCGCGGCCCGCCCGACGAGGAGCATCCAGAGGGGCGCCATCCGGCCGCCGGCGGCGTCCGCGCCGCCCGGTCCGGGCGCGTCGAGCGCCGAGAGCGCACGCGGGATGGAGGTCGAACACGGTCCGGACATAGGGGTCGCCCTCGAAAGCGCGCGTCAACGAGCCTCTCGCACAGATCCCGCCATGCCGTCACGGCCGGAGCGAGGCTCCCGACACGCACGAGGTCTGAGGAGCGCGCGAGGCGCACGATCGAGACGACGATCCACAACTTGCCTGAGGACTTTGTTAATCGCGGCCTCGCACGGGCTCCCGCGCGGGTCGCGGATGGCCGGGACGACGACCGTGCCGCCGCCTCGCCCGCGCCTCCCGCGGCCCGGCGGCATCCCGGATTGTCCCACGTCTCCGCGACTGATTCGGCCGCTGACAGCCTGTCATCGCGCGACCATTCGCAGTCATCGGCCGCAGGCCGCCGCAGCAAACGCCGCCACTGCGCAATATTTGCGAAGCCTCCCGAGATGGCAACCTCATGTTGCCTCGCAAGAACAGAATGTGTTCAAAGCACATCTTAAGATAAACCGTAGACAAATCGCACAGTTTTTGTATTGTTACGCGCCAATCTTGGCAGACTCGAAGCAATTCGGCGCATGATCGGGCGGTAAATCACGATCAAGAGTTCGGATTTGTCGGTGCGCTGATGCTCAAGCTTCGTTTCTACGCACTGGGGGATACATGAATACGATCGAATTGAACGAAAAGGCCTCAGATCTGAACACAGATCTGATCAAGTGCACGGCTTCACTGGTTGCGGCTTACGTGTCCCGGAACGCGGTGGGGGTGGGGGACCTGCCGGTTCTGATCGATCAGGTGCATACGGCCATAACGGTCCTGCAGGGGAGCGCCTCGGGATCCGGTGCGGGCTGGACCGGCCCGACCGCCGCACAGATCGAATCCTCGATCCAGCAGGATGGCCTGATCAGCTTCATCGACGGCCGGTCCTACAAGACCCTGAAGCGCCACCTGACCGCGCACGGCCTGACGCCCGAGCGCTACCGGGCCAAGTACGGCCTGCCGGCCGACTACCCGATGGTCGCCCCGGGTTACGCCGCCAAGCGCTCGGAGATCGCCAAGGCGATCCAGCTGGGCCACAAGGCGGCCTGAGCGAAACCCGGTCCGCACCGCCCCTCGACGCCCCATCCGGGCGCCGAGACGGGTGCCGAGACGGGCGGGCGCGGATCCGGGCTGCGGGCCGGCGCGGCAGGATTGCCCCGTGGGGGCCCGCCGCGCGCGGGCGCGGCTCAGACCCGGGCGACGGCCAGGGTCCCGTCATCGATGGGAACGAAGCGGACGCCCGCCCGGCGCAACGCATCGACCGCGTGCAGGCGGGACCGGCTCCCCCGATGCTCGCTGTCCTCCTCCAGGCGCCGCACCGTGGAATGCGACAGGCCGCTCGCCTGGGCGAGATCCATCATCGACCAGTCGAGCAGGGCCCGGGCGGCGCGCAGATGGTGCCCGGTGACGGAGTGCTCCAGGCCCTCGTGCGCGCCGACCGGCACGGGGGCATGGCTGCGGACAGGGTACTTGAGGCCGCCACGCCCGAGATAGGTCCCGTCCAGGTCCCAGATCGGCATCGTGAGAATCCGGAAATGCCAGAGCTCGCCGTTGGCGAGACGCTCGTGGGCCGTACCCTGGAAGAACGCCCGCCGCTCGATCCGCTCCGCGGCCGCCGCCTGGAAGGCGCTCCGCTCCTCCGGAACGATCAGGAGATACGGATCGGCGCAGATCTCCTCGAGGGGGAGGCCGTGGACCTGGGCGACCGCGAACGGGATTTCGCGGATGCGATCGAGGCCCATCGAGAAGGTCGTGATGTGCTCCGTGAGATAGAGCGCGCCCTGGCGCCGCCGCTCCTCCTGCCGCAGGCGCGCCAGCTGCTCCCGGTCGCTCACGTCGAGCGCCGTGCCGTTGAGGGCGACGGGGCGCCCCTCCGTCGAGAACCGGATCTCCATCGTCAGCGACAGGGTGCGAACCGTGCCGTTCGGCCGGATCACCCGCACGATGACCTCGCGCGGGACATGCCCCTGCCGGATATCGGTCAGCGCCGGCATCAGGTGCCGATCCTCCGGGTGGATCAGGCTGAGCAGCAGGTCATAGCGCGCCTTCGCGGCATTCGGCACCAGACCGAGCAACCGGTAGAATCCCGGAGACCAGATCTGCTCCCCACCCGCGAAGACCCAGCTCCACGCACCGCTCATCCCACGACTTTCCGTGAGAGTCAGGAACTCTCCCGAAGAAAATGTCAGAGCGCTTAAAGCAGTATGGAACATCTCAGCACCGCGCGGACCATATCATCGTTCCACACATCCGAACAAGGAATTTTTATTGCAATTAATTCATAATTAAGCTCAATGTTCAAGCAATAATGTAAAATGTTTTGCGAGATTTATTTTACAATACAGCATTCCTATCCAATCCGATCCAGATCATCGTGATACAGCCCATGACCTGCGGGCTTGCGCCTGCCAATCTCCGCAACACGGACATCCCGCCTGCGGAACCCTCATCCGCCCCCGCGGCGCGCCGCCTGAACCGCATCGCGACCGGCTCTCGATCAGCGCACCCGCAAAAGTTGGCACCGTGTCTCGCTCACGCATGTTTCAAAACAATGATCATCCGCGATAACATTGGATCTATTCCGGACAAGAGGCTTGACAACGCCATATTTCCCCGAGCTATTCATTGAATATTGGATAAATCGCGATCCATATTCATAAAGAAGATATTTTAATACGCCGGGCCACAAGACGATTTCATAAATATTACGGAGCAAATATTTATTCTCGTCACCTCGCGCCGGCGGCCATGGTCGCGTGTTCAATCGGTCGCAGGTCCGCACGGAGGGGCGCGGATCCGGGATCCGGTGCGGCCGCGCCGGCGGACGGTTGACAGGTCGGGCCGAACAATGCGGGGAGGTGGGCCGCACACCGGGAGGAACCGCATGAGGGTCGCCTGCATCGGCGAGTGCATGGTCGAGCTGTCCGAACGCCCGGACGGGACCCTCGTCCAGGGTTTCGGCGGCGACACGCTGAACACCGCGCTCTATCTCGCGCGTCTCGGCGTCAGGGTCGATTACGTGACGGCGCTGGGTGACGATGCCTGGAGCGACGCGATGGCGGCAGCCTGGGGCCGCGAGGGCATCGGCCTCGACCGGGTCCGGCGGCTGCCGGGCCGGATGCCGGGGCTCTACATCATCCGCACGGATGCCGCGGGCGAGCGCAGCTTCCACTACTGGCGTGATCGCGCCGCGGCCCGGGACCTCTTCACCGAGCCCGGCGCCGCCGAGACCGAGGCGGCACTGGCCGGCTACGACCTCGTCTACCTGTCCGGCATCAGCCTCTCGCTCTACGGCGAGACCGGGCGCGCCACCCTGTTCGGGACGCTGGCGCGCCTGCGGGACCGAGGCGGTCGGGTGGCCTTCGACACCAATTACCGGCCCCGCGGCTGGCCCGACCACGACGAGGCCCGGGCGGCCTTCCGCGCGGCCCTGGCGCTGGCCGACCTGATCTTCGCCTCGGCGGAGGATCTGGACTGGCTCTTCGGCGCGGCGGGGGCGGACGAGGTGCTGCGCCATCGCGGTCGGGCCGAGATCGTGCTCAAGGCCTCCAGCGGATCCGGGCCCGTCGCCCGGGTGCTGCACGGGACGGCCGACACCGCCGTGCCGGCCGGGCCGGCGGTGCGGGTCGTCGACACCACGGCCGCGGGCGACAGTTTCGCGGCCGGCTATCTCGCCGCGCGCATCGCCGGGCTGGCACCGGAGGCCGCCGCCGGCGAGGCCCATCGCCTCGCCGGGGCGGTGATCGGGCATCGCGGCGCCGTGATTCCCCGGGACGCGATGCCGGCACCCGCCGTCCGGCAGCCCGCTCCGGACGCCTGAGGGTCGCCGGGACCGGGGGCCGCCCTTGAGGCGGACAGGCGCAACCGCTACCTCTGCTCCCGGGGGACGATCCCCGCAGCTTCATCGCCGCGCGTGGTGCGGCCGAGAGGGCACCCGTGGCGCCGAGTCCCCCGCCGATTCCCCCGCCGATCCAGATTCCCGAGCCCGACGCCGCCGCGGGCGGCGGCGCCCCGAAGACGCGGGTCAGCGCGCGCGGCCGGCTGCGCACCTACTTCCTCACCGGGATCATCGTCGCCGGCCCCCTCGCCATCACCGCCTACATCACGTGGTGGTTCATCGCGCTGATCGATTCGTTCGTGAAGCCGCTGGTGCCGGCGAGCTACCTGCCGGACCATTACCTGCCGTTCTCGATCCCGGGCCTCGGCCTCGTGATCGCCTTCCTGGCGGTCACGCTGCTCGGCTTCCTCACGGCCAACCTCGTCGGCCGTTCGGTGATCGAGTTCGGCGAAGTCCTGCTGGCGCGGACGCCGGTGATCTCCGGCCTCTACAAGGGCCTGCGGCAGATCTTCGAGACCCTGTTCTCGGCCAACGGCACGTCGTTCCGCACGGTGGGGCTGGTGGAGTTCCCCGTGAAGGGCACATGGTCCGTGGTCTTCCTGTCGGCTCCCGCCGGCCACGAGGTCGAGGGCGCGCTGCGCGCCCGGGGCGCCCCCGCCGACGAACTCGTCGGCGTCTTCCTGCCCTGCGCCCCCAATCCGACCACGGGCTTCTTCTTCTACCTGCCCCGCGCCGAGGTGGTGGAACTCGCCATCAGCGTCGACGACGCCGCCAAGCTGGTGATGTCGGCCGGGGTGATCCAGCCCGAGGATCCGCAGGGGCGCCTCAACGCCATGGCGGCGACCCTGCGGACGGCCCAGCAGGCCGGCGGAACGGTGTCGCGTCGGGAGCCGCAGGACGCGTGAGGCCGCGCTTCCGGGCCAGGCCCGCTTCGGGCGCGTCGCCCGCCCGGCTCCGAGACCGACCCGTCACCGCGCGCACAACACGGCGACCCGGTCGCGGCCACCCGCGCGGCGTGACGCGCCGCCGGATTGCGTCGTCTCCCTCGCAAAGCCCCTGAAGGCGGGGCCGATGCCGCCTGCAGGGCGGACGAAAAAGGCCGGCCCGCACAGGTGCGGACCGGCCTGGAATGCCTTGGAAATCCCGTCCGTTCCGCGGCGGCTCAGCGCTGCAGCGAAGCCGTCTGCGGAGCGATGGTCGGCGGGGTCGCCTGCGCGACCGTCACGGCGCTGCGGGGGGGCGTCGGCCCCCAGCCGGCGGCGCATTGGAGCGTGAGGGCGAGACCCAGCGCGATGCACAGCCCGTTGGCGGCCAGCCAGAAGGGGCGGGCGGCCCGCCGCACGGCGGCCTGCAACTCGTCCGCGGTCTTGCCGGCCGCCTCGGCGGCGCGATCCGAGATCGGCAGCAGCCAGGGCTCGGTCGGCAGGGCTTGGATACCGGCCATCTCGTGGGAGCCCGGCAGGTTTTGGAACAGTCCGTTCGACATGTCCGTCCTCCAGATTCGTCCGTGATGTCCCGGCTTACCGGGCCATTCGTTCATCTCCAGTTAAGGGAAGAATATGGCTGATGCAAGATCGCGCGGCCTGTCCGGAGCCTGCCGGGCCGCCGCCAAGACGCGGCCAAGCTTCCGCCTAATCCCAACAAGTTCTTAATAAGATTGGTCTTTCCCGAGAGCCTGTGACATTGCGGCATCGGCCTCCCGGCTTGGCCGAGCGAGGGCGATTCCAGCCCCCCACCGTTCAGGAACACCGGACTTTCCTGAACGAAACCGTTCATCCGGCGCCGATCAAGCGGATCGCAGCCTCGCGCTCGAACAGGTAGAGCAGCACCCGCAGCGCCTGCCCGCGGGGGCTCTTCAGTCCGGGGTCGCGCTCGACGATCATGCGGGCATCGTCGCGGGCGGCTTCCAGCAGGGCGGCATCGCTCTCCAGGCGGGCGAGCCGGAACGCGGCCATGCCGGATTGCCGGGTGCCCAGCACTTCCCCCTCGCCGCGGAGCTTCAGGTCGGCCTCGGCGATGCGGAACCCGTCCTCGCTCGCGCGCATCATCTCGAGCCGGGCCCGCGACACCTGCCCGAGCGGGCCCCGGTAGAGCAGCAGGCAGGACGAGGCCTTCGAGCCGCGCCCGACCCGGCCGCGGAGCTGGTGCAGCTGCGCCAGCCCGAACCGCTCCGCGTGCTCGATCACCATGATGGTCGCCTCGGGCACGTCGACGCCCACCTCCACCACGGTGGTCGAGACGAGGAGCTTGGTCTCCCCGGCGGCGAACCGGGCCATGGCGGCATCCTTCTCGGGGCCGGGCATCTTGCCGTGGATCAGCCCGACCGCATCGCCGAAATGCTGCCGCAGGTCGTCGAAGCGCTCGGCCGCGGCGGCAAGGTCGACGAACTCCGATTCCTCCACCAGCGGGCAGATCCAATAGACCCGCTCGCCACCCGCGATGGCCCGGGCGAGGCCGGCCACCACCTCGTCGATCCGCTCGGTGGGCAGGGTGATCGTGCGGATCGGCTGGCGGCCGGCGGGCTTCTCGTCGAGGATCGAGACGTCCATGTCGCCGAAGAAGGTCAGCGCCAGGGTGCGGGGGATCGGCGTCGCGGTCATGACCAGGAAGTCCACCGCCTCGCCCTTGGCGCCCAGCGCGAGGCGCTGATGGACGCCGAACCGGTGCTGCTCGTCCACCACCGCGAGGCCGAGATCGCGGAAGGTGACCGCCTCCTGGAACAGGGCATGGGTGCCGACCAGGATGTCGATCTCGCCCGCGGCGAGGGCGGCGAGCGTGCTCTTGCGCTCCGCGGCCCGGTCGCGGCCGGTCATCAGGCGCAGGCGCAGACCGCCGGCCAGGGGCTTGAGCCGCTCGAAATGCTGCCGGGCGAGGATCTCGGTGGGGGCCATCAGGGCGGCCTGACGGCCGGCCTCCACCGCCGAGGCCATGGCCAGCAGCGCCACCGCGGTCTTGCCCGAGCCGACATCGCCCTGGAGCAGGCGCAGCATCCGGCGGGGCGCGGCGAGATCGGCGCGGATCTCCGCCACCGCGCGCGCCTGGGCGCCGGTCAGCGCGAAGGGGAGGGCGGCCTCGATGCGGGCGCTCAGGGCGCCGTCGCCGGCATTGACCCGGCCGGCCTTTCGCCGCTGGCGGGCGCGCAGGAGGGCGAGCGCGAGCTGCGAGGCCAGGAGTTCATCGTAGGCCAGCCGCTTCCGGGACGGGGTCGCGGGCGGCGGCTGGAGCGGATCCTCGGCCTTCGGGGGCGCCTCCTCGGGGCGGTGCTCGAGGCGGAGCGCATCCGCGAAGGCCGGCAGGCGATTCTTCTCCAGCCAGGCCGGGTCCTGCCATTCCGGCAGGACCGGCAGCCGGTCGAGGGCCGCCACCGCGAGCTTGTTGATCGCCCGCGAGGTCAGCCCCTCCGTGGCGCCGTAGACCGGCTCGACGGCGGGCAGCTCGGCGAGTCCCGCCTCGTCCACGATCCGGGACGGGTGGACCATCTGGCGGGTGCCGTCCCAGAGGTCGATCCGGCCGGTGATGTAGCGGTGTGCCCCGAGCGGCAGCATCTTCTCCACCCGGGCGCGGGGCATGCCGAAGAAGACCAGGGAGATGTCGCCGGTGGCATCCTCCACCAGAACCCGGTGCGGGCGCCGGCCCGAACCGATCTGGGCCGGCCGGTGCGCCACCACGGTGACGCCGATCGTCACCGGCTCGCCGACGGGCGCGTCGCTGATCGAGCCCATGAGCTTCCGCGCCACGCCGCCCTGGGGCAGGTGGAACAGCAGGTCCACGACCCGGGCCTCGCGCTCGGGGGTGCCGAGCAGCTTCTCGATGAGGGGCGCCATCTTCGGGCCGATGCCCGGCAGGGCGCGGGCCGGCGCGAACAGGGCGTCGAGAATGCTCGGGCGCAGGGCGGGTGCGTCGGCCGATGCGGCGGGGCGCGCACGGGCGGCCTCGCCCTCGGACGACTCGGCCGCGTCGGGGTCCTTCAAGGCCGGGTCCTGAGTCGCGCGTGCATCTGTCATGGCGGTTCGGCGGACATGGTGCCGGAGGCGCCTTATCATCCGGTGCATCCCGGCGCGCCAGTGCGGCCGATGAAGACCGAGCCCAGAGACCGATCCCATGGCCAGCGACTTCCTGCCGGGCTTCGACCGGCACCGGATCGAGACCGCACCGGGCGTGACGATCCATGCCCGCTCGGCCGGCTCGGGCCCGCCGGTGCTGCTGCTGCACGGCCATCCGCAGACCCTCTCCACGTGGCTCCACGTCGCCCCGCAACTCGCGGAGCGCCACAGCGTGGTGGCGATGGACCTGCGCGGCTACGGGGATTCGTCGAAGCCCCCGGGCGGGGACCGGCATACCAATTACGCCAAGCGCGCCATGGCGGCCGACGCGGTCGCGGTGATGCGGGCGCTCGGCCACGACCGCTTCGCCGTGGTCGGGCACGACCGGGGCGGGCGCGTCGCCCACCGCCTCGCCCTGGACCATCCCGCCGCGGTCGAGCGGATCGCCCTGTTCGACATCGCGCCGACCGCGACCATGTACGCGCGCACCGACAAGGATTTCGCCACCCGGTACTTCTGGTGGTTCTTCTTCATCCAGCCCCATCCCCTGCCGGAGACGCTGATCGGGGCCGATCCGGAATACTTCCTCCGCCACCACGTCGAGGGCCAGTCCAAGACGCCCGGCTCCACCCCGCCGGACCTCTTCGCCGAGTATCTGCGCTGCTACGCCGACCCCGCCTGCCGCCACGCGATCTGCGAGGATTACCGGGCGGCGGCCGGGATCGACCTGGAGCACGACGCCGCCGATGCGGAGGCGTGCGTCGCGGCGCCCCTGCTGGCGCTCTGGGGCGCGAAGGGCGTCGTCGGCCAGACCTACGACGTGCTGGCGACCTGGCGCGAGAAGGCCACCACCGTCTCGGGCCGGGCGCTTGATTGCGGCCACACCCTCCAGGAGGAGCGGCCGGACGCGGTCGTCTCGGAGCTGACGGCGTTCCTGGGCTGACGGCGGTCAGCCGCCCGGAACAGATCGACCGCGAGGTGGGCCGACAGGGTCTCGGCCCGGTCGAGATCGCCGGGCTCGGCTGCCGCCCAGGCCTCCGTCGCGGCGGGCGCCCGGGCGTCGGCCACCGCGGAGAGGACGGTCCGGCCGGGCGGGATCGGTCCGGGCCCGGCGCACCCGCGCCACCGCGATGCCGTATCCCGCGACCGCGTAGCCCCCTGCGACGAGGGGCAGGGACATCGGCCCGGTGCCGCAGCAGGCGTGGCGGCGCGCCTCCGGGATCCGGCGCGTGGCGCCGCAGCGCGGCGCCACGCTGGCGAAGCGGGAGGTCGGATCGAATCGCGACGGCATGCGGATCTCCGGGCGTGCGGCGCTGTGGCCTGCGCGGATCGGGCTTGGCAGAGAGGGCGGAATGCTCAGATACGGGCATGGGCCGCGCCGACGGGAGACCGTGGCGGCGGCCATCTCCCGGACGGGGGGCGCGGAGCCCGGCCGACCCAGGAACGAGCGGAGCGCGTGCGGGGCAACATGTCCGAAGGAGCCAAGGTCGAAGCGGGCCAGGTCGGAGGCGCCGCGACGCCGTTCGAGGTCGCCGTGGTCGGGGCCGGGGCCGCGGGTCTCGCCGCGGCGCTGGCGGTCGCCCGGGAGGGGATCCCCACGGCGCTGGTCGGCCGCCACGCCCCCGTGGCGGACGGGCGGACCGTCGCGCTCCTCGATGGGTCCGTGCGCTTCCTGGAGGCGCTCGGCGCCTGGGAGGCGGTGGCGCCGCACGCGAGTCCCCTCTGCGAACTCCAGATCGTCGACGACACCGGCAGCCTGTTCCGGCCGCCGCCGGCACGCTTCCGCGCCGCCGAGATCGGCCTCGACGCCTTCGGCTGGAACGTCGAGAGCGCCCGGCTGGTCGAGAGCCTGCGCGCCCGCGCCCGGGCGCAGGACAACCTCACCCTGGTCGAGGCGGACGCCGCCGGCGCCGTGCCCGGCGAAGCGACGGCACGCATCGCCCTGGCCGATGGCGCCGCGGTCGAGGCCCGGCTGGTGGTGGCCGCCGACGGCGCGCGCTCGCCGCTGCGGACCGCCAGCGGCGTCCGCGTGCGCGACTGGACCTACCCACAGAGCGCGATCACCACGATCCTGGCCCATGCGCGCCCGCACCGGGACGTCTCCACCGAGTTCCACACCCGGTCCGGTCCCTTCACCCTGGTGCCGCTGCCGGGCGGTCACCGGTCCAGTCTGGTCTGGGTGACCGGGGAGGGCGCGGCCCGGCGTCTCGCAGCCCTCGACGACGCCGCTCTGGGCCAAGCCGTGGAGCGGCAGGCCCGGGCGATGCTCGGCGCCATGCGGGTCGACGGCCCCCGCGGCCTCGTGCCCATGCGCGGCCTCGCGGTGACCCGGCCGGTGGCGAATCGGCTGGTTCTGATCGGGGAGGCGGCCCACGTCTTCCCACCCATCGGCGCCCAGGGGCTCAATCTCGGCCTGCGCGACGCAGCGACCCTGCGCGATACCCTGCTGGTCGCCGCCCGGGACCGCCGCGATCCCGGCAGCCGCCCGGTGCTCGACACCTATGCGCGGGCGCGCCGGGTTGACACGGCGGCGCGCACCGCCGCGGTGGATCTCCTCAACCGCAGCCTGCTCACCGGCCTGCTGCCGGTGGACGCGCTCCGCGGCCTCGGCCTGCTGGCGATGACGCAGCTCGGACCGCTGCGCCGGCTCGTGATGCGGGAGGGCGTGCTACCCCGGCTCGGCGCCCCGGAGCTGATGCGGGCGGCCCGCTGAACCGCGGGCGCCGCGACAGCCGGCGTCTTTGCGCGCGCCGCAATCCCCCGGGGCATTTCGGCGCCCGACGGCGCACGCGGCCCTGAGATCGATTCGCTGCGCGCGCACGGACGAGACGGTTCAGGGACGCCCGTTAAGGCGGTACGGGGACCTACGGCCTCAGAGATCCGGCTGGGCGGCCACGTAGGCGCCGAGGCGGGTCGCAAGGTCCACCGGGCCGCCGGCCCGGGCCCCGCCCGGATCATTGATGAGGATCACCGGGATGCCGCGGTCGCGGAGATGGCCGCGGAGGCGGGCGGCGCGGCGGGCATAGGCGGGATCGCGGCGGGTGGGCGCCTGAAGCAGCACCGCGGCCGGCCGGGCGATCACGGCCAGCACGTCGTCCGCCGCCTCCATCGAGGCGGTCACGCTCGCATAGCCGAGGCTGGCCAGCTCGCCCGAGAGGGACCGGTCCACGGCGCGGACGCCGTCGTCGACCACGAGCACTTGTTGCAGCGCACCCATAAGCTTGAGCGGTACTCCATCCCGGACGACTTGGAAAGATAGCCGTCACGACAATCCGATGCAGAACCCGCCAACAGGCGGTTCGGATCCCGTGGGTCCGTGTGCAGATGCGAGATTATCTGCGCCGCCTGAGCGCCGGATGAACCGGCGCGGCGCCGCCGTTCAGGTCGCCGCGACCGCCACGGCCGTCCCGCCCGACAGGAGCAGGCGGTAGCCCGAATCTCGCCACGCGCGCGGATCCGTCTCCGGGTTTCCGCTCCGGGGAAGCGCCTGTGCGGCGCAGGCCGGCCCACGACAGCCGAGGCCGCCCGCGGGCCCGTGGCCGACGTCCAGGAGCGTGCGCGGCAGGAGCGCGTCCTCCGGATGGGCCAGGGTCGCGGCGAGGTCCTCCAGGCCGGGGCGCGTGAGCACCAGCGCCTCGCCCAGGACCAGCGAATCGAGGCGCTGCGGGCCCGCGAGCCCGGCGCTCCGCCGGGTCAGCCGCGCGGGCGCACGATGGACCACGTCGAGGACGCGGACGGTCCAGGGCAGCGGCAGAGCGGCAATGGCCGATTCGACCAGGGCCGGGACCACGAGCCGGGTGGGCACCGGCCGCAGGAGGGCGGCGCGGAACCCGGCCTCGTCGAAGGGCAGCACGGTCTCCAGGCCGGCGCCCGCCGCCAGGGCGGCGCCGAGGCCGGTCACGAGGCCGCGCAGGTCGTGGCCGGGCAGGAGCGTCAGGACCCGCTCGTCCGCGGACAGGGGCAGCGCGTCGAGATGGGCGGCGATCGCCGCCGCGAGCGCCGCGGCGCTGCGGTAGACGGGCCGGCCGGGATCGCCGCCCGCGAAGGTGACGAGGCCGCGGCTCGGCGCCGGTTCGACCACGCCCCGCTCCAGGGCCATCGCGTCGAGGCTGATCACGCCGTCCGGCACGCTCGGACCGAAGGCCGCGAGGTAGCGCAGGCCGAAATGGCGCATGGCCGCGCGGGTGAGGTCCTCCGCGGGCCGACGCGCGCCGCGGCGGCCCTCCGTCAGAACGGCCACGAGGCCGGCGGACTCGATCCCGGCGGAGAGCTCGGCGCAATCCCAGACGGCCGGCATCGCGCAGGGGAGGTGGCCCGCCGCCTCGACGGCGAGATGGGCGAGGGTCGATTCGGCGCCCCCCGAGAACCACAGGCCGATCCGGCTGCCGGCGGGAAGCCGCCACGCGCCGATCCCGCGGGCGAGCCGCCCGACGATCTCGGCGGCGGCCGCGTAGGTCCAGGTGATGGCCGGGCGCCCGCACCAAGCGACGCGGTCACCCGAATCACGCAGGACCGTGCGCTGGGGGCCCGTCAGAGCCGCCGCGAAGAGGCGGGCCGCGAGACCCTCGGACAGGCCGCCGAAGAAGCTTTCGGACAGGCCTTCGGGCGCGTCCTCGGATCGCGCGGACGCGTCCAGTGCGGCGTCGGCCGCCCACTCCGCCACCGCCAACGCGCTCACACCCGCCGCCCCCGCCGATCCTGCAGAACTCCTACCATCTCGGCCCGGCAGGGTTAACCGACCGCTAAGGGGGCCGCCGCCGGAGGGCGGCCGCCGGCGGCCGACGGCGTGCCCCGATCACGCGCTCGTGCCTCGCGCCCGCGCAACGTCGTGCTTGCGGCCGGGCGTATGGGGGCCTATCGGGGGCCGGGCGCGGCCAGGACGGTTCCGACAGCCTCCCCGGCCGCGGTGTCATGCCTTCGCCTCATTCAAGGGGAAAGGCAGGCCGCCCGGTCGCCGGGGTGAGGGATGCGCGCAGACGGGCGCCCGTCCCGCCCGATGGCCGGACCGATTCATCCGGAGTTCCGGGCGGCACGCCAACGCGGCGGGCATCCGGACGGTCCGGCGGACCTGCCGCCAGGCCGGCTCCGCATCCTGCCAGCCACACCACGTCTCTTCCAAGGGGTCAGAGCCGATGTCCTTCACCCGCACCGCGACGCTCGCGCGCGCCGCTCTTTTCGGCCTCGCGGGCCTCGGTCTCGCGGCCGCGCCGGCCCTGGCGCAGCCGAAGAAGCCCGCCGCTCCCGCGCCGGCCGCGCCGGCGCCGACCGCCCCGGGCACCCCGGCGGCGAACACCCCGGCCGCCCAGACCGGCCCGCAGATCGTCGCCGTGAAGTCCGAGCCGAGCCAGGCCGACTGGACCAAGGTCTGCGGCAAGGATCAGGGCTCGGGCACCGACATCTGCTACACGACCCGCGACTTCGTGTCCGACCAGGGCCAGCCCGTGCTGGCGGTGGCGGTCTACGAGATGAAGAACGCCGCCCAGAAGCAGGAGGTGCGCGTGGTGCGCTACCTGCTGCCGCTCGGCCTGCTGCTGCAGCCGGGCATCCGCTTCAGCGTCGACGGCCAGGCGGCGACCGCCGGTCGCTTCGCGGTCTGCTTCCCGAACGGCTGCTTCGCCGAGGCAGGCGGCGTCGATGCCGGCGTGATCGCCGCGATGAAGAAGGGCACGACCCTCAACGTCTCGGTCCAGAACCAGACCCAGCGCGAGGTCACCTTCGCGGTGCCGCTGACCGGCTTCGGCAAGGCCTTCGACGGCCCGGCCATCGACCCGAAGGTCCTCGAGGAGCAGCAGAAGAAGCTCCAGGCCGAGCTGGAGAAGCGCTCCGAGGACATGCGCAAGAAGCTGGAGCAGCAGCAGGGCTCCGCTCCGGCCGCCGGTGCCGCGGCGCCGGCCCCCGCCGCCAAGTAAGGGCTTCTCGTCCGCGGTCCTCCGGGACCGCGAGCGCCATCGACCCGCCGCGCGGCGGGTCCGTATCGGGGGCCGGACCGCGAGGTCCGGCCCTTCGCGTTTGAGGCGCCCGGCGCCGGGATCTACCGGGTCCCCGCCGGGCCCGAACCCGGCTGGACGATCAGCACGCGCAGATCCTGGTCGGGAACGTAGTCCCGGGCCTCCCAGCGGAACGTGGTCGGCCCGGTCTTCCGGATGCCCGTGCGGCAGAAGCTCACCACCGCCTCCGGGCTGCCCTTGTCGACCGTGAGGGTGAAGCGCCCGATCGGCGCGGCCCAGTTGCGCGCCGTGGTGACGATGTAGGGCACCACGGTGGCGCGCAGGTAGCCGCTGGGATCCGCCGCCTTCGCCTGCAGGCGCCGGATCGCCGTGAGCCCGGCCTCGTCCAGGCAGTAGGTCGCCCGGTAGCCCTCGCGGGAGGCGTCCTTGAGGTCGAGGAAATGGAAGCCGTTCACCGGCGCGTAGCTGTGCGCGATGCGGACATCCTGCCCGGGCGGGAAGGTCTGGAGCCAGTGGAACTTCGCCTCGCTGCGCCACAGGCCCTCGGTCATGCGATCGGTCATCCCCTCGGATTCGGGGAACAGGCCGGCCTTGACCAGTTCGGCCCACGCGGCGGTGCCGATCCGCTTCTCGGCCGCCTTGATCGCGTCGAAGCGCAGCGGGTTCAGGGGCAGGTCGTGGCGGCGGAGGAGGTCCGTCACCTCGCGCTCGCCCACGAAGGCCCGCTCCTCCAGCTCCGGTGCGAGCGGCTTTCCGTCCACCGTCACGGTGAAGCCGACGAAGTTCGGGCTTTCGGGCTGCGGCAGCGCGAGGGCCGAGAAGCTGAGTTCGCGCCCGTCGATGGGCGGCAGCGGGAAGGCGATCCGCACCGTGCGGGGCTCCTGCCCCTGATTGCGGAACAGGTAGGAGACGCCGATCCGGTCGCTGGCGATCGACAGGTCCTCGCTCGCCAGCGCGATTCCGGGCTCGCGCCTCAGGACCAGCCCGCCGGCATCGAGTTCGGCGGCGCTATCGTTGGCGCGGGCCTGGATCGAGAGAAGGCCGGCGGCCAGAAGCGCGGCGGCGACAGGTCGGATCATGGCGTCGGGCCCGTGCGACGGCACGGGCCGTCACGGAAGGCTATCGCGGCGGCGTTGCCAGGATCTTGACGAGTCCCGGCCCGCTCAGTTCGTGGGGCGGTCCCGCATCCGGTATGCGCCGGCGGCGTCGCGCTCGAACATCTCGGCGATGCCGGCATGGCGCAGGGCTTCGCCCGACGTGTCGGGCAGGAGGTTCTGTTCCGACACGTAGGCCACGTACTCGGTCTCGGCGTTCTCGGCGAGCAGGTGGTAGAACGGCTGGTCCTTGCGCGGCCGGACCTCCTCGGGGATCGCCAGCCACCATTCCTCGGTGTTGTCGAACACCGGGTCGACGTCGAACACGACGCCGCGGAACGGGTAGATCCGGTGGCGCACCACGGCGCCGATCGCGAATTTCGCGGTTCTCAGTGTTACGTCCGTCATGGTTCAGTCCGTCCAGAACGGACAGATAGGTCCGTTGACGGGGCCTGTCACCGGGTCGGTGCCGCCGACCGGTAACGGCGCGCACCGGCCTGCGCGTCATCGGGTGACGGACGCGGGTTCGGGAGGCCGGATGCCGCGTTCGGCCGCGATCGCCCGGGCGGTGGCCTCGCGCCGAGCGGTGAGGTCGGCGGCGGCCGCCCGCGCCCGCGCCACGATGGCCGGCGGGGCCGTCCGGGGCGTGCCGCTGTCGAAGGGCGGCTCGGGGGCGTATTGCATGCCGAGCTGGATCGCCTGCGCGGCCTCGTCGCCGCGCAGCGCGGCGGCGAGCCGCAGCGCCCCGTCGATGCCCGCGGTGACCCCGGCCGCGAACACCCAGGTGCGGCCGTCCGCGTCGCGGTCGATCACGACGCGCTCATCCACCGGCTCGGCCCCGAAGAACGGGAGCAGGTGGACGGCGTTCCAGTAGGTCGTGGCCCGCCGCCCCACCAGCAGACCGGCCGCACCGAGGAGGAGCGCGCCGGTGCAGACCGAGAGGACGTGGCCGGCCCCGGCCGCCTGGTCGCGGATCCAGCCGAGCACGGCCGCGTCCCGCATCAGGGCCTCCTGGCCCTGGCCGCCCGGGACGTGCAGCACGTCGAGCCGCGGGGCCTCCGCCAGGGTGGCATCCGGCAGGATCCGGAGGCCGCGGACGTCGCGGACGGGGTCCAGGCTCGGCGCGTAGACCCGGTAGGTGCTGTTGGGCACCCGGGACAGGACCTCGAACGGGCCGGTGAGGTCGATCTGGTCCAGCCCCTCGAACAGGAGCGAGCCGATCTGCAGATGGGTGTCGGGCGGGATCATGCCGGGCCTCCGTGGTGGACCGGGACACCCTACCGCGTCAGGATCTGGCTGAAATGCCAAAGAGCCCTCGTTTCTCGCCAGATCCGCCGCGACCGGTCGAGGTGCTGGCCTTCCCGTCGGTGCAGCTCCTCGACGTGGCCGGGCCGCTCCAGGTCTTCGCCACCGCCAACGAGCACGGCGGCGCCGGGACCCCATACGCGCCGCGGGTGATCGCGGCCGGCGACCCGGGGCTCACCGCCTCGGCGGGCTTGCGGCTGGTGGCCGACCCGCTGCCGGATCTCGCGGCGCCGGTGGACACGCTGGTGATCGCGGGCGGCCCCGGCGTCGTCGCGGCCTGCGACGACGCCGCCCTGGTGGCCTGGGTGCGGGCCCGGGCGGGCCGGGCCCGCCGGGTCGCCTCGGTCTGCACCGGCGCGTTCCTGCTCGGAGCGGCGGGGCTCCTCGACGGGCGGCGGGCCGTGACCCATTGGAAGCATTGCGGCGCGCTCGCCGCGCGCTACCGGCGCGCCCGGATCGAGCCCGACCCGATCTTCGTGCGCGACGGCCCGGTCTGGTCCTCGGCGGGGGTCACGGCGGGCATCGACCTGACCCTGGCGCTGGTCGAGGAGGATCTCGGCCGCGCGACCGCCCTGGCGGTGGCGCGCCACCTCGTGATGTTCCTCAAGCGCCCCGGCGGGCAGGCGCAGTTCAGCGCGGCGCTGGCCCTGCAGGCGGGCGAGGAGCGGTTCGGGCGGCTCCACGCCTTCATGGCGGACAACCTGTCCGGCGACCTGTCGCTGCCGGCGCTGGCCGCGGCGGCCGGGATGAGCGCGCGCAGCCTGAGCCGGCACTATCTGGAGGCGACCGGCCTCACCCCCGCCAAGGCCGTGGAGCGCCTGCGGGTGGAGGCGGCCCGGCGGGCGCTCGCCGAGACGGCGCAGCCGGTGAAGCGCATCGCCCGGACCTGCGGCTTCGGCTCCGAGGAGACGCTGCGGCGCAGCTTCCTGCGGCACGTCGCGGCGACGCCGCAGGCGTATCGGGCGCGGTTCGGCGGGTGAGGGGGGACTAGACCGTGTCGCGGCGTTCGAGGGCCGCCAGGATCGTCTCGCGCACGCCGTCGCGATGGTCGTGGATGTCCGCGTTCGGGATGCGGAGCAGGGCGAAGCCGAAAGATTCGAGGATTTCGGTCCGCATGGCGTCTCGGACGAGCTCGGCATCCGTGGAATGCGTTGCCCCGTCCACTTCGACGATGAGTTTGGCCTCTATGCAGGCAAAATCGACGATGTATCGGTCGATCGGGTGCTGGCGGCGGAATTTCCAGCCGTTCAGGGCGCGGTTTCGCAGAATGCGCCAGAGCTTGGCCTCGGCGGATGTCTGGGTGCGGCGCAGGCTTCGGGCTCGCGGGGTCGACTTGATCACTGGACTGGCCCGAAAGGGTGATTGCGAGTCCAGGCGAGGTTACTGGCACATCGCTTGTGCGGGGCCACCTCCAGCTTGAATTCCTTGCCACCGGCTCAGAACAGAGCGCGGGTCCCCTCTCCCGTTCGGGAGAGGGACAGGGTGAGGGGTGCGACCTATCCGGAAAAACCTGATCCCTCACCCCAACCCTCTCCCGCACGGGAGAGGGGGCACGTCGTGGCTTGCGGACACCGATCTGTAATCAACAGGGGGGCGCACTCGGCAGCCGCTCACCCCAGCTTGTAGACCGCCGCCAGCTCCGGATCCTTCGCGGCCACCAGCTTGGCGAGATCCACGATGACCTTGGCCTGCTTCCAGGTGGCGTCGTCCTGCATCTTGCCGTCGAGCATCACGGCGCCGGTGCCGTCCGGCATGGCCTCGACGATCCGGGCCGCGAAGGCCACCTCGGCCGGGTCCGGCGCGAAGACCCGCTTGGCGATCGCCACCTGGCTCGGATGCAGCGTCCAGGCGCCCGCGCAGCCCATCAGGAAGGCGTTGCGGAACTGCGCCTCGCAGGCCGCGCCGTCGGAGAAGTCGCCGAACGGGCCGTAGAACGCCTTGATGCCGTTGGCCATGCAGGCGTCGACCATCTTGGCGATGGTGTAGTGCCAGAGGTCCTGCTGGGCGCTGGCCCGGGGCGCGTCGCCCGCCGGGTCCGCGATCACCCGGTAATCCGGGTGGCCGCCGCCGACCCGGGTGGTCTTCATGCCGCGGGACGCCGCGAGATCCGCCGGCCCGAGGCTCATCCCGTGCATCCGCGGCGAGGCCGACGCGATGGCGTCGACGTTGGCGACGCCCTCGGCGGTCTCCAGGATCGCGTGGACCAGGATCGGCTTCGTCACGCCGTGGCGCGCCTCGAGCTGGGCGAGGAGCTGGTCGATGTAGTGGATGTCCCACGGCCCCTCGACCTTGGGCACCATCACGACGTCGAGCTTGTCGCCGACCTCGGCCACGATCGTGAACAGGTCATCGAGAATCCAGGGCGAGTTGAGGGCGTTGATCCGGGTCCAGAGGCCGGTGCCGGTGGCGGCGAAGTCGGTGGCCTGGGCCATCGCCACGAAGCCCTTGCGGGCCGCCTCCTTCTGGTCGGCCGGGACCGCGTCCTCCAGGTTGCCCAGCACCACGTCGACCGTGCCGGCGAGCTCCGGCACCCGGGCGCGGACCTTGTCGTTGTGGGGCGGCACGAAGTGGATCATCCGCTCCAGCCGCACGGGCAGCTCGCGGAACGGGGCCGGCGCGCCGGTGGCGAGGGGCTGGAAGAAGCGGCGGGGCAGTTTCATCGGGTGCCTCTTGTCAGGGCTGGCGTCTGAGCCCCGTTAAGGCAGCTGGGGCGGGCGCGTAAAGCCGCGCCGCGCCGAAGAAGTCTCGAACTTTCGGCTCAGGCGGTCGTCAACCCTGTCGCGCTTCAGCCCCGGCTGCCGCGGCGCCCGGCCAGGCCGATCCGGTTGAGGATGCCGCCGGCCTCGCTGCCGGCCACCACCACGAGGCGCCGGACCTCGCCGCGCAGGAAGGCCTGCAGGAAGCGGTTGTAGTCGCGGAAGGAGACGCAGCCGTTCGAGGCGCCGGGCTGCCGCAGCATGTAGGTGTGGGCCAGCAGGCCGTCGCGGCCGTGGATCGCGGCGCTGCCGCCCACCGGGTTGAGGCGGATCGCCCGGACCCCGTGGAACAGGCGCTCGCGCTCGGTCAGCGTGTAGGTGCCGGGCGGCGTCGAGCCGCGCATGCGCAGGTGGACGTAGCGCGGGTTGTCCATGGCCTCGCCGAGTCCGGAATGGGCCTCCAGCACCTCGCCGGAGGGCAGCGTCACCGTGCGGGCGGTGATGTCGTAGACGGCCGTGCCGGCCACCGAATCGGGCTCCGGGCTGATCCGGGTGCGCGGCGCCTCCTGCGGCAGGGCGTCCGGGCTGGCATAGGCCAGCGCCTGACGGGGCTCCTGGCGGCTGTCCTGTGACGGGGCCGCGGAACCGACGCCGAACAGCTTCTCGAAGAAGGACGGCTCCTCGGCCATCGCGGCGCGGAACACGTCGCGGGTCCGGGGCAGGGCGCGGGTCGCCACCCGCGTGGCCGGGACCGCGGGCGCACGCCGCAGCTCGGGCGGACGCGACACCGGCAGCGGCACGAGGACGGAGGCGGGCGCGAGGGCGGCGGGCGTGGGCTCGGCCGCGGCGATCCGGACCGGGGCGGCCGGCGCCTCCGCGGTCGTCTCGCCCATCTTGGCCTGGGCGATCCGGCTCTGGGCCATCCGGATCTGGGCCTGCTCGGCCGTCTGCGCGGCCTTGGACTGCTCGGCCCGGGCAACCTGCCGGGCGATCTCGCGGATCGCCGGGGACGGCTCGGCACGGGCGATCTGGAAGGTGGCGGTCGGCGGGGCCTCGCCGAAGGCCGTCGCGGAACCGGAGCCCAGCGCCGGGCTCGGATCGAGCATCCAGGCGATGCTCGGCTTCGGCGCGGCGTTGCGAGCGGCGTGCCGGATCGGGGCGGCGACCGGCGGGAGCCCGGACATCGCCCCGGTCGCGGCGACGGTCTGCTGGTCGATCCGGGCCGGCCCCTGCGGGTGGCTGAACACGGCCCAGCCGGCCAGGGTTATGCCCGTCAGGGAGATGAGCGCCGTCAGCCGGGCGCGGCGGCGCGCGCGCCGCATGGCGCTCGGGTAGGGTGCCCGGGTGCGGATGACGGGATCGTAGACGGTCTCGACGTAGGTGATGCGCGGCGGCGCCCGGCGCAGGGGCGCCGCGCTCGGATACGCGGTCTGGAACGCGGCTTGGGACAACGCAGCCTGGGCCATTCGGGGAACTCGCGTACGCGCTTCCCCGTGGGCAGCCGCCGCCGTTCGCCCGCGAAAGCTTGTTTCCGCGCACGTGGCCTGGGTCGCCCGTCTGGGGAGGACATCAACCGTCCACCCCATTAAGCCGTGCTGTGGTTAATCCCCGCTAAAGAGACAGTTTCCGCGCGCGTTCCCGTGTTGGGACACAGCCTCAGATCGCCTGTCCGGGCGTGTCCATGGGCCCGTGGCGGCGCGCGACCAGCAGGCAGAGCAGGGCCACCGGCACGCCGATCAGGGACGTGCCGACGAAGAACCACGTGAACCCGGTCCGCTCGATCACGAAGCCCGAGAACCCGGCGAGCAGGCTGCCCGGCAGGGCGCAGAGCGAGGTGAGCAGGGCGTACTGGCTCGCCGCGTGCGCGGTCGCCGAGAGCCGCGACATGTAGGTGATCAGCACGATCGACGCGAAGGCGTAGGCAAAGCCGTCGATCCCCACGGTCAGCGCGAAGGTCCAGAACGCCGCCCCGCCATGGCCGCCGTGCCACGCGAGATAGGCCAGCGCGAGGTGCGAGGCCGAGGCCGTCACGGTGCCGATCAGCAGGCTCGCCATCATGCCGATCCGCGGGATGATGGCGCTCGCCAGGAAGGTGCCGCCCAGCGCGATCCAGAAGCCGAACAGCTTCGTCACGGTGGCGATGTCGGTGTTGGAGTAGCCGAGCGTCTTGAACAGCGGGATCGCCATGGCGTTCGAGACGTAGCCGGGCATCCGGAAGCCCGCGACCAGCGCCAGCACCGGCACGGCCAGCGGCCCGAGCCGGGCGAGGAGGTCGCGGATCGGCGCCCACACGGTCTCGACGAAGCCGCCGGTGGCGGGCGTCTCGGGGGCGGGGGGCTCGGGGGCGAGCAGGGCCGCGATCGTGCCGGGGGCCATCAGGGCGGCCATGCACAGGTAGGCGGCGCGCCAGCCATAGGCGTCGGACAGGTAGAGGGCGCCGGCGCCCGCCGCGAGGTTGCCGATCCGGTAGCCGATCTCCGACCACGACGACATCAGCGCCTGCCGCTCCGGGGGCGCGGCGGTGATGCGCCAGCCGTCGATCACCACGTCCTGGGTGGCGCCGGCCACGCCGAGCGCCAGGGAGAACGCCACCGTCCAGGCGAGCCAGTGGGCCGGATCGCCGAAGGCGACGCCGGCCAGCGCCAGGGCCACCAGGATCTGCGTGGCGACGATCCAGCCCCGGCGCCGCCCGAGCCAGCGGCCGATGAGCGGCGCGTCGTGGCGGTCGAGGAAGGGGGCCCAGAGGAACTTGAGCTTGTAGGCGATGGTCAGCTCGCTCATCAGCCCGATCGTGGCGAGCGGCACCTTGGCCTGGACGAGCCACGCCGACTGGGTCGCGTAGACGAGCAGGAACGGGATGCCCTGCGCGAAGCCGAGCCCGAGCACCGCGGCGACGCGCCGGTCGGTGAACAGGGGGGTGAGGAAGGCGTTTTTCTCGGATCTTGCCGGATCGGACGGGGCGCTGGCTGCGGCCGGGTTTGCCATCCACGCGTCTCCTGGGATTCGCGACGGAGAGAGCAGAGATGGGCGGGCGCTGCAACACACACGGCTTTCACACCTGCCCCCTCATCCTGAGGTGCCGAGGCCCGCTGACGCGGGCACCTCAGGATGAGGGAGTCTATCGGGCGGATCGTTACGCCGCCTTCTTCCCCCGCTCGGCGATCTTCACGAGGCTGCGCAGCACCTCGGTGGCGGTCTTGAGCCGGGCCGGGACCGTATTCAGCTCGCGCACGAACACGACGCTCATGTCGGGCCGCACCTTCGCGAAGGAGGCCTGCTCGGCCACGTAGGCGACGAGCCCCTGCGGGTTGGCGTAGGAGCGGTCGCGGAAATGGACCACCACGCCCTTCGGCCCGGCCTCGACCTTCTCGACATTCGCCTTGAGGCAGAGGATCTTGATCGTGCCGATCTTGAGGAGTTGCTCCACCTCCGGCGGCAGCGGCCCGAACCGGTCGATGAGTTCGGCGCCGAAGCTCTCCATCTCGGCATCGTCCTGGAGGGTGGCGAGGCGCCGGTAGAGCGCGAGCCGCGCGCCGAGATCCTCCACATAGGTCTCCGGGATGGTCACCGGGGCGCCCAGCGCGATGGTCGGCGACCACGCCTCCTCGGGCACGTCCTCGATGCCGGCCTTGAGCGCCGTCACCGCGTCCTCCAGCATCTGCTGGTAGAGTTCGTAGCCGACCTCCTTGATGTGGCCGGACTGCGCGTCGCCGAGCAGGTTGCCGGCGCCGCGGATGTCGAGATCGTGGCTCGCGAGCTGGAAGCCCGCGCCCAGGGTGTCGAGGCTCTGGAGCACCTTGAGGCGCTGCTCCGCCTGGGCGGTGAGCTGGCGGTTCGCCGGGGTCGTGAACAGCGCGTAGGCCCGGGCCTTCGAGCGCCCGACCCGGCCGCGCAGCTGGTAGAGCTGGGCCAGCCCGAACATGTCGGCCCGGTGGACGATCAGCGTGTTGGCGGTGGGGATGTCGAGGCCCGATTCCACGATCGTGGTCGAGAGCAGCACGTCGAACTTGCCTTCGTAGAAGGCCGTCATCACGTCCTCGAGCTGGCCCGCCGCCATCTGGCCGTGGGCCACCGCGACCTTGATCTCGGGCATCTCGGCGTCGAGGAATTTCTTGACCTCCGCCAGATCCTCGATCCTGGGAACCACGTAGAAGGACTGGCCGCCGCGGTAGCGTTCGCGCAGCAGGGCCTCCCGGATGGTCAGCGGGTCGAAGGGCGTCACGAAGGTGCGCACCACCAGCCGGTCCACCGGCGGCGTCGCGATGATCGAGAGCTCGCGCACCCCCGTCATGGCGAGCTGGAGCGTGCGCGGGATCGGCGTCGCCGACAGCGTCAGCACGTGGACGTCGGCCTGGAGCGCCTTCAGCCGCTCCTTGTGGGCGACGCCGAAATGCTGCTCCTCGTCCACGATGATCAGGCCGAGATCCTTGAAGGCGATGTTCTTGGCCAAGAGAGCGTGGGTGCCGACCACGATGTCGACCGTGCCGGCGATGAGCCCCGCCCGCGTCTGCTTCATCTCCCCGGCGGAGGCGAAGCGGGAGAGCTGCGCCACCTGGACCGGCAATCCTTTGAAGCGCTCCGCGAAGGTCCGGTAGTGCTGGCGGGCCAGCAGCGTCGTGGGGACGATCACCGCCACCTGCTTGCCGGAGATCGCCGCCGCGAAGGCGGCGCGCAAAGCCACCTCGGTCTTGCCGAAGCCGACATCGCCGCAGACCAGCCGGTCCATCGGCCGGCCGGCATTGAGGTCGTCCAGCACCGCGTCGATCGCGTTGGCCTGATCCTCGGTCTCCTCGAACGGGAAGCGGGCGGCGAATTCCCCGTAGAGCCCCTCCGGCGCCTTGAGGGCCGGCGCCTTCCGGACGAAGCGCTGGGCCGCGACCTTGATCAACTCGCCCGCCATCTCGAGGATGCGGCGCTTCATCTTGGCCTTGCGGGCCTGCCACGCGCCGCCGCCGAGCCGGTCGAGGGCGACCTCGGAATCCTCCGAGCCGTAGCGGGTCAGGAGCTCGATATTCTCCACCGGCAGCAGCAGCAGGCCGCCGGTGTATTGCAGCTCCAGGCAATCGTGCGGGGCACCCGCGGCGTGGATCGTCTTGAGGCCGACGAACCGACCGATGCCGTGGTCGGCATGGACCACGAGGTCGCCGGGCTGGAGCGCCTGCACCTCCAGGATCACGTCCTGGGGCCGCTTGGCCTTGCGCTTCTGGCGGACCAGCCGGTCACCCAGGATGTCGCCCTCGGAGACGACGGCCAGCTCGCCCGCGGTGAAGCCCGCCTCCAGGCCCCAGACGGCCACTGCCGCGTCGGTGCCGCGCTTGAGCGCGTAGACGTCGGTGAGCCGGGTGATCGCCACCGGCTTCTTGAGGCCGTGGTCGGTGAGCACGCCGCAGAGCCGGTCGCGGGATCCGTCGGACCAGGCGCCCAGGATCACGTGATGACCGGATCCCTGGAGGTCGCGGATATGCGCCACCGCGGCGTCGAACACGCTGGCATTCTCGTCGGCCCGCTCGGGGGCGAAGCTCCGCCCGGCCTTGGCGCCGCAATCGATCACGGCGCGCTCCGCGGATTCGGGCTGCGCGAAGGGCGTCAGCCGCGCCACCGTGGCGGTGGCGATCCGCTCCTTCAGCTCGTTCGGCGTCAGGTAGAGGGCCCGGGGCGGCAGCGGCTTGTAGGGAGCGACGCCGGCCTGCGGCGTCTTCATCGCGCCCTCGCGGGCCTGGTAATAATCCTGGACGAGGCTGATCCGCTCGGCGGCGGCGTCCTCGACCTGCGGGTCGAAGACCAGCGGCACGCCGCCGAGATAGTCGAACAGCGTGTCGAGGTGGTCGTAGAACAGCGGCATCCAGTGCTCGAGGCCGGCGTAGCGGCGCCCCTCGCTCACGGTCTCGTAGAGCCGGTCGTCCCGGGTCGCCGCGCCGAAGCTCTGGATGTAGCCCTGGCGGAAGCGCCGGATCGTCTCGGTGGTGAGCTGGACCTCGCTCATCGGCATCAGGTCCAGCGAGCGGAGCTGCCCGGTGGTGCGCTGCGTCTCCGGATCGAAGGCGCGGATCGATTCCAGCGTGTCGCCGAAGAAGTCGAGGCGGATCGGCGCGGCTAAGCCCGGCGGCGACAGGTCGAGGATGCCGCCGCGCACCGCATACTCGCCGGTGTCGCGCACGGTGCCGGTCCGCAGGAAGCCGTTGGCCTCGACCCAGGCGACCACGTCGTCCATGGACACGACGTTGCCGATCGCCGCCGAGAACGCCTCCTTGGCGATGTGGGTGCGGGGCGGAACCCGCTGCACCAGGGCGTTGACCGTGGTGCAGAGGATCCGCGGGCGGTCCTCGGCGGAGCGGGTGCGGGCGAGGCGGGCGAGCGCCGTCATCCGGGCGGCGGCCGTGGCCGTGGTCGGCGAGACCCGGTCGTAGGGCTGGCAATCCCAGGCCGGCAGGCTCATCACGTCCATCTCGGGCGCGACGAAGCCGAGCGCCGCCTGGAACGAGGCCGAGCGTCCGGAATCCCGCGCCACGTGGACCAGCACGGCCGGCGCGTCGACGGTGGGCGCCAGGGCGCGGGCGAGGTCGGCGAGCGCCAGCGCGTCGAAGCCCTCCGGGGCGTTCGCCAGGACCGGGCTGTCGCCGCGCTTCAGGGCGTCGATCGCCCGGGCGAGCGCCGAGGATTTCGGCAGGGCGAAGCGCGCGACCTGCGGCTTGGCGGCGGGGGCGGGGGGCTTCGGCTGAGGCTTGGCCATCGGGTCTTTCGCGGGAAATCCCGCCGGGCGCGTCAGGGGTAGAGGTCGGGTGGCGTTAGCCGATCGGGCCGCCGCGATAAAGCATGGCGGCGGCGGCCGGGCGGCGGGACAGAGCCTATATGGACGCTCCGTCGCGGCAGGGAACGGCCCTGCGCCGATGGGCGGCCGATCGTCGGTGAGCCGGGCCCAGGATGGCGCGCGGGTCCCCTCTCCAGCATGGGAGAGGAGACCCGCGCCGCATCGGGGCCGGGGATACCCCGGCGCACGCCCCTCAGGCGTCCGGCCCGACGATCTCCGCCAGCGCCGCCTCGACCCGGCCGCGGAAGAAATCCGCGTTGGGCATGTGCTCGGTCATCGCCCCGGCGCGCACCGTCGCCTGCCGCAGGATCTCGGCGCGGAGCGCCGGATCGGAGCGCTCCATCATCTCCAGCATGATCCGCACCACCAGCTCTGTGGCGATCGACCGGGCCGGGTGATCGTAGTTGGGCTTGGGTTCGTCCATCGCGGGCACTCTCGACCGGTCGCTCTCAGGAATGGATCGGCGCGTCGTGCCGGTGGAACGCCCGCACCCGCCGCCAGACCGACGTGTCGTAGTTCGACGGCGTCTCGACCTCGCCGGTGAGCCACTTGAACAGGTCGCGGTCCGGCACCTCGATCAGCGCCTCGAACTGGTCGAGCTCCGCCTCCGACAGGTCGCCGATCTCGGCATCGGCGAAGCGGCCCATGATCAGGTCCATCTCGCGGATGCCCCGGTGCCAGGCGCGGTAGAGGAGGCGGCGGCGGCGCGGATCGAGGTCGGCGCTCGTGCGGGTGGTGCCGGACATGGATCTCGGACCTCGGTTGAGGAAGGGCAGGAGCAGGGACGAGGGCTAGATAGGCGCCCGGGACCGGCGGATCCAGAACGGCGGCGCCCCTGGGCGGGTTACAACCGGCGCACGGGCGGCGTACGGGGGCCCAAAAACGAATTGCCTCCGGCGGGCGCTCCGTTATCTCGGGCTGCAACGCCCCGGACGGGGCGGCGAGCGGGAGCAGGACGATGCCGAAGGCGATCCGGGTCTACGAGTACGGCGGCCCCGAGGTGATGCGCTTCGAGGACGTGCCCCTGGCCGAGCCCGGCCCCGGGCAGATCCGCGTCAAGCAGGCCGCCATCGGCGTCAACTTCATCGACATCTACTTCCGCACCGGCGCCTACAAGTCCCCGCACATGCCCTACACCCCCGGCAAGGAGGGCGCCGGCACCGTCACGGCGGTGGGCGAGGGGGTCTCGCAGTTCAAGCCCGGCGACCGGGTCGCCTACGGCTCGGTGGCGGACGGCTGCTACGCCGAGGAGCCGGTGATCCCGGCCTCCGCGGCCGTGCCGATCCCCGAGGGGGTCGACGAGAAGACCGCCGCCGCCATGATGCTCAAGGGCCTGACCGTCGAGTACCTGCTGCACCGGACCTACGCGGTGAAGCCCGGCGACACGATCCTGTGGCAGGCGGCCGCCGGCGGCGTCGGCCTGATCGCCTGCCAGTGGGCCAAGCACCTCGGCGCCACCGTGATCGGCACCGCCGGCAGCCCCGAGAAGGCGGAACTCGCCAAGCAGAACGGCTGCGACCACGTCATCCTCTACCGCGAGGAGGATGTCGCCAAGCGCGTGCGCGAGATCACCGGCGGCAAGGGCGTGCCGGTGGTCTATGACGGCGTCGGGCAGGCGACCCTGATGGGCTCGCTGGACAGCCTCGCGCCGCTCGGCCTCCTGGCGAGCTTCGGCTCGGCCTCGGGGGCGATCACCGGGCTCGACCTCGGCCTGCTGGCCCCGCGCGGCTCGCTCTACGTGACCCGCCCGACGCTGGCGACCTTCACGTCGGACCGCGCCACCCTGGAGGAGGCGGCCGCCCGCCTGTTCAAGGTGGTGCGCGACGGCGCGGTGAAGATCGCGGTGAACGCCACCTACCCGCTGGCCGAGGCGCAGCAGGTCCACCGCGACCTCGCGGGCCGGGAGACCACCGGCTCGATCGTGATGCTGCCCTGAGGCCCGCGACCGTGACGCCCGGCAACGCCGACCTGCTCCTCGTCGTCGACGTGCAGGTCGATTTCCTGCCGGGCGGGGCGCTCCCCGTCCCGGGGGGCGACGCGGTGGTCGAGCCGATCAACGCGCTCCAGCACCGCTTCCGGCATGTGGTGCTGATGCAGGACTGGCACCCGGCGGATCACGTCTCCTTCGCCGAGACCCATCCCGGTCGGGCGCCGTTCGAGACCATCGTGCTGCCCTACGGGCCGCAGGTGCTGTGGCCCCGGCACTGCGTCCAGGGCAGCCGAGGCGCCACCTTCGCGCCGGGGCTTGCCACCGACCGGGCGAGCCTAGTGGTGCGCAAGGGGCTCGATCCCCGGGTCGACAGCTACTCGGCCTTCCTCGAAGCCGACCGGGCCACGCGCACGGGCCTCGCGGGGGCGCTCAGGGAGCGCGGCATCACCCGCGTCGCCGTGTGCGGCCTCGCCACCGATTTCTGCGTCGCCTGGAGCGCGCTCGACGCCCGCGACGCCGGCTTCGAGGTCCTCGTGGTGGAGGATGCGGTGCGCGGGATCGACGTGGACGGGTCGCTGGCGCAGGCCTGGGCGCGGATGGAGGCGGCGGGCGTCCGCCGGATCGCGGCGGCGCAGATCGGCTGAGCGCCCCCGGGGCGCGGGAGGCGAACCGCCGCATGCCGCGCGGGAGACCGCCCCCGCCCCGACGCGTTGGCCCGACATCGGCATCCGGGCAGGATGCCAGTCAGGAGCCAGCATGTCAGGCAAGCACCCGAAGACCGACACGCCCACGGACGCCGACCTCAAGGGCAATCCCGGGATCGGCACCTCGAAGGGGATGAGCGGCGCCGACCCGGCGGATCTGCAGGCGGATTCGACCTTCGAGGGCGACGTCGACAACGAGACGAAGCGCGACGGCGGCGTCGACCCGGACCACCGGCCGCGCAAGAACGCCTGACCGAGCCGGGGTGACGGCACGCCCGGGCCGGCCCGGCCCGGGCGATCCCGGTCAGCGGGCGCGGGCCGGCGGCTTCGGCCGCTGGGGCGCCGGGCCGGTCGCGAACCCGGCGGATGGGCCACTCGCCGGGACGTAGAGCTGGGCGGGGCTCGCGGTGTAGCCCAGGAGCTGCGCCGCGTTGGCGGCCCCGAAGGCGGCGGCGCCGTCGGCGCGGGCGGCGCCCACCGGGACGGTCAGCAGGAGCGCGGCGGACAGAGCCAGGACGGCGGGCTTCGACATGGGACGGACCCTTCGGTGCGCGCGGTCCCGGGAAATGCCGGTCCGCGCCGGATGGATCCCATGTGGGGGCGGCCGCGCGGGCCCGGCGTGCGCGACCGCACGACGATCCCGCGTCGCATCAGCGCGGGCCGCGCGACGGGGCCCCGCGACGGGGCGCCCCGTCAGAGCGCCAGCCCGAGCTGGAGCGGCGCCTCGGGCGCGTCCTGCGCGAAGCCCGACAGCGACACCCCGATCAGCCGCGCGCTGCGCCGCAGGGGGAACAGGCCGGCGAGCAGGTCGAGGCCGATCCGCTCCAGATTGGCCCGGTCGGCCACGGGAACGGTGAGCGATTTCGCCCGGGTAACCTGGGCGAAATCCGAGAACTTCAGTTTCAGGGTCACGGTCCGGGCGCGCATCCCCTTGGCCTCGGCCCCCGCCCAGACCTTGTCGAACAGCGGCGCCAGCCGGGCGGCCAGGACCTCGAAGGCCGCCGTATCCTCCGAGAAGGTGGTCTCCGCCCCGATCGACTTGCGCACCCGGTGGGCGCGGACCGGCCGCTCGTCGATCCCCCGGGCGACCGCGTGGTAGTAGGCGCCCGCGGAGCCGAAGGTCTCGCGCAGGCGCTCCGGCGTCCAGGCGCGGAGATCCGCCCCGGTCTCGATCCCGAGCCGCTTCATCTTCGCCTCGGTGACCGGACCGACGCCGTGGAACCGGCCGATCGGCAGTTCGGCCACGAAGTCCGGCCCCATGGCGGGGGTGATGACGAACAGGGCGTTCGGCTTCCTGTGGTCGGACGCCACCTTGGCGAGGAACTTGTTGTACGAGACCCCGGCCGAGGCCACGAGCCCGGTGCGCTCCAGGATCTCGGCCCGGATCGCCTTCGCCACGGCCGTCGCCGTCGGCAGGCCCAGGAGGTTCTCGGTGACATCGAGATAGGCCTCGTCGAGGGCCACCGGCTCGATGAGCGGCGTGTGCCGGGCGAAGACCGCGCGGATCTCCTCCGAGACCGCCCGGTAGACCTCGAAGCGCGGCTTCACGAACAGCAGGTCCGGGCAGAGCCGCCGGGCCGTGGCCGACGGCATGGCCGAGCGCACGCCGAACTTGCGCGCCTCGTAGCTCGCCGCCGCCACGACGCCCCGCTCCCGCGAGCCGCCCACCGCCAGGGGCTTGCCGCGCAGGGACGGGTCGTCGCGCTGCTCCACGGAGGCGTAGAACGCGTCCATGTCGATGTGGATGATCTTGCGGAGCGCGACCTCCGGATCCATCGCCGCCTCGGAGATCCGCGGTGAGTTCCTGCTCTGTTCCAAAGACCGCGGTGGGCCAGCGGGGTCAAGCCGCGTCGGAGAGGGCTTCAACAGGAGTCCGGCCCGCGCCCGTCATCGCGAGCGCAGCGAAGACGGGAATAGCCTTACGCCACGCTGCCGTAGAGGTCGTAGGCCTCGGCCCGGTCGATCTTCACGGTGACGATGTCGCCGACCCGCACCGGGCGCCGGAAGGCGGCGTGGACGGTGCCGTCGATCTCCGGCGCGTCGGCCTTGGACCGGCCCCGGGCGACCCCGCCCTCGACGGCATCGACGATGATCGGCAGCCGCTTGCCGACCTTGGCGCGCTGCAGCCGCAGCGCGATGCCGTTCTGCGTCTCCATGAACCGGCGCTTGCGCTCGGCCTTCACCGCCGGCGGCACGAGGTCGCCGAGCGCGTTGGCGGTGGCGCCCGCCACCGGCTCGTACTCGAAGCAGCCGACCCGATCGAGCTTGGCCTCCTGCAGCCAGGCCAGCAGCTCCTCGAACTCGGCCTCGGTCTCGCCGGGGAAGCCGACGATGAAGGTCGAGCGGATCGCGAGGTCCGGGCAGGTCTGCCGCCAGCTCCGGATCCGGTCGAGCTGGCGCTCCTGGTTGCCGGGCCGGCGCATGCGCTTGAGCACCGAGGGGCTCGCGTGCTGGAGCGGCATGTCGAGGTAGGGGAGCACCTTGCCCTCGGCCATCAGCGGGATGACCTCGTCCACGTGCGGGTAGGGGTAGACGTAGTGGAGCCGCACCCAGGCCCCGAGCTCGCCGAGCTCCTTGGTCAGGTCGTAGAACTTGGCCCGGACCTGCCGGTCGCGCCACGGGCTCTCGGCGTAGCGGATGTCGACGCCGTAGGCGCTGGTGTCCTGCGAGACGACGAGCAGCTCCTTCACGCCGGCCTTCACCAGCTTCTCGGCCTCGCGCAGCACGTCGGCGGCGGGGCGGCTGACGAGGTTCCCGCGCAGGGACGGGATGATGCAGAAGCTGCAGCGGTTGCTGCACCCCTCCGAGATCTTCAGGTAGGCGTAGTGGCGCGGGGTGAGCTTGATCCCCTGCGGCGGCACGAGGTCGAGGAACGGGTCGTGGGCCGGCGGCACCGCCTCGTGGACGGCGGCCACCACCGACTCGTAGGCCTGGGGCCCGGTCACCGCCAGGAGATCCGGATACTTCTCGCGGATCTCCTCCGGCTGCGCGCCCATGCAGCCGGTGACGATCACCCGGCCGTTCTCCGCCATGGCCTCGCCGATGGCCGAGAGCGACTCCGCCTTGGCCGAATCGAGGAAGCCGCAGGTGTTGACGATCACCACGTCGGCGCCGTCGTGCCGGCGGGCCAGCTCGTAGCCCTCGGCGCGCAGGTGGGTGAGGATCCGCTCGGAATCGACCAGCGCCTTCGGGCAGCCCAGCGACACGAACGAGATCTTGGGGGCCGTGATTTTGGATTCGGCTCCGGAAGCGGGGCCGCGGGGAGCAGGCGTGGCGGTCATGGCATTCGGGTCGGACAGGCCCGGCGCGGGCAACCGAGGATCGGTCGCCCGAAGCGCGAGGACGGGAATTCGGGATCGCGGTTCCTATACAAGCTCCCGCGCCGCCGCGCGAGACCGGCCGCCGCAGGGGTGACCGGACCGGCGCGCGCCGCTGACGCAGAACCGGAAACTTGGCCGTTTGACCAGGACTTTGCGCGCCTGCCCTGACATCCCACATGAAGCCGCGGGGACGCGGTCTGCGTCGGAAGCACGCCCTGTCTGCCCCCCGGGGCGGTCCCTGCGTGCAACTGCCGCTTCCCCCGCGGCATCGCCTGTGCGACGGCAGCGTGACAGGATCTGCCCCGCCCTCGCCCAGGACAACAGCCCGAACCCGGTCATGTGGACCCGAGAGATCCCCTTCATCGATCCCGTCGCGGCGGCGGCCCGGCTGCGCGCCCTGCCCGGGCTCGCCTTCCTCGACAGTGCCATGCGGCACGACTCCCTGGGTCGCCATTCGATCGTGGCCGCCGAGCCGTTCGCACGCTTCCGCTACCGCGACGGGCGGGCGACCCTCGACGGAAATCCGGTGCCGGGCGGTCCCTTCGCGGCTCTGCGGGCGTGCCTCGCGCCGTACCGGATCGAACCGGACGCCGAAGAACCCTTCCCCGGCGGGGCGATCGGCTATCTGGCCTATGACCTCGGGGCATCGCTGGAACGGGTGGCGCCGCCGGCCCGGCGGGCGGGGCTCACCGACGACATCGCCCTGAACTTCTACGACACGGCCCTGGTGATCGATCACGCCGCGGGCACCTGCCGGCTCGTCGCCACGGGGTTCCCGGAGACCGCACCGGCCCAGCGGCAGGCCCGCGCGGAGGCGCGGCTCGCCCGATTCGCCGACCGGCTCGGCGGCGCGGAGATCCCGAGCGCGGCCGCCGCCGGAGCGCCGGAGCCGCTCACATGGCGCTCGAACTTCGACCGACAAACCTATGAAGAGGCTGTCGAAAAGGTCCGCGCCTACATCCGGGCGGGCGACATCTACCAAGCCAACATCGCCCAGCGTTTCACCGCCGATCTCCCGGCCGGCTTCGATCCGTTCGCCCTCTACCGGCGGCTGCGCGCCACCAACCCGGCGACCTTCGGCGCCTATCTGGAGCTGGAGGGCCTGACCGTCGCCTCGTCCTCGCCCGAGCGGTTCATCCGCCTCGACGGCCGTCACGTGGAGACCCGGCCGATCAAGGGCACCGCCCGCCGCGCGGATAACCCCTCGGACGACCCGGCGGCCGACCGGGCGGCGGCCGAGGCGCTCCAGGCCAGCGTGAAGGAGCGGGCCGAGAACGTCATGATCGTCGACCTGCTGCGCAACGATCTGTCCCGGGTCTGCGCGCCGGGCAGCGTCGCCGTGCCGACGCTCTGCGGCCTGGAGACCTACGCCAACGTCCACCATCTGGTGTCGGTGGTGACCGGAGAGCTCCGCGACGGGCTCGACGCCCTCGACCTCCTGGAAGGGACCTTCCCGGGGGGCTCGATCACCGGCGCCCCGAAGATCCGCGCCATGGACATCATCACCGAGATCGAGGGCGACGCCCGGGAACTCTATTGCGGCGCCATCGGCCGGATCGGCTTCGACGGGGCGCTCGATACCGCGATCGCGATCCGCACGGTGTTCATGGACGACCGACAGGCGGTCCTGCAGGCCGGGGGCGGGGTGACCCTGCTGTCGGAGCCCGGCCCGGAATACGACGAGACACTCGCCAAGGCCGCCCGCGTCTTCGAGGCCTTCGCATGATCCTCGTCCTCGACAACTACGATTCCTTCGTCTTCAACGTCGTCCGCTACCTGGAGGAGCTGGGCGAGGAGGTCCGGGTCGTGCGCAACGACGCCCTGGACGTCGCCGGCATCCGGGCGCTGGCCCCCGAGGCCCTGGTGGTCTCGCCCGGCCCCTGCACCCCGGCGGAGGCCGGCATCTCCCTGCCGGCGATCCGGGAGCTGTCGGGGGCGGTGCCGATCCTCGGCGTCTGCCTCGGCCACCAGGCGATCGGCGCGGCCTTCGGCGGCACGGTGGCGCGGGCGCAGCGGCCCCTGCACGGGCAGATGACGCCGATCGCCCATACGGGCGAGCGGCTGTTTTCCGGGCTGCCGGCGCCGATGCCGGTGGGGCGCTACCACTCGCTCGTGGTGACCCCCGGCCCCGAGATGGAGAAGCACCTCTCCGTCGACGCGGTCTCGCAGGAGGGGGAGGTGATGGCCCTGTCGCACCGGACCCACCCGACCTACGGCATCCAGTTCCACCCGGAATCGGTCCTGACCGAGGGCGGCCACGCCCTGTTCGCCAATTTTCTGGGGCTGGCCCGGGCCTGGCGGGAGGGACAGCGCGATGCTGTGGCGTGACGGCGCCCTCGTCGCGGGGACGACCGCGCCGCTGGACCTCACCGACCGCGGCCTGACGCTGGGCGACGGCCTGTTCGACACGGCGCTGGCGCTGGGCGGCCGGGTCGCCTTCGCGGAGGCCCACATCGCCCGGCTCGTGACCTCCGCGGACGCGCTGGGGATCCCCGCCGCGCCGGACCGGATCCGGGAGGCCATGCGGGCGCTGGCCGGCGCGAGGAGCAGGACCGGGGAGCGGCTCGCGATCCGCACCACCCTCACCCGCGGTTCCGGCCCACGCGGCCTGAAGCCGCCGGAGGATCCGAGCCCGACCCTGTTCGCCACCGCGGCGCCGAGCGCCCGCAGCGCGGCCTTCGCGCCCCTGCGCCTGTGGCCGACTTCGATCGCCCGCAACGACACGTCCCCGGCCGCCCGGCTGAAGACCTTGGGCTACGGCGACGCGGTGCTGGCCGCCCGCGACGCCGCCGCGGCGGGGTTCGACGAGGCGCTGTTCTGCAACACCCGGGGACGCGTCGCATGCGCGGGCACCGGCAACCTGTTCGGCCTGTTCGGGGAGATCCTGGTGACGCCGCCGCTGACCGACGGCGTCCTCGCCGGGATCGTGCGGGCGGAGATCCTGGCGCTCGCCGCCGGATGCGGGCTCCGGGCGGAGGAGCGGTCGCTGAGCCTGCCCGACCTGATGGGCGCCGAGGCCGTGTTCCTGACCAATTCCCTGCGGCTCCTCGCCCCCGTGACGGCGGTGGGCGAGACGGCCTTCGCCAGCCTCGGGCACCCGGCGGTTGTCCGCCTCAGGGCGGCGCTCCGCGAGTCGGTGGCCCGCGCCTGCGGGGTGACGGAGGAGTCCGTCGCGTGACCGGGCAAGCGGTCGAGACGGGCCGCCGCCGGCTCCGCTACGGGCTCGCGGCCCTCTACGCCTTCATCGGGGTGGTGCATCTCGTGGCGACCGACGCGATGCTGCCGCTGATGCCCGACTGGGTGCCGCAGCCGCGGCTCGTCATCCTGGCGACCGGCCTGTGCGAGATCGCCGGCGCCGTCGGCCTGCTGACGGGCCGGTTCCGCCGGGCGGCCGCGCTCGGCCTCGCCCTCTACGCGGTCTGCGTCTACCCGGCGAACCTCAAGCACGCCTTCGACCACGTCGCCATCGCCGGCATCCCGGATTCCTGGTGGTACCACGGCCCGCGCCTGGCGTTTCAGCCGGTCTTCGTCTGGGCGGCGCTCTGGGCCGGCGGGCTGATCGACTGGCCGTTCGTCGGGGACCGCGGATCCGCCGGCGGCGCGCCCCGGACCGCCCGCGCTCCGCAGCGCCCGCCGACGCCACCGGGACGGGACGCGCAGGCCCCCATCCGGGATCCCTGATCACAGGATCCCCGGATCCCGGCAGGCCCTGATCACAGGATCCCGGGCGATGGACCGGCCGCCAGGCGGCCCGGAAGACCGCCCCCAGGCCCCGAACGGCGGACGACAGGCCGACGCGTCGCGACCCGGACCCGCCCGTCTCTGCCCGACGCGGTGGGGGGCGCCTTCGAAACCGCCCTCGACTACCTGTGCCCGGATCCGGCCGGAAGACGCGCCCGGACGGGGCGGCCGCCAAAACCCCGAAAGGTTCCTCCACAGGCCGAAGATATCGCCCGGATACAGCCGGCCGGACCGGGGTTCACCGAGGAGGCCGCCGACACCGACGGTGGCCCTTCAACGGAGACAGACCGCCATGGCCAAGCAGAAAACGCTGCAGGACGCCTTCTATGAGACCCTGAAGGACGTCTACTATGCCGAAAAGCAGTCGGTGAAGGCGCTCAAGAAGTCCGCCAAGGCGGCGGAGCACGACGCGTTGCGCCAAGCCTTCGAGACCCATGCGGAGGAGAGCGCCCAGCAGGTGGAGCGCCTGACGCAGGTCTTCGAGATCATCGGCAAGCCGGCCCGGGCCAAGACCTGCGAGGCGATGCAGGGGATCGTCTCCGAGATGGAGGAAGACCTCGACGACTTCGCGGGCAGCCCGGCGGCCGACGCGGTGCTGGCCGCCTGCGCCCAGGCGGTGGAGCATTACGAGATCGCCCGCTACGGCACCCTGAAGACCTGGGCCGCGCAGCTCGGCTACGCGGATGCCGCCAAGCTCCTGGACGAGACCCTGCAGGAGGAGAAGACCACCGACGCGCTGCTCTCCCGGATCGCCGGGACGATCAACGCGGCGGCCGATGCCGGGGAGGGCGAGGCGGAACCGGCGAAGGGCAAGGGCAAGAAGGGCGCCTGATCGCCCACGGGGCCCGGCGCCCCTCGCGGGTGCCGGACAGCGGGGCCGCCCGCCGGCCGGGCCCGGCTCAGTTCGCCTTCTCGATGGCGCTGAGCGGCGTCCAGTAGCAGCGGTCCTGCGCGTCCTTCAGGGCGAGGCAGCCGTAGCTCATCGTCCGGGACTCGAGCCGGACTTCCTCGCCGGGCTTGAAGGACCGGCACTCGCCGCTGGCGAGGCTGCCCTTCAGCAACTGCCCGAACCCGGATTCGTCGCCCGCCATGACCAGCTTGAACAGGCGGTCGGTGACCTCCTGGCTGTGGCAGCCGAACCGCTCCTGGACGACCGTCTCGGCCGCGGCGGGCCGGGACAGGGCGGCGGTGACAGCGAGGGCGGCGAGGACGGGCAGGGCGAAGCGCATGCGCGGAACATATCCGCGGACCGCCCCGTGTCGAGCCCTCGGCGCGCCGGGGAGCCGCGGAGGATCGCCGCGGGTAACCCCGGCGCGGATCGCGGCGCGGTCGATCAGGAACGTGGCACCGCTCGGCCTCGGAACCTGGACGGGGGAGGTTCCTTCAATCCGAGCCGGCGCGTCCGGAGCGGGAATCCCGGCGTCGGCGGTCCGCCGACGCGCGCCCGGAAGCCCCTTGTCGAGAGCGCGGGTGCCTCGCGGGATCAAGCCGCCCCCGGCTGCCGCGAAGGCCGCCGTCGCCGGAGTGCCGGGCGGCGAGGACGGGCAGTGCCGATTTGCCCTACGCGGCGACGGGCCTGACCACGACGTCCTCGGCATAGACGAGGGTTGCCATGACGCCGGACCGGATCCGATCGAATACCGCGTCGAGATCCCCGACGCTCTGCATCAGCACGGCGCACGAGAGGGCGACGATCTGCGGGGTGCGATCCGTCCCTTCGGCGAGGAAGTCGCGGATCGCATCGACGAGGGACGCGGTGGCGTCCGCCTCCGCGGAGGCGCCGAGGACATGCAGGCAATCCTGCCGCAGGGACACGAGATTGCCGTCAACGACCGAGACCCATTGCCGGTCGTGATCGTAGATGAGCCAGCGCACCGATCCCGCCGCCACGGGAGCCAGTCCCGCGAGATAGCGCTGAGCGGCTGCATCATCGAACATGGCGCGGGTTTAACGCCCGGCGGCCGGAACGCCAACGCGTCGGATCACCGTTGCGGAGCCCGGCGGATCCGCCGCGACGAGCCCGCAGATCGGGCCGCGGGCGTTCGAGCGGCGCGGCCTGACAGCGCCGCTCGAACGCGGACAGACGAAGGTCCCGGTCGCGGATCTCGCGAGGCGGTCGCCCGATTCGGATCCGGGCCACGCGCCGCTACGGCCCACCCCCCGCCTCGTCGCGCTTGGCCGCCTGCCACGCCGCCTCCATGGCGGCGAGGTCGGAGCGGCCGAGGGCGCCCCCGGAGGCCGCGAGGTGCCGCGCCATGGCGGCGAAGCGGCGCTCGAACTTGGCGGTCCCGTCGCGCAGGGCGGTCTCCGGGTCGATCCCGGCATGCCGGGCGAGGTTGGCCACCGAGAACAGGAGATCGCCGATCTCCTCGGACAGGGCCTGCGGGTCGCCCGCCGCCAGGGCCTCGGCGACCTCGTCGGTCTCCTCGCGGACCTTGTCGACGACCTGGGCGGCCTCGTCCCAGTCGAAGCCGTAGGCGGCCGCCCGCCGGGAGATCTTCTCCGCCCGGGCGAGGGCCGGCAGCGCCCGGGCGACGCCGCCGAGCGGGTCCGGCGCCGGATCCGGCGCGGCGCCTGTGTCCTGCCGCGCCTCTTGCCGCGCCTCTTGCCGCTCTTCCTGCCGCTCTTTCTGCCGGGCCGCCCGTTCCTGCGCCTTGATCGCCGCCCACTGGGCCTCGACCTGGGCCGGATCGCGCAGGGGCGAGCCGGCGGGCAGGGGCGTGCCGTCCGGGGTGAAGACGTGGGGGTGGCGCCGGACCAGCTTGTCGCCGATGGCGCGGGCCACGTCGTCGAAGGCGAAGGCGCCCTGCTCCTCGGCCATGCGGGCGTGGAACACCACTTGGAGCAGCAGGTCGCCGAGTTCGTCCCGCAGGTCGCGCAGATCCCCCCGCGCCACCGCGTCGGCGACCTCGTAGGCCTCCTCGATCGTGTAGGGCACGATGGTGGCGAAGCTCTGCGCCACGTCCCAGGGGCAGCCGGCGACGGGATCGCGCAGGGTCGCCATCAGGCGCAGGAGCCGGCTCAGAGGCGCCTCCTCCGCAGCACCCGCCGCCTTCGCCCCGCCCGGCCCAGGCCGGCCCGCATCGCGTGTCTCGCTCATGCGGATGGCGTTAGAGCATGGCGCGGCGCAGGGAAATCCGCCCGCCGGCGTGCCCCTCGGGATCGCGATGCAGGTCCGGCCGCGCCAGCGGGCCATCGACGCGCGGGCCCCGGGGGCATCCGACTCCGGCGGCCGTCAGCGCGTCGCCCGGACGCAGAGCGGCTCCCGGGGCAGCGCCAGGGTGAACGACCAGAGGATCCGGCCGGCCGAATCCGTCAGCACCGCGCCCCGGTCAGGAGCATGGGGCTGGCGGTCCGGCCCAGCTCCCGGGCACCACGGATCGCCGCCTCCACGCCGTCCGCCTCCAGGTGGTCGCTGGCGAAGGCGAGGCCGCAGCGGCCGTCCGCATGCTCAAGGGTGTGTCGGAGGCAGAAGGCCGGCATCGCTTGGGCCGCCGCGAGGCGAATCACCGGCCGCCCGGGGCGCGGGCACGAGCCGGGCGCCGACGTGAGCGGTGCCGCCGGTCGGCGCGACTGATCCAGATCAAGCGGAGGCGCATGCGCCGCCGTCCGGCCCGCGCGCCGTGTCGCAGGGTGTCGCAGGCCGCCCGCGCCGGGCCCGCCGCCCGCTGCGGGAGGTCCGCGCGAGGCCGTGCCGGGTCTTGTTCCAGCGCAGCGGGGCGCGGACCAGCTCGATCAGCGCCAGCCACGCGGCCAGGCTGACCAGCAGGAAGTAGACCGGCATCCACGGGACCGACTGGGCGAGGTCCCCCCAGCCGCGCCGGGCGCAGCCGGCGAGGGCGGGCAGGACCAGGGCGGCGAGCCCCGTCCCGAACAGGGTGATGGCGAGCCCGGTGGGCAGGTTGTCCAAGAAGGCGGGCGCGGCCGGGATCTCCAGGACCAGGAAGGACCACGCCGCCGCGACGAGGCAGACCGGGTAGGCGAGCGCCGAGGCCACCGTCCCCGGGACCAGCGCGACGGCGCAGAGCGTCTCCAGGCCGCCGAGGCTGCGTGCGGTGTCGAGGGGGCGCCGCCCGTGGGTGAGGCTGGTCTGGACCAGACCTTTGAGCCAGCGGGTGCGCTGGCCGAGCCAGGGTCCGAGACGGGCGGGGGCCTCCTCGAAGGTGGGGCTGGGCAGGTCGCCGACGGTGTAGCCCGCGAGCGCCAGCCGCAGCCCGAGATCCGCATCCTCGGTGACGTTGTGGGCATCCCAGCCGTGCAGCGCCCGCACCACCGCGGTGCGCAGGTGCATCGAGGTGCCGCCGAGGGGGACCGGCAGGCCGCAGCGGGCGAAGGCCGGGTTCAGCACGTCGAACAGGCCGGCATATTCGAGGGCGAAGACGCGGGCGAGATACGAATCGCCGGCATTGTCGATCACGAGCCGCCCCTGGAGGCAGGCGGTGCGCGCGGGCAGGCGCGCGAACAGGGCGGCCGCCAGCCGCAGCTGTCCGGGATCGGGCACGTCCTCGGCGTCGTAGACCGTGAGCAGGGCGCCGCGGGCCAAAGGCAGCGCGGCGTTGAGCGCCCGGGGCTTGGTGCGCGGGCCGCCCGGGGGCACCGTGATCACCTCGAACCGGGCCGGCAGGGTGTCCCGGGGGAGGGCGGAAGCGGTCTCCGCGTCGTCCGCCTCGAGCAGCAGCTTGATGTCGAGCTTGGCGGCCGGATAATCGAGGGCGGAGAGCGCCCTGAGCAGGTCCGGCACCACCGCCGCCTCGCGGTGGAGGGGGACGAGGACCGTGTAGACCGGCAGGTCGGCCTCGGCGAGGGGCGCCACCGCCTCCGGCTCCACCGGGGCCGCGATGGCGAGGGCCGCGATCCGGAGGGCCGCCATGGCCAGGAACAGGATCTGCCCGGCGATCACCACCGCGCGCGCCAGCGGGGGCGGCAGCGCCGCGCACAGGCAGAGCGCGGCGGTGACCGCGAGGGCGAGGACCAGCAGCCAGCGGAGGGCGGGCTCGGGGGCCGTCGCCCGCTCGGGCGCGCGCCGCCGCAGGTCGTGCGCCGCATGATCCGCCACCTGCTCGGGGATGGCCGCGAACACGGCCTCGCGCAGGCGCGTGGGGCTGGTGATCGCCGGCATGGCGGCGCGGCACGGAGCGCGGCCCGGGGCGTCGAGGAGGTCCGCGATCGCCCGGCCCCGGGGCGCCAGCACCCAGGGCGACACCGATCCCGGCGCCAGCGGCGCGAGACCGGCCACCAGGCTGTCGGGGAAGCGCAGGCCCAGGCCGAACGGGATCGGGCCGTCGAGGTAGGGGGCGCCGAGCGCCCGGGCCAGGGCTTCGTAATAGGCCGATTCGGCGATCAGGCCGGCATTCAGCAGGGCGGTCGCCGCGTCGGTCCCGGCCGCGGCCGCCGCGGCGGCCGCCCGGACCAGCAGCCGGCCGTCGACGCCCTCGGCCAGCAGGAAGGCGATCTCCGACGGCAGGGCCGCCGGCCCCGTGGGCGGGCGCTGGACCGACACGCCGCGCTCCCCCGGTGGCCCCAGGACGTGGTAGAGGAGGAGGGTGAGCCAGTCCCCGCCCCCACGCTCCGAGAGGAGCACCACCCCCTCCCGATCGTCAAGAGGCGATAGGACACGCATCCCATCCCGGTGCATGGCGGCCGTGCTCGCCGCCGCGCTCCTCGCGGCCCCGGCCGCGCCCGCCGGTGCTGCAGCCGGTGCCACCGCCGAGGCCACAGGTGTCACCGCCACCCCCGCCGTCACGGTGCCGGATTTCTGGAACCCGCGCAGCCGGGGCGAGCGGATCGAGGCGCCCCAGACCGGCCGGGCGGTCCGCTTCCTCACGGACGACGAGTTCCCGCCGCTGCACTTCGCCGGCCCCGACGGCAACCCGACGGGCTTCGTGGTCGAGCTCGCCCGCGCCGTCTGCGAGAAGCTGACGATCACCTGCACGGTGCAGGCGCGCCGCTTCGACACCCTGCTCGATGCCCTCGACAGCCGGCAGGGCGACGTGGTCGCGGCCGCCATTCCCCTGACGGCGACGCTGCGGCAGAAATTCCTGGCGACGCGGCCGTATTTCCGCTGGCCGGCGCGGTTCGCCGCCCGGACCGACAAGGGCCTGCCCGTCCCCTCGGCGGCGGCGCTCGCCGGCCGCAGCGTCGGGGTCATCGCCGGCAGCGCCCATGCGGCCTACCTGAAGGCGTTCTTCCCGAAGGCCGTGGCCAAGGACTTCACCGACCTGGCGGCGGCCGAGGGCGCGCTCAAGCGCGGCGAGATCGACTACCTGTTCGCCGACGGCCTGAACCTCGCCCTCTATGTCGGCGGCCAGGACGCGGAGACGTGCTGCGCGCTCATCGGCGGCGACTATCTGGAGAACCGCTATTTCGGGGAGGGGATCGGCCTGATCACCCGCCCGGAGGACGCCGCCCTCTCCCGGGCCCTGGACGACGCGCTCCAGCGGGTCTGGGACGACGGCAAGTACACCGAATTGTACCTGCGGTTCTTCCCCGTGAGCCCGTTCTGACGGACTTCCTTCCTGGGCGATGATGCCGCCGTCGACCGGTTCATGCCGGACGGGGCGGCGGAGCCGGGCGCCGCAGTCTCAGGCCACGAGCTCAGGCCACGAGCGCGGGCGCGCGATGGAACCCCGCATTGCACCGTCAGGCGTTCCGCTCCGATGCGAACCGCTCTAGGGTGCGCGCTCCCAATTCGCGTTCATCCCCGAAGACATGCAAGCCGCCCCCCCAGCCCTGACCCTCGACCCCGACATCATCGAGGCCGCCGCCAACGCCGCCGCCTGGCCCTTCGAGGAGGCGCGCAAGCTCGTGGCGCGGCTGGAGAAATCCGGCAAGACGGAGGTGCTGTTCGAGACCGGCTACGGCCCCTCGGGCCTGCCGCATATCGGCACCTTCGGGGAGGTCGCCCGCACCTCCATGGTGCGCCACGCCTTCCGGGTGCTCACCCGCGACGCGGTGCCGACCCGGCTGATCGCCTTCTCGGACGACATGGACGGGCTGCGCAAGGTTCCGGACAACGTGCCGAACCGCGAGATGCTGGCCGGCCATCTCAACCAGCCGCTCACCCGCGTGCCGGACCCGTTCGGCACCCATGACAGCTTCGGGGCGCACAACAACGCCGAGCTGCGCCGCTTCCTCGACGCCTTCGGGTTCGCCTACGAGTTCCGATCGGCGACCGAATGCTACCGCTCGGGCGTGTTCGACGCGACGCTGCTGCGGGTGCTGGAGCGCTACGACGCCGTCATGGAGATCATGCTGCCGTCCCTGCGGGCCGAGCGCTCGGCGAGCTACTCCCCGTTCCTGCCGCTCCACCCGGTCACCGGCCACGTGATGCAGGTGCCGATCGACGCGGTGAACGCCGGCAGCGGCACCATCGCGTGGCGCGATCCCGCCACGGGCGAGCGCTACGAGACCCCGGTGACCGGCGGCCACGCCAAGCTGCAATGGAAGCCCGACTGGGCGATGCGCTGGGTGGCGCTGGGCGTCGATTACGAGATGGCCGGCAAGGACCTGATCGATTCGGTCAAGCTCTCCGCCAAGATCGCCCGGGCGCTCGGCGGCGAGCCGCCGGAGGGCTTCAACTACGAGCTGTTCCTCGATGAGAAGGGCCAGAAGATCTCGAAGTCGAAGGGCAACGGCCTGACCATCGACGAGTGGCTCAAGTACGGCACGCCGGAATCGCTCGCCCTGTTCATGTACAACAAGCCGCGCGAGGCCAAGCGTCTGTTCTTCGACGTGATCCCCCGGCACGTCGACGAGTATATCGGCTTCCTCGACCGCTATGCCGGCCAGGACGCGAAGCTCCGCCTCGGCAACCCGGTCTGGCACCTGCACGCCGGCACCCCGCCGGAGCCCGAGACGGTCGAGGGCGCGAGCCTGACCTTCGCGATGCTGCTCAACCTCGCCGCGGTGGCCAACACCGAGGATCCGGCGGTGCTGTGGGGCTTCATCCGCCGCTACGCGCCGCAGACCGGGCCGGAGACCCATCCGGGCCTCGACCGGCTGGTCAAGCACGCGCTGAAATACTTCTCGGATTTCGTGCGGCCGGCCAAGACCTACCGGGCGCCGACCCCGGAGGAGCGGGCGGCCCTGGAGGATCTGTCGGAGACCCTCAGGGACCATGCCGGCTCCACCGATCCGGAGGCCCTGCAGGCGGCGGTCTACGAGGTGGGGCGGCGCCACTTCCCCGACACGTCCGGCAAGGCCAAGAGCCCGGACGGGCGGCCCGGCGTGTCGCAGGCGTGGTTCACGAGCCTCTACAACGTGCTGTTCGGCGAGGCGCGCGGACCCCGCTTCGGCTCCTTCGTGGCCCTCTACGGCGTGGCGGAGACCCGGAGCCTGATCGAGGCGGCCCTCTCGGGCGCGCTGGTGGCCGAGCACGAAGCCTTCGTGGCCGGCACGGCCAAGGTCGCGTGAGCAAGGACCGCAGGAGGGCGTGATGGTCGTCGACAGCCTCGCCGCCCTGGAGGCGATCTACACCGCGCCCCCGGCGGCCGCCTCCACCGCCAAGGTGGCGGATTCGGTCACGCCGGACTACGCGGCGCTGATCGAGGCCTCGCCCTTCGCGGTGCTGGCGACGAGCGGCCCGGAAGGGCTCGATTGCAGCCCCCGCGGGGACCAGCCGGGCTTCGTGCGGGTCGCCGATCCGCGCACGCTGATCCTGCCCGACCGGCGCGGCAACAATCGGATCGACTCGCTCCGCAACATCGTGCGCGATCCGCGGGTGGCGCTGCTGTTCCTGATCCCGGGCTCGGGCACGACGCTCCGGGTGAACGGGCGGGCGGTGATCTCGGCCGATCCGGATCTCCTGGCCACGTTCCGGGTCGACGGCCACGCGCCGCGCACCGCAATCGTGATCACGGTCGCGGAGATCTACTTCCAGTGCGCCCGGGCGATCATCCGGGCCAAGCTGTGGGATCCGGATGCCCGCGTCGATCCGGCGAGCCTGCCGACGCCCGGGTCGATCCTCGCGGCGCTCACCGCAGGCGCAGTCGGCGGCCAGCGCTACGACGCGGAATGGCCGGAGCGGGCGGCCAAGACGATGTGGTGAGGGACGAGTCTGGGCGCCGGCCTGTCCGACCCGCTGCCTCATCCTGAGGGGGGTAGACATTTCGGGCACCAGCCGGCGGGCCGCTCCGGGATCCCTCACCCCACCAGAGCGAGATCCTGCGTCTCGGTATCGGGGATGACGTCGACCTCGACCTTGAGGCGCTGCTTGCCCGAGCCGCTGACGATGCCGTCCACGGGGGCCACGTCGCCGTAGTCGCGGCCGCGGGCCACCACGATGTGGTCGTCCTGCACCGGCACGCCGTTGGTCGGGTCGAGGCCGAGCCAGCCGTCCCCGCACCAGACCGCCACCCAGGCATGGCTCGCATCCGCCCCGCGCAGGCGCGGGCGGCCCGGCGGCGGCACGGTGCGCAGGTAGCCGCTGATATAGGCCGCCGGCAGGCCCATGCCGCGCAGAGCCGCGATCATCACGTGGGCGAAATCCTGGCAGACCCCGGCCCGGAGCGCGAAGGATTCGGCGAGCGGCGTGGAGACGGTGGTCGCCTTGGCATCGAAGCGGAAGTCCCGGCCGATCCGCAGCATCAGGTCGTGGGCCGCCCCGTAGGCGCTGCGGCCGGCGGAGAAGCTCGGCCGGGCATAGTCGGTGATCGCGGGCAGCAGCGGCACCCGGCCGCTCGGGAACAGGAAATGCACCGGCGCCCGGCCGGCGAGGTCGCGCCCGGCCACCACGGCGTCGCGGACCCGCTCCCAGGCCATGCCGGATTCCGGCGGCGGCGGGGCCGGGCGCTCGACCCGCACGGTGGAGAGCGCCTCGACGCTGAAGGTGGTGTGCGGCGCCTCCAGGGTGATCGCCACGGCCTCGATCCCGAAATAGTCGCGCCGCATCACCGCGCGGGCCGGGCTCGGGTCGATCGTGACGGCGCTCGCCAGCACGCTCTGGCCCTCGCCCTCCTGCGGCTTGAGCCGCAGGGTGCAGCGGGCGAAGTGCACCGGCCGCCCGTAGCGGTAGGTTGTGCGGTGGCGCAGCGTGTAGATCACGCCAGCCCCGTCAGCTTCTCGGGGCGCAGCGCGTTCGGCCCGGTGGGGAAGTAGCGGGCCGCGATGCCGTCGGCCAGCCGCTCCAGGTCGGTCGCGAGCGCGGTGAGGCGCACGGCGTCGAAATCCGCGGCCTCGCCGCTGCGCAGCTCCGCCAGGATCCGGGTGGCGAGGCGGCAATGGGGCTCGGGGATGCCGTCCGCGGCCAGCGCCGGCAGGTCGGCGAGGTGCCGGGTGATCGCCTCGGCCTGGAAGGCGATCGAGCGCGGGTTGTAGGGATCGAGCAGCACCATGTCGCGGACCGGATCGAGGGCCGCCCCCTGCAGGTAGCGCCGCCCGTAGCTGATCTGCGAATCGCACAGCGACAGCATCACCCCGAGGCAGCCGGGCGTCGCCTCGTCGTTGGCGAAGGCGAGCGCGAAGGCGCCGGTGTTGATCGCCCGCTCGATGCGCCGGCCGAGCTCGATGAAGTGCCAGCCCTCGGCGCGGCTCATGTTCTCGTGGGTGAGGCCGGCGAGCGCCGCGAGCTGGCTCAGGGCCCGCTCGGCGCGGCCGGCGAGCTGCGACTCGGTGAAGGCCCGCTCGGTGTTGAGGGACAGGAACTCGTTCAGGTCGGCCAGCACCCGCCACGCCTCGCCGGACAGGCGGGCGCGGAGCGCGGCGGCGTTGCGGCGGGCCGCGAGGATGTGGGACCGCGCCGAGCCCGGCCGATCGCGCCCGGCGAGCGCCTCCAGGGCGAGGCGGGCGGTGGGCAGGTCGGCCGCGCCGATGGCGCCCCATTCGTGCAGGAGGGCCCGGAGCGCCAGGGCCGCGGGCGTGTCGAGGGCGCCCGAGATGTCGGTCCCGACGGCGTCGCCGACGCTGCGCAGATGGGCGAGCACCAGCCGGATCACCGCCTCGCCGCGCTCCAGGTAGCGTCCGAGCCAGAACAGGCCGTCGGCGGCCCGGGCGGGGAGATGGCCCCCGACCCGCCGCACCCGCGGGGCCGCCTGCGTGCCGATCAGGGGCGCGGCGACCGGCTTCTCGGACAGCACCCAGACATCGGCGGAGCGGATGCCGAGCCGCAGCTCGATCGGGTCGACGTCCTCGCGCTCGGAGACCCGGCAGAAGCCGCCGGGCATGACCTGCCAGCCGAGCGGCGTCCGCGTGGCGAAGACGCGGACCACGAAGGGACGGGGGACCAGGACGAGGCCGTCCGGCCCGCGCTCCCAGCCCGGCATGGTCGAGAGCGGCGCGGCCTCCTGGGCGACGTAGTCGAAGGGCCGGTCGCGCAGGGCGGCGACGACCCGCTCCCGCTCGGCCGCCAGGACCGGGCCCGCGAGGATCGCGTCGCGCCCCGCCCCGCGCTGGGGCGTGGCGGCCGGGCGCAGGGTCAGGCTGTCGAGGTTGGCCTGGGCGTGCGCCAAGCCCTCCAGGTCGCCGCACCACCACGTGCGCGGATGGCCGAGCCTTAGGGGCTCGCCGAGAACGCGCCGGGCGATGCCGTCGAGATAGGGGGCGAGCGCGGCCGACTCGACGAGGCCCGAGCCCGGCATGTTGGTCATCACCAGGGAGCCGTTGCGCAGGGCCTCGAGGATCCCGGGCACGCCGAGCCGCGAAGCCGGATTCAGCTCCAGGGGATCGAGGAAGTCGGAGTCGATCCGCCGCCACAGGGCGTCGGCCCGCTTCAGGCCCGAGACGGTGCGCACGTGCAGGCGGCCGTCCCGCATGACGAGGTCGTCGCCCTCCACCAGCATCAGGCCGAGATAGCGGGCCAGCGCCGCCTGCTCGACATAGGTGCTGCTGTAGGGGCCGGAGGTCAGCAGGCAGATCCGCGGGTCGACGCGCTCGGCCCCCAGCGCCAGACCATCGCGAAAGGCCTGGAAGAAGGCCGGCAGGCGCTCGACGTGGAGGTCCTGGAAGAAGTCCGGGAAGGTCCGGGCCAGGACCATCCGGTTCTCCAGCGCCCAGCCGAGGCCCGAGGGGGCCTGCGTCCGGTCGGCCAGCACCTGCCACCGCCCGTCCGGGCCCCGGCCGAGATCGGCGGCGTAGAGCTTGAGGTAATGGCCGCCGGGGGGCGTGACGCCGTGGAGCGGGTGCAGGAATTCCGGCGTGCCGGCCACGATCGCGGCGGGCAGCAATCCCTCGGCGACCAGCCTTCCATCCCCGTAGACGTCGGCGAGGATCGCCTCCATCAGCTCCGCGCGCTGGACGATCCCGGCGCTGAGGGCCGCCCACTCGGACCCCTCGATCACCAGGGGCAGGCAGCCCAGCGGCCAGGGATGCTCCCGCTGGTCGCCGGCGATGCGGAACGAGATGCCCGCGTCCCGGATGTGCCGCTCCGCCGCGACGAAGCGGGCCATGATCTCCGGCTCGGTGAGGCCGCCGAGACGGTCGAGCAGGCGCGGCCACGCCCCGCGCGGAGCGCCGTCCGGGCCCAGGAACTCGTCCGGCCGGCCGGGGGCGGGGCGGTAGCCCGCGCTCCAGCGGGCGACGCGCTCCCGCGGGCCCTCCGGCCGCTCGGCCCGGCCGCGGCTGCCCGCGAGCGCCGCCTCCATCACGGACCCCCGGTCACTGCGGCTTGCGCATCCACACAGCGTGGACGGCGACGCGGCCGCAGAAGGGAGCGCGGGTCCCCTCTCCCGTGCGGGAGAGGGACAGGGTGAGGGGTCGGGTCTGCCCGAAAGGGGCGCGTCCTGCCGGCGCGCCGACCCTGAAGCCTCTCGTCCCTCACCCCAACCCTCTCCCGCACGGGAGAGGGGGCGCGTCGCGCTCTGTCGTCCGCGTCCGTGTCCGACCCAGATGTGTGGACATCGCGGATCATTGCGGGGCCGGCATCCGCAGGTCGAGGGTGAGGGGGAACTCGGCGCTCGATTCCGGCCGGGGCATGTCGATCCGGCCGGGGGTATGGCCGTGCGGCTGGAACCGGGCGAGGCGGCGCCCCTCCGCCTCGTAGGCGTTCACCGGATGGGTCTCGTAGTTGCGGCCGCCCGGATGGGCGACGTGGTAGCGGCAGCCGCCGAGCGAGCGCCCGTTCCAGGCATCGAGGATGTCGAAGGTGAGCGGCGAGTGGGCCGGGATCGTCGGATGCAGCGAGGAGGCCGGCTGCCACGCCTTGAAGCGCAGGCCCGCCACGGCCTCGCCGCCGCGGCCGGTGCCGGTCATGGGCAGCCGGCGGCCGTTGCAGGCGATGACGTGCCGCTCGGGCACGAAGCCCTCGACCTTGACCTGCAGCCGCTCGACCGAGCTGTCGACGAAGCGCACGGTGCCCCCGCTGGTCCCTTCCTCGCCCATCACGTGCCAGGGCTCCAGCGCCTGGCGCAGCTCCATCCGGACCCCGCCCTGCTCGACCGTGCCGAAGACCGGGAACCGGAACAGGGCCTGCGCCTCGAAGGCGACCGGATCGAAAGCGTACCCCGCCGCCCGGAGATCCTCCAGCACCGAGAGGAAGTCGGACCAGAGGAAATGCGGCAGCATGAACCGATCGTGGAGGTTCGTGCCCCAGCGGACACAGCCGCCGGTCTGCGGCTCCCGCCACAGCCACGCCACGAGGGCGCGCAGGAGCAGCTGCTGCGCGAGGCTCATCCGGGCGTCCGGCGGCATCTCGAAGGCCCGGAACTCCAGCAGGCCGAGGCGCCCGGTGGGCCCGTCCGGCGAGTAGAGCTTGTCGATGCAGATCTCGGCCCGGTGGGTGTTGCCGGTGACGTCCACGAGGATGTTGCGGAACACCCGGTCGACGAGCCAGCGCGGGATGTTGGGCGCGTCGGGGGCGGGGATCTGGGCGAGCGCGATCTCCAGTTCGTAGAGCCCGTCGTGGCGCGCCTCGTCCATGCGGGGGGCCTGGCTCGTCGGGCCGATGTAGAGGCCCGAGAACAGGTACGAGAGCGCCGGGTGGCGCTGCCAGTAGAGCACGAGGCTCTTGAGCAGGTCGGGCCGGCGCAGGAACGGCGAATCGTCCGGCGTGACGCCGCCCATGACCACGTGGTTGCCGCCACCGGTGCCGGTGTGGCGCCCGTCGGTCATGAATTTTTCCGCGCCGAGCCGGGTTTGCCTCGCCTCGGCATACAAGTCGGTGGTGATGGCGACCGCCTCCCGCCAGGAGGCGGCCGGGTGGACGTTCACCTCGATCACGCCCGGATCGGGGGTGACCTTGATCACGCCGATCCGCGGGTCGTAGGGCGGCTCGTAGCCTTCCAGCTGGATCGGCAGGTTCAGCTCGGCGGCGGCCGCCTCCAGGTGGCCGGCGAGTTCGAGATACTCGTCGGCGCGCTGCACCGGCGGCATGAACACCCGCACCACCCCGTCGCGGGGCTCGATCGAGAGCGCCGTGCGCACCGCGACGCCGGTGATCCCTGAACCGTTGACGGTGGTCGCGCCGGGACGCCCGTCGGTGAGGGGCGGGCGCGACTCCAGGGGGTCCTGCGGCTGGTAGTAGGGATAGTGCTCCGGCGGCACGTAGGGCAGGGACGACAGGGGCAGGCGGAAGCCCACCGGCGAGTCGCCCGGCACCAGGAAGGCGGCGCCGCGCCGGAAGTCCCAGGCTTCCGAGATCCAGACCCGGTCGGCATCGCCGTCCCTGCCGGTGGGCAGGCTCGCCAGCGGCAGGACGTAGCCCGCGGCCTCAGCCAAGCCCCGCTCGTAGACCCGCTTGATCCGGGCGTCGAACTCCACGGAGCCGGACCGGGCCGCGGCGGGCGTGACGTTGACCGGCAGTTCGGCGGCCTTCTTCTCCCAGACCTCGCTGTCCTCGAAGGCCGGGATGACGTAGTCGGCGAGGCCGAGGCGGCGGGCCAGCGCGTCGGCGAGGGCCTTGGCCTGCGCGATCGTGGCTTCGCCCGCCTGGCCTGCGGCCGCCTCGGGGGCGATCAGGTCCGGATTCCGCCAGATCGGCTGGCCGTCCTTGCGCCAGTACAGGGCGAAGGCCCAGCGGGGCAGGCTCTCGCCGGGATACCACTTGCCCTGGCCGTAATGCAGCAGCCCCCCCGGGCCGAACCGGTCGCGCAGGCGCCGGATCAGCGTGTCGGCGAGCCCCCGCTTGGTCGGGCCGACCGCGGCGATGTTCCATTCGGGCGATTCGAAATCGTCCACCGAGACGAAGGTCGGCTCGCCGCCCATGGTCAGGCGCACGTCCTGCGCGGCGAGGTCGGCATCGATCCGCTCGCCGAGCGCGTCCATGGACGCCCAGACCGCGTCCGAGAACGGCTTGGTGATCCGCGGCGTCTCGGCGACGCGGGTGATGCTCATTGCGAAGCCGAACTCGGTCTTGGCCGGTTCGACCGCCCCCGAGATCGGCGCGGCCGAGCGGTAATGCGGCGTCGCCGCGAGCGGGATATGGCCCTCGCCGGTGAGCAGACCCGAGGTCGCGTCCATGCCGATCCAGCCGGCGCCCGGCAGGTAGACCTCGGCCCAGGCATGCAGGTCGGTGAAGTCCGACGCGGTGCCGGTGGGGCCGTCGACCGCGACGGTGTCGGGCACGAGCTGGATCAGGTAGCCGGAGACGAACCGGGCGGCGAACCCGATCCGGCGCAGCACCTGCACGAGCAGCCACGCCGAATCCCGGCAGGAGCCGCTCTTGAGGCGCAGGGTCTCGGCGGGCGTCTGGACGCCGGGCTCCATGCGCACGCCGTAGGCGGTCTCCCGGGCGATCTGGGCGTTGAGCGCCACCAGGAACTGCACGGTGCTGGGTTCCGCGGGGAGCCGGGCGAGCAGCGCCGCCATCTCGGGGCCATCCGCATCCACCGGCGCGCGGTAGGGGGCCAGCTCCTCGGCGAGGTCCGGGTCGTACGCGAAAGGGTGGGTCTGGGCGTAATCCTCGACGAAGAAGTCGAACGGGTTGATCACCGCCAGGTCGGCGGTGAGGTCGACCTGGATCTTCAGCTCGTCGGTCTTCTCCGGGAAGACGAGGCGGGCGAGCCAGTTGCCGCTCGGATCCTGCTGCCAGTTCAGGAAGTGGTTGGCGGGCGTCACCGTGAGCGCGTAGGCCGGAACCTTGGTGCGCGCGTGCGGGGCCGGGCGCAGGCGGATCACCTGGGGGCCCAGGCTGATCGGCCGGTCGTAGCGGTAATGCGTGACGTGGTGCAGGGCGGCTTTGATCGACACGATGGCTCCGTCTGAAGGATCGAATCCGGCCTCGGCGCCGGTTCCGGACGTCACGGCGGGTCGACCATCGCCCCCCACCGCGCGGTTATGCGACACGAACCGAGACACAAGCAATTTCCGTGCGGCGGCGCCCAGGCCTCCGAACCTCTGGCCGGAACTTTGCCGCCTGGCCCCGCTTTGACCGGCAGGTGGGCCGGGTGCCGGCCCGGGACCGCGCGATGAAGATCTTCCAGTGCCAGGCCTGCGACCAGCCGGTCACCTTCGAGGCGACCGCCTGCGAGAGCTGTGCGCGGCAGCTGGGCTATACGTGCGTGGTCCACGAGGTCTCGGCCCTGGAGCCGCAGGGGGCCTCGGCGCACCCGCTGATGGGCGGCGCGCAGGTCTTCCACGCCTACGCGGATCCCGGACGGCGCTACCGCCTGTGCAACAACGCCGTTTCGGAGGCCTGCAACTGGCTGGTGCCGGAGGACAGCCCCGACATCTACTGCACCGCCTGCCGCCACAACCGCGTGGTGCCGGACCTGTCGCAGACCTGGAACCTCACCCGCTGGCGCCAGATCGAGGCCGCCAAGCGCAGGCTGTTCTATTCGCTGCTGCGCCTGGACCTGCCGCTCGCCACCCGCGCCCAGTACACGGACGGGCTGGCCTTCGACTTCCTGGCCGATCCGTCCGAGAGCTTCTCCGGCGGAATGCCGGTGCTGACGGGGCACATCAACGGCCTGATCACCATGAACATCGCCGAGGCCGACGATGTCGAGCGGGAGCGCCGCCGGATCCTGTTCGGCGAGCATTACCGCACCCTGCTCGGCCATTTCCGGCACGAGATCGGACATTACTTCTGGTACCTGCTGGTGATGAACAGCCCCACCATGGGGGCCTTCCGGGCGCTGTTCGGCGACGAGCGCCTGAACTACGTCCAGGCGCTGCAGAACCATTACGCGCGGGGCGCGCCCGCCGACTGGGACGAGGCCTACGTGTCGGCCTACGCCACGGCGCATCCCTGGGAGGACTTCGCCGAGACCTTCGCGCATTACCTGCACATCGTCGACACGGTGGAGACCGCCTCGACCTTCGAGCTGCACGTGCGCCCGCGCCTGCGCCACGGGCAGGCGGCACCGACCGTGATCGACTTCGACCCCTACAACACCCAGGATCTCGACCGGCTGATTGCGGCGTGGCTGCCGCTGACCTACGCGATCAATTCGCTCTCCCACAGCATGGGCCAGCCGGCGCTCTACCCGTTCAAGCTGACGCCGACGGTGATCGCCAAGCTCGCCTTCGTGCACGAGCGGATCTACGCCTCCCGCACCGGCATCCTGCCGGATGCCGGCGAGGCGGGCGCCGAGATGCTCCGGGCGGTGATCCTGGGCCTGCGCCAGAAGGTGCCTGCGCCGACGGTGTGAGGGCAGGGCGGACGGACGGGCGCCTCACGCCCCCCCGTGACGTTCCGCGAAGGCGCGGAACGCCGCCAGGGTCTCGGCGCTGACATGGTGCTCGATCCCCTCCGCGTCCCGCCGGGCGGTCTCGGGGCTCACCCCCAGCGCGCACAGGAAGCGTTCGACGATCCGGTGGCGCTCCCGCGCCTGGGCGGCGAGCCGGCGGCCGGCCTCGGTCAGGAACACGCCGCGATAGGGCCGCTGCTGGACGAACCCGTCCTCGCACAGACGCTTGAGCATCTTGGCGACGGTGGGCTGCGCCACGCCGAGGCGGGCCGCGATGTCCACTTGGCGCGCCTCGCCGCCGTCGCCGATCAGGTCGTCGATCAGCTCGACGTAATCCTCGACCAGCTCGGACCGCCGCGCCTCGCGGGCCTGCCGGAAGCTCTCCACGTGCCGCTCGGGATCGACCAGCGCGGTCTCGGGCGAGCCCGGCTCGGACGGTTCCTGCATCGGCTCTCCCTCTCGGCACGCACACGCCGCCCCGCCCCTGTCTAGCAAAAACCGGCGGCCGGAGGGGAGTCCCACGCGGCGCGCGGAAAACCCCTTGAATCCCGCGGCCGCAGCCCTGAATATAGCCCGAGCTATATCTTTGAGGAGAGGGTGAGCATGGTGGCGCCGAACGCCGGGACGGCCCCCGGGGGCGCCCCGCCCGGGGCGATGAGCCGGCGGACGGAGAGCGCCATCCGCGACGTCCTCGAAGGGCGGGCGGGTGGACGGGGCCGGTTCCTGCTGTTCGCGGGTCCGGCCGTGACGGCGTCGATCGCCTACATGGACCCCGGCAACTTCGCCACCAACATCCAGGCCGGCGCCCGCTACGGCTACGGGCTGCTCTGGGTGGTGCTGCTCGCCAACTTCACGGCGATGCTGTTCCAGGCCCTGTCGGCCAAGCTCGGCATCGTGACCGGCAAGAACCTCGCCGAGCATTGCCGGGACGCGACGTCGCGGCCGGTGCGCCTCACCCTGTGGGGCATCAGCGAGGTCGCCGCGATGGCCACCGACCTCGCGGAGTTCCTCGGCGGCGCCATCGGCCTGTCGCTGCTCACCGGCATGCCGCTGATGGCCGGGATGGCGATCACCGCGATCGTCACCTACGCGATCCTGCTCCTGGAGCACGAGGGCTTCCGGCCCCTGGAGATCGCCATCGGGGCGATGGTCGGCACGATCGGCCTCTGCTACGCGATCGAGCTGCTGATCGCCCCGGTGGCCTGGGGCGAGGCCGCGAAGGGCCTCGTCACCCCGCGGATCCCGGACGCGGAGGCGCTCACCATCGCGGTGGGGATCATCGGCGCCACCGTGATGCCGCACGCCCTGTTCCTGCATTCCGGCCTGACCCAGGGGCGCGGCAGCCCGCGGAACGAGGCCGACCGGCGCCTTCTGGTGCGCTACTCCAACCGCGAGGTGGTGGTGGCGCTGCTGCTCGCGGGCCTCGTCAACATGGCGATGGTGATCATGGCGGCGGCGGCTTTCCATGCCGGCCACAGCGGGGTCGCCGAGATCGGCGAGGCCTACCGGACCCTGACGCCGCTGCTCGGCCCCGCGGCCGGGGCGGCCTTCCTGGTGTCGCTGCTCGCCTCCGGGATCTCCTCCTCGGTGGTGGGGACGCTCGCCGGCCAGCTGGTGATGCAGGGCTTCACCGGCTGGCGCATCCCGCTCCTCGTGCGCCGGCTCGTGACCATGCTGCCCGCCTTCGTGGTGGTGGCGATCGGCGTCGATCCGACCCGGGCGCTGGTCCTGTCCCAGGTGGTGCTGTCGCTGGCCCTGCCGGTGCCGATGGTGGCGCTGGTGGTGTTCACCCGCCGCCGGAGCGTGATGGGTCCCTTCGCCAACGGGCCGCTCACCCAGGCGGCGGCCGTCGCGGGGGCGGCCGTGGTGCTCGCCCTCAACATGGTCCTGCTGGCGGCGGCCTTCGGGATACCGGTGCCGGGGCTAGGGTAAGCCCACGAGGCGGCCGGTCGATGTGATCGGCCGGCCCAGTTTTGCTCCTAGAACAGCGCGACGAGGGCGACGCCGGCGATCATCAGCACGCCGCCGAGGATGCGCCAGAGACTGGCGGGGTGGCGCTCGAAGCCGACCCACCCGAAATTGTCCAGCACGATCGATGTGGCGACCCCGGCCGTGACGAGGAGGCCCAGGAACGGGGCGGCCCCGATCTGGCGGGCCACGACGAACTGCGCCAGAATGATGCCTCCGCCCAGGACCCCGCCGAACCACGCCCACCAGGGCATCCCGAGGGCTTGCGCGGCCGTCGGCCAGGCGAGCCTCCCGGTGATGAGCCCCACCGCGAGGATGCAACTCGCGGTCCCGGCGGCAACCACGAGGCCGGCGACCAGCGATTCGGCCAGCCCCTTCGACAGCGTTCCGTTCTGTCCGGCCTGGACGGCGTTGGCCACGCCGGCCAGCAGCGCGAAACCGTAGAGGTACCACATGGCTGAGATCCCGCCCGGTCAAACCGATCCCTAGGGCAGCCCGGTCCGGACGTCCGTGTTCCTCGGCAGCCTCTGTGTCCGAACGCCGCGACGGCCCTCAGGCCGCGCCCCTCGGAGGCCGGCGGAGGGGCGGCCCCTCACGTCGCCCGCACCACCACCTCCACGAGGTTGGTCCCTCCCGACCGGATCCCGGCCTCGATCGCCGGGGCGATGTCGGCGGCCCGGGTCACGCGCTGCGCGGGGACCCCCATCGAGGCGGCCAGGGCCGGAAAATCGATGCGCGGGTCGGTGAGGTCCATGGCGATGAAGCGGTTGGCCCGCACCGAGGCGTAGTGCGCCTGGCCCTTCATGAAGGTCTTGAGGATGTTGTACTCGGCGTTGTTGATCACCACGAAGGTGACCGGAAGTTTTTCGTGCGCGGCGGTCCAGAGGGCCTGGGGCGAGTACATCGCGGCCCCGTCACCCACGACGCAGACCACGGGCGCCCGGTCGAGCCCCAAGGAAAACCCCACCGCGGCCGGCATGCCCCAGCCGAGGACGCCGCCGCGCATCGCCGCGTATTGATGGGCCGACGGGCTGTCGAGGAAGGTGCGCAGGTGGGTGAGCGTCGCGGGCGCCTCGTCCACGATGGTGGTCTCGGCCCCGACCGCGCGGGCCACCTCCCGGGCGGCCACTAGGGGCGCGATCACCGGATCCTCGAAGGCCGCATCCGCCGCGGCGGCGAGCGTCGCCCGCCGCTCGGCCCGGGCGGTCACCGCCTGGGCGCGCAGCTGCGCGAAGGCCTCGGCCCGGTCGGCGAGGCGGGGGCGGAGCAGCGGCAGCAGGGCGTCCAGCGAGGCGCGGATGTCGCCCACGGTCGAGAGGCTCGTGGCATAGGTGCGCCCGAGGTCGCGCACGTCGGCCGAGAGCTGGAAGACCTGCACCCCCGGCGGCACCGCCGAGACCTCCGAGTAGAGCACGGTGATCAGCGACTTGCCGCCCAGCGCGAACACCGCGTCGTAGCGCCCGAGGATGGCGGCGATGGCGTCGGCCCGGGTCGGCAGGTTCCCGGCCCAGAGCGGGTGCGCGGTGGGAAAGGGGATGTGGGCCGGCCAGGACGAGCCGTAGACCGGCGCCGCCAGCAGGTCGGCGAGCGCGACCATCTGGGCCGAGGCGTCCGAGGCGTCGATCTCGTCGCCGGCGATCAGGGCGAGGCGGCCGGGCGCGATGGCGGCGAGCTTGTCCGCCAGCCGGTCGAGGGAACCCGCCACCGCCCGCTGGTCGATGGTCGAGGTCTCGCCCGCCGGTACGGCGCTCATCGCCTCCATCACGTCCATGGGCAGGGACAGGAAGACCGGGCCGGACGGGGCGGCGGCGGCATCGTGGAAGGCCCGGCGCAGCAGGATCGGGATCTGGTCCGGGCTCGTCACCTCCCGGGCCCACTTCATCACCGGGTCGGCGATGGCCACGAGGTCGCCCATCAGCAGCGGGTCGGTCAGCGCGTGGCGGAGATCCTGCTGCCCGGCGGTGACCACCAGCGGCGTGCCGGAGACCTGGGAATTCACGAGCCCGCCCATGGCGTGGCCGAGGCCGCCCGCCGTGTGCAGGTTGAGGAAGGCGGGCCGCCGGGCGCCCTGCGCGTAGCCGTCCGCCATCGCCACCGCGGTCGCCTCCTGCAGGGCGAGGATGTAGGCGATGTCCGGCGCCTCGGTGAGCGCGTCGATGAGCGGCAATTCGGTGGTGCCGGGATTGCCAAAGATGTAGCGCACCCCCTCCGAGCGCAGCACCTCCACCAGGAGGTCGGCGCCCCGGCGCCGGCCGGCGGTCTCCACGGTCTCGATCGACATGCCCTGTCCTCTCCGGCGGAATCAGCGGGAGGCTAAACCATGGGCGGGCCGGGGCAATGCCGCGGCTCCGCCCGCATCCCGAGAGCCGACCGAGAGCCGAACCGTCACGCCGAGCGTGAAGAGGGGGCCGGAAGAGGGGGCCGGCGCCCGATGCGGCCCCCTTGCGGACGGCGTGCGGCGGGCCGCAACCGATCGGCAGCCTTTCTGGCGTAACCTGCCGTGGCCGGGATGCTCCCGCCCCCTCAGGCGCAGGCCTGAAGGTCCATGCCACCGACCAGGACGACACCCATGCGGATCGCGGCTCCCCTTGCGCTCCTGGCCACGCTGGGCCTCCCCGCCATCGCGCAGGCGCAAGGCTTGGAGCGCGGCGCCCAGGAGGGCGCCTCGCGCGGCGAGGAGATGGCGGGCCCCCTCGGGGCGATCGTCGGCGGCGCGATCGGTGCCGCCGTGGGCACGGCCAACGGCATCCTCGGCGTCGACCGGCGGGAGCGCTTCCGCATCTACGCCCTCGGCGAGCGCCGCCCGTCCGTCGCCCTCGCGGGCCCCGTTCGGGTCGGAACCGTGCTACCGGAGGAGGGCGTCGTGTATTACGATGTCCCGCGCGAGTTCGCTTTGCCGGAGTACAGCTACACGATCGTCAACGGCCATCCGGTGCTCGTCGAGCCGCGCACGCGCCGCATCGTGGAGGTGATCGACTGACGGTTCCCTCCCGGTGGGCGCGGCTGGCGCGGCTGAGGGTCGGCGAGATGGCGCGGGCGATCCGCTGCGGAGGACACAGGTGGCCCAGACCGCGATCCTGTCGGCGCCCCCGGTGACGGGATGAGCGCGCGCAACACCGCAGAGGCCGATCGGAGACACTGGTTCTACGACAACCGGCTCCTGGTCTGCGCGTTCTGTCTGCTCGCGTTCGTGGTCATCTTCTGGCAGGTGAGCCGGTTCGAAGGCTTCCAGCCCATCTTCACCTGCGCCCGGGATCAGGACGTCGATCGCGGGCTGCTCTCCGCCGGGATGCGGGCGTGCATGAGCGACGCGACCTCGCAGGCCGCCCAGGCCCGCTGCATGCACGTCGTCTACGTGCTGGCCTGCACGGAGGAGCGCTGGCGCTGACGCCGCCGCGTCAGGGCGCGCCAAACGCCACGACAGCCCCAGGCCGAGCGCCAGGGACGCCGCGGGCCCGGGGGCATCGGCGAGACGGATCGCCGTGCGGGCGACGCGGTTGCGCAGGCGCCGGGCCCGCCAGAGGGCGCCGGTCTCCACCGCGAGGCCGCGGGCGTAGAGGCTGGCGCGCAGGCTGCGGGCGTCGCAGGCCGGCGGCCTCGACGGCGTCGCCGATCACCACCGGCCCGTCGCGCCTCATGACCGGACGGAACGGCGGCCCCATCGGAAACCCTATGCGGATCGAGCCCGCGGACGACCCGCATCATGTCCGCGACCATCGCGGTGTTCCGCGCTCTCCCCGCCTCGGGCCCGGGGCGGGGGCCGGGCGACGCTCAGGCGCGCAGCTGCGCCACGAAGGCCCGGATGAACGGCGGCAGCCCGTCGAGGTCGCGCAGGCACAGGGTCAGGTCGCGCCGCGCCCAGGAATCGGCGAGGGGCACCACCGCCAGGGCGAGGCCCTGGGCGGCGCGGGCGGCGGCGCTCTCGGGAAGGACCGCCAGCCCGACCCGTGCCTCGACGAGCCGGCAGACGGCGTCGAAGTCCCGCAGCTGCACCCGCAGGCGCATCGGCCGCCCCTCCCGCACCGCCTGGGCGACGAGGAACCGGCTGATGGCGCTGCGCCGGTCGAGGCCGACGAGGTCGTGGCCGAGCAGCTCGGCGAACGGGATCGTCCCGCGCGCCGCCAGGGGGTGATCCCGGGCCGCCACCAGCACGAACCGGTCCTCCCGGAACGGGAAGGTCCGCAGCGAGCCGGTATCCACCGTGCCGGACAGGATGCCGAGATCGGCCGCCCCCTCGGCCACCAGCCCGACGATCTCCTCGGAGGTGCGCTCGTCGATTTCGACGCCGATCCCGGGGTGATCGGCCAGGAAGGCCGAGAGCGCGTCTGGCAGGAACTCGGTCAGCGCGTTGGTGTTGGCCAGCACCCGGATCTGGCCGAAGGCGCTCCCCGAGAAGGCCGCCATCTCCTCGCGCAACCGCTCCACCCCGGCCAGGACCTCCCGGGCGTGGACGAGGAGGGCGCGCCCGGCCGGGGTCGGGCTGACGCCCTGCCGGCCCCGGGTCAGCAGCGCCGCGCCGAGGGACTCCTCCATCAGCCGGATCCGCGTCGAGGCGGCCGCCAGGGCGAGGTTCGCCCGCGCGGCCCCGTGGGTGATCGAACCGGCCTCGACCACGTGCCGGAACAGGCCGAGATCGGTGAGATCGAACCGCATCATCGCGCAGGCGCCTCCCGACACGCCATCTGCACCGGCGCGGCCCGGGCAGCCCGGAACCGGCCCTGGACCTGCCCTGCCCTGGCCCGGCTCTGGCCCGGTCGCGCGTCGACGGCCCCGGCCGTCGCCGGGCCACGGTAGCGGCCGGCCGCCCGTCTGTCAGGAATTCCCACCGGCCGCGCCCCGGCGTCGGCCCGAGCCCGAGCCCAAGGGGGCGCTGCAGGAACGGCCGGGCGCGCCGGTCCCGGGCAGAGACGGACCAGTCCCGAGGTATCCGGCACGGTATAGCGCGCGATTTCACCGGTCTATCGACTTAGAAAATCCGGGTCAATTTCGGAACAAACCAAATATGGCCCTCGCAAAAGTCAATAATTCTGCAAATATCAGCAATCCTGTTTCAATTCAGATTTACCGGACGTTAACGCCGCATGTCTCAATGATCATCGAATAGTCTTGCAAGGCTTCGCGACGATGGCTTCTGCGTCAGAACATGGGATCGACCGGCCGTCCCGCGATCGCCTGCGGCGCTCCGGCTCCGATACGCCCGCGAACCGGTCCGGGCACCGCTGATGGACGCGCTCCTCGTCGACGACAGCGCCACCATGCGGATGCGCCTCCGCCGCCTGCTGGAGGCCAAGCCCGACATGTCCGTCACCGATTACGGCGACCCGGTCGCCGCGATGGTCGAGGCGCGGATGCGGGCCTTCGATATCGTCCTGGTCGACTGCCACATGCCCGGCATCGACGGGATCGCCTTCATCCGGCAGATGCGGACCATCCCGCATTACGCGCAGGTGCCGATCGTGATGATCACGAGCGACATCTCGGACGCCGTGCGGCTCGCCGCCCTGGAGGCGGGGGCGACCGATTTCCTCGACAAGTCCATGCAGGGCGTCGAACTCACCGTCCGGTTGCGCAACATGATCCGGCTCGCCCGGGCGGTGCGGCGGCTCGCCGAGCAGGCGGCCTGGCTCGACGGCGCGGTGGAGGCCGCCCTGCGCCACATGCGCGAGCGCGAGGAGGAGATCATCTTCCGCCTGGCGCTGGCGGTCGAGTACCGCGACAACGACACCGGCGATCACACATGGCGGGTGGCCCGCTACAGCCAGATCGTCGCCGAGGGGCTCGGACTGGCGCCGGATGTCTGCCGCAACCTCTATCTCGCGGCGCCCCTGCACGATGTCGGCAAGGTCGGCATCCCGGACGGCGTCCTGCTCAAGCCCGGCCGGCTCGACCGGGACGAGTTCGACCTGATCAAGACGCATCCGGCGATCGGCCGGCGCATCCTGGGCGGGAGCGCCTCCGAACTGATCCGGCTGGCCGCCGAGATCGCCGAGTTTCACCATGAGAAATGGGACGGCGGCGGCTACCCGCACGGGCTCGTCGGCGCCGCGATTCCCCTCTCGGCCCGGATCGTCGCGGTGGCGGACGTGTTCGACGCCCTGACCACCGCGCGGCCCTACAAGGCTGCGCTGCCCTTCGACGCGGCCCTGGACTGCATCCGCGCCGACAGCGGCCGCCACTTCGACCCGGCCTGCGTGGAGGCCTTCTGCGCGCGCTTCCCGGACATCCGCGTCGCCGGCGGGCAGAACCGGGCGGGGATGCGGCCGAATGCGGGGCCGGTCACCGAACCCTGGGCGCGGGTGCCGACCCTGCTCCGCGAGGTCGCCGCCCCGTCGCCGGCCCCGGCGGGATGGCGCGTCAGCAGCCCCGAGGCGCTCCTGACGCCATCGGTGAACCCGGGCTCGTCTGCGCCGTTGATCGCGGACTCGCACGGATCACGGACGGAGCCGCACCATGACCACGACCTGGAAGACGCTGCCGGAGATCGCCCTGGCCCGCCGGATCTCCCTGGACGCGGCCCGGCGCCTGGTCGACGGGGCGAAATGCCCCAAGGTGTTCCGCGCGGACGGCACCGTCTACCTCATCTGAGCGCGGGCCGGGCGGATGACGCATCCCCCGGGAGCCCCTAACCTTCCGGCATGCGCATCTTCCACACGCCCGATTCAGGCCGGCACGATCCCGAACGCTACCTGCGGCGCGGCACGCCGATCCCGCATCCCGAGCAGGCCGCCCGCTACGCGATCCTGCGCGACGCGGCCCTGCGGGGCGGCCACGACCTCGGCGAACCGGCCGATCACGGCCTCGACCCGATCCGGGCGGTGCACGATCCGGACTACGTGGCGTTCCTGGCCGAGGCCTGGGCGCGCCGGGGCGAGATCCCCGACATCGGCGACGAGATCCTGACCGGATCCTTCGCCCGGCCGCAGATGCACCGGAGGCCTGCCGGCCTCCTCGGGCGGCTGGGCCTCTACACCGCCGACACCTCGACGCCGATCCGCGCCGGCACCTGGGCGGCGGTCTACGGGTCGGCGCAATGCGCGGTCGCGGCCGCCGACGCGGCCCTCGCGGCGGGGCACGCCTACGCCCTGTGCCGCCCGCCCGGCCACCACGCCTATGCGGAGTCCGCCGGCGGCTTCTGCTTCCTCAACAACAGCGCCATCGCGGCCGAGCGGATGCGCGCCGCCACCGGCGGCCCGGTGGCGATCCTCGACATCGACGTCCATCACGGCAACGGCACGCAGGGGATCTTCTACGCCCGCGCCGACGTGCTGACGGTCTCGGTCCATGCCGACCCGTCCGACTACTTCCCGTTCTTCGCCGGCTACGCCGACGAGACCGGGACCGGGGCGGGGGCGGGGTTCAACCGCAACCTGCCGCTGCCGCCGGGCTCGGGGGACGCGCCCTGGCTCGAGGCCCTGGAGGCGGGTCTCGCGGCTGTCGCCGCGCACCGGCCCCGGGCCCTCGTGGTGGCGCTGGGCCTCGACGCCGCCGCGGACGACCCGATCGGCGCCCTCGCGGTGACCCGGACGGGGTTCGTCGGGGCCGCGGAGCGGATCGCCCGGGCCGGGCTGCCCACGGCCCTGGTGCAGGAGGGCGGCTACCTCTGCGCGGCCCTGCCGGACAACCTCGCGGCCTTTCTCGCGGCCTTCGACGCCGCGCGCTGAGCCCCGCATCGCGTCCGCCCCCGCGGTGCAGGCGTGATGCGATCGTGATCGCCGGGGCGCCGGATCGGCTACCCGGATGTGGTCGACCCGATGCCACAACCGACCTATCAGGGCGGGGCGGGCGCCGCCGACGCGTCCCGGGCGGGAGGAACGGACGATGGGCGCGGGCGAGGTGGGCTTACGCGAGGCGGCCAGCGCTCCGTGGTACGCGGGTCTCACCCGGCGCCACTGGCGGATCCTGTGGGGCAGCTATCTCGGCTGGATCTTCGACGGCTACGAGGCGGTGGCCCTGGTCTACGCCCTGCGTCCGGCGCTGGCCTCGATCCTCACCCCCGAGCAGGCCCAGGCGCCGGCCTCCTACGTGGGGCTCGCCATCGGCATCACGCTGCTCGGCTGGGGGATCGGCGGCCTCATGGGCGGGATCGCGGCCGACTATATCGGCCGCAAGCGCATGATGATGATCTCGATCCTCGGCTACGCGGTCTTCACCGGGCTGACCGCCTTCGCCGGGAGCTTCACGCAGCTCGCGATCCTGCGGTTCATCACGGGGCTCGCCATCGGCTCGGAATGGTCCACCGGCATCGCCCTGGTGGCCGAGACCTGGCCGAACCGGGCGCGGCCGAAGGGCTGCGGCTTCCTGCAATCGGGCTTCGGCGGCGGCGCGGTGCTGGCCGCCATCGTGTGGGCCGTGCTCGCGGCCACCGAGCCCCTGGGCCCGGAATCCTGGCGGATCCTGTTCGCGCTGGGTGCCCTGCCGGCCTTCGTCTGCCTGTACCTGCGGCGGGCGCTGGAGGAATCCGAGCAGTGGATGCAGGCGCTCAAGGCGCAGCGCTGGGCCGCCACCGCGGAGGATGCCGGCCACGCCCCGCGGGCCGCGCAACGCCCCTTCACCCTGGCGGAGATCTTTCGGGAGCCGGAGAGCCGGCGGCGGGTGCTGCTGGCCACCGCCATGTCGTTCGCCACCACGGTGGGCTGGTGGGCGGTCTCGTCCTGGCTGCCGGCCTACACGGAGGGGCTGGCCAAGGCCGCGGGCGAGCCGGCCAACCTCTGGGGCCCGCGCATGGGCATCATCTACAATGTCGGGGCGATCACCGCCTACGTGATCTCGGGCTTCGTGGCCGACGCGATCGGGCGCCGCGCCTTCCTGCTCGTCACCTATGTCGGCTGCATCGTCACGTCGCTCGCCTGCTACCTCTGGACCGGCGGGCTGGTGCCGTTCATGGGGCTCGCCTTCATGAACGGGTTCTTCACCCTGGGCTTCGCCTTCTCGTGGATGGCGATCTACCTCGCGGAGCTGTTCACCCCGGCGGTGCGGGCGACGGCGGCGAGCGTGGTCTTCAACGGCGCGCGGCTGATCGCCTGGATCTTCCCGATCCTCGCCGGGCAGATCGTGACCGCCTTCGGGGGCGTCGCCGCGGCGGCTCTGACCCTGTCGAGCGTCTACGTGATCGGCCTCGTGGTGCCGTGGTTCATGCCGGAGACGCGGGGCCGGCCGCTGCCGGAATAGATCGATCCGCCGGGTCCCGCCCCGCCGGCGGCCGGCGGTCCCGGGCCCGGCCAGACGCAAAGCGGCCCCCGACTCCGGTGGAGCGGGGGCCGGATCCTGCGCAGGCCGCCATGGGCCCGCCCGGCCCAGGGGGCAGGGCGGAGGCCGGTCCTAGTCCTCGTCGTCCTCGTCGTGGTGCCGGCCCTTGAGCTTGGCGAAGACCGAATCGGCATCGAGCCGCTCCTCGCGGCCGCCGTGATCGTCCGCGTGCTCCCGCTCGTCCGCCTCGCGGGCCGTGGAGACCTCCGTCGGCAGCAGCGAGGCGCCGGATTCGGCCGCCACCGCGGCCGGGCGGTCGGCCGCCGCGCGCTGGACCTCGAAGTCGAGGTTGATCTGGGTGGTGAGCCCGAGGGTCACCGGGTCCATCGGCTGGAGCGAGCCCGAGTTCCAGTGGGTGCGCTCGCGGATCTGCTGGATCGTCGACTTGGTGGTGCCCACCAGCCGGATGATCTGCGAATCCTTCAGCTCCGGGTGGTTGCGCAGCAGCCACAGGATGGCGTTCGGCCGGTCCTGGCGGCGGGAGAGGGGGGTGTAGCGCGGGCCCTTGGTGGTGCGCTTCACCTCCGGCAGCTTCACCTTCGAGACGGCCGGCTTCAGCTTGTAGTGCGGCGCCTTCTGGGCCTTCTCGATCTCGTCGCGGGTCAGCTGGCCGGTGGAGACCGGGTCGAGCCCCTTGATGCCGGCCGCGACCTCGCCGTCGGCGATGCCCTTCACCTCCAGCGGGTGCAGCTTGCAGAAATCGGCGATCTGCTCGAAGGCCAGCGAGGTGTTCTCGACCAGCCAGACGGCGGTCGCCTTGGGCATCAGCGGACCCTGGGACATGTCTCTCGTGCTCCGGCCTGGCGGGACGGGGGCCGGGCATCGGGCCGCGGGCTCCGGATGACCGATCCGGATGTCCCGTCTCACGCTGTCGAATGGGGATGAGGCACTATAGGCCCGGGCGGGGAGGGGCGCAATCACGGGTTCGGCGGTTCGGAGAGCCCGCCTGCGGATTCACCGGGGGCCGGGACGACCGGCCGCCCCTCAGCGCGGCCGCACCCCGTCGAGGAACAGCCGCACCGCCGCCTGCCGCCGCCGCTCCTGCGTCTCCGGATCGGTGGCGATGCCGTAGAGGGCCGCCTGGGACGACCGGCCCAGGACGAGGCTGAGGAACAGGTCGGCCGCGATCTCGGGATCCGCCACGGCGATCCGGCCGCGCTGGGCGAAGGCGTCGAGCAGCTGCGCCACGGCGCGCACGCCCCGCAGCCAGCCCTCCTCGTGGGCCAGCCGCGCCAGTTCGGGAAACTGCAGGGCCTGGGCCACGAGGTTGCGCTTGAGCATGGCCGCCCCCGGCGACTGCCCGTGGGCCAGCAGGGTGCGGCTGAGATCCTGCAGGGCGGTCTCGACGTCGTCGCTCCCGCCCTGCGCGGCCTGGGCCTCGGCGGCGGCGGAGAGCGGCGCCAGCCACGCGGCGATCCGCTCGCGCAGGACCGCCTCGAACAGGGCCCGCTTGTCGCGGTAGCGGGCATAGACCGTCGGCTTGCTCATCCCGGCGGCCTCGGCCACCGCGTCGATGGAGGTGGCGTCGAAGCCGCGCTCCAGGAACAGGGTGGTCGCCACGGCGATCAGGTGCGCCTCGCGCCGGACCGCCTCCGCGCGCGTCGGCCGGCCGCCCCGCCGCTGTCCCGCCTCCGCTCCCGCGATCTCCGTGACCGTCACCCGCGATTCTCCTTGCCCGAAGCCGTCCCGCGCATTATCAAAACGATACCGTACCGTTTTGATTCTGGCCAGACCCGATGGACGCACGTCGCAGCGACAGCTTCAAGAGTGCCGACCCGGTCGCGGGTGCCCCGGCGCCCGCCCCGGTCGCCGCCGCGGCCCAGGTCCCGGCCCAGGTCCCGGCCCAGACCCAGACCCAGACCCCGGCCCAGGTCCCTGCGCCGGCCTCCGCATCGGCGTCGCGTCGCCGCCGCGCGCGGATCGTGCTGCCCCTCCTCGGAGTTCTCGCGCTGGGCGGCGCCGGAACCTACGGCTGGCACTGGTGGACCGTCGGCCGCTTCCTCGAGGTGACCGACGACGCCTATCTCCAGTCCGACAAGGTGACGGTGGCCCCGCGCATCGCCGGCACCGTCGCGGAGGTGCGGGTCGGCGACAACCAGCCGGTCAAGGCCGGGGACGTCATCGCCCGCCTCGACGACCGGTCCTACCGGGTCCAGCTCAAGCAGGCCGAGGCCGAGGTCGAGAAGGACAAGGCGCAGGTCCTGGGCGTCGCCGCCGCGATCATCCAGCAGCAGGCGCAGGTCGCCTCGTCGCGGGCCGACCTCGCCAATGCCGAGGCCGCGCTGACCTTCGCGCAGCAGGAATACACCCGCTACCAGAACCTGCTGCAGACCGGCTCCGGCACGGTGCAGCGCCAGCAGCAGGCGGATGCCGACCTGCGCCAGCGCCACGCCGCCCGCGACAAGTCCGCCGCCGCGCTCGACGCCGCGCAGAAGCAGATCGACAGCCTGAAGGCCCTGGAGGCCAGCACCCGGGCGAGCCTCGAAGGGGCGCGGGCGAAGGTGGAGGGGGTGAAGCTCGACCTCAGCTACGCCACCATCCTGGCGCCCATCGACGGCGTGGCCGGCGACCGGGCGCTGCGGATCGGGCAGGTGGTCTCCCCCGGCACCGGGCTCCTGACCCTCGTGCCGATGGGCCGCGACATCTACCTCGTGGCGAACTTCAAGGAGACCCAGACCGGGCACATGGTCGAGGGCCAGCGCGTCACCGTCACGGTCGACGCCTTCGGCGACCACGCATTCGAGGGCCGGATCGAGAGCTTCTCCCCGGGCACCGGCTCGCAATTCGCGCTGCTGCCCCCGGAGAACGCCACCGGCAACTTCACCAAGGTGGTGCAGCGCGTGCCCGTGCGCGTCGCCCTCGATCCCGCCGACCCGCTCGTCGGCCGCCTGCGCCCCGGCCTGTCGGTGGAGGCGACGGTCCACACCGCCGACCCGGTGGAGCCGGTGGATCCCGCCCGCCGCAGGCCGAAGCCCGCCCCGGCGCTGGTCAGCGAGGCCCTGCCCCGATGAGCCCCGTGCCGGCCGTGGCCGGGCCCGAGGCGAAGGCGAGCGCCCGGGACTGGCTCGCCGTGTTCGGCGCGATCCTCGGCGCCTTCACGGCGATCCTCGACATCCAGATCACCAACGCCTCGCTCGCCGACATCCAGGGGGCGCTCGGCGCCTCCACCGAGGAGGGGAGCTGGATCTCCACCGCCTACCTGATGGCCGAGATCATCGTGATCCCGCTCACCGGCTGGCTGTCCTCGGTGATCGGCCTGCGCCGCTACCTCGCGGTGAACACCCTGCTGTTCACCGCCTTCTCGCTGGCCTGCGCGCTCTCGACCAGCTTGAGCCAGATGATCCTGTTCCGGGCGGGCCAGGGCTTCACCGGCGGCGTGCTGATCCCCACCGCCATCGTGATCGTGCGCACGCGGCTGCCGAAGAGCCAGCAGGCGGTGGGCATCGCGCTGTTCGGCCTGACGGCGACCTTCGCGCCGGCCATCGGCCCGACGGTGGGCGGCTGGCTCACCGACAACCTGTCCTGGCACTACATCTTCTACCTGAACCTGATCTTCGGGCCGATCGCGGCGGCGATCCAGCTCGGCGCCTTCGAGGCCGCGCCCGCCCGCTGGGGCGAGTTGCTCAAGGGCGACTGGATCGGCATCGGCCTGATGGCGACCGGGCTGCCGGCCCTGACCTTCGTGCTGGAGGAGGGGCAGCGCAAGGACTGGTTCGGCTCGCCCGTGATCGTCGAGGCGAGCTGGCTGGCCGTCGCCGGGATCACCGGCTTCATCGTCCGCGAGCTGACGGCGGCCAAGCCCTTCATCAACCTGCGGGTCCTGGCCAACCGCTCGGTCGGGGGCGCCTGCGTGCTGATGACCGTGCTGGGCGCGGTGTCGTTCGGGTCGATCTACATCATCCCGGTCTATTGCGCGCAGATCCAGGGCTACAATGCCGAGCAGATCGGCACCGTGGTGATGTGGTCGGGCCTGCCGCAGCTGGTCCTGTTCCCGATGATGCCCCTGCTCATGCGCGCCGTCGACGCCCGGCTGCTCGTGGTCACCGGGACGCTGTTCTTCATCGCGAGCTGCTGGATCAATGTCGGCCTGACCCACGATGTCGGCGCCGACCAGCTGATCCTGCCGCAGCTCATGCGGGCCATCGGCCAGCCGCTTTTCACGATCCCGCTCTCGCAGCTCTCCACCGTGGGCCTCGGCCCGCGCGACACCGCCGACGCCTCGGCGCTGTCCAACATGATGCGCAACCTCGGCGGCTCGATCGGCATCGCCCTGCTGTCGACCATGATCGACCGGCGTGAGCACTTCCACTTCTCGGTGCTGGCGGAGGCGATCACCGTCAACGCGACCCGCACCCAGGACCGGCTCGCGGCGCTCGCCGCCGGGATGCACGCCCGCATCGCCGACCCGCTGGCCGCCAAGGGCGCGGCTCTGGGCATGCTGGCGCAACAGGTCCGCCGCGAGGCCACCGTCATGGCCTACGCGGACGGGTTCTGGCTGGTGGGGGTGAGCCTCGTGGCGAGCCTCGCCGTGGTGGCGATCCTCAAGAAGCCCCAGCGCGCCGCCGGGCCGGTGGAGGCGCATTGACGGGCCGATGCGACGCCGGGGGCTACTTCCCCGGCAGGTTGTGGACGATCGGGAAGAACGTGTCCTTCCAGTCCTTGGGCTCGGCCTTGATGGTCTTCATCGCGTAGAAGTGCCGGGCCTGGAGCATGATCCCGTAGGGGGTGGTGGAGAAGTTCGTGCCCGGCTCCTTCATGATCGCGACCAGGGTCTCGGGGGGCGTCTTCTCGTTGGTGGCCGCGACGTAATCCTTGGCGGCCTGGAGCGGGTCCCGGGCGATCGCGGCATTGGCCTCGTCGATCGCAGCCACGATGGCGGCGGCGAGCTTGGGGTTTCGGGTGTACCAGCCGGCCCGGGCGTAGAGGATCGCGTTGCTCACCGGCTCGCCGACGAGTTCGAAGGAGTTCAGCACCGTGTGGATCGCCGGATCCTGCAGCTCGCGCTGCTGGAACGGCGGCAGCGAGAAGTGGCTGTTGATCTCGTTGTGCGGGCTCGCCAGCGCCGCCACCGCGTCGGGATGGCCGAGCTGGACGGTGAGCGGGTCGAGCTTGGTGGCGTTCTCGGGCCCGAAGGCCTTCTTGGCGGCGATCTGGAGCAGCACCGCCTGCGAGGAGACCTTCACGGAGGGCAGGGCGATCTTGTCCTTGCCGGAGAAGTCGCCGAGGGTCTTCACGTCCGGGTTGCGGGTGAGCAGCAGCATCGGCGTGGTGCCGACGCCGCACAGGCCCTTCACGTCGCCCCGCGTCCGGTCGTTGAGCAGCAGCATGTTGGTGGAGCCGCTGTCGACGATGTCGATATTGCCCGAGAGCAGCGCGTCGTTGCCGGCGGCACCGCTCGTCAGGTTGACCCACTCCACCGCGACGTCCCCGAGGCCGGCGGCCTTGGCGTGCTTCTCGATCAGCTTGTGCTGCTCGGCGAGGACGGCGGGCAGGTAGACGAAGCCCGGCTGCCGGCTGATCCGCACCTTGGCGTCGTCGGCCCGGGCGGGGGAGGCGAGCGCCAGCCCGGCCAGCAGGAGGGCCGGTCCTGCCCGCAGGAGCCGGCGGCAGCCCAGCAGCAACGCGCCCGTCCGCGACGTACCCACCATGACGCATCTCCCTGTGACCCCGGCGGATTCGTGTCCGATCCGGATGTGTCGTTGGGCGCGAGTGGACAGGTTCGGGTCGGCGCGCGCAAGGCCCCGCCGCCCCGATCCGCCGATTCCGGCGCGGCAACGTCCCCCGATGCGCGACCGGCGCGGCCGACGATCGGGCAGGCTCCGCACCGCCGGACGCAGCGCCCGCGCCGGGGCCGCCACCGTCGCGGGCACTCAGCCCGCCGAGAAGCCCCGGACCGCCGCCCGCACCAGCGCGTCGATCATCGGCCGCACGTCGTCCACGCCGAGGGGCCCGAGGCTGCCGAGATCGGCGAGATAGGTCATGCCGTGGACGCTGGACCACAGCGCCCGCGCCATCACGGGGATCTCCGCCTCGGCGAGGCGGCCGCCGTCGCGCAGCACCCCCTCCAGGATCCCGAACAGGGCCGCGATGTCGGCCTGCACCGAATCCGGCGCCGCCACGGTGCGGCGCTCGAAGATCGCCGCCCAGGCGGCATGGTGCCCCGCCGCGAAGGCGAGATACGCATCGGCCAGGCACAGGAGCCGCGCCTCCGTCCCCCGCGACGGACAGGCCGCCAGCGCCTCCGTGAGGGCGTCCCGGAGCCGCCGCATGGTGACGGCGTTGGCCTCCAGCCGCAGCACTTCCAGGCTGTCGAACTGCGTGTAGACCGAGCCCACCGCCGTGCCGGCCCGCTCCGCGACGCCGCGGGCGGTCAGCGCCGCCGCGCCGCCCGCGTTCAGGATCGCCACCGCGGCTTCGATCAGGGCCCGGCGATCCGCCGCGCGGTCGCCCGGCTCCTTCCGCGGCCGTCCGCGCACTTTTTTATGAACCTCGTTCATTTTATCCCTTGCGACGCGGCGCGCCGCGTGTTTTACCTATTTCATGAACGACGTTCAATAAATTACGGATGCGATCCGGCCCGTCGTTCTTCGCGAGGTGAACCGTGATGAGGACCCTCTCCTTCCTGATGCGCGGCGTGATCGCCGACAACGCCCAGGCGATCCACGACGCCCATGCCGTGACGATCCTCCGCCAGCAGATCCGGGAGGCCGCCGGAGCCCTGGCGGCCGCCCGGCGGGAACTGGCCGTCGCCCTGGCCTACCACGCCGCCGAGATGCGCGCCCTCGACGCCATCGGGACCCGCATCGACACCCTGTCGGACGGGGCGCGGCGGGCGCTGGCCGACGGCCGCGAGGATCTCGGGACCGGGGCGGCGATCCACATCGCCGCGCTGGAGGACGAGCGGGCCGACCGCCGGGCCGCCGCCGAACGCTTCGCCGCCGAGGTCGAGCGGCTGAAGCGCCTCGTCGCCCAGGGCGGCGAGCGGCTGCGGGATCTCGACCGCGGGCTCCAGACCGCCCGCACCACCGAGGCGCTGCGGCGGGCCGGCCTCGAGGGCCGCCGGGTCACGACCCTGTCGGCGGGGGCCCTCGGGGAGGCCGAGCGGACGCTGGCGCGCCTGCGCGAGCGGCAGGCGGCCGAGGCGGACGTCGCCGCCGCGCTGACCGAGCTCGAGGCCGATCTCGAGGCCGGGACCGCGGGCGGGATCGAGGCCGATCTCGAGGCGGCGGGCTACGGCCGCCCCCGCACGGACCCGCGGGCGGTGCTGGACCGCCTCAGGGCCGGGGCCTGACCGGCGCCGCACGAACCCCCGTCCGATCCTTCCTCAGGAGACCGCACCATGACACCGCAGATGCCCCATACCGGCGCCTGGAAGACCTTCACGCTGGTCAGCTTCGCCGCCGCCGCCGCCATGCTGACGATCGGCATCTTCTTCCTGCCCGCGGATATCTGGATCAAGGGCTACCTCGCCATGGCGTCGCTGTTCCTCACGGGCACGACCTTCACCCTGGCCAAGACCCTGCGCGACGAGCACGAGGCGAAACGGCTGATCAACAAGATCGAGGACGCCGCCACCGAGCGCGTCCTGCGGGAGGCGGTGCCGGGCCGGCTCTGAGCCGATCCCCGAGGTCGGCGCCGCTCAGTCCGCAGCCTCCAGGAACGCGGCGACCACCCGGGAGAATTCCGGGGTCCGCAGGTAGCCGTAGGATTTGTGCCGGTTCTCGGCGCCGTCCGGCCTCCGGTAGGCGTTGATCACCGGCACGTCCCGCACCCGCACGCCGGCGGCATTCGGCGCGTAGAGGGCCGCGAGGTCGTCGCCCACCGTGGCGATGTCCTGGCGGTCCATCAGGTTGGTCCAGGCGGTGAGCGCCGCCGGCACCCGGAGGTCGCCGTGCGCGTCGGCGAGCTTCAGCTTCAGCTCGGCGAGGCCGAGAGGGGCGCCGAGGGTAACCAGGGCGCAGCGGGGCATCGGCGTCCCCTCCGCTTCGGCGGCGCGCAGAACGTCGTAGGCGATCAGGCCGCCCATCGAGTGCGCGGCGATCAGCACGGTATCCGCCGCGGCCGCCGCCAGGACGTCGCGCAGGCGCGCCCGCGCCGCCGCCCGGAAGGCCGCGTCCTCGTGGTAGCCCCAGAGATCGTCGAGACGGTATTCCAGGATCAGGTCGTCCACCGGCGTCAGCCCGGCGGCCTCCTGCAGGTGCGACAGGCCGCGATAGATCCGGTCGGTGAGGGTCGGCTCGGCGCGGTCGGGCTCCCCCGCGGGGGAGGGGAACGGCCCGAGGCCGTGATCGGGGCGGTAGGGCTCGCGGTTGCGGTCGCCCGCGAGCGGCTGCGGGTAGCGCAGGTCCGCCCAGTAGACGAAGGTGAAGGGCAGGTCGGCCTCCGCCACCCGGAGCCCGCGATTGCGGTCGAGCCCCTCGCGGATCGCGGCGCGCCACCAGGCGGCCTTCTCATCCCGGGGCGGCTTGTTGGCGAGCCCGTGGATGCCGATGATGTGCGCCCGACCCAGTGTCCGCTCCCAGACCGACGCGAATGCCGGCGGCTCAAGATAGGGCCGCCCCGCACGGACGGAACTGCGGCTTAGTTTCCGCGCGCCCGTCGCCCCCGCGCGTCAACCCGTTCGTCGACCCAGTCGTCGACCCAGTCGTCGACCCATTGCCACCCGGCCGCTCCGCCATAGCTGCGCTGCGGGAACCGGATCGGGCCCGGGGCCTTCTCCCACGACAGATGATCCTGCCGCGCTTGCATCCCGGTGCGCGCGGCCAATGACGAGGACGGTGGCCCGATGCGGCGCGCCCACAGCATGGATTTCGGGGCCGAGATGGTCGAGGGCGGCGTCCGCTTCGCCCTCTGGGCACCCACCGCCAAGAGCGTCGCGCTCGTCGTCGACGGCGCCGATCACCCGCTGCCGGAATCCGGCGGCGGCTGGCGCCGCACCGCCCTGCCCGGGGTGAAGCCCGGCGCCCGCTACGGCTTCCGCATCGACGGCGACCTCGTGGTGCCCGATCCCGCCTCCCGCTTCCAGCCGGACGACGTCTCGGGCCTCAGCGAGGTGATCGACCCGCGGGCCTTCGCGTGGTCCGACGCGGACTGGACCGGGCGGCCCTTCGAGGAGGCGGTGATCTACGAGTGCCATGTCGGCACCGCGACGCCGGAGGGCACCTATGCCGGCCTGCAGGCCCGGCTGCCCGACCTCAAGGCGCTCGGCGTCACCGCCATCGAGCTGCTGCCGCTCGCCGACTTCAAGGGCGCGCGCAACTGGGGCTACGACGGCGTCCAGCCCTACGCCCCCGACGGCGCCTATGGCCGCCCGGACGACCTCAAGCGCCTGATCGACGCCGCCCACGGGCTCGGGCTGATGGTCTATCTCGACGCGGTCTACAATCACTTCGGTCCGGCCGGGAACTACCTCCACGCCTACGCCAAGACCTTCTTCACCGAGCGCCACCAGACCCCCTGGGGCGCGGGCATCAACTTCGACGGCAAGGAGAGCGGCGCCACCGTGCGCCAGTTCTTCATCCAGAACGCCCTCTACTGGCTAGAGGAATACCGCTTCGACGGCCTGCGCTTCGACGCCGTCCACGCGATCCTCGACGATTCGCCCCGTCATTTCCTGGCCGAGCTCGGCGAGACGGTCCGGAAGACCTTTCCGGACCGTCAGATCCACCTGATGCTGGAGAACGAGGCCAACCAGGCCCGCTGGCTGGAGCGGGACGCCGCCGGGCGCCCGAAGATGCACGATGCCCAGTGGGCCGACGACCTGCACCATTGCTGGCACGTCCTGCTCACGGGCGAGGACGCCGGCTACTATAAAAGCTTTGCCGACAAACCGGTCGCGCACCTCGCCCGCTGCCTCGCGGAGGGTTTCGCGTATCAGGGCGAACCGTTCGCCACGCTCGACAACCATCCGCGCGGCGAGCCCTCCGGGCACCTGCCGCCCTCGGCCTTCGTGACCTTCCTCCAGAACCACGATCAGGTCGGCAACCGGGCGCTGGGCGAGCGGTTGAACCACCTCGCGGATCCGAAGAAACTCGATCTCGCCCGGGCCGGGCTCCTGCTGGCGCCGCAGATCCCGATGCTCTGGATGGGCGAGGAATGGTCGGCCTCGGCGCCGTTCCTGTTCTTCGTCGACTTCGCGCCGGACGAGGACCTGAACAAGGCGGTCCGCGACGGCCGCCGCCGGGAGTTCAAGAGCTTCGCGGCGTTCGCGGACGACACCTCCAAGATCCCCGACCCGACCGAGCGCGAGACCTTCGCGGCCTCGAAGCTCGACTGGTCCGAGCGGGAGCGCTCGCCCCACCGCGAGGTGCTGGCGGAGACGACGCGCCTCCTGGGGCTGCGCCGCGACGTGGTCGTGACGCTGGCGAAGTCCGGCTATGACGGCGCCGCCGCCACGATGCCGCGCGCGGACGTTGTCGACTGCACGTGGCGCTTCGGCGCCGGCACCCTGCGCTTCGTCGCCAATGTCGGGACCGAGGCCTTCGCGGTCGATCCGGGCGGTGCCCGGCCGGTCTGGACCAACGCCCCCGACGGGGCCGGACGCGATCTCCCGTCCTGGACGGGCGTGTTCCTGACGGAGTCCCACGCGTGAGCCCCCTCGAAAGACTCGCCGACCTCGTCGGCGTCGCCGCCGGCTACACCGACGCCTTCGGCAAGCCCGTCGAGACGCCGCTGGCGGTGCGCCGCGGCCTGCTGGCGGCCCTGGGCTTCGCGGTCCAGGACGAGGCGTCGATCGCCGGGAGCCTCGCCGAGGTCGAGCGCCTGCGCCGCGGCCTGATCCCGCCGCTCCTGCCGGTGGAGGCCCGCCGGGCCGCCCGCGTTCCGGTCCGGCTGCAGGACGGGGCGCCCCACACCCTGGTCTGGCGCCTCGTCGACGAGCGCGGCACCGCCCGGGAGGGACGGGCCAACCCGCAAGGGTCCGATCCCGGCTTCGAGCTGCCGCCGCTGACCCCGGGCTATCACCGCCTCATCGTGCAGGCCGGCCAGAGCCGCACCGAGGCCTGGGTGATCGCCGCGCCGCAGCGCTGCTGGCGCCCGCGCCCCTACACGGATGAGGGGGCCTCCGATTGGGGGCTCGCCGCCCAGCTCTACGGCCTGCGCTCGGCGACCAATATCGGCATCGGCACCTACGCGGATGCCGGCGAGGCCGCCCGCGAGGCGGCCCTGCGCGGGGCGGCGTTCTTAGGGCTCAGCCCGGTCCACGCCCTGTTCGGTTCCGACCGGACCAAGATCTCCCCCTACTCCCCCTCCTCGCGCCTGTTCCTGGAGACGCTGTTCATCGCCCCGCGCAGCCTGCCGGGGCTCGCCGGCTCCCGGGCCGAGGCGCTGCTCGATGCGCGCGCGGACGCGATCACGGCGCTCCGCGAGGCGGCGCTGGTCGACCACCAGGGCGTCCACGACGTGCTCGACCCGGTGCTCCGGGCCCTCTGGGCGGACTCCCCCGCCCGGGCCGGCACGGACGCGGATTTCGCGCGCTTCCGGCAGGCGGGCGGCGAGGATCTCGAATCCCACGCCCTGTTCGAGGCCCTGTCGGAGCATTTCCGGGGGCAGGGCGCGCATTGGCTGGGCGACTGGCCGGACGCGTACCGCCGGGCCGGCACGGAGGCGGTGCGGGCCTTCGCGGCGGAGCATGCCGAGGCGGTCGGCTATCACGCCTGGCTGCAATACCTCGCCGACCGGCAGCTCGAAGAGGCCTCCGCGGCGGCTCTGGGCGCCGGCATGCGGGTCGGGCTGTACCGCGACCTCGCGGTCGGCGCCGACCGGGGCGGCTCCGAGATCTGGTCCCATCCCGAGCGCTTCGCCGACAAGGTGTCGATCGGCGCGCCGCCGGATCTGCTGGCGCCGAAGGGCCAGAACTGGGGCCTGCCGGCCTTCGATCCGCTGGAGATGGAGCGCGACGGGCTCGCCGCCTTCCGGACCCTGGTCCAGGCCAACATGCGCCATGCCGGCGCGATCCGGATCGACCACGCCTTCCAGCTCGCCCGCCTGTTCCTGATCCCGCTGGGCGCGGGCGCCCAGGCCGGGGCCTACGTGGCCATGCCGTTCGAGCCGATGCTGGCGGTGCTGCGGCTGGAGAGCCACCGCAACAAGTGCCTCGTCATCGCGGAGGATCTCGGCACCGCCCCGGAGGGCTTCTCGGACGCGCTGATGCGGGCCGGGGTGCTGAGCTACCGGATCCTCGCCTTCGAGCGGGAAGGCGACGGACGGTTCAAGGCGCCGTCGGCCTATCCGCGCGACGCGCTCACCGCCATCACCACCCACGACCTGCCGACCTTCGTGGGCTGGTGGCGCGGGGTCGACACCGACACCCGCCAGTCGCTCGGCCTCTACGACCAGGAGCGGGCCGAGGGCGAGCGGGCCGAGCGCGTCGTCGAGCGCCGCCGCCTCGCCGAGGCGCTGGCCGGCGAGCAGCTGCTCCCCTCGGCCGAGCCCCCGGATGCCGCGCCCTTCGAGGCCGCCGCCCGCTACCTCGCCCGGGCGCCCTCGATGCTGACCGCCGTGCAGTACGAGGACGTGGTCTCCGAACTCGCCCAGGCCAACGTGCCGGGCTCCACCGAGGGCTACCCGAACTGGCGGCGCAAGCTCGACCGGGACCTCGCGGACATCGCCGCCCCCGGCGGGCCGCTGGCCAAGCTGGCCGCCGCCCTGTCGGCGGAGGCACGGGGACCGCGCTCGGGGGCCGCGCGGCTCGCCGCGCCGCCGCCGCGCTCGACCTACCGGCTGCAGTTCCACAAGGACTTCACCTTCGCGGATGCCGGCCGGATCGTCCCCTACCTGCACCGGCTCGGGATCAGCCACGTCTACGCCTCGCCGCTCCAGACGGCACGGCCCGGCTCGACCCACGGCTACGACATCGTCGACCACGGGGCGATCAACCCGGAACTCGGCGGCGAGGCGGGCTTCGTCCAGCTCGCCGAGACGCTCCACGCCCACGGGATCAAGCTGCTCCTCGACATCGTCCCGAACCACATGGGCGTCGGCGGGTCCGACAACCCGTGGTGGCTCTCGGTGCTCGAATGGGGCTCGCTCTCGCCCTTCGCCGACGCCTTCGACATCGACTGGCAGCGGCTCGGGGCCGGGCGCAACCTCGTGATCCCGTTCCTGGGCGAGCGCTACGGCGAGGCCCTGGAGCAGGGCACCCTGGTGCTCAAATTCGATCCCGAGAAGGGCGCCTTCAGCGTCTGGCACTACGAGCACCAGCTGCCGATCCGGCCGCTGAGCTACCCGACCATCCTCAACCGGGTGATCGCCGCCATCGGGGCGGTGGACGACGACACCACCGCGGAGCTGCTCGCCATCTCCGAGCGCCTGCGGGCCATGGCGATCGACACCGACGAGACCCGCCGCAAAGGCTTCCCCGAGGAGGCCGAGGGGCTGAAGCGCCGGCTCGCCGAGATCCACGGCGTCTCGCCGCTGATCCAGGAGGCCACCGCCAGCACGCTGGCCCTGCTCAACGGCTTCAAGGGCCGCCCGGACAGTTTCGGGCCGCTGCACCGGCTGCTGGAAGCGCAGGCCTACCGGCTCGCCCATTGGCGGGTGGCGTCGAGCGACATCAACTACCGCCGCTTCTTCGACGTGAACTCGCTCGCCGGCCTGCGGGTCGAGCTGTCCGACATCTTCCACCGCTCGCACGAAACCGTGTTCCGGCACATCCGCGAGGGCCGGATCGACGGCTTGCGCATCGACCATATCGACGGGCTGGCCGACCCGCTGGGCTACGCAAGGGCGCTCCAGGCGGCGGTCGGGCCGGGCTTCTACGTGGTCGTGGAGAAAATCCTGGAGCCCGGGGAGCGGCTGCGGCCCTGGCCGGTGGCCGGGACCACGGGCTACGACGTGCTCAACCAGCTCGACGGGATCCTGGTCGACAAGGGGAAGCGCGGCAAGGTCGAGCGCCTCTACACCTGGGCCACGGGCTTCGACGAGCCCTACGGCTTCCAGCTCCGTGCCGCCAAGGCCGAGATCCTGGAGATCAGCTTCGCGAGCGAGCTGGAGGTGCTGACCACCGACCTCAAGGAGGTGGCCGATTCCGATCGGCGGACCCGCGACTTCACCGTCAACGCGCTCCGCCGGGCGCTGATCGAGATCATCGCGCGCTTCCCGACCTACCGGAGCTACCTGCCGCCGGAGCTGGAGGAGGGCGAGGTCGAGCCCGAGGACGTGCGCCTGATCGAGGGCGCCGTCGCCAAGGCCAAGCGCTGGTCGAGCCTGCCGGACCGCTCGGTCCACGACTTCGCCGCCGACGTCCTGCTCGGCCGGATCGAGACCGCAGGGGCGGGCCGGCCGGATCCGCGGGTTGCCTTGCGCTTCCGCCGCCGGTTCCAGCAGCTCACCGGCCCGGTCATGGCCAAGAGCCTGGAGGACACGCTGTTCTACCGCTACGCGTGCCTGCTCGGCCTCAACGAGGTCGGGGGCGATCCGGGCGAGTACGGGATCGACGCGGAGCACTTCCACGACCTCCAGATCGCCCGTGCCCGGGACTGGCCGAGCGCCATGATCACCACGGCGACCCACGACACCAAGCGGGGCGAGGATGCCCGCACGCGGCTGCTCGCCCTCTCGGAGATCCCGGAGGAATGGGCCAAGGCCTGGGACCTGTGGCAGCGCACCGCCGGCCCGCACCTCGCCCGCATCGACGGCGAGCCAGCCCCCGACGCCAACGACCAGTGGATGTTCTTCCAGGCCATTCTGGGCGCCTGGCCGCTGGAGCTGCTGGAGCGGGACGAGGCCGGGGCGATCGAGGATTTCCGGGACCGGCTGATCGCCTACGGCGAGAAGGCCATGCGCGAGGGCAAGCGCCGGTCGAGCTGGGTCAATGTCGACGCGGTCTACGAGGGCGCGGTCAAGAAGCTGTTCACCGCGCTGATCGCCCCGGGCTCGGACTTCCTGGCGCAGCTCCGGCCCTTCGCCAGGCGGCTCGCCCATCTCGGGATGCTGGCGAGCCTCGGCCGGACGGTCCTGAAATGCACCCTGCCGGGCCTGCCCGACACCTACCAGGGCACGGAGATCTGGGACTTCTCCTTCGTCGATCCCGACAACCGCCGCCCGGTGGACTACCCGGCCCTGGGGCGGATGCTGGACCAGGGCGGCGTGCCCGCGGAGCTGCTGGCGCACTGGCCGGACGGGCGGGTCAAGCAGGCGACCCTCGCGGCGCTTCTGGCCGAGCGGGCCGAGCGACCGGACTTCTACGCGAGCGCCGCCTACGAACCCGTCCCGGCCACCGGCGCGCGGGCCGGGCACGTGATCGCCTACCGTCGGACCGATCCCGGCCAGGAGGGCGGCGACCTGTTCGTGGCGGTACCGCGGCTGGTGGCGGGCTTCGTCGGGGAGGCGGTCTGGCCGGGTGAGGCCTTTAATGGGACCCGGGTCGATCTCGGAGCGGGGACCCGCTGGCGCGACCTCGCCTCGGGGCGGATCGTGGCGGGGGAGGGGGCCGACCTCGGCGAACTCCTGCGGGATCTGCCCTACGCGGTCCTGCGGCGGGAGCCGTGAGGGGAGCGGCCGGATCCGCGGATCGTCTTCCCCCCTCCGCGGGGGAGGGGGGGCCGGCATGAAGGCCGCCGCCTTCTCCGGCAGCATCGCGCCCCCGTCGCGGGACTTCGTCCCGCCCCGCCGTCCTTCGGGGACCACCCTTCCCCGCAGCGGCGGGAGGGAGCGTGCGCGGGTCCGTCCCTGCCACGAAGACCATGTCGGCAGGTCCCTCGCGGTCCTGTCATGCGAATCTGCTGAGAGGCGGACGGCGCGGACCTGACAATCCCCGCCGTCCCACGCGAAGGCACGCCCGGGCGGTTCGGGCGTTACGACACAGGAACGGGAGCCAGAAGCCAGCATGAACGCACCGACCAAAGCCGCTGCGACGACCGGAGCCGAGGCCGTCCTGCCGGCCGCGCTGGCGCCCCGGGCCGAGGGGCCGCGGATCTACAACCTGTTCCCGCTCCTGGTCGGGCGCGTCGCGGACTGGACCGCCGAGCTGCCGCGGATCGCCGCGCTCGGCTTCGACTGGATCTACCTGAACCCGTTCCACCAGACCGGCGGCTCCCGGAGCCTCTACGCGGTGGCCGATCCCGAGCGGCTCGACGAGCGGTTCCGCGACCCGGACGGCACGCCGGACGACGCGCAGATCCAGCGCTTCTGCGCGGCCGCGCAGGCCCTCGGCCTGTCGGTGATGACCGACCTCGTGATCAACCACACCGCCGACAACGCCCGCCTCGCCACGGAGCGGCCCGACCTGTTCATGAAGGAGCCCGACGGCTCGATCATGCACCCGGCGGCGGTGGATCCGGACGATCCGTCGATCCGCACCGTCTGGGGCGACCTGGCCGAACTCGACTACCACACGCCGGCTGCCCGGGATGAGCTGACCCGGATCTGGGGCGCCTACGTGGCCCGGCTCCAGGACCTCGGCGTGGCGGGCTTCCGCTGTGATGCGGCCTACAAGGTGCCGCCGGAAACCTGGCGCGTCCTGATCGGGGAGGCCAAGGGGCGCGATCCCGCCTGTCTCTTCGCCGCCGAGACCCTGGGCTGCACCTTCGAGGAGGCCCGGGCCACGGCGGGCGCCGGCTTCGACTACCTGTTCAACTCCTTCGCGTGGTGGGACCTGAAGAAGCCCTGGGCCCTGGAGCAGTACGAGCGCCTGCGGGTGCTGGCGCCCTCCATCGCCTTCCCGGAGAACCACGACATGACGCGGCTCGCCGCCGGGATCGGCGGCAGCCCTGAGGCGGTGGCGGCCCATCTGCGCACCCGCTACGCGCTGGCCGCCTTCTTCTCGGCCGGCGTGCTGATGCCCATCGGCTACGAATGGGGCTACCGCCGGGCGCTGCACGTGGTCGAGACCACCCCGGGCGACCGCGAGCACGAGACCGGCATCGACATCTCCGGCTTCATCCGGGCGGTCAACGCCCTGCGGGCGGAGCTGCCCGCCGCCAATGTCGAGGGCGCGCAGATCCGGATCTCGTCCCCCGACAGCGACTGCGTGGCGCTCGCCCGCTTCGACACCGGCCACCCGGCCTCGGCCCGGCACGGGCTGATCGTGCTCTACAACCCGACCGACAAGCCGGTGCCGGTCGAGGCTGGGTCGCTCATCGCCCGCACCGGCGGCATGCTCGGCACCTTCGTCGACCGGACGCCCGACGCCGAGCCGATCGCGTTCCATCCCGGCAGCGCCATCGACCTGATGCCGGGCGAGCTGCGCATCCTGGCGGCCAGCGCCCAGGAGGTCGCCCGGCTCCCCGAGCGCGGCACCCCGGACGGGGAGGGGCGGGTGGTGATCGAGGCGGTCAGCCCTGAGCTCGACGGCGGCCGCTCGCCGGTGAAGCGGATCGTCGGCGAGTCCCTGCGGGTCGAGGCCGACATCTTCTCCGACGGCCACGAGATCATCGACGCCGCGATCCTGTCGCGGGTCGCCGGCAGCGACGCGTGGCGCGAGGACCCGATGGTCTTCGTCGACAACGACCGCTGGGCCGGGCACTTCCCCCTGGAGCGCAACGCCCGCTACGAGTTCACCCTGATCGCGTGGCGCGACGCCTTCTCGTCCTGGGTGCGCGACACCCTGAAGAAGCGCGGCGCCGGCGTCGATGTCCGCCTGGAGACGATCGAGGGCGTGGCCCTGGTCGGGACCGCCGCCTCGCTGGCCCGGACCCGGGGCGGCCGCGACGCCGACCGGCTCGCCGCGCTCGTCGCCGCGCTCGCCGCCGAGGAGACCGGCTCGGCCGCCCAGCTCGACCGGATCCTCCAGCCCGACGCGTCGAGCCTCGTGCGCCGCAACGCCGAGCGGGTGAACCTGACCCGCTATCCCGTGACCCTGCCGGTGATCGCCGACCGCCTCGCGGCCCGGTTCTCCGCCTGGTACGAGATCTTCCCGCGCTCCCAGTCGATGGACGTGAACCGCCACGGCACCTTCGACGACGTCATCCGGCGCCTGCCCGAGATCCGCGAGCTCGGCTTCGACGTCCTCTACTTCACGCCGATCCACCCCGTGGGCCGGACCAACCGCAAGGGGAAGAACAACACCCTCACGGCCGAGCCCGGCGATGTCGGCTCGGTCTACGCGGTGGGCGCGGCGGAGGGCGGCCACGAGGCTGTGCATCCCGACCTCGGCACCCTTCAGGATTTCGAGCGTCTGGTCGCGGCGAGCCACGCCTACGGGATGGAGATCGCCCTCGACTTCGCGATCCAGTGCTCGCCCGACCATCCCTGGATCAAGAACCATCCGGAATGGTTCGAGTGGCGCCCCGACGGCACGCTAAAATTCGCCGAGAACCCCCCGAAGAAGTACGAGGACATCTCGAACGTCCACTTCTACGGCGGCGCCCTGCCCGGGCTGTGGATCGAGCTGCGCGACATCCTGCTCGGCTGGTGCGCCCGGGGCGTGCGCATCTTCCGGGTCGACAACCCCCACACCAAGCCGATCCCGTTCTGGGAATGGGTGATCGGCGAGGTCAACGGGCGCTATCCGGACGCGATCTTCCTCGCCGAGGCCTTCACCCGGCCGAAGATGATGAAGAAGCTCGCCAAGGCCGGCTACCAGCAGAGCTACACCTACTTCACGTGGCGCAACACCAAGCAGGAGCTGACCGACTACGCCCTGGAGCTGGCCGGCGAGATGGGCGAGTACTACCGCCCGAATTTCTTTGCGAATACGCCCGACATCAATCCCTACTTCCTTCAGACCAGCGGACGCGCCGGCTTCGTCATCCGCGGAACCCTGGCCGCGACCCTGTCGTCGGTCTACGGCATCTACAACGGCTTCGAGCTGTGCGAAGCCGCGCCGTATCCGGGCAAGGAGGAGTACCTGAACTCGGAAAAGTACGAGCTGAAGGCCTGGGACTACGACCGGCCGGGCAACATCCGCGAGCACATCGTCAAGCTGAACACGATCCGGCGCGAGAACCCCGCCCTCTGGGATTTCCGCAACGTCGTCTTCACCGGGGCCTTCAACGACCAGATCATCGCCTACGCCAAGGCGACGCCGGAGCGCGACAACTGCATCTTCACCATGGTCAACCTCGACCCGAAGAACCGCCAGGAATGCACCTACGAGGTGCCGCTCTGGCTGTTCGGCCTGCCCGACGACGGCGCCGTCGAGGTCGAGGACCTGCTCCAGGGCTACACGTTCGAGTTGCGCGGCAAGTCCCACCGCATCGCCCTCGATCCGGCCGAGCGATCCTGCGTCATCTGGCGCCTGCGGGCGCCGCGGCGGGTTGCGGGCTGAGGCCACCCGTGGCACCTGACCGTGGCACCTGACCCCGGCGGCGGGCCTTCCCGTCGCCGACCATTGCACCCGCGCGGCGGTCGTCCGCCCGCTCCCGGCCGGTTCCCACCGCCGGTCCCGTCAGATTCGACCGATGAGGCAGCGACGCGATGATCGATCGCAGCGACCCGCAATGGTACCGTGACGCCATCATCTACCAGATCCACGTCAAGTCGTTCTTCGACTCGAACAACGACGGGATCGGCGACTTCGAGGGCCTGACCCAGCGCCTCGACTACGTCCGCGATCTCGGCGTCACGGCGATCTGGCTGATGCCGTTCTATCCCTCGCCGCTCCGCGACGACGGCTACGACATCGCCGATTACCGGGACATCAACCCGTCCTACGGGACCATGGAGGCCTTCAAGGCCTTCGTGGAGGCGGCGCACGCCCGGGGCCTGCGGGTCATCACCGAACTCGTGATCAACCACACGAGCGACCAGCACCCCTGGTTCCAGGCCGCCCGCGAGGCGCCCCCCGGCTCGCCGGAGCGCAACTTCTACGTCTGGTCGGACACCGACGAGCCGTACCGGGACACGCGGATCATCTTCCTCGATACCGAGGCGTCCAACTGGACCTGGGACCCGGTGGCCAAGCAGTATTTCTGGCACCGGTTCTACAGCCACCAGCCGGACCTGAACTTCGACAACCCGGCGGTGCTCGAGGCCGTCATCGAGGTGATGCGCTACTGGCTCGACATGGGCGTCGACGGCCTGCGCCTCGACGCGATCCCCTACCTGATCGAGCGCGACGGCACGAACTGCGAGAACCTCGCCGAGACCCACGACGTCATCAAGAAGATCCGCGCCGCCCTCGATGCCAGCTACCCCGACCGGATGCTGCTGGCCGAGGCCAACCAGTGGCCGGAGGAGACCGCCCAGTATTTCGGCGACGGCGACGAATGCCACATGGCGTTCCACTTCCCGCTGATGCCGCGGATGTACATGGCGATCGCCCGGGAGGACCGGCACCCGATCACCGACATCATGCGCCAGACCCCGGAGATCCCCGAGGGCTGCCAATGGGCGATCTTCCTGCGCAACCACGACGAGCTGACGCTCGAAATGGTCACCGCCGAGGAGCGTGACTACCTCTGGTCGTTCTACGCCGCAGAGCGCCGCGCCCGGATCAATCTCGGCATCCGCCGCCGCCTCGCGCCGCTCCTCGAGAACGACCGGCGCAAGATCGAGTTGATGAAGTCCCTCGTCCTGTCGATGCCCGGCACGCCGGTGCTCTACTACGGCGACGAGATCGGCATGGGCGACAACATCTATCTGGGCGACCGCGACGGCGTGCGCACGCCCATGCAATGGTCCCCGGACCGCAACGGCGGCTTCTCCCGGGCGAACCCCCAGAAGTTGTTCCTGCCGGCGATCCAGGACCCGATCTACGGCTTCGACGCCATCAACGTCGAGGCGCAGACCCAGGCGCAGACGAGCCTGCTGAACTGGACGCGGCGCATGATCGCGATCCGCAACAACAGCGTCGCCCTCGGGCGCGGCACGATCCAGTTCCTCTATCCCAGCAACCGGAAGGTCCTGGCCTGGATCCGCGAGCACGAGGACGAGCGGATCCTGTGCGTGGCGAACCTGTCGCGGGCGCCCCAGGCGGTGCAGCTCGACCTGTCGGAACTGCGCACCGCGGTGCCGATCGAGCTCACCGGCGGCACCGAGTTCCCGCCGATCGGCGATCTGCCCTACCTGCTGACCCTGCCGTCCTACGGTTTCTACTGGTTCAGCTTGAGCGCCGCGCGCTCCGGGGTGGTCGGCCCGCAGCAGGAGCCGCCGGAGCTGTTCACCCTGGTGCTCACCGGCGGGATCGAGACCCTGATGAGCGGGCGCGAGCGCGTCGCCTTCGAGCGCACGGTGGTGCCGCCGTTCCTGACGAGCCGGCGCTGGTTCGGCGCCAAGGGCTCGCGGATCAAGGCCACGAAGGTGGTCGACTGCGCCGCCCTGAAGGACGTCGACGGGAGCGCGCGCTTCCTGCTGCCGCGGCTGCAGGTGCAGCTCGCCAACGGCGAGAGCCATGAGTACTTCATGCCGGTCGGCGTCGAGGAGGGCCGCGAGGACGAGGCGCTGATGCCCTTCGCGGTGGCGCGGGTGCGCCGCGGCCCGCGGACCGGGCTGCTCTACGGCGCGGCCGGCTCCAACGACTTCGCCGCCTGCCTCATCGACGACATGCGCCAGGGCCGTGTGATCCCCACGGAGAGCGGCCGCCTCGTCTTCGCCGTCACCTCGGCCTTCGACCCGGAGGTCACGGTCGACGTGGCCGATATCCGCCGGCTGTCGGCGGAGCAGAGCAACACCTCGATCGCCGTCGGCTCGAAGATGATGCTCAAGCTGCTGCGCCGCCTGCAGCCGGGGCTGCATCCCGAGATCGAGGTCGGGCGCTTCCTCACCGAGCAGGCGGGTTTCTCCAATACCCCCGCCCTGCTCGGCACGCTGGAGCACGTCGCCGAGGACGGGACCCGGACGGCCCTCGCGATCCTTCAGAAATTCGTCGTGAACCAGGGCGATGCCTGGACCCTGATGCTGGAGGGCCTGCGCCGGGACTTCGAGACCGTCGTGCTCACCCCCGAGAGCGAGGCCGCCAGCCCCGAGGAGGCGTTCCAGGCCCACCGGCCCTGGGCGGATCTGCTCGGGCGGCGCACCGCCGAGCTGCACGCGGCGCTGGCGATCGAGACCGACGATCCGGCCTTCGCGGCCGAGCCGTTCACCGGGGACGATCTCGCGGTGCTGGCGCGCGACGCCCGCCACCAGGCGGAGCGTGCCTTCCGGGCGCTCAAGGGCCTGGCCGACCGGGGGCTCGATGCCGGCAAGCCGGCCTGCGCGGAACTCGGCCAGCGCCGGGGCGAGGTCGAGGCCCTGATCGCCGCGCTCACCGCCGAGCCGGTCCGGGGCGCCCACAAGACCCGCATCCACGGTGACTACCACCTGGGACAGGTGTTGGTCGCCGAGAACGACCTGATCATCGTCGACTTCGAGGGCGAGCCCTCGCGTCCGGCCGACGAGCGCCGGGCCAAGTCGATGCCTCTGCGGGACGTCGCCGGGCTGATGCGCTCCTTCGCGTACGGCGCCGAGACGGTGATCCGGGAGATCACCGCCCGGTTCGCCGATTCCGAGGGGCGGGCGCGGGACGCCGCCACGGCGTGGCGCGGCATGATCGAGGCGGCGTTCCTCGCCGGCTACGAGTCCGCGGTGGAGGGCTCGCGCGCCGCCGTGACCGACCTGGCAAGCCGGGCGCGGCTGCTGCGCCTCTGCCTGCTGACCAAGGCCCTGTACGAGGTCGATTACGAGGCCAACAACCGGCCGGACTGGATCGAAATCCCCGCCCGTGGGGTTCTGACCATTCTGGACACGGACGGACACGAGCCCGGAGCATTGGAATGACGGCGATCGACGAGACCTTCGCACGACGGGCCGCCCCGGAAGCGGGGACGGCGCGGAACGCGGATGTCCCGGGCTCCGGCGTCGCGCAGACGCCGAGCGTCCATCCGGACGCGATCGCGGCCCTGATGGCGGCCAATCACGGCGACCCGTTCTCGGTGCTGGGCCCCCACCGGGTCGGGCCCAAGGCCTGGGAGGTGCGCGCCGTGCTCCCCGAGGCGCGGGCCGCCACCCTGGTGATGGACGGCCGCACCGTGCCGTTCGAGAAGCGCCATCCGGACGGATTCTGGGTCGCGCGGGTCGAGGGCGAGCACCGGCCGCTCTACGAGATCGAGGTCGAGTCCTGGGACGGCACGAAGCGCCGCCGCTACGACCCCTACGGTTTCGGCTCCTCGATCGAGCAATACGACGTGGCGACGCTGCGCGAGGTCGGCACCAACCTCGTGTACCGGATGCTCGGCGCCCAGTCGGGCCAGCTCGACGGCATCGACGGCTTCCGCTTCGCCGTCTGGGCCCCGAACGCCCGCAAGGTCAGCGTCGTCGGCGACTTCAATGACTGGGACGGGCGCCGCCACCCGATGCGCCTCTGGCAGGACGGCGGCATCTGGGAGCTGTTCGTGCCGGGCCTCAAGGCCGGCGTGCGCTACAAGTTTGAGATCCGCGGCCCCGACGGCGCCCTGGTGCCGCTCAAGGCCGACCCGGTCGCCTTCGCGGCTCAGCACCCGCCGGAGACCGCCTCGGTCACCCACGGGTCGGGCGAGTTCGACTGGCGCGATTCGGGCTGGATGAGCACCCGCGGCGCCAAGGACCCGCGCCACGCGGCGATCTCGGTCTACGAGGTCCATCTCGGCTCCTGGGCGCGGGTGCCCGAGGAGGGGAACCGCTACCTGACCTACCGGGAGCTCGCCGAACGGCTGATCCCCTACGTCAAGGATCTGGGCTTCACCCATATCGAGATGCTGCCGATCACCGAGTTCCCGTTCGACGGGTCCTGGGGCTATCAGCCGGTCTCGCTGTTCGCCCCGACGAGCCGCTTCGGCACGCCGGAGGATTTCGCCGCCTTCGTGGACGCCGCCCACGAGGCCGGGATCGGCGTGCTGCTCGACTGGGTGCCGGGCCACTTCCCCCTCGACGCCCACGGGCTCGGCCAGTTCGACGGCACCCACCTCTACGAGCACGCCGATCCCCGCCAGGGCTTCCACCAGGACTGGGGCACCTACATCTACAATTTCGGGCGCACCGAGGTCGCGACGTTCCTCGCCGCCAACGCCCGGTTCTGGCTGGAGCACTACCACCTCGACGGCCTGCGCGTGGATGCCGTCGCGTCGATGCTCTACCTCGATTACTCGCGCCGCCAGGGCGAGTGGATCCCGAACCGCTACGGCGGCAACGAGAACCTCGACGCCATCGACTTCCTGCGCAAGACCAACGAGGCGACCTACAGCCACGCGCCGGGCACCATCACGGTGGCGGAGGAATCGACCTCCTGGCCGGGAGTCTCGCACCCGACCTATACCGGGGGCCTGGGCTTCGGCTTCAAGTGGAACATGGGCTGGATGCACGACACCCTGCATTTCATGCAGGAGAACCCGATCCACCGCCGCTACCATCACCACAATCTGACCTTCGGGCTGCTCTACGCCTTCTCGGAGAATTTCATCCTACCCCTGTCCCACGACGAGGTGGTGCACGGGAAGGGCTCGCTCCTCAACAAAATGCCGGGCGACCGCTGGCAGAAATTCGCGAATCTCCGGGCCTATTTCGGCTTCATGTGGGGGCATCCCGGCAAGAAGCTGCTGTTCATGGGCGGCGAGTTCGGCCAGGAGCGGGAGTGGAACCACGACACCAGCCTGGACTGGCACCACCTCGACGACCCGCTGCACAAGGGCGTCAAGGACGTGGTCCGGGACCTCAACCGCCTCTACGTCTCGACGCCGGCCCTCTACAGCCGCGACGTGGAGCACACGGGCTTCCAGTGGCTGGTGGCGGACGATCAGGACAACAGCGTCATCGCCTGGGCCCGCAAGGGCGCCAAGCCCGGCGAGATCGCGATCGTGGTGTCGAACTTCACGCCGGTGCCGCGCGAGGGCTACCGGATCGGCGTGCCGCAGGCGGGGTTCTACCGCGAGGCGTTCAACTCGGATGCCGGCGTGTATGGCGGCTCGAACGTGGGCAATGCGGGCGGCCGCCACACCGACGATCAGGCGAGCCACGGCCAGGGCCAGAGCCTGTCGCTCACCCTGCCGCCGCTGGCGACGATGATCTTCCTGCTGGAGGGGTGAGGGCGAAGCGCTTCCCTCCCCCCTCTGCGGGGGAGGGTGGCCTGCGAAGCGGGTTGGGAGAGGGGAGCACGCTTACGAAAGGGGCGCCGGCTTTCATGAAGGCCAGCGCCTCAGATCTTTGAAGCCGCTTGGCCGAGCTGACTGCGTGGGGTCGGCAACACCCCGGCCGCATGATGCGCGCCCTTTCCCGGACAGGTGGAGCGCCAGCGGAACCTGATCCGGGATCCAGCACACAAAGCGCCGCGCAAGCGGCACAGGTTGATCGAGTCGGGCGCTTCGCGACGTCTTGTGCTGGCTCCCGGGGCGCATTCCGCTGACGCTGCATGCGCCCGGGAAAAGGTCGGCGGAGAAATCCCTACGCCATCCGCCAGCGCAGCCCGACGCTGTTGCCGATCGCCCGCCCGTAGAGCCCGGCATAGTTGTCGGCGGCCTGATCCCAGCCGAAGCGGGCCGACATCGCCCGGCGCCGCATGGCGTTGAGGCGCTTCTTCTGGCCGAAGGCCTCCAGCGCCCGCCGCACCGCCGCCCCGAAGGACGACGCTGACGGCTCCGCGAAGGTGAAGCCCGTCACCCCGTCCTCGACCGTGTCGGCCAGGCCCCCGGTGCGCCGCACGATCGGCAGGGAGCCGAAGCGCTGCGCGTACATCTGGGCGAGGCCACAGGGCTCGAAGCGCGAGGGCATCAGCAGGAAGTCGCTGCCCGCGAACATCCGCCGGGCCTGCGCCTCCTCGAAGCCGACATGCACGCCGACCGCGTCCGGGTGACGCCTCGCGAGCCCCTGCAGGGCCTGCTCGAACCGGCCCTCGCCCTGGCCGATCACCACGAGCTGGCCGCCCCCGGCCACGATGGACTCGGCCGCCTGGAGGCTCAGGTCGATGCCCTTCTGGTGCACGAGGCGCGACACGATCGCGAAGAGCGGCCCGCGGGAGACCGCCAGCCCGAATTGCCGGCGCACCGCCTCGGCATTGGCGCGCTTGCCCTTCCAGTCGTCGACCTCGAACCGCGTGGCGAGGTGCGGATCGGTGCTCGGATCCCAGGTCTCGTCGATGCCGTTGAGGATGCCGGCGAGCCGGCCCTGGCCGGCACGGGTGCGCAAGAGCCCGTCGAGGCCGCAGCCCAACTCGGGGGTCTGGATCTCCCGCGCGTAGGTCTCGCTCACCGTGGTGACCTGCGAGGCGTAGAAGATCCCGGCCTTCAGGAAGGACAGCTGCCCGTAGAACTCGGCGCCGTCCACCTGGAAGGCGGAATCCGGCACGCCGAGCCGGGGCAGGGCGTCCCGGGGAAACAGGCCCTGATAGGCGAGGTTGTGGATCGTCAGCACGCTCGGCACCCGCCGGCCGCGCCATGCGAGATAGGCCGGGGCCAGAGCCGCCTGCCAGTCGTTGAGGTGCAGCAGGTCGGCCGCCCAGTCGGGATCGGCGCCGGCGGCGAGGTCCGCCGCCGCGAGGCTGAGGCGGGCGAAGCGCAGGTCGTTGTCGCCGAAATCGCCGTGCTGGTCGCCGTAGGGCGTGCCGTCGCGCTCGTAGAGGTCGGGGCTCAGAAGGACGTAGATGCGCAGGCCGTCGGCCGCCTCGACCAGGCCGAGGTCGCACGGCGGAACGCCCGCGAAGCCCTCAAGGCGTGCCACCACCGGGATTTCGGGAAACGCCGCCCGCACCTGCCGGTAGCCGGGGATCAGCACGCGGATGTCGTAATGCGGCACCAGCGCCCGGGGCAGGGCGGCCGAGACCTCGCCGAGGCCGCCGGTCTTCACGAAGTCGGCCATCTCGGGCGTGGCGTACAGGATGCGGCGGCGCAGCGAGGCCGGACGGGCCGGCACCGGTACGGATACGACGCCGTCCCCCTCGCCGGACGACCACTCGGCGAAGGAACCACCACAGCGCGTATCGAGCATCAGCATTGATCCTGGCCGGGCGGAATGCCCCGGTCTGGCAGACGATCGGGCAGGCACGGCTGTCGCGATCTCAACCACGGCTAATACTCCTCCGTCGCGACGGTTCCGCTGCGACGCACAAAATAGGCCACCGTGAGAATTAAGCTTCACTTACCTATGTGGCGTCGCAGCACGAAATCGTGGCGGCGCGGCAAGTTTCGGCAGGCCGGGCGGCTTCCGGGATGGGGCGGCATCGGCCCGACGTCGATGCACAGGGCCGCGCCGCAGCGGCACCGCCCTATCCCGAATCACGTTCTGCGCGCCTGGACCGTGTCCGGCTGGGGGCTTCGGCCCTGCCGTCTCTGCGAGCGGAGCGAGGCCATCCACCCCGCGCCCGACGGCCGACGGCGCGCAGCCCTGAGGCACCGCACCGCCGCGCGCGCGTGATGACGGTCGAGGGCCGCAGCAGCCAAAGGCTCCGGCCGCAAGCCATGTCGTGCCCCCGGCTCGGACCATGAGGCGCCGCCGGGCCGTTGGACCGGCGCCCGCGCCGAGGCGCCGCGCCCGGATGGGCGGATCCGGTCCGGCTCACCCGCCGCGGCGCAGGATCACCCCCTCGGCGGGTCCGAGCGCCAGGGTGAGGCCGACCGTCTCGCCCGCCCGCCCCGCACGGGTCGAGAGCAGCACGGTCCAGTCGCCCTCGGGCAGCGGCAGATCCTGCGACGCCGCGCCGAAGTTCAGGAGCACGCGCAGAACGGCATCGTCGGCGAAGCGCTCGTAGGCGAACACCGCGGCGATCCCCAGCGGCACCTCCCGGTAGCCGCCCACGGCGAGCGCCGCCTGGTCGCGGCGCAGGGCGAGCAGCCGCCGGTACAGGGTGAGCATCGAGCCCGGATCCGAGCGCTGGCTCTCGACGTTGCAGGCTGCCCAATCCTCCGCCAGCGGCAGCCAGGGTTCGGCCGTGGAGAAGCCGGCCTGGGGATTGTCGTCCCACTGCATCGGGGTGCGCGCCGGGTCGCGGCCGTGCCCGGGCTCGTTGTACTCCCAGGGATCGCGGGCGCGCTCCGGCGGGATCGGAACATGGCCGAGCCCGATCTCGTCGCCGTAATAGAGGGTCGGCGTGCCCCGCAGGGTCAGCAGCAGCATCGCGGCGATGCGGGCCTGCGCCTGCCCGACCCGGGCGGCGATGCGCGGCTGGTCGTGGTTGCCCAGCACCCAGTTGGGCCAGCCGCCCTCGGGCAGGGCCGCCTCGTAATCGGCCACGAGTTCGGCCACCGCGTCGGCCCGCCACGGGGTCTGGATCAGCTGGAAATTGAACGGCAGGTCGGCGCCGGTGAGGTCGGGGCCGTAATAGGCGACCAGCCGCTCCACCGGCAGGTAGATCTCCCCGATCAGGACGCGCTCGCCGTAGTCGCGCAGCACCGCCCGCATGCCAGCGATCACGTCGAAGATCTCGGGCCGGTCGGCGGAGTAGACCTGGGTGAAGCGGTTGATCTCCGGGGAACCCGGCGCGTAGTCGGGATTGGCCGGGTTGTCGCGGAACCCCGCATCCTTCATCAGGTGCCAGATCACGTCGACCCGGAACCCGTCGACCCCGCGCTCCAGCCAGAAGCGGAGCACGTCGTGCATGGCCGCCCGCACGGCGGGGTTGCGCCAGTTCAGGTCCGGCTGCTCCGCCAGGAAGGCGTGGTAGTAGTACTGGCCGGTGGCCTCGTCGCGCGTCCAGGCCGGGCCGCCGAAATTCGACAGCCAGTTGTTGGGCGGCCCGCCGTCGGGGGCGGGATCGCGCCAGATGTACCAGTCGCGCTTCGGGCTCGTGCGCGACGACCGGCTCTCGGCGAACCACGGATGCGCGATCGAGGAATGGTTCGGCACGAAGTCGAGGATCACCTTCAGCCGGCGCCGATGGGCCTCCGCCACGAGGGCATCGAAGTCGGCCAGCGTGCCGAACAGCGGATCGATCCCGCAGTAATCGGCTACGTCGTAGCCGAAATCCGCCATGGGCGAGGGATAGACGGGCGAGATCCAGACGGCGTCGACCCCGAGCCAGGCGAGGTAGTCCAGCCGCGCCGTGATGCCCGGCAGGTCGCCGACCCCGTCGCCGTTCGTGTCGTGAAAGGAGCGGGGATAGACCTGGTAGACGGTCCCGCGCTTCCACCAGACAGTGTCGGTCATGCTGCCCCTCCCGTTGGCGGCCCACGCTTAACCGCTGACCGGCGTGCTGGCGACCGGCGACGGATGCGCTTCGGGCGCGTGCCGGGCGGGCGCCGGCGGCCGCGGATCGGCGCGCCCGACACGGAGCGCCCGTCGAGAACCGCGTCCCGGGCATGACCGTGAGCCGCATCGCCGGCGTGCATGACCTTCGCGCAGCGCCGTCGCGCAGATCTGTGCCTGGAATGTCACGCCGCCGCGCCATATGTCTCTCAGCGTACCCGCGGGCTCCGATCGAGCGGCGCTGCCACGACTTCGCCGGAAGCCGACCGCATCGTCGGATGCTTCGGGGCACGGATCGTCCGTCCGTTCATGCGGCGGCAATCCATCAAAAGAGATAATCCGCCCACGATACCCCCGGCGCTAGAATCCGGGGCGACGACTTTGGGGGACCCGCACGTGTTGAACGATGTTCTGACCCGGCCTGTGCCACAAGATGTCGCGCGCGACGAGCGCGCTCCCGAGGCTCCGGCCGCAGGCTCCTGGACCGCCCCGGTGCTGTCCGCAAGTGGTGACGCGGGGGTCGACCTGCGGGAGTCGATCCGCGCCAAGCTCACCTTCGCGCTGGGCCGCACGCCCGAGACCGCACGCCCGCGCGACTGGTTCGCGGCGACCGCCCTGGCCCTGCGCGAGCGGATCGTGGCGGCCGCCCTGGCCGCCGAGCGCAGCGTGCCGAACAAGCGCGTCTACTATCTGTCGCTGGAATTCCTCATCGGCCGGCTGATGTCGGACGCGATGAACAACCTGGGCCTGACCGAGACCACCCGCGCCGCCCTGCGGGAACTCGGGGTCGACCTCGACGCCGTGCAGGAGGCCGAGCCCGACGCGGCTCTGGGCAATGGCGGCCTCGGGCGGCTGGCCGCCTGCTTCATGGAGAGCATGGCGAGCATCGGCATCCCGGCCATGGGCTACGGGATCCGCTACGACCACGGCCTGTTCCGCCAGTCCTTCGAGGACGGCTGGCAGCGCGAGGCGCCGGAGACCTGGCTCGCCGAGGGCAATCCCTGGGAATTCGCCCGGCCCGAGGCGACCTATGCCATCGGCTTCGGCGGCACCGTGACCATGTCCTCCGCGGAGGAGGGGGTGATCCGGCGGCACTGGCAGCCGGCCGAGACCGTGCGGGCGGTGGCCCACGACGTGCCGGTGGTCGGCTGGCGCGGGCGCCACGTCAACGCCCTGCGCCTGTGGAAGGCCGAGGCCGGCGAGCCCGTGGACCTCGCCCGGTTCAACGGCGGCGACCATGTCGGCGCGGTGGCGGCGCGGATGCGCGCCGAGGCGATCTCCCGGGTGCTCTATCCGAGCGATTCCTCGGCCGAGGGCCAGGAGCTGCGCCTGCGCCAGGAATACTTCTTCACCGCGGCCTCGATCCAGGATCTCGTGGCCCGCCACGTGGCCGAGCGCGGCGACGTCCGGTCCCTGCCGGACCACGCCGCGATCCAGCTCAACGACACGCACCCGGCCATCGCGGTGCCGGAGCTGATGCGCGTCCTGATCGACGCGCACGGCCTCTCCTGGGAGGATGCGTGGCACGTCACCACGCACACGCTGCACTACACGAACCACACCCTCCTGCCCGAGGCGCTGGAGACCTGGCCGGTGGAGCTGATGGAGCGGCTGCTGCCGCGCCACATGCAGATCATCTACCTGATCAACTGGATGCATCTGGAGGAGCAGGCCAAGCACGCCCGCCAGGACACCGCCTCCGACAACGCCGCCTACCTCGCCTCGATCTCGCTGATCGACGAGTCGCACGGGCGGCGGGTGCGCATGGGGCATCTCGCCTTCCACGGCGCGCGCCGGGTCAACGGCGTCTCGGCGCTCCACACCGACCTGATGCGCTCGACGGTCTTCTCCGACCTGCACGCCCTCGACACGGACAAGATCGTCAACAAGACCAACGGCATCACCTTCCGCCGCTGGTTCCACAACGCCAATCCCGGCCTCACCCGGCTCGCCGTGGAGACGGTGGGCGCCGGCGTGCTGGACAATCCCGAGCTGCTGCGGGGCCTGGAGGCCCATGCCGAGGACCCGGTCTTCGTGGCGCGCTACGCCGCCGTGCGCCGGGAGCGCAAGGAGGCCCTGGCCGACCTCATCGCCGAGCGCACCGGCATCGACGTCGATCCGGCCGCGCTGTTCGACGTGCAGGTCAAGCGCATCCACGAGTACAAGCGCCAGCTTCTCAACATCCTCGAGACCGTGGCGCTCTATCAGGCGATCAAGGCCGAGCCGCACCGGGACTGGACGCCCCGGGTGAAGATCTTCGCCGGCAAGGCGGCGCCGAGCTACGTCCAGGCCAAGCTGATCATCAAGCTCGCCTGCGACGTCGCCAAGGCGGTCAACGACGATCCCGAGGTCGCGGGCCGGCTGAAGGTGGTGTTCCTGCCGAACTACTCGGTGAGCCTCGCCGAGGCGATCATCCCGGCCGCCGACCTGTCGGAGCAGATCTCCACCGCTGGGCTGGAGGCCTCGGGCACCGGCAACATGAAGTTCGCCCTCAACGGCGCGCTCACGGTGGGCACCCTCGACGGCGCCAACATCGAGATCCGCGACCATGTCGGGGCGGACAACATCTTCATCTTCGGCCTGGAGGCCGACGGGGTGAAGGCCCGGCAGGCCGAGCCGGACTACGCGGCCAAGGCGATCCAGGCCTCGCCGCGGCTTGCGGCGGCCCTCGACATGATCGCCGCGGGGCGGTTCTCGCCGGAGGAGCCGGGCCGGTTCCGGCCGCTCACCGACGACCTGCGCCGGCGCGACCAGTACCTGCTCACCGCCGATTTCGACGATTACTGGCGGGTACAGCGCGCCATCGACGCCGCATGGCGCGATCCGCGCGGCTGGTGGGCGAAGGCGATCCGCAACACCGCCCGCATGGCGTGGTTCTCCTCCGACCGGGCGATGCGCGAATACGCCGAGGAGATCTGGCGGGTCCGCCTGGGCTGAGCCGTCGGCCGCCCGACCCGCTCCCATGCGGAAGCGGGTCGGCGCGGGGCCCGCCCGCTCCGGAAGGCTCCGGCCCTCAGGCGGCGCGAACGCCGACCAGGAAGCGGTCCATCTCCGCCGACAGCCGCTCCGACTGGCGTGACAGGGCCGTGGCGGCCGCGAGCACGTGATCGGCCGCCACGCCCGTGCGCTCCGAGGCCTCGGCCACCCCGACGATGGTGCCGGTCACCGCCGTGGCACCCCGGGTCGCGTGGGCGATGTTGCGCACGATCTCCTGGGTCGCCGCGCCCTGCTCCTCCACGGCCGCCGCGATCGCGATCGCCACGCCGTTGATCTCGCGGATCCGGTCGATGATCCCGCCGATCGCGCCGACCGCGGAACCGGTCACGCCCTGGATCCGGCCGATCTGGGCGGCGATCCCGTCGGTCGCTTTTGCGGTCTTCTCGGCCAGGGCCTTCACCTCGGCCGCCACGACCGCGAAGCCGCGCCCGGCATCGCCGGCGCGCGCCGCCTCGATGGTCGCGTTGAGCGCGAGCAGGTTGGTCTGCTCGGCGACGGACGCGATCAGCCGCACCACGTCGCCGATCTCGGAGGCCGCCTGCTGCAGTTCGGCCACGAGGCCGGCGGTCTGGTCGGCCTCGCCGACCGCCTGCTGCGCGAGGTCGGACGAGCCGCTCGCCTGATGGCCGATCGCCTGGATGGCGCTGCCGAGCCGCTCGGTCGAGGCCGCCACCGCGTTGATGTTGGCCGCCGCCGCCTCGGCCGCCGCCGCCACCGCGCCGGACTGGCTGGCCGTCTCCTGGGCGGTCGTCGTCATCTGGTGGGCCGTGCCCTCCAGTTCTCCCGCGGCCGACGAGACCTGCTCGACGATCCTGGCCACCGCCTCCTCGAAGGTCCGAGCGAGGTCCATCGTGGCCTCCTTGCGCACGGCGGCGGCTTCGGCGTCCGCCCGCCGTCGGCGCTCGGCCTCCGCGGCGGCGTTGCGGGCGACCATGGTCCTGATCGCCTCGACCGCCCGCCCGACCATCCCGATCTCGTCGCCGCGCTGCGCCTCGACGATCGCGGCCTCGACGTCACCCTGCGCCATGCGCCGCAGGACGGCGACGAGGCGCTGCAGCGGCCGCGTCGCGCCGAAGACGACGATCACCGCGGAGAGGCTCATGGCGGCGAGCAGGCCCGCCAGGGCGGAGCCGATCAGGACCGTCCGCGCCTGCTCGGCCTCCTGCCGGGACGCGCGCCTCGCCTCGCGGAGGCGGGCCGTCGCCTGCGCCTCGTAATCCTGGGCCGCCCTGTCGAACTGCGCCCGGACCTCACGGCTCGCGACGACGCCGACCTGGATCGCCGCAGACCGGTCGTTCCGGAGGGCGAGGTAGTTGGAGCGGTCGAGCAGGTCGAAATAGTCCCGGGCGATCGCCCCGATCTGGCGCTGCATCGCCGCGATCTCCTCGCGCCGCGAGCCCTCGGCCAGCGTCTCGATGCCGTCGGCCACGGCCTTGACGTCCTCGTCGTAGCGCCTGCGAAAGAGCGGGAGGTCCCCTTCAGGGCGGCCGATGATCAAATTGCGATTCATGAGCGCGGCATCGACGAATTTTTCGCGAACTTTCGCGAATATCTCGAGCCTAGCGAAATAATAATCGACCAGATATATGTTTCTTTCCTCCATATATTTGAGACCCGAAATCGAATAAAATACGACCCCCGCAGTGACGATCACCATGAACACGATGGGCACGGACATTTTTACATGCAGGCTTGCATTCCGTAGAAACCGCATATCGTCCGATCCCCTCATGATTTCAAAATATCCCTTAGCATAAGACCGCGGCAGAGATCCACGCGCCGCCATGATCGTCTGGCGACGACAGATCAATCGAAGAATGAAACGAATATTTATTCATATGCAAATACTGATAATATCGAAAAAATACATCAGCGCCATTGAAACAATCGAGCGGTGTGGGCGTGCGTCCGGGAGCGCCTGGCCGATCCGGGTCGGGGATGGAGCGGTCTCGCCGGCGGGCGCGGGCGGGCGCCGTGAGGCCCGGCGTCCCCTTCGCGCCCGGCCCGGGCCGGAATCTCAGGCCCCGCGGACGAGGCCGACCCGCGGTCCGAGGCGGCGCAGGCCGCGCCGCAGCCGGTGCAGCAGGCGCGCGGCGCGCTGGGCGAGGCTCAGCCTGCGCCGGCAGACGACATGCGACACGCGCCCGATCCGCGGGCCCGGATCCGGCGCCCCCTTGCGCAGGGCGATGTCCGGCCGCTCCGCCGATTGCGCGATCGTCAGCGCGCGCGCCGCCGGCAGGGTGACGCTGCGGAACATCGAGCGCGTGTAGTAGGAGAACTCGTCGTAGGCGACGAGATCGTGCCCCCGTCCCTTCGCCGGGTCCTGGACCGTCAGCGTGCCCGCCTGGGGGCCGTAGGTCACGAGGAGACCGATCACGTCGCGGGGCCGCCCGAGGGGGACGGTGACGCGGGTGCCCTCGGGAATCTCCAGGAAGTCCAGCGGGATGCCGTTGCGGCGCAGGGCGAACCCGCAGGTCAGGCCGGGGAGGGCGCGCAGCGGCACGGCCTCGAACCGGCCCGGCAGGTCCCGGAACCGGTCGATATAGGCGCGGCCCGGGGGCGGCGCGCGCAGGAAGCTGTAGACCAGGGTGCCGTAGAGGTCGGCGCCCACCGGCGTGACGTGGGTCGCATCCGTCAGGAGGTAGGTGATGTCGCCCGCGCCCGCGGCCGCCACCGGGGCGGCGATGTCGAGATAGGGGATCCCGTAGAGGGCGCGGTACTCCGCCAGCAGGCCGGCGACGGGCTCGGCCGCGTAGTCGACGCCGCCCTGGTGGAGGTTGAGGAAGGCGACGGGCAGGTCCCGCCGGGCGGTCGCCGCGAGGATGTCGTCGAGATAGGCCCGCATCGTCGCGCCGTCGAAGTAGCGGACGTTGCCGGTGAACAGCTCGAGGAGGACGCCGTCGCAGGGGAGCGCGTCCAGGATCTCGTCGATCAGGGCGGCGATGGAGGGCAGGGAATGGCCGCCCCAGCCGCTGCGGAGGAAGGTGACCGGACGCCCCTCGGCCTCGGCCAGGGCGTTGGCCCGCTCGACATAGCCCGGCAGCTCCGTGACGCTGTAGCCGAGGCAGAGGACGCGGACCATCGGGGCTCGGATCGGGCTCAGGATCGGCCCCGTGCGGCCGGCCCGGCGCCGGTAGCAGCCGGACGCCGCCGCGTCGAGGCGACGGCGGTCAGTCGATCACGATCGGGTAGCAGCGGGCGCCCACCGCGGCGGCGAGCACCTGCACGGCGCCGACCGTCGAGACGTCGCCCGCCACGTGGACCACGTCGGTGGCGCGCAGGCTCGGCAGGTGGGCGCTGAGCGGGCCGGAGCGCACGTCCGGCGGCCGCTGGCGGCCGCGATCGGCGCAGAGCACGATCCGGCCGACGCCGGTGCGGCGCAGCCAGTCCAGGCTCTCGCGCATGTAGAGGTCCAGGGCGTCGCGGGCGCCGACGGCCAGGGCCATCTCGCGGGCGGGCTCGACGTAGCGGGCCGCCCGGGCGATCGCCCAGATCGCGCCGAAGCCGGCGCCGGCCGCCACCAGCACGAGGCGCCCGCCCCCGGGGCGGTACTGCCCCCGGCCGACCGGCCCCTTGAGGCGCACCGGCTGGTCGAGGCGGAGCGCGTCGAGGGGATCGCCCTCGGGGTCGCGGGCGACGTGGAACACCACGTCGTTGATCTCGGTCGTGCCGTCGACCCGCAGGGTCGGGGACAGCGTCAGGGTGGGCAGCCCCGCGAAGGTCACCAGCGCCTGGTGGCCCGGCTCGCCGGTGGGGCGCCGGGTCAGGGTCGCGACGACCTCGAGGATTCCGGGGCTGAGCCGGCGGATTTCCGTGACCGTGCCCTTGCGGACGGCCACGGGCGGCGGCGCCGCCGCCTCCTGGCCCTGGATCGGGGCGCCGGGGAGGGCCGGGCGCAGGGCCTCGGCCCTGGCCCGGCGGGCCGGATGACGGCGACCGGACGGTGCGGCGCTGCCCTGAGCGAGGCCCTGGCCGGCGAGCAGGTTGCCGGGCTGCGCCTGGAGCGGAGCGATCATGCCCTCGGCCAGCGCGGCCTCCAGCGGCGTATCGCCGGTCGAGACACGCACCGACCGACCGTTGACGACGAGCGAGCAGCGCGCCCCCATGGCTCTCCCCCGCATGCGCTTGTGACGGATCAGCGGGCGCGGATCAGGAGCGAGTCGACCAGGGCCGCCCAGCGCTCGCGGGTCGCGCGGACATCGTCGGTCGGGGCCGAGTCGGTGAGGAGCTGGCGCTGCGCCCGCAGCGACTCGACCTCCTGCCGCTGGGCCCGGAGCACCGCCTTCATCACCTGCAGCTCGGTCTCGAGGCGGGCGATCTCGTCGGCCTCGTCCAGCGCATCCGACGGATCGTCGAAGGCCTCGGGGGATGGATCGGCATGGCGGGGATCGCGGAGCGGCATCCGGGTCCGGGCCTGCTGCTCCAGCCGGACCGGCCGGGCCATCAGGCGGCGCACGAGGTCGGAGCCCCCTGCCTGCTGGTAACGCCGTGCCGCCTCGGCCATCCGACCATCCCCTTCCCGGGCGCTGAAGGGCCCGTCCATCCACAGGAGCTTGGTCGAACATGGTTAAGGGTGGCTTAAGCCGATCGACGGCTTTCGCCGTTTCGGCCTTCAGGCCGCGTCCGCCTGCAGTATCGCGCGGGCGGCCAGCGCGTGGGTCTCCGTCCGGGCCTCCCGGACCTCCGGGGTGAAGTCCGCGCCGAGGCCCTGTTCCAGGGGCCACGGCAGGGGCGCGCCCACCGGCGCGCAGGGGGCGTCCTGCGTGTCGGCCACGGGCCTTGCGTCCGAAGCCTGGAGCGCCGGCGCCCCGGTCTCCGGATGGTTCGGGCTGGCCACCGCCGGCCCGAGCATGGCCGTCGGCATCTGCTCGGTCCTGTGCGCGGGGAAGCAGGGATGCACCTGCGGGGCGACCTCGAACAGGCGGCCTCAGGACAGGTCGGCCGTCCCGGCGATGGGCCGCACCTTCGCAAAGCCGTCCCGCACGAGCCTGACATGGTCCGGAGTCATCGCATCCCCGGCCGCGATGGTGTCGGTGGCCGGCAGCACAGCTGTCGGCCCCGCAGGAGGGATCTCAGGCCGCCTCAGGCGCCGCGCCGACGATCTGGCGGGCCTGCAGCATGGTCATCGGCTCGCCGAAGGCGGGGCCCAGCGCGTATTCGCAGCCGAGCCCGGCCAGCGCCTGGGCGTCGGCTTCCGATTCGCAGCCCTCCGCCACGATGGCGAGGTTCAGTTCGCTCGCCATGCGGACGATGGAGCGCAGGATCGCGGTCTGCCCGGTGCCGATCTGGCGCACGAAGGTCGCGTCGACCTTGATCGTGTCGAAGGGGAAGCGCTGGAGATAGGAGAGCGCAGAGTAGCCGGTGCCGAAATCCGACAGGCACAGGCCGGCGCCGAGGTCGTGGATCCGGGCCAGCATCTGGGCGGCGTATTCCGGATTCTCCATCACGAGGCTCTCGCTGAATTCCAGCTTGAGCGAGCCGGGCAGCGCCCCGGAGCGGGCCAGCACGGTCTTCACGTCGTGCAGGAGGTCGTGGCGCAGGAGCTGGCGCGAGGACAGGTTGCAAGCCGCGAAGATCGGCGGCTCGACCTCCAGGGAGCGCTGCCAGGCGGCGAGTTCCAGCGCGGTGCGCTCCAGGGCGAAGATGCCGAGATTGACCACGAAGCCGCTCTCCTCGGCGAGCGGCATGAAGGTCGAGGCCGGGATGCGGCCGAGCTTCGGATGGTCCCAGCGCAGGACGGTCTCGAACCCCGCCACCGTGCGGTCCTCGAGGCGGACCACCGGCAGGAACAGCACCCGCAATTCGTTGCGCTCGATCGCCTTGCGCAGGTCGCTCTCCAGCATCAGCCGGTCGGAGCGGTCGGTGCGCATATGGGCGCGGAACACCTCGATGCGGTCGCCGCCGTTGCGCTTGGCCTGGATCATGGCGATCTCGGCGCTCTTGAACACCTCGTCGCGCTTCAGGTTGGCGCCGGCCTCGTAGAGGGCGAGCCCGATCGAGACGGTCAGAAAGATCTCCCGGTCCGCGTAGGTGATCGGCGTGGCGATCGCCCGGCGGATCATCTCGGCGAAGGCCAGGATCCGGTCGGGGTCGCGCTCCGACAGGAGGATCACCGCGAACTCGTCGCCCGCGACCCGGGCCAGGGTGTCCTGCGGCCGCAGCAGCCGGCCGAGCCGGCGCGACAGGGTCAGCAGGATCGAATCGCCGGCCGACAGGCCGATGGCGTCGTTGATGCCCTTGAACCGGTCGACGTCGAGCACGATCACGGTGGGCTTGAGGCGCTGGTCCTGGCCGGCGAAGGCGAGCGCCGCATCGAGCCGGTCGCCGAACAATTCGCGGTTCGGCAGGCCGGTGAGGCTGTCGTGCACGGCGTCGTGGAGCAGGCGCTCCTCGGCGGTCTTCACCTCGGTGACGTCCGCGATGGTGCCGACCACCCGAATCACCTCGCCGTCGGCGCCGATCACGGGCCGCGCCTTCAGCCGGTACCAGAAGAACGCGCCGGCCTCCGAGCGCAGGCGGAAATCGTGGACGATGCGGCCACGCCGCTCCTCGATCACCGTGTCGAGGGCCGCCGAGTAGCGCTCCACGTCGAAGGGGTGGAGCGCGCCGAGCCAGTTGGTGGCCGGTCCCTCCAGCGTCCCCCGGGCGAGGCCGAGCTGGCCCTCGATCTCGGGGCCGACGAAGACCCGGTCGGCGGGCACGTCCCAGTCGAACACCACGTCGCCGGCGCCGGTCAGCGCCAGCGCGCGCCGCTCCGTGTCGGACACGAGGGCGTGGCTGAGCCCGCCCCCTGCGAAGGCGTGCTGGAGCACCGTGAAGCCGATCAGCATCACGATCAGCACGAGGCCGCCGATCAGCGCCGGCTGCACGAGGTCGCTGCCGATCTGGCCGGTGACCGCGAAGCCCGCCGCCGTCACCCAGACGACGAGGAGCAGCCAGGTCGGCACCAGCAGGATGGCGCGGTCGTAGCCGTTATGGGCGGCGAGGTAGACGATCAGCAGCAGGCCGATGCCGGCCACCGCCGCGATGGAGATCCGGGCCACGCCCGCCGCCACCGGCGGGTCGAACACCGCGAGCCCCACCAGGCCGGCCAGGAAGGCGAGCCAGAAGAACGCCACATGGCTGTAGCGCACGTGCCAGCGGGCGAGGTTGAGATAGGCGAACAGGAAGACCAGCAGCGTCGCCCCGAGCACCGCCTCCGCGGAGGCCCGGTAGACCCGCTCGGCCAGTTCGGTGACCGGGAAGACCCGCTGCAGGAAGCCGAAATCGATGCAGGCATAGGCGAGCACCGACCACGCGAGCGCGGCGGCGGCCGGGAAGATGATCGCGCCCTTGACCACGAACACGATGGTCAGGAACAGGGCCAGCAGGCCGCTGATCCCGATGATGATGCCCTTGTAGAGGGTCAGGCCTGCGGCCTTCCGGCGGTAGGCGTCCTGGTCCCAGAGGCGGAGCTGGGGGACGTTGGAGCCGCGCAGTTCGGCCACGTAGGTGACGGTGGCGCCGGGATCCAGCGTGATGGTGAACTGGTCGGCTTCCGGGTTCTCGTCGCGCTCCGGGCGGATGCCCTGGCTCGCCGTGATGGCGGCGATCCGCGAGCCGCCGAGATCGGGCCAGATCACCCCGGAATCCACCAGCCGGAAATGCGGGGCGACGAGGATGCGGTCGATCTGCTCGTCGGTGTCGTTGGTGAGCGCGAACACGATCCAGTCGGGCCGGGCGCCGGCGTCGCGGGCCTTCACGACGATGCGGCGGACGATGCCGTCCTTGCCGGGCGCCGTGGAGATCTGGATCAGGTCGCCGTCGGAGCGGTAGCGCTCGATCGCGGTGGTCAGGTCGATCACCGGCGCGTCGAGGGTGACGCGGACCGCTTCCACGGCCCGGGCCGGCCCCCCCAGCGCGAGGGCACCGACGAGACCGCCGACCAGGGACAGGAGGAGGGCGAGGATGCGCAAGGGTGTCTTGACTTCCGGCCGTGCGAGGTTCGGCGTCAGCCGCCCGGGCGGCCTTGATCGATAGGGGTGGGCCTCACCTGGGGCAAGGTCGCCCCGGGGCCGGTCCACCGCCCGCGGATCGCGCCCCTTTGCGGCCAAATCAAGTTGGGCGGGGCGGGGGGCGGCTCCGCGGCAGGATTCTGAGCATCTCGGAACCGGTCCATTCCACACGCCCCCGCAGCCTGCGGTGCCCGCGTCGGCGGGCGCCTCGGGATGCGGGGGAGCCGGATCCCTGTTCGCGGAGATCCGACCGCCTCTCAGGCCGCTCGGAGCGCACCTGCGATCTTGTCGAGGGCGGGCAGCTTGCGGATCGGGCCGATCGCCGCCAGCGTCGGCGTGCCCTGCAGCATCGCGGCCGCCGCGGCCCGGACATCCGCCACCGTGACGGCGTCGACCTTGTCGATCACCTCTCCGGCGGGGATCACCCGGCCCCAGGCCAGGATCTGGCGGGCGTTGCGCTCGATGCGCCCGCCCGGCGTCTCCAGCGCCGAGAGCAGCGAGACCTTGAGCTGCGCCTTGGCGCGGGCGATCTCGACGGCGTCGAGGTCGCGGGCCGCCCGGGCGGTGGCCGCCAGCGTCACGTCGACGAGTTCGGGCAGGTCCGCCCCGGCGGTGCCGGCGCCGATCCCGAACAGGCCGCAATCCGAGAAGGGCCAGTGGAAGGCCTGGATCTCGTAGGCGAGGCCGCGGGTCTCGCGCACCTCCTGCCAGAGCCGCGAGGTCAGGCCGCCGCCCAGCACCTGCGCGAACATGTGCAGCGCGTAGTAGCGGTCGTCCCGGAAGGAGAGGCCCGGCAGGCCGATCACCACGTTGGCCTGCTCGAGCTTGCGCGGCATCCGCCGCTCGCCGCCGCCGTAGACGCCCGGCACGGAGGCGGGGGCGGATTTGGCGGGCCGCCCCCCGAAATGGCGCTCGGCCGCCGCCACGATCGCCTCGTGGGTCACGGCCCCGGCGCCGGCGACGACGATGCGGTCCGGCGTGTATTCCCGGTCGAGATAGGCGCGGATGCCGGCCTCGTCGAAGCTCCGGATCGTCTCGGGCCGCCCGAGGATCGGCCGGCCGACCGGCTGGTCCGGGAAGGCGGCCTCCGTGAACGCGTCGTAGACCACGTCGTCGGGGGTGTCCTCGACGGCGGCGTATTCCTGCAGGATCACGCCCTTCTCCCGGGCGAGCTCGCCCGCGTCGAACACCGAATCGGTGAGGATGTCGCCGATCACGTCCAGGGCGAGGCCGGCATCCTCGCCCAGGACCCGGGCGGTGTAGCTCGTCCCCTCCGTGGAGGTGGCGGCGTTGATCTCGCCGCCGACATTCTCGATCTCCTCGGCGATCTTCTGCGCCGAGCGCGTCCGCGTCCCCTTGAACGCCATGTGCTCGATGAGGTGGGACAGGCCGGCCTCGTCGGCGCGCTCGTTGCGCGAGCCGGCCCCGACCCAGACGCCGAGGCTGGCGGTGGCGACCCCGGGCATCGGCTCGGTGACCACCGTGACGCCGTTGTCGAGCCGCGTGGTGCGCAGGGACGGCGAGGCGGCGTGCGTGGAGAAGTGCTGGTTCATCGACGGCTCGTCGCGAAGGGGGCCGGATCGGGCGCGGGTCGCCTCTCCCGTGCGGGAGCGGTCTGCGCTCGCAGAGAGCCGGGTGAGGGCGGAGAAACCTCCGGAACGGGCACGCCCCTCACCCCGCCCCTCTCCCGCACGGGAGAGGGCGCGCGGCGCGCGCCCCGGGCAACGCTCACGCCCCCCTCGTGATGCGGGCGCGCTCGCGGATGAGCGTCTCCAGAGCGGCCTGGTCGTTGGCCACCCGGGTCAGGCGCTCGGGCCGGTCCATCAGGTCGGCGAGGTGCGGGGGCAGGGCGGGGCGCAGGCCGCCCGTGGCCTTGGCGACCGCGTCCGGGAATTTGGCGGGATGCGCGGTGGCGAGCGCCACCACGGGGGTCGCCGGATCCTGCTCCAGGAGCCGCCGCCCGGCCCGCACGCCGATGGCGCTGTGGGGGTCGAGCACCACTCCGGTGGCGGCCTGGGTCAGGGCGATTTCTTCCATCACGTCAGGCTCCGGCACCGCGACGGCGTCGAAGTCCGAGCGGACCGTGGCGAGAACCTCGGGGCTCAGCGAGAACCCGCCGGACTGCTTCAGCCCCGCCATCAGCCGCGACAGGGAGGAGGAATCGCGCCCCAGCGCCTCGAACAGCAGGCGCTCGAAGTTCGACGAGATCTGGATGTCCATGGAGGGCGAGGTGGTGGGAACGACCCCGCGCAGCTCGTAGGCGCCGTGCTCCAGGGTGCGCACCAGGATGTCGTTGGCGTTGGTGCCGATCATCAGCCGCCCGACCGGCAGGCCCATCTGCTTGGCGACCCAGCCGGCGAGCACGTCGCCGAAATTGCCGGTGGGCACCGCGAAGGAGACCGGGCGGTGCGGCGAGCCCAGCGCCACCGCGCTGGTGAAGTAGTAGACCGCCTGCGCGGCGACCCGGGCCCAATTGATCGAGTTGACGCCAGACAGCCGCACCGCGTCGGCGAAATCGGCGTGCTGGAACAGGGCTTTGACGAGGTTCTGGCAATCGTCGAACGTGCCGTCGACGGCCAGCGCGTGGACGTTCTGCGCCGGCACCGAGGTCATCTGCCGCCGCTGGACCTCCGAGACCCGCCCGTGCGGGTAGAGGATGAACACGTCGACCCGGTCGAGGCCGCCGAAGGCCTCCACGGCGGCCGAGCCGGTATCGCCCGAGGTCGCGCCCACGATGGTGGCACGGGCGCCGCGCTGGGTCAGCACGTGGTCCATGAGCCGCCCGAGCAGCTGCATCGCCACGTCCTTGAAGGCGAGCGTCGGCCCGTGGAAGAGCTCCAGCAGGAACAGGTTGTCGTCGAGCTGGGTCAGCGGGCAGACCGCCGGGTGGCGGAACGTCGCGTAGGCCGCGTCGATCATCCGGTCGAGGTCCGGACCGGCGATGTCGCCGTCGATCAGCGGGCGCAGCACGCACTTGGCGGCCTCCGCGTAGGGGCGGCCCGCCAGGGCGGCGATCTCCGGACGGCCGATCTGCGGCCAGGTCTGCGGCACGTAGAGCCCGCCGTCGCGGGCCAAGCCCGCCAGGAGCGCGTCCGAGAAGGAGAGCGGCGCGGCCGCGCCGCGAGTCGAGACGTGGAGCACAGGGTCCTCCGAGGGAAGGCGCTCCCTCTACACGATGCGGGCGGGCCTGTCGAAAGCTCCGGACGACGCGGCCGGTCCGCCCGGGGGGGCCGGCCTTTAACCGGGGCTGAACGGGCCGGTTCAGGGCCGGTTTCCTGGGCACGCCCTAGAGCCGGCGCACCCCGCGGCGCCCCAGCCGGCGGGGCGGATCGAGCCTCGGAGAGAGCCGACATGACCCGACTCATCGCCCTTGCGGGTGCCGCGGCGCTGCTGTGCGGCACCGCCGCCTTCGCGCAGGCCCCACCGCCGCCGCCCGGCGGCCCGCGGCCCGGCCCCGAGGCCGGCGCGCCACCCCCGCCGCCGCCGCCCGGCGACCCGAGGCGCGGCCCCGGGCCCGACGGGCCCCCGCCGCCACCTCCGCCGCCGCCACCCCCGTCGCGGGCCGCCCATATCGTGCTGGAGCGCGGCGACGCGCGCCTCGACGTGAAATGCGCCGACGACGATTCGACGAAGGCCTGCGCCGACGTCGCCCTGCAGATGCTCGACAGGCTCGCGGCGTTCCGGCCCTGAGGCCGACAGGCCCGTGCCCGCCGCGACGGTGGCGGGCACCCCTCAGGCGCGCGCGCCGGGTGCCTTGACCAGGCGGCAGCCGGTGATGCGCCACTGCCCGTCCGCGTCCCGGGCGAGGCTGTACTCGGCCGTCCAGTCGATGCCGTACTCGTCCTGGATCGCCACCGACTGGACCACGCCCGCCTCGTCCGTGTCCCGCGCCTCGCCGAACACGAAGCTGCGGTGGCGGTAGACCGGACGATACTGGTTCCGGACCATGCCGATGAACAGGTCGGCATTCGGGAACAGGTCCCGGATCCCCGGCGCGGCCTGCTCGTAGGCGGTCTGCGCGTCGTCGCGGCCCAGCGCCTGCTCCTGCTTGGCGATCACCGCCCGGGCCGCCGCGCGCGCCGCCTCGTCGGCCACCGCCGGTCCCGCGAGGCCGAGGACGAGGAGCAGGACGGGCCACACGCGCATCGATGTCACTCCGGCAGGGTCGGATCGAGATTTATCATTGTCGTGTGAAGATGGTCTCCGCTCCGTCGACGGCAATCGATGCCCGACATCGCCGGTAATCTTGCCGCACGAAAGCTTGTCTCGGCGGGTCGGCGCGGCCGGACGGGACGCGCGCACGGGTTGAGCAGACATCGCGCCTCAGTTGTGCAAGCCGCTGGAAAGATAGGCATTTTCGCGCCGCACGGGCGCCGCGGGTTTGACCCTCCGCCGCGGTTTTGCGAGCCTCCGCGCGTCGACTCGGTTCCGGCGGAACCGACCGGACGGAGCGTGGGACGATGATGCAGAGCCATGCGGACGATCGCGCCGGCCCCCGAACCGGGCCGCCCTTGGACGCGATCCCGGACGCGATCCCGGACGCGATCCCGGACGCGGCCGCTCCGGACCGTGGAGCCGGGCCGGTGCCCGGAGCCGGGCCGGTGCCCGGAGCGGGGCCGGCGCCCGGAGCCGGGCCGGCCATGAGCGTCGGGGTGTTCATTCCGATCGGCAACAACGGCTGGCTGCTCTCGGAGAACGCCCCGCAGTACCGCCCGAGCTTCGCGCTCAACAAGGCGGTCACCCTGAAGGCGGAGGGCTACGGCCTCGACTTCGCCCTGTCGATGATCAAGCTGCGCGGCTTCGGCGGCAGGACCGAGTTCTGGGACCACAACCTCGAATCCTTCACCCTGATGGCGGGGCTCGCCGCCGTCACCACCCGGATCCGGCTGTTCGCCACCGCGGCGACCCTGTGCCTGCCGCCCGCCCTCGTCGCCCGCATGGCCGCGACCATCGATTCGATCTCGGACGGGCGCTTCGGCCTGAACCTCATCACCGGCTGGCAGAAGCCGGAATACGACCAGATGGGCCTCTGGCCCGGGGATGAGTATTTTGCCAAGCGTTACGAATATTTAGCGGAGTATGCTCAGATTCTGCGCGATCTGTGGGAGACGGGTGTCAGCGACCGCAAGGGCGCGTTCTTCCAGATGAACGATTGCCGGCTGAGCCCCCGTCCGCAGGCCCCCATGAAGATCATCTGCGCCGGCCAGAGCGGCGCCGGCCTGGCCTTCACGGCCCAGTACGCGGACTACAATTTCTGCTTGGGGAAGGGGCTCAACACGCCGACCGCCTTCGCCCCCGTGGTGGAGAAGCTGGCGGAAGCCAGCGCGCGGACCGGGCGGCGGGTGACGGCCTTCGCCCTGTTCATGATCATCGCCGACGAGACCGACGAGGCGGCGATGGCCACCTGGGCGCACTACAAGGCGGGTGCGGATTCCGAGGCGATCGCGTGGCTCGGCCTCCAGGGCGCGGCCGACACCAAGTCCGGCGGCGACACCAACGTGCGCCAGCTCGCCGACCCGGCCTCGGCGGTGAACCTCAACATGGGCACCCTGGTGGGCAGCTACGCCGGCGTGGCCGCGATGCTCGACGCCGTCATGACCATCGACGGGGTGGAGGGCGTGCTGCTGGTCTTCGACGACTTCCTCAAGGGCCTCGACGCGTTCGGGACGCGGATCCAGCCGCTGATGCGGTCGCGCCGGCACGTGACGGCGGCGCCGCTGCCCGAGGTGGCCTGATGGACGCCCCCGCCGGATATCGCGACCCGAACGGCCGCCACGGCGGCGTCATCCTGCCGGCCCGCCCGGAGCCGATCGCCTTCGATCCCGCGACCACGGTCCTGATCGTCGTGGACGTCCAGAACGCCTATGCCAGCCCGGGCGGCTATCTCGACCGGGCCGGCTTCGACGTGTCTGGCACGGGCCCGGTGATCGCCCGGATCGCCCGGGCGGTGGCGGCGGCCCGGGCCGCCGGCATCCCGGTCCTGTGGTTCCAGAACGGCTGGGACCCGGCCTATGTCGAGGCCGGAGGCCCGGGCTCGCCGAACTGGCACAAATCCAACGCCCTCAAGACGATGCGCCGGAATCCTGAAGCGAACACGCAGCTTCTCGCCAAGGGATCCTGGGACTACGCGCTGGTGGACGCCCTGAGGCCGGAGCCCGGCGATATCGTGATGGGCAAGCCGCGCTACAGCGGTTTCTACAACACGCCCCTCGACAGCACCCTGCGGGCCCGGGGCGTGACCACGCTGGTCTTCACCGGCATCGCTACCAACGTCTGCGTCGAGTCGACCCTGCGGGACGGGTTCCACCGGGAGTATTTCGGGATCGTGCTGGCCGACGCCACGCACCAGGCCGGGCCGGAGAGCCTGCACCACGCGGCGCTCGCCAATATCGAGACCTTCTTCGGCTGGGTCTCGGACGTCCCCGCCTTCGAGGGGGCCCTCGGGGCGCCTTCACCCGCTGCGGTTGACGCTGCGGGCGTCGATCTGGCCGGATAAGTGCATCGCGCACCCGGCCGGTGACCGGCAGGGTGCCCGAACGCCGCCGCGCTGCGGCCTCCCGCGCAGCCTGCAAGGGCCGGCCGACAGGTCGCGTGCGGGAGGCGCAGGGGAATGCCCAAGCAGGTCGTGATACCGCCGGGAACCGGCAAGCCGCTGGCCCCCTACGTGCCGGGCACGCTGGCCGACGGGGTCCTGTACGTCTCGGGCACGCTGCCGCTGGATGCGGATGCCCAGGTGGTCCATGTCGGCGATGCGGCGGCCCAGACCCGCCACGTGCTGGAGACCATCAAGGGTGTGGTGGAGGCCGCGGGCGGCACGATGGCCGACGTCACCTTCAACCACGTCTTCCTGGCGGACTGGGCCGACTATGCGGCGATCAACGCCGTCTACGCGGAGTATTTTCCGGGCGAGAAACCGGCGCGCTACTGCATTCAGTGCGGCCTCGTGAAGCCCGAGGCCCGCGTGGAGATCGCCTCCGTCGCCCATATCGGCCGCTGATGGCCAGGCGCGCGGCGGGGGCGGCCTCCCTCCATCACGCGGTGGCGGGCCCGGCGGACGGGCGGCCGGTGCTGCTCTCGCCGGGGCTCGGCGGCGGGGCCGGCTATTTCGCGCCGCAGATGGCGGCCCTGACCGCGCGGTTCCGGGTCGTCACCTACGATCATCGCGGCACCGGGCGCTCGCCCGGCCCCCTCGGGCCGGACCACGACATCCCCGCCATGGCGCGGGACGCGTGCGCGGTGCTGGACGAAGCCGGGATCGATCGGGCGGACGTGGTCGGCCACGCCCTGGGCGGCCTGATCGCCCTCCAGATGGCGCTGGACGCGCCCGACCGGGTCGGGCGGATCGTGGTGATCAACGGCTGGGACGCCCTGGACCCGGCCACGCGCCGCTGCTTCGCGGCCCGCCGGGCGATCCTGGCGGGGGGCGGCCCGGAGGCCTTCGTGCGGGCCCAGGCGATCTTCCTGTACCCGGCGCCCTGGCTCTCCGCGCAGGCCGAGCGCGTCGCCCACGACGAGGCGCAGGCGCTGGCGCATTTCCCCGGCGCCGAGACCGTGCTGGCGCGCATCGCCGCCCTGGAGCGCTTCACGGTGGCGGAGCGTCTCGGATCGATCGGCCACGAGACCCTGGTGATGGCGGCCCGGGACGACGTGCTGGTGCCCTACACGCGGTCCGAGCGGCTGGCGGCGGCGCTGCCCAAGGCCCGGCTCGCCCTCGCCCCCGACGGCGGCCACGCCCACAGCGTCACCCGGCCCGAGGCGTTCAACCGGGCACTCTTGGACTTCCTCGACCGGGACTGAGCGTTTCTCCTACGGCCGCAGCGCGATCATCGGCAGCGCCACCGCGTCGAGAGCGGCGGCCAGCACCGGGAGCAGGGCCGGCCAGCGCAGGGCCGCCGCGGTGCCGATCCGCCCCCGGGCGAAGGCCAGAATTGGCATCGGCGCCAGCGGCAGGAGGTCTCGGATCTGCAGCCCGCCGGGGCCGCCTGCCGGGGCGAGGGCCTGCGCCCCCACCATCAGCCAGAGGCCGAGCAGCGCGCCCCCCGAGAGCCACAGCCGCTCCGCCCGCGGGGGCAGGGGGCCGCGCCGCAGCGCGACCAGCGGCACCAGCAGCGCGACGGCCCAGAGCCCGGAGAGGAAACCGGGCAGCGGGACGGGCAGGGCCATGGGCCCGTGCCCGGCTCCGGCGGGGTGCGGCGTCCCGAGGCTCGCAGCCGAGAGGGCCGGCAGAAGGGCCGGCAAGAGGGCGAGTGCGGCGAGGGGCAGCCGCTCCCGGCAGGTGCGGGCAAGCCGTCCCGGCGGCGGGAACGGCACCAGCAGCATCCCGGCGAGGGGGGCGCAGGCCGGCCGCGCCAGCACCACCAGGGCGATCGCCAGCGTCGCTCCGGCGAGGCGCGCCGGCCTGTACCGGCCCGTCATCGGCCGGGGGCTGAGCAGCGCGGCGGCGAGGGCCGCCAGCGCGAGGACGAGCCCGTCCGGACCGGAGGCGGCCGCGAGGGAGGCCGGCCAGCACAGCAGCGCGAACAGCGCGGCCCGTCCCCGGGTCGCCACGGCCAGGGCGGCGACACCCAGGCTCAGGAACGCGGCGATGCGGGCGAGCCGGACGAAGGCATCGAGGGCGGACGGGGTCTCGCCGGGCTGACCGACCCACGCCAGCGCGAGGCAGACCGGCAGGCCGAGGCCCAGGAAGGCGCAGGCCCAGAACCGGCCGTCCCCGGCGAAGGTCAGGTTCACGGCCGCATCCGGTGCGGCGCCGCGGCCCCGGCCCGGCCGATGAGGCGGCAGGCGGATATGACGGCGGATGTGACCGGGGATGCGCGGAGGGCGCTTCGGGTCGCGTGCGGCATCGCCATCCCGCTCAGCCGGCGGCCCGCGCGCGCGCGGACCCCAGGAGGTCCGGCACGAGCCCCGGCAGCGCCGCGGCCAGGAGGCCCGCCGCCCGCAGGACCTCCGCGGCCTCCCCGGGGGAGCGGCGGGCGAGGGCCAGGGCGAGCCGCAGGGGCACCTGCGCGCCGAAGCTCGCCGCCGTCAGGGCGAGGGCCGCGGCGACGCCGTGGTGCTTGCCGGCATAGAGGATCTGGCTGCGCAGGAAGTAGAACAGCCGCCGCGCCCGCACCTGCCGGGTCGTGCCCTGGCCGAGATGGCGGGCGACCGCCCCGGCCACGTGCCGCACGGAAAAGCCCGCCGCCCGGGTTCGGGCGCAGAGGTCGGCATCCTCCCAGTAGACGAAGAAGCGCGGGTCGAAGCCGCCGAGCATCCGGAACAGGTCGCGGCGGATCATCAGGAAGGCGCCCATCACCTGGTCGACGGCGCGGTCCGCGGCATGGTCCCATTCGAGGAGGAAGTGCGGCCGCAGGAGGCCGAGGCGGTCCAGCGCCAGGGCGCGGCCGAGGAGGCCCAGCGCCGAGGGGGTCCGGGCGCAGGAGCGCGCGGTCCGCCCGTCGGGTTCGACGAGGCGCGCGCCGACGATCCCGGTCCGCGGGTCGGCCATCAGCGCGGCCAGAGCCACGCTGAGCGCGTCGGGCGCGACCTGCGTGTCCGGGTTGAGGAACAGGATCGCGGGGGCGTCGCCGGCGGCGGCGCCCTGGTCGCAGGCCCGGCCGAAGCCGAGATTCGTGGCGTTCCGGATCAGCCGGAGCGGGCGGGGCAGGGCGGGCAGGGTCTCGATGGAGCCGTCCGTCGAGGCGTTGTCCACCACGGTGACCTGCACGGCCGCGGCGTCCTGCGCGGCCGCGAGGCTCGCGAGGCAGGCGCGCAGCAGCCCGCCGCCGTTCCAGTTGACGATCACCACGTCGAGGGCAGGGCGGTCGGTCACGGCAGATCTCTCGGCTCATCTCTGGGCAGATCCCGGGGCGGCCCGAGGCGCCCGAGGGCGCCGTCGCGGGCGGCCGCGAGGAGCCTGAGCAGCACGGCGGGCCGCCAGCCCGAATCCGCCCAGTACAGCCCGGCCTGGAGCGGCAGGTAGGCGGCCTGGGCGAGCTTCCAGCGCAGCGGCACGTGCGGCAGCCGCCACGCGTAGATCGCGTTGCGCAGATAGGTCCCCATGCGGAACAGGGGCTGGCGCGGCATCGCGATCCCGAAGGCCCGGATCGTCCCGCCGCCGACGCGGTGCGGGATCGCGACGGCGCGGGTCTGGTAGCAGCCGTAGCCGAGGCTCCAGGCGCGAAAGCACCATTCGAGCTCGACCCCGTCGATGAAGAAGTCGCCGCGGAAGGGCCCGACCCGGGCGAAGGCGGCGAGGTCGACGAGCGAGCCCGAAGTCGCCAGGAACTGCACCGGGGCGAGGTCGCCATGCCCCGGCGCGCCGGGACGGGGCGGGTAGGCGGGCGCCTTGTGGCCCGGCGCCGGTGCCGGGGCCGGGCCCACCACCGCCGCCGGGATCCCGGCCGCCCGCAGCCGGTCCTGGGCCGTCAGCAGCGCGGCGGCGAGATCTCCGGGCGGTTCGGCATCCTGGTCGAGGAGGAGGAGGGCCCCGGCGCCCGCGGCCTGGGCGGCCGCGGCGATCCGGTTGAGCGCCTCGGCGATGCCGAGATTTGTCCCCTCCGACAGCAGCGTGACGCCGGCCCGGGCGAGGCGCTCCGCCGCCCCGGCGGGGAGGCCGCCATTGTCGAAGGCGATCACCGCCGCGAAGCCGGCCGAGGCCAGGGCGCACAGGCGCTCCACCTGTTCCGGACCCGGCCGGAACAGGGTGACCCCGAGCACGAGGCGGCTGAGCCGCGGGTCAGGCACCGGTCGCGTCCCGGCGGCGATCGCGATCCCTCACGCCTGTTCCACCGCGGCGGTCGCCGCCTCCAGCGCGGCCGTGACGGCGGCGGCCTGCTCGGCGCTGAGCGGACCACGGGCGAGCCGCATCTGCAGGGCGAGCTTCAGACCCTCCTGAGCGCGCACCACCGAGGGCGGCGGACCGTCGCCCCGGGCGGCCTCGGCCTCCGCCATCCGGGCGAGGATCGCGTCGAGGACCGGGCGGTTGCCGTCCAGGACGGACTGCCCCTCCGGCGTGATCGTGTGCAGCCGCTTGGTGCCCTCCCCGGGGGTGACCGTGACGTGCCCGAGCTCCTCCAGCAGGGTGAGCGTCGGGTAGACCGTCCCGGGGCTCGGGCTGTAGGCGCCCCCGACCCGCTCCTCGATCGCCTTGATGATCTCGTAGCCGTGACGCGGCTTCTCGGCGATCAGGTGCAGGATGACGAGGCGCAGGTCGCCGTGGGCGAAGAAGCGCGCGAGGTCGCCCCGGCCGCCCCGGCCGAACATCCGGCGCTCCCCGGGTCCGCGACCGTGGTGGCCGTGCGGACTGTGCCGCCCGCGGGGATCGGCCCCCATCGGGCCGCGATGGGCACGGACGCGGAAGGCATCGAAGGGATCGGCGTGCAGGACATCCGGGCGGTGTGGGTGCATGATTTTCGACTCGATTTCGATATGTCTAAATATAAGATATATCGAAAACCGGATGCCCGCAAGGCGCCTGCCTCCGACCCGCGACGCCGCCATCCTGGGCGGACGGTGCCGGCGACCCACGGTTTACGGATTCCGCCGGTTCCGTTAGTGCGACAGGTGTCCGACAGGATGACCGCTCCCGCGCCGCCTTGCGCCCCCGACGCTGCCCGCCAGCTGCCGCCCATGACCCGATCAGAGCCCCGCGCCTCGACCGCGCCCGCCCGGCGGGCGGCCGATGGATGCCGCGCCTCGTGACGGCCCGCGGCGAACGCCCCTCCGCAGAGTCCTAAGATGCGCCGCGGCTCCGACGGGACCGGCCGGACCTCGGCCCTGACGCGGATGCGGCGCCGCCTCGGCCGGCTGCGCGATCCGCTGGCCAAGCCGGCGGCGCTGCACCGCCGCTGGGCCGGTGCGGCGACCGGTGCGGATCTCGAGGCGCGCCTGATCGGCGCCCTCGCCCCGCATGTCGACGCGGCCTTCTACGCGAGCTGGTACGGGATCACGGCCGATCCGGTGCGCGACTACCTCGTCCACGGCTGGCGCGAGGGCCGCGACCCGCGCCCCGACTTCGACTCCGCCGCCTACCTCGCCGACCGCCCCTACCTCGCCCGGGCCGGCATCAACCCGTTCCTGCACGCCCTCACGCGCCGGCGCGCCCGGGCCGGCGGCGAGGGTGGCGGCGAGGGCAGCGGCGCGGGCGGGGCAGCCGGCGCGCGCCTGCCCAAGCCCGACACGGCCCAGGCCGAGCGCCTCGCCCGCCGCCTCGTGGACGGGGCCTTCTACCTGGCCAACAACCCCGACCTCGCCGCCGCCGGCGTCGATCCGGTCGACCACTACATGGCCTCCGGCTGGCGCGAGGGCCGCGAGCCGGCACCGCAGTTCGACACCCTGGCCTACTGCCTCACCCGCGGCCTCACCTTCGCCACCCAGAACCCGCTGGTGCACTACGTCCGCAACGGCGGACCCGCCCGGCCCGACCCGGACGCGGCGCTGGCCCTGCGGATGGAGACCCTCGCCCCCTACTTCGACGCCGCCCATTACCGGCAGCGCCTGCCCGGCCCCCAGGCCGAGGCGCTGGCCGGGGCCTCGGACGCCGCGCTGCTGCGCCACTACGTGGCGGAGGGCTGGCGGGCGCGGGTCAGCCCGCGGCCGGACTTCGACCCGGCCGGCTTCGTGCAGGCCCGCGCGGGCAGCCGGGCGGTCGGCGACGACCCGTTCTTCCGCTACGTGGCCGAGACCCGGCTGTCCGGGGGCGCGCCGTTCGCCGAGCCGCACCGGCTGAACCTGCCGGCGGTGGATGCGGACTGGTACCGGGCGACCTACCCGGACGTGGGCGGGCGGGAGCCGTACCTGCACTTCGCCGAGGCGGGCTGGCGGGAGCTGCGCGACCCGGGGCCCGGGCGCTCGACGCTGGCCGCGCTGCTGGGCGTCTGCGGCCTGCGCCCGGCGCGGGCGCCGATCGCCGATACGGGCTGGCTGGGGGCGATCGGGCAGGCGGCCTGCGACCGGGACGGGCTCCTGGACCTGCAGGCGCGGCTGGTGGCGGGGCATTTCGACCACGGCTTCTACCGGGCGCGCTACGGGCTGTCAGAGGCGGACGACGCCGTGCGCGACTATTGCGACACCGGCTGGCGGAACGGCCGCAACCCCAGGCCGGATTTCGACGGACAGGCCTATTGCGACGCGCATCCCGGGGTGCGCGAGACCGGGCTGGCGCCCCTCGTTCACGTCCTCGCCACGGCCCTCCTGCACGGCGCCGACATCTCGGCCGGTGCCTTCCACCCCCGCTACGGCACGCCGGATTCGCGGGCGGCGGCGCTGGCCAACGAGGCCCGCCTGATCGCGCCGTTCTTCGACGCCGCCTTCTACGCCAAGCGCAACCCCGACGCCGCCGACGCCCCCGGCGGACCGCTCGCTCATTTCGTCGCCTACGGCCAGCACGAGGGGCGCGATCCGAGCGCGACCTTCTCCATCGCGTTCTACAGGGAGACCTACGGCCATCTCCTGGGTGCGGGGGAGTCGCCGTTCCTGCACTACGTGCGCACGGGCCGGGCCGCCGGGCTGATGACCGCCCCCGAGGATCTCGGCACCTATCCGCCCATGGAGGCCCCCGCGCCCGACGCATGGGACCGCCTGCCCCGGGCCCTGCCCATCGACCAGGCCCGGGTCGTCGTGATCGTCCCGGTCTACAAGGGCCGCGGCGAGACCCTGCGCGCCCTCCACGCCTGCCTGTCCCAGCCCCAGGCCACGCCCTTCACCCTGCTCGCCGTCAACGACCGCTCCCCCGACCCGGAGCTCACCGCAGACCTCGCCCGGCTCGCCGGCCGCGGCCTGTTCCACCTCGTCGAGAACGAACGCAACCTCGGCTTCGTCCGCTCGGTCAACCGCGCCCTCGGCCTGCGCCAGGGCCGCGCCGTCGTCCTGCTCAATTCCGACGCGCAGGTCTTCGGCGACTGGCTCGACCGGCTCGTCGCCCACGCAGAACCCAAGGTCGAACCCGAGGCCGAACCCGGGGCCGCCCCCAGGGCCGAACCCGGGGCGGGGCTGCGCGTGGGCAGCGTCACGCCGCTGTCCAACAACGCCACGATCTGCTCCTACCCGCGCTTCAACGCCAACAACACCATGCCGCTGGAGATCGACCGCGCCGATCTCGACCGCATGGCCGCGCAGGTCAACCGCGGCCACGCCGTGCCCGTGCCCACCGGCGTCGGCTTCTGCATGTACATGACCGCCGCCGCGCTCGACGCCGTCGGCACCCTCGACGCCGAGGCCTTCGGCAAGGGCTACGGCGAGGAGAACGACTGGTGCCTGCGCGCCATCAAGGCGGGCTTCGTCAACCTGCTCGCCGAGGACGTGTTCGTCTACCATGCCGGCCAGATCTCGTTCGGGCTCGACGAGGGCGGCGAGTACGTCCAGGGCCAGGCGGCCCTGCTGGCCAAGCACCCCGACTACCCGGCCCGGGTCGGCCAGTTCGTCCAGGCCGATCCCGGCCGGCGCGGGCGGGCGCGGCTCGACCGGGCGCGGCTGGCCCGGCACTTCGCCGGCCGGGCGCTCCTGTACGTGACCCATTCCTGGGGCGGGGGCATCCAGCGGCACATCGACGACATGGTCGCCCAGGCCCGGGCCGAGGGCCTGAGCGTCGTGCTCCTGCAGATCGACCGGACCCGCAACCTCGAGGTCCACGTCGCCTACCGCAGCCCCGAATTCCTGTACCTGCCCAACCTCGACAGCCTGTACCTGCCGCGGGACGCGGACGAACTCGCCGGCTTCATCGCAGAGCTGGCGCCGGTCCTGATCCACGTGCACTCGCTGGCGGGGCTGCGCTGGGCGGCGGCGCG
>NZ_JACJIM010000003.1 GCF_014138435.1 Methylobacterium fujisawaense | reverse complement strand
CCGCGTTCGTCTTCTGACCTCGCCGCATGTCCGACTCCTTCGGTCCTCGCTGATCCTCTCAATCAGCTCGGTCCAAAGCCAGCCGGTCAGGTCAGGCCGAACCCGCTCTACAATGATCGTCCGATGACGGTGGAGCATTGGGGCAACGCTGTCGACCAGGCCCGGCACGCGGCAGCCAACATGATGGCCGCCCCCTCCGCCCAGCAGCCCTACCGGCATCTGCCAGCTTTCTGGTCGAGACAGTTCGGCCTGAACATCAAGCTCGCAGGCCACACCGCGGGGGCGGTTGCACTCGCGCTCGTCCAGGGATCGCGGGCCTCGCACCGGTTCCTGGCCGTGTATGTCAGGGCCGGTCGCAGCATCGCCGCCGTCTCCTTCGACGAGGCGCGCTGGCTGCCCGCCTATGCCGAGGCCGTCGCCGCCGGGGCGCGCTTTCCTCCGTTTCCCGATGCCATCGACCAGCCACGAATCGAGCGGCTGAAGCCGGGCTTCCCCGCGGCGCGGCCCCCTGCCCATCGCGCCGCGCCGGCGCCGGAGGCTAGCCATGTCTGACGAGACGCTCTTCGCGCAGGTGCTGGCCCCGAAGAACCGGGCGGATCCCTATCCCCTCTACGCCAGGATGCGCGAGACACCTGTGTCCCGGCAGGCGGATGGCAGCTACCTCGTCAGCACCCAGGCGGCGTTGCGGAGCCTGATCTTCGATCCGCGCCTCAGCTCCGAGGATCTGCCTCCGTCGCGCCGGCCCGCCACGGGCAACCCCCAAAGGACTGGATCCTCAACCCGATCCGGAACCGCGTGGTCAATGCCCACCGCCCGCTGATCTTCCGCGATCCGCCCGACCACGACACCCTGCGCGGCATCGTGATGAAGGAGTTCACGATCGCCCGGGTGCGCGACTCCCACGCCAAGGTCGCGACGCTCGTGGATGCCTTGATCGACAAGTGCCGGGGCCGCGACACGGTCTGCCTCGTGGACGACCTGTCCTGTCCGCTGCCCGTCGCCGTCATCTGCGAGCTCCTCGTTGTGCCCGAGGCCGACGAGCGGCAATTCCATGCCTGGGCGACACGCCTCGCGACGGCCCTGGAGCCCGACGCGCGCCACGACGAGGCGGGACGGCGCGAGATCGCCGCCACCTTCGACGCGATCTCGGACTACATGCGCCGGCTGGTCCGCGAGAAGCGCCGCCATCCGGCCGACGACATGCTCCGCGGCCTCGCCGCCCGCGGCGGCCGGGGCAGGCCGGCCATGGGCGACATCGACCTGATCTCCACGGCGATCTTGCTCCTCGTCGCGGGCCATGAGACGACCGTGAACTTCATTACCAACGGGATGCTCACCCTGCTCCGACATCCGGACGAGCTCGAGAAGCTGAAGGCCGACCCCGAGCGGGCGCCCCGCGTGATCGAGGAGATCCTGCGTCCCGAGCCCCCCGTCCATTTCCGCACCCGCAGGGCGCTCGACGACATCGACGTGGAGGGCACGACGATCCCGGCCGGATCCTCGGTAGTCCTGATGCTCGCGGCCGGAAACCGCGATCCGGCGCGGTTCACGCAGCCGGACCGGTTCGATCCCGACCGGAACGACAACCAGCATTTCGGGTTCGGCGGCGGCCTCCATTACTGCGTAGGCGCGCCGCTGGCGCGCGTCGAAGCCGAGATCGCCCTGGTCACCCTGTGCCGGCGCCTCGTCGCGCCGCGGCTCCTCGACGATCCACCGCCCTACCGGGCCGGCGCTTCCCTGCGCGGTCCGAAGAACCTCGGCATCGCCATCGCGGGGATCGCCTGATCCTCCGGGCCCGAAAGGGGTCTGGGAAGCTGCTAGGCGCCACGCGCCATCGTCTGTCGGAGGCGCGCGTCAGCTCACCCTGTTGTACAAGCTTGTCCAGTCATGCGCATCGCACCAGGGACTGAAATCTCTCATTGTGCGACTGACCTTCAGAACGGTGACACATCGGGATATTTGACCGGGTTCGCATGATCTCGTCCGCTTCTGCGGCAAGCCTTTCCGGAGCGGTCGTTCTGCTATCGGCCAGGTCCCGAGTCGCTGGCATGGTCTTCTGAATGACCGGGGTGGGTGGATCTCGGCTCGTCCGCTTCCGCTCGAACATGGGGCGGAAGCAGACGTTCGAGGGGTCGTTTCAGGCCGCCGCCCAGGCGACCGCGTCAGCGCCCGCCGGCAGGCGCATCGGGCAGGCCGGGTCGGTCGCCGCGCGCCAGACCGCCTCGGCCACGTCCGAGGCCCGGGTCAGCTCTTCCGTCGCCTGCTGGAAGTTCGCGAAGACCTGACCCGCCAGTTCGCCATAGGCCTCGGGCACATCCATCCCCATTCGGGTGCGGGCGTTGGTCCCGAACGCGGTCTCCGGCGATCGGCCGGGAATGACGAGATGGGCGCGCACCCCGAATGGCACGAGTTCGTGGGCGAGGGACTCGGTGAAGGCATTCACCGCGGCCTTGCTCGCGGTATAGACCGCCAGCAGCGGCAGCGGCCGGAGGGTCACGCTCGACGTCACGTTGACGATCACCCCCGCACCCCGTTCCCGGAACTGCGGCAGCACGGCCTGGGTCATGGCGATGGCGCCGAGGGTGTTCGTCTCGAACACCTCCCGGGCGGACTCCATTGACAGGCCTTCCAGGGCGTTCAGCAGCCCGACGCCCGCGTTGTTCACCAGGACATCGAGCGGCCCGGCCTCCGCGACCGTCCGGGCGATGCTGTCGGCGTCGGTCACGTCGAGCGGCAAGACGGTGAGGTGGTCGGACTCCGGGAGCAGGGCGGCCCGGGGCGTGCGCATCGTGGCGATGACCCGCCAGCCACGGTCGAGGAACAGGCGCGCCGTCTCCAGGCCGAAGCCGGATGAGCAGCCGGTGATAAGGATCGTGTTCATGGAGCCTCCCGTGTGACGCACCACGGGGTGATAGGAGCGCTTCGCCGGACGTGATACGGGCGCAAGTCCATATTTCATTGGCGAGCGTCCGAAATGGTCGATCCGCTCACCCAGGTGGTCGGGCTGCTTCAGCCCAGCGCCTCGTTCTCCAAGCTAGTCCTGGCCGGCGGCGCCTGGACCGTGCGCCGCGACGACCACGGCCAGCCGTTCTACGCTGCGGTGCTGGAGGGGGCGTGCCGCCTTGCGATCGACGGCGAGGCGGAGATCGTCCTCGCGGCCGGCGACTTCGTACTGATCCCCGCCGCCAGCGCCTTCGCCGCCTCCAGCCTCGTCGCGCCTTCGGCGGGGCGGCCGCCGCCGCCCGTCGAGGTTGGCCCCGGCGTGTTCCGGCTCGGTCCTGCCGAGGTGCCGCCCGACCTGCGCATGCTGGTGGGGCACTGCACCTTCGCCTCCGACGATACGGAACTGCTGCTGTCGCTCCTGCCACGGTTCGTCCATGTGCGCGGCGTCGGACGACTGGCGATGCTGCTCGGCTTGGTGAACGAGGAGACGCGGGGCGACAGGCCCGGTCGCGAGGTGGTCCTGGCGCGGCTTCTGGAGGTGCTTCTGATCGAGGCGCTTCGGTCCACCACGGGTCCGACGGCGCCCTCAGGCCTCCTGCGCGGGCTTGCCGACGAGCGCGTGGCCGCCGCGTTGCGCCGGATGCACGAGCGACCGACCGTTCCCTGGACGGTCGCGGCCCTGGCCCGAGAGGCGGGACTGTCGCGCTCGACATTCTTCGAACGGTTCCGGCGCGAGGTCGGCGTCGCGCCGATGGCGTATCTCCTGGCGTGGCGTATCGCGCTGGCGAAGGATCTGCTCGGTCGCGAGGGAGCCGGCGTAGCGGAGGTTGCCGAGCGCGTGGGCTACGGGTCTGCCAGCACCTTCAGCACCGCCTTCGCCCGTCATGTCGGCAGACCGCCAATTCACTACGCCCGCGAGCAGCGCGCCCAACAACGTAGCCCTGCGCCTCTGCCCGTCTGAGACGGGTGGAAAACGGACTGGCAGCTTTCGAGTATTGAACCTGAGAATACGGACTTTCACAAGCTGGTGAAATGCCCAAAGTGAAACGTCCGCTCCACGACAGGTTCGCCGAAAAAGACAGAAGGTTCTCTGGCAAGAGTGCGCCTCGTATTGGCGTGTAACCCGAGGCGAGCTTCGACGAACTAGGCTCGTGGCAAGGAGATCGACGGCATGCCTTGTGTGATCGAGTTCACAGGCGGCGACAGAGGCCCGTGGCGGGTTACGCGCGCGGAGGCAACGACCGGAGCCCGCCTTGAAGAGGTGGCATTTGTGTCAGTTGGCTTGGTGAGTGAAAGTGAAGATCCGGGACACTTGGCGTCTTCCGACATGGCATGGCGTCTACGCGGAGCTATTAGCAACCTCCGCTACACCACACGCGATGAAGCCAATAGGCTACGGAGCTTACAAGCTGCTCTTGATCGGCCGACAGCAACTCATGCCGCTCTGATCCCGATCAAAAAATCTCAGCAGTGGTGGGATTTGGCTCAAGACGAGCGCCGTGAAATATTCGAGGAGACTTCCAAGCACACCACGATTGGTATGAACTATCTTCCTGCCATTGCCAGAAGGCTTCATCACAGCAGGGATCTTCGTGAGCCGTTTGACTTTCTGACTTGGTTCGAGTTTGCGCCAGAGCATGAGGCGGATTTCGAAACTCTCCTCTCTAACCTCAGGGCCACGCGGGAATGGACCTTCGTGGAGCGAGAGGTCGATATACGCCTCACGCGCGATTGACCCATTTAGGCGAGAACCGCCTTTGATGCTGTCGGGGCCATACCTCGCCAGCCTTCATGCCGGAGGCGAAAGAGGGGCGCGCCGCATTGCAGACGCGCCCCAAGTGCGTTCCGGTCTCATGAAGAACGTGCCCGCTCGGTAAGGCCTCACGCTCGCGTGAACAATGCGTCTCGCGTAAGAAGCTGGCTGTGTGGCCGCGTCATCGGAACGTCGCATTGGCCGACGGGATTGTGGCCCAGCCGAGCGGGTGAGGTGCAGGTGAGCAATATGGCATCGATCAGAGAGATCGCAGACACGCTGAAGGAGATTGCCGCCCCTGGGATGAAGCCGAAGGCGATCCGTTCTGCCATCCGCGAACGGAACCCGGAGGCGAGCAAGAAGGAGATCGTTCGCGCGGCGTTTTATGCTGTGACGGAAGCGTCGGCTGCTTCAGACGGAGCGACCGCTGAACTCCATGACTTCGTGTTGGCTGAGCGCATCGCCGAGGACAACTTGGACGTGGTGTTGAAGGTGAGCAAACGCAAAAAGAAGAAGCGCTCGTCGGACGCATTGGAGCGGTCGCCGGCGCACTGATGCCTGGGGAGCCGCTTCTGACTTATGCACTCGAACGTCCGCTTTGAAGAAAAGCTTAGATGCGCGCTTGCGACCGAGTTGGGTCGCTATCGGACCGTCCGCTCGGGGTGGTGTCCCGCCCGTCCGCTTCTGGACGGCGAATGCATCGAAGCAGACATCGCCGCCGGGTCCGTTTGGGGTGCCGACAGTCATTTCGCGTGCATGCTTGCGTAGCTGCGAGTGCTGACGGAAGATATGATCGCGCCTCTCAGGCGCGGTTCTTGTTGCGCAGCGGCTCGGGCTTCTGCTCGTCCGGCAGAACCTCGCGCAGGTGGTGATTCACGATGTCCACGCTGAACGGCTTTCCGATGAAGCGCGCTCCGTCCGGCAGATCGTTCGGTCCGGGCTTGGCCTGCCCCGACGCAACGACGATCGAGACGTGAGGATAGGCGCTCGCAACCTTTCGAGCGAGGGCGAAGCCATCGTGTACGCCCGGCATCTGCACGTCGGTGAACAGCAGCACGATGCACGCGTGGTGTTCTTCGAGCACGAGCAACGCCGTATCACCGGATGCGGCCGCAAAGGTCGCAAACCCCGCGTCCTCCAGGATGTCGATCGCAGCCATGCGGACCATGCCGTCGTCGTCGACGACGAGAGCACAGGGCGCAGCGTTCGAGGAGGCATGGGTCATCTCCCCTCAATGCCGCGTTTCATGGAAAGGTCCGGGTGGAAAGACGCCAAGTTCAGCCGCCTGCCATGAGATGGACGCCCGAGGTCGTCAGCGTGCCGACCAGATCCTCATCGCCGGCGCACAGGCGAAGCACTTGATCAGCCCTCATTCGGCTTGGTGAACTTGCACTTGCCCTGCAGCGACCACGGCCCCCGCGCCCCGACCTCGGCGCAGAACGCATCGACCGCCCGGGTCACACCCGGGAAGCGGCCGCCCAAGCGGTCGTAATCGTCGGCGATCAGGAGGCCTCCAGGCCGCAGGACCGGCCACCAGGCGCGCAGGTCCGCCGCGACAGACGTCTCCTCGTGCCCAGCATCGAGATGAATGACGTCGGCGGTCACACCGCGCAGACGCAGGAGTTCCGCGGCATTCACCGAGTCGAGCGGCAACGGCACGATGTGGTCCGTCATGCCTTCGCGCACCACATTGGCCAGGAAGGTCCGGTAGAGGCTCGGATAGCCATGCTCGGTGGCGAGTTCCGCGAACAGCGCCTCGTCCGCCCAGTGATCGACGGCTCCGAGCCACGTATCGACCGCGATCACGGTGCCGGCGACCTCGTTCTCGGCCATGGTTCGCGCGAGGAAGAGGGCGCTGGCCCCCTTCCAGGTGCCGATCTCGATGACCACACGGGGCCGGAACTCGATCACCGCCTCCTCGAGGTAGGGGTGGATGCTGCGCCAGCCCTGCAGGTCGGCGGGGCGTAGGTCCTCCGGGGGATCCGCGAAGGGGTCGCGACCATGCCACAAGGCGGCGATCGGATCCTGTCGGGTCATGTCTCGGCTTTCACACGGACGCTGTGGCTAAGGCGCGGGAGGAGCAGGCGTTTGGCGGCCGCGGGGTCAGTCCCGGCGCGGGCCTGCGCGTAGAGTGCCTCGCATCGGTCGAGCCAGCATGCGCGGGTGAACAGGCGCAGGACACGCGCGCGCGGGATCGGCCGCGGGATCACGAGCGCCGCGCCGATGGCACGGGCAAGACCCGCCTGGTCCCCTGGTGCCGCGAGGGACCCGGCTTCGCCGACGACCTCCGAAACGGCGCCCCGGGCGAAGCCGGCGACCGGCAGGCCGCAGGCCATCGCCTCGATCGCCGCCAGCCCGAACGGCTCGTCCCAGCACGGTGTGGCCAGGAACACGGAGGCGCGGCCGACCTCCGCGGCCAGGGCCGTCCCGCTGAGCTGGCCGCCGTAGCGGATCGAGCCGCCGAGCAACGGCGCGACCTGGGCCGCCCAGTAATCCGGCTCTTCGATCGGGCCGAACAGGGTCAGGGGCAGGCCGGCTTGGCGCGCCGCGCCGATCGCGTGCTGCGCGCCCTTGTCGGGCGTGATCCGCGCGCACCAGACGGCGCTGCCGTCGCCGTCCGGACGATACGGCCAGGCGGCGGGATCGATGCCGTTGTGAAGCACCGAGGCCTCCGCGGGCGCCCCGTCCGGCCACCACGCGTCGAGATGCGCCCGGGAGGGCGCAGTGATCCGGTGTCCCGGGGCGGGGCTCGCCTGCACGAACCAGCGCAGGGCGTCGTAGGGCGGTACGTGCAGCGACGTGACGGTGGGCGTCGCGGCGGTGCGCCGTTTCTCCAGGGGCAGACGGCTCAGGCTGTTGTTGTGGAGCACATCGAAGCCCCCGGCAGCGATCCGGTCGCAGGCGGAAGCGTAGCCGTCGTCGAGATGAGCCTTCAGGCCTGCATCGCCCCGGTGCTCCAGGCCGGCATGGCTCCGCTCGTGATGGACCGGGATCACAGGATCCAGCGCAAAGCGCGCGTCGCTGTCGCCGGAGGCGAACAGGGCGACGCTGTGGCCCCGGGCAGCGAGACCGTCCGCGAGGCTCCACGTATAGGCTTCGAGCCCCCCCGCGAAGGGCGGGGCGATCGGATGGCGGAGATGGGCAAGGAGCGCGATCCTCACGCCGTCACCGGCGCCGGCGATTTCGCGGCGGCCCCGGCATCCGTCCGGGCCTCGATGGCGCGGATCACCGACGCCGAGTTGGTGTAGGGCTGGTGGCCCAGCTGACCAGTCAGCGCGAGGTCGGCGGCGTCGGGCCGGCGCAGGATGCGGATCGGCCGATCGGGCGTGTCGTCGATCAGGCCCATCACTTTGAAGGCGTAGAGCCAGTGGCCCATGGTGCGGTAGCCCCACTTGGCCTCGAACAATTCGGCGTTGCGCACCACACTCTCGAGGTGATGGACCGGCGGCATGTGGTGCGGGTGGTACTGGTGATAGGCGCGCGCGCCCTTGATCCAGGCGATCGGGATGCCGCTTCGGTCGAGGAGCTTGCCGAAGTCGGTGTCCTCGCCGCCGTAGCCGGTGTAGCGCTCGTCGAAGCCGCCGGTCGCCAGGAAGGTGGCCCGCCGGATCGCGAAGTTGAGCGACCAGAAGCAGCGGTAATCGTTGCAGATCTCGATGCCGGAGGCCGGGGGCCCGCGGCGGTCGGAATGCCGCTCCGCCACGGCATCGAGGCCGGCATAGTCCCAGGTCCCCTGCGTGGCGCGCTCGGGCAGATGCAGCACCTCGCCCATCAGCAGCCCGTCGAGTTCGGAGAGCCCCCGCGCGTAGTCGGCGATGAGGTCGGGCGCCGGGATGCAATCGACGTCGAGGAAGACCACGGCGTCGCTGTCGACCGCCGCCACGCCGCGGTTGCGCGCCGCCGCCAGCGGCAACTCGCGGCCCCGCACCGGAATCTGATGCACCGGGAAGCCGACCTCGGGCAGGTCGTAGGGCGTCTCCTGCATCACCGCGACGATGAAGGCGGCGGGGGGCTGCGTCTGGCGCTCCAGGCCGCGGAGCACGTTGCGCAGATGCGCCGGCCGGCCCTTCGCGAGGGTCACCACGGAGACGGTGGACATAAGGCGATCGGGCTCCGGTTGGGTTGGGGAGACGGCGGCGGTCACTCGGCGGCGATGCCTGGAAGCGGGACGGTTTCGGCGCCGGCCGGTCCGCAATCCCAGAGCGCGTCGGTCAGCCCTTCGAGCCAGCCGGCGGCGCGGGCAGCGGCGTCGGGGGCGTAGAGGCTCCGCAGGGGAGCCCCGTCGAGGGCGCGGGCGCGGGCGAGGAGGTCCCGCCAGCCCCGGAGATCACCCGGCCAGGCGGGCGCCTGCACGGCAGCGCCGAGCCGGACCAGGGCCTCGGCCTTGCGGGTCTGCTCGGCGAAGTAGCGCCATTCCGGCATCACGATCAGGCGACCGCCGACCCGGGCAACCTCGTGGACCGTGTTGTCGCCCGCCGAGGCGATCACGATGTCGGCGGCGGCGAGGTAGTCGGTGACCGAGGACACCCAGCCGAGTTCGCGCAGATTCGAAAAGTCGGTCTCGTGGCCCTCGCGGTGGGTCGGCCCGAGGGTGAGCCACAGGGCGTCGGGTTCGGCGCGGGCCGCGACCGTGAGGGGCGCGAAGGGCGTGCCGCTGCCGCCGCCGCCGGTCACCGCCACCACGATCTCCCGTGCAGGATCGAGGCCGAGCTTGGCGCGGGCCTCCGCGCGCTCCGGCACCCGGTCGACGCTGGTGCACAGGCCGCCGCTGTAGAAGGTCTTGGCGCGCAGGGGTGCCGGGTAATCGTCTTGCTCCAAGCGCTCGTCGAAGGGGGCGAGCATTCCGACGCAGGCCTCGTAGGCGCCGACATGGCCGATATCGGACCGGTCGCCGTGCATGCGGATCTGCACCGCCGGCACGCTGGCGATGCGCGCGAGCAGCGCGATCTCCGCCGAGACATCGACCACGAACAGGCCGATTCCGCGCTCGTCGAGATGGTCGAGGATCGACCGCATCGTCCGGCGCATCGCGTCGAGACCCAGGGGAACGCAGTGCATCACCTGGGGCGTCGGCTCGGCGTAGAGGCGCGCCGTCGGCACGGCGGCGCCGATCATGTTGGGCAGCGCCACGATCTCGATGTCGCGGCCGAAGCCGTCGAACAGGCGTGGATCGGCGGTCAGCACCGAGACGGCCCGGTCACGAGCAAACTCGGCGGCCACCGCCATCGTGCGGTTGGCGTGGCCGCGGCCCTGATGATGAACGAAGAACGCGATCGGCTTCTTCATGGCGGTGGGTTCGGGCTCGCTCTCAAGAGAACAGGGCGTCGGGCCGCAGGGCCGCGGCGATCTCGGGTTCGGTCGGCGGGCGGATCAGGCGGATCGCGGGGGCGGCGACGTCCCAGTCGATCAGCCCGGCCGCGCGGAACTGGTCGAGCCAGTAGGTCATGCACCAGCGCCCGTGCCGCGCCCGGAAACGCGCCGCGTTGGCGAGGATCGACGCGAAATGCTGCAGCGGCGGCACGTGGACCGGATGGTGCTGGTGATAGGCGCGAGCCCCCGCGACCCAGAAGACCGGCAACCCGGCGGCGGCAAGCCGGGCGGCGAGGTCCGTCTCCTCACCGCCGTAGCCCACGAAGGCCTCGTCCATGCCGCCGGCCGTGCGCCAAACCGCGGCCGGTAGGGCGAAGGACAGGCCCCAGAGCTGGCCTGCATCGGGTTCCGGCCGCAGGCCGTTTTCGGGCAGGGCGGGCCGGGCCGGATGGGCTCGGCCGAGGCGGTCGAGTACCGCCGGCGTGCAATCGCCGGTGCCCGCGCCAGGCGGAAGGTAGAGGACCTCGCCGAGCAACAGCCCCTGCGCCGTAGCGCCGGCCCGCGCATAGGCGTCCGTCAAAGTCGGCGACGGGATGCAATCCACGTCGAGGAAGACGAGGAGTTCAGCGCACGCTGCCTCGGCGGCCCGGTTGCGCGCGGCGGCCAGCGGCATCGGCTCGCCCGGCACGTGGAGGTGCCGGATCGGGCAGCCGGGATCGGGCAGGTCCGGCGCACGCTCCGACTGCATCCAGGCGATCACCAGCTCTCGCGGGGGCAGCGTCTGGCGGGCGAGACCCTGCATCAGGTTACGGAGGCGGTCGGCCCGGCCGCGGACCAGGGTCAGGACGCTGGGAGCCGGCCCCTCCTCATGCTCAGCCGGCATCGGCGAGCATCCGGCGGAAGTGCGAGACCCCTTCAATGATGCCCCGGGCGTGGGTCCGGCGGGACACGTAGGAGTGCTTCAGGGCGGCATGGCTTGCGAGGTCGTCGGAATAGTTCGCCACGATGATCGCCTGCACGCGGGCGCCGAGCATCTCGATGTCGTTGCCGGAATCGCCGGCCACGAACACGGCATGCTCCGGCAGGTCGTACAGGGCCCGGACGTGGTCCACGGCAGTGCCCTTCGAGGCGGCCTCGGGCAGGACGTCGAGATACCGTCCATGACTGTGAATCACACGCGCGGCGATACCGGCCTCTGCCAGACGCGCGCGGACGCGCCGTTCGGTCTCGGTGTCACCGAAATAGCTCAGCTTTAGGGCCCGCTGCTCCAGAGGACCCTGGGGGCTCAGCCCATCAAGCCTGTCGAGCGCTGCGTGCACGGCGGGCCGATCCCAGCCGGGCTCTATGATCCGGCGCCACGCGGCGTCAGCCGTGTATGTCACGCCGTTGGCGTCGAGGTGGTAAATTTCGGATCCCACCGAGGTGATCATTACCTGGGGCCGGGGGCTGTCCTGTTGCTCCAGCACGGCCATCGCGCTGTGGAAGGACCGGCCGGTTGCGACGCCGAAGGCGAGCCCCGCCTGCCGGCTGCGCCACCGGCGGAAGATTCCCATGGCCGCATCGCAGCCGACCAGCGTGTTATCGATGTCGCAGACGAGCAGCTGCCGGGGTGTCCGGGTGGGCGGCTCCGGGGACAGCAGCGCGCGCAGCAGGACGTGATAGCGGGCGGCGTGTCGGTCCCAGTCGTAGGCTGCAGCCGCCCGGGCGCCGCCAGCCACGCAGCGTGCGTAGAGGACCGGATCGCCCAGGATCCGCAGGCACGCTTCCGCGATCGCCCCGTGGGTGCGTGGATCGACCAAGAGCCCGTTGCCGCAGGTCTCGACGATGTCGTTGGGGCCGCCGCTGTCGGTGGCGACCAGCGGCAGGCCGGCGGCAGAGGCCTCAAGTAGCGTCAGGCCGAAGGGCTCGTTGAGGGCCGGGTTGACGAACAGGCCGCCGCGCGTCCGGGCATGGGCGTAGATCGCCGGAACGTCCTCCGGACGGTGCGTCTTCGGGTAGGCGACGCGCCCGTAGAGATCGTAGCGATCGATCAGGACGAGGAGGTCGCGCATGGTCGCGGCCATGTCGCCGTCGAGGGTATCGATGTCGTCACGGGTCCCGGCGATGATCACGAGGTTGGCGTGGGCCTGGAGCGCACGACTCTCGCCGTAGGCACGCACCAGCGCAGCGAGATTCTTGCGCGCCACCGGCCGGGCGAGCGCCAGGATTGCCGGCCTGTCCGGATCGTCGAGGAAGCGGTCGATCGCCGCGTCGACCCGGGGATGGGTCTGGGCCGCGGCGAAGCGGGCGAGGTCGCTGCCTGGAGGCAGGACGCGGACGCGTCCGGGATCGTAGGCCGCATAGCCGGCGTACTGCACCTCCGCCTCGTCCCGCGAGGAGGCGATCACGAGCTGGGCTCGCGCCACAGCCTCCTCCTCGGCGGCGATCCGGCGGGCGAGATCAGGCCGGACGGGGGCCGTGCCCAGCATCGTTGCCTTCACGCGTCCGAGGGAATGGGCCGTGAAGACGAAGGGGATGCCCAGGCGATCTTCCACCAGGGCCGCCACCGTCGCCGCGTCCGCGTAATGCGCGTGAATGAGATCCGGCGCCCGGGCCTGGGCGGCGATCCAGGTGATGAGGTTTTCGGCGAAGGACGCGACCTCGGCGTGCATCGCCTCCTTGGCGCGGTAGTCCGGGGACGCGCTCGCGAGCCGCACGAGCGTGACCTTGTCGGCGATCGGCTCTTCGGGCACGGCGTAGGCGGCTCCGAGGGAGCCGCGAAACAGACGGGTCGCCACCACGATCCGCGTGAGATCGCGGTCCTGCACCGAGGCCGAGACCAGATCGAGCAGGTAGCGGATATGGCCGCCCGTGTCGGCGGTGAGCCCGTAGACGACGCCGTCGCCGCGCAGGCAGCCCTGCAGGGCGATATGCAGGACAAACATCAGGCGTGCGCTGCGGCTCTCGCGCGCCGCAGAACGCTTAACTTATGTAAAGCGAACGCCGCGCCCCGGCTTAACATATGTAAAGAGGTTGCCGTGCTTCGCGTCGCGCAGGTCGCTCCGAACATTTTTCCCGTTCCCCCAGACCATCACGGCGGCACCGAGCGGGTTGTGCACGATCTCAGCACGGCGCTACGAAGCTTGGGTGTGGAACTAACATTATTCGCCCCATCGGACAGTGCGACAGACTTACCGCGCGTCGGCAATTACCCGAGTCTCGCGGCGCTGGAACGGCAACACGGGTGCGTCGCACCCGGGGTGCCCGCCGCCCTGGAGGCTCTGCAGCTGGAGGACCTGCGGCAGCGGCTCGACGATTTCGACATCGTCCATTGCCACGGCGAATTCGCCCACGCGGCGCTGCTGGGCGCGCGGCGCCGACGCAGCCTGACCACCATCCACTGGCGGGTCGACGAGCTCGACCGGGCCTTGTTCTTCCAGGGCTTCCCCGACCTGCCCGTCGCGGCGATCTCGGCCGCGCAGGCGACCGGCATCCCGGCCGTGAACCTGGCCGGCATCGTCCATCACGGCATTGACCGGGCGCGCTACGCCTTCCGCGCCGCGCCGGACGACCATGTCGCCTTCGTGGGTCGCATGACCGACCAGAAGCGGCCCGACGTGGCGATCCGGGTCGCCCGCGCCGCCGGTCTGCCGATCCGGCTCGGCGGCACGATCGATGTCGGCAACCCGGACTATTTCGACCGCTGCGTGCGTCCCCTGCTGAGCGTCGACGCGACCTATCTCGGGCCCGTCGACGATACCCGGAAGGGCGAGCTCCTGGGCGGCGCCCGGGCGCTCCTGTTCCCGATCGACTGGCCCGAGCCCTTCGGCCTCGTGATGATCGAGGCGATGGCCTGCGGCACTCCGGTGGTCGCCTGGAACCGCGGCTCGGTTCCCGAGATCGTCGAGGACGGGGTGACGGGCTTCATCGTCTCCAGCGAAGCCGAGGCGGTCGCGGCCCTCGCCCGGATCGGGCAGCTCGACCGCGCCGCGATCCGCCGCCGGTTCGAGGAGCGCTTCACCGCCGAACGCATGGCCCGGGATTACCTCGCCCTCTACCACCGCCTGCACGCCGCCTGATGCGCACCGCCTTCCTGGCCTGGGACTACCCGCCATCGCCGAGCGGGCTCTCCACCGCGGCCCGAGAGATCGCCGAGAGCCTTGCGCAGGCGGGCGCGGAGGTGACGGTGTTCACCCTCGACCGGACCGGACACGAACGGATCGGCGGCGTCACCGTGTCGGGCCTCGCCCTGGCGCCTGGCAGCTCCCTCGCGCGCCTGCGCCTCTGGGGCTCCGCCGGCCATCTCGCCGCCCCGCTCGCCTTCCGGCGTGCCGTACTCGAGGCGCATCGCCAAGGGCCCTTCGCCGTGATCGAGGCGACCAATTGGTATGCGCCGGCTGCCCTGCTCGCCGGCCGGCGGGATCTGCCGCTGGTGACCCGCAGCTCCACGCCGGCCGCCTTCACCCGCGACCCGGCCGGCAGCCTGCGGAACCGCCTCGACGGCTGGACGGCTGACCGCCTGGAGCGTCGGCAGGCTCAGGCGAGCGCTGGGCTCATCGCAAACACCGCGACGCACGCGGGGGTGATCGCCCGTTGCTACGGGCTGACCGGGCGGCAGCCCGAGGCGGTGATCGGTCTCAGCCTGCCCCCCGAGGTCGCCGAGGCCGCGAGTGGCGCCCCCTATCCGGAGGCGGCGGAACCGATCCGCCTGCTCTTCGTCGGGCGGGCGGAGGCGCGGAAGGGGTTCGATGCCCTTCTCGGCGCGGTCGCGATCCTCGGCGCCGAGTGGGCGAGGGGCGCGCTGCCCGCCTTCCGGCTCGACCTCGTCGGGGTGCCGCCGGACGATCTCCCGGCCGATCTGCCCGATGTGGCGCGGCCGCACATCCAGGCCCGGGGCCGGATCGACGGCCGGGCGCTGTCGGCGGCCTACGCCGAGTCTCACGCGGTGCTGGCGCCCTCGCGCTACGAGAGTTTCGGCCTCGTCTACCAGGAAGCGCTCGCCTACGGCCGGCCGGTCGTGGCCTGCGCCGAGGATGCGAGCGCCCGCGCCTTCGTCGGCCTGCCCGGCGCCGGCCCCCTGGCCGCGGCCGCGACCGGGCCGGCCCTCGCCGACGCCCTGCGTCCGCTCCTCACCGATCCGGACCTGCGCCGCGCCTATCGCGCCCGCGCCCTGGCGGCGGCCGGGCGCTTCAGCCGGGCGAGCCTCGGGCGCGAGACCCTGGCGCTCTACGAACGGGCGATCACGGCGGCGCGGGGCGGCTGATCGTGCAGCCGCAGCAGATCCGGTCCGCTCCGACCCGTCAGTCTGCGTATGCGCGCAGCAACGCGGCCTCTTCCTCCGGGCGTCCGCGCCCGGGATCGAGCGCCTCGTAGCGCCGCGACCGTGCCCGGACATGGGCCGCACTCAGGCGATGCTCGATGCCGCCGTGCAGGGCGATGAGGCTCCCGGGCCAGCCGCGGTCGAGAACCGGGCGCTCATGGACGCGGCCGGCGTAGACCAGATGGGTGCGGTTCAACCGATACTGGACATCCGGGAACACGTCCGAGAGGACGCCGTCGACCCGGTTCGCCCGGGCGAGCCCGATCGAGACGACGGCCTCCGCCTCGGCCAGGGCCGCCAGGGCGGGCAGCAAGCGGCCGGTAGCCGGGCCGAGCGCCTCGTCGGCGTCGAGCTGCAGCATCCAGCCGTGGCGGGCGAGGCCCTGGAGGGCATTGCGCTGCGCGGCGAAATCCCCGTCCAGGGGGCGGGCGGCCACGCGCACCGCCCCCGCGGCGAAGCCCGCGACCGGGACCGGCACCGCCGCCCGCGCCGGCCCGTCGATCAAGATCGCGACGTCGTCCGTCCAGCCAGCCTGCGCCGGCAGCGAGGCCAGGACGGCGTCCCGGTCCGCCGGACGGCAGAGGAGACCGAGGGACACCGGGCGCCGGTCGGCGGCTTCGAGGGCGAACAGCTCAGCGTCGGCCGCCCGGGTACCGTGGGGGTGTCGGAGTTCCGCGCGGCCGGCCGCGTCGCGGGGACGGACGCCGAGCCGCCAACGGGTCGCGGCGCTACGCAGGGTATAGAGGTCGAGGCCGTAGGGCGCCTCCGGGTCGGGCGCGAAGACGGGACCGGCGAGGCTTCGGGCCAGATGCGCGCGGCAGGCCTCCGGGGCCGCGGCGTGCGCGAGCAGGACCCCGCAGGCGTTGCAGGCCAGCGGGAAGGCGCGGCGCGCGCCGCCCGGATAGGACAGGGTCCGGTCGCTCGGCCCGATCATGGCGGCGGCACAGACGAAACACCGGCGCATGATCCCATCTCCCACGCCCGCGATCCAGCACAGGGGCCTGGATGCGTCGGGCCCGCGCCTTACCTCCGCGGTTCCCATAACCCCTGCCGCACGTGATCCCGGACGTCGACTCCCTCCCTGCCGGACGCGCCGGCCTGCCAGCCGACGGGTCCCTCGCCATCGTGGGCAACGCGCCCGGAGCGGGGGCGTGCACAGCCGCGATCGATGCGGCGGACAGCGTGGTCCGCTTCAACAACGCGCTCGGCTTCGGCGGCGGCACCGGCCACCGCGTCACGCATCTCGCCCTGGTCAACCGCGGCGGCCAGCCGCGGGAATGGCTGGCGGACCGGCGCTTCCTCGAGCGCCCGGTGGTCCGCGCCGCGCAGGCCTTCATCCTGCCCTTCCCGATGCTGCCGGCAGAGCACAACGTCCCCGAGCCGATCTGCTGGACCCGCGAGCTTCTGGCGCGGCTGCAACCGTTGGGCCGCCCGGTCTTCCTCCTGCCCGAGACGCTGCACCAGCAGGCTCACGCCCTGCTCGGCCCGCGCACGGCGGGACACCCGAACCCGAGCACCGGCTTCCTCGTGACGCTCGCGCTGCTGCTCGGCCGCCCGGCGAGTGCAGGACCGGCGCAGGTCTTCGGCTTTGGTTACGACGGCTGGCCCGGTCATCCCTGGGCGGCCGAGCGCGCATGGTTCGCCGAGGCTGAGGCGGCCGGACGCATCCGTGTGCATCCACCATCTCTGACCGAGCAATAACCTCATGACCACGCTGATCACCGTCCTGAAGGGCGGCGGGCGCTACGACGCCACCTGGGTCGCCCGCCTCGCAGGCGGCATCCGCCGCCATGCCCCGGCTTTCGAACGGATCGTCTGTCTTACGGACCTGCCAGTGGCCGTCGCGGGCGTGGAGACGATCCCGCTCCGGCACGCTTGGTCGGCCTGGTGGGCGAAGATGGAAGCGTTCCGGCCCGGTCTCAGCACGGGTCCGACCCTCCTGTGCGACCTTGATACGGTGCTGACCGGCCCAGCCGATGCCCTCGCCGAGCCCGGCCTCGCTGCGATGGAGGACTTTTTCCACGCGGGGCGCCTCTCCAGTGCGCTGCTGCGCTGGTCCGGGGACGAGCTCGCATCGCTTTACACGACCTTCGCGGCCGACCCCGACCGCTGGATGAGCCCAGGATCCTGCGGCCCCGTGCCGAACGCGGTGCATGGCGATCAGGTCGTCATCGACCACCTGCTGCGTCGGAGCGGGCGGCAACCGGATTTCATCCAGCGCCTCCATCCCGGCCTGCTCGATTTCTATGACCCCCGGCGCGATTCCCATGGCCCGGTCGTGATCTTCATCGGAGCGGCGAAGCCGGATACGGCGACTGGAGCCGTGCATGCTGCGTGGACGCGTAGCTGATGGAGGATTCCCGACGTCGTCTCGGCTACAACTTCTGAAGCGTTATCGTGATCAGGTCGGCCGCGGGTAAAGACGACCTATCTGGACAGAAGCTCCGAAGCTGCCCTTTGCCTACGGGCTACGTTCTCGCATGATCCTACGCGTGCCAGTGGGTCGCAGTCGGGCAAGGAGAATGTCCGCATTTCGGGCGGCGGCATTCCGAAGCGGAATGGCAGGTTTCGGCCAGACCACGTCACGCCGACCCACAAATGCGCGCAGGAGCGGACATTCGGCTTCGCGTCCATCCCGGTCATTCAGCGTGTTTCGAGGACGCTCCGAAGCGGACATCCCTTCCGCAAAGATCCCAGGCCGGAGAAGCTCCTACACGGTGAAGATTTTCGCTCCTTCACCGGTCGCCGCTCGCAGGCAGCGGCACCGATCAGGCTGGCGCCGACCGCGAAGGTCCCGCTATCGACCAAACGCTCGCCGGTGCGGTGCTGCACAGTGATCCTGAACGCCGCTCGAGGTAGGTCGTCCCGAGCGCCCGCGCTTCATCCGGCAGCAGCCACGCTTCACAGCCCCCTCACGGGCTGGTCGGCACCACGGCCCCGACGCTTGCCGCCCGAGCCTTCAGCCTTGCGGCGGCCGCGGCGTAGCCTCCGCCAGCGCCATCGATGAAGTGCATGTGCCCGCGGCCGGGCACCGGAGGGCTGATGCAGGTCAAATGCGCAGCCAATTGCCGTTCCAGCCCGAAATGGCAGATCCCCCGCGCCTCCGCACCGGCGAGCTGCGCCTCCAGCTGATCCGCGAAGGCCTCTGTGCAGTCCAGCGTCATCCGCAGCGCATCATCGTATTTGCGGAAGTCCGTATTCCCGACGATCTCGTGCCGAAGCGCGGCCGGATCGAACCCTCCCACCCGCAAGCCGATGCGGTAGATCAGGTATTCGGGGATCGATCGTGCCACGAGGCGAAGCTTGCGCCAGAGGCGGCTCAGACGGGAGCCCGGCATGGCGCGCAGTTCAAGATCCAGGCCCGCCCACGGTCCGTGCATCTGCGGTCCCTCATCCTGCATCGGATGTGCGACCTCGGCACTGATCTCCACACTGTGCAGGATCTCTTGCACGAGTTGCCGGAAGGCCGGCGCGTCGCCGCTGTGCTGCGGCACGAGCATGAGCGAGAGCATCAACGCGTGGCGGGGACGGATTGCCTGCCAGCGGCAGGAGAGGCCGGTCAGGTCGGGCTGGCTGCCGGGCTCAGCCGGTGCGACGGCATAGTCGCCGGCCTTCATGGCGGCCTCTGCCCAGGGCAGGCCGCCTCCGCTGAACATGGCATAGGAAACGTGAGCACTGGGCGCGTAGCGCGCGACGCGCACGTCGAGCCCGCGATCGCGCACGGCTGAGACCGGTACCAGAGCGGTGCGCAACTCGAGCTGCAGCGCCTCGCGGACCCAGACGGCCGTTGCGGCCAGCGCTTCTCTGGCGGCGTCTACGTCTTCCGGGGCAATCGCGAAGCTTGCCCCGTCGCCGGCGAAGACGAACGGGAACGCGCGCCGGCCGAGGGCATTCGAAACGGCCGCGATGATGGCTGCGCCGGCCGCATTGACCGCCTTGTAGCGGCCGAGCCCGATCTGCTGCTGAGAGCCGACGACATCGGTCACACCCAGCCACCAGGTCGTGGGAAGCGGCCGATAGAGGCCTGGATCCATGAGGCTGGAGAAGGCGGTAAACCGGGGCAGGCTCGCGTAGAAATCAGGGGTCGTGCGGCCCATTGCGGGTTCGATTGGCTCCTCTGCACGTCCCGATGTCCTCGTCGCCGTCATCGCCCTGCTCCCCGGCACAGCCTCGGACGCGCGGCGCGCCCGGAACGCGGCACCGACATCTTCCTTGGTGGGACCACCATCACCACGGTCGCATGCACGCCTTCAAGCGAACGCGCTGCGGCGGCGACAAACTCACGACCGCTCCGCGCTGCCGCTCGGCTCATGTCTAATGCGGTTGCGGTTTGAATTTCGATATTCGGGCGGCGTCTTCGGGACGAATGGGTCCGGGGTGCCGGCTCCCATCCCGTCGTCACGGCAAGCTTTGGTGTGACGACGTCGGCCAACCGGCCGCCGCTGCGGGTGCAGCGGCGGCCGATCGCGCACCGGGGCCTCAATCAGCCGAAGACGGATGCTCCGTCAGCTGCAGACGCGCTCGTGTCCGAAGAACAAGGGGTTGTAGACGACGCGGCAATCCCTGAAATCCGAGCTCAGGAAGTAGCCACCCGTGGGATAATTCCAGTCGAACCCGCCGAAGTGCCGACGGTAGCCACGGTGGTGGAAGTATCGATGGTGGCCAAACCCGCCGTTTCCGAAGCGACCGTACCCGAATCCGCGATGGCCGAAGCCGCCGTGACCAAATCCGCCGTGACCGAACCCGCGGGCATCGGCGCTGGCGGCACCGCCGGCCAGTGTCGCCAGCGCGAGACCTGCGACCATCATCGTCTTCGTCGAAGTCGTCTTCATCGTGCTTCTCCCTGTTGGGGTGACAGCACTCTGCGCCCGACGATGGCCGGCCGCTGTGACCGCGGTCACAGAGGCCCGGAAACGCGGCGTGGCGCGGGATCTATGGCAGCCGCGCAGGTTCGCGCGTCAACCAAACCGCGATGGGTTGGGACCGTCCGCGGATGGAAGCCGTCCGCCGCTCGTCGAAGAGGCCGGCCGGCTCAACGATGCCGGCAGCCGTCAGGAGATCGGCGCTGACGGCGAGGCGGGCCTTGGCCTCCGACGCCACGGCCAGCAGGCGGCTCGCGACGTTGACGGTATCGCCCGTCGCCGTGACCTGCTGATTGGTGTCGCTGCCGAGGCGCGAGAGGATCGCCGGTCCGGAATGCGCGCCGATCCGCACGTCGAGCGCCCGTCCGGCGCCTGCCAGTTCGGGATCGCGCGCGATCCAGTCGCGGGTCCGGACGATGAGATCGCCGGCCGCCCGCACGGCGTTTTCCGCCTGCGCGGGATCGGGGTCCAGGGCGCCGAACACGACCATCGCGCCGTCGCCCATGAAGTTGACGACGAGGCCTTTGTGCGACGAGGCGGTCTCGTCCACGAGATCGTGGAACGTCTTGAGGAGGGCGCGGGTGCGGACCGGGCCCAGGCGCTCACTCTGGCCGGTGAAGCCGGTCAGATCGATGAAGAGCACCGGGATCTCGCGCGTGAGGGGTGCGGCCAGATAGGTCGGGTCCCAGGCGAGCCGTTCCGCGAGCGCGGCGGGTTGAAGTCGGCGCAGGGCCTGCTCCGACCGCGCGAGCCTCAGGCCCTGGCGGCGATCCAGCGTCTGGCGGGCCACCGCGCACAGGAGCGTCGGCAGGCCAGCGGCTGCGAGCGGCAGGGCGGCGCTCATCCAGATGCCCTGGCTGAAGGCGACGGTTCCCAGAGCGAACCAGGCGGCCAGGAGGAGGAGTACGAGGATGGCCGCTGGGAGCGGTGGGGCCAGCGCGATCAGGAGCACGGCGGCGCCCGCGAGAGTCCCGGCCGCCACCCCGTCGAGCCGCCGAACGCGCGCATCGCGCACGAGTCCGTCGCCCGTGGTCAGATGGGCGATGCCGGTCGCCAGCAGTTCGACGCCGGGCATCACGGGATCGAACGCCGTCGCAAAGGTGTCGCTGCCCCCGAGTGCCGTCGCGCCGATCACCACGACACGGTCCGCCAGAGCGGCGACGGGTGCCGTTCCATCGAGAAGTGCGGCGGCGCTCAAGGTCTGGATCGTGCGTCGCGGCCCGTAGGGACGGAGCGGAAGATGATAGCCGAGGTCGAGCCGGATGACGGCAGGCCCGATCCGGACCTGTCCCTCGGTCAGGACCGGATCGCTCCGGGCCGCCAGGGCCGCTGTGCGCAGGACGAAATGGGCCGCAACGCCGTTGTCCGCCCTGGCAACGAGAGGAAGGTGCCGCGGAACGCCGGCGGCGTCCTCGGACAGGTTGACGAGTCCCGTCAGCGCGGCCGCGCCGATCACCGGGATCGGGCGATGCACGGCGGTGGCGACCGGGATGCCCCCTTCGTTCGTGGCCTCGTCGAAGACGGCTGCCGCCGCCAGGACGGCGGGCACCTTGCGGAGGGCGGCGGCGAGGGCATGATCCGCCTCGGGCTGGCGCCCGTCTTCGAGGAACAGGACATCGACGGCGAGCGCACGGGGGTGGGCCGCGGCGATCGTTTCGATCAGCCGCGCCATCGTCGTGCGCGAGATGGGAAAGCCTCCTTCCCGGCGGACGATTTCGTCGTCGATGGCGACGATCGCGACATCTTTGGGCGGCATGCGTGGACCGGCCAGGCGCATGCGCAGGTCCGTCGCCGCCGCCTCCAGGTAATCGAGGGGCGTTGCCCGTCCGGCGATGTGCAGGTGCGCGAGCCAGCCGCTCCACCCCAGCGCGGCCACGAACATGAGGAGGGCGAAGCGTCGCTTGGTCCGCCCGGGGCGCGAGATCGACTCAAGCCGCGGCACCGGACCCGCGGCTCTCACCGCCCGAAGCGCTCGAGCAGGCTTCTGACGCGCTCCTGCGGCCACCGTCGCACGTCCAGGGGGGCCTGATCCTCACCGACATCGACGCCCTCACCCGGGCCGAGCGTGACGAACACGGCCGGGGTGTTCCGGCGCGCGACGGCGACGCGGCCGCGAGCCACGAAAACCGCCGTCTTGGCGGTGGTCACATCGACGGCGTAGATCGTGCCGCGCACGGAGGCAATCGCGTGGGGGGTGAGGATCTGGAAGCCGCCCCGGCGCGTCTTCGAGCGCGTCGGCAGGGTCACGAGTACGGCACTGCCGCCGATCTCCGCTCCCTCGAGCTGCCCGTCGCCGTCCCGATCCACCGGCCGTAACGTGGCCGCTCGCTCGGCTTCGAGCGTGAGCCCGTCGGTGCATCGCAGGATCCGCAGAGGCGGGTCGAAGCGGGTCGTTTCCGTGCAGCGCGTCTGGGCATGGACGGTGACAGGGACGACGACGGCCGCGAATGCGGTCACGACGCGCGCGAGATTCCTCATGGGGTGGATCCCTTCTGCCGCCTCAGAGCCGTGAGGGCGCGCCGAGGGCCGCCAGACGCGGCGCGACCTTCACATGCACGCGTGAGCGCCCAAGATCGATGATGCCGGATCGACGCCAATCCTGAAGGACGCGATTGACGCTTTCCCGCGCCGCGCCAACGTAAGCGGCGAGTTCTTGCTGTGTCACCTGGATTTCTGCGCCGTAATCCTCGGACAGCATAACCAGACGCCGCGCTAGCCGGGCATCGAGGGGAAGGAGCGTTGCCTCCTCCATGCGCTCGCTCATCCAGCGCAACCGTCGGCACAGGAAGCCGATGATCCGCGCCGCCAGGGCCGCGTCGTGCGCCAGGAGTTCGAGGAAGTCCCGCCGGTCGATGACGAAGAGATCCGTCGTCTCGAGCGCGATGGCCTCTGCGGTGCGGGCATGGCCATCGAGCAGGGCGATCTCGCCGAAGACATCGCCGGGGCCGAGGAGGTTGAGCGTCACGGACCGGCCGTCCTCGGTGCCGGTGGCGATGCGGATCTGCCCGCGACGGATCGCGTAGAGGGCATCGCCTGGGCCCCCCTTCTGGAAGAGGATCTCGTGACGCGCAACGCTGCGCATCCGGCAAAGGCCGGCGATGGCACGAAGAGCGTCTTGGCCCAGCTCGGCGAAGAACGCGTTGGCGGCCAAGAGCCCGACAAGCCTGTTCGGCGCGCTCACGACATCCTCTCTCGACTGTGCCGACCCAGGCTCGTGTGCGCTCCGCAGAGTTCTCCGCGGCGCAGCCTGGTGTCAGCATGACGCCGCACCCTGTCGCCTCTGACCGGCGGGCGGGTCCGTGACAAATCTCACAGCCCGGATGGCCACGCCGTCCCACGAGGACCGGCTATCGGCCAGCGATCGCGTATGGCCGCCACCGCCGCTCGGGGAGACGCGATCCGGGCTGCCCGCCGAACCTCCGGACGGGCCTGCTATGTCGGAGGTTCCCGCAGCCGGGATGCGGCTGTGACCGAAGGATCGGTTCGCCCCGAGGCTTTTCAGAAGGCCGGACCAAAACGCATCTCCGTCGGCAGGATCGACGACAATGGCGTGAGGGCGAACCGAGCATATCACGAGAAGCGCGACATGCAGATCTGCGAAGATCTCTGTAACGCATTCGTGAGTCGAAGCGAACAGGCCCTCGTGAACTTCATCCCGCGCTTCCAGTGTGACGTCGATCACAGTCGCGGAGGTCGAAGGCATGGAACATCGACCCGAATTCCTGCGGCTCAGGATCATTTTCGCGGGACCCGCCGTGTTGGCGGGACAAAACTCTCCGTTCATCAGCAACGGCAGCGCAGCATTAGAAGGATGTTACATATCATGAGCCAGTCTCGTCGCGAGGACCGCGATTCATCCCGGCGCGCGCAGGAGAACCAGCAGCGCCTGGTCGCCGACCTGCGCTCGCAATACGATGTCATCATTTGCGGCGCCGGATCCTCGGGCTCGGTCGTGGCGCGGCGCCTCGCGGAAAATCTTGACCTGCGCGTGCTGCTGATCGAAGCCGGAGGCAGCGACGATGCCGAGACGGTGCTCGACCCTGCACAATGGCCGGCCAACTTGGGCAGCGATCGGGATTGGGGATTTGAGGCGCAGCCGAACCCGCACCTGAACGGTCGTGCCCTGTCGATGTCGATGGGCAAAGGTCTCGGGGGCGGCTCCAGCATCAACGTGATGGTCTGGGCGCGGGGGCACCGCAGCGACTGGGATTACTTCGCGGCGGAGGCCGGCGATGCCGAGTGGAGTTACGACAGCGTCCTCCAGATCTATCGTCGAATCGAGAACTGGCGGGGTTCACCGGATCCGCGGTATCGCGGCGAGTCCGGGCCGGTCTGGGTCCAGCCCGCCTCGGATCCCAGCCCCATCGCATACGCGATGCTCGATGCGGCCCGCGAGATCGGCATCCCGACCTTCGCGCATCCGAATGGCAAGATGATGGAGGGGCCGGGCGGCGCCTCGATTTCGGACATGCTGGTTCGCGACGGCCGGCGCCAATCGCTTTACCGGGCCTATGTCCACCCTTGGCTCGACCGCCCCAACCTGACGGTCCTCACCGACACGACCGTGCGGCGCGTCCTGATCGAGCAGCAGCGCGCGGTCGGCGTCGAAGTGGTCCGCGCCGGGCAGGTCCTGGAGATCAGAGCCCGGGCCGAGGTGGTGCTGTCCCTGGGCGCCATCCAGACGCCCAAGGTTCTGATGCATTCCGGCATCGGGGACCATGCGGAGCTGACGCGCTTCGGCATCCCGGTGGTGCAGCACCTGCCGGGCGTCGGCCAGAACTTTCAGGACCATGTCTCGTTCGGATGCATCTGGGAGTATGCCGAACCCATCGCCCCCCGTAACAGCGGCAGCGAGGCGACCCTGTATTGGACGAGCCGCCCCGGGCTCGATGCGCCGGACGTGCTCTTCTGCCAGGTCGAATTTCCCGTGCCGAGCGATCGGACCGCGGCGCGCGGTGTGCCGGCGCAGGGCTGGACGATGTTCGCCGGTCTGGCGCGCCCGGCGAGCCGCGGCCGGCTTCGGCTGACGAGTGCCGATCCCGGAGTGCCGTTGGCGATCGATGCCAACATGATGTCCGATCCCGCGGATCTGACGACGGCCGTCGCCTGCGTGGATCTGTGCCGCGCGCTGGGCAACGCCCAGGCGTTTCGGCCGCATGTCCGCGGAGAGGCCATGCCGGGCGACATCCGGGGAGACGCACTCGAAGACTTCATCCGTGATGCCGCCGTGACCTACTGGCACCAGAGCTGCACGGCCAAGATGGGCCGCGATGCCATGTCGGTGGTCGATGCATCGCTGAACGTCTACGGGATCGACGCTCTGCGCATCGCGGATGCTTCGATCATGCCGCGTGTGACGGCGGGAAACACGCAGGCCCCCTGCGCCATCATCGGCGAGCGGGCGGCACAGATGATCGCTCAGGCGCACGGCCTGTGATCACCCTGCGGGTCGCGGCCCGGCCGGGTTCTGTGGCTGACGGGTCCGGCTCTTCTGCTTCGGGCGCCATGCCGCGTCGTGGTGAACTTCATTCTGGCAGTCGCCGATGACTTTCCAAGACGTTCAACACACGCTGCGGCAGATGGGCGATGCGGCAAGAGGCCTTGCCGCGATCGGTGCAGCCCTACGCCTGCGGCAGGAGGCGCCGGATATTCATCCCGAGGTCGCGCGCCGGTTGCACGACGTGGTCGCCGCCGTGGTGCCGGGCGGCCTCGGTGACCTTGATCAGGCGCAGGTCTCCGCGTCCCTGGCCTCCGTCACGCACGCCCTGCAGGAGGCGCGGGATCTGTTGGAGTGTCCCGAGCGACCGCCCGTCTGGCAGGTCCGCGATCCTGCGATGTTGCAGGCTCAGGGCCAAGCCTCGCGGGTCGTCGTACGGCGCTTGGCGGCCCTGGCGGCCGACCGCCCGGCGCTCGCGGCCGCCCTCACCGGGCGCTTCCTGGATGTCGGCACGGGTGTGGGCGGCATTGCTCTCGAAGCCGCAGCGCAGTGGCCCTCGCTGCGTGTCGTGGGCCTGGACATCTGGGAGCCGGCCCTCGAACTGGCCCGTGCGAACGTGGCGGCAAGCCCATTCCGCAGCCGTATCGATCTCCGCCTGCAGGATGTGACCCAGTTCGATGATCCAGCCGGCTACGCGCTGACGTGGCTTCCGGCACCCTTCCTTTCCCAGGACGCGGCTCGGACAGCGCTCGACCGGCTAACGGTTGCCCTCCAGCCGAAGGGATACCTTGTTGTCGGTCTCTACGCTCCGCCTCCGGATCCGGTCGGCGCCACGCTTGCAGCCCTGCGGCTGGCCCGAAGCGGCGGCCACCTATGGTCGTGTGCTGCGATGGAGGCTGAACTTCGCTCCCGTAAATTCACCGCCATCGAGACTTCTGCGGGACAGCCGGTCACGCTCATGATGGGACGACGCGCGTAGAACGCTTTCCGTCGAGGCGGTGGCCTGCCGCGACGGTGCGCATCAAGCCGGCCAGTACCGACCGGGTCCAAGGCAGCGCTATCAGGACCGACGATCGGGCGGCTCGAGAGCCGCTGCCGCGTCGCGCCTGCGAATGACTTTCGAAGCCGCGATCCGGTTGCTGGGGCGCACCCTGAGGCCTCTGCCTGAACCGCTTCGAGTGGCCGCTCCCGTGCGATTGGCCCCCCGAAGCGGACCGGCGGGTCTCGGCCAAATCCCGTCGTGGTGGCAGGCGCCTCTGAATGACTGGGGTGGGTGGTTTGCCGCCTGTCGGCTTTTGGTCGAGAGGTCGTCAGAGCGGACGAAATCCCATGGCTCCCCGAGGGATAGTTCCTTGAGGGGCGAAATAGGCCAGGCCCCGATTGCGATCCCCACAAGTTGGGCGTCAGTGCGCGCCCCAGGCGTGGCGCGGATCATCGAGAGGTTGTTGTGCACTGTCTTGAGGCTCAGATACAGCGCTTCGGCTACGCTCTGGGCGGTCATCCCGCCAGCGGTCAGGATTGAGGTTTTGGCTCAGGTCGGTGAAATCGCTCAGTAGCGAAACTCTTTCCGCTGGATCTGTCGCGCCCGCATCTCGTCCTCGCGCTCCTTCTCCCCATCCTTGTGCTCCAGGAGCGCCCACTTGGCGCAGTAGGCTATCGAGTCGTAGCTCCCGACCGGATTGGTGCCCGTCCCCGCGCGAGCGCATCGTTCCTGCTCGTCCGGGTAGAGCTGCGGCCACATCCCTTTGACGCTGTCGTAGGCCTCCTGGGCCTTCGTCATGCAGCGTTCGTAGACCGCTTGGTCATCCTTCGACCCGACGGCGCTCCTGCGAAAGGCGCTGCGGCAAATCTTGTCCACGTCGAATTTCGGGATCGGCTCTGCAACTGCGGTCCCGGCCAGGACGATGACAGCAAGCGCGAGGGTCGTTCTCATCGGTATGGGACCACGGAGTGCTCGCGCTACTATGCCATGCCCGAGCGACCAAGTAACCCGTATGACTCGGTGAGGACGAGGCCTCCGGAGAGCACCAGTTCGAGCCGGTCAGCGGCGACCCCCGTGAACCCCGTGGCCGGGCCGTGATACCTGTAGAACGCGAGCTACGCCTTCATGCCGGACGGCTGCTTTGGAGAAGCGCCGAAAGCGCTCTCGGCGGCCGGCATGGGTCGGCAGCGGGCCGTCCGCTTTTCCGGCGGACCTCCTCCGAAGCGGACTGGCGGCTTTCGGCCAGACTGCGTCACGCCGGATCGTCAGCGCACGCAGGACCAGACATTCGGCATTGCGCCCAAACCGGTCATCTGGGTCGAAACGCGGACATCTCGAAATCTGACCTGCGGCTTGAGCGGACATGCGGCTTGACGACCGCGCTGCAGGCCGCCGCGGAGGGCATCGGAGGCATCCCTTCGGTCTCGACGCGTGTCGGCATTCAGGGGGTCGATGCCGCGCTCGCAGATCCCGGCAGACATCTCGGCGAGCGTCGGATATCGCTTACGCGTTCCGCAGGAGGGGGGAGCCGCATCCGGGCGCACCTCACTGCACCTGCTCCGCGAGCCTGAGCAGTTCGGCGCACGAGGCGTTCTTGCCGGCGAAATCCTTCCAGGCCGTGTCGCGGGCCGCCTCACGCCATGTCTGAATGTGATCGGCCGTGAGTTCGTGGATCTTGGCACCGCGGGCGGCGTAGATCTTGGTGATCTCCTCGTCATCGGCCTTGGCGGCCGCGAAGGAGAAGGCCTCCAGCTCCTGGCCGATCTCCTGAACAGCCCTCTGCTGCTCCGGCGTCAGCGCCTCGAACGTTGCCTTGGAGATGATCAGCGGCTCCAGGATGAACCAGAAGGAGCGCCCCCGGCCGGCGGTGAGGTTCTTGGTCAGCTCGTCGAGACGGAACGAGATCAGGCTCGTGGAGGCGCTCACCGCCGCCTCCAGCGCACCGGTCTGCATGCCGATATACATCTCGCTCGACGGCATGGTGGAGACGATGGCGCCGGAGGCCTGGAACACGAGGTCCATCTCGCGGCCGCCGCCGCGGATCTTTACGCCCTTCACGTCGGAGGGCACGAGGATCGGGTGGACGCGCGAGGCGACCGCTCCCGATTGCCAGACCCAGGTCACGATCATCACGCCCTTGTCGTTGAGCGTTTTGGCGAGCCGCTCTCCGACCGGGGCGGTGCGCCACCGGGCGGCCTGATCGTAGTTCGTCACCAGGGCCGGCATCAGGGCGATGTTGGCCTCCGGCAGCTCGCCGCCCGCGTAGGAGAGCGGCACGAGGCTCAGGTCGACGGCCCCTTTGCGCACCGCGCTGAACTGCGCGAGCGTCTTCACCAGCGAGGAACCCGGATAGACCTGTACCGTCAGGCTGCCGCCGGTGCGCTTCTCGAGCTCAAGGCCGAAGCGGCGGCAGATGCGGTCGCGGGCGTCACCGGACTCCAGAGTGCCGCCCGGAAACTGGTGCGAGATGCGCAGCACCTTCGGCGCCTGTGCCCGCAGCACGGCCGGGCTGGTGATCAGGCCGGCGCCGATCGCCGCCGATCCGAGCAGGTTGCGGCGTGTGACGATCATGCTGAGTCCTCCATCTTTTCGTGACGGTGAAGCCTGTCACTGATAGACGTGTTCGATCTCGGGTTCTGGGGCGACCGGCCGGCGGCACCCGACCCGGGCCGGGAGCCAACGTGTGCGGCGCGCGCCTCACAGGTGCCGCTCGCCGGCCTGGTCAACAGTTCTCAGGCGACGGTGCGGGCGGGTTCGGGCTGGATGCGCCCGCGCAGCCAGTTGATCACGCCGCCCGCGAGCAGGATCTCGATCTGGCGCGGCGACAGGTCGTGCCGCAGCCGGATCGTCGCCTTGCCGCCCCGGACGGTCGCGGTGATCTCCCGGCCCGCCGCCAGCGCGTCGGCGACGCCGGTGATCTCCACCGTGTCGCCCATCTCCAGCCGGTCGTAGTCGGCCAAGTCCTGGAAGGTCAGCGGCAGGACGCCGAAATTTACGAGGTTCTGCCAGTGGATCCGGGCGAAGCTCTTGGCCAGCACGACCTCCAGCCCGAGATAGCGCGGGGCGAGTGCGGCGTTCTCGCGGCTCGAGCCCTGGCCGTAATTCAGGCCGCCGACGATGGCGTGGCCGGTGCGCTCCTTGCCGCCTTGCTTCGCCCGCTTCGGATAGGTGTCGTCGATCGGCTCGAAGGTGAACTCGCTCGTCTTCGGAATGTTCGACCAGTAGGGCATCACCCGGGCGCCCGCCGGCATGATGTCGTCGGTGGAGATGTCGTCGCCGGTCTTCAGCATCACCGGCACGCGGATGTCGGGCCCGAGCTTGCCGAGGTCGGGCAGCGTCGTGATGTTTTCGGATTTCTCCAGCCGCACCGCCCGGGCCTCCGCCTCGGCCAAGGGCGCCACCAGCATCGTGGTGTTGGCCGGCACCATCGCGGGCGGCACGATCCGCGGGTAGGGTATGTCGAGGGTGCGCGGATCGGTGATGATGCCGGTGAGCGCCGAGGCCGCGGCCGTCTCCGGGGAGCACAGGAACACGCTGTCCTCCCGGGTGCCGGAGCGGCCGGGAAAGTTGCGCGGCACCGTCCGCAGGGAGTTGCGGCCCGAGGCGGGGGCCTGGCCCATGCCGATGCAGCCGTTGCAGCCGGCCTGATGGACCCGAGCGCCGGCGTGGATAAGGTCGGAGAGCTGGCCGTCCCGGATCAGGGTCTCCAGCACGACCCGGGTCGAGGGGTTGATGTCGAAGGACACCCGATCGTGGGCGGTGCGGCCCTTCACGATGGCGGCCGCCACCGCGAAGTCGCGGAAGCCCGGATTGGCTGAGGAGCCGATGTAAGCCTGGTAGATCTCGGTGCCGGCGACCTCCGAGACGGGCACGACGTTGCCGGGGCTCGACGGCTTGGCGATCATTGGCACGAGGGTGGAGAGATCGATCTCCTCGTGGTCGTCGTAAGCGCAGCCCGCGTCGGCCGCGAGCGGCGTCCAGTCGCCGCCGCGCCCGACACCGTCGAGGAAGGCCTTCGTCGACGCATCGGAGGGGAACACGCTCGTGGTGGCGCCCATCTCGGCGCCCATGTTGGCGATGACGTGCCGGTCCATGGCGGTCAGACGCTCCAGGCCCGGCCCGTAATACTCGATGATCCGGCCGAACCCGCCCTCGACCCCGTGGCGGCCGAGCAGCGTCAGGATCACGTCCTTGGCGCTCACCCAGTCGGGCAGCGACCCGGTCAGCTTCACGCCCCAGACCCGGGGCATGCGCAGCTGTAAGGGCTCCCCCGCCATGGCGAGCGCCACCTCGACGCCGCCCGCCCCGAAAGCCAGCATGCCGAGCGACCCGGCCGCGGGGCTATGGCTGTCGGAACCGACCAGCGTCTGCCCGGGCTTGCCGAAGCTCTGCATGTGGACCGGATGGCTGATGCCGTTGCCCGGCCGCGAGTACCAGACCCCGAATCGGCGGCAGGCCGAGCGCAGGAACATGTGCTCATCCGCGTTGAGCTGGTCGTTCTGGACAAGGTTGTGGTCGATGTATTGCGCCGCGAGACCGACCTTGACGCGCTCGACGCCCATCGCCTCCAGCTCAAGCATGACGAGGCCGCCGAGCACGTCCTGCAGGAGGGTCTGGTCGATCCTGAGAGCGATCTCGCCGCCCGGGGTGAGGTCGCCCTCGGCGAGGTGGGACTGGACGAGCTTCTGCGTCAGGTTCAACGCCATCGGGGGCCTCCCTCGTGATCCGTGTCGCGGGCTGCCGGGCGCTAGCCCGGGCTCCCGTCTTGTCGTCGCCTCCAGGCGCCAGGTCTTGCAGTATTGTCCAGCCTGGACCGGCGCGCTGCACCTCTAGTTACATTATTGCAGAGTGAACGGGTTCGTGATGGACGATTTTGGATTGATAAAGACGCTCTTTGTCTCAAGGTACTCGTGGATCGCCGCGAGCCCGTTCTCCCGACCGATGCCGGAGTTCTTGAACCCGCCGAAGGGCGCGAGGTAGCTGACCACACGGTAGGCGTTCACCCAGACGGTGCCCGCACGCAGGCGCCTGGGCAGGTTCAGGGCCCGTCCGAGATCCGTCGTCCAGAACCCGGCGGCGAGGCCGTAGGGCGTGTCGTTGGCGATCGCCACGGCTTCGTCGTCGGTCTCGAACGTCATGATCGATAGCAACGGGCCGAACACCTCCTCGCGGGCGATCCGCATCTGGTTGGTCACGCCCGTGAAGATCGTCGGCTCGACGAACCAGCCCTCGCCGAGCCGGGGATCGCTCGCCCGCTTGCCGCCGAGCACGCAGCGGGCGCCCTCGGCCTTGGCGATCTCGATGTAGTCCAGGACCTTCGCGAGCTGCGGCTCGGTGGCGATCGGGCCGACATCGGTATCGGCCGCGCGGGGATCGCCGAGCCGGGCCTCCCGCATGCGCGCCACGAGCTTCTCGACGAAGGCGTCGTGAATCGAGGCGTGCAGCAGCAGCCGCGAACCCGCCATGCAGGTCTGGCCGGCGGCGGCGAAGATGCCGGAGATGACGCCCTTGACCGCCGCGTCGATGTCGGCGTCCGCGAATACGATGTGCGGGGACTTGCCCCCGAGTTCCAGCGACACGCGCTTGAACTGGCGGCCCGCGGCCTCCGAGATCTTGGCACCGCCGAGGTCGGAGCCCGTGAAGGCGATGCGCTCCACGAGCGGGTGCTCGACCAGCGCGCGGCCGGCCTCGGCCCCGTAGCCGGTCACCACGTTGACGACACCCTTCGGGAAGCCCGCTTCCTCGAACAGCCGCGCCAGCCCGAGCATGGAGGCCGAGGCGAACTCGGAGGGCTTGACGACCACGGTGTTGCCCGCCGCGAGCGCCGGTGCGAGCTTCCACACCGTCAACAGGAGTGGCGAGTTCCACGGCGTGATCGCTCCGACCACGCCGATCGGCTCGTGTACGACGTAGTTGAACATGCCGACCTTGTCGGTCGGCGGCACCGAGCCCTCGATCTTGTCGGCGAGACCGCCGTAGTATTGGAACCAGCGCGGCAGGTATTTCATCTGGCCGAGCATCTCGACCATGAGCTTGCCGTTGTCGCGGACCTCCAGATCGGCCAGCTCCTGCGCGTTCGCGGCGATCACGTCGCCGAGACGGTGGAGCAGCAGCCCGCGGTCGCTGGCGGTCATGCGCGCCCACGGACCGTCGGAGAACGCGGCGTGCGCCGCGCGGACGGCCGCGTCGACATCCGCGGCGCCGGCCTCGGGGATCCGCGCCCAGACCCGGTTGGTGTAGGGATCCTTGGTCTCAATCCATCGCCCGGTGGCCGAGGCACGCCAGTCGCCGTCGATATACATGTCCAGGTCGCGCACGCCGGCCTCCGGCCCGCGCTCCGACGCGGCGCTTGAACCCGGCTGGCCGGGGGTCGAGGACTCGTCCATCCCTGATCTCCTGATCTGTCTCTGGTTCCCGTGCGTCCCCTGGGCCTCAGCGGCCGAGGCAGCGCTCGTAGATCCGCGTCGCCTGCGCGACGGTCATCGGCCGGGCCGCCGGCGCGACGATGTGGGTATCCTCGTCGATGTGCGGCGGCGTCTGCGGCGCGTAGAGGCCCGGAACCGCGAGGCGGGCCATCTCGGCGCAGCGCTCCGGCGGCAGGTGATCCGGCGACAGATGGCGGGCGAAGCCGATGTCGTCGTAGAGGCGGAACAGGGCCGCGACGCCGGCCTCGACGGCCTGCGCGTCGGTGAGGCCGGCGACGTCGGCTCCGAGGGCCTCGGCAAGCCGTCGGCCCTTGGTGGGCACCGCCGCTGCGTTGTGGGCCATGGTCCAGGGCACGAGCGTCCCGACGCCGAGCGGGTGCGCGAGGTCGAGATGGCCTTCGAGGGGCAGCGACAGGGCGTGCGCGTGGCTGAGCCGGGCGTTGCCGCAGGCGATGTTGGACATGGCCGAGGCGAGCAGGTTGTCGGCCCGCGCGGCCTCGTCGCCGTCGAGGATCGAGGCGCGCATCGAGGCGGCCTGCAAGCGGGCCGATTCCAGCGCCAGCGCGTCGGTGAGCGGCGAGGCGAGATCCGACAGGTAGGCCTCGATCGCGTGCGTCAGCGCGTCGACCGCGGGCAGGACCGCCGCGCTCCGCGGCAGCGTCGCAAGCACCGCGGGATCGAGGACGGCGACCGCCGGGAAGCTCAGCGGCCCGCCGGCGAGGAGCTTCAGGTGCCGTTCCTCGTCCTTGACGATGGTGAACTGCGAAACCTCCGACCCCGAACCCGCCGTGGTCGGCACCATGACCATCGGCAGCGCCGGCCGGTCGAAATTCCCGGCGCCCAGGTGATCGCGCAGGGTGGTGCCGTTGGCCGCGACGATCGCCACGCCCTTGCCGGTGCACATCACCGAGCCGCCGCCGACGCAGACGATGCCGTCGATCCGCTCCGCGCGGCAGCGGGCCGCCTGTTCGTCGATATGCGCGAGCCGCGCGTCGATCCCGCAGGCGTCGAACAGCGCGGTCTCGAGCCCCGCCGCTCTCAGGCTGTCTAGGACGCGGGCGAAGAAGGCTTGCTTGCCGATCACCGGATCGGTGACGACCAGAACGTTGCGACATCCCAGGCCGTGGGTCGCCGGCCCGACGCCGTCGAGGGAACCGGGACCCCAGACGACCCGGGTCGGCATGAAGTAGGTCAGGCTCATGGCACGCTCCGCTGTGGCATCCGGCGTCAGGGCGCGGACTGGGTCAGGCCCGGGAGATGTCCGTCCCGCGCGTCTCGCGCGCGAACAGGAGGCTGAGGATCGCCGCGGCGACGACGACGCCGATCGGGTAGTAGAGGCCGGAATAGACGTTGCCGGTGGCCGCCACGATCGAGAAGGCGGTGGCCGGCAGGAACCCCCCGAACCACGCCGAGCTGAGATTGTAGGGAAACGACATCGCCGTGTAGCGGATGCGCGAGGGGAACATCTCCAGCAACGCGGTGGTGGAGGCCGAGAAGGTCATGGTGCCGAAGCTCAGGAGGACGAACAGCAGCAGCACGATCATCGGCTTGTTGATGGCGTTCGGGTCCGCGTCGCCGAGCGGGTAGCCGGCGGCGGCCAGCGCGGCCTTCAGCTCGCGCTCGAACCGCGCCTTCTGGGTAGCCGCATCGGGCGTGTCGCCCGCGTAGCCGGCCACGCGCGCGGAGCCGACCTGCACCGTCGCCGGACCCGTGCCGCTGCGCCGGTCGTAGCTGAGGCCGAGCTTGGCGATCGCGTCCGTCACCACGTCGCAGGACGACGTGAACGTGGCGGTCCCGACCGGGTTGAACTGCACCGCGCACTCGGCGGGATCGGCCACCACGGTGATCGGCGCATTCTCCTGCGCCCGCGCCAGCGCCGGGTTCGCGTAGGTGGTCAGGGCGTGGAAGATCGGCAGGGTCAGCACCGCCGCCAGGACGAAACCCATCAGGAACACCGGCTTGCGGCCGATGCGGTCGGCCAGGGCGCCGAACACCACGTAGAGCGGCGCCGAGAGCGCGGTGGCGATGATCAGGAGCAGGTTGGCGGTCAGCCCCTCGACCTTGAGGACCTTGGTCAGGAAGAAGAACGAGTAGAACTGGCCCGTGTACCAGACCACCGCCTGGCCGGGGACGATGCACAGGGCCGCGATGAGGATCAGGCGCAGGTTGCGCCACTGGCCGAAGGCCTCGGCCACGGGGGCCTTCGAGCCCTTGCCCTCCGCCTTCATGCGCCGGAACTCCGGGCTCTCGTCGAGCATCAGCCGGATCCAGACCGAGATGGCCAACAGGATCACCGAGACCAGGAATGGGATGCGCCAGCCCCAATCCGTGAACGGACCTGCCCCGAGGCTGAGGCGGAGCGGGATGATCACCCCGACGGCCAGCAGGAAGCCGAGCGCCGCGGTCAGGACCACGTAGCCGTTCCAGGCCGCACGACGGTCGGCCGGGGCGTGCTCGGCCACGTAGATGATGGCGCCGCCGAACTCGCCGCCGAGGGCCAGCCCCTGGATCATGCGCAGGGTGATGAAGGCGATCGGCGCCGTGATGCCGATGGTCGCGTAGGTCGGCACGAGGCCGACCACGAAGGTCGAGAGGCCCATCAGCAGGATGGTGACGAGGAAGGTGTATTTCCGGCCGACGAGGTCGCCGAGGCGGCCGAACACGACGGCGCCGAACGGGCGCAGCAGGAAGCCCGCGGCGAATCCCAGAAGTGTGAAGATGAAGCCCGCTGTCGGGTTCACCCCGGAGAAGAAGGCTTTGGCGATCTCAGAAGCCAGCAGCCCGATCAGGAAGAAATCGTAGAACTCGAACACCGTGCCGAGTGATGCGGCCACGATGACGCGCTTCTCCTTGGCCGTCATGCTCGCGGCACGACCCAACACAGCGGCTGTCGCCATCTCACATCCCCCCGGACGCTGAGGACAGCACTGTGAGGCCGCCCGTCCTGTTCTGAAGTTCGACATCCGAACAAGGAGGTTCGGCCGTCGAGTGCTCAAACTCCGGGGCGGAGTCGGTCTGGGTGAGGCCAGGCTTCGGACGACGTTCGGGCGAAGAGTCTCGCGCCAGCACCGCACGGCCCCGGACCTACGGATCCAGGGGGCATTCTAGGCGCTTCCTTCCCGATCGGCCGTCTCGGCCTTGTTCACCCCGCCCGCGCATTCACGGCCGGAATTGGTGATTCGCGATCACATTTTTCTTCTATAGAAGAATTCACTGGATTGATAGGGGATCATGGAACGGCCCGCGGGCTCATCTTTTCGACGACGCTTGGATCGCCGGTGTAGAGCCCTGTATGGCGGCCCGTGCTGCCGGGATCCTGGGATGTGGCTCGCCTCCGATGAAGACCTCGCCGAATCCTGATCGTGCTTTGACGGCCGACATCGGTCCATCACCGCTCGGCGACGAGAGCAGCGAGCACGACAGGGACGCTGAGTCGCAGGGGCGACTGTGCGAAACGGTCTCGAAAAATCTCGGCGGGCGCGTCCGTGACCTGCGCAAGAAGCGAGGCTTGACGCTCAACGAGTTGTCCGGGCGCTCTCAGGTGAGCCGGGCCTTCCTCTCCGCGATCGAGCGGAGCGAAAAGTCGCCGACCCTGCCGATCGTCGTGCGCATCGCGCGAGGGTTGAACGTTTCGATGTCGTCCCTGCTCGGCGTCGAGCCGGCGGCGACCGGGGTCGCGTCGAACCGGAGCGCGGACCAAGTCACGTTCCGCGATCCGCAGAGCGGCTTCGAGCGGACGGTGCTGTCGCCCCTGCGCGAGGGCGGGGGCGCCGAGATCGTCAAGCACTGCATTCCGCCCGGCCAATCATCCGGGCTTCTGCCCGTCTATCCGACCGCGGTCGAAAAACATATCCTGATGCAGGAAGGCGAATTGACCGCCCTGATAGATGACCAAGAGTACAAAATCTCGTCCGGGGACACCCTCTCCTTCATGATCGAGTCGTCTTACCGTCTGTGTAACGAGGGGTCTGTCCCCTGCGTGTACATCGTCGTCATGGTGGAGAGGGGCTAGCGCGGGCAGCTGGGCGGGTCCGGCGGCCTGCGAGTCGTAGCGGCCTATGCGCGGCGGCCCATGCTTCACTTGCGCCGGGCCCGGGGCGAACCCGGCCCCGTGAACCGGCCAGCCACGACGGGGGCGGCGTTCGGGATCCGGCTTACGGCCGGATAGATCGGGTCTGCTATTGCGGCGTGTCTCCTCCGGAGCGGACCAGCCGCTATCGGCCAGACTACGTCATGCCAAATCGCCATCGCGCGCAGAACCGGACGTTCGGCTTCACGTCCATCTCGGTCGCCGGCCTCAGTAAGGCGCTCAGTGTAGCGGATGCTGACGTAGTGCGAGCCGCGGTCGGAGTGGCAGACGAGGCCACTACCAGCGGAGGGGCGGCGCTCGTGCCTGGCCTGCTCCAGGACATAGAGGAGGCCTTGCTCCGCCCACATCGTCTTGTCCGCCGACGTTCGCAGGTAGTCGCTCACCGCGCAGGACGTTTCGTCCAGCCCCGCCTCGATGATCTCGAGCTGGCGGACGAACGTAGGCCGGACGGCCAACAGGGCTTCGATGTCGCCCGGCACGGGCTTGGGAGCCAGGGAGACCAGAAGGTCCGGCAGGTTGTGCCTTTGGATGAAGGAACGGAACTGCCGCTTGTAGGCATCTCCTTCGATGATCGCCGGCCTGCCTGCGCGGATCAATTCGTCGGCCCATTCCTTCGCGATGCCGATGGCGCTCCTGGCTATGGCCAACGCGAGTTCCGGCGGAACCGTCACCTCGATGAGTTTCAGCAAAGGCGAAACGGGAGGGTGGTCGCCGTTCTCCAGACGGAACCGAGCAATCACGCATGCTCGAAGGTCCTTGTCCGCGGCTAGATATCTTTTCAGATGCGATGCGCACGCGGCGGATGTCGCGGTATTCTAGACCAGTCTTCTGACCTTCGCGTCGACCGAGACCACCTCGTCTTTGCTGCGGGCTTCGTGAAGCGCCTGGACCAACTTTCCTGGCCGCGTCGGCACCACGTAGAGGCTGAACCGCGCCTTCAAGACGTCGATGCTGCCGCGCCGGCACCCTTCAAGCCAATGCGAAGGTCTTCCAGAGATCGGCCGTCCTGTCGGGCACCGGATTCTGCCTGGGCGCGCTCTTGCATTGCTTAAGCAGGACGGAGCCGTCCGGCTAGGGAACGGCGACATCGTCCAGGTGCTCGAGCGGGACGAGCGCTCCCGGCGGAGCCGTCAGAAGGTGATGGCAGAAGCGCACCGGCTGAAGCGCGAAGCCATTATACTGGCCAGGCGCCGCATGCGCGGCTTGCTTCGAGGCGATGTCCATTTCGTAACTTGAGGAACAGTTCCGCAAGGAAGAGGGAAGGTCATCTCCCTCGAGGTGCCCGTCACCCGATTTCCGTCGTTCTCCGCAGGTGCCGATGATGAGCCACTGCCCCCGCCTCGGCGAGCTCTGATGCAAGTGACGCGGGAGCACGCTTCCGGAGAGGCGGTGGGAGGCGACGATAGGACGTCCGCCGACTTGCGATCGGATGCCTCTCCCCTCCGTCCTTTCGATGGGAGGAGGATGCCGCCTACAGGACCCGTCGTCGATGGCGACACCTTCCAGGTGCGACGGCGCAGATCGTCGCCGTTGCCGGTCACGCCGCACGGTTCCTTCCGGCCGCCTGGCTCAGGCCGGGTTGAAGGAACCACTGTTCCTTCATTTCGAGCCTATCAGCTGTGTCGCGGCGCTTGGCGGCGCGAGACCGGTGTACCTTCAGAAGCTGGAGCCGGTGCCGCCGCGGGGGGACAAATCGGGGTCAAACCGCGAATCTAACTTTCGCAAAATCCAGCAAACGCAGCGACTTAGATGATGTCGAGTCATGCTGGCGGAGACGGAGGAAGTCGAACCCTCGTTCCAGCTTGGAAGATGCAACTACAAAAAGATGCCGATGCGACTCCCTTGCTGGCGCAGGACCGGTGGCCGACGTGCCACCACCATCGGCGCGATTGCCGGTCGTTGATCGCTTGAGCTGAAAGAACGAAAGCGCCATTTTAGAGCAATGGACCTGAAGCGGTCCATGCACACAGGCGACATCGGTACCAACCCGGTACGAGTTTACCGGTCGAATCGTCCGTGGCGCCGAAAAGCTCAATAAAATCAGTGGTAGCGAGGGAGGGATTTGAACCCCCGACACAAGGATTATGATGCCCGGCTTATGTGTTTCAGCTCAAGCGCTTAGCTGCTGAAATCGCGGCAAACCACACCACCAGTACCAATGGTTTAGGTGTCGGATTGTCAAACCATTTGTTGCCACCTCGACACCCGAGCGGGCCCGCGCTGCCCCTCGGCCATGGCCAAGGATCCCGCAACCGTCTCCGAGTTGCGCAAGGCCGCCGAGGTCACCGACCAAGAGGTCGACGCCGCGGTCGATGCGGTGCTCGCGGATCTGGCAACCGAGGCCTACCCGCTCGCGAAGGGATGGACGCTCGACCTCGTCGAGACGCTCCGCACCAACACCCGCGCGGCCGAGGCGCTCACCACCGACAAGCCGGCCTGGAAGCGCAACATGGTTCGGACCGCGATCCTGCTGGCCAATCCGATCAAGGGATGACACCGCAGACGGCACCCGGGTGAATCTTCTTCGCCACCATATAGCTCTCAGAACCTATCCTCGGTTACTCGGCATGCACAATGGCTTCGCGATTGGGATCTTCGGAAGCCTGATGCTCGTCAGGGCGCTGCTGCTCATGTTCGTTGAAGGTCGATAGGCCTACGCCATGCCCAGAGACCGCACTTTCCGGTTCGTTATGTACTCACTGGTCGCTGTCGGCGTCGCTCTGCTGTTGCTGCGAGAGTTCTTGGGGTGATGAGATGACCGAGGGTCCCGCTCCTCTACGCCAGCAAGCCGCGATCCAGTACATGATGCGCCGCGTTGACGGATTCGCGCGCGGGCTAGGTCTGGACGAAGCAGTCACACGACAGATCGTTGAGAAGATCGCCGCCGACCTGCTTGATCGATCGGACGAGGAGCGGCTGGAGACGGCTCGCGAATGCCTGCTGATGGCCGCCTTGGCGTAGCAACATGACCTTCGTTTGGCGCCGCACCTTCCCCGACACGCACCACGATTTCGTCGCCGAGGAAGCGGGTCAGCACGTCGGGCGCATCAAGCGGATCGACGGGGGGCCGCAAAACAGCTCGTGGACTTGGACCTGTACGGGCTGCCAGCGCGGGCACGAAGCGACGGGCGTCCGGCCGCTGAACGGCGAGGCCGCGACCCGGGACGAAGCGATCGAGGCGCTCGCCGCCGCGTGGGACCGAGCGAAGGCCTGGAGCGCGCGGACCGGGCGACCGCTGGCGTAAAGGTCAGCGCCCCTTCGCCGCGAACTCCCAGACCGGCGGTCCCCAGTTCTGACCCGGCTTCATCCGGTAGCCGGAGAAGCGATCAAACACGATCCGGTCCGGCTCGACGCCGACGACTTTGCTGTCGTTGACCATCAGGGCGCCGGCATACTCGACCCGCAGGAAGCCGTGCTCCGGGTGAACGCCGAAGAGCAGCGCGGCCGTCCAGCCCAGCCGGTGCGCCTCGGCGCCGTGCTGGTCGAGGAAGGCAAGCGCGTTCGCTCGCATCGCCGCCCATCGCGTCGGGGTCAGATATCGGCACGGAGAGGCGTGCTCAGACAGGCGCTCGATCTGGTCGCGCCAGGAGGCGACGGTCGGCGAGAGGTCGGCAGGAGCGAGGCTGGCTGACATGGCCGCTTCAGTACGGCGCCCAGGTGCGCTTCGCCATCGAGATGATGTCGCTCGTTAAGATCGCGATTTAGCCCATCAACCTCGACGGCCCGATGAGCTCGGCGAGCCTCGTTCAGATCAAGTGTTATCGGCATTGCTGCCCTGTGGAGGGGCTGTTTTGGGCAACCTGTGGATGCGAAGCCAGCTGTGAATATCGGGGCATAAGTCCGGCCCACGCGTCGACTTGCAGGCGACCCGCGTGCCTACTGGGTGTCTCGAAACGAGAAAGGCCGCCCCGACATGAGTCGGAACGGCCTTCCGTTGAGAGGCCGGTCAAGGGACCTGGACCACCTCGGGCAACCGGATCTAAGCGCTGATCCGGAGGATGAGTCCAGACCCTTGGCCGGTGTCATCAACACGCGGTTAAGGAGCTGTCACCGTGCAGCAGCATTTCGATCTCATCCCCCACCAAACGGCTGGCGGCCTTGTCTGCCAGCGGCCGAGCGACGGCTACATCAACGCGACGGCGATGTGCCAGGCGACCGGAAAACTCTTCGCCGACTACGTCCGCTTGCTGAACACTCGGGCGTTCCTGGCGGCGCTGTCGAGCGATATGGGAATCCCCATAACGGATTTGATTCAATCGGTTAGGGGCGGCGACCCGCAGCAGCAGGGAACGTGGGTCCACCCCGATATTGCCATCCACCTGGGCCAGTGGTGCTCGCCGGAGTTCGCTGTTCAGGTCTCCCGCTGGGTCCGCGAATGGGCGAACGGGCGAAATAAGCCGCGGTCGGTCATTCCGTACCACCTGCGCCGCCACATGGCGAACCACGGTCACGTTCCCGCCGGGCACTTCTCAATCCTGATCGAGATGACGACCCTGCTCATCGCCCCGATGGAAGCCATGGGCTACAGCCTGCCCGAGGGCATGCTACCGGACATCTCGCAAGGCCGGATCTTCTGCAAGTGGCTCCGGGACGAGTGGGACATCGACACCGATTCGATGCCCACCTACCCGCACCACTTCGAGGACGGCCGGGTCGTCATGGCGAAGGCCTATCCCGACGACATGCTGAAGGAGTTCCGGCGGCACTACTGGACGGTGTGGCTGCCGCAGCGCGCGGAGGCCTACTTTTCGGGCCGGGACAGCAAGGCGTTGGAGTTCCTGCCGCGGCTGATCGCCAAGGGCGCCACGGCGACGATCGCGGCCCCGTTCAAGAAGCTGCCGCCGCGGCCGATCCCGAAGAAGATGCGCCAAGCATAGCGACCTCTGTCGCCCAGCGCACCTGATAGGGAGTCGGGCGCTATCCTGATGGACTCCGGCTCATCCAATCTAGCCACGGCGATTGGCTCCCCCCCCGCGATCTGTTCAGCTTTCTCGCAGAGATCGCAGCAGTTGCGAGTGGCCGATCAAAGATTGGCGCTTGCGAAATCGCCTCTGCGCATCTTTCGGGCGGCAATATTTATATATCTCACCGAAATTCGAAAAGGGACTAATGTGGCAAAAAATTCAAATAATGAGCTTCGAAAGATTAGAGCAACGTTCTGGAATAACCTGGCGGTTGCTTCTGTTGTTGCCGGGGCCATTGGACCTTATCTGAAATTTTATGTCGGCATTGGCTCATATGTAAAAGAATACCGCGCTGGAACACTCTTTGTCTATGACAATATGGCGAGCCTTGCTGCCTCTTTAGGCGCATTTGTTCTTTCAATGTATGCGGCCAAACTATTTCGCAATTGGGCAGAAATTCAAACTTCCTTGATCAGTGACGATTAGTGCCTGATGCTGAAAGTCAAGAAGCGCGATGTCTGGCTTGCTGATAAGGCGGCTGCGCCTTGGTCATAGCTTCGGAGCGACCCTCTTCCGCTCGGCCCCGCCCCGATCTGCTCACGGGGCGGGCACCACTGTCCTGCAGCCTTATAGCTTGATTACGGAGAATTAGTTTGGATCGGTTTGTGGCCTCGGTTCGAAATTCATTGCAACAACAGAATTGGTATGGAGCTCTAACTCTTGCCTTAGCCCTTCCAGACATGTGTGTTTCCGTAGAGAACGGGCGCAAAGCTACGTGGCGGGAATATGTGGCTTGGTTCTCCAAGTGGGTTGAGCCTAGATACACCACAAAAAAAATGTATTACAATGAGGAGCATGCGGCAGATCCATTTGGATACAGACAGCGAATGCAAGAAGAAGGCCGCATAGACGAATACTTTGGCAAAGCGCCAACATTTGAGGCAACAATAGTGTTTCTGTCAGGCACCGACTGTTACTGCTTGCGATGCGCTTACATTCACGAGGCGTCGAGCGACATCACTAATCAGCGGGTGCGAGAGACAATAAGCAGATTTCACATAGTTTACCCGGTTCCGGGAATTTCACTGCACTGCAACAGGGCGACAGACGGTGATGTTGTAGTTCTTCAAATTCAGGTTGATATTTTTTGTAACGACATCTGCGACGGAGTCGCAGAGTGGATAAAGGACATGAAGAAAGACGGACGAGACATGAACACTGTACCTTTAATTGAAATCCACTCCGCTGCCAAAGGTTTCTGAGAATTAAGATGATAATTAATTATGCATCGTGTTGGATTGGCAAAATATTTCAGTCTTCAATGCTTTAGGCGTAGGAGCTGCTGAACGTCATCAGAGCATCAGAGCGTGATCCTGGCGTCCTGAACCGACAAAAAGCGCTCCGGCCGAAGCCAGGGCGCCTAGGGTGTTGACGGATGTCAACGGCCAGTCAGTCGAGCGGCCGGTGCATGAAGGCCTTCAGCATCGCCTCGCGCGTCTCCTTCATCTCGCCACGCACCGAAGTGACCATGTCGTCGATACGCCGCTCCAGACGGGTGATGACATCGCCGGTTACGTAGGTCCGGGCCACCTCGATCTTGAAGGCATTCAGCTTCTCGTCGAGCGCCCGGATCTCGATCTTGGCCGCGGCCATGTCGATCGTGAGCGGCGAGACCGCCTCCTTCGTGCCGGTGCGCAGCTTCCCGACGATCCAGTCGACGCCCTTGCCGACCGAGAACAGGAACAGCGCGAGCGCGATGAGCTGCGCCCAGGTGATCGGCCCGGGCGACAGGAAGGATGTGTCCATGGCGGCGGTCTTTCGCGGCCCCTTGAGGGGGTAAGGGTAGGATGAGGGGTCAGGCCTTTGTGCCGCCCGGCATCGCGCCGGGAACGCCCTGCGTCCGCTCAAGGGTGCGCTGGACACCGAGGCCGAGCATGCCGGTGAGCAGGACCATGAGCTGGCCGACCTCGATCAGAGGCGCGGCCGGCAGGGCGGCGCCGATCGCCGCGCCGATGATGCCCGTCAGCCAGGTCAGGATCGGGCCGAGCACGAAGGCATAGGCGAGGCCGGCGACGCAGACCCAGCCGGCGGTCGGCCGCCACCGGGCGCTATAGCGGTCGTTCCCCTGCGCCTCGGCGAGGTTCACCGTCGCTTGCGCCTTGGCGATCTCCATTGCCGCGTTGGTGGCGGTCGTGTCGCGCGCGGTGAGCGCCTCCTCGAGCGCGAGCTGCGCCGCGGCTTTCGCCGCGGGATCCGGGACGAGACGCTCCACCAGGGTCTTCGCCGCTTCGGCCGCGGGGGGGAGGGCGATCTTGATGCCCTCGCCGATCGCGGGGCCCATGCCGCCGGTGACGGCACCGCCGACGATGCTGCCGATGAAGCTTCCGAGGCCGCTCGACATGGCTTCAGCCTTTCACGGGGTAGGCCGCGCGCAGCCGGTCGGCGACGCGCTGGAACAGGTTGCGGGAGGGGGAGAGCGCCGGAGCCGGGGCGGGCGCGACCGAGGCGGCCGGCGCGTACGAGGCCGGCGTCGCGGGCTGGGTGGCGACGGGCGCGGGCTTGCCCAGCGCGTCGGGCATCCGGACGCCGACCAGCGGCATGCCGGCGGCGATCAGTGCCGCCTCGGCCTTCCGCGCGTAGCCGGCGATCAGCTCGGCCTTGTCCGTGCCGTTCACGGTCCGGCGGGCGCCGACGTAATCGCAGACGTCGCCGTGGATGTAGTCCTCAAGGGCCTTGCCGGTGAAGTCGCCCTTCTGGGACACGCCCCGGGTCACACCCTCGACGAGAATCCGTTTCGAGATGGTCGGGTCGAGCGCGAGATCCGGATCGTCCGCCAGCGGCACGCCGAGCAGCACGCCCATCCGGCGATAGTTGTCCTCGAAGGTGAGCTGCACGTCGCCGCGGCCGTAGAAGCTGAGGCCGCGGGCGTTCGGCAGCGCGTAGTTCCGGCTGATCGCGCCGCGGGCGAACAGCTTCGCCACCGCCGCGCGGGCGCCGGCATCCGTGGTCGCGAACCCCTCGCGGACCGGCTGCATCCGGCGGCCTGTCTCGTGGAACGAGGTGGCGATGATGTAGGCGAGCAGGCGCCGGTCGAGGACGAGCGCATAAGTCAGGAACACGTCGAGCAGGTGATTGAGCCCGTCGACCTGCGCCTGCGTGTACGAGCCGAACATCGGCTTCAGCGCGGCGAAGAACTTGGTGCGGTCCAGGCGCGCGAAGGCGCCCCCGTCGGTGGACGTGGCCATGGCGGTCTCCGGATCGTCGAGGGTTCAGCCCAGGATGGCGAGGTGGACGCGGCCGACGCCCGACAGGCCGATGGCCCGGGCCGCCCCGCGCGAGAGATCGATCGCCCGGCCGGCGATGAACGGGCCGCGGTCGTTGATCCGCACGACCACCGAGCGAGCGCCGTAGGTCACGCGCACCCGGGTGCCGAAGGGGAGGGTGCGGTGTGCCGCGGTCAGGCCGTCGGGCGCGAACCGCTCACCGTTCGCCGTGCGGTGACCGGAGCCGTACCAGGAGGCAGTCTCGGCCAAAGCGCGCGGCACCGATCCCGCGAGCGCGAGGCACGCGAGCGCGGCCCGCGCCGAAAAGCGCAGGGGCATCGGGATTCCTTGAGGGGGGAGCTTAGGAGGGGAGCTTAGGCGACCAGCTCGTTCGCGCGGGTCACGAGGTTCTGGACGTCAGCATCCGAGAGCGGGATCCCGAGCTGCGCGAGGCCGGCCACTGCCTTCTTCACGATCGGGTCCGTGATCCGGAGCTCGACCGCCAGATCCCAGTCCTCCTGCATGTCGGCATCGGAGGCGAGCATCGCCCGCACCGTCGGCCAGAGGCCCCTCTCGGTGAAGGCGCGCTTGAGCCCCAGCTTCGAGCACGAGGACGGCGGTGGCGCGGGCGGCAGCACCGGCTCCGCGGTCAGGTCCTGCGCCGCCGGATCCCCGAGAAAGTCGACCAGCACGGGCTCCGCACTCTTGAACCAGGTCTCGCCACGGTGATCCGCGACGAAGGCCCATGCCCCGGCCGCGAACACCGCCACCTGTCCGGCTGGCGCCGCTCCCGGCGCGACCGTCGTCGAGAACGCGGGCTCGAGATAGCTGCCGGGGTTCATCGGGTCGTCGTGCGCCTCGACCTCGCCGACATAGGCGCCTGAGCGCGCATCGTAGGCGTAGCGCGTGAGATCGGTCACGGGACGCTCCTCAGTAGGCCCGGATCAGGAAGGGGTAGGCGACGTTGATGGGGCGCGTCTCGGCGCCACCCGCCGGCGCGATGCTGTCGGCGTAGTAGCCGTTGTTCGGATTCCCGACGGACAGGTAGACCGTGTTCGGGCCGCCATAGAGCGTGATCGGCGCGCCGCCGTTTGCCATGGTGTGGTTGTGCGCGCGGAAGAGGTCGCCCTGCAGCGTGCCCATGCCGCGACCGCTGTCGAGCCCGCGTCCGCTGTCGAGCCCACGCAGGAAGACGCCATTGAGCGCAGGCAGGCGGAATGTCGTCGCCCCATCGCCCTGCGAGTAGAAGCCCTGGTAGAGGCCGGCATTCCCGAGCCAGTCTGCGTCGGATGCGGCCAAGCCTGAAGCCTGTGCGTGAGCCCAGAGCTTCGGATAGCTCGCCCGGGGCAACACCGCCCCGTTTGCCACAAGGAAGCCGGTCGGCGTGTTCGAGCCGGTGAACGGCAGCACGCCGCCGATCGGGAAGCCGCTGGCCATCAGTGCGGCGAGATCGGACGGCTGCAGGTCGAGCACGCGCACCCGCGTGACCTTCGTGTCGGTGCCGGCCGCGAAGTCGCCGCGAACCAAGACGGGCGCACCGAGCGGGAGATCGCCGTCGACGAGCGCGGTTCCGTCGCGGCGCAGGATCGGCCCGCAGTCGAACCCATCGACCTTCAGATGCGGGACGTTCGCCGCGGAGCCCGAGAGCGCGGTGTCGAAGGAGAGCCGCAACAGGAACGGCGCGGTGATCGCCGGCGGGATCCCGTTGATGCCGGTGGTGATGTCGACCAGGCCTTCATTCGAGGCCACGGAATAGACGTTGCTCGCCCCGAGGGTCGCGACGAGGCCGCCGAGCGCGTCATCACGCGCGGCCGCGCCGGTCGCCATGAGCCCCCGGATCGCTCCGAGGACTGTGTTGGCGAAGCGGCCTGGGCGCACGTCCGCGTTCGGGTCCGAGAACCCGTTGTCGGCAGGCGCGCGCCGCCAGTGATGGGGAACCATCGGTTGATCCTGATCGGCTAGAGCGGTGAGAACCCGAAGGCGAGGCGCGGCAGGATTCCGGTCAGACCCAGCCCGGTATCGGCCGGGCCCTGCCCGCCATTCGGCAGGCCGGTGACCGACGTCGGACCGCCCTGAGACGGCCCGTTGAGATCGAAGCTTGCGGCCGCCGGTGATGCACCCGGCAGCGCCATCGGCGGACCGACCGGCGCGGTTGGAGCCGGCGCGACGGGGGTGTTGTCGACCTTCCCGACCCACTTCGAGGCGAAGTCCCGGGCGAGCATGTTGGGGGAGCCGCCGTTGCCGGTAGCCGCGTCGCCAAGCCCCAGAGCCCCCATGGTTGACCCTGGGTTCGCCAGGATCTTCGAGGCGCCGACCGCGCCCTGCTGATGGGCGAGGTACATCTCTCCATCGGTCGGGGACCGCCCGAGCGCCTTGCCCAGCGTCCTCTCGTTCGACTGCGTCAGGCGCGCCGCCGCGTTCGAAGCTTCAACCGGGTCGTACGGGTTGCTCAAGCCGAACGCCTTCGCGGTCCTCGGTACGAACTGAAACAGCCCGGCCGCTCCGCTCCCGCTGTGCTTGGCGTTCGGATTCCCGCTGGACTCGATCTGGGCGATGCGCGGCAGATAGTTCGGCCGCGACCAGTTCAGGCCGCTGCGCTCCGCCGCCGCCTGGATCGCGGCGGCGACTTCTGGTGACATCGGCATGTGCGGGAGCGTCCTGAAACGCAAAAGGCCCGCACGGTGGCGGGCCTAGGGGTCGGGCGCACAGCGCTCGCGACAGTGGACATTTCCGACGGTTCGCCCGTCGGGTCAAGACTTCTGATTGTGGGCGCTATTTTTTGGCGCTATAAATTCGCGATGGTCGAGAGACAGGCGAAGCGGCCGCGGGGCCGCCCCAGGACCGAGACCGCAGCCGTGAACGTGCGGATGCCGGCGGACATGATCGACGCGCTCGACGCTGCCATGCTGGCGGCCTCGGCAGACGGGGCGCCGCTCACGTCACGCCCGGACGCCGTCCGCTACGTTCTGCGCGACTGGCTCGTCGGACATGGCTACCTGCGCCACCGCGAAGACCCCGAAGGAGCGAATTGATGTTGCGTCGATCATCTCTGGCGGCGCTGGCGCTGCTCATCTCCACCGCCGCCCAGGCCGCCGGACCGGGGTCGCGGGCGGCCGGCACCTTCGAGCACAAGGCGGACGGCTACGAGCAGGGCGTCACGGTTAAGGCCGCGGGCGGCGGCTACATCGGCGACTTCTCGACGGCGACGAACCGCGGGTGCGGCGGCGGCGTGAAGATGAAAGGCCGCGCCGTCGGCCCATCCACGATCGTGTTCAGCAAGGCCGAGGACGGCCAGGTCTGCCGGATCACCGCCCGCTACGCTGCCGGCTTCCGCTCCGTCGATCTGGATGAGGACGGCTGCACGCTCTGGCACGGCGCCTCGTGCGAGTTCCAAGGGACCCTGAAGCGGATAGGGCGGTAGGCGGTTCGACACATTCCCCAACGACGAGGGCCGGGTGCTTGTGAAAGCGGCCCGGCCCCGTCATCCTCGGAGGTGCGAAGCTACCGATGGATGACTGAATGATCTGCGTAAATGGCCGAAAAGCCAACCCGTCGCGGCATGAAACGTCGGGACGGGCCTCTAGCGGCTGTGCTTCCATTTGCGCCAGGACTGGAGGCAAACTGCCACCGAAGTCGCTACCGCGGCCAAACCCAGCAGCGTCACGAGGGAGATGCTGATGAGGTTGAAGATGTCCATGCCGACCATCTCCTCGCCCCTCGCCAGCCTTCTCTTTGACGTCTCGAACGTTGTGCTCAGCCTCGGAGCCGCCGCCGTCCTGATAGGAACGCTCGGCGTCATTTGGATGGGCTCTGTGAAGGAACGGTACAGCGACGAACGGATCGCCGCAAACGAGGCAAAGACGGCCACTGCCAACGCTGCTGCGGAAACAGCGCGAGCAGATGCTGCACGCGCGGACGAGCGAGCTGGGCTCGCCAACGAAGTTGCGGCTAAAGCCAACCAGCGCGCGAGCGAAGCTGATCTCGCACGAGCCAAGCTCGAAGCCCGCCTGGCGCCTCGACGACTGACAGACGAGGAAAAGCGCGCCCTGCAGCAGGTGTTGGGAAAGCGCCGAGATTACAAGCAAATTGATGTCATTTCGGAAGGCAGTCCGGAAGCGACCTACTTTGCGAGCCAGTTTGTCGAGTTTTTCAGATCTATCGGTCTGGAGAGCACGTTGCGATTAGATACTTTCGTCAGCGGCCCAACGCCCGCAGGACCTTTCGTTTTAAGATCTGATCCTGCCGGCATTATTCGTGAAGCGCTCTCAAGCGCTGGGTTTGCCTTCCGCGGTGAGGGTGGGCGAGACGACGAAGAGCCCAGCTTCATCATACCGCCACGCGCGGTTGAGGAGTGAAGCCATGCGCCGCTGGCCCATCATCGTCCTGTGCTTGGTCCTGTTCGCCGGGATCATGCTCGCCGTGCGGGCGGTACTGGGGGCCGGGCTGCACGCGACAATCCCAGGCTTCGACGCGTGGCGAGATGAAGCGATCGGCCACAGCGGTCATATTGCGATCCTGATCGCGGTCTTGCTGGCGTGCGCACTTTTCGGCTTCTGGCCCCGCGACGCGCGGGGACGCATGAAGCCTTTATCGCGCCGCTGACTGCCGCAATTCTCCAGCACCCCCGTTCGCCAGAGACAGCAGCCGAGACGAGAATAGCTCAGCATTCCGGCTACCCGGCTTTGATTGCGCCAGCGCCCGAAGATCCGGAAACGCCCGGCGGTCGAACATCAGCCGGGCTACGGCCTCGAAATTTTTAAGGTTCCTCGTTAGACTTGTAGCTTCCGCGAAGTGTTTTGAGGCCTAAACATGTCACCGGGTCAGATATGTAAGTTGTATGAAATACCTTATCTGAACCATCAGAGTTTAGGCGGACGATTTGTGAGTTCTCTTACATTTTACGACGGGGACTGGAGAACGTGGTTGCAGACAGCCGATAGCGAACAATTCGTAGAAGTGCATGCATGGCCAGCCGAAGCTTTCTATTGGTCCGCCGAACCGGCGAGCGAACACGATCATGCATTCCTTTTTTTCAATTTTATCGCGCAGTCAGCGAACCACAACAGCGTCATGCGTAGTTTCAAGGCGATACAGGATGATTATCTCAATATAGCCGCATCACTTAATAAGATATCACTCATTCACCGCACGAGCAGCAGTCATGATGGCTCGCCGCGACTTGCGGCGACTGAAGTGGAATACTTACTTACAACCTGCCGAAGCATTTTTGATTTGCTGCAAGAAATAATTTCCAAATTTTGGTCAAATGTCAAACTTGCAACTGAGGCAGTGAAAAAGAAAAATCTTCCTCTGACATTTTCCGACATAACCTTGCACGCGAATAATAGAAGAACCGCTGAGGAAATAGAAGGGAAATTTCGACTGCCTCCGCCAATTGCCCAATGTTATGTGCGCAATAGCGCAGTTTTCCAAAGGATTAGAGATTTTAGAGACAACATCATTCACCGCGGATATCATATGCAGATCATATTTTGGGACGAGAAAGAATTTCTAATCGAAAAAAAATTCGGACCATTCAAGGATCTGGATATATGGCACGCCGATGAGGTGGGTCAAAATCAGCTAGCAAGCTTGTCGGCTGTACTGAATATGATTGTTCAGGCCACGCTGTCTGCGTGCGACGATTTCGCCCTTACATTCTATCAAACGATTGGTTTTCCTCCCCCGACAGTACCAAATATGTACCTATTCATGCGTGGTTTTCATGGCGAGCATATCACGTCCGCTCTCGCGGATGCTGGCAAACGCATTCTTGAGGGGCGCTCACTTTTATAGACGTGCGCTCTACAGCAATTATTAGATGATAAGTTTAATCGCTGATGCATAGCGCATCGCAACAGCCATGAAAAAGTTCTTTAATCTACTGCAGACAAGTGGCTTATTGAGACAACCGTCGGCGAGATCAAGCCGAAGGCGCTGCGGCGGATCGCTGCCACATGGGTCCGGGCTCAGTCACAGCTAATCTAACGCATCAGCGAGAGAGGCCTGATCGCAGGTTTAAAACGCTAAACCGCAGCAGCCGCACTATCGAGCGCGGCTCTCGCGACGTTCGCGATTTCGCGCTTTTCGCCCGTCGGGTCAAACAAGATCGGGAGGCCATGACGCCTCCCGCCAGTGCCTTACCCCGCCTTACCGTGCCTGCGCTGGCCGTGCCGCGCCGCGCCTTGCCAAGCCGTGCCCTGCCTCGCCAGGAGAAATTTGCGGGCAGTGAGCGGCGAGCCGTAGCCCGCCGCCCTTCCTCACCGCGCCGGACCCTTCCGGACCGGAGCACGCCACGCCGAGCCAGGCCTAGCCGGACCCTGCGGGGTTACGGCCCCGCCGCGCTCACAGCGTCTCCACCGTGAACCGCCCGAACCGCGGACGCCAATCGCCGAGACCGACGACCTCGCCCGCTGTCCGAACCATCTCCGCGACCTCTGCAGGGTTCAGTTGACCAGGCATAAAGTCCACGAAGATCTCTGCCGACCAATTCCGGAAGATCGGCCGTGTTCTCATCACGCGAGCCTGTCCGACCCGTACGCCCGCCACGAGACGGAAGCGCTCATCGCTCCACAGATCGTCCGGCGCGCGCGGCCCATCGTAGACGAGCCGGTGATTCCCGTCCGAAAGCAGCCCGGCCTTCGCGGCCGGCCCCCGCTTCGATTTCTTGGCCGCGGCGATCAACGTTGCCTCGATCAGCTCGCCGGGGATGCAAGGGCCATCCTCGCCGACGTAGAGGCCGCCCAGGAACTCTATGCGCGCCAACTCCTCGAAATCAGCGTCGGTCTTGCCCCGCTTTCCAGAGACGACCTTGAGCGCCTTCGCCATCGGGTCGAGCGGGTTCGCCAACCGACCGTTGTGCATGACCAGGGGACTGACGGACGTGAGCTTGAAGCGCAGGCGTTGGTAGCCGTTCGACATGGCGAGCCTCGGAGATGCCCGGCGCGACGCGCGCGGACGGGGTGACGGGGTATGCGCGCGCGGCGTAGCGGCGGCGCCGGATGGTTTCGGTGATGGCGCGGTGGCAGCCGTCCGGGCCGCCACACAGCGTCGTCAGATCCTCGACGGTCTCGGAACCCAGCGGGTCGCCATACCGGATGTGATGGACCTCCAAGCGTTCGGTCGCCCCGCAGCCGCGACAGCGGAAGCCGTCGCGGATCAGGGCTTCTGAGCGCAACCGCGCCCAGGCCGAAGAGGCGATGTACTCCTCGTACGTCATCCCACGGCCCCCGCGGCGAACAGGTCGCCGGGCGAGGGCGGCGGCAGAGCGGGCGCCCGCAGCCGGTCGGCGAGCCAGTGAAGCCCCTTCGCGGTGACGAAGGTCTGGTAGCGCGCCCTCTCGCCGTTCAGCACCGGCTTGACGATGAACAGCCCGCGGTTGGCAAACAGCGCGCGCGGAACGAGGCTGCCGCCCTGGTAGAACAGCACGTCCCGCTTGAGCCGGTCGATGAACCCGTTGGGCGGCTGCCCGAGGGCGCGGGCCGCGTTCTGGAGCCCGTACAGACCATCGGCCGCGACGAACCGATCGACGAAGGCGAGCTTCGGCGCCGCCGCCTCCACAGCCCGTTCTGCCGCTTCGGCCCGCGCCGTCAGTTCGCGGTTCAACTCCACGAGCTGGCCGGCGATGAGGGCGAGCTGGCTGGGGTCGCGAACGTCGATCCGGGCCGACCCGCGTAGCCCGGCCTCCATCGCGTTGAACGCTGCGATGTAGGCCAGCTTGAACGCGAGCGCCCTGGCACCCGTGAACCCCATCGCGAGCAGGGCGAAGCCGTCCCGGTCCATCAGGAAGCGACGGTGTTGCTGTTGCCCGGTGTCCGGCCTCGTGTAGCCCCCCTGCGCAAAACTGCGCGGGGGTAGGGCGACGCCCGAGGAGAGCAGGGCGTCGATGGACCGGAGCACGTCGCGGTGGTTCTTCTCGAACAGCGCCGCCACGTCCCGGCTGTCGGCGACCGCCGCACCGTCGATGACGGCGACGACGGGCGAGGAAGCAAGGGCGGGGGCCGTCACGCGACGCCTCCCGCCAGGACAAGGATATCGCGTACGATCAGCGCCGCAGCGTCCGTGACCTCATCCCCGCGCTCGGTCGCCCGCTGGATGTGCCGAGCTTTCACGGCGAGCCCTTCCAGGGTTGAGGGCGTCGCGTCCTCGATCTCGCGCTCGATTTCGCCGACGACCTTCCCGAGACGCCGAGCCTCGCGCGCCGCCGCAGCGTAGCCGCTGGTCTCGCGCGCCGCTTTCTCCTCGGCCGTCCAGCGGTCCCAGGCCGCGGCGATCTCGTCGGCGCGATCCTGCGCCTCCAGCCAAGGGACCCGGCGCTCGATCATCGTGCCATCCGGCGTGCCATCGTCACCGGTTCCGGGGCTCTGCTCCCACTTCCAGTGGCGCCGCCGCCAGCCGCGCAGCTCGGTCTTGCCGCCCTCGTGACAGTAGCGCGGCCGGTCGTCGTCACCGTCCTCTCCCCGGCCGGTGGCATATTTGCCGAGGCCGAGATTGTGATCGCCTTGCCTCAGAAAAAGAGCCTCCGGGAGGGGCGGGCAGTAATCGTCCAGGGCCACTTCCACTTCGCAGGCTGCCTCGTAAGCGGCATTGGCCGGAAGCCAGCGCCGCTCCAGATCAAGCAGCGCCGCGTCGGGGTGCGGGTTCGCGGCCCGATGGGTCGCCCCGGAGGCGCGGATCTGATGGATGGCCACCGCCGCCGGTACGGCGAGGCCCGCGAGGAGAGTGCGCCGCGTCGTCATGCGCGGCCTCCCCGGCGGTTGGTGCGGCGGGCCGTGCGCTGAACGTCCTCGTAGACCTTCGCGGCGAACGCGTTGGCGGACGCCAGATCCATGAACGCGAACCGGATGCGCTTCTCGGCGTCCTCCGCGTTGCCCGCTCGCGCCGCGTCGAGCGCCAGCATCATGTTGCGGTTGGCATCCAAGAGATTGCGGATGCCATCCATGCAGCCATCCACCGTCGCCTTCCTCAGGGTGAAGGTCACGAGGGCGTTCTGCGGGTGATCGTCCCAGGTCTCCGGGGACGTGTTGTCGCTGACCAAGCGCAGCGTGCGAGGAGCGGGCTTCATGCGGCGGCTCCCACGTCGAAGCGGTGAGCGCCCGATCCGCACCACTCGCGGGCTCCGGTCTCCGGCTCCTCAGTCTCGAGATCCGCGTCGCCGTCGAGGGCGTCGAGGTAATCGATCAGGCCCTCGACCATCGCCTCAACTTCGGCGCGGGACGGGCAGCGCATGTTGCGCGGGAAGGCGATCGGCGAGGCGAGCGCGTCTGCGCGGCGGGTGACGGCGCGTCTCACTGGCGGCCCCTCCCGCCCTCGGCCTGCTTCGCGCAGGCATCGGCCTCGATCAGGCGGCCACGGGCGATCCGGCAGAGTTCGGCCAGCTCCTCGAAGTGATCGACGGCCAGGGCCAACTCGCCGAGGGCGTGCGTGACGTAATCGCCGGGCGCGACGGCACGGGCCTGGGCCGCTCGCTTCACTGCCTCGCGGCCGGACAGGTTCGTGAACTCCACCGAGAACCGGACCGTGCGGAGGTAGACCGCGCTCCAGAGTGAGTCGGACAGCGGGAAGCTGAAGTCGAGCGGGGTGAAGCTCGGCATCCGGCGGGCGCGTACGGCGGCCAGCGAGACCACGGTGGTGTGCGAGGGGTCGTGCTCCAACGCTACGGCGCGGATCGCGGCGGTGACGGGGCCGTGTGCGGTGGGCGCGGGCGTGCTATTGGCGTGATCAGCCATCGTTCTTCTCCAAGGGGTTCGGCGGTGATGGCCTCCGGGGTGTTCGAGCACCTTCGGGGGCCGCTTCGTTTGTAGGCGTCGCTGTCGGCGAAAGTCTGGGGTGAATTGACCCCAGGTTTGGGGTGAGATTTCCCCGGACATTCGCCCGGCTTTGTGCAAGCCGGCGCGCGGCCGGCCGGGTCTCCTCCTCAGTGAGCGATGGCGGCACGGGCGGCGCGAGCGGCCTGCCAAGCGGCGGTGAGGCCGACCGACATGGCGACACCCCAGGCGGCGCCCGTGCGGAGCTGGTGAGCCTTCGCGACCTCGACCGCAGCGGCCATGATGGCGGCCCGGTCGAACGCGCCTGTCGGGGTGACGAGGCGGGTACGGCGGATGCGGGCGAGACCCTGGATCAGCGCGCGGGCCGAGACGACGCCCGGGGCGACAACGGCGCGGTCGGCGCGGACATCGCGGAGGGCGGCGGTCCAGGAGATCTTGCGCTGGAGGGACATGGCGTTGAACCCTTCGTGTTGACGTGATACTTATGGATCACGGCGCGACGGAAGTCAACACCTTCGGATCGATATGAGCCAAAAAGATCATTATACAGCGACGGGCAGGCAGATCGCCGCCGCGCGTTCGCTGCTGGCTATGGGTCAAGCAGAGCTTGCGGCATCCGCCTCGATCTCCGTGCCGACCCTGAAGCGCATGGAGGCCAGCGAAGGCCCTGCGGCAGGTATGCCGAACAATGTCCGGGCGGTGATCGCTGCCCTCGAATCGGCCGGCGTCGAGTTCATCCCGGCCAACGGCGGCGGGCCGGGCGTGCGGCTGCGGGGTGGATCGCATTCCGATGGCTGAGACCCCCGCCGAGATCGCCCGGCAGATCACCGTCCACAACGAGCAGACGAAGATCCGGGCGACGCTGCTCAACACCGTGGCGGCCGGCTTCATCGTGGCTGGTGTCATCACCCCGATCGTGAGCGTCTCCCGCGACGCGGTCCATCCGACCGGCGCGACCCTGCTTCTGATGGTCGTTTGGTTCTTGCTCGCGGTCGCCTTACATTATGCGGCGTACCTGACCCTGGAGCGGCTGAGATGACCGAAGCACTCTGGCTGTCCATCTCCGCCGCCGCCGTCGCAACAGCCTGCCTCACGGCCGCGAGCTTGCTCCTGTCGAAGCGCAGCGCCGCCCGGATCGACCGCATGGTGGCCGAGCGCGAGGCGGCGGACCGTCAGCGCGTGAAGGCGGGCGACGACGCGGACCGGCTGCTGAAGGACAACCTGATCCGAACCCAGCGCTAGGTGTTCGGGGGCGCGATGCTTAGCGATCCGCTCTCGTGGCCGCTGGGCGCGCCGCTGATGCTCGTTGGCGCGGCCGTTATCGTCTACCTCGTGACACGCTTGCTGGACCGGGCGGACGGCGGCGCGCCGAAGTAGATGCGGCCCGGATCTGGGGGGGATTGGGGGGATTGGGGGGGATGTTTCAAGCGCATGCGCGATCGCCTGGAGGGTCGGGCATGCGCGTAAACAGTTCAAATATCCCCCCCAATCCCCCCAATCCCCCCCGAACTTGAGCCGAGGCCATGGAGCCGCTGACGATCCGCCTGCACTATGTCGAGGCGGACGGGCGCGTGGTGGATGCCCGGCGCGAGCTGCGCCTGGACCAGTGCGGTGGCATCGTGCCAGCGATCGGCGACGAGTTCCTGCTGCCGCTGGCGGTCGGCGAGAGCCTCGTCCCGATCCCGCGCCAATTGCTCACCGTGAAGCGGCGCATCTTCAACCCGCGCGACTTCCCCGATTACGTCGCCCTTGTGTGCGAGCGCCGCCCGGTGAACGAGGCCGAGGAGGAGTTATTGCCGTGAGGCGCCTGGATCAAACGACTTTGGTCAAAGACTTTTTCGAAAAACAGGCTCCAGCAGCAGCGGCGGCTCTGTTCTTGTTCGTGGCAGGCCTACTGTACGCCTTTTATCCAGATAGTTGGCCCGGCCGCGACTTGATGAGCAATATATTTGCTGGCGGCATAGATCTCGTATTTACGGTCGTATTTCTTGGATGGATACTTAAACGCAATGAGATGCGGCGCACTAAACCGATTAGATACGCGATATATATTGACGCTTGTCGCATTCTCGCAAAATATTGCGGAACATGGAGCGACGTTGTTAAGGCTACCAGCGATACCGCGCCGGAGGAGGGAACTGATTTCTTCAATGAGGCGACGGTACAGCTCGTATCGACACACTTCGACGCGAGTGCAAGCAGTGGACAGCTTCCCGTTACACCTTGGTGGCGTAGACTTCAGTCAACATCTATAGAAATAACTTCTGGTATCGATATAATAATACAGCGTTATCAGTCAACAATCGACCCAAATTTGCTTGGTGTTATGAAGGTCATAGAAAATAGCCCAACACTTACATGCTGGCGAAATATGCATCTGATACGCGATGTTTTATCTAGTCAGGGTCATAATGCTGATAATTTTCCAATTCTAGTGGAAGGCTTCGCGCAGAGTGATGGGGCCGCTCTCAGGAGACTGCATAGCTATCTTCTGAAAGCGTCAGGTGAGTTTGTCCGCGAGGCAGAGTATGCGCCGCCTTACGATATAACTTTTTTCGAGGCGACTCGTTTGATGAACGAGCGAACTGATATTTCTCCAGGACTTGGCACCGCAAGGCGATAGCTAGCGTCTTAAATCTTCGTGTTGTCACGTGTCGCACTGCCCGGTGGCCCCGGACGGACACGTAATGCGGCGAGACTGTGGCGGGCGTGCAATAGCGCCTCATCCACACTCGCGTAGGTTGTTCGAACAAGGACAACTGCCATGAACCGCTCTCGTATCGCCGTCGGATTCCACCGCGTCGGACTCATCCTCGCCGTGCCCGTCGCGGCAATAGGAGCTGGCCTCCTCATCGCCGGGGCGGCCGAGGCTGGTGATCGCAGCACTCTGGCGGCGGTCGGAGGGGTGGCGCTCGCCGTGGCCGGCGCTCTCTACGCGACGTGCTGGTCAGTCGGCTGGGCGGTCCGGGGGTTCATGGGCGAACCCGAAGTCGAGCCGACCCCGGCCAGCCTGGGCGCCGCCGCCAACCCGGTGCTCGCGCCCGTCGCTGTCGAGGGGCCGCGATGGGTCAAGCGCGCCCCACCGACCGGCTTCCGCGGGTGGCTGCTCCTGCCTGCGTTCGGGACCATCGTCGCCCCGTTCTTCCCCGCCAAGGCCGCGATCGACCTCGTCGAGGTGGTGACGCAGGCGAAGGACCGCAGCCACCCCGTCTTCCTGTTCGTGTACGGCGAGATCGCGCTGAACTGCGCGATGATAGCGCTCAGCGCGTGGGCGCTCGTCCTGATGGTGCAGCGGGACCGTCGCTACCCCAAGGTCTACATCGCCGCGCTCGCGGCCACCGCGGCCCTGGTCACGGCCGACGCGCTACTGGCGCAAGCGCTGTTCGGCGTCGCGATCGATCAGGAGACCGGGCGCTCGATGGGTAGGGCGATCGGCGCCGCACTGATCTGGATCCCGTACATGCGCAAGTCGAAGCGCGTCGCCGGCACATTTTCTAAATAAAACGATAGAAAAAAAACGTATAGCAGACGGAGGCGAAGCTTTGAGCGGTAAAGATGATGGCGATCAAGATGAAGGCCGCCCAATCAACAGCGATGCTCTTGGGGCGGTCGGAGAGGGGCGCTTCGCAACAATCTGCGCCGGCGCAGAGCTCATCGCTAATACGGCTCACCGAGATCGATCAGGATGGGATTTTATTGTTGAGTGGCCCATCAACCATCAGAGCGAAGCTGAATTAGACAAGAGAGAAAATCCCATTTCTGCTCATTTTCAGCTGAAATCTATGTGGCACGACAACAATCAAATTAAGTTTCGAATGACGTCAATTGAGCGTCTTGCTAAGGATCCCAAGCCGTCATTCGTATATATAACTAAGTTTAATCACGATCAGACGCCGAGCGAAGTTTTTCTAGCTCACATCATCGGCGACAATCTTGTTGCCGTTCTCAGAAAACTCCGAGAACTTCAGCAGGCAGGAAAAAAGAAAATCAATAATGAGTATATTTATATGTCCGCCACCATCATCGGCGCGCTGATAGGTGCGGATGGGAAGGCTCTGCGCGCAGCCGTGGAAGAGGCGATCGGGCCAGATCTTACCGCTTATCAAGCAGAAAAGACGCGTCAGCTTGCTGAACTCGGGTACGAGCCGCTGCGGCACACCCTCGATTTCAAACTTTCCGTTCAAAACGAAGAAGAGTTCACCGACGCATTGCTCGGGCTCAAAAGCGACTTGCCTTTCAGTTCCGCGGTAAACAAAGAGACCCGCTTTGGCATTGCCATTCAAACTAAAGATTTCCCCACCGAAGGAAAAATTTCATTCACCCCATCGCCGGCCGACACCTGCTCGATCATTGTCCGACGCAATAGATTTGCCGTTGCTGCGACATTCTCTGGTACAATTTTGATGGCACCTGGTTTAAACGACAACAAGAAAGCTAGAAAAATTGTTATAAGCTCTGAACTATTTAAATTCATTCTAACCGATGAAAGACTTGCGTTTCAGTCGGTTGACATAACTCCCGAAAATCCGAAACTTGATTCATCTCAATGGAAGAATTGGTATAGTTTTGTCAAGGAAATGACTAAGGAGGGCTGCCAAATCGAGCTGCATCCAAAGCGCCTGAAAAAGCAAACATTGAATTTGACCAAGAAAATTGACACCATCACCGAAGAAGAGTGCGTTATATCGCTTAATATTATTGATGATATCAATCTCGTTTTGTCGAGCGCATCTGGCGCTGCAGCGGCGATTTATGGACATGCCGCGATCGTTCGAAATGTGGAGAGCGCACGTGTATGCGCCGCGCTAATACGCGGTGATGATGCGCTATCAGTCAAAATGGGCCTCGGAGCACATTTACCAGAAGGCTTGCCTGAGCGCGAATATGGAAGGTTTATCGATACTATAGTTCTCGACAACCAAGCAGTATTGGCTATTGCGAGCGCTACGTTCATCTTTGATAGTAGCACCGAAATGCATTCGATTTCAGCAGAGGACCTCTCGCTACAAGATCTTGAGATTGTTCCAATCGACGATCTGCGCGGGCGAGTCGCCGAGCTGAAGTCGGAACCTGGCGCAGGAATATGCATGGTTCGCAACTTCGGCGAAGCTGAAGAGGGCGACAACACTACGACATAATGATGAAAGGGCGGCCCGAAGGCCGCCCATACCCCGAGGGGGTCCATACCTGGCCAAGCCCCACCATGCCGCGCGCTACCGCGCCGCGCAGTGCCAAGCCGGAAGAAGCATAGTGGCGTAATTGCCGAGCCTTGCAAGGGCGCCCATGGCGCTGGCATGGTGCAACGATGCCAGATCCCGGCACCCTCCTCGCCATCGTGCTCGTTGGCAGCCTCGCGGCGTGGGCCGCGAGCATGTACCTGCGCGACGCGCACGCCTACCGGGCCGGCCGGGGCGACGAGCGGTACGCATGGCTACGCCGCTCGCACCCTGACCATCCTGCATTGCCGCCCGCACCGCCGAAGCCGCTGCTTCGGGTGCTGCCGCACCGATGGGGGTGGCGGCACGCGGCAATCACCGCAGCGCAGGTTGCGGTGGTTGGCGGCGGGATGTGGCTGACCTTCGCCAGCCCGTATGCGGACAAGGGGCCGGTGCCTTGGCAGGCGTATCCGATCACCCTCCTGCTGTTCGCTGCTCTCGTCGGCATGGCTACGGTCGCGCTCACCCGTCTATGGGATCTCGCCTCAGCGACGCTCGCGCGGCGCCGCGGCGGACCCCGATAGCGCCAGCAGGCGATGGGTGAAGCCGAGGGCGTTCTTGCTCCCCGGCGCCGACTTCGCCAGAGCGCGCAGATCCGGCAGGGCCTTCGGGTCGAACAGCATCCTGGCCACAGCTTCGCCGTTGCGGGCGGCCTGATACCAGGAGAAGGCATCGGCCGCCGCCTTCTTGGCGCCGAGCACGCCGCCCGCCAGGGCGCCGCCCATTCCCGCCGCGCCCGCGCCGGCCGCCGCGTTGGCGAGGGCTCCCGCGATGGCCGGGCCGACCCCCTTCCCACCGGAGAGCTGTTCACCGACGCGGGCGTTGAAGGTCGCGTCGCCGCCCGCCTGCGGTTTGTAGCCGGTCGCCTTGAGCGTAGTCAGGAACCGGTCGAGGCTGCCCCAGAGCACGTCGCCGTCGGGCAGCGCCCGGATCGACGCTTCGAGGTTCTTGGCCTGCTGCGGATTCCCCGCCACGGCCGACGCGAACCCGGCCCCGCCGTACTGCGCCGGCAGGCCGCGCTTCTCGGCCACGGCGTCGTTGAACGCGGTCTCCAGGTGGATGCGGGCGAGTTGGCGCGCGGACTGCGGGTCGGCCTTCGCCAGCGCGCCCATCGCCGCGCCGATCTCGCGCTCACCGCCGGCCAGCGGGTCGCGATCGAACAGCACGCCGATCGCGCGTTTCAGATCGGGATGGCCCTCGGCGAGGTGCCCGAGCGGGGAGCGCTCAACCGCCGCCATGCCTTCGCGCGCCGTCGCGATGCCGGCGATGCGGTCGCGCACGGCCGGCATCTGGTCGAGGAGATCCGCGTGCTGACGGAGCGCGCCACGGAGCTTGCCGCCGTCGAGCACGCCCGTGGTCGCATCGGTCGCGCCGTCGAGCAGGCGGGTGGTGAGTTGACCTTCGAACGCGCGCCGCGCCTCGGGGCTCGCGATGGAGGCGAAGTCGCGCGCCGCGCTCGGACCCTCGGCGATCGCGCCGGGCACCTGCTCGGCCGGCATCGAGAACCGCCCGCTCGTCTGATCCTGCGCCACGATCCGGCCCGGGGCCGAGCCGGACGCGAACGGGTCGAGGTTGCGCGAGGCCGCCTCGAACCCGGACCGGGCCGCTTCGTATTCCGGCACCGCCGACAGGGTGCGGTCGAGGCGGTCACGAACCCCGAGGAGCATGCGCTGGGTCTGGGCCGGCGCCTTGTCGATCAGGTCGGACATCGCCTGCCGGGCGCCATGCAGGCCGGCCACCGTGAGGTCGAGCGTCTTGCCGTCCGGCTCGTACAGGGTGCGCCGGGCCTGCTGGAGCGCCACCGCCGCCGGCCCCTTGGCCGAGCGCATCGCCTCCTCGATGTGGTCGAGCACCGGTTGCGGGTTGGCCTGGCCGAACCGCACATCCGGGATCTGCTCCTGCACCGTGGTTGACTTCACGAACGGGGCGGGCGGCTCGCGGAGGGCTCCGATGGTCCGCTCCAGCGCGTCGAGCGGCTCGGCGGTCTCGCCGCGCATCATGGCGCCGAGGGCCCGGGAGCGGATGTCCGGATGGATGCTCTTCGGGTCGATGCCGGCCTTGCCGAGGTCGGCGTCCAGGCGGGTCTCGGCGTGCGAGAGCGCCGCCGCATACTCGTCGCCAAGTTGCCCGGAGGTCGGGCCGGCGACCTGCCGCTGCGAGCCGAGCGGGTACGAGGGCGCGCCGCGCTGCTCGTTCTGGAGCTTCCGCAGCAGCTCGGAAGAGATGTCCCGCGCCATGCCGCCGTCGGCATCGGGCCGGAAGTACCCCTCCTCGATCAGCCGCTCGCGCCAGAAGTCGTCGATGCCCTTACCATTCTGGCGCGCGACGTTCCCGACGCCAGGGATGTTGAACCGGTGGAGGTCCGTGGCCGCCACGTCGCCGTCGAGGCGCAGTCCGCCGTTGCGGGCGACGAACCGCGCGAGGCTCTCGGGGCCGGCCTCGGCGGGGGTGCCGTCGCCGCGACCGGGCGGCGGGCCGAGCGGGGCCGGCGCCTGATCCGTGAACTGCGGGCGGCTGTACTGCTGCTGGGTCATGATCGGCTCGCCCGGCCGCTCCACCGGCACGGTGCGCTCGATGCCGACGCTCTCCGGCGCGCGCTCGGCCGCGCGGTAATCCTGCTCGGCCAGCGCGGCCCGCATGCCCTCGCGGCGGTCGAACGCCTCGCGGAGCGCGGGCTGGATCACGTTCCCGGCCTGCTCCGGCGTGACGCGCGGGCCGGCGGCCTGCCGCGCCTCGGCGAGCGCCATGCCCTGCGGGGTCTCGGCGACGGCCGTGCGGGCGGCATCCTGCACCGATGCGCCGAGCGCCGAGGGCGCGGCCGGCGCATCGGCCAAGCCCTGGAACGCGGCACGGCCGGCAGCATCCACCTGCCCGGGGCGCGCGGCGTAGAACTCGGTGGCGATGCGCTGGCCCTCGCCGCCGCCCGTCGCGACGGTGTGGGCGAGTTGCGAGGCGCGCGTGGCCTGGCCGCCCGTGACTTGGTTCAGCGCCTCGTCCAGGGACAGCGGGACACCGCCGCCGGGAAGATCGCGCGCCGCCTGCATCACGGCCTGCGCGCGCTCAAGGTGTTCGGGCGAGATCCCCTCCAGCCCGTCGCGCATGACGGCGGATGCGCCGCGCGGAGCCTGCGCCACCGCCGCGCCCACGCCGCCGGCCAGCGCCCCGATGAGCCGGGCCGGCCCTTCCAGTTCCGGCGCGATGGTCCGAACCGCGCGGCCGACGCCCTCGGAGGCGAGGGCCGGCACGACAACCTGTCCGACACGCTGCGCCAGCGTGCCACCGCCCATCGCGGCGTTCGGCGCGAACTCGCCGACCGTGTGTGCCCATTCGCCGGCTGTGGTCTCAGGCTTGTAGGCGGGGCCGGTCGCGGCCTCCATCGACTTGGCGACCGTCGCCGGGGAGACAAAGCCGTCCGCGATCGAGGGACGGGTATCCCCGCCCGGCAAATCGCTGGCAGGCGTGAACCCCGTGGCCCGCACGATAGCTTTCGCTGGGTAGCTGAGAAGCTTGTCGCCGAGTGCCAGCAGCGCATTCGGCGCCCCGACCAAACCCGCCACGCCGGCATCCACGCCCGCCTCGGCTGAGCGCGCCATGTCCTTCGCGACGGCGCCGGCCTTCGCGGCGAGCGACGGCTCGTCCGCGAAGGGGTCGTGGTCGACGGGGATGAGCTTCGTGCCGGCCGACGCCTGCTGGCCCTGGCCGGCGAAGGGATCGAAGTCGACAGGGACGAGATCCACCATCACTGCACCTTCAGATACTTCCCGGGGCGGTTCGGGTCCGCGACGTACCAGTTGCCGTCGCCGGCCTGCCGCGCCCCAGCAGGCGCCCCCTGCGGCGGCCGGGCCGAAGCGTCCTGCCTGGGCTGGCCACCCTGGCCGCCACCGCCCTGCGAGCCTGGGAACTCGACGCTGGAGGCACCGAGCGGCCGACCTGTGAGCGGGCTGTTGATCGGGTGCTTGCGGTCATAGTCCGCGACCACATCGTCCCAGTTCTCCCAGTTCTCCTTCCGGCGCGCGAGCGCGGCGAGGTCGAGTTCATGCTGGGCCTGCTGCTTCTTGATATTGATCAGCGCCGCATTGCCCTCCGGGGTGAGCGTCAGGCCCGGGTTGTTGCGCAGGTACGTCGCGAAGTCGAACTGCGTCGGACGGGCCGTGAGTGACTTGGCGTCGGCCGTGGCAAGCTGCGTCCCGATCTTCGAGATGAGCTCGGACGGCGCGATGTCATCGCCGATGTTGAGGCCGAGCGATCCGCGGGCGAACTGCTTGAGGCCGAGCACGCGATCCGCCATCGGGCCGGTGGTGATCTTGTCGCCGCCGGCCTTCCAGGCATCCTCCAGGATGTTGAGCGCGGCCATCTTATCCCGCGCCGGCCGGGCCGCACCGATGTAATCGGCGAGGTCCGTGCCGATCGCGTCGCCGACCTTCTTGTCCCGCGCCAGCTCTTGCGGGGGCATGTTGATCGTCGTCTGGTTCCGGCCGGCCTGCGCGCGTTCGTTGATCCAGTCCTGAAGCGAGCCGGCGTACCCGCTGCTGCGCTTGGCTTCTTGCCAATTCTTAATATCAGCCGTCGCCTCCACCTCCTTCGGCACCGCCGCAACCGGCTGATGCGTGTCTGGGTCGAGCATGACCTGCCCGGGGCTGAGGATATCAGGCTCCTTCGGCGTGCCGGCGTCTGTGCCCTCGGCCTGCGCCTGTGCGGTTGCCTTGGTCTGCTCCGGCGTCGGACGCTGGGCGGTCGCGACGGCTGCCACCTGCGTCGGATCCTGCTGGCTGCCCGGCACTACCGACATCGTGCCGTCCGCGTTCCGCACCCGGCCATCCTGCGCGCCGAATTGCGAGGAGAGGAAGCCCTGCACGTAGGTGGGGTTCATCGCCAACGCGGTCGCGTCCTCCAGGGGGATGCCCATCTTCTGCGAGATGATCTTGGCCGTCTGGTTCTGCCCGGCGAGTTCGCGCTGAAGCTTGTACTGCTCCATGCGTGACTTCGCCTGCGCAAGGTCGTTCGCGCCCTGGTGCGCATTGAGGGCAGCCGCGTTCTGGACGCCCTGGCTGAGCCCCTCCGCGAAGTTCTTGCCGGAGAGGATGCCCGAGCCGACGCCGAGAAGCGTGTTGTAGACGCGGGGGTCGCTGAGGCGGCTCAGAAAGCCCGGAGAGTTGTCGGCGGTCGGTGTCGACGAAGGGGCGGCCGAGACGGGCTGCGGCGAGCCCGACACCGGCTGGCCCGTCAAAGGGTCAAAGCCGCTGACCGGCGACATGCCGGGACGAAGCGCCGACAGATCGGAGGCGCGCGCAGGCGCCGTCGGCGCGGCGATCTCCTCGCCGCCGCTCGGCGGTGGGGCTGTCTGCGGCTTCTGGATCGCCCCAGTCTCCAACGGCACGTTCGTTGGAGCCGCCTGCATCTGCGGCATCACGGGCGGCTCGGCGCCGAGCATGGACGGCACGGCCGTCGCCGGCGCGGCCACCTGCTGCGGCTGAGCCGAGACGATCGTTCCCGAGTTGCCCGAGAACGCGTTGTCGGGCGCGCCGAGAGTGCTGCGATCGAACAGGAGGCTATCGACCGAAGGGGCGGCCTGCGGCGGCTGCGCCTGAAGGAGCCGCGCGAGCAGATCCGGGGAGAGGCCGTCCAGCAGGGACGAGGCGTCGGTGGTGAGGCCAGCGGACATGGAGCGCCTTTCGTGTCGGGTTACTGTCCGGTCCGCTGCCCGGCGAACTGCATGGGCGACATGAAGCCGAAGGGCTTCGGCCTCACCGTGCGGAACTGCATCGGTGACGCGCCGCCGGATTGCTTCTGGCCGCCCTTGCCGGACCCGCGGCCCTGGCCGCCATCTGCGCCGGCCATGCCGGGCGCCCCTATCGCGGTCGCGCTCGGATCAGCCGTCGCCATGGGGTTCGGCGTCGACATGTCCCCGCCGCCGGCCGGCAGCACGGTCCCGGCACCGCCCGCCTGCGTCGGGCCGGACAGGCCGAACGCTGCCGGACGGCTCGAACCGCCCGGCATCGTCATCTTCGGCGCCGAGCCGCTGACCTTCCCCGCGGCCCAGTCCGTCAACTGGCCCGCCGTCATGTTCCGCAGGAACGGGTTGGCCGCGACCTGGCTGGCCTCAAGCACTTGGCTGACCGGCGTCGACGGGTCGGCCGAGAGGACGGAGCGAGCCCCACCGGCCCCGGCGAAGTGCGAGAGGTAGCGGGTGCCGTCGTTGTCGGGCAGGCCGGCCGCCCGGAGCTTCGCGCCGTTCTCCTCGGCGTAGTGGTTGACCATCTCGCGCGACAGCGCGGGGTCGTTGCGCAGGGAGAGGAGCTGTTCCCTCGGCAGGCTGCCGGCGAGGTCGGGCCGGTACCGCTTCATCATGTCGAGCCACGTGCCCGAGATGAACTGACCCGCCCCCGTCGCGGACGAGTTCGGGTTCTTCGCTGTGGCGTTCCCACCCGACTCCGCGCCGACGATCCGGTCCACGAGCGATGGGCTGACGCCACTCTGCGCCGACGATGCCTGCGCGGCGGCCGGCTGTCGTGGCGCCTCGGGCGGGCTCGGCGACAGGCTCATGGCCATCGGCGCCGGCTGCTGCGCGGGTGCGGGCTGGGCCACCGACGCGGCGGCGGCAGGCTGAGCCGGAGCCGGCGCCGCGGCGCCCCTGGCCGCCATCTGGCTGATCGCCGCGAGCATGTCGGGGGTCAGGCCAAACGCCTGATCCTGCGAGCCCATCGCCGGGATGCTGAAGCCGAAGGCCATGACCTACCTCCCGAAGATCGAAGAGGCGGCGCTGCGTAGGTACGGCGTCAGATACCCGCCCGCGCTGCTCGCACCGCTCATCCCGCCGATCCCGCCGGCGGCGGCGCCGACCGGCCCGAAGGCGCCCGTCATCCCGAGGAGCCCCAGGCCGCTGCTGAGGCCGCCGATGAGCGTCGAGCCCAAGCTCTGGCTCGTCCGGGTCTGCGTGCGGCCAGTCGAATCCGTCGTGCCGCCCAGGCCGGCAAGCCCGCCCATGAGGCCGGCGTATCTGTCCAGATTTGCCCACGGCATCTGGTTGGTCTCGTCGAAGACCTGCTGGGCGGCCCCGATGTTGGCCTGATCCTGCCCCTGCAGGATCGAACCGACACCGAGCATCTGCTGCGCGGGCGCGTACCGGGAGGCGTCGAGCGCCGGCAGCATGGAGGCTGCCTGGAGGGCCTGCGACTGTCCGGTCTGCCCGGCCCCAATGAACCCTTGCGCCTTCGTGACCCCCAGGTTGCTGTTGAACTCGTCCCCGCCCAGGACCTGCCCGAGGACACTCGCTTCCTGGCCCTGCTGGGCCTGCCTGAGCTGAGCACCGGCGAGCCGCTGGCTATTGTTCGTCGACTCCACCCCGCTCTTGGCGTTCGTGATCCCGAGGCCGAGCTGCGAGGCGGCCTGCCGTGCAGCGTCGATCTGCGAGTTGGCCGAGAGCTGACGCTGCGCCTCGGTGTTGTACTGAGAGGCGTAGAGTTGGCTCTGGGTATCGTTCACCGCCTTCGTGGCGGCGCCCGCGAAGGATCCGGACCCGTACCGGCCCGACGCGGCGAATGCCTCCTTCTGCGCCTGGAGGGCGTTGTCGGAGGAGGTCTTCACCAGCTTCTGGAAGATCGGGTTCGTGGTCGGGTCGAGGCTGTTGCCGGCGGCGATGCCCGACAGGTTGGTCTCGGCGGTCGAGGGGGCTTGACTCTTCGCGTAGAGCGCGTCGAGCTGCGGGATGGTGGTCAGGTCCCGCGAACCGGACATGAAGCTGTTGGCAGTCTGGTTGATCGGGTTGCTCGCGCTCCCGATCCGGTCGGCGAGGCCCGACAGCCGCGACGTATCGACGTTCGGCACGTTCGACAGCATCGACAGGCCCTGCGCCGTGGTCGGTGAGATCCCGCTGGAGCCGAGCAGGCTCTGGGCGAACGAGATGCCCTGCGGCGCGGCGTTGTCGGACGCGAACTGGTCGCGGATCGACTGCAGCCCGGTCAGGGCATCATCGCCGAGCTGCGCGACCCGCGGGCCCGAGTAGATGCCCGTGCCCGAGCCGCCGTTGTAGAGCTTGCCCGCGTCGCTGATGACCGCCTGCAGGCCGGGGATCGCCGGAGCCCAGGGCTGGGTCTCAGAATGCTGCTGCTGCGTGGAAGTCTGGGTAGAGCCGCCCATCACAGCGCCTTTCGGAAGTGGGTGTAGGAATCATAATCCGGCAGCAGTCCGGCCCAGCCGGACCGGCCCGCGAACTCGACGGTGGCGCAGCCGAGCCGCCGCGCGCCGGCCTCGATCAGCGCGAGGGTGTGCCGCCACGCCCGGGCGCCGCCGCCGCCGACGGCGAGCACCCAGCAGGAGCGGCTTTCGTCCCGGTGCTGGCGAACTTGCGTGACCCCGGCCGCGACCGGCGCACCGCCCGCGGGACCGATCAGGACGAGCTGGCCCTCACCGGCCCGGCACAGCGCGCGCAAGCCTTCGAGGGTCAGGTCGGATTCCGGCCGGTCGCAGACGCGCGCCAGCCATGGCTCCGCCACTGGCCAGATCGCATCGACCTGGTCGGCGGGCACGGGCGTGAGGATCATCCGCGGCGCCGAAGCTCGTAGTGGAAGGTACGGTCGGTCGCGGCCGAGGAGTCGTGGCCGACCGTGAACTGGCCGTTCTCCGAAGACACCGTCCACGGGCGCGCCGCGGCGGCCGAGGCCGAGGTCGGCGAGTAGGCGATCATCGTCCCTGCGGTGCAGAGGCGGTTCTTGACCACGGTCTGCGTCTTGTCGGGCGCCAGGACAAGGTCGCCCACGGCGTGCGAGGCGCCGGTCACCAGATCCCCGATCGCATCGACGTGCTTGTCGAGTTCGGAGCGGTCGAACGCACCGCTCTTCGATGGCATCTTCATGCCGATCCCTCCGGCACCGCATCGGGCTCGATGGCGGTGGCATAGGTCCACGCATCGCCGGCCGGGATCCGCACCTGCACCCGGTGGTACCGGCCCGAGGCGTGGCAGCAGGCGATGCGCTCGCGGTTCGGCGGGCTCTCGGCGCGGAACCGGACCGGCACCGAGACGCCGAGGCTCTCGCGCGTGCCGACCTGCGCGAACCAGGCGTCCGCGTCGGTATCTACCCGGACGCCCCGGGCGTAGGTCCGCCGCGGGCGCGACAGCATCGCGTCGGGCGTGGCGATCAGCGCTTCCATGCTCGGCCCCTCGAGGAGCGCGAGCCGGTTGTCCGTGCCCCAGACGCCGATGAGCGGCACGCCGCCGGAGAACAGCGCGGAGTCGAGCGAGAGACCGCCCGCGAAGTTGTATGGCGAGGTGCCTGCGTCGATGTCCTCGTTGATGGAATCGATGCTGACCGGCGCCGTCTCGGCGCGCAGCCAGTGGCGTAGGACGAGGTCGAGCTGCGTCCAGCGATCCTGCACGGAGTCGTAGACCAGCACGAGGTCGAGCAGCGTCGGATCCGAGACCCGCGTGCTCTTCATCGCGAACAACACGCGGCTGCCGGTCGGATCGCCTACCGCCACCGCGGTGTGTGCGAAGGTCGGATCGCGCAGGGCCTGGATCCAGCCGTTCACCCGGTTCTTGCCGATCGGCACCGAGGTGCCGGCCGCGAATGCGTAGACGCCATCCCGGTCGAGGAAGAAAATGGTCGGGCCGATCTTCACCACCGACCAGGGCGCCACCGCGCCGCGGTCGTCCTCCAGCTTCGAGCGCTGGAACACGGCGCTGCTGCCGGGGGCGAACACCATCTGCTGGATGGCGCGGTCCTGAAACACCAGCAGGCTCTCGCCGCCGACGAGGCCGGTGACGTGACCGCCGTCGGGGAAGATCTGGACGTCGGAATCCTGCACGCCCGGCGTCCAGAAGGTCGGATCGCCGATGCCCGACCACTGGATCGCGGTTGGGTCGGACAGCAGGCTCCCGAGAAACAGGAACTCGCTGACCACGGTGACGAACCGGGCCTTCGGCGGCGGGTTGGCCGGGTCGGCCGCGACGAGGTCCGCGAATTTGGTCCCGGTCGCGATGTCGATCACCTGCGGCACCGCGCCGAGATGCACCGCGAACAGCCGCGTGCCGTAGAGGGCGAACGACCAGTAATCCCCCTCGGGCACGAGGTAGGGGGTCGACCCGGTGACATCGTCCCAGGCGTTCGTGACCGGGCTCAGCCGGTAGAGCTTCGTCGTAGTCCCGGCGAACGCGACCCAGGAGCCATCCGGCGCCTGCACCGCGATCGATCCCCGGCATTCCTCCGGCAGCGGCTGCGTGACCGGGTTCGGCGCGGGGACGGGCCCGTAGCCGTCGGGACGCGGGAACACGTTGCGCGCCACCGCCGCGACGCTCGCATCGTTCGACGCGACATCGGGCGCCCAGGCGCCGAAGGAGATCTTCACAGGTCGTAGCTCTGCACGACGCCGGTGCCGGCCATCGTGGTGGCCAGCCCCTTGAGCGAGGTCGAGGCCTCGGACACCGCCACGTCCATAGCCTGCTTCAGGGACGGATCCTTGAGGCGGTGCAGGGCGAGGTAGCGCTTCGCGTAGGCCGCGATGAGGTCATAGGCCTCGTCGACCCAGGCGTTCGTGTCGGCATCGGTCGCGGGCGCGCCGAGCCGGACATGGCCGGTGAAGCGGACCGTGTAGACCCCGTCCGGGATCGGGAAGAGCCGGTAGCCCTCCGAGAACTTGGCGAAGTAGGCGGGCTGCCCGGCCTGATCCTGATCGCCCAGCGCGTCCAGGCTGGCGAGCGGCACGGGCTTCAGCTTCCAGGTCGTGTTCGAGCCATCGATGGCCACCGCGCTGTCGATGGCCAGCATGACGTTCTGCCCGGCGAGGCCGGCGCCGCCGTAGCCGGCCTGTCCAGGCACGGTGGCGAACTCAAGCACGCCGTCGTTGAACGGGAATCGCTCGCGCTGCCAGAAGCCGATCGCGAACCGGATCGCATGCCGGACCGCTCCGACGAGGTCGGGCCGGTCGAGCTCGTCGACGATCTGGTTGACCATGCGCAACAGCGTGGGCGAACCGTCGTCCGTCGAGGTGCCGTCCGCCTGGATCAGCGGATTGTCGACCGTCGCGGCGAAGGCCGACTTCACCTGTGCGGTGGAGTCGGGAAACAGTCCGGAGGACATGGCGCTCTCCGTGGTCAGCGATGGAAGGGCGGGGCCGGGACAGGCATCAGTTGCCCCACGCGCGCCAGACGATGTTGAGGTTGGCCTGCGCCGCAACCGCTCCGCCGTTTGTCACCGAGCGCCCGCGGAGGATCGCCGTTGTCTTCGTGAAGCTGTCCGCGGACGTGACATAGGCGACCGTCGCGCCTCCAGCCCCGGAGTTCGGATTGGTTGAAACGCCCCAGCAGGCATTCGGGAAGGCCAGCGGGAACGTCAGAGAAAAATCGGCAGATGTCGAACTCGCAGCACCCCACTGCTCGATGAAGCCATCAGACCACCTCCGGTAGCCATTCGGTCCAAGGCTCTCCGCGATCACGTACGGGGCGGCTGTCGCAGCCCGATCCGCATAGGCAGTCGTCGCGAGCTTCGTGCTGTTGTCGCCTGCGGTCGGGGTCGGGGCGGTCGGCGTTCCTGTGAAGGCCGGCGAAATGGTCGAAGCGGTGCTCGATGTGACCCAGTTGGTGCCGTCGTTCTGAAAGAAGAGCAGTGCGCCCGGCGGGACAGTGAGCGCCGCCCCTCCATAGGTGGACGTGAAGATGTTGGACGCGCCCTGTGAGGCGACGGTGATCGCTCCAGGGGCCGTGTTCAGAATAGCGACGGACTGATCGCTGCCAGTCTGGGACACTGTCGGCAGAGTGATTACGATACCGGCGGTCCCGGTGAAGATGAGCTTCCCTGCGGCCGAGCCATCAAGCGTCATGCTCGCGGATGTCGACTGGATCCCTGTTGGCCCCGCGCCGGCATTCTGCTTGGCTAGAATGCGCTGCGCTGCGGTCAGCGACTGCGCGACATCGGTGCGCACGACGGCGGTGTAGGGCGCCTTGGCGCCGAGCGCGGCCGCGATGCTGAAGGACGTCAGCGCCTTGGCGTCGTCCGTACCGGTCGCGACGTCAGTCTGGGTGGCCTTCGGGACCGTGATCGTGCGGTCGGCGGTCAGATCGCCGCCGCCGGTGGCGAGACCGCCGGTCAAGATCTGGCGGCTCGGCGGGACGCCCTGGTTTCCGCCCGCACCTGCGGCGACCGCCGTGGCGACGAAGTCGAGGCTCGCCGCTTGCGTTCCGGAGGTGCCCTGCGCCGCGGTCGGGACCCGAGGCACGCCAGTGAAGATCGGGGAGGCGAGCGGCGCCTTCAGCACCTCCACCCCCTGTGCACGGCTGGTCTCGTTCGCGATGGCGGTCGCGTTCGCGGAGACGTTGGTGGTGATCGCCTGCTCTGCCGCGATCGCCCGGGCCGTCTCGGCGGTCACCGCACCGCCGTCGGCAACAGTGCCCGCCACCGTCCCGACGTTGAGGTAGGCCGCGGCCCCAAGGGTGTTGAAGCGCCCCGCGACCAAGTTCTGGAGGAAGAGGTCGTTCGCGTAGAGCTTGTTGAAGGCGGTCGGCACCGCGTCGGGCTTCGGCCCGCTCGTCACCGGCTGCTGGAGCGCGGACTGGGCGAGCGCGAGAGACGGCGCCAGGGTAAGCGCAAGGACGCCGACGAGGCGTCGGAACCGGTGCGGGATCATCGACGGCCCTTCGAGCGGCGCGCGGGCTTCCGAGCCGCGGCAGGCGCGGGCTCGGGCTGGCGATCAGGCTGGGGAAGAGGAGCCGGCTCCGGCGCGGAGGCCGGAGCCGGTGCGGGCACTTCGGCGAGTGCGTGAGCGCCCGCGTGCAGCACCCAGAGCGCGGCGTGCATCAGCCGTCGTTGTTCGGGGCGTAGTGCAGCACGATGGTCGCCACGCCCGCGGCCGGGGCGCCCGCGATCGTGCCGTAGATCGGCGTATCGGCGGCGAGCCGGCCCTTCAGGGTGGCGGTGTCGATGCGCTTCACGCCCGCGGCGGTGACCGCGGTGTCACCGGCAGCCGCGAGATCGCTCCCGCCGGGGGCGGACCCGAGGGTGAGCGACGCGCCGGCCGAGAACGCAGCCTCGACGAGCACCAGGAGCGAGGTGATCAGCGCGCCGGCTGGGAGCGAGGCCGGCAGGACGAAGGCGCCGTTGGCGAAGGTGACGGTCAGGCGGACGTACTGCGACTCCTGCCGGCGATACTCGCGCACCGACGGGGACGCGGGGGGGACGTTGGTGGCCACGAGGACCTCCTGTTCAGACGGATCGGGGGAAAGGCGGGACGGGCCGGAGCGCGAGGCCCCGGCCCGGGTCAGCCGTCAGGCTGGATCGGCGGGGGCTTAGCCGGCGGGCGCGGCGTAGGTCGGGACGGTGATGACGCCGAAGTCGTCGCCGTTGAAGGTCGTCTTCTTCAGACCCCAGATCGCCCAGGCGGAGACCTCGAGGTTCCGCTTGTGGTCGTAGAGTTCCTCGTTCCAGCGGTAGCGCTCGTCGCCACCGGCCTTGCCGTAGGCCACGGTCGCGGCCTGGGCGCCGAGGAGGACGGCGCGGCGGGTGTTGGTCACGGCCGAGGTGCCGTCGACGGAGACGCCCTGCGTGACGTCCTGCGCCTCACGGAGCACGACGCCATTGTACATGCCGAGCGCGCCCGAGAAGATCGGGCTCTTGCTCGACTGCATGCCGGCCATCGCGGCCTTCTGGATGTCGAGCCACTGGCCGGCGGCGGTGTTGGTCCGCAGCGAGGTGACCTGCGTGGAGTGCAGGTACATCACGTAGACCTTCTGGCCGTCGACCACGACGGGGCGGATCATCACCTTGCCCGCGGCGCCGCCGGTCTTCGCCAGCTCCACCGCCTGGTCGATCAGGCTGAGGGTGAAGATGTCGCCGGCGACGAGGGCGGCATCGTTGGCGCGGCCGTTCGGGCGCAGGATGCGACCGGCGGACGGGGCCGTGACGAGGTTGTTGCCGTTGTACTTCCGGGCGTTCTTGCCCGGCAGCGCGTTCACTGGGGTGTAGCCGCAGACGTGGGCGAAGAAGATCTTCGCGCGGCGGGTCTGGAACCAGTCGGCGATGCCGGAGCGGGCCTGCTCACGCAGGTTGAACGGCACGCGCTGCGCGTCGATGGTGTTGTCCGACTTCACGCCGACCACGTGGCCGAGTTCGTCGATCGTCACCTTGTCGGAGTTGGTGCCGAGCTGCTCGCCGTTGCCCTCGGCGACGTCGTCGGAGGTGAAGCCGTCGCCCTTGAGCTGCATGCGCAGGCCGAAGGTGACCTGGTCGCCGTTGCCCTTCTTGGTCTCGGTCTTCTCCTGGATGATGGAGCCATCGGAGGTGCCGACCAGCGGGTCGATGTCGATGGACTTGTTGGCCTCCACTGCGAGCTTCTTGCTCCACAGCTTCTGGGCCATCGGATCGCCGATGCCGAAATTCGTGAACGACATGAGAGGTGCCTCTAAGGGCTGGATTCCGTGGGGGAGGGGTGCGTGCGGGCCGTGTCGTCGCCGCGCGGACGGAAGCCGGGCCCCAGGTGACCGTTGGGGACGGTGATCGGACGGGCGCCGTGCGTGGCGCGGACGGAGGCTGTGACGCGGCCGGGCGAGCCCTGTGACGGGGGCCAATCGGACGACCGAACATGCGAGAGCGCCCCGCTGGGAACAGCAGGGTGCGGCGCGGGCCGGTCGGAAACTAGTGGGATGCGGGACGGGGCCTCAGGCCTGCACGTCACGCGACATTGGCGATATCCGGTGTTTCGCCCGTCGGGTCAAGCGATTAGATGGATGGCGATCATTAACTAAGCCGATGAGAAAATCGACCGTCCCGGCAACACATTGGCTCCAACGGTAGAGGAGCACAATCAGCTATCCTCATAAGCTCGCTTCGATCGTTGATATCGGTCGTCCCGCAAAAATGCGTTAAGGAGTGTGTTTTATATTATTTCTTTGAATTCTTGATGGCGCTAATTATGTCAGATCACTCTCCGGAAGTAATCGAAAAAATATCAAAAACCATCAGCGCTGCTGAAAATGCGGTTAATTTTGTGCCTCCAAATGAGCATGTAGCAGAGGGAGAACTAGACAAACTTCGCACGGAGGCACAAGAGATCAAATCTCTTCTACTTACTTCAACGAGAATAGATCTGATAGAAAGAGTTTCTAGTTCTCTTAGGGGCCTGGAGTTTCATTCCATTGAACATGACACAGCGTCGCGCGGCTCTCTGGTTATCAGAATTCAGGCGCTTGAATTAACCAATCGCCTGCAGTCGTTACGAGATACCGCGAGAGAGAGTGGTTATTTCGATCAATCTCTCATGAATTTTAATCCCAGAGATGAAGTTCCCGCAAAATACATACAGGAAATAGACAAAAGACTTCAAGAAGTAAAAGATTTGACGCTTAATCTTGAAAAGCAGTTAGTTGAAAGTAAAAAAGCCAGCCTACGCTTGAGTATTGGGCCAGTTTCAATGCCGGTCAATGCGCTTGTGCAGATAATCAAACAAAATACCTCTGACGCCATCGAATACATTGCAATTCAAACTAACGTCAATGCTTCGGCTCTAAAAAACAAACTTCAGAGTGTTACCGACTCGTCCAGCGATTTGCTGAATGCAATGAAATCAGAGTCAAAAAGTTTCGGATCAAAACTGATAGAAGTATCTACCAAAATGGCGAAGGCCGCTGCGCAATCGTTGGCAAGCGGCCTGAGGTTGATCAAGAAAATATTTGTCAAGGATGTTGATCAATCTGACATTCCACTTGCGCAAGTCACGGATTTGGGTTCGGAGGGAAAGTTTATCTACGAATTTGTTTTTCCAATGTTCAACGATGAGCAAAGACAGCTCGCCAATTTAATCCGAGATGGGATTACAGCACTCAGGGACGTGGATGCATTGCATGAAAATTACATTACGAATGGTTCGGTAATCAACTGCAAGCTCACAAACCGAGACGGGTATTATGGTATTTCGATTACGATCAGGATTGCGAAAGACTTGCTACACGTCGAACGGGATAAGCCGCGGGTTTTCGATTTTACAATAAGCTCAAGCGATTTTATCAGATTCTCCAAACTGTCCAAAATCCAGATACAAGAGGCAGGACGATATGGTTTCAATCAAATGAAAGCCGCCAATCAAGGCGTCTAATGCCAACGCTTGTGGGCGTATAACGTCAAGACAATTCTAAGAAGCAGCGGCTCCAGTTGGTGGACGCTTATATCTCTGCTCCCATCAGGCGCGCCAGCTTGTCCGGGTTCTTGGTCGCGAACGCCTCGAAGTCCTTCTCGCTCATTGCGGCCAGCATCTCGAAGGTCACCTCACCGGCCGGCGCGCCACCGGCGGCCGAAAGCGACTTGCCCGGACCGGCTTGGCCGGCGGCGACGCGTTCGACCTTCTGGGCCGGGGTCTCGGCGGGCGTGGCGGCAGGCGCCGGCTCCGCGGCCTTCGGGGCGAACCCGCGGGCCTTGGCAATCTGGAAGATGCGCTCGGCCGGGGAGACGCCCGCCTTCCGGGCTTCCAGGGCGACCTGGAACTCGTCCTGCTGGAGCGCCTGCTGGATCTGCTCCGCGGGCACGCCCAGCGCCGCATACTCGGCCGTGCGGCTCTGCATGACGTGGCGGAACGCGTCGGCGAAGGTCGGCTCGGCCGAGGCGAAGCGGTTCAGATCGGTCTGGTAGTCCCGGATAACCTCGCCCACCTCGCGCTCCTGGCGCTGGCGGGTCGTTTCCTGCGTGAAGCCGTTCTTCAGCTCCTCGATCTGCTTCTCGAGGTGCTTGGCGTAGCCGAAGATGTCCTCGTCCGGGCTGGGCGGCGCGGGCGGGGTCTCGGGCTGGGCGGCGGCCGCGGGCCGGGCCTGCATCGCCTCCGTGATGACGCGCAGGCGCTCGTCGCCGCGCGCGAACTTCTCGCGAAGGTCGTGCAATTCTTTCTCGACAGCCTTCCGGCGCTCGCGCTCCTGGTGGAAGGCACCGTGGCGGACGAACTTGCCCTTGTTCTCGTCGGGCGTGGCGGCATCGGTCTCGGGGTCGACGACCTCGCCCGGAGCGGCCTCAGGGACGGCAGCGGCGGGTGCGGCAGGCTCACCACCACCTGGGGCGCCCTCGGGGGCTGCCGGAGCCACGGCGGCACTGGACGAGCCGTCCTCGCCCCGCTCGTAGGCGTCCATGGCGGACTGCTCTTCGGGCGTGAAGATGCTGTCGCCCTCGCTGGTGGCGAGATCGTTGTCGAACATGTGGTCCTCGTGACGTGATGGAGACGGAAGCCGACGTGCGCCGCCGGCGGGCGGAAGGGGTCAGCGAACGGAGATCACCTCGCCCGGACGGAGCGGGCGGCCGTCGGCCATGCGCTCGCCCAGCGCGGTGTGGGCGCGGTCGCGGAAGTCATCGTGGGTCCGGCCCATCAGCGCCGCGTCCACCATCGCGGCGACGCGCTGCGGCGAGCCCTCGACCAGCAGCATCGGCACGCCGACCTTGAGCCACACCTGGGAGGCGGGCGGATCGGCCATGCCGTTCTCCACCATGCCGACGTTGTCCGGGGCGACGTAGACCGCCTCGCCGGGCGTCTCGGGATCGCCGGAGTAGATCCGGAGTTGGACGAGCTTCATCGGCAGGCCTGCGGGTTAGAAGCCGACCCGGGTCGGGTACTGCTCGGGCCCGGCGGCTGGCGGCGGCAGCATCGCGAAGGGCGCCCGGTCCACCGGGAGCGGCGTCGGGGCGGGCGAGGCGTGCCGGTGCTGCTCGGGCGACGGGGCGGCGCCTTGCGACGTCTGCTGGGTGCCGTGCGCGATCTCCAGGGTGCGGCCGACCGTGTCGACCTTATCGTACGTGCTCAGCGAGCGCTGGTGCTCGGCCTGGGCGCGCTTCAGCTCGGCGCCGGCCGCCTTCTCCTCGATCGCCGTGAGCGCCGTCTGCATGGCGATCTGCTTCTGCTGCTGCGCCTGCGGATCCTGCTGCTGGGTCGCGAGCAGCTCGCGCATCTTGGCGACGAAGCTGTCCGGGAACGGCGAGTAGGGCAGCACCTCGAGGAGCACCTGCGGGGTGATCATGTCCCGGATGATCGGCAGCACCGACACGAAGGTCTGCCAGACCACCTGCTGCTGGTTCGGCGACGAGGGCGCCTCGTCGATGATCACGTCGAAGTCGCCGGCGGTCTGGTCGCGCAGGAGCGGGATGACCTTCTGGCCGGCCGGCCCGGTGATCCGCACGAGGCGGCCGTCCGAGAGGTAGCGCTGGATGAAGTAGAGCCGCACCCGGCCGATGTGCTTGCGGGCCCGCCGCAGCGCGTTGAACGCGGTGGCGAGGATGTTCATCGCCGCCTGCTTGCGATGGTACTCCAGGATCCCAGCCTGCTCCTGCTGCTGCTGGCCGAGCAGCTCCAGGTTCACGCCCGAGGAATCGCGGATGGAGCCGATGGCGAACTCCATCATCTGCCAGTGCCCGGCGGGCAGGACCGGCAGGGGCTTCTCCTTGATCGCGCCGGAGCGCAGCGCGCCCGGGTTCACCCAGGTGGTCGCGCCCGGCTTGGCCGCAGACGCCTCGAACTGCCGGACGTCCTTCACCGCCGAGGTTTCGGCGAAGTGGCCGCCCTTGGACTGCCGGTTGAGCATGTCCATGGTCTGGCTCAGCCACTTGTTGGCGAAGCGCTGCGGGTCGCGCATCGGGCGCACGATCCCGAACCACGAGCCCTTGTTCTGGTCCCGGTCGCCCGTGAGGAACGCGTAGGAGAAGCGGTCACCGGCCGGGGCCGGGCCCTCCTCCAATACGGTCGCCCCGAGGAACGCGCGCCGGTAGACGCGCTTCATCTGGTGGAACACCTGCACCGGCGGCATGCCCATCGCGGCGGCGCGCTGGACCAGCACCTTCGCCTGGGCCGGGTCCATGTCCATCGGCTCGCCGCTCTGCGGGTCGATGACGATGGCGACCTTTTTCCGCTCCCACCACTGCACCTCGACGATGGTGACGCGGTCGGTACCGGCGTCGGCCGCCTCGCGGCGGTCCATGCGATGCTCGCCGGGCTGGAGCTGGTGGTGCGGCTCGCCGCCGTCGCGATCCTCGGCCCAGGCCGCGTCGAGGTCGGACGGGTCGGCATCCGGGAACAGGCCCTCGGCCTCGGCCCGGTCCATCGTCTTCGCCCGGAACACCCGGCGCGCGTCGGACAGCCCGCGCTTCGTCGCGGTGTGGTCCCAGAACATCTCGAGCGGGTTGACCCGGTCCTCAACGTACGCGCCGTCCGGGTTGATCTCGTAGTCCAGGCGCTGCTCGATCACGCCGACGCCGCAGATCACGGCATCCACGAAGGCGTCGCTCTCCTCGTCCTCGGCGTCGGCCTCGTCCGCGAGGTAGCGGGAGGCCTCGGTGAGCACCTCGTTCAGCGCCGCGTCGCCGACCTCGCGCGGCAGGTACTGGATGTCCTGGCGGGTCGAGACCTCGGAGCCCGCCACCGCCTTGATGACCGGCAGGACGCGGTTGAACGTGATCGGGGGCCGGCCCTGCTCCTTCAGCACCGCCTCATCGGCAGCCGACCACTGGTGGCCAGCCACGAAATCGAAGTCCTCTCGGGCGTCCTCGCGCCACTTCGAGGAGGCGTCCCGGTCCGCGCGGAACCACGCCCGCAGCTTGCGGAACAGGGCGTCGCGGTCGAGTTGCTCCTGCTCCTCGGGCGAGACGGCCTCGTCGGCCGGCGCGTCGGTATCGGTCATGCCGCCCATCCGGTGCCTTGCGTGGTCTCAGCGCGCTCACGGCGACGGCGCCGGTCGTAGCGGTCGTTCGGGGTGTTCACCGGCGGATCGTCCGGCCTGGGCTCGGCGATGGCGACGGCGAAGTAGCGGAAGGCGTCGGCCGCGTGGCTCGCCCAATCGTGGAGCGGGTTCTTCGAGAAGGCCTGCGTCATCTCATCGACGTCGTAGCGGTAGTTCCGCAGCGCCTGGATGCCGTCGGCGCAGCGCTCCTCGTCGAAGAAGCACCGAGCGAACACCTGGCGGGCCGCGTCGATGCCGGATGCCACCGAGAGCTTCGGCGTGATCCGGACCTGATGCCCGGCCGCCCACATCTGCTGCTCGATCGTGCGCTCCGAGGCGAGCAACTCGTTCCGGGCGTCATGCGGGAGCCAGTGCTCGCCGTAGACGTAGCCCTTCCCGCCCTGCTCGACCGGGAGCGCCCGCTCCTTCAGCACATCGAGGTAGTGGCCGAGCGCGTGGCCGCGGTTCTCGTAGAAGTCGATCAGCCGGAACTCGAAGCCGACGATCTGGGCGAACCATATGCTGGTCTTGTCCGCCCGGCCCAGGTCCCAGAACGTGTGAACCGGCTTGGTCGGATCGTAGGGGACCTTCGTGAACCGCTTGGCGGTCGCCGCGGCGAGGATCTCGTTCGCGTAGATCGCGCCGTCGAGGACCTGCTTGCAGTGCCCCTCCCACACCGTGGCATGCGCCACCGGGTCACGCTCGAGCAGGGCGTCCTTCTCGATCCGGAGCTCCTCGGGAAACCACGGGTTCTCGCTCCAATTCACCTTCCGGACGATGGCGTTGCTCGGCGCATTGGCGACGAACCGCTGATAGGTGATGTCGGCCTCAAGCTCCGGATTGAACGTGATCCATATCTCGCTGCCCGGCTTCCGGATCGTGGGGATGAGCGTGTCCCAACTCGATTTCGAGACGCTCTGTGCCTCTTCCACCCAGACCCGGGAGCACCCCTCGAAGCTCTTGATCTTCGATACGTTGTGGCGAAGGCCCGCGAACAGGAACTCGGAGCCGTTGCAGCCGCGGATCGTGGTCTGCTGCACCTCGTAGAAATCGCTGAGCCCGAGGCTCTCGATCTGATCCGCGAGCAACTTATGGACCGAGTCGACGAGCGAGATCTGGAACTCTCGCGTGCAGAGGACGCGCTGCGGGCTTTGCGCCGCCTCGATCAGCAGCGCTCGTGCGAACCCCCAAGACTTACCCGACCCGCGCCCACCGTAGGCGACCTTGTAACGGGCGCGCTCAAACAGAAACGCCAGCGCTTCCGGGAACTGTGCTTGCACCATCCGGCCCACACCTCTCGGCCTTCATGGCCGCCCGGCGCCATCGCTGATCACAGGCCTTCGAGCAGAACCGAACGGGCTTCATGCTCTTGGTCAGCCATTCCGACCCGCAATGCTCGCATACCGCCGGTCGGCCCAGGCGCTCGCGCGTCGCTCGCGCTGAGGCATGTCCGAGCATCCTGATATGAGCCTGCCCCTCTGGCGAGGCACGCCATGCTCCTGCCTTGAGCCGGCCTCGTGCCAGCCCGTCGGTGATTGAGGCTCTCGCCTCGTCGGATAGCTTGCGGTCCCGACCTCTGCCCTTCGCAAGCGCGGCAGCCTGGCGCTCCGTCAGGGGTCTTCCGCTGCACCCTTCGCCGCCGTCGGTTTCATTGATGAGCGCAATGCCCACCGCGCGCATCTCGGCGATCAGCTGACGCTCATGCTCAAATGCATCAAGTTCGGAGACTGCCGGATAGAGCGTGATCAGGATCGCATCCCGGCCATAGCTCTTGATGATGCTGCGGTGGCGACGCTTCCGGCGCGTGGGGCTCAAGTCAAAAGCCCGACGACGTGTGCCCTTCCCCACGTAGAAGACGGAACCGTCTGGTCTCGCGTGGGTGTAAACGAAGAATTGTGCCGGCACGCTCATGTGCCGATACTATCAAGTCCGCCGATCAACCGCCATTCGGTCGAACGAAGGTCACAACAATTCCGGTTGGGATCGCGCCGCCCTCACCATCCCCGTCGATGGGCTGGGTCGGCTTGCCGTAGCCACGATCCAGGATCGCGTTGGCTGCCGCTACGCGCGCGGCCTCGCTCTCGCCGCTCATCGCGATGTCGACGAGGACCTGGATGGCCGCCTCGGTGTGCTCGCGAGCGGCGTCGCGGACGCGGGCCGACGCCTTCGGGCGACCACCAGGGTTGCCCGACTGCCCAGGTTGGAAAGCCATTGCTCGGGCCTTGTTCTCAGAGCGCCCGCACGAACGGCAGCATCTCGGTCGGGACGGACCAGACACCATCGGCATCGGGCTCAAGGTCGACCACCTCGATGCCGGCGAAGCGTGAGGGCTCCCGGGCCTCGGCGGGCCGCATGGTGCGGAAGTCGAAGGCGTCGGATGTCTGCGAGGTGGCCTGACCGAACAGCGTGCTCGCGAGGTTGTCCTCGCGCAGGCGCTGAAGCCGCTCGCTCATCTCGGCCTGGGAGCGGAGCAGCTCCTCGGTCGTGAACGTGGTCGTCGCCATCAGGCCCCCGCCATCCCGTCGACCGCCACGCAGCGCGCCGACAGCGTGCGACCGCGCGGAGCCTCGCCGAACTGCTCGATGGTGGAGGCGTGGCCCTCGCAGGCGAACCGGCCGAGCCAGCGCCGGCCAGAGACCGGGAGGAGGCGGCAGTCGGCGCCGCGGCAGGCACGGACCTCGATGCGGAAGCCGACCGTCTCGGCATGGCCGGTCGCTACCGCCAACATCCACATCAGGAGCGAGACCGCGAGATAGAGCGGGACGATGCGCAGCAACATCAGAGCCGGCCTCCCTGGTGGACGCCGAAGCACCGGAGCGCCTCGTCGTAGGAGAGCTTCGCGATCGGGCCGGCCGGCGCGCCGAGGTCGGGGCCGGTCGACAGCTCGCGCTCGCCACGGTGGACGATCGGCGCGGGCGTGGCCGGCTGACCGCGGAGCAGCCAGCGGAGGACGAGGCGCTTCAGCATGGCCGGGCGTTCCTCATCGCCATGGAGCGCCGGACCTCGAACTCGCCGGCTCGGGCCTCGTCGTACGGGGTCTCGGCCGAGAGCGGCGTCGGCTGACAGAGCAGGCCCTGCCGGCGGAGGTGGTCGCCGTAGGCCTGCGCCGCCGGGTCGCGCTGGAGGCGCTGCGCATGGCGAAGCGCCCGGTCCGCGTCGGCCGGGGTGAAATCGGGGCGAGCTGTCACAGGAACCGCTTTCCGGCGTGATCGTCGAAGGCGCGGGCGCGCCGGTCGTATTTCTGGAGCGTCGTCACCGCGGTGTGCCGGGTGACGTGCATGACCTTGAGGACGTCGGCCCCGGCAGCGAGCGCCGAGGTGACGAAGCCGGCCCGCAGCGAGTGGCCGGAGAACAGCGAGGCATCGAGGCCGGCCGCCGAGGCGTGCCGCTTCACGATGTCGGCCACGGATCGATCGGTGAGGCGCTCGGCCGAGACCGCGCCGCCCTTGCCGACGGCCCGGAACACCGGTCCCGCCGTGATGCCGGCGACCTTCAGCCAGGCGTCCAGCGCCTCGCAGGGCTTGAGCTTCGCGCCGCGCGGGACGGCGATCTCCTGGCCCGCACCTTCCTGGTCCGTCTTGGAGCGGCGGACGTGGACGATGATCCCGTCCGGCACGCGCTCCAGGTCGGCGACGTCGAGGGCGACGAGCTCGGAGCGCCGGAGCGCAGCGGCGAACCCCAGCAGGATCAGCGCGCGGTCCCGCAGGCCTGCCGGGCCGTCGGGGATCTTGCGCAGCATCTTCCGCAAGGTCTCGGCCGTGGCCGGCGCCTTCCGGGTCTGGCGGGTGCCGAGCGCCCGGCGGGCGCCGCGGATCGTGGCCTTAACCGCCTCCGACGCGGTCGGGTTGTCGAAGCCGCCAGCCCGGTGCGCCGCGGCGATGGCCGCCACGTGCAGGTCGATGGTCGCTGGCTTCCGGCCGGTGTCAGCGAGGTGGGCGACGTAGGCCGCGACGGTCAGCGGGTCGGCCGGCATGGGGTCGGCGCCAGCCTCGCGGCACCAGGTCACGAACACGCCGAGGGCCGACGAGTAGGCCGCGCGGGTCCGGTCCGACCGAGAAGCGCCGGCGTAGGCCTTCGCCCGGTCGAGCGGGACGAGCGTATCCGCCGGCGCGGCGGGCACCGGCAGAAGGGACATCGTCACCCCGGAGTGGTCTCGGAACATTTCGAGCGGATTTTTTCCGCCCTCACGCTCTGCGGATCACTTCCGACAAGTTCCCTTGTCGGAGACGATCCGAGGCTCAGATCAGGCCGCTTTTCGCCGCCTCGCGACGGTGAACGGCTTGCCCTTCTCGCTCCGCCCAGCGGTGCCGAAGGTGCGCTTTTCGACGGTCCCGATCAGCGGCCGCAGCTGGCGGATCAGCGACCGGATGCGCCGGCAATGATGGTCGCGGGCTTCGAGGTCGACGTCCTGGCGCCCGGTCGCGCGTAGGCGGCAGAGCGCGAGGCTCTCCTCCTCGATCGCGGTGACGATAGCGTGGGCGCTCATCGGAGACCGATCATGACATGGAACACCGCCCGCGTCTCACGGGCAACGCCTAAGCTGTTCAGCGGGTTCGTTGAAGCTGGGTCCGGACATGCAAACGCCCGGGAGCTTCTCAGCCCCGGGCGTGCGTCTCGCGACGGTCGTGTTTTGCCGGGTTTCGCCCGGCGGGTCAAGACGAAGGCACAACGCCCTTCACGCTGAAGAACTCCAGTACACGCGTCACACCATTTTCTGCCGGCTCATCTAGAATTTGGCGGAGTCTGCGATGCAGTTAGACAGGATGGGGTACGAGTTTGGCGGCATCTATAATGCCTAAAGTTCAGCACTTACCTTGATGTTCGCATTTATCGAAGCAACAAACTTGACAGGAGGCCCAACTGATATCGGTATAGTCTCGCGGTACAATTCTATATTGTCAGCACCGCTAATGACGATTTCGTAATTTCCCGCCCCCGTAAAACGCATAGGAGGAATTTGAAAGTTTATAATTGCCCTATTTTCAGCAGGAGGATCGCCTGGGGCGATGTAGGTTCCTTCTAAATCAATAAAGTTGATCCTATCCGGGCGGACAAACTTTATAGAAAAATCGAATTTCGGAGTTTTTGGCCTAAGCACGATGCTAAAAAACAGAGGGGGCCATGCGGTCGGCGGCTCAGAAAACCTAATATTGCCCTGATAGACGCCAATTAAGATCGCCTTCCCGGAAGCATCCGAGGACACAAAATCGCAGATGTTGACACTTTCGACAGTAAAATGATGCACGTCATCAGCCATTGGTAATTGTTCTTACATGTACAACATCCCCGCCTGAGGATGGGCGAGACTGAAACGCAGTCAGGGTTGTATTCGAGCCAATCGCTTCAGACGAAATTTTGAATCCAGGACTGTAGTCGGTTATCGGACAAAACTTAAACGGCTGTCCGTCGATCAAATCGCTGTATATGTCATAATTGCTTGGAACAATTTTTTCGCGCGCTTTGACTGAGATTTCGATTTTCCCGTTCAAGGCCTCCGCAAGAGTGCCAAGAGTGTTGAGCGTCCAGTTCCCTGGTCCGGCGAGCGAGCGGGTAACCCAAGCGGCGTCGCAACCTACGAGCTTGCAAATGTCCTTCTTCCGCAGCCCTTCCGCTTGCCGCTCAAGCCAAAGATCATAGATCGCGTCAAAAGCAATGTGTTGTGCTCGCGCACGACCTAGCTCCCGCAGGCGATTGGTCTCAGGGCTATCTGATTTCGATAGCGTTTTCTGTGACGTAGTCACTGAGGATATTCCCTCGGAACGGGTTGATATTTGGGAAAAGTTTAGCCCACTCGGCAGAGCAATCTCTGGTCGCTTGACGCCATGTGGAGGAGCCCGCATCGCCCAACATGCCACGGGTATGCATGTGCGTTGCGACAAAAGCATTGGGCGCTACAAAGCGTCCAAACACCCTGATTTGGACCAGTGGCTGTGTGACCCTGAACTCCCAGACATCTGGTGGAGGAGCATCAAGGAGCGCGAGCGATGCTCCGGGCCTCTTGCCACGCAAACGAACGAACATTCGTCTGCCGACGACCCAAGTTTCAAGAAGCGCTTGGACGGATGCCTTGTCGCTGAGGAGGTTGATCGCTGAGTTGGGATCATCGAGAGCCCTCTGCGCCAATGGTGCCAGCCATACTGCCCGCGTGGCCGCCTCGCCTTGGGGAGGGTCGACACGGCGAAGGGCCGACGTGCCTTCGTGCGTTTTTATGAAGGCAGCAATTGACATATAAGTCAACCGGAAAGACGCGCAACCCCTACGCGGGACAGAGCATAAGGAAAGCTGTTGCTGGGAGGTGATGGCGTTGGTGCCTCCTGCAACATAGGGCTATCGAACCTAGCGGGCAACAATCTACGGTATGCCTGCGCCCCGTCGTTCAATCACCTCACCGCTTTTGGGTGAGGGGTCTGCATAGCACCGCTCATACCGGACACGTGGCCGCCAGATCCGATGAAGGCCGAGCAGCGGCCGGGCCAGCAGACCGCACATCAGGCCTCCCCGCCATCCCAGCATCGCACCGCCGTGATGTCTCGCACCCTGCCACGACCGGCGACGGCACGCTGGACATCAGGTTTGGCCTGCGGGGCGTAGCGAGCTACCTCGGCGCCCCAGTACTGGCCATGGCCGTCCGGAACGGCGCGTCCCTGCGCGTCGGTCTCCTCGCCGGTCTTCTGGCCCTGGAAGTAGCGTTCCTGCACGTTCGCCACACCCTCGGCCGCGAAGTCCTCGTCGAGGTTCTCCATCAGGATCCGGAAGTGCTCGGCGATGTAGGCGGTACCGCGGTCGCCACCCTTGCCGCGGGCCTCGGCGAACTGCGCGAAGGTCTGCCGGCCGGTGAGCACCTCGTGAAGGAATCGGGCCCCGGGCACGCCGACCGCGCGGACGACCTTGTCCTTGAGCTTCGCCACCAGCCGGGCGTCGTCGATCGCGTAGATGACCGACAGCTCGTGCGCGATGGTCATGTCCTTCGATCCGCGGACGCCAAAGTCCATGGAGCCGAGCCGGGCGCCGGAGGCGCGCTCGAAGATGGCCTGGACCTGGCGCCCGACCTCGTACTGCGAGACTGTCAGTCGCCCGTGCGAGCGCTCCATCTCCAGCACGTCGACCCGGCGATTGACCGAGGCGAGCGTGCGGCCGCCGGGCGTCCACGGATCGTCAACCGCCACGGCCGCGGTCTCGACCGGCCCGCGCTTGCCCCTGACCGGCTTCGAGAGGTCGGTGCGCGGATCGAAGGCTCCGGCATGGTCGTAACGGTCGCCGCGCGGATCCCGGCGCCGCTCCGGCTTGGCCGCGCGCACGTGGGTGTGGTTGGCCGGCGAGCCGGCGAGGGTGATGGACTTGGCCCTGGACGTCACGTTGACCCCTTTCGGTCGCTGGTCGCGTAGACACGACCGGAATTGGGTCCCGTGTTCGCTTGGGCACCGTCAAGCATTTTCTGTCGAGGCGCCGCAGCCGTTGCAAACAGCCGGTTTTTTTCTGCCGCAATCCTCTGGCAGGCGCGCATCCTCTTCCTGTCGAATGTGCGCCGTTGCATGTGGCGCGCTGCACAGTACTCCGCGATGGACCCGCCGACCTGTCCCTCAGTCACAATCGCCCGCGCCCAAATGAGCAAGATCTTCCGCTCCTCGGAGCGGTCGCCAAGCACCGAGCCGGTAAACGCCAAAATATCGAAGGTTGCACTCGGCTGATCCGCTACTGCACTTTTTAGGGTGTTGCCGCGCGGCGCGTAGATCGGTGTGTAGGGCATCGCCCGGAACGCTGTCTTCAGCCAGCGCTCGACATCAGCGCAGGTCCAAGGCTCACGAGGAGGGGCCGATCCGGAACTGAAGTGCATATTGTACGCGGCGCAAGCGGGAACCCAGTTTTTGCACCTAGATTAGAACAAATTCCCCGAAAAATCAATGTCTATATCTAAGTTGACCGGTTTGCGCAAATAATAATGTCGAAGACTGAAATATACTTGCGATGATTAAATCTCATAGATTATAGATAATCATAAAACAAGGCTGTGTTAAATTCTAATTTGGCGGCAATCTTCAACCAAAATATTCGAAAAGATTTAATGACCGCCAACTTTGTTAGCCTCAGTATGCCAGTAGTGCGCATCAACGATTATTAAGCAGGCGTGACAAATATGCACTCGACTCATGGCCCGCCAGCGATTTCCATGTATACAAGCAATCGTCGGTGATTCCATGCAACTGAAGCACGCCAATGCAGCATTGCTCGCGATTTTTGCGCTGGGTGGATGCTCTTCTCCTTATATAGTTGGCGATCCGTCCACTGGAATACCTGTTGCTGATATCTTGAAATCGATTAAATGCGAAGCTGTGACTTTTTTGGAAGTTAATAGACGCCAAAGAGAGGCATTTGGGATAAGGTTTCGTGCGGGCGACGAGCGGGCGTACCAATTCCCATATCTTGATATAGGAGACGCCCTGTACGCAGGTATATTCGTTGATCTGAAAGATGTCGATACGTTCAGCCTTACCGTAGGAGGCACAAGAGTAGTTCCCTTATCGCCGGAAAAAGCGATAAATTGGACATTTGGTCCATCGGCAAATCAAGTTAACACTTTCGAATTAGTTCAAAATTTTGCAATGCAACAGAACGCTAGCTTGAGCGATCCCCAGGATCTTCCGTTAAATCTGCGACGGACGCATGGGCCGTTAAACGAGCAGTTTCGCTGTTTTGACCGGTTGCGAGATAGCAAATCTGAGTTCATTGACTACGTCAGTTTATCTGATGGAACACGAAATGATTTAGCGCGTTTCGAACGGATATATGTCAATGGCTCTATAACATTATCTCAATGGCTCTATAACGTTGCAAGTACCATGTCAAAGAATTTCTTGTCTAGTGTAGAAAATCGGGAAGTACTAGCGCCAGGCCAGCTATCATATAGCTTCGTCTTTAACTACACGCTTGGTCTAAATGGAAAATATTCTTTGGTAGCTTCTCTATGGAGGCCGCTCGACATTGGCGGATCAGTTTCAAAAGAACACACGAGCAGCTTCCAAATGATTTTCAACACAAATTACGCGATAGCGGCTGCCGGGGCGCGAAATGGATCGGTCGAAAAGGATAGCATTCAAAATCCTCTAGCCATTCTCCTTCAGGACCGAACCGCACCCCCTAGAAGGCATGGTGAAAATTTTCTTCGAGGGGATTCGCGACGGGCTTCCAGACAGCTAGATATCCCTCCATCAACGCAGGATAGAGCACGACAGAGAAGCTTCGACGAGAAAAACAACCCATCTCTTATATTCCGAGCACCTCTCGCACTGCCGTCAACGATTCCTCCCCCTTGATCATTATATGCAGATCTAGTTCCGGAGCTATTGATTGCCGGTCGATGTCTTTTACGATATTAATCTGATAATCAAAAAGATCCTACTTCAGATAAGCGGAGGCGTTATCGCTTTTGCGATAGTGGAGCGCTGGACTGAATATGAAAGGTTGATCATTAAGTCGTCCGCCGGATGGCCACATCTTGGCCGGTAGCGGTCTGGTGTCAGGCTAAAGGTCGAAAGTGTACCATAGGGTCTTTTGATTTCGACCAGCGAAGAGGCTGGCAAGGCCGCTTGGTCGATTGCGTTCCAGATTTCGGCCGGGGTGAGCGTGTTGGCACTGGGGCGCGGTTCCCGCCGCGGCCGCGGATCTCTGCGACGTGCTGTAAATGGCCCCATAGACAGCCGTGAGCACCTCGAGCAGCGTAGAGGCCGGGCGGTGGTTGCTACGGAACCAGGCGGCGATCGCGGCATGAGGGACGGTAGGTCGTGGATTTTGGACATTGTGTCGTCCTATGAGGTCGCGGGTTTAGGCGACATGCGGGACCAGGATCGCCACCCGCGCCTCGATGATCGCGCGGCAGTCCTGGTCGGCGCACGACCACATGCCGTCGCTGCGATTCCGGAAAACACCGAAGCCGAACGAAGCGCCGAACACGCCGCAAGCCGCGCAGGAGCGCTCGACCGGGCGCTTGGCCGCCTGCTCTGCGGCCTCCTCGGCAGCCTGCCGCGCCGCCTCGCGGCGTTGAAGCTCAGCCTTCCAGAGGTCGGGTCTCACGACGCGCCTCCCGTCAGGCCCTGGCGCTGGTCGAGGCGGGCCATCAGCCGGCCGATGTCCGGACCGTGGCCGGTCGCGCGGAGCCGGGCGAGGTCCTCGTCCAGCTTCGCCCGCTGTGCCCGGGCGATCTCGGCCGGCGTCTCGGTGCGGTGCCGCGCAGGCTTGGCCTGCCGCATGCGCTGCAGGTGCGCTTCAGCCGCCTTCGCCACCTCTGCGCGCTGCTCTGGCGTCGGTACGTCGTAGATCTCGGCCTCCAGCACATGCCGGATGTGCAGGATCTGCATTCGAAGGGGGATCAGCCCTTCGCGCGCCTCATCCGCGAACTCGGCCGGGGAGGGCCGGAATCGCTTCGACCAGGGGCGGAGCGTCTCGCCGGACCGGAAGCGCTCTGCCGCCGCGTGAATCGCGGCCAGCGGCAACGCCTTCAGCGCCGACACGTATTCCGCGACGAGTATCTCGTTTTCGTCGTCGCCGCGCCCGCGACCCTGCTCGAATCCCAGCAGCACCCGGGTCACGACCGTGTCGACGTGCCGGGGATTCGAGGCCGCCGTTAGCTCGGCGTTAAGCCGCTCGGCGACGTCGGAGAGCACTCGACGCTCGGCTGTCGTGGCCGCCCTGTCCCGCCGCACGCAGTAGCGGGTCGGAAGGACGGGATGCGCCTCCAGACTGCCATGGAGTGCCGAGATCCTCTCCTCGACCTGAGCCGGCGTCGGGGTCGTTCGCGTCGATGGCAGGCGGTTCGACATCAAGGGCTCCCGTCAGGGATTCGGCGTGTTGGCGGATGAGGCGGGCGGCGAGACCGGTAGGCGCTGGCTGGGCGGGGCGGCCGCGCTCCGGTCGCCGGCCGGTGGCCTCGCGGCGGGCCTGCAGGCGCCGCTCGACCCAGGTCGAGAAATCGGCCAGTTCGCGGCCGTCGGCCTCCTCGATCAGGCCGAGCACCACCACGGCCTCGTCGTGGGCGATGCCGAGCCAGTGGCCGATCAGGCCGCGGGCCGAGTGCTCGGACCGGCCGGTATTGGCGCAGATCAGCCCGATACCTCGGGTCATCAGCTCCCGGCGGAAGCTCCGGGGCTCGTCGCCATCGGCCGCGGCTGCGCCGCCAGCCTGCCCGACGTCGTCGGCCGACCCGTCAGGGTCGGAACCGGGGGTTGGGGAGGGGTTAAGGGGTGGGGGTGGAGGTGCAGGAGGAGGGGGCGGACCATCCGGGGAGGGGACGGGGGGTAACGTGTCATCTGCGGTGTCACGTGACTTCACGTGACGCGTGCGCCCCTGGCGGACCCGGTCGGAGGTCCGGCGCTTCTCGATCGCCTCTACGGCGACCTGTGCCCGGGCGAGCTCCATCGCGACGCGCTGGAGCAACTCGGGATCTAGGCCGGCGCGGGCTAGATCAGCGATGAGGGTGGGATCGCTCATCGGCCTACTCCGCCGCCATAGGCATGGGACCGGGCGCGTGATCGGCCTCGGTGAAGTCCTCCCAAGACATGCGGCTGAGCTGCGTCGGGCCGCGGTGGGAGACGTCCCAGACGAACCACGCGAAGGCCATGTTCGAGGAGGCCTTCGGGCCCTCCCAGCCGTCGCGGTGCATCATCGGCAGCCGCTTGCGGAAGCAATACACCCGGGCCAGCGTGCCGGTGTCGAGGATAGAGCCGCGCGAAATGCTCTCGTAGAACGAGAAGCGCAGCAGCATCATCACGCGCGGGCAGAGGCGCACCGCCTGCTCCACGAAGGCGCGGGCGTCTTTGTAGGGCGGGTTCGTGACGATGCAGTCGATGCCCTCGGGCGCCTCCTCGATCTTGAGGAAGTCGAGGCCCGAGACCTGCCCTTTCCAGCCATAGTCGACGAGATCCGTGGCCAGGACTTCACGACCGGCCGCGCATAGCTCGCGCACGATGGCGCCGGGCCCGCAGGCCGGCTCCCAGATCCGCTGCGGCATCCACTCAATCGCCATCAGCGCCCGCACGGCCACGGCCGGCGTCTCGTAGAGGTCGTTCCCGCGCTCCGAGAGCGCGTGCGCCTTGTTCTCGCGATGGGTCACAGCGCGGAACTCCGAAGGCGCGAGGATTCGGCGCTGGCGCGCTCGACGAGGGAGATGCTTCCGGAGAGCGCGCGGCCCGCGAGGATGGGGAGGTGCCATGTCATGCCACCGCCTCCAGCGGAGGGCGCACGGGGGCGATCGGCTCCAGGGCCGCGCCGTCCGAGAGGCCGCGCACCGTGGCGGTGACCTCGTCGTGCTCCGTGTGCCACTCCAGCAGCGCCCGCACCGCGTTCCGGTCGTTCTCGATGACGCCGTGCCGCTGCAGCAGGTCGGAGATCGCCTTCACCGAATTGTCGAGATCCATGCGGGACGCACGCGGCACGGCCAGCAGGAGGACGTACGGGCCCGGCACGCGGCCGGGCCGCTGCGCCTGGAGGCGCCAGCCAGCGCCGTCGATCCAGGCCCGGTAGACGTCGGACTTGTACGGGCCCTTGCCTCCACCGTGCCGGTAGAGGGCATTCACCGAGGGCGGGACCGGCAGGAGCACGGTGACGGAATCGACCACGCGGCGTCCGGGAGGCGCGAGCACGGGGCCATGAGAAGAGGGCTGGCGGCGCATGGCGATCACCGGCTCGCCACGATGGCGTCTTCGAGGTCGATCTGGCGAGCAGCAGAGCCGCCGCGGCGATTGCGCTTCGCGTGCGCCTCGACGCCGACCGATGCCGACGCGCGAGCGAGGCCAGCACCGGTGGTCTCGACGGGCTCGATGCCCGGCCCTGAGATCGTGATCCGGGCCTCGGCGAACTCCCGGCTTAACGCGGCACGGCCGAGCGGCGTGTCCGCCAGCATTCCGAGGGCCTGCATGTAGAGCTCGAGGATCGCCTCCTGCTCCTGGCGCTCGGAGTGATCCTGCTTGCGGATGCGGAGGATGGTCCGGATCGCCTTCGTGTCGAAGCCGCGACCCTTGGCTTCGGCGAACACCTCTTTGATGTCGCCGAGGATGCCAGCCTTCTCCTCCTCCAGTCGTTCGAGCCGCTCGATGAACTGTCGAAGTTCATCCGCGGCGACGCCATCAGCGGCCGAGACTTGATCGGATGAAGATCTTGTGGCCTTCATAGCTCAACCCGTCGCAGGGGATTTCATCGTCCGCCCGGTCTGTTCGCGCAGACCGGGCGGTTCTCGTTTCAGGGGTGCGGGCGGTTGCCCGGCAGGCGCGGGTCGCAGCCGCCGCGCCGGGGCACGCGCGGCTCCTCGACGACGGGCGAGCGGTCGCCGAGCGGCGCGTGGAACTGCTGCTGCGCGGGGAGGGCCGTCTTCTCGACGAGCAGCTCCGCCATCCGCTCGGCCCAGGCGAGGAGCGTGATCAGCCCGTTCCGCATCAGCACGTTCGCGGCGGTGGCAGGCACGTGCTGCTCGACGCCCTCACGGAGGACGCCGAGATGCCGGGGCAGACTGGTGACGAAGGCGCCGTCGGACATGATCAGGCCGCCGGCTTCGTCTCGTGCGACAGGACCGCGCGCGCGGGCTGGAACACAGCCCGGTTCACGGCCATGAAGCCGTTCTCGATCGCGGTGCGGCCGACGGCGAGCCAGCGCTTGTCGATGTCCGGGCGGGTCGCGAGGCTATCGAGGATTCGCAGCACGCGCTCCTCGGCATCCTTGTTCGCGTTCACCAGGGCCAGCGCTTCGTCGGTCTGCGGCCGGTAGCCCGCGACGGGGAGGCCTTGGTGCTTCTGGTCCGACATCGTCGGCTCCTTCTGTGCGGCGGGAGGGGAAGTCAGGCGGCGTCGGCCGGGAGGACCATCCAGTCCTCGGCGAGCATGTCCGTCTGGGAAGCGAGCCAGCCCATGAGGATCTCGCCCATGGCGGTCTTCATGGTGATGGAGGGGAGCACGGTCGCGGCACCGCCGTTCTGCTCGGCGAAGGCCCGGTTGTGCCGATTCCAGAACTTCTCGGCCGGCAGGTCCGGCGTGCCCTGCGTCAGGGCCAACCACATGCCCTTGCCATTCCAGCCCGCCCGACAGACGCGCTCGCCACCCTTCAGCGCCAGGATCGCGTCGCCGAAACCGAGGCCGGAGGTGAAGGGACGCTCGATCGGCGAGTAGCCGGCCTCGAACACCATCCGCGGCGAGTGCGAGAGGTAGCCGTCGCTCTGGCCCGGGATCGGCTCGTACCGGACGAGCATGTCGCCCTCGGTCGGCGCGCCGCGTGAGGCGAACCCCGCCGGCACGTCGATGAGAATGCCGCCCTTCAGCGCGATCCGACCCGAACCGTCCGATTGGAACTCGGCCGCCACGATCAGGTAGGCCTCGACCTGCTTGTGCGAGACGTGCGTCGGCGAGAACGGCGGAAGCTGGCTGCCGATGACGACACCCTGGTCCGCCGGCACCACGTCGCCGATCGCTGCCTTCGGGCCGATTCCCATCGCTCAATCCTCCTCGTTCGCGGCCCGCCACAGCGGCAGGTCCGTCAGTTCCAGCGGGTGCGTCGGAGCCTGTTGGCGAGCCGCACGCACCACTCGCGGAGCTGCGCCTTCAGCCGGGCCGCCAGCCGCGCGAAGAAGAGCCTCACCCTCGCGAACAGCAGGGTGCGCAGCCCCGGCGATGTGGGCGGTGATCGCGACGTCATGGGCCAGCCTCTCCAGTTGCTGCCGCTTCGCTGCGGCGTGCGCGGCCTCGATCCGCGCCAGGACGTGCGAGGCGATTTCCTTCGGCGGGCGGTATCGGAGCGCCCACAGCTTCCCGAATGGGATGGCGGCGCGCGTCGCGATCCGGCGCATGGCATTGGCCGTGTCGCCTGGACCGCGGCTCTCGAACCGCAGCAGTTCATCGAAGGCGCTGCGCGCCCGCATCACATCAGCGTCCGGCATTTGAGCTTTCCGCAAAAACCTTTTGCACATCAGCAAATCCGCCCGTGGTTACTGGTGACCACGGACGGAGGGAGCCGACATGCAGAGGGAGTTCTTGAGGGTACGCACGACACACAGCGCGACCGCCGGCTTGCAGGCGATGACGGGCGCGCAGGAGAAGGGACGACCCGGCCGAGGGTCCGAGTTTGCGATGGTCTCGGCCGGGTCGCTCGCCGGCGGGAGGCGTGAGCCTGCGACCGCTGCGATGGGGAACGGATATGCACAGGCCAGTATTCGCCGTTAGCGACACTGATCCGGTGTCCGCGTTACTATTGACGTGGACGGCGGACGATCGGGCGATGTGCACGCACAACGACATCTCAGGCGCGCCTCTTCAGACGCGCCAGACCGCGGCCCACGCGCTCGCGAAGCGAGGCGGCGTTGTCCTGCCCGACAACGACAACGTCCGCCGGTCGCGTAGACCGATCGACGGCCACGGGTTCGACCGGCACGAACACCAGCCCGCGGTCCATGGCCTGGGCCATGCGCAGCAAGTCGGCGAACCGACCGCGATGCGGGAGCAGCGCGAGCAACTCGGTGTCCTGGGACTGGTCCTGCAGCACCTGCGCCGCGGCTTCCAATTCCAGCGCGCGCTGGGCGCTTTCCTCGGGTTCGCTGCTGTCGAGGCGCTCGCCGCGCACGATCTCGGCAGCAAGGCGGCTCGCGTGGATCGCGAACGTGCCAGCGGCGCGGCGGCACGCGCAGCCGAGGGACATCAGGCGCTTGGCGTCGGTCACGGTGGGCTCCAGGCAGGAGACCGCCACCGAGGCTGAGGCCTCGACGCTAGCGACGGCAGGGTCACGCGGCGAAAGGCGAGGGGCGGCGCTCACTGGAGCGCTCCGCAGACGATCAGCCCGGCGCCGACGATGAGGCCGATGTGGCTCGCGCGGCAAACCAGGGCGTCAGACGGACCACCCGAGATCAGGGTGCGCCCAGCGGTGCAGCTCGCGACGGACCATGCACCGAGGAAGAGGCATGCCGCACCCATCAGCGCGCCCCCGACTGCGGGGCGACAGGGCCGCGAACAGGGCAGGCGTTCGAGGGGCCGGTGACCCGCAGCGTCGCGCCCTTGAAGGCACCCGAGCATACGACGCCCTGGACACACGCGCCGTTGACGCCGCGCGCCGTGAAGCTGGTGTGGAAGCTGTCGCTGTCGGCGCAGCCGAACGGCGTGTAGCCGCCGATCGCGATGTCGGTGAACCCGTAGGGCTCGACCGTCTGACGAGCGACGTCGCTATCGGAGCAGCCGGCCAGGACGAGCGTCGCGGCGAGGAGGAGGGCGCGGCGCATCACGCGGCCGCTCCCTCGACGGGCGCGGCACCGCGCTCCGCAGCACGAGCCTGCGCGGTGAAGACGTGATCGATTGCCGTGACCTCACCGCCGGTGATGCGCTGGATCTCGGCAGCCACTTCGATGGAAGGCATGGCATCGCCGTTCTTCACCCGCGTGATGAACGACGGATCGCGGCCCAGCTCCTTCGCCAGGGCGACCACTGTCTTGCCTTCGCGTTTGAGCCAGTCTGCGAGCGTCATGCCGCAAAACATGCATCTCATACACAATGCATGTCAAGCACGTTTGTGCATGGGCGAGCGTGGCGCTCTAAGCCCCTATGGCGACACTAGGCGCATGCCACCGATCGCAAAGCCAAAGCGCGAGCGCCGCCCAAACTTCCTCCGCCAGTGGCGCAAGCACCGCGGCTTCACGCTTGAGGCCGTCGGCGCAGAAGTTGGCATGACCGGGCCCAATTTAGGTCGCGTGGAGAAGGGCGAGGTTCCCTATTCGCAGGACCTGCTCGAATTGCTCGCTGACATGTACGGTTGCGAGATCGCCGACCTTCTCGTGCGTGATCCGTCGGACCCAGAAGGCATGTGGTCGATTTGGGAGCGTGCGCAGCCGGCCCAGAGGAATCAGATCGCCGCTGTGGCCAAGGCGCTGATCGGCGAGGAGGCTAGTAAGGCGTCGCAGCAGAGTACACCTGCTCCAAAACGGGCAAAGGCAGCACGCCGAAGCGCTTGAGGATGACTAGGCGACCCTGCTCGCCCGTCCGCATGTCGCCCCTCCACTTGTAGGCCAGGACGCCGGTCGCTCGCTTCTCTAAGGCTTCGGCCTTCGATACTGCTGCCTCGGGCGAGGGCTCTTGGATCGGCTCATCTCCGATCAGATCTCCTTCGCCATCCCGCCTAAACACTTGGACCATAAATCGCTCGACGACCGGCACCCACTCCTCCCAGGGCTGTGGTGACGCCTAGCTCAAATAGAACATATCAGGAACATGTCTCGTCGCTTTAGCGGAGCTTGAATTAGAGAAGTGTCTTCAGGCGCTTGGCCTGTGGATGACTGTGGAGGGAGACGGCCGCGGCAAAATATGCATCGTATGCATTTTCTGGGTTGACCGAGAAATGTGTATGTGATGCACTATCTCCATCGCCGCTCACCGAGCCGATGGAGCCCCTGATGCTCACCGCCTACACCCACATCGTCGAAGACAGCGCGAACCAGCTCTTCGCTGTTCGTGATGCCGGTTCGACCGAACTCGCCCACGCCGTCCGGGCTCTCCCAGTCAAACGGGTCCGCGGCGCCTACGAGCCGAAGAAGGGCGCCGGCGAGGGCCTGATCCGCCGCCTTGGCTGCCGGGTCGTCGCCACGCTCACCGCGCGGGCCGCGTGATGGGCGCCGTCGTCATCCTCGGCGTCGTCGTCCCGGCGCTGATCGTCGGGACCTTTGCACTCGGCGGCAACGCTCTCGGATGGGGGCGCTGACATGGCCGGCCAGCCTGCGACCGACGTCGACGTCCGGATCGGCGAGCGCATCTGCGCCGCTCGGATCCGGGCTCGCCTCACCCAGCGCACCTTGGCCGCCGCGATCAGCGTCTCGGCCGCCCAGCTCCAGAAGTACGAGAAGGGCACGAACCGCATCAGCGCCATCGCGCTGAGCATCATCGCCAAGCTCACCGGAGCACCGATCGCGTCCTTCTTCGACGAGCCGGAGACGCCCGCACCGCTGACGGCTCCGCAGACCGTCGACAGGGCTCGCGAGCATCTGCTGCGAGCTGCCGACCTCTACGTCGAGGCTCGCTTGGTGGCCGGTAAAGTCGCCAGTCGGCGCGCGCTCAACCTCGTTCCAGAGGCGGCCTGATCATGGCGCGCCTCGACCTCCCTGCCGGCTACCGGATCACCGGCTCCTCCGCCGGCTACGCCGCACACAGCCCCTACGGCCTCCTCGGCGACGACTTCGACTGCTGGGCCGCGGCCTGTTTCGCGGCCCAGGACCACGCCGCTTCGCTCGCGCTGGAGGCTGCCGACGAGCTGGCCGCCATCGCGGATTTCGAAGCTGATGAGCTCCGCGAGGCAGCATGAACGCCCAGCATCCCTTCCGCGCTCAGTTCGGCGCTCTGGCAGAGGCTGCCGAGCCGCTGCCCAGCGCCTCCGAGGCTCTCGGGCGCTTCGAATCCTCCCTCGCGATCCTCGACGCGATCAGCGAGTCCACGCTCTCGGCGGTCCACCACCTAGAGCGGGCCACGATCGCCGGCGCCGGACAGCGCGCCGATATGGGCCGCCTGGAGGACGTCGCCGCGAAGCTGGCTGCCGCCGCCCGCCGCGCAGAGGCCGCCCGCGCTCGCGTCTCCGACAAGCTGGCGGGTGCGCGATGAGCTGCGCCGTTCGCCCCGCCCCGGACCATCAGGCGTTCATCGCCCTGATCGACCGCCACCCCGCCGCCTTCGGCGTGCCGAGCTACTCTGAGCTGGTCCACGCCGTCCACGAGCAGGATCAGCGCGCGTCCGAGTTCTATGGCGCCCTGCGCGCCGCCGCCGAGAACGTCCGCGCGGCGCAGATCCTGATCGCCCAGGCCGCCCTCGATCAGCCACGCGACGACATGCTCCGCGACCTCGTCGAGGCGCTGAAGCACGCGACCGCCGCCAGCATGGTGGCCAACATCGCGCTGTTCACTGCCGAGACCCGCGTCGACCTCGACGGGCGCGACGACGTCACGGTGCTGGCCGATGCGCGCACGCGGCTCCGGGCTGCCGGGAGGCGCCTGTGACCCTCCCTCCTTTCTCCCACACCGAGGCTGTGATGACCCGCTCCGTGCTCCCCTTCGAGATGCGCGAGCCCCGCGCGGTCACCCCCGCCCAGCGCGCGACCTTCCTCGGGATCCGGGCGCCGGTCCGCGCCTGCGAGAGCACCCTCCGCGGCCTCGCCGACGCTGATGGGACGGTGTTCGCGCTGCTCATCCCGGCCGGCTCCCCGGGCCTGGATTGCGAGCGTGCCGAGATGCTCGCCGCCGCCATCAACGCGGGGCTCGGCGTCGCAGGGCAAGCCGCACCGGTAGAGGCCTGAGCGCCATGTCTCTGCTGGCCCCCGATACTATCGAGCGCCCTTCCACGGTGCGCATCCACGCCGACCTCTACCAGGGTACCGACGAGTGGATCGCGGCCCGCTGCGGGATGCTCACCGCCAGCGAGATGTCGCTGATCCTCACGCCGACCCTCAAGGCGGCCAGGAACGAGAAGGAGCGGGCGCACCTCTACGAGCTGCTCGCCCAGCGGATCACCCAGTTTGTCGAGCCGCGCTTCGTCAGCGACGACATGCTGCGCGGCCGAGACGACGAGGTCGAGGCGCTCACCCTCTACGCGAAGCACTATGCGCCAACCGAGACGGTCGGCTTCATCACCAACGACCGCTGGGGCTTCACGCTCGGCTACTCGCCGGACGCGCTGGTGGGCGCCGATGGCCTCGTCGAGTGCAAGTCGCGCCGGCAGAAGTACCAAATCCAGACCTTCCTCGAGCACGTGCCCGAGGGCGCGATCCCGGCCGATTACGTCCTGCAGATCCAGACCGGCCTCCTCGTCTCCGAGCGGCTCTGGTGTGACCTCGTCTCGTATTCCGGCGGCCTGCCGCTCGCGGTGATCCGCGCCTACCCGGACGACGCGATCCAGGCCGCGATCCTGTCCGCCGCCGGCGACTTCGAGCAGCGCCTCCGGGACGCGATGGGCCGCTACCGCGACGCGGTCGCCTCCGCCGGCAGCATCCCGACCCAGCGCATCGAACGGGAGATCATGGCGTGATGGCCGAGATCTGGATGCCCGTCGTTGGATTCCCCGATTACGAGGTCAGCGACACGGGCCGTGTCAGACGGTCCAGGCCGGATGCCCTCAACCACGCATGCCGCGTTCTGGTCCCCTGGTTGGGCAACCACCAGTATCCGACCGTCAGCCTCGCGCGCGATGGCCGGGCCTTCCGTCGCCTCGTCCACCGCCTCGTCTGCGAGGCGTTCCACGGCCCAGCGCCGACGCCAGGACACCAGGTCGCCCATGGCGACGGCACGCGCTGGAACGCTCGCGCCGACAATCTCCGGTGGGCGACACGCGCCGAGAACATGCGCGACTGCATAGCCCACGGCACGCGCGCCACCGGCCCGCGCCATGGCCGGACCACGAAGCCGGAGCGGACCCCGCGCGGAGAGCTGCACGGCCACGCGAAGCTCAGCGAAGCGGCTGTGATCGCCATCAGGTCGGCAACCGCGCGCACCGGGAGGTCCCTGGCGGCCGAGCACGGGATCAGTCCTGCCACCGTCTGTCTGATCCGCTCGAAGAAAATCTGGAGGCACCTGTGATCGACATCTCGCAGACCACTGCCCCTCGGTCGGACCAGCTCAACGCCGACGACCTGATCGGCGGCCCGCGCACCATCACGGTTACGCGCGTGTCGAAGATGAAGGAGCCGGACCAGCCGATCGCGATCTACTTCGAGGGCGACGGTGGCAAGCCCTACAAGCCCGGCAAGTCGATGCGCCGCGTGCTCCTGCGGATCTGGGGCCAGGACGGCACCGCCTACGTCGGTCGGCGGATGACCCTCTACCGGGACGACGCCGTGCAGTTCGGCGGCGCGGCCGTCGGCGGGATCCGGATCAGCCACATGTCCGGGATCTCCTCGGCAGTGACGATGGCGCTCACGGTGACCCGGGCCAGCCGCAAGCCGTTCACGGTGAAGCCGCTGCCCGAGAAGCGCTCGCGCGCGCCGGAGAAGAGGCAGGATGATCCTGCTCCGGCCGGTGAGCAGCAGGACGCGCCCCGCCAGCCGTCCTCGCGCGACCGCCTGTACGCCGCCGCCCGGGCCGAGGCCGCGAAGGGCAGCGACGCGCTGCGTTTCTTCCGCGCCGACCTCGACCCGCGGGCCGACCGCGCTTTGGACGCCATCGCCGACGATCTGGAGCGGATCGCCGCCGCCGCTGATGTCGCCGACGACGACGGATTCCCGGGCTTCGCGCCTCCCGCCGAGGAGGCCGCCTGAGATGGCCCCCATCTTCTGCGCCGACTGCGGCACCGAGTGCGCCCTGGTCGACGGCCGCGACGTCGATGCGCACAATCCCGAAATTGCCGACGCGTGGGTATGGGCGTGCCCGGTGTGCCCGGCATCGTGGGCGCATCAAGACAAGGACGGCGGCTGTGTCGGGCTCCCGGCCGGTCAGGCCACGGTCAACGCCCGCGCGCTGCTCCGCCTGCAGGTGATGGTGCCGCTCGTCCGGCAGGCCCCGCCGAACGAGCAGACCCTCGCCGCTGCCCGCGTCCGCGCCTTCCTCGCTGACCATCTGGATCTGGCCGACCAGGAGGGGCTTCTCGCGAACCTCAACCTGGATCAGCTCCGGCAGGCTTGGCGCATCCTCCACGCTGCGACCTACGACGACGTGCGGATCTGGGCGCAGCGGCACCGCGGCACGAAGCGGCGCACCCCGGCGAGCGGCGAAGGGGTGGCGGCGTGAACGCGCCCGCACCGATCCTCCGTGGCTCGAAGCAGCACGACCTCTTCGCGCTGACGGCCGAGCGCTTGGTCTACGATGACGCCGTCGAGATGACCCTCGCCTCGCTCCAGGCCTACGGCCCGCAGCACGAGCACTGGGCGATGGCGTGGTCGGGTGGCAAGGACTCGACCGCAACGCTGACGCTGATTGTCCACCTGATCGAGGCCGGCCGGCTTGCGCCGCCGAAGACGCTCACCGTCTACTATGCCGACACCCGCCAGGAGCTAACGCCGCTCGCGATCGCGGCGGCTGACGTCATGGCGCGACTCGCCCGCTTCCCGTGGATCCGGCTGCGCGTCGTCGCCGCGCCGCTCGATCGACGATTCCTCGTCTACATCCTCGGCCGGGGCGTCCCGCCGCCGAACAACAACACGCTCCGCTGGTGCACCCGGCAGATCAAGATCGACCCGATGGCTGCCGCGATCGAGGCCGACCTCGCCGGCCTGCCCGAGACCGACACGGTGCTGACGATCACCGGCGTCCGCCAAGGCGAGAGCGCGATCCGCGACAAGCGAATCGAGATGAGCTGCTCGAAGGACGGCGCCGAGTGCGGGCAGGGTTGGTATCAGCAGCTCCTCCCCGACATGAAGGGCGTCCGCGGGCGCCTCGCGACCCTCGCGCCGATCCTGCACTGGCGGGTCTGCAACGTCTGGGACTGGCTGCGGGTCTACGCGCCGATGCGCGCCTATGGCGGTTGGGCGACGGCGATGCTGGCCGACGCCTATGGGGGCGTTGAGGCCGAGGAGGCGAACGCGCGCACCGGCTGCGTCGGGTGCCCACTCGCCGCCCGGGACAAGGCCCTCGAGGCGGTCGTGGCGCTGCCGGCCTGGTCGTACCTCGCGCCGTTGCTCGGCCTGCGCCCGATCTACCGGGAGTTGCGGCTCGCCAGGAACCGGCTGCGCCAGCCTGGCGGCGAGACTCGCAAGGACGGCACGCTGGTGCCGAACCAGCAGCGCATGGGCCCGATCACCCTGCCGGCGCGCCTCGACGCGCTCGACCGGATCCTCGCCATCCAGGCGGCCTGCAACGCCGTGGCTGATCGGCTCGGCCGGCCGCACGTCGACCTGCTCAACGCCGAGGAGGAAGCGCGCATCCGCGAGCTGATCGCGGCCGGCACGTGGCCGCAGCGCTGGACCGGCGACGAGCCGACCGCGGACGTGCCGCTCGATGCGATCTTCCCCGACGGCTCGGTGCAGCCGCTCCTCTTCGGAGCGGACTGATGCTCGTTGCCCCCGTCCAGCACATCGAGGCGATCGACCGCGCGGAGCTGAACCGGCTCCTCGTCCGCTGGGGCCATCGCATGGGCCCGTACCAGCGCACGAGCTACGCGATCAAGGCGCACCACGCGATGTTCGAGCGCGGCGAGCCGGTCGCGGTGACGGCCGCGGGTGAAACCGTGCGCCACGTCGTCGGGCAGACCGGGATCCGACGCGAGCAGTGCGTCGAGCTGGCCCGCATGTGTGCGGCCCGGCCCGGTCTCTGCCGGCCGATGCTCCGTCTGTGGTGCGAGATGCTGTTCCCGGCGATCGCCGCCACCCACGGCCGCGCGCTCGCGGTCTTCTACCAAGACGAGGCCCTGCACTCTGGCGACCTCTCCCGCTTCGACGGCTGGCCGCTGGTCGGCCGCGGCGGTGGCGGCGGTCCGGACAGCCGGACCGGCCGCCCGGGGCGCCGCATGAAGATCTGGGCTGGCCGCGCGACGTCGCTGCCGCCGCTCTCACCCCCATCCCCGAAGCCGCGGAGTAGCCCCATGGCCGAATTGGTCTCAGACGGTGATGTCGACCACACGCTTCTGCGACGGGAGAAGGTTCAGACCGCCCTTTCTCTCCTGAATGCTCTCATCGTCGGACCCTTGCACTGCCGCCGTGACGGTATGCAGTCCCGCCCTGTGTTCGATCGCGGCCTCAGCTCGTGCCGATTGGATCATCTCCGTCGCCCTTACAGGCCCGACGGCGTTGATCGAGGTGGTGATCGTCATGGCTCGGACCTCCTCAAGCAGGATCTGAGCACGAGATCATTAAGCGATCAGTTTCGTATATCCGGTCAATTTTTCAGATCCGTGAAAGCGCAGCTGAACAACAGTCTTTCGGCCCTCATCTCTCTGATCTCGGAGTAGGAGCATGGCCGAGTCCAGTTCCATCACGCGCGAGATGATCGACGCGGCCGCTGCGGCGATCGCCAACGCTCGAGCCGGCCGGCGCGGCTCGCCGATGCATCCGACGGCGCGGGGCCGCTCGCACATCCCGGACCACGCCCGGCCGGTGCTGTGGAAGGACAGAAAGCTAGGAGGGGGAAGTGCCGCGTAGCGTCCGCACATCCGAACGGCCGGAGCGCCCCGCACTTCCGTTCGCACCCAAGGGCATCTCGCGGTTGGAGGCCGCCCGCTACGTCGGCGTCTCCGTGACCACCTTCGACGAGATGGTACGAGAGAGGCTGATGCCTCGGCCGAAGCAGGTTGGCACGCGCGTGCTTTGGGATCGCGCGCAAGTCGATCTATTCTTCGAGGCGCTGCCGGAACGCGAGGCGAACCAGGAGAGCGACGAGGATATCCTGGCGAGGCTCGGGTGACGCGCATCCGAGTGAAGGGGTTCAAGATCTTCGCGGACCGGCACGGCGCCATGCGGTGCTACCACCGGACGACCGGCGAGAAGATCGACCTGAAGAAGGCGCCGCTTGGATCCGCTGCGTTCTTCGCGGAGGTGGCGCGGATCGGGAAGAGCGCCGAGACCGCCGCTGCGCCCAAGGCCGGCACGCTCGGCAGCCTGATCGTCGCCTACCGCGCGCACGCGGCCTTCACCGACTTGGCCCCGCAGACGCGCGCAGACTATCAGAAGGTCCTCGACTATCTGAAGGACATCGACGGCACAGACCTTGAGCGGTTCACGCGCCCGTTCGTGGTGAAGGTCAGGGACCGCGCGGCCGAGCGGAAGGGGCGTCGATTCGGCAACTACGTGAAGGCGGTGCTGTCGCTGATGTTCGCCTGGGGGTCGGAGCGCGGCCACCTGCCAGCGAACACGGCCACCGGCATCAAGGATCTGCGCAAGAAGAAGGGTGAGCCCGACGCCAACCGCCCTTGGTCAGACGCCGAGCGCGAAGCTGTGCTGGCCGCCGCGCCGCCGCACATCCTCACTCCGGTCGCCTTGATGATGTTCACCGGCCTCGGACCGAAGGAGGCGCTCGGCCTACCGCGGGAGGCCTTTCGCGATGGTGAGCTGTCGACGAGTCGAGCCAAGACAGGCGAGCCAGTGTTCTGGCCCGCGCCGCTACCGCTCACGATGATCCTGGCCGCCGCGCCGGAGCACACGGCGCCGACCCTGTGCGCGAACTCCGAGGGTAAACCCTGGACGCTCAGCGGATTCCGCGCGTCGTGGCGGCCGATTCGATTGAAGCTGGAGAAGGCGGGGAGGGTGCAGCCAGGCCTCACGCTCTATGGGCTGCGGCACACCCTGGCCGTCGTGCTACGCGAGATCGGGCACGACGAGAGAGCCATCGCCGACGCGCTGGGACAGCGCACGATCGAGATGGCCCGGCACTATGCGAAGGGTGCGGATTTGGCGCCGAAGATGCGAGCGCTGGTGGCTTCGCTAGACGCCGAGTTTGCGCGCCGAAGCGCGGGCGGCCGTCAAACCCAGAGGCCAGAAACGTCAAACCCGCCAGGAGGCGGTTTGGGTCAAACGAGCAAAATCAAGAAGTTAGATGGTAGCGAGGGAGGGATTTGAACCCCCGACACAAGGATTATGATTCCTCTGCTCTAACCAGCTGAGCTACCCCGCCACGCGACACGACCGTCCGCGAGGACGATGCGTGCAGTGGCCGCGGTATAGGAAGAGCGGACGCTCGCTGTCAACGGTTTTGGGTGCGCAAAGCGCGCGTCCGGATCGAGCTCGATCCATGTCCCGCCGATCGCCGACGGGACAGCCCGGCTGTCACCGGAAGTCGACCGTCGCCGATGCGGCGGCCATGTGCGGTCCGTCGAAGCCCGCTAGGTTGACACACGGGCCGCCTGAAGGCCCGTCACATCGCGGAGCGTTCGATGACAGCGCGCACGAACCATCGTCGGAACACTAGCCTCGCCGCCCTTCTCGTGCTGGGCGTGCCGCTCCTCGCCGGCCCGGCCATCGCGGCGGGCAACGACGCCACCTATCGCGCGGCCCTCACCGGCAGCAGCGAGGTCCCGGCGACCACAGGCGCCGGCACGGGCGAGATCACCGCGACCTTCGATCCCGCCGCCAAGCGCCTCAGCTGGTCGGGACGATACAGCGGTCTCACCGGCCCGGTCACGGCCGCCCATTTCCATGGTCCGGCCAAGGCCGGTGAGAATGCCGGCGTGCTGGTTCCGGTGACGGCGGCGAGCAGTCCCTTCTCCGGCGAGGCGATCCTCGACGACGCGAAGGCCGCCCATCTCGCTGCGGGCCGCATCTACTTCAACCTTCACACCGCCGCGAACCCGAAGGGTGAGATCCGCGGCCAGCTGGAGCGCGCGCCCTGATCGGGAATGGCGAGAGCCTCGACGTTCCCGATCGCGCCCGGTAGGCGGATCCCATCCTCCTGCCGGAGCTTTCGATGAAGCAGATCGACGCCATCATCGCCTGGACGCCCCTGCGTTGGGCAGAGCTGAAGCCGGAAACCGCCGGGCAGGTCGTCGTCCTGCCCGCACCCGACACGGCGGGCGAGGCGAAGCGCTACATGATGCGCGCCGGCGCCAGCTCGTCCGCCCTGGCCGCCTTGTCGGAAGAGGCGCGCATCGCCCGCCTCTTCATCGACTTCCAGACCCTCGTGGTCCGCGACGGGATCGACCCGCAGGCGGCCCACCGGGCGTTTCTGACGATCGACGAATATCGGTTCCGCATAGCCCCCGACACCGAGGGTGCGGAGTTCGAGGATCCGCCCGAGGAGGATTAGCCTTCTGCCCGCGGCCGGCCGTTGCGTCGTGCTCACGCAAGCGTGAGAATTATGAATGCACACAGGCCGAAGCCGCCCTATCTTCCGATGGGTCGTAATTTCGTCCGAGGCCGGCCATGCCCGTATCCCGTCGCGCCGTCATCGCCGCAGCGGCCCTCGCCCCGCTCGCAGGGCGATTCGCCACCGCGGCGGAGCCGCTGATCCGCCGCCCGATCCCCTCCACCGGCGAGATGCTTCCGGCCATCGGGATCGGCACGTCCCGACGCTACGAGGTCGAGCCGACGCCCGACGCGGTGGCGCCGCTGAAGGAGGCGGTGAAGACCTTCGTCGCCCTCGGCGGCTCGGTGATCGACACGGCCCCGAGCTACGGGACCGCCGAGGACGTCCTCGGATTGATCCTGGCGGAGCCCGGCCTGCGCCAGAAAATCTTCCTCGCCAGCAAGGTCGACACGACCGGCCGCGATGCGACGCTGGCGGAGTTCGAGCGGTCGCTCAAGCGGATGAAGGTCGATACACTCGATCTCGTGGCGGTCCACAATCTGATCGACGTGACCGAGAATCTGGCGATTCTGCGGGATCTGAAGGATCGCAAACGCATCCGCTATGTCGGCGTCACGGTCTGGCGCGACAACCAGCTCGACGCGCTCGAAGCCGTCATGAAGCGCGAGACGCTCGACTTCATCCAGGTGAACTACGCCATCGACAACCGTGCCGCCGCCGAGCGCGTGATCCCGCTCGCCGCGGACCGCGGCGTGGCGGTGATGACCAACGTGCCGTTCGGCCGCGACCGCCTGTTTAAGGCGGTCCAGGGCAAGGAACTGCCGGCTTTCGCCAAGGACCTCGGCTGCGCGAGCTGGCCGCAGGTCTTCCTGAAATACGTGCTCGGCAATCCGGCCGTGACCTGCCCGATCCCCGGCATGGCGAAGGCCGCCTATGTCGAGGACAACCTCGGCGCCGCGCGGGGCAAGCTCCCGGATGCGGCGCAGCGCAAGCAGATGGAGATGTTCATCGATGCGGTCTGATCTCACCTCGCGCCGCGCGGCGCTCGCCCTCGCGGCCGGACTCGCCGTCGCCGCGGCCATGCCCGCGCTGGCCCAGGACGGCCCGAAAAAGATCCGGATCGGCGTCATCGGGGCCGGAAATATCGGCGGTACGATCGGGACGCTCTGGGTCAAGGACGGCCACGAGGTGATGTTCGCCTCCCGCCACCCGGAGCAGCTGGCGGCGATGGTCTCGGAGCTGGGACCGAACGCCAAGGCCGGCACGCCCGAGGACGCGATCAAGTTCGGCGATGCCGTGTTCATCGCCGTCCCCTACAAGGCCTATCCGGATCTCGCGAAGGAGATTGGCCCGGCTCTCAACGGCAAGGTCGTCCTTGACGCCGGCAACGCCACGCAGAAGCGCGACGGCGCGCTCTACGACGAGGTCCAGGCCAGCGGGATCGGCGCCACCTCGGCCAAGTACTTTCCCGGCGCCAAACTGGTGCGCGCCTTCAATGCGGCCAACTACAAGGTCTTCGCCAAGGAAGGCGCCGATGGCGGCAAGGGTCGCGCAGGCGGACGGATGGCGATCCCGATCGCCGGGGATGACCCGGAGGCTCTGAAGGTCGCCGAGGGCCTCGTCCGCGACGCCGGCTTCGATCCGGTGGTGGTCGGTCCGCTCAAGGAAGCCGACAAGTTCGCCATGGGCTCCCAGGGCTTCGGTCACGACGTGACCGCGTCGGAGATGCGCCAGAAACTCGGACTGGCGCAGTAGGGGCGTCATCCGATCCGTCGCCACGCCGTGCGGAGGCGACGGGTCGGACCGAGTCTCCGTGAGGGAGGCTTGCCCGAGGGAAAGCCCATTCCGGTGAGATCGGCCCATGTCTGAACCCGCACCCGCCCGCGGCACGCTCGCGCGCCTGATTGACGTTCAGCCCGGCGAGGGTCGGGCGCTGGCGTGGTCCTGGGCCTACATCTTCTCGATCCTGGCCGCCTACTACGTGCTGCGCCCGATCCGGGATCAGATGGGCGTCGCCGGCGGCATCGAAAACCTGCCCTGGCTGTTCACCGCCACCCTGGTGGGCATGCTCGCCCTCAACCTGCCCTTCGCCTACCTGGTGAAGCGGATGCCGCGGGCGCGGTTCGTGCCGATCACCTACCGGTTCTTCGCGGCCAACATCCTGGCCTTCGCGCTGACGCTCTATCTCGCCCCCGCCGAGTGGGGCGTGTGGATCGGCCGGGTGTTCTTCGTCTGGCTGTCGATCTTCAACCTTTTCGTGGTCTCGATCTTCTGGGCGACGATCGTCGACGTGTTCTCGAACGCCCAGGGCAAGCGCCTGTTCGGCTTCATCGCGGCCGGCGCGACGCTCGGCGCCATCGCGGGTTCGGCGACGACCGCGATCCTCGCCAAGAACGTCCCGACCTGGGGCCTTATGCTCTGCGCGGTGGTGCTCCTCGAGATCGCCGTGTTCTGCATGCGCGGTCTCGCGGCCCTGTCGACGCAGCTGCACGAGGTGCCGGGCCGCGACCGCAGCGCCGATGACGGGCAGGATCGGACGATCGGCGGCAGCGTGCTCGCCGGCGTCACGCGGACCTTCGCGTCCCCCTACCTGCTCAACATCTCGCTGTTCCTGCTCCTGTTCTCGGTGACCTCGACCTTCCTGTATTTCGAGCAGGCGGGCATCGCCAAGCGGAGCTTCCCGGACCGGGGTGCGCAGACCGCCTTCTTCGCCAGCGTCGACCTCGCGGTGAACGTCCTGACGCTGGGAATCCAGCTGTTCCTCACCGGCCGGATCGTGAATCGCATCGGCGTCGCCCTGACGCTGGCGATCCTGCCGGCCTTCAGCATCCTCGGCTTCGCGGCGCTCGCCGTCTGGCCCACGATCGGCGTGATCGTCGCGTTCCAAGTCCTGCGCCGGGCCGGCAACTTCGCCATCGCGCGACCGGTGCGCGAGGTGCTGTTCACCGTCGTCCCGCGGGAGGATCGCTACAAGGCCAAGAGCTTCATCGACACGGTGGTCTACCGCCTGGGCGACCAAGTCGGCGCATGGTCGTTCACGGGCATCCAGGGCGTCGGATTCGGCAGCGCCGGCGTGGCAAGCGCCGCGATCCCGCTCTCGGTGGCGTGGCTCGTGAACAGCCTCTGGCTCGGGCGCGCACAGGACCGGCGCCGGGACGAGCAGGCGACGGAGCCGGTCGGTGAGTCAGCGCGGCCCATGCCGTTCGGTCGTGGGGCGGCCTCGCCCGGCCGGTGAACGACGCGGGCCGGCCTACCGGTGCCGCATGAAATCCCAGACCAGGTAAGCCGGGAACGGCAGCATGATCGCGAAGAAGATCCAGTCGAACATCTGAGGCATCAAGCCATCTCCCGCTCGGCCCCCTCTGGTTCTACCGGCATGGCCGTGTGAAGTTCCGCGCGGCGGTGGCGGTCCGTTAAGAGGCGGTTTACCCTGACGGGCGACGTATCGCGCTCGGTCCGGGCGGGAGAGAGACATGGCGGGACCCGCATGGTCGGCGCCGCGGCGCTGGTGGCGCTCCGCCGAGCCCGCGATGGCCGTGCTCGGGCTCCTCGCCGTGACGCCGGCTCCGGTCGCCGCGCAGGAGCCGCTCTACATCCGCATCCGCCCCCTACCGGACGCCGAGGCCGCGCGCGTGGCCCGGGAGATGCTCTGGGCGCGCCGGCAGGCCCATGCCCGTGCGGTGATCGAATCCGTCTGCACCGGCTGCCTCGGTGCCTGGAAACCCGAGACCGTCCCGGCCCCGAGCCCGGCTCCGGCGCCGACGGAGGACCGGATTGCGAACCTCACCGTTCCGATAGGGGTTGAACTCGACCCCGGCTCCGGGGCATCCGACCCGCATCCCGATCCATCGACCTCCAAGAGGCATCCATGACGCAAGCGCATCCGACCAGCGGCGCCGAGCCCGAAGTCGATTGCCCGGTAACCCTCGAGGTCCTGGGCTCCGTCTACCGGGCCGACGATTTCGACCTGCCGCTGATCCTGGAGCAGATCCCGCCGCTGAAGCGCGCGCAGCTGGCCACCTACCTCTATGGCAAGAGCCACATGCACAAGCTCGGGCTGAAGGTCGCCCGCTCCTGCGAGCGCGACGACCTCATCCGCGTGGCGGGCGAGATCGGCTCGGTGATTCACGGACAGGCGCACCTGAAGCCGTCGCGGCCGGCGCCCGAGCCGGCTCCCCAGCTGCGTGCCAAGACTCCGCCCGGCCAGAAGAAGGTGAGCCTCGCCGGCGCCGCCGCGAAGCCCGCGATCAGCCTTGGCGGATCGGCCAAGGTCCGCAACTTCGACTGAGAGCAGACGCGTCGGGCCAGCCGAGACCACGTCGCGCGCCTGACCGGATCGGCCGATTCGGGTCCCGGGTCGCGCCGCGTGGCCCCGGGACGATGCAAGAGCGTATGACCGACGGGCGGAATCCGGCATTCCGTCGGCGTCAGCGCGTCGGAAGACCGGACAACCCGGACTTGTGCGTTGCACCCGCCCCGGCCTTCGGATAATCGCCCGCGATGAACACCGACCACGACAAGATCCTGATCGTCGATTTCGGCTCTCAGGTGACCCAGCTCATCGCCCGCCGGGTGCGGGAGGAGGGCGTCTACTGCGAGATCGTGCCCTTCACGAAGGCCGAGGCCGCGTTTCGCGAGCAGAAGCCCAAGGGCGTGATCCTCTCCGGCGGCCCCGAATCGGTAACCGTCGAGGCCTCGCCCCGCGCGCCCCAGCTCGTGTTCGATTCGGGCGTCCCGGTCTTCGGCATCTGCTACGGCCAGCAGACCATGGCGGCCCAGCTCGGCGGCGCCGTCGAGGGCGGACACCACGCGGAGTTCGGCCGGGCCGAGGTCGAGATCCTGGCCGATTGCCCCCTGTTCAAGGGCGTCTGGCACAAGGGCGAGAAGTACCCGGTCTGGATGAGCCACGGTGACCGCGTCACCAAGCTGCCGGACGGCTTCACCACCGTGGCGATCTCCAAGAACGCGCCCTTCGCGGCGGTGGCCGACGAGGCACGCAACTACTACGCGGTGCAATTTCACCCGGAAGTGGCACACACCCCCCACGGCGCCCTGCTGATCCGCAACTTCGTGCGCGACGTGGCCGGCTGCTCGGGCGACTGGACCATGGGCGCCTATCGCGAGGAGGCCATCGCCAAGATCCGCGAGCAGGTCGGCTCCGAGAAGGTGATCTGCGGCCTGTCGGGTGGCGTCGATTCCGCCGTGGCGGCCGTGCTGATCCACGAAGCGATCGGCGACCAGCTGACCTGCGTGTTCGTCGACCACGGCCTCCTGCGCCTGGGCGAGGCCGAACAGGTCGTGGCCCTTTTCCGCGACCACTATAACATCCCGCTGGTCCACGTTGAGGCGTCGGGGATGTTCCTCGCGGCCCTCGAGGGCGTCTCGGATCCCGAGGTCAAGCGCAAGACCATCGGTCGCCTGTTCATCGACGTGTTCGAGGCCGAATCGAAGAAGATCGGCGGGGCGAAGTTCCTGGCGCAGGGCACGCTGTATCCGGACGTGATCGAGAGCGTGTCGTTCACGGGCGGCCCGTCCGTGACCATCAAGAGCCACCACAATGTCGGCGGCCTGCCCGAGCGCATGGACATGAAGCTCGTGGAGCCGCTCCGCGAGCTGTTCAAGGACGAGGTCCGGGTCCTCGGCAAGGAACTCGGCCTGCCCGAGGGCTTCGTCGGCCGCCACCCGTTCCCGGGCCCGGGCCTGGCGATCCGCTGCCCCGGCACGATCACCGCCGAGAAGCTGGAGGCCCTGCGCAAGGCCGACGCGATCTACCTCGACGAGATCCGGCAGGCCGGCCTCTACGACACGATCTGGCAGGCCTTCGCGGTGATCCTGCCGGTGAAGACCGTCGGCGTGATGGGCGACGGCCGCACCTACGATCATGTCTGCGCGCTGCGCGCCGTCACGTCGGTGGACGGCATGACCGCCGATTTCTACCCGTTCGACATGGCCTTCCTGGGCCGCGTCGCGACCCGGATCATCAACGAGGTGAAGGGCATCAACCGGGTCACCTACGACATCACCTCGAAGCCCCCGGGCACCATCGAGTGGGAATAAGCAGGCCCGCAGCCGTCATCGCGAAAGCCGCGAGCCGATTCTGGGGAGCGTGACGGCAGGATTCCGGGCGCTCCCGGATCGCGCCGCGTCGCGCGCCGGGACGATGCGGACGCCGTGCCGCAGACCGCGCCCCGTCACGGCCCGCAGAGCGCCGGCTCGACCGCCTTCAGCGCCGGCCGGAACGCCGCGAGATGCAGCCCGTCCCGCAGGGCACCGGGCTTGGCGTAGCCGGTGTCGCCGTCGCGCAAGGCCGCGAACGGGTCCGTGAACACGCAGCCGAGCCGGCCGCACAGGTTGCGCAGGCGCTGCGAGTAAACTGCCACCGCGCCGGCATCGACGAGCTTGCTGAGCTCACGCCCGACCGGGGGGAGGGCCGTCACCACGACGCGCGGGGTCAAAATCTGGAGCCGCTTGATGATCGCCTCTGCGGCGGCTTCGAACTGCGCCGCCGGCTTGTCCAGCTGCGGGTTGTTCTTCACGAGGATGTCGTTGGTCCCGATCGTCAGCGCGGCGAGCCGGGGAGGGACCTTGAAGGTCAAGCGCGCGAGGTGGTCCGCATAGCTGGCCGCGGTCGAGCCGCTGATCCCGCCGTTGAGGAAGTCGAGGCCGCAGGGCCGCTGGCTGCCCGGCTGCAGCTCCACCTGGGAATCGCCGGCCCAGAACACGTAATCCGGCGGCGCCTCGTCGAGGCTGACCTGCACGGCGATCAGGCGCATCTCCGCGTAGGCCCGCGCATCGGCGGCCGGCCTATGCAGGCGCCACCCGGCGAAACCGCCGATTGCCAGCAGGGCGAGCCCACCGAGGATGAGAAGGGCGACGCGCCTCACGGCTCGGCCCCGGCCCGGTCGACCTGCGCGTCCGGCCGCGCATCCGTGGAGGCGTAGTAGGGTTTGATGTCGAGGAGCGGCGTACCGTCGAGGCAGTCGAGCCCGCGCACGCGGAGCGTGTCGCCGTCCCGGCCGAGCAGTTCCACCACCGACAGGGCGATCGGGTTGGGACGGGCGGGCGAACGCAGGGAGAAGGTGCCGCGGGGACCGTCGGCGTGGCGCGGGCGCTGGATCACGAGGCCGCGGGTCGCCCGGTCCATCCAGTAGAGCAGGATCAGGTGCGTGCAGCCCGTGACGTTGCGCAGGCCGGGGACGTAGGCCGGATCGACCTCCACGGTGCAGACCGCATCGGTCTGCAGGCCGTTCTTCGGACAGTCGGATCGCGCCTGCCAGGGCGTGCGCAGCCGGCCGATGAAGTGGAGGCCCGCATCGAAGGTCGTGGGCAATTCTGCCCTCACTTCGCCGGGACGGGTTCCGAACTCATCCGCGTCCATGCCGCCTCGCTCCGCGCCGGCGGGCTTGTCGGCCATGTGCCCGCGGCCCGCAACCCCGCATCTCGCCCCCGGATGGTGCGGGGTGTAGATCCGGCAGCAGGAACGGAGGCGACATGATCGAGCGGGAATTGCGGCCGATGCAGGCGGTGGCCGATGCCGGGACCGCCGTCGACCGGCTGGTCGAGCTCTACGACGACGCGGCCGGCGCCCTGCGAAATGCCCTGGAGCGCTACCTCGCCGGGGGGCCGCCGCCGGACGCCACCGAGCGGCTCGCCTTCCGCTACCCGGAGCTGCGGATCAGCTATCGCCCGGACGGGCCGCTGCCGCGCGTCCGGCGCGCCACCGCCAAGCTCCAGGCGGCCGGGACCTACGCCACGACGGTGACGCATCCGGCGTTCTTCCGGACCTACCTGACCCGTCAGCTGGAGCCGCTGATCGCGGATTACGGCATCGCCATCGAAGTCGGGCTGAGCGCGCAGGAGATCCCCTATCCCTACGTGCTGGAAGCCGGGCTCGACGCGGGCGGCCGGGCGGTCGACGGCGCGGATCTCGCCACCTACTTCCCGGTCCCGCTCCTGTCGCTCGTCGGCGACGAGATCGCCGACGGGACCTTCGACCAAGTGGCGGGCGAGCCGCTGCCCCTGGCGCTGTTCGACGGCGTGCGGGTCGATTACTCCCTCCGGCGGCTGGTCCATTACACCGGCTGCGACTGGCGCGACGTCCAGCCCTGGATCCTGCTCACCAACTACCACCGCTACGTCGACCAGTTCGTCCGCCACGGCCTGGAGCGGCTGGCCTCGGGCGCGGAGGGGTTCGAGCGGCTGGTCCTGCCGGGCGGAGTCTCCGTGAGCCGCGCCGAGGCCGCCGAGGCCGACCCCGCCGCGGTGATCGCCGCCTCGCCCTGGCACCGGCACCAGATGCCGGCCTACCATTTGGTGGCGCGCGACGCCGACGGGACCCAGCAGGGCACGACGCTGGTCAATATCGGCGTCGGCCCCTCGAACGCGAAGACGATCACCGACCATCTGGCCGTGCTGCGCCCGGATTGCTGGCTGATGGTCGGCCATTGCGGCGGCTTGCGGCAGTCGCAGACGATCGGCGACTACGTGCTGGCGCACGCCTATCTCCGCCGCGACCGGATCCTCGACGAGCTCGTGCCGCCGGACGTCCCGGTCCCGGCGCTGGCCGAGGTGCAGGTCGCGCTCCAGAGCGCCGCCGCTTCTGTGACGGGCGAGCAGGCCGATGCCCTGAAGCGGCGCCTGCGCACCGGCACGGTGGTGACCTATGACGACCGCAACTGGGAGCTGCGCTTCAGCCAGGAGCGGCGGCGGATCAACCAGTCCCGCGCGATCGCGGTCGACATGGAGAGCGGCACCGTCGCCGCGCAGGGCTTCCGCCTCCGCGTACCCTACGGCGCGCTGCTCTGCGTCTCCGACAAGCCGCTCCACGGCGAGATCAAGCTGCCGGGCGCCGCCAATGCGTTCTACGACCGGGCCGTCTCGGAGCATCTCCAGGTGGGATTGGCGGCACTCGACGTGCTGCGCGCCGACCGGCACGGTCTCCACTCGCGCAAGCTGCGCAGCTTCGATGAGCCTCCGTTCCGGTGAGGGGCGCCCGGCGCGGTCTTCATCCGGTCCGCGCCCGAGGACGGCTCTCGCGACGGACTGCCACGTCGCCCCAAATACTCAAGCTTGGATATCGCGGCGTTTTGAAGTGTTGGGAGATTAATACACCTCGCTTCAAGCTGAGATTTCCCATGACTCGTATCGCACTTGTTTCGACCGCTCTTCTGGCAGCGGTCGCTTTCGCTCCGACCGGTGCGGATGCGCGCGGCTTCGGCGGGGGTGGCTTCCACGGCGGAGGCTTCGGCGGTGGCGGATTTCACGGCGGCGGGTTCGGCGGCGGCTTCCGCGGTGGCAGCGTGGGCGGCGGATCGTTCCGGAACGGCGGCTTCGGCGGCGGGGCCTTTCAGAACGGCGGCGTCGGTGGGGCGCGGGTCGGCGGCCTGGGTGGTGGCTTCCGGGGCGCGGGGCTCGACGCGGCCGGCGTGGCCGGAGCCGGCGGGCTTCGGGGCGGCGGCCTCCGGACCGGCGGATTTAACGATGCCGGCCGGTATGGCGGGATCGGGAACCGCGGGATTGTCGGGCGTGGCTACGCCAACCGCGGTTATTACGGCCGGCGCTATGGCCGCGGCGTCGGCTACGGCCTTGCGGGGGTCGGGCTCGGCCTCGGGGTCGGCTACGGCCTGAGCGGCCTCGACTACGGGTACGACAATTGTGCCGACACGTACGGCTACGGGGCTTACGACCCGGCCGCCTGCAACGGCTACTACGGCTACGGCTACTGAGCCACGCGAAGCGGGTCCCCAAACGCTTTTGAGACAGCATTGCGCCCGGCCGGCTCTCGGCCGGGCGTCCGCGTTCGTAAGCAGGCCGGCGCGGCCCATCGCACTAAGAGCCTTCGCGGTTGGCGAAGGCTCGCTCAACAACTCCCGAATTGCGAACCGTTCCAATCCGACGAGGATGCCACCTTCGGCGTAGCGTGGTGCGGGGACGATCGCGGTGAGCGGGGAGGGGTCGATTGCGGCGACGGCGGCACTGCTCGTGGCGTGCATGAGCCTCTGGGCGACCGCCCTGCTGCCCGAGATCGTCACGGCGCTGGCCTTCTTCGGACTGGCGATGCTGCTGCGGCTCGGCTCCGCCGCGACGGTGTTCTCCGGCCTCTCGTCCTCCGCCTTCTGGCTGGTCCTGTCCGGCTTGGTGGTGGGGCAGGGCATGACCCGGACGGGCCTCGGCGCCCGCATGGCGCGGAGCCTCGCCCTGCGCCTCTCGGGCTCCTACGGCCACTTCATCACCGGGCTGGTGGCGCTGAGCTTCCTGATCGCCTTCGTCATGCCGTCGAATCTCGGCCGCATCGCCCTGATGATCCCCGTGACCCTGGCGCTCTGCGACGCCTTCGGCCTCACGGTCGGCCGCCCGGGACGGACGGGCGCGGTGCTGGCGGTCGGCATCGCCACGCCGATCCTGTCGGCAGCGATCCTGCCCGCCAACGTGCCGAACCTCGTCATGGCCGGCTCGGCGGAACACCTGCTCGGGCTGCAGCTCTCGTACCTGTCCTACTTCGTCCTGCACGCCCCGGTCCTGGCCGCGGTCAAGGGCGTCCTGCTGGTGGCTCTCATCGTCCGGCTGTTTCCGGACGACCTCGGCCCGACCGCGCCGACCCTGCCGGTGCTGCCGCCGCTCTCCGCGCCCGAGCGGCGCCTCGCGGTGATCCTCGCCTGCACGCTGGTCCTCTGGATGACCGACGCCCTGCACGGGCTCGCCCCCGCCTGGGTCGGCCTCGCCGCCGCGGTGGTCTGCCTGCTGCCGCGGATCGGGGTGCTGCCGCCCGAAGCGTTTCAGCAGGTCAACCTGCGGACCTGCTTCTACATCGCGGCGCTGCTCGGTCTGGTCGCCCTGGTCAACGAGACCGGTCTGGGCGGGCGTCTCGGCCATCTGCTCCTGGCGGTCGCGCCCCTGGCGCACGACGCGCCGACACAGAACTTCGCGGTGCTCACCGGCATGGCGACGGTGCTGACCCTGCTCGTCACCGCCAACGGCGCGCCGGCCCTCTACACGGCCCTGGCGGGCGAGATGACGGAGGCGAGCGGCCTGTCATCCCTCGCGGTCGTCTCCCTGCAGGTGATCGGCTACTCGACCATCTTCTTCCCTTACCAGGCGCCCCCGATCGTGTTCGCCAGCGAGCTCGGGGGCGTCCGCCTCGGGGACGCGACGCGCCTCACCGTGAGCTTCGGCTTCCTGTCGTTGCTGGTGGCCGCGCCCCTCGACTATGCGTGGTGGCAACTGCTGGGGCAGCTGAGGTGACAGAATCGGCAAAGTGTCGCCCCAGACGGCACATTGCGCCGCACCATGGCGGATTGCGGGTTGCCCGCTCAGCCACTAGCGCTACCAGATTAGAGACGGTCCAGTTCGCAGCTGCGAGGCTTCAACCCGATGGCACCCACCGCCCGCCCGACAGTGGCACAGCCGCTATCGCCCCATCTCCAGATCTATCGCTGGACCTGGACGATGGCGATGTCGGTGTTTCACCGTATCACCGGCACCGCGCTCTATGGCGGGACTGCACTGGTCGCCCTCTGGCTCGTGGCTCTGGCTTCCGGACCGGTCGGCTACTCTTACGTGGCCGGGTTCTTCGGCTCGCTGTTCGGGCGCCTGATCCTGTTCGTCTATACGTGGGTGCTGATGCACCACATGCTGGGCGGCATCCGGCACCTGATCTGGGACACGGGCGTGGGCTTCGATCGGGAGAAGCGCCTGTCGATGGCCCGGCTGACCCTGATCGGCTCGGTCGCGCTCACCCTCGTCATCTGGGCGGTCGCCCTTCTGGTCCGCTGAGGAGGCCCACATGGCTCAGAAAGAGGTCCGGCAGGACACGCGCGTCTCGATCCGCACCCCCCGCGCCCGGGTCCGCGGCCTTGGCGTCGCGCACCACGGGGCCGGCCACTGGTGGCTGCAGCGGCTGACCGCCATCGCCAACGTCGTGCTGATGCTGAGCTTCGTGGTGATCGTCGCCAAGATGTCGGGCCGCGGCTTTGCGGAGGCGCGGCTCCTCGTCGCGACCCCCGTGGTGTCAATTCTCCTGATCCTGGCGCTGCTGTCGGTTACGATCCACATGCGTCTCGGCATGCAGGTGATCATCGAGGACTACGTGCACGCCCCGGCCATGAAGGTTGCCGCGGTTCTCGCCAACAACGCCTACGCGGTCGTCGTGGCCGTGGCCTGCCTCTACGCGGTGCTGCGCATCGGCTTCGGACAGCCGGCCTGAACCCCGCCAACCCCTATTTCGAGGAGCCGAACATGGCCGCCAACGGCACAAACGGCAGCGGGCCTGCCTACACCATTCACGATCACGCCTTCGACGTGGTGATCGTCGGCGCGGGCGGCGCCGGCCTGCGTGCCACGGTCGGCTGCTCGGAAGCCGGCCTGCGCACCGCCTGCATCACCAAGGTGTTCCCGACCCGCTCGCACACCGTGGCGGCGCAGGGCGGCATCTCGGCGTCCCTCGGCAACATGGGCCCGGACGACTGGCGCTGGCACATGTACGACACCGTGAAGGGGTCGGACTGGCTCGGCGACCAGGACGCCATCGAGTACCTCGTGCGCAACGCGCCCGCCGCCGTCTACGAGCTGGAGCACTGGGGCGTGCCGTTCTCCCGCACGGAGGAAGGCAAGATCTACCAGCGCCCGTTCGGCGGCATGACCACCGATTACGGCAAGGGCACCGCCCAGCGCACCTGCGCGGCGGCCGACCGCACCGGCCACGCCATGCTGCACACCCTCTACGGGCAGGCGGTAAAGAACCAGACCGACTTCTTCATCGAGTATTTCGCCCTCGACCTGATCATGGACGAGGAGGGCCGCTGCCGCGGCGTCATCGCCCTCGACCAGGCCACCGGCGAGATCCACCGGTTCCGCGCCCAGATGACCATCCTGGCGACCGGCGGCTACGGACGCGCCTATTTCTCGGCGACCTCCGCGCATACCTGCACGGGCGACGGCAACGCCATGGTGCTGCGCGCCGGCCTGCCGCTGCAGGACATGGAGTTCGTGCAATTCCACCCGACCGGCATCTACGGCGCGGGCTGCCTGATCACGGAAGGCTCCCGCGGCGAGGGCGGCTACCTCACCAATTCCGAGGGCGAGCGCTTCATGGAGCGCTACGCACCGTCGGCCAAGGACCTCGCCTCGCGCGACGTCGTCTCGCGCTCCATGACCATGGAGATCCGGGACGGCCGCGGTGTCGGCAAGAACAAGGATCACATCTACCTGCACCTCGACCACCTGGATCCGAAGATCCTGCACGAGCGCCTGCCGGGCATCTCGGAATCCGCGCGGATCTTCGCCGGCGTCGACGTGACCAAGGAGCCGATCCCGGTCATCCCGACCGTCCATTACAACATGGGCGGCATCCCCACGAACTATCACGGCGAGGTGCTGACGCTGCGCGACGGCAACCCCGACACCGTGGTTCCGGGTCTCATGGCCATCGGCGAAGCAGCCTGCGTCTCCGTGCACGGCGCCAACCGCCTGGGTTCGAACTCGCTGATCGATCTCGTGGTGTTCGGCCGCGCCGCCGGCAACCGCTGCGCCGAGATCGTCGAGCCGAACGGCCGCGCCATGGAACTGCCGAAGGGGGCCACCGACAAGGCCCTCGAGCGCCTCGACCGGTTCCGCTACGCCAACGGCGCGACGCCGACCGCGGAACTCCGCGCCGAGATGCAGAAGACGATGCAGAACAATTGCGCCGTGTTCCGCACCGGCGAGGTTCTGGAGGAGGGCAAGGGCCTGATCCACAAGGTCTGGAACGCCGCCGCCGACGTGAAGGTCACTGACCGGTCGCTGGTCTGGAACACCGACCTCCTGGAGACCCTGGAGTTCGACAATCTGATCGGCCAGGCGGTGGTCACGATGGAATCGGCCGCCAACCGCACGGAATCCCGCGGCGCCCATGCCCGCGAGGACTTCCCGGACCGCGACGACAAGGACTGGATGAAGCACACGCTGTCCTGGCTCGACGAGGGCCGGCACCAGGTGAACATCGATTACCGTCCGGTGCACACCTACACGATGTCCAATGAGATCCAGTACATCGAGCCGAAGGCCCGCGTGTACTGATACGAACCTCTGCTCAACGACTGCGGCGGCGGGGCTTCTGCCCCGGCCGCCACGTCCTGCTCTAGCGGAAGCCGTCGAGAACCATGGCCCAGTTCAACCTTCCGAAGAATTCCCAGATCACGCAGGGCAAGTCCTGGCCGGCGCCTCCCGGCGCCAGGAACCTGCAGACCTTCAAGATCTACCGCTGGAACCCGGATGACGGGGCCAACCCGCGGATCGACACCTATCAGGTCGACCGCGAGGATTGCGGGCCGATGGTCCTCGATGCGCTCCTGTGGATCAAGAACAAGGTCGACTCGACGCTGGTCTTCCGCCGCTCCTGCCGCGAGGGCATCTGCGGCTCCTGCGCGATGAACATCGAGGGCCAGAACGCGCTCGCCTGCACGATGGGCATCGACGAGTGCAAGAGCCCCGACAACGCCCTGCCGGTCATGACCCGCAAGGACAAGGACGGGGCGATCCGGATCTATCCGCTGCCGCACATGCCGGTCCTGAAGGACCTCGTGCCGGACCTCACGAATTTCTACGCCCAGCACGCCGCCATCGAGCCCTGGCTGCAGACCGAGACGCCGGCCCCGGAGAAGGAGTGGCGCCAGACTCCGGAGGACCGCTCCCGCCTCGACGGTCTGTACGAGTGCATCCTCTGCGCGTGCTGCACCACCTCGTGCCCGAGCTACTGGTGGAACGGCGACAAGTTCCTCGGCCCGGCAGCCCTGCTGCAGGCCTATCGCTGGCTGATCGACTCGCGCGACGAGAACACGGGCCACCGCCTCGACGGGCTGCACGACCCGTTCCGGCTGTACCGCTGCCACACGATCATGAACTGCGCCAACACCTGCCCGAAGAGCCTGAACCCGGCCAAGGCCATTGCCGAAATCAAGAAGATGATGGTGGAGCGCACGCTCTGATTGCAGAGCCGGGCCACGTATTGAGGCCTGAAGGCCACACTGGGCCGAAAAGCCCGGCTCTCCGCAGCGGAGTCGTCTGAGCTTGAGAGGGCCGCCTTGCGGTCAGCGCAATTGGCACGGAGTCAGGGGCAAGCGCGTACGCGCCTCCAAGCCTGACCCAAAGTGGACCGATGCTGCGCCCGAGCCTGTCGACGTTCGCCGTTCTCTGCCTGGGCGCCAGCCTCGGCGCCTGTGCCTCGAGCCGCCTGGATGGGCCGCGGACGCGGGCGCCGTCGCCGCAGGCCTCCCTGGACACGGTGCCGGCCATGCCGTCGGGCACCGTGACCGCAGCCCCCCTGGCGCCTCCGCCCGGCGTGGCCGCGAGCCCCGACGCGCCGACCCCGCCCGGTGCGCAGGCGGCCGCGCCGCCCGCCGGTCCGACGGTGATCGCCGAGCCGGTCGCCCCGCCGGCGCCGCCGCCGCCGGTCGCCACCGGCGGCCGCTCCTCCGTGGTCGGAAGCTGGGATGCCCGCGATGCCACCGGAGCGAATTGCAAGGTGACGCTCTCGAGCACGCCGGCCCTCGACCTCTACAGGGCGACGGCGACGGGCTGCCCCAACAAGGATCTGGCCCGGGTCTCGGCCTGGGACTTCCGCGACGGGGAAGTCTACCTCTACCAGCCGGGCGGCTCCGTGGCGGCGCGGCTGCGCCAGGGCGGCGGCGGCCTGGAAGGCGCCCTGACCAAGTCGGGCGCCGCGCTGGCCCTGAACCGCTGAGACACCGCGGCGGCGCGACCACTCCGCACGGTTGGCGCGGGGCCGGTCGCGCTTACATGAGGGGCTCCCGCCGCGTCACGCCCCCGTAGACATGTTCCTCGATTGGCTTGAACGCCGCGTCGACCCCTTCGCGCCCTTCGACGAGGCGCGGATGCCGCCGCGGTCGATCCTCGGCTTTGCCTGGTTCTACCTGCGCCCGATCCGCGCCGCCCTGGCGGCCCTGTTCGTCATCGCGGTGATCGCCGGCACGGTCGAGGCGTCCCTCTACCTCGTGATGCGCTGGTTCATCGACCTGCTCGGCTCGGCCGATCGGGCGACGGTGCTGTCGGACCACGCGGTCGAACTCGGCCTCGTGGTCGTTCTCATCGCGGTGGTGCGTCCGCTGTCGATCTGGGCGCACGAGGTGCTGTCCAACCAGCTCATCGTGCCGCAATCGACCAGCCAGATCCGCTGGCGGGCGCATCTCTACACCCTCGGGCACGCGCTTTCGTATTTCCAGGGCGACTTCTCCGGCCGTCTGGCCAACCGCGTCGTCCAGGTGGGCCCGGCGGTGCGGGAACTCGCGGTCGTCTTCATCGACACGCTCCTCTACGTGGCGATCTACGCGATCACGGCGGTCGGGCTGTTCAGCGCGATCTCGCCGTGGCTCGCCGTCCCGGTGCTGCTCTGGATCGCCGCCTACGCGGCCCTGACCGCGTGGTTCGTGCCCCGGGCCCGGGCGCGCTCGCACAAGACCGCCGACACCCGCTCGACGCTCATCGGCCGGATCGTCGACAGCTACACCAACATCCTGACGGTCAAGCTCTTCGCACGCGACCGCGAGGAGCGGGCCGCGGTGCAGGACGCGGTGGACGTCCACACGGCCGCCTATCTTCACCAGTTCCGGCTGGTGACCCTGACCACCAGCCTGCTCGGACTCCTCAACAGCACGCTCCTGATCGCCACCGGTGCCGCGTGCCTCATCCTGTGGCGCGACGGCGGCATGACCACCGGCGAGGCGTCGGCGGGTCTCGCCCTCGTGCTGCGCCTGATCGCCATGTCGGGCTGGGTCATGCAGACCGTGCGCGGTGTCTTCGAGAATGTCGGCGTGGTCCAGGAGAGCATGCAGACGATGGCCCGGCCGCACGCCCTGGTCGACGCGCCGGACGCGCAGTCCCTCGTCGTCACCGGCGGCGAGATCCGATTCGAGGAGGTCGGCTTCCATTACGGACGCGGCGACGCCACGGTCATCGAGGATTTCTCCCTGACGATCCGCCCCGGCGAGAAGGTCGGGCTGGTCGGCGTCAGCGGCGCGGGCAAGTCGACCCTGGCGGGTCTGCTCCTGCGCCTCTACGACGTGGAGAGCGGGCGCATCCTGGTGGACGGCAAGGACATCGCCGCGGTGACTCAGCAATCGCTGCGCGAAGCCATCGCGATGGTCAGCCAGGACACGTCGCTCTTGCACCGCTCCATCCGCGACAACATCGCCTATGGCCGCCCCGGCGCCAGCCAGGCGGAGATCGAGCGGGCGGCCCGGCTGGCGCATGCGGACGCGTTCATCGCCGATCTCGTCGATCACAAGGGGCGGCGGGGCTACGACGCCCAGGTCGGCGAGCGCGGCGTCAAACTGTCCGGCGGGCAGCGGCAGCGGATCGCCATCGCCCGCGTCATGCTGAAGGACGCCCCGATCCTGATTCTCGACGAGGCGACCTCGGCCCTCGACAGCCAGGTCGAGGCGGCGATTCAGGACTCCCTCGACACCCTGATGGCCGGCAAGACCGTGCTGGCCATCGCACACCGCCTGTCGACCATCGCGGCCCTCGACCGGCTCGTCGTCATCGACCGCGGCCGGATCATCGAGGAGGGGACCCACGCCGAGCTGGTTGCCCGCGGTGGCGTCTATGCCGGATTGTGGTCGCGCCAATCCGGCGGCTTCCTGGATGACGGGACGGCCCGATACGACAGCGTCGTCGCGTGAGCGCCGCACCGGCAGCGTTACCGGCAACATACCGCGACGATCGCGGGTCGACCTTATCGCCGCGCCGCACACAGCGGCTTGACTCGGGGGCGTCAGACAGTCTCATTGCTCAGATTAGAACCATAATGCTTTGTTCCTGGATCGAGCCGGGACGAGGGCACCTGCGGCCCTGACGCCGACGCATGGAGTTCCGAACCTTGGCGAACACATCAGCCGCCGCTCCCGCGGCCTCTGGTCATGAGGGCAGCCGCCGTGACTTTCTCTTCCTGGCGACCGGCGCCGGGCTGGCGGTCGGAGCCGCGGCCGCGGCTTGGCCGCTGATCTCTTCCATGGCGCCCGATGCGGACACGATCGCCGCCGGGGCGCCGATCGAAGTCGATCTGACGCCGATCCAGGACGGCCAGATCGTCAACGTCTTCTGGCGCGGCAAACTGATCTTCGTGCGCAAGCTCACCGCCAAGGAGGTGGGCGACATGAAGGCGGTCCCGCTCTCGGCGATGATCGACCCGGCCGCCTTCCCGACGCGGGTCAAGAACGGCCACGACCAGTGGCTGGTGGTCTACGGCAACTGCACGCATCTCGGCTGCGTGCCGATCGGCCACCAGGGCAATTTCGAGGGCTGGGCCTGCCCGTGCCACGGCTCGCAATTCGACGCGGTGGGCCGCGTGCGCCATGGACCCGCGCCCATCAACCTGCCGATCCCGCCCTACGCCTTCGAGACGGACACCAAGATCCGGATCGGCGAAGGCGGCAAGGAAGCGGCCTGAGGAGGACGGAAGCATGAGCGGAACGGCCAGCACCTACGTCCCCAAGAGCCGCGTAGCCAAATGGTTCGAAGCGCGCCTGCCCATCGCCGGGCTGGTGCACTCGTCCTTCATTGCCTACCCGGTTCCGCGGAACCTCAACTACTTCTGGACCTTCGGGGCGATCCTCGCCGCCTTCCTGGGCATCCAGATCGTCACCGGCGTCTGGCTGGCGATGCACTATGAGCCTTCGGCGACGGGTGCCTTCACCTCCGTCGAGAAGATCATGCGCGATGTGAACTACGGATGGCTGCTGCGCTACGCGCATGCCAACGGCGCCTCGATGTTCTTCGTGGCCGTCTACGTCCACATGTTCCGGGCGCTCTATTACGGGTCGTACAAGGCCCCGCGCGAGGTGCTCTACATCCTCGGCGTCGTCATCTACCTGCTGATGATGGCCACGGCCTTCCTGGGCTACACGCTGCCCTGGGGCCAGATGAGCTTCTGGGGCGCCACCGTCATCACCAACATCCTGGCGGCGATCCCGGTGGTCGGCGACACGATCCAGACCCTGCTCTGGGGCGGCTACTCGGTGGGCAACCCGACCGTGAACCGCTTCTTCTCGCTGCACTACCTGCTGCCGTGGATGATCGCCGGCGTAGTCGTGCTGCACGTGTGGGCGCTGCACGTCACCGGCCAGAACAACCCGGCCGGGATCCCGATCAAGTCGGGCAAGGACGCGGTGCCGTTCACGCCCTACGCGACGATCAAGGACGTGTTCGCCACCTGCGTGTTCATGATCCTGTTCGCTTGGTTCCTGTTCTACCAGCCGAACTTCCTCGGCCACGCCGACAACTACATCCAGGCGAACCCGGCCGTGACGCCGGCGCACATCGTGCCCGAATGGTACTTCCTGCCGTTCTACGCGATCCTGCGTGCGGTCCCGAGCAAGCTCGGCGGCGTCATCCTGATGTTCTCGGCGGTGATCATCCTGGCCTTCGCGCCGTGGCTCGACACGTCGCGGATCCGCTCGTGCAACTACCGGCCGCTCTACCGCCAGTTCTTCTGGGTGTTCATCGGCGCGACCTTGCTGCTCGGCTGGCTCGGCTCGCAGCCGCCGGAGGGGGGCTACGTGCTGGCCGCTCAGGTCTGCACCATCTACTACTTCGCGCACTTCCTGATCGTCATGCCGCTCTGCGGCCTGTTCGAGACGCCGAAGAAGCTGCCGGGCTCGATCCTCGAGAGCGTGACCGGGCCGGGCAAGCAGGTGAGCGGATCCGGCATGCCGGCGGGCGCTGCCGCCGCACCGACCACCAAAGGTTGACGGGCTGACGACAGGACCATGATGATGACCCGCGTCCTCTCGACGACCGCCGCAGCCGCCCTGGCGGCCCTGCTGATCGGCGCCGTGCCGGTCTCCGCCCAGGAAGGGCATGGCGGGCCGATCCCGGCCCGCGTGAACTGGAGCTTCGCCGGCGTGTTCGGCCGCTTCGACACCGCGCAGCTGCAGCGCGGCTTCCAGGTCTACAAGGAGGTCTGCTCCGCCTGCCACTCGATGAAGCTGGTCTCCTTCCGCAACCTCGCCCAGGAAGGCGGACCGGACTTCACCGCCGGGCAGGTGAAGGCCCTCGCGGCGACCTATCAGGTGAAGGACGGCCCGAACGATGCCGGCGAGATGTTCGAGCGGCCCGGCCGGCCCGCCGACACCTTCCCGCCGCCTTTCCCGAACGATCAGGCGGCAGCGGCGGCCAACGGCGGCAAGGCCCCGCCGGACTTCTCGGTCATCGCCAAGGCGCGGACCTTCTCCCGGGGCTCGCTCTACTTCCTGACCGACTGGCTGCCCTTCGTCGGCTACTCGGAGCAGGGCCCCGACTACATCCACGCCCTGCTCAACGGCTACGAGGAGCCCCCGAAGGACTTCGCCCTGCCGGAGGGTGGTCACTACAACAAGTACTATCCCGGCCACATCATCGCGATGCCGCCGCCGATCACCGACGGGCAGGTCTCCTACCCGAAGAACGATCAGGGCCAGCCGGTCGTGCCCGAGACGGTCGATCAATACGGCAAGGACGTCTCGGCCTTCCTGATGTGGGCGGCCGAGCCGCACATGATGGACCGCAAGGCCCTGGGCTTCCGGGTGATCCTGTTCCTCATCATCCTGTCGGCACTGCTCTACTACGTGAAGAAGAAGATCTGGGCCGATGTCGGCGGCGAGGTGCACGGCCTCCAGCCGGAGCTGCACAAGACCTACTGAGGCGCTGCGCCGCGATCGACGAGACGGATGGGCTCCCGAAAGGGGGCCCATCTTTTTTGGGCTGGATCGCCATGTTAACCCGTGGCCACCGCGACGATCGGCTGGACGGAAGCGGGTTGAACCATCCCTCAACCTCATCCTGAGGTGCTGCGCAGCAGCCTCGAAGGACGGCTCCAGAGATCGCTGCGAATTCTGGAGCCCTCCTTCGAGGCCTCCGCTTCGCTCCGACACCTCAGGATGAGGTGGCGGATGGATCAGGCGGCCGTTATGTGCTGCGCGACCAGGGGAATACCTTCATGACGGCAGCGGTCCTCGGAGTGATGGGCGGGTCCGGCGTCTACGACCTGCCGGGTCTCGAGGACGTGCGCGAAGAGCGCGTGGCGTCGCCCTGGGGCGAGCCCTCGGACGCCCTGCGCATCGGGCGGATCGGCGAGACCAAGGTCGTGTTCCTGGCCCGGCACGGGCGGGGACACCGGCTCTCGCCGTCGGGCATCAACTACCGCGCCAACATCGACGTCCTGAAGCGGGCCGGGGTCACCGACCTCGTCGCCCTCTCGGCCTGCGGCTCGTTCCGCGAGGAGCTGCCGCCGGGCCTCTTCGTGCTCGTCGACCAGTTCGTCGACCGCACCCACGGGCGCGCCACCTCGTTCTTCGGCGACGGCTGCGTCGCCCACGTGTCCCTCGCCCATCCGGTCGGTCCGGGGCTGCAGGCGCGGATCGCCGTCGCCGCGAAGGCCGAGGACATCGCGGTGCATCGCGGCGGCACCTATGTCTGCATGGAGGGGCCGCAATTCTCGTCGCTCGCCGAATCCCGGGCCTACAAGGCCCAGGGCTTCGACGTGATCGGCATGACCAACATGCCCGAGGCCAAGCTCGCCCGCGAAGCGGAGATCACCTACGCCACCATCGCGATGGTCACCGACTTCGATTGCTGGCACCCGGGCCACGACGCGGTGGACGTCGCCTCGGTGATCGCGGTCGCCCGGGCCAACGCCGACAAGGCGGCGCGGCTCGTCGCCCGTCTCGCCCGCGATTTCCCGGCCGAGCGCGAGCCGTGCCCGGCGGGCGCGCACCGGGCGCTCGACGGCGCGATCATGACGGCGCCCGCGGTCCGGGATCCGGCATTGCTCGCCAAGCTCGACGCCGTGGCGGGACGGGTCCTCAACGGGTAGCCGGCCGCCCTTTCCATTCGGCGGCGAGTCCCTCTAGAAGGCGCGGGCGGCCGCGGCCGCCCCAGACGCGAAGTCCAGACCGAAATGCGCAGCGCCTCCATCAGCCGGAAGACCGCGGAAACCGATATCGCGGTCACCGTCCATCTCGACGGGACCGGGCGATCCAATATTGCCACCGGGATCGGCTTCCTCGACCACATGCTGGATCTGCTGGCGCGGCACGCCCTGTTCGACCTGGACGTGAAGGTCGTGGGCGACCTGCATATCGACCAGCACCACTCGGCCGAGGATTGCGGCATCGCCCTGGGCCAGGCCTTCGCCAAGGCACTCGGCGACAAGCGCGGCGTCACGCGCTACGCCGACATCCACCTGCCGATGGACGAGGCGCTGACCCGGGTCTGCGTCGACATCTCGGGTCGTCCGTTCCTGGTGTTCCGCACCGCCTTCCGCGTGGAGAAGATCGGGACCTTCGACACCGAGCTGGTGCGCGAGTGGTTCCAGGCCTTCGCGATGAATGCCGGCCTGACCCTCCACGTGGAGACTCTCTACGGCGACAACGCCCACCACATCGCGGAGAGCTGCTACAAGGGGCTGGCCCGGGCCTTGCGGAAGGCCGTGGCGATCGATCCGCGGGAGGAGGGGCGCGTTCCCTCCACCAAGGGCTCCCTGTAGACCTGTTGTCGCCGGGCGCCCGGATCGGCCACGCGGCCGTCGCGGCGCACGCTGTCGGAGTTTCGCGATGCGGATGCGCAGCTACACGCTCCACCTGCCGGCCGATGCGCGGCCGGGCGAGTCGGTCGAACTCGACCGGGCCGTGCTGGTGCGGGACGGCTTTTCCTGGCCGGCCTTCGCCTTCACGGTGCTGTGGTTCCTGTTTCACCGCCTCTGGCTCGCCGCCCTGATCGTCCTCGTCGGCCTCGTGGCATTGGCCGCGGCCGGCTTCGTGCTCGGGTTGCCGACCGGTGCCGGCTTGATCGTCTCCCTGCTGGCCGCTTGGCTGATCGGCCTCGAAGCGTCGAGCCTCCGCCGCTGGACCCTAGCCCGGCGCGGCTGGCCGGCGCGTGACGCGGTCATCGCCGCGACGCCCGAGGAGGCCGAGGCGCGGGCCCTGAACCGCTGGCTCGAAGCCAGCACGACAACGCCGCGGGCCCCGTTCCCGAGCGGTCCCAGCCGGCGGTCCGAGCCGGTGATCGGGCTGTTCCCCGCCCAGGAAGGCGCCCGGTGAGAGTCCGGGCGAGACGCGCATGAGCACCGAGACCGTCGCGATCATCGATTACGGGTCGGGCAACCTCCATTCCGCCGCCAAGGCTTTCGAGCGCGCCGCCCGCGAAAGCGGGCGCGATGCGCGGATCTGCCTGACCTCGGATCCGGAGGTGGTGGCCGCGGCCGACCGCGTCGTGCTGCCCGGTGTCGGCGCCTTCGCGGATTGCCGCCGCGGGCTCGATGCCGTCCCCGGCATGGTCGAGGCGATGACCCAGGTCGCGCACGAGGCGGGGCGCCCGTTCCTCGGGATCTGCGTGGGGATGCAGCTCCTGGCGACCCGCGGGCTGGAATATACCACGACGCCGGGCCTCGGCTGGATTCCCGGCGATGTCGGTCCGATCCGGCCGTCGGATCCGACCCTGAAGGTCCCCCATATGGGCTGGAACACCCTGCGGACCGAGCGCGACCATCCCCTGCTCGCCGGCATTCCCACCGGCGATGACGGGCTGCACGCCTATTTCGTGCACAGCTACGCGCTCAATGCGGAACGCCCGGACGACGTGGTGGCGCGCGCCGAGTACGGTGGCCCGGTCACCGCCCTCGTCGCCCGCGACAATGTCGCCGGCACGCAGTTCCACCCCGAGAAGAGCCAGCGGCTGGGCCTCGCGCTCATCGCCAACTTCCTGAACTGGCGCCCGTGAGCGCCGTTCGGCCCAGGCAAGAAGGACAGAAGCGCCCGTGATCCTGTACCCGGCGATCGACCTGAAAGAGGGGCGTTGCGTCCGCCTCATCCAGGGGGACATGGCGCAGGCCAAGGTCTTCGGCGACGATCCGGCCGCACAGGCCGCGATCTTCGAGGCGCAGGGCTTCTCCTGGCTCCACGTGGTCGATCTCGACGGCGCCTTCGCGGGCGCGCCGCGGAACGCGGAGGCCGTCGACGCCATCCTCGCGCGGGTGAAGATCCCGGTCCAGCTCGGCGGCGGCATCCGCGAGATGAAGACTCTGGAGGGCTGGCTGAGCAAGGGCGTCGCCCGGGCGATCATCGGCACCGCGGCGGTGCGCGATCCCGGCTTCGTCCGGGAGGCCGCCCGCAAGTATCCGGGCAAGATCGCGGTCGGGATCGACGCCAAGGACGGCCGCGTCGCGGTCGAGGGCTGGGCCCAGACCTCCAGCATGACTGCGGAGGAGCTGGGGCGCCGGTTCGAGGACGCGGGCGTCGCGGCGATCATCTACACCGACATCGCCCGCGATGGCATCCTGAAGGGCCTCAACGTCGAGATGACCCTGGCACTCGCAGAGGCCGTGCGCATCCCGGTGATCGCCTCGGGCGGCCTCGCGTCGATCGACGACGTGCACCGGCTGCTGCAGCCGGATTGCGCGCTGATCGCCGGCGCGATCACGGGCCGGGCACTCTACGACGGCCGCATCGATCCGGAAGCGGCCCTGGCGGCGATCGCTGCGGCGCGCGGCCCGGCCGCGTGATAGTCTGAGGCCTGCGATATGAGACGGCGCCCGTGCTGAAGACCCGCATCATCCCCTGCCTCGACGTGAAGGACGGGCGCGTCGTGAAGGGCGTGCGCTTCGAGGGTCTGCGCGACGCCGGCGATCCCGTCGAGGCCGCCAAGGTCTACGACGCGGCCGGCGCCGACGAGCTGTGCTTCCTCGACATCACGGCGAGCCGCGAGGCCCGCGGCACGCTGCTCGACATCGTCAGCCGCACCGCCGAGGCCTGCTTCATGCCGCTCACCGTGGGCGGCGGCGTGCGCACCGTCGAGGACGTCCGCGCCCTGCTGCTGGCCGGCGCCGACAAGGTCGCGATCAACACCGCGGCCGTGAAGGATCCCGACCTCGTGGCCCGGGCCGCCGAGAAGTTCGGCGCGCAGTGCATCGTCGTCGCGATCGACGCCAAGCGCGTCTCGCCGCCCGGCGCGCCGGCCGCCTGGGAGATCTTCACCCATGGCGGCCGCGACCCGACGGGGATCGACGCCGTGGCCTTCGCGCGGCTGGTGGCCGAGAAGGGCGCCGGCGAGCTGCTCGTGACCTCCATGGACAAGGACGGCACCCGCTCCGGCTACGACCTCGCGCTGACGCGGGCGATCAGCGACGCCGTCACCGTGCCGGTGATCGCCTCGGGCGGCGTCGGCGGCCTCGACGACCTCGTGGCCGGCGTGGCCGAGGGCGGCGCCAGCGCCGTGCTGGCGGCCTCCATCTTCCATTTCGGGCAGGCGAGCGTCGCCGAGGCGAAGGCGCACATGGCGGCAGCCGGCCTCGCCATGCGCCTCGACGGCCCGGCCTCTTCCGCGAGGGCGCCCCTGTGAGCAGCTATCTTCTGGCGAACGCCAACCTCCTCGATCCCGAAACCGGCCACGAGACCGCCGGCGCGGTGCTGGTACGGGACGGCCGCATCGCCGACATCGCCGCCGGCGCGGCGCCGGGTGCCCCGGCCGACGCGAAGCGCGTCGATTGCGCGGGCCGCGTGCTGACCCCCGGGCTGATCGACATGCGCGCCTTCGTGGGCGAGCCGGGGGCCGAGCACCGCGAGACCCTGGCCTCGGCGAGCGCCGCGGCGGCCGCGGGCGGCGTCACGACGCTCGTCTGCATGCCCGACACCAACCCGGTGATCGACGAGCCGGCCATCGTCGATTTCGTGCTCCGCCGCGCCCGCGACACGGCGAGCGTCAACGTCCTGCCGGCGGCCGCCATCACCAAGGGGCTTGCCGGCCGGGAGATGACCGAGTTCGGTTTGCTCAAGGAGGCCGGCGCGGTCGCCTTCACGGACGGGCTCCGGGCCGTGGCGAACGCCCAGGTGCTGCGCCGCGCCTTGACCTACGCCCGGGATTTCGACGCCCTGATCGTGCAGCACGTGGAGGAAGCGTCTCTCGTCGCCGAGGGCGTGATGAACGAGGGCGAGCTCGCCTCGCGCCTCGGGCTGATGGGGATCCCCCGCGAGGCGGAGACCGTGATGCTGGAGCGGGACATCCGCCTCGTACGGCTCACCGGCGCCCGCTACCACGCGGCGATGATCTCCTGCGCCGATTCGGTCGAGATCGTCCGGCGGGCGAAGCAGGACGGCCTGCCGGTGACCTGCGGCGTCTCGGTGAACAACCTCGTCCTCAACGAGAACGACATCGGCCATTACCGCACCTTCTGCCGGCTCTCGCCGCCCCTGCGCCACGAGACCGACCGGCAGGCGGTGGTGCGCGCCCTGGACGAGGGTGTGATCGACGTCGTCGTGTCGGATCACAACCCGCAGGACGTCGAGACCAAGCGCCTGCCCTTCGCCGAGGCGGCGGACGGGGCACTGGGCATCGAGACCCTGCTTGGCGCCGCGATGCGCCTCGTCCATACCGGCGACCTGGCGCTGCCCAAGCTTATCGCCGCGCTCACCGTGAACCCGGCGCGGATCCTCGGCCGCGAGGCTGGCCGGCTGGCGGTTGGTGCCCCCGCCGACCTGGTCCTGATCGATCCCGATCTGCCCTACGTCCTCGACAAGCGCCGGCTGAAGTCGCGCTCCAAGAATTCCCCGTTCGACGAGGCGCGCCTCCAGGGCGCGGCGGTGCTGACGCTGGTCGGCGGACGGATCGTCCACGCGGTCGACGATCTCGCGGCCGCCGCATGATGCTTCCCGATCTCGCGACACCGGCCGCCCTCGGCGGCCTCGCCCTCGGCTACGCCCTGGGCTCGATTCCGTTCGGGCTGATTCTGACCAAATTCGCCGGCCTCGGCGACGTACGGGCCATCGGCTCGGGCAATATCGGCGCCACCAACGTGCTGCGGACCGGCCGCAAGGGCCTTGCCGCGGCGACCCTGCTGGGTGACGCCCTCAAGGGAACCATCGCCGTCTTGCTCGCCAAGAACCTGGGCGAGGGTGCGGCGCTCGCCGCGGGGCTCGGTGCGTTCCTGGGGCACCTGTTCCCCATCTGGCTCGGATTCAAAGGCGGCAAGGGTGTCGCGACATTCATCGGCGTGCTCCTGGCCTTCAATGCCGCGGCGCTCGGTCTCTTTGCAGCGATCTGGCTCGGGCTCGCCTTCGCGCTCAAGTATTCGTCGCTGGCGGCACTTGCGGCATCCGCGGCGACACCCTTGGCCCTGTGGGCTCTCGGCGCGCCGACCCAAGCTTTGCTGTTCCTCATCTTGGCCGTGCTGCTATGGTGGAAGCACGCGCCCAACATCCGCCGGCTCGCAAACGGCACCGAGGGGCGCATCGGCCAGAAAGGCTGAGCGCACGCGCGCCACGCGCGGACCTTGGGGAAGTGCATGCAGCTCACCGACGCGCAGCGGCTCGACTGGCTGCGGCTGATCCGGACCGAGGGCGTCGGGCCGCGCACCTTCCGGAGGCTGGTGAACCGGTTCGGCGGCGCGGCGGCCGCCCTGGACGCCCTTCCGGATCTCGCAGGCCGCCAGGGTCGGCGGATCACGCCTCCGACGCGCAGCGAAGCCGAGGCCGAGATCGCGGCGCTCGCCCGCCTCGACGGCCGGCTGATCGCCACGGGCGAGGCGGACTACCCCCGGCTCCTCGCGCAGGTCGACGCGGCGCCGCCGCTCCTGGCCCTGCGCGGTGCCGGCATCCTGAACCGGCCGGCCGTTGCGCTCGTCGGTTCGCGCAACGCCTCGACGGCAGGGCTCGCCTTCACGGAGCGGCTGGCCCGCGGCCTCGGCGAAGCCGGCCTGACGGTGGTCTCGGGCCTCGCCCGCGGGATCGACGCCCGGGCGCACAGGGCCAGCCTTCCGACAGGAACCATCGCCGTGATGGCGGGCGGCCAGGATCGGATCTACCCGGCGAGCCACGCGGCCCTGGTCGAGGCGATCCTGGGGGAGGGCGGTGCCGTCCTCGCCGAGATGCCTATGGGCTGGGAGCCCCGCGGACGCGACTTCCCGCGGCGCAACCGGATCATCTCCGGCCTGTCCTACGGGACCGTCGTGGTGGAGGCCGCCCGCCGCTCCGGCTCGCTGATCACGGCTCGCTACGCCCTGGAGCAGAACCGGGAGGTCTTCGCGGTCCCGGGCTCGCCGCTGGACCCGCGCGCCGAGGGCACCAACGACCTGATCCGCCAGGGCGCCACCCTCGTCTCCGAGGTCGCCCACGTCGTCGAGGTGCTGGGCCCGATCATCGAGCGCGGCCCGGACGCGGAGGCGGCGCCGGCGCGCGGTCGGCCGGACCTCGCCGAGCAGCCGGATTTCTGGGACGAGATCGAGTTCGACGCGGCCGGCGCGGATTGCGATCCGGTCCCGCTGTGGCCCGACCGCGAGACTGCCGGCCGCCCCGTCTGCGAAGACGAGCCGCCCCAGCCCGCGGATGACCGGGCGCGGATCGTCGCCCTGCTCGGCCCGAGCCCGGTGGGCACCGACGAGCTGGCCCGGAGCGCCGGGGTCGGCGCCCGGACCGTGCAGAGCGTGCTGCTGGAACTGGAGCTCGACGGACGGATCGAGCGCCACGGCAGCGGCACGGTCTCCCTGGTCAGTCGCTGAGGAAATCGTCCTCGGTGTCGGCATCGGCGTCGGCGAGATTGCGCATGACGTCGAGGCAGCCCTGCAGGATGTAGGCGGCGGCGAGCTTGTCCACGAGTTCGCCGCGCCGCGCCCGCGAGGCGTCGGCTTCGATCAGCGCGCGCGTGACCACGGCGGTCGAGAGACGCTCGTCGAAGAAGACGTGGGGCAGGGGGAGGATCGGCGCGAGGTTGCGCATGAAGGCGCGGGTCGACTGCACCCGCGGCCCCTCGCTGCCATCCATGTTGAGCGGCAGCCCGACCACCAGGCCGCCGACCGCGTGCTGCCGGCAGAGGGTCGCGAGCCGCTGCGCGTCGGGGGTGAACTTCACCCGGCGGATCGTCTCCAGGGGTGTCGCGATCTGGCGGCCGAGATCCGACAGGGCGAGCCCGATCGTCTTGGTGCCGAGATCGATGCCGATCAACCGGGCGCCGCCGCGGGACTCGGCCGCGAAGGCGCGGATCGCGTCGAAGTTCATGACTCCGCCTGTGCGGTGCGCGCCAGGGTGGCCTCGGCAATACCCTCGAACCGGGCGGGGAGGGGCTCCGCGCCCGGCCCCAGAACCAGCGCCGCGGACGGCGCGGCGACCCGGGTGAAGAAATCGTCGAGGCTCTCGCCGCCGAACCGCACCGTCTCCAGATCGGGCGCGAGCAGCCAGACGTCGTACTCGCCGTCCGTCCCGGAGACGTCCCAAAACAGGAAGCTGCCATCCTCGCCCGCGCCGAAGAAGCAGGCGCGCTCGACGACGCTCGCTTCGCCGCCCTCGACATCGAAGCGGTGCGGCTCCGCGCCCTCTTCCAACATGGCGACGGCGGCACCGACGCTGTGGGCGATGAGCCCCGCCTGGGTCACCAGATCGCAGGCCGCGAACGGCGCCGGCACGGCGATGCGGAACTGTCCCCCCGCGAGGCCGACGCCGCAGGTCCGGCAGAAGGCGCGATAGGAGGCCGGCAGCGGAAAGCCGAGATTCGCCGCCGCACGGTCGAGAGCCCCTTCGTCCGGCACGAAGCCCGGCGCGAGATCCGCGAAAACCTGCTCCCACATCGATCCCGCTCCACCGTCCACAGGCTTCAGCTCCTGCGCAGATCGCCCCCGGTGCGCGCGGAGCCGTTCGCGTCTAGGTAGGTTAATGTTCCGTTAAACCACACTGTAGGGGCCCGCCTTGTCGACGAACGGCCAGCTCTCCTGTTCCGCACCGTCCGGATATCGGCGGGCGATGCCGCGCAAGCACCGCTGGATGCTGCTCCTCGCCTTCGAGATCCTGGTCGCGGGCTTCACCCAAGCCATGATCCAGCCGGTCCGGCAACCGGGAATCACCATCGAGATGTCGGTGACGCCCCACCACGTCGTGACCTGATCGGCCCCACACGAGTGTCGGCCTGCGGGTTCGGTCCCGGTGACGTCGCCAGGGCCGGCCTTCGTCTGCTCCGGCACGCCGGCCTTCCGCCCGCTTCGACCCGCGTTGCAGCGCGTCGAGCGCCGATGCTATAGCCCGACCGACTTCGGGAGAGTGCTCCCGGGCAGGGACGAACGGGACGGCATGTCGGTCGACGAGAAGACGGTTCGGCGCATCGCGCATCTGGCGCGGATCGCGGTCACCGACGACGAAGTCGGGCCGCTGCAGGGCGAGCTGAACGCCATCCTGGCCTTTGTCGAGCAACTCGGCACGGTCGACGTCACGGGCGTCGAGCCGATGACCTCGGTGACGCCGATGGCGATGAAGAAGCGTGAGGACGTCGTCACCGAGGGCGGCCGCGCCGCCGACGTCGTCGCCAACGCGCCCGAGACCGAGGACAATTACTTCCTGGTCCCGAAGGTGGTCGAGTAGGCCGAGGACGGCCCGGACCTTGCGGACCGGATTTCTGGCGGGCAGGCGCGCGACAGCGCGCGCGGGGACGTGAACAGCGTGGATCCGAACGAACTCACCCTGGCCGAAGCGCGCGATGCCCTGAAGGCGAAGCGGATCTCGGCCCGCGAGCTGACCCAGGCGCATCTCGACGCCATGGCCAAGGCCCGCGTCCTGAACGCGTATATCCGGGAGACCCCGGACCGCGCCCTGGCGATGGCCGAGGCTTCCGACCGGAAGATCGCATCGGGCGAGGGCCGCCCCCTCGAGGGCATCCCCCTCGGCATCAAGGACCTGTTCTGCACGCACGGCGTGACGACCACGGCGGGCTCCAAGATCCTCGAAACCTTCGAGCCGCATTACGAATCGGCCGTGTCGGCCAATCTGTGGCGCGACGGCGCCGTGATGCTCGGGAAGCTCAATCTCGACGAATTCGCCATGGGCTCGTCCAACGAGACCAGTGCCTACGGCAACGTGGTCTCGCCCTGGCGGCGCAAGGGATCGGACACGCAGATCGTGCCCGGCGGCTCCTCGGGCGGCTCCGCCGCGGCGGTCGCCGCGCGGCTCTGCCTCGGCGCCACCGCGACCGATACCGGCGGCTCCATCCGGCAGCCCGCCGCCTTCACCGGCACGGTGGGGATCAAGCCGACCTACGGGCGGTGCTCGCGCTGGGGTACTGTGGCCTTCGCCTCCTCCCTCGACCAGGCGGGCCCGATCGCCCGGACGGTGCGCGACTGCGCCATCCTCCTCGGCTCCATGGCGGGCCCCGATCCCCGGGATACGACCTGCACCGACCTGGCGGTGCCCGATTTCGAAGCCGCCGTGTCGCGCGGCGTGAAGGGCCTCACCATCGGCATCCCGAAGGAGTACCGGGTCGACGGCATGCCCGCCGAGATCCAGAAGCTCTGGGACGAGGGCGCCGCGTGGCTCAAGGCAGCCGGTGCGACGATCCGGGAGATCTCGCTGCCGCACACCGCCTACGCGCTGCCGGCCTACTACATCGTGGCCCCGGCGGAAGCCTCCTCGAATCTCGCGCGCTACGACGGCGTCCGCTACGGCCTGCGCGTGCCCGGCAAGGACATCGCCGGGATGTACGAGAACACCCGGGCCGCCGGCTTCGGCCGCGAGGTCAAGCGCCGGATCATGATCGGCACCTACGTGCTCTCGGCCGGCTACTACGACGCCTATTACGTCCGCGCGCAGAAGATCCGCACGCTGATCAAGCGTGACTTCGAGGCGGCCTACGCCGCCGGAGTCGACGCGATCCTCACGCCGGCGACGCCGTCGGCCGCCTTCGGCATCGGCGAGAAGGCCTCGGCCGACCCGGTGGAGATGTACCTCAACGACGTGTTCACCGTGACGGTGAACATGGCGGGCCTCCCGGGCATCGCCGTGCCGGCGGGGCTCGATGGCCAGGGCCTGCCCCTCGGCCTCCAGCTCATCGGCCGGCCCTTCGACGAAGAAACGCTGTTCGCGGTCGCGCAGGTGATCGAGGAAGCGGCGGGCCGCACCGTCCTGCCCGAGCCGTGGTGGTCATGACCGTCCCCTATTACCCCTGGACGATCTGGATCTGGGCCGGGTTCGATCCGGCGCTGATCGTGGTGGCGGTCTATCTCGGCTGGACCGCCAGCCAGTTCGGCAAGGTCTTCATCGCGGCGATCGCGGCGCTCGGATTCTCGGTGCTGTTCTCCTACGCGGTCAGCGCCGCCGGCATCCCCTGGCCGGCGCCGATCACCCGCGACGGCCCGACCTTTTTCCCGGTGCGCGCCGTCGCGGCTCTACTCTGGGCCATCCTCGGCTACGGCGCCCGGCAGGCGGTCAGACGCCGCGCTTGATCTTTTCGCGACGCCGCCCGTAAGTGACCGGACGACATCCACGCCCACCCGCGCCCTCGTCCCGAGGTGCCCGCGTGAGCGGGCCTCGATGGAGGCCTCCAGCCGGCCGCGCGATCCCTGGAGCCCTCCTTCGCGGCTGCTGCGCAGCACCTCAGGATGAGGGCGTGGGTGGGGGGATCACGCCAAGCTCCTTTTCTCGGCCCGGACGACCATGAACGCACCCGTCGACCCCAAGAAGCTGATCAAGGGCGGCCTCCACGATTGGGAGGTGATCGTCGGCATGGAGATCCACGCCCAGGTGTCCAGCCGGGCGAAGCTGTTCTCCGGCGCCTCGACGGAATTCGGCGGGGAACCCAACGACCACGTCTCCCTGGTCGATGCCGCGATGCCCGGGATGCTGCCGGTGATCAATGCGGAATGCGTGGCCCAGGCGGTGCGCACCGGCCTCGGCCTGAAGGCCAAGATCAACCTGCGGTCGGTGTTCGACAGGAAGAACTACTTCTACCCGGATCTGCCCCAGGGCTATCAGATCTCGCAGTACAAGGATCCGATCGTCGGCGAGGGCGAAGTTCTCGTGGATCTGCCCGACGGTGCGTCGATCACCGTGGGCATCGAGCGCCTGCACCTCGAGCAGGATGCCGGCAAGTCGCTGCACGATCAGGACCCGACCCGGAGCTTCGTGGACCTCAACCGCTCGGGCGTGGCGCTGATGGAGATCGTCTCCCGGCCCGACCTGCGCTCCTCCGAGGAGGCGAAGGCCTACGTGACCAAGCTGCGCACGATCCTGCGCTACCTCGGCACCTGCGACGGCGACATGGAGAAGGGATCGCTCCGCGCCGACGTGAACGTCTCGGTGCGCCGCCCCGGCGAGCCGCTGGGCACCCGCTGCGAGATCAAGAACGTCAACTCGATCCGCTTCATCGGGCAGGCGATCGAGACCGAGGCGCGGCGCCAGATCGCCATCCTCGAGGACGGTGGAAAGATCGACCAGGAGACGCGCCTTTTCGACCCGACCAAGGGCGAGACGCGCTCGATGCGCTCCAAGGAAGAGGCGCACGATTATCGCTACTTCCCCGATCCGGACCTGCTGCCGCTCGAATTCGACCAGGCCTATGTCGACGCCCTGGCCGAGGGGCTGCCCGAGCTGCCGGATGCCAAGAAGGCGCGGTTCGTCTCCGCGTTCGGCCTCTCGCCCTACGACGCCGGCGTGCTGGTCGCCGAGCGTGCCTCCGCCGACTACTACGAGGCGGTGGCCAAGGGCCGGGACGGCAAGGCCGCGGCCAACTGGGTGATCAACGAGCTGTTCGGGCGCCTCAACAAGGAGGGCCTGTCCATCGAATCGACACCGGTCTCGGCGGACCAGCTCGGCGCGATCATCGACCTGATCGGCGAGGGCGTGATCTCCGGCAAGATCGCCAAGGACCTGTTCGAGATCGTCTGGACCGAGGGCGGCGACCCGCGCGCCATCGTCGAGAGCCGCGGCATGAAGCAGGTGACCGACACGGGCGCCATCGAGGCGGCGGTGGATCAGATCATCGCGGCCAATCCCGACAAGGTCGCCCAGGCCAAGGAGAAGCCGACTCTGCTGGGCTGGTTCGTCGGCCAGACCATGAAGGCCACGGGCGGCAAGGCAAATCCCGCGGCGGTGAACGCGTTGCTCAAGGCGAAGCTCGGGATCGATTGACACCCGATGGCCCGAGCGGCGCGAAGTAGGCCAGCTCTGGGATATCGCGTGTGGGCCGAGCCATCGGCGCGGCGACATCGCAGGCCGATTGACCCGGAGCGCGGACGGCGCGCCCGGGCGCTCGAACCACCGTCGGTGCAAGATCGCGTCGTGACGGCAGGCCTGCCTTCCGGGCTCAGCTCCGCGCAGACAGGCGGTGAGCCGGCCGCCCTCGGGGCCACGACGAAATCCCGCCACGGCGAGGCCGGGCAGGCAATGGACCAGCAGCTTCTGTCTTAGGGAAACCGCGGCGGAACGGCTCAAAGTGGGGCATTTTGCGTGTTCGAAGGCGCGCCATAATTGGCCGCTTCTGCGCCCCTGGAGCCGCGTCCGTCCGGCTGTCCGTGTGCTGCCGCTAAGTTCCGGGCCGAACCTGTCCCTGAACCGTCTAGGCGGCTTTCCGCTGCGGTGGAGTCATCCCTGTCTCCTCCAGCTTCCGGCAACCGGACGTCTTACGAAACCTGACACCGTCAAGGTTTCCGTCCGGTCGGTGCCGGCTTTCGCCAAGCACAGGTGGAGACTGCGCCCGTCTTGCCGAGCCGTCAATAGCCATTTTGCCGGCACAGCGGCACCTCGCACGACATCGCCGGGGGATCGCAGTGCAGCGCCAAGCCCGTCAATCACTTGGATCGATCCTTCGGCGCTGCGAAATATCGGCTGGGGGGCGCGTTACTTGCCGGCACCCATAGTGTTCTCGACGAGAAAGCGAATACCGCGGTCGAAGGACTCGTCCGTGTTACCGCGCAGGTCGACGCTGTAGGCCCGCTCGGGCGCGTCGCCGGTGAGGGGCTTCACGTAGACGTTCAGGTTGAGGATCAGGTTCGAGACCTTCTGCACCTCGCCGGTGATGGCGACGTCGGCGCCGAGTTCGCGGGCGAAGTCATCCGCACAGCCGTTGCAGCGCCGCAGGTCCGCGCTCTTGGCGACCGCCGCCCGGACTGGATCGGTCGAGATCACGATGTACAGGCCCTTTCTCTCCAGCAGAGCGCGCAGTTTGGCGCTCACCCGCTCGAGGCGCGCGGCGTCCGCTGCATCGCTCGGAACCGGGGACAGGTTCGAGAACTGGAAGTCGAACACCGCCGCCTTCAGCGGCGCGGCCGCGGCGGGCCCTGCGGTCAGCAGGAGGCAGGCGAGTCCAAGCCATCGGTTCATCGGAGTCTCCCACGCGGTGGTGTCTCCGGGAAACCGCATCACCGGCCATCGGGATCGCGGCGGCGCGGCGATTCACCTCTGATCGGCCGCCGCGGTGGGTCCGGCTGCCGGCGTCATCAGGGCGGAGACCCGGTCGCGCAGGTCCATGAACCAGTTGGGCGCCGGGCCGCGGCCGCCGTTGACGAACACGGTCGCGGTCATGCCGGCGATGAGCGGGACGCCCGGCGGAACATGGTCGATGCGGATGCGGACCGGGACCCGCTGGGCGAGGCGCACCCAGGTATAGACCGGGTTGACGTCCGGCAGCCCCTGCGTGCTCGCAGCGGCATTGGCCGTGGAGATGCCCAGCGTGATGCTGTGAACCGTCCCGGTGAGATGTGGATCGAAGCCCATCAGCTTCACGTCGGCGCTGTCGCCGACCCGGATGTTGGACATCTTGGTCTCTTCGAAATAGCCGTCGATCCAGAAGGAATCGGTGTCGACCACGTTGATGTTCGCGGTGCCGGCCCGGGCATAGTCGCCGACGCGCATCAGCAGGTTCGTGACCCGCCCGTTGACGGTGGATGTCACCCGGGTGCGCTCCAGGTTGACCTTGGCCTGCCGCAATTGCGCCTGGGCGCTCTCCAGCGCCGCCTCGGCGATCTTGGCCGCGCCGGCAAATTGCTGCTTCTCTTCGACGGAGGTCGACACCGTCGAGAGCGCCTGCCGCCGGGCCGACTGGGCGTTCTTCACCTGCAGGTCGGCCTCGCGGTTCTTGACCTCGGCATCCGCCGACGCGACCGCGACCTCGAAGTCGATCGGGTCGATGACGTAGAGGACGTCGCCCTTGCGCACGGTCTGGTTGTCCTGGACGCGGACCTCGACGATCTGCCCGGCGACCTGCGGCGCGATGTTGGCGACCTGCACCCGGACCGTGCCGTCGCGCGTCCAGGGCGCCGCCACGTAGAATTCCCAGACGAAGGCCGCCGCCAGGATCGCGGCGAGCAGGATCACGCCGGTGGCCGCCAGCCGGAAGATCTTGGCGGCTCGGCCCCGGCGCGGGATGGCGGGCAACGGATCGCGCCGCCCCGGCGCATCGTCGCGGGCGGCGGGCTTCGGATCGTCCTCGTCGGCGGTCGTGTCGGGCATCAGATGAACGCTATCAGGAGGGCGAGAACACAGACGTAGAGGCCGGCCTCGGCGAGCGGGGCGTTGGCGACGTAGCGGCTGAAGCGGAGGCGCGCGAAGGCGAAGCGCAGAATGATCAGGATCACGAACGCCGCCAGGGCATAGGCGACGAAGGCCGTGACCAGCACCCCGCCGACATGGATGTCCTCGTGCATGGTAACCCCGGAAGAAGTCGCCCGTCAGAAGAGCGCGATGTCGAGGCGATGGAGGAATCGCCGGTGGCGGGTGATGGTCCGTGATGCCGTTACGAGATCGCTGGCCGCGCGGGCGGTGGTGAGCCGCACGGCCCGGCCCTGGCCGGCGGCGGCCCGGATCAGGTCACGCGCCGCGGTCTCGAGCCCGCGATCGTTGCCCGAAGCGAGGGCCTCCCGCGCCCGCGGGATCGCGCCGCGCAGGGCCTCGATGGACCAGAGGCGGCGCAGCTCCGCGTGGGCCCGGGCGGCGGCGGCCTCCAGACGGGCGAGGGCAAAGGCGTGATGCAGGTTCGCCCGCCGCACGGCGCCGCTCCCCGAGCTGTAGCCGGCGAACTGAAACAGCCGGTCGGCATTCAGGCTGGTGCGGGTGGTGGCATCGCCTCCCTGGCCGATTAGCGCGTCGGCGAGCGCCCGCCGGGCCGAATCGAGGGCGAAGCCCCGCTGCTGCGCAGGCGTGACCGGCAGGACCAGGCGGACGACGATCGACAGGATCACGGCCGCCGCGACCACGAGGAACGCGTTCAGCAGGAAGGTCAGGGCGTCGTAGGTCTGCGGATTCGAGGGGCCGAGCAGGACTGGAAAGAACACGATCAGGATGAAGCCGATGCCGAAGGTCTTCGGGTTCAGCGACAGGAAGCAGCCGAGGAAGATCACCGGAGCCATGACGATCGCCAGCATCGGGAACCCCTGGACACCGTTCAGGAGCGCGAAGCGGGCGATGCCCGCAAGGGTCGCCGCGAGCGTCATCCCGATGACGACCCCGTTGGCGAATTTCTTCGGATCCGGCGTCACGGAGGACAGGGCCGCGGTGGCGGCCACTTGGACCAGCGCGAAGGAGGCCTGCGGCAGGCCGAGCGCCACGAAGGCGGCGGCCGTCACGGCGAAGCTCAAGGCGACCCGCAGGGCGCCGCGGAGGGCGACCGGGAAGTCGCGATGGGTCGGCAGCCGGGCGTCGCGCAGGGGCTCGTGGCCGTCCGCCACCGCGCGGATGCCGTCCTGCGCGAAGGTCGCCGCACAGACGAAGTCCAGGGCGCGCTGGAGAACCACCACCTCGTCGAGGGGCCGGTGCCCGTCCCGGATCGCGGAATCGACCAGGTCGCGCAGGCGCTCGTCGTCGCGATCGAGGGCATCGGGATCGGGCGCGTCGGCCACCCTTCGGCAGATCGCCATCGCCTCCGCGACCGCCGGGCTCGGATGGCGCAGGCACGCGGCCGCAGCCGCCACGCTGCGGATCGCAGCCGCCATCGCGTACAAGGCGGCGATGCAGCTGCGCGCGCCGGCCGCACGGAACCGGCCGTCGTCGAGTTCGCCCGCGATGGCGCTGGCATCGGCCCGCATCGGCGCGATGGTGCGGATCAGCGCGGCGGTCCGCGTCGCGCCGAGATCGCCGGATTCCAGCGTCTCCCGGGCATAGCTCCGCGTGTCGTCCCAGCCCTTGCGGAGTTGGGGCAGCAGCGCCCGCCACGTGCTCGGGGAGGCGAGGGCGTCGTTGATGAAGGTGATCACGACGATGCCGAGAACGATCACGGCGACGCGGGACACGGCGGCGTCGAAGGTGCCCTGCGGGTCGTCGATCTGGCCCAGGGCGACGATCGCCACGGTGTAGCCGGACAGCATGGCGCCGTAGGCCCGTGTGTCCTGCAGGTACTGGGCGACGAAGACGCAGAGGCCGAGCCAGACGGTGAAGCCGAGGAGCAGAAGCACCCGGTCCTGCCCGAACAGGGCCATGAAGACGATCGACACCGCGGCCCCGATGAGCGTGCCGAGAAGGCGGTACACCGCCTTGGAAATGGCCTGCCCGCGCTTGGGCTGGGCGAGGATCGCCACGCAGGTGGCGGCGGACGAGGCGCTGTCGAGCTGGAGCCAGAAGGCCATCGCCAGCGCCAGCATCATGGCGATCCAGATGCGCAGGGCAAAGGCCCAGGCCGCCGGCTTGGGCACCCAGGCATCGAGGAACGCCACCGCGCGGTCGAGAAGCGACCCGGCCGACGGATCCGCGGCGGGCGCGACGGGGGCCTCAGCCATGCCGGACCCGGCGCGGTGCGCCGTCCGCCGCCCGTGGGGACGGATGAAGGTCCAACATGTCCTCGCCTTTCCCGCCGCCCCGCCGCGGATGTCTGAACAATCGAGAAGCGCTGCGGTTCGCGACCGGCTCAGGCTTTATCGCCGCCCTTCAGCCGCTTGTTGCACTTGCTCCAGTACTGCGGCCATTTCGGCCCCTGCGCGGCCTTCTGAGCGTCGGTCAGGGCGCGCCATTCGGCGCCGCAGGTCTTCTGCCGGTCGCGGGCGGCGGACTGGCCGGGGCTCGGCTGCTTCGCTGCGGGCGAGGCCGGCGCCGCCGAGGGCGCCTCGGAGGCCGGCGGCGCCTTGGCTGTCGACTCTTTGGCGGCCGGCTCCTTGGCGAGGACAGGCTGGGCGGCGAGCAGCGGCACGGACAGGATCGCGATCCTGACGAGACGATCGATCATCGGATATTCCCCCTCGGGCGTCGTTGCGACGCCCGAGACGCAGTCTCGCCGCTCGCCCCGGGAGACGGCAAGCCCGGCGCCGCAGCCGCCAACAGCTGCCGCCACGCCGTGTCGAATCCTCAGGCCCGCTCTCGGGATGCCCTTGAGCGTGGCCGGGAAATCGTCTTCACTGTCGGGGTTGTCCGGAAAAGGCGGAGGACCATCGCACCGCCGACGATTGGGTCCAGGAGCAGACAGAGCATGGCAGCGGTGTCCGGGCGGCCGATCGACGTCCATACCTGGAGTACGCCGAACGGCTGGAAGATCCCGATCATGCTGGAGGAGTGCGGGCTCCCCTACCGCATCGTTCCCGTGGATATCGCCAAGAACGAGCAGTTCGCTCCCGATTTCCTGGCGATCTCACCCAACAACAAGATCCCGGCCATCGTCGATCCGGAGGGTCCCGGCGGACAGCCGATCTCGGTCTTCGAATCAGGCGCGATCCTGCAGTATCTCGGCCGGAAAACCGGGCAGTTCTATCCGGCCGACGAGCGCGCCCGCGTCCTCGTCGACGAGTGGCTGTTCTGGCAGGTGGCGGGCTTCGGGCCGATGCTCGGGCAGACGCACCACTTCAAGATCTACGCGCCCGAGAAGCTGCCCTACGCGATCGACCGGTTCACCGCAGAGGCGAAGCGTCTGTACGGCGTGCTGGAGCGACGCCTCGAGGGCCGCGCTTTCTTGGCCGACGACTATTCCATCGCCGACATCGCGACGTTCACCTGGGCGAAGCTGAACTTCAAGCAGGGCGTCGACATCAACACCCTGCCGAACGTGGCGCGATGGCTCGAGAGCATCCTGGCGAGGCCGGCGGTGCAGCGCGGCCTCGCAGCGATCTGACAGGCGCTCAGTTCTTGTTCGCCGCCTGCTGGTTCACGTCCGGCACGCGGGTCCAGGTCTGGGATCCGCACAGGATCTTGAGCATGCAGCCAGAGACGTTGAGTTCGGCCTCGCTCTCGCGCTCCAGGCTGACCGTATAGATCTTGCCTTCTTCGATGTTGTAGAGTTCGCCGGTGTATTTCTCGTCGTCCGGCTTGAGGCCTTCGATGAGCTGCAGGCCGATCACCGGCCGCGCGCGCTTCTTCGGGTCGGGATTCTTGAGATCGGTGCGGGGAGCGCCGTTGTCGAAGGTCGGCGTCTTGAGCCAGACGACCTTGCCGCAGACGAGCTTCTGACCGGGCCCGCAGCGATCGATCCGGATCTTGGCGCGGCCGTCGCCGGTGAGCCAGGTGCCGGACGGATCCTTCGCGGTGTCGGCGGCGGCGGCGGTGAGGCCGGCGAGAAGCAGGCTGGCGCTGAGAGCGAGTCGCATGGTTCGTCTCCGGGATTGGGGCGTCGCGGACGCCCGAGGGGTGGACGAAGTCGGTTGGTGCGCGACTAGGCCGTCGCAATCGGGCGATTTTTCGGCCGTGTTGCGGCAGAGCCACGGCCGCGCTTGGACCGGCCGGTTCCGGGACGCCGCTTGAGACACGGGGGGGCGCCCGCTATAAGCCCGGCGCCGAAGCGAAATTTTCGCTGCCGCGGCGCGTCCGGCCTCCCGGCGTGCCGCAAACCTTTTCCACAGACAGACCGGACGCACCATGGCCACCGAGCGCACCTTCTCGATCCTGAAGCCCGACGCGACGCGGCGGAACCTGACCGGCGCGGTCAATGCCGTGATCGAGGAGGCGGGCCTCCGCATCGTCGGCCAGCGTCGCATCCGCATGACCAAGGAGCAGGCCGAGAAGTTTTACGAGGTGCACAAGGAGCGCCCGTTCTTCGGCGAGCTCGTGACCTTCATGACCTCCGGCCCGGTGGTAGTCCAGGTTCTCGAGGGCGAGAACGCGGTGGCCAAGTACCGTGAGGTGATGGGTGCGACCAATCCGGCCCAGGCCGCCGAGGGCACGATCCGCAAGAAGTTCGCCGAGTCCGTCGGCGAGAACACCGTGCACGGCTCCGACAGCGCCGAGAACGCCAAGATCGAGATCGCGCAGTTCTTCAAGGATTCCGATATCGCCGCTTGAGGCAACGGGCGGTGGCGGGTTGGGCACACCGACCCGCCATCGTCACGCACCGCACCCGGCGGCATCGGGAATGCCGCCGTGTGTGACCGGGCCGTCCTTGACGGGACGGAGCCCGGAAGCGTCCAACAGCCGAGCTTAGCCAACCTCAGCCCTCGGACGACCCCGACCATGACGATGCGCCGCCTGCCCCTGCTGATCGCGACCGGCCTATTCGCCCTCGGCGCGACCGCCGCCCTCGCGGGCGGATCCTCGGCCCCTTTCCAGCAGTACGAGCCGGATCCGGCCCTCAAGACCGCCAGCAAGGCCAATCTCGAAGGCCGCGTGCGCCACGCCTGCACGATCGTCCAGGCCCGCATGACCAGCGCCCCCGAGGCGTCCCTGGAGCGCCCCTGCGGCTGCTACGCCAAGCAGACCCTGCGCAGCCTCGACGCCGCCGAGATCGAGGCCTACCGGACCACGGGCTACTTCAACGATTCCGCCCGCGCGAAGGCCCTCTCGGCGCTGGACAGCTGCAAACTGCAGCGCCCCGTCTGAGGACGCAGACAGGGCTGCTTCGGTAGATGTCGCCTCTGCGAGCGCAGCGAAGCAGCCCAGCGCATCGGAACGTCGGCGAGCGGGCGATGCCGGATCGCCGGGCTCCGCCCGCAGGGACGATGGGCCGCCCGCTAAAGGCTTAACAGAACGCCGTCGGGCGCCTCGTCGGCGATCACCACGCGGTCGCCGTCCAGGCGGGCGCGGCCGCCGGCCACCAGGGCGAGCACGGCGGGGTAGAGACGGCGCTCCTGCACGATCACCCGGTCGGCGAGGCTGTCGGGATCGTCGTCCTGGCGGACCGGGATCGCGGCTTGAGCGACGATCGGACCCGCATCCAGTTCCGGCACGACGAAATGCACGGTGCAGCCGTGCAGGCGCACGCCGGCGTCGAGCGCCTGCCGGTGCGTGTGCGTGCCCTTGAACAGGGGCAGGAGCGACGGGTGGATGTTGAGCATCCGGCCGGCCCAGGACGCCACGAAATCCGTCGTCAGGATCCGCATGAAGCCCGCGAGGCACACGAGGTCGACCTCGGCCCCCCGCAGGGCGGCGTCGAGGGCGGCATCGAAGCCGGCGCGGTCGGCGAAGGCCTTGTGGTCGATGGCCTGCGTCGGGATGCCCGCCTCCGCCGCGCGGGCGAGGCCGGCGGCTTCCGGGCGGTTCGACACGACGAGCACGATCTCGGCCGGGAAGGCGGGATCCTGCGCCGCCTCCAGCAGCGCGACCATGTTCGAGCCGCGCCCCGAGATGAGGATGGCGACGCGGGTCTTGCGGGCGGTCGCCATCAGAGGGCGAGGTTTCCGCTGAAGGTCACGGGCTCGGAGCCGCGCGCCGTGATCCGGCCGAGGCGCACGGGCGTCTCGCCGGCCCGGGTCAGGGCCTCGTCGACGTCGTCCACCGCGTCGGCGGCGGCGATCACCACCATGCCGATTCCGCAATTGAAGGTGCGCAGCATTTCCGCCTCGGCGACGCCGCCCTCGCGGGCGAGCCAGCCGAAGACCGGGGGCGGGGTGACCGCGTCGAGGTCGATGGCGATGCCGACATCGTCCGGCAGGACGCGGGGCAGGTTGTCCGGGAAGCCGCCCCCCGTGATGTGAGCGAGCGCCCGGATCCCGTCCGTGGCGCCGAGCGCCGCCAGCAGGGGCTTCACGTAGATCCGGGTCGGCTCCAGCAGCGCCTCGCCGAGGCTGCGCCCGGGGGCGAACGGGGCCGGCGCGTCCCAGCCGAGGCCGCTTTTCGCGACGATCCGGCGGACCAGCGAGAAGCCGTTGGAATGCACCCCGGAGGAGGGCAGGCCGAGCACAACGTCGCCGGGCCGGATCCCCGGACGCGGCAGAAGCGTGCCGCGCTCAGCGGCTCCCACCGAGAAGCCCGCGAGGTCGTAGTCGGATCCGTCGTAGAGGCCCGGCATCTCGGCGGTCTCGCCGCCGATCAGCGCGCAGCCCGCCTGCCGGCAGCCTTCGGCGATGCCGCGCACGATTTCGGCGCCGACGCCCGGGACCAGCTTGCCGGTGGCGTAGTAGTCGAGGAAGAACAGCGGCTCGGCGCCCTGGACGATGATGTCGTTCACGCACATCGCCACGAGATCGATGCCGATCGTGTCGTGGCGCCCGGTCTCGATGGCGATCTTGACCTTGGTGCCGACGCCGTCATTGGCCGCCACCAGGATCGGATCGTGGAAGCCCGCAGCCTTCAGGTCGAACAGGCCGCCGAAGCCCCCGATCTCGGCGTCGGCGCCCGGGCGCCGGGTCGAGCGCACCAGCGGCTTGATCGTCTCGACCATGGCGTTGCCGGCATCGATGTCGACGCCCGCCGCCGCGTAGGTGAGCCCCGTCTTCGGCTCGTTGCCGTCTTTGGCCGTCATGCCCGCGCCACCTCGTTCCAATCTGGCCCCGCTCTAGCGGCTTCGCGCGCGCCACGCGAGTCGGCTGCGGCGGCGCCTTGATCGGCACGCGCCGCATACCCACTCTGCCCGCGGGCGGGGTGTCTGGGGGAGCGTCGACGTGCGCGCACGGGCTGTGATCGGGCTGGCCGCCGTGGTCGCTCTGGGATTGATCATCTACCTCCTCCGGGAAGTGATGCTGCCCTTCGTGGCCGGCATCACCCTGGCCTATCTCCTCGATCCCCTGGCCGACCGGTTGGAGCGCCTCGGCCTCGGCCGGCTGGCTGCGAGCCTGCTGATTCTGGCGTTGTTCGTCGTCGTCCTCGTGGTGACGCTGCTGATCCTGATCCCGCTCACGGCCAATCAGGTCGTCGCCCTGGTCAATGCGCTGCCCGGAATGGTGTCGCGGCTCCAGGCCATCATCGCGGAGCGCTCCGGGTCACTGCTGGAACGCGTCGGCGGCGCGAATGTCCTCACGGAGCTGCAATCCTCCGTCGGAACGCTGGCGACCCAGGCGGGGACGTGGCTCCTGGCCTTTCTGAAATCCCTCTGGTCGGGCAGCCAGGCCCTGATCTCGATCGCCTCGCTTCTCGTGGTGACGCCGGTCGTCGCGTTCTACATCCTGGTGGATTGGGACCGGATGGTCGCGGCCATCGACGGCTGGGTGCCGCCCCGGCACCGCGCGACGGTGCGTGACCTCGCGCGCCAGATCGACGGCGCCGTCACCGGCTATGTGCGCGGCCAGACCCTGGTCTGCCTCATCCTGGGCAGCTTCTACGCGATCGGCCTCTGGCTGGTCGGCCTCAACTTCGGCGTGCTGATCGGCCTGATCGCGGGGTTTCTCACCTTCATTCCCTATGTCGGCACGCTCACCGGCTTCCTGCTCTCCGTCGGCGTCGCCCTGGTCCAGTTCTGGCCATCCGGGGACTGGCTGTATCTCGGCCTGACCGTGGGCGTGTTCCTCGTCGGGCAGTTTCTCGAAGGCAACGTCATCTCGCCGAAGCTCGTCGGCGATTCCACCGGGCTTCACCCGGTCTGGCTGATGTTCGCCCTGCTCGCCTTCGGCACGCTGTTCGGCTTCGTCGGGCTGCTGCTCGCTGTCCCGATCGCGGCCTCCATCGGCGTGCTCGTCCGCTTCGCCCTGGCCCGCTATCTGGAGAGCTGCCTCTACCATGCCGGACAGCCGATCTTGATCGAGCACGACGGCAAGGACGCTGCGGCCTTGACCTCCACGGGCGGGGGGTGATCCTGGGCGACACATGCGCGAGAACGCACCACCCCGACAATTGGCCTTCGACCTGCCCCTCGACCCACGCTATGGGCGCGAGGATTTCCTCGTGGGACCGGCCAACGATGCCGCCTACGCGCTGATCGAGGCTTGGCCGGACTGGCCGGACAGTGTCCTGGTCCTCACCGGTCCCTCGGGCAGCGGCAAGAGCCATCTCGCGGCGATCTGGGCAGAGCGCGCCCATGCCTGGACCCTCCCGGCCGCCGAGCTGGGCACCGACGCGATTCAGCACCTCATCTCGAACGGCGCTCTGGTCATCGAGGACATCGACCGGACGGAACGGCTCGACGAGGCGGCGCTGTTCCATCTGCTCAACCGGGCGCGGGAGCGCGCCTGCCCGATCCTGCTGACGAGCGGCACCGGGATCGACGCCCTCGGCCTCGCCACGCCGGACCTGCGCTCGCGGCTCCGGCTGGCGCCGCGCATCGCCATCGAGGCGCCGGACGACGCCCTGCTGCGGGCGGTCCTGGTCAAGCTGTTCGTGGACCGTCAGCTGGTGGTCGATCTCGGGGTAATCGATTCGCTGGCCCTGCGCATCGACCGGTCGCTGGGCCGCGCCCGGGACGTCGTCGCCGAGCTCGACCGCGACGCCCTCGGGCGCGGACGCCGGATCAGCCGGCCGCTCGCGCTGGCCGTCCTGCGGCGCATGGGACTGGACGACGAGCCCGATCCGGCCGGCTGAACGCGGAATGCGGCGGCCGTCACGAAACTGTCGTGAAGGCCGCCGGTCTAGGGTGATACACGCTCCGCCGCCGCGAGGAGCGACGCGTAGAGACAGGGATCGGGGATGGAATCGACGCAGAAGCCCGTGGACCGCGACGCCGCCGACGAGGCAGCCGAGCCCCGTCGGCGCGCGGCGGCCAATCCGACGACGCGGCGCGCGCCCGCGACCCGGCGCACGCAGACCGACTCGATCGCCGCCGGGGCCGCTCCGGCAGCCGCCGCCGACGCCAGTGACGAGTGGCCGGCAGCCGCGGCTCCGGCGGAGCCCGTTGCCGGCGCGGCCCGCGAGCCGGTGCTGGAGGCCGGTCGGTCCCTCCGCCACTCGCCGGAGCGCTTCGTGAACCGCGAGCTGTCCTGGCTGCAGTTCAACCGGCGCGTTCTGGAGGAGGCGTCGAACCCGAATCATCCGCTGCTGGAGCGCCTCCGCTTCCTGTCGATCTCGGCCAACAACCTCGACGAGTTCTTCATGGTCCGCGTGGCCGGCCTGATCGATCAGGTGCGGGCCGGGATCACGGTCCCGTCGCAGGACGGCCTGTCGCCGTCCGAGCAGCTGGCCCGGATCGGCGTGGAGGTCTCGCGCCTCGCCGCCGACCAGCAGGCCCGCTGGCGTGAACTGCGCGCGGAGCTGCACGCCGCCGACATCGACATCGTCGAGCCCGCCGCCCTCTCGGCCGATCAGGCGGCGTGGCTGGAGGAGTATTTCCTCAACCACGTCTTCCCGGTCCTGACGCCGCTCGCGATCGATCCGGCCCACCCGTTCCCGTTCATCCCGAATCTCGGCACCACCATCGCGCTGATGCTGGTGCGTCCCAAAGACGGCCGGCTGCTGCGCGCCCTCATCCGCCTGCCCGGCGTGATCGACCGCTTCGTGCGCCTGCCGGTGAGCGACAGCGAGACCGCGGCGCGGCTGATCACGATCGAGCAGGTGATCGGGATGTTCACCGGGCGGCTCTTCCCGGGCTACCTCGTCAAGGGCAGCGGCGCATTCCGCGTCGTCCGCGACTCCGATCTGGAAATCGAGGAGGAGGCGGAGGACCTCGTCCTGCATTTCGAGACGGCCCTGAAGCAGCGGCGCCGGGGCGTCGTGATCCGGCTCGAGGTCGAGGCGGGCATGTCGGAGGATCTGCGCAGCTTCGTCGCCGACGAGCTGGAGATCGCCGCGGACGCGATCTTCATCGTGGAGGGCATGCTCGCCCTGAACGAGCTGTCCCAGGTGGTCGGGATCGACCGGCCGGACCTGAAGTTCAAGCCCTACAATCCCCGATTCCCGGAGCGCATCCGCGAGAGCGGCGGCGATGTCTTCGCGGCGATCCGACAGAAGGATTTCATCGTCCACCACCCCTACGAATCCTTCGATTCGGTGGTGCAGTTCCTCGCGCAGGCCGCCCGTGACCCGAACGTGGTCGCGATCAAGCAGACGCTCTACCGGACCTCGTCCAACTCGCCGATCGTCGCGGCGCTCGCCGAAGCCGCGGAGCTGGGCAAGTCCGTCACCGCGCTGGTGGAACTGAAGGCGCGCTTCGACGAGGAAGCGAATATTCGCTGGGCGCGCAACCTTGAGAAGGCCGGCGCGCAGGTGGTCTTCGGCTTCGTGGAGCTGAAGACCCACGCCAAGCTGTCGCTGGTGGTCCGTCGGGAGGGCGACAAGCTGGTCACCTACTGCCACGTGGGCACCGGCAACTACCACCCGATCACCGCACGGGTCTACACGGACCTGTCCTTCTTCACGGCGGACCCCGCCATCGCGCGGGACGTGTCGCGCATCTTCAACTTCATCACCGGCTACGCCGAGCCCGCGGAGCTGGAGCGGATGGCGGTCTCGCCATTGACGCTGAAGAATCGCCTCCTCGAGCACATCGACGCGGAGGTCGCCCATGCGAAGGCGGGTCGCCCGGCGGCGATCTGGATCAAGTGCAACTCGCTGGTCGACAGCCAGATCATCGACGCGCTCTACGACGCCTCGGAAGCCGGGGTTCAGATCGACTGCGTGGTCCGCGGCATCTGCTGCCTGCGGCCCGGCATCCCGGGCCTGTCGGAGACGATCCGGGTGAAGTCGATCGTCGGGCGCTTTCTGGAGCACGGGCGCATCTACGCCTTCGGCAACGGCGTCGGGCTGCCGCACCCGAAGGCCACGGTCTACATCTCCTCCGCCGACCTGATGAGCCGGAACCTCGACCGCCGCGTGGAGGCGCTGCTGCCGATCACCAATCCGACGGTGCATCAGCAGGTGCTCGATCAGATCATGCTGGCCAACCTGCTCGACAACCGTCAGAGCTGGCGCCTGCTGGCTTCGGGCGGCTGCGAGCGGATCCAGCCGGCCGATGGCGAGGAGCCGTTCAATGCCCACAAGTACTTCATGACCAACCCCAGCCTCTCGGGACGCGGGAAGGCCTCGAAGAAGTCGAGCCCGCGCGCCCTGAGCCGGCGCGCGCAGCGCAGCTGAGTTTCGCCGCGCAGCGACACTGGGCTAAACCTCCCGCACGGCGCGCCGGCAGGCGCACCGGGCTCATGAAGGACTCGGACGCTTGGGCAGCCCTCGTGCCAACCTCACCCTCGCGCATGATGCGGAGACGATCGGCAGCGCCGCGCATCAGCCGGTGGCAATCATCGATATCGGCTCCAATTCGGTGCGGCTCGTCGCCTATGACGGCCTGACGCGGGCACCGACGCCGCTCTACAACGAGAAAGTGCTGTGCGGTCTGGGCCGCAACGTCCTGACGACCGGTCGGCTGAACGAGGAGGCGGTGACCCGGGCGCTCGCCGCCCTCGCGCGGTTTCGGGTGCTGTGCGAGACGATGCGCGTGGGCCAAGTGTTCGTGCTCGCCACGGCGGCGGCCCGGGACGCCGAGAACGGTCCGGATTTCCTGCGCGCCGCGGAGGCGGCCTGCGGCCAGGAGATCCAGCTGCTCTCCGGACGGCGCGAGGCAGAATTGTCGGCGCTCGGCGTCGTCTCGGGCTTCCACGCGCCGAACGGGGTCGTGGGCGACATGGGCGGCGGCTCCCTCGAACTCGTGGACGTTCGCGGGACCGTGGTCGGTCAAGGGGTGACCATGCCCCTCGGCGGCCTTGCCCTCCAGGATCTGTCCGGCGGCTCGCTCAAGAAAGCATCCAAGATCGTCCGCGAGTATATGCGCAAGGCCGCGCCGCAGCTCGAGACCCTGCGCGGGCGGACCTTCTACGCGGTCGGCGGCACGTGGCGGGCGATCGCGCGGCTTCACCAGGCGGCCCGCGGCTATCCCGTCCACGTGATGCATGGCTACGCGGTAGAGCCGAGCGACGAGCTGAGTTTCCTGCAGGTCGTCGAGCAGACGGATGTGGCGCTGCTGCAGGACGTCGACGCGATCTCGGAAGCACGGCGCCCGCTGCTCGCCTACGGCGCCGTCGTGTTGGAGGAGATCATCCGGGTCGGACGCCCGCGGGAGGTGGCGATCTCGGCATCGGGGGTCCGCGAGGGCCTGCTGTTCGAGCAGCTCGACCGCGACACCCGGCTGCTCGACCCGCTTCTGGCCTCGGCGTCGGAGTTCAATGTTCTCCGGGCGCGCTCGCCCCGCCACGGGGAAGAGTTGATCGCCTGGACGGACCAGTTCGTCGCGACCCTCGACGGTCACGAGACCGCCGACGAGCGCCGTCTGCGCCATGCGGGCTGCCTGCTGTCGGATGTCGGCTGGCGGGCACATCCCGATTATCGCGACGAGCAGAGCATCGCGGTGATCCAGAACGCAGCGTTCGTCGGTGTCGACCATCCGGGGCGGGCCTATCTCGCCCTGGCGGTATCGCTGCGGCATACCGGGCTCGCCCCGGAAAAGGCGAACCCGATGCTCCGGAGTGTGGCCGGTCCGCGCCTGTTCGAGCGGGCCCGTCTGCTGGGCGCGTTGCTCCGCGTCGCCTTCCCGATCTCCGCCGGCATGGATGGCGCCCTCGGGCGGGCCCCGCTGGCCGTCGAAGACGGCCGCGTGGTGCTGCGGCTGCCCCATGCCTGGGAGGCCTTGAGCGGCGACCGCCTGTTGAACCGCGTTCGCGGTCTCGGACGCATCATCGGCCTCGACGGGCGCGTCGAGATTACGGGCGGATCCTTCTGATCTGATCCAGGCCGGGACCGGACGGAGCGACAGCGCACGTACGAGTCCGCCGCCGCAGGTCGGGTGAGCCACGTGGCGGATTCTTCGCCTTCGGGAATGCGGCGCGTCGCGTTCCTGCGCGCCCTCGTCGCGAACGCGCGATACGCCTCACCGCGACCCAGGCCTCGCAGGCAGCAGTTCCGAAGACAGGCAGACCGGCGCACGCCGGTTCTCGGACGCGATGGGCATTCCCCCTTAGAACGAGCACGACACAGCGAAGCATTTCGCTAGATATCGCATCTCTTGAGATTTCATTTTTTCGTTTTCAATTTCGAATGGGCCAGAATTACTCATAAGCCCGCTTAACAACAGTCGTAATTATCGACACGACCTCGTCAAACCAAGAATGATTCATTTTTAGCGCGTGCAATCGGCAGATTCTTCCGCTAAGAGGCTGGAATAAATTTCTTCCAGAACGATCTTGGAATAAATCAGCATGAATTTGCTCGGCATATTTTCAATTAGAGCAATAATGCTCACGATCATAATTGTAATGGCCGTTATGCTTCTGGGCTATTCGGGAGATAATCTGGTCTCTGCACACCTGACGGCGCAGCAGGCCCGGGAAGCCGTCAGTCTGTCCCGCGCGAGCCGGCACCTGCTCAAGACGATTCTTCCAGTACGGCTCGAACGGGGCTCCTCTCTTACCCTCGGCGGTGAGGACGTCGCCGACAGTGACAGCCTCGCCGCCATCGCCACGAACCGCGAGGCGATGATCACAAACCTCAAGGTCGTCCTGGACCTGCTGCGGGACCAGAACGTGCCCGCCGTGACTGCAACGCTCAACCGTCTCCATGCGGCTCAGGAGGCCGTGAACGCGCTCCGTCCCCGCGTGGATGCCGCCCTGCGTGTCCCGAAGGCGCAGCGAGACCCCACGCTGCTGCCAATGGTCCTCACCGCCTTTCAGGAACTTCTCGACGCGCTGACGGCGACCACGGACGCCGTGGATGCGGCGATCCCGCGATCCGACGCGATTCTGCAGCGCTATCTCGTCCTCAAGCGGTCCGCCTGGACGACTCGCGTCGCGATCGGGAACGTCGCCCTGCGGGTCCAGACATCGTTGGCCGCCGGAACCTCCTGGTCGCTTCCCGAGACGGTGGCCGCGGCCGAGGAGCGGGCTCAGGTCCGGACGGCCTGGCTGAACACGAGCGAGGCTGCCGCCGACCTGTCGGAGACCGCGCGCGCGGCGTTCGAGAAGGCCAAGCACAACAATTTCGAGGGGGAGGCCGCCGCCGGGGCCAAAACGATCTTCGATGCCCTGAGCCAGCAGCGGCCCGCGCCCTACACGTTCCAGCAAGTGCGGCGACGGAACACCACCGAGCAGATGACCATCGTCAATCTCGCCGATTCGGCCCTGGACGAGATGGTCGCCCGCGCCGAGACCCTTTCGGACTTGGCGCGCCACGGTGTTCTGCGCAATGCTGCGGCCCTCCTGGCGGCCGCGCTGCTCGTCGTCCTGGGACTCATTGCCCTGGTCGGCGGCGTGCTGCGGCCACTCCGGATCGTCGCCGGCGCGATGCGGTCGCTGACTGCCGGCGAAACGACGGTCGATCTTCCCGTGGCTGCGTATCGGAACGAGTTCGCCCCGATCATGGCGGCCGTGCAAGCGTTCCGGGACAACCTGACCCGCACCCGCGAATTGGAGGTCGAGGCCGAGCGGGCGCGCCTGGATGCCGATGACCAGCGGCGGGAGAGCCTGCGCCAGATGGCCCAGCGCTTCGAGCAGGCGGTCGGCGGCATGATCGGCCAGGTCGGGACGTCAGCCTCCGCACTGCAGGTGACGGCGCAGACGATGACCGCGACCGCCACGCAGACGGCCGGACAATCGGCAACGGTCGCGGCCGCCGCCGAGCGGGCGTCCAAGAACGTCAACACCGTCGCGGTCGCCGCCGAGGAACTGGGTGCATCCGTGCAGGAGATCGGGCGTCAGGCCGATGGTTCGGCGGAGCTCGCGCAGGTGGCTGCGGCCGAGGCCGATCGGACCGCGGCGCGCGTGCGAGAGTTGAGCAGCGCCGTGGACAAAATCGGCGACGTCGTGGGGCTCATCTCATCGATCGCCGAGCAGACCAATCTGCTGGCCCTCAACGCCACGATCGAGGCCGCCCGCGCCGGCACCGCCGGTCGGGGCTTCGCGGTCGTGGCCTCCGAGGTCAAGGCACTGGCTGAGCAGACGGCCAAGGCCACGGCGGAAATCTCCGGCCAGATCGCGGCGGTCCAGGCGTCCACCGGTCAGGCGGTCGAAGCCATCGGGGCGATTACCGCCCGGATCCAAGAGATCAACGGCGTGGCGACCTCGATCGCGGCGGCCGTGGAAGAGCAGGGCGCGGCGACCCAGGAGATCGTGCGCAACGTCGGGCAAGCCGCCGTCGGAACCGGGGAGGTCACCAGCAATATCACCGGCGTCGCTCAGGCGGCGGAGAGCACCGGACAGGCCGCGAGTCAGGTTCTCGATGCGGCCTCCGTCCTGTCGAATCAGTCCGAGCACCTGACCGCCGAGGTCGGACGATTCCTGGCCAGCGTCCGCGTGTCCTACGCCGTTTCGGCCGCGCAGGTCAGGCTGGTGCAGGACAGCTTCGCGAAGGTGCAATCGCTGGGCGACACCGCCTCGGACTTGTTCTACGGGCGCCTCTTCGAGACCGCCCCCCAGGTCCGCTCGCTCTTCCCGAACGATATGAGCGCGCAGAAGCGGAAGCTGATGGCCATGCTGGCCCTGACGGTGGCGAACCTGGATAAGCCGGAAGCTTTGGTCGCGACGGTGCGCGACCTCGGGGATCGGCACGTCGGCTACGGCGCCCTGCAGGCTCATTACGAGCCCGTCGGCGCCGCGCTGCTGTGGACCCTGGAACAGGGTCTGGGCTCGGACTTCACGCCGGAGATCCGACAGGCATGGTCCGAGACTTATCGGGTCATCACCGGTCTGATGACCATGGCCGGAACCGCGAAGGCCGCATGAGCCGGTTTCCCTGCGCAGGCTCGATCGACATCGGCCTCTCCGCGCGCATGATCGCCCGGAGATGACCTGGAGAAGCGCGACGCCGTCCGTGATCGGGGCGTCGCCGCATCTCAGGCGACCCGATCGGAGAAGATCGCCTTCTTGACCACGGCGTGGACGCCCCAATTGCCGTCCACGACCTGCGTGATCCCGAAATCGACCGCCACCGACATCAGCGAGATGGCCTCGTCCTCGGTGAGCCCCTTCGCGTGCATCAGGAACTGGCGCATCTTCCGGAAGGCGTCGCGCATGGCGAGGTCGATGGAGGATTTCTGAAAGATCGCAGTCTGTGCGTCCGGGCCGAGATCGCGCAGGTAGTTCGGGTAGCTGAAGCCCGACAGCACCCAGTCTTCCCGGGTTTCGATCATCGGGAAATCGAGCGCTTCGAGCGGCGTTCCGGGCAGGTCGGCCTTCTTGTGCAGGATGAACTGAAAGGTGCCGGTGAGCGAGCACTCGATCGCGGTGCCGCACAATTCGGAATCGCCCTGGCTGGCATGGGGGTCCCCCACTGAGAACAGGGCGCCCGGCACCGCCACAGGAAAGTACAGCGTCGCGCCCTTGCCGATCCGCCAATTGTCGATGTTGCCGCCGGTATAGCTCGGCGGGATCGTGTTGACCCGGTCGGCCTCGGCCGGCGCGACGCCCATGGTGCCGAAGTGCGGACGGATCGGTACCCGGATGCCCTTGAGAACCTCGTAGGTCTTCTGCGTCTTGGAATGATCGACCGGCAGGCCGGGGTAGTCGATGGTCGGGTGGGAGACGCCGAACGGATCGGTGACCCCGGGCCAGCGGAAGCTGTAGACCGCCCGGGCCCAGTCGCGCTCGCCGGTGGCGTCGACCTCGTAGATCGTGACGACCTCGCGCGGTTTATCGCCGGTGATCAGGTCGTTGTAATGATAGCCCCACCAGGCTGCCGCGTTGCTGCCGAAGGCGAGACCCTTGTATTTGGGATTGGCGCAGGGGCGGGGCGCCACGTCGAGGATCCGCACTTCCAACACGTCGCCGGGCTCGGCGCCGCGCATCGCCACCGGGCCGGTGCAGATATGAACGCCCTGACCGCCGCCGGGGCCGATCTTCGCGTCGAGGGCGCCGGCACCACGGGGCGAGACGCCCATCTTATCCTTGGTCCAGAGATAGACGCTCTCGGCGCCCGGATCGCCCTGGATCATCCGCTCGGCATCGTCGCTCGCCTGATGGGTGAGCGTCTCGATGGTGACGAAGTCCCCTGAGCCGATCTCGACCTTCGGCTTGAGGCTGCGGCTGAAGAAGCCCCAATGGACGGTCTCGGCATTCGCCGGCAGGTGATAATGCGCGGTGGCGGCGATCTTGGCCCCACTCGCCTGTGCCAGGGCCGGGCTCACCAGCGAGGGGCCGCCGGCCGCGAAGGCCGCGGCGGCGCCGGTCGCCGCGAAGCTGCTCTTCAGGAACGCGCGCCGTTCCGGTTCCAGATCCCGCCGGAACCGGCGGCGATGCTCCTCGAAGGCGTGGCAGGTTGGATCGTCGCCCGCGCACATAGCGTCTTCTCCCGATGGTTTCGTAACCGCGGGAGCAATAAGCAAATCGACGGCCACGCTCGCGGCCGTCGACCGGCGTTCCTCATTCGGAGATCATGCCGACGCCGCTCTCTTCGACCCTGGCCGAAACGGCCTCGTCCGCCTGAGCCTCGACGACGGCCGCAGCCGTGACGTTGACGATGCCGCGCGCGGTCACCGAGGGCGTCAGGATGTGGGCGGGCTTGGCCGGCCCGATCAGCAGGGGGCCGACCGGCAGGGCATCCGCCAGCACCTTGGCGAATTGGAACGCGATGTTGGCCGCGTCGAGATTCGGGAAGATCAGCACATTGGCCGCGCCCTTCAGCCGCGACCCTGGAAGCACGCGCTCCCGGACCATCTCGCTCAGCGCCGAATCCGCCTGCATCTCGCCGTCGACCTGAAGCTCCGGGTCGCGCCGCTGCAGGAGCGCGAGGGCGTCGCGCATCTTCATCGCGGAGGGAGAATCCGACTGGCCGAAATCGGAATGGCTCAGGAGCGCGATCTTCGGGGTCATCCCGAAGCGGCTGACATGGCTGGCGCAGGCCTGCGCCACGTCGGCGATCTCCTCGGCGGTGGGATTCTGGCGGACATGGGTGTCGGCCAGGAAGTAGGCGCCGTTATGGGTCACCACGAGGCTCATCGCCGCGCATTGCTCCACGCCCGGCGCGAGCCCGATCACATCGCGGATGATGCGCAGCCGGGTCTCGAACCGGCCCTCCAGGCCGCAGATCAGTGCGTCGGCCTCGCCCCGGCGCACCGCGATGGCGCCGATCACGGTGTTGTTGGTGCGCACCAGCGTGCGGGCCGCGTCCGGCGTGATGCCGCGCCGGCCCGCGACCTCGAGATAGGTCTGCACGTAGGCGCGGTAGCGGGGATCGTCCTCGGGATCGATCAGCTCGAAGTCGCGGCCGTGCTCGATCGACAGGCCGAAGCGCTTCAGCCGGGTCTCGACCACCCGCGGACGGCCGACCAGGATCGGCCGCGCGACCTTGTCCTCGACGATCGCCTGGACGGCGCGGAGCACCCGCTCGTCCTCGCCCTCGGCGTAGATCACGCGCTTGGGCTCGACCTTCGCCTTCGAGAAGAGCGGCTTCATGATCAGGCCCGACCGGTGCACGAACCGGTCGAGGCTGTCGACATAGGCATCGAAATCCGCGAGCGGCCGGCCGGCCACGCCCGAATCCATGGCCGCCTTGGCGACCGCCGGGGCGATGCGCAGGATCAGCCGCGGGTCGAAGGGGCTGGGGATCAGGGATTTCGGCCCGAACGGCCGGGCCTCGCCGCCATAGGCGCGGGCGACCACATCGGAGGTGGTCTCGTGGGCCAGACCCGCGATCGCCTTCACGGCGGCCTTCTTCATCTCCTCGTTGATCTTGTGGGCGCCGACATCCAGCGCGCCGCGGAAGATGTAGGGGAAGCAGAGGACGTTGTTGACCTGGTTCGGGAAATCCGACCGGCCGGTGCAGATCATCGCGTCCGGCCGCTCTTTCTCGGCCAGATCCGGCATGATTTCCGGATAGGGATTGGCGAGCGCCATGATCAGCGGCTTCTCGGCCATCTCCTTCAGGTATTCGGGCTTCAGCACGCCCCCGGCCGAGAGGCCGATGAACACGTCGGCACCCGGGATCACCTCGGCGAGCGTCCGCTTGTCGGTCTCCTGGGCGTAGATGTCCTTCCAGCGGTCCATCAGCTCCGGGCGTCCCTTGTAGACCACGCCCTTAATGTCGGTGACCGTGATGTTCTCGCGGGTCGCGCCGAGCGAGACGAGCAGGTTCAGGCAGGCCAGGGCCGCCGCGCCCGCGCCGGAGGTGACGATCCGGACGTCCGACAGGTTCTTGCCGGCGAGTTCCAGGCCGTTGAGGACGGCGGCCGCCACGATGATCGCCGTGCCGTGCTGGTCGTCGTGGAAGACCGGGATGTTCATCCGGGCCCGGCACTGCTCCTCGACCTCGAAGCACTCGGGAGCCTTGATGTCCTCGAGGTTGATGCCGCCGAAGGTCGGCTCAAGGGCACAGACCACATCGACGAGCTTGGACACGTCCTTCTGGTCGACCTCGATGTCGAAGACGTCGATGCCGGCGAATTTCTTGAACAGGACGGCCTTGCCCTCCATCACGGGCTTCGAGGCGAGCGGACCGATATCGCCCAGGCCCAGCACGGCCGTGCCGTTGGAGAGCACCGCCACGAGGTTCTGGCGGATCGTGAGGGTCGCGGCCTCCTGGGGATCGTCGTGAATCGCCATGCAGGCGGCGGCGACGCCCGGGGAATAGGCCAGGGCGAGGTCGCGCTGGTTGCCCAGCGGCTTGGTTGCCTGGATCTCCAGCTTCCCGGGCTTGGGCAGGCGGTGGTAGACGAGCGCCCCGGCCTTGAGGTCCTCGGACATGTTATCGGCCATCGCCCACGCTCCCGCTCACCTTTTTCACCGAGGACGACGCGGTCGCGCCTCGCACGGGCTCGCGTCTTGACCGGTCTGTTGCACCGGCTGCGCAGGGGGCGCAACCCGCACAACGAGACGCGGCTCCACCTCGCCAAACTGGCGAGGACCTACGGCTTCTCCATAGGCGCCTATTCGTATGGGCGTCCAAAAGTCCGCTTCCCGGAGAGCGGGCGGCGGCTGACGATCGGCCGGTATTGTTCCATCGCCGACAAGGTCGAGATCCTTCTCGGCGGCGACCACCGGCTCGACTGGGCGTCGACCTATCCATTTGCCGCCATGCGCGGGCTGTTCCCGGATGCCCGGGCGCCCGAGGATTACCATGCCTCCCGGGGCGACGTGGTGATCGGGCACGATGTCTGGCTCGGGTCCGGCTGCATGATCCTGTCCGGCGTCACGGTCGGGCACGGGGCCGTGGTGGCGGCAAGGGCCGTCGTGACGCGCGACGTCCCGCCCTACGCCATCGTGGCGGGCAACCCGGCCCGGGTGGTGCGGCACCGGTTCGACGCGGCCACGGTGGCGGCGCTCGTGGCGGCGGCGTGGTGGGATCGGCCGCACGACACGGTCACCCGGCTGGTGCCGCTGCTGCAGAGCGGCCGGATCGCGGATCTGCTCGCGGCGTTGCGCGTCAGCGCGGATTCCCGTACCGGCGGGGCCCAAATCGACGACGACCCGAGACCTGGACGATGACCGACACGCCTCCCGACCGCCTCGCCGCCAACCCCAACAGCCCGTTCTACGACGAGAAGGCGCTGGAGCGCGGAGTCGGTGTCCGATTCAAAGGGGTCGAGAAGACCAACGTCGAGGAATATTGCGTGAGCGAGGGCTGGGTCCGGCTCTCGGCCGGCAAGACCCTCGACCGGGCCGGCAACCCGATGACCGTGAAGCTGAAGGGTACGGTGGAGCCTTATTTCCGAGACCCGTTCGCGGAGGCCTGATCGCCCTTCCTGGCAAGAGCGCCCTGGAAGTTGCGCACGGCCTCTGCGACGAGAATCCGAAGTCGCTCCGGGGAGCGCGGTCCGTCGATGATGAGGCTTGCGAGAATATCGGTGCGGCGGGACCGTTGCTTGGCGGTGCGCGGGTGGTTCGACACGCGCAGGTGCCACGGGCCATCGGGCCGCTTCAGATACAGGCTGTCGCCGCGTTCGTTCCGGGCGACGACCGTGAAGCCGTTGGCCTCCAGCATCCGCGCCGCGAGGGCCAGCGCCTTCAGCGGCGAGAGCGGCCCGTCGGCGCTCACGATCCGGCGGGCTCGATCGTGCCGAGGCGACGCCGCCCCAGCGCCCGCACCTTGAGCGCCAGGGCCGGCCGCTCGATTCCGTACCAGGACACGGCGGCGACCGGTACGGTCAGGGCGAGGGCGGGGGCCAGCAATGCGGCTCCCGAGACGTCCGGCCACAGGGCATGCAGGCTCTGCTGGATCGGCCAGCCGTAGAGATAGATCCCGTAGGACAGGTCGGCCGGCGGATCGAACGGTCCACGCGCCAACGGGCCGAGGGCGAGCCAGACCACGCCGTAAGCCTCGGCCAGGAACAGCAGGGCCGGATAGGCCGGTGTCCGCGCGAGGACGAACGCGCCGAAGGCCAGGCAGGCGAGGGCGGCGGCCGAGACCCGCAGGCGGGCGCGCCACAGATAGAGCCCGGCCCCGGCCGCGAAGATCATCGGCAGGCGCAGTGCCGTCTCGGTGCCCTTGGGCAGGTCGAGGCCCCGCAGGGCGCCCATGACGACCAGCGCCAGCGCCAGGCCCACGACAATGATCAGGGCCGACCAGCGCCGCCGGAGCAGACCGCACAGGGCGGCGACGAGAACGCCGAGATAGCACAGCACCTCGTATTTCAGCGTCCAGACCGTTCCGAGGGGCGCCCGGTACGGGTTGCTCTCGAAGACGCCGGGGAGGGCGGCGTTGCTCTTGAAGGTCGTCAGCGTCCCACGGATGAACGACCACAGGCCGGGGTCGCCCAGATACGCGGAGACGGGCAGGCGGGTCATGGCCGCGCCGAGCCCCAGCGATACGACCAGCGTCGCCGCCACGAGTCCCGGCAGGATCCGCAGCGTCCGGGCGATGGCGTAGTCGCGGATGCCGCGGCGGTCGCAGCTCATGGTGACGAGGAAACCCGACACGGCGAAGAAGCCGTTCACCGCGTGCTCCCCGAGCGTGTAGCCGGTCAGACGGGCGAGAGGCTCGTCGCCGGCCGCGCCGGTCGCGACGCTGAACGCGTGGGACACGACGACCGCCAGGGCCAGCATCAGCCGCAGGCCGGTGAAGCCGTTGCGCTGGGCTTCGAGTGCGGCCGCGATCGTCGAGGCGCTCATTCGGTCAGGCCCTCTTGGGCCAGGGCGTCGCGGCCGCGCAGGAAGGCGAGGGCGCCCGCGGCCGAGCCGCCATAGCGCTCCAAGCCCGACCGGCGCAGAACCAGCGCCGACAGCAGCGCCTTCGGGACGTTGGTCATCAGGGTGGCGCGGCTCGGGTCGGGAAGGCCGTACTTGCGGCTGACATAGGCGCGCGACCAGGCCTGATGCCAGCGCGATCGGAACACGCGGCTCGGCTCCGGCGCCGAGGACCGGCCGCGACCGTGCAGCGCTTCGGCACCGTGGACGTGGATCAGCGCTCGGCCGCGATCGGCGACGCGCCGGCAGAGATCATCGTCCTCGTAGAACAGGAAGATGTTCTCGTCGAAGCCGCCGAGATCGAGGAACAGGGCGCGCGGCATCATCAGGCAGGCCCCGGAGAGGAACGGTGCGCAGGCATCGCCCTGGGGCAGCGCAGGCCGGCCGCCGGGATTGGCGAGATAGGGCGCCAGCAGCGAGCGTGCCTGGAAGAAGAAGCGCCCATCGGATTCGACGAGGCGCGGGGCCAGAAGGCCTGCATCGGGCCACATCCGGGCGGCCTCCAGCAGGGCATCCACCGCCCCCGGACGCAGGACCACGTCCGGGTTGACGATCAGGATGTGCTCCGCCGTCTCGGCGGCCCGGACGCCCCTGTTGTTGGCGCGGCCGTAACCCTCGTTGCGGGCGTTGCGGATCACCTGCGCGCCGGCGGCTTCCGCGACCGCCGCGGAGGCGTCGCGGCTGGCATTGTCGACCACGATCGCCGGGACGTGCTGACCGGCGAGCGCGGCGAGGCAGCCGGGCAGCACCGCGGCGCTGTCGTGGGCGACGACGATCGCGACGAGGCTCGGCACCGCGCGGCCGGTCCGCGGCCGGTCTAAGCGGACCTCAGGCCTTCTTCTCGGGCAGGTTGAGGCGGATGTGCAGCTCGCGCAGCTGCTTCGGGGTCGCCTCGGAGGGCGCACCCATCATCAGGTCCTCGGCGCGCTGGTTCATCGGGAACAGCACCACCTCACGGATGTTCGGCTCGTTGCACAGGAGCATGACGATGCGGTCCACACCCGGCGCGATGCCGCCGTGCGGCGGGGCGCCCATGCGGAGCGCATTCAGCATGCCGCCGAACTTCTGCTCCAGCACCTCGTGGCCGTAGCCGGCGATGGCGAAGGCCTTCTCCATCACGTCCGGGCGATGGTTGCGGATCGCGCCCGAGGACAGCTCCACGCCGTTGCAGACGATGTCGTACTGGAAGGCCTTGATCCCGAGGATCCGCTTGGTGTTCGCGCCGTTCTCATCCTCGCTGGCGAGGGCGTCGAGGTCGAGCGCCAGGAACTCCTCGCGGTCGATGTTCGGCATCGAGAACGGGTTGTGGGAGAAGTCGATCCGCTTCTCCTCCTCGCTCCACTCGTACATCGGGAAGTCGGTGATCCAGCAGAACGCGTACTGGTCCTTGTCGCAGAGGCCCAGCTCGTCGCCGATGCGGATGCGCGCCTTGCCGGCAAGGCCGGCGGCCTTGGCCTCGGGACCGGCGGAGAAGAACACCGCGTCGCCGGCCTTCGCGCCCGCCCGCTCGGCGATCAGCGCCTGAACCTCGGCCGGGATGAACTTGGCGATCGGCCCCTTGCCGGAGAGCTGGCCGTTCTCCTCCTCGAACACGACGTAGCCGAGGCCCGGCGCGCCCTCGGAGCGGGCCCAGTCGTTGAGCCTGTCGAAGAACGAGCGCGACTGCGCCGCCGCGCCAGTCGCCGGAATCGCCCGGACCGCGCCGCCGGAGGCGATCACGCCCTTGAACGCCTTGAACGCCACGTCATCGCGGGCGAACAGGTCGGTGACGTCGGCGATGATCAGCGGGTTGCGCAGGTCCGGCTTGTCGACACCGTATTTCAGCATCGAATCCGCGTAGGTGATGCGCGGGAATTCCTTCGTGACGCGCTTGCCGTCGGCGAACTCCTCGAACACCCCGCGCAGGACCGGCTCCACCGCCTGGAACACGTCCTCCTGGGTGACGAAGCTCATCTCGATGTCGAGCTGGTAGAACTCGCCCGGCGAGCGGTCGGCGCGGGCGTCCTCGTCGCGGAAGCAGGGCGCGATCTGGAAATAGCGGTCGAAGCCCGCGATCATCGTCAGCTGCTTGAACTGCTGCGGCGCCTGCGGGAGGGCGTAGAACTTGCCGGGATGGACCCGCGACGGCACGAGGTAGTCGCGGGCGCCCTCGGGCGAGGAGGCGGTCAGGATCGGGGTCTGGAACTCGAAGAAGCCGCCGTCGCGCATCCGGCGGCGGAGCGAATCGATGATCGCGCCACGCTTCATGATGTTGGCGTGGAGCTTCTCCCGACGCAGGTCGAGGAAGCGGTACCGCAGCCGCGTCTCCTCGGGGTATTCGAGGTCTCCGAAGACCGGCAGGGGCAGCTCGCCCGCCGGGCCGAGCACCTCGAGGTCGTCGATGTAGACCTCGACCGCGCCGGTCGGCAGCTCGGCATTCTCGGTGCCGGCCGGGCGCGTGCGGACGCGGCCGTCGATCCGCACGACCCATTCCGAGCGCACCGCCTCGGCGGCCTTGAAGGCCGGGGAATCGGAATCGATCACGCACTGCGTCAGGCCGTAATGGTCCCGCAGATCCACGAACAGCACGCCCCCGTGGTCGCGGATGCGGTGGCACCAGCCGGAGAGGCGGACACTCTGCCCGACGTCGGACGGGCGGAGCGCCCCGCAGGTGTGGGAACGGTAACGGTGCATGATGGGCTTCTTCTGAGGGAAGGCCGGCACCATTCACGCAAGGCCCCCCAAGTCAAGCGCGCGGCAAGCAGGACCGCTCCGAAAGCCGCGCCGCAATCGCCGTGCGGCCTACCGGGCGGACCCTCGAATCCCCATATGATGTTCATGAAAGACAACGTTTTTTTCGCGCCGGAGCGACCCGCGAGGCCCGCGCCTGGAAGCGCTCCTGTCGGGTGGCGGACCCTGCCCCTCGCAGGCCATTTCAGCCTCGTCTACGAGGACGCGGCCGGCGCCTGGAGCAACCGCTCCCTCGACGCGCGCGAGCTCAGGCTCGGTCCGGGCCGGACACTGCTCGGCGGCATCGACGCGCGACGCGGCGGCTATCGCGGGTTCCGGGTCGACCGGATCCGCCGGCTCGTCGATGGGGCGACCGGTGAGCGTATCGAGACCGGGATCCTCGACCGTCTGCTCGGGCGCGCGGAGGCGCAGCGACGGGCCGACGCCCTGCGGATCCGCCGGCAGACGCGGCTGCGCCGAAAGGCGGCTGTGGGGTCTCCGGCGTGACGAACGTCGCGCGGCGGTAACGGAACGCGCGCGAAAGATGGGGACCCGAGCGGGTGCGTCTCCCCATGTCGGCTGCGGTTGCGTATAGCCGATGCATGGACCTGATCACCACCACTGACGCGCTGCGCCAGATCTGCACACGTCTCGCCGAGCAACCCTTCGTGACCGTCGACACGGAGTTCATGCGCGAGACGACGTACTATCCGAAACTCTGCCTGATCCAGATGGCGGCCCCGGACGGCACAGGCGTCCTGGTCGATCCGCTGGCGCCGGGAATCGACCTCGAACCCTTCATCGCGCTCATGGCCGACGAGCGTACGGTCAAGGTGTTCCATTCCGCCCGGCAGGATCTGGAGATCATCTGGCTGATCGGCGGGATCCTGCCGCATCCGTTCTTCGATACGCAGGTCGCCGCCATGGTCTGCGGCTACGGCGATTCCGTCTCGTACGAGCAGCTCGTCAACGACGTCGCCAAGGCCAAGATCGACAAGTCTTCGCGGTTCACCGACTGGTCGCGGCGACCGCTCTCCGAGGCGCAGTTGAGCTACGCGCTGTCGGACGTCACCCACCTCGTGAGGATCTACGAGGTTCTCGTGGCCGAGCTGCTGCGCACCGATCGGGGCGCGTGGCTCGACGAGGAAATGGCGGTGCTGACCTCGCCCGAGACGTACCGTGCCGATCCCGCCCAGGCGTGGCGGCGGCTCTCCGGGCGGATGCGCAAGCCGCGGGAAATCGCCGTGCTGATGGAAGTGGCCGCGTGGCGCGAGAGCGAGGCGCAGGCGCGCAACGTTCCGCGCGGGCGGATCCTGAAGGACGAAGCGGTCATCGATATCGCATCCGCGGCGCCTCGGAACGCCGAGGCGCTCGGGCGGCTGCGGACGATCCCGGCGGGATTCGAGCGGTCCCGGACCGGGGCCGACATCGTCGCTGCCGTGGAGCGCGGCCTCGCTCGCGACACCAGCGCCGTCCGGATGCCCGAGCGGGTGCGGCGGAGCGGGGGCAACGGGGCCATCGTCGAGTTGCTGAAGGTGCTGCTCAAAGCGGTCTGCGAGACGGAGGGCGTCGCGCCCAAGATCATCGCGACGGTCGACGACCTGGAGGCGATCGCCGATGACGATACCGCCGAGGTTCCGGCCCTCCAGGGCTGGCGCCGGACCCTGTTCGGGGACAAGGCCCTGGCTCTGAAGCAGGGACGTCTGGCGCTCTCCGTCGAGGCCGGCCGCATCGTGGTGCGCCCGCCCCAGGGGGACACCGCGGCGGACGGCGTCGAGCGGGCCGGATGACAGCGCCGAGCCTGCAACGGGACAAATGACGCGCTCGGGCGTGACTCGCAGAAGGGCCGGGATTAAATGGCAATCGGATTGCCGCTTAGTCCCGCCCTTGCGCCCCGCGTATGTTCGAATCCAACGAGATCTTGAAGACGCTGACGGGGCGCGGTCTCGTATCGGCGGAGGGCTGTGAACCGGCCCGCGTCCGCTACCGGCTCGTGGTCGAGCGGCGCGAAGGCGGCATCGTCGCGTACGGCAACCTCTACGGCAGTTCAGCAGGCCTCCGGCCGATATGGCTCGAGCCGGATGCCCAGCTCAGGCTCTCCAACGGCCGCCGGCTCAACATCTCCGTGACGGATCTGGTCGGCGACGTCGCCGAGTTCGAGAGTACGGGACCGGTCGGCGCACTCTGACGCCCCGTCCAACACAGCACACCTGACAATCAGGCCCCCGGCGGCATCACCCCGGCCAGAACCCGATCGTTCCGGACCCGGGACGATTCGGCAATTTGTCGCGCCTGACGCCGGCTGCGACGGACCGGATCCGCGAAAAATTCGGATGCGGCGACTGGGCGCAGACGGGCAAACCGGGAAAATTCGGCAATGACCGGGCGTCGGACCGTTCTGCAGTGCAGTTGACTCGCCGACGTCCCGCGCGTTCGCTTCGACCCGCCATGCGGCCAGACCAAGCGGGCGGCGCATGCAGACACCCAGCAAAGCTTGTTCGTTTGCAAGATCCGCATGGGAGGCGCCGACGTCTCCTTCAGTTCTGCCTCAAAGAACGGCAAGCTCCTTGTGCATCGCAGCATTTCTTTTCGCAAACGCATGACATCGACCATGCCTTTGTCATGCGAAGAGAAGCTTTCACCGTGTGACCACAGCCCTCGAACGGCGAGTTGACGGCGCTCAAAAATCTCTTAAGGTCCGTTCAAGCCTCGGTTTCGAGGGAGCCGCCTCAGGGATGGCGGTTCCTGGCTAGGGGATCAGTAGATCTCCTCGAAGTCCACTATGCCCGCTACCGAGGCGTCCATCCCTGTCGCAAACAGTCAGGTCGGAGTCCGCGTGACGCCGTTATCGCTGCGCGTCGCAAATACTCTCAAGACTTGTCGGAGGAACCCATGAGAGCGGTACATCTCCTTGCGCTCGGCGCAGGTGTCGCGGCCGTCGCCGCGCCGGCGCTGGCCAATGAAAGCGTCATGAAGGGCATCGCCAACCCGGCGGAACAGGTTCTTCAGACGGTTGATTACGCGAATACGCGTTATTCGAAGCTCGACCAGATCAACGCCAAGAACGTCAAGGATCTCCAGGTCGCCTGGACGTTCTCGACCGGCGTTCTGCGCGGCCACGAGGGCTCGCCGCTCGTCGTCGGCAACATCATGTACGTGCACACGCCGTTCCCGAACATCGTGTACGCCCTCGACCTCGACCACGAGGCGAAGATCATCTGGAAGTACGAGCCGAAGCAGGATCCGTCCGTGATCCCGGTCATGTGCTGTGACACGGTCAACCGTGGCCTGGCCTACGCCGACGGCGCCATCCTCCTGCACCAGGCCGACACCACCCTCGTGTCGCTCGACGCCAAGACCGGCAAGGTCAACTGGTCGGTCGTGAACGGCGATCCGAAGAAGGGCGAGACCAACACCGCCACGGTTCTGCCCGTGAAGGACAAGGTCATCGTCGGCATCTCCGGCGGCGAGTTCGGCGTGCAGTGCCACGTCACCGCCTACGACCTGAAGACCGGCAAGAAGGTGTGGCGCGGCTACTCCGAGGGCCCGGACGATCAGATGATCGTGGACCCGGAGAAGACCACGTCGCTCGGCAAGCCGATCGGCAAGGACTCCTCGCTGAAGACCTGGGAAGGCGATCAGTGGAAGACCGGCGGCGGCTGCACCTGGGGCTGGTTCTCGTACGACCCGAAGCTCGACCTGATGTACTACGGCTCGGGCAACCCCTCGACCTGGAACCCCAAGCAGCGTCCGGGCGACAACAAGTGGTCCATGACCATCTGGGCGCGTAACCCGGATACCGGCATGGCCAAGTGGGTCTACCAGATGACCCCGCACGACGAGTGGGACTACGACGGCATCAACGAAATGATCCTCACGGATCAGAAGGTTGACGGCAAGGACCAGCCGCTCCTGACCCACTTCGACCGTAACGGCTTCGGCTACACGCTGAACCGCGAGACCGGCGCCCTGCTCGTCGCCGAGAAGTTCGACCCGGCCGTCAACTGGGCGTCCAAGGTCGACATGGACAAGGGCTCGAAGAACTACGGCCGTCCGCTGGTCGTGTCGAAGTACTCGACCGAGCAGAACGGTGAGGACACCAACTCCAAGGGCATCTGCCCGGCGGCGCTGGGCACCAAGGATCAGCAGCCTGCGGCCTTCTCGCCGAAGACCAACCTGTTCTACGTGCCCACCAACCACGTCTGCATGGACTACGAGCCGTTCCGGGTGACCTACACCCCGGGCCAGCCCTACGTCGGTGCGACCCTCTCGATGTACCCGGCCCCGAACTCGCACGGCGGCATGGGCAACTTCATCGCGTGGGATGGCGTCAACGGCAAGATCAAGTGGTCCAACCCCGAGCAGTTCTCGGTGTGGTCCGGTGCTCTGGCCACCGCTGGCGACGTCGTGTTCTACGGCACGCTTGAGGGCTACCTGAAGGCGGTCGACGACAAGACCGGCAAGGAGCTGTTCAAGTTCAAGACCCCGTCGGGCATCATCGGTAACGTGATGACCTACCAGCACAAGGGCAAGCAGTACGTGGGCGTCCTGTCGGGCGTCGGCGGCTGGGCTGGCATCGGCCTCGCGGCCGGCCTGACCGACCCGAACGCCGGCCTCGGCGCGGTGGGTGGCTACGCGGCTCTGTCGCAGTACACCAACCTCGGCGGCCAGCTGACGGTCTTCGCCCTGCCGAACTAATCGGCCGCAGGGTTAGACGTGAAAAACGATGCCGGCGCGGGTTCCCGCGCCGGCATCCTTGTGATTAGACTTTCTCGCAAGAGGCTGCGGCTCGAGGGAGACGAAGAGCCTCGATCCAGGGAGACACATGCGTTGCTCAACCTCAGCAAGATCGTAACGCGGCCGGTTATCGCCGCCCTCGCCCTAGCGACCGTCTCGACGGTTGCCGTACATGCTGAGGATGCCAAGCCCGCCGACCCCAAGCTCGCCAATTCCTTGAACGCGAACGACAAGACCGCCGAGCAGGATCCCAAGCTGCTGAAGCAGGATGCTGCGACGAAGGTCGAGGACGGCAAGTATTTCGATGCCGACGGCCACCCGACGTTCCACGTGACCCAGGACGGCAAGATGCTCGACTGGTACACCTACTCGGGCTACCGCCGCTATCACGCCGAGTGCCACGTCTGCCACGGTCCGGACGGCATGGGTTCGACCTACGCGCCGGCGCTGAAGGATTCGCTGAAGCACCTCTCCTACGAGGAGTTCATCGGCATCCTGGCGGGCGGCAAGCAGGAGGTGAACTCCGCCGAGCAGAAGGTGATGCCGGCCTTCGGCGACAACAAGAACGTCATGTGCTACTCGGACGACCTGTACGTCTACCTCAAGGCGCGCGCCGCCGGGGCGATCGGGCGTATCCGTCCGTCGGATCATGAGGACAAGCCCGACACGGCCAAGAAGGCCGAGAAGGAATGCATGGGCGGCTGATGTCGTCTCTTGCCCGGATCGCCGTCCTCTGCGCCCTGACATTCACCGGGGCGCAGGGGGCTCTCGCCCAGCATCTGCCGGATACGGTCACCACGGACGTGCTGCGCGTCTGCGGGGATCCGGGCAACATGCCGTTCTCCGAACGCAAGGAGGACGGCTTCGAGAACAAGATCGCGGCGATCATCGCCGACGAATTGAAGATCAAGGTCCGCTACTACTGGCTGACCCAGGGTCCCGGCTTCGTGCGCAATACGCTCGGGACCGGCCTCTGCGATCTGATCATGGGTCAGGCCTTCGGCAGCGACCTCGTCCAGACCACCAATCCCTATTATCGGTCTGCCTATACGCTGGTCACGCGCAAGGGTGAGTACGAGGGCGTGACCGCCCTCGACGATCCGCGCCTGAAAGGCAAGAGCATCGGCGTGATCGCCGGGACGCCGCCGGTCAACCGCATGGGAGATCTCGGCCTCGTCTCGACCATGAAGGCCTACGCCCCCTATCAGCTCGACCCGGCCCGCAAGCATCAGACGGTCGCCGCCGAGATCATCGCGGCGCTGGCCGCCAAGGAGATCGACGCGGCCGTGCTGTGGGGGCCTGCGGCGGGCTGGCTCGCCAAGCAATCGGGCGTCGCGATGAATGTCGTGCCCCTGCTCAAGGAGCCGGAGCGGCCGCCGATGGCCTACCGGATCGCCATGGGCGTGCGGATCGGCGAGAACGATTGGAAGCGCTCGCTGAACACCGTCCTGCGCAAGCGTAAGGCCGATATCGACGCGGTCCTGCGCGCCTACGACGTGCCGCTCCTCGAAGAGGATGACAACAAGCTCGCGGAGCCGGCCGAGCGCTGACGCACCGTTGCGGGTCGCCGCTCGACGGCGACCCGGCCGGGTCGGCTCAGACGCGCGCGATGCCGGTCCGGTCGAGCTTCGCCAAGGCATCCACCACGCGCTCGCCGCCGATCACGAGGTCGGGTGCGATCTCGGCCAGCGGCACCAGCACGAAGGCCCGTTCACGGACATAGCGGTGCGGCAGAACGAGACGCGCGTCGTCGACGGCGGCGCCCTCGTAGGCCAGGACGTCGATGTCGATCACCCGCGGCCCCCAGCGCTCCTCGCGGACCCGGCCGAGATCGTGCTCCACGCGGAGGCAGGCGTCGAGCAGGCCATGCGGATCGAGACTCGTCTCCACCGCCACGGCCCCGTTGAGGAACCAAGGCTGATCGGTCTTGCCCCAGGGCGGCGTGCGGTAGTCGGAGGACCGGGCGATGAGGGTGATGCCCGGATCCGCCGCGAGGCCCGCGACTGCGCGGTCGAGCATCGCGGCCATGTCGCCGACATTGCTGCCGATACCCAGATAGGCCCTCATCGGCCGGCTCCGCGACGACGCATGATCTCGATGCTGACGCTGTCCAGAATGGCGGGAACGGGAGCGCTCGGCTTGTCGACGCGGACCGCGACGGCATCGATCAGCGTGAAACGCGCCAGGATCTCCGCGGCGATGGCTTCGGCCAGGGCTTCGATCAGGTTGAATCGATGCTCGGTGGCGATCGCGACCGCCACCGCGGTGAGATCGGCGTAGCTCACGGTGCCGGCCACATCATCCGAGCGGCCCGCCGCGCCGAGGTCGAGCTGCGCTTCGAGGGAAATGTAGAAGCGCTGGCCCAGCACGGCCTCTTCGGCCAGCACGCCGTGTCGGCCGAACACCGCGATGCGGGTGACGCGGATCAGGTCGCCGGCCATGCTCAGCGCGCCTCCGGCCGCATCACGGCATCGACGACGCGCATCGCGTCGACATGCGCCGCAACGTCATGCACGCGCACGATGTCGGCACCGAGCGTCGCCGCGACGGCGTGGGCCGCGAGGGAGCCGGTGAGACGGTCCGCCGGCCGGGTCTCGCGATCATGCAGGCGTCCGAGAAGCGACTTGCGGGAAACACCGACCAGGACCGGAAACCCGAGGGCGCGGATCTCGGGCAGCCGCCGCAGCGCCTCGAGATGCTGGTTCCAGCTCTTGCCGAAGCCGACACCCGGGTCGAGCACGATCTCGGAATCGGCGAGGCCGGCGCGATGGGCGATGGTGAGGGACCGCTCGAAGAAGGCGAGCATGTCGGCCACGATGTCGAGATCCGGGTCGATCGTTTCCCGGTTGTGCATGATGATCACGGGCGCGCCGTGTGCCGCCGCCACGGAGGCGATGTCGGGCTCACGCTGGAGCCCCCAGACGTCATTCACGATCCGGGCACCGGCCTCCAGCGCGAGGCGGGCCGTGGACGCCTTGTAGGTGTCGATGGAGATCGGCACCGGCAGACGGGGCGCGATTGCCCGGATCACCGGCAGGACGCGCGCCTGCTCCTCCTCGGCCGGGACCGGAACGTGACCGGGCCGGGTGGACTCCCCACCGATGTCGAGTATCGCCGCGCCCTCTGCGACGAGGCGCTCGGCCTGGGCCACGGCTTCGGCCTCCCCGGCGAACAACCCACCGTCCGAGAAGGAATCGGGCGTGACGTTGAGGATGCCCATGACCAGCGTGCGGCCGCCCAGAGCAGGCAGCAGAGCGGACAGGCTGGAGGAGGGTGTCACGGTGCGGGTCCCGTTCACGAGCGCGGTTCGGGAGCCGGTGTGCGCGAATCGCGAGGCCGGCGCAACGCCGGCCTCGCCTCGCAACTCAGCCGTGATAGCAGCGAATCTCGGCTTCGGCCTGGGCGCGGCGCAGGTCCGCCACCTTGTCGTCGAAGATTTTGGTCGACTTGAACTCGTTCGCCCGGTTGCCGATGCCCTGCCGCATCGACAGGATGGTGCTCGCCTGGACGTACTTGTCGTACGGCAGGATCGCGGCGAGCTGGTCGAGCGAGCAGGAGCATTTCTGCAGGCTCTCGCGAGTCTGGCCGTTGGCGGCCATGCAGCCGAACACGTAATCGACCCGCGCGTCGGTCGGGTAATCGTTCTCCTCGGCGGCCCAGCCGGCCAGGCCCGACAGCGTCAGGGCGAGGGCAGCCAGGGCGCCCCGTTCAGCCAGCCTTCTGATCATAGTTCAGCTTCTCCTCAAGCAACTCACCGCCATCCGCGCTCTTCGACGACGCCTCGATCGAGACGATCTCACCCGGGACGGACGGGGCAGTGACGAAGGTATAGGTCATGTCGTCCAGGCCGCGCATGCGCTGCGCCATGGAGTCGCCCTGAAAGGGCTTCGTTACCACGCGCCAGCCGTCGACTTCGCGGCCGCCGACCGTCACCTTCGTCGGCGTCACGGTCGCCTTCTCACGCAGACCCTTGCGGATGGCGAGCTTGAGGTAGCGCGGATTGGCCTCCAACACCTTGGCCAAGCCACGCAGGTGGTTCTCCAGGAACAGGGAGACGATCGGGTTACCCGCCATGTCCTCGAACGGGCCGGCCGGCACACGGTTCAGCCCGGAAAACATCACGACGCTGATATCCCGGCCTTCCGCGCTCTTTCCGGGCTCGACCTTCAGCTGGACCGTGTCTTCCAGCGGTGCCCCGAACGGCCCCTTCGCGATGCCCGAACGGCGCAGATAATCATAGGTCAGCGTCGACCCCGGCGCCGCATTCTTCATATGCGGCTGGTCAAACAGCAGATCCGCGGCGGACGGCGCAGCGGCCGCGTTGGCCTGGGTCACGATGGCGGGCTTCGACGCATCCTCGGCGAGGGCCGGCAGCACGGCCAGCCCGAGCGCGACGGACGTCGTAGCAAGACCCTTTACGACAAGACCTCTCACGAGTGGACTTCCTCCTTGAGCGGCGACCGAACGTTGCTGCCGATCGTCCGATAAATGTAATCCGGCGGGTTTTCCGCAGCTTCCTCCGCGGCAAGGGCCCGCACCTTGGCGTGGAGCGGGGAGAGCGAGCAGGCAGGATCGGTGGCGGCCGCGTCCCCGGCAAGGGCCAGGGCCTGACAGCGGCAACCGCCCCAGTCCTTCTCGCGCCGGTCGCAGGAGCGACAAGGCTCCTTCATCCAGTCGGTGCCGCGATAGGCGGTGAAGGCGGGCGAGTCGCGCCAGATCTCGCCCAGCGCGTGATCGTTGACGTTCCAGAATTCCAGCCCCGGGATCGTCTCTGCCGCGTGGCAGGGGAGGACCTTGCCCTGGGGCGTCACGTTCATCAGCTTGCGGCCCCAGCCGCCCGCGCAGGCCTTGGGATATTTCGCATAATAGTCCGGTACGACGAGGTCGATGACGAGCTGGCCCTTCAGGCGCTCCCGGGCTGCCTCGACGATCCGGATCGACTCGTCCACCTGCGCCTTGTCGGGCATCAGCGCCGCGCGGTTGACGTAGGCCCAGCCGTAATACTGCGTGTGCGCCACCTCGAGCCGCTTGGCGCCCATCTTCACCGCGAGGTCGATGAAGCCCGCCACCTCGTGGATGTTGCCGCGGTGAATCACCGAATTCAGCGTCAGGGGCAGGCCGAGTTCGACAACCTTGGCGGCGAACTCGAACTTCTGCGGCTGGGCGTTCTTGAGTCCGCCGATCTTCTCGGCATTCTGCGCGTCGACGCCCTGCACCGAGAGCTGCACGTGGTCGAGCCCGACATCGTAGAGCGCCTGGAGCTTCGCGAGCGCCCCGCCGACGCCGGAGGTGATCAGGTTCGAGTAGAGGCCGAGATCGGCGCAGGTCTTGGTGATCTCGACGATGTCGTTGCGTGCCGTCGGCTCGCCGCCGGACAGGTGCACGTGCAGGACGCCGAGGGCCGCGGCCTCCCCGAGCACGCGCTTCCACGTCTGCGTGTCGAGCTCGCCCGACCGGCGGTCGAGTTCCAGCGGATTCGAGCAATAGGGGCAGCGCAGCGGGCAGCGATGGGTCAGCTCAGCGAGCAGACCCACCGGGGCCGGCGCATCGGGCCGGTTCGGCGTCAGCGCATTCATCGCTCAAGAACCCGTTTCTCCGCGAGGCCGTCGAGCATCACCAGGATGTCGGCCTCAATGGCCCGCGGCTCGGCCGCGTACGTCTTTCCGAGCTCGTCCGCGATGTCGGCGACGCTGCGCGCGCCGTCCACGAGCTTGAGCACCGCGACGGCGTTGTCGTCGAGATCGAAGGTGCGCTCGGGGGCGAGCAGAACCCACTTGCCGCGGGTTTCGTCGTTGCGCAGCCGGACGCCGCGCGGCAGCCGCGGACGGTCGCCGGCAGCCATCTTCCGGTTCCCGCCAACCCGGGCCGGAGATGCCTCGTTCACGAGGCCTTCGCCCGGTTGCCACGCGTCCGGGGGGACCATCCCGGGGGAAACGTAGGCGAAGTACAGGGCGTCGAGCTGCGTCCAGAGGACGTTGCACTTGAACGTCAGCGCCGCCATGGCCTTCCGCTGCAGCTCCGGCGTGGTCGCGTGCTGCTTGACGTAGTCCAGGGCGAAATCGGCATCCCGCGGCGCCTGGGTGAGACGCTTGTCGAAATACGCCAGCGTCTCCTTGGTGATGAAGTCATAGTTCTTCAGCATCCCGGCGACACGCTCCGAGATGATCGTCGGCGAGAACATCTCGGTCAGCGACGAGGCGATCGCCTCCAGGAGCGTCTTCTCGGTGACGAAATGCACATAGGCCTCGACCGAGAACTTCGTGGCCGAGAGAATGCCGCGGGTCGACAGGACGTAGTCGCGGTCGAAGCCCACGCCCTCGGCGAGCTTCAGCCAACGCTCGATACCGCCGTCACCCTCGTGGTCGCCGTCATGGTCGACGATGCGCTGGCGCCAGATCCGCCGCAGCGACGCGTCGGTCATGCGCGCCAGCACGGCGGCATCCTTCACCGGAATCATCGCCTGGTAGTAGTAGCGGTTCAAGGCCCAGGCCCGGACCTGATCCTTCGACAATTTGCCGTCATGGAGCAGGCGGTGGAACGGATGCAGGTTGTGGTACCGGCGCGCGCCGATGTCGCGCAGGGCGGCTTCCAGCTCCGCGGGGCTCAGGAGACGCTGGCTGTCGGCGGTGTCGGGGGTCGGGAAGACTGCGTTCATGGCGTTTCCGGCGTCCGTCCTCGGGTCGCGTTTCCTGTGCGGTCGTTCCGCCCTCGGCAACGGGGCGAATGCCGTGCTTCAACGACAATATAGTGCCGGCGGCTTCCAGGCCCAACCGGATGACCCGGACGCGTGCCCCATTCGCGCGGCCAGCACCTGCGACACAGGGCGCGTACGAAATCCGTCCAACCTCTCGGTCGCCGAGGCACCTCGCCCGATGCGACGGAGACTCAACGTTCGACCCCAGCCTGGGGCGCGGCGATGCCGCGACGGAGTCCTCCTCGGACGCCTCAGGATGAGGATGCGGAAGGGGTCGACCGGATTCTACGTGCGCTCCACTGTCGTCACAGCCTCAAAGCGACAGGCTCAGGCCGTCATGGGCTACGGTCCAGCCGGCGGCCTCGACATCCGCCCGTTCCGGAGAGCCTTCGACCAGGACCGGATTGGTGTTGTTGATGTGCACGAAGATACGGCGCCCGATCTCGACGGAACCCAGGGCGTCGATCGAGCCGTTCTCACCGCGCATCGGCACATGGCCCATGCGCCAGCCGGTCTTGGTGCCGACGCCCGCCCGGATCATGTCGTCGTCGTGCAGGACGGTGCCGTCGAACAGCAGCGCGTCCACGCCGGCGATGCGGGCGCGCAGCCCGTCCGTCACCCGGGCACAGCCGGGGATGTAGGCGAGGCGCCGGCCACCGGCCTCGATCAATGCGCCGACCGTCGTCTCGGTCTCGGCGCCGATCTCCAGGGTCTCGTCCTCGAGCCAGAGCGGCACCTTGCCGGGAACGGGGAAGAGGGTGACCGACAGGCCGGGCAGGGGCTCGAAACGCTGATCCATCCCGATCGGCTGGCGGTCGACCACGCCCTCGGCCATCACGTCGAACACGCGATTGGCATTCACCGATTCGAGGATGCCGCGGGTGCCGTAGAGCGTGTAGGGCTGGCCTTCGCGGAGGGTCAGGAGACCCGCAACGTGGTCGACATCCCCGTTCGTCAGCAGCACCGCCTTGATCGGCGAATGGCGCAGGCCCTCGCGCGGGTGCATCTGCGCATTGTCGAAGAGCTGTTGCCGGATGTCCGGCGAGGCATTGATGAGCAGCCAATCAGACCCGTCGGCGGAGACCGCGATACTCGACTGGGTCCGGGGGCGTACCCGGTCCGGTTCGGACCGTGCCAGCGAACAGATGGGGCAGCGGCAATTCCACTGGGGAAGGCCGCCGCCAGCCGCAGAACCGAGGATCACGACGCGCATGTGCGGCTCCCGAGATCCCCGGTCCGTAAAACTCAGTTGAAGGTGTCGATCTCAGCCGACTCGTAGCTCGTCACTTCCATGCCGACGCAGATCTCGGACACGATCGGGGCAGCCCACTTCATGGTGTTTCTCCTCAGGCGATATCTTCACCGAGCGTCACGCGGATCCTAAGAGGACCCTAAGACACTGATGGCGCTCTCATTTCTGGCGCGGGAGAGGTATCGACGATTCAGGCGCGGGCTACAAGCACTAAGTTGCCGGATCCTCCCAAATTTTTCGTGAGAGACTTCCTAAACGCCCGGAAACCATCACGAAACGCGCCGCCCTGCGACTAAAGTACAGTGGCTCACTGTCGAAAGTCGGGACCGCGCAGTTCGAGCATGAATCCCTTGCCACGCACCGTGACCAGGCCGGGACCGCCGTAGCGGACGAAATCGGCCATCTTCGAGCGCAGATAGCCGATATAGACGTCGACCACGTTGAGCGAGAGGCCACCCTGGCTGGCCCAGAGTCGGTCGAAGATATCGGCTCGGGAGACCGGCTTGCCGATGTTCTCCATCAACATGCCGAGCAGGTCGGCCTCGCGGGGGGTGAGGCGGGCGCTGGCCTCGCCGCAGCTGGCCTGCCGGGTCTCGAGGTCCAGCATCAGCTTGCCGACGGTGATGCGCGACCGCGGTGCCTCCGCCTGCTCGCGCCGCATCAGATGGGTCCGCAGGCGGGCGACCAGCTCGTCGAACTCGAAGGGTTTGATGATGTAGTCGTCGGCGCCGAGCGCCAGCCCTTCAGCCCGGTCACGAATCTCGTCCCGGGCGGAGAGGAACAGGATCGCCCCGGGAAAGCCGCCCTCCCGCAGGGAGCGGCAGACGTCGTGCCCCGACCCGTCCGGGAGGTTGATGTCGAGGAGCACGGCGCCGGGGGCCGGATCGTGGGCGGCCTTGAGCGCCTCGTCCACGCAGGCTGCCGTCCCGACTTCAAATCCCTCGGCTTCCAGGCCCCGAGCCAGAAGGCCGCGGATGTCGATGTCGTCCTCGACGATCAGGATCCGCGTCATGCGGCCGACTCCTTCACCTGCCCGCCGGTCGCGCCGTCGACCGGCCCCGCATCCCATGCCGGATCGAGGGCCGGGATGTCCAGGGTCACGCGGGCGCCGCGCCCGTCGGGCCCGGCACCGAGCCGAATCGTGCCGCCATGCTGCTCGACGATCCAGCGCGCCAGGGCGAGGCCGATGCCGAACCCGGTCTCGTCGGGACCCGCCCCCGATCCACGCCTGAAACGTTCGAACAGGTCGGCTTCGGATGCATTGAAGCCCGGACCGTCGTCCGTGACGGTGATCCGCCCGACGGGTCCCGGGCCCGCCGCCAGGGCGACCTCGACGCGGGTGAGGCCGGCGGCATGACGCAGGGCGTTGTCCACGAGGCTCTCGACGGTCTGGCGGATCCATTCGCGGTCGGCGAGGCACTCGACGTCCCGGGTGCCGGGATCGAGGCCGAGGCCGACGCGACGGCGGGCCGCTTCGGAGCTCATGTTGTCCACCGCCTCCGCGAGGAGCTGAGCGAGTCCCAGACGGCGCTTGTCGAACTCGATCTCGCCGGATTCCGAGCGCGCAACCCGCAGCAGGTCCTCGACCCGCAGCTTGAGACGCTGCGCCCGCTTCTTGATCGTCGCGAAAACCGGATTCGGGTCGGCGCCCCGGGATGCGCCGCGCAGGGCGAGGTCGCACTCGCCCAGGATGACCGTGAGGGGGGTGCGCAGCTCGTGGCTGACATCGGCGAAGAAGCGGCGCCGGGATTGGTCGACGGCTTCGAGGCGGGCGTTGGCGGCCCGCAGATCGGCCGTGCGTGCCGCCACGGTATCCTCCAGCGCCGCCCGGTCGGCCGCAACCCGCGATTCCCGCCGGGCGAGACGGGCGGCCATGCGGTTGACGTTGGTCATCAGCAGTCCGAGTTCGTCGCGCGTGGCGACGGAGAGCCGGGTGTCGAGGGCGCCGTGGCCGATGGCGCTCGCGGCCCTGCGGACCTCCTCGATCCGCGCCAGAGTCGGCCGGGTGACGCCGCGGTAGAGGATCGCCAGCAGCACGAGAGCCGCCGCCACCGCGGCGGCGGCGGCCAGACGCAGGCGCTCCGACAGCGCCCGGGCCTGCTCGGAGCCGAGGGCCATGCTGCGCCGTTCGGCCTCGATCAGGAAGGACAGGGGCTGGCCGGTCATGGCGCCGAAGCCGTTGAGCGCCCCCTTGATGGCGTCCTGGCGCCGCTCCGGATCGGTCTGGCGGCTGATCAGCGACACCTGCCGGTCCAGGACGGCGCGGGCCGCGCGCAGCTGGGCCATGGGGCGCGTACGGGCGGCGTACTGCATCCGGTCGGCCGGGTCGTCGCTCGGCGGGAAGCTCTTGGCGAGCGCCTCATCCACGGTGGTCAGGGCGCGGTCGGCATTGTCTCGGGCGATCGCCATCGCCTCGGGCTGGCCGTCGGGATTGCCGACGGTCTCCACGGCCGCCATGCCGAACTGGGTGAGGCGGCCCGACAGCTCGGCCAGAAGTTCCAGGCGACGCTGGGCCTCGAGGGTGCGGTCGACGGTCCGTTCCGCCGCCCCGATCGCCGCCAGCGCGGCCGCGGCCGCCAGCATCACGACGATGGCGGTGCCCCCGAGCAACAGGGCGAAGCGGACCTTCAGCGAGCGCATCGTGGTCGTCGCGCCGTCAATGCGGGACCGAGCATGTCACCGTCCGGCCGCTGAGCCAAGGTGCCGTCACAGATCCTTCGGCAGGCTGCCCTTGGCGGCGCAGCGCCAGCGTTCCACGTGCCATTCGGGATGCGCGGCCTGCCAGGTCGCCAGCGCACTCTGCGAGTTGCGCAGGCAGACGAACGGGCTCGCTTTCTCGAACGACATCTCGATCCGGTCCTCGCGGCAGGTCGAGGGTTGGGCGACGAGGCAGATCGACAGCAGCAGCAACATGGGCGTGTCCCCGGGTTGCCGGCCTCGATCGGGCCGGCTTGGCGGAGAGCATAGGACGCGTCCACGCCCCTTGCCCAGGCGGCGTCAGGCCGCGACCCAGATCTCGCCCTTGGCGATGGTGGCGAGGTCGCCCGAGTAGCGACGCAGCGGCTTGGCGAGCAGGTCGGCATGCTCGGCGCTGAGGCCGCGCAGCGCCTTCGCCAGGAGCCGGAGGAACACGAGATCGTGCGTCCCCGTCTCCACGAAGGTCGAAGCCATCCGGCCGTGCGCACCCAGGAGAAGCGTTCCGCGGCGCATGCCGAGACCGGGGTGATCGCCCACCGCGAGGGCCGCCAGGGTTCCGGCGATCATGCGCGATCCCGCGAAGGCCCCCGCGCGTCCGGCCACGATCGTCCCGCGCCGCATCCGGTCGCCGAGATGGGCGCCGGCCGTGCCGCGAATGATCAGGGTCGCACCGTCGAGCCCGGCCTTGGCGGCATAGACCGCACCGCCGGCGTAATCTCCGGCATCGCCCTCGATGGTGATCGTGCCGCCGGTGGCGCCGGAGGCCGCATAGGGCCCGGCATGGCCTGTGACGGTGACGCGGCCGCCCGCCATGCCGGCGCCGAGGCGCTGGCCGACATCGCCGGTGACCCGGATCGTGCCCGCCGACAGGGAGGCGCCGACCCGGTCGAGACGCTCGTGGCCGCCCTCGAGGGTCAGGGTGTCGGAGCCGTCCAACGAGACGGCGAAGCAGTCGCCGAGGCGCACGCCGGTCCGGGTGGTCCCGACCTCCAGGCGCTCGGCTTCGCCCTGCGACAGGCGGCTCAGAGCCGCGGGGTTGATGTTGAGGAAGTCCAGGCGCTCCGGCGGAGCCGCACGCAGGGTGAGGGTGCTCAAGGCTCAGCCCTCCGTCTTGGCGTCGTCGCGCGCGATCAGGTCGCGCAGATGGTAGTGGTGGCGGCCGAGATTGCCGCCGTAATTTCCGGCCGTGACCGCGATCAGCCCGTGCTTGCCGCCGATCTCGGTAGCCGCGTGCAGGCCGGCGCGCATCGAGTCGGACACGCCCTGCGAGGTCAGGGCGTCGATCACGATTTCCAGCACCACGCCGCATTCGGCCGGGAGCGCCGAGCCGGCGCGCCCCTTGAGGGTCGGGCAGTAAGCGTCGTTGGTCGAGGCCATCATGCCCTTGGTCCGGCCGCCGACCTTGGAGCCGGAGCGGACGATGCCGCCGGGGAACGGCAGGATCGCGCCCGGCACCGCCTTGGCGGCCTCCACGGCGATCTCGGCGACCTTCAGCGTCTCGGCATGGTTGCGACCGAGGAACAGCAGGTTGCCGCCACCGACCGCGCCGTCCACGGCCCGGACCGTGTCCTCGCAGAGGAACTCGCCGTCCATCACCGGGATGCGCCAGTAGCGCCGGGCCTTGCCGGTGGCGTCGGGCAGGCGCTTGGCCACCGCGAAGCCGTCACCGAAATAGCGGATCGCGCCGCCGAGCTTGATCTTGGTCGGCCCGTCGACGCCGGCGTAGCAGGCGGTGCCCGGGCAGGTGAGAATGCACTGGCCGACCCGCTTGATCAGCTGGTCCTTGAGGCCGTTCGGCTCGAAGCCGAACAGCAGGATGCGCACGCCCGGCCGCCCGTCGGGAGTCTCCTCCGGCGACAGCTCGGCGTCGATGCCCGCCTCGGCGCCGCAGCCGATCACCGAGGTGGCGAAGCCCGTCATCGTGGTGGCGGCGATCATCGCCCACTTGGCGGTGTCGTTCGTGACGATGATGGCGGTGCCGGCCACATCGAACGCTTCCGCGAAGGTGTCGATGACCGGGATGCCGTTGAGGGAGAGGTCAGACATCGTTCTTCCCGCGGCTCGCCCCTCTGATCACACCCGGCATGGCACCGCCTCGAAATTGTCCGGACCGTCGCCGAAGGCCGCGTCGGGCACGGCGAAGCTGTCGAGGCCTTCGCCGAACCGCTCCGTCAGGTAGGTGTCGGCGCGCTTCGCCATGGCCTTGTCGGACTCGACCGTCAGCGACAGCGTCCGGCCGGCCCGCCATTCCACCACTTCGCCGTCCTCGACGATCGGCACGCCGTCCTTGAGGACGAGCTTGGCGGCGGTGAACATCGCGGTTCGGTCGGTGTCGTCCCGGTAGACCGCCACGTCCGCCCGGGCACCGGCCCGCAGATGGCCGCGGTCGTCCAGCCCCAGCAGCTTGGCCGGACCCGACCGGGTCAGCTGCGCGATTTCCGAGAGCGTGTACTCGCGCTCCAGGCCCGGAAGGCCGGAGCGCTCGCCCACGATCTTGGGCAGCGTCGCGATCTCGCGGTCACGCTCCGACTTGTCCATCAGCAGGTGGATGATGCGCGGGTACTGGGTGAACGGGCCACCGTTCGGGTGGTCGGTCGTCAGGATCGTCCGCTCCGGGTCGGTGGAGAGCAGCATGATCTCCAGGCCGATCGCCCATTGCAGCGAGCTGGTCGGGCCCCGGGGCCGGTACAGGAACGGCACCACGCCGCCGCCCTCGGCGTCGCCCGCGTTCAGCACCCACTTCTTCGGCTTCGCGCCTTTCCGGCCCGCGAACTGACGGAGGATGTCGAGGGACACCGTCACCGTCTGGCCGAACACCACCTGCCCGATGTCGAGGGTGGCGTTCGGATTGTCGGCGATCGCCTGCGCGATGCGCTCGGCGGCCGAGCGGAAACCGCCGGTGCCGGGATTGGCCGGATCGACCGCGCCGTAGGCGTAGAACTGCGCGTGGGCGAAGTGGATGCGCCGACCCTCCGCTGCATCCAGGGTCGCCATGAAGCTGTCGTCCGCTCCGGGCAGGCCCAGGTTGTTGCAGTGGACGTGCAGCGGGTGCGGGACGCCGATCTCCTCGACCGCGTCGAGGAGCGAGCCCATGATCTGCCGGGTCGAGAGCCCGTAGCAGGGGATCTCGTCGTCCAGCGACAGGCGCAGCGCCCCGTCCTTGAAGGCGGAGGCGCCGCCCGCGTTGATGCACTTCACCCCGAGGCCGCGGGACTGGGCGACCGACAGGGCGACGAGGTCGCGCACGGCGTTTCCGCCCTGGCGCTCGCGCAGAATCTCCAGAAGCTGGTCGTCGTTGCCCATCACCGTGAGGGCGCCGCGGTCGAGCAGCGGGATGTCGGCGAGCTCGAGCTGCGTGCCCAGGGCGTGGGTCGGCGGCATCGCCGGCTCGACGGCCGTGGTGTAGCCCATCCGCGCGTAGGTCGAGCCGATCCAGGCCGCGGCCCCGCCCGCATGGGCGAAGGGATGGCCGTCGGGGGCCGCCTCGCTCACGTAGAGGTCGGGCAGGAGCAGCCGCGAGGTGATCACGTTGCCGCCGGCGATGTGCGAGTGCACCTCGACGCCGCCGGCCATCACAACGCAGCCCGCCGCATCGATCACGGCGTCGGGCTCGCGGCCCGGCGGATCGATGATGCGGCCATCCTCGATCCAGACGTCACCGACAGAATCGCGGGACGCGGTCGGATCGACGACGCGCCCGCCCCGGATCACGCTCAGCATGCGGAATCACTCCTCGACGCGGCCTGCAGCGTGGCCAGACGCTCCTTGAGCGCGGCCAGCACCGACGCGGCCGACGGCAGATCCGACGGCGCAGTGGCCGGCCAGAAGGTCAGGGCGGCGCGCTGCTCGTTCCACAGGACGCCGCCGTGGTCGCGGCCAGGCTGGCCGACAGAGATCACCACCTCGGCAGCCTGCGCCTCGCCTTCCGCGACCAGAGCCACGGACGGCACCGTGGACAGCCAGTCCGGGCGCGCCACCGGGACGGCACCGAGCCAGAGAACGGCGTCGGCCTCGCCAGCAGCGACCTGCCGGGCGGCGTCGAAGCGCCAGGGATCATGCTCGGGGACGCGGCGCCCGAAGCCGCTGCGCGGCGCCTGACCGGTCGTCCAGGCCGAGACCGGCACGACGGCCCGGTCCTGCCCGGCCGCACCGACCGCCAGGGTGAAGCAGCGTGTGGTCTCGCTCAGCTCCATGGCGAGGCCCTGGAGCATCTCGACACCGAACTCGCCGAGTTCGGCCGGATCGTAAAGCAGCACGCCGTACTGCGCGGCCGCGAGCCGGGACGCGATCTGCCCCGGCAAGGCGTCACCGGCGAGATGCCCGCGGGCATAGGCCCGCAGCTCGGCCACGGCCTCCGGCAGCCCGCCATCGGCGGGCCAGGCCAGCGCCGCACCGGCGTTCGCACCGACCGCCAGGAGGGCCCTGTCGGATCCGGCGGCACGCCCACGGGTCGGCTTGGCGTCGATCAGGCGTTTCATGAGCGGCGCCTGCCAGGGGGCGGCACCAACGACGAGAACCGTGTCGGCGCGTCCGACGGCCTCGGCAGGCGTCGTCGTGAGGGCACCGACCCGGCTCAGCGCTCCGAGCTCGGCATAGGTCCCGGCCGCGCCGGCGGTATCGACCGAGGCGCCGATGCGCCCCGCGAGATCATAGGCTGCGCGGATCGCAGCCACGTCGGCGCTGAGGCCGGCGATCACCGGCGCGCGCGCCTTGGCGAGCAGGGATGCGGCCGCCTCGACGGCGGTGCCCGCGTCCGTCGCGCCACCCTTCACCCAGGCTGCCATGCTCCCTCTCGCAACGTTCTTGCTTGGTTTCGGAGCGGGCGACGGCCGTAAGACCGGACGAAGCAGGTGCGCCTCAGCATGAGGGTTCCCCACCGAATCGGAATGGCGCATCCGCCCGGCATGTCCGGGCAGCGGCAAACTCGGCGCGCCGTCGCAACCCCTAGGTTTGCATTCATCCGCGCACCGCGGCAAGGGGGGTCCGGCGGCGATCCGCATCGCAAGGTGGATCGCCAGGGGGTTTGCAAGGTGGTTCGCGAGGTGGATTGCGCGGATGGGCCGGCGCCGCCCCGCGATCCTGCGGACACCTTGTGCGGACAGGCCGAGCGACCGCGCAACCTGAACTGGAACCGAGCGCCGGAATTGCCGTGATGGCGGTGCGATCCAGGCCTGTCCAAGTTGCCTGGCCCCGGGCCACGTGTGAAAAGCGCGCCGCGCATGCGCCGGGCCTGCGGGATTCGAGGGACGTGTGTTGGGCGAGGTCCCTGAAAGGAACGAGGTGGCAGCGGACGGTGCCGTGCGGGTCGAGGCCCCGGCACGGCTGCATTTCGGATTCCTGGACCTGCACGGCGGTCTCGGCCGCCGGTTCGGCAGCATCGGGCTCGCCATCGACGCGCCGTCCCTCGCCCTGAGCGCCCGTCGGGCAGCGCGGCCTTCCGTGGAGGGCCCCGAAGCCGACCGCGTGCGCGGCTATGTCCGTGCCGCCACCGCCCATCTCGGGCGCGGCGAGGATGTGGCGGTGACGGTGGAGCGGGTCATCCCGGCCCATGCCGGTTTCGGTTCGGGCACGCAGCTCGCCCTCGCGGTGGCGGCAGCCATGGCACGGCTCAGCGGCGAGCCCTTCGCGCCGGACGCCTTCGCGGCAACCCTGGACCGGGGCAACCGGTCCGGCGTGGGCCTGCGCGCCTTCACGGAGGGCGGCCTGATCGTCGATGGCGGCCGCGGTGCGGACGGGGGCCCGCCTCCGGTCATCGCGCGTCTGCCCTATCCCGAGGCCTGGCGGATCGTCTTGATCCTCGATCCGGGCATGGCGGGCGTGCACGGGACGCGCGAGGTCGAGGCGTTCCGCGATCTGCCGCGCTTTCCCGAGGCCCAGGCGGCGGAGATCTGCCGGATCACGCTGATGCAGGTCCTGCCCGCGGTCGCCCTGGCCGAGCCCCAGGGCTTCGGTGCCGGCATCACCCGAATCCAGACGCTGATCGGCGACCATTTCGCGCCCCATCAGGGGGGCCGCTACGCCAGCGCCGCGGTGGCGGAGGCGCTGGCGAGCATCGCCGCGCAGGGCGTGCCGGGCTACGGGCAGTCCTCCTGGGGGCCGACCGGCTTCGCCCTGATGGCGTCCGAGGCCGAGGCCCGCGCCCTGGTGGCCGGCCTCGACCGTGGCGGTCCGCTCCGGTTCGTCATCGCCCGGGGCCGCAACAGTGGCGCTTCGGTAACCGGTCCGGCGTGAGCCGCCCACCCCGGACTTGACCCGGGGCACCGCTCCGGGTTTGGACGGTGGACAGGCGCATCTGTCGCGCGCCGCATGAGGATTCCATGGCCCGCTCGATCCTCCACATGCTGACGCCGCTCCGGCACATGAGCCCGTTCGACGTGAACATGGCCGTGGATGCCGGGTTCGAGACGGTGGTGACCTACACCGAGGTCAGCCTCGCCGACGTGGTCTCGCTGACCCAGGATTCGATCTTCTCGCGGTCGCCGGCCGACGGGACGCGGACGGGCATCTTCATCGGCGGCAAGAACGCCGAGGACGCCCTCGACATGGTCGACCGCGCCAAGAAGGCCTTCGTGCCGCCCTTCGTGAACCACGTCTTCGCAGATCCGGCCGGCTCGTTCACCACCGGCGCGGCCATGGTCGCCCAGGTCTCCCGCGCCCTGCGGCAGAAGTTCAACACCGACCTCACCGGCAAGCGCATCGTGATCTTCGGCGGCGCCGGCGTCGTCGCCTACGTGGCCGCGGTGATCGGCGCCCTGCAGGGCGCCACCACCGTTCTGGTCGGGCACGACGGCGAGGAGCGGGTCTCGAAGATCGCCTTCACGATGAAGTGGCGCTTCGGCATCGAGGTCGGCGCTGTCGACGGCACGACCCCCGAGGATCGCCGCGCCGCCATCCGCGACGCCGACGTCATCCTCTCCGCCGGGCCGGCGGGCATCCCGATCCTCACCGCGGAGGACCTGAAGTCGGCGCCGAAGCTGCTCGTCGCGTCGGACGTCAACGCCGTGCCGCCTGCCGGCATCGCGGGGATCGACGTGAACGCGGTCGATGTCGCCCTGCCCACCGGCAAGGGCGTCGGCATCGGCGCGCTGGCAGTCGGCAACGTGAAGTACCAGACGCAGCGGCGCCTGTTCGACCGGATGCTCGCCTCCGACACGCCGCTCTGCCTCGATTTCCGCGACGCCTACGCGCTCGCGGTGGAGATCGCCGGCTAGTCCGATACGAGCCGGCCCCGGATGGCGGATGCGGTCCTGATCGCCGCCCAGGCCGGGCGCGCCCTGGCCGAGGCGGCGCGGCGTGCCGGGCTTCGTCCTTACGTAGCCGATCTGTTCGGGGACGCGGATACGCTCGCCGCCGCCGAGGCCTACCGGCCGCTGCCCGGCCGCTTCGGAACCGCGCCGGCCGTGGACGCGACGGTGGCCGCGCTCGACCATCTGGCCGGAGCCGCCGGCCGCCCGATCGGGCTCATTCTGGGCAGTGGCTTCGAGGACGCGCCGGACTTGATCGGGCGCCTCGCCGCGCGGCACCGGCTGATCGGCGCGTCGGCCGAGACCGTCTCGACCCTCAAGGCGCCCCTGGCCTTCGCGGCCCTCTGCACACGCCTCGGCGTGCCGCATCCCGCGGTGGCAACCGACCCGCCGCCGGATCCGCGGGCGTGGCTGCTCAAGCGCGCGGGCGGCAGCGGCGGCAACCACATCCGGGCTGCGACCCGGTCGCCGGCACCGCAGGGCCACTACTTCCAGCAACGCGTACCGGGCCGGCCGCACGCCCTGAACTTCCTCGCCGACGGCCGGACGATCCGCATCCTCGCCGTCACCGAGCAATGGTGCTCGCCGTCGCCGATCCGTCCCTTCCGCTATGCCGGGGCCCTGGCCCGCGGTGCCGGGGAAGCCCCGGCGCTCCCCGTTGCGCTCGTGGACGCCATCGCCGCCGGCACCGAGCGGATCGTCGCCGCGACCGGCTTGCGGGGGCTCGCCAGCGCCGACCTGCTGGTCGAGGGTTCGGCGTGGTGGCTCACCGAGATCAATCCCCGGCCCGGCGCGACGCTGGACATCCTCGACCGGCGCGGCGTTCCGCTGCTTCGCGCCCATATCGCGGCCAGCCTCGGCACGATGCCGGACCCCGGGCCGCATCCGGCGGATGCGGCGGCCGCGCAGATCTGTTACGCGGACCGGGAGCTTGCGCCTGTTCCGGACCTCGAGTGGCCGGACTGCGTGCGCGACCGTCCGTGCCCCGGCTCGGTGGTCCGCCGCGACGCGCCGCTCTGCACGGTGCTGGCCGAAGGCGCGGACCGGGCGGAGGTGCTCGCCCTGTTGGAAACGCACACGGCGCGCCTGCGGGCCGTCTGCGCGGCGAAGAAAACTCACCCCGAGGAAGCCCTGTCATGAGTGCCAGCCAATCCTATCCCAGCATCAACGCGCTCGCGGCGCCCCTCGTCGAGCGGCTCGTGGCGGATGCCGCGACGCTGCGGCTCTCCGTGACGCAGGCGGCCGGCGGCGCCCGGATGGTCGATGCCGGCGCGCAGGCGAGGGGGTCGATCGAAGCCGGGCGGCGCATCGCCGAGATCTGCCTCGGCGGCCTCGGCACCGTCACGATCGCGCCGACCGGACCGATCGCCTCGTGGCCCTATTCGGTGACGGTCCACGCCGCCGACCCGGTCCTCGCCTGTCTGGGGAGCCAGTATGCGGGCTGGAGCCTCGCGGACGAGACCGGTGATTCCGGCTTCTTCGCCCTCGGCTCGGGGCCCGGCCGGGCGGTGGCGGCCGTCGAGGACCTGTACCAGGAACTCGGCTTCCGCGACTCCGCCACGAAGACCGCCCTCGTGCTGGAAGCGGCGGGCGGGCCGCCGGAGAGCGTCGTCGCCAAGGTCGCCGAGGCCTCCGGCCTGAAGCCCGAGGACCTGACCTTCATCTTCGCGCCGACCCAGAGCCTCGCCGGCTCCACCCAGGTCGTGGCCCGCGTCCTCGAGGTGGCCCTCCACAAGGCCCACACGGTCGGCTTCGACCTGCACGCCATCGTGGACGGGATCGGCTCGGCGCCGCTGTCGCCGCCGCACCCGGACTTCATCAAGGCGATGGGCCGCACCAACGACGCGATCATCTACGGCGGACGCGTGCAGCTCTTCGTGGATGCCGACGATGCCGATGCCAAGCAGCTCGCCGAACAGCTGCCCTCGACGACGTCGAGCGACCACGGCGCGCCCTTCGCCGACATCTTCGGCCGGGTGAACGGCGACTTCTACAAGATCGACGGCGCCCTGTTCTCGCCGGCCGAGGCGATCGTCACGTCGGTGCGCACCGGCGTCACCTACCGCGGCGGCCGTCTGGAGCCGACGCTGGTCGACGCGTCCTTCGCGTGAAGCACGCCGGGCTCCCTCTCCCCTGCGGGAGAGGGAGCCCCAACCGGATCCGGATGGCGACATCTTCCTGGCCCCCCCGCAGGCGGGTGGCAGCGTGACGATCAGGACCCCCATGCGCATCGGGCTCGCGGCCGATAACGGCACCTGGCACAAGAACCGCCTGCTGGCGGCCCTGCGCGCGAGCGGCGTGGAGCCGGTCCTGTTCTCCCTGGCGGACGTCGCCGTGGTCACGGGCGGCAGCGAGCCCCTGCGCGTGCCGGGCTTCCCGGACGCGCTGCCGGACGGCGTGCTGATGCGGACCATCGCGGGCGGCACCTTCGAGGCGACGACGATGCGGCTCGGGGTGCTGCACGCCCTTGTCGCGTCTGGTGTCACCGTCTGGAACGCCCCGACCGCGATCGAGCGCTCGGTGGACAAGGCCGCCACGTCGCTGCTCATCGACCGGGCCGGGCTCCCGACGCCGGAGACCTGGGTCTTCTCGAAGCGCGAGGCGGCGGCGTCCCTGGTCGCCGCCGAGGCACGGCCGGGTGCGCCCCTGGTGCTGAAGCCGCTGTTCGGGTCACAAGGCGAGGGACTTGCCCTCATCGAGCGCCCGGAAGACCTTCCCGACGAGGAGGCAGTGGCGCGGGTCTACTATCTCCAGCGCTACGTTCCCCGCCGGGACGGATTGTGGCGCGATTACCGGGTGTTCGTCTGCGACGGACGGGCCATCGCCGGCATGATCCGCGAGGGCGACGGCTGGATCACCAACGTCCACCGGGGCGGCCGGCCGCTCCCCTGGGCGATGCCGCGTGCCGCCGCCGAGTTGGCCGAGGCGGCCGCCGCCGCGGTCGGCGTCGATTATTCCGGCGTCGACCTCGTCGAAGACGGGGAGGGCGGGTTCTCGGTCCTGGAGGTCAATTCCATGCCGGCCTGGTCGGGCCTCCAGACCGTGTGCGAGACCGATATCGCCGCCGCGGTGGTGCGCGGCTTCCTCGCCGCGGCCCGCGGCGCCAGCCGTCCCCGGCTCGTGGTGGCATGAGCGGACCCGGCATGAGCGGACCCGGCACGAGCGGAACCGGCACGAGCGGCCTCGACGCGGCGCTGATCGGCACGCTCTACCGGGCCGCCTGCCTCGCGGAGCTCGACGCCCTCAAGCCCGGCAATGTCCACGCCTACGCGCCCGGCCATCGCATGGTGCTGGCGGATTTCGTCACCAGCGCCGATGTCTCGGGGCCGGCACTGGCCCGGGCGGGCACCGGCGTGGGCATGCGGATCCGCGACGGCGTCGCCGCCACGATGGCGGCGGTGGGCCAGAACACCAATCTCGGCATCCTGCTGCTCTGCGCCCCCCTGGCCGTCGCGGCCGAGCGGGGCCTGACCGTCGCGTCGGCGCTCGATACGCTGAACGCCACGGATGCGGACGCCGTCTTCGCAGCCATCCGCCTCGCCAATCCGGGCGGCCTCGGCCAAGCCGAGCACCACGACGTCGCCCAAGCGGCGCCCGCCGCCCTGCACGATGCGATGGCGGAGGCCGCCAACCGGGACCGGATCGCCCGCGCCTACGTGACGGACTTCGCGGACGTGCCGGCGATCGGGCTCGCGGCCCTGGCCGAGGCCCGCGCCGGGGGGCTCGACCCCACATGGTGTACGACCGCGATTCATCTCGCCTTTCTCCAGGCGGTCCCCGACAGCCATGTCGCCCGCAAGCACGGCGCCGCGGCGGCCGAACGCATCCGCCGGGAGGCCGAGTCCCTCCGCGCCGGGATCGACCTCGCCGCACGGCCGGTCGACGCGCTGCTGGCCTTCGACGCGTCGTTGAAGGCGCGGGCCATCAATCCTGGCACGAGCGCCGATTTTACGGTCGCGACGCTGTTCTGGGACGCCCTTGCGGCTGCCGGCGCACGGCTGGTCTGACCCGGGCGCACGATCCGGGGATCGCGGCACCGGACAGATGGAAATTCCTTCGTGTCAGAGCCTTGCGCGGGTTGTGAGCCGCTGGGCCCCGCTGTAGGGTCCGCCGCGCTGTCCGGCCCAACCGGCTCGGCTCATCCGGCTCGGCCGGCATGGTCGGGCGCCGATAACAAGGATGGCTTCCCGGCCGCGGCACCGCCCGGCGCGCGGCTCTATTTCGGAATCCAGGGAGAGACACCGAATGGCGAAGATCACCAAGGTTCAGGTCGGCGAAGCGCTCGTCGGCGAGGGCAACGAGGTCGCCCACATCGATCTCATCATCGGACCGCGCGGCTCGCCCGCCGAGACGGCTTTCTGCAACGGCCTCGTGAACAACAAGCACGGCTTCACCAGCCTGCTCGCGGTCATCGCGCCGAACCTGCCGTGCAAGCCGAACACCCTGATGTTCAACAAGGTCACCATCAACGACGCCCGTCAGGCCGTCCAGATGTTCGGCCCGGCCCAGCACGGCGTTGCCAAGGCCGTGCAGGACGCGGTGGCCGAGGGCATCATCCCGGCGGACGAGGCCGACGACCTGTACATCCTGGTCGGCGTGTTCATCCACTGGGAGGCGGCCGACGACGCCAAGATCCAGAAGTACAACTACGAGGCGACCAAGCTGTCGATCCAGCGCGCCGTCAACGGTGAGCCGAAGGCTTCGACGGTCACCGAGCAGCGCAACTCGGCGCAGCACCCCTTCGCCGCCAACGCTTAGATCGGGGACGGTCCTGGGCAGAGCGAGCCTCCGCCCGCACCGCGGGGCCTGCTCCAGCGACTGGCTTCGATCTTCCTTGGCCGATAGGTAAGCCTTTGAACGGGACGGCGAAAGCCGTCCCGTTTTTCGTTCGTCGCCCGCCACTCGAAACGCCGCGAGACGGGGCTTCGGGCGCCGGCGCGCTGGACGCATCATGGTCGGCGCGCGCGACCGCGGACGCGCGGACTGAGCCCGAGACGTCGACCTCCCCTCGACCGCTGTGCGCCTTCGCGGCAGGGTAAGGCGCGGTCGCACCGGTGACGCGGCGGCGCCGCCGACGTCGCGGCTCCGCCGTTGATGTGGAAGAACTCCATCGCGGCGCGCGGATACTCTGTTGTCGCGGCCGCGCCAATCAGAGCCGCAAGGTCAGGTCATGCCAACAGCCGCCGAAGAATCCGCAGCCCTGCGCGATGATTGGATGCACGGCGGCCATCTGGTCCTCGTCGCGGATCCCGATCCGTCGGATCACGCGGCGATCCATGCCTGGATCCTCGACGTCATCGAGGGCGGCGGCGGAGACCCCGATCACGACGGTATCCGCGACCTGATCTACCACAGCCTGAACTTCGACATCCCTTTCCAGGCGACCGAGCGTGTCCGGCAATCCTTGATTGCCACCGTGCGAGCCCGCCTTCAGGCCCCGGCGTCGCGTCAAGGCCGCTGAGCCCGACCGGACTCCGCCGCGCGCGCCGAGCAGCCACGGCAGCGCCAAAAGAAAAGGGGCCGCCTCTCGGCGACCCCCTTCCTCCGTCATGCGCGGTGGCGTGGACTTAGAAGTCCATGCCGCCCATGCCGCCGCCCGGCATCGCCGGAGCAGGGCTGTCCTTCTTCGGAGCGTCAGCGACCATCGCCTCAGTGGTCACCAGCAGGCCGGCGACCGAGGCCGCGTCCTGCAGGGCGGTACGCACCACCTTGGCCGGGTCGACGATGCCGGCCTGGATCATGTCGACGTACTCTTCGGTCTGGGCGTTGAAGCCGTAGGTCTCGGAGTCCGCCTTGTCGGTGATCTTGCCGACCACGATCGAACCCTCGACGCCCGCGTTCTGGGCGATCTGGCGGATCGGGGCTTCAAGGGCCTTGAGGACGATCTTGATGCCGGCCTGGACGTCCGGAATGTCGGACTTCAGGGCAGCGACCGCCTTCTTGGCGCGCAGGAGCGCGGTGCCGCCGCCGGGGACGATGCCTTCCTCGACCGCCGCGCGGGTGGCGTTGAGGGCGTCGTCGACGCGGTCCTTCTTCTCCTTGACCTCGACCTCGGTCGCGCCGCCGACGCGGATCACCGCGACGCCGCCCGCGAGCTTGGCCAGACGCTCCTGAAGCTTCTCGCGGTCGTAGTCCGAGGTGGTCTCCTCGATCTGCGCCTTGATCTGGCTGATCCGGCCCTCGATGTCGGCCTTCTCGCCGACGCCGTCGATGATCGTGGTGGTCTCCTTCTCGATCCGCACGCGCTTGGCGCGGCCGAGCATCGGGAGCGTCACGTTCTCGAGCTTGATGCCGAGGTCCTCGGCGATCATCTGGCCCTTGGTCAGGATCGCGATGTCCTCGAGCATCGCCTTGCGGCGGTCACCGAAGCCCGGCGCCTTCACGGCCGCGACCTTCAGGCCGCCGCGGAGCTTGTTGACGACGAGCGTGGCGAGCGCCTCACCCTCGATGTCCTCGGCGATGATCAGGAGCGGCTTGCCGGTCTGGACCACGGCCTCGAGCACCGGCAGCATCGCCTGGAGCGAGGAGAGCTTCTTCTCGTGGATGAGGATGTAGGGATCCTCGAGCTCGGCGACCATCTTCTCCGCATTCGTGATGAAGTACGGGGACAGGTAGCCGCGGTCGAACTGCATGCCTTCGACGACGTCGAGCTCGGTCTCGGCGGTCTTGGCCTCCTCGACGGTGATGACGCCCTCGTTGCCCACCTTCTGCATGGCGTGGGCGATCATCTCGCCGATCTCCTTGTCGCCGTTGGCGGAGATCGTGCCGACCTGGGCGACCTCGTCGGAGGTCGAGACCTTCTTGGCGCGGGCGATGATGTCCTTCACCGCAGCCTGGGTGGCGAGGTCGATGCCGCGCTTCAGGTCCATCGGGTTGATGCCGGCGGCGACGTACTTGGCGCCCTCGCGGACGATGGCCTGGGCCAGCACGGTCGCGGTGGTGGTGCCGTCACCCGCGATGTCGTTGGTCTTCGAGGCCACTTCGCGCACCATCTGGGCGCCCATGTTCTCGAAGCGGTCGGCGAGCTCGATCTCCTTGGCGACGGTGACGCCGTCCTTGGTGATGCGCGGGGCGCCGAAGCTCTTCTCGATCACGACGTTGCGGCCCTTCGGGCCGAGCGTCACCTTCACCGCGTCTGCGAGGATGTCGACGCCGCGCAGCATCTTATCGCGGGCGTCGGCGGAGAAACGAACGTCTTTCGCTGCCATTGTGTGCCTCTTATCTGGTTGGGTTGCGCCCCAAGACTGTGGAAAGTCTCAAAGGGCGGTGAGAGGTGATCCGATCAGACGGCGACGACGCCCATGATGTCGGATTCCTTCATGATCAGGAGGTCCTGACCGTCGATCTTGACCTCGGTGCCGGACCACTTGCCAAACAGGACGCGGTCGCCGGCCTTGACGTCGAGCGGGTTGACGCGGCCCTGCTCGTCGCGGGCGCCGGGACCGACGGCGACGATCTCGCCTTCCTGCGGCTTCTCCTTGGCGGTGTCCGGGATGATGATGCCGCCCTTGGTCTTCTCCTCGCTCTCGATGCGACGGACGACCACGCGGTCGTGCAGCGGACGGAACTTCATGAGCTGCCCTCTTGCTTCAGGTCTGGAGTTGGCGTTGATGCGGCCGGCGGGACCGCTCGCGAACTCGACTGTTAGCACTCTGTCTCGGCGAGTGCCAAAGACGGCGGCGAGATAGGCTCGCTGCGGTTCCGAGTCAAGGCTGTCGCACCCCCGCGCGACGGTGCGATGACGCGCCGGCGGCCTTCCTTCTCGCCCCATGGATAATGCGCCGTCATGTTGAGCCTGCACGGACCCGAAGGCCCGGTGGCGTTGCAACCCGGCAGCCCGATCGCGCGCCATACGGTATGGCTCGACCTGAACGACCCGAGCCCGGAGGAAGCCAAAGCGGTCGAGGCGGCGACAGGTCTGCGCGTGCCGTCCCGGGCGGCGCTGTCGGAGGTCGAGACGTCGAGTCGCCTGCGCCGGGTGAAGGGCGGCCTGTCGCTCTCGACGCCGATGATCACCTTCGAGCAGAGCGCGTCGCAGGTGAAGCCGCTGGGCTTCCTGCTGACCAAGGACCACTTCGTCACCATCCGCTTTCACGACCTGCGCGCCTTCGACTCCTCCGCGAAGCGCATCGCGGAGGGCGATGGCAGCACGACCCCGAGCGAGATCTTCCTCGTCGTCCTGGAGGAGCTGGTCGACAGCCTCGCGGACGCCCTGGAGGACATGGGATCGGAACTCGACACTCTCTCGACCCGGATCTTCGACTTCGACGTCCGCGGTGCCGAGCGGCGGCGCCTGGAGAGCCCGCCGCCCCGGCGCCGCGACCTCGCCCTGCGCCGGATCCTGCGGGGCATCAGCAACCGCGGAAAGGTTCTGGGGAAGATCCGCGCCAGCCTGCTCGGGCTCGAACGGATCGTGCCGTTCGTCGCCGCAGCCTGCGACGGCATCGGCCTGCCGGAGGACGCGCGCTTCGAGACGATCAAGCGGGACATCGAATCCCTCGACGAGTTCGAGACGCGCCTCGCTGAGAACGTGCAGTTCCTGCTCGACGCGGCCCTCGGCCTCATCACCATCGAGCAGAACAACGTCTTCCGGGTGCTCACCGTCGTCTCGGTGGTCGGCGTCCCGCCGACGTTGATCGCGTCGATCTACGGCATGAACTTCAAGCATATGCCGGAGCTGGACTGGACTCTCGGCTATCCCTACGCGCTCGGCCTGATCCTTTTCAGCGCCATAGCGCCTATAGTATACTTTCGAATGCGCGGTTGGTTCTGATATTCAGACTGTTTTAACAGCACAAAAAGCGTCTCGCCAAGTGTTAATAGCGCTGAAATCGTCTACCCCGACCTCGAAGGCACTCCGTCATCGCGATCAAAAGTCTTCGATTGCCTACCGCCAAACGGAGACCAGCATAACGCAGCAAGAAAGAGTTCATTAACGCTGCGATGCGATACCCGCGGGCGAGGAATGCGAGTGTCGAAATGTTCAACCGTACGACTTTCAACGAAGCCCAGGCCAAGATCGATGCCCTGGATCGTTCGCTCGCGATCATCGAGTTTTCGATGGACGGAAACGTCGTCCATGCGAACAAGAATTTCTTGAAGCTGATGAAGTATGATCTGCCGGATATTCAGAACCGGCACCACCGTCTCTTCGTAGATAGGGCCTATGCCGAGACCGCAAAGTATACGGAATTCTGGGACAAGCTGAAGACGGGCGAGTACGTCACCGGCGAGTTCCTCCGCCTGGACAAGGACGGCAACTCGGTCTGGCTGGAGGCGACATACAATCCCGTCCTCGACGCCCGTGGCCGGCCCGTGAAGGTGGTCAAGTTCGCCTCGGACATCTCCGCCAAGAAGAAGGAGATCAACCGGCTCCTGACCATGATCGACAACGTTCCGGTGGCCGTCATGACGGCCGACCTCAAGAACGACTTCAAGATCGACTATATGAACGCCACCTCGCGCCGGACCCTCGGGACGATCGACCAGCATCTGCCGGTGAAAGTCGACGACATGCTCGGCCGGTCGTTCGACATCTTCCACAAGAATCCGAGCCACCAGCGCACCATGCTGGCGGATGCGAGCCGGCTGCCGCACTCCACCAAGATCAAGGTCGGACCCGAGACCCTAAACCTGCGCGTCACGGCCGTGAACGACGAGAAGGGTCAGTATCTCGGGCCGATGCTGACCTGGGCCGTGGTCACCGCGCAGGTGAACATGGAGACCGACGTCAAGCGGGTGGTCGAGGCGGTGGGCTCGGCCATCCAGGAGATGCAGAACTCGGCCGAAGGGCTGATGCAGTCCGCCGAATCCGCACGGCACAAGGCCTCGTCGGTCGCGGCAAATTCCGAGCAGATGAACGGCGCGATCCAGGAGATTTCCGGTCAGGTCGGGCGCGTCTCGGAGCGCGCGCAGCAGATCGCCGCGCAGGCCGGGACCACGGACGCGACCATGCGCCAGCTCGCCGAGAATGCCCGCAAGGTCGACGCGGTGGTCAGCATGATCAAGTCGATCGCCGACCAGACCAATCTCCTGGCGCTGAATGCGACCATCGAGGCGGCGCGGGCGGGGGCCGCCGGCCGCGGCTTCGCGGTGGTGGCCTCCGAGGTCAAGGCGCTCGCAGAGCAGACCGCCAAGGCGACTGGCGAGATCACACAGCAGGTCTCGGCGATCCAGAGCGCCACCGGCGAGGCGGTGGGAGCGATCGAGATGATCACCGCGGCGGTGGGCGAGTTGTCCAAGCTGACCCTGGCGATGGCGAGCGCCGTCGAGGAGCAGGCGGTCTCCACCCACGAGATGGCGGGCAATATCGGCGGTGTTTCCGAGGCCGCCAATGCCACCGGTCAGCTCGCCCGGGCCGTCCAGGATGTCGCCGAGAGCCTCGCGGGCCACTCGGCAAGCCTGTCGGACAGCGTGACCCGGTTCATGAAGACGGCCTGAGGCCGGATCAGACCGGGCGCCTCGCCGCGGCGCCGTCCTGCCGAACGAAGCGAGGCGATCCCGTCGGCGCGGCGCATCGAGACGACGCGCCGCGCGAACGTGCGCGGGATGACGGGCGCGCTCAGTCCCGGGCGAGCTGCGCCCGGCCGATGGCGAAGACCCGGCCGTCGCCGAGGAGGTGGGCGGTGAATCCCTTCGGGAACAAGCCCTCGATGGCCTTGTCGCGCACGTTCAGCCCGCCCGCATAGGCGCCGAAGGCCGGCATCACCAGCCGCGTGCCATCCGTGACGAAGCAGCGGCGGCGGACGGCCCGCCCCCGCATCGCGACCTTCCCGCAGGGATGGAGATGGCCGGCGATCTCGCCGGGAACGGGCTCCGGGCTCGGCTCGTGGCGCAGGACGAGGCCGCCGAGGGTCAGCGCGTCGGCGTAGCGCCCGCCGACGCCTTCGTTCACGGCCGCATCGTGGTTGCCGGCGATCCAGACCCAGTCCCGGCCCTCCTGCAGCGCCGCCACCAAGGCGCGGTCGCCCGGCTCCATGCGCTCGGGCCCGCGGGCGTCGTGGAAGGAGTCGCCCAGGGCGACCACGCGGGCGGGCTCGTGACGCGCCACCGCCTCGTGGAGGCAGGCGAGCGTCTCGCGGGTGTCGTAGGGCGGCAGGAACTGGCCGGATCGGGCCGCGTAGGACGAGCCCTTCTCCAGGTGGAGGTCGGACACGATCAGCGTCCGGTGCTCCGGCAGCCAGAGGCCGCCGCAGAGATCGAGCACCAGGGTCTCGCCCGCGAGCATCAGGGTGGGGTGCTTGTGAGTCTTCTCGAGTCTCAGGCCGGCCGCCAAGATCGCATCCTCGGTGTCGTCGGGGGAGGGCGGATCGACGGTCAGGACAGAGCCTCTTGGAGAAGCTCCGCCTCGGCCTCGGCCAGGATCTCGTCGGCGCCCTCGCCGTAGACCCGCTCGCGCCCGATCTCGAGCATCACGGATACGGAGAGCGGCGAGACCCGGTCGAGAGACCTGTGGATGATTCGCCCCTGGATGCGCTCTAGCATCATGCCGAGGCGCCTCACGTCGAGGAGTCCGGTTGCCGCATCCTGCCGCGCCGCCCGCAGCAGGAGGTGGTCGGGCTGGTGCTTGCGCAGTACGTCGTAGATCAGATCGGTCGAGATCGTGACCTGCCGGCCGGATTTCTTCTGCCCCGGATGGTGGCGCTCGATCAGCCCGGCGATGACGGCGCATTGCCGGAAGGTGCGCTTCATCATGGCCGATTCGTCGAGCCACGCCTCCAGATCGTCGCCGAGCATGTCGACCGCGAAGAGGTCGCCGATGAAGTCGGGATCGCGGGCGGCGCGTTCGGAAACGTCGCGGGTCGTCCAGATCGCGATGCCGTAATCGTTGGCCGCGAAGCCCAGCGGCCGCAGGCCGTCGCGCTCCAGCCGGCGGGTGAGCAGCATGCCGAGCGTCTGGTGCGCGAGGCGGCCCTCGAATGGGAAGGCGGTCAGATAGTAGCGTTTGCCCCGCGGGAACGTCTCTACGAGCAGATCGCGCTCACCCGGCAGGACCGAGCGGCGGCGCTGCTGGACCAGATACTCGCCGATCTGCTTGGGCAGGCGATCCCACGCGAACGGGTCGGCGATGAGTGCCCGGACCCGGGCGGCGAGGAAGGTCGAGAGCGGGAATTTCGCGCCCGCGTAGGACGGGATCGCCGGGTCGGTGCCGGGCGGTGCGCGGGTCACGAGGCACTCGTCCTCGGCGAGGCCCTCGAAGCGGAGGGTCTCGCCCGCGAACAGGAAGGTGTCGCCGACGGTCAGCGTCTCGGCGAACTCATCCTCGATCTCGCCGAGCACCCGGCCGGATTTCGGCAGGACCGTGCCGGGCTTGCCGCGCAGGGTCCGGCCCAGACGAACCCTGACCCGCGCCGCCTCCACGATGGTGCCGACATTCATCCGGTAGGCCTGCGCGGTGCGGGCGTCGCGCACGCGCCAGAGCCCGTCCGGGCCGCGCAGGATCTTGGCGAAGCGTTCGTAGGCGCGCAGCGCGTAGCCCCCGGTGGCGACGTAATCGACCACCTGCTCGAAAGCTTCCCAGGTGAGCCCGGCATAAGGCACCGCCGAGACGATCTCGTCGTAGAGATCGACCGGGTCGAAGGCGTCGGCGCAGGCCATGCCGAGCACGTGCTGGGCGAGGACGTCGAGGGCGCCCTGGCGGGCATCGGGGGTGTCCTGCGCGGCTTCCTCGACGGCGTCGAGCGCCGCCTGGCACTCCAGCATCTCGAAGCGGTTGCCCGGGACGAGATAGGCCTTCGAGGGCTCGTCCATGCGGTGGTTGGCCCGGCCGATCCGCTGCATGATCCGGCTCGCGCCCTTCGGCGCACCGACATTGACCACGAGATCGACGTCGCCCCAGTCGATGCCGAGATCGAGGGTCGCGGTGCAGACGATCGCCCGCAGCTGACCCGCCGCCATGGCGGCCTCGACCCGGCGGCGCTGCTGCGCGTCCAGCGAGCCATGATGGATCGCGATCGGCAGCGCGTCCTCGTTGAGCCGCCACAGCTCCTGGAAGGTGTACTCGGCCTGAAGCCGGGTGTTCACGAAGACCAGCGTGGTCCGGTGCTCCTTGATGAGCTCGTAGATGGCCGGCATCGAGTGCCACGCGGTGTGGCCGGAGATCGGCAGCGCCCGGCCGAGATCGAGCATGCGCAGATCCGCCTTCGCGCCGCCCGCCACCGTGACGAGATCGGCCATGGGGGGCGCGACCTGCCCCCTCTCCCGAGCGGGAGAGGGCTGGGGTGAGGGACGAGGAGTCTCAGGATCAGGCACGTCGGCGCCGGGCGTCGCGGTCGAGTCAGGTTCTGTGAGTTCTCGTTCTTCACCCTCTCCCGCTCGGGAGAGGGGACCCACGCCCGGTCCCACAACCGTGTCGGCCGTTTCGTCGTGCAAAGTGGGAGGCGCACCCGCAGACGGGGGGAAGGGAAGCGGCCCCTGCGGCACCAGATATTTCCGCAGCTCATCCGGCTCGCGCACCGTCGCGGACAGCCCGATCGCCGCGAGCCCCGGGCTCAGGCGATGCAGACGCGCCAGCGCCAGCGCCAGCAGGTCGCCGCGCTTGGACGTCACCAGCGCGTGCAACTCGTCCAGCACCACGCACCGCAATCCGGAGAAAAACTCGGCCGCCTCGCGGTGGGCGATCAGCAGCGCCAGCTGCTCGGGCGTGGTCAGCAGGATGTCGGGCGGACGGCTGATCTGACGGGTGCGCTTGTGCGCAGGGGTATCGCCGGTGCGGGTCTCGACGCGCACCGGCAACCCCATCTCGGCGATCGGCGCGTCGAGGTTTCGGGCGATGTCCACCGCCAGCGCCTTGAGCGGCGAGACGTAGAGGGTGTGGAGCCCCGCCGGCTTCAGCTTCTGCGTCCCGCGCTCAGCGAGGGCGACGAGGCTGGGCAGGAAGCCGGCCAGCGTCTTGCCGGCCCCGGTCGGCGCCACGAGGAGGGCCGACCGGCCGGCGCCGGCGATCCGCAGGAGATCGAGCTGGTGCGGCCTGGGCGCCCAGCCGCGGGCCGCGAACCAGGCCTGGAACCGCTCCGGAAGGACCTCGGACAGGTCGCTCAGGCGAGCGCCATCAGGAAACGGTCGATCAGTTCCAGGGCCCTCTCGCTCATCGGGCTCGGATAGCGGGCGAACACGTGACACCCGCCGGGATAGACCGCGGTGTGGCCGCCATTGCCGGCCGCCGCCCAGCGCGCCGACATGTACAGCGTGTCGTCGAGGAGGGGATCGGCAGTGCCGATGGTGAACAGGGCCGGCGGCAGCCCCTTCAAGTCGGCATAGATCGGCGACACGTCCGGCCGACGCCGGTCGATGCCCTCGCGGACATAGCCGTCGGCGAACTTGGTCAGGTCGCGGGTGTTCACAACGAGCCGCTCCTCGCCCCAGTTCCGGACCGATGGGGTGAGGCCGAGGTCGAAGAAGCCGGCATTCAGGTTGGCGCCCCGGAAGGCCCGCGGCAGGTTGTGCTTGTCGCGCAGCCGCAGCAGCACCATCACGGCGAGGTGCGCGCCCACCGACTCGCCCCCGATCGTCAGGGCGTGAATGCCGAACTCGACCTTGCCGGGGCCGGCCAGCCAGAGGGCCGCGGCCTCGCAATCGTGCAGCGCCGCCGGATAGGGATGCTCCGGGGCGAGCCGGTACTCCACCGAGAGGGCGACGAAGCCGCAGGTGTCGGCGATCCGCTCCAGCCAGGGATCCTGCTCGTCGGCGGAGCCCCAGACCCAGCCGCCGCGATGGATGTGCAGATAGGCGCCGCGCAGCTTCGTACCGGGCTTGGGCCGGACCACGCGGAGCTTGAGAGGACCACCGGGCCCGTCGATCGTCAGCCACTCCGCCCGGGCGCTGTGCGGCATGGCCGGCGCCGCCTTGGTGCCCAGGCGGCGGCGCTCGCGGACTTCGGCGATCGGCAGCGACCAGGGATCGGGCAGGGCGGCATGCGCCGCCACGATCTCGGCGTTGATCCGGATCGTCTCGGGATCGATCGTCGCCGGGTCGAACAGGGCGTGGTCGATCATCGTGCGTATGGTCCCGTCGGCACTCGAGCCTCTCACAACACTCCCATATCCCGGGAGTTCTCCCTTTGGTCGAGGGGGCGCTGCGACAACCCGGCGTCGTGCCCCACCCCGTCCTGCATCTTGGCCCTGCATCTTGGCGTGCGCGTCGCCGCTTGCCATCTGCACGGCGCAGGAGAAACCCGCCAACGCCCGATCCGCGTTCCGGTTTCGACGCGGTGTGGTGCGCCGGCCACGGTTCCGCCCGCTTCGTCGCCGATCCGAAGGCCCTGAGGCTTCACGAGGACGCAATGCTCGTCGATCACGACCGGCGCCGGCAAGGCTATCAGCAGGGCGCGCCGCCGAACGCCCCCTACGGGGCGGAGACCTACCGGTCGCGACCCTCGGCGCTCCGGCGCTTCCTCGGCGGCTCGCCCGCCGGCGTGTTCCTGCGCCTGCTGTTCCTGTCGGTGCTGGTCGGCGCCTTCATGTCGATGCTCGGCCTCACGCCCGGGCGGCTGTTCTGGCACGTCTATGATTCGGCGCGGGCGCTGATCGATGTCGGGCTCGCCTCGCTCCACGATTTCGGCGGCTGGATCCTCGCCGGGGCGATCGTGGTCGTGCCGCTCTGGCTGATCGCGCGCCTCTTCGCCGTCTCGCGCTGACCGAATTCGAGGCCGACCGGCACGGTCAGGCCCGTCATCCCGGCGCCGCGGAGCGGAGCCTGGGAGCCTGACCCGCCGATGCCCTCCTCCGGCTTTGCGCGGACGGCGCAGCTTACCAGCGTGAGGCCTGATGCACGCCGCCAGCCCCGGCCGCCCGACGAACCGCCGCGTCCTGGCTCTGGCGCTGCCGATGACGGTCGCCAACGTCACGACGCCGATGCTCGGCTTCGTCGGGGCGGCGGTGATCGGCCGGCTCGGCGACGCGGCGCTGCTCGGCGCCATCGCCCTCGGCGCGGTGATCTTCGACGCGATCTTCTGGTCGTTCGGGGCGCTTCGCATGGCGACCGCCGGCCTGACCGCGCAGGCGGTCGGCGGACAAGACGAGCCGGAGGTCGACCGCATCCTCGCACGGGCGCTGGCGGCGGGCGCCCTGATCGGCCTCGTCCTGGTGGTCCTGCAGGGGCCGCTCGCCCAGCTCGCCTTCCGGATCAGCGGAGCGAGCGAGGCCGTGATTGCGGGCCTTGCGACCTATTTCCACATCCGCATCCTGTCCGCGCCCTTCGTGCTGGCGAGCTACGGCGTGCTCGGCTCGGTCCTGGGGCGCGGGCGCACCGATCTCGGCCTGCTGCTGCAGGTCGCGATCAACCTGACCAATGTCGCGCTGACGCTCACCCTGGTCCTGGGCTTCGGCCTCGGGCTCGCCGGGGCGGCGCTGGCGACGCTGGGCGCCGAGGCGCTCGGGCTCGGCCTCGGGCTGGTCCTCCTGGCGCGCCTCGGCGCGCGGCCGTTCCGGGTGCCGCTGCGCGATCTCCGCGACGCCACGGCGCTCCGCCGGACGCTCAGCGTCAACGGCGACGTGATCCTGCGGACGCTCGCCCTGATCACCGGCATCGTGCTGTTCTCGGCGCTGGGCGCCCGGCAGGGCGACGTGGTGCTGGCGGCGAACTCGGTCCTGTGGAATCTTTTCCTGATCGGCGGGTTCTTCCTCGACGGCTTCGCCACGGCGGCCGAGACCCTCTGCGGCCAGGCGGTGGGCGCCCGGGACGCGGACGCATTCGATGCGGCCGCCACCCTGTGCCTGCGCTGGTGCCTCGGCTTCGGGCTCGCGGTCAGCCTGCTGTCGCTGGCGGGCGGCGCGGCCTTCATCGATGCCGTAACGACGAACGGGCCGGTGCGCGAGGCGGCGCGCTCCTACCTCGTCCTCGCGGCCCTGGCGCCGCTCGCCGCCGCTGCGCCCTTCGCGTATGACGGGATCTACATCGGCGCGACCTGGACCCGGGCGATGCGCAACCTGATGGCGTGCGCGCTCGCCGCCTATTGCGCGATCCTCGTGCTGGTCGAGAGCCTGGGCCTCGGCAATACCGGGCTGTGGCTCGCCTTCGTGAGCTTCCTGGGCGCCCGGGGCCTCGGACAGGCGATCGCCTTCCCGGGCCTCGCCCGGGACACGTTCCGGGAACCAGCGTCATCCGCATGCGAACAGGCGGCCTAGGCGGATTCCGCGTCCGTGCGAGGCGAGCGGCCTGCTAGCGCGGATCCTTCCAGGTGGTGGGCTGGGCGGACGGCGCGGCGCGGGCGACGGTGCCCGTGGTGCGCGGCATGACGGCCTCCGCCCGACGCGGGTAGGACCGGCGCGGCGCCGCGGAGCCGTAGCGGCGGCCCCGGCGGACATGGCGGCGCCCGCGCTCCGTCGAGTTCCCCACGAAGCCGCCGACCACGGCGCCCGCGACGGCACCGATCGGCCCGCCGACCAGCGCCCCCGCGACCGCGCCGGAGCCGACGCCGAGGGTGGTCCGGCTCTGGGCCCGGGCCGCCTCGGGTGCCGCCAATGTCCCGAGCAAGGCCAGGGTGACCAAGACTTTGCGCATCGTCGAGTTTCCGGGTTCCAAGAATTGGTTTCGTCCGGCCTTTAAGCGGCGGAACATGACCAAACCGCGGCTTCGATCTGCGCAGAGAGGCCGCGGTATCAAACCGCCCGGGAACTCACCGGCCCCGATCGTCAGGGTGTGGCGCGGCCGGTTTCGTGCTTTAGGGTGCAGTGCAACGACAGGAGGCCGCGCGACGGCCCAGGAGGGAGAAGCCGATGGCCACGACGACCGATCTGCGCCTGCGCCGGAGCGTGCTCTACATGCCCGGCTCGAACCAGCGGGCGCTCGACAAGGCCAAGACCCTGCCGGTGGACAGCATCATTCTCGACCTCGAGGATGCCGTCGGTCCGGAGGAAAAGGAGATCGCCCGGGAGCAGGTCTGCGCCGCCGTGAAGAGCGGCGCTTACGGCAGCCGCGAGCTGATCATCCGGGTCAACGCCCCGCAGACCCCCTGGGGTGAGGCCGATCTCCACGCCGCCATCGAAGCCAAGCCCGACGCGATCCTGATGCCGAAGGTCTCGTCGCCGGCGGTGCTGGAGAGCATCGCCGACCGGCTCGAATCCCTCGACGCCCCGGAGGGCATCGCGATCTGGGCGATGATCGAGACGCCGGCCTCGATCCTCAACATCCAGGAGATCGCACGGGCCAAGCGCGATCCGCGCAACCGCCTGACCTGCCTTGTGCTGGGCACCAACGACCTCGCCAAGGACACCTGGGCCAAGATCGTGCCCGGCCGCGTGCCGATGCTGCCCTGGATGATGATGGCGCTGGCCGCGGCCCGGTCGGAGGGCTTGGCCATCCTCGATGGCGTGTACAACGACATCGCCGATACCGAAGGCTGTCGCGAAGAGTGCCGTCAGGCCCGCGACCTGGGCTTCGACGGCAAGACGCTGATCCACCCGACGCAGCTGGAGCCCGCCAACACGTCCTTCGCCCCCACCGAGGAGGAGGTGCGCCGGGCCAAGCTGGTGATCGAGGCGTTCGAGCGCCCGGAATATGCCAAGCGCGGCGCGATCAAGCTGGAGGGTCGGCTCTACGAGCGGCAGCACCTCGGCGTGAACCGCCGGGCAGTCACCTGGGCCGAGGCGATCAAGGCGAAGGGGTTCTGAACCGTCTTCCAGCCCGCAGCGCCACCCTCTGCCGTGTCGCGCGGGCCTGGGTCATCGCGCGACCCTCGTGATGACAGGTCCGCGCTTGTTCATCACGTGGCGCACCCGGCGGATTCGTAGCGCGTCCGCTGGGTGCGCCCATCGCGCGCCGTGACCACGACGAGCCCCGCCTCCTCCAGGCCGACCAGCGACCGCAGCACGAGGGCGTGCTCCACCCCGAAGGTGCGGGCGAAGGCGCGGCTGTCGCCCGGCAGGCCGAGATCCAGCGCCGCCAGGAGACCCGCCGACAGCGGGTCGAGGCCGGGATGAGCGGCCGAAACCCGGTCGAGGGCGGCGACGAACGCCGCCTCGTCGGGGCCCTGGCTCACGCGGCCACGGGCGCCTGCAGGGTCACCAGCACGGACTTGGAGGTCGGCGTGTCGCTCTTCTCGCCGAAGGTCGACAGGGGCACCAGCACGTTCAGCTCCGGATAGTAGCCGGCCAGCGATCCCCGCGGCATGTCGAAGGGCACGAGGCGGAAATTCTCCGCGCGGCGGGTGATGCCGTCGTCGTGCGTGCCCACGATGTCGACGCGCTCGCCGAGCCGGTCGCGGATCGCCGCGAGGTCGTCCGGATGGGCGAACAGGACGCGGCGCTCGCCGTAGACGCCGCGGTAGCGGTCATCCATCCCGTAGATCGTGGTGTTGTACTGGTCGTGGCTGCGGAACGTCTGCAGCACGAACGTGTCGCGGGCCTTCCGGGCGGCCTGATGTTCGGTTTCGGCCGGCAGGGCATCCGCCGAGAAATTGGCCCGGCCGGTGGCCGTCTCGAACACCCGCTCGGCGGCGAGGTTGCGCAGCATGAAGCCGCGGGGCTTGCGCACGCGGGTGTTGTAGCCGGTGAAGCCCGGGATCGTGGCGGCGATCGCCTCGCGGATCCGGTCGTAATCCGCGGCGAAGCCGGCCCAGTCGATGGCGGAGGCGCCGAGTGTCGCCTGCGCCATCCCGGCGATGATGGCGATCTCGGACCGCAGCTCCTTCGAGGCCGGCTTGTTGATGCCGCCCGACCCGTGGACCATGCTCATCGAATCTTCGACGGTCACGATCTGGATCTTGCCCTCTTCGGTCCGGTCGATCTCGGTGCGGCCGAGGCAGGGCAGCAGGTAGCCGACCGCGCCGGGCACCAGATGGGCGTGGTTGAGTTTCGTGGCGATGTGGACGGTGAGCCGGCACGACGCCAGCGCCTGCGCCACCACCGGCGTGTCGGGCGTCGCCCGCAGGAAGTTGCCGCCGAGCCCGATGAAGGCCTTGGACGTGCCGTCCCGCATGGCGCGGATCGCCGCGAGCACGTTGTGGCCGTGCCGGCGCGGCATGGCGAGGCCGAAATGCTGCTCCAGGGCGTCCAGGAAGGACGCGGAGGGGCGCTCGTTGATGCCGACCGTGCGGTCGCCCTGAACGTTCGAGTGGCCCCGGACCGGGCACAGGCCCGCGCCGGGGCGGCCGATATGGCCGCGCAGGAACAGGAGGTTGGCGATCTCCCGGATCGTCGCCACCGAGTGCCGATGCTGGGTCACGCCCATCGCCCAGGTGGCGATGACCCGCTGCGCGCCGAGATAGACGTCCGCCATGGCGGCGATCTCGTCCATCGTGAGGCCGGACTGGTCGAGGATCGCGTCCCAGGAGGTCGCCTCAACGGCCGACCGATAGGCGTCGAGACCGGCGGTGTGGTGCTCCAGGAAGGCCTGGTCGAGGAGCGACGGCCGGCCGGCCGCCAGGGCCTCGGCGTCGCGGGCGAACACGATCTTGGCGATGCCCCGGAAGGCCGCCATGTCGCCGCCCGAGCGCGGCTGCAGATAGTGGCTGGCGATGGGGCGGCTCGAGCCGCGGAGCATCTCGACGGTGTTCTGCGGATCGGCGAACCGCTCCAGGCCGCGCTCGCGCACCGGGTTGAGCACCACGACCTGGGCGCCGCGCTCGGCCGCCCGGCGCAGGTCGCCGAGCATCCGCGGATGGTTGGTCCCGGGATTCTGGCCGACGCAGAAGATCGCGTCCGCCTTCTCGAAATCCTCCAGCAGGACCGTGCCCTTGCCGATGCCGATCGCATCGATCAGCGCCACGCCGCTCGCCTCGTGGCACATGTTCGAGCAGTCGGGGAAATTGTTGGTCCCGTAGGCCCGGGCGAAGAGCTGGTACAGGTAGGCGGCCTCGTTGGAGGCGCGGCCCGAGGTGTAGAACTCGGCCTGGTCCGGATGGTCGAGCCCGCGCAGGGTCGCGCCGATCTCCGCGAAGGCCGCGTCCCAGCTCACCGGCAGGTAGCGGTCGCTCGCCGCGTCGTAGCGCATCGGATGCGTCAGGCGGCCCTGGCCCTCGAGGGCGTAGTCGCTCCAGTCCCGCAGCTCGGTCAGCGTGTGCTTGGCGAAGAAGGACGGCTTCGTGCGCTTGTCGGTGGCCTCCCAGGAGACCGCCTTCACGCCGTTCTCGCAGAACTCGAAGGACGAGCCGTGCTCCGGGTCGCCCCAGGCGCAGCCGGGGCAGTCGAACCCGTCGGGCTGGTTGGCCTTCAACAGCGCGCGGGCGCCGGTGAGGGGCGCGCGGCTGCCGAGCAGGTGCTTGCCGCAGCTCTTCAGAGCACCCCAGCCGCCGGCGGCGGATGAGCGCTTGGAAGACCCTTCAGATTGGGCCATGAACCGTCCTGGATTGGCTGACGCGACGTGTCTCGCAGACGCGAGATAAGCGGCTCTCCAGGTCCCTCACAATGGCGTGCGGGCGCAGGCCCCTCATGCATGGGGCACAGGCTAAGCTCCCACTCCGCAAAGCCTTTCTAAACTGGCGCGTCCCCTCTCACGCGGTGCGGGCGAGTTCCGCGGCGTCCCGTCCGACCACCGTGGCGAGGCTGGTGACGCCGGCCCGGTCCATCTGCGCCAGCAGGCCCGCCTTGATGCGCCCGACCAGTCCCGGGCCCTCGTACACGAGCGCGGAGTAGAGCTGCACGAGACTGGCCCCGGCCCGGATCTTGGCCCAGGCGGCCTCCGCCGAATCCACGCCGCCGACGCCGATCAGCGGAATCGTGTCTCCGACCCGCAGGCGCGTCTGGGCCAGCATCCGGGTCGCCGGGCCGAAGAGCGGCCGGCCCGACAGCCCGCCGGTCTCCCGGGCGAGCCCCTGCTCGCGGAGGCTCGCCGGACGGGCCACGGTGGTGTTGGACACGACGAGGGCCTGGACGCCGCGCCGTTGCGCCGTTGCGCAGACCGCGTCGAGGGCGTCCAACGCCATGTCGGGGGCGATCTTCAGGAGGATCGCCGCGTCGGCACCCGCCGCGTCGCGGGCCTCGACCGTCCGGGCGAGCAGTTCGTCGAGGAAGGCCTCGCCCTGGAGGTCGCGCAGGCCCGGGGTGTTGGGCGAGGAGACATTGACGGTGACGAAATCGACCAGCGGCGCGAGGGCGGCAGTGCAGGCCGCGTAGTCGGCGAGGCGGTCGGTGGACTCCTTGTTGGCGCCGATGTTGACGCCGACGATCCCGGAGCGGCCTTTCCGGACACGCAACCGGCCGGCCACCACCGACACCCCCTCGCTGTTGAGGCCGAAGCGGTTGATCACCGCCCGGTCGGCGGTCAGGCGGAACACCCGCGGCCGCGGGTTGCCGGGCTGCGGTCGCGGCACCACCCCGCCCACCTCGACGAAGCCGAAGCCGAGGCTCAGCAACGCGTCGGGAACGCGCGCGCCCTTGTCGAAGCCGGCGGCGAGGCCGACCGGGTTGGGGAAGCGGCGCCCGAGCAGGTCGACGGCGAGCCGCGGGTCGTCCGTCGGCGGGCCAGCCGCCGGAAGGAGCGCCAGGGCGTGCAGCGTCAGGTCGTGCGCGCGCTCCGCGTCAAGGCGATGGAGGAGCGGCCGGACGAGCGGGAAGGCGGCGTCGATCATGCCGGCAGGATCCCGGCCGGAAATGCGTGCCGCCCGTCGCCGTCCAGCGGCATTTCGTCCACCGCGACCACGGCCGAGAGCGGCAGCGGACCGTAGAGGTGCGGGAACAGGTCGCCCCCCCGGGAGGGCTCGTAGCGCAGGCCGTCGTCGAGCGCCTCGGCCTCGACCGCAACGAGGAGCAGGTCGTCCTGTCCGGCGAAGTGTCGGGCGGCCGTCTCGGCGACCTGGGCGGCCGTCGAGAAATGGATGAAGCCGTCCTGGCGGTCGATCGGCGCCCCCGTGAATTGGCCCGCGGCCTCGGCCTCGCGCCACAGGGCACGCGGACAGATCTTGTAGATGAGCGGCATCGAAGCTCCCCGGAACCGACGCGTCGATAGAGGCGCCGGGCGCCGGCGGCAACACCGATGCGCTCTGCCGATTCGAGGAGCGATTGCAATCTGACGCCCGTAGTTCTACTTTCCTACAACTAGGCTGGACGTCACACAGCCCTGTCCGGACCGGCAGAGCGGATCCGGAAAGTAAATTGTCAAGTATCTCCGCGCGTACCCGGCGGGTTTTGAACGGACCCGGCGGACAAACCGTCTCCGTGCCCCCGAGGCAGCCGGATCCCGGCTGGTGAGACGGGGGTGCCGGCCCGCTGAGGGTGAGCCTCCGAGTCCGCGATGCTGTCGCACGAGCAGATCTGGAACGCCATCGACCGGCTCGCCGAGCGCCACGGCTACTCGGCCTCCGGGCTCGCCCGCCGCGCCGGCCTCGACGCCACGAGCTTCAACCGCTCGAAGCGCGTGGGCGCCGACGGCCGCAAGCGCTGGCCCTCCACGGAATCGGTGTCCAAGGTCCTGGCTGCGACAGGATCGAGCCTCGACGAGTTCCTGCGGCTCATCGAGGCGCGGGAGATTCCCGCCCGCACCATGGTTCCGCTGATCGGCCTGACGCAGGCCGGCGCCGGACGCCTGTTCACCGACGAGGGCATGCCCACCGGCGGCGCGGGCTGGGAGGAGATCGAGTTTCCGGATCTCGGCGAGGAGCGGGCCTTCGCGCTGGAGATCCAGGGCGATTCCATGCTGCCGCTGTTCCGGGACGGCGACGTGCTGATCGTGTCGCCCACGGCCAGCGTCCGCAAGGGCGACCGCGTCGTGGTCCGCCTGCATGGCGGCGAGGTCCTGGCCAAGGAGCTGAAGCGGCGCACGGCCCGGACCGTGGAGCTGGCCTCCCTGAACCCCGAACACGAGGACCGGGTCCTGAATCTCGGCGAGATCGCCTGGATGGCGCGGGTCATGTGGGTGCGCCAGTAGACGGTGCTCACGGCGGCCGGCGCTTGGCCATGACGCCGTTCATCGCTATCGCTGACCCGTCGCGGACATTCCGCATCCGCTGAGCGCGAACGCAGCATGGTGCAGCCCGGGACGGATCACAGTGCGGGCAGGGGGGAGCCGCTCGGCGGCGAGGCCCGCTCGCTCCTCGACGCGCTGCCGACGCCCAGCCTCCTGCTCGATCCGCAGGGCCGTGTCCTCCACGCCAACCCGGCCCTGGAGCATCTCGCCGGGTATCCGGCCGAGCGGCTCGCCGCGCAGGGTCTGGACCTCATGTTGGCCCATCGCACGACGGCGTTCGATCCCGTCGGCCCCGCGAGTCAGGAATTCCTGGCCGCACGCGCGGACGGGACCACCTTCTGGGCCCATCTGGACACGGCGCCGCTTCCCGGCACCCGCAACCGCATCGGCCAGATCCTCGACGTCACGGCGCGCCGCGAGGCCGAGGGGGCGCTCGCCCTCTCCCGCCAGCGCGAGGCACTGGGGCTGCTGACCAACAGCGTGGCGCACGAGTTCAACAACTTCCTGCAGATCCTGATCGGCTACATCGACGGGCTGAAACGTCGCCTCGGAGACCGGCAGGAGCCGTTCATCCAGCGGGCGATCGCCCGCTCAGCCGACGCCACCGAGCGGGCGGCGATCCTGACCCGGCACCTGTTGGCCTATTCCCGACGCATCGCGCCCGACGTCCGGGCGGTGGACCTCGACGCGATCGTGGCGGATCTCGCAGGCCGCCTCGAGCCCGATCTGCCGCCCGGCATCCGTCTCACCGTCGCGGCGACGCCTGGCCTGCCCCGGGCGATCAGCAATCCGACGCAGATCGAGTTCGCCCTGCGGCATCTCGTCGCCAATGCCTGCGAGGCCATGCCGTCCGGGGGAACGCTGACTCTGTCGACCTTCCGGATCGATCCTGGCGACCGGTCCTTGCAGCAGCCGGGCCTCGGCAGCGTCGGGATCGCGGTCGGGGATACGGGGCTGGGCATGTCGCCCGAGATGCTCACCCGGGCCCTGGCGCCGTTTCAGACCAGTCACGAGGCGGGGCGCGGCGCGGGCCTCGCGATCGTGCATGGGCTGATGAAGCGCCAGAACGGCACCATCACCCTCGACAGCCGCAGCGGGGAGGGGACCCAGGTGCGCCTCGTCTTTCCGGCGGCTCCCGAGCGCACTCTCCACTGAGCCGCCGGGTCCGACGCGCGGCGCAACGCAACCCCGGGCAGCGGGCGTTCGGCGTGCCCGGCTCGACCGGATCGCCGTTCTCCGCGTCCATGGACGGGGGGCGCTCCCGTGGAAAACGTCATCCCGGCGCCGTCGGGCAGGACTAAAACCCGAGCCGGGCCGTTCCCATATCGTCACTGGCGCTCCGCGCTCTTCGGTTCTCGTCCTCTGAGGCGTGTACATGTTTACTGAGATTTCGCGCCGCCGGCGTGTGGCCGCCCTCCTGGCGCTGGCCGCTGCGCTGACCGTCGCGGCGCCCGTCGTGGAAGCCCGTCCGGGCGGCGGCGGATCGTTCGGATCCCGTGGCTCGCGCACCTACACGGCCCCCTCGGCCACGCCGACGGCCCCGGGTGGCGGCATGACCATGCAGCGTTCGCAGACCGCGCCGTCCCCCGGCATGGGCAGCCCCGGCATGCAGGCTCCGGCCGCGCCCGGCCGGCGGTTCGGCGGCGGCTTCTTCGCGGGCCTGCTGGGTGCCGGCCTGATCGGCGCACTCCTCGGCGGCGGCTTCTTCGGCGGCCTCGGTGGCCTCGCCTCGATGATCGGCCTCCTGTTCCAGGTCGGGCTCGTCGTGCTCGTGGTGATGCTGGCCCTGCGCTTCTTCCGCCGCCGGAACGAGCCGGCCGGCGCCGGTGCCCCCTATGCCCGCTCGTCGCTCAACGACGAGCCCGGCGCGCGCGGCCCGATGGGCGGTGCTCCGGCCGGCCCCGCCGCCGGCAGGTTCGGCGGTGGCCAGCGGCCGCCGCAGACACGCCCGGTCCAGATCGGCCCGGCCGACTATCAGGCGTTCGAGCGGCTGCTCGGCGACGTTCAGGATGCCTATTCCCGCGAGGATCGGGTGACGCTGGGCAACCTGTCGACGCCCGAGATGGTCGGCTACTTCGATGAGGAGCTGCGCAACAACGCGGCCCGCGGCGTGGTGAACACGATCTCGGACGTGAAGCTGCTGCAGGGCGACCTTGCGGAAGCCTGGGGTGAGGATCGCACCGACTACGCCACCGTGGCGATGCGCTACGCCCTCAAGGACGTGATGGTGGAGCGGGCCAGCGGCCGCGTCGTCTCGACGGATACGTCCGAGGCGACGGAGCTCTGGACCTTCCTGCGCCAGCCCGGGCGCGGCTGGGTGCTCTCGGCGATCCAGCAGACCCGCTGATTGCGCCGCGCTCCGGCCTCCGGGCCGGAGCCCCCGTGCAGGCTTTCAAGCCGGCGCCGCCCCCGCGGTGTCGGCTTTTCTGTGCGCGTCCCACCGGTTCGCCAGATCGACGAAGCCTGCCACCGGGATTTCCTCGGCCCGCGCCGTCTCGACGAGCCCGGCCGCGGCCAGCAGGATGCCGGGCTCGGGCGTCAACGCCTTGAGGCTCTGACGCAGCATCTTCCGGCGTTGGCCGAAGGCCGCGCGGGTGACGGCTTCCAGCGCACCGGCGCGGCAGGGCAAGGGCTCCGCCCGCGGCACAAGCCGCACCACGCTCGACGTCACCTTTGGTGGCGGCACGAACGCCGAAGGGCTGACGTCGAACAGGATCTCGGCCTCGGTCCGCCAGCCGCAGAGCACGCCGAGCCGGCCGTAATCGGCCCGCTCCTCGGGACTGGCGACGATGCGCTCGGCGACTTCCCGCTGGAACATCAGCACGGCCTGATCCCACCAGGGCGGCCAGGCTTCACCGTCGAGCCAGCCGGTGAGCAGCGCCGTGCCGACATTGTAGGGCAGGTTGGCGACGATCCGGGCGGGACCATCGCCCACCAGCGGCCGCGGATCGAAGGCGAGGGCGTCGGCGTCGACCACCTCGAGGCGTCCCGGATAATGGGCGGCGATCTCGGCGAGCGCCGGCAGGGCGCGCGGGTCGCGCTCGATCGCCACGACGCGGGCGGCGCCCTCGGCGAGGAGCGCGCGCGTCAGGCCGCCCGGACCGGGGCCGACCTCCACCACGGTCACACCCGCGAGGGGACCCGCTGCCCGGGCGATCCGCCCGGTCAGGTTGAGGTCGTACAGGAAGTTCTGGCCGAGCGCCTTCTTCGGCTCCAGGCCGTGGCGGGCAACGACGTCGCGCAGCGGCGGAAGACCGTCCCCTGCGCTCATGATGGCTCTCTCACAGCTCGTCCTCGGCGTCGAAGTGGTGGGCGCCCGGGGATCGCGGCCGCCCGGCATAGACGCTGAACGGGATGATTTCGGCACCGCCCAACGGACTGCTTCGCAGCGCCGCGTTGGCGGCCAGCCGATCGGCGAGGCGCAAAGCCGCCACGAGGCTGTCGGGCCGGGCGATGCCCTGACCGGCGATATCGAAGGCCGTGCCGTGGTCCGGTGAGGTCCGCACGAAGGGCAGGCCGAGGGTGACGTTCACGCCGTCGTCGAACGCGATGGTCTTTATCGGGATCAGGGCCTGATCGTGCGTGGGCGCGAGGGCGACGTCGTAGGTGGTCCGGGCGCGGGCGTGGAACAGGGTGTCGGCCGGGAGCGGCCCGCGGATGTCGATGCCCTGTGCCCGCAGCCGCGCCACCGCGGGGGCGAGGACGTCGCGGTCTTCATGGCCGATCGTCCCAGCCTCGCCCGCATGCGGGTTGAGGCCCGCGAGGACGAGGCGCGGCTCCGGCAGACCGAACCGGTCGCGCAGGTCCCGGGCGACGATCAAGGCGGTCTCCTCGACGAGGTCCTGGGTGAGGAGAGCCGGCACGTCCTTCAGCGGCACGTGGATCGTCACCGGAACCACCGAGAGCTCCGGGCTCCAGATCATCATCACAGGCCTGGGCGGCGTCTGGCCGGGCGGGACCGAGAGGGCGGCCAGGAACTCGGTGTGGCCCGGATGGGCGAACCCCGTCCGGGTCAGCACGAACTTGGCGATGGGGTTGGTGACCACCGCGCTCGCGCGTCCGGCCTTCACGAACGCCACCGCCGCCGTGATCGACTCGATGGTCGCGCCGGCATTGACGGAATCGGGCACGCCCGGCTCGGCGGCGACGCGGGCGCCGCTCGGCAGCGACACCACCGGGAGGGCGCGCGGGAACACCTCGGCGGCGGTCTCGGGATCGACCTCGGCCACCGGAACGGGGCGGCCGAGGCGGTGGGCGAGGCGCTCGACGAAGTCCGGATCGGCCACGAGGAAGAACGGCGGCAGCGGCTCCGTGCCGCCCCGTCCGAGCCACGCGCTGAGCGCCAGCTCCGGACCGATGCCGGCAGGATCTCCGAGGGTGAGGGCGAGGGGCGGCATGGGCGGTCTATAGCGCCGGCGGGCCGCGGGCGCATCCTCGGCGCCACGGGTCCGAGCCGCCGGGGAGCGCGGGTCCACGGATAGTGGCTCCCGAGGCCCACAGACGCGGAGAGCGGGACTTTACCGCACCGAGGCGATGCCGTCCGCGGTGGTGGCGGTGCCGACGTTCTGGCGCAGATCCGCCTCACCCAGCGTCTTGAGTTCGACCCGCAGCAGGACGGTCTGGTTGCGCTCGCGGACGCCGGTGGCCGTCGCGATCGGGGAATTGATGTAGTTCAGCGAGACGGTGGTGCATTCGTCCTGATAGCCGCCGCCGAAGCTCGCCCCCGAGAGATAGAAGCGCCCCGGGTTCTGGTAGATCGGCACGGTTCCGATCGGGTTCGCCAGATAGGAGCTCAGGGCATCCGTATAGGTGTTGCGCACGTCCAGGTAGTGCGTGAGGTCGACGAGCAGCGAGCCCGACACGAACCAGTTCGGCGTGATGTTGTAGGTCGCGGACGCCGTGACGCCTTCACGGTAATGGCTGTAGCCGAGCAGCGGCTGCGCCTCGTAGTAGGAATAGAAGGCCGACAGCGTCAGCGGCGCGAACGGCGCGAACCGTGCCGTGACGCCGGTCTCGAACCGCGCCACGTGGAAGTCGGCCTGGTTGAACCGGGCACGGCTGATGAACGTGATGTTCTGGTTCGGCGAGACCTGGAACCGGCCGACGAAGTCCGATCGCTGCGTCTCGAGCCCGGAATCCAGGCCGGTATTGGCGATGTCGCCGCGACGGAACGAGTTGACGCCCGCGAGCTGGATCGACTCGCCGAACAGCACGTTCGCGTACCAGCCCGACGGGGTCACGACGGAGTACTGGCCGCCGAGATTGGTGCGCACGCCGCCTTCGACCCGGTCGTAGCCCGAGAACTTGTCCCATTCGAACAGCGACGTGTCGTCGAAGACGAGGCTCTGCGCGTCCTCGTTCGGCAGGCGGCCGATCCGGGTCTCCGACGGGCGCGCGATGATCTGGCCGATCGGCTCCAGGGTGTGGACGCCGAGCGCGCCGAAATTGGCGACGAACGGGTAGCGGTAATCGAGGCCGATCGCCGGCATGACCCGGCCGGCGAAGCCGTCGTCGATCTTCGCCACCTGCGGCGCGAGATCGTTCTGGTAGCCGGAGAAGCTCGGATTGGTGAAGAACGCGTCGGTGCGCAGATACGCGAACGGCGTGAACTTCTGGCCCCAGTCGTCGATGAAGCTGCGGCGCCAGGATAGCTCCGCGGAGGCGCGGGTGTTGGTGCCGGCGAGCCCGTCGATCGCGCAGAGGCCGCGCTGGAAGACCGTGCAGGTCTGGTAGAGCGGGAAGCTGACGCCGTTGACGCTCGGCGAGAACAGGTAGCTCGAGGTCCGCGGCAGGCCCTGGTACTGCGTGGTCTCGCGGGTCAGGCTGGTGATGTTCGCCTGGAAGCGCACCTCGCCGCCGATCTCCGAGGGACCGTTGACCCGCTTGTCGTAGTCGATGACCGGGGCGACGATCGGCTGCTGCTTCTGCCAGTCGAAGCTCGACAGGCCCTTGAAGTAGTAGCCCCGCGCCTCGAACCACGAGCGGTCGCCCTGGCCGATCAGGTACGCCGTCGAGGTCGCCTCACGGAAATAGTCCGTGGTGATGTTCTGGTTGCGGATCCGGTAATTGTCGAGGAACCACTTGTCGGTGACGCCGACGAGGTCCCAGCCCGTACGCCAGCGCGGGTTGATGTAGAACCGGCCCTGCGACTCCACCGAGCCGCGGAAATCGCGCTCGCCGGCGCCGAGGGGGCTCGGCAGGAAGGCCGAGGGCGTCGTCTGCGAGATGCCCGAAAGGCGGATGTTGTAGAAGCCGTTGTCGATCCGCTGGCGGAACTCGCCCTGCGCGAGCAGGCCCTGCCGGCTGAGCAGCGTCGGCGTCACCGTCAGATCGTAGTTCGGCGCCAGATTGATGAAGTAGGGAAGCGACACGCCGTTGCCGAGGGCGGTCGTCGTGATGAAGCGCGGCGTCAGGAAGCCGGTTTTGCGCTTCACCGTCGGATCCGGCGCCTCGAAATACGGCAGGTAGGCCACCGGGATCCCGGCGATCTCGAGCGTCGAGTCGTCGAAGTAGACCGTGTGGGTCTCGTTGTCGTGGATGATCTTCTTCGCCTTGATCTGCCACAGCGGCGGCGTCTCAGGGTTGTCCTTGCACGGCTCGCAGGCCGTGTAGCTGCCGGACTCGAAGCTCGTCTGCTCGCCGTTCAGGCGCTCGGCCCGGGGCGCAGAGAACCGGGTGCGCACGGTCTCGAACTTGCGCTGGACGGTCTGCTGGCCGCGGAAGGCATCCACGAAGCCGGTCTTGAAGTCGTCGGTGAGCTCCATGCGCGCGCCGGTCACGACGCCGCCATCGGCCTCGGTGAGGCGGACATTGCCCTCGGCGAAGACCCGGCCGGAAGTCCGATCGTAGCGCACGCGGTCGGCCTGCAGGGTCCGGGGCCCGTAATGCAGCTCGGCGTTGCCCCGCGCCGTCACGGTGCCGTGGTCGTTGTCGTAGATCAGCTCGTCGGCCTCGACGAGGAGCTTGTCGCCGGGCTTGCCGGCCGTCACGGCGGGCAGGCCCTGGGCATGGGCGGACAGGCCCCCCGCCAGCGGCGCGGCGAGCGCCAGCACAGCTCGGAAACCAGCCTTCCGCAGGATGTCGGCGACCTTACGCAACGCGCGTCCCAACCCCTGTGACGTCTGCCGCCACCAACCTCAACACCCGTCTCCCGTCCCGCGAAGGCTCGCGGAAGTCAGCCGTCTTCCTGGTACAGAAGCGTGAGCGTACCGAGAAGACTGCCTACCACGGCCGGGAACCAGGCCGCCACCGGTGCGGCGACGAGTCCGGACGCCCCGAGCCCCTCCATGACCTGTCGGACCACGTAGAGAGCGAAGCCGGCCGCGACGCCACCGAGCACGAGTTTTCCGACACCACCAAAGCGGAAGAACCGTAAGGAAACGGTTGCGGCGACGATGACCATGGCCACGAACAGCACCGGCCTTGCCCACAGGACATCGTACTGGAGCCGGTATCGGGTGGCGTCCAAACCGGCCCGCTCGGTCCGCGCGATCGTTGTGGGAAGTTGCCAGAAAGGCACAGATTCGGGGGGCGTGAACCCCTGACGCACCTGTGCGGGGTCGAGGTTCGAGGCGATCAGGTAGGTGTCGAACGACTCAGGGGGCGTGTCCGGTGTGAGAACGCGCACATCGGAGAGTTCCCAGTAGCCGTCGTGCAGCGTGGCGCGGGCCGCGACGAGCTGCTCGGCGAACTTGCCGGCCGCGTCGAAGGTGAAGACCGACACGCCGGCGAGGGTGGTCGTGCCCTCGATGGCGGTCTCGGCGCGGAGGATCGCCTCGCCGTCGAGGCCCTTCTGGCGGATCCAGAGGTCCTTGCCCGAACTCGCCTTGGTGGATTTGGCGAAGATCTTCGCCTCGATCTCGGTGGAGCGCTGTTTCAGCAACGCCGAGACCGGGTTGTAGACGCCGACGGCCAGCGCACCGAGGGTGAGGGCCACGAAGAAGCCGGGCTGCAGGAACTGCCACGCCGAGATCCCGGCTGCCCGCGCGACCACCAGCTCCAGCTTGCGCGAGAGCTGGAGCAGGGCCGCCATGGAGCCGAACAGGATCGCGAAAGGCAGGACGCCCTCAGCCACCGCGGGGGTGCGATAGAGCGAGAGCTGCGCCATCAGCCCCGCGGAGGCGCCCTGGGCCTCGCCAGCGCGGCGGAGGAGCTCGACGAAGTCCAGGGTGTAGACCAGGGCGAACACGGTCACGAACACGCCGAGCACCGTGCGGAGGAACCGGGCGGCGAAATACCGCCCGAGGGTGGGGCCGATCAGCATCATCGGGTTCAGGCCGCCGGCGCCAGGCGCGGGCCGCGGAACAAGCCGCGCACGAAGCGGGCCAGGGCGGCGTTGAATGCGCGCACCCGCGGTCCGAAGAAGATCAGGAGGCTCGACAGGACGATCGCCAGAAGCGGCACGCCGTAGACCGCCCCCACGGCCGCCGGGCTGCGCGCGGCGGCGCTGACCGCCGCGAAGCCGCCGATGCGCATGGCCACCACGGCGAGGATCGCCCCGGCGACCGCGACGCCGCGCCCCTGCCGTGTCGTGCGTGGGTCGCCCAGCGCCGCGAAGGCGATGAAGACCAGGGCCAGCGGGTAGAGACAGGCGGAAAGCCGGTCGTGCAGCTCCGCCCGGAACCGGCCCTTCTGCAGTTTGTAGTAGCCTTCGGTCGTGTCGGGGAACAGGAGCTGCGCCGTCGATCGCTCCCGGGGCTTGTAGATCGTGTCGGAATCCGGGGGCGCGAAGGCGGCGAGGTCGATCGTGTAGCGCTCGAAGGTCAGGATCGACGAATCGCGGGAATCCTTCTGCTGCTGATGGACGCTGCCGTTCTCCAGGATCAGATAGCTCTGTCCCTCGACGTCGGCCGCGTTGCCGCGCTCGGCGAGGTAGACCTTCGTCTTCCCGGCCTCACGCCGGTCCTGGATGAACAGCCCCTTCAGGGTGCCCCCCGGACCGCGCTCGCGGAAGTGGAAGGTGATGCCGTTGTCGAGCTGGGTGAACTGCCCCTCCTTGACGACGTTCGCGATGAAGTCGCCGCGGACCCGGGTGATCACGTCGCGCAGCTCCTGGAAGCTCGCGGGCATCACCACCACCACCAGGAATCCCACCAGGAAGCTGACGAACAGCGCAAGGGTCAGGAAGGGGCGCAGGAGCGAGCGGGGCGGCATCCCGGCCGCCGACATGACGATCAGCTCGGAATCGCCGTTCAACTTGTTGAGGGCGTAGATCGTGCCGATGAACAGGGCGACGGGGGCGATCACCACCACGAGGGTCGGCAGGGACAGGCCCGTGACGAAGAGGAAGACCAGCAGCGTCTGGCCCTTGGCGGTCACGAGGTCGAGCTCGCGCAGGGCCTGCGTCAGCCAGATCGTGCCCGTCAGCCCGATCAGGCAGGCGAGGGTGGCGCCCAGGGCGATCCGAAAGATGTAGCGCTCGATCTGCCTCATCGGCCCGGCAGTCCCGCTTCAGCATCGTCCCGAAAGGTGGTGCCGGCTTTCGGGCAAAGACGATGCGAATCCAAAGCTCGAGCCCGTCGTGCCGGATCCTTCAAATCCGGCATGATGGTCCCATCCTCTTGCGCCCTCGGAGCGGCAGGGACCCGACAAAAGGGGCGATTCCAGGGCTGTCACGCCGCGTTGCGTTCTCCGTCTCAGCGGCTACACAGAGCGGATGGCCCGCGCCTCGGCGCGCGGGTACGTAGTACGGCTCCGGGATAACGGGCAGGGCGACGGGTATGGCGGACGGTATCGAGATCGGTTTCGGTCCCCTGGAGCAGAGCGGCCAGGGCCCCGGCGGATCCGGCGATCTCGTGGTCTTCGTCGGCGACGACCTGTCGCTCGGATCGGCGGCCCGGGAAGCGCTCGGCGCCTCCGGGGCGGATCTCGTGGCCCGCGCCGCGGCCTCCGAGAAGTTCAAGGGCCGCGCGCTCAGCGCCCTGACGCTGCCGGCCCCTTCGGGCGTCGGCGCCGACCGCCTCGTGGTCGTGGGCCTCGGCTCCGAGAAGGACCGGGCCAAGACCGACTGGCCCGCGCTCGGCGGCTTCACCGCCGGCAAGGTGGCGGGGCGGACCGCCCGGGTCGTGCTCGACTGGCCCGGCACGACGGTCACGGCGACGCAGGCCGGCGAGTTCGCCCTCGGCGCGCGCCTGCGGACCTACGCGTTCGACCGCTACAAGACCAAGAAGAAGCCCGACGCCGACGACAAGTCCGTCACCGCGCTGACCCTGCTGCTCGCCGATCACGGCGCGGCCGCCCGCGAGGGTGAGGGCGCCCGGAGCCTGTCCGACGGCGTGATCCTGGCGCGCGACCTCGTGAACGAGCCGCCGAACGTGCTCTTCCCGGCGGAATTCGCCCGCCGCGCCTCGGAACTCGCCAAGCTCGGCGTCGAGATCGAGGTGCTGGAGCCGGCCCGGATGCGGGAGCTCGGCATGGGCGCGCTGCTCGCGGTGGCGCAGGGCTCGGCCCGCGAGCCGCGGATCGTGATCATGCGCTGGAACGGCGGCCCCGCGGCAGAGCCGCCCGTGGCCCTCATCGGCAAGGGCGTCGTGTTCGATTCCGGCGGCGTCTCGATCAAGCCCGGCGGCGGCATGGAGGACATGAAGGGCGACATGGGCGGCGCGGCCGCCGTGGTCGGTGCCCTGCATGCCCTCGCCGCGCGCAAGGCGCGCTGCAACGTGGTCGGCGCCATCGGCATCGTGGAGAACATGCCGGATGGCGGCTCCTACCGCCCCTCCGACATCCTGACCTCCATGTCCGGCCAGACCATCGAGGTGATCAACACCGACGCCGAGGGCCGGTTGGTGCTGGCCGACGTGATCACCCACGTCATTCGCAGCACCAAGCCGAAGGCGCTGGTCGATCTCGCGACGCTGACGGGCGCGATCATCGTGGCGCTGGGCCAGGACATCGCCGGCATGTTCTCGAACGACGACACGCTGGCGGGCAACATCCACGCCGCCGGCGAGGCGACCGGCGAGAAGGTCTGGCGGATGCCGCTGATCCCGGCCTACGACAAGGCGATCGATTCGAAGTTCGCCGACATGAAGAACACCGGCGGCCGTCACGGCGGCGCCGCCACCGCGGCCTCGTTCATCAAGCGCTATGTCGAGGACGTGCCGTGGGCGCATCTCGACATCGCGGGCGTGGCGATGTCGTCAAACGCCAGCGAGATCAACCGCAGCTGGGGCGCGGGCTGGGGCGTGCGCCTCCTCGACCGGCTGATTCGCGACCATTACGAGGCCCGCTAAGGCGGCCGCGGCGGTCCAGACGCCGCGCGCCGGTCCGGGCAATCTCAGCATGGCCGCACACGCCAACGCCGCGCGCGATCGGGCCGATCCGGGTGACGGGACGTCCGGAGGCCGCGTCGGCGGCCTCCTCCTGGCAGCCGTCGGGCCGATTCTCGCCATGCTGGCCGCCCTGGCGCTCGTCGCCGTCACCGGCCTGAGCCAGCGTGGTTCCGTGCCGGAGGCCCTCGAGCCCTGGATCTTCGGCTACTTCATCGGCCGCTACCCGCTCTTCGCCTTCGCGCTGGTCTACGGGCTGGGGCATCTCGCGCGCGCGGCGGCGGAGCCGGGTCCCGCCTCCGTCCCGCGCCGGGTCCTGTTCGGCCTCGCGGGGGCGGCCGCCCTTCTCGCCGCCGGGCTCTATCCCACCTTCGGCGGCCTCATCCTGCGCGGTGCCTTCGCCACCGGCGGCATGGCGTTCCTCACGCATCAGCCCCTGTGGTTGGCTTTCGGACTCGGCGCCGCTGTGGGTGCCCTGCTGTTCGGCGGCGTCCTCGGGCTGTTCGCGGTCGCGGCCAACCGCCCCCTGCGGCCGCGCCTGCGTCGGATCGGATTCGGAGCGCTCGCCTTCCTGGCCCTGTGGTTCGGCGCGATCCTGATCGGCCTCGCTGGCGACCTAGGCGTCGGCCCCTGGCCGCGCCGGGCGATGCGACCGGAGGAGGCCGCGCTCGCCGCGGGCCTGCTGATCGCCGCTGCTCTGCCCCACACCGCTCTGGCGACATTGCGCCGGCATCGTCGGGGCGTCTGAGCCCGCTGCCTTGCGGGCCGGCCTCCGTTCCCGCAGAGTCTGCGCGACAGGCGTAGCGAGACCCGGCCACCGAGAGTCGGGCCCGCGGGAGGCATCGCGATGCACGAGGCGAACGTGATCGAGCACGGCGCTCAAGCCGCTACGGCCGGCGCGTCGCCGGCCACGCCAAGCGGCGGGTCCTCCGACCGCCCCTGGCTGGCCTCCTACCCGTCCCGGGTTCCGGCGGAGATCGACGTCGCGGCCCTCGGGACCCTGGTCGGCCTGTTCGAATCCAGCATGGCCGCCTTCGCCGACCGGCCGGCGATGCTGTGCTTCGGCTCGACCATGACCTACGCGACCCTCGGCCAGCAGGCGCGCGACCTCGCGGCCTGGCTGCGCGGACAGGGCCTGGCAAAGGGCGACCGCGTTGCGATCATGCTGCCGAACGTCCCGGCCTATGCGGTCGCGATCTTCGGCGTTCTCCTGGCGGGCGGGACGGTGGTCAACACCAACCCTCTCTACACACCCCGGGAATGTGCGCAGCAGATCAACGATTCCGGTGCGCGGATCCTGATCGTCCTGGAGAATTTCGGCGCCACGGTCGCGGCAGCCCTGCCGGACGTCGCCCTGGAGCGGGTCGTCCTCGTGGGCCCGGGCGACGGGCTCGGGCTCAAGGGCCACGTGATCACGCTCGCCAGCCGGCATGTGCGCAAGGCCGTGCCGCCGTTCCGCCTTCCGGAGGGCCTCGCGATCCCCTTCGCCACCGTCCTGCGCCGGGGCCGGTCGATGCCGCGGGCGACGGTCCGGGTCGAACCGGAGGACCTCGCCTTCCTGCAATATACCGGCGGCACCACGGGCATCGCCAAGGCGGCGATGCTGAGCCACCGCAACATCATGGCGAATGTCGAGCAGTCGCAGCTCTGGTTCAACTCGAAGGATCCGAGCGTCCCGCGCTGCGTGGTCACGGCCCTGCCACTCTACCACATCTTCGCGCTCACCGCGTGCTTCTTCCAGTTCATGCGCAGCGGCGGATCCTGCCTCCTGATCCCCAATCCGCGCGACTGCGACGGCATGGTCAAGACGCTGAGCCGCACCCGCTTCACCCACCTGATGGGCGTGAACACCCTGTTCAACGTGCTGATCAACCACCCGAAGATCGGCACGGTGGATTTCGCCAACCTCGACTTCGTGGTCGGCGGCGGGACCGCCGTGCAGCGGGCGGTCGCCGAGCGCTGGAAGGCGCTGACCGGCAACACGATCATCGAGGGCTACGGCCTGTCCGAGACCTCCCCGGTCGTGTGCGTCAATCCGCACGGCATGCGGGATTTCTCCGGCACGATCGGCTACCCGCTGCCCTCCACCGAGGTCTCGATCCGCGACGTCGCCGGCGAACCGGTCCCGATCGGGCAGCCCGGCGAGATCTGCGTGCGCGGCCCGCAGGTGATGCGCGGCTACTGGAACCGACCGGAGGAGACGGCCCGGGCGATGACGGCGGACGGGTTCTTCCGGACGGGCGACGTGGCGATCCTGCAGGCGGACGGCCAGATCCGGATCGTCGACCGGATGAAGGACATGATCCTGGTCTCCGGCTTCAACGTCTATCCCAACGAGGTCGAGGACGTCCTGGCGGCCCACCCCGCCGTGCTCGAATGCGCGGTGGTCGGCGCACCGAGCGAGGAAACCGGCGAGATGGTGGTGGCCCACGTGGTCCTGAAGGATCCGTCGGTGTCCCCCGAGGCCCTGCGGGCGTATGCGCGCACCCAGCTCACCGGCTACAAGGTACCCCGCCGCGTCGTGTTCCACGAGACGCTGCCCAAGACCAATGTCGGCAAGGTGCTGCGGCGGATGCTCCGCGACGAGACCCCGCCGGCCTGAGCTCGGCCGATCGTCGGGCGCCCGCCTGCGTCCAGGTGCCGCTCACCTGCGGCGTAACGCCGGGATGCGGGTCGCCGAAAGGTGAGGCTGCGGCGCTTGCGCCCCTGTCGGTCGCGGCCGATCTGTGGGTTGTGCGCGCAGGACATCCGAGGAGACGGCCATGTTGATCAAGCGCAAGCGCGGTTGGGAGATTCCGGAGCATCTGGCGACGCCGGAGGCCGTCTTCATCAACCGGCGGGCCCTGATCGGCGGTGCGGCCGGGCTCGCGGCCGGCTCGCTCCTCGGCCCCCGTCAGGCCCTGGCGGCCGCAGGCGACCCGTCGCTCTATCCGGCGCCCCAGAACCCGGCCTACACCCTCGACCGGCCCCTGACGCCCGAGCGCTTCAGCGCCGACTACAACAATTTCTACGAGTTCGGCACGTCGAAGACGGTGCTACCGGCAGCCAACGCCCTCAAGACGCAACCCTGGACCCTGAAGGTCGACGGCCTCGTGGAGAAGCCGTTCGAGATCGGCGTCGATGACCTGATCCGGAAGGTGGGTCTGGAGGAGCGGCTCTACCGCCACCGCTGCGTCGAGGCGTGGTCCATGGCGGTGCCCTGGACAGGCTTCCCGCTGGCGAAGCTCGTGGCGCTCGCCAAGCCCGCCTCGGGCGCGAAGTACATCCGCTTCGAGACCTTCATGGACAAGGCGATGGCCCCGGGCCAGCGGGCCTTCTTCTACCCCTGGCCCTACACGGAGGGCCTGACATTGGCCGAGGCCGGCAACGACCTCGCCTTCATGGTGACGGGGGTCTACGGCAAGCCGCTGCCCAACCAGTTCGGGGCGCCGATCCGCGTCGCGGTGCCGTGGAAATACGGGTTCAAGTCGGCCAAGTCGCTGGTGAAGATCTCCTTCACCGCCGATCGGCCGAAGACCTTCTGGGAGGGGCTGCAGGCCTCCGAGTACGGCTTCTGGGCCAACGTGAACCCGGCCGTGCCGCATCCGCGCTGGAGCCAGGCCACGGAGCGGGTTCTCGGGACCGACCAGCGGGTGCCGACGCTGATCTACAACGGCTACGGCGAGCAGGTCGCCGGCCTCTACAAGGGCCTCGAAGGCGAACGCCTGTTCGTGTGAGGGGCTGCTCGGCGACACCCGCCTAGGCAAACCCGCCCGAGCCTCGCCCCACCGGGCGGGGCTTCAGTTCCTTGTCGTCACGCGTCTGTACGCGGGATCGGCGTCCACTGCGGCGGCGCGCACGCTAGCGCGGGCAGCCATGGGCGCGCTCGAAGGCCTGCAGCTCCGCCACGGTCGCCTGTTCCTGGCGCGAGAGCGGTATGCGATCCATGGCGTCGTACCGGCAATCGGTATTGCCAAAGGTCCGAATCGCCCGCGGCGTGCTGAAACAATAGCCGGCCTGCTTGTAGATCAGGTTGCGCTGGTACCAAGCTTCCGCGCAGTCATCCGCCATCGCGTTGGTCGAACCCGCGACGAGGATCAGAGCGTAGAGGGCAGCGCGCATCGAATCGTCTCCGTGAGAAGACGCGACTCAAGCATCGAATGCTCAGTAGGTCCAGCGCTGCGCCTTGGAGACCAGGAAGTCGCGGAACGCCTGGACCCGGGCGACCGAGCGCATCTCCTCGGCATAGACGAGGTAGCTCTCGAGGCTCGGCATCTCGGTCTCGCGCAGCACCTGCACGAGCTGCTGGCCGCCATCCACCGCGTAGTCGGGCAGAATCCCGATCCCGGCTCCCGCCTCCATCGCGCGCTGGAGGGCGCCGATGTTGTTCACGGTCAGGTGGACCTGACGCCGGTCCCGGCCATCGCGGCCGGCATCCGCCAGCCAGTGGGCCGCGAGCAGGTACGACGGCTCGTTTCCGCCGAACGAGACGAGGCGGTGATCGTCGAGTTCTTCGATGGTCTTGGGCTCGCCGAAGCGCTTGACGTAATCCGGGCTCGCGAAGGCATGGTAGTGCACGGTGAACAGCCGGCGCTGGATCAGGTCCGGCTGGGCCGGCCGCCGCATGCGGATCGCCACATCGGCTTCGCGCATGGCGAGATCGAGTTCCTCGTTGGTGAGGATCAGCTCGATGCGCACATCCGGGTAGAGGTCGAGAAACTCGCCCACGCGCTGCGACAGCCAGGAGGTGCCGAGGCCCACCGTGGTGGTGACCTTGAGATCGCCGGTCGGGCGCTCGGAGGTCTCCACGAGCCGGGCGCGGGTATTCTCCAGGCGCAGCTTCATGTCCCGGGCGGCGCGGAACAGGAGATCGCCCTGTTCGGTCAGCAGCAGGCCGCGGGCATGGCGGTGGAACAGAGGCGCCTTCAGCTCGCGCTCCAGGGCGCTGATCTGGCGGCTCACCGCCGATTGGCTGAGCCCGATATCGTCACCCGCCTTGGTGAAGCTCCCCGCCTCCGCGACGTTGAGGAAGATCCGGATCTTATCCCAGTCCAAGGCAAGAACCCCTACCAGCGCGCGCCCGCGGGTCGCGCCCGGGTCAGGATGGGCACGAGGCGGCGGGCAGATCACCGGGCGAACTGCGCGGCGCCGAGGGCGGATGACCGCTCGCGGCACCGCGCGGGCATGCAATCGGTGCATCCCGGCGCAGTCAGCACTCCTATGCACACAGCGCATGATGCGACGCAAGCGGTGAAGGCGGGAAGTTGTTGAAATGGTGGGCGCTGCGGGCGAAGCGCCGCGGCCGGTGCCGCCGGCATTCCGCTGCGCCGGCCTGAACCGGGCTCTCGCCGATCGTGCGGCTGGCGAGAGAAGTCTCGGTCTCCAACGCCGCCCGTCAGCCCATGCCGGCGGCGAAGAACGCCGTCTCGCCCGCTCTGTCCGGCGGCACCGCGCGCTGCCGTCCGAGCGGAGGTGCTCTCCCTGTCATTGCGGGAGCCGCATCTGCTTGCGGAAGCTTTTATCGAAGGCGCTAGCGGGCACGAAACGACGCAGCAGGCTGACCCGCCGGGCCATCTTGCCGGCGGTGTACCGGCTCTTCGGTACCGCCACGGTCGCCGCCGTCACGACCCTCTCGGCCACGATCCCCGGCGCGTCGGCAACCACCATGACGTCGCGCATCAGCCGCTCCTGGCCGGCGCGCGCGGCGTCGTAGACGGCGAGCGGCGCATCCGGCGTGACGAGGTTCCGGTCGAAGGCCGTGCGGGTATAGGCGGGCTCGACGAGGACGACCCGGATGCCCTGGGTCCTGACCTCGTGGTCGAGGGATTCGGAATAGCCTTCGAGCGCATGCTTGCTCGCGGCGTAGAGCGCCATGTACGGGGCCGGGACGAGCCCGAAGGCCGAGCTGATGTTGACGATGCGACCGCCACCGCTTGCCCGCATCAGGGGCAGGACCGCGCGGGTCATGCGGATGGCGCCGAACAGATTGACGTCGAACAGGGCCTGAGCCTGCGCGGTGGTGGATTCCTCCGCGCCGCCGCTGATGCCGAAGCCGGCGTTGTTGACCAGCACATCGATCCGCCCCGTCCGGGCGAAGATCGCCTCGACAGCACCCGCGACCGAAGCGTCCGAGGTGATGTCGCAGGGCAGCATCGTGATGCCGCCTTCCACGACACGGTCCACCGTTCGACTGGTGCCGAACACCCGGTAGCCCGCGGCCTTCAAAGCTCTCGCTGTCTCGAGGCCGATACCCGAAGCGGCCCCTGTCACGACCGCGATCCTGGTTTCGCTCTGCTGCACGGTGGTCTCCTACCGACGCGGCCTGCATCGCAACCGCTCCCCATATAAATTATGATCATAATTTATAATGGCAAGGGGAAAGCGTGCCCTGTCGCCGCGGAGGCGTGCCCCTATCCGCTGTTGGAGGGTCCCGCCGGCGTATCGCGTTCGGGCGCTTCGGCACCCAGCGAGGCGCGAGCCGCTCCGAGTATCTCCTCGGCCAGCGCTTCATCGTCGACCGCGCGGGCCAGGACTACGGCACCGACCAGCGTCGCGAGCGAGGACAGCGCACGCTGCCGCCTCTTCTGTTTCGGCGTCTTGGGCACGAGGGCCGCCATCAGGTCCACCATCCCGCGCACGCCTCGCGTGAAGCGGGATCGGACCGGGCTGTCCGGGGCTTCCCGTGCGACGTCGTTGGCGAGCGCGGCGACGGGACAGCCCATCCCGGGGGCGCGCACATGGGCGATCGACAGATAGTTGGACACGAGGCTGTCCAACTGTCCCCGCCCATTGTCGGTCAGCGCGGTCTCGAAGGCTTCAGCCGCCAGCGCGTCCTTGTTGGCGAATTGGCCATAGAAGCCGCCATGGGTGAGCCCCGCGGCACCCATGATATCGGCGACGCCGACGCCATGGAGCCCCCGCTCACGAAACAGCGTCGCTGCGACCTCGACCACACGCTGGCGGTTGAGTTTGGCCTGCTCCTGCGAAACTCTCGGCATCCCCGGATCCTCAGTGCGCCGCGACCGTGATCAATTTAGATGTTTAGTATCATTTTTGAAGGGATCGGCTGTCGCGTTCTCTGCCCCAGCGCGGGCGCTAGCTATGCAATAGCTGGCGAACGTTTCGCCTCGATCGCGGTGCGTTCGGGGACGATCGGCGCGTGGATGTCCGGCGGAGGCTTGCCGTCGGGGACTTCACCCGGCACGCGGATGTCGGTCTCGAGCACCGCGTCCGCATTGCGGATCTCCAGGTTGGCGATCTGGGCGAGCGGCCTCGGATCGCTTCGAGACCTTCTTCCGACGCCCGCAGAACGTCCGCTTACCCACACCCGACGGCCGAAGCGGGCTGACCGCCTCCGCCCAAGTTCGGTCCTCGGGGACCTGTCGGTGTCGTGGAGGCGAAGCACGCCGTTCCGGGAACGCACCGAGCCGTAAAGGTCGGCTTGCGCGGAGCCGAGGAGCGTTTTGAGGCCGCTCCAAGCAAGAAAGGACGGGCTAGTACCCTGGGGCCTGAGCCAGAGGATAGGGCCGCCGGGCCATGCGCGCGCCAGGGTCGTGACCTCCAGCGCGTCGAAGCCCGGCGCCGCCACGTCAGTGCGGCGCTGGATGCAGGGCGCGCGTCCGCTCGCCTAGTCGTAGGCGCCGATCATCTCCGGCTCCTGCAACTCCTCGGTCCTGACCTTCGGGTCCGGGGAGTGCTCGGCGAGGAATTTCTCCGCCTCGAGTGCCGCCATGCAGCCCATGCCGGCGGCGACCACCGCCTGCCGGTAGACGAACTCGGCGCAATCGCCGGCGGCGTAGACGCCCTCGACGCTGGTCCGCGTCGTGCCCGGCACGATCTTGATGTAGCCGCCCTCCAGCAGTTCGAGTTGGCCAGCGAAGAGCTTCGTCGCCGGGTCGTGACCGATGGCGACGAAAAGGCCGTCTGCAGGCACGTCCCGCGTGGCGCCGCTGCCGGTGTCGCGCAACCGCACGCCGGTGACGGCCTTCACCGGCTCCCTTCGGCCGAGGACCTCCTCGACCACATGGTTCCAGATGACCGCGATCTTCGGATGGGCGAACAGCCGATCCTGCAGGATCGGCTCCGCCCTGAAGCGGTCGCGCCTGTGGATGACGGTGACCTTCGAGGCCAGGTTGGCGAGGTACAGGGCTTCCTCGACGGCGGTGTTGCCGCCGCCGATCACGACGACCTCCTTGCCGCGATAGAAGAAGCCGTCACACGTCGCGCAGGCAGACACGCCTGCCCCGTTGAACTCGATCTCGGAGGGCAGGCCGAGCCAGCGGGCCTGGGCGCCCGTGGCGGCGATCAGGGTATCGGCGACGTAGGTGTCGCCGCCATCCCCCTGGGCCACGAAGGGGCGCTGAGACAAGTCGACCGACACGATGGTGTCGGAGAGGATCCGGGTACCGACGTGCTCGGCCTGCAGGCGCATCTGCTCCATCAGGTCGGGCCCCTGAACGGCGGTCGCGAAGCCCGGATAATTCTCCACGTCCGCGGTGATCGTCAGCTGGCCGCCGGGCTGGATGCCCGTCACGAGGATGGGCTTCATGTTGGCCCGGGCGGCGTAGATGCCCGCGGTGTAGCCGGCCGGTCCGGCCCCGATGATGAGGACCTTCGTCTTGTGAGTGGTCATGGCGAGCCTGGACGTAGCGAGGGAGCGGAGATGTCTTGAATGTGCTCTACGCCGCAGCTTCAAGCACGGGCCGCGGACGGTCGTCGTTCGCCGGGCAGGTGTTAGGATCCACACACATCCGGGACGCCAGCGGTTCGGAAATCGTCGCGAGCACGTTCGGGATCTCGGTCCCGGCGGTGCCGGGCGTCTCGCTCCGGGAGCCACCGTGGCACATGGGCAAAGACCCGTCGCCGATCGCCGTGGCCGGCTGAATGGGCAGCGCGGGGATGGGCTTCATGTCGGGCCGGGCGGCACAGAAGCCCACCGTGCCGGCGGCGTGCCCGGAGCCGACGATCACGCGTTTGGCGTACGTGTGGGCCATCTGTTTCGGCCTCCTCAGGCCGGTCCGGCCGCGCGTCGTGCGGCATACACGTCGGCGAGCGCCTGAGCGATCACCGGCGTCGCGTCGATCGGCTTGTACGTCAGCTCCGCCAACTGACCGGTGAACGGCCGCAGCGCTCCGGCGATGGCAAGCCCGGCGAACATCCGCCGATGCCGAATATAGGTGCGCGGCAGGTCGAACAGCAGGACCGGCGCGCCGGTCGCCACCGCTTCGCTGACCATGTTGGCCGAGTCGGAGGTGACCACGATCGCCTCGGCGAGCGCCAGCATGGCGACGTAGGGATTGTCGCCGGACCCGTCCCAGAGGAAGCCGCCGGTCTCTGCCGCAAGGGCCTTCACGGCTTCGCGGAGCGGGTTGGGCGTCCGGCGGGATATCGTCACCATGAGCCGGCAGCCCTGCGCCGCCAGCCCGCGCAGATCCTCCACGAGACGGACCATGTCGGTCTTGCGGTAGCTCAGATGCCGGCTGTCGCCGCCGACCAGGACCGCCACCCGCGGGCCGTCGAGGCGCGCGAGGCGCGGATCCGGGTGGGCCCGGGCGGCGGCCAGTCGCGCGGCCGTGACGAGATGCGGAGCCGTGAGGGTCGTGAAGACGTTCGGGCCGCGCAGGTCGTCGTAATCCGGCACCCAGATGAAGTCGGCGCTGTCCGCGCCCATCCGCGGATCCTTCAGGAAGGCCGTGAAGGTCCGGCCGCCCGTAGCGCGGCGCACCGCCCGCAAGTAGGGCACGGACCGGCGCCCGGACGCGATCAGGATGTCGGGGTAGGGGCCCGACAGGGCGCCGGCGCGCCGGCGCGGGCCCTCGCGGGGGTCGATCGGCCCCCACGGTGCCATCCACCCAAACGGTCCGGAGGCGGGCACCTTACGGGTCTCGAAGGCGAGCCCCAGGGTCTCGGCGATGCCGACGCACTGGTTCTCGTCGCCGGCCTTGCCGTCGGTGACGATCCAGGCGCGAGCGCGGGCGAGTTCAGGCAGGCGCCCGGGCCGCGAGTCCAAGCGGCTGAGCGGCGCGGTCTGCGACTCCGTCACGTCGATGCTTGCCATGCTCCTCACCGGAAACGCCCTACGCCGCGGGCCGGGGCGGACGGCCCTTCTCTAATCCCGCGGCAGGTCGCGGGCGAGCCACTGGGCATAAATGTCGGCGATCGCGGCCAGCCGGCGTTGCTCGAATTGCGGATCGTACCACGCGCCCCCGTAGCTGGACGGCGTCGCGGTCATCTGCGGATAGCGTCCCAGCACTTGGCCCTTGGGCCCGACCAGCAGGGCTTCGCCCTCCATGTAGTCGGTCTGGAAATTGCTGCCGAAGCCGGGCCGGTCGCCACTGCCGACATAGGGGCGCAGCGACAGACTGGTGACGACCACGACGAGGCGCGGCCCGCGGCCGCCGATGCGACCGGCGAAATTCTTCCGCAGGGCCGATGTGAGATCGGAAGCTAGCGCCTCGGCCTGCAGGCCTGCGCCCTTGTCCACGAGCGGCCGCACATCGACCCGGATGTCGGAGAAGACGGCGGTGGCGGGAAAATCGCCTGCCGCCGCGGATCCCGCGACGACACCGAGAATCAGGCCGGCAAGCCAGCCCCAGGAACGCGGGCGCATGCCTCAGCCGCCGTACTGGACGGCGACGACCTCGTAGGACTTGCCGCCACCGGGGGTGGTGACTTCGACGGTGTCGCCGACGCCCTTGCCGATCAGGGCGCGGGCGATCGGAGACGTGATCGACACGCGCCCGGAGCGCACGTCGGCTTCCGGCTCGCCGACGATCTGGTAGGTCTTCTCCTCTTCCGTGTCCTCGTCGACGAGCTTCACGGTGGCGCCGAACTTGATCTTGTTGCCCGAGAGCTTGGTGACGTCGATGATCTCGGCCCGCGCGATCATGCTCTCCAGCTCCATCACGCGTCCCTCGTTATGGGACTGCGCCTCCTTGGCGGCGTGATATTCGGCATTTTCCGACAGGTCGCCCAGGGCACGGGCCTCGGCGATCGCCTGGATGATGCGCTGACGCTCCACCTGCTGCCGGTGCTTCAGCTCCTCTTCGAGGGCTGCGAAGCCGCGCACCGTGATCGGAACCTTGTCTATCGTCATCGTCTCGCGCCACAATGAAGAGGCCCGGCCGAGAGTGGAGCACTCTCTCCGGGCCACGAGATAAAGTCAGCGGAACCCTCAGGTTCAGGCCGCGAAGTATTCCTGCAACGCGCGGACCTTGAGATCGCCTTCTAGATAGGCCTTGATCCCCTCGGCCGCGGCCATCGCGCCGGCTAGAGTGGTGTAATACGGCACCTTATGCAAGAGGGCCGCACGCCGGAGCGAGCGCGAGTCCGAGAGGGCGCCGGCCCCCTCGGTGGTGTTCAGCACGAGGTGGATGCCGCCGTTCTTGATCGCGTCGACCACGTGCGGCCGGCCTTCGAGGACCTTGTTGATCCGCTCGGCCGGAACGCCGTTCTCGACCAGATAGCGCTGCGTGCCGCCCGTGGCCAGGATGGTGAAGCCGAGATCGGACAGGAGCTTCATGGTCGGCAGGATGCGGGCCTTGTCGGCATCCCGCACCGAGACGAACACGGCGCCCGCCTTCGGGACCTGCGTGCCCGAACCGAGCTGGCTCTTGGCGAAGGCCACGCCGAAGCTGGTATCGAGCCCGATCACCTCGCCGGTGGAGCGCATCTCCGGACCGAGGAGCACGTCGACGCCGGGGAAGCGGGCGAACGGGAAGACCGCTTCCTTGACGGCGATGTGCGGCAGGGTCTTCGGCTTCAGGCCGAAGGTGGACAGCGCCTCGCCCGCCATGAGCCGGGCCGCGATCTTGGCGATCGGCTCGCCGATGACCTTGGCGACGAACGGTACGGTGCGCGAGGCGCGCGGATTCACCTCCAGCACGTAGATGACGCCGTCCTTGATGGCGTACTGCACGTTCATCAGGCCGACGACGTTGAGCGCCAGCGCCATCGCCTTGGTCTGCCGCTCCAGCTCGTCCATGATCTCGGGCGAGAGAGAGCGCGGCGGCAGGGAGCAGGCCGAGTCGCCGGAATGGATGCCGGCCTCCTCGATGTGCTCCATGATGCCGGCGATGAACACGTCCTTGCCGTCGCAGACCGCGTCGACATCGACCTCGACCGCATCCGACAGGTAGCGGTCGAACAGGAGCGGGTTCTTGCCCAGCACCGTGTTGATCTGGCCGGTCTTGTCGTTCGGGTACCGGGCCTTGACCTCGGAGGGGATCAGGCTCGGCAGGGTATCGAGGAGGTAGTCGGCGAACTGCGTCTCGTCGCGGATGATCGCCATGGCGCGGCCGCCCAGCACGTAGCTCGGGCGCACCACGAAGGGCAGGCCGAGATCGGCCGCCACGAGCCGGCTCTGCTCCACCGAATAGGCGATGCCGTTCTTCGGCTGCTTCATCCCGAGCTTGTCCAGCAGCCGCTTGAACTGGTCGCGGTCCTCCGCGAGGTCGATGGCGTCGGGCGAGGTGCCGAGGATCGGCACCCCGGCGGCCTCAAGGGCCCGGGCGAGCTTCAGCGGGGTCTGGCCGCCGAACTGCACGATGACGCCGTGCAACGTGCCGGCCTGCTTCTCGGTCTCGATGATCTCCAGCACGTCCTCGGCGGTGAGCGGCTCGAAATAGAGCCGGTCCGACGTGTCGTAGTCGGTGGAGACCGTCTCCGGGTTGCAGTTGACCATGATGGTCTCGTAGCCCACCTCCGACAGCGCGTAGCAGGCGTGGCAGCAGCAATAGTCGAACTCGATGCCTTGGCCGATCCGGTTCGGGCCGCCGCCGAGGATCACGACCTTCTTGCGGTCCGAGGGTTGCGCCTCGTCCACTACCGCGCCCGCGAAGGGCGCCACGTAGGTGGAGTACATGTAGGCGGTGGGCGACTTGAACTCGGCCGCGCAGGTGTCGATGCGCTTGTAGACCGGGCGCACGGACAGCGCACGCCGCGCCGCGCTGACCGCGGCCTCGTCGGTCTTGGCGAGGACGGCGAGGCGCGCATCCGAGAAACCGGCGGCCTTGAGCTGGCGGAAGGCGCCGGGGGTCTTCGGCAGGCCATGCGCCTTCACCCGGTTCTCCAGGTCGATGATCGCCTGCAGCTGCTCCAGGAACCACGGATCGATCTTGCACGAGGCATAGACCTGCTCGTGGCTGACACCCAGCCGCAGGGCCTGCGCGACCTTGAGCAGCCGGTCCGGGGTCGGCGTGCCGATCGCCGCCTTGATGGCGTTGTGGTCGTCGCCCTTGCCGAGGCCCTCGATCTCGATGTCGTCGAGGCCGGTCAGCCCCGTCTCCAGGGAGCGCAGGGCCTTCTGGAGCGATTCGGCGAAGCAGCGGCCGATCGCCATGGCCTCGCCCACCGACTTCATGGCGGTGGTCAGCGTCGGCTCGGCGCCCGGGAACTTCTCGAAGGCGAAGCGCGGGATCTTGGTGACGACGTAGTCGATCGTCGGCTCGAACGAGGCCGGGGTCGCGCCGCCGGTGATGTCGTTGGCGATCTCGTCGAGCGTGTAGCCGACCGCGAGCTTGGCGGCGACCTTGGCGATCGGGAAGCCGGTGGCCTTCGAGGCCAGCGCCGAGGAGCGCGACACCCGCGGGTTCATCTCGATCACGATCATGCGCCCGTTCTCGGGGTTGATCGCGAACTGCACGTTGGAGCCGCCGGTCTCGACACCGATCTCGCGGAGCACCGCCAGCGATGCGTCGCGCATCACTTGGTATTCCTTGTCGGTGAGCGTCAGCGCCGGGGCGACGGTGATCGAATCGCCGGTATGGACGCCCATCGGGTCGATGTTCTCGATGGAGCAGACGATGATGCAGTTGTCGTTCTTATCCCGAACGACCTCCATCTCGTACTCCTTCCAGCCGAGCACGCTCTCCTCGATGAGCACCTCGTTGGTCGGAGACGCGTCGATGCCGCGCTCGACAATGTCGAGGAACTCCTCGCGGTTGTAGGCGATGCCGCCGCCGGTGCCGCCCATGGTGAAGGACGGGCGGATGATCGCCGGCAGTCCGACCTCGGCCAGCGCCATCAGCGCCTGCCCGATCGCATGCTCGCCGTAGCGCTTGCGCCGGTCGGTCTCGCCCGCGGCCCAGCTCTTCTCGAAGGCGGCCAGCGCCTTCTGCCGCGCCTCCGGCTCCGCGTTGGCGGCTTCGATGCGGGCGATCTCGGCGAGGTAGGCCTGCCGGTCGGCCTTCTTGGCCGTTGAGGCGTTGGCCAGCGCCGATTTCGGGGTGTCGAGCCCGATCTTGGTCATGGCGTCGCGGAACAGGCTCCTGTCCTCGGCCTTGTCGATCGCCTCCGCGGTGGCGCCGATCATCTGCACGCCGTACTTCGCCAGCACGCCCATCTTCTGGAGCGACAGGGCGCAGTTCAGCGCCGTCTGGCCGCCCATCGTCGGGAGGATCGCGTCGGGGCGCTCCTTCTCGATGATCTTGGCGACGATCTCGGGGGTGATCGGCTCGACATAGGTCGCGTCCGCCATGTCCGGATCGGTCATGATGGTCGCGGGGTTCGAGTTCACCAGGACGATCCGGTAGCCCTCTTCGCGCAGCGCCTTGCAGGCCTGGGTGCCGGAGTAATCGAACTCGCAGGCCTGTCCGATGATGATCGGACCCGCACCGATGATCAGGATCGAGGAGATGTCGGTGCGTTTGGGCATCTGCGGCCTTGTCGGGCCAAGCGCGCCCGATCGGGCAGGGCTGACTTCAGCCCTGCTCCCGGACGCGCGTGGCGGGATTGTCGTTGAGCCCCGCGTTTACACGGGCCACGGGCGCATTGGAAGGCCGGGACAACCGCGCATCCTCACGGTGCGTTCGACGCATGGATGCGACGCCGGTCGGCCGAATTGGAGCTCTTATAAATGAACGCCCGCGCGGGAAGATTTCTTGCTGGGTTCCGGAGCGATTTGTAGGCCTCGATCGATCGGCCGATCCGTCGATCGATACCACAACGAGTCGAGACCGAAGATGCTCTGGCCAGCCCCTATTTCCGCAATGCTTCTGATCGGATCGATCCTGGGCGCGAACGCTTCGGAAGTCGCCATCAAGACCCTGAACAGCGGTCCGGGCGGGATGATGGTCTTCGACCCGGCCTACGTGAAAATCCAGCCCGGTGACACGGTGCGGTTCGTGCCGGCCGACAAGGGGCACAATGCCGAGCTGATCAAGGGCATGGCACCCGAGGGGGCAGCGCCGTTCAAGACGGTGGTCGGCAAGGAGGAGACCGTGACCTTCGACAAGCCCGGCCTCTACGGCATCAAGTGCTCGCCGCACTACATCATGGGCATGGTCGGCCTGGTCCAGGTCGGCGACAAGCCCGACAATCTGGAGGCGGCCAAGGCGGTCCCGCAGAACAAGCTGGCCGCCAAGCGCTTCGAACCGCTGTTTGCGAAGGTCGAGTAGGCAAACGGGGTGGCGCCAGGCCGCCCCGTCCCGACTCAGAGGCCGGCGTGAAGCGCCGCGACGGCCCGGTCGATCGAGAGATAGAAAACCCCGAAGGCCACCACGGCGGCGGCCGCGAACTCGACGGCGACGTTCGAGAGCGTCTGCGCGCGGCGCAGCGCCTCGCGGCCGAAGTAGAGAGAAACCCAGGCGAGGGCGAGGACCGCCGGCAAGGCGAACAGGTAGGACACCGTGCTCTCGACGCGGTCGAGCCCGCCCGTCGGATCGATGAGGGCTCGGATGTTGCGCACCCAGGGGGCGTAGAAGGCGGCATAGACGGCGGTCAGCCAGGACAGACCCACGGCGACGCCAAGGTGGAACGTGAAACTGCGATGCAGGCGGGAGAAATCGTCGCGCGCCTCGTCGATGGTCATCCGGCAATCCCCTGCGACGGGCCGAATGCGCGGGGCGCGGATGCGCCGCCGTTCAGGGGCCGTCGTGGGCTCTCTTAAGCTGCCCGATCTGGCGGATTTTATGGCCCCGCCGCGGCCCGATTGGGATCGGGCCGCGGGAGCAACGCGGGCTCGGATCCGGTCTCAGGCGCCCTTGGCGGTCTCCGGCGTGCCGGAGCGCATCAGCGTCACGAAACGCTCGAACAGGTAGTGGCTGTCGCGCGGGCCCGGGGAGGCTTCCGGGTGGTGCTGCACCGAGAAGGCCGGGCGGTCGGTGAGCGTCAGGCCGCAATTCGAGCCGTCGAACAGCGACACGTGGGTTTCCACGGCCGTCTCCGGCAGGCTGTTCGGATCGACCGCGAAGCCGTGGTTCATCGAGACGATCTCGACCTTGCCGGTGGTCTTGTCCTTCACCGGATGGTTCGCGCCGTGGTGGCCCTGGCCCATCTTCACGGTTCGGCCGCCGAGGGCGAGGCCCATGAGCTGGTGGCCGAGACAGATGCCGAAGGTCGGCACCTTCGCGTCCAGGAGCTTGCGAATCACCGGGACCGCATAGGCGCCGGTCGCCGCCGGATCGCCGGGGCCGTTCGACAGGAACACGCCGTCCGGCTTCAGCGCCAGGATTTCCTCCGCCGCGGTGGTGGCCGGAACCACGGTGACATCGCAACCGGCCTGGGCGAGGAGGCGCAGGATGTTGCGCTTCACGCCGTAATCGATGGCCACGACCTTGAGGCCCTCGCCGGGCGCGCGCTTGCCGTAGCCGTTGCCGAGCGCCCACACGGTCTCCGACCATTCAGACGGTGCGCGGCTGGTCACCGGCGGCACGAGGTCGAGCCCTTCCATGGGGGCGAGGGCCGCCGCCCGGGCCTTCAGGGCCTCGTGGTCGAACTTGCCCTCGGGATCGTTGGCGATCACCGCGTTCGGCATGCCCTGGTCGCGGATGCGGGCGGTGAGCGCCCGGGTGTCGACGCCGGTGATGCCGACGATGCCACGGGCCTTGAGCCAGCCGTCGAGATGCGACGACGAGCGCCAGTTCGACGGCTTCGTCACCGCCGAGGCGATCACCGTGCCGCGCACGCCCGAGGCCGGCGCCGCCTCCAGGCTCTCCAGATCCTCGTCGTTGGTGCCGACATTGCCGATATGCGGGAAGGTGAAGGTGACGATCTGGCCGGCATAGGAGGGATCCGTCAGGATCTCCTGGTAGCCGGTCATCGCGGTGTTGAAGCAGACCTCGCCGTCGGCCACGCCGGTCTGACCGATGCCGAAGCCCTCCAGGATGGTGCCGTCAGCGAGCACCAGCAGAGCTGTCGCGACGGGCTCGGCCCAGGGCTCGGGCGCCCGAGTCTCGGGGGCATGCGCGGCGGCGTCTTGCAGCATGGGCTGAGTCTCGCTTATGTCCGGCCGAAGGCGGGCACCGGGTTGCGGCGCTCTCGGCTTGCAGCATGATCGTGTGCGGCGCTCTTAGCGAGCGGCCCGCGATGGGGTCAATGTGGTCCCGGCGCCCGCAGGGCTCAACACCCGCAAACCGCAGGCCAGTCCCCCGCTTCGACCGTTGGAAGGTTCACCGAGATGCTGCGCGCGCGCTTCACCACCGAGATGAAGGAGGCCATGAAGGCCGGCGACAAGGAAAGGCTCGCCACCGTCCGCATGATCCAGGCCGCCCTCAAGGACAAGGATATCGAGGCGCGGGGTCTCGGCAAGGAGCCGGCCTCCGACGAGGAGATCCTGTCGCTGCTCCAGAAGATGATCAAGCAGCGCACCGAATCGGCGTCGGTCTACGAGCAGGGCGGCCGCCCGGAACTCGCCGCCAACGAGCGCGCCGAGATCGCCATCATCGAGAGCTTCCTGCCGAAGCAGATGGACGAGGCCGAGATGAAGGCGGCCGTCGAGGCGGCGATCGTCGAGACCGGCGCGGCCGGGCCCAAGGACATGGGCAAGGTGATCGGCGCCCTGAAGGGGACCTTCGCGGGCCGGATGGATTTCGGCAAGGCGAGCGGTCTGGTGAAGGCGGCGCTGGCCGCGAAGGGCTGAGCCTCTCCCCGCAATCCTCCACCGGATTTCGAGCGCGTGAGGGACTCCGTTACGCCTCACGCGCTATAGGTGCGGGTTCACGCAACCCATCCCAGGCCCCGTGCGCTATCCGCCCCACATCCTGGAAGAGATCCGCTCCCGGCTGCCGGCCTCGTCGGTGGTCGGCCGCCGCGTGCAGTTGAAGAAGGCCGGCCGCGAGTGGCGCGGCCTGTCGCCGTTCAACGCCGAGAAGACGCCGTCCTTCTACGTGAACGACCAGAAGCAGTTCTATCACTGCTTCTCGTCCTCCAAGCACGGCGACATCTTCACCTTCCTCATGGAGACGGAGGGTCTCAGCTTCCCCGAGGCGGTCGAGCGGCTGGCGGGCGAGGCCGGCGTCAGCCTGCCGGCCCCCACCGAGGACAACCGCGCCAGCGAACGCAAGCGCGCCGGGGCGATCGAGGTCATGGAGATGGCCGCGCGCTGGTTCGAGGACCGGCTTCGGGCGGGGCAGGGCAGCGAGGCCCGCGCGTATCTCGAACGCCGCGGGCTCAAGGACGAGACGCAGCGAGCCTTCCGCCTCGGCTACGCGCCGAACGATCGCTACGCCCTGCGCGACCACCTCGCCGGGCAGGGGGTCGACAAGGCGCTGATGGTCGAACTCGGCCTCATCGCGGCCGGAGAGGGCGTCTCGGTCCCGTACGATTATTTCCGCGACCGGGTGATGTTCCCGATCACCGACACACGCGGCCGGGTCGTGGCCTTCGGCGGGCGGGCTCTCGCCAAGGAGGTGCGCGCCAAGTACCTGAATTCCCCCGAGACGCCGCTCTTCCACAAGGGCCGCACGCTCTACAACCTCCACGGCGCGCGGAAGGCCGCGCACGAGCGCGGGTCGATCATCGCGGTCGAGGGCTACGTCGACGTCATCGCCATGACGCTCGCCGGCCATCCCGAGACCGTTGCGCCCCTCGGCACCGCGCTGACGGAGGATCAGGTCGGCCTGCTCTGGCGCCACGCCGACGAGCCGATTCTCTGCTTCGACGGCGACAAAGCCGGCCAGCGGGCGGCCTTCCGGGCTCTCGACATCGCGCTCCCGCTCCTCGCGCCCGGCCGCTCGCTCCGAATCGCGCTGCTGCCCGGCGGCCAGGATCCCGACGACCTGCTGCGGTCGGGCGGCCCGGCGGCCATCGATCAGGTGCTGACGGCGGCGTTGCCGCTCTCCGAGCTGCTGTGGCGGCGCGCCCTCGAAGCGGGGCCGGTCGACACGCCCGAGCGGCGCGCCGGCCTGACGCAGACCCTGCGCACCACCGTCGCGACGATCCGCGACGAGACCGTGCGGCGCTATTACCGCGACGATATCGAAGAGCGCCTGCGGAGCCTGTCACCCCGCAGCGCGCGAGCCGCCGCCGGCGGGGCTCCGCGCGGACGCCCGCGTTTCACCCGGCCCGGCGAGCCCGTTTCGCCGCGCATCACCGGGAGTCCGAGCCCCTCCATGACGGCCTCGGCAGGCTTCACGGGCGCCGCTTCGGTGCGCGAGGCAGTGATCGTGGGCACCCTGCTCGCCCATCCCGAGATGATCGCGGAGTTCGGCGAAGAGACCGCCGATCTCGATTTCGAGGATCCGGATGCGCGAGGGATTTTATCGGTCCTCCTGGCCTGCGCCGCCGAGGACGAGCATCCGGTGCCGGAAGTGTTGCAGAATCGCATCAATCGCGCCGGACTTGCTGCGGCTGCCGACAGAATCCTCGCCCTGGCCCGCTCTCGGGACCGCACGACCCTGGCCCCGCACGCCGATCCCGCACACCGCGCAGACGCCCTGAGACAGGCGATGATCTTGCACCGGCAGGCAGGAGCGCTACATAGCGAACTTCGCGAAGCACGGCAGGCGTTTGAAGACGATCCGACCGATGCCGGATGGGCATGGCTCTGCGAAGTGAAGGCGAGGCTGGAAACCGTCATCGCCGCCGAGGCGGAGGCCGACGCACCGGTGTCGAGCGACTCGACGGCCGCGTGATCCCTGTGTCATGGCGGTGGCGGCGGGCGGAGTCTCGCCATAGTTAACAATCGGTCAAGCCTCAGGCTTGCATACGGAAACCGACGACTCAAGGCGACTGGAGCAATCCGGCGCCGATCTCATACAGCGGCGCCGACGGCGTGGAGCGGCCCCATCGGGGCCTCCGCAACGCGCCGCGTGCGAAACAATAGGCTGATCATGGCGACGAAGGCAACGGAACGGGACGAGACGGACGCTGCCCCCGAGCAGCAGACCGACGGGCCGCTCCTCGACCTGACGGATGCTTCGGTCAAGCGGATGGTGAAGCTCGCCAAGAAGCGCGGCTACGTGACCTACGAGGAGGTCAACGAGGTTCTGCCCGAGGGCCAGTCCGATCCGGACCAGCTCGAGGACGTGCTGTCGCAGCTCTCCGAGATGGGCATCAACGTCGTCGAGGCCGAGGAGACCGACGAGGCGGCCGGCGAGAAGGCCGCCGAAGGCGAGGAAGAGGAGGCCGAAGGCGGCGAGGTCGCCGAGGTCGCACCGGCGCGCGCCGTCACCGTCGCCACGACCACCAAGGAGCCGACCGACCGGACCGACGATCCGGTGCGGATGTACCTGCGCGAGATGGGCTCGGTGGAGCTCCTGTCCCGCGAGGGCGAGATCGCCATCGCCAAGCGCATCGAGGCCGGGCGCGAAGCGATGATCGCGGGGCTCTGCGAGAGCCCGCTGACCTTCCAGGCGATCATCATCTGGCGGGACGAGCTCGTGGAGGGCAAGGTCCTCCTGCGCGACATCATCGATCTCGAGGCGACCTACGCGGGGCCGGACGGCAAGAACGCGCCGCAGCTCGGCGAAGGCGAGGAAGGATCCGAGGACGGCGAGCCGCCGGCGCCCCCGGAGGGCGGCGACGACGAGGACGACCTCGAGAACAACGTCTCGCTGGCCGCCATGGAAGCCGAGATCAAGCCGCGGGTCCTCGAGACCTTCGACGCGATCGCCGCGAACTACCGCAAGCTGCGCAAATTCCAGATCGAGGGCACCGAGCGCAAGGCGGCGGGCGAGCAGAACACCCCGGCCCAGAATCAGAAGCAGGCCGAGCTGAAGGACATCGTCGTCGCCGACGTGAAGTCCCTGTCGCTGAACAACAATCGCATCGAGGCGCTGGTCGGTCAGCTCTACTCGATCAACAAGCAGCTGATCGGCCACGAGGGCCGGCTGATGCGCTTCGCCGAGAGCCACGGCGTGGCCCGCGACGAGTTCCTGCGCCACTATCAGGGTTACGAACTCGATCCGAACTGGATGGAGCGCGTCGGCACGCTGGGCGGCAAGGGCTGGAAGAACCTGGTCGAGCGCGGCTCGAAGCAGGTGGCGGAGCTGCGCGCGCAGATCCTCGATCTCGCCTCCGAGACGGGCTTGGAGATCGGCGAGTACCGCCGGATCGTCAACATGGTCCAGAAGGGCGAGCGCGAAGCCCGGCAGGCCAAGAAGGAGATGATCGAGGCGAACCTGCGCCTCGTGATCTCCATCGCCAAGAAGTACACGAACCGCGGCCTGCAGTTCCTGGACCTGATCCAGGAGGGCAACATCGGCCTGATGAAGGCCGTGGACAAGTTCGAGTACCGGCGCGGCTACAAGTTCTCGACCTATGCCACGTGGTGGATCCGGCAGGCGATCACCCGGTCGATCGCCGATCAGGCCCGCACGATCCGCATCCCGGTGCACATGATCGAGACGATCAACAAGATCGTCCGCACCTCGCGCCAGATGCTGCACGAGATCGGCCGCGAGCCGACCCCGGAAGAGCTGGCCGAAAAGCTGGCCATGCCGCTGGAGAAGGTCCGCAAGGTCCTGAAGATCGCCAAGGAGCCGATCTCCCTCGAGACGCCCATCGGCGACGAGGAGGACAGCCACCTCGGCGACTTCATCGAGGACAAGAACGTCGTCCTGCCGATCGACGCGGCGATCCAGTCGAATCTGCGCGAGACCACGACCCGGGTGCTCGCCTCGCTCACGCCCCGCGAGGAGCGTGTGCTGCGCATGCGCTTCGGCATCGGCATGAACACCGATCACACCCTCGAGGAGGTCGGCCAGCAATTCTCGGTGACCCGCGAGCGCATCCGTCAGATCGAGGCCAAGGCACTGCGCAAGCTGAAGCACCCGTCGCGCAGCCGGAAGCTCAGGAGCTTCCTGGACAACTGAGCCCACGCCGCGGATTACGCGGCGCTTTCCCGTCGACCGCGTTGCTTCGGCGCTGCGCGGCATCCACTCTGGCGCCATGCTCGAACGCCGCCCGCCACCGCCCGGATCCCCGACGGCCTTCGCGGACGGATCGGAGGCCGACGACGTGCCCTTCGGCGCGCTCCAGCCCTCCGTCGGCATCCGCGATTGGCTGCTCGGCGAGGGGGCGCGGATGCCCAACGCCGAGGAGATGCTCACCGGACTCGCAGAGCGTCTGATCGCCGTCGGCGTACCGGTGGACCGGGCATCGACGGCCATCGACACCCTGCATTCGGAATATGCCGGCGTTGGCCGGATCTGGACCCGGGACGGCGGCACCACCGTGCGGCTGTTCCCGCACGGCGCCCGCTCGACGGACGCCTATCTCAACAGCCCGTTCCATACGGTCCACGCCACCGGCGATTGGCTGATCCTCGACCTGTCCAAGACGCCGGACGACGCCTACGCGATCGTTCCGGACCTGAAGGCCGGCGGCTACACCCACTACGTGGTGGCGCCGTTGTTCTTCACGAACGGCACCCAGAACGGCATCACCTTCGCCACGCGGGCCCCTGAGGGGTTCCGGGACGACGACATCGCGATCCTGCGCTTCGTCATGCCGGCGCTGGCGGCCGTGATGGAGATGCGCGTCCTCAACAAGCAGCTCGACCACGTCCTGCGTCTCTATGTCGGCGACGAGCCGCATCGGGCGATCCTGGCCGGCGACATCCGCCGCGGACAGGTGACGCGGATACGCTCGGCGATCCTGTTCGCCGATATGCGCGACTACACCCGGACCTCCGCCGACATGACGCCTGAGGAGGCCGTCGGCCTGCTCAACGTGTTCTTCGACTGCCTCGTGCCGCCGATCGAGCGGGAGGGCGGCGAGGTCCTGAAGTATCTCGGCGACGGTCTGCTGGCGATCTTCCGGGAGTCCGGTGACGACCTCGGCGGCGCGGCCAAAGGTGCGCTCACCGCGGCCCAGCACGCCCTGGCGGCCCTCGACGAAGCGAACGCTCTGCACCAGTTCCCGGTACCGGTGGCCGCGGGCATCGCACTCCACCACGGCGAGGCCGCCTACGGCAATGTCGGGTCCGGCTCCCGCCTCGACTTCACGGTGATCGGCCGCGACGTGAACCTCGCGAGCCGCATCGCGCAGCTGAATCGCACCCTCGGCGAGCCGCTGCTGATGTCCAAGCCCTTCGTGGACTTCCTCTGGGGTGATCCGATCCCGCTGGGCGAGCACCGGCTCAACGGGTTCGACGAGCCCATGGCAGTCTTCCGGCCAAAGTTCCTGCGCCCGCGCAAATCCAGCTGAGCCCCTCTCCGATCGCGTCCTCGATCGGCTCTCGGCGTCAGGAAGCCGTCCCACCCGTCCGCCGTGAACCCTGGCCCGCAGCCGATCCGTGCGCCGCTCGGACTCACCACGTCGGCACGAACGGCAGAGTGTAGGGGTTGTGCCGGCAACCCCAGACCGGGTCGATCATCCTCGCCATCACCGCCCGGGCCAAGGCGCCGGCATGTATGGCCACCTCCTTCGGGACATGCCTCCGTTCGAGGATCTTCAGGCAGGCATGTCCGCACGCGCTGTACTGGCCGATATGGTACGCGTTGATGGCGAACTCTTCGAGTATGCCGTATTCGTAGACCCACGGATTCAGGGAAATCCCCTCGCTCGGAAGTTCGAGTGCGAGGCCCGCCTCCGCGTATCGATATCCGTCCGCGAACCGCTTCCTCAACCGGCAGAACCGACTGGCCCCGTGGCGCGCTTCCGCCCGCGCGGGGCGGACGGAGGTCGCGCGCTCGTAGAGCTGCAACACCCTGTCCTCCGGCTCATCGAGGCGCTCCGCGTTCACGGCGGCCATCAGCAGATTGTAATAGACCTCCTCGTCCCATCCGCCCAGCTCTGCTCGTATCAGAAAGCATTCGAGAGCTTTCCTGTATTCTCCAGCAGCATTATACGTTGTCCCGAGGTACATCGTGTATCGGGCGATCATGTGGGGATCGGTCTCGACCGCCAACGCCTTCTTGAGAACGGCGATATCCCGCGCGTCCGCCGAGGTGTCTCGGTGACGGGCGCCGTCATCACCCCGGCGCATCGCGAGGGGAAGGACCGGTGTCTCGGAGACGCCGGGGCAGCTGAGAAATTCGTGCAGGACGCCCCGGTAGCGCCAGTTTTCCCGGCATCTGACCAACTGGGTGCGCCAGTATCGCGTCTGCTCGTCGATGATCTCGAACCGATAGCCGGGCGCATGCAACTTCGGCATCGTGAAGTCGGCCGGGATGACCAGCTCATCATCCGCATCGATGATCAGAGCGTACTGCGCGTGACGCCGCGCGAGTTTCAGGGCCTCGTTCCGATTGAAGGCAAAATCGACCCAGGGGCGCTCGACCAGGGCCCCCGGTATGTCCGCGAGCGCGGTACGGATAATATCCTGTGTTCCATCCGTCGATCCAGTGTCAACGATGATCCAATGATCGATGATCGGACGAACAGAGTCGATGCACCGACGGATCACGTGGGCTTCGTTCTTCACGATCATCGATAAGCAGATCGCGGATTCGCGATTCTTCATCCTGAAGCCGCCCCGTCATGCACTCACGCCTCGAACGCGCAGTCATCACGGCTACTAGCACCACATCAGCGCATTGACAAAACGACCGATTGCTCCATGACAATTCTGATTGATCGGCGTATTTGCAGCTTTATCGGGGTCAAACTCAGAAATATTCAGACACAATACACTAAGATCTATAAATTAACCGATAAAGATTGAATTATTCAACCGGTCGGGGACCATCCATCATCGGGCCGTCCGTGGCCTGCGCACCGAATATTTTCCGCACAGGATCGGCCGCGTGATCGACCTGGTCCCGCAGCCGATCCCGGGGAGACGGGCCGCGCCAGCCGCCGTTGGCGCACCGCGACCCCAGAGATCGGCATGGGCGTTCGGGCGTTTCAGCCCCTCAAAGTCATCGTGCTGCCGGAGACGCCGAAATCGCGCAGGCGTCTGAGGAATGACATGCCCAGCAGGCTGGTGGACAGGAGCCCGCGCGGGATCACGACCGCATCGACGTCTCGCACCGTGATCGATCCGATCTGCACGATCGCGATCCGGATCGGCGCCACGCGAACCGTCCCGTTCGCGGTGTTCCAGACGCGCGTGAAATCGGACGCAGCGACCTGGATCCCGATCCGCGCGGCGTCCTCCTCGGAGAACGCGCAGGCGCTCGCCCCGGTATCCACCATCATCGGCAGTGAACGGCCGTCCAGCAGAGCGTTGACGAAGAAATGGCCGTTGCGGCCAGCCTGGAGGGCCACACCGGCGGCGGCACGGCCTGCGAGATCCGGCTCCGGCGGCGGTGCGACGGCGAGCGCGACCGGCGCCGCCCGCATGCCGTCGCGCACCTTCAGGACGGCCGTGACGCCGAGAAAGCCGAGCATGCAGATCAACAGGATTGTGCGCACGCAAATTCGCCCGTGACGTGGAGTGCCGGCGCCCGGAGAAGGTCCGGGATCCCGGCGATCAGATCCCAGACGCGTGAAGGGATGGTGCGCGCCGCCTATCGCGACCGCTGTCCGCGCGCCGATTCCGGTCCGCTTGGTGTCTGGACTGTCACCGCGACCCGCGGATTGTCACGGGAATGATGCAGAGGCGGCGGCGCGGGGTTGACCGACACAAGCCGTGACGCCACATCTGCGTCTGTTCCAGGGAGATCCCCGGCAAGGGGCTGAGAAACCGCTGGCACGTCCCTTAGGACCTGCGGCGCGGAAATCCTTCGAACCTGATCCGGCTCATACCGGCGTAGGGATTGGACCGCGGCCGCCCGAAAGGCAGGCCATAGCTTCTGGTAGAAGCGCACGGCCCGCTCCCCGCGACGGCAATCCGCGGAGATGCCTGTGCCCTTCGACCGACCTGCCTCACCGATCGGCAGCCGCCGCAATCCCGAGGGCGTCGTCGCGCCCGCCGTCCTGCCGGCGCGGACCGCCGTCGCCGTCATCGGCGGCGGGCTGATCGGTCTGTCGATCGCGTGGCGGCTCGCGCGGGCCGGCCGCACGGTGACCGTGCTGGAGCGGGAGACGATCGGCGCGGGCGCGAGCCTCGCGGCCACCGGCATGCTGGCTCCGGCCGCCGAGCACGAGCCCGGCTCGGACCCGCTTCTGCCGCTCGCCCTGGACTCGCTCCGGCTCTGGCCCGGCTTCCGCGACGCCCTTGAGGCCGAGTCCGGCCGAACCATCGACTATCGGGCGGACGGCACCCTGGTGCTGGCGGTCGGCCGCGACGAGGTCGAACGCCTGCGCTTCCGCTACGACCTGCAGCGCCGCTCGGGACTCGACGCCACCTGGCTGCCGGGCAGCGAGGTGCGGCGCCTGGAGCCCGGCCTGCGCCCCTCCGTCACCGCCGGGATCCACTGCCCGCTGGACCATCAGGTCGATCCCCGTCTGGTCATGGAGGCCCTCACCGAGGCTTGTCGTCGGGCCGGCGTGATCCTGGTGGAGCGGACCGCCGTCACCACCCTCGACTGGTCGGGCGGCCGCGTGACCGGGATCCGCGCCGGCGACCGCGTCGTCGCCGCGGAGACCGTCATCCTGGCTTCCGGCGCCTGGAGCGGGGAGGGCGGTCTGCTCCCCGACGCGCTCGCCCTTCCGGTCCGTCCGCTGAAGGGCCAGTCCCTGGCGCTGCGCACCACCGCCCGCACCGGCACCCTCGCGCGGATGGTCTGGACCGAGCAGGTCCACATGGCGCCGAAGAGCGACGGCCAGCTCATCGTCGGCGCGACCGTGGAGGATTGCGGCTTCCGGCCCGGCGTTACCGCGGGCGGGCTCTACGCGCTGCTGGAGGGCGCCCGCCGGGTGCTGCCCGGTATCGAGGAGATGGAAGTCGAGGCCGTCTGGAGCGGCTACCGCCCGACCTCGGACGACGACGCGCCGATCCTCGACACCATCGCACCGGGCCTCGTCGCCGCCACGGGGCATCACCGCAACGGCTACCTGCTCGCCCCGATCACCGCCGAGGCGATCGCCGCGCTGGTGTTGCACGGCGCGCTGCCCGAGGTCGCCCGTCCCTTCACCCGCCTGCGCTTCGGCCAGCCGGACGCGCTGAGGGCCTCGGCATGAAGCTCGTCGTCAACGGTGAGCCGCGCGACTGCGCGGCCGAGACGGTGGACGCGCTGTTCCGCCTCGAGGCCGCGGAGAGCGGCATCGAGAGCCCGCAGGGCGTCGCCATCGCGCTGAACGGCCGGGTGCTGCGCCGCCGCGACTGGGGGGAAACCCGGATCGCGGAGGGCGACCGCGTCGAGATCGTTCGCGCCATGCAGGGAGGTTGAGCATGGATCAGACCCATACGCCGCTGCGTCCCGAAGGTGGGGATGACAGCCTGACCATCGCCGGCGTGAGCCTATCGTCGCGACTGTTCATCGGCACCGCCGGCTATCCGACGCAGGCGATCATGCGCGACGCCGTCCAGGCGAGCGGCGCCGACGTGGTCACCGCCTCGATCCGCAGGGTCTCGCTGCAGGGCCACGGCTCGGACACGGTCAAGATCCTGAAGGGCAAGCGCTTCCTGCCGAATACCGCCGGCTGCGAGACGGCCCGCGACGCGATCATGACCGCCGAACTCGCCCGTGAGGCGCTCGACACCAACTGGATCAAGGTCGAGGTGATCGGTGACCGGGAGACGCTCTACCCGGACGTGATGGAGCTGATCGAGGCCTGCCGCCATCTCGTCGATGACGGCTTCGTGGTGCTGCCCTACTGCAACGACGACCCGATCGTATGCCAGCGCCTGGAGGATATCGGCTGCGCCGCCGTGATGCCCATGGGCTCACTGATCGGGTCCGGGATGGGCATCGCCAACCCGGCCAATCTCGAACTGATCTGCCGCCGGGCGAAGGTGCCGGTCGTGGTCGATGCCGGGATCGGCACCGCCTCGGATGCGGTGATCGCCATGGAACTCGGCGCCGCCGCCTGCCTGATCAACACCGCGGTGGCCAAGGCCGACGATCCCGTGCGCATGGCCCGCGCCATGGGCCGGGCGGTGGAGGCCGGACGCGACGCGTATTGCGCCGGGCGCATTCCCCGCCGCGGCCGGGCCGAGCCATCGAGCCCGCAGCTCGGCCTCGTCGGCTCGTGAGGGCGCTGCCGTCGCCGCTGCTCGCGGTGACGGACCGGCACGGGCATCCACGGCCGCTCGCCGAGACGGTGCAGGCGATCCTCGATGGCGGCGGGCGCTGGATCTGGTTCCGGGACCGCGATCTGGAGACGGACGCCCGTCGGCGCCTCGGCGAGGCCGTGGCAGAACGCGTGCGGGCCGCGAAGGGCGTCCTGACGGTCGGCGGTGACGTCGCGTTGGCGCGCGCCCTCGGGGCCGACGGCGTCCATCTCGGCGGCGGCTCGGGACCGGAGGCCATCGCGGCGGCGCGGGCGGCGCTGGGAGAGCGGGCGCTGATCGGCGTGTCGGCCCATGCGGCGCACGAGGTTGCCCAGGCGGCGTCGGCCGGTGCCGATTACGCCACCCTCAGCCCGATCTATGCGACCGCCAGCAAGCCGGGCTACGGCCCGGCGCTCGGCCTTGCGGGCCTCGCGGCGGCCTGCGATCGCGAGCTTCCGATCGTGGCGCTCGGCGGTCTCGACGCGGACCGAATTGACGGATGCCGGGCCGCCGGGGCGGCGGCGGTCGCCATCATGGGTGGGCTGATGCGAGCGCGCGAGCCGGCCGAGGCCGCGCAGGCCGTCCTGAAGGCCTGGAGCTCGGCCGATCGCGCCCCCGCGTGAGGGGCGCAACCTGGTCGGCGCACGGGCCTCGCGACCGGCACGGACCCGGGGCCCTTTGCTCCGCTCGGAACGACGGGCGGGGCGATATCAGCCGCGAGTCCGCGCGGACACGGCGCCGGATTGGATCCTCGCGCAAGCCCTACGCGCAAGCCCTATTTGTCCGCCGGCCCGTAAGGCGGCCGCGGGATGGCCCGATGCGCGGCCCGGAGCGCCGCCGACCAGCGCTCGCGCAGGTCGTGGAAGTAGCCCTCACCAGCCTCGATCCGGTGATTCACTTCCAGCGTCAGCGCGTTCCGGCGAACCAGGGCGATGTCGATCGGCAGCCCCACGCCGAGATTCGACCGCATGGTCGAATCCATCGAGACGAGGCTGACCTTGAGGGCGTCGTACAGCTCGGTCGTGTATCTCACCGCCCGGTCGAGGATCGGCTTGCCGTACTTGTGCTCGCCGATCTGAAGGAAGGGCGCATCGGTGCTGCACTCGATGAAATTGCCGGCCGAATAGATCAGGTACAGGCGCATCTCGCCATTCCCGATCTGGCCGCCGAACAGCAGCGAGATCGAGAACCGGATGTTGGCCGCCTCGAACCCGTCCTTCTCGATCGCCCGCACCCGTCGGATGGCCCGGCCGATCAGCTGCGCGGCCTGGAACATGGTCGGCGCTTCGACGAGCTTCTGCGGCGGCTCGTCGTCCTCCTCGCCGGGCACGCCCTCCTGGAGCATGCTGAGGACAGACTGGGTGATCGAGAGGTTACCGGCCGAGGCGAGCATCATCACCCGCTCGCCCGGCACGTTGAAATGGTGCAGCTTTCGGTAGGTCGAGATATCGTCGAGCCCCGCATTGGTACGGGTGTCGGCGACCATCACCAGCCCTTCCTCGACCAGGACACCGACGCAGTAGGTCATTGTCTTCGGATTCTCCTACGGCCGGCGGACCGGTGTCTGAACGATCAGGATTGGGCGGCGGTCCTGCCTTGCTCGACCCGGAGCTTCACGTCCAGTGTTTCGGTGCCACCCCCCGTGCGGCTGCCGCGGATCGGGGCTGCGCCGAGATAGTCCAGGCCCGTTGCGACGCGGATGTAATTGTCCGAGGGGCTGACGTCGTAGCACGGATCGAACGCCACCCAGCCGAGATCCGGCACCAGGGCCTCGACCCAGCCATGGGGCGCCTCGACATCCGCCTGCCCGTCGTCCCGGGCCCGGTAACCGGCCACGTAGCGGGCCGGGATGCCGATGTGGCGGGCGGCGGCGAGGAAGACGTGGGCGAGATCCTGGCAGACGCCGCTCCCGGCCGCGAAGGCCTTGGCGGCTGGAACCGCGCTGGAGGCGGGGCCGGGCTCGTAGGTCACCGCGCCGCGGACGGCGCCCATCAGCCTGTGCAGGAGAGCCAGAACCGCACCGTCGCCCTCCGCGGCGACGCGTTCCGCGAAGGCGTGCAGCTCGGGGCTCGCCGCGCACAGATCCGTGTCGCGCAGGAAGAACTGATCCGGCAGGCGCTCCACAGTGCCGCGCACGACACCGTTCGTGTCATCGGTATCGACCTCGCCGGTCACGCGGATGGTGAGGGCGTCGGCCGGCTCGTCCGGGGTGAACCAATGGACGACATTGCCGAACCCGTCCTCGCGGGCGGTGAGCCGCCCGTCGATGGTGGTGTCGATCCGCCACGTGCGGACGTATTGGCCGTCATGATCCCGGGGCGTCAGCCTCAGGACCTGCACGAGCCCGCGGGCCGGTTGCTCGTAGGTGTAGAAGGTCTCGTGAACCACGCGGATGCGCATGCGCTGTCCTGTCCGTCTCGTTCAGCCGACCAGATACTGCTTGGCGATCGCCTCGCCCACCCTGTTGTTCTCGGCAATGAACACTTCGACGAATTCGTGCAGCCCTGAGGCGAAGACTCGGTTGATATCCTCGCCTTCCAGTTTCGCCAGCATGTTGCCGGCGAGCCGCTGGCTCGGGCCCCGGCGCCCGTAGGCGTCGGCGATGAGATCCAGATACTCGACGATCACGCCGTAGCAGTTGGCGAAGGAGCGCGGCATCTGCTTGTTGAGCATCAGCAGGTCGGCCACCAGCAGCGGCTTGACGCTCTCGCGATACACCCAGTGATAGGCATTGAACGCCGAGACTTCGCGCAGGATCGTGGTCCACTGGAAGTAGTCGAGGCTGCCGCCCACCGTCTCGTCGTGCGGCAGCAGGATCTGGTACTTCACGTCGAGGATGCGGGCGGTGTTGTCGGCCCGCTCGATCGCCGTGCCGAGCCGTGTGAACCAGAAGGCGTCGTTGCGCAGCATCGTCCGGAAGGCCGAGCCATCGAAGGTCAGCGAGACGGTCTTCACCCAGTCGAGGAAGCGGCCGAACTCGTCGCGGTTGAGGTCCTTGCCGGCGTAGTTGCGCAACTCCAGCCACGCGCCGTTGATCGCGTCCCACATCTCGGTGGTGAGCGCCGTGCGCACCGAGCGGGCATTCTCGCGGGCCGCCTCGATGCAAGAGCGGATCGAGGACGGGTTGTGCGGGCTGAAGGCCAGAAAATCGCAGACCGTGTCGGCGTTCACCGCACTGTAGTGCGTCTTGAACGCGTCCGGGTCGCCGGCAGAGGCGAGGGCGGATTCCCACTCGTTGCTCCCGCCGCCGCCGTAGCTCGTCGGCAGCGAGGCGAAACGGTGGGCCGCATCGAGGATACGGGCGACGAAGTCGGCCCGCTCCACGTAGCGCGAGAGCCAGAAGAGATTGTCGGCAGTCCTGGAAAGCATCGGTCTTCAGCCAAGTCGTGCGGACCACGGTGTCCGCGCCTCGGAACGTCCGGACGTCGCGGACCTTAGGCGTCGAGCACCCAGGTGTCCTTCGTGCCACCGCCCTGGCTGGAATTGACCACCAGGGACCCTTCCTTCAGCGCCACCCGGGTCAGACCGCCCGGCACGATCCGGATCTTGTCCGCCCCGCACAGCACGAAGGGCCTCAGGTCGACGTGACGGGGCGCAACGCCGGAGGCCACGAAGGTCGGGCAGGTGGAGAGCGAGAGAGTCGGCTGGGCGATGAACCCGTCGGGCGCGTGCTTGAGCTTTCGGGCGAAGTCGTCCAGCTCGCGCTTGCTGGCGTGCGGGCCGACCAGCATGCCGTAGCCGCCCGAACCGTTGACTTCCTTGACCACCAACTCGGAGAGGTTGTCCATCACGTACGCGAAAGCGTCCTTCTCGCGGCAGCGATAGGTCGGCACGTTGTGCAGGATCGGCTCCTCGCCGGTGAAGAATTTCACGATCTCCGGCATGTAGCTGTAGACGGCCTTGTCGTCCGAGATGCCGGTGCCGACCGCGTTCGCCAAGGTGACGGAGCCGCGCTCGTAGGCGTTCATCAGGCCGGGCACGCCGAGCACCGAATCGGGCCGGAAGACCAGCGGGTCGAGGAAATCGTCGTCGAGGCGGCGGTAGATCACATCGACCTTTCGCGGCCCCTCGGTGGTGCGCATGTAGACCACGTCGTCCTTGGTGAAGAGGTCGGATGCCTCCACCAGCTCGACGCCGAGCTTGTCGGCCAGGAACGAGTGTTCGTAGAACGCAGAATTGTAGCGGCCTGGCGTCAGCAGCACGACCGTGGGGTCCCGGGTCGTCGAGCCCGGCGCGAGGCTGCGCAGGGTTGCGAGCAGGGAGTCCGGGTAGTTCTCCACCGGCGCGACCCGGTGCTTGGAGAACAGGTCCGGGAACAGGCGCAGCATCACCTCCCGGTTCTCCAGCATGTAGGAGACGCCCGACGGGATCCGGGCATTGTCCTCCAGGACGAAGAAGTCGTTCTCGCTGGTCCGCACGATGTCGATGCCGGCGATGTGGACGTAGAGGTCGTGGGGGACCCGGAAGGACCGCATCTCCATGCGGTAATGGGCGTTCCGGTAGACGAGATCGGCCGGGATGATGCCGGCCTTGATGCACTCCTGGGCGCCGTAGATATCCTTCAGGAACAGGTTGATGGCGGTGACCCGCTGCTTCAGCCCACGCTCCAGGAAGGCCCATTCCGGCTTGGTGATCACCCGGGGAATGATATCGAACGGGATCAGGCGCTCGGTCGACTCGTTGTCGCCGTAGACCGCGAAGGTGATGCCGATCCGTCGGAAGAGCAGCTCGGCCTGGCTGCGACGGGTGTTGAAATGCTCGGGTGGCGTGGATTCCAGCCAGGCCTTGAGCTGGCCATAGGCGTCACGGACGGCAGCCGGATCGGACGCGCCGATCCCGTTCATCTCGTCGAAGGCCGTCACCGCCATCTCACTCCTCCCGTACGCTCCCGCTTCTGAGGCAAGAGGCGCGCCATTCATTCATGGCTATATCCGCAGGCGATAACGCTCAAGGCGGCCGGAGGATCAGATGAGCTTCAGGCCTTTCAGGCTAGCGTGACCGTTGCGGCCGAGGATCACGTGATCGTGCACCACGATCTTCAGCGGCGCCAGGACGGTCACGATCTCGCGGGTCATCGCCACGTCGGCGGCGGACGGGGCCGGATCGCCGGACGGATGATTGTGGGCCAGGATGATCGCGGTCGCCGACAGTTCCAGCGCCCGGCGGGCGACTTCGCGGGGATAGACCGGCGTGTGGTCGACGGTGCCGCGCCCCTGCACCTCGTCCGCGATGAGGTGGTTGCGCTTGTCGAGGAACAGGATGCGGAATTCCTCGCGCGGCGCGAACGCCATGGTGGCGCGCAGGTACTCATGCAGCGCGCTCCAGGATGCCAGAAGCGCGCGCTCGCGGATCGCACCGCGGGCAAGCCGCCGGCCCGCTGCCTCGATCACCTTGAGGTCCGAGGCGACCCCGGCGCTCACCCCTTCCACCTCCAGGAGCCGCGCCGGCTCGGCGCTGACCACCTCGGCGAAGCTGCCGAACCGGGCGACCAGCGCCTTGGCGAGCGGCTTCACGTCGCGCCGCGGGATCGCCCGGAACAGGACGAGTTCCAGCAATTCGTAATCGGGGAGCGCATCGCCGCCGACCGTCGCGAACTTCTCCCGCAGGCGGTCCCGGTGGCCGTGGTAGTGCGGCGGCTCCTTCTCCACGGACGACGGGACGGCACTGTCAGCGAACAGCCCCGCCTCACCCTCGTCCGGCCCCGGCGCCACGGCCGGTCAGGCCGCCGGGTTGACGGGCTGGTGCAGCCCCTTCGGCGAGATCGTAAAGATCTCGACGCCGGTCTCGGTGACGCCGACGGTGTGCTCGAACTGGGCGGAGAGCGAACGGTCGCGGGTCACGGCGGTCCAGCCGTCGCCCAGCACCTTCACGGCGGGGCGCCCGAGATTGATCATCGGCTCGATCGTGAAGAACTGGCCGGGCTTGAACGGCACGTCGTAGCTCGCCTCGACGTAGTGCAGGATCGTGGGCGCGTCGTGATAGGTGCGTCCGAGCCCGTGTCCGCAGAAGTCGCGCACCACCGAGCAGCGCTCGCTCTCGGCAAAGGATTGGATCGCCCGGCCGATGTCGTTGGTCGAGCCGCCGGGCTTCACCGCCGCGACGCCGCGCATCAGCGCCTCGTAGGTGATCTCGCACAGGCGCTGGGCCTTGCGCGGCACCTCGCCGACATAGGCCATGCGGCTCGAATCACCGTGCCAGCCGTCGAGGATCAGGCAGATGTCGAGGTTGACGATATCGCCCTCGCGCAGGGGCTTGTCGTTGGGGATTCCGTGGCAGACCACGTGGTTGATCGAGGTGCAGATCGACTTCGGATAGCCGCGATAGAGCAGCGAGGCCGGATAGGCGCCGTGATCCATGGCGAAGGTGTAGGCGAGCTTGTCGAGTTCCTCGGTGGTGACGCCGGGCTGCGTCGCCTCCATGAGCAGGTCGAGGGCCTCGGCGGTGAGGCGCCCGGCCCGGCGCATGCCCTCGAAGCCCTCGGGACCGTGAATCGGCGGTTCCGGGGCGCGGCGCGCACCCTGCGCACTGGCCTGTTCCTGCTGCATGGTCGGGACTTTTTCGCGGCGTCGTCAATCGGGCGTCGCTCTATGTACGGTGCGGCGCGCTGGAGGCCAAGCCGCGTCCGATGCAGGAGGAGCGAGGCTTGCGCCGGCTGCGGGGCTGGCGGCATAAGCGGCCGCGAGGCGCCCGGGCGCGCGCGGGCAGATTCGCCGCGCGATCGGTCACGGGGCAGGCGAGGGCCGGATGGCAGGCAAGGCGGTACCGCACTTCCACAACGAGCCGGGCGTGCCGGTGATCACCGTGGGCGTGAAGGAGTTCATGTGCATCGGCGCGCTGCCGCCGTTCGACCACCCGCACGTGTTCCTCGACATGGGCGCCGACAACGAGATCATCTGCCAGTACTGCTCGACGCTCTATCGCTACCGGGCCGGCCTGAAGGCCGACGAGGCGGAGCCGCAGGCCTGCGTGTGGCGGGACGACGCCAAGCTCGCGGCGGAGTAGGCGCCGCCCCCCGTGCCCTCTGACAGGCCATCTCTGCGGATCGGGATCGTCGGTGCCGGGATCGGCGGGCTGACGGCGGCTTTGGCGCTGTCGGATGCCGGCCATGCCGTGACGGTAATCGAGCGCCGGACCGGCTTCAGCGAGGTCGGGGCCGGGATTCAGATCTCGCCCAATGCAAGCCGGGTTCTGGCCGGCCTCGGTCTCTCGGCCGCCCTGCGCCGGGCGGCGAGCGAGCCGCCGTCGGTGGAGATCCGGGCCCTCGACAGCGGCCGCCGCATCGGCAGCGTGGCGCTCGGCGCGCAGGCGCAGGCGCGCTTCGGCGCGCCCTACTACGTCATCCACCGCGCAGACCTGCAGACCCTGCTCCTCGACGCGCTGCGCAGTCGTTCGGCGATCCGACTGATGATGGGCCGCACCGTGACGGCCGTCGCCCAGACACCGTCCGAGGCCGCCCTCACCGTCGAGGGCGCGAGCGGTGCCCAGGATGTCGCCTTCGACCTCGCGATCGGTGCGGACGGGATTCGGTCGCGCCTGCGCGCCCATCTCGATACGGCGCCGCTTCGCCCGGGCCAGGCCGCAGCGTGGCGGGCGCTGATCCCCATGGAGGCGGTACCGGAGGAGTTGCGCGGCGCCGCGACCGGTCTCTGGCTCGGCCGCGGCCGGCACGTGGTGCATTACCCGGTGCGGGACGGCCAGTTCCTCAACGTCGTGGCGGTCGTTCCCGAGGCGGTGAGCGACGAGGGCTGGGGCCGCCTCGGGGAGCCGGCCGTCCTGCGCGGGCATCTGCGCGGCTGTGCCGGGCCGCTGCGCGACCTTCTGAGCCTTCCGGATTCCTGGCTGGTCTGGTCGCTCGCCGACCGGGCCGTGGCGCGTCCGCTCGCGCGCGACCGGGTCGCGCTGATCGGCGACGCGGCCCATCCGGTCCTGCCCTACCTCGCGCAGGGGGCGGCCCTGGCGATCGAGGATTCCGCAGTCCTGACCCGTGCCCTCGCGGACCATACGGATGTGCCGGCGGCGCTCGCCGCGTTCTCGGGCGCGCGGACCGCCCGGGTGCGACGCGTCCAGAAGGCGGCACGGAGCAACGGCCGCACCTATCATGCCGGCGGCGTGGTGGCGCTCGTGCGCAACGCCGTGATCGCCCGGCTCGGCCCGGACGGCATGCGCGACCGCTACGCCTGGCTCTACGGCTGGACGCCCCCCGCTTGATCGGGCCCGCCGCCCCCGCTACCGAGAGCGCATGCGGACGTGGCGGAACCGGTAGACGCACGAGACTTAAAATCTTGCGGCCGCAAGGCCGTGCGGGTTCGAGTCCCGCCGTCCGCACCACCCCGCCATCGCGACGCGCCCGTCCGTGCGGTCGCAACCGGTTCGCAGCCCCGTGAAACCCAGCCCGCGCACCGCCCGTCGGACCGGGGCGCCGGAGGAGAATGGCGTGGTCTACGTGCTCATCATCATGCTGGCCGGCTCGGGCTCCGCGATCGGATCGGTCGAGTTCAATAGCAAGCAGGCCTGCGAGGCCGCCGCGAAGCAGATCGCCGAAGCGGAGCGGCCCTATGGCGGGGCCTCCCCGGTCACCGTGTGTGCGCCGCGGGGTTGAGACGGCTGCGGCGCGGGTCGGCCGGGATCGGTCGCATTTGAGCGATCACCGAAACCGGCTCTTGTCGTCTCCCTGCCAGGATCGCCCGCGGGGAGATTCCGACATGATCGACGCCCTTCAGACCGCCACGACCGGCATGACCCGGGCCACCGACCGGCTCGGGAAGGCGGCCGAGACCATCGCGGCGAGCGGTGCCCCGGTCGGCGACACGGCTCTGCCGCCCGCCGCCCAGGTGGATCTCACGAGTGCCGCCGCGGATCTGGTCGGGTCCAAATCGGCCTTCGCGCTCAATGCCGCGGTCGCGCGCACCGCCGACCGCATGATGGGCCAGCTTCTCGATATCAGCGCCTGAGGGCGGGCAGGGCGAGGCAGGCCAGGACCGCGGCCGCCGCGAACAGCAGCGCCACGCCGACGAGCCGATACGCGACCACACCCACCAAGCCGCCGCCCAGGAAGGCGCCGACGGTCAACAGATACAGCCGCAGCCGCACCGGATCATGCGGTTTCAGCCGATCGGACGCGGATGCATCGCGGTCCAGCCAACGCGCGAGCTCGATCCCGATATCGGTGATCATGCCGGTCACGTGCGTGGTCCGCACCCGCGCCTCGGAGATCTTGGTCACCGCCGCATTCTGCAGGCCCAGGATGAAGCTCAGGCCGAGGACAAGGGTGTGGCTCCGGACCGGCTCGGCAAGCGGCAGGACGAGCAGGCCCACGGCGACGAGGAGGAGCGCCTCCGCGCAGACGCTGTAGGCATATGCGCCGGGACCGGCCTTCCGGCGGCGGCGCCGGATCATCAAGGTCGAGGTCGTTGCCCCGAGCACGAACAGGACCACGAGCAGGCAGGCCTGCGCGGCGAGGACGAGATCGCCCGTGCCTGTGCGGTCGGAGATCGCCGAGACGTTCCCGGTCATGTTCGAGGCGTAGAGGCCGACGGCGTAGAACCCGGCGGTGTTCAGCGCGCCGGCCACCCCCGCGAGCGACAGGGCGAGCGCCCTGTCGGCCGCCGGGCTGCGCGTCTCGCCTTCGTGGATCAGCATGGAAGCGTCGGTTGAGTGTCGGAGGCCGAATCGGCCCGATGCCGCCGCCGTCTTAAGCCACGCGCCCGGGCGCCGTCACGGCACCCGGAGCGCCCCTGGGCTCACTAAAACTCACCAGCCGCGATAACCGTAGCCGCCATCCCAGTCACCGTGCCAGTGGCGGGCGGGGCCGTAGCCGACAGGAACCCGCTCGTACGTCACGGTCCGGCGTGTAGCGTAGACCGGCGCATCCTCCTCGTAGACGCGGTAGACCGGGGCCGGCCGTACCGCCACCGGGGCGGGGGCGTAGCCGTAATCGGCATAGCCATAGCCGTAACCGGGCGCCGCATGGGCCTGGGTTGCGGCGCCGATCAGCGCGCCGGCCGCGAGGCCGCCGATGATGCCCGCCGCGATGGCACCGCCGCCGCGGGCTTCGGCGGTCGTGGAGGCCAGGGAGCCCGCGCCGATCAGCGCGGCGGCCGAGAGCAGAGCGATGCGTGTCATGACCTGTCTCCAGAAAACCGGGGACCACCTGCGGCGTCCCGGATCACGAGAGAGACAGTGCCAAACCCGCGCTGCACCGAAGCTGAAGCCGCCCTGCAGCAACTGTTCAGCTTGTCGGCGCGCCCTCCGGATCGGGGGCGGTCCGGATGTACCCGCGGGAGATCAGGCGGCTGCGCTCACGGGTGCGCCGCTCGGCCTCCATCAGGTCGGACAGAGCGTCGGCGATCGCGCAACGCAGGGCGATGCCGGCATCGCCGCCGGCAAAGCCGAGATACGCAGTGCTGATCGCCTCGACGGGGCACACGTGATCATCGCGCTGGGCCAGGACCTGGGTCAGCATCGGGTTCTCCTTCGTTGCGTCCGGGAACGAAAAGAGAACAAGCCATAAGGGTTAACGTTCCGTCAACGTCGCCCCGGCCGTTCGCGCAACGCCCTCCGAACCCTGTGGAAAACACCAATTTCCCAGCTGACGGGCTGTGGATAAGCCGGCTCACTCGGGCAGGCGCGGCAGGGGCTTGCCGTCCGCGGGAATCGCATAGCGCGCCGCGTTCAGCTCCATGGCCAGGAACGTGTAGTAGCCCGAGATCGCCGCCAGATCGACGACACCGGGCTTGCCGAACCGGGCCTCGGCCCGCGCGAAGGTCGCGTCGGAGACGCGCTTGGTGTCCTGCAGTTCCGCGGTGAAGTCGTAGACGATGGTCTCGTCGTCGCTCATCTTCGCAGGCCGGCGGCCGTCGCGGATCGCCGCGATGATCTCGGGGGCAATACCGGCCTTCTCGGCGATCGGCGCGTGGACGTACCATTCGTAATCCTGCGTCCAGCGGCGGGCGGTCATCAGGATCACCAGTTCCGAGAGCGTGGTGCCGATCTTCGGCTTGAAGCGCAGGTAGTCGCCCATCGACCGGGCCAGCGTCATCACCTCCGGGGAATACATGAGCGGCTCGAACGGCCCGAAGGGCGGCTTGCCCCGGGCCTGCGCGAAGGCCTCGGCAGCCTGCTTCTGCTCGGGGCTGTAGTCCTTCGGCGGGATGGTCGGCAGCCGGTCCTGCGCCTGCGCGGCGGCCGTCGCCAGCGGCAGGGCCAGGGAGAAGGCGGCGAGCGTCAGCGCGCGGCGGAAGGGGTTCATCGGTTCTCTCATTCTGGGTGTTGTGCCGTCAGGCCGCACGATCGCGGCAGCGCCGTCCATATGCCAGGGTCCGCACGGCGAAGACCGTGTCGAAACCCGCGCGGCGTCACGGACCGGCCAAGCCGGTTGCGCTCGACGCCGCGCCGCGCCATCAGCGGCCGCGATGGCCGGCTCCGCATCCATGCTGCCGATCGAGGCGGCGCTCCCCGATCTGCGTCGCGCGCTCGCCGCGCGGAATGCCGCCGTCCTGGTAGCCCCTCCCGGAGCCGGCAAGACAACCCGCGTGCCCCTGGACCTGCTGGGGGCGCCCTGGCTCGACGGGCGCAGGATCATCCTGCTCGAGCCGCGCCGCCTCGCCGCCCGGGCAGCGGCCGCCCGCATGGCGCAGACGCTCGGCGAGCCGGTCGGCGGGACCGTCGGCCTTCGGGTCCGCCTCGGCTCGAAGATCTCGGCGCGGACGCGGATCGAGGTCGTCACCGAGGGCGTCTTCACCCGCATGATCCTGGACGATCCGGAACTCTGCGGGATCGGCGCGGTCCTGTTCGACGAGTTCCACGAGCGCTCCCTGGACGCCGACCTGGGCCTCGCGTTGGCGCTCGACGCGCAGGGCGGGCTTCGGGAGGATCTGCGGATCCTCGTCATGTCGGCGACCCTCGACGGCGCCCGGGTCGCGCGGCTGCTGGACGACGCGCCCGTGGTCGCCTCCGAGGGCCGCGCCTTTCCGGTGGAGACCCGATACGCGGAGCGCGATCCGAATCGGCGGATCGAGGATTCGATCGCCGAGGTGACGCTGAGGGCCCTGCGGGCGGATCCCGGTTCGATCCTGGTGTTCCTGCCCGGACAGGCGGAGATCCGCCGGACCGTCGACCTGCTGGCCGAGAAGGTCGGACCGGACGTGCAGCTCGCGCCCCTCTACGGGGCGCTGACACCCGCCGAGCAGGACCGCGCCGTCGCCCCGGCGGCCGCCGGAACCCGGAAGGTCGTTCTCGCGACCAGTATCGCCGAGACCTCGCTGACCATTGAGGGCGTCCGGATCGTGGTCGATTCGGGACTGGCTCGGGTTCCGGTCTACGAGCCGGGTCTGGGCCTGACCCGTCTTGTCACGGCCCGTGCCTCCCGCGCCTCGGTGGACCAACGCCGCGGCCGCGCCGGCCGCACCGAGCCGGGCCTGTGCTGGCGCCTATGGTCCGAGGCCGGCACCAACGCCCTCGAACCGTTCACGCGGCCGGAGATCCTGTCCGCCGACCTCGCCGGGCTGCTCCTCGACTGCGCCGCCTGGGGCGTGACCGATCCGGGCACGCTCGCCTTCCTCGACCCGCCCCCCGCGCCGGCCCTGACGGAGGCCAGCGCCCTGCTGACCGAACTGGGGGCGCTCGATGCCGACGGGCGCCTGACGCCGGTCGGCGCGCGCCTGCGAGCCCTGCCGCTGCCGCCGCGGCTCGCCCGTATGGTGACGGTCGCGGCCGGAAACGGCCACGCACGGGCCGCCGCCGACCTCGCCGCCGTGCTGGTGGAGCGCGGCCTCGGGGGGGACAGCCTCGACCTCGACGAGCGGGTCGAGCGGTTCCGCCGCGACCGCGGCGGACGCGCCGCCGACATGCGCCGGCTCGCCGACGGCTGGGTCCGGATCGCCGGGGCAGGCAATTCCGCGCTCCCGGATGCCGGCCCGGTCGCCGCCGGCCCGCTCCTGGCGCTCGCCTATCCCGACCGGGTGGCCCGGGCGCGCGGCCGCGACGGCGAGTTCGTGATGGCGAGCGGACGGGCCGGTCGCCTCGACCCGGCGAGCCCGCTCGCCCGCGAAACCCATCTGGTGATCGCCGATCTGGCGGGATCGGCCGCGAGCGCCCGGATCCTGGCTGCGGCGGCGATCGGGGCCGAGGCGATCGAGCGCCTCTTCGCCGACCGGATCGAGTCGCGCACCGAGATTGCCTTCGACCCGCAGGCCGCCGCCCTGCGGGCGCGGGCGGTCCGGCGACTCGGCGCGGTCAGTCTCGGGTCACGGCCGCTGCCGGTGCCGTCCGATCCGGAGAGCGCCGAGATCCTGGCGCGGGGCATCGCCGATCTCGGGATCGAGCGACTGCCGTGGACGCCGGCCCTGGCGCAATGGCGCGCCCGGGTGATTTTCCTCCACGCCGCCGAGGGCGACACCTGGCCGGACCTGTCGGACGCGGTGCTGGCCGGAACCGCGGAGACGTGGCTGGCGCCGTCCCTCGTGGGGCGCGCCACCCTCGCGTCGGTCACCGCGGACGATCTCGCCGGCGCCCTCCAGAGCCTGGTGCCCTGGGCGCTGCGCGCCCGGCTGGACGCGGAGGCGCCGACCCACGTGGAGGTCCCGACCGGCTCGCGCATCCCGGTGGATTACACGGCCGAGGAACCGGCCCTGGCCGTCCGGGTCCAGGAGCTCTTCGGCCTCGACCGGCATCCCCGCGCCGGTGGACGCCCGCTCGTCCTGCACCTGCTGTCGCCGGCCCAGCGGCCGATCCAGATCACCCGCGATCTGCCCGGGTTCTGGCGCGGATCCTGGGCGGCGGTGCGGTCCGAGATGCGCGGCCGCTATCCGCGCCATCCCTGGCCGGAGGATCCGCTCAGCGAGGCGCCGACGCGCCGGGCCAAGCCGCGCGGAACCTGACGGCCGCAACGCCCTTCCTCCGCATCGACACCAACGGATCGGACGCGATGACCACGGACACGACCGCTTTCGACCCCGCAGCCGCCGGCTGGGCGCTGGTGGAGGACAAGGGCTTCATCGCCCATGTCCGTCTCATGTCCGCGGCACCGACGGCGCCTACGCGTTTCGGGCCGAGCAGAAGCACGCCAACCTGATCGGCGTGGTCCATGGCGGCATGCTCATGAGCTTCGCCGACCGCGCGCTGGGCGAGACCGCGATGCAGGCCGCGGGCGGCGCCAATTGCGTGACGATCCAGCTGGAGATGAAGTTCATCGATGTCGGCCGCCTCGGCGACTGGATCGAGATCCGGCCGCAGGTGGTCAAGCGCACCGGCTCCCTCGTGTTCATGCGTGGCGACGTCCGCGACGACACGCGCCTCCTGGCCTCGGCGGACGGCGTGTGGAAGATCCTGCGCCGCCGCCCGGATTGACCATCTCAGGACATCTGTCCTAGCTTGCCGCCGCGCGTCGCGGCGTTCCGACCGGGTGCGCAATGGAGGATCGCATGCGATCGTCGCAGACCGATACATCCGGCGTCGAGGCGAAGCGCGGTCCGGCTCGACCCTCTCGACGCGCGATCCTCGCGGGGTTGGCGGCCTTCGCCGCAACGCCCGACGGAGCGGAGGCGCAACCTGAGCCGCCCAGCACGGTGACCAATCCGCCGCGCGACTTCCGGCCCGGCGCGGCCCCCACCACCTACTTCACCGATCCGGACGTCGTCGCGGTCGACCCGGCCTTCGAACCCTACATCGTGCCGAACAGCGCCATCCGCCGGCTCTGGACCGGCGCCCTCTGGGCGGAGGGGCCGGCCTGGAACGCCGTCGGCCGCTACCTCGTCTGGAGCGATATCCCCAACAACCGGCAGATGCGCTGGCTGGAGGAAGACGGGCACGTCTCCGTCTTCCGGATGCCAAGCAACAACGCGAACGGCAACAGCTTCGATCATCAGGGGCGGCAGATCAGCTGCGAGCACGCCACCGGTCGGGTCGTGCGCTACGAACTCGACGGGGCGGCGACGATCCTGGCCGATGCGTTCGACGGCAAGCCGCTCAACTCGCCCAACGATGTGGTCCAGCATCCGGACGGCGCCTACTGGTTCACCGATCCGCCCTACGGCGCGCTGCTCTACGAGGGACTGCCGGACGCGGCGGGCGGCCCGAGCAATCCGCAGGGCCATCTCGACCCGCGGCTCGGCCAGCCGGCCGGGACAGCGCCCCGGCGGCGAGTGCTGCCCAACGCGGTCTACCGCATCGACCCGTCGGGGCGGATCGACCGGGTGATCACCGACGATGAGGTGCCCGATCCGAACGGCTTGTGCTTCTCGCCCGATCACCGGACGCTCTACGTCTGCTCCACGGGGAAGGGGCCGGGGGATACGGGGCCTGGCGGCAAGGGCGAGATCTACGCCTTCGATGTCGGAGGCAGGGCCGCACTCTCGAACAAGCGCCTGTTCTCGGATTGCATCGTGGACGGCGTGAAATGCGGCCCCGACGGCCTGCGTGCCGATGTCGACGGCAATCTCTGGGTCTCGAGCAATGCCGGCCGGGCCGTGGGCTACAACGGCGTCACCGTCTGGTCGCCGAAGGGCAAGCTCATCGGACGGATCCGCCTGCCGGAGGTGTGCGGGAACCTCACCTTCGGCGGCCCGAAGCGCAACCGCCTGTTCATGGCGGCCAGCCAGTCGCTCTACGCGCTGACGGTGAACACGCAGGGTGCAGGGCCGGCCTGAGGATTCGGTCGCGCCCCGCAGCGCTCCTCCGCGGCAGCGACCCACCGCCCACGCCCTCTCGCTGGGGTGCCCGCGGCAGTGGGCCTCGAACGAACAGCCCGCGTGTGATCCCAGAAGCCCTCCGTCGAGGCATCCCCGCCGGGGCCCCAGGAGGAGGGCGCGGATCGGTGATCCGGCCTTCGCGCATGCGTGCGTCGGGCCGATAGCGCGGCCCTGCGATCGGGACCGGATCCGGCTGGATCCTTCGGCCGGCCATGGCTGACGGCGCACCGGCACGCTATCTGTCATGGGTATGAGCGTGGATCCCGCCCCCGACCCGACCTTGAGCCGCCTCAGCGCGGCCCTCGGGGACCTTCCCAAGCGCGGCCTGCCGCCCGTGGAACGCTGGGACCCGCCCTATTGCGGCGCCATCGACATCCGCATCGCCGCCGATGGGACATGGCACCACAACGGTTCGCCGATCCGGCGGGACAAGCTGGTCAAGCTGTTCGCCAGTATCCTGCGGCGCGAGCCGGATGGCCGGACTGTCCTGGTCACGCCGGTGGAAAGCGTCGGGATCACCGTCGAGGATGCGGCCTTCGTGGCCGTCGAGATGGCCGTCGACGGCACGGGAGCGGACCGGCGCCTCTCCTTCCGCACCAATGTTGACGATTTGGTGAGCGTCGACGCAGGACACGCCCTGCGCTTCGAGGAGGGGCCGGACGGGGCCCTGAAGCCCTACCTCCATGTCCGCCGCGGGCTGTGGGCGCTCGTGACCCGGGCGCTCACCTACGACCTCGTGGATCTCGCCGAGGAACGCCTCGTCGACGGGAGGCCCTGGCTCGGCCTGTGGGCCGGCGGCACCTTCCACACCATTGCACCGGTCGCCGCCGCGTGAGCGACCCGCTCGCCGAGTTTCTCGCCCGCGCTGCGGTTGGCCTGTCGCCGGATCCGCCGGGACCGGACGATCCGACCTCCAATCCCCGCGGCGACCACAGCCTCGATCCGGATGGCACGGCCGTGATGCCGCCGCCGCCCCATCGCCGGGCCGCAGTCCTCGTCCCGGTCGTGCGCCGCGCGGACGGTCCGAGCCTCATCCTCACCATGCGGGCGGCCAACCTGCGCGACCATTCCGGACAGGTCGCGCTGCCGGGGGGCAAGATCGATCCCACCGATCCCGGCCCCGCGGATGCGGCCCTGCGGGAGGCCTTCGAGGAGATCGGGCTGCTGCCCGCGGCCGTGCGGCTGCTCGGCTATCTCGACCCGTACCTCTCGGGCACCGGATTCCTGGTGACCCCGGTGATCGGCTTGGTCGATTCCGAGGTAACCCTGACGCCGAACCCTGCCGAAGTGGCCGATGTCTTCGAGGTGCCATTCCCGATTCTCATGGATCCGGAACGCTATCGCCTGCGCTCCCGCGCCTGGCAGGGCCGCGAGCGCTGGTTCTATGCCTTGACCTACGGCGAGCGGCTGATCTGGGGTGTCACCGCCGGGATCCTGAACAATCTCCGGGAACGGCTCTATCCGGAAACGGAGTCGGGCGACGTCGGTCGCCCGGCGCGATAGGCTGCCAGGCATGCTGCGCCGCGTCCTCGAAGAGTTTGGCCTCTTCCTCGTCCCCTTCGCCCTCTTCCTGGTCTACCTGCTGCTGTCCGGCCGCAACCCTCTGCGCCGGGTGCACTGGGACCCGCACCTGTTCCGCCTCGTCCTGGCCGGGCTGGCGGTGGTGATCGGCACGCTCGTCTACGAGGGGTTGTTCTCCGAGCGTCGCCCGGCGGGCTACGTACCCACCCACATGGAGAACGGCCGCCTCGTGCCCGGTGGATTCCGGTGAACCGCGCGCTCGACCAAGCCGGTCTCATGGCCCTGCTCGACCGCCCGGGCGTGCGCCGCGTGCTCGCGGCCCTGGATGCCCCCGGTGCCGAGACCCGCCTGATCGGCGGCTGCGTACGCGACGCGCTGCTCGGCGTGCAGACCGCCGACATCGATATGGCGACCACCCTGCTGCCCGAGGCGGTGATGCATGCGGCGCAGCGGACGCGCGGCCTCAAGGCGGTGCCGACCGGGATCGAGCACGGGACGATCACCCTGGTGACCGAAGACGGGCCGATCGAGGTCACAACCCTGCGCGAGGACGTCGAGACCGACGGACGGTACGCCGTCGTCCGCTTCGGCACGGACTTCCTCCGCGATGCCGAGCGCCGGGACTTCACGATCAACGCGCTCTCGCTCGGTGCGGACGGAACGCCGCACGATCCAGTGGGCGGCCTGCCCGATCTCGAAGCCGGGCGGGTGCGCTTCATCGGCGATCCGGCGACCCGCATTCGCGAGGACGCCCTGCGGATCCTGCGCTTCTTCCGGTTTCAGGCGCGTTTCGGCGCCGGGGCGCCCGATGCGGCGGCGCTCGCCGCCTGTGTGGCCGCGCGGGACAGTCTGGACCGGCTCTCCCGCGAGCGCGTGCGCGCGGAGTTCCTGAAGCTGCTGGCGGCCTCCGGCGGTCCGGCCATGGTGGCGACGCTGAGCGCGACCGGCCTGCTGCAGCGGATCACCGGCGGCGTCGGTGAACTCGGGCGGCTGGAGCGCGCCGCCGCTGCGGGATTGTCTCCGGTGATGCGCCTCGCAGCCCTCTCGGTCGGGGCTCGGCACGACGCGGATCGGCTGCGCGAGCGGCTGCGTCTCTCGAAGAGCGAGCACGGACAGCTCATCGGCTACGTGGAAGCGCTGGCCGATCTCCACGGACGTGCGGTGCTGGATGGGGTCGCGGCGCGGGCGCTTGCGGCCGGGCACGGCCTGTCGCGGCTGGCAGACATGCTGGCGATCCTGGCCGGGGAGCCGAGGCCTGCCGTAACAGAGACGGCGATCAGCGCCTTTGAAACCCTCAAGGGGGAGGGGGCGTCGCCGGCCTTTCCCCTGGCGGGGGCGGATCTGGTCGCGGCCGGCGTGGCGCCGGGTCCCGCGATCGGGCGTGGGCTGGCCACGGCGCGGAAAGTCTGGCTGGAGTTGGGCTGCCCGACGGATGCCGAGGCGCGGGCCGACCTCCTGGCGCGGGCGCTGGAGGGCGCCCGCTGAACGAGGCTCAGAGCTTCAGAAGCGCCTTGGTCTCCTGGAGCTGGACGATCTGGCCGTTCAGCTCCTCGCGCTTCTGCAGGTCCTCGGTGGCGTCACGCTGCATCTCGATGGCCTCGATGTCGCGGTCGAGGGATTCGTGCGTCAGCTCCTCGATCGGCGCAGCACGCTCGGCGAGCACGGTCACGGCCGTCGGGCCGATATCGGCGAAGCCGCCGCGAACGTAGATCCGCTTGCCGCTGCCCTGGCTCTCGGTGACCACGATGACGCCGACCCGCAGGGAGGTCAGCACGGGCGCGTGGCCCGGCAGCACCGTCATCTCGCCCTCGACGCCGGGCAACTGCACGGCGCTCACCTCGCCGGAATACAGCGTCCGCTCGGGGCCGACGAAATCGAAGTGGAAGGTGGCCATCTCAGGACGATCCCGGATCCGCAACAAGCTCTCCTCCCCGTGCGGGGAGGAGTTGGAGGTGGGGGTGGTTCAGGATGGAGCGCAGCGGCTTCGCCTGCACCATCCCCACCCCCGATCCCTCCCCGCGAGGGGGAGGGGAGGGCGTCGTCTTACGCGGCCTTCATCTTCTTGGCCTTCTCCTGGGCCTCCTCAATGGTGCCGACCATGTAGAAGGCCGCCTCCGGGAGGTCGTCGTAGTCGCCGTTCACAAGGCCCTTGAAGCCCTTGATGGTGTCCTCGAGGGCGACCTGCTTGCCCGGCGAGCCGGTGAACACCTCGGCCACCGAGAAGGGCTGCGAGAAGAAGCGCTCGATCTTGCGGGCGCGGGCCACGGTCAGCTTGTCCTCTTCGGACAGCTCGTCCATGCCTAGGATCGCGATGATGTCCTGGAGGGCCTTGTAGCGCTGCAGGGTCTGCTGCACCCGGCGGGCGACGTCATAGTGCTCCTCACCGAGGATGGTCGGCGACAGCATGCGCGAGGTCGAGTCCAGCGGATCCACCGCCGGATAGATGCCCTTCTCGGCGATCGAGCGCGACAGCACGGTCGTGGCGTCGAGGTGGGCGAACGAGGCGGCGGGCGCCGGGTCGGTCAGATCATCGGCCGGCACGTAGATGGCCTGCACCGAGGTGATCGAGCCCTTGGTCGTGGTGGTGATGCGCTCCTGCAGGGCGCCCATGTCGGTGGCCAGCGTCGGCTGGTAGCCCACCGCCGACGGGATGCGGCCGAGAAGCGCCGACACCTCGGAGCCCGCCTGCGTGAAGCGGAAGATGTTGTCGACGAAGAACAGCACGTCCTGGCCGTCGTCGCGGAACTGCTCGGCGATGGTCAGGCCGGTCAGGGCGACGCGCGACCGGGCGCCGGGCGACTCGTTCATCTGGCCATAGACCAGGGCGCATTTGGAGCCCTCGGCGGAGCCATGCTCCTTCGGGTCCACGTTCACCTTGGACTCGATCATCTCGTGATAGAGATCGTTGCCCTCGCGGGTGCGCTCACCCACGCCGGCGAACACCGAGTAGCCCGAGTGCACCTTGGCGATGTTGTTGATCAGCTCCATGATCAGCACGGTCTTGCCGACGCCAGCGCCGCCGAACAGGCCGATCTTGCCGCCCTTCGCGTAGGGGGCGAGCAGGTCCACCACCTTGATGCCGGTGACGAGGATCTGCGCCTCGGTCGACTGCTCGGCATAGGAGGGGGCCGGCTGGTGGATGGCGCGGTAGGTGTCGGCCTGGACCGGACCGGCCTCGTCGATCGGCTCGCCGATGACGTTCATGATGCGGCCGAGCGTGTTCATGCCCACCGGAACCTTGATCGGCTCGCCGGTGTCCGTGCATTCCTGGCCGCGGGTCAGGCCCTCGGACGTGTCCATAGCGATGCAGCGGACAGTGTGCTCGCCGAGCTGCTGGGCGACCTCGAGGACGAGGCGGGCGCCGTTGTTCTTGGTCTCGAGGGCGTTCAGGATCTCGGGCAGGTGGCCCTCGAACTGCACGTCGACCACGGGGCCGATAACCTGGGTGATCTTGCCGACCTTGTTGGAGCCGGCGCCGGGGAGTGCGGTGTTCGCCATCGTTAACCTACCCTTCAAGCTGTGCGTTCAGGTGGCGGAGCCTCAGAGGGCTTCCGCACCCGAGATGATCTCGATGAGTTCCTTGGTGATCATGGCCTGACGCGTCCGGTTGTAGATCAGCGTCTGCTTCTTGATCATCTCGCCCGCGTTGCGGGTGGCCGAATCCATGGCGCTCATGCGCGCGCCCTGCTCGGAGGCGGCGTTCTCCAGGAGCGCCCGGTAGATCTGCACCGTCAGGTTCTTCGGCAGCAGCGTCTCGAGGATCGCCTCCTCGGAGGGCTCGAACTCCAGCGCGGCGTTGCCGGCCGCAGCCTTCGCGGTCGTGTCGACCGCGGGCAGCTCCGCGGGGATCAGGCGCTGCGCGGTCGGGATCTGCGAGATGACCGAGCGGAACTCGGAGTAGAACAGGGTCGCGACGTCGAACTCGCCGTTCTCGAAGCGGGTCAGGATCTTGTCGGCGATCCCGGCCGCGAACTCGTAATCCACCGGGCGGTTGCCACGGATGTCCATGCTCTCGACGATCTGGTCGCGGTACTGCCGCCGCAGCGCGTCGAGGCCCTTCTTGCCGACCGTCATGATCTTGACGGTCTTGCCCTCGGCGGCGAGCTTCTGCGCGTATTCGCGCACCGCGAGGCGGACGATCGACGAGTTGAAGGCGCCGGCGAGGCCGCGGTCGCCCGTGCACACGACGAGCAGGTGTGTCTGCTCGGACCCGGTCCCGGACAGGAGCCGCGGGGCGCCGACGCCGCCGACGAGATTACCTGCGAGATTGCCGAGCACGGCCGACATCTTCTCGGCATAGGGACGGCCCGCCTCGGCGGCCATCTGCGCACGGCGCAGCTTGGCGGCGGCGACCATCTGCATGGCCTTGGTGATCTTCTGCGTCGCCTTCACCGAGGTGATGCGGTTGCGCAGGTCCTTCAAACTCGCCATCGGGTGAGGTCCAGGTCCGTTCTATGGGCCTCTCCTTCCCTCGGCGGGAAGGAGCCGGAAATTCGGGCGGTGCAGCGCGGATCGCAATCCCCCTGCACCACCCAAGATCCCTCCCCGCGGGGAGGGGCCTCACATCAGCCGATCGACTTGGCGACGCTCTCGACGACGCTCTTCAGCTTGCCGGCGTTCTCGTCCGACAGGTCCTTGGAGGCGGCGATGGAGTCGAGCAGGTCCTTGTGCTTCGAGCGGAGCGTGCTGAGCAGCGCGTCCTCGAACGGGCGGACCTTGCTGACCGGCATCTTGTCCAGATAGCCGTTCACGCCGGCGTAGATCACCGCGACCTGCTCTTCCATCTTCAGCGGCGAGAACTGCGGCTGCTTCAGGAGCTCGGTGAGCCGCGAGCCGCGGTTCAGGAGCGCCTGGGTGGAGGCGTCGAGATCGGAGCCGAACTGCGCGAAGGCGGCCATCTCGCGGTACTGCGCGAGCTCGCCCTTGATCTTGCCGGCGACCTTCTTCATCGCCTTGGTCTGGGCCGAGGAGCCCACCCGCGACACCGAGAGGCCCACGTTCACCGCCGGGCGGATGCCCTGGTAGAACAGGTCGGTCTCGAGGAAGATCTGACCGTCGGTGATCGAGATCACGTTGGTCGGGATGTAGGCCGACACGTCGTTGGCCTGGGTCTCGATGACCGGCAGCGCGGTCAGCGAGCCGTTGCCGGCGGCGTCGCCCATCTTGGCGGCGCGCTCCAGCAGGCGGCTGTGGAGGTAGAACACGTCGCCCGGATAGGCCTCGCGGCCCGGCGGGCGGCGGAGCAGCAGCGACATCTGGCGGTAGGCCACGGCCTGTTTGGAGAGATCGTCATACACGATCACGGCGTGCATGCCGTTGTCGCGGAAGTATTCGCCCATGGCGCAGCCGGCGAACGGCGCGATGAACTGCATCGGGGCCGCGTCGGACGCCGTGGCCGCGATGACGATGGAGTATTCCAGGGCACCTTGGTCCTCCAGCACCTTCACGAACTGGGCCACCGTCGAGCGCTTCTGGCCGATGGCGACGTAGATGCAGAAGAGCTTGGCCTTCTCGTCGCCGCCGGCGGCATGGCCGGGCTTCTGGTTCAGGATCGTGTCCAAGGCGATGGCGGTCTTGCCGGTCTGGCGGTCGCCGATGATCAGCTCGCGCTGGCCGCGGCCCACCGGGATCAGGGCGTCGATCGCCTTCAGGCCCGTGGCCATCGGCTCGTGCACCGACTTGCGCGGGATGATGCCCGGAGCCTTCACGTCGACGCGGCGACGCTCGGTGGAGACGATCGGGCCCTTGCCGTCGATCGGGTTACCGAGGGCGTCGACCACGCGGCCGAGCAGGCCCTTGCCCACCGGCACGTCCACGATGGCGCCAGTCCGCTTGACGGTCTGGCCTTCCTTGATCTCGCGGTCGGAGCCGAAGATCACGATGCCGACGTTGTCCTGCTCGAGGTTCAGGGCCATGCCGCGCACGCCCGACTCGAACTCGACCATCTCGCCGGCCTGGACGTTGTCGAGGCCGTAGGCGCGGGCGATGCCGTCGCCGACGGACAGGACCTGCCCGACCTCGGAGACCTCGGCTTCCTCGCCGAAGTTCTTGATCTGCTCTTTCAGGATCGCGGAGATCTCGGCGGCGCGGATGTCCATACTCGGGCCTCTGTCGCTGATGCGTCTATGCGTGTTCGGATCGGATGGGGGCGCTTAGCGCGCGGCCCGCATCGCGAGGCGGATACCGTTGAGCTTGGTCTTGAGGGACGCGTCGACCATGCGCGAGCCCATCTTCACGACGAGGCCGCCGATCAGGCTGGGATCGACCACGAGATCGACGTCGACTTCGGCCTTCGCGATGTCGCGCAGCGACGCCTTGATCTCCTCGATCACCGCGTCGGAGGGCTTCTCGGCCACCCGCACCTGGGCACGGACGATCCCCTTCGAATCCTGAACCAGACTCCGGAAGGCGCTGATCATGTCCGGGAGGGCGAAGAGCCGCCGGTTCGCGGCCGCGAGGCGGATGAAGTTGCCGGCGAGACCGCCGATTTCCGCCTTGTCGAGCACGGCGCCGATGGCGGCTGCCTGCTCCTCGGCGCTGAAGACCGGGCTGCGGATGAGGCGGCGGAGATCCGCGCTCTCCTTCAGCAGCGTGTCGAATTGGTTGAGGGATTGGGCGACCGCGTCGACCTGGCGCTCGTCGCGCGCGAGCTCGAACAGGGCGGAAGCGTACCGGCCCGCCACGCCTGCGACCAGGGGACCAGCCTCGGAACCGTTCTGCGCCACCCGTCGCTCTCTTCTCTGGTTGCCCGCCCGCTCCGCGCGCTCCGGCAGGAGCGCGGTGCGTGACCGTTCGGGACGTGGGATCGTGCCGGCAACGGACAGGGTCAAGACCTGTCCTCGCGGCGCGGCGACCGCCTAGCATGCCAGCATGGCCGCACGCAACACGGCAGGCGCACCGCGCAGCGCGTGACGACGGCGGAAGTGTGACGCCGGAGCTGCCTCAGCAGGCAAGCCGGTCGCAGCGCCGGACGCTCGCGATCATCTGCGCCATGGCGCGCGCGCCCGGATGGCCCAGGATGCCGTTGTTACCGAGCACGTAGGAGGGCGTCGCGTAGAGGCCGAGATCCGCCGCCATGCGCATCTGGCTCTTGAGCGCCGCGCGCACCTCCTCGCTGTCGGCGATCGCCTCGACGTCCGCCTGCGGGATCCCCAGCGCGGCCGCGGCGGCGAGCGCCCCGGGCCCGTCGATGCGGCCGGGCTTGCCGAGCAGCGTCTGATAGAAGCGCCAGGCGGCGTCCGAGCCGAGCTTGCGCTGCACGGCCAGCATCACCTTGGCGGCCTGAGCCGATTGCGGCGACAGGATCGGGTTGTGGACAAGCCCGATGCGCAGGTCCGCATCGCCGGCATGCAGGGCGACCACGTCGGCGGCGGCCTTCCGGCAATACGGGCAGTTGAAGTCGAAGAATTCGTAGAGCGTGGTCGCGGCGTCCCGCGGTCCGACATAGGTGACCCCGCGCAAGGCCGGAATCTGCCCGGTGATCTCGCCCGGCAGGATCGAGTTCGCCACTGCCTTGCCGTCATCGCCCGTGACTGCGACGCGCTGGCCATAGGATTGCGCAGCCGCCCGCCCGAAACCCGAACCCAGCAGGATGCCGGCGGCGGCGAGGATCAGGCGACGGGAAACAGGCATGGGACACGTCCAGGGCATCGGGGTCCCGCTCCGGTCGCGCCGAAGCGGAGCCGGACCAGAACCAGGGAGGCGAGTCGGTTTGATGGCGTATCGGCGTGACGGTGGCGCTACCGCAGCCCCTTCGGCCGGTCGCCGGTCGCCCAGGCCAGCGCCTGCTCCAGGCGGTCATTGCCCCAGAACAACTCGCCATCATCGGCCAGGAACGTGGGCGCCCCGTAGATCCCACGGGACCGCGCCTCCTCGACGCTGACCCGCAGCTTCGTCTTGTTGGCCTCCGCGGCAGCGGCGCGCACGGTCTGGGTCCCGTCGAGCCCGAGCGAATCGACGATCTGGGCCACGGCCGCGGGCTCCGCGATCGAGCGGCCCTCGGCGAAACTCGCGGTGAACACCGCCTTCGAGAACGGCACGAGCCAGTCCTGGTCCTGGCCCAGGATCGCCACCCGCACGGCACTGAGGCTGTTCTGCGGAAACTGCGCGGGGCGCGTCACTGGCGGCAGGCCGAGCCGTGCAGCCTCGCGCTCGACGTCCCGCCACATATTCTTGCCCTTGGCCGGGTAGAGATTGAAGGGCGAGGTCGTCCAGCCCTGCGCCGCGAAGAGCGGCCCGACCAGGAACGGGCGCCACCGGATCGCCACGCCCGCCTCGGACGCCGCCGCCTCGACGCGCATCGCGGCGAGGTAGGAGTAGGTGGAGGCGAATTCGTACCAGAACTCCAAAATTGGCTGGCGCGCCATAGACTTCGCTTCTCCGATGCACTCTTGCGGCGATGACGACTGGCAACGCCCGCGCCATTTCTCGCACGGCCGCAAGGCCACCGTGAGGCGAAACGCGGCCGATCTCTCGCCATCAGAGCTACGCGCGAGACGGCGCGCCGGTTGCAGGCCGGTGACACCCGCGATAAGCCGCTGACGCCCCGCCTCAGTTCCGGAAGTCGCATGTCCGTTCCCGCGAAGAGCCCCGTGAAGAAGGTCGTGCTGGCCTATTCCGGCGGCCTCGACACATCGATCATCCTGAAGTGGCTGCAGACCACCTACGGCTGCGAGGTCGTGACCTTCACGGCCGATCTCGGCCAGGGGGAGGAGCTGGAGCCGGCCCGCCGCAAGGCGGAGCTGCTGGGCATCAAGCCCGAGAACATCTTCATCGAGGATCTGCGCGAGGAGTTCGTCCGCGATTACGTCTTCCCGATGTTCCGGGCGAACGCCGTCTACGAGGGCGTCTACCTCCTCGGCACTTCGATCGCCCGGCCGCTGATCGCCAAGAAGCAGATCGAGATCGCCGAGAGGGTCGGGGCCGACGCGGTCTGCCACGGAGCGACCGGGAAGGGGAACGATCAGGTCCGCTTCGAACTCGGCTATTACGCCCTGAAGCCGGATGTCACGGTCATCGCGCCCTGGCGCGAGTGGGACCTGCGCTCCCGTGAGCAGCTCATCGCTTTCGCCGAGCAGCACCAGATCCCGATTGCCAAGGACAAGCGCGGCGAGAGCCCCTTCTCGGTGGACGCGAACCTCCTGCACGCCTCATCCGAAGGCAAGGTGCTGGAGGATCCGGCGATCGAGGTGCCGGACTACGTCTACTCGCGCACTCTCTCCCCCGAGGAGGCCCCCGACCAGCCGACCGTCGTCACGATCGGCTTCGAGCGCGGCGACGCGGTCTCGATCGACGGGGAGGCGCTGTCGCCCGCGAACCTGCTGGCGAAGCTCAACGAACTCGGCCGCGCCAACGGCATCGGCCGGCTCGACCTCGTCGAGAACCGCTTCGTCGGCATGAAGAGCCGCGGCATGTACGAGACACCGGGCGGTACGATCCTGCTGCCGGCGCACCGCGCCATCGAATCGATCACCCTCGATCGCGGCGCCGCGCACCTGAAGGACCAGCTCATGCCGCAATACGCGGAGCTGATCTACAACGGCTTCTGGTTCTCGCCGGAGCGCGAGATGCTCCAGGCGCTGATCGACAAGAGCCAGGAGAAGGTCACCGGTACGGTGCGGCTGAAGCTCTACAAGGGCGGCGTCCACGTGATCGGCCGCGAGAGCCCGCACTCGCTCTACGACCAGGATCTGGTGACCTTCGAGGAAGGCGCCGTCGCCTACGACCACCGCGACGCGGCGGGCTTCATCAAGCTCAACGCGCTCCGGCTGCGCACCCTGGCACAGCGCAAGAAGCGCGAGGGCTGAGGCTCGCCGGGGCCCGCCGACGCCGCAGCGCGTCAGGCGGGCTGCCAGCCCGCAGCCGACCGCCGGAAGGCGCCGGGCCCGAGATCGGCGTAGCGCAGGAAGATCTGCAGGGCCGGCTGCAGCTCGCGATGGAGGCGCACCAGCCGCGCCTCCGAATCGTCGTCGTCGTTCGCGGCCGCCCCGGCCACCGCGGCGAGATGGCGTGTCATGGCGGCGGTGTAGGAGGCGTCTTCGCCGTAGGGCCGCTGCGGGTCGACGTGCGGAACACCCTGCGCCGCGTTCCAGCCGACGTTGAGCCGTGGGATCAAGGCAAGGTGCTCCGGAGTCACCGCGAAGATGATGACGTCCGGCGTCTCGCCGGTCGCCGCATCCCGGAAAACGTCGCCGACCGCGCCCGGATCGAGCTTCGCCAAGCCATTGTGGTACTGGTATCGACCCGGCTTCAGCTGCGCGTTCTGAACGAAGACGGCGAGGCCGTCCTCGAGCGACCGGTGCTCCTCCTCGGCGCCCTCGTCGTCCCCGGTGATGTTGGCGATGTCGCCGTCGCGATCCAGGCTGCCATAGGGCGCCGCCGGGTGAACGGTCGGCGCCCCGGGCTCGGCGCCATCCCAGGCAACGACCATCCGGCGGATCAGGGCGATGCGCTCCAGGCTCAGGTCGTAGACGGCATCGCTCATCGTGTGTGGGTCCGCGTCCTCAGGGGGTGACGCTCCTCTTACAGACCGGATTCGGCCGTTGCTACCGCTGCCGACCCCGATGCTCTTTGAGTGAGCAGGCCCGGCCGAGGGATGTACCAAGCGGCTCTCCCAACTCTGCGAAGGCGGCTCCGCGTATGATCCGCTCAACGGTCCTCACCAGCGATCGCAGCCACGCCGTTCGCCTCGTGAAAGCGGGCACAGTTCCGGCCGACGTCCATCCAGCCGATATCGTGGAGATCGGGCGTTCGCGGGCGATTGTGCCGGAGGGGCACCAGTGGAAAGATCTGTTTCGGTATGAGCCGCGCGCCGGCGACGAATCGATTACAGAACGCGAGAACCTGCCCACGGATTGGCATAAGATTTTCTGATTTTTGGGATATTTACGATACAAATATTTGCATTAAAGCCGCAATGTCATATTGCTCGCCGCATAATATCAACTCAATATAATGGCGTAGCAATTCCTTATCTTGAGCTTACGCCGGGGAAGTACCCGTACGACGCGGGAAATTCTCACGCCAAGCTGAGCGTCGGACGGCGATCACGCATTTCGTTGCGCGGCGCGAGGCAGCGCCCTTCGCCGACAAGGCAGCGGCCGATTGTGGACACGTTCGCGCCGAGCTGCAGCGGGGCGGCACGCCCCGCAACGCGTACTTTACACAAAGTGACGCGCCCGGCGCGAACCCTTCGGACTTCAGACGGGCACGCAGCGCGCCCGGATTGAAAGCGGGATCGGCTATGGTTCGATCCGCCGCCGCTGAAGACCGGATTGCGGACTCGCGCCGATTGCGGACGGCGCGGCTGTCCGGGCGCACGGCACGGACGATGCCGCAACGCTCGGTCCGGGGCTCTGGACTCAGCCGGATCCGCACGACTGAAGCTCACCCGCTGTTGGCCAGGCATCCGTCCCGTCAGCGGCGGCCCCGGGACAGCCGACGATCGCGCCCCTGACCGGGACCGGGCCGCTACCGCCGCACGCAGCCGGTGAGCCCATCGATCTGACCCATCATGGCCTGGATCCGCGCTGCGCGGCGGCGCACGCCTGGAGAGGGGCGACCGGCGCTGCGGGTGATCGGATTGGGCAGGACGGCGGCGAGGAGGGCGGCCTCGTTCCGGGTCAGCCGGCTCGCGTCCTTGCCGAACCAGTGCCGGCTCGCCGCCTGCGCCCCGTAGATACCGTCGCCCCACTCGGCGACGTTGAGGTAGATCTCCATCATCCGGCGCTTGCCCCAGAGCGTGTCGAGCGCCAGCGCCAGCGGGATCTCGACCGCCTTGCGGATGTAGGACCGGCCCGGCCACAGGAAGACGTTTTTGACCGTCTGCATGGCGATGGTCGAGGCGCCGCGGCTCGGCGAATCCTCATCGTCGACCACGTCGCGGATCGCGCCGAAATCGACGCCGTGATCGAGGCAGAAGCGCTGATCCTCGGAGGCGATCACCGCCAGCGGCAGGACGGGCGCGATGCCCGAGAGCGGGACCGGATCGCGGCTCACCGGTTGAAGCGTCAACCACCGCCCGAGCATCAGGGTCGACGGCGGCATCACCGCGCTATAGACGAGCGCCAACGTCAGCGTGAGGACGAATCCGATCGCGGGGAGCAGGAGCAGCATCCCGACGATCCGGCGGACCGGGCGGGAGCGCCGCGGGCGCGCGAGCGGAAGGTCACGACCTGCCGTCTCTCGCCTGCGTCCCGCCCCATCCACCGTGAGTTCGTTCCCGCTCAACTGACGCTCGATTGGTTTCTAAGGCCAGGACCGGACGTAGCGCCCGATGACCCCGACCCCCTCAACGCAGGCACCGACCGGTTCGGTCAAGGCAGGCACGCCAGCCGTCGATTTTACCCACAGGTTGACGGAGGTCGCCGGGAAGGTCGAGACCTTCCTGGTCGAGCGCCTCGGACCGGACGTCGGCCCCGGCGAGATCGCACGGCCGTCCCGCCTGATGGAGGCCATGCGCCACGCGGTGCTCGGCGGCGGCAAGAGGCTGCGGCCGTTCCTCGCCATCGAGACGGCGCGGATGCTGGGCGGATCCGAAGCTGCGGCCCTCGCCGCCGGGGCGGGGGTCGAGCTGATCCATTGCTACAGTCTCGTCCACGACGATCTGCCGGCTATGGACGATGACGACATGCGCCGCGGCAAACCGACGGTGCACAAGGCCTATGACGAAGCCACCGCCATCCTGGTCGGCGACGCCCTGCAGACTTTGGCCTTCGAGATCGTGGCCGATCCGACCTGGCAGCCGGAGGCGCGGATCCGCGCCGACCTCGTCCTCGGCCTTGCCCGTGCCTCGGGCCTGGGCGGCATGGTCGGCGGCCAGCTTCTCGACCTCACCGCCGAGGGCCGGTTCGGCGTTGCCAACATGGACGTGGACGACACCCTGCGGATGCAGGCGATGAAGACCGGGGCGATCCTGGCCTTCTCGGTCGAGGCCGGCGCAATCGTCGGGGGCGCCGACGAGAGCCAGCGGGCCGCCCTGCTGCGCTACGGCCTCGCCCTGGGCCAGGCCTTCCAGATCGCCGACGACATCCTCGACCGGGAGGCCTCGCCGGAGGCCATGGGCAAGGCCACCGGCAAGGACAAGGATGCCGGCAAGGCGACGCTGGTCGATCGTCTCGGCATCGACGGCGCGCGCGCCGAATGCGACCGCCTCGTCGGCGTCTGCGAGGACGCGGTCTCGTCCTGGGGCGAGGGCGCGCGCATCCTGCGTGACGCCGCCCGCTTCACGGTGGCGCGCAAGACCTGAGCGTTTCGGCAGTGCCGTCCCCTATCGGCGTCGATCCGGTGGGGGGCGGAGGAAGGCCGGACGGGTGAAGCCGCCCGGATCAGGCGCGGCGGCTTCGTGGGTCCGGTGCGCCGCCGCGAGAGCCGCAGGGCGGCGCTGGCCTGCGGGACATGGGCGCCCGCGGGGCTGCGGGCCTTGCGCCCGCAGCGCATCGGCACAGATCGGCACCGTTCCATTCGGATCCGGGGGAAGCGAACCCGCGCGGGCCGATCGCCGCTTGCGCGGACGTGGTCCGGTCTCGGTCTGTCGCGGCGCGGACCGGCTGTTCAGAGCCGGTTGTTCTTGTTGTGGACATCCAGGCACACGGCGGCGAGCAGTACGACGCCCTTGATCACCTGCTGCCAGTCGACGCCGATTCCCAGGATCGACATGCCGTTGTTCATGATGCCGATGATGAACGCGCCGATCACCACGCCCGACACCTTGCCGATGCCGCCGGCCGCGGAGGCGCCGCCGATGAAGCAAGCCGCGATCACGTCGAGCTCCAAGCCGACGCCGGCCTTCGAGTTCGCGGTGTTGAGCCGGGCGACGAAGATCATGCCGGCGAGGCCGGCGAGCGCACCCATATTGGCAAAGGTCAGGAAGGTGAGGCGCTCGGTCTTGATGCCGGAGAGGCGGGCCGCCTTGATATTGCCGCCCAACGCATAGATCCGGCGCCCGATCGTCGTCCGCGTGGTGACGAAGCCGTAGAGCATCACCAGCGCCAGCAGGACGAGCAGGACGTTGGGCAGGCCCCGATAGGCACTCATCTGCCACGCGAAGGCAAGGATGAGGACGGCGGTGACACCGTTGCGGCCGATGAAGCTCGCCAAGCTCTGCGCCGCCTCTCCGGTCCTCACCTGCGCCTGCCGCCGCCGCCAGTTCAAACCGACCAGCGAGGCGACGAAGACAAGCGCGATCAGGAGGGACGTCGCAGGTCCGGCGAAGTTGGAGAGGAAGCCCTTGGCCAGCAGCTGGAACACTTCCGGAAAGGGGCCGATGGAGGTGCCCTGCAGCAGCACCTGGGTCAGGCCTCGGAACACCATCATTCCGGACAGGGTGACGATGAAGCTCGGTATGGCGAGATAGGCCACGAAGTAGCCCTGCAATCCGCCGATGACCGCGCCGACCGCGAGGCACAGAAGGGAGGCGGAGAGCGGGTCGAAACCGAAGCGGACCATCAGCAGCGCCGCGAGCGCGCCGACGAAGCCGACCACGGATCCGATCGACAGATCGATGTGGCCGGCCACGATGACGAGCAGCATCCCGAGCGCCATCACGACGACGTAGCTGTTCTGCAGGATGAGGTTGGTCAGGTTCAGCGGCTGGAACAGGACGCCGCCGGTGGCGACTTCGAAGAACACCGTGATCACCGCCAGCGCGAAGAGCAGCCCGTAGGTTCGCAACTGCGCCATCGGCAGCCGGCCGGGTCGGCCCCGCGGCTCGCTTGCGGCCGTGTCGCCGCCAACGTCGCCGCCAACGTCGCCGCCGGGAAGCATGGACTTGCTCATCGTGATGTCGGTCATCCGTTCAGGCCCTTGGAGCGCATGATCGCGCGCATGATCGCTTCCTGGCTGGCCTCGGCGCGCGAGAACTCGGCGACGAAGCGTCCCTCGTTCATGACGTAGATGCGGTCGCAGAGGCCGAGCAGCTCCGGCATCTCCGAAGAGATCATCAGGACACCGCGCCCGTCGTCGGCCAGTTCGTTGATGATGCTGTAGATTTCGTACTTGGCGCCGACATCGATGCCCCGGGTCGGCTCGTCGAGGATCAGCACCTTGGGCTGGGTGAACAGCCACTTGCTCAGCACGACCTTCTGCTGGTTGCCGCCGGACAGATTGACGGTCTGCTGCGTCACCCCGAAGGAGCGGATGCGCATCTTGGTGCGATAGCCGCCGGCGACCCGCTGCTCGGCCTCCTCGTCGATCACCGTCGCGGTCGAGATCCCGGGAAGGTTCGCCAAAGTCGTGTTCCGGGCGATGTCCTCGCCCAGCACGAGCCCGAGCTGCTTGCGGTCCTCGGTCACATAGGCGATGCCCGCAGCGATCGCCCGGTCGATCGTCGAGACGTCGACTTCGGCGCCGTCGATCCGGACGGTGCCGCGGACGCCCTGACCGTAGGAGCGGCCGAAGAGGCTCATGGCGAGTTCCGTTCGGCCCGCGCCCATCAGGCCGGCGATCCCGACGATCTCGCCCCTGCGCAGGGTCAGGCTGACGTCGCGCACCACCGCGCGATCGCCGTGAAGCGGGTGGTGAACGGTCCAGCCGCAGACCTCCATCAGAAGGTCGCCGATTCGCGGCGTCCGCACCGGATAGCGGTTCTCCAGGGTGCGACCGACCATGGCCCGGATGATGCGGTCCTCGTCGACCGCGCCGCTGCGGCAGTCGAGGGTCTCGACGGTGGTGCCGTCGCGCAGGACGGTAATCCGGTCGGCCACCTTCGCGATCTCGTTGAGCTTGTGGGAGATCAGGATCGAGGCGATGCCCTGCGCCTTGAAGCGCAGCAGAAGCTGCAGCAGGGCTTCGCTGTCCGTCTCGCTGAGGCTCGCGGTCGGCTCATCGAGGATCAGCAGCTTGACCTCCTTGGAGAGCGCCTTGGCGATCTCCACGAGTTGCTGCTTGCCGACACCGAGATGGGTGACGAGGGTGTCGGGGCTCTCGTCGAGGCCCACCATCGCCATCAGTTCACGCGCCCGAGCGGAAACCCGGCCCCGGTCGATGATCCCGAAGCGGGCCGGCTCGTTGCCGAGGAAGATGTTCTCGGCGATCGACAGATAGGGGACCAGGGCCAGTTCCTGGTGGATGATGACGATTCCGAGGCGCTCGCTGTCGGAGATGTTCCGGAACTGGCCGGGCCGGCCCTCATAGGTGATGCAGCCCGCGTAGGATCCGTGGGGATAGACGCCGCTCAGAACCTTCATCAGCGTCGATTTCCCGGCACCGTTCTCGCCGACGAGGGCGAGGATCTCGGCGGGCTCGACGGTGAGGTTGACGTCGTCGAGGGCCTTCACGCCGGGGAAGGTCTTGGAGATTCCCCGCATTTCGAGGACGGGCTGCATGCGACGCCTACCAGCTCGGACTGCACCTTCGGCCCCCGCGCCGGCTCGTGCGGCGCGAGGATGGGAATCGCCGGAGCCGGCGGGCTCCGGCCAGGCTTCGATCACTTGAGCTGGTCGAGGGTGTAGTAGCCCGTATCGACGAGGGCCGATTTCCAGTTGGCCTTGGTGACGATCACCGGCGTCAGCAGGTAGGACGGGACGATCTTCTTGCCGTTGTTGTAGGTCTTCACGTCGTTGACCTCGGGCTGCTGGCCAGCCTCGATGGCGTCGATCATCGCCACCGTCACTTTCGCCAGATCCCGGGTGTCCTTGAAGATCGTGGCCGTCTGCTCGCCCGCGATGATCGACTTGACCGATTGCAGCTCGGCATCCTGGCCGCTGACCACCGGCAACGTCACACCGCCGGACCCGTAGCCCACGCTCTTCACCGAGGAGAGGATGGCCGTGGAGATGCCGTCATAGGGCGACAGCACGGCATCGAGATGCGCGGTGCCGTAATAGGCCGAGAGCAGGTTATCCATCCGGGCCTGGGCAGTCGCAGGATCCCACCGCAGGATCGAGACCTTGTCCATGCCGAACTGGCCCGAGCGGACCACGAGCTTCTTCGAATCCAGGTAGGGTTTCAGCACCGACAGGGCGCCGTCGTAGAAAAAGTATGCGTTATTGTCGTCGGGCGAACCGCCGAACAGCTCGATGTTGAAGGGCCCCTTGCCCTCCTTCAGCCCGAGGGCGTCGACAATCGACGTGGCCTGCTGAACGCCTACCTTATAGTTGTCGAAAGTCGCATAGTAATCAACGTTCGGCGTTCCCTTGATCAGCCGGTCATAGGCGATGACCGTGACGCCCCGTTCATGCGCCTTGGCCAGGACATCACTCAGGGTCGTGCCGTCAATGGAGGCGACCACCAAGATCTTTGCCCCCTTGGTGAGCATGTTCTCGATCTGGGCGAGCTGCGTCGGGATGTCGTCGTCCGCGTATTGCAGGTCGGGTTTGTAGCCTTTGGCCTTCAGCAATCGGACGATGTTGTTGCCGTCGTCGATCCAGCGCTGGGAGGATTTCGTCGGCATGGCGACACCGATGGGATCGCTGCCCGCGGCCTGTGTTGATGTCACGGCGAGCGCCCCCAGAAGCGCAGCACTCAGGATTGACGGTCCGGAGCGCAATTTCTTCTTGGCGATCCCGGAAATCCACTGCTTGACGATCATGATTTTCCCCCTTTTTATCGTTATATTTATCCGATCAAATTGACGATCTCGCTTTGCCGAGATCGCGAAATACAAACTCAACGACCCGTTTTATTTGGTACAAACGCTGATGCACCCGGCCATCCACTGCGATACAGCCGACATGTGGCGCGAGAAACGGCTGCAAATATCTATTCTCCGGGCCCATTGAGACTTTTTAACTGGACATCGGGCTCTTCGGAACGTCGCCTCCCGGAACTGCCGACGTCAGCGCGCGAGACGCGCTATCTCCTCTCCTATGGAATTGGCTGCATCCAACCCGTTTTTCGTGACTGATTTGTATGAGTTATGAATTGGGCCGTCAATCGGCCCGCCTGGCTTTGCGCGTCAAAAATACGTGGCTTTGACGGGCGCGAGAGCCATGCGCGGCAGGTCGAGTGTCAGGGCGCTGACGGCCGCCTCTCGGCCACGATCGGGCGACCATCGGACACGACGAGGTCGCCTGTCGGGGTCACCGCTTCGCTGTCGCCGTGCTGGGCGGCATCCCGACCGGACAGGGGAAGATTGCGACGACGTGATCGGCCCGGCCGGCTCGCCGGATCGATTCAGGGGTCGCCTTCATGCGCAACGCGCTGTGCGTGCTTCGCGTGATCAGCGACGTTCCGGCGGCCGCGATCGCGATCCGCCCCTGGAACGAGGCTCGACCATGGGGCCGCGGGGCGACCGGCGCGACCGGCGCGACCATGTCCGGTCAGTTCTGGGCGTAGCGCTGCAAACGCACCGCAGGAGGCGTACCTGGACAGCACCGGCATGACCGGGGCCGCCCATCGACGGCGGCCGACCGTCGCGAATCCGGGGCGGCTCAGCCGCGCCCGACGAACGGCATCTTGGTGGCCATGATCGTCATGAACTGCACGTTGGCCTCCAGCGGCAGGCTCGCCATCGAGAGCACCGCCTGACCCACATGATCGGGATTCATCACCGCCTCGGCACGCAGGGAGCCGTCCGCCTGCGGGACACCGGCTTTCATCTTTCCGCCCATGGGCGTGTCGGCATTGCCGATGTCGATCTGTCCGCAGGCGATGTCATAGGCGCGCCCATCCAGGGATGTCGCCTTGGTCAGTCCCGTCACGGCGTGCTTGGTCGCCGTGTAGGCGATGGAATTCGGCCGGGGCGCGTGCGCCGAGATCGAGCCGTTGTTGATGATCCGGCCGCCCCGGGGATTCTGATCGCGCATGATCCGAAAGGCATGCTGCGTGCACAGGAACAGGGCGGTGAGGTTGGTATCGACCACCTGCCGCCAAGTCTCGAGCGGCAGATCCTCCAGCGGAACCGCCGGGGCGCCGATGCCGGCATTGTTGAACAGCAGGTCGAGGCGGCCGAATTCCGCCCGCGTGCGGGCGAACAGGGCGGCGATCGAGTCGGGATCGGTCACGTCGGTGGGCACCGCGAGAGCCCCGTCGCCGATCTGCGCCGCGACGTCGTCCAGGGGCTCCCGACGCCGCCCCGAAAGCACGACGCGCCATCCGGCGCCCGCGAGGGCCAGGGCGGCAGCCTTGCCGACTCCCGTCCCAGCCCCGGTCACGATCGCGATTCGCTCAGCCGTCGACATGCGTTCCTCCCGGTTCCGGCGTTGCTCCGCCTGTAGCGGATGGCCGGCGCGGCGCGAAGAGATCAGCGTTTCAGATGCGCGCCGCGGTCACGGTGCGTAGCGACGGGACGCCTGCTCTATGGTGGCGCGTCGCGCGCCGGACGGGGAGGGGGACGGAACGATGGGGCTCAGTGTGTCGCCAGGGCTGCGCCAGACGATCGCCGCGGCGGTGGCAGGGTGAGCGCCCCCGAGATCCCGTTCCTGGCCGGGCTCGACGCGGCGGCGGTCGCGGCCGTTCGGGCCCGCATGGTGCCGGTTGCGGTTCCGGGTGGCCGGATCCTGTTCGAGCAGGGCGAGACCGGAAACGCCCTCTACACGCTCGTCTCCGGCGTGGTCGGGGTCTCCACCCGCGACCACGCCGGTCGGCCGACCCGGATCGCGCGCCTGCGCCCCCCCGAAACCTTCGGCGAGATGGCCCTGCTGTCGGACGCTCCGCGGGCGGCCACCGTGGTGGCCCTGCGCGATTCGCATCTCCTGCGGCTCACCCGGGATGCCTTCGAGGCGGTCATCGCCGAGCATCCGCACACGCTCCTCTACTTCGCCCGGATGCTCGCCGACCGCCTGCGGGCGATCTACGACGGCCATTCGGTCCACCATGCGCCGCGAATCTTCACGATCCTGGCCGTGACGGAGGGGCCCGATCCGGCCCATGTTGCGCGGCAACTCGCCGGCGCCTTCGACGCCCTGCTGCCCGGCGCAACCGGCTGTCTCACCGACTGGCCGGAGGGGGCCGACGAGGCCTGGTTCCAGGCCTTCGAGGGCGGCCATGCGCGCACGATCTTCGCAGCGCACGACATCGACTGCCCCTGGTGCCGGCAGAGCCAGCGGCGCGGCGACCACGTCCTGCTCCTGGCCGAGCCCGGCGCGCCGCCGCGGCCCGGCGCGGCAGCCTATCTCGACCGGGTCCGCTCCGATTGGATCCGGATGGATGTCGTCGTCCGCCAGGATCCGGCGGCCCGGCGCCCGAAGCCCCTGCATCCGGAGGTCGCCGCCCTGCCTGCCGCGATGCGAATCCAGCTTCGAGACGGCAATCGGGGCGATCTGCATCGCCTCGCCCGGCTCGCCAGCGGCGCCGCACGGGGTCTCGTCCTCGGCGGGGGCGGAGCGCGCGGGCTGGCCCATCTCGGGGTGCTGAAGGCCCTCGACGAGGTTGGCTGCACGCCGGATTTCGTCGGCGGGACCAGCATGGGCGCGATCATCGCGGCGAGCCTCGCCATGGGCTGGAACGTCGCGGAGATCCAGGCGCAGATCGAGGCGTTCTTCGCCACCAGCAATCCGATCAACGACTACACGCTGCCGCTGCACGCCCTGACCCGCGGCGCCAAGGTCGATACCGGTCTCGCGGCGCGTTACGGGGGGGTGTGCATCGAGGATCTCTGGCTGCCGTTCTTCTGCGTCTCGTCGAACCTGACCACCGGCAGCACCATGGTGCATCGCTCGGGCGACCTGCCGAAAGCCCTGCGGGCCAGCATCGCGATTCCCGGCCTCCTGCCGCCGGTGCTCTGCGACGAGGGCGTCCTGGTCGATGGCGGCATGATGAACAACCTGCCGGCGGATGTCGCCGCCGGGCTGGAGCGCGGACCGGTTCTGGCCGTCGATGTCGGGACCGACCGGGCGTTCCAGGACATGCCGCAGCGCGGCTGGAGCGGCCGGCTCGTACGCAAGCTGATCGGCTCGCCGCTGGCGATGCCGGGTCTGGCACCGCTGCTGCTGCGCGCCGCCACCGTGTCGAGCGACGCCCAGAGCCTGATGGCGGCGGCGCACGCGACCGCCGTGCTCAAGCCCCAGCTCTCCGGCATCGATCTGCGCGCCTGGTCGCGCTTCCGCGAATCGGCGGAACTCGGCTACCGGGAAACCCGCGCCGGCCTTGCGACCGGGAGGCTCGCGCGCTGGCTCGACCCGGTGCGCTGAGATGTCCGCGTGCGGCGGCGCACGCGCGGGTCCCTCGGCCCTGTAACTCCGGGCATTCGGTGACGATGTCTCCTGCAGAATGTCCTTTGGAGATCAGAGCCATGCCCCACACTGCGACGCCTCCGACCGACACCGTGACCGGTTCCGAGCGGGACCGGACCGCTCCGGACGATCGCTCCGCACCGCACGCCCTGCTGCACGGGGCCGCCTTCGTCCTCCTGTGCCTCTGGACCCGGACTGCGCCGGAGCGCCTGCGCGACCAGCTCTCGCCTGAGGCGGAAACCTGCGGCGCGCTCGGCTTCTGAGCGGATCGGATCTGGACGCGGAGGCGTTTCCCGCCGCCGGCAAGGCGGGCAGGACGGAGCGCACGAGAACATGACCGTCGCGGGTGTGAGGTTGCGCCGGGTCGAGTTGCCGGAGGTGGGCCTGAACGTGTCCGAGGCGGGTCCCGAGACAGGACCGCCGACCATCCTGCTGCACGGTTTTCCCGAATTCTGGTTCGGCTGGCGCCATCAGATCGGGCCTCTCGCCGAGGCGGGTCTGCGGGTGATCGCGCCGGACCAGCGCGGCTACGGCCTCAGCGACAAGCCCGCGGGGATCGCCGCCTATCACCTGGATCGTCTGGCAGGCGACGTTCTGGCCCTGGCTGACGCCTATGGCGCTCCCACGGTCCGCCTGGTCGGACATGATTGGGGCGGCCTCGTCGCGTGGTGGGTGGCGAGCCGCCATCCCGAGCGGATCGACCGGCTGGCGATCCTCAACGCGCCGCATCCCGCCGTGGTCGGCACCTACATGCGGCACCATCCGGGCCAATGGCTGCGCAGCACCTATGTCGGCCTGTTCCAGATCCCGCACCTGCCCGAACGGCTGCTCACGGCCGATCGCTGCCGGGCCCTGCGCCGCGCGCTGACGACCACAAGCCGCCCCGGCGCCTTCGCGCAGGCCGACCTCGACCGCTACGTCGAGGCGTGGCTGCAGCCGGACGCGATGACCGGCATGCTGAACTGGTACCGGGCCCTGGTGCGGCTTCCCCGGGCGCGGCCGCCCCGGGTCCGCGTCCCGGCGTTGATCCTCTGGGGGCGACGGGACACCGCGCTGCAATCCGGCTTGGCGGAAGCCAGTCTCGCTCTCTGCGACGCGGGGCGCATCCAATGGTACGCGCAGGCCAGCCACTGGCTGGCGCATGAGGAACCCGCTTCGGTCAGCGCCGACCTCCGCACCTTCCTGTGCTGAACCCGTGTTCTGAACCACCGAGCGAACACGGCTTCTCGCCCGCCGCCCGGGCTGAGGTGAGAGCCGAAATCAATGCACGGACGGGTATCGCCGATCCCGGCACCGTCCCGCCCGGAGACGCGACGGCCGCCGCATCGGTCCGCACGCCGTCCAAAGAACGGGTATTATTTTTAACGCCGTGATCCGGAACATTACGATCACTTGTTTCTTAGCTGGTGGCTCATAGAAGCTGATCGGAGCTACTCCACGATGTCTGTTCGTTCTTTTCTAACCGCGGGTGTGGTCTTCGGTGGCCTTCTGGCCGGAACCGTCGCGTCGCAGGCCGCGCCGGCGATGGCGCAGCCCGGTCTGACGGGATCTGATATGGTCGAGACCGTTGCGATGCATCGGCATTACCGCATGCACCGCCATCACTCGGCCCGGCACCACCGCCGGATGCGGCGCATGAACACGATGCGCCACGGCGACCCGAATGCCCGCAATCCGTCGCGCCCCGGCTACCAGCAGCAGCTCGGCAACACCACGGGCGGCCCGCGCCACTGAGTTCCCAATGGCGCTCGGACCCGCGCTGCGTGCGTCGGATCCGGGCGCCATCCACCGGCGATACGCCTTCTCCCCAGCTGCGTCGGCTTGATCGGCCTGATTCGCCGTCGACGCTCTGCTAAGAGGCGGCATGGCCCGAACCGCCGTCCGCCCCGCCGCCGATACGACGCCCATGCCCGGTCTGGACCCGGCCGGCGCCACGCCGATGATGGCGCAATACATCGAGATTAAGGCTGCGAATCCGGACTGCCTCCTGTTCTACAGGATGGGCGACTTCTACGAGCTGTTCTTCGAGGATGCGGAGATCGCGTCCCGGGCGCTCGGCATCGTCCTGACGAAGCGCGGCAAGCACGCGGGCAGCGAAATCCCGATGTGCGGCGTGCCGGTCGACCGGTCCGACGACTATCTGAATCGCCTCATCGCCCTCGGTCACCGGGTGGCGGTCTGCGAGCAGACCGAGGATCCGGCCGAGGCCAAGAAGCGTGGGCCGAAATCCGTGGTCCGCCGCGAGGTCGTGCGGCTCGTCACCCCCGGCACGATCACCGAGGATCGGCTCCTCGACCCGGCCCGGGCGAATCTGCTCCTGGCGATCGGCCGCCGGAAGACCGGGGAGGGTGCCGTCGCCTACGGCCTCGCCGCGGTGGACATCTCCACCGGCCGCTTCTCCCTGAGCGAGGTCGCGGGCGGCGACCTGTCCGGTGCCATCGCCCGGCACGACCCGCGGGAGATCGTCCTGTCGGAGGCGATCCACGCCGATCCGGCCCTCGCGCGAATCTGGCAGGAGAGCCGCGCCGCGATCGTGCCCCTGGCCCAGGCCGAGCTTGAGCCCGCGGCCGCCGAACGTCGCCTGCGCGAGCAATACGGAGTCTCGACCCTGGAGGGGTTCGGCCAGTTCACCCGGGCCGAGATCGCGGCGGCCGGGGCCGCGCTGCTCTACATCGCCCGCACGCAGCTCGCCGCGCGACCCCCGCTCTCGGTTCCGACCCGCGAGGATGGCGGCGCGACCCTGGCGATCGATGCGGCGACGCGCGCCAATCTCGAACTCACCCGCACCCTGTCGGGCGAGCGGACGGGAAGTCTGCTCGCCACGATCGACCGGACCGTAACGGCAAATGGTGCCCGGCTGCTGGCCGAGCACTTGGCCGGCCCGCTCACCCATCTCGACGCCATTACCCGGCGGCACGCGGCGGTGGCCCATCTGGTCGAGGACGGCCGCCTGCGCGGCAGCCTGCGCGACGCCCTTGCGCGGGCCCCCGACCTCGCCCGGGCGCTGTCGCGAACCGGCCTCGGCCGTGCGGGACCGCGCGACCTCGCGGCCATCCGCGACGGCCTCGCCGTGGCGGCGGATCTCGGCGCCCGACTCGCTGCGATTCCCGACCTCCCGGAGGATCTCGCCCGGCTCGCCGAGCACTTGGCGGAGGCCAACCCGGATCTCATCGCCACCCTGGCGGCGGCGCTGGCCGACGATCTGCCGCTGAGCCGGCGCGACGGCGGCTTCGTGCGGGCGGGCTATCATCCGGAGATCGACGAGGCGCGAACTTTGGGCCAGGATTCCCGCAAGGTGATTGCCGCCTTGCAGGCGCGCTACGCCGAGCAGACCGGCTGCCGGACCCTACGGATCAAGCACAACAACCTCCTGGGCTTTTTCATCGAGGTTCCGCAATCCGTCGGCGAGGCCTGCCTGAAGGGTCTCCAGAGCGAGTTCGTCCACCGCCAGACCATGGTGGACGCCATGCGCTTCACCAGCGTCGAACTGGGCGAACTCGAGTCGAAGATCTCGGGCGCGTCCGACCGGGCGCTCGCCCTGGAAGCGGCCGTCTTCGACGACCTCGCGGCCCGCGTCTTGGCTCAGGCCGAGGCCATCGCCGAGGTGGCCGAGGCCCTCGCGGGTCTCGATGTGGCGGCGAGCCACGCCGAACTCGCCGTCGAACTCGACTGGCGCCGGCCCGTCGTCGATGAGTCCTTGAGCTTCGTCGTGGTCGGCGGGCGCCATCCGGTGGTCGAGGCGGCTCTGCGCCGGGCGGGCGAGCCGTTCATCGCCAATGATTGCGACCTGTCGGGCGATACCCGCGGGCGGATCCGCCTGATCACCGGCCCGAACATGGGCGGCAAATCGACCTTCCTGCGCCAGAACGCGCTGATCGCCGTGCTCGCCCAGATGGGCGCCTTCGTGCCGGCTGCGGACGCGCGCATCGGCCGGGTCGACCGGCTGTTCTCCCGGGTCGGCGCCGCGGACGACCTCGCCCGTGGCCAGTCGACGTTCATGGTCGAGATGGTCGAGACCGCCGCGATCCTGAATCAGGCGACCCGGCGCTCCCTGGTGATCCTGGACGAGATCGGCCGCGGCACCGCGACCTTCGACGGCCTGTCGATCGCCTGGGCGTGCCTGGAGCATCTCCACGAGGTGAATGCCTGTCGGGCGCTCTTCGCGACGCATTTCCACGAGTTGACCGCCCTCGGTGACCGGCTGGCGCGGCTGGACAATGCGACCCTGAAGGTGGCCGAGCATCGGGACGGCGTCGTGTTTCTGCACGAGGTCGTGCCCGGCGTCGCCGAGCGCAGCTACGGTCTGCAGGTGGCGCGGCTCGCAGGTCTGCCGGGCAGCGTCGTGACCCGGGCCGGGGCGATCCTCAAGAGTCTCGAGAAGGCCGAGATGGGCCGCCCCGCCCGCGCGCGGATCGACGACCTGCCGCTCTTTGCCGCCCTCGCGCCACCACCGCCGCCGGAGCCGCCGCAGGAGGACCCGCTGGGCGCGCTCCTCGACGCCATCGACCCCGACGCCCTGACGCCGCGGGAAGCGCTGGATGCGCTCTACCGGTTGAAGCGCGAGCGAGCGACGCGAAGCTGAGACGGCGAAGCCCCGTAGCGACGCGCCTCGACGCGAGTCAGACGGGCGCGGGCGAGAACCCGTCCGGACAGGCCGGCCCGTGGCGACCGGCCCGGCGATCGGCCACGTAGTCGAGGGTGCTGGCCACGACGCGCTCGGAATAGGGTTTCGCGATCACGCCGATCGCCCCGGCGAAATCCGCCGGAATGCGCTTGGCGTTGGCGGTCATGAACACCACCGTGGTGCGTCGGTCGGCCGAGAGCGCCCTGGCGACGTCGATTCCGGTCGGACCGTCGACGAGGTGGATGTCCACGAGCGCAACGTCGGGCGCGGTGGAGCGGCCCATGGCGATCGCCTCGGTGGCGTTGCCGGCGACACCGACCGTGACATGCCCGAGATCGTCCAGCAGGCATTCCAGCTCGAGGGCGATCAGGGCCTCGTCCTCCACCACGAGGATGCGGAGCGCGGCGGCGTTCCCGGTCCCCATGCGTTCATCGTCCTCCGGCCCCGTGGCCGCCGAGCTTGAAGCCTGCACGTCGATTTCTCAAGCCGGCTGCTGGAGCGGGATATCGATGTCGACGGTCGTGCCCGGACCGGCATCCGCCCAGGCGATGGTCCCGCGCATCTGCCGGACCACCATCTCCACCAGATTTCGCCCGAAGCCGGCCGGATTCGGAGCCGCCGCGGCGACACCGACGCCGTCGTCGCGAATCGTCATATGAATCCCTCTCTCGGTGCGGCGGGCGACGATCGACACGCGTCCCTCCCGCTCGCCCGGGAAGGCGTGGCGCAGGGCGTTTGCCGTGAGTTCGTGGATCATCAGGGCCAGGGGCGCCGCCATCGCGGCAGCTACGGCGATCGACTCGACGTCGGCCTCGACCCGGCGCCGCTCCGGATCCAGGCCGGCATTCATGTCGGCCAGGAACTCGGCCGCGAAGTCGCCGAGGTTGAAATGCGTGCAGTCGCCCTCGGAATACAGCATCCGATGGGCTGTCGAGAGCGCGCCGATCCGCTCGGCCATGCCTTGGAGCGCGTCCCGCGCCTCGCCCTCGGGCGTTCGCCGGGCCTTCAGCAGCATCAGCGAGGAAATCACCTGAAGATTGTTCTTAACCCGGTGATCAACCTCGTGCAGCAGGGCCGTCTTCTGCTCAAGGGCGGTGGTCAGATCCTGGGTCCGCGCGTTGACGAGGCGCTCCAGCTCGTCGTTGGTGCCGCGCATCGACACTTCCATCTGGTGGACATAGGTCATGTCCGCCTGGGCGGCATAGAAGAAGGCGAGACCCTCGGCGTCGTTCACCGGCGTGATGGTCATCGCGTTCCAGAAGGTCGTCCCGTCCTTCCGGTAGTTGAGCAGCTCGACGGAGATCGGCTCCGCGGCCTGTACGGCCGAGCGGATCCGCTCGACCGTGAAACGGTCGGTGGCCGGACCCTGCAGCATCCGGCAGTTGCGCCCGACGATCTCGTCAGCGGTGTAGCCTGTCACCTGCAGGAATGCGTCGTTCGCCCAGGCGATCGGGTTGTCCGGAGCGCGGGCATCGGTGATCACCATGGGCGACGGGCTGCGCGCGAACGCGTCGACGAGCGTCGCCAACGGCGGAGCGGACTCGGATCGGAGACTCAACGCATCATTCCACGACTGGGCGGCGTGCCCGTTCGTCCGGCGGCGCCTCCAACACGCCGCGATCCGTGGGACGTGGACACCGCGTTAAGCAAGCTTCTACCAAGATTGAGGCGCAACACATCACGATCCAGCGAAAACCGGTGCGGCGTAAGGCTGCCACGATTTCGCGAGATCAAGGCCACGAAGGCTCAGGAGTTCCATGCCATGGCGAACCAGCCACAGGCGATGCGTCGCTTCCGGCTCCGCGACATCGTCGAGGACCGGCGGATCGTGCTCATGCTGGCTCTCGGATTCTCCTCGGGCCTGCCGCTGCTCCTGGTCCTCGGCACCTTCACGCTCCGCCTCGCCTTCTCGGACATCGACGTGCGGGCGATCGGCCTGTTCAGCTACGTGGCGCTGCCTTACTCGCTGAAGTTCCTCTGGGCGCCCGCGATCGACAGGCTGAACGTTCCGGTGCTGAGTGCCCGCCTCGGGCGCCGCCGGGCCTGGATGGTGACCACGCAGGCCGCGGTCGCCCTGTGCCTGACCCTGATGGCCTTCTCGGATCCGAAGACCAACCTCGCGCTCCTGGGACTCGGGGCCTTCCTGGTGGCCTTCTGCGCGGCGAGCCAGGATGTGGTGATCGACGGCTGGCGCATCGACGCCGCCGGCAGCGACTTCCAGGGTATCCTGGCGGCGACCTCGAACCTCGGTTACCGCCTCGGCCTGATCACCGCCGGCGCGGGCGCGCTGTTCATCGCCTCGGCGGGGGGCTGGACGCTGGCCTACCTGATCATGGCGGCGCTCATGCTGGTCGGGATGATCGCCGCCCTGCTGGCCCCGGCCTTCGACAGGCCTCGTACGGTTCAGGCGGAGACGCCCGGCCGCTCCCGGTTCTGGTCGATGCGCCGCGCCGTGCTGGAGCCGCTCACCGAGCTGCACGGCCGGTTCGGCGGCGCGCTCTGGGGCATCCTCCTGCTCGTGGCCTTGTTCCGGCTCCCCGATTTCCTGTCCGGCGTGATGGCGAGCCCGCTCTACCGGACGCTGGGCTTCGACCTGAAGGAGATCGCCACCGTCACCAAGCTCTACGGCATCTGGGTCGGCATCGCGGGCGGGTTCGCGGGCGGATGGGCCCTGGCCCGGCTCGGCCTGTTCCCCACGCTGCTGCTGGGCGCCTTCCTGGCCGCGTCCTCGCACCTCGCCTTCGCGTGGCTGGCGGCCGGCGCGCCCGAGATCTGGCGCCTGACGGTCGCCATCTCGATCGAGAATTTCTGCGGCTCCTTCGCCGGCATCGTGCTCATCGCCTACATGTCGAGCCTCACCAGCCCGGCCTACGCGGCGACGCAGTACGCGCTGTTCTCCTCGCTCTACGCGCTGCCGGGCAAGCTGATCGCGGGCTCGTCGGGTTTCGTGGTCGCGGCGATCGGCTATCCGGCCTTCTTCGTCATGACCTCCCTCGTGGGTATCCCGGTCCTGGTGCTCTGCGTCGCGGTCGGGCGCAGGACCGGGCAGGCGGAGGCCGCGGCGGCACCGGCGCGGGATGCGCAGGAGGCGGGGAACCGCATCCCGGGGCCCGAGCTTCCTACCACGGCGCGCGCGCCAGGGGCGGCGTGAGCACGACAGATCCAGGGATTCACGGATGAGCACGAGCGACCTCACCTTAGCCGGCGAGACGCTGCCGGCGGCGACTCCAGAAAAGACGCTGAGCGACGCGGACCTCGCCGCCCTGCGCCGCGCCGTGCAGGTGCTGGAGCGTCCGAGCCTCGCGGGGCGGCTCTCCGCGGCGGCCGGCGCGCCCCTCGACATCATCGGCCGATCGCTGCCGGCTCCGGTCACCGAAGCCGTCAGCCGCAGCACCGAGGCGGCCATGCGGGGGGCGCTGCGCGTCGCCCTGGCGACGCTGCCGCGCCGGGAACTCGTTCCGGCCGAAGGGGAGGGCCTCGGTTCCGTCGCCGCCAAGGCCGAGAGCCGGTTCGCGCAGCTCCTCGGCTCGGGCGACGCCAAGCACAAGGCGATGGCGGCACTGTCCGGCGCGGTCGGAGGCGCGTTCGGCCTCGCGACGCTGGCCGTCGAGCTTCCGGTCTCGACCACGCTGATGCTGCGCTCCATCGCCGAGATCGCCCGGGAGGAGGGCGAGGATCTCGAGACCCCCGAGGGGGCGCTCGCCTGCGTCCAGGTCTTCGCCCTCGGCGGCCGGGCCACGGCCGAGACCGAGGCGGGCGCGGCGCTCACCGAGAGCGGCTACTTCGCCGTCCGCGCGGCCCTGGCCAAGACGCTGTCGGAGGCGGCCCGCTATGCCGGCAGCAAAACGCTCCTCGACCAGTCGGCCCCGGCGCTGATCCGCTTCACCGCACAGATCGCCGCGCGCTTCGGTCTGGTCGTGTCCCAGAAGGTCGCCGCGCAGGCGGTGCCGATCCTCGGCGCCTTCGGCGGGGCGGCGGTCAACACGGCCTTCATGAACCATTTCCAGTCGACCGCCCGCGCGCATTTCACGGTGCGGCGCCTGGAGCGGTCCTACGGGGCCGCCACGGTGCGGGCCGCTTACGAAGTCGAGAAGGCGGCCCTCGGGATCGCTTGATCCGCCCACGGCAAAGCCGCAAGGATCCGCGCCATCCGCACGGGGCGGAGAAACGGAGGCGGCTCTGATCGGCAACGGCGAGATGGTGGCCCGGCTGGCGTTGGCGGCCCTGTTCGGCAGCGTGATTGGCCTGGAGCGCGAGCGCCTGCTCTGGGCCGCAGGCCTGCGGACCCACATGCTGGTCTGCGTCGGCTCCTGCCTGATCATGCTGGTCTCGGCCTTCGGATTCGCCGACGTGCTGGGCACCGCCCACGTGGTGCTCGACCCCTCCCGGATCGCCGCGCAGGTGGTCTCCGGCATCGGCTTCCTCGGAGCGGGGACGATCCTGTTGCGCGGCGAGGTGGTGAAGGGTCTCACCACGGCGGCCAGTCTCTGGGGCGTGGCGGCGATCGGGCTGGCGATCGGCAGCGGCCTCTACGTGCCGGCCCTGGCCGCGACGGCACTCATCGTCGGCATCCTGGCGGGTGTGAAGCCCTTCGAGCAGCGCTGGCGCGACCGGATGCGCGCCCAGACCCTTCGGCTGACCGCCCGAAAAGGCGCGATGTCGATCGACACCGTGCAGGCGGCGACGGGCGAGCGGGCCTCACGGGTCCGGACCTTCACGGTCCATCCGGGTCCTGATGCGGACCACGAGGAAGTGACGATCACGTTCGTGCGTCTGTCCCGGACGAGCTTCGAGGCCATCGCGGCAAAGCTTCGGGCGATGCCCGATGTCGCGTCGGTGGAGGTGGCCGAAGAATGACCGCGCCCGACGCTGCCCCTCGATCATGAGAACAGCGACGTGACTTGAAGGCGCGCGACGAGAGCCCCCAGGGACAGCCTGGGCTGAGGGGGCTCAGGCCGCCCCGGCGCCCTCGCCGTCAAGGAACAGGCGGTAGGCCGGGTTCTCGGTCTCGTCGGTGGCCGGGTAACCGAGGGCGTCGATGGCGGCGTCGAACCGGGCGCGCTCGGGCGGCGGCACCGCGATCCCGGCGAGCACCCGGCCGTAATCGGCGCCGTGGTTGCGGTAGTGGAACAGCGTGATGTCGAAATCCGGCCCGAGGGCGTCGAGGAACTTCATCAGCGCACCGGGCCGCTCCGGGAACTGGAAGCGGAACAGCCGCTCGTGCGCGACCCCGACGGCACGGCCGCCGACCATGTAGCGGACATGGACCTTGGCCATCTCGTTGTCGCTCATGTCGAGGACGCGATAGCCGGCCTCGCGCAGCGAAGCGATCAGCGCCTGCTTCTCGCGCTTGCCGCCGCTGACGTTGATGCCGACGAAGATCTGCGCCTCCGAGCCCGGCGCATGGCGGTAGTTGAATTCCGTGATCGCCCGCGGTCCGAGGGCGTTGATGAAGGCGCGGTAGGCGCCGGGGCGCTCGGGGATCGTCACGCCGATCAGGACCTCGCGCTGCTCGCCGATCTCGGCGCGCTCGGCGATGTGGCGCAGGCGGTCGAAATTCAGGTTCGCCCCCGAGGAGATGGCGATCAGCGTGCCGTCACCGCCCTCGCGCTCGGCATACAGCTTGGCGCCGGCGAGGCTCAGCGCCCCGGAGGGTTCCGACACCGCGCGGGTGTCGTCGAAGATGTCCTTGATCGCCGCGCACATGGCGTCGGTATCGACGGTGATGACCTCGTCGAGATGCGCGCGGCAGAGCCGGAAGGTCTCCTCGCCGGCCTGACGCACGGCGACGCCGTCGGCGAACAGGCCGACACTGGGTAGGCTGACCCGCGTGTCGGCCGCCAGTGCCGCGGCCATGCAGGCGGCGTCCTCCGGCTCGACACCGATCACCTTGGTGCCCGGCCGCAGATACTTCACGAAGGTGGCGACGCCGGCAGCGAGCCCGCCGCCGCCCACCGGCACGAAGATCGCCTCGATCGCGCCGGTATGCTGCTCCAGGATCTCCTTGCCGATGGTGCCCTGGCCGGCGATCACGTCGGGATCGTCGAAGGGGTGCAGGAAGGTCAGGCCCTGCTCGGCCTCGAGGGTCTTGGCCTGTGCGAGCGCCTCGTCGAAGGCGTCGCCGTGCAGAACGACCTCGGCCCCCCGGGCCCGGCAGGCATCGACCTTGATCGACGGGGTGGTGCGCGGCATCACGATCACGGCGCGCGCCCCGAGCTTGGCGGCGGCCAGCGCCACGCCCTGCGCGTGGTTGCCCGCCGAGGCGCAGACGACGCCGCGGGCGATCTGGTCCGGACTGAGGCCGGACATCTTGTTGTAGGCGCCGCGCAGCTTGAACGAGAAGACCGGCTGGAGATCCTCGCGCTTCAGCAGGACCGGCCGCCCGAGCCGCTGCGTCAGCCGGGGCATCGGGTCGAGTGGGCTCTCGATCGCCACGTCGTAGACGCGGGCGGTGAGGATCTTGCGGATGTAGTCCGTCACGGTGTGGAGTCTCGGCCGATGCGCGGGGCTGTGCCGGCCAGATAGACCCTCCGGCCCGCGGATGCGAGCGCGCCCACGCGCGGCAGGTCAGCCCAGCCGCTCGACCAGCGCCGCCACCCACACGAGCAGCGCCGCCATCTGGGCCATGAAGGTGCCGGCGGAGGCGAGGTCCTTCACCGTACCGATCATCGGGTGATGCCCCGGATGGACGTGGTCGCAGAGCTTCTCGACGGCGGTGTTGAGGAATTCGGCGGCCAGCATCAGCAGCAGGCTGACCATCAGGGCGACCCGCACCCAGAGTGTCGCGCCGAGGAACAGGGCGACCGGCACGCCGAGAGCCAGGAGCAGGAGTTCCTGCCGCACGGCCCGCTCGGTGCGCGCGCCGTGGCGCAGGCCGCGCCAGGAATTCAGAAAGGCGAGAACCAGGGCGTTCATCGGATGGCGGTCTCCGGCACGGACCGGCTGATCCACTTGGCGAGCAGCGGACCGGTGAGCAGCACTACGAACAGGCGCAGGGTCTGGACCGCCAGCACGAAGGAGACGTCCGCCTTCGAGCCGACGGCGATGATCGCCACCGAATCGAGGCCGCCGGGACTCGTGGCGAGGACTGCGGTGAGCAGGTCGATGGGCAGCAGCAGCGTCAGCCCCCAGCCCCAGGCCGCGCAGAGGGCGATGACCGAGAAGGTCGCCGCCAGGATGCCGGGCAGGGCGGTGAATGTCAGGCGCAGCGTCTCCCGGGTGAAGCGCAGGCCGACATAGATGCCGATGCAGGCATAGGCGAGTTCGAGGAGGGGCACCGGCAGCGCCATGCGCACGAGCCCGGTGGCGTGGAGGAGGCTGCCGAGCACCATCGGGCCGATCTGCGCGCCGGCCGGCACCCGCAGGGCGAGCGCCGCGCCCGCGCCCACGATGGCGACGGCCAGCGTCGCGAAGACGGAGAGTGGCCCGGTCACCTCGGCGACGCCAGCCGAGGCCCCGGGAACCGGCGTCTCCATCAGGAAGCGGGCGGCCAGCGAGGCCGAGAACACCACGGCCGCGACGCGCACGTATTGCATGAAGGCCACGAGGCGCGGATCGGCACCGAAATCCTCGGCCATGGCGACCATGGCGGAGGCGCCGCCGGGGGACGATCCCCAAGCCGCGGTGGTCCCGGGCAGCACGCGCAGGCGGGTCAGGATCCAGCCGACCAAGCCGCTGACCGCGACGGTGACCAGCACGACCGCGACGATGAGCGGCCCGTCCTCCACCAGGGTCTGGGCGATCTGCCCGGTGACCGCATGCGCCACGAGGCAGCCGATCGCCGCCTGGGAGGCCTGGAAGGCGGCCCGGGGCACGCGGAGGCGCGAACCGCCGACCCCGAACGCGATGGCCGCGATCATCGGCCCGAGCAGCAACGCGGCCGGGAACTGCGCCTGCATCAGGCCGTATGAGACGGCCGCGGACGCGGCGGCGAGGGCGGCCCAGAGGCCGAGGATGCGGAGAGGGAGCAAGGCGACCGATCGGGAGAGGCCCGCTTCAGACGGCAGGCGTCAGGCGCGCGCTATAGCGCAATATTGGCCCTGTCACGGCAGAGTTTCGACACGGCCGCCCCGCGCAATCGTCAGGGCTCGTGGGTCAGGGCGGCGAAGGCGGTGTCGAGGCGTGCCCGGGCGTCGGCCAGGCCCTTGCGGCGGTCATCGCGCCATGCCCGATCGGCCTCAAGCCGCTCCCGGGCGCGGGCCAGCATGCGCCGGACCTCCGCGGGCTGCGGGCCGCCGAGGCCCGCAGCCGCGTCGATCATGCCCCGGGCCGACAAGGCCGCCCGGAAGCGCGCCTCGTCGAGGGGCAGGTCCGGCTTCAGGCCCGTCCCGGCGGCGGCCTCGGCGTAGATCCGCCGCACCTCCGCGAACGGGAGATCGGCGGGTCGCAGATCGTGGCTGCGGCCGTAGCTCACCAGCTCGGAGGCGAAGTGGTGGCCGAGCCGGAACGGCACGTCCGCCTCGCGCTGAAGCGTGTCGGCGAGTTCTGTGGTGGTCGAATAGTCGGCGGCGACCTCCTCGGCGGCCCGCGCCCGGTCCACGACCAGCCCGTCGAGGACGCGGGTCCAGCGCCGGCACAGCTCGACGGCCTCGGCGAGCGTCCGGCCCGGCGGCTCGGCCTGGTTGCGCTTGTAGTCCGGCATCCCGGAATCGACGTTGTGCGCCATGATGACGAAGGCCTGCGCGGCCCCGACCACGTCGCTCGCCTTCATGCGCAGGCCGTAGAGGGCGACGGGATTGCGCTTCTGCGGCATGATGCTGCTCGGCCCGGTCAGCGCCCCCTCCCGCAGCAGGATCCACGGCCGGGTCTGATGATACTGGGCGTAGAGGTCCTGCGCGAAGCTGCCGGCCGTGGTGGCGAGTGTCGCGGAAAGCCCGGTCAATTCCAGGCCCATATCCATCGGCGCGAGCTGACCGGCATCGTAGCTGTTCTCCACGGGCGCATCGAACCCGAGCAGCTCGGCCAGGCGCTTGCGGTCCACCGGGAAGCTCGACGTCCCGAGGGCGGCCGCGCCGAGGGGTGACAGGTTGAGCCGCGCCCAGGCCTCGCGGAGGCGCTGCGCATCGCGGGCGAGCACGGCCGCGTAGCCGAGATAGAGGTGGCCGAGCGTCGTCGGCTGGGCTTGCACGCCGTTTGTATAGGCCGGGACGATCGTGTCGGCCTCGCGGTCGGCCACGGCCAGCAAGGCCCCCCGGGTCTCGTCCAGGGCCTGGGCGAGGGCGAGGAGGCGGTCGCGCTGCTCAAGCTTCAGCACCGTCGGGATGATGTCCTGGCGGCTGCGCCCCGAATGCATCCGGGTGGCCTCCGGGCCGGCAATGGCGGTGATCAGCGGCTCGATCCGGAGATAGTCGTCCGGCCGTTCCGCGCCGGGCTTGGCGGCGTCGGCGGCGACCTGATCGAGCGCGCGGGCGATGGTCGCGGCCAGGGGGCGCGGGACGATACCGGTCTCGGCTGTCATCACCAGGGAGGCCCGGTTGATCTGATCGATCCGGGCGAAGCTGTCCGTCGGCGCGGCGTGGGCGCCGAGGGGGGCGAGCAGCGCCAGAATTGCCCCGATCATCCTGCGCCGCATCGGCCCGTTCCCCATGCCCTGATCAGTCCTGATAGACGCGCCAAGCGCGACCGTCTTCATCACAGCGGGGCCAGGTGCCCGCGACACCGCCGCTCACGCCACAGCGTCGTCGCCCCGGCAGGCCGTGGTTCCGGGCGGCGCGTGCGCCCGGAAGAAGGCGGCGAGGTTCGCCAGTCCCGCGGCGCGGGGATCGCTCGCCCGCCAGACCAGCGCGATGGTCCGGCCGGGACCGTCGACATCGAAGGCCCGGGTGACCGTCAGGCCGCTGGGATCGGGGCTGGCGGGCACCGCGAGGGCCGGAAGCAGCGTGTAGCCGGCGCCGGCGGCCACCATCGAGCGAAGCGTCTCCAGGCTGGTGGCATGGCGGCCGACCGACGAGCCGGCGCCGCAGGCCGCGATCGTCTGGTCGCGCAGGCAGTTGCCCTCATCGAGCAGCAGCAGGTCCGGCCCTGCGATCTCGGTCGCCGAGAGCGCGCCGCCCCGGGCCAGGGCGTGCTCGGCCGGGCAGGCGAGCCAGAACGGCTCGACGAAGAGCGGCGAGACCGCGAGACCGTTGGAGGGCAGCGGAAGCGAGACCAGGGCCGCGTCGATGCGGCCGTCGCGCAGGCCCTCGACGATGTCGGCGGTCCGCGATTCCGACAGAGAGAGCGTCAGCAGCGGGTACTGCTCGCGCAGCGGTCGCAGCACCAGCGGGAAGAAGTAGGGACCGAGCGTCTGGATCGCCGCCAGGATGAGGCGCCCGGTGAGCGGCGAGCCGCGGCCCTCCCTGGCGAGGGCCAGCAGCCGCTGCGCCTCCGCCAGGACGACGCGTGCCTGCCGGATGATGGCTTGGCCAGCCTCGGTCAGCAGGATCCGCCGGTTCGACCGCTCGAACAAAGTCAGGCCGAGCGCGGTTTCCAGCTTGCGGACCTGCACGCTCAGCGTCGGCTGGCTGACATTGCAGCGTTCGGCGGCCCGGCCGAAATGCCCCTCGTCGGCCACCGCGACGACATATTCGAGATCCCGGAGGGAGAGGCCAGCCAGATTCATAGGCTGTATCTATCAGAACCTTTGTGACGATGCATTTGCCTCGGGGTCATGCCGGGGTCATAACCTTTTTCCAGAACGGTTCCAGGCTGGCCTCGGCCCCCGAGAGCCTTCGCTGAACGGAGAGACGATACGCATGAGCGATCAACGCCCGATCCTGACCACCCGCCAGGGCCATCCGGTCCGGGACAACCAGAGCACCCGGACGGTCGGTGAGCGCGGCCCGGCGACGCTCGAGAACTACCAGTTCATCGAGAAGATCACGCACTTCGACCGCGAGCGAATCCCCGAGCGCGTCGTCCACGCCCGCGGCGCCGGCGCCCACGGCTGGTTCGAGGCCTACGGTAAGATCGGCGACGAGCCGGCCTCCAAGTACACCCGCGCCCGCGTGCTCACCGAGACCGGCGTGAAGACGCCGATGTTCGTGCGCTTCTCCACCGTCGCCGGCGCCAAGGAGAGCCCGGAGACCGAGCGCGACCCGCGCGGCTTCGCGGTCAAGTTCAAGACCGTCGACGGCAACTGGGACCTCGTGGGCAACAACCTCAAGGTCTTCTTCATCCGCGACGCGATCAAGTTCCCCGACATGATCCACGCGTTCAAGCCGGATCCGGTGACGAACCGCCAGGAGGCGTGGCGCTTCTTCGACTTCGTGGCCCAGCACCCCGAGTCGATCCACATGGTAACGCACCTGAAGTCGCCCTGGGGCATCCCGGCCAATTACCGCGAGATGGAAGGCTCGGGCGTCAACACCTACAAGCTGGTCAACGACCAGGGCGAGGCGGTGCTCTGCAAGTTCCACTGGATCCCCAAGCAGGGCGTCCGGAACCTGACCTCGCAGCAGGCCTCCGAGATCCAGGCCAAGGATGTCGGCCACGCGACCCGCGACCTGTACGACAACATCAAGGCCGGCAACTTCCCCGAATGGGAATTCGCCGTGCAGATCATGCCGGACGGCCCGAACGACCACCTGTCGTTCGACCCGCTGGACGACACGAAGCTGTGGCCTGTGGACCAGTTCCCGCTGCTGCCCTGCGGCCGGATGGTGCTCGACCGCGTGCCGGACAACTTCTTCGCTGAGGTCGAGCAGTCGGCCTTCGGCACCGGCGTCCTCGTCGACGGCGTCGACTTCTCGGACGACAAGATGCTGCAGGGCCGGACGCTGTCCTACTCCGACACGCAGCGCTACCGCGTCGGGGCCAACTACCTCCAGCTGCCGATCAACGCGCCGCAGCCCGGCGTGAAGGTCTACTCGAACCAGCGCGACGGCCAGATGGCCTACACGGTGGACGGGACGGGCCCGAACAAGCACATCAACTACGAGCCCTCGACCCTGGCCGAAGGCCTGCGCGAGGCGCCGAAGCCCGCCAAGGACTATCACCAGCCGGTCCAGGGCAATCTCGGCCGCTACCAGACCTCGCGCACCGAGGACGACTACACGCAGGCCGGCGTGCGCTACCGCTCCTTCGCGGATTGGGAGCGCGACGACCTGATCGCCAACCTCGTCGCCGACATGAAGCAGTGCCCGGAGCCGATCCAGCTGCGGATGGTCTGGCACTTCTGGCACGCCGACGAGGATTACGGCCGCCGCGTCGCCGAGGGCGCCGGGATCGACCTGGAGAAGGCCAAGGCGCTTCCGCCGCTGCCGGGGCGCGCCGCTCCCGGCAAGCGCCTGCAGTCCGAGACCTACACGGACGGGTCGCAGGCCCACCGGGTCGCCGCGGAGTAAGCGTCGCGGGTCCGCCGCCCATCGAAGCCCCGCGCGGTCATCCGGCCGCGCGGGGTTCTTGTTTGAACCTCCGGCGGGGACGGCGATGGCGAGTGTCGTGCATCGAGGGCTTGGCCCGAACGCCGTCATCGGCGGCATGCGGATCTTCTATCTGGCGCGCAGCGACGAGACGGCCGACGCCATGGGTGTCTATCGGGTCGAGATGGATCCACGGACGCCGGGAGCCGGGCTGCACCGCCACGCCCGGTTGACCGAGACCTTCTCGGTCGAGGCGGGCCGGCTCGCCCTTCATGTCGACGGCGCGGATCACGACCTCGGGCCGGGCGACTTCGCGCTGATCCCGCCCGGCATTGCCCACGCCTTCGCCAATCGCAGCGACCGGCCGGTGCGCTTCACGCTGAGCTTCGCGCCGGCGCTGGGCCGCGAAGGCTTCTTCGAGGGGCTGGCCCGGCTGGCCGCGGCGGGGCGTCTCTCGGATCGGGCGGCAATGGCCGACCTGATGGCGCGCTACGATCAGGAACCGCTGGCCGGTTTCGCGGCCTGGAGCGAGGTCAGCGGCTGAGCCGCAATGTTCCGCGCCTGGGGTTCGCCCGCGCAGACCTTGCGGTCGCGGCCGGCGGCTTGACCGATCAGGATCGCCGCGACGGCGATGGCGACGAACAGGGCACCCGGCACGCCCCAGCCGCCCGTGGCCTCATGGGCCAGGCCGAAGACCAGCGGCCCCAGGCAGGCGCCCGTATAGCCGATGCCCTGCGCCATGGCCGAGAGTCCTGCGGCGCTCGCCGCGTCGGCGGCGCGCAGGACGATCAGGGTGAGACCCAGGCCGAAGCAGCCCCCGATCCCGAAGCCGAGTGCGCCGGCGGCGGGAATGCGCAAGGATTCCGCGCCGAAGGCGAGGACCAGGAACGCCACGGCGGTGAGGCCCGGGATGGCGACGATCCAGGCCCGCTGATCGCGGGCGCGGGCGGCCAGCATGGCGGTCAGGAGCGCGCCGGGCGCCTGAACCAGGGTTGTCAACGAGGCGTAAAGCCCTGCATCCAGCGGCGTGAGACCACGGCCCTGCAGCAGCAGCGGCAGCCAGCCGAACAGGATGTAGGCGAGCGACGATTGCAGGCCCATGAAGCCCGTCACCCACCACGCCAGCGGGTCGCGGAGCAACCGCCCGGCGGAGGGCGCGGCGGTCGAGGTCGTCCGGCGGGCGAAGGGGATCCACACGAAGGCGGCAGCGAGCGCCGGCAGGGACCAGATCGCCAGGGCGGAAGGCCAGCCGCCCCCGAGGGCGTGCTCCACCGGCACCGCCGCCCCGGCGCCCGCGGCCGCGCCGAGGCACAGGGTCATCGTGTAGAGGCCGGTCATCAGGCCGCCGCTGGCAGCGAAATCACGCTTCACCAGAGCCGGCAGCAGGACGTTGTCGAGGCCGATCCCGATCGCGGCCAGCGCCGTTCCGGCGAAGAGCGGCACGAGACCGCCCAGGCCGCGAAGCGCCAAGCCGGCGACCAGGATCGTCGAGCCCGCGAGCACGGCGAGGTCGGGCCCGATCCGGCGGATCAGCGGCGCGGCCAGCGCACAGGCGATGCCCAGGCACAGGACCGGCAGCGTGGTGAGGATGGCGGCGCCCCCGGCACCGAGGCCCGTCCCGTCCCGGATCGTCGCCAGCAGGGGGCCGACCGTGCTGAGCGCCGGACGCAGGTTGAACGCCACCAGCATCAGCGCGAGTCCGAGCAGCAACCGATTCGCGGTGGCGCGCTCCGCGCTCACGGCCGCCGCCGCGCGACCACGGCACCGCCGAGGCAGGCGGCGAGCATCAGCGCGAAGGCGGCATCGCCGAACCGACCGTAGAGCGTGCCGCCGACGATGCGTGCGGGCAGATCTGCGTCGAGCCACGTCTCCTCGTCCAGCCGGGTGCGGGCGACGATGCGGCCATGCGGATCGATCACGGCGGAAATCCCGGTGTTGGCATCGCGCACGAGGGGCATTCCCTCCTCGACGGCGCGCAGGCGCGCCTGGGCGAGGTGCTGGCGCGGACCGGGCGTGTCGCCGAACCACGCGTCGTTGGTGACGTTCAGGATCAGCCCCGGCGGCTGCGGCGACGGCGCAGCACGCCCGGCCGGTAGGATCGCGCCCGGGAAGATCGCTTCGTAGCAGATGGTCGCCGCCACCGGCGGCAGACCCGGAACCGCCAGGATCCGCTGCCCGGCGAGCGTCCCGGCCGAGAACCCGCCGGGTATCGCCACGAACTGGCGCAACCCCACGGCCCGCAGGGCGGCGTCGAGGGGCGCCGGAAGGTACTCTCCGAAGGGGACGAGGTGGACCTTGTCGTAGCTGTCGGAGATCTTGCCGTCGGACCCGATCACCATGACGGCGTTGAAGTAGCGCAGGCGCTCGCCCGGCAGCGGCTCCTCGGCGCGGGCCGCGCCGGTGATCAGCTCCTGCCCAGGCTTCAGCCCCGCCGCGACCTTGGCCAGGGCGTCGGGATCGCGCTGGATGAGGAACGGGAAGGCGGATTCCGGCCAGACGATGTGGGTCGGCTCCGGCGCTCCGGCCTCCGTCGGACGCTGGCTCAGCTCGATGTAGCGGTCGACGATGTCGGTCCGGTTCTCCGGCCTGAACTTGGCATCCTGAGGCAGGTTGGGCTGGACGAGTCGCAGCCGGACACCGGCCACCACCGGATCGGGCGGGCCGAGACGCTCGGCCCCGTAGAGCGCCAGGCCGGCGAGCAGGATGGCGGCCGCGGCGCTCGGCCCGAACCGGCCGCGGAGCCCCCCGCCGTTGGCGAGGGTCGCGGGTGCGGCGCAGACGAGCACGGCCAGGATGCACAGGCCGTAGAGCCCGATCACGGCAGCCCATTGCATCAGCCAGAGATTCTGGGCCAGCGCCATCCCGAGGGTGTTCCAGGGAAAGCCCGTGAACACGTGGCCGCGCAGCCAGTCGGCGGCGCCGAGCCCGAAGGCGAGGGCGGCGATCCGCGCCGCGCCCCGGCTCCACAGCAGGCCCGCGGCGCCGAACCCGGCGCCGTAGAACAGGCCGAGGGCGAAGGGCAGACCGACAACGCCCAAGGGCAGGGCCCAGAGGAACTCGTCGGCCTCCACCAGGAAGGCCTGGCCCAGCCACCAGAGTCCGGCGGTGAGGTAGCCGAAGCCCCAGGCCCATCCGACCAGGAAGCAGGGCCAGAACCGCCGGAGGGTGGTCCGCCCGGAGGCGGCCCCGTCCTGCAGCCAGACCGCGACCGTCAGGGACAGGGCAAGGGCCGGCAGGATCCCGTAGGGTGGCATGGCCAGCGCGCCGAGCGCGCCCGCGAACCACGCCAGCCCGAGGCGGCGCCAGCCGGTCAGATGCGTGATCGCCAGCACGGCGCCCGGCACATGCGCGCGCTCCGGATCGGGCAGGGGATCCCGCATCGGCCCGCGCATGGATGCACCGGCCGCTGCGGGCGACCGGGCGAAACCGTCCGCCAGACCCGTCACGCCACGACCGTCACGGGTGCGGCGTCTCGGCGACCGGGGGGCTCGATGGCGGGGGCAGGGCGAGCGGCACGACGGTCCCGATCCGCGCCGCGCCCTTGTGGAACCGCAGGCGCTTCAGACGCCGCGGATCGGCGTCGAGCACCTCGAATTCGAGATCGCCCGGACCGGCGATCAGCTCGCCCCGCGACGGGACGCGGCCCGCCAGCGTCACGATCATGCCGCCCAGCGTATCGATCTCCTCGGCCATCTCGCCGACCGCCGCCACGAGGTCCACGCCCGTCACCTCGGAGACCTCGGCCAGCGGCGTGCGCGCGTCGGCCACGAAGACCTCGCCCTCGCCGTCGACGCGCTGGACGAAACTGTCCTCCGCGACGTCGTGCTCGTCCTCGATGTCGCCGACCACGACCTCGATCAGGTCCTCGATGGAGATCAGCCCGTCGGTGCCGCCATACTCGTCGATGACGAGCGCCATATGGGTGCGGGTCGCCTGCATGCGCACCAGCAGGTCGATCGCCGGCATGGAGGGCGGGACGAACAGGACCGGCCGCTGGATGCGCGTCGCCGCCAGGGTCGTCGTCAGGTCGACCTTTCCGAGGTCCAGGCCCCGCGGAACCCTTGGAGCCGGTCGGCGCGGCCGCGGTGCGGCCGCCGCATCCGCGGCACCGTCGACCACGGTCTCCGCGGGCTTCACGACAGCGGCGGCACTGCGCCGGGCCGGCTCGGCCTTGGCGGCGATGTGATCGACGAGGTCGCGGATGTGGACCATGCCGCGGGGGTCGTCGAGGGTCTCGCCATAGACCGGCAGCCGGGAATGACCGGCCGTGCGGAACAGTTTGAGCAAGTCGCCGAGACTCGTGTCGTTCGACACGGCGACGATGTCGGCCCGGGGGACCATCACGTCGTCGACGCGCACCTTATGCAGGCCGAGGACATTCTTGAGCATGACACGCTCAAGCGGCGTGAGGCCGCTCTCGCCGGCATCCGGCTCCGCCAGCGCCTCCTCAAGACCCTCGCGCAGCGAATCGCGCGGCTTGAGATGAAGTGCCTGGAGCAGGCGGTCGTACCAGGGCTCCCGATGCGGGGATTCACCCTCGGTGGAACTGGGCGCGGCCAGGGCCGCGCCGCGACTTCGATCGTTGCTCATGTCTCTCGGGTCTGGGGTCGATCGGGCGTCGCGCGCTCAGGCATAGGGATCCGGGATGCCCAGCGTCGCGAGAGCCGCGACCTCAAGGGCTTCCATGGCATCGGCCTCGGCTTCGCCGATCTCGTGGTCCTGACCGAGACAATGCAGGATGCCATGGACGAGCAGATGGGCGAGGTGATTCTGGAGCGGCTTCGACTGCTCCGCACTTTCGCGCACCAGGGTCTCGTAAGCAAGGACCACGTCGCCGAGGGGCGTCGGAACGCCGGGATGCACCGGCTGCGGGGCGGCGGGGAAGGACAGGACGTTGGTCGGCTTGTCCTTGCCGCGCCAGGTCCGGTTGAGGTCCTGCACCGCGGCATCGTCGGCCAGCAGGATGCTGACCTCGACAGGTCCGTCCGGCCGGTCGGGGGCGATGGCGAGGCCGGCTTCCACGGCGCGCGTAACCCAGGCTTCGAGGTCCGGGATCGCCGTCTCCCAGCGCGCGTCCTCGACGGCGAGATCGATCGCGTGCGGCATGCTCACGCCAGCGGCCGTCGGCGGGGATTGGGATTGCGGTCGGCCTCGGCGCTGCCGTGGGCGGCGCGCTCGTAGGCGGTGACGATCCGGCGCACGAGGTCGTGGCGGACCACGTCGACATCCTTGAACCGCACGCGCCCGATCCCCTCGACGCCGTCCAGGACGCCGACCGCTTCCACGAGGCCGGATTTCTGGCCCGGCGGCAAATCGATCTGGCTGGGATCGCCCGTGATGATCATGCGGGAGCCCTCGCCCAGGCGGGTGAGGAACATCTTCATCTGCATGGAGGTCGTGTTCTGCGCCTCGTCGAGGAGCACCACGGCGTTGGTGAGGGTGCGGCCACGCATGAAGGCCAGCGGCGCGATCTCGATCGTGCCGGTCTGCAGGCCGCGGTCGACGTGACGCGCCTCCATGAAGTCGTAGAGGGCGTCATAGATCGGCCGCAGGTAGGGATCGACCTTCTCGCGCATGTCGCCGGGCAGGAAGCCCAGGCGCTCCCCGGCCTCGACCGCCGGACGCGACAGGATCAGCCGCTCGGCATGGCCCTGCTCCAGGAGCGATACGGCGTGGCCGACCGCGAGCCAGGTCTTGCCGGTCCCGGCGGGCCCCTCGGCGAAGACCAGCTCATTGGTGCGCAGGAGCTTGATGTACTCGTCCTGTGCCGGATTGCGGGCCCGCACGGCGCCGCGCTTGCGCGTTGCGATCTGCTCGAAATGCGGCGTGTCGGCCTCGGCGGCGATCGCCGCCGCCGGGAACAGGGTTGCCTGGGCGGTGGCTTCGCGGATGGCGCCGTCGACGTCGCCGAGGCTGAGGGTGCTGCCGCCGGTCCGCACTCGGGCGTAGAGTTTCTGGAACACCCGCCGCGCCGTCTCGACGGCGTCTGCGGGGCCCTTGATGACGAGATGGTTGCCGAGCGCCGTGGCGGTCACATCCAGCCGGCGCTCGATATGGGCGACGTTCTGGTCGTATTGGCCGAAGACGAGGCTCGCGAGGCGGTTGTCGTCGAAAGTCAGCGGCACCTCGACCGCCTCGTCCGATCCGGCCGGCAGCGCCGCCGGGCCGCGACCCCGGAGCGCGCCGCGCGCACCCCCACCGTCCGACGCGCTCAATCCGTCATCCTCGCCATCCGTCCGACCGTTCCGATCCTCACGCCGCCGCAGCCTCCGAGACGAGTTCCCCGAACAGGCTGTTGGCGCCCGCCTCGGTGATCCGCACCGGCACCACCTGTCCGATATGGTGCGGCGCGGCGTCGAACTGGACGGCCAGCAGGTGCGGCGTCTTGCCCGCGACCTGACCCGGGTGCCGTCCCGGCTTCTCCACCAGCACGTCGAAGACCCGGCCCTCGGCCGCCCGCTGATAGGCGTGCCGCTGGCTGTCGAGGAGCGCCTGCAGCTCGGCGAGCCGCGCGGCCATCACGGCCTCAGACACTTGATCGGTGCGGTCTGCGGCCGGCGTCCCGGGACGGGGGCTGTACTTGAACGAGAATGCGCTCTCGAACCCGACGTCGCGCACGAGCCGCAAAGTCTCGGCGAAATCCGCATCGGTCTCGCCGGGGAAGCCGACGATGAAATCGGAGGACAGGGCGATGTCCGGCCGCACGGTCCGGATCCGGTCGATCAACCGGCGATACGCATCGCCGGTGTGCTTCCGGTTCATGGCGGCGAGGATCCGGTCCGACCCCGACTGCACCGGCAGGTGCAGGTAGGGCATCAGGGCCGGCACCTCGGCATGGGCCCGGATCAGGGCCTCGTCGAAGTCGTTCGGATGGCTCGTCGTGTAGCGGATCCGCGCGATGCCGGGGATGCTGGCCACCGCCCGCACCAGCGCGGCAAGACCCACGGGCGCGCCGTCGGGCCCGTCGCCGTGATAGGCGTTGACGTTCTGACCGATGAGGGTGATCTCGCGCACGCCCCCTTCGGCGAGCTTCTCGGCCTCGGCGAGCACGGCCGCCACGGACCGCGAGACCTCCGCACCCCGGGTGTAGGGCACCACGCAGAAAGCGCAGAATTTGTCGCAGCCCTCCTGCACGGTCAGGAAGGCCGAGGCCCCGAGGGTCCGCCGGCGGGGCAAGTGGTCGAACTTGTCCTCGACGGGAAATTCGGTGTCGACGACGCGGCGCTCGCGGGACCGTGTCAGGAGATCGGGCAGGCGGTGATAGCTCTGCGGCCCGACCACCACGTCGACAGCGGGCTGCCGCGCCTGGATCTCGGCGCCCTCGGCCTGGGCGACGCAGCCGGCCACGACGATGCGGGTGTCGAGGCCTTTCGCCTTCCGTTCACCTTTCAGGACGCGCAGCCGCCCGAGTTCGGAATAGACCTTCTCGGCAGCCTTCTCGCGGATATGGCAGGTGTTGAGGACCACGACATCCGCGTCCTCGACCGAGTCGGTCGCCGTATAGCCCTCGGCGCCCAGGACGTCGGCCATGCGGGCCGCATCGTAGGCGTTCATCTGGCAACCGTAGGATTTGACGTAGGCCTTCTTCAACGCGCGCCGTCCTGAACCAATCCGCTTCAATCCCCACGCCCGTCCCGCGACGCGGGCCGGCGCGTGGCCTGTAGCACGGATCGCGCGGCCCGTCGCGGCGCCAAAACGCGACCGGCCGCCCGAAGGCGGCCGGTGCAACGGTGCGGCGGAGGATTCCTCCGCCGGCTTCAGTGGGCCGCCGGCGCGGCGGCGGGCAGGTCGATGACCATCTGCTGGAAGAAGGGCACGTAGGCCTGCAGCATCACGAACAGGCCGACCAGGCAGGCGAGCGCGATCGAATGCCAGAACACGAAGCGCAGGATCTTGCCTTCCTGGCCGAAATAGCCCGTGGCCGTGGAAGCGACGACGATCGACTGGGCGTCGATCATCTTGCCCATGACGCCGCCGGACGAGTTCGCCGCCGCCATCAGCACGCCGGACAGGCCGAGCTGCTCGGCCGTGATCCTCTGGAGGCCGCCGAACAGCACGTTCGAGGCCGTGTCCGACCCGGTGAGCGCCACGCCGAGCCAGCCGAGGAGCGTCCCGAAGAACGGGTAGAGGATGCCGGTTCCGGCGAAGGCGAGGCCGAGGGTCGCATCGACGCCCGCGTAGCGGGTGAGGACGCCGAGCGCGAGCATCGCCGAGATCGTGATCAGCGAGTACCGCAAGGCCCAGATGGTCTCGAAATACGCCGTCACGAGGCGCACCGGCGAGAACCGCATGATCAGGCCGGAGATGATCGCGGCGATCAGCACGCCCGTGCCGGTGTAGGACATGTAGGTGAACAGGAAGACCGCGCCCTCGGGCACCGGCTTGGACACCACCGGGGGCACCTTCATGATCACGTTGTGCAGGCCCGGCACCTCGTACTTCCAGGTGAAGATCGGGTTGACGATGCCCTTGAACCAGCCGGTTCCCCAGATGGCGACGACCACGGACAGGATGACCCACGGCACCCAGGCCCAGAGGATATCGCCCTGGGACGCCGTGCGTGCACCGATATGGACCGGGGGCGTGCCGGGCACGCCGGCGCCGAGCGCCACGGGGCGCGGACCGGCCACGGCGAGCGACGGATCGTGCCCGCGCAGCGCCGGCGACGTCCAGATCTCGCGGGGCTGCCAGACCTTCAGGAACAGGACCAGGGCCAGCATCGAGGCGATCGAGGCGCCGATATCGACGATCCAGGGATTGACGTAGTTCGAGATCAGGAACTGCGCGACCGCGAAGGAGGCGCCGCAGACCAGGATCGGCGGCCACACCCGGATCATGCCGCGGAAGCCCGCGAACACCCAGATCAGCCAGAACGGCACGATCAGCGAGAACAGCGGCAGCTGCCGGCCGATCATCGCGCCGAGGATCTCCGGCGGGTAGCCGGTCACCGAGGCGAGTCCCTGGATCGGCGCGCCGAGCGCCCCGAAGGCCACCGGCGCGGTGTTGGCGATGAGCGACAGGCCCGAAGCGGCGAGCGGCGAGAAGCCGAGGCCGATCAGGATCGCGCCGGTGACGGCGACCGGGGTGCCGAAGCCGCCCGCGCCCTCGAAGAAGGCGCCGAACGCGAAGGCCACCAGCAAGAGCTGCAGGCGCCGGTCGGCCGTGATGCCGGCCACCGATTGCTGCAGGATCGCGAACCAGCCCTTCTCCACCGTCAGGCGGTAGAGGAAGATGACGTTGAGGATGATCCAGCCGATCGGGAAGAAGCCCGTGACCATCCCGAGGATGGCCGCCCGGCTGGCGAGATCGGTCGGCATGCCGAAGCCGACGATGGCCACCAGCATGGCGAGGCCGAGGGCGATGACGGCCGCGATATGGGCCTTCACGCGCCCGCTGGCAATCATGGCGAGCAGTGCGATGACCGGCACTGAAGCGGCGAGCGTCGAGAGCCAAGCGCTCCCGAACGGATCGTAAACCTGATTCCAGGTTTGCAACGGGCGTCCTCCACAAATCCCGACTGTTCCGGGTTGCGGCCTAGCTAGCAGACGGGTTCGACCCGCTCAATGCGCTGCATCATGTATTCCAGGGTCGTGCCTCTCGATCTTCGGAGATCTGCGGCCCCAAGATCTCGCATCCCGCCTGACGTCGGCGCGCGTCCGACGCCGGAACGGGCCTGTTCGGGCGCTAACACACTCGCTCGACGAACGTTTTCTGGAGGCCCGTAACCGCGGGCCGAAGACGGCCGAACGTCCGGATGTGCTGCACGATCAGCACAGTTCGCGAGGTTTCGACATGCGCAACGGGTTACAGCTCTCCGCCGCCTTCTTCGCCGCCGCGCTGGCCGCGGCTCCGGCCGTAGCGGAGACCATGAACAAGGATGCGATGAGCAAGAATTCCATGGCCAAGGACAGCATGGCCAAGGACAGCATGGCCAAGGACTCCATGCATAAGGGAGCCATGGAAAAGTCGGCTCCCATGGGAAAGACCGATGCCATGGACAAGGGTGCGATGAGCCGGAGTGACGCACCGAAGCGGTAGAGCACGGCAGACGCGCGGCGGAGACCGGCCGGGATCGGCAGATCCGTCGCGCGTCTCGAACCGCGCTGTCCGCGACCGCGGCGCCGGGGACCACCTGCCGAGCCCGCGGTCGAACGGCTCCGCTCAGACCGTCGCAATCTCCTGACCCTGGAGGCCGAGGTCGCTGGCCGCTGGCCGGACATTCGGCGCGGGCGCGACCCCGTCGCCGCCCGCGCCGATGCCCCGCAGGGCAGCGCGCACCTCGGCCTCCGCGGCGACGGTGGCGGCCTTCCGGTCGGTTGTCGCCTCGAAGACGATCGGCGCCCCCCAGACGACGTGCACGTCGATGGGGCCGCCCTGCACGAAGGCGGCGAGGTGGGGGGCCAACTCCATGTCCCCGTACCAGGCGATCTCGGCGCGCTCGGCCCGCGTCACCGGCAGGCCGTTGCGACGGGGATAGGTGATGGCCAGCGGCTGGAGGCGCACCCGGCCGCGCCCGGCCTCGGCTTGCAATGCCGCCCGGGCTGCGCCGACCAGGGAGGAGCGGAATGGCAGGAGCCGGGTTCCGTCGCCGGTGGTCCCCTCCGCGAACAGAACGACGAGCTCACCTTCGGCCAGCCGATGACCCATGGCGGTGCTGACGGTGGCGGTTGCCCCGCGCCGCTGCCGGTCGATGTAGATCGTCCGCTGCAGCCCCGCGAGGGCGCCGATCAGCGGCCAGCCGGCGATCTCGGACTTCGCCACGAAGGAGAGCGGCCGCAGCGAGCCCACCGCGATGATATCCAGCCACGAGACGTGATTGGCGAGCACCAGGGCCGCCTCGCCGGGGGCAGGGGGTGTTCCGCTCTGCATGACCCGCACCCCGAACAGGCGCAGGAAAGCGCGGTGGAACAGGACCGGCGCCAGGGCCGCGCGGCGACGCAGCAGCCGCAGGGCGATCCAGTGCGGAGGCCCCAGCACCGCGAAGGCGAGGCCGAGAGCCGCGACGCGCCAAGCGATACCGAGGCGGCTCACGGCGTCACAGATCGGCGCTCATCGTCAGCGCAGTCGCACGGCTGCCGTCGGCCTTGAGATAGTAGCCGGTGCGCGAGCCCACCTGTCGGAAGCCGTGGCGCGCGTAGAGCCGCAGGGCAGGGGCGTTGCCCTCGTCGACCTCCAGATGCACCCGGGCGACCCCGGCGAGGGCGAGGCTCGACAGGTGCTCGCGGAGCAGCTTGCGGCTGTGGCCGCCGCCGCGCAGCGCCGGGGACAGGACCACCGTCAGGATCTCCGCCTCGTCGGCCGCCCGGCGCGAGAGCACGAAGCCGTGGAGCGTGCCCGCACGCCACAGGGCGTGCGCCTGGGTCGAACGCTCGCAGAGCATGCGCTCGAATTCGTGGGCCTCCCAGGGCCGCGCGAAGGCGGTCGCGTGGAGCCGGGCGAGGGCAGGGGCCTGCGCCGCGTCGCGGAGCGGGGCGACGTAAGGCTCCGGGGTCAGCGCGTCCCACCACGCGAACCACCAGTCGAAGGGCCAGAAAGGCAGCGGGCGGGTCATCGCCGTGCGATCCGCGCATGATCCTGCGGCCGGGCATCCGGCCCGCGCAGGTAGAGAGGCCGTGCCAGCGCCTGCGCCGGGTCTGCGACGAGACCGAGGGAGGCTACCGACGCGATATCCGGGCCGGATACGTTGGCGACGCGCGCCGCGACGCCGCGTTCGGCGAGCGCCGTGGCCAGCATCGGTGCACCGGAGCCCGTGAGCACCACCGGGCCGGAACCCAGCTGCTCGGCCGCCGCCTCGACGGCGAGGTGCGCGGGGGCGAGGCCGTCGCCGGGACCGAGGGCCTGGACGTAGACGGCGCCGTGGCGGGCATCGATCACCGCCGCGATCGTGCCCTCGACGGTCTCCGCCAGGAGGGGAGCGAGGAGAGCCGAGAGGGTGCCGACGCCGACGACCGGCTTTCCGGTGGCGAGTCCGATGGCCCGCGCCGCCGACAGGCCGACCCGCAGCCCGGTGTAGCTGCCCGGCCCGACCGTCACGGCGACGCGGTCGATCGCCTCAAATCCGCCCTCGACCCGGGCGATTACCCGCTCGATCAGCGGCAGCAGCGATTCCGCGTGGCCGCGCGCCATCGGCAGCGCCTCGGCGGCGAGGGGCGCCTCGGACTCCTCCGCCATGACGCAGGCGGCGCAGGTGTCCAGCGCTGTGTCGATGGCCAGGATACGCACGCTCACTCCCACAGGACGGTCCGAACCGGCCGCTTCCTCCTGCGTCACGACGGACGCGAAGAGTCTCAAGCGTTAGAGCAAAACCGCCGCTTCGTCAGCGGCGGGGGAGACCGAGCCAGCTCTTCGGCGGTCGAGTGTTGCCGGCTTGCGCCGCTCGGCCTGCACACTGGGAGGCCCCAAGGCCGCACCAAGGTCGGACGCCTTCGCTCGGCGCGCGGCCGCGGCACGGATCACGCCCTCTGGCGCCGGCGACGACGCGCGTCACCCGCTTGAGACGCAGCGTCGACGGCCATGGGAAAGCTCGAGGACGATGCCGGCCGGCAGGATCCTCAAGCTATACCGCGGAAACGGATCGTCAGATCGCCTGGACTTCGCGGATCTCCGGCAGGAAGTGCCGGAACAGATTCTGCACGCCGTGCCGCAGGGTCGCCGTGGAGGACGGACAGCCCGAGCAGGCGCCCTTCATTTCCAGGTAGACCACGCCCTCCTTGTAGCCGCGGAAGGTGATGTCGCCGCCGTCGCCCGCCACCGCCGGGCGCACCCGGGTCTCGAGCAGGTCCTTGATGGTCACGACGGTGTCGTGGTCGGCCTCGTCGTAGAACTCGTCGCTGGGCTCGATCTCGCCGTGGCTGCCCTCGGCCATCACGGGCACGCCGGACTGGAAGTGCTCCATGATCGCACCGAGCACCGCCGGCTTCACCTGCGCCCATTCCGAGCCGTCCTCGGCCTTGGTCACGGAGATGAAGTCGTGCCCGAAATAGACGCCCGCCACACCCGGGACGGTGAACAGCGCCGCAGCCAGGGGCGAGCGGGCGGCGGCCTCGGGATCCCGCGCCTCGAAGGTCGATTCCGGAAGGACAACACGGCCGGGCAGGAACTTCAGGGTGGCCGGGTTCGGCGTGGCTTCGGTCTGGATGAACATGGTGGGATCACTCCGCTGCGCCGGTTCAAGGCCGGCCGGGACAGGCGCCGCGAGGCACCGCCTCCCATGTGGACCGGCAAGCGGATTTTCTCAACCGGTCGTGGCGTCCGCGCCCATCGACGAGAGTGGACATTCCTGCAGCGGCGCGACAGGACGGGCGGAATCGGGATGCCAGAGGAGCCGGCAGTGGACGTGACCGCGGACCAGACCCTCGCGCAGGAATTGCTGAAGGATCTGCGCGAGACACAGATCAAGCTGGAAGCCGCGCGGACGGAGGCGGCGTCACTCAAGGTGCTGCTTGCGTTGCGCACCCATCAGCACGACCAGGCCTGGCAGGACGGGCGGCGCCTGGCGGCCGCGCTCGAAGACGCGGAGGCGCGCACGAAGGCGGCCACCGAGCAGGACGCGGCGCGGGAGAACACCGCGTCGGCCGAAGCCGTGGCGATGGCCGACGAGCGCACCGAGGCGGTCCGGACCGTGCTGTCGGCCGTCCTCGCGAGCATCGGCCAGCGCGCCCTCGACCGGCGCCGGTTCCAGGAGATGATCGCTCGGGCCGGACGCGAGGCGCCGGATCAGGGACCGGGTGCGGCTCGCCACGCGGTACTCCTGACCGAGGCGCGGCGGGTGCTCGGGATCGCCGAATAGGCCGCGGGCACGTTCCCTCGGAGGGGGGCCGCGTCCGGCTCCCGGCCCCGGCGGGCAGGGTTAACCGACGCTTAACCCGGCTCTCCCATCGTCGATCCCGGGACGGACAGGAGATCGACTGCATGCTGATCAGCGAGCACCAGGTGCGCGAATGCGCCTACTACATCTGGGAGAACGAGGGCCGGATTCACGGCCATGCGGCCGCCCACTGGATCCGCGCCGAAGCCGAGCTGCGCGCCAACGCGATGCTGGCGGCCGGCGTCGCCTCCAAGACGGTCGAAGCTCCGAAGGCCACCAAGGCCGCCGCTGCGAAGACCGCTTCAGCCAAGCCCGCGGCCGCCAAGCCTGCGACTACGAAGTCGGCCTCCGCTAAGCCGACCGCCGCCAAGCCGACCGCTGCCAAGCCCGCGGCCGTGAAGGCCGCCGCGAAGCCGGTGGCCCCGAAGACCGTTCGCGCGTCCAAGGCGGCGGTGACCGCCGGCCTCGCCGCCAAGGCGAAGCCTGCCCGGACCGCAGCCTCGATGCACTGACGGGCCGGCGCCGCCGCGCCGATGACGTTTCAGGAGCCCGCTTCCCGAGGGGAGGCGGGCTTCCGTCGTTTAAGCATCCGGCTCCGCGAATCCGGCCTCGCGGAACAGGCTGGCCCCGGCCCGGTTGTCCGGCCGAACGCGGGCGCCGGGCACCGCGAGGGGGCTCGCGATGCGCGCGGCGATTTTCGACATCGACGGAACGCTGCTCGACAGCGTCGATCTGCATGCCCGGGCCTGGGTGGAGGCCTTCGCGCATTTCGGGGTGACGACCGACCCGGCGGAAGTGCGGCGACAGATCGGCAAGGGCGGCGACGAGTTGATGCCCGTCTTCCTGTCGCAAGAGCGGATCAGGCGCGAGGGCGAAGCGATCGAGGCGTACCGCTCGGACCTGTTCAAGCGGCGCTACCTGCCGGATGTGCGGCCCTTCCCCGGTGTCCGCCCGCTGTTCGAGCGCATCCACGAGGCCGGCCTGACCATCGCCCTGGCCTCGTCCGGTAAGCGTACCGAGGTGGATCGCTACACCGAGATCCTCGGGATCGGCGATCTCGTGGACGTCGCCACCAGTGCGGACGATGCCGACCGCTCGAAGCCGCATCCTGACATCTTCCAGGCCGCCTTGCGGAAGCTCGACGGCGTGGCGCCGGACGCGGCGCACGTCGTCGGGGACACGCCCTACGATGCCGAGGCCGCTGCAAAGGCGGGACTGCCCACGATCGGCCTGCTCTGCGGCGGCTTCCCGGAAGCGGATCTGACCGCTGCGGGCTGCGTGGCGATCTATCGAGATCCCCAGGACCTGCTCGCCGGGTTCGCGTCCTCGCCGCTGGCCGGCACCTGAAATCGCGATCGGGCAAGCCGATTCGGACTCTCAGCCCGAGTCGTCCACACTTTACCGCCGCGCTGTTGCCCCACGGTGACGGAGACTGATGCCGGCTACGTAATCGCGCGAAAGGGGCTGGTGTCCGTCGATCGAAAGGCGTAGCGACCCGCCCGCCAATCTGGACTCTTTCGAAGGACGAGCGCCTCGCATGCCCCAGACTCATCAGGCCGGCCCGGCACCGCGCTACGTTCCGGCCGCCAAGTCCCTGCCGGAGCAGATCGCCGACGCCGTTGCGTGTCGTTCGACCCCGCTCAGCCACTTGCTGCGCCTGATGGCCGCGCTCGATGCCGAGGGTGGCAACGAGGCCCTGCGCCTCCGCCTCCGCGCGCGGATCGGCGCGCCGCTCGACGCCTGACAGCGCCGCCGCCGCTCAGCGGCGTCGGCTGCGATGCCGCCGACCACCGCGCCGGGCCGCCGGCGCGGTCACCTGTGCGACGCGCTTCATGCAGGCGAAATAGATTCGCCGCCCGATCTCCTCGAGTTCCAAACCCTGAGGGTTCGGCGTGGAGAACACCTTGGCGCGGGCCTCAAGGCGGCATGCCGCATCCTCGGGGCTCCGAATCGGAGGCTCTGCGCGGGCCGTTCCACAGCTCAGCGCCGATGCGATCCAGACCGCGGCGAACATCGACACGCGGGTGCTTTCGAGGATACGCGGCATACTGATGTTCAGGGCTCACACGCTCAAGACGTGAGAAATAGCGCGTCTTGCTGAGCCGTGAAGCTTCGTCAGAGTGCTGGCCTGACCGAAAAACGAGGGCGTGCCCGGCTTACGGGACAACCCAGAGACACCGCCCCGCATCGGCAACACTCATGCACTCGTAAGGCGCCCCGCCGATCAAGGCCCGTTGCTCGACAGCGCCGATGGCGCTGCGCGGGATGCGGCGGCAACCGGTCTCCCCAAGCGCTTGACGCTCGGCACCCGCGGCAGCATCGATCCGGCGTGCGGAGATCAGCGTCTCGCAGGCGGTCACCGTCTCCGAATCCTGCGCGTGCGGCTGTTCGGCGGCGAGGAGGATCGGCAGAGCGCCGACGATGAGGGCCAGTCTCGTCCAGGTTTGCATCGCGACCTCGGCTGCGCCCGCCGAGCGAGGACGTCGCGGGTTCGACCGGCCCCAACGCGCGGGCACACGCAGCGGTTGCCGAGCCGGCATGCCCCAAAACGCGAAGACGCCCGCCTGGCGGGCGGACGTCTTCGGTTTCCGTGGCGCGAATGAGCCGTCGGTGCGCGTTCAGCGCTTGGTCTTGACCTTTGCCTTGCGGGCCGCGTAGCGCGCATCGCGCTGGGCCTTCTTGGCAGCCAGTTCGGCCGACTTGCGCTCCTGCGCCGCGGCCAACTCGGCGGCCTCGCGGGCGAGCTGGGCGGCGAGTTCCGCCTCCTCCCGCTGACGCTTCTCTTCGGCGGCCTGCCGCTCGGCGGCGATCCGGGCCGCCTCGCGCTCGCGGGAACGCTCCTCGCGGGCCTTGGCGATCTCCGCGCGGGCCTTCGCCTTGGCGATCACCTCCGGATCATCGGCCGGCGGACGGGCCTTGAACTTGGCCAGCAAGGCGGCCTTGGCGTTCTGGGAGTTCTGACGACGGTCGTCGAAATTCCTGTAGTCGAATGCGCTCATCTGACCTTTCTCAGTTGGGTACGTCTCGCGTGTCGCGGGGACATCCGGCGGGGCCGGGCACGTACTGAGTCTGCCGGTTCCAACGCCATCCCCGCGCCCCGGAACCGCACCGATCCATCGGCTGTACCGATGGTTCGACCCGAACGCTCGGCGTGCGTCTGAACGCTCGGGTCGGACCATTGTTTCGAAGATCGCAGAGCCCTTAACCAGAGCTCCCCGTACGATGCAATCGTCGGAACCTGCGCAGGCGGGCGACAAAGCGACAATCCACGCCGTCTCTGTAAGAGTTTCGTCCGGCGATGCGGAAAAACCTCAAGCCGAGGGCCGAGCCGCAAGGTCGGAACGCCCGCGTGTGGCTCCCGTCGTCCTGCAGGTCTGACTGTGAATGATGTAGGTAGGTCGCGTGCGCGCTGAGAACAAGGATTGAACGTTCGCAATCCACCGACACATGGACAGCCGGGCCCGGGCGACGCCGTCTCAGGCTATACGTGCGCGGTCTTGCTTCCGGGCGGAGCATTCTTCGATCGCAAAGCAGACCTGCAAAATCGGCAGTCTATAGGAGGTCTTGGCTAGCCGGGCACGTGCAACGGCCACCGAAGCCACCTCGACCGAAGGCCGGGCTCGCCAGATCCCAGTCCTGCTTACGACGCGGCGCCCAAAGCGCGGGCAACTGACCGCGCCGCCCGCGGATGGCGTGTCACGTTCGTCGATATGCTCAAAATTTAGGCACAATCGGATGCCGATCGGCAGTTCTATCGTGGCCTGCGCGGCACAAGGCCTGCTTCCCTCGCGAGACCTGCCTGAATCGACATCACACCGAAAGCAGCGATGCCCGAGACCTGCCCGCCCTTCGATCCCGAGAGCTATGCCGCCGTCACGGCAGCGCTGCTCGGCCTCCCGCTCGATCCCGCCTGGATGGGGCCGATCACGGCCAATCTCCGTGTCCTGGCCGCGGCGGCCGCGTTAATGGGTGCGTTCCCCCTCGCCGACGAGATCGATGCGGCGCCGAGGTTCGAAGCGTGAGCGCATACGAGCTTTCGACGGCCGTCGCGGTCGCCGCAGCCATCACCGAGGGCCATACCACCGCACGGCAGGTCGTCACGGCGGCTCTGGACCGGATCGGGCGGCTGGACGGCCGGGTCGGCGCCTTCACCGACGTGGTGGCTGCCCGCGCCCTGGCCAAGGCCGACGCCCAGGATGCCGCGCTGAGTGGCGGAGCGAAGCCGGGACCGCTGACCGGCGTGCCGTTCGCGGTGAAGAACCTGATCGACATCGCGGGCCTGCCCACCCGCGCCGGATCGAAGATCAATCGCGAGCGGCCTCCGGCCGAGCGGGACGGTGCCCTGGTGCGGCGCCTGGAGGCGGCGGGAGCCATCCTGGTGGGCGCCCTCAACATGGGCGAATACGCCTACGACTTCACAGGCGAGAACGTCCACGACGGCGACGCCCACAATCCGCACGCCCTCGACCACATGACCGGCGGCTCGTCCGGCGGCTCAGGCGCGGCCCTCGCCGCCGGCATGGTGCCCCTGACGCTGGGCTCGGACACCAACGGATCGATCCGCGTCCCCGCCGCCTTCTGCGGCTGCTTCGGCCTCAAGCCGACCTACGGCCGGCTGACCCGCGCGGGCAGCTTCCCCTTCGTGGGGAGCCTCGATCATCTCGGGCCCCTGGCCCGGAGCGTGACCGACCTCGCGCTCGCCTACGACGTGATGCAGGGCCCCGATCCGGACGATCCGGTGGCGACGCTCCGGCCGGCGGAGCCGGTCCTTCCGCATCTCGATGCGGGGATCGATGGCCTGCGCATCGCGGTGGCTGGCGGCCATTTCGCGCGCGGCGGCGGCCCGGACGCCTTCGCGGCGGTGGCGCGCGCCGCCGAGGTCCTGGGTGCGCGCGGCACGGTCGAGTTGCCGGAAGCGCACCGCGCCCGCGCGGCCGCCTACCTGATCACCGCCGCGGAGGGCGCGACGCTGCACCTCGACCGCCTGCGGACGCGCCCGCAGGATTTCGATCCGGCGGTGCGGGACCGGTTGATCGCCGGGGCCATGATCCCGGCCCCCCATGTGGAGCGGGCGCAGCGGTTCCGCCGCTGGTACCGGGCGCGGGTGCTGGAGCTGTTCGAGACCGTCGACGTGATCCTGGCCCCGGCCACGCCCTGCCGGGCGCCGAAGGGCGGACAGACCCACTTCGTCCTCGACGGCGTCACGCTGCCGGTGCGCGCCAATATCGGCGTGTTCACGCAGCCGATCTCGTTCATCGGCCTGCCGGTGGTGGCGGCACCGATCCGGCTGGACGCCGGATTGCCCCTGGGGGTCCAGGTGATCGCCGCGCCCTGGCAAGAGGATCTCGTCCTGCGCGTGGCGCGTCACCTCGAACGAACCGGCGTCAGCACGGCGCCGATCGCGGAGCTTGCCTGATGATCATCGACGATCCCGCCGTGAAGGCCGAGGTCGAGGCCGCGTTCCGGGCCTACGAGACGGCACTGACGACCAACGACGTCCCGACCCTCGAGGCCTTGTTCCGGGACGATCCGCTGACCATCCGCTACGGCATCGGCGAGAATCTCTACGGCATGGACGCGATCCGCGCCTTCCGCCGGGCCCGCTCGCCGGTGGGCCTGGAGCGCACGCTGGCGCAGACGCAGATCACCACCTACGGGCGCGACTTCGCCACCGCGATGACGCTGTTCGCCCGCGCCAGCGCGCCGGGCAAGATCGGCCGCCAGAGCCAGACCTGGGCGCGCTTCCCCGAAGGCTGGCGGGTGGTCGCCGCCCATGTGAGCCTGATCGACGCGCAATAGCCACGACACGCTCCCTGCATGCAGGACGATCCGTCTGGCCGCAGGCTTGCATAAGGTCGAGCGTATCCCGGGCCCTCAGGCTCGGGCCAACGTGAGCACCCGACGCAAGATGCTGTCCCGTCTGAGAAAACTCGGCGCCCGTGCGGCGCTGGCCGGCGCCCTGGCGCTCTCCGCGAGCACCGCTGCCCTCGCGCAGGGGACGCTGCGGATCGGCATGACCGCCTCCGACATCCCTCTCACCACCGGCCAGACCGACAATGGCGGCGAGGGCATGCGGTTCATGGGCTACACGGTCTATGACGGCCTGATCAATTGGGACCTGTCGAGCGCCGAACTGGCCTCCGACCTCGTGCCGGGCCTCGCCACCAGCTGGGGCGTCGACGCCACCGACAAGACCAAGTGGACCTTCAAGCTCCGGCCGGGCGTGAAATTCCACGACGGCTCGGACTTCACCGCCGACGCGGTGGTCTGGAACCTCGACAAGCTCCTGAAGGCCGACGCGCCGCAATACGACCCGCGCCAATCCGCCCAGGGCAAGACCCGCATCCCGGCGGTGGCGAGCTACCGGGTGGTCGACCCGCTGACCGTCGAGATCACCACCAAGGCCCCCGACGCGACGCTGCCCTACCAGATCGCCTGGATCATGATGTCCTCGCCCGCCCAGTGGGAGAAGCTCGGCAAGTCCTGGGACGCCTTCGCCAAGCAGCCCTCGGGCACCGGCCCGTGGAAGCTGACCCTGTTCGCCCCGCGCGAGCGCGCCGAGATGGTGCCGTTCAAGGAATACTGGGACGCGAACCGCGTCCCGAAGCTCGACAAGCTCGTTCTGATCCCGCTGCCGGAGGCCAATGCCCGGACCGCAGCGCTCCGCTCCGGTCAGGTGGACTGGATCGAGGCGCCCGCTCCGGACTCGGTGGCGTCGCTGAAGAGCGCCGGCTTCACCGTCGTCACCAACGCCTACCCGCATAATTGGACGTGGCACCTCTCGCGCGTCGAGGGCTCGCCCTGGAACGACATCCGCGTGCGCAAGGCGGCGAATCTCGCCATCGATCGCGACGGTCTGAAGGAACTGCTCGGCGGCCTCGCGATCCCCGCCAAGGGCTTCATGCCGCCCGGCCATCAATGGTTCGGCCATCCGACCTTCGATGTGAAATATGACCCCGACGCCGCCAAGAAGCTGCTCGCCGAAGCCGGCTACAGCCCCGCGAAGCCGCTGAAGCTGAAGGTGGCGATCTCGGCCTCGGGCTCGGGCCAGATGCAGCCGCTGCCGATGAACGAATTCGTCCAGCAGAACCTCGCCGACGTGGGCATCCAGGTCGATTACGAGGTGGTCGAGTGGAACACGCTCATCAACATCTGGCGGGCCGGCGCCAAGGCCGACATCTCCCGCGGCGTCTCGGCGATCAACTACTCGTACTTCATCCAGGATCCGTTCACCGGCTTCATCCGCCATCTGCAGTGCAACTTCGCCCCGCCGAACGGCACGAACTGGGGCTATTACTGTGATCCCGCGATGGACAAGCTGTTCGATCAGGTCCGCAACACCTTCGACAAGGCCGAGCAGACCAAGGTCCTGGAGAAGATCCACGAGAAGTATGTCGACGACGCGCTGTTCATCATGATCACGCACGACGTCAATCCGCGGGCGATGAGCCCGAAGGTCAAGGGCTTCGTCCAGGCGCAGAACTGGTTCCAGGACTTCTCGAAGATTACGATGGCGACGGCGGGGCGGTAGCGCCGCCGTCGTGCCTGCGAGCTATCGGAGGCACGGAGCGGGTTTTCTGGAGGGGCGGGTTCCCTCTCCCATGCGGGAGAGGGACAGGGTGCGGGGTGCGACCTCTCCGGATGGACCTGATCCCTCACCCCAACCCTCTCCCGCACGGGAGAGGGGGGATTGTCGCGCCTCGCAAGGACCGAAGCGTGATCTTCGAAGGCTCTCCACGGCGGGGGCGACCGGACGGCGACAAAATATCGGTGGGCCAAAAGGCGAATAATGCTGCTCTACATCCTCAAACGGCTGGTCTACGTGACGCCCGTGGCGTTCGGGGTCAGCGTCGTCTGCTTCCTCCTCGTCCATCTCGCGCCGGGCGATCCCCTGAGCGCGGTCCTGCCCGCCGACGCCACCCAGGCGACCATCGACGAGATGCGGGCCGCCTACGGGTTCGATAAGCCCCTGCCGGTCCAGTACCTGATCTGGCTGTGGCACGTGCTGCATGGCGATCTCGGCACCTCCATCGCCACGGGCCGGCCGGTGCTCGGCGAGGTCAGCCGCGCCGTGGTGAACTCGCTGATCCTCGCCTCGGTGGCGACCGTGATCGGGTTCACCTTCGGCACCCTGTTCGGCTTCGTGGCGGGCTACCACCGCAACTCGCTGGCCGACCGGGCCGCTTCCGCCGTCTCGGTCTTCGGCGTGAGCGTGCCGCATTACTGGCTCGGCATGGTCCTGGTGATCGTGTTCTCGGCCAATCTCGGCTGGCTTCCGCCCACCGGCGCCGGGCCCGACGGCTCCGGCAACTGGCGGCCCGACTTCGAGCACCTGCGCTACCTGATCCTGCCGGCGATCACGATGTCGGTGATCCCGATGGGGATCATCGCCCGCACGGTCCGGGCGCTGGTAGCCGACATCCTGTCCCAGGACTTCGTCGAGGCCCTGCGCGCCAAGGGCATGGATGAGCGCGGCGTGTTCCGGCATGTCGTGCGCAACGCCGCCCCGACGGCGCTGGCCATCATGGGCCTGCAGCTCGGCTACCTGCTGGGCGGCTCGATCCTGGTCGAGACCGTGTTCGCGTGGCCGGGCACCGGCTTCCTCCTCAACGCCGCGATCTTCCAGCGCGACCTGCCCCTGCTGCAGGGCTCGATCCTCGTGCTGGCGATGTTCTTCGTGGCCCTCAACCTGCTGGTGGACGTGATGCAGACCGCCCTCGACCCGCGCATCGAGCGCGCCTGACCCGGAGCCCGATGATGACTGCTCCCGTCACCGCCGCCTCCGTGGCCCTCGACGGCGGCGTGCTTGCCGCCGAGGACGTGACCCACGGGCCGGAGGCCGCCTTCGCCCCGTCGCGGGGCTTCTGGGGCCATGTCGGCCACCGTCTGGTGCGCGACCCCGTCGCCATGGGCGCCGGCGCCGTGATCCTGATCGTCGTGCTCATCGCGATCCTCTCGCCATGGATCACCCCGATGGATCCCTACAAGGGCTCCATGCTGCGCCGCCTGAAGCATGTCGGCGACGCCACCTACTGGCTGGGCTCGGACGAGCTCGGCCGCGACATGATCAGCCGGCTGATGCTGGGCTCGCGGCTGTCGCTGTTCATCGGCGTCACCCCGGTGCTGATCGCCTTCGTGATCGGCTCGGGCATCGGGATCCTGGCGGGCTACGTCGGCGGCTGGACCAACACGATCCTGATGCGCACCATCGACGTCTTCTTCGCGTTTCCGTCCGTGCTCCTCGCGATCGCGCTGTCCGGGGCGCTCGGCGCCGGCATCTTCAACTCGATCGTCTCGCTGACCTGCGTTTTCGTGCCCCAGATCGCCCGGGTGGCGGAGAGCGTCACCACGGGCATCCGCAAGCGCGATTACATCGACGCCGCCAAACTGTCGGGCGCCTCGGCCCTGACGATCATGCGCGTGCAGGTGCTGGGCAACGTCGTCGGGCCGATCTTCGTCTACGCGACCAGCCTGATCTCGGTCTCGATGATCCTGGCCTCCGGCCTGTCGTTCCTCGGCCTCGGCGTGCGCCCGCCCGAGCCCGAATGGGGCCTGATGCTGAACACCCTGCGCACCGCGATCTACGTCAACCCGGTCGTGGCCGCCCTCCCGGGCGTCTGCATCTTCATCGTCTCGATCGCCTTCAACCTGTTCTCGGACGGGCTCCGGTCCGCCATGGAGATTCGCCAGTGAGCGTCATCCCGGACGCACCCGACCCGTTCGCCCGCGACCGCGGCGGACCCGCCCAGCCGCTCCTGTCGGTCTCGGGCCTCATCAAACACTTCCCGGTCCGCAAGGCCGGCGGAAAGAAGCAGGTGGTCCGCGCCGTCGACGGCGTCGACTTCGACGTGCTCAAGGGCGAGACGCTGGGCATCGTCGGCGAATCCGGCTGCGGGAAGTCGACCACCGCCAAGCTGCTGATGGGTCTGATCGAGCGCGATTCCGGCAGCCTGCTCTACGACGGGCAGGCGGTCGGCGAGCGCGCCATGCCCTGGCGATCCTACCGCCGGCAGGTCCAGATGGTCTTCCAGGACAGCTACGCCTCGCTCAATCCGCGCATGACCGTGGAGCAGTCGATCGCCTTCGGCCCGAAGGTGAACGGCGTGCCCGGCCGGGAGGCGGTGGAGCGCGCCCGCGCGCTGCTCGCCCGGGTCGGCCTGGAGCCGAAGCGCTTCGCAGGGCGCTACCCGCACGAGATCTCCGGCGGCCAGCGCCAGCGGGTCAACATCGCCCGCTCCCTCGCCCTGGAGCCGCGGCTCGTGCTGCTCGACGAGGCGGTCTCGGCGCTCGACAAGTCCGTGGAGGCTCAGGTCCTGAACCTGCTCCTCGACCTCAAGGCCGAATTCGGCCTGACCTACATCTTCATCAGCCACGACCTGAACGTCGTGCGCTTCATCTCCGACCGGGTGATGGTGATGTATCTCGGCCGGGTTGCGGAGATCGGGCCGTCCGACACGGTGCTCGACGCACCGGCGCATCCCTACACCGAGGCGCTGCTCGCCTCGATGCCGTCGCTCGATCCCGACAACCGCACCCAGGCCGCGCTGCTGGCCGGCGACCCGCCGAACCCGATCGACCCGCCCCCGGGCTGCCGCTTCCACCCACGCTGCGCCCTGGCGGAGGGCGTGTGCAGCCAGAAGGAACCGCCCCTCGACGCGATCCGGCCCCTGCACCGTGTCGCCTGCCTCGCCCGTCAGCCCGGATCGGGCCATTCCGCGGCCCGCGCAGACGCGCTCGCCGCATGAGCATGCCCATGAGCACGCCGATGAGCACGCCGATGAGCACGCCGATCTCTTCCTCAGAACCCGCAGTCGTCCTCAAGGACCTGCGCGTCGCCTTCGGCAAGGTTCAGGTGGTCGACGGCGTCGACCTCACCGTGGAGCGCGGTCAGGCGATGGCGCTGATCGGCGAATCCGGTTCCGGCAAGAGCGTCACGCTCCGCGCGATCCTGCGCCTGTTCCCGGAAGGGCGCAGCCGCATCGAGGGCCGGATCCTGGCCGCCGGCAGGGACGTACAGGCGCTCACCAAGCGTCAGCTCGCCGATTTCCGCGGCGGCGACGTCTCGATGATCTTCCAGGAGCCGTTGCTCGCCTTCGACCCGGTCTACACCGTGGGCCGGCAGATCACCGAGGCGATCCTGCGCCACGAAACGATCTCCAAGGACGAAGCCCGGAAGCGGGCGCTGGCCCTGTTCGAGCGGGTGCGGATCCCGAGCCCGGAGCGGCGGCTCGACAACTACCCGCACGAGATGTCGGGCGGCATGCGCCAGAGAGCGATGATCGCGCTGGCGCTGGCCTGCCGGCCGCAGGTGCTGCTCGCCGACGAGCCGACCACGGCGCTGGACGCCACGGTGCAGATCCAGGTGCTGCTGCTCCTGCGCGAGCTCCAGCGCGACCTCGGCCTGTCGATCATCATCGTCACCCACGATCTCGGCGCGGCCGTGGAGGTCGCCGACCGGATTGCCGTGATGTACGCGGGCAAGATCGTCGAGACCGGCACCGCGCATCAGGTGGTCCTGGACCCGCACCACCCCTACACGATCGGCCTTCTGCGCAGCCGGGCGGAAGGGGCGCTGGCCAAGGGCTCCCGGCTCGAGACCATCCCGGGCAGCCCGCCCGACCTCGCGAACCGCCCGCCGGGCTGCCCCTTCGCGCCGCGCTGCTTCCTGGCCGAGGAGCGCTGCCGCCGGGAGATGCCGCCGGTCGCCGAGATCGCCCCCGGCCACCGCGTCGCCTGCTGGCGGACCGAGGAGGCCTCGGCGGCCTACCGGGCCGGCCCGACGCCCGTGCGCGCCGCCGAGCCGGTCCCGGCCTGACCTCGACGCCCCCGCGCCGAGGCTTTATCCGGCTCGGCGCGGTCCCGCGGTGGCGGACCGCGTCCGATCCGGCCGCGCGGGCATCACGATGAGCCAAGTCCTCTCCGAGCCAGTCTCGTCCGAGATCCTGCTCGTTCCCCGGGGCGAGGCCGGGCACTTCCTGACGGCGGCCCTCGGCTGGCTGGGCAAGCGGATCACCGTCACGGCCCAGCCCGGCACGGCGAATCACGTCCTCTGCCTCCCCGTCCTCGATTTCGTGCGCCTCGGCTTTCCGGAGGCGAACGGCCGCCTCGACCTCCTCGAACCGGGAGACGCCGAGAACCTCCGCGCCGGGCGCGCCGCGCTCCTCCTCGATCTCTCCAACGAGGGGCCGGGCCTGCACGCGCCGACCTTCGAGGCGCTTCACCGCAACCTCGCGGGGCTCGGCATCCCGCGCGATCGGGTGATCCTGGTCACGCAGAACCGGCTGCTGCGGCTCGATTACGAGCGGCTCTACGGCGAGGGACTGCGGTTCTGGACCTTCGAGTTCTTCCCGCTCCAGGTTGCCCTCTGGCTGGACGCCGAGGCGGGTCCGCGGCTCTTCCCCCAGCATGCCCTCGATCGCACCGGCTACACGCCCTTCGCCCGCGCCTCCGGCCCGGCCCGCTTCCTCTGCCAGAACGCGGCTTTGCGCTGGCACCGAGTGCTGCTCTACCGGTGGTTCCAGCTCAACGGGCTGGACAGGGACGGGCTGATCTCCTTCCACGGCATCGGCGAGGACAACCCGAAGGCGGGCGGCATCAACGTCTTCCACGCTCCGCCTGAGATCGAGGCGGCTTTCGGCCCTCTGCTCGCCGATGTCGGCAGCTGGATCCCGCGCCGGGCGCGGCGGATCGATGCCGATCAGGGCACCGACATGGTCATGACCCTCGACACCGGCGCCTACGCGGAGTGCGACCTGACCGTCATCTCGGAGACCGACTTCTTCGAGCAGGGTGTCGAGCGCATCACCGAGAAATCCATCAAGGCGGCGGCGACGGGCCTGCCCTTCGTGATGGTGGGCGCGCCGCGCGCCGTCGAGCGGCTGTCCGAACTCGGCTTCCAGACCTTCGGCGGCCTGATCGACCACCAGTACGATTTCGCGGCCGACCCGGCCGAGCGCCTGCCGCTCGTGTTCCGGTCGATCGAGCGGGCCTGGGCGACGTGTCGGGGCGACCGGGCGCGCTGGCATCGTCTGGCCCGGGAGCAGGCTGAAGCCAATGTCGCCCATGCCCGAACCGGATTGCTGCCGCAGCTCGACCGGGTGATGGTCGCCCCGCTGATCGTGCGCCTGGCCCGGTTCATGGAAACGGGCGCGATCGTGCACTGACGGCACTCCGACCGTGACCGCAGCCCCTCTGTCGCCGGACCGCCATTGCACCACCTGCGGGCGCGGCCACTACATCGCCGTCCAGTTCTGCCCCTTCTGCGGCGCCGCCCAGGAGCCGCCGCGTTCTGGCCCGGATGACGGGCCCGTCCCCGCGGTCCGCGTCCTGCTGGTGCCGTCACCGGAATTGGACTGACCGGCGCGCGCGACGGCGCCGTCCGCCCCGGAAGCCCTGCTTCACCCAGCGCCTCCATTGCATCGACCGCCGCGCTCGGCCGTACCGGCCCGGCGGCCCCGCCGCGTGCCGCGGCCCCGCCGGGTCGTGTTGGCGCTCTTCACCATCGGCGCGCTCGCGTGGCTCGCGCAGGGCAGGCGGACGGGGCGTCCCGCGCCGGTCCGGATCACGGCTCAGGCCGGCTGGACGCCTGTGACCCTCGCGCCCTTCCGGGGCGTAAGGCTGCTGCGGGTCACGGGGGAGACCGCCTTCAGCCTGCGCATCGACGGGGAACGCATCGTGCGCGTCGCACCGGACCGCGGCGCGACCGTCCGGATGAAGGCCCTGCGGAGCCTGGACGTGCGGGCCGCCCAGGGGCGCACCGTCGTCACGCTGACACCGCGACCGGAGTGATCGGGACGGCGCGCAGGGTCTCCGCCAGGCGCAGCACGGCCGGGTCGATCGCCCGCTCCGGCACAGCGGCATAGCCGAGCAGCAAGCCCGGCTCCGCCGGCCCGGCATGATAGGCCGAGAGCGCGACCGCGGAAATTCCCGCCCGGCCGAGCGCGGCTGCGGCGGCCACGTCGGTGAGGGCTGCGCCCCAGGCTGGCCCCGGCCGGGCGATGACGTGCATCCCGCCCTCCATGGGGGCGATTGCGGCGACATCCCCGGCATGGCGGCGCGCGGCCTCGATCAGCGCCTCCTGGCGCAGGGCGTAGAGGCGTCGCGTCCGGCGGAGATGGCCGGCGAGGTGTCCGTCCTCGATGAACCGGGCCAGCGCCCACTGACCGATCCCGGGCGGGGCGGGCCCCGTCTCCGCGAGGGCCTGATTCACCGGCGCCACGAGCCCGCGCGGCAGCACGAGATAGCTCAAGCCCAGTGCGGGGAGCAGCAGCTTGGAGAAGCTGCCGACATAGATCACCCGTCCACCGCGATCGAGGGCGCGCAGGGGCGCCAGCGGACGCCCGGCATAGCGATAGGCTCCGTCGTAGTCGTCCTCGACGATCCAGCCCGAGACCGCCTCGGCCCAGGCCAGGAGGTCGAGGCGGTTCTCCAGGCTCATGGCGTACCCGAGGGGGTAATGGTGGGCCGGCGTCACCACCGCGAGCCGCGCCTCCGCCGCCGGCGCGGCGGCCAGGGCCACCGACAGGCCGCCGGGACCGACCGGGACGGGCACCGGGCGCAGGCCGGCGCTGGCGAGGGCCTGCGCGATGCCGGGGAAACCCGGCTCCTCGACCAGGGCGGTCTCGCCGGGATCGAGCAGCAGCTCGGCGAGCAGGCGCAGGCTCTGGCGGATGCCCGCCGTGACGATGACGTCCTCGGGCTCGCAGGCGACGCCGCGGGCCTGTGCCAGATAGGCGGCGATGGCGCCGCGCAGGGCCGGCGATCCGCGCGGGTCGGGCTTCTCCGTCGGACCGTGGCGCCACTCGGCCTGGAGCAGGCGAGCCCAAACCTCGAACGGGAAGGCGTCCTGCGCAGGCCGGCCGAGGGCGAAGGCGTCGGGCACGCCCGGCCCCGCCATGTAGCTCCGTGCCGGAGCGGAGACGAGGCGGGCGCCCCGGCGCGACAGGTTCGGGGTCGGCTCGACGCCCGGTCGCCGGATCGGGCCTGGCGCGGGGAGCGCGTCGTCGGGAAGGGTCGCGGCGACGCGGGTCGCCGAGCCCGGCCGCGCCGTCAGGTAGCCCTCGGCGGTCAGCTGCTCCAGCGCCAGGACCACGGTTCCGCGCGCGCAGCCGAGATCGGCCGCCAGGACCCGCGAGGCCGGAAGCCGGGCCCCGCGCGGCAGGCGGCGGTCGAGGATCGCGGCGCGCAGGGCCTCCCGGAGCTGCGCGTGCAGCGGCGTCGAGGCAGCGGCATCCAAGGCCAGCGTCAGCGGCAGGGGGCTTCGGGACATGGCGCAAACTGGTCCAGTCGCAGTTCGAGAATTGGACCTTTCGCCTGGACCGCCGAACGGTCAAGCACGCGTGGGCATCACCGCCGCAGGACGGACCCATGTACCAGCCGCCTCACTTCCGGGACGATTCGCGCGCCGCTCAGCACGCGCTGATCCGCGCCTATCCCCTCGGCCTGCTGATCACGGCCGGCTCGGGCGGCCTGACGGCGAACCCGATCCCGTTCCTGCTGGATGAGGCCGGGCCGCACGGCGTGCTGCGGGCGCATATCGCCCGCGCCAACCCGCAGGGCCTGGATCTCGCCGCGGTGGAGGAATGCCTGATCGTGTTCCAGGGGCCGCAGGGCTACGTCACCCCGAGCTGGTACGCGAGCAAGCGCGAGCACGGCCGCGTCGTCCCGACCTGGAACTACGCCACCGTCCATGCCTGGGGCCGGCCGCAGGTGATCGAGGATGTGGAGTGGCTCGGGCGCCAGATCGCCGACCTCACCGCCCTGCGCGAGTTGCCGCGGGCCGAGCCGTGGGCGGTGGCCGACGCGCCGGAGCCCTTCGTGGCCGCCCAGGTCCGGGGAATCATCGGCATCGAGATTCCGATCACGCGGATCGAGGGGAAGTGGAAGATGAGCCAGAACAGGCCCGAGGCCGACCGACACGGGGTCATCGCGGGGTTGCGCGCCGAGGGCGAGGCGGGTCTCGCCGGGCTGGTCGCCGAGCGGAGCGGACTGTGAGCGCGCGCCTCAACGCCTTCGGCCAACCCATCGGCCCGGCGCTGCCGGACTGGAGCCCGCGTCCGCGCCCGCCGCGGACGCCGATGGAGGGCCGCACCTGCCGGCTCGTCCCGCTCGACGCCGCCGCCCATGGCGAGGCCCTGTTCGAGACCTACAGCGCTGCCCCCGACACGCGCGGCTGGACCTACCTCGGCGACGAGATGCCAAAGAGCGCGGCGGCCTACCGGGCGCGGCTGGAAACCCAGCAGACAAGCGAGGATCCGCTGTTCTACGCGATCCTCGATCCCGCGCGCGGCGACGCGCTCGGGATCGCCTCGTATCTCCGGATCGATCCGGGCAACGGCGTGATCGAGGTCGGCCATCTCCATTTCGGGCCGCGTCTGCAGCGCTCGCCCGCCGCCACGGAGGCGATGGCGCTGATGATGGCCCGGGCCTTCGACGAACTCGGCTACCGGCGCTACGAGTGGAAGTGCGACAGCCTCAACGCCCCGTCCCGGGCGGCGGCATTGCGGCTGGGCTTCACCTTCGAGGGCATCTTCCGCAACGCCGTCGTGGTGAAGGGCCGCTCCCGCGACACGGCGTGGTTCTCGATCACCGCCGCGGAGTGGCCGCGGGTCCGCGCCGGCTTCGCCGCATGGCTGGACCCGTCGAATTTCGACGGGGAGGGCCGGCAGCGGCACGGGCTCGCGGACCTGCGCGCCGCTTCGGGCTGAGGCATCCTCAGGCCCGACCGGCCAGGAACGCCTCCGCACTGCGCAGGCTGAGCGCCATGATGGTCAGCGCCGGGTTCGCCGCGAGCGAACTCGGGAAGGTCGAGCCGTCGCAGATCCACAGGTTGTCGATGTCGAAGCTGCGGCCGTGCGGATCGACGACGGCGCTCGACCCGTCGCGGCCCATCCGGCAGGTCCCGAGCGTGTGGGCGACGCGCTCCAGCACCCAGATGTCCTCGGCCCCCGCCTCCTCCCAGAGCCCGCGCATGACCTTCGTGGCATGCGCGTTGAGGCGGTCCTCGTTGGTGCCGTAGCCGAAGCTGATATGGGCCTTGCGCATCCCGTGCGCGTCGGTCTCGTCGGCGAGGGTCAGCACGTTGGCGTCGCAGGGCAGCGTCTCGCCGTTGATGCCGATGCCGGCGAGGCGGTTGTAGCGGTCGAGGTAGTCGAGGAGCGGCTTCCCCCACAGGCCGCGCCCCCGCGCTACCGCATTGCCGAAGGTCACCGGCACCACGCCGAGGCTCTGGATGAGGTAACCGCCGGCGAAGTCGGCGCCGGCGCGGATGAAATCCTCGGTGATCAGCGAGGACGGATACCCCCGGTTCATCCGGACCTCGTTGTCGAAGGTGCCCCAGACCTGGGTCGCCACGTGCCCCATGTAGTTGCGCCCGATCTGGCCGCTGGAATTGGCGAGCCCGAGATTGAGCAGCAGGCGCGGAGTCTCGACGGCCCCGGCACAGAGGAAAACGGCGCCGCACCGCTGCCGGCGATCCTCGCCGTCCTGGCGGTAGACCACGCCGGTGACCCGGCCGTCGGCAGCGCGCTCCAGGCCGTGGACGAAGGCCTCGGCCCGGATCTCGGCACCGCGGGCCACCGCGTACGGCAGGTAGGTCACGTCCATGCTCGCCTTGGCGCCCGTGCGGCAACCCTGGTGGCAGAAACCGCAATTGATGCAGGCGTTGCGGCGGGGTCCGTCCTCGGACTGGAAATCCTGGGAGACCACGGCGGCGGGCGCGTCCGCCCACCGGATGCCGCGGGCCTCGCAGGCCCGCGCCATGATCTCGGCCGGGCCATTCCGCGGGACCGGGGGCAGGGGATAGCGCCGGCCGGCATCCCACGGATAGCTCGGCGCGCCCGACACGCCGAGAAACCGCTCCACCCGCTCGTAGAACGGAAGCAGGTCCTCGTAGGTCAGCGGCCAGTCGACGCCTTCGCCGGTCTCCGTATGGAGCCGGAGGTCGCGGGTGTCGGCCCGGGGCACGAAGGCACCCCAGTGCAGCGTCGAGCCGCCGACACCCGTGCCGCTGTTGTTCGCCCCGAAGGCCTCCGGGGTCGCGCCGCCGCTCAGCCGCTCATCGGTCCAGTAGATCTCGTCCGCCAGCGTCTCGTCGAAGGCGAAGCGCTCCGGCGTGAAGTTCGGTCCGGCCTCCAGAGCCACGACCCTGAGGCCCGCGGCGGCGAGGCGCGCGAGGAGCGGCGCGCCGCCCGCGCCAGTCCCCACCACGACCGCATCGACGACGTCGTCCGCGCGGTAGGTCCGCATGCCCGCGAGATTCATCGTCCTGCCTCCGTCTGCAGCGTTTGGGGCTCCCAGGGTTCCGGCGCGTCGAGCCCGACCGCGTGGAAGCCCGGCAGGCCGTCGGCGATTTCTCCCGGCCGGTCGCCGCCGGCACCGATGCCCGAGAAGCCGATCCGCGCCAGCGCCGCCGGGTGGCCGAGCCAGAGCCGCACCGCGTCGGCGCGGAGATCCTCGAACCAGAACCGCATCCGGTCGGCGTCGAGCCGGCCTCCGAGGGCGTCCGGGACCGTCAGGTCCCCACGCTGGCAGAGGGTGAGCAGCGCGTCCTGCCGTGGCGCGTCGAGGGTTGTGAACGGGCGGCCCTGCGCGGCCCGGGCGGCGGCATCCAGGGTGCGCAGGGCGGCGCGGTAGGCGTCCGCGTCCGGCGGTAGGGCCGAGAAGCGCCAGCCGTCGCCGGCGCCGGACGCCAGCCGCCGATCGAGGCGGGCCGCGAGATCGAGATGCGGCACCGGCATCACCCGGGCGAGGGCGGCCCGCAGGATCGCGAGTTCCACAGGGTCGAGGGCCGCCGGTCGATAGGCGGGGTCGTCCGGCGCGGCGCGCTCCGCGAGCGCCTGGCGCAGGCGGCCGTTGACCCGCTCGGAGGCGATCAGCGCCGCGTAGTCCGGCGCCACCGTCGGGGCCGCCTCAACCGGTCGGCGGGGCCGGTCGTCGAAATGGGCGCGCAGCCCGTCGGCCAGGGCGGCCGGCCGCTCCAGCGGCAGGAGATGGCCGACGCCGTCGACCGTCACGAGGCGATGATGTGCGAGGTGGGGCGCCGTCAGGGCCTGCTGCGCGTCGGGTCCGAGGTCGGCGTCCTCGGATCCGGCCAGAATCAGCGCCGGGGTGCGCAGGACGCCGACGCGGCGGCACCAATCCTCGTTGGCGCCCGCCTCGAGCCAAGCCTTCCAGGCGGCCGGCGCGGCCCGCAGGACGTCGGCTACCGCCCGTTCCTCGGTCTCAGGGTCCAGCCGGTCGCCGACATTCGCGCGTACGAAGGCCTGGGCCTCGCGCCGCCGCGTCTCGGGATCCGCGTCGATCCAGGCGAGCATCTCGGCGCGCCGGTCCTCCGGGATCGGCTCCGGGCTCGGCGGCGAGCCGGAGACCAGGATGAGATCGGTGAGGCCGGTCAGACCCGCTTCGCCATCCTCGGCCCGGCGCGCCAAGGCCAAGGCGACCTTGGCCCCCATGCTGTGACCGGCGATCCCGAACCGGGCCGGAGCCCGCGCGCGGATGGATTCGGCCACGTGATCGGCCATCGCGGCGACGGAATAGCCCGGCGTGCCGGCGGCATCGCCGAAGCCCGGCAAGTCGACCGGCACACATGTCAGCGGCGTCCCCGCGAGGGCACGCGCCAAAGGCTCCCAGCTTCGGGCGCTGCCCCCCAGGAAGTGAAGGCAGAACAGGACTTCAGGTTCGGACATTGCGGAGACATCGCGCGGTGCCAGAGTGCTTCAAGCGTACGCGACGCCGCATGGCCGACGTTTTGCCCCGGACCGAACGGTCAAGCCGGGACGGCGTGCGATCAGGGCATACGGAGGAGACCGTGGTGACGGATCTTGAACAGGCTTGGCGCGTGGAAGAAGCCTGCCTCAACGCCTGGCCGAGCCCGCGCGAACTCCTGATCCACGGCTACCTGCTGCGCGCCGCGGGCGGGCGTTCGAAGCGGCAGAATTCCGTGACCCCCATGCGGGGGAGCGGCGCGCCCGGACCGGCCATCGAGGCCGCGCGCGCCATCTACGAGCGTCTGGGGCGGCGCGCGATCTTCCGGATTCCGGCGATCGCCCCGCAGATGGAGCCGCTCCTGTCCCACGCGGACTTCGCCGTCGTGGACGAGACCTGCACGCTGCTCCGCGCGCTCGATGACCTGCCGGCGGTGCCTGAGCCGGCAGCGACGGTCGCCGCCGTCCCCGGTGAGGACTGGCTGGCGGTGCGCGATGCCGTGAACCATGCGGACGCCGCAGCCGCGCAAGTCTTCCGCGACACCGTCGCCGCCCTGTCCCTGCCGCGGGCCTTCGCGGCGGCCGTGGCCGAGGGCGGGATCGGCGCGATCGCCTTCGGGGTGCTCGACGGTGGTTGTCTGGTGATCGAGGCGGTGGCCACCCCCGAACCCCTGCGCGGCCGCGGCCATGCCCGGCGCGCCGTGGCCGCGCTGCTGCGCTGGGGGAGGGCGGAGGGCGCCCGGGCGGCCTGCCTGCAGGTCGTCGCGGCGAACACGCCGGCGCGGGCGCTCTACCGCGCCCTCGGCTTCGAGCGCGAACTGTACCGCTATCACTATCGGGTCGGTCCGGAGCCCGGCTGAGACGCGAGCCGGAACGCGGCCCAGTCCCGCACCCGCTCCGGCCGTGGTCTCAGGCGTCGAACAGCGAGCCCTGCCGCGTCGGGGCAGGGCGCGTACCGGTCCGCCTGCCCGACGTTGCCGGCGAGGCCGCGCCGCCGCGACGCGCGGGCTTCGCCGACGGGGATGGATCGGACGTCCCAGACGGATCGGCCGTCCCGTCGGGCACGGCCGTCACGGTCCCGTCGGCGAATTGCAGACTGAGGCGGGTGGCCGCCGCCGCATCCGCGGCCCGGCGCATCGGCAGCCCCGCGGCATCGCGCACCAGCACGTAGCCGCGGTCGAGCACGGCGCGGTAGCTGAGCGAACCGAGCAGGCCCGCCAACCCGTCCAGACGGTCGCGGCGGCGCTCGATGCTGCGCGCCCCGGCCTGGGCGAGGCGCTCCGACAGCGCGTGCAGGCGGTCGGTGTGGCGCGCCTGCAGCGCCCGGGCCCGTTCCAGGCCGGCCTCCCGCGCGACGACGAGGCGCCGCCCGAGCTGGATCAGGGCTTCGCCCTTGCGCTGGACGTCGTTGCGCAGGGCATTGAGCGGCCGGTGGTCGATCCGCGCCAGCCGCGCGCGGGCGTTGGCGAGGACCACGTCGGGCGAGCGCCGGGCCATCCGGTCGAGGAGGAGCTGGAGCCGCGCGCGATGGCGGCTGGCGCCCGCCGCGAGGGCCGGGGCGAGGCGCGCATCGGCGAGGTCGAGCCGCTGGCGCTTGGCCGCCAGCAGGGCGTCGGCGCTGGGCAGAGCGCGTCCGAGGGCGCGCAGATCCGACCGGTCGCGGTCGATCCGGCGCCCGACCGCCCCTCTGCCACGGGCGGAGAGGTCCGCCACCGTGGCGATCAGGTCGGCGCGGACCGGCACCGCCATCTCGGCGGCGCCCGTCGGGGTCGGCGCCCGGCGGTCGGACACGTAGTCGATCAGCGTGGTGTCGGTCTCGTGCCCGACCGCCGAGATCAGCGGGATCGCGCTCTCGAAGGCGGCGCGGACGACGCATTCCTCGTTGAAGGCCCAGAGATCCTCGATGGAGCCGCCGCCGCGGGCGACGATCAGCACGTCCGGGCGCGGGATCGCGCCGCCCGCCGGAAGTGCGTTGAAGCCGCGGATCGCGGCCGCGACCTCCTCGGCCGCGCCGTCGCCCTGGACCCGCACCGGCCAGACCAGGACGGGCCGCGGGAACCGGTCCTCCAGCCTGTGGAGGATGTCGCGGATCACCGCGCCGGTCGGCGAAGTGACGACGCCGACGACCCGCGGCAGGTAGGGGATGGGCCGCTTGTGCTCGGGGGCGAACAGCCCCTCGGCGGCGAGCAGCTTCTTGCGCTCCTCCAAAAGAGCCATCCAGGCCCCGAGACCCGCCGGCTCCAGGTTCTCGATGACGATCTGATAGGAAGACTTCCCGGGAAAGGTGGTGATGCGACCGGTGGCGACGACCTCCAGCCCCTCCTGGGGGCGCTGGCGCAGACGGCCGAACACACCCTTCCAGACCACCGCGTCGATCCGCGCCTGCCCGTCCTTCAGGGAGAAATAGGCGTGGCCCGAGCCGTGCTGGCCGCGATAGCCCGAGATCTCGCCGCGCAGGCGGACATGGCCGAAGGCGTCCTCCAGCGTGCGTTTCAGGGCACCGGCCAGTTCTCCCACCGACCATTCGGGCTGGTTGGCATTGAGCACCCGGGTCGGCGGGATATCCGCCGCGGGCTGGGCTGCGGGGCGCGGGGGCGGCACGAGGGGCATGGCCGGACGCTAGGGGGCTCCGGCAGGACAGTCAAAGGTCCGCTGTGGAGATGCGGTCGTTCGGCCGGAGCGCTGCGCCGCTACTCCACGGCGAGTTCGCGCGGACGGTCCGAGATCGCCACCCGCGGAACGAGGAGCGACAGGAGCAGCGTCAGCACCGCCACGACGAAAACCGTCCAGAACGTGCCGTGCAGCGCGTGCTGCAGCCCGTGCCGGATGGCTTCGCCGCCGGCGCCGAGGCTGCCGGGATCGTCGAGCAGGCGGCGGAGCTGGTCGGAATTCACCGCCGGGCCGCTCGACGGGTGCGCCAGCCGGTAGTTCAGCACGGCGCCCAGCACGGTGGCGCCGAGGGTCGAGCCGAGATTGCGCGAGAAGATGTTCGAGGCCGTCGCCGCCCCGCGCTGCGCCCAGGCGACGCTGTCCTGGATGATCACGATGGCGGCGGTGGACAGGAAGCCCATGCCGAGCCCCATCACCACGGAGCCGCAGGCCGCCACCACGGGGGATGTATCCGGCCCGAGCGCCACGAAGGCGATCGCGCCGAGGGGCAGGAGGGTCGCGCCGACCAGCAGGATCGGGCGCAGGCCGAACCGCACGAAGCTGCGCGCCGCCGTGGTGGCGCCGATCGGCCAGCCGAGCACCATCAGGGTCAGCGTCAGGCCGGCGATCAGGGGCGATTGCCGCAGCACGCCCTGAACGTACATCGGCAGGAACGCCGTGAGCCCGATCACCGTCATGCCGGAGAGCAGCGTCGCGGTGTTGGCCGTCGCGATGGGGCGCTGCATCCACAGCTGGATGTCGAGCATCGGGTCCGGGGCACGCCGCTCCTGGACGACGAACAGGATCGCGGCCACCACGAAGGCCAGCGCCGGCCACAGGGCCGCTTCGGCCGATTCACCGGCCTCGGTCAGCGCGAGCATCAGCGCCGCGATGGCCGCGGTGAACAGGGCCGCGCCGATCACGTCGATCTGGCGGCTGCGGCGCTCGACGCCCTCGTGGAGGAAGCGCAGGAACAGGCCGGCCGCGATCACGCCGATCGGCAGGTTGATCCAGAAGATCCACGGCCAGCTCAGATGGCCGATGATCAGGCCGCCGACCAGCGGCCCGGCCACCGACGAGATCCCCCAGACACTGGCGAGGAAGCCTTGGACCCGGCCGCGCTCGCGGGCCGAATACAGGTCCCCGACGACGGTCAGGCTCACCGGCTGGATCGCCCCCGCGCCGACGCCCTGCACGAGGCGGAACAGGATCAGCGAGGGCATCGACCACGCGAGCCCGCACAGCAGGGAGCCCGCGAGGAACACCGCGATGCCGAACAGCAGCACCGGCCGGCGCCCGTAGAGGTCCGACAGCTTGCCGAACACCACCGTGGTGGCCGTCTGGGTCAGCAGGAAGGAGGCGAACACCCAGGCGTAGAGGTGGAGGTCGCCGAGCTGTCCGGCGATCTGCGGCATCGCCGTCGAGACGATCGTCGCCTCGATGGCGATCATGAACATCGCCGCCATCACCGCGGCGAGGACCAGCGGGCGGCGCGTCTCGGAAGGCTTCGGCATGGCGCCGGTCTAGGCCCCACGAGCGTGCCGACCTAGCCTCGAAACCGGCGACCGGTTCTCGGGCCGCGAGAGCCGTGCGCGAGCGCACATACACCGGCACCTGGCCCCGCGGCCCATGCATGGGCATGGCGCCGCGATGCTCAGGGCGCATGCGGCCGGTCTGTTCAGGCCTCCGCATCGGCGTCGAGGTCCCGCCCGCGCGTCTCCGGCAGCAGGAAGGCGGCAACGGTCCCGACGAGGCTGAACGCGGCGAGATAGTAGGCCGGCGCGAGCCGGTCGCCGGTCGTGGCGATCAACCAGTTCACCACGTAATTGGTGCTGCCGCCGAACACCGAGACCGAGACCGCGTAGACGATCGACAGCCCGGCGCTGCGGACGGCCCGCGGCAGCGCCTCCGGAATGCCGACGATCACCGCGGCGGCGTTGATGGAAGACAGCGCTGACAGCAGGAAGGTGACCGCGTAGACGCTGGCGGCGCTCGGCGCCTGCACGACCCAGGCGAAGGCCGGAACCGCCAGGATCAGGATCAGCGCGCGCGGCCAGATCATCACCGGCCGCCGGCCGACCCGGTCGGCGAGCCAGCCGCCGAGCAGCGGAAAGATCACGGAGGCGAGCCCGAGCGCGATCGGCACCGCCGTGGCGGCCGTCTCGCTCAAGCCGAGCGTCGCGCCGGCGAAGACCGGCATGTTGGTGCCGACCGCGTTCGACACGGTGGAGGCGGCGATGACCAGGAAGGTCAGGCCCAGCAGCCGGCCATGCTCCCGCAGCAACCGGCCGACCACCGCCAGGGTCGAGGCGGCCGCGTCCGGATCCTCCTCGGCGCCGGCCGTCTCCGGCAGATGACTGCGGATGACGAGGCCGACCGGCACCACGCACAGGCCGAGGGCGAACATCAGCCGCCAGCCCCATTGCGCCATGGCCTGGTCGCCGAGGACGAGCGCCAGGGCGGTCGCGAAAATCCCGGCGAACAGGGCCGCACAGCCCTGGCTGGCGATCTGCCAACTCGTCACGAAGCCGCGCTTCTCCGGCGGCGCCGCCTCCAGCAGGAAGGCAGTGGACGGGCCGACCTCGCCGCCGAGGGCGAGCCCCTGCACGAGCCGTCCGGCGATGACGATCACCTGCGCCCAGCCGCCGATCGTCGCGTAGGCGGGGCAGGCGGCCAGCATCAGCATGCCGACCGCCATCAGCGCGATGGTGATCAGCATCGCGGGCTTGCGGCCGGCACGGTCCGCGAAGGCGCCGATCAGCACGCCGCCGATGGGCCGCATGACGTAGCCGATGCCGAACAGGGCCAGCGACGCCAGCAGGCTGTGGGTCGGATCGTTTGCCGGGAAGAAGGCCTCGCCGATCGGCTTGGCGAAGAAGGCGTAGACCGTGAAATCGTAGAACTCGAGAGCATTGCCCAGGACGACGGCCCCGACCGACTTGCGGTCGAGCGTAGGATGATGTGCGCCGGGATGCGGTGCGGTCCGGGCGTCCATCAGCGGGCCGATCCGTCGACCGGGTGCTTGGCGAGACCGCCGGTCACGGATTCTGCGCCATCCGCCAGGGCTTCGTCATGACCGGACAGCCGGAGCGCGGGCGCTTCCGTCCCCTGCGCGCAGGCGCGGGCTTTCGCGGCCGAGCCCTTGGCGGATGCGGCTCGGCCGAGCGCGCGGGCATCGAGATCGTTCGGGGGCGAATCCATTCGGGCGCAGCTCCGTATCGGTAGGCTGCGCCGCGATGTAGGGCGCGGATCGCGCGCGTCGTCGCTCTCAGTGACGCGTCGGATCCTCCGACGGCGGAAGCACGACGGCCTCGCTGAACGGGAATTCCAGCACGACCTCGCCGTCATCGTCCATGACCACGAGGCATGCGGTCATCAGCCGGGCCTGATTCTGCGGATTGCGCAGGGCGGCGCGGATCGTCTCCTGGGCCATCTCCCACGCCGCGTCCGGATCGCGCAGCTCGGTCCCGGTCGGGTCGGAGACGACATCCGCGCCGATATGCGTATGGAAGAAGTACCGCGGCATGGCTTTTACCGGCTCGGAGGCGTCCGCCAGGGCGGAGCGATCCGCGATAGGTGGGGATCGCCGGTCCTTGGACCAAACCGCAGCGCAGGCCGCCCAGCCGCGCCCGTCCTCAGCCGTTCGCGGCGCGTCTGTCCGGTGCGGACGGGACCGGGCGGAGGGCCCGCACTTGGCCGGTGACGCCGGCCGCGCGGTGCTGCTTCTCCATGGCCATGAGCGGACGCAGTTCCGGCTCGGCGAAGTCGAGGAGCTTGGCGTTGCGCCAGCGCGGCTTACCGGAGCCGCGGCCGAACCAGCGGGGACGCTCTTCCTCGACCAGCAACACCAGTCGCCCCGTCCAGGTCTTTCGGAACCAGAAACGCCCCGTCAGAGACATCGCTCAATCCTTGCAGCAGAGCCGCCCCCGTCTTGGTGCCTCAATAGCGAACTCGGCGGTTCGCGTACGGTTAGAAGAAGCAGAAGGCCCGACGAAATCCCGCTATCCACAGCAGCCGGCGCAGCGGCACGGCGGGGAGCGCCTACCGTGCGAAGTGCCGGAGGGAGAGTGCCAGGACGACGAGCCAGACGCCCCCCGAAACGGCGAACACGAACCCGCGGAGGATCGCTGTCTCCAGCGCCGCGTGCGCCGAGCGCCGATCCGGTGTTCGTGACACGCCGCCCCTGCGCGAAGGCTCGGGACGCGCTCCGACCGGCCGCTGCTCCGGCACGGCGAGCAGGCGCGTCAGGCTGTCCGGGAGCGGTCGCGGGTTTGTCTGCACGGCACCCGCGAACCTACAGGGCTCAGAGCCGGGGCGACAAGCCGTGCAGGGGCATCCCGGATCGCCGCTCCCGGCGCCCGCTGCGATCCGATTTGTCGGCTTCCGGCCCCATGCTACAGCGCGCGTTCGGCGGGCTTGTCCGCCCGTCGGTCCGCGGATGTCACAGCCCCCTGTCTTGATCACCGGCGTCGCCGGCTTCATCGGGAACCAGCTCGCTTTGCGTCTCCTCGAGTCCGGCCGCCAGGTCGTCGGACTCGACAGCGTCAACGCCTATTACGACGTGCGGCTCAAGGAGGCCCGGCTTTCCCGTCTCGCGGGCTTCGAGGGCCACAGCTTCACGCGGCTCGACCTCGCGGACCGGGACGGCCTCGACGCGCTGTTCCGCCGTCACGACTTCCGGACGGTGATCCACCTCGCAGCCCAGGCGGGCGTGCGTCATTCGCTCACCGATCCCCATGCCTATGCGGCGAGCAACCTCGTCGGCTTCCTGAACATTCTGGAGGCCTGCCGCCACGGGGGTGTGGAGCATCTGCTCTACGCCTCATCGAGTTCCGTCTACGGCGGCGGCACGACCATGCCCTTCTCGGTGCATCAGAACGTCGACCATCCGCTCAGCCTCTACGCCGCGACCAAGAAGGCGAACGAGCTGATGGCGCACAGCTACAGCCATCTCTACGGGCTGCCGACCACCGGCCTGCGGTTCTTCACCGTCTACGGCCCCTGGGGTCGGCCGGACATGGCCCTGTATCTGTTCACCCGCGCCATCCTGGCGGGCGAGCCGATCCGGGTGTTCAACGAAGGGCAAATGCTCCGTGACTTCACCTACATCGACGACATCGTCGCGGGGATTCGGGCTCTGACGGAACGGCCGGCCACGCCAAACCCCGCCTGGAGCGCTGCCGAGCCGGATCCGGGGACCAGCGCCGCCCCCTACCGGATCTACAACATCGGCAACAACGAGCCGGTGGCGCTTCTGGAGATGATTGCACTCCTTGAGGTGGCCCTGGGCCGCAAGGCGGAGAAGATCCTGCTGCCTATGCAGCCGGGCGATGTTCCGGCGACCTACGCCGACATCGACGATCTCGTGCACGAGACCGGATTCCGCCCCGCCACGCCGTTGAAGACGGGCATCGGGCACTTCGTCGATTGGTATCGGACCTACCACGGCGTCTGAGACAGGCGCGGTGAGCGCGCGACCGGCCGCCGGCGGCCGGACGGGGCTTCCAGCCATCCGGGGAGCCAAACCGGCCGCACCGTGTTGAGGCAGGCGGCGCGCCGGGTCGGCCGCCGATCTGAACACGGGCGACGGCTTTGCCAGACTAGGCCGTTGCGCCCGCCGGGCAGATTCATTTAGAGCTATTCCAGGCAGGCAAGCTCTGCCCGCATCGCTGCCGCAACGGTGGCCAACAGGAGGAAATCCATGCGTTCACTCGTTTTCGGCGCCGTCCTTGCCGTTGTCATGCCGCTCGCGGCACAGGCCCAGGAGGCCGGGGATGCGGCCGCCGGCGAGAAGGCGTTCGCTCCCTGCAAGGCGTGCCACAATTTCCAGAAGAACGGCGTGGGCCCTGACCTGAAGGGTGTCGTCGGCCGCAAGGCGGGCACCTACGAGGGTTACAACTACTCCGCCGCCCTGAAGAACTCGGGCATCACCTGGGACGAGGCCAACCTGCACGAGTGGCTGAAGAACCCGAAGGCGAAGGTCCCGGGCACCAAGATGATCTTCCAGGGCTATCCCGACGACAAGAAGATCAACGACGTCATCGCCTACCTCAAGACGCAGTCCTGAGAGGCGAATCCGCGCAAGCCAGAACCGGGAGCGACCGCGCGGTCGCTCCCGGGCCGGGTGCGGTCCCTAGTCGGACGCGAGACCTGCCTGAAGGCTCAACCTGAGGGTAACGAGATCGTGAAGGAGATCCTTGCGACCCTGGATGTCGAAGCCGGTCAGGCCGCCCGCCTCGTCGGGGATGCAGGCCAGTTCGTCGCGCAGGGCTAGGCCGGCCGGGGTGAGGAAGATGCTGACCTGACGCTCGTCGACCCGGTCGCGGGCACGGCGAACCCGGCCTGAGGCCTCGAGGCGCTTCAGAAGCGGCGTCAGCGTACCTGAATCCAGGAACAGACGATTGCCGATCTCCTTCACCGAAAGGCCGTCCTGCTCCCAGAGCACCAGCAGGACGATGTATTGCGGATAGGTCAGCTCGTAGCGCCCGAGAAGGTTTCTGTAGGCGCGACCGAAGGCGTGCGCGGCGGCGTAGACCGCGAAGCACAGCTGATTGTCGAGGCGCTGCCGCTCCTGCTGCGAAGGCTGATCGGCACGCGTGTGCCCCGCCTGATCCAGCTCAGCGCCGATCTGCGAGGCCGAAGGGCCTGACATAGGAAAACTCTCTCTGGTAAAGGCTGGCTCGCGTACCGGTATGGCGAAAGGCCCCTCTTAGGCATTTCGCATAACCTATACAATTGGGGCGATCGACCAGGATTGCCACGCGTTCTGTGCGGTGATCCTCAGCCATCCATCAACGGATGCAGATCGCGGACCATCGCCTTCAGGCGTTCATCGAGCACGTGCGTGTAGATCTGCGTTGTCGAGATGTCGGCATGACCGAGCAGCTCTTGGACGATGCGCAGGTCGGCCCCGTTCTGCAGGAGATGGCTGGCGAAGGCGTGACGGAGCACGTGGGGGCTGACGCGGTCCGGATGCAGGCCGGCCGCCGCAGCGAGCGTCTTCAGGTCGCGGGCGAAGGCCTGCCGGGTGAGATAGCCGCTGTCGCTGTCGGCGGGGAACAGCCACGCGGAGTCCTCCGGCACCGCCGGAAGATGGGCCGACATGGCGGCGCAGGCCGCCTCGGTCAGGGGGACCAAGCGCTCGCGGCCGCCCTTGCCCTTGATGAAGAGGTAGCGCTCGCGGCTCACGCCCGCCGCGCGCGGCAGCGCGACCAGCTCCGAGACGCGCAGGCCCGTAGCGTAGAGCAACTCGAGCAGGCACACCATCCGGCGTGCCCGGCGGGCCGGCCCCGGCGGCTGCTCGGCGGCGGCGGCCGCCTGCGCGGTGGCGAGCAACCGGTCGACCTCCGCGATGGAGAGCACCTTGGGCAGCGACCGTCCCCGGCGCGGTCCGGAGACCGCGACGCTGGGATCGCTCTCGGCGCCCCCCTCGGCGTACAGGAACTTGTGGAAACCGCGCACGCAGGACAGGCGCCGCGCTGCCGAGGAGGCCTTGAGGCCGCGGGTCTCGAGATCGATCAGGAAGGCCCGGAGCGTGCCGGAATCCACGGCGTCGAGCGCGGTCCCCGACCGGGCGAGGTAACCGAGATAATCCTCCAGATCGCGCCGGTAGGCGGTCAGGGTGTTGAGGCCGGCACCGCGCTCGGCGGCCAGCATGTCGAGATAGTCGGCGGCCTCGGGGCAGAGCGCCCGGCCGGCATCGCCGGAGACGTCCGACCCGCTCAACGGTTGCCGGGCTGGAGCTTCGAGGCGGGGATGGAAACAGTCATCTCCCGCGGCGTCGGCTGGACGAAATTCGCCAAGGCGAACATCGCAGCGAAAACCAGACCCGCCAGGATCGCGAGGGTGGCGAAGAAACGGAATAGGGTCGGCACGTCGGTCGAACCTCGGGCAGACGGGCGCTGGCGGCGGGAAGGGGGACGGGCGAGGGCTGTCTCCGAGCCGCCGCGGGTGCTCGGGTTCGACCACGCGAACGCGGCGCTGACAAGGCCCACAACGACACAGCGATGCGTTTCGCAGCCCGCTTGAATCGCGCTAAGAGCCTGCCGCAGGATGGAGGCAGCCCGGCGACAGCCGCTCGGGGGCCGGTGAGGAGGCGGGGACGCCACACGGATGCGATGCAGGAGTCGATGCAGGAGGCCATAAGCGAGGAGGCGGCGGGTGAACCGATCGAGGCGCGTCTGCGCCGCGCGCTCGGCCTGCGCTCGATCGTGCTCGTCGGCCTCATGGGGGCGGGCAAGAGCACCGTCGGCCGGCGCTTGGCGAGTCGCCTCGGGCTGATCTTCAAGGATGCCGACATCGAGATCGAAGCGGCGGCCGGCCTGACGATCCCCGACATCTTCGCCATCTATGGCGAGCCGAGCTTCCGCGACGGCGAGGAGCGGGTGATCTCGCGGCTTCTCCGGGCCGGCCCGCTGGTCCTGGCGACCGGCGGCGGCGCCTACCTCCGCGAGGCGACGCGCGCCCGCATCGCCGAATCCGCGGTCTCGGTGTGGCTGAAGGCCGATCTGGACGTGCTGATGCGGCGCGTGCGCAAGCGCGGCAACCGTCCGCTGCTGCAGACCGAGGACCCGGAGGCGACGATGCGGGACCTGATGGCCGTGCGCCACCCGGTCTACGCCGCCGCCGACGTGATGGTCATCTCCCGGGAGGTGTCGCACGACCGGGTCGTCCAGGACGTGCTGGAAGCGCTGGACGCCCATCTCAGCGGCGAAGGCTCCGTCCCCGTTGCCGCCCAGTGAGACCCGAGCGAACCGCCCCATGACCGAGCCGACGCCCCGTCAGGACCTCCTGACCGTCCACGTGCCCCTCGACGCCGGCCGCGCCTACGACATCCTGATCGGCCGCGGGCTGATCGACACGGCCGGCGCCGCCGTGGCCGCGCTCGGGGGACGCCGCGCCGCCATCGTGACGGACGCCACCGTCGGCGCCCTCTATGCCGCGCGGCTTCGCACCAGCCTGGAGCGCGCCGGCCTTCAGGCGGGCGTGGTGACGGTGGCACCGGGCGAAGCGTCGAAGTCCTATGCGGGCTTTGCGGAAGTCTGCGACGGTCTGCTCGCCCTCAAGGTCGAGCGCGGCGACCTTGTCGTGGCCCTGGGCGGCGGCGTGGTCGGTGACCTCGCCGGCTTCGCGGCCGCCACCCTGCGGCGGGGCGTGCGCTTCGTGCAGGTGCCGACGAGCCTCCTTGCCCAGGTCGATTCCTCGGTGGGCGGCAAGACCGGCATCAATGCGCCGCTGGGCAAGAACCTGATCGGCGCCTTCCACCAGCCGCGTCTCGTCCTGGCCGATACGGCCGCCCTCGACACCCTCTCCGAGCGCGAGATGCGCGCCGGCTATGCCGAGGTCGCCAAGTACGGGCTGATCGCCGATCCGGGCTTCTTCGACTGGTGCGAGGCGAACTGGCGCGGGATCTTCTCCGGCGGCCCGGAGCGCGAGCAGGCGGTCGCCTCCTGCTGCCGGGCCAAGGCCGCGGTGGTCACCCGGGACGAGCGGGAGGACGGGGAGCGGGCGCTGCTCAATCTCGGCCACACCTTCGGCCACGCCCTGGAGCGCCTGACGGGCTACGATTCCGCCCGGCTGGTGCATGGCGAGGGCGTGGCGATCGGGATGGCGCTCGCCTTCCGCTTCTCGGCCCGGCTCGGGCTCTGCGGCGGGCAGGATGCCGGCCGCGTCGCCAACCATCTCGCCCTCGCCGGGCTGCCGACCCGTCTGCAGGCGGTCCCGGGCGGATGCGGCACCGTCGAGTCGATTCTCGACGCGATGACGCAGGACAAGAAAGTCCGCGACGGCGCGCTGACCTTTATCCTGGCCCGCGGGATCGGCCAGAGCTTCATCGCCCCGGGCATTGACCGGGCGGCGGTGGCGGCCTTCCTGGAAGACGAACTGGCGTCGCATCGAGACCTCTGAAGTGCTCGATAGTCGGCGGTGGCCTTGCCTAACGCAGGCCGTGCCGCTATGAGCCTGCCACGTCCGGCGCCGCACACTGCGTGCGTCGGTCACGGTTCCTCGGGACCAGGGCCGCAATAGCTCAGCTGGTAGAGCACCTCATTCGTAATGAGGGGGTCGGGGGTTCGAATCCCTCTTGCGGCACCACCACTTAGCCCTGCGCTTGCTGACCGAATGACCGGCCCGACGGACATGGCAGGCAGCATGGCGAACAACTCGACCATCTCCGAGCTGCGCTAGGCCGCCGTTGTCAGCGGCCAGGACATCGACACCGCCGTCGATGCGGTGCCGGCCGAGCTCGCTACCGAATCGTATCCGCTCGCGAAGGCTGGGCGCCGATCTCGTCGAGCCCCTCCGTACGCACACCTGGGCGACCGAGGCGCTGATCGCCGAGAGGCCGGCGTGCCTGGTGGCCAACAGCCCGGCCATCAGCCAGAAGCAGCGGACCGCGATCCCGTGGCGCTTCGCGAGGGCCGCTCCCGCCTCTTGATGATGCGAGCCCCGCGACCGCATCAGGCAAGGCCGCTTTCGACCCGCCTCGGTGACACGCGGAAGGATATCAACGCTCCGCGGGCGGCAGTTGAATGGACACCTCGCGCCACAGCGCGACCGGCGGCCGCGTAGTCGCACTCTCGCGACCGGCCGGCATCGTCGTGTCCTGGGCCAGCGCTTCTCAATGACTGGATCTGGCCACTGCAGACCGCGGTGATCTCGTCGAATTCCCGGGGATAGTTATCGAAATTTATCTCTATCCACCGCGAGCGATCGGGAAATACATGACCAGCAGCAGATGGCAGGCCGGCAGCACTACGAAAATATGAGACGAATCAACTTAAAGTAGAAAATGCGGCGCCCGATCTTTCTCAAAAAATCTACACTTAAAGAAAGTTTACTGATATTTTATTAGTTTATGAAAGAATTGGCATAGAAACGCCGGTATTAAAAGCAGGTTAAGATGCTGTCTCTCCGCCCCAGCCATCACGCGAAATTGAATGCGCTCGACAGCTCCCACGCACTGATCGAATTCGATCTCGACGGAAAGGTCGTCACCGCCAACGCCAACTTCCTGTCGATCCTCGGCTACCGACTGGACGACATCAAGGGGCGGCATCACTCCATCTTCGTCGACCCGGTCGAGCGCGAGAGCGCAGCCTACAAGGCGTTCTGGGACGCTCTGCGCAGCGGTGTACATCAGACATCTGAGTACAAGCGCATCGGCAAGGGCGGCCGCGAAGTCTGGATTCAGGGGAGCTATACCCCACTCATCGGGCGCAACGGCAAACCCTACGGCGTCTTCAAATGTGCCACGGACATCACAGCGCAGAAATTGCGCAACGCCGATTTCGAGAGCAAGCTGAATGCCCTCGACCGCTCGCAAGGGATCATCGAATTCAACCTCGACGGGACGATCATCACCGCCAATGAGAACTTCCTCGCGGTGGTCGGCTACAGCCTCGACGAGGTGAAGGGCAAGCACCATGCGATGTTCGTCGATGCGGCAGACCGCGATACCGCGGCCTACCGGGCCTTCTGGGACCGGCTCCGGAGCGGCGAGTATCAGCAGGCGGAGTACAAGCGCATCGGCAAAGGCGGCCGCGAGGCCTGGATCCAGGCCACCTACAACCCGGTCCGCGACGCCGCGGGCCGCCTCGTGAAAGTGGTGAAGTTCGCCACCGACATCACCGAGGCCGTGGCCGAGCGGCTGCGGCGGGCCGAAATCCACCGGGGCGTCGACCGCGACCTCGACGTCATCAGCGGCTCGATCTCTCATGCGTCGCAGCAGGCGGTGAGCGCGGCAAGCGCGGCCGCCCAGGCCTCAGGCAACACCCAGAGTGTCGCCGCCGGGTCCGAGGAGCTTGCCGCCTCGGTCGGCGAGATCAGCGCGCAGGTGAACCGCGCGCTGCAGGTCACGGGGCGGGCCGTCGAGCAGGCGGTCGCCACCTCGACAGTGGTCGCCGGCCTCGCCTCCGCCGCCCAGCGCATCGGCGAGGTGGTCGAAATGATCAACACGATCGCCGGGCAGACGAACCTGCTGGCGCTGAACGCGACGATCGAGGCCGCCCGGGCCGGCGAGGCCGGCAAGGGTTTCGCCGTGGTGGCCACCGAGGTGAAATCCCTGGCGGCACAGACCGCGAAGGCGACCGAGAGCATCAGCAGCCAGATCGCGCAGACGCAGGACGCTGCGAATCAGGCAGCCACCGCCATCGCGGGCATCGGGCAGACGATCGGAGAGGTCAACGAGATCTCCTCGGCCATCTCGACGGCCGTCGAGCAGCAGGCTGCGGTCGCCCAGGAGATGTCCATCAACATGCAGGCCATGACCCAGGCCGTAGGGGAGATCAGCCGCAATGTGAGCGTGATCGCCGCCTCGACCCAGGAGGTCGACTCCTCAACGCGGCTGGTGCGCGAGGCGTCACGGGCCATGGTGTCTTAGACGCCGCCCATCGCTGCCGCTTCTGCCTCTGCGGTCGTCCGCTCCAGCGCGGGCCGCCGTAAGGCCGTCCGTCGCGGAGCGCGCGAGTCGGTTCGACCGCGGGACCGGGAGGCTCAAGACGGTGAGGCGCTGTCGCCCCGTGGCGGCACCTCACGCTTCCGCACGATCCGGGCCCGGTCCCGCAGCGTGACCTCATGGGTCGGCCATTCGCGGCAGGCAGCCTCGAACGCGGCGAGCGCCATCGACAGCGGGTAGATGGTGGCGAGGTGCAGCGCGACGTTGCCGCCGGCGTCGCGCCAGACCTCGATCGTGTAGGGCACCCCAGGCGGCACCGGCGGGATCTGCTTCGCCGGCGGCGGCAGCGTGATCGCGGCGAGGCAGAGGCGCTCGTATTTCCGCGCGGGCGTCGCCCCGGGCCGGCGCTGGTAGCGGCACGACGCCGTCAGGTGGCGGAGCAGATCCACCGTCGGGACGTCGGCGCCGTAGCGATCGATCAGGCTGGCCACGGTGTAGCGTCCCGAGCGCTTGCAGGGCGCGCAGTCGACGTAGACTCGACCAGGCTGGACGTTGCCCAGGCGCCCCATTCTGGTGCTCCTCCGCTTGCGAACGAACGCAGAACAAGCCTGAGGCGAGGGGAAGCTTCAAGGCGCCCGCGCCTCTGATCTTCGCAACCGGTGGACGAATGTGAATGGCGGCCGATTTCGGCTGTCTGGGCATCGGCTTATGAGAGAACCGCGCTTGGATGATATCGGCCCGCGCCCAGGCCATCGCCTGTCTCGGCCTGCGGACCGCCACGAAGAAGCAGCACGTGGCCGAGCATGCCGCCGACCGGCGGTCCGGCAACTGGGGGCTCGGGGACTCTCACAGGCCAGTGCGTCCGAGAACGATGCCGCCCCACGGTCGAGGGCAGCATCCAAGCCAGGAGGCTCCATGAGGCAGGCTGCGAGCGATGAACGGCTCTCCCTCGACGCCGTGTCGGTCGAGGACCTGAACGCCGCCCTCCGCGTAGTCCGGCGGCTGCCCCTGGAACTGCTGGGCTTCCTCATCCTGTTGCCGATCGTCGGCATCGGCCTGTCGTGGCTCAGTACGGCCCTCGCACCACCCTATGGCCTCTCCATCTTCGGGCAAGGCCTCGTGACCTGGGGCCTGCTTCTGACGCTCGCCCTGCTGTTCGGGCTGTTCTGGTGGCGGGGACGACAGGTCGGGCTTCTCCTGCACGACCCGGCCATCCTGGCGTCGCCGGAGATGAGCCTGATGTCGGTGCCCGGCGTGTTGGCCGCGCGAGCGCAGGCCCTGGGCCTGGAATGGAGCGGGTTCTACGGGCCGCTCCGCCCGCGCCGGAAGTGAGTCCGCGTCTAGATCAGGCCGCCTGACGATCCCGCGGTCAGCGTCTGGCCAGCCCGGTTCACGAGCTTCGCGAAGGCCAGCGCGGCCGCCGAGGCCTGGGTCTCGGACGGAAAGGTGCGGTCCGATTCCAGGACCGTCATCTGCGTCGCGTCGAGCAACACCCAGGTCCAGAGGTGGCGGCCGGTGGCGCGGATCTCGAAGTGCATGGCAGGCTCGTGGCGCAATGGGACATGCCCGCACCATGCGCCGCGAAAAGGCCTGACGCGTTAATGGCTTGGCCGGCGCAACAACCTGCGTCGGCTAACCACGCGGTTGCCCCCGACATCCTCGCAGATCACAGGCGGGATCAGCCGCGCCCCTTGGCCGCGAACTCCCAGACCGGCGGTCCCCAGGTCTGACCCGGCTTGGTCCGGTAGCCGGAGAAGCGGTCGAACACGACCCGGTCGGGCTCGACGCCGGTGACCCGGCTGTCGTTGACCATCAGGGCGCCGGCATATTCCACGCGCAGGAATCCGTGCTCCGGATGGACCCCGAACAGTTGCGGCGCGGTCCAGCCGAGCCGATGCGCCTCGGCGCCGAACTGGTCGAGGAAGGCCAGCGCGCTCGCCCGCATCGCCGCCCACTTCGCCGGCAGGAGATACCGGCACGGCGAGGCGTGCTCGGACAGGCGCTCGATCTGGTCGCGCCAGGACGCGACGGCGGGCGGGAGGTCGGACATGACGGCCGGGGTAGAGCCGAATGGTTGCTGAACCGCAAAGATTTTGGGCTTACGCTAACCAACCTGGGGGAGCTTGCAGTGCTCTATGATCTTATGCGCCAGAAGCACAAATTTCATCGTGTATGTCTCGATAATATTTAAGCTATTATTTAGATCTCTCAAATCTCCATTCAATATCTCCATCACGGGCTCGCCATTTATTTCGACGTATCCCCTGAACGAAATCTGATGCTTTCCGGTTTCTTCCTTTCTATCGATTAGCATGCCATGAGCCATGAAGTGGCGAATCTTTTCGAACTGCAGAATGCCATCGACTGCAGCGTGAAGTTCTTGTCGAAATTGTTCGATCGGTCCGGGCAAATCTGCAATTGATTTCAACCTCTTGAGCTTCGTCTCAAGCTTATATGGAAGTTTGTTCGGAAGATGGTTGTATTCCTGCAGATTTCTTGCCCTAAAATATAGATCCGCCAGCAAAAATTCGACCTGGGAGTATGCCGTAATGATGGCACCACGGAGCAGGTGAATGGTGCGGATGTCCGCTTCTTCTTGATCAGAAGCGCTCAACGTCAGATCATACTCTTCCATAGGGTCCCCATGCGTGGTCATAGCTCAGCATAGGACGGCGCTCGACGAAGGCATACTCAGGCTCTCAAAGCCAACCTGTCATCGGTGTGCTGTAAATTCGTGAGCCATCGCATCCGCTCGGCCCCGCCCCGATCTGCTCACGGGGCGGGGGAGCGTCCGATCTCACCAGCGATGAGCCGAGCCGATACGCAGCGCGGCTCAAGGCCAAGAGGCTGACACCCGAGATACAGCGCCGCCGGTGCGTCGAAGCCGCGCGTGACGCTGGCGCCGGCGAGGATCAGACCGACTTCGATGCCGCCGTGGGACAGATCAGGACGCCGGGGAAGGCCAAGGGCCGAGCGAGCTCGCGGCGTCGTTGAGCCGGACTCCCGCGAAGGTGAGCGTCGCCGTGTAGACCACGGTTCCAGCGTCATCGCGGACCAGGATAACGAAGGCTTGGTTATCCCCGTCGCCCGGGATCGCGAACCGCGCGATCTCGGGCAGGCTTCGCATCGCGAGAGCGCGGGCCGCCTCAAAATTAGCGCAGTCGCTGCCTTCCTCGTCGCGATGGAAGCTTCGGTTGCTGATGTCGAAGAAGTACCGTGGCATGGGGCGCTCCACAGTAAAGGGGCGGGAGCACGCTCTACTCTCGGCCACTGACGCCCGAATCAGTCTGCCAGCGATAGGCGCACCTTTACACGGTTGTCCGTGGTCGGGTTTGATTTGGATCGTCGAACACCGCCGATCTATGATGGCCACACGGCATCATCGCTGACGAATCAGCCCGCACCGGCGGACCGGGCGGCCCTTTCGGGATCCGCGCCCTGGGACATGAAAAGCCGGATCCGCGGCGCGAAGCGGTCGTTGCCCTGCGCCTCGGCGCGATGTTGATCGCGTTCCGCGGCTGGAGCGCTGCCGTGAGGGCCTGCTCGATCTCGGCGATGCTCGGGATCGGCGCGGCGATACCGGCCCCGGGCGCGCGCCGCCCGTCCGGACGCCGCCGATGATGGATCCGGTGAGGCGCACAGCGCGTCGATCACGGCGCTGGCTCCGATGCCCTCGGACGGTCTCCGGCGGAGACACCTGACGGTCCGATCGGTTCGTCCTGAACCGCCCGACGGCGCCAAGCCGTGAGCAGAGCGGCGAGGGCGTCGGGGTCCAAACCGTAGCTGTCCGGCAGCCCGGCTCCACGCCCGGTGAGCTGGCGGTTCAGGGCGACGAGGCGGCCCTCTCCGACGCGCGCATCGTCGAACACGACCATCCGCTGCATCGTGCCCTTCACGGTCACCGCTGCGAAGCCGCTGACGTCGTGCCAGGACATGCGCCGCGACCGGCCGGCCTGCACGATCGTTAAGCCCGTGCCGTCGAGATGCAGCGACGAACCCCGGATCGCCACGAGGATCAGGACCGGCAGTCCGCCCAGGAACAGCACGACACCCGGCCAGAGCAGCACCCGCATCGTCACCGACGGCGCCTCGTGCATCAGCATCCAGACCATGACCCCACCGAAGACGGCCGAGAGGGCGGCGAGGAACAGGATCTTCTTCACCGAGGCCCGTAGAACCACCGGACCGGGATAATGCGCGAGCACGGTCTCCGCCGAGCGGGTCTCCGATTCCAGCAACCCGGGCCGCATGTGCCAGACGGAGACCGCCGCACAGACCCCGAAGAACGCTGTCGTCGCGACGCCACCGTCCGCCCCCGTGACGATCATTCCGACGCCGCCGGCGACGAGAACGAGGCTGAGGCCGAGCAGCAGCGCGTGTCGAAAACGGGAACCGCTGGCTTGGTTCGACACGGACGACCTACCCCTGATGGGCGCGGCCGATCAGGTTCGTCCGCGTCCGGTTGCGCATGGTCACGCCAAGGCCAGCACGCCCGCGACCACCGCCACGCCGACCCCGAGCCACGCCACATAGTCGCCGATCAGGCCGCTGTGCAGCACCTCCAGCGCACGGGTCGGCGCCGATTGCGTCGCGCTCACCGGCCGGACCACCAGCGCCGGCAGGCGTCTCCGGAACAGCCCGTAGCCGGCACCCGCCAGCGCGGCGACCACGGAAATCCATGGCAACCAGCCCGGTCCCTCCGCGAGGGTCTCCACCGCCGGCCGGTGCAGGAAGGCCGACGCCGCCCGCGGAAGGGCGTGCTCGATCAGGCCCGCCGGCACACCGACGTCGAGGGCGAGCAGAACGCAGCAGGGCGCCAGCATCAGCCAGAGCGGCCGATTGGCCTTCTCGCGCTCGTCCTCGCTCGGTGCCCCGGCCTCGTCGCCGGGATCGGGCCCCAGGCCCAGGAAGATGCGTCCTGCCGCCCGGAGCACCGCCGCCCCCGTCAGGGCCGCGCCGATGGCGCCGGCCGCCAGCGCGATCCCGTGCCCCTGCTGCGCCAGCGCGCCCTGGACCAGGCGCGTGCCCTGATCGAGCACGCCGAGCGGGAGGCCGCAGAGCAGCAGCCCGGCCAGACCCATGGCGATCCCGGCGGGCCAGATCCCCCGTCCGAGCCCCCGCAGGGCGATCTCGTCGATGCTGGCCTGGGTCGCGAGCAGGATGCCGGCGATCATGAACAGGGCCCCCTTCACCAGCCCGTGGCCCACCACGTAGACCAGCATCCCGCCGGTCCCGTTCACCGAGAGGGCCCCGAGGCCGGTGAGCATGATCCCGGCATGCGAGATCGTCGAGAAGGCGAGCATCCGCTTCAGATGGCGCTGCAGCAGGGCCATCCAGCCGCCCAACAGGGCGGTGAAGCTGCCCAGGCCGATGAGGAGCGCCGGCAGGGCGTGCCGAACCTGATCGGAGCCGCCGAACACGACGGCGCTCACCTTCGCGAGGCCGAACAGCCCGAGCGAGACCATCGCCCCCGAGAAGATCACCGAGACCGGGCTCGGCGCCACCGCGTGGGCGTCGGCGAGCCAGAACTGGAACGGCACGATCGCGCCCTTGATCATCAGGGCGGACGCCACGAGGCAGAAGGCTCCAGCCACCACCGGATCCCGGCCGCCTTGCGCCACGGCGGCCGCGATGCCCTCGAAATCGAGCGTGCCGGTCTGGGCGTAGATCAGCCCGATGCCCCCGAGCATCAGGAAGCCCGCGAGGCTGTTGACCACGGTGAAGTTGATGGCACCCGCCAGCGACGATTCCGCCAAGTGGTAGGCCGTCAGCGCGAAGGCCGCGACGCTCATCACCTCGAACCACACGAACAGGTTGAACATATCGCGGGTGAAGCAGAACCCGACCATGGCGGCCAGAAACAGCAGCATCAGGATATGGAAGTGGCCGTGGGTGCGATCGAAGAAGCCCCAGGCGAACACGAAGGTCAGGGCGTAGAGGAGGCCGATGAAGGCCGCGACCCAGCCGCTGGCCTCGTCCACCGAGAAGCCGATGCCGAGATGGACGCCGTCGCGCGGCTCCCAGCCACCGAACCAGTAGACCAGGGGCCCGTCGGCGGCATGCACGGCGATGGCGCCGCAGAGCACCGCGACGCTCAAGGCCGCCAGCGTCGCCAGGATGTCGGGGAGGCGGCCTGGCAGGAAATGGGCGGTCGCCAGCATCGCCGCGCAGATCACGAGCGGGATGGCGACCGGTAGCGGGAGGAGGGCGGCGGGAAAAGCGGTCACGAGGCTTTCCGCTCCCCATCGCCCACCCGGTTCGATCCCCGATCGCGCCCGGACTGGCCGACCGCGCGCATCGGCCGGAGCTTCTCCGGGTCCAGGCTGCCGCCGCGCTTGTAGGCCTGGATCGTCAGGACGAGGAGAAGCGCGGTGAGCGTTGCGCCGACCACGATGTCGGTGAGCACCAGCGCCTGCATCACCGGGTCGACGGCGGGCGTTCCCGGCGGGTGGTCGTAGAAGATCGGCGCGATGCTGCCCCAGCGATAGCCGAGGCCGAGCAGGAGCACGTAGGTCGCCGATTGGCAGACGCCGAGGCAGCCCACGAGGTGGATGAAGTTGCGGCTCGTGGCGATGCCGTAGAGACCGATCCCGAACAGCCAGGCGGCAACCGCGTAGGGGAGAACACTCACGCGGATTCCTCCCCCGGTTCCTCGGGCTCGCGCGCCTCGCGGGTCTCCTCCATGAATTCCAGGAAGAGCTGCGTGAAGCCGCCCGTCACCGCCAGGGCGACGCCGAGGTTCTCGACGAGCATCAGGCCGCCCGAGAACAGGTCGCGGAAGGTGCCGAGCGGCAGGATGTTCTGCATGAAGGCGGCGCCGGTGAGCATCGGCGCCAGCCCGCACAGGGCGAAGAGCAGCGCCCCCCCGCCCTCCAGGGCGTCGAGCCAGTGGCTGCGGATGGCGTCGCGCCAGCCGGCATAGCCCTCACCGAGATAGATCAGCAGGGTCCCGGAGGCGAGGATGACGCCGCCCTGGAAGCCGCCGCCCGGCGTCACGGTCGCGTGCAGCACGACGTAGAGGCCGAACAGCGCGGTGAGCGGGCCGGCTATCCGGCAGGCGAGCACGACGGCCTCCGAGCGCGGGATCACGGCGCGGCCGGGCCGGCGCATGGCGCGCTCGGTGTTGCCCTCGCCGCGCCGCCCGCGCAGCAGCACCACCGTGCCGGTGATCGCCGCGAGCAGCATGAACTCCTCGCCGAGGGTGTCGAGGCCGCGCAGGTCGAAGTTGATGGCGCTGACCATGTTGGCGACGTGCCGCGCCTCGGGGGCGACCGCGTTGATGCGTTCGCCATACTGCGCGATCGTCGATCCGAAGGCCGGCAAGCCGGCGATCACCGCCGCCGCGCCGGGGAGCAGGACGAGGCCCGCGAGGGCCAGAAGGACGATCCGGGCGTTCGGGCTCACGAATCCTCCTCGGGCGGCTGGGTCTTCACCGCCATGAGCGCCACGAGGAAGAGGAGCGGGACGGCCGCCGTGCCCACCGCCAGTTCGGACAGGGCGACGTCGGGCGCCTGAAGGGCGTCGAACAGGATCGCCAGGACGAGCCCGTTGACCGCGATGGCGAAGACCTGCCGGGCGGGATCGCGCACGAGGACCACGGCAGTGCCCGAGATCGCGGCGAACAGGAACAGCAGCGGCAGGATCGCCGTCATGCCGAGCGCCCCTCGCGCATCAGCACGGCCCGGCCGGAGACGTGCGACAGCACCGCCGCCCAGGCGAGGAACACCACCATCATCACCAGGATCTTGAGCGAGCGCCCGGAGACGCCGTCGGCGAGGAACGCCGCCATGGTGACGAGGACTGAGGCCGCGACGTTGAGGAAGGCCAGCGCGTGCAGCCGGTCGAGGGCCCGCGGCAGGCGCCACAGGGCGAGCGCGGCGAGCCACGTCACCGCCACCGCGAGGGCCAGCAGGACACCGATGACGACGCTCATATCCAGCGCTCCAGGAAGACGGCGAGCAGCATCGTGCCGGGCAGGTTGAGCAGAACCAGGGTGAGGGCGAGGTCGGTGATCGAAGCTTGGTCCGTGGCGAAGGCCATGAGCGTCAGGATCAGGACCGTGACGCTGCCGGCGAGCTGGTAGGCGGCGAAGCGCTGGCCGGGCCGGCCCCGCCACGCCAAAGCCGCCGCAACGGCGAGCGGCGGCAGCAGCGCCAGGATGGCGGCCGTCCAGACCGTCATCGCGCCTCCTCCAGGCCGTGCGTCACCACCGTTCCGTGATCGCGGTCGAGGGTGAGGACGTAGCTGTCGGGGGCGAGCGAGGCGGCGAGCAGTCCGACGGCCCGCGCGGCCGGCGCCGTCGCACCGTCGGGCGTCGCCCAGGCGAAGTCGGAGGCGCTCCGCTCGCGGGTCGTCCCGCCGCCGGCGCCGCCGCGCAGGGCCCTGACCAGTTGGCCGCCCACCTGAACGGTCTCGCGGGGCAGGCCGCGCAGGGCCCGCCAGATCGGCCGCAGCGTCCCCCGGTCGAAGCGGAACCGCACGCCGCCGCGCCGGCCGACGCCCCACCACCACAGCGTCCCGAGGCTGGCGCAGACGAGGGCGGCGAGTCCCTCGTTCACGCTCACCGAGCCGGCAAAGACCATGTATGTCAGTGCTAGGGCGACCCAGATCGCGAGGCCATCACGCCCCGAGCGCCTTCTGAGTCCGCTGATCGGTCCTGCCCGCATCGATCCTGACCGGAGCGCGCCCCGCGGAAGCGTGGCCATGCGCATGCCCGACCGAACGTCACGGCGGGCGCCCGCGTTCCCGGAACCCGAAGACACGCTTCCGTGTAGGGCGATCAGAGCTGGGAGTGCGCATGAAGGCCGAGATCCTGAACATCCGCTTCCTCCACGAGGGCTGGAGCCGGTTCGGCATCGCGCAGGTGCGCCTCGCCGACGGCGCCGTGGTCGAGCGGGAAATCGAAGATCACGGCAACTCGGTGGGGATCCTGCCCTACGACCCGGAGCGGCGGGTCGCGACGCTCGTGCGCGAGTTGCGGGTCCCGCCGCTATTCGCGGCCGGCGAGCAGGTCCAGCTGGAAGCCCCGGCCGGCCTGATCGATGACGGCAGCCCGGAGGAGAATGCCCGCCGGGAGGCGATGGAGGAGGTGGGCCTGCGCCTGCACGCCCTGGAATTCGTCGGCGCCGCCTATTCCTGCGCGAGCCTCACCACCGAGAAGATCCACCTGTACCTCGCGATCTACGGCTTGGCGGATCGGGCCGAGGCGGGCGGCGGGGCCGAGGGCGAGCACGAGAACATCCGGGTCGTCGAGATCCCGCTGGCCGAGCTCGCCGCCCGGGCCGACCGCGCCGAGATCACCGACCTGAAAACGCTCACCCTGATCCTCGCGCTCCGGGCACGCCATCCGGAGCTGTTCCACCGGTGAGGAACCGCCAGCGCGCATTCGCCCAGGGTCTGCTGACCGCGCTGGTGCTGGCCGGGGTCGCGTGGATCGCGTTCCACCTGCGCTGAAAACGACCTGCGTGAAGGACACTCAGGCGGGCAGTAAGCTCCGAAGAGCCGTCGGCACGTCTTGATCGCCGGCCACGGCGGGCCCATCGTCCGCGCAAGACTCGGGAGGTCACCGGATGACGCGCGCCTGCATCGTGGGCTGGGCCCACACACCCTTCGGCAAGCTGGAGGAGCCGGATGTCGAAGGGCTGATCGCCCGGGTCTCGGGCGAGGCGCTGGCCCATGCCGGCGTCGAGGAATCCCAGGTCGACGGCATCTATGTGGGCTCGATGAACACCGGCTTCTCGAAGCAGGGCTTCGAGGGCGCGCTGGTGGCGGTGAATCGGCCCGGCCTCGCCCACGCCCCGGCGACCCATCTGGAGAACGCCTGCGCCACCGGGTCGGCGGCCCTCTACGCGGCCCTCGACTTCGTCGACAGCGGCCGCGGCCGCGTGGCCCTTGTGATCGGCGCCGAGAAGATGACGGCCAAGACCGTCGCCGAGACCGGCGACATCCTCCTGGGCGCCTCCTACCGGAAGGAGGAGGCCGACATCGAGGGCGGCTTCGCCGGCGTGTTCGGGCGGATCGCGGCGGGCTATTTCCAGCGCTACGGCGACCGCAGCGAGGAGCTGGCCCGGATCGCCGCCAAGAACCACCGCAACGGCGTCGGCAATCCCTACGCGCAGCTGCGCAAGGATCTCGGCTTCGACTTCTGCAACCGGGTCTCGGAGAAGAACCCCTACGTGGCCGCACCCCTGCGGCGCACCGACTGCTCGCTGATCTCGGACGGCGCGGCGGCCCTGGTGGTGGCGGATGCCGAGACGGCGGAGGGTCTGGAGCGGGCGATCGGCTTCCGCGCCCGGGCCCACGTCAACGACATCCTGCCGCTGTCCCGCCGCGACCCGGCGGAGTTCAAGGGCGCGCGGATGGCCTGGGAGAAGGCCCGCGCGCAGGCCGGGATCGCCAACGAGGACCTCTCCTTCGTGGAGACCCACGATTGCTTCACCATCGCCGAGCTGATCGAGTACGAGGCGATGGGCCTCGCAGCCCCCGGCGAGGGCTACCGCGTGGTGCGCGAGGGCTTGGCCGAGAAGGGCGGGCGGCTGCCGATCAACCCGTCCGGCGGCCTGAAGGCCAAGGGCCATCCGGTCGGCGCCACCGGCGTGTCGATGCACGTGATGGCCTGCCTCCAGCTCATGGGCGAGGCCGGCGAGATGCAGGTGCCCGGTGCGGAACTCGCCGGGATCTTCAACATGGGCGGCGCGGCGGTCGCCAACTACGTGTCGATCCTGGAACGGCGGCGCTGAGCGGAGGCTCGGCGGCCCGGCGACGATCCAGAGGGGCGGGCTGCCTCTCTGGACCGGACGAGGATCGAACGCGAGAGGTCAGGTCCTTCGCGAGGTCTCGCGGTCGCGTTCTTCGCGCGACCGGGGCGCGGCAATCCAGCAGGGCGATGACGGCCAGCGCACATTGCCGTGGTTCGCTGCGGTCGCGGCGGATGAGGAGAGGGGCCGCACGCCCCTCGGACGCGAGCGTCTCGCTCAGCCGAGCCGGTCCAAGGCCTGCGTGAGATCGGCGATCAGGTCGGCCTCGTCCTCCAATCCGATGGAGAGGCGAACGGTTTCGGGCCCGACCTGCGCGGCGGCCTTCTCGTGTTCCGGCAACTGCCGGTGGGTGGTCGAGGACGGGTGGATCGCCAGCGACTTGATCTCGCCGATGTTCACGAGGTGCGAGATCAGCTCCAGGGCGGCGATGAACGTCAGGGCCGCCGGCTCGCCGCCCTTCAGGGCGAAGGTAAAGATCGAGCCCGGCCCGTTCGGCGTGTAGCGCCGGGCGAGGTCCTCCCCGGGCTGTCCCGGCAGCATCGGATAGCTCACCCAATCCACCGCCGGATGGTCCTTGAGGAAGGCCGCGACCGCCCGCGCATTGGCGCAGTGCCGCTCCATGCGCAACGGCAGGGTCTCGATGCCCATGAGCGTCAGGAACGCGTTCATCGGCGACAGGCCGGGCCCGAGGTCGCGCAGGCCGAAGAACCGGCAGGCGGCCGCGAACGGGGTTTCGGGGAAGGCCTTGGTCAGGACGAGGCCGTCATAGTCCGGCCAGGGCTCGGTGATCAGGTTGTAGCCGCCGGCCTTTTCCCAGTCGAAGCGGCCGGCGTCGCAGATCACGCCGCCGATGGTCTGGCCGGAGCCGCTCAGGAACTTCGAGGTCGAGTGCCAGACGATGTCGGCGCCGTGCTCGATCGGTCGGATCAGGGCCGGCGAGGCCAGGGTATTGTCCACGACGAGCGGGAGATTGTGGCGCCGCGCCACCGCGGCGATCCCATCGAGGTCCACCACCGACGCGCAGGGATTCACGATCGATTCGCAGAAGATGGCCCGGCAGTCCGGGGTGATGGCCGCCTCGAAATCCTCCGGGGCCATGCCGCGTGCGAAGCGGGGCTTCAGGTCGTAGCGCCCATCGAGGCGGCGCATCAGACCGAGTGACCCGCCGAACAGGCGTGGCGAGGCGACATAGGCGTCGCCGCTCTTCATCAGCGTCATCAGGACCAGCTGCATGGCGGACTGTCCTGAAGACACCGCCACGCCGGCCTTCGCGCCCTCGAGATCGGCGATGCGACGTTCCAGCGCGGCGACGGTGGGGTTCGAGCCGCGGGAATACGAGAAGCCTGTCCGCCGGCCGGCGAAGATGTCCGCCGCCTGCTCGGTCGAGTCGAACACGAAGCCGTTGGTGAAGTAGATCGGCTGGACCCGCGCGCCCGTGGCGGGGTCCGGCGCCGCGCCGGCATGGATGGCCCGGGTCGCGAAACGGTGCGGTCGGTTCTGATCCGTCATGGCTCTCGGTCGGGTGTTCGATGCCCGGACCGGGGCGTCAGCCCGAGCGGATCCGTGCGTCACGCCGCGCGGCGGAGGAAGGCCTGCAGGGTTCGGACCAGGGTGGTCGGCTCGTAGGGCTTCGGAATGAACCGGGCGCCCTCCGGCATGTCGTTGGGACCGGGCGTACCCATGCCCGACACCACAAGAACGGGGATCGACGGCCAGCGATACGCCACGAGGCGGGCGAGGGCGAAACCGTCCATCGAGCCCTGCGGCATGTCGACGTCGGTCATCAGGACGCCGACATCGTCACGGTTCTCCAGGACCTTCAGCGCCTTGTCGGCGTGCGTCGCCTCGACGACGGTGAAGCCCGCATCCGCAAGGGTGTCAGAGGCCTCCATCAGCAGGAGGCCGTCATCCTCCACCAGGAGCACCACGGGTTGATCGGACGGGCTATCTGACATCAGACCTGCGAAGGTGAGTCTCAATTCCGAAGTCCGCGCCCTATTCCTCCGGGGCTCCCCCCGTCAAGGCGCGGGACCGGTTCGGTCAGGCCGCCTCCTCGCGCTTGCCCAGGCGCTTGTCGAGATAGGTGTCCACCGTCTGTGTCAGTTCCTCGACCTTGCCGTCGAAGAAGTGGTTCGCGCCATCGACCATCTGGTGCTCGATGATGACGCCCTTCTGGGTCTTCACCTTCTCGATCACCGGCATGACCTCGCGGGCGGGCGCCACCCGGTCCTCGGAGCCGTGCACGAACAGGCCGGAGGAGGGGCAGGGGGCCAGGAAGGTGAAGTCGTAGCGGTTCGCCATCGCGGCGATGGAGATGAAGCCCTCGATCTCGGGGCGGCGCATCAGGAGCTGCATGCCGATCCACGAGCCGAACGACACGCCGGCGATCCAGCAGGACTTCGCCTCGGGGTTGACCGACTGCACCCAGTCGAGGGCGGCGGCGGCATCCGACAATTCGCCCGAGCCGTGATCGAAGGAACCCTGGCTGCGGCCGACCCCGCGGAAATTGAAACGCAGGGCTGCGAAACCGCGATTGGCGAAGGTGTAAAAAAGGTTGTACACAATTTGATTGTTCATCGTACCCCCGAACTGGGGGTGCGGGTGCAGGATAATGGCGATCGGCGCACCGCGCTTCTTGGGGGCTTGATAACGGCCTTCCAGGCGGCCGGCCGGGCCGGTGAAGATGACTTCGGGCATCGCTCGTCTCTCACTCTCGAGATCGCCCGCCGGGCGATCGGCACGGCGACGCGGCAGCCTTGACTCGTCGCGCGCGCCCCATAAAAGCAGTCTTAGAATGGTTCTAGATGATTAGAACTATTCTAAAGAAGCCGCCTGAAGCTTCGCGCCGGCTGCCACGCCGACCGGATTGGGGCGGCGGGATCTCATTCTCTCGGCGCGCCTTAGCACGGCGAGCCGGTGCGCGGGCAAGGAATTGTGACGCGCCGCAGCAGAGGACTTAACGGAACGCGGATGAGCCGGGGACGCGCCTATCTCGACTACAATGCGACAGCTCCGGTCCGTCCGGCCGTCGCCGAGGCGGTGGCGCGCGCGCTGATGCTCCCCGGTAACCCGTCCTCGATCCACGCGGAGGGTCGGGCCGCCCGGGCCGCTCTTGAAGCGGCCCGCGCCGAAGTCGCGGCCCTGGTGACGGCGCGGCCCGAACAGGTCGTCTTCACCAGCGGCGGCACCGAAGCCGCCAACGCCGCCCTGTCGGGCGCCCTGCGTCGCCGCAGCACGCCAGCTCCGACCCGGCTCCTCTACTCGGCGACGGAGCACCCCTGCGTCGCGGCGGGTCACCGGTTCCCGGAAACGGCCGCGGAGGCGTTGCCGGTCACGGCCGACGGCGTGGTCGACCTCGCCGCCCTGGGGACACGGCTCGCCGCGCTGTCCGACGAGTCCGTGCTCGTCTCAGTCCATGCCGCCAACAACGAGACCGGCGCCGTGCAGCCGCTGGCCGACATCGTCGGGTTGGCTCGCGAGCACGGCCGGACCATGGTCCACAGCGACGCGGTGCAGGCGGCCGGGAAGGTCCCCCTCGACATGGCCGGCCTCGGCCTCGACGCACTGACCCTGTCGGGCCACAAGTTCGCGGCGCCGAAGGGTGTCGGCGCGCTGGTGCTGGCCGACGGGGTCACCCTGGAGACCGCCTTTATGCGGGGTGGCGGGCAGGAGCGCCGGCAGCGCTGCGGCACCGAGTGCCTGCCGGCCATCGTCGGCATGGGCGAGGCCGCGCGGATCGCCCGCGAGTCGCTCGACCGGGAGAGCGCGCGCCTCGGGGCGCTGCGCGACCGGATCGAGGCTGGCATCCGGGCCCTGGCGCCCGACGCGGTGGTGTTCGCCGCCGGGGCCCAGCGCCTGCCCAACACCCTCAGCTTCTCGGTCCCGGGCCTCGATGCGCCCTCGGCCCTGATCGCCCTCGACCTCGCCGGCGTGGCGGTGTCGTCGGGCTCGGCCTGCTCTTCGGGCAAGGTCGCGCGCTCGGCGACGCTCGCCGCGATGGGCGTCGGTCCTGACCTCGCCGGGGGGGCGCTGCGCGTCAGCCTCGGCTGGAACACGGTGGACGAGGAGGTGGCATGCTTCCTCGACGCCTTCGAACGGGCCTTGCAGCCCCTATATAGACGGCGAGGACAGGCGGCCTGAGGGCCGCGCCCCCGCTATCCGACAGACGCTTCCCGGCCCTTGACGCCGGAGATGCCCAGGAGACGCTGATGCCTGCCGTGCAGGAAACCATCGACCGGGTCCGCTCGATCGACCTCGACCAGTACAAGTACGGGTTTGAGACCACCATCGAGATGGAGAAGTCCGCGAAGGGCATCTCCGAGGACGTCGTGCGCTTCATCTCGGCCAAGAAGAACGAGCCCGCGTGGCTGCTGGAGTGGCGCCTCGACGCCTACAAGCGCTGGCTGACCATGAAGGAGCCGGAGTGGGCGCGGGTCTCCTACGACAAGGTCGATTACAACGACATCTACTACTATGCGGCGCCCAAGCGTCCGGCGGCGATGTCGCTCGACGAGATCGATCCTGAGATCCTGAAGACCTACGAGAAGCTCGGCATCCCGCTCCGCGAGGTCGAGGTGCTGGAGGGCATCGCGCCGGAGCGCCGCGTCGCGGTCGACGCCGTGTTCGACTCGGTCTCGGTGGCCACCACCTTCAAGAAGGAGCTGGAGAAGGCCGGCGTGATCTTCATGCCGATCTCCGAGGCCGTGCGCGAGCATCCCGAGCTGGTGAAGAAGTACCTCGGCTCGGTCGTGCCGGTGACCGACAACTTCTTCGCCACGCTCAACTCGGCCGTGTTCTCGGACGGGTCGTTCGTCTACATTCCGCCGGGCGTGCGCTGCCCGATGGAGCTGTCGACCTATTTCCGCATCAACGAGCGCGACACCGGCCAGTTCGAGCGCACGCTGATCATCGCCGACAAGGGCTCCTACGTCTCGTATCTCGAGGGCTGCACCGCCCCGAAGCGCGACGACAACCAGCTCCACGCCGCGGTGGTCGAGCTCGTCGCCCTGGACGATGCCGAGATCAAGTACTCGACGGTCCAGAACTGGTACCCGGGCGACAACGAGGGCAAGGGCGGCATCTACAACTTCGTGACCAAGCGCGGCGATTGCCGTGGCGCCCGCTCGAAGATCTCGTGGACGCAGGTCGAGACCGGCTCGGCGATCACCTGGAAGTATCCGTCCTGCATCCTGCGCGGCGACGATTCCCGCGGCGAGTTTTACTCGATCGCGGTGTCGAACGGCATGCAGCAGGTCGATTCCGGCACCAAGATGATCCATCTCGGCAAGAACACGACGAGCCGGATCATCTCGAAGGGCATCTCGGCGGGCCGGTCGCAGAACACCTACCGGGGGCTCGTCTCGGCCCACAGGAAGGCTTCCAACGCCCGGAACTTCACGAACTGCGACTCCCTGCTGATCGGCGACCAGTGCGGCGCGCACACCGTGCCCTATATCGAGTCGAAGAACGCCTCGGCGGTGTTCGAACACGAGGCGACAACCTCGAAGATCTCCGAGGACCAGAAGTTCTACTGCCAGCAGCGCGGCCTCTCCGAGGAGGAGGCGACCGCACTCATCGTCAACGGCTTCGTCCGGGACGTGCTGCAGCAGCTGCCCATGGAGTTCGCCGTCGAGGCGCAGAAGCTGATCTCGATCAGCCTGGAAGGCTCGGTTGGCTGACCGCCTGGGCGGTTTCGACGACGACGTGCTGCGGGCCGCGCATCGGCACAGCGCGCGGCACGCCGACGAGGTCAGGAGCAGCGTCCTGTGCGGATGCTTCTTCTGCCTCGAGGTTTTCGCGCCGGACGAGATCGCGGGGTGGATCGCCGATGATGGCACCGCCCTCTGTCCCCGGTGCGGCATCGACGCGGTGATCGGCGATCTCTCCGGCTACCCGGCCGGGAACCTCGCGTTCCTGCGGGCGATGCGAGACGAATGGTTATGAAGGACTTGGACTGACATGCTGGAAATCAAGAACCTCGTCGTGCAGATCGAGGACAACCGCATCCTGAACGGCCTGAACCTGACCGTGAACGACGGCGAGGTCGCGGCGATCATGGGGCCGAACGGCTCGGGCAAGTCGACCCTGTCGTACGTCATCGCCGGCAAGGAGGACTACGAGGTCCTCGACGGTGAGATCCTGCTCGACGGGCAGAACGTACTGGAGATGGCCGCCGACGAGCGCGCCGCGGCCGGTATCTTCCTGGCCTTCCAGTACCCGCTGGAGATCCCCGGCGTCGGCACCATGACCTTCCTCAAGGCCTGCCTCAACGCGCAGCGCAAGGCGCGCGGCGAGGCGGAGCTGTCGACCCCCGACTTCATCCGGGCGGTGAACGGCGCCGCCGACAAGCTCGAGATCAACAAGGAGATGCTCAAGCGCGCCCTCAACGTCGGTTTCTCCGGCGGCGAGAAGAAGCGCATGGAGATCCTCCAGATGGCGCTGCTGCAGCCGAAGTTCTGCGTGCTCGACGAGACCGATTCCGGCCTCGACATCGACGCCCTGCGCATCGTGTCCGAGGGCGTGAACGCGCTGCGCGACAAGAACCGCTCGTTCCTGGTCATCACCCACTACCAGCGGCTGCTCAACCACATCGTGCCCGACACCGTGCACGTTATGTCGAAGGGTCAGATCGTGAAGACCGGCGGCAAGGAGCTCGCCCTCGAACTCGAGGCCTCCGGCTACGCCGAGTATCGCACCAACGAGGCGGCCTGAACCATGGCCGGCGTCACCAACCTCCGCTCCCCCGCCGAGGCCGGCCTGTCGAAGCTGTTCGAATCGGCCCGCCAGAGCTTCGCCAGCGAGACGGCGATCGCCCGCGAGGAGGCGTTCCGCTTCTTCGAGGCGACCGGCCTGCCCAGCCGCCGGGTCGAGGCCTTCAAGTACACGGATCTGCGCGCCGCCATCACCGAGGCCGCGCCGCCGGCCGATGCGCCGAGCCTCGAGGTCGCCAAGGCGGCCGTCGCGCAGGCGAAGGGCTTCTCCGGCATCGAGGCCGCGCGCCTGACCTTCGTGAACGGACACCTCATCGGCGAACTGTCGGATCTCGATGCGATCCCCGAGGGTGTCACGGTCGTGCCGATGTCGGAGGCCCTCGCCCAGGGCCATGCCGGTCTGAAGCAGCTCGCCCCGGTCGCACAGGCCCGGGAGAACCCGGTCTACCAGCTCAACACCGCCTTCCTGGCCGATGGCGCGGTGATCACGGTCGCTGCCGGTGCGAAGCCGGTGCGGCCGCTGCATCTCCGCTTCGTGGGCACCGGCGACGCGCCGTTCTCCACGGCGACCCGCGTGCTCGTCCAGCTGGGCGAGGGCGCGGAGTTCAGCCTGCTGGAGAGCCATGAGGGAACGGACGGCCTCACCTGCCAGCCGAACGACGCCCTCGACGTGGTGGTCGGGCCGAAGGCTGCCTTCCGGCACACCCGCCTGAACATCGAGGGCGATGCCACCATCGCGCTCTCGACCCTGTCGTTGAAGGTCGAGGCCGAGGGGCAGGTGGAAACCGTGAACCTCGTGACCGGAGCGGTGCTGTCGCGCCACCAGATCTTCGTCCACATCGCGGGCGAGGACACGAACGTGGTCGTCAACGGCGCGGCCATGCTGCGCAGGGGACAGCTCGCCGACTCGACGCTGCTCGCCGACCATGCCGCCGTGGGCGGTGTCGGCCGCGAGCAGTTCAAGTGGATCATCGACGGTGACGCCACCGGCGTGTTCCAGGGCAAGATCATCGTCCGTCAGGCCGCCCAGAAGACCGACGGCAAGATGAAGTCCGACTGCCTCCTCCTCACGGACGAGGGGCAGATGATGAACAAGCCGGAGCTGGAGATCTTCGCCGACGACGTCGCCTGCGGCCACGGGGCCACCTGCGGTGCGCCGGACGACGATCTGCTGTTTTACCTGATGGCCCGCGGCCTGCCGCGCGCGATCGCCGAGAGCCTGCTCGTGCAGGCCTTCGTGGGCGAGGCGGTGGAAGCGGTCACGCACGAGGGCGCCCGCGCGGCGCTGGTCGGCGAGATCGAGGCCTGGCTGAAGGCACGGGTGTAGCGTCCGCAACCCGCTCCGTCCTGCACGCGATGCGCTCTCCTCCCCCGTGCGGGGAGGAGCCCGAGGTGGGAGCGGCGCCGGTCGAATCTCGGCGGCGCCTCATGACCCGCCCGCACCCTTACCCCTCCCCGCATGGAGGAGGGGGCCCGTCCTCTTCGAAGGGTGGGCGCTCAGTGAGTGAGAAGCGATGAACGCACCCGTCCTCACCCCCGCCTACGACGTCGAGGCGATCCGCAAGGATTTCCCGATCCTAGGCCAGCAGGTCTACGGCAAGAAGCTGGTCTACCTCGACAACGCCGCTTCGGCGCAGAAGCCCCGTCAGGTGATCGACGCGATGGTCTCCTGCATGGAGACCGGCTACGCCAACGTCCACCGCGGCCTGCACTACATGGCGAACGCCGCCACGGAGGGCTTCGAGGGCGCCCGTGAGACCACGCGGCAGTTCCTCAACGCCGCCTCCACGGACGAGATCATCTTCACCCGCAACGCCACCGAGGCCTACAACCTCGTGGCCTCGTCGATGGGCTGGGCCGGCCTGATCGGGGAGGGGGACGAGATCATCCTCTCGATCATGGAACACCACTCCAACATCGTGCCCTGGCACTTCCTGCGCGAGCGCCGGGGCGCCGTGATCAAGTGGGCACCGGTGGACGACCAGGGCAATTTCCTGGTGGAGGAATACGAGAAGCTGTTCTCGCCCCGCACCAAGATGGTGGCGATCACCCACATGTCGAACGTGCTGGGCACGGTGACGCCCGCCGCGGAAATCGTGCGTATCGCCCATGCCCACGGCGTCCCGGTTCTGCTCGACGGCGCACAGAGCGCGGTCCATCAGCCCGTCGACGTGCAGGCGCTCGATTGCGACTTCTTCGTCTTCACCGGCCACAAGGTCTACGGGCCGACCGGAATCGGCGTGCTCTACGGCAAGAAGGAATGGCTGGAGCGCCTGCCGCCCTACCAGGGCGGCGGCGAGATGATCCGGACGGTGAGCGAGGACGCGGTCACCTACAACGAACCGCCGCACAAATTCGAGGCGGGCACCCCGGCCATCATCGAGGCTGTCGGCCTCGGCGCGGCGCTGGAATACATGATGACGCTGGGACGCGACGCGATCGCCGCCCACGAGGCGAAGCTGACGGCTTACGCGCAGGAGCGGCTCGGCGCGATGAACGCCCTGCGCCTGATCGGCACGGCTGCCGGCAAGGGCGGTGTGATCGCCTTCGAGATGAAGGGCGCTCATGCCCACGACATCGCCACGGTCATCGACCGCCAAGGCGTGGCGGTCCGGGCCGGGACCCACTGCGCCATGCCGCTGCTCCAGCGGTTCGGCGTGACCTCGACCTGCCGCGCGTCCTTCGGGCTCTACAACACGACCGCCGAGATCGATGCCCTTGCCGAAGCGCTCGGCAGGGCGGAGATGCTGTTTACCTGATATCTGGATCCGAGGCTGGTCCCGTCCGCGCGGGTCCGGGGAGAGTGAAGCGATGACCACCGACGCCACCATCACGGGGGGCATGAACGCCCCCGCCGTCGAAGGCGATTCCGCGATCCCGCAGGCGGAGCTCGATCGCCTGACCGACGACATCGTCGCGGCCCTGAAGACCGTCTACGATCCCGAGATTCCGGCCGACATCTACGAACTCGGCCTGATCTACAAGGTCGATATCGGCGACGATCGGAAGGTCGCCATCGACATGACGCTGACCGCCCCGGGCTGCCCGGTGGCCGGTGAGATGCCGGGCTGGGTGGAGAACGCGGTGAGCGCCGTGCCGGGCGTCCAGTCCTGTTCGGTGACCATGGTGTTCGATCCGCCGTGGGATCAGAGCCGCATGTCGGACGAGGCGCGCGTCGCCCTCGACATGTGGTAGGGCGGATCCGCGTTCACAGGCTCCTGAACACGCATGGGCGCGTGCCGCGAGGCGCGTGACCGCGCTTGAGTTTCGCTGCTGCGACAAGCGCATAAGCCGAAACCTTGGCGTTGCGAAGGAATGGACGGCACCGGCGGACCTGCGGCGATCTACGTAGCCGTTAAGGTCTCGCTAACCATCGCGGCGCAGAGCGGAGACGGCCGCAGCAACAGCGGCAACTCCCTCAATACGGTTGGTGGAAACGGATGGCTTCGGGCTACGTGGTCGCGGCGTTCCTGGAGGCGGCCGGGCTGGTCGGCCTCGTGATCGCGGTGCTCCGGATACGGACGGAACGCCAGGCGAAGGCCGCCGAATTGCGGAGCTTTCTCCGCTCCGGGCAGATCCCGTCCGCCACCGCCGGAACGCTCCGCCGCGTGGACTTCGCGTCGCACGCGGTCGCCGTCCCGTTCACACCGGGCCGTGGCAGCGGATTGCAGGGCCGCCCTTCGGCAGCCCGCTCGGCGCTCGGACGCGCCATCGTGCGCGGCGGCCCGGCCCTGCCGCCCCGCCTGACCGGTGCCATCAGCGCAGGATGATGTCGAGGCCGCTGCCGAAGAGAACGACGGCGCTGAGCGTCAGCATGAACTTCAGATCTTCCAGGCGCGCGCTCATGATCGATCCTCGTTGTTCGGCTGACGGGCCGCCGCTGCGATGTCCGATCATCATCCAAAGCGTGGGATTCTCGCGAGTCCTTTCAGGTTCCGTTAGGGATTTACCGACGGTTTCTGTTTACTAACGTTACCGCTGCGTTAATTCGGGATCCGCAGGCGGCGGTTCATCTTGGTCCGATCCGATGCGGCGCTACGCACCTGCTGGAAGCAGGAAGGTTCGAGCCATGGCCCCATCACCGCCCACGACCGTCCGGCGGGCGCTCGATTGGCTGTTCCGCGACAGGAACACCGGCGCCATGACGGTGGCCCAGTGGCCCAATCTGCCGCTCTGGCTATTTGCTGGCTTCAGTCTGGCCGCTTGGTCGGCGCAGGAGCACGGGCCGCTCGCATCCTGGCTGTCCCTTGGGGCGGATCTTGCGCTGGCTTGGTGGGCTGCCGATGAGCTGCTGCGCGGCGTGAATCCCTGGCGTCGATTTCTCGGCGGTGCGACGATCCTGGGATTGGCCGCGCTGTTCGCCCTACGCCACGCGGCCTAGGGCGGCATTGCCGCCACCTATAGTTGTATTTTTTGATGATGTTCCAGCGTGGAGGTTGCTTCACGCTGGCCGAATCCGGAGGCACGCCCACCGATCTGCCTCTACGCGCCAGCCATTCGGCCTTAAGTCGCAGCCCTCTTCCGAGGTAGAGCCATAACGGTAGGTTGCACCCGCCGCGAGAGTGTGAATGGTAGAGCCGCGCCGCGCGAACGGCGCGTGTGTGGGACCCCGTGCATTCGCGCTCGGCTGAAGGATTGGTTTCGAAGAGATCATGACGGACGCGGGCGGATTCGATCTCGACGGCGCGGCCCAGTCGGCTCGTGAGCGGGACAAGCTGCTTCGAGACATCGCCCGCATGTTGAACGTTCCGGAATCCACATTCCGGAGGCCGCCAGCCTCCGGGGGAACCCGCGGCCCGAGCGCCGCGGAATGTGCCGCGCTGCTGACGGCCTTCTCGCGCATCGAAGATCCGGATCTCCGGAAGGAGTGCGTGGCGCTGGCGGAGCGCTACGGCCGCACCTAAGGGACGCGGCGTCCTCGCGGTGCGGTGGCACACACGGGGTCTGTCAGAACCGTGATTGCCGCGTGCTATAGGGGCGCCCGCTACCGAAGACGGTCCGATCGGTCGGCCCACCGCGTTTCCGGTGCCGGCCTCATGGCTGCCGGCACCGCGCATGCCCCAGCTCGTTCCAGGCCCCGATGCCGATCATCTCCATCTCGAAGCTGTCGAAGACCTACACGTCCGGCTTCACCGCCCTGCGCGACATCGACCTCGCCATCGAGCGGGGGGAGATCTTCGCGTTGCTGGGTCCGAACGGTGCCGGCAAGTCGACGCTCATCAACATCGTCTGCGGCATCGTCACCGCCAGTTCGGGAAGCGTTCTGGTCGACGGCCACGACATCGTGGCGGATTACCGCGCCGCACGCCGGGCGATCGGCCTCGTGCCGCAGGAACTGACCACCGACGCCTTCGAGACGGTGCTGAACACCGTGAGCTTCTCCCGCGGCCTGTTCGGGATGAAGCCCGATGCCGGGCATATCGAGCGGATCCTGCGGGCGCTGTCCCTATGGGACAAGCGCGACAGCCGGCTGATGACCCTGTCGGGCGGGATGAAGCGGCGCGTGCTCATCGCCAAGGCGCTGTCGCACGAGCCCCGGGTGCTGTTCCTCGACGAGCCCACCGCAGGCGTCGACGTGGAGCTGCGCCAGGATATGTGGCGCCTCGTGCGCGACCTGCGCCAGCAGGGCGTCACCGTCATTCTCACCACCCACTACATCGAAGAGGCCGAGGAAATGGCCGACCGCATCGGCGTCATCCGCCGGGGCGAGATCATCCTGGTCGAGGAGAAGGCCGCGCTGATGCACAAGCTCGGGCGCAAGCGGCTGACCCTGCATCTCCAGCAGCCGATCACCGCGGTGCCGCCGGAACTCGCCGATTACGGCCTGGCGCTCTCGGGGGAGGGCAGCGAGCTGGTCTATACCTATGACACCCGCGCCGAGCGGACCGGCATCACCGGGCTTCTCACCGGCCTGGCGGCGGCGGGCATCCGCTTCAAGGACCTTCACACCGAACAGAGTTCGCTGGAGGACATCTTCGTGGGCCTCGTGCGCGAGGAGAGGGCACAGGCATGAGCGCGGCGTTCACCCTGAACTGGCCGGCGGTCCGGGCCATCTACCGGTTCGAGATGGGCCGCTTCTGGCGCACCGCCGGGCAGAGCATCCTGGCTCCGGTCATCTCGACCACCCTGTACTTCGTGGTGTTCGGCGCCGCGATCGGCTCCCGGGTCTCGGCGGTCGACGGCGTGCCCTACGGGCTGTTCATCGTGCCCGGCCTGATCATGCTCTCGCTGCTCACGCAGAGCATCTCGAACGCCTCCTTCGGCATCTACTTCCCGCGCTTCGCCGGTACGATCTACGAGATCCTGTCGGCGCCGATCTCGCCGCTCGAGGTGGTGCTGGGCTTCGTCGGCGCGGCGGCCTCCAAATCGATCCTGATCGGGCTGATCATCCTGGCGACGTCGGCCCTGTTCGTACCACTGCGAATCGATCACCCGCTCTGGATGCTCGGCTTCCTGCTCCTCACCGCGGTGACCTTCAGCCTGTTCGGCTTCGTCATCGGCCTGTGGGCGGACGGCTTCGAGAAGCTGCAGCTGGTGCCGCTCCTCGTCGTGACCCCGCTCACCTTCCTGGGCGGCAGCTTCTACGCGATCTCCATGCTGCCGCCCTTCTGGCACGCGGTGAGCCTGCTCAACCCGGTCGTGTACCTGATCAGCGGTTTCCGCTGGGCGTTCTTCGGCAAGGCGGACGTGAACATCGCGATCAGCCTCGGCATGACCGCTCTGTTCCTGGTGATCTGCCTCGGCCTCGTCACCTACATCTTCCGGACGGGCTACCGGCTGAAGAGCTGAGGCTTCAGGGCTGCGCGGCCAGGAAGGCCAGCACCCCGTCCCGGTGCGGCTTGGCACCGACCGCGGTGGAGTGGTCCTTGCCCTCGATCTCGAGGGCCCGGGCGTCCGGGATCAGGGCGGCGAGCCCGGGGCCGGAGCCCGCGACCGTATCGAGGGTCCCGACCGAGACCAGAACCGGGACCTCGATCTGCGCGAGTTCCCCCCGGCTCAGCGTCTGACGTGAGCCGCGCATGCACGCGGCCAGCGCCCGCAGGTCGCTGCGGGTCTGCTCGGCGAAGGTGCGGAAGGCTGCGGCCGTCGGGTTGGGCGCCGGCGTCCCGGCGGGCGCCTCCAGGGCCTCGGCGATCCCCGAGGGCAAACCCTTGCCTTCGATGAGGTGCATTCCGAGGCCGCCGATCAGGGCCGAGCGAACCCGGTCCGCATGGTCCAGGGCAATATGGGCGGTGATCCGCCCGCCCATCGAGTAGCCCATGACGTGAGCGCGCTCGATGCCGAGATGGTCGAGAAGCCGGATCGCGTCGTTGGCCATCGCGTCGGAGCTGTAGGCGGCCGGATCGTAGAGCTTCTCGCTCTCGCCGTGACCGCGGTTGTCGAGCGCGATCGCGCGGTAGCCGGCCTGGGTCAGGGCGCGCACCCACTGGGTGTTGACCCAATTGACCGCATGGTTCGACGCGAAACCATGGATCAGAAGGATCGGCTTCCCGGCCCCGTCCGCGGGCGGGACGTCGATATAGGCGATCCGCACGCCGTCGGAATTGAAGGACTCCATGCCGCGCAACCCGTGTTCATCAAGCTCGGCCACGGCTTAGACCACCGGAGCGCGCCGGAGCAACGTGGATCGATCCGCTTGCGGCTCGGGGCGCCGGCTGGCAAACCGCCCCGGTCATGACCGACATCCAGCCCTACGGCACCTATGAACCGTCCGGTCTCGTCGCGGCGATCACCCGCCGCACGAACCGGATCCCGGCCGAATCCTGGTACGGGCGGCGCCTCGCGCTGTTCCTGCGCCGGATCGCCATCGCGCGGCTCGGGGGCAAGCCCCTCGACGTGACCCGCTACGGCGCGCGGATGCGGCTGCACCCCTACAACAACAACTGCGAGAAGAAGGTGCTCTTCACCCCGCAGTTCTTCGATCCGGAGGAGCGCGCGCTGCTCCAGAAGCACCTGCCGAGGGACTGCGTGTTCCTCGACATCGGAGCCAATGTCGGCGCCTACGCCCTGTGCGTGGCGGCCTTCTCGGGCCCGGGGGCGCGGATCGTCGCGGTCGAGCCCCAGCCCGACGTGTTCGACCGCCTGACCTACAACATCGCCCAGAACCCGTTCCACACCGTGAAGGCGGTCGCCTGCGCGGTGGCCGACAAGGCAGGCGAGCTGACCCTGTTCATCGATCCGCGCAACCGCGGCGAGTCGAGCCTGCGCATCGTCGGCACCAACGAGGGTGCGCGGATCACCGTCCCGGCGGTGACGCTCCTCGATCTCCTGCGGAGCGAGGGCCTGACCCGGGTCGATGCCGTCAAGCTCGACGTCGAGGGCGCCGAAGACCTCATCCTGGAGCCGTTCCTGCGCGAGGCGCCGGACGCGCTCCTGCCGCGGATCCTGTTGATCGAGAACGGCACCGGGCAGTGGCAGCTCGACCTGCTGCAGCATCTGGCGCGCTACGGCTATCGCGAGATCGCCCGCTCCCGGCTGAACCTGATGTTCGAGCGCAGCACCGTCAGGGCGGCGTGACCACCGGAATCTCCCCGGCGAGGACGACGCCCTCCGGCCCGACGGCGCATCGGTAGGCCCGGACCGCCACACCCGCCGCTCGCGCCTCCCGGAACGCCCGGTCGAAGGTGGGGTCGATGTCCCGGGCGACGTCGAACGCCTCGGCCTTCATCTGCACGACGATGACCACCAGCGCCCGGCCCCCCTCGGCCACGACCTGAGCCAGGTCGCGCATGTGCCGGGCGCTGCGGGCGGCTTTGCAATCGGGGAATTCCGCGAGGCCCGCCCGACGCATCATGTGGCAGTTCTTCACCTCGACGTGGCAGGGGCCGGCCACCGCGCCGCTCGCCAGAAAATCGACCCGGCTGGCCTCGGCATAGCGGACCTCCGGCTTCAGCGTATCGTGGCCGGCGAGCGCCGTGATCGCGCCGGCGCGAAAGGCCTCGGCCACGAGGGCGTTCGGGCGCAGGGTGTTGATGCCGACCCATTGCAGCCCCCCGGGCAGGTCGGCCTCCACCAGCTCCCAGGTCAGCGGCAGCTTGCGTGCCGGATTGGTCGAGCGCGACAGCAGCACCCGGGCGCCGGGCGTGTTCAGCCCGAGCATCGCTCCGGGATTGGGACAGTGCACCGTGACCCGTCCCTCATCGGTATCGATGTCGGCCAGGAAGCGCTTGTAGCGTTGCACGAGCCGTCCCGGCACGAGCGGCGCGGCGAACTGCATCGGGTCCTCGGGGTTCACGTAGTCGCGGGCAGCGGTTGCGCTATCTGCCTGCAGGCCCAGCCCGACGCCAGAGTTCCATGACCCAGCCTTCCGAATCCGTCACCGCCGCGATCCTCGTCATCGGCGATGAGATCCTCTCGGGTCGCACCAAGGACAAGAACATCGGCACGATTGCCGACTTCCTCACCGCCGCCGGCATCGACCTGCGCGAGGTGCGGATCGTGCCCGACGAGGCCTCCATGATCGTCGAGGCGGTCAACGCCCTGCGTGCCCGCTACACCTATCTGTTCACCACCGGCGGGATCGGCCCGACCCACGACGACATCACCGCCGATTGCGTGGCCGAGGCCTTCGGGGTCGGCATCGATGTCGATGAGCGGGCGCGTGCGATGCTGCTGGAGCGGCACAAGCCCGAGGACCTGAACGCGGCGCGCCTGCGCATGGCGCGGATTCCGTTCGGAGCCGACCTGATCGCCAACCCGGTCTCGAAGGCGCCGGGCTTCCGCCTCGGCAATGTCCACGTGATGGCCGGCGTGCCCAGCATCATGCAGGCCATGCTGGATTCGATCGCCCCGACGCTGACAGGCGGCGCCGCGATGCTGTCCGAAACGATCGAGGCGGCCGGCCTCCCGGAGGGCAACTACGCGGGCGACCTCGGCGAGATTGCCAAGGCGCGGCCGGCCGTCTCCATCGGCTCGTATCCCGCGATGACTCCGGACGGTTTTCGCAACCGGATCGTCGTGCGCAGCCGGGACGCGCAGGCGCTCGCGGAGGCACGGAGCGCGGTCGAGGCGCTGGTGGCGCGTCTCTCGGCCTGACGGACTATCCTGCATCCGATCGGATCGAGTTGCGTTGCGGAGCTGGGCGGATGGTTCGGGACAAGAATAAGCGCGGCGATCCGGAGGCTCGCCGCGACGCGTTGCTGAAGGAGGTCTCCGAGATCGTCCGGCCCGATGCCTACGTCCTGCACGAGGTCATCCGGCTCGGCGGCGACGAGGAGCTGCGGCGCCACGGCCTCGCCCTGTTCCTCTCGGCCTTCGCCGCCGGCCTGAGCATCGCCCTGTCCCTGATCGTGCCGGGGGTCCTGCGGAGCCACCTGCCCGAGACCGATTGGGCCAAGATTGTGAGTTCGATGGGCTATGCGGTGGGATTTCTGGTCGTCGTCCTCGGGCGCCAGCAGCTCTTCACCGAGAACACGATCACGCCGATCCTGCCGCTGCTGCACGACCGCTCGGTGAAGACGGGCCTCCGGGTCATCCGGCTCTGGACCATCGTGCTGTCGGGCAACATCCTGGGAACGCTGGCGATCGCGACGCTGCTCGCCCATTCGGGCGCCTTCGAGCCGCCGGTCCTCAAGGCCTTCGCGGAGATCAGCCACGATGCCATCGCGCACGGCTTCTGGGCGACGTTCATCAAGGCGGTCTTCGCCGGCTGGATGATCGCCCTGATGGTCTGGTTCCTCCCCGCCACGGCCAGCGCGGCGCCGTTCGTGATCCTGCTGATGACGTGGCTGGTGGCGCTCTGCAGCCTCGCCCACATCGTCGCCGGCTCCGTGGAGGCCTTCTACCTGGTCGTTACGGGGGCGGCCTCAATGGGCGATTACGGGCTGAAGTTCTTCCTCCCCACGCTCCTCGGCAACACCTTCGGCGGCGTGGCGCTGGTGGCGGTGCTGAATTACGGGCAGGTCGCTCCGGAGGTGGAGGAGACCAAGGCCGTCGAGGGCGAGCGGACGGATTAGACCCGGACGCCCGGTCCAGAACTGGTCCTGCCACCGCGCGGATCGAGCGCGGTCCGACCCGAAGCGGCCCTCAGCCGATGCGGCCTCGGCCGGACGGCTGGCGCCGACCGAGACGACGACCGCCGTCGCCGTGCAGAGGCCTCGCAGTTCCCGAAACGAAAAAAGCCGCCCGAAGGCGGCTTCTCATTGCGGCGATGCGGGCGCGATCAGGACCGCATGCGGGTCCGGACCTCGCCGAGGCTCGCACGGATCAGGCCCTGCGCCGCCTCGCCCTGCATCCGCTCGCGCAGGATGGTCTCCGATACCTTCACCGCAGCCTCCGCGGCAGCGGCGCGGACCTGGGCCTCGGCCTGCGCCTCGGCCTGGGCGATCTTCGTCTCGGCAGCCTTGGTGCGGCGAGCGAGGAAGTCATCGAGCTTGCGGTGACCCTCCTCGGCGGCGCGCGCGGCCTCCTCGCGGGCACCGGCGACGATCGACTCGGCCTCCTTCTCGGCCTCGGCGCGGCGACGCTTGTAGTCGGCGAGTACGGCGGCCGCTTCCTCGCGCAGGCGCCTGGCCTCGTCGAGTTCGTGGCGGACGCGGTTGGCGCGGCCGTCCAGACCCTTGGTCATCGTCGAGAAGGCACCGGCCTTCCAGGCGATGCCCATGAAGATGACGAAGGCGACGGCGACCCAGAATTCGGCTTCGAGCAGCATCGTGGGATCCCGTTCAGTGTGCGGTGGCGTCGAGGGCGCGGTCGAGGGTGGCCCGGTCGGGGGCCTGACCCGTCAGACGCTCGACGATCGCCGAAGCGGCCTCGCCCGCGATGGAGCGGACGTTGCCCATGGCGGCTTCGGTCCGCGTGCGGATCGTCGCCTCGGCAGCGACGAGCTTGGCGTTCAGCTCCGCCTCCAGCGCCTTGCGCTTGGTCTCGGCCTCGGCGGCCAGCGTGTTCCGGGTGGTCTGCGCGATGTCGCGCGCCTTGCCCTGGGCATCCCGGAGGCCGGTCTCGAAGGCCACGCCGGCGGCATCCGCCTCGGCCTTCATCGCCTGCGCCTGGTCCAGGTCGGCACGCAGGCGCTCGGCGCGGGCGTGCAGGATCGACTGGATCCGCGGCAGCGCGATCTTGTCCATCAGGTAGTAGAGGAGCCCGAAGGCCAGGGCGAGCCAGATCAGCTGCGCCAGGAAGCCCGACGTCTCGAAGGGCGGGAAGGCGCCCGAATGCGCTTCCGTATGCTCGACATGGCCCGGCACGAGCTTCGTGTCGGCGCCCGGGGGCGGCGTGGTGAGGGGATTGGGCTGCGCCATGAGACCGCTACACTGACACCGTTCGGTGAGGCCACCGCCGGCGCGGTGACGGACGAAGGAGGACGCCCCGTCGCGGGAGCGTCCACCCGTTCATCGGGCCGGAGCCCGGGAGGAGACCGCGGGGACCGCGGCCTCCGGGGCGCCGATCAGACGGCGAAGAGCAGCAGCAGGGCGATCAGCAGCGAGAAGATGCCGAGCGCCTCGGTGAGGGCGAAGCCCAGGAGCAGGGTGGCGCGCTGGCCGTCGGCCGCAGACGGGTTGCGAAGGGCGCCGGCGAGGAACTGACCGAACAGGTTGCCGAGGCCGATGCCCGCACCCGCCATGCCGAGGCAAGCGAGGCCGGCGCCGATGTACTTCGCAGCGACGGGATCCATGGTAACTCCTGAGGTCTCTTCAGATCGAAACGTGCAGTGACGTTTGCGGCGGGTGGAGCCGGCCAGGTCTGACGACTAGTGGCCGGGGTGAAGGGCGTCGTTGAGGTAGATCGCCGTCAGCGTCGCGAAGACGTAAGCCTGAAGCGCCGCAACGAGGAACTCGAGAGCGGTCAGCGCGATCGTCAGGAACAGCGGGAGCGGCGATAGCACGCTCCAGGCGCCTGCGAGAAGAAGCTGGACCACGAAGAAGGCGAAGATCTTCATCGCGATGTGGCCGGCCAGCATGTTGGCGAACAGACGGACCGACAGGCTGATCGGGCGCGAGATGAACGAGATCACCTCGATCGGCACCAGGATCGCGAGAAGCGGCTTCGGCACGCCCGACGGCACGAACAGGCCGAAGAAATGGGTGCCGTGCTTCATCACACCGAAGATCACCACTGTGGAGATCACCAGCGCCGCGAGGCCGAAGGTGATGATCAGGTGGCTGGTCACCGCGAAGGCGTAGGGGATCATCCCGAAGAGGTTCAGGACGAGCACGAACATGAACAGCGAGAACACCAGCGGCAGGAACCGCTTGCCGCCGTCGCCGGTCGCCTGATGCACGGTATCGGCGATGAATTCGTAGAAGATCTCGGCCAGCGCCTGCATGCGGCCCGGCACGACCGAGCGCGACGCCGTCGCCACGATGGTGATCAGCGCGATCACCCCGACAGCCGCGAACATGTAGAGGGCGGACTGTGTGAACGCGAGCTGCTGATGGCCGATATGGCCCAGCGAAACGAGCGGCTTCAGCTCGAACTGATGAATCGGGTCGATCGTGACCGCCATTCCCGCTTCCGCCCTTCTTGTCCGGCGCGCCGACGGGTGTCGGCCGCCCCACATTCCCTACCGATCGGCGCGCCTTATGGCTCCTGCCGATCGCGCCGTCCCGGACGCGCGCCGGCGAAACCCGACACCCGCATCACGTTGTAGATCCCCGCGACGAACCCCAGCATCAGGAGGACGATCAGGCCCCAGGGCTTCGTCCCGAAGACATGATCGACGATCCAGCCGAGTATGCCCCCTGCGATCACGCCCGCGACGAACTCCGTGGAGATCGTCATGGCCTGGCCCAGCGAGGATGGCCCGCCGTTCCGAGGGCGCGTCGATGGATCGGGAGCAGCCTGCGGCCGCTTCCGTTCGATCTGCGTCTCGAGACGTTTGAGCCTCGCGGAGAGTTCGCTGTCCGTCGGCGTCTGCTGGGTCCCTTTCCCGTCCCTCTGGTCGTCGCCGTTCACGGCTCAAAACTCATCGGGCAGGAGGATCTGGAACCCGCTGGACACCCCCAGCAAGCGGGGCGCACCATAGTTTCGCCTATCTTGAGTGTCAAGGCGAACCCCATACACAGTAAGTCTTTGATTTTGAGTTGGAATTCCAGCTTCAAGCGACGCGCCGGAGCCGCGTTGCGCACAAGGCTCCGGCAGGGCTCTCAGGCCCCGATCAGCGGCTTGATCACCTTCTCCATCCCCTCGACGGTCATCTCGCCGGTATAGCGCTCGCCGTTGATGAAGAAGGTCGGGGTCGAATCGACCTTGAACACGTCGAGGCCGCGCTGCTTCACGGCGTTGACGGCGCTGTAGATCTTCTGGTCCTTCAGGCAGGCCTCGAAGGTCTGCTTGTTGTAGCCGGCCTGCCGGAGCATCTGCTCCAGGGCGTCCACAGGCTTGGGCGTGAAGGCCCAGGCCGGCTGCTGGTCGAACAGCAGGTCGGTGATCGGGTAATACTTGGAATCGCCCTGGCAGCGCGCCAGCATGAAAGCCGCCGTCGCCAGCGGGTCGAGGGGGAACTCGCGGAGCGTGAACCGCACCTTGCCGGTGTCGATGTAGCGCTCCTTGAGGGTCGGCCAGGTGTTCCGGTGGAAGGCCGCGCAGTGCGAGCAGGTCATCGACGCGTATTCGATGATCGTGCACTTGGCGTCCGCCGGGCCGAGCCAGACATCGCCGAGGGGACCCGGCTGCAGCAGCGCGGCCATCTCGGAATTCTGCGCCCGGGCGGGCCGCGCGAGATAGGGCAGGGCGAGACCGGCGCCGAGGGCGAGGCCGGAGAATTTGAGAGCGTCGCGTCGCGTCGTCATCGGGCAGGCTCCGCCGGATTGAACAGTCGTGGCGTTCCGAAGCCGGTACTCGGGCGCGACCGTCCTGGCAAGGTGACCGAATCGACCGCTCACCGGTCCGGGCGCGTCGCCACCGCGGCGATGCCGAGGCGATCGAGGGCGGCGCGCAGGCCGTCATCGGCGATACCCGCTACGGCGCGCTGCACCTCGACGGCGGCGGCCGGATCGATGCGGGCGGGGGAGGGCGCTCGGGCGCCGCGCCCGACCCGGTCCTGCTGCAGAACGATCCGCGAGACGCAGGCCCAGCCGTAATGAGCGTTGATCCGCTGGATCACCACCGGCGCGAGATGCTGCAGCTCGAGGGCGAAGACGCCCTCGACGCGCACCACCAGCGTCCCGGATTCGGGCGTGCCGGCATCCTTCCGGCGACGCTTGGGCCATTCGAGCTTGGAAGGCCGGCAATATCGCGCGAGCCGTTCGCCGACGATCTCCGGCCAGGCGGCCAGGATGTCGGTCGACGCGAAGCCCTGCGCCGCGAAGGCAGGTCCGATGCAGCTCTCGATCAGCTCGGCCAGCGGTTTGACGCGCGCCATGGTGGTTCCGGCCCTGTGGATCCGCGAAGGTTAGCGCAGGATGGTTGACGAAGGGAGCACGGGGCCGCGCTGTCATCGCCCTATGATCGCCGCCGACCTGCGGCTATGCAGCCTGAACGCATGCCGACCCGCACCGCCACGGATCCCAAGCCCGGCCCCGAACCGCGCGCCGACGAGCTGCTCGCCTGGTACGACCGGCATCGGCGGGTGCTGCCCTGGCGGGCGCTCGCCGGCGAGGTGCCCGATCCCTACCGGGTCTGGCTGTCCGAGGTCATGCTGCAGCAGACCACGATCGCGGCGGTCCGGCCGTATTTCGAGCGCTTCCTGACGCGCTTCCCCGATGTCGTCGCCCTGGCCGACGCCCCCGAGGAGGCGGTGATGTCGGCCTGGGCCGGCCTCGGCTATTATTCACGCGCCCGCAACCTCCATGCCTGCGCCAAGGCGGTCGCGGCGGCTGGCGGGCGGTTTCCCGACACGGCGGACGCCCTGCGCAAGCTGCCGGGAATCGGCGCCTACACGGCAGGGGCCATCGCGGCGATCGCCTTCGACCGGCCGGAGGCCGCCGTCGACGGCAATGTCGAGCGGGTCCTGAGCCGGGCCTACGCGGTGGAGACGCCACTGCCGGGCAGCCGGCCGGAGATCCGCCGCCTGACGCAGGCACTGGTCCCGGAGGACCGGCCCGGCGACTTCGCCCAGGCGCTCATGGATCTCGGCGCGACGATCTGCACGCCCAAGCGCCCCGCCTGCGCCCTCTGCCCGTGGATGCTGCCCTGCCGCGCCCGGTCGCTCGGCACCCAGCAGACGTTCCCGCGCAAGATCAAGGTCGCCAAGGGCGCGCTCCGCCGCGGTGCGGCCTTCGTGGTGATCCGCAGCGGCGACGAGGCGGTGCTGCTGCGGACGCGCGCGCCGGAGGGGCTGCTCGGCAACATGGCCGAGCCGCCGGGCAGCGCCTGGGAGCCGGACTACGATGTCGCCGCCGCCCTCCTGGACGCGCCGCTGGATGCCCGGTGGAAGCGGCTTCCGGGGCTCGTGCGCCACGGCTTCACGCATTTTCCGCTGGAGCTGACGGTCTTCGTGGCCCGTGTCGCGCTCGCGACACCGGTTCCGGCCGGTATGCGCTTCACCCCGCGCAGCGCCCTCGACGACGAGCCGCTCCCCGGCCTGATGCGCAAGGTCCTGGCCCACGCCTTCGATCCGAAGCCGGAGCCCGAGGCGAAGCCGCGCGGACGCCCCCGGAAGGAGCCGCCGCCGATGCCGCTCCTCGCGGCGATGGAGGCGCCGGTATCGATGCCGGATCCGGTTCCGCGCCCGCGCGTGCGGGCCGTTCCGAAGCCCCAGCCGAGGCCGGCGCCCGCGCCACCGCCCGAAGCGGACGATCTGCATGAGGGCGAGGTGGAGCCGCCCGCGACACCGACCTCGCCGCGGCGCCGGGGCCCGGCCCGAAGACGGTCCTGACCCGGTCGCACCGCACGTCCGGGGCTGCCAGCAGGCGCGAGCCCCGGAATCCAGCGACCCTGCCGGTCCGGGACGGTGCCTTTAAGCTCAGTGCCGGCGCGGTTCCGGATTCCGGGCGCAGCGACGGGGCCCAGGGCAGGGCGACATCCGACAGCGTCATGCCAGCCTGGATGGCGTCGCTCCGCCCGCGCGGACGGCCGCGACGTTTGTCAGCTGTTCGCCATCGCCTGCCGCAGGCCCGCCCGGTAGGTGTCGATCACCACCGGCTTGCCGCCGCGCTCCACGTGCCAGAAGGTCCAGCCATTGCAGGCCGGCAGGCCCTGGACCAGGGCGCCGATCTTGTGGATCGAGCCGATGACGAGGCCGTTGTCGAGCTGGCCGTCGGGGCGGACCGTGGCGCGGAAGCGGCGGCGCTCGTCCGTGACGGTCTCGCCGGGGCGGATATGGCCCGCCTCGATCACCGACAGGAACGGCACCCGCGGCTCGGCGCGCTTGGTCGGCGCCACCATGAGGGCGGCCTTCGACAGGGTCTCGACGGCGGCGATACGCTCACGGGCGGCCGCCGCGTAGGTCTCCTCGCGCTCGATGCCGATGAAGCGGCGGCCGAGGCGCTTGGCGACGGCGCCGGTGGTGCCGGTGCCGAAGAACGGGTCGAGGACCACATCGCCGGGATTGGTCGCAGCCAGCAGCGTCCGGGCGAGCAGGGCCTCGGGCTTCTGGGTCGGATGGACCTTGCGCCCGTCCGCATCCTTCAGCCGCTCCTCGCCGGTGCAGAGGGGGATGAACCAGTCGGAGCGCATCTGGAGGTCCTCGTTGCCTCCTTTCAGCGCCTCGTAGTGGAAGGTGTAGCCCTTCGAGTCCGCCGAGCGCGAGGCCCAGATCAGGGTCTCGTGCGCATTGGTGAAGCGCTTGCCGCGGAAGTTCGGCATCGGGTTGGCCTTGCGCCAGACGATGTCGTTGAGGATCCAGTAACCGAGATCCTGCAACGCGCTCCCGACCCGGAAGATGTTGTGGTACGAACCGATCACCCAGAGGGTCGCGTTCGGCTTCATCAAGCGGCGGCAGGCGGCGAGCCAGTCCCGGGTGAAGGCGTCGTAGGCCTCGAAGGTGGCGAACTTGTCCCAATCGTCGTCGACGGCGTCGACGCGGCTCTGGTCCGGACGCAGCAGCCCGGCCTCGCCGAGCTGTAGGTTGTAGGGCGGATCGGCGAACACGCAGTCGACGCTGGACGCCGGCAGAGCGTTCATGGCCGCGATACAATCCCCGACGAGAACTTGGTCGAGGGGTAGGGAACGCTGGGCGGGTACGAGACCCATCCGTGGCGCCGACGCGGGCCGCCCGGCACGCGAGACCTGTTTCCGGGCGACGGCGTCGGCAGCCACGGTACGCGGGGAAGCCATGGCAAACACCGGTTACGCGACTGACCGGCAGACCATGCCTCCGGTACGGTAAAGGTCACGTTGTCGAATTCGGCGGCGCCGCGTCCCGTTCTGGGGCTGCAGATTTTGCCGACCCCGCTCTCGGACAATCCTGCGACAGATTAAGCAACGGTTACCCGGCAATCCCGGGCGCCGTTTACGCCGCGATGACCCGTCACATCTGCGGGCGTCCGGCCCTAGCGCAGGGCCTGGACTGTCCGAACCGCCGGGCATGCCGGGCGGCCGCCATAAGGTCTGGTTTCCGCGTCCGCTTCCAGCTCAGCGGGATGCAGGGTCACAGCCGATGCAGGGCTTAGGAAAATCAGCCCATTTCGGCGCGCCGCAGGGTGGCCTGGACAGTACTTTCCGAATACGCGAAAGATCCAAACAATGCATTCTCCGCGAAACAAACGGAAACAAACCGTAATAAACCTCCATGTAATAATCATGATCAGGATGAAATCGGCCAAAATGTGACAGAATCGGCCCGCAAATGCCTGCCATAATCCGGCCGATTTCGGACACGACTGGCGCCGCCCCGACAACAACAAAGGGAATGCGTCGAGAATGTCGTTTGGTTTCGGTAAGCTCGTTGTCTCACTTGGAATGCTGTCCACCGTCGTCGGAACAAGCCTCCCGGCCGCCGCGCAGAGCGGAGCGGCCTCCTGGTATGGAAGCGGTCATCGCACCGCGAACGGCGAGCGTTTCAACCCCAACGGACTGACCGCCGCCCATCGCAGCCTGCCGTTCGGCACCCGGGTCCGCGTCGAGAACAGGCGGACCGGCCGCTCGGTGGTCGTTCGCATCAACGATCGCGGTCCCTTCGTGCGCGGCCGCATCATCGATCTGTCGCGTGGCTCCGCCCGCGCTCTGGGCATGGGCGGCACGACCTACGTGTCGCTGCAAGTCGTGCACTGATCCCTCACGGGCGCCGCACGCGCCGGGCCGCCGCCCGTCCGAGAGGGCGGGGCGGCTCCCCGGGCGTTGTCTGCCGCGCCCGGACGCCCCATCTGCAGCCGGGTTCAGCTCGGATCAGTGCCCATGCCCAAGCCCCTCATCGTCGACATCCCGCACGACCTCGGCCGCGATGAGGCCAAGCGTCGCCTGGAGCACGGCACGGATCAGGCGCGGGCCTTCCTGGCCAAGAGCGGCATCACCGTGGATCAGCTCGCCTGGACGGGGGACCGACTCGATTTCGGCGTGTCGGCGATGACCCAGAAAGTCGCCGGGACGATCGACGTGGGCGCCGAGAGCGTCCGCCTGGAGGTGAAGCTGCCGTTCCTGCTCGCCCTGTTCGCCGAGAAGATCCAGAAGGTCGCGAGCAAGGAGGGCAACCTCCTGCTGACGAAGAAGTAGCGCTCCGGAACCGGATCGGCCGGTCTCTGTTTCCGCGGGACCGGTGCCGAAGTGCGCCGTCGGTCTCGTGGAGGATTACGGTGCCCGATTACACCCTCGCCGATCCGGGGCAAGTCCCCGAGGTCCCGCCGCAGCCGGCTCCGGTGCCGGACCGGCCCTACGATCCGCCGCAGGCCCCGACGCAGCCGCCCGGACCGGAGATCCCGGGGAACACCCCGGCCGAGGCGCCGGGCGTCCATCCGCCGGAGATCCCGGTCAACGATCCGGGCGCGCCCGGGATCAGCCCGCCGACGGGACCGGCCAATCCGATCGCCTGACCGGCCGACGAGGTCGCGGGGCGGCGCCGTTTGAACAGGCCGCCCCACACTGCCATAAGCCGGCCCATGGCCGCTCCCCCGCTCCTCACCCTCCAGGACGTCGCCCTGACTTTCGGCGGCACGCCCCTGATCACCCGTGCCGACATCGCCATCGCGCCGGGTGAGCGCACCTGCCTCGTCGGTCGGAACGGGTCGGGCAAGTCGACGCTCATGAAGATCGCCGCGGGACTCGTCGATCCCGACAAGGGGCGCCGTTTCGTCCAACCCGGCACCACGATCCGCTACCTCGCCCAGGAACCCGACTTCACGGGCTTCGACACCACCCTCGATTTCGTCGAGGCCGGGCTGCCGCCTGGCGAATCGACCCACCGCGCCCGTTACCTGCTGGAGAGCCTCGGCCTCACGGGTGCCGAGGATCCAACCAAGCTCTCCGGCGGCGAAGGGCGGCGCACCGCACTGGCGCAGGCGCTCGCCCCCGAGCCCGACGTGCTGCTTCTCGACGAGCCCACCAACCACCTCGACCTGCCGGCGATCGAGTGGCTCGAGGCCGAGTTGAAGGGCACCCGCGCGGCCCTCGTGCTGATCAGCCACGACCGGCGCTTCCTCTCGGCCCTGTCGCGGGCCACGATCTGGCTCGACCGGGGCGAGACGCGCCGGATCGACCAGGGCTTCTCCAGCTTCGAGGCGTGGCGCGACGCCTTCTTCGAGGAGGAGGAGCGGGACCAGCACAAGCTCGACCGCAAGATCGCCGCCGAGGAGCACTGGCTGCGCTACGGGGTCACCGCCCGGCGCAAGCGCAACGTCCGCCGCCTCGGCAACCTGCACGAGCTGCGCCAGAACCGGCGCGAGGTGCGCCGCCCGGTGGGCAGCGTCAGCATGCAGGCCTCCGACGCGGAATCCTCGGGGAGCCTCGTGGTCGAGGCCCGCGACATCGCCAAGAGCTACGGGGAGCGCAAGATCGTCGACGGGCTGTCCCTTCGGGTGATGCGGGGGGACCGGCTCGGCATCGTCGGGGCGAACGGCGCCGGCAAGAGTACTCTGATCAACCTGCTCATGGGCCGACTCGCGCCCGATTCCGGGCAGGTCGTCCTCGGCACCAACCTGCTGCCGGTGGTGCTCGATCAGGCCCGCGCCGTGCTGGAGCCCGGGATGACCGTCACCGACGTGCTCACCGGCGGCCGCGGCGACAGCGTCGTGGTGAACGGCCAGAGCCGCCACGTGATCGGCTACCTGAAGGACTTCCTGTTCACCCCCGAGCAGGCCCGCACGCCAGTCTCGGTCCTGTCCGGCGGCGAGCGCAACCGCTTGCTGATCGCCCGGGCCCTGGCCCAGCCGGCGAATCTCCTCGTCCTCGATGAGCCCACGAACGACCTCGACCTCGAGACCCTCGACCTACTTCAGGAGATGCTGGGCGACTACCAGGGGACGCTGATCCTGGTGAGCCACGACCGCGACTTCCTCGACCGCGTGGCGGGCAGCGTGCTGGTGTCCGAGGGCGCCGGCCGCTGGGTCGAGTATGCCGGCGGCTACAGCGACATGCTGGTCCAGCGGGGTCAGGGCGTCGAGGCGCGGACCGTCGCGCCGAAGGCAAAGGAGCCGCGCGAGCGCAACGCCGCACCGGCGGCCCAGCCCGCGGGCAAGCCCAAGCTCGGCTTCAAGGACCAGCACGAGTTGAAGACGCTGCCGGCCCGCATTGAGAAGCTGGAGGCGGCGATCGCCCAGCTCAAGATGATCCTGGCCGACCCCGAACTCTACGCCCGCGATCCGGCCCGGTTCGACAAGGCTTCGACCATGCTGGCGCAGGCCGAGACCGAGCTGTCGCAGGCGGAGGATCGCTGGCTGGAGCTGGAGATGCTTCAGGCGGGGTGACCGCCGCAGCATCAGGCCGCGAGACGTACCGGACCGGAGACCGCATGACCGCCTACCAGATTCTCGAACAGCGCTTCGCCCGGCTCGCGGCTCTCGAGGGCGCGGCCGGGATCCTCGGCTGGGACGCGCAGACCCTGATGCCGGACGGCGCCGCCGAGGCCCGCGGGGACCAGCTCGCGATTCTGCGCGGGCTCGCCCACGGGATGCTCACCGCTCCCGAGGCCGCCGAGGAACTGGCGGCCGCCGAGCAGGGCGGGGAGCTCGAACCCTGGGCCGCCGCCAACCTGCGGGAGATGCGCCGCGCCCAGGCCCATGCCACGGCCGTCCCCCGCGACCTCGTCGAGGCCAGCTCCCGCGCCGTGTCCCGCTCGGAGATGGTGTGGCGCGAGGCGCGGCGCGACGCCGACTTCGCCCGCCTCGAGCCCCACCTCGCCGAGGTGCTGCGGCTCCAGCGGGAGATCGGCCAGGCGAAGGGCGCGGCCCTCGGGCTCGACCCCTACGACGCGCTCCTCGACGGCTACGATCCCGGCATGCGCCGGGCGACGATCGATCCGCTCTTCGCGGATCTAACCGGCTGGCTGCCGGACCTGATCGCCCGCGCGCGCGAGATCCAGGCGTCCCGTCCGGCGCCGCTCCCGCTCGCCGGCCCGTTCGACGTGGCGGTGCAGCGCGATCTCGGCCTCAGGCTGATGGAGGCGGTGGGATTCGACTTCACCCGCGGCCGGCTCGACATCAGTCTGCATCCGTTCTGCGGCGGCGCCACCGACGACGTCCGTATCACCACCCGCTACGACGCGGCCGATTTCGGGCGGGCCCTGATGGGCGTTCTCCACGAGACCGGACACGCCCTCTATGAGCAGGGCCGGCCGGCCGCGTGGCGGAACCAGCCGGTCGGCGCGGCGCGGGGGATGAGCCTGCACGAGAGCCAGTCGCTCATCGTCGAGATGCAGGCCTGCCGGAGCCGGGACTTCTTCACCTTCCTGGCGCCGCTCCTGCAGTCGGCCTTCGGGCGTTCCGGACCGGAATGGTCGCCGGAGAACCTGCACGCGCTCAACATCCGGGTGGCGCCGGGCTTCATCCGGGTGGATGCCGACGAGGCGACCTACCCGGCCCATATCCTCCTGCGCTACCGTCTGGAGACGGCGATGATCGCGGGCGACCTCGCGGTGCGCGATCTGCCGGGGGCGTTCGACGACGGCCTGCGCGATCTCCTCGGCCTCACCGTGCCGGACGACCGGGTCGGTTGCCTCCAGGATATCCACTGGCCAAGTGGCGCCTTCGGCTATTTCCCGACCTACACCCTCGGCGCCCTGGCCGCCGCGCAGCTGTTCCGCGCCGCCCGGTCGGCCGAGCCGGCCTTACCGGACCGCCTCGCGCAGGGCGATTTCGGTCCCTTGCGGGACTGGCTCCGGACGAACGTCCACGCGGTCGGAAGCCTGCTGGACACCGACGCGCTGCTCACCCGCGCCACCGGGACGCCACTCGGCACGGAAGCGTTCCGGGCGCATCTTGAGGCACGCTATCTCGGGGGCTCGGGCGCCTGAGGAGGGCCGCGCGCCGGGACGGGGCGCTTCCAGCCCCTTCTACAGCGCCACCACGTCCACCGCTTCGCCGAGCCTGTCACGGGCGATGTCCGCCACGTGGCGGTGGTGCGTGAACAGGATCGGCTGGACCCGTTCGCCGATCGCCGCCAGGGCGTCCAGACCGTAGCCGGTCCGGGTCTCGTCGAAGGTCGAGAACAGGTCGTCGCCGATGAAGGGCGCCGGCTCGGCGCGTTCGGCGTAGTCTTCCAGGTAGGCCAGCCGCAGGGCGAGGTAGAGCTGGTCGCGGGTGCCCTCGCTCATGCCCTCGATCGCCACCGTACCGCCCCCGGCGCGCTGCCCCGCGAGCTTCGGGGTGTCGGCCTCGTCGTAGATCTGGGCGAGTCCGGAGAACGCGCCGCCGGTGAGGGCCCGGAACAGCGCGCCCGCCCGGGCGACGAGGGGATCCTGCTGCCCCGCGCGATGGCGGGCCACCGCCTGCCCCAGCATCAGACCGGCGAGCCGCAGCACGGCCCAGGAGCGCGCCGCCGCCTGGAGATCCGCCTCCGCCGCCTTGCGCTCGGCGAGGGCCAGTTCGGCGCCGGTGCCGCCCTCCAGTTCCGCCCGGCGCCGCTCGGCGCGGTCGCGGTCGGCGAAGATCACCTGCCCGCGTTCGGCCTGCTCCTCGGCCTCGAGCGCCAGACGCGCCAGTTCGGCCTCGATGGCCTCTGGGGGCAGGGTCTCGAGACCGGCGCGCAGCTCGGCCTCGGGAAGCCCGTCGGCTGCGCCCGCGAGGCTGCCGCGGAGCCGCAGACGCTCGGCGCGCAGCAGCTCCCGGGCGCTCAAGCGGCCGAACAGACGATCGATCTCCGCAGTCGGGGCAGCGGCGAGGTCCGGCATCGCCTCGGCCACTAGCCGGACGAGGGTCGCCCGGGCCGCCTCGTGCGATTCCGCGGCATCGCGATGCGCCAACTCGGCCTCCTCGCGGCGGCGGTCGAGCTCGGCACGCCGCGCTTCCCGGGCCTGTGCGGCGACGAGACGGCCGTGGAGGGTCCGGATCGCACCGGCGGGCGGCGCCTGCGCGAGATCGGGCGCCAGGGCCTCGACCAGGGTGGCCACCGTGACCCGGAACGCCTCCATGTCCCGCCGGATGCCGGTGGACCGGCGCTGCAGGGCGGCCCGCTCCGCCAACCGGTCCGGCACGCTTCGCCATGCCTCCAGCGCGCCCTCGGCCTCTTCGGGCCCAGCCGCACCGTCGAGCCCGAGGGGCAGCAATGCCGCCGCCCAATCGGCCTGCCACGCGGCGCGACGGGAGGCGGTCTCGGCGAGGGCCCGCTCCAGCCGCTCAACCGAAAGTCCGGTGGCGCGCACCAGACCGGCAGTCTGAAGATTGGCTTCCCAGCGGCTTGCCAGGGTGGCGACCCGCGCTTCCAGACCGTCCAGCGCGGCAGCGATCTCGAGGTCCGGTGCGGCGTCGAGCCCGGCGCGGTGGCGCAGATCGGTCAGCGGCGCCCGGGCGGCCTCGATCCGCACCCGGAGGCGATCCGCCTCGATCCGCTGCGCGGCGAGCCGCTGCTCCGCTTCGATCAGGCTCTCTACCTCGGCGAGCCACGCCGCCATCTCGGCCGGCGGGCCGGGCACGAGGGCGGCGGGCCGCCAGGCCTCCTGCCAGGCCGCCTCGCCCGCGGCGAGCTCGGCGGCGAGGGCGGCGAGGACCTCATCGGCCTGCGTGGCCTCCGCCTCCTCGGTGGCGAGGCGCTCCAGGTCGGCGGCGTGGGCCGCGACCCGGGCCGCATCGGAGGCCCGCTCGTCGGCGACGCGGTCGGCCGACAGGAGCGCGCGCTCGAAGGCTGCGATCTCGGCGATCCCGGCCGGGCGCCCTTCCGCCAGGGCATCGCGGAGAAACGCGAAGGCGGCATCGCGGGTCGCCCGCAGCGCGTCGAGCCGCTCCCGGGTGGCGACGGGCCGGCCGGCCTCGCGCTCACGCAGCCGCGCCTGGGTGGCGGCGACCTGCCGGCGGGCGGTGTCGCGACGGTCGGCGGCCCGCTCGTGCTCGCGGGTCTTGGTCTCCAGACGCTGACGGTAACGCGCCACCGTATCGGGGGCGGGCAGAGGCGTCCGGACGAGGACGGCGAGGTCGGCCACCGGAGGCGACAGCCGCCCCGCCTGGTTGTGCAGCAGCGCCGCCTCTCGGCAAATGGCGGCGTCGAGGGTCTCGCGGGCGGCGATCCATTCGTGCAGGCGGGCGAGGGGCTTCAACGCCTCCCGCAGGGGGGTCGGATCCCGGGCCGCATCCGCCGCCTCCATCTCCCGGGCGAGGCGCTCCCGCTCGGCGCGGGCGGCGGCGAGGTCACGGGCGAGCTGATCCTCCGCGGCCGCGAAGGTCCGGCCCTCCCGGATCAGGCGCTCGATCCGCGCGCGCGCGGCGTCCGGAGGCTGCCCAGCCTCGAGCGCGGCGAGATCGGGGGCGCCGATCCGGCCGCGCAGCCGCTCAAGCTCCAGCCCGACCTTGTAGGCGTCGCCCTCGATCCGGGGCAGGTCGGTGCCGCCCTTCTCGAACTCCTTGGTGCCGCTGAAGGCCGCCAGGATCTCGTCGGCCCGGTGGGTCAGCGCCGGCTCGACCGGTACCGCCTCGGCCTCGCTCCGGGCCCGGTCGCGCGCGGCTTCGGCCCGCGCCGCCTCGGCTTCCGCAGCGCGGCACGCGTCCAGGGCGGCCCCGAAACGGGCGATCCAGGCGGGATCCGCATCGGCGAGGTCGGTCTCGGCGGCGATGCGCTCCTCCAGCGCGTCGATCTCGGCGATGATCGGCCGGACGCGCTTGAGCCGCTCCAGCCGGGCACGCGCCACCGCGATGGCCTTCTGCTCAGCCCGCAACGCCTCGAGCTGCGCGGCCGCCGCGGCGATCTCGTCGTTGAGCGCCCGCCAGTCGCCGGCGCGCAGGCCCCGCTCGCGGATCGCCCGCCGTGCCGTCTCGTGACGCTCCAGGGCTTGGTAGAAGGTCCGGTGCTTGGCTTGGCGCGGGGCGAAGATGGCGTCGGCCTCCGCGTCGAGTGTCGTCTGCAGCTCCGTGAGTCCGCGCAGGCCCGAACCCGCCGCGAACAGGCTCGCGCCAACCTCGCCCTCCACGTCGACCATCTCGCGCCCGCCGGCCCGGAGGCTCGACGCGTCGAGGCCGAAGGCCCGGCAGAAGACCGGCCGGGACAGTCCGCCGAGGAACGGCGCCAGCGCGTCGTCGGGGAGCGGCGCCTCGGCGGCGTCGATGAGGGTCCGGCTGTTGCCCTTCCGGCGCCGGAAGGACAGACGGCGGCCGTCGGCGGCGGCGATCTCCGCGCCGAGGCGCAGCTGCGGCATGTCGTGCAGGAAGGCGTAGGGGGTGGATTTACCGAAGCCGAACAGCAGGTCGGTGACCGCCGCCAGCGCGGTGCTCTTGCCGGCCTCATTGGCGCCCAGCACCACGTGAAGGCGCGCATCCGGCCGGAATTCGACCGTGCGGTCCGTGAAGGCGCCGTAGCGCTCCAGGGCGAGGCGGATCAGGCGCATCGGACCTCCATGGGCGATCGCCTCAGCAGTGCCGGCCGCCGAGGCGCCCGAGGACCAGCGCCTCCGCCTCGGCACAGAGGGCGTCGAATTCCGCGTCGAAGTCGGCTTCCGCTGCGGCGGTCACCGGGATCCGGCCACCGATCTCGGCCAGGGCCGCCTTGGCCCTTGTGCGGAAATCGGGGTCGCGGTCGAGTTCGGCCAGCAGCGCGGCGGGGTCGATGGCGGCACCGGAGGGCTCCACCGCGGCGCGCGGGCGGCACGTCTCGATCTTCAGGCGCTCCAGCCAGATATCTTCGTGCAGCCGGTGCGCGGCCGCCTGGATCTCGGCCGTCAGGGTCTCCCGGTCGGCCGCCAGGGCGTCGTGGGCGCGGGTGGTGCCGACGAGGTGGACGCGGACCAGGAGCAGCCGGCGGGCCGCGACGGCGGCGAGCGGCCTTAGGGCCGCCTCGACGGCCTCCACGGCGCCGCGCGGGTCGGCCGCCGCCGCGAGGTCGACCGCGATCCGCTCGAACCGGGCCCGATCGAGGGGCAGGCGGCTGACGCCCGTCACCCGCCCGTCGGCGACGTCCACCACGACCGCCCCCTTCTCGCCGCACTCGCGCACGCTCCGGCCCTGGAGATTGCCGGGGAACACGATCCAGGGATCCCGGGACAGCTCCGCGTATTCGTGGATGTGGCCGAGCGCCCAGTACTCGTAGCCCCGGGCCGCGAGGTCGGCGACCGAGCAGGGGGCATAGGTTTCGTGGGCGGCGTGGCCGGTGCAGGAGGTGTGCAGGACCCCGAGATTGAACCAGCCCGGCACGGCCGCCGGATAGGTGAGCGACAGGTTCTCTTCGACGGCCCGACCCTGGAAGCTGCGGCCGTGGATCGCGACCCGCAGCGCGTCGAGGCGCAGGGTGCCGGCGCGGGCCGCCGGGAAGACATGCACGGAGTCCGGCAGCGTGATCGAGCGCGTGATGACGCTCTCGGCGTCGTGGTTGCCGCGCACGAGGATGGTCGGGATGCCGGCACGGTCGAGGCGCGCCACCTGCCGGGCGAAGAACAGGCCGATCGTGGTGTCGGCCCAGTCGCCGTCGTAGACGTCGCCGGCCACCACCACGAAGGCGACCGACCGCTCGATCGCTTGGCTCACCATGTCCTCGAAGGCCTGCCGCCCGGCCGAGGCGAGGCGCCGGGCGAGATCCGCGTCACGCGTGGCGAGGCCCGAGAGCGGGCTGCCGAGATGCAGATCCGCCGCGTGGATGAAGCTGAACGCGGTCATCGGTCTCCGGGAGGGATCGGTGGCGAGCCGGGGCGCGATCGCGCGCAGCCGTCGGCATCACAATGCGGGCTCTTAGGCCGCCGACAGGGGTCGCCTCAAGCTGCGGCATGCGACGAGCTGTGGGGCACGTCGCCGGGGACGGCCTCTGTTGCTCGTCGATCGGGCCCTTCCGCGGCGTCGGTGCGAATCCGGTCGAACGTCCCGGCCGCGGGCGCGTTAGAGCGTGGCGGTGACGGGAGAGCCGCGCGATGAGGTACGAGACCGGCCCGATGAATCCTGCTGCACGCCCGGCCCGCCTCACCGCCGCACCGTCGCACGCACTGCCGATTTACCCCGCCGATCGGCCGCATCAGCCCTTCAAGATCGTGAGCTGGAACCTGCTGCGGCGCACCGGCGCGGCGGTTGACGACGTGGCCGCCCTCGTCGCCCAGGAGAAGCCCGACCTGCTGCTGATGCAGGAGGCGACTCGGGCCATCGGCTTCCTGCTGGACCGGATCGGCGGCCACTACGCCTGGGCACCCCTGCCGGGCCGGATCCACGGGCTGGCCATGTGGAGCCCCAGGCCCTGGCCGGCGCCGCCCCGGGTCATCGCGCTGCCCTCGGGGGCGCTGGTGCACCGGGTCTGCCAGATCCTGGACCTCGGCGAGTTCGGCGTGGCCAACGTCCACCTGTCGCATGGGCAGATGCTCAACCGCCGCCAGCTGCGCCGCATCGTCAGCGAGCTGCCGCCCCGGGCCGCGGTTCTCGGCGATTACAACATCGTCGGCCCCGCGATGATCCCGGGTTTTCGCGACGTCGGACCGCGTCAGTCGACGCACGCGATGGTCGAGGTGCTGCCCCTGCGGCTCGACCGCTGCCTCGCCCGCGGCCTCGTCTGCCACGCCCATGCGGTGCTGCCGCGGGGGCCCTCCGATCACCGGCCGATCATCGTCCATCTCGGCCCGGCCCCCGAGGCGCATGCCCCAGGACGCTTCAAAGGTATGGCAGCAGCAGTCGCACGCCTGCGTCGCGCAAACGGACCGGCAGGCCGCGCGCGGCGAGATCCTCCCGCCTGAGCTGCGTCTCCATCTTGCCGCGCATGAACCGGTCGAGCGCGGCCGCGCAATCCGCGTCGATGATCTCGACGTTCAGCTCGAAGTTGAGCCGGAAGCTGCGCATGTCCCAGTTGGCGCTGCCGACGAAGCACCAGATGTCGTCAACCACCATCGCCTTGGAATGGTCGAAGGGCGGCTCGTCGAGCCACACCTGCACCCCGGCCCGCAGCAGCGGCTCGAGATGCGCCCGGGTCGCCCAGTCGATGAACGGATGGTCGCTGACCCGCGGGATGATCACGTCGACGGTGATGCCCCGCATCGCGGCCTGCGCCAGAGCGCCGGTCACCAGTTCGTCGGGCAGGAAGTAAGGCGTTACGAACCGGACCTTCCGGCGCGCGCAGGCGAGCGTCTGAAGGATGACCTGCTCGATCTTCTCGACGTCCGCATCCGGGCCGGAGGTGACGGCCCGGGCGACGCTGGGCCCGCACGGCTCGAGATCGACGAACCACGGTTCGCCGTCGAGGATCTCGCCGTCCACGAAGGCCCAATCCGCCGCGAAGGCGGCGGCGAGTTGCTCGACCACGGGCCCGGTCATACGGAAATGCGTGTCCCGGATCGGATGCTCGGGCTTCAGCGCGACGCGATTCGCGTGCGAGATGTTGAGACCGCCCGTGAAGGCGATGCGCCCGTCGAGGATCAGCAGCTTCTTGTGGGAGCGCAGGTTGAGGAACGGCATCCGCCAGGGAAGGGCCGAGTGCATGAACAGGGCCACCGGCACCCCGGCCGCCGTCAGCCGGCGGTAGACGGGCGTCCGGAAGTAGCCGCCGCCGATCCCGTCGATGATGACGCGCACCATCACGCCGCGGTTCTGCGCCTCGACGAGGGCGTCGCAGAATTCGCGGCCGGTGGCATCGTCCCGGAAGATGTAGCTCGACAGGCCGATGCTGGCCTGCGCCTCGCGGATCGCCGCCAGCATCACCGGATAGGCCGCGTCGCCGTTTCGGAACATCTCCACCGCATTGCCCGCGAAGGCCGGGAGGCTGGTAATCCGGCGGATCGCCCGGTCGAGGGGCCAGAGCGTCTCCGGCACCACGGCGTCGTCGGTGTCGGGCAGCTGCGTCGCATCGGAGGGCTTGGTCCGCAGCCGCCGGGCGCGGCGCGAGACCCGGTTGATGCCGAAAGTCAGGTACAGGGCGGTCCCGAAGATTGGCGACAGCCACGCGAGACCAATCCAGCCGACCGCCACGCTCACCCGGCGCTTGCGCAGCAGGGCATGCAGGGTGACGCCGATCGCCAGCGCGACGCCGATCAAGGCCTCAACGTCCGCCCGCATCAATGCGGTCGACTGAACCCAGCGGAAGAGCGCGTTTTCCAAGGTCTCGGTATCCGGGTTCGCGTCGGGAGGCACCGGATTGGCCCAAGGCCCGTGCGGCGGGCGGGATTAATCCGCCGGCTTGGCCGGATGCGCAATGGCGGCGGTCCCGGCGGGCCGCTCGCAGCGATAGGGGCCGCTGCCGTCCAGCGCCCCATACAGGACCCGGCCGCCGGAGGCGATGCAGCGCGCCTTGGCTTCGGCGTAGGGCCGGTGGAAGCTCCAGATGGTGATCATGGGACCGATCGTGGCGAGGCAGATGCCCCCGAAGATCACAGCGGCGGCCCATGTCGCGCCGTTGCGATCCGGCCGCGGCGGTCGCGGCGGCGGCATCGCCCCGTAGAAGGCCAGCGTCAGTCCGAACAGGTCGATGGTGCTCATCAGCCGTTCCGCGTTGCGGCGCCGCATCCGACAGGATCGGGTGTGCCGAACCACCTAGGGCAGGGCGCGTCGTTACCTATAAGCGCGGCGCCGACCGGCCTGCGTCGTATCGCGCCACCGCGCGCGATCTCGCGGCCTCACGGCTCCCAGCGCGGCGGCCTCTTGCCCAGGAAGGCGTCGATGCCCTCCTGGGCGTCGGCCATCATCATGTTCCGCGTCATCACCTCGGCGGCGTAGCCGTAGGCGTCCTCGAGACCCATCTCGAGTTGGCGACCGAACGCCTCCTTGCCGATCGCCAGGACACGCCGGGCCTTCCCGGCGATCCGCGTCGCCAGGGCGCCGACCGCCGCGTCGAGTTCCGCCTCCGGGACCACCCGGTTGACGAGGCCGATCCGCAGGGCCTCCGCGGCGTCGATCGGCTCGCCCACCAGAAGCATCTCCAGCGCGGCCTTGCGCGAGACGGCGCGCGACAGAGCGACCATCGGGGTCGAGCAGAACAGGCCGATCTGCACCCCCGGCGTGGCGAAACGGGCCGTCTCGGTGCAGACGGCGAGGTCGCAGGTGGCGACGAGCTGGCAGCCGGCGGCGGTGGCGATCCCGTGAACCCGGGCGATCACCGGCTGCGGCAGGCGCGTCAGGCTCAGCATCAGCCGGGCGCAGGTGCGGAACACCGCCTCTGTCGCCGCGCGGGAGGGATCGGTCCGCATCTCCTTGAGATCGTGCCCGGCGCAGAAGGCGGGACCCGCCCCCTGGAGAATCACGACCCGGACCGCCGGATCCGCGCGGATGGCGTCGAGCTGATCCTGGAGGGCGCCCATGAGGGCCATCGACAGGGCGTTGCGCGCCTGGGGCCGGTTGAGCGTCAGGGTCGCGACCCCGTCGGCGTCGCTGCGCAGCAGTACCGGCGCTTCCGGAGCTGTCGCGGCGTGGGCCGTGGCTGAGGTCATCGCGGCGTCTCCCGGTGCCGGCCTCCCTGGCACGGGGCCGATCTCGTCCAGCGAGGTTAGCACGCCGGCTCCGGCTCCGCGATGCCGGCGCGGCGAGCCGCGCCGTCGGCCGTCCTCGAACCAACCCGGCGGCGCGCGGTGCGCGGGCACCGATCCCGGACCGGGTGGGCTGCCCGTCAGGCCTGCTCGGCGAGGGCGAGGTCGAGGCTGGCGTAGTCGGCGCCCGGGCCGTTCCACCAGACGGCGGGATAGCTGGCGAGCCGACCCATCAGCCCGGCATAGACATCGGCGAGGTTTGTATCGACGACGACCAGCGCGGCATCCGACTGGGACAGGCTATCGGCGAGGGCCTGGCCGCGGCCGGCGCAGTCCAGGCAAACCACGCGCAGGCCGAGACGGACGAGGCCGAGCCGCATGGCCTCGGCCTGACCGAGATCCTGCACCAGGAGCGCCACGGTCTGACCGGCGCGCAGGCCCTCGCTCCAGGCCCAGCGGGAAAATCGGTGCGGGCAGATCGCGGCGGCGGGTCCGGACGGTGCCACGCGACGATCCGCGTTGGCCCCTCCCGCATCGCCTGTCCGGACGCGCCGGTCGGCGTCCCGCGCCGGGACTGGAAGGAATGCCGCAGGAGGATGGACGCCGTACATGCGATGCGGACCGCCTGAATCTGGACAAATTGCAGGCTCTGGCGTGACGCGAGCAGGTTAACACTCTCTCACGCGCCGGCGTTCCACCGAAAAACGACGCCGTTTTCGTCGGCGTGCCGGGCAGGGACTGCCCCTATGGCCAACAGGCCGTGAAAGTAGATGCGCGGATTGCCGACAAATTCCGTCGCATTGGCGTGCGCACCGGACCGGCCTATGTCCCGGTGCCAGACGTGGCCCGCAAGAGGCCCCGCTCGATCGAGGAAACCACCGCGCATGCGCCCGACCACGACCCGGATCGCCCTCCTCGCCGCCGCCGCGCTGACGGCATTGCCGGCACAGGCGCAGATCCGCAACGCGCCGTCGCCGCGCGCCCTGGAATTCGCCTCCTACATCTTCGCCGCCTCCAATGTCTGCGGCTACCGGATCGGCAGCGCGCAATTCGAGGCCCTCCTGGCGAAGCAGAATGTTCAGATCGCCGACGTTCAGCCGCGGGGGCCGTTCGGCAACCGTGTGCAAACCATGTTCACGCTGATGTCGAACCAGATGGCGCAGAACCGCGACCAGGCCTGTCTCGCCGTCGCTGGCGAGTACGGGCCAGAGGGCACGGTGGCCAAGAACGTGCTCCTGCCGGCGGGCCAGGAGCCGGGCGCCCCGACCAAGACGCCTGCGGAGCCGGCCGAACCCGCCAAGCCGCAATAGAGATCGGCGACGGCGTCAGCCGAGGCGCCAGTCGATCGGGCGGCGCCCCTGCGCGGCGAGCCAGCGGTTGGCCCGGCCGAACGGGTCGGAACCGGGGAAGTCCCGGGCGCGGTTGAGCGGGGAGGGGTGACCGCTCTCGAACACGCCGTGGCGGTCCGCGTCGATCAGCGCGGCCCTGGCCCGCGCCTGCGCGCCCCAGAGCAGGAACACCGCCGGCTCCGGGCGGTCCGAGATGGCGCGCACCGCCTCGTCGGTGAGTGCGGCCCAGCCATAGCGCAGATGCGCTCCGGCCTTGCCGGCCTCGACGGTGAGGGCGCTGTTGAGCAGGAAGACGCCCTGCCGTGCCCAGGGCGTCAGGTCGCCGCCGGCGGCGCGGTCGGATCCGGCCTCCGCCAGGATCACCCGCAACGACGCGGGCAGGCGCCCCGCCCCGACGAACGAGAAGGCGAGGCCGTTGGCGTCGCCCGGGGTCGGGTAGGGATCCTGTCCGAGAATCACCGCCTTGACGTCCTGCAGCGGCGTCTCCCTCAAGGCGCGGAAGATCCGGTCCGGCGCCGGCAGCACCTGGGCCCCCGCGGCGATTCGTCCGTCGACACGGGCCGCCACGACGTCGGCCTGACCATCGGCGAAGAACGGCAGCGTCAGCCAGGACGAGCCGGAGGCGCGGAAGGCTTCGAGGGCATCGGCCACAGGCGTATCGGTCATGGTCTCTCGCGGGTCGGATCGGGGCCGAGATAGCGGGCAGCCGGGCGCCGTCATCCGGGCAGCGGTTGCGGCCCGAGGCCCCGCGTGTTTAGGGACATGGGTCGAGCGTGCCGCATATCGCGGTGCGGCATGTGGCGTCCGGTCTTCGCCGGGCGGCTTCGCACCCTACATGGAAGCACACCCCACGGGGAATTGAGCCCCCGGCCAGGTTCAGGCGTCCGCGCCGGCGGCCGGGTATCGGAAACCAGAAGAAGGATCTCGGCGCGCGGCGCCGGAACGCTGCCATGAACGAACGCGTCGAACCCGCCGCGCTGGCGAATGGCCGGCCCCTCGCACCGCTCAAGCCCGCGGCCGACACCCTGCCGGCGGATCACCCGAAGGTGGCCTGGGGTCGCGTGGGCGTGCTCCTGATGAATCTCGGGACGCCTGAGGGCACGTCCTACTGGCCGATGCGCCGGTACCTCAAGGAATTCCTGTCGGACCGGCGCGTGATCGAGGTGCCGCGGCTGATCTGGTGGCCGCTCCTCAACCTCATCATCCTGACGAAGCGCCCCGGGCCGAAGGGCCGCGACTATGCCAGCGTGTGGAACAACGCCCTGAACGAGGGGCCGCTGAAGACCATCACCCGCGGCCAGAGCGAGCGCCTCCAGGCCGCCATGGGCGAGTCCGTGGTGGTCGACTGGGCGATGCGCTACGGCAAGCCCGAGGTCGCCGGGCGGATCCAGGCGCTCCTCGACCAGGGCTGCGACCGCATCCTCCTGGTCCCGCTCTATCCGCAATACGCGGCGGCGACCTCGGCCACCGCCTGCGATCAGGCCTTCCGGGCGCTGATGGACATGCGCTGGCAGCCCACGGTGCGTGTCTCGCCGCCCTATCACGACGACCCGGTCTACATCGCCGCCATGGCCGATTCGATCCGCGAGGGCCTCGCGAAGCTCGATTTCGAACCGGAGGTGATCCTCACCTCGTTCCACGGGGTGCCGCGGAGCTACCTGCTCAAGGGCGACCCCTACCATTGCCAGTGCCACAAGACCGGGCGGCTGATCCGCGAGGCCCTGGGCCTATCGCCGGACAAGATGCGCGTGACCTTCCAGTCGCGCTTCGGCAACGAGGAGTGGCTGAAGCCCTACACCGACGAGACGGTGATGGACCTCGCGAAGTCGGGCGTGAAGCGGATGGCGATCGTCGCCCCGGGCTTCACGGCGGACTGCCTCGAAACCCTCGAAGAACTCGACGGCGAGAACCGCCATTACTTCGAAGAGAATGGCGGCGAGCGCTTCGCCTACATTCCATGCCTGAACGACAGCGACCTCGGCATGCGGGTGATCGAGCACGTGGTACGCCGCGAGCTTCAGGGCTGGGTCTGAGATCGGCGCCGGGTTGCCGCTTGCGGCGCGGCCCGGCCCCCCTATTATTTTCCTAAGCTGAACGGGCGCATCGGTTCGGCACGGGAGGATCTCATGGCGTTCTTCATCGGCATCGCGTGTCCGTGGCTCCTGATCGCGGTGCTCGACAGGATCGCCGAGGGGCGCCGGAGCGCCGAACTCGCGGCCCTCGGGCTCACGCCACAGCCGGCCCCGGCACAATCCAGCTACCTCGTCCCCGATCGGCCGTATTGAGGCCCGGCTGGGGCGTGACCCAGCCGGAACCTCGCCCCACGTCGGGCGGGCCCCGCATCGCCGTCACAGGCCGAGCGACGTGACCCAGGACAGCGCCGCTCTAGGACAGCGCGACGCCCGGAAGCGTGCCGTCACACGGATCGCTTCCGGGCGGTCGAAACTATGGCGGCTTTTCCGGTCCGTAGAACCGGACGACCGTTTCGCTGCGGGCCCGGTGCCGCGCGGACCGACCCATCATCTCTTCAGAGGGCTGGACCGAATCAGAACCCGGCCCGGCCCTCTGTCACATCCGGCTTACGGCTTCTTCGGCTCCGACTCCGGCTGAGCGGCCGGCGGCGCGTCGGTGCGCTCGATCTTGGCCTCCGAGCGGAGCTTCAGGATCATGTCCTGCTGCGCCTTGCGGATCAGGTGCTGGTCGATCTGTTCCTTCAGCTCGTCGAAGGTCGGCTGCGGCTTCGTCCGCTTCTCCTCCACCTTGATCACGTGCCAGCCGAACTGGGTCTTGATCGGGTCCGAGACCTGTCCGGGCTTCATCGCGAACGCGGCGTTGGCGAAATCCGGGACCATCCGTTCCTTCGTGAACCAGCCGAGATCGCCGCCCTCGGTCTTCGAGCCCGGATCCTTGGAGGCCTCGGCGGCGACCTTGGAGAAATCCTCGCCGCCCTTAATGCGCGCGGCGATCTTCTTGGCCTCGGCCTCGTTGTCCACGAGGATGTGGCGCGCGTGCACCTCCTCCTCGGGCTTCATCAGCTTGACGGTCTGGTCGTAGATCGCGTGCTCCGCCTCAGGCGTGACCGCGCGCTTGGCCTCCTGCTCCAGGTAGTCGTCGAGCAGCAGCTTGTCGCGGAAATAGGCGAGCTTGCGCTTGAATTCCGGCGTGTCGCCGATCTTGGCGGACTCGGCGGCCTGCGCACCGACGCGGAGATCGACCATGTAGTCGACGAGCAGGTTCTTCTTCTGCGCCTCGTCGACGCCCGGCAGCGACAGGGCGGGATCGTCCGCCGCGATGGCGAGGTCGCCCTGCGTGATCGGCTTGCCGTTCACGCTCGCCACGACCGAATCCGCGCTCGGCGCGGCGGCCGGCGCGGCGGCCGGCGTGTTAGCGGCCGGTGTGTTAGCCGCCGGTGTCGGAGCCTTCTGGGGGGCCTGGGCCAGCGCCAGTCCCGGCATCGCGATCATGACGGCGAGCGCGCTGGCGCGCCGGAGAAGGGCGGTGTTCGGCATACGGGCGAAGTCCTCGGCTCACGTCTTGGCGCCGCACCGGATCGGCCGGGCGGCAGGCCGCGGCACAGGTGGGCCGCGTCGGGCGAGAAGGCAAGCGCGGCCATTTCACCGGTGCCGGAACCGTGACCGTACCGGCATGCGTTGAGGGCTGCCCCTTCCAGGTGCGCCGGGCGATGTTTACCTCTATAAGCCCGGCCAACTCCGTCCAGGCCGGCCCGCCACGCTCACCCGTGTGCGGGCTCGCGCGTCCGCAGGTCAACGATGCTCGGCTCCTTCGCCAAGAAGATTTTCGGCTCCTCGAACGACCGCCGCGTCAAGGGCTATCGCCCGCGCGTGGCACAGATCAATGCGCTGGAACCGGAGATCCAGGCCCTCTCCGACGAGGCCCTGCGCGCCCGCACCGATATGCTGAAGGCGGAACTCGCCAACGGCAAGAGCCTCGACGACATCCTCGTGCCGGCCTTCGCCACGGTGCGCGAGGCGGCCAAGCGCGTCTTCGGCCAGCGCCACTTCGACGTGCAGCTCATCGGCGGCATGGTGCTCCACGAGGGCGGCATCGCCGAGATGAAGACCGGCGAGGGCAAGACCCTGGTGGCGACGCTTCCGGTTTACCTGAACGCCCTGGAAGGCAAGGGCGTCCACGTCGTCACGGTGAACGACTACCTCGCCTCGCGCGATGCCGAGTGGATGGGGCAGGTCTACCGATTCCTGGGCCTCAGCGTCGGCACCATCGTGCACGGGCTCGACGATGCGCAGCGCAAGGAGGCGTATGCCTGCGACATCACCTACGGCACCAACAACGAGTACGGGTTCGACTACCTGCGCGACAACATGAAGTACGAGATGTCCCAGCTGGCGCAGCGGGGCCATAATTTCGCGATCGTCGACGAGGTGGATTCGATCCTGATCGACGAGGCGCGGACGCCGCTGATCATCTCGGGCCCGGTGGACGACCGTTCGGAACTCTACGTGGCGGTGGACGCGCTGATGCCGCGCCTGCGCAAGGAGTTCTACGACCTCGACGAGAAGCAGCGCACCGTCTCGCTCACCGAGGAGGGGAACGAGTTCATCGAGGAGGCGATGCGGGAGGCGGGCCTCCTCAAGGAGGGCGACCTCTACGACGCCCACAACGTCACGCTGGTCCACCACGTGAACCAGGCCCTGCGCGCCCACACGCTGTTCACCCGCGACAAGGACTACATCGTCAAGAACGACGAGGTGGTGATCATCGACGAGTTCACCGGCCGCATGATGCAGGGCCGGCGCTACTCGGAGGGCCTGCATCAGGCGCTGGAGGCGAAGGAGCGGGTCACGATCCAGCCCGAGAACCAGACGCTGGCCTCGATCACCTTCCAGAACTACTTCCGTCTGTACAAGAAGCTCGCCGGCATGACCGGCACCGCCTCCACCGAGGCCGACGAGTTCGCCGAGATCTACAAGCTCGACGTGGTCGACATCCCGACCAACAAGGAGGTCGAGCGCGTCGACGAGGACGACGAGGTCTACCGCACCGTCGCCGAGAAGTACGAAGGCATCATCGCCGAGATCGACAAGGCGCATACCCGCCACCAGCCGATCCTGGTCGGCACCGGCTCGATCGAGAAGTCGGAGCACCTCGCCGAGATGCTCAAGAAGGCCGGCTACACCCTGCTCGACTATTCCGACCCGAACGCGCTCACCGACGTCTACGCCGCCGCCCGTGAGGGCCGGGTGACCAAGCGGTTTGCCGTGTTGAATGCCCGCTTCCACGAGCAGGAAGCCTACATCGTGGCCGAGGCGGGTGTCCCCGGCGCGATCACCATCGCCACCAACATGGCGGGCCGCGGCACCGACATCAAACTCGGCGGCAACGTCGAGATGCGGGTCGAGAAGGAACTCGCCGGGATGCCGGAGGGGCCGGAGCGCAATGCCCGCATCGAGGCCATCAAGGCCGAGATCGCCGAGAACCGGGCCAAGGTGCTGGCCTCGGGCGAGAAGGCGGATCCGGAGGCGGGCCGCAAGAAGGACCTGCCGGGCGGCCTCTACATCATCGGCACCGAGCGTCACGAGAGCCGGCGCATAGACAATCAGCTCCGCGGTCGCTCCGGCCGCCAGGGCGATCCCGGCCGCTCGAAGTTCTACCTGTCGCTTCAGGACGACCTGATGCGGATCTTCGGCTCCGACCGGATGGACGGGATGCTGCAGAAGCTCGGCCTGGAGCAGGGCGAGGCGATCATCCATCCCTGGATCAACAAGGCGATCGAGAAGGCGCAGCAGAAGGTCGAGGCGCGCAACTTCGACATGCGCAAGAACGTGCTCAAGTACGACAACGTCATGAACGACCAGCGCAAGGTCGTGTTCGAGCAGCGCCGGGACTTCATGGCCCAGGAGAGCGTCCGCGAGACCGTGGACGAGATGCGTGAGGGCGTGATCGACGACCTCGTCGCCCGCCACATCCCGGAAAACGCCTATGCCGAGCAGTGGGACGTCGCCGGCCTGCGCGAGCAGGTGAAGGAGATCCTGAATCTCGACGTGCCGGTCGAGGACTGGGCCAAGGAAGAGGGCATCGCCGACGAGGAGATGCGCGAGCGGCTGATGAAGGCCGCCGAGACCGCCTATGCCGAGCGGACCGAGAAGAACGGCGCCGAGGTCACCGCCTATATCGAGAAGCAGGTCCTGCTCCAGACCCTGGACCACCTGTGGCGCGAGCACCTCGTGACGCTGGACCACCTCCGGCAGGTGATCGGCTGGCGCGGCTTCGCCCAGCGCGACCCGCTCAATGAATACAAGTCCGAGGCCTTCGATCTGTTCGGCGGTCTCGTGACCGCCCTCCGCGAGCAGGTGACCGCCCAGCTGTCGCGGGTGGAGATCATGTTCCAGGAACAGCAGGAGGGTGAATTCCCGACGGCGCCTCCGGAACTGCCGCCGATGTTCGCCCAGCATCTCGACCCGGTCACCGGCGAGAACGAGATGGACCATGCCGGCTTCGGCTCGGGCAGCGACGGCGGCGGGGGACCGGCCTACGGCTACGCGGCGCAAGGCCTGGCGGCGGACGGGGCCGTGCTGGAGCGCGACCCGAACGACGCGAGCACCTGGGGCCGCGTCGGCCGCAACGAGCCCTGCCCTTGCGGCTCGGGCAAGAAATACAAGCACTGCCACGGCAGCCTCCAGGCCTGAGGCCGGGATGCCCGCGCGGGCGCTCTTCATCGCCGGGGCCGGAACCGAGATCGGCAAGACCTACGTCACCGCCGCCCTGACCCGCCGCCTGCGGGCGCAGGGCCGGGCGGTCCGGACCGTGAAGCCGCTCGCGAGCGGCGTCCCGTCCCTCGGCGATCCCGGCTTCATCGAGAGCGACACCGCCCGTCTTCTGGACGCGCAAGGCATCGCCCTCGACGCGGAGGCCGTGGAGTCCTGCTCGCCCTGGCGGTTCTCGGCGCCGCTCTCGCCCGATCAGGCGGCCGTGCTGGAGGGGCGGTCCCTGGACCTCACCGACCTCGTCGGCTGGTGCCGCGCAGAGATCGCCCGCACGGAGGGCACGCTGCTCATCGAGGGCGTCGGCGGCCTCATGAGTCCGGTCACCGCGGTTGCCACCGGCCTCGACTGGCTCCGGGCGCTCGGCGTGCCGGCGCTGCTCGTCTCCGGGAGCTATCTCGGGGCGATCAGCCACGCGCTCACCGCCTGCGAGACCCTGCGCCTCCACGATGTGCCGTTGCGCGCCGTGGCGGTCAGCGAGAGCCCGGGTGCACCGGCCCCCGCCGCGACCGTCGCCGCCGCGATCGCCCGGCATGCCGGCGCCCCCGTGTTCTGCCTGCGCCGCGGCGAGACCTGCCCGGAGGATCTGGCCGGCCTGATCTGATCGCGGCCGGTGTCCGTTGCTGGACGGCGCGGCCGCAGCCGCTAGCTTTATCGTTGCGGCATCACACCCGGCGCCGGAACGCGATGTCCGGATGTCGAGACCGGGTGGCCCTCGGGGAATCCTGCATTGAGCCAGACCCTTGCCCCGGCGGCGAAGACCCGGCCCGAGACCGGCACGACTGACGCGGATGCGGCGCGCGGCCGGCTCCGACCCGCCCTCGTCCTGGGCGCGCTGGGCGTCGTGTACGGCGACATCGGCACGAGCCCGCTCTACGCGTTCAAGGAGGCCGTGAAGGCGGCGACCGCCGGCGGGGCGTCGGTGCCGGCGGCGGCCACGGGGGCGGTGTCGCTGATCCTGTGGTCGCTGATCCTGATCGTGTCGCTGAAATACGCGGTGCTGATCCTGCGCGCCGACAACCGCGGCGAGGGCGGCATCGTCGCCATGCTGGCGCTGCTCGGCGCCCGGCAGGCCCGGCCGGGCACGGGGAGGGCGCTGCTTCTGGTGGTCGGTCTGGTGGGGGCGGCGCTGCTCTACGGCGACGGCGCGATCACCCCGGCGATCTCGGTCCTGTCGGCGATCGAGGGCGTGAAGGTCGATGCGCCGGCGCTCGGCCCGTACGTGGTGCCGATCACGCTCGTCATCCTCGTCGGGCTGTTCCTGGTCCAGCACAAGGGCGTGGCCGCCATCGGCCGCGTGTTCGGGCCCGTGATGCTCGTCTGGTTCCTGGTGCTGGGGCTGCTCGGGATCGCCGGCATCATCGCCAAGCCCGAGATCCTGGCGGCAGCCAACCCGTTGCGGGCGGTGGACTTCCTGGTCCATGCCGGCTGGCATGTCAGCTTTCTGATGCTGGGCGCGGCCTTCCTGGCGGTGACCGGCGGCGAGGCGATGTATGCCGATCTCGGCCATTTCGGCGCCCTGCCGATCCGCATCGCATGGTTCGCGCTGGTGCTCCCGGCGCTCATGCTCAATTACTTCGGCCAGGGCGCCCTGCTGATCGCCGCGCCCGACGCCCTCGAGAACCCGTTCTTCCGCCTCTGCCCGGATTGGGGACACCTGCCGCTGGTCGCCCTGGCCACGATGGCGACCATCATCGCCTCGCAGGCGATCATCTCGGGCGTGTTCTCGCTGACCCAGCAATCGATCCAGCTCGGCTTCCTGCCGGCGATGCGCATCGTGCAGACGGCGCACGAGGAGCGCGGCCAGATCTACGTGCCGGCGGTGAACTGGCTGCTGGCCGCAGCGACCCTCACGGCGGTGGTGGTGTTCGGCTCCTCCGACGCCCTCGCCGGGGCCTACGGGATCGCGGTGTCGATGCTGATGGGCATCACCACGCTGCTCGCCGCGCTCATCGCGCTGCGCTGGGGCTACAATCCGATCCTGGTCTTCGCGGTCAACGGCGCCTTCCTCGCCCTCGACGCCGTGTTCTTCGCCGCCAACAGCGTGAAGCTGTTCGAGGGCGGCTGGTTTCCCCTCGTGCTCGCCGGTCTCGTCGCCCTGATGATGCTGACCTGGAAGAAGGGCAACGAGCTGGTCGAGGAGGCGCGGGCCGCCCTGCGCCTGCCGGAAGACGTATTCCTGACCGGCCTCCAGCACCGCGATCTTCTGCGCCTGCCGGGCACGGCCGCGTTCCTCTCGGCCGCGGAGCACGGGATCCCGCTGCACCTCTCGCGCTTCGTGGAGCGCAACCGCGCCCTGATGGAGCGGATCCTGATCATCACGGCGCTTTATGAGGAGACGCCCACCGTCCCACGGGATCAGCGCGCCCATGTGACGATCCTGGCGCCGGACTTCTACCGGGTGATCCTGCGCTACGGCTTCATGGAGGAGGCCTCGATCCCGGAAGGCCTCGCATGCGCGGTCGAATCCCGCCATCTGCCGCCGCACATCCTCGACGACATGACCATCTTCGTCGGACACGAGACGATCATCCCGCGGAACGACAAGCGGGGCATGGCGCCCTGGCGGGAGAACCTGTTCGCCTTCATGCAGCGCAATGCCGAGCGCACCGGCGCGTTCTTCGGCGTGCCGACCCGGCAGGTCGTGGAGGTCGGCACCGAGATCGAGATCTAGCCCGGCGCCCGAGACATTCCCGCCGCCCGGACAGTCACCGGCGCGACGCGCGGCAGCAGAGGCCGAGTCGTACCGAGAGATCGACGGACCGGCGGCCCGTCGATATCCACCGATCGGGCCCCGGGGATTGGCGCGACCGCCGTCCTGTGCTCCGCGCCGATCCGGACCTGCTTCCGGCGTGCGTGCGCCGAAGCACGGAAACTTGAAGCCGCTCCGCCCCGCGGCGGGGAACCGGAGCCGTCCGCCGTCGTTCCGCCCCGACACAGGCGACGCGCCCCCTTTGGGCGCGCCCGATCGGAGAGACAGCATGAACAGGGATCATCTCGAAGGCGGCGTCCGCCATCTGCGCGGTCGGGTCAAGACGGCCGCGGGCGCGGTTCGCGGCCGGGCCGGCGACCAGTTCGAGGGCGCTTACGATCAGGCGGCCGGCGCCGCTCAGTACGCCTACGGCGAGGCCCGGGACACGGTGCGCGACCTGCGCCACGGGGGCGAGCACCTCGTCGAGGAGGGGCGCGCCCGGTTCCGTGAGGTCAGCGATCGCGGTCACGCCCTGGCCGACGAGGCGATCGAACGCGGTCATCACTACCGCGATCGCGCGGTGCACCACGGCCGCAGCCTCGCGGCGCGTGCGGACGAGAACCGCGGCGCGACCCTTGCCCTCGTGGCCGCCGTGGCTTTCGGCCTCGGATGGCTGGCGCGGCCGAGCCGCTGAGCGGCCACATCGACCCTGATCCGGAGCGGGGCGGGCACACGCGTGGCCGCCCCGCTGATCAGAACGCATAAAGACATCTTTATGTCTTGATTGCTTCGTAGGTCGCGGGATGGTAGGGGATTGCCCCGACCCGCAACGCGAACACGGAGCCATCGACTCATGGCCAAGGATTACATCGTCAAGGATATCGGGCTGGCCGATTACGGCCGGAAGGAAATCTCGATCGCCGAGACGGAGATGCCGGGCCTGATGGCGGTCCGCGAGGAGTACGGCGCGGCGCAGCCCCTGAAGGGCGCGAAGATCGCCGGCTCGCTCCACATGACGATCCAGACCGCCGTGCTGATCGAGACCCTGAAGGCGCTCGGCGCCGACATCCGCTGGGTCTCCTGCAACATCTACTCGACCCAGGATCACGCCGCCGCCGCGATCGCCGCCGCCGGCATCCCGGTCTTCGCCGTCAAGGGCGAGACCCTGGAGGAGTACTGGGACTACACCTCGCGCCTGTTCGACTGGCATGACGGCGGCATGCCGAACATGATCCTCGACGACGGCGGCGACGCGACCATGTTCGTCCATCTCGGCCTGCGCGCCGAGAACGGCGATACCGCCTTCCTCGACAAGCCGGAGAGCGAGGAGGAGGAGGTCTTCTTCGCGCTCCTCAAGCGGAAGCTCGCCGAGAAGCCGAAGGGCTGGTTCGCGGGCCTCGCCGACAGCATCAAGGGCGTCTCCGAGGAGACCACCACGGGCGTGCATCGCCTCTACGTGCTCGCCAAGGAAGGCAAGCTGCTCTTCCCGGCGATCAACGTGAACGACTCGGTCACCAAGTCGAAGTTCGACAACCTCTACGGCTGCAAGGAGTCGCTGGTCGACGGCATCCGTCGCGGCACCGACGTGATGATGGCCGGCAAGGTGGCCATGGTCGCGGGCTTCGGCGACGTGGGCAAGGGCTCGGCCGCCTCCCTGCGCAACGCCGGCTGCCGCGTGCTCGTGTCGGAGATCGACCCGATCTGCGCGCTTCAGGCCGCCATGGAGGGCTACGAGGTCGTGACCATGGAGGATGCGGCCCCGCGCGCCGACATCTTCGTCACCGCCACGGGCAACAAGGACATCATCACCATCGAGCACATGCGGGCGATGAAGGACCGGGCCATCGTCTGCAACATCGGCCACTTCGACAACGAGATCCAGGTCGCCGGCCTGAAGAACCTCAAGTGGTCGAACATCAAGCCGCAGGTGGACGAGATCACCTTCGCGGACGGCCACCGCATCATCCTCCTGTCGGAGGGGCGCCTGGTGAACCTCGGCAACGCCACCGGTCACCCGTCCTTCGTGATGTCGGCCTCGTTCACCAACCAGACGCTGGCCCAGATCGAGCTGTGGTCCAACCCGGGCAAGTACCAGAAGCAGGTCTACACCCTGCCGAAGACGCTCGACGAGAAGGTGGCGGCCCTGCACCTGGAGAAGATCGGCGTGAAGCTCTCGAAGCTCCGCCCCGATCAGGCGGCCTATATCGGCGTCGCCGAGAACGGCCCCTTCAAGTCCGAGCACTACCGCTACTGAGCCCGGCGTTCCGGGCGGCGCGCACGGCCCCGATCGCGGGCCGAGCGGCGCGCCGTCCGGTCCAGGCACGCGGCCAGTTCGGCAGGAATCCTGGAGGCCCGGCGCGCTGCGCCGGGCCTTCTCGTTTGTCAAGCACTCGATGCCGATTCGAACTGTGTCTTCTGTGTGTCGTTAACGAGTGATTATGCCGACATCGTCAAAGGCCACGCTTCGTTCCCCTTCCGGGTCGAATCCGCCCCACTGTAGAGTGTGGGCGAATCTTAGATCGGCGGGGCTGCGGCGGTTCGGGAGAATCACTGCAGGAACGGTGCGTTCCGCGCCGCGCGGTGACGCGCGCCGGCCGGACCGCCATCGGGCGCGAGGGCGGGGCGAAGCATGGGTGTCGGTCGTGCGACGCACGTTCGGATCGGCGTGGGCGCACTTGCCCTGATGACGGCGAGCGCGGCGCTCGCCGAGCTGCCGGAGGCCGCCGCGGCGCATCCCGCGCGGGAGATCCACAGCGTGGCCGCCCTGGCGATCCTGGGCGGCCTCGTAGCCTTCGCGGTGATCCTGTCGCTCCTCCACCTGTACGAGCGCGGGCGGTGGACCCGTCGCGAGCGCGAACTCGCCGCGACCCTCGATGTCCTGCGCGGCGCCCACGACCGGGCCGAGATGCTCCTCAACGCCGAGCGCCAGATCATCGTGACCTGGGATCAGCGCAGCGAACCGGTGGTGGAGGGCGACATCAGCCTTGCGATCCACGGCGAACGGCCGGCCTCGGGCTATGCCCGCCGGGTGCTGGCCTTCGGGACCTGGCTCGTCGCCGCCGACGCGACCGCAGTCGAGGCCGCCGTGGAAACCCTGCGGACGCGGGGCACGAGCTTCGCGCTGAGCCTGCGCAGTCAGACAGGCCGGAACATCGAGGCTCACGGGCAGGCCGTGGCGGGACGGGCGCTCCTGCGCCTGCGCGAGACGAGCCAGGAGCGCTGCGAGATCGCCGACCTGCGGGCGACCCTGGACGAGACCCGCCGGGGGCTGTCGGCCCTGTCGGGTCTCCTCGACGCGATCCCGCAGCCGGTCTGGCGGCGCAACCGGGACGGCGGCCTGAGCTGGGTCAACGCCGCCTACGTGGCGGCGGTCGAGGCGGAGAGCCGCGAGGCGGCCCTCGATGCCGGCCTGGAGCTGTTCGACCGGCCGGCGCGAGAGACCATCGCCCGCGAGGAGGCGGCCCGGTTCGCCGGCCTGACCCGAAGCGTTCCGCGCCTCTCGGCCATCGTGGCCGGCAACCGGCGCATGCTCGACGTGTTCGAGACGGGCCTCGAGACCGGCCGGGTCGGCATCGCCATCGACGTGTCGGAACTCGAGAGCGTGCGCGCCGACCTGCAGCGGCAGATGAACGCCAACGTCCGCACCCTCGACCAGCTGCCGACCGCCGTGGCGATGTTCGACGTCTCGCAGCGCCTGATCTTCCACAACGCCGCCTACCGTCAGCTCTGGGACCTCGATCAGGCCTTCCTGGACGGCCGCCCGTCGGACGGCGAGATCCTCGATCACCTCAGGGCAGAGCGGAAGCTCGAGGAGCATGCGGATTTCCGCGGCTGGAAGCAGGGCGTGCTGTCCGCCTACCGGGCCGCGGAGGCGAACCAGACGTGGTGGTACCTGCCCGACGGCCGGACGCTGCGCGTCGTCGCGGATCCGAACCCGCAGGGCGGCCTGACCTACCTGTTCGACGACGTCTCGGATCGCCTGAACGCCGAGTCGCGCTACAACGCCCTCCGGCGGCTGCAGGCCGAGACCCTGGACACGCTGGCCGAGCCGGTGGCCGTGTTCGGCGCGGACGGGCGCCTGACCCTCGCCAACCGGGCCTTCTGCACCGTGTGGCGGCTCGACCCGGCCATGGTCGAGGACCGCCCGCACGTGGACGCCGTCATCGCCGCCTGCCGCACCCTGGCGCCCGCCGAGGAGCCGTGGCTCGACATCCGGGATGCGGTGGTCGGCCTCGAGTCGCGCACCGCCCGCGCGTGCCGGCTTGAGGTGGTGGACGGCACCGTCCTCGACTGCGCGGCGCAGCCGCTCCCGGAGGGCGCGACGCTCCTCACCCTGATCGACGTCACGGCGAGCGTGAACGTCGAGCGGGCCCTCACCGAGAAGAACGACGCCCTGGAGAAGGCCGCGCAGCTGCGCGACACCTTCGTGCACCACGTCTCCTACGAGTTGCGCTCGCCGCTCACCAACATCATCGGCTTCACCCAGCTCCTGGGCGACGAGACCGTGGGCGCGCTCAACGAGCGGCAGCGCGAATATGCCGACCACATCATGCGCTCCTCGGCGGCGCTGCTCGTCATCATCAACGACATCCTCGACCTCGCCTCGATCGATGCCGGCTCGCTGGAGCTGCAGCGGGAAGAGGTCGACGTCCAGGCGACGATCGAGGCCGCCGTGCGCGGCATCGAGGATCGGCTGGCGGAATCGCACATCACCCTGGCACTCGACGTGCCGGAGGATATCGGCAGCGTCCATGCGGACGGGAAGCGGGTCCGGCAGATCCTGTTCAACCTGCTGTCCAACGCCGTCGGCTTCTCGGATGCGGGCCAGCGCGTCGAGGTCCATGCCCGCCGCACCGCGCAGGAACTTCTCCTCAGCGTCCGGGACCACGGCCGCGGCATGCCGCCCGAGATCGCCGATTCGGTGTTCAACCGCTTCGAGAGCCACACCCTCGGCACCCGTCATCGCGGTGTCGGTCTCGGCCTGTCGATCGTCCGGTCCTTCGTCGAGCTGCATGGCGGCCGGGTCCTGCTGGAGACCGCTCCGGGGAACGGCACCCGCGTGACCTGCACCTTCCCCACCGATCTCGCGGGGCACCCCCGGCGCGAGCCGATCCCCGAATCGCGCCCCCCGGTCCCGCCACAGGCGCCGCCGCGCAAGCCCGGTCTGAGCGTGGCCTCGAGCCGGCTCGAGGCTGCGACATCCGACCGACGCACGTCGCCGTAGCGCTTGCTTCTTCCGGCGGTCCCGCGCAGCAGGAAGCATGTCCGCACACGATCGTTCCGGCTGGTCCGTCTTCGGCATCGGTGATTTCCGCCTGTTCGGCGCGGCCCGTTTCCTGACGGGCCTCGCCTATCAGATGCAGGCCGTGGCGATCGGCTGGTTCGTCTACGATGTGACCCATTCCGCCCTGGCGCTGGGCCTCGTGGGTCTCGCGGGTTTCCTTCCGGCGGTGCTCTGCGCGCTGATCACCGGCCATGTCGCGGATGCCTACGATCGCCGCCTCGTTGGCGCCGCCGCCTTCGCCCTCCAAAGTCTGGCGAGCTTCGGCCTCCTCGCCTGCGCGCTCTCAGGCGTGCACACCATCTGGCCCATCTACGCCCTCGTCATCCTCGTGGGCACCGCCAGGGCCTTCGCCAACCCGGCCCTCCAGGCGCTGCTGCCGACCCTGGTGCCGGGACCGCTTTTCAGCTCGGCCATCGCGTGGAACGCGTCCCTGTGGCAGAGCGCCTCCGTGATGGGACCGGCTTTGGGCGGCTTCCTCTACGCCCTCGGGCCCGCCGTGGTGTTCGGCGGAGCCGGGGCCAGCTTCGCCGTGGCCAGCGCCCTGACCCTGCTGATCCGCTTCCGGCCGGCGGCGGTGAGCGAGCGGCCGCCGATCACCTGGGCAGCCCTCTCGGCCGGCATCGCCTACATCCGCTCGCAGCCCGTTGTGCTCGGGGCGATCAGCCTCGACCTGTTCACCGTGCTGCTCGGCGGCGCCACGGCGCTGCTGCCGATCTATGCCGACGAGGTGCTGCATGTCGGCCCACTCGGGCTCGGGGCGCTCCGGAGCATGCCGGCCTTCGGCGCGGTCGCCATGGCGGTGCTGCTGGCGAATTACCCCCTGCGGCGCCATGCCGGGCTGCGCATGCTCCGGGCCGCCGCCGTGTTCGGCGCCGCCACGGTCGCCTTCGGGCTCTCGACGTCGCTGCCGCTTTCGATGGCCTGCCTGTTCGTCACGGGCGCCGCCGACATGATCTCGGTCTACGTGCGCCAGACCTTCGTGCAGGGGGAGACGCCGGACGCCATGCGCGGCCGCGTCTCGGCGGTGAACACGGTCTTCATCGGGGCTTCGAACGAACTCGGCGAGTTCGAATCCGGGCTGCTGGCCGCCGCCATCGGGGCGGTCCCGGCGGTGGTGGTCGGGGGCGCCGCGACGATCGGCGTGGCGCTGCTCTGGGGCCGGCTGTTCCCGGCCCTCAAGGCGCGCGACCGGCTGATGGTGCAGAGGTGACGAGATCGGGACGCGGCCGGAGATGCCTCGGCGTCGTCCGCGATGGCCCGCGTCGCCGCCGTGTTCGCGCGCCGAGCGCAGCGATCCAGGCCGGCGCCACGCATGCGGACCTGACGCGGCCCTGGGTCACCGCACGACACGCGCGATGACGGGCGGAGCCGCGGCGTCCGACAACACCGGACGCCGCGGATCGGGAGAGGTGGCTGCCGCTCAGCGGCCCGCCAGCAGCGGCGACCATGTGGGATCCGACGCGTAGGCGGGCGTCGGGACCGGCTGCTCGACCTTGCCGGTGATGTCGACCATGAACAGCTTGCCGCCGCCCTGACCGCCCGGATCGCGGAAGAACAGCACGTACTGGCCGTTCGGCGCGAAGGTCGGGCCCTCGTTGTGGAAGCCCTCGGTGAGGACGCGCTCGCCGGACCCGTCGGGCTTCGCCACGCAGATGGCGAACCCGCCGTTGCGCTGCCGGGTATAGGCGATCAGGTCGCCCCGGGGCGACCAGGCCGGCTGGGAGGCCGAGCCGGCGCCGAAGGTGATGCGGTGCGGGTTCGAGCCGTCCGCCCCCATCACGTAGACCTGCTGCGAGCCGCCGCGGTCGGACTCGAAGGCGATCTGCGCGCCATCCGGCGAGTAGGTCGGCGAGGTATCGATCGCCATGCCGTTGGTGATCGACCGCTGGGCCTTCGAGGCGATGTCCATGGTGACGATGTCGGCGTTGCCACCCTGCTGGACGCTCATCACGATCTTGCGCCCGTCCGGGGAGAAGCGCGGGCTCGCGCTCATCGAGTCGACATTGCCGAGCGCCTGGCGCGATCCGGTCTCCAGGTTGATGACCTGGACCCGCGGCTGGTGGCCGGTGGCCTGCGCCATGAAGGCGATGTCCTGCGTGGCCGGCGAGTAGCGCGGCGCCACGATCGACATCTCGCCGGTGGTGATGGCCCGGACGTTGGCGCCGTCCTGGTCCATGACCATCAGGCGCTTCCGGCGGTTCTCCTTCGGACCGGTCTCGTCCACGAAGGCGATGCGGCTGTCGAACCAGGGGCCGAGGCCGGTGATCTTGGTGTAGACCGCATCGGAGATCAGGTGGCCGGTGCGCCGGACGTTGGCGGCGTCCGTGCCGTATTGCTGGCCGGTCATCTGCTGGCCGGAGGTCACGTCCCAGAGCCGGAACTCGACCTTGACCCGGCCGGCCTCTCGGACGACGCGGCCGGTGACGAGCCCCTGGACGCCGGTGGCGCGCCACTTCTCGAAATTCGGAGCGGCATCGAAGTTCGGCTGCTCCGGGAAGCGGGCGTGTTCGAGGGGCGTGAAATAGCCGGAGCGGCGCAGGTTGTTGGTGACCACGCCGGAGACGAGGCCGCCGAGGCTCGGGTCGCCGCCGAAATCCGCGATGGCGATGGGCATCGGCTGGAAGTTGCCGCCGCCGATGCGCAGCTGCAGCTGCGCCTGGGCGGGCCCCGCCAGGAAGCCCGTCAGCATCACGAGAAGCGCGATCAGGCGCGCGGCATAGGACGTCGGGAGACGCCCGACGAAGGGGAGGTGCAGCATGATGGGTCGGATCCGAGTGACGATCAGACGAGGACGCGGGGACGGCGGTACGCGGGCTGGAAGACCTCAGGTCGCCGTGAACTCGAACTCCGCGTTGATGGCCTTCCAGTCGTTGTAATACGGCGCATAGGTGGCCGGAATGTTGTACGGCGCGCAACGGCGCACCGCCCGGAGCGCGGCCTGCGCGATCGACTGATCCACCGCGCTCGACCCGCCGCGCATGATCCGCGGCTCGGTGCTGAGCGAGCCGTTCGGGTTCAGGCGGATGTCGAGCACCGGCAGGACCACGCCCTGGGCCGCGCCGGGAGGCGCCGAGTAGCAGCGCTCGATCTGCTGCTGGAGCAGGCCGACCAGGGCGTCGCGCAGCGACGGCGACAGACGCTGCGCCGTGCCGGTCGCGGCGCCCAGCGCCGCCACCTTCTGGACCGTGTGACCGGTGGCGCCGGTGGATTGCGACGGCGCCTTCGAAGCCAGCATCGAACGGATATCGCCAGCATTGAACTTGTCGGCGAGTTCGGCCTGCTTGCGCGCCTTGGCCTCGGCGTCGGCCTTCGCCTTCGCATCCGCCATGGCCTTCGCCTTCGCTTTGGCAGCAGCCTCCGCCTTGGCCTTCGCGGCGGCTTCCGCCTTCTCGCGCTCCGCTTCGGCCTTGGCCTCGGCGATCTCCTTCTGGCGCTCGGCCTCCGCCTCGGCCTTCGCCTTGGCGTCCGCGGCCTTCTTGGCGGCTTCCTTCGCAGCTTCCTTCGCGGCTTCCTTGGCCGCTTCGGCCTTGGCGGCGGCCTCGGCCTTGGCCTTCGCGGCGGCCTTCTGCGCGGCGGCCTCGGCTTCGGCCTCCTGCTTCTCGATCAGCTTCTCGAGCTGTTCGCGCTTCTCGGCTTCGGCCTTGGCAGCGGCGGCCTCGGACTTGGCCTTCGCCTCGGCCTTGGCGGCCTTGTCGGCCGCAGCCTTCTCCGCGGCGGCCTTCTCCGCAGCCTTCTCCGCAGCCTTGGCGGCTGCCTTCTCGGCGTCGCGCTTCTCCTGCGCCGCCTTCGCGGCCTGAGCCGCCTCCTGCGGATCCGGCTCGCCGCGGAGCGGCATCTCCTCCGCGTTGGCGAGCTTCATCTCGGCGGTGCGGGTGGGGGCGGTGGGGGCGTCGGTCTTGGCGTTCTCGGGCTCGCGATCCTCGAACTTCTCGGCCTTGCGGTCCGCCCGCGACGTCGCGTTCGGCATCGGCTTGTCGGCCTGCCGCTCACCCTTGGTGATCTCGGAGAACTGGTTCTCGGTGATCACCTCGACGGGCACGCCCTCCTGGGCCTCCGGCAGGGCCGGGGCCGCAACGCTGACGAGCGCCAGCGCGAGCAGCGCGACATGGGTGCCGGCGGAGATCCAGACACCCGGTTCCTTGCGGTCGAAGCGGAACTCCACGGGACGGCCCTACTGATGCTCAGGCTCGGTGACGAGGGCGACCTTCTTGAAGCCGCCGCCGGTCACGATCGCCATCACCTGCGCCACACGGCCGTAATCGACCCGCTTGTCGCCGCGCACGAAGACGCGCTCCTCGGTCCCGGTCTTGGCGGTCTCCATGAGCTTCGGCACGATCGTGTCGTCCGTCAGTTCGTCCTCGCCCAGGAAGACCTGGCCGGTCTGGCGGATCGACAGGGTGATCGGCTTCACGTCGGAATTCAGCGGGGAGGCCTTGGATTGTGGCAGATCCAGGGGAACGCCCACGGTCATCATCGGCGCCGCGACCATGAAGATGATCAGGAGAACGAGCACGACGTCGATGAACGGCGTCATGTTGATCTCGTTGATGGGACCGCCGCGGCGGCTCCGGCGCCGGCGGCGCTTGCCGCCCTGCGATGCGCCCGCTGCCATGCCCATGGATCATTCTCCTCTGGATCAGCCGGGTCAGGCGGCGAGCGGCAGCCGCTCGTCGATCTGGCGGGAGAGGATGGCGGAGAACTCGTCGGCGAAGCCCTCGAGGCGCGACTGCGCCTTGGTCACCTCGGCCTGGAGCTTGTTGTAGGCGAGCACCGCCGGGATCGCGGCGAACAGGCCGATGGCGGTGGCGAACAGCGCCTCGGCGATGCCGGGAGCGACGACCGCGAGCGACGTGTTCTTCGAGGCCGCGATCGACGTGAAGGCGGTCATGATGCCCCAGACCGTGCCGAACAGGCCGATATACGGGCCGGCCGAACCGATCGAAGCGAGGAACAGGAGCCGCGACTCAAGCCGCTCGACCTCGCGGTGGATGGTGACGTCGAGCTGCTTCTCGATGCGTTGCGAGAGCGACTGGATCTGCCGGCCGGATCCCTCGAAGGAGCGCTTCCACTCCCGCATGGCGGCGACGAAGACGGCGGCGAGGCCGGTGGCCGGACGGTCGTTGAACGAGCGGAACAGCTCCTCCAGGGAGCGGCCGGACCAGAACGCGTCCTCGAACGCGTCCATCTCGGCCTTCGTCCGGCGGAACAGAAGTGTCTTGTCGACGATGATCGACCAGCACCAGATCGAGGCGCTGAGCAGCCCGATCATCACGATCTTCACGACGAAGTGGGCCTGCAGGAACAGGCCGAGCAGCGTCATGTCGGCGACAGGCGCGGCCTGCATCGCGTCGGCTGGGTTCATCCGTCGAGATCTCCTGCTCCGGATCGCGATGCGCCGGGCGAGGCCCGCGTCCGCCGGATCCGTGAGCGATATCAACGCTGTCGCCCGCGAATCTGTCGAAAGTAAGGGCCGTCGGCGGCCCCGCGCCCCGCCGTGGCATCGCCTCCGTTAAGGGCGCGGCAGGGTTAAGGATCGGTTTCGATCCAGGCGATCCTGAGGCACCGGACGCGGGCTTCCGCGCCGTTCGGGCTGGACCTGCCGAAAGAGCCTCCCGTATGGTCGCTGCCAGCGGCGCCGAGTCGAGAGCCCTGAGATCCACGCAGGACGCGCATGACCCTCCCCGTTCCCAGCTTGCCCGACCTCCTGCCCACCGGCCCGGCCCGGTTCCTGGGCTGGTCCATGATCGCGGACCCGATGGTGGCCGGCTTCCTGGCGCGCGCGGGTTTCGATGCCGTGCTCTTGGATCAACAGCACGGCACCCACGATTACAAATCTTGTTGTGCGGCGATCACGGAAGTGGCGCTGGCCGGCAAATCGACGCTGGTGCGGGTGCCGGTGGGCGACTTCGCCATGGTCTCGCGGATGCTCGATGCCGGCGCCGCCGGCGTCGTGGCGCCGATGATCAACACCGTGGCGGACGCCGAGGCCTTCGCCGCCGCCGCGAAATTCCCGCCGGTGGGCCAGCGGAGTTGGGGACCGGACCGGGCCATGTGGCTGTCGGGGCTTCGGAACGGGGCGGATTACCTTGCAGGCGCCAACGACCGGGCCCTCACGATCGCCATGTGCGAGACCCAGGCGGCGATCGCCGACCTGGAGGCGATTCTCGCCGTACCGGGCATCGACGGGATCCTGGTCGGGCCCGCCGACCTGTCGATCGCCCTGTCGCAGGGGACCGTCATCGATCCCCTGGGATCGGCGGTGACGGCAGCCCTCAGCGAGATCGCGCGCAAGACCCGGGCGGCCGGCAAGATCCCCTGCGCCTTCGCGCCATCTCCTGCGCGGGCGCGGGAAATGGTCGGGATGGGCTACCAGCTGGTCTCGATCGAGTATGACGCGATGACCATCGTCAACGCCTTCGCCCGCGTGCTGTGCGAGGCCGATCCATCCCGGGCGGGCTGAGCTCCGGGTAGGCTTGCGTTGGCAAGCCGACGCATGATCCGCTCATGGCGCTGGCTGATGCCGGGTATCCGCCGCAGAGCCGGCGGCCGCTTTTGCAAAATCTGATCAGGCGGCCTCTCCCGGCGCGAGACGCTGCCGGAGCGCGTCCGGGAGGCGCACGGCGCGCCCGTCCCGCACGCAAGCGACTGTCACATCGGCGGAAACCAGAACGGCATCGCCCCGCCGGACGTCCTGGGTCAGGTGCATCGATGCGCCGCGCAGGGCGCGGGTTCGGGTGACGACGGTCAGGAGATCATCCATCCGGGCCGGCCGAATGAAATCGAGGCTCATGCGCCGCACGACGAAGACGAGACCCCGGGCGTCGCGGTGCAGATCGGACTGATCGCCGGCGAGTTCCCGCAGGAGTTCCGTGCGGCCGCGCTCCAGGAAACGCAGATAGCTCGCATGATACACGAAGCCCGAGAAATCGGTGTCCTCGTAGTAGACCCGCACGCCAAGCCGGTGGCCCTGGCCATCGACCTCGGCCGTTTCGTGCATGTGGGGCTCGATCGCGCTCATGCGCTCCTTTAGCGACGGCCTGAGCGACGGCGCAACACGACGAGGGCCGCCCGGGGGCGGCCCTCGCACAGATCAGCGATGACGCGCGGCTCAGCCGCCGATGCGGGCCGCGAGGCTCGCCGAATGGGCGTGCTCGTCGGCGATGTAGGGCAGCGCCTCGGTGGCGAACTTGCGGCCCTGGGCGTTGTCGCCGGACTTGGCGTAGGCGTCGTAGAGCGCCAGGGTGCGGGCGTCAGAGCGGGCCTGCTGGTCGATATAGGTCCGGTCGAAGGCCCGGCCGCTGCGCGCCGCCTGGAGCTGCGCCAGACGCGCCTGGCCGCGATCACCGAGGGCCACGCGGCGGCCCGGCTCGGCCGGGTTGTTGTCGACGAGCCCGACCGCGCCGAGAGCGCCGCCGACGATGCCGGTGCCGATATTGGCAGCCACCGTGACCGGGGCGAGCACGAGGCCGACCGGGTTGCTCAGGTCGGTGCGGATGCCCTGGTTATCGGACACGACCGAGCCGCTGCGCGACAGCGAGGTGTTCGGCGGCAGCAGCGCGTCGGTGGTCGCCTTGCGCTCGACGAGGACGCGGTTGGCGTAGTTGCGGACCTGCGGGTTCCGCGACCGCTGAAGGGCCATGCGGCTCGCCTCGATGCTGGCAGCATCCGAGCGGAGCGCCTCGGCCCGGAAGGCGGGCGTCTCGGTCGCAGCGGCGCCGACGCCGTCCTGATTGGCGAAGGGCAGCACGCGGATCGGAAGGGCGTCCTGCGCGAAGGCCGGCGCAGAGATGGCGGCGACGGACAGGCCGAGCACGGCGAGCGTAAGCTTCTTCATGGCGGAAGTTTATCCCTGACGTTGTTTTTGAGATCTCGAAGATCTGTCGCGATCAGAGAGACAGGGCCTCGATCCCAACAGGCTTGCCGGCGCCCAGCAGACTGAGCGCGGTCGCCTCCACAACTGTCGCGTTTGGGCGCTGTTCCATGAGATCCGTCACTTTTTTCGTGCAGATCATCAGCAAAGTCGGCATCTAAGCTTAGCAATATTGCTTGAGCGCCGTCACCAAAAGGGCTTGCACCGCAGCGACTTACTGATGGTGCGCCGCAAAACCTCTTCGCGGGAGCGTCGTTTTTCGGGGCAATCGGCGCATGAGTTGCGGGAAATGCTGATCCGAACTCCATGCATGGGCAGGTCGGCGGCGGGCCTTACGGCGCGTCGTCTCCGAAGAAGCCGAACTGTCCCGGCGTCTCGCGCTTCGGCTCCGGCAGCTGCATGTGGCGGTAGGCGTGCCGGGTGAGGACGCGGCCGCGGGGGGTGCGCTGCACGAAGCCGCGCTGGATGAGATACGGCTCGATGATGTCCTCGATCGCGTCGCGCGGCTCCGACAGGGCCGCCCCGATCGTCTCGATCCCCACGGGCCCGCCCCCGAAGGAGCGCGCGATCAGGCTCAGGTACTTGCGATCCATCACGTCGAGCCCGGCCGCGTCCACGTCGAGCAGCTGCAGCGCCCGGTCGGCGATCGCCCGCGTCACCGTCTCGGCCTCCGCCACCACGGCGAAGTCCCGCACCCGCCGCAGGAGACGCCCGGCGATCCGCGGCGTGCCCCGCGCCCGCCGGGCGATCTCGTTGGCGCCCTCCGCCGACATGCCCAGGCCCAGGACCCGCGCCCCGCGCGCCACGATCTGCTCCAGCTCGTCGATCTCGTAGAATTCCAGCCGGATCGGGATCCCGAACCGGTCGCGCAGCGGCGTGGTCAGAAGCCCCGCCCGGGTCGTGGCGCCCACCAGCGTGAACTTCGGCAGCTCGATCTTGACCGAGCGCGCCGCCGGGCCCTCGCCGATGATCAGGTCGAGCTGGTAATCCTCCATGGCCGGGTAGAGGATCTCCTCCACCGCCGGGTTGAGCCGGTGGATCTCGTCGATGAACAGGACGTCGCGCTCCTCCAGGTTGGTGAGCTGCGCGGCCAGGTCCCCGGCCTTGGCGATCACCGGGCCGGAGGTCGAGCGGAAGTTCACGCCGAGTTCGCGCGCCACGATCTGGGCGAGCGTCGTCTTGCCCAGCCCCGGCGGGCCGACGAACAGCACGTGGTCCAGCGCCTGGCCGGTCTTCCGCGCCGCCTCGATGAACACCTGCATGTTCGCCCGCGCCGCACGCTGCCCGATGAACTCGGACAGGCTCAGAGGGCGGATCGTCTGATCCACATCTTCGGCACGCTTCTCCGGCGTCAGGAGCGCGTTGGTCGGAGGCTTCGGCTTGCTCATGAACCCTTGCTTCGTGGACCGAGCCGCGCAGCCCGCGATCAGGGACCTCGCAGGACGTCAGGACACCGGCGCGTCCGGTTTTGTTCTTCCTTACTCGCGAATGCCGGGAAATCTAAGCGCCGCGGCCGCGGATGTGAGAGGGCGCACGGCTCACCGCAGCGGATGCAACCGAACCGGCGGCCCGTGCATTCCTGAAGCGAATCCCCAAGCACGGCCGCAGAGCGCGTTTCCCGCCATGAAGATCCGTTTGATTGCCGCCGGCGCAGCCGGCGCCGCATTGCTCCTCATGCCGCTCGCGGCTCAGGCCGCACCCACCCCTGTCGAAACCAAGGTCGCCGAAGCCGATCCGCAGGTTCACGGCGCGACCGTGGAGCGGGACGACGACGTCACCTGCAGCCGGGCCCGTCGCCGCCTGTGGATTGAAGGGGAGGGCTGGGTGGTCCGGCGGATCACCACCTGCCGGTGAGTGTGCCGCATCCGAGGGTCGATCGTGCCGGTATGAGGGGTTATTCAGCACTCTCCGCGGCTGGAAACGCGGAACGGCGGATGATCCGGTCTGTTGGCCCCGCATCCGGCGCGGACCGAGCGCGCCGCCCCTCATCGGAGCCGGCCTCATGACAAACCGGATGGTCCTGACGGTGATCGCCCTGGCGGCGGCTGCGCCCGCGTCGGCGCAGACCTTCCGGAGCATCGAGCCCTACGCGCCGGTCTCGTACGGTTCGGGCTATGCCGGCGATCCGAGCTTCGCCGGCGAATTCGTGCGCGGAACCTATATCGGCGCTCCGCTGACCCGCGTGCCGCGCCCGAGCCAGATCGTGCCCGCTCCATGGAGCTACGGCACTTACGGCATCCCGACGGTGACGGGAATTCCGGCCGCTCCAGCGGCCCAGCCGACCCTGACGGTGATCAACGCCGCGCCCAAGGCTCGGCGCCATGAGCGCGCGGTCGGCGCAGTCCCGGTGGCCGGGGCACGGGTCATCGCGGTTCAGGTTCCCCGGCGGTGAGCGCCGCAAACCACGGCGCGTAGGGCGTGTTGCGGACGAGGTGCCGGTTCAGGTCTGGCGCGCCGTCCGTCCACCAGACCGGCCCGCGCTCGCCGAGGGCGATCTTGGCCGCGTCGACCGCGGCCCTTGCGGCCGTCAGCGCTTCCGCGGCCCCCGCTTCGCCGGCCCGCTCAGCCTGCTTGGCGTGTTTGACGTCCCGGCGCGCCGCCATCAGGCGCTTCACCAGCGCCGCCCTGCAGGCCTCCGACAAATCCGGGTTGGCGCAGCGCCACAGGCGTTCCCGAACAACGATATAACGCCGATCCGGAGTGGTAATCGCCACGCTCATGCTGAAATCAGCTCCGTTGGGGGGGAGTTAAGCCTTCCAGCTTAAACCGCGGATCTCAGTTGCGGGTCACGCCATGCAGATTGTCATCGTCGACTCGAGCCGCGTCGTGCTGCAGATCATCACGTCGCTGATCGAGCCTCGGGGCCACGCGGTGCACGCCTTCACGGATTCCGAGCAGGCGCTGCAATTCCTGGCGGCGACGCCCGCGGTTCGCGTCCTGATCACCAGCCTGGAGGTCCGGCCGCTCTGTGGGCTGGAACTCTGCTGGTCGGCCCGGCTTCTCGCGGAATCCCGCGGGCCGCTGCACGTCATCACCATGTCGTCGGCGCGCAACGTCCGCAGCCTGGCCGAGGCCCTCGACAGCGGCGCCGACGACTTCATCGAGAAGCCGCCGAGCGCCGAGGAACTGAACGCGCGGCTGCGCGCGGCAGAGCGCCTGACGACCCTGCAAGAGGAATTGATCCGCCTCGCCGAAACGGACCCGTTGACCGGCTCCTACAACCGGCGCGCCTTCTTCAACCGGGCGCGCATCGCCGTGGAGCAGCACCGGACCCCGCCCGCGATCTCGGCGATCCTGCTCGACATCGACCATTTCAAACGCATCAACGACGAGCACGGTCACGATGTCGGCGACGTGGCGATCAAGGCCGTGGCCGAGACGATCTCCGGGGAGGGGATCGCCGGACGCCTCGGCGGGGAAGAATTCGCCGTGATCCTGCCGGGCTGCAGCCTTCTGAGGGCGGTGGCGCATGCCGAATATCTTCGTATCGGCGTCCAGGCCCTGAAGATCCGCGGGACCAAGGGGCCGGTGGGCTTGAGCTGCAGCTTCGGCGTCAGCACGTGGCGCGACGGCGACAGCATCGAGGCCCTGGTCAAGCGGGCGGACATCGCCCTCTACGCCGCCAAGGGAAGCGGCCGGAACCGGGTGGTGCCGGACCGGGGCGAGGGGGCCCGGGCCGTCGCAGGTTGAGACGGCGGGGCAGGCCCAAATCGGCACAGTCTGTCGAGCAGTGTTCGGACGTCGTCCCAGATCGGCGCATCGATCCGCCGAGTATCCGCCAGAGCGGCGCGATTCCGCCAATATAAAGCTTAATATTCATCAACCGTTATTGGAACGGATCTTGGAACTTCGCCTTCGATCCCGGCCGCCTGTATCAAGCTGGGAGAGCGAGGTGCGAGGTCATGAGTACGGCCGTTGGCGTCCTGATCCTGGATGAGCCGGAGGACCTGAGCGCGACGGTGCGCGCCACACTGGAACACATGCCGGAGTTCCACACCGTCGGGGAAGCCGATCTGGACCGCGCTGACGCCGGCAGCATCGTCGCCCTGGTCTTTCTCGACGAGATCCGGCTGGCCGACGGCATTGCCCGCATCGTCGCGCTGAAGGAGCGGCAGCCGAACCTCCGCACGCTGGTCGCCTTCGGCGCCCTCACGGCGGACGACCTGCGCGCCCTGCTGGCCGCGGGCGCAGACGCCTTCGTGGCGCGGTCCAAGTCGCCGCGGGAACTCGGCGCCGCGTTGCTCGCTCTCGCCGAGGGCTCCGATTGCCTTGTTCCCCCGGAGCAACCGGTGGCGCTACCGGCCGAGGCGGGGGACGGCCTCGGGCTCACGCCCCGGGAGGCCGAGGTGCTGCGCTTCCTCAGCTCCGGGTTCAGCAACAAGGAGGTCGCGCGGCGGCTGGCGCTCAGCGTCCGCACCGTGGAGACTCACCGGCTCAACCTGCGGCGCAAGACCCAGACCGGACGGCTGAAGGATCTGGTCTCTCTCGCCCGGCAGCTCGGACTTGCGCCCGTCGTCGAGAGCGGGGAGCAGGTCCGGCGCGGGACCGACAGCCGGTCATCCGGCAACGACAACCAGTCCCGGCACTGAGCGGGACTCCGGGCGGTCCCGCCGGGACCGCCCCCCTAAGCAGCCGCAGCCTTCCTGCGGACCCGGGAGGCCCGTTTGGCCTTCGGCGCGGTCTCGGCCATGCCGGACGTCTTGGAAGCGGTCGTCGGCGCCGCAACCTTATCCCGCGGCTTCTTCGAGCCGCGCATGCGCGTTCCCGCCGGCTTGACCCGCGCCCCGGCCCGGACGCTATCCCCGGCCGCGGACAGCCGCGCCTGAAGCAGACCCAGCACCGCCGCCTCTTCCGGCCGCAGCCGCGAGAGATCCTCGCTCAGCTCGGACTCGACCGCGCCCTTCACCTGCAGGAGCAGGTCACCCTCCAGATAGCAGTCGAGGATCTGCGGGTGGATGTAGCACTTGCGGCAGATCGTCGGGGTGTTTCCGAGGCGGCCGGCGACGCTCTCGATGGCCGCACGGATGTTGCGCTTGGCCCCCGCCTCGCTGTCGAAGCTTTCGAACTCGCGCAGCGCCAGCGCCGCCAGCACCGTACCGGCCCAGGTCCGGAAATCCTTGGCGGTGAAGTCCTCGCCGGTGATCTCCCGCAGATACGCGTTCACGTCCGAGGAGGAGACGTCGCGCTGCGTGCCGTCCGGATCGAGGTACTGGAACAGCTCCTGTCCGGGCAGGTCCTGGCAGGCCTTCACGATCCGGGCGACGCGCCGGTCCTTCAGCGACACGTCCCAGATCTTGCCGCTCTTGCCCTTGAACCGGAACGACAGGGCCGAACCCGCGATCCGCACATGGGGATCGCGCAAGGTCGTCAGGCCGTAGCTCTTGTTGGTCCGCGCGTAATCGTCGTTGCCGACGCGGATCAGCGTTGTCTCGAGCAGGTGGACCACGGTGGCCAGCACCTTCTCGCGGGGCAGGCCCGGCCGTTTCATGTCGGCATCGACCCGCCGGCGGATGCCCGGCAGGGCGTCCGCGAAGGCCATGATCCGCGAGAACTTGTTGGCCTCTCGCGCCTGCCGGAAATCCGGGTGGTAGCGGTACTGCTTGCGGCCCTTGGCATCGCGGCCGGTCGCCTGGATGTGGCCGTTGCTGCGGGGGCAGATCCAGACATCCGTGTAGGCCGGAGGGATCGCCAGCGCGCGGATGCGGGCGAGCTTCGCCTTGTCGCGCACCGGGGCGCCCTTCGCGTCGAGGTAGCGGAAGCCGGAGCCGCTGCGGCGGCGCGACAGGCCCGGCCGGCCATCATCGACGTAGACGAGGCCGGCCTCCGCCGCCGCCGCACGGAGGTCTCCGCCGTTTTCCGCCGTCTCGACACCCGCCATGCGCCACCCCTCCCATCTACGCCGCCCGGCTGAGCGCCCGGCGGGAAGGCCTCGATCAACTGGCATCCCCGGATCGCCGTTCCGGGGCAGCACATCCGTCGCAGGACGATCCGCGCCGACGTGCTAGAGGGATCGGATGCAGTCCGAAGCCACCCCCGGGAACAGGCCCGTTCCGATGCGCCGTCTGGTCTTCGTGGTGACCGAGGACTGGTTCTTCGCCTCGCATTTCCTGCCGATGGCCCGCGCGGCGATCGCCATGGGCCTCGCGGTCGCGGTGGTGACGCGGGTCCGGGCCCATCGCGCCGTCATCGAGGCGACCGGCGCGCAGGTCGTGCCCCTGGAAGCCGAGCGGGCGAGCCTCAACCCGATGGCCGCGGGTTACGCGGCCGGGCAGCTCGCGGCCATCCTCAAGGCCCTCAAGGCCGACATCGTCCACTGCATCGCCCTCCGCGGGATCCTGGTCGGCGGCACCGCCGCCGCCATGGCGGGCATCCCGTCCCGGGTCTACGCGCTGACCGGCCTCGGCCTCGTCGGGGCCCGGGGCGACCGGCTGGGGCGGGCGGCCCGCCTCGCCCTGCGGACACTGATCCGCGGCCCACTGGCCTCGTCCCGAACCCGCTTCCTGTTCGAGAACCCGGACGATGCCCGGGCCCTGGGTCTCGATCCGCTGGAGCAGTCCGTGACCGTGGTGGGCGGCGCCGGCGTCGATCCGGCCGCGTTCGTCCCGCGCCCGCTGCCGCCCATGCCGCCGCTCCGGGTGGCCGTGGTCGCCCGCATGCTCTGGTCGAAGGGGATCGACGTCGCCGTCGAGGCGGTCCGCCTCGCCCGGGCCCAGGGCGCGCCGGTCGAGCTGGCACTGTATGGTGCGCCGGACCCATCGAACCGGCGGGCGATCGACGAGGGGACCCTGCGTGCGTGGAGCCGCGACGGCATCGTCTGGCATGGGCCGACGACCGACGTGGCGGCGGTCTGGGCCGGCCACCATGTCGCCTGCCTGCCGTCTCGCGGCGGCGAGGGCTTGCCGCGGACGCTGCTGGAAGCGGCCTCCTGCGGCCGGGCCCTGGTCGCGTCCGACGTCCCGGGCTGCCGCAGCCTCGTGCGCGATGGCGTCGAGGGCCTGCTGGTTCCTCCGAACGACGCGCCGGCCCTGGCCGCCGCCCTCGCGCGCCTGAGCGGGGATGCCGGCCTCGTCGCCGGCCTGGGCGCGGCTGCACGAACCCGGATCGAGACCGGGGGCTTCACCGAGGCTGCCGTGACCGACCATGTCCGCGCCATATGGCGCGACCTGCTGGAGGCCTGATCGTGCGCGCACCGGACGATCCCGCCGGATTCATCCGGGCCAACACCCGTCTGCTGCCCGTGCCCCATGCACCCGAGATCCATCTGCACGTCGCCGACGAGGCGACGGACCTCTGGCAGCGGACCGAGGAGGAGTTGCAGGAGATCGGGCTGCCGCCGCCGTTCTGGGCCTTCGCCTGGGCCGGCGGGCAAGCGCTCGCCCGGTACGTCCTCGACCACCCCGACGTCGCGGACGGGGCCCGCGTCCTGGATTTTGCCTCGGGATCCGGCTTGGTGGCGATCGCCGCCGCGCTCGCCGGGGCGGAGAACGTCGTGGCCAGCGACCTCGATCCCTTCGCCAAGGCGGCGATCCGCCTCAACGCCGAGGCCAACGGGGTCGGCGGACGGATCACCCCGGTCTGCGACGACCTCCTCGGCCGCGATCCGCAGGTCGACCTCGTCCTGGCCGCCGACGTCTTCTACGAGCGCGACCTCGCCGGGGCCGTGACCGCCTGGCTCTCCGGTTTGCAGGCGCGGGGCGTCACGGTGCTGATCGGCGATCCGGGCCGCACGTACCTGCCGCGGGACCGCCTCGATTGCCTCGCCACCTATGCGGTGCCGGTCTCGCGTTCGCTGGAGGATGCCGAGATCAAGCGCAGCCATGTCTGGCGGCTGCGCGGATGAGGGGCTGCCAGAGACGGTCGCGTCGGACCGCCGCCCATGCGGCCCCGCCGAGGGTTTATACGGCGCGGGAATGCGCTACCGTCAAAACCACTCGTGTCGCGTGCCGCGCATGCGCCAGAGTTTGCGAAGGCCCGGATCGGGGCATGCTGCGGCGGAAGGTTTCGTGGTGAGTGTCGAGTCGAGTGTGAAGCCCAGCGTTGCCCGCATCGTCGCCTTCTCGGGGAGCGCCAAGCGGCCCTCGCGCACCCGCATCCTGGTCGAGGCGCTCGGCGCCGAACTCGGACGCCTCCGCGGGATCGATCTCGCCGTCTACGACCTGATGGATGCCGGCCCGGGCCTCGGCGCCACGCAGCGGGACGCGCTGTCGGCACCGGCCCTGCGCCTGGTCGAGGCGATCGAAGGAGCGGACGCCCTCATCGTCGGGACGCCGGTCTATCAGGGCGGCTATGCCGGGCTGTTCAAGCACGTGTTCGACTTCGTCGATCCCGCCCGGATGATCGGCATGCCGGTGGCCCTCACCGCCACGGGCGGCGGCCTTCGCCACGCCCTGGTGGTCGAGCACGGGCTCCGGCCGCTGTTCGGCTTCTTCGCCGCGCATGTCGCGCCGACCTCCGTCTATGCCGGATCCGACGACCTGGTGGATGGCCGCATCGTCGACGAGACCGTGGCGGCCCGGATCCGCGCCGCGGCTGCGGAGCTTGCCGCCCTGCTCGACGTGGCGCGGACGGCCGCACCCGGCGCATCCGACTGACGCGAGACTCCCCCGGCCTGCCGCGGGCCCTAGATCGAAGGCGGACCACGCTCACCCGCGAGGGATCATGTCAGGTTCTCCGATCACGGCCGGCAAGGCGGCGACAGCGCTGCCCGCAACCTACGTCACGGCCTCCGGCCTGCCGCGCTACCATCCGGTGTCGCAGGCGCTGCACTGGCTGAGCGCGGCCCTTGTCCTGGCGGTCCTGCCGCTCGCCTGGGTCGCGATCAGCCTGCCGCCGACACCGGCCAAGGGCAGCATGTTCGTGCTGCACAAATCGGTCGGCCTCACGATCCTGGCGATCGTGGTCCTGCGGATCGTCTGGCGGATGATCCGGCCGGCGCCGCCGGATCCGCAGGCGCCCCGGCTCCTGACGCTGATCGGCCGCGTCAATCACTATCTTTTGTACGCGATCTTCCTGATCATGCCGATCAGCGGGTACCTGCTCAGCGCGCTGTCCGGTCGCGACACGCCGTATTTCTGGCTGTTCACGGTCCCGGGGCTGCCGAAGGACGACGCGGCCCAGAAGATCTTCGAGGCGATCCACGTCTTCGGCCAGTGGCTCGTCTACGCGCTGGTCCTGCTGCATGTCGCCGGGACGGTGTGGCACCTGATCATCCGGCGGGACGGACTCCTGGAGCGGATGCTGCCGGTACAGGACGGTCGCGGGTCGTCCCGCTGACGCATCGCCGGTCGCTCGCGTGGCCTCTCTGACGGAAACCCCGCGGCGCGCTCAGTCGACGCGGCGCAGGACGAAGGCGGTGCCGACCTCCGGTTCGCGCCGCCAGCGTCCGTCGCCACTCGGCACGAGGTCGATGCTGTGGCCGCGCTTGGCGGTCAGCGTCATCCGCCCGTTCGCGTAGCGCCAGCGGACCGGATCGAACACCTCCAGGCCGCTGTCGTGGCAGCCCGGGACGATGTGCACGCCGCCGCCGGTGCCATCGAGGGTGATCCGGCAGGTGTCGCGCTGCTGGAACCGGTCGAGGGCATAGAGACCCGGTGCGGGGGCCGCCGAAGCAGTCGCCGCCGGCTGCAGTTCGGCCGGAACCGGGGCGGCGGCCTGGAGCGGGGCGGGGTTCGGGCTGGCTGCCACGGCCGGCTCGGACTCGGGCGAGCCTGCGGCGCCGGCCGGACGCATGGCCACGATGTCGAGGGGGACGAGGCTGTAGCGGTTACCGTCCTCGGCCAGCGCGACGAGGCTGCGCTGGTCCGGCCGCCGGGTGAATTCGAGGACGGGGCGGACATTGCGGTCCACGAAGCGGACGTTCCCTTCGACGAACAGCCAGCCGGCGACGCCGTTCAGGACGGGCAGGGCCCGGCGGCATCCGGCCGGGAAGCGCAACTTTTGGCCCGCATCGCCGCTGTCCAGCACCAGGGTCATGACGCAGCGGCGGTTGGTGCCGTCACGGGACAGGTCCCACGTCCCCGGCGCCTGACCGAGCCTTTCGGGCAGGCTGGGCGGCGCGGACGGGACGGGCGGCGCGGCGAGCGTCTCCGCGGCCGGCGGAGCACCCGGTTCGACGGTCGCGGCCGGCACGTCCTGCGCGGCGGCAGGCTGGGCGACCGCGCCCATTGCGATGAGGGCGGATGCGGCCAGTCGGGCGGCCTGTGCCGGTGTCACGCGTTCGGTCTCCAGGGTGTCTCGGCGACGGGCGTCAGCGGGCCCCGTCCCTCGAACCACGAGACGACGTTGTCGACGACGAGCTGGGCCATCGCCGCGCGGGTGTGCTCGGAGGCCGACCCGACATGCGGCAGCAGGACCGTATTGTCGAGGGCGGCGAGGTCCGCCGGGACGTGCGGCTCGTTCTCGAACACGTCGAGGCCGGCGCCCAGGATCGTGCCCGCCGTCAGCGCTGCGGTCAGCGCCGCCTCGTCGACGAGCGTCCCCCGGGCGACGTTGATCAGGATGCCCTCCGGGCCGAGCGCCTCCAAAACGTCGGCGTTCACGAGATTGCGCGTCTCGGGCCCGCCGGGCGCCACCACGATCAGGATATGGACCGCGTGGGCGAGGCCGATCAGGGTGTCGTGATAGGTGTAGGGAACGTCCGCCCGTCGGCTGCGGCCGTGATAGTCGATCGCGACGCCGAAGCTCTCCAAGCGGTGGGCGATCGCCCGCCCGATCCGGCCGAGACCGAGGATGCCGACCCGCCGCCCGCGCAAGGAGGCCGTGAGCGGGAAGGGGGCCTTGGGCCAGTGGCCGGCGCGCAGGTAGCGGTCGGCCTGGGGGATCTTCCGCAGGGTCGCGAGGACGAGGCCGAGGGCGAGGTCGGCGACCTCGTCGGTGAGAACGTCCGGCGTGTTGGTGACGATGATTCCGCGCCGATGCGCCGCCACGGCGTCGACGGCATCGTAGCCCACCCCGAAATTCGCGATGAGTTCCAGGTTCGGCAGCCGGTCCATCAGCGCCCCGTCCACGCTGACGTGACCGCCGACGCAGAGCGCGCGGACCCGCGGGCCGATCTCGGCCAGCAGGGCCTCGGGATCCGCGGCCTCCGACAGCCTGTGGACCCTGTGCCGCCCCTCGAAGGCCGCCTCGACGAGCGGATGCATCTTCCGGAGCAACAGGATCTCGACCGGGGCCTCAGCCATCGTTCACTCCCATGTTCGGCCGTTCATCCGCGCCGGCCCCCGCCATCGTCCCGGCATAGAGCCTGTGCGGGGTCGCGCGCCAGCGCGCCGGGCCGCCCGCGGTGACAACCGCACGGATCAGCCGGGCGGCCAATCGACCGGGACAGGGCTCGCCTCTTTCGGAAACCGCGCGCGATGCCTACTAAGGACTACGCATCATCGCGAGAGTTCTGAACCGATCCCATCTCCGAAGACGAAGACCGATGACCAGCCCGCGCACCCTCTACGACAAGATCTGGGACGACCACGTCGTCGATGTTCAGCCGGACGGCTCCAGCCTCCTCTACATCGACCGTCACCTCGTTCACGAAGTGACGAGCCCGCAGGCGTTCGAGGGTCTCCGCGTGGCCGGCCGGAAGGTGCGCCACCCGGAAAAGACGCTCGCCGTGGTGGACCACAACGTCCAGACATCGGACCGCACGCAGGGCATCGACGACCCTGAGAGCCGCACGCAGCTCGAGGCGCTCGCCGAGAACGTCCGCGATTTCGGCATCGAGTTCTACGACGCCCTCGACCGGCGCCAGGGCATCGTCCACATCATCGGCCCCGAGCAGGGCTTCACGCTGCCCGGGCAGACGATCGTCTGCGGCGATTCGCACACCTCGACGCACGGGGCCTTCGGGGCGCTGGCCCACGGCATCGGCACCTCGGAGGTCGAGCACGTGCTGGCCACCCAGACGCTGGTGCAGCGCAAGGCTCGGAACATGCGCGTCTCCGTCGACGGGACGCTGCCGCCGGGCGTGACCGCGAAGGACATCATCCTGGCGATCATCGGCGAGATCGGGACGGCTGGCGGCACCGGCCACGTCATCGAGTATGCCGGCGAGGCGATCCGCGCCCTCTCGATGGAAGGCCGGATGACGATCTGCAACATGTCGATCGAGGGCGGTGCCCGCGCCGGCATGGTGGCTCCCGACGCGACGACCTTCGCGTACGTAAAGGACAGGCCGAAGGCACCCAAGGGAGCGGCCTTCGACGCGGCGCGGCGGTACTGGGAGAGCCTCGTCACGGACGACGGCGCCCATTTCGACCGCGAGGTGCGCCTCGACGCGGCCGCCCTCCCGCCGCTGGTGAGCTGGGGCACGAGCCCCGAGGACGTGATCTCGATCCAGGGCCGCGTGCCGGACCCGTCCGAGATCGCCGACGAGAACAAGCGGCAGTCGAAGGAGAAGGCGCTCGCCTATATGGGCCTGACGCCGGGCACCAAGATCACCGACATCACCCTGGACCGGATCTTCATCGGATCCTGCACGAACGGCCGCATCGAGGATCTGCGCGAGGTCGCGCGGGTCGTCGGCGACCGCAAGGTGCACGAGGGCGTCTCGGCGATGATCGTGCCGGGCTCTGGCCTCGTGAAGGCGCAGGCGGAGGCGGAAGGGCTCGACAAGATCCTCAAGGCCGCGGGCTTCGACTGGCGCGAGCCGGGTTGCTCCATGTGCCTCGGGATGAACCCGGACAAGCTGCGTCCGGGCGAGCGCTGCGCGTCGACGTCGAACCGCAACTTCGAGGGCCGCCAGGGTCCGCGCGGGCGGACGCACCTCGTGTCCCCGGCCATGGCGGCGGCCGCGGCGGTGGCCGGTCGCTTCGTCGATATCCGGGAATGGCCGCAGGGCTGAAATCCCGATTGACGGCGGCGGCTCGGTTGCCTAAACGGAGCCGTCGCCGGCCGATGGCCGACGGCAAGCCCAGGTGGCGGAATTGGTAGACGCGCTGGTTTCAGGTACCAGTCTCGCGAGAGGTGAAGGTTCGAGTCCTTTCCTGGGCACCAAATGCCTGACAGCAGCCCGCCAACGCATTGGCGGGCTTTGTTGTTTCTGAGGTGCGGAATTCCTGGGCCCAGGGGGCGAGAGTTCTGCGCGCCTCGCGGGCCATCCGAGCCCGGTTGGTCGTCCGCGTGTAGGTTGCGCTCTCCCGACTTCCGTCGGCCCAATCGAACAGGGCTTCGAGCTGCGCCTCTGTCGCCCCATCCTCGGCAGCGCGACGCGCTCCGGCCTTCCGCAGCCCATGAGCCGGACCCGGGCATTGGGCCTCGCGGCAGACCTTCCCGACCCACGTGCCGAATGATTCCTTGGTGGACGGCCCTCCGCGCTCGGTGCAGATGAACGACGGATCGCCCGTCGGCCCCGCGGCGTTCGACGCGGCGAGGGCCGGCAGGATCGGCGCGATCACCACCATCCGGGTCTTTCGGTGCGGATGGGGAATTCACCGTTCCGGACGTGCTGACAGCCGAGCCGAACCGCGTCGCCCCGGCGCAGGCCGGTGTAGAGCAGCAGATCGAAGGCGAGGCGCTGCGGGTGCCGACCGGCCAGCAGGCCTCGAACCGCGCCAATTCCTCTCCGGTCCAGGCGTGGAAGCCGCCCGCATCGTTCCGGCCCGAGAGGAGCGACACGCCCAGGGTCGGATCGGACGGCACCAGCCGGCGCGCTACGGGGCCGTCCCCACGGCTGCGATCCGATGTGTCGCCCGGGGGCCGCTCTGACCGGAAGGGACAAATGATGGTCGGACCGCTCACCGGCCGCGCATCGAGTGAACGGAGATCTGAGGGGTGCAGGAGCAATGATGGATCGCGCCCGGAGCAGGGGCAAAGGTCGCTAAGCGACCTCAAGGTCACGATCGAGATCGACGAGCGCGCGGTAGGAGGCGATCGGCTGCGGCTTGCCGCGCAGATAGCCTTGTATCTCTGCACACCCGTGCTGCCGCAGAAACGTGAGCTGCGCCTCTGTCTCGACGCCCTCCGCAATGACCGGAATGTCCAAGCTCTCACCGAGACTGAGGATTGCCCGGACGATCGCGCCGCCTTTGCTCGTCACGCCGATCTGCCACACGAACGACCGATCGATCTTGATCTTGTCGAACGGAAAAGCCTCCAACGTCGCCAGGGATGAGTATCCCGTTCCGAAATCATCCATCGAGATGCGCACACCGAGCGCCTTCAGGTCGCGCAGTGTCTCCTGCGCGCGTGCCGAACCCTTCAGAAAGAGGCTCTCGGTCACCTCGAGTTCGAGACGGTCGGCCTTCAGTCCGGTCTCCTCGAGCACCGCACCGACGACATCGCACAGGTCGGCTTGCTGGAGCTGCGCGATCGAGAGATTGACGGCGATGCCGAGGGGCAAGGCCCAACGCGCAGCCTCGCGGCAAGCCTCACGGAGCACCCACTCGCCGAGCGGGAGGATCGCCCCGGTCTCCTCTGCCAGCGGTATGAACTGCGCTGGCGAAATCGTCCCACGGGTCGGATGAGTCCATCGCAGAAGCGCTTCGAAGCCGCAGGCGCGATCCGAGGCGACTCTGAACTGGGGCTGGTAGTGCAGCGCGAATTGTCCGGTGCCGATCGCCGCGCGCAGGTCCAGAGCCAACCGGTGCCGCTCGAACGCTGCCTTATCCATCTCCGCCTCGAAAAAGCGGTAGGTTCCCTTGCCTTCCTTCTTGGCGCGCACCAGCGCCATATCGGAAGCGGATAGCAGGGCGTCGTAGGTGTCGCCATCGTGGGGGAAGAGAGCGATCCCGACACTGCAACTGACGGAATACCGCAGCTCGCCGTCGGCGTAGGGCGCAGAGATCGCCTCGATGATCGCCTGGGCCCTCGCGGCAGCGTGCCCGGTGGCGGCGAGATCTGTCGCCAGCACCGCGAATTCGTCGCCGCCGAGGCGCGCGACCGCGCCGCGCGCGCCGATCAATCCCTTTAAGCGCGCGGCGACCTCGATCAGCAGGCGGTCTCCGGCCGGATGGCCGAACAGATCGTTGACCTGCTTGAAGCCGTCGAGGTCGAGACAGAGAAGGGCCACATCCTCGGCCCGATCGGCGCTTGCCGCCAACTCAAGCTCGACGACCTCCTCGAAATGCAGGCGATTCGGCAATTGGGTCAGGACGTCGTGCCGCGCCAGGAAGCGCAAACGCGCTTCGCTCCGACGGCGCTCCGTGATGTCCTCGTGCGTCGATATCCAGCCTCCGTCCGGAAGGAGCACGCGGAGGACGCTGATGTCCCGATCGTCAGTCAGATGCATGACGCTCGCCGTGTCCGAAGGCACCCGGGGTAATGGCGGCGTCAGCACGGCTTCCCAGGGACCTCCTGAGCCGCGGTGCTGCGCCAGCACGAACCTGCGGAGATCCTCGGCTTTCGTGCCGGGTTGCCGAAGGTGATCGGGGATTGCGTAGAGACTGGCGAAGCGCGCGTTCAGGATGACGAGCCGCTCGTCGGCGTCGAACAGGCAGAGCCCCTGGACCATGTTGTCGAGAGCGACGCCGAACCGCTCGTAATGGGCGCGTAAGTCACGCTCGCTGCGGGCGCGTTCTTCGGCGCTCGCGATCCGCCGCTCGGCGCTCGCCCCCCGAAGAAAAAGCCGAAACAGGGCCGCGATGCATACCAGAAGGAGTGCCGTTGCTGCACTGACCGCGAGCGCCTGCCGGCGGAAGGGGGCTAGGCACGCTTGCGTCGTGCGACTGATGCTGAGAATGAGCGGGTAGCCGGCGAGAGCCTTCGTCGCGATGATGCGTTCTTGATCATCGACGGGGCTCACGTTGCGCATCACGCCGCCCAGAGGACTCGTCTGGGCGATCCGCGCGGCCCCCGTGGTCGGCAGAATCTTACCGATCACGTTATCCCGATAGGGATGACGGACGAGCAGCATCCCGTCGTGGCGGAAGACCGAGACAACAGCGTCGTCGGTCGGTGCGATCTGCCGGTACAGTCGTTCGAAATAACCGAGCTCGATCGCGCCGAGCACGAGGCCGAGGAACGTTCCGTCGGGCGCCGTGACCTTCCGGGCGATGTAGATCGTCCAAGCGCCGTCGCCGCGGTTCTGCACCGGTTGGCTGATGAAGCGTTGCAGCTTCGGGTCCGCAGCGAGTGCCTTGAAGTAATCCCGATCTGCGATGTTGACGTTCGGGATCGGCCAGAAGCGGCTGAAGTTCAGGAGCTGGCCGGCGTGATCGATGATCGTGACCGCGTTGACCTGTGGCAATGCCGCGACGCGCGCTTTGAGTGCCTCATGTAAGTCGCGCCGGCTCGCCGCCGCCGCGTACTCCGCGGGAGTCGAGACCTTTGCGCCGGCCATATCCTCGATGATGGCTTCTTGAACGATCTCGAGGGCCTGGAGCGAGCGATCGGCCTGATCAGCGAGGATCGTGGAGAGTCCGATGAGGTTGCGTTCGGTATCCTGCAGCGCCTGGCCGTACATGTCGGCGATGAAGACGATCGCGCCTGACACAATCGCAAAGGCCAGAACGACCAGTGACGTAACGAGAGCGGCATACGATCGAACAGGTGATCCGAACATCAATGGAACCCTGGCACTGATGTTCAACTTTATTCAGACTGGAAGCAAAAGGCGAAAACGTCGATCGAGGCGGTTAGTCCATGGCACGCGCGGCTCGCAGCCCTCAGCGGTCGTTCAGGGTCCTGCCGTCGCGCGTGTCGAGCTTGGCGGACCTAGCCGGGTCGGGACATGGAGCATGGTGATCGTTCAGGGCAGGTGACCGGCGAAGCCTCTCCGCCGACGCCTGGCGCACCTCTGGACAAGCCGATCGCACACAACCGACTAAGACATCGTTGCCAGGGCGAGACGCCCGTTTTCGGGACCTGCCGATAACGGCTCGGACGGCTGGGACAGGCGTTCGCTCGGCGAGCAGGTGCTCGAAACCGCCTTCCCGGCCGACCTCGATCCCGATGACCGGGTCTATCCGTGCCCGCCCGCCACGTGCCTCGTGGACGAGACGCCGGACCAGGAATCCGGCACCGTCACGGTGTGCTACCGAGCCGGCTACCCTGTGATGGACGGACGCAGCACGGTCCCGGCGCCGATCCGGCACGCGATCCTGCTGATGGTCGGGCACCTGCGCGACCTGCGCAAGATCGGCTGGGGGCTGGCCTCGGCGGTGCTGCTGGCCTTCGGGGGGATCATGCTGGCGAAGATCGGGCTGGCGGGGCGCTGAGCCCGATCGGAGACTCGAAACCGCGCCGTCTGCCCGCGCGCAGACCGGGCCTCGACATGCCCCGAAAAGACCACCGTGAACCGCCCGGCTCCGGCCGCGGCGGTTTATTTGCGGACTCAAGCGCAGCCGTCGGAACGACCCTCCGCCAGATCCCATTGTCCCCATACATGCCTTTCAGGGGGCCATGACATGCTGAAGGTCACCTACATCGACTTCCACGAGAAACCGGGCAGCACCGTTCACAGCGGCTGGTACATTACCGACGAGAACGGGGCGATGATCGGCGGGGCGCATCGCTACGCGGACCAAATCAGCGGACTGCGGGCCCTGCTCGCGCTCAGCTGATTTCACCCCTCGGAAGATCCCGGCCCGCCCGGTCCGCCGGCGCGGGCCTTTTCGTGTCGGCTGGCCCGCGGCTTGCGCTGGCCCAACACGCCACCCAAAGATTCACGCAGCCCCGCCGGCACCGCCGCGCGGGGCTTTTTCATCCGCCGTCGGCTTGCACTCTCGAGCGCTCGAACACAATCACGGGTCGAAAAATCGACCCAACCAATCAGCCGGGCTCACGTTCAGACGGATAAGAAAACTCTGGATTTTCCGAGTTCAGAGATGCCGCGTATGCCAGGCTCGCGAAGAATTTTCGGACCTTGTAGGGTGCACAATTATACAATTCACCGCGCCCAGGGTAGACCATGCCATACAGGGCCTGGCCTGGGTCGCCGATCTTGTCAGCATTTGCAGACCTGCAAACCATACGGAACTCTTTAAATCCTGCGAGGACCGGGCCGGTAAGATCGCTGACACGCACGTTCCACCCCCTCAATCGTACTCGGGCTCAATGAATCCATCCCGTTGCGATCCGCAAATATAGGCCATCACTCCGCAGGTCAATAAACCGAGCGCGGATTGGCTCCGACTCCGTATTCGATATCTGATTTGCGCGCGGTCTGTGTCGGTGCTGATGTCAATAAGGTGCGGTCGCCCAGACTCGATGATGAACGACGTCGCGTTTTGCGGCCCCGCCTGCGCCGTCCGTGAGGCAATGAGCCCACCGCTTGCGACGCTCTGCCCGCCTCTTCCCGGACCAATCTTCAGCCTCGCCGCCGCCGCGCTGGGCTGCTTCGTGCCCCGATACCCGGCGCGGTACCATCCTGAGCCCGGCCGGTATGGCCCGGTGACCGCCGCGGACGTCCTGAGCCCGAGCCACCTTAAGTATCGGCCCGGCCCAGACGTTGGTGAGATCAGGCGCTCCCCCGCCCCGTGAGCAGCTCGGGGCGGGGCCGAGCGGCCAATTCCCGGCGATGGCGCCCGCGCCACACGGGGCGGCGTGATGATTTCGGAGCCCGTTATCGACCCTTGCGCGTCAGCGTGCCCTGGAATTCACACGAGGCGCCGTGCCACGTCAGGCAGCCGTCCTCCTCCAGAGCGACCGACCGAAGGTCGGGGCTGTAACGGGCCATGATCCGGCAAGTCTGTCCGTTCTCGGTCTTGCTGAAGAGGATCGTACGAGGCCCGGTCGATCGGCCCTTCATGGTCACACCACCACCGCAGCCTCTGGACCCGACCGAGAACTCGGCGACATAGCCGGACGCACCGGACGCCTTCACGACGACGCCCTGCTCGTATCCATCTTCCTTGCGCTCGAAGGTGCCGGTCGCCTGCCGTCCAGGGCCGGCGGCCTGAACTGGAAAAGCGAAGAGGGTCAATGCAATCAGGATCTGGAGCCGGTGGCACATCAGACGGCAACCCTGCCAGCGTGAGCGTACAGGCAGAAATCAAAGATCTTGCCCGGCAGCCATGGCGCTTTTCGCGCTTCCGACCCGTGGCAGGTGCAGATCAGACCCATTGAAACGAACGGCGCTCTCTCGGTTTGAAGGTGCAACGCCGAGGTCCCCATGCTCTACGAACTCGCTACCCTTTCGTGCCCGTTGCTCGCAGTCGATCGAGCATCCGACGGGGTTTATGACTGGGTGAACGACGCGGAGGCCAAGGGTGAACTGTTCGGCTGCTGGCGGACCGAGATAGGGACACTCGGTCGCCTGATCGTGCTGCGCGGGTTCGAGGCACCGGAAGATATGACCGCCGAGCGCCGCCGGGCGCTTCTGAGTGCTAACCCGTTCAATGCGGGGAGCGTGGTGACGGCGCTGGAAATGGACAGCTATGCGCCGTTCGCCTTTCTGCCGCCGATCCGGACCGGGGACCGTGGCGGGGTGTACGAGTTCCGGACCTACCGCCTGAAGCCCGGCGGGCTGCCGCCAACGCTCGCGGGTTGGGAAGCGGCTATCGCACCCGCACGTGAATATACCGAGCATCTCGTCGCGAACATGTACGCTCTCGATGGAGCACCGCGGATCACACACATTTGGGGCTTCACGAGCTTGAAGGAACGGACCGAGTTACGCTCTTGGGCTTATGGTGCCGCTGTCTGGCCGCCCGAGGGAGGCCCGGAGCAGATTGCCGAAGCAACTTCGACTATTGCGCTTCCACAGGGGCCATCTCCCCTGGCCTGAATCATCCTTCGTCTCCGCTCTCAAACGACCCTGAGGGTGGCTCGCAGATGACTGCTTTCGGGTTGCGTTGGCGACCTTCCGTATGACCGGCAGGGGTCGAAAGCGGGAAGGCCGCCTGGGTTGGTTTCCCGCCTGTCCGCTGACCAGAACTGCTGCCGCAAAAACGGACGTGCGGAGATTGGGGTGGTCGGCGGACTTGCGCCCCTCTCGATAATCCGAGGCACCTCGGTCAATTCTCGGCAGCAGACGTCGAGCGCGACAAACGACCCGCAGTACCCTCCGCCCAACTCCACGATATGCGTTGAAAGACGGCGCCTCCAGCTTCGGCCTCCTCGACACCGCGTGGCCCAGATTTTCGAGTCTGTTGTGGGAGCGCGATTGCGCCGTGGTTGATCATGGTGGACAGAAGATTTTCCGCTGCGTCTAAGTCCAAGCTGTAGTCGTCGCCAGCGATGACTTCATTTTGACTGTTGAGCAGGGCGAAGCCGCCGCGGTTCCGGATATACGGCTGGTGCCAGCGCGACCGCGTCAGCTTGAGGCCTTGCCGTTTCGCCCGCCTCCGGAGACGTATGAGGCGCATAGCCTCTTGGTAGGTCGGTGTCGGATTGATCTCTCGCATGGCAGACTTTGCCGTTCACGATTGCTGGCAGCTAACGTCCGTTCTCACGCAAGCGCAGCCCCGCAGCGAGCACGTAGAGGGACATGACGAGCAGAAGGAGCGCAGCAAGCCGGTCCCAGATGCCGTCCGCGACGAGCGCACCGACGAGGCTGATCAGCGTCCCGGCCGCGATCATCGCCGGGATCGGCCAAATGCGATGTGGGGCACCTCTCGTGGCCGTCATTCACCCGGCTCCGCCGTCGTGAGCGTCCGGCTCGCCGTCAGGCGAGGCAGCGCCGAGCGCCTGCGAACGAGCCAGAGATAGAGACCCGAGGCGAGGACGACGATCGTCGCCACGTCCAGCACCGCCCATATGATTTTGAGCGGCAGGCCACCATAATCGCCGAAGTGCAGGGGCTGGGACAGGAATAGCGCCTGGATATACCAAGGCATCGCGCGCATGTCCGTGAGCTGTCCGGTCCCGGCATCGATCAGCGCCGGCATGAGCAGACGCGCGGTCAGCGGCGTGCTCCCGGCCATGAACACGGCGTAGTGATTGTTGCTGCTGAAGCCCGTACCCGGGAAGGCGACCAGCCGAGGCGTCATCGTCCCGGCCGCGGTCCGCGCCGTCGACATCGCGGCATCGAGGGAGACGAGCGTCAGGGGGCGCGGCACGTCGCGATAGGGAGCCGTCATCTCGGCGAGCTGGCCGCCCTGCCACATCTTGAGCATCAGGTCGGCCCAGGTGTTGACCGTACCGGTCGTGCCAACGACGAGGGCCCAGGCCAGCGTCGAGATACCAATCAGATTATGCCAATCGAGCCACTTGATCCGACTTGACCGCTTTCGCCGGACCGTACCGAAGTCGAGCTTCTTCATGAAAGGCCCGTAGAGCACGATCCCGGAGATGATCGCAGCGGCAAACACGAGACCCATTGCCCCGAGGAACAGCTTGCCGGGCAGACCGAGAAACATGTCGGTATGCAGCTGAAGCAGGAAGCCGATCGGCCCGGCGCCGGGCTTGTCGTCGGCTAGAACCTGCGCCGTGCGCCTGTCGAGAACGACGAAGCTGTCGCTCGGGGCCGTCTTGAGGGTCTTACTCAAGCCGGCGAGAACGGTGTTCGTCTCGTCAGGGTCGAAGTAGAGGAATTGCAGGATCTCGCCGGGCTTGTGCGCGATCGCTGCGGCGGCGATCCGATCGAGCGGGACGAACGGAGTTCCCGGAGCCAGGTCCGGCACCGCGGCCTCGTAGCCGAGGGCATGGTTGAGCTCATGGTGGAAGATCAACGGCAATCCGGTCAGGCACAGCAGCAACAGGAACGCCATGCTAACGAGGCTTGTCCATGTATGGATCAGCGACCATAGCCGGAATGCGCGGAGACGCCGGGCCGCGCCGAGCGGATTGCTAATCATCGGGCGCCCGTGACGAAGGTTGCACGCCGGTGCGATGCAGCTCTACCATCGGTAGATCAAGCTGCCGATCACCGTCGCGGGCGCACCGCGATAGCAGAAGCCGGCCTGGCAGTTCGTGTAGTCGCGGTCGAAGATGTTCTGTGCGTTGATCTGCGCGCGGAAGCCTTTGTACTTCGGGTCGAGCGCCGCGAAATCGTAGGCGAGCACCGCGTCGAACAGCGTCACGGTCGGGTTGCGCACCGTGTTCTCGTCATCGGCGTAGCTGGTGCCGGCGAAGCGGACGCCGCCGCCGACCTGAAGGCCGGAGAGCATCGAGCCCGGCGGGAACAGGTAAGTCGCGAAGGCTGTGAAGGTGTTGCCCGGGATGCCAGACAAGCTGTTGCCGTCGATCGGCTGTCCCGTGACCAGCGAGGTCTGGCGCAGGAAGCGCACGTCGAGATGCGTGTAAGCCAGCGTCAGGTTGGTGCCCGGCGCGAAGCTCGCTGTCAGCTCGGCCTCGAAGCCCTTGGATTCGACCGAGCCGGTGGCGACCTGATTGGCGATGTTGGTCGGGTCCTGGCGCAGGATCGAGGTCTGGACGATGTCGAAGCCGGCGAACGATCCGGTGATGTTGGTGTTGGGGATCGCGACCTTCACGCCGGCCTCGATCTGGTCACCGGTGGCGGGCTTGAAGGGGCGGCCATTGGAATCGACACCGACCTGCGGCGTGAAAGTCGTGGCGTAGCTCGCGTAGGGCACGAAGGCGGGTGTCAGGAGGTAGTTGAGGCCGACCCGGCCGGTGAAGGCTCCGTCATTCTGGTCCCGCGGCGTGCCGGGCACGAGGTTCGTGAAGCTCGACGTGCTCTGGAAGACCCAGTCGTGCCGCCCCGTCAGCGTCAGGACGAAGCGGTCCCACTTCGCCTGCTCCTGCAGGTAGACACCGATCTGGTCCTGGCTCTGGCCAGAACCGCTCGTCAGTGGCGGGCGTGCAATGAACGTCCGGTAGCGGAAGTTCGAAAAATCGGTCACGCCCGCGAGGCTGAGGTCGGGCACGTTGAAGTTCAAGCCGTAGCGGCGATCATAGTCGTAATGGGCGTAGTCGACGCCACCGATCACCGTGTGGGCGACCGGGCCCGTCCAGAAGTGACCCTCAAGCTGGGTGTCGACGACGGCGGATTTGATCTTGTCCTTGTAGAGGCCGGCATAGCGTTGTGCCGTCAATCCAGTCACGCCGGTGAAGGCGGTGAACGGAAAGCTGACCGCCGCATCCTGATACCGGAAATTCTGTCGAAAGATCAGATCGGGCGAGAATTTGTGCTCGAAGGCGTAGCCGATGCGGTACTGCTGCTGGCTCGTCTTGTTGAACCCCGCATCGCCGCCGTAGAGCCGCGTCACCTTGAAGCCCGGCTCGTTGTAGAAGAACGCGGTGCCGGGAAGATTGGTGTGCAGGTACTCGCTGAGCAGGGTGAAGCTCGTGTCGGAGTCGGGGCGCCACGTGAACGAAGGCGCGATCATCTGGCGGTCGTCGACGGCGCCGGGCAGGAAGGTGTCGGACTGGCGCACGATGCCGGTCAACCGGTAGGCCATGGTGCCATTCGAGCCCTCGACCGGGCCGCCGACGTCGAAATTGCCCTGGTAGCGGTCGAAGTTGCCGCCCTGGAACCAGACCTCGCCGAAGGGGACGAAGACAGGGCGCTTCGAGGTGATGTCGACGATGCCGCCGGGGGAGCCGAGGCCGTAGAGGCCGGAGGCCGGACCGCGCAGGATGGTCAGCGCCTCGTATCCGTAGGGCTCGGTGCGCGGTATGATCAGACCGACGCCCGGCTGGCGCAACCCGTCACGATAGACGCCATCGTAATACTCCGCAAAGCCGCGCACGTAGAAGGCGTCGTTGCGCGGGTCGAAGCCGAACACGTTGGCGGAAACGCCCGGCACGTAGGACAGCGCCTGATTGAGATCCTGCACGTTCCGGTCGTTGAGCTGCTCGCGGGTCACCACCGAGACAGATTGCGGCGTCTCGATCAACGGCGTGTTGGTCTTGGTGGCGGTGGGGCTTACGCGAGCGACGTAGCCACTCACACCGGAGGGTCCACCACCGCCGCCACTGGTGGCCGCACTGTTGCCGTCACCGCCGCTGACGTTAGCACCGCCAAGCCCGGCACCTGCCGCGTTGACGGTAGCCGGGCGGGCAGCCTCCACCGAAATCTCGTTGAGCTGTACGGCGGCATCTTGCGCCACTGCAGCGTTGGTGATCGCGGTCGACGCGACGAGAAGGCTAAGGAGTGAGGAGCGGTTGACCATAGATCACGCAGAGACGCATCGAGAGCAGGCTCCGCGATGTTGATCTTGGATCGAAGTGCTTAGCAATCCGAGAATGTGTCAAAAATCACACGTTTAGAGTGCTTCAAATTTGGATCGATTCTGAACTTTAAAGCTCTCGTCGCTCGATCCAGCATCGCGGTCGAAGAACTGCCTGACAGGCGATATTTCCCGCGTCGGATCCGATCCGCAGACTGAAAGAATTCCTTCTCATATTTCGCGACAGGCAACGCGGTAAAGTCATTTTTTCCAAATTCATGTCCGGGAGCGATTGGGCCGCAATCGGCGAATGCTTCATTCTCGGACAAGCCGCGGTCCGCTTTCAGGTCGGCGTCGCAGGAGCCTGCGCGGCCGGTTGGGTCGAAAGCCGCCCTTCACCGAACCGATTACCGATGAAGCATCCCGGCCAATCCGCTAAAGTCGGTACGGGACAGTTCGACGAAAAAGTTTGCGCCTCAAAGGCTAGGCTTCTCTCGCAACAAGCCACATGAACCTTGTTTTTACTCAGTTATTTCACTTCTTTCCTGGGCACCAAATGCCTGACAGCAGCCCGCCGACGCATGGGCGGGCTTTGTTGTTTCTGAGGTCTGCCGATCCCGAGCGTCCCGCCCGCATATCCCGCCGGCCGCCGCACGCTATAAAGCCCCGCTTGGGTTTTCGGCGAGGGCGATTCGCGTGCGGTCCGGTTCAAGACTCTCCGAACGCTGGTTCACGCTGGCGCTCTGGCTCGTCGCGGTGGTCTTCGCGTGGTTTCTCATCGGGCTGGGATCGCTGGTCGTCGGCGATCTGCCGCAGGTCGAGCACCGCTATACCCTCGAGCAGTTCCTCGACACCGATCAGGCCAGAGCCTCGGCCGAGGCCCTGAAGCAGATCCGTCAGGAGCAGGACGACAACCGGCGGCAGGTCGAGCAGGATCGGCTCGCCCTCGAGGCGGCCCAGTCCGCTTCGGAGGGCGCGCGCGAGACCTTCGCCAACTGGCTGAAGACCCGGGACGCCACGCAGCGGGTCGACCAGGATCCCGGCCTGATCGCGCGCACGCAGCAACTCGACGCCCTCAAGGCCGCCGAGCGCACCATCGAGGAGCGCCTCGCGGCACGGGCGCAGGCGGGACTCGACCAGTCCGAGCGGGAGGCGACGCGGCTGCGGATGGACGACGAGCTGCGCGCGGCGGCGCAGAAGCAGCTCGACGCGGCCGAGCGCGGCCAGGAGTTGCGCGTCTTCGCCTACCGGCTCGCCCTGACGCTGCCGCTGCTGGCCCTGGCCGGATGGCTCCTGCTCAAACGGCGGCATACCCGCAACTGGCCGTTCGTCTGGGGCTTCGCCCTGGCGGCAGCCTTCGCCTTCTTCGTCGAACTCGTGCCGTACATGCCGAGCTACGGCGGCTACGTGCAGTACGGCGTCGGCGTGATCGTGACCCTGGTCGCGGGCCGCACCGCGATCAATGCCCTGCACGCCTACCGCGCGCGACAGGCCGTCGTGGAGGCGCGACCGGACGCCGAGCGGCGGACCGAGATCGCCACCGACCAAGCCCTGGCCCGTCTCGCCAAGAAGGTCTGCCCCGGCTGCGAGCGGCCGCTCGCCCTCGACGATGCGAGCACGAATTATTGCCCCCATTGCGGGCTCGGCATCTTCGCACAGTGCCCGTCCTGCACGCATCGCAAGAGCACCTTCGAGCGCTTCTGCCGGGCCTGCGGCACCCCGAGCCCGGATCTCGCGACCCCGATCCCGTAGCGGGCGCGCGGCCGCCCGCCCGGACCATCGCACCGCATCGCATCGCGGATCGACGCTATGCCGCCGGATCGTCCCCGCAGGCGCGACGCGGAACGCGGCGATCCGGCCCGGCGCCCCTCAGGCGTTGTCACCCCGGATCGCCGCGATGACCGCGTCGGTGACCTGTCGCGTCGTCGCCCGTCCACCCAAATCGGGGGTATGCAGGCTCGGATCCGCGGTGACGCGCTCCACCGCGCGCATCAGCCGCTCGGCCGCCGGCTTCTCGCCGAGGTGCTCCAGCATCTGACACGCCGTCCAGAAGGTCGCGACCGGATTGGCGATTCCCTGGCCGGCAATGGCGAAGGCCGAGCCGTGGATCGGCTCGAACATGGACGGGAAAGTGCGCTCCGGGTTGATGTTGGCGGTCGGCGCGATGCCGAGGGACCCGGCGAGCGCCGCCGCGAGGTCCGATAGGATGTCGGCGTGCAGGTTCGTCGCCACGATCGTGTCGAGGGTCTCAGGCTTCATCACCATGCGCATCGTCATGGCGTCGACCAGCATCTTGTCCCAGGTGACGTCGGGAAAGTCCCGGGCGACCTCGGCGGCGATCTCGTCCCACATCACCATGGCGTGGCGCTGGGCGTTGGACTTGGTGACCACCGTGAGCCGCTTGCGCGGGCGGGAGCGGGCGAGTTCGAAGGCGTAGCGGATGATCCGGTCGACGCCCGAGCGGGTCATCATCGAGACATCGGTGGCGACCTCGTTGGGATGGCCCTGGTGGACCCGGCCGCCGACGCCCGCATACTCGCCCTCCGAGTTCTCCCGAACGATCACCCAGTCGAGCTCCGGCCCCGAGACGTGACGCAGCGGGCTGGTGATGCCCGGAAGGATCCGGGTCGGGCGGACATTGGCGTACTGGTCGAAGGGCTGGCAGATCGCGAGGCGCAGCCCCCACAGGCTGATGTGATCGGGCACGTCCGGCGCGCCCACCGCGCCGAAGAAGATCGCGTCGTGGTTCCGGATCTGCGCGCGGCCGTCGGCCGGCATCATCACGCCGTGCGTCTTGTAATAGTCCGAGCCCCAATCGAAGTGGTCGAAGCGGAACCGGAACGTTCCGGCCTTGTCGGCGAGGGCGTCGAGCACCGCGATGCCGGCGGCGATGACCTCCACGCCGATGCCGTCCGCAGGAATGGCGGCGATGGTGTAGGTCTTCATGAGGGATCTCCGAGCGTGTCGGGGAGATCTGGCGCCGCTTCCGATCCCGTCGAGACGCGAGGGACCGCAGTTCGGTGATCCGCCGGGTCCGTCGCATCCTCGCGACGCGCCCACACGCGCGGCGGCCGCACCGGTCGCGTCCAGCGCCCGACGGGCAACGCCCGGAACGGCCCGGCCGCTCCCGACGGCCCATGTAACGTTTTGTGACACCGTGCAGTTTCGCGTTGCCGTCCCGCCGGCCGCGCCTATGCTCGGCCCATGCACGAGGGCACCACCATCGCCATCGTCGAGGACGATCCCGACATCCGCGCCCTCCTCGCCGGCTACCTGGAGGGCGAGGGGTTCCGCGCCGTCGCCCTCGACGGCGGCACCGCACTCGACCGGCTGCTCGCATCTGGCCCCGCGCCGGACCTCATCGTCCTCGACTGGATGCTGCCGGGCGAGGACGGCCTGTCCATCTGCCGCCGCCTGCGCGAGGCGGATGGCCCGCCCATCGTCATGCTGACCGCGAAGGACGAGGATATCGACCGGGTCCTCGGCCTGGAGATGGGCGCCGACGACTACGTCTCGAAACCCTTCAACCCACGGGTCCTGCTCGCCCGGATCCGCGCCGTCCTGCGCCGGGCCAACGGCGCCGGCGCCCCGGCCCCCGAGGCAGCGCCCGAGCGGCTGAGCGTCGCCGACCTCATCGTCGATCTCGCGGCCCGCACGGTGATGATCGGAGACCCGGCCTCCGAGGTCCCGCTGACCAGCGCCGAGTACGACCTGCTGCACTGCTTCGTCACCCGGCCGCAGCGGGTGCTCTCGCGCGACCAGCTTCTCGACTGGACCCGCGGCCGAACCGCCGATGCCTTCGACCGGACCATCGACGTTCAGGTCAGCCGCCTGCGGCACAAGCTCGACGCCGCCGGCAGCCAGGCCGCGGCCCTGCTCAAGACCGTGCGCAACGCCGGCTACATCCTGGCCGCCCCGGTCCGCTCCGGAACGCCGTGATGGGCCGCGTCGGCCTCCTCGGACGCATCATGCTGCTCCTGCTGGGCGCGCTCTCCCTGCTCGTCCTCGCCACGGTGGCCCTCGATCACTGGCAGCGCCGGCAGGAGCGGTGGCCCTACGCCACGCGGTTTCCGCGCGTCGATCAGGCCGCCGGCATCATGACGTTGCTGCGCGACGCCGATCCGGCCCAGAGGCCGGCCATCCTGAAGGCCGTGAGCGGCGAAGCGCTGCAAACGGAGATCGTCGATGCGCAACCCGACCGGGCCGACCTGATCCGCGAGCCCCGCCTCGAAGCCCGTCTGCGCCGGATGACGGCCGAATCCGCCGACCGCGTCCAGGCCTATACCGACACCGCCCTGCTGCGCCGCGGCGTCGATCCGGCCGATATCGACAAGGCGGACCGTGCCGGACCGATCGGGCGCCTCGCGATGGCGACCTATCGGTTGCCCGATGGCCGCTTCGCGGTGATCCATGCCACCGAACGCCGCCGCTCGCTCATGCCGTGGCTGTTCGGCCAGCCCCTGAGCCTCTGGGTCGCGGTGCTGGGCGCGGCGGCGGCCGGTCTCGTCCTGGTCGGCACGCGGCACGAGCTCGCGCCGCTGCGGCGCCTGACGGACGCGGTCTCCCGCTTCGACGGCCGCGCCCCGGAACGGATGAGCGCGCCCACGGGCGCCCCCGAGATCCGGCGTCTCGCCCAGGCGGTGCAGGGCATGCAGGAGCGGATCGCCGGCCTCATGGCCGAGCGCTCCTTGCTGATCGGAGCCATCTCGCACGACCTCAAGACCTACCTGACGCGGCTGCGCCTGCGCGCCGAGGCGGTGGCCGAGCCGGCGCTCCGGGAGAAGCTGGTGGCCGATCTCGACGCCATGACCGCGCTGATCGAGGCGTCCCTGGGATTTGCCCGGGGCACCGCCGTCGAGGCGACCCGCGCGCCGGTGGATCTCGCCGATCTCGTCGCCGTCGAGGTCGCCGAGCACGCGGCCCAGGGCGCGCCCATCAGCCTGACCGGCGAGGAGGTGCGGGACGCCACGGTGGCCGGCGACGCGGTCGCCCTGCGCCGCGTCGTGGCCAACCTGATCGGGAACGCCGTCAAGTTCGGGCGCTCGTCGGTGTCGGTGGCGGTGAGCCGGGCCGGGACGGTCTGCCGGATCGTTGTCGAGGATGACGGGCCGGGCATCCCCGAGGCGGAGCGGACGGCGGTGTTCAGCCCCTATTACCGGGTCGAGCGGTCGCGGAGCCGGCAGACCGGCGGGACAGGCCTCGGTCTCGCCATCAGCCGCCAGATCGCGGAGGCCCATGGCGGCACGGTGGTGGCGGAAGCCGGCGCCAACGGCGGCGCACGCCTCGTCGTGACCCTGCCGGGCCTGTCCTGAGCGGCACGCGGCAACGGCCGCGCAACCGGCGGTTACACAACGTTACAGGACGGCGCATCCCGGTCACATCCGGGAAGCGCGCAGGGACGAACCTTCGCTCATACGCCGCGGCCAATACCCCGCCCCGGCGCGGGCCGTCGGCCGAGAGGCCGCGCCAGCCCGATCGAGCAGAAGGAGATCATCGATGTTGAAGAGCCTCGCCCCGGCCGCCTTCCTCGCCAGCCTCGCGGTGCCCGCCTCGGCGCTGCCCCTGGTCCAGGACGCGGTCGCCACCGGCTTCGACGGCGCCCGGATCATCCAGGTCTACGGCGGCTGCGGCCCCTACGGGCATCGCGGCCCCTACGGCGGCTGCCGGACCGGCGGGCAATGGGGCGGCTATGTCCGCGGCCGCTCCTGCCCGGCCGGTTTCCACATCGGTCCCTACGGCCGCCGCTGCTGGCCGAACTGAGCCGCCGCATCGCCTGATCGCACCCTGTCCCTCGTCCGGCCTTGCGGCCGGACGCCCATGGAGTGAGTCATGATCCGTACCCTCGTCATGCCCGTGGCGCTCGCCGCGGGAGTCCTGATGGCCGGTTCGAGCGCCGAGGCGCGCGACGGCTGCGGGCCCGGTTTTCACCGCAACATCTACGGCTGGTGCCGGCCGAATCTCGGCTACGGTCCGGTGGTCTACGTCCCGGCCTATCGGCGCGTCGGCTACCGGTGGCATTACGGCTACCGCTACGGCTGGCACCGCCGGTTCGCATGGCACGGTGGCTCCCGCTGGGGCGGCTTCCGCCGTGTCGGCTGGCATGGTGGCTGGCGCGGTGGCTGGCACCGCGGCTGGCATCACGGCGGCTGGCATCACCGCTGGTGACCCCGCGCCGGATCCGGCCCCGCCCGTCGCGGGGCCGCGACCGGTTCGCGGGCCGTCCTACGGCAGCACGAGGCCCGATGCCGCGTAGGTCAGGGCCGCGACCAGGGCCGCGGCCGGCATCGTGATCACCCAGGCGATCACGATGCCCTGCGCCACGTTCCAGCGGACCGCCGAGACCCGGCGCGCAGCCCCGACGCCGACGATGGCGCCGGTGATCGTGTGGGTGGTCGAGACCGGGATGCCGAAGGCCGTTGCGGCGAACAGGGTCGCGGCGCCTCCGGTCTCGGCGCAGAAGCCCTGCAGGGGCGTCAGGCGCGTGATCTTCGAGCCCATCGTGTGGACGATGCGCCAGCCGCCCAGAAGGGTGCCGAGCGCCATGGCGCCCTGACAGGACAGCACGACCCAGAGCGGCACATGAAAGGCCCCGCTCTCGCCGTGGGCGTAGAGCAGGGCGGCGATGATGCCCATGGTCTTCTGGGCGTCGTTGCCGCCGTGGCCGAGGGAGTAGAGCGAGGCCGAGACGAATTGCAGGCCCCGGAACAGCCCGTCCACCGCGTGCGGGGTCGAGCGGATGAAGATCCACGAGACCGCCAGCATCAGCACCAGGCCGAGGGCGAAGCCGAGGGCCGGCGACAGGACGATGGCGGCGCTGGTGGCGATCACGCCGGGCCAGACGATCACGCCCAACCCCGCCTTGGCGATGCCGGCGCCGAGCAGGCCGCCGATCAGGGCGTGCGAGCTCGAGGACGGGATGCCGGCATACCACGTGATCAGGTTCCAGCTGATCGCCCCGCCGAGCGCGCCGAGAATCACCCGGTCGTCCACCGCCGCGACGTCGATGATGCCCGAACCCACGGTTCCGGCGACGTGGAGCCCGAAGACCAGGAAGGCCACGAAGTTGAAGAACGCCGCCCAGAACACGGCGTAGCGGGGCGCCAGCACCCGCGTCGACACGATGGTGGCGATGGAGTTCGCGGCATCGTGCAACCCGTTCAGGAAATCGAAGACCAGCGCGAGGGCAATGAGGACGATGAGGAATGTCACGCGGCGGCCTGCAGCTTAAACGTGTTCGACAACGATGCTGCTGATCTGGTTCGCCACGTCCTCGAACCGATCCATGACCTTCTCCAGGTGGCCGTAGAGTTCCGACCCGACGATGAAGGCCATGGGGTCCTGTCCCGACGCCTTGAACAGGGCCTTCAACCCGTCATTGTGCAGGTCGTCGGCCCGCCCCTCCAGCTCGATCACGCGCTCGGTCAGGCCGTTCAGCGCGGTGGCATTCTCGCCGAGCGCCCGCAGCTTCGGCAGGGCCTCGGCGGTGACCTGCGCGGCCTCCTGAATGACCGCCCCCATCTCGCGCATGGCCGGCTCGAAGGTGGTCACCTCGAAGAGCTGGACCGCCTTGGCGGTCTTGAGCATCTGGTCGATGGCGTCGTCGAGGGACCCGACCAGGGCCTGAATATCGCTGCGGTCGAAGGGCGTGATGAAGGTCCGGCGGACCGCCAGAAGCGCCTCCCGGGTGATCGCGTCCGCGGCATCCTCATGGGCCGCAATCGCCGCGTAGGCCGCCGGTACGGCTTGCGTGCCGTCGAGGAGCGACCGAAGCGCGGCGGCGCCGTCCGTGAGCGTCGCGGCATGACGCTCGAACAGGTCGAAGAACCGGTCCTCTCGCGGCATCAGGGCACGAAACCAAGCCAGCATGTCGTGTCCGGGTCGAGAGGTCGGCGGTATCCGCCGGGCGCGAAAACGCCCGGCAGGCACAACGGGCGAAAGCGCCGGCCGATCCGGCGGCCGGGATACAATCGACCGTTGCTGATCGCCCTCCGGCCGCGCGGCTCAGCAGGCTTGTCCCGTGGAGGCGTGAAGCCAGCCGAAATCCACCGGGTAACCGAGGCCATGCAGCATCTTCACCCGCTTCCAGGAGGCCGACCGCGCCAAGGCTGCGTCCTGTCCGGCCTCGATCTCGGCGCTCTCCATTTCCTGAAGCTCGCGGCTCAGCGCCTCGCGCAGGCCCGCGTCCTTCATGTTGCCGAGGGCGGCAGTGAAGGCCTGCTCGGCGATCCGAACCTGATCACAAATCTGACGCACGCTCATCAGTCCCCAACCCTCCCGCGCGGCGTGAACACTGCGATCCCGCAGTCCATCAGAGATTATCATGCGCATGGTCGCCGGGAGATGTACGTCTTTGGTGCAGCGGCCCTCACCGCATCGGGAGCGGCCCGATGCGCCGTGCCACCCGCGGCGGACGCCGCCACCGGCGCTTGCGTCCGAAGGTCCGGCGCGGATCCGGCACGCGCGGATCCACCGCGTTCCTCCGGCTAAGGCCCGGCTGGAAGCTCGCCCCGATCGCCACGATCGCGGCCGACCCGATCAGCGCGACGAGCGCCGCGCCCCAAAACATGCTCTCGAACATCAGGCACTCCCGGAGCGGAGCCCCGCCGCAGGCCGCTCGGACCCGCGGGCGATCACGAATCAAGCTAAACCATACTCTCGAATGCGATCAACGCCCAGTATCGAGCTGTATTCAGCTTTCGACATCTGATCGAAGCCCGCCATTGGCCCAAATCGTCTCTGAACGTGCCGGCGCCGTCGGCGCGCTGCGGCCGACGGACCGGCTCCTCCGTCTGTGCGGTGACGCACCGCGCATGCGCCGCGGCCGTCCACCTGTCGCCCCATTCCGGTGCGACACGGCGATCATCCGCTTTCCGGTCGAACGCACCATCATCGTCTTCACGGCGAAGACGATTCTGACCCGCGCCCCGGACCCGGCTGACGCAGCCGGCCCCGGCCTTCGGCAACGGATCGGACGCGGCGATCGAAGGCGGAATTTACGGGTCGTTCATCCTCCGGGTGTCCGATCCGGATGGTCAGAGGCGGAGAAGCGGAAGCGATGCCGAGCGAAACCAACAGGCCGCACCAGGATGCGCCCGCTCAGGAGCCGATCCTCGAACTCTGGCGGATCATCGCCCTCGCACTGATCGTCGCCGCCGGCATGCTGTTCGTCCACCTGATCGTTCCGACCGAAGCCGACGCGTCCGCAGCCCTGTCGACGACCATGCCGCGTGCCGCCGGCCTCAGCGCCTCCTGAGGGGCGCGTGGGCCGGACACGGCACCGAGGGCCGGGCCCGGCGGCGCTCACGCGAGGCGGCGGGCGGATGCGCATCCCAGGGCTCAGGCGCCCGTTGTGGCGCCCGGAATCGCCGCGCCCGTCTACTGCATCGGCAACGGGATCGACTCCACGCCGACCTCACCGATTCCGCGGGCCGCGAGGGCTGTGCGCAGGGCGTCGGTCAGGCAGCTTCCGGCCGTGAAGGCGCCGAGCGCGGAGCCGTGCCGGTCCGCCTCGCGCGGGAGCGGGCCGATCAGTTGCACGACGCGCCGGGCGATGGCGGGGGCTGGGTCGATCCAGGTCACCGGCCAGGGCGCCACGGCCTGCAGGCGCGGAAGCAGCAGGGGATAGTGGGTGCAGGCGAGGCAGATCACGTCGGTGCGCCGGCCGTCCGCCTCGGTGACGAAGCAGGGGGCGATCTCCGCGGCGAGGGCGGCATCGTCCACCGGCGCGCCGGCGAGCTCGGCTTCCGCGTAGCCGGCGAGATTCTGCGAGCCGATCCGCGTGACCGCGCAGGCGCCGGCATAGGTCGCGATCAGGTCGCTCGTGTAGGACCGCGCCACCGTGCCGGGCGTCGCCAGCAGGGTTATCATCCGGGAGTGCGTCACCTCGGCCGCGGGCTTGATCGGCGGCACCACGCCCACGAAGGGCGTCGTGAAGCGCTGCCGGAGCGCTGGAAGCACCAGCGTCGAGGCGGTGTTGCAGGCGATCACGACGAGATCAGGCCTGTGGGTCGCGACGAGCCGCTCCATCACGGTGAGGACGCGGGCGACGAGGGGCGCCTCCCCGAGCCGGCCATAGGGGAAGGCGGCATCGTCGCCGACATAGACGTAACGGGCATCCGGGCGGGCGCGCCGCACGGCGTCGAGGACGGTGAGGCCGCCGAGCCCGGAATCGAAGACCAGGATGGTCGGCTCGGCGGCACTGCGCAGCGCCGCGGCGGACAGGCTGGCCCCGGCCATCAGATCGATCCGCATGAGAACCCGGACTCCTCGAAGAGCGTCCCAAAATCTCGGCCGTGAGGGTTAAGGCGATCTCACTGCGGCGAGAGAAAGATCCGCGATCCCCAACCCGTTCCGTTAACCGCCGCGCGTCCGCGGCGAAGTGCCCCCAGACCGGCTGCGCCGAGCCGATGCTCGTCGGAGAGGTTGTCGGACCACAACCGGGACATATCTTCTGCCGGCCGGCCCGGAATCGAGGAAATGGTTCTCGGTGCGGCAGGATTAAGGGGATCATCGTCATGGCAGCGACGGCCGCACTGCGTCCGGACGAGACGCACGACCCCCGGGCACCGGCCTTTCCGCCGCCGCCCGTCACCGCACGACCGATCGATCGCGCCGCGTGGATCGCGGCCTTCCGGCAGGTCCGGAACGAGACCGAGCGCCGCGCCGCACCGCTCTCGCCCGAGGACCAGCAGGTCCAGTCCATGGCGGATGCGAGCCCGACCAAGTGGCACCGGGCGCATGTCACGTGGTTCTTCGAGCAGTTCCTGCTGCGGGAGCATCTGCCGGGCTACGCCATCTACGACGCGCGGCTACACTACCTCTTCAACTCGTACTACGTGGCGGCCGGCCCGCGGCAGCCGCGCATCCAGCGGGGCATGATCACCCGCCCGACCATGGCCGAGGTCGCTGCCTACCGGGCCCATATCGACCGCGCCGTCGAGACCCTGCTGAGCCAAGCCTCCGATCGCGCCCTGGAGATGGTGCTGCCGATCCTGGAGATCGGCCTCTATCACGAGCAGCAGCATCAGGAATTGCTCCTCACCGACATCCTCCACGCCTTCGCGCAGAATCCGCTCAATCCCGCCTACGATCCGGACTGGCGCTTCCCGGACGCAGCCGCGCAGCGCGGTCAGGTCGAGCTCCGCCGGGAGATCGCCTGGATCGGCCACACGGGAGAGGGGTTCTCGTTCGACAACGAATCCCCCCGCCACGAGACGCTGATCCCGGCCGGCCGCATCGACCGGGCGCTGGTGACCAACCGCCAGTGGCTCGGCTTCATGGAGGACGGCGGCTATGCCAAGCCCGAGCTGTGGCTCTCGGACGGCTGGTATGCCGGTCCGGCGGAGGGCTGGGAGGCGCCCGGCTACTGGCGCCGGGACGGGGAGGGGTGGGCGACCATGACCCTCGGCGGCCAGCGGCCTGTGGATCTCGACGCGCCCGTCACCCACATCAGCTACTACGAGGCCGACGCCTATGCCCGCTGGGCCGGCCGGTTCCTGCCGACCGAGTTCGAGTGGGAGGTCGCGGCCCGGGACGGTGGTCTGCCGGATGCCTTCGGCCTCGTCTGGCAATGGACCCGCAGCGCCTACATGCCCTACCCGGGCTACCGGCCGCTCCCGGGGGCCCTCGGCGAGTACAACGGCAAGTTCATGGCCAACCAGTTCGTGCTGCGCGGCTCGTCGGTGGCGACACCCGAGGGTCATGCCCGGCTGCCGTACCGCAATTTCTTCTATCCGCACCAGCGCTGGCAGTTCACGGGCCTGCGCCTGGCCGATGCCGCCTGACGCCCTCCGGAGCTGCCCTTGACCATCAAGCCCACCTTCCCCGACGCGACGCCGGTCACGCTGGACGCGGCGCCCCTGTCGTTCCTCGACGACGTCCGGACGGGCCTGTCGAAACCCCAGAAGGCGCTCTCGCCGAAGTATTTCTACGACGCGGCCGGATCCGCTCTGTTCGAAGAGATCACCCAGCTTCCGGAATATTATCCGACCCGTACGGAGATCGGCATCCTGGAGGCCAGCGGCCCAGAGATGGCGACGCTGCTGCCCGCGCATGCGGCGCTGGTCGAGTTCGGCAGCGGCTCGACCGTCAAGCTCCGTCGCCTGCTCGGCCATCTCGACACGCTCGCGGCCTATGTGCCCGTGGACGTCTCGGGCGAGTTCCTGCGGGCGCAGGCCGAGGGGCTCCGGGGCGACTTTCCGCATCTGCGGGTCGAACCGGTGGTCGCTGACTTCACCCAGGACTTCGACCTGCCGGACAGTCTCGACGGCCTCCCGCGGGCCGGCTTCTTCCCGGGCTCGACCATCGGCAATTTCGATCCGCACGAGGGCGAGGGTTTGCTGCACCGCTTCGGACGGATCCTCGGCCCGGGCGCCCACATGATCGTCGGCGTCGACCTCGTGAAGGATGCCGCGGTTCTGGAGAATGCCTACGACGACGCCCAAGGCGTCACGGCGGCCTTCAACCTCAACCTCCTGACGCGGATCAACCGGGAACTCGCGGGCCGCTTCGAGCCGGACGCGTTCAGCCACCGGGCGGTGTTCAACCCCAACGCCTCGCGGATCGAGATGCACCTCGTGGCCCGTGACGCGCAGGCCGTGCGGGTCGGCAGCGACACCTTCGCCTTTGCGGCAGGCGAGACGATCCACACGGAAAGCAGCTACAAGTACACAGTGGCCACGTTCCGCGCCCTCACCGAGCGGGCCGGCTGGACATGGCTGAAGGTCTGGACGGATCCGGACCAGCTCTTCTCGGTCCACGCCCTCCGGCTGGACTGAGGACAAGGCCGGGGCCGCCCCATGCGTATCGGGCCGCCCTGGTTCCTCCTGGTGGCGCCTGGATTGGGGGCGCTCGCGGGGCTGCTCTACGGGACGCTCTTCGACGTCGGTCCCCTGACCGGCGCGGCGATCCGCGGCGCGATCATCGGCACGCCGATCCTGCTCTACGAGCGCAAGCTGCTGGCCCCGCGCCTGCGCGACCGCATCCGCGCCCTCGCGACGCCGCTGTTCCTGATCGCCACGGTGGCCCTCTATATCGGGCTGATCGTGATCGGGAATGCGGTCGCCAGCACCGTTCTGAACAAGCTGTTCCGCTTCATGTACAGCGCGCGGAACGCGATGCTGATGACCGATACGGGCCTCCTCTACGCGCTCGGCATCTCGGCCCTCGTGGTATTCGTGTTCCGCGTCCGCGACCTGATCGGTCCCGGCGTGTTCGCCAACCTGCTGATCGGGCGCTATCACCGGCCGATCAGCGAGGAGCGCATCTTCCTGTTCCTCGACGTGACGGGCTCGACGCACTTCGCCGATCGCTACGGCGACCGGGAGGCCCAGGCCTATCTCGGCCAAGTGTTCAACGCCCTGGCGCTGCCGGTGTCGCGCGCCCGCGGCTCCATCGACGATTACATCGGCGATCTGGCGCTGGTGACCTGGCCGCTGGACCGGGGGTTGCGCGATGCGGCCTGCCTGCGCTGCGTCTTCGACTTCGAGGCGCGTCTGGCCGCGGAGGCCGCAAGCTGGCGCAGCCGCTTCGGCCAAGTCCCGCAATTCCGCGCCGCCCTGCATTGCGGCCCGGTGGTCACCGCCGAGATCGGGCTGGAGCGGCACAAGATCGCGTATTTCGGCGACGTCGTGAACACGACCGCGCGGCTCGAGGCCCTGTCGAAGACTCTCGGGGTGCACGTGCTGGTTTCCGCCGATCTCCTCGACCGGATCGGAGAACTGCCCGACGACCTGATTGCGGACGATCTCGGTGCCCATGCCCTGCGGGGGCGCGCCGAACCCCTCGCTGTGGCGGCGATCCGGCGACGGTCCTCACGCGCGGCACCGGTCGTGCCGCTTTCGAGCCGCGCCGCGACGGGCTGAGGCCGGGCGGTCCCGTCCGGCCTCCAGGGCAGAGACGGCGCGCGCGCCCTCTCAGGTCGACAGCGCCTTCAGAACGTCGCGGGCGGCGCGCGCGCCGTCCAGCGTGGCCCCGCCCACCGTCATGGCCCCGCCGCCGGCCAGCGCCTCTCCGGCGAAGAACACGCGTCCCCCCACCGGGTCACGCAGGCGGTCCCGGGCCTCCGCGTGGCCGGGGGCGACGATCGCGTACGATCCGAGGGCGTACGGATCCGTCCACCAGCCGGCGAGCCGCCCCGCCACGACCGCGTCCCGGGCGTCCGCGCCGAGGATCGCGACCAAGCGCTCTGTGGCCAGCGCCACGGCCGCCGCCTCGCCAGCGCGGCACAGGTCGCGGGCGAGATCGCCCCCGAGATTGGCCACCGTCAGGGACCGGCCGAACGGCTTCATCTCGAAGTAGATCGTCGGTCCGCCCTTTGCCAGCGACACCGCATCACCCACGGTCGCCGGATCGAGCTTCGCCGGGTCGAGGCGCAAGCCGATCTTTGTGTAGGCGCCCATGCGCAATCCATCGAGAGCCGCCTGCGTGCTGGCCGGCAGAGCTGGGGTGAAGGCCACGCGACCGGCCTTCAGCACGCCCACAGGCACCGTCACGATCACCGCGGCTGCGGTGAGGGTGCCACACCCCGTCTCGATGCGGACGTCCTGTCCGGACCAGTCGATCGCGTGAACCGGGCAGCCGAGCCGCACCGGCAGGTCGGCGAAATGGTGCGCCACCAGGGCGCCGTAGCCGTCGACCCAGAGGTCCGTGCCGGACCAGAGCCGGTCGTAATCCATGGCCGAGACGCGCTCGGGATCCTCGCCGAGCGAGAGCCGGCTGAGGCCGGCCGCGGCCTGCACGGCCATCGGGCCGCCGATTCCGGCCGCTTCCGCCAACGAGATATCGGCCGCCTTCGGAACGAGGAGCGCGTCGAGGCCCGAGAAGCCGGCACGCCGGTTCGCCATCTCGGCTTCGGTGGCGGGGCGACCGTCGATCACGAGCTTGCGCGCCCAGCCTTCCTCGCCGGCGAAGCGGGCCTTGGCGGCCCGGGCGATGGGCGCCCAGGGATTGCGCTCGGCCCAATGGATATACTCGGCGCCGGCATCGAACGGATACGCCGCACCGAGCGCCCTGTCGGTGAAGGCGCGCCCGCCGATCCGGTCCCGTGCCTCCACCAGGATGAAGCTACGTCCGGCGCTCCGCAGCGCCGATGCCGCCGCCAGCCCCGCCGCCCCGGCACCGACGATGACCACCGGGCCGGTGCGGGCCCAGGCGCGCAGTGCCGGGGCCGCTACGAGGGCAGAGGTGAGGACTGTGCGTCGGGTCGGTCTCATGGCGCACCCGCTCGGAGTCATCCAGGCTCCAGTCCACGGCGCGCGGACCGAAAGCGGTGCGCTAGCCGCGCGCCCCCGGGCTGCCCGAGCGCTTCTCCATCATGGCCTTGACCTGCATCAGCTGGTCCCAGACCTGGCCGGGCGATGTGCCGAAGAAGTCGAAACCGGCGCTGATGCCCAGGTAGATGCCGACGCAGATCAGCGGCACGAGCACCCAGGCGAGCACCTCCTCGCCGCGCCGACGCCGCTGACGACGCCGCCGCCGCTCCTCGCGCCGGGTCAGCTTCTTGGGGGGCGCCGGCTGCGCGACGGGGGACAGGGGTCCCTCGTGCAGGTTGTCTGTCATCGGGCGCCTCCTCGCCGCGGCGCTTTCGCGTCGCGGCGGTCATAGACCGGCGGCCCCTAGTCCGGAAGGCCGCCAGCCGGCATGCACACCATTAGGCGCGCACGAGTGGCACCTTCGGCACGGTCCGGACGCCGCCGCCCGAGCTGCCGCCGCCGCCCTTGTTGTCCTTCGGCGTCTTCTTGCGCGCCGCGGCGCGGGGCTTGGCCCGCTTGTGGCGCTTGGCGGCGTTGGTCACGTCCTTCTCGGGCTTGGGCGTGACAGGGCCGGCCGGGAAATCGAAGCCCAGGCTGTCCTTGGCGCCCGACTTGGCCTCGGCATCCTCCGGCTTGCGCACGACCACGCGGACCGCACCGCCATCCTTCAGCTTGCCGAACAGAACCTCGTCGGCGAGGGGCGTCTTGATGGTCGACTGGATCAGCCGGGCCATCGGGCGGGCGCCCATCGCGTCGTCGTAGCCATGCTCCACCAGCCAGTCGCGGGCCTCGTCCGAGAGCTCGATCGTGACGTTGCGGTCGGCGAGCTGCGCCTCGAGCTGGAGGACGAACTTGTCGACCACCTTGGCCACCACCTCCTTCGGCAGGTGGCCGAACGAGATGATCGCGTCGAGGCGGTTGCGGAATTCCGGCGCGAACAGCCGGTTGATCGCCTCCACGTCGTCGCCGGAACGCTTCGACTGGGTGAAGCCGTAGGCCGCCTTCGCCAGATCCGAGGCACCCGCATTCGACGTCATGATGATGATGACGTTGCGGAAATCGACCTGCTTGCCGTTGTGGTCGGTGAGCTTCCCGTGGTCCATGACCTGCAACAGGATGTTGAACAGGTCCGGGTGGGCCTTCTCGATCTCGTCGAGGAGGAGCACGCAGTGCGGGTGCTGGTCGATCCCGTCGGTGAGCAGGCCGCCCTGGTCGAAGCCCACGTAGCCGGGGGGCGCGCCGATCAGGCGGCTCACCGTGTGACGCTCCATGTATTCCGACATGTCGAAGCGCAGCATCTCGACACCGAGGGAGGCGGCGAGCTGCTTGGCGGCCTCGGTCTTGCCGACGCCGGTCGGGCCCGCGAACAGATACGAGCCGATCGGCTTGTCTGGGTCGCGCAGCCCGGCCCGGGCCAGCTTGATCGCCGAGGTCAGGGCCTCGATGGCATTCGGCTGACCGTAGACCACGCGCTTGAGGTTCTCGGTCAGGTGCTGGAGCACAACCGCGTCGTCCTTCGAGACGGTCTTCGGCGGGATGCGGGCCATCGTGGCGATGGTCGCCTCGATCTCCTTGATGCCGATGGTGCGCTTGCGGCGAGCCTCCGGCACGAGCATCTGCGAGGCGCCCGTCTCGTCGATCACGTCGATCGCCTTGTCGGGCAGCTTGCGGTCGTTGATGTAGCGCGCCGACAGCTCCACCGCGGCCTTCACGGCCTCGGTCGTGTACTTGAGCTTGTGGAACTCCTCGAAATACGGGCGCAGGCCCTTCACGATCTCGATCGTGTCGGGGATCGACGGCTCGTTGACGTCGATCTTCTGGAACCGGCGCACCAGGGCGCGGTCCTTCTCGAAGTACTGGCGGTACTCCTTGTAGGTGGTCGAGCCGATGCAGCGCAGCGTGCCCGAGGCCAGCGCCGGCTTGAGCAGGTTCGACGCGTCCATGGCCCCGCCCGAGGTCGCACCGGCGCCGATCACCGTGTGGATCTCGTCGATGAACATGATGGCGTTCGGGTGCGCCTCGATCTCCTTCATCACCTGCTTGAGGCGCTCCTCGAAGTCGCCCCGGTAGCGGGTGCCGGCGAGCAGCGTGCCCATGTCGAGGGAGAAGACGGTCGCGTCGGCCAGGACCTCCGGCACCTCGTGCTGGATGATCTTGCGGGCCAGCCCCTCCGCGATGGCGGTCTTGCCGACGCCCGGGTCACCCACGAGCAGCGGGTTGTTCTTCTGCCGGCGGCACAGGACCTGGATGGTCCGCTGGACCTCGGTCTCGCGGCCGATCAGCGGGTCGATCTTGCCGTCGCGGGCCTTCTTGTTGAGGTTGACGCAGTAGGCGTCGAGCGCGTCGCCCTTCTTCTTCGCGCCGCCGCGGGGATCCCCCTCGTCGCTCGGGCGCTCGGCGGCGCCCTCGTCCTCGGCACCGCGCACGGGCTTCGCCTCGGAGGCGCCCGGGCGCTTGGCGATGCCGTGGCTGATGTAGTTGACCGCGTCGTAGCGGGTCATGTCCTGCTCCTGCAGGAAGTAGGCGGCGTGGCTCTCGCGCTCGGCGAAGATCGCCACGAGCACGTTGGCGCCGGTCACCTCCTCGCGACCGGAGGACTGGACGTGGATCACCGCCCGCTGGATCACGCGCTGGAAGCCCGCCGTGGGCTTGGCGTCCTGCCGTCCGTCCCCGGTGAGGTTGGAGAGTTCCGTATCGACATAGTCGACCAGGCTGCGCTTGAGCGTGTCGATCTCGACGTTGCAGGCACGCATGACCGCGGCCGCATCCTGATCGTCCACGAGGGCGAGCAGGAGATGCTCCAGCGTCGCGTATTCGTGCCGGCGTTCTCCGGCCAGCGCCAGGGCGCGGTGGAGAGCTTGTTCTAGGCTGCGTGAGAAGCTTGGCAAAGCTGGCCTCTGTGTGGGTGCCTACCGCGAGCGGCGCCTATTTCTTTTCCATAACGCACTGGAGAGGATGTTGGTGTTTGCGCGCGAAGTCCATGACCTGCGTCACCTTGGTCTCCGCCACCTCGTAGGTGAAGACGCCGCACTCGCCGACCCCGTTCTGATGCACGTGCATCATGATGTGGTAGGCGTCCTCGTGGCTCTTGTTGAAGAACCGCTCGACCACCAGGACCACGAACTCCATCGGCGTATAGTCGTCGTTCAGAAGGAGTACCCGGTACAGGCTCGGCCGCTTGGTCCGCGGCTTGGTGCGGGTGATGATCGCCGTGTTGGACCGATCGTCGCCGCCAGGGGCGCGCGAGCCGGACGCCGTGACCGCGGTGCGCGCCGGCCAGTGAACCTTCGTCGAACTCGCGGTGCCCTGCATGGGGACCTGTGTCATGTGCGTCGAACCGATCCCTCGTTTGGAGCGGGCGCCGCCGGCCCTGACGGCCGATCCAGTCCTGGCCTGCCGGGAGCAGCGCTCGGCTCCACGGCCGTTAATCTACAGACGGTGAGCCGACTTCGCCAGACGCCTGTGCGCACTTGTCCGCCTCGCTGATCATGCGCCAGCGGCTCACGTCTGCGCCGATCCGGGACGGGGCGCGCCGTCGAGCGCTGCCTTCGGCCGCAGAAATGCGCCGGTGAGGCCGAGGATCATGTCGCCGGCCGCGGCAGAGCGGGCCGTGGCGCGCGCGCCGGCCCGGTTCAGATATGCCGCCTGAACCGCCACGAGTTCGGCCGGGCCGCGGGCCGCCGCCAGCGCCCGCGAGGTAGCCCCGAGATCGTCGAACGCCGTCTTGAACGAGTCGGCATACGTGATCCCGAGGGTCTGGGCCGCCCGACTCACGATCCCGAACCGATGAAGGGGCGTTCTGAAACCGGAGACGACCGGGCTCAACGGAAGGGCAGGGGGCCTCTGCATCGCCGATCTCCAGACCGCCGCCGAACCTGCCGGCCACCCGCGACCGACCTCTTCGGATCGGCGCGAGAGTGTGCGGCGCGACAGCCAGCGTCAAGCTCGGGCGGGTAAGACCCGCCGGCCGCAACCGGCATGGGTTGGCAGGCCGGTGACGGTCCGCGAGCGATCGACCGTAAACGATGGCCGGAACGACACGATCCGGCATTCGCCGCGATCGCATTAACGGGCCTGTAACTGCACCTGCCTAACTCTCCACTGATGCAGCGGGGCCACGCGATCGGCGGGAGGCTCTGCAGGGGATACGACCGGCCAGATCCGGTCTCGCGAGGCAATCAGGCGTGATGCGTAGCGTAGTAGGCCGCTCCCGGACGATTCCAGCGCTCCCGGCCGCGATCCTGGCCGCCGCGGTCCTGACGGCCCTGGCCTCGCCGGCCGAGGCCCGGCGCGGCCGGCACCAACACCATGCCCGGGCCACCGGCGGCTACAACCCGCCCTACGCCGCGATGGTCGTGGACGTGAAGAGCGGCAAGACCCTGCACGCGGTCAACGAGGACGCCCTGCGGCACCCGGCCTCGATCACCAAGGTGATGACGCTCTACATGCTGTTCGAGCAGATGGAGCGCGGCAAGTTCGCCCTCGATTCCGAACTGACCATCTCGGCCCACGCCGCCGCCCAGGCGCCGTCGAAGCTCGGCCTGCGGCCGGGCCAGACCATCACGGTCGAGGATGCCATCAAGGCGATCGTGACGAAGTCGGCGAACGACGTGGCCTGCGCCATCGGCGAGAACATCGCCGGCTCCGAGGAGCGCTTCGCCCAGATGATGACCGCCAAGGCCCATGCCCTGGGCATGAGCCGGACGCGCTATGCCAACGCCTCGGGCCTGCCCGACCCGGACCAGCTCACCACCGCCCGCGACCTGACCGTCCTCGCCCAGGCGATCCAGGACCGGTTTCCGCGCTATTACCGTTACTTCCAGACCCGGTCCTTCGCGTTCCGCGGCCGGGTGATCGGCAACCACAACCACCTGCTGGGCAACGTCCAGGGCGTCGACGGGATCAAGACCGGCTACACCCGGGATTCCGGCTTCAACCTGATGACCGCCGCGAAATCCGACGGCCGCCAGATCGTGGCGATCGTGCTCGGCGGCAAGTCCGGCGCGAGCCGCGACCGGATCATGGCCGACCTCGTCCGGTCCAGCCTGCCGCGGGCCTATGCCGGCGCCCGGGTCGCGCCCGCCGTCACCGAAGTGGCCGAGCGCGCCCGCCCGGCAGTCGTCGCCGACGCGGTCTCGCGGACCCGCACGCAGGTCGCCTCCGCCGACGACGAGGATGTCGAGACCACCGGCACCACCGGCGAGCCCCTCGACCTGTCGCCCTCGAAGACGACGACGCCGAGCGGCACCTGGAAGCCCGGGCCGCAGGGAATCCCGAAGGCGGCCCAGGCCTATGCCGGCGGCGGCAATGCCCAGCCGCCCTTCCCGGGGGCGTCCAAATCCACGGCCCGGGTGGCCTCCCTCGAGCGCGACGAGCCGCCGAAGGCGGTCTCCGGCGCCCGCGTCGTCCCCACCGCCTGGGTGATCCAGCTCGGGGCCATGGACGACGAGGGCAAGGCCCGGTCGATGCTCTCTGAGGCGCGCGCCAAGGTGGGGGGCAGCCTCTCCAAGGCCGCACCCTACACCGTCAAGGTCGAGCACGGCGGCACCACGCTGTTCCGGGCCCGCTTCTCGGGCTTCGCCGAGCAGGATTCCGCCCAGGAGGCCTGCTCGGCCCTGAAGCGCAGCGGCTTCAGCTGCTTCGCCACCCGGAGCTGAGGCTCCGGAGACCGGCCGGCGCGCCCGCGCGCCGACACGGAACGGCCGCGACCGAGTTCGTCCGCGGCCGACGATCGGTATCTCTCTGACAACGCGCGTGGAGTTCAGCGATGTCGGTTCAGAAGCCTGTCCCGGGCCGCGTTGACGCGCGCCGCCCGCTCGGCGCTGCCTCCCTGGTCGGGGTGAGCCCGCTTCATGAGAGACCGGTGGGCCGACCGGATCTCCTCAGCGGTCGCCCCGCGCTGAAGCCCCAGGACCTGGTACGCCTCCTCCTGCGTCATCGTCCCTGGGTTCGCCGGACGGCGCGGCCGCGGGTCGCGATCGCGCTCAGCGTCTACACGCCATCCGGGCGCCCGGCGGTCGAGATACGGCTCTAACAGGGCGGCGCCCGCGGCGTCGCGAAGGCGGCAGAGCCGGAGCAGATCGACCACGGCACCGGTTGGCATAGCGTCGAGCGACGTGCCGGCGCTTGGCCCGGCGATGACCCGGCCGGTGCGCAGGCTGCCGTCCGGGCGCAGGAGCGCGTCGATCAGGGTCGTGCGGAAGCGGCGATCCACAGGATCGCGGGGCCCCTGACCGGGGTCCGGCCGGATCAGACGACGGAGCCGCGCGGTCATCGCGGCCTGCCCCTCGATCAACCAGACGCCGCTGAGCCCGAGAAGCGCCGCCAGGACGAAGTTCCCGCGCAGGAGCAGGAACCCGGCGGCGAGCAGCGCGAAGGCGCCGAAGGTCGGCAGCCGCACACGTCCGAGGGCTGAGCCGAGGCCCGCCCCGAGGCCGCGCCTGATCCGTCGGCCGAGGCCGCCGTTCTTGGACAGCCACCACAGGGTCAGGCAGGCGAGCAGGCCGGCAAACAGCACCATCGCTCAGCGCCGCACGCCATAGGTGGCGGAGGCGCTCCCGCCGATCTGGATGCTGGTCCCGTCGCCCAGGTCGAAGAAGCCGGGACGGCGCGGCTTCGGCGGGCGGATGTCGGCGTCGCAGCCGGGCTGCGGCGGGAGACGCACGCCCTCGGGCAGATTCTCCGGGCAGAGGCGCGCGCGCGCCGGCGGCTCGCCGGCCTGCGCCGCACCGGCGAGGAGGATGACGGGGAGGGCGATGACAGGGAGGGCCAGGCGCAGGCGCGTCATTGCCGGTTCTCCGCAACGTCAGCCGTGGTGACGCGGACCTGCCGGATCCGGCCGTCGCGCACCACCTTCAGGGTCACGCCGGCGCCGAGGCCGGCTTCCTCGATGGCCGCCGTCAGGTCCGCGAGCCGATGGACCGGGCGGCCGTTGGCCTCGACGATCACGTCGCCGATATCCCCGGTCTGCGGGTCGACGCCGCGCAGCCCGGCCTGCGCGGCGGGGGAGCCGGGCAGCACCCGCACGATCACAACGCCGTCGATGCCGAGCCGCGCGGTGGCCGCCTCCTGGGCGGCGATGATGCCGATGCCGGGATTGCGCACCCGGCCGGCCTTGATCAGCTCCGGCACGATGCGGTTGACGACATCGACGGGGATCGCGAAGCCGATCCCGGCGCTGGCGCCGGACGGCGAGACGATGGCGGTGTTGACGCCGATCAGCCGGCCCGCGGAATCGAGAAGGGGCCCGCCGGAATTGCCGGGATTGATCGCCGCATCCGTCTGGATCACGCCGGACAATTCGCGTCCCTCGCTGGTCGGCATGCGCCGCCGCACGGCGCTGATCACGCCGGTGGTCAGGGTGTGGTCGAGGCCGAACGGGTTGCCGATGGCGAAGGCCGATTGCCCGACCTTCAGATCCGCCGAGGTGCCGATCGCCAGCGGCGGCGGCATGTGCCGCACCCGCCCGAGTTGCAGGACGGCGAGGTCGTAGGACGGCGCCAGGCCGACGAGGGTCGCGGGGACCACCTCGCCGTCGCCGAGCCGGACGGAGACCGATCCGCCGCTCTGCGCGGCGTTCTGCACGACATGGGTGTTGGTGACGATGTGGCCGGCGCCGTCCCAGACGAAGCCGGTGCCAGTCTGCGTCCCGCCCTGGTCGCCACCCTGGTCGTCAAGGTCGAGCAGGTCTCGGTTCTGCGCCGCCCCCTGCGCGAAAACGTGAACGACGGACGGGCTCGCGCGCTCGAACAGCGCGACGGTCGAGGTCTCGGCCGGCGCCAGATCGCCGCGGGCCATCACCGCCCGCGGCGTGTCGGCGGAGTAGAGCAGCGGTTGCAGGTAGGGTTGGGCGACGTAGAGCGCCAGCAGGACCAGGACCGCGGCGAGGACGATGCGCACGGTACGATCCGGCACGGGTGTCTCCGAAAGAAGCGCGAAGGCAGGCCCTCGACGGGCGAAGCCTTAAGTGCGCGTTCAGGATCGGGGCGTCAACACAGAGAGGCACCGCCGCCGACAGGCTCCTGACGTGTTCTGGCGCACGTCGGCAACCGGTGCAGACTGGCTAACGGAATGGTCACCATTCAGGAGCCACAATTCTCGCAAGTCCAGGGCAGCTCAGCTGTGCTCAATACGGACATGGAACACCGAACCCCGCCCACGCTCGTGCCTCGGCACCGGGTGCTGGCTTCGAAAACCGCCCGAATTGATCGCAAAGCTGCCGCAGAGATGCTTGCATTGACGCTCAGACCCTCGATCGCCACCGCTCCTCGGCCCAGTCCGGCGGCGGCGATCTGAACGGTCCAAAACGGTTCGGAAGGACGAGTACCCATGGAAACCGAAGCTCTGGAACGGCCCGCGGATCTGACGATCTGGCGCACGGCCCCGGCGAGCGCCCCGCTTGCGCAGCCCGAGCGCTACGACACCCTGCGCGAGGCGATCGCGGCCGCGGCCGGTGCCCTGGCCGACCCGGCCAAGCAGCCCTGGATCATCACCGAAGAGGGCGAGATCCTCTCGCCGAACTGGATCCGCACCTACCTGAACTGACGCCCGGCGCGACGAAGAACGGGGATACCGGGGATGGCGGCGCGAGCCCCGCCCCGGCCCTGCGCGGGCTCGGTGAGCCCCCCCGGTGATGGCGTCGGCGCGGCTGTCCTGGCGCGCGGCGCGCAGCAACCGCGAGCACCACGTTTCCGAACGTCCCGAAGGCAAGGGTCGCGACGCGCGTCACGACCGTGAGGGCTCTGATCGCCCGAAGGCGCCGACCCCGGCGCCGATCACTCCGCCGCGTCCGGCTGGCGAAACCCCTCGATCCCGATCTGGTCGGGGTTGATCGCGTGCAGCGCCCGCCGGGCCGCCTCGAGGGGATGTTCGGCCTCGATCCGCACCGAGGTGAGATCCGGGCTCTTGTAGACCGTCACGATCGTATCCATCACTTCGGTCAGCGTGGTGCGCTTGTCCTCGGGGGCGGCGATCAGGAGCTGCAGCCCCCAGGCCCGGTACAGATCGACCAGCGCCTGGCTGTTGCGCACGTCGAGCTTCGAGAAGGCCTCGTCGAGCAGGCATAGGCCCAAGCCCGGATTCTCGTCTCCCGGCCGGTCGCCCGGATAATAGGCGCTGGCCAGCGAGGCGGCGATCGCCACGTAGAACGGCGCCTGGGCCTCGCCGCCGGAGCCGCGCAGCGCCCGGGCCGACATCGTGGTGCGGTTGCCCGCCCGGTCGCGCATGCCAATCTCGTAGACGAAGTAGTTGCGGTAATCGGCGAGCCGCGCCGCATCCTCCTCGCCGGCGATCAGCGCGGTGATCTCCTCGAGCGCCGCCGCCATCTGCCCCTCCGCCTCGCCGGCGAGCAGCGCCTGCGCGGCCTCGGGTGAGCGGGCGGTCTCGGTGGCGAGCGCGTGCACGGCGGCATAGCGGCGATCCACCGCCGCCTCGAACGCGTAGGTCTGGCCGGTGAAGCTGCGCGCGGAGAGCCGCTCGTTGAGGGCGGCGAGCCGGGCATGGACCCGCTCGAACCGGTCGGCGAGGCGCGTCAGCAGATCCTCGGTCATCAGGCGGCGCATCTCGACCTCGGCCCGCTCGGCCTGCGCCCTGTAGCGGCGGAGTTCGTGCCCCTCCACGGCCTCGTATTCCCGCCGCACCCAGGCGAAGCCGTCGATCGCCGGGGCGTCCCCGGAGGCGAGGGGGTTCTCCACCCGCCAGGCGGCGCAGGCCTCCGCCAGCTCCCGCTCGGCGATCCGCCCGTGGGAGCGGGCGGCCTCGGCGGACTCCCGGGCGAGGCCGCGCTCGGCGGTCACCCGGGTCCCGGCCGCCTTGGCATCGAGGCCGGCCAGCGCCCGCCGCGCCTCGGCGACCACGCCGAGGTCGAAGGGCTCGCCGCGGGCGAGGCGCACCCGCGCGGCGTCGCCGGCACTGAGCTGGCGCAGGGCCGCGCGGCGGGCCGACAGAGCGGCGCGGACGGCTTCGCGCACCGGTCCCATCCGGGCGCGCAGCGCCGCCTCGTCGGCGAGCAGGCGGTCGAGCTTGGGCTCCAGCTCCTCCGACAATTCCCGCAGGTAGCCGACCCGCTCGGTGGTCAGCGCGGCGATCTCGGCGGCGAGCCCGGCGGTATCGCGCTTCTCGATACCCTCCCGCTCGGTCTGGAGCGTGCGCCGCCGCCCGTCGAGCCCGTCGAGCTCGGCCCGGAGCGCCTCCACGTCGTCGAGGCCCCGGGCGACGCGGGCCCGGATCGCGGCCGCCGTCCGGGCGGCCTCGCGCAGGACCGCGGCCTCGCCGCGCAGGCGCCGCGCCTCGGCGACAGCGATCTCGTGGGCGCGGCGGCTGTCGGCGGTGGGCCCGCGATGGCCGCGGGTCATCAGCAGGTCGACGCTGCGGGTGACCGAATAGGCCATCCCGGCCGTGGTCCGGCCGCTCGGGGCGACCGCCCGGGCGAGGCGGGCCAGTTCGGCGTCGTCCCGGGCGAGGTCGTAGCCGCCGAGCCGCACGCCGAGGAACGCCTCCGCGTGCGGGTCGCTGGTCTCGATCACGGTGAGCGGACCGTCGTCGTAGCGGCGGGACCGCTGCTTGGCGGTGTCGGTGGTCTTCACCAGGATGCAGCGGTGGAACCGGTCGCGGCCGGATTGCAGGACGCCGAGCGCCTCGTTCAGCCGGTCCGGGGGAACCACCAGGGCCTCGCGGGCGCGCCCCAGCAGGCCTTCGAGGGCCGGCCCCCAGGTCGGGTCGACGATCTCGGCCAGTTCGCAGATCGGCACCGCGTCGATGCCGCGGCGCTCCAGCTCCCCGCGGAACGCCACCGTGTCGGAGGACAGGCGCGCGGTCGGGCCGCCGCCGGTGCGCGGCGCCGTGCGCTCGGCCTCGCTCTCCTGGGCGCGGGCCTTCAGCGCCGCGTCCTCGGCGGCCCGCTCCAGCGCCTCGTCGAAATCGGGCAGGCGCACCAGCCCGTCGGCCAATTCGGCGAGCGGCCCCTCGGGGCGCAGGACCTCCTCGGGGGAGGATTCCCGACGCAGGCCCGCCCGGGCGCAGGCCTCGGCGAGGCGGGCCGCCTGCGGGCAGCTCTGGCGCAGGATCGGGGCGACCGGCTGGAGCTTGGCCATCTGCCCGACGAGGCCGACGAGATCGCCGATCCGGCCGATCAGCTCCTTCCGGTCGCGCTCCAGCATGGAGAGGCCCAGCGTCGAGGCGGCGAGCCGGCCCTCGGCGGCGCTCGCGGTGGCCAGCGCCTTCTTCTCGGCGATCTCGCCGTCGATCTCGCGGACGTAGCCGCGGCTCGCCGCGACGCGCTCGCGGGCGATGCGCAGGGTGTCGGCGCCTTCCCGGAGCCGGGACCGGACGGCGATGAGGTCGAGGCTCCGGCGGCGCAGCTCGGCGCTCGCCGCGCGCAGCTCGTGCGTCGCGGCAGCGAGGACCGCCTCACCCCAGGCTTCGTAGCGGTCGCGCAGGCGCCGCAGGCGTCCGAGGCGGCTCTCCAGCTCGGCGATGGTCTCCAGAAGCCGACGCCAGTTGGCGATGGAGTGGCGCACGCGCTCGACGTCCAGGGGCTCCGGGTCGAGCACGAAGGCGCGCACGAAGGCGCTGGTGTCGAAGATCGGCTTGAACGCCACCGCGTTGGCGAAGCTGCGCAGGAAGTGGCGCGGCTCCGGCGACGGCGCCCCCTCGCGCAGGGTGGCGAGGACATCGGCCGTGAAGCGTTCGCCAGAGGTCCGGTACTCGGTGAAGCTCGCCGCGCGGGCCCGCAGGTCCGCGGCGATCTCGCTCCAGGGCGCCGTGTAGGTGCCGCCGGGGGCGGTGCGGGCGTAGTCGGAGACCTCGAACCGGTGCCCGACCGCGATGAAGCGCGAGAGCACCGTCTCCTTGGGCTCCACAGCCCGAGCGGCCAGGGCGAGGCCGACCGAGACCACGCGGCCGGAATCGGGATTCTCGAAGACCAGGACCAGCACGGTCTCGCAGGATTCCCGGGTCGGGCGGCCGCCTTCCGCCGGGTCGCTGATCCAGCCCAAGCAATAGTCGCGCACGGTTCGGGCGCTGCGCCCGGAGGCCGAGGCGTTGAGGGCGAGGCGGCTGGCGTTGTTGCCGGCCAGCACCGTGCCGACCGCATCGAAGATCGTCGATTTCCCGGCCCCCGTCGGCCCGACCAGCGCGGCGGCACCGCGCAGCCGGATCTGCTCGCGGCGGATCAGGTACCAGTTGGAGATGGCGATGTCGGTGAGGACGTACACGATGTGGGTGGGTCGGGCCGGTGGCGAGGAATGTTCGGCCCAGTTGGCCGGACTCGGCCGCGTATGCAAGCCGACACGCGCGAACCTCTGAAGCCCGATCCTACCTCAGGTTATGACACTATTAGCACAACCTGTTCATTTCCTGCCGGTCTCGTCCGCACGACCGGAACCGACCGATGCGTCTCAGTCTCAAAGCAAAACTCAGCGGCCTCTTCGCCCTCCTGCTCCTGGCGGCGCTGGTTCAGGGCGGCGTGACTCTCTACAAGATGCAGGCGGTCGACCAGCGGCTCGCGGAGCTGATCGACAACGCCGTGCCGTCGATCAACGAGGCCCAGGCGATCAACGCCCTCGTGATGCGCTCGCGACTGTGGCAGTTCCGCTACGTGACGGCGGATACCGAATCGGAGCGCGCGACCAGCCTGAAGAGCGCGGACGAGATGATGCGGAACCGCCAGGCGAAGGCCGAGGCCTACCGCACCCTGGTGGCGTCGAAGGAGGAGCAGGCGATCTACGACGACCTGCTCGCCAAGCTCGCGGTGCAGCAGGCCGACTGGACCCGTCTGCGCGCCTTCCCGGCCGATCAGCACGATCAGGCGCTCGCCTATTTCCGCGGGCCGATGAACGCCAACTATCTCGCGGCCTCGACCGCGACCCGCGCTCTGGCCGACCTGAACATCAGGAACGGCGAGGCGGCCGGGCGCACGGCCCGCGACAGCCAAGCGGACGCGGTCCGGACCACCATCGTGAGCCTGCTCGTCAGCTTCGTCATCGCGCTGGGCGCCATGCTGTACGCCTTCACGGGCGTGTCGCGGCCGCTCGCGGGGATGACGCGGTCCATGCGGCGCCTCGCCGACGGCGACACGCAGGCCGAGATCCCCTACGCGGCGCGGCGGGACGAGATCGGCGCCATGTCGGCGACCGTCGCGGTCTTCCGGGAGAACCTGCTGCACGCCCGCGCCCTCGAGGCCGAGACCGCGCAGGCCCGGGCCGGCGCCGAGGCCCAGCGCCGGCAGGCGACGCGCGAACTCGCCGACCGGTTCGAGTCGGCCATCGGCGGCATCGTCGGCTCGGTGACGTCGGCAGCGACGCAGCTCCAATCCACGGCCCAGAGCCTCACCGCGACGGCGACGCAGACGGCCGGCCAGTCGACCAGCGCGGCGGCCGCCGCCGAGGAGGCCTCCAGCAACGTGACCACGGTCGCGGCGGCCGCCGAGGAACTGGGCTCCTCGGTCAACGAGATCGGCCGTCAGGTCGGCTCCTCGGCGGATCTGGCGCAGGCCGCCGTCCGCGAGGCGGCCGCCACGGCCGATCTCGTCCAGGCCCTGAGCACCGGCGCGCGCCGGGTCGGGGAGGTGGTGGACCTGATCTCGGCGATCGCCAGCCAGACCAACCTGCTGGCGCTGAACGCCACGATCGAGGCCGCCCGGGCCGGCGCCGCGGGACGCGGCTTCGCGGTCGTCGCCACCGAGGTGAAGGCGCTGGCCGACCAGACCGCCAAGGCCACGGCCGAGATCTCGGCCCAGATCGCGCAGATCCAGGGCTCGACCGGCCAGGCCGTCCAGGCCATCGACGGCATCGCGGGCCGCATCCGCGAGATCAGCGGCATGGCGACGTCGATCGCCGCCGCGGTGGAGGAGCAGGGCGCGGCCACCCAGGAGATCGTCCGCAACGTCGCCGAGGCGGCGACCGGGACCGAATCCGTCACCGCCAATGTCAGCGGCGTCGCGGGCGCCGCCGAGGAGACCGGGGCGGCCGCCGCGCAGGTCCTGGCGTCGGCCTCCGAGATGGCCCGGCAGGCGGCCCATCTCGGCAGCGAGGTGGAGCACTTCCTGGCGACCGTCCGGGCGGCCTGACCGGATCCCGGCCGGCCGGAGGCGTCCGGGCGATGAGCCCGGTCGCCGCCCGTCGTCACGGGCGCCACGCCTGACCCCGGTCTGCGGGACATCGTCGAGCGGGCCGCCGCCGGGACGCTTCGCTCCGTCCGCGAAGACGACACCCCCTCAAGGACGGACGTCGGCCTCAGGCCTCCCCGGCCTCCGACCACGCCCGAAGGCGTTCCATCCAGGCGTCGGAAGCCAGCACCGTCAGCCCCGGCAGGAGCGAGAGCGGGGTGACCCGCTCGACCCGGTCGCGCTCGCCGAGGCGCAGGCCGCCGCGCTTCGCGTAGAGGCGCAGGATGTCGGCGAGCCGCCCCTCCTCGGGAGGCTCGTTGCGCGCCACGGTGCGGATCTTCTCGACGATCTCGTCGGTGGTGCAGTCGACGATCCCGTCAGTCCCGGCCCGGTGGTCGCGCAGGCCCTCCTCGTAGAGGAGCCGGAGCGCCAGGAGCACCAGCGTCTCGTCCTTGCGCAGGCGCTCCGAGACGATGTCGTGGCGGGGCGCGTCGGCGGCCGGGCTCAGCGAGACCATCTGGTCGCGATGCGAGACCGCGAGCGCGTAGCCGAGGCAGGCGAAGTAGTCGGTGAAGAACGGGGCGTAGTGCCGGGCGAGCTCGTAGGAGCGGCCGATCCCCTGGGTCTCGGCGTAGATCACCTGCCCCTTCAGAAGCACCTGGAGGGCACGGCTCAGCTCTTCGGCATCCGGCGCCCTTGCGCCGGGCGGCGGCGGCTCGTCGCCGTCGATGATCGCGCGGAAGCCCTCAAGCATAGGGGCGGCGCTCCAGAAGGAAATCCGGGCAGTCGAGCCAGCCATTGGCCACCCGCTCGGGCAGCCGGGTGACGGCGTAGCGCTCGCCGAGCTTGGCGTCGAACAGCACGTCGATCTCGCGCAGGCGCTGGAACACGATGAAGTCGTCGACGCCCGCGATCACGATCTGCGACCCGCGCAGCCGCACCGCCTTTCCGAGTCGGGCCTCCACGAAGGCGCTCATGCTTTCGGGCGTCACGGTGGTGCGGCGCCGGAACTCCGCCTTGGCGGCCGCGAAGGCGTCGACCACCGGATCGTCCTCGATGTCGGGCAGGGGCTCCATGTCGATCGCGGCCTTGCGGGCCCGCGGCGCCTGGAGATGCGCGTGCCCGATGGGCGGCCGCAGCAGCGAGACGTCGCCCGGCACGTCGGGGGCGATCTCCGACCCGCCGACGGCGCGCAGCATCGCGGCCACGCGCTCGACGCCGCTCGGATCCGGGCGGTCCATCACGTGCAGGGCGGAGGCGATCCGGCGCTCCAGACGCGCCACCACGGCGTCGACGGCATCGAGATGGTTGTCGAGCCCCTCGAACACCGCGAGAATCTGGGCGAGATCCGTCCGGACGGCCCGCTGCGCCGCGTCGAGATCGGCGCTCCGCCCCTCCCGGATGAGGCCCTCGGCCAGGGCCCGGACGGTGAGGGCGTCGCGCAGCGCCCGGCCGGCCTCGCGCACCACGCTGGCGCGGAAGCGGAACGGGTTGAAGCGGGTGTGGAGCGTCCGGTAGTCGCTGATCAGGTGGCGCTCGACGAAATCCTCGAAGAACAGCCGGAAGGTCTTGGCGCGGTCGGGCTCGCGCAGGATGCGCTCCTCGACCTTGCGCATGCCGGCCGCGAGCCCGCGCACGTGCGACAGGAAGGCGGCCGCGCCCCGGGCGGCGTTGGAGAGAGCCTCAGAGCGGTTCGCCGGATCCGACAGGGCGCTCTCGAGGCCACCCAGAACCTCCAGCACGGCCCCGCCGTAGGAGCGGGTCTCGCCCCGTTCCAGCCGGGACAGCTCCTCCAGGAGGAGCCGCGCCTCGGGGTCGAACTCCGCGACGGGGACGTAGCGCTCGCGGCGCTCGATCAGCCAGCCGGTGTCGAGGAGGCGTCGGTAGAGCGCCGTGCGGCGCTCGGTCGGATCGGCGGAGATCGGCTCGTCGCCGCTGACCTCGGGATCGCTCCAGCCGGCGGCGAAGTCGCCGATCTCGGCCAGAAGCTCGGCCTTGCGCACCGGCTCGGCCCCGAGGACGCGCCGGTGCAGATGCAGGAGCAGGGCCGCGTTGAAGCTGCGGCTCGGCGAAGCCAGCGGCTTGAACAGCTCGTCGGACAGCTGCGCGAACAGCATGGTTCTGGAAACTCTCGCCGTCGCGCAGCCGTGCCGCTTACTTCGCGCCGAGGAGTTCGACGTCGAAGATCAGGGTGGCGTTCGGCGGGATCACGCCACCGGCGCCCCGGGCGCCGTAGCCGAGCTGCGGCGGGATGATCAGGGTGCGCTTGCCGCCGGTCTTCATGGTGGCGACGCCCTCGTCCCAGCCCTTGATCACCTGGCCGGCGCCGAGGGGGAAGCTGAAGGGCTGGTTGCGGTCGCGGGACGAATCGAACTTCTTGCCCTTCTTGCCGCCCTCGTCGAGCCAGCCGGTGTACTGGACGGTGACCTGCTGGCCGGCCTTCGGCTCAGGCCCGGTGCCGACGACCTCGTCCTGATACTTGAGGCCGGAGGGCGTGGTCACGGTCTCGGCATTGGCGGCTGTGGTCATGGCGATCAACGCGGCTCCGAAGAGGGGGGACAGGCGAGGCATGGTTTCTCCCTGGAGCCGGCGCCGTGCGCGCCGGCCGTCGGGAGGCCTTCTATCGCCTCGGACCCGTCCAGGCCAGGGAGCCCGGTCGCCCGAGCCTCCGGGACCGTTCAGGCGGCGCGGACGCTGTCCAGGAACCGGTCGACCTCGGCGGTCAGATGCGCGGACTGGGCCGACAGGGCCGCGGCCGCGGCCAGAACTTCCCCCGCCGCCGCCTCGGTCGCGCTCGAGGCTACGGCCACGCCGGCGATATGGCCGGTGACCGCGGCCGCGCCCTGCGCCGCCTGTCCGACGTTGCGGACGATCTCCTGAGTGGCGGCGCCCTGCTGCTCCACCGCGGCGGCGATCGAGGTCGCCACGCCGTCGATCTCGCGGATCCGGGCCGTGATCGTCCCGATCGCCGCGACGGCCTCGCCCGTCGAGGCCTGAACCCGCCCGATCTGGCCCGAGATCTCGTCCGTGGCGCGGGCGGTCTGAACGGCCAGCGCCTTCACTTCGGCGGCGACGACCGCGAAGCCGCGACCGGCGGCGCCCGCCCGCGCCGCCTCGATCGTGGCGTTCAACGCCAGCAGGTTCGTCTGGCCCGCGATGGTCGCGATCAGCCCGACGACGTCGCCGATCCGCGACACGGCCTCGCTCAGGTCCCGGACCAGCGCGCCGGTCTGATCGGCCTCCGCGACGGCCGCACGCGCGAGATTGGCCGAGCCGTCGACCTGCCGGCCGATTTCCTGCACGGAGGTCCCGAGTTCCTCGGCAGCCGCCGCCACGGTGTTGACGTTGCTCGCCGCCTGCTCGGCGGCGGCGGCGACGGTTGTCGACTGCCCGGCACTCTCGGCCGCGGTCTCCGTCATGCTCCCGGCGGTGGCCTGCAGGGCCGTGGCCGAGGCCGAGACCTGGGCGATGACGCCGCCGACCGCCCGCTCGAAGCGCTCGGCCATCGCGCGCAGTCCGCTGCGGCGCCGCGCCTCGGCGGCCTGCCGGGCCTCTTCGGCCTCGGCTTCGAGGCGACGGGACCGGATCAAATTGTCCTTGAAGACCTGCACGGCCCGGACCATGGCGCCGATCTCGTTGCGCCGGTCCAGGCTTGGGAGCGCGACGTCGGCATCGCCGGCCGCCAGGGCCTCCATCGTCGCGGTGATCGCCCGGATCGGCCGCAGCACCCCGCGGAAGAGCACGATCAGGGCGAGCGCGACCAGGAGCAGGGTTGCCAGCAGGGCCGCCCCATCGCGCAGCAGGACGCGCCGGGCCGCGCCGGACAGGGTCTCGGCCCGCGCGATCATCTCGTCGAGGCAGACGAAGGCGAGGTCGACGAGGGTGACCTGCTCGGGCGTATCGAGCTTGCGCGCCTGCGCGAGCGTCAGACCCGGCGGCGTGCCGCGGCTCAGCGCGGTCGCCACTGCGGACCGGCGGGCCAGGGACGGGCCCTCGAAATTGTTCTCCCGGGCCCGGCGGAACGCCGCGCGAACCGTCTCGGACATCTCCGAAGCGGCCTCGATGGCCGATCTCCAGGCCGCGTCGAGACGTCCCCGCTCCTCGGCGGCCGCCACGGTCTCGTCCAGCGTCCAGGCCGTTCCGGCTGCCAGGGACGTCTGCACGCGCAGGGCGACGGCTCCGTTGGCCATGCGCGTCGACCAGGCCGCCCGCTTGAGGGCGAGGTCGCGTCGGAGGATGCCGTCGGACAGCGGGATCGCGGCATCCACGGCATCGCTCGTGGCGATCAGGGTATCGAGCATCTCCTGGAAGGCGGCCTTCGCCTCGGTCGTCACCGCGCCATCCCGCTGGGATCCCGACAGCTTCAGGGCCGCGTCGACCCGCGGCCGGAGGCGTTCGACGCGTCCGCCGGCAGCCCGCAGGGGGCCGAGGGTCGCAGTCACGGCGGGGAGACCCAGCCCGTCGAGGAGGGGCTGTGCTTCGGCCAGCCCGGCGATCACCCGCTGCCGGTCCGCGTAGAGCGACGCGCGGGTCTCGGCCTCGACGGGCTCGGCGGCGGCGAGGAATTGCAGCGTCGCCCCCCGTTCGAACCGGGCCACGTTCAGGGTCTGGAGAAGGGCGCGGCTCGCCCGCACCAGGGTGATGACCTGCTCGGCCTCCGCCGCCTGCTCCTGCGCCTCCCGCACGGCGCCCGTCGCGAAGGCCAGCATGATCGTCGCCATGGCGACGAGGACGAGACACATGGTCGTCCGGATCGACAGGTCCCGCACCCGCATCATGCTTCACCTCCGACGGCCCGACAGATCGAGCGTATCGCAGGATCATAACAAGTTTTTCTCAGGCACAATCAAAAAATCTGATGTATTTCTATGGTCATTCGACCGCGTATAGCCTCATTCGAAATGTGATTTGAGGGAATTTCCGGCATTTACCGAATGAAACCGCGAATAATCGCGAAAAGCATCTCTTCCAAAATACAAATATCTCAGGACCGTCTCTCACCCGTCTGCGCGCGATCGACGTCGCCGCCGGGGTGCGGGCCGACGAAGCACCTTCGAAGCACCTTCGCGGGGCAGGGAGGCGGGCTCGCAGCGGCCCCGTCGCGTCAGCCGGCCAGAAGCCCCGCGACATGGGCCACGAGCCGCCGGGCGACTTCCTCCTTGCCGAGGCGCGGCCAGGTTTCCACCGCACCGTCCCGTCGGATCAGGTGAACCGTGTTGTCGGCGCCGCCCATGACGCCGCCCTCGGCCGACACGTCGTTGGCCACGATCAGGTCGCAGCCCTTCCGGGCAATCTTCGCCCGGGCGTGCTCGACGACCGTGTCGGTCTCGGCGGCGAACCCGACCACGAGGGGCGGGCGCCCCACCGGCAGGCGGGCGATCGTGGCGAGGATGTCGGGATTCTCCACCAGCGGCATCGGCGCCGGGCCGGTACCGTCCTTCTTGATCTTCTTGCTGCCGGCCTCCTGCTCCGGACGCCAGTCGGCGACCGCGGCGGCGAAGACCGCGATGTCGGCCGGCAGCGCCGCCTCGACGGCTTCCAGCATCTGCCGGGCGGTCTCGACCCGGACGACGGCGACGCCCGGCGGATCGGGGAGCGCCACGGGCCCGGAGACCAGGGTCACGGCGGCACCGGCCGCAGCGGCGGCCGCCGCGATGGCGTGGCCCTGGCGGCCGGAGGAGCGGTTGGCGATGTAGCGGACCGGATCGATCGGCTCGTGGGTGGGACCGGAGGTCACGAGCACGCGCCGACCGGCCAGGGGCCTGTCCCCGGCCTGCTGGCCGAGCATCCGCTCCAGCGCATCGGCGATCTCGTTGGGCTCGGCCATGCGGCCGGGGCCGGATTCGGGCTCCGCCATCCGGCCGGCATTCGGCCCCACGATCCGGACGCCGTCGCCCTCCAGGACCGCGCGGTTCCGGCGGGTGGCCGGATGCGCCCACATCTGGACGTTCATGGCCGGCGCGATCAGGATCGGAAGGGTCGTCGCCAGCAGGACCGTGGTCGCGAGGTCGGCCGCGTGGCCGCCGGCCATGCGGGCCATCAGGTTGGCGGTCGCGGGCGCCACCACCACGGCATCCGCCTGACGGGCGAGCTTGATGTGGCCGATCTCGGCCTCGGAAGCCCGGTCGAACAGGTCGGTATGGGCCCGCTCGCCGGCGAGCGCGGCGGCGGCAAGGGGCGTCACGAATTCCTGCGCCCCCGCGGTCAGCACCGGGCAGACGCTGGCGCCGCGCTCGCGCAGGCGCCGGATCAGGTCGAGGGCCTTGTAGGCCGCGATGCCGCCGCCGATGACGAGGAGGACGCGGCGCTGGGCGAGGGTCTCGGTCATGCCGACGACCCTCTGCGCGCCGGTGCGCGCCCGTCAAGCGGCCTCAGGCCGCGGCCGAGACTGCCGGAGCCTTCAGCCCGCCGAACCGGCGCTCGCGGCGGCCGAACTCGGCGACCGCCTCGGCCAGGTCCTCGGGACCGAACTCGGGCCACATCCGCTCTGTGAAGTGCAACTCGGCATAGGCCGCCTCCCACAGCATGAAGTCGGAGAGACGCCGCTCGCCGCCGGTGCGGATCAGCAGGTCGACATCGACGGGAGAGCCGTGCATCGGGCCGGCCACCAACTTGCCGAAGCTCTCGCGGGTCGGATCTTCGCTCTGGAGGCGCTGCGCCGCGGCGATGATCGCGTCGCGGGCCGAGTAGTCGACGCAGATCCGGAGATGCAGCCGGGTCCCCGCCGCCGTGGCGGCTTCCGCCGCGGCGATCGCCTCGGGGATGCCGTCCGGCAGACGGTCGCGCCGGCCGACGACGCTGAGGCGCGTGCCGGTCCGGGCGAGGCGCTGGGTCTCGTTGCGCAGGTAGGAGCGCAGGAGCCGCATCAGGCCGCCGACCTCTTCGGCGGGGCGCTGCCAGTTATCCGCCGAGAAGGCGTAGAGCGTGAGCGTGCCGATGCCGAGATCCGGACAGGCCTCGGCGGTGCGCCGGATCGACTCCACGCCGCGGTGGTGGCCGGCCAGCCGCGGCAGGCCGCGCTGCGTGGCCCAGCGCCCGTTACCGTCCATGATGATCGCGGCGTGCAGGGGACCCGGCACCGCTTCGCTTTGCATCGTAAAGTCTCCCGGCATGGGCGTGGCGTTCAGGTCTATCGAGACGGGATTAACATTCCCGGCGGGACGGGGCGGTCTCACGCCGTTTTCGTGGCCGGATCGAGGCCGCGGACACCGGATTCGGGGCCGCGCTCGGCGGCCTGCGCGGCGTCGCGCACCACCTGCTCGAGCACGCCGAGATAGCCGATGAAGCGCTGGCGCCCGGTGACGGTGAGGCGGCAGACTGTCTGCGACCGGTTGTGCGCGAAGCCCTTCTCGAGGCTCACCAGATCGGCCTCGCTCAGCACGGCGAGGTGGCGGCTCAGGTTGCCGTCGGTGAGCCCGCACAGGCGTTTGAGATCCGGGAAGGGCAGGCCCTTCGGATGCGCCACCAGGGAGGTCAGCACGCTGAGGCGCGCCCGCTCGTGGATGATCCTGTCGAGCCCCTCGTAGGAAAAGCGCCCGTCGGAACGGTCAGCGGTCGTCATCGAAGGCCCGGGCCGCATGATGGATGATCCCGGCCAGCCACGCTTGACCGAGCAGGAAGGGCAGGCCCATCGTCCAGGGGGACAGGGCCCGGGTCTCGGCCGAGACCGCCAGCACGGCGAGCCCGGCGAGCAGGTACCAGGCGCCGACGCCCTGGACAGCCCGCGGCAGGATCCGGGACGAGGCGAACAGGCCGAGGCCGACCAGCACCTGCCAGAGACCCGGCAGCATCCAGACCTCGTCGGGTGCGAAGCGGGCGACGACCAGGGCGAGGCAGGCCCCCGCGCCCGCGGCCGGCAGGAACACCTCGATGGCGTTCCAAACCATGGCGTCGGCGAGGCCGGAATGCAGGCGCCGGCTGCGCCGGACCGCCTCGACGCCGATCATCATGAAAGCCGCGAGGGCGGCCGCGATCCAGAGGCCGAAGAACAGGCCCGGCCGCGCCGCGGGATCGCCGAGCCAAAGGGCCTGCCCCGCCGCGCAGGCCAGCGCGAGGAAGCCGGTGCCGGCGACCGTCGCCGCCCCCAAACCCCGGAACGCCGTGTCGCGGGCGATCTGCGAGCGGATCGCCACGATGTCGGCCAGCGCCTTGTCCAGGTCCTGCATGTGCCTCAAGCCCCCGGCTGCAGCATGCTTCGCACCGCGCTTTGCATCGCAAAGTATCGACAGGATGGGCTTTCCGCAAGCCGCCTGTCCCACTCCGCGGATGCGGATCTTCTCAGCATCCGAGCCCGAGGTCGAGATCGGCACCCCGTGAATTCTACTTAATGGCTGTATTCGCTACACCTTCTCCAGTGGAAAGGGGTCTCGCCCACCCGCCGGTCCGAGGCGCGAGCGGCCTCCCACGGAAGTTGTCAAACTGCACCCGTGCAGGGTTCCTCGGAGCGGGGTCCAGGCCCATATTGTTCTCATGCCAGCACCGAAGAAACCGCGCGCCGCTTCCGTTTCGGCGTCGTCCGCCAAGGCGTCGAAGCCCGAGCTCAAGCCGCTCGACACCTATCTGGCCGAGCTCCTGAACCCGGCACTCAACCGGAACCGGCCGGCCGCCGTCGAGCCGCCCCCCGAGCCGCCCGCGCGGCCGGGCAAGCCGAAAGGACGAGCCGGCAAGGACGGCACCAAGGCCGCCGCGCGCCGGGGCGCGATCGCCCGCGACGGCTTCGCGGAGGCTCCGCAGGCCGGTTACGCCCTCGGCGACGCGGCCGATGTCGATCCGCGCCTCGCCCAGGCGCTCGGCCTGACGCCACCGGAGGACGGTCCGGTGCCCGAGGGCGCCGACCTGCCGGATCCCGGCGGCGACGGCGGCGCCTCGGCCACGGTGTCGGCCCTGGAGCGGCTGCTCACCGAGGGCAACCCGCTGTTCAAGGACGGCCAGACCTGGGTCCCGCACCGCCCAGAGCGACCGAAGAAATCCGAGGGTGGCGTCCGGTTCACGCTGAAATCCGAGTTCAAGCCCGCCGGTGACCAGCCGAAAGCGATCGCCGAACTCGTCGGCGGCGTGCAGGGACTCGAGCGCGATCAGGTGCTGCTCGGCGTCACCGGCTCGGGCAAGACCTTCACGATGGCCAAGATCATCGAGGAGACCCAGCGCCCGGCCCTGATCCTGGCGCCCAACAAGACGCTGGCCGCGCAACTCTACGGGGAGTTCAAGGCGTTCTTCCCGGACAACGCCGTCGAGTACTTCGTCTCCTATTACGACTACTACCAGCCCGAGGCCTACGTTCCGCGCTCCGACACGTTCATCGAGAAGGAATCCTCGATCAACGAGCAGATCGACCGGATGCGCCACGCCGCCACCCGCGCCCTACTGGAGCGCGACGACGTCATCATCGTCGCCTCGGTCTCGTGCATCTACGGCATCGGCTCGGTCGAGACCTACACGGCGATGTCGTTCACCGTGTCGCTCGGCGAGCGGATCGAGCAGCGCCAGCTCATCGCCGACCTCGTGGCCCTGCAGTACAAGCGGATCCAGTCGGATTTCGCCCGCGGCACCTTCCGGGTGCGCGGCGATTCCATCGAGCTGTGGCCCGCCCACTTGGAAGACCGCGGCTGGCGCATCGGCCTGTTCGGCGACGAGGTCGAGAGCATCGTCGAGTTCGATCCGCTCACCGGCAAGACGATCTCCGAACTGAAATTCGTGAAGGTCTACGCCAACTCGCACTACGTGACGCCGCGCCCGACGCTGCAGCAGGCGATCAAGGGCATCAAGAACGAGCTGAACGGCCGGATCGAGGAATTGACCAAGATGGGCCGGCTCATCGAGGCGCAGCGCATCGACCAGCGCTGCACCTTCGACATCGAGATGATCGAGGCCACCGGCGCCTGCAACGGCATCGAGAACTATTCCCGCTACCTCACCGGCCGGAAGCCCGGCGAGCCGCCGCCGACCCTATTCGAGTACCTGCCCGACAACGCCCTGGTCTTCACCGACGAGAGCCACGTCACGGTGCCGCAGATCGGCGGCATGTACCGGGGCGACTTCCGCCGGAAGGCGACGCTCGCCGAATACGGCTTCCGGCTGCCCTCCTGCCTCGACAACCGCCCCCTGCGCTTCGAGGAATGGGACGCGATGCGCCCGCAGACGGTCCACGTCTCGGCGACGCCCGGCAAGTGGGAGATGGAGCAGACGGGGGGCGTCTTCGCCGAGCAGGTGATCCGCCCGACGGGACTCGTGGATCCGGTGATCGAGATCCGCCCGGCCCGCAGCCAGGTGGACGACCTGCTGGGCGAGGTCCGCGAAGTCGCGCAGGCCGGCTACCGGACGCTGGTGACGACGCTCACCAAGCGCATGGCCGAGGACCTCACCGAGTATCTCCACGAGAACAGCGTGCGGGTGCGCTACATGCACTCCGACATCGACACGCTGGAGCGCATCGAGATCATCCGCGACCTGCGGCTCGGTGCCTTCGACGTGCTGATCGGCATCAACCTGCTGCGCGAGGGCCTCGACATCCCGGAATGCGCCTTGGTGGCGATCCTCGACGCCGACAAGGAAGGCTTCCTCCGCTCGGAGACCTCGCTGATCCAGACCATCGGCCGCGCCGCCCGCAACGCCGACGCGCGCTGCATCCTGTACGCGGACAACATCACCGGCTCGATGGAGCGGGCGATGGCCGAGACCGAGCGGCGCCGCACCAAGCAGCTCGCCTACAACGAAGAGCACGGGATCACGCCGCAGAGCGTGAAGCGCGGCATCGCCGACATCCTCAGCAGCGTGTTCGAGCGCGACCACGTCCAGGTCGATACCGGGCTGGCCAAGGACGCGATCACGGTGGGCCACAACCTCAAGGCCGTGATGGCGGATCTGGAGAAGCGCATGCGCGCCGCCGCCGCCGATCTCGACTTCGAGGAGGCAGCCCGCCTGCGCGACGAGCTGAAGCGGCTCCAGGCCACCGAGCTTCTGGTCTCGGACGACCCGATGGCACGACAGAGCGACGTGGAGCGCGAGGCCGGGAAGTTCGGCCGGAAGGCGCCGCGCGGGGCAGGGGGCGCAGGCGGAGGCGGCAGCCGCATCGCCAAGCCCGACCTCGACAATATGGGCCCCGGCACGGACCGGGAGCTTCCGGTGGGCGGCCTCGCGCCGGCCTGGCAGGAGCGGCCGAAGCCGCGCTCGACGCAGGGGCTCGGCGGGCAGAAGCCCAAATACAAGGGCGGCGGCGGACGGCGGCGGGGCTGACCGGCCGCCGTTGGCTCAGGCGGCCTCGTGATCCCGGCCATGCGCCGTCGCGGCCTCGCCGGCATCGACGATGGCCTGGGCGATCCGGACGGCGAGGGCGTTGCAGGCCTCGTCGTAGGCGTGGGGATCGGCCTGTACGGCCGCCTGTGCGACCGCGCCTGCGCGCTCCCGGACGATGTCGCGCGCGGTGCGCAAGGCGTCGGCGAAGGGCTCGAAGGGTCGGGGCATCGGCGCGCTCCGGAAGCGTCGGGCCTTTGGCCCGGATTGGCGGCTGGAACGAGCAGCGCCCCGAAACTGTTCCCGCCGCCGCTGGACGTGGACGCCGGACCGGCCCAGATCAGCGGCCAGAAGAGACGAGCACGCGATGGCCTCAGAGACGAACACGCCCCCGACCCTCGATGACGAAACCCTGGCCTTCGCCGCCCGCGTCTTCCAGTACGCGCGGATGGGCCATGCGGAGGATCTCGCCGACCTGTTCGGGCAGGGGCTGCCGGCGAACCTGCGCAACGACAAGGGCGACAGCCTGCTGATGCTGGCCGCCTATAACGGCCAGGCGGACGCCACGCGGGTGATCCTGGAGGCCGGCGGCGACCCGGAACTCGCGAATGACCGTGGCCAGACGCCCCTCGCCGGCGCGGCCTTCAAGAACGATCTCGCGATCGCGCAACTCCTGCTCCAGCACGGGGCCAAGGTGGACGGGACCGGCGACGGCACCCGCACGGCCCTGATGACGGCGGCGATGTTCGACCGCACCGAGATGGTCGACCTGCTCCTCCGCCACGGCGCCGACCCGGACCGGCGCGACGCCTCCGGACAGAGCGCCGCCGACATGGCCCGGTCAATGGGTGCCCAGGCGACGCCGGCGCAGCTCGACGGGGCGCCCCGGAGGCAGGCTTAGGCCCACTTTCAGAAACGGATCCAAGCGGGCGCGACTGTCGCCGCACAAGGGAGCACAGCTTTGGCGCGATGGATTGGGGCGGTCCTGCTGGCCTGCTTTGCGGGACCGGCGTCCCTCGGGTCGACCTCCGCCGCTGAATCGCCCTGGCCGGCCTTCGGACACGATCCGAGCAACCGCAACTTCTCCGACCTGACCCAGATCGACCGCGACACTGTCGGTCGGCTGCGCCCCGCCTGGATCTTCCAGACCGGAATCACCGGATACTTCCAGGCCCAGCCCGTGATGGTGGACGGCACCCTCTTCGTCTCCACGACGCAGAACAACGTCGCGGCCCTCGACGCGAAGACCGGCAAGCCCGTCTGGACCTACACCCACAAGCCGCGCACCGAGAAGATCTTCGGACCGCCCTCGAACCGCGGGGTCGCGGTGTCGGGGGGGCTCGTCTTCGAGGCGACCATGGACGGGCGGCTGATCGCCCTCGACGCGAAGACCGGCAGGATCGTCTGGGACAAGGAGGCGGTCCGCCCTGAGGAGGGCGAGAGCGAGACCGCCTCGGGCCTCGCCGCGACGCTCGGCGGCAAGCCCGTCCAGGGCTCGAGCCGCCTCGGCTTCAAGATGCCGCCGCTGGTTGCCGACGGGCTCGTGATCGTCGGCGTCACCGGCGCCGGATACGGCCTCCACATCGAGGACGAGGCGGGCGGCCTCGATGGCGGCGCCGTCGTCGGCATCGAGGGCGGGTACGGGCGACGCGGCTGGCTCGCGGCCTACGACGCGAAGACCGGCGAGGAACGCTGGCGCTGGTACGTCACGCCGTCCGAGGGTTGGGAGGGGGGCTTCGTCGCCCAGACCGCGGACGGCACGCCGCTCCACCGGGACATCGCCGCCGAGAAGGCCGCCGCTCCGGCCAACCGCGACGCTTGGCGCGTCGGCGGCGGCTCCCTCTGGATGACGCCGGCCTATGATCGGGATCTCGGCCTGATCTTCCTCGGCACCGGCAACCCGGCCCCGCAGAATTTCGGCCTCTCGCGTCCGGGCGACAACCTCTACACGATGTGCCTCGTGGCCCTCGACGTGAAGACCGGCGCGCTGCGCTGGTACTACCAGCAGGTGCCGCACGACGAATGGGGCTACGACGTCGCCGCGCCGCCCTTCCTGCTCGACATGCCCGGTGGCGCGAAGGCGGTGGCTTCGGCAAGCAAGACCGGCTGGATCTACGTCCACGACCGTGCCACGGGGACGCTCCTGGCGCGGTCCGCGCCGCTCGTCGATCAGCAGAACCTGTTCGCGCCGCCGACGCCGCAGGGCACCGTGGTGGCGCCCGGTCCCCTCGGCGCGGTCTCGTGGCCGCCCACCGCCTATGACGGCCGGCGCGCCTACGTTCAGGTCCGCCACGGGGCGACGACCTACACGGTGAAGACCGTTCCGGCGGCCGCCGGGCGTCCGGAGATCCGCTACACGGAGACGGGCGAGGCGAAGGGCGAGGCGTCCTTCAGCACGCTGACGGCGGTCGACCTCGTGGATGGCGGCAGGATCGCCTGGTCGGTCCGCAGCGGGAGCCGTCTCTCCGGAGGGACCCTGGCGACGGCCGGCGGCCTCGTCTTCTCGGGAGAGGAGGACGGCCATCTCGACGCCCACGATGCGAAGGACGGCCGGATTCTCTGGCGCTTCCAGTGCGGGGCCGGCATCAGCGGCCCGGCGATGACCTACGCGCTGGACGGCAAGCAATACCTCGCGGTGGCGGCGGGCGGCGCCTCCTTCACCAAGGCATCCGGGTTCGGCACCGGCGACGCATTGCTGGTCTTCGCGCTGCCCGATTGACCGCGACCGAGCTTGGCCGGATGTCTCCCGTCCGTTCGGGGGACGGATGGCCATGGCGGACCTGTGCGAGGACATCGGGGGCGGGGCGACGGTCCAGCCGACGGATCGCGGTCCGCCGGTCATCCGCACCATCGCGATGCCCGCCGACACCAACCCCGCCGGCGACATCTTCGGCGGCTGGCTCATGGCACAGATGGATCTCGCGGCCGGCAACGTCGCGGCCCGCCGGGCACGGGGACGCTGCGCCACCCTCGCGGTCGACGCGATCACCTTCCACCATCCGGTCTTCGTGGGCGACGAGGTGAGCCTCTATGCGTGGCTCCTGAAGGTCGGGCGCTCCTCCCTGCGCATCCAGGTCGAGGTCTGGCGGCGCGAACGGGCGAGCGAGGTCACCATGAAGGTGACCGAGGCGACCTTCACCTTCGTGGCGATCGGCGAGGACCGGCGCCCGCGGCCTGTGCCACCGGCCGAATCCGGGCTCTGATCCGGTTTCGAGGACGGGATCGGGGCGACCTTCAGCGACGCGGCGGGATCCACGGCGCCTGAGAGGACCGGTACGGATCCGGACCGGTGGCGTGCGCCCGAGGGTCAGCATTCTATGCGCGCGGGCGGTTTTGCCGATCCGGGACCGTATCGGATCGGTGCCGGACGGCCGCAGCCCTGTCATCGCGGGCCGTGAGACCGTGGCGACCGTTGAAGCGCCGGGAAACATGCGCCTCGGTGGCGAAGCCGCACCGATACGCGAAGGCGCCGATCGACATGTGGAGGCAGGCCGGGTCGGATCGACGTCCCTCTCCGGGCGCGAGAGAGGCAGTTCCAGGAACCGTCCGGGCTGTCGGCGTCCGACGCGACGCCGCCAGCCCGTCGATCCGGCAGGACGATCCCGCCCGGAGCCTGAACCGAGCGCCGGTCGGCAGGGCGAGCCACATCCATCCTGCGCCGATCCCGCAGGGCGGTCGCCAAGCGGCTGCATCTCGGTCGCGAGGACGGCATTCCGCGCGCGTCCCGCGTCCGGCGGCGATACGCGTGGGATGGCCAAGCGCCGAGGGTCGGGGACGATCGGGCGGCGGATCCGCCTCAGCGCGCCAGGACGGCGTAGCGGGTGCGCAGGCGCAGGCCGAACACCGCCATCATGAACATGCAGCAGGTGGCGTTGTTACCGTTGTAGAGCACCGTCTCGAAGGAGGCCGAGACCAGCCCGAGAAACCACAGCCGCAGGAACAGCATGGTCTCCGCGTCGAGGCGCATTCCGCCGGCCACGCGCTGCAGGTCGCGCACCGGGGCGAGGACGAAGGCCACCACGGTGAGCGCGAGGAACGGCAGGCCGCCGATCAGCGCGGTGTCGAGATAGGCGTTGTGGGCATGGTCGACGGTGGTGACCCAGGTGAGCTCCTCGGAACCGGCGTACATGGTGCGTTCGGTCATCCAGAAGGCGCCGATGCCCCAGCCGCGCCAGGGCCGGATCATGATGTTGTCGATGGCGAACTGCCAGATCTCGCTGCGGCCCGTGAAGGTCGCGTCGGTGAGCAGCGCCCCCACTGCGTCCTGGATCGGCGGCGCGAGCACGGAGCCGATGGAGATCAGCGAGAACCCGATCACGGGGCCGAGGAGCAGCAGGCGCCGCAGGAACCCGCCGGTGAGGACCTGGCACAGGCCGGTGACGGCGAGGATCACCGGAAGGAGCAGGATCGCGGTCTTCGAGCCGCTCGCCACCAGGAAGCCGGCCGCCAGGATCACGATCGCCCAGCCGAGCAGACGGCTCGCGACGGTGGCGACGTAGAGGCCGACGATCACCAAGATCACCATGGCTGCCCCGGCCTCGTTCTTCTGCGGGAAGATTCCGCGCCAGAGACCGGGATGGCTGGGATCGGAATTGACGTCGAAGGCCGAGTGGATCGCGAGATTGGGCACGAGGGCGACCGCGAGGTAGGAACCGAGCACGATCACCAGGGCGGATCCGGCCATGGTCAGCGCCAACTGCCGGGGGGATCGGGCCACGATCAGCACGCCTGCCGAGAGCATCGCCGCGATGGCGAACAGGACGAGCCGCCGCAGCGACAGGCTGGGCTCGATCGACAGGAGCGCCGTCGCCCCGAGCCAGAGGGCGCAGAGGACGAGGGGGCGCGTCAGCAGTGGATGGAGGTGCCGGACGCCGATCCGGTGGATCGCCGCGGCCATGGCGGCACCGGCGCCGAGAAACAGGACCTGCGTCAGCAGGCTTCCATCCTCGGAGGCCGCGAGCATCGACCGATCCGACAGATCCTTCAGCCAGACGTGGTTCCAGAGCAGGACGAAGACGAACCCGTTCAGGAGCACGCGCAGCACGTCGGGCATGTCCCGGCCCGCGACGCCGCGCTGCCGCCCGTCGGCCGGGATCCCGATCGCCGCGTCCGCAGAAGCCATGCCGTCCCACCGCGAGGCCGCGCCGTGCGGCCGAGACCATTCTAGCGGCCCGCGTGTCCGGGGCGATGGAAAATCAGACGTTCCGGCCGACGATCGCGCGATAACCTTGACGTAAGCCCGAAGCGATCAGCGCCGCATCGTGTACTGCGAGCGGCCGGCGGATTGCCGCATCAGGAACGAGGCCATCTCGGCGAGTTCCGGGGCCTTGGAGCGGAAGGTGACGGACAGCGCCAGCAACGTGTCCTTGTGATCGAGCCCCGCATAGATCCGCTCCTGGACCGGGACGTGCTCGGCCCGCAGCTTGGCGGCGAGGCTAACCGTGTGCCGCGGTTTCACCACCGTGTCGGCGTCTCCGGTCGCCAGGAAGGCGGGGGGCGAGAGCGGGCCCGCGAAGGCCACCGGCTGCGTTGCCTCCGGATCGGGAGCCTTCCCGAACACCTTCACGGTGGTGTCCTGATCGAACGGCAGGAAATCGTAGGGTCCGGACAGGCCCGCGACCGCCTTGATGACCTTGGGATCGATTCCGGCCGCGATCACGTAGCGCGGGTCGAGGCCGAGCATCACCGCGTTGTAGGCCCCGGCCGAGTGGCCGGCGAGCACGATCCGGCGCGGATCGCCGCCATAGCCCGCGATGTTGTCGCGCACCCAGGCGATGGCCGCCGCGCCATCCTCCAGGAAGCCGGGAAACGGCGCCTCCGGGTAGAGCCGATAGTCGGGCAGCACCGTGACGAAGCCCTGCGCGGCGAGCGCGTGCCCGACGAAGGCGTAATCGTCCTTGGAGCCGCTCTGCCAGGAGCCGCCGTAGAAGAACACGAGGACCGGCGCATTCTCGGCGGCCGCCGTCGGGACGTAGACATCGAGGTGCCGCCGCGGCCCTTCGCCGAAGGGCTGGTCCTTCGCGGCGAGGCGCCCCCCCGGATCGCGCGGGCCGATCGCGTCGAACAGGGCGAGCGGCGAGGCAGCGGTGAAGCCGAACGCGGCGAGCCCGAGACAGAGGAGGCTAGCAAACGCGGTGAGGAGGCGTGTCATATCCCATCCGGTTATCCCGACCGGCTCATACCGCACCGCCCTCGGGGCGGATTGATGACGGTCCCGCGGCGGATCGTGGAAAATCAGGTCCGCAGGACGATGCAGGCACCCCCGACCTTGCGGATGCGGCCGCACAGGTCGTCGGCCGCCTGCCGGCTCTGCGCCGGGATGCGGATCCGGTAGAAGGCGCGGGTGCCGCGGTTGCGCAGACGGGTACCGATGATCATCGGCCGCACCTCGCCGATCACCCCCGCATAGGCGCTCCGCGCCCGGTTGAAGCTCTGGAGCGCCAGCGCCTTGGAGAAGTTGCCCGCGAGCTGGATCCCCCAGGGAGCGGCCGGTCCCTCGTTGAGGCCGAGGGCGAAGCGGTCGCCGCGGGACGGGACGCGCAGGCTGGCGGTCACCTGCAGGCAGGTCTGCGGTGCCTCCGGATGGGCCTCTTTCGGGTCCTTCGGGTCCTTCGCGTCCTTCGCGTCCTTGCCCTCGGGCTTGGCGGGTGCACCGCCCTCCGGGTACTCGATCGCCTTGGCGGGCCCGGTCCGCCAATCGTCCACCGGCCGGCCCGTGATGACCGCCACGTAGGTCCGGGTCTCGGCGGGCAGGCCGCCATCGCCGGCGAGCCATTTGCTGACCCGCGCGGCGCCACCGTTATAGGCTGCGGCCGCGAGACCGAGATTGCCGAACTGGGACTTCAGATCGGACAGCAGATGGGCTGCGTGCGGGATCGCCTGCTCGGGATCGAACGGGTCGAGGAGGCCGCGCTCCCGTGCCGTTCCCGGCATGAATTGCGCGATGCCCTGCGCCCCGGCCGGGCTCACGACCCCCACGCGAAAGCTGCTCTCGCGCCAAATCAGGCGCGTCAGGAACGGCACCGGCAGGCCACGGGCCTTGGCGGATTCGTCGATCAGGCGGCACAGGGCCTGCTCGACGGTCTCGGTCGCCCCTTCGGACGGGGCGGCCGCGGCCGGATGCGCGCAGGCGAGGGCGAGGAGCAGGGCGCCGAGGCGCAGGGGCGGGGCAATCACGCCGCGCATGTAGCGACCTGCGGGTGCGGATCAATCCAGACCGTCAACCTTCCCGTGCGGTTCGGGCGGTGCACCTTTGCGCTATGGCGCTTCCGGGCCGGTCCGTCGTAGCGTCCCGACATTCGAGCGCCCCACCAAGGCGGCGCCATGGGAGATGCGCCGATGTCCGATCTGGCAACCCTGCGCGGCCTGTCCGGCCTCAGCCCCGCGCCGGCCCCGCTCACGGGTTCCGCTCTGGTGATGATCGACCTGCAGCAGACCTATCGCGAGGGCGTCATGCGGCTCGAGGGCGTCGAGCCTGCGCTCCGCGAGGCCGCGGGCCTGCTGAAGCGGGCGCGCGACGCGGGGATCCCGGTGATCCATGTCCGCCACAATGCCGGGCCGGGAACGCCCTACGATGTGACCGCGCCGATCGGCCAGATCAGCCCGGAGGTGGCGCCGCAGGGCGACGAGCCGGTGATCACCAAGGCCTATCCGAGTTCCTTCGTGGGCACGGACCTGCAGGCACGCCTCCAGGAAGCCGGCGTGCAGGACGTCATCCTGGCGGGATTCATGACGCATATGTGCGTCAATTCCACCGCCCGGAGCGCCTTCAACCTCGGGTTCCGTCCCACCGTCGTGGCCGCCGCCACGGCGACGCGGGATCTTCCCGGGCCGGACGGACACGTGGTGCCGGCAGCCCAGCTCCAGGCCGCGAGCCTCGCCGCCCTCGGCGATCTGTTCGCCGTGATCGCGCGCGGGCAGGGCGACATCCCGGACTGACGCCGTGGGAACAAGGCTCCCGCTCCGCACAGCCCGCGCGGTATCCGCCTGAAGCGGCGGCACGGTCGAATCCGACGGGATCAGGACTGGAGCCGGTCGATCTCGGCGATCACCGCGTCGAGCGCCGGCCGCCCGTCGGGATCCGGCTGCATACAGGCCTGCGCCAGAGCCCGCAGAGTCTCCGGCGGCGTCGCGCAACGATCGAGCAGCTCATCGATCAGGATGCCGACGGCGCGCACCTCGACCCGCGCCAGCACCGCGCCGCCCCGTCCGTCCGGGAGCGCCGAGGCGGCACCGAAATCGCTGAGCACGGCGGCGCCGGTTGCGGCATCCCACAGGGTGTTGTGGGCATACACGTCGCCGTGGAGCAGCCCGCGCCCGTGCAGATGGGTCACCGCCTCCGCGACCGAGCGGGCGATCCGCAGGGCCTCGGCCGGTTCCAGTCGCAGGCTCGGATCGTAGACGTCGCGGCTGCAACTCGCGAGGCTCGGCGGGCCGGCGAGCACCCGCCAGTGCGACGGGAGAAGCCGGAGCAGCAGCCCCTGGACGCCGGCGGGATGATCGTGGAGCCGGCCCAGCGCACCGGTAAGCGCCGGATGCGTGCCGGCAGCGAGACAGGCCTCCATCTCCCGCTCGGGCAGGCCGTCGCTGGTCATGGCGCCCTTGAACAGCTTCAGGGCGACATCCTGCGCGGCGATGGGACCGCGCCAGGCCGCGCGGAAGACGCGGCCCGACGCGCCCTCACCGAGCTGATCGCCGACGTCCAGGTCCGCCCACGGCACGCGCGGCGCGTCCGCGGGCTCGGAGGCCGGCTCGGCGGGATTGCCCGCGTAGGCGACCCAGGCGAGGCGCGGAAGGGTGCCGAGCCAGGGCGGCAGCGCTTCGAGCCGGTTGCAGGAGAGCCGGATCAGCTCGAGACGCGCCGCGCCCGCGAAGCTGTCCGGCAGCGCCGCGATCCGGTTCCCCGACAGCATCAGCTTCTGGAGCAGCGGCCGCTCGCCGAGGGCGGCGGGCAGTTCCGCGATCGCGTTGTCGGTCAGCGTCAGCCAGCGCAGGTCGCGCGGCAGCGACTCCGCCGGGACCTCGCGGATGCCGCAGCCGCGGAAGCCCAACTGGCTGAGCGCGGGGCAGGCGCCGAGCACCGGCGGCAGGCGTGGGAACGGATTGCCGGAGCAGAACAGCACGCGCAGGCGGTGGAGGCGGCCGAAATCGTCCGGCAGGTCGGCGAGGTCGCCCCGGCCGAGATCCAGCACCTCCAGCGTGTCGGCGAGGGCGAACACCTCGCGCGGCACCGCCGTCAGCCCGTCGGGCAGCCGCAGCTCCCGCGCGCCGCCGAGATCGCCGCGCCGCAGGGCCGCGAGGGTTTCGCTGCGGTCCAAGCTTCAGCTCCGCTTGAAGAAAGCGTCGGCCGCGCCCTGCGCCGCCTGCTTGGCGGCCCGCGCCGCCTCGAGCCGGGCGATCTCGGCGCGCAGGAGCGCGACGCGCGCGTCGAGATCCCCGAGGGAGAGCGTGTCGAGGGGCTGCCCGATCTCGTGGGCAACGGCCTTGCGCGGCCGGTCGTCGTCGTCCCGCACGTCGTGTCCTCCCTAATCCAGGAACGATGTTCCGGCCCCGTCCCAGGCCAGCCCGAGATGGGCCGCCACGGTGGCGCCGATATCCGCGAAGGTCTCCCGCCGGCCGATCGACCGGGCGGCCACGCCGGGGCCGAAGGCCAGGACCGGGACCTGCTCGCGGGTGTGGTCGGTCCCGGTCCAGGTCGGATCGTTGCCGTGGTCGGCCGTGATCACGGCAAGGTCGCCCGGCGCCAGCGCCGCCAGGATCTCGGGGATCCGGGCGTCGAACGCCTCCAGCTCCGCGGCATAGCCCGGCACGTCGCGGCGGTGGCCGTGCTCCGTGTCGAAATCCACCAGGTTGACGAAGATCAGGCCGCCCGCCGGCAGGGTCGCCAGCGCGGCGAGTCCCGCCGTCACGCAGGCCGCATTCGGGCCCGGCTTGATCTCGCAGCCGGTGGCGCGGTGGGCGAAGATGTCGCCGATCTTGCCGACGCTCACCACCGCGCGGCCGGCCGACTCGGCCCGGTCGAGCAGGGTGCGCCCGGGCGGCGCGACCGCGAAATCCTTGCGGTTGACGGTCCGGCGGAAGCCCGCCTCCGCCGAGCCCACGAAGGGCCGGGCGATCACCCGGCAGACGCGGTAGGGGTCGCACAGCCGGCGCGCCACGCGGCACAGGTCGTAGAGCCGCTCCAGCCCGAACGCCTCCTCGTGGGCGGCGATCTGGAACACGCTGTCGGCCGAGGTGTAGCAGATCGGCTGGCCGGTCCGGACATGCGCGGCGCCCAGCGCGTCGATGATCGCGACGCCCGGCGCGTGGCAATCGCCCAGGATGCCCGGGATGCCGCCTTCCGTGATCAGCGTGCGGGTCAGCTCCGGCGGGAAGGCCGGCCGGGTGTCGGGGAAATGCCCCCAGGGCTCGGTCAGGGGAAGCCCGGCGATCTCCCAGTGACCGGAGGGCGTGTCCTTGCCGGCGGCCTTCTCCACCGCGTGGCCGTAGGCGCCCCGCGGCGGCCCCGCCGGCGCGAGGTTCGGCGGGATGCGGCCCGAGGCGCCGCCGGCCGCCAGTCCGAGCCCGAGTCCGGCGAGATGGGGCAGACGCAGCGGACCCGCGCGCAGCCCCGCCCGATCGCCGCTTCCCTCCGCGCAGCGCTCGGCGATATGCCCCAGCGTGTCGGAGCCGGCATCGCCGTAGCTCTCCGCATCCGGGGCCCCGCCCACGCCCACGGAATCGAGGACGATGATGAGGGCGCGCGCCATGGTCAGGCGGATTCCAGCTCGGCGGGCGCGTCGCTCTCGAGGGCGAAGGCGGCCTTGAACAGGGCGCGGGTGTAGGGGGTCTGAGGTTTCGCGAAGATCGACTCCGCAGGGCCTTCCTCGACCACGTGGCCGTTCTGCATGACGATCACGTAGTTGGCGAGGGCCCGCACCACCTTCAGGTCGTGGCTGATGAACAGGTACGCGAGGCCGCGCTCGCGCTGGAGGTCGCGAAGCAGGGTCACGATCTGCGCCTGGACCGAGCGGTCGAGGGCCGAGGTCGGCTCGTCGAGGACGACGAAGCGGGGATTGAGGACCATGGCCCGCGCGATGGCGATGCGCTGGCGCTGGCCGCCGGAGAACTCGTGCGGGTAGCGGTCCATGGCGGCCGGGTCGAGCCCGACATCGGTCAGGGCCTTGGCGACCACGGCGCGGCGCTCCGCCCGGGAACGCGCCGCGCCCTGCACCACCAGCCCCTCGGCGACGATGTCGGCCACCGACATGCGCGGCGAGAGAGAGCCGTAGGGATCCTGGAAGACCACCTGCATGTCCTTCCGCAGCGGGCGCATCTGCGCCACGCCGAAGCCGTCGATCGCCCGTCCGAGGAAGACGATCGGCCCTTCCGAGCGCGTGAGCCGCAGCAGGGCGAGGCCGAGGGTCGTCTTGCCGGAGCCGGACTCGCCGACGACGCCGACGGTCTCGCCGGTCCGGACCCGCAGGGACACGCCGTCCACGGCCCTGACATGGCCGGTGACGCGCCGGAGCAGACCCGATTTCAGCGGGAACCAGACCTTCAGGGGCCCGGCCTCCAGCAGCGGCGCGGCATCGGCCGGGACGGGGTTGGCCCGGCCCTTCGGCTCGGAGGCGATCAGGCGGCGCGTGTACTCGTGCTGCGGATCCGCGAAGACGGCCTTGGTCGCACCGGCCTCCACGATGCGGCCCTTGAGCATCACGCAGACGCGGTCGGCGATCCGCTCGACGATGCCGAGATCGTGGGTGATGAACAGCATCGCCATGCCGAGGCGCTTCTGCAGGTCGGCGAGCAGCGCCAGGATCTGCGCCTGCACGGTGACGTCCAGGGCCGTGGTCGGCTCGTCGGCGACCAGAAGGTCCGGCTCGCAGGCGAGCGCCATGGCGATCATCACGCGCTGGCGCTGGCCGCCGGAGAGTTCGTGCGGGTAGGCGCCCATGCGCCGCTCCGCGTCGCGCAGGCCCACGAGGTCCAGAAGCTCCAGGATCCGCCGACGGGCCGCCTTGCCGGAGAGTCCGCGATGCAGGCCGAGTACCTCGCCGATCTGCCGCTCGATCGTGTGGAGCGGGTTCAGCGAGGTCATCGGCTCCTGGAACACCATGGTGATGTCGGCGCCGCGGACGTCGCGCATCGCCCGCTCGGGCAGCTGCGCGAGGTCGCGGTCCTTGAACAGGATCCGGCCGTCCTGCCGGGCCGATCCATCGAGGAGGCGCAGGATCGCCAGCGCCGTCACCGACTTGCCCGATCCCGATTCGCCCACGAGGGCGAGGGTCTCGCCCCGGCGGATGGCGAAGGAGACGCCGTCGACCGCCACGGTCTCGCCCTCCCGCGCGCGGAACGCCACGGACAGGTCCTCGACGGCGAGGAGCGGCTGGGGATCGGCCTCTGACATGAGCCCCTTATAGCGCGCCCGGCCCCGGACCCTAGCCCGTGCGGGTGCCGCATGACGCCCACCCGACATGTGCGACGGCAGGCTCCGGGAAGTCGCGCGGCCGCCCGCGCTGCGCCGCGTTCCTAGCGCGCCGGCGCCCCGGGATCGATCGCCGGCAACTCGTTGGCGGGCAGCCCCATCCCGGCCTGGGCCTGCGGCCCTCCGGCGCCGCGGGCGCGGTTGGCGAGGGCCACGGTCAGGCGCTCGGCGGTCTCGGGCTGCATCACCGCCAGGACCTCGGACATCTTGCGGGGATTCATGGCCAGCACGATCGGGACCAGTACGTCGAGCCCGAGCCGGTCGAACACCCGGGCGGCGTCCTTGGGCTTCATCGCCTCGTACATCGTGACGATGTTCTTCAGGCCCTGCTTCTCGGCGTCCTCCTTCGCCTTCGCGACGGCGTCGACCTTGTCCTCGGCCTTCTTGAGGTCGCCCAGGCCGGTCTCGAGCTTGCGCTCGGCCTCCCCCAGCATCTTCTCGCGCAGCTCCAGCTCCTCGCTCTTCTGGCGCAGGGCGTCGCGCCGGGCGCCGAGCTTCTCCAGGAGCAGGCGCTCGGTGGGCGAGGCCGGGTTCCCGGCCGCGGGCGGTGCGGGCCGCGCCGGGGGCGGTTCCGGCGGCTTCTCGGTCGCGGCGGCCGGCGCCTCCTTGGCGCCCACCGATCCGGTCGTCACCGGGTCGTAGGGCTCGTAGCCGGTGCGCGCCCGGGCGACCGCGCGCCCGTATTCCGGAAGCTCGGCGCTCTCCGGCAGGCCGGCCTGCAGCAGGCTGAGCAGCTTGAGCACGAGCAGCCCGCCCGCCGCCAGCGCCACGGCGTCGATGAGGCGCAGCCGGAACTGCCGGACGGGCTTCCGGCGCGCGCGCCGCTGCGGCGTCGCGGCGCGGCGTATCCGCTCCTCGGGATCCGGCTTCGGCGGCGGGATCTTCGGGGCCTTTACGCCGGTCACGCGGCGCGCGCCCGGACGCGGGCGAGGGCGCGCTCGCTCATGGCGAGGGCCGCCGCGGCCGCCACCCCGAGGCGCTCCCCGTTCGGACCGGCCTGCTCCGGCCTGCGCTCGGGCGGGATCTCCGGCGCGGGCCTCGGCTCAGGGGACGGCTCGGGACGGATCGGGACGGCGCGCATCTGCGCCACGATGGCGCCGATGCGCGTGATCACGCCCTCGCCGGCCTCGACCTGCAGCTTCAGCTCGGCGGCGCGGATGGTGGCGGTTTCCAGGCTGGCGTTCAGCGTGCGGTCGCCCTCGTCGATCGTCGCCCGCAGACCGGCGATGGCCCGCTCGGCCGTGCCGGTCGCCACCATCAGGTCGCCGATGGTCTGGCGCAGGGCGGCCTCGTCGCCCTTCATCTGGCCGATGCGGCGCGAGAGACGGAGGGACGTGACGATGGTCGCTGCCAGGAGGACGGCAACCAGGATGTCGGCGGCGAGGGTGACGAAGAGACTCATGTTGGGACCCTCATCGGCCCTAATTGTCCGACCGGTTGTTCATCGAGGCCTCGTAGGCCTGGATCGTCGTGCGCGAGCGGCGCAGGGGCCGCGTGACCTGGACGGCGATGTGCCCGTCGACGCGGCCCATCCGCCCCTGGGTGAGCGCCCAGTCGCCGCAGCGCACGGTGATGAGATCCGACGGCTTGGCGTCGAACATCAGCGTCTCGCCGACCTTCAGGCTCATGACCTGTTTGAGCGGCAGCATCATCTCGTGCAGCACCGCCTCCATGGTCACGTCGGCCTGCCAGATCTCGGTGGCGAGGTGGCCTTCCCAGACGTGATCGCGGCCGAGCTTCTCACCCATGAAGCTCTGGGTCAGGAGCTCCCGGATCGGCTCGATCGTCGCATAGGGGAACAGGATCTGCAGCATGCCGCCGCGCCCGTCGACGTCCAGGCGCAGGCTGATCAGGATCGCGGCGTTGCCCGGCCGCGTGATCGTGGCGAAGCGCGGGTTGGTCTCGATCCGGTCGATGCCGAAGGTCACGGGCGACAGCGGCTGGAACGACAGCTCGAGATCGCCCAGCACGATCTCCACGAGGCGGCGCACCAGCGTCATCTCGATGGCGGTGAACGGGCGACCGTCCAGACGGCTCGACAAGCCGCCGCGCTTGCCGCCGAGCAGCAGGTCGAACGTCGCGTAGGCGAGGTTCGAATCGACCGTGACGAGGCCGGAATTCTCCCATTGCTCGGCCCGGAACACGCCGAGCAGGGTCGGCAGCGGGATCGCGTTGAGATAGTCGCCGAAGCGCACCGAGGTGATGTTGTCCAGCGTCACCTCGACGTTGTCCTGGAACAGGTTGCGCAGGGAGGTCGACAGCAACCGGATCATCCGGTCGAAGACGATCTCCAGCATCGGCAGGCGTTCGTACTGGACGACGCCCGAATCGACGATGGCCTGAACGCCCCCGGCCCCCGAGGCCGAGAGCTCGCGCATGGAGAAGCCGAGGACGCCGTCGATCTCGTCCTGGTTCAGCACCCGGTCGTTGCCGGCGAGTTCGGGGAGGTTGTCGCTCTCCCCGTCCTCGATCATCGTCGCCCATTCGGCGGCGACGTCGCTCGCGTTGCGCGTGGTGCCCTGCTCGGCGAGGGCCGCGCCCCATTCCTCGGCGAGGGACGAGTCGCCGCCCTCGGCGCCCTGCTCCAGAAGGGCTGCCGACCAATCGTCCTCGGGGAGTTCGTCCTCGGGTTCCATCAGGCGTGCTCGATCGGGGGCCGGCCCGGCGCGGGGTTGGAGGCGATGGGGGTGGTCGCAGGCGCGCTCATTGGACGATCACGTCCTTGAAGAGCACGGCATCGACCTTGGCGGGATACAGGGCGATGTTGACCCGCCGCAGCAATTCCTCGCGCAGCCGGAACAGGCCCACCGAGTTCGTGATGTCGCTGGCGCGCAGCTCGCGCATGTAGACTTGCAGCGCGTCCTCCACCCGCGGCATCAGCGGCTTGACCTCCTCCTCGGCCTTCGCGTCCTTCAGCTCCAGGGCGATCCGGACCTTCGCGTACCGGGCCTTGTCCTGCGGCTGGTCCGGACTGAGGTTGAGGAGCATCTCGCGCACGTCCACGAAGACCACGGGCTTCTTGCCGTCCGGGCCGACACCCTTGCCGTCTGCGCCGTGCCCTCCGCCGTGGCCGCCGTCCTGTGCGGCCTCCTTGCCGCCGCCGCCGCCCATCATCAGGAAGGCGCCCGCGCCGCCGCCCACGAGCAGGACCGCGACGGCCACCATGATCATGAGCTTCTTCTTGCCCTTCGGGGCGCTTTCGGCTCCGGCCCCGCCTTCCTCGGCGGAGGCCTTCTTCGGCTTCTTGGCCATGGAATAATGCTCTCTCGCGGGAGACTGCGCGCCAGGTACACCCAGATATCGGAGCATCACGGTTAACGTGCCGTTAAGCAGGCAATTCCTGCCGGGCCAGGTTTGCCGCAACGCAGACCCGGCGCCGACGCGACGACCGCGCAATCCCCGTCAAGCCTTTGTCAGAACGATGGAATTTTCGTCCGTTGGGTTTGGCACAGCGGATGCTGAATGGATCGTTGCCGCCTCCGCGGCCCGCGAGTCCCAGAGTCCACGATGCAGAATGCCCTCTTCGTCGGCGTGTCGAGCCAGATGGCGCTCCAGCGCGAGCTGGACGTGATCGCCAACAACATGGCGAACGTCTCGACCACCGGGTTCAAGGCTCGCAACACCCGCTTCCAGGAATACCTGATGCCGGTGGCCAGCGCGGATTCGTTCGCCCGGCCCGACCGGCGTCTCTCCTACGTCATCGACCAGGGCACCACCCTCGATCTCGGGCAGGGCCCGGTCGAGCGGACCGGCAACCCGCTCAACGTGGCGATCAAGGGCGCGGCCTTCATCGCCGTGCAGTCCCCCCAGGGCGAGCGCTACACCCGAAACGGCGCCTTCGAGATCGACCCGCAGGGCGCCCTCGTCACCAGCGACGGCTACAAGGTGGCGGGCGAGGGCGGACCGATCACCATCAACCCGCAGGAGACCGGCCTCGCCATCGGCCCCGACGGTACCGTGTCGACCAATCTCGGCATCCGCGGGCGCATCAAGCTCGTCACCTTCGCCAACCCGCAGCGGCTGACCAACGAGGGGGGCAACCTCTACGCCTCGCCGGAGCCGGCACGCCCCGCCGGCATCGACGGACGCCTGGAATCCGAAGCGCTGGAACGCTCGAACGTCCGCCCGGTGATCGAGATGACCCGGCTGATGGACGTGAACCGGTCCTACGCCATGGTGTCGAGCATGATCTCGCGCCTCGACGACCTGCGGGGCACGGCGATCCGCCGCCTCGCCGACGTCGCCTAAGGGGAGCTCGGCCGATGCGCGCCCTCTACTCCGCCGCCACCGGCATGGCGGCCCAGGAACTCAACGTCCAGGTCATCTCGAACAACATCGCGAACCTGCGGACCACCGGCTACAAGCGCCAGCAGGTGCACTTCCAGGATCTGCTCTACCAGAACCTGCGACGGGCCGGCGCCTCGACCTCGCAGCAGAACACCCAGCTTCCGGCCGGCCTCGCCCTCGGCTCGGGCGTGAAGACGACCTCGACAGCCCGCGTGATGTCCCAGGGCACGCTCTCGTCCACCGAGAAGGATTACGACGTCGCGATCCGCGGCGAGGGGTTCTTCCGGGTGACGCTCCCGGACGGCCGCACCGCCTATTCCCGGGACGGCTCCTTCGACCTCTCGGCCTCGGGCCAGCTCGTCACCCGCGACGGCTACCTGCTCGATCCGGCGATCACCGTGCCGCAGAACGCGACGTCGGTGACGATCAGCGCGACGGGCGTCGTGCAGGCGAGCATTCCGGGCCAGACGGCGCCGCAGGCGCTCGGCCAGTTCCAGCTCTCGCGCTTCGTCAACAAGGTCGGCCTCGAATCGATCGGCGACAACCTGTTCGTCGAGACCGCGGCCTCCGGGCAGGCGATCAGCGGCCTGCCGGGCGCCGACGGCTTCGGCAACCTCCAGCAGAGCTACCTGGAAGAGGCGAACGTGAACGCCGTCACCGAGATCTCGTCCCTGATCGCCGCGCAGCGCGCCTACGAGATGAACTCGAAGGTCGTCACCGCGGCCGACCAGATGCTCTCCACCACCACGCAGATGTTCCGCAGCTAACCGCGCGACCCGCACCCGCTTCAGGTCCCTGAACATGTATGCCGGCATGCATCCCGCCCATCCCGCTCATCCCGATCCCGACTTCGAGACCCTCGATCTGCCCCGTATCGGCATGGCGGACGGAAGTGACATCAGCCCGATCATCCGCCGTCCCCGGCCGCGGGTCTCCCCCCTCGGCTCGGCCGTGATCCTTCGCGCGGTGCTGGCCTTCCTGACCTTCGCGGTCCTCGGCGCCCTGGCGATCCCCGCCATGGCCCAGGCTGAAGGTCTGCGGCTGCGCGGCGACGTCACAGCCCGCGGAGACATCCTGACGCTGGCCGACCTGGTCGAGGGCGTGCCGGAGCGCCTGGCCGCGCGTCCGCTGTTCCGCGCACCCACCCTGGGTGCCACCGGGACGATCCAGACCCGCCGCATCCTCGACGCGGCCGCCGCCCTGGGTCTCGCCAACCTGGAGACCGGGGGCCGGCTGCAGATCGCCGTGCAGCGCGCCGCACGCCGCCTCGGGCCGCCGGAGATCGAAGCCGCGCTCAAGCGCGGCCTCGAGACCAGCTACGGGCTCGACCCCCGCAGCGTCACGATCCGCTTCGACGGCGACGGCCCGACCCTGCTCGCTCCGGTGGACCTCGAAGGGCAGGCCGCGGCCCTCGACGTCACCTACGACCTGCGCTCCCGCCGCGTCGCGGGGCTGGTCAGCCTCGGCGAGCGGCAGGCCTCCCTGCGGGTATCCGGCGTGGTCGTCGAACTGCGCGAAGTGGCGGTGCTCACCCGGACGCTCAACCGCGGCGAACCGGTGAAGGAGGGCGACGTCGTGGCGGAGCGGCGTCCGCGCGAGACCGTCGCCTCCGACGCGCAGGGAAGCGCCACGGCGGTCATAGGCGAGGTCGCCCAGAACACGCTCACCGCCGGGACCGTGCTGCGGATGACCGACACCGCCCCGCCCGAACTGGTCGCGCGCGGCGAGAACGTGACCATCGTGTACGAGACGCCGAACGTCAGCCTGTCGATGCGCGGCCTGTCGAACGATTCCGGCCGCATGGGCGCCGTCGTCAACGTCGTCAACGTCGCCTCCAAGAAGATCCTGCAGGCCACCGTGATCGGCCCCGGCCGGGTCTCGGTGAGCCCCAGCCCCGCGGCTCAGCAGGCCGCCGGCGCCGCCCCCGTCCAGGCGACCGCCTCCCTGCGCTGACCGCCCGTCCTGCACGCGTCGAAGAGTGATTGCCCGATGGCCCGCCGCATCGTCCTGAACCCGCTCGCCGCCGCTCTGATCGCCGGCGCGCTCGGTGCCTGCAACACCGCCGACCGCCTCTCGCAGGTGGGCGCGACCCCGGCCTTGTCGGCGATCGAGGATCCCACCACCCAGCCGGGCTACAAGCCGGTGCGGATGCCGATGCCCGACGTCCAGCCGGTCTCGTACGCCCCGAACTCGCTGTGGCGGACGGGCTCCCGCGCCTTCTTCAAGGATCAGCGCGCCGCCCGGCTCGGCGACCTCCTGACCGTGAAGGTCAACGTCACCGATCAGGCCAACATCAGCAACGAGACCAAGCGTTCCCGGGCCAACACCGAGAGCTTCGGCTTGCCGAACGCCCTGGGACTGGAGAACAACGCGGTCGGCAAGTCCTTCGGCGTCGGCAGCACCGCGCTGCTGTCCGCCACCTCGGCCACCGCCAATGACGGTGCCGGCTCGGTCCAGCGCGCCGAGACCGTGACGACGAACGTCGCCGCGGTGGTCACCCAGGTTCTGCCCAACGGCAACCTCGTGGTCGAGGGCAAGCAGGAGATCCGCGTCAACTTCGAAGTGCGCGAGATGGTGGTCGCGGGCGTCGTCCGGCCGGAGGATATCGAGTCGGACAACACCATCGACTCGACCAAGATCGCCCAGGCCCGGATCGCCTATGGCGGGCGGGGCCAGATCACCGACGTGCAGCAGCCGCGCTACGGCCAGCAGATCGTCGACATCCTGCTGCCGTTCTGAGGCCCTTCAGCCCGGCTCCTCCGGCTCCGGCCCACGGGTGACGTCGAGGCCGGACCCGGCGCCGGGGGGCGGCCCGACCTTGACCGGAGCGCCGGTCCGCGCGGCCTCATAGATCGCCTCCATCAGCACCTGATCCTGCAGCCCCTCCTCGCCGGGGGTGCGGGGGCGCAGATCCTCCTGGATGCAGCGCGCGAAGTGGTCGAGTTCCAGGGCGAACTGGTTCTTGGGGCTCAGGACCTTCTCGTCCCGCGCGGCGTTCTTGCCGTCGCGGTGGCCGATGATGAGCCGCTGGCCCTGGTAGGCGAAGGCGTTCTGGAGGTCGATGGCGGCGGTTCCGGTGTGCAGGGTCAGGCTTCGCGCCTCGTAGACCCCGTAGCTCGACAGGCACTGGGCGATCACGCCGGACGGGAAGTGCAGGGTGAAGCTCGCCGTCTCCTCGACCTCGCGGTACTTGGGATCGTCCGGCGGCGAGTGGATCTGGGCCTGGATCAGGTTCGGCTCCTCGCCGAGGACCGCGCGGGTGGTGTTCAGGCAGTAGAGCCCGATATCCGGCAGCGACCCGCCCCCTGCTAGCGCCTTCCGCAGGCGCCACTGCTCCGGCAGTCCCGTGGTCTGGCCGTTGAAGGCCTGGATCAGCCGGGGCCGGCCGAACTCGCCCGAACGGGCGAGCTTGATCACGGCCCGGTTGTGCGGCTCGTACTGGCACCGATAGGCGATCATCAGCTTGACGCCGGCCTTGGCGCAGGCCGCGATCATCTCGCGACACTCGTCCGAGGAGACCGCCATCGGCTTCTCGCAGAGCACCTGCTTGCCCGCCGCCGCGGCCGCCACGACGTTGTCCCGGTGCACGCCGTTCGGCGTGACGATGTAGACCGCCTGGACGTTCGGGTTGGCCTTCAGCCGATCCCACCCGTCGTAGCCGTACACGGCATCGTCCGGCAGCCCGTATTGCCGGGCCACGAGCTTCGCCTTGTCGGGGGAGCCCGACATCACCGCCGCCAGGCGGGCGCGCTTGGCCTCGCCGAAAGCCGGGAGAATCTCGTCGAGGCTCAGGCGCCCCAGACCGACGACGCAGTAGCCGACCCGCTGGCCCGGCGGCTGAGGCGCCGGGCTCGGGGCGGGCGGCCTGTCGCCGGCACCGCGCCAGTTCGGGAACATCACCCGTCCGCCCTGCACGGCACCGGTATCGGCCGGAACCGAGGGGGCCGGTGGAGTGCCCGGCGGGGCGGCCTGGGCGCCGCCGCCCATCGCGGCGCCGGCCAGGGCGCCCCCGGCCGCGAGAAGATTGCGTCGTGAGAGCCGGGTGTCGTCTGCCATGGGCCTCGCCGTGTCGCCGGGAAGGAATGGAGGCGCCTTGGGCGCCGCGTGGCGTGGAAGCCGCCGAGGGCGGAACCGCGCTTTCAGTGAACGCGACCCGGCGGCGTGCCGTTTCCGTCGAGAAGCGCGGCGCGCAGACGCGCCACCTCCGCCTCGCTGGCGGCGAGCCGGCGCGCGATCGGCGCCGGCTGCGTCGCGGCCCCCGTCTCGGCGAAACCGAGACCGACGCTCTCGCCCGCCCGCCAAGCTATGAAGGCCCGCCGGGTCTCGCCGCGGCAGGGGATGGACAGCGCGATGCAATCGGGCAGCGTGGCGTCGGCAGGGACCCGGATCCGTGCCCCGTCCAGGGACACGTCGCGGACCGTGCAGTCGAGATCCGGCAGAAAGGCCGCGACGCGCAGTCGGCCGCCCAGGCAGACGCGGCGTCGGGCAGTACGGCGTCGGTCGACCACGAGCGCTTCATCCTGATGGGTTCGGATGTCGGGACAACCGCCTTTCAGCCCGAAGCGGACCGGCGCGTCTCCTTTAACCGTCGGTTTACCTTAACGTTGGCCTCAGGCGGGCGGCGGCGGATCGGGCGCCTCGACCTCGCCGCGACGCTGCAGCTGCAGGGCGACGAACCAGCACAGGGATGCCCAGGCCGCGCCGATGCACCAGCCGGCCAGCACGTCGCTCGGCCAGTGCACGCCGAGATAGATACGGCTGATGCCGACCAGCAGCGTCACGCTGACTCCGAGGGCCAGGACCAGTGCCTTCGCGCGGCGGTTGCGCTCGACCCGGGCGATGAGGGTCGCCAGGGTCAGATATGCGATGGCCGACATGGTGGCGTGGCCGCTCGGAAAACTCGCCGTGAACACTTCCATGCCGTGAGGGACGAGGTCTGGTCGCGGCCGGTGGTAGAGCATCTTCAGCAAGGTCGAGACCAGCTCGCCGCTGCCCACCGCGGCCAGAACGTAGAGGCCGATGCGCCGCCGCCCGGACACGGCGAGATAGCCCGCCACCGCGCAGGTGAGGAACAGCACCGTGAAGACGCTGCCGAGCCCGGTGATGTCGCGCATCGTCTCCTCGAGCCAGGGCGGCCCGATCGGATCGGCGAGATCGGCGGGGTTGCGCAGGGCGAGCAGGATCCGGCGGTCGAGGGCCGCGGTGGAGCCCTCGCCGACCTCGTGGGCGAGGTAGAAGAACCCATAGCCGAGGGTGCTCAGGCAGAGCAGGGCGACGAGGGGACCGACTTCGTTCAGGCGCAACCGCAGCCACACCGCCAGGGCGGGCTCGATCAGGCGATTGTTGCGGATCTGGCTCGGGGCCTTCATGCGGCGGGATCCGGGTCGGGGACGTGCGTCATCAGTCGTTCTCTCCGAAGGGCAGGCGGGCCACCGCATCCCAGGGACCGCCACGGTAGCGCCAGAGCAGCGTCGCCGGCGCGGCGAAGCGGAACGGCGCGAAACCGGCCGACAGGTCGGCGTGGAGCGCCCGGGCCTTGTCCGGAGCCACCTTGTTCTGGACCGTAACGTGGGGGCGCCAGCCCTGCCGATCCTGGGCGGTGAGATGAGGCGCGAAGCCCTGCGCAAGGCGGGCCCGGAAGTTCGACAGCGCATCGGATTCGAGCACGTAGGCGACGCCGCGGCCGGTGAAGCGCAGGCCCGTCACGGCGACCTCCGGCGTCGGAACGGTGCGGGCGAGGGCGGTGATGGCCTCGATCACGCCCCGCTCCCGGTCGCCCGGAAGGTGGTGGAACAGGGTCGCATGGGCGGGAATGCGATTCAGCGATTCGGGGAAGTAGCGACGCCGCTCGCCGTCGAACCGGGCGAAGGTCGGCTCATCGAAGGCGAGCGTCAGGATCAGGGGGTCCGCGTCCATCATGCGGGCCAGATGGCGCCCGAAGCCGCTCAGGTCCAGTACAGAATCCGCGCCTTCGGCAGGTCTCGGGCGAGGCACGCGGTGAGGTGGCTGCGCATCGCCTGCATCAGGAGCTTCGGGAAGACATACTTCACGGAGCCGAACTTGGTGCGCTTCTCGACGCGCTCGGCCTCGTCGAGGGGCAGGTCCGAGCCGGGATACCAGCCGCGCAGCACCGCCTTCGAGCCGGGGGTGAAGCGATGGGTGATGAGTTCGGCGGTGAGGTCGAGATCCGGCACATCGGCGAGGGCGTCGGCGGCGGCGCGGATCAGCCCGGCATAGGCTGCCTCCCAGTCCGGGACCGGCAGGATCGGCGCGACGGTCAGGCCGACCGGATAACCGGCCCGGGCCACCTCGGCCATGGCGGCGAGCCGGGCGGGGAGGGGATCGGTGCCGCCCTCGTAACGCGCGGCGGCCCGCGGGTTGACCGAGAAGCGGATCCGCGTGCGCCGGTTGTGCGGCAGGTCGAGGAGCGGTGCCACCGCGGCGAACTTGGTGGTGAAGCGCAACTGAACCGGCGCGTCCCAGGCGCCGAAATGCCGGATCGCCGCCGAGAGCGAGCCGGTCAGGTGCTCGATGCCGAGCGGATCGGTGTAGCAGGACGCCTCGAAGGTGGTTCCCTCGTGCGCCCGCTCCCGGGACGCCGAGGTCACTGCCCCGCGCCCGGCATAGGCCGTGAGGTTGCCGAGGATCGCCTCGAGATTGGCATAGGCGCGCGTCACCGGCGGCCCCGCGAGCGAGCCGGCGAGGTAGCAGTACTGGCAATGGGCGGGGCAGCCCTCGGCAAGGTCGAAGCGCCAGTCGGCCGAGGGCGGGATCGGCTGCAGCCGCAGCTTGGTCGGCGGGGCGCTCGTCAGGACGAGGGTCGCCTTCGCGGCCGCGTAGGCCCGGCGGGGATCCGCCTCGCGCGGGCTCGGCAGGCGGTTGGACGGCAGGCGCTCCACCGGCAGGCCCAGGGCCTCGGCGCGGGCCTGCATGGCCCGGCCATGGGGATGCTCCAGAGCGGACGGCATCACCAGCACTCGGCGCGGGCGCCACGGGCGCCCCGGGCGGACGGGCTCCGGGCCATCGGGGGGCTGAACGGCCGGGAGGGACGAAGGCGGCATGCCTGAGGAACGCCTCGTGCCGGCACCGGGTCCGGCCTAGTCGCCCGCTCACGGTGCGGCTAAAGCACCGTCATGTCTTCAGGCAGGGAGAGCGTCCATGTCGGCCGCGACGGCTGGTTATTTCTCACCGGAGGAACCAACCGGGTCATGGACCGGTATCGCGGCGGTCTGCGGCACTGGCTGCTGCTGCGCGGCTGGACGCGGCTGATCAAGGCCCGTGCGCGGCGGGCCGAGGACCTCGGCATTCGCTGCCTCCACGTGATCGTGCCGGAGAAGCTGTCGGTCTACGACGACAAGACCGACGGCCTGCGCTACGCGCCGGGCAAGGCTTCGACCCGGCGACTGGCCCGACGCCTCGCGCGACACCCGGCCTATCTCGACCTTCTCGCGCCGCTTCGCGCTGCCCGCAACGGAGCGACGCCACTCTACCTGCGCACCGACACCCACTGGACCGCGCAGGGGTGCCTGCTGGCCTATCGCGAGATCATGCGGGCGCTCGGGGCGGTTCCGCCCGCCGATATCGGCGGGCGTCCCGGTACCGTCTCGGAACAGATCATGGATCTCGGCGAGAAGCTGCCCGAGCGGCCGCGCGAGCGGCTGGAGCGGTTCATGCTGCAGCGCGATGCGATGCGGGTGGAGACGGGGCCGCTACTGGCCGCCTACGAGGCGCAGGGACGCGACCGCGAGGTGCATGTCGGCGCGCATGTCGTCTATCGAAACCCGTCCCCGGGGGCCGATCCGCGACGGCTCGTCCTGTTCGGCGATTCCTGCGCCCATTTCGACCCGTTCCTGCTGACCGGGCTGCTCGCCGAGAGTTTCAGCGAGGTTCACTTCATCTGGTCCTCGAGCCTCGACTGGCCCTACATCGAGCGCGTGCGTCCGGACATCCTGCTGTTCGAGATCGCCGAGCGCTTCCTGGCCAAGCTGCCGAAGGACGATTTCGACGTGGCCGTCGCCGGTCAGCGCGGGACGGGCGGTCGCCTCGCACGGCTCGGGAGCGACGGCCTGGGACGTGCCGTGGCGCCTCAGTAGATGGCCGGATCCAGGCGGGCGAAGTCGGTGACGCTGGCGGCCTGATACTTGGCGACGGATTCCGGCGCGCAGGCGATCCCGATCATCAGGACGAGGAGTGTCGCGAGGCACGCGAGCGTTGCCGTGACCACGTCGGCATGGCGCCGCAGAGCATGGATCACCAAGCATCCGAACGTGAACAGGGCCGCCTCGGCGACGGGCACCAGCGCGAACGACATCACTTCACCTCCATCGATCTCCCCACGCGATCGGGCCGCTGCGGCACGTGCGCGGCGACGGGTGGGTGCCCGAGAGATGGCTCAGTTTGCTGCACCGCAACAGAAGGATCGGCGCAGCCCTGCCTTGCGCAGAACTCGCGGGCCGGCGGGACCGGGCGCACCGGTCGCGCGGTCGGCGCTCCTCGGATGCAGACCGGCATCCGTCTTCACAGACGCCGCGCGAGGCCCATCTGGGTCGGATCGCTTATGGGACCGGAGACGACGATGGGCCTCCTCGTGGACGGCATCTGGCGCGACCAGTGGTACGATACCGCCGCGACGGGCGGCCGCTTCGAGCGCAAGGCCTCGGCCTTCCGCAACTGGGTGACCGCCGACGGATCACCGGGTCCCTCCGGATCGGGCGGCTTCCGGGCCGAGCCGGGCCGCTACCATCTCTACGTCTCCCTGGCCTGTCCCTGGGCGCACCGCACGCTGATCGGGCGCGCGCTCAAAGGGCTGGAAGACGTGATCTCCGTCTCGGTGGTCGATCCGCATATGGGCGCCGAGGGCTGGGTGTTCGGTGACACGCCGGGCGCGACGCCGGACCCGATCCACGGCGCACGGCGCCTCTACGAGGTCTACCTGGCGGCCGACCCGTCCTACAGCGGCCGCGTCACCGTGCCGGTGCTGTGGGACCGGGAGCGCGGCACCATCGTGTCGAACGAATCCGCCGAGATCCTGCGGATGCTGAACGACGCCTTCGGGGGTACGGGTCCGGATCTCTACCCGGCGGACCTGCGTCCCGAGATCGACGCGGTGAACGCTCGGGTCTACGACCGGGTGAACAACGGTGTCTACAAGGCGGGCTTCGCCACCACCCAGGACGCCTATGCCCAAGCCTTCGAGGCCCTGTTCGCCGAGCTCGATGCGCTCGAAGCGCGGCTCGACCGGAGCCGTTACCTCTGCGGCGACCGCGTGACCGAGGCGGATATCCGCCTGTTCACCACCCTGGTGCGGTTCGACGCGGTCTATGTCGGGCACTTCAAGTGCAACAGGCGCCGGATCGCCGACTATCCGAACCTGTCGAACTATCTCCGCGATCTCTATGCCATGCCCGGCATCGCGCCGACCGTCGATCTGACGCATATCAAGCGGCATTATTACGAGAGCCATCCGACCATCAATCCGACGGGGATCGTGCCCCTCGGACCGGAGCTGGATTTCGCCGCCCCGAACGACCGTGCCCTGCGGTTTGCGGCCTAGCCGGCTGCGGTGGGGGTTCGGCCCGTGGTGAGCCCGACGCCGGCCCCGTCCCGATGCCGCCCCCTCGACGGCGGGCGCCGTGCGCCTAGTTCGGCTCTCAACCGGAGGATGCCCGACCCGCCATGACCAATCGCCTGCGCCTCGCGCTGCTCTGCGCTCTCGTCAGTCTTCCCTCCGCGGCACGCGCCCAGGCCGCGTTGCGGCTGGACGGCACCTGCGAGAAGCTCGTGATCGGCACGCAGGATCTGAGCAGCTCCTGCAGCAACGTCCTGACGAACGCGGTGAGCCGCAATCGCACCAGCTTCGACTTCACCACCTCCGACGGTCAGGCGCTCAGCTTCAGCGGTAACGGCGCCCAGCAGGAAGCCACCGAGGAGACCGATCCGCTGCAGCCGATCAACGTGGTCACCACCGGAAAGGATGGCGCCCCGGTCCTGGCGATCGGCGCCTGCCGCTTCTCCACACCGGAACCGGGCCGCACCGCGATCACCTGCGAGGCCAGCACGGCCGACGGACGCCCGTTTGCCGGAACGTTCGTGACTGCGGCCAAGGCGCCTGCCGGTGCGCCGGCCGCCGCACCGGCCCGCTGAGCGTCCCTGTCTTTGGGCTGGTCAGATCATGGCGGAAGCCCCATTTAGGGAACTCCACGAAAAAGGTTCCGAAGCCAGACCGATGCTCAACGACACCCTCGCCGGGGGCGGTGCCCCGGCCGGCGACACCGGCACCCTCATCAAGGACACGACCACTGCGAGCTTCCGGCAGGACGTGCTCGCCGAGTCGATGCACCGGCCTGTGCTGGTCGACTTCTGGGCGCCCTGGTGCGGGCCCTGCAAGCAGCTCACGCCGGTGCTGGAGAAGGTGGTCCGGGAGGCCGTCGGCGCGGTCGCCCTGGTGAAGATGAACATCGACGAGCATCCCTCGATCGCGGGTCAGCTCGGCATCCAGTCGATTCCGGCGGTCATCGTCTTCCAGAAGGGCCAGCCGGTCGACGGCTTCATGGGCGCGGTCCCCGAGAGCCAGATCAAGGAGCTGATCGGGCGCGTGGCCGGTCCTCAGCAGGATCCGCTCGAGGCCGCCCTGGCGGACGCCGCCGCCCTCATCGAGGAGGGCGACCTCGCCGGTGCTGCGGAAATCTACGCGGCGGTCCTGGAGCAGCAGCCCGACAACGTCACGGCGCTGGCCGGCCTCGCCAAGATGCAGCTCGACGCGGGCGAGATCGAGAATGCCAAGCGGGTTCTGGCCATGGTGCCGGAGGCGAAGGCTGGCGATCCGGCGCTCGCCGGCATCCGCGCCGCCCTCGAACTCGCCGAGCAGGCCGCCTCGCTCGGCGATCTCGCGGGCGTGCAGCGGGAAGTGGAGGCCAACCCGGACGCCCATCAGGCGCGGTTCGACCTCGCGCTGGGCCTCGCCGCCCGTGGCGAACGCGGCCAGGCGGTCGACCACCTGATCGAACTGCGCCGGCGCGACAAGGACTGGAACGACGACGGGGCGCGCAAGCAGCTGCTGCAGTTCTTCGAGGCCTGGGGCGTGATGGATCCGGATACGATCCGCGGACGGCGCAAGCTCTCGGCGCTTTTGTTCTCGTGAGGTTCCGGCTCGCGCTTCGGACCACCAATCGGCCCCCCCGGGAGGCGCCATGAGCACCCATGCGAGCTACAAGGGCCCGGCGGATTGTCCCGCGGTCATCCCGGTCTTCCCCCTCTCCGGGGCGCTGCTGCTGCCCCGCGGGCAGATGCCGCTGAACATCTTCGAGCCGCGCTATCTCGCCATGGTCGACGATGCTATGCGCACGGACCGGATCATCGGCATGATCCAGCCGGATCCGGAAGGATCGGGCGGGGCCAATCCGAAACTCTACCGCGTCGGCTGCGCGGGGCGGGTGACCCAGTACGCGGAGACCGGCGACGGACGATACCTGATCTCGCTCACCGGCATCACGCGCTTCCGGGTCGAGAGTGAATTGGCCTCGATCGGCCCCTATCGCCGCTGCCACGTCTCCTATGACGACTTCGCTGTGGACTTCGAGCCCCGGGCGGGCGAGGAGCAGGTCGACCGCGCGGGCGTGCTCAAGGCGTTGCGCGACTTCGTAGAGTCGAACGACCTCAAGGTGGACTGGGCCGGAATCGACGAGGCGCCCGACGAGGCGCTGGTCAACGCCCTCTGCATGATGAGTCCGTTCGGTGTGCGCGAGAAACAGGCGATGCTCGAGGCCCCCGACCTGAAGACGCGGGCCGAGATCCTGATCGCGGTCACGCAGATGGAACTGGTTCGCGGCTCGGGCCCCGAGTCGACGATGCAATAGGCTGCACGAACGATGACCAACGACCTCACCGCCCCCGTCGAAGCGACCCGCGTGGACCCGAAGCTTTTGGAGATCCTGGTCTGCCCGCTGACCAAAGGGACACTGGAATACGATTCCGTCCGCCAGGAACTGATCAGCCGTTCCGCCAAGCTCGCTTATCCGATCCGCGACGGGATCCCGATCATGCTGCCGGAAGAAGCCCGGCCGCTGACGGACTGATCGCCCGGGCCGTTCGTTTGCGCGCGGGGCAGCCCGCGTCGCTTCGCATCCCGAGCGCCCCGTGCTTACGGGACCCGCCCCCTCCGGTCGGGCTTGGCGCGCCCCGTGCCGGCCGCCCCCCTGCCAAACCTCAGGATGTCGGCGAGATTTGGCATCAGGTCTTCCGATCGGAGAGCAGATTCGACCCTATCGAGCTTGACTATTACTCCGCCCTTCGCCGACCCTGATCTATCTTGAGCTAACGCGTGGCGGCCATACTCTTGCCGCTTCGATCGTTCAGCGTCGAGTCATCCCCGATCGATGATTCTGACCGTGCATCCCGCCTCAGGCGGCATCCACTTCGCTGAGAGATCGCCCCGCATGATCAAGCTGACCGCCGTCGCGGCCCTCGCCGCCGGCCTGTTCCTTCCCCTTTGCGCGCCCGCCAGCGCGGAGCCCGGCACGCACAACGGACGGTGGTCGGTGGAACTGGTCACGGAAACCGGTCTGTGCAGCGCCCGCTACACCTACGCGCTCGCCATTCGCGAGGGTCACGTGCAGCTGATCTCCGGAGCCGCCGGCGCGCAGGTGAACGGGCATGTCGGGGCCGATGGCAGCGTCGGGCTCACCGTCAACAACGGCACCGCGAGCGGCACGGGAACGGGGCGGCTCCGGGCCGGGAGCGGCGCGGGGACCTGGAAGGTCTCGTCCCTCTGCTCCGGCCACTGGACCGCGCGGCGCAGCGATACCCGCACCGCGCAGGCCGACTGAGACCGCTCAGACGGCGGCTGCGAGCCAGGTGCGCGCCTCGTCGATGCGGGCCCGCTCGAACACCTTGATCTGGGTCGGCGAGACGAAATTGAAGGTTTCGGCCAGCGCCTTGAGCCAGGGTGCGTCCGTCACCAGGGCGACGTGGCTGACGCTCTTCATCATCGAGAAGCCGAAGCGCGGATCCTTGAAGAAGGCGGCCGGCTCCATGCCCTCGAAGGCGCGGATGTCCTCGAGCAGCTTGATCTTGCCGCCCTTGTCGAGGTCGGCCTTCATCGCCGTCATCATGGCGTTCATCTCTTCGTCGGTGATCTTCCCGTCGACCACGATCTCGGCGACGTTGGAATCCGGCGTCTTGGTATAAGTCAGCACTGATCGCTCCTCCGGGAACCGCATGCGTCCCGGCCAATCTCCGGCCGGGATCCGCCGCCCGTCGCCCGAGTGTCCTACAAAAAGCTCTGCGGGTCGACATCGATGGCGACCCGGACGTTGCCGCGCACCTTCGGACCCCGGGCGATCCAGGCGCGCAGGTAGGCCTGCAGATCGACGTTGCGCTCGGTCTTCACGAGCAGGCGGAAGCGGTATCGGCCGCGCACCAGGGCCAGCGGCGCCTCGGCGGGACCCAGCACCATCACGCCCTCCGGCGGCTCGGCCGCGCGGGCCAGCGCCTGGCCGTGGGCCTCCGCCACCTCGCGCTCGGTCGCCGAGACGATCAGCGCGGCGAGCCGCCCGAACGGCGGAAGGCCCGCCGCCTCGCGGGCCTGGATCTCCTCCGCGTAGAAGCGCTCGGCATCCCCCGACAGGAGGGCCGCGATCACGGGATGGTCCGGCTGGTAGGTCTGGACGAGGGCGCGGCCGGGCTTCTCACCGCGGCCGGCACGGCCGGTGACCTGCTGCAGCAGCTGGAACGTCCGTTCCGCGGCCCGCGGATCGCCCGAGGTCAGGCCGATATCGGCGTCGAGCACGCCGACCAGGGTCAGGAACGGGAAATTGTGGCCCTTCGCCACGAGTTGCGTCCCGATCACGATATCGCATTCGCCGGCTGCCACGGCATCGAGTTCCTGCCGCAGGCGCTCCGCGCCGCCGGGGAAGTCGCTCGACAGGACGACGACGCGCCGGTCCGGAAACAAGGCCGTGGCCTCCTCGGCGATCCGTTCGACGCCGGGGCCGCAGGCGGTGAGATTGTCGAATGTGCCGCACTCGGTGCAGGCCTCCGGCCGGCGCTCGGCATAGCCGCATTGATGGCAGACCAGCGCCCGGCGGAACCGGTGCTCCACCAGCCAGGTCGAGCAGTTCTTGCACTGGTAGCGGTGGCCGCAGGCCCGGCAGAGGGTCAGGGGCGCGTAGCCCCGGCGGTTGAGGAACAGCAGCGCCTGCTCGCCGCGCTCCAGGGTGCTCTTCACGGCGTTGACCAGCGGCGGGCTCAGGAAGCGGCCGCGCTCGGGCTGGTCGAGGCGCATGTCGATCGCCGCGATGTCGGGCAGGCGCCGCCCGCCGAAGCGCTCGGGGAGCAGGATGTGCCGGTAGCGCCCCCTTGCGGCGTTGACGCGGGTCTCGATGGCGGGCGTCGCCGAGGTCAGCACCACCGGGCAGGACTCGAGACGCCCGCGCACCACCGCCATGTCGCGGGCATGGTAATGGACGCCGTCCTCCTGCTTGTAGGCGGTCTCGTGCTCCTCATCGACCACGATCAGCCCCAGCCGCGCGAAGGGCAGGAACAGGGCCGAGCGCGCGCCGACCACCACCAGCGCCTCGCCCTCGGCCACCGCGGCCCGCAGGCGCTCGCGACGCCTGCCGCCGATTCCGGAATGCCACGCCGCCGGCCGAACCCCGAACCGGGCGGCGAAGCGGTCCAGGAACTGGGCCGTCAGCGCGATTTCCGGCATCAGGATCAGCGCTTGGCGGCCCACCCGGATGCAGGCGGCCACGGCCTCGAAATAGACCTCGGTCTTGCCCGAGCCGGTGACCCCCTCCAGCAGGACGGGCCTGAGATCGGCCGAATCCTCCGCCGGCGGCCGGTCCCACGGAAAGGGCGCGACCAGAGCCGCTACGGCCTCGGCCTGGGCGGGCGAGAGCGGCGAGCGCGGGAAGTCCGGATCGGGCCGCGGCGCGACCGGCTCGGGCGCGACCGCCACGGTCTCCAGGGCACCGTCGTCGATGAGCCCGTCAACCACCGAGAGCGAGACCCCGGCCTCCTTGGCCAGGGCGCTCTTGCCACGCAGACCGCCGTCGGCGGCCGCGGCGAGGACCTTGGTGCGGGCCGGGGTCGGCCGGGCCGGGGGCTTGTCGGTGATGCGCACGGCGACCCGGGCGGTCTCGCCGGCCGCCGCCTCGTCGGGCAGGCGCAACACCATGGCCAGCGCCGAGCCTTTCGGCGCCAGCGTGTAGCGGGCGATCCAGTCGACGAGGCTGCGCAGCGGATCCGACAGGGGCGGGAAGGGCAGGCGGTCGGTCACAGGCCGCAGGTTCGAGCCGCCGGGGCTCTCGGCCACGCCCCAGACGACCCCGACGATCTCGCGCGGTCCGAGGGGCACCTGCACCACGTCGCCGGCGGCGAGGTCGAGCCCGGCCGGTGCCACGTAGCTGTAGGGTGTATCGAGGGCCAGCGGGATCAGGATCTCGGCGACGACGGGCATGCTGGGCTTTTCGGGCGGGTCCGTTCCGGGTCCGTACCACAGGCCCGGGAAAAGAACCCGCCGCTTCAGCGATCCCGCAGCCCCGGCACCAGCGGCAGGGCCGCGAGACTCAGGGCCGCCATCGCCCAGAAGGCGGAAGCCCCAAACGACCCGTAGAGCGCCCCGGAGGCCAGGGTCGCGGCGACGCCGGACAGGCCGAGGCCCAGGGTGCCGTACAGGGCCAGCGCGGTCGTCCGGAGGTCGGCCGGCGTGGTGGCTTCGATGAGCCCGAGGCAGGCGAGGTGCAGGAGGGCGAAGCTCACCCCGTGCAGGGCCTCGACGGCGGCGAGCCACGAGATCGCGGTCGTGGAGCCCAGCACCGCCCAGCGTACGGCCCCCGCGCAGGCCGCGGCCGCGACGCCTGCCGCAGGGCCGATCCGCGCCAGCAGGGGCGGCCCGACCAGCAGGAAGACCAGAACCTCGGCGGCCACCGACACCGACCAGAGGAGGCCCGCGGTGGCCGGCGCGATCCCGGCGGAGCGCCACAGGATCATGGCGAAGCCGTCGTGCATCGCGTGGGCGCCGATCACCAGGGCGGCGACCAGCACCGTGCGGCGGAAGCGCGGCAGCGCGATCAGGGCAGCGAAACCGTGCCACGGCGCCCCGGCCCGGGTCGTTCGGGCCCGATCCGCCGGCAGCGCCAGGGCCGACGCACCGGCGGCGAGGAACAGGCCGCCGCTCGCGACGAGGGCGGCGGCGAGGCCGAAGATCCCGATCGACCAGCCCGCGGCGGCGGTGCCCGCGATGAAAGCGGCCGAGCCCGCGCCACGGATCCAGCCGTACTGGAACGCCGCCCCGCCCCGCGCGGCGGCCAGGGCCAGCGCGTCGGCGAGCGGCGCCGGAGCCGCGGTGCCCACCGCGTAGAGCAGAGCCGGCGCGATCAACTGCGCCAACCCGACGCCCGGCAGATGCGCCAGGGTGCTGAGCCCCGCCAGCGCGAGACTCGCCGCAAGAATGGATCTGCCGGCGCGATGGCGGTCGGCGAAGGCGCCGGCCAGCGGCCCGATCCCGAGGCGCAGCGCACCCGCGGCAGCGAGAAGAAGGCCGATCTCAGCCGGCGTCAGGCCACGGGCCGCCAGGAAGCCCGGCAGGATCGGCGACAGAACGCCATAGGCACCGTAGAGCGCCGCATACAGGACGAGGAACCGGGGGAGCCCGCCACGTCGTTCCGCCCCTGGCGCCCGCTTCTGCATGGGCGGAACGTAGTCCGGCAGGCCTCCCGAAGTCAGGTCAGCAGGGGCGACGGACGGCGTAGCGGTAGCGCCGCCCTTGCGCGTCGAGCAGCTCGCTGTCGGGACCTTCCTGCCAGACGACCTCGTCCTCGGGCCCCGCCGCGTTGGTCAGGGTCGCCCCACGGACGATGTCGAGGCTGAGGCCGAACCCGTAATTGGTGGCGGTCGCGTCGGTGATCGCGGCCGTGATGTCGGCCTCGTCGGGCAGGCAGGCGAACAAGACGCCGTCGGCGATGGCGAGGGTGTAGGTTTGCACGGATGGGCTCCAACAGGCTCGAAGAGCGTGGACCGGCACGGGAGCGCCCAAACCTAGGCATCGCCACCGGGATGTGAAGGCTTCCCACCGAATTGCTGCATTGCACCATTTCGTGAGGACAAGCCCCGCGCAAGCCCGCCGCGCCGCGTCTCACCGCCCCAGATGGCTATCGAAGAACCGCGCCATCTCGCCGAACACCTCCTTGGTCTCCGGGGCGTCCGGGGTGAAGAGGTACTGGGCGTGGGACATGCCCTCGAACACCTGGAGGGACGCCTCGATCCCGGCGGCGCGCAGCTTCCGATGGGTGCGCACGGTGTTCGACAGGAACAGGTCGCGGGTGCCGGTGATCAGGATCGCGGGCGGCAGGCCGGCGAAATCGCCATAGATCGGCGAGAGCTGCGGGTCCTTCAGGTCCCGACCGGCGGCGTAGAGCTTGGCGGCCGGCGTCAGGTAGCCGGAATAGCTGACGAGAACGTTATCCAACCACTCGTTGGTCCGGTAGCTGTCGCCGGTCTCGGTCATGTCGGACCAGGGCGTGCCGAGGCCGATCGCCGCCGGCAGCGCCAGTCCCTCGGCCTTGGCGCGGAGCATCAGAGCCAGGGTCATGCCGCCGCCCGTGGAGGTGCCGAACACCGCCATGTTCTGAGGCTTCTGCATGGTCAGCATGGCGCGCCACACGGCGGTCGCGTCGTCCATGGCGGCGGGGTAGGGGGCATCCGGCGGCATGCGGTAATCCACCGCGATGACCTTGTAGCCGCCGAGGCCGGCCATCAGGATCGCCTCCAGCGTGCCGGACTCGCCGGGATTGTAGACGTAGCCGCCCCCGTGGATGTGCAGGAGCAGGCGGTTGCGGTTGGCCTCGGGCATCTGCCGGGGCTGGATCACGAAGGCCTTCACGCCGCCGATCACGGCGGCCTCGCTGGTGACGCCGAGCTTCTCACGCAGGGCGGGGAGGGCGGCGGCGCCGGCGGCGGCCAGCCGGTCGACCAGGGCCTTCCAGGCCGCGGCGTCCGGCGGGTTCGCGTTCCAGGCCGGCACGCGGTAGGGCGCCGCCACAGCCGTGCGGAATTGCGGACTCGTCGTGTCGGCAGGCACCGGCACGACCTTGGCCGGTACCGTCCGTGGCCCCGGCGCGGCATTGGCCGCCCCGATCTCGGCCTCGAGCTGCTCGAAACGGGGAACTGGCCTCTCGGCGGGTGCGGCCTGCCCGAGGGCGGCGTGGGTTCCGCAGGCGATCATCAGCAGCGCGGACAGGCTCAGGCGCATCTCGGTTCCTCCTGGGCAGCCCGGTCTGCGGACCCGTCTCGGCGGGGGCCGGCTGCGTGGATCCATGAAGTATCGGACGGGGCGGACCGCGACAGCGGCCCCGGTTACGATCACGGCCGTGCGTTCACGCTTCGAGGCGCGGCAGTGCAGCCGGGGTGGCCGGCTCGACCACCAGGGTCGCCGGCACGGCGCCGTCACCGGCCAGCGCCTCGGCGATCGCCTCGGGGGCGATCGGGTCCTCGGCGGCAGAACCGGCGAGATCCGGCGTGATCCGGGCGGTCTCCCGCCGTGTATCGGTCTCCGCCGCGGCGTGCTCGTCGGCGACGCCGGCCACCGCCTCGGGGGCGATCAACCCGATGGCCGCCGCATGCTCGGCCATGGCGACGCTGTCGCCGGCCAGCACCAGGCTCGATCCGGCCCGGGCGACGGCGCCGGCGAGGCGGACGATCTCCTCGACCCGGGCCGAGTCGCGGGACACGTTGCGGATGTAGACTGCCAGCACCCGCCCGGGATTCTCCTCGACGATCTGCGCGTAGACCTCCGGATCGTGCTGGCCGCTGTCGCCGATCAGCACGAAGGGCAGATCCCGGTAGAGGGCGAGCATGTGGCGGATCAGCGCCTGCTTGTGGTCGGTGGCCCGGCGCGGCAGCGGATGCGTCCAGGACAGGCCCCATTCCCTCAGGAACAGCACCGGCCCCGCCGGAATGCCGTGGCGCTGGAAGAATTCCGACAGCATTTCGTAGAGGCCCCAGGGGGCCCGGGAGACGTAGAGCATCGGGTTGCCCTCGCCGCCGCCGGCGCCCGCATGCAGGGCCCGGTAGAGGGCGGCCACACCCGGGAAGGCGACCCGGCTCTCGGCATCCTCCACGAACAGGCGCCAGAGCATCGTCAGCTTGTTGGCGACACCGGTGCGCATGACCGTGTCGTCGATGTCACTGACGACGACGACACGGCACTGGTCGGGCGGGATGAACACCGCGCCCTCGGCGGGGATCGGCGGGTCGGCGTCGAGAAGGAGGTCGACCGCGTGCCACTCCCCCGGCGCAGACGGTCGCGTGCGCGGGTGCAGGTGCAGACGGAAATAACCGTCGCGGTCGGTCTCGACCCGGACGGCGTCGTCGCCGAACCGGGCGGTCACGGCTGCTCCGGCAATCGCCCGCCGGGCGATGCGGCGCCGCAGGTCGCGCCATTGCGCCCGCAGGGAATCGGGATCCTCGCCGGGGATCCCGGGCGATTGCCGGAAGACGCGGCCGATCAGGAATACCTCATCGCGTGAGCCGTAGCCGCGGTACGGCTCGACCACGAGGCCACCCGGTCCCTTGCCGCCCCGGCCCTGCGCCCGGCGGACCGGCCGGGTGAGGACCCGCAGCGCCTTGGTGGCGCCCCTGCGCACGCGTGAGGCCATGGACCGGCCGCTCCCGGGCGCTCAGGCCTGCGGCAGTTCGGGGCTGAGCCCCATCGCGTCGAGGCCCTCCTCCAGCAGATCCCCGGCGTCGGGCGAGCCCAGCAGCTCCCGCACGGCGCCCTCGCCAGCGGCCTCGCGCTCGCGGGCGAAGCGCACGGCCTCGCTCCACTCCTCCGGCTCCATGTCGCCGCGTCCGATATAGAGAAGGGCGAGCAGCTCGGCCCGGGAATCGTCGTCGAGCCCGGCGATCAGGCCCCGAACCTCGGATTCCGTGGCGTCGTCGGTGCCGGAGGTCAGGACGTCGGTAGACCCGTCGTCGATCGGGTTCGAACCCGAATCCGGATCGGTGTTGCCCTCCTTCACCTCGATGGCGCGCAGCCGCATGACGATGTCGGTGACGGTTTCGACGGCGATATCCATGCGCTGATCTCCGAACGCTGACAGGAGCGGCCAAGCGGGGCCCTCAAGCCGCGACAACGGACGAGCGGGCCCGGGGTTCGCCCCATCCCCATCGAAGGCGCGGTGCGTGGTCCGCGCCACTTCCCGGTTGGACCACCGTAGGATAGAGCCTGCGAGACTATTTCGATAACCGGGTCAACATCGGCGATAGACGTGGTTTCTATAGAGTCTGCTGGAACATCCTTCGCCGATACCACCGTCTCCTGCGTACGCGACTCAAGGTCTCGGCGCTCGGCCGGGCGCCGCTGGCACGTCGGCGCCCTCGCGGGGCTCTGCGGAGTGGCCGGATCCGTGCTGCTTGGACCAAACCCCGCCGAGGCCAGGCCCGCGAGCTACGAGGGCAGCGCGCCGAGCTGCTTCCTCACGGGCGGCGGCGCCCTCGAGATCTGCCGGGATGGCTCGGAGGCCGAGGGCGTCCTGATCGCGCCGGCGCCCTGCGCGTTCGTACGCGGCGTTCAGCTCCTGCGGCTTGCCCGTTCCGAGGCACCGGGCCCGATCCAGGCCCTGTTCCAGGGGCAGACCCCGGTGGCATCCCGACGGGACGAGCCCTGCCCGGAGCGCCGCGCCACGGACAGCCGGGATGGCGGCGCCCTGCGCACCGGGCGGACCTTCGAGGCCTTGGTCACGACGCTGCCGCCCACGGCCGACCGGTTCTGGGTCGACCTGCCAGAGCAGAGCACGCGGGCGCGCGGCTGGTCCGAACCGACACCGACGGCCGAGGGCATCGGCCCGCGCGACCCGATCGCGGTGACGGGCCGCACCTGGGCCGGGGAGGCCTACAGCTACGTCTTCCTGCTCGGGCAGGAGCGCGTGGGCGTCACCGGCGGGGACGATGCCGAGACCGAGCGCCGGGGCCGCCGTCGGCGCCGGCGAGCGGAGCAGGACGCGCCGGCGTCCGGCCCGGCCGATGTCCGCCGCCGCGTGCAGATCGAGGCAAGGACCCTCGATTTCCAGACCTTCGAGATCCGCACCCGCACCGCGGACGGGTACGGCCTGGCCTGGACGCCGTTCGAGGCGGGCGCGGGCCGCGGGCGGCGCAGCGACCCGCCCGCCCCCGCCGCGGTGATCGACGAAGCGGGCAAGCCGGTGACCTCGGCCTGCACGGCCCCGGCCTTCGAGACCCACGGGCTCGCCGGTTCGATCAGCGTCGTGGATCGCACCTATCACTACGTCTACACCGACGTGCTGCCCGAGGATTGCGGCCTCGCCCCCGAGAAGCGCCGCACCGGGCTCTTCCTGCGCACCGCGCAGGACCTGTCCGGGGCGAAGGTCTGGTCGACGGCCCGCAAGCTCGCCGGGCCGCTGCCGCCCGGGTCCCTCGTGCGGGTGGCCCGGGCCAAGGGCTTGCAGCGCTGGGCGGTCTCCTACACGTGCCAGCGGCCGGCCAACGCGCCGGGCGGCCCCGTGGCGGACATCTGCCTCCAGTACACCGCCGACATGAACCTCGACGGCATCGGCGCCCTCAAGCTCTACGCCGATCCGGTCGAAGCCGGCCGCTCGCCGGCCTATCTCGGACTGCGCTCGGGGGGCGACGGCAGCGGCCGGTACGATCGGAGCGCGCATTTCTGGATGACGGACGCGGAAGGCAACCTCGACACGCCGGCGATCTATCCGAACAAGGCCGGGTTCCTGACCTGGCTCGACCGGCTCGCTCCGACCGCCTCCGGCCGCGACACGTCGAGCCTCTACGGAAGGCCCGTTTACTGGGCGACGTGGACGGTGCGCCAGATCGGCGCGCAATAAGTCGCGGGAGGCGCTATATGGGCGGCCGACAAGCCGCGCGCGGCGTGCCTGACGGACCCGATGGAAACCCATATCGACCTGTGGTTCGCCGCGAGCATCGTGGCGATCTCGTTGCTCCTCTCGGCTTTCTTCGCGGGCGCGGAGACGGCCTTCACGGCCGCGTCGCGGGCGCGGATGCACGCCCTCGAACAGGCGGGCGACCCGCGGGCCGCGATCGTCAACCGCATCCTGGCGATCCGCGAGCGCTTCATCGGCGCCATGCTGATCGGCTACAACATCGTGGCGATCGGCGCCTCGGCCTTCACCACCAGCGTGCTCACCGCGCTGTTCGGCAAGAGCGGCGTGATCTACGCCACGGTCGGCATGTCGGTGCTGGTCATCGTGTTCGCCGAGGTGCTGCCGAAGACCCTCGCCATCTCCAAGCCCGACAAGGCGGCGCTGCTCACCGCCCGGCCGGTGGCCTTCGCGGTGGCGCTGATGGGCCCGCTGGCCATCGCCATCGAGCATCTCGTGCGGCTGATGCTGAAGCCGTTCGGCGTCACCATCGGCGAGCACCAGTCGATCCTCACCGCCGCCGAGGAGCTGCGCGGGCAGGTGGCGCTGATGCACCGGGAGGGGGGCGTCGCCAAGGCCGAGCGCGACATGCTGGGCGGCCTCCTCGACCTCTCGGACCTGTCGGTCTCCGACGTCATGGTCCACCGCACCAAGATGCGGGCGATCGACGCCGACCAGCCCTCCGAGGACATCGTCCGCGCGGTCCTGTCCTCGCCCTATACGCGCATGCCCCTGTGGCGCGGCACGCCGGAGAACATCGTGGGCGTGCTCCACGCCAAGGACCTGCTGCGGGCGCTCGACGCGGCGGGGGGCGACGCCTCGGGCCTCAAGGTCGAGGCGCTCGCCCTGGAGACGTGGTTCGTGCCGGGCACCACGTCCCTGCGCGCCCAGCTTAAGGCCTTCCTCACCAAGAAGACCCACTTCGCCCTGGTGGTCGACGAGTACGGCGAGGTGATGGGCCTCGTGACTCTGGAAGACATTCTGGAGGAGATCGTCGGCGACATCGCCGACGAGCACGACGTCACGGTCTCGGGGGTACGCCCGCAGGGGGACGGGTCGGTGAACGTCGATGGCGGCGTGCCGATCCGCGACCTGAACCGCGCGATGGACTGGAAACTCCCCGACGAGGAGGCGACCACGATCGCGGGCCTCGTCATCCACGAGGCCCGGACCATCCCGGATCAGGGGACGGCCTTCAACTTCCACGGCTTCCGCTTCCAGGTGCTGCGGAAGGCCAAGAACCGGATCACCACGCTGCGCATCACGCCGCTGACGGCGACCGGGCTCCAGGCCACCGCTCAGCCGGACGCGCAGCGCGACGCGGTGTGATGCCGCGTCCGGAGACGCGATGCTGATGGACCTCGCGGCATGCCGGGTCACGTCGCGCCACGCAAAATGACGGGGCGCGCGTCTTCGACCGGAATGCGGGTGCGGCACCGGGTCCCGACGACGGTTTTCCCGCCGTCCGTCTGAGGTCCATCCGCGACCGGCCGCGCGCCTCAGCCCGGCATCGCCTCCAGCCCCTCGGCGCGGATCCAGTCCCGGGTGCGGTCGAGCGCCCGGCCGAGCCGGTCGAACAGGGCATCGATCTCATCCGGCGCGATGATCAGCGGCGGGCAGACCGCGACGCGGTCGCCGGCAAGCGCCCGCACGATCAGACCTTCGCCCTGCGCGAAGGCGACGCAGCGCGCAGCGACGCCGGCCTTGGGGTCGTATTGCCGCTTGGTGGCCTTGTCGGCGACGATCTCCAGGCCGCCGATCAGCCCGATGCCCCCGGCCTCGCCCACGAGGTCGTGCCCGGCCAGCGCCGAGAGGCGACGCTGGAACTGGGGTGCCTTCTCGGCCGCCCCCTCGATGATGCGGTCGCGGCGATAGATCTCGATGGCCTTCAGCGCCACGGCCGCAGCCACCGGGTGTCCGGAATAGGTGGTGCCGTGGCCGAAGGTGCCGATCTTCTCGCTCTGGCCGACAAGCGCTTCGTAGAGCGGTTCGTCGATGCTCACGCCGCCGAGCGGCATGTAGGCCGAGGTCAGGGCCTTGGCGAAGGAGATCGAATCGGGCCGGGCACCCAGCGCCTCGCTGCCGAACCACGTGCCGAGCCGTCCGAAGCCGCAGATCACCTCATCGGCGATGAAGCGGACCTCGTATTTCGCCAGCACCGCCTGGATCGCGGAAAAATAGCCCCGCGGCGGCACGATCGCGCCGCCCGCGCCCATGACCGGCTCGGCGATGAAGGCCGCCACCGTGTCCGGCCCCTCCCGCAGGATGGTCTCCTCCAGTTCGGCGGCGAGGCGGGCGGAATAGGCCTCCTCGCTCTCGCCCGGCTCGGCGCCCCGGTAATGGTGGGCGGCGGAGACGTGCAGGAAGCCCGGAAGCGGCAGGTCCCAGTCGGCGTGATTCGCGGCGAGCCCGGTCATCGACGCACTGGCGACCGTCACGCCGTGGTAGCCCTTCTGCCGGGCGATGATCTTCTTTTTATTCCGGCGCCCGAGGGCGTTGTTGTAATACCACGTGAGCTTGACCTGCGTGTCGTTGGCCTCGGATCCCGAAGACGTGAAAAAGATCTTCGAGGTCGGAACCGGCATCAGCTCCTTGAGCGTCTCGGCGAGTTCGATACCCGGATCGTGGCTGCGGCCGGAGAACAGGTGCGTGAAGGGCAGGCGCGCCATCTGCGCCCGGGCCGCCTCCACCAGCTCGGCGTTGGAATAGCCCAAGGCCGTGCACCACAGGCCGGACATGCCCTCGATATAGGGACGCCCCTCGGTGTCGTAGACGTGCACACCCTCGCCGCGCTCCAGAACCAGCGGACCGATCTGTCGGTGCGTCGACAGGTTGGTGTAGGGGTGGAGAACGGTTTCGACGTCGCGGGTCGCGAGATTCGAGAGCATGGTTCGCAAGGTCCTCGTGCGAGGGTCACCGCCGCCACACTACCGACCCGATGCCCCGGCAGGTAGCCCGAAGGACCCGCGGCCGGCCGTTACCGGACGCATGCCGCCCGCGACCGCCTCTGTTGACGCCCGACCGATGCTCAATCCGGAAACGTTCGTCGCACAACCCGCCCCCGGCCGCGCCTGCGGCGCCTGCACGCTCTGCTGCAAGGTCTACGACGTGCCCGCGGTGGAGAGCGTGGCCGGACAATGGTGCCGGCACACCAGGGCCGGCCAGGGCTGCGCCATTCACGCCACCCGGCCCGACCATTGCCGGGCATTCCACTGCCTCTGGATGACGGAAGGCTGGCTCGGACCGGAATGGAAGCCGGATCGCGCCAAGATGGTGCTGAGCCTCGACCCGCTCACCCGCAACATGAACGTCCAGGTCGATCCCGGCCAAGCGGGCGCGTGGCGGCGCGAACCCTATTACGGGCAGCTCAAACGCTGGGCCGTCGCCTCGGTGCCGCTGCGGCGGCACGTGCTGGTCCACGTCAACAAGAGCACCACCGTCGTCCTGCCGGACCGCGATGTCAGTCTCGGAGTGGTCGGCGCCGACGAACGCATCGTCACCACCGACCGCATGACCCCGCAGGGCCCGAGCTTCGACGTCCGGAAAGTCCCGGCCTGAGCCCATCGGCCCGGACCGGAGGAGCCCACTCTCAGGGGCTCATGAACACGTAACCGCTCCGTTTCAGCACTCCGGGTCGGACGCCCGTCAGCCGGGCGGATTGCCTGTCCCGCAATCCGGTGCCCGGCGCCTCCGGCACCGTGGATGCGCCCCGGACGAGGAAGCGACAGCGCGGCATCCCCACATCCCGGTCGGGCGCGGAGGGGAGGCGGGCTCCACGCGCCGCCGGCGCCGCCGCGGCGCGGTCGCGATGAGATGATGCGCGCGTCTTGCGGAACCGGCCGGTTTGCTCAAGTGATCGGGCATGACGACAGTTCACGATCTCAGCGTGTCCGCGGCCGACGGCACGCCTTACCCGCTCGCGCAGCATCGCGGACAGGTGCTGCTCATCGTCAACACGGCCTCCCGCTGCGGCTTCACCCCGCAATATGAGGGCCTGGAGGCGCTGTCGCGCCGATACCGGGAGGAAGGTCTGACGATCCTGGGCTTCCCCTGCAACCAGTTCGGCGCCCAGGAGCCGGGCGACGCCACCGAAATCGCGCAATTCTGCTCGCTGCGCTACGACGTGAGTTTCCCGGTGCTCGCCAAGATCGCGGTGAACGGGCCGGATGCCGATCCGCTCTACGCCCATCTTACCCAGGCCCGACCGGGGCTGTTCGGCACGCGGATGGTCAAGTGGAACTTCACCAAGTTTCTGGTGGGTCGTGACGGCCGGGTCATCGCCCGTTTCGCGCCCGGGACGAAGCCCGCGGCCCTGGAGGCGAAGATCCGGGCTGCCCTGGCCGCGCCAGCCTGAGCCGCGTCGGCGAGACTCTGGCGTCAGACCGCGTCGAGATCCGCCGCCTCGGGGGAGGGAACGCGGCGTCGGTCGACCCGCTCGCGAGCCCGCAGCACCGTCCGCAGGGACGCGACCGGGAAGGGGCGCACCGACTCGCGCAGGATGCCCGTCAGGAAGCGGATTTCGGCGATCTTGCGCAAGGTCAGGTCGGGGGCACCGGCGCTCTTTGCCCTGCGTTCGAGGTCCGAAAGAGCGTCGAAGAGCGCGTATCGCGCGGGTAGATCCCGGAACGATTGCTTCGAGGCAATCAGCGTCGCCAGTTCGCCTTCAAATCTGCATCGGACAGGCTGATCGGAACGCATTGTCGACTCGAACACAATGTGCGCCGACCTTAAAACAGTGTTCGCAGCTTGTCAGCCGCTGAAGCCGACCGGGCGCCGCGAATGCCGGATTGTTGCCCAATTGCATCTGCGCGACGGATCGCACTTCGGGTCTCGGCTCAGCCTTCGACACCGACGAACGCGGCCGCCGCCTCGAACTCGATCCGGCGCGCCGCGAGGCGTGCTTCCGCCTCCGCGTCGCGCCCCCAGACGGCAGCCTGGTAGGTCTCGTCGACGTGAGCGGCGTCCCAGGCTTCCGCCGGGGCCAGGCGGCCACGCAGCACCGCCAGCGCGATCAGCAGGGAGCCGGTCAGGGTGGTCAGGGTGTGCAGTCCGGCCAACCGGAACGGATCCGTCACCGCATTCACCGCCGTGGAGAGGGCCTGGATCGTGTCGGCGGGCTGCTCGACATGCATGACGCCCTCGCTCAGGATCACCCGCGCACCGAACTCGTCCCGCGCCCAGGCGAGGATCGGGTCCCAGGCCGCCGCCTGCGCCGCCACGAGGCGCTCCGGGTCACCAGCGCGGTAGGCCACGAGATCGGTGCCGGCATAGGCGCAGAGATCGGCCGCCACCGCAGCCAAGCGGGGCGTGACGCCGTCGATCGCCGTGTTGGCGAGCCGCGTCAGCGGCATCTGTGCCGGGTCGATCGCAGTGTCCTGGGCCGCCCATTCCGCCGCGACCCGCTCGGCCAGGGCGCGGCTCGGGAGCCGCAGCGGGTTGCGGGCCGGCGTGTTGGCCGGACGTCCGTCCAGGGTCAGCCGGAATCCGTCGGCCTCTTCGGAGAAGCCGGCCTCCGTGTAGAACCGCCGGGGCAGGGCGGGCTTGGAATGGCCCCGGGCCGCACGGATCGGGTCGGGCCGCGCGCCGTCGCCCGGTTCGCCGAGCCAGTCTGTCGTCTGATCGCTCATGGACGCGAGATAGGCGTTTCCGGCCCGGCGCGCGAGCCTTTCGCCATCAGCCGCCCGTCGCGAGGCCCTCGAGAAGCAGCACCTCCAGCGCAGCGGCCGTCGGGACGACCGTCACGGCCCCGGCCCCGTAGAGCGCGTCCGGCGGATGATACCCCCAGGCGACCCCAATGGCCGTGGCACCGGCCGCCACGCCCATGGCGATGTCGAAGGTCGTGTCGCCCACCATCACGGTCGCCTCCGGCGCGCAACCGGCCTCGCTGATCGCCTGCCGCAGCATGGTCGGGTCCGGCTTGGACGGCGCGTCGTCGGCGCTCTGGGTCGTGGCGAACCACTCCGCCCAGCCGTGATGCGCGATAAGCCGGTCGACGCCGCGCCGCGACTTCCCCGTCGCGAGGCCGATCAGCACATCCCCACGGTCATGGAGCCGGGTCAGCAGGTCGGCCATCCCGGGGAACAGCGGTTCCTCATGGGCCGGATCGAGCCGCAGGCGGTTGTAGGCCTGCTTGTAGCTCTCCGAGAGTTCCGCAACGGGGCCGTCCTCGCCGACCAGACGCCGGAAGGCCTGCGGCAGTGACAGGCCCACCACGGACAACGCCTCGCGCCGCCCCGGGGCCGGCAGGCCATTCTCCGCGAAGGCCACCTCCTGGGCCGCCACGATCAGGTGCTGGCTGTCGACGAGGGTGCCGTCGACGTCGAAGACGACGAGCCTCATCGCCGACGACGCGCCAAAGGCGGCCCCGACGGCGCGGATGGGCGGATGTCGGACTCGGTCACGGCTTCCGGCCCGGCTGTGCCGGCGCGGCCGCGGCGGGCTGACCGCCGGGAACCCGGGTCCGCTCGTAGCCGAGCCGGCAGCGGATCAGGAAACGCCGGCGCTTGCCGCCGCGCAGGCCGCGCTGGTGCGAGGCGCGATTGCAGGCCGCATAGGAACGCCGGCGGCGCTCCGCGCGGGAGTTCGGGGCCGGGCGCTGCGCGGCCTGCGTGGGCGCCGCATTCGCGGCGGGAGCGGCGGGCGGATGCGGCGACGCCGCCTCGGCCGGATGGGCGCCGTTCGCGGTCGGCGCCGCCTTGGCTGCCTCGCCCGGTGCGGCGTGCGCGATCGGCCCGGTGAGGCACAGGGCGGCGAGGCAGGCCAGCATCGCGAGCTTCATATGTCAGGGTCTCGAACCGCCGGAAACTGGCCCCGCAGCGGATCGGCGGGACGCGGGCAGCATATGAGGCGGCACGGCCGATTGCCAAGGCATGCGCGGCACGGCCCGCCCCGATGACGGTCCACTTTCACCGGGGATACCGCAGCGCACATCTCCCGCGACAATGATTTGGGGATGGAAGGGGGATCCGGCGATCAGGCTCCTGCGGCTGCCCGCTTTGATGCGCGAAACCGACCTCTCACCGGAGACCGAGACGGCCTCACGCGCTTCTCTGAGCGGGGATCCCGCCATCCGGCGCGTCGCGTCGCCGCAGTGGCACCTGGGCGATCGTTTGAACCGAGCGCAGGCGCCCATCTTCGTTGCCCCTTGCGTGCCGGCACGGCGGCGCAGGCGCGACGGACCTCCGGAGCCATCACCCCTATCCACCAGCGAAGCTTGCAGGAGCCTCGACCGGACGGGCGCTCCTCCAGCCGATGCATCCGGGCCGGGTCGAGGATACCGCCCTCGGGACGCGCATTCGGCCGAAGGGCGACGGGCACGGCGAAGCGGTTCTCCTGCCCGACCCGGGTCGTGGCCGCAGCCCAGGAGGTCCGGCGCGGACTCGACCAGACGCGGGACCGTCGCGACGGCATACCGGGCGCGGCCCCGACGGCGATCGGCGGGTCGCGCCGCAGGGCGGCGGCCGGAAGTCCCGGACGCCCTGACGAACCCGGCCGTGCCCTGGCTGCCCGCTCAGGCTTCCGGGGCCTCGACGATCGGGTCGTAGCGGGTGGCGTCGAAGCCCAGCAGGTTCCAGCTCTGCGCCATGTGGGGCGGTAGCGGCGCGCTCACGTCCACGGGCTTGCCGGTGCGCGGATGCGGGATGACGATCCGGCGGGCGAGCAGGTGCAGGCGGTTCTGGATGCCCCCCGGCAGCTCCCAATTCTCCACGGAGAAGTATTTCGGGTCGCCGACGATCGGGTGGCCGATATGGGCCGCGTGGGCGCGCAGCTGGTGCGTCCGTCCGGTCACCGGCTTGAACGACAGCCAGGACAGCTTCTGGGCGGCCTGATCGACCATCGCGTAGTAGGTCAGCGCGTGGCTCGCCCCCTCGTCGCCGTGCTTGGCGACGCGCATCCGCGCGTCGGCGTCGGTGGGCTCCTCCTTGGCGAGGTAGGTCGAGACACGCCCCTGCCGGACCCGCGGCACGCCCGCGGTCAGCGCCCAGTAGATCTTCCGCGCGGCCCGGGAGCGGAAGCTCTTGGCGAGCGTCGCGGCGGCGAGCCGGGTCTTGGCGACGATCAGGCAGCCGGCCGTATCCTTGTCGAGCCGGTGGACGAGGCGCGGCTTCTGGCCATCCGGGCCGGTGAGGGCGGCGAGCAGGCCGTCCACGTGCCGGACCGTCCCCGAACCACCCTGGACCGCGAGGCCGAAGGGCTTGTTGAGGATCATCATGTCGGCATCCTCGTAGAGGATGAGCGACCGGATGAATTCGGCATCGTCCTGCTCGCGGGCGGCGTTGCGCGGGCGCTCGGAGGGCTGGTCGAGGCGCAGCGGCGGCACGCGCACGCTCATGCCCGGCTCCAGCCGGTCGTTCGGCTTGGCGCGCTTGCCGTCGACGCGCAGTTCGCCCTTGCGCACAATGGTCTGCACGCGGGTAAAGGGCAGGAGCGGAAAACGCGCGGTGAGGAAGCGGTCGATCCGCATGCCGGCCTCGTCCGGCTCGACCATCAGGGTCTGCACCCCGGAGGCGAGGGTCGCGGAGGCGGCCGCGCGCTGCTCGCGGCGGGTCGGACCGGGTGTCGGCGCGGGGGAAGGGGCCGGGGCAGGCGCAGGGGCCTCCGAGCGCTTGGAAACGGGCCGGCTGCCGGGCTTCGCCGCCAGCGGACCGCGCGGCGCGGCTGTGTCGCGCCGCGGCTTCGCGGGCCGGGCCGGGGCTGCGGCTGCGGCGCCCTGCGCACCCCAGGGATCGCGCGCACCCGCATCGTCGCCGCGATTGCGGGCCGCGCGCTCTGCAGCGTCGCGGGCGCTGGTGCGCGGGCCCGTACGGGCACGGCCATCGGCCTGGAACTTGCCGGGCTTGAACTTGCCCGCATCGAACTTGCCGGCCTGAGGCTTGCGCCCCTTCGGCCCGCCGCTTTTGGGAGGTCGTGTCGTCATGCTTCCGCCGGCACCCGTCTCCGCTTCGGACGGAGCGTCCGGGCGCATGGGCCGCGGCGTCGCGGACGTCCGGACCGATGGGATTGCACGGCTGTAGCATCGCCCGCGCGCAGCGGCAAAGGCGGCAGCGCGATCGCGCCCGTCAGGGCTCCGCGTCCCACGCCGCGCGGAGCCAGGCCTTCAGGCCGGTCGGGAAGAGTTCCGGCCCGCCCGGGACGTCGAGCCCGTCGAGATCGCACCACCGCGCCACGCAGGCGGTGCCGCAATCCTCGTGAAAGACGAAGCGCTCCTGTCCGTCGAACCGGCCGGGCGGCAGGGCGACCGGGAACAGGAACAGCACCTCGTGCCCGACCTGCCCCTCGTGCAGGAAGATGTTCTCCACGACGCGCGGGCCGCCGAGCACCGTGACGGTGACGCCGAGCTCCTCTTCGAACTCCCGGATCAGCGCGTCCTCGGCCCTCTCACCGAACGCGACGCTGCCACCGAGGGGCCGGACACCTGTCAGCCGCCCGTCATCCGCATGGATCTCCGCCACCAGCAGGCTATCGCCGCGCCGGGGGAGCCCCAAGGCCTTCACGCGGATCTCCGCAGGGGGACGCCAGACCGTCATGCCGAACCGGCTAGATCGTTCCCGACGGCGCCGCAACGAACCGGCGGACCGCCGCATCGATCCACGACAACTCCCGGACGTGCGGTTGACGCCCGGACACACGACGGCCAAGCTGTTCCTCGACGGTTCCCCTCGGGGATCAAAAGGGAACGCGATGAGGGGTCCGCCCCGAAGCCGCGGCTGCCCCCGCAACTGTAAGCGGCGAGCCCTTCACCACCACGTCACTGGGTCACCCCGGGAAGACGGTGCGAGGGCGGCGACCCGCGAGCCAGGAGACCTGCCGTCAGCCGTGGTCACACGCGAAACGCGCCGGGCGGGGTGTCCTGGCGGGTGTCGAGGCGCCGTCAATCCCGAGGGGAGGCGGCCGCCGAGGCCTCGTTCGCGGTGACGTGCCACAGCAAGCGCGCCCGCGACGCCGTTCCCATGTCCGTCTCCACCGTTTCGCGACCTGCGATCCCTGTTCCGGGAGGCCTCCGCGCACCCGTTCAGGCTCAGGTTTCCAGATGGTCGAGGCATTGTAATGTTATTACAATGCTTATAGGACGAAGGGGCCGGCGCGCGCCGTGCACGGACCGCTTCCCCCATGCTTCGCTCGATCCATCGCGCCCGCTCCGGCGGGCCGGCTCCCCTCTGTGGCGTTCTCCTCGCGCTCCTCGCCAGTCCGACCGCCGCCCAGGAGGCCGTCACCCTGGATGAACTCTCCGTGGCCGGCGCGGGCGGAGACCCGAACCGCGCTGCGCCGACCGGCCTCAATCTGCGCACCCCCGACCGGACCGCGAGCCGCCTCGGTCTGACGCCGCTGGAGACGCCGGCGAGCCTCGACATCGTGTCGGGTGAGACCGCGCGGCTGCGCGGTCAGGACACGATCGCCGAGGCCGTGACCCAGGACGCCACCGGCATCACCACGATCGCGGCACCCGGCAACGGCAACGGCGCCTTCACGTCCCGGGGCTTCGCCGGCCCGAACTCGATCCAGCAGCTCTACGACGGCACGCGCTTCTACGTCGGCGCCAACACGGTGACCTTCCCGTTCGACACGTGGAACGTCGAGCGGATCGAGGTGCTCCGCGGCCCGTCTTCGGTGCTGTACGGCGACGGCGCCATCGGCGGCGTGATCAACGTGGTGCCGAAGAAGCCGGTCTTCGTGCCGATCAACGTCGCCCGCGCCGTTGTCGGCACGGATGGCGTTGCGCGCCTTGCGTTCGATTCGGGCGGTGGAATCGGTCAAGCGGAGTTCGGCGACACCTTCGCGTATCGCCTCAACGTCAGCGGCAATCGCGCCGACGGCTGGATCCGGCCGGAGGGCGATTTCCGCAACCTCGCGGTCTCGGCCGCCCTGCTGTTCCGACCGAGCGCCGATCTGGCGTTCACCCTGAGCCACGATCTCGGCTACCAGGAGCCCGCCCGCTACTGGGGCACGCCGCTCGTCGAGGGACGGATCCCGGACCTCATCCGGTTCAACAACTACAACGTCCGGGACGCGAAGATCACCTGGGCCGACAACTGGACCCAGCTCAAGACCGAATGGTCGCCCTCGGCCGACATCACGATCCGCAACACCGCCTACCGGCTCACAAGCCGGCGCCACTGGCTCGACGTCGAGCAATATTCCTACAACCGCGGCACCGGGCTGGTGGACCGGGGCGACTATCTGGAAATCTACCACAGCCAGGAGCAGGTCGGTGACCGGCTCGACGCGACGTTCCGGGGCAGCCTGTTCGGCTTGCCCAACCAGTTCGTGGCCGGGTTCGACGTGAACCACATCGACTTCCGGCACACCAACAACTTCTACTTCGACCAGACCACCAGCGTGCCGCTCGTCGGCTACGATCCGGGCCTCTTCCCGCAGAACGGGCGAGCCCGTCCGGCCTACGCCACGCAGACGAGCCAAGCCTCGGTCTTCGCGGAGGACCGTCTGATCCTGTCGGACAAGCTCTCGTTCCTCACCGGCGTGCGCCTCGACGTGCCAACGCTGAATCGGGAGGACCTGCAGACGGGATCGCGGTTCGAGAAGACCTACCGGGCGCTGGGCTACCGGTTCGGCCTCGTCTACAACCCGACGCCGGACAGCGCGCTCTACGCCCAGTACAGCTTCGCCACCGACCCGGTGAACAGCCTGATCACGCTGAACCAGTCGCTGGCGGGCTTCAAGCTCGCCACAGGCGATCAAGTCGAGATCGGCGCCAAGGGTCTTGCCTTCGACGGTGCCGTGGAATGGACCATCGCGGGCTACCGGATCGTCAAGGACAACCTGATCTCGGCAATCCCCGGCCAGCCGACGCTGTCCACGCAGGTGGGGAGCCAGTCCTCGCAGGGATTCGAGCTGGCCTTGGGCTGGCGCTTTGCTCCGGGCTGGCGACTGGACGGCAACCTCGCGCTGCTGCACGCGCAGTACGACCGGTTCGACCAGACGGTGAACGGCGCCACGGTCTCGTACGCCGGCAACCAGCCCATCGACGTGCCGGAGCGGGTGGCCAACCTCTGGCTGACCTGGGACGTCTACCGCGACTGGACCGCGCGGGTCGGGCTTCAGAACGTGGGGCAGGTCTACAGCGACTTCGGCAATACGGCGCGGCGCCCGGCCTACAACCTCGTCAACGTGGTCCTCGACCATCAGGTCACGGCGGAGTCGCGCCTGTCCGTGCGGGTCTACAACCTGTTCGACAAGGTCTACGCGATCAGCGGCAATGCCGTGAACGGGGTCGGGACCAACTGGCTGCTCGGGCGGCCGCGCTCGGTCGAGGTCGCCTACACGGTGACGTGGTGAGCCTGCCGCGGCGGCTCGGCAAGGCGGGGCGGCGCTGGCTGCTGCTGTTCCACCGCTGGGCCGGGATCGCCGCGGGGCTGTTCTTCGCCCTGTGGATCGGCTCCGGACTGGTGATGCTCTACGTGCCGTTCCCGGCGCTCACCGGGGCCGAGCGCCTGGACCGACTCGCACCGATCGCCTGGGAGCGCGTCGCGGTGGCGCCCGACGACGCGCTGCGGGCCGGCGGCCTTGCCGGCGTGCCGGCGGCCTTCGCCCTGGAGATGCGCGGTGCGGAACCGGTCTACCGGATCGCCGACCGCGACGGGCGCCGGGCCACGGTCTCGGCGCGGACCGGGGAGCGGCTCGGCCCGCTGACGCCCGAGGATGCGTTGCGTCTCGCGGCCGAGGGGATTCCGGGCGCACATGTCGATCCGGTCGAGCGGGACCAGTGGACCGTCACGGCCCGGTACGATCCGCTCCGGCCGTTCCTGAAGGTCGTCCTCGACGATGCGGCCGGGACCGAGCTCTACGTGTCTCAGGTCACCGGCGAGGTCGCCCTCGACACGACCCGCTTCGAGCGTGGCTGGAACTGGGCCGGCGCCGTGGCGCATTGGATCTACCTGACGCCGCTGCGCGCCCGGGCCGATCTGTGGCGGACGGTCCTTCTGTGGCTGTCCGGCTTCGCCGCCCTCGGGGCGCTGAGCGGCCTCGCGATCGGGATCTGGCGCCTGCGCCTCCGCCGCCGCTACGCGGGCGGCGCCGTCACGCCCTATCGCGGTCTCGCACGCTGGCACCACCTGTTCGGCCTCGCGGGCGGAATCGGACTCAGCACCTTCATCCTCAGCGGCTGGATCTCGATGAACCCGAACCGCTGGTTCTCGTCGAACGCTGCGCCCGCCGAGATCCGCGCCGCCTATGCCGGACAGCCCGCCCCCCTCGGCCTCGACGCCGGAGCCCTGCGGGGCTTCGCAGAGGCCGGAACCCGCGCGCTGCGCTTCGCCGCCATCGGCGGGTCCTGGTGGATCGTCGCCGACACACCGGCGGGAGCCCGGAGCCGCAGGGCGGATGACGGCACGCTCCTCGATGCCGCCGCGCTCGCGCGGGCCGCCGGTCCGGCCCTGCTCGGCGGATTACGGACGGCAGAGACCCTGACCGCCTACGACCTGTACTGGTATCCGCATGGGATCGACCCACGGCCGCTTCCGGTGCTGCGCCTGCGCTTCGCTGATCCGGACGCCACGTGGCTCCACGTCGATCCCCGGGACGGGACCATCCTCCAGCGCCTGGATCGCTCCGGCCGCATCAACCGCTGGCTGTTCGACGCCGCGCACCGCCTCGATCTGCCCGGGCTCAGCGTCAACCGCTCGCTCCACGATGCCGCCCAATGGGTCCTGAACCTCCTAGCGGCGGGGATCGCGGTCACCGGTCTGGTCGCGGGCTGGCGCCGCCTGCGCCGCGTTCTGTCGGCCTAGGGGGCCGGCCGAGGCTCCCGGTGCCCGACGCGGCCGAGCACGCCCGCTTGGTCGTCACGCCGAAAGCGCAGTGACCCGGTGCCCGCCGACAGCGCGACGTCCGACGCAGCCCTGAATGGCTTCGCCGCGCGCGCAAGGACGGCGCCGCGGCGGCCGCAGCGTTCAGAACCGCGCCGTCAGGAACAGCCGCACGTTCCGCCCCGGCAGCAGGATCTCGTCCTTCTTGAACGAGGTCGAGTTGCGGATGTCGTCGTTCAGGAGGTTGCGGCCCTGGACGCCGAGGGTGATCGCGCTCGCCCCGTAGACCGCGGGATCGACCGCCTTGGTGTAGCTCAGCTCGGCCCGCAGGTCGTCGTAGCCGGGCGTGGGCGTCTCGTAAACCGCCGTGGCGTCGTGGCTGAAGGCGTGGATGAGGTTCACCCGCGCGAACCATCCGTCGGCCCGCAGATAGACGCCGCCGCCGAGCCGGTAGGGTGGGATGCGCGGCACGTTGGTGCCGTTGTCGAACTGAGCGCGGACGAAATCGAACTGCCCCTCGATGCCGGCGAAGCCGTTGCCCACCGGCAGGAGGTCGTACTGGCCGATGATCTCGGCGCCGTAGAAGGTCGCGTTCTGCTGCTGATAGACGATCTGCCGGTTGTCGGTGCCGACACCGCAGGAGGCGAAGTCGTCGTCGCAGGTCAGCCCCGTGTAGTTGCGGTAGATGAAGCCGGTGTAGCGCGTGAAGTAGCCGGTGGCGTCGAGGCGGAAGGGTCCCTCGGCCCGCCGGATGCTGGCCTCGACGGTCCGGGCGCGCTCCTTCTTGAGGTTCGGGTTGCCGATCTCGAAGGTCGCGGTGGCGTCGTGGGGCCCCTGCGAGAACAGCTCGTAGCCGGTGGGTCCGCGCTCGACATAGGAGCCGGTGAGGCTCGCCACGAAGCCGTAGGGCAGATCCTGCAGGGCGCCGATGCTGGCGCTCTTCGGCGCGAAGCGGCGGGTCCGGGCGTACTGGAACGGCTCCTGCCCGTCGACGGGCACGTAATCGCTGGGGAACTGCGCGGCCGTACTCGACAGCCGATCGACCTCGTAGCGCCCGGCCGCCTGCAGACGCGTGCCCGGACGCAGCTCCAGCTCCTCGAACAGGTAGACCGCGTTGGCACGGGACTCGGTCTTGGGCAGGAACGATTCGAGCTGCGTGTTGATCACACGCCGGTCCGACTGGAAGCCGAGCGCGCCGGTGAGCTTGCCGAGATCCGTGAAGACCGGGACGTGCTGGAGTTCCAGGCGCCCTTCGGCCTCCCGGTTCTTGAAGATCGCCTGGACGCCCTCGATCCCGTCCTCGCCGATGCCGACCTCGTTGTGGCGGTAGACCGAGTAGCCCGCCCAGTAGCGGATCACCTCGAACGGACCGTCGAGGGGCCGGTACTCGCCCCGCGACAGGACGCGGTCCTGATTCGGGGTCAGCCGGGTCCGGTCCTGCTCCGCCACGCCGCCGGGGATCGCATAGATGGCGTCGTAGTGGCTGAAGGAGATGCCGACGAAGCCGCGGTCGCCGATCGCCGAGATGCCGACCGCGCCGCCCTGCGACTCGTTGTAGGAATTGCGCTGGATCCCGCCGGGGATCGCGTAGCTGTCGTTGGCCGTCTTGAAGCCGTCGGCGTGGACCGCGATGCCATCGCCGCCGGCATCCACCGTGGCGGCCCCGAGCCGGCCGTTGTCCACGCTGGAGAAGCCGGTGGTCACCTGCCCCTGCACCCCGTTCGCCGGAATGAAGGTCGGCACCCGGTTGTTGTCCGCCGAGACCACGCCGCCGATGGCGCCGGAGCCATAGCGCAAGGTCGCGGGGCCGCGGATCACCTCGATCCGGTCGGCCACCAGCGGATTCACCGGCACGGCGTGGTCCTCGCCGAGGTCGGACACGCCGCCGTTGACGATGCCGTTCTCCTGGATGCGCACCCGGGCGTTGTCGAGACCGCGAATGATCGGCCGTGAGGCCGCGCCCGGGGCGTAGGACGTGCCGGAGATGCCCGGCCTGTCGAACAGGGCGTCGCCCAGGGTCCGGGGCTGATCGCGCGCGATCTGCTCCTGGGTGACCACGGTGACGGGCGAGAAGGTGTTGGTCGCCACCGGCAGTACGCCGATCGGGACCGCCGCGTCGGCGATCGGCGCCGTGCGCGGGGCCTGGATCGGGCTCGGACTGGTGACGCTGATCTCGTCGAGGGTGACGGCCTGCTGGGCCCGGGCAACCGACGGAGCCAACATGCCGGTGCAGACGGTCGAGGACAGCATTGTGCCGGCAAGGAAGCGGAGGCGACGCAGGCGGGACATGGAGACTCACATAGTGTTATACTGTTTCAGTGTCGCGGACCTCGGGTCAGGTGCAAGGTGTAATCCCGCGCCACCCCGACACGCTTGAGAAACGTTACATCGTTGCAACAGCTTCGCCGGGTCCCGCCGCTGCGGCGCGTTTCACTGCCTTGACTTTGAAATGTTATAACATTTTGATTGCGGCATGACACAGCCCGATCGCCGCCTGCCCGTCACCGTCCTGTCCGGCTTTCTCGGAGCCGGCAAAACGACGCTGCTCAATCATGTTCTGAACAACCGCGACGGCCGCCGGGTGGCGGTGATCGTGAACGACATGAGCGAGGTCAACATCGATGCCGACCTCGTCCGCGCGGGCGGAGCCGACCTGTCCCGGACGGACGAGACCCTCGTCGAGATGACCAACGGCTGCATCTGCTGCACCCTGCGCGACGATCTGCTCGCCGAGGTCCGCCGCCTGTCGGAGACCGGGCGGTTCGATTACCTGCTGATCGAGGGCACCGGCATCGCCGAACCGCTCCCGATCGCGTCGACCTTCTCGTTCCGGGACGAGGCGGGCCGCTCCCTGTCGGATCTGGCCCGGCTCGACACGATGGTGACCGTGGTCGACGCGGTGAACCTGCTGAAGGATTACGGCTCGGCCGCGTTCCTGCGTGAGCGCGGGGAGACCGCGGGCGCCGAGGATACGCGCACGCTCGTGGACCTGCTCGTGGAGCAGATCGAGTTCGCCGACGTGGTGGTGATCAACAAGGCGCATGACGTCTCACCCGAGCATCTCGCGCTGGTCCGCTCGGTGGTGCGCGGCCTGAACGCCGACGCCCGCATCCTCGAGACCGATCACGGACGTGCGCCGCTCGCGGAAATCCTCGACACCGGCCTGTTCGACGAGGAGAAGGCGCAGCAGCACCCGCTCTGGTTCAAGGAACTCTACGGCGCCCACGCGCACGTACCGGAGACCGAGGAATACGGCATCGCCTCCTTCGTATACCGGGCCCGGCGCCCCTTCGACCCCGAGCGCTTCAACGCCTTCGTCAACGCCACCTGGCCGGGCCTGATCCGGGCGAAGGGCCATTTCTGGCTGGCGACGCGGCCGGATTGGGTCGGCGAGTTCTCCCTGGCGGGGGCCGTGGCCAGGGTCTCCGCGATGGGGTTCTGGTGGTCGGCGGTGCCGCGGCGGCGCTGGCCGGAGGCGCCCGAGTTCCGGGAGCGCCTGCATACGGTCTGGAGCGAGGTCTGGGGCGACCGGCGCCAGGAACTGGTCTTCATCGGATCCGGGATGGACCGCGCCGCGCTCATCGCCGCGCTCGATGCCTGCCTCGTGGACACCGGACCGGATCGCGCACCTTTCGATCCCGCGCCCTACCGCGAACTGCCGGATCCGTTCCCGGCCTGGCGCCGGGCCGCGGCCTGAGCCCCGCCGGTCAGGCCGGCAGGCCCTCCGTCTCGTCCTCGGCCTCGATCTCGGCATCGGCCTCCGCCACCTGACCGGAGGCACCGGCTGCCTCGGCGAGGCCGCGGGCGGCCTTGCGCAGGAGCTTGCGCAGGCGTCGGCGGTCGGTCTTGTCGAGGTGGTCGAGCAACTCGGCCTCGACCTCTTCCTGGATCCGCTCGATCGCCTCGGCCTTGGCCATGCCGGCTTCCGTGAGCTGAACCCGGACCACGCGGCCATCGCCCGACTCGGCCCGGCGCTCGACGATGCCGAGGGCCGCGAGCCGCGTCACGGTCTTGGACGCGGTGGGCGGCCGCACCCGCAGCAGCGCCGCGAGATCACCCATGGTCATGGTGCCGGCCGCAGCCAACGCCTGCACCACCTGCTCCTGGCCGGCGAAAAGCCCCAGCTTGGCCAGCCGGTCGCCGGTTCGGGCGCGGTGCAGGCGCGCCGCCTGCACCAGCGCCCAACCGACGCTGCGGACGCCGGGCGGCCGCATCTTCTTGGACGTGTGGCCGAGCACGGCCGCAGCTTCGTCCTGATGATCGCGCTTCTGCTTGTCGCCCACCGGAGCGCCCGAATTAATGCCGGCGGCCGCCGGACGATCCTGAAACTGCACCGTCCACCCCCGTCACGCGGCCGCTCCGGTCCGTGTGGCGCTGGCCGGTGACGGTGCGATGACGGGGCCGACGTGAAGGTCGGATCAGCAGTGCATGAGGCGCTGAAGACGGTCCAGGATATCCTCGCCGGTGCAGGGCCGGGCGATGAACTCGGCATGCTCGGGCATGCGGGCCGGATCCGGGGCCGCGCGCCCGGAGACGATCAGGATCGGCAGTTGCGGCCGCGCCTCGGCCACGGAACTCGCCAGATCGAACCCGTCGGTCTTTCCCGACAGCTGCACGTCCGTGACCAGGCCGCAGATGTCCGGGCGCGCCTGCAGGATGCTCAGCGCGCGCTCGGCCGAGGCGCACTGAACGGTGTCGTAGCCGCCTTCCTCCAGCACGTCCCCGAGGTCCATGATCGTCAGCGCCTCGTCCTCGACGAGGAGGATTACCGGCCGATCGCCGCTCGAACCCGTCTGCTCGCTCGCCACTGTGTACTCCCTTTGGCAGCGTCCGGCCGCGCGGGCCGCCGCACGCATCTCCAGCCGTAGGCCCAACGGCAGAAACGGTCACGGGTTGCAGGCGCCCGCGGAGACGGATCACGGGAATGTGGAACGCCCGGTCGTCATGCCGATCCGGGCGCCAGCTCGGTCACCACGGCGGCGACCGCCTCGATCAGCCGGTCGAGATCCGCTGCATCGATCGTGAGGGCGGGGGTGAGATAGACGATGTCGCCGAACGGCCGGACCCAGACGCCGCGGGCGAGCAATCGCGCCTTGAGGACGGCCAAGTCGGGCGCACGGGCGAACTGCACCGCTCCGATGGCACCGAGTACCCGGACATCCGCCACGCCCCGCACCCGCCGCAGGGGTTCCAGCCCCTCGGCAAGACGGGCCGCGATGGCGCGGGCCTGGATCAGCCGTGGCTCCGCCTCGAACAGATCGAGGCTGGCATTGGCCGCTGCGCAGGCCAGGGGATTGGCCATGAAGGTCGGGCCGTGCATCAGCGCGGCCGCGGGGTCTTCGGACCAGAACGCCGCGAACACCTCCGTGCGGGCGACCGTGGCGGCGAGCGCCATCGTTCCGCCCGTAAGGGCCTTCGACAGGCAGACGATGTCGGGCACGATTCCCGCCTGCTCGCAGGCGAACAGGCTGCCGGTGCGCCCGAAGCCGGTGAAGATCTCGTCGGCGATGAGCGGCAGTCCGTGCCGGCGCGCCAGCCCGGCGATCGCCGCGAGCACCTCAGGCGGGTGCGTCCGCATCCCGCCCGCACCCTGGACCAGCGGCTCGACGATCACCGCCGCCAGGGTGTCGCGATGAGACGCGAGGGCCGCGTCGAGCGCCGCGGTCTCGGCCGCGCTTCGCGGCAGGTCGCAGAAGATCTGGCTCGGCAGGTAGGCACCGAAGCGGCGATGCATGCCCTCCTCGGGGTCGCAAACCGACATCGCCCCCATCGTGTCGCCGTGATAGCCGCCCCGGAACGCCAGGACCTTCGTCCGGCCGCCCACCCCGCGGTTGATCCACATCTGCGCCGCCATCTTGAGCGCGACCTCCACGGCGACCGAGCCCGAATCGCTCAGGAAGACGTGGTCGAGATCGCCCGGCAGCAGGGCGGCGAGCCGGCGCGCCAGCGTCTCCGCCGGCGCATGGGTGAGGCCGCCGAACATCACGTGGGGCATGCGCGCGAGCTGGTCGGCGACAGCGCCCGCTATGTGCGGGTGATTGTAGCCGTGCACCGCGGTCCACCAGGAGGCGATGCCGTCCACGAGTTCGCGGCCGTCGGCGAGGCGGATGCGGGTGCCATGCGTCGCGACCGCCTCCAGCGGCGGCGGGGCGAGGCGCATCTGCGTGTAGGGCCGCCAGAGATGGCCTGCGGGCGTTTCGAGGGTCATGCGTCCGGCATGGAAGCCCCTCGGACGGGGGTCAAGAGTCCGGCACCCGCCGCTTGACTTTGCCGCCGCGGCATCGCCCATCCCCATCCCCATGGACAGCCTCGACGCCTTCGCCACCGGGAAACTCGAAGCCCTCGAGGCCGGTCGCCTGCGCCGCACGCTGGTGCCGACGGAGCGCGGCTCCGGCGCCGCGGCGGCACGACGGGGCCGGACGCTCGTCTCCTTTTCCTGCAACGATTACCTCGGCCTCTCGCATCACCCGCGGGTGATCGCGGCGGCTCAGGCGGCCGTCGCGAGCCACGGTGCGGGGTCGGGCGGATCGCGGCTCGTGACCGGCGACCATCCGTATCTCGGCGCGCTGGAGGACGGCCTCGCGCGCCACAAGGGCACGGAGGCCGCCCTGGTCTTCGGCAGCGGCTATCTCGCCAATCTCGGCATTACCCCGGCGCTGGCCGGGCGGGGCGACCTCGTCCTTCTGGACGCGCTGTCCCATGCCTGCATGTGGGCCGGCGCGCGGCTGTCGGGCGCGCGGGTCCTGACGTTCCGCCACAACGATCCCGGCGACCTCGCGGCCCAGCTCGCGGAGCACCGCCCCCATTACGGGCGCGCCCTGGTGCTCACCGAGCGGGTCTTCAGCATGGATGGCGACCGGGCGCCGCTCGGCGACATCCTGGGCATCGCGGAGACCTTCGACGCCTGGACGCTGGTGGACGACGCCCACGGCATCGGCGTGGTCGAGGACGGGCCGCGGGCGCCGCTGGAAATGGGCACCCTGTCGAAGGCGCTCGGCTCGTATGGCGGCTATCTCTGCGCCTCGCGCCCGGTCATCGACCTGATGACGAGCCGCGCCCGCAGCTTCGTCTACACCACCGGCCTGCCTCCGGCCTCGGCCGCCGCCGCCCTGGAGGCGCTGACGATCCTGGAGGCGGAGCCCGACCGGCGTGCCCGACCGCTGACCCTCGCCCGGCGCTTCACCGCCCGTCTGGGCCTGCCGGAGGCCGAGAGCGCCGTCGTGCCGGTCCTGGTCGGCGAGGCGCAGGCGGCGCTCGACATCTCGGCCGCGCTGGAGGCCTCGGGATTCCTGGTGGTGGCGATCCGCCCGCCGACCGTGCCGGCCGGGACCGCGCGGCTGCGGGTGGCCTTCTCGGCCGCCCACGACGAGGCCCAGGTCGACGCCCTCGCGGAAGCGATGACCGTCCTCACCGGGCGCGCCTGAGAACCGCTTCCCGTCCGCGTGGCGCGCACCTATACCGGGCGCCTGACGGAGCCGGAACGCTCCGGCCGGCCCGCCGCCGAGAAGCGGGTCAGATCCGGAATCGAGAGGACGACGCCATGGACGCCACCACGCTGCGAGCCCTCCAGGCTCCGATCAAGGACAAGTACCGCACCGCACCGGACGCGGCGGTCATCACCCTGAAGGCCAGGGGCACGCTGGACGACACCAAGATCGCCTGCAAGGTCGAGACGGGCCGCGCCATCGCGGAGGCCGGGCTCCATCCGGCGACGGGCGGTTCGGGGGCGGAGCTGTGCTCGGGCGACATGCTGCTGGAGGCGCTGGTCGCCTGCGCGGGGGTGACGCTCAAGGCCGTGGCCACAGCCCTGGAGATCCCGCTGCGCGCCGGCACGGTCAGCGCCGAGGGCGACCTCGATTTCCGCGGCACCCTCGGGGTCGACAAGGAGGCGCCGGTGGGCTTCCGCAGCATCCGCCTGTTCTTCGAACTCGATACCGACGCGCCGGAGGACAAGCTGGCGCAGCTCCTGAAGCTGACCGAGCGCTACTGCGTGGTGTTCCAGACCCTGAACCACAAGCCCGAGCTGTCCGTGGCCACGACCACGGTCTGACGGAGGGAGCATGGCGGGCGGCATCACCCAGACCGAATACTGGAACGGCGAGGTCGGCACGCGCTGGGCGCGCAATCAGGCCGTCCTCGACGCGATGTTCCTCCCGCTGACGGAGGCGCTGTTCGCCCGCACGCCCCTCGCTCCCGGCGACACGGTGCTCGATATCGGCTGCGGCGCGGGGGCCACGACCCTGGAGGCCGCCCGTCGGGTCAGGCCCGGCGGCGGCGTCACGGGGGCCGACATCTCGGCGCCGCTGCTCGCCGTGGCGCGGGACCGCGCCGCCGCGGAGGTTGCACGCACCGCCCCGATCCGGTTCGTGGAGGCGGATGTCGGGACGGCGGATCTCGGTCCTTTCGACGGGATCCTGTCGCGCTTCGGCGTGATGTTCTTCCCGGATTCCGCCGGCGCTTTCGCCAACATTCGCCGGATGCTCAAGCCGGGCGGCCGGCTGACCTTCCTGTGCTGGCGGACCTTGCCCGAGAATCACTGGGTGAGCGTGCCGCGCGACGCGGTGCTTCCGCTCCTGCCGGAGCCCCCGCCTCCGCCGCAGCCCGACACGCCGGGGCCCTTCCGCTTCGCCGACCCCGACCCGCTGGTCGCGCTCCTGCGCGCCGCCGGGTTCGCCGGCGTGACCTGCGACGCGCTCGACCGGGACATCGTCGTCGGTCAGGGCGAGACCGACGCGGCGGCGACCGCGGCGGCCACCCACGTCTCCCTGAACCTCGGCCCCAGCTCCCACCTCGTCCGCGAGGCCGCACCGGATCTCCGGGCGCGGGCCGAGGCGGCCGTGGCGGCGGCCCTCGCGCGGCACGCGGCGGGTGGCGCCGTGCGCCTGCGCGCCGCCTGCTGGCTCGTTCAGGCGGGCTGAGCCGGCATCCCGCGCCGCCGGGCGGGCGGCGCGTTCTCTCAGAGTCCCAGGGCGCCGCCGTCCGAGCGCGGGTCGTGGGTCGCCTCGATCCGACCGTTCCGGGGATGGCGGACCAGCATGCCCGCGTGCCCGAGCGAGTCGATGTAGGGTCCGCCCAGTTCCTCGATCTCGTGGCCGAGTCGGCCGAGGGCCGCGATGCAGGCCGAATCGAACCGGTCCTCCACCTTCACGCTGAGCGAGGGCGCCCCCCAGGTGCGCCCGTAGAGCAGGCGCGGCGCGTCGACGGCATCGGCCACCGACATCCCGTAATCGGCGTAGCGGGTGAAGATCTGGGCCTGGAATTGCGGCTGCCCGTCGCCGCCCATGCTGCCGTAGCTCATCACACGGCCGTCGTCGAAGGCGGCGAGCGCCGGGATCAGCGTGTGGAAGGGGCGGCGACCGGGCTCCAGGGGATTCACGGCCTTCGGGTCGAGGGAGAACGACATGCCCCGGTTCTGCCAGCAGATGCCGGTGGCGGGCAGCACCGTGCCGGAGCCGTACTCCCAGTAGACCGACTGGATGTAGGAGACGGCAAGCCCGTCCTTGTCGATCGCGCCCATCCAGACCGTGTCGCCGTGACCCGGATCGGGCAGGGGCACCCGGGCTGCGCGACCCATGTCGATCAGCGCGGCCTCGCGGGCCAGCCGTTCCGGGGTCAGGAAGGCGGCGGGGTCGTGCCGCAGGCGGGCGAAATCGGTGACCACCCGGTCGCGGATCGCGAAGGCCCGCTTCGTCGCCTCGATCAGCCCGTGATAATGGGCCGTGCGTTCGGGCTCGGAGACATTCAGCCGGTCGAAGATCCCGAGGATCAGCAGGGCGGCGAGCCCCTGGGTCGGCGGCGGGAAGTTGTAGAGCGTCGCGTCGCGGCGCCGGATCGACAGGGGCGCCCGCTCCACCGCCGCGAAGGCCTCCAGATCCGCCCGGGTGACCGGCGCACCGAGGCGCTCCAGGTCGGCGGCGATCTCCCGGCCGATATCGCCGCGATAGAAGTCGCCGAGCCCCGCATGAGCGAGCTGCTCCAGGGTATCGGCGAGGCGGGGCAGCGCGCGGGTCTCTCCGGCGGGATAGGGCTTGCCGTCCTTCAAGAAGGTTGCCGCAAAGTTTGGCGCGTCGTGGAGCGTGTCGAGTTCCTGTGGCACGTAGCGTGCCTCCGAGGGCGAGACCGCGACGCCGGCTCGGGCCTGACCGATCGCGTCGGCGAAGAGCGTCTCCAGGGGCAGGCGGCCGCCGAGCGCCCGCGCCAGCTCCAGGGCGAGGCGCCAGCCGCCCACCGCGCCCGCCACCGTGACCATGGCGTCGGGTCCCCGCGCGGGGATCGCGTCGTAGCCCTTCTCGCGGTAGCGCGGGATCGTGGCGAGGCGCCCGGCCGGGCCGCAGGCCTCGATGCCCCGCACCCGGCCGCCCCGCTCGCGCACCAGCCAGAACCCGTCGCCGCCGATGCCGTTCATGTGCGGATAGACCACCGCGATGGAGGCGGCCATCGCCACCATCGCCTCGATGGCGTTGCCCCCCTGGGCGAGGACGGTCTGGCCGGCCTGGGCGGCGAGGCTGTGGGGTGCGGCGACGGCGGCGGACGTGAAGACGGGGGTCTCGGGCATCGACGGTCCTGTGGTGTACCGGCCGCAGGGTTAGGCGAGGCGACGCCTCCTGCAAAGACCAAGCGCATACGGGCGGCGGGCCATGCTATGCTGCGCGTGTGCTGTCGCCCAGAAGCGGCCGATGTCCTGCAAACTCATTTCCTGGCTGGCCCTCGGCCTGTCGACCCTTCCCGCTGCGGCCCAGACGCGGACCGTGTACGAGGGCGCGGGCGCCGATCCGCGCATCTCGGTCTCGCAGCCTGAGACCACAAGCCAGGCCTCCGGCGGCTATGTCCGCTCGGTGGAGCCCTCTCTCGGCCCGCTCGGCGACCCGCTCGGGATCCGCCCGGTCCTGAAGGAACGGGGCATCGCGTACAGCCTGACCTACATCGCCGACGTGCTCGGCAATCCGGTCGGCGGCCTTCGACAGGGTGCTATCGTCGAGGATCGCCTCAACCTGCGCCTCAACCTCGACCTCGACCGGCTGGCGGGCTGGCAAGGCGCCACGGTCCATGCCAACGCCTACTTCATCCACGGCACCGGCCTGTCGCGCTACTATGTCGGCAACCTGCTGACCACGAGCGTCATCGAGGCGCTGCCGTCCACGCGGCTCTACGTGCTCTGGTTCGACCAGAGCCTGATGGACGGCCAGCTCGGGATCCGGATCGGGCAGCAGGCTGCCGACACCGAGTTCTTCGTCAGCCAGACCGCGACGCTGTTCGTGAACTCGACCTTCGGCTGGCCGGTCATCACCGGGCTCGACCTGCCGAGCGGCGGGCCGGCCTACCCGCTCGCAGCCCCGGCGATCCGGGCCAAATACGTGCCGGGCAACGGCTTCTCCCTGCAGGTCGGGCTCTACGACGGTGATCCGGCCGGTGCGAATCGTCCTGGTGACGATCCGGAGGCGCAGCGCCTCGACCGGACGGGCACCAATTTCCGCCTGCGCGATCCGGCCCTGATCATCGCCGAGGCCACCTACGCGTACAACATCGCGCCCGGTTCCCGGGGCCTGCCCGGCGACATCACCCTGGGCGGCTGGCAGCATTTCGGCCGGTTCGACAGCCTGCGCTTCGACATCACCGGCGTGCCGCTCGCCGACCCGAACGCCACCGGGATCGGCCGGCCGGTGCGCGGCAATGCCGGCCTCTACGCGATCTACGACCAGACCCTCTACCGGGAATCCGGCAAGGACGACGAGGGCCTCGGCTTCTTCGTGCGTGCCGCGTGGTCGCCCACCCGCTCCAGCCTGATCGATGCCTACGTGGATACCGGGCTGGCCTACAAGGGCCTGTTCGACGGGCGCGACGACGACACGATCGGCCTCAGCGTCGCCTACGCGCGCATCAGCGACGAGGCCCAGCGGGCCGACCGGGACACGATCCTCTACTCGGGCATGCCGATGCCCCGCCGCCGCGCCGAGGCGGTGATCGAGGCGACCTATCAGGCCGTGGTCGTGCCGGGCTTCACGGTTCAGCCCGACGCGCAATACGTCATCCGGCCGGGCGCCGGCATCGCCGGTCCGGACGGCCGCCGGCTGCGCAACGCGGCGGTGCTTGGGGTACGCGCCACCGTGCAGTACTGAGCCGGCCTGCGACCGTGGGCCCCGGAACGGTCCCGGGGCTCCGCCTCTTTCAGCAGCATGTTAGTCTTCGAGTGGGTCGTCGGCGTCCTGTTCGGCGCCGTCCTACTGGCCGGTGTCGCACGTCGGCTCGGGGCGCCATATCCGGCCTTCCTGGCGATGGGCGGTGTCGGCCTCGCCTTCGTCCCCGGCGTCCCGAACCTGCGGCTCGATCCCGAACTGGCGCTCGCGCTGTTCCTGGCTCCGGTCCTGCTCGATGCCGGCTTCGACGCCTCCGTGCGGGATCTGAAGGAGAACTGGCGCGCGGTGGCCGGGCTCGCGGTCGGGGCGGTGGCGGTGACCACGCTCGCCGTCGCGGTCGTGGCGCGGCTCGTGGTCCCGGACATGCCGCTCTCCGCCTGCATCGTGCTCGGTGCCGTGGTCGCGCCGCCCGACGCCGTGGCGGCACTGGCGGTGCTCAAGCACGCGCCGATGCCGCACCGGCTCGCCACGATCCTGCGCGGCGAGAGCCTGCTCAACGACGCGGCCTCGCTGCTGATCTACCGGCTCAGCGTGACGGCCGCGATGGCCGGCACCTTCCACCCGGCGGAGGTGGCGCCGGCGTTCCTCCTGGGCGTCGTCGCGAGCCTCGTCGTCGGCCCCTGCCTCGGCCTGCTGTTCGTGGCCGTGACCCGGCGCGTGACCGACCCGGCGAGCGCGATCGTGATGCAGTTCGTCGCCGCCTTCGGGATCTGGCTTGCCGCGGAGCGGCTCGAGCTGTCGGGGGTCCTGACTATCGTGACCTTCGCGGTGACGGTCGCCCGCCGGGCCCCCGGCGTCACCGCGCCCCGGGCCCGGGTGATCTCCTACGCCGTCTGGGACACGGCGGTGTTCGTGCTCAACGTCCTGGCCTTCGTGCTGATCGGCATCCAGATCGACCCGATCCGGGAGCGGCTGAGCGGCGCGGATGCGTGGCAGGCCCTGATCCTCGCGGGCGCGACCTTCGCCACCGTGGTGGTGACCCGCCTCGCCTGGGTCCTGCCGACCACCGGGATCCGCGAATTCGGCCTCCGCCAGGCCGGAGTTCCGGCGCGGCTGGGGCCGGGCATCGCCCTGTCCTGGGCGGGCATGCGCGGGATTGTCACCGTGGCCGCCGCCCTGGCGCTGCCTGCCCAGTTCCCGCACCGGGATCTCGTGGTCGTCGCCGCCTTCGTCACGGTGCTCGGAACCCTGATCGTTCAGGGCCTGACCCTGCGGCCGCTGCTCGCCCATCTGCGGCTCGAGGACGACGACCCCGTGGGGCGTGAGACGGGCCGGGCCCGGGCGGCGGCCTACAAGGCCGCCCTCGACAGCCTCGGGGATGCGGAGGACGCGCCGGCGACCGACGCGCTGCGCGCCGAGTTCCGCGCGGCCCTCGCGGAGGCGGAGGCGCACGACGAGGGCCTGGCGCCGGAGAGCCTGCCGGCAGACGCCGCCCGGCGCCAAGCCGTCGAGGCCGCCCGCGACGCGGTGCTCGCCCTGCGCCGCCAGGGCCGGATCGGCGACGACGCCTATTTCCTGCTGGAGGAGGAGTTCGACTGGGCCGAACTCAGCGCGACGCCGCGCGCGGAGACCTGAGACCGCGCGCCGTCACACGCCCTTGCGTGCCGCGATCCGGGCCTCGATCGCATCCCAGACGGCGACGGACAGGTCGGGGCCCCCGAGCCGCTGGATCGCCCGGATGCCGGTGGGCGAGGTGACGTTGATCTCGGTGAGGTGCCCGTCGATCACGTCGATCCCCACCAGGATCAGGCCCCGCCGCGCCAGCTCGGGCCCGATCGTGGCGCAGATCTCGCGCTCGCGGTCGGTCAGCTCGGAGGCGGAGGCGGCCCCGCCGCGGACCATGTTGGAGCGGATGTCGTTGGCCGCCGGGACGCGGTTGACCGCGCCCATGGGGACGCCGTCGACCAGGATGATGCGCTTGTCGCCCTCCGTGACCCGGTCGAGGTAACGCTGCACCACCCAGGCCTCCCGGAAGGTCGTGGCGAACAGGTCGAACATCGAGCCGAAATTCGGATCCTTCTCGGTGACCTTGAACACGGCCGCGCCGCCATGCCCGTGCAGCGGCTTCATCGCCACCGTCCCGTGCTCCAGCCGGAAGGCCTCGATCTCCGCCTTGTCGCGGCTGATCAGGGTCGGCGGCATCAACTCGGGAAAATCGAGGACGAACAGCTTCTCGGGCGCGTTGCGCACCTCGAAGGGATCGTTGACCACGAGGGTCTCCGGATGGATCCGCTCGAGCATGTGGGTGGCCGTGATGTAGGCCATGTCGAAGGGCGGATCCTGGCGCATCAGCACCACGTCCGCCTCGGCCAGGTCGAGCCGCTCCGGTGGCGCCAGAGTGTAATGCGCGCCTTCGACGTCCTGTACGGTCAGACGTTCGACCCGCGCGGTGACGCGCCGGCCCTGCATCGAGAGCCGGTCCGGCGTGTAGTAGACGAGCGTATGCCCCCGCCGCTGGGCCTCCAGCAGCAGGGCAAAGGTCGTGTCACCCGCGATCCGGATATTCTGGATCGGGTCCATCTGAACCGCGACGGTCAGGCTCATACCAAACGCCCCTCGCCAACGGCGGACATCACAACCGGATGCGGCAATCTCAATCGTCGGACAGAGACTTGCTGCCCGTGCGCTTGTCGTAGTCGCCGATCGCCGACCGGCATTCGGGAGACAGGCGCTTGCGGTTGCGCATCATGCAGCGATCCGCGTCCTGGCTGTTCGGGTCGACGCCCGCGCAGAGGCGGAAATAGTCGTTGGCGCAGCCAAGCTGCAGGCCTTGGTCCTCGCGCTGGGCATAGGCGGGGCCAGCCGTCAGCGCGAACAGCGCCAGCGCCGCAGTAGCCAACCCGCGGCGGCGGGCGGCGCGCAGGGATCGTTCCGGAACCAGTCGCATTCAGCGGTGTCCTCAATCTCGCTCGGGCGGAGAACCGACGCGGCGGTCCCGCAATCGCCCGCGTCCGGCATATCGGTCGGGCCGGGCGGTAGGCAAGCGTTGGAGGTCCCGAGGGGTTCCGCGCAGGAACGTCGCGACCACGCTTCGCCGCGGTGTGGCTCGCGGGTCGCACGGCGGCGGCGTCCGACAAGACACGACGCTCCACATAAGAAGGCCCCGTCCGGGATCGGACGGGGCCTCAAGTCGAAGGGAGGAAACGCCCGCCATGGGCACGGAAGGCCACGCAAGTCGCGCGCCAACTCCCATCAGAGCGCTCTTCGGGCGCCGATGCCTGGAAAGACTCCGTTAACCACGTCGTGCTGGATTGTTTCGGTAGCCCTTGCCGACGCCCTCCGAAGGGCCCGGGCCAGATGCTCGGACCGCCGACAGGAGCCGGAGACCATGACCCTTTTCAAGCCGCAGGAGACCGGCGAAATCCGCTCGTCGAAGTCGGCCGCCGATCTGTCCCGCAGAGTTGCGCCGGCCGCGTCCGCGGACCTGATTCCCTTTCCGGGCGCAGAGGCGCGTCGGAGTTCCCGCATTCCGCGCTCCGGCGAGCGGCGCGGCGAGATCCTCCTGTTCCTCGGCGTGCGCTACGAGCGCCTCGCGTCCTGAGGACGTCGCGGTCCATGTCACATCGGCCGCACGCCGCCACAGACGGTTCTCCCATGTCAGCCCCGGATCGCCGGCCGTTCGGCCGCGCCCGCCGAGCGATGCGCCTCGGCCCCGTCGGCGCTGCACTGGCCGTGCTCGCAGCCTGCACCCAGAGCGGCGATTTCGGCCGACCGCGTACGGGGGTCTGGAACGGGCTCATCGATACGACAGGCAGCTTCAGCACCCGAGACCGCGGGCGCCTGCTGCTCGAATCCGGCCTCACCGACGACGAGCAGGCCCTGCGCGACCGCGCATGGCGATTCGTCCAGCCCGCCAGCAGCTTCACCGCCTTTCAGGACGCGGTGCTCGGCCTCGCCAGCGCCCACGTGCTCCCGCCGACCTGGCGCTACGAGGAAGTCGGTTCCTATTACGAGGCCCTAACGGCGGAGCCGTCCCGCTCCCCGGTCTCCCGCTACCGGAAGCTCGGCGACGACGCCACGGCCGATGCCCGGCTGATCCCGATCTTCGTGGCGCTGGCCGCCCGCGTCATCGACGCCGATGCCGCGCGTCTGCGCAGCCTGCCCTTCGCCAAGACCCTCGACAACGCCGACGTGCTGGAGGCCGCCCAGCGGGTCGCCGAGAATCGCTGCCTGATCGCCTGGGTGCGCTTCGAGGCCGGCCTGCGGCTGGCGCGCTACCGCTTCGCCCTGGAACACCTGTTCGCCGCGGCGCCGGCACCGGAATCGGTCTCGGCCGAGCGGTCCATCATGATGCTGGCCGCCCGCCGCAATCTGCTCGACCCGCTCCTCCCGCCGGATGCCGCGGCCCGCTGCGGCCTCGGACCGGCTCCGCTGCCGCCCCCGGTGCCGGTCGCGCAGGCGGAGCCGCTGGTGGTCAAGTATTGAACGACCGAGACTGCGGTCGCGCCCCACCCTGACGACGACAGCGCCCGTGCTGCCGCGACATCGGCCGCGGGGCCGACCTGCAGGCCCGCGCGTGTCCGGGATCGTGGGTCAGGGAGAGGGGCAGGTCCATCCGGCCGATCGCCCAGTGCTGGAGACGCGGACGATCCGCGGATCCCCGAACGGACGAAGGTGGCTGAGGCCCGCCGCACGTCGATCGACGCAGCCAGCCCGTTCGACGGCCCCGCTAGCGCCCCGTCCCCTTGCCGGGCCCATCCTTGCCGGGCGCGTCCTTGACGGCCGCGTCCTTGCCCGTCGGCGCATCGTCCGTCGACGTGTCGGTGGTGCAGGAGACGGCCTGGACCGCGGCATTCGCGGCGGGACGCTGGCTCGGGAGACCGGCGATCACCCGCACCACCACGAAGCCGCGCGTGTCGGGCGCGACGATGCGCACGTCGCGGCTCGGATCGTTCTCGTCGTCGTCCGCAAGCGCCTCGTCGTACTGGGCGCGGGTCAGGATGACGAGGTCGAGGGCGCCACGGACCGCGGCCTGGTCGGTCACCGCGTAGAAGGCCCCGCGGCGGGCATGCGCGGCGAGCGACAGGGACAGGGGACCGGTGCGGGCGGAGACGCGCATGGGCCCGTCCGCGAGGTTGTAGGCGCAGACGCCCACCGCCACCGCCGGATCCGGGATCGGCAGCCATGCCTCGGGCGGGGAGGGGTCGTCACCGGTGGCGACCGTGTAGATCGACTGCGGATGGTCCAGGTTCTCGCTGGTGCGGGCGCGCGAGACGGCGTCGGCTTCCGAGAGGGCAGGGATCGCCAGGACCGCCGCGATGTGGACGATCCCGGCGAGCACGAGGCCGATCAGCGTGGCGTAGACGAAGCGCAGGCTCACGAGGCGCATCCGAGGCGAGTGACGGCCGGCACGGAACTCCGGTCGAGGGACCCGACGCTGGCGGCCACCGGCGTATCGTAGAGGCGCAGCGCCAGCCGGACCGGACCGGTCGCCCGCGGGCTCGGGAGCCAGTTCCCGGGCTGCACATCCGGCGCGAGCACGATCGAGAACCACCCGTCGGGCGCGCGCAGCACTTCGGTGGAGGTGAAGCCCTCGCGCAGGGGCGCACGGCCGGGATCGCGCGGGCCGCGGCCGGCCACCGTGATCGTCCAGGCGCGGGCGGGCGGCGTCGCGCCGCCGATCCGGTAGGTGCAGGTGGCGTCGAGCGCCTGTCCGGCATCGTCGACCGCCGCCGTCAGGAGCAGGCCCTCACCGACCGCCAGAGGGATCTCTCCCCGGCGGGCATTGACGGCGCGGGTGTAAGGATCCGCATTCGCCGCGCCGGCCCGCGGCCAAGCGGTCCAGGCACCGACCTGAACGCCCCCGAACGGATAGCCGCCGCTCGTCGCCCAGTCGGCGCTGGCGAGGCCCAGGAGGGCGCCCAGCGCCAGGGCGTAGACGGCAAGGCCGGCGATCGAAGTCTTGCGCCACAGCCGTCGGACGAACCGGACCGCGCGGCTGCGCGGGGCGCCGGCGGACATGGAGACGCGGCCGAACGCGTCGGGAATCGTGAGCTTCATGCGCTCACCGAACCTCGGTGAAGCCGCCGACCGGGCGGCTGCCCTCGGCAAGTTCGCGCAGCTGGCCGGACGGCGGCACCGCGGCCCGGTCGCCGGGCTTCCTGCCGGTCTTGCGCGGCTCTCCGGTTCCGGAGGGTGCGTCCGGAGCCGGTTCTGCGGGGGCGCGCTCGACCGTGCGGAACAGGCCGTTCAGGCCGCTGATCACCTCGAAGGAGCGGCGCGAGAGCTTGCCGTAGGCGCTGGCATTGGGGTCGATCGGGGCGGTCGGGCCCCCGGAAGCCTGCTGCTGGGCGGCGCGCGGGCTGTCCTTCAGGCCGGGCAGACCCTTGATCTCGATGCCCTGATGGGCCGGCTCCATGATGTCGTGCCAGGTCTGCGCCGGGAGCGAGCCGCCGGTCAGCTTGTTGGTGGAGGTGTGATCGTCGTTCCCGAACCAGACGGCGCCGACGTAATTGCCCGTGTAGCCGACGAACCACGCGTCCCGGTAGGCGTTCGTGGTGCCCGACTTGCCGGCCACCTTCACGCCCTCGAGCTGCGCGCGCTTGCCTGTGCCCTCCTCGACCACCTTGTTCAGCATGAAGTTCATGTCGGCCACGACCTGCGGCGAGAGCACCCGCTCGGGCGCCTCGTCGGCGTGGCGGTAAATCACCTCGCCGGACGAGTTCTTCACCTCGATGGCCGCGTAGGGCTTGGCGCGGAAGCCGCCGTTGGCGAAGACCGCATAGCCCGCCGCCTGGTCGATCACCGTCACCTCGTCCGAGCCGATCGGCATCGACACCGTGTCGATCAGGTTCGAGGTGATGCCCATCTTGTGGGCAAGTTCGGTGATCTTTGCGCGGCCCGCCTTGGCGGCCCGGGCCTCGTGACTGATGCCCATGGCCTTGCCGAGGGAAATCGAGATCTTGATCGGGATCGTGTTGATCGACTTCGCCACCGCGAGCCACATCGGCACCCGGCCGGCATAGGAGCGGCCGTAATTCTGCGGGCACCAGTTGCCGATGCAGACGGGACTGTCGACCACCGTCGTGTCGGGCTTGAACAGGCCGGAGGCGAGCGCGGCCGAATAGACGTAGGGCTTGAACGACGAGCCGGGCTGGCGCAGGGCGTCGGTGGCGCGGTTGAACTGGCTCTCGCCGTAATCGGCGCCCCCCACCATGGCGCGCAGCGCCCCGTCCGGGTCGAGGATCACCATCGCGGCCTCGTCGACGTCGTAGGCGTCGCCGGACTTGCGCAGGATGTCGGCCACGACCTCGTCGGCCCGCTTCTGGATGGCGAGGTCGAGGGGCGTCTTCACGGTCAGCACACGGTCGCTGCGCAGCTTGCCCGCGTCGGCCATGGCCTTGATCTCGCCGAAGGCCCAATCGAGGTAATAGTCGGCGGTGATGTCGCGGGTGCGGGTCACCGGGGTCGCCGGGTTGCGGAGCGCCGTCTGGATCTGGCCCTCGGTGACGAAGCCCGCCTCCACCATATTGTGCAGCACGTCCGCCGCCCGGGCGCGCGCCGCCGGCAGGTTGACGTGCGGGGCGTACTTGGTGGGCGCCTTGAACAGGCCCGCCAGCATGGCGGCCTCGGCGAGGCTGATGTCCTTGAGCGGCTTGCCGAAATAATAGTCCGCCGCCGCCACGGCGCCGAAGGTGCCGCCGCCCATATAGGCGCGATCGAGGTAGAGCTTCAGGATCTCGTTCTTGGTGAGGTGGCTCTCCAGCCACAGGGCCAGGAACGCCTCGTTGATCTTGCGCTCCAGGGAGCGCTCGTTCGTCAGGAACAGGTTCTTGGCGAGCTGCTGGGTGATCGAGGAGCCGCCCTGCGTGCCGCCGCCGCCGCGCGAGTTGTTGACCAGCGCCCGGAGGGTGCCGATCGGGTCGATGCCCCAATGCTCGTAGAAGCGCCGGTCCTCCGTGGAGACCAGCGCCTTGATCATGATGTCGGGAAAGTCATCGAGCTTGAGCGAATCGTCATGCTTGATGCCGCGGCGGCCGACCTCGGTGCCGTAGCGGTCGAGGAAGGTGACGGCGAGGTCCTGCTGCTTGAGCCAGTTCTCGCTCGTCAGCTGGAAGGCGGGCTGAGCCAGGGCGAGCATCAGGACAGCGCCCCCGGTCCCGATGGTGACGCCCTCGCTCGTCAGGTCGAGGGCGACGCGCTTCCAGCCGCGCACGGCGAACCGGCTCATGACGCGCTGGAAGCGCTCGTAGGCTTCGCCCGTGGACTGGCCGCCATCGTACAGGCTGGCATTGACCCAGGCGTCGAAGGCGAGCGCGGCGCGTTCGAGGCGGACCTTGATCTCGGTGAGCGTCGGCAGGCGCACGATGTCGAACCCGGCTTGTCGAGCGCCTCTGCGGCGGATCCTGGCGGCGGATGGTCGAGGGCCCGCGCCGCGGACACGAACCCTGCGCCTGCGCCACCGCACGGCATCCGAGGTCCATAGCAGGATCCGGAACCGTCGGCGAGGCTCTGCGCAGTCTCGCGAATCGCCGCGGACGAGCTTGGGCGTAACGCACGACGGTGCGATCCGGTCGCATGGAGGTCGTCGGCGGCCACGCTTGCAGCGGTGCCCGGGCTCGGGCAGAGAGGCGGCTTCCCATCCGAGAGACTTTCCCGATGCCCAAGCCCGAGGCGCCGCGCCGCGGGGCGGTCGAGCCGTTCTGGCGGACCAAGACGCTCGAAGCCATGACCCCGTCCGAGTGGGAGAGCCTGTGCGACGGCTGCGGCCGGTGCTGCCTGATGAAGCTCGAGGACGAGGATACCGGCGAGGTCCATCACACCGATATCGGCTGCACGTTGCTCGACGGCCTCACCTGCCGGTGCCGCGACTACGCGCGGCGCCAGAAGCGGGTGCCCGACTGCGTGCGCCTGACGCCGGAAGCGGTGCGGTCGATCGCCTGGCTGCCGCCGACCTGCGCGTACCGGCTCGTGCGCGACGGGCAGCCGCTCTACCCGTGGCATCCCCTGATCTCCGGCCGGGCCGCGAGCGTGCACGAGGCGGGCATCTCGGTCCGCGGCCGGCTCGCCGGCAACGAGGAGGAATTCTCCGAGGACGAGCTGCCGGATCGGATCGTGGACTGGCCGGGCCTCGATCCCAGCGCCGCCTGAGGCGAGCGCGCCGGACGCCGGGGCCCGCAGACCGGCTCACGCCGCGTGGTCGCGGCCCGGCGCCTCGACCGGTACGCCCTAGCCGGTCCCGGAGTGCCGGCCGAGCAGCCGGCCGCCCGCCAGGCCGTTCGCCGCGATGACGATGGTCACCGCCGCCGCGTGGAACAGGAGATCCGTGGCGGTGGCGTCGTGGGGGTGGACGGGCATGAGCAGCGCCGCCGCCGCCGCCGCCACCGCCAGCCCCCCGAGGGCGGCGGTGAGGTTCGGCCGCAGCGGGCAGGCGCGCCGCAGCATCACGACGATCAGCACCGACAAGGGCACCGAGACGCAGATCAGGAAGCTGAAGCAGCCCGCGATCGTGTGCTCGCCGGGCACGTCGGCCCCCGGCGCGATCCAGTCGCGCAGGCAGCCCAGCCCGCTCGCGCCGACCCAGAGGGCCAGGGGCGGAAGCGGCAAAAGCGCCCAGCGGCTGGACCGTCCCGGCACGCTCGTGGCGAAGGCCGCGAAGGCGGCCGTGATCGCCGTCAGCACGGCGCCGACCGCCGCGAGGGCCAGATCCGGCACATGCATGCGCAGCATGAAGCCGCCGGTTCCGATCCAGGCCGCGAGGACGACGCCGACCACCAGCGTCACGCCGAGCCAGAGCGCCGCGCGGGCCTCCGGGGTCGGCAGCGGCCGCACGGGTTCGAGGCCCCCTGCGAGTTCCTCGACGAGTCGGTCGTAACGGGACAGGTCCCCGCCGGCCCGGTTGCTCCCCTCTCCGGGCATCACTCCCGCTCCTGCGTCAGACTGGCCCGGAGCGCCTTCAGCGCCCGGTGCAGGTTCACCTTGAGGGCTCCCTTGCTGCGACCGGTGAGGGCCGCGGTCTCGTCGAGCGACAGCTCGCGCAGGCCCAGGTGCTCCACGGCCTGCCGCTGGCCGTCGGGCAGGGCGGCCACCGCCCTGGCCAGGGCGGCCGCCCGATCCCGCGCCTCCAGCCCATGGCCGGGGATCGGGCCCGGATCGACCTCGGCCTCGTAGGCCAGGGGGTCGTTGACCTCCCGCGGGCGCCGCCCGGCGCGGCGCAGCCGGTCGATCGCCCGCCGCTGGGTGATGGCGCGCAGCCAGGGCAGGAAGGGACGGGCCGGATCGTAGCTCGCCCGGGCCCGGTGGACGGTCATCAGCGCGTCCTGCACGACATCGTCCACCGCCTCGCCGCGCACGCCCTGTGCCCGGGCGATCGCCGAGACCACGGGCAGACACGCCTTGAGCAGCGAGCGGTAGGCGGCCGCGTCGCCGCCCTGCGCCGCCGCCATCAGGGTCGCCAGTTCCTCTTCGAGCGCCATCCGGGCTCCGCCGTCGTTCCGCCCCCCGGCCCGCGTCGTGTCTACCCCGCGGTGGGATCCCGACGCCAGCGCCCAAGCGCGCGCGGGCATCCCGCCCGAAACGGCGAGCATCATCGTACGGCCTCCCGTTCCGTCCCGGCGGGGGACGCGGCGAGTCGCGCCGCGCCGAGGATGCGCCCGTCATCGGCCTGAAGCAGCAGGGCCGACGTCTCGCCCTCGGGGCGGGTCGCCGTGAAGGTCGCGGCGGTACCGGACCAGCGCCCGAGATCCTGCAGCGAGCGGACGACGTTGGCCTGCTCGAGGGTCCGCCCGGCATTCTCGCCGCGCAGCACCCGCGTGGTGTGGCTCGGATCGTACCCGATCAGCAGGACGCGGCCGGAGGCCCCTCCGGCGTCGGGCGCGGGCCCGATCTGCGCGACGACGCGCCCGCCGTCGCGGGCCAGGGTCGCCGGGATGCCGGGGCCGGCCTCCCGGGCGCGGGCGATGGCAGCGCGCAGCCCGACCTCGTCGGAGCCGACGAGCCCGGTCTGCCCGTCGATCACGGCCTGCGGCGTGTAGGCGGGTCCGCCGAGGCGGGCCGCGTAGGATTCCTGGCGGGCGGTGGCGGCCGGCAGTGCGTAGGGGTCGCGCCAGTTCAGGTGGTTCCAATAGGTGACGTGGAACGCGAGCGGCAGGACGTCGCCCTGCGCACCCGCCGGCTCATGGGCGAGGCGGCCGATCAGCGCCTCCGCGGGCGGGCAGGAGGAGCAGCTCTGCGAGGTGAACAATTCGACGACGACGGGGCGCGCCGCCGCCTCGGCCGAAGGGAGGACGGCACACGACAGGACGGCGGCGATCAAGAGGGCAGGGCGCATGGCCGGAACTCCCGCACGCCGGCGGTTCGGACCCGGCGTACCGGCTCCTTCGGCGCTGCCGCGGCGGCGGTTACACGTCCGGGTCGAGTTCGAAAGCGTCGACGTCGCGCAGGAGGGCGAGGAAGGCCCGGGCACCGTAGTCCAGCGCCGCACGACCCGCCTCGGCGGTTCCAAGACGCGCATCGCCCATGGCGCCCGAAGGATGGAGGTCGCCGGCCTTCCACGCGAAGGCGGCGGGGCGGCCGGCACGCAGGTGAGTGAAGTCGCGGACCATCGCCCGCGTCCGCGGCGGGAAGTCGGTGATCCGGTCGGCCCGGACGAGGTCAGGCCGCAGGGCCAGCATCAGCGCCGTCTCGATCCCGCCGGCATGGATGCCGTGGGCGATCTCGTCGGCGGGGAACAGGCCCTCGGGATAGCCGAGTCGCGCCCAGGACGTCGTGACCGCCACCATGCGGAACCGGGCGCGCAACTCGCCCGCCACGAGATCGATGAGCCCGCTGTTGCCGCCGTGACTCGTGACGAGCACCAGCTTTCGGCAGCCGGCGCGGTGGACGGCCGCGCCGATTCCCGTCCAGGCGGCGAGCGCCGTCCCGGTGTCCAGGGAGAGCGTACCCGGGAAGGAATCGTGCTCGTCCGACTTCCCCACCGGCTGGACTGGCAGCAGCAGCACGTCGAGATCGGGCGGCGCGTGGTCGCGCACCCGGGCGAGGTAGCCCTCGGCGATGAGGGTGTCGGTGGCGAGCGGCAGGTGCGGGCCGTGTTGCTCGATGGCGGCCACCGGCAGCACCGCGATCGCCCGCCCCATATCGCGACGCGCCAAGTCTTCGGTGGTCAATTCGGACCAGAACCGCGCCGTCATTCCTGCCGAGGCCTCCTTCCGGCGCCGCCGGGCGGCAGCGGGTTCGGGAGGCGATCTAACCGGCAGGCCGCCGCCGAGTCGACTATCGGGTCGGCGGTCGACGCCTCGCCGGCAGGGTTCGCCTCAGGCGAACAGCGCGTCGATGTCGTCCTGGGAGGGCGTGGCGTCCACAGCCTGCGGACCGTTCAGCAGGAGATCCTCCGCCCGAGCCCGCCGGGCGCGCTCGGCGGGATCCATGGAGGACGCGTCGCGGGCCTTCACGGCCCCCACGAACCGCGCCAGGCGCTGCTCGAACAGGCGCAGCGATTCGACCACCTTGGCGATCCGCTGGCCGGTGATGTCCTGGAACGCGCAGGCTTCGAAGATCGTGTTGATGCGCTCCTCGGCGGCCTCGCGGTAACCCGGTCCGTCGGGCAGGCCGAGCATCGCCTCGGCGGCCTCCATGATCGTGTTGGTGGCGCCTGCCGTCGCCGCGACAACGCTGCCGAGTTCCTCGTGCGCCATGGGGATGCGGTCACGGCTCATCTCGTTCGCGCGCAGCGCCCCGATCTCCTCACGGAGATGGGCGATGTAATCCGCGATCTCGATCAGCTCGGCGATCACGGTCTGCGGTTCACGAAACCGCAGATCGGCCTGCCGTGAGGCGGCTGACGACATGCTCTTCTCCTCGGATCTGTGGCCGTCCTGACCGGCCACGCCACGTCTCGGCGCCCGGCGGCGCAGGAGCGAACCGCCCGGACGGCGAGGGGACGAAGAAGGGGAGCCGGTCAGCTTCCGCAGACCGCCTCGATCTTCGACTTCAGCGTGGCCGCGTTGAAGGGCTTGACGATGTAATTGTTCACGCCGGCCTTCTTGGCCGCGATCACGTTCTCGGTCTTCGATTCGGCCGTCACCATGATGAACGGCGTCGTCCGAAGATTTTCGTCGGCGCGCACGTGCCGCAGCAGCTCGTAGCCCGTCATCGGCTCCATGTTCCAGTCGGAGATGACGAGCCCGTACTTGCGGCCCTTCAGTCGCGCCAGCGCCTCGGTCCCATCGGACGCGTCATCAACCTCTTCGAAGCCGAGCTGCTTCAGTAGATTGCGAATAATGCGGACCATCGTCTGGTAATCGTCGACAACGAGGATCGGCATGCTCAGGTCGAGAGCCATCGAACAACTGCTCCGTATTGCCCGGCGGGAAGCCGCGGCGGCTCCCGGATAGATTAACGCTTCGCTAACGCTGCGTTTTAGCTGCGCTGCACAGCATTGAAAATAGGGCACGCGCATTGCGAAGCGGTTAATCGGGACGGCCGGGGCGAGGCCGCGCGCCCCGAGGGCAGCCCGGCGCCCTCGGAATGCCTCGCTTGACCCTCCGGGCGCCTTTGGGCAGGGTCCGGCCGCGTCGGGCCCCTCGCGGACATGTCAGGCGATCCCATCCGACCCTTCCGAGCATTCGACCCCGAACCGATGGCCCCAGGCGACGACACGGCCGCGCGGCCCTTCACGATCTGCCGCGCCGATGCGCCCGTCCCACCCGCCCTGGCCGGGGCCGTGGCGGCGATCGGCAATTTCGATGGCGTCCATCTCGGTCATCGGGTGCTCGTCGAGGGCGTGCGCGCCGAGGCCCGTGCGGCCGGCCGACCGGCCGTGATCCTGACCTTCGAGCCGCATCCGCGGGCCTATTTCACGCCCGACGCGCCGATGTTCCGGCTGACCGGCCTCGCCGCCAAGGAGATCGTGTTCGCGCATCTGGGCCTCGACGGCCTGATCGTGCGCCGCTTCGACGGGGCTCTGGCTGCCACGGGCGCCCGTGCCTTCGTGCTCGACTTCCTGAAGGGGGCGCTCGGCCTGTCCGGCGTTGTCGTCGGGCACGATTTCCATTTCGGCCGCGGCCGCGAGGGTACCCCCGCGATCCTCGCCGAACTCTGCCGTGAAGCCGGGATGCGCTGCCGGATCGTGGCGCCGGTCGCCCTCGGCGGCGAGACCGAGCCGGTCTCGTCGAGCGCGATCCGCGCCGCCCTCGCGGCCGGCGACATCGTCCGCGCCAACGCGCTTCTCGGCTATCGCTGGTTCGTCCTCGGCGCGGTGCGCCACGGCGACAAGCGCGGGCGGCAGCTCGGCTTTCCCACCGCCAACATGATGCTGCCCGATTGCGGGCTGGCACACGGCATCTACGCGGTGCGGGTCCGCCTGGCGTCGGGGGACTTCCGCGACGGCGTGGCGAGCTACGGGCGCCGTCCGACCTTCGATGACGGCGCGCCGCTGCTGGAGACCTATCTCTTCGATTTCTCCGACGATCTCTACGGGCAGGACATCGCCGTGGAGTTCGTCGGACACATTCGCGGCGAGGAGCGGTTCGCCAGCGCCGACGCGCTGGTCGAACGCATGCATGTCGATGCGGCGATGGCGCGCGCCCTGCTGGCGCGCGATGAAACCCCGTCGATGCTGACCTGAGCCTCGCGGGCATCGCGGGACGTGCAGATCGTGTAGAAGGCGCCATCGAGCAGGAGGCGGACGTGCTGGGTCGTTACGAGCGCGCGAACAACGGCGAAGCGGTCGTCGAGTACGGCGACGGCACCATGCGGGTGGTCAAGCCCGGCAGCTTCGTGCGCTGCGCGGTGACCGGCGAGCCGATCCCCCTCGACGGGCTGCGCTACTGGAGCGCCGCCCGCCAGGAGGCCTATGCCTCCCCCGAGGCGATTCTGCAGCGGCTCAAGGAAACCGGCCGTCCCTGAGGGTCACGGCGCGCGGAGCGCGTCGCGGATCTGCCGGCGCAGGGCGTCCGCGTCGTCGAGCACGAGGCGGACGCGCAGGACGCGCACGTCTGCCGAGAAGGCCGGCGGCAGGCGCACGGCGTCCTTCTCGGTGGTGACGAGGTCTGCGCCGAGGCGCCGGGCCGACTCGGCCAGGGCAGCCAGTTCTCCCGGCCGGTAGGGATGATGATCCGGGAACGGACGCGTCCCGGCGATCACCGCGCCCGCCGTCGCGAGGGTCGCGAAGAACTTTTCGGGTCGGCCGATGCCCGCGAAGGCGAGGCAGCGCCGGCCCGCCAGATCATCCGCCTCCCGCACGAGTCGCGCCCGGTGGACGGGCAGGCCGCGCCGCTCGGCCGTCCGGGCGACCGCGTCGCCCCCGGCGCCGTCACCGATCACGATCAGCCCGCCGACATGCGGCCATTGCCGGGCGAGGGGCGCGCGCAGCGGCCCCGCCGGGAACGGCAATCCGTTGCCGAGGCCGGCGGGGCCGTCGACCACCGCGAAGCTGAGATCCTTGACGAGGCTCGGATTCTGCAGGCCGTCATCCATGACGATGACGTCGGCGCCAAGCTGCCGGCAGAGGGCGGCGCCCGCCGGCCGGTCCCGGGAGACGATCGCGGGCGCCCTGCGGGCGAGGAGCAGCGGCTCGTCGCCGACCTCCGCGGCGGCGTGGCGGTCGGGATCGACCCGTACCGGGCCCGCGTTCCGGCCCCCGTAGCCGCGGGACAGGAAGGCCGGCCTGCGGCCGAGCTCGGCGAGGAGGGCCGCGACCGCGAGGGCGGCCGGCGTCTTGCCGGCACCGCCGAGGGTGAAATTGCCCAGGCACAGGACCGGGCAGCCGGCCGGGGCGCCGGGACGATCCATGCGCCGGGCCACCAATGCCCCGTAGAGCGCCGCGAACGGGGCGAGGCCGCGCGCGGCCGGGTGATCCGGCCCCGCCGCCCAGAAGGCCGGGGGCCGCATCAGGCCCGCACGAGCGGTCGCGCGCGGCTAACCCGGTCGAGGCGCTGGAGCTTCATCTGCGCCACGAAGGGATCGAGCACGGCGAGCGTGCGCGCCACCGCCCCCTCGAAGGGCTCCAGGGCACGCTGTCCCTCACGGGCCATGTCGGCGAGCCGGCTCCGATCGCCGAGGAGCTCCGCGGCGATCGCCGCCAGTTCGACGCCGTCGCGCACGGGCAGGGCGCCCCCGGCCCGGTCGAGGGCCTGATAGACCACGCTGAAATTCTCGATGTGGGGCCCGTGCAGCACCGCAGAGCCGAGGCGCAGCGGCTCGATCGGGTTCTGTCCGCCCCGCGGCACCAGGGAACCGCCGAGAAACACCAGGGGACTCAGGCGGTAGAACAGGCCCAGCTCACCGATCGTATCCGCGACGTAGACCTCGATGGACGGGTGAGGCCGCCCGCCGGTGGAGCGCCGGGCGCTGCGCAGGCCGACGGCGTCGGCGCACGCCACCACCTCGCCCCCCCGGGCCGGATGCCGCGGGGCGATGATGGTCAGGAGCTGGGGGAACTGCACCTTCAGCATCGCGTGCGCGTAGGCGACCATGGTCTCCTCGCCGGCATGCGTGCTCGCTGCGACCCAAACCGGCCGGCCGGCCATCATGGCCCCCAGATAGGCAAGCTGCTGCGCGTCGGCCGGAGGCACCGACGCGTCGAACTTCAGATTCCCCGCGATGCTCACCCGCGGCGCGCCGAGCTTGGCGAAGCGCTCGCCGTCCTCCTGGGTCTGCGCGAGGCAGATCGCGATCCGCGTCAGCAGAGCCTTGGCGGTGCGCGGGCAGCGCTCCCAGCCTCGGAACGAGCGCTCCGACATGCGGCCGTTGACCAGGATCAGCGGGATCTCGCGCTCATCCAGCGCCAGGATCGTGTTCGGCCAGATCTCCGATTCGGCGATGACCGCGAGGTCCGGCTGCCAATGCTCCAGGAACCGTCCGATCCAGCGGGGCGCGTCGAGCGGCATGTACTGATGCACCGCGCCGGGCGGCAGCCGCACGCCGACGAGTTCGGCCGCCGCGCGTGTGCCCGTGGTCACGAGCACCGAGAAGCCGCGGGCGATCATGCCCTCGACGAGCCCGATCAGCGACAGGGCTTCGCCGACGCTCGCGCCGTGCATCCAGGCCAGCGGCCCGACCGGCCGGGCCCGCCCCGGCAGACCGCGGCGCTCCGGAAGCCGACGCGGATCCTCCTTGCCGCGCTGCGCACGCCACGCGAGCAGGCCGGTCAGCGCCGGCTCGCCGATGCGCAGGCCGGCCCGGTAGGCCTGCAGCGGCAGGGTGACGGAGGGACGCCTCACGCGAGGTCTCCCACCGGCGCGTCTCTAAGCTCGGGAAGCGGGTCGCGGTAGAGCGCCGCCCGGTCGGCGCGCCCGACGAGCGCGTAGGCGCGGGCATGCACCCGATTCATCTCGGCCTCGACGAAGCGGCGCAGCGTCTCGAACGCCTCGCCGTCGCTGTCCCGCGGAACATAGATCGGGTCGCCCAGCACGATCGCGCCGCGGCCGAAGGGCAGGCCCAGGCAGGCCCGGTCCCACGAGTTGAAGCGCAGATGCCGGCTCGTCACCACGGCCGCCGGGACGATCGGCCGCCCGGAGAAGCGCGCCAGGGTCAGGATCCCGGCATCGCACCGGCGCGAGACCTTGGGAACGTCGGCGCTGAAGGCTACCGATTCGCCGCCCTTCAGGGCCCGCAGCATGGCCCGCAATCCTTCGGCTCCGCCCTTGGCGCGCAGATCGGTGGCGCGGCTGCGGCCGCGGGCGCCGGAGGCCCGCATCACACGGACGCCGAAGCGTTCCAGCGCGATGGTGTTGATGTTCCCATCGGGATTCCGCGAGATGATCGTGGCCACGCGGTCGCCCGGGCGACGCATGAGCGGCATCATGATGTGCTGGCCGTGCCACATGCCGATGATCAGCGGCTTGCGCGCGTCGATCCAGCCGTCCGCGGCCCCAGGGGACGCATCGCCCGCATGGATCTCGAAGCGGTTGGTGAGTCGCACGAGCCGCAGATAGCCGGCCGCGAAACGGCCGAGGAGGCCCTGCACGGACGGATGGCGGATGAAACGCTTGCCGAGGTTCATGTCACGCGTGGGGCGGCTGGACGGCCGCCCGATCAGTTCCGGATCGAATTCGACCGGGCATGGTCTAGCCCCCGCCCCCGAGACGAGACAATCGGCCCCGCCCACAACCACACGTTTGAGCCACCGGTGTCGACCGGCCTGCCGGCGTCGCGGATGCTCCCGCGGAGCGGCGAAAACACGGCAAGCACCCTTGTTTGGATTAATTCCAGACTGTAGATTGGAATTGATCCAAACAAGGAGATTCGCATGGCCGCCGCCCTCGAAAGTGCCGTCGCATTGGACGCGGAAGCGCGCCGCGCCTTCGTCTTGCGCTACGTGCAGCCCGGCCTTGCGGGCCTGATCGACGGCTCGGTCTCGACCCTCGCGCCGATCTTCGCGGCGGCTTTCGCCACGGGGCATAACGGCGCGACCTTCCTGGTGGGGCTCGCGGCGTCGGTCGGGGCCGGCATCAGCATGGGCTTCACCGAGGCGCTCTCGGACGACGGCCAGGTCACGGGCCGCGGCGACCCCTGGCTGCGCGGCCTAGTGTGCGGGGCCATGACCACGCTGGGCGGCCTCGGCCACACGCTGCCCTACGCGATTCCCGACACGCTCCCGCCCGGCTGGCCGAACCCGTTTGTGCTCGCCACGAGCCTCGCCGTCCTGGTCGTGGTGGTGGAACTCGCGGTCATCGCGGCGATCCGCACGCGCTTCATGGCGACGCCCTTCTGGCGCGCGGCCCTGCAGGTCATGCTCGGCGGAGCGCTGGTGCTGGTGGTCGGGATGCTGATCGGAAGCGCTTGACGCGAGGCGCCGCGCCCGCGATGCGGGGCGCCTTCCGTCCCCGTGTCGAGGGTGACCACCGGCGTTGACCTTCCGCCTCGCCCATCTCAGCGATCCGCATGTCGGCCCCCTCGGCCGGGTGCGTCTCCACCAGCTCATCGGCAAGCGCGCCACCGGCTACGCCAATTGGCGGCGCGGGCGCTCGCGCAGCCACGACATGACCGTGCTGGAGGCGCTGGTCACCGATCTGAAGGCGCAGGGCGCCGGACACATCGCCTGTACGGGCGACCTGTGCAACATCGGCCTGCCGAGCGAATGGGAGACGGCCCGCACCTTCCTGGAGGCACTGGGCTCGCCCGAAGCGGTCAGCTTCGTGCCGGGCAACCACGATGCCTATGTTCGCGGCTCCCTCGAAGGCCTGCTCGCCGCCTGCGGCCGTTACACGGGCGACGATTCCGGCTCGTGGGGCCGCTTTCCCTACCTGCGGCGGCGTGGGCCCCTGGCGCTGGTCGGCCTGTCCAGCGCGATTCCGACCAAACCCTTCGTGGCGACGGGCCGCCTCGGTGCGCCGCAGCTGGCCGCGGCCGAAGCCCTGCTCCGCGCCCTGGCCACGGAGCCGGGGCGCCCGTTCCGCGTGGTGATGATCCACCATCCGCCGCAGCCCGGGGGCGCCTCGCCCGGCCGCGAGCTGAAGGATGCCGCAGCGTTCACCGCGATGATCGCACGGGCCGGGGCGGACCTGATCCTGCACGGTCACAATCACGTCACCAGCGCCGCCCGGATCCCGGGGCCGGACGGCCGGGCCGTCCCGGTGGTGGGTGCCCCCTCCGCATCGGCGCGCCCGCACGGACACGGGGCGATGGCGTCGCGCCGGGCCTCCTACCTGCTGTTCGAGATCGACCGGTCGGACCAGAGGGTCTCGGTCACAGCCCGGCGACGGGGCCTCGATGCGTCAGGCGCCATCAGCGATCTCGGCGCCCTGGACCTCGACGGGTCGGACCTCGACGCGTCAAACCTCGCCTGACGAGCCGGGCCGGCCGGCCCGTGAGGGGGGCGCCGGCCCGGGATCGGGATGCGGGTCAGATGCCGACGACTGCCAAGTCGGTGCGCTGCTGTCGGCTGAGGCTCGCTTCGTAGCGCTCGGCCTGGAGGCGGGTAAGACCGCAGATCAACGCGAGTGTCCCGCGATACACAGTGTAGGTGCCGTCGTGTGTCGGCCTGACGCGAATCACCTCTGCCATGGAAGCCTGCCTTCTGCTGGAGGTTGCCTGCCCTCGTCTAAGAAAGTCGTTCCTTCTCGCTGAATTGGCCGGTCGAACGCGCGAACGGGGAGAGGTTATCAGTCGTTCCAAAGGTAGCAAGAGCCGCCTACGTCGGAATGCTTAGGTCTTTTCTGCTGCATTGCGGCAAAGCCTTGCCGGCGTTGGCGATCCGCGGAAGCGGAAAAAAGCGGCCGTCGGCTTGCATATTGAATATGCTGCACGGGCCGGCCGGGAGCCGCTCGGGCGGTGCGAATCGTAGGATGGACCCCGCCCGTCCGGGCGCGCGAAAGGAACCCCCATGCAGCTCTGGCGTCTGACGGCGACCGACCTCGCGGCCCTGATCCGCACCGGCCAAGTTTCGGCCCGGGAGGTCGCGCGGGACGCCCTCGACCGGCTCGAGACGGTCAATGGGCGGATCAACGCCGTGGTCGAGCACCGCCCGGAGGATGTGCTGGCGCAGGCCGACACGGTGGACGCCGCCCGGGCTCGGGGTGAGGCGCCCGGTCCGCTCGCGGGTGTTCCGGTCACCATCAAGGTCAACGCCGACCAGCGGGGCTTCGCGACGACGAACGGGCTGCGTCTCCAGCGCGACCTCGTGGCGACGGACGACAATCCCGTGGTCGCCAATTTTCGCCGGGCCGGCGCGGTGCTGCTCGGTCGGACCAACACGCCCGCCTTCTCGCTGCGTTGGTTCACCACCAACCAGCTCCACGGCGACACCAAGAATCCGCGCGATCCGGCTCTGACGCCCGGCGGCTCGTCCGGAGGCGCGGGCGCGGCTGTGGCGGCCGGGATCGGCGCGATCGCCCACGGCACCGACATTGCCGGATCGGTGCGCTATCCAGCCTATGCCTGCGGCGTGCACGGGCTGCGTCCGAGCCTGGGCCGGATCCCCGCCTGGAATCCGTCCTCGCCCGAGCGCGGGATCGGTCCCCAACTCATGGCGGTCTCGGGGCCGCTCGCCCGCAGCATCGCGGATCTTCGCCTCGGCCTCGAAGTCATGGCGGCCCCGGATCCGCGCGATCCATGGTGGGTGCCGGCGCCGCTGGAAGGGCCGTCCGTGCCGCGCCAGGTCGCCCTGTGCGTGCGGCCTGGGGGCCTCGCCGCCGCCCCGGAGGTCGAAGCCGCCCTGCGGGAGGCCGCGCGCCGCCTGGCCGAGGCCGGATGGACGGTCACGGAGATCGCCGACACCCCGCCGATCCGGGAAGCCAGCGAACTCCAGCTCCAGCTCTGGCTCGGGGACGGCTACGCGGCGGTCCGGGCTGCGGCGGAGCGGGAAGGGGATCCTGCGGCCATCGGGCTCCTGGAGAGCTTCCGGTCGCGGGCCGAGGCGATGGCGCCCGACGCCATCGCCCGGGCGCTCGCCCGGCGCGCGACGCTGGCGCGGGAATGGTCGCTGTTCCTTGCCGAGAACCCTGTGCTCCTGGTCCCGGTCTCGGGCGAGCTGCCCTTCCCCGACGGGCTCGACCGCACCGGGGACGCCGGTGTCGCCCGGGCCTTCGAGGCGAACCTGCTGCAGGTGGGACTGGCACCGATCGGGGTCCCGGCGCTCACCGTAACGACCGGCCTCGTCGGACGGACCCCTGTCGGGGTGCAACTGGTCGCCGCCCGCTACCGGGAAGACCTATGCCTCGCGGCCGGCGCGGCGATCGAGGCCGGAGGCGTGCCGGAGATGCCAGTCGACCCGGTCTGACGCCGGGCCGCCCCTGTCCGGACCCGAAAAGTGGCTGGCCCGCCGGTCCGACGATCGGCTGAAAGAGTCGCGACGGGTCGAGGATCGCCACAGGCGGGTGCGTGTGAAGCCCCTGACAGGTCTGCCGGCCGCGCCGTCAGGTCCGCTCCTCGCCCTGGCGGGCTTCGTCCGCGGCGGCACGGCGGGAGGGCCTGCCGGGGTGCCGTCGCGATCGCGACCCTCGGCCGGGTCCGCGCCTGACATCACGCCGGCCGGGCTCAGGCCCGGCCTGCGGCTCCGAGGTTTGCCAGCAGGGCCGCAAACAGGCGCGCCCGCTGCGGCAGGGTCTCGATCAGCACGTGCTCCTCCAGGGTGTGGTAGCCTTGGCCCAGCGGCCCTAGCCCGTCGAGGGTCGGGATACCGTTGGCGCCGGTGAAGTTGCCGTCCGAGCCGCCGCCGGCGCTGCGATGAGGCAGGGGCTGGCCGAGCGCCTCGCTCAGGGCACGCGCCTGCTCGTAGAGCGCCATGCAGCCTGCATCCGGCTCCCAGACCGGCCGGGTCACGCCCCGGGTCACGGTGAAGCGGACGCCGTCCTCCTCACCCGACAGCGCCAGCATCCGCTCGACGCCGCGGTCGAGGTCGGCCTGGCGCTTGGCCATGCTGAGCGCCTGCCCGCGGCAGACGGTCGGGACGCAGTTCACCCACTGCCCGCCCGAGACGATCCCGGTGGAGACGGTGCAGTCGGCATCCGAGAGCCCATCGATCGCGAGGATCTTGCGCGCCATCGCGCGGATCGCCGAGCGCCCCTCGTGGGGCGAGGCGCCGGCATGGCTCGGACGGCCTAGGGCCTCAAGGTCGAATCGGGCGATGGCGTAGCGCCCGGTGACCACGCCGTTGTCGGGCTGGCCGGGTTCGGGCACCAGCACGACGACGTGGCGGGCCGCCTCAGCCTCGATCAGGTCGCGGGTCGAGGGGCTGCCGACCTCCTCGTCGCCGGTGAACAGGACGGTCACCGGCAGCGGCGTCTCGATCCCGGCCGCCGCCAGGGCGCGGATCGCCGCCAGGGCGATGACGTTGCCCCCCTTCATGTCGAGGATGCCCGGGCCGTAGGCGCGGTCGCCGTCGATCCGCCAGGGCAGGCTTCCGAGGGTGCCGACCGGATGCACCGTGTCGAGATGGCCGAGCACCAGAATGCCGGGCCGGTCGCGGTCCCGGTGCGGGAACCGCGCGCGGACGCAGTCGCTCAGGCCCATGCGGCCCGGGATCGTCTCGACGGTCGCCCCGAGGAGCGCGAGATCGCGGGCGGCGACGCTCATCATCCGATTGACCGCCGCCGCGTCGTGGGTGGGACTCTCGCACAGGACCCAGGGCTGCAGGGTCGCGAGGATGTCCTGAGCGTCGAAGCGCAGATCCGAAATCATCGGGCTTTCTCCTCGGCGAACGGATCGGCGACCCGCGGCCAGTAGTGGCCCGACCGCTTGGTGTAGGGGATCGCGCCGTAATCCGGCGGAACGGCTCCGGGCGCCGCGACGTAGCGGACCTCGCTCGCGATCGGCGCGAAGGCGGCGTAGAAATGCTGCATCGACTTCACCACGACCATCCGCTTGTCGTCGAGGGTGAGGCCGAGACCCGTGAACGCGTCGGGCGCGAAGGCCTGCTGGCGCTTGTGGGTCAGCACCACGTGGATCCCGTCCGCCTCGACCCAGGCCGCGGGGCCGAGATGGGCGCGGCCGCCGCTGAGGCCGGTCTGGCTGTGGTTGTCGGACAGGCCGCGCACCGTGACGCGCAGGTCCACCGGGTTCCCGGAGGTCACGCCGCACTTGCCGCCGATCCGCAGCGTGAAAGACGCCCCGAGCCCGGCCTCGTGGCAGATGCCGACTGCCCCGGGATCCCAGATCAGGCCGAGGGCCACGTCCTTGACGCCCCGCTCTGCGAGGCGGGCGAGGATCGCGGTGTTGTCCGAAGGCGCGCCCGCGCCGGCATTGTCGGCGAAGTCGGCGAGGACCATCGGGCGCGGGTCGGCGGAGGCGAGGGCGAAATCGATGGCCGCGTCGATCGTATCGCAGCGGCTCGCCGCCTCCTCCCGCATCGCCCAGACCGCGCCGGCCAGCTCATCGGCCAGCGCCTGCGCCTTGCCGGCATCACCGTCGGCGACGACCAGCATCTTGGCGCCCACATCCGCCACGTCGCCCCAGGGGAAGCCGTGCCCGAAGGAGACCGACAGGATGCCGTCGCGCCCCTCCAGGGACTCCATCCGGCGCACGAAGCCCGCGACCGGCTCGCGGCTGGTGCGCCACATGTTGACGATCCGGCAGTCGGCGTACGCCATCACCGGCCGGATGTCCTTCGACACCGTCTTGACGACCAACGGATACAGGTCGCGGGCGCGGTCGACGATGTCGGTGTGCGGGTATTCCTTGTAGATCACGATGACGTCGGCGTTGGTTCGCATCGTCTCGGTGAGATGGCAGTGGAGGTCGAGCTCGACGCCGATCGTGGCGTCCGGCCCGACGATGGCGCGGACCCGCTCCAGGATGTCGCCCTCGCAGTCGTCATAGCCCTCCGCCACCATGGCGCCGTGCATGAACAGCAGCACCGCGTCGACCGGCATCGCCGCCTTCAGGTCCTCCAGCAGGGTGTCGCGCAGGTCCTCGTAGACGGCCCGCAGGGTGATGCCGCCGGGCTGCGCGAAGGTCGAGAGGCTCTCGACCACCGCATGCCCGTCCGCCTCGGCCATCGCGCGCCAGGCCTTGAGGCCGATATTGCTCAGGCTCGGCGGGTTCCGGCTGCCGTCGCGGCGGGCGTAGTCGGCGTGAAACGCCGCTTGTCCGGTGGGCAAGGGCGCGAAGGTGTTGGTCTCTGTGGCGAGACCCGCGATGAAGATCTTCAAGGTCCTGTCCCAATCCGTCCCGGCCGCCGGGTCAGGCGGGGCTCGGGGTCAGCGTGATCACCGTCTCGGTGGCCGCGTCCACGGCCGCGCGGCCGTAGAGCATCGGCACATAGTCCTGGCGCCCCCAGACCGGGGCCAGATCGGCGTAGTGCGGGCTTGCCGGGTCCCCCGACTGGCCCGGCACGTTGATGAAGACCGAACGGTCCCAGTCCCCCACATCCACGACCATGCGGAACGAGGCGCCGTGGGTGAGCCGGAACGTGTCGGTCCGGTACTCCGCGTGCATGACCGATGCCGCGGCTCCGCCCACGGGGAGCGGACCGATATCCCAGCGGGAATCGGGCCTCAGGGCGGTCAGCGGATGCGCGAACAGCGCGTGGTGCAGGCGGCCCCAGGACCAGCCCGCGGGGTCGGCGCCCATCCGCTCCCGGCAGGTGCGGTAGGCGGCGGCGAGGGCGTCGGTGAGCAGCGCCGCGCACGCCGCCGGGTCGAGACCGGTCTCCAGCCGCTCGATCAGGCTCTGCGTGTCGCCGGGCGGCAGCAGGCGCCGCGTCCCCGGATCGGGCACCAGCGCCGCGAGCAGGGCCGGGCGGAGGTGCCGGACCCAGACCACCTCGATCAGGGCCGCCGCCGCGGAGCCGTGGTGCAGCGCGCCGTCGAACGACGCCAGCACGGCCTGGGCCGCGGCGACATCGGGATCGCCCGCCGCCGGCAGGGCCCGCACCAGATCGACCAGCCGCCGGGCCGGCTCGGAGACGACATCCCCCTGGAGCGCCTGCGAGTCGGCGAGGCTGTGCCGGTCCGGCCCGCCGAGCACCGCCCGGATACGGCCGGCGCGCCAGGGCTCGGCCCATTCGAACCCGACCTTCCGATCCTCCGCGGGGTAGTCCGGCGGCAGGTTCATCTCGTTGGCGGTGGCGAGCCAGCCCGAGGCCGGATCGACGCTGCGGGGCAGGGCGCCGGGATCGTGGAAGCCGGCCCAATCGTAGCGACCATCGCCCGGCACCGGCAGCAATCCGTCATGGCCGGGGCGGACCGGCGCCTTGCCGGCCATGAACCACGCGATGTGCCCCGCGGTGTCGGCGTAGAGCTGGTTCACCGAGGGCGCCGACCAATGGCGCAGGGCCTCGCCGAAGTCCTCGGGCGTCGTGGCGCCGAGATAGGCGAGGCTGCCGAGATAGGCGGCAGCGCCGGGCTCCGACCAGACGGTCCGCAGCGCGAAGGCGCGGCCGCGGTCCTCGCGAAGCACAGGCCCGTGCCGGGTGAAGCCGAGAATGACGGTCTCGTCCGGTCCGCCGCGCACCGGGATCCGCTCCGTGATGCGCGTGATCGCCGCCCAACCGTCGCCGAAGCGGTAGCGGTCGGGATCGGCCGGGTCGGTCTCGCAGACGAAGAGATCCTCCTGGTCCATCGGCGCGATGGTGAGGCTGAAGGCGGCCTGGCCGTTATGGCCGATGGAGATGCCGGGCAGGGCCGGCTCGCCGGCCCCGATCACGTCGAGCCCCGGGGCGGTCAGGTGCACGGCGTAGCGCAGCGAGGGCTGCAGGTAGACCCGGTGCGGATCGCTCGCCAGGATCGGCCGTCCGGTGGCAGTGCGGGACGGCGCCACCGCCCAGTTGTTCGAGCCCTCGGCCGGCTCCTTCGGCACGCTGCGGGGGCCGCGCGTGACGGCTCCGTGCGCGTCGACCTTGGACCAGTCCCAGGCCTCCGCGCGGGTCGCCGCCATCCGGTCCGGGCTGAACCCCACCGTCGCCGTGGCCAGTCGGAAGTCGTCGAGGAGATCGTCCGGCCAGTCGACGGCGTCGAAACCGTCCGGGACGATGGGTTCGTGGGGCGGGCTGATCCGCTTGCGCAGGTCGTCCGCGTCGAGCCCGTCTGCCCGGCTCTCCGCACGGGCGAGGACCCGTGCGCGGGCGACCTCGGACAGGACGTTGCGGATCAGCCCGTGGCTGCGGATGCGCACCACGTCCTCCGGCTGCCACAGGGCCGGGCGCGTGTCCGTCACGGCGAATTCCGGCGGGCGCAGCTCGGGACGCGCCTCGGTCAGGGCCACGTAGGCGTTGATCCCCGCCACGAACGCCGTGACGATGGCCCGCGTGTCCTGCGGCCCGTAGGCCGCCCACTCGGCCGCCATGTCGCCGCGGTAGAGGAACAGCCGGGCCGCGCGATCCTGGGCGAGGTAGCCGGGCCCGAAATCCGCCGCCAGCAGGCCGAGGCCGCGCTTGCGCCAGAGGTCGAGCTGCCAGAGCCGGTCCCGGGCCGCGTTGAACCCCTGCGCCCGGAAGGCGTCGAGCGCCGTGCCGGCGCGGATATGCGCCAGCCCCCAGCGGTCGAGGCGGATCTCCACCGGCGCGTCGAGGCCGGGGAGGGGATAGGTCGCGCCGCTCACAGAGCCACTTCGATGAGGTGCGGACCCGGATTGGCCAGCGCGTGCTCGAACGCCGCGATGAAGTCGGGCAGGGTCTCGACCCGCCGCCCCGCGACCCCGAATCCTCGGGCGAGGCTCACCCAATCCACCGCCGGATCGTCGAGGCTCAGCATGCCGAGCGCCTTCGGGCCGGGATTGAGCGCGCCGACATTGGCGAGCTCCGCCCGCAGGATCGCGTAGGAGCGGTTCGACCAGACGAGCGTCACCACGTCGAGGCGCTCGCGGGCCTGGGTCCAGAGCGCCTGCACCGTGTAGAGACCGCTGCCGTCCGCCTGCAGGTTGATGACCTTGCGGTCGGGGCAGGCCACGGCGGCGCCGGTCGCCATCGGGATGCCGAGGCCGATCGACCCGCCGCTGAGCTGGAGCCAGGTATGGGGCGCGGCATCCCGGGTAAGGGCGAAGAAGTTGCGCCCCGTCGTGATCGACTCGTCGCAGATCACCGCGCCCTCGGGGATCAGCGCGCCGAGCACCTGTCCGATCGTGTCCTGGTCCAGCGGACCTGAGGTCGGGAGCTTCGGCCGCGGGCCGACGGCGACCGGTTCGGCGGGCGGGGCCGCGACGGCCTCGGCGAGCCGCTCGAGGGCGTCGATCTGGTCCTCCTCGGGCGTCGCCAGCGTGATCGTGGTGCTGCCCTCCGGCGCCAGCAGGCTCGGCTTGCCCGGGTAGGCGAAGAAGCCCACCGGCGGGGTCGCGCCGATCAGGATGATGTGGCGGAAGTCCTTCAGGGCCGCGATGCCCTGGTCGATCGGGTAGGGCAGGCGCTCGATCGGCACGGTGCCGGCGCCGCGGTCGATCCGGGCATTCGACGTCATGGCCATCAGCTGCGCGCCGGTCTTGCGGGCGATCCGGTCGGCGATCACCCGGCCCTCGTTCCGGACTGCCCGGTCGCCGAGATGCAGGAGCACCGGCTCGCCGCTCCGGAGCGCCTCCACGGCCGCCGCGATCGCGTCGTCGCTCGCCCGCGCACGCTCGGGGATCGGCGGCACGGGCGCGGGTCCGGTGCCGGGATCCCAGGCGGTGTTGGCCGGGAGGATCAGCGTCGCGACCTGACCCGGGGCGGTACGAGCGGCCGCGATGGCGGCGGCGCCGTCGGAGCCAATCTCGGTCGCGCTCATCCCAGTCCGCACCCAGGACGACATCGGATGGGCCAGCCCCTCGATGTCGGAGGTGAGCGGCGCGTTGTATTCCCGATGGTAGGTCGCGTGCTCGCCGACGATGTTGACGACGGGGGTGCGTGCCTTCTTGGCGTTGTGGAGGTTGGCCAATCCGTTGGCGAGGCCCGGCCCGAGATGGAGCAGGGTCGAGGCCGGCTTGTCGGCCATGCGGGCGTAACCGTCGGCGGCACCCGTCGCCCCGCCCTCGAACAGGAACAGGACGCAGCGCATCCCCTCGACCCGATCGAGGGCGGCGACGAAATGCATCTCGGACGTGCCGGGATTGGTGAAGCACACCTCGACCCCGCCCTCGACAAGGGTCCGGACCAAGCTCTCGGCCCCGTTGATGGCGCGCGGCGTCTCGTCGGTCACGGGTGTCTCCCTCGCGGTGCCGCCGAGTTGGCCGGCGAATCGCATTTTTTATTATCGTGACGCGGCTGACGCCACGCGCAAGAGGCGAAGTCCGGCATCTTCTGTTCGCCGAACGCAGGACCTAAACTTGAGCGTGGCGCGGGAATTGCGCTTGGCGCGCCGCAACTACGACGATTGGGATCCGGATGACATTTCGCCGCCTGATTGCCGCCGCCCTGGCGGGTTCCGTGGCCCTGACGGGATCGGCCAGCGCCGAGAGCGTCCTGCGCATCGCCATGACGGCGAGCGACATCCCCACCACGACGGGCATGCCCAACAACGGCTTCGAGGGGATGCGCTTCCTCGGCTACCCGATCTTCGAGGGGCTGGTGCAGTGGGATCTCAAGAGCACCACCAAGCTCGCCGGGCTCATCCCGGCTTTGGCCGAGCGCTGGGAGCAGGATCCGAACGACAAGGCGGTCTGGACCTTCCACCTGCGCCAGGGCGTGAAGTTCCATGACGGGACGCCGTTCAACGCCGACGCGGTGATCTGGAATCTCGACCGCTACTTCAAGAACGACAGCCCGCAATTCGAGGCCCAGGGCGCCGGCATCACACGGGCGCGGGCGCCGCTCGTCGGGAGCTACAGGAAGATCGACGATTCGACCGTGCAGATCACCACCACGCAGGTCGCCTCGTACTTCCCCTACATGGTGGTCTACGTGCTCTTCACCTCGCCCACCTCCTTCGAGAAGGCGGGGCGCGACTGGAGCAAGGTCGCGGCGCTTCCGGCAGCCGGCACGGGCCCGTTCAGGATCACCCGCGTGGCCCCGCGGGAGGCGGTCGATCTCGCCAAGTTCGACGGCTACTGGGACCCGGACCGGATGGCCAAGGTCGACAAGGTCCGGCTGCTGCCGATCCCGGAGGCGAATGCCCGGGTCGCGGCCCTCCGGGCCGGCCAGGTCGACTGGATCGAGGTACCGGCGCCCGACGCGATCCCGTCGCTGAAACAGGCGGGCTTCACGATCACCACGGGCTCATACCCGCATGTCTGGCCCTACCTCTTCAACATCGGCGCCAAGGACAGCCCGCTGAAGGATGTGCGCGTCCGGCAGGGCCTGAACTACTGCATCGACCGGGCGGGCATCGTCGAACTCCTCAACGGGACCGCCGAGCCGGCGACGGGGTGGCTGAACGACAAGGACCCGAATTTCGGCAACCCGAAGAACCGCTACACCTTCGACGCCGCCAAGGGGAAGGCGCTGCTGGCCGAGGCCGGCTTCACCGACAAGAAGCCGCTCAGCCTCAAGGTGATGATCTCCTCCTCCGGCTCGGGCCAGATGCTGCCGATGCCGATGAACGAGTACCTGCAGGAGAACCTGAAGCAGGCCTGCAACGTCGATCTGACCTTCAACGTCGTCGAATGGCAGGTTCTGCTGAACGCCGCCCGGGCGCTCCCCGACGCGCCGAACCTTCAGGGGGCGATGGCGCTCAATGTCTCCTCGCCCTCGTCGGATCCCGCCGTCATGGCCCGCTACTTCGCGGGCGACCGGTTCCCGCCCAACGGCTTCAACTTCCCCAACTGGAAGGATGACCCGTTCGACACGGCCCTGAAGGCGCTTGCCGAGACCACCGACGCCAAGGTGATCGACGCGCAGACCAAGACCGCCCACGAGCGCCTGGTGGACAACCCGCCCTGGCTGTTCGTCGTCCACGACCTCAATCCCCGCGGGATGTCCAAGAAGATCCACGGTTTCGTCTCGCCGCAATCCTGGTTCGTCGATCTCACCCTCGTCAGCGTGCAGTAGAACCCATGTCCGACATCGATCCCGTACACGCCTCCGCGGCCGAACTCGCCCGGGCGATCCAAGGGCGGACGCTCTCGCCGGTCGAGGCCGTCGATGCCCTTCTCGGGCGGATCGACCGGCTGGAGCCCAAGCTCCAGGCCTTCACGGAGGTCTTCGCCGCCGATGCCCGCCTCGCCGCCGAGGGCGCCGACCGGGCGATCCGGTCGGGCCATGCCGTGGGGCCGCTCCATGGCGTCCCCGTCGTGCTCAAGGACCTGATCGACCTGGAGGGCCGGATCACCATGGGCGGCTCGGCCGCCCACCGGGCCCGGCGGGCGGAGCGCACCGCGACGATCGCCAAGCGCCTCATCGGCCAGGGCATGATCGTGCTCGGCAAGACCCACACAGTGGAGTTCGCCTATGGCGGCTGGGGCACGAACCAGCATCTCGGCACACCGTGGAATCCCTGGGACACCGAGACGCCGCGCACCCCCGGCGGCTCGAGCAGCGGCACCGGCGTTTCGGTGGCGGCCCGGATGGCCCCCTGGGGCATCGGCACCGACACCGGCGGATCGGTGCGCCTGCCGGCCGCCTTCTGCGGGCTGACGGGGCTCAAGGTGACGGTCGGGCGCGTCTCGACCTGGGGGATCGTGCCGCTGTCTATGACCCTCGATACGCCCGGACCGCTGGCCCGCACCGTGGAGGATGCCGCGCTTCTCTACGAGGCGATCTCCGGCCCCGATCCCCGCGATCCGACCACCCGCGGGATCCAGCCGGAGGCCCCCTGGTCCACGCTCAACCGCGGCGTCCGCGGTCTGCGCCTCGGCCGGATGCCGGCCTCGGAACGGGACGGGGTCGCCCCCGACATGCTGGCCGCCTACGACGCGGCCCTGGACCTCCTGGCCGGGCAGGGGGCGGAGATCGTGGATGTCGATCTGCCGTTCCGGTTCAGCGACTGCATGGCGCTGACCGAGATCACCAACGCGGAGGCGTACTTCGTCAATGGGAGCCTGGCGGAGGACCCGTCCGCGCAACTCGGCGACGCCGTGCGGGGGCGGATCCTGGCCGGCGCGACGGTCTCGGCCCAGGCGTACCTCGGCACACTTCACCGGCGGGCCGCGATGAAAGAGCAATACGCTGCCGCCCTCGAGGGGATCGACGCCCTGCTGACGCCGACCACCGAGAGCGCGGCCGTGGCCCTCGCCGCCGTCGACGAGGCGCACCTGCCGTCGCGCTTCACCCGCTTCGGCAACCTGCTCGACCTCTGTGCCCTGGCTCTGCCGAACGGCTTCACCGGCTCCGGCCTGCCGCTCTCGCTGCAGATCGTCTGCCGGGGATACGAAGAGGCAACGGCTCTGCGGATCGGACAGGCCTACCAGCGGGCGACCGACTGGCACCTGCGCCGGCCGCCGATGTGAGGGGCGTTCGGTCGCGTCCCGCCGGCTCCATCACCGGCTCACGGGACGGCGCGGCGAAAGGAACACGTCCGCCGCGCCGCCCTGCACCGGGCATCAGCGGGCGAAGAGAGTCCAGATCCAGACGACGAGCGCCCAGAACGCCTTCAGGTTCCAGATCAGCGCTCTGAACCAGACCGACAGAAAGCTGAGAAAGACGACGGCACAGAGGAACGCGCTCATCCAGGCGGAATCCTCGGTGACGAGACCGAGCCGCCAGATGGCCCAGGAGAAAGCGAGTCCGAGGAGGCAAAGACCGAAGGCGATGACCACCGGGTGCGCCAGCCCCCGGTGCGCGGCGCTTGCGCCGTCTTGAGACGAAGCGTCCATGCGCGCGGCCCGTCGCGGAGATCGCCAGGAGCCTACGCGGCCACGGCTTACGATCGCCTTAGCGCCGAAGACCAATCAGCCGGACCGGCATGCCGCCGAGCCGCCGGCTCAGACAGCCGGTGCCTGGCCCGAGACCACGACGCCGAGGGTATCGAGCAGCGACGACCGGGCCCGGCTCACCCGGCTCTTGACGGTCCCGACCTGACAGCCGAGCTTCAGGGCGGCTTCCTCGTAGGTGTGGCCCTCCGCCCCCACCAGCAGCAGCGCCTGCCGCTGCGCCGAGGGCAGGTCACCGAGACGTTCCCAGACGACCTTGAGGGTGCTGGCATCCTCCTGGTCGGAGGGGCTGCTCATCTGACCCGCATGCGTCCCGTCCACATCCTCCACCTCCCGCCGCGTCTTGCGCAGGTCCGTGTAGAACTGGTTGCGCAGGATGGTGAACAGCCAAGCGGTGAAGTTCGTGCCCGGCCGGAACTTCTGCTGGTTCGCCCAGGCCTTCACGAAGGTCTCCTGCACCAGATCGTCGGCGCGGCTCACATCGCCGACGAGCGACAGCGCGAAGGTGCGCAGAGCCGGCAAGGCCTTGATGATGTCGCCGCGGAAGTCGAAGGGCACCGTGTCGCCATGCGCCTTGATCGCCACCTCGAACCGGGTGACCAAGGCGGCGAGCTGCGCCGGCAGCGGCTCCTGCTCGACGACCCGGAAATACTCGCGGATCGGCAGGACGAGGTGCTGGCCGATGGCTGCGGCGTAGCTGTCATCCCGGGCACGTACGACGGCGTCGGGCAGGTCCGCAGCAGCATCAGTCATGAATCTTTCCGCCTCCAACACCGATTTACTGGAATCGCTCTAACGTCGGTAGCGGTAAAATTCTGAACCTATGCCAAACGCTCCCGAACGTGACAGGGAATTTAGGCAGAGCGCCCGGCAAGACGGACGGATCGGATCCGCGCAGCCGGACTGGCGCCGCCCCCTCGGGGGATGCACACTGCGCGCAGCCAGGAGAGCGGGATGAGCCACGATCACGCCGATCATGAGCATGATCACCACGATCATCAGCACGATCATCAGCACGATCATCACCATGGCAGCGCCTTGTCGCCGGTGGAGGCCCGGGTGCGCGCCCTCGAATCCCTGCTCACCGAGAAAGGCTATGTCGACCCGGCGGCCCTCGATGCCCTGGTCGAACTCTACGAGACCAAGGTCGGCCCACATGCGGGCGCCCGGGTCGTGGCACGGGCCTGGACCGATCCCGCATACCGGGCGCGGCTCCTGGCCGACGCCACGCCGGCCATCGCCGAACTGGGGATCGGCGGCCGCGGCGGCGAACACATGGTGGTGGTCGCGAACACGCCGGAGACGCACAACCTCGTCGTCTGCACCCTGTGCTCCTGCTACCCGTGGCCGGTGCTCGGCCTGCCCCCGGTCTGGTACAAGGCGCCGCCCTATCGGGCCCGGGCGGTGATCGACCCGCGCGGCGTTCTCGCCGAGTTCGGGGTGACGCTGCCGGAAACCACCCGCATCACCGTCTGGGACTCGACGGCCGAGACCCGCTACATGGTCCTGCCCATGCGGCCTGCCGAGACGGAGGGCTTTTCCGAGGAGTCGCTGGCCGCCCTCGTGACCCGCGATTCCATGATCGGCACGGGCCTGCCCAAGGGCATACCGGCCTCGCCCATGGAGATGCCGGTATGAACGGCGCCCAGGATCTCGGCGGCTGCCACGGCTTCGGGCCGGTGACGCCGGAGCCGGACGAGCCGGTCTTCCACGCCCCTTGGGAGCGCCGCGTCTTCGCGATGGCGATGGCCATGGGCTACACGGGTGCGTGGAACCTCGACGGCAGCCGCGCCAATCGGGAATCCTTGCCGCCCGCGGAGTACCTTGCGGCGAGCTACTACGAGATCTGGCTGAAGGCCCTGGAGAAGCAGGTCACCGCCACCGGATTGGCGACGCAGGCGGAGATCGAGGCCGGCAAGTCCGCGGCCCCGGCCGAGCCTGTCGCGCGCGTCCTGCACCGCGAGGGACTGGAAGAGCGCTTCCGGGCCGGTTTCCCGAGCAGCCGCACCGCCGCTACCGCGGCCCGTTTCGCGGTGGGCGACGCGATCCGGGCGCGCAATGATCACCCAACCGGCCATACGCGGCTGCCGCGCTACGTCCGGGGCAGGCACGGCCGGATCGTGCGCGTCGACGGTGTCTTCGTCTTCCCCGACACCAACGCCTACGGGGCGGGCGAGAACCCGACATGGCTCTACACGGTGGCCTTCACCGCGCAGGAGTTGTGGGGCGAGAGCGGCGATCCGGGCGGCATCGTCACGGTGGCGGCCTTCGAACCCTATCTGGAGCCCGCGTGACCGATCCGTCGCCGAACGCCTTCGCGGCGCCCTGGGAGGCGCAGGTCTTCGCCCTGGTGGTCGCCCTGCGGGAAGCCGGAGTGTTCACGTGGTCGGAATGGGCCGCGCGCCTCGGGCGGGAGATCCGCCCGGCGGGCGCGCCGGAGCAGGCGGCCGATTACGGCGCGTGGCTCGCGACTCTGGAGGCGCTGCTGGCCGAGCGCGGCGTGGCCGGACCCGAGACCGTCGCGGCGCGGACCGCGGCCTTCCTGCGGGCCGCGGAGGCCACGCCCCACGGCCAGCCGATCCGCCTGGAGAACGATCCGCTCTACCGGCCCTGAGGCCGGAGCCCGTCGAGCGGCACCGGAGCCGCGTGAGACCGGCCGCTCATCAGCTGGTCGAGCAAGGCCAGGACCTCGGGCCGCCCGCAATTGCGTGCGGGCTCGAACGGCGTCCAGGTCTGGACGAAGTCGAGTCGCTCGAACACGTCGCGGTAGCGGCGCAGTTCGCTCGGCGTGAGCGGTACCCCGCGGACGAAGGCCTTGTGGGCCGAGATCGTGGTGGCGCGGCGAAAATCGTCTGGGTCGAGTTCGAATTTCAGCGCATCGCCGCAGAAGCAGATCTTCCGCGACCGGTCGTACAGGACCGCGTGGCCATCGAAATGGCCGGCGGTCCGGTGCAGTTCCAAGCCGGGCAGGGGCTCGAGGAAATCGTCGTAGGGCCAGCTCACCTGGAGCGCGGCGCTCCAGGTGAGGTCGGCCGCCGGCAGGCACAGCTCCGGGTCGAACCGGTCCTGGAGCTGCGGCAGCGCCCCGTAGGAATGCGGGTGCGAGGCCGAGAGGACCGCCATGCCGCCGAGCCGGGCGATCTGGTCGAGGGCGGCCTCGCTGAAGACCGGGCAGCCCTCGAAACCCATATTCCCGTGCTCGGTCTGGATCAGGTAGGCGGAGGGCCCGATGCCGGAGACCGGCTCGTTCCAGAAGCGCCAGACGCCCGGCTCCAGCTCCTGCCAGTGACAGGGGAAGGCCTCCTGCGCCTCGCGGGCGGTGCGGAAGCGCCAGCCGTCCTGCGGCACCACGTGGCGGGCGTCGAGGCACATCGGGCAGGCGGCCGGCGTCTCGAAGTGCCGCTGCCAGAAGCCGCAATTGTCGCAGGTATAGGCGGGCAGCTTCAGGGCGCCCGCGAAGGGCAGGTAGCCGGGCATCGTGGTGGACCTTCCTCGAGGCGGATCGTGTAACAGGCGGCGCGCTCGGACGCAGCCGTCAGGTCCTCTGAGGCAGCCGGCGCGCCGATCGGGCGGCATGGACGGTGCCGGCGAGCCCGACCAGCGCCAGCCCGGCGAGGCCGGCGACCAGGAGATCGCGGGTGCGGCTCGTGGCGAACTCGGTCCGGCTCGCCTTGGTCCTGTCGGAGAATCGGCCGTCGATCCCGACGGAACCGGGCACGGGCTCGTAGAGGTTGCCCGCCATGGCGGGGATGGTCTCGTCGGAGAGCTGCGCCGACCACATGGATGCAGCCTTGCGGTCGGCGAGCGCCGGCGCCAGCGCCTGCGCTGCGGCCATCATCATCGACGAGCGCCCGACCCAGACCTCCCGGCGCGGATGCTCGACCGCGTACAGGATCGCCTCGGCGCAGAGCCGCGGGTCGAAGACCGGATCCGGCGCGAATTGGCGGTGCCCGGTGCGGTTGCGCGCCCAGTTGAACTGGGGCGTGTTGACCGCCGGCAGGTAGATCACGCTGAGGCTGACATTGACCCGGTCGTGCAGCAGCTCGCAGCGCAGGGCGTCGGTGAAGCCCGACACCGCGAACTTCGCCGCGCAATAGGGCGCCTGCAGCGGCGCCGCCCGGATCGCCAGACCGGACGAGACCTGGATGATCGCGCCGCGATCGCGTCGCTTCATGTAGCGCAAGGCGGCGAGCGTCCCGTAGACCTGGCTGAGATAGGTCGTCTCGGTGACCCGCCGGTATTCGTCCGGCGTGATCCGATCGGCCGGACTCACTACGGTCGACATGGCGTTATTGACCCAGGCGCGGATCGGGCCGAGTTCGCGCTCCACCCGTTCCGCGGCCCCGTCCACGGCCTGCGAATCGGCCACGTCGGCCCCGATCGCCAGGACCGGCTGGCCGTAGGCGGCCAGCGCCTGCTCCACCGCGGCGAGACGACCCGGATCCCGTGCGATCACTGCCACCGACCAGCCGCGCGCAGCGAATTCATGGGCCGTGGCGAGCCCGATCCCGGCCGTGCCCCCAGTGACGACCGCAACCCGTGCCATACCCACCTCACCGTCGACTGATCGAACCGGCAACACGGATCGGCGCCCTCGGTTGCGTCGTCGGACCGGGCCGCATCGTCACGGGGCGGCCGAATTCCGTTCCGGCGACGCAACGTCCGACGGCCACAGCTGTTGACTGCCTGTACCGCGTCATGCCGAACCATCGAGGGTCGCAGCCATGCGCACCGGACGACGCTTCTCCCTGCCGATCGATCCCTGGCCGCAGGCCTCTCTGGCCGAGCGGACCGCCGTCGGGATGGTGCTGACGTTCCTGCTGCTGCTGCCGGCCTGTGCGGCCGGGGCCGCGCTCTTCGTGATCACGACGCTCGCGGCCCACATGTACTGGTCCTACGACCTCGGCGCCTCGCTGCACGCCCTCATCGCCCGGCACGTCGGGCGGAAGGAGCGCCTGGCCCCGAAGACCTGACGCGGCCTGCCGGCCGATCCGCCACGGGCGGTGCCGGTTCACACGGTCCGACACCGCGACGGCCGTGATCCCTGTGCGTTCGCATCGGTCCGATTTGACCTGACCGTCTCTCGTAGGCCAGTCAGGGTCGGAACCGAGAGAATGCCATGTTCCGTACCCTGATGACTGCGCGGCGGTTCGCGCCGCTGTTCTGGTGCCAGTTCTTCTCGGCGTTCAACGACAATTTTCTCAAGAACGCGCTGGCCTTCCTGATCCTGTTCGGCATCGGCGGCCAGGCGGATTCCCATGCCGGCGTCCTGGTGACCCTGGCGAGCGCCGTCTTCATCGGGCCGTTTTTCATCCTGTCAGGACTCGGCGGCCAGTGGGCCGACCGGTACGACAAGGCCCTGATGGCCCGGCGGCTCAAGTTCGCCGAGATCTTCGCGGCCGGCGCCGCCGTGCTCGGCTTCCTGCTGCATTCCGTGCCGATCCTGTTCGTCGCGCTCGGCCTGTTCGGGACGATCGCGGCCCTGTTCGGCCCGATCAAGTACGGGATCCTACCGGACCATCTCCGGCGCGAGGAGCTGCCCGCCGGCAACGCCCTGGTGGAGGCGGCGACCTTCCTGGCGATTCTGCTGGGGACGATCGCGGCGGGCGCGGCCTCGGCGATGGGCGGGTCCGGAATCGTGTTCGGCGCCCTGGTGATGGGCTTCGCCGTCCTGTGCTGGCTCTCGGCCCGGATGATCCCGGCGACCGGGGAGGGGGCACCGGACCTGCGCGTCGACCCGAACGTCGCCCGCTCCACCTACGCGCTGCTGCGCGACCTCTGGGCCGACACGCGCCTGTGGCGCGGCTCGCTCACCGTGAGCTGGTTCTGGCTCGTCGGCGTGGTGGTGCTGTCGCTGCTGCCCGTCCTGGTCCGCGGCGCCTTCAACGGCACCGAGACGGTGATCACGCTGCTCCTGGCGCTCTTCTCCATCGGCATCGCATTGGGCTCCGGCCTCGCCTCGTGGCTCGCCAGCGGCCGGATCGTGCTGCTGCCGACGCCGGTGGGCGCGGTTCTGATGGGGCTGTTCGGCCTCGATCTCGCCTGGACGGTCGGCCATCTCCCGGCGCCCCCCGCGGAGCCGATCGGGCCCCTCGCGTTCCTGCAGACCGGCCACGGCCTGCGCGCCGGGATCGACTTCCTCGGACTCGCGGTCTCGGGCGGCCTCTACATCGTCCCGTCCTTCGCGGCCGTGCAGGCCTGGGCCGAGAAGGCGATGCGGGCGCGAATCATCGGCGCGGTCAACGTCATGACGGCGGCCTTCATGGTGGCCGGCACCCTGGCGCTCGCGGGCCTGCAGGGCGCGGGCCTGTCGATCGCGAGCCTTCTCGCCGTGGTCGCGGTGCTGAACGTCCTCGTCGGCGCGATCGTGTTCGCGACCCTGCCGACCAGCCCGTTCCGCGACGCCCTGTCGATCCTGTTCCGGGCCTTCTATCGCCTGGAAGTCCGGGGCTTCGACAACCTCGCTGCGGCCGGGCCGAACGCCATCGTGGCGCTCAACCACGTCTCGTTCCTCGACGCGCCGCTGGCCCTGTCGCTCCTCGAGCAGGAGCCGGTCTTCGCCATCGACAGCGGGATCGCGCAGCGCTGGTGGGTGCGGCCGTTCCTGCGCGTCACCAAGGCGATGCCCCTGGACCCGACCCGGCCGCTCGCCACCCGGACGCTGATTAATGCGGTCAAGGGCGGCGAGACCCTGATCATCTTCCCCGAAGGTCGGCTCACCGTCACCGGCAGCCTGATGAAGGTCTATGACGGCGCCGGGCTCATCGCCGACAAGTCCGACGCGATGGTGGTCCCCGTGAAGATCGACGGGCTGGAGCGCACCGCCTTCTCGCGCCTCTCCCGCCGGCAGGTCAGCCGCCGCTGGTGGCCCAAAGTCGTCGTGACGGTGATGCCGCCGGTGCGCCTGACGGTGGACCCGGCCCTCAAGGGCAAGGCGCGGCGGCAGGCGGCCGGTGCGGCCCTCTACGGCATCATGTCGGACCTCGTCTTCCGCACCACCGACATCGACCGCGGATTGATGGCGGCTTTGATCGAGGCGGGCGAGCTTCACGGCTGGCGCCGCAACGCCCTGGAGGACCCGGTCGGCGGAAAGCTCAGTTACGGCCGGCTCGTGATGGGCGCCAACATCCTCGGCCGCAAGCTGATGCCCCTCGCGCCCCTCGGCGGGCGGATCGGCGTCATGCTGCCGAACGCCAACGGCGCCGCCGTGACGCTCTTCGCGCTGGCTTCCGCGGGCCGGGTCCCGGCGATGATCAATTTCTCGGCCGGCCCCGCCAACGTCCTCTCCGCCTGCCGGGCGGCCGAGGTGAGCCGGATCCTCACCTCCCGGGCCTTCATCGAGAAGGGGCGGCTCGGACCGCTCGTGGAGGCGATCCGCGACTCGGTGGAGCTCGTCTACCTGGAAGACGTGCGGGCCGGCATCACCACCGGGGACAAGATCCGGGGCTTTCTCGCGCCCCGGCGCCCCCTCGTGGCCCGCCGCGGCGAGGATCCGGGAGCGGTGCTGTTCACCTCGGGCAGCGAGGGCACGCCGAAGGGTGTGGTGCTCGCCAACCGCTGCATGCTCGCCAACGTGGCGCAGGTGGCGGCCCGGATCGATTTCGGGCCGATGGACAAGGTGTTCAACGTCCTGCCCGTGTTCCACGCCTTCGGCCTGACGGCCGGGCTGATCCTGCCCTTGGTCTCGGGCGTGCCGGTCTATCTCTACCCGTCGCCGCTGCACTACCGGATCGTCCCGGAGCTGATCTACGGCTCGAACAGCACCGTTCTGTTCGGGACCGACACGTTCCTCACGGGCTATGCCCGGGCCGCCCATTCCTACGACCTGCGCTCGCTGCGCTACGTCGTCGCCGGCGCCGAGGCCGTGAAGGAGACGACCCGGAGGACCTATGCCGAGAAGTTCGGGCTGCGCATCCTGGAGGGCTACGGCGTCACCGAATGCGGACCGGTCGTGGCGCTCAACACCCCGATGTTCAACCGCTTCGGCACGGTCGGGCGGATCCTGCCCGGTATCGAGACCCGCCTGGACCCGGTGCCGGGGATCGACGAGGGCGGCCGCCTGTCGCTACGCGGCCCCAACATCATGCTGGGCTATCTGCGCGCCGAGAAGCCGGGCGTCCTGGAGCCGCCGCCGGGGGGCTGGCACGACACCGGTGACATCGTGGCGATCGACCCGATGGGCTTCGTGACGATCAAGGGCCGGGCGAAGCGCTTCGCCAAGGTCGCGGGGGAGATGGTCTCGCTCGCCGGCGTCGAGGCGTTGGCCGCCGAACTCTGGCCCGATCGTCCGAGCGCCGTGGCGGCGCTGCCGGACCCGCGCAAGGGCGAGCGGCTGGTCCTATTCACGCAGGAGACGGGCGCCACCCGGGCGGCCTATCAGAGCTTCGCCAAGAGCCGTGGCGCCTCGGACGTGGCGATCCCGGCCGAGGTCGTGGTGCTGGAGGCGATCCCGATGCTCGGCACCGGCAAGATCGATCAAGTGGCCGTCACCAAGCTGGCCCTGGAGCGCGCGAAAGAGACGGCGGCCGCCTGACCGGAGGCCCTCACGCCCCGCGTCACCCAAACGGGGGATGCGGGGTGCCCCGGGATCCGATGGTATCGCGCATACAGCCGCGATTCGAGACGCTCGGCGCGTACGGGTTGCGTGTCTGAGGGGGACGCGGGTCGGTTCGACGAGGGGCAGATCATGCAGAAGGGCAGGCCTATTCCCGCTTGGCTGGCGAGGCGGACCTATTTCAAGCGGATCGGGCGCTGGACGAAGCCCGGCAAGGCGGCGCCGCCGCCCTCCGGGCCGGTGGCGGCCCCGATGCCCTCCAACGTCGTGCCCTTCCCGGTGCGGATGAACCGCCCGGATCGCCCCGTCCTCGAAGACCTGCGCGTGGTCGGCACGGCGTAGGGTCGGGCCTCACCCGGACCGGACGGTCGCGCGCGGTCGGCGCCCGGGATCGCCGGGGGACTTGTCGGCCGCGCCGGAACGGTAAATCCTGCGCCGTCGGAGCCGGAACCGGGGGGATGCGTGCCGCACGACGGGTCCGATCCGAGCAGGCCGGCGCCCCCGCGGGCGCGGCGCATCGGTTCGCGGCTGGCTTTCGGAGCCGCCGCGCTCGGTCTGAGCCTCCTGGCGGCCGGCGTCGGCGCGCTCTGGCGTTTCGCCGACGCGCTTCCCCCCCTCGACCTCAGCCCCGCAGAGGCGCGCTCGACGGTGGTGCTGGACCGGGCCGGCACGCTGCTGCGCCCTTTCGCGACGGCGGACGGGCGCTGGCGCCTGCCGGTCACCGCGGAGACGGTCGATCCACGCTATCGGGCCATGCTGCTCGCTTTCGAAGATCACCGTTTCGCCGATCATCCCGGCATCGATCCGGCCGCGGTGTTGCGCGCCGCCCTCCAGTGGCTGGTCCGGGGCCACATCGTCTCGGGTGCCTCGACCCTGTCGATGCAGGTGGCCCGCCTGGTCGAGCCGCGGCGGGAGCGCTCCCTCGCGGCCAAGCTCCGCCAGATGGTGCGCGCGGTCGCGCTGGAGCGACGTCTCGGGAAGTCCGGGCTCCTCGATCTCTATCTGGCGCTGGCCCCCTATGGCGGTCCGCTGGAGGGCGTCCGGGCGGCGAGCATCGCGTATTTCGGGCGGGAGCCGGTGCGGCTGACCGCGGCGCAGGCGGCTCTCCTCGTCGCCCTGCCGCAATCGCCCGAGACCCGCCGCCCGGACCGGTTCGCGGACCGCGCCCGCGCCGCCCGCGATCGGGTCCTAGCCGTCGCGCAGGCCCGCGGCATCCTCACCGCGGCCGAGGCCGAGGCCGCCCGGGCCGAGCCGGTGCCGACGGCGCGCCGGCCGTTCCCGATGCTCGCGGCGCATGCCGCCGAGGAGGCGGTCGCGGCCGACCCGGAGGCTGCAACGATCCGCCTTGCCATCGACGGCCGCCTGCAGGAGAGACTGGAAGCGCTGGCGGCCGAGCGCGCAGCCGCCGCCGGGCCGGACCTCTCGGCCGCGATCCTCGTCCTCGACAATCGTGACGGGCGGGTGCTCGCCCAGGTGGGCAGCGCCGGCTACCTCGACCCGTCCCGGCGCGGCGCCATCGATATGACCCTGGCGGTGCGCTCCCCCGGCTCGGCGCTGAAGCCGTTCGTCTACGCCATGGCCTTCGCGGACGGCCTCGCGCATCCCGAGACGCTGCTGGAAGACCGGCCCGCCCGCTTCTCGGCAAGCTACGCCCCGGAGAATTTCGACCTGACCTTCCAGGGCACGGTGACGGCCCGCCGGGCCCTGCAGCTTTCGCTCAACGTGCCGGCGGTCGAATTGATGGACGCGGTGGGGCCCGCCCGCTTCATCGCCCGGCTGCGCGCCGCCGGGGCCGGGATTCAGCTCCCCCGAGAGGCCGCGCCGGGGTTGCCGGTCGCACTGGGCGGGCTCGGAATCACGCTCACCGATCTCGCCCGTCTCTATGCCGGGCTCGCCCGCGGCGGCGCGGTTCCAGACCTGCTGCGCCGCGCCGACGGGGTCGCGGCCGAATCCCGGCACCGCGTCGCGGAGCCCGTGGCCGCCTGGTACGTCGCCGACATCCTGCGCGGGACACCGCCGCCGGAGAACGCCCTGCCCAATCGCATCGCCTACAAGACCGGCACCTCCTACGGGTACCGCGACGCCTGGGCGGCGGGCTTCGACCGTCACGTCACGGTCGTCGTCTGGGCCGGTCGGCCGGACGGCGCCGCGGTGCCGGGGCTCGTGGGCCGGACGGTCGCGGCGCCGCTCCTGTTCGACGCCTTCGCGCGCCTCGGGATCGAGCCCGAGCCGGTCCCGCAGCCGCGGGATGCGCTGGTCGTTGGGACGGGGCGCCTGCCGCCGCCGCTGCAGCACCTGCGCCGCGAGGCGGCCGAGACGGCGGGCCCGGCGCTGCGGATCGCGTATCCGCCGGACGGGGCGCGGATCGATCTCGGCCTCGACGCGGACGCCCACGGCGCGGCGGATGGCGGTCCGGGCCTCGCCTTGAAGGCCCTGGGCGGGGTGCCACCGCTCACCTGGCTGGTCGATGGTCAGCCGGTCATTCAGACGCCGCGACGGCGGGCAGAATGGGTGCCGGGGGGCGCAGGCTTCGCCCGGATCTCGGTCCTGGATGCGACCGGCGCCAGCGACAGCGTGTCTGTCCGGCTCGAATAGGCTTACGCAATCCTGGCTGCCGGCGCAGCACCGGGCGCCGCAGTGGAATCCGGATGCGTCTGGATCAGCGGCCGATCCCGAACCCGCGCGGTGTGTCGGCGGCGCCGCGCTGCCCGCAGACCTCCAGCGCGGCGGCGATCCGCGTCGCGCTGGCCGCGGACCCGTGCGACAGGCTGAGGACGGTGCCGAGGATCCCGGCGCTCACGAGGACGCCGAGGGCTGCCACACCGAGCAGCACGTAGCTCATCAATCTGTTGCGGCGCAGGTCGCCCGTCAGCGCCCGGATCAGATCCTGGTTGTCTTCGGCCAGACGATTCCGCGCCGCCACCAGCTCGTTGTACATGTTGGTGATGGCGTTGGTGGACATGTACACGAGCAGCAGGTGGACGACGAAGTCGTCGTCCGTCGTGGTGTTGAGGGCGGCCGCGATCCGCACGGCGAGCTGGCGCTCCCAGGGCTGCAGATCGCGGCCATGGACCGACCGGTAGAACCGCTCGAGGTTGGTCACGGCCGAAGGGCATCCCGCCACGCCGTGTGGAAGTTGCGCCGCAGGCGGCGGCCCTCGACCCGAAGGCGCATCGGCGCGCTGTTCGCCAGGGCCTGCCAGGTCATGTGCTGGACCCGCAGGGCCTCGATCAGCCGCTCGCCGATCCGCTCCACCTCGATGACGCGGAAGTTCGACTGCTTGCGCAGGGAGCGCACGAGATCGGACGATTCGAGATAATCGAAATTCGTCGCCTGGGCGGTGTTCTTGGCCAGGATCGCCCGATCGCACTCGATCAGCATGGGCCGGAGTTCCCTGAGGACCTCCAGGGCGGTGGGATCGACCGCGCCGGCCGCGACGACCACAGCGAGGCGGATATTCGCCTCCCGGCAGCTCTCCACGATGATCTCGGCACAGCGGCGCGTCGTCTCGGTATCGCCGGCCGGGAAGTCGACCACGATGAAGCGTTCGGGGGTCTCGATGACCCGTTCGATCAGGTCTTGGCACAGGGTCGGGTCGACGCGCCCCGTGCTGTCTTCGGCACGCAGGCGCTGCCGGAAGCCGGTGATTCCGGACCTGCGCGCCACGAAATTGTCGCTGCCGGGGTTGGTCTCCTGCATGAGCGCGGTGTGGAAATGCCGGTTGGCCGGATCGGTGTCGATCGCCAGCACCGGACCCGCCTCCGCACAGAGATCGGCCACCTGAAGGGCGATGGTGGTCTTGCCGACGCCGCCCTTGCCGCCGAGGCAGAGGACGAGAACCTTCGCGGCAGAGCCCAGAAGATCGCGCTGGATGTCCTGGATCTCGTCCGGGCTGTACCAGGCCGGAACTTTACTCTGGGACGTGTCGGTCATGCGCTGTCTCCTTGCTGATTCATGCAGGACGGCCTCGGCACGCGCGGCACCGGGTCTGCGGGCATTCGGGGGTCACGGGACCAGCCCGCACGGGCGCTCCGGGGACGCGGTGCGGGCTCCCGACGGCGCGATCGCGCAAAGGGCTCTCGGGCCTTCGTGAGGGAAGGATCCGATCATGCCGGTGCCGACGGGGGCGGGGAGCCCCACCGGTGACGCTGGCCTGGGCCGAGCGCGGTCGCGTGCGCCGTCCCTTCGCGTCCCCCCGGCGATAGGCGTCTCGGATTGGCGTCCGTCGCCACGGTAGGCACTCCGTTCCTGGATCTCTTTCTTCGACGGTTGGACCCGGAAGCTTTCGCTTCGCCGCAGCCGAGTTCTGGAAAGATCTGGCGCGCCACAGGAAACAACGCAAGCCAGGTCTTATCAGTTTTACTCTTAAATCTCCGTCTAACGTGCGATCATTAAAAAACTTTTATATTTGATCACAACGCACTAATCGTCGATTAAATGAGTAATTTTCTTATACTCATCGATATACGGCAGACATAATCCTCAATTCGGCAGATTCGTCCGGACGGATAGCGAGCCCCTCCGCATATCCGGCATGTGACGGGAAAGGCCCGTCGAAACGATCCGATCCGGGGCGGCCCTCAGCACTTCGCGAATGACGGGTGCGCGCGCGGACGTCAGCGGGCCGCAGCGAGGGGGGCGAACACGTCCAGGAGGCCGTTCACCAGGATCTGCGTGCCAACGCACAGCAGCAGGAAGGCGAAGAGGCGGCCCATCACCCGGGCGCGGGCCGGGCCTATGAACGCCACCACCCGGTCGGCGGAGGCGTAGAGCACGGCGACCGTGGCGGCGACCGCGAGGGCTGCCAGCGTGACGCCGATGTAGAAGCTGAACCGCTCCGCATAGGCCGTCGGCCGGTTCGCCCCCAGGGTGATGGCAACCGCGATCGTCCCCGGTCCCGTGGTGAACGGCAGCGTCAGGGGGAAGAAGGCGATGTCGGAGAGGGGGCCCGGTGCCGGATCGCCCTGCGGCTCTGTCGAGACGGCGCCGCGGCCCGCCGAGCCCGAGGCCTCGGCCTGCTTGCGCGCCTCCCGCGCCTCCGGCCGGTTCAGCTGCGTCCAGGCCGACGACATGACCACGAGGCCGCCGGCGATGCGCAGCGCCCCCAGCGTCACGCCGAAGAAATTGAGGATCGGCGTGCCCGCCCAGAGGGCGCCGAGCATCACCAGGGCGGCGTAACCGCCGATCCGCCGCGACAGCAGCACGCGCTCGGCGTGGCTGAAGGCGCTCGTCACCTGCGCGAAGATGAACGCACCCCCAATCGGGTTCACGATCGAGAACAGGGCCGACAGGGCGAGCAGGAACTGCTGGGTGGTGAGGTCGAGGCTCATCGGGTCCAACCGGATCGCACGCTGTCCTGGACCATCGACCGCCGTGGATGGGGATCGCGCATCCGGATCAGCCCGGGGAGGGGGCCGGCACCAGCACACGGGCCGGCGCGAGACGGCGGGCGCGCCGCACCTGCTGCACGGCGACGGGCCGGTACAGCTGCTTCGTCGCGTCGACCACGTGCAGGCCCGCGAAGGGCAGGGACAGGCTGGTGCCGAGCCACTCCCAGGCGGGTCCGGTGCGCAGCATCAGGCGCGAGCGTGCCGGCGGCATGTACAGGGTCTCGGCCCAGCTCACCGGCGAGAACAGCGTATCCCGCATCAGCCGTCCGAGCTGCGAGCGGCTGTAGGGCTGGCCGTGACCGAAGGGCGTCGCCTCCCGGCGCGCCCAGACGCCCCGGCGGTTGGGCACCACCAGGATCATGCGGCCGCCCGGGGTGAGGGTCCGCCAGACCTCCTGCAGCAGCTCTGTCGGGCTCTCCACCGATTCGAGGGCGTGGACCAGGATGACCCGGTCGATGGCGGCCTCGGGCAGCGGCATCATGGTGGGATCGGCCAAAGCCGCGCAGGAACGCCCGGTGCTCGGCCAGTTCACCACGCCCTGCGTGGCCGGCATGAAGGCGAGCGTGCGCTCGGCGATATAGTGGACCGGCCCGAGATAGGGCGTCGCGTAGCCGATCCCGAGGACGCGCAGCCCCGAGACCGAGCCGAGGAAATCGTGGAGCGCGCGGCCGACCACACGATGCGTCGTGCGGCCCAGAGGGCTGGCGTAGAAGGCCCGCAAGCCGTTGACGTCGAGACGCATGGGAACAGAAGATCGCGATCGGAACGGTCGTTGTACTCAATGGTGAGCCGCGCGCCGCGCGGCAAGCGTCGGAGGAACCCGGCGGGACCATCACCTGTTCACGGCAACAGATTTCGCGCCCCTTCGCGTTCCTGGGAGACCCCGTCCGATGGCCGCCGAGACCGAGATTCGCACCTTCCTCTGCCGCAGCGACAATATCGGCGTGCTCATCCGCGATCCGGCGACCGGCGCCTGCGCGGCGATCGACGTCCCAGAGGCCGGGCCGGTCCTGAAGGCCCTCGACGAGACCGGCTGGCGCTTGACCGACATCCTCGTCACGCACCGGCACGGCGACCATGTCGAGGGCATCCCGGCGGTGAAGCAGGCGACCGGGGCCCGGGTGGTCGCCCCCGCCAAGGCCGGGGACGCGGTTCCGCAGGTGGACGTGACGGTGCGAGAGGGCGACACCGTCGCGATCGGCCGCCTGGAAGCCCAGGTCTGGGAGACGCCGGGCCACTGCGCCGACCATGTGACCTACTGGTTCGCCGAGGCCGGCCTCGTCTGCGCCGGGGACACCCTGTTCACCCTCGGCTGCGGTCGGGTGATGGAGAGCCCGCCCGAGACCCTGTACCGCTCCCTGCGGCGCTTCGACGATCTGCCCGACGCGACGCAGGTGTTCAGCGGCCACGACTACGTACTCTCCAACGCACGCTTCGCCCTGGCGGCCGATCCGGACAATCCGGACCTGAAGGCGCGCTTCGCCGAGGCCGAGCGCGCCAAGGCGGAAGGCCGCTTCCTGATCCCCTCGACCATGGGCGCGGAACGGGCGACCAACCCGTTCCTGCGCAGTGGACAGCCGGCCCTGGCCCGGTCCGTCGACCTACCGCCGGAAAGCGATCCCGAGGCGGTGTTCGTCGCCTTGCGAGCGTGGAAGAACCGCTTTTAACGCAGGTGATAACGAGAAAAATTTGTTGCCTTCTCAAGGCAAACTGACACATAGGGATGTTTAAGCGGTCCTAATCCGCTCAGGTAACCGGGCTCCCGGGGGGAAGCCGTAACGTCAACGCGAAGCGCCGGGACGCTTCAGCCGGTATGATGGGGGTCCGTCTCGCCCTACCACCTGTCCACTTCCCGCCTGCCGCTGCCTTTCCTCAAGCCAGAGTCCGACGGGTCCAAGGAGGAGGCGCTCAGCGCCAAGCCCAAGATTTCCGTCGCCGACGCACTCCGCGAAAATGGTGACGCGGCCAGTCCTGCGCGCCCGCGGGCGCCGGTTGCGGCCGACGTCCGGCTGCTCGGCATCGCCACCGAGCATCTGTCGCGGCTCGGCCCCAAGCGCGTGACGGTTGTGGCCGTTGCCGCTGAGGCCGGCATGACGCACGCCAACGTGTACCGTTACTTCCCGTCGAAGGACGCGCTCCTCGACGCGGTGGCGGGGCGCTGGCTGCGCGAGGTCGAAGCCCGGCTCGCCGGCATCGCCGACGCGCCCGATCCCGCCGACGACAAGATCGAGCGCCTGCTGACAGCCCTCGCGACGGTCCAGCGGGACGCCCTGTTCGACGAACCGAACCTGTTCGCGGTCCATCTCGACGCCACCGTGTCGGCCCGGCCGATCGCCCGGCGGCATCGCGTCCGCCTGCGCAGTCTCGTGGAGCGGGTGGTCGAAGAGGGGATCACGTCCGGGATCTTCTCGGCTCGCGATCGGGAGCGGGCGATCGCCTACATCTTCGACGCGAGCTACCGCTTCACGCATCCCCTGGCGATCCAGCACGATGCCGAAGTGCCCCGCGACCTGATCGAGGCCCGTTTCGGAGCCGTCATCCACGCGATCCAGCGGGTGCTCCGCTCCGGCATCCTCTGATCCACCGCTTTCGCGAACGCCGATCGCCGGGCCCGGACTCCCCTGTCCGGGCCCTTGTCGTTTCCGCGCTGCGGGCCGATCCGAGCGCCGCCCCCGACCGAAATGACAGGTTTCAGAATCTGTCATCGAGACTTCGGAGCGCCTGCGGAGCCGGGTGCACTGCACCTAAAACCTTCGCGACGTTGACGTTTCGGCACACCCCTCGCCTCGTTGAGAGGCCGCCGGATGCCTCGGACGCGCCGGCCGCGCACCCTGCATCGGGTTGAAGCCACGGTGCTTTTCGGCCACACAGCCGCGCAGATTTCAGAGTGACGAATCCGGTCTCGGACCCTGGCGGCCGAGCACGGCCGGCCTCGCGCACCGCATCACCGAAGTCGAACGCAGCGGAGACGAATCCGACATGGCTCGCAACAAGATCGCGCTCATCGGTGCCGGCCAGATCGGCGGCACCCTGGCACTTCTCGCTGGCCTCAAGGATCTCGGGGACGTGGTGCTGTTCGACATCGTCGACGGCGTGCCGCAGGGCAAGGCACTCGACATCGCCGAGGCCGCCCCGGTGGAGGGCTTCGACGCGACCTACGCGGGCGCGAGCGACTACGCCGCCATCAAGGGGGCCGACGTCGTGATCGTCACCGCGGGCGTGCCGCGCAAGCCCGGCATGAGCCGCGACGACCTGATCGGCATCAATCTCAAGGTGATGCAGGCGGTGGGCGAGGGCATCAAGACCCACGCGCCGGACGCCTTCGTGATCTGCATCACCAACCCGCTCGACGCGATGGTCTGGGCGCTCCAGAAGTTCTCCGGTCTGCCCACCAACAAGATCGTCGGCATGGCCGGCGTTCTCGACTCGGCCCGCTTCCGCCACTTCCTGGCCGAGGAGTTCAAGGTCTCGGTCGAGGACGTCACCGCCTTCGTCCTCGGCGGCCACGGCGACGACATGGTGCCGCTGACCCGCTACTCGACGGTGGCGGGCGTGCCGCTGACCGACCTCGTCAAGCTCGGCTGGACCACCCAGGAGAAGCTCGACGCCATGGTCGAGCGCACCCGCAAGGGCGGCGGCGAGATCGTCAACCTGCTTAAGACCGGCTCGGCCTTCTACGCGCCCGCCGCCTCCGCCATCGCCATGGCCGAGAGCTATCTGCGCGACAAGAAGCGGGTCCTGCCCTGCGCCGCCTATCTCGACGGCCAGTACGGCGTCTCCGGCATGTTCATCGGCGTGCCGATCGTGATCGGCGCGAACGGCGTGGAGCGCGTGCTCGAGGTGACCTTCGACGCGGCCGAGAAGACGATGTTCGACAAGTCGGTCGCCTCGGTGGCGGGCCTGATCGAGGCCTGCAAGGGCGTCGACAGCAACCTCGCCTGACCGGTAAGCGGATACCGGGCCGCGCGAAGCGTTCGGGGATTCGAATCCCAGTCGCTCCGCGCTGTTCGTTGCCACCTATTCGCTCCTCCCTACGAGGCTCCGATGAACATCCACGAATACCAGGCCAAGGCCGTGCTGAAGGAGTTCGGCCTGCCCGTCTCCCGCGGCGTGGCCATCTTCAACCCGTCGGAGGCTGAGGCCGCCGCCAAGGAGCTCGGCGGCCCGGTCTGGGTCGTGAAGAGCCAGATCCACGCGGGCGGCCGCGGCAAGGGCACCTTCAAGGGTGCACCCGAGGGCGCTAAGGGCGGCGTGCGCGTCACCAAGTCGATCGACGAGGTGAAGCAGTATGCGGGCGAGATGCTCGGCCAGACGCTGGTGACGATCCAGACCGGCCCGGCCGGCAAGCAGGTCAACCGCCTTTACATCGAGGAAGGCGCGCAGATCGCCGAGGAATTCTACCTCTCGATGCTGGTGGACCGCGCCACGGGCGGCGTCGCCTTCGTGGTCTCCACCGAGGGCGGGATGGACATCGAGGCGGTGGCCCACGACACGCCCGAGAAGATCCACACGATCGCGGTCGATCCGGCCACGGGCGTCATGCCCCATCACGGCCGCGCCGTCGCCAAGGCGCTCGGGCTGTCCGGCGCCCAGGCCAAGGAAGCCGGCGCGCTCACCGAGAAGCTCTACGCGGCCTTCGTCGCCAAGGACATGAGCCTCCTCGAGATCAACCCGCTGGTGCTCACCGCGGACGGGCATCTCAAGTGCCTCGACGCCAAGATGGCCTTCGATTCGAACGCCCTCTACCGGCACCCGGACATCGTGGCGCTCCGCGACGAGACCGAGGAGGACGCCAAGGAGATCGAGGCGTCCAAGTACGACCTCGCCTACATCGCGCTCGACGGCACGATCGGCTGCATGGTCAACGGCGCCGGCCTCGCCATGGCGACCCTCGACATCATCAAGCTCTACGGCGAGGAGCCGGCGAACTTCCTCGATGTCGGCGGCGGCGCCTCGGAGGAGAAGGTCACGGCGGCGTTCAAGATCATCACCGCCGATCCGAACGTGAAGGGGATCCTCGTCAACATCTTCGGCGGGATCATGAAGTGCGACGTGATCGCCAACGGCGTCATCGCGGCCGTGAAGGCGGTGGGCCTGCAGGTGCCGCTGGTTGTGCGCCTCGAGGGCACGAACGTCGAGGAGGGGAAGGCGATCATCCGGAATTCCGGTCTCAACGTGATCCCGGCGGACGACCTCGACGACGCCGCCCAGAAGATCGTCGCCGCCGTGAAGGGAGCCTGATCATGTCGGTGATGATCGACGCCAACACCAAGGTCATCTGCCAGGGTTTCACCGGCAAGAACGGGACCTTCCACTCCGAGCAGGCCATCGCCTACGGCACCAAGATGGTCGGCGGCACGAGCCCCGGTAAGGGCGGCTCGACGCATCTCGGCCTGCCGGTGTTCGACACGGTGGCCGAGGCCCGCGAGGCCACGGGCGCCGACGCCTCGGTGGTCTACGTGCCCCCGCCCGGCGCCGCCGACGCGATCTGCGAAGCGATCGCCGCCGAGATCCCGCTGATCGTCTGCATCACCGAGGGCATTCCGGTGCTCGACATGGTCAAGGTGAAGCGGGCGCTCACTGGCTCGAAGTCGCGTCTGGTCGGGCCGAACTGCCCGGGCATCGTCACGGCGGGCGAATCGAAGATCGGCATCATGCCGGCCAACATCTTCCGGCAAGGCTCGGTCGGTATCGTCTCGCGCTCCGGCACGCTGACCTACGAGGCGGTGTTCCAGACCTCCAATGCCGGCCTCGGCCAGACCACCGCGGTGGGCATCGGCGGTGATCCGGTGAAGGGCACCGAATTCATCGACGTGCTGGAGCTGTTCCTCGCCGATCCGAAGACCGAGTCGATCGTGATGATCGGCGAGATCGGCGGCTCGGCCGAGGAGGAGGCTGCGCAGTTCCTGAAGGACGAGGCCAAGCGCGGGCGCAAGAAGCCGATGGTTGGCTTCATCGCCGGCCGCACGGCGCCTCCGGGCCGCCGCATGGGCCATGCCGGCGCGATCATCTCGGGCGGCAAGGGCGGCGCCGAGGACAAGATCGCCGCCATGGAGGCCGCGGGCATCCGCGTGTCGCCGTCGCCGGCCCGGCTGGGCTCGACGCTCGTCGAGGTCCTGAAGGGCTGAGGGCAAGCGCGCCTGCGTTGCGGCCATCGCAGGGCCGCAACGCCCATATCGGGCGTGCAGACGATTTCAGCGGGGCGGTCACCCGCCCCGTTTCGGTTTGAGGGCGATCCGCCGCGCTGACGGGGAGCCCGAAGGGCAGGGGAGCCTGCCCGCGCGACAGGATGGACGCACCATGGCACGCCAAGACGTGAACGAAGCGCTCCTCGAAACCTCGTTCCTCTACGGCGCCAACGCCGCCTACATCGAGGAATTGCAGGCGGCCTACGCCCGCAACCCGTCCTCGGTGGATCCGGAGTGGCAGACCTTCTTCAAGGGGCTCGGCGAGGACGAGACCCTGGTCGAGAAGAACGCCGCCGGCGCCTCCTGGGAGAAGCCCAACTGGCCGGTGCCGCTGAACGGCGAGCTGGTCTCGGCGCTCGACGGCAACTGGGGTGCCCTGGAGAAGGCGGTCGGCGACCGCATCGTCGCCCGGGACGGCAAGGACGCCAAGGACGCGAAGCCCGGCAAGCCGCAGGACAGCGTCACCGCGACCACCGGCGTGTCTGTGGAGCAGGCGACGAAGGATTCGGTGCGGGCGATCATGCTGATCCGCTCCTACCGCATGCGCGGCCACCTGCACGCCAAGCTCGACCCGCTCGGGCTTGCCCCCCGCGGTGACCACGAGGAGCTGCACCCGCAGCATTACGGCTTCACCGAGGAATCCGACTGGGACCGCCCGATCTTCCTCGACAACGTGCTCGGCCTCCAGTTCGGCACGATCCGCGAGATCGTCGACATCCTGGAGCGGACCTACTGCCAGACGCTCGGCGTCGAGTTCATGCACATCTCCGACCCCGCCGAGAAGGCGTGGATCCAGGAGCGCATCGAGGGCAAGGACAAGGAGATCTCCTTCACGCCCGAGGGCCGCCGCGCGATCCTCAACAAGCTGATCGAGGCCGAGGGCTTCGAGAAGTTCCTGGACCTGAAGTACACCGGCACGAAGCGCTTCGGCCTCGATGGCGGCGAGTCGATGATCCCGGCGCTGGAGCAGATCATCAAGCGCGGCGGCGCGCTCGGCGTCCGCGAGATCGTGCTGGGCATGGCCCATCGCGGCCGGCTCAACGTCCTCACCAACGTGATGGCTAAGCCCTTCCGGGCGGTGTTCCACGAGTTCAAGGGCGGCTCGGCTTCCCCGGCCGAGGTCGAGGGCTCGGGCGACGTGAAGTACCATCTGGGCGCGTCCTCGGACCGCGCCTTCGACGGCAACAACGTCCACCTGTCGCTCACCGCCAACCCCTCGCATCTCGAGATCGTCGATCCGGTGGTGCTCGGGAAGGTCCGCGCCAAGCAGGACCAGTGGGCCAAACCCAACATCGAGCGCCGCACGGTGCTGCCGCTGCTGATCCACGGCGACGCCGCCTTCGCGGGCCAGGGCGTGGTGGCCGAGTGCTTCGGCCTGTCGGGCCTGAAGGGCCACCGCACCGGCGGCTCGATCCACTTCATCATCAACAACCAGATCGGCTTCACCACCGATCCGCGCTTCTCGCGCTCCTCGCCCTACCCGTCCGACGTCGCCAAGATGGTCGAGGCGCCGATCTTCCACTGCAACGGCGACGATCCGGAAGCCGTCACCTTCGCGGCCAAGGTGGCGGTCGAGTACCGGCAGAAGTTCGGCAAGCCGGTCGTGATCGACATGCTCTGCTACCGCCGCTTCGGCCACAACGAGGGCGATGAGCCGGCCTTCACCCAGCCGAAGATGTACCAGCGGATCCGCAAGCATCCCTCGGTGCTGGAGAATTACGGCCGCAAGCTCGTCGAGAACAGCTCCGTGACCCAGGAGGCGCTCGACGCCCGAAAGGCCGAGTTCCGCGGGATGCTCGACACCGAGCTCGACGTCGCCAACACCTACAAGGCCAACAAGGCCGACTGGCTCGACGGCCGCTGGTCCGGCGTGAAGGCGGTCCACGAGGACGTGGACGATCCGCGCCGAGGCCGCACCGCCGTGCCGGCCGAGACCCTGCAGGAGATCGGGCGCAAGATCACCCAGGCGCCGCCCGGCTTCCACCTGCACCGCACGATCCAGCGGTTCATGGACAACCGCGCCAAGGCGGTGGAGACGGGTGTCGGCATCGACTGGGCGACCGCCGAGGCGCTGGCCTTCGGGGCGACCCTGCTCGACGGCAACCGGGTCCGGCTCTCCGGCCAGGATGTCGAGCGCGGCACCTTCTCGCAGCGCCACGCGGTGGTGATCGATCAGGAGAACGAGCAGCGCTACACGCCGCTCAACGCCATCCGCGAGGGCCAGGCCTCCATAGAGATCATCAACTCGATGCTCTCCGAGGAGGCGGTGCTCGGCTTCGAGTACGGCTACTCGCTGGCCGAGCCGAACGCCCTGGTCCTCTGGGAGGCGCAGTTCGGCGATTTCGCCAACGGCGCCCAGGTGGTGATCGACCAGTTCATCGCGTCCGGCGAGCGCAAGTGGCTGCGCATGTCCGGCCTCGTGCTGCTGCTGCCGCACGGCTACGAGGGGCAGGGGCCGGAGCACTCCTCCGCCCGGCTGGAGCGCTACCTCCAGGCCTGCGCCGAGGACAACATGCAGGTCGCCAACGTCACGACGCCGGCGAACTACTTCCACATCCTGCGCCGGCAGCTGAAGCGCGACTTCCGCAAGCCGCTGGTGCTGATGACGCCGAAGTCGCTGCTGCGCCACAAGCGTGCCGTCTCCAGCCTCGACGCGCTGGCCGAGGGCTCGACCTTCCACCGCGTCCTCTGGGACGACGCGGAGGAGGAGGGCGCGCCGAACAAACTCGTGCGCGACGACAAGATCCGCCGCGTCGTCTTGTGTTCCGGCAAGGTCTACTACGACCTGCTGGAGGAGCGGGAGAAGCGCGGGCTCAACGACATCTACCTGATGCGTGTCGAGCAGCTCTACCCGTTCCCGCTCAAGGCCCTGGCCAACGAGATGGCCCGCTTCCGCAACGCCGACGTGATCTGGTGCCAGGAGGAGCCCAAGAACATGGGCGCCTGGTCCTTCGTCGAGCCCTACCTCGAGTGGGTGCTCGGCCAGGCCGGCTCCGCGGTGAAGCGCGCCCGGTACGTCGGCCGTCCGGCCTCCGCCTCCACGGCGGTCGGCCAGATGTCGAAGCACCAGGCGCAGCTCCAGGCCTTCCTCAACGAGGCCCTGGCGGTCTGATCATCCGGCCATGGCCTATTTCCTGCTCCGTCTGGAACCGCCCCGCCCGAGCTTCCCGTTCGACGCGACGGAGGCCGAGAAGGCGCTGTTCTCGGCCCATTCCGGCTACTGGATGGAGCAGGCGGCCGCAGGGGCCGCCATCGCGGTCGGGCCCGTCTTCGAGTCCGGCGGCACCTGGGGCCTGGCCCTGGTCGAGGCGGACGACGCGGCCCAGGCCGAGGCGCTCGGCGAAGCAGATCCCGTCCTGATGGCGCAGGCAGGCTTCCGGTACAGCGTCTCGCCCGTTCCATCCCTGATCCTGCGGCGCTGACGTCGCGGCCCGACATCCAGAGGAGGCCCCCCGCGGGGCAGAAGAGAGCATGGCAACCGACATCCTCGTCCCGACCCTCGGCGAATCCGTGAGCGAGGCCACGATCGGCCGCTGGTTCAAGAAGCCCGGCGACACGGTCGCGGCCGACGAGCCGATCGTCGAGCTCGAGACCGACAAGGTCACCCTGGAGGTCAACGCCCCGGCGGCCGGCGAGCTCGGCGAGATCCTGGTCAAGGATGGGGAGACCGTGGAGCCCGGCGCCCTGCTCGGCTCGATCGTCGAGGCCGGCGCGGCCGGCAGCGGCAAGAAGGCCGCCCCCAAGGAGGCCCCGAAGGAGGCCGCCGAGATCAAAGCCGAGAGCCGGAGCGAGACCCCGAAGGCCGCCGCCCCCGCGAAGGCCGAAGCGCCCGCCCAGGAATCCTCTGCCGGCTACGGCAACCACGGCGACGCCGCCGCTCCGGCGGCAGCCCAGCAGCGCCCGGTGGGCGACAACGGCCCGGCGGTGGCGAAGCTCGCCCGGGAATCCGGCGTCGACCCGTCGGCGGTCAGTGGCTCCGGCAAGGACGGCCGCGTCACCAAGGGCGACATGCTCGGCGCCATCGCAAAGGGCCCGTCGGCCGCGCCCGCCAAGGAGGCCCGACCGACCCTGCCGCGCGCGCCTTCGGCGCCGGACGACGCCGCGCGCGAGGAACGCGTGCGGATGACGAAGCTGCGCCAGACCATCGCGCGCCGCCTCAAGGACGCGCAGGACACGGCGGCGATGCTGACGACGTTCAACGACGTCGACATGTCGGCCGTGATGGCGATGCGCAGCCAGTACAAGGATATCTTCGAGAAGAAGCACGGCACGAAGCTCGGCTTCATGGGCTTCTTCACCAAGGCGGTGATCGGCGCCCTCAAGGACGTGCCGGCGGTCAACGCCGAGATCGACGGGCAGGACCTTGTCTACAAGAACTACTACCACATCGGCATCGCGGTCGGGACCGATAAGGGGCTCGTCGTGCCGGTGGTGCGCGACGCCGACGACCTGTCGATCGCCGGCATCGAGAAGAAGATCGCGGGCTTCGGCAAGAAGGCCCGCGACGGCAAGCTCTCCATCGAGGAGATGCAGGGCGGCACCTTCACGATCACCAACGGCGGCATCTACGGCTCGCTGATGTCGACGCCGATCCTCAACGCGCCGCAATCGGGCATCCTCGGCATGCACCGCATCGAGGAGCGCCCGGTGGTCCGGGCCGGCAAGATCGAGGCCCGGCCGATGATGTACCTCGCGCTGTCGTACGATCATCGCATCGTCGACGGTAAGGAGGCTGTGACCTTCCTGGTGCGGGTGAAGGAGGCGCTGGAGGATCCGGCGCGGCTCGTGCTGGACCTCTGAGGTCGTCATGTCGGGCGCTGAGAACAGGGTTGCGATCGTCACCGGCGGCAGCCGCGGCATCGGCCGGGCCGTGTCGCTGCTTCTCGCGGAGCGCGGCTACGCGGTCTGCCTGAGCTACGTGTCGGACGCCGCCGCAGCCAAGACCGTGGTGGACGCGATCACCGCCCAGGGCGGCAAGGCGCGCGCCGTGAAGGGCGATGTCGGCAGCGAGGCCGACGTCATCGCGCTGTTCAGGGCGGCCGATGGGCTCGGGCGCCTCGCGGCTTTGGTCAACAATGCCGGCGTCGTCGACGTGAAGTCCGACGTCGCCGACATGACCGAGGGCCGGCTCCAGCGGATGATGACAACCAACGTGGTCGGCAGCTTCCTGTGCGCCCGCGAGGCGGTCCGGCGGATGTCGACCAAGCGCGGCGGGGCAGGGGGCGCCATCGTCAACCTGTCCTCGGTGGCGGCGCGGCTGGGCGGCCCCGGTCAGTTCGTGGATTACGCCGCCTCGAAGGGGGCCATCGACGCGCTGACGATCGGGCTCGCCCGGGAGGTGGCCGCCGAAGGCATCCGGGTCAACGCGGTGGCGCCCGGCATCATCGCCACCGAGATCCATGCCAGCGGCGGCGAGCCGGACCGGGTGGAGCGCCTCGGCCCGGGCGTCCCGATGAAGCGGGCCGGCACCGCCGAGGAGGTGGCCGCACCGATCGTGTGGCTGCTCTCGGAGGAGGCCTCCTACACCACGGGCGCCATCCTCGACGTCGGCGGCGGCCGCTGAGCCTCAGCCCGACCTGACATTCCCTGCCCGTCTCACACGCGGCACGACCGAGCGGAAGCGAAGCCTCATGTCCTACGATCTCGTCGTCATCGGCACCGGTCCCGGCGGCTACGTGTGCGCCATCCGCGCGGCGCAGCTCGGCCTGCGGACCGCCGTGGTCGAGAAGCGCGCGACCCATGGCGGCACCTGCCTCAATGTCGGCTGCATCCCGTCCAAGGCCCTGCTGCACGCCTCCGAGGCGTTCGAGGAGGCCAACACGCATTTCGCCGATCTCGGCATCGATGTCGGCACGCCGAAGCTCGACCTGAAAAAGATGATGGCCTTCAAGGCCGAGGGCGTGGCGGGCAACACCAAGGGCGTCGAGTTCCTGCTCAAGAAGAACAAGGTCGAGACCTTCCACGGCACCGGCCGGATCGCGGGAGCCGGCCGGGTCGAGGTCGTGTCCGAGGATGGCGGCAACCAGATGCTCGAGACCAAGAGCATCGTCATCGCCACCGGCTCGGACGTGGCGCGGCTGCCCGGCGTCACCATCGACGAGAAGGTGGTGGTTTCCTCGACCGGCGCCCTGGAGCTCGACCGGGTGCCGAAGAAGCTCCTGGTCATCGGCGCCGGCGTGATCGGTCTGGAGCTGGGCTCCGTCTGGCGCCGGCTCGGCTCCGAGGTCACCGTGGTCGAGTATCTCGACCGGGTGCTGCCCGGCATGGACGGAGAGGTCGGCAAGCAGTTCCAGCGGATCCTGACCAAGCAGGGCATCGCCTTCAAGTTGTCCACCAAGGTGACCGGCGTCGAGGTCGGCAAGAAGGGCGGCGCGACCGTCACCGTGGAGCCGGCCGCGGGCGGCGCGGCGGAAACGCTCCAGGCGGACGCGGTGCTCGTCTGCATCGGCCGGGTCCCCTACACGGAGGGCCTGGGCCTCGACACGGTGGGCGTCCAGCGGGACGACAAGGGCCGGATCCTCACGGACTCGCACTACGCCACCAACGTCACCGGCATCTACGCCATCGGTGACGTGATTGCCGGCCCGATGCTGGCCCACAAGGCCGAGGACGAGGGCGTCGCGGTGGCCGAGATGCTGGCCGGCCAGTCCGGCCACGTGAATTACGGCGTGATCCCGAACGTGGTCTACACGTTCCCGGAGGTCGCCTCGGTGGGCAAGACCGAGGAGGAGTTGAAGAAGGACGGCGTCGCCTACAATGCCGGCAAGTTCCCCTTCACGGCCAACGGCCGGGCCAAGGCGAACGGCACCACGGACGGCTTCGTGAAGGTGCTGGCCGACGCCCAGACCGACCGCGTGCTGGGCGTGCACATCGTCGGCGCGGATGCCGGCAACCTGATCGCCGAGGCGGCGGTGGCGATGGAGTTCGGTGCCTCCTCGGAGGACATCGCCCGGACCTGCCACGCGCATCCGACGCTGACCGAGGCCGTCAAGGAAGCCGCCCTGGCGGTGAGCAAGCGCGCGATCCACGTCTGAGTGGCGGGCGGACGCAGGAGCGTCCATCCGCAGGGGCGCTGGGACAAAAGGGGCGGCTGACCGAACTGCCCCTTGTCCTGAGTCGCCGGAGCGCAGCGCAGACCATGCGGGAGGGCGCCGGAGACCGTCGCGCTCCCCGAAGCCCTCCTTCGAGGCCCGCTTCGCGGGCACCTCAGAAAGAAGCTGGGAGATCGCAGCCGCCTGCCGGCGGCGGGATCAGGCGATCTTGCGCCTGGAGTTCGGCAGGTCGGCGATCCGCAGGAGGGCACTCGGTGCGGGCGGCGCCGTCAGGGCGTTGAGCAGGTAGGGCCTGCGCAGGCCCAGGGCGTTGTGCAAGGCGAGGTCGATGTCGCGGGCGTAGAACGGCATTCGCAGGACCGCATCGACGCCGAAGTAGCGGCCGGCCTGGGCGACGGGCTCCAGCTCGGACGTCGTCAACAGTGTGATCCGGGTCGGAAGGCTGAGGGGCTGGATCTGGCAGGCCAGTTCGAGCCCGTCGATGCCACCGAGCTTCACGTCGATGAAGGCGAAGTCGTAGGCGGCAAACTTCAGCTGCCTGAGGGCGTGGCGTCCGTCATCCGTCTCGTCGAGGTCGATGGCGAAGCCGCTGCGCGCCACGACACGGCTGATGGCCGAGCGCCCCGCCGGGGTCGAGCAGGCGAGCAGAGCCCGGGTCGGGGCGCGGCGCCGGGCATCGGCGTGGAGCAGCTGCTCGATATGGCCTGGATCGAGGGGGGTCTTCAGGACCTCGTAGGCCCCGAGGCTGGTGGCGATCTCCTGCCAGTGCGGCAGGACGCGGGTGGCGACCAGAACCAGACAGGGCGGCTCCGCACCCGCGCGACGCGCCACGGCGACGGCTTCGGGCCCGCTCAGGTCGTCAAGCTGAAGCCCGACGAAGGCCAGAGTCGGGCGGTGACGCAGCAGGATGTCGCAGAGCGCCTGACCGGAGGTCGCCTCGTCGATCACGGCGCGTGGATCGAAGCGCAGGACGATCTCTCGCAGGGAGAGGCGCCGGCCCGGATCGCAATCCGCGATCACGACACGTGCCGGCGCCCCTCCGTCCTCAAGCTCCATGACGCCCGCCCAAGCCGATCCGAATGTTCATGCTCATAGTGGCTGAAGATCGTGACGAAGCTCTTAAAAAGTGCGGTTGTGCAATGAGCCGATCGAATGACGCGTCTATAGATGATGTTGAACAGCCCCGAAGTCGAAACTTCCAGCACTCTTGATCAGCGACCCGCCCGGGGATGGGCCGCCGCGTAGGCGCTCATGAGACGGGCGGCATCGACCTGGGTGTAGAGCTGAGTGGTGGACAGGGAGGCGTGGCCGAGGAGTTCCTGGATCGCGCGCAATTCTCCCTGGCGGGCCAGCAGATGGGTGGCGAAGGAGTGCCGCAGGGCGTGCGGCGTGGCGCTGTCGGGCAGGCCGAGGGCTCCCCGCGCGCGGGCCACCGTATACTGGATGATCCGCGGCGACAGGGCCCCCCCGCGCGCGCCGACGAAGAGCGGCCCCTCCGGCGGCAGCGGCAGCGGGCAGGCGGCGACGTAGTCGGCCACGGCCTGCGCCACCACGGGCAGGATCGGCACCATGCGCTGCTTGCCGCCCTTGCCGAGCACGGTGACCTGGTCGACCCCGGGCAGGGGCGCGTCGCGGCGAGTCAGTCCGAGGGCCTCGGAGATGCGCAGGCCTGCGCCGTAGAGCAGCGCCAGCACGGCGGCATCCCGGGCGAGAACCCAGGGCGCGCGTTCCTCGCCGGCGCGAATCGCCGTGTCGGTCAATGCCACGGCGGCGCTGACGGGCAGGGGTCGCGGAAGCCGCCGCGGAACCTTGGGCGAGCGCACGCCGCCCAGGGCCGAGACGGTGCCGAAGCCCTCGCGTTCGAGGAAGCGTGCGAAGGAGCGCAGGCCCGCGAGCATGCGCATCAGCGAGCGTCCGGAGACCTCCTCGGCCCGGCGCGCCGCCATGAAGGCGCGGATGTCCCGCACCTTCAAGCCGACGAGCATCGGGATGGTCGGCGTGCTCTGCCGCGACGCGAGGTGGTGGAGAAACTGACGGAGGTCACGCCCGTAGGCCTCGACGGTGTTGGGCGACATTCGCCGCTCGCGGGCCAGCCCCTCGATCCAGGCCTGGACGGCCGCGCGGAGGCGGGCATCGCCCGGAAACAGCAGCCGATCGCCTTCGGTTTCGTGCGCGCTCATGGAGCCACTCGACCGGATCATCCTTGCTGGGAGCTTAAGACCCTGCCTTGGTGAAACCGGGCGTTCACGATACGTACGGCAGCCTCGGGCCGTTCACCGAGCCGTGGAGCCGCATGACAACCCCCATCCGCATCCTCGGCATCGATCCCGGCCTGCGCCGCACCGGCTGGGGCCTGATCACCGCGCAGGGCACGAAGCTCACCTACGGCGATTGCGGCGTCGTGACCTCGGACGGCGACCTGCCGCTGGCCCTGCGCCTGCGCGAGCTGTTCGAGGGGATCAGCCGCATCGTCGAGACCGTGCGGCCCGACGAGGTCGCCGTGGAGGAGACCTTCGTCAACAAGGACGCGCAGGCGACGCTCAAGCTGGGTCACGCCCGGGCGATGGCGCTGGTGGTGCCGGCCCTCGCCGGCCTGCCCGTGTTCGAATACGCCGCGAACCTGATCAAGAAGACCGTGGCGGGCTCCGGTCACGCCGAGAAGGTACAGATCCAGGCGATGGTGCGCTTCCTCCTGCCGAAGGCCGAGTTCCGCGTGGCGGACGCCGCCGACGCGCTGGCCATCGCGATCACCCATGCCAGCCATCGGGACGCCCACGCCCTTCGGCAGGCGCATCTGCCGAAGGGCAAGCGCCGCACGCTCACAGGCCAGGCGTCCGCAGGACAGGGGCTCGAAGGGAAGGGATTCTCCGCCGCCGCAGCCGCGCGCATCGAGGCCGCATTGGCGAAACAGGGCTGACGGGATCGGGAAGGACTTGGTGGGGGAAGTAGGACTCGAACCTACGAAGCTTACGCAGCGGATTTACAGTCCGCCCCCTTTGCCGCTCGGGACATTCCCCCAAGGCAGGTTTCTCACCCGCGGCGCCCTTATGGTGAGGGGGCGGCCGGGTGTCAACGCTTATGGTGAGCTGATCCGCGTTGGCGCGTGCGGCAACCGTGGAGAGCGGTGCGGTTTCGATTGATCGCACCGCGCGAGCGCCTCCCTGTCCGCCCCTCGGGGAGGGGGACGAAAACGCGAACGTTCCGCGACTCCAGGGATTCACAAAGGAATCCGGATCGGCCACGGTGCGCGGATGTCATCCTGCTTCGCCAGTCCTTGACCCGCCCCGCCCCGTCTCTGCGGTCCCACCAGCGCACGCTGATGGCCCTGGTCGCGGCCATGGCGCGCGGCGAGGCGGCCCATGTCCGGAAGATCCTGGCCGCGGTGACGCCGGGCGGCGGCAAGTCGCTGCTGCCGGTGATCGCCGCGCACGGGCTGATCGCCGCCGGGCTCGTCGAGCGCGTGGTCTGGGTGGTGCCGCGGGATTCCCTGCGATTGCAGGCGGAGGAGGCTTTCGCCGACCCACTCTGGCGCGCCGCGTTCGGGCACGCCCTCAGCGTGCGGGCGGCGGACAACGAGCGCGACCCGGCGCGGGGTCTGGCCGGCTACGTCACCACCTATCAGGCGGTCGCCGCCGCCCCGGCGCTCCACCTCGCGGAAGCCCGGGCGCACCGGACCCTGCTGGTCGTCGATGAGGTCCATCACCTGCCGGTGCCCGGACGGCCCGGCGCCGACGAGAACGCCGCCGAGGACGCGGAAGCGGGGGCGTGGTCCCGCGCGATGCTGCCCGTCATGGAGGCAGCGACCGTTCGCCTCTACCTGTCCGGGACGCTGGAGCGCGCGGACGGGCGACGCATCCTCGGCCTGCCCTATCAGCCCGCCGCGCCCGGCCGCGGGCCGGATCTCGACCTCGACGCGCCCGGCCTCGCGGTGATCGGCTATTCGCGGGCCCAGGCGCTGGCGGAGCGGGCGGTGCTGCCGGTGACCTTCGGCGCCATCGACGGCGAGGCCAGCTGGCTGGAGGGCGGCCGGATCGCCGGCGACAGTCCGCGGGTCGGCCCGCACCGGCTGGGTGCGGGCTCGGTCCGGATCACCACCCGGCCGGCCCTGTTCACCGCCCTGCGGACCGGCTTCGCCCGCGACCTGCTGAGCGAGGCCTTCTTCGCCACGAAGCGCCTGCGTGCCCGGCGCCGGGCCGAGCGGGATCTCCCGCCCGGCGAGCCGGCCCGGGGGCTCGGCAAGCTCCTCGTGGTGGCGCCCGATCAGGCGAGCGCGCGGGCCTACCTCGCCACCCTGCGGGACTGGATGCCGGCCGGGCAGGGCGAGCGCGACGTCCGGCTCGCGACCTCCGGCCAGGGCGACGCCCACGCGGCGCTCGCCGCGTTCCGGCTCACGCCGGAACCGGCCGTGCTGGTGACGGTGGCCATGGCGTATGAGGGCCTCGACGCCCCCGAGGTCGCGGTGGTCGCAGCGCTGACCCATATCCGCTCGCGGCCCTGGCTGGAGCAAATGCTCGCCCGGGCCACCCGGGTCGATCCGCATGCGGGCCCCTACGACGGGCAGCAGGCCCTGATCTTCCACCCCGACGACCCGCTCTTCGCCCGGTTCCGCCTGGAACTGGAGACCGAGCAGGGCAGCAGCGTGCGGCCGCCCCGCGAGCGGCCGGCGAGCGCCATCGTGCCCGAGCGGACCCGCTGGCGCGACGACGAGCCGGCCGGGATCACGCCCCTGGAGAGCAACGCGATCGGGCTGCGCTACGCCCTGCTGCGCCCCCGCCTGCCCGAGCCTGTCCCCACGACACCCGCGCCCGAACCGCCGTCCATCACCGAGCGGACCCTGCGCCAGCGGCTCGCCGCCGCGGTGGCGGCCCAGGCGGTCGAGGACGAGACGTCCCTGCGGGTGCCCCGCGGCGGCAACCTCGCCCACCGGTACAACGCCGTGCTCAAGCGCGTCCTCGGCAAGGGGCGTGCGACCATGACCCTGCCCGAGCTGGAGGCGGCCTTGTCCTGGCTTGAACGCAACCGCCTCGCCGACCATCTCGACTGCCTCGACGGCGATGCCCGCTACGCGTGGTCCGCCCGCCAGCGCCGCGGCCGCTGGCTGCCGGAGCGCGCCGCCGGCCGCTGAACCGGCACGGGAGGGAGAGAGCCGTGACCGAGAGCCTGCCCGCCGCCTTCACCGCGACACTCTCGGCGCCCGAGCCGCCGCCCGGCTGGCCCGCACCGCTCGCCGCGCTCTGGTGGCTCGCCCACGATCCGTCCGGACCCGCCTCCGACGCCTGGGACCGGGCCCACCGCCTCGTTCAGGACGCCGCCGGGCCCGATGCCGCCTGGGTGCACGCCCATCTCCACCGGATCGAGGGCGATGACGGCAATGCGCGCTACTGGTACGGCCGCGCCGGCCAACCGGGCCCGCATGGCACGCTCGCGCAGGAGCGGGCCGCGCTCGTCGGCGCCCTCTTTAAGCCGATCTGATCGCCCGGCCCCCGCCGAGTCTCGGAACGCCCGGCCTCACAGCCAGTTGAATGGCCGCCCGGTGCGGAGATCGGGCCTCGATCATCGGAGCGGATCCATGAGCCTTCTCGGCAGCATCGTCAGCAAAATCCTCCATCCGTTCGGCGGGGGTAGCGCGGACGCGGCCCCCGCCCCCTCCGGCGGCACGACCGGCACGAGCGCCCCGTCCACCCCGTCGGCCCCCGGCACCGCCGGCGGCGAACCCGTGGACGTCGCGGCGGTCCTCACCGGCCTCGCCGAGAAGAACCCGCAGAAGCTCGACTGGCGCCACTCGATCGTCGACCTGATGAAGCTGCTGGGCCTCGATTCCGGTCTCGCCTCGCGCAAGCAGCTCGCCGACGAGCTGCACTACACCGGCGACAAGGACGATTCGGCCAGCATGAACATCTGGCTGCACAAGCAGGTCATGCAGAAGCTCGCCGAGAACGGCGGCAAGGTCCCGGACGATCTGAAGCACTAGATCGCCCGTTTCATCTTACCTGAGCATCGCCGCGGGCGGCCTGTGACGGCCGCCCGCGGCACTGTCCCGGACGATGCGGGCGGGAGAAGCGAGGCTGCCGAACGCCTGCGCTTGTCCCCGGCAGCGGGCCTTGCAGGGGCCCTGTCCTTTCCGATCACATGGACCGCGTCACACAGCGCCGAATCACGGGGCGCCGGGGAGCGATCGGTCATGTCCATACCGATGGGGCATCACAGGGACCCGTTCCGAGGGCTGCACCTTGCGCCCATCGCCGCCGCCGTCGCCCGCGGCGATCTCGCCGGCATCGCCGCGCTGGCCCCGGGCGTGAACCTGTCCGACCGCGGCGACCAGAACATGACCCTCCTCGAATGGGCAATCTGGAACGGGCAGCCGCGCGCAGTGTCCGCGCTTCTCGAGGCCGGCGCCGACCCGTCCGAACCGGGCCTCGACCAAGAGACCGTCATGCACATGGCGGCGATGGTCGAGGATCCGCACTATCTGGAGATCCTGCTGCGGCACGGCGCGTCGGTCGATCCCGTGAGCGTGCCCCGTCACTGGACGCCCCTGTTCCGTGCAGTCCAGAATCGCCGGGAGGCACAGATTGCGTCGCTGCTGCAGGCCGGCGCGGATCCGAACCGGGTCGATGACACCGGCAATTCCCTGCTCCATCTGGCAGCGCAGGTCGGTGCGGCCAATCCGTGGGTGCTGAGGCTGCTTCAGGCCGGCCTCGACCCGACGCTGCGCAATGCACAGCAGAAGACATTCCAGCCGTATTTCTTCACGACGCCCGATCATCTGCTGAACGATGCCGCGCGGCAGACCCGCTCCGCCGTCCGCACCTGGCTGATCAATCACGACATCCCGCTGGACGAGGCGTGCTGACGGGGCATCCACAGGGTCCGACGCGTCAGCGCGGCCAAGGCATGCCCGGGCCGGCCACGCGCGATCCGTCCGATCCGCCGCGAAGCCCCCGCGGGACATCGCATCGGCGGGGGGCCGAGAGGCACACGCCCCCCCGGCTCTCGCCCGTCAGCGCCCGGTGCGGACCCGGGTCCAGAGCCGGGTGACGAAGCGCTGGGTACGGTCGTCCCAGGCGGTGTTGATCGACAGGCGCTGCATCGTCGCCTCGTCCGGGTAGATGCCGGTATTGTTCAGGATCTCGGGCTTCACGAATTTCTTCGCCGCGAGGTTGCCGCTGGCATAGGACACGAAGTTGGTGTTGGCCGCCGCCACATCGGGCCGCATCATGTAGTCGATGAAGGCCAGGGCCTCGGCCGGGTGGGCGGCATCCTTCGGGATCGCGAAGGTGTCGAACCACATCAGCGCGCCCTCTTTCGGCACCACGTAGGCGATGTCGATCCCGTTCTTGGCCTCCTCGGCCCGGCGCTTGGCCTGCATGATGTCGCCGGAATAGCCCACCGCCAGGCAGATATCGCCGTTGGCCAGCGCCTGGATGTATTCCGACGAGTGGAACTTCCGCACGGCGCCGCGCACCTTGTAGAGGGCGTCGGTCACCAGGGTCAGGTCGTCCCAGCGCTTCGAATCCGCCTTGGCGCCGAAGACCGGGAGCAGGCTGGGGATCAGATCCTCGGGGCTGTCGAGCATCATGATCCCGCACTCCTTCAGCTTGTTCGCCGAAGCGGGATTGAGGACGACGCCCCAAGAGTTCAGCGGCGCATTGGGACCCAGCCGCTCGCGGACGGCGGCGACGTTGTAGCCGATGCCGGTCGTGCCCCACATGTAGTCGACGGCATAGGTGTTGCCGGGGTCGTAGGCCGCCAGCCGGCTGGTGACCTCCGGCCAGAGATTGCCGAGGTTCTTGAGCTTGGACTTGTCCAGCGGCAGGAAGGCGCCGGCCCGGATCAGCCGCTGCAGGTAGGGCCCCGACGGCACGACGATGTCGTAGCCGGACCGGCCGGCGAGCAGCTTGGTCTCCAGGATCTCGTTGTTGTCGTAGGTGTCGTAGACGACCTTGATGCCGGTCTCGCGGGTGAAGGCCTCGAGCACCTTCGGGTCGATGTAATCCGACCAATTGTAGATGTTGACGACCCGCTCCTCGGCGGCCGGGGCGGGCGGCACGAGGGGCAGGGCCGCCAGGACGCCTCCCAGCAGGGCGGCCGCGGCGGCCGCCAGCACCGAGCGACGGCGGCCGCTCATCGGCTCTTCGCGGCCACGATCACGATCTCCACGAGGTACTCGGGCGCCGCGAGCTTGGCCTCGACGGTGGCGCGCGCCGGCGGGTTCTCCGGGGAGACCCAGGCATCCCACGCGGCGTTCATCTCCGCGAAGGTCGCGATGTCGGCGAGGTAGATCGTGGCCGCGAGGATGCGCGCCTTGTCGCTGCCGGCGGCGGCCAGGAGACGGTCGATCTCCGACAGGATCTGCTGGGTCTGGATCGTCACCCCGGTGCCGACCGTGTCGGACGCGACCTGACCGGCGAGATAGACCATGTCGCCGAAGACGACGGCCTGCGACATCCGCTTGCCCGGCTCGATCCGCTGAATGTCCATACCCGCCTCCACAACCTTGAGAACCGGCGTATCTGCCGTCGCACCCACCCGGCCGTAAAGGGCCACACACGCACGCACCGCTGGAACACGCGGAAAATCGTCACCGCGGGGCAGGGTGCGGGCAACCGTCGCGGGTCTCGAAGCGTTCTGCCGCCATCGACAGTCATGCTTTGGGGTTTGTCATGGGTATCCTCTGGACCATCATCATCGGTTTCCTCGCGGGCGTCATCGCCAAGTTTCTCATGCCGGGACCGAATGAGCCGGCGGGCTTCATCCTCACGACGATCCTCGGCATCGTCGGCGCCTTCGTGGCGACGTTCCTCGGCCAGGCCGTGGGCTGGTACGGGCCGAACCAGGGAGCGGGCTTCATCGGCGCCATCGTGGGCGCCGTGGTGGTTCTGTTCATCTACGGCATGATCGCCGGCCGCCGCACCACCACCTACTGATCCTTCCGGCCGACCCGGAAACGATGAGGGGCGCCCCGCGGGGCGCCCCTTTTTCTTTGTCGTCCGATCGGCCTGCGCGCTCAGAAATGCTCGGAGGCGGCCTTCACGGCGCAGTGGCCGGTCGCGCCACGCACCGCCAGGCCGACGCCGACGACGAGCGCCAGCAGGCTCAGAAGCTTGTTGGGCCGCGGCTGTGCGGCCACGGCCGCGATCCCGAGCCCGAGAGCCACCGAGACAGCGCGCTCGGTGGTGGAGATGTTCGGCTCCCCGCTGAAGATGTCGTGCATCATGTCGTTGGCCATGGACGGATCCCTGTTGTGAAGGTCGCCGGTCGAACGCGGGCGCGCCGGCTGCGTTCCCTTCGCGGTCGGACGGGGCGGCCGCGGATGCCGCCGGACCCGTCGCGCAGGGTGCCGGACGCGGTGGCGATCCTGGTCCTCGCTTACACCCCCGGTGTTCCAGCGCGGCGCCCTAGCGCTGCGCCGGCCCGTGACCCGCCGCGGCGAGGCTGCGGGTGCTCGACGACGCCGTGGACGCGCCGCCGGGCCGGAGACTCCGCGGGCCGTGCTGCGGCACCTCGCGGAGGCCGCGCATGCGTGTCCTCCGGACTGGGTGATCGCCCTCGCGGATCACCGGTCGCCGTCGATCAGGCCTCTTACACATCGAAGGCGCAGGGCCTGTATCCGCCGTTTGGCCTTCGGCTGGCGCCCTTGTCCGCGTGGATCGCGCAGACGCGCGATGTCCTGAAACCCGGAACGGCTTGGGCCGTCGCCCCACTCGCGAGATGACGAGCGACGGGCGCGGATCGCCAAGACGGGCCATGCGCAGGCGTGGCAGCGACGTCCGCTTCGGTGCGTGTACAGCCGGGACGCGAACCGTCGCGAAGCCACCCATCGCAGCCCCCATGCGGTCGAACCGGGCAGGCTCCGTGCGGGTGCGCGTCGCCGCGCCCGCGATGAGGGAGGGGGCACCGCTCCGGGCGGAGGCGGGGCGATGCGCCATGAAAAAGGGCGCGGCCCCGTAGGACCGCGCCCATCTGAACCATCCCGCGCCGGCCGAAGCCCGCACGGGGTGCGTGCGCGCGCTTACTCGCCCGCCTCGCGGCGGCGCTCGCCGCGGTGACGGCCGCCCTCGCGGGGCTCGCGGGACTCGCCGTCCCGCTCGCCGCGGCTGGAATCGCGCTCGGCCTTCACCTTCTCGGTGATGTCCTCGCCGGTCTGCTGATCGACGACCTTCATGGACAGGCGGATCTTGCCGCGGTCGTCCTGACCGAGGAACTTCACCTTGACCTTGTCGCCCTCCTTGACGACGTCCTGCACCTTGGCGACCCGCTGGGCGGCGAGTTCCGAGATGTGGACGAGGCCGTCCTTGGCGCCGAAGAAGTTCACGAAGGCACCGAACTCCATGCACTTCACGATCGTGCCGTCGTAGATCACGCCGACCTCCGGCTCCGCCACGATCGAGCGGATCCAGTTGTAGGCCGCCTTGATCGCCTTGCCGTCGGCCGAGGCGATCTTGACGATGCCGGTATCCTCGATGTTGATCTTGGCGCCGGTCTTCTCGACGATCTCGCGGATCACCTTGCCGCCGGTGCCGATCACGTCGCGGATCTTGTCGGTCGGGATCTGCATCGTCTCGATGCGCGGCGCGTACTCGCCGAGCTCCGGACGGGCAGCGGTCAGGGCCTTGGCCATCTCGGCCAGGATGTGGGCGCGCCCGTCCTTCGCCTGATCGAGGGCGACCCGCATGATCTCCTCGGTGATGCCGGCGATCTTGATGTCCATCTGGAGCGAGGTCACGCCCTCGTCCGTGCCGGCCACCTTGAAGTCCATGTCGCCGAGGTGATCCTCGTCGCCGAGGATGTCGGACAGGACCGCGAAGCGCTCACCCTCGAGGATGAGGCCCATGGCGATGCCGGCCACGGGACGGCGCAGGGGCACGCCCGCATCCATCAGCGACAGCGAGCCGCCGCAGACCGAGGCCATCGAGGACGAGCCGTTCGACTCGGTGATCTCCGACACGACGCGGATCGTGTAGGGGAACTCGTGGGCCGGCGGCAGGACCGGGCGGATCGCCCGCCACGCCAGCTTGCCGTGGCCGATCTCGCGACGGCCGGGGGAACCCATCCGGCCGGTCTCGCCGACGGAATAGGGAGGGAAGTTGTAGTGAAGCAGGAAGCGCTCCTTGTAGGTGCCTTCCAGCGAGTCGATGAACTGCTCGTCCTCACCGGTGCCGAGCGTGGCGACCACGAGGGCCTGGGTCTCGCCGCGGGTGAACAGCGACGAGCCGTGGGCGCGGGGCAGGACGCCGACTTCGGAGACGATCGGGCGGACCGTCTTCAGGTCACGGCCGTCTATGCGCGAGCCGGTGTCGAGCACGTTCCAGCGCACGACCTTCGACTGGGCTTCCTTGAAGGCGGCCTTGACCTTCTCGGCCGGGAACTTCTCGGCACCCTCGGGGCAGAGGGCGGCCATCACCTTCGCCTTCACGGCGTCGACGGCGGCGTAGCGCTCCTGCTTGACGGTCTTGGTGTAGGCGGCGCGCAGCTCCGTCTCGCAGATCTCCAGGACCGCCTTCTCGACGTCGGCGTTCTCGGGGGCCTTGAAGTCGCGCGGCTCCTTGGCGGCCTTCTCGGCCAGGCGGATGATCGCCTCGATCACCGGCTGGAAATGCTTGTGGCCGAACATCACGGCGCCGAGCATCACGTCCTCGGAGAGCTCCTTAGCCTCCGACTCGACCATCAGCACCGCGTCCTGCGTGCCGGCGACGACGAGATCGAGGCTGGATTCCTCCTTGGTCTCGGTGACCAGCGGGTTCAGCCGGTAGCCGCCGTTGATGTAGCCGACGCGGGCGCCGCCGATCGGGCCCATGAACGGGACGCCCGACAGGGTCAGGGCCGCGGAAGCCGCCACCATGGCGACGATGTCGGGATCGTTCTCGAGGTCGTGGGTCAGGACGGTGACGACGACCTGCGTGTCGTTGCGCCAGCCCTCGACGAAGAGCGGACGGATCGGGCGGTCGATCAGGCGGGAGACCAGGGTCTCCTTCTCGGAGGGACGGCCCTCGCGCTTGAAGTAGCCGCCGGGGATGCGGCCGGCCGCGTAGGCCCGCTCCTGGTAGTTCACGGTGAGCGGCATGAAGTCGATGCCGGGCTTGGGCTCCTTCGTGGCGACCACGGTGGCGAGCACCGAGGTCTCGCCGTAGGTGGCGACCACGGCGCCGTCGGCCTGACGGGCGACCTTGCCGGTCTCGAGGACGAGCTTGCGGTCGCCCCACATCAGCTCTTCGCGTTGAACGTCGAACATTCTTGATCTCTTCCTTGCCTGCGACGGGCCTGGCCCGGCGCCGCCCGGGGGCAAGACGGCGCGACACTTCCCGCTGAAGTGTCGTGCGATCCTGCCCCGATGCCGGCGCCTCGAAGCGGCCCGTTTGTCGGGAGGCCGGACCCATTCCGGCAGCCCGCGATGGTGAAACGCGGCCCCGGGCCGGGCCCGGAACCGCGCGAAACGCGCCTTAGCGGCGGATGCCGAGACGCTCGATGAGGGCGCGGTAGCGGGCCTCGTCCTTGCGCTTGACGTAGTCGAGCAGCGAGCGGCGCTGCGAGACCAGCTTCAGGAGGCCGCGGCGGGAATGGTTGTCCTTGCCGTGGGTCTTGAAGTGGCCGGTCAGGTTGGTGATCCGCTCGGTGAGGATCGCCACTTGGACCTCGGGGGACCCGGTGTCCTTGGCGTCCTTGCGGTGTTCCTTGATGAGCGCGGTCTTGCGCTCTGCCGTGATCGACATCGCATGCCTTTCGGGTTGTGCTGGTCGGATGCGGCGCCCCGTTCGGGCGCGCGCGGGCTCGGCGTTCGGCCGGTGCCGGGATGTCGTCCAGCACGGTCACAGCGCCAAGCGGCTCAAGCCCCGCCCGGTAACCCGGGTCGAGGCCGCGCGATCCATACACGAAATCGGCAATTATGCCAGCCCTCGGCGAAGCGGTCGCGACTGGACCGTTCTCGCGGCGACCCGCGTGCCGGCCCCGCCGGGCCGGGCCGGGTCGTGCAAAGCCGCGGCCCCCTGGCGCAGCACCCGTCCGGGAACGGGCATCGGGCTCGCGACGCCCCCGCGGCCCTGGCCCGGACAGGCGGAATGCTCGTGGAAACGGCCCCGATCCTGCGCAAGGACAGGGCGCGAAGCCGCCGCACCAAGGGGCCCCGGATTTTCCAAGGGAACGGTTAACGCGTGCATGGTAGCCGAGCCGGAGCACGAAACGCGGCCCGGCGATGAACGGCACCCTCTCGGATGCGTGCGGCGTCGTGGTGGCGACGCTGCTCGGCATCCCCCTCGTCCTCCTGCCGGGCTACGCCCTGGGCAGGCTGACCGGCATCCTCGGCTTCCGTGCGCTCGCGGCCGGCGACCGCCTGCTGTGCGGGGCGCTCCTCGGGATCGGGCTCCTGCCCGCCCTCGACAGCCTGGTGATCCAGGCAGCGGGCGTCCCGGCTGCGGCACTGGCGAATGGCGTGTTGGGACTCGCCGCGCTGCTTCCGGCCCTGCGAAGCCTGCGGACGTCCCTCAACCGGGCGGTCCTGGCGCTCGCCGCACTCTGGCTCGGCGTCGTGGCCTATGCGCTGATCGACATCGACACCGGCACCGCCCTCTATCAGCCCGTGACGGTCATCGACCTCGTCAAGCACGCGGCCCTCACACGGGCGATCGTCGCGCATGGGCTTCCGCCCGTGGATCCCTTCTTCGCCCGGCCCGATCGGGCGGGCTACTACTATGAGTTCTATACGCTCACCGCGCTGGTCGACGGGGTTGGAGGGCGCCTCGTCGACGGGCGCACCGCCTTCGCGGGGCTGGCCTTCTGGACCGGTCTCGCGCTCCTCGGCCTGCTGGACCGGCTCCTGGCCGCGACCGGCCTCCTGGGAGACGCCGCGCCCCGGCTCGTCCGCCGCGCGGTGCTGTTGTTGCTGCCGGCGGGCGGCCTCGACATCCTGCTGGTCCTCGCCGATCGGGCCGCGTCCGGGACCTGGCTACCGGTTCCGGAATGGGTGAACGAGCAGGTCCTCAACTGGCCCGCCTCCCTGGTCTGGGTGCCGCACCACGTGGCCGGCGCCCTGGCCGGATGGCTCGGCCTCCTGGCCCTGGCCGAGGTGGCCGACCGCACGCAGCCGAGCCGGCATACGGAAGCCGTGGCGATCGGTGTCGCGGGCCTGGCCTTCGCGGCCTGCGCGGGCCTGTCGGTCTGGGTCTGTCTCGGCACGGCGACCGCCGCGGGGATCTGGCTGGTGCTGCTGGGCCTGGAGCGCCGCTGGCGCGCCGCGGCCCGGTTGGCGGTCGCCGGCCTGCTCAGCGCCGCGCTGGCCGCGCCCTGCCTGCTGAGCATCCTGGCGAACCGGACCGATGGTGGCTCGCCGATCCGATTCGCGATCCGGCGATTCGGGCCCCTCGACGGACTCGTCGACGAGCCCGCCCTGAGCGCGCTCCGGATCGTCCTGCTGCCGCTGAACTACTACGTGGCGCTGGGCGTCTTCGCCGCCGGGACGCTGCTGTTCTGGCGGCTCGTCCCGCGCCGTGAAGCGCATGCCTGGGAGGCGGGGCGGTTGCTCACCCTCTGCGCAGCGGCCAGCCTGCTCCTCGGCGGCTTCCTCCGCTCGGCGATCCTCAACAACGACCTCGGCGCCCGCGTGGTCCTGCTGGCGCAGGTCGCGGCCCTCGTCTGGACCGTCGTGGCCCTGAGCCGCCTGGTCGAGGCGCGGCGGCTCCGGTTCCCCGGCCTGCTCGCCACGCTGTTGATCCTCGGATACGCGACGACCCTCTACGGCTTCGTCGGGATGCGCGCCTATTCCGCCTCCGACCGGCCCGCCTTCGCCCGCTTGGCCGGCCGTCCCGACATCGACCGGGCGCTGCGCGCGGCCTATGCCTGGGCCGGCCTGCACCTGCCCCGGGATCTGGTGCTGCAGCAATCACCGGTGCCGCGGCGGGTGTTCGATTTCGGCCTCTACGGGCTCCAGCCGACGGGAGTGGCCGACGCAGAGGCGCGGCTGTTCGGCGCCCCGCCCGAGGCCGTGGCGTCCCGGCTCGCCGATGTCGCGCCGATCTTCCGCGACCGCCTGGACGGTCGCGAGGTGCGCCGCCGGGCCGAAACGGCCGGGATCGGCGCCCTGGTCGTCACCGCGCAGGATGCCCCCTGGAGCAGCCCGGATTCCTGGGTCTGGCGGCACCGTGCGGTCTATGCCGATCCGCTCGTCCGGATCCTGCGGGTCGAGGATCTTCATGACTGACGCCGGCTCCAGGCCCCCCGCAGGCCAGCGCGCCGGACAGGTCGTGCGCTGGCTCTGCGCCCAGGCGCTGCTTCAGGCCGGCGCCGTCGCCCTCGGCCTCGGCTGCTTCGTGCTGCTGTTCCAGACGGATCTCTGGTCCGGCGTGACCATCCTGTTCTACCGCGGCCTGATCCTGCTGGGCGTCGCCTTCCTGCTGACCCTGGCGGCGACGGCGGCGCTGGCCAGCCTCGGCTGGGCCTGGGGGCTGCGCCGCCGGGACGCCCTCGGCGCCTGCGTCCTGTCGCTGGCCCTCAACCTGAGCGCCTTCGTGATCCTGCCGGTGACGGTCGACCGCTCGATCAGCGTGTTCTTGCTCGGCCAGATGGCGGCCCATCCCGAGGAGCGCTTCACCCCGGAGCGGGCGCGGATGGTGTTCGAGACGGTCTATCTCGGCGCCTTCCGGCAGATGGAGCGGCGCCTGTCCGAGCAGCAGGCCTCGGGCAACGTCGCGCAGACGGCCGACGGCTACGTCATCACCCCCCAGGGCCGCGCCTTCATCCGCTTCTGCGGCCTCGTGGCCCGGGCATTCCGGACCGACACCCGGATGATCGATGCCGCCGCGTCCGCCCCGTCTGCCGCCCGCGATCCGGGAGCGCCCGACGGGTCCGCGGGCGTGGTGCCGCGATAGGCTGGTCCGCCAACGACAGGACTTGGACCGGACCGGATTTGGTCACGCCTCCGGGGAGGCCGGCATCCCGGCATGGACTGTGCCAGATGACCATCCGGGCGAGGGAGAAGGGACGCGATGGCGGATCCCGCGATGACCAAGAATAAGCGCGCGGATGCCGGGGAGGGGCGTGAGCTCGCCCGGAGCCTCACCGCTCCGGGCCTCGTCGCCATCGGCCTCGGCGCCACGATCGGCGCCGGCATCTTCGTGCTGACCGGAACGGCGGCGGCGCAGTATGCGGGTCCCGCGCTCAGCCTCTCCTTCGTGATCGGCGGCATCGCCTGCGGCTTGGTCGGCCTGTGCTACGCCGAATTGGCCGCCATGATCCCGGAGGCGGGATCCACCTACACCTACACCCGCGCCAGCCTCGGCCGCCTCCCGGCCTGGATCATCGGCTGGGACCTCGTCCTCGAATTCGCCGTGGCGGCGGCGACCGTGGCGGTCGGCTGGTCCGGCTACGCGCAATCCCTCGCGGCGGAGTTCGGCCTGCATCTGCCGCCGGCTTTGGCCAGGGCCCCCGGCGATGGCGGGCTCGTCAACCTGCCGGCCGTCGGCATCGTGCTGCTGCTCAGCGCGCTCCTGATGCGCGCGACGAAGCAGGCTTCCCTGGTCAACGGGCTGCTGGTCGCCTGCAAGGTCGCGATCATCCTGGCCTTCGTGGGCGTCGGAGCCGCCCATCTCCGGCCCGAACTCTGGCACCCCTTCGTGCCCGAGAATACCGGCGCCTTCGGCGCCTATGGCTGGAGCGGCGTGTTCCGCGGCGCCGCGGTGGTGTTCTTCGCCTTCGTGGGCTTCGAGACCGTGGCGACGGCCGCGGGCGAGTGCCGGGCGCCGCAGCGCGACGCGCCGGTCGGCCTGATCGGATCGCTCCTGATCACCACGATCCTGTACGTGGCCATGGCGGCCGTCCTCACCGGCCTCGTGCCCTATCGCGATCTGAACGTTGCCGACCCGGTGGCCACGGCGGTGGACGTGATCGGCCTGTCGGGGTTCTCGACCGTGATCAAGGTCGGCGCCCTGATCGGCCTGACGACCTCGGCGCTGACCGCCCTCTACGGACAGAGCCGGATCTTCTTCGCCATCGCCCGGGACGGACTCCTCCCGGAGATCTTCTGCCGGGTCCATCCGGTCACGCGGGTGCCCGTGGCGAGCCAGCTCGTCATCGGCGTGTTCACCGCGGGTGTCGCGGGGCTCGTGCCCATCGACGTGCTCGGCGAGATCGTCAGCATCGGCACGCTCCTGGCCTTCTGCCTCGTCTGCGCCACGGTGCTGATCCTGCGCCGCACCGCCCCGGACCGGGCGCGTCCGTTCCGCGTGCCGGCGGTGACGCTCACGGCGGGGCTCGGGATCCTGTCCTGCGTGACGCTGATGGCCGCCCTTCCGGCCGACACCTGGATCCGCCTCGCGATCTGGCTGGCGATCGGCCTCGCGATCTACGCCGGCTACGGCCGGCGGCACGCCCGGTTCAGCCGATCAGGTTGATCGTGGCCTGCGTGAGCGTTTTGATCGACGACGAGGCGTTGAGGCTGAGCTCGTAGTTCCGGATCACCCGCTGCAGGTCGGCCGATTCCACCGCGATGTTCACGTTCGGCAGGCGGACATAGCCCTGGAGGTCCGCACCGGGATTGGTCGGGTCGTAGCGGCTGCGGAAGCCGGTGGTGTCGCGGACGATCCGGCCGACCGGGTCTCCGGGGGCGTCGGCGACCACGGGGGCGAACACCGCGATCTTGCGCGCATAGGGGGCGCCGCCGGGGGTGGTCGGGACCGAATCGGCGTTGGCGAGGTTCTCGGAGATCGCGCGGATCCGCCCGCTCTGCACCTGCCGGCCGGCGGCCAGCGCGCTGGAGGCCGAGTGGAGGGCGCTGGAATCCGGCATGCGCGGGCCCTGTCGACGGCGAGGATCTGACCGAAACCTTGCCGAACAGCCTTAACCCGCGGTTAAGACGCCCGGGCGGAGAGGCTCAGCGCCTCGCGGAGATCCTGCCCATCCGTCAGACGCAGCCCGCGGCGGCGCAGGGAGGCCAGCATCGCGCGGTCCGGGAATGGGCAGTAGGGCAGCACCGGCTCGGTCCGCCCCTCGGGCAGGCTACCGGTCCGGTCGATCGTGTCGAGCAGCCCGTCCAGCATTCCGCGCCCGTGGGCATGCAGCGCCACGGCGGCCCGGGTGGCGGTGGTGCCGGCAGGCAGCGGCACGGCTTCCTGGGCGAGGATCGCCCCGGTATCGATCGCGGCCGCCAGCCGGTGCAGGGTCATGCCGAAGCTGCCGGGGCCCTCGGCGAGGGCGTGGATCGTCGGCACCGGACCGCGGTGGCGCGGCAGCAGGCCGGGATGTCCGTTGATGCCGCCGAGCCGCGCCAGCCCGATCGTCTCGGGCTTGAGGATCTGGTCGAAATGGTAGGTGAGGATCAGGTCCGGCGCCGTGTCCCGCAGGGTCCGCGCGACCTCGGGACCGTTGACGTCGTCGACCGTCACGGTCGGGATGCCCAGGCGGCGGCACAGGGTCTTGAGCGGTGTCGCCTCCGGCGCATCGCCGCTTCCGGACGCCGCCTGGGTCAGGGGCGCCAAGGGGCGCAGCAGGTCTGGCAGGCCGAAATTGACCGCCAGATACGGCAGGATCCCAGTGCCCGAGCGCGCGAGGTGTCGCCGGATCTGGCCCGTGAGGCCGCCGCTCGAGGGCCGCTCGGCATTGGAGAGGCCCACGAACGCGATGTCGGCCCGGTAATCGGCGACGAGCCGGCGCACCACGCGGGCGTTCGGCAGCGCCTCCAGGACGAACAGCGCGATCCGGGGCCGCGCCATCAGCGCCGCTTCCGGCGCTGGAATCGGAAGGCGTAGAGGCCGGCCTTGCGGACGTTCTCCGGCAGGAGCAGCACGGTGCGGGCGAGCGCCGTGAGGATGAAGGGGAAGGCGATCACGTCGCGGTTGGCCGCGATGCCCTTGGCGATGCGCACGGCGGCCGCCTCGGCACTGATCTCGAGGGGGCGCCAGCCCTTCAACTCGCCGCCCATCGGCGTCTTCACGTAGCCGGGCGTGACGACGTTGACCTTCACGCCCCGGGGCGCGACCTTCTGGCGCAGGGCGAGGCCGTGGGCGACGAGCGCCGCCTTGGCGCCGCTATAGGCCGGCGCGTCCTGAAGCGGCGCGTAGGCCGCCAGCGACGACAGCAGCACGATCTGACCGCGCCCGCGCTCCAGCATCCGCGTCAGGGCGGGCAGCATCACGTTGAGCGAGCCGGTATAGTTGATGTCCGCGGTCTCGAAGGCGACGTCCTCGGCCTCCACCTGGCCCTCTTGATTGCCGCCGTTCACCGCCGCATTGGCGATGACGAGGTCGAGGGGCGCCTCCGTGTCCGACTGCCGCACGAGCGCCACCGTGGCGGCCCGGTCGCGGGTGTCGAGGCGGGCGGTCTCGGCGGTGGCGCCGCTGGCACGGCAGTCGCGGGCGACCGCCTCCAGGCGTTCGGCGTTGCGTCCGACGAGGACGAGGCTCACGCCGGGTTGCGCGTAGTGGCGCGCCAGCGCGGCGCCGATGCCGCTCGACGCGCCGGTGATCAGAATGCGGGGCATGGGGCGGGTTACGCCGCCGCGCATGGAAAGATCAAGGTCGCGAAAGACTCACCGGCGGCGAAAGCCGCATCAAAGGCCGCCGAATGACGACGGACTGCGGCCGGCCGGTCAGTAGACCGGCGCGAGTTCGCCGTCCCGCTCGGCCGCCTCGACGACCGCCCGCGCCGCCGCCAGCATCGAATCGGGCAGGGCCGATTCCATCCGCGGAACCGAGCCGGCCACGGCCCGGTCAATCGCTTCCTTGGAAAAGAAGCCGCCATTGACCTGGGTCCGGTGCAGGACGACGCGGCGGAAATCCGCCATCAGATCCATTTCCGGCGGCGTCGGGCTCTTCCAGAAGCTGTCGAGATCGCCCTGATGGGTCAGGCCGGCCATGTTGTAGATCGCGGTGCCGACCGCGTGGGTCGGACAGCCCATCTCCAGGGACAGCATCCCCACCGTCGAATTGACGATGACCACGCCGCGGGCGCTCTTGATCAGGGCCGGGAGGTCGCCGCCGTCGATGAAGTCCAGCCGATCGCTGACGCCGTGGCGGCGGGCCGAAGCGCGGGCGAACTTGCGCCAGTTGATCAGGCCGCTGTCGAGCGGGTGCAGCTTCACCAGGAGCCGGGTCGGCGCCGAGGAGCCGTCCGCGAAAGACTTGATCACCCGGTCCATAAAGCCCTCGACGCCGAGGAACGGCGAGTGGACCCGGATCTGGTAGTCGCTGTCGAGCTGGAGCGGCAGCAGGAAGTAGTCGCAGCCGACCGCGCGGTAGATCTCGTCGCAGCGCGCCGCCTCGCGGCGGGTATGGGCGCGGCGGGCGAACTTCTTGACCCAGCCGGCATACTCGGCAGCGATATGGGTCGGCCGGTGGCTGCGGAAATGCGGGAAGAGGTAGGGGAACAGGACGTTGGCGAGGTTGTAACCGACGTCCCAGACGCTGCGGCGGGCCATGTCGCCGGTCGAGGGCATCGCCCGGCCGGGCTGCGGCAGGCGCCGCGCCAGAGCCCGGATCTCGGCGGCCGTCCGGGGGAGGGACGAGAAGCCGTTCACGCCGCCGAGTTCGCAGGTGATCCAGTTCGGCCGGATATAGCCTTCCTCGAACACATGCACCCGCAGGCCGCGATACTCGGCGATCATGCGGGCGGCCTTGTGGAACGGCCGGCAATCGCCGAACAGAACGATGTCGGTCACGGTTTCGCGGTCGAGATAGGCCTCGAGATACTCGCCCCAGGCCTCGCGGCGACCGCGGTAATTGTCGGCGTCGCCGCTCCAGAACAGCCAGTCGCCGGGGCAGAGATTGATGCGCCGGACAGTGTGTCCCCGTGCGCGCAGCGCCTTTCCGAGATCGGAGAAGAACGGCGTCGCGATGCCCTGCAGGAAGAGGAAGGTCGCGGGGCGGTCGCGAGGGACGTCGAGGGCGGGCTGTTGCATTCCGCGGCGCTTCTGTCCTTGACCCAGGGCCGGATGAACCGAACCGACGAGAGACTCTTGAGGTGGCACGGCGCCCGGCGGGCCCGCAATCCGAAGCCATGCCGCGGCATGGCATTTCCGCGCCTGCGTGGCCCGTCTGCAACGGTCGCACGCCTGCGGCTCAGCCTTCGGATTAGGCGGGCAATCGCGGCGACGATATGTCCAAATCCTTTCCAGGACGTGGCGACGGCGACGCGCGCTCAGGTTGTCCCCGCCTTGCACCACATCCCAGGCCGACGAAAATGCGCTACAGGCGGGCCCAGCACTTCACCCGACCGGAGCCGGACGCACCGACCATGCCCCCTGACCCGACCTCGTCGCTCTACGCGACCGGCCGCACGATCCGCCGCCTGCGGGCGGAAATCGAGGCCGCGACGGGCCTCGCCTTCGGGGCGGCGCGTCCGGGCGCGATCGGCGCGGTCTGGGGCGCGGGAAGCTTGGCCGCGCGGATTCTGGCGCTGACGGGCCGGCGCCGCCTCGTGGTCGCCCCCGGGCCGCTCCTGAGCCCGTACGACTCGCCGGAGACCGGCTTCGCATCCCTGCGGATCAGCCTCGACGGGGCGCCGGTCGGCGGGGAGGGGGGCGTCCGCTACCTCGACCCCTGGACCCGGCTGCCGATCGACCGCGCGGCGTGCGCCGAGCGGGTGGCATGGCTCGCCGCGCGCTTCGCCGAGAACGACCGGCGGGTGGTCTATGTCGGGATGTCCCGCTGGAAGCGGCCCGCCTTGGACGTCCTCGGCGCCGGGCCCGCCGGCCGGCCGATCCACACCATGACCACCGAGGCCGCGATCGCGGCGGGGCGGCGCCATGACGGCCGCCTCCTCGCCTGGGCGACGCGGGCCCCGGGCCAGCTCGAGGAGGCCTGCGCGCGGGCCGGCCTGCCCCTCGCCCGGGTGGAGGACGGGTTCCTGCGCTCGGTGGGCCTCGGCGCCAGCCTTCAGCCCGGCGCCTCCGTGGTGGTGGACGACCTCGGCATCTACTACGACCCGCGCCGGGAGAGCCGCCTGCAGCGCCTGCTGGCCGAGGCCGACTTCACCCCGGACCTCGTCGCCCGGGCGCGGCGCCTGCGCGAGGAGGTCGTGGCGCGCCGGCTCAGCAAGTACAATGTCGGCCTCGACGCCGCGGCCCTCGACTGGCCCGCCGGACGGCGGATCGTGCTGGTGCCGGGACAGGTGGAGGACGACGCCTCGGTGCGTCACGGTTCGCCGCTGGTCCGCTCGAACCGGGCCTTGCTGGAGGCGGCGCGGCGGCGGAATCCGGACGCGTTCCTGCTCTACAAACCGCATCCCGACGTGGAGGCCGGGTTCCGTCCCGGCATCATCCCGGAGGCGGAGGCCCTGACCCTGGCCGACCGGATCGTCGCGGGCATCAGCATCGTCGACCTCCTCGACCGAGTGCATCACGTCGAGACCATGACGTCATTGGCCGGATTCGAGGCCCTGATCCGCGGACTCAGCGTGGCGACGCACGGCCGGCCGTTCTACTCGGGCTGGGGCCTGTCGGAGGATCTCGCGCCGGGCGCCGATCGCGGCCGCCGGCTGAGCCTCGACGAGTTGGTGGCGGGCGCCATGATCCTCTATTCGCGCTACCTCGACCCCGTGGCGATGAAGCCGTGCAGCCCGGAGCAGCTCCTCGACCGCTTGAGCGCGGCCCGCGCGGCGGCGCCGCGCAACGCCCTCTCCCTCGGCCGGACGGCCCATTTGGTGATGCGCGCGCGCTACGGCCTCCTCAATCCGGTGGTCCGGGCCCTGCGCCTCCGGCGCGGCGTCGGCCGCGAGACCGGAGGCGGCCCGCGCTAGACCGGGGCCGTCGCGCGGAATCCGGTTTCACGAGACTCTGATGTGACACCAAAGCGATAGCGCGCGCTGCTAGAGTCAGACCTCAGCAGCCCGCCCCGGGGCCGGTCCCGATCATTCCGGATCAGGAACGGCTCGCAACTCCTTGCTCCCGCGCGCTGTTTCCCGCCGGACCGGATTCCGGCGGAGAGCAGGCCCGCCCCACGCCGAGTGTCCGAGTCTTGACGACGTTCCTCATCGCCACCGGTCTCGCGCTCGCCGTCTGCCTCGCCCTGGAGGTTTTGGCGGGCGACTCGCTCAGCCGGGCGAGCCTCGCGCCGCGGGATCTCGGCCTGCGGCTGCTCGGCTACCTGCTGATCCTGCTGTTCTGGTTCGCATTCTCCTGGCGCCCCTGGCTCGCCGGGCTGACCTGCGTGATCACGGTGGCGATCCTCATCGTCGTCAGCCGCGCCAAGCGCTCGGTGATCGGCGAGCCGCTGCTGTTCAGCGATTTCGCCCTGCTGCCCCAGGTGCCGCGGCATCCGCAGCTCTACTACATCCCGCCCCTGTGGGATCCGCGCATCGCGGGTCCGGTCCTGCTCACCCTGGCGGTGACCGTGTTGTGGTACCGGACCGAACCGAGCGTGCTGCCCGCCGCCACGCTGCCGCGCATCCTGGCCCTGCTCGGCCTGCCGCTCGCGCTCTGGCTGCTGGTCAAGGCCGCGCCGCGCCCGCCGCTCGCAGGGCTGATCGCCCGCTGGTTCCCCCAGCCCGACCTGGAGGCCGACGTGACCCGGGTCGGCCTGCCGGCGAGCCTTCTGGGCTACACCGCCCGGGCGATGGCGGGCGGCGAGCCCGTGCCCGAGGCGCCGGCGCTGCCGCACGGGCCGGGCGACGACGTCGTGGTGGTGATCCAGCTGGAATCCTTCGTCGATCCGGAGCGGCTGGGCGGCGCGAAGCTGCCGGTGATGGACCTGTTCCGCACCCGGGCCGCGCAGTACGGGCGCCTTCGGGTCCCGGCGCACGGTGCCTACACGATGCGCAGCGAGCACGCGGTGCTCACCGGCCGGCCCTCCGACAGCCTCGGCTTCGGCCGGTACGACCCCTACACGTCCCGGAGCGGGGACGAGCCGACGAGCCTCGCGCGGCTCGCCCGCGGACGGGGCTACGGCACACTGTTCCTGCACCCGTTCCACAGGGACTTCTTCCGCCGGGCACGGGTGATGGAGGCCTTCGGCTTCGCCGACCTCGTGATGGGCGAAGCCTTCACGGAAACGCCGCGCGTCGGCCCCTATGTCGGAGACATCGCCCTCGGCGACCGCCTCCTCGCGGAGGTCCGGGCCCGGCAGACGCCGCTGTTCCTGTTCTGCGTGACCATGGAGAACCACGGCCCCTGGAAGCCGGGGCGGCTGCCGGGCATCGACGACCCGCAGGCCCAGTATCTCCACCACGTCGCCAATACCGGACAGATGGTGGAGGACATCGTGGCGGGCCTCGACGTCATCGCCCGCGAGCGCCACCAGACCATCACGCTCTGCGTGTTTGGTGACCACGCACCGTCGCTGCCGAGTTGCAAGCCGGGCTTTGGAGGCCGGACCACCGACTACGCCCTGTTCCGCTTCGGCCAACCGCAGGGCACTCCGGCTCAGGTCGACATCGCCGCCGACGAGCTCGGGCGGGCGCTGCGGGGGATTCTCGCGAGCGCACCGGCGGACATGGCTACCGGGACATGATAAGGTTAAGCTTGCGCGCCATAAGCGTGGCCGTGCCACGCTGGTGACGCATTGCCCACGGATAGCGCGACCGTCCGCGAGGCGGCCGCCGGTTCGGCGCGGCCGTTAAAGCGATCGCAGCGTTTGGCGGTCAAACTGGATGTCCCGGCCCGGGCCAGCGATGGCGCGGGGTCGGCGAGGAGAAGTCTCTGTGATGCTGCGTAAGACGGCGCGCACCGCCCTGATGGCCGCTCTGGCGGCGGGATCTGCAGGGGGTTGCACCTACCTGCCTGCGGCGGGTCCGACGGCGGGCGCGATCCAGGCGGGGGCGGAGGTGGCCACCGCCGACGGCGGCCTGCTCGCCCGCTACGAGATCATCGACGTCACGCCCTCGGTGGTCGAGGCCCTGCGCGGCCGGCCGCTGGACAGCCTGCTCGCCTCCTTCGGCGACCACCGTCCCTCCTCGGAGCCGGTGATCGGCGTCGGCGACATGGTCTCGGTCTCGATCTGGGAAGCCGGGTCGGGCGGCCTGTTCTCCGGGCCGCTGGTGGCCGACCGCTTCTCGGCGGGCTCCAAGTCCGCCCTCATCCCCGAGCAGCCCGTCGGGCGCGACGGCGCCATCTCGGTGCCCTATGCCGGCCGCATCAAGGTCGCCGGCCGCCGCACCCAGGACGTCCAGGCGCTCATCGAGAACGAACTCGCCGGCAAGGCCATCCAGCCGCAGGTGCTGGTCTCGGTCACCCGGCCGATCAGCCAGGCGGTGACCGTCACCGGCGAGGGCGCCGCCGGCGCCCGCCTGCCGCTCTCGGGCCACGGCGACCGCATCCTCGACGTCATCGCCGCCGCCGGCGGCAACCGCGCGCCGGTCAACGAGACCTTCGTGCGGCTCTCGCGCGGCCCGGTGACCGCGACCGTGCCGCTGACCACGGTGGTGTCGAACCCCAAGGAGAACATCTACCTGCGGCCCAACGACGTGCTCACCCTGGTGCGCGACCCGCAGACCTTCATCGCGGTGGGCGCGCTGGGCAACAGCACCGAGCTGCCGTTCCAGGCCGACGGCATCACCCTGGCCCAGGCGCTGGCCAAGGCGCGCGGCCTGTCGGACTTCGCCGCCGACCCGGCCGGGACGTTCATCTTCCGGTTCGAGCCGGCCAGCGTCGTGCGGCGCCTCAGCCCCAGCTCGCGGCTGCTCGGCACGCCGCTGGTGCCGGTGGTCTACCGGATCGACATGCGCGATCCCAACAGCCTGTTCGTCTCCCAGGCGTTCCGCATGCGCAACCGCGATCTGATCTACGTGTCGAACGCGCCGTTCACCGAGGTCCAGAAGGTGCTCACCGCCTTCAGCGGCGTCACCGGACCGGTCTCCTCCGCCGCCTTGGCCTACTCCTACGCCAAGTAGGGAGCGGCCCGCATAGGGGACGATCGGGATCGCGGCGCCGCCTGTGCGCGCGATCCTGGATCCCGGCCCTTCCTTATCGCGCCTGCGGACCCCCTGGATTCAAAGCGAAACGGGGCGCGGATGTCATCCGCGCCCCGTTTCCCGTCATAACGCTCGTCGTGGATCCGGGGCCCACGGCCCCGGACGGGCTCAGACCCGCTTGGCCAGCAGCTGCTCGATCAGCGAGCCGCCCTTGTCGATGGCCGCCAGTTCCTCGGCCACCGCGTTCACGGTGTCGCGGATCTGGTCGGGGGTGTGCTCGGAGGTCAGGAAGAAACGCAGGCGCGAGGCCCGCTCCGGCACCGCCGGGTGGATGATCGGCTGGACGTTGATGCCCCGGCGGAACAGCCGGTCCGACAGGGTGACGGCTTTCAGCGAGTCACCGACGATGATCGGCACGACCGCGAGGCCCAGGCTGAAGCCGGTATCGAGGCCCAGCTTCTTGGCGGTCGCCAGGAACAGGGTGCCGTTCTGGCGCAGGCGCTCGACCCGCTCCGGCTCGGCATGCATCACCGCGAGGGCCACCTCGGCAGCGGCGGCGAGCGGCGGCGACATGCCGACGCTGTACACGAATCCGCCCGCCGTGTGCTTGAGGTACTCGATCAGGGCAATCGGCCCGCAGATGTAGCCGCCGCAGGTGGATAGGGTCTTCGACAGCGTGCCCATCCAGATGTCGACCTCCTTCGGGTCGACACCGCAATGTTCGAACAGGCCCGCGCCGGTGCGGCCGGTGACGCCGAGACCATGGGCCTCGTCGACCATCAGCCACGCGTCGTAGCGCTTCTTGAGGGCCACGAGCCCGGCGAGGTCCGGCGCATCGCCGTCCATGCTGTAGAGGCCCTCGACCACGATCAGCGCCCGGCGGTGCTCGTGGCGGGTCGACTGGAGCAGAGTCTCCAGGGCATCGAGGTCGTTATGCGCGAAGGAGCGCCGCTGCGCCCCCGAGAGTTGCGCGCCCGTGACGATGCTGTTGTGGGAGAGGGCGTCGTGGAAGATGACGTCGCCGGATTCCAGCAGGGCGCCGATCGTCGTGACGTTGGTGGCGTGCCCACTCACCATCACGACGCAGCCCTCGGACTGATAGTGCTTGGCCAAAGCCTGTTCGAGGCTGATATGGCCCGGCCGCTCCCCCGCCACGACACGGCTCGCCGACGAGGAGGTGCCGTAGGCATCGATCGCCTCGCGGGCGGCGTTGCTCACCCGCGGATGGCCGTTCAGGCCGAGATAGTCATACGACGAGAAGTTGGTGAAGGCCTTCTGGTCGATCCGGGTGGTTGCTCCGGCCTTGGCGTCGTGGACGCGGAAGAACGGGTTGCCCAGGCCGATCAGCTCCGCCGCCTGACGCTGAAGCTTCAGCTCCCGGTAGCCCGGCAGGTTCTCGAAGTTCTGCGCCGCCGACTTCCCGGCCGGCGAGGCCGCTTTGACGGGGGCCGGGCGCGGCGTGGCGCGCCCGAGCCGGTTGGTCACGAAGCCGGCGAGCGCCGCCCGCCCGCCGTCCGGCCGTGCCGTGTCGGTCATGAGTTGGTCTCTTTGATCCCGCTGGACGTCTGCTCGATGAGTTCCTTGAGAGGCGCGATCATCTGCGCATCGACCTCACCGCCGACATGCTTCGCCACGAGGCTCATCGCGACGCCGGCGGTCTCATCCATGGGCGCGGAAACCGCCTGAATTAAGGACTCCGACAGTTCGGTGACGGTCATGCCCGAGGACAGGCCCGCGGGCGGCGCGTCGAGGGCGAAGCGCTCCTGCAGGCTGGCGCCGAGTTCGACGCCCATCAGCGAGTCGAGGCCGATCTCCGAGAGCTGGCGGACGCGGCTGATGTCGTCCTTCGGCAGGCGCAGGATCCGGGCGATGTCCTCGACGATCGCATCCGACACGGTCTTGCGGACCGCGTCGAGGTCGCCCCCCTTGAGGAGCGCCCCGATGTTGATCGCCTGGACGCCGCCGGCCTCGACCTGCTGGTCCGACCCGAGTTCCGCGTAGCTCGGCGAGCGCATGGTGGCGAGCCGCTCGCGCGCCTTGCCCCAATGCATCGCCGCGATGGCGATCACCGCCTCGTCGGGGGACGTCCCCTGGCATTCCAGCGCCTCGGCCATCAGGTCGAGGCAGCGGCGGGCCTCCATCGGCGTGACGCCGACGCGACCGGCCAGACCTTCCATGACCGCCCTGTTGCGGGCGAGCATGCCGACATCACCGATGGCCCCCCAGGCCACCGCCAGGGCGGGCAGACCGCGGCGGCGGCGCTGGCGCGCCAAGCCCTCCATGAAGCCGTTGGCGGCCACGTAGGAGCCCTGACCGGGATTGCCGATGAAGGTCGTCGCCGAGGAGAACAGGACGAAGTAGTCGAGGCTCCGGTCGCGGGTCGCGGCGTCCAGGTGCTGGGCGCCGATCACCTTCGGGCCGATCACCGCGTCGAGCGCAGCCGCGTCGATGTTGGAGATCAGGCCGTCCTGGAGCACCGCCGCGGCGTGGAGCACGCCCGCGAGCTTCTTGCCCTTCTGCTCGATCTCGGCGAGCAGACGGTCCACCGAGGCGCGGCTGGTGATGTCGACGGCCTTCGCCTCGACGGTCACACCCTGGGCCGACAGCTCGGCGACGATCGCCTTGGCCTCATCGGTGGCCGCCCCCTTGCGGCCGGCCAGCACGAGGTGCTTGGCACCCCGGTCGATCAGCCACCGCGCCGCCTCGAGGCCGAAGCCGCCGAGGCCACCGGTCAGCAGGTGGACGCCCGTCTCCGAGACCGTGAACGGCTTCGCCGTATCCTTCATGATCGTGCCGGCCTTGGGCGGGCTGATCACGATCTTCCCGATGTGACCCGACTGCTGCATCAGCCGGAACGCGTCCGAGGTCTCGGCCGCCGTGAAGGGCTGGTAGGGCAGGGGCTTCAGGCCGCCGTCGTTGAACAGCGCCATCACCTCGCGGAACATCCGCGCGCCGTCATCGCCCTGGTGCTGGATCACCTGATCGAGGTCGACGCCGAAGTAGCTGAGGTTCCGCCGGAACGGGCGCAGGCCGATATGGGTGTTGGCGACGTAGTCGCGCTTGCCCAGCTCGACGAAGCGGCCGAAGGGCCGCAGCGCGTTGAGCGAACGCTCCATCGCCTCGCCGAACAGGCTGTTCAGCACGATGTCGACGCCGTCGCCGGTGATCGCCCGGACCTCGTCCACGAAGGCGAGCGAGCGGGAATCGAGCACATGCTCGGCGCCCAGCGCCTTCACGAGGGCCCGCTTCTCGCGGGAGCCGGCGGTGGCGATGACCCGCGCACCCTTCAGCTTGGCGATCTGCAGGGCCGCGAGGCCGACGCCACCCGCGCCGCCATGGACCAGCACCCACTCGCCGCGCCGCATCCGGGCGCAGGAAACGAGGCCGTAATAGGCGGTGAGGAAGGCCACCGGCACGGTGGCGGCCGCCATCGGGTCGAGGCCCTGCGGCATCGGCGCGACGACGAGGTCGGGCACCACGATATGCGTGGCGAAGCCCGACTGGGCGAAGGCGACGACCGGATCGCCGACCTTGAAGCCCTTCACGCCCGGGCCGACGGCCGTGACGCGGCCGGCGCATTCGAGGCCGAGGCGCGGGCCGGCGAAGCCGTCCTCCAAGATTTCCTCGGGGAGCATCGAGAGCGCCCAGAGAACGTCGCGGAAGTTGAGGCCGGTGGCCTCGACCGCGATCTCCATCTCGCCCTTGCCGGGGGCGCGGCGCTCGGCCGGACCCCAGACCATCTCGCTGAGGCCGCCGGTGTTGCTGCGCTCGAGCCGCGCGGCCTCGGCCGGGACGGTATCGGCCGGATCCCGGTGCTGCGGCCGGCCGGCGTGGAAGCGCACGACCTGGGTCCGCTCGTCGTCCAGCACGATCTCGGTCTCCGGCGTGCCGGAGAGGATCAGGTCGCGCAGGCGCTCCGAGGCGCGCTTCGACGACATCTCGGGGGAGAGGTCGATGCGGCGGACGTCGAGGTTCGGGGCCTCGTTGGCGAGGGTGCGGGAGAAGGCCCACACGCCGGCCTCGATGTTGGTGGTCTGGCCGCCGCGGTCGCGGGTGGCCCCCGGCGCCACGACCCACAGCCGGGTCTGGCGGGCGCCGAGATGCTCCGTGCAGCGCTTCAGGCTGAGGCAGCGGTCGCGCAGCCGCTCGGCCGCCTCGCCGCCTCGGGTGAAGGCGCCGGCCAGGAACACCACCGTGTCGGGGGTCTCCTTCTCCAGCTCCATCAGGGAGGTCTCGGAGTCGAGGATGATCGAGACATGCACGCCGCCCGCGACCAGCAGGGTCGCCAGGGACGAGGCGGTCTCGGCCGCGAACTCGTCGTCGGAGCCGATGATGAACGCGAAGCTCTGTGCCGGGGCCGGGCCCGGACGCACCGGCGCCTCGGCCGTCAGCAGGAGGTCGTCGCCGTTGGCGGAGGCCGCCCGCTCGACCTCGACCTTGACGAGGCCGTGGGCGCTCAGCGTGCGCTGCCAGCCCTCGATGTCCTCGAGCCGGCCCACGGGCATGCCGCCCACGGCCTCCTCGAACCAGCCGGTCGTGAGACCGAACACGAGGTCACGGAACAGGGACGCTCCCGGCTCGACCGCCACCAGCAGGCCGCCGGTGGCGAGCGCTCCGGCGAGCTGGCCCGGAAGGGACCGGTCGCCCCGGTGGAGGCTGCCGGCTGCCAGGATCAGGTCGAAGCTGCCGGGAGCGAGCTCCTCGGCGGTCTCGACCACGGCGGCGGCGCGTCCCAGGGACAGGCGGGCGCGCTCGGCGAGCCGGCGATCGGTCTCGAAGACGGTGAGCCGGGCCTCGGCGGCGGCCGCGAAGGTCGCGGTTTGCGCCGAGAGCGGGCCGAAGCCGACCTGGAGGACCCGCAGCGCCCGCTCCTTCGGGAGTTGGGCTCGGCTCCGCTCGATCAGGCTGGCGACCACGTCGGCGCCGTGGCGCGCGGTGGCCGAGCGCAGCACGAAGGCGTCGATCGCCCCCTGCGGCAGGGCGGGCGCGTCACTCAGCTTCCCGGCGAGCAGCCGGTCGACCAGGGCGCCGACATCGGCGATCAGCACCAGTTCGGCCGAGAGATCCGGATGGTCACCGGCGATCCAGCGCATGATCTCGTCGGGCGCCGGCAACGCGGAGCCGTCGCCCAGCGTCCAGTTCTGGCCCGCACGCTCGGCGAGGCCGCTGCTTTCCAGGGCGTAGAGGGCGTTCAGCAGCCAGGGGCGCAAGGCCTCGGGCACGCGGCTGTCGGTGACAGAGACGGTCGCACCCTGAGCCAGACCGGAGGCGAGGCGGTAGGCGAGCGAGGTCGCCCAGCCTTCCAGCAGGAGGTGCCCCGGAGACAGGGCGGCGTCGGCCGGCCCCTTCGCCTCGGCGGCCAGCGGGCGCAGCCGCGCGGCCACGCTCGGACGGCGTTCCATGGGGATCGCGGTCGGCTCGGTGGCGAGTTCCGGCACCTGCGAGATCGCGAAGGCCGCGAGGTCACCGCCGCTCTTGGCCCGCAGGGCCTGGAATCGGCCCTCGCGGATCGTGGCGACCACCGCCCCCTCGGCATCGAGGAGGGTGAAATCCGCCAGGATCGAACGCTCGTTGCAGCGGCGTGTCCGGATGATCGAACGGGCGATCACCGCGCCGGGGCGCAGCAGGCGCACCTCTCCGAAGCGGACCGGGATGTAGGCCTTGCCGCCATTCTCGCCGAGAAGATCGGCGAAGAGCAGGATCAACCCGTGAAAACAGGCATCGAGCCGGTTCGGCACCAGGGCGTAGCGGCTGTCGGGCTCGGCCGGCAGCAGGTCGGACACGATGGTGGCGTCGTCCAGCCGGGCGCTCATCGCCACCTGCTGGAAGCTCGGGCCGAAGGCCAGACCCGAGGCGAGGGCCTTGGCGTAGAGCGCGTCGCCGGTGAGCACGTGCTCGCCGGCGGTCTCGAAGCTGAAGCCGTTCAGGTCGGGGGCCTTCGGCGACGAGAAGGTGCCCTCGACGATCTTCGCCTGGGCGTGGAGCTGCCAGGGCGTCTGCGTCAGGCGCGGACGGCTCAGCACCTGGATGCCGTTGCCGGAGCCCGAGAGGCGCACCGCGACCTCGCGCAGGGCCTCCTCGGCGAACACCATCGGCGCCACGATCTCGAAATCAGCCAGCACGACCTCGTCGTCGCGCAGGGCCTCGCGAACGCAGGCCAGCGCCATCTCGACGAAGCCGGCGCCGGGCATGATCACCTGGCCGTCGACCTTGTGGTCCTCCAGCTCCGGCACGGTGACCGGATCGACGAAGCCGTTCCATTCCAGTCCGTCGAAGGTCGTGCGCGACCCGATCAGCGGATGGTAGGGGCGGGGGCTCATCGCGCCGACGCCTTCGGTGGTGTCGGCGAGACGGAACGGCCGGCGCTGCCACGGATAGGTCGGCAGGCGGACATCGCCCTTGGGCGCGTCGCCGAACAGCAGTGTCTCGTCGACCTGCGCGCCCTGGACCAGCGCGGCGCTGACCGCCTTGGCGATCGGATCGCCACCGGAGGCCTTGCGGTGCATCACGCCGACCGTGGCGGTCTCGATGCCCAGCGGCTCGACCGCGTCGCCGACATGGGACATGAGGGTCGCGCGCGGGCCGACTTCGACGAAGACACGGGCGCCGCGGCGGGTCGCGTCCTGCACGGCTTCACAGAAGCGCACCGGCTCGCGGATGTTGCGCCACCAGTAGCCGGCGCCGAAATGGCTGCCGTCCAGCACGCTGCCGGTGACGGTGGAGACCATCGCGGTGGTGCCGGCCTTGGCCTTCAGCCCGGCGAGATCGCGCAGGAGCGGCTTCTCGGTCGGGTCCATCAGCCGGCCATGGAAGGCGTAGGCGAGGTCGAGCTTGCGGCCGCGGCGGCGCTTGCGCGACAGCGCCTTGAGGGCGGCGTCGATATCGGCCACCGGCCCGGCGACCGTGACGGCCTTCGGGCTGTTGTAGGCGGCGATGTCGAGGGACGGGTAGTCCTTGAGGAAAGCCTCGACCTCCTCGGACGGCATCAGCAGCACCGCCATGGTGCCCTGGCCGTGCGTCGTCTCCTGATGGTGGCTGCGGTAGTAGATGACCCGGACCGCGTCCTCCAGGCTCAGGATGCCGGCGGCCTCGGCGGCCGCGATCTCGCCCACGCTGTGGCCGAGGACATAGGACGGGATCAGACCCTTGGCCTTGAGGGCGGCCGTGGAGGCGCTCTCGATGGCGAAGATCAGCGGCTGCGAGACGCTGGTGAGCACGAGGCGCTCGTCTAGGTCGTCGGCGTAGAGGGCGTCCTTGAGCGACCAGTCGGAGTAGCCCTGGAACAGGGTGTCGATCCGGTCGAAGGCGGCGCGGAAGGCGGGGTTCTCCTCGTAGGCCTCGCGGCCCATGCCGGCCCACTGGCTGCCGTTGCCCGAATAGACGAAGGCCACCTCGGCGACGCGGTCGACGGCGGTGCCGGTGAAGGCGTCCTGCGTGTCCTCGCCCTCGCCGACGGCGCGCAGGGCGGCAACCACGTCGGCCTTGCCGTCGAGGGCGATGGCGAGGCGAGCCGACATGCGCTCGCGGCGGTGGGCGACGGCGGCCGCGATGGTCGGAACCTGGGCGGGCTCGGCCTCCAGGCGCTCGGCGTAATCGAGGGCCAACTCGTTCAGTGCGGCCCGGCTCTGGGCCGAGAGCAGCAGCACCTGGGCTTCCGGCGCCGGGGCCGACTCGGCGGCCCTGGACCAGGCCGGGGCGTCGGTGATGACGACATGGGCGTTGGTGCCGCCGAACCCGAAGGAGTTCACGCCCGCGAAACGCTCGCGCGCGCCGCGGGTGATCGGCAGGGCCTTCCGCACCACGTGCAGGTTGAGGTCGTCGAAGGGGATCTCGGGATTCAGTTCAGCCGCATGCAGCGACGGCGGCACGAGGTCGTGCTCCAGCGCCAGCGTCGCCTTCATCAGGCCGGCAAGGCCCGAGACAGGCTCGGTGTGGCCGATATTGGTCTTGATCGAGCCGATCGGCAGCGGCGCCTGCCGGCCGCGGCCGAGCTTCGAGCCGATGGCCGAAGCCTCGATCGGATCGCCCACCGGCGTGCCGGTGCCGTGCGCCTCCATGAAGGCGAGGTCGTCGAGACCGATCTCGGCCTCGCGGTAGACCTTCTCCAAGAGGGCGCCCTGGGCGTAGCCCGAGGGCAGCGAGATGCCGGTGGTGCGCCCGTCGGAATTGATGCCCGAGGCCGCCACCACGGCGCGGACCGTGGCGCCGTTGCGCCGCGCGGCCTCGGCCGATTGCAGCACGAACACCACGCCGCCCTCCGAGCGCACGTAGCCGTCCGCGTTCTTCGAGAACGCCTGGCACAGGCCGGTGCGCGAGAGCATCTGCGCGGTGGAGAAGCAGATGAAGTTGAACGGGCTCGCCAGCACGTTGACGCCCGCAACGACGGCGGTGTCGACGCGGCCCGACCGGATCGCCTGGACGGCGTTGTCGAAGGCGACGAGGGAGGACGAGCATGCCGTGTCGACCGTGAAGCTCGGGCCCTTCAGGTCGAAGATGTAGGAGATGCGGTTCGAGATGATCGAGAGCGTGTTGCCGGTGGCCGCATAGGCGTCGCCCGACGGCGCGTCGAGGATGCGCAGGTTGCCGTAATCGAGCGACGAGGCGCCGACGAACACGCCGATATTGCTGCCGGCCACGCTGGACGGGCGCAGGCCCGCATCCTCAAGAGCCTCCCAGGTCAGTTCCAGCAGCATCCGCTGCTGCGGATCCATCTGCTCCGCCTCGCGGGGCGAGATGCCGAACACCGCAGGGTCGAACGACCACACGTCGTCGATGACACCGGCGGCCCAGGTGTAGCTCTTGCCGCGCTCATGGGCGCGGGGATGCGCGAACCGCTCCAGGGAGAACCGGTCGGCCGGCACCTTGCTGACGGCGCAGCGCCCCTCGGACAGGAGTGACCACAGCCCGTCGACGCTGGGGGCCCCGGGCAGTCGGCATGCGCGTCCGACGATCGCAATGTCTGTACGTTGTGTCACGTTCGGTTCGCACACGCTCGTTATCGGAAGTCGGCTCGGCTCTCGACGAGTGAGTACCCTCTCACCCCTTACTGTGGCACCATTGCGGTGTCCAACCAGCCCCAACGCGAGGTCATCCCTCTGCGGCGAAATTGCCAGAGGCTGTGACATGTATTCATCAGCGGCTTATCCAATCCCTGCGCCCAAAACGCCAAGATTGAACCGCTGGACCGCCTGTCGAGACGCGAACTCGACCACGAGAAAGCCACAGTTGCCCCTCGGGGGCGGCAGCCCGTCTAGCGGCATCGGGCCCGATTCCGGAAGAAATCTTCGCGCGCCGGCGCAGATCCCGCACAGGAATTCAGGCCCGTCGGTCTCCACCGCGATGATCAAGACCCGTTCCGCGCGACGCTCTCCTTGGTTCGTCCGACGCCGCAATAGGTGAAACCGTGTCGCGCCGCGCTCGCGGGGTCGTAGATGTTGCGCAGGTCGATCAGCACGGGGGCCGATCCGTCGGAGGACATGATCTGACGCAGCCGGTCGAGGTCCAGCGCCCGGAACGCGTTCCACTCGGTGACGATCACCAGGGCGTCCGCACCCTCCGCGCAGGCATAGGCGTTCTCGGCGTAATCCACAGCCGGCATCAGGATCCGGGCCTGCTCCATGCCCTCCGGATCGTAGGCGCGCACCTTCGCCCCCGCATCCTGAAGCCCGGCGATGATCGCCAGCGAGGGCGCATCGCGCATGTCGTCGGTGTTCGGCTTGAAGGTCAGGCCGAGCAGCGCCACCGTCTTGCCGCGTACGCTGCCGCCGCAGGCCTTGATCACCTTGCGGGCCATGGCGCGCTTGCGCTGGTCGTTGACCGCCACCACCGTCTCGACCATCCGCAGCGGGGTGCCGGCATCCTGGGCGGTCTTGACCAGCGCCAGCGTGTCCTTGGGAAAGCACGAGCCGCCGTAGCCCGGCCCGGCATGCAGGAACTTCGACCCGATCCGGTTGTCCAACCCGATGCCGCGGGCCACCGCCTGAACGTCGGCGCCGACCGCCTCGCACAGGTCCGCGATCTCGTTGATGAAGGTGATCTTGGCCGCCAGGAACGCGTTCGCCGCGTATTTGGTCAGTTCGGCGGTGCGCCGCGCGGTGACCATGATCGGGGCCTGATTGAGATAGAGCGGCCGGTAGACCTCGCGCATCACGGCCTCGGCCCGCGCCTCCTCGGCGCCGACCACGATGCGGTCGGGACGCTTGAAGTCGGCGATGGCCGCGCCCTCGCGCAGGAACTCGGGATTGGACACCACCGCGACGTCCGCGTCGGCATTGGTCTCGCGGATGATGCGCTCGACCTCGTCGCCGGTGCCCACCGGCACGGTCGACTTCGTCACCACCACGGTGAAGCCCGAGAGCGCCCCGGCGATCTCCCGGGCGGCATCGAACACGAAGCTCAGGTCGGCGAAACCGTCGCCGCGGCGGGACGGCGTGCCCACCGCGATGAACACCGCGTCGGCCTCGGCCACGGCCTCCCGCATCGATGTGCTGAATGCGAGCCGTCCCTGGCGGACGTTCTCGGTCACCAGCGCGTCGAGGCCGGGCTCGTAGATCGGCATGCGGCCGGCATTCAGGCTCGCGATCTTGTCGGGATCCCGGTCGATGCAGACGACCGCGTGGCCGAAATCGGCGAGGCATGCCCCGGAGACCAGGCCGACATACCCGGCCCCAATCATCGCAATCCGCATCGGGCCCTCCCGGCAGCTCGCCCAGCGGCTTGCTGCGATGCAACATGATCCCGGCCGCCAGACGATGCAAGCCGGGCCAGCCTGGATCCGGTCCAGTCTGTCACGGGAATGCAACACCCGCGAAGGATGACTGTAGTTTGACAACCACCGGGGCGCCGCGCGCCGGCGGCCGGGCCGCGCGCCGCCGATCCGCGAATGGAGGCGGGGCGGCTTCGCAGCGCGGACGGCTTCCTGTAGAAGCGCCACCGCCCGAAGGGGAGGCCGCAGATCCGCCCCCGAGGACCCGACCCAAGGATCGGCGAAGGACCGCGATGACCGAATTGCCCAACGTGCACGTGCGTGCCGAGGTCCTGGCTCAGGCGCTGCCCCACATGCAGCGCTACGACCAGGAGATCGTGGTCATCAAGTACGGCGGCCATGCCATGGGCGACCGGGCCGCGGCCGAAGATTTCGCCGAGGACATAGTCCTCCTGGAACAGTCCGGGCTGAAGCCGATCGTCGTGCACGGCGGCGGGCCGCAGATCGGCAAGATGCTCGACCGGCTCGGCATCCAGTCTGAGTTTCGCGGCGGCCTGCGCGTCACCGACGAGGCCACCGTCGAGGTGGTCGAGATGGTCCTGGCGGGCCTGATCAACAAGCAGATCGTCGGCTGGATCTCCGCCGAGGGCGGCCGGGCGGTCGGCCTGTGCGGCAAGGACGGCAACATGGTCCGGGCCAAGCGGGCCATGAAGACCGTCGTCGATCCCGAGAGCCACGTGGAGCAGACCGTCGATCTAGGCCTCGTCGGCGAGCCGGATCACGTCGAGCGCGGCGTCCTCGACGCGGTGCTGAAGGCCGAGCTGATCCCGGTCCTGGCGCCCGTCGCCTACGGCGCTGACGGCCAGACCTACAACGTCAACGCCGACACCTTCGCGGGGGCGATCGCCGGGGCGCTTCGGGCCAAGCGCCTGCTGCTGCTCACGGACGTGCCGGGCGTGCTCGACAAGGACAAGAAGCTGATCCCGGAACTCACCGTGGAGGATTGCCGGCGCCTGATCGCGGACGGCACCATCACGGGCGGGATGATCCCGAAGATCGAGACCTGCATGTATGCGCTCGAGCGCGGTGTCGAGGCGGTGGTCATCCTCGACGGCAAGGTCAACCATGCGGTGCTCCTCGAGCTGTTCACCGATTACGGCGCCGGCACCCTGATCCGTCGGGGCTGAGAATCGGACCGACCCGCACCGCGCCGCCTCCCGGCGCGGTGCCGCCCGCATCGGTGGCGGCAACATCTGCGCCCGCCGCGCATTGTCGTACCCCGCCCACGAGACCAGCCCCGGACAAGCATCAAACTTGCGAGCTTGACCGTTCCGGTCCACAGATTCCGTGGGTATCAGCAACCTGAGGGGTTCCGGTGCACCACCCCGGCAAGGCCCAGTTCACCACCCCCGCGGCGCGCGGCTTCGCCGACGTCGACACCTGGGTGTTCGACCTCGACAATACCCTTTACCCGAGCGATGCCGCGGTCTGGCCGAAGGTCGACGAGCGCATCACCCTGTACGTGATGCAGCTCTACGGACTCGACGGGATCTCGGCGCGCGCGCTGCAGAAGCATTTCTATCACCGCTACGGCACGACGCTGTCGGCGCTGATGGTCGAGGCGGGCGTCGATCCCCACGATTTCCTCGACTTCGCCCACGACATCGACCACTCGTCGATCAAGCTCGACAAGAGCCTCGGCGACGCGATCGAGCGGCTGCCCGGGCGCAAGCTGATCCTGACCAACGGGTCGCGCCGGCACGCCGAGACCGTCGCCGCCAAGCTCGGCATCCTCGATCATTTCGAGGACGTGTTCGACATCGCCGCCGCCGACTTCGTCCCGAAGCCGGAACGCACGACTTACGAGCGGTTCCTGGAGAAGCACGCCGTCGAGCCGACCCGCGCGGCTCTGTTCGAGGACATCGCCCGGAACCTCGCGGTGCCGCACGACCTCGGCATGGCCACCGTGCTGGTGGTGCCGAGGGTCACCGATCCCTACCGCGAGGCCTTCGAGCAGGAGGCGGTGCGCGAGCCGCATATCGACCACATCACGGACGACCTCGCCGCCTTCCTGGCCGCCTGCGTGCTGCCCGAGGCCGAGGCGGCGCGAGAGCCGGTCGACCGGGACCGTCGCTGAACCGCGTCCAACGGCAATCGACAAGCCGGCAACGATCCTGTAGAGAGCCGCCCAACTCACAACAGGATCGCCGAAATCCTGGCGCCGATCGCCCATGAGGGGCGAAGCGGCGCGACGGCCGGAGCTATGCCATGAACATCATCGAGCAGCTGGAGCGCGAGGAAGTCGCGCGCCTCGCCAAGACCATCCCGGATTTCGAGCCGGGCGATACGCTGATCGTCAACGTCCGCGTGAAGGAAGGCGAGCGCACCCGCGTTCAGGCCTACGAGGGCGTCTGCATCGCCCGCTCGGGCGGCGGCCTCAACGAGAGCTTCACGGTCCGCAAGATCTCCTACGGCGAGGGCGTGGAGCGCGTCTTCCCGGTGCACTCGCCGATGATCGATTCGATCAAGGTGGCCCGTCGCGGCAAGGTGCGTCGCGCCAAGCTGTACTACCTGCGCGACCGCCGCGGGAAGTCGGCCCGCATCGTCGAGCGCACCGACCGCTACAAGACCAAGGACGCCCCGGCCGCCGCGCCCACCGCCGCCGAGTAAGCTGTCCGAATCGCTCCGCAGGCCGGAGCGATCGCCCGGTTTCAGACCGGCCCGGCTCAGCCGGGCCGGTTTTTTCTTGGCCGGCCGCCCCGTCCCGGCCGCCGATACGATCCGCTCAGGCGGCCCGGATCCCGTCCAGGAACCGGCGGATCTCGGCGGCGAGTTGCTCGGACCTGCGCGACATGTCGATCGCGGCGTCGAGAACACGCTCGGCCGCCCCGCCCGTCTCCTCGGCGCCCTGCGAGACGTCGGCGATGTTGCCGGTGACCGCCTCGGTGGCCGCCGCGGCGCGCCCGACGCTGCGCACGATCTCTTCGGTTGTCGCGCCCTGCTGCTCGATCGCCGCAGCGACCGTGGCGGCGAGGGTGCTGACCTCCCCCATGGTGCGGCCGATCCCCTGGATCGCCTCCACGGCCTGGCAGGTCGACGCCTGGACCGCGCCGATCCGTAGGGCGATCTCCTCGGTGGCGCTGGCCGTCTGCTCAGCCAGCGCCTTGACCTCGGCCGCCACGACGGCGAAGCCCCGGCCCGCCTCGCCGGCCCGGGCCGCCTCGATCGTGGCGTTGAGGGCCAGGAGGTTGGTCTGACGGGCGATGCCGGCGATCATGTTGGCGACGGCACCGATCTGCTCGGCCCCGTTCGCGAGGTCGCCCACGAGGGTGTCGGTGCGCTGCGCCTCGGTCGCGGCCTGCGCCGTCTTGGCCGAGGATTGCGCCATCTGTCCGGAGATGTCCTGGATGGTGACCGCCATCTCCTCGGTGGCGGCGGCGACGCTCTGCACGATCCCGGCGGTCTCCTGCGCGGCCTCCGCCACATGGGTGGCCCGGACACTCGTGCGGGAGGCCCGCCGTGCCATGGCCTCGGCGGTCGCCTGCATCTGCGCAGCGGCCGCGGAGACGCCCGTCATGAGGGCCCCGGCATCGGCCTCGAACGCCCGGGTGAGCACGTCGAGCCTCTGCACGTGCTGGGCTTTGGCCGCCGCTTCCTGCGCCGCCGTCCGATCCATCTCGGCCTTGACGGTCAGCGCTTGGCGGAAGACCTCCACGGTTCGGGCCATCTGCCCGATCTCATCCGTCCGATCGAGCCCGGGAATCGAGCCCGTCCCGTCGCCCTCGGCGAGGGCCTGCATCCGGCGGCCGAGCCGGTCGAGCGGACGCGTGATGCCGCGCCCGATCAGGACCGAGCCGAGCACGCCGAGGGCGCCGACCCCGAGAAGCAGGCCGCTTGCCGCCAGAGCGAGCGACAGGAAAGCGTCCTTGATGTCGTCGGTATAGGTCCCGGCCGCGATCATGATGTTCCAGGGCGTGAACCTGACGGCGCGTGTGGTCTTCAGGTACAGGCCCTCGCGGCCGGGTCGCGGATACTGATACGTCGTCAGGGCCGTGTCGGAGGTCTTCAGCAGATCGATCAGCGTCCCGGCCACGCGCACCCCGTTGACCCGGACGTCCAGCTGGTTGCTGCCGACAAGCCTGCGGTCGGGAACCGCCAGAGCCGTACCGTCCATCGCGTAGATGGCGACGTAGTTCGTGCCGTTGTCGAAGCGCATGGCCATGGCCGTCTCGGCAAGTTCCGCCAGGGCGGCTTCGCGGGTCAGGGCGCCGCTTCTGACCCGGGACTCAAGGTTTTGTGCGTAGGTGGTGAACAGCTCCGTGATCGCGCGCAGGGATTGAAGCCGCTCGGACAGCATTTCCTCGTAATACAATCGCAATCCGCCAGCGCCAATGGCTGAAACGATCAATACGGTGAGTACAATTTGCGCCATCATACGACGAAACAGACTTACGCTGAAAAATCGAACGCGCATAATTAATTCCCGCAGATCGCCAAATCCAGCGATACCGCGGCATGATCTGATAAATTCGATTGCTCATGTCAACAGAAGCGCGCAGATCAAGATCATGACCTACAAGTTGAACGAACGAGATCTGCAGATGAGGCGACGATGCCGTTGCTTTTGACATGGCGCATGCCGGCCGCACGGATGGGCTGCCGCCAGCGACGACAGAACCTGAGATCGCCCCGGCGAACCGCACCTGCACCACAGCAATGGACGGGTCGAATGCCCCCGGCACCCGGGACGGGCGCGGCCGCAATGCGGGCGCGGCGGAGATGATCGGGTCGGAGGATCGGATGGCGCTGCGGCCCGGCGGAACGGCATGCGGGGGCCGCTCGCCGTAGTCGGCGCGATCGGGGCGCCGCTACCGGGTCCGCGCGGTGACCTCGATCTCGACGCGCATCTCGGGGCGTAGAAGACCCGCCACGACCAGCATCGTGGCGGCCGGCCGGACATCGGCCAGCACCCGGCCGCAGACCGCCAGCACGGCCTCGGCGTCGTCCCGGTCGATGACGTAATAGGTGGCGCGCACGATGCCGGCGAGATCTGTTCCGGCCTCCGCGAGCACCGAGCGGATCGTGCGCCAGCAGGCCTCGGCCTGCGCGGCGGCCCCCTCGGGCATGGTCATCGTGGCGTAGTCGTAGCCGGTCGTCCCGGACAGGTAGACGGTGTCCCCGTCGACCACCGCCCGGGAGTAGCCGTAGTCCCGCTCGAACGGGGAGCCCGACGTGATCAGCCGCCGTCTCACCCGCCGCGCAGCGCCTCCAGCACCTTGCCGCCGGGACGGCCCGTGGGCGTCATCCCGAGCCGGCGCTCCACGTCCTTGATGGCATCGCGCGTCTTCTGGCCGACCTTGCCGTCCGGCTCACCGACATCGTAGCCGCGGGCGGCCAGCCGGGTCTGGAGATCGCGCCGCTCGGCCCGGGACAGGGGCGGGTCGTCGGTCGGCCAGGCGGCCTGGACGCCGGGCTTGCCGCGCAGCCGGTCGGAGAGGACCGCGATGGCGAGACCGTACGACTCGGCGGCGTTGTACGAGTAGATCGCGTCGAAGTTCTTGGTCACCAGGAAGGCCGGGCCGTCGATGCCGGCGGGCGCGATGATCCCGGCCGGGCCCTCGCCCGAGAGCGGGCGCCCGTCCACGCGGGTCACGCCGAGCGAGGCCCAGTGGGCGACCGGTTTCTTGTTCTTGCGTCCGGCGGCTCCGACGTTGAAGCCCCGGGGCAGCTTCACCTCGTAACCCCAGACCTGGCCGTTCTGCCACTTGGCGACGTGCAGGAAGTTGGCGGTGGACCCGACGGCGTCGGCCACCGAATCGACCACGTCGCGCCGTCCGTCGCCATCGCCGTCCACGGCGAGGCGGTGATAGGTGGTGGGCATGAACTGGGTCTGGCCGAAGGCGCCCGCCCAGGAGCCGGTGAGCCGCTCCGGCGCGATGTCGCCGCGCTCGATGATCCGGAGCGTGGCGATCAGCTCGCCGCGGAAGAAGTCCCGGCGGCGGTTGTTCGAGCAGGCCAGCGTCGCCAGCGACTGGACCAGCGGCATCTTGCCGAGGTTCTTGCCGAAATTCGACTCGACGCCCCAGACGGCCGCGATCGTATAGCGGTCGACCCCGTAGCGCGCCTCGGCCTGGGCCAGGGCCGCCGCGTGCTGGCGCATGGCCGCCCGCCCGTCCTCGACCCGCTCGTCGTCGACCAGCGCCGCCATGTAGTCCCAGATCGGCGTCTTGAACTCGGGCTGCGCCTGAGACAGCTCGATCACCTTGTCGTCGTAACTGATGCCGCTCGTGGCGGACCGGAAGGTCTGCGCCGAGACGCCCGCCGCGGCGGCCTGCCCTTGGATGCCGGCAAGGCAGCTGTCGAAATCGGCCCGTGCGGGCAGGACTGCCAGCGGCACGACCGCGATCCCGGCGAGCAGCCCGAGCGCGCACGCTTTCCTCGGTCCCGTCGGGTGCTTCGGCATGCTGGCGATCCTCACGATGCGGGGCGGAGTCTGGGCGCGGATTCAGGCGACATGTGGGTTAACGAAGGGTGAGGAAATCCGCGTCGTCTTGACCACCGCGCCTACCAATCGATAGGTTGGCTCGGAGCCCGCCAGCGAGCGGCGGGCCCTCCAAGGCGGGAGACGAAACGCATGATGAAGGATTGGAATCAGTACGGCGCCGAGCTGGTGAGCACGCTCGGGCGCATCGGCGCGGTGAGCCCGGACCTGCTCAAGGCTCATGACCAGTTCGCCGCGGCGGCGCCGACCGAGCGCAAGCTCGACGCGAAGACCCGCGAGCTGATCGCCCTCGCGGTGGCGGTGACGACCCGGTGCGACGGCTGTATCGCCGTCCATTCCGAGGCCGCCCGCAAGGCCGGGGCGAGCAAGGAGGAGGTCGTGGAGGCGCTGGGCGTCGCGGTGGCGCTGAATGCCGGTGCCGCCCTGGTCTACACCGCCCGGGCCTTCGAGGCCTTCACCGGCGAGAACGGCTGAGGCGGCGAACCGCGTCGATCCCGGGCCCTCGCGCGGGCCCGGTGCCGGCTTCAAGACGAGGCGCCCGCCCGGCCCAGGCTCCGCAGGCGGTCCAGGTAGGCGCACAGCATGTCGGCCAGCGCGCCGGCGGAGGCTTCCACGGCGGCCTGCGTCCGCGCCGCCTCCGAGATGCGCTCGCCGACCTCGCCGAGGGTCATCGCGATGATCGCGCCCGCGACCTGCAGATCCGCCTCGGGAACCGCCGGAAGCGCCTCGCGCAGGAAGTCGCGAAACGCCTGCGTGCCGGCCAGCTGCGGCTCCGCGGCCTCGGGCGCATCGCGATAGGCCGGGGCGGCTGCGTCGAGGGCCCGTCGCATCGCCGCCTCCGCGCATTCCGAGCGCACGAAAGCGTGGACCGCGACGCGCAGCCGATCGCCCGGCATCATCGTGCGATCCTGCAGGATGCCGGCGAGGAGGGCCGTCGTGTCCCGCCATTCGTCGCTCTGCAGCTGGAACAGGATCGCCGCCTTGTTGGGGAAGTACTGGTAGAGCGAGCCGATGCTGACGCCGGCGCGCTCGGCGACCCGCGCCGTCGTGAACCGCTCCGCCCCGACCTCCGCCAGAACCTGAGTGGCCGCCTCAAGGATGGCCGCGACGAGGTCGCTGGAGCGCGCCTGCCGGGGCTGCTTTCGCTTGGAAATTCCGAGGCTTGGCCGATCGGGCATGACGTGTGGCTCGGAACGCGAATAGGCGCGGGCAGGGGGCGCCGGTATTCTGCGTCGTGTTCAGTCGAGCACGCAAGACGGAAAGCAAATCGCCATGTCACGCTCAGCTTCTACTCTCGCCGAGCCGCGTATCGCGTCCTTGTTGGACAGTCTCTTCACGCAATCAGAGGCCTCCTCACCCGTGAGCGCCATCGGCGATCTCTCGGCGGACGAGCGGACGCGCCTCATGGGCAGCCGAACCGGCTACCGAGACTTCTACAGCCGGCTCAAGGACATGCCCCTCGCGGTCTCACGGGAGACCGGCCGGCTGCTCTACATGCTCGCCCGGACCCGCCGTGCGCGGACGATCGTCGAGTTCGGCACCTCCTTCGGCCTCTCGACCCTGCACCTCGCCGCGGCCCTGCGCGACAATGGCGGCGGCCGGCTGATCACCTGCGAGTTCGAGCCGTCCAAGGTGGTGCGGGCGCGGGCGAACCTGATGGAGGCCGGGCTGGCGGATCTCGTGGAGTTCCGCGAGGGCGATGCCCTGCAGACCCTCGGCCTCGACCTGCCCGACTCGGTCGACCTGCTGCTCCTCGACGGGGCGAAGGGGCTCTATCCGGAGGTTCTCAGCCTCGTGGAGAGCCGCCTCGGACCGGGCGCCCTGGTGGTCGCCGACAACGCGGACCACAGTCCGGACTACCTGGCGCGCGTGCGCGCGCCGAGCCGCGGCTACCTGTCGGTGCCGTTCGCCGAGGACGTCGAGCTGTCGATGCGGCTCGGGTGAGGCAGGGCCCGGTATCCGGGCCGGACCGGCGGCCGCCTCAGCGCGACCGCCGTCGGGACACTCAGCGGGCCGCTCAGGCCCATTCGCGCTGGGCGAGCTTCTGCTCGTAGGCATCGATCGACGCAGCGCGCGCCAGCGTCAGGCCGATCTCGTCGAGGCCGTTCAGCAGGTTGTGCTTGCGGCCCTCGTCGATGTCGAAATGCAGGGTGCCGCCGTCCGGCCCCCGGATGGTCTGCGCCGCCAGATCGATCGACAGGGTGGCGTTCGCGCCGCGCTCGGCATCCTCGAACAGCTTCTCCAGGTCCTCGGGGGACACGACGATCGCCAGGATGCCGTTCTTGGCGCAGTTGTTGAAGAAGATGTCCGCGAAGCTCGTGGAGATCACGCAGCGGATGCCGAAATCGGCCAGCGCCCAGGGCGCGTGCTCGCGGGACGAGCCGCAGCCGAAATTGTCCCCGCACACCAGGATCTTGCTGTTCCGGTAGGCGGGCTGGTTGAGGATGAAGTCCGGGTTCTCGGAGCCGTCCTCGCGGTATCGCATCTCGGCGAACAGGCTCTTGCCGAGCCCGGTCCGCCGGATCGTCTTAAGGTATTTGGCCGGGATGATCCGGTCGGTATCGACGTTGATCGTCCGCAGGGGCGCCGCGACGCCCTCAAGGGTCGTGAACTTTTCCATCGTCTGACGGCTCGTGTCGGTGGTCTCTCTGTCGCGCGGTTTAGCAGCCGCAGGCCCGGGCCGGAAGCATCACGCGAGGTCGGGTGCCGTCGCACGGGACAGGGTGCCGTCGTGGAGCGCGGAGGCGACCAAAGCCCCGGCGATCCCGGCCGCCCGCAGCGCCCGCAGGTCGTCCGGGCCGCGCACGCCGCCCGCCGCGTAGAGGCGGCGATCCGGCGCCCGCACCCGCAGGGCTCCCAGGGCCGCGAGGTCCGGACCGGCCCCGGCCCCGACCTGCGCCAGCGTCATGGCGATCACCTCCGGCGGCCAGAGCGACGGATCGTCGTGGAGGGCCGCCGGGCCGAGCCGCTCCGCCCCGCGGGTGTCGAGGGAGAACACCGCCCGGTCGCCGAGCCGCGTCACGAGGCCGGCATCCGCCTGGCTCTCGCTGCCGATCACCGGGCGCCCGAGGCCGGCGGCCAGGAACGCCGCGACGCCCGCAGGCTCGGCGAAGCCGGCATCGACCCACAGGGCGATTCCCGGGCAGGCACGGGCGATCGCCTCCAGGGCGCGGAGGTCGGGCGCGGCGCGATCGATGATCGCGTCGAGGTCGGCGACGTAGAGGATCCCGGCGGGCCACGCATCGACCAGCCCGCGGGCCACCGCGTCCGGCGCCGAGCCCTTTGCCAAGGGCGTCTCGATCGGGGCATAGGAGGAGCGCTCGCCCCGGCGCGCCCGCACCACGCGGCCGCCCCGGAGATCGAGCACCGGGATCACCGCGAAGCCGGGGCGCCCGATCCTGTGGTCCATCGAGGCGCTCATCGCGGTCCCATGCGCTCATCAAACCCAATGACGATCGGGTGGGACCTCGGCGGGGTCCACGTCAAGGTCGCCCTGGTGGAAGACGGCCGCGTCGTGGCCGCCGCCCAGGTGCCGTGCCCGCTCTGGCAGGGCCTGCCGGCCCTCGACCGGGCGCTGGAGGCCGCCCCCGACTGGGCCCGCGGCGCGGCCCTGCACGCCGTGACCATGACGGGCGAACTGACCGATTGCTTCGCCGACCGGCGCGACGGCGTCGCGGCCCTGTCCGGATGGGCCGAATCGCACCTCGCCGGAACCGTGCGGATCTATGCCGGCCGATCCGGCTTCGTCGCCCCGGAGGCGGCCGCCTCCCTGTCGGCGGACGTGGCCTCGGCCAACTGGCACGCCACCGCGGCCCTCGCCGGCCGGGTCGTCCCGGACGCGCTCCTGATCGATATCGGCTCGACCACCGCCGACCTGATTCCCATCGTGGGCGGGCGGCCGGCCGCGACCGGCTACAGCGATGCCGAGCGGCTGGAGACCGGCGAGCTCGTCTATACCGGCGCGGTGCGCACGCCGGTGATCGCGCTGTCCGGCCACGCCCCCTTCGCGGGCCGCCGGACCCGGCTGATGACCGAGACCTTCGCCCACATGGCGGACGTCTACCGCATCCTCGGCCTGCTCCCCGAAGGCGCCGACCAGCAGCCGAGCGGCGACAGCAAGGGCAAGACGGTCGCCGAGAGCGAGACCCGGCTCGCCCGGATCGTCGGGCGCGACCGGGCGGAGGCGCCCGCCTCGGCCTGGACGGCGCTCGCCGCCCACTTCGCCGAGGCGCAGCTGCGCCTGCTCCACGACGCGGCGGCGGAGCTCCTCAGCCGGCCCGATCTCGGCGCGGACGCGCCCCTCGTCCTGTGCGGCGCCGGCGCCTTCGTGGGCGCCCGCCTCGCGGAGCGGCTCGGCCGGCCGGCGACGCCGCTGGTGGCGCTGCTGGCGGACCGGATCGCCGGTGCCCGCGACGGGATCTCGACCTGTGGACCGGCGGTGGCGGTCGGCCTCATCGCCGCGGAGGAGGCAGTCGCATGAGTGCAATCAAGATCCTGGCCCGGATCCTGACGGCCCGGGTGGGGCCGCATATCGAATTGGCCGTGGAGACGGAATCCGGGGAGGTTCTGAAGGTGCTCGCCACCGAGGACCAGATCGACCGGCTGGTCGACGAGCTGGACGACATCCTCAACTCGCCGGCCGACCCGGAGGATGACGGGCCGCCCCAGGCGGCCTGACGCCGCGGGCCGCTCGGATCGCCATGAGCCTGATCGCCGCCAAGATCATCGTCACGCCGACGCTGATGTGGGCCGTCTCGGCGGCGGCGCGGCGGTGGGGCAGCCTCGTCGGCGGCCTGCTCTCGGGGCTACCGCTCACCTCGGCGCCGATCTCGATCTACCTCGCCGCCGAGCAGGGCGAGCGTTTCGCCGCCGACGCCGCGATCGGCTCGGTGGAGGGGCTGGGCGCGGTCACGGCCAGCTATCTCGCCTACGCCGTCTCCGCGCCACGGATGGGGATCCTCGCCGCCATCCTCCTCGCTCTGGCGGCCTTCATCCTCGGCAGCGCCCTGCTGCACGGACTCCTCCAGCCCGACCTGTGGCTCGCCACGGCGATCGACCTGCCGGCGATGGCGCTGGTGGTCGCCCTGTGCCGGCCGCGCACGGGGACCGAGGCGCCGGTCCGCCGGTCGCGCCCGCCGCGCTGGGACATGCCGGCCCGGCTCGCCGCCGCCACGGCCCTGGTCCTGCTGGTCTCGACGCTGGCGCCACATCTCGGCTCCGGCCTGAGCGGCGTCCTGGCGCCGATCCCGATCATCTCCTGGCCGCTGATCGTCTTCGCCCGGGTTCAGGACGGTGTCGGCGCCGCCCTCGACGTGGTGCGCGGCAGCGCCCAGGGCGCGTTCGGCGTGCTCGCCTTCTATGTCTGCGTGCACCTGCTGCTCGGGCGAATCGACCCGGTCGCGGCCTACGCCGTGTCCATCGCGGTCTCGGCGCTCTGCGTGCTGCCGTGGCTCGTCGCGCGGCGCCGCCCGCGGGCCGCGTGACCGAGCCGCGCCGACGCGACAGCGGAGGAGATTCATGCTGCCGGATACGGGGATCCCGACCCTCACCCCGGGCTACGCGGCGGTGCCGCCGGGCCATCTCGCCACCATCGTCACCAGCCTGGAGATGCTCCGCCCGCCGCCCCCGCGTCCCGGACGGCCGTTCCCGCCGGGACTCGCCCTTGAGCCCCTGGCGCGCACCGACCCGGAGACCTACCGGACCCTGTTCCGGGAGGTCGGCGCCGACTGGCTCTGGTTCTCGCGGCTCACACTGGCGGATGGGGCGCTGGCGGCGATCCTGGCCGACGGGGACGTCGAGATCTTCGCGCTCCGGCGGGACGGGCGGAACGTCGGCATGCTGGAACTCGATTTCCGCCGACCCGGCACCTGCGAGCTGGTCTTTCTCGGACTGACCGGGGACGCGGTCGGAACCGGGATCGGCCGCACGCTGATGAACGCGGCGATCGGCCGGGCCTGGGCGCGTCCGATCACGCGGTTCTGGGTGCATACCTGCACCCTGGACCATCCCGGCGCGCTCGCCTTCTACCGGCGCTCGGGCTTCGTCCCCTTCGCGGTCCATGTCGAGGTCGCGCCCGATCCGCGGCTCGACGGGACCCTGCCGCGCGCCTGCGCCCCTCACGTGCCGCGGCTCGACTGACGCGTTGCGGGGATCCGGAAACCAAAAGACCCGCGGCCTCGCGGCCGCGGGTCTCGTGTCGTCAATCGTTCGGGCCGGTCAGGCGGCGGTGCGCTTGCGGGCTTCCTGCTTCGTGTCGACGCCGGCCGCTTTGATCTCGGACAGCTTCTGCGCGACGTTGCGCGAGAACACGAACTCGGCCGGGCGCTGGTTCTCCAGGCTGACCTCGGGGGCCATCGCGCCGTCGGTCTTGATGCCGCGGATCGCGTGCACCAGCGGCTTCCAGGGCTTGCGGACCGAATCGACCACCGAGGAGGCCTCGTAGCCCGAGTGGACCATGCAGTCGGCGCACTTCTCGTAGTTGCCGGTGCCGTACGAATCCCAGTCGGTGGTCTCCATCAGCTCCTTGAAGGTCGCCGCGTAGCCCTCGCCGAGCAGGTAGCAGGGCTTCTGCCAGCCGAACACGGTGCGGGTCGGGTTGCCCCACGGGGTGCAATGGTAGGTCTGGTTGCCGGCCAGGAAGTCGAGGAACAGGCCCGACTGCTGGAAGGTCCACTTCTCGCGGCCCTTCTCCTTGCCGTGCCGGAACACGCCGCGGAACAGGTCCTTCGTCGCCTTGCGGTTCAGGAAGTGCTTCTGGTCGGGGGCGCGCTCGTAGGCGTAGCCGGGGGAGACGGTGATGCCGTCGATACCCATCCGGGTCACGCTGTCGAAGAAGTCGGCGATCTTCTCCGGCTGGGAATTGTTGAAGAAGGTGCAGTTGATGGTGACGCGGAAGCCCATCTCCTTGGCCTTCGCGATCGCCGCCACGGCCTTGTCGTAGACGCCGCGCTGGCACACCGACTGGTCGTGCATCTCCTTGTCGCCGTCCAGATGGATCGACCACGTGAAGTACGGGCTCGGCTTGTACTCCTTGATCTTCTTCTCGAGGAGCAGCGCGTTCGTGCAGACGATCGCGAACTTCTTCTGGGCGATGATGCCCTCGACGATCTGCGGCAGATCCTTGTGCAGGAGCGGCTCGCCGCCGGCGATCACCACCACCGGAGCGCCACACTCGCGCACCGATTCGAGGGCGTCGGCGACCGGCAGGCGCTTGTTCAGGATCTCGTCCGGATAGTCGATCTTGCCGCAGCCGGCGCAGGCCAGGTTACAGCGGAACAGCGGTTCCATCATCATCACAAGCGGGTAGCGCTTGCGGCCCGTGAGGTGCTGCTTCAGGATGTAGCCGCCGATCTTCGCGACGTACCGGAGGGGGATACCCAAGATTGCGGCTCCTTACTTCGTCGACCCCGGGGCATTGGGGTGCTTAACGCGAAAAAATCTCGAATTCCAGCGATCTAGCTTGGAACTAATCTGAAACGACCCCGTTTCGGCGAGGTCATGACATCTTATCCTGCTCCTGACGCAACGGCGCCACACGCACCGCTCCCGCGGGATCCGTGGGCGGAGACGTCCGATCGTTGAGGACAGCACGTGCATTGCGTCGGCAATACGACCGGAATCCCAAGATTCTGGTGGCCGCGCCAGGATCGCCGTGCGCTAGCGCACACGGACAGGCGCGGGATGCGCGCCACAGCGGCCGCGTTGCAATCTGGCATCGCCCTCTTTACTGAGCCTCGTGGCCGCGATGCAAGTCCCGGCCCGCGGCGGGTGACCCGACCGCGGACCGCATCATCGGGCGGAGTCGGGTCCTGGACGCGCACGGCGTGGCCAGAACGGGCAGTGCGGCGTTCCTCGAACCCGATGCGCACCCGACCGGATCGCGGCGCGATCGGCCGGCGGAGCCCGGGGCCCGTCCGTGTCGGTGGGCGGGGTCTGGACCGGACGAATGACAGGAGCCGGTCGCGCATGGGGCGCGTCCGATGCGAACAGGCAGGGTGCTCGTGATCGAAAGTCTCGTCGCGTTCTCGGTGCGGTATCGGTGGATCGTGATCGCCTTCACGGCGTTCGTCACGGTCGCGAGCCTCGGGGTCGCGGCGCATCTGTTCCGAATCAACACGGATGTCGAGCGGCTGATCGACCCGAAGGAGCCGTGGCGGCAGGACGAGATCAATTTCGAGAAGGCGTTCCCGCAGCGCAGCAACACGATCGTCGCGGTGATCAACGGCGAGACGCCCGAGGAGACCGAGGAGGCGGCCGCCAACCTCGCCAAGGCGCTGACCGCCCACAAGAACCTGATCGAGACGGTCTACCGGCCCGATGGCGGCCCGTTCTTCAACAAGAACGGCCTGCTGCTGATGTCGCAGGCGGACCTCGACAAGACCCTCGAAGCGCTGACCCAGCAGCAGGGCCTGCTCGGGCCGCTCGCCGCCGATCCGTCCCTGCGGGGCGTGATGCGGGTGCTGACGCTGGGCGCCCGCGGCGTGAAGACCGGCGACGCCAAGCTCGAAGATCTCGAGAAGCCCATGGGGCAGATCGACGACACGCTGCAGAAGGTGCTGGCCGGCAAGCCGGCGCGGATGTCGTGGCAGGAGCTGCTGTCGGGGGGCCAGACCAGCGTCACCGACAAGATGAAGTTCGTGGTGATCCAGCCGGTCCTCGACTTCAACGCCCTGGAGCCCGGCTACCAGGCGACCAAGCTGATCCGCAACGTCGCGAAGGATCTCGGGATCGACGGGCAGAACGGCCTGCGCATGCGTCTGACCGGCACGGTGGCGGTGGCGGACGAGGAGTTCGCGACGCTGTCGGAGGATGCGGGCCTCAACAACAGCATCATCGTCGGCGCGATCGTGCTGTTCCTGTGGCTGGCCCTGCGCTCGGGCAAGCTCGTCGGCGCGGTGATCATCACCACCTTCGCGGGTCTCGTGGTCACGGCCGCCCTGGGCCTCGTCATGGTCAAGGAGCTGAACCCGATCTCGGTGGCCTTCGCGGCCCTGTTCGTCGGGCTCGGCATCGATTTCGGCATCCAGTTCTCGGTGCGCTACCGGGCGGACCGCTACGAGCAGCCGACCCTGGAGAGCGCGATCCGCGCCGCCGCGCGCGGGGTCGGCTGGTCGCTGACGCTCGCCGCGGTGTCGCTGGTCGCGGGCTTCTTCGCCTTCCTGCCCACGGCCTTCCGGGGCGTGTCTGAGCTCGGCCTGATCGCCGGCGTTGGCATGGTCGTGGCCTTCCTGTTCTCCCTGACGCTGCTGCCCGCGCTGATCGCGGTGTTCAAGCCCGTGGGCGAGAAGGCGGCGGTGCAGACCAACTGGCTCGTCGGCGTCGATCCGTGGATCATCCAGCACCGCAAGCCGATCCTGATCGGCGTCGGCCTCGTGACCCTGGCCGGGGCGCCGCTGCTCTGGCACCTGCCGTTCGACTCGAACCCGATGCACCTGCGCAGCCCCAAGACGCAGTCCATCGCGACCTATCTGGACCTGATCAAGAATCCCGAGACCAGCCCGAACTTCATCGACGTGCTGGCGCCGAGCGTCGACGCAGTCCCGGCGCTGTCGAAGACGCTTCTGGCCCTTCCGGTCACCGCCTCGGTCAACAGCATCGACACGTTCGTCCCGCGCGACCAGGACAAGAAGCTGGCCCAGGTCGCCGATACGGCCCAGCTCCTCGACCCGGTGCTCAATCCCGGCCGCAGGCCGCCGCCGCCGACCGACGCCGACAACGTCAAGGCGCTCAAGGACGCCGCCGCGGCGCTCAACGGCCTCTCGACCGACGCCAAGGGCGACGCGAAGGGCGCCCAAGAGGCCAAGCGCCTCGCCGGCACCCTCGACAAGCTCGCCGCCGGCCCGGTGCAGATGCGCGAGGCGGCTTCGGTGGCGCTGACCAAGGACCTCGTGCCGCTGCTGGCGCGCCTGCGCGACCTGCTGCATCCCGAGAAGATCACGCTGGAGAACCTGCCGCCGCAGCTCAAGGCCGACTGGGTGGCGGCGGACGGGCGTGCGCGCATCGAGGTCCACCCCAAGGGTGATTCGAACGACGACACGGTGCTGCGCCGCTTCTCGGACGAGGTCCTGAAGGTCGCCCCGCACGCCACCGGTGCGCCCGTGGCCACGACGCAGTCGAGCTACACGATTCTGGGCGCCTTCGTGCAGGCGGCGGTGACGGCCTTCGTGCTGATCTTCGTCATCCTGTCGGTCGCCCTGCGGAAACCCTGGGACGTGGCGATGACCCTCGGCCCGCTGGTGATCGCGACCCTCTGGACGCTCATGGCGATGCGCATCGTCGGCATGCCGCTGAATTTCGCCAACATCATCGCCCTGCCGCTGATGCTCGCGGTCGGCGTAGCGTTCCACATCTACTACGTGATCGCGTGGCGGGCGGGCGTGACCGACATGCTCGCCTCCAGCCTGACCCGGGCGATCTTCTTCTCCGCGCTGACCACCGGCAGCGCCTTCGGATCGCTGGTCCTGTCGAGCCATCCGGGCACGGCGAGCATGGGCAAGCTGCTGGCGCTGTCGCTGTTCTTCACCCTGGTGGCGGCGTTCTTCGTCGTGCCGGCAACCCTCGGTGAGCCGCCGGCGCAGCCCGACGATGACCGTCCGGAAGCCGAGAAGGCGGCCGGCGCGGCCCTGCGCAAGACCGCCCCGCACCAGGATCCGGTGCCGGCCAAATAGGACGGGCCGAGTCGCGCCGGCCGGTCGCGGCCGGCGCTACGGAAGGCCTCAGAGGGCCTTCTCGAAGAAATGGTCCGGGTAGGGGTCGTCGTTGAACCGGTCGATCTCCACCCAGCCCGATCGCCGGTAGAGCGTCAGGGCCTCGGGGAGGGCACTGTTGGTGTCGAGCCGCAGCGTCCGGATCCCGAGGTCGCGGGCGGCCACCTCGGCCGCCTGCATCAGCCGCTTGGCAAGGCCCAGCCCGCGGGCCGCGGGATCGATCCAGAGCCGCTTGATCTCCGCGACCGCGCCGCCGTTCCCCTTGAGCCCGACGCATCCGACCGGCAGGCCGTCGCCGCTCGCGAGCAGGAATACGCCGCGTGGGCGCACCATGGCGGCGGCCTCGGGGTCGCACGACCGCGCGACGTCGAACCCGCCGGCGAATCGGCTGGCCAGCTCGGCGTAGTAGGCGTCGAGGCAGGCGCGGGACGCCGCGCCGGTCGGATCAGTCTCCGTGATGGCGATGGCGTCGTGGCCGAGAACCAGGGCGACCCGGTCCATGGCGTGCAGGAGCGCGTCCACCTGCGGCGCGCGCTCCAGCAGGGCGACGGCGCGGGCATCCGACAGCGCCTCGTAGGCCGCGAACTCGCTCCGCCCGGCCTCGGTCAGCGACGCGATCCGGCGACGGGCATCCGCGGGATGCGGCGCCGTCGCGACCAGTCCCTCCTCCTCCAGGCCCCGCAGGAGACGGCTCATCAGGCCGGAATCGAGGCCGAGATAGGTGCGGATCGCGCCGACCTCCGTGCGCCCGGCCCCAATCGCGTTCAGGACGCGTGCGGCCCCCAGGGGACGGCCCCGGCCGAGGAACGAGGAATCGAGCGCACCGACCTCAGCGGTGACGGCACGGGCGAACCGGCGGACATGGGCGATCTCGGCGGACGTCATTTTATCTGACTAAAGTCAGATATCGGCGCTGGTCAACTGAGGAAGTCGGAGAAGCCGCCGCGGATCGCGCCCGAGGCTTCGGCTGCCGCGCGGGAGGCGGGGGCGGTCAGCGCATCGCGCTCGTCGGCATAGCGGTAGCCCGGCGCCTCGCCCGGGAAGCCGCCGCCGGTGGCCGGATGGGTGTAGAGTTCGGTCAGGCCGTCGGGGAGCTGGGCCAGCAGCGCCGCGACGCGCACCGGTGTCATGGCGCCGGACCAGGCCAGGCCGAGGGTGCGGTCGGGGATCAGCAGCCCGGCCTGACGGGCGCGCACGGCGAGCAGCGCCGCCCAGGGGGCGATGTCGAGGGCGGCCCGCGGCCGCGCTCCGGGCTCGGCGCGGCGCAGGATCTCCCGCGGCTCCCGGGGCACCCGCAGGGCGCGCATGCCGAAGTCGCGGCCGATGCGCAGCACCGCGCCCGCGATCAGCGGATGGACGTGGAAATGCTTGTGGGCGTTGACATGGTCGAGCGGCAGGCCGGTCGCCCGGTAGGCCTCGAACTGGGCGCGGATCTCGGCCGCGAGCTGCCGCCGGGCGGCGGGCTTGCGGGCGAAGTCGAGGCCGAGGCGCCCCATGTCGGCGCGCATCAGACCGGCCGCGTCGGTCAGGTCGGGCAGGTCCGCGGGGGGGAGGGTGGGCCACGCCTCGACGAGGACGAGGTGCAGCCCGACCCGCAGGGACGGCATCCGCCGGGCCCGCGCCACCGCGTCGGCGGCGGCCGGCGCCGAGACCATCAGGCTCGCCGCCGTGAGGATCCCGTCGCGATGGGCCTGCTCGACGGCCTCGTTGACCTCGGGGCTCAGCCCGAAATCGTCCGCGGTGACGACCAGACGCTTCACGCAAACCTCGTAACGGGTGTCGAGAGGGCGTGCCCTCTCGCGGGTCCAGGGCGGAGCCCTGGGTAGGGGGCGGGGCTCTGCCCCGCTCCCCGCCGGGGCCGAAGGCCCCGGACCCCTGACTTACGCCGCCTTGGCGGTGCCCTGACGCTCCTTGAGGAAGCGGTAGAACTCGACGCCCTCGCGCAGGCGGCGCTTCATCATGTCGGGCGAGCGCACCATCTCGCTCACGATCGAGGCGATCTTCGGCGCCCGGAAGTAGAACTTCTTGTAGAACTCCTCGACCGAGGTGAAGATCTCGGTGTGCGAGAGGTGCGGGTAGTGCAGCGGCGCGACCTGCACGCCGTTCTCGTCGACGAGTTCGGCGTTCTCGATGTCGAGCCAGCCGTTCTCCACCGCCTGCTTGTACAGGAAGGTGCCCGGGTAGGGCGCGGCCAGGGAGACCTGGATCGTGTGCGGGTTGATCCGCTTGGCGAAGGCGATCGTCTCCTGGATCGTCTCCTTGGTCTCGCCCGGCAGGCCGAGGATGAAGGTGCCGTGGATGGCGATGCCCAGGTCGTGGCAATCCTTGGTGAACTTCTCGGCGACCTCGACCCGCATGCCCTTCTTGATGTTGTGCAGGATGGTCTGGTTGCCGGACTCGTAGCCGACCAGCAGCAGGCGCAGGCCGTTCTCCTTGAGCACCTTCAGGGTCTCGCGCGGCACGTTCGCCTTGGCGTTGCACGACCACGTGACGCCGAGCTTGCCGAGCTCGCGGGCGATCTCCTCGGCGCGCGGGAGGTTGTCGGTGAAGGTGTCGTCGTCGAAGAAGAACTCCTTGGTCTGCGGGAACTCCTTCAGGCAGTACTTGATCTCTTCGATCACGTGGGCGACCGAGCGGGTGCGGTAGGTGTGGCCGCCGACGGTCTGCGGCCAGAGGCAGAAGGTGCAGCGGCTCTTGCAGCCCCGGCCGGAGTAGAACGAGATGTAGGGGTGCTTCAGGTAGCCGATGAAGTACTTCTCCATCTCCAGGTCGCGCTTGTAGACGCTGGTGACGAAGGGCAGCTGGTCCATGTCGGTCATGATCTCGCGGTCCTCGTTATGGACCACGACACCGTTGGCGTCGCGATAGGACAGGCCCTTGATCTCCGACATCGGGACGCCCTCGGCGACTTCCTTGACGGTGAAGTCGAACTCGTTGCGGGCGCAGAAATCGACCACCGGGGCCTGGGCCATGGCGCCGGCGGCGTCGACCGCGACCTTGGCGCCGATCAGGCCGGCGATCAGCTTCGGGTTGGCGGCCTTCAGCGCCTCGATCGTCTTCACGTCGGACTTGAACGACGGCACCGAGGTGTGGAGCACGACGAGGTCGAAGTCGTTGGCCTGGGCCACGATCTCGGGAAGCTTGATGTTGTGCGGCGGCGCGTCGATCAGCTTCGAGTTCGGCACCAGGGCGGCCGGCTGGGCCAGCCAAGTCGGGTACCAGAACGACTTGATCTCGCGCTTGGCTTGATAGCGGGAGCCGGCACCGCCGTCGAAACCGTCGAAGGTGGGGGCCTGGAGGAAGAGCGTGCGCATGGGGTTCAAGGCCTCAGGGCAATGCCGGGGGGAGGGGGAAGGAAGCGAAAGCCGGGATCAGCGGGTGGGCGCGCCGGCATCGCGGCCGAGTTCGGCGTCCGGGATCAGGGTGCCATCCGCAACCACGTGATAATCGTGACCTTTCCATGTCACCGCCCCCGACACGAAGGCCCAGGAGAAGTTCAGGAAGGAGAGGATGTCGCGGATCGGCAACAGTCCGTAGGGGTGCGGAGCCAAGCCGAAGGCACGCTCCAGTTGCCGACAGAGCAGGACCCGACTCGCCAGCGCCGCAGCGGCGACCCAGAGCGCGCCGGTGCCGGCGCCGGGCAGGAGGGCGCCCAGCAAGGCGAGGGGGAAGGCGTGGGTGACGATCGAGCCGGCATAGCCGGCCGGATCGACGGTGCGGATGGTGCGGTTCCAGCGCAGCTCGTGCCGCCACAGGCCGGCGAGGTCGGTGTCGACGCTGGTATGGCCGATGGTGAAGCTGGGGATCGCCACACGGCCGCCGAGGCCGCGCAGGGCGGCGCCGATGGCGTAATCGTCCGCGAGATCGTTGCGGAAGGTGCGGAAGCCCCCCACCGCCTCGAGGCTCGCCCGGGTGAAGGCCACGGTGGAGCCGAAGCAGGGCTTCGCCAATCCGAGGCTCAGGCCCATCACCACGTTGGGCAGGAACTGCGTGTCGATCGCGAGCGTCGAGAGCTGGTCGTAAAGGCCGCGATAAGCGGGCACGCCGTGATACAGGCAGGTGACGCCGGTGACGCCGTCCTGCGACAGCTCCGCCACGAGGCGCTCCAGATAGTCGGGGCCGACCACCATGTCGCTGTCGGCCAACACCACCACGTCGTGGGCGATGGCCTCGGCCATGTTGATCAGGTTCGAGACCTTCCGGTTCGAGCCGTGCTGGCGGCCGTCGATCACGAGATCGATGCGGGCATCGGGATAGGCCTGCTGCAGCCGCTCCACCACGCCGATCGCCGGATCGGTGGTCCTCTGGACGCCGAACAGGATCTGGACCGGCCCGGCATAGTCCTGGCGCAGCACGGTCTCGAGATTCGCGTAGAGGTTCGGCTCGAGACCGCAGAGCGGCTTGAGGACGGTCACGGAAGGCCGGGCCGCGCCGCCGGCAAGCACCGGGGGGCGGCGCGCCGCGTAGCGGCCGGCGCAGACGGCGGCGGCCAAGCCGTAGACGCAGCCCGCCGCCGCCAGGATCAGGCAGAGCAGCGAAAGCCACGAGAGGCCGAGCAGCGCCAGCGAAGAGACATCCATCCGGTCGGATCCGTGCGGTCGTCCGGCCGCCTCAGGCGGCGAAGGCCGCGAACGGCCGGTTCAGGTCGGCACTGGCGGAGACGACGCTCACGGCGTCGGCTTCGCGGCGAGCATGCCGTCGGCCCGCGCCCGGAGGAACTTCACGACGCCGTCGGCCCCCCCGGATTTCAGCGGCGCCGACAGGGCGTTCCGCTGCGCGGCGATCTCGCTGACATCGCCGTTGAGCAGCACATCCTGGATGCGGTTGTCGGCGTTGACCACGAAGTCGACGGCGGAATCGTCGCCATCCGCCGCGGTGACGCGGGTCGGCACCACGCGCTGGGCGCCGCGCTCCTCGATCTTCGGGGTCACCTCGAACTTGCCGCCGGCGGCGCGGGCCAGCCGGTTGGCGTAGGTGACGGTCAGGCTGCGCTTGAAGGCGTCGATCACCGCCGCCTGCTGCTCCGGGGTGAAGCTCGACCATTTCGAGCCCACGGCGATGCGGGTCATGGCGGGAAAATCGAACGCCTTCTCGATCGCGGGCCCGACGGCCTCGACCCGCGCCGGCAGGGGGCTCGGGCCATCCTTCAGCGCCGCCGCGAAGGCGGCGTAGAGGTCGCGCACGGTCTGAACGGCGGCCTCGTCGGCAGCCCAGGCGGGACCCGCGGCGAGCAGCGGCAGGGCCAAGGGAACGGTGATCGAGGGAACGGTGCTCAAGGGAGCGGCGACGAGGGCGGCCGCGAGCCGGCGGGTCAGGCGCACTTCTTCAACTCCTCGCCGTCACCGAGCCGCGATCCCATGCGCGGCGGGGCGTAGCTGTAGAACGGCCCCAGCGTCGCGGGCGGCGCGATCCTCTTGGCCTTGCGTCCGGCCTCCGGAACCGGCTCGCGCTCCTCCTCCTCGGGCGCCTCGGACCGGAGCTTGGACTCGATCCGGTGCCAGAGCAGGAGGCTCGGGAGCCCGACGCCGAGATCGGCGAAGCGCTTGACCAGGGAGAGGGCGAGCGCCGCCTCGGCCGGGATATCGAACAGGCCGCACAGGGCGATCAGGCCGCCCTCCTGCGCGCCGAGGGCACCGGGCACCGCGAAGGCCGCGCCGCGCACCGCCTGGGCGAGGCTCTCGATCATCAGCGCCTGCGCGAAATCGATGGGATAGCCCATGAAGCGCAGGCAGACGTAGACCTCCAGCGTTCCGATCACCCAGCCGGCGAGGTGCACCGCCAGAGCCAGCGCGAAACGCCCGTGGTTGCCGTAGAGCCGGCGCAGGCTGTCGTACAGCTGGTCGATCGCGCCGAAGGCGCGCCATTCGCGCCCCGAGGCGAAGCGGCTGAGCAGCCCCTGGATCAGGCGGTGCCCGGCCCGCCGCTGGATCAGGTAGAAGGCGCCGAGGGCCGGGACCGCCAGGGCCAGGCCGCCCTCGACCGTGTGGGCGATCGGGCCGTCGCCGGAGATCAGGACCAGCAGGGCGAGGCCGACCACGGTGAACAGGAGCTGTGTCAGCGCCTGGGTCATCAGATCGACGAACATGCTGGCGCCCGCGAGCGCGCCGGGGACGTTGCGCTTCGACAGGAGGCGCGCGCCGACGAAGTCGCCGCCGACGGTGGCAACGGGCAGCAGCGTGTTGATGCCCTCACGGACGAAGCGGAGGGACACGCAGTCGGCGAGCTTGGCCGCGGCCCGCGGAAAGACCACGTACCAGCCGAGCCCCGCCCAGGCGACGGCCACGATGCGGGCGAGCACCACCAGGGCGGCGCCCCAGCCGGCGCTCACGACGGCGGCCGACACATCCTCCAGTCCGGAGGACATGAACAGGCCGACGACCGTGCACAGACCGGCGATCGAGGCCAGGGTCGTGAGGCGCTTCATTGTCGTCTTTCAAGCTCGCAAAAGGCTTGATGCGGGAAATCGGTCACGGTCGCGGCAGAAATAGGTCCGTCGGCCCGGGAACGTTTCTGTCACGTTGCAGCACGGATTAGCGGTGTCTATCACCCGTTTGACACACCGGGTGCCAAAGCGGCGCGGGGCTTGAGCGCCTACGCAGAAGGCCGCGGCACGTCGCAGAAGGGGCACACGTCATGGAGCGCGAATCACCGATCACGGCCCTCGAGGCCGTGACCGACGAAACGCATGCCGGCGGCCTTACGGGCAGAATGGAACCGGGTGTCCCGGCCCCCCAGTCCCCGGTCATGGCTTGGAACGAGTGGGATCCGCTGGAGGAGGTGATCGTCGGCTCCCTCGACGGCGCCACGATCCCGACCCATCACCTCACGGTGATCTTCAACCTGCCGCGCGCCGCGCAGCCGTTCTACCGGCTGGCGAGCGGGTGGAAGTATCCGAAGTTCATGAAGAAGCTCGCCCAGGCCGAGCTCGACAATTTCATCACGATCCTGGCCGGCGAGGGCGTAAAGGTCCGCCGCCCCGACGCGGTGGACTTCTCCAAGAAGTTCAAGGCCCCGCGCTGGTCCTCCCGGGGCTTCTGCGTGGCCTGCCCGCGCGACCCGTATCTCGTCATCGGCGACGAGATCATCGAGAGCCCGATGTGCTGGCGCTCGCGCTACTTCGAGGGCGACGCCTACCGGTCGCTGTTCAAGGAATACTTCCGCGCCGGCGCCCGCTGGACCTCGGCCCCGCGGCCGCAGCTCACGGACGACCTCTACAACTACGATTACCGGGTGCCGAACCTGAAGGCCGGCGAGCCCATGCAGTTCACGGTGAACGAGTTCGAGCCGGTCTTCGACGCCGCCGACTTTGTGCGCTGCGGCCGCGACCTGTTCGTCACCCGCTCCAACGTGACGAACCTGATGGGCATCGAGTGGCTGCGCCGCCACCTCGGCCCGGGCTTCCGCATCCACGAGATCGAGAGCCGCTGCCCGCAGCCGATGCACATCGACTCGTCGTTCATGCCGCTGGCCCCCGGCAAGGTGCTGGTGAACCCGGACTATGTCGACGTCGAGAAGCTGCCGGCGGTCCTCAAGAAGTGGGACGTGCTGATCGCCCCGCGCCCCGACCCGGTTGAGGGCTTCATGAGCAAGATCTCGATGTGCTCGCCCTGGACCTCGATCAACGTGCTCGCGATCACCGAGAAGAAGATCGTCGTCGACCAGAGCCAGCCGACGCTGATCAAGGCTCTGAAGGATTGGGGCTTCGACCCGATCCCGGCGCCGTTCCTCAGCTACGGCCCGTTCGGCGGCTCGTTCCACTGCGCGACCCTCGACGTCCGCCGCCGCGGCGTGCTGAAGTCGTACTTCTAGCACCGGTCCACGCCGACGACCGTCATCGCCGGTCGTCGGCGATCGCCGGAGATCCGAACCACGCCCCGCATCCTGAGGCGGCGGGCGATCAACGATCGCTCGGCACCCCAGGATGAGATCGAGGACGGGATGGGCCGGTCGAGCACGCCGTCAGATGCATCCGCGCCGGCACGCAGACGACCGGACTTTCACGGCGCGGACATCCCCTTGATCAGCGCCGTGTTGAATCCCTCGGGGTCGGACATCTGCGGCGCGTGGCCCAGGGCCGGGAACTCCACGAGCCTGGCCCCCGGGATCGCCTGGGCGGCCGCCTTGCCGAGCTCCGGGTAGTTCCCGAGCCGGCCCCGCACCTCCGGCGGGGCGAGGTCCTTGCCGATCGCCGTGTTGTCCTTCTGGCCGATCATCAGCAGGGTCGGCACCGCGATCTGCGGGAACCGGTAGACCACCGGCTCGGTGACGATCATGTCGTAGAGGAGCGCCGAATCCCAGGCGACCGCCTCCTTGCCGGTGCCGCCGTTGAGACCCGCCAGCATCGTCACCCAGGGCTCGTAGCGGGGCTCCCACTGGCCGGCATAGTAGGTCGCCGTCTCGTAGGCTCGGATCGAATCCGCCGTCACCTTCAGCTCGCGCTCGTACCAGTGCTCCACCGAGGTCGGCGGCACGCCCTTGGCGGCCCAGTCCTCCAGGCCGATCGGGTTGACCAGCACGAGCTGCTCCACCGCCTTGGGGTAGAGCAGGGCGTAATGGGCGGCCAGCATGCCGCCCGTGGAATGGCCGACCAGGACCGGGCGCTCGATCCCGAGCTTGGCCAGGAGGGCGTGGGTGTTCTCGGCGAGCTGCCGGAAGGTGAACTGGTAGGCCGCCGGCTTGCTCGACTTGCAGAAGCCGATCTGGTCCGGCGCGATCACCCGGTACCCGGCGGCGCTGAGCGCCCGGATCTGGCTCTCCCAGGTGGCGGCGCAGAAGTTCTTGCCGTGCAAAAGCACCGCGGTCCGGCCGTTCGGCGTCGCCGGTCGGACGTCGAGATAGGCCATCTGCAGCGGCTGGCGCTGCGAGGTGAACAGGAACCGCTCCACCGGGAACGGGTAGGCGAAGCCCTCGAGCTCCGGCCCGTAGGTCGGCTGCGGTTGCGGCTCCGCGGAGACGCCGCCGGGCAGCGCCAGGGCCAGGAGGGCGGAGGCGAGGACGGTTCGAAGCATGGCCGCGACGGAGCCTGATCTGCGAGCGGCGTGCGGCGCCGCGCCGCCCGCTCAGATCGGGCATCCGGGATGCCCTGTCCATGCGCAGTCGGCATTTGTCGCGCCGCGGCTACGCGGCTCGGGCAACCCGCGCTATCTGCTGCGTGCCGATCTGTCCTGTCGCGGATTTCCCCATGCTGCGCCTCTCCGCTCTGACTGTCCTCGTCGGCGTGTTCAGTCTCGGATCCGCACCAGCCCGCGCCGCCGACGCCTGCGACGCGCTCGCCGCGACGGTGATCCGCGCGACCGGAGCCTCCCTGGCCGGTCGGACGGGCCCCGTCGCGGTATTCCGGGCGCAGGATGCCGAGCGGATGAGCCTCGATTGCCGCGCCCCCGCCCGGCTGACCGTGGCATCCCTCGATCGCGAGCCGCCCCCGGGCTACTTCATCCTGATCGGCCGCGCGGCGCGGGCGCTGGCCGGGGCTGACGCCGCCTCGGCCGAGGTTCTGGCGCTCAACCTCCACCAGGCCAGCCTTCTGGCGCAGGCCCCGCGCCGGGGCGGCATCGGCCCGATCCTGATGCTGTGCGAGACCGGGGCCCGGACCGATGGCCTGAGGGACGACCTCACCGTCTGCCGGCTGGCCCACAGGCCCGGGCTTTCGCGGATCCGCCGCGCGGGCTAGACCGGCCCGCATGTCGCAGATCGAGACACCCGGCCCCGTCGTCCAAGTCGGCGGCGTCCGCTTCGCCAATCACCTGCCGCTGACGCTGATCGCCGGCCCATGCCAGCTCGAAGGGCGCCAGCACGCCCTGGAGATCGCCGCCGCCCTCAAGGAGATGGCCGCGGGCCTCGGCGTCGGTCTCGTGTTCAAGACCTCCTTCGACAAGGCCAACCGCACCTCCGGCAGCGCCGCCCGGGGCATCGGCCTCGACGGGGCGCTCCCGGTCTTCGCCGAGATCCGCGAAACCCTCGGGCTGCCGGTGCTGACCGACGTGCACGCCGCCGAGCAATGCGCCCCCGCCGCCGAGGCGGTGGACGTGCTCCAGATCCCCGCCTTCCTGTGCCGCCAGACCGACCTGCTGCTGGCCGCGGCCGCGACCGGCCGGGCGGTCAACATCAAGAAGGGTCAGTTCCTGGCGCCCTGGGACATGAAGCACGTCGCCGCCAAGGTGACGGAGGCCGGCAATCCCAACGTCATCGTCACCGAGCGCGGCGCCTCCTTCGGCTACAACACCCTGGTCTCGGACATGCGCAGTCTGCCGATCATGGCGCAGGTCACGCAGGGCGCGCCGGTGGTGTTCGACGCCACCCACTCGGTGCAGCAGCCCGGCGGCCAGGGGGCGAGTTCCGGCGGCCAGCGGGAATTCGTCGCCGTCCTCGCCCGCGCCGCCGTGGCGGTGGGCGTGGCGGGCGTGTTCATCGAGACGCATCCCGACCCGGACCGGGCCCCCTCGGACGGCCCCAACATGGTGGCGCTGAAGGACCTGCCGGCGCTGCTCGAGGAACTCCTCGCCTTCGACCGCCTCGCCAAGCGCCGGACCGCCTGAGCGGCTCAGGCGGCCTCCGGCTCCAGCACGTGGATCCGCAGGGGCTGGACGAGGCCGAACCGCCCGTCCGCCTCGCGCGCGGCCGCCTTGTGGAAAGCCTCCGCGATCACGGGGCGCCGGTCCCGAATGGTCGCGGCGCGGGCCGGGTCCACGGCGCTGACGCGGGCGAGGAAGGCGTCGAGGGAGTCGAAGTGCTCCCGCCGCTCGACGGTCACGTCGCGGCGGCACGCGTAGGCGCGGCGGGCCAGGGCGTCGGCGATGGCCGCCTGGGCCGCGGCCCGGACCGCCGTCTCGTCCTCGATCGGCCGCAGGGCGTCGAAGAAGCTGCCCTCCGCCAGGGGCTCCACCACGACGAGCCGGCCGCCCGGGACCATCACGCGCGCCGCCTCGGCGAGGGCGGCCGCCGGGTCCGGCACGTGGTGCAGGGCGTTCAGCATCACGGCGCCGTCGAAGCCGGCATCGGGGAAGGGCAGGGCCTCGCCGGTCGCGGACTCGAAGCGCGCCTCCGGCACGGTCTCCCGCGCCCGGGCGAGCGCCGCCCCACCGGGGTCGATGCCGGTGACCGCCGCGCCGGCGTCAGCCAGCCGGCGCGCGAGCGCCCCGGGCCCGCAGCCGATGTCGAGGATCCGCTTGCCGGGCAGGGGCGCGAAGCTGTCGCGGATCAGGGTCCAGGCATCCATCGTCGGTCCTCCGGACGGAGCCGTAGCACGACCGCCCCGGAGGAGGGCGGATTTCCGCCGCCGGGCCCGGCCGATCGGCCAATGCGCCGCCCTCGGGCCCCGGCCGCCACCGTCGCCGGCCGCGGCCGCGCCAGGCTCTTCGCAAGAGTTCGGGCGTGCTCCACAGGCGAACGCTCAAGCTTGACCGCAATCACGGCGGCGCGAGCGCCGATGAACAACGGTTCAGGATCCCGACTGTGTGCGCATACGCACCAAAACTCCGGGCGAGATCTGGAACGGTATCGGGGTGACAACGTTATCGGGCATGTTCGATCGAGGATCGAGAAGGAACACTATGCGCAAGATCGGTATCATCGCCACCGCCGCCGCCATGGCCATTGGCAGCGTCGCCGCCACGACGGGCGCCGAGGCGCGTCCGTGGGGCTACCACGGCGGTTACGGCGGCTACGGCCACGGCTACTACCGCGGCCGCCGCGGCATCGGCACCGGTGCCGCCATCGGCCTCGGCATCGCCGGCCTCGCCGCCGGTGCGATCGCCGCCGGCGCGGCCCGCGACAGCTACTACGGCGGTGGCTACGGCTACGCCCCGTCCTACGGCTACGGCTACGCCCCGGTCTACGGCGGCTACGGCTACGCGGCTCCGGGCTACGGCTACTACGGCTACGGCTACTGAGATCTGAGATCCGGATGGATCGGGGGCGACCGGCGCGAGCCGGTCGCCCTTTTCGTTTGGCCGGTCAGCGTCCGCGGTAGGGCGGCACACCCGGATCCGGCAGCCACGCGTTCTTCGGCAGCTCGCCCGTCTGCCAGAACACGTCGATCGGGATGCCGCCGCGGGGATACCAGAAGCCGCCGATGCGCAGGTAGCGCGGCTCCAGGAGGTCGCGCAGCCGCTTGCCGATCGCCACGGTGCAATCCTCGTGGAACGCGCCGTGGTTGCGGAATGAGCCGAGGTAGAGCTTCAGCGACTTCGACTCCACGAGCCAGTCGCCGGGCACGTAGTCGATCACCAGGATCGCGAAATCCGGCTGCCCGGTGACCGGGCAGATCGAGGTGAATTCGGGCGCGGTGAACCGGGCGACGTAGTCGGTGTCCGCGTGCGGGTTCGGGACCCGGTCGAGTCGCGCCTCCTCGGAGGAGGTGGGGAAGGGCGTCGGCTGGCCGAGCTGGAGGTCGTTGGCGGAGGTCATGGCGGGCATATAAAGCCTGTCGGCGCCGCGCGCATCTGTCTGATCCGCGACGCTTTCCCGGGTGGACCGGGCTGTGCGCCGCCCGTCCCGACGCTTGCCGCCGGCCGCCGCTTGACGGATAAGCCGCCGCGATGCGCCGCACCCTCTGATTTGGGCGCGGCCACCGACCCGCGGCCCCCGCGAGAGGACGTTCCATGACCGCGATCACCAATATCAGCGCCCGCGAGATTCTCGACAGCCGCGGCAACCCCACGGTCGAAGTCGACGTCATCCTGGAGGACGGCTCCTTCGGCCGCGCCGCGGTGCCGTCGGGCGCCTCCACCGGCGCCCACGAGGCCGTGGAGCTGCGCGACGGCGACAAGAATCGGTTCCTCGGCAAGGGCGTCCTCAAGGCGGTCGAGGCGGCCCAGACCGAGATCCTCGACGCGATCGGCGGCATGGAGGCCGAGGATCAGGTCGCGGTCGACGAGGCGATGATCGAGCTCGACGGCACGCCCAACAAGGCGCGGCTCGGCGCCAACGCGATCCTGGGCGTCTCGCTGGCGGTGGCCAAGGCTGCGGCCGAGGCGTCCGGCCTGCCGCTCTACCGCTACGTCGGCGGCGTGCAGGGCCGGGTGCTGCCGGTGCCGATGATGAACATCATCAACGGCGGGGCGCATGCCGACAACCCGATCGACTTCCAGGAATTCATGATCATGCCGGTGGGCGCCGATTCGCTCGCCGAGGCCGTGCGCATGGGCTCCGAGGTGTTCCACACCCTCAAGGGCAAGCTGAAGAAGGCCGGCCACAACACCAATGTCGGCGACGAAGGCGGCTTCGCTCCGAACCTGCCGTCTGCCGAGGCCGCTCTCGACTTCGTGATGGAGGCGATCAGCGCCGCCGGCTTCAAGCCCGGCCAGGACATGGCCCTGGCGCTCGACTGCGCCGCCACCGAGTTCTTCAAGGACGGCGCCTACGCCTACGAGGGCGAGGGGAAGACCCGCACCATCGAGGCGCAGGTCGATTACCTCGCGCAGCTCGTCGCCACCTATCCGATCGTCTCCATCGAGGACGGCATGTCGGAGGACGACTGGGCCGGCTGGAAGCTCCTGACCGACAAGATCGGCGCGCAGTGCCAGCTCGTGGGCGACGACCTGTTCGTCACCAACGTCGAGCGCCTGTCCCGCGGCATCGCGGAGGGCACGGCCAACTCGATCCTGATCAAGGTCAACCAGATCGGCTCGCTCACCGAGACCCTGGCGGCGGTCGATATGGCCCAGCGCGCCGGCTACACCGCGGTGATGTCGCACCGTTCCGGCGAGACCGAGGATTCGACCATCGCCGACCTCGCGGTCGCCACCAATTGCGGGCAGATCAAGACCGGCTCGCTCGCCCGCTCGGACAGACTGGCCAAGTACAACCAGCTGATCCGCATCGAGGAAGGCCTGGGCCCGCAGGCGCTCTATGCCGGCCCGGCGGCGCTCAAGCAGCTCGCCCGGCGCTGATCCGGCGGATCCTGCTGACCGGCCTGCTCACCCTCGGAGCGGCCGGCCCGGCCTGTGCCGACCCGCTCTGCGACGGCGCACGTCCGACGCTCAGCGCGCAACTGCTGTTCGGCCTGTCGCGGCCGGATGGCGGCCTCATCCCGCAGCGGGCCTTCGACCGGTTTCTGGCCGAGCGGATCACCCCCCGCTTCCCGGACGGGCTGACGGTGTTCTCCGGTCGGGGCCAGTGGCGCGGGCCGGACGGACGGCGCGTGCATGAGGCTGCCCGCATCGTCCTCATCGTCACCGGGGCGACGCCCGAGGCGGTCGCGGCCCTGCGCAGCATCAAGGAAGAGTACCGGGAGCACTTCGCCCAGGGCGCCGTCGGGCTGGTGCTGCAGCGGAGCTGTGCGCTGTTCTGAGGGCGGCGGCAGGACGGGGGGAGGCCGGTCTTCCGGGCCCCGCAGCCTGCGCCGCCTCAGGCCGACGTGGCATCGGACGGCTCCGCCGGCACGGTCCAGACCCGCATCGGCCGCGACAGGCCCCGCAACTCGATCGTCCCGACAGGCTCCAGCCGCCGGGCGCACCGCTCGGCGAAGGAATCCGAGACCAGGAGCGCATGGCCGAGGGCCGCGCACTGGCTCTCGATCCGGCTGGCCTCGTTGACCGCCCGCCCGATGATCGTGAAGTCGAGGCGCCGCTCGGTCCCGACATTGCCGTAGATGACCGTCCCGAAATGCACCACGCACTCGGCCGGCAGCTCCGGCAGACCCGCGGCGCGGCGGCGGTCGTTGAGCGCCGCGTTGGCGGCGAGCCCCTCGGTCGCGGCATCCAGGGCGCCGCCGCAGACCGGGCAGGGGAGGGTGTCGGCGTCCGGCACCGGGAAGATGGCCAGGAACCCGTCACCCAGGAATTTCAGGATCTCGCCGCCGTGCCGCGCCACCGGGTCGCCCAGCGCGTCGAAATGCTCGTTGAGCCACGTGACCATGTCGGCCGGATCGACCCGGTCGGCCAGCGCCGTGAAGCCGCGCAGGTCCGTCAGCAGGATGGCGGCCGGAATGGCCCGCCCCTCGCCGCGCCGGATCTGGCCGTCGAGCACCCGCTCGGCGGTGGAACGGCCGAGATAGGTCGCCGACACCTCGCGGAACGTGTGGGCCAAGCTCATCTTGGCGATCGCCAGCGTCAGGAACGGCAGGACGTCGGCGATGGCCGACAGGTGCGCCTCGGTGAAGCCGCCGGCGCCGCGGGTGCAGAACGACACCGCGATGCCGCGCAGCGCGGTGCCGGGCGCAAACTCGACGATGTGCAGCACGTAATCGACGCCGCCCTGTGCCCCGAGGGCCTTCAGGACCGGAAAGTCCGTCTCCAGCTCGGGCGCGTCGAGGCGCCAGCGGCCGAAGGTCTCGCCCTTCTCCACCAGCGCGTAGACGGGGCTCAGGAGCCAGTCGCTCTCCTCGTCGGCACCGTGGGCGTTGGCCACGAAGGACAGCCCCTCGCCCGCGTGCCAGTTCAGGCTGACGCCGCGCAGGGTCGGATCGAGGGCCGGGGCCATGACGCTGACCCGCCAGACGGGGATGCCCGCGCCGACCAGCGCCTCGCAGAATCCGGAGAGCAGGCTGTCGTGGTCGTCGGTCGCCGTTGCGTGCGCGGCGACCCAGCGTCCCAGATGCGTCAGGTCCATCCCTCAGCCTCGCCCCTGTCCGTGCCGATCACGCCCCGAACCTGTCGCGGCACGATCGCAAAGAACCATTAACCTTTCCGCGCGAGGGTCGCGCCATGGTCGTGCGCCGCCGAGTCAGAATGGTTGTGTTGCCGCTGGGTCTCTGGACCCTGTCGGCGCTCGTGGTCGGCTATTTCGTGTGGCAGGCCGAGAGCGGCAACCGCGGACTCGAAGCCAAGAAGGCGCTGAAAATCCGCGCCTACGGCCTCAATCAGGAACTCGCCGCCGTGCGGGCCGAGCGCGCCACCTGGGAGCACCGGGTCGCGCTGCTGAAGAGCGACCAGATCGACCGCGACCTCCTGGAGGAACGGGCGCGGATCGTGCTCGGCCGGGTCCACGCCAACGACGTGGTTATCATCACGCCCTGATCGCCGCCGGGCCCCGTGAGTCCGCCCCGAAAGTCCTCTGACAAGAGCGGCTTCCTGTCAGAGCGGCAGCCCTCGCTTTCCAATCCTCGCTGTCCTACACCCCCACCACGTCGCGTGGAATCACGGGGAGAGCGCCGATGGACGCCGCCAAGGAGCCTGCCAAGGACGCTTCGTCCTCCCAATCGCAGGCCGCGAGCCCTCAGGCGGCCGAGGCGCACAAGCCGGCGCCCAACATGCCGCAATTCACCCGGGACGAGGATCTCCACGCCTACCACGAGATGCTGCTGATCCGGCGCTTCGAGGAGAAGGCCGGCCAGCTCTACGGCATGGGCCTGATCGGCGGCTTCTGCCACCTCTATATCGGCCAGGAGGCCGTGGTGATCGGCATGCAGATGGCCTCGGTCGAGGGCGACCAGGTCATCACCGGCTACCGCGACCACGGCCACATGCTGGCCTGCGGCATGGACCCGAAGGGCGTCATGGCCGAGCTGACCGGCCGCCGCGGCGGCTACAGCCGCGGCAAGGGCGGCTCGATGCACATGTTCAGCCGCGAGAAGCAGTTCTTCGGCGGCCACGGGATCGTCGGCGCGCAGGTCTCGCTGGGCACGGGCCTCGCCTTCGCCGACCATTACCGGGAGAACGGCAAGGTCAGCCTGACCTATATGGGCGACGGCGCGGCCAACCAGGGCCAGGTCTACGAGAGCTTCAACATGGCGGCGCTCTGGAAGCTGCCGGTCGTCTACGTCATCGAGAACAACCGCTACGCCATGGGCACCTCGGTGGCCCGGGCCTCGGCGCAGACGGACTTCTCGAAGCGCGGCCTCTCCTTCGGCATCCCCGGCGAGCAGGTCGACGGCATGGACGTGCGCACCGTCCGCGAGGCCGCCACCCGGGCGATCGAGCACGCCCGCAGTGGCCAGGGGCCCTACATCCTGGAGATGCAGACCTACCGCTATCGCGGCCACTCCATGTCCGATCCGGCCAAGTACCGGACCAAGGACGAGGTCTCGAAGATGCGCGACGAGCACGACCCGATCGAGATGGTGCGCAAGCGCCTGCTCGAGCTGCACGGCGTGCCCGAAGCCGAGCTGAAGGCCACCGACGCCAAGGTCCGCGAGACGGTGAACGCCTCGGCCGAGTTCGCCACCAACGATCCCGAGCCGGATCCGTCCGAGCTGTGGACCGACATCCTGCTGGACGCGCACGCCTGAGCGCGTCGCCGACGACGCTGGCCGCCCCCCGAACGAGACGACGACCGCAGAGCTGAGCATGGCGACCGACATCCTGATGCCCGCCCTCTCGCCCACCATGGAGGAGGGCAAGCTCGCCAAGTGGCTGAAGAAGGAGGGCGACCCGATCAAGTCCGGCGACGTGCTGGCCGAGATCGAGACCGACAAGGCCACCATGGAGGTGGAGGCCATCGACGAGGGCGTGCTCGCCAAGATCCTGATCGCGGAGGGCACCGAGGGCGTCGCGGTCAACACGCCGATCGCCGTCATCGCCGGCGAGGGCGAGGATCCGGCGAGCGTCCAGTCCGGCGGCGGGGCGAAGCCCAACGGCGCCGGCGGCCATCCGGCGCCGACGCCCGACATGCAGGCCGAGGGCATGGCCGACAAGCCCGCGCCCGCCGCCAAGACCGGCGACGACGCCCCGAAGGCGCCGGCGGCACCCGCCGTCATCACCAACAAGGCCCGAGAGCCGGTGATGGAGGAGTTCCCGGCCGACACGCCGATGGTCACCCAGACGGTCCGCGAGGCCCTGCGCGACGCCATGGCCGAGGAGATGCGCCGCGACGGCGACGTCTTCGTCATGGGCGAGGAGGTCGCCGAGTATCAGGGCGCCTACAAGGTCACCCAGAACCTGCTGCAGGAATTCGGACCGAAGCGCGTGGTCGACACCCCGATCACCGAGCACGGCTTCGCCGGCATCGGCGTCGGCGCGGCGCTCGCCGGGCTGAAGCCGATCGTGGAGTTCATGACCTTCAACTTCGCCATGCAGGCGATCGACCAGATCATCAACTCGGCAGCCAAGACCCTCTACATGTCCGGCGGCCAGCTCGGCTGCCCGATCGTGTTCCGCGGCCCGAACGGCGCGGCCGCCCGCGTCGCCGCCCAGCACAGCCACGATTACGCCGCGTGGTACTCCAACGTGCCGGGCCTCAAGGTGATCGCGCCCTACACGGCCTCCGACGCCAAGGGCCTGCTCAAGGCCGCGATCCGCGACCCGAACCCGGTGATCTTCCTCGAGAACGAGATCCTGTACGGGCAGTCGTTCCCGGTGCCGCAGCTCGACGACTTCGTGCTGCCGATCGGCAAGGCGCGGATCCACCGCACCGGCAGCGACGTGACCATCGTGTCCTTCGCAATCGGCATGACCTACGCCCTCAAGGCCGCGCAGGCCCTGGCCGAGCAGGGCATCGAGGCTGAGGTGATCGACCTGCGCACGATCCGCCCGATGGACACCGAGACGGTGGTGGAATCGGTGAAGAAGACCGGCCGCTGCATCACCGTCGAGGAGGGCTTCCCGCAATCCGGCGTCGGCGCCGAGATCGTGGCGCGCCTGATGGTCGACGCCTTCGATTTCCTGGACGCGCCGGTCCTGCGCATCACCGGCAAGGACGTGCCGATGCCCTACGCGGCCAATCTGGAGAAGCTGGCGCTGCCGAATGTGGCGGAGGTGGTCGAGGCCGCCAAGAGCGTCTGCTACAAGTGACGGGCGCGCGGGCGGGGCGCATGTCCCCGCCTCCGTCCCGGCAGGGGGCCCAAGGAACAGCCGGCGCGCCATGAGCCAAGATTCCAGCAGCGACTTCGCCGAACTCGCCATCCCGCCCGACGCCCTCGAACAGGGCGGCATCGAGGTGCTGCGCGCCGCCGTGGTCGACGGCGCGGTGAGCGTGGCCCTCCGCCGCTCCTTCGACGACCCGGCCACCTGGGGCCGGCTCCTGGCCGATCTCGCCCGACAGGCAGCCCGCGCCTACGCGCTGGAGACCGACATGTCGGAGGAGGAGGCGGTCGAGCGCATCCGCGCGGGCTGGGAGGCCGAGGGGCTCGACCCCGGCGGCCTCAACTAGCGATGGCTGCCGACCATGGCTGAGGCGGCTGTCCGGCAGGCGACCTACGCGGATCTGGAGGCCGTCCCCGCGCATCTCGTCGCCGAGATCATCGACGGTGTGCTGGAGACGCACCCGCGGCCGCGGCCCCGGCACGCGATGGCCGCGTCCGATTTGTCCACCTTGCTGGGCACCCCGTTCCGTTATGGACGCGGCGGACCCGGCGGCTGGATTTTCATGATTGAACCGGAACTCCACCTGGGTGCCCATGTCGTGGTGCCGGATCTGGCGGCTTGGCGCCGGGAGCGGGTGCCGACCGACTTGGAAGCGGCCCACATCGAGATCGCGCCGGACTCGGTCTGCGAGATCCTCTCGCCCTCCACGGTCCGCCTCGATCGCGGGCGCAAGCGCCGCATCTATGCGGAGGCCAAGATCGGTCACCTCTGGCTGCTCGATCCGGCCGCGGGCGTGCTCGAAGGCTTCGCCCTCGCGGACGGGCGCTGGGTGCTCCTCGCCACGGTCCAGCGCGGCGAGAGCGTGGCCCTTCCACCCTTCGACGCCGTCCCGTTCCCCCTCGACGACCTCTTTCCCTTCGACGATCCGGCCGCCCCGGCCTTGCCCGAGACCTGATGCCATGCCGATCAACGTGCTGATGCCCGCGCTCTCCCCGACCATGGAGAAGGGCAACCTCGCCAAGTGGCTCAAGAAGGAGGGCGACGCGGTCAAGTCCGGCGACGTGCTGGCCGAGATCGAGACCGACAAGGCCACCATGGAGGTGGAGGCCATCGACGAGGGCGTGCTCGCCAAGATCCTCGTGCCCGAGGGCACCGCGGACGTTCCGGTCAACGACCTGATCGCCATCATCGCCGCCGAGGGCGAGGACGTGTCGGAGGCCGCCGCCGGCGGTGCGCCGAAGGCAGCCTCCAACGGAGCGGCCAAGCCTGGCGCCAAGCCTGATGCCAAGCCTGAGCCGAAGGCCGACGCCTCGGCGGCCAACCAGAACACCACGCCCGGCGGCGGCCACATGGGGTACGAGCGGGTGAACGCGGCGCCGGAAGGCGCGCAGCCCGGCGGGGCGCCGCAGGCCAGCACGGGCGGACGGGTCTTCGCTTCGCCGCTCGCCCGGCGGATCGCCAAGCAGGAGGGTGTCGATCTCGGCGCCGTCCAGGGCAGCGGCCCGCACGGCCGCATCATCGCCCGGGACGTCCAGGCCGCGAAGGCCTCCGGGGCCACCCAGGCGCCCGCCGCCCCCCAGGCCGCCGAGGCGCCGAAGGCGGCCACCCCCGCCCCGAAGGCCGCCGCCGCGGGCGGCGCGCCGGCCGGCCTCACGACCGATCAGGTCAAGGGCTTCTACGCCAAGGATGCCTATGAGGAGGTGCCCCTCGACGGCATGCGCAAGACCATCGCCAAGCGCCTCACCGAGGCGATGCAGGTCGCCCCGCACTTCTACCTGACGGTGGATTGCGAGCTCGACGCGCTGATGAAGCTGCGGGAGACGCTCAACGGCTCCGCGGCCAAGGACAAGGACGGGAAGCCCGCCTTCAAGCTCTCGGTGAACGACTTCGTCATCAAGGCGATGGGCCTCGCGCTGACCCGCGTGCCGGCCGCCAACGCGGTCTGGGCCGAGGACCGGATCCTGCGCTTCAAGCACGCCGAGGTCGGCGTCGCGGTCGCCATCGACGGCGGGCTGTTCACCCCGGTGATCCGCCGGGCGGACGAGAAGACGCTCTCGACCATCTCCAACGAGATGAAGGACTTCGCCGCCCGCGCCCGCGCCAAGAAGCTGAAGCCCGAGGAGTACCAGGGCGGCGTCACCTCGGTGTCGAACCTCGGCATGTTCGGCATCAAGCACTTCACCGCGGTGATCAACCCGCCGCAATCGAGCATCCTGGCGGTGGGCGCCGGCGAGAAGCGCGTCGTCGTGAAGGACGGGGCGCCGGCCGTGGTCCAGGTCATGACCTGCACCCTGTCCTGCGACCACCGCGTCCTCGACGGCGCGCTCGGCGCGGAGCTGGTCTCGGCCTTCAAGGGGCTGATCGAGAACCCGATGGGCATGCTGGTCTGAGCCGGAGCACACGATGTCCGACACCTACGACGTCCTCATCATCGGCGCCGGGCCCGGCGGCTACGTCACGGCGATCCGCGCGGCGCAGCTCGGGTTCAAGACCGCCGTGGTCGACCGCGAGCATCTCGGCGGCATCTGCCTGAACTGGGGCTGCATCCCCACCAAGGCGCTGCTGCGCTCGGCCGAGATCTACCACTACTTCCAGCACGCCGGTGATTACGGGCTGACGGCGGAAAAGGTCGGGTTCGACACCGCCGCCATCGTGAAGCGCTCCCGCGGCGTCTCGGGCCGGCTCAACGGCGGCGTCGGCATGCTGCTCAAGAAGAACAAGGTCGACGTGATCTGGGGCGAGGCCGCGGTCGACAGCGCCGCACAGGGCAACCAGCCCGGCCAGGTCACCGTGACGGAGACCAAGCGCGCCGAGGCGCCGAAGGGCGCCAAGGGGGCCGGCACCTACAAAGCCAAGCACATCATCGTGGCGACCGGCGCCCGGCCCCGGGCGATCCCCGGGATCGAGCCCGACAAGAATCTGATCTGGACTTACTATGAGGCCATGGTCCCCGAGACGATGCCCAAGAGCCTGCTGGTCATGGGCTCGGGCGCGATCGGCATCGAGTTCGCCTCGTTCTACCGCACCATGGGCGCCGAGGTGACCGTGGTGGAGCTGCTGCCGCAGATCCTGCCCGTGGAGGATGCCGAGATCGCAGGCCTCGCCCGCAAGCGCTTCGAGAAGCAGGGGATCAAGATCCTCACCGGCGCCAAGGTCACGAAGGTCGAGAAGGGCGCGGATTCGGTCACGGCGACCATCGAGGGCGGTGACGGCAAGACCCAGCAGATCACCGCGGAGAAGCTGATCTCGGCGGTGGGCGTGGTCGGCAACATCGAGAATATCGGGCTGGAGAAGCTCGGGGTGAAGATCGACCGTGGGATCGTGGTGACGGACGGGCTCGGCCGCACCAACGTGCCCGGCCTCTACGCGATCGGCGACGTCGCCGGCCCGCCGATGCTCGCCCACAAGGCGGAGCACGAGGGCGTCATCTGCATCGAGACGATCAAGGGCCTGCACACCCACCCGATGGACAAGGCCAAGATCCCGGGCTGCACCTATTGCCAGCCGCAGATCGCCAGCGTCGGCCTGACCGAGGCCAAGGCCAAGGAGCAGGGCTTTGCCGTGAAGGTCGGCCGCTTCCCCTTCGCGGGCAACGGCAAGGCGATCGCGCTGGGCGAGCCGGACGGGCTGATCAAGACCGTGTTCGATGCCAAGACCGGCCAGCTGCTCGGCGCCCACATGGTCGGCGCCGAGGTGACCGAGCTGATCCAGGGCTACGTGGTGGCGATGAACCTGGAGAGCACCGAGGAGGAGCTGATGCACACGGTGTTCCCGCACCCGACGCTCAGCGAGATGATGCACGAGAGCGTGCTCGACGCCTACGGCAAGGTGATTCACACCTGATCCGGCAGTGGGAAGCCGGGCTCGGGTCGGGCTCCGGTCCGGCCCAGGCCGGCACGGGTCCGTCAGTCCGAACCGGGCGCCGCCGCGCGCGTCAGGCTCACCAGCTGAAACAGGAGGATCACCGCGACCGTCGCCGTACTGCCGCCGACGGGGATCAGGAGCAGCGCCGCGATGGGATCGAGCCCCCGGACGAGCAGCAGCGTGATGCAGCTGCCGAGCACGGACGCGAGGGTCATCCGGAAGATGCAGCATTCGGAAGGTTGCATGGTCCCTCCAGTCGAGCGTCCACGGGAATGTGGGAGCGCAGGGCGGTCCGGCAACCATAAATAGATAAAACTCAAAAACAAATGCTGAGGTTGCGCAAGGCGATCGCGATCCGCGCCGACACCGGAACGCCCGTCAGCGGCGCAGCCGATCCACCGGCTCGGCCTGATCCGGCGAGGGGACGTAAGCGCACCACTCGCAGATGCCGCGCTCGGCGCCGCGCTGTGCGTTGCGCTGCGAACAGAGCGGGCAGACGAGCAGGATCAGCCGCCGACCGGATTGCAGGGCCAGCCCGCGGCCCCGGAATGTGACCTCGGTCGCCGCATCGCCGGAGGCCTGATCCCGGGCGCTCATGACGCCACCCTGCCGACCGCCGGCCGGATCGCAGGTCTGCACATGGTCTCGATCCGCATGGCGATGCCGCCCCCCAGCGTTCCTGCCAAGACGTCGCTGCGGGGATAAGCGGCGAAGGGCCGAATGGCTCCGCTTCCGCATGTGGACCGGGCCGGATGCGCACGGACCGAAACGGCCCTATGACGTCCGGCACGACCGGCGCAGGAGCGATGCGAAACGCGATGCAGGACACGATGCAGGGCGACCCCATCGACGCGGCCGGCGGCCTTCCCACCTTCGCCGACGTGGCCCGCGCCGCGGAGCGGATCGCCGGAGCCGCCCATCGCACGCCGGTCCTGACCTCGCGCACCGCGGACGCGATGACCGGCAGCCGGCTGTTCTTCAAGGCGGAGAACCTGCAACGGGCCGGCGCCTTCAAGTTCCGCGGGGCCTACAACGCGATCAGCGCCCTTCCGGAGGCGGCCCGCGCCCGCGGGGTGATCACGTATTCCTCCGGCAACCACGCCCAGGCGATCGCGCTGGCGAGCCGGTTGCTCGGCGCCCCCGCCACCATCATCATGCCGGGCGACGCCCCCGCCGCGAAGATCGCCGCCACGCGCGGCTACGGCGCCGAGGTGGTCCTGTACGACCGCTACAGCCAGGATCGCGAGGCGCTCGGCCGGGAGATCGCGCAGGCCCGCGGCCTGACGCTGATCCCCCCCTTCAATCATCCCGACGTCATTGCCGGGCAGGGGACCCTGGCTCAGGAGCTGATCGAGACGGTCGGCCCCCTCGACATGCTGGTGGCCTGCCTGGGCGGCGGCGGCCAGCTCGCGGGCTGCGCGCTGGCCGCGGCGGAGCTGTCGCCGGGCTGCCGCGTGATCGGCGTCGAGCCGGAGGCGGGCAATGACGGGCAGCGCTCGTTCCGCGAGGGCCGGATCGTCACGATTCCCGTGCCCCGCACCATCGCCGACGGGGCGCAGTCGACGGCGCTGGGCGACCTCACCTTCGCGATCATCCGCGCGGGGGTGTCCGACATCCTCACCGTCACCGACGCGCAGCTCGTCGAGACCATGCGGTTCTTCGCCAGCCGGATGAAGCTCGTGGTCGAGCCGACCGGCTGCCTCGCGGCGGCGGCGGTGCTCCACGGGCTCGTGGACGTCACGGACAAGCGCGTCGGCGTGGTGATCAGCGGCGGCAACGTCGATCTGGCGGCCTTCGCGCGGCTCACCGGCGAGTCGGCCTGAGGCGTCGATTGCCGGGCCGGTGTGCTCCCGCCGCGGTGGACCGGCCCCGACCCAATGCTTATCTTGTGACTGCCAGAATGCGCGTCCCCGGGCCTTGAACCCGGATGGGCGGGAGGATGACAATGTCCACGAGCTTCAAGGTTCTGTCGCTGACCGATCGGGCTGCCGATCGGATCAAGGCGATCATGGCGGAGGCCGACCGGCCGATCGCCGGTCTGCGCGTCGGTGTCCGGAACGGCGGCTGCGCCGGGATGTCGTACACGATGGAGTATGCCGAGGCGGTCAAGCCCGGCGAGGACGTGGTCGAGGATCGCGGCGTTCGCGTCTTCGTCGATCCGAAGGCTGTGCTGTTCCTGCTCGGCACGGAGATGGACTTCACCACCACCAAGCTGGCGTCGCAGTTCGTGTTCAACAACCCGAACCAGACCTCGGCCTGCGGTTGCGGAGAATCCGTGGCGATCACGCCGGTCTCGGCGGACCGCCTGTCCGCGCCGGCCTGAGGCTCCCGCTCACCGTCGGCGCGGGGAGCGCGGCGGCCCGGCCGCGCCCCCGGCGCGGAGGGTCTCCCGCTCCCGAAGCGCTTCGCCGCGGGCGGGCGCCGTCGCGGCGCCCCTAGGCCACCTGCGACAGCGACTCGGCCGCATCGTCCAGAAAGCGATTCCGGCCCGCGCGCTTGGCCGCGAACATGCACAGGTCGGCCCGCTCCATCAGCGAGGCCGGCGTATCCCCCGGGCACAGCACCGCGACCCCCAGGGAGATGGTGATCTTGCCGAGCGACTCGCCGGTCGAGCGCTTGACCAGTTCGCGCCCCATCACGCTGGTGCGGACCGTCTCGGCCACCCGCTTGGCCACGGTGCGGTCGGCCCCGGGGAGGATGATGCCGAACTCCTCGCCGCCGAACCGGGCGAGCTGCGCCTGCTTCCCGGCATTCTCGCGCATCACGATCGCCACGAGCCGCAGGACCTGGTCGCCCGTGAGGTGACCGTACAGGTCGTTGAAGCGCTTGAAGAAATCGATGTCGAGGATGATCAGGCTCATGGGATCGGTGCGCGCCCGCGCCGAATCCATGGCCGCCTTCAGCGTCTCCTCGAAATGCTTGCGGTTCGCCAGCCCGGTCAGGGCGTCGGTCAGGCTCTCGCGCCGGCTCGCATCGAGCTTCTCGCGCAGCGTCTCGATCTCGCTGCGCGTCTCGCGCATGCGGGCCTCGAGGATCCGGTTGTTGGCGGCGACTTCCCGGGTCGTGGCGGCCAGGGTCGCCACGATCTCGCCGAACCGCGCCCGGCTCGGGAGGCCCTGGGAGAGATCCTGGGCGACGCCGCGCAGCGATTCGCTGTACTGCGCCGTCGAGCCCAGGGAGAGGTCCAGGATCTCGGTGACCGCCGCGATCTCGCTCAGGACCACGCGGCTGACGTCGTCGGTGGTGCTCGCGAGGCGCCGCCCGTCGAGATAGGTCTCGTGCAGATCGTCGATGTCGCTCTCGGTAAGGCAGCCGTTCTGGGTGGTGAGGCGCTTCACGGCATCGGCGAGGAGCGGCAGCTCGCCCGACACGTAGGCATACCAGACCGCGTAGGCGCGCGGCGTCGCGGAGGGGCCGTAGTCGCGGATCAGGTCATGGCTGCGCTTCGCCAATGCGAAGCTGCGATCGCGGTCCGAATAGGTCTCCTGGCTCATCCGTATCCCGTGGTCCCGGGCGATCGGCGCGCATGCGCCGCGACCCTGACTTGATATACGGCAGTCTGGTAGCCGGACTGTTAAGCTCGAAAAGACCCTTGTTACCTTTCTTTCTTCGCCAACACTGGTCGAAGTAGAAATGCCGGGACGTGGGAACCCAAACCGACGGGCGTATCACCGTCCGCATCGTTCCGGCGCCCGCGCTCCTCGCGCCCGGCCGCGCCGGCGCGCGCCGTCGTGCGTCCCGCAGCACGGCTCTCCGGGCGAGCCTCTTGGCGCCCCTCCTGCCGACTCTCTTGACGACTCTCCTGGCGTGCCTCCGGACGCTGCGCGGCCGCCGCACCGCGACCGGTGCGTGCCCGCGGACGCTCCTCCCGGGCCTCCTCGGCCTCGCCGGCGCTCCGGATCTCCTTGGCGTCGCCGCTCCTCGCGCGACCGCCCCGGGCAGCACCGCCCTTGTCGCCGGCCTTCGCGGAGCGCGCGCCGCGGCGGCCCTCGCCCGACCGGCCGCGGTGACGCGTCCCGGTGTCGCCGGACGGCTCGGCCACCGTCGAAAGATCGCCGTCCAGCCAGGGGATCGGCTGGCCGATCAGCGCCTCGATGGCGCCGAGGGAGCGCGTGTCCTCGGGGGCGACCAGCGTATAGGCCGTGCCGCTCCGGCCCGCGCGGCCGGTGCGGCCGATCCGGTGGACGTAATCCTCGGGGTGATGCGGCACGTCGAAGTTGAAGACGTGGCTCACGGCGGGGATATCGAGGCCGCGCGCCGCCACGTCGCTGGCGACGAGCAGGGCGGTCTCGCCGTTGCGGAACGCGTCCAGGGCGGCGGTCCGCGCCCGCTGATCCATGTCACCGTGGAGGGCGGCGGCGTCGAAGCCGTGGCTGACCAGGGACTTCTGGAGCAGGGCGACGTCGCGCTTGCGGTTGCAGAAGATGATCCCGTTCTTGAGTTCCGCCTCGCCGCGGATCAGGTCGCGCAAGCGCTCGCGCTTGGCATGCCCCTCGGCGCCGGTTGCGACCAGGCGCTGGGTGATCGTCGTGGCCGTGGAGGCGGGACGGGCGACCTCGACCCGCTGGGGGTTGTGCAGGAACATGTCCGCCAGCCGCTCGATCTCCGGCGGCATGGTCGCGGAGAAGAACAGGGTCTGCCGGGTGAACGGCACCATCTTCACGATGCGCTCGATATCGGGGATGAACCCCATGTCGAGCATGCGGTCGGCCTCGTCGATGACGAGCAGCTCGACGCCGGTGAGCAGGAGCTTGCCGCGCTCGAAATGGTCGAGGAGGCGACCGGGTGTCGCGATCAGCACGTCCGTACCGCGCATCAGCTTGGCGTCCTGGTCGGCGAAGGACACGCCGCCGATGATCAGGGCCACGTTGAGCTTGTGGTTGGTGCCGTAGCGGTCGAAATTCTCGACCACCTGGGCTGCCAGTTCGCGGGTCGGTTCCAGGATCAGGGTCCGGGGCATCCGGGCCCGGGCGCGTCCGTTCTCCAGGAGCGTCAGCATCGGCAGCGTGAACGCCGCCGTCTTGCCGGTTCCCGTCTGGGCGATGCCGAGGACGTCGCGACGCGCCAGCACATGGGGAATGGCCTCGGCCTGGATCGGCGTCGGCTCGGTATAACCCGCCGCTTCGACGGCGTTCAGGACTTTGTCACTCAGTCCCAGGTCGGAAAAAGGCATCTGCGTTCAGGAACCGTTGCGCGCCCGGCCGGCGCGAAGGACACCGTCGCGGCAACGGCTGGGAAAGGCTCGCGCGGGGCGATCGGGCGCTCCCGGGGCCGCGGGGCGCATCACGCATGTCAGTTAGGGCCCTGGCGCGACTTGTCAATCTCGCAATGGTGATGGCGCCCGCCGACGCACAGGGGATCGGGCGCCAAAACGGGCCTCGATCAGGGCCGGAGACGGTCGGATGCGGGCACGAGGCAGGGATCCAGGCGGGTGGACCGGGCGAATTCCGATGCCGCGAGGGCGCCGGTCGTCTGCGGGTCCGCGATCCCCGGATGGGCCGGTCCCGCCAGGGCGGCGACCGCGGCGGCCGTCGGTGCCGCATCGGGCCGGCTGAGCCGCGCGAGCTGATAGGCGGCAACCACCGTGAGGATCCCGACGAGTCCCGCCATGCGCAGGGTCCAGGGCAGGGGCCCGGCGGCCCGCCTCGGCCGCGCAGGATGCGATGCCGGGCCGGGAAGGCTCCCCGAAAGAGCGGCCATCCCCTCCGGGGTCCGGCGCCTGCCGAAGGTTCTCCGGCTCCGTTCGTCGTGGTTGAGCATGGATGGACGGCTGTCTCCGCCGGGCGAGGCGGCCGGCCGCGACGCGGGAGCCGGCAGGAAGCCGGTCGCGGGCTCTCGAGAGGGTCGGCCCGCCCGCAGCGACGGACCATCGGCGGATACGGTTAACCGATCGCTTACGACCGCGCGCACCCTCTCGCCAAAGTTGTGCCGGAATAAAACGGCCGCCCTGCATGCAACCGGCGAGACGTCGGACGCTATCACGACACCCGTTGAGGCGCGCCCGAATATGCACGTCGCGCAACACAGCTAGTCTTCCGAGCCTTTTCAGCTGTCCGCGTACAGTCTCGACGGGCAAGCGAGCCGGCTGCTTGGGAGACGGTCGGTTAGTCTTCATCTTTCGTTGACGGGATGTCCCTAGTCTGAGGATGCTTGTTGCAGGAAAGCGACAGACCCGCCATCCGAGAGCGCCTAGAAGGCTGCCGGCTCAAGCTAACCCCAGGACCGACACCACCATGAAGAAGCTCCTCCTCGCATCCACCGTCCTCGCCGGCTTGACCGCAACGGCGTCCGCCGCCGACCTGCCGCGCCGCGCTGCGCCGCCGCCGGTGTTCACGCCGGTGCCGGTGTTCACCTGGACCGGCTTCTACGTCGGTGTGAACGCCGGCTACGGCTTCGACGCCAACAGCCGCAACACCACCAGCTACGCCCTGCCGGGCGGCTCGCTGATCAACTCCCCCGGCACCTCGGGCGTCGTCAGCGTCAACAACCGCAACAACAACGACGGCTTCTCGGGCGGCGCCCAGATCGGCTACAACTACCAGTTCACGCCGGGCTCGGGCGTGGTGATCGGCTTCGAGGCCGACGCCCAGTACGTCGACTTCGCCCGCCGCGCCAACGCCACCCAGAACTACAGCTTCCTGGGCTTCCCCGGCGTCGCCTTCTCCAACCCGCCCGCCTTCGTCGCCACCAGCGGCAACGGCCTCGACTACTTCGGCACCGTCCGCGGCCGCCTCGGCTACGCCTTCGACCGCACCCTCGTGTACGGCACCGGCGGCTTCGCCTACGGATCCGGCCAGGACGACCAGAACTTCTCCGGCAACCGCTTCCGCGACAGCTTCCGCACCGGCTGGGCCGCCGGCGGCGGCGTCGAGTACGCCCTGCCCACCGACTCCTTCCTGAACTTCTTCCGCTCCTCGGCCGTCACCCTGAAGGTCGAAGGCCTGTACGTCAGCCTCGACCGCCAGAAGAACTCCGCCGGCGGCGTCTTCTACGGCAACCTCCTGCCCCCGAACGGCACCGCCTACCTCAACGGCGCCGCCGCCAAGACCGAGTTCGCCGTCGTCCGCGCCGGCCTGAACTACAAGTTCGGCTCGTACTAAGATCGAACGTCGGAGCCGGCTCGACCGGCTCCGCGCAACGGAAGGGCTCGGCCGCAAGGCCGGGCCCTTCCGCGTTTCAGGGTCGTGCCGCCGGACGGGTCGGGTGCGACAGGGAGCGCCGGAACCGCGCGTGCCACCCGCGATTGAGACCGCGGCGCCTCATGGGGACCGAGCGGGGACCGGAACGGGAACCGCGACGGGTCCGGGCGCACCGGAGCGATCAGCCATGCGAAGCCGAATACTTCTCCTGTCGCTCGCGGCCCTGGCTCTGGCGGGAGCGCCTGCACGTGCGCAGGATGCCTCCGTGATCGGCAAGGATACGGTCCTGCCGGGCACGGGGCCGGGGACCTCGACGGACGGCCAGGGCGTCGGGCGGCTGATGGCGGCGGCGAATGCCGAGGACGCCGCCAAGCGTCAGGGGCTCAAGCCTGTGGCCTTCCTGGCCTCCAAGATGATCGGCGTGACGGTGCGCAACGCGGCAGGCGACAGCGTCGGCAAGATCGACGACCTGCTGATCACCGATGGCGGGACCCTCAAGGCCGTTGTGATCGATGTCGGCGGCTTCCTCGGCCTGGGCAGCAAGGTCATCGCCGTGGAGCCTGGTGCCCTGGTGCTGCGGCCGGGAGGCGAGCGGTTCTCGGCGGTCCTCAACATGAGCACCGACACGGTGTCGGCGGCCCAGCCCTTCGACCCGGCCAAGGCGGTTACCAAGCCCTGACGGTCCGGGCGGCCGGCGCGGTGGAAACCGCGTCGGCGCGACGGTTCAGATGTCGAGGTCGGCCCCCTCGGCGAAGGCCGCACGCTCGCTGATGAAGGCGAAGCGGCCCTCGGGCTTGTTGCCCATCAGCCGCTCGACCGTATCGCCGGTCGATTCCCGGGCCTCGTCCAGGACCGCGACCCGCAGCAACGTGCGCTTCTTCGGGTCCATGGTGGTCTCCTTGAGCTGGGCCGGCATCATCTCGCCGAGGCCCTTGAACCGGCCGATCTCGACCTTGCCGGCCTTGAACACCGTCTTGATGATCCGCTCCCGGTCGGCGTCGTCCCGGGCATAGGCCACCTTGGAGCCCTGCTGCAGCCGGTAGAGCGGCGGGATCGCGAGGTAGAGATGCCCGCGGTCGATGAGCTTGGGCATCTGGCGGTAGAAGAAGGTGATCAGCAGCGAGGCAATGTGGGCGCCGTCGACGTCGGCGTCCGTCATGATGATCACCTTGTCGTAGCGCAGGTCGGCCTCGCGGAAGGCCGCGCCGGTGCCGCAGCCGAGCGCCAGGGTGAGGTCGGAGATCAGCTGGTTGGCGCCGAGCTTGTCCCGGCTCGCAGAGGCGACATTGAGGATCTTGCCGCGCAAGGGGAGGATCGCCTGGGTCGCCCGGTCGCGGGCCTGCTTGGCGGAGCCGCCGGCCGAATCGCCCTCGACGATGAAGATCTCCGAGCCCGCGGTGCCGGCGGCCGAGCAATCGGCGAGCTTGCCGGGCAGGCGGAGCTTGCGGGTGGCGCTCTTGCGGGCGACCTCCTTCTCCTGGCGGCGGCGCAGGCGCTCCTCGGCCCGGTCGATCACCCAGTCGAGCAGCTTGTTGGCCTGGGCCGGGGAGGCGGCGAGCCAATGGTCGAAGGCGTCGCGCACCGCCGTCTCGACGATGCGCTGGGCCTCCACGGTGGCGAGCTTGTCCTTGGTCTGGCCCTGGAACTCGGGCTCGCGGATGAAGACCGAGAGCATGGACGCGCAGGTCGCCATGACGTCGTCGGTGGTCACCGCGGTCATGCGCTTGGCCTGGTTCACGCGCTCGGCGTGCTCGCGCAGGCCCCGGAGCAGGGCGACCCGCAGGCCGGCCTCGTGGGTGCCGCCCTCGGGCGTCGGGATGGTGTTGCAGTAGGAATGCGAGAACCCGTCCTCGGCGACCATCCAGGCCACCGCCCATTCCAGCGACCCGTGCGAGCCCGGCTTGGTGATCTTGCCGGAGAACATCGCGTCGGTGACCAGCTCCTTGCCGTCGATGTCGCGGGCGAGATAGTCGCGCAGGCCGTCGGGGAAGCGGTGCACGGCTTCCGCAGGTACGCCCTCCAGCCCCTCGAGGAGGGCGGGGGCGCAGCGCCAGCGGATCTCGACGCCGCCGAACAGGTAGGCCTTCGAACGCGCCATCTTGAACAGGCGGCGCGGGTCGAATTTCAGCGAGCCGAAGATCTGCGCGTCCGGGTGGAAGCGGACCCGGGTGCCGCGCCGGTTCTGCACCCGGCCGATCAGCTCCAGCGCGCCCTGCGCGTGGCCCCGCGAGAAGGTCTGGCGATACAGGGTCTGGTTGCGCGCCACCTCGACCTCGAGGAGGTCGGAGAGCGCATTCACCACCGAGATGCCGACGCCGTGCAGGCCGCCCGAGGTCTCGTAGACCTTCGAGTCGAACTTACCGCCGGCATGCAGCGTGGTCATGATGACCTCGAGCGCCGACTTGCCGGGAAATTTCGGATGCGGGTCGACCGGGATGCCGCGGCCGTTGTCGGTGACCACGAGGGCACCGGTCTCCTCCAGCTCCACCTCGATGAAGCTGGCATGGCCGGCCACCGCCTCGTCCATGGAGTTGTCGATCACCTCGGCGAAGAGGTGGTGCAGCGCCCGCTCGTCGGTGCCGCCGATATACATGCCGGGGCGGCGCCGGACCGGCTCCAGCCCCTCCAGCACCTCGATGTCGGAGGCGGTGTAGCCGGAATCGGGCTCGGCCGCTGCGAGCGCCGTCACGGAGGCCGTGGCGTCCAGGCGCCGCCGCGGCTCCGGCGCGCGAGAGGGGGCTGTCGAGGCGGCCGCCTTGCCGCCCGGTCCGAACAGGTCGCGGGCCGGATCGCTCACGCGCGGCCTCCGCGGGCGCGGCGCATCGGCCGGCTCGGATTCGCGCAGACGGGTCTTGGGTCGTGGAGCATGCGCCTTCATCCCCGCATGATAGCGGAACAAAACGTAAACATCAAAACCGTTCGCCCCCAGGCGACGCGGCCGCACCATCGCATGCTGCGGCGCCGCGAGCGAGGGCCGGAACCGCCCCGACCCCCGAGGGGGCCAGGCGGCCCGTCATCACGACGTTGCACAACGATGGGTTAAGGCTTTCCCGTGACCAGCCTGTTCGACCTCCACAGGCCGCCGCCGGAACAGACCGGGACGATCGACGTTGACGGCGGAGATAAATCTTGACCGTGGTCAGGGAGCCGCAGCCCATGAGCGATGCCGCGATCGAGGCCCGCCGCCTCACGTTGATCCGCTTCGAGCACGCGGCCGGCGCCGCCTTCGGCTGCGACGACGACGCGGCCGGCGTGCCGCCCAGCCGGGCGCTCATGAATTCCACCACGATCGCGCTGGCGACCTTCGCGACGGCGCTCGCGGCAACCATCACCTACCTCGTCTGAACCAGGCGGCCGGACCCGGAAAACGGGACGTGCATCCCGTTCTCCGCGTCGGTCTGCTCCTGTCCCCCACCGCCGCCGGGAGAGCAGCGCAGAACCGCGTGCCCGCCCTGGACACGGACCGGCGCGGCTGACGCGCCTTGCACCCGGCGAGCGGGTGAAGGCCGCCTGGACCTGTCTGCGTCAGCCGGCGCCCGTCTTCTTGGCCGCGGTCTTCTTGGCGGCGGGCTTCTTCGCTGCCGTCTTCTTGGCCGCCGGCTTGGCGCCGCTCGCCGCGCGCGTCGCGGTCTTCCGGACAGCGCCCCGTTTCGCCGGCTTGCCGCCGCCCGAGGCACGCTTGGCGTTGACCAGGGCGATCCCCTCGTCGAGCGTCAGCGCCTCGGCGCTCATGGTCTTCGGCAGCGTGGCGTTCACCTCGCCGTCGGTGACGTAGGGGCCGTACTTGCCGGCCTTCACCACGAGGTCGCGCCCGCTCGCAGCGTCCGTGCCGAGCGGGCGGCCGGGATCGGCAGCCGGACGGCCGCGGCCGCCGCCCTGCTCCTTGGCGACGATCAGGTCGATGGCGCGGTTGCCGCCGATCTCCAGCACGTCGTCGTCCTTGCCGAGATTGGCGTAGGTCTTCCCATGCTGCACGTAGGGCCCGAACCGGCCGAGATTGGCCAGGATCGGCTCGCCGGTCTCGGGGTGGCGCGCCACCTCGCGGGGCAGCGCCAGCAGGGCCAGCGCCTTCTGCAGGTCGACCGCCGAGGGACTCAGCCCCTTCGGCAGGGAGGAACGCTTCGGCTTCTCCGCCCCCTTCTCGGTGGAGGCCTCACCGAGCTGCAGGAACGGCCCGAATCGGCCGTCGCGCAGCGTCACCGGCAGGCCGGTGGCGGGATCGTCGCCCAGCACCCGGACGCCCGGCTGGCCGCCCTCGGCCGAGGAGCCGTCCCCCTCGCCCTCGACGCCCGAGGCCGAGAGCTGGCGGGTGTACTTGCACTCGGGATAGTTCGAGCAGCCGATGAAGGCGCCGAACTTGCCGAGCTTCAGCGACAATTGTCCGGTCCCGCAGACCGTGCAGGTGCGCGGGTTCGAGCCGTCGCCCTTGTCGGGGAAGATGTGCGGCCCGAGGAGGCCGTTCAGCGCCTCCAGCACGTCGGTGACGCGCAGCTCCTTGGTCTCGCCGATCGCCGCGGAGAAATCGCGCCAGAAGTCGCGCAGCACCGCCCGCCAGTCGATCTCGGCATTGGAGACGCGGTCGAGCTGCTCCTCGAGGTCGGCGGTGAAATCGTACTCGACGTAGCGCCGGAAGAAGCTCTCCAGGAAGCCCGTGACGAGCCGCCCCTTGTCCTCCGGCTGCAGCCGCTTCTTCTCGATCTTGACGTACTCGCGGTCGCGCAGCGTCTGGAGCACCGCCGCGTAGGTCGACGGGCGGCCGATGCCGAGTTCCTCCATGCGCTTCACGAGGCTCGCCTCGGAATAGCGCGGCGGCGGCTCGGTGAAGTGCTGGGTCGAGCTGATCCGCTCGCGGGTGAGCGGGTCGCCGGCCTTCATGGGCGGCAGGCGGCGGCTCTCCTCGTCCTCCTCGTCGTCCTTGCCCTCCTGGTAGAGGGTGAGGAAGCCGTCGAACTTCACAACCTGGCCGGTGGCGCGCAGGTCGATCTGGCGGGGGCCGACCTTCGCCGTGACGTCCACGGTGGTCCGCTCCAGCTCGGCCGATTCCATCTGGCTCGCCATGGTGCGGGTCCAGATGAGATCGTAGAGCCGGGCCTGCTCGGGCTCGAGGTGGCGCGCCACCATCTTGGGCAGGCGGCTCATGTCGGTGGGCCGCACCGCCTCGTGGGCCTCCTGGGCGTTCTTGGCCTTGACGCTGTACTTGCGCGGCACGTCGGGCACGTAGCGGTCGCCGAACTCCTTGCCGATGACCCGGCGGGCGTCCTGGATCGCCTCGGGCGCCATATCGACGCCGTCGGTCCGCATGTAGGTGATGATGCCGACGGTCTCGCCGCCGATATCGACGCCCTCGTAGAGACGCTGGGCGACCCGCATGGTCTGGGCCGGCGCCATCCCGAGCTTGCGCGAGGCCTCCTGCTGCAGGGTCGAGGTGGTGAAGGGCGGCTGCGGGTGGCGCTTGGCGGGCTTCGCCTCGACGCTCGCCACCTGGAAGGTCGCGAGTTCGAGGTCGCGCTTGAAGGCGGCGGCCTCGTCGCCGGTGCCGACGTCGAGGCGCTGGATGCGCTTGCCGTCGGCGCCGACGAGGCGGGCCTCGAAGGTCGCGCCGTCGGCGGTCGTCAGCGTGGCGATGAGCGTCCAGTACTCGCGCGGCTTGAACCGCTCGATCTCCATCTCGCGCTCGACGACGAGGCGCAGCGCCACCGACTGGACGCGGCCCGCCGAGCGGGCGCCCGGGAGCTTGCGCCACAGGACCGGGGAGAGGTTGAAGCCGACGAGGTAGTCCAGCGCCCGGCGCGCCAGATAGGCGTCGACCAGGGCCTGGTCGATCTCCCGGGGCTTGCGCATCGCCGCCTCGACCGAGGCCTTGGTGATGGCGTTGAAGGTGACGCGTTCGACCGGGATGCCCTTGAGCGCCTTGCGGGCGGTCAAGGCCTCCAGCACGTGCCAGGAGATCGCCTCGCCCTCGCGATCCGGGTCGGTAGCCAGAATCAGCTTGTCGGCGCCCTTGACCGCCTTGGCGATCTCGGAGACCCGGCTCGCCCCGCGGTCGGCCAGTTCCCAGACCATGTGGAAATCCTGCTCGGGATCCACGGAGCCGTCCTTGGCCGGCAGGTCGCGGATGTGCCCGAACGAGGCGATCACTTCATAGTCGCGGCCGAGATACTTATTGATCGTCTTGGCTTTGGCCGGCGACTCGACGACGACGACTTTCATTCAGACCTCTGCCCCTGACGGGACCTGAGCGCGACGGACGAATTCTGATCGTAATTCGCGTGGGACATATGCCCGCCGTCGGGCCGGGGCCGCGCGCCGGGGACAAGTGGGTCACGGGCGGCGGGATGTCAAATGGCGGGCTGTGCCGCCGGTGTGGGGTCGAGCCGCTCCGTCGCGCATGCCCCGGCTGGCGCGGCGCCGAAACTCAGATCCCCGCGTACCATTCGTAGCCGCGGTCCTCCCAGTAGCCACCGCCGCCCTGGCCGATGCCGTTGAGCGATTCCACCATCTCGACGCGCATCACGTACTTGGCCTGCTTGTAGCCGAGCTGGCGCTCGACCCGCAGGCGCAGGGGCGCGCCGTTGGAGACGGGCAGCGGCTTGCCGTTGAGGTCGTAGGCCAGGATCGTCTGCGGGTTGAAGGCGTCGTAGAGGTCGATGCTCTCGTAGTAGCGGATCGGCGTACGCTTATCCTCGGGCTCCGCGGCCGGGCTGCCCTGGCCCCAATCGTCCTTGGGCGCGTCGGTGGCGGTGGGCGCGCCGCCCCAATCCTCGGCGGCGGCGAGCTGGATGTAGGCGTCGCGCACCGCGCCCGGATGCCCGGGGCGCCCCAGGAAGGCGCCGTCGCCGCCTTCGAGGCCGCCGCCGGCATATTCCAGCGTGTCGGCGCAGTGGAACACCGCGTAGCGCGCCTGCGGCTTCAGCCCGGCCCGCTTCAGCACCTCGGCGAGCGGCACGCCGGCCCATTGCCCGATGCAGCTCCAGCCCTCCACGCAATCGTGACGGGTGATCTGGGTCCGCGACGGCAGGGCGCGCAGGTCCGCGAGGCTCAGCGACAGCGGCGTCTGGACGAGCCCGTCGACCGTGAGCTTGAACTCGGCGAACTTCTTGGCCGCGAGGGCCCGGTAGGCGCGGTCCGGCGGGTCGATGGTGCCGTTCGGCTTGAACCAGGGCGAGATCATCGCGGCCGGGAATTCCCGGGCCAGGGTCGTCGGCGACATCAGCAGGCGCTGGACGTACTGGTTGGCGTCCTCGCCGACCTGGAGGGTCTGCCGGCCCGCATCGGATCCGGCGAATCTGTCGCAGCCGCCGAGCAGGGCGGTGCCCATCAGGCCGGCGCCGGCGGTGAGGAGGTTGCGGCGGTGGAGGATCATCGGGCACCTTCCCGGTCACGGCCGAGGCTGAACCAGCCGGTGATCATGCCGCGCATGTTGTTGACGAGGCCGGAGACCAGCACCAGCAGCACGTGGACCACCACGAACAGCACGATGAGCCCGGCGGCGATGAAGTGGACGCTGCGCGCCGATTGCCGGCCCCCGAACAGCTCGGTGAGCCAGGGCCAGGCGGCATCCATCCCGGGCGACATGGCGAGTCCCGCGAGCACCATCGCAGGTAAAAGGCCCAGCACCAGGACGAGATAGGTGAGCTTCTGGATGACGTTGTAGCGCTTGGCCTCCGTGCCCTCGGGGAAGCGCAGGAGCAGGTGCTCCTTCACGGAAGCCCCGAAGTGGCGGATCTGGTCCCCGTCCGGAATCAGGCGACGGCGGAGCTGGCCGCTGAACAGGCCGTAGGTGAGATAGACGGCGCCGTTGATCACCAGCAGCCACGCGAACAGGAAGTGCCAGCGGCGGCCCGTGGCGAGGTCCTGGTCGGCCGGCAGGGTCGCCCAGGACGGGAAGGCCCGCTCCACCTCCGTGCCGCCCTCACGCGACAGGCCGAGAACGCCCGTGGTGTCGAAGGTCCGCGTGCCGACCGTCACCACACCGCGGCTCTTGCCGTCGCGGCCCTGATCGCTCGTGATGGCGAGCGCCGGGTCGTCGAAGGTCGAGACCGCGCCCCAGTAGAGCGCGGGGTGGGCGTTGAAGATCTGGAGGCCGCTCATCAGCAGCACGAGCAGCACCGCGGCGTTGATCCAGTGCGCCAGACGGATCACCAGCGGATGGCGGTAGAACCACCGGCGCCCCTGCCGGTCGACGGTCTCGGGGGCTTGGAGAGCAGGGGAGGCGGCCAAGAATCGGGTCCCGGTTGGGCGTCGCTGGGCCGGGGATCGTCCGAACCCCGACCGTTCGGGCCAATACGTGGCGCGAGGAGCACCGGTTACCATCGGGCGGAAAAAAGGCCGCAGGTGCCGTCCGGCTTCCCCGGCGCGGCGGCGGTCTGCAGGGGCTGCGGGGGCTCCAGGCACGGGGCCGAGGGCGGAGCGCGGCCTGTCCCCTTTCCGAGCGGACGGGCCAGCCGGGAGCTCACGCCGAGCCAGCCCCTGTGCGCCGGAGGACGCGTCCCGGCCTGAACCACGATGGATGCGCGCGATGGATGCATCGGACAGCCTTGCCGGGACGGCGCGCCGCACCTACACCCGGGCCTCATCATGACGACGCCCGCGCCCCCGGCCTTCCCGCACCGGCACCTCCTCGGCATCGAGGGTCTGACCCGGCCCGACATCGAAGGGCTGCTCGACGCCGCCGAATCCGCCGTCGACCTCTCGCGGCAGGTTGAGAAGAAGCGCACGACCCTGCGGGGCCGCACGCAGATCAACCTGTTCTTCGAGCCCTCGACGCGGACGCAATCCTCCTTCGAACTCGCCGGCAAGCGGCTCGGCGCCGACGTGATGAACATGTCGGTCGCCTCGTCCTCGGTGAAGAAGGGCGAGACCCTGATCGACACCGCGGCGACGCTGAACGCCATGCGGCCCGACATCATCGTGGTCCGCCACGAATCGGCCGGCGCCGTGCACCTGCTCGCCCGGAAGGTCGATTGCGCGGTGGTCAACGCGGGCGACGGCGCCCACGAGCACCCGACCCAGGCGCTCCTCGACGCGCTCACCATCCGCCGCAACAAGGGCCGGATCGAGGGCCTGCAGGTGGCGATCTGCGGCGACGTCCTGCACTCCCGGGTGGCGCGCTCCAACATCATCCTGCTCCAGGCCATGGGTGCCCGGGTCCGCCTGATCGCGCCCTCGACGCTGCTGCCCGCCGGCATCGAGCGCTTCGGCGTCGAGACCTTCACGGACATGCGCAAGGGTCTCGTCGGCTGCGACATCGTGATGATGCTGCGCCTCCAGCGGGAGCGCATGAACGGTTCGTTCGTGCCCTCCGTGAAGGAGTATTTCCGCTATTTCGGCCTCGACGCCGAGAAGCTGGCGCTCGCCAAGCCCGATGCCCTGGTGATGCATCCGGGCCCGATGAACCGCGGCGTCGAGATCGCCTCGGACGTCGCCGACGGGGCGCAGTCGCTGATCCGCGAGCAGGTGGAGATGGGTGTCGCCGTGCGCATGGCGGTGCTGGAAGCGCTCGCCCGGCATCTCCCGAACGGCTGAGCCCCGGACAAAGCCCATCCGCCTTCACCCGCGCCGCTTGCTCGCAGGGCGGTCGTGGCGCAGTTTCCTGCCGAAATCCGGCCCGGATCCGTATAAGGGGCCGGCGCAACATGCAGATCGCTTCATGACCGCCTACACGCTCGCCGACCTCGCCGCCCTCGTGGCGAGCCGCGCCGGGACCGATCCGGCCACCTCCTACACGGCCAAGCTCCTGTCCGAGGGCCCCGCCAAGGCGGCCAAGAAGCTCGGCGAGGAGGCGGTCGAGGCGGCGATCGCGGCCGTGCAGGGCGACAAGACCGGCCTGAGGAATGAGGCCGCCGACGTGCTCTATCACCTCGTCGTGCTGCTCCGGGCCGGCGGCGTGGAGCTCGAGGCGGTGATGGCCGAGCTGGAGCGCCGGACGGCCCAGAGCGGCATCGCCGAGAAGGCCGCGAGGCGCCACGCGTGAACGCGGCCGCGCTGCCGGGCTCGGTCGAGGCGATCCTCGACGCGTCGGACCGGCTCTCGCCCTATCGCCGCTTCAGCCGGGAGGAATGGGCGCAGCTGCGCGCCGACACGCCGCTCACCCTCAACCAGGAGGATCTGGAGCGGCTGCAATCGATCAACGATCCGATCTCGGTCGAGGAGGTGGTGGCGATCTACCTGCCGCTGTCGCGCCTGCTGGCCCTCTACGTCGCGGCGACGCAGGGGCTGTTCAAGGCGACGCAGCGCTTCCTGATGGCCGAGCGCGAGACCAAGGCGCCTTACATCATCGGGCTCGCGGGCTCGGTGGCGGTGGGCAAGTCCACCACGGCCCGCATCCTGACAGCGCTGCTGGCGCGCTGGCCCAACACGCCGAAGGTCGACCTCGTCACCACCGACGGGTTCCTGCTGCCCAACGCCGAACTCGCCGCCAACGGCCTGATGGAGCGCAAGGGCTTTCCCGAAAGCTACGACACCGCCGCGCTGCTGCGCTTCCTCCACGACGTGAAGGCCGGCCACAAGCGCGTGACCGCGCCGCTCTACTCGCACCTCGTCTACGACCGGGTGCCCGGGGAGGAGCGGGTGGTGGAGAGCCCCGACATCCTGATCGTCGAGGGCCTGAACGTGCTCCAGCCCGCCCGCCTGCCGCGGGACGGCACCGCGATCCCGTTCGTGTCCGACTTCTTCGACTTCTCGATCTATCTCGACGGCCACGAGGACGACCTGCACCGCTGGTACGTCACCCGCTTCATGAAGCTGCGCCAGACCGCCTTCCGCGACCCGCGCTCCTACTTCCGGAAATACGCCGAGATCCCGGAAACCGAGGCGCTCGACATCGCCGACCGGCTCTGGACCACGATCAACCTGCCGAACCTGCGCGAGAACATCGTGCCCACGCGGCAGCGGGCGAGCCTGATCCTCACCAAGGGCGCGAGCCACCGGATCGAGAGCGTGGCGCTGCGGCGGCTGTAGGTCGGTCCAACCCTCCAGCTGATCCTGAGGTGACCGCGAAGCGGGCCTCGAAGGAGGTCTTCCGGGCCCACAGAGCCCTCTGGACGAGGAGAGGCCTGAAGCGAACGCCTCACGCGAACGGAAAGTCCGCCTCCGCCACATACGGCCCACCCCCGGTCGAGTCCCGCGCCGAGAACAGCGTCACCCGGTCAACCGCGAAGGCCAGCGGCGCGAAGACCGGCGCCTGCGACAGGTACATCGCCGTCGCCTCCGGCGTGGCGTCGCGGCGCAGCCGGGCCAGGGTGACATGCGGGGTGAACTTCCGCCGTTCCGGCTCGACCCCGGCGCGGCGCACCAGCCGCTCCTGCTCGGCCTGGAGATCCGTCAGCGCCGGATCGGCCACCACCGCCGCGTAGAGCGCCCGCGGTTTGTCGCCGCCGAAGATGCCGAGGCCGTCGAGGGTCACCGTCAGGGGCGGGCGTACCCGCATCTCGGCCAGCGCCTCCACGACATCGTCGGCGACGGTGACCTCGACATCCCCGAGGAAGCGCAGGGTGACGTGAAAGTCGCCGGGCTCGATCCAGCGGGCGCCGGGCAGCCCGCCCTGGAAGCCCTTGAGGGCGTCGGCAACCGCCGGCGGCACGGCGAGCCCTGTGAACAGGCGCGGCATCAGCGGACCGGCGCCTGGCGGATCCGGTCCAGGAACGAATCGACCGTCGGCAGCATGCGCGCCGCGATGGTCTCGACGCCCTGCCGGTTCGGGTGGATCATGTCATCGAGGTGCTGCGCCCGGTCGCCCACGATCCCGTCGAGGAAGAACGGGTAGAGGGTCAGCCCGTAGCGCTTGGCGAGGGCCGGAAAGATCGCGTCGAACCGCGCCTTGTAGTCCGGCCCGAGATTGGGTGCCGCCTGCATGCCGGCCAGCAGGACCGGGATGCCCCGGGCCTTCAGCCGCTCGATGATCGCCGACAGCGCCCCCTCGGTCACCTTCGGGTCGGTGCCGCGGAGCATGTCGTTGGCGCCGAGTTCGAGGATCACGCCCGCGGTCCCGTCGGGCACCGACCAGTCGACCCGGTCGAGGCCACCGGTGGCGGTGTCGCCGGAGACGCCGGCATTGGACACGGTCACGTCTTCGCCCTTGGCCTTGAGCAGCCGCTCCAGGACGGTGGGGAAGGCGGCATCGGCGGGCAGCCGGTAACCGGCGGTCAGGCTGTCGCCCAGGGCGACGAGCTTGACCGGGCCGTTCGGCGCGGCCTGCGGTGCCGTCATGAAAGGGACCATGAGGACGGCTAGCGCTGCGGCAAACAGGGCCGTGCGCCGGAACACAGCGCCGCCGTCATGGCGCGGCCCCAATGCGGATCCCATATCGCGGTGCCCCCGCGGCCCGTGCAGCCAAGTTCGCAGCCAACCGAGGACCTCGCGCGCCATGCTCGTCATCGCCCACAGATCGGCTCGCCCGTGAGCCAAGGCAAGGTGCTGCGCGATCCGGCGATCGCGCTGTCGAACATCGATCTCAGCCTCGGCCGCGGCGCCGCCCGGGTCCACATCCTCCGCGGCATCTCGCTCACCGTCGACCGCGGCGAGGCTGTGGGGCTCGTCGGTCCGTCCGGCTCCGGCAAGTCGACGCTTCTGATGGTCATGGCCGGGCTGGAGCGGCCCGATTCCGGCGGCGTGGTCATCGAGGAGACCGATCTCGTCCGCCTCGACGAGGACGCGCTCGCCCGCTTCCGGGGCCGGCGCATCGGCATCGTGTTCCAGGCCTTCCACCTCGTGCCGACCATGACGGCGCTGGAGAACGTGGCGCTGCCGCTGGAACTCGCCGACCGGCCCGGCGCCCACGAGCGGGCCCGCGCCGAGCTGGAGGCGGTGGGCCTCGGGCACCGGCTGCACCATTACCCGGCGCAACTCTCGGGGGGCGAGCAGCAGCGCGTCGCCATCGCCCGGGCGGTCGCCCCCGACCCGGCGATCCTGGTCGCCGACGAGCCCACCGGCAACCTCGACGAGGCCACCGGCCGGCAGATCGTCGATCTCCTGTTCCGGCTGAAGCGCGACCGCGGCGCGACCCTGGTGCTCGTCACCCACGACAACGGCCTCGCCCGCCTGTGCGACCGCACGGTGCGCCTGCGCTCGGGCCGGATCGAGGAAGCGGTGACCGCCTGATGCACGGCACGATCACCCGACCGGACCCCGGCCCCCGCCGCCTCCCGCTCATCCTGCGGCTGGCGCTCCGCGAACTGCGCGCCGGCCTCACGGGCTTCGCGGTGTTCCTCGCCTGCATCGCGCTGGGCGTCGCGGCGATCGCGGGCGTGGCGTCGATCTCGCGCTCGCTCTCGGACGGGCTCGGCCGGGAGGGGCGGCGGATCCTCGGCGGCGACCTCGCCTACAACCTGATCAACCGCGAGGCCACCGAGGCCGAGCGGCAGGCCCTGGCGCGGGAAGGCCGGCTCGATAGCGTCGCCTCCCTGCGGGCCATGGCGGTGGCGGAGAGCGGCGACGCGGCCCTCGTCGAGCTGAAGGCCGTCGACCCGGCCACCTATCCGGCGGCGGGCGACCTCGCCACCGACCCGCCGGGCCGCCTCGCCGACCGGCTGGCCGAACGGGACGGGGTGCCGGGGGCGCTCGCCGACCCGGCCCTGCTCACGCGCCTCGACGTCAAGGTCGGGGACCGGATCGCGCTGGCCGGGCACAAGGTGGCGATCCGCGGCACCATCGTGTCCGAGCCCGACAAGATCGCCGGCGGCATCGGCTTCGGGCCGCGGCTGATGATCTCCGAGCCGACGCTGCGCGCCACCGGTCTCGTCCAGCCCGGCAGCCTCAACCGCTGGAGCTACCGGATCCTCCTGCCGCCGGGCACGCCGGATGCCGATCTCGACGCCGCGCAGGCCCGGATCCGTGCCGCGACGCCGGAGGCGGGCTGGGAGGTCCGCTCGCGCAGCAACGCCGACCCGCGCTTCGCCAAGAGCATCGAGCGCTTCACGCAGTTCCTGACCCTGGTCGGGCTCACCGCGCTGATCGTCGGCGGCGTCGGCGTCGGCAATGCCGTCCACGCCTTCGTGGAGCGCAAGCGGGCCTCGATCGCGACCCTCAAGAGCGTCGGCGCGCCCGGCTCGCAGGTGGTCGCTCTGTACCTGACGCAGGTGATGCTGATCGCCGGGATCGGCACCCTGATCGGGCTCGCGATCGGCGCGAGCCTGCCCTTCCTCCTCGACGCGCTGTTCTCCGCCGACCTGCCGCTGCCCCTGAACCCGACGCTCGCCCCGGGCGAACTCGCGCTCGCGGCCGCCTACGGGCTCCTCACCGCCTTCGCCTTCGCGATCACCCCACTCGGCCGTGCCCACGACGTGCCGGTCTCCGGCCTGTTCCGCGACACCGTCGATCCCGCACGGGTGAGGCCGCGCTGGCGCTACCGGATCTGGTTGGGCCTGAGCCTCGCGGCGCTGGTCGGCCTGTCGGTGGTCACCGCCTTTGACCGGCGTGTGGCGCTGATCTTCATCGCGGCGGCCGCCATCGCCTTCGGCCTGCTGCACGGGGTGGCTCTCGGCCTGATGGCGCTCGCCCGCCGCCTGCCGCATCCAAGCTGGCCCGCGCCCCGGATGGCGCTCGCCAACCTCCACCGGCCGGGGGCCCTGACGCCCGCCATCGTCCTGTCGCTGGGCCTCGGCGTGACGCTCCTCGTGACGCTCAGCCTGATCGACGCCAATGTCCGCCGGACGATCAGCGCGACCCTGCCGGCCCGCGCGCCGAACCTCTTCTTCCTGGACATCCCCTCGCGGGACGCCGCCCAGTTCCGCGAGTTCCTGGCGCGCGCCGCCCCGAACGGGAAGATCGAGGACGTGCCGATGATGCGCGGCCGGATCGTCGCCCTGAACGGCGTGCCGGCCAGCAAGATCCGGCCCCCGGAGGACGCCGCCTGGGTGCTCGACGGCGACCGGGGCATCACCTACGCCGACACGGTGCCGGAGGGCTCGAGCCTCACCGAAGGCGCGTGGTGGAGCGCCGAGCAGGGCGCCAAGCCGCTGGTCTCCTTCGAGGCCGACCTCGCCCGCCAGCTCGGCCTCAAGCTCGGCGACACCGTGACGGTGAACGTGCTCGGCCACGACCTCACCGCGACGATCTTCAACCTGCGCCGGGTGGAGTGGCGCAATCTCGGCATCAACTTCGTGATGGTGTTCTCGCCGGGGACCTTCCGCGGCGCGCCGCATTCCGACCTCGCCACGCTGACGCTACCGGGCGGCACCGACGCGGCCGCCGAGAACCACATCCTGCGCGACGTCGCCAAGACCTTCCCGTCGGTGAGCGCCGTGCGGGTCAAGGACGCGCTGGACGCGATCGGCGACCTCGTCGGCCGGCTGGTCCTGGCGATCCGGGGGGCGAGCGCGGTGGCGGTCCTGGCGAGCCTGTTCGTTCTGGCCGGCGCCATCGCGGCCGGGCACCGGGCGCGGCTCTACGATGCCGTGGTGCTCAAGGTGCTGGGCGCGCGCCGGTCGCGGCTGCTCGCCGCCTACGCCCTCGAATACGCCGCCCTGGGCCTCGCCACGGCCCTGTTCGGCCTCATGGCCGGGACGCTCGCAGGGTGGGTGATCGTCGCCAAGGTCATGCACCTCGACTTCCGCCTCGACCTGTCGGGCGCGCTGGTGGCGGCGACGGCCGCCGTCGCGCTGGCGATCCTCCTCGGGCTCGCCGGCACTTGGCGGATCCTGGGGCAGAAGCCGGCGCCGTATCTGCGGCAGATCTGAGGAGCGCCTCCCGGTCCCGGGAGGACCGCCCGGGCGCTCAGACCCGACGGGCCGCCGTCAGCGCCAGAATGTCCACCAGGGCCGTCGCACGACGGGCACCTCGCGATAGCCGCTTCCCGAAAAGCCGTGCTGGAACGCCCCGGGCGCACTCTCCGCGACGTCCGCAGGCCGGGGGAACGGCTTGGAGCCGCCGAGCAGGAGGTTCTCGACCAGGAAATCGAGACACCGCGCCTGATACTCGGCTCCGTGCGTCGCGAGCATCGGCTTCGCGCACAGGGCCGACACGACGCGGTATGTCTCGCCGTGCCGCTCAAATCCGACCCGGTAGACGCCGTGGCCGGTCCAGCTCCGGTGGAAGTAGAGATCGAGTCCGTCGAGATAGATGAACCACTTGTCTTCCATCACCTCCGGACGCAGCCCCTTCGCCAGCTCCGCGAATTGGGCGGGGTCGAAGGCCGCGCGATAGGGGATCGGGGACATCGCCGCGAAGGGCAGGCGCTTCCAATCGTCCGGCTTCGCCGTCGCCCGCGTCGCCATGTTTCCGGGGTCTCCAGCCTTTGCCGCCGGCGGCGTCAGCCCTCGGCCGGTTCCGAGCCGACCATCCCGAGGACCGCCTCGCCGAAGCGTCGGCGCGCCGCCGGATCGAGCTGGCGGAAATGGACCTTCACCAGAGCCAGGAGCCGCTCCGTCTCCCAATCGATCGCCGGCCGCGTGGCGGGGCCGCACCGATCCGGCTGGTAGAACGCCTCGATCGGAAGATCGAGGGACTGCGCGATTCGAATGAGGGCTTGGGACGACGCAGTGTCCGCTTTCGCGCCGGCAATCATGCGCAGACGTTCGAGCCCGTTCTCATCCATGACCGACCCTCGAACATCTCCAGGAAGGCGCAAATCGACCCACAGCACCGCGGAGTGCCCGACCGCAACTTTATCCGCAAGTGAACTCTTTGTCATTTGTGTGATATATTGGTACGGAGAAAGACGTTCGGGCTCCGGCCGACCAGAGGACCAACCGTCATGGGCATTACCGTCATCGATGGCTACGGGGAGGATACGGAGCGTCTCCGTGCCGCCCTCGAAGCCTCGTGCGTCGTGGGTGCCTGGGAATGGGACCATGTCGGCGGCCGTGTCGTCTACGATGAGGGCGCGGCCATGTTGCTGACCGGCACCCCCGACCTCGCCAATCGCCCGATCAGCGGACCGATGGCACTGGCCGCGGTGCATCCGCAGGACATGACCTGGCTGATGGACCACATGCTCCGGGCCGTCCGGTCCGGTGGACTGGTGCTGGCCGAGTACCGCGTCTTCAAGACGGACGGCTCGGTGCGATGGCTCCTCAGCCGCGGACGGACGCATCGGGACGCGGCCGGCCAGCCGGTCCGCTCGCACGGGATCCTGATGGACATCACGGAGATCCGGGACGGCGGCGATCGCTACGTCCTGGGCAGGCCTCCTTCGGGGGGCGCCCCGCTGGAGCGCGCGGCCGACCTGGCGATCGCGCTCAAGGAGACGCTCACCGACGATATGCCGGCCGAGGTGCAGGTCGCCGCCGAGCTGATGCTGCTGAGCCTGGGCCGCGCCTTCGCCCGCAGGGCCGCGCACTGAGCCCTGGACGCCCGGTCCGCCGGAACCCTGCGGACGGGTGGCGGCTGGCCTGCGCCGGACAAACCGGCGCGGGCGCCGCCGCGGGTGGCATCAGGAAACCGTTAAGACTGCTCGCACGGCTATCGAAACACCTGCATCCCGGCAACCGTCAGTCGAAAGACACGCTTTGCAGCAGGAAATGCATTTTAATCCCTGCCCGGATGGACAAAAATACATCCTCCGGACACGGAAAACCCGGGCCGCAACCGTGGCCGGGGACTTGTGTCCAGGACGCGGGCGCAACATATTCCTGAGCGAGGCGCCAGCCTGGCGCCAGAGGTCCTGCGTGGGCCTCGCCCGAACACCACGCTGAGAGAGCCTCCGCAAGGAAACTCCCATGGCATTCGAGAATAGCCCCTTCCGGTACGGCGCCCAGCAGCCGACCGGCTACGCCGGCACCCAGGTCGAAGTCGACCAGGGCCTGCGCACCTTCATGCTCGGCGTCTACAACAACATGGTCGTCGGGCTTGGCATCTCGGGTCTCGTCGCGCTCGGCCTGAACATGGCCTCCGTGGCGGCCTACCAGGGCACCCGCCCGATCCTGACCCCGTTCGGTCAGACCCTCTATCTCAGCCCGCTGAAGTGGGTCCTGATGCTCGCCCCGCTGGCGTTCATCTTCGTCTTCTCCATGCGGATGGACCGGATGTCGGCCTCTTCCGCGCGGACGATGTTCTTCGCCTTCGCGGCGGTGATGGGCGCCTCGATGTCTTCGCTCCTGCTGGTCTTCACCGGTGGCAGCGTGGTCCAGGTGTTCTTCATCACGGCGGCGGCCTTCGGCTCGCTCAGCCTCTGGGGCTACACCACGAAGCGTAGCCTCTCGGGCATGGGCTCGTTCCTGATGATGGGCCTGATCGGCATCATCCTCGCGTCGCTGGTGAACATCTTCTTCGCCTCGTCGGCCCTCCAGTTTGCCATCTCGGTGCTGGGCGTGCTGATCTTCGCGGGGCTGACCGCCTACGACACGCAGAAGCTCAAGGAGATGTATCTCTACGGCGGCTTCGACGGTGAGATGGCGGCCAAGATGTCGGTGAACGGCGCCCTGACCCTCTATCTCGACTTCATCAACATGTTCCAGTTCCTGCTGAGCCTGATCGGCGACCGCCGCTAAGCCGCAAGAACCGATCGTTGAGAGAAACCCCGGCGGGCAACCGCCGGGGTTTCTTTTTGTCTCGCCGCACCGACCGGATGCGCTAAGCTCGGGCCATGCCCGCGCTCTCCGGCCTTTCCGGCCTCTCTGCCTTCCCGATCACCCCGAGCGACGCCGACGGTCGGGTCGATGCCGGAGCCCTGCAACGCCTGCTGGAGCCCCTCGTGGCCGCCGGGGTCGATTCGATCGGCCTGCTCGGCAGCACCGGGACCTACGCGTATCTGAGCCGCGACGAGCGCCGCCGGGCGGTGGCGATCGCCCGCGAGGCTGTGGGCGGCCGGGTACCGCTCCTGGTCGGCATCGGCGCCCTGCGCACCGACGAGGCCATCCGCCTCGCGCAGGACGCACGGGCGGCCGGCGCGGATGCGGGGCTGCTCGCCCCCGTCTCCTACACGCCGCTGACCGAGGCCGAGGTCGAGGCGCACTTCGCAGCCGTGGCGGAGGCGGGCGGATTACCCCTCGTCCTCTACGACAACCCCGCGACCACGCATTTCCGCTTCACGCCGGCGCTGATCGGCCGGCTCGCCCGCCGTCCCGGGATCGTGGCCGCCAAATGCGCCGCGCCGGCCCCGGCCGACGCCGCGGCCGGTGTCGCCGCCCTGCAGGCGGCGGTCCCGGCGGGCTTCCCCATCGGCTTCAGCGGCGACTGGAACGCGATCGAGGCGCTGATCGCCGGCGGCGCGGCATGGTACAGCGTGGCGGGCGGCCTGTTCCCCCGGACCTGCCGCGCGATCGTCCGGGCCGTGGAGGCCGGCGACACGGACCGGGCGCGCACCCTGAACGCGGAACTGGAGCCGCTCTGGACGCTGTTCCGGACCCATTCCAGCCTGCGGGTGGTCTACGCGTTGGCCGATCTGATGGGGCTGTGCCGCGCCGAGCCGCCGCGGCCGATCCGTCCCCTGCCGCCGGAGGTCGTGGCCGAGATCGCCGCGACCGTCCGGCGGATGCCCCTGTCCTGACGGGCGGAGCGGGATGCCGTGCGGGGTCAGACCGCCGGTCAGACCGCCTTGGGCGCCGGCTCCAGCACGGCGATGACCCGGGCGAGTTCCGAGCCGCGCTTCAGGATCTGGCCGCTCGCGGCGATGACCGCGTAGGCCCCCTGGCGGCGGGCAAGCTTGGGATCCTTCTCGATCCGGTAGAGCGGCATCTCGGAGGCGCGGCGGTAGATTGAGAACACCGCCCTGTCGCGGCGGAAGTCGAGGGCGTAGTCGCGCCATTCGCCCGCGGCCACCTGCCGGCCATAGAGGTTGAAGATCGTGCGCAGCTCATCCCGGTTGAAGGCGACCTGTGGAGGAGCCGCGCGGGCGGGGAAGGGAATGACATGCCCCGCCGCCTCGTCGGGCCTCGGCCCGGCGCTCGTCCTTTCGGTCATCACCACTCCGGTGCATCGTTCCTTTGCCGGATGATGGGCTTCGCCGCAGCGGCCCGCAAGAGTGACGGCCGCCCCGCGCCGTGACCTGCGAGACACGCCCAAGCGACAAAAAACATGGTTTGGCCAGATTCGCGCCTTTTGCAGGCCGCGTTGCCGCGCGACAACAGACGTCGAACCTCGCCGGGTCCTGCCCGGCCGGCGCCCGACACCCAGCTCCCCAGCCATCGGCCGCCGTTCGGGATCCCAGGATCCGGCACTCCGAGGTTTCGAGACCCAAGACTTCAGGCCGCCCCTCCGGGCGGCCTTTTTTCTGTTTCCCGTTGGGCCCGGGAAGCGGGTATGCCACCGACATCATGGGCCCGCCCGCCTTCGACGACGCCTTCCTGCACGACCTCGACGCGCTGTTCGCGTGGCGCCGCGACGTGCGCCGGTTCCGGACGGATCCGGTGGACGAGGCGTGCCTGCGCACCTGCCTGACGGCGGCCCACCGGGCGCCGTCGGTCGGCAACAGCCGGCCCTGGCGGTTCGTGCGCGTCTCGGATCCGGCGCGGCGCCGCGCGGTGTCGGACAACTTCTCCGGCTGCAACGCCGCCGCGGCCGCAGGCTACGATGCGGACCGCGCCGCCCGGTATCGCGGCCTCAAGCTCGCCGGCCTGCGGGAGGCGCCGGTCCATCTGGCCGTCTTCTGCGACGCGGCGACCGAGACCGGCCTCGGGCTCGGACGGGCCAGCATGCCGGAGACCCTGGCCTATTCGGTGGTGGGGGCGGTGCAGTGCTTCTGGCTCGCCGCCCGGGCGCGCGGCCTCGGCGTCGGCTGGGTCTCGATCCTGGAGCCGCAGACCGTCTCGGCGATCCTGGCGGTGCCGGAGACGTGGCGGCTCGTGGCCTATCTCTGCGTCGGACACCCGGTGGAGGAGCATCTCGACCCGGAGCTGGAGCGCCACGGCTGGCAGCCCGAGGACAAGCGGGGCAGCACGCTCTACGAGCGCTGAGGGGCGGCCGAGCGGCCCCGCCGCGCCCCCGCGCCGTCGATCGTGGTTGCTCTTTTACCGTGCCTCACGGATGCGGCACGCTGACCCCACATCAACCATAGCTATTCTTGGAACGGTAAGCTCGGCCGCGGATTACTTGCCCGCGTCAACTCTTGCTTGTCGAGGATCGTAGTGATGTCGGGTCAGGTGGCGGCTGTATTCGGTTTGGCCGGCGCGATGCTGGCCGGTTGTCTTCAAACGGCGCAGGCGCGCGAGGTCGTGCCGTTCCAGAACGGTGTCGCGCCGGGCTCGGTGGTGATCAGCGTGTCGCAGCGCAAGCTCTATCTCGTGAACGGCGACGGCACGGCGATCCGCTACCCCGTGGCGGTGGGCCGGCCCGGCAAGCAGTGGTTCGGCACGAAGCCGATCGACGGCAAGTACGTCGCCCCCGCCTGGTCGCCCCCCGCGGAGGTGAAGCGCGACAACCCGCGCCTGCCGAACCTCATCGCGGGCGGCTCGCCGCACAATCCGATGGGTGCGGCGGCCATGACCCTCGCGGGCGGCGAATACGCGATCCACGGCACCAACCGGCCGAGTTCGGTGGGCACCTACGCGTCCTATGGCTGCATCCGGATGTACAATCAGGACGTGGTCGACCTCTACGCGCGGGTCGATGTCGGCACGCAGGTCTACATGACCCACTGAGGCCCGCGGGCCTCAGCCGGCCGGCGGCGCGGTCGCCTCGACGGCCGTGAACGTCTCCAGGATCCGGTAGGTGTGCGCGGCGCCCGCCGGCACGCAGTAGGAATCGCCCGGAGCGAGGGCGAGGGTCTCGCCCTCCAGGACGAGTTCCGCCCGGCCGCTGACCACGTAGCCGACGGTCTCGTAGGCCGATTTGGTCATCGGCTTGTCGGCGTTCGGCTCCTCCGCCCGCCACATCCGCATCCCGAGCCGCTCGCCGCGGGCCAGGGTGATCGCGCCGTGCGGTCCCGCGACCGCGCTGCGCGCCGATACCGTTGTCGCCATGCTCGCCTCCTCCGGGTGAATCCGCTCAACGGGCCCGGAGGCTCGACGTTCCGCGCCGGACGTTCCGTGCCCGACGGCGCGCCGCTTGACGGCCCGCCCCGGGCCCCGACAGGATGACGCACCGGTTCGACAGACGCCCGACAGAGGCGCGGACCGGGGCGGCGCCCGCGAACCCGCCCGGGTCCGATGCGCCGGCGAGCGATCCGGATCGGGAGGATGCGCGCCATGCAGATCAAGGCGGCGATCGACAGGATTCCCGGCGGCCTGATGCTGGTGCCGCTGCTGCTCGGAGCCCTGTGCAGGACCTTCGCGCCGGGGTCCCCGGCCTATTTCAAGGGCTTCACGCAGGGGATCATGACCGGCGTGACCCCGATCCTGGCGGTCTGGTTCTTCTGCATGGGCGCCTCGGTCAGCCTGAGGGCGACCGGGACGGTGCTGCGCAAGTCCGGCACGCTGGTGGCGACCAAGCTGGTCGCCGCCTGGGCGATCGTGCTGGTGGCCGGGCTGTTCATCCCGCCCGAGGGGATCCAGACCGGCTTCTTCGCCGGCCTGTCGATCCTGGCGATCGTCTGCGCGATGGATATGACCAATGGCGGCCTCTACGCCTCGCTGATGCAGACCTACGGCAGCCGCGAGGAGGCCGGCGCCTTCATCCTCACGTCGATCGAATCCGGCCCGCTGATGAGCATGATCATCCTCGGGGCTTCCGGGGCGGCGCATTTCGAGCCGCAGATCTTCGCGGGCGCGGTATTGCCCTTCCTCGTCGGCTTCGCGCTCGGCAACCTCGACCCGAAGCTCCGGGCCCTGTTCGCCCCGGGCGGCCAGCTGATGATCCCGTTCTTCGCCTTCGCGCTGGGGAACACAGTGGACCTCAGCAACCTGCTCTCGCCGCTCGCGGGGCTCGGCATCGTGCTGGCGCTGGCGGTGATCGTCCTGACCGGCATCCCGCTGATCCTGGCCGACCGGGCGATCGGGGGCGGGACCGGCACGGCGAGGCTGGCGGCCTCCTCGACGGCCGGGGCCGCCGCCGCCAACCCGCTGGCGATCGCCGCCGTCGCCCCGCACTTCGCCCCGGCCGCGCAGACCGCCACCGTGCTGGTGACGATCTGCATCATCGTCACCTCGATCCTCGTGCCGATCCTGACCGGGCTCTGGTACCGGCGGTTCGGGGCGGGTGCGGCGGAGGCCCGGACCGAGGCCGGCCCGCCGCTGGCGGTCCCGGCCGAATAGGGCCGGACCGGTGCGCCGGCCCCTGCGCCGTCCTTAGAAGTCGACCGCGAGGCCCTTCACCTCCCAGTCGTCGTAGCGCACCGGCTCCAGGCCGCCGCGCCCCTGGCGCTCGGGCCGGGCGCTGATCTCGGCGGCCCGGGCGTCGATCGCCGCGCGGCGCTCGGCGGCCTCGGCCAGGGCGCGCTGCGCCGCCGGGCTGAGCGCGCGGGGCGGGGCCGTGCCGTCGCCGGCCTCCGGTCCGTCCGGATCCTGCCTGTGCGGGTCTTGTGCGGTCGGCTCTTGCATCGCGCTCGCTCGAGTGTGAGGGCGTAGGCCCAGAAGACGTTGGATCTGGAGCAGAAGTGGCATCGCGGGACACAGGCCGCAACACGCGGAAGGAAGCTTCGACGGGCGAGACCGGGCCGGATACGGCGGGCCTGGGCGCGCGCCGCGCGGCGATGCAGGCGGTCGCGGCCCTGATCGGCCAGGAGCGCCCCCCCGCCCTCGACGACGCCCTCGCCCAGGCGATCCGCGCTGAGGCGCTGGCGCCGGCCGATGCCGGGCTGGCGCGGGCCATCGCGGTGGCGACCTTCCGCCGCTACGGGCTGATCCGCGCCGCCCTGGCCGCGCGGCTGGAGCGCGGGCTGCCCGCGGCCAAGCCGCAGCTCACGGCCCTTTTGGCCACCGCGACCGCCCAGCTCCTCGACCTCGCGGTCCCCGACCACGCCGCCGTCGACCTCGCGGTGCGGCTCGCCAAGGGGGATACCCGCACGGCCCATCTCGCCGGGCTGGTCAACGCGGTGCTGCGCCGGATCGCCCGGGAGCGCGACGCGATCCTGGCCGCGGACGCCGACGCCCTGACGGTCAACACGCCGGACTGGCTCGCCCGCCGCTGGGTCGCGGCCTACGGGCCCGAGCGCGCGGCGGCGATCGCCCGCGCCCATCTCGCCGGGGCCGCCATCGACCTGACCCCGCTGCGCGACACCGCCGACTGGGCGGAGCGGCTCGGCGCCGTGACCCTGCCGACCGGCTCCCTGCGCCTGCCGGAGAACGGCCCGGCGATCCCCGACCTCCCCGGCTTCCAGGAAGGGGCGTGGTGGGTCCAGGACGCCGCCGCGGCGCTCCCGGCCCGCCTCCTGGCGCCGCAGCCCGGAACCCGCGTCCTCGACCTCTGCGCGGCGCCCGGCGGCAAGACCCTGCAGCTCGCCGCCACCGGCGCGCAGGTCACCGCCGTCGACCGGTCCGCGCCGCGGCTGGAACGCCTGCGCGAGAACGTCGCGCGGCTCGGCTTCGCGGTCGAGATCGTGGTGGCCGACGCCCTCACCCTGGAGCCGCGGGACCACGACGCGGTCCTGCTCGACGCGCCGTGCTCGGCCACCGGGACGATCCGGCGCCACCCCGACGTGGCCTGGACCAAGGTGGAGGCCGATATCGGGCGACTCGCCGCGCTCCAGGCCAGGCTCCTCGACCACGCGGCCGGGCTGGTGCGGCCGGGCGGGCTTCTCGTCTACTGCACCTGCTCGCTGGAGCCGGAGGAGGGCGAGGCGCAGATCGCGGCCTTCCTGGCCCGCGACTCCCGGTTCACGCGGGTGCCGGTCCGGCCCGAGGAGGTCGGTGGCGCCGCGGCTCTGATCGACGGCAACGGCGACCTGCGCACCCTGCCGTGCCACCTGGCGGAGGTGCCGAACGCCCGCGGAGGCCTCGACGGCTTCTTCGCGAGCCGGCTCCGACGGGCGGATTGATCGGGTACGCAGGCCGGATCTCCGGAGGTGGACCGGCGGTCCGGTCCAGCCGCCCGTCCTTCCGGAGTGCCGCGGGCGGACAGGGAGAAATGGCGCGCGGCAGCGTGCGTCACGCCGCCCGCACCTTGACAATGTTCCTATTTTGTGCTTCCTGACCGCACCTGTCCGCGGCGGCCCGGGAGCGATCCCGGGGCGTCCTTCGGGGGCCCGCCCGGTGGC
>NZ_JACJIM010000002.1 GCF_014138435.1 Methylobacterium fujisawaense | reverse complement strand
CTGTCCGAGCAGGGCGTGGCGGTGACGGTGGCGGATGCGCGGTTCGCCAAGCCGCTGGACGAGGCGCTGATCCTGGATCTGGCGCGGGACCACGAAGTCCTGCTGACGATCGAGGAGGGCTCGCGGGGCGGGTTCGGCGCGATGGTGCTGCACCTGCTGTCGGAGACGGGGGCGCTGGACGCGGGCGGGGTCCGGGTGCGGACACTGACGCTGCCGGACACCTACCAGGACCACGACAGCCCCGAGAAGATGTACGCCGAGGCCGGCCTCGACGCCAAAGCCATCGTCAAGGCGGTCCTCGATGCCCTGCCCGAGCGGAAGGACGGCCGGTCGCGCCTGCGCCTCGCCTGAGCGGGAGGGCCCTTCGGCCCCTTCGATGACCGGGCGGGACGCCTGTCGGGAAGGCCCGCCCAGGGATCTTGCTCCCTCGGCGCCGCCAATCCCGGCGGCGCCAGATCCCCGGAGTGACGATCCTCGTCCCCTGGATCGCCGTCTTCCGCGATGACGGGCGCGCCAGCCGATCGGTAAGTGTCGCGGCCCCGGCCGTCTTGCCGGCGCGCGCGATCCTCCGCATATCGCCGACACGGGGTGAGGGCGCGCCGCGCCTTCCGAACCCTGCCGGTAAGCCTGTCGCATCGCGCCGACACGGGGACGAACGAGCGGATGACCTCCGAAAAGCTGCGCCTCGGCGTCAACATCGATCACGTCGCGACCGTCCGCAACGCCCGCGGCGGCGATTACCCGGACCCGGTGCGGGCGGCGCTGCTCGCCGTCGAGGCGGGCGCCGACGGCATCACCGCGCATCTGCGCGAGGACCGGCGCCATATCCGCGACACCGATATCGCCGCGCTGAAGCGCGGATTGTCCGTGCCGCTCAATTTCGAGATGGCGGCCACCGACGAGATGGTGGCGATCGCGCTGGCCACGCGGCCCCATGCCGCCTGCCTCGTCCCGGAGAAGCGCGAGGAGCGCACCACCGAGGGCGGGCTCGACATCGTCGGCGGCCGGGAGCACCTCGCGCCGCGCATCCGGACCCTCGCGGAAGCCGGTATCCGCGTCTCGCTGTTCGTCGAGCCGGAGCCCGCGGTGATGGACGCCGCCCATGCCCTGGGGGCGCCGGTGGTCGAGTTGCACACCGGCAGCTACTGCGAGGCCGCCCTTGAGGACGATGACGGCCGCACGGCCCACGAACTCGCCCGCCTCCGGCGCGCAGCCGAGCACGGGGCCGGCCTCGGCTTGGAGATCCATGCGGGTCACGGGCTGACCCTCGGCAGCGTCGGGCCGGTGGCGGCGCTGCCGCAGATCCGGGAGCTCAATATCGGCCATTCGCTGATCGCCGACGCGATCTTCGTGGGGCTCGACCAAGCGGTGCGCGACATGCGGGCCGCCATGGATCGGGCCCGGCTCGCATGATCGTCGGGATTGGGTCGGATCTCTGCGACATCCGTCGGATCGCCCGGACCCTGGAGCGGCACGGCGCGCGCTTCACCCACCGGGTCTTCACCGAGGGCGAGCGGGCCCGCTGCGACCGGCGGGCCGCCCGTGCCGAGGGCTACGCCCGGCGCTTCGCCGCCAAGGAGGCCTGCGCCAAGGCGCTGGGGACGGGTTTCAGCGCCGGCGTGTTCTGGCGCGACATGGAGGTGGTGAACCTGCCCTCCGGACAGCCGACCCTCCGGCTGGCGGGCGGTGCGGCCGCGCGGCTCGCGGACCTTCTGCCGGCCGGACACGCGGCGCGCCTGCATGTGAGCCTCACGGACGATCCACCGATGGCACAAGCCTTCGTGATCATTGAAGCCCTGCCGGTCTCTGTCGCCGGTTGAGGCGGCCATCGCGGATTAGCCGGCCCCGGTCGCGCGTTGCGGGGGGCTCGCGCATGGTCTAGACCGCCGCTCACAGCGGACACGATTGCGGCGCATTCCTCGGGCCAACCGCACATCAGCAAGCCGCGCGCGGCGGGGCTGCGCCCCGCTGGCGGCAGGTGACGAACCTCAACCAAAGACGGAACGCGCGCGTGGATTACGACGGCAAGCCGCTCAGGAAACCCGCCGAGACCGGCACCTGGGCCAGCATCCGCGAGACGCTGAAGGTCGGCATCCAGGCGCTGCTGATCGCCCTGGTGGTGCGGACGCTGCTGTTCCAGCCGTTCAACATCCCCTCAGGGTCGCTGGTGCCGACCCTGCTGATCGGCGATTACCTGTTCGTATCGAAATATTCCTACGGCTACTCCAAGTACTCGCTGCCGCTGTCGGAATACATTCCGATTCAGGCCGAGGGCCGGATCTGGGGCGCCGATCCGAAGCGCGGCGACATCGCGGTGTTCAAGCTGCCCAAGGACAATTCGACCGACTACATCAAGCGCGTGATCGGCCTGCCGGGCGACAAGATCCAGATGATCGACGGCGTGCTCAACATCAACGGCAAGGCGGTCAAGCGCGAGCGGATCGCCGATTACGAGACGACCGATCCCTACGGGCAGCCCACCAAGGTGCCGCAATATATGGAGACCCTGCCCAATGGCGTGGCCCACCGGGTGATCGAGCGCGACGGCGACAATGGTTTCTGGGACAAGACCGAGCTGTACACGGTCCCGCCCGGTCACTTTTTCATGATGGGCGACAACCGCGACAACTCCACCGATTCGCGCGACCTCGCCAATGTCGGCTACGTGCCCTTCGCCAATCTGGTCGGGCGCGCCGAGATGATCTTCTTCTCGATCGACGAGGGGACCCCGGCGTGGCAGGTCTGGAACTGGCCGGCCCACGTGCGCTGGTCGCGCCTGTTCACGACGATCCATTGACCGGTCCGGACTTGGACGACGCCGCGCAGCCCCGGGCCAACGCCCGATCCCGTCGGGCCCACAAGCCGCGGCCGCCCCTGAGCGCGCTCGAGGAGCGGATCGGGCACAGCTTCGCCGATCAGGACCTGCTCACCCGTGCCCTGACCCATACCAGCAAATCCAGCGGTCGGGGCGGCAGCTACCAGCGCCTGGAATTCCTCGGCGACCGGGTGCTCGGGCTCGCGGTCGCCGATCGCCTTTACGGCGCCTTTCCGGAGGCCGACGAGGGCGATCTCTCCCGGCGGCTCGCCGCTCTGGTCCGGCGTGAGACCTGCGCGGTTGTGGCCGCGTCCTGGGAGGTCGGACCGCACCTGATCCTCGGCCAGGGCGAGGTGATGGGTGGCGGCCGGCGCAATCAGACGATCCTCGCCGACGTCTGCGAGGCGATCCTGGGGGCGATCTACCTCGACGCCGGCTTCGACGCCGCCCGGGCGGTGGTCGAGGCGCATTTCCGCCCGGGCGAGCCGACGGCTGCGGCACGGGGCCGTGACGCCAAATCGGCCTTGCAAGAATGGGCCATGGGCCGCAGCCTGCCGATCCCCACCTATGCGGTGGTCGAACGCACGGGTCCCGACCACGCGCCCCGGTTCCGCATCGCCGTCCAGGTCGAGGGCCTCGAGCCCGGCCTCGGCGACGGCACCTCGAAGCGGATCGCCGAGCAGGCCGCCGCCCGGGCGCTGATGGAGCGAGAGGGAATCGGAGCCTCCGCGGATGCGGGGCCGACGGAGACAGCATGAACACGCACGAACCGGACGATCACGACGCGCAGGACGGCCCCGGCGCCATGCCGGGCCAGGAGCCCGCGCGCGATCCGTCCATGCTCCCGGGCACGCCCGCCGACGCCCGGGCCGGATTCGTCGCGCTGATCGGCGTGCCGAATGCCGGCAAGTCGACCCTGCTCAACAACCTCGTCGGTACCAAGGTCTCGATCGTCTCCCGGAAGGTGCAGACGACCCGGGCGCTGGTGCGGGGCATCCTCATCGAGGGCTCGGCCCAGGTCGTGCTCGTCGACACCCCCGGCATCTTCGCGCCCAAGCGCCGCCTCGACCGGGCGATGGTGCATTCGGCCTGGAGCGGCGCCGCCGATGCCGACGCGGTCTGCCTGCTGGTCGATGCGCGCAAGGGCGTCGATGCGGAGGTGGAGGCCGTGCTCGGGCGGCTCGGCGAGGTGAAGCGCGAGAAGCTGCTGATCCTCAACAAGATCGACCTGATCCCGCGCGAGCGCCTGCTCGACCTCGCCGCCAAGCTCAACGCCGCGGCGCCCTTCGCCGAGACCTTCATGATCTCGGCGCTGAACGGCGACGGCGTGGACGATCTGCGCCGCGCCCTCGCGGCCCGGATGCCGCCGGGCCCCTGGCTCTATCCGGAGGATCAGGTCTCGGACGCGCCGCTGCGCATGCTCGCCGCCGAGATCACCCGCGAGAAGATCTACGACCGGCTTCACGAGGAACTGCCCTATCGCTCGACGGTGGAAACCGACCAGTGGCAGATCCGGCCCGACGGGTCGGTTCGGATCGAGCAGACGATCTTCGTCGAGCGGGAGAGCCAGCGCTCCATCGTGCTCGGCAAGGGCGGCCAGACCATCCGGTCGATCGGGCAGGCGGCCCGCGTCGAGATCGCCGAGGCGGCCGACGCCAAGGTCCACCTGTTCCTGCACGTGAAGGTGCGGGAGAACTGGGCCGACGATCCGGCCCGCTACCGCGAGATGGGCCTCGAATTCCCGCGCGGCTGACGACGGGGCCGCGCCCGGGAGGCTGGGCTTCCCGGCCGGTTCCGGTATAAACGCGGTGTTCCCCCGGATGAACCGAGTCGGGCGCGGGCTTGCCCCGCTCCGCCGCGGATTCGCGTTCCGGCGTTGGCTCTCCAGATCCCGAACCGTTCATGCGCCATGCCGTCTACGGCCTGCCGCCGGCCGACCTCGCTGAGGTTCCCGGCGACGCCGTCCAGCTTTCCCCCATGATCCCCGGCGCCGCACGGCTGGAGGATCTGTCCGAGAACAGCCTCGACGCGGCCACGGTGCTCGCGCCGCCCGGAACGGTCGAGCGGCGCTACGTGCTGGCCCAGGTGCTGCGCGCCCTCGGGCCGGGCGGGCGCATGGTCGCCCTGGCCCCGAAAGACCGGGGCGGCACCCGTCTCGCCAAGGAACTCACGACCTTCGGCTGCGCCGCCGCAGACCAGCCGCGCCGGCATCACCGGATCTGCACGGCGGAGCGCCCGACAGAGCCGGCTGGCCTCGCCGAGGCGATCGACGAGGGCGGTCCGCGCCATGTCGACAACCTCGCCCTGTGCACGCAGCCCGGAATCTTCTCGTGGGACCGGCTGGATGCCGGCACGGCGCTGCTCCTGGCGAATCTGCCGGCCTTCAAGGGCCGCGGCGCCGATTTCGGCTGCGGCCTCGGGATCCTGTCCCGAGCGGTGCTGGGCTCGGACGCGGTCACCGCCCTGACGCTGGTGGAGATCGACCGCCGGGCCGTCGAGATGGCCCGGCGCAACGTCGCCGACCCGCGGGCCACGATCCACTGGGCGGATGTCCGGACGCCCGGCGTGGTACCGGACCAGCTCGACTTCATCGTCACCAATCCGCCGTTTCACGAGGCCGGAACCGAGGACCCGTCCCTCGGCCGCGCATTCATCGCCCGGGCATCCGAGGTTCTGCGGCCGGGCGGCACGCTCTGGCTCGTGGCCAACGCGCATCTGCCTTACGAGGCGCCCCTGCGCGCGGCGTTCCGGAGCGTCTCCGTTGCCGTGCAGGCGAACGGCTTCCGCGTCTACGAGGCGCGCCGGTGAGCGCAGCCAAGTCCGTCCGGCTCGACAAGCTCCTCGCCAATCTCGGCTACGGCTCGCGCCGCGAGATCCAGACCCTCGCCCGCGCCGGCGCGATCCGCCTCGATGGCGCGGATCTGGTCGATGCCGGCGACCGGATCGCCCTCGACCCGGATCTGCCGGACCGGCTGACGATCGACGGCGCGCCCGTCGATCCGCTGCCCGGCCTGTGTCTGATGCTGCACAAGCCGCTCGGCGTGACCTGCTCGCACAAGGAGGCCGGTCCGCTGGTCTACGGGCTTCTGCCGGAGCGCTGGCGCCGCCGTGACCCGCCGCTCTCGACCGTCGGGCGGCTCGACAAGGAGACCTCGGGTCTCCTGCTGCTGACCGACGATGGCGCTCTGCTGCACCGGATCATCAGCCCGAAGGCGCAGGTGGCCAAGCGCTACCGTGTCACCCTCGACCGGCCGCTGAGCGGCGGGGAGGCGGCGGTCTTCGCCGCCGGCACGCTGATGCTCGAGGGTGAGGACCGCCCGCTGCTGCCGGTGCACCTCGACGTCGCCGATGCCACGCATTGCGCGGTGACGCTGACGGAGGGCCGCTACCATCAGGTCCGCCGGATGTTCGCCGCCATCGGCTACCACGTCACGGCCCTGCACCGGGATCGGGTCGGCGGCCTTGACCTGCCGGCGGATCTGGCGGCGGGGGATTACCGGGTGATGACCGCCGGGGACGTGGCGGCGGTGTTTGCGGCTGCGTGAGCCGTCCCGTGTTCGAGGGCGACCAGCGCGGCGACCGGGCAAGATTGACGCAAGACTGACGATTGCGCCGACGACGGCGGGGGCCTGGATGCCGATCGCGCGGGCCCCGTTCCGCGCCTTGCCTTCGCACCCGGCCTCTGCTAAGCGCCGGCCCATCCCACACGCGGAGCCGGCCTCATGCCTGAATGAGGCGTTTCCGGTGGTCGTCCGAGATCTCGGCCGGCCGCATCCCTCCGCGGCGGATATAACCGGAGAGTACACAGACATGGCCGTCGATTTCTCTATGCGTCAGCTCCTCGAGGCGGGGGCGCATTTCGGTCACCAGGCGCACCGCTGGAACCCGAAGATGCAGCCCTACATCTTCGGAACGCGCAACAACATCCACATCATCGATCTGGCCCAGACCGTGCCGGCGATGCACCAGGCGCTGCAGGCGGTGAGCGACACCGTCGCCAAGGGCGGCCGCGTGCTGTTCGTCGGCACCAAGCGTCAGGCGGCCGACACGATCGCCGAGGCGGCCAAGCGCTCGGCCCAGTACTATGTCAACTCCCGCTGGCTGGGCGGCATGCTCACCAACTGGAAGACGATCTCGGGTTCGATCTCGCGCCTGCGCAAGGTCACCGAGACGCTGGAGACCGGCGGCCCGGGCCTGACCAAGAAGGAGCGCCTGATGCTCTCCCGCGAGAAGGAGAAGCTCGAGAAGGCGCTCGGCGGCATCAAGGACATGGGCGGCGTCCCCGACCTGCTGTTCGTGATCGACACCAACAAGGAGCAGCTGGCGATCAAGGAGGCGAACCGCCTCGGCATCCCGGTGGCCGCCATCGTCGACACGAACTGCAACCCGGACGGCATCAGCTACATCGTCCCGGCCAACGACGATGCGGGCCGCGCCATCGCGCTCTACTGCGACCTGATCGCCAAGGCCGCCATCGACGGCATCTCGCGCGCCCAGGGCTCGTCGGGCATGGATCTCGGCGCCTCCGAGGAGCCGATGGCCGAGGAGCTGCCGGCCAACGACGACGCGGCCGTCACGGTCGAGTCCGACGCCCTCGATCCGGCCGACGTGGCGATGCTCGCCGAGTCGACCGAGCATTTCGAGCTGCTCGCCGCCCCGCGCGGCGCGCCGGACGACCTGACCAAGCTCAACGGCGCCGGCCCGCAGATCGTCCAGAAGCTGAACGACGCCGGCATCTACCACTACTGGCAGCTCGCCGCGATGACCCCCGAGGACGTTGCCAAGGTCGACGCCGACCTGAAGCTCAACGGCCGCATCGACCGCGATTCGTGGGTCTCGCAGGCCCGTGGCTTCGTCGAGGCCGCCGCCGCAGCCTGATCCATCGGGACTCCGCGGCGGCACCGTCATCGGGCCGTCGCGGTTCCAGGCATACCGGGCCCGGCCGCTCACCCGCGCGCCGGGCCTCTCGCATCCAGACCACACGAAAGGGACCGCCATGGCCAACATCACCGCCGCGATGGTGAAGGAGCTCCGGGAGAAGACCGGCGCCGGCATGATGGACTGCAAGGGCGCGCTCAACGAGACGCAGGGCGACATCGAGGCCGCCGTCGACTGGCTGCGCAAGAAGGGTCTCGCCAAGGCCGCCAAGAAGGCCGGCCGCGTCGCCGCCGAGGGCCTCGTGGCCGTCGAGTCCGCCGGCCACCACGCCGCCGTGGTCGAGGTGAACTCCGAGACCGACTTCGTCGCCCGCAACGACGCCTTCCAGGCCTTCGTCCGCGAGGCCGCCAAGATCGCGCTCAACACCGACGGCACGCTGGAGGGTCTGCAGGCCGCTCACTTCCCGGGCGCCACCGAGACCGTCTCCGAGAAGCTGCAGAACCTGATCGCCACGATCGGCGAGAACATGAACCTGCGGCGCGTGGCCAAGCTCGAGGTCAAGAAGGGCGTGATCGCCTCCTACGTGCACAACCAGATCTCCGAGGGACTCGGCAAGATCGGCGTGCTCGTGGCTCTCGAGTCCGAGGGCGACGTCGAGGCGCTCTCGGCCCTCGGTCGCCAGATCGCCATGCATGTCGCGGCGACCAACCCGGTGGCGCTCGACGCCTCGGGCGTCGACACCGCCACGGTGGAGCGCGAGTCGAACATCCTGCGCGAGAAGAACGCCGGCAAGCCGGACCACGTGCTCGCCAAGATCATCGAGAGCGGCCTGAAGAGCTACTACAAGGAGGTCACCCTCCTGGAGCAGCCCTTCGTGCACGACGGCTCGAAGACGGTGAGCCAGGTCCTCAAGGAGGCCGGCTCGAAGGTCGGTGGTCCGGTCACCCTGACGGGCTTCGTGCGCTACGCCCTCGGCGAGGGCATCGAGAAGGAGGAGGGGCCGGACTTCGCCACCGAGGTCGCCCAGCAGGCCGGCCGCGCCTGATCATCGTCCGCGATCGCCCGGCGCGCCGGGCCGCAGAGAGACGAGCCCCGTCCGGCGCGAGCCGGGCGGGGCTTCGCATTTTCGGGCGCGCCAAAGCGTTCCACGCCGGACCGTGTTGCGGCGCACACGCCGTTTCGCGGCGCTGCGCTATGTCGTGCCCATGCCTTTGAAACCCTTCTCCTACCTGATGATCGGCGTGTTCGCCTCAGGTCTCGTTATGACCGTTCTCGGCGCCGTCGGCGTCCTGACCGGCAGCTGAAAACCGGGCGCCGGCCTGATCCACGATCAGGCCGGCGCCTCGCTCGTTGACGGATGGTCCTCCCGGGATTGGGCCATCTCTCCCGTATGATTCGACCGATGTGCCCCGCCGGATCGGCCCGAACCCCTCGACGGAACTCCCGCGCCTGACGTAGAAGCCTCCCGGTTTGCGCGACGCGGGATGGAGCCGGGAAACCCGATGCCGGATACGACGCCGTTTCGCCGGATATTGCTGAAGCTATCGGGCGAGGCTCTCGCAGCCCCTGACGGGTACTGGTTGCATCCGCCGACCCTGGCGGGGCTCGCCGAGGACATCGCCCGTACCATTGAGGCCGGCGCCGAGATCGCCATCGTGGTCGGCGGCGGCAACATGATCCGCGGAGCGCGGATCTCGGCGGCCGGCTGGATCGACCGGGCCACCGGGGATTCGCTGGGGATGATGGCCACCGTCATGAATTCCCTGGCTATCGAGACCGCCCTGAACGCCGCGGGCGTCCAGGCCCGCACCATGTCGGCGGTGTCGATGCCGACCATCTGCGAGACCTACGCCCGCCAGCCGGCCTTGCACCACCTCGACAAGGGGCAGGTGGTCGTCCTCGCGGGCGGCACCGGGAACCCGTTCTTCACCACCGACACCGCCGCCGTCCTGCGCGCCGCCGAATTGCGCTGCGACGCGGTTCTGAAGGCGACGCAGGTCGACGGCGTTTACACGGCCGATCCCAAGAAGGATCCGAGCGCGACCCGCTACGACCGCATCACCCATGACGAGGCCATCGCCCGCGATCTCAAGGTGATGGACACGGCGGCCTTCGCGCTGGCCCGGGAGAGCCGGCTGTCGATCCTCGTCGGATCGCTCCATCCGCCGAGCTCGATTGCCGGCATCCTGTCGGGCGAGGCCCCCTCGACCCTCGTGGCGCCCTGACGACGCGGCGGTGATGCCGCCGCGACCGTTTGCGGCCCTGAAAAAATTCGTCCATTGAGGCCGCGATTGCCCGCGCCGGGCTCAAGATACCGTCAGACGTCTCGGGACGACCACCATGGCCACACCGGAATTCGATCTCAACGACCTCAAGCGCCGGATGCAGGGCGCCGTGTCCTCGCTCTCGAAGGATCTCGGCTCGCTGCGCACCGGGCGCGCTACGCCGTCGCTTCTGGATCCGATCCAGGTGGATGCCTACGGATCGATGATGCCGATGGCGCAGGTCGCCACCGTCAGCGTGCCGGAGCCTCGGCTCCTGTCGATCTCGGTCTGGGACCGCAGCATGGTCACCGCCGTCGAGAAGGCGATCCGCGAATCCGATCTCGGACTCAACCCGCAGACCGAGGGGCAGACTATCCGGCTCCGCATCCCCGAGATGAACGAGCAGCGCCGCAAGGAGATGGTCAAGGTCGCCCACAAGTACACCGAGGAGGCCCGCGTCGCCGTGCGCCACGTCCGCCGGGACGGCCTCGACCATCTGAAGAAGCTCTTGAAGGACAGCGCCATCTCGGAGGACGACGAGAAGCGCCAGGCCGCCGACGTGCAGAAGGCGACCGACCAGTTCATCGCCGAGATCGACGGCGTGCTGGCCTCCAAGGAGAAGGAGATCATGCAGGTCTGAGGCGAAGGGACGGGACGCGCGTGACCGCCGCCGCCGCACCGGCCGCGCGTCCCTCGGGACGGCGCGAGCTGTGGCTGCGCGTCGCCTCGGGCCTCGTGCTCGGGGCCGGCGTGCTGGCCGCACTCGTCTATGGGGGCTGGCCCTTCGCGGGGATCTGGCTCGCCGCCGGCATCATCGGATTCGGCGAGTGGATGGTGATGAGCCGCACCGAGCCCCGCGAGGTTCTGATCGCATTGGGCGCTGCGACGCTGGGCGCCCTGCTGCTCTGCCAGCGCGGCGGTGCCCCGACACCGGCCTGCATCGCTGTCCTTGTACTCGGCGCCGCGGCTTGCGCCACGGTGGCGCGGACGCCTGGGGGCCGGTTCCGCGCGTTCGCCGGTGTGCTCGGCGCGGCGGCGATCGCGGCGGTGCCCGTGGCCCTGCGCGACGATCCCGCCATCGGTCTCGTCGGTCCGGCCTGGATGTTTGCGGTGGTCTGGTCCACCGACATTGCTGCCTATTTTGCCGGCCGGAAGATCGGCGGCCCGAAGCTGATGCCCCGGGTCTCGCCCAACAAGACGTGGTCGGGGGCCCTCGGCGGCCTAGTCGGCGCGGTCGCGGCCGGGACGCTGGTCCCGGTGGTCGCCGACCTTGCCGGGATGCCTCTGCCCAGCGCCGCCTCCCTGCCGGTTGTGGCAGGCGTCAGCGCGCTCGCCTCCGTCCTGAGTCAGGCGGGGGACCTGATCGAATCCGGTCTCAAGCGCCATTACGGCGTGAAGGATTCCGGAAAGATCATCCCGGGCCATGGTGGCGTCATGGACCGGCTCGACGGATTCTTCGCGGTCGCCGTGCTGGCGGCCCTCTATCTCGCCCTGCGCGGGGGCGGTCTGATCGCGTGACGATGAGGGAGTTGAACCCGTGACCCAGGTCGTCACCGTCTTCGGCGCCACCGGCTCGATCGGCCGTTCCACCGCCGACCTCCTCGCCCAGCATGCCGACCGGTTCCGGGCCGGCGCCCTGGTGGGGGGCAAGGATCCCGTCGCCCTGGCCAAGGTCGCGCGGGAGCTGAATGCGTCCTTCGCGGCACTGGCCGATGAATCCGCCGGCCCGGCCCTCGCCGAGGCCCTGTCGGGCTCCGGCATCCCGAGCGGGGCGGGGGAGGCCGCCGTCATGGAGGCGGCCGCCCGCGACGCCGACATCGTCGTGGCGGCGGTGAGCGGGGCGGCGGGGCTGAAATCGACCCACGCCGCCCTTCGGCTGGGCCGCAAGGTCGCGCTCGCCAACAAGGAAAGCCTCGTCTGCGCCGGCGACGCCTTCATGCGCGACGCTGCCCGCTACGGCGCCACGATCCTGCCGATGGATTCCGAGCACGACGCCCTGAGCCAGGCGCTGGCCGGCCGGCCGCTCGCCGACGTCCGCACCATGATGATCACGGCCTCGGGCGGCCCGTTCCGGACCTGGACCCGCGAGCGCATCGCCGCCGCCTCCGCGGCCGAGGCGGCCGCTCATCCGACCTGGTCGATGGGCATGAAGATCAACATCGATTCGGCGAGCCTGATGAACAAGGGCCTCGAACTGATCGAGGCGCACCATCTGTTCGGGATCGAGCCCGAGCGCCTGGACGTCGTGGTGCATCCGCAATCGGTGATCCACGGCCTGGTCTACTGGCTCGACGGGGCGGTGACCGCCGAGCTGGCGCTGCCCGACATGCGCGTGCCGATCTCGCACTGCCTCGGGCTCGGGGACCGGCTCACCATCGAGCGCGGTCGGCCCCTCGACCTCGTGACGCTGGGTTCGCTCACCTTCGAGGCGGCGGACGAGGCGCGTTTCCCCTGCCTGCGGATCGCCCGGGCGGCGCTGGCCGCCGGCGGCGCGGCGCCGACCGTGATGAACGCGGCCAACGAGATCGCGGTGGCGGCCTTCATTGCCGGCCGGATCGGCTTCTACGGGATCAGCGATCTGGTCGAGCGCGCCTGCACGCACTTCGCCGGCTCATACCGCACCGCACCGGCCGACGTGGACGAGGCGCTCGCCATCGACGCCCACGTCCGGATCTGGAGCGCCGAGGCCCTGCCGGAGCTGCGCGCCGCCGGCTGAACCCCCGCCTCAGCGCGCCTGGCCGTAGCCGGCCAGGAACACCCGCACCGCCTCGTCGATCTGATGGCGCATCTCGGCCTCGCCGGCGATGCCGCCTGCCGCGAACAGCAGGCGCGTCAGCAGACCGGCCTGGCAGAGGTGCAGGAAGTGTCGGGCCGCGAGTTCGGTGTCGGCGATGGTCAGGCGTCCCGCCTGGACCTGCGCGTCGAGATAGCGGGAGAGGCGGTCGACGCCGCAGGCCGGACCGGCTTGATAGTAGACCTGCCCGAAGCGGGGAAACTTCTCGCTCGCACCGATCACCATGCGGACCAGCGAGACATGTTCCGGCCGACACATCTCGGTCAGGAAGCTTACCCCCAGCCGCGTGAGCACGCCCGGCACGTCGGGATCATCCGCATCGAGTGTGAACAGGGCTTCGGCGAGGCTGGCCTTCTCCTGCGTCGTCAGCGCCTCGAACAGCGCCTCCTTGCTCTCGAAATAGACGTAGAGCGTGCCCTTCGAGACGCCGGCCGCGCGGGCGATCTCGCCCATGCTGGCACCGTCGAATCCCGCCGACAGGAAAACAATCCGCGCACCCTCGAGGATCTGCTGCCGCTTGTCGCCCTCGTGCTGGGCCTGACCCCGCTCCAGAACCGCACCCTGAGCCATCATCCCGCTCCGCGCCCGTGGCGCCGCCACGCTTGACCGAACCGTTCGGTCAACATAATCTGCGGCTTCTGCGGAGGCACGTCAAGCCGTGCCTTGTTATTGACCGAACCGTTCGGTCATTGAGGTCGAGGCGCTGATATGTCCCTTCGCGAGGACGCGGATCGGCTCAATTCCGGTCTCGAGGCCGGAATCGAGGCCAGAGACGAGGAGCGCGCGGAGCATCCTGCGCAGGCCTCAGTCACGGCACCTCTGCCGAAGCCCGTGCCGGACGAGGCGGTCCCGGCGCGCAAGCGCCCCGTCAAACGGCTCCTCCTGCTCGGCCTCCTGACGGCCGCCCTGGGCGGCGGCGCCTATGAAGGGTGGCAGTGGTGGACCGTCGGGCGGTTCTTCGTCTCGACCGACGATGCCTACGTCCAGGCCGACATCTCCGTCCTCGCGGCCAAGATCCCGGGCTACCTCCAGTCGGTCCCGGTGGTGAACGGCCTCGCGGTGAAGAAGGGCGACGTCATCGCCCAGCTCGACGACGGCGACTATCGCCTCGCGCTCCAGGCCGCGCAGGACAAGCTCGCCACGCAGGAGAGCACCATCGCGCGGATCGCCCGGCAAGCCGAGGCGGCCCAGGCGCAGGTCGCCCAGGCCGCCGCGCAGCTCGACGCGAGCCGCGCCGACGCCGTTCGCGCCCAGGCCGATTTCACCCGGTCGATGCAGATGCAGGCGGATTACGTCGCCAAGTCGCGCATCGACCAGACCCGCGCCGACCGCGACCGCACCGAGGCCTCCGTCAAGGCCATGGAGGCCGGCCTCGTCGCGGCCCGCGCCAATGTCGACGTCCTCCACGCGCAGAAGCGCGAGGCGGAGAGCCTCGCGGCTGAACTCCGCACCGCCGTCGACCGGGCCCGCCGCGACCTCGACTTCACGGTGATCCGCGCGCCCTTCGACGGGGTCGTCGGCAACAAGGCCGTCGAGGCCGGCGCCTATGTCGGGCCCGGCACGCGGATCGCCGCGCTCGTCCCGCTCCAGAGCGTCCGGATCGACGCAAACTTCAAGGAGACCCAGGTCGAGCGCATGCGTCCCGGCCAGCCCGTGACCGTCACGGTCGACGCCTATCCGGACCGCGAGATCCACGCCGTGGTGGAATCGTTCTCGCCGGCCTCCGGCTCGGTGTTCAGCCTGCTGCCGCCCGACAACGCCACGGGCAACTTCACCAAGATCGTTCAGCGCCTGCCTGTCCGGGTGCGCGTGCCCGAGGAGGTCGCCCGCGAGGGCCTGCTGCGGCCGGGCCTGTCGGCGGTGGTGCGGGTCGATACCCGCACCGGCGCGGACCGCTCCGTCCTCGACCGCGCCTCCGCGCCGCGGCCGGTCAACACCGCGAGCCGCTGAGACCCGCGATGGCCGCCAGTGCCGCCACCTCCGCGGGCGATGCCGCCGCCCCGACGCGCGGTGCGACGGCCCGCGCCGCCGAGCCGCCCCTCGACCGCCGCCGCATGGTGGCGTTCGTCTGCATGGTCTTCGGGATGTTCATGGCGATCCTGGACATCCAGATCGTCTCGGCCTCCCTGAACGAGATCCAGGCCGGCCTCTCGGCCTCCGGCGACGAGATCCCCTGGGTCCAGACCAGCTACCTGATCGCCGAGGTCATCTCGATCCCGCTCTCCGGCACCCTGTCGCGGGTGCTCTCGACGCGCTGGATGTTCGCCATCTCGGCGGGCGGCTTCACCCTGATGAGCCTGATGTGCGCCACCTCCTCGTCGATCGGCGAGATGATCGTCTGGCGGGCGCTCCAGGGCTTCATCGGCGGCGGCATGATCCCCACCGTGTTCGCGGCGGCCTTCACGATCTTCCCGCCCTCGAAGCGGACCATCGTGTCGCCGATGATCGGGCTCGTGGCGACGCTGGCGCCGACGATCGGCCCGACGGTGGGCGGCTATCTCACCGATCTCATGTCGTGGCACTGGCTGTTCCTGATCAACGTCGTGCCGGGCATCTTCGTGACCGTCTCGACCTGGATCCTGGTCGATTTCGACGAGCCCAATTACGGCCTGATCAAATCGTTCGACTGGGCCGGTCTCGCCTTCATGGCCGGCTTCCTCGGCTGCCTGGAATACGTGCTGGAGGAGGGACCGAACCACGATTGGCTGCAGGACGAGGCGGTGTTCGCCTGCGCGGTCATCTGCGGGACGTCGGCGCTGCTGTTCTTCTGGCGGGTCTTCACGGCGAAGCAGCCGATCGTCGATCTGAGGGCCTTCTCGGACCGGAACTTCGCCAGCGGGTGCGTGGCGAGCTTCGTCCTGGGCATCGGGCTCTACGGGCTGACCTACATCTATCCGGTCTATCTGGCCCGGGTGCGCGGCTACTCGGCGCTGATGATCGGCGAGACGATGTTCGTCTCAGGCCTGTGCATGTTCGCCACCGCCCCCATCGCCGGCCGGCTTTCGGGCAAGGTCGATCCCCGCATCATGATGGGCATCGGCTTCGTCGGCTTCGCCTGCGGCACGTGGATCGTCACCGGCCTCACCAAGGACTGGGACTTCTACGAGCTGCTCCTGCCCCAGATCCTGCGCGGCTGCTCGCTGATGCTGTGCATGATCCCGATCAACAACATCGCGCTCGGAACGCTGCCGCCGGCGCGGATGAAGAACGCGTCGGGGCTGTTCAACCTGACCCGTAACCTCGGTGGCGCGGTCGGCCTCGCGCTGATCAACACGATCCTCAACGACCGGTGGGACCTCCATCTCGCGCGGCTGCACGAGCGCTTCACCTGGGCGAACACGGCCGCCCTGGAGCGCCTCGACACGATGCAGCGCGGCTTCGAGGCCTATGGAAGTGCCGCGTCGGGCATGGCGCTGAAGGCGATGACCAACACCGTGCGGATCCAGGGCCTGGTCATGGCCTTCGAGGATGTATTCCTGGCGCTGACGGTCCTGTTCCTGGCGATGGCCTGCGCCGTTCCCATGATCCGGCGGCCCCAGGCCGGTGCGGGCGGCGGGGCCGGCCACTGACGGGCTGCCCCGATCCCGGGCGGTCGGCGGGTGCGGAATCGGACCGCGCGTGCGACGTTCCGCAGCCGCCCCGCAGGATTGCGTTGGCGGTCGGACCCGCCGATCTGCTAGACAGGGCGGATGGCCGGCCCGAGAAGCCGGCGCCGAGACGGCCAGGATACGGCGTATGGACTTCCTCAACGCGATGGGCGGAACCGCCGGCGGCTTCTTCGGCGCAGTGATTCCGTTCCTATTCGTGCTCACCGTCGTGGTGTTCGTGCACGAGATGGGCCACTTCCTGGTCGGGCGCTGGTGCGGGGTCGGGGTTCACGCCTTCTCGCTCGGCTTCGGCCCCGAGCTGTTCGGCTTCAACGACCGCCGCGGCACCCGCTGGAAGCTCTGCGCCATCCCCCTCGGCGGCTACGTGAAGTTCCACGGCGACGTGAACGGCGCCAGCATGCCCGATCCCGAGGCCGTCGCCCGGATGAGCCCGCAGGAGCGGGCGATCAGCTTCCCGACCCAGCCCGTGTCCAAGCGCGCGGCGATCGTCGCCGCCGGCCCTGTGGCGAACTTCATCCTGGCGATCCTGCTCTTCGCCGGCGCGATCTGGCTGGGCGGCCGCTACGAGCTGCCCGCCCGGGTCTCGTCGGTGGAGCCGAACAGCGTCGCCGCCCAGGCCGGCTTCCAGCCCGGCGACGTGATCACCGCCATCGACGGCGAGAAGATCGGTGACTTCAACGCCATGTACCGCACGGTGACCGGCAGCGCCGGGACGCCGCTGACCTTCACGGTGGAGCGCAACGACCAGCCCATCACGATCCAGGCGACGCCCGCCACCTTCGAGGAGAAGACGCCGTTCGGCCGCCACCGGATCGGCCGGCTCGGCATCCGGTCGCCCGCGGGCTCGGAGGCCCGCCTCGTGACTTACGGGGCGCTCGATTCGCTCAATCTCGGCGTGAAGGAGACCTACTTCGTCGTCGAGCGCACCTTCTCGTATCTCGGCAAGCTCGTCACCGGCCGGGAATCCGCCGACCAGCTCTCGGGTCCGATCGGCATCGCCCGCGTCTCCGGCGAGGTCGCCAAGACCGGCGGCGTCGGCGGTCTGGTCGGGCTCATCGCGCTGCTCTCCGTCTCGATCGGCCTGCTCAACCTGTTCCCCGTGCCGTTGCTCGATGGCGGACACCTGCTGTTCTACGCCTTCGAGGTGGTGCGCGGCCGTCCGCTCAGCGAGCGGGCCCAGGAGATCGGATTCCGTATCGGTCTCGCCCTGGTGCTGATGCTGATGCTGTTCGCCGCCTGGAACGACATCCTCAATCTCGGCGCCTCCTGGCGGAACACCTGATTGGGGGCCGGCGGGATCCTGTGATTCCGCCGGATCTCCACCGGAAAGGCTGCCCCAATCCCGCCGCGGTCTCGCCCGGACGCCGCCCGGATGGCACCGCTCCGACGGGGTGAAACCGGGTTAAGATCGTGTTCACGGGATCGCGATCGGGTCTGAAAACCTCCGACAGTCCAGACATTTACGTGGCGTTCACCACGATCTTCGGTTTGTCTTCATGCTGACCGCACCGTTAAGTGGCGCGAAGGCCACGACCCCCCAAAATCCCCTGACGATGGCCTCCCGCGCGTTTGCTTGGCTGGGGAATCCCGGTAAGAGCTACGCTTGGACCGAAGCCACGCTTGGACCAGGTGACGGGACGGCCGATCAACGGTCGCCTGTGACGGGCTAACCCCCGCGACCAGAACAGAAACGGGCGATTGCATGATGTCGTTGACGGGGAAGCCCCGACGTAAGTCGGTGCGGAAAACCATCGTCCTAGTCACTGCGGGTCTTGGCGTTGTCCTGAGCGGGGCCGCCCAGGCGCAGCAGATCGTCGTCCAGGGCAACCAGCGCGTCGATGCCGACACGATCCGGTCCTACGTGACCGGGACGGCGTCCGGCTCCGCCGAGGAGGCCCGCCGCAACCTGCTCGCGAGCGGGATGTTCTCCGACGTGAAGGTCGCCCAGTCGGGTGGCCGCACGGTGGTGACGGTCCGCGAGAACAACCTGATCAACCGCGTTGTCTTCGAGGGCAACAAGAAGGTCGAGAAGGCGACCCTTGAGGGGATCGTCGAGGCCAAGGCCCGCGGCCCGTACAGCGAGGCGATCATCAACGCCGACCTCGCCCGCATCCGCGACGTCTACAAGCGCTTCGGGCGCGGCACCGCCAAGGTGACCTACCGGACGGTCGACCTGCCCAACGGCCGCGTCGACGTGATCTACCAGATCGACGAGGGCGATAAGACCGGCATCCTCTCGATCAACTTCGTCGGCAACAACGCCTACTCGGAGCGGACGCTGAAGGGGCTGATGAGCTCCTCGGAGATGAACTTCCTGTCGTTCATCAAGACCTCCGACGTCTACGATCCCGACCGCATCACCAACGACCTCGACCAAGTCCGCCGCTACTACCTGAAGAACGGCTACGCCGACTTCCAGGTGGTCAGCGCCGACGCGCGCTACGTCGAGGGCGACAAGTCCGGCTACGTCATCACCATCACGGTGAACGAGGGCGAGCAGTACAAGGTCGGCGCGGTCCAGGTGGATTCGCGCCTGCCGGGCCTCGACACCACGAAGCTCGACACCGACATCGCCACCTCCGTGGGCGACATCTACAACGCCGACGACGTCGAGAAGACGCTCAACAACGTCACCCGCGAGGTCAACCGCGCCGGCTACCCCTTCGCGCAGGTCCGCCCGACCGGGCAGCGCGATCCGGCCAGCCATCAGGTCTCCCTGGGCTTCGTGGTCGAGGACGGCCCGCACGTCTACGTCGAGCGCATCAACATCCGCGGCAACACCCGGACCCGCGACTACGTCATCCGTCGCGAGCTCGATATCGCCGAGGGCGACGCCTACAACCGCGTGCTGACCGACCGCGCCGAGCGGCGCCTGAACGGTCTCGGCTTCTTCAAGAAGGTCCGCTTCTCCAACGAGCCGGGCTCGGCCCCGGACCGCGTGGTCATCAACATCGACGTTGAGGATCAGCCCACGGGTTCGTTCTCGGTGGCGGGCGGCTACTCCACCCAGGACGGCATCATCGGCGAGGTCTCGGTCTCCGAGTCGAACTTCCTCGGCCGCGGCCAGTACGTCCGCTTGGCCGGTACGGGTGGCCAGTACTCGCGCGGCGTCGACTTCTCGTTTACCGAGCCGTACTTCCTCGGCTACCGGCTGGCAGCGGGCTTCGACGCCTTCTACAAGTACTCCGACCTGACCCGGTACTCGCGCTACGAGACCACGGTGTATGGCGGCCAGCTCCGCCTCGGCCTGCCGATCACCGAGGAGTTCGGCATCACGCTGCGCTACTCGCTGTACAATACCGAGCTGAAGGTCCCGAACACCCTCAAGCGGCCGTACAACGACTGCTCGATCCCGATCCCGGGCTACACCGCCACCTACGCGGCGGGCACGATCGACCCGAATACGGGCCGGAACATCGGCGGCCAGGCGATCTACCCGAACTGCGCGTATGACGGCGAAGCCTCGATCGCCATCAAGGGTTCGCAGGGCAACACGCTGACCTCGCTGGCCGGCCTGACGCTCGCCTACTCGACCCTCGACGTGATTGGCGCGCCCCGCAACGGCCTCTACGCCGAGCTGAAGCCCGACGTCGCCGGCCTGGGTGGCGACTCCAAGTTCTTCCGCGTGACGGCCGATGCGCGGTACTACAAGGAGATCTTCGAGGACGTCGTCGGCTTCATCCGCTTCCAGGGCGGCCACATCTCGTCGCTCAACAACGACCCGCTGCGGGTGACCGACCAGTTCTTCCTCGGCCCGTCGCTGGTCCGCGGCTTCGCACCGAACGGCATCGGTCCGCGCGACGTCGGCATCGCCGATGCCCGCTCGAACGCGATCGGCGGTTCGACCTACGTCGGCGGTACCCTCGAAGTTCAATTCCCGCTGCCCCTCATTCCGCGGGATCTGGGCCTGAAGGGCGCGCTCTTCGCCGATGCCGGCACGCTGTTCGGCTATCACGGCCAGCGGAACTTCAACGTGAACGGCGACGCCTTCATCAACGGCATCTCGCCGACGACCGGGAAGTGCAACTTCAACGCCTTCACGATCGGCGTGGAGCCGGAATGCGTGAACGTTCGCGACACGGCGGCGATCCGTTCCTCGATCGGCGCGTCCATCCTGTGGAACTCGCCGCTCGGCCCGATCCGGTTCGACTACGCCTACGCTCTGTCGAAGGATGAGGGTCAGAAGGTGTTCGTCCCGATCCTCGGCAAGTTCGGCCATATCGGCGCGGATCAGGTCCAGGCGTTCCGCTTCTCCGGCGGCTCGCGCTTCTGATAAAAATTGCGCGCGCCGGCCGGATTGTCCCGGCCGGCGCGTTATTGAGCATGTCAGATCCCATCTTCTTCACCGCCGCCGCCGATGGCCTCACCCTGGCCGAGATCGCGGCAGCCGCCGGCGCCAGCCTCCCCGACGGAGCGGATCCGGAACGCCGGTTCAGCGGCGCGGCCTCCCTGGAGAGTGCCGGTCCGGAGCACCTCGCCTACATGGACAATGCCCGCTACGGCGACGCGCTCGCCGCGACGCGGGCGGGGGTGTGTCTGGTCTCCCCCCGGTTCGCGGCACGTTGTCCCGCGACCACCGTCGCCCTCATCAGCCGCGATCCCTACCGCGCCTATGCGGCCCTGCTCGGCCGTCTGCATCCCGATGCCCTGCGTCCCGGCTCCCAGTTCGCCGTCCGCGGCGTCGCGTCCGGCGCCCATGTCCATCCGGAAGCCCGGCTCGAGGACGGCGTCACGGTCGATCCCGGCGCGGTCGTCGGGCCGGGTGCCGAGATCGGCGCAGGAACGGTGATCGGGCCGAATGCCGTGATCGGTCCCGGCGTCCGCATCGGGCGGGACTGTGCGATCGGCGCCGGCACCACGCTCAGCCACGCCCTGCTCGGGAACCGGGTGATCATCCACCCGGGTGCGCGCCTCGGCCAGGACGGATTCGGCTTCGCCATGGGCGCCAGCCACCTCAAGGTTCCGCAAGTCGGGCGGGTGATCGTTCAGGACGATGTCGAGATCGGCGCCAACACCACGATCGACCGGGGCGCCTCGCGCGACACGGTGATCGGGGAGGGGACCAAGATCGATAATCTCGTGCAGATTGCCCACAACGTCGTGATCGGGCGGCACTGCGTCATCGTGTCGGGCGTCGGCATCTCGGGCTCGACCACCCTGGAGGATTACGTCGTCCTCGGCGGGCAGGTCGGCGTCGTCGGCCACCTGCGCATCGGCCGCGGTGCGCAGATCGCCGGCTCGTCCAACGTCAACCGCGACGTGCCGCCGGGCAGCCGCTGGGGCGGAACGCCCGCCAAGCCGGTCCGGGCCTGGTTCCGGGAGTTGACGACGCTGGCCCGCCTCGCCGAGCGCGGCGGCAAGGACCTGAGCGGCGAGGACACCTGACCGGGAAGGCCTTGCGCTTCCGGCGATTTCTTCCGAAGAGGGCGTTCGGCCCGCCAAGAGCGGCCGGATTGCAAGCCGCCCCGGGCGGCAAGTCGAGGTGCGGATTTCGATGAGTGAGGCGGCGCGCGAGACCGGCACCGAGCTGGGCATAGCCGATATCCAGACGTTGCTGGAATTGCTGCCACACCGTTACCCGTTCCTGATGGTGGATCGCATCGTCGAGATCGACCGGGACGAGTCCTGTGTCGGGATCAAGAACGTCACGGCGAACGAGCCGCAGTTCATGGGACACTTCCCGGACATGCCGGTCTTCCCGGGCGTGCTCCTGATCGAGGGCATGGCGCAGACGGCAGGCGCGATCTGCTGCCGCCACATCCGGGCGGACGGACGGAACACCAAGCAGGTGTTCTTCATGACCATCGACAAGTGCAAGTTCCGCAAGCCCGTCACCCCCGGCGACCAGGTGCGCTTCCACATGACGAAGCTGAATCAGCGCCGGACCATGTGGTGGTTCCGCGGCGAGGCCCGGGTCGACGGCAACCTCGTCGCCGAGGCCGAGATCAGCGCCATGCTGGTGACGGAGTGACCGCGCCGTTCATCCATGCGAGCGCCGTGATCGAGTCCGGCGCCCGGATCGGCGACGGGGCCCGGATCGGCCCCTTCTGCCATGTCGGCCCCGAGGTCGTGCTCGGGCCGGATTGCGAACTCATCAGTCACGTCGTCCTGGCGGGCCGCACCACGATCGGCCCCCGCACCCGGATCTTCCCCTTCGCGTCGATCGGCCACCAGCCGCAGGACCTGAAGTACCGGGGCGAGGCCTCGACCCTGACGATCGGCGCCGATTGCCTGATCCGCGAGGGCGTGACGATGAACCCGGGCACCAGCGGCGGCGGCCTGGAGACCGTGGTCGGCGATCACTGCACCTTCCTGGCGAATTCGCATGTCGGCCACGACTGCCGGGTGGGCGCGCATGTGATCTTCTCCAACAACGTGATGCTGGCGGGCCATTGCAGCGTCGGCGACTACGCGATCCTGGGTGGCGGCGCCGCCGTGATCCAGTTCGCGCGCGTCGGTGCGCACGCCTTCGTGGGCGGCCTGTCGGGCCTGGAGAACGACTGCATCCCGTACGGTATGGTGCTCGGCAACCGGGCCTACCTGTCGGGACTCAACATCATCGGGCTGCAGCGCCGCGGCTTCGCCCGCGACGACATCCACGCCCTGCGGCGCGCCTACCGCCTGCTCTTCGCGCCCGAGGGCACGCTGATGGAGCGGGTGGAGGACGTGGCCGCGACCTTCGAATCCCACGCGGCGGTCCGCGAGATCCTCGACTTCATCCGCCTCGGCGGCAAGCGCTCGATCTGCACGCCGCGCGAGATCCCGACGCCCATCAGCGCCGCCTGAGCGGCCGGGCCGTGACCGAGGCCGATCCGCACCCCGAGGGGGCCCTGGTCCTGATCGCCGGGGCCGGCCGGCTGCCGGAACTCGTCGCCGAGTCGCTGCGCCGGGCGCGCCGCCCCTTCCGCGTGATCGCCCTGCGCGGTTTCACGGGGGCGACCCTGCGGGCCAGTGCCGACGCCACGGTCGACCTGCTCGACCTCGCCGCCACCCTGAAGCTTCTGCGGCGCTGGGGGCCGACGGTCGTGGTACCGGCCGGCGGCGTCTCACGGCCGAGCCCGGCCGCGATCCTCAATGCCGGAGCCGCCCTGCGCAACCGGGAGGCCCTGCGGGCGATCGCCGGCGGGGGCGACGACCGCCTCCTGCGCGCCGCCGTCACGCTGGTGGAAGAGGACGGCCACAGGGTCGTGGGCGTCCACGAGGCCGCGCCGGACCTGCTCTGCCCGGAGGGCCCCATCGGGCGCCGGATTCCGGATGCCGAGGCGGCCGCCTCGATCCGCGCCGGGCGCGGGGTCCTCGACGCCCTCTCGCCCTACGATCTGGGACAGGCTGTGGCCCTGGCCGGCGACCGGATCCTGGCCGTGGAGGGGCCGGAGGGCACCGATCGCATGCTGGCCCGGGCGCGGGCCCTGGGGCGCCGTCCGTTCGGGTTCGGGCGGGCGATGCCCGCCACCGTGCTGGTGAAGGCCCCCAAGGTCGGCCAGGACCGCCGCATCGATCTCCCGGCCATCGGACCGCGCACCGTGCGCAACGCGGCCCAGGCAGGCTGCGTCGGCCTGGCGCTGGAGGCCGGCGGGACCCTGGTCATCGACCGGGTGGCCACGGCCGCGGAAGCCGACCGCCTCGGTCTCTTCGTCGTCGGCTACGGAGGGACGCCGTGACCGGCCGGCCCCGGACCATCTGGCTCGTGGCCGGCGAGGATTCCGGCGATCAGCTCGGCGCCAAGCTGATGCGGGCCCTGCGCGAGGCGGCGCCCGACGTGGTCTTCGGCGGCGTCGGCGGCGAGGCCATGGCGGAGGCGGGGTTCGCATCCCTGTTCCCCCTCGATGACGTGGCGGTGATGGGCTATCTGCCGGTCCTCGCCCGGGCCCGGACCCTGCTCCGGCGCATCCGCGAAACCGTCTCGGCGGCGGTCGACGCCCGGCCGGACGTGCTGGTGATCATCGACAGTCCGGGTTTCACCCACGCGGTGGCGCGGCGGGTGCGCAAGGTGGCCCCCGGCATCCCGATCATCGATTACGTGTCGCCGAGCGTCTGGGCGTGGCGGCCCTGGCGGGCGAAGGGGATGCGACCGTTCATCGACCACGTCCTGGCCCTGCTGCCCTTCGAGCCGGACGCGCATCTGCGGCTCTGCGGGCCGCCCTGCACCTATGTCGGACACCCGCTGATCGAGCGCCTTCCGGAACTGCGGCCCACCGCATCCGAGCAGCGGCGGCGCGAGTCCGTTCCCTACAGCCTCGTGCTGCTGCCGGGGTCCCGCCGGTCCGAGATCGAGCGGCTGATGCCGGTCTTCGGTGCGGCGCTGGCGCGGGTGGCGGAAGGCCTCGCGGTCGAGGCGGTGCTGCCCGCCGTGACGCGTCACAGGGCGCTGATCGAGCGGCTTTCCGCGGAGTGGACGGTGCCCGTCCGCATCGTCACCGGCGAGGCGCCGAAATACGCCGCCTTCCGGGAGGCCCGGGCGGCGCTCGCCGCCTCCGGCACGGTCACGCTGGAACTCGCCCTCGCGGGCGTCCCGATGGTCGTCGCCTACAAGGTCTCGCGGGCGGAGGAATTCATCGCCCGCCGGCTGATCCAGGTCCCGAGCATCGTGCTGCCGAACCTGATCCTGGCCGAGAACGCCATGCCGGAATTCGTCCAGGCCGACTGCACGCCGGAGCGCCTGGCAGGCGCCGTGCGGTCGCTCCTGGCAGGCGGTGCGGGCCGCGACGCACAGCTCGCTGCCCTCGCCCGGATCGACGGGCTGATGCGGCTCGCCGCGAATGACACGCCGAGCCGGGCCGCCGCGCGCATCGTCCTGCGCGCCGCAGAGCGCCACGCGTCCGATCCGAGGGCGTGACGGGGCCGCTCAGCCGGCGCGGCGACTGCAGCGGGTGTAGGTCGATGTCCCGCGATTACTCGACCACGTCAGGTGCTCGCCATCCACCAGCAGGCGGACCTGCGACGACCAGCGCCGGCCACGGTCGCTGCACTCGGCGGCGGCGACCCAGGCGCTGCCGACCCGTCGCATGTCGTGGAAGAGGCAGATCGTGCGGCCGGCGCGGGCGCGATCCTGCGTGATCGTGGCCGGGATGTAGCCCCGGCGCCGGGATCGGGTCCCGCAGGCTTCGGGGGTCGGCCCCCAGACGCCGACATACTCGGCCGCCACGGGGGTCGGGGCGGGGGCCGGGGCGGGGTGCGGCGCCGGACGGGCATTCGCCGCGGCGCCCGGCATCGCGGTGGCCGCCTGGGGCGGCGGCGGCGCCGTGGGCGCCGCCATGGCGGTCTGGCCGGGCGGATCTTCCGCAGGGGCACCCGGGTCGGGCGCGTCGAGCATCACGACCCGCCGCGCCGTGGCGCGCGGACCGGCGGCGCCCCCCGCGGAGGGGCTGGCCTCCGGCGCCGTCGGGCGAAACGGCAGGTCCTCGGTCAGGTAGGCCGCGCTGTAGGCGAACAGGCCGACCCAGCCGAGGACGAGGAGCGCCGGCAGGGCGAAGCGACGCCAGGAGCCGGAACGCGCCCCGCCGCCCGGATCCGCCAGCACGACCGCACCCATGGTCCGCCCCCTTCTCGTTCGATCAGCGGCCGAAGATACCCTTCAGGAACTGCGCCGTACGGTTGCGCTTGCGCTTGCGCTCCAATTCCGATGCGTCCCTGAGCCACGCGACCTGCACGACCCGACGCTCGCCCTCGAAGGGCTCGTGGCCGTGCCAGGAATTCTCCGCCCGCAGGAAGGCGAACATCGTGCCCATGGTGGGCGGCACCTCGACCGCGAAGGGCTCGTAGTTGCGCCCGTCGTAGAGCACCCGCAGGCGCCCCGCGGCCGGGGCGTCCCAGGCGTCGTTCATGTAGACGAGCAGCGTCAGCACCTTCGACGGCCCGTCGGTGTGGATCGAGCCGTATTTGAGCTGGCTGCGCCGCATGATCGTGGTCAGACGCGGGCAGGAGACGAGGTCGATGCCGAACTTCTCCCCGAGGATCTTGGAGAAGGCGTCGCTCTCCAGCTCGTCGATCAGCGCCTTGAACCGGCCCTTCAGGGCGACCTCGTCGACCGTGAGGTAGCCGGGCTTGGCGATCTCGGGGAAGTCGCGGCGGATGTCGTCGATCGCGTCGGGCTTCAGGACGTTGCTGCCGAGCGTGTAGGCGTAGGGCTCGTGGGAAACGGGCGCGGCGCGCACGGCGGAGATGTCGAGGATCGAGAGAGCGGACATCGCTGGGTCCCTTGACTCCGGCGCCGGTCGGCCGGCACGCCGGGCGCCGGAGACGCGTGCCGGAGGGCCGGTCGAGCCATCGTGCCCGGGTCGCCGCGCAGGCGTCCACGATCACAAATCTAAAGCGGCTTTCGGCAATCCCGGAATCTCCTAATCCGCCGATTGCGGCGGTCCGACGGCGAAAGCGGCCCGGTGGCGCATTCCGGTGACAGTCTCGGGCGGTCCGCTTGTGCAGGATGGTGCCAGACCCGCGGGCTTTCTTCCCGGGTGCGTACCGGAACCCGTTCCCGATGAGGCCGTGGGCCCTCGCCTTGCTGTTCAGCCACCTCGCCGTCGTTGCGGTCGGGTTGGAGGCCCGTGCGCAGTCGCGGCCGCCCCGCGGCTCGATGACGGCCCGCATGACCTGCTCCGAGGCCATGGCCCTGGTGAGGAACGAGGGTGATGTCATCATCGCCGCCGGGTCGGCCCCGGAGCGTTTCGTGAGCAATCCCGGCCAATGCAGCGCCTCCGAGATCGCCGAGCTGCGCTTCGCTCCCACGCGCGACAACCCGCAATGCCCGATCGGCTATCATTGCCGCGAGCCGGGCTTCGAGGAGTGGAACTGGTAGCCGCGCCGACCGCGTAAATCGCCGCACCGTCGGAACGTGACCAAAGTTTCACGCGACAGCCCGGGGCAAGTGCCACTATCTGGCCATCAGCCGGGGTCAAGGCCGCCGGCGGCGTCCCCAGTGGGCGCGCACGGATGGGGGATCGACGCGTGGCAGCACTCAGGACCGGACTGGGAATCCAGGCCGTGCTCACGGCTCTGGCCGCGCTGATCCTGCTGGCATTTCCCGGTATTCCGAGCCCGCCGCTCTATGTCTCGCTCGCCGGCTTCGCCATGGCGGGCATCCTGATCGCCGCGAACGGCATCTCGGCCTACCTGAAGGTCTTCGTCTCGGTTTACGGCGTCGGCTACCTGCTGCTGGCCGGATCGAAGACGATCGCCGCCATGGGCCTGCTGCCGCCGGTGATCGCGGCGCTTCTGCCGCCCGCCTTCGCCGCCACCGGTGCGGTGGTCTTCGCCGCCATCGTGCTCGGCATCTCGCATCTCGAGCCGATCCGGGCGATCACCAACATCGCCGACCCGTATTTCGCCAACCGCGACAAGCCCACCAAGGAGATCGGCCTGTTCCGGTGGTTCGGCACCACGGAGGGCCGGATCGGCCGCAACCTCGTGGCCCTGTCGATCTTCGTGAACTTCGCCGACGTTGCGCTGACGTTGCGGTTCAACTTCTTCTACCGCGACATCTACAACTCGCTTCAGGAATACGACGCGAACGCCTTCTGGTATCAGCTGCTCTGGGTGTTCGTGCCGCTGGCCACGCTGAACATCGCCATCGGCATGTTCGACCTGTTCGTGGATTCCTCGCTGCTGATCCGCTGGCGCACGTGGCTGACGCACAGCCTGTACGAGCGCTGGCTCGGCAACGGCACCCATTACCGGATCCCGTTCACCGACGAGGAGGCCGACAACCCGGATCAGCGCATCCAGGCCGACGTCAACAGCTTCATCGTGCAGACCACGACGCTGTCGATCCGGTTGCTGAGCCAGGCCGCGCAGCTCGTCTCATTCATCGTGATCCTCTGGACCCTGTCGCGGGACTTCGTGGTGCCGTTCACCGACACGGTGATCCCGGGCTTCCTGGTCTGGCTGGTGATCGCCTACGCGGTGGTCGGCACGTGGCTCACCCACCTCATCGGCCGGCCGCTCATCGGGCTCGACTTCCGGCAGGAGCGGGTCGAGGCCGATTTCCGCTTCGCGCTGGCCCGCAACCGCATCTACTCCGAGCAGATCGCCCTGCTGCGCGGCGAGCGGGCGGAGGCCTCGCGGCTCTCGACGCTGTTCCACAGCGTCATCGACAACTACGTCGGGATCATCTTCCGCCGCATCAAGCTGATCGCCTTCACGTTCAGCTACCGGCAGGCGAGCGTGATCTTCCCGATGGTGCTGGCGGCCCCGTCCTTCTTCGCCAAGAAGATCACGCTGGGTGCCCTCCAGCAGACCTCGCAGGCCTTCAGCCAGGTGCAGAGTTCGCTGTCGTTCTTCGTGGATTCCTACACGACGCTGGCGGCCTACAAGGCCAACACCAACCGTCTCGGATCCTTCCGCCGGGCCATGACCAAGGCCGAGGCCCTCGAGGCCGCAGGCTACGGCTTGATCCAGGGCAACGAGAGCACGGGCGACGTCACCGCGCGCGGACTCGTCCTCGCCCTGCCGGACGGGCGCCCGATCGTGACCGCCGACACGCTGACCCTGCCGCGGGGCGGCGCGACCCTGGTCACGGGTCCCTCCGGCTCGGGCAAGTCGACCCTGTTCCGCGCGATCGCTGGGATCTGGCCGTTCGGCAAGGGCCGGGTCGACGTGCCCGCCGGGCAGTCGGCGCTGGTGCTGCCGCAGCGGCCTTACATCCCCCAGGGGACACTGCGTGGCGCCGTGGTCTACCCGAACACGACCGATCAGTTCTCGGACGCGGCGATCAAGGATGCGCTGACGGCCGCCCAGCTGCCGCACTTGGTCGACCACCTCGACCAGACCGACACCTGGGAGCGGCGGCTGTCGGGGGGCGAGCAGCAGCGGCTGGCCATCGCCCGTGCGCTTCTGTCCAAGCCGGAATGGCTGTTCCTCGACGAGGCGACGGCCTCGCTCGACGAACCCTCCGAGGCGGCCCTCTACCGGATGCTGCGCGAGCGCCTGCCCGGGACGACGATCGTGTCGATCGGCCACCGCTCGACGCTGGACGCGTTCCACGAGCGGCGCATCACGCTGGAGCCGGAGGGCGGTGTGTTCGTGCCGCGGGCGCGGCGGGAGGCGTTGCCGGCGGAGTAGCGGGCGGCGCCGCAGCGCGCCTTCGGCGGCAGAGGGCTGCGAGCCTAAACGTCGCCGCCGGACGCCAGCGTCTCCGGGACACGCACGATCTTCATCCGCCGCACCGGCTGGCGGCGACATCTATCGGGATCGGCAGGAGACGCCGGAGACGCCGCGGCTCTCCCTCCCCCGCGAGGGAGGAGGGTCGCCCTTCGGATGCGGCGATTTAGCGGTGAGCTCCTGTCCGCAGCCCCGCAGCGGCCCGGGCTGCCTGCTCGATCGCCGCCGGATCGGGCGTGCCGGGCTTCACCACCCAGCTGCCGCCGACGCAGAGCACGGACGGGAGCGCCAGCCAGTCGGGGGCGGTCGCCTCGGTGATCCCACCCGTCGGGCAGAACCGCACCGCGCCGAACACCGCCGCGTGCGCCTTCAGCGCCTTGATCCCGCCCGCGGCCTCGGCCGGGAAGAACTTGAACCGGTCGAGCCCGTGATCGAGCCCGCGCATGATGTCGGCCGCCGTGGCGACGCCCGGCAGATAGGGGACGCCGTTGGCCTTGGCGGCGTCGGTCAGCGGGTCGGTGAGCCCCGGCGAGACGATGAACTCCGCCCCCGCCCTCAGGGCGTTCTCCAGGCCGCGGGGGTTGAGCACCGTCCCGGCGCCCACAACCGCGCCCTCGACCCGGGTCATCTCCCGGATGATATCGAGGGCGGCCGGAGTGCGCAGGGTGACCTCCAGGGCGGTCAGGCCGCCCTTCACCAGGGCTTCGGCGATGGGCCGGGCCTGAGCCACGTCGTCGATCACCAGGACCGGAATGACGGGCACGGAGCGCATCAGCGCGTCGATGCTGGTCAGATCATTCATGGTCGGCACCTCCTCTATGAACTCAGAGACCGGCGGCGGCGAGCATCGCCGAGGCGCCCCGCTCCGCCGTATCGGCCCCCTGGCGCATGAACGCGAACAATTCCCGACCGGTGCCCTGCGCCGGCTCCGGAGCCTCGGCCTCCGGCCGGGCGGCCAGCTCTGCCTCGTCGACCAGCACCTCCAGCAGCCCGTCCGCCGCGCTCAGGCGGACGATGTCGCCGTCGCGGATCCGCCCGATCGGACCGCCGCCCAGCGCCTCGGGGCTCAGGTGGATCGCGGCCGGAACCTTGCCCGAAGCCCCCGACATGCGCCCGTCGGTCACCAGCGCGACCTTGTGGCCGCGGTCCTGCAGCACGCCCAGCGGCGGGGTGAGCTTGTGCAGCTCCGGCATGCCGTTGGCCTTCGGGCCCTGGAAGCGGACAACCACCACGACGTCCCGCTCCAGCTCGCCGGCCTTGAAGGCTTTGAGCACATCGTCCTGGTCCGAAAAGACCCGGGCCGGTGCCTCGATCGTCCGACGGTGCTCCTCCACGGCGCTGGTCTTGAAGGTCGCCCGGCCGAGATTGCCCTTCACCAGCCGCATGCCGCCATCCGGCTGGAACGGGTTCGCGGGCCGGCGGAGCATCGCGTCGTCGAGGCTCTCCGGCACGGCGTCCTCGAAGACCAACTCCTCGCCGGCGAGCTTCGGGTCGCGGGCGTGGTCGCGCAGCGACTGGCCCGCCACGGTGAGGATGTCGTCGTGCAGCAGGCCGGCATCCAGCAGCGCGGCCATGACGAAGCTCATGCCGCCGGCCGCGTGGAAGTGGTTCACGTCGCCGGAGCCGTTCGGATAGACGCGGGCGATCAGCGGAACCGCGCTGGAGAGGCGATCGATATCCGCCCAGTCGATCACGATGCCGGCGGCGCGGGCGATGGCCGGCAGATGGATCGCGTGGTTGGTCGAGCCGCCGGTGGCGAGCAGGCCGACCGCGGCGTTCACGATCGCCTTCTCGTCGACGCACAGGCCGAGCGGCCGGTAATCGTTGCCGGCGGCGCCGATCTCGGTGAGCCGGTGGATCGCCGCCCGGGTCACGGCCTGGCGCAGCTTGGTGCCGGGATTGATGAAGGACGCGCCGGGCATGTGCAGGCCCATCATGTCCATCATCATCTGGTTCGAGTTGGCGGTGCCGTAGAACGTGCAGGTTCCGGCGCCGTGGTAGGAGGCCGACTCGGATTCGAGCAGTTCCGCGCGGCCGACCTTGCCCTCGGCGTAGAGCTGGCGGATCCGCTGCTTCTCCTTGTTGGCGAGGCCGGAGGGCATGGGCCCGGCCGGGATCAGGATCGTCGGCAGGTGGCCGAAGCGCAGCGCGCCGATCAGCAGGCCCGGCACGATCTTGTCGCAGATGCCCAGCAGCGCCGCGCCGTCGAACATGCCGTGGCTCAGGGCCACCGCGGTGGACAGGGCGATCGTGTCCCGGGAGAACAGCGACAGCTCCATGCCGGTCTGCCCCTGGGTGACGCCATCGCACATGGCCGGCGTCCCGCCCGCCACCTGCGCGGTGGCCCCGCGCTCCCGGGCGAACAGCTTGATCTGGTCCGGATAGCGCCCGTAGGGCTGATGAGCCGAGAGCATGTCGTTGTAGGCGGTGACGATGCCGATATTCATCACCGTCCGTTCGTCGCGGATCGCAGCCTTGTCCTCGCCGGAGGCCGCGAAGCCGTGGGCGAGGTTGCCGCAGGCGAGCTTGCCGCGCCGGACCCCCGACTCGCGCTCACGGGCGATCAGGTCGAGATAGGCGCGCCGGGTCTCGCGGGAGCGCGCCACGACGCGCTCGGTGACCGCCGCGACCTCGGGATGAAGCTCGGTCATTCTCGTTCCTCCAGGCTCGGTGCCGACGGGCGCGGGGCTGAGGCCGTGATTCGGGCTCGGTCCGGCGGCCGCGTCGGTGGCTGGTATCTAAGGAGTGCACCGCGGGATGTAACCCGGGCGGCGCGCGGGCGCGCCCGGCCATTTCGCGAGCCGGCGTCCGATTCACGGCCTCATCCTGAGGCGCCGGGGCGCTCCAGGCATCGGGCGGCTCGCCGGAGCGCTCCTGCGAGGCGACGTCGCCGCACCTCAGAATGAGGCGCGGCTGATGGGACCGCCCGGGTTGCAGCGGCGCCGGAATCCGCGCCTGCGACCCGGGCGGCACGCGTCCGTCGCCGACCCTCAATACTCCCAGAAGATGCGCTGCAACTCCTTGGTGTCGGTCGTCTTGGTAAGCGCCACGGCCGCCAGGACCTTGGCCTTGGCGGGGTTCAGGTCGTGGGCGACCACCCAGTCGTACTTGTCGTCGGGCTGCTCGGCGTTGCGCAGGACGAATCCGTCCGGCACCCGTGAGGAACGGATCACGAGCGTCCCCTTGGAGCGGATGTCCTTGAGCTTGTCGACGAGGTAGCCGGGGACCGAGCCGTTGCCGGTGCCGGCGTTGATGATCGCCTTGGCGCCCGCCTGGACCTCGGCATCGTAAACGCCCGGGATCATGTTGCCCGAGCCGTAGACGATGCCGACCAGCGGCAGGCTGTCGATCTGGTCGATGTCGAATTCGGAGCTCATGTTGTGCCGCTTCGTGAGCGAGCGGAAGAAGTAGGTCTTGCCCTCGACGACCATGCCGAGCGGGCCCCATTGGCTGTAGAAGGCGCTGGGCACGATGTTGGTCCGCTTGTTCACGTCGCGGCCGGACTGGATGTAGTCGTTCATCGTCACGGTGACGCCCTGGCCGATCGCCTCCTTGCTGGCGGCGACCGTGACGGCGTCGAGCAGGTTGAGGGCACCGTCCGCCGAGATCGCCGTGCCCGGCCGCATCGAGCCGACCACCACGATCGGCTTGTCGCTCTTCACCACGAGATCGAGGAAGAACGCGGTCTCCTCCAGGGTGTCGGTCCCGTGGGTGACGACGACGCCGTCGACGTCATCCTGCTTCAGAAGCTGGGACACGCGCTTGCCGAGCTGGACGAGCTGGGCGTCGGTGAAGCTCTCGGAGGCGATCTGGAAGACCTGCTCGCCGCGGACATTGGCGATGGTGTTCACTTGAGGCACGGCCGCGATCAGCTTGTCGACCGGCACCTTCGCGGCCGTGTACGTGGCGCTGTTGGCGGCATCGGCGCCGGCGCCGGCGATCGTGCCGCCGGTGGCGAGGATCACGACGTTCGGCTTCTTCACCGCTGCGGCGGTGCCGGACTCGGGCATCTCGCGGGCGCCGAGGGGAGCCGCCCCAAATCCGCCGGCCAGGGCCAGGGCGAAGATCGCTCCGCGCAGGGGTAGGGCCGCACCGCTTCGGCAGGAGAACATCGGAAATCCTCGATGGTGGACGGGAGGACGAGTCGGACTCGACGCGGGGATGGTAGCCGCGCCTCGGTCCGAGGCAAGGATCATGCAGGGCCCGGACAGGCAGGGCGCGGCGGATCGTTACGCCCGCTCGGGCGTTAATTGAGGTTGTTGTCCGCTCGGAGGTAAGCCCCATGCTGAATCTCGCCGGCCTGCTCGAGGAACTCGAGCGGAGCGAGCCCGCACGGGCCGCGATGTCGATCCTTGAGGCGTCCCTCGCCCGCCGCTCTGTGGAGGAGCAGGGGGCCTTCTGGCGCGCCGTCGACATCTACTACGTCTCGCGGAAGGCCCCGCCGGAGGCGACCGACTTGGCTCCGGCTACGGCGACGGCTGCGCCGGAGCTGGCCGCGGTGTCGTAAGGCCCGGCCGACAGGAGCGGCGCCGCTTTCGGCTTCGCCTGCGGCGCCACGCATCGGCACGGACGGCAGAAGCCGTCATGGCTTTGGGGTCGAAGCGCCGTGTTCAGGCGCGCGCCGGCACAGCCGGCGTCCTGCCCCCGCCGCTCTCGGGCTCGCTGCCCGCGCGCACCGCGCCACGGGTCTCGGGCATCAGTGCGAAGTACAGGACGAAGCCGAGCGCCGCGATGGCCGCCAGCGCCAGGAAGGCGGTGGAATAGCCGGCGGACACGATGATGACGCCGGCGAGCGTTGCACTCAACGAGGCGCCAATTCCCTGCGCCGTGGCCACGGCGCCCTGGGCCGCGTTGAACCGGCCGCCGCCGCGGGTCAGGTCGGCCACCACGATCGGGAACAGCGCGCCGTAGACGCCGGCGCCGATCCCGTCGAGGAGCTGCACGCCCACCAGCCAGAACGGGTTGTCCGACAGGGTGTAGAGGACGCCGCGCAGCGCCAGGATCCCGAAAGCGGTCAGGAAGATCGGCTTGCGGCCGATCACGTCGGCCTTGGCGCCCACGAAGATCGCCACCGGCACCATCACGCATTGCGCCGCCACGATGCAGACCGCGATTAGCGAGGTCGCGTGGTCCTTGCCCGACAGGTGCGTCAGCAACTGGCCTACGGAGGTCAGCATCGCCGCGTTGGCGAGGTGGAAGATCGCGCAGAGCACCGCGAACAGGAGCAGCGCCCGGTTCTGCAGCAGGGCGGCGAGGCCCGAGGGCTTCTCCTGCGCCTGCTCCTCCTCCTCGGTCATGCCCCGGGCGAGGTCGTTGTCGATGGCGTCGGCCGGCACCATCAGCATGGCGCCGATCGAGAGCGCCGCCAGGATGCCCATCAGCCAGAACACGACCACGGGCCCGAAGAAATAGGCCAGTCCGCCCGCCAGCGCCGCGGAGACCGCGTTGCCGGCATGGTTGAAGCCTTCGTTGCGGCCGATCCGCTTGGCGAACATTTTCGGGCCGACGAGGCCGAGGGTGATCGCGGCGAGCGCCGGAGGGAAGATCGTGCCGGCGACGTGGGCGATCGATTGGGTGGCGGTGACGAGGTAGAAGTTGGTGATGAACGGCAGGACGAGGCAGCTCGCCGTCACCGCGATGGCACCGCCGATCACCACCGCGCGCTTGTGGTTGGTGGCGTCGATCAGCGCCCCGGCCGGCGTCTGCGCTACGAGGCCAAGGATCCCCGCAATGGTCATCACGAGGCCGGTGGTGGCCTCGTTCCAGCCCTGGTCGGGACCGCGCACGGCGATCAGGTAGATGGCGAGGTAGGGGCCGAGGCCGTCACGCACGTCCGCGAGGAAAAAGTTGAGCGCGTCGAGGCCGCGCAAAGCCTTCGCGGAGGTGGTCCGGCTGCCGCGCGCGCCCGCGCCTGTCTCGATCCTGTCCATCCCGCCGCGATCCCCCGATCGACGAATGGCCCGGTCCCGATCCGGGCCGCGCCGTCGCATGCGGGGCTCGACGCCCGCGCGTGCCAACGGTTCCCGGCCGCGGCAGTCCTCACGCCGGATGTGAACGCTTCTCCGGTCCCAGAGGCGTCAGCTCGGGTCGATGTCCCGCGCAGCGTCCGGATTCCCGACAGCTTCTGTCGTCTCTTCCGACAGATCAGCCCCTGGCGCAGCGAGGCCATAGCGCTCGATCTTGGCGTAGAGGAGCTGCCGCTGGATGCCGAGTCGGCGGGCGGCGCGGGCGCGGTTGCCGTCGGCCTCGCGGAGCGCGGCGGCGATCATGGTCCGCTCCAGGCGGGCGACGGCGCCGGGCAGATCCCCGGCCAGCCAGCTGTCCGCCGTATCGCCGCCACGCCGGTCGGTCCGCATCGCCGGCACGTCGATCGCCTCGGCCGCGATGGCGCCACCGCGCACCAGCATGGCCGCCCGCTCCACGACGTTGCGCAACTCCCGGACGTTGCCGGGCCATTCGTAGGCCAGCAGGCGCGAGGCGGCTCCGCCGCTGAGGCGCTTGCCCGAGGGCACGAGGAAATGCTCGGCCAGGGGCACGATGTCGGCGAGGCGCTCACGCAGGGGCGGCAGGGTGATCGGTACGACGTTCAGCCGGTAGAACAGGTCGGCCCGGAACCGACCCTCGGCGACCAGCTGCGGCAGGTCGCGATGCGTCGCCGCCACGAGGCGGACATCGACCCGGGTGGACCGGCCCCCCAGCGGGGTCACGACGCAATCCTGGATCACCCGCAGGATCTTGGCCTGCATCGCCGCCGGCATGTCGCCGATCTCGTCCAGGAACAGGGTGCCGCCCTCAGCCTCGTGGAAGGCGCCGGCGCGGTCCGCGATCGCGCCCGCGAAGGCCCCCCGGACATGGCCGAACAGCGCGCTCTCCAGGGCATCGGCCGGGATCGCCGCGCAGTTCACCGGGATGAACGGCCGCGCGCGGCGCCGCGAGAAGGCGTGCAGGGCCCGGGCGACCTCTTCCTTGCCGGTTCCGGTCTCGCCCTGGATCAGGATCGTCGACGCGCTGTCGGCGACGAGGCCGATGGTCTTCTGGATCTTCCGCATGCCCGCGCTCGATCCGATCAGAACCGGATGCTCCGGCGGCGGGGCGGCGCTGCCCGGATCGAACCGGGCCTCGCGCAGCATCGCGTCGAGCACCGCGGCGAGGTCCGCGCGGCCGATCGGCTTGGTGAGGTGGTCGTGCGCGCCGAGGCGCATCGCCTCGATGGTGTTGGCCGGGCTCGCGAAGGCGGTCAGCACCGTCACGGGTGGGGGCTCCGGCAGGGCACGGATCCGCTCCAGCGTGGCCATGCCGTCGAGGTCGCCGGGCATGCGCAGGTCGAGGAGCACCGCCGCCACCGGCCCCTCGTGCAGCCGCGCCAGCGCCTCCGAGCCGGACGCGACCGGGACCGGTGTATGTCCGAGATCGGTCACCGTCTCGGCGAGCCCGTCGCGCAGGGCTCTATCGTCGTCGACGATCAGGATGGTTGCCATGGCAGATCCAGGACAAAGGTGGTCTCGGGGGCGTCCGCGACCAGCCTGGCCTCGCCGCGATGCGCCAGGGCGATCTCGCGGACGATCGCGAGGCCGAGGCCGGTGCCGTCGGGCCGGCTGGTGACGAAGGGCTCGAACAGGCTGGCGCGAATCGCCGGATCGATGCCGGCGCCGGTATCGGCGACGCTGAGGCGCAGCTGCAAGGCGCCGTCGGCCGTGACGCGTTCGGCCCCGAGGCGGATCCGGCCGCCCGGCGGCGCGTGCTGCAGGGCGTTCAGCAGCAGGTTGTCGAGGGCCCGGGCGATCTGCGCCCGGTCGAGATGCGGATGGTCCGTGGCGGGCAGTCCGTCGGCGGCGATCGCGATCCGAACGGAGCGCGCGTGCGCCAGATCCTCGTGCAGATGCGCGCATTCCGCCAGGAGGGGCGCCACCGGCGTGGGAGTCCGGTTGAGCGCCCGCGCCTGCGTCAGGTTGAGGAGGTCGCGCAGCAAAGTGTCGACCCGGGCGATCTGGCCGAGCACCGTCTCGAGGGCGGAGGCGGCGCGGTGCGGATCGCCGCTGACCAGGGCGTTCTCGGCCTTCAGCCGCATCGCCGCGATGGGATTGCGGATCTCATGGGCGATGCTCGCCGCCAGCCGGCCGACCGCGGCCAAGCGCTCGGTCGCCACGATGCGGGACTGCGCCTCCCGCAGCCGACCGCCTGCGGCGTTGAGGGCGTCCACCAGCCGGTCGAGCTCCCGCTCGCCGGTGCGGTCGAGATGCGGCAGATCCTCGCCGTCCGGGCGCGGCGCTGCGAGTGCCGCTTCCAGGCGGGCGATCCGCCCGGAGAAGCCGTACAGGAACCAGCCCAGGAAAGCCGCCGATCCGAGCACGGTCGCGGCCAGGAAGCCGAGCCCGGCGAGGAAGCGCGTGTAGGTCGGGCCGTCGTTGACATGCGCCCGCGCCATCGCCCACGCCGTGAGGCCGGCCTCCGGCCCGTGAAGAGGGCAGGCCTGAAGCATCAGCACCTGGGTCCGGCTCGGCCGGCGGTCCGAGACCGCGTGGTCGACGCGCAGGGCCTGGGCGTTCAATGCCGCGATGGCGTCGTGCTCGGCCGCCGGAAGGTCGGTCTTCGGTCCGGTCCCCTCGTAGGTCGGATAGGCGTAGGCCACGGACTTGCCCGAGGCGCTCCAGATCCCGCCCTCGATGCCGGGGAAGCGCGCCAGCGCGGCGGACACGGTGCCGACGCGGTCGCCCTCTGTGATTCCGCGGCCGCGGGCGCGGACCAGGGCGGCGTAGCGGTCGATGATCTCGCGGCAGGCGCGCCCGACCGCGAGATCGGCCTGCGCCACCTGGACGCCGGTCGATTGATTGTACACGCCGAACATCAGGTAGGCGGTCGCAGCCGCGGAGGCGAGCAGCAGGACCCAGAGCGCGAGCAGCCGGGCGCGCAGGCTGTAGGCCGTCACGACGAAGTCCGACCGGGCATGGCGCTGGCTCCTGCGGCGGCGCCGTGCGCGCCCGGACCCATCCCTAAGCCAAGGCCCGGCCCGGTGACCACTCGAAGACCGCACGCGGGCCGCGATGCCGAGTGCCCCGCGCGCGAGCCGTCCCGAGCCAGGCCCGGGACCGCCGGGAGAGGAGCACCGCGTCCGGTGTTCCTCTCGGTAGCAAGACAGTCAGTCGTCGACGGGAACGCGACCGCTCACTTGCGGTTCGTGATCAGGCTGTCGACGTTCTTGTTGGCTTCCTTATTCTCCTTCCGCTGCATCGCCACCTCGTGCTTGGTGTCCTTCATCGACATCTCATCACGCTTGCCCTGGGGCATCTCCTTCGGGGCCGCTAGAGCGGGCGTGATGGACCAGACGCAAGCCAGGCAAAGAGCAGCGCGAGCCGTAGTCTTGAACATGATGCCTCCTCCATTCAATAGATAGTGCAGGACGTCTTGGAGATGTCGCTGGTTCCTCATGCGTGGATCACGGACGTGCGATCCGTTGCGGCGTCCGTAGCGGCGTCGACCTGGCGCGTGCAGGCGGGCGTCGCGCGGATGCCGTCGTCTCAGGGCGGACCCGACGGGTTGACCGGCAGCGCGTCGCTTCCGAGCTGCAGGCAGGTCAGCATCGCCACGTAGGATGGGGCGCCGCCGATCTGGCTCTCCGCCGCACAGGTCCGGCGCTCCGCCACGTCGAACGTGGCCCAGCGCCTGATCAGGGTGCGCCGCGCGGCAGCCTCGTCGGACAGGCAACCCCGGTAGCTTGCCCGATCGACGGCGCTGGATCCCGCCCGGTGCTCCGGCGCGCAGATCGCCCGGATATTGAAGTCCGGAACCCCCGACGCCCGCGCGTACGCCGTCAGGGTTCCGCCGAGGAGCAGTTCGAGTCCCAGGACGGCCGAGATCCAGAATCGCCGCACGCGACCCTCCCGTGTTCGTGCCGACCGGGCCGCGCCTGAGATCCATCGGGCGCGGCCGTCCTCAGCGGTCGGTCACTGGCCGGTCTTGGCACCCGCGGTCGTGCCGGTGGCCTGCGGCACGCCCTTGTCGGCCGCGGCGGCGGTCGCCTTCTGGGGCACCGCGACCGCATCGATGACGTCGAAGCGCATGTTGTCCTGGGCTGTCTTCAGAGCCGCATTCGCTTCGTAATACTTGCCCTGTCCGATCAGCGCCGCCGCCTGGTCGACATTTGCGATGGTCGTGTTCAGCGGCAGGACTGCCATCGTGAAATTGACGTCGACATGGGCGAGCTTGAGCTTCTCCAAGGCGCCTTTCTGGTCACCCTGTGCGAGGTTCTTGTTCGCCTCGGTCACCGCCGAGGCCTTGGTGGGCGTGGCCACGAAATCGTCGCCCAAGGTCAGCTGCGCGTCGACAGGCACCCAGGCGACCTGCTCCTTGGAAGCCGGCTTGGCTCCGGCCTTGTCCCCCGGCGCGGTCGCCTTGTGAGCGGCCATGTCGGCCGGCGACTTGAGCTCGGCCTCGGCCTTGGTGAACACCGCGTCGTCGGACTTGGCCTTCGCGAAGGCCGCCTGAGCCTTGGCGATCATGTCCTTGGCTTGGCCGGGATTGGCCTCGAAGATCGCGAGGCGGGTAAGCTGGAGATCCCTGAAGCCCTGCGCGCCGTCCTTCGAGAGCTTGCCGACATCCTTGTCGATCGCGGTCTGGCTCGCGCTGACCTGCGTGCCGTTGTGCTGGGCCGCCTGCTCCGCCGCGTAGGCCGTTCCGCCGACGATTGTGGTGAGCACGAGGGCCGCAACCATGGATTTATGGTAGGACATAATGAAATATCCCTCTATTACCGGAGACAAGGCCTTCATCTGCATTGGCCTTATTCATTCCGTGTTCAGATAATAGACCGGCGATGATTTGGTGGCATGTCCGCAAGATTAAAAAACGGCAATGCGGCTGCCGGCATCGGACATCGGACGGCGATGGCGATCCCTCGGCGGCGTCGCGGGTTCCTCCGCGGCGCGCGCTCAGCGCGGCAGGAAGCGGGCCGCGCGCGCTTCCAGCAGGCGGACCAACGCGGGCGCCATGAACGCGTAGGCGTCGGGGACATCGAGGCAGACGAGGCGGACCCCGCGCAGATGTGCCCCGAAGCGCCGCATCAGCTTGCGCCGGTGCGCGGGCTCCATGACGACGACGATCTCGGCCCAGGCAAGATGGTCGACGTCCACCGGCTCGTCGGCGTCGGGCGACACGCCGGCGCTGGCCGTCTCGATCCCAGGGACGCGCGCGAAGATCTGCTCTGCAGTCGGGCTGCGGGCGCGCGCCCGGCCGCAGACGAACAGGATCCTCACACGCCCTCCGCCAGAACGGATTGCCGCTCGAACGGGGCCCGATACGCCCCGTTCGGGCGACGCTTCAGGGTGGCGTGGGGGCCGTCCTCGACGATGCGGCCGCGGTCGAAGACGAGGATGCGGTCGAGGGCCCGCACCGTCGACAGCCGATGGGCGATGACGATGGCGGTGCGCCCGCGCATCAGTCGGATCATGGCCTCCTGCACCAGCGCCCCGGATTCCGAATCCAAACTCGAGGTCGCCTCGTCGAGGATCAGGATCGGCATATCAGCCAGGAAGGCGCGGGCGAGCGCCACGCGCTGGCGCTCGCCGACCGAGAGCTTGACCCCGCGCTCGCCGACCAGCGTGGCGTAGCCCTTGGGCAGCCGCCCGATGAAGGCGTGCGCGTTCGCGAGATGCGCCGCCCGCTCGATCTCCTGCGCCGAGGCGCCGGCGCGGGCATGGGCGATGTTCTCGGCCAGGGAGCGGTGGAACAGCACCGGTTCCTGGGGCACGATGGCGACCTGAGCCCGCAGGCTCGCTTGGCTCGCCGACGCCACGTCCTGTCCGTCGATCGCCCACATGCCGCGGGAGATCTTCCGGACCGTGGAGCCCGAGAAGGTGTTGGCGTGCCACTCCGGGGAGAAGCGCTGGACCCGGCCGAAGCCGTTGCGGACGATGTCGCTCATGGTGTGCAGCGAGAGCGGCACCACCAGGCTCCACGCGACGTGCCGCAGCACCGCGGTGGCGAGGCCGAGCCCGGTCATCGCCGGGAAGGCGGGCCACGCTGCCTCCAGCGCCGCGCGGCGCTCGCTGCCGGAAAGGGCGTCGACCATGCGGCCCGCGTAGAGCGGCAGCAACACTTCCGCCAGGGTGGCGAGCGTGATCGCGCCGGTGAGACCGGCGACGAGGGGCCAGCGCCTGTGCCAGCTGCGGACGACGAAGGCCAGGACGCGACGGACCGCGTCCGCCTGCCGGGGCGAGGACAGAGACATGCGTGTGCCCGACGCGGGCAGGCGTCGGCTCCGAGCGACGCGGGCGCACCATCGCGAAGGATGCGCGCCGGCGAAATGAGACGGGCGTGTATTCAGGAGCGCCGGGCAGCGGGGCCGGGCGAAAGCGGGAAGCGTTTAGCCGACCCGCACGGGGGCGCGGTCAAGTCCTGCGGGGAGGACGGCAAACAGAGCACTCATGCAGCTCCCTCCCGATGCCAGCGCGACAGTTCCCGAGGCTAGGAGAGCCCGAACTGATTCGCAACGCGCGGCGCACGGTCGTGCCAATGTGGGTTGCGCCGCGCCCGGAGCGCTTCTCAGTCGACTGGGCGGCCGCCTCGCGCCGACCGGCGCGCCGGGACCCGTCCCGATGAGGGCGCCAACCGGTCACGCTTTGTTGAAAAGCTGACGCAGGCCGGTGTAAACATGTCTGTGCAAGTCTGGCCTCTGGCCAACGACCTGGTTGCGCGCTTCTTGATTGCTGCGACGCATCCGCAATTGGAGACGGACGGTGTCGCACTCCCTGGTGGACCGGGACGCGCTCGATGAACTCACGGCCGTCATCGGCGCGGAGAAGCTCGTCGGCCTCCTCGACCGGTTCGTCGTCAGTCTCACCACCGCCTTCGAGGGGCCGGATCGCGCCAATGACGATTACGGCCGCGAGGCGCATACGCTGGTCTCGATGTCGGGCATGCTCGGCTGCGCCGAGCTGTCCCGGGCCTGCCGCGGCCTCGAGGAATCCGCCAAGGCCGGCGACGATCTGACGGGATCGCTGATCGACCTCAGAACCCTGCGCGACCGGACGATCGCGGCCCTCCGGGACCTGCGGGCGCAGACCCGGCTCAGCGCCTAGCGCCGGGCAGCAAAGTCCGGATCAGGCTGCCATCACGGCCTCGAGGGGCGCCTCGAAGGTCAGCACCGCGCCCTCGCGGGGATAGCTCAGGTGAGCGGTCCCGCCGAAGCTGTGGGCGAGGCTGCGGGCGATGAGCCGGGTGCCGAAGCCCGTCCGGGTCGGAGGCGTGACGGGCGGTCCGCCGCTCTCCTCCCACCGGAACCGGAGCGTCTGTCCGCCCGCCGCCTCCGCGACGTTCCAGGTGATGCGGACCCAGCCTGCGGCCACCGACAGCGCGCCGTACTTGGCCGCGTTGGTCCCGAGCTCGTGCAGCATCAGCGCCAGGGTCATGCCGTGCCGCGGGCCGAGCGTCAGATCGGGGCCGGCGATGCGGAAGCGGCCCGCCACGCCGTCCCCGTGGAGGGACACGGCCCCCTCGACCAGGCCCGTCAGTGAAGCCCGGGCGAAGGAGCCCTGCAGCAGGACGTCGTGGGCCTTGGCCAGGGCCAGAAGCCGCGCGGCCAAGGCCTCGCCGGCCGCCTCCAGCGAGGGCGCGTTGCGCATCGTCTGCGTGGCAACGGCCTGGACCATGGCCATCGTGTTCTTCATCCGATGGGCGAGTTCCTGCATCAGCAGCGTCTGGTTCGCCTCGGTCAGCTTCAACTCGGTGATATCGCGTGACACGGCCAGGATGCGCTCGGGCCGGTCCGGTGCCGCACCGATCGGCGTGACGGCCACGTCCCACCACCGGATCGTGCCGCCGGTCTCCGACTGGGCCTGAAACCGGCTCGGGCGTCCGATCCGCGCCCGGTCCAGGGCCGCGGCCACGGCCTCCCGATCCTCGGCGCGCGTCCAGGCCTCGATCCAGGGCCGGCCGATCGCCTCCGCCTCGTCCGCGGCGGCGGACAGGGCCGGGCCGTCCTCGCTGGCGGTGATCAGGCACCCGTCACGGTCCAGCAGTTCCAGGAAATCGTTTGTGGCTTGCTGTGACCCCGACGGGAGCAGCCGGTCGGTGGCGCGTGGTGCCATCGCCGAGCCGAGCCCGGAAGTTCCCCGGAATGTCGGCCTGTGCGGCGTCGCAATCCATTCGGCCGCCAGGCGCCCGGCTTCGACACGGCTCGCCGCTTCGACGATCCGACCGAGTCGCCGGCTCCGCTGCCGTTCCCGGTCCGCCTGCGTTGTGGCCTGGGAGAGCAAGTGGCGCAGGCGGATGTTCTCCGCTTCGAGCGTCTCGACGTGGCACTCAACCCCGTCGATCCGCGGCCGTACGATGTCCGCATCCATCGCCCGCCTTCCCCCCTCGTCGTCGCGACGGGGCGCCCGTGCAAGGCGCACCGCCGGAGGTCTCCCGATCACGCGGCGCGGCGACGCGAAGTCGGAGCCTGAGCGGCACTGGCGGTCTGAACCGCTTCTGGTGCCGTCTGGCCACTCGCAGCCAAGCGAATCGCTGGACGTGTCACGCTAGCATGGCGTGCGGGATAATCAAACGAGTACGGTATTCGGTCGCAGGTGAGACGGTTTTAATCGCCGAGTGCAGGCGCGAAGACGGTTACTTATTTCGCATCAGCAGCACGAGCCAGCCGATCCCCAGGATGAAAATAATTAATCCGATCGAGACGAAGACGGGGGTGCCGAGGTCGATCAGCCGGGGCGCGAGCTGGGTGGCGAAGGCCGCCACCACCAGGGCCACGGCGACCCGCGCGGCGGCGCGCTCGATGCCGCGGGTGACCTTGTCGAGGCCCTTCACCTCGATCTCGACGGTGACGCGCCCCTGCTTGAGGCGCACCAGCATCAGGTGGATCAGGGTCGGCAGCTCCGAGGCGGCACCATACAGACCCACGCCCAGAGCCTCGGCCTTCTGCTTGAGGGCCGAGAGCGAGAACTGCGTCTGCATGCTGGCGCGCACCGTGGGACCGGCGGCGGCGAACAGGTCGAAGTTCGGGTCGAGGTGGCGCATCACGCCGTCGGCGGTCACCAGCCCCTTGAACAGGATGGCGAGGTCGGTGGGCATGGCGAGGTCGTTCTCGCGGGCCATGTTCATGAAGTCGGTGAGCACCAGTCCGAGATTCAGCGGAATCGACGAGTGGCTCTCCACGAAGGATTGGGCCGAGACCTGGAGGCGGGTCAGGTCCGGGTTGCTGGTACCGGTCCAGTCGAGGAGCACGGCCATGAGGCCGTCGGCATCCTGCTTGAGCATGGCGCCGATCAGCACGAGCAGCTGCGAGCGCCGCCGCTGCGACAGCCGGCCGATGATGCCGAAATCGATGAAGCCGATCTTGTTGCCGGGCAGGGCCAGCATATTGCCGGGGTGCGGATCGGCGTGGAACACGCCCTCGATCAGCGCCATTTGCAGGAACGCGTCGGTGCCCTTCTGGGCGAGCAGCTTCTTGTCGATGCCCGCCGCGCGCAGGGCCGCCTCGTCGTTGGGCGGGATGCCGTGGATGAAGTCCTGCACCAGCACGCGCTCGGAGCAGTATTCCCAGTGGATCTTCGGGAAGACGATGTCGTCGCGGTCCTCGAAGATCTGGGCCAGCAGCTCGCAGTTGCGGGCCTCGTTCAAGAGATCGAGCTCGCCGTTCAGCCCGTCGGCCAAATGGCGCATCTGCTCCCGCGGCTGGTAGCGGGCCATGTCGGGCCACTCGTTCTCGACGATGCGGGCGCCGTGCGCCATCAGACGCAGGTCCGCCTCGATGATCTTGCGCAGGTTCGGTCGCAGCACCTTGACGATCACGTCCTCGCCGGAGTGCAGCCGCGCCCGGTAGACCTGGGCGATCGAGGCTGAGGCGATGGGGTTGGTGTCGAACTCGGCGAAGACCTCGAGGGGCGAGCCGCCGAGATCGAGTTCGAGCTGCGGGCCGATCTGCTCCCACGTCACCGGGACGACCTGGCTGTGGAGCTTCTGCAGTTCCTCGGTCCAGGCCGGCGACAGGAGATCCGGCCGGCTGGCCAGGACCTGCCCGAACTTGATGAAGGTCGGCCCGAGCGCCTCGATCGCCCGGCGCAGCCGCTCGGGCTCGGACAGGCGGGTGACGTCGACCCGGGGCTGACGGCGCGGCACCAGCGGCAGGTAGCGCAGGCCGAGCCGGTCCACGACGCGGGTGACGCCGAAGCCGATCAGGATCGTGGCGATCTCGGACAGCCGCTGACGGTCGCGGGCGGCAACGAAGGCTGTCTTCAGCATGAGTGGGGCGATCCGGTCGGACGGGATTGGGCGTCCGGACAGCACGAGCATAAGGACTTTTTTGCGGTCGCGAACCCCGGGAAGCCCGTCGCGGCCGAGAGAGCCGTCGCCGCAGGCGTCAGGCGGGGGCGCGTTCCCGATCCTTCCGCCCGTGCCGGATGCGGACGATCAGGAGAGCCGCGCCGTCCGCGACAGGGTCGATCCCGTGCGCGTGTGAGTGGGGGCGCACGGGCGGCTCGACGTCCCACTGTCCAGGCGCCGTTCGGGGATGGGATGCCGGCATCCGGAACGCGTCGAACAGGCCGTCGCGGTGGCGCCCGCCGCGCAGGCCTCGGCGACGCTGTCCTGATCGCGTCGGACCGGGTCGCGCGCGCACAGTCACTCGCATGCCTTTCGCGGCCCGTATCGGCTGCGCTTCGGTTCCAGGCTCCATGGCCTCGGGATGGCCCCGGGCAGCGAGACGTTCATCCGGCCCCCCCTGCGCTCCGGGGCAGGTTGTGCCGACGACGATCAAGAGCTTGACCGGATCCGGCCGCGTCGTGCGTTTCAGAAGGCGGGCTCCAGCCCGCTCGCCCGGTATGCCGCAGCCGCCGCCGGCGTCGTCAGGCCGGCCAGGAACCGGGCGGCGCCGGCCCGGTCGGTCGCATCGCGCAGGATCGCGGCCGCGAAGGTCGTCACCTCCTGCACCGGCTCGGGGAAGGGGCCGACCACCGCGATCCCCGGCACCACCATCAGCTCGCTGATCTGCTGGACCGCGATGTCCGCCTCACCGGAGACGAGCTTCTCGGCGGTGAACCCCTGCGGGATGATGGTCGCCCGGGCGTTGACCGCGTCGGCGAGGCCGAGCCGCGGCAGCAGGCCGGCGAAGTAGATCCCGCTGGCCCCCGCCCGGGAATAAGCCACGGACCGCGCCTCCACGAGGGTGCGTTTCAGCGCCTCGACGCTCGTGATGTCCGGATGAGGAGCGCCCGCCTTGACGGCGATGCCGTAACGCGAGCGCACGACATCGACCCGGCTCTCGGGCTCCACGCGGCCTTCCGCGATCAGCCGGTCCATGGCGTCCGACAGAACCACCACCGCGTCGGCCGCCTCACCCTCGGCGAGCGCCTTCATGATCACGGTGGTCGGCGCCCAGTGGATCGCCGTCCGGCCACCCGCGGCCTCGCAGGCCGGGATGACATGCGCGTCGAAGGCGCCGCGCACCACAAGGGCGCATTTCAGCCGTGTCACCGTCTGCGCGTCTGCCATGTCGTGTTCCATCGGGTTGCGTGGGCGACTGTCGATCCACCGATCGGATGGCCGCGCCCGGACTTCATCAGGATGCGGCGTCCGGAGGGGCGTGCCGTCGCCCGGAAGCCTGGGCGCCGTCACCGCGGTGGCGCCGCCCGTGAATAATCGATCCCCGCGAACCCGCCGCCCTGGTAGCGCTCGACCACCGGGTCGCCGCTGGTCTTGCCTTCCAGGGCCGCGGCGTAGGAATCCGCGCTGTCTTGCGGGGTCCAGCCGATCACGGCGCGCCCGTCCCGCCGCCACCATGTCATGCGGCTGTTGTTGGATGCGGCCCAGATCACCACCGAGCCGGCCGGTCCGAGGCTCGGCGCCAGGGTGGCGCGGGCGATCAGCCGGGTCAGGTCGGCGTAGGACAGCCAGGTCGCCAGCATCCTGGCGTCGGTGGGCTCCGGGAAGCACGAGCCGATCCGCAGGAAGACGCTCTCCACCCCGTGCTTGTCGCGGTAGAGGCCGCCCATCAGCTCGCCGTAGGCCTTGGACAGGCCGTAGAAGCCGTCCGGCGCCAGGCTGCAATCGTCGTCCAGCACCGCGGAGCGCGGGTGGAACCCGATGGCGTGGTTCGAGGAGGCGAAGATCATCCGCGCGCCCTCGCGGCGGGCCGCCTCGTAGACGTGGTAGAGGCCGCGGATATTGGGGCCGATCACCGTCTCGAACGGATGCTCCACCGAGATCCCCCCAAAGTGGAGGATCGTGCCGCAGCCCTCGGCTAGCCGCAGGATCGCCGGCCCGTCTTCCAGGTCGGCAAGCTGGAAGCGCGCCCCCGCGGGCAGGGGGGCGGGGAAGGGGGCGCGGTCGGTAAGCCGGAGGGCCCACCCCTGTTCGCCGAGGGCGCGGGTCAGTACGCGCCCGAGTGCGCCCGAGGCTCCGGTCAGGAGGACGGGTTTCTGCGGGACGGTCTCGGTGGTCATGGGATGCGGCTCCGGAGAGCGCTCTCGGCCGACGGTGTCCCCGGTGCGGCGTGGGAGAACGCGCGATCGATAGGGATAGACAGCTGCGCGCGGTGGCGGGGCCACGATACACGGCAGTGATCCTGTTCTCACCTCGCGACGCACAGGGCCCCTCTCCCGTGCGGGAAAGGGGATCCGCGCGCCGCTCGGAGCCCGTCCGGTCACGCGGCCCGTTCGGAACGGACCGTGTCCCGGATGTCGGGTTTTGTCCCGCACGCCGTGACGGTCGGCTGCAATCGGGTACGGCGATGCGAGCGGCGAGGGTGGCGGTGAGCCCCGCGGCTGCACGACGCTCATGGCCAACGGCGCCCCTGCCTCAGCCCCGCCGCGGGATGCGGCGGAGGAAATCGGGGTTCAGCTCCGACAGGCGGTTCACGCCGATCAGCGCCATGTCGCGGTTGAGCTCCTCCTTGAGGATCCGCATGGCGAGTTCGACCCCCGCCACCCCGCCCAGCGCGGCGGCGAACATGAAGGGCCGGCCGAGCAGGACGAAGTCGGCGCCGAGCGCGAGCGCCTTCATCACGTCGGTGCCCCGGCGGATGCCGCTGTCGACGATGATCTTCAGCCCGCCCTTGCGGGCGGCGATCTCCGGCAGCACGTCGAGGGGGGCGACGGCGTAGTCGAGCTGGCGGCCGCCATGAGTCGAGAGGATCACGCCGTCGACGCTGCACGACCGGGCGATCTCGACATCCTCCGGCGCCAGGAGCCCCTTCACCAGCAGGTTGCCGGACCAGCGCTTGCGGATCGCCTCCAGGTTCTTCCACGAGAGCTGGTCGCGGGCGATGGTGTTGCGCACCGCCCCCTGCGACATCATCGGCGGTCCGCGCGTCGCCTCGGTGTTCTCGAAATGCGGCGCCCCGTGCTGGAGGAAGGTCCGGGCGACGGTGCCCAGGAGCCAGCGCGGGTGCGTCGCGCTCTGCCACGCCACCTTGGGCGTCACCTTGATCGGCATGGAGAAGCCGCTGCGGGTGTTGTGCTCCCGGTTGCCCAGCGTCGGCGTATCGGCGGTGACCACGAAGGTCCGGTAGCCGGTAGCCTCGACCCGGTCGAGCAGACGGTCGATCCGGTTCTGATCCCCCGGCAGGTAGCCTTGGAACCAAGCCTGCGGGTTCTGGGCGTACACGTCCTCCAGCTTGATCAGCGAGGACGCGCTCAGACACATCGGCAGGTTCATCCGCCGCGCCGCCTCGGCCAGGACGAGGTCGCCCCGGTAGGCGATGAAGGCGGCGCCACCCAGTGGACCGATGCCGAAGGGCGCCGCGTAGGTCTGGCCGAACAGCGTCGTGGCGGTGTCGCGCCCTGAGGTGTCCCGCATCAGCCGGGGCAGAAGGGCGTAATCGGCATAGGCACCGCGGCTCTGCGCCAGGGCCGATCCGGTCTCGACCCCGCCGGCCACGTATTGAAAGATCATCGGCGGCAGGCGTTTGCGTGCGTGCCGCTCGAAATCGTCGAGGGCCAGCAGGTCGCGGAACCGGTAGGGCGTGGCCGCGTCGCTGCGCTTCAGGCTGGTGACGATCGCCTGCGGGGCGGCGATGCCCGCCGCCGTCGCGTCGGCGCCGCCGATGGTTGGCGCCGCGCGCTCGGGCGTTCTCAACTCGGACGCTGGCCGGTCGAGCGTCGCCATCGGATCCTCCTCCGGGCCGCCCCGATACACGGCTGTCTTGAAAGCGCTTTCAGATAGTCAGGAGGCAAGAGGGGTGTCAATATACTGCCGGTTTGCGGGTCCGGCCGCGTCACGCATCGACGCGATGCGGATATGCCGTCGATCCGGGACGATGCGCATCGCGCTGACCGTCGATGCTGGCTGAGGGAAGCAGACGATTTCGACGCGGGAGCTGACCGGGGCTTTGCCTGGAGACATTCTCGACCCGCCATCCCGGGGCCCGGTGGCGCGGGATGTCGCCCGCCGCGCCGGTGTTTCCACCGCCACCGTCTCCCGGGTGCTCAACGGCTTCGCCGGGGTCCGGGCCGACAAGCGGGAGGCCGTGATGCGCGCCGCGCAGGACCTCGGCTTCGTGGCCAACGGGGCGGCCCGGGCGCTCTCGACGCGCCGGTTCATGGCGGTCGGCGCCGTCGTGCCCAACATCGAGAACGAGGCCTTCGTGCGTGTCCTGTCGAGCTTCCAGGACCGCCTGCGCCAGGCAGGCTACACCCTGGTCGCCGCCAATGCCGGCTACGATCTGGAGGACGAGCTGCGGGAGGCGACCTTCCTGCTGGAGCGCGGCGTCGACGGGCTGATGCTGGTCGGCGACATCCACCATCCGGACCTCCATGCCCGGATCGCCCGCGCCGGTATCCCGATGGTGCAGACCTTCAGCCTGTCCCGCGAGCGCCCCTGCGTGGGCTTCGACAACGCCGCCTCGGCGGCCAGGGCGGCCAACTATCTGATGGATCTCGGGCATCGCCGGATCGGTGTGATCTCCGGCCTGCGCAAGGACAACGATCGCGGCGGCGCCCGGGTGACGGGCATCGCGGCGGCGCTCGCGGCCCGCGGCCTCGGTCTCGCACCGGAGCACGACATCGAGATCTCCTACGGGATCGGCGGCGGCCGCGACGGATTCCGCCAGATGCTGGCCGGCGGAGAGCCGCCGACCGCGATCATCTGCGGCACCGACCAGATCGCCTTTGGGGCGATGATCGAGGCCCGGGCGCGGGGGCTCTCCATCCCCGGAGACCTGTCGGTGATCGGCCACAACGATTCCGACTTCGCGCCCTTCCTGGACCCGCCGCTAACGACGATCCGCATCCACTCCGCCGAGATCGGGCACGCCGCCGGCGACCACCTGATCGCTCGGATCCAGGGCAAGCCGGTGGTGCGCCTCACCGAGATCGACGCCGCGTTGATCCTGCGCGCCAGCACCACTCCGCCCGGGCGTCGCGGAACCTGACCTGCGCTATCTTGCTACCCATTTGAAATCGCTTACAACACCACGACCGGCCGCGGGCCGGCGCTTCGACCAGCCCGGGACACGGCATGGCTCCCCGCATCGTCCTCCTGCACGCGACACCGGTCGCCATGGCACCGATCCAGACCGCCTTCGCGGAGAACTGGCCGGAGGCCGAGACGGTCAACCTGCTCGACGATGGTCTCTCGCTGGATCGGGCGAAGGAGCCGGCCGCGATCTCGGAGGCCATGATCGAGCGCTTCGTGCGGTTCGGCCGCTACGGCCACGACATGGGCGCCGACGGCATCCTGATCACCTGCTCGGCTTTCGGGCCGGCCATCGACCGGCTGATCGAGGCCGTGCCGGTGCCGGTGCTCAAGCCGAACGAGGCGATGTTCCGTGCCGCCATCGCCCGGGGCGAGCGCATCGGCATGCTGGCGACCTTCGGCCCCTCGGTCGGCACGATGACGGACGAGTTCGAGGAATTCGTTGCCGAGACCGGACGTCCGGCGAGCCTGCGGACGATCCTGGTGGACGACGCGATGGCGCGTCTGCGCGCCGGTGACGCCGAGACCCACAACCGTCTGGTCGCCGAGCGGGCACCGGAGCTTGCCGATTGCGACGCGCTCATGCTGGCGCATTTCTCCACCTCCCGGGCGGCCGAGGCGGTGCGCAAGGCCGTGGACGTCCCGGTCCTGACCGCGCCCCATGCCGCGGTGGACCGGATGCGGGCGATGGTCGAGACCGGCGGGAGCGCCTGAACCATGAAGCTCGGTGCCTTCCAGGACCGTCTCAGCGGCCATTGCGGCTTCCTGTTCACGGAGCTGCCGCTCTCCGAACGCTTCGCGGCGGCGGCCCGGGCGGGGTTCCGTGCCGTCGAGCATCCCAACCTGTTCGCGACGCCGGCCCGGGAGGTCGCGGGCTGGCTGGAGCGGGCGGGCGTGCCGCTGGTCCAGACCGGCTTCCCGGCAGGGGACGCCGCCAAGGGCGAGAAGGGCTTCGCGGCGCTGCCCGACCGGGTCGCGTACTACCGCTCCACCATCGAGCCGACCCTCGACTACGTCGCGCAGCTCGGCTGCCGGATGGTCCACCCGATGGCGGGCGTCCGGCCCGCCGGGGTTGAGCGGGCGCGGCTCTGGGACACCTACCTCGACAATCTCGCCTTCGCGGCCGACGCCGCCGCGGCGCGCGGCATGACGGTGATCGTCGAGCCGATCGGCCCCGGCTCGATCGCCGACTACGTGATCGACGACCCACTGGTGGCGGTCGAGGCGATCCGGGCGATCGGCCGCGACAACGTCAAGCTGCTGTTCGACGCCTATCACTGCGTCTGCCTCGGCCACGATCCGGCGGCGCTGATCCGGGCGCACGCGCCGCTCATCGCCCATGTCCAGATCGCCGACGATCCCGGACGGCACGAGCCCGGGACCGGCACGATCGCCTTCGACCCGATCTTCGCCGCCCTGGAGGCGGTCGGCTATTCCGGCTTCGTCGGCTGCGAGTACCACCCCGCCGCCGGCACCGAGGCGGGGCTCGGCTGGATGCGGGCGGCGGTCTAGGGTTCGGGCCGGATCCTCAGAACCGGGCGGCGACGCCGCCGATGATCGTGCGGGGCTGCCCCGGCGTCGCGTAGCGGTTCTGGAACGCGCGGTCGTAGAACGTCGCGTCGAACACGTTGTCGATGTTGAGGTAGATCCGTACGCCCGGCGCGATCTGATAGTACGAGATCAGGTTGACCAGCGTGTATTGCGGCAGGTTGAAGGTCGAAAGCGCCGTTCCCGCGGCGCGCCGGCCGACGAAGTCGAGGCCGCCGCCGAGCCCGAGCCCCTTCAGGTCGCCGCTCTGGAACTCGTAGACGGTCTGGAACGCGAGGCTGTTGGCGGGCACGTTGGCGATGCGCGTGCCGACCGGCAGGGTGTTGTCGCGGGCGACGGTGGCGTCGACCCGCGTGTAGGTCCCGATCACGCGCCAGCCCGGGGCCAGGTAGCCGGCGGCGGTCAGGTCGAAGCCGCGGCTGCGGACCGTGCCGGTGGCCACGCTGAAATTCGGGTCGACCGGATCGGTGCTCAGGATGTTGGAGCGCCGGATCTCGAACAGGGCGGCGGTGGCATCGAGACGGCCGTCGAGGAGGCTGACCTTCGCGCCGGCCTCGTAGCCCTCGCCAGCCTCGAACGCGAAGGGCCGGCCGCTGCGATCCGTGCCGATATTGGGCCGGAAGGAGCGCGCGTAGTTGCCGTAGACCGCCACCGTGTCGGTCAGGTCGTAGAGCAGGCCGAAGCGCGGCGTCGCCACCAGGCCCTGCAGGCCGGTGGTGGCCTTGGTCAGGTTGTTCGTCGAGACCAGCCCGAGGTCCTCGACCCTGACGCCCACCAGGGCGTGGAGACGGGGCGTGAGGTCGATCTGGTCCTGCACGAAGCCGGCATAGCTCTCCGTCTTCTGCAGGAAATTCGTGACCCGCGCGGTGATCGGCGGCAGCGGCTGTCCGTAACGGGGCGCGAGCAGATCGAGGAGGAACGGGTTCGTCGCCACATTCGAGCGGTCGAACACCTCGCGATAGCGATAGAGCTCGTATTCCAGCCCGAGCAGGAGCGTGTGGCGGAACGGGCCGGTGTCGAACTTGCCCGCGAGATTCGCCTGCAGGTCGAGGTCGGACCACGTCAGGTCACGCCATTCCAGCGTCCGCCGCTGGGTCCGGCCATCCGGTAGCAGGCCGATGGCGCCGACGCCGTAGCCCGACAGGTTCCCGCCGAGCACCTGGGCGCCGACGTTCAGCACCCAGTCCTGGTCGAACCGGTGCTCGACGCGCAGCTGGCCGAGGGCGTTGTCGACATGGGCCGGGGGCAGGCCCGGCTCGCCGATGAAGCGGCTGCGCGGCAGGGCGCGCAGGTTGCCCCCCAACGGGACGACGCCGCGGTCGAAAGTCTGCGCGGTGCTGATGAAGTCACCCTCCAGGGTGATCGTCGTGTCCGCGTTCGGCTTCCAGGCGATGACGGGGGCGAGGGCGTAGCGGTCGCTGGTGACGAAGTCCCGGAAGCTGCCGTTGTCCTCGACGGCGCCGGTGACGCGCGCCAGAACCTGCCCGCTCTCGTCGAGGGCCCCCGTGGCGTCGAAGGTGCTCCGCTTGGCACCGAAGCTGCCGTACTGCGTGCCGACCGTGAGGGAGCGCGCCGCGAGGGGTTGCTTGGTCACGATGTTGAAGGTGCCGCCGGGATCGCCGCGGCCGTACAGGAAGGCCGACGGTCCTTTCAGCACCTCGATGCGCTCGATGGAGACGATGTCGGGGCTGTTCGGGTAGCCGCGGTTGATCGGGAACCCGTTGCGGTAATACTCTCCGGTGGCCAAACCGCGGATCGTGAATTCGGTCAGGCCGAGGCCGCCGAAATTGTTGCCGCGGCCGACGCCCGCGAGGTCGAGGGCCGTGTCGATCCGCGTGGCCGCCGCGTCCTCCAGCACCTCCTGCGGCACCGCCACGATGGTCTGGGGCACCTCGCGCACGGGCGTGTCGGTCCGCGTGGCGCTCACCGCCCGCGTGGCCCGGTAGCCGTCGATGCGGGACGGCCCGTCGCCGGTCCCGGCCACCGAGAGTTCCTCGAGCTGGACCTCCTGGGAGTTGTCAACGATAGGTTGTGCCCAGCCGGAAGTCGGAAGAAATACTGGAGCGAGGAGGAGAGAGATTCCGGCTGTGCGCCTAGAAACGCCGCGCGATGTCTGCGTGCAAGATCTTGCACAGTTTCGCCGTACCACGATGTCGACCGATCTGTTTCGAATGGCGTCAGATACGGTGCAGAAACATTCACGGTCAAGCTTGATTGCGGAAGGTTTTGCGAGGCTAGATTTCGAATAATTACAATCTGGGCGGGATCGACAGTTCGGCCGGGCTGGCGGAGCGCACGGCGTACGGTTGGGCAGCTCCGTTGTTGCCTCGAACTTCCGGTGCTCGAGTGTGGACGAGCGAGCGGTGGATGTATCGGAGCCATTCGGCCCCATCATCTCGGGCCGCTTCGCCGAGCCCGGGATCCAGACCCACCGAGGCGAGAAGATCTCGCACGGACCCCGGCTTCGGATCGCCGCCTCCCGCATGCCCCTGCGGCGCCGGGATCGCCTTCGACCCGGGATGACGGCGCGACGCCGCGGCTGAGCCGGCGTCCAACATCGACGCGAAGGCGAAGCCCTTCAGCCCCGCACCGGCTCCCGGTCAGGCGCCGCCGAGCAGCCGAGCCCGACGCTCCAGCACGGCGGGCCAGACCTCCGGGTTGACGAGCCGCGGCGGCGTCTCGCCCCGGAGCAGGCCGATGATCTGCTCCGCGCCCCAGGCCGCTACGGTGCGCCGCGCCTCGTGGGTGACGCCGGCGGTGTGGTAGGTCGCCACCACGGTGTCGAGCTGCAGCAGGACCGAATCGAGGGGCGGCGGCTCCGGCGTCCAGACATCGAGGCCCGCCCCCGCGAGGTGTCCGGCGGTGAGCGCTGCGGCGAGCGCCGCCTCGTCATGGATGCCGCCCCGGGCCGTGGTGATGAACAGCGCCCCCGGCTTCATCACCGCGAAGGCCCGGGCGTCGAAGCTACCCCGGGTCGTGTCGTCGAGGGGGCAGTGCAGGGAGACGATGTCGGACTCGGCGAACAGCCGCGCCCGGTCCACCGGCTCTGCGCCGCGGGACCGGATCTCGGCGTCCGGGAGCAGGGGATCGTGGGCGAGGACCCGCATGTCGAAGCCGCGGGCCAGCTTGGCGACCGCCCGGCCGGTATGCCCGATCCCGATCAGGCCCAGGGTCGCGCCGCCGATCTCGTGGCCCATGAGCGATTCGCGGGTGAAGCCGCGCGCGGTCCGGAGCAGGCGGTCCGAGACGCAGATCTTGCGCGAGACGGCGAGCATCAGGCCGATCGCCAGCTCCGCCACCGAGCGGGCATTGCCGCCCACTTGGTTGACCACCGCGACGCCGGCCCGGGTGCAGGCAGCGGCGTCCACCGTGTCGAAGCCCGCCCCGCCCGACGAGACCGCCAGAAGGTTCGGGCATTCGGCCAGCAGGGCGTCGCTCACGTGCCAGCGGAGCGGCAGCTCGTTCCGCGCCGGAGAGACGTGGAAGACGTGGGCCTGCGCCAGAAGCGCCCGGAGGCTGTCCTCCGGGCCCTGCAGGTCGCCCACCTGCAGGTCGATATCGGGCTCGGCCCTCAGGCGTTCGTCGAAGGCCGGATCGATCCAGACGTTGAACCGGCAGACACGCTTGAGGGCCGCCACATGTTCAGCCCTTCACCACCGCGTCGATCGCATCGATGACGTGGTCGATGTTGTGGGTGTTGACCGCGGCCACGCAGATCCGGCCCGTCTCCAGGGCGTAGACCTCGTGCTCCTCGCGCAGGCGGGTGGCCTCCGCGGGGCTGAGACCCGTGTAGGAGAACATACCCTTCTGCGTCTTGATGGCGTCGAAGCCGCGCTCGGGGTGGCGCTGCTGCAGGCTGTCGGCCATCCGCTCACGCATGGCGCGGATCCGGTCCCGCATCTCGCCGAGTTCCCGCTCCCAGTCGGCGCGCAGCTCCGGATCGGTGAGCACGATCTCGACGATCGCGGCGCCGTGGGTGTGCGGGTTCGAGTAGCTCGCCCGGACGAGGCGCTTGGCGAAGGCCTCGACCTTGGCCTTCGCGGCCGGATTCTCCGCCACGATGGTGAGCGCACCGACGCGCTCGCCGTAGAGCGAGAACGACTTCGAGAACGAGGAGGCGACGAGGAACTCCTGGCCCGACTCGGCGAAGAGGCGCACCGGCTCGGCATCGGCATCGAGGCCGTTGCCGAAGCCCTGATAGGCGATGTCGAGGAACGGGATCAGGCCGCGCTCCGCCATGAGGGGCACGAGGTCGCGCCACTCGTCGAGGCTGAGATCGGCGCCGGTCGGGTTGTGGCAGCAGGCGTGCAGCACCACGATCGACCCCTTCGGCAGATCCTGGAGATAGGCCTTCATGGCCGGATAGTCGGCGCCGCCGGTCTCGGCCGAGAAGTAGGGATAGTCGACCACGGTGAAGCCGGCCTGGGTGAACAGGGCCTTGTGGTTCTCCCAGCTCGGGTTGCTCACCGCCACGGTGGCGTTCGGGAAGAGCTTGGCCAGCACGTCCGCGCCGGTCTTCAGGGCGCCGGTGCCGCCGATGCTCTGGAGCGTCGCCGCCCGGTTCTGGGACAGGATCGGCGCGCCCTTCCCGAACAGCAGCTCCTGGACCGCGTCGCGGAACGGCTTGGTGCCCTCGATCGGACGATAGGTCTTCGGCAGGCCCTTCTCGATCCAGCGCTTCTCGGCGGTCTGCACGGCGCGCAGGCGCGGCACCTTGCCGTCCGCATCCGTGTACACGCCGACGACGAGGTTGAGCTTCTTCGGGCTCGGGTCGGCGTTGAAGGCCTCGAACAGGCGCATGATCGGGTCGAGCGGCGCGTCCTGGATGCCGGCGAACAGCGAGGTCATGATCGTCAATCGTCCCAGAGGGTCTCGGCCGGCGACGCTTGGAGGGGCGCCGGCACGCCCGGCGACGGGCCGGGCCGACGCCCTTATTCCGCACATCGCGCCCGCCCGCCAGCGCTTCTGCGCGCATCAGCGTCCCGATCCGTTCAACGATCGGGTGACGCTGCTCTTCCGGATGGGGCTCCGACGGCCCTAGAGTGCCGCCATGATGCGTCGCCTCATCCCGATCCTCGCCGGTCTGCTCGCGGCTAGCCCGGCCGTCGCGCAGGCTCCGGTCCGGATCGGGCTTTCGGCCCCGCTGACCGGGCCGGACGCCGCCTTCGGCCAGGGGCTCCGGCAGGGGGCCGAGCAGGCGGTGGCCGATCTCAATCGCGCCGCCGGCGGGCGCCCGCGCTGGGTCCTGGTCCCCGCCGACGACGGCGGCGAGGCCCGGCAGGCCGCCGCGAACGCCAGGAAGTTCGCCGCCGACGGCGTGCGCCTCGTGGTCGGGCCGCTCGAATCCGGGGCGGTCGCGGCCGCGGCGCCCGTCTACGAGGAGGCCGGGGCCGTCATGGTGGCGCCCGCGGCGGCCTACGGGCCGCTCACCGGCCGGGGCCTGTGGAACCTGTTCCGGCTGGGCCCGAGCGACGCCCAGCAGGGCCGGGCGGCCGGAGCCTACCTGGCGAAGGCCTTCGCGGGGCGCCGGGTCGGGATCCTCAGCGACCGCTCCACCTTCGGCCGGGGCCTCGCCGACGCGGTGGCGGCGCGTCTGAAGGAGGCCGGCACGCCGGAGGTGCTGTTCGACGGCTTCGCCCGGGGCAGCCGCGATCTCTCGGACCTCGTCGCCCGGCTGAGGGCGGCGCGGCTCGATGCGGTGTATTTCGGCGGGCTCGCGCCCGATGCCGCCACCCTGGTCCGCGCTTTGCGCGCGGCCGGCCTCGGCACGACCCTGGTGGCGAGCGATGGCATCCTCGACCCGAGCTTCGCCGCGGCGGCCGGCGCAGACGGGGACGGGACCGTGATGACCCTGGCGCCCGATCCACCGCGCCTGCCCGAACCGCGCGGCGCCCGCCCGGCGCCGCGGAGTCCCGAGGCCGAGAGCGTCTCGGCCGGGGCCTACGCGGCCGTGGAGCTCCTGACCCAGGCGACCGAGCGCGCCCGGGCGGCCGATCCGAAGACCGGCCGCATCGCCGACGGCCGCAAGGTGGCCGAGGCCCTGCGGGCGGGGCCGTCGCGGACGCTGCTCGGATCGGTGGCCTTCGATGCCCGGGGCGACCGCTCCGCAGCGCCGATCGCCCTCCGGATCTGGCGCCGGACCGCGGATGGGCGCCTCGACTATGCCGGCAACGACGCGGAGCCCTGAAAGCCGGCGATGAAAACCGGCGAAACGTGTCGATGACGGAACGGGTTCGGCGTCCGTGACTTGCGGCGGGTTCCCGCGGGGACTACATGCGGGCGGTGCTGCTGAGCTGGCGCGGGCGGTCCACCGGATCGGATCCGCGCCCTGCGGCGTTTCCCGAGCTCGATGACAGCTGAACACGCATTGCCGGAACGCCTGCTGCCGGACGGTCCGACTGGAGAAGGTGCATGGCGAAAGAAGAATTGATGCAGTTCGACGGTCTCGTGATCGAGATCCTGCCGGACGCGCGCTACCGCGTGCAGCTCGACCAGGGCCACGAGATCGTGGCCTACACGGCCGGCAAGATGAAGAAGAACCGCATCAAGACGCTGGCCGGCGACCGGGTCACGGTCGAGATGTCGCCCTACGACCTTGAGAAGGGGCGCCTCGTGTTCCGCCACAAGGACGAGCGCTCGTCCGGCCCCCGTCCGCCCGTGCGGGGCGGCCAGTTCCGCCGCCGGTGAGGATCCGGGGCGCGAGCCGGGCTTCCCCGGCCGCGTCCGCCTACCTGCTGCTGACCGTCACGGCGCTCCTCTGGGCCGGCAACGCCGTCACCAGCCGCTGGGCGCCCGGCCACGTCTCGCCCCAGGTCATCACGACGCTTCGCTGGGCGGTCGCCTGCCTGGTCCTCATGCCCTTGGCCGGCACCCGCCTCCTGGCCGCTTGGCCGGAGCTTCGGCCCCACTGGCTGCGCATCCTGCTGATGGGCGGCCTGGGCTACACGGCCTTCAACTGTCTGTTCTATGCGGCCGGCGTTCATACCGGCGCGATCAACCTCGCCCTGTTCCAGGGGGCGATCCCGGTCCTGGTGATCGTCCTGAACCGGCTCGCCTACCGCGTGCCGGTCACGCCTGGGCAGGTGCTCGGCGTCGTTCTGACGCTGATCGGCGCGGGGCTCGCCGCCACCCATGGCGATTGGTCGGTGCTGACGAACCTCGCCTTCAACCGCGGCGACGTGCTCGTCTTCGCGGCCTGCCTGCTCTACGCGGGCTACACGGTCGTTCTGCCGACGCGCCCGAAGGTGCCGGCGCTCGTGTTCTTCGCCGCGATGGCCATCGCGGCGTTCGTCACATCCCTGCCGCCCCTGGCCGTCGAGTGGGCGACGGGACACGCCGTCTGGCCCAACCGCGCGGGCTGGATCATGGTCGCCTTCGTCGGCCTCGGGCCGTCGCTTCTGGCGCAGCTCTTCTTCATGCGCGGCGTCGAGCAGATCGGCCCGAATCGCGCCGGCCTGTTCGTCAACCTCGTGCCGATCTTCGGCGCGATCCTCGCCGTCCTGCTGGTCGGCGAGCCGTTCGGGGCGACGCAAGCGCTCGCCCTGGCCCTGGTGTTGGCCGGGATCGCCTGCGCCGAGCGCCTGAAACCGGCGCTCGCCGCGGAGGCGACTCCGGAAGCCGCTTATTCGCAGACGCGGACGCGGCGGATGTAGACGTCGCCGTAGGGATCGATGGTCCGGCGGCGCTCGAAGTGGCAGACCGGGCCGTAATCCTCCTCGACGTAGACCGGCGGCGGGGCGCGGTAGACCGGGCGGCCCGGATAGTAGCCGTTGTTGGCCGACGCGATGGCGCCGCCGACCGCCAGGCCGCCGAGCACGCCGAGGGCGGCCGCGCCGCCGGCACCGATCCCGTCGCGGGCCTGGGCGGCCGGTGCGAGGGTGGCGAGGCTCCCGACGACCAGGCTCGTCGCGAGAAGGTACTTCATGACATCCCCCTGAAAGCAGGCGATTCGCGCCGATCGATCGGCACAGTCCTGCTAGCACACCCGAGCTTTGGGGCGTTTGTTCGGCCGCACATGCCGGCTTGACGCGAGGTGCTCCGCCGCACCAAACCCGGGGGGAGAGCGAGAGGGGCGGCGACCGGCATGGTGACACGGGGCTTCGTCGGACGCAGGCAGCCGCCGGAAACGGGCGCGCGCCTGCCGCCGGGTCAGTATCTCACCGAGGATTTCCCGATCCTCCAGATCGGCCCCAACCCGACCGTTGACCTGGCCACCTGGACGTTCACGCTGCGCGCGGGGTCGCGGCCGATCAAGGCGTGGAGCTGGGCGGAATTCGAGGCGCTGCCTCGCACCACCTGGAAGGGCGACATCCACTGCGTCACCAAGTGGTCGAAGTTCGACACGACCTGGGAAGGCGTCAGCTTCGACGACCTGCTGGCGGATGCCGGGATCGAGGCGCCGACGAACTTCCTGCTCGCGGAATCCCACGACGACTACACCACGAACGTGCCGGTGGCCGACCTCGTGGGCGGTCGCGCCCTGGTGGCGACGCGCTACGAGGGCCAGCCGATCCATCCCGATCACGGCGGCCCGGCGCGGCTTTTCGTGCCGCACCTCTACTTCTGGAAGAGTGCCAAATGGGTGAAGGGCCTGCGCTTCACCCAGGTGGACACGGCCGGCTTCTGGGAGCTGCGCGGCTACCACATGTACGGGGATCCCTGGCGTGAGCAGCGCTACATCGGTGATTGAGTCGGTGATCGAGCCCGTCGTCTTCCGCTGGCACGAGGCGGAGATCACCGCGCTCTCGCCGGTCACGCCGCACGTGAGGAGCGTCCGTCTGCGCTGCAGCCTCGCCGAGGCTTACCGGGCCGGGCAGCACGTCGATGTCCGCCTCACCGCCGAGGACGGCTACCAGGCGCAGCGCAGCTACTCCATCGCCTCGGCCCAGGACGGCAGCGGCACACTGGAGCTGATGATCGAGGCCCTGCCGGACGGCGAAGTCTCGGGCTGGTTCTCGCATTTGGCCGAAATCGGCGACCGGGTCGAGCTGCGCGGGCCGATCGGCGGCTCGTTCTCCTGGGACGGCCCCGATGGCGGGCCGCTGCTCCTGGGCGGCGGCGGGTCGGGCGTGGTGCCGCTCCTGGCGATGCTGCGGCGGCGGGCGCAGGGCTGGCGGCAGATCCCGGCGGCGCTGATCTATTCGGCCCGCACCCGGGCGGAGGCCATCGCGGTGGCCGAGCTGGAGCGGCTCGCGGAAGCCGATCCCAACTTCTCCCTGCATCTTGCGACGACGCGCGAGCCCGGCGGCAAGCGGATCGACGCGCCCCTCGTCGCCGAAGCCCTCGCGCGGATCGGGGCGCCCGGGAAGGTCTTCCTCTGCGGCTCCAACCGGTTCGTGGCCGCAGCCTCGGACCTGATCCTGGCGGAGGGCGTCGCGCCGGGCCTGATCCGCACCGAGCGCTTCGGCGCCTGAGCGCCGGGGCCCCGCGCCGGCATGGCGGGGCGAGGGCGGAGTCGATCGGGTCCCCGTCTTCAGGACCTGACGGAGCCCGTCACGGAGTGCGCAGAGGAAAGGCCGTCGGTGACGAACCCGATCCCCGCGAGGATCACGGGCTGAAGATCAGCACGAGGTAGACGAAGAACAGCACGAGATGCACCGCGCCCTCCAGCACGGTGGTGCGCGAACCCGAGAAGGTCTGCGCGCTGAGGATCAGCGTGACGGCGAGGAGGGTCATCTCGGTGGGCTTGAGGCCGAGCACCACGGTCTGGCCGGTGAGCAGCCCGATGGTCAGGATCGCCGGCACGGTGAGGCCCACCGTCGAGGTGGCCGCGCCGAGGCACAGATTGATCGCCCGCTGGAGTTCGTTGCGGGCCACAGCCTTCAACGCCGAGATCCCCTCCGGGGTGAAGACGATGGCGGCGATCAGCACGCCGCCCAGCGCCGAGGGCGCGCCGAGGGCCGCGATGCCGTGGTCGAGGATCACCGCGAGGCTCTTGGCGAGGATCACGATCGGCAGGACGTTGGCGAGCAGCAGCCCGATATGCTTGGCGATGCCGCCCCCCGAGATCGAGTCGGCGCCGTGGGGCGCCTCGGCGCTCTCGCGGGCTTCCGCATCGATGAAGAAGTCGCTGTGGCGGCCGGTCTGGATCAGCAGAAACACGCCGTAGAGCGCGAGGGTGAACACCGAGAACGTCACCGCCTGCAGGATCGTCAGGGTGCCGTCGCTGGTGGAGCTGGTGAAGTTCGGGATGATCAGCGCGATGGTGGTGAGCGGGATGATCACCGACAGGAAGGCCGAGGCGCCCTGAAGGTTGTAGCGCTGCTGGTGATGGCGCAGGCCGCCGACCAGGAGGCCCAGCCCGACCACGCCGTTCAGCACGATCATCAGGACCGCGAACATCGTATCGCGCCCCAGCGTCGGCGCGTCCTTGGCTGACAGCATCACGGCGGAGATCAGCGCCACCTCGATGATGACGATTGAGAGGGTCAGCACCAGGGTGCCCAGGGGCTCGCCCAGACGGTGGGCCAGTTCCTCGGCCTCGTGCACCACCCCGAAGGCCGCCCAGACGATCACCGCGAGCAGCCACGCGAACAGGCCGCCGGCGAAGAGCGGCCGCGACAGGTTTCCGAGCCAGTCCTTGCCGAACCACGCGAAGGCCAGAACCGTCGCCCAGGCTACCGCCACCCGCAGGGCTGCCATCATGATGAACGTATACTCCGGTCGGGGCGCGTCGCGGCTGCGACAGGCGAAACTTGACCGTGCCTTAGCAGGTCGCCGCACCAGAGTCGGCCCTTCGTCCCGGCCTCGTCACGGCTTCGCACCGCTCGCAAGGACGCGGTCCACGGCAAGTCGTCCGGTGGCAGGTTCGAGCACCCCGCAACCGTCGCGTCCCGGATTGAGCGCCTGCAACCGCCCCATGCTGCGGCGGGAGTGGTCAGGCGGCTCGCGACGCGTTACCGTCTCGGCACCCGAATAAAGTCCGGCGCCTGATTCCCCCGCCGCGCGATGGCGCGCTGCCGGGCGCGGCACGGCCGTTGAGAGTTTCCGAAGCTTGCCTTTCCCGACCCTGCCCGCCCCCCTCGCGCGGGCCCTGAGCGACCGCGGCTATGCCGATCCGACCCCGGTCCAGGCCGCCGTGCTTGAGGCCGCCGCCGGCTCCCGCGACCTCCTCGTCTCGGCCCAGACCGGCTCCGGCAAGACCGTGGCCTACGGCCTCGCCATGGCCAGTATCCTGATCGGGGAGGCCGACCAGTTGCCGCCCCCGGCGGCGCCCCTGGCCCTCGTGATCGCCCCGACCCGGGAACTCGCCCTGCAGGTGCAGCGCGAGCTGTCCTGGCTGTACGGGCCCGCCGGTGGCCGCGTCGCGGCCTGCGTCGGCGGCATGGACCCGCGCCGGGAAAGCCGGATGCTGGCGGAGGGCACCCACATCGTGGTGGGCACGCCGGGGCGCCTGCGCGATCACCTCGAGCGCCGCAACCTCGACCCGACGGCCCTGCGGGCCGTGGTCCTCGACGAGGCCGACGAGATGCTCGATCTCGGCTTCCGGGAGGATATCGAGTTCATCCTCTCGGCGACGCCGCCGGAGCGGGCCACCTACCTGTTCTCCGCGACCCTGCCGAAGGCGATCGAGACGCTGGCCGAACGCTACCAGCACGGCGCGCTCCGTCTGGCGATCAAGGGCGAAACCAAGGGACATGCCGACATCGCCTACCGGGCGGTGCGGATCATGCCGCGGGAGACCGAGCACGTCGTGCTCAACCTCCTGCGCGAGGCCGATGCCGCGACCGCGATCGTCTTCTGCAACACCCGCAACGCCGTCCGCCATCTCCAGGCCAGCCTGACCGAGCGGGGTTTCTCCGTGGTGGCGCTGTCGGGCGAACTCGGCCAGGGCGAGCGCAATGCCGCGCTCCAGGCCCTGCGCGACGGCCGCGCCCGGGTCTGCGTCGCCACCGACGTGGCCGCCCGCGGCATCGACCTGCCGTCCCTGAGCCTCGTCATCCACGCGGACCTGCCGCACGATGCCGAGGTGCTCCAGCACCGCAGCGGCCGTACCGGTCGCGCCGGCCGCAAAGGCACCTCGGTGCTGCTCATCCCCAATTCCCGGCGACGCCGCGCCGAGCAGATGTTCGCCATTGCCAAGGTGAGCCCCGAATGGTCGGGGCCGCCCTCGGCCGACGAGATCCGGCGCCTCGACGGCGAGCGCATGCTCTCGGATCCGCTCTTCGCCGAGCCGCCCGCCGAGGAGGATGTCGCGCTCGCCGAGACGCTGCTCGCCGGCAAGAGCCCGGAGGAACTGGCTGCCCTGCTGGCCCGCGTCTACCGCACCCGCCTGCCGGCTCCCGAGGAGGTCAGCGATCCCGGAGAGGGCCGCGCCCCCCGGGGCGAGCGTCCGCCCTACGACCCGATGGATCCGGAGCGGATCGCCGCCATGGGGCCGGCGGTCTGGTTCCGCCTCAACCTCGGCCGCCGCGACAACGCCGACCCGCGCCGTCTGCTGCCGATGCTGACCCGGCGGGGCGGCATTGGGCGCCAGGAGATCGGCGCGATCCGGATCTTCGACCGCGAGACCAAGTTCGAGGTGCGGGGCAACGCGGCGGCACGCTTTGCCGAAGCGTTCGCCCGCAACGGCTCGCCGGATATTCAGGTCGAGGCGCTGGTGGGCGATGCGGGGCCGGATGAGCGCAGGGACCGACCGGGTGGTCCGAAGGGTTTTGCGAGCCCGCGCGCCGGGAAGCACCAGCGCAAGGTGGATCGCACCGGGCCGAAGAGCGATAAGGCCGGGCGCCATTCCGGACGGGCCTGAGCGCCGGATCGGAAGACTTGTCCGGCCCCCATGCGCGGGGCCGGAGCCGCGGGTCAGAACACGTTCTTCACGGCGTTGCCGAGAGCGTCGACGCTTTCCTTCAGCTTCCGACCGGCCGGTGCGAGGGACGGGAGCTTGATCCCGAGCACCTCGGTGTCCTCCGCCTCGGCGGGTTCTGCCTGAGCCACGGTCGCGGGCGCTGTGCCGGTGGCCTTCTCGGCCGCCCGCGCCGGCGCAGGCGCCTTGCGGGTCGCCACCGCCTTAGAGGCGGGCTTCTCGGGGCGCTCGATCTTCTGGGCGCGCTCGACCTTCTCGGCGCGCTCGACCGGCGCCGGGCGCTCGGTCCGCTCGGTCGCGGGAGCCGGATTCGGCACGGCCGGTTCAACGAGTTCGCGGGCCCGGACCGTCTCGGACGCGCGGGGCGTCTGGAGCGATGCCGTGCGGGTCGACGCCAGCGGCGCGACCTCCCGCGTGGCCGCCACCGGCATGACGGGCGTCGGGACCGGGATGCGCTGCGTCGGCGGGACCGGTGCCGCGGCGACCTTGGCGGGCTGTGAGGCGGCCGAGGGCGGGGCGGCGGGGGCCTTCGCGGGCGTCACGATGGGCGAGAAGGCCTCGGGCAGCGCGACCATCCGCAGGGCCGGCGCCTCGGGCTTGGCGGGCACCGCCGCCGCCGGCGCTGCCTGGACGGAGCCCTTGATCACGGGCAGCCCGTCCTTCAGTTCCGGCCAATCGGCGGCCTGCTTGGACGCGACGATCCGCACCGGCGTCGGCGCCGCGAGGCCGGCCATCACCGTCGAGGCGGCGACGCCGAAGCCCACCAGCGCGCCCGCGCCGGCTACGCCGAACAGCGCGACCTTGAGGTTCAGCGACGGCCCGGGCTTGGCCGACGGCCTCCGGTCGGGCCGGGTCTCGGACGGGTCGAGGTTGAGATCGATCATGGTCCGGGGTCTCTGACTCGATACACGCCGCGCGCGACCGGGCTCCCCATGACCGGTCGCCACTCTTCGAGGATTCGAAGCTGGTTCGACTCTGTTGGCGATAGAGAAGCTGCAATACGGCGCAATGATGTCGGCCCGAATTGCCAGCCCAGCCAGTCGTGATCCGGCTATCCACAACATAACGCGCCGCCGCTTAAGAATCGGTATTCGGACCGCCCGTGCCGATGCGCGCGTCGGGGTCCGCGCGGCCATGGCCCGGCCGGCCGCGGGGCGCGGCATGGACTTCGCCGGCACGGTCGCTATGCGTCACGGCGTGGATACGAGCCCGACCCTGACCCCGAGAGCCGCGGCGCCCGCCGCGCCGATCAGACCCCGCCCCGGCCTTTGGCCCTGGTCTGGCTGGTCGACGCGCGCGCGGCTCGTCGCGGTGGTGCTTCTCATCGATGCCTTCGCGGCTTTGATCTCCTGCGCGGTCATCGTGCTGAACGCCCGGTCGGCGGTGCGCGTCGAGACCCGCGCCTCCCTCGCCACCGTCGAGTCGCTGGTGGCCGACACGATCCGCCTGTCCGACACGGCCTCCCCCGACACGCTGCTCCAGACGCTCGACCTCCGCTTCAAGGTCCTTCGGCATGTCCGGGTCGCGGTGCTCGATGCGGATGGCGACCAGATCGGCCGGCCGTTGCCGCCGACCCGCGCGGACCGGGAGGCACCCCACTGGTTCGCCGACCTGATCATGCCGCCGATCGAGCGCCACGCCCTGCCGATCGTCGTCGACGGGCGTCGGCTCGGGACGGCGCAGATCACCACGCAGCCGATGGACGAGATCGACGAGATCTGGGGCTATGCCCGTGCGCTCTCGCTGACCACCCTGGCGATCAATGCCGCGATGCTGATCGCCCTCTACATCGCCCTGGGCCGGATCCTCGCGCCGCTGCGGCGGCTCGGCGCCGGCCTGACCCAGCTGGAGCATCACGACTACACGGCCCGCCTGGAGCCGCCCGGTGCCCGGGAGCTGGCGGTGATCGCCGAGCGGTTCAACAAGGTCGCCGAGGCCCTGGGCGAGGTCCGGGCCGCCAACGGCCGCCTCAACCGCCAGCTTCTGACCGCCCAGGACGACGAGCGCCGCCGGACAGCCCTGGAGCTGCACGACGAGTTCGGCCCCTGCCTGTTCGCCCTGGAGGCCAACGCCGCCTCGATCGGCCGTATCGCCTCCGGCTCCGCCGAGCCCAGCCGCGAGAAGCTCGCCGCCCGGGCGGCCGAGATCAGCGCCATCGTCGGCCAGGTCCAGACGGTCAACCGGGAGCTTCTGAACCGCCTGCGGCCGCACGGGCTCGGGCAGGCGCCGCTCGCGACCTGCCTGGACCTGCTCCTGCGCGGCTTCGGGCAGCGCCACCCCGGCCTCAGCTTCGTGGGCCGGTTCGACGGTCTGGCCAAGGGCTACGGCGACCTCGTGGACCTCACGGTGTTCCGCTGCGTGCAGGAGAGCGCCACCAACGCCGTGCGGCACGGCGCCGCGACCCGGGTGGAGGCCGAGGCGACCGAGGCCGAGGGCCGGCTCGACCTCACCATCCGCGACAACGGCACCGGAATCCCCCCGGAACACGGCACCGGGCTCGGTCTGTCGGGGATGCGCGAGCGCGTGGAGGCCCTCGGCGGCACCTTCGCCCTTGACAATGCCGGCCCCGGGGCGATCGTCCGGATCATGATCCCCGTTCCGCCTGACCGGGGCGACGAGACCAGCACCGCGCCGAGCGCATGAACGCCATCGCATCCCAGATCGACGCCGCCGCCACGCGCCTGCCGGTTCTCGTCATCGATGATCACCCCATCGTCCTGCAGGGCTGTCGACGCGTCCTGGAGGATTCCGGCGTGGAGACCATCGCGGAGGCGACCACCGTCGTCGGCGGCTACCGGATCTTCCACCGGCTCCGTCCGCCGGTGGTGATCTGCGACCTGACCTTCCAGGGCAGCGGCATGGCCGGCCTCGGCCTGATCCGGCGCATCCGGGCGGTGGCGCCCGAGACGCGCATCCTCGTCTTCAGCATGCACAACGACCCGGTGATCGTCGCCCGCGCCCTCGAGGCGGGGGCCCTCGGCTACGTCCTCAAGGATCACGCCTCCGCCGAGCTGTTCGAGGCCTTCGCCAAGGTGCGTATCGGCGAGGTCTACCTCGACCGGCGGCTGGCCACCGAGGTGGCGATGCTGCGCGCCGACGCCCGCCGCGCGCCGGAATCGCAGCTGACCCCCCGCGAGCAGCAGATCCTGGCGCGCCTCGCCCAGGGCCGCTCCTACGGCGCCATCGCGGCCGACCTGTCGGTGAGCTACAAGACCGTGACGAATGCCTGCTCGCAGATGCGCCAGAAGCTCGGCGTGCGCACCCTCGCCGAGCTGATCCACGTCGCCGTCACCCACGCGCAGCGGCAGGGCTAGGGCGTGGCGTCTCTCGGACTGGCCGAGGCGGGCGCGCCGGTCTCGTTCTCGCAGGAGGCCTGGGCGCGCAACGCCGCCGCCTACGAGACCATCCGGTCGATGCCGTTCAATGCCGAGCTCGCCGCCGGCACGCTGCCGCAGGGTCGGTTCCGGCACTACATCGTGCAGGACGCACACTACCTGATCGGCTTCGGCCGGGCGCTGAGCCTCGCCGCCGCGAAGGCGCCGGATCCCGACGCGATCGTGCAGTTCTCCCGGGCCGCGCAGGAAGCGATCGTCGTCGAGCGCGCGCTCCATGGCGGCTTCTTCCGCGACTACGGCATCGGCCCGGAGACCTTCGCGGCCACGCCCCTGACGCCGGCCTGCGATCATTACGTCTGCTACCTGCTCGCCACCGCCTATGCCGAGCCCTTCGCGGTGGTCTGTGCCGCGCTGCTGCCCTGCTTCTGGATCTACAAGGCGGTGGGCGACGACATCTTCGCCCGCGCCGCGCCCGGCAACCCGTACCGCGCCTGGATCGACACCTATGCGGGGGCTGACTTTGCCGAGGCGGTGGCGGCCATGATCGCCGCCACGGATCGGGCCGCGCGGGACGCGTCGGCGGCCGAGCGCGCGCGGATGCATCAGGCCTTCACGCAGGCCACCCGGCTGGAATGGCAGTTCTGGGACAGCGCCTACCGCGACGCGGCCTGGTCCCTGTGACCGGCCCGGCGCGCCCGTGACCGCGCCGGAGGCTCGCCGCCGGGATCTCGTCGCCGCGGCACTCGCCGCCGCCCTGGTCTGGCCGCTCCGTCCGGCGCAGGCCGCCGGCTCTGCAGACGCGCCGGACCCGATTTCGCCGGAGCCGATCCCGGCGGACCGCCCCGTCCGGATCGCCATGCTGCTCTATCCGGGCCTGACCGCCCTCGATCTCGTGGGCCCGCAGACCTTCCTGGCCGGCCTCGCTCCGGGCAGCCTCCACCTCGTCGGTGCGGAGACCGGTCCCGTCACGAGCGATACCGGCCTCGCCCTGGTGGCGACCCACAGCTTCGCGACCTGCCCGGCGGATCTCGACGTCCTGTTCGTGCCCGGAGGCGACGGCACGCCCGCCCAGATGGGCCATGCGGCGCTCCTCGCCTTCCTGCGCGACCGCGCCGCCCGGGCCGGCTGGGTCGTCAGCGTCTGCACCGGATCGTTGATCCTGGGGGCGGCCGGCCTCCTGCGGGGCTACCGCGCGACGTCGCACTGGAGCGTGCGCGACGCGGTGCTGCCGCTCCTCGGCGCCGAACCGGTGGCGGAGCGCGTCGTGTTCGACCGCAACCGCGTCACCGCGGCCGGGGTCTCGGCGGGGCTCGACCTCGGGCTGGCGCTCGCCGCCCGCCTGCGCGGGGCCGACTACGCCCGCACCGCGCAGCTCGTCGCCGAATACGCTCCGGCGCCGCCGTTCCGGGCCGGCACACCGGCGGAGGCCGGTCCTGCCGTGGTCCGGGCCGCCGAGTCGATTCTCGCGCCGCTGGTGACGGGGGCCGAGGCCGTGGCGCGCCGTTGAGGGCCGCGCCGGCGATGCAACTTCGCCACGGTCGGGCGCCACGTGCGGCGCCGTGCTTGACGGAGCGACGCCGGGGACCGAACTGTTGCGGTGCACGATCCCCCCGGAGCCGCCATGTCCCTGATCGCACGCCTGCGCGCCTACGCGGCCGAGGCTCTCGGCGTCGGCAACCCCGAGACCGTGGACGAGACGCATCTCGCGGCCACGGCGCTCCTCGTCCACGTCGCCCGCGTCGACGGCATTCTGGCGCCCGCCGAGAGCGAGCGCCTGTCGCGCCTCGTCCAGGGTCATTACGCCGACGGGCCGGATGCGGCACGGGCCCTGATCGAGCGGGCCGCCGCCATGGACTCGGAGGTGCGCGACGTGGCGAGCCTCGTGGAGATGATCCCCCACGAGGCCGACCGGGCCGAGCGCGAAGAGCTGCTGACCATGGCGTGGTCGGTCGCGGCGGCGGACGGCAACGTCGACGAGTTCGAGGAGGCGCTGGTCGAGCGCCTCGGCCGCCTGCTCGGTTTCGACGAGGCCGCCATCTCGGCCGCCCGGCGGAGCGGTCAACAGGGTGTCGCGGCCGCCTAGCCCTCGCGTCCCGCCATGATCGCCAGTCTGGCGCTGATCCTGCTCGCCCAGCTGCTGGGCGAGGTCCTGGCGCGCGGCGCGGGCGTGCCGGTGCCGGGGCCGGTGATCGGTATGGGCTTGATGTTCGCGTTCCTGCTGCTGCGCGACAGCGCGGGGCTCGGCCTGTCGCGCTTCCTGCCGAAGCCGCTCACCGATGGGACGCTCGAAACGACGGCGCGCGGCCTGCTGATGAACCTGTCGCTCCTGTTCGTTCCGGCGGGGGTCGGCGTCGTCGGCCGCCTCGACCTGCTCCGGGCCCAGGGCGCCAAGCTCGCCCTCGTGCTGATCGTCTCGACGGCGCTGTCGCTGCTGGTGACCGTCCTGGTCTTCCGTGCCGTGGCCGCCCGGGTCGAACGGCGTCGACCCGACGGAGAGCCCTGACGCATGGGCGGCGATTTCTCGCTCTGGGTCTATCTCGCCAAGACGCCGCTCCTGTGGCTGACGGTGACGCTGACCGCCTACGTCCTGGCGGACCGGATCGCCGCGGCCACGGGCCGGCACCCGATCGCCAACCCCGTGCTCATCACCGTGGCTCTGGTCGGTGCGGTCCTGGCCATCACGGGCACGCCCTACGGGACCTATTTCGAGGGCGCGCAATTCGTCCACTTCCTGCTCGGACCCGCCACCGTGGTTCTGGCCATGCCCCTCTACGAGCGGCGTGCCACGGTCCTGCGCGCCCTCGCGCCGATGCTCGCGGCCCTCGCCGCCGGCTCGGCCACCACGCTCGCCGTGGTCATCGCCCTCGCGCGGCTCCTCGACATCCCGCAGCCGGTCCTCGTCTCGCTGGCCCCGAAATCCGTGACGTCGGGGGTGGCGATGGGTATCGCGGAAGCGCTGGGCGGCGATCCGACGCTCACGGCCATCCTGGTGATCCTCACCGGCATCATCGGGGCGATCCTGGTCACGCCGATGATGAACCTCCTGCGCATCCGCGACATGCGCGCCCGCGGCTTCGCGGCCGGGCTCGCGGCCCACGGCATCGGGACGGCGCGCGCCTTCCAGGTCAGCGAGGTGGCCGGGACCTTCGCGGGCATCGCCATGGGGCTCAACGCCTTCGTGACGGCGATCCTCGCCCCCCTGGCGCTGCACCTGCTGTTCTGAGGCCTCAGGCGTCCAGACGGTCGGCCACCGCCTCGGCGAGCGACAGGCTGGAGGTCAGCCCTGGGCTCTCGATCCCGAACAGATGCACGATCCCGGGCAATCCGTGCTCCGCCGGGCCGTCGATCCGGAAGTCGGCCGCCGCCTCGCCCGGCCCCGTCAGCTTGGGGCGCAGGCCCGCATAGTCCGGATACAGCGCCCCGTCCGGCAGACCGGGCCAGTACCGCCGGATCGCGCCGTAGAAGGCCTCGGCGCGCCGGGGATCGACCCGGTAATCGAACCCGTCCACCCATTCCACGTCGGGCCCGAAGCGGGTGCGTCCGGCGAGGTCGAGGGTCAGGTGGATGCCGAGGCCGCCGTCGATCCGCGGCGCCGGGTAGATCAGCCGCGAGAAGGCCGGCCTGCCGGTGCAGCCGAAGTAGTTGCCGCGGGCGAGGCGCAGCCTCGGGACGCGCTCGGCCGGGTAGCCCTCCGTGCGGGCGGCCAGGGCCGGGGCGCCGAAGCTCGCGGCATTGACCACCGCGTCGAAGGCCATCGTCCCCGGCTCGGCACCGCCGAACGCGGCCTGCCATTGCCCGTCCCGCTGCGTCAGGCCCTCCACCGGGGTGCGCAGGGCGAGGGCGCCGCCGTGATCCTCGATCTCGCCGAGCAGGGCGAGCATCAGCGCATGGCTGTCCACGATGCCGGTGCGCGGCGAATGCAGCGCCACCGTGCAGGTGAGATTGGGCTCCAGGCGCCGGGCCGTCTCGCCGTCGAGCAGCTCCAGGCCCGCCACGCCGTTGGCCTCGCCCTGCCGGCGGATCGCCGCGATGGTCTCGGCCTCGGCATCGTCGGACGCGACGATCAGCTTGCCGCAGGCGCGATGCGGGACACCATGACTCGCGCAAAAGTTGTATAGTCGATGCGAGCCCGCGACGCAGTGATGCGCGCGTTCCGAGCCGCTTGGATAGTACATGCCCGCATGGATCACCTCCGAGCTTCGGGCCGACACGCCGGTTCCGAAGGCCTCCTCGGCTTCCGCCACCACGATGGCGTGTCCGCGCAGCCCGAGCGCCCGCCCGATGGCGAGACCGACGACGCCGGCTCCGACGACCAGGACCTCCATGTTTTCGGGCTCTCCATCGCGCCCCGACGGGCAGGTGAGTCTTCAATACCGCACTTCAATCGGAACCACGACGCGTCCGTTGATTCGTCATTGACCCTAAATCTCAATCCTAAGTAGAAATATCGGCGTCACAAATGCGCGTCTCGGTTGTGGCGACGGTGATCTGGCGCATAATGGGTCATTCACCGCCTCCGGCCGGGGCCGAAACCGTCTCACGAACACAGACCCGGCCGTCGGCGGCGAAGCATCCGACGGAAGCCACGAGAGCCACAACCGAACAACGTCGAACCGAGGTGATGACCATGCCGACGACATCGCCGAGCGTCGAACTCGCCGCAAAGATCCTGAGCGCCTACGTCACGCGCAACAGCGTCCCGGCGGGAACGCTCCCCGACCTGCTCTCCGAGGTTCACCGCTCCATCACCGCCCTGGACCGGCCGGTCGAGCCGCAGGTGAAGCGCCCGACCGAAGCACAGATCCGCGCCTCGATCCGGCCGGACACGCTCATCAGCTTCGAGGACGGCAAGCCCTACAAGGCCCTGCGGCGGCATCTGACGATGCGCGGCCTCACGCCGGAGGCCTACAGGGCCAAGTGGGGCCTGCCGGTCGATTACCCGCTGGTCTCGGCGGTCTACAGCGCCCGCCGCTCGACGATCTCCCGCCAGATCGGGCAGGGGCAGCGCCTGCGGATGCAGCAGGCCGCGGAATAGCCGGCGCGATCCCTCGCCGGTGCCGGCGAGGGGCGACCGTCACGTCCAGTCCAAGGCCGGGACCTCGGCGCCCGCGGTCGCCACCTCCTGGATCAGCAGGGCCACGAGCCCCGACCATCCGGTCTGGTGCGCGGCGCCGACCCCGCGACCCGTGTCGCCGTGGTAATATTCGTAGAACAGGACCAGATCGCGGAAATGCGGATCCTCCTGTTCGATCCGGCTGTCCCCGTAGACGGGCCGTCGCCCGTCCGGGCCGCGGGTCGAGAGTCCGATCAGACGCCGTGACAGGTGGGCGGCGATCTCGCGCAGCGAATAGGTCCGTCCGGAACCGGTCGGTGCCTCGACCCGGAAATCCGGGCCGTAATAGTCGTGGAAGCGGTTCAACCCGGCGATCAGCAGGTAATTGACCGGCATCCAGACCGGGCCCCGCCAGTTCGAGTTGCCGCCGAACAGGCGCGAGCGCGACTCCGCCGGCTCGTAGGCGAGGCCCAGGTCGCTGCCGTTCCAGGCGAAGCAGAACGGCGCGTCCGCATAGACGCGGGAGACGGCCCGCAACCCGTGCTTCGAGAGGAACTCGTTCGGATCGAGGGCGCGCTGCAGCAATGCCTTCAGCCGGTGCCCGCGCAGCAGCGACAGCAGCGCGGTCTGGCCCTCGCCGGGTTCGTTCCAGCGCGAGACCAGGGTCGCGAGGTCTGGGCGGTTCTTCAGGAAGAACAGCATCCGGTCGCGCAGCGATGGAAGCCGCTCCAGATCGCACGTATTGATGACCGCCACCGCGAAGATCGGGATCAGACCGACCATGGTCCGGGCCCGGATCGGGAGGCGCTGTCCGTCACGGGTCTCGATCACGTCGTAGAAGAAGCCGTCCGGCTCGTCCCAGACACCGGCGCCGGTGGCAGCCGCGATGAGGAGGAAGTGCTCGAAGAACTTCTCGGCCATGTCCTCGTAGGTCGGGTCCTCGAGGGCCAGCTCGATGGCGATCCGCATCAGGTTGAGAGCATAGGTCGCCATCCAGGCCGTCGCGTCGGACTGGGTCAGCGAGGCGCCGTCGCCCACCGGCTTCGACCGGTCGAAGATGCCGATGTTGTCGAGGCCGAGGAAGCCGCCCTGGAACAGGTTGCGGTCGTCGGAATCCTTGCGGTTCACCCACCACGTGAAGTTCAGGGTGAGCTTGTTGAAGATCCGCTTCAGGAAGGCGTGGTCCGGCGTGCCGGTCAGCGCCCGGTCCAGCTCGAAGACCCGCCAGGCGGCCAGCGCGTGGACCGGCGGATTGGCGTCTCCGAAGCCCCATTCGTAGGCCGGCAGCGCGGCGTTCGGATGGGTGTAGGCCTCGTCGACCAGGAGCAGGAGCTGGTTCTTCGCGAAATCGGGATCGATCAGCCCGAACACGATCGCCTGGAGGGCCAGATCCCAGGAGGCGAACCACGGATACTCCCAGGCATCCGGCATCGAGATGATGTCGTTGGCCCGCAGATGGGCCCAGTCGCTGTTGCGGCCGTGCCGCCGCTCCGGCGCCGGTGCGGGCTGCGCCGGGTCGCCGGTGAGCCATTCGCGCACGTCGTAGTGGTAGAGCTGCTTCGACCAGAGCATGCCGGCGAGGGCCTGCCGTTGCACGAGCCGCATCTCGGGATCGACGATCGGCGCCTGAAGCGCTCCGTAGAAGTCGTCGGCCTCCGCCTCCCGGTCGGCGAAGACGGCGTCGAAATCCGCGAAGGGCTCGCCCGGCGCGGTCTCGGGGCGCAGGCGCAGGCGCAGGGTCCGCGTCTCCCCGGGGCCGAGATGGAGATCGTAGCGGGCGGCGCACTTGGTGCCCGACAGGGCGTTGGCGGCGGCCCGGTTTCCGCCCGCGACGCACCGGTCGATCCCGTCCTTGTAGAAGCCCTCGGCCGAACCGGTGCCGAACAGCCGATGCGTGTTCGTCTCGTTCTCGGTGAACAGCAACTCGCCCGCGCCCTCGGCGAAGAAGCGCAGGCCCGGCATCTCGGGGTGGCGCGCCCAGACCGAGCCATCCGAACCGGCCATCAGCTCCGGCTTCTGGACGCCCTGCTTCCAGGACCATGTGTTGCGGGCCCAGAGCTGAGGCAGAAGCGTCAGGTCGGCGGGGTCCGGACCGCGATTGGTGGCGGTGACCCGCATCAGGATGTCGTCCGGAGACGCCTTGGCGTAGGCGATCGCGACGTCGAAATAGCGGCCGGCGTCGAACAGGCCGGTGTCGAAGAGCTCGTATTCCGGGTCGTCGAGACCGCGCCGCGCATTCTCCTCGACCAGCCGCTCATACGGAAAGGCCGCCTGCGGGTACTTGTACAGCATCCGCATGAAGGCGTGGGTCGGGATACCGTCGAGGTAATAGTAGAGTTCCTTGACGTCCTCGCCGTGGTTGCCTTCCTGATTGGTCAGGCCGAACAGGCGTTCCTTGAGGATCGGGTCCCGCCCGTTCCACAGGGCGAGGGACAGGCACCAGTTCAGATGCCGGTCGCCGAAGCCGCCGATCCCGTCCTCGCCCCAGCGGTAGGCGCGGGATCGGGCGTGGTCGTGGGGCAGGTAGTCCCAGGCGTCGCCGCCCGGGCTGTAATCCTCCCGCACGGTGCCCCATTGCCGGTCGCTGAGATACGGCCCCCAGCGGCGCCAGGCCGGGTCGGAGCGGGCCTCCACGAGACGGCGTCCCTCGGCGGTCTCGAAGAGGTTGCGCGGCACGCCGTTGGGCTTGGTCATAGGCTCGCTGCTCCTGCCCCCGCGGTCGCATCAACCGATAGTGCCGCGCCGCCGGCAGAGAAAGTCCGGGCCCGCGCCGCGGCCCGATCCGCGCGGGATCGGGTCACACGATGCGGATCGACAGGTCCGGCAGGCCCTCGATCGAGCCCGCGAGCATGTCTCCCCGCACCACCGGCCCGACATTCTCGGGCGTGCCTGAATAGACGATGTCGCCGGCCTTGAGCTCGAAGGCCTTCGACAGTTCGGCGATCTGCTCGGCCACCGACCAGATCATGTCCGACAGGTCCGCGTCCTGCCGGAGCGTGCCGTTGACGGAAAGCCGGATGCGCCCGCGCCCCGGATGCCCGACCCGTGCGACGGGCAGGATCGGCGTGATCGGCGCGGAGTGGTCGAAGCTCTTGCCGATCTCCCAGGGCTTCTTCTGGTTGCCCATGCCGCGCTGGAGATCCCGCCGGGTCATGTCGAGGCCGGTGGCGTAGCCGTAGACGTGATCGAGCGCCTGCCCGACCTGGATGTCCCGGCCGCCCGATTTCAGCACGGCGACCAGCTCGATCTCGTGGTGATAGTTCTGCGTCAGCGACGGATAGGGATGGTCGGCGAGGCCGTTCGCGACCACCTGCACGGCGTCTGCGGGCTTCTGGAAGAAGAACGGCGGCTCGCGGGACGGGTCGGAGCCCATCTCGCGGGCATGGGCCGCGTAGTTGCGGCCGATGCAGTAGATCCGCCGGACCGGGAAGACCTGCGCCTCGCCCAGGATCGGAATGGTGACCTGTGGCAGCGCGAACAGCGTGCCCGGCTGCGCCTCCCCTGCAGCGGCCTGACCGAGGGTCCCGGCACCGCCCACGGCGACCGCCCCGAGCACGTGACGCCTGTTGATCGTGGCCATGACCTTCGTCCTTCTGCCCGGCTGCGTGCTGCCGCGGACCGCACAACTCGGTCGGCGATACGATGGGGCTGCCCCGGCCGCCAGCGGATGCGGGCCTGGTCGGGGATCCTCAGCCGGCCCGTGTCACCCGGATCCCGCTCCGGTCTGCCGCGACGCGTAGCCGGGTGTAGTCCGCGATCGCGGGATGGCCGGTCTTCACCGGCTCGTGATGGGTCGCGGTGACCACCACGATGCCTGCGCCCGCGGCTTCGGCCGCCCGGATGCCGGCCAGGGCGTCCTCGAAGACGAGGCACTCCGACGCCGCGGCACCGAGGCGTTCGGCCCCCAGCAGGAAGCAATCCGGCGCGGGCTTGCCCTGCGCCACGTCCTCGGCGGCGACCAGAAGGTCGGGGACCGGCATGCCGGCCGCCGCGAGCCGGCGCTCGGCGAGCCGCCTGGGCGCCGATGTGACGATCGCCCAGCGCTCGCGCGGCAGCGCCTCCAGGAACGACCGCGCGCCGGGGATCGCGATGATGTCGCCGACATCCTCCATCTCGGCCTCGGTGATCGCGGCGGCCTCGGCTTCTGGATCGACGCCGGGCAGGTTCAGCCGCCGGATCGTCTCCACCGAGCGCACCCCGTGGATCGTCGGCAGGAAGGCGGCCACGTCGAGGCCGTGCGCCTCGGCCCAGCGCGACCAGATCCGCTCCGCCGACGCAATCGAGCTGATGATCGTCCCGTCCATGTCGAACAGGAGCGCGGCCAGGGGACGTGTCGGGAAAAATGTCTCGGGCATGGGGGACCGCTAGGCCGCCGCCGCCGCCCCGGCAACCGACCCGCGCGCATGGCCGCGTCACGCGGGCTGGCGAGCCTCCGGGACCGACTCGGCGCGCGAGCGGCGCGCTGTCGCGGGAGCCCGGCCCGCTTCACGGGCCGATGCCTTTGGTGTAGCGCGGGTGCAACCCCGGGCCGTCGGCGGCCCTGCAACCGCGAATATCATCCGACCATGCCGAGCCGCATCGACGCCACCTTTGCCCGCGCCCGCGCGGAGAACCGGTCCGTCCTCGTCACCTACGTGATGTCGGGCGATCCCGATCCCGAGACCTCGCTGGAGGTGCTGTCGGCGCTCCCGGGCGCCGGCGCCGACATCCTGGAATTCGGCCTGCCGTTCACCGACCCGATGGCGGACGGCCCTGCGATCCAGGCCGCCGGCCTGCGGGCCCTGAAGGCGGGCCAGACGGTCGCGGGCACCCTCGACCTCGTGCGCCGCTTCCGCGCCGGCAACGACACCACGCCTATCGTGCTGATGGGCTACTACAACCCGATCCACACCTACGGCGTCGACCGCTTCCTCTACGACGCGGTGGCGGCCGGCGTCGACGGGCTCATCGTCGTCGATCTCCCGCCCGAGGAGGATTCCGAGCTGTGCCTGCCGGCCCTCGGCAAGGGCCTCGCCTTCATCCGGCTCGCCACGCCCACCACCGACGAGCGGCGCCTGCCGGCGGTCCTCGCGAACACGGCGGGCTTCGTCTACTACGTGTCCATCACCGGCATCACCGGCACGGCGACACCGGATTTCGGCAAGGTCTCCGAGGCGGTCGCCCGCATCCGCCGCCACACCGAGCTGCCCGTGGTCGTCGGCTTCGGCGTCAGGACCGGCGCCCATGCGACGGCGATCGCCAAGGGCGCGGACGGCGTCGTGGTCGGCTCCGCCCTCGTGGACGCCCTGGTGCGCTCCCTCGACGGCGAGGGCCGGCCTCAGGCCGGAAGCGTTGCGGCGGTGACGGAGCTGGTGCGGGAACTCGCCGCGGGCGTGCGGGCGGCGGGCGTCGGACGGGCCGCCTGACGGCCGGATCGGGGACCCCTGGCGGCGGCGTGCGCCGCACCTGATATCTGCGCGGGCTTGAAGCGGACGGACGCAAGTCGATGGTCGAACCGATGAACTGGATCTCGGAGGTGGTGCGCCCCCGGATCAAGACCCTGTTCAAGCGCGAGACGCCCGAGAACCTCTGGGTCAAGTGCCCGGATACGGGGCAGATGGTGTTCCACAAGGAGGTGGAGGCCAACCACTGGGTCATTCCCGGCTCCGAGCATCACCTGAAGATGGGCGCCCAGGCGCGCCTGAAGATGATGTTCGACGAGGGCACCTGGATCGACGTGGCGCTGCCGGAGGTCGCCACCGACCCGCTGAAGTTCCGCGACGAGAAACGCTACGTCGACCGGCTCAAGGAGGCCCGGGCCAAGACCGGCCTGCAGGACGCGTTCAAGATCGGGTTCGGCCGGGTCGGCGGCCTGCCGATGACGCTCGCGGCGCAGGAATTCGGCTTCATGGCGGGCTCCCTCGGCATGGCGGCGGGCGAGGCCTTCGTGCGCGGCGCCGAGACGGCGCTGGAGAAGCGCACGCCCTACGTGCTGTTCGCGGCGTCGGGCGGTGCGCGGATGCAGGAGGGAATCCTGTCCCTGATGCAGATGCCGCGGACCACGGTGGCGGTGCGCCGGCTCAACGCGGCGCGGCTCCCCTACATCGTGGTGCTGACGAACCCGACCACCGGCGGCGTCACCGCCTCCTACGCCATGCTGGGCGACGTCCACCTCGCCGAGCCGGGCGCCCTGATCTGCTTCGCGGGACCCCGGGTGATCGAGCAGACCATCCGGGAGAAGCTGCCGGACGGCTTCCAGCGGGCGGAGTACCTGCGCGAGCACGGCATGGTCGATCAGGTGGTCCACCGGCACCAGCTCAAGGAGACGATCACGCGTCTCTGCAGCCTCCTGACCCAAGCGCCCCAGGCCGCCGCGCCGGCGGCACCCTCCGAGGCGGCCTGACCCGGCGATGGCCTCGTCCGATGCCCTGATGGCGCGTTTCCTGGCGCTCCACCCCCGCACCATCGACCTGTCCCTGGGCCGGATCGAGCGGCTGCTCGCGCGGCTCAACCATCCCGAGCGTCGCCTGCCGCCGGTGATCCACGTCGCCGGGACCAACGGTAAGGGCTCGACCATCGCGTTCATGCGGTCGATCCTGGAAGCCGGCGGGCTGGCTGCGCATGTCTACACCTCGCCGCACCTCGTCCGTTTCCACGAACGGATACGCATCGGCGGGATCGGCGGCGGCCACTTCGTGGACGAGGATCGTCTCGCCGACGCGTTCGCCCGCTGCGAGACGGCCAATGCCGGCGAGCCGATCACGATGTTCGAGATCACCACGGCCGCGGCCTTCCTGCTGTTCTCCGAGAGCCCGGCCGACGTGCTGCTCCTGGAGGTCGGCCTCGGCGGCCGGCTCGACGCCACCAACGTGATCGACCGGCCGGCCTGCGCGGTGGTCACGCCGATCGGCCGCGACCACGCCGAGTATCTCGGCGACACGGTCGAATCGGTCGCGACCGAGAAGGCCGGGATCTTCAAGCGCGGCTGCCCGGCGGTGATCGCCGCCCAGGATTACGCCGAGGCCGATGCCGTCCTCTGCCGGCGTGCGGAAGCCGTCGGCGCCGGGCCGGTGTTCGTCGGCAACCAGGACTTCTCCGTGCACGAGGAGCGCGGCCGCCTCGTCTATCAGGACGAGACCGACCTGTTCGATCTGCCGCGGCCGCGCCTCGCCGGGCGCCACCAGCTGGTCAATGCCGGCACGGCGATCACCGCGCTGCGCGCCGCCGGATTCGGCGATATCGGTACGGCGGCCCTGGAGCGGGGCCTCACCGAGGTCGATTGGCCGGGGCGTCTGCAGCGTCTCGGCCGCGGCCGTCTGGCCGCCCAGCTCGATCCCGGCACCGAGCTGTGGCTCGATGGCGGCCACAACATCGACGGCGGCCGGATCCTCGCGGCCGCCATGGCGGATCTCGGCGAGAAGAGCGACGTGCCGCTCGTCCTCGTGGTCGGCCTCCTCGGCACGAAGGACGCCGACGGGTTCCTGCGCAATTTCGTCGGACTGGCCCGCGCCCTCGTGGCCGTCCCGATCACCGGGACCATGGCCGCGCGCCCGGCCGAAGAGGTCGCGCGGATCGGCGAGGAGGTGGGTCTCTCCACCTACGCGGCGCCGAGCATCGAGGCAGCCCTCGCCCTGGTGCGGGACATCGCCTTCGAGCGCCCCCCGCGAATCCTGATCTGCGGATCCCTCTACTTGGCCGGCATGGTTCTCGCCGCCAACGACACGCCGCCGGTCTGAGTCGTCTCCAGTGCGGCCGACCTGCGCGCGGCCGCCGTATCAAGTGGCGGGAACGCCGGACATCTGTGAAGTCCGGATTTTGCATTCGAAAATCCGTCGAATCGCCGCAATCGCGCGGATGGAAACCCGTCCACGGCCACGCTTTCCTCCCGCTGTGGCAGCTAAGCTACATCCTCCCGGGGCTCGATCGCATAATTTCATCGGCGATCGGGCTTATGCTGGGGATCACAGTAATGAAGAAGCTTCTCACGTCTCTCGCGGCTTTCACCGCACTCACCGCTGCCGCTTCGGCCGCCGACCTTCCGCGCCGCGCTGCGCCGCCGCCGGTGTTCACGCCCGTTCCGGTGTTCACCTGGACCGGTGCCTACTTCGGTATCAACGCCGGCTACGCGTTCGACGCCAGCAGCAACTCGACCCGCGGCTTCGTGCAGACGCCCGGCAACCCGGTCGCTCTCGTCCCGGGCGGTCTCGTTCCCTACCAGGCCCTGCTGCCGAACGGCTCGTCGCTGATCTACAGCAACGACAGCCGCGAAGGTTTCTCGGGCGGTGGCCAGATCGGCTACAACTGGCAGCTGACCCCGGGCTCCGGCGCCGTGATCGGCTTCGAGGCTGACGCCCAGTACCTCGACTTCGGCCGTCGCGCTCGCTTCGCCACCAACGCCGTGGCGATCAACCCGGGCTTCATCCCGGTCAACGGCACGCTCAACACCATCGACTTCTTCGGCACCGTCCGCGGTCGTCTCGGTTGGGCCTTCGACCGGACCCTGGTGTACGCCACCGGCGGTTTCGCCTACGCCACCGGCACGGATGACGGCGCTCGCGTCGGCCTGCAGAACTTCGCTGGCCGCCGGAACGACTTCAAGACCGGCTGGACCGTCGGCGGCGGTGTCGAGTACGCCCTGCCCACCGACTCGTTCCTGAACTTCTTCCGCTCCTCGGCCGTCACGCTGAAGGTCGAAGGTCTGTACGTGAACCTCGACAACAACAACGGCCGCGCCCAGGCGCCGCTGGTTGGTGCTGCGATCTCCCCGGTCGGCCTCGTGCCGGTGTACTCGCTCTCCGGCATCAGCCGGAACGAGAACGCCTTCGCCGTCGTCCGCGCCGGCCTGAACTACAAGTTCGGCTCGTACTAAGACCTGATACCGGATCCCGGGCTCGACCCCGGGATCCACCAATAATCTTGGGCTCGAAACCGAGAAAGCCCGGCCTCGCGGCCGGGCTTTCTTTTTTATCGTCTAGGTCTTGGGAGTGGCTCAGGCGGTCTGGGCGCCGATCCAGCGCGACAGGTCGCCCTTCGGGGCCGCGCCGACCTTCTGGTCCACACGCTCGCCGTTCTTGAACAGCAGCAGCGTCGGGATCGAGCGGATGCCGTACTGGGCGGCGATCTGCGGATTCTCGTCGACATTGACCTTGGCGATCTTCACCTTGCCCTGCAGGTCGGTGGCGATCTCCTCGAGCGCCGGACCGATCTGACGGCACGGGCCGCACCACTCCGCCCAGAAATCCACCACGACGGGCTCGGCGGACTTGAGAACGTCCTGCTCGAAGCTCGCGTCGGTTACCTTCACCGTCGCCATAACGTTACCTTTCGGAAGCCGCCGTCCGTCGGACGGCGTCGAACGGGCAGGGGCCCGTGCGGTCCCGCCAGAATTGGCGACGCCCCGGCGCGCGGTCAAGAAGTCCGACCGACCCGGCCCGGCGGCCGTCGCGGTGGGCGCACCACCCATGTGCGGTGCCGCATGCCGGTCGCCGTGCTCGCCCGGACGGCCGGAACGGACCATTCACGCCTCGATGCCGACCCGGTCCAGTGCCGCCGCAACGTCGTCGGGGCCGAGGGTGCGGATCACCGGGCCCGAGGTCCAGACGAGGATCGGCTGGATCGTCCGGCCCGGATAGATCTGCGCGAGAAGGCGCGCATAGAGGGCGATCTGGCCGGCCTCCGCCGCGGGGAGGGGGGCGTCGGGTTCGGGCGGGCGGCCGGTCTTGAAATCCGCGATGCGGACGACGTCCGCCGTCACAGCGAGGCGATCGACGCGTCCCTGAACCGCGCGCTCCGCGCCGGCCGCCCGGACACGCCCCGACAGGGCCACCTCGGCGCGGGCATCCGGGCTGAAGAGAGGCGCGAGATCCGGGTCATCGATGATTCGAAGGACCGCCCGGACGATCGCGCGCGGGGCCGCGCGCGGGAGGCCGGGCGCCCGGGACCGCACGAAGGCGAGCCCGGCCGCTTCCCGGCGGGCGGGCTCCACGCGGGGCAGGTGCTGGAGCAGGGCGTGGATCAGGATCCCGCGCCGCCGGGCCTGCGCGTCCGCGAGGCGCGGCGGCGGTACGCGCGCGCCGTCCGCCGCCTGGAGTGCGCCGGACGGGCTCAGGGCCTCGACCTCCGGTTCCGGCGGGACCGGGCTGCGCAGCCAGTCCGGCTCCGGCTCCGGAGACCGCGCAGCCGCGGAGGCCGCCGCCGCCGGGGCCGGCATCTGCGGGGCGCCATCCTGCCAGAACGTCGCCGGTCCGTAGGACAGGTCCAGCGTCCGGCCGGCCCCGAGCGCCGCTTCCAGGCCGGCATGGATCATCCGGCACCACGCCGCCTCGCTCTCGCGCTCGTGGCCGCGGAAGGGCGCGACGATGAGCCGGTCGGCGGCGCGGGTCATGGCGACGTAGAGCAGGCGGTTGTGCTCCTGCCGGGCCTTCGCGAGCAGGGCCGCCCGCGCGGCGTCGGTGGCGGCGCAATCCTGGGTCCGCCCGCCCGACCAGACCGGCGGCAGGGCGATCTCCGTCGCCGGGAGCGGCAGGAGGGGCGGATCGTTGCGGCCCAGGGGCTCGCAGCCGTCGAGGATCACCACGACCGGCGCCTCCAGACCCTTCGCGCCGTGGACCGTCATCACCCGGACCTCGTCGCGGCCCGATTCGAGGTCGCGTTTGACGGTGTGACCGGCCTCGGCACCGACGTAGCGGGCGAGGAAGCCGCCGAGGGACGGCGCGTCCTCGCCGGTCTCGGCCTGGGCGGCGGCTGCGAGGAACACGTCGATGGCGTCCCCCGCCTCGCCGCCGAGACGGGCCACAAGCTTCGCCCGGCCCCCCTGCGGTCCGAGAAGCCGCGCGTAGAAGCCGAACGGGCCGTGGAGCCCGGCCAGCGCGATCCACCCCGACAGGGCCTCGAGCCCGCGCCTTGCGGCCGGGTCGCCGGACGCGGCATGGCGGTGCAGGGCGTCCTCCAGAGTCTCTGCGAGGTCGCGGCGGGTGGCGATCCGCACGAGGTCGTTGTCGGTCAGCCCGACGAGCGGCGTCTTGAGGGCGGTGGCGAGGGTCAGGTCGTCGGCCGGCAGGAGACCCGCACGCCCGGCGGCGACCAGATCGGCGACCGCGATATGGGCGGAGACCTCCAGCCGGTCCTGCCCGGCGACCGGAACGCCCAGTCCCTTCAGGGCGCGGATCACCTCCTCGAAGGCGGGCCCGCGCTTCCGGACCAGGATCAGGACGTCCCCGGGGCGCCAGATCCGACCGGTGGCGTCCCCCGTCGTGGTCCAAGTCCGCACCGCCTGCGCAACCCGGCGGGCTGTGACGATCGCCGGGGCGCTGGTCTCCGGCGCGTCGACGGGAGCGGTCCAGGCATCCGGCTCGGCGGCGGGCTCCGGCTCGGCGATCGGCCACAGCTCCACGGCGCCGGGCGCCCCGGGTCGGGCGCTGGCATGCACGGTCGTGCGCACCGTGTCCTCGAAGGACAGGCCGTCATTGTGCGCATCGATGGCGAAGACCGCGTCGACGGCGCGCAGCACGAGGTCGGTCGAGCGGAACGACAGGGTGAGCGGCACGTCCTCGAAGGTCAGCCCGGCCGAGCGCGATTCCGCGATCCAGGATGCGCGGGTCAGGGCGAATTCCCGCGGCTCCGCACCCTGGAAGCCGTAGATCGACTGCTTGGGATCGCCCACCGCGAAGCGCGTGCGGCTGCCGGTCCGAGCGCCCTCGCCGGCGGCGAATTCCTGCGTGATCGCCCGCAGGATCGCCCATTGCTCCGGATTCGTATCCTGCGCCTCGTCGACCAGGACGTGGTCGATCCCGCGATCGAGCTTGTAGAGGACCCAGCCGGCCCCGACCCGCCCGAGCAGATCCAGCGCCTTGTGGATCAGGTCGTCGAAATCGAGGGCGCCGAGGCGCGCCTTCTGGGCCTCCACGCGGCGGTGGATCTCGGCGGCGATCCGGAACAGGGCCTGCGTCCGGGCGTGGGCCCGGGCGGCGCGCAGGCGGTCGAACAGCGGCTCCAGCCGATCCCGCTCGGCGAGCAACGCCGCCTTGGCATCGGCCGGCACGCTCTTGGTCCCGAGGCTGCTGTCGGCCTTGGGCTCGTCCTTCTGGGTGAAGAAGACCGCGCGGTAGAGGGCCAGGGCGTCGGACCGGTCGGGAAGATCCGCGGAGCCGGCCCGTTCGGCCTCGGCGGCCGCCAGGGCGTCGGCGAGCTTCTCGTCGTTGGCCTTGCCGGTGCGGAGCGCCGCGATCAGCGCTTCCCGATCCTCCGGACGGCACCCGGGGCCGCCGTCCAGGATCCCGGCCTCGATCCGTTCGGCGGAATCCTCCGGCGCCAGGCCCAGCGCCCCGTGCAGCCGCCCGAAGGCCTTCTCGAGGCCTGCCGCGTCGCCGATGAAGCTCCGGGCCCGCATGGCCGAACGGATCGCGGACCGCAGGGTGTCGCCCGTCGCCTCGGGGGTGACCCGCGCCAGGGCGGCGCTGAGGGGCGTGTCGCCGTTCGCCACGGCATCGGCCAGCACGTTGGCCATCTCGATGTCGAACAGCTCCTGGGCCTTGGACTCGTCGAGCACCACGAAGCGGGCCGGCACGTTCGCCTCGAAGGGGAACATGTGCAGCAGCCGCTCGCACAGGGCGTGCAGGGTCTCGATCTTGAGGCCGCCCGGCGTCTCCACCGCCCGGGCGAAGAGGCGGCGCGCCAGCCGCAGGCGCTCGGGCCCGGCGCGCTCGCCGGTGAGGTCGGCGAGTTCGGCGGCGAGGGTCTCGTCGTCGAGCGTCACCCAGCGGCCGAGGAGCCGGAAGACGCGGATCGCCATGTTGGCCGCGGCGGCCTTGGTGAAGGTCAGGCAGAGGATCCGCCCGGGCGGGGCACCGTCGAGGAGCAGCCGCACCACCCGGTCGGTGAGGACCTTGGTCTTGCCGGCGCCGGCATTGGCCGAGACCCAGGCGGAGGCGCGCGGATCGGCCGCCCGCCGCTGGTTGGCGCGGGTGAGGTCATCGACGACGAAAGGGGCGGGGGCGTGCGAAGTGGAGCTGCTCAACGGTCCAATCCGGCTCGGCTGCCGGGTCTCTCTACAACAGAAACGCGCCCGCGGGCCCGCCAAGGCGTCACAGCGGGCATCGCGGGATTGCCCCCGGCGCGGCGCCGTCCCATGGATGCGGACGATCCTGTCCGTGACACCGAACACGCCCGTGACCCAGCCGACATCCGAGCCGGCGCGCCCGCCGATCCGCTTCCGCGGCCGCTCCTTCATGGCCACCGTCCTGGCGCCGATACCCCCGGTGGCCGAGTGGTTCGGCGACCTGGACGCCCTCAATCGCCGCGCCCCGAACTTCTTCGCCGGCCGGCCTGTGATCCTCGACCTGTCCGGATTGCGGCTCACCCGCGAGGATCTCGACGGGCTGCTCGCCGAACTGGCTGCGCGCAACATCGCCGTCCTGGGGATCGAGGGCGCGGCGCCGTCGCTCCTGGGGGCGGGCGCCCCGCCGGCCCTCGCGGGCGGCCGGCCCGCGGGCGAGGTCGCCACGCCGGACGAATCCGCCTCGGACGCGTCCACGGCGACCGAGCCCCAGCCCAAGGAGACGGCCCGCTCGCTGATCCTCGACGCCCCCGTGCGCTCCGGCCAGACCGTGCTGCATCTCGAGGGCGACGTCACGGTCCTGGGCGCCGTCGCCTCGGGCGCCGAGGTCATCGCCGGCGGCTCGATCCACGTCTACGGCGCCCTGCGCGGCCGCGCGATCGCCGGCGCGGCCGGAAACCCGACGGCGCGGATCTGGTGCCGCCGGTTCGAGCCGGAGCTGGTGGCGATCGACGGCCTGTACCGCGCCGCGGACGACCTCGACCCGGCCTTCAGAGGGCAGGCCGTCGAGGTGCGGCTGCTGGAGGATGCGATCAAGCTCAACCTGTTCGAGCGGGGTTGAGCGGCGTTTCATCGCCGACGTTCGGGCCGTCGGTCGAAGGACGGGGCGCCTGACTCCGCTCGCGGTCGAGCCGTGAAAGCGTCCTCCGCTGCTCCGATACAAGGATCCCGGCAGAATTTGCCGACCGGATCAGAAACTTAACCCTTCGGTAACCATACCCGCCGTCAATGGTCCGGTAAGGACTCTTAACGGGCGGACATGAGCGAGACCCACCCCGAGCCGATCGATCCGGAGACCGCCCCCGCGGCGGCTCCTTCCGCGCCCCGGCCGCTCAGCCTGCGCGGACGGGCCTTCAAGGCCCTGGCCCTCTCCCCCGAGCCGCCGCTTCCCGAGTGGCTCGCGGGCCTCGACGCGGCGCTCAAGCGCTCGCCGACCCTGCTGAAAGGCCGGGCCGTCATCCTGGATTGCGCCCAGCTCAAGCCCGAGCCGGACGCCCTCGAAATGTTAATGAACGAACTCAAGGCCCGCGGCATCGCGGTCCTGGGCATCGAGGGCGCCGACACGGTCCTGGACGGCCTGCCGCCGCTTCTCGTCAAGGGACACCCGTCCGAGAAGGTCGAGATCCCGAGCGTCCCGGCCGAGCCGGAGCCGCAGGTGGTCACCTCGATCACCGTCGAGGGCTCGGTCCGCTCCGGCCAGAGCGTCATCAATCCCACCGGCGACGTGACCGTGATGGGCTCGGTCTCCTCGGGGGCCGAGATCCTGGCCGGTGGTTCCATCCACGTCTACGGCGCCCTGCGCGGTCGCGCGATCGCCGGAGCCGCGCGCAACCCGCGCGCACGAATCTACTGCCGCAAATTCGAACCCGAGTTGCTGGGGATCGACCGCCTCGTGCGGACGGCGGAGGACATGGGCACGGCCCTGCGCGGCAAGGCCGCCCAGGTCTGGCTCGATGGCGGCAACATCCGAATGGCAAGCCTGGATTAAGGGAGATCGACGCGTGGCAAAGGTTCTCGTCGTCACATCGGGCAAGGGCGGCGTCGGCAAGACGACGACGACCGCAGCCCTCGGAGCGGCCCTCGCCCAGGGCGGGCAGAGCGTGTGCGTCGTCGACTTCGACGTCGGCCTGCGCAACCTCGACCTCGTCATGGGCGCCGAGCGCCGGGTCGTCTACGACCTCATCAACGTGGTCAACGGCGACGCCAAGCTCCCGCAGGCGCTCATCAAGGACAAGCGGCTGGAGACCCTGCACCTGCTGCCGGCCTCCCAGACCCGCGACAAGGACGCGCTCACCGACGCGGGCGTCGCCCGGGTGATGGACGAGCTGCGCGACAAGTTCGACTGGGTCATCTGCGACTCCCCGGCCGGCATCGAGCGCGGCGCCCAGCTCGCCATGCACCACGCCGACGTGGCGGTGGTCGTGACCAACCCCGAGGTCTCCTCGGTGCGCGACTCCGACCGGATCATCGGCCTCCTCGATTCCAAGACCGCCAAGGCGGAGAAGGGCGAGGACATGGAGAAGCACCTGATCCTCACCCGCTACGACCCGATGCGGGCCGACCGCGGCGACATGCTCAAGACCGAGGACGTGCTCGACATCCTGTCGATCCCGCTGCTCGCGATCATCCCGGAGAGCCAGGAGGTGCTGCGCGCCTCGAACCTCGGCTGCCCGGTGACCCTCAACAACCCGCTCTGCGCCCCGGCGCGGGCCTATGCCGATGCGGCCCGCCGTCTCAAGGGCGAGACCGTTCCGATGAGCCTGCCGGTCGAGCGCAAGTCCTTCCTCGACAAGCTGTTCATGCGGAGGGCGGCGTGAGCATCCTCGGACTGTTCCAGAAGCGCAGCTCCGGCGCGGTCGCCCGCGACCGCCTGCAGCTGATCCTCGCCCACGAGCGCGCGGAGTCGGGTCGCCCCGACCTCGTGATCCAGCTCCGGGAGGAGATCCTGGCGGTGATCGCCAACCATGTCGCGGTCGAGCCCGACAAGGTGAAGGTCACCCTGGAGCGCGGCGAGGGCGTCTCGACCCTCGGCCTCGACATCGAGCTTCCGCTCGGTGCCTCGGCCAAGCTCGACGCCAAGCTGGCGGCCAAGCTCGCCGAGGTCGCGGCCAACAAGGGGTCGGCCAAGCCGGCCTCCTCCAAGAAGGCCGCTTGAGCCGGGCGGGGACCATCCCCGCCGGCACGGTAGACCGCAAGCCGCGCCCGGCCCGCCGGGTGCGGCTTCGTCGTGTCGGTCCCCTTTCGATCCGCGGCCTCGGCTCTCGACCGGGCGCGCCGTCGCACCATGTCGCAAATCTCGGGGGAGATTGGTGAAAGGGTAGCCATGCCGAGCGCCGCGACGGATGACGGGATCCGGCTCCACTACGAGGAGAGCGGTCGGGGTACGCCGCTGATCTTCGTGCATGAATTCGCCGGCGACCATCGCAGCTACGAGGCGCAACTGCGCCATTTCGGAAGGCGCTACCACGCGATCGCGTTCAACGCCCGCGGCTACCCGCCTTCCGACGTCCCGGAGGCCGTCTCCGCCTACTCGCAGGCGCGTGCCGCCGACGACATCCTGGCCATCCTCGACCATCTCGGCGCGCCGAAGGCCCATGTCGCCGGCATCTCGATGGGCGCCTTCGCAACTTTGCATTTCGGCCTCCGGCATCCCGACCGCGCGCTGTCGCTCTGTCTCGGCGGCTGTGGCTACGGCGCCGAACCCGAGCGGCAGGCGATGTTCCGCGCCGAGGCCGACGCCACCGCGGCGATGCTGCGTCGTGACGGCATGGCCGCTTTCGCCGAGCGCTACGCCGTCGGGCCGACGCGGGTGCAGTTCGAGGCCAAGGATCCGCGCGGACATGCCGAATTCAAGCGGATGCTCGCAGAACACTCGGCCCTCGGCTCGGCCAACACCCAGGCCGGCGTGCAGAAGGGCCGCCCGTCGCTCTACGATCTCACGGACGCCTTGCGCCGCATGACCGTTCCGACCCTGATCGTCGCCGGCGACGAGGACTGGCCCTGCCTCGCCCCGAGCCTCATGCTGAAGCAGGTGATCCCGTCGGCGGCCCTCGCGGTCCTGCCCAATACCGGCCACGCCCTCTCCGTCGAGGAGCCGGATGCCTACAACCGACTCCTCGACGAATTCCTGGCGCAGGTGGAGAGCGGCCGCTGGCCGATGCGCGATCCCCGGGCGATCTCGGCGACGATCACCGGGATCAAGGGCTGACCGGATCCCGGGGGATCAGACGGAATCGCGCCGGCCGGTCCGGCTGCGTCGTCACCACCGCCTGGGGCAGGACCGGTTCGCGCTCGTCGAGCACGAGCCGGAACCGCGCCAGCAGACGCGCCAGGGACAGGACGGCCTCGCTCAGGGCGAACTGCGCGCCGATGCAGACCCGGGGGCCTGCTCCGAAGGGCAGGTAGGCGAAGCGCCGCGGCGCGGGGGCGCCCGGCAGGAAGCGGCCCGGATCGAACGCGTCCGGATCCGACCACAGCGTCCGGTGCCGATGGAGCACCCAGGGGCTGACCATGACGATGTCGCTCGCCTTCACCGCATGCCCGGCAACCGAATCGGGACCGAGTGCCCGCCGGACGACCACGAACGCCGCGGGATACAGGCGCAGCGTCTCGTCGATCACAGCGCGGGTGAGCGGCAGGCGACCGTCGCTCTGGCAGCCGGTGGGATCGGTCAGGTCGGCGCTGCGCGCCTCGGCGGCGACCCGCTCCTGCATCTCCGGGGCGAGGGCCAGCAGGTAGGCCGCCCAGAACAGCGTGCCGGCCGTGGTTTCGTGGCCGGCCAGGATCATGGTGGCGACCTGGTCGCGCAATTCGTCGGCGGTGAAGGCAGCCCCCGTATCGGGATTGCGCGCCGCCGCGAGCAGGTCGAGGAGGTCGCCCGCGTGCGGCCTGTCCCGCTCGGCGTCCCGGCGCGCCGCGATGATCCGGTCGAGGAACGGGATCCAGCGGCGGCGGAACCGCGCGCGGGACCAGTCGAGGGGCACCGGCCAGCCCGGGGGGATCACGATGTCGAGGAGATGCGGCCGGCCCATCCGCTCGGCATATTCGGCGATGAACCGGCGCAGCTCCGCGCCGTGCTCGTCCATGCCCACCGAGAACATGGCGCGCCCGGCGATCTCGAGGGCGAGCCTGTAGAACGACGTGAACAGATCGACCGGCCCCGTCGCAGCCTCGGCGGCGATCCGATCCATCCCGTCCGCCAGGGCGGCGTCGATATGGGGCACCAGCCCGTCGATGGCCCGTGGCGTGAAGGCGGGCGCAAGGGTCCGGCGCTGGTGCCGCCAGGCCGAACCCTCGCTGATCAGGAGTCCGTCGCCGAGGATCGGGCGCAGGATGCGGGTCGTTCCGGTGGTGCGGGCGTAGTTCGCCTGATTCTCGACCAGAACCCGGCGGATCGCCTCCGGGTCGCTCAGGACGAAGCTCGACCGTCCGAGAAGCCCCCGGCGGGTGACCGGCTCCTCGAAGGCGCGCCGGGGGAACCCCTCCAGCGCGTTGTCGCGAATCGAGCGCAGGTAGGCGGCGAGCGGCAGCTCCCGCTCCGGTGGCGCACGGTGCGGCGGCACCACGCGCGGCAGGCCGGCAAGGCTCGGGGTCGTCCGGTCCGGTCTCGCGCTCGCGTCCGAAAGTATGGGCATGTGGCGCCATCCTGTGCCGAAGACGGGCAAGCCTGTAAACCGCCGTCCGCACGCCGCGCGGACCGGTCACGCCTACGTCATTCCGCCGCCGTCCGCAGGCGCGTTTCGGCACTTCCGAGCGCCAATCGCGCGGGGAAGCGGGCCGGATCCGAGTCCGTCGAGAGGCTGGCCACCAGGCTGGCACGGGGCAGGGTGGCTTCCGTCACGTCGAGCAGCGTCCCGACGCCGTGCTCCAGATGCTCGTCCACCCGGTCGACCACGAGGATCTCCGGCTCGCGCAGGATCGCCCGGGCGAGGCCAATACGAACCCGGACCCGCTCCGGCAGGAGCTGCCCGCGATTTCCGACCTCCTTCTCGAGGCCGCGCCGCTGGATCGGCCGCTCCAGGTCGAATTCCCGGAACACCGCGCGGGCTTCCCGCTGGATCAGCGTCTCGCCGTGCATCCGCACCGTGTCGATGCGGCCGAACAACAGGTTGTCCAGCACGGTGCTGCGCGGGTTGATCCGGTTCGGATCGTAGGATTCGACGTCGTATCCGTCGTCGCCGTGCATGAAGCCCTGCACGACACCCCGTGCGCCGACGATCCGCTTGGTCAGCGGTTGATTGAGGAGGCCGAAGCGCATCCGCGGCTCGACATAGGCCAGGGCCAGCGCCAGGAAGGCCACGCTGTCGGCTTCGCTGAGGCGCCCCGCCGCGGGCAGGCGACCGAGGCGGCGCAGGTAATCCGGCAGCGCGTCCGGGGTGATCAGCGAGAACCGCCGGAACAGCGGGTGGCCCGGCGGCACGTCGGCGAAAATGTCCTTCAGGTTGCTGGCGATGGCGACGCCCATCCGGTCGAGTTCGTCGAGGAGCTTCACCTTCTCCAGCGCCTCGCGGAACATGGGCACGCCGGCGAGACGGCGCGGATCCGTCAGCGACGTATCCCGGGGGACGCCGAACAGCAGGTTCTCCGCCACGGTCGCCTGATCGTTGTAGCGGCCCCGGGCGAATGGGATCACGAGGTCGGCGAGGCCCTTCTGGGCGAAATGCTCCCGCAGGTGCTCCCGCGCCGCGATCATCCGCTGGCCCACCGGCGTGTCGTGGGCCACCGAACTGAGGGCGCCGAGCCCGAACCTGTAGAGATCGTCGCCGAGGTCGAGCCGGCCGAGCAGGTCGAGCAGACGATCGTCGAGATCCAGGGCGTCGCGAACCCCGAGGCGTCCGAAATCGATCCAGGGATCGTCGACGCTGTCGCAGGGATTGCCGGTCTTCACCGCCTCGTTGATCCGCGTCTTGCTGAGATCGAGGATGTGCGTGCGCAGCGGCTGGACGCGCAGCCCGTACAGGACATTGTCGCGCAGCGTTCCCGGGAACAGCACGGGTTGGATGCCGGCATACGCGATGCGGTGCGCGTGATCCCGTCGCGGCAGGGTGGACAGGTCGTGATCGCCGATCCGGATCGTGCCCCCGGGCGGTAGCTGCAGCCCGGCCAGGACCCGGGCGAATTCCTGCGCCACCGGGCCGGCCGGCACCAGGGCAAGCCGCCCCGGCAGGCGGATCTCGGCGTCGCCGACCTCGATCGGGGCCCCCCCCTGCGGATCGCGCAGGGACAGGCCTTCGAGACGCAGCGGGCTGCCGAGGCGTGGCGGCGGCAGCTCGGCTTCGCGCTCCACCGGCCGCAGGCGGTGCGGGCCGAAATGGGCCGCCACGGTCTCGTACTTGACCTCGACGTCGAGGCGCTGCTGATCCCAGTCGATCAGCTCCTTGAGGGGCGGGGGCAGATCGCGATAGGCGGCGAGCACCGCCACGAGCTGGCCGATGTCGAGCTCTCCCTTCAGGGCGAAGTACCCGCCGATCGCGTAAAACAGGAACGGCGTCACCTGCGCGAGCAGGTTGTTGAGGTACTTTACCGCGAACTTGCGGCGGTAGATTTTCAGCCGCAGGTCGTAGAGGTCGTAGAGCCGTCCGCCGATCTCGGCCCGCTCCCAGCGGCCGGTGTCGTTGAGCATCACCGCCTGCAGCCCGTCGAGCACTTCGGCGACGCGGCCGGCCAGGGCCCGGGAGGCGATCTGGCGCTGCCGGCTCAGGCGGATGATCTCCCGTCGCAGCCGCGGAATCACGATCATCTGCACGGCGACCATGCCGCCGGCCGCGATGCCGAGCCAGATGTTCTGCATCATGATGAAGGCCAGCGCGGTGGCGGCCTGGCAGCCCTGGAACACCGGCACCACAATGGCGTCGCCGATGAAGGCGCCGATCGGCTCGACCTCGTCGCGAATGATCGTCGCCGTCTCGGAGGATTTCACCTCCCGCTGCGTCTCCGGCGAGAAACGCAGCATCAGCGCGAAGAGCTGGAAGCGCAGGCGGCGCAGCATCCGCTCGCCGAGCATGCCCTTCTGCAGGTTGATCCAGAACTTGAACGCGCCGTTGATCAGGACGAGGCCGAGGAACAGGCTCGACAGGCTCAGGAGCAGCTCGAAGCGGTCGAGCTGGAAGCCCTCGAACAGGTGCGTCGTGCCGCCGCCGAGCGCCGCGGGCCAGTCCACGGTGAGTTCGAGGAATGGGGCGGTCGCCTCGCCATGCGCGTAGGCCTTGCCGGTGATCGCGTCGTTGACGATGCGCTTCGGCAGGTCGAGGGAGGCGAAGTAGAACGGGAGCGACGCCAGCACGACGGCGCAGATCCTGAGCTGATTGCCCTTCGAATAGCGCCAGATGTACGGGAACAGCCGCGGCTCAAGCGCGCGCATCGTGTCCTTCCGACGAAAGCCCGCCCTGGCGGCCCGAGGGCCGAATCGCCGCAGTCGGACGCTTGACCCTGGTCGATACGCTACCCGAGGGATCCGGTTTCATCCAATACACCCCGATACGGACGGCGGCGCGCCGGTCGCGGCGTGATCGCGCCGTCATATAGGGTATCCTGCGATGCGGGGGGCATGCAGATCTGCCCTGCAACGGCGGCTCGCGCCGGGCCCAGCCGCAGGCGTGGCGCCGGTGCCGCAGTCGAGAGCCGCCCCCAGCAATCCGGCCCGCGCGGTGCGCCCATGACGTCAGCGGCCTTGCTCAAGAGCGCGCGTCCTTATATTGCGACGCAACCACCACGACTCCGTACCTGAACCGGCGCGGACGGCCGCGCCGCGCGGCCGCCAGGGAGCCGGCACAACCCGTTTCGGGCCGCCATGAATCTGCGCAACATCGCCATCATCGCTCACGTCGACCACGGCAAGACGACGCTCGTCGACAAGCTGCTGGCTCAGTCCGGCACCTTCCGCGAGAATCAGCGGGTCGAGGAGCGGGCGATGGACTCGAACGACCTCGAGAAGGAGCGTGGCATCACGATCCTCGCCAAGGCGACGTCGGTCGTCTGGAAGGACACCCGCGTCAATATCGTCGACACCCCCGGCCACGCCGATTTCGGCGGCGAGGTCGAGCGTATCCTGTCGATGGTCGACGGCGTGATCGTTCTGGTGGATGCGGCCGAAGGGCCGATGCCGCAGACCAAGTTCGTGGTCGGCAAGGCGCTCAAGATCGGCCTGCGTCCGATCGTGGCGATCAACAAGGTCGACCGGCCGGACGCCCGGATCAATGAGGTGGTGAACGAGGTGTTCGACCTGTTCGCGGCCCTCGACGCCACCGACGAACAGCTCGACTTCCCGATCCTCTACGGGTCGGGCCGTAACGGCTGGATGGCCGACAGCCCGGAGGCCGACCCGTCGGTGGGCCTGGAGCCGCTGTTCGACCTCGTGCTGAAGCACGTGCCGCCGGCCAAGACCGAGGATGGGCCGTTCCGGATGCTCGGCACCCTGCTGGAGGCCAACCCCTTCCTCGGCCGGATCATCACCGGCCGGATCGCTTCGGGCTCGGTGAAGCCCAACCAGTCGATCAAGGTCCTCGACCGCACCGGCAAGGTGGTCGAGACCGGCCGCGTGTCGAAGATCCTCGCCTTCCGCGGCCTTGAGCGTGCGCCCATCGACGTGGGCGAGGCGGGCGACATCGTGTCGATCGCCGGCCTCATGAAGGGCACCGTGGCCGATACCTTCTGCGACCCGCAGGTCGACACCCCGATCCAGGCGCAGCCGATCGACCCGCCGACGGTGACGATGTCGTTCATCGTCAACGACAGCCCGCTCGCGGGCACCGAGGGCGACAAGGTCACGAGCCGCATGATCCGCGACCGCCTGTTCAAGGAGGCCGAGGGCAACGTCACGCTCAAGATCGAGGAGGCGGCCGACAAGGACTCGTTCTACGTCTCGGGCCGCGGCGAGCTGCAGCTCTCGATCCTGATCGAGACCATGCGCCGCGAGGGCTTCGAGATCGCCGTCTCGCGGCCGCGCGTCGTGTTCGAGCGCGACGAGGCCGGCGGGCTCCTGGAGCCGATCGAGGAGGTCGTGATCGACGTCGACGAGGAGCATTCCGGCGTCGTCGTGCAGAAGATGTCCGAGCGGAAGGCCGAGATGCTGGAGATGCGGCCGTCGGGCGGCAATCGCCTGCGCCTCGTCTTCCACGCCCCGACCCGTGGCCTGATCGGCTACCAGGGCGAGCTGCTCACCGACACCCGCGGCACCGCGATCATGAACCGGCTGTTCAAGGCCTACGAGCCCTACAAGGGCGAGATGCCGGGCCGGCGCAACGGCGTGCTGATCTCCAACGACCAGGGCGAGGCTGTCGCCTACGCCATGTGGAACCTGGAGGACCGCGGCCCGATGATGATCGAGCCGGGCTGGAAGGTCTACCAGGGCATGATCGTCGGCGAGCACAACCGCGAGAACGATCTCGAGGTGAACGTGCTCAAGGGCAAGAAGCTCACCAACATCCGCACCACGTCGAAGGACGAGGCCGTGCGCCTCACCCCGCCGATCCGTATGACCCTGGAGCGCTCGCTGGCCTGGATCCAGGACGACGAACTCGTCGAGGTGACGCCGAAGTCGATCCGCCTGCGTAAGGCGATCCTCGACCCGAACGACCGCAAGCGGGCGGAGCGCTCCAAGGAAAACGCCGCCTGAGCTGAACGACCGGCAACCGGGCGCTCAGGCCCGGTTGCTGATGCAGCCCTTATGTCCGGCTGATCTCGGGCCCATCGAACCCTTATGCCGGGGACAATACCTCGGTGCGGCGGACCCGAGAGGCCCGCGTGAACCCCGTGACACCGATGTCCGTCGCGTTGAATCCAATCCCGTCGCTCCCGCCTGCCGCCTCTGCGCCGCCCTCCTATCTCGTCGGTCAAGACGGCGAGGGGCATTGGGTGGCCGTGGAGGCTGGTGGGCGTGCTGGAGGCATCTTCCGCAGCCGTCAGGATGCGATCCGCTACGCCTGCCTCGAGACCGGCTGCCGCCCCGGCGACGTGCCGCTGGCGGCCGGACCGATCCCTCTCCGCCTCTCCTGAGCCGCGAGCAGCCGCACCGCGTCGCGGTGCGGCTCTGTCGCGTCAGCTGCCGCCGGGATCGGTCTCGTCGTTCTGCGTGCCTCCGGAGGGCGTGCCCAGGCCGGGCTTGCCCTCGGTCTTCTCGTTCGGGTCCTTCACCGCGTCGGGGGCGACGTTCTTCGGCTTCTCCGGCTGCGGTTCGGTCTCGCGGCGCTCGGTCATTCCTGGGTCTCCTGCTCGGCGCGTGAATGGCCGGCCGCGACTTTGGTGTCCGCGGCCGGGCCCCGCGAGGCTTTCTGGTCCGAATGGCCGCCGGAAGAACCGCCGATGGCGGGCGGCGCGCGTCCGGGCTCGCCGGTCGAACCCCAGCCCTCCTTCGGCTCGCTCCGTGGCGTTCCACCGGATCCCATGTCGGTGATCGCCGCCTGCTCGGGTGTTTGGTGACCACCCCCCGCCGGCGGGGTTCCGCGCGACCCGACCGCGTCGTCGGGCTTGCGGGTGACTGTCTCGGATTCGCTCGTCGCTCGGCTCATCAGCGCTTCCCGTCGTCCTGACCGACGGCGGCGGTGGCGCGGTCGATGGCTTCGCCAAGGTCGGTGCCGCTCCTGGCCTTGTCTTCCATCTGGCCGAGCTTCTCGCGCGGGGTCCCGATCTCACTGGCCTTGTCGGCTTCAGGACTTTCCCGCGGCGTCTGTCCGGTCTGCTCTGTCATGGCTCGCCTCGCTGCCTCTTCGAGGGACAACGGAGGCGGCGCAGGAGGGTTGCGGGGGCCGAGGCGATCGACCGCCGGCGGTCCCCTGATGTCAGGGGCCGACGATCCGCGGCAGGACGGCCTCAGTCAGGCGACGCACGGAATCCTCGGCAGCCCCGCGATCCGCCGCGCGGGCCTCGATCGTCAGCAGATCGCCACCCCGGAGGATGACGGCGGTCGCGCCCGCACCGCGTTCCAGCGCGTAGACACTCAGCCAGCCGATCGCCGGGCCGGCCGGCAGGGCCGAGAGTCGGCAATCCGGGTTCCGCCGAACGCAGAGCGTTTCGAGCGCGCCGAGGGACGTCCTGCCGGAGCGCACCCGCTCTTCCGTCCCGTCGGTCAGGCGCCCGAGCTGCAGCTCGATCGTCGGCGCACCCCTGCAGGACGAACAATTCACGCCGAGATGAAGCGGTGCGGCCTGCGCGGCGGCCTCCGGCCCGAGGGCGGTTCTGGAAGCTTCGGCCAGCCCGGTTAGGTCGTGCAGCGCGAAGCCCTGCGCGAGCGCGGCCTGAGCCCAGAGGCTGAGCATAAGAATAAAGAGACCGCGCATCAGAGAATCGCCACCCGATCGACGGGTCTGGCGTTACCGGAAAGGCTTTTCCGGATCTAGATGCGGCGCTTTTCGGAGCGGCGCGAACTATACCAATTGATCTGTAGTGTTTATAGGCAAAATGGCCTGAAATGAATCTTACAAAGATCAGTTTCACTATTCGAGAGTTCTCTTGGTGTGGTGGTCCCATTCAGGCGGTGCGCCAAATCCGGCCTCTGTGGGGTATATGTCTCGCGCCGAACGGTGCCGGCGCGATTCCCGGGACACCCGTGTTGGAGCGGCCCGAGGGCCGCTCCGATAGCGCCTAACCGATGCCGTCGAACAGGGCCGACGAGATGTAGCGCTCGGCGAAGGAGCAGGCGACGGTCACGATGCGCTTGCCCTGGAATTCGGGCCGCTTGGCCAGCTCCAGCGCCGCGGCGACGTTGCCGCCGGTGGAGATGCCGCCGGGGATGCCTTCCAGGCGGGCGAGGGCCCGGGCGGTCTCGAAGGCGGCCTGATTGGTGACCTTCAGGACGCCGTCGAGGATGTCGGTGTGAAGGTTGTCCGGAATGAAGCCGGCGCCGATGCCCTGGATCTTGTGCGGGCCGGGCTGGCCGCCGGAGATCACCGGGGAATCCTCCGGCTCCACGGCGAAGACCTTCAGGTTCGGCAGGCGCGGCTTCAGCACCTCGCCGACGCCCGTCACGGTGCCGCCGGTGCCGACGCCGGCCACGAACGCGTCGAGCTGGCCGCCGGTGTCGCTCCAGATCTCCTCGGCGGTGGTCTTCCGGTGAATCTCGGGGTTGGCGGGGTTCGAGAATTGCTGTGGCATCACGGCGCCCGGGATCTCCTTCAGGAGTTCCTCGGCCTTCGCGATCGCGCCCTTCATGCCTTGTGCGCCGGGGGTGAGCGCCAGCTCCGCTCCCAGGAAGGCGAGCATCTTGCGCCGCTCCAGCGACATGGTCTCGGGCATCACCAGGATGAGCCGGTAGCCGCGGGCGGCGGCCGTGAAGGCGAGGGCGATGCCGGTGTTGCCCGAGGTCGGCTCGACCAGCGTGCCGCCAGGCTGGAGCTTGCCGGAGGCCTCCAGCGCGTCGATCATGTTGACGCCGATGCGGTCCTTGACGCTGGCGATCGGGTTGAAGAATTCGAGCTTGAGCAGGATCTCGGCATCGACCCCGTGCTCCTTGGGCAGCCGGTTGAGGCGCACCAGCGGGGTGTTGCCGATCGTCTCGGTGATCGAGCCGTAGACCCGGCCGTGGCCGACCTTCGCCGGTGCGTTGATGGTATCGGCCATCGGGGAACTCCTGCGCGTGTTGAAGGATCTGACAGATTTCGGGTCCGGGACGGGCCGCGCCAAGGGATCGCTCACGCGAGGCCGGCCCGGCCGGTTCCGGACGGGAGGCTGCGATATCGCGTTGCCGCGGCCGGAGCAATCGGGCTAAGTGCCCTTACCGAAAGTTCTTTTCATTATTTCAAGGGCATTCGGCCCCGGATGGAAGGCCTTTATCGATTGGTCCGAGCCTGATGGAATTTCATTCTCCAGCCCCCGTCGCGACGACCGGCGGGATCGGCGCGTCGTCCGCATCGGGAGGGCTGGGACGGCCCCGAGGGCCGACTCGTCGGGTCGCTCTGTTGGCCGGCTTCGGGGTGATCCTGGCACGGCCGACCTGGGGGAGCGAGGTGGTCCGCCTCGTGCTCGCCACCGCGACGCCGGGCGGTGGCTTTCCAGCTTTCGGCGAGACGCTCGCCCACGCCATCGCGGCCGTCGACCCGACTTTGGCGATCGAGCGGCGTGCCACCGGCGGGTCGGCCGAGAATGTCGGCCTCCTCCGCACCGGCCGGGTCGATCTCGGCCTCGTACAGGGCGCGTACGCCTATCCGGCCCTCGCCGAAGGCGGCGACCTGACCGTTCTGGCGCCGATGTACCCGACGCCGGGCCTGTTCGTGGTTCCGGCCGGCAGTGCGATCCGCTCCGTGTCGGATCTGCGCGGGCGCAGGGTCGTGCTCGGCACCCATAATTCGGGGCTCACCGTCATGGGCCGGAGCGCCCTCAGCGCCTCGGGTCTCGATCCCGAGCGGGACATCAGCCCGATGCTGCTCGACCGGGCCGGCGACGGTCCGGCCCTGGTGCGGGAGGGCCGCGCCGACGCGCTCTGGGGCGGCGGCCTCGACTGGCCGGGCTTCCATGCTCTGGCCGCCGATCCGGGCGGAGCCCGCTTCTTCGGACCGTCCGAGTCGGGAATCGCGCGCCTCGCGCAGCCGGGCGTGGCAACGCGGCGCCTGACGGTCCCGGCGGGCAGCTTCGCCGGCCAGACGGACCCGATCGAGACGGTCGGATCCTGGAGCTTCATGCTCGCGCGGCCCAGCCTCCGCGAGGACGCGGCCTATCGCCTCGCGGCGGCGCTGGCGCGCACGGACTTGGCCACCGCCCAGCCGAAGAACCTCGTCGGCCTCGTCCCGGCGGACAGGATCAATCCCGGGACCGCCCGCCTCCTCCGCGAAGCGGGCGTGAGCCTGCGCTGAGTCCGCCGGGCTTCAGCGGAAGGAGGCGACGCGGCGGTCGCGTTTCCGCTCGGCTGCCGGCTGGTAGGCGATCTCGGCGTGGTGGGTGCAATAGGGCAGCCCGGTGATCGACCGGGCGCCGCAGAACCGGAATTCCGGGGTCGTCGGATCGCCAAGCGGCCAGCGGCACATGGATTCCCGCAGGTCCATGATGGTCACGCGTTGCGAGACCGCCAGAGCCACTGGCTCCGGAGCCGGCACGGGCGCGGGCGCGGGAAATTCGGGGGCCGGACGATGGGCGAGGATCGCCACCGGCTCGGGCGCCTGTGTCTCGACCACCGCGATGGCGGTCTCGATCTCGACGGTCTTCGACGGCGGCGCGGCGGCGGGAGCCTCCTCGCCACCCCGGGCACGCCCGGCCAGACCGAGGCGATGGACCTTGCCGATCACCGCATTGCGGGTGACGCCGCCGAGCTGCGCCGCGATCTTGCTGGCGCTCTGCCCGTCTTCCCACAACCGGCGCAGCAGCGCCACGCGATCATCCGTCCAGCCGAGAACCGGTTCCATCATCCCCTCCGCCCCCTGCGGCTCGGCTGCGTTCCCGAAAGCGAGGCCGTGTGTTCAGGCCGCCGGACGCCTTATCTCGGCCGACCGTGTCGCCGCGCAGACCGCGCCCTCGCGCGCCGGCTGCCGCACCGCGTGCGACACCCTGTCTCGCCAGGCCACGGGGGAACCCTAGCGCGGCGTTCGCGAGCGTTGCAAGGGCGGCCGGTCCCCCGATGCGGGCCGCCGCGGCGCCTGTCCACCGGCAAAGGCGGCGGCCGATGGCCCCTCGGCCGTGCGATCGAGGCGGCCACGCTTGTGCCCGGATCCCGTGGAAACGTGACCCCTCCGCAACAGCGCGGCCATATCGTCCTGCTCAGCCGGCTATGGTGGAACAGGCTGTACGGCCAAGCTCGTTCCGTGTGGCAGAGTGGGCGCGTTACGCGGTTCAAGGAAGCGACGATGGGTTTTCGTCAGGTCAGCCTGCGCATGGCAGTGGCGTTCGGGCTGGCGGGGCAGGTCGCGGCGTGCGGCAGCGTCCCGCGGACTCCGTACAGCGCCGAGCAGGCCGCGCTGGCGACCATCCCCGGCGTCCCCGGTGCGCGCGTCTTCGCCGACGCGTCGGTGGACACGATCGCGGCGCTCGCCGCCAATCCGGAGCGTCGCCTCAAGGGCTTCACGTATCTGGCCCTGTCGGGCGGCGGCGGTGACGGCGCCTACGGGGCGGGCGTGCTCAACGGCTGGACAGCCTCCGGCAAGCGCCCGGAATTCACCCTGGTGTCCGGTGTCTCGACCGGCGCGCTGATCGCCCCCTTCGCGTTTCTGGGACCGGCCTACGATCCCTATCTGACCGAGTTCTACACCAGCGGCGTCGCGGGTGAGCTGGTGGCCTCGCCCAACCTGGCAAACGTGCTGTTCGGCTCCGGATTGTTCGGTGACGGACGCCTGCGCAGCCTGATCGACCGCTACGTCACGGCGGATCTCCTCAAGGCGGTTGCCGAGGAGCATGCCAAGGGGCGGCGCCTCCTCGTGGTGACGACGAACCTCGATTCCCAGCGGGCGGTGATCTGGAACATGGGCGCCATCGCGGCGAGCGGCGTGCCGAACGCCCGGGAGCTGTTCCGCGACGTGTTGGCGGCCTCGGCCAGCATTCCGGCGGTGTTCCCGCCCCAGTTCATCGACGTTTCGGCCGGCGACACGCGTTTCCAGGAGATGCATGTGGACGGCTCGGTGGTGACGCCGGTCTTCACCCTGCCGCAGAGCCTCCTGTTGCGCGACGGACGGATCCGTACGGGCGGCAAGGCCGAGATCTACGTGGTGATCAACGGCCGTCTCGAGCCGGATTTCGAGGTCACGAAGGACAACACGCTCTCGATCGTCGAGCGCTCATTCACGACGGCGAGCCGGGCGCGCTCCCGGGCCACGCTCACCGCGACCTACGCGCTCGCGCGCGCCAACGGCATCGGCTTCAACCTGACATACATTGACGAGAACGGCCCCAAGGCCTCGGCCGCCAAGGGCTTCGACACCGCCTACATGCGCGCGCTCTACGATGCGGGCCTCGAGAAGGGCCGGACCGGCACCTTCTGGCAGCATACGGTTCCGGCTTCGCCGGTCCTCAGAGAGACCGCGAGCGTCGTGGCGCACTGATCGAACAGGGTTTTGCCGCGCGCCCGACAGGGCGCGCGGTGGACGATGTCAGGTCCCGGAGCTGGATTGCCGGCGCAGGCCCGGTCCTGCCGACCTCTTATTTGCCCAGGATCTTCGTCACGAGGCGGCCGAGCGGGGTCGCCGAGCTGGCGTTCCGGTCGTCGCGGTACACGGGACGGTTCTCGTTGCCGAGGATCTTGGTGACGATGCGTCCGATCAGGTTCATGGCTCGGCCCTCCGTTATCGCGCCCAAATGGCGCAGCTTCCTATCAACGGGTGAGATGTGGGCCGCGTTCCAGATCACGCTCCCGATCGGCCGGCTCAGATCTGCATCAGGCGGATGTTGTTGGTGTTGCCGGCCGAATGGAACGGGATGCCGGCGGTGACCACGATGATGTCGTTCGGCTTGGCGAAGCCCTCGTCCTGCGCATGGTGGCGGGCCTTCGTGGTCATTTCCTCGTAGCTGTCGACATCCTCCGTCAGGACGCTGTGCGCACCCCAGAGCAGGCTCAACCGCCGCGAGGTTGCGACGTTCGGGGTCAAGGCCAGGATCGCAGCGGCCGGACGCTTGCGCGCCACCCGTGCCGCCGTGGTCCCGCTCGCCGTGTAGGCGACGATCGCGGCGGCGCGCACGGCCTCGGCGAGATCGGCCGTGGCGGTCGCCACCGCATGCGGCGGCGTCTCCTCCTCGCCCGGCTCCGAGGCCGCGATGATCGAGTGATAGAGCTTGTGCCCCTCCACGCTGCGGATGATCCGGTCCATCATCGCCACCGCCTCGACCGGGTAGCGGCCGGTCGCCGATTCCGCCGAGAGCATCACCGCGTCGGCGCCGTCATAGATGGCGGTGGCGACGTCCGACGCCTCGGCCCGGGTCGGCGCCGGGGCGTTGACCATGGAATCGAGCATCTGGGTCGCCACGACCACGGGCTTCACGGCCAGCCGGCAGGCCCGGATCAGCTCCTTCTGCCGCGCCGGCACGTCCTCGTGCGGGATCTCGACGCCGAGATCGCCGCGGGCGACCATCACGGCATCGGAGAGCCGGATGATGTCGTCGATCCGGTCCAGCGCCTGCGGTTTCTCGATCTTCGACATGATGCCGGCGCGGTCGCCGATGATGCCCCGCGCCTCGATCACGTCGGAGGGCTTCTGGACGAAGGACAGGGCGACCCAGTCGACGCCGAGATCCAGCCCGAAGGCGAGGTCGGCCCGGTCCTTCTCGGTGAGCGGCGAGAGGTCCAGCAGGGTGCCCGGCAGGTTCACGCCCTTGCGGTTCGAGATCGGTCCGCCGGTGATCACCTCGGCGGTGATGGAAGTCCGCTCGGGCCCTGTGACCCGCACCCGCACCCGCCCGTCGTCGATGAGGAGTTCCTGGCCCGGCACGACGGCGTCGAAGATCTCCGGGTGGTGCAGCGGGATCGCCTGCTTGTCGCCGTCGGCGCCCTCGAGGACGAAGCGCACCGTCTCCCCGGCCTGAAGATCGAGCCGGCCGCCTTGCAGCGTGCCGATCCGGATCTTCGGTCCCTGGAGATCCTGCAGGATGCCGATCGGCCGGCCCACCTCCTTCTCCAGGTCGCGGATCGCCGCGTGGACCTTGGCGTGATCCGCCTGGACGCCGTGGCTGAAGTTCAACCGGAACGTGTCGACGCCGGCGAGGAACAGGGCGCGGAGCTGGTCCGGCGTGGAGCTGGCGGGACCGACGGTGGCGACGATCTTGGCGTGGCGGTGACGGCGCATGCGGGTCTCGCCCTCCTGGGGCTGTCTCTGGGAATCGAGCCGGGCGCTCGGTCGCGCCGCCGCCGCACACAGCGGTGCCCGGCACCGCCGCGGCTCCGGCCAGGCGATGTTTGGCGCGGCGGACTGATTCGGCCGGCGCCTATCTGGCCGTCTCCCGGGCGATCCCGGCAAGCCCGGCGTCGAACACGCCGGTGATGTCGGCGACCGCGTCGGCGTCGCTCATACCCTCGGCGTCGAAGGTCGCGCTCCAGATCACCGTGGACCCTTCACCGTTGGGGCGGACCGCCAGTGTCGCGTTGTAGGCGCGCACCGGCAGGGGGCCCTGGATGAAGCTGTAGCTGTAGCTCATGCCGGTCTCGTCGCGCGCGGTCTCGACTTCCGCGATCGTGCCCAGGCCGCCCTTGACGACGAGGCCGCGGATCTGCGCGCGGATGCCGTCGTCGTCGTCCTCGCCCGACAGGATGCAGCGCTGGACCTGCGGGTGCCAGTTCTGGATCGCGCAGAAATCGCCGATCAGGGCCCAGACGGCAGCCGGCGGGGCCGGGATGTCGCGGCTGCGGGTGACTTCCAGGGCACTGGCTGGTCCGGCGGCCAGAAGGGCCGTACCGATCGCCGTGAGATAAGCACGTTGCACGGTTCGGTCTCCTGGCGTTCGGACTGTCATGACGCGACTTGGGGCGGAGCCGCCGTCACGGCGAGTCCCCGCTGAAGGTGCCGTCGCGGGCTCGGTGTGCTACGTCGCGCGCATCTGGATCACCGGAGATGCCCATGGACGATCGTGCTGCGCCGATGCGGCCCGCGACCTGGAGCGGCCCCCTGCGGACGGTCCTGACGACCGGAGCCTCACTTCTGATCGGTCTGGTGGCGCCGACGCTCGCCGCCGCGGGGCCGGACCGATCCCCGCCGGCCACGCCCCAGCCCTTCGAGACCTGCCGGGCCGATCTGATCGCCTGGGTCACGGCGCGGGCCGTGCCGCAGAGCCTCGCCGAGGCGCAGCTCGCCACCCTGACGCCCGATCCGGACGTGCTCGCCGCAACGCAGAGCCAGGGGGAGTTCGTCCGGCCGATCTGGGACTACATCGAGGCCAGCGTCACGCCGGCCCGCATCGAGGCCGGTCAGCGCAAGCTCGCCGAGCACGCCGACACGCTCGCGGCCATCGAGGCCCGGTACGGGGTCGACCGCCACATCCTGGTGGCGTTCTGGGGCGTGGAATCGAGCTACGGCGCCGTGCTGGACAATCCAGCGGTGGTGAAGCCGGTCGTCCGCTCGCTGGCGACGCTCGGCTGCAGCGATCCCAATCGCTCCACCTACTGGCGCGACGAACTGACGGCAGCGCTCCAGATCCTGGCCTGGAACCAGGCGCCCCTCGACCGGATGCAAGCGGGGCTCACCGGATCCTGGGCCGGCGCCATGGGGCACACGCAGTTCATGCCCAGCGTCTACCAGCGCGAGGCGGTGGATTTCGACGGCGACGGACGACGCGACATCTGGACCTCGGTGCCGGATGCGCTCGCGTCGACGGCTCATTACCTCATCACCCACGGCTGGAAGCCCGGAGAAAGCTGGGGCGCCGAGGCGGCGCTGCCCGAGAATTTCGATGCGGCCCTCGCCGACGAGACGACGGTCCGCACCATCGCGGCATGGCGGGCGCTCGGCGTAAAGCCTGCGCGTGACCGCGCGATGCCGGACGAGGCCGAGGCGACCCTGATCCTGCCCGCCGGAATCCGCGGCCCCGCCTTCCTGCTGCAGCCGAACTTCGCGGTGATCCTGCGCTACAACACGGCCCTGGCCTACGCGCTCACCGTCGCGCTCCTGTCGGATCGCCTGAGCGGCGACCCGGGCCTGGTGCACGACTGGCCGCGGGGCGACCGGCCGCTCACGGCCGACGAGCGGCGCGATCTGCAGACCCGGCTCACGGAGCGCGGCTTCGCCACCGGCGGGGTCGACGGCAAGATCGGCCCCAAGACGCGGGCGGCACTGCGCGCCTTCCAGGGGTCGATCGGATTGCCGGCGGACGGCTATGCCGACGCCACGCTGCTGGACCGGGTCCGGGCAACGCCCTGAGCGGCGTCTACGCCAGGAAGGCGGGCTCGTCCCGGGCCAGCACCCGCTTGACGCTCTCCAGGTGCAGCCGCGCACTCTCGGCGCGTCCCGCCGCCTCCTGGGCCGCCACGTGCCTGACGATCGCCTCGGGCACGGTCTTGAGCGTGCGCCCCGTGCTCATGGCCAGGACCTGCGCCTGCGCGGCGCGCTCGAGATAGTAGAGATCGTCCCAGGCCTCCGCGATGGTCTCGCCCAGCACCATCACGCCGTGGTTCTTCAGGAACACCACGTCCGCCTCGCCGGCGCTCTCGGCGATCCGCCGGCCCTCGGACGCGTCGAGCGCCAGCCCGTTGTAATCCTCGTCCACGGCGATCCGGCCGTAGAAGCGCAGGGCCGTCTGGCCCGCCCATAGCAGCGGCTCGCCCTCCAGCATGGCGAGGGCCGTCGAATAGGGCATGTGGGTGTGGAACGCCGCCCGGGCGCGGGGCTTCAGCCGGTGCAACTCGGCATGGATGTGGAAGGCGGTGGCCTCGGGCTGACCTTCGCCCTCGACGACGTTGCCGTGGAAGTCGCAGAGCAGAAGGCTCGACGCGGTGACCTCCGCGAAGGCGAGGCCGTAGGGATTGACCAGGATCAGGTCGGGCCGCTCCGGCAGCACCGCCGAGAAGTGGTTGCAGATCCCCTCTTCCAGACCGTTCCGGGCGGCCCAGCGCAGGCAGGCGGCGAGGTCGATCCGGGCGCGACGCACGCTGTCGGCGTTCAGGGGCTCGTTGCTGCGGGCGGGCGGGCTTCCCGGGGCGGTAACGGCGTGCGCCATGCGTGCGGGCTTTCCTGTGTCTCGGGATCGGGCCGGGGACTCGGCCGGTGCCGCACTCTATCTACTTGCGTCCCTGAGCGCAGCCGATCTGCGCTCAGCTGCGGCCGTCGGTGACGCCACCGACGAGGTTGAGGCCGAGCAAGAAGTCCGACGCGAAATCCGTGCGGATGACCGGCTCGCGGGGCACCGCCTCGCGCAGGAGATCGCGCTCGGCGCGCCGCGCCGCGACCGCCTCCTCCACCGACACGCGCCGGAACGACAGGCGCGCCCCGCCCCGGACCTGCGCCAGCCGCCCGAGATCCGGTCCGATGACCGTGGCGATCTTCGGGTAGCCGCCGGTGGATTGCCGATCGGCCATCAGGATAATCGGCAGGCCGTTGCCGGGGACCTGGATCGCCCCCATGGCGACGCCGTCGGAGACGATGTCGTGCCCCTTGGCGTGCTTGAGCGGCGTGCCGTCGACGAAGCAGGCCATCCGGTCGCCCCGCGGCGAGACCGTCCAGGGACCCGCCAGGAAGGCCTCGATCTGGTCGGGGGCGAAGTAATCGTCCTGCGGGCCCAGCACCACCCGGATCACCCGGCCGTCGCGGTCGAGCCAGGGGGCGACGAGCCGCTGCGGCGCCCCGTCCAGGGTCCGGCCCTCGGCGACGGGCAGGCGGTCGCCCGCAGCGAGGCCGCGCCCGTCGAGGCCGCCGAGCCCCGAGCGAGTATGGGTCGCCGCCGATCCGAGGACCGGCGCCACGTCGAGCCGCCCAGCGACCGCCAGATAGCCCCAGGCGCCCGCATCGCCGGCCCGCACGACGAGCCTCTGGCCGGGTTCCAGGGTGAGCGCGACCGTATCGGGCAACGGCACCCCGTCCAGCGCGACGCGGAAACCCGGCGCGAGCAGGACGATCCCGACGGGTCCGTCCTCCGCCGAGACGGTGACGCCGCCGGTGGAGATCTCGACGACGGTGGCGTCGAGGGCGTTCGATGCCGCCCGGTTGGCGGCGGCGTGCATCAGCGGGTCCATGGGACCCGCGGCCGTGATGCCGTAGCGCAGGTAGCCGTGCCGGCCCCCGTCCTGCAGGGTTACGCCGGGTCCGGCGGACTCGATGACGAGGGCGGGCATCAGCGGGGCTCCCCGCGCCGGGCCACCGGCTCGCCTGCCGCCTCCCGGGCTGTCAGGGCGTCGAAGGTCGCGGAATCCACCGGTTCGAAGCGGATCTGGTCACCCGCGGCGACGAAGAAGCTCGGGTCGCGCTCGGGCGCGTAGAGACGGGCCGGCGTCGCGCCGAGCACGTACCAGCCGGTCGGCATCGGCACGGTCGCCACCGCGGCGAGACCCCCGCCGATCATGACGGCGTTGCGCGGATGCGGCGGCCGCGGGCTCGCGCGCCGGGGCACCGCCAGGGCCTCCGGCAGGCCGCCGAGATAGGCAAAGCCCGGCGCGAAGCCGTACATGTAGACCCGAAACGTCGTGGCCGAATGGGTCGACACCACCGCCTCCGGCGACAGCCCGCTGCGCTCGGCGACCTGCGCGATGTCCTCGCCATGCGGAGAAGCGTAGCAGCAGGGCAGGGTCCACAGGGTCGGATTGGACGCGCGCGCGGTCGCGCCCGACACCAGCGCCCGCACCCGTTCGGCGAGCGTCGCGCGGTCGAGCACCAGCGGATCATAGTGCAGCATCAGGGAGCGGTAGGTCGGCACGCGCTCCCGCAGCCCCTCGGGCGGATCCGCCCCGAGGGCGTCGTCCAGCGCCAGGACCCGGTCGCTGATCGCCGGGTCGACCGTGCTGCCGAACTCGACCACGAGGGCCGCCTCGCCGGCGTCGAGAAGCCGGGGCTCCGCGACCGCGCTCACGGCCGGAACGGCGCCAGGGTGACGCCCGCGCCCTCCAGTCGGGTCCGCACCGCGCGGGCCGTGGCGACGGCGTGGGCCGAATCGCCGTGGACGCAGATCGAGCGGATCGGCGTCGGCAGCGTCCGGCCGTCCGCCGTGAGGATCGCGCCCGCCTCGACCATGCGCAGGACCCGGTCGGCCGCCTCGCCGGCATCGGTGATCATCGCGCCGGGCTGGCTGCGCGGGATCAGGAGCCCGGTCGGCGTGTAACCGCGATCGGCGAAGATCTCCTGATGCACGTCGAGGCCGCAGGCCTCGCCCGCCGGCACCTGGGCGGTCAGCGCGATGGCGAGCAGCGCGAGGTCGCGGTCCACGGCACGGACGGCCCGGGCGATGGCATCGGCCACCGGCCGCTCCTCGGCGGCGACGTTGGCCAGCGCCCCGTGCGCCTTGACGTAGGTGATGCGGTGGCCGGCATAGGCGGCCAGCGCCTGGGCGGCGCCGATCTGGTAGGCGACGAGCCGCTCGATCTCGTCCGGGCTGAACGGCATCCGCCGCCGCCCGAAGCCCCAGAGGTCGGGGAAGCCCGGATGGGCGCCGACCGCGACGCCGCGCGCCTTCGCCAGCGCGAAGGTCCGGGCCATGATCTCGGGATCGCCCGCATGAAGGCCGCAGGCGACGTTGGCCGAGGTGACGATCCCGAGGATCGCCGCGTCGTCGCCGCAGGCATAGGCGCCGTAGCCCTCGCCGAGGTCGGAATTCAGGTCCACGCTGGTCATCGCCGCCGCTCCGCGTGCCGATCGGGTCTCATAGGGCCGCAACGGGCTCCGGCTCGCTCGGATCCGCGCTGCAAGAATCGAGCGCGCGGCCCGCCGTCTCGGGCAACAGAAGCGCCGCGACGATCACGAGGCAATAGGCGCCCGCCGCCACGACGCCGATGGCGATGCCGAGTGTCAGCGAGCCGCTGAGATGGCCCACCACGGCCGGGCAGATCGCGCCCGTGGCGCGCCCGAAATTGTAGCAGAAGCCCTGTGCGGAGCCGCGGATCCGGCTCGGGAACAGCTCGCTCAGGAAGGCGCCCATCCCGGAGAAGACGCCGGAGAGGAAGAAGCCGAGGGGGAAGCCGAGGACCAGCATCACCGGATCGGTGATCGGAATCAGCGTGTAGGCCAGGACGAGGAGACCGGCGCAGAAGCCGAACAGGATGAAGCCCAGGCGGCGCCCGATGCGGTCGGAGAGCCAGGCGCTGGTCAAATACCCGACGAACGATCCGAAGATCAGCATCAGCAGGTAGCCGCTGGTGTTCAGGACCGAGAGGTTGCGCTCGGTCTTCAGGTAGGTCGGAAGCCACGTGGTCACCGCGTAGTAGCCGCCCTGCATGCCGGTCGCCAGCAGGCTCGCCAGCACGGTCCGGCCGATCAGCGGCCGGGAGAAGATGTCGAGGAAGCTGCCCGTATCGCCGACGTCGCGCATGGCGGCGCGCGTCTGCCGGTAGACTTCCGGATCCTCGATGTTGCGGCGGATCCAGAAGATCAGCACCGAGGGGAGGGCGCCGAGCCAGAACAGGATCCGCCACGCCGCGGCGGGCTCCGCCAGGGCGAACACGGCCCAGAAGGCGATCGCCGCGCAGGCCCAGCCGACCGCCCAGCTCGACTGGACGAGGCCCACCGCCTTGCCTCGATAGCGGGCCTGGATCGTCTCGGCGATCAGCACGGAGCCCACCGACCACTCGCCGCCGAAGCCGAAGCCCTGCAGCGCGCGGGTGACGAGCAGTTGCTCGTAGGAGTGCGTGAAGCCGCTGAGCACCGTGAACAGTGTGAACCACGCGACGGTACCCTGCAGGATGACCACCCGGCCGTAGCGGTCCGCCAGGATCCCGGCCGCCCAGCCGCCGATGGCCGAGGTCACCAGCGCGGCGGTGGCGATGTTGCCGGCCTCGACCTTGGTCAGGCCCCAGACCACGACCAGCGTCGGGATCAGGAAGGTGTAGACCATGTAGTCGAACGCATCGACGCCGTAGCCCGCGAAGGCCGCGCCCAGCACCCGGCGCTCCGCCGGACTCGTGTCTTTCACCCACATGGCGCAACTCCTTGGCGGACAGGCCGTCATGCGGCCGGGAGGGTCACAGGAACGGCAGGTCGCGGTTGAGGAGGTCGGTGATCAGCATGTGACCGGGCGCGTGGGTGATGCAGAGCGGCAGCCGCGCCGCCATCGCCACCGCCTGGGGAGTGACTCCACAGGCCCAGAAGACCGGGAGCTCGTCGGGCTCGATCGGGACCGGATCGCCGAAATCCGGCTGCGCGATGTCGCGGATACCGATCAGGCTCGGGTCGCCGAGATGGACCGGCGCTCCGTGGACCGCCGGCATCCGGGCCGTGACCTGCACGGCCTTGATGGCGTCCGCCGCCTTCATCGGCCGCATGGAGACCACCAGGGGGCCGTGGAACGGGCCCGAGGGCCGTGTGGCGATGGAGGTCCGGTACATCGCGACGTTGCGGCCGAGGGCGACGTGGCGGAGCGGGATGCCCGCCGCGATCAGGCCGGCCTCGAACGAGAAGGAGCAGCCGAGGACGAAGGTGACGAGGTCGTTCCGCCACACGCCGGTCAGGTCGGGCAGCTCCGCCACGAGTTCGCCGCCCTCGTAGACGCGATAGCCGGAAACGTCGGTGGCGAGGTCGAGATCGGTGCCGAGCGTCGGAAGCGTGCGGGCGCCGGGCTGCGAGACGCCGAGGATCGGGCAGGGCTTCGGGTTCTGCTGGCAGAAGCGGTGGAAATCCTCCGCCATGGCCCGCGGCAGGATCATCAGGTTGCCCTGCGCGTGGGCGGGCACGAGACCCGAGGTGTGGCCCCGGAACCGACCCGCGCGGATCGCGCGCCGCGCTTCCGCCGCATCGGCGAAGACAGGTGCTGCGCCGTCGGCGCCCAGGTGCTGGCTCACCGCGATGATCTCCCTGGCTGGTTGTCGAGCGCCGGGCCGGCATCGTCGGCAGCCCGGATTCCGCAAGATCCCGATCGCTTCAGCGATTCATGTCCTGCCGCAACGATTTCATCGCGCCGCAGGGCACGCCAATCGTGATTGCGAATGAGGCGCGATAAACCAGTCTTATCGGCCGGCGGCCCAGGTTTCGGCCACGTCCTGGGCGAGGCGGGCCGCATCCGCCACGAAATGGTGGGCCGGCCGCTTCATGTGCATCGCCGTGAAGGTCAGCTCCGAGAGCAGCGGCTCTGCCGGCAGGACGCGGAGGGTGCCGGCGCGGATCTCGGCCTCGACCACCGCCGGCGGGATCACGCAGATCCCGAGGCCCTCAATGCCCATCTTCACGATGGTGGCGAGCGAGGCGCTGGTGTGGATCTGGCTCGGCAGGAGGTTCTCCTGCAGGACGAGGTCGCGCAGCTCGACATAGGGGCTGGTGTTGCGCGGGTAGGTGATGAGCGGATGGTGCAAGAGCGCGCCGAGGCTCAGGGGCGCGTCGCCCGGCAGCAGGCCCGGCGCGGCGATCCACGCGACCGGGGTGCTGAACAGGGTACGGTTGACGAAGCTCGGCAGGGTGATCGGACCCACGAGGAGTGCCAGATCGATTTCGTCGGCGACGAGGGCGGCCTGCATGTTCGGCGAGATGTCCACGGTGATGTCGACGCCGATCCCGGGATGGGCGGCGCGCATGCGCTCGATGAAGCGCGACAGCCACAGATGGACGATCGTCTCGGACACGCCGAGCCGCAGGGTGCCCCGCGTCCGTCCGGTCTCGTGCAGGGCCGCGCTCATCTCGTCCTGCAGAGCCAGGAACCGCTCCGCGAAACCCAGGAGGAGACGCCCCCGCTCCGTCAGGGCTACGTCCCGGCTCCGGCGCTCGAACAGCGTGCCGTATTCATGCTCCAGGGCCGCGATGCGCTGGGAGACGGCCGGCTGGGTCGTATTCACCTTCTCGCTGGCGCGGCGAAAGCTGGAGAGTTTCGCAACCCAGTAAAACACCTCCAAGCTGCGGAAATCCGCCATCCCGCGATTGTCCCGCTCCGCCGTCGTGGCCGATCATATCGCGCCCTCGCGCGCTGGCATGCAAGCCGTCGGCCGTCGCGTGTCGGCGCGGGATCACCCCGTGCCGCCGCGAGGTCCGCCCGCCCGCCCGGATGACAGGGGCGCGGTTCAGGGCGACGGAAAATCCGAAAGCCTGGCGCTCCCGTGGCGCTTCGGGCGGCACCAATCAGCGCAGGCGCGAAGCCTGAGGGCCTCGTGAAACCCCTTCCAGAAGCACCGACAAGAGCCCGACATCGCGAGGGGAATGCTCAGGTGTGGGCGCAACGGTTTCGGGTGGCCCCACACATGCGGAAACCCCGGGAGCGGAATGCTCCCGGGGTTTTGTCGACCTCGCGACCAGGTTGATCGGGCTGGGATGCAAGGGTCGAGCGAGGGGCATCGCCATCCCGCGGCGACCGGCATGCAGAGGACCAGTCCCATGCCAAGTCTCCGCGAGGGGCGATGGCCCCTCGAGTCACGCTCGGCTTAGTACGAGCCGAACTTGTAGTTCAGGCCGGCGCGGACGACGGCGAACTCGGTCTTGGCGGCGGCGCCGTTGAGGTAGGCTGTGCCGTTCGGGGGCAGGAGGTTGCCGTAGAAGACGCCGCCGGCGGAGTTCTTCTGGCGGTCGAGGCTGACGTACAGGCCTTCGACCTTCAGGGTGACGGCCGAGGAGCGGAAGAAGTTCAGGAAGGAGTCGGTGGGCAGGGCGTACTCGACGCCGCCGCCGGCGGCCCAGCCGGTGCGGAAGCTGTCGCGGAAGCGGTTGCCGGAGAAGTTCTGGTCGTCCTGGCCGGAGCCGTAGGCGAAGCCGCCGGTGCCGTACACGAGGGTGCGGTCGAAGGCGTAGCCGAGGCGGCCGCGGACGGTGCCGAAGTAGTCGAGGCCGTTGCCGCTGGTGGCGACGAAGGCGGGCGGGTTGGAGAAGGCGACGCCGGGGAAGCCCAGGAAGCTGTAGTTCTGGGTGGCGTTGGCGCGGCGGGCGAAGTCGACGTACTGGGCGTCGGCCTCGAAGCCGATCACCACGCCCGAGCCCGGCGTGAACTGATAGTTGTAGCCGATCTGGGCGCCGCCCGAGAAGCCGTCGTTGTTGTTGCGGTTGTTGACGCTGACGACGCCCGAGGTGCCGGGGGAGTTGATCAGCGAGCCGCCCGGCAGGGCGTAGCTGGTGGTGTTGCGGCTGTTGGCGTCGAAGCCGTAGCCGGCGTTCACACCGACGTAGAAGCCGGTCCAGGTGAACACCGGCACCGGCGTGAACACCGGCGGCGGCGCAGCGCGGCGCGGCAGGTCGGCGGCGGACGCCGCAGCCGTGAGAGCGGTGAATGCAGCCAGAGAGGCCAGGATCTTGGTCATGTCCGTGTTGGTTCCGTTAGCAGCGTCTGCTGATCTCGACGTATCAGGCGCGCGATCGGGAAGATGTAGCTCGCCGGCAACACTTGGAAATTCGCGCGCGTCCCGATCTCGGCATCCTTAACGGTTCTATACCGCAGAAATGTTACTCAAAGACGAACAGGAAGATCTGTCGTCGTCTACGGGTTGTCCTCCGAGCCGCGGCGCGCAGGATTGCGCCGGCCTGCGTTTGGTCGGCGTGCCTGACCAAGCAGCCTGGAGGCCTGCGGCGAAGATTTTTGGCGAAGACCTGCGCGGTGGCGCCCGGACGCACGTCGCCGGTGTCGCCCAGGGTCAGCCGCACGCCGTCCGTCCGCGGTCCGGCACGACGGCCCCTGGCGTACGTCTCGACGTACGCGGACGGATCGAAAGCTGATCGATACGGTACGGCCACTTTGCGATTGCAGCTTTCGGGATCGGATCTCGTGGCGGCGTCGCGGGCCGCGGATGCGGCCGATCGCCGGCCGGCGGCGCCTCGACCCTGTCCTGCGGTCTCCGAAGCGCTGGGATAGAGGTGGGCGCCCCGCGATGACGATGCGCCGGGGTCGACTTACCGGCGCGGGGGCTGCGGTTCGAAGTCCAAACCGCATCTCTTCTCGACAGAGGCCTGCTCCAATGCCTTCACCGCTCCCTTGCGGCACGTGAGGTCGGCGGTCTGATGGTTGTCGCCATCGATCAAGAGAAGGGCCGGCAGGACGATGACCGCACCGACTGTCGTGGCGACTTGGTCGCTGCGGCGCTTTTCATCCTGCGGCCCAACCGCCTGTGCCGCCCGCGCGGAGACCCGTCCCGCCTCTTCGCGGATCTGCGCACAGGTTAAATGGCTGAGCTGAATCGGCGAAACCGACGTCGCCGCGACCTTCACGTCGTAAGTTTCTGCGGAGATCCTTGAGATACGGTCCAAATATCGGCTATGGCGTCGTCTGCACAAATCGGCCGTTATCAAATTACAGGGACGCAAAGGACCGGGCCTGAAATAGAAATTTATGTCGAAGAAAGTTTCGGCCGGGTCGATCTATCGCGATCGTGTGACCGATCGCACGGGTTGCACCGGGACGGTTGGACCGATGACGGATGACTTCCAGACAATGTTCGGGCCTCCGAGTGGCATTCCCGCGGCTCCTCGCCGGTTGCGACGCGGACTGTCGTTGCGCGGACCTCGATGGGCGGTCAGGCTCGTCGAACATGGCGCGTGCCGAGGGGGCATATCCGGGGACGAATCGGAACGCCCCGGGCTTCGCCGTCGACCCGCCCGCCGGCGGCTCGCCCCTGCCGCTCCGTGATCGTTCGCGGCTCGATCCGGGCCGCCGGCGGGCGGGCGCCGCCTGCGGGATCGGACCTGAGCGCCGGACGCCCCGTTCTGCCCGGATCCCCTCGGCTTTCGGCGCAGCCCACCGCGGTTCCGCTGCCACCGATCCGGTGGCGCTGGCGTGACCGTTGCACCTGAAGGTCTCCATCGGCAAAGACCCTGCCGCGATACGTCTTCGAACGCATCGAAGCGTCTCGCGACCGAGAATGGACCATGACGCACCAATGCGCAGAGGTATCGGCGATCGGCCGCGGACGGCATCGATGAAGGCGGCCGACGAAGGCGATCGCGTGGGCGCCATCTGCCAAGCCCTGCGCCGGGCCATCGTGGAACGGGCGCTGGCCCCCGGTGACCGCCTGCCCGAGGATGCCCTAGGCGAACGGTTCGGCGTGAGCCGCACCATCGCCCGGCAGGCCCTGTTGCGGCTGGCCGGGGAAGGCCTGGTCGACCTCCGCCGCAATCGCATCGCCGTCGTGGCGACGCCGAGTTGGGAGGAGGCGCGTGACACCTTCGACGTGCGTCTCGGCCTGGAGCGGCTCGTGGTGCGCCGCCTCGCCGGACAGCTCAGCCCCGAGCAGCGTCAGGTTCTGCTGGATCAGATCGCCCGCGAGGAGGCCGCCCGGGGCGGGCCCGAGGCGCTCTCGATCCGGCTCGCGACCGAATTCCATCTGATGCTCGCCGAGATGACCGGCAGCGCCGTGCTGACCCGGTATGTCGCCGAACTCGGCTATCGCTGCGCCCTGATCCTGTCCCTCTACAGCCGGCCGCATTCCTCGGACTGCGCCGTGAGCGAGCACCGCGACATCGTCGCCGCCCTGGTCGCGGGTGATGCCGAACGCGCCGCCGCGCTCATGGACCACCACCTTGATGCGGTCGCCGAGCGGGCGCGCATCGTGCCCCCGACCCCGCGCGAGCGCGATCTCGGACGCCTGTTGGCGCCCTACGTCGCGGGCGGCGGAGCCTGAGCCTTCGGCGTCAGGCCGTGAGGCCGTGCTTCGTCAGCAGACGCTCTGCGCTGTCGTTCCAGACCTCCATCCCGACGATCAGGCCGTCGCGCACGGTGAAGCGGTCGACGTAGCGGTTGCCCTCGAAGGGCGTGCCGTCCGGCCAGGCGCCGTAGAGCGTCCCGAGGCTGTAGACCGTCGTGACGCCGTCGCCCGGGACCACGTCCAGCCGCTCCATCCGCTTCTTCACCCAGGCGTAGCGCCCGGCATTGAAGGCCGTGACCTCGGACGGATGGTTGAAGACCCGCGCGCCGGTGAACACGATCCGGGTGCCCGGCGCCATGTAGCGGGCGGCCGTCTCGGGATCCGGGACCATCGAGGCCTCGAGATAGGCGGTGACGTTGGCGGCGTCGCGCGCGGTCGCCGCGCTGTGGGTCACATCGGTCATGGCAGGCCTCCTGTCGGCCCTAACGTGCCGCAAAAGGCCGGTCCGTGCATGCAGGAAGTGTATGCACTTTGACACGTGATTGAGCACAATATGCCTCCGAGGGTGCACGCACGCGGCGCCGGGAGCGGCCGAGCACCGGAATCTCGCTGGCATGGAGGTTGCGGTCTTCTGGGGCGACCCGCCCTCGGAGACACGCCATGGCCTCCTTCCTGCCCCCGACCCTGCGCCGCTTCGCGGTGACGACGAGCGCGCTGCTCGGCCTTGCGGTCTCGACCGCGCAGGCGGCCGACACCGTCAAGATCGGCCTCGTGACGGCCCTGAGCGGCCAGTCCGCGAAATCCGGCGAGGCGATCTCCCGCGGGATCGGGCTTGCCATCGACGAGATCAACGCCAAGGGCGGCGTCCTCGGGCGTCCGCTCGAGCTGGTGGCCCGCGACGACGAGGCCAACCCGTCCAAGGGCGTGCTGGCGACCCGCGAGCTGATCCAGCGGGTCGGCGTCGTCGCGGTGGTCGGCGGCCTCGACACGCCGGTCTCGATGGCGATCGTGCCCATCGCCAACCAGATGAAGGTGCCGTTCATCGGCCCCTGGGCGGCCGGCACCGGCATCACCCGCAACGGTGCCGCCGACAATTACGCCTTCCGGGTCTCGGCGGTCGATGCCCTCGTCGACGAGGCGCTGGTCGCCTACGCGGTGAAGACCTACGGGGCGAAGAAGCCCGGGATGATCCTCGTCAACAACGCCTGGGGCGAGTCGAACCAGAAGGGCCTCAAGGACGCCCTGCAGGCGGCCAACCTCCCGGCGGCGGGCATCGAGAAGTACGAAGCCAACGACGTCGACATGGTGCCCCAGCTGTCCAGGCTGAAGGAGGCCGGGGCCGACGCGCTGTTCCTTGTCGGCAATGTCGGTCCCTCGGCCCAGGTGGTGAAGTCCCTCGACCGGATGGGCTGGTCGGTGCCGGTCGTCTCGCATTGGGGGCCGGCGGGCGGCCGCTTCGACGAGCTCGCCGGCCCGAGCGCCGCCAAGGTCCACTTCATCCAGACCTTCACCTTCGCGGGCAACACGTCGCCGAAGGCGAACACGGTGCTGGACGCGCTCAAGGCCAAGTACCCGGCGATCAAGTCGATGGCCGACGTCACCCCCGCCGTCGGCATCGCCAACGCCTACGACGCCACGCACCTGCTGGCGCTCGCCATCCAGGCCGCGGGTTCCACCGAGGGCCCGAAGGTCCGCGACGGCTTCTACAAGATCGGCACCTATCCGGGCCTGATCAAAACCTACGACAAGCCCTTCGCCCCCGGCCAGCACGACGCACTCGGCCCGAACGACTACGTGTTCACCCGCTTCAAGGACGGTGAGATCGTCGCGGTGACCAACTGAGCCCCGCGATGCTGACCTCCATCCTCGTCAGCGGCCTCGGCCTCGGCAGCATGTACGGGCTCGTGGCCCTGGGCTTCCACGTGACCTACGCGGTGTCGGGGACCGTGAACTTCGCGCAGGGCAGCGTCGTCACCCTGGGCGCGGTCCTGGCCTATACGCTGGGCGTCACCCTCGGCTGGCCGATGCCGGCCGCGATCGTCCTGGCGCTTGCCGGCTGCGCCCTGTTCGGCCTCGTGGTCGAGCGGGCGCTGGTCCGCCCGTTCGTGGCCCGCGGCTCGGACGCGTGGCTCCTGGCGACGGTGGCGGGCGGCATCGTCCTCGACAACACCGTGCTGTTCACCTTCGGCAAGGAGCCGCGCAGCCTGCCCTCGCCGCTGGCGACGAAGCCCGTTGAGATCCTCGGGACCGGCATCTACCCGCTGCAGCTCGTGATCCCGGTGGTCGGGATCGCGCTCGCCTTCGCGATCCGCACGGTGTTCCGCCGGACCGATCTCGGCCGCGTCCTCCTCGCCGTGGCGCAGAACGCCGACGCCGCCCGCCTGATGGGCATCGACGTGCGCCGCACCGTGGCCTGCGCCTTCGCGCTCTCGGCGGTGCTGGCCGGCATCGCGGGCCTCCTGATCGCGCCGCTCTTCTCGGTCTCGGCCGAACTCGGCACGCTGTTCGGCATCAAGGCCTTCGCGGTGGCGATCCTCGGCGGCATCGGCTCCGCCACCGGGGTGATCCTGGCGGGGCTGCTCTACGGCCTCGTCGAGGCCGGCGTCACCGCGACCCTCGGCTCGACCTACACGCAGCTCGTGGTGTTCTCGGTGATCATCCTGGCCCTCACCCTGCGCCCCGACGGCCTGCTCGGCCGCGCCGCGGTCAACAAGGTCTGACGCGATGCCGTACCTGCGCTCGGCTCCGGCGATGCGGCTCGGCATCGCCGGCCTCACCGCCGCCGCGCTCGGCCTCGTCGCGCTGACCGCGGGCTACAGCCACTTCGTGATCGCCCTCGTGGCGCTGACGACGGTGGCGGGGGTCGGCCTCAACGTGCTCCTCGGCCTGACCGGGCTGATCTCGTTCGGCCATGCCGGCTTCTACGCGATCGGCGCCTACGCGAGCGCGATCCTGACGCTCCACGGCGTCAGTTTCTGGCTGGCACTCCCGGCGGCGGCGCTGATCGCGGCGCTCGTCGGCGGCCTCGTGGCGGTGCCTGCGATGCGGGTGAAGGGCCCCTACCTCGCCATGCTGACGATCGCCTTCGGCTTCATTGTCGAGCACGGCCTGATCGAGGGCGGCGAGCTGACCGGCGGCCAGAACGGCCTCGTCGTGACCGATGCGCCGAGCCTCCTCGGTGAGCCGCTCTCGCCGGCCGGCCTCGCGGTGCTGGCGGTGCTCGCGGCCGGCGCGAGCCTCGCCGGGTTCGACCTCCTCGCCCGCAGCCGCCTCGGCCGGGCGATGCGCGCCGTGCGCGACGCCGACGTCGCGGCCGCGGCGCTGGGCTTCGATCCGGTCCGGGTGAAGGCCCTGGCCTTCGCGATCTCCGCGGCCCTGACCGGCCTCGCGGGGGCTGTCCTGCCGCCGCTGATGCTGTTCATCGCGCCGAGCTCGTTCCCGTTCTCGCAGTCGATCCTGTTCGTCCTGTCGGTGATCGTCGGCGGTGCCGGCACGGTGCTCGGCCCGCTCCTCGGGGCGCTCGTCACCGTGCTGCTGCCGGAGGCGCTGTCCGGCCTCGCCGAGTACCGCCTGCTGTTCTTCGGGGTCGCGACCCTCGCGGTGCTCTGGCTGGTGCCCTCGGGGCTGGTCGGCAGCCTAGCCCGGCTGCTGCCCCGCGGCCGCGCCGCGCCGGCCGCCGGGGACAGCGAAGAGGTGTCGCTGGCCGGCACGACGGCGCGCGATCCCCTGGTCCTCGAGGGCATCGGCATCCGTTTCGGCGGCATCACGGCTGCGGAGGGGGTCGACCTCACCGCCCAGCCGGCGGCGGTCACCAGCGTGATCGGCCCGAACGGGGCCGGCAAGACCACCGTGCTGAACATGATCTCGGGCTTCTACCGCCCGACCGCCGGGGCGATCCGCCTGGGCGGACGCGACCTCGCCGGCCGGCCGGCGCACGTCGTCGCCCGCGCCGGCATCGCGCGCACCTACCAGACCACGCGCCTGTTCGGCTCGCTCCCGGTGGTCGACAACGTCGCCCTCGGCTTCGCGCCGGGCCGGCTGTGGCGCCGCGCGCAGGCGCAGGACCGCGCGACGGCCGCGTCGCTCCTCGCGTTCGTCGGCTACCGGGGCGCCCTCGACCGCTTGGCCGCCGAATTGCCCCATGTCGACCGGCGGCTCGTGGAGATCGCCCGGGCGCTCGCCGGCGGCCCCACGGTGCTGCTTCTCGACGAGCCCGCCGCCGGCCTGTCGCGGGCCGACACCGACCGGCTGGCCGGCCTGATCCGCCGGATCGCCGACAGCGGCGTCGCGGTCGTCCTGGTCGAGCACGACATGCCGCTGGTGATGGGCATCTCCGACCACATCCTCGTCATGGATGCCGGGCGCCCGATCGCACGCGGCACGCCCGCCGAGATCCGGCGCGACCCGGCCGTCCTGCGCGCCTATCTCGGCGGCGCCGACACGCCCGCCCGGCCGCGAAGCACGCCGTGGCAGGGGTCGGCGGATGCCGTCCTCTCCGTCCTCGACCTGACGGCCGGCTACGGCGCCGCGCCCGTCCTCGAGGGCATCCATCTCGACGTGCGGCCGGGCGAGACCGTCGCCCTGCTGGGCGCCAACGGCGCCGGTAAGTCCACGGCCATGCGGGCTCTGGCGGGACTGCTGCGCCCGGTGGCGGGATCGATCGTGTTCGACGACCGGCGCGTCGAGGCGCTGCCCGCGCACCGGATCGCCCGCAGCGGCCTCGTCCTGGTGCCGGAGGGCCGACAGGTCTTCCCGGAGCTCAGCGTCGTCGAGAACATCCGCCTCGGCGCCTTCGGACGCGGGACGCCGATCGACCCGGCCGAGGTCGAGCGCCTGCTCGACCGGTTCCCGCGGCTGCGGGACCGGGCGGCGAGCCGGGCGGGCCTGCTCTCCGGCGGCGAGCAGCAGATGCTGGCCATCGCCCGCGGGTTGATGGCGCATCCGCGCATCCTGCTCCTGGACGAGCCGTCGCTGGGCCTCGCCCCGGCGATGATCAACGCCCTCTACGCCACCGTGGCCGAACTGCGCGACGAGGGCGTCACCATCCTGATCGTCGACCAGATGGCCGCGCTCGCCCTCACGGTCGCCGACCGCGGCTACGTGCTGGAGCAGGGCCGGGTGGTCGCGCGCGGAACCGCCGCGGCGCTGTCGGCGGACAAGGGGCTGGAAGCGGCCTATCTCGGTGCGGCGTAACAGGGTCTCCACATGGACACGAATGCGGGCCACGGCCGCTACAGCTACAGCGCGCTCCCGGACCGGCCGGTCTACGACTGGCCCGAGGGTAAGCGCCTCGCCGTCTATGTCGGGCTGAACCTGGAGACCTTCGCGTTCGGCGAGGGCCTGGGCGCCGAGCTGGCGCCGGGCGGCCCGCAGCCGGACGTGCTCAACTACGCGTGGCGCGACTGGGGCAACCGGGTCGGCGCGTGGCGGATCGCCGAGATGCTGGACGCCCTGGCGATGCCCGCGAGCGTGCTGGTCAACAGCAACCTCTACCGGGACTGCCCCGGGCTGATCGAGGCGTTCCGCGCCCGCGGCGACGAGATCGTCGGCCACGGGCGGACCAACGCGGAGCGGCAGGGCACCCTCGACGAGGCCGCCGAGCGGACCCTGATCGCCGAGACGACGGCGGTGATCGCCGCGCAGGAAGGCCGCCCGCCTTCCGGCTGGCTCAGCCCCTGGATCTCGCAGTCGCGGGTGACGCCCGACCTGCTCGCCGAGGCAGGCTACCGCTACCTGCTGGACTGGGACCACGACGACCAGCCTACGTGGTTCGCGACCCGCAACGGCGGCCGGATCCTGACGGTGCCGTACCCGCAGGAACTCAACGACATCCCCGCCATCGTCGCCCGCAAGGAGACGGGTCGCCAGTTCGCGGACGCCATCGTCGACGCCTTCGACGAGATGTTGGAGCAGTCCCGGCGTGCGCCCCTCGTCATGGGCATCGCGCTCCACCCCTACATCGTCGGACGACCGCACCGGCTGCGGCCCCTGCGGCGGGCGCTCCAGCACATCGCCGACCACCGCGGCGACATCTGGCTCACCACCGCCGGGGCGATCGCCGACCACATCGTCGCGCAGGAGGCCGGGCCGCGCTGACGCGGTCCCAGTCCGGACCGGAGGGCCTCAGAGCACCTGCGAAAGGAACCGGCGCGTGCGCTCGTCCTGGGCGGAGGCGAAGAAGGTCGCGGGCGGGCCGTGCTCGACGATGACGCCGCGGTCGGTGAAGTAGATGTGGTCGGCGACGTCGCGGGCGAAGTTCATCTCGTGCGTGACGAGCATGCAGGTCATGCCCTCCTCGGCGAGTTCCCGGATCGTCACCAGCACCTCTTTGACCGTCTCCGGATCGAGGGCGGCGGTGACCTCGTCGAACAGCATCACGTCCGGCCGCATCGCCAGCGAGCGGGCGATGGCCACGCGCTGCTGCTGGCCGCCGGACAGCTCGCCGGGATAGGCGTTCTCCTTGCCGGCCAGCCGGACCTTGGCGAGGAGCGCCCGCGCCCGCGCCTCGACCTCGCGCTTCTCCTGACCAAGGACGTGGATGGGAGCCATCATCACGTTCTGCAGCGCGGTCTTGTGCGGGAACAGGTTGTATTGCTGGAACACCATGCCGACCTTGCGGCGCAGCGCCAGCTTGTCGAGCCGCGGATCGGTGACGTCGATCCCCTCGACCTCGATCGAGCCCGCGGTGACCGGCACCAGCGCGTTGATGCAGCGGATCAGCGTCGACTTGCCCGAGCCCGAGGGGCCGATGATGCAGACGACCTCGCCCTTGCGGACGTCGAAGCTGATCCCCTTCAGCACCTCGAACGTCCCGAAGGACTTGTGCACGTCGGCGATGCGGACGATCGGCTGATCGGGCGTCCAATTCGGGGACGGGGTTTCGGCCAGGGGCGCGCGCGTCATGGTTTCAACGGGTCTCGAAGCGGCGTTCCAGGGCGGCGGTGAACCGGTCGATCGGGTAGCAGTAGAGGAAGAAGCAGAGCAGGGCGAAGCCGTAGAGCGGGGCGAACAGCTCGGGGCGGCCGCCCTCGGCGGCGTGCACCTGTGCGGTCAGCGTCAGCATCTCGGTGACGCCGACGATCGACGCCTGCACCGTCGCCATCGCGATCAGCGAATAGACGTTCATCCAGGGCGGCAGCATCCGCTTTGCGCACTGGGGCAGGATGATGCGCCACATCGTCTGCCGCCGGGTGAAGGCCAGGGATTCGGCGGCCTCCCACTGGGTGTTCGGCACCGAGCGCACCGCGCCGCGGACGATCTCGGCGACGTTGGCCATGACCGGCAGGCTGAAGCCGAAGGTCGCCTTCACCCAGTCGGGCAGCGGCACGCGGAGGCCGAACACCGTGATCTGGAACGGCACGAGGAACATCACGAAGAACAGCAGCACCAGCCAGGGCACGTTGCGGAACACCTGCGTGGCGCACCACGCGAGGCGGGGCAGGATCCGCCCCTCCGCCAGCATGGCCAGCCCGAGCCCGATGCCCGCCACCGTGCCGATCGCCATCGCCATCAGCGAGATCGCCACGTTAAAGGCGAAGCCCGTGAGCAGGAGCGGCGCCCACTTGATCACGACCTCCAGCGGCGACAGCGCGGCGGCCCCGCCCTGCGCCCAGGCCGGGACGGCGACGACGGCGAGCCCGGCGAGCAGCCGGAGATGGGCCGGGCGCAGGCGCGACGCTGCGCGGTCCTTTGGGAGCGCGAACGGCAGGAGGACCGGCAGGTCCCCCGGTCGCCGGCCCTGCGAATCTGGGGCGCTCATCGGCCGTATCCCGGGATGCGCAGGGCGCGCTCCCAGCGGTGCATGATCCAGACGAGCACGCCGACGAGGACCGCGTAGGTCGCCAGCAGCACCAGCATCATCTCCAGGACGTTCTGCGACTCGGACCAGATCTGCTTGACCGCGTACAGGGTCTCCGGGACCGCGATGGCGTAGGCCAACGTGGTGGTCTTCAGGAGGTTGATGAGGTTGTTGTTCAGGGCCGGCAGGCACACGCGCAGGGCCAGCGGCAGGACGACGTACCGGTAGGCCTTGAAGCGGGTATAGCCCAGGGCCTCGGCGGCCTCGACCGTGGTCCGGGGCACGGCCTCGATGCCGGAGCGGAAGATCTCAACGTTGAACGCGCCCGCGAACAGCGACAGCGAGATGATCGCCCACTGGACGTTGTTGAGGATCGGCGCGCGCAGGCCGTCGGCCGAGCGGATGTCCGGGAGCAGCGTCCCGAGGCCGAAGTAGAAGAAGAAGATCTGCACGAGCGGCGGCGTGTTGCGGAACACCACCACGAAGCCGTTGACCAGCGCCCGCAGGACGCGCGACGGCCCGCTCTGCAGGAGCGCCCCGACGGCGCCGATGACGAGGCTCGCCAGGATGGTGCTGATCCCGAGGATTAGCGTCATCCGCAGGCCGGCCACGTACCGGTCCCAGTCGTAGGGATCGTAGAAGATTGTGAAGTTGAAGCCCGTGGTCTCGTAGAGCTGCTGGAACCACGCCTGGATCGTGGCGATCATCGCGGGTGAACGCCCGGCTTCGTCGTGCAGGCGCGCATCAGTTGGTCGCGTTCTTGTACTTCTCGTACATCGCCTTCGAGTAAGCGGTCGGCTCGATGCCCCACTTCTTCTCCTCGTTGACGATGAAGCCGGTCTTCATCCAGTCCTTGGTGGCGTCCTCGACCGCGGCCTGGAGCGTGGTGTTGCCCTGCGCCACCGCCATCATCCACGGGGCGTCGAGGATGCCCTTGAGCGGCAGCGCGTAGTTAGCCTTCCAGTCGTCGTCGAGCAGCTTACCCTGCAGCATGCTCTGGTCGTAAACGTAGCCGATGCAGTTGCCCTGCTTGAGCGCGAAGAGCGGCTTCTCGGATCCGTCGAAGGCGACGATCTCCGCCCCGTAGGTCCGCGCGACGTCCTTGTTGTACCAAGCCCCCGAGGTGGCGCAGACCGGCTTACCCTTGAGCTGCGCCCAGTCGGTGATGCCGGACGACTTGGGCAGCAGGACGTTGACGAAGTCGGAATAGTAGTTCGGGTCGATCGCCTGGACGACGCGGCGGCGCTCCGGCTTGTCCGAGAGGGTGGCGATCAGCAGATCGACCTTGCCCTGCTGCAGGAACTCGATCCGGTTGGCCGAGACGACCGGCACGAGTTCGAGCTTCACGCCCAGGCGCTTGGCGAGGTCGGCGGCAAGGTCGGGCTCGAGGCCGATAATCGTCCCACTCGGGTCGCGGAAGCCGAACGGCTTGTAATCCGCCTTCACGCCGACGATCAGCGTCCCGCGCTTCTTGATCGCGTCGACGCCGTCGGCGGCCGTGGCCCGGCCGGGCAGCGCGACGGCCGAGAACGCCGCGAGCGCGGCCAGCGCACCGGTCGTCAGAAGGGTGCGGATCGTGAGGCGCATCGGATCTTTCCTGCTCGGGTCAACCGATCTTGGCATGGTTTCTAGCAATCCACGAGCCATTAGCCGGCGCATCAACTGAAACGTGCCAAGGCGAAGGGCGTGAGATCGACTGTGCCGCCGGTCCCGGCCAGTTCTGCCGCGACGGCCTCGCCGATGCCGGCCGAGTGCTTGAAGCCGTGCCCCGAACAGGCGGAGACCACCGTGACCCGGTCCATCGCGGGATGCCGGTCGATGATGAAGCCGCGGTCGGGGGTCACCGTGTAGACGCAGGCCGCGGCCTGGACGACCTCCGGGGTCGCGCCGGCCAGACGGTTCGCGACGCGCAGCCGGTACATCTCGGCGGATTCGGACAAGTCGACGCGGCGCTCCACCCCGTCTGCACTGGTAGTGGTGTCGTACTGCTCCGTTGCGACTTTGATGGACCCGTCGAGCGGCGGGAAGCCGTAGAGGTATTCGGTGTCGCCCGTCCCGTACATCCAGATGAAGACCGGCGAATGCGGCCCGTAGGCGGTCTCGTCCGCCAGCGCGTACCAGTGCAGGAGCTGACGGCGGACGGTCAGGAGCCGGTCGAATGGGCTCCCGAGCAGCGGGGCCGTCCAGGCGCCCGCAGCCACGACGGCGCGGTCGGCCAGGATGGTCCCCTCCGCGGTGTCGATACGGACGCCGTTCCCGTCCTGCTGCAGCCCGACCACCGCGCAGTTCGTGCGGATCTCGGCCCCCGCGGCCCCCGCGCGGCCGAGCTGCGCCGCGAGGCAGCGCTCCGGGAACACGTAGCCACCGCCCGGCTCGTAATAAGCCTTCTCGTCGCCCGCGAGGTTGAGGAATTGCGGGAATCGGCGCGCCACCGCCGCACCGTCGAGCACCTCGTGGGCGATGCCGGCCCCCTGTGCCGCGCTGATCGAGCGTCCGACGAAATCCGGCTTCCCGTGATGGGACGAAGTGCCGTGGCCGGGTGCCATGACGAGGGCGCCGCAGGCGTTCAGCAGGGTCTCGCCGGTCTCGGCCTCCAGCTCGCGCCAGATGCGGTGCGAGGCGGTGACGAAGGGAACGTAGTCGGCGCCCTCACCGACCGCCTGCCGGGTGATCCGCGTCTCGCCGTGGCTGGACCCGAGCGCGTGGGGCGGCGCGAAGCGGTCGAGCCCGATGACCGCGGCGCCCCGCTTCGCCAGCTGGTAGAGCGCGGCGCTGCCCATCGCGCCGAGTCCCAGAACGGCGACGTCGTAGCGGCGGCTCACGGCCGGCACTCCTGGAGGCTGCCGGGACGGGACGCCGCCGCAGCGCGGAACGGGGGCAAGTCGGCAGGTCGAGGCATCCGGAGGCGGTCTCGCGCGGCACGGGAAGACGACACACAGGATGATGGATGCCAAGCATCGCGTTTGACCAGGACGGACGGTTTCTTGCACGGCTGAGCCGTGTGAGGCCGGAGAGCGCTGGCGGAATGGCTGCAGAGACCGCGGATTCACCGCAGGAGATCGGCTTCATCCTCGTGCCCGGCTTCGCGCTGATGTCCTTCGCCTCGGGCTGCGAGCCGTTCCGCGCGGCCAACGATCTCGCCGGGCGGCCGCTCTACCGGCTGCGCTACTTCGGCGAGGCGGAGGGCCGGGTCGCCGCCTCGTCGGGCGCGGAGGTCCCCACCGAGGCGCTGCCGCGCCAGCGCGGCCATCTCCACACCCTCTTCGTCTGCGCGGGCGGCGAGCCGACCGGGTGGGACAGGCCCGAGATCCACGCGACCCTGCGGCGGATGGCTCGGCTCGGCGTGCGCATCGGCGGCATCTCGGGCGGTCCCTACCTGATGGCCGCGGCGGGCCTGCTGGCCGATCGCGCGTTCACGCTGCACTGGGAATATGCCGGCGCCACGGTCGAGACCTTCCCGGACGCGCGCCTGAACCGGGCACGCTACGTCGCCGACGGCGATCGCCTGACCTGCGGCGGCGGCGTCGCGCCCCTGGAGATGGCCCACGCCCTGATCGCCGAGCGCATGGGTGAGGCCTTCGCCCGCCGCGTCTCCGACTGGTTCCTCCACACCGCCATCGGCGCCGCCGACGACCCGCAGCGGGCCTCCGCGGTCGAGCGCTATGGAATTCACCATCCGGCCCTGCTGACGGTGCTGGAGACGATGGAGAAAACGGTGGAGGCGCCGCTCGGCCGCCTCGCCATGGCGCGCCTCGCGTCCATCAGCCCACGCCACCTCGACCGGCTGTTCCTCGAGAAGCTCGGGTTGAGCTTCTCGGCCCAGTACAGGGCCATCCGCCTCGCCCATGGACGGCGTCTGCTGCGCCAGAGCCCGCTCCGGATCGGTGAGATCGCGACCGCCTGCGGCTTCGCGAGCGCGGCCCATTTCGCCCGCTGCTACCGGTCCCAGTTCGGCTGCAGCCCGTCCGCGGAGCGAGCGTGACGACCGTTCGGGCAATCCGAGCGGTCAGTCCCGCGCGTCCGGGAGAGCCTTCGGCTCGGCGGGATCCCCCCGGCGCAGCGCGACGCCGCTGGTGCCCTGGGCCAGCATCGCCCGCAGCAGCGCCTCCATCTGCCCGGCGGCCGCCTCGACCGAAAGGCCGCCCTCCCGGATGTTCGAGATGCAGTTGCGCCGGGAATCGGGCAGCCCCGGCTCCGGGCCGAACGTCACGTAGCAGCCGAGGCTGTCCGAGGCCGACAGGCCCGGCCGCTCCCCGATCAGCACCACGACGCAGCGCGCCCCCAGCCGCGCCCCGATGGGATCGCCGATCGCCACCCGCCCCTGGCTCGCGACGACCACCGGGGCGAGGCTCCAGCCCGCCCGGCGCACCCGCGCCGCGAGCGCCGCGGCGGCGGGGACCGCGTTCAGCGCGACCGCCGTCGCCGAGAGCCCGTCCGCGATCACGATGGCGACGTCGAAGCCCGGCCCGTGACCGTCGAGCACCGTGGCGGATTCCGGAGCGAGGCTGCGGCCCCGGTCTGGCCGGCGCAGGTACTCCGTCCGGTCGGACACGGTGGAGCGGACCTCCACCGATTCCAGGCCCTGGGCCCGCAGCGCTGCGCGGATCGCGGCCGCGTCGAGGGGCGTCCAGACCGCCTCGCGGGCGCGGGCATGGTCGAGGCCGAAGGCGAGCGCCGCGCCGGTGGGAAGGCCGGCGCCGTGCGCGCCCAGGGCGATGCGGGCCTGGGTCAGCCCGCGCAGATCGCGCAGCGTCGGGGTGCCCGCGTGGGCCGGCTTGGCCGGCTCGGTCGGGTCGCTCACGCGGCCCTCCCAGGCAGGAGCCGGGTGGCCGCGGCGAGGGCCGGGGGCAACTCACCCGTGGCGCTGGTGAGCCGGCCCTGCGCGTCCGTGATGCGCACGTCGCGCAGCCACGCCTCGAATTCCGGGGCTGGCGGACGGCCCAGGGTCTCGCGGGCGAAGACCGCGTCGTGGTGGGACAGCGACTGGTAGTTCAGCATCACGTCGTCCGCCCCCGGCACGGTGATGACGAAGTTGACGCCGGCCGCGCAGAGCAGGGTCAGGAGCGCGTCCATGTCCTCGCCGTCGGCATCGGCATGGTTGGTGTAGCAGACGTCCACGCCCATCGGCAGGCCGAGCAGCTTGCCGCAGAAGTGGTCCTCTAGCCCGGCCCGGATGATCTGCTTGCCGTTGTACAGGTATTCGGGGCCGATGAAGCCCACGACCGTGTTGACGAGGAGCGGGTCGAACTCGCGCGCCACCGCGTAGGCGCGCGCCTCCATGGTCTGCTGGTCGACGCCCCAATGGGCGTCGGCCGAAAGGGCCGAGCCCTGCCCGGTCTCGAAATACATGACCTGGCCGCCCGCCGGGCAGCGGCCCAGCGCCCGCGCCGCCTCCGAGGCCTCGCGCAGGACGGCGAGGTCGACGCCGAAGCCGGCATTGGCCTTCTGCGAGCCCGCCACCGACTGGAACACGAGATCGACGGGCGCGCCTTTCGCCATGGCCTCGATCGCCACGGTGACGTGGCCGAGGCAGCAATGCTGGGTCGGCACGTCGAGGCGCAGCCGCAGGGTCTCCAGAAGCTCGACGATGCGGATGTAGTCCGGCAGGGAATCGGTGGCCGGGTTCACCCCGATGACCGCGTCGCCCGAGCCCATCAGCAGGCCGTCGAGGGCCGAGATCAGGATGCCCTCGGACGAATCGGTCGGATGGTTCGGCTGGTTGCGGGTGGCGAGGCGTCCGGGCAGGCCGATCGTGGAGCGGAAGCGCGTCACCACCGGCCGCTTGGCGGCCACCGCGACGAGATCCTGCAGCCGGCAGATCTTGGAGACCGCCGCGACCATCTCGGGGGTGAGGCCGGGCGAGAGGGTGGCGAGCGCCCGCGCGTCGGCGGCGGGGGAGAGCAGCCACTCGCGGAAGGCGCCGACCGTGAGGGACGAGACCGGCGCGAAGGCCGCCGCGTCGTGCCGGCGGGCGATCAGGTCGGAGACCTCGTCCTCCTCCGAGGGGATCAGCTCCTCGGCCAGGAAGGTCTTCAGCGGCAGGTCCGCCAGCGCGATCTGCGCGGCCAGGCGCTCGACCGGCCCGTCGGCGCAGAGGCCGGCGAGCTGGTCGCCGGACCGCTCCGGCGTCGCCTTGGCGAGCAGGCGGCGCAGGTCGGGGAAGGTGAAGCGTGTGCCTTCGATCGTCGTCGCGTAGGCCATGGCGGGCGCTCCCGGCGCGCTGTCGGACGTCAGGGAACCCGATCCTGCAGGATGTCGAGGCCGCCGGGGAGCGGGAACGGCACCGCCATCGGCGAAACTGACGCGTTCCGTCCGGGATCGCGCGCGGCGGATGCCCGCCCTCAGGCCGGGAGCACGACCACCTTCGTCTTGACGGGCGTCTGCGCGTAGAGATGGATCATGTCCTGGCTGAGCAGGCCGACGCAGCCGCTGGTGATGCCCGTGCCGATCGATTCGGCGTCGCTGCTGGCGTAGATCGTGTAGAGCGTATAGGCGCCGTTCTGGTAGAGGTGGAGCGTGCGGGCGCCGAGCGGGTTGTCGAGTCCGCCGGGCATGCCGCGGGCGTATTTCGCCGCCTCGGGCTGTCGCCGGATCATCTCCTTGGGCGGGGTCCAGGTCGCCCATTCGGACTTGCGACCGACATACGCGTTGCCGTTCCACAGGAAGCCCTGACGGCCGACATTGGCGCCGTAGCGCGTGGCAGCGCCGTCGCCCTCGATGCGGTAGACGTAATAGTTGGCGGGATCGACGACGATCGTGCCGGGCGCTTCCGACGAGGCGTACTGGACGGTCCGCCGATAGTATTTCGGGTTGACCTTGCTGATGTCGACCGCCGGGATCGGGAATTTCTCGTTCGGCATCGGCCCGTAGGTCTTCGCCGCCTCGGCCATGAGCAGGGTGTCGGTCGTCCCGCACCCGCCGAGCGAGAGGGCGCCGATTCCGAGAGCCGAGCCGGCCAGGAACGACCGGCGGCTGAGAAGCCCCGCGTCGGGTCCGGGGCGCCCGCGCTCGTCGAGCCCGCCGGCCATGCGATCGTCCGTCATCATCGCCCTGGACTTCCCTGTCCTGCAGCCCGGCGCGACCGCGCAACGTGCCTCCGTCGCGCGAAAGGCCAAGCTTGAGAGTGCCGCGTGCCAGCGCGCCTGGCAAGCTTGTCTCTACAGAGCCGAGAGCAGGCGAATTGCGTCGCAAGTGTGGTCGATATCCGCGATCTCCAGACTTCGTCGCCGAACATCCGATGCGCATGGGCCGGCCGCGCGTGTCCTTCGGGACGGTGTCCCGATCCCGCCTGCCGACGCGCGGTAGGCCGGTCCCGTCGCCGGTTCAGGCGTCCGGATGTCGCCCGCGGGCGTTCGAAAGCCTCAGAACTGCACGCCGCGGGTCAGGCTTCCATCCACAACGAGATTGGTGCCGGTGATGAAGCTCGCGGCAGGGCTCGCCAGGAAGACGGCCGCGCGGGCCACCTCCTCCGGACGCGCCATCCGGCCGGTCGGGTTCAGCCGGAGCGCCTCGGCGAACAGCGCCGGGTTGCCGGTCTCGATCTGGTGCCAGACGCCGCCCGCGAAATAGGTGTTGCCGGGCGAGACCGAGTTGGCGCGGATGTTTCGGGGCGCGAGCTGGAAAGCGAGGCCCTGCGCATAGTGGATCAGCGCCGCCTTGAAGGCGCCGTAGGGTCCGGCCGCGAAGTCGATCTCGCGCCCGGAGACGCTGGAGATGACGACGATCGCGCCGGCCTCGGAGCGTTCGAGGAACGGCATCGCCGCCTCGACCGCCGTGACGGTGCCCATCATGTCGACCGTGAAGCCGCTGCGCCACGCCGCCTCGTCGCTTCCGACGGCCAGCGCGCTCACGTTCGGCACCACGATGTCGAGGCCGCCGAGCTCCCCTGCGGCCTCGGCGACCCAGCCGCGCAGGGCGGCGGGATCGGCGACGTCGAGGGCGCGCCCGGTCGCCGCCACGCCCTTGGCGCGCAGGGCGTCGACCTTGGCGGCGACCTCCGCGGCGTTGCGGGCGCAGAGGGCGACCGCCGCCCCCTCGTCGGCAAGCAGGTCGACGATCGCCGCGCCGATGCCCTTGGTGCCGCCGGTCACCAGCGCCCGGCGGCCTCTGAGCCCGAGATCCATGCCATCCTCCTCCGTCGCCGATCAGGCGTGGGCGATCGCCTTCGTGATCGAGGCGCCGAGCGTGTACTTCGGATCGACCATGTTGCCGAGCCGCACGCGCCCGCACTGCGTGAGCAGCATGTAGGCATCGATCTCGTCGAAGCCGAAATCGGCCGCGAGCCAGCGGACCAGCTCCCGGTAGGCGATGCGCGCGGCGTCCTCCATCGGCCGGGCCGAGCCGATCGTCATGTAGAAGTCGGCGGTCTCCAGCCGCGGCCAGCGGAAGGTCCAGCCCTTGATCAGGTCGATCTGCACCGTCGTGTGGGTCGGGTGCTCCACCGCGACGCCGCAGAGCTCGCCGTCGCCCTGCGCGGCGTGGCAGTCGCCCAGATAGAGCAGCGCGCCCTTGGCATTCACCGGCAGGTAGATCACCGCGCCGACGCCGACGTCGGGCAGGTCCATGTTGCCGCCGTAATAGTCCGGCTGCAGCGAGGAGATCGCCTCGATCTCCGGCGAGGTGCCGATCGTGCCGATGAACGGCTGGTAGGGCAGCGTGATCCGGTCGTTCCAGCGCACGCCGTTCTCGGCCGTCACCTCGAGCTTGCGCACCCGCTCGGGCAGGGACGGGTTGAGGAGCGCGGTGTCGCCGGTGGCGACGAGGCCGCCGAATTCCGGCATGATCAGCGTCGTGCCGCAGGGCTGCGGGCCGCGCGGCCGGATCGAGCGGATCGCCACCGCGAGGCAGTCGCCCTTCTCGGCGCCGTTGACGTAGATCGGTCCGTTCTGCGGGTTGAGATAGGGGAAGTTCAGGATCTGCGTCGGGCTGTCGGTCTCGTGGCGGATCTTGCCCTCGAAGGCGTCGTGGGTCTCGACGGTGACCACGGCGCCCGGATCGACGGTGAGGACCGGCTCGGCGAAGGGCCCGTAGACGTAGTGGTAGCGGCCCTGCTCGGCCTCCGTGATCGTGTGCTCCTGGCCGGACTTGCCGCCGGCGACACCCTTGCGGGCCATGATGGACTGATCGAGCCACTGCATGGTCGTCTCTCCCTTGGTTGACGGATTGAGGTGTCAGACGGCGAGGTGGCGCCGGACGAGGTCGCGGTCGTCGAGGTCCCGGGCCGTCAGCTCCGCGACGATCCGGCCCTTGTCCATGACGTAGCTGCGCTGGGCCATGGCGCGGATCAGGTCGAGGTTCTGCTCCACGAACACGATCGTGACCCCGGTACGGCGGTTGAGATCGACCAGGGTGCGGCCGATCTGCTGCACCACCGAGGGCTGGATGCCCTCGGACGGCTCGTCGAGGAGGATCAGGGCGGGTCCGCCGACGAGGACGCGGCCGATGGCGAGCTGCTGCTGCTGGCCGCCGGAGAGGGTTCCGGCCCGCTGCCCGCGCCGCTCCCGCAGGATCGGGAACGGCCCGAAGGCGCGCTCGTAATCCGGCCGCTCGCCCTTCGGCAGCAGGGACGCGCCGACCGTCAGGTTGTCGGCGACGCTCATGCGCGGGAAGACGTCGCGGCCCTGGGGCACGTAACCGATGCCGAGGCGGGCGCGCCGGTGGGCGGCGAGGCCCTCGACCGCGGCGCCCCGGAAGGCGATGCCGCCCCCGGAGGCGGGCAGCAGCCCGACGAGGCTGCGCATCAGCGTCGACTTGCCGACGCCGTTGCGGCCGATCACCGCCACGATCTCACCGGGCCGGACCGCGAGGTCGACCCCCTGCAGCACGGGCTTGCCGCCGTAGCCGGCCCGCAGGCCGGTGGTCGCGAGAAGCGGCTCAGGCATCGGCGACACTCCGCAGGGGCGGCGCATCCGTCTCGCCGAGGTAGATCGCCGCCACCCGCTCGTCCGCGATGATCGCGTCGGTGGTGCCCTGGGCGAAGATGCGCCCGACATGGAGCACGGTCACCCGCTGGGCGATCTGCCGGACGAAGGCCATGTCGTGCTCGATGGCCAGCACCGCGACGCCGTCGCGGTTGAGGGCCTGTACCATCGCGCCGGTGGCGAAGGTCTCGTCCGGCGACATCCCGGCGGTGGGTTCGTCGAGGAGGAGCAGGCGCGGCTTGAGGCTGATCGCCATGCCGATCTCCAGCCACTGCTTCTGCCCGTGGCTGAGATTGCCGGCCCGCTCGGAGGCCGCCGCGCTGAGGTTGAGGAAGGCGAGCAGCCGGCGGATCTCGGCGCCGAGCGAGGCCCCCTCGAGATGATGCTGGAGCGCAATCTCCAGGTTGTGGGCGACCGACAGGCTCGGGAAGATGCCCGGCACCTGGAACTTGACGCTCATGCCCCGGCGGATCCGCGCGAAGGGCTTGAGCGCGGTGATGTCCTCGCCGGCGTAGAGGATCTGCCCCCGCTCCGGCGTGTATTCGCCCAGCAGCAGGCGGAAGAAGGTGCTCTTGCCGGCGCCGTTCGGCCCGATCAGGCAGTGGATCTCCCCCGCCGCGAGGGCGAAGTTCACGTCGTTGGTGACGTGGAGGCCGCCGAAATGCTTGCTGAGAGCGCGGGTCTCGAGGAGCGGAGTCATCGGCCGGCCTCCCGGCGGCGCAGGCGGCCGAGCCCGCGCATGGCTGCCACCACCAGGCCGTCGGGCGCCGCCAGCACCACCACGACGAGGAGCAGGCCCATCACCACGAGGGCGTACTGGCTGCCGTAGATCGTCAGCGCCTGGAAGCCGCCGAGGACCACGAGCGTGCCGAGCAGCGTGGCCGTCAGGTCGCCGCGGCCGCCGACCGCGACCCAGATCACCGGCAGCGCGGCGGCGGTGAGGCCCATGCTGGAGGGCGTGATGTACTGGCCCCAGGCGGTGTAGAGGGTGCCGCTCAGCCCCGCGAGGGCCGAGCCGATCACGAAGGCGGCGAGCTGGTAGCGCCGAACGTCGTAGCCCAGCATCTCGGCCCGTTCCGGGTTCTCGCGGATCGCCACCAGAACGTTGCCGAACCGGGCGTTCACCAGGATGCGCAGCGCGAGGTAGACGACGATCAGCAGACCCAGGAGGCCGTAATAGAGGGCGACGTCGGGAAACAGCACGATTTCGCCGTCGAACCACGGCACGGTCAGGGGCGGCATGCCGCTCATGCCGTTGTAGCCATTGAGGCGCGCCGCCCCGATCTTCCATTCCGGGCCGGCGGTCTGCGCCATGAAGCGCTCCAGGGCGAGCGTCACCGACAGGGTGATGATGCCGAGAAACACGCCGCCGATCCGGCCGAAGAACAGGAAATAGCCGAGGAGGGCCGCCATGACGGCCGAGAGGGCCACCGCCAGCACCAGGGCCGCCAGGGTGAAACCGTAGGCGGCGCCGACATTGAGGGTGAGCACCCCGTAGGCGTAGCCGGAGAGGCCGAAGAAGGCGGTCTGGCCGAAGCTCAGCGCGCCGCCATAGCCCCAGATCAGGCACAGGCCGAGCGCCATGAACACCCAGCAGAAGAAGTAGGCGGTGTTGCCGACCGTGTAGCCGTCCGCGAACCACGGATAGGCGATGGCGGCGGCGATCACGATCGCGAACGCGGTCCAGAAGGCCGGCCCGCGTCCCAGGGTCTGCGGGCCTTCGAGGCGCCGGAGCAGGGTCATCGCCAGACTCATCACCATGGCCTCACGCCCGCTCGCGCAGGATCAGGCCCGAAATGCCCCGCGGCAGCACCCGGATCACCAGGATCACCGCGACGAGGAGCCCGATCTGCCCGAAGAGCTGGCCCTGCCACGTGGTGAGCAGTGCCCGCACCGTGCCGAGTACGAGCGCCGCCGGCGCCGTGCCGAGGAAGATGTCGGCGCCGCCGACCACCACGGTGACGAAGGCCTCCATGATGAAGGTCGTGCCCATGGTCGGCACGATGGTCATGGTCGGCGCGTAGAGCCCGCCCGCGAGGCCCGCCAGCGCCGCGCCGAGGCCGAAGGTCAGGGCGTAGACGGTGCGCGTGTCGACGCCGAGGGCCTCGGCCATGTGCGGCACCTGGATGGTGGCCCGCGCCAGGGTGCCGAAGCGGGTGGCGTTGAAGGCGAGGTAGAGCCCGGCCAGCACCGCAACGGCGGCGACCATCAGGACCACGCGATAGGTCGAGTAGGAGTAGCCGCCGACCGCGAAGCTGCCGAGCGGCGTGCCGATCCCCGGCATGCTGGAGCCCAGCAGGATCAGCGTGCCCTGCGTCGCCGCGAGGCTGATGCCCCAGGTTGCCACGATCGTGTCCAGGGGCCGGCCGTAGAGGTGGCGGATGACGAGGCGCTCCATCACCATGCCGACGGCGCCGGCCGCGAGCGCCCCCGCGAGGATGCCGAGGGGCAGGGGCAGCCCGGCCCGCGTCGTCGCCGCGGTCACGTAGGCCCCGCACATGATGAGTTCGCCGTGCGCGAGATTGATGACGCCCATCATGCCGAACACCACCGCGAGGCCGCAGGCGGAGAGCACCAGGAACGAGAACGCGTCGCCGATCTGGTAGAGGAACGTGAAGGCGTGGGTCAGCAGATCCATCCAGGAGGCCCGATCATGACGGAGGGGGCCGGGGCGCACGGGCCCCGGCGGTATCGTGCGCCTCAGGGCTTGGGCGGGTTGCTCGGCGTGTACTGCGCCATCGGGTCCTTCTGCGTCAGGTCGCAGCCGGCCTTCCCGAGCCAGTAGGGCTGGATGTTGTCCCAGGTCTTCGGGAACGAGATCGCGTGCTTCTCGTCGACCTTGGCGAGGGAGATCGTGTGGGAGGCGTGCTGGCTCTTGGGGTCGATGCAGACCTTGCCCTCCGGCGCGTCCACGCAGACGTCGCCGGCCGCGATGACCTTGCGCAGGTCGGCCCGCTTGGTCGAGCCGTTCGCCCGCTCTACCATCTGCTTGTAGAGGTAGACCGCGAGGTAGGAGTTCTCGGCCTCCTGGTTGACGTAGGGCTCGTTCGGGAACTTCGCCTTCCACTTGGCGAGGAAGGCCTTGCTCGACGGGCTGTCGACCTCTTCGATGTAGTTCGTGGTCACGTACATGTTGGCGAGGCTCGGGGGCTGGAAGCGCTTGTGCTCGTAGCCCTGGCCGATATTGACCGAGGACCCCATCGGGATCTTCAGGTTCGCGGCCGCCGCCTGCTCGTAATAGGAGGCCTGCGCGGTGCCGACGAGCAGCGTCATCAGGATGTCGGGCTTGGCCTTCTGGATGTTCTGGATCGTCTGCGAGAACTGCGACACGCCGAGGGGGATGAATTCCTCCCCGACCATCTCGCCGCCGTTCTCCTTGACGATGTTGCGCACCCACTCGGCCGAGATCTGACCGAAATTGTAGTCGGCCGCGATCGTGTAGACCCGCTTGCCGAACTTCTCCATCATCCACGGGATCAGCGTCGAGAATTGCTGCTCCGGCACCGCGCCCGTGATGACCATGTGGCCGTCGCAGACGCCGCCCTCGTACTGGTTGTTGTAGAAGGCGAAGCCGTCGAGCTGGTCGACGATCGGCCTGTAGGCTTCGCGGGACGCGCTGGAGAAGCCCGCGAAGACGGCGTTGACCTTGTCGCGCTGGAGCACGCGGCGCATGAATTCCTGATAGCGCGTGTTGTCCGACTGCGTGTCGTAGATCACGAGTTCCAGCTTGCGCCCGGCGATGCCGCCGGCGGCGTTGATCTCGTCCGCGGCGAGTTGGATTCCGTGGACCTTGCCGATCGTGGCGAGGGCGAAGTCGCCGGACTGGTCCTCGAGGACGCCGAGCTTGATTGGGTCGGCGGCGCGGGCCGCGGGGGCGGCCAAAGGTGTGCTCAGGAGCAGGGCGGCCGCGAGGGCGGACAGGCGGGATCCGCGGGGCGTTCTCGGCATCAGGGCATCCTCGTCTTCGGGGGGGCGAAAGAACTTCAGGATCGGGCCAGTCGCGGCGCCACGGTGGGCGCCACGGGAGACGGCCGGGCGCGGATCAGCGTTTCGCAGTACGCTTCGAGGGGTTGGCGGGCGCGCATCGCTTCGCGGCGCAGGGCCTCGTAGGCCGCGTCGTCGTCGAGGCCGTGCTCCTGCATCAGCCGCAGGATCGCCTTGACGACGTGGCGCCGGCCGCGCCGCCGCTCCTCATGGCGGGCCAGCCGTTCCTCGAGCACGCGCCGCCGGTTGTGCTCGTTCACCGCGAGGAACAGAGCGGCGTAGACCGAGGCACCGTGGATCGGCTTGCGCAGCAGCCCGGTGGCGCCGAGCTGGAGCAGCCCCTTGAGCCGGCTGGGCGCCTCGGCGCCGACGAGCCCGACCACGGGCACCGGTGGCAGATCGGAGACGGCGCTCGCCGCGATGCCCGGCAGCGGCAGGTCGCCGTCCACGATGACGATGTGGCGCTCGGGGTCGAGGCTCTCGAAATCGAGCCAGGGCGCTTCGCCGGCCGGGACGACCGAGGCGACCGTGAGCCCCAGCTTCAACAGGGTGCCGGCGAGAACGTCGGTGGCGGTGCCCGGCGGCGCGATCAGCAGAGCCTGCGCGCCACTGAAGTTCTGGATCAGGCGGGGATTCGTCATGGCACCACCCGCAGGCGCGGACGCCGGCTCACCGGCACGACGCGCGGGTCGCTGCGCACGAGATAGGGATCCGGCGCCACCGGCTCGTCCGCCTGCGCCACGATGCTGAAGCGGGCCGCCGCCGTCGACAGGCCGATCCGGGGCGTCAGACAGGCATGGAGCGTGGTCTCGTCGAGACGGACCGGCCCCTGCGGCGCGTCGAACGCGTCCATGCAGGCGGTCCTGCGCACCGTCGCGGCGTCCTCCGTCCCGGCCCGCGCCAGCGCCCGCGCCAGGAGATGGACCGCGATGTAGGAGGATTCGGTATCGGCCGACGCGGTCGGCCCATCCGGAAAGCGCGCCGCATAGGCGGCCGTGAAGGCCCGGTTTCGGGGAGAGTCGATCGACGTGAAGTAGACGCTCGACGACAGGTGACCGTCGACCGCCTCCGGCCCGATCGCCTCCAATTCCGGCTCGGCAAGGCTGCAGCTCGCCACCGGCAATGTCCGCGGCTGGTCGATGCCGCGCGCGCGGCAGGCGTTCCGGAAATCGCGGAAGAAGCGATACGCCGACGTCCCGATCAGGGTGTTGAAGACGAAGTCCGGCTTCGCGTCCAGAATCGCCTCGATCACCTGCCCGAGGGCGGTCTCGCCCACTGCGAGATAGCGTTCACCCGTGACCTGGCCGCCCGCGATCGCCAGCGTCTCGCGCAGGATCCGGTTGTTCTCCCATGCCCAGATGTAGTTGGACCCGACGCAGAAGGCGGTACGGCCGCCCCGGGCGAGCAGGTATCGGACCAGGGGGACGATGTGCTGATTCGGTGCGGCGCCGGTGTAGATCACATTCGCCGACGTCTCGAACCCTTCGTAATGCGATGGATACCAGAGCAATCCATCCCGTTTCTCGAAGATCGGGATGATCTCCTTGCGGCTCGACGAGGTGTAGCAACCGACGACGTGGCGGATGCCCGCGCCGAGGAGCTGTTCGGCGCCGGCCACGTACCCGGCGAGGGCGCCTTGCGGGTCGCAGATCACCGGCTCGAGGGTGATGTCGCCCTGCGCGTTCACCTCCTCGACCGCCAGCCGTGCGCCGTTCAGCATGGCCCGCCCCACGAGGCCGTAGGGACCGTCCGTGGAGAACAGGATGCCGATGCTGTGATGGCTGAGGCCCATGCAATCCTTCAGAACGCAAAAAGCCCGCCAGTGCGTGAGCACTGCGGGCGGCATCGCCGGGAAAGGTCGAGACATTGTGGCGCGAAACTGGGCAGCTTTGCCCCGCGCCTGAAAACTAGGCTCTTCGGTTATGAAGCCCGTGTCAAGGCCCGCGCGGTCCTTTCGGAGGTTGCGTCCCGCCCCTCTCTGCGCGGCCTTCGACGCGGCTCTTCAGCCCTGCCACCCGTTCCTTCCGGCGCGGGACCACGTCAGCTTCCGCGATAGGTCGCGTAGCTCCACGGCGTGACGAGCAAGGGGACGTGATAGCGCCCGTCCGGGTCGCAGACCCCGAATCGGACGGGGATGACATCGAGAAAGGGTGGCGATCCGTCCAGGCCCGTCCGGGCGAAATACGCGCCGACGTGGAAGAGCAATTCGTAGGTGCCGGCCGACAGGGTCGCCTCGTCCAGCAGGGGACCGTCGGTCCGCCCGTCGGCATTGGTGACAGCCGAGGCGATAGGCTCCGCCGTCCCGTCGGCGGCGAGGCGGCGCAGTTCGATGACCACGCCGGCAGCCGGCCTGCCCGAGGTGGTGTCCAGCACGTGCGTCGAGAGATGGCCCATGGCGAGAATCCTATCGACGACCCGTCCGCGGGCCCGGCGGAGGCGAAGGCGGGTGAGACGAGCACGCGGATCCCGCAGGTGCAACCCGAAAAGAGGACGTCATCTCTCCAATCGCTCCTCACGTCCCCGAACCTTCGCGCGCGGCATCGGCGCGCCGGCACGGATCCGAGGACTGGTCGCGATCCCGGCTCTCGTGCGAGGCCGGCGACAGGCGCCGATGATTATTCCGATTTATGGAATGATGTGCTGCGCAGAACGCGCATTCCGCCGAAGCCGCGACGGCAGCATTCTACCGTCGCGGCGCGGGGCAATCCCGGGCCCCGACGGAGAACCGCCACCATGAAGCTCTACCATCATCCCCTCTCGGGCCATGCGCACCGGGCTCGCCTGTTCCTGTCCCTGGTCGGCGCGCCGCATGAGCTGGTCGAGGTCGACCTGAAGGCGGGCGAGCACAGGACGCCGGCCTTTCGCGCGATGAACCCGTTCGGTCAGGTACCGGTGCTGGACGACGACGGCGTGATCGTCTCCGATTCCAACGCCATCCTGGTCTACGTCGCGAAACGGCTCGGCCGGTCGGATTGGCTGCCCGAGGATCCGCAGGGTGCGGCGGCGGTCCAGCGCTGGCTGTCGGTCGCGGCGGGTGAACTCGCCTACGGACCGGCCGCGGCCCGGCTGATCACGGTCTTCGGCGCCACGTTCAATCCGGAGGAGGTGATCGCCCGGGCGCACACGCTTCTGGCGCGGCTCGAGGCGCATCTCGACGGGCGGGACTGGCTCGCGGCCGAGCGGCCGACCATCGCGGATGTGGCACTCTACAGCTACCTGGCCCGGGCCCCGGAGGGCAACGTGGATCTGTCGAGCTATGCGAACGTCGAGGCGTTCCTGCGCCGGGTCGAAAGCCTGCCGGGCTTCGTCCCTCTCGCGAAGACACCCGCCGGCCTCACGGCCGCGGGGTGACCGGCAGGCCTGGATGCAACCGCATCCGGGAGCGGAATCGAGCGGAGGGCGCCATGATGGATGACGGTCAGACCTTTGCGAAGCTGCCGACATGGCATGTCGGCGAAAAGTCCATTCAGGAGACGGTCGGCGCCGCCGAACGGATGGAAATGATCGGACAGAGGGTGGTGCGGGACTTCATGCCCGATCAGCACCGCGCCTTCTATGCGCAGATTCCCTTCGTCGTTCTCGGCAGCGTCGACCGGCGCGGCGATGCCTGGGCCACGCTTCTCGCCGGCGGCCCGGGCTTCATCACCTCACCGACACCGACGGCCCTCGACATCGCCGTGCGGCCCGACCCGGGCGATCCCGCGGCTGAGGGTACGGGGGAGGGCGACGCGATCGGTCTCCTCGGGATCGAGCTGCACAGCCGTCGACGGAACCGCGTCAACGGGATCGTCCGGTCCACGGCCGGCGGGATCCTGCACTTCGACGTCGATCAGAGCTTCGGAAACTGTCCGCAGTACATCCAGCTCCGCGACATGACCGTCCTCGGGGATCTTCGCGCGCCCGTCGCGGCCCCGGTCGAGGAGCGCGCGGATCTCGACGAGGCGGCGCGGTCCCTGATCGCGGCGGCCGACACGTTCTTCGTGGCGTCGTATGCCGACCGCGAGGGCCGGCGCCAGGTCGACGTCTCGCATCGCGGCGGCAAGGCGGGCTTCGTCCGTGTCGCTGCGGACGGTACGCTCACGATCCCCGACTTCGCCGGAAACCTGTTCTTCGCCACCCTCGGCAACATCCACCTCAACGGCAGGGCAGGGCTGGTCTTCACCGATTTCGCGACGGGTGATCTTCTCCACCTGACCGGCGACGCCGCCGTGATCCTGGATTCGCCCGAGCTCGCCGCCTTCCAGGGCGCCGAGCGTCTCTGGAGCTTCCGGCCGCGCCGGGTCATCCGTCGGCGGGGCGCCCTCCCGCTGCGGTGGTCGTTCCAGGCGGATGGATGGTCGCCGAACGCGCTGATGACCGGCGACTGGGTGGAGGCGGCCGATCGCGTCCGGGCGACCGAGCGTGCCGCGCATTGGCGGCCCTTCCGGGTGACGAAGATCACCGACGAGAGCCGCTCCATCCGGTCCTTCCATCTGGCTCCGGACGACGGAGCCGGACGGCTCCCGCACCGTGCGGGCCAGCATCTCCCGATCCGCGTGACGCTGCCCGGAGCGGACGCGCCGGTGATCCGCACCTACACGCTCTCGGTCGCGCCCTCCGACCCGACCTACCGCATCAGCGTGAAGCGCGACGGCATCGTCTCGCAGCACCTGCACGACCGCCTTCAGGTTGGGGACATCATCGAGGCGCGGGCGCCCGGCGGCGATTTCTCCCTCGAGGCCCACGCGGCGCGCCCCGCGGTGCTGCTGGCCGGCGGCGTCGGGATAACGCCGCTCCTGGCGATGCTCCGGCACGTGGTCTACGAGGGCCTGCGCACCCGCAACATCCGACCGACCACGCTCATCTACGCCGCACGTGCGCGGTCCGATCGCGCCTTCGACGCGGAATTGTCCGAGCTGGCCGCAGCGGCACAGGGCTCCGTCCGGATCGTGCGCGTCCTGAGCGACGTCTCCGATGCCCGGGCCGGCGTCGATTACGAGGCCGCGGGCCGGATCGACATGGCGCTGCTCACGCGCTTCCTGGCTTTCGCCGATTACGACTTCTACCTGTGCGGGCCGCCGACCTTCACGCAGGCGCTCTATGACGGGTTGCGCGGCTACACCGTGTCGGACGACAGGATCCACGCGGAGGCGTTCGGCCCCTCCGCGCTGGTCCGGACGGCGGGGTCGGAGGGCGCCACGCCGCCCCGCCCGCCACCCTCAACGAAACCGGTGCCCGTCGCCTTCCTCGACACCGGCAAGGAGGCGCGCTGGACCCCCGAGTCCGGTAGCCTCCTCGACCTCGCCGAAGCCCGCGGCCTCGCACCCGCCTTCAGTTGCAGGGAAGGCAGTTGCGGGACCTGCCGCACAAAGCTGCTCGCCGGCGCCGTGACCTATCGCAAGGAACCGAGCGCCGCCGTAACTGAGGACGAAGTGCTGATCTGCTCGGCCGTGCCCGCCGAAGGCACGGACCGGGTGCAGCTCGCGCTGTGACGCCCGGCACGCTTCACCCGACTCCGTTTTCCACCTTCCGGGATCGTCGGCGGCCGATCATTGTGCGCGGCGTCGATATCGGGCCCGGGTCCCGCAACCTCGCGCACCCCAGGAGTACACCATGTCCCGTCCCCCGCTGCCGTCCTTCGATGAGCAGAGCGCGATCGCGAAGGTCCGCCTCGCCGAGGATGGCTGGAACGGCCGCGACCCGGCCAAGGTCGCCCTGGCCTACACGACCGATACCCGCTGGCGGAATCGCGCCGAGTTCCTGAACGGACGCGCGGAGGTGGAGGCTTTCCTGACCCGCAAGTGGAACCGGGAGCTCGACTACCGCCTCATCAAGGAGCTCTGGGCCTTCACCGGTAACCGGATCGCCGTGCGCTACGCCTATGAGTACCACGACGACAGCGGCCACTGGTTCCGGGCCTACGGCAACGAGAACTGGGAATTCGCCGATGACGGGCTGATGCGCTACCGGCACAGCAGCATCAACGAGCTGCCCATCGCGGAAGCGGACCGCAAGTTTCACTGGCCCCTCGGACGCCGGCCGGACGATCATCCGGGCCTGAGCCATTTCGGGTTCTGATCACCGGCCCGGCGGGTGAGGGGAGCCTGGACCGGGCGTCGGCGGCGCGGTCCGTTTCGCGAAGCCCAGGAGCGAGGCCTTGGATCGTTGGCAAACCATGCGCGTCTTCGCCAAGGTCGCCGAGACGGGGAGCTTCGCGCAGACCGCCCGCCTCCTGCACATGAGCCCGCCGGCCGTCACGCGTGCTGTGGCGGCCCTCGAGGAGACCATCGGCGCCCGGCTCCTGATCCGGACGACCCGCTCCGTGAAGCTCACGGAGGCGGGCAGCCGCTACTACGAGGATTGCCGGCGGATCCTGGCCGACATCGCCGAGGCGGAGTCGGCGGCGGCCGGCTCCAATGCGACGCCCTCGGGGACGCTCGCGGTCACGGCCTCCGTGCTGTTCGGGAAGATGCACGTCCTCCCGATCGTGACCCACTACCTCGACACCTACCCGACCATGTCGGCGCGGACCCTGTTCGTCGATCGGCCCGTCAACATCGTCGAGGAAGGGATCGATGTCGCGATCCGGATCGGCCGCTTGACCGATTCCGGGTTGACGGCGGCTCGGGTCGGATCGGTCCGCCATGTCATCTGCGGCGCCCCGGCCTATTTCGCGCGGCACGGCGTGCCGACGACGCCGGCGGATCTGAAGCGGCACCGGATCGCAGTCTCCACCGGCGCCTGGGCGTCGCCGGAATGGCGGTTCGCGGGGAACGAGCGGGTGGTCGTCCATCCCACCCTTCAGAGCAACACCAACGAGGTTCCGATCGCCGCCGCCCGGTCAGGCTGGGGGCTGACGCGGGTCCTGCACTACCAGATTGGCCCGGATCTGCTCGAAGGCCGCCTCAGGATCGTGCTCGACGAGTACGAGGAGGCACCGATACCCGTCCACGTGCTGTATCCCGAAGGCCGGCGCGCACCCGCGAAGGTGCGGACCTTCGTCGACCTCGCGGTGTCGCAGCTGCGCGCCAACCGGACTTTGAACTGAACCATCGCGGCGCAGCCGCCGACCCGGCCGAGTGCGGTCGCATTGGTCGCAGCCCCGGATGAGGAAAGGGTGGTTCACTCTCAGGTTAGCTTTCTATGATCTTCCGCATCCAGTGCGGGTAGGAGGCGAGACGTGACGACATCCGAGCGCTCGACCCTGCGCAGCTGCGCTCCTGTAACGGGCCGCGCGGATCGCGATGCTAGGCGCTCAGCGTGCACGGATCGGCGGTGCGGTCTGCGCACTCCGCCGCGCCCGGCCGCGACCTGAAGGGGAAAGACGCATGGACCAGTGGACCCGTCTGGACCCGATCTACGATTCCGAGGCGGCCGCCCGAACCATTGCCGCCGCCGCCGCGGCGCGCGCGGATGCCCAGGACCATGACGGCGGCTTCCCGCAGGACGATGTTGCCGATCTCGCGCGGCTCGGGCTGCTCGCCGCCCCGGTCCCGGTGGAACAGGGCGGGGCCGGCCTGGGGACGGAGCCGGGAGCCGGCGCCCTGGCCGAGGTTCTGCGGTTGGTCGGCTACGGCAGCCTCGCCCTCGGCCGACTCTACGAGGGACACGTCAACGCCATCCAGCTCATTGCCCGGTACGGCACGCCCGACCAGCGAAGCCGCCTGTTCGCCGACGCGCGCGCCGGTCATCTGTTCGGAGTCTGGAATACGGAGCCGGCCGAGGGCGGCTTGCGGGTCGAGGCGCGCGATACCGACGGACAACTCCTCGGCGTGAAGACCTTCGCGTCGGGCGCCGGCTACGTCACCCGCGCCCTCGTGACCGCCCGGCATCCGGACCGGGCCGGCGTGGCGATGATGGTGGTGCCGCTCGAAGCCGGCACCCGGGCCGATCTCTCGGCCTGGCGCGCGCAGGGCATGCGCGCTTCGGCGACCGGCACGGTCGATTTCACCGGTCTCGCCGTCAATGCCGGCGACATCCTGGGCCAGCCCGACGATTATTTCCAGCAGCCGGCCTTCTCGGGCGGCGCGTGGCGCTTTGCTGCGGTCCAGCTTGGCGGCATCGAAGCCGTGTTCGATGCTTGGCGCGGCCACCTGAACCGGACCGGCCGGGGCGGCGACCCGCACCAATTGGCCCGCCTCGGCGAGGGAGCCATCGCGGTCGAGGGGGCGCGGCTCTGGATCGAGCGCGGCGCGCAGGTCGCATCGGACGCCGGGATGCCGCCCGCACGCGTGGTCGCCTACATCAACTTGGTCCGCCTCGCGGTCGAGCGCGCCGGCCTCGATGTCCTCCAGCTGGCCCAGCGCTCGGTCGGCTTGCAGGGATTCATGCGCGGCCATAGGCTGGAGCGGCTCGCGCGCGACCTCGCCACCTATCTGCGCCAGCCCGGACCGGATCATGCGCTCACCGCCGCGGCGTCCGAGATCCTGCAAGCCGACGCCATGGCCGGAGACCTGTGGACCGAGACCGCGGCATGACCAGGCCGATGAACCGCGAAGCCGCGCCGCAGAGTGTCTGGCTGGACACCCCGCACCGCTACGGCCGCATCAGCCGCGGCTTCCACTGGCTGATGGCCGCCCTCTTCGCGTGGCAATTCACGGGCGCGCTGCTCTACGTCGCGATCGGTGACACCGCGCTCACGCGCCTCGTCGGCGGGAGCCACTTCACCCTTGGCTTCACGCTGTTCGTGCTCGTGCTCCTGCGCGGAGCCTGGGGACTCGCGAATCTCCACCGGCGCCCGTCGCATCCGGGCGCTCCGGGGCGCGCCGCCTTGGCCGGTCATGGCCTGATCTATCTGCTGATGATCCTCGTCCCCGGCCTCGCGCTGCTGCGCCAGTACGGTTCGGGCAAGCCCTTCGCGCCCTACGGTCTCCCCCTGATGCCGGAGCGGGACACGAAGATCGCCTGGATGATGCTTCCCGCCGATCTGTTCCATTACTGGCTGGGCTTCACGCTCCTGGCGGTCGTCCTCGGCCATGCCGCGATGGCCTTCCTGCATCGCAGGTTCTGGAACGAGGCCGTCCTGACGCGCATGACGTGAACGGCGGCGCGCCGGCGCTCGAGGTCCTCAGGCCGTCGGGTCCTCCGCTGCGGCGGGTCTCCGGTCGGGCAACGGCGCGTCCAGGGTGAAGACGACGCCGCGGGGGCGGTACTCGATTTCCGCCGAGCCTCCCATCTCGGCGGCCAGCGCCCGCTCGATCAGGCGCGTGCCGAAGCCGCCGCGGGCCGGCGCCGTCACCGCAGGTCCGCCGATTTCCTCCCAACGGAACCAGAGGTGGGCTGGCCTCGCCCCATCCACCACGTCCCAGTTCAGGATCACCCGTCCCCTGTCGTTCGACAGGGCGCCGTACTTGACCGCGTTGGTCGCCAACTCGTGCAGAGCCATCGTGAAGGCGAGGGTCAGGCGCGGCGTCAGCCACACCTCCGGGCCGTTGATCAGGAACCTCTGCCCCGCGCCGCCGCGGAACGGCTGCAATGTGCCCTCCACGATCACGGTCAGCGTGGCGCCGATCCAGCTCTCGCGGGTCAGAACGTCGTGGGCGGCCGAGAGCGATTGCAGCCGTGCGTCGAGGGTCTTGTGCGCCTCCTCCACGGAGGATGCGTTGCGCAGAGTCTGGTGCGCGATGGACTGCATGGTTGCCATCGAGTTCTTCACCCGGTGGTTCAGCTCGTCGGCCAGGAGGGTGCGGTGCTCCTCCGCGCGCTTGCGCTCGGTCACGTCGATGGAGACGCCGGCCATGCTCAGCGGCTGGCCGACCGCGTCGTAGAAGGTCTGGCCGCGGATCTGCAGCCAGCGCAGCTCGCCACGCGGCGTGCGCGCCCGGTACTCGATGTCGTAGTCGCTATGCTCGCGGATCGAGGTCTGCACCGCCGCCTGCATGCGCGGGCGGTCCTCGGGATCGATCGCCGCGATCAGATCCTCGTAGCTGAACGGGTCGTCGGCCGCCCGTCCGAAATTCTCCTTGCAGGTTTCGGAGGCCACCAGGCGCATGTCGGCGAGATCGAGGGTCCAGGAGCCGAAGCGTCCGGCCTTCAGGATGAAGCGCAGCCGCTCTTCGCTGCGGGTGAGGTCGCTGGTGCGACGCTCCACCTCCAGCTCCAGCGCCAGCCGGTCGCGATGCATCCGCGCGAGCTTGTCCCGCTCCAGGGTCACGTCGAACTGCGACGCGAAGAAATAGGTCAGCTCACCGTCGCGATCGAAGACCGGCGAGATCAGGAGCCGATTCCAGAAGAGCTCACCGCTCTTCTTATGGTTCAACAGCTCGATCTCGATCGGCACCCGGCGCGCGATGGCCGCTCTGATCTTGGCGATATCGGCGCGGTTGGTCTCGGGCCCCTGCAGGAACCGACAGTTCCGCCCGATGATCTCGTCATGGGCGTAACCGGTCAGCGTGGAGAAGGCGGCATTGACGAAGACGATGGGATTGTCCGGCTGATTGGGATCGGTGATCAGCATCGGCATCCGCGTCGCCCGAACGGCGGATACGAACGGGTCGGAACTCGCGCCGATGCGCGCAAACTCCGCTTCGAAGCGGGTGCGTTCCTGCTGATCCGTCAATGCCCCGTCGCCCCTGCCACGACCTGCACATGGCGGCCTTCGACCGTGATGGCTCCTCGTATCACAGGGATTATCGCTTGTGCGCAATCATCTTAATGGCCAAGACGCCGCAGGCCGGTCGCTGCACGCGGCGACCGGCCGCCTACCCTAGGTCCTGGCTGGATGAGGCCCGAATCCTGCCGGCGGGCGCGAGCCGAGATGGTCCCGCAGGGTTCGGCCCTCGTACTCGGTGCGGAACAGGCCGCGCCGGCGAAGCTCCGGCAGGACCAGCGTGATGAAATCCTCGAGGCCGCCGGGCAGCGTCGGGGGCATGATGTTGAAGCCGTCCGCCCCGCCAGCCCGGAACCGCTCCTCCATCTCGTCCGCGATCTGGGCGGCCGTGCCGATGATCTGCGAGTGGCCGCGGGCGCCCGCGATGCGCAGGTAGAGCTGACGCAGGGTCAGACCTTCGCGACGGGCGAGATCGACCATCAGCTGCTGGCGGGACTTGATGCCGTCCGTCTCGGGCAATTCCGGGACGGGCCCGTCGGGATCGTAGCCCGACAGGTCGTGGCCGCCGATCATGCGTCCGAGCAGCGCGAGGCCGACGACGGGATCGATCAGGTCCTGCAGGGCTTCGAATTTCGCCCGCGCCTCGGCCTCGCTGCGGCCGACGACGGGAAACAGGCCCGGCATCACCTTCAGATCGTCCGGGGCGCGGCCGAACCGCGCCATCCGCTCCTTCAGGTCGCCGTAGAAGGCCACCGCCTCCTCCAGCGTCTGATTGGCCGTGAACACGATCTCGGCGGTGCGCGCTGCCAGATCCTTGCCGGGCCCGGAGGAGCCGGCCTGCACCAGCACGGGCTGTCCCTGCGGCGTGCGCGAGATGTTGAGCGGCCCGCGCACCTCGAAATGGCTGCCGCGGTGGTTCAACGGGCGGAAGCCATCCGGCTTCGAGAATTGCCCGCTGGCGCGGTCGATGATCACCGCGCCATCGTCCCAGGTGTTCCAGAGGCCGAGGACCACGTCCACGAACTCCTCCGCGCGCTCGTAGCGGTCGGCGTGGCGGGCGATCCGGTCGCCGCCGAAATTCGCCGCCTCGGCGTCGGTCGCGGAGGTGACGAGATTCCAGCCGGCCCGTCCGCCGCTGAGGTGGTCGAGGGACGCGAACCGGCGCGCGACGTTGTAGGGCTCGTTGAAGCTGGTGGAGGTGGTGGCGACGAGACCGATCCGACTCGTCACCGCCGCGAGTGCCGACAGGAGCGTCACCGGCTCGAAATGGGTGGAGCGCGCGGTGCGCTCGCTGGATCGGAGATCGAGGTCGCGGATGCCGGTGCCATCTTCGAGGAAGATGAGATCGAACTTGGCGGCTTCGGCCCGCTGCGCCCAGCCGACATAGCGCTCGAGGACCAGACCGCCGTCGGCTTCGCTGGAGGAATGGCGCCAGCCCGCAACATGGTGGCCGGTCGCGTAGAAGAATGCGCCGAGGCGCAGGGTGCCCTGTCTCATCGAACCGACCGTCATCGAGGCTGATCTGCTCCGTGCCGCGTGAGCGGGCCGGAGTCTAGCCGACCCACCCGTGCAAGCGAACCCAGCGTTGTACGCGCGACGCTCATCCCGCTTCCGCTGGGACGGTACCGGCCGGCACCGGGGCACGGCCCATGGCGCGCGTCAGCGGGACACGGACGTTTCCGGCGCATTCCCCGAGGGAAGGTCGTGCAGATCGGACGTGGCATGCCGCGCGTGCCGCGTCGCCAGGGAGCCGCGCGCCTCCTGCATCGGCATGAAGGCCGAGAAACCGACCGCGCCCGGGACGGCGTTGTAGATCGCCTCCATGCCGCCGCGCATGTGGTAGGTCTCGTGCCAGATGCCGACGCCGCGCGTGTCCCGCAGGAAATCCCGCCACCAGATCCGATGGGGCTCGGATTTCGCCCAGGCGACCATGCTGTCGATGTCGCGCCAGTACCAGCGCATGCCCAGATGCAGCGGGCGCAGGCTGAAGATGATGTTGTTCTCGTAGTGCAGCAGGCCGTCCGGGCGTTCCGCGCCGACCGTGGCGATCCGCGGTCCGAAGCCGAGGAGAGTCCTGACGCCGGCGAGCGTCCGGACTTTCATGCCGAGATAGATCACGACGAGATCCGGATAGCCCGAGAAGTCCGGGACCCGCTCGTGCCGGTTCGCGCCCATGCTCGTCCCCATGATCGCGCCTGTATCGCCGCGTGAATCGCCCGAACCCGTAAACCGATAATATTCACCGGCCTTTCTGCAAATCAATATTCGCGCATGAAGGGTCGGCACATCTCGTGATCGAGCGATGAATGACGAAGGCCGATCCCGACGCCATGTACCGGGCCCCCGGGGGGACGACGCAGCCGGCTCTGCAATCGACGATGCGGGAGGGTCGCATCCAATCCGACGTCGGTTCAGGCCGGGGCACGCCGGCTGCCGGACGTCCGCCCGGGATTCCGCGTGGCGCAGACCGGCCGCGATGAACCGGGATGCGCGACCGCCAAGCGGCTCGACACCCTTGCGCGCCGCACACGTCCCCGATCGCGCCGAACGGCCCCCGTCGTCGGACGCAGGGCGTGTCGCTGGCCTGAATGGGCGCCCAGAAGGGTCGGAGAACCGCAGTGGCATCGCCGCTCCGTTCAAGCGCAAAATATTCTCGTGTTGTCACAAAATGACGAACATTCTTGCTTTCATCCATCAAAGTAGAGAAAGCCGTTTCGTTGACTCCTTGGCCGACCGACAGGATCTTGTATTCACTGTCACGGTAAGGGCAGCGCAGGGAAGATGAAGACGCATGGGCGGTCCGGTCATGTCCCCGGGACGAACAGGGACGCCGTCCGGATCGGGTGGACGGTTCGCGCTCGAACCTCGCCGCGGTCCGAAAGACCCGTCCGGCTGATCTGCCGCCGCTGCTGACTCCCCGAACGCGGCCGCCTCGAAGGAACCGGCTCGGATCGCACCGCGAACCGGGACCTGTGCTACGGCGCCGCAGACCGAACGCCTCCCGCCGCACCCACTTCAGACGCCAGGCCCGATTCATGATCCCGAACCGCCGATCCCTCCTGGCCGCCGGCCTCGCCCTGGCGTGCCTGGGCAGCCTCTTGTCGCGCGAGGCCCGGGCCGAGGATCCGAAGGAGGTCCGCCTGGACTGGGCGACCTACAATCCGGTCGGCCTGCTCCTGAAGGAGAAGGGCTTCCTCGAGGAGGCGCTGGCGCCGCGGGGCATCAAGGTCCGCTGGGTCCAGTCGCTCGGCTCCAACAAGGCGCTCGAATTCCTGAACGCCGGCGCCATCGATTTCGGCTCGGCGGCCGGCGCCGCAGCCCTCGTGGCGCGGATCAACGGCAATCCGATCAAGGCGATCTACGCCTATTCGCGCCCGGAATGGACGGCGCTCGTCACCCGCAAGGACAGCGGCATCGCCAAGCCCGCCGATCTCAAGGGCAAGCGCGTCGCCGTCACCCGGGGCACCGATCCGCACATCTTCCTGATCCGCGCGCTCCAGAGCGCCGGCCTCACCGAGCGCGACGCCAAGCTCGTGCTGCTGCAGCATCCGGACGGCCGGACCGCCCTCGATCGCGGCGACGTCGATGCCTGGGCCGGCCTCGATCCGATGATGGCCGCCGCCGAGATCGAGAACGGCGACGTGCTGTTCTACCGGGATGCCGCCGCAAACACCTGGGGCCTGCTGGACGTCCGGGAGGAGTTCGCGACGGCCCATCCCGACCTCGTCCGGACGGTGATCGCCGCCTACGAGCGGGCCCGCGCCTACGCGCTTGCCAACCCCCAGGCCCTCGCCGCGTCCCTCGTTGCGGCCACGAAGCTGCCCGAGCCGGTGATCGCCCGTCAGCTCGAGCGGACCGACCTGTCCCAGCCGGCGATCGGCGCAGCCCAGGCCCAGTCGATCAAGGCGGCCGGAACAGCCCTGCAGCAGGCGGGCGTGATCCCGGCGGGTACCGACGTGGCCGCGGCCGTCGACGGCCTGCTCGACGCGCGCTTCAATCCCGTCGCCGGACAGTGAGCGGCAGCGTGCCGCTGCTGCGGCGGGGCGGCCGCGCGGGTTTGGGGCTTCTGTTGCCGCTCGTCGCGGCGATCGGTTGGGAGATCGCGGTGGCGACGGGCGCGGCCTCCGGACGGCTGCTCCCGCCGCCGAGCCGGATCGGCGCGACCCTCTGGGAGCTCGCGGTGTCGGGCGATCTCTGGCTTCACGTCGAGGCGACCCTCGTGCGGGTCGGCCTCGGCTTCCTGTGCGGAGCGGCGGCCGGGATCATCGCGGGTGCCCTCGTCGCGACGATCCCGCTGCTGCGCTGGCTCGTCGATCCGAGCCTGCAGGCCCTGCGCGCCGTCCCGTCTCTGGCCTGGGTGCCGCTCTTCATCCTGTGGTTCGGCATCCTGGAGACGCCGAAGGTGCTGTTGATCGCCGTGGGCGTGTTCTTCCCCGTCTATGTCGGCGTCTCGGGGGCGATCGCCTCGGTGGACCGCAAGCTGGTCGAGGTCGGGCGGATCTTCCGCCTGTCCCGCCTTGCCCTCGCCCGCCGGATCCTGTTGCCGGCCGTGCTGCCGGCGACCCTCGTCGGGCTGCGCACGGGGCTCGGTCTCGGCTTCCTGTTCGTCGTGGCGGCGGAACTGATGGGCGCCTCCGAGGGCCTCGGCTATCTGCTCGTGGACGGCCAGCAGTTCAGCAAGCCGGATCAGATCGTGGCGGCGATCATCGCCTTTGCCCTCGTGGGCAAGGCGGCCGACATGGCCCTGCTGACGCTGACACGGCCCCTGACCCGATGGCAGGATACCGTGCGGGACAGCCTGTGACCGCAGGATTGGGGCTGACGCGCGGCGCGGAACCGGGGACGGTCCCGCGCCGCGGTTCCAATCCGATCCCCATCCCGCGACCGCGCGAGAGACGCCCGTGCTGACCGTCGACGACCTCTCCAAGACCTATGCCGACGGCACGCGGGCCCTGTCGAGCATCGACCTGTCGGTCCAGCAGGGCGAGATCGTCGCGCTGATCGGCGGCTCGGGCTGCGGAAAGACGACGCTGCTCCGGCTGATCGCGGGGCTCGATCAGGCGAGCCAAGGCGCCGTGCAGGTCGACGGCGAGACGATCCGCGCGCCCCATCCGAGCGTCGGCGTCGTGTTCCAGGAGCCGCGGCTGCTGCCCTGGCTCGACGTGGCCGGCAATGTCGGCTTCGGCCTCGCCGACCTCCCGCGGTCCGAGCGCCGGGCGCGCGTGACCCATGCTCTGGAGCGGGTCGGCCTCGCCGAGCACGGTGGCCGCTGGCCCCGGGAACTGTCCGGAGGCCAGCAGCAGCGCGTGGCCATCGCCCGGGCCTTCGTGGCGCGGCCGCGGGTCCTGCTCCTCGACGAGCCGTTCTCCGCCCTCGACGCCTTCACCCGGAAGGGATTGCACGAGCAGCTCCTCGATCTCTGGGCCGAGTCGAAGCCGACGATCCTGATCGTCACGCACGATGTCGGAGAGGCCGTCACCCTGGCCGACCGGGTGGTGGTAATGCGGCCGCGGCCGGGACGCCTGGACGAGACGGTGCCGATCGGGCTCGCCCGGCCGCGCGAACCGGTGGCGGCGACCTACGAGGACGCCGTGCGCCGCGTGCTGGCCGCCCTCGATCACTCCCTGCGCCCGGCCTCGGCCAACCGGCCGGCCGCCCCCGAGACCCGCGCGAGCTGGTGGTAGGACCAGCGGCGACCTGCGGCGCGAGGCCGGATCGGCCCGCCGTCAGGACCCGATCGCGGTCAGCTCCAGATCCGCGGGATCCACGCGCCGGAACCGGGCGAAGCGGAGCGCCAGCACCGGCAGGATCAGCAGGTTCAGCACCGTCGAGGTGACGAGGCCGCCGAGGATCACGAGCGCCATCGGGCCCTCGATCTCACGGCCGGGCTCGCCGGCGCCGAGCGCCAGCGGCAGCAGGCCGAGACCCGTGACCAGGGAGGTCATCAGGATCGGCACCATCCGGTCCGCGGCGCCCTCCGCCGCCGTGGCCGCGTCCCAGGATCGCCCGTCCCGGGTTACCATCTGCTCGTAATGGGCGATCAGCATCACGCTGTTACGCAGCGAGATGCCCGACAGGGTCACGAACCCGACGATCGAGCCGAGCGACAAGACCCCGCCGGTCAGCGCCGCCGCGGCCACGCCGCCCACGAAGGCGAAGGGCAGGTTGACGAGCACCAGCAGCAAGTTCGCCGCCGAACCGGTCACGATGGCGAGGAGCACCACGATCCCGAAGCCGGCGAGCCCGGCATGGACGAGGAGGTCGCGGCGGGCGGCCGCCTGGGCCTCGGCGGCGCCCGAGAAGGTCACGTAGACCCCCTCGGGCAGCCGAACCTCGCGGGCGATCTTGCGCTTGGCCGCCGCCACGAATCCCGCCAGATCGCGGTCGGCGACGTTGGCGGTCACCGCCTGCACGCGCTGTGCTCCGAGATGCTGCACTTGGTATCGGCCGGCGCTCTCGTAGACGTCGGCGACCTGCGACAGGCGGACATAGCGCCCGCCGGGGGCCCGCAGGGGCAGGTCCCCCACCGCGCTGAGGCGATCCCGCACGCGTGCGTCGAGGATCACCAGCACGTTGAACACGGCGTTGCCGCGATAGGTCTGGCCCACCGTGTCGCCCTGGTAGGCGGTGCGCACCGCCTCCAGCACCTCCACGGGATCGAGGCCCCAATGCCGCAGATCCACCGGGCGCAGCGCCACCGTGACCTGCGGCAGCCCGGCGGGCGAGGCCTGCTGGACGTCCCGGGCACCCTTCACCTCCGAGAGTTCCTGCGCGACCGAGCGGGCCGCCGCTTCGATCCGGTCGAGATCGCTGCCGATCACGTTGACCACGACCGGTGCGGTGAAGCCCGAGACGGTCTCCTCGATGCGCTCGGTGAGGAAGGTCTTGAGCGAGAAGGCCGCCCCCGGGAAGCCGGCGATCAGCGTCCGGATACCGGCCTCGACGCGGCGCTGAGCAGCCCCGTCGAGGCCGGGCTCCAGATCGATGTGGATCTCGCTGTAATGCGGCCCGGCGGTATCCTCGGCGGCCTCGGCGCGCCCGATCTGCGCCGCCACGGCGCGCACGCCGGGGATCTCCTTCAGATCGCCGGTGATCAGGGTCCCGAGCCGCTGCGATTCCTGCAGGGAGGTGCCGGGAATGGCCACCATGTGCAGGATCATGTGTCCCTCCTTCAGGTCGGGGAGGAACACCGCTCCGAGGGTCGGCAGGATGGCGGCCCCCGCAAGGGTCACCAGCAGCGCGCCGGCCATGGCGATCCGCGGCACCCGCCCGATGCCGGCGAGCAGCCGCAGATAGGCCGCCCGGCTCCAGCGCACCACCGGCGGGTCGGGCGGAGCGGCGCCCGCATGGCGCGTCAAACGACTGCCGAGGAGCAGGATCGCGAGGGCCGGCGTGACCGTGAGCGCGACCAGAAGCGAGGCGACGACCGCCGCGATGTAGGCCAGCGCCAGCGGACCGAACAGCCGGCCGGCGACGCCGGTCAACGCGAGGATGGGCAGGAACATCAGGATCACCGCGAGCGTCGCGTAGGCGACCGACGTCCGCACCTCGAGCATCGCGGCCAGAACCACGCGGGGGATGCTGCGCCGTCCGCCCCGCGCCTCCCGCAGGCGGCGGGAGACGTTCTCGACGCCGATCACCGCGTCGTCGACCACCTCCCCGATGGCGAGGGCCAGCCCGCCCAGCGTCATGGTGTTGAGGCTCTCGCCCCAGGCTTGGAGAACGAGCGCGGCGGTGATCAGCGACAGCGGGATCGCCGCTGCACTGATCACCGCCGCCCGCCAATCCGCCAGGAAGACGAGGAGTACGATCATCACCAGCACGCCGCCCAGCGCCAGCGCCTGGATCACGTTGCCCGTGGCGACATCCACGAAGTTCGCAGGCCGGAACAGGTCCGCCCGCAGGCTCACGCCCTCGCGCTTCAGAACCGGGCGCAGCTCGTCCAGGGCCGCCTCCAGGCGGGCCGTCACGGCGCGCGTGTCGACGCCCACCTGGGCGCCGACCATCAGCAGCACGCCGGGCTTGCCGTCCACGAGGGCCGCGCTGATCGCCGGCTCCGGGGCGGCCGTGACGGTGGCCACATCCGAGAGCACGACGCTCGCCCCGCCGTCGTTGTGCAGCACGATCTGTCCGAGCGCCTCCGGCGTGAGGGACTGTCCCTCCGTCCGGAGCAGGACACGCTGGTTCGGCGTGTCGACGAAGCCCGCCCCGCGCACGCCGGTCCCCTTTCGGGCGGCCGCCAGGACGTCGTTGAGGCCGATCTGGAAGCGGATCAGGTCGTCGGAGCGGACCTGAACCTGCAGAGCGCGCACGCCGCCGCCATAGAGCGAGACCTGGGCGATGCCGGGCACCGCCTGGAGCCGCCGGCGCACGGTCCATTCCGCGATCTGGCGCAGGTCCATGGCGTCGCGGGCCTCGGCGGTCAGCCCGACGAGGAGGACGGTGAGCGTCGAAGAGGTGAGCGGGGTCATGGCGGGGGCTGCCACGCCGTCGGGCATGCGGCCGGCCAGCGCCGCCAGACGCTCGTTGACCCGCTGGCGGATCCGGTCGACGTCGCTGCCGGGCCTGAACGCCGCGGTGATCACCGACAGGCCCTGGATCGAGGTGGAGCGCAGGGTCTCCAGGCCCGGCAGGCCGCCGACTGCCACCTCGACGGGCTGCGTGACCAGCACCTCGACCTGTTCGGAATCGAGGCCCGGTGCTTCGGTCTGGATCGTCACCGTCGGCGGCGCGAACTCGGGGAAGACATCGTACCGGGCCCCCGCGAGGACGTAGAGCCCGAAGACCAGGACCGCGCAGGCCAGCGCGAGGACCACCCGCGGCAGGCGGACGGCGAAGCCCACGAGGGCGGCCTGCAAACCGCCGCGACCGGCTGCAGGGGAGGGCTCAGTCATCGTCGTCGCCCACGACGCGGATGCGGTTCTTCATCTCCTCCGAGAGGAGCGCCTGCGCCCCCCGCAGCACGATTTCGCTGCCGTCCGGCAGGTCCTCGACGACGAAGGCATCGGCCGACATCGGGGCATCCGGCCGGACCGGATGGCGCACGTAGGCGCCGTCGCCGGTGCCGCGATACACCCAGGTGCCGCCCTCTCCGTGGACGACGGCATCCTCCGGCACGAGGACGCCCTTGACCGCGCGGGACGCCGGCAGGAACGCCATCGTGCTGGTGCCGGGCAGGAGGCCGCTGTCGCTGGAGACTAGGTAGAAGAAGCTCTGCCCCTGGATCCGCGGATCGGTCCGCGTCGCGGGCGAGACCGGCCGGAGGGCAACCCGCGCGCTCTGGGGCGGCACCTCGGCGAAGGCGGCCTGCGGCGCTTCGGGAAGCGTCTCCCCGGGCGGTAAGGTGACCTGCATGAGGAAATCGGTCCGCTCGATCAGGCGCGTCACCAGCGGAGACCGCTCGATGATCGCCTTGCCGAGCACCGAACCCCATTCCTGGCGCGCCGTGGCGGCGAGCGTCCGCAACTGCGACTCCGCCACCGTCATCGACGCCTGATCGGTCAGGAGCGTGCCCTCGGCGGTTTCGATCTGCGCCACCGCCACCACGCCGGCGCCCAGGTTACGGGCCCGGCGGGCAGCACTGGCCGAGACTTCGACACGGGCGCGCGCCGTCTGGAGCGCCGCGACGGCGCCCGCATAGCTGTTGGTGAGTTCGGTGATCCGGGCGAGGTCGAGGACGCTGCCGTAGGCGGTCAGCTCCTGCCGGTGAAGAACGGCCGGCCGCGACTCGGCCACGAGCCCGATCCGCGCGCGCTCGGCTGCCGTCAGCCGCACCACCGTCCGTCCATCCTCGACGGCGGTGCGCGGCGCCGGAAGCTGTGCCGCTGCAGGTGGACCATCGCGCCAATCGGGGACGAGCGCCGTTGCCCGCGCCCGCATCTCCGCGATGATGGGGCCCGCATCCGCCCGCAGCCTTTCGCCCGGTGGCGTGACGGCGAGACCGGCCGCGGCGAGCACCATCCCTCCGATGAGCAGCATCGCCCGGCGACCACCCACGTCGCACTCCTCCCCTAACCTCGATTGCCGAATCTACCCGGTTTCGATGCCAGATACACCCGAACTTGGCCGGTTCAAACCGGTTCGCTCAATCGGGAATCAGGGTTCGCCGCGGCCGGAGGACAGGAACGAAAAAGCCCGCCTCGACACTGCGAAGCGGGCTTTCATAGAGCGGGAAAGGGTACGATTCGGATCAGCAGCCGTCGTCGGAGACCGGAGCGGTCTGCCTGTCAGCAGCGGCCTTGTTCATGGCGCCCACTGTGCCGGGCGAGGCGGGCTGCTGGCCACCAGCCAGATTCGCGGCAGCCGGGTCCGTCGACTTCGACTTCGCACCCGCATCGGTCGGGGCCTGTCGATCCGCGGTCTGCGTCGCGCCGGCGTTGTTCATGGCGCCGACCGTGCCGGGCGAGGCGGGCTGCTGGCCGCCGGCCAGATTCTTGCTCGACTTGTCGACATCGGAGCTGTTCGGGTTGGAAGCCTGCTGATCAGGGGTCTTCGATTTTGTGGTTCCAGTGCTGCACGGGGCCGCGAAAGCGGGACCGGCAGCGACGGCCAGAAGCGCAACCGCGCCCGCCAGACGTGAGACCTTCATCAAACGCTCCTCCAAGATTCAACGAACGTCCAAGTGCCTAATCGTCCCATGAGTTCCGTGCCGATTGTCTAAGATCTTCGAAACGGTCGGGTCCGATCGGGACATCTGCGCGTTTGACGTGCCCCGAGCTGATGAAAACAGACCTTCGTCGCAGGGGGGCGCGCATGGGGCGCCCCGCCGGGCCTGGGTGCGGCATCGTAACTCGGGCGGTGCCGCCGGAGCGTGATCCGGCGTCGGTTCGGCCGATCAACGGCGTCCGCCGCGCGAGCCGCCCCTACCTCGTTTGGTCGAGTTCAGCGCCCGCATCGGTCGGGCTAGCGTCGGATCGCGAGGGGCCGAGTCCGCGGCTGCGTCGGGCCGTAGAGGTCTCGCGCGTCCGAGATGGCACTGCCTCATCCGGGGACCCGAGATCGAACGATGGCGTTTCCACGCGACTTGGCCACCCTCGAAACCGGACATGCGGCGGGCGTGGCGTGGTCACCGTTCGGCCCGTCCGGCGTCGGTCCTCGCTGGAACGGCGCGGCGCGCGACGAAGGCGCGACCGATGCCATGCCGAAGCTCGGCGTCGCCGCCATCCCGTGGATCGCCCTGTTCGTCTTCGCGCCCGTGATCGGCGAGCAGATCAAGCTGCCGGGTCTCGAAAGGCTGATCTGGGCCTGTGCCGATCTCGCCGCCCTGGTGTTCCTGGTCCTGCGCCGCGACCTTGCCGCGACCCTGTTCGGAAGTCGGTTGCTGCTGCTGACTTGGCCGCTCCTGGCGATCGTGTCGGCTCTGTGGTCCCTGACACCCGGCCTCTCGGCCTATTACGGATTGCAATTGCTCGCGACCATCGTGGCCGGCATTGCGCTGCGCACCACGATGGGTCTGTCGCGCATTATCCGGATTGTCTTCCTGGGTCTTCTGTTCGCTCAGATCCTGTCGGCCATCCTCACGGTCATGGCCCCGAGCCTCACACGCGGGATGAACGGCGACTGGGCCGGCATCTATTCACATAAGAACGTTCTGGGCTCCATGGCGAGCTTGCAGATCCTGTGCGCAGCCTGCCTGTTCCTCCAGGGTTGGAACCGACTCCTCACCGCTGTGGGGTTCGGCCTCGCGCTGGCGCTTCTCGTGGCAACCCACTCGGCCACGGCGCTGGTGGCGGCGATGGTGGGACTGGCGCCCCTTGCCGCGATCTTCGCGTGGCGGCAGGGCAAGCACGTGACGGGCTTCTGCCTCGGCCTCGTCATCGCACTCGCGGGCATTGGCATTGTCGTGCTCGCCGCGCGAGGCGCAGACATCTCGGCGAGCCTGCTCTCCGACCTCGGCAAGGACAGGACGCTGACGGGCCGTACGATCCTCTGGCAGTTCGGACTCGATCAATTCTGGCGCGAGCCGCTGATCGGTGTCGGATACAGAGCTTACTGGGACAGCCCGCTCACAACGGCCGCATATCTGCATTTCGTGACCAAGCAAAAGCTTTGGTTTTTCCACAACAACTTCATCGACGCCATCGTCGCGTTCGGCATCGTCGGTCTCATCGTCTTTACGGTGACATTCCTCGATATGGGGCGCCGGGTTATCGCGCACTTCGCGCGCTCGTCCGGATATGTGGAGGCTTGGCCGATCCTGTTCATGAGCCAGCTCTGCGTCCTCATCTGCCTGGAATGCCCGCTCTTCATCAATCACGGTCTGCACCAACTCCTGTTCGCGGCGCTCTTGCCGGTCATGGGGTCAGGGAACGTCGCGGGGCGGATGATTCATGGGCGTGCGGCCTTTCGGGCTTGAGCCGTGTCTGACTGAGGCGGCGGGGCCTGGACGCGGGCACGAACTCCGTCGGCCCCCCGTCTCGTGAGCCGGCACCACACAGAGGTGAACACGATGTATTGTTTTGGAATTTCCTTGCGTCGTTTTCCGGAACGGCACGCGTACATCTCCCGTCATCTCGCCGCAGCCTGGGGGCCGGATTTCGAGGTTGCCGGGTACGAGGGCGCGGTCCCGGATCCGCGCGTTCCGCCCCCGCCTCATCTGTCGCCTGGGCAGATCGGCTGTGCGATGTCCCACATGGCCGCCTACGAACGCCTGATCGCCCGCGATCTGCCCTATGCGCTCATCGTCGAGGATGACGTCGTCCTGCCGCCGCAGATCCACGGGATCGTGGCTGGCATCGAGGCCGCCCTTCGACCGGGCGATGTCGTCTTGATGTTCAACTGGCCGAAGAACATCGGGGTTTTCAGTACCGTCGATGCCGTGCCGATCGGCAATCACCGCTTGTGCTTGCCCATGCAGATGAGCGGTCTCGGCTCCACGGCAGCCTATGTGATCACGCGGGAGGCCGCCGAGGGAATCCTGCGCGTCAATCGACCCGTCGTGGTCACGTCAGACAACTGGAACTATTTCTTCGAGAACGGCGCACTCACACGCGGTCGCGTGGTTTCACCGAATGTTGTCGCCTTGAAGCCGTTCGAGTCCACGATTTTCGTGTCCGGCTCGAAGCTCGGCGCATTCTTGAAGAGCAATGCCCTATTCAAACCCCTGCTTGCTGCGCGGCGCAGGGTCCTGACGGAAAAGATGCCCGTCAATATGACCTTCACGAACGAGATTTCACCCTTCGCGTGACATGAGCCGTACCCGAGCCCGGATCGGGTCGAAGGAAAATTCTACGCTGTCTTTACGATTTTAAGACTGGCTGCGCAGGCTGCCCGTCCGTCAAAAATATTTAAACAAATTCGTTTTATGTGCATTAATACTGGATGACCATACGTTTCAATGAGGGTCTGTCCGGGTCTGTCCGGGTCTGTCCGGGTCTGTCGCTCCACCTGTCCGCCGTGATGCGCGGCGGAAGCGTCCGCTCGACGTTCGCAGCCGGAGGCCGCCATCCGCCGCGGCGAAGACCAGCATCCTGTCCCGTCGACGGCTTGCGCAGCGGCAGCCCCCCTGATCGCCCGGTGTGGTTCGGCCGAGCGGTTTGCCGGTCACATGGCGACCCGGAAGGCCGCGCGCCCGTTGCGGATGATCGACACCAACGCTCCGACGATACAGGCCAAGATGGCTCCATCGATCACGAGAAGGGTGATGGTCCGATTCCATAACCGGTCGAGACCGAGATTTGTGGTGACGATATCGGGCCGCGCCGGGTCGGCCATCACCACGAGGTCGAAATTGGCGGCCTGCGGGCCGGAGAAGACGTAGTTCACCCGCCGTGTCGTGCTGCCCCGAGGCGTGGATAGCGTCAGTGTCGCATTGCAGATGTGGATGACGAGCTTGGCGTTGCACTTGCCATCTGCCACCCGTGCGCGCGGGACAGGCTGCGCCGTCTCGCGGACCTGCCAGTCCGAAATCAAGACAGGCGCCGTGTAGAGCGCGCTGGCTGCCAGGATGCCGCTGAACAGGACGAAGCCGAACAGCACTCCGAAGATCACGGTCCAGCTGGTGCGCTCCGATGGCAGCCGCAGGGTTTCCTCGGCCTCTGTCTTCGCAGGGGGAGTCATGGCGATCCTCAAGCAGGATGGGTTTCGAGAGGGACGGCGGGGGTCGCGATCGGCGCACGTTCGGCCAGAAGGCGGCGAGCCTGATGGGCCGCTTGATAGCGGGCGATCAGATCGGCGAAATCCTGCGGCTTCATCTTGCGCGGCAGCCCGACCGTGAGGGTCACGATGCGGCGCTTGGGGTCGAGCTTCATCGCGTGCCGGCCTGGTGCCCGCTCCGGCCAGTCGGCGCCGGGCGGCAGCAACAGCCGCATTGCGATCCCGCCGCGGCTCAGCGTCATGTCGAGATCCGCGATGGCCGCCCAGGGTATCACGCGGTCGAGGCCCGGCGCCGTCAGCCCGGTCGGACTCAGGATCAATGTGATCGGCTCCCCCCGCGCCAGCACGAAGGTGCCGGCAACGCAGAAAACAGCGGCAAGGGCCAGCATCACGACCAGAAGTACGCGGGCCTCGTAAGACGACAGGCCGGGAATGCGGACCAGCGCGAGCGGCAGCGCGGCGGCGGCGAAGAAGCCGCCACTCACCGCGAACGCGAGGCCGCGGGCACGGTGGCTGGCGCGCAGCACCCGATCCTCGGGACCGACTTCCGCGGCGGTGGCCTCCAGATGGGCGCGCGCGGCTGCCTCGCGCGCCTGGACTGCGCCAAGGAAGTCCTGCGTTGCGGCCCGGCACAGGCCGGACGGATCGGTGAAATAGGCTGCGAGCTGTTCGCGGGCGCGAGCCGGAGGCGGGGCTCTAGCCGCCGTCAGTAGGTCCGCATCGACCGCCAGGCCGAGGGCCGCGATGCGCTCGCGGGTCGGCGGATGGGTGTCGGTCGGGTGGGCCTGTCCGTCTTCGAGACGCGCTGCCGGGTCGTCGAGGCCGCGCGCCATCGCCCGGTCGAGAGCCGCCGCCACGAGATCGGAAGAAGCCGCGGCCGGCGCAGCGGCAGCGGTCTCCAGAACGTCCACGATGCCCGGACGCACGGCGCCGGAGCGGAGGAGCGCCCGGGCAGAGGCGGCGGACGAGGTCGCAGCCGCGCCGGCTGCATCGGCGGCGAATTCGCGCTTCCGGCTCCAATGGCGCACGGCAAGGTGAAAGCGCTCCATCACGAACAGGCCCAGCCGCACCGACGGTCCGAGCAGGCCGAGACCGCCGCGCTCGCGCTTCAGGAGCGCATCGAGGGAACGCCCGACGCCCGTGTAGATCGGCAGGAAGCGCTGACTGTAGTCGGTGTCGCCGCCGGCATAGTGAGCGAGTTCGTGCCCGATGATCGCCGCCGTCTCGTCCACGCGCATTAGGGCGAGATAGGGAAGCGGTACGTAGAGGATCCGGCCCTCGAGACGCGTGCCGCCCGGTTCGAGTACAGCCGGACCCGCGCTGACGAAGAAGCCCTCGGTGAGGCCGACGACCAGGGCCTCGGGCTTAAGCGCGCCCATCCGATCGGCAATCGCTTCGACGAGGCGCCAGAGACCCGGAGCTTCGGCCGGCGCGATCTGGCGCCCGAGGATCGGCAGAGGCTCGGGCTCGAAGGCAACGAGCGCTTGGCGCAGGCCGATCAGTGCGCCCCCCGCGGCGATGATCGTGCCGCCGGCCGCAGCGGCCGCGAGGCCCAGGAGCTTTGCGCCCCCGCCGGTGAAGCCGCCCTGGATGAGCAAGCCTGCCTCGAAGAGAACGATGGCGACGAAGCCTGCGGTCGCCGCGACGATCTGAGCGGCGAGCACGACGGGGAGCAGCCGCCGCACCAGCGAAAAGCCATGAACCAGCGTCTGGCGGGAGGTGCGTCCGACCTGCCCGAGCACACCGCCGACGACCAGGACGAGCAGGGAGAGCGTTGCCGCGATGCCGCCACCGAGGACCGCCACCGGCGGCAGCGTGTGGCGCCAATCCATCACCGCAGCGAGGGTGCCGGCTTCGTCGCGGGCCTCGCGCGCCTTCACCACGGCGTAGGGGCCGCCATAGAGGTGGCCGTCGTGGCGGAACTGCAGGCGGAAATCGGGGCGCCCGTCCCGGGGAGCGCGGGCCTCCAGATCCGCCACAGCCGCGGCGAGCCGGTCATGCTCGGTCGCGAATTCCCTCCAATCGTCGGTTCCGCGCTGGCCCTGCCAGAGTCCGAGCAGCAGGATTGCGAGGGGCAGCAACACGGTGGCCGCGATGAGGCTCGCGAGGATGCGCATACGCGAGCGCTCTGGCAGGGACGTTTCCTCGGCGATGGCTCGCTCCTGAAGTGTCGTCGGCACGATGGCCGTGCGCCCAGCCAATAGGCTGGCCACGCGGATGATCAGTCAACGTGGAGACCGAGATTGGACCAGATATAACCATGATGAGAGGCAATAAAGATTGGGCGCAATCGATCTGATATCCGACATGGGTTCGGGATTTCTACCCAATCCATGAATCGCGTCAATAGAATGCTGCCGGGTTCAGTCGGATCTGCCGGCGCGTCCCGCCGGTGCGTGTCGGCGAACCTGGCTGCGGGCAAGGCCGTGATGAGCGCCGTCCAATCTCGCGCGTCTCGCGCTCCGGGCTCAGCTCCGGCTGTCGCAGATCCATTCGGCGCGGTCGGCCGGCGCGGTCATCGGAGACATCGGATGCATTCCGAGCGGTCGGTCGGCCTGTCGGTCGGCCGATGTCGCGGGGCTCAGGCTGCCGGCTCGTCTGAATCCGACGGGTGGGCGGCGGCGCAGTATATTGAGAGAGATCAATGCTCAGCTGTGGTATCATGATCAAGGATGCCGCGATTGCGAGTTGCGACCCGGCGCGGCTGTTCAAGCGATCTGCGTCGCAGGGCGCTCAGGCCAGCTTCTCGCACGAGACCCGTCTTCTTCCGCCGCGAGGAGAAACCTTGATCATGGCGCCGAGCCGACACAGGCCCCCTCCGGAGTATCTGCCCGCACCCAGCCATTCCGCCGCGGCAGCGCAAGGCGACGTGTCGATCCAGCGCAGCCCAGGGTGAGGCCGGGGCGGGGACGCGCGCGGCGACCGGCGCGTCTGTCCGTGGCGGGTGCGCGCGGGGTGCACGGGTGCGGCGCATGTGCGCCTCATCCCGCAGGCCCGGTTGCAGGAATCGCGGCGCTTCGCGCCGACGGCCTGCACGTCGGTCGTCGAGCAGAAAATTCTCCTGACGCGGGACAGAGCGGCCCGGCTTCGAACGGCTCTCGGCCGGTTCGTCCGAACCGTCGATGGCACGCGTGCAGACGGGTTCGGGATATGCAATCGATGCAGTCTCGACGAATAAAATTCGGTGCCGATCAGCGCGAGAATATTTGGATCGGTTGCATATACAATAATCGGAGGGGCCCGTGACAGGCAAAATTGCATCACCTTCAGCCGATATCGATCAGGCCGTCGTGCAGTCCAAAGCCGCCCGCGTCGGTGCCGACGTCTTGGCCCTGTATCGCCAACTTGCCGCGACGCTTCGACAGAAAGGCCGGTCCGAGGCAGCCGCCATGGCCCACCTCTCTGATCCCACCGCGCGTGCGGCGCACCGGTGCGCCTTTCAGCTCTACGGTACCGCAGCCTCCGAACTCGACGATGTCATCGCGGATCTCCTCGCCAGCCTCGAACGGCCGTTCACGGAGGTCTCGACGGGTCCGATCTTGACCGTTGTGGTTGGTGACGGGACGGGCCCGTAGATCGTGAGCGCAGTGGCGCAGAAATCAGGCCGCTGGCAGAGGCTGCGGTTTGGACACGCGTCAGGTCGGCCAGGGCTTGGGCAGACGCCGCAGACAGGCCGGTCTCAAGCCGCGGGCGCAGAATGGTCTGGGTCTCGATGCTCGTCTCTGCGATCTGCGGGCGCGTTGCACTGGACAGGACATCTTGCAGACGGTGTGGTGTCTCGAGATTTTCAGCGGAAAAGTCCCACTCCCGGTGGGATCTGTTCGTGAATTATCGGCATTCGTCGGTGCGCTTTCAATCGACCTGCATTGAAGAGGCAGCGTCTCAAGCAAACGGCATCCCTGCGCACGACCGCCCCGCCTGATCGCGACCCGTCGCGCGCTGGTTGCGGGCGTGCGGGCGATCACGGTGCGACCGACTTCAATACGAAGGCGGGCGTGGGAAAGCCGGCTCGTGCCAGGGCTCTGAAGGCTCTGCAGACGGGACATGATCGGCGCCGTTGCCGCCAAGGCTTGTGCGACGCTCAAGCGCAACCCCGAGGGGCACTCTCTCGATACAGGGTCGACGGGGCCGCTTCGGTCGCCCCTCTATAGCGGCGCGTCATCGCGGATTATGCCGAACGGCGTTGTGTCCGTGCTCGGCGATCGGGCTCAGCCGCTTCGGTACGATGGCCGGCTCTTGTTGTGCCGGTCCTGTGCGCGCCCGGCATCTGACGATGTTCGATGTGCGGCCAAGTCCGTGTCGGTACGGATCATCGCCCCGGGCGGTGCCCATTCTCCGCAGGGCTCAGGCGCAGACGTCGTGGAAAAGATAGAAGCCGAGGCGGCTATTCGCCTCCTGGGCCGCTTTGGACTGGAAACTGACCGGCCCATCCGACTTGCTGCGGACCGTGTAGCCGAATGCCCAGCTCTCCGCGTCGAGGAAGCTCGGAACCGGACGGTCCTCGCGCACGGCGCAGCACAGGCCTGGCTTATGCTTGCGGCAAAACACGTTGTAGGCGTCGCGCAGTTGCTCTCGCATCGGCAGGGCCCTCCCTCAGGATTGCCCTTTTGGCGGAACACCGGCGTCCCAGTCTTTGATCCAGCGCAACGATCGAACTTTCGCCTCCCGGGCCGCCGAGAGGATCCGCCGGATCCGCGTGCTTCGGCTCATGGGCCTCCCATACGGGCTACGCTTCCCTGTCGTCCGAAGTCGCGCCCTGCTTTCGCCGGACCGAAAATCGACTGCACGCGCTCGGTCGAGCGGGCCGCGCCGATGGGCATCGAGAACTGATCCATCCCCGTCTCACAACGGTGGAATGGCCCGAATGGTGTCGCGCGTACCCCGCATGGTCAGCACAGGGCCGACTTGGCTGAGAGTGGACACAGGAATGCCGATCTCTCCGCCTCCCAACAAGCGCCGGCGGGCGACGATCGCCAGGAGCGTGGTCCCGTCCTGCCCGACCCTGACTTCGCGGACGCGCCCGACGCGCACACCCTGATCGGCATAGAGATGCCGCCCGCGCAGCGTGGGCATCAGAGACGCGGCGTTTTCCTGGATCACGGAATTTCCGCGGTCCATAAGCGGCGAGCGAAGCTCCTGGGCGGTTGCCGTGCGCGCAAGCGCGATCAGAGCCAGCAGGCATATCCGGCCGGTATGATGTCGCGACATCTGACGCGCCTTCCTGGCTACGGGCAGATAGCGTTCCGACGCAGGCCCGGTGAGGCATCCGGATCGATCCGGGCTGCCCTCCCGCCATCTCGGCGGGGGCTGACCTCAGAGTGTCCGTCCTCCCGCCGTCGAAAACGCGGTCGATCCGAATTTTTCCGCACCGCGCTCGAAGCGGCACATTGCCAAATGAAACGATTCAAGCGGAGCCGGAATATCGATCGCGACTGGCTTATGAGGCTGATGAAAGAAACTTATTATCGTGTTTCACGCGAAATTTTTTAAGTCCAGCTCCTGCGCTGTCATTTCCAAATTGCGAAACAATTTTTCTCGCGCCTTGACCTAAATCAAATCATGTCCCCGATAAATACGCTTTCCGGAATGTCAAAACCGTAATCCGACAACGGTCACCGCCGCAAGACAACGGCGGCTCCATCGGTTTTGTTGATGTACCAGACCATCGCGGTCCTGTTCGCATTCGTCTTCGCCTACAGCCTCGTGGCGGTCCCGCTGGAGCGCAGTCCACTGGCCGGCGCCGTGATCTTCGCCGCCTTCGGCTTCGCTGCAGGGCCGGCCGGGTTGCGCATCATCACGGTGAACGCCGAGGCCCATCTTCTTCAACGGTTGGCCGAGTTCACGCTGGCCCTCGTACTGTTCACGGATGCCGCCAAAGCCGACCTCGGCGTGCTGCGACGCTCATACGCGATCCCCGGACGTCTCCTGCTCATCGGATTGCCGCTTACAATCCTGTTCGGCTTCCTGGTCGGTACCATTCTATTCCCGGAATTGGGCTTCCTCGAATGCGCCCTTCTCGCGACGATCCTGGCGCCGACGGATGCGGCCTTCGGAAAGGCAGTGGTCACGAATCCGGACCTCCCGGGCCCAGTGCGCGAAGGGCTGAATGTGGAGAGCGGCCTGAATGACGGCATCTGCGTCCCGGTCCTTCTGATCTTCCTGACGCTCGCCGCGGGATCCGATCCGGGGCGGCCCCCGCTGGATCTTACGGTCCACCATTTCGGCACGGAGATCGGTGTCGGCCTCGTCGTAGGCGGCGGGTTGGCCGTTCTGGGCGTCGGGGCCCTGCGCTATGCCGGCAATCGCGGCTGGATCGGCTCGGCTTGGCGGCAACTCCCCGCGGTGGCGCTCGCGCTTACGGCGTTCGCGGCCGCGCAGGCTCTGGGCGGCAGCGGCTTCATTGCATCCTTCGTCGGCGGCCTCGTCGCCGGTGGCATGGCGCGGCACCGCGTGGTCAAGCACGAGCTGCTCTGCGCGGCCGAGGGGGCCGGCGACGTCCTGGCCCTGTCGACCTGGGTGCTCTTCGGGGCCGTCGTGATCGCGCAGGTCCCGCAGCGGCTGACCTGGGCGGTCATCGTCTACGCGGTCTTGAGCCTCACCGTGATCCGCATGCTTCCGGTCTGGCTGGCTCTGACGGGCACGGGCCTGAAGACGGACGGCAAGCTGTTCGTCGGCTGGTTCGGTCCGAGAGGGCTCGCCAGCGTGGTCTTCGCCGTCATCGTGCTCGCGGCCGATCTTCCGGGACGTCAGGTCCTGACGACGACGGTCGCGGCCACCATCATCCTCAGCATCCTCGCGCACGGCTTGACCGCGAACGCGCTCTCCGCAGCCTTCGCGCGCCGCGCCGCGCCGCGCCGCGCCGCGCCGCGCCACCGCCGCCGATCCGGCGCAAGCCGGCAAGGCTCCTTCGGCCGGTCCTGAGACGGCCCCTGAACGGAGCGTCGCGCGCCGACAGGGGCCACATGCTGTCTCGGCCGATCAAGCGGGCGACCGGTGACGCCATACACTGCGGTGCGCTTCGGAGAGCGAGGGCGCCTGATCCTTGATCTCGCTCAAGGGGGCGCTGGCGAAGCGGCGTACTGTCTCTCCCGCCAGGAGAATTCACGATGCCGACTTTGGCTCCCGCACGGCCATCGTCTGACACGCGCCGCCACGAGAAGGACGATCGGCTGATCGCGGCCGCGCAGGCGCTGCCGGAGCTTCGGGTGGCGGTCGCCCATCCCTGCGCCGTGGCCTCCCTGTTCGTCGCCGGGCAGCGGGCGGCGCGTCTGATGCCCGAGGTCTAGCCGATGACCCCGGTCCTGCTCGTCCTGAATGCGGGCTCGTCGAGCCTCAAGTTCCAAGTCTTCATCCTCGGCGATGGCGAAGAGCCGCAGCGTATCTTCCGGGGCCTGTTCGAGGGGCTCCGTGAAGCGCCCCATCTGCGGATCCGTGATCGGACCGGCACGACGGTGGCCGACGAGGACTTCGGCAGCGACGGGGCGTTCGGCCACGAGGACGCGCTCCTGCACGTGGCCGCCTGGATGCGCGCGCACAGTGGCGGCTTCGAGCTGGTCGCCGTCGGGCACCGGATCGTCCATGGCGGGATGACCTATTGCGAGCCCGTGCGCGTGACTGCGGAGGTCCTGGAGGCCCTGGAGCGCCTCGTGCCGCTGGCTCCCCTCCACCAGCCGCACAATCTCGAGCCGATCCGCATCTTCCGGCGGCGCTTCCCCGATCTGCCCCAGGTCGCCTGCTTCGACACGGCCTTCCATGCCGGTCAACCGGAGATCGCCCGGCTTTTCGCCCTGCCGCACGCGATGATGGAGGGTGGCGTGCGCCGCTACGGCTTCCACGGCCTGTCCTACGCCTACATCGCTTCGGTGCTCCCGGCGTATGATCCCGCCCTGGCGGCCGGACGCGTGGTCGTGGCCCATCTCGGCAACGGCGCCAGCCTGTGTGCGCTGAACCGCGGCGCCAGCGTCGCCACCACGATGGGCTTCTCCGCCCTCGACGGGCTGCCCATGGGGACGCGCTGCGGCAGCCTCGATGCCGGCATCGTGTTCTACATGCTCCGCGAGATGAAGCTCGGCCCGGACGAGGCGGAGCGCATGCTCTACACGCAGTCGGGCCTGCTCGGCGTGTCGGGGATCTCGAACGACATGCGCACGCTGCGCCGCGTCGCGGCGCGCGAGCCCGATGCCCGCCGAGCCATCGACCTGTTCGTCTACCGGATCGGTCGTGAACTCGGCTCCCTCGTCGCCGCACTGGGCGGCATCGACGCCCTCATCTTCACGGCCGGCATCGGCGAGAACGACGCCGCCACCCGTGCGGAGGTCCTGCGGGGTGCCGCCTGGGCGGGATTCGAACTCGACGACGCGGCCAACGCCTCCGGCGGCCCCCGCGTGACCCGAGGTCCCGGGCCGACCGCCTGGGTCATTCCGACGGACGAGGAACTGATGATCGCGCGCGCCACGCGCGCCGTGTTGTCTCGGCCCAGGAGCAGCCGGCCGCAGCCGGCGCTTTGAACAACGGGAGCTTGCCATGGACGCCGTGAGAACCAGGTCGCCGGCCGATCTCGAACTCGCCGACGAGACCTTCATGTCGGCCGCCGAACTCGGTGCCTACACGGCCAAGTTGAAGGCCGCCAAAGCCATGAAGGCGCTGAAGGCCGAGGACCAAGCGAGCCAGGCGCGGGCCGAGCTGATCAAGACTCTGTCCAAGACCATCGAGCTTACGCCCGAGAAGGTCCAGGAGATCACGCGGCCTCTCCTGCACAAGCTCCGGGTCGCGGCCGAGCAGGGCAAGAACGAGTTGCTGGTCATGCGTTTTCCGAACGCGATGTGCACCGACAGCGGGCGAGCCATCAACAATGCCGAGGCGGACTGGCCCGACACCCTGACCGGGCGGCCCCGGCAGGCATACGAGTTCTGGCGCGAGCGACTGCGCCCCCTCGGCTATGGCTTGTCGGCGATGATCGTCGACTGGCCCGACGGCATGCCGGGCGATGTTGGTTTCTTCCTGACCTGGGAAAAACTCCACGTGTGATTCAGGACGCCCCGGGATGGCGATCATGACCGAGCAGCGGACACAGACCGCCACCTCAGCGGGTGAACGACCTGCGCTCCCGGATCTCTTCGCGTTGCTGAGCGCTGGCTGAGGTCACGGCGAAGCGGGTGACCATCCTGGCCGCGCGGGTTCTCTCCGTCGAGGAGCTGAACGGCGATTAGATCGACGCGGAGATCCTACAGCTCCAGACGCAGCGGGATGCGACGCGTGACGAGGCGACGCGGGCCCGTTTCGATGTCTCGATCGCCCGGCTCGAAGAGTTCAAGGCCGCGCCCGGCTTTGAAGGGTCGATGTCCGGGCGCGCGGCCTCACCTCAGTGCAGTTCCGGAACGAAATGCCCCTTGGTGAGAGTGTCGTCGTAGGCCTTGTCCTTGAGGCGCTTCGGCAAGATCACGGCCTCGCGCTTCACTTCCTTGTAGGGGATCAGGCTCAGCAGATGGGCGATGCAGTTGAGACGGGCGCGCCGCTTCTCATCTGAGCGGACGATATGCCAGGGCGCCTCATCGATATCGGTCGCCGCCAACATCTCGTCCCGGGCGATCGAGTAGTCGTACCAGCGACTGTAGGACTCGAGGTCCATGGGACTGAGCTTCCACTGCCGGAGAGGGTCATCGATCCGGGCCAGGAAGCGGCGCTTCTGCTCCTTCCGGCCGACTTCGAGCCAGAACTTGATCAGCTGCGTTCCGCCGCCCACGATGAAGCGCTCGATCCGCGGGCACAGATCGAGGAAGCGGCGATATTCAGCGTCGCTGCAGAACCCCATGACGCGCTCGACGCCCGCGCGGTTGTACCAGCTCCGGTCGAAGATCACGATCTCGCCGGCCGCCGGGAAGTGCTCGATGTAGCGCTGAATGAACATCTGGGTCTTCTGCCGGTCGGAGGGGGCCGGCAGCGCGGCCACGCGAAACACCCGCGGGCTCACCCGCTCGGTGAGCGCCTTGATCGTGCCGCCCTTGCCGGCAGCGTCACGTCCCTCGAAGACCACGACGATGCGCGCGCCGGATCTCCGGACCCAGTCCTGCAGATGGCAGAGCTGCACCTGCAGCGCGCGGAGTTCCCGCTCGTACGCCTTGCGCTTGAGCTTGGGCTGCGCCAGCCCCTCGTCGGTGGCTTCGTCGTCGGTCTCGGGCTCCTGTGCCCGCGTCGCATCGTCCGTCACCGCCCAGCCTCCTCATCCTGCCCGGCTCGACCGCGCACGGTCACTCGGCCGGCATGTGCTCCTGCGTTCCGGCCGGCTCCGCCGCCGCGTCGTGCCGCGTCCCGTTCCCGCCCAGAAGGCCCCAGGCCCGCTCACGCAGGCTCTGGAACAGCACGTAGAGGGGCGGGATCACGAAGATCCCGATGAAGGACGCGGCGATCATTCCGCCGAACACGGGCGTCCCCACGTTGCGCCGAGCGAGTTGCGAGGCGCCGGCGGCGATGACCAGCGGAAACAGGCCGAGGATGAAGGCGAAGGAGGTCATCATCACGGGCCGGAAACGCAGCCGCGCGCCCTCGGTCGCCGCCTCGTGGAGCGGCACGCCCCGATCGCGCTGCTCCTTGGCGAACTCGACGATCAGGATGCCGTTCTTGGCTGCGAGTCCGATCAGCACCACCATGCCGATCTGCGCGTAGAGGTCGAGGGTGAGCCCGCCCCACACCATCGCCGCGTAGGCGCCCAGGATCCCGACGGTGACCGACAGCAGCACCGGGACGGGGATCGTCCAGCTCTCGTAGAGGCCGACCAGGAACAGGAATGCGAACAGGACGGCGAAGCCGAGGATGATCTCGGTCTTGCCCTCGGCCCGCTTCTCCTGGAACGCCGTGTCGGTCCACTCGCCCGCGAACCCCGCCGGCAAGGTGCGGCCCGCGACCGCCTCCATGGCGGCGAGCGCCTGGCCCGACGAGATGCCCGGCGCCGGAGAGCCCTGCACGGTGACCGCCCGCAGGTTGTTGTAGCGGATCAGCGCCGGCGGTCCGACCACGATCCGCGCTTCCGCGAGGGAGCGCAGCGGCACCATCTCGCCGTCCTTGTTGCGCACGTTGATGCGGTAGATGTCGTCGATCCGCGTGCGATCGGCGGCCTCGGCCTGGACCTGCACCTGCCACGTGCGGCCGAACAGGTTGATGTCGTTGACGTAATAGCCGCCCAGCGAGGCCTGCAGCGCCTGGAAAACGTTCTCCAGCGGCACCCCGAGGATCTGGACCTTGTTGCGGTCGATGTCGAGAAACACCGAGGGGTTCGTGGCCGAGAACGTGCTGAAGACGCGGTTGAGCTTCGGCTCGTCGTTCGCCGCCACGATCAGCCCGCGCACGACCTGGGCGAGGTCCTTCGGATCGCCGCCGCGCAGGTCCTCCAGGACGTAGGCGAAGCCGCCGCCGGTGCCGAGGCCGATGACGGGAGGCGGCGCCAGGGGCACCACGGTCCCGCCCGGGATGTCTCGGAACTGACGGCCGAGCCGGGCGATCACGGCCGCCGCCCCGTCCGCGGCGCCGGTGCGTTCCTCGAACGGCTTGAGGGTCACGACCAGGAAGGCCGCGTTGCCCTGCGAATAGTTGTCGATGAAGTTGAGGCCGATCACCGATGTCGTGTCGGCGACCACGTGCTCCTGCCGCAGGATCGCCTCGGCATGCGCCACCACCTCGGCGGTGCGTCCCACCGCGGCGCCCTCGGGCAGCTGCACCACGACGAAGAAGGCGCCTTGATCGTCCTCGGGCAGAAAGCCGGTGGGCGTCATCTTGGCCAGCTGCAGCGCGCCGTAGGCGGCCGCGCCGGCGAGTACGAGCCCGATCACCGAGAAGCGCACGATCCGCGCCACCACGGCACCGTAGCCGTCGCGCACCCGGTCGATCGCCCGCATGACGACGCCCATGATCCCGCGGCGGGGACCCTGATGCGGCCGCAGAAGCACGCCGCACAAAGCCGGCGACAGGGTCAGCGCGTTGACGGCCGAGATCAGCATCGCGACCGCGACGGCGACCGCGAATTGTCGGAAGAGCTCGCCGGAGATGCCGGGGACGAAGGCGACCGGCACGAAGACCGAGAGCAGCACCAGGGTGATGGCGATGATCGGCGCCGTGATCTCGGCCATCGCCCGCTTGGTGGCCTCCCGCGGGGAGAGATCGGGATGCTCCTCCATCACGCGCTCGACGTTCTCGACGACCACGATGGCGTCGTCGACGACGATGCCGATGGCCAGCACCAGGGCGAGGAGCGAGACGGAGTTCGCCGAGTAGCCCACCGCCTTCAGGGCGATGAAGGTCCCGATCAGGCTCACCGGCACGGCGAGCGTCGGGATGAGCGTCGCGCGCAGGCTGCCGAGGAACAGGAACACCACCACGACGACGAGCACGAAGGCTTCGATCAGGGTCTTGCGGACCTCGCGCACCGTCTCGGTGATGAAGGTGGTCGGGTCGTAGGTGACCTTCCAGGCGAGCCCCTCGGGGAAGGACTTGGCCAGCGCGCCGACCCGGGCCTGGACTTCCTTCAGGGTCGCGAGGGCGTTCGCGCCGGGGGACTGGTAGATCGCCACCACCGTGGCGGGGCTCCCGTTCAGCCGTGTCTCGCGGTCGAGATTGGCGGCGCCGAGCTCGATGCGGGCGACGTCCCCGAGCCGCAGCACGGACCCGTCCGGATTCGTGCGCAGGATGACGTTGCGGAACTGCTCCGCGGAGTTCAGGCGCCCCTGCGTCTGGATGCTGAGCTGGAGCTGCTGCTCGTCCGAAATCGGGCGTGCGCCGATCCGGCCCACGGGAGCCTGCACGTTCTGCGTGCGGATCGCTGCGATGACATCGCCCGTGGTCAGGTTGAGACCGGTGAGCTGGTCGGTCCGCACCCAGGCCCGCATCGCATAATCCTGCGGCCCCCACAGGGTCGCGTCGCCGACGCCGGGCGTGCTCTTGATGCGGTCGAGCAGGTTGATCGTCACGTAATTCGAGATGAAGAGCGGGTCCTGCATGGCTTGGGGCGAGTAGACCGCCAGCACGCCCAGCAGCGCGGAAGATTTCTTCTTGACCGTGACGCCCTGCTTGCGGACGTCCTCGGGCAACTTGGCCAAGGCGATCTGAACCCGGTTGTTGACGTTGACGGCGTTGATGTCCGGATCGGTGCCGAGTTCAAAGGACCCGGTGAGCGTGTAGCTGCCGTCGTTGCCGCTGACGCTCTTCATGTAGATCATCTTGTCGACGCCCACGACCTGAGACTCGATGGGCTGTGCGACGGTCGATTCCACCACCTCGGCGGAGGCGCCGGGATAGGTCGTCGTCACCGAGACCTGGGGCGGCACGATGTCGGGGTACTGGGCCACCGGGATGGTGAACAGCGCCAGCGCTCCGGCGATCGACGTGACGATCGCGATCACCACCGAGAGGCGCGGCCGGTCGACGAAGATCGCCGAGACCATGGCGTCAGATCCTGCCGGCCGACTGGGCGATCGGGTTCGCCTGCACGGTGATTCCGGGCCGCACCCGCTGCAGGCCGTCGACGATGACGAGCTCCCCGGCCGACAGGCCCTCGTCGATGACGGCATCCGGGCCGGTACCGGCGGAACCGAGTTTGACGCGCCGGGTCACGGCCCGCCCGTCCTCGACGACGAAGACGTAGACCCCGCCCTGGTCGGCGATGAGCGCCGCTTGCGGGACGACGATCTTCTGCTCGGGCTCCCCAATCTGAAGGGCGACCTGGACCAGCTGCCCGTCCCGCAGCACGCCCGCCGGGTTCGGCATGACGGCGCGCACCAGGACCGTGTCGGTCGTCCGGTCGACGCTGATGTTGACGAAATCGACCCGTCCCACCTGGCCGTATTCCGATCCGTCCTGGAATCGGATCCGGATGCCGACCTTGCTGCGATCGGGGCTTTTCGCGCCCTGCTGGTAGCGCAGGAACTCGCGCTGGCTCACCGGGAAGGTGACGTAGATCGGGTCCTGGCTGACGATCGTGGTCAGCACGCCGCTGTCGGGCCCGACGACGTTGCCCTTCGTCACGCTCGTTCGGCCGATCTGGCCGGCGATGGGGGCGGTGATATCCGTGTAGCCGAGGTTGATGCGGGCGGTCTGGAGATTGGCCTCGTCGCCCGTGACGGCGCCCTTCGCCTGATCGAGGGCGGCCCGTGCTTGATCGCGGGCAACGACGGTCCCCGAATTCCGGTCGAGCAGCTCCTGTGCCCTCTGCAGTTGGATGGCGGCCAGAGCCTGCGCCGCCCTGCCGCGCTCCAGGGCGCCTTCGGCTTGCCTGACGGCGGCCACGAACAGATCGCGCTCGATCCGGTACAGAGGGGCCCCTGCCTTCACCGGATCGCCCTCCTTGAACAGGACCGCCTCGAGATAGCCGGTCACGCGGGCGCGCACCTCGACGCGCCCCACCGCCTCGACCCGGCCGACGAAGTCCAGCGCCCTGTCCAAGGCCTTGCGCTGCGCCGTCACCGTTCCGACCGCCAGCGCGGCAGGGGGCTCTCCCTCGCCACGCGCCGAGGGGCCGGGACTGGTGATCAGCAGGGCAACCAGCACGAGAAGGGGGACGCGGACCATCGCAAAGCCTTGCCGCACCGTCTCACGGCTGCGGGGTGGTATTCTGGCAGCTTTCCGCGGGATCGCTTGATCGAGCAGGACGCGTCCGAGCCGAAGCTGCGGCCTCCCCCAGCGCGTTTCGGTCCGTGACCGACGCTCCCGCATGAAACGCCCCGTGCCAGGGTGGGCGTGGTCGTGCGCGCTGGCCGCGTGACGGCTGCTGCGACATCCGGCGCTTTAGCCCCGTCCGGCCTTGTCCTGATCCGGCAGGTCCAGGTGACTCCCGTCGCGAAACAAGAGCGCTTGCAACCGCCCAGGGCCGAGCACGCGGCTAAGCTCTCGAAACGTGAAATACGGGATCAGGGCGACGGTCATGATCAGGACGACGGACGCCCAGCCGAGGACGCCCCCGCCGCCGATCATCGGCACGCTATCGACCAGCGTCTTTCCCCGCCAGAGCCCGATTGCCATATCCTCAAGCGCGTAGAAACAGACCATCAGCAACGCGAAGAGGCCGGACCGAGTCAGGATCGGATAGAGCAGTGGACCGCTCCGAACGGCTGTCCGGGTGTCGAAATGCTCGGCAATCAGCATGATCTTCGCCAAGATCCACGCATTGAGGAAGGTCAGCCCATAAAATCTATAGACGATGCCGTGACGCGACAGGACGGCATGCTCGTGCAGGATCAGAATGCCAAATATGACCCATAAATAAACAAATATACCGATAAAGCTCTTTAGTTCTGCTAAAATTCTTGTTCCGATGCCTTTCAGTCGATTGCGGCGGTTGGATTTCGGATGATTTGATCCGTCGGCATCGCCTTCCGAAATGCGAGGGTGTGAAGTAATCATGGTTCGATCCAGCGACCGAGCGTCAGGCTATTGTCGGCGCCTTCGGGCGATGTGTCGTGCTTTCAAGGCGTTTCACGGTGAAGCCCGTCCGATGGCTCGCGTCTCGATCTATGCCTGACGCGGAACGGACGCGCGGCTGGATGCGACACCCGCCGGACAATTTTCGACAGGGTTCCTGTCTGGCCGCTCCGCGGTATTGGCCAAGCCCCATGTTGGATTTGACGCAGTGCGAGCCTGTTCAGGATTGCAGACATTCGCGTGGGCGGCTTGATCGGGTGAGACGTCGTGAATTCGAGGGAGCACCCGATTCATGGCGTGTCTGCTTTGCGGCTCCGATCGCGATCGTATGCCGGCCGATGTGGTTCGACCGCGCCATCCCGGCGTTCGGCAGCGCCGCTCGGCAAGGCGTTGCCGGGGTCTGACGGGTGCGTTGAACCTGTCGGAACGGCGCCGCGGACCGGTCTTGCCCCCGCAACATCCGGGCGCTGCCTGGGGGTGCCGACACCAAAACATCAAGATTGCCCCAAATCATCAAGCATCAAATTCGGCTTGTCTCTATGTAAACCTTCGTACTGATCTTGGCTTTTGCTGCAAGGCTTCGGAGGGCGTCATGATTGCTCGTCGGTTACCTGCGCTGTCGGCCTTGTCCGGAGCCATGCTTACGGCCGTAAGCTGCTTCGCCTGCTTTCCGGCATCTGCCCAACCGCTCATCGTCAGGGTCAATCCGCGTCTGGCCCAGCAAGGTGTCCTCATGTTCGGCAACGAACCCGGCACGATCCAAACGCTTTTCGACACGGGACCGCGCTATAGCGATCCGAGCGGTGTGCGCGTCGGCCGGGGCAGTCAAATTCCGGGATGGCTGGAACTCGGATCGTTCCAGAACGTCGCGATGCCCGGCCTGAACCCGGTCGGCTACTACGGCTATTACATTTCTCCCGATGATCGCGCGGTCATCGTCGACCTGGATTCGCGTCAGGTCGTACAGGTCCTCCGTCGGTGAAAAGAGGGACCTGCCTAGATCTGCGGCGCCTGGAACTTCCCTGACGGGTCAAGTCGGGCGGCGCGCCGTCGAAACTCCCGGGGATGGGGCCACCAAGCCATTTCCAGCGCGACGAGGGCGCGAGCCGGAACAGGGGCCCGACCGACGGGATCGTTCGGCCGCCCGACCTCGCCGGATGCCCGGTCTTCGAGACGGGAAGCCGCTCTCCGCCCTGGGCCAAGGGTGGCCGATAGCGATCCCGGATCGGCGCGCCGGTTCGATCGCATTGTGACGCCCGCCCGTCGCGAGGCAAAGGTCAAGCTTCGTCCGGCGACCCGAATTCGGGGGTCTCTCACAGGATCAGTGCAAGCGCTGACTGTGACGATGATAGAGATTGAACAGCAGCAAACCACATATCGCCGCTGCATTCACGAAGAGGGCCCAGCCATAGCTGCTGATATGGGGCGCCACAGGATACTCGATCGCGCCGAGGCCCAGCAGCAGGCCGAAGCCTGCCATGGCTGAAAAAATACCAGCGAATACAATCATATCCGCCTCCAAAAGTATTTTTTCCTCACGCTTCATCGTTCGAAGCGATTTCATTAAACTATTATCAGGGCGGACGAGCATACTCAAGAGGTGTTTATCCGGTTCCACGAGGCGGTGCGCGCCCAGGGCTTGCAGACATGCGAGCAGGGCCAAGCTGTCGCGACGATTTTGAAGTCTTCAATCCACCTTTTCTCGGTCTCGACCGTCGCGATCGGGGCGCGTGCGACGTTCAACCTGCGCCAATGATCGCACTGGCCGATACGAGGATCCGCCACGCGTTGGCGCGTGACGGTCACATCCCGTGCCGGGCCAGCGCAAGGAAGTCATCGGATGGGACTGGATGCGGCCGGTCCGTCCCGCAGGGCCCGACTGCCAGGCGGATCCGAATGGCCCGGCAGGTCACCGCCGGCCGGCCGCTGCCAAGCTGGTTCGGTCGACGATCTCGACGGCACCCCGTCGCAACGCGATCAGACCGGCCTCGGCCCATTGGGCCAGGATGCGGCTCACCACCTCGCGCACGCTGCCGATGTCGTCCGCGAGCTTCTGGTGGGTTACCGCGGCCACGCCCTGCGGACCGGCTTCGGACAGCAGCCGCTGGGCCAGCCGCTGTTTGAGCGGCGAGAACGCGACCTCGTCGATCAGCGTGAACAGGCCGGTCATCAGCCGCGTGTAGTCGCCGAGAACAAAGCTTCGGAAGGCTGCGCTTTCACCCATCAGGTGTTGGAAGGTGCCAACCGGAAGGGCTGCGAGTTCGGTTCTCTCCTCGGCCACGCTCTGGGCCGGGAAAGTACCGCCGGACAGGAGGCACTGCGTCGTCAGCGCACAGGTGCCGCCCGGCCCGACCTTGTAGATCAGAACCTCACGCCCGCTCTCCGACATGCGAAAGATACGCGTCCGTCCTTCGAGACACATCAGGTAGTGGGCGCACTCGCCATGGAGTTCGTAGGCCGTCGCGCCGGCCTCGAGCACCGGGAATTGCACGGTGCCCCGCGCGATCTGAAGATGCGCGGAACTGAGCGCCTGAATCGGAGGAAAGCGTGCGATCCAGCGCTCGAGCTTCTGCGCGTCCGTCATGGCTGGCGTCGTTCTCCGGCCGTGACGACGGGCTGATCGTCCGGCACGTGGTGCGTGTTTCTCCCGCCACGTCGGACTTGTGTGACCGGGGTCACCGACCGGGCGCGGCGGCTCGGGATAGCATTGCGGCACACTGAACACGATATGGATGCCAGCGTTGCGTGGCGTCTGCCGGGAGTGAACCGATGCGCCGTCTCGCCTTCAGCTTCATGATCGCTGCCCTTGCCGCCGGCCCTGCAGCGGCCGAACAGGATCTGCTGCTCGGAGCCGACATGGCCTCCCCCGCGATGACGAAGGCCGAGATGGGCCGCGCCGACATCGAGGCGATGATCAGGGCCTCGGACGGCAAGCCCCTCGACCTGCACGACAAGGCGTTGTCGGGCCTCGACCTGTCCGGGCTGAACCTCCGGGGCGCCAACCTGCGGACGGCGCGCCTGAACGGCACCAATCTCCGCGGGGCAGATCTCAGCGGGGCGAACCTCGAACAGGCGTGGTTCCTGAAAGCCGATCTCTCCGGCGCGAAACTCGCCGACGCGAGGATGTTCGGCATCACCGCCCGGGATGCCAACCTGAGCGGCGCCGATCTCAGCCGATCCACGCCGATCGGCGACTTCAAAGGCGCCAATATGAGCGGTGCGATGCTGGTTGACCTCAAGGGCGGCGCCGACATCAGGAACCAGTCCATGGGACTGATGCGGGCGGTGTTCACTTCGGTGAACCTCTCGGGGGCGAACCTCAAAGGGGCCGACCTGGGCCGGTCGCGCCTGGAATATGCCGACCTCAAGGATGCCGACCTGACCGACGTGGTGCTGATGGGCTCGGACCTGTCCGGTGCGAACCTGACCGGTGCCACGGTCGCCGGCGCGGACTTCAAGAACGTCGATGTCAGCGGCGCCAAACTGCTCGACCTCAAGGGCGAGGCCAGCGCCAAAGGCTGGGCCCAACGCGTGAATGCCGACCGCGCCGTCATCCGGGTTTCTCCGTGAAGCTCCGATCGGCGGCCGCTCCGGCCGGCTCCGTGGATCGAGACATCGGAGGCCGTTGGCCGTCCGGGCTCACGAGCCCGACGCGCCCTTACAACCCGGCCTCGGCCCCGCCCTTCAGCTTGACCGGGATGGTCAGGTAGCGGACGCCGTTTGCCTCCGCCGGGGGGAACTTGCCGGCGCGGATGTTCACCTGGATCGACGGCAGCAGCAGGCGCGGCGCCGCAAGCGTGGCGTCGCGGGCGGTTCGCATCGCGGTGAACTCCGCCTCGGTCACGCCCTCCTTCACGTGGACATTGCGTGCGCGCTGCTCGCCCACCGTGGTCTCCCAGGCGTACACGTCGCGCCCGGGCGCCTTGTAGTCGTGGCACAGATGCAAGACCGTCTCTGGTGGCAGCGCGAGGAGCTTGCGGATCGAGCGGTAGAGGGCGTGTACGTCGCCGCCGGGGAAATCCGCACGCGCGGTGCCGAAATCGGGCATGAACAGCGTGTCGCCGACGAAGACATGGTTGCCGATGCGATAGCAGATATCGGCCGGCGTGTGGCCGGGCGTGTAGAGCACCTCGACGGCGAGATTGCCGATGTGGAAGGTTTCCCCGTCGGCAAAGAGGCAATCGAAATCGCTGCCATCGGTTTTCAGGTCCGTGGCATTGAAGACCGGACGGAAGATTTTCTGCACGTCCTTGATGTGCTCGCCGATGCCGATCCGCGCGCCGGTCTTCGCCTTCACGAAGGGTGAGCCGGACAGATGATCGGCATGGGCGTGGGTCTCCAGCGTCCAGACCACCGAGAAGCCCGCCTCCTCGGCCGCCTTCAGCATCGCCGTGACGGAGCGCGTGTCGACGCTGCCGCCATTGTGGTCGTAGTCGAGCACGGGATCGATGAAGGCGGCCTGTTTGGTCTCGGGATCGGCCACGATGTAGCTCACCGTATTGGTGGGCTCATCGAAGAAGGCGCGGATGACGGGTTCGGCCATGTGATCTCTCCTGTCGGTGTCGGGCGTTCCGGGATTGACGCGTGGCGGATCTGGCTGCGGCAGATGCGGATCTCAGCGGACGTGGCGGCCGGGCTGGCGCCGGCCAGCCCGGCCCCGCGCAAGTCCCGCGCCCGCAACGCTCACGGAGCTGCGGCGAAGGCACTGCCATTGCGGTAGAGCATGAAACCGGCGACGCCGAAGATCACGGTGGCAAAGACTGTATTCAGCGCGCCCTTGTAGCCGGCGAGTCGGTTGGCAAGGCGCATGCCGAGGACGCCGCCGGCAAGGCCACCGGCTATGAACTCGCCCGCGACGGCCCAATCGACCAGGCGCGACAGGGCGTAATTCAGCGCGGTCGCGAGGCCGAAGGCGCCGACCGCGAGCAGCGAGGTGCCGACCGCTGTGATGAGCGGCATGCCGGTCGCGAAGACGAGGCCCGGCACGATCAGAAACCCGCCTCCGATCCCAAAGAATCCCGATAGCATGCCGACGGCAAAGGCGACGGCCACCACTCTTCCGCTCGGTGTCGGGCCGCAGCCGACCGGCTCGGCCGAGCCCCCCTGTCGGGTCCGGCCCTGCAGCATGTGGATGCCGACGATCACCATCAGAAGCGCAAAGAGGAACAGCAGGTGCTGTCCGTCCACGGCCTTGCCCAGGGATGACCCGACGAGGGCGCCCAGGATGCCGACGAGGGCGAAGACAAGGGCGCAGCGCCAGCGCACGTTGCCGGTCCTGGTATGCCCGATGAGCGTCAGGAACGCGTTGGCTGCGACCGCGAGCGCTCCTGTCCCGATGGCGAGGTGCGGTTGGGCAATGCCCACCACGTAAAGCAGCAGCGGCGTTGCCAGGATCGAGCCGCCGCCGCCGATCAGCCCGAGCGTAAATCCGACCCCTGCGCCGGAAAGAACAGCAGGAAGAGCACTCATCTGCAGTGTCTCTCCGATCTTCCGCTAGACCGACATCTGACGGGTGGCAGGGCAGGACGCGCCCTGAGCCGTCGTTCATTTCATATAAGAATATATCGATAGGCCTGAGCCTGAGTCTCTCCGCGCATATGACGATCAGTTGCCGCGGCTGTCAATATGTTATCTTATCGATTCAGCTCATCATATACGTATAATATATAATGATGGATGCGACGATGGAATCAAAGCGCCTGACGCCGGATCTGTCGGTCGCGGGGCAGATCTTTCATGCCGATCTCGTGCATATCGCGCAGGCCGGCTTCCGGGCCGTAATCTGCAATCGCCCGGACGGAGAGGGCGTGGATCAGCCGAATTTCGCGGAGATCGAGGCCGCTGCTCACGCCGCGGGGCTCGAGGCCCACGATCTGCCCGTCGTGTCCGGCAAGGTCTCCGACGAGAACGCGGCGGCATTCGGCGTCGCGCGCGGCGCTGCCCAAGCCTCTCTTCGCCTATTGCCGCACGGGAATGCGTTCGGCGACGCTGTGGTCGTTCGACGAGGGGGCCCGCGGCCGTCCTCTGCGGGAGATCCTGTCAACGGCGAGGGCAGCCGGCTACGACCTGTCCGGCGTTGTCGGGCGCATCGCCGCGGTCAGCCGCAGCCGGAAGGCATCGGCCGATCTGTTCCACACCGTGGTCGTCATCGGCGGTGGGGCCGGCGGCATTGCCGTGGCGGCCAGTCTCAAGGCGCGCAAGCCCGATCTCGACATCGCGCTGATCGAGCCCGCCGATGTGCACTATTACCAGCCAGGCTGGACCATGGTCGGCGGCGGAATCTTTTCGCCCGCCGTCACAGCCAGGACCATGGCCTCGCTGATTCCCACAGGCGTATGCTGGATCAAGGACGCTGTGGCTGCCTTCGAGCCGGATCGGAACACCGTGATCTTGGAGGGGCACCAAACTGTGCGCTACGATCGACTCGTCGTCGCGCCCGGTCTGACGCTCGATTGGGCCGGTGTCGCGGGGTTGACCGAAACCCTCGGGCGGAACGGCGTCACCTCCAATTACCGCTACGATCTGGCGCCCGACACCTGGGAACTCGTACAGACCCTGCGCGCCGGCCGCGCCCTGTTCACGCAGCCGCCCATGCCGATCAAATGCGCCGGCGCCCCGCAGAAGGCGATGTATCTCTCGGCCGATCACTGGCTACGCCAGGGCCGGCTCAAAGATATCGACGTCGAATTATACACGGTCAGTCCGGCGCTGTTCGGCGTCGAGGATTATGTCCCCGCATTGATGACTTATGTGAATCGTTACGATGCGCGCCTGAACTTTCGCCATACGCTGACGCGGATCGACGGCCCCGCCAAGCGCGCGTGGTTCTCCCGCCAGACCGAGACCGGCATCTGCGAGACGATCGAGACCGATTTCGACATGATCCACGTCGTGCCGCCGCAGCAGGCGCCCGATTTCATCCGTGCGTCCCCGCTCGCCGACGTGGCCGGCTGGATCGCCGTTGATCCCGCGAGCCTGCGCCACGCGCGCTTTCCCGCGATCTACGCCTTGGGCGATGCGATCGGCGCTTCCAATGCCAAGACGGCCGCCGCCGCGCGCAAACAGGCCCCGGTCGTAGCCCACAATCTCCTCGTCGAGATGGGGCATCTGCGCGGGGCCGAGGTCGCCTACGACGGCTACGGGTCGTGCCCCCTGACGGTTGAGCGCGGAAAGATTCTGCTCGCGGAATTCGGATATGGCGGAACGCTGATGCCGAGCTTCCCGGCTTGGCTGATCGACGGCACGAAGCTGAGCCGCGTGGCGTGGCTGCTCAAGGAACGGATGCTGCCCCCGCTGTACTGGAAGGCTATGCTGAAGGGCCGAGAGTGGATGGCGAAACCGCAGCGAGCCGAACGGACCGCCTGATCGGGGAGGCCGGTGCCCGCCTACGGGCTGGCGCCTCCGCCCTCAGCGGCTCACCGTGATCGGTCCCGTCGAGCGCGGGGCGGTGAACCGAAAGAGCAGCATCCCGGCGAACATCGCCGCAACGAACAGCGCGACCTCCGGCAGGCCGAGTGTCAGACCGGCCAGGGCCGGGCCGGGGCAGAAGCCGGCGAGTCCCCAGCCGATTCCGAACAGGACGGCGCCCCCGAGCAGGCGGGCATCGACGCTCCGGTTCGCCGGTATCTCGAACTGGTCCGCGAGGGCAGGCCGGGGCATCCGGGCCTTGACCGCGTAGCCGAGGGCCGAGACGCCGACGGCCCCGGCCAGGACGAAGGCGAGGCTGGGATCCCAGGCCCCCGCGACATCGAGGAAGCCCAGCACGCGTGCGGGGTCCATCATGCCCGAAAGGGCGAGCCCCGCTCCGAAGAGCAGGCCGCTTGCGAAGGCTGCGAGGAGGCGCGGGGTGTTCATCGGACCAGGCCGTGCCGAACGAGGAAGACAGTGATGATCGCGGCGGCCATGAACGTCGCGACTGCTACGAGGGAACGCGGCGAGAGCCGCGCGAGGCCGCAGACCCCGTGACCGCTGGTGCACCCCGACCCCAGACGCGTCCCGAACCCGACCAGAAGCCCGGCCCCGACAAGCATCGGCCAGGAGGCATCGATGCGGATTTGCGGCCAATGGCCCGTCGTCGCTCTGAACAGGGCAGGGCCGGCGAAGAGCCCCACGAGAAAGGCCACCCGCCAAGCCCAGTCCCGAGAGGCCGGGCCGAGCAATCCGCCGACGATGCCGCTGATCCCCGCGATGCGGCCATTGGCGAGGAGCAGCAGGGCCGCCGAGGCGCCGATCAGGGCACCACCGGCGAGGGGGGCGAGAAAGGCATTCATGGCGCGTCTCCGATCTGGCCGAACATCGCGGCCTGCCCGAGGGCCCGTTCGCGCGCGTCGGGGCTGCGCGCCGCCAGGCGCCGCTGCGGGCGGTTGACGATCAAGATATCCTCGATCGCATCGAGGAGCGCACGCGTGCGGGCCTCCGTCAGGCTGTAGAATACGACCTTGTGCGCGCGCCGTGTGGTGACGATCCCGGCGTTGCGCAATTCGCCGAGCTGCTGCGACAGGGTCGGCTGACGGATGCCGAGGCGCTGCTCGATCTCCGAAACCGAGCGCTCGCCCTCCGTCAGCAGGTAGAGGATGCGCAGCCGGTTGGGGTTTGCGACGAGCTTGAGCAACTCGGCGGCCGCGCTCGCCTTGGTCTCGTCCGTGCCGGGTGCCATCAGACGCTTTCCAACCTGTAATACCAGTCGGTCCCGCAGTCGCCGATCTCTTCGCTCGTCATCGGTGGATTCGCGAGCACCGGCTCGCCCGGTTGCCATCCCTCGGGCGTCGAGACGTCGGCCGCGTCGGAGGCCTGAAGCGCCCTCACAAGCCGCAGGATCTCGGCGACGCTGCGCCCTACCGTCAGCGGGTAGGTCACGAGGGCGCGCACGATCCCCTCCGGATCGATGACGAACGTGGTGCGCACCGTGGCGCTCGACGCCGCTCCCGCCGGCAGCATGCCATAGGCACGGGCGATGCCCATGGCCGGATCCTCGACGATCGGGAACGGCATTCGCACACCGAAACGCTGCTCGATGCTCTGTTGCCACGCCAAGTGCGACGACAGGCTGTCGACGGAGAGGGCGAGGAGGTCGCAATCCAGAGCCTGGAAAGCCTCGTGGGCCCGGGCGAAAGCCACGAACTCGCTGGTGCAGACCGGCGTGAAGTCCGCGGGATGCGAGAAGAACACCAGCCAGCGGCCCCGATAGGACGAGAGCGTGCGCGGGCCCATCGTGGTGCGGGCCCGGAAGTTCGGTGCGCCGTCCCCGATAATGGGCGGGCCGGCGGGGTGAGGCGCAGCGGTGACGCCACTGTCGATATCGATAGCCATGAAGCGACCTGAGGGAAGCGCGACTCTGACCGCTAACGGGTCGAACCGGTCAATATCGATTTTATATGGATCACTGCTCCAGACAACGCGAAATATGGATTGACGCACGGGCGATGCCGGGAGGGCCATGGCTCAGTGTCCCGCGCCGCGTCTGGGACGATTCGAGGCTTACGCGAATTTGCGCCGCGAACCGGCCTTCAGCGAAGATCGATCTCTCTCCCCCTCTGGTTGGCCATTCCGGCAGCGGGCGAACAAGCACGCCGACGCCCTGTGACCTGGACCGGCGGCCGGATCGTCCGTCTGTGGCGCCCCCTCCGGCCGCATGCGAGGGGGGATCGTCAGAGTCCCGAGGCTTGGTCTAAGAGCATCATCCGGGAGGGCGTCCGATGGCAGGCGCCTCGAACTATGCGGGGGCCCATGTTGGCCGACGACGCCACGCTGCGCCGGCTGCTTGCAGGAATCGCTCGAGGTGAGGCGGACCGGCTCGCTGAACTCTACGATGTCTCAAGCCCGAAACTTTACGGGCTGATCCTGCGTATCCAACGCGACCGCGGCTTGGCCGAGGACGTACTCCAGGACGTCTACATGCGGATCTGGCAGGCAGCGGGCAGCTATCGGCCGGAAGCCGGTCCGCCGCTGCCCTGGCTTATTACCATCGCACGGAACCGCGCCATCGATAGCGTACGCCGGAAGGCGGAGGTGCAGGGGCCGGAATTGGACAGCGGCGAGGATTGGGTGGACCTGCTGATCGATCCGCACGACGAGGCGGGCGCGTTTCAAGACCGCAATGCCCTCGTGGCATGTCTCGGCCGACTCGAACCGTCGCACCGGGATTGCGTCGTGCTGGCCTATTGTGAGGGGCGCTCGCGTGAGGAACTGGCCGCACGGTTCGATCGTCCCGTGAACACGATCAAGACCTGGCTCCACCGGGCGCTCGGCGCCTTGAAGACCTGCCTGGAGACGGTGTCGTGAGCGGTACGAGGGCGCCAGACCCCGACGATCCCGATCTGCGTGCGGCCGAGTACGTCCTCGGAACGCTCGACGCGCAGGAGCGTGCGGCCATGGAGGGCGAGGCCGCGCGCGATCCGGTCGCACGGGCACGGATCCAGGCTTGGGAACGCCGCCTCGGCCCGCTCGCGATGGTGATCCCCGTCGAGACACCGCCGCCGCATGTCCGCGCTGCACTCTTGCGGAGGCTTCCGGCGGCGGGACGCGCGGAGTTGCATCAAATCGAAGCCCTGCGCTCCCAGCTTCGGCGATGGCGAGTTGCCGCAGGCGGGGCCGGGCTGCTGGCGGCTGGCCTCGCTCTGGTCCTGACGCTCGGACCCTGGCAGAGGCCGTCGGATGGCCGCTATCTGGCCGTGGTGCAGGGCGGGGGTACGCTCCCGGCGCTGATCGTGCGCGTCGACACGCGCACCGGCGTCGCAATGGTGAGGCCCGTCAGCGCCGAGGCACCCGCGGATCGAAGCCTGGAAGTGTGGTATGTCGGTGCCCAGGGGCCGCGGCCGCTCGGCCTTGTCGGTACGGCGGCGAGCCAGATGAGGCTGCCGGCGGGGGCCGCTCCGGATGGCGTGATCGCGGTCTCGGTGGAGCCGCCCGGCGGCTCGCCCACCGGCCAGCCGACCGGTCCGGTGGTCTACACCGGCAAGCTCATCGCGGACTGACGCGATCTCGGCAGCCGCAGCGGTCAACGTTTGCGAGAAATCGGCGTCGGCAGCCAGATCAGGGCCGCCGACGCCGGACCGTCCGGGTGGATCAGGGCATCAGCACCGCATTGACGACGTGGATGACGCCGTTCGATTGCATGACGTTTGGAATGGTCACCGTGGCGGTGTTGCCCTTCACGTCGGTCACATAGACCTTCTTGCCCTGCACTTCGACGGCGAGAGGCTCACCCGCCACCGTGGTGAGCGTGCCCTGTCCGCCGCCCTTCTTGGCGAGCGCCATCAGATCCTTGGCGGTGTAGACACCCGGGACCACGTGGTAGGTCAGGATCTTCGTCAGCGTCGCCTTGTTCTGCGGCTGGACGAGGTTCTCCACCGTGCCCGGCGGCAGCTTGGCGAAGGCCGCGTTCGTGGGGGCGAACACCGTGAACGGACCCGGACCGTTCAGCGTGTCGACCAGGCCGGCGGCCTTCACGGCGGCGACCAGCGTGGTGTGATCCTTCGAGTTGACCGCGTTCTCGACGATGGTCTTCTGGGCGTACATCGGCGCGCCGCCGACCATCGGGTTCTTGGCGTAGGCTGCGCTGCTCGCTCCGAGACCGAGCGCGAGGGCCAGAGCAAGCGCCTTCATGCGGTGGCTGTTCGCTGTGGGCATCGTTTTTCCTTCCATCCGACCCCGACGCAGGGGTAGCACCCGCCCTTACGGGGGCGCCGGACGGAAAGTTTCGTAGCGGTCGCAGACCGGCGCCGGTCGGCTCGGCGGCGCTCCCCCTTAATGGGAGCATGGCCATCGTCGTGTCGGCGATGGGCCCCCGGAGCCGCCGGCCTTCACGCGGATCTCGATGTCGCCACCGCGACCCAAGCGGCGGGCACCTGCACCGCCACGGCTCATTCTTCGGACGGTCTCGCGGATCCTCCGGTGGCGCCTCCCGCGATGGCCGGGTGCGGATGAGGGGGGCGCACCCGCAGGGACGGCTACTGATCGAGCAGACCGGCGAGCTTCAGCGCCACGCCCTGCGAGCCCTGCACCTTCAGGCGGCCGGTCGAGAAGGCCATCATCGGGCTGAGCCGGCCCTCCACTAGCTTGAGCAGATTGTCGGAACTCAAGCGCATCACGGCATCGGCCTCGCCCTCTTCGGCAATCGACACGGCGACCGTGCCGCCGGTCGCATCGAGCAGGATGCCGCCGCCATCGGTGAGGTCGAACCGCACCCGGTATCCGAGCGCGCTCAAGGCCCCCGACCGTTCCTCGATCGAGTCGACCAGCAAGCCGAGATCCGCCATCCGTTCCACTCCATCAGTCGCATGAGGATTCCCCGGAGGTCCGGGGCGGTCAGAACATCGCCTCGTCGAGGGCCATCATCGCGCCCTTGCCGGACTTGATCGCCGCCAGCAGGCCGGCAACCTGGGGCAGGATGCGCTCGATGAAGAAGCGGGCGGTGGCGAGCTTGGCCTCGTAGAAGTCCCGCTCCGGCGTTCCGTCGGCCAGCGCCGCCTGCGCCACCTTGGCGGCGCGCACCCACATGAAGCCGAGCGCCACCAGGCCGAACAGCCGCAGATAATCGGTCGCGGCGGCGCCGGCCTCGTCCGGATCCTTGAGGCCCCGTTGCGCGATGTGGGCGGTGGCGAGCTGGAGCGCACCGAACGCCTTGGACACGGGCAGGGCGAGGGGCGCCAGGGCATCGTCCTCCAGCGCCGCGTCGAGGAAGGCGAGGACCGGGTGGAAGAAGCCGCGCAGCAGCCGGCCGGCATGGGCCGGGAGCTTGCGGCCGACGAGGTCGAGGGCCTGCACGCCGTTGGTGCCCTCGTAGATCATCGAGATCCGGGCATCGCGGACATACTGCTCCATGCCGTGGTCTCGGATGAAGCCGTGGCCGCCGTAGACCTGCAGGCCGATGCTGGCCGCCTCGAAGCCGAGATCGGTGAACAGCGCCTTCACCACCGGCGTCATCAGGGCCGAGAAATCCTCCGCCCGCCGCCGTTCGGCCGGATCGGGATGGCGCTCCATCACGTCGAGGCTCCGGGCGACCCAGCCGCCGAGCGCCCGGGCGCCCTCGTTGTAGGCGCGGATCGTCATCAGCATGCGCCGCACGTCCGGATGTACGATGATCGGGTCTGCGGCCAGGTCCGGCCGCTTGGCACCCGAGAGCGCGCGCCCCTGCAGGCGCTCGCGGGCATAGGCGACGGCGCCCTGGTAGGCCGCCTCGCCGGCGCCCAGCCCCTGGATTCCCACCGACAGGCGCTCGCTGTTCATCATCGTGAACATCGCGCGCATGCCCTTGTGCGGCTCGCCGACGAGCCAGCCGACGGCGTCGTCGAAGGAGAGCTGGCAGGTGGCCGAGGCCTTGATGCCCATCTTGTGCTCGAGGGCGCTGCAGGTGACGCCGTTGCGCGCCCCCGGCGTCCCGTCCGGCGCGGGCAGGAATTTCGGCACCAGGAACAGGCTTATGCCCTTCACACCCTTGGGGGCATCGGGCAGCCGCGCGAGGACGAGATGCACGATGTTCTCGGTGAGGTCGTGATCGCCCGCCGAGATGAAGATCTTCGAGCCGGTGATCCGGTAGGAGCCGTCGTCCTGCGGCACCGCGCGGGTCCGCAGCAGGCCGAGATCCGTGCCGCAATGGGCCTCGGTCAGGCACATGGTGCCCGACCACGTGCCGTCGACGATCTTGGGCAAGTAGGCCGCCTTCAGCGCCTCCGACGCATGACCGGCGATCGCCTTGTAGGCACCGTGGCTCAAGCCCGGATAGAGCCCGAAGGACAGGTTGGTCGAGCAGATCATCTCCTCGACGAGCTTGTTGATCGTCTCCGGCAGGCCCTGGCCCCCATAGGCGGGGTCGGAGCCCATCGCGGTCCAACCGCCCGCGCGGAACGCCGCGTAGGCCTCGGGAAAACCCTTCGGCGTCCGGACGACGCCGTTCTCCAGGCGGCAGCCCTCCGCGTCACCGGAGGCGTTGAGCGGCAGGAGCCGCTCGGTGCAGAACTTCGCCGCCTCCTCAAGGATGGCGTCGGCGACGTCGGGCGTGATCTCCTCCAGGCCGGGCAGCGGCTCGGAACCCGGATCGGCGTGCAGTTCGTGGAGCACGAAGCGCATGTCGCGCAGCGGGGCCTTGTAGGTCTGCATGATCGTCAGTTCCTCACCGGCCGGCCGGTCTCGAGCACGCTCTCGAACCGGTCGAGGGTTGCCTCGGTGCGGACGAGGCGCATGAAGCTGTCGCGCTCGAGTTCGAGGATGGCATCCTCATCCAGGGTATCGAGGATGTCGGCCTCTCCTCCGGACAGGACGGAGGCGAGTTCGCCCGACACCACGAGATCGTGCTTCGTGGCGATGCCGCGCCGCGCGAAGCCCTCGGCGGCCATGCGCAGGGCGAGGCCGCCCGCGGAACCCGGCAGGGTCAGAGGTACGGGCTTCGGCGGCGCATAGCCTGCGACCAGGGACAGCGCTCTGGCCTTGGCATCGGCGAGCAGCCGGTCGCGATTCATGGTGATGCCGTCATCTGGGCGCAGGAACAGGAGGTCCCGCGCCTCCTCGGCCGACTTCGCCACGGTTGCGGTCGAGACCGTCTCGAACACCCTGGCGACGGCCGGCATCGGCCCCTTCGGCAGTGTGCCGGAAGCCTGCCAGCGGCCCAGCATCTCCGTGCAGCCGCCCCAGGCCGGCACGAGGCCGACGCCGCACTCCACGAGGCCGATATAGCTCTCCGCATGGGCCTGGACGGCATCGCTGTGCAGCAGGATCTCGCAGCCGCCGCCGAGCGCCATGCCGGAGGGTGCGCTCACCACCGGAAACGGCGCGTATTTGAGCTGCCGATAGGTCTGCTGGCCGAGATGGACCAGCTTCTCGATCTCCCCCCACGCCGCGATATTGGCGGCGAACAGGGCCAGCCCGAGATTGGCGCCAACCGAGAAGTTCGTGCCCTCGTTGTAGACGACCAGCGCCTTGTAGCGGTCCTTCACGAGCTTGATCGTCTTGCCGAGCAGGACCATGACCTGCTCGTCCAGGGCGTTGCTCTGCGACGTGAACTCGAAGCACACCACGCCGTCGCCGATGTCCCACAGGGCCGCCGAGCCGTTCGTCAGGAGCGGCTCTCGGCCGAGCTTGATGTCTGCGAGCCGCAGCACGCCGTCGGGCCGGACGATGTCGCGGTAGCCGCCCCCGGGCTGGAGCACCTGCCGGCGGCCGTTCTCGACCCGGTAGAAGCTGCGGCCGTCGAGACCCGCGAGGAGCGGCGGGACCGGCCGACCGTCGCGGGCGAGGCGATCGGCCAAGTAGGCGCCGCCGATCCGGTCGATCAGCTCGAACGGTCCCCATGTCCAATTGTAGCCGAGGCGCATCGCCTCATCGATCGCCGCGACGTCGTCGCTCGCCTCGCCGACGAGCCCGGCGGCGTACGACAGGGTCGCGCCGATGACGCGCCACGCGTAGGCGCCCGCCCGGCCGGGCAGGTCGAGTACCGCGCGGGGGCCTTTCGCGTCCTTCAGCTCCGGCAGGTCCGCCTTCCGGGCGGGCCGGTAGGCGCCGCTCGCGAGATCGATGGCCTCCTTGGTCTTCTGCCCGCCCGTGCGGTTCAAGCGGTAGAATCCGCCCTTGCCCTTACGCCCGGTGAAGCCCGCGGCGATCAGCCGGCTGACGAGCGGCATCTCGCGGTAGGAGTCGTGGAAGGCGTCGTCCGGCGGCAACGCCGCGCGCAGGCTCGCGGTGGTGTGCGGGATCAGGTCGAGGCCGACGAGATCGACGAGGCCGAACACGCCGGTCTTCGGGATGCCGAAGGGGCGTCCCATGATGGCGTCGGCCTCCTCGACCGGGACGCCGAGGTCGTCGGCGGCCGCGATGGCGTTCTGGATCCACGTGATGCCCAGGCGGTTGGCGATGAAGCCCGGCCGATCCTTGCAGCGCACGACGCTCTTGCCGAGCCGGCGGTCGGCGAAGTCGGCGACCGTCTCGGCGAGGGCCGGATCGGTCTGCGGGCCGGTCACCAGTTCGAGCAGCCGCATGTAGCGCGGCGGGTTGAAGAAGTGGGTGATCAGGAAGTCGCGCCGGAAGGATTCGGGCATGCCGTCGACCAGCGCATCGAGCGGGATCGTCGAGGTGTTCGACGAGACCGCCGTGCCGGGCCGGCGCACGGCGTCGATCCGCCGATAGAGCGCCCGCTTCGCGTCGAGGCGCTCGATGACCACCTCGATGATCCAGTCGACTTCGGCGAGGCGGCCGAGATGGTCCTCGACGTTGCAGGCCTCGACGCGCTTGGCAGCCCGCGGGGTCATGAACGCCGCCGGCTCGGTCTTGAGCATCCGGGCGATGGCGGCCGCCGCAAGACCGTTCCGGTCGGTTGCGCCCTCCGGCACGATGTCCATGAGCAGGACCGGCACGCCGGCATTGGCCACATGGGCGGCGATGCCGGAGCCCATCACTCCGGCGCCGATGACGGCGACTTTGCGGATCCCGCTCATCAGACACGCTCCAGAAGGGTGGCGATGCCCTGGCCGCCGCCGATGCACTGGGTCGCCAGCGCGAAGCGGGCGCCCTCGCGGTCGAGCAGCGCCGCTGCCTTGCCGACGATGCGCGCGCCCGTCGCACCGAGCGGATGGCCGAGCGCGATCGCGCCGCCGTCGATATTGACCGTCTCCGCGCGCAGGCCGAGTTCCCGGATGCAGGCGAGCGCTTGGCTGGCGAAGGCCTCGTTCAGCTCGACGACGCCCACCGCGTCGACGGCGATGCCGGCGCGGGCCAGCGCCTTCCGGGACGCGGCCACCGGACCGATGCCCATGATCTCCGGCTCGCAGCCCGAGACGCCGATCGCGGCGATCCGGGCGAGCGGCCTCAGCCCGTGGCGGTGGGCATAGGCCTCGCTGCAGACGAGGACCGCCGAGGCACCGTCCGTCAGCGGCGACGAGGTGCCGGCCGTGACGCTGCCGTCCTGCTGGAAGGCGGGCTTGAGGGCGGCGAGCCCCTCGGCGCTGGCCTCCGGCCGGATGCAGCCGTCCGTCTCGACCGTGCCGGCCTTCGTGGCGATCGGGACGATCTCGGCGGCGAGCCGTCCGGCGGCCTGGGCCGCGGCGGCCTTGCGGTGGCTCGTCACCGCGAAGGCCTCCTGGTCGGCCCGGCTGATCTGCCAGCGGCGCGCCACGTTCTCGGCGGTGTCGCCCATGCCCATGTAGGCACCAGGGTGCGCTGCATGGAGCGCGGGGTTGGGCATCGGGTTGAAGCCCATCATCGGCACGCGGCTCATGCTCTCCACGCCCGCGCAGATGAAGGCCTCGCCGGCGCCGAGCTGGATCTGCCCGGCGGCGATGTGCACCGACTGCATCGAGGAGCCGCAGAAGCGGTTCACCGTGACGCCGCCGACGCTGAGATCGAGATCGGCCAGCATGCCGATCAGGCGGGCCACGTTGAACCCCTGCTCGCCCTCCGGGAAGGCACAGCCGACGATCAGGTCCTCGATGATGTTCGACGAGATGCCGGCCTCGGCGACGAGCCGGCGCACGACCTGCGCGGCGAGGTCGTCGGGGCGGACCCGGGCCAGGGCGCCTTTCTTGGCGAGGGTGAAGGGCGAGCGGGCGTAGCCCACGATAACCGCGTTGGTCATGCTGTCCTCTCGGAACGATCACGAAGGATCTGCGACACGGGCGGCCCGCCGACCCGGACGTGCCTGGTCCCGGCGCGCACAAGTCCGGCGCGAGTGTCCGCGCGAGAACGGGGAAGGCGATTGTGAGACGCGCGCGCCGATTCCGGCCGCGCGGCCTCGGCCCGCGGAACCGGTCGCCCTGACGACGCGGTATGCCCTAGCGGGCGCGTCGTGATTTCGCCGGCGCCTCGGATGGGGCCAGAGCCGCGAGGGCGTCCTGGGCCTGCTGCTCGATGGCGCGCAGCTCGGCCAGCGTCTCGACGAGGGCCCGCTCCTGATCGACGAGGCTGCCGATCCGGGTCTGGATCCGCTTCAGCAGGGCGCGCAGCTGTTCCTGCTGGGTCGGATCGGCGTCGTAGAGGTCGAGATATTCCTTGATCTCGCGCAGGGAGAACCCGAGCCGCTTGCCGCGCAGGATCAGGATCAGTCGCGCCCGGTCGCGATGCGTATAGACCCGCGTGTTCCCGGCCCGCTGAGGCGTCAGGAGACCCTTGTCCTCGTAGAAGCGGACCGTTCTCGCCGTCACCCCCAGGTCCTTGGCGAGCTGGGTCACGGTGTACAGCGTATCGGACACAGGTGACCTTCTCTTCGGAGAATTCACCGTATTCCCGGTGCGCGCGAGCGGTCAACGTCGTGCCGATACTCGGATGTTGATGGGCCCCGCATCGGCCCGCCGGCGCTCGTCCGCCACGCGCTCCGTCTCCGACAGCCTGCCGACCCAGGTCTTGGGCAGGGTCGTGCGGATCTCGATCGCCCATCGCCGGAAGCGTCTCCGGAGCGTCGTCGCAACGCGTCCGTCGATGGCGCGGACCCTGAGCGTGGGCTTCGCCGGCCCATTTCCTTATGCCCTGCTGGGTTCCCACCTTCCCCTCCCTTCACCGGCCTCGCTCTCTCGCGGAGCGTGCGTGATTGGCCGGGCCAGGATTGACGTATAGGTTAGCTTCTATCCCAAAGCGTCAGCCGGTCGCAAGCGGGTCAGACGATGTCGCGAGGGCCGCTGTGACACTCGGCGAAGCTTTGTATTCGCGCCGCCGCACCCGAAGCCCTGTGCCGTACAAGGCGGCCCATCGGCGTCCTCGACGCGGTCCGCCGCCCGCCATCCAGCGCCTCCGCCTCGCGGCGTGAAACCGATTTGTCACACCAGCGCCTTCCCTGCGCCGGCCGGACGCCGGAGTTCATCAGCGCACCGCTTCGCGCTTGCATTTTCTTGCCGCTTTCGGCAGCGTCCTGACCTATTGGGAAGGGGTAATGCCTGCGCGTACCGGCAGTATCGTGACAGTGGCGGCCGCGCAAAGTGTCGGTGTCGCCGATGGTTCTGGCGGCACAAAACTCAGAAAACATGACATCCGCCCGAAACCGGAAGTGGATGCGCGGTAAACCTTGGGGAGGATCGTGATGAGATTTCGGTTTCTGGTGGCCGCCGGAACGGCGTCACTCTGTGCGTCTGTCGCCACGATTGCCGAGGTTCAGGCCGGGGCGTTCGGTCTGCGGGAGCAGAGCACGCAGGCGCAGGGGCTGGCGTTTGCGGGTGCGGCCTCGGGATCGGGCGGCGTGTCGTCGATGTTCTGGAACCCCGCGACCATCACGATGAACCCGGGCTTCGTCGCGGAGCAGAACTTCACCTATATCGGCCTGTCCTCGGAGATCCGCCCGGCGCCGGGCACCAATCCGGGCTTCGCGCGGCTGGGCGGCTCGGGCGAGCTCGGTCAGGGCGCCCTCGTGCCGGCGGGCGCGACCTCGTACCAGATGAACGACCGCCTGTGGCTCGGCCTCTCGACCGGCGCGCCCTTCGGGCTCGTGACCAAGCCCAACCAGGTCTGGGCCGGGGAGGTCTACGGACGCTCGTCGCGGATCTTCTCCCTGGCGATCAACCCGGTGATCGGCTTCAAGGTCAACGAATGGTTGTCGATCGCGGCCGGGCCGAACATCGAGTATTTCCGCCTGACCCTGCGGCAGGCGCTGCCGGTCCCGGGCCTCCTGCCGACCGCCTATCCGAGCTCCTTCCTCAAGGGGGAATCCTGGGGGGTGGGCTTCACCGCGGGCGCCACGCTGACGCCCCGCGACGGGACCGTGCTGGGCATCGGCTACCGCTCCTCGGTGCACCACGACATCGACGGCTCGATCGGCGTGCCGCTGCTCGCCCTGGCCCCGCTCGCCGGCCAGGTCCGGGCGAGGCTGAACACCCCCGACAAGCTGAGCGTCGGCCTCACCCAGGCGGTCTCGCCGGTGGCGCGGGTGAACCTCGGCTTCGAGTGGGACAACTGGTCGAGGCTCGGGACCATCGGGATCGTCTCGAAGACCCTCGGCCTGCCGGTGAACACCCTGCCGCTCAACTACAAGGACGGGTTCACCTACGCGATCGGCGCCGAGTACGACGCCTCGCCGAACCTGACGCTGCGCACGGGCTTCGCCTACGAGACCTCGCCGATCGACTTCCGCAACCGTTCGGTGCGGCTGCCGGACGGGGACCGCTACATCGCCTCGGTGGGCGCCAGCTACCGCTGGAGCCGGCAGCTGACGCTGAACCTCGCCTATTCGCACTTCTTCCTGGACCGGTCGCGGATCCTGGCGGGCCTCGGCCGCGACTACAACGTCGGCAACATCGCCTTCGCGGGGGTGGTGGATTCCAGCGCCGACATCGTCTCGGTGGGCTTCCGCTACGTGTTCGGCGCGCAGCCCGCCCCCGCCCCCGCGCCCCTCGTGCGGAAATGGTGATGCGTCTGCGCGGGGCGCCCGGGCGACGCTCGCACTCGAGGACGGCCGCGATCCGCGCTTCGACCTCACGGTCGACCGGCACATCCTGAAGCGGTCAGGCGGCGACGGCGAGTCTGCCGCCTGACCGCCTTCCACGACGAGTAGATCCCCGACGACGCGGCGAACCGCGGGCTGCTCGGACCCTGGTCCTGATAGGGTCTGGTCGCGATGGGCCCAGAAGGCGGCGTCGGCCGCTAGGGCGACGGCCGAGGCGTCCTTGTGGGCGAGCTTGTCGTTGCGGGCTGCGAAGCGGCGTCGGTCCTTGCTTTGGTTGAAAGGGACCTCACGCATTCGCGGGAGCGGGGCCCACCGTGCCGGATCTTCCGCTTGTGGCCGCGCGTGCCCCGGATGACCCGCGTGATCCTGCCCTTGCGTCGGTTCGCGCACAACCAGACGGCATCGCAGCCTGAGCTGGGGGCCAAGCGCCGTGTCCGGCTTGGCGCCCCGGCCAGTGCCGCCGGGACGATTGTCACGTCCCGGCGTTGCCGGGCGTCAGCGAGCGGATGCGAGGGCAGCCGCGGAGATCGGTGAGCGTATGGGTCTCGGTGATCCGGTTACGATCGCCGCCATGCTGGCTATCCGGGGTGCCGTCCGGGACATCATCAAACGGACCCTGACGTCGCTCTTCGCCGTGCCGCAGCCCGTCGGCGTCGACAACAAGCTCGCCTTCGAGGTCCTCGCCTCTCCGCTCGCCAAGCCCGTGGCTCCGTCAGACCCGCCGAGCTTTCGGCGCCGAAGTCGCAGATTCCACGCCGGCCACGGACGCGGTCGCGGCGCTCGACCTGGTCCACGCAAAGGAGCGCATCGCGTATGACGATGCATGCTCGCCCGACGGCCCGGACGACGAGCTTTTCGCCGAGGGGGCAGATGAGACCGTGGACGCGGCGCCTCACCGCCTCGCAGAGAGCCCAATTGACGCCTCTGCGCGGTCATCGCCTGGGCCGTGACAGTCTCGAACCAAGCGGCGGCGACTTCCTTCCGAAGCCGGGCAACCTCCGCGCAAAGCGCGACGGATCCATTGATCGCGTTCCGAGGGGAGGCGTTGGCAGGTGACAGACGCCATCGCGCGAGAGGCGGCCGATGGGTCGCGCTGGGCCTACTCGAAGCCGAGATCGGCTTGAACGATGCGCCGCTCCGCAACCCTCGTCGCGTTGGTGCGCGCGTGTCAGGCGAGCACCGTTGAGGGTCGAGGCGATGGCGTCGCCGCTGCGCGCGGGGCTCTCGGTCGTTTGTGGTGTGATCCCGCCGTTCAGCTGGTGAGAGCGCGATCATTGCTCCCCATCAATCCGTGGATATACTGGTTGCAAGCGCGTGATGGAACCAGCTATGGCCGCCTACGGCAAATTCTCAATGCTGATTTGGGCGCAAATGATTTATCTCGTCCCAGTATCGGTGGCGACGGCCGATATCGGTGTGGCGGACGCCAAGGTCACTGGTGGTGAACTATGGATTATAGGATATTCAGACGAGAAAGATACGGATATTAGTCTGGATGGCCGCTTTTCACGTCAGATCGACCATCGGGGCTACTTCGAATTCCGCGTCATCTATCACCCGGCCACGTGTATCGCGACGCTGCGCACAGCGCGTCAAGAGCGCAAGATCGTGGTTGCCAATTGCGGCGAGCAAGGACCAGCCGGACCTCCGGGACCGCCGGGCGCTGCGGCCGCGACTGGACACAGCAGCAGGGTCGAACAGGGAGACAGGATGGACGGTACCAAGCCGTCCGAGCTCAGCGGATCAGGGGCATCCAGAACGGCCATTGCCGGCCCCCCCTGGCCACCAGGACCGAGCGGGCCGCCAGGGTCCGTTGGCCCACCGGGGCCCGCCGGCCCACCGGGACCCGCTGGCCCGCCGGGGCCTGCTGGCCCGCGAGGGCCTGCCGGGCCAGCAGGCCCCGCCGGCAAGGCTGGTCCACCAGGCCGACCTGCAACAGTGCGGCCCACAGTAGCCCGGACATTGCCCCTTCGTCCGGCGCCAAAGGCCGCTCCCAACCGGCAAGGCGCGAGCACCCCCAATCTTGGTGAAGAACCCGAAGCGAGTGATGGTGTGAGCCCGGAAGACAGGTACTGATCTCTGCACAATCAGGATCCGTCCGTGCCGCCACCGAAGCGGATCGTCTAGCCCTGTTCCACCGAGGCCGTCGAAACCTTCCTGCTCGGAACAAGCGGCCGAACTCTCTTCCTTACAGAACGCGCGGAGATGCCCGGCCGGCCCGAAAGGGATGACGGGCTTAGCGGCTCTATTCATCGTGCAGCCTTACCGGTTGCGCACTCCGCTTTCCGTGCCTTGCACTCAAAGCGATCCGAGAGGGCAGCCGTTCAGTAGCACCTGAGGCGGCCGGCCAAAACTGGCGCTCATTCGCGCCCGCTCGATTCATGTGGGCCCCTGCCTGTAGGAGGCAGCACTGTCTGCAGGATCAAGCCCAGCACCAGTTTTGTCGACCGACCAAACGACATCCGTCTCGGAAACGAAAATCGGTCGGCCAATTTCCTTCTCCCTGAGCCAGCGCGTAAATCCTGAAAAGCCGCTAGTATGGAAAATCATCGGCCGGCTAAGCGCGCGAAACGCTTTTATCAACGTCTCCGCTTCGGCATCGCTGACCTCCTTTTTGAGCGCTAGGCTCAGAAGCTCCATTCTGTCAGCCACCCTCTTTGGAGAGTAGCCCTTCACAGACGTGAGTTCCCGGGTGCAACTCATGGAGTACCCGGCTCGAGATGTCGGAACCGGAACATCGCCACACACGTATAGGGCACGCCTGGCAAATACCGCGATCGGCCGCTCGTCAGGCGCAGTAAAAAGCACGGCATCGGGCGGCGCTTTCTCGCGAACGACCCGAAGCCAGGATGGCATCGCCTTCGCGTCAGGCGCGATATCCAATGCATAAATGTCCAAGGGGGTCGCGTAGCGCAAATCGGGATTGGTCCAGCGAGGAAACTCGTAGACCACGCACGACAGAAACAAAACGATCAATACGCCCGCCACGACTGAGGATCTCGATCCCCTGTCCGCCCATCGGGTAATTTCAGCCGCGACCACGGGGGCCGCGAACAGCAGCGCCGTGAAGAGGAATTTATATCCGACGCCGTCGCGAACCGCGATCACGACGTAGGCCAACTGAAGTCCGAATGTCACGCCGATGAAAAATAACGTCGGCCAGGATATGATTTTCCATCGAAATATGAGAACTGAAAGTAATATCGCGTCTATTGCACAATAGATCCATCCCCACCTGATGAATTGGAGAGGAAAGTCACGAAGCTTGACAAGCCCGAAGGGCGGAACTTCCGAATCTCGTCCGAGGAAGAGCCCATAGAGAACCACTATGCCGAAGCTCGCGATCCAAAGGGCAAAAATCAGGCCGGTCTTGATTAGAGTCCGACGACCGGACGATCCCACTCCACGGACTTGTTGCAGGATTTCAAAGGCAATCAGTGCCGCGGCGACCGCCATACATGATGGTAAGAAAAGCGGATAGACCAAAGAACTCACAAAGGACGCTATGATCGCAAGTATGAGGAATGAAGACCGCTTGAAATTAAGGTAGCCCAGTACTGCAAAGACCATTAAGGCAAACGAAGACAACCCAAAAACCATCGTGTCCATATTCTGAATTTTTTCCATCATTGGCGTTATGCGTGCGTCTCCCAATGCATGGTATTCATTTTTGGCTATGCCGAGTATGATATCGGGTAGACCGACGGCGAGGAGTGCAATTGCGGTACTTGCGGCTACCTTCGTAGGGTTATGGCGCTGACCAAGGAAAAAGATCGAACACTCTACGATGATGATGAACATCGAAATAAAGTGCAAAATATTTAGCGGTAAGAAAAGTCTCGTTGGCGAAATCGCGACAAGGTTTGAAATAAGAGACAGCTGTGTCCACCCGAGCCAACCATAATTCAGCCGAAGCCCAGCCATCTCAAACTCTTCCGGCAATCGCGGCAGCAAATTGATCTGCTGTATAGCTGCGATTTGCATCATGTTGTGCCAACCGTAATCCGTTCGGAATGTTTCCTTTAGAACCGTAAAGATGATCGGGGCCGCCAAAGCGCAAGCCAGAAGCGCGGAATACCCGCAGCCACGAAAAGTAAATCTTGGGCGGAAGTAAAGAATAAGAGCGCCCGCTACGAGAGCATTTAGCGCGCTTGCTAAGTATGTAAACTGACTGAATTCTAAACCGAATGCTATTGCGACCAAGACCTCAAGAGACAAAAGTCCCGGCGACAGCACGAAAGCTGCCAAGACTCTCACTCGTATTGGAATCACGTCGGCTAGCAAGGCGACCAATAGGAATCCCGGCGCTATCACCAAGGACCCGGCGAGAAGGAGATTCACAGCCTGTGACGCAATCGCCGACATGGTGCCCATGGGAGAACTGCTGCTTATAAGGCAACGATATAATTAAAAACACGCAAGCGCAACTTGGTAGGAATGGTATAGGGAACCAAAAATCCAGTCGAAAAGCGATATACGAAACTAATGCAGCTGATGTGGTTTATGTCTTGGCTGGATATTGCTCGCTAAAATAGAAGCTATATAAGATAAAATGACGCTCGGCTGTGCGCCGTCAGAGCTCTCTCGCTTCGTAGAATTTGGCGGATGATGCCAACAAACTTGGAGGCTCGCAAACATTTCTGATAGCGAGAGAGTGAAAGCGATCGATTGGGCCTCGGATCTTCGGACGTTGAAAGCAGATCGTGCGATCACGTCATCAGGTGATCAGGAGACCGAATTACGCTCCACGAATCGATCGTGCCGGTAGGGTTCTTTGCCCTGGCGGCTTCACAAGCCGGGCGACCTCGGCCTTGTCGATCCCCCTCATGGCTTGAACGCTCCAACGTGGCGCGACGGCTCCTGGCACGTCCAAACGGATGGAGGCGTACCCCCCGGTGATTCCGATGTTTGAGGCGCCGAACTCTGGACAGGTCAGACGCGAGGGAAGCGCCTGGTCCCGTGGTGCCTGCGATGCATTCGACAGCGGACTTGCGTCTTGGGTTGGGTCCGGTCAGGGAAGATCGGGCCAGAACTAACCGATGCGGGCCATCTTGTCGGCAAATGCTACCAGACGAGCTTGGCTACGCAATCCCATATATGAGCTTCGTGGTCGCAGCCCGGTCGTAAATCGTTTAGTGCAGATAAGATCAAGATCGCGACAGAAACAATCATTAGCGTATTTTCCGCCATTTGAACAAATATCAAAATTGATGGTGCCGATAATTTCGATTTATTGTGTGCATCATGCAGATAACGACGATAATCATAAATTGAAGAACATGGTCGCGAGAAAGGAGCGTGGACTCTGTTAAATTGTGACCCACACAAAATACAAATATAGCCATAAAAAGAGCACCAGTTTTGTTGTCGAAGGCGGGATGGCTCAACAATGTCGCGATAGGCCTGACAATAAGAAAGTATAATGCGATTGCGAGGCCAGGCAAACCGATCTGCGACGCGATATCTAAGTATCCGTTATGGCCCTGAGAGGCAATTTCGAACCAGCTTCCTCCTTTCGCATAATCATAGACCGGGCTAACACCTCCGATGTACCAAAAAGAACCATATCCGGCACCAAGATGCCAGTGATCGGAAATATAAGCTATTAATACGCGCCAGATTTGTGAACGACCTGTCAATGTATCATCGCGATCCAAGGGTTCCATCAGCCATTCACCGTACCACAGCAGAATGACACCGAAACAGAAGGCGCTCGTCATTGCCGCTGCGAAGGCAAGCGGCCAATCGCGATGATTGTTGGCACGAAATGCATGCCCCGATAGCAGGGCCAATAAGGCAAGTGCGGTCGAAGTTTTGGATCCGGTCTTCACCAAAAATAGAAACGCCGCAATGATAACGATCCATCTTAGAAAGGACAGGTGCTTTTGCTCCATGAAGTAAAAACACAGCACGGTTATCGCACAGAGTGCGCCCATAAAGTTCTTCTCGGGATAAATTCCCCGCCAATCACCAATGAGAGCGACATCTCGGCCCGCCTCCGGCTGGTGTATACCGACGCTCGGGAAGAAAAGGACGGTTGCGTAGCTTGCGAAGAGCGCCAAAGTCAGAGCGATACGGATATGCGCAATGCTCTTCGCGACACCGAGCGATTGTATGGCAATAGCAACGGACAGAGCAACGATCGTCGTCAAGGCCAAGCGACGGGTCGCAATTGATGGATCTATTGCCCAAACGATACTCAGCCAACAATAAGCCAAAATTACACGAACGTTTCCCGGAAGCGCGGACAAGCCTCGAAAGTCGCGATGGATGCCCGTTCCAGCCAGTATAATTAATAAAATCAGTACATATCCAAGCTGTCGGAACGGATTTCCTTCGGTCATGGAAGCGGTCCCGCCGCTCAACCCATCCTGGGTGATTGGCGCAGTGACGACCATAATACAAAGTGCAAAAAAAGCGATTGATACGACGCTCTCATGAGCGGACGATCGCAAATTTTTCTCAACGGCACTGAGTGAAGCTGTCCTCATAGATCTGTTTTCGTCCTCTCTGAGAAAACAAATAAGTTTTAGCTCAGCGCAATCAACGAAAATCCCATTCCAAAAGCCTTGCGAGCGCCGCCTTGCTGCAGCTGCGGATAAACGAGGCGACAAAAGGCTAAGCCAAATTCACTAATTTCGACTTTATTTCGTAAGCGTCGACCTGTCTAGATCGATATAGTCGGTGGCGCACACAATCATTGTCATCATCGCCAGGACCTTTCCTGGGTCTGAAATGCGCGTTTATCCATGGCTCATTCCCGGCTGAGATTTGCAAGCGGACCTTGAAGGCGAACTAGACGAGGGTTCAATTCTCTCACGCGATGCAGAGATAGCTGAAATCCATCTTGGATCGAGCGACGCCGGCGCCGCCGGTCGACGCTTCGAACTGATCAAGCACCGGTGGAAAGGCTGGCGCCGGTTAACCCGCACTTGAGTCGCGTCTCTCTTTAAAGCCGTTTGATACCGGAACGCCTGCAAGCTTTGTTATCTACTCGACCCATCGAAAGCAGTAAGGACGCAAAAATTGCACAATTCGATCAGCGTTCTGCAATCCGATTCGGTAAGCGTATCGCCGGAGGACTACCTATACCGACGATCCGTCGTCGGCCCAATTTGTCCTAGCTAAATCTCGTTCATGAGGGCCCGAAATGGCTTCGAAGCAATGGCGAATCGCCTCCTTCAGTCTTTCAATCTGTCTGAGCGGAGGTTTGGGTGGATGTTTGAGCTTGACGGTTTTGGAATCGAGCCCCTCCATGACGACCGTGGATCCCGCACCGGTGGCCGATCTCGATGACAGTGGGGTTCTCGAAGCGCCCCGCCGACGTCAGACCGGCAATGGCGTCGACCCGATAGCCGTGCTCGCTCATCGCACCCACGATCGAATGGGTGCTGCAGCCGTCACAACGGTCGAACGCCTGCCGGCCTTTGCGGCTGCGCCCTCGACGAACGAGCCGAAGTCGGCAGGCTCGCAGCGGCGTATTCAGGCACCGCGCCGTCAGGTCAGCAACGCCGAGATTGCAAAGCGGGATCGTCAGGCGGAGGTCCTCATTCGGCAGTCTGTTCGATCCATCTGCGAAGGATGCCAGAATTGAATGTTCGGCGTTCCGGCACTGAGAGCGGGACTCAGTCGTGACATCAGAGCCGAGCGCGATTTTCAGTGAGCGTAGGCAACCTGAGAGGTGCCTAGAACGATGACACAAACGACGCAGCCCGCGCCCGGACAATGATGGATCAGAGGGCGGGTTGGGTTGTCGCCGGCTCACGGCACCATTGCGATCGAAGGCGACCCCACGTGGGGCCGAGGCCCTCTGGCCCACCAGATGCCGGTGAACTCTTCATCCTTAAGGCGCCGCTGGAATCAATCCGCCACCCGGTCTAGCATGGCGACCGACAAGTGGCTTCTGTCGAACTGGCTTGCAATCGAACAACACGATTCATCCGCGCACCAGCCAGCTTATCCAGTGACCCTGAAGGGTTTGGAGCCGGGCAATTGGGACCCATTCCCACGCCGTCCGGAGGGGCAGTATGCCTTCTGTATTGGCAATCGAGCGGGTCGGTCGAAGCGGCTTCAGCATCGTGTCACGCCGCAGGATATACCGAGTGACGGGAGCTCGATTGTTCGCCGGCGAGCGATATTTTCGTCGGCTCGGTATCGACATGGAGCGACTGATATGCGTAGTTTATCACCTGCTGAATAATAGAGTGTCCGGATTTGCGCCAAGCTCAGCCCGCACTTGAAGTTCAGAACAGCACCCACGGATCCCGATCTCGATCGGCTCGGGCTGTTGACGGTTTGATCATTGCGATTTTATGTATTGCGTCGACGCTGCTGCTCTGCGCGACCGTAATATATCTGACGATACATCGCATCTTTCCGGCTATTGCCCCGCTGCATGCATACAGATCTCTCGCTGTGTGGCATCGCTTTAGCTCGCTTGTGATTCAAGAGATTCGATCTTGGCGTTGATTGATTTGAGCGAGCGGGGCCACTGTGATTGGCCTTTTTGACTGTTACTTGCGATTGCTAGATTTCGTTATGAAGTCGATGCGAACGGTTGAAATCTGACGAAATCAGCTTTGTGCGCCCATCCGAATCACGGGCTCTGAGCCCGGTGCCGTGCGAACAGATGACAGCTTCGGTATCCGATCTGTGCTCACAAGGCCAAAATTATTCGGTGGCAATCTTGCCGTGATATGGACTGTAATCTGCGAGACGTCCGGCCGCGCGTTGACACCAGCGCGGGTCGGTGCAGTTCGCCGCGCGCTGGGAACAGTTTATATTTACCAATATCGATTGACGCACATAAGCAAGGACACAAAAGCCTCCGATATATCGCCATAGACATCGGAGAGGCGACCAAAAGCCCAAGCCTCATCTTTCGAATCTTTGCGGTAGCGACCGCCGGTCACCCGCGGCCTTTATCGAGAAAACGGTGTTCCATCTATGAAAGTTCGGCTCGGTAAAGTCGCTTCTGGGCACCTGAAGCCAGATTGCCTCGGATTTCGTCGGCGCTCCACAACTCGCTTTTAGCTTGGACCCGTTCACCGGCTCGCACTCATATTGCCGCTCACATGCCGGGGCCCGAAACCGAGACCGGTGCCCTTCGTCGCTAAGAGGGAGCGATACCATTCGACCGTATGACAGCAAGGCGCATTACCGGCCAGCCCATCTCGGAGCGCCTTTTGGACGTCCGAGACGGCGCACCCAATCGACCGATGCGCCCGAAACGCGAGTCCTTTCTCAGCCTTGGCAAAGCTGACGCGATAGTTTCGACGATCTTCACCGACACCCACATAGGAGATCGCTGGTGCAGCTTCACTCGCTAACCAGACTTGGTATGCAATTTCCGAGATCTGGCAATTTTCACGCCCTATGTTGAACACTTGGCCGGCAATGGACCGATCGGGCGCATCGAGGGTAAGCAAAAACGCTCGCGCGACGTCCTCAACGTGAATGAGCGGGCGCCATTGTGCGCCATCTCCGACGACACTGATGCAGCCGAGTTCATAAGCATCGAGCGCCATTTTATTGACAACTAAGTCGAACCGCATCCGTGGCGAAAGGCCAAAAACGGTACCATTCCGTAAGGATACAGTGGTGAAATCCGATCTGTTTCGGCTCAATACGACCTCTTCGGCTTTTGCACACGTCTCTGCATATAAGGTGAGCGGCCGAAGCGTTGAATCCTCACTCACGTCGCTGCCAATATGCTCACCATAGACGGCACAGGAACTTGCAAAGAGATAGCGTTTGACCCCAGCCCGCTCAGCGAGCATCACCGAGGCGATCCGCCCCCGCTCATTGATCGAACGCGTTAGTTCAGCATCGAGGTCTCCGGACGGGTCATTCGACAATGCGGCTAAATCAACAACGAAGTCGCAATCATCGAAAACCCCTGGCGGATAATTGCGGATGTCACACCGCAGAATCCCCATCGCGGGATGGTCTTGAAGGTTACGCAATGACTGATGCCCGAAAAAAAAAGCATCGATTGCTCGAACGCGGTAACCGACATTCAGAAGCTGTGCGACGAGAACAGAACCGATATATCCTGCGGCGCCAGTAACAGCAATTGTCTTCTGCATCGCGAAAACCTCGTTTGGAGCTACCGGATTTCGGGACGCCGAGGCGCCAATATGTGCAGCCCGTCCCGGGGAACCCAGCATCCGATCTAATCTCGGGCGCGAACAAAAATCCGTTGCATTCATTTTAGATCGCGATTCAGTAAGCATCCAGCTTGAATGCGAGGCACATCAAAACGGTTTTCACGATAATCTTGAAATCAAGCATAAGGCTGGCGTTTGATACATACCAAAGATCGAGCGCAACGCGCTTTTCCATATCGGCAGAGCAAGGCGTTGCGCCCCGTGACCCACTAATCTGTGCCCATCCGGTGATACCGGGGCGCACATTGAACCGAGCATTGTAATTGGGGATTATTTTTCCATAGTAAATGTCGTGGGAAACAGCGTGGGGACGAGGTCCCACAATCGCCATCTCACACTTGATTACGTTCAGTAGTTGTGGAAGTTCGTCGAGACTGCTGCGTCTTAGAAATCTTCCGATCCGAGTTACGCGCACATCGCTGCGACTCGCCTGTTGCACGATGGGTCCGTTTTCTTGGACATGCATCGTACGAAATTTATATATATTGAATTTGCGACCCTTCAGTCCAGTACGTTCCTGCCGGAACAAAATAGGTCCAGGACTGTCGAGCGAGACCAAAATGGCGATCAAAACGAAAAGCGGCATAAGAAGGAGGATGGCAGCTGCCGCAACAGTTATATCGATTGCGACATGCGCGCTGTGCCGAATATTGGATGTGTGGTCAGCCCCCGTTCGAGCTTCAGGACCTGAGGTCACAAGCAACCCGTGTTCAGCAGAACTCATCGCTTAAGTCTCCTCGATCTATTTCACATAATCGATTGAGTCAAAGCGGCGTATTTAAAATATCCTCCCGGATTTATTTCATTTTACCCGAAAATAAATATAAATGATGGCTTTTCGACGCGTGGTTGTATGTCGCCAATGACTAAGAGTATAATTTATTCTTCAATATTTTTCACATAGGCTTCAATTGTCCGTTTATTGTATTAAGCTCTTTTGAAGAAAACGGCTTCGCGCGAGATTGCACCATACGAACGCTGCGAGATACTATCGCCGAAGACTGCTGTTTGGCGTTTTCGCAGTTTCGGTATATATTAGGAATGACTTCGCAGCTCGACGTGTCCCCAGAACTCGCAAAAGCACTGGTGCGCGGCGCGCGCTAATAGACAGCCCACTCTAGACATCCGGGCCGCATCTCGGACTTGGTGTGCTGCCTTGATAACGAGGCCGAATTCTCTATATCGGCTATCACGCCGTCTGGCAATAGGGTTAATTTTCATACATTGCTTGCATTTACTGGCGCTAAAAATCGGGTTTAGTAGATAAATGATTGATGTTCAGATTAGGTGTGCGGCCCATGAGGGATGGTCCATAGAAACGGTCAAAGTCATGTCAATGATGGCAGGATGACCAGTGCATACGCACCATTTTCCGCTGCTGTGATAATACGAGTCTGGAGTAAATCGGCTCGCGGATGCACCATCAGATTATTATACTGTCACAAAGAATATGAAAACCGATATCGCGTGTTGAGCTCGGCGGAACCGAAGGGCCTCTTTCTTCGCAGCTTTTGCTAGAAGGTTGCCCAAATCTGACAAATGGATGGCACCGCGTCACGCCGTTCGTGTCGCTCTGCCGACGAAAGCAAAAGCGCACTTCACTGCAGGCTACGAGACGGATAAATAACGCAGCCAGAAACGTTCAATCGCTCTGTCTTTCGCGTCGAATAGCCGAACTCTGTCGCGCGAATGCTGCTCGCGATCGGCGGTGACGTTAAAACGGGTTGTCGGTTGAGGGCCCTGGGATGTTTTTCGTGAGCCGAGTGATCGGAAGATGGTAATCAAGCCGTTTGATGCCGGCTAGATGTCCTCAGATTGCCGATTTTATGAGCGGAGCGGCAATTTTTTAACCAGGGATTTGAGGCGCGTTTGATCAATCCGGTTTCCGCTCTCGATGAGGGCGGAGACTCGACTCAAAGTGCCTTTTTAGGTCCATCGAATTCGGTATTGCGTTCCGGTGATCGCCTGGATATAGGTTAACGAACTGTTAAGATGCCGTTTAGGCCCTACTCCCGAGCGCTATAGGAGGGATGTAGAGATGTCGCATTTTGGCCGGTTGTCGACATACTTCAGATGGTCAGGTGCGGTGCAGCGCTGGCTCCGTGCAGACGGGGCCGTGCGACTGAACGACAGTTGTTCCGGTTCTCGTGACGACAACACTTTTCAGCGGCAGCTGGTTCACGGTGCGCTACTCAATGAATCGAGTGGTCGAACATCCCTGATCCGTGTTGGTGGGATTCCCACCGCAGTGCTATCGCGCAAACAACTGGCACGCCGCATGGATGAGGATTGCCGTTTGGTATCTCTGGGGCATCTTGCTGAGCCCCGAATAATCGTCGCGTCAAATGGATCGGTAATTGCGAGATTTCATCTGAATAGAAACTTTCGACGACTGATTTCCAAGGCTTCAATCGTCGATGCTGACGGTGCATCGCTCGTCTTTGCGTCGCGCCTGTTCTGTCGAAGTCCCTTGCCCGAGCGGGTGGCGACGACTGATCTCATTCATGATTGCGCCGATCTAGCATCCCAGAAGTGCATACGTTTTTATTTTCTGGGCGGAAAGCCTGAGGTGGCTTTGCGTGCATCGCAAAAGTTGAAGCTGATTTTTCCGAATCTACAGGTGGTTGGGTGCCGCGACGGGTATTTCAATCGCGCCGACGAGGATGAGATCTGTTCTGAGATACTCCGCACAGGAGCGCAGGTCTTATGGCTCGGTCTAGGCAGTCCGATGCAGGAAGAGATCGCTTGTTCATGGCAGAAGAAACTGGGCGGTTTGGCCTGGATCAGAACCTGCGGCGGGCTCTTCGATCACATCGCTGAGGACGTTCCGCGAGCGCCGCGATGGATGCAAGATATCGGTCTTGAGTGGATTTACAGGATCTATCAGGAACCGAGACGATTATTGTTTCGCTATTTATGGTCTAACCCCGTCGCATTATTTTATCTTTTGACCAAAACGTCCGACGATCCGATCTATCGTGGACCAGTTGCACTAAAATGATATTATATCTCATCTCTATTCGAATATTGATTGTGGACTAATTACAGAAAACCTAATCCATGCTCAGGTGCTGGGCTAGGTGACAATCAATGAGGCGGATTGGGATGTGCGCTGCGGTATCGTTGACGGAGCCGATCCAGCGTTCCGTACCGAAAACCTCGATACGGTCGCAGTCGACCGTTTACTTCTTTGCCAACCATTCCTCATCCGGTGGTGTCGGCGAGCTGTGGAGCGATCTGGCTGCTGGATTGGCGGCTAAGGGATTTCGAACACGTCTCATCGCGCTTTGGCCGAGCGCCGACACATCGATGGCTGGCGATGAACACATCGCTTGGCACCACGTGGTCTCTGAGAAGCCACGATCAACACTCCGTCTTCTCTGTTTGATCAGAGATCTTGTGCTGCTCTTCAGGAAGGATACGCCAGATTGTGTCGTGACGGCGATGCCTGCCACAAACCTATTGGTACCCGTGGCGGCTTTGCTTTCCTACAGGCCCATTCGAGCTATCACATCACATCATACACCTGCGAATACGTTGAAATGGCCTATGAACTGGCTTGATCGATATGCATCTGTGCCGCCGAACGTCTCGGCGTCGGTCAGTGTCTCGAAGACGGTCGCGACGTCGTATCATTTGAAGCGGGGGTGGTTGCGATCAAAGCAGCGGGTCATCAGCAACGCGCTTTCTCCCGCGATCGAGCAGCATCTTTCGGAATTGTCCGGGATGAGGCAACCGCGCATCGGGGGTGATGCCCCTTTTCGCGTTATAAGCCTCGGCCGCCTCTCAGCGCAAAAGAATTACGACGTCTTGATCAAAGCGGCGTTGTACATGCCAAACGTGATTGTGAGCATCATAGGGCATGGACCTGAGGAGACGAGACTGCGGTCACTGGCTGACTGCCTCGGTGTAACGGATCGGGTAAAATTTCTCGGACTAATGGGCCGCAAAGATGCACTTCGCATGCTCGCGGCGGCCGATGTCTTCGTGCAGATGAGTCGCTTCGAAGGCCATAGCCTCGCACTCATCGAAGCGGCCAAACTTGGGTTGCCGCTTGTCGTTTCGAATATCCCAGTTCAATTGGAATTTATAACTGACGAAATCGGCCGACACTGCGGGATTTCAGTTGATATCGACGATGCGCGTAGTTTGGCCCGATCGATTGACCGATTGTATTTCGATCATGAATATTATGAGGACATGGCTTTGCGATCAAGACATATCGCAGCAGCACTTTCATTCGATAAAACCATGTCACTCTATGAGGATCTTGTGTCTTAACGTCGGTTTTCGGCCGAGGAATGGGTGACGTTCGTCCAAAAGAGTCCTTCGATACGGAACTGGCAATGAAGCTTACAATCGGGATTAAGGTTTTCAATGAGGCCGCCCGGATCGGGCGGGCGATCGAAACTGCGCTTGAGGCCGCCGCTCCGTACGGTGGTGAAATCTTGATCGCTGATAGCGGATCCACGGACGGTACGCTGGAGATTGCGTTGCGGTACGATGTAAAGATCGTCCAATTGGCGAATCCATCCGAACGCTCGTGCGGCGCTGGTGCCCAACTCGCGTATATGTTCGCCCGCGGAGAGTTCTTCTACCTTCTCGACGGTGATATGGAGATCGATCCTTCATTCCTGCCGTGCGCGATACCATTTTTGGAGACGCATCTGGATTTCGCCGGGGTCGGGGGCCGTGTCGAAGAGGCGAATGTCGAGAACCATGAATTCCGCACACGGAAAATCAATGCGGAAAGGAGATGCGCTTATTACCCTCGTCTGATCGACCGTCTCGATTGTGGGGGGCTTTATCGCGTCTCGGCGGTAAAGCAGAGCGGGTATTTCGCAGACCGAAATTTGAAATCATTTGAAGAATTTGAGCTCGCTTCGCGATTGATTGCGGATGGCTGGAAACTCACCCGGCTCGATGTTCCTGCCGTCGTGCATTATGGGCATACGTCAGAAAGCTATAAGCTCCTGCGGGCTCGATTTCTATCTGGCTACGCGAACGGCGTGGGCCAAGTTTCTCGGGCGATCCTCGCCCGGCCTCGCGGTCGGCAAGCGCTTTCTAAACTTACGCAGTTTTGGACATGCGCTGTCGTCGTGATCTGGTGGGCCGCAATCCTCGCATTGACGGTCTTGGCGGTCTCAGACTGGCATTACCTCGCATACCTGCTCGTGGCGATTGTCCTACCCGTGCTGTTTCTCATGCTGCGGCGCGGCTCAGTGCAAGCCGGGCTATATTCGTTCGTGGCGTGGAACACGGTTGCAATCGGCTTTTTTGCGGGGTTCGCCGCATCGCGCCGATCGCCGACGGAACGATTGGAGGCGGTGATCATCAGGGGTTGAATAAATGGCAAGTCACGGTTGCTGATCTTGGGGAAATTCGGGCTTGATGTCTCATTCGCTCAAGACGTGAATTTAAAACCTCGGCCTTTGTCTCGATGGCTGTGTTCAAGTAATTAAGGTCGTAGTTCGGAGATCGAGAAAAAGGGAAGGCGAGGCTGATTGTGGGCGTCCTGACCATAACTGAATCAGGGGTAGGCCAATTGTTCGCTTCGGTTCAATTCGCGATGCGGCCGAACACCGCGATGCTCTGCGGAAGAAGCGGGTGCGGATCGACCGGCGACCGACAGGTCTGGCAAATCCCCGTGTGGTGCCGGGATTGGGTCAATTGGCGGTCCGTTGCTGCACGAGGGTTCATGGTTGCAGCCAATGTTGGTTGAGTTGATGCTGGCTGAACTCGGTCTTGCGGACCCGAAGATGACCGGGCGATCTGCGGTCGCGCATTGCATGTGGAGGCTTCGTCGGCCGTTCGATCAGCGACGCTCGTCGATGATGCGCCTGTCGCTGTCCGTGTCTTTACGCGGTCTCGCCCTGTTGCTTTGGGGGCTCGTGCTGCTGCCCGTCGCTCGTGCGGAGACCTATCTCTGGCGGCCGGTGAAGATCGGCGGCGGTGGATTCATAACCGGATACTCATCCGATGCCAGCGGGTCGACGCGCGTCGTCAGAGCGGATGTGTACGGAGCTTATATCTGGAGCGACACGGCCAATCGGTGGATCCAATTGGTGACCGCCGCGTCGATGCCGTCGACGTTTCACGTTCAGAACGGACTCAACGAGGGGGTGTACGAGGTCGTCGTTGCCCCGTCCGACGCGCGCCGGATCTATCTGGCTCTGAAGGGAAGGGTCCTTACCTCGCGGGATGGAGGGCGGTCATTCGCCGCCTCATCGACAGCTCCGTTCGAGCATGGCTTCGATCCGAATAGCGAGTTCCGCAATTACGGGCCGTTCATTTCGGTCGACCCTGTGCGTCCGGACGTTGCGCTCGTCGGAACTCCGGCCGATGGTCTCTGGCGTACCGATGACGGCGGCGTGACGTGGTCACGCATCCCGACCGTGCCTCCGGCGATGGATCTACGCCCGGCGCAGGACGGCCATCAGAGCCCCGGCATCATCACGTGGTTCGAGAAACCGGGCGGCCAAGTCGCAGGGCGCGTCTGGGCGATGTCGGCCGGAAACGGCCTTTTCGCCTCGTCCGACGGCGGCCGAAGCTTTTCCCGCCTGGCATCCGACGGGCAGGGCGGGCCGTCGCTTCTCACGCAGGGCGCCTTCGCGCGCGACGGGACCTTCTTCGGTGTCGATCGCGAGACACGAATGGCTTGGCGTTATCGCGGGGGTGCATGGCAGAGCCTTACATCCAACGGAGGCCTGCCAAGCCTGCCCTTCGCAGCCGTGGCGATCGACCCGGACGATTCACGCATCCTCGTCATCGATGAAAGCGGGACGGTGTTCCGATCGAATGACGGAGGACGGTTGTGGACACGACTGGCGCATGAGTCCCGGGTCGGGTCCGGCGACCCGCCATGGCTTCGCGTCAGCAATGCGTCCTACTTCGCCATGAGCCGTATCATGTTCGATCCTGTGAAGAAGGATCGGCTCTGGGCTGGCGCAGGCATGGGCGTGTTCTACGCCGACCTCTCCGACTCTTCGCGGACAGTGACGTGGGTCAGCCAGACCCGGGGGATTGAGGAGCTCGTCGCGAACGACGTCAACCAAGCCCCAGGGCAGGCCCCCCTGTTTGCGGTCTGGGATTTCGGTATTCACGTCAAGCGGGACTTGACGGCGTACTCAACGACATATGGTCCGAAAGAGCGTGTGCTGATCGCAGCACAGCAAGTGGCGCTGACACCCGCCAATCCGCGATTCGTTGTGACGAATGCGTCCGATACCCGAACGTCCTGCTGCTCGGAAGACGGCGATGCCGTGCTAGCCGGGTACAGCTTGGATGGCGGCGACAGCTGGACCAAATTCGCCGCGCTTCCGACCCCGCCGGGGACCCGTCCCGAGGACCCCTGGCGCATGGCGTTCGGTACGATCGCGGTCTCGGCCGGCGACACCAACAACATCGTCTGGGAGCCGACCTATAACCGCGCTCCGTTCTACACGAAAGATCTCGGCCGAAGCTGGCGACGGGTGGTACTGAGCGGCGAGTCCCTTCCGTTCACGGGCTCACATCCGCACATATACCTGTCGCGGAAGACACTCACGGCGGACGGCACGCGGCCCGGCGTCTTCTATCTCGTTCACAGCGGGGAGGGGGCGAATCAGCGGCTCCAAGGGCTTTGGCGGACGGGCGACGGTGGCGAGACTTGGCGCCAAGTCTTCAAGGGTGAGATCGCGCCGAACACCGGGTACGCCGCGAAGCTCCGCGCCGTGCCAGGTCGACCGGGCGAGCTCTTCTTCACGTCGGGCATCCCGTACGCAACGGGGACGCCCCTGAGGCGCAGCCGCGACGGCGGGGAAACCTGGACCTCGATCCGCGGTATCAGCCAAGTGGATGATATCGCTTTTGGTCGACCTAATCAGGCAGGTTATCCTACAATTTTCTTATCCGGTCGGCTGAATGGCGAATATGGATTCTGGCGATCGATTGATGAAGGTGAGAATTGGACGAAGATAGGGGCTTTCCCCGTCGGCAGGTTGGATCAGGTCACTGTTCTCGGCGCCGACACCGATCATTTCGGCCGTGTCTACGTGGGTTACATGGGGTCCGGTTTCCTGGTCGGGGAACCGGCCGACTGCAAAGCGAAGCCCTACGCATTCGGAGAGGACGCAGAATGCTTTTCGCTGCGCTGAGACCCGCGATGGCGGCCTCTCCGGTCGCCGCGGGGCCCCGAAGAACGGCGCTGTGGCGACTCCGGCAGTGAGTCTTCGGCTGGGAAATTGTCATCTCGGTCGTGACCTGACCAGCCGGATATGGATCACGGCAATTCAGCAGTCGTGATTGAGGTGGCCCTGTTTAAATCGGTAGCGGAGCTTTCGGTCTGTGATGATGCGATCTGTTCTGCACGATATCACCCGCCGCATTCAGTATGGCCGGTCTCCGAGCTTGGGAGCCGGATCCGTGCTGTCAGGGCACATCGCTTCGGGGGTCGAGGCCGTTCGGCACCCGGCTTGGCCGAAACTCGGGTCTCGCGAGGTTCCCCTCATCCTCGATCTCGACGGAACGCTCCTGCGGACGGATGTCCTCTACGAGAAGGCGCTTGCGTTGGTGCGGGCCGATCCGCTGAACGTCCTGCGCATGCTCTACTGGGCCATGGGCGGCCGCGCCCACCTGAAGCGGCGCATGGCTCAGGCTGTCACGCTCGACATCGAGGCGCTGCCGGAAAACCCCGAGCTGGTCGCCTTCGCAGAGGCCGAGGCCAAGGGAGGCCGGCCGATCCACATGTCGACCGCCACCGACAATGTGACGGCCTCACAGATCGCCCGCCGCTTCCCCTTCATCAGCAGCGTCATCGCCAGCGACGGGCAGACGAATCTGAAAGGGTCCGCCAAAGCGGCTGAGCTCGCCCGCCGTTTCCCGCTCGGCTTCGACTATGCGGGCGACAGCCGCGCCGATCTGCCGGTGTGGCATGCCGCCCGGCAGGCGATCGTGGTCGGCGCCTCCCCGGGGGTGGAGCGCGCGGCCGGCAGAGCAGCCGACGTCGCCGGCGTCTTCCGGCGCCCGCCCTACGGTCGCCTGCTCCTCAAGAGCATGCGGTCCCATCAATGGGCCAAGAATGCGCTTGTTCTCGTGCCCGCAGTCCTGGCCAACCGCTTCCTCGACCCGTCCGCCCTCGGGTCGCTCGCGATCAGCTTCGTGGCGCTCTGCCTGATCGCCTCGGCGACCTACATCCTCAACGACATCTGGGACGTGGCGGACGATCGTCGGCATTGGTCGAAGAAGAACCGTCCTCTCGCCAGCGGCCAGTTTCCGATCGTCTACGGCCTCGCCGCCGTGCCGGCCGGCCTGGGAGCTGGATTCCTGCTCGGCGCGCTGGCTGGCCCGAAGGTGGTTCTCACGCTGGCAGCCTATACCGGGCTGACGCTCGCCTACTCGTTCTATCTCAAGCGGGTGGTCCTGCTCGACGCCTTGACGCTCGCCAGCCTCTTCACGATTCGGTTGGCGGTGGGCACCGCCGCTGTGGAGGCCATCGCCTCGCCGTGGCTGTTCGTGTTCTCGATGTTCCTGTTCACCTCACTGGCCTTGGCGAAGCGCCACACAGAGATCGCCCGTGCCACGGCGCGCGGCGCGGCTCAGATCAACGGACGCGGCTACGTGGCTGTGGATTTGCCCCTCGTGCTGGCCGCCGGTGTCGCCGCAGGCACGTCCGCGCTCCTGATCTTGGTGTTCTACGTGATCGACGACGCGTTCAAGCAGACCTTCTATGGCGATGTGGCATGGCTCTGGGGCTTCCCCCTGGCGCTGTCGATCATCCTGGGGCGAATCTGGGTCGCGTGCCAGCGCGGCACGCTGCAGGATGATCCGGTTGTCTTCGCGCTGACGGACCGGCTGGCGTTGACGGCCGGCAGTGCGCTCGCGATGTGCTTCGTGCTGGCTTGGGCGGGCTTTTCGGTCTGAGATGATGCGGCTCTACCTGCAGGACCTCATCCGCCTCGACCAGCGCGTCCGATTTCTGCTCGCGGGCGGCTTCGCCTCGGGCGTGAGTTGGGCATCACGTTTCCTGTTCAACACCGTAATGCCGTTCGCGCTTGCGGTCGCCACAGCGACCGCGCTCGGCATGGTGATTGGCTTCCTGATCTACCGCAGCTTCGTCTTCCCGGGCTCGTCGCGATCCCTTGCCGCGCAACTCGGGGGGTTCCTCCTGGTCAATCTGATCGGGGGACTCGTCACCGTGGCGGTGGCGATTGTTGCACGCGATGGGCTGTTGATGCCGCTCGGCCTTACAGAGATCGCGGCGCCTGCCGCGCACGCGATCGGTATCATGGCTGGTGCCGTCGCCAACTATGTTGGACACAAGTCGGTCACCTTCAGGACGGCCTGAATGCTCCTTCGAGAGCGCTGACCATACCCATGTGCTGCTTTCCCGCGCGCGGCGTCAAAATGGACTGTCGCGCATCCGCGGATCATCCCCTCGCGCCTTGCCGCGCACGTCCGTCGGCAGGAGCGGCGCGATACCCGCCGAAGCCGCGCCGGTTAGGCCGAATCGCGCCGCCTGGAGCCCTCCGTTCCGGAAGGCCGGGGATGCTGCGCCTCACCCGAGCCAGACGCCGCGATTTCGCGATCGCTGAGGTGTCGGCAACGTCGTGTCGAACGGTGGTCCGAGCGGCTTCGGCTGGTGCGGTCGTCTTGATCCTGGAACCGCGCGCTTATCCCCGGAACCGGCGGTCGATTCGTTGCCGCGCAGCCAGGTTGGATTGAGCGTCACGAGCGATCAGGAGGTCGAGCGGTCGGTTCGCTAGCAACCGATCCCGTTAAGCCGCGCCCCGCTGGCGCATGAGCCAGCATCCAGCGAGCAGAGCGGCACAATTGCCAGAGATGAAGACCGCGAGGATCGAGAAAACCAAGCCGCTGCCGATCGTGGAGATGAACGCAACGAGAGCCGCTGCGAAAGCCGAGGCGATGATAAAGACCATGTCTGGGCATCCTCGCTTGGAGCAATCGCCAGCTCACGCCGATCGCGAACTCTCCTCGTCAATCGTTACAGAAGCGTAAACAGTAATTTGCCAGCGCAGCACCTCGGTAAGGCCGACCACCGGACCCCTATCGCGACGACGCTCATGAGCGGTGAACTGGACCGCGTCGCGCCTCAGCCGATGCAACCGAGGACGGCGCCGAGCTCGGCCCCCGGTCCCAACGACGTCCCCGCCGGCACGGCGATCGGGATCTGCTGTCCGCAGCTTGGACTTGAGCAAGGCAGCAGCGATCGCGTCGCGCGAGAAACCCGATGGCATCTGCGGGGAACCGCTCAGGCAACGGGGGCCTTCATTGAGTCGGCGCGTGTTTGGGCCCTGCGCCGCGGGTGCGCCGTATGCTCAGGGGGCCGCGACCCTTGGCGACCGGACCAAAGGCGTAAAGCGGCCTCGGCCGTGTCGGCCCGCGGGAGCCTGACGCGCGTCGCGTCGACAGACATCAGAGCAGATCAGACGATCGGACGGCCGTCTCGTGGGCGGCTTGATCTGTTATACCGCGCGGTATTCCGACTGCCCGGACGGTGTATACTGATACCGAACAACCCTCCTTCAGCGAGGTCAGCTGAATGGCTGTCCCATTTTATCGACACGCCCTCCCGGCTTGCTACGCTGAACGTGTCGCGTCGGTTCTCGCGAGTCCCTTTCTCACGAGCGGTCCGCGGTGCCAGGAGGTCGAAACGACGCTGCGCCGCTTCTTCGGGGTCGGGAGCGCCAAGCTGACGTCAAGCTGGACGCAGGGCGCGGTCGCAACTTTGCTCGCCCTCGATATCGGACCGGGCGACGAGGTCATCGTTCCTGCCATGACATTCGCCGCGACAGCCAATGTCGTCCGGCAAGTTGGAGCGACACCGATTTTCGTGGACGTTGATGCGCGAACGTTGCTCATGGACCTGACCCAGGCAGGGCAGGCGGTGACCACGAGGACCAGAGCCGTCATCCCGGTTCATCTGTATGGCCAGATGGTGGATATACCGTCGCTCAGGGCCGTGATCCCCGAGTCGGTCAAAATCATCGAAGACGCGGCGCACTGCTTCGAAGGCACGCGAGACGGCCGGCGTCCGGGCCAGCTCGGCGATGCGGCGATCTTCTCGTTCTACGCGACCAAGAATGTGACCTGCGGCGAAGGCGGCGCCGTCGTCACAAACGATTTGGCTCTGGCGGATGCCTTGGCTCAGACCGTTCAACACGGCATGTCGGCGAGCGCGGCCCGGCGTTTCGAGGGGCACACCTACCGCCATTGGGACATCGCCCGCTTGGGGACGAAGGCCAACCTCCCGGATTTGCTCGCGGTCCTTCTGGAGCCGCAGATCGCTGAGATCGACCTGCAACTGCAGATCCGGGAACGTCTCTGCAGACGGTATGAGGCTGCACTCGCGGGCACGCCCTTCAAATGGCCGACCATCGACGCCGACGCTGTCTCGGCGCGGCATCTGTTCCCGATCCACGTTCCGGGCGGGGCGCGGGATGCCGTCTTGAATGCTCTCGGCAAGGCCGGGATCGGTGCGACCGTGAACTATCGCTGTGTTCCCTCGCTGAGCCTGTACCGCACCGCGCAAGCGCAGCTTCGTTTTCCCATTTCCTGGCACTGGGGCGAAGGTACGCTCTCGCTTCCGCTATACCCGAGCCTGCGTGAGGATGAGCAGGACGAAGTCATCGCGGCCCTGCGGCGTTCCATTGCGACAACGGGCTTATCGGGCGCCGAGCCTGCACCGATCGCGTTCTGATCACACTTCGGTTTCTCGCATGCCTCGGATGTGCTCCAGCTGTTCGGCAACGGTGTCGGATGGCCAGGACAAGTCGGGCGTTCACGCCCGATGGCCAATGCGAAGCCGCATCGTACCTCGCTGAACGGGCGCTCGCCCCGCGTTTTCGGTCGTCAGGATCGATGCGGGCTTCTTCCTCCGGCCCGGTTGCGTCCCTGTCCGATCAGGCTGCCGAGATCGCGCGGTCGCGGCGTATGCGCGACCGAATGCCCGCGGAGCGCGACGTGCAAGAATGGCCATCGGCATCTTCGCGGAGAGGCCCGAGTGAGCGTCGCCGTCACGGCAACGGCATCACCCAGGCTTGAGCAGCGCTCTAAGATCCTGACTGCGTCCGTGCGCGGCGCTTGAGGTCGGCCATCGCGAAATAGGCCGACGCCTTCCGGAGAAGCTCATTGGCCTGCGCGCCGGGTGTCGAGGCGTGTGCTGCGGTGAAGCGACCTGGAGCGGCCGGCGCGTCCGGGGCCGTCGCGTCGGACACCGGTCGCGGGCCGTACATTTCGAGCATCAGGGACGCCGATGCACCCAGGATCAGACCGAACACGACGCCGAGCCCGAGGAATTGAGCCCCGTTGGGAAAAACGGCTCGGAGCGGAGTCGTCGCCGACTGAATCACACGGATGTTCGTCAGCTTTGCCGATCTGAGATCGGCATTGATTTGCTCCTCGGTGGTCCGCTTCGCGTAGAGTTCCGCATTCAAGGTCGCCTGAGCGACATCGCGTTTCAGCCTCTCGAATTCGGTCTGTTTGCTCACAAGCGTCGTCAGGTCTCGGTTGACGGTGCTGATCTCCTGCTCCTGCTGCTTGACGAGATCGAGAAGGCCGGCGATCTCGGAATTGACCTTCAGTAGCGCCACCATCGAGTCCTGATAGACGCGCACCATCAACAAAGGCGGGTCGCCCGCGCCGGCCGTGTTCTCTGAAGGGCCGCGTGACGGCGACCGACCTTTCTCGTCACCGCCGAGATTTTCGACCAGATTCGACACGAACGGAGATTGTGTCACCGGCTTGAGAAGTCGCAGCTGTGCGACGAGCGCCCCTTTTTGCCCCTGTTTATCGACCAGCGAGCTGCGCGTCGCCGTCAGAGCCGCCGCAATGTCGCTCGCCCGATGCAAAAGCAGGCTTCGCTCATCCTCCACGGAGTACATTCGTTCCCGGCGGGAGAAATGCTCCAACAGTCGGGAGCGCATCTCCACTTCTTCGTTGAATCGCTTCTTCTGCTCGCGAAAGAAATCGATGGCGCCCGGCGTATCGGCGAGACGGATCTGGCGCTCGATGAACGATTCGGCGACGGCGTTCACGAACGCCGCCGTCAGACGTGGATCCGTGTATTGAAACGAGATTTTCAGGACCTCGGAATTGGGTTCAGTCCGCACCGTGAGGCGTCGGCTCAGGACGGAAGCGACCAGATCGATATCGGAGATGCCGGGGTCCTTACCCCCAGCGTTCTCCGGGACTGCCCCTTCTGTGTCACGCCGGCCATGGACGATCTGCCTCAGCCATCCTCCCAATCCGGGAAGGCGGGATTGGCCGACGCCTTTGAATTTATCGAGCCCCACGCGATTGATTGCGCCGCGAACGACATCCTCGCTTTCCGCGATTCGAGCTTGAGAGGTGATCAACTCAAGCTGCTTCCGGCTGCCATCGGAAATATTCTCCGAAGCTTGACTGACAAGAAGCGATGTCGATGCTTCATAGACCGGTGCGATCAACAAATAAGCAGATAAAAACAGGGCAATACCGGCGCCCACCGCCAGGACCATCAATGCCTTATGTTTCCACATGCATCGCAACACCGTGCCTATCGAAGGCTTCATGTCTTGATCGTGCAGCATAAACGACATCCTGCTGGCGTGCGCTCTATTTATATTCGAGCTGCGGATTCAACGGCTCAACTAAAAAACGCACAAATTACTGCGAGCGTTACTCCATTTTAAGGACTTGATATTTTCTGCGATTAGGCGTTCATTCAAAAGTCGGCGCTTAATCGCTAGTTCTCAAGGATATCGTGACCTTAGCAGGATTCATGCCTGAATTGCAACAACGCTCTTTATTCGCCCTTCGAGGCGAGACGTATTATATTTGAATTGGTGCTGGAATGCTCGTTTGGAAACGAAATCTTTCCATGAAGATCGCCGTTGCACAGGCCGTGCAAATCATCGCGCCCTACATGCTTGCCGTATCCGGCCCATTGGTGCTGTCAGCGACACAATTCGTTCTGTCAGTCGTTCTTGTCCATCTGATGAGCCCGAAGGACTTTGGCACTTTTTCGTTCCTTATGGTGACATCACAATTTCTGATGAGCTTTTCCGGCGCCTTTCTGTGTGCTCCCCTTCCCGTCGTGATGGCGAGAGCCAGCAACACACGCGATGCCGCTACCGTCGAGTGTTTGTTTGGTGTGAATATTATTATCGGACTATTAGTTTTTGTGGTGATTACCGCGCTCAGTGCTGCTCTCGGGATTAAAATTCTACCTGCAGCCCTATTCGGAGGATTTGCAAGCCTGACAATGCTGCGCTGGTTCGGTCGCGCCTATGTGTATGCGATCGGCCTGCCGCAACGTGCCACACTGTCCGATATCGTATCCGGCGTCGTCCTCGGCGTCGGCATCGGGTTGATCGCGTGGCAGGGCAGCGCTTCCCCCCTCTTCGCTTACGGATTTCTGATGCTCAGTGCAGCCGGCGGTCTGCTGGCGTTCGGGCCTCGTCATCTCGCGGAACAGCTTCGATTGCCCCGCCTCGAAGAATTGTCGCGCTATGGTGCCGTCTGGAAAGAGCATTCGAGCTGGTCGCTGCTCGGACTGGTCACGACGGAGGCCACCGGCAACGCACATGCTTATTTCGTGACCCTGATCTCGGGTGCCGTCGCCTTTGCGGCGCTCGCGGCGAGCGCACTCCTGATCCGGCCGGCCATCATCCTGATGAACGCCCTCGGAGAATTCGAGAGACCGCGTCTCGCACGGCTCGTCGCCCAACAGCGATGGAGCGACGTCGATCGCACGCTGTCCCTGTTTCGATTCATTCTCATGAGCGGCTGGTTCGCAACCTTGGGCCTCGGCGTCATCGTTGCCTACTTCGCGCCCTCGCTTCTGTTTTCGAAAGACTACGATTTGCTTTATGTTCAGAAGGCATTTGTCCTCTGGTTGGCGATCATGGGCCTCCGCCTTGTCCGCACCCCGGAAAGTATCTTGCTGCAAGCCGCAGGGCAGTTCCGGGTGCTGGCTTTCTCAAGCGTCTACTCGTCGGTGATCTCAGTCATCCTCGTCGTTGTCATGGTCTGGGTGGTGGGGCCGCTGTACTCGATGGTCGGCGTTCTCGCAGGCGAGGCGATCTTCACGCTGGCTGTATGGCGCGTCGCGCGCGCCTGGCGCTGGAAGGGCAGGCAGGCGTCTCCGCACGTGCAGTTGCCGTGAACGCGTGCAGTCTTCGCGATCACCGCCGCAGACGGCTCATCGTGGCCAGCTGGACGCGCCCGGGCGGCACGGGGCGCGCCGGTCTGCGCCGCTGACGGTCGCCGCGCCCGGCACGACGCCTGCCCCGACCCCGGTTCACCATTCCGAGGGCGGTCTGCAACTGAACTGTGGACTCACCTCGAAGACACGGAGAGCGCTTTCCGTGAACGCGGAGGCCGTCCACACTTGGGTCTGGTGCCGCGGCGGTGCGTCTTGCTCAGACGAGTAGGCGGTCTCGCCGCGCGGCGGCCGCCGATCTCGGCGTCAGGCTCCCGACCGTGCGCAACGGGATCGACGGCCGGCGTGATCGCGAGATGGACGCGGCACCCGCAGACCGGCTGGAGGGCATGGCTGCCGCGCTGAGGCGCCTGCACCGCGGGAACGCCGTGCAGCGTCAGGACGGCCCGAGACACATCATTTCATCCTGAGCCATAGCCCGTCCGAAGCCGACTCGATCTCGAACAGGCGAAGGGCACGAAACGACCAGCCCGGTGAGACGGAGCCATCTCGGAGATCGAAAGAGGCGAGATGCCTGGGGCAGAGCAGCCGTCCACCGACGCACTGGCCGAGAGACAAGTCTGCCCCCCAGTGCGGGCAGGCCCGCTCGGCGGCTACGATCCGCTCGCCATCGCGCACGAGAAGCAGATGGTATCCTCGGACGGTGATCGCCACCGAGTTCCGCCCGGCGAGAAGGTCGTGCGGGCCGAGGCAAATCCGCTCTGGCCCGTCCGTCTCAGCCACCGAGATAGGTGTCCCGCACGTGGGGATCGGCGATGAGGTCCCGGCCGGCGCGCGCCGACCTCGCCCTTGCCAAAAGCGAAGCATGCTTCGTAGTCCGGCGTTGCACGCGGCGTTCCAAGACTGGAACCGTTCTGCGGAGTCGGACGATGGATGAGGGCCTGGACGCCGGATTCGCGGCGGGGTCGGCAAAGGCGAACGGGACGGCGGACACGCGGCACTGGCCCCTGGGCGAGCGCCCGGGCTTCCTCGCCCGCCGCATGCACCAGATCCACGTCAGCCTTTTTGCGGAAAGCTGTGTCGCGTTTCGCGTCACTCCGCTGCAGTACAGCTTGCTGTCGCTGCTGCGGGACCTGGAGGAGGCCGATCAAACGACCCTCGCGAGCGCGGTCGCCCTCGACCGGACGACGACGACCGGCGCCCTGAAACGCCTCGCGGCGCGCGGCTTGGTGAGCCGCTCGACCTCGCCCCTCGACCGCCGCGCGCAGGTCTGTCGGCTGACCGAAGCGGGGGCCGCGCTCCACAGCGCGATGGAGCCGGCGGCGCGGGCCGCGCACGCCCTGACCGTCGAGGCCCTCACCCCGGCGGAGCAGGGCACCCTGACCCGGCTCCTGCGCCGCGTCATCGCGGGGTACGAGCACCGGCGCGGCCAGCCCGCCATCGTGTAGGGCGCGGCCTTTGCCCAAAGAAGACACAGATTGTTCTGCGTCGAAGAATTTCGAAAGGTCCCTTATCCCAATACCTTCGGAAAAATTGGACGGGTATTTCATTTGCAGAGCGCACGCCGGTTGCGCATAAATACGGCATGACATGCCCACAGGGCGTGCTGAGCTGATCACCCAGCGCATCTGAGCTTCCCTGCCCGGGGCGAATGCCGGTGATCCGCCCGGATCGGCCAGGGCGATGTTCTCGCGGATGGTGCGGGCGAACAGCACGTTCTCCTGCAGCATCACCCCGATCTGCCGGCGTAGCCCGGACGGGTCGAGCAGCCCGACATCGATGCCGTCGACCAGAACCCGCCCGCGCTCGGGCAGGTACGGGCGCTGCAGCAGCTTGGTCAGCGTCGACTTGCCCGAGCCCGAGCGGCCGACGATGCCCACCACCTCGCCGGGTTGGATTTCGACGTCGAGCCCGCGCAGGATCTCCGGTCCGCCCGGCCGGTAGCGGAAGCCCACGCCCTCGAAGCGGATGTGGCCCCGCAGCGGAGGCGGGCACTGCTTGACGCCGTCAAAGCCGGGTTCGACCGGCGTGTTGAGGATGTCGCCGAGCCGGTCGACGGACAGCCGGAACTGCTGGAAGTCCTGCCAAAGCTGGGCGAGGCGCAGCACCGGCCCGCTGATCTACCCGGCCCGCATGTTGAAGGCCACGAACTCGCCGATGGTCAGCGTCCCGCCGATCACCGCCTGTGCGCCGAACCACAGCAGTGCCGCGCTCGTCACCTTGCCGGTCAGCCCGACGAGCTGGCAGCCCGCGGCGCCCAGGGTCACGCAGCGCAGGGCCGCACCGATATAGCCGGCGAGTTGCTCCTCGTAGCGGGTACGGACCTGCGGCTCGACCGCCATGGCCTTGAGGGTCTGGATGCCGCCCAGGCTCTCCACCAGCATGGACTGGTTGGCCGCCCCGCGCTGGAACTTCTCCTGCACCCGCGCCTTCAGGACGGGCGTCAGGGCGAGGGAGATCGTCGCGTAGATCGGGATCGAGGCTGCGACCACGAGGGTGAGCGTGGCCGAGTACCACGCCATCACCGCCAGGAAGGCCAGCCCGAACACCACGTCGATGACCAGGGTGAGCGCCGACGAGGTGACGAAGTTGCGCACGTTCTCCAGCTCGCGCACGCGCGCCACCGTCTGCCCGGTCGGGCGGCTCTCGAAGTAGCCGATGGGCAGCGCCACGAGGTGCCGAAACAGCTGCGCGCCGAGGATCGCGTCCATGCGGCTGGTGGTGTGGGCGAAGACGTAGGTGCGCAGCCAACTGAGCGCGGCCTCGGCAAGGTTCACCGCGAGCAGACCGACTACGAGGACCTGCAACGTCGTCAGGCCACGATGAACCAGGACCTTGTCGATCACCACCTGGGTGAACAGGGGGGCGACCAGCGCCAGCAGCTGGATGACACCGAGACGACGAGCACCTCGGCCAGAACGTTCCTGAAGCGGCGCATGGCCGGCAGGAACCACGCCAGCCCGAACGGAGTGGGGCCTGCACTCGCGGGCGCGCGGCGGACCGCAAACAGGACCTCACCGGTCCAGTTGGACGCTAGCTGTGCGAGCGTCCATGGGGTGGGGCCGCCGCCAGCCTCGCCGACGAACACGCCGGTGTCAGTGCGGCGTCCGATGACGAAGAACCGCCCGTCAGGTCCGCGTGCGATGACCGGCAGGGCGAGGGCCGAGAGGCGTTTGATGGACGATCGCCCCCGGCGTGCCTTGTACCCGCTCGCGCGGGCAATGCGGATGAGATCGTCGAAACCGCTCAGCTGGTCTGGCGAAAGATACTCGCGTGCCGCCCGATCGACGTCGAGCGCGTCTCCGGCCAATCCGAAGATGAGCGCGAGGCTGAAGAGACCGGTATCTTTGGCATATGTGGCAACAAAGTCTGTTGTCACCTGCCAAGACCCCGAAAAACAGTCCTCTTATCATCCTAAAACGGCAGATATGCTGAGATTATCATTTACGGAAGGGGCAGATGCCTTGAAGTTTTATGGGATATACAAGAAATAATGTCTTACTTTTCGCAGCACAAGGTAATTTCCACGAGAAATATGTTGAGTTTTATGTGGCATCGACTAGCTGTATTATAGTGAGTATTGGGCAATAATGTTAACAAAGTCAGACATAAACTGCCTGCGGATGGTATAATGTTGTTCGATATCTGATGTATGCGGTATCGGATGGCCGGATAGGCAGCCAGAACGTCCGGCGGCACGCACCGTGACACTGGCACGGCCTATAGGCTGTTACGGACCTGCGGCTGCGCCAGTTTCTGGGGGATGCAGTCCCGCCGCGCCTACCCGTCCGATGTCAGCGATGAAGAATGGGCCTTGGTCGCTCCTTATCTGCCGCTGCTCCCCGAGACCGCCACCCAGCGCGAGCACAGCCTGCGGGAAGTGTTCAACGGGCTGCGCTACGTCGTGCGCTATGGCGTGCACGGCACGCCCGCCAATGCCGATGACCGCGCTGATGTAGCGGCGCTGGCCGACGCCGTGCAGGAGGCGACCGGTGACAGCGTGGATCTCGCCTACGTCGATCAGGGCTATATCGGCGAGCGTGCGGCGAGGGCGGCAGCCGATCACCGCATCGCCCTGGAGGTCGTGAAGCTATCCGAGTCCAAGCGCGGCTTCGTCCTGCTGCCACGCAGATGGGTCGTCGAGCGCGCCTTCGCCTGGATGGCCCGCTTCCGCCGCTTGGCCAGCGACTACGAGCGTCTACCTGCCACCTTGGCCGGATTGCACCTCGTCGCCTTCAGCGTCCTGCTTCTATCCAGGGCCGCCGACTTCGCAACAGTCCGTAACAGCTCTAACCCCGCTTACCAGCGGTACGAGAAGCTGCCCTTGACGGCGTGATCGCACGTCCGCGCCCCGATCTGACCGTCATAGCTCAATCCCATCACTGTTCCCGGCGCCACCGCCCAGTCGAGGCCTGCGGTCACCATGGCTGCGTCCGGGGCCAGCGGCGCGCCGGCCGTCCGGAAGGCCGAGCTGCCCCGGAACGCCAGGAGAGCGGCCGGCGCCACGTGCCCGAACGCACGCCGGTAGCCGATCAGACCCTGCGCCAGCAGCGGGCCGGCGCCCCCGAACAGGTCCGCCACAACCGCCCGCGCCTGGAGGCCCGCTGTGGCCGTCTCGATGAGGTCGGTCCGCCCGAACGCCGCCAGTGCCGCCGAGCCCCCCGTCTCGGTGAAGCCGTCCCGGCGCAGGCGCAGCGCGGCCACCCCCACGAATGGCTCGATAGAGCGCTCCACCCCGCCGATCCGGTAGCCGACCTCGCCGAAGCCCTGCAGTGTGCTGCCGCCCGCCCGGCCGCTGATCGCCTGCGAGAAGCCCGGGAACAGCACGGTCCGGCGGGTGTCGAGGGCGTCCCGGCCATACAGCGCGCCGAGGCGAACCTGCACGGGTCCGAGCACTCCGCTGGCATAGGCGCCGCCAAAGCTGCCCTCGATCCGACCCGACGACTGGCGCGCGCTTATGTCGAACTGCGTGACGCCCGAGCCGCCCGCCACGCCGACGCGCCAGCCGTCGAGGTCGGCGCCCAGCCCGTCGCCGAGCACGCCCGGGCCGGCCTCGGCGCCGAGTAGGAAGCCGCCAGTCTCCCGGGTGAGGCGAGCGGTGTTGCGGGTGGCGTCGCTCGAACCGAACACCCCGAAGGCTTGCCCCCAGACGCCGTAGCGCGGCGCGAGCGGCCGCACCGGCACGAGGCCGGTGGCAGGCTCGTCCGGGGTAAGGGCGGCGTAGCCGGCCGGCAGGGTGGTGCCGGGGGCGAAGCGCTGGCCGGCGGCGCCAGTCAGGCCGGAACTGCCGGCCGGACCAGCGCCGAAGCGCAGGTGCTCGAGCAGGGTGCCCTGCGCGGCGAGGGCGGTCTGCGCCTGCACGGAGACGGCGGAGCCCTGGATTTCGCCCGACAGGCTGTTGAGCGCCTGCACGGCGCCGGAGGCTGTCTGGTTCAGGAGCGCGGTGGTCACCTGCGCGGCTGGGGTCGAGACCACCGTGGTCGTGCCGGCGCCGGCGCTCACCGCGGTGGTGACCGTACCCGTGGCTGAGACGCTCGTCGTCACGGCGGGGGGTGCGCTGCCGCCCGTGACCGGCGTGCTGGTGACGGTCGGCCCGGTGCCGTTGAGGGCAACCGCGATTGTGGCCTGGTTCGGAGTGGTTGCCGCGCTGGTGAATGGCGCCGTCTGAGCGAAGCCGAGGGTGATGCCGTGGGCCTCGTAGGTCAGCGACGGCGTCAGGAAGGCGAGGTTGCTCGTGGTCTGCAGGCTGGTGAACGTGCCAGTGATGCCGCCGCTCGCGGTGAGCAGCGTGTAGCGCAGGATCGGTGTATAGGTGCCCGAACCCGCCAGCACCTGCACATTGCCGCCCTGGATCGTCACCGGCCCGGTCACGTCGGTGCGGTCGTTGGACGTGGGCGTGATCCGAACCGTGTAGAACGCGCCCGGCGCGAAGGTCAGCGGGCCGTGGATCGTCAGGGTGCCGATCGCCGCGGCACTGCCCGGGGCGAGCCGGCCGCCGGCCTCGATCAGAGGGTCGCCGATCTTACCCGTGCCCGACAGCGTGCCCCCGCGCCGGACCGTCACCTCGGAGGCGCTGAGCACGCCGTCAATCTCCAGCGTGGCGTCCGCCACTGTGGTGGTACCCGTGTAGGTGCTGTGCCCAGTCAGGATCTGCCGGCCGCCGGTCAGGCTCAGGCCGCCGGTGCCGGTGATCGTACCGCTGAAGCTGCCACCGGCATCTGCCACGGACAGCGTCTTGGTGCCGAGCGTGACGGTGCCGGCCTGGCCGACAGCCGTGTCGGCCAGGCCGGCGATCATGGTGCCCGTCCCGGTCAGGCCAGAGATGTCGAAGCTGGCGCCGGTGGCCAGCGCCACGCCGCTGGAGGCGGCGATCGAGCCAGCCCCGGCCAGCGACAGCATACCGCCGGTGATCGTGGTACGGCCGGTGTAGATGCTGGTCCCGGTCAGCGTCTGGGTGCCTGCCGTAAGGGTCAGGCCGCCGATGCCGGTGATGCTGCCGCCGAAGCCGGTGCTGGCGTTGGCGATCGTGAGCGTGCTGGCGCCGAGGGTGACGGTGCCGGCTTGGCCGGGGGCTGTGTCGAGGAGGCCGGCGATGGTGGCGCTGGTCCCGGTCAGGCCGGCGATGTCGAAGGTGCCGCCCGTGGCGAGCGCCACGCCGCTGGAGGCGCTGATCGAACCGGCCCCGGCCAGGGCTAGCCTGCCGCCAGAAATCGTGGTGGTGCCCGTATAGGTGTTGGCGGCCGTGAGGATCGCGGTGCCGGTGCCGACCTTCGACAGACCGTAGCCGTTGCCGCCGTTGTCGATGGTGCCGGAGAGAGTCAGGGTGCCGCGGCCACCGAGCGTGCCATTGCCGGCTAGCGTGATCGCCCCCGAGACGCCGGCCGTGCCGGTGCCGGTGAGTGCGCCGACGCCGCCCACACCGGTGCCCGTCAGCGTCAGGGTGTTGGCGAGGGTGACGTCGTTCACGTCGAGGGTCCCGGCCGCCGCGACCGTCGCCGCTCCGGTGCCCAGCGCCGCGGCGTTAATCGCGCTGAGGGTGCCGGCCGCGATGGTGGTGCCGCCGGTGTAGGTGCTGGCGCCGGTCAGCGTGAGGGTTCCGGCGCCGGCCTTGGTCAGGCCGCCGGTTCCGTGGAGGGTGCCGGCGAAGGTGGTGGAGGTGCCGTCCCCGCCGGCGGTGAGGCGGGCGGTGCCGAGCGCGACGCGCCCCTGTCCGGCGAGGGATCCAACGGTCTCGCTGTCGGCGAGCGCCAGGGTCGCGCCGGGCGCGATGGTGACGCGGCTGAGGTCGCCGATGGCCTGCCCGCTGCGGGCGAGCAGGGTGCCGGCCGCGATGCTGGTGGCGCCCGTGTAGGTGTTGGTGCCCGCCAGGGTGAGGGTTCCGGGGCCGGCCTTGGTGAGCCCGCCGGGTCCGGAGAGGGCCTGTGCGAGGGTGACGGTGTTGGCGGGATCGGCGATGTCGAGGCCGCCGCCGTTCCGGCCCCAGGTGATCGGGCGGGTGGTGGAGGTGAAGGCGGTTCCGGTGATCTGGAGGGTTCCGCCGTCGAAGGCGAGGGCACCGGTGGCGGCGCCGAGGTTGACGTCGCGCGAGACCGAGAGGGTGCCGCCCGCCAGGACGACGCCGCCCGAGAAGGTGTTCGTGCCGCTCAGCGTCAGCGTCCCATCCCCGAGCTTGATCAGGCTGCCCTGGGTGGGGATTTCGGCGAAAGAGGCGATCCGTATGGGCTCGAACCGAGACTCGTTCTGCCAATCGCGGACGATCTGAGCGATGGTGCTGTCGTAATCGGCGCTCGTCAGCCCCGAGAGATAGCCGCTCAGGAGGTTGCCCATGTCGTTGCGGGCAGAGGCGTAGGCCGGGTTCGTGAGGGGCCAGACGTTGTCATACCCGTTGGACCGGACGAACGTCGCCAGGACCTGGTTAGCGACGGGATCGTTGTTGGCGGCCTTGATAGCGTTCAGGATCCCGGATTCGCTGCCGTTGCGCAGTGCGCTGACGACGCCGTCCAGCGCAGTCAGGCTTGCCGGCAGGCCGGCCGTCAGGACCGGGGGCTGAAGGCGGGAAGCGAGGGTGGCCTTGCGGGTCGTCCATGTGGCCGCCTCGGCGTCGTTCTCCCGTTTGCGCTGGATCAGCGCGTCCTCGGAGATGTCGTTGGACCACGTGTCCTTCACGCCCGCGGGGAGGTTCGCGGCGACGGGCCCCAGGAACTGGCCGGGCCCCCGCATGGCCTTGTCGAGGTCGATCAGGCCCCAGCCCCAGACTGCGTTGGGCGCATTGGGGTTGGCGTCGGGAACGCCATCGACGGCATTGCGGTGATAGGCGGTGGTGAGCAGGACGTCGCGGGTCTGCGTGTTGGACATGTACGGATAGCGCTGCATGATGACCGCCAGCGCACCGGTGGCGTGTGGCGCCGCCATCGAGGTCCCGCCGATCGTGGTGTAGCCGGTCTGATTGTTTGGATCGATACTCCATTCATTGGCATTCCAGACGGCGCTCCGCGTGTATGTCGGTGCCGTACTGTTGATTTCGTCGCCAGGAGCGACGACGTACCAATATTTGGCGGCGCCGGCGCGGTTAGAATATGAGACGAGGATGACGTCCTCGGGCGCTGTGCTTCCGTTTGCGCCGCGTCCGGCCGTGCCGATTGCAAGCCAGTTCTTCTCGATGTCCGGCCGGAAGTACGGCAGGGACGAGCGCACGTTCGGATTGTCCCAGCCGGTGTTTCCCGCAGCGAAGACTTGGATGATGCCGTACTGCTTGGCGACATCCGACAAGGCATCGACATAGCCGAGCTGGCCGTCGAATTTCGTGTAGGCTTGGCGTAAGCCAGGGAGCGTGTTGTAGTTGTCCGTTGGCGGGGGGCTGCCCCAGGACGAGTTGATCGCCCGGGCGCCGGCGGCCGCGAGACTGCCATAGGCGTTCTTGAAGTACGCGTAGTCGGCGTTCGCCCCGTAGATGCCTTCATCCGTCGTGTGCGTGTTCGCAACGTAGAGTGTGGCGTCGGACGCCACGCCGTGCATGCCGACGCCGTTGCGGGAGGCCGCGATCGACCCGCTCACGTGGGTGCCGTGCGGATCGTTGACGGCCGGATCGTAGGTGCCGGGAACGGTGTAGGGCTCGCCCTTGTCGAAGAAACTCGGCTGCGGAGACCGGTCGTCCGGCACCCCGGACCCAATCGTGAAGTAATAGCCGTCCGATCCGAAGGTGCCGGTGATCGTGAGCGGCTTCACGCGGCCGTCGGCGAATTCCGGGTGGGCGGTGTAGATGCCCGAATCGACCACGCCGACCGTGACGCCCAAACCCGTGTAGCCGGCCGCATAGGCATCGGCGGCGCGCATCGCCCCCAGGCCCCAGTCGGCCTGATATTCCGGCGTGCGCCACGACGCCGGATCGGTGCTGACGGCGCTCTGCGCTAGGGAAAGGTTCGGCCCGGACCATCCCAGAGCCACGAGGCCCAGGCTCGCGCCCCATGAGACCGATAAAACCGAATCCCGAAGACGCCTCATTTCGATGACGAACGCTGGAAATTCGATTTTCTTGTACATTTAATCCGCCCGCGATTCAAAATATCGCATCAACGGAAGATGTTCGATCAGACGTCAGGTGTCATCTGATCTCGATCTCGTTATCATGCGCGGGGAAAATCTAAATCTACCTTCGTTTGGGTCGCAACTGGCGGTAATGTATTTCAAAAAATTCATATTGATGAGATAAACAGCGACCGAGTAATGTTGATTTCCTAGCGAATTCAATGCTGATCGAGTGCCGGTTAATCGATTACATCGACCATTCTTCATATTGGCACAGAAATTGCGTCGAGGGCGAAATCGAAGTGTCACATCAACAGGTCGGTACGCTGTATTTCTGCCACACCTTCGACGCCCGGCGATCCTATGTCGGAGCGACTCTGGCCGAGCGGTTTGACCGGACGTGCCGTGGGAAGGTGGGTATTCTCGGCCCGCCGTCGGAGGCCGCGCTCGTCGCGCTCGACGACCGGCCGAGCTCTAGCCTGCGGCGCCTGCTGCCAAGATGGGCGGCAGTTCGACGCGACGGCAGCGTTCCCGGAAGGGGCTCCGGTCAGTTTGCGCGGATGGGGCCGACGCCTCGTCTGACCCCATCGTGGGTTGGTCGCCGCTGAAGCCGGCCGCCGTCCGCGGAGGCCTCGCGGCGTGTGCCCCCTCCTTGCCGGCAGCAGCGGACGCTCACGCACGCGGGATGTGCCGGCCGAATTGTGGCAATTCGGTTACATGCCCGTCTAAACGATCGTGATCGACGCGATTTGCGCCCCCGTCCACACGATGGCTCGACAATGGTAGCAAGCAATTATCATGCCAAAATCAGGAAATGCTGGGATCTGCCGCAATCGACCGGCGGCAGAACTCCGGGACGACGAATTACACATCCTTCAATAGAGGGGAAATGTACAGATAATACAGTATATAATGACGGCACTTGAAAGATCGGAAAGTTATTTTCTATCTTATCGGCATGAGCGCCGCAGATTTTATCGCCGACTCGCCGTGTCGCGACTTCGATGATCCACGGACCTGTTTCGCCTGCGTGAGACGAACGTCGACGACCGCGCTTCAAATCTCTGGGGCGGCCGGTTCGAACGGAGAAGCCAAGTGACCGGCCATGGGCCGATCCGTCGCACGGCGCTCGCGCACCGGACGCCCGGTCGCGGGTCCCGCTGTGCCTACTGGCAAAGCTCGGTCGCGGTCCGGCCGTCCGCCTCATCGCAGTCCGTCCGATCGACACCGTGCCGGCGCCGGTCTCGCGATCCCGCCCGCCGAATGGCCATTCTCGCCCGTCGAAGGCGGCACGGTCGATGGAATCGCGGCCCTGCGTGTCCGGGGCTTTCCGGCGACTCCATCGCGGCACGCCCGCCGGCGCGCCGTGCCGGTCGGCGCGCGGGTGCCGTCACTGAGGGCAGAGGCCCGGGTGAGTCCGTCCGCGGCCCGGATGCCGCGCCCCGGCCCGTCGAAGTCCCTTGTCCAGATCACAGCTCCGGAGATCGACCATGTTCCTTGGCCTGCCCGCGTCACGGGGGCGACTGCGCGTTTCCGGAACCCTCCTGGGCGCCCTGTGGCTGACCGTGCCGGCCTCCGCACAGGCGAGCGATCCCCAGAATCAGCTCGCCCTGCGTGACGTCGTCCGCGCTGCCTATATCCGCGCCGGCCAGCCCAAGACCGACGCAGAGATCGCCACCTTGTCGGTCTCCGCCCGGCCGCTGGTGACCTTCGACCCGCGCGCCGCGACGGAAGCCGACATCGTCGGTCTCGTGGGGCGGCTCGGGCTCACGGACGCCTCGCTGCCGAAGCCGCCGGACCCCGTCTCCCTGACGCGAACCCTCTCGAGCAATCCGCTGCCCGATTACGGCGGCGTCGACCTCACCGGGCGAACAGCCTTGGACCTCGGCGGCATGCTGCAACGGGGCGAGACGACGTCGCGCGAGATCGTGTTGCAGTACCTGTACAAGATCCAGCAACTCGACCATGCAGGCCCGGCCCTGCGCTCCGTCGAGCAGATCAATCCGGATATCCTGACGCTCGCCGACCAAGCGGATGCGCAGCGGATGGAGGCGCAGCGCCAGGGCCGGACGCTGCCGCCGCTCTTCGGCGTACCGGTTCTGCTCAAGATGAATATCGGCACCGCCGACGATCTGCGCACCACTGCGGGCTCGGCCGCCCTGATCGGATCCCGTCCGGCCGCCGAGGCGACGCTGGTGACCGGGATGCGGGAGCAGGGCCTGCTTATCCTGGGCAAGGCCAATATGGGCCAGTGGGCCGGGCTGACGAGCAACAATCAAAGCAGCACGGGCGGTCAGACGATCAGCCCGGTCGATCCGTCGATCGCGGTGGCCGGATCCAGCAGCGGGCCGAGCATCGCGGCTGCCATGCGCTTCGCGCCGCTTACCGTCGGATCGCAAACCTCCGACTCGATCATCTATCCAGCGCAGCAGCAAGGTCTCTACGCACTCAAGCCGACGGCGGGCCTGATCAGCACGACCGGCATCGCGCCCTATTCCCGGCAAATCGACACCGCCGGCCCGATGGGCAACAGCGTCCACGACCTCGCCGCCGCCCTCAACGGGATGGTCAAGCTCGACACGACCGACACGCGCAGCAAGGACTTCGTCCGGCCTGCCGACTACAATGCCGGCCTGACCGGTGACCTGACCGGCCTGAAGGTCGGCGTCTACAGCGCGACGCCCACCGAGGATCCTCAGCGGCCCGCGCAGTTCAATTCCCTCGTCGGCGGGATGCTGACGGCCGCGCACGCCGCCGTCGTGTCGCTCGATCGCGCCAGCGTCGACGCGGCGGTGAAGACGGCGGTCCTGGCGATGTCGGACGACGATCTCGTCCAGTTCGTGAAGCTTGCCGATTCATCCGTGCAGATTCCGACCGATCCGGCCGCCAGGGCCGCAGTTCTGAGCGATTTTCGGCAATCCTTCGACAACGGGGCCAGGTGGGTCGAAGCCGCGACCACCGGGGCCTCACCATTCTACTTCTATGATGCCTACGTTTCGATTTCGAGCTACCTTGCCTCTCGTGTCTCATCGCCCGACGATTACAAGAGCGCTCTCGTCCGGCTGCTCGGAGACAAGTTCTCGCGGCTGAACGTGGATCCGAAGGTATTCGCCCGCACGATCGACGACCTCGTGGCCTTCGCCAAGAAGAACCCGGACCTCGATAGCGGCGAGATGGCCCTGGCTGGTCTGGCCGTGGATAAGGTCGGCCCCTACGCCTCCATCGACGAATTCAATCGCGCCTATGCGAATTGGATCCGGATCTCGACGACGCTGATGTCGAATGTCCGCAAGGCACTCGGTGTCGATGCGGTGGTCGGCTTCCTCGGCACGGACGACGACACCAACGACGGCCTCGGCATATTTACCTTCTCGACGGAACAGACTTCCTCATCGCCCCAACTCAACGTGCCCTTTCAGGTGGGTGGGGCGCCGGCGAACATCCTCATCGACGCCAATCCCTATCAGGAGCAGACGCTGCTGAGGATCGGCCAAGCCCTCCAACAGCAACTGAGCTCCGATGCGTTCCGGCAGTATCGGGTTGTGGCGCCCAATCCTCCCGCGACAGGCTATGGCGACGATCAGCCGAACGATAACGGGCCGCTCCTGCCGCTCGTCCTCAAGAACCTCGACGATCATGGCCGCGCCACCAGGGCCCATCTGCTGACGACCGAGATGGCGCCGCTGGTGCTCGACGTCACTGACGCGAGCATGGCGCCGCACTTCGACGGGCGCATCTCCGGCATTGGCGGCTTGATCAAGGACGGGACCGGCATTCAGCTCCTGACCGGGACGAGCGACTTCACCGGCAGGGTCCTCGTCTGGCAGGGCGGGCTCGCCGTCGACAAGACGGAGGCGCTCGGCGCCCCCAGCAACACCGTGACGCTGGAGAACAAGAGCGCGTTGATCGCCACCCGGAGCTTCGCGCTCGGGCGGCCCGTCATCCTCCGCGACGGCGGTACCCTCGGGGTGCTCGCCGGTGCGACGCTGACGGAGGATGCGGTCGTGTCCGGCAATGGCGGCCTGTCCAAGACGGGCCTGGGCCGATTGAGCCTTCGGGCCGACAACACCTATACGGGCGGCACGCAGATCCTGGCGGGCACCGTTTCGGTACCGCGGGAGGCGAATCTCGGCCAAGCCTACGGGGCTGTCACGATCGGCGACGGGGCCGCCCTGGAGGCGACGGCGAGCTTCACGACCACGCGTCCCTTCACCCTGGAGGGTGCCTCGGGTCTGGCAGTCGATCCGGCGCAGACCCTGACGGTGTCGAACGTCTTGTCCGGTCCGGGGACCTTGTTCAAGCTCGGGCTGGGCACGCTGACGCTCTCCGGCACGAACACCTTCTCGGGCGGTGTCGTGCTCGCGGGCGGCACCCTCTCGGTGGCGCGCGACGCCAACCTCGGCGCCGCCACCGGTTCGCTCGCCTTCGACGGCGGAACCCTCCAGATCACCGGAACCGCCTTCTCCTCCACGACCCGCCCGATCACCTGGAGCCGGAACGGCGGCGGCCTCGACATCGCCGATCCCGCCAACACCGTCACCCTCGCACAGGCCCTCTCCGGATCCGGCGGCCTGACCAAGCTCGGACCCGGGACCCTCGCCCTGGCAGGCACCAACACCTACACCGGCGCCACCACCCTCGCGGAAGGCACCTTGCTCGCCCGCGGCGGGCAGGCCATCGGCGACCGCAGCGCCGTCACCATCGCGGCGGGGGCCACCCTGGCGCTCGCCGACAGCGAGACCATCGGATCCCTCGCCGGACAGGGCCGCGTCTCGCTCGGCAACGCCCGCCTCACCGCCGGAGCGGACGGCACCTCCACCACCTTCGCCGGCACCCTCGACGGAACCGGCGGCCTGACCAAGGCCGGCGCCGGAACCCTGACGCTGATTGGCGCCAGCACTTACACCGGCGGCACCACTATCGCGGCCGGCACCCTCAACCTCTCCGCGACCGCCCGTCTCCTCGCCCCACTCGTCAGCCGGCCCGACACCGTCCTGGTCAACGCCGGAACCCTGGTGGGCGGGCTCACCAATGCCGGCACGGCGTTCAATAGCGGCGCCATCACGGGCGGCGTCGCCAATATCGGCAGCCTGACCACCTCCGGCACGGTGGCGGGCGGGCTGACCAACACCGGCACGGTGCTGGCCAGCGCCGGCCGGATCGACGGCGCCATCCGCAACGACGCCGGGACCCTCGCCGTCACCGGAACTGTGGCCAGCGACGGAACCTTCGCTAACGCCGCCGGTGCGACGCTGGCGGTCACCGGCGCCTACAGCCTCGCCGGGCCGCTCACCAACGACGGCACGGTCGCGGTCGCCCGGGCCGCCAGCCTCACGGCGTCCGCCGGCCTCGGCAATGCCGGCAGCCTCACGAATGGCGGGACGATCACCGGAGGTGTCGCAAACACCGGCTGGCTCACGACCAGCGGAACCATCGCCGGCAGCCTCATCAATGCCGGCTGGACCCAGAACAGCGGCGCCGTCACGGGCGGCGTGTCGAACAGCGGTACGCTCGCCACCTCCGGCACGATCGCGGGCGGGCTGACCAACACCGGCACCGTCACGGCCAGCGCCGGCCGGATCGACGGCGCCATCCGCAACGAGGCCGGCACCCTCGCCGTCACCGGCGCGGTGGCCGGCGACAGCACCTTCACCAACGCCGCAGGCGCAACGCTCGCGGTCACCGGCGCCTACAGCCTCAGCGGGCCCCTCACCAACGCCGGTACGGTCGCGGTCGCGCGGACCGCGAGCCTCACGGCCGCCGCCGGCCTCGGCAATGCCGGCAGCCTCACGAATGGGGGGACGATCACCGGCGCGGTCGCGAACACCGGCACGCTCACGAATAACGGAACCATCGCCGGCGGCCTCGCCAATGCCGGTCAGGCAGCCAACAGCGGCACCATCACGGGCGGTGTGTCGAACAGCGGCAACCTCGCGACGAACGGGGCGATCTCCGGCGGCCTCGCCAATGCCGGCTGGACCCAGAACAGCGGCGCCATCGCGGGCGGCGTGTCGAACAGCGGTATGCTCGCCACTGCCGGCACGATCGCGGGCGGGCTGATCAACACGGGTACCGTCACGGCCTCCGCCGGCCGGATCGACGGCGCCATCCGCAACGGGGCCGGCACCCTCGCCGTCACCGGGGCGGTGGCCAGCGACAGCACGTTCGCCAACGCCGCGGGCGCGACCCTGGCGGTCACCGGCGCCTACAGCCTCAGCGGGCTGCTCACCAACGTCGGCACCGTCACGGTCGCCGACGGCGGCCGATTCCTGGCCGGCGGCATCGCCAATGCCGGCCTGCTCACCGTGGCGCAGAATGCCAGCGTCGTCGACGACCTGCTCAACACCGGCCGCCTCGTCAACGCCGGCAGCTTCACCGCCGACGCCGTCAACGCCGCCGGCGCCACGCTCGTCAACACCGGCACCTTCACCACGGTCTCCGCGCCCTTCGCCAATGCCGGCACCCTGATCAATTCCGGCACCCTCACGGGTGGGCTGGCCAATACCGGCATCGTCCAGGCCTCGGGCGTGCTCGCGGGCGCTGTGAGCAACGCCCCCGGCGCCACGTTCGCGCTCACCGGACCGACCACCGGCATCACCCGGCTCACCAACGACGGCAGCCTCGACCTCGGCCGCACCGACCTCGCGGTCGGCTCGCTGGCCGGCTCAACGCCCGAAGCCGTGCTGGGCAACGGTCAGCTCACCGTCGGCGGCGACGGCGCCTCCACCCTCTATGCCGGCCGGATCGTCGACGGCGCCACGCAGACCAGCCTGACCAAGGTCGGGCCCGGCACCCTGACGCTGTCGGGGCTCAGCACCCTGTCCGGGCCGGTCCGCGTGCTCGGCGGCGAACTCGCCGTCACCGGGGCGCTGCCCAACGCCACCCTCGCGATCGGGCCCGGCAGCCTCCTCACAGGCGAGGCCCGGTTTGGCAGCCTGAGCCTCGGCACCGGCGCGACGCTCGCCCCGGGCATCGGCGCGGGGGCGCTGGGCCGGATCAGCGTGGCCGGCAGCCTCGTCCTGGCGCCGGGGGCGCTCTACCGGGTCGATGCCATCGCGGACGGCCGCGCCGACCGGGTCGACGTCGGCGGCAGCGCCACGGTGACGGGCGCCACCGTCCATGCGGTTGCCGGCACCGGCCAATATGCGCCGCGTACGCGCTACACCATCCTGACCGCGGCGGCCGGCGTGCAGGGTCGGTTTGCCGGGGTGAGCAGCAACTTCGCCTTCCTGACCCCGTTCCTGGGATACGCCTCCGACGCGGTGACGCTGACGCTGGCGCGCAACGACCTCGACTTCGCCGCGGTGGCGCAGACGCGCAACCAGCGCGCGGCGGCTGCGGCCGCACAGGCGGGCGCGGTCGGTTCGCCGCTCTACGACGCCGTGGCGATGCTCTCGGCGCGTCAGGCGCAGTCAGCGTTCGGCGCGCTTTCGGGGGACGGGCATGCCACCCTCGCCACGACCGTGTTCGCCAATGCCGGCCTTCTGCGCGAGGCGGTGCTCGACCGTCTGCGCTGGGACGCGGCTCCGGGGGCGCGGCCGGGCGATGGGTCGGAGCCGGCCGTGAGCCTGTGGGGACAGGGGCTCGGCAGCGTCGGGCGCGTGCGCGCGGATGGCAACGCCGCCGGGCTGTCTCGCCACAGCGCCGGCTTCCTGCTGGGCCTGGACGCGCGGGTCGGCACGTCGCTTGGCGCCCTGCGCATGGGCGCGGTCGGCGGCAGCCTGGAGTCTGGCTTTGCCAGCCCGGCCCAGGTCCAGGCTGGCGCGCTCACGAGCACGTTCGGGGGCGTCTACGGCAGCCTGGAGGCGGGATCGGCCATACTGCGGTTCGGGGCGCTGGCGGCGGACGATCCGGCCCAGCTCCGGCGCGTGGTCGCATTCCCGGGTCTGTCGGACAGCGCCACGGCGCGGCTGGGCGGGCATAGCGTGCAGGGCTTCGGCGAGGCGGGCTATCGGATCGGCCTGAGCGCGGCGGTTGAGCTGGAGCCGTTCGCGGGCGGGACGGTGGTCTCGGTCACCCGCGAGCGGTTCGCAGAGCGGGGCGGAGCGGCCACGCTGACCGGCTTCGGGCAGGAACACACGGTGCCGAGCGCCATCATGGGCTTGCGGATGCAAGCGCCACTGGACCGCGACGTTCCTGCTCTGGCGTTCGTGCATGGGATGATCGCCTTCCGGCGGTCGTTCGGCGACTTGGCGCCGAGTGTGCCGCTGGCCTTCCGGGGGACCGGGGCGCGGTTCGCGAGCCGGGGTCTGCCGCTCGACCGGGACGTGCTGGTGAGCGAGGTCGGGCTCGGGCTGATGCTCGCGCCGGGCCTGAGCGCCGGGCTGTCCTACACCGGGCAGATTGGGGCACGCGCCCAGGACCACGCTGCCAAGGGAAGCTTGGTGTACAATTTTTAGAAATTATTCCCCAATTAGACTGCAATTTGGACGGCGTCCCGGAGTTATTACTGAGCGCCCGTTCGGAACACTAAAGATCTGGATGGGATCAGCGCACTTCCTGGCCTGGATCCTAGCGAAGGTCAGGGCGGGAATGAGCTTGCAGGTTCTGGCCTACACCATGAAGCGGATGATCCAGATCTTTTGGGTCCGTCCGCTGATGGCGGCGATCTGAACCTGAGGCCCGCCACCGCGCTCCGGGAGGCTACTCCGAGCATCTCCCAAACCCTGGGGATCCGCGTTCTCACACGGCCTCGGTCGATAGAGGCCGTCCGCCTTCTGGCAGACCGAACATCTAGCCGCTCTCAGCCACAACCATGCGCCAGAGCTCATCGCGACTGTCGGCCGGCAGGGCAGCACGCCCTTTCAATTGGCGGTGGAGATACACGACCAGGTGGGGAGCAGGGCACGGGAGGTGGCCGAGCGACTCACTTGATGGACAGCAGACTCAGCATCGGATTGAAAGAATAACAGATAAGAAAGGGCGAATCCGAATAAAATCTAGGATACCGGCTATTAATTCTGTATATTTGCATAAAAATATTATAGAATTTGCTTTATGTTTGTCGATATAGCGTCGAGCAATCGATTATATACTTTAAATCATGATTACTCCCAGAGGACAATTTTGATGCGGTCACCCATCGAAGCAGCAGGGCAGGGCGCTTTCGTCGCGAGAAAACGTGGTGCCCTCCCCTGAACATCTGAGAGCGAATCTGCCCATCCGGCGGTGACTCGATTTGGTGGCCCGCACGCAGGTGGGTTGGACGCTACGGCTACCCCGCCGCGTCACGGCGCTACTGCAAGCAGATCGCTGGCAGGCCGGCAAGGATCGGAGCCAGCGTTACCCACGCGTCGCGAGGCGCTTAAGGTCCCCAAAAGCACAGGCCGCACAGCCGACTGTGGCTCAACGACGGCTCGTGTACGCGCCTGCGGCCGCTCTGTAGCGACCATGTCTGGAACTTCGAATTGGTCGCTGGCGCGCCCATCTCCGGCTCGTGCAGACGCACGACGGGCAGAGCCGACGAGCCTGACGCTGATCAACGAACACTGCTGGGCCGCCCTGGCTGAAGGCGGCACAGCGGATCAACAGTCAGGAGGTCTGCCGCGGCTAGCGCCATCGGACGGAGCGCGCGACGTTTCGAAGCCGCCGAGCTTCCGTCGCCAACTTGATCGCACGACATGGCGAGTGGGTGCCTCGCGATGAACTTACGACAAGGCGACACCGAGGCCGGTTCAGAGCTTCGTGAGAGGGCGATGTTGTGCACGGCGGCCGGCTGGCGCTACTCTAGGTCGTTGCCTTAGGGCGTGAACCGAACCAAGCCATTGCTACGGTTTGGCGGTTTATTATTCCAGGCGGCCGTTTGCGGCCTGGAGGTGCCGATGGCGAACCTGTTCTGTTTCTCGGATGAGCAGTGGGCGGTGATCGAGCCGTTCATGCCCAGGGACCAGCCCGGACCTGAGCGGAAAGACGACCGGCAGATCATCTCGGGCATCCTGCATGTCCTGACGTGAGGCTGCCGCTGGCGCGACGGCCCGACCGCGTATGGCCCGCGCACCACGGTCTACAACTGCTGTAACCGCTGGTCGCGGCGCGGCTTCTGGAAGGCGATGCTGACCGCGCTGGCCAAGGCCGGGTGGGCTGGCGATCCGGCCGCTCTCGACAGCAGCTACGTCCGGGCTCACCGGTCCGCCCAGGGCGGGAAAGGGGGGGGCAAGGGCGCAGGCCATCGGCCCGTCGCGCGGTGGTCAAACGACCGAGATCCACACCCTCACCGATGTCCTCGGCCGGCCCGCCATCCTCCTGCTGACGCCGGGCATCGCCAGCGACGTGACGACTGGCCCAGCGGTGCTGGCCGAGGGGCCGGGCCGGATCCGCCGTTTGAGCGCTGACAAGGGCTACGATGCCGACTGGCTGCGCACCGGCCTCCGCAACAGCGGGGTCGCCCCAGTTATCCCGGGCAAACGCGGTCGCAAGCGTCGGATCCACCATGACAAGCCCCGCTGTCGGGAGCCTTGGCGCATCGAGGCGATGTTCAACCGCCTCAAAAACCTCCCTCGCATCGCCACGCGCTACGACAAGCTCGCCCGCAACCACGCCTCAGCCCTCGCTCTGGCCGCCGTCGTCGCGTTCTGGTGCTGATCGCGTCCGGACCCTAGCGTCACCCCGACTTGACGCTTCGCATGACGGCACTCGGCAGACGCCCCTCATCCCGATCTGCTCATGCAATCTCTGCATATCGGGCTTGAGGTATGTGGCATACCAGGCAAGGCGTGCAGTGCGATATCGCTTCTTGCGCACCGCACAACAGGACGCCGCCGATGACCCTGCTCGCCGCTCTCGCTCTCCTCCCCGTTGCCGCCATCGCCAACTTCGCAGTCGTTGTCGCGCTCGCCAATCACTTCGACGGCGACAAGCCGGCCGCGGGTTTCACCGGCCCGGTCCCGACACTGGCCTGAGTCATGACGGGCCGCGTCACGCGGCCTCGCTTGAGGATGTCCCGGAATTCGATTCGGCCGGCAGGTGAGGCTCCGGGATTGCTCCGCCCACCTGCGTGACCGCCTCAGCGAACGCCCGGGGCGTCAACGGACGGGAGGCTGCCCGTGCACGGAAGCCGCCTCAATCCTGGTCTTTCACGTCTATCCCCGACGAAGCAGCGTTGGCTTGAACTCAGGCGCGGAGACGCCGTCCGCTTTAGGGCATGTCTGTCCCGGAAGCGGTGTGACGGACATCTCACTCCGCAGACGCCGGAAGGCCCTTCAGACGTATCGGGAGCAGACCGATCGACCGTCGGAGGCACTGGGCTGGTTCGCTGCCGCACGCGAAGAGGCCGATCCTGCTTGCGCTGTGTCTGTCATTCGGCGAGCACGAAGGCGAGGCCGAGGATCGCCACAAGCACCGCTCCGCCCGCGAGTTCCTCACGCGGCTCTTCTGCAAAACGCGGCGACCGGCTTGCGCTGGCAACGCCCGCTCCGACGAGTCCGATGATCAGGAAGCCGAGGCCGAGCAGGTCGGTGGTCTGAACGGACGGTAGCATGGGTCGATCCTCCGTCAGAGATGTCCCTTATTCTTCTGGCCACGCCCAATGTGCTTCGACGTGGGCGATCAAACCAAGTGCATGATCGCGAACGAGGACCGCAGCCTGATCGGCGTCGCGTTCCTGCAACGCGGTGATGATGGCGGCATGCTCGCGCATCGAGACTTCATACCGCCCCGACCGATGGAGGAAGGCCGATCGAACCGCCCGCATGTGGATGAACAGGTTGGTCGTCATCTCGACCATCAATCCACAGCCGCCGAGACGGATGATCATCTGGTGAAAATCGAGGTTGGCTTCCTCATAAGCGGTCAAATGAACAGGCAATGCCGAGGGATCGAAATCCTGGAAGACTTTGCTCAGGTCGCGGAGATCGGCGTCCGTGGCGTGCGTGGCGGCGGCATGAGCTGCCGAGCCCTCCAGCGCGGCCCAGACCCTGATCATCTCGATGACTTCGCGCTTGGTCTTGCGCGTCACGAAGAGTCCGCGGCGTGGCACCGTGCTTACGAAGCCCTCCCGTTCCAGAAGCGTCAGGGCTTCTCGGACTGGCGTTCGGCTGATGCCGAGATCTTGCGCAATCTGGTGTTCGTTCAGCCGGATCTGTGCCGATCCGTCGTAGAGATCCATCGCGAGGATCGATCGCTTGATGCGGTCGTAGGCCTGCTCACGCAGGCTCACAGTCTGTCCGATCGAGATTAGACCCAAAGAGGTCTCAGGTGGCTGCAGCACAGTCGAGCTCCGAGAGCGCCGAAAAATCGATCTTGGCATCAAATCCGAGGAACGCGCCGGAGCGCACCTGGGAGGCCGCTTGAAAACGGGGGCCTGGAAAGCGGTGCCTGACCCGATGGTGGCTGGAGGCCCGAGTGTTCCAGGCTGTCTGCGACGTGGATGCGTCCTGGAGATGCGATAGGCATGCGGGTGCCGCAACTTGGCCGGTCAGCACGACCCCGGCTCCGGAATTCCGGAGCCGGGGCCTTGAGGCTTTCGCCGGGCCGCGCCGCGGCCGAGCCCGACGCTCAGGCGTGAGCCAGCGCCAGCTTGGGAGCCGCCGCGTCGTTGTTTGCCTTGTGGTGCTGCTTGAGCATCGGCCGCAGCACCGCGATCGCCAGCAAGGCGGCGATCAGGTCCATGCTCGCCACCGTGTACAGGACCGTGGCCCAGGTGCCGGTCGCCTGCATGATCAGGTTGCCCACCGGCACGAACAGCGCCGCGAAGCCTTTGGCGCAGTAGAGCACGCCGTAGATTTTGCCGATGTGCTTGGAGCCGAACGTGTCGGCAGCGGTGGCGCTGAACAGCGAGTAGACCTCGCCCCAGGCCAGGAACACCACCCCGGACAGGATGACGAAGGCCCACGGATTGGAACCGAAATAGCCCAGTGCCACGATGCCGATACCCTCCATCGCGAACGCGATGAACATGGTCTTCTCCCGTCCGATCCGGTCCGAGATGAAGCCGAAGAGCGGGCGCGAGATGCCGTTCATGATCCGGTCGAGCATCAGCGCAAAGGGCAGCGCCGCCATGGCAAAGAAGTACAGGTTGACCTGGAAGTTCTTCACCCCGAGATCCTGCGCGATCACGCCGAGCTGGGCCACCGCCATCAGGCCGCCCGTCACCGTGCAGGTGAACATCAGCAGCATCACATAGAAGACGGGGGTGCGCAGCGCCTCGGCCAGCGTGTAGTCGCGCCGCGACTGAAGGACCTTAGTGGAGAATGGCACCTGGTTCTTGAGTGGCGCGCGCATGGCGATGGCGGCGGCCATGATGATCGCGCCCTGGATCAGACCGAAGATGAAGAAGGCCTGGGCGTAATTGCCGCCGTCGATCATCTTGGCGATCGGCAGGATGGTGAGTGCGGAGCCGGCGCCGTAGCCGCCCGCCGTGAGGCCGACCGCCAGGCCGCGCTTGTCGGGGAACCACTTGAGCGCGTTGTTGACGCAGGTGGCGTAGACGCAGCCGACGCCGATACCGCCGGCCACGGAGCCGAGATAGAAGCCGCTCAAGCTCGTGGCGTAGGAGTTGATGACCCAGGCCAGGCCCGTCATCAGACCGCCGAACATGACGACGCGGCTGGGACCGTACTTGTCGATGAAGTACCCCTCGATCGGGGTCAGCCAGGTCTGGACGACGACGAAGATCGTGAAGGCGACCTGGATCGCGGCGCGGTCCCAGTTGAAGGTCTTCTGGATCTCGGGGACGAACAGCGTCCAGGCATACTGGATGTTGGCCGCTGCAACCATGCAGATCACGCCAAGCACAATTTGTAGCCATCGATTGGTATTGGGCGTTGCCGTACCCGGCACGGCATCTGGCATGGCCATGAGCTTCCTCCCTCGTCCCTGCGCTGACATTCGGCGACGTGCTGTAGTATTGGCGTGCACGTCGGCGGGTTGCTTGCCCGTGCCGGAACCATCTCGCGGGTTCCGAGATTGACTTGGCGGCATGCATTATTCTGTGTGCCAGGATCATATGGCAAGCGAAATAATTCATTTTTTGTTGTCGACAGCGCGGGATGAAAAGTCGGTTCTGCGCGTGCATCCCGATCGGAGATCGCGACCCGTCACCGTGATCCGCGAAGGTCGACGCCGCGTCCTCGTGGCTCTCCGGCAGAGCGAACCCAGTCTGGATCCGGAACAGGCTGTTCGGCCCGCCGCGCGCCGTCGCCGTAATGCGCTCCGAATGGGCGACTCGGCGGCCCGCGACCATCCAGTCCAATGCGCCCGGACGGATGACTCGATCGGCCCCGGGGCGGGTCCGGCGATGGACGTCGCCGCGGCAGAGGCCGGTCACGGTGGCGAGACCGATCTGCGGATGCGGCCAGACATCGATACCCTGGCCCGTCAGACGTGCGGCGGGGCCGGCTTGGTGGAAGACCCTGCATGGCGGGACCGTGCGGCGATCCGGTGCCGGCACGGCGCGTCGAATTTCGAAGCCGCCGAGATCCCTTGCACGGAGACTGATGAGCGTCTCGATCGCGTCGACGCCCACCTCATTGCGGCAACGCGGCTCCAGAACTTGATCCCGCTCATGGCGTCATACTCTCGGTCTGGTTCGGCCGCCCACGATCGTTGCCAAAGGCTTGTGAAAAAGCGCGATCCCCCTTCGGGCCACTCAGACCCGACAGGCCCCGGTCAAGGGGCCACATAGCGCGGCTTCCCGCCATGCGGTCTTGTCGAACACCACGGTGGTGAGGAACCAAGCATGGCACATGTTCTCGTCATAGGCGCCAGCAAGGGCATCGGGTTGGAGACCACAAAGGCGGCTCTGGCGGCCGGGCACCGTGTGCGCGCCTTCGCGCGGTCCGCAGCCGGCATCGGTCTGTCGGATCCGAGCTTGGAACGGTTTACGGGCGACGCGGTGAATGCGGCCGATGTCGCCGCCGCCCTCGATGGCATGGATGTCGTCGTGCAGGCGCTGGGCGTACCGACCAGGGATCTCATCAGGCCCGTCCGCTTGTTCTCGGAAGCGACCAACCTTCTCGTGCCCGCAATGGAGACCGCCGGGGTGAAACGGCTGATCGCCGTCACCGGTTTCGGTGCGGGCGACAGCCGGGATGCGATCGGACTTCTCCAGCAACTGCCATTCCGTTTGGTGTTCGGACGCGCCTACGACGACAAGGACGCGCAGGAGATGCGCATCCGCAGGAGCAGCCTCGATTGGACGCTCGTCAGGCCCGGCGTCCTGACGCCCGGCGCCGCGACAGGCCGCTACAAGGTCCTGACCGAGCCCGCGTCCTGGCGAAACGGCCTGATCTCTCGAGCCGACGTGGCAGGGTACATCGTCGCCCAGATCGACCATCCGTCCCACGAGCGGAAAGCCGTCGTCCTGGTCCGGTAGGCCGGAGGTCGCAGACTTGCCCGCTCCGCATCGTCGGAGCCGGGTCGCCCTCGACATGAGGGCATCTCTGCCCATGACGCACCCAAGGGATAGCTCCCGATGCCAAATCCCATTCGATCCGCCGTCCGCGCTGTCCTCGAAGGCGGCGTCGAACTGGTGGCTGCCTACAACCGGGCGCGGCTGCCAAAGACCCCGAACCCCTTCGTGATCGGCATCCACGAGCCGATGCGGGAGGAGCTGACGCTGCAGGACCTCGCCGTGATCGGCTCGATACCGACCCAGCTCGACGGTCGGTACCTCAAGATGGGCGCGAACCCCGTGCGGCCCGCGTCGGGCGGTCACAACTGGTTTCTCGGCGACGGCATGGTGCACGGTCTCGCCATCAAGGATGGCAAAGCCTTGTGGTACCGCAATCGGTGGATCGGCTCGCGCACGGCCGCCGCCGCCCTCGGTCGGCCCGCCGCACCCGGCCCGCGTCGGGGCGCAAACGACACCGTAAACACCAACGTCGTCGATATCGGGGGCCGCGCCTTCGCGGTCGTCGAAGCAGGCAGCTTCCCTGTCGAACTCTCCGACACCCTGGAGACGCAACGCTACAATCCGTTCGAGGGCACGCTCGCCGGATCCTTCACGGGGCATCCGCACCGCGATCCGATCACTGGCGAGACCCACGCGATCGCCTATGACGGGCGTGTCTGGGACGCCATCCGCCACGTCGTCGTCTCGGCGGCCGGCAAGGTGGTCCGCGACGTACCGATCGCGGTCCAGCACGGTCCCTGCGTCCACGACTGCGCGATCACGGCACGCTTCGTGATCGTGCTCGACCTTCCCGTCACCTTCTCGATGCGGGCCGTGCTCGCCGGCCACCGCTTCCCGTTTCGCTGGAACAGCGCTCACCACGCCCGGGTCGGGCTGCTTCCTCGTCACGGGCGCGCCACCGACATCGTGTGGTGCGACGTCGAGCCGTGCTTCGTCTTCCATGCCGTCAACGCCTTCGACGGTGAGGATGGGCGCGTGATCCTCGACGTGATCGCCTATCCGACGATGTTCACCTCGGAGGGCGGCGAACTCGACACGCTGGGTCGGCTTGAGCGCTGGACCCTGGACCCCACGACGCAACGCGTCGAGCGTCGCGTGATCGACCAGGCCGCGCAGGAGTTTCCCCGCATCGACGAGCGCCGCTTCGGGCAGAGATATCGATACGCCTACACGGTGTCCGTACCCGCGGACGGCAATCCGCAGCTTGCCGGCGCGACGACGCTCTACAAGCATGATCTTGAGAAGGGTGAGCGCCGCGTGCACCCGTTCGGCGAGCATCACGTCCCGGGCGAGTTCGTGTTCGTGCCTGCAAGCGAAGGTGCTGGTGAGGACGAAGGCTGGCTGATGGGCTTCGTGATCGACACGGCGCATGAAACGACGGACTTTGCGATCCTCGATGCTCGCTCGTTCGAGGCGCCCCCCTTGGCGATTGTCCGGCTCGGGCATCGGATCCCGCCATGTTTCCACGGAAACTGGTTTCCGACGCCCTGAGCCGGACAGGCCGCACACAGGCAAGGCTTGCAGGTCCGACCCACGGCCCGAGCCAGCGTCGATGTCCCCCGACGAGACAGTGCCGACGACAACCGAGGGGCCCCGGCCGCTTCAGGGTACGAAGGACTTCGCGTCACAAAACCGAAAGGGGCACATTCTGGAGGCGAATATGCTGGCAACACGAAGACCAGACTTCGGCGTCTGCTATCACCCCGGCATAAACCGTATGACGCGCGTCAGCGGGTGCCGCGCCTAGGCTGGGATACGCGTGCCGTCCCAGGCGAAGACGCCTCCGGTATCCTTCACTTCGAGGTCGCCGAGCACGCGCAGGAGATGAGCCGCACTCTCATCGGGCTGAAAGACACCCTCGGCACTCGGGTCGGGCCGGAAGGGCCGCGACAGGTTGGAGGCGACTGTGCCCGGATGCAGGCCGACGACGATTGCGTCCGGTCGGCTGCGGGCCACCTCGATCGAGAGGGTCCGTAGGATCTGGTTCAAAGCCGCCTTCGAGGCGCGATAGGCGTACCAGCCACCGAGCCGATTATCTTCGATGGATCCGACCCGCGCCGACAACGCCGCGAACACGCACCGTCCCTCCCGCGCCAGCAACGGCACGAAATGCTTGGCGACGAGCGCAGGGCCGATCGTGTTGATCGAAAGGACGGTGGCCATGGCGGCGGGATCGAGCGCCTTGAGCGCCTTCTCGGGCAAGACGCCCTCCTGATGAAGGATGCCGGTCGCGACGATGATCAGACCGGCTGATCCGGCCTCACCGACCTTGGCCGCGGCCGCGGCGATCGACGCCTCGTCGCCCAGGTCGATCGGGTGGGTGCGGACGCCGCGCGGGACTGACGGCTGCGAGCGGGAGAGCGCGAAGATCGGCGCATAGGCCTCACTTGCGGCGAGTCGGGAGACCAGGGCTTGGCCGATGCCGCCGGAAGCGCCGATCACGACCGCGCTGGTCGAGGTCGATGAGGTCAAAGCGATGCCTCCCGGACAGGCGCAGGGGATTGGCCTGTCTTACGGAAGATCAGGCTCAGATTGTTGGCCGGCATCGCGACGCGCTCGAAAAGGTGTAGCCCCTGCGTCCCGGCGGCAGCCGCGACGGCCTCGATGTCACGCACACCCCAGGACGCGTTCCTCGCTCGCAGGCTGTCATCGAACGCTGTGTTGCTCGGCGCGGTGTGGGCACCATTCTCTCGGAACGGACCGTAGAGATAGAGAACGCCCCCCGCCGGAAGCGTTGCGCCCGCGCCGGCCATCAACCCGGTGGTGGCGTCCCAGGGCGCGATATGGATCATGTTGATCGCGACGAGCGCATCGGCCCGCGCCACCGGCCATGGCGGACGGGCCGCATCGATCGCGAGCGGCGAACGAATGTTGGACAGGCCCGAGGCCCGCGCATGGGCGCCGATGCTGCGGCGCGCCGCTTCGTCTGGATCGCTGGGCTGCCAATCGAGCGCGGGCATCGCATTGGCGAAGTGAACGGCGTGCTCACCAGACCCGCTTGCGATCTCGAGAACGAGGCCGTCGGGCGGCATGACGCGCTTCAGGACTTCGACGATGGGTCCGGCGTTGCGCGCCACGGCCGGCGAAAACAGAGCGTCTGACATGGAGCGCCTTTAGCGCCTTTCCGTAAGGGCCGCACGGCTTACCCGCACGGCGCGCCCGTTCTCCGCCGATCAAGCGCGGCACCCGAAACTGCTATCGTAACACGAGGCAGCCCGCCGGATTGGGCCGAGATCTGAACGGCGGCTTTTGGGCGCCCCAGCGGGCTAGACAGTCGTCCCATATCGGCCTGTGCCGCCCCTGAACGGGCCGTCGAAAGGGGCTCTTTCGATCGGGGCTGAAGCGAAGAGTATCCGGAGAACCGGTATCTCGGCCTACGGGTGCGGACCGTGGCACGCAGGCTCAGGGAAACTTCCATCAGATCTAGCCGGATGGGACAGTGCGCTTCCGAGCCGAAACCGATCCCCTGTCCCATTCGGTCAAGCTGCCGTGCGCAGACTTGATACGTTGCTTCACGCCTTCAGCAGGCATTCTCGTTGGTCCGCGTTGAGGCGCGCGCGATGCCGAGAGTTCCCATCCTCCACCGGTTCGCCATGTCGTCAGATCCCTCGCCGGACATGGTCTTTGTGCCTGGAGGGACGTTCCGGATGGGTTCGGACCGGCACTATCCGGAAGAGGCCCCGGTTCATCGAGTCTGCATAGACGGCTTCTGGATCGACCGCACGCCGGTCACCAATGCCGATTTCCGGACCTTCGTGCGCGCCACCGGCTACGTGACGATGGCCGAGCGCCGGCCCGACCCGAAGGACTACCCCGGCGCGTTGCCGCACATGCTGAAGCCCGGCTCGCTCGTGTTCAAGCCGCCCAGGGGCGCGGTCGAACTGCACGATTGGAGCGCGTGGTGGCGCTTTAGATTCGGCGTGCATTGGCGGCGGCCCTACGGGCCGGGCTCCTCGATCGCCGGCCTTGACGATCACCCGGTGGTGCACGTCGCCTACGCCGACGCTGATGCCTACGCAGCCTGGGCCGGCAAGGTCCTTCCGACCGAGGCTGAATGGGAATACGCCGCGCGCGGCGGTCTCGACGGGGCCGAATTCGCCTGGGGCGACAAGCTCACGCCGGGCGGCCGGCACATGGCCAATACCTGGCAAGGCGCCTTCCCGCACGAGAATCTCGCCCTGGACGGCTACGAGCGCACCTCGCCGGTGACCGCGTTCCCGCCCAACGGCTACGGCCTGCACGACATGATCGGCAATGTCTGGGAGTGGACGACCGACTGGTACGCGCCAAGGCATGAGGGCGATGCGCCCAAGGCTTGCTGTATCCCGATGAATCCGCGCGGCGGATGCGTGGAAGGCAGCTACGACCCTGGTCAGCCGGAGATCAACATTCCCCGGAAGGTGATCAAGGGCGGTTCACACTTGTGCTCGCCGAACTACTGCCAACGCTACCGTCCGGCGGCGCGACATGCCGAGGCAGTCGACACTTCGACGAGCCATCTTGGCTTTCGTTGCGTCGTCAGATCCGGGCATCGAACGCGATCGGCCTCAGCGGGAGGACTGCGATGATCAAGAAAAGCGAGCCCTCCGAGACAGCGCCGAATATTGATTTGCCGACCCCCCCCGAAGGCGCAACGTTCCGTCCAACCCGCCGTGCCCTGCTCTCCGGAACGGCCGCTCTGGCTGTGACAGGAACCGCTGTGCACGCGCAGCTCCGCGGAAGCCCGGGCGCGCCGAATGCCGTCGAGTTCCCGAACAGCCGTGTGTTGCCGACGCCAACGCCGCAATTCAGCGGCACGATCATGCCGACGGCAAAGGATAGCGTTGCCGCTTGGCCGCCCGCGGTTGCTGCCCCGGAGGGCGCGCCCAATGTACTTCTGATCCTGACCGACGACGTCGGTTTCGGCGCGCCGTCGACCTTCGGCGGCCTCATCCCGACCCCCGCGCTCGACAAGATCGCTGCGGCCGGTCTTCGATACACGGCCTTCCACACCACGGCCCTTTGCTCGCCCACGCGTGCAGCCATGCTCACCGGCCGCAACCATCACTCGGCAGGGACCGGAAATATCTCGGAAATGTCTTCGGGCTTTCCCGGATACAACTCGATTATTCCGCCGGAGAAAGCCACGGTGGCGCAGACGTTGCGTCTGAACGGTTATTCCACCGCCTGGTTCGGAAAAAATCACAATATCCCTGCGTGGGAAGCCAATCCCGTCGGCCCGTTCGGCAATTGGCCTGTCGGCATGGGCTTCGACTATTTCTTCGGGTTCGTCGGCGGCGATACGAGCCAATGGCAGCCGGGCAACCTTTTCCGCAACACAACACCGATCCATCCTTACGTCGGACGGAAGGATTGGAATCTCGGGACCGCGATGGCCGACGATGCCATCAGCCACATCAGGACGCTTGCGGCGGTCACGCCCAACCGTCCCTGGTTCATCCACTACGCGCCAGGCGGCACGCACGCGCCGCACCAGCCGCCGAAAGACTGGATCGAGACGTTCAAGGGCAAGTTCGACGCCGGTTGGGAAACGCTTGCCCGTCAGATCTTCGACAATCAGAAGACGCTGGGCGTGATTCCGGCGAACGCGCAATTGCCGCCGTGGCCGGATTTTCTGAAGCGGTGGGATAGCCTGTCGATCGACGAGAAGAGGCTCTTCACGCGGCAGGTGGAGGTCTATGCGGCCTATCTCGCCTACACCGACCACGAGATCGGTCGCGTCATCCAGGCGGTCGAAGATCTCGGACAGTTCGACAATACGCTGATCATCTACATCAGCGGCGATAATGGCAGCAGTGCTGAAGGCTCTATGAACGGCACGCCGAATGAGGTCGCCTATTTCAATCTTCAGTCATTCACGGTCGAGCAGCAGTTGCCGTTGATCGAAGCCTGGGGCAGCGACCGCACCTATAATCACATGGCCGTGCCATGGACGTTCGCATTCAATACGCCTTATCGCTGGACCAAACAGGTGGCGTCGCACTTCGGCGGCACACGCAATGGTATGGCAATCTCCTGGCCAAAGCGTATCGCCGATAAGGGCGGAATACGAATGCAGTTCCATCATGTGATTGATATCGTGCCAACGCTGCTCGAAGCGATCGGCATTCCACCTCCCACCATGGTGAACGGGATTGCACAAGCGCCGGTGGAAGGCACCAGTGTTGTGTACACCTGGGACAAGCCCAACGCGGATGCGCCGTCCCATCGCAAGACCCAGTATTTCGAAATCTTCGGCAACCGCGCGATCTACCACGACGGATGGGTCGCGTGCACGACACCCATAGCCACGCCGTGGAATCCGGGCGCCCCGGTTCCCGATGATGCGATCAACGGCTACAATTGGGAGCTGTACAATCTCGCGCAGGATCCCACAGAGTTGAACGATCTTGCGAGACAGGAGCCTGAGCGACTGCGTGTCATGCAGGAGCTCTGGCTTGTGGAAGCGACCCGCTATCAAGTGCTTCCTGTAAACAATTCGGTGATCACGGGTATGATCACGCCACGACCGGGCTCGGCCGCCGGCCGCAAGCAATTCATCTATACAGCGCCGGTCTTCGGCATTCAGGCGAATTCGGCGCCCAATATCCTCAATCGCTCATATCGAATTTCGGCCGAAATCGAGGTGCCGCAGGGCGGGGCCAACGGGATGCTGATTACCCAAGGCGGCCGCTTTGCCGGCTGGGGCCTGTACCTGCGCGAGGGCAAGCCTGTGTTTACAATGAACCTGCTGGGCATGGAGCGACCGAAATGGGAAGCCGCGGTCGCGCTGTCGCCCGGTCGGCACACTCTTGTCTTCGACTGGCAGATGGACGCGAACGGCGCCCCGTTCTCGCGAGGCGGATCGGGTACGCTTTCCGTCGACGGCCAGGAAGTGGCACGGCGTTCCCTGCCGCGTACGCTGCCCTTCACCTTTGCCTGGGATGAAACCCTGGATGTCGGTCTCGATACCGGTACCCCTGTCGATGACTCTGACTATCAGGTTCCATTCAACTTCACCGGCAAGCTGAATCGGATCATTGTGGACCTCGGGGAGTCGAGCGTGACACCTGAAGCGCTCCGCGATTTTCAATCGCAGGCGCAAAAGCGCGCATGAACGATCTGCAAGCTCTGCCTGCGGCGGCATCAAACGCGCTGCAGGACTTCTCCCAATCTGCCCGCCCTTGAAGAAGCCCGTGGTGCGGCCTTGCAGGGCATGACTCATTCCTCCCCGGACGCGATTGGCGCAGGTGGAGGCCTGGCTTAGATCGGCGTTCGGGGACGTTGTCCTTCAGCGCAGTGACCAGCGATGCACGCTGCTCCCACGCTCGAAGTCCGTAGGCTGCAGGCGTCCACGCAGCTTTGGCTTGTCACCGGTCGTGTTCTGGCGCGGTCCGGGAACGCGCCAAGCAGGCTGCATGCTTGAAGAACAAGCCTGTCTGCATCGCATATCCGGGTTCTCACTACCGGCCGATGACGACGCCCGGTGTCTGACCCCTCACCGCCCCACTTGGCCAAATCGACCTCGGATGTGAGGCTAGCCCGTGTGGCCGCGTTCTTGGGCAGAGATAATCCGTAACCGACGTCAGAGCTTCGTCACGAGCGGCTTATGGTCCGCCGGCTGCTGTGCCGGAGCGACCCAGAGTGGCGCAGAGATTGTTAGATACGTTGCCGTGCCGGCGAAGCGGTTCTTGACATCGAACTCGCGGAAGAAGCGCACATTCGTCGAAACCGGGATTTCGCCCAGCTTGAAGGTGTAGCCAATCTGGGCACCGAGTGCCGTGACTCGACCTTTGAACGAGCCGATCCTGTCGCCCGAACCGCTGTCGCCGGTGAGCTGGTTGTAATAGTAGCCAACGAGACCGACCGACAGTTCCTTGCTCAAGTACTTCGACGCCGACCATTCCAGATGGAACTCCGTGCCAGTGAGGTATTGCGTCGCTGGATTGATCCAATTGAATGTGATGCCCGGCACGACCGAGAGCTCGTAGCCGAGAAGCGGATCGAGGTAAGTGAGCGCGGCGCTCAGATCGATCGCCGGGCGATTGAGCGCGATATTGGAGAGCTGGCCGTTCTCGAAACTGCCGGACGGGACGACGCCGAGGAGCGTGCCGCTCCAGTGGAAGTTGCCGGAATGCCAGCCTACGAACGAGGCGAGATAGATGTCGCCGACGGTAAAGTTGGCGTCCCGCTCGCGGCCGGCAATGATACGGTCGATGCGCGGCGAGGCGAGGACGGCCCCGGCACTGACATTGGGTGTGCCGAACGGAATAGTGATGGAAAAGCCGAGATTGCCGCCCAGGATCTCGAACGGCGTGACCCAGATCGGCGTTACGAAGTTCGCGCTCGTGTCGTTCTTGATGTTGGCGGCGACGACGCCGCCGCCCTGGAAGAGGCGGTTTCCGCCGAAATTGCCGGAATAGTAGTAAGTCTCGCTCTCGAAGTAGAAGCCCGGCGGCGGTGTCACCCCCGCGAGCGGGCCGCGGTTGCCGAGAACGTAGATGCCTTGCGCATACTCCGCCGCCTGTGCATCCGGCGCAGCAACGAGCCCCGCGGCGCAGGCGATGGCCAAATAAAATATTCGCCAAGCCCTGCGCATCGCAACGCCCTCGGTATATTCGACGTTGCTGAAGCGTCTCACAAATCGAATGCAGTGGCAATGGCCAAGCTAGGATGCTGGCGCCCCGCTCGTCGCGACATTATTTATTTTCCTGGGGCGAGACGGATGCAAAATCTATCTTCCCGCAGGTCGATATAAAATGATCGCCCGATGTGCGCGATTCGGATCCGGGTGGCCGATCGGGCCAGGATGCTTCGTTTGCAGGAACACAGGCATCGACCGACGTGAAACATCTTTCCTTCGAGCCGCCTACGCGAAACCCGGCAGGCGAATTCAAGATAAATCTCGGGAAGTGGCGCGACTAAGACTTACAAGCCGGGATGCAGCAATGTCCGCGCGTCATCGCACCGACTGTCGGAAAGTGGATGGGGTGGATGGCTACACGGCGAATTTCAGAGCGAACCGCTCGGTACCGAGGCGCTTCTGGATGGCTTGCGCGACGAACTCGGCATCGCGGCCGACCGCGCCGAAGCGGCCCGAGCCCCAGGTGTGCAACCAGGGCAGGCCGATGAAGTAGACACCGTCCTCCTTCGTCACCCCGCGCTTGTGCTTGGGGCTTCCTGCGCCGTTGAAGACGGACGCATCGAGCCACCGGAAATCCGGCGTGAAGCCGATGCACCAGATGATCGACGTGATGCCGGAGCCCGCAAGGGTGAGGCTGGTCACGGGCTCGCCCGGCTCCCAAACGGGTGTGTAGGGCTCCTGAACCGGAGCTTGGATGTCGTTCTCGGCGATGTACTTGTCGATGGCCGCGTTGATGCCGTTGTACGTCCGGTCTGCCCCGTCGAGTGAGCGCTTGAGGTTGTCGCGGAAGCGCAGCGTACCGTCGTGGTAGTCGTCCAACGCGCCGTAGAGCTTCATGCCCTCGCGGGCGAAGCGGCGCAGGTCGATGTCGCGCCCGCCGTCGCGGCCGGTCACGTAGTGGTTGGTGTTGTCGCGGACGCCGTCGCGCAGCGGGTGGTTGTCGACCGTCATCTCGTAGTAGCCCATGTCGGCGAGCCACGTGACGACGTCGCGGCCCCGGTAGAACCGGGCGCAGCGCGGCGCGTCGCCGACCGCGAGATGGACCGTGCGGCCGGCGAGATGAAGGTCTTCGGCGATCTGGGCGCCGGATTGGCCCGAGCCGACCACCAGAACCGCGCCCGCGGGCAGTTGCGCCGGGTTGCGGTACTGGTTCGAGTGGATCTGCGTGACCGAACCCGGCAGCTTCTCGGCCATGCGCGGGATGATCGGCGTATGATATCCGCCCGACGCGACCACGACCTCGCTCGCCGTGTAGTCGCCGTCCGAGGTCCGGACCGAGAAAAGACTATCTTCGCGTCGTTCGACCCGTGTGACCGCGACACCCTCGCGGATCGGCGGGTTCACCTTGGCGACGAAGCCCTTCAGGTAGGCGACGATCTCGTCCTTCTTCATGAACCCGTGAGGATCCGGCCCATCGTAGGGGTGCCCCGGCAGGTCACACTGCCAGTTCGGCGTGACCAGGCAGAACGTGTCCCAGCGCTGCGAGGACCATGTATGCGCCGCGGATTCCTTCTCGAACACGAGGTGCTCGATGCCGCGCTGCTTCAGGTGGTAGCTGACCGAGAGGCCGGCTTGGCCGCCACCGACGATGGCGACAGGGACGTGACGGGACGTGGACGTCATGGCTCTGACTCCCGGATGTTCCTAAGGACGCTCTGGTTCAGGGCTCGAAGGTCTCGACCGTGACGAGGCCGCCCGGGGCCTGCCGCTTCGCCGCGGCCTCGATCCGGGCGAGTTGGGCCATCGCCGACGAGCAGGCGAAGCCGTACCTCTCGCGCACCCGCTCGCTCGCGATGTTGAGGGCCGTGCGGGTCTTCTCGACAAAGTCGTCGAGGGCGTAGCTCTCGCCTGGGGCGAGGAAGTCCTTCACGACGAGGGAAGGTGAGTAACAGGCCTCGCGCCGGCCATCGGGCCAGCGGATGTGGAAATGCATCTCAGGCATGGATCGGCTCCCGTTCGACGCGGGCGCAGGCCGCGTAGGTCGCGAGGTGTCGCTCGGCGCAGGCGCGCCAGGAGTGGGTGGCGGCCCGGGCCGACCCGGCAGCGTGCAGGCCGGCGCGGGTCATCGGGGCCAGGGCGGCCGTCATGGCGTCGGCGATGTTCCGGGGATCGCCAGGATCGACGAAGAGGGCGTCGTCGCTCCGGAGATACTCGGTGAAGGGCGGCCGGCGGGAGACGATCGCCGGAAGGCCGCAGGCCATCGCCTCCAGCACGCAGAGGCCGAAGCCCTCCGTCCAGGAGGGAAAGGCGAGAACGTCCGCCGTCCGATAGAAGGCCGGCATCTCCTCCTGAGAGACCGGCCCGGTCTCGATGACTGCCTCGCCGCGCCCGACCACAAGTCCGTGGGCGCTGAGCGCGGCGCGGCATCGGGCGCCGTAGGACGCATGATCGAGGAGCGATGCGCCGCCCACGACCACGAGCTGCGCCTGCGGGTGGCGACTGCGCAGGAGCGCGAAGGCCTCGATGATGCCGGCGGTGTTCTTGCGCTCCTCAAATCCGCCGACGCTCAGGACGATCGGCCCGCCACCGAGGCCCCAGCGCGCCCGCACGATCGCGTCGGCTTCGGTCGGCATCGCTCGGTAGATCGACAGGTCCACCCCGTTCCCGACGACGGGGATCTCCGTACCGAGATCGCCCGCGATCCGGTCCGCCCAGGCGCGGCTCACGCAGAGCAGGCGCGTGGCCTCACGAATCGAGCGATCCTGCCAATCCGCCAGCACCGGGTCGGAGAAGCTGTCGAGGTGATGGACCGTGCGGACGAAGCCGGGGATCAAGCGGCGGTGCTTGAGCGTCGCGAGGGCATTTCCGCCGATGCCGCAATGGGCGTGAAAGACGTCGAAGTCGCAGGCGGCGGGGGACGCGAAGTGGCGCAGGTAATCGTCGATCCGAGCCCGGACGAGGTCGACCGTCGTGCCGGCGACCGGCCTTGCGGCCACTGAGACCATCGGGCAGGCGGCAGGGCGAAAGAAGCCGCGCCCGGACGGATCGGGCGCGTGGACCACGGCCTCATGCCCGAGCGCGCACAGGGCCTCGGCCAGGGCGAGGCAATGCGCGACCCCGCCCCGCGGATTGGTGGAATGCGTCAGGACGGCGATGCGCAGGGCCGTCATCGGACGGCATCCTTGTCGTCCTGGCCGCAGCCGATCAGCGGGCCGATCGAGAAGTCCCAGACCACGGCTTCCTCGCCGGGCGCATCGCGCACCCGGGCGACGCGGCTTGCATCGAGCTGACCGACCATGGCGACCGCGATGCCCCGCTCGGCGAACCGCGCGCGCACGGCGGCCGTGCGCTCAGGGCGAACGCTCAGGAGGTAGCCGAAGCTCGGAAAGGCGTTGAGCCAGCGGGCGAGCGGTATATCCGCAGGCCGCGGGATCGCGTCGAGGTCGATGACACCGCCGACCTTCGAGCATTCCAGCAGCATCAGGGCGGTGCCGACGACGCCCGCCATGCTGATGTCCTTGGCCGCCCGGCAGAGCCCGTCCTCCGCGAGGCCCGGCAGCAACGCGAGATCACCGCGCAGGCGCTCGCCCGCCGTGCCGGTCGAGGCGTCCCAGTACGGGTAGGGTTCGCGGAAGCGTCCGCGCAGGTCGATCGCCGCGACGAGGTCGTCGCCGGGCGCCGCGTCGAAGCTCGTGAGCAGGCGCGGCCCGGCCCGGCCGAGCACGGCGACCGCCAGGTTGCCCGCCTGGGCGCGCGTGTTGGTGTGACCGCCGACGATCGGGACCCCGTAGAGCGTTGCAGCGTCGGACAGGCCTGCCAGGATCGGGTCCGCCGCCGCGGCATCCCGGCTCCACAGCGCGTCGACCACGGCGAGCGGCCGCCCACCCATGGCGGCGATGTCGCTGAGGTTGACCATGACCCCGCAATAGCCGGCGAAATACGGATCGGCCGCGACGAAGCTGTCGAGAAAGCCTTCGATGGCGAACAGCAGGTGGCCGTCGCCATCCGGTAAGGCGGCACAATCGTCACCGACCGGCACCGCGGCGCGCCGGCTGGTCAGGCCGAGCCGCGCGACCACGGCATCGATGTCGCGCTTATGGGCGACGCCGCGCGCGTCACGGATCTGGCCGGCCAGGGCCTGGAGGTCGAAGCCCGCCGTCATCACGCGGCCTTGCGGAACGTGACGAGCCCGTGCTCCGGATCGTGCATCGGCGGGTAGGCCGCGAGGTCCGCCTGCATCAGGTGATGGGCTCGCCCGTGCAAGGCGACTTCCTCGAGGCTCGTCCAGTTCAGGGCCCGGAACAACGGGACGTTCCGGTCCTGCACATGGGCCAGGAACCGCGTGCAGCCCCGCGCATGGGCCGAGGCGACCGCGACCTGGATGAGCCCGGCGCCCAGCGCGGCGGTGCCGCGGAACGGTCCGGCGACGGCCAGGCGCGAGCCCCACCACTCGCCGGGACGCTCCGATCCGTGGTGGATGCGAACGGTGCCGACGACGGCATCGGCGTCGCCGCCGAGCGTCGAGAGGGCACAGATCGGGATGGCGTGCGCGTCGACGGCGTCCCGGTCGTCTTCGGTGAAGATGCGCTGCTCCGCGCAGAAGACCTGGCGGCGCAGCGCCTCGCAGGCGCGCCGCTCCCACGCACTCGTGGCGAACTTGATGCGGAAGTGGCTTGGCCAGTACGGCGGTACGGGTTCGAGGATCATGAGGTCGCCCTCGCGCGCTCGTAGGTGGAAAGCGCCGAGCAGGCGCCGCAGCGACCGCAGCCGGCCTTGATGTCGGTTGCGCGGAGATTCGCGCCGACCAGCATGTCCGCGAGGGGTTTGAGGATGCCGTGCATGAATTCGGGGCCGGGCGCCGGGTGGCTCTCCAGCGGCGTGCCGGAGATCGGCACGAACGGCACCACGAACGGGTAGACGCCCATCCCGATGAGGCGCTCGGCCATCTCCAGGATCGCCTCCGGCGCGTCGCCGAGGCCGGCCAGGATGTAGGTCGAGACCTGGCCCCGCCCGAAGACCGGAACGGCCGCCTCGAAGGCCGTATAGTACCGCTCCAGTGGCACGCTCGCCTTGCCGGGCATGATCCGGGCCCGGACCTCGGGCGTGACCGCCTCCAGGTGCATGCCGAGGGCGTCGATGCCCGAGGCCTTCATGCGCTCGAACCAGCGGTCGTCATCCGGCGGCTCGCATTGCGCCTGGATCGGCAGGTCGACCGCAGCTTTGACGGCGAAGGCGCTCGCGCAGAGGACGGCGGCGCCCCGGTCGGTCGCGTTCGGGGTGCCTGTGGTCATGACCATGTGCTTGACGCCGTCGAGGAGCACGGCCGCGCGGGCGACCTCGGCGAGCTGTTCGGGTGTCTTGTGCGCGACGGTGCGACCGGCGGCGAGGGACTGGCCGATGGAGCAGAACTGGCAGGTCTTCGTGCGACTGGCGTAGCGGATACAGGTCTGGAGCACGGTGGTGGCGAGCACGTCCCGCCCGTGCAGAACGGCGATCTTCGCGTAAGGCACGCCGTCGAGGGTCGAGAGCGCGTAGAAGCGCGGCTTGCCCGGGAAGGTCGCCTGCCCGATCACCACGCCGTCATGCTCGATCGCCGAGACCCCGTTCGCGTCCGGGTGACGGACCAGGAAGGGCGAGTCGAAGGCGGCCTCGGTGTGGACCGGCACCATCACGGTGCGGCCCGCGATGGTCATGGCCTTGTGGTCCGACGGTCCGGCCCCGCCCCGACGGCTCGGCGCCCCGGCGCGGGTGTCGGCGAGCCTAACGCCGTAGGACTGCAACGCGTTGATCAGGCGCTCCGTCGGCATCCCGACCAGTCCCGCTACCACCGGCGGACACGCGGGACGGCTCGTCGGAAGCGGAGAACGGCTCATGGTCGAGGCTCCGGAAATCGGTCTGGGAATGGATCGGCTGGTGCACGAACGAGGCCGGACGGTCGTCGTGGAGGAGGCTGAGCAGTTCGGGCCTCGCGTAGTGGCCGACCGCGTCCATCATCCGCTTGCGCTTGGTCACCAGCGCGAGGTCCATGTCGGCGACGAGGATGCCTTCGCCGGGCCCGAGGGGATCCGCGAGGTGCTTGCCCTCCGGCGAGACGATGGCGGTGCAATTGCCTCCCCGGCAGGCGCCGCGCAGGCGCTCGTCCGGGCACACCTGTGCCACCTGCGCGTCGGTGAGCCATCCGGTGGCGTTGACCACGAAGCAGGCCGCCTCCAGCGCGTGGTGGCGGATCGTCACCTCCATCTGATCGGCGAAGATCTGGCCCACGAGCGAGCCCGGGAACTGCGCCGCGTGGATTTCCTCGTGGCGCGCCATGAGGGCGTAGCGGGCAAGGGGGTTGTAGTGCTCCCAGCACGCCAGCGCGCCGACGCGGCCGACCGCCGTCTCGACCACGGTGAGCCCGGCGCCGTCGCCCTGACCCCAGATCATGCGCTCGTGGTAGGTCGGGGTGATCTTGCGGCGCTTGAGCTTCAGGGAGCCGTCCGCATCGAAGATCAGCTGCGCATTGTAGAGCGAGCCGTGGTCGCGCTCGTTGACCCCCAGCACGATCACGGCGCCGTGGCGGCGCGCGGCGGCCGAGACGGCCTGCGTCACGGGTCCCGGCACGGCCACCGCGCGCTCGTAGAGGCGGAGGTGCTCGGCGCCCTGCAGCGCGGGCGGCAGCACGAAGGAGAAGTAGGGGTAGTAGGGGACGAAGGTCTCGGGGAAGACCATGAAGCGCGCGCCCTTCGCGGCGGCCTCGTCGATGGCGTTCAGCACCCGCTCCAGGGTCCCCTCCGGCCGGTCGAGATCCGGCGCGATCTGGACGGCGGCGGCCCGCACGATCCGGTTCTCTGACATGGTTCAACCTCCGGCTGTGACGGCGGCCACGTCCCGCATGGCCGCCGGATGCGACGTCCCGGATTGGGGGCCGAGGGCCCGGTCAGACGGTCCAGGTGTCGATGATCACGGCGTTGTCGCGCTTGTGCAGGAGGATGCAGTCGAGGACGTCGAGGGGATTGATCATGCGGATGCCTTCGATGAAGGCGGCCTCGCCGTGTCCGTAGAGCGCCTGGGTCGAGAACCGGCAGGCATAGACCTTGCCGCCCTCGGCCATGAACTTCTCAAGCTGGTTGTTGAAGTTGAGGTGACCTGGAAAGGCCTCGTCGCCGAGCCTCGGGAAGCCGCGCTGGACGCCCAGCGTAATGCCCGGGCCGTAGAGAAGGATGGACGTCTCGAAGCCCTTGCGCTGCAGGCGGGTCGCCTGAAGCAGGTTGACGAGGCCGATGGAGCCCTCGAACGCGACGGTGTGGAAGGTGACAAGCGCCTTCTGGCCCGGCTCGGCTTTGACGTCCTCGAAGACCTTCTCCTCGTAATCGACCAGGACATCGCCCTTCTTGTGAGGCTCGCGGTTCACAGCAGGCATTGATCGTTCTCCTCGATGGATTGAACCGCGGCAGACTGATCTTCGAGCGGTCGCAGTCCATTCATGGCAAGCGGTGTGCCAGAGGGCTTCGATCAATGGGCCATACAAAGCGCGAGTGTCATATTCATACAATAATGCGATCAATAATCACGGATTAGGTTCGCCGGATCTGTATCCGGCGCCTACCAGATGGGCGTGACGTGGACAAAAAATCGCCAACGCGTGCGCATTCGCGGATCTTCGATTATATGGATTGTATGGAAATCACCTAGGGAATGTTCGAGGTATGGCCGCGGTATGGCTATTGCTAGCCATACAATCACGCATTGATCGCATCATGATCTGGACCGCCACGCATGACTTCGCCGGAGCGAGACGCACGACCCAACCCGCAGACGGGTGGGGTCGGACTCTGGGTGCCGGATCTGAAGCGGTGGGGTAAGCCTCGTTACCTCGCCATTGCAGAGGCGTTGGCCGATGACATCCGGACCGGGCGTCTGACGGCGGGGACGCGCCTCCCGACCCAGCGCGCACTCGCCGAGGCGCTCGACCTGAACTTCACGACGATTTCGCGCGGCTACGTCGAGGCCCACAAGCGCGGGCTGATCGAGGGGCGCGTCGGCCAGGGGACCTTCGTGATCGATCCGGCGCGTCCGCCCCGTTCGAGCGGTGCGGCGGCAGCGCGTCGGATCGGGCCGGTCGACTTCACCATGAACCTGCCCCCAGAGCCCGACGCGCCGGCCCTGCAAGCCCGCATGCAAGCCGCGTTCGTGGACCTGTCCGGCGATCTCACCAGCCTGCTGCGCTACCAGGGCTTCGGCGGCACCGAGGAGGATAAGGAAGCGGCTCTGCGCTGGCTGAAAGGCCGCGGAATCGTCCCGCCCCGGGAGCGTCTGCTGATCTGCCCCGGTGCGCACAGCGCCCTGTTCAGCATACTGGGTCAGGTCGCCCAGGCGGGCGATACGATCTGCGCGGAGCGGATTACCTATCCAGGCATCCGCGCGCTCGCCGCGCATTTGCGGCTGCGCCTCGTCGATCTGCCCATGGACCGATTCGGGGTCGACCCGGATGCTTTTGCCGCCGCCTGCACCAAAGTCGCACCGAAGGCCATCTACCTGAATCCGTTGCTGCAGAACCCCACCACCGCGACCCTGCCCAGGGCGCGGCGCGAGGCCATTATCGCGGTTGCGCGGCGATACGCCGTCACCATCATCGAGGACGACGCCTACGCGCGCATCTGCCCGACTCCGCCACCGAGTTTTGCGGAGCTTGCTCCGGAGATCACCTACTACGTGGCCGGTCTCGCCAAGTGCCTGGGTGCCGGACTTCGCCTCGCCTTCCTGGTCGCCCCGAGCGCCCGTTCCGCCCTGCCGCTCGGCGGCGCACTCCGGGCCGCGACCGTGATGGCCTCGCCGATCGCGACGGCCTTGGCGACGCGCTGGATCATGGATGGCACGGCGGAGGCCATCGTCCAGTTCGTTCGCGAGGAATCGGCCGCGCGCCAGCGCATCGCGGCCGCGATGCTTCCAGCCGGGACCTATACTGCCGACCCGCATGCCTTCCACGTTTGGATCACGCTGCCGGAGGGCTGGACGCGCTCGGCCTTCGCCAGCCAAGGTCGGTCGGCCGGGCTCGGCGTCATCGGCAGCGACCCGTTTTGCATCGCGGGGACGCCGCCGGAGGCGGTGCGTCTCTGTCTCGGCGGCCCCTCGACCCGGCAGCAGATCACGCACGGATTGGAAGTGCTCGCCCACGCGCTCGAAGGCTCGCCGGCCCTGGCCTCCGCCTATATCTGACCCGTCCGAGCCGCGCACAGGTCGAAGTGACCTGACCGGCCGGCTTTGGGCCGGGCTGGTTGAGGGGATCGGCCAGGACCGGAGGAGTCGGACATGCGGCGAGGCCAGAAGACGAGCGCGCAACAGATGGTGCTGAAGGTGCGCCAGATCGAGGTGCGGATAGCCCAAGGCAAGAGCTTGGCGCCGGCGTGCGAGGAGGCGGAGATCTCCGCGCAGAGTGATAACTGCTGGCGCAAGGAGTGAGACGTCTCAAGAAACTGGCTGCGGCCCTCGTCGAGCGCCGATGGGTGTGCGCCATCGGCTTTCCGGGATCCGGCTTGCTTCGACGTCGCGCTCCGCAAGCATCGCTGGCGCGATCACCCGGACGATGATTGGCTTGCCGGATTGGTCCGCCCGACGCTGACAGTCCAGCGCACTTGGTCAGGAAATACGGAGTTGATGGTCGTTCGAAACTGACCATCATCTTTCGGATAGGCGGCAGGTGATCCAAAAAGATCGCCTATTGCCGACATCGGCCCACGAGCGCGATGAAAACCTGGTCGCTGTACTTCGTTCGTATCGATAAACAATCGGAGTCGCGAATAAAATCTAAGAACTGACTTGGTCGTCTCGACTTTCAACCAAGCCTTCGTTCCGGCAGGAAGGCCTGCCGTCCCATTCTCCGGCGTGCGGAACCTTCCGGGCCAGCTTTCCTACTTCCGGCTCGAAACAATGGCGCCAGCCTTCCTGCGGAACGAACGAAGGTACGAAGTCAGGATGACCGAATGCTTTGAAGGAACGGGCTCGCAGTTGAGGGGAGGGGATTGCTGCAGCCTCGCGTCCGGTCAGACGATCAGCCACGGCCCTCGCGCGGCTCCTTTGAGCCCGGTGGTCCCTCAGGCCCATCGGACGATGGTTATTCCTTCGCGGGACGTGCTTTGCAGCCGCCGAACATTAGCAGCTACCCCAGACGAAATGCCGCACTGGAGAGGCTGGGTCTATTGTCCAATCGTTGTACGAGAACAGTCGCCGGCTGATGAGCAGCGAACGACGATGCTGCCTTATACCTTGGACAAGTGAAAAAATCTTTGGAGCGGGCGATCGGGATCGAACCGACGACATTCAGCTTGGGAAGCTGACGTTCTACCACTGAACTACGCCCGCCCACATGACTGGTCCGGATCCGGCGTTGACGACGGTCGATCCGTCCGGTCCCAGGCCTTCATGTGCACCAACCGTCTAGCAGTTCGACGGTGATGGCGTCAAACGCATGGGAACCTCTCAGAGCGGCTCCGAGGCCCGAAAAATCTCACGCGACCTGACCGCGGCACGTGAAAGGATCACGGTTCCGAAGGCGATCTTCCTTGCGCTGCATGGCGAATGCTCGACGGGTTTGGATGCACCTTGCGATCTGGTGGAAGCGCTGACCCGGATCACAGACTTCGCGGCCCGGCATCCGACCCCTGCATGGCCATGCGCGCGAATCAGCGCGATTTCTGTGTGCCCTGGACGGCAGTGAGCTCGTCGTCTCGAAGCCGGTCGATCGGAATCCCGGCACCAAGAGCCGCCTGTCGAGAACAGCCTCCTCATCGCATGGCGGCTTGCTCTGGTGGCTCTCCTGTCCCTGGCGCGGTTCAGCCCGGGCCCCGCCCGCTGCGTCGGGCCGCTGGCTACGCGTCTGACCGACGGCGTTCAGGCGACGCGGGAGAGGCTGCCTGTCTGTGCCCCCTGCGTGCCGCGGGCGGAATCGTAAGCGCGATTGCGCAGAGCGGTTTCGCTGGGGAGTTGATCGATCACGTTGCCGGACGCAGGATCAACCACCTGGAAGACGATCGTGCTCGTGTCCGGATCCTGAATGTAGCGCGCCTTACCGCCGTTTGCGCCGATGTCGAGCTTCACCGCGGGTTCGAGGGGCGCGGATGTGCTCTGGGGCACGGGGGCCTCCTGCGTCACGGCGGCGGCGGCCGTCGCGCCTAGGGCGTCGAGGCCCTGCGGCCCCGACGTCGGGGGTGTCAGCGGACGGATCTCCATGGCCGGTCTCCTGCGATCCTGTGATCGAAGGATTGAGACGGGCGGCTGCCTAACCAGCGGTTAACAGCAGCAGGCGATCCACCGGATGGTGGCTCGCGGTCCGAGATGCGATGAACATCCCGTTAGCGTTGCGACACAAATCCGTGCGGCTTTCTCCCCGAGAGGCGGCTCGTCGGGCATCTGATCCATTCAGTCGCCACGGTACCGCGGGCCATCCCGTGTCGTCCGGAGTGCGGTTCAGGCAGGTATCTTCCGATGCTCGCCATCGCGAGCCGGGTGCTCGCCGTGCAGGCGACCGGAGACGATCGGGGAAGCGTGACCCGTTTGTCCGCAAGCCTCGCTGCAAGATCGTTGCGCGGCTCCATGCCATCCACGGGCGCGCACCGGTCGACGTCGGACGCGCCCGCATCATCGTGATCGCATGCGCAGCCGCAGTGCTGCATCCGGTGCCCATTTTCAGGCTCGGGATACCCGCTTGCTCAGCAAGGCTGCGTCGGGCGGCTACGGGGCACCTGACAGGAAGCGCCTGCGACTGGAAGCGCTCCGCTCTGTCCAGGCGGATCAGAGAAGGATTTGCGCCCCGATCGTCGAACTGGGCACCCCGCGCGCCGTCGGCATCGCCGCGGATCAGATGCGTGAGGCGATGCGCGGTACCAATGGCGCCCGACCCGGAGCGGTCCTCGACATTGAGGCCCCGTGCGGTGGAACGCCGGGGCGGAACGGCGGCACGCCCGCATCCGGATCGGACCGGGCGTGCCTTGGCCTCACTCGGCGGCGTCGACGTAGAGCTTGCCGCCCTCGGCCAGGAACTCCTCCGACTTGGCCCGCATGCCGGCTTCGGCCTCGGCCTTGGACATCGCGGGCGACGCGCCCACGACTTCGCCGGCTTCCTCCATCGCCAGCACCTCGGCGCGCAGATCCTGCGTGATCTTCATCGAGCAGAATTTCGGCCCGCACATCGAGCAGAAATGCGCGACCTTGTGGGCGTCCTTCGGCAGGGTCTCGTCGTGGTAGCGGCGGGCCGTATCCGGATCGAGGCCTAGGTTGAACTGGTCCTCCCAGCGGAAGTCGAACCGGGCGCGGCTGAGCGCGTCGTCGCGCAGCTGCGCGGCCGGGTGGCCTTTGGCGAGGTCGGCGGCGTGGGCGGCGATCTTGTAGGTGATCACGCCGGTCTTCACGTCGTCCCGGTCGGGCAGGCCGAGATGCTCCTTCGGGGTGACGTAGCAGAGCATCGCGGTGCCGAACCAGCCGATCATCGCGGCGCCGATGCCCGAGGTGATATGGTCGTAGCCGGGGGCGATGTCGGTGGTCAGCGGGCCGAGGGTGTAGAACGGCGCCTCGCCGCACTCCTTCAGCTGCTTCTCCATGTTGACCTTGATCTTGTGCATCGGCACGTGGCCGGGGCCCTCGATCATCACCTGGCAGCCCTTGTCCCAGGCGACCTTGGTCAGCTCGCCCAGCGTCTCCAGCTCGCCGAACTGGGCGGCGTCGTTGGCGTCGGCGATCGAGCCCGGGCGCAGGCCGTCGCCCAGCGAGAACGACACGTCGTAGGCCCGCATGATGTCGCAGATCTCGTCGAACCGCTCGTAGAGGAACGATTCCCGGTGCCCGGCCAGGCACCAGCGCGCCATGATCGAGCCGCCGCGGGAGACGATGCCGGTGACGCGCCGGGCGGTCAGCGGCACGTGGGCCAGCCGCACGCCGGCATGGATGGTGAAGTAGTCGATGCCCTGCTCGGCCTGCTCGATCAGCGTGTCCTTGAAGACCTCCCAGTCGAGCTTGAGCGGGTCGCCGCCGACCTTCTCCAGCGCCTGATAGATCGGCACCGTGCCGATCGGGACCGGGCTGTTGCGGATGATCCACGAGCGGATGTTGTGGATGTTGCGGCCGGTGGACAGGTCCATGACCGTGTCGGCGCCCCAGCGGATCGACCAGACGAGCTTCTCGACCTCGTCGGCGGCCGAGGAGGTCACGGCCGAGTTGCCGATATTGGCGTTGATCTTGACCAGGAAGTTCCGGCCGATCGCCATCGGCTCCAGCTCGGTGTGGTTGATGTTGGCCGGGATGATCGCCCGGCCGCGGGCGATCTCGTCGCGCACGAATTCGGGGGTGATGAAGGGCGGGACCGAGGCCCCGAAGCTCTGGCCGTCGGCGAGTGCGGCCTCGGCGCCCGCGAGCATCTTCTCGCGGCAGACGTTCTCGCGATGGGCGACGTAGATCATCTCCTCGGTGATGATCCCCGCGCGGGCGAACTCGTACTGGGTCACCCTCTGGCCCGGGGCCGCCTTGCGGATGGTCCGCTCGGCGGGGCAGGGGGCCACGAGCTTGTCGCCCGCGAAGCCGTTATCCTCGGGCTTCACCGCCCGTGGGGCGACGGCCGCGTAACCGCGGGCCGCGATCCAGGGCTCGCGCACGCCGGGGAGGCCGGCATTGAGGTCGATCCGCGCGTCGGTCTCGGTGTAGGGGCCCGACGGGTCGTAGACCCGAACCGGTTCCTCCTTCGGATCGGAGAGGACGATCTCGCGGTAGGGGACGCGGATGTCCGGCCGTCCGGCCGGGCTCGCATAGGCCTTGCGCGATCCGGTCACCGGACCCGTGGTCACGGTCTCCGGGCTGCCTTTCACATCCTTGGGGAGAACGGGTGCGTTCATCGTGGGCCTCTCCTCGTGCTGGAGCAGTCCGGTCCACGCGATGGCCGAGATGAGATGGGGCCGCGCGACATGCGACCGCAGGTTCCCGTCCCTCCGCCGGTATGAGCCGGATCAGGTTCAAGGGTCAGGGCAGCGTGCCCAATCTCAGCCCCCTGCGGGGCTCCCCTCGGAACGGTTCCAGACTCAGGCGCGCGGACGGCTTTGTCAATGCTGACCGGGCGCCCTAGAAAACACATCCCGAAAACCGTTCGATCGAACGCATCCGCTTCTCAACCCCACGGCCTCCCCCGCATCGCATGCGACTCCTCGCCGGCCTCCTGCTCGCCGTGCTCCTGCTCTGCGGGTTGGCCTGCGCCGCGCTCGCCCTCGGACAGCGCCGCTTCCTCTATCCGGGCGCCTTCAGCCCGCCGACACCCTGGCCGGTGCCGCCCGGGGTCGCGACGATCACGGTCGCGACCTCGGATGGCGAGACCCTGCACGGACTGTGGCGGCCGCCGCGGCCGGGCTGCGGCGTCATCGTCAGTTTCCACGGCAATGGATCCCGCCCGGAACCGCACGCGGAGCGCTTCGCCGCGGAGCCGTGGCGGGCGCGCGGCTGGGGTCTGCTGACCGTGGCCTATCGCGGCTATCCAGGCTCGACCGGCAGCCCCAGCGAAGACGGCCTGATCCGCGACGGCCTGGCGGCCGCGAACGCCGCGCGGGCACAGGCGCCCGACGCGCCGATCCTGCTGCACGGCCATTCGCTGGGGGCGGCCGTCGCGGTCGCCGTCGCCGAACGGGTGCCGACGATCGGGCTTTACCTGGAGGCCCCGTTCGACTCGATGATCCACACCGTGCGGCTGCATGTCCCGCTAGTCCCCATCTGGCTCCTGCGCGACACATACCGCTCGGACACGCGCATCCGTGGCGGAACTGCGCCGGTTCTGATCGTGCAGGGACGCGACGACACGGTGGTGCCGCTCAAGTTGGCGCAAGGCCTCGCCGCAGCAGCCGGCCCGCGGGCGCGGATCGCCGTGATCCCGGGCGACCACGTGTCCATCCTGGGGGGCCGGGACCGAGAGGCCGAGGCGATGTTCAGAGAGCGTGTCGGTCCGACCTGCCCGCAGCCGGTCGATCAGCAAGGATAGGAGAGGGGGGCGCGTGGTCGGACGGCGCTCGCAGCGCTGGAGCGCCGAGGATCCGGACGCACCGGGTGCGCAGGGCCGGCCCGAGCCGGTCTGCCCGCTCTGTGAGCGCCCGATTCCGCATCGCGCTCGCTCCAGCCTCCATCACCTCACCCCGAAGCTGAAGGGCGGAACCCATCGCGGTACCGTCCGCCTGCACCAGATCTGCCACTCGGCGATCCATGCACGCTACAGTGAGGCCGAGATCGCCAAGCGCCTGGCCGATCTCGAAGCCCTGCGGACCGATCCGGAGATAGCCCGCTTCCTCGCCTGGGTGCGCGGCCGGCCGGACGATTTTCACGCCGCGACGCGCATGACCCGCGCGCGGCGGTCGGCGCGGCGCAAGGTCTGACCGCCGGCGTTTACCGACCGTTCGTCACATCCGCAGGTTGCGGCGATCACGTTCATCGCCGTCAACCCAAACCGGTCCAGGATCCCTCCGATCGCGAGGGTGGGACGATGGCCGGGGTCGGGGATACGGGTGATCGGCTCGCCTGGGTCGATATCGCCAAGGGGATCTGCATCCTCCTGGTGGTCATGATGCATTCCGTCACGGGCACCGGCGACGCCATGGGCGGGGAAGGTTTCCTCCATCCGGTCGTGGCCTTCGCGAAGCCGTTCCGGATTCCGGACTTCTTCCTTCTGTCCGGCCTGTTCATGGGGCGGGTGATCGACCGCGACTGGCGCCTGTTCTCCGACCGCCGGGTGGTCCATTTCGCCTATTTCTACCTGCTCTGGCTCGTGATCCAGTCGGCCGCCAGATACGGCAAGATCGCCGGCGATGACGGCCCCACGGCCTTCGCGGCGCATCTCGCCCATGCCCTGATCGAACCCTACTCGACGCTGTGGTTCATCTATCTGCTCGCGGTGTTCTCGGTCGTCACCAAGGCTCTGCGCCGCGTGCCCGACGCCGTGCTGCTCGCCGGTGCCGCCGTGCTGCAGATTGCCGACATCCGCAGCGAGTCGACCCTCATCGAGGAGTTCTGCGCCCGATATGTCTTCTTCGTCGCCGGCTATCTGTTCGCCGGCCGCATCTTCGCCCTCGCGGACGCGGCCCGGCACCGGGTCCGGCTCGCCCTGTGCGGCCTCGCCGCATGGGCGTTCCTGGAAGGTTGGCTCGCGCTGACTCCGTCGGGCCTTCCGAATCACCCGACCCTCGCCAGCCTGCCGCTGGTGAGCCTCGCCCTCGGCGCCGCCGGCGCGCTCGCGATCGTGGTGGCGGCGTCGCTCCTCGGCCGCGTCGGGGGCCCGATCGCCGAGGCGGTCCGAACCTGCGGGCAGCGCTCGATCGTGATCTATCTTGCCTTTTCGCTACCCATGGCGGCGACCCGGGAGATCCTCGTGCGCACCGGAGCCATCGCCGATATCGGACTTGCAAGCCTCATCGTCATGACCGTGGCGGTGCTGCTGCCGCTGGTCCTGGAGCGGCTGGTTCGCGGCACGGCGCTCGATCTGCTGTTCGTGCGGCCGCGCTGGTGCCGGCTCGTGGGGTCGGAGTCCCGGACCCGCCCGGTCCTGCAGGCGACCTGAGACGGGCGGCTTCAGCCCTCGAAGGCGATGCCGATCCGGCGGCTGCGCCGCCATGCAACGGCCGCCGCGCGCGGCTCGGCGCCGGCGCTCACGCGGAGCGGGAAGCGGTCCGGCACCACATGATCGCCGTCGACCTCGATCTGGGCGCCGACCTCGGTCGCGTCCCAGACCAGGCAACTGACTTCGCCGCCGTCGAGCAGGACCGAGCCGAAGGTGAAGGCGTTCTTCCGGAAGACGCCGCGGCGATTCTCCCTCATCGACTCCCCCATCCGCACCCGCGGGTCCGCGGAGACGATCTCCGCGGTCCGGGACGATGCCGGATGGGGGTTAACAGGGCAAATACGATCCGTTGCCTGCGCTCTCAGATCGAGATCAATAGTCGTCCGGATCACCCCTGTAGCGGCGCGGCCCAGGCTCATAATCGTCGTCGTACGGGCGGCGTGCGCGCGGCCGGTCGTAGTCGCGGCCATAGCGATAGGCGTCGCGCCGGTCGTCGTAATCGTCGCTCCGGTACCCGCCACCGCCGTAGCCGCCACCGCCAGAGCCGCCCGCAGTGATGCGCGGTGCGTACCAGCAGCTCTTCGCCTGGCCCGGTGCGGGATCGCCAAAGGTCTGGCTGTTACAGGGCACGGCGCCGCCCTGAGGAAACGGCCGACCGTTGGTCCGGCCGGGCACGCCGTAATAGACGTTGGTCGCGTAGGGCATCCGGCAGACGCCGCCTTCCTGGGCGCAGCCGACCAGATTCACCGTGTCGAGCTGATAGGCCCGGGCCGGCGCGGGCATCACCGTGCCGGCTCCCAGCATGATGGCTCCGAAGGCCAGAGCGATCCGAATCTGCACGTCCCCGATTCCCCATTGCGTCGCGGTCCGCGTGCCGAATAATCCGGTCGGCGGCTTCCGGCCAGCGGCCGCGCTCGCTATGGCGTCGCGCACGGATCTGTGCGGGCTGTTTTGGCACCGCCATGACGATGATCGGGCGGAGCCACCCGTGGTCGAACGGGATAGGGCGCCCCAGGAGGCCTTGATGAGGGATGCGTCCGCGCAGGAGCTTCTGTTGCTCAGCGCGCTGCAGGAATGCCGGATCCAGCTCGACGCGGCGCGCAAGGACGAGGCGGCCCGCGCCGCCGTCCGGGAGGAGCTGGAGGCTGCCCTTCGCCGCGAGGCGGCGCTCTCGGCTGTGGTCGCCGAGGAGCGCGAGCGGACGGAGGCCGTCCGTCTCGTGCTTCAGGCGCTGCTGATGAGCATCGGCTGGTTCGGCCTGCGCCGACGCCTGTTCCGGTCGCGCATCGCCCGGCTGGGCCGCGAGACGCCGGATTCAGGTCCGCAATCGGCCCGCCATTCCGTGCTGCTCGCGGAGGCCCGACGGGTGCTCGGCGCGCCGGTCGTCCAGCCTCCTGCCCAACGCTAGGGCGTATCGGCGCGCGGGATGGGGAACGGGCGCCGAACGCTTCGATAACGGCCCCTTAAACCGCCGCATTTAGCGTGCGGAAACCGTCCTGCGGCGCGCCCGACAGACGCGCTGCGGCGGAACATTCGTAGACGGGATGCATGGCCAAGGGTCGGGGCAGGATTGAGCCGAACTTCGACGTGCCCGAGGGGCGTGTCCGGGATCGCGGCGAACTCGATCTGCGCCTGTCCCGGGAGGACCGTCCCGGGGGGGCAGGAGACGGCGTGGCGAAGCGATCGGGCGGCGGAGGAGCGCGGCAGCCGAACAAGGCGCCGGCGCGGACCACCGGGCGGGCGAAGGCCTCAAGTCGCGGCCGACGCCGGCGGTCCTGGCTCGGCCGCATCGTCTACGGCACCGTCGTCCTCGGTCTCTGGGGGGTGATCGGGCTTGCCGGGCTCATCGCCTACCACGCGTCGCAATTGCCGCCGATCGACCAGCTCGCGGTGCCGAAACGGCCGCCCAACATCGCCATCCTGGCGAGCGACGGCTCGCTGCTCGCCAATCGCGGCGAGACCGGCGGCCGGGTGGTCTCGATCAAGGAGCTGCCGCCCTACCTGCCGCGCGCCTTCGTGGCGATCGAGGATCGGCGCTTCTACCAGCATTTCGGCGTCGATCCGGTCGGCATCCTGCGCGCCATCGGTCAGAACCTGACCCGGCGCGGCGTCGCGCAGGGCGGCTCGACCCTGACGCAGCAGCTCGCCAAGAATCTGTTCCTGACGCAGGAGCGGACCGCCTCGCGCAAGATCCAGGAGGCGATCCTCGCGCTTTGGCTGGAGCACAAGTACACCAAGGACGAGATCCTCGAGCTCTACCTGAACCGTGTCTATTTCGGCGCCGGCGCCTACGGCGTCGAGGCGGCCGCGCAGCGCTATTTCGGCAAGCCCGCCAAGGAGGTGAGCCTTGCGCAGGCCGCGATGCTGGGCGGCCTCGTTCAGGCGCCGTCGCGGCTCGCTCCGAACCGCAACCTCCCGGCTGCCCAGGCCCGCGCCGCCCAGGTGCTCGCCGCGATGCAGGAACTCGGCTTCGCCGCGCCGCAGGACGTGAAGGTGGCGCTCGCCCAGCCGGCGAAGCCCACCAATGCCCGCGGCGGCGGTTCGGCCAATTACGTCGCAGACCTCGTGATGGACGTGCTCGACGACTACGTCGGCAAGTTCGACACCGACATCACGGTCCAGACGACCGTCGATCCCGTCCTCCAGGCCGCCGCCGAGAAGGTGCTCACCGACGAGCTCAACGCCAAGGGCGCGCGCTTCAATGTCGGCCAGGGCGCGCTGGTCTCAATGCGGCCCGACGGCGCGATCCGAGCGCTGATCGGCGGGCGCGACTACGCCCAGAGCCAGTTCAACCGTGCCACGACCGCGAAGCGCCAGCCCGGCTCCTCGTTCAAGCCCTTCGTGTACCTCGCTGCCGTGGAGCACGGCGCCACGCCCGACACGGTCCGCGAGGACGCGCCGGTCCGGATCGGCAACTGGGCCCCGGAGAACTACTCGCACCGGTACGAGGGGCCTGTCACCCTGCGGACGGCGCTTGCCCATTCGCTCAATACCGTCGCGGTGCGGCTCGGCCAGGAGGTCGGCCCGAAGACCGTGGTGCAGACCGCCCAGCGCCTCGGCATCACCTCGCCGCTCCAGGCCAACGGCTCCATCGCCCTGGGCACGTCCGAAGTGACGCTGCTGGAGATGGTCGGCGCCTACGGGGCCTTCGCCAACGGGGGCACCGGCGTGATCCCCTACGTGGTGACCGCCGTGAAGAGCCAGGGCGGCAAGGTCCTGTACAAGCGCTCCGACAACGGTCTCGGCCGGGTCATCGATGCCAACGCCGACGGCATGATGAATGCCATGATGCACGAGGTCTTCGTCAGCGGCACCGGCAAGAAGGCGGACATCCCGGGCTGGGACCTGGCGGGCAAGAGCGGCACCACGCAGGACTACCGCGATGCTTGGTTTATCGGCTTCTCGGGCAGCCTCGTCACCGGGGTCTGGCTCGGCAACGACGACGGCGAGCTGACCAAGAAGGTCACCGGCGGCAATCTGCCGGCGGAGATCTGGAAGTCGTATATGACCCAGGCGCTGAAGGGGCAGACCCCGGTCCCGCTCCCCGGCCTCAACCGCTGGCGTAGGCAGCCGGAGACAACCGCCTCGGTGGCGAGTGCCGCGCCGCCTGCACCGGGCGGGCTCCTCGGGCAGATTCTGGGCGAACCGGAGGCACCCGCGCCGCGCCAGTCCGCCCCGGCACGGCGCGCTCAGAAGGATGACCGCAACTTCATCGAAAAGCTGTTCGGGATCGGCGACTGACGCCGCCGATCGGTGACGGCCCGGCGCTCGCCACCCCATCGCGGGCCTGATCGACGGTGCTCAAAATCCGGCTGACCGCTGACTTGAAGCGGCAGCGCTTACAGACCTAGTGCCGATTGATCTATATTGGCGCAAATCGGACGCTTCTTAATTCCTAAAATAACTCCTTTTTCAATATTCGGGACTCAGAATTCGGGTCGATAGCAAGTCCGCTCTCCGGTTGCCGGGGCCGGCGGCAACCCGATCGAGCCCATGGTCCCGCGCGCGACTGCCACAGCGATCCGAGTCCACCTCGCCGATCGCGCCTCGCGTCTGATCGCGCTGGGGGGCACGTGCCTGCTGCTCTGCCTGACGCTGCTCGGGGTCTATCTCTGCCTCGATCTACGCGATGTCGCTTGGCACAATGCGCGCCGCAACGCTGCGAACCTTCTGGCCGTGATCGAGGAGGGGGTCGGCCACAGCCTGCGGGTTTACGATCTCTCCCTGCAGAGTTCCGCGCGCTTGGCGCACCGCGCGGATATCATAATTCTGGACCCGGAACTCAGACGCTTGGCCGTGTTCGACACCGCCGTCGCGGGCTCCGGTCTCGGCCCGATCACCGTCACGGATGCGGCGGGTGATGTCCAACTGACGAGCGATCCCAACCTGCAGAACCGGCCCAACTTGAGCACGCTGCCGGAATTCCAGATCCACAAGTCCAATCCCGATGCGGGTCTGATCCTCACTGGACCGACTCAGTTCCGTCTGACCGGGGAGAGCATTATCCGCATGACCCGGCGGATCCAGACGGCAGACGGTTCCTTCGCGGGGATCGTGTACGGATCGATCAGACTCGCGCATTTCCGGGCGCTCTTCGACCGGCTGCGCTTCGATGACGGTATCGCCCTGAACGTGTTCCATCGGGACGGGACGCTCCTGATCCGCGCGCCGGCCCGGCCGCAACTGCTCGGGCAGAGCATCCGTGCAAGTCCGGCCCATGCGTTCTATCAGGCGCATGCCCGCGGCGAGTTTCAGGGACGGTCGGCCTTGGACGGCGTTGACCGGGTCTACAGCTTCGCGAATCTCGACGACCTGCCGCTGATCGTGACGGTGGCTACGGATGTCGACAGCATCCGCGAGGTCTGGATCTATAAGGCGGCGATCGTCGGTATCCTGATCCTCAGTCTCTGCGTCCTCACCTTCGGGCTGACGGTTCTGCTTCACCGGGAGGTGGGTCGCCGGGCGGCCGCTGAGGCCTCCACGCGCGAAGCGAATGCTGCACTCGCGGTGCTCGCCCGGACCGACGGCTTAACCGGGCTGCCGAACCGGCGCAGCTACGACGAACACTTCGCCGTGGAGTGGACCCGTGCCGCGCGACTGCGGACTCCTTTGGCCCTGATGATCGTCGATGCCGACCACTTCAAGCAGTTCAACGACCGCTTCGGCCACCAGCGCGGCGACGAGGTGCTCAAGGCGGTGGCGCTGTGTCTGCAGCAGACGCTCGATACCGGCGGGCTGAGCTTCCGGATCGGCGGCGAGGAATTCGTCGCGCTGCTGCCGGGACTCGATGCGACGGCGGCGGGGGCGGCGGCGGAGCGCATCCGCCGCGCGGTGGTGAGCCTCGGGATCCCCCATGCTCCGGACGTCGGCGGCAGCGCCACGGTCAGCATCGGCGTGGCCTCCGCCGATCCGGCCAGCGGGGATCCGCCCGATGGCCTCTTCACGGCGGCGGACGCGGCTCTCTATGCCGCCAAGAAGGCCGGCCGCAATCGGGTGCGGGCCGCACCGCCGCCCGCACCCCCGACCCTCGCGATGCGGGCCTGAGCCGGCCCGCGGCTCACAGCATGGGCAGGATCCGGGGGCGTGGCCCCCGAGGGAAATGCGCGTCGATCAGGGCGATCTCGGCCGCACCCAGATGCAGGTCCGCCGCGCCGGCATTCTCGATGGCCCGGTCCGGGCGACCGGTCTTCGGAATCGTGAAGGTGCCGGGCAGCCGGGTCAGGAAGGCGAGGGCCACGGCGTAGGGCGTCGTCCCATGGCTCCGCGCGATGCCCGCCAGGACGCGGCCGCCAGCACTGTCCGGATCGGGAAAGTCGCCGCTGCCGAAGGGCGAATAGCCGACCATCGCGACGCCGTGCTTCTCGCACCAGGGCAGCACAGCATGCTCGATGGCCCGCTCGTTCAGGTGGTAGAGAACCTGATTGCAGGCGATCCGGTCCGGCCCCGCGATGGCGAGGGCGCGGTCGAGATCCTCGACATCGAAATTGCTGACACCCCAGGACAGGATCTTGCCCGCCCGGCGCAGATCCTCGAAGCCCGCGATCGTCTCTTCGAGCGGGTGCTGGCCCGGCCAGTGCAGCAGATAGCTGTCCAACCGATCCGTCCGCAGGCGTCGGAGCGAAGCCTCGCAGGCCCGCGCCACGCCGCGGCGCGTCGCATTGCCAGGGACCACCTTCGAAACGAGGAAGACCTCCTCGCGGCAATCCACGATGGCGGCGGCGACGATCGCCTCGGCGTCGCCGTACATCTCCGCAGTGTCGATATGGGTCATGCCGGCGTCGATTCCGTCCCGCAACGCGCGGATCGCATCCGTCCGGTCCGAACTGTCGATGTGCCACGTGCCCTGGCCGATGACCGGGACCGAGACGCGCATCGCGCCGAAGCTCCTGGCATACATGGCAGCGCTCCCTTTTCGCTGTCACAGGGGTTGCTGACGGCGATCCGGTCGGGATCGGGCCGCCGACGTGTCATGGGTCCGCCGTTCAACTCCCCGGCACGCCTTACTCGCGCCATCTTGGGGCGTTGAGCAATGGCTGGCGGCCTTCCGCGACGCTAAACTTTAGGCCCAGGCTCGAGGTCAGGCTGCGCGGGTATGCCGAGCCTGCGCCTCCCGCAGGGCGCCGCCGCGCCCGGCCACGCGACACCCGGTCCGTCAGTGGCCATGCTGGAGATGTGTCGATGCTGCCGGCCCATCGGATATTCTGGGGTCTGATCCTGCTGGCGGCGGCCGGCGCGGGGTTGCTCTACAACATCATCTTCGCGGCTGGCGCCTCTCCCCTCGCCGGATTCACCTACGGCCTCTGCATGGGTGCCACGGTGCTGGCTTTCGACCGCGGGCTGATCCTGGCCGGCCTGCAGACGCGGATCCGCCGCCTGCCGGCGTGGCTCTACGTGCTGGCCGCGGAACTCGCCTACGTCCTGATGATCATGGCGGGCAACGCCCTCGGCGGCTTGGTCGTCTGGGCCTTCGCCCTGACACCGGACGATCTGACGACCGCGACCCGGATGACCGCGCGGGTCCTCGCCTACGCCTTGGCCGTGTCCGGCCTCCTCGTCTTCGTGATCCGGATGCGCGATCTGATCGGCGGCGAGGTGTTCGTGAACTTCATGATCGGCCGCTACCACAAGCCGGTGGCGGAGGAGCGGATCTTCCTGTTCCTCGACGTCGTCGGCTCCACCGCCTTCGCGGAGGCGCACGGGGACCTGCGCGCCCAGGAGTATCTCGGGGCCGTGTTCGCGACGCTGGCCGAGCCGGTGCGGCGCAACGGCGGATCCGTGGACGACTATGTCGGCGATCTCGCCATGGTGACCTGGCCGATGGCCCGCGGCCTCAAGGACGCGCGCTGCATCACCTGCCTGTTCGACGTGCTCGACCGGATCGAGGCTGATGCCGCGGCCTGGACCACCCAATTCGGGACGGTGCCGCGGCTGCGGGCGGCGCTGCATGGCGGCTCGGTGGTCACGGCCGAAGTCGGAGTCGACCGCCACAAGATCGCGTATTTCGGCGACGCCGTGAACGTGACGTCGCGGATCGAGGCCCTGTGCCGCCCGCTCGGGGTCGGCATCCTGATCTCGCAGGATCTCCTCGGCCGTCTTCCGCGCCTGCCAGCCGGCGTCCGGGCGCGCTCTCTCGGCGCCCATGCCCTCCGCGGCCGCGGCGCGCCGTTGTCCGTGGCGACGCTGGAGCGTGGTCCTGCCGAGAGTGCCGCCGTGGCGGATCTGGCGCCGCGCCGCGCTGCGGTCGCCCGCTGATGGCCCGTGTCAGCGCCGCCCGCGCCAACACCCTGATCGCCGTCAAGATGGCGCTCCGTTTTGGCCTGCCGCTGATCGGGGTCGTGGTCTTCGGCCGCGCCATCGTGCTGTCGGTGGGCGGCGATATCGAGCGCTGGCAGTTCGGCCTGGGTGTGCTTCTGATTTTGGCGGGCTTCATCTCGAAGGTCGTGCCCCGGTCATGAGCGCTGCCACGAGCGACCCGACGCGTGCCACCCCGACCGGCCCGGCGATCTATCTCGACGCCGATGCATGCCCGGTGAAGGACGAGACCTACCGGGTGGCCGCACGCTACGGCCTCACCGTCCACGTCGTCGCCAACAGCGTGCTGAACCTCCCGCGCGAGCCCTGGATCGAGCGCGTGGTGGTCGGTTCGGAACTCGACGCCGCCGATGACTGGATCGCCGCGCGGGCCGGACCCGGGAGCATCGTGCTCACCGCCGATGTTCCGTTGGCTGCGCGCTGCGTGAAAGCCGGCGCCACGGTTCTGGCCTTCACCGGTAAGCCGTTCAGCGAGTCCGGGATCGGCCTCGCGCTCGCCACACGCGACCTGATGCAATCGTTGCGCGAAGCCGGAACCATCACGGGCGGGCCGAAGCCGTTCTCGCGCGCAGACCGATCGGCCTTTCTGTCCGCCCTTGACCGGGCGGTGAACCGGATCCTGCGTGACCGGCCGAAGCCGGGCTGAGACCCGGCCGCCCTCCGATCAAATGGACGATTCAGGCGTCGTCCGCCGGGACGAGGCTTCTGAGCGCCTCGTTGATGCGGTCCTGCCAGCCCGGCCCGTCCTTCTGGAAATGCGCGAGCACGGCGCTGTCGAGACGCAAGCTCACCACCTCCCGCGAGCCGGGGATCGTCGTCGGCCGTGCGGCCGGTTGCGGCGGCGGGGCAGCCGGCTTCGGGGTCGTGGCGGCCCGGAAAGCCGCCTCGGCGGTCGCGCGCGGATCGGTGAAGCGACGGCGGTTGCGGTCCTCGGCCATCGACCCCTAACCCTTCGCGGTCGTCTTCTTCGGTGCCGCCTTCTTCACGGCCTTCTTCGCGGAGCCTTTGGCGGCCGCCTTGGCTTCCTTCTCGGCCGCCTTGGCCTGCGCGTCTGCGGCCTCCTTGGCGAGGCGCAGCGAGCGCAGCCGAAGCGTCCGCTCATCCACAGCCTTGATGGCCGCGTGATGCTCCGCCATGGCCTGGGCGCCTTCGCGCGCCATACGCTCCGCACGTTCCGCACGCTCGGCGCGATTCTCGGCACGCGTCTTCGCTTCCGCTTCCGCGTCGCGGACGGCATTTACCTCGTCGAGGTCAAACTCAGTCTCGTCGCTCATCCTGTCCCTTTCACCCCGGCTCGACGGATCCGACCCGACGCATCCTGCGCGAGACGGTGTCTGAGCGGGTCCGGCCTGTTCGACGGGCGGAGGGCAAGGCCGGATCATTCGCCCTCCCGCACCGCCGTCAGGCGCGCAAGGAGAGCAGCTTCGCGAAGGCTTTAGCATGCCCGCGACGCCGATGGCGAATCCGGATCGACGGTCGGGACTGACCGCGCACACTCTTCGTGCGGGTCCACCTGTCCATGCGGCCCGGGTCCGCGTTCTGACGAAGGATTTCGGCCCCGATCGTCGTTCGATCAGCGCACGCCGAACCGAAGCGGGATGGAGACCGTCAGGTTCGACAGCGTGACACCGGGCGGCGCCGCCGGCATGCTGCCGCGCACCGCCGCGAGGGCGGCGCTGTCGATCTGGCCGATCCCGCTTGAGCGGGCCAGGCCCGCGCCCGTCACCTGGCCCGAGCGCATCACGGTGAAGCGCACCACCGCGGTCCCACCCCCGGTTCCGACGGCCGCGTTCACGTTCATCCGGCTGTGGATCGCTGCGCTGATCGCGCCCTGCCATTGCCGCATGGCGCTCGGATCGTTGCCTGCGGCGGCCCGGCCGACCGCATTCTGACGCGAGGCCGAGGCCGAACTCCGCTCGGCGCCCGCCCGGGCCTTGGCCTCACGCGCCTTCGCCTCGCGTGTGGCCTTGGCTTTCGCCTCCCGGATCTCCTCCAGGCGCTCCTGACGTGCCTCTTCGCGCTTCTGCTCGCGGAGCTTCTCCTCGCGGATCTTTCGCAGCTTGGCCTCCCGTTCCGCCTTGAGCTTGGCGGGGTCCGGTGTGGGCTTCGGCGGTTCCTCGGTCTTGGCGACCTCGGTCGGCGGCGCCGCCAGCGGCTCGGCCGCCTCCGACGTGGAGGTGATCACTTGGTTCTGCGCCTCGACCGGCTGCGCCTCCGCCGGCGCTTCGACCGGCTGGGTGTCCTCCGGCTTAACCTCGGTCATCTCGGTCGGCGGCGGGGGCTGGACGGCCTCGTCGGGCGGCGCGTCCACCGGCTTCGTCTCCGGCGGGGCCTCCTGACTCATCTGCTGCTCCGCCGGAGCTTCGGTGGTCGCATCCGTCATGAGCGGCGCGAGGTCGACGGTGATCTGCTGCTCGCCAGGCGGCGCGGGCGGGGCCAGCCGCAGGAACATCATCGCGGCCAACGCAAGCGCATGCAGCCCGAGGGCGACCAGGAAGGCGGCGACCAGCCCGGACGGGCGGCGCTCGCCGGCCCCGACCGGCAGATCCGTCGACGTGAAGGTGCTCATCGGTTCAGCGCGCGGTCCCTGCGGAGGCGGCCGGAGCGGCGGCCGCTGCCGGAGCGGCGCCGCCGGGCGACTGCGCGATCAGCGACACCTTGGTGAAGCCGGCCTGGCCGACGAGGCCCATCACCTCCATCACCTTGCCGTAGGGCACGTCACGGTCGCCGCGCACGAGGATGACCTGATCCTTGTCGGCAGCCGCCATCTCGCGCAGGCGCGGCACGATGCTGTCCATCGTGAACACCTCCTTGGCGATGGACGGGTTGCCGTCCTTGTCGACCGTCACCTCCGCGGGCTTCTTCGACTGCGCGACTTTGGGGGCCGCCGTCTTCGGCAGCTGGACCGGCACGCCGGTGGTCATCAGCGGTGCGGCGACCATGAAGATGATCAGGAGCACGAGCATCACGTCGACCATCGGCGTGACGTTGATGTCTGACATCGGCATGTCGTCGAGGTCGTCGTCGTCGTTCGCGCGAAGGGATCCCATCGCCATGGGGCGTCTCCGGTACCGTTACGTTCGGTTCTGTGCGGGCGGGCGCGGCGGCTCTATTCGGCAGCCGCCCGATGGGCGCCGGCGCGGTCGCGCGCGAGACGGTTGCCCAGAACCGAAATGTAGGACGAGAAGGTGCTCTGGATGCCGCTCACGTCGCTCGACAGCTTGTTGTAGGCCATCACCGCCGGGATCGCGACGACGAGACCGATCGCCGTGGCGAACAGCGCCTCCGCGATGCCCGGGGCCACCACGGCCAGCGACGTGTCCTGGCTCCGGGCGATCGACGAGAACGAGTTCATGATGCCCCAGACGGTGCCGAACAGCCCGACGAACGGGGCCGTCGAGCCCGAAGTCGCCAGCAGCGACAGGCCGGTGCGCAGGCGCTTCACCTCGAGGGTGAGGGCGCCCTTCATCGCCCGCTCGATCCGGTCGCGGCGCTCGGCCCGGGTCTCGGAGGAATCCTGATCGCGCCACGCGTCGATGGCCGCCTTCACCACGTGGCCGGCGATGCCGCGATGCTCGCCGTCGAGGCTGCCGCCGGAGCGGACCAGCGTGGCGAAGGCCTTGGCCTGACGCCGGGCGGCGGCCAGCCGGATGATCTTCTCGAACACCACCGTCCAGCAGGCGATCGAGGCGATCACCAGCAGGATCATCACGCCCTTCACGATCGGGTCGGCCTGCAGGAACAGACCGAGGAAGGAGAAGTCGTGGGCCGCCTCGATCGGCGCTTGTGTCGGGTCCATCGCGGGCTCCTGGCGTCTTGGTCTCACGCGGCCTTGCGCCGCCGTCATCTCGGGGTGCGGCGAAAGCCGCAGGCCGCCCGGCGACCCTCGCCGCCGGGCGGTTTGGTCTGATCGACCGTCAAACCATCCGCATCAGCGGTCGAACGGGAGGCCGGCCTTGCTGTCGGTCTCGGTCCGCTCGAGGCAGGCCTCGCGCGCGGAATCACCGCCGTCGCAGGCCAGGACGTCGTTCAACAGGACGCGCCCGACCTTGTTGCAGGCGATGCCGGGGAAGTCGAAGATCTTGACGGTGGTCTTCTTCGGCGGCAGCGGACCGAGCTCCACCGCGACACGCTTCTGCGCGACGCCCTCCGGGTCGAAGGCGAAGAGATCCACCTTGTAGGATTTCAGGCCGGGCCCCTTGTTGTCGATCACCATGGTGATCCGGCAGGCCTCGCCCGCAGTCTCGACCTTGTTGAGCTGCAGCTTGATCGGCGCGGACTTCTCCGCGGCATCCTGCGCCAGGGCCGATACCACGAGGAGCGCCGAGAGCGCGAAGCAGGCCGCCGTGTCGAGGGCGATACGCCCGATCCGCCGACGGTACAGGGGGGCGCGCAGGGCAATCACCGTGACCAAGTCCTTTTCAAGTATGTGCCGGCCGGCGTTTCGCGCCGCGCCGGCCGGGCGGGTTGGGGCCGGATCAGTGAAGCACCGCGCCTGCGGGGCAGGACGCCGGGGCGAGGCGTTGGGCCGCCGCATCCAGCGGCCCGACGGCGGCGCGGACCGCCGCCACGAGGCGGGGCGCCGCCTCCCGTCCGGTGATCTCGGCGGCGGCCGCCTCCAGATCCGTCCAGAGGCGCTGACGCCCCCGGTTGATCAGCGTCACCAGGGCGCATTCGTGACCGGTCACGCGGCAGCAACTCGCCGGCATGAACGACCAGTCGCCGTCGCGCTCCGCCCGCAGTGCCCGGATGATCGCGACCACACAGGCGACGAAGCGGCAGCCTTCGGTCGGCCCGAGCAGCTGCTCGGCGCCGTCGAAGGCCGCGTTCCAGCAGGCGACGTCGCTGGTCATGTAGCCGGCGGCCACGAAACGGGCCACCGACAGGGCCAGGATATCAGCCTCATCGCCGCAGATATCGGCGACGCGCCGCATCGCCGCATGATCAGTCCGGGTCAGGGGCGCGCTCATGGACTGCGGTGCCTCGCGTCGCAGGACAACTTGCATAGACCGACCGTCATGGTCGGATCATCTTCTTTCGCGGCAGTATCCAGGCCGGCCGCCCGGATCAAGGCCCAGCGAGAAAATCAGAGCAGTTCCAAACTGTTAGAGGAAAGCGTGGCCGTTCACGTCTTTGCCTATGCGTCCCGGTAATTTTTGCCTAATTATCCTGGATTGGATCGGACCACGCCGTCCGGACGAAACCCGCGGCCTCCCTTGATGGCCCGGACGGCCTTGGCCATATCTCGTTGTTGCCGGCGACGTCTCGTCCGGCGGAGCGCTACTTCGGTGGGCTCCCTGTCGACGAGGTGCTCAGGCATCCCGGGATTGCGGCGGATCCCGGGGTCGGAGGCCTCGCTTTCTGGATGATGGCCGCGATGACCCGATCCTCGCCCTTCGGGCACCCGTTCCTGCTCGGCTTCGACGAGATCGAACAGGCTCTCGACCGGGTCTCAAAGGCCGCCAATGACGGCTATCCACCCTACAACATCGAGCGGCTGCCCCGCACCGAGAGCGAGCCCGAGCGCCTGCGCATCACGCTGGCGGTCGCCGGCTTCACCCGCGACCAGTTGGACGTCATGCTGGAGGAGAGCCAGCTCGTCGTGCGCGGTCGCCAGGTCGACGAGCGCGAGAGGCACTTTCTTCACCGCGGCATTGCGGCGCGCCAGTTCCAGCGGGCCTTCCTCCTCGCCGACGGCATGGAGGTCCTCGGGGCCGACCTCGCCAACGGCCTGCTGTCGATCGATCTGGTCCGTCCGGAACCGGATCGCATCGTGCGCAAGATCGATATCGGCGCCCGCGGCTGAGACCGATTGATTGGACGGCGCGGATCCCCACATCAGTGGGGAGCCGCCGAAGCCTTCAGGATCGGCGGCGCACGCTCTGCCACCCCAGGAGGGCTTTGATGACCAATCTGAACCCGTCTCCGTTGACCCCGGCCGATCTCGACCCGGCCGATTTCGCGCCCGCCGATCTCGCGGCCTTGGGCGAGGGTCACATCGCCTATGTCCGGCCCATCCGGTCCGACGAGGTCCGCCGTTTCTTCCCACAGGCGCCCGAGCTGCTGCCCGGCCTCGATCTGTTTGCCCTCCTCTCGGCGAGTGGCGCTCCGATCATGCTCGCCGATTCGCGGGACGTCGTCCTGGCGAATGCGGTCGCGCAGGACCTGCAGCCGGTCAGCCTCCACTGACCGCTCCGGCCGAGGAACCGGTCAGGCGATCTCGTCCACTGCCGCGACCAGGCGCGCGATGTCCTGCGGCCGCGACAGGCGGTGATCCCCGTCGGCGATGAGCGTCAGCACGGTGCCCTCGGCCGGCAGCCGGCCGAGGATCTTCAGGGCGTGGGTGTAAGGCACATCGGTGTCCCGCATGCCCTGGAGGATGTGGACCGGGCAGGCCGGATCGACCGTGTCGCCGAGCATGCAATGGCGCCGCCCGTCGTCGATGAGGTTCAGGGTGATCGGGTCCGGTTCCGACCCGTAGTCGCTGGGCCTCCGCAGGATGCCGTCCCGGATCAGCATGGCGCGGGCCGCCTCGCCGAGGCGGTTCCAGATCAGCTCTTCGGTGAAATCCAGGGCCGGGGCGATGAGCACGAGACCGGCGGTCGCCTGACCTCCGTTCGCCCGGTCGCGGGCGGCCAGGCAGGCGATCCATCCCCCCATCGACGAGCCGACGAGAATCGGCGCCTCCGTGGCGTAGGCGGCCAGGACGGCCTGCGCGTCCTCGAGCCACGAAGAGATCGTGCATTCCGTGAAGGTGCCGCTCGAGGCCCCATGCGCGGCATAATCGAAGCGGATGAGCGTGCGGCCCCTCTGCGAGGCCCAGGCATCCAGCGCCGTCGCCTTGGTTGCCGTCATGTCGGAGCGGAATCCGCCGAGCCAGACCACCGGTGGCCCGCCCCCCTGACGCACCCGCACGGCGATGCGCCGGGCGGCCTCGCCCGTGCCGACGGTGAGGAACTCGGGGCCCATATCCGACATCGTTCTCTCCGATATCCCTGTCTCGACGTGGAAGAAGTCCGGACCTGAACGGTTCGGCTTCAACTCTCGTTTACCGGACCGTAAAGCCCGGCGGCGATGCTGGATCAATGGTAGCGAGCATTTGGCAGATACCGGTCGGGGGCCTGCGCGTCCTCGCCGATGGACCGCGGACGGGCGAAGGTACACACGCCTTGTCGGGTTTTCCCGCGGAAGTCGGGGCCCTTGCGGGCGCTCGCGTCCTGCAGATCATTCCCGAACTCGACGCCGGGGGCGCCGAGCGCACCACCGTCGATGTCGCGGGCGGCCTCGCGGCCGTGGGCGCCCGCGCGCTGGTGGCGACGGAGGGGGGGCGGCTCGTCGGGGAATTGCAGGCCAAGGGCGGCCACTGGCTTCGCTTCCCGGCCGCCGCGAAGAATCCGGCGCTGATGGCCGTGAACGTCCTGCGGCTCATGGCCCTCTGCCGCCGCGAGCAGGTGCAGATCATCCATGCCCGCTCCCGTGCGCCCGCTTGGGTCGCCCTCGGAGCGGCGCGCCGGCTCGGCCTGCCGTTCGTCACCACCTATCACGGCAGCTATTCCGGCCGGACCAACGTCAAGGTGCTGTACAATTCGGTGATGGCCCGCGGCGACGTGGTCATCGCCAACTCGCACTACACCGCAGACCTGATCCACCGGCTGCATGCCGAGCAGGCTGGCGACCGCGTGCGGGTCATCCATCGCGGCACGGATCTCGGCGTGTTCAACCCGGTCGCCGTCGGCGCCGTGCGGGTCGAGGCGCTGCGCCGGAGCTGGAACGTCGCGCCGCACGAGCGCGTGATCCTGCTGGCCGCCCGCCTCACGGCCTGGAAGGGCCATCGGGTGCTGATCGAGGCGGCCGCGCAGATGCGCGACCGCGGCGTTCCCGATCTGGCGGTGGTCCTGGCGGGAGACCCTCAGGGACGCGCCTCCTACGAGCGCGAACTCGATGCGCTGATCGCCGCGCGCGGGCTCGAAGGCATCGTCCGGCGGGTCGGTCACTGCACCGACATGCCGGCCGCCTTCCGGGCCGCCTCCGTGGTGGCGGTGCCGTCCGTCGAGCCGGAGGCCTTCGGCCGTTCGGCCGTGGAGGCGCAGGCGCTCGGTACACCGGTGGTGGTGTCCGATCTCGGGGCCGTACCGGAAACCGTACTGGCGCCGCCGGAGACGCCAGCGGGCCAGCGTACCGGATGGCGCGTCCCGGCCGGCGACGCGGCCGCGCTCGCCACATCCCTGACCGAGGCCCTTTCCCTCGGCGCCAGCGCCCGCGACGCCCTTGGGCGGCGGAGCCGTGCGCATGTCGCGGCGCATTTCTCCCTCGAGCGCATGGTCGGCGACACGTTGGCGGTCTATGCGGGGCTGCTCGGCCGCTTGCCCTGAGCGGCCGGCTGACCCGGAAAGCGGACCGAGACGCCGCGGCCGATTATTTTCGGCACCGCGGCTTCAGGCGGTTGACTCTGGTCGCGGTTCCACCAACGTTGTACGTCCGGAAGAGACCGGGGCGGCAGGCGGCCAGGAGATCCTTCTGGGAACCGCCGTTTCGCCGTTGCAGCAGGAGACCTAAGCCATTCGTAGACCGATGAGAGCCATGCCGGCCCCGCAGAAGGACGGGCCGCGCGCCAACCGCGACATTCGCGGTGTGCGGGAAGTGCAGCTGATCGACGATACCGGGCAGAACCGCGGCGTCGTCCCCTTCTTCGACGCCCTCAATCTGGCTGAGGAAGCCGGTCTCGATCTCGTGGAGATCGCGCCGAACTCCGTGCCGCCCGTCTGCAAGCTGCTCGATTACGGGCGCTTCCGCTTCAACGAGCAGAAGAAGCAGAACGAGGCCCGCAAGCGCCAGAAGACCGTCGAGGTGAAGGAGATCAAGCTCCGCCCCGGCATCGACAAGCACGACTACGACACCAAGATGAAGTCGGTGCACCGCTTCTTCGAGGAAGGCGACAAGGTCAAGGTGACCCTGCGCTTCCGCGGTCGTGAGATGGCTCACCAAGATATCGGTCTACGCCTCCTGGAGCGCGTGAAGAGCGAGACGGCGGAGATCGCCAAGGTCGAGAGCGAGCCGATGCTCGAAGGCCGCCAGATGATCATGATCCTGGCGCCGCGCTGAGCGGCACCGATCCCGAGACGCGAGACCCGCGCCGCCTCCTCACCGGGGCGGCGTTGTCTTTTCAGCGCTTCCGATTGGCGGCGCCGCGGATTAAGGGGCAGCCATGGCCCTCGCTCCCGATGAGATCGAACGCTACGCCCGCCACCTCGTCCTCGCCGAGGTCGGCGGCCCCGGCCAGGCCCGGATCAAGGCCGCCCGGATCTTGGTCGTCGGGGCCGGGGGGCTCGGCGCGCCGCTGATCCAGTATCTCGCCGCCGCCGGAATCGGGACGATCGGAATCGTCGACGACGATGCGGTTTCCCTCTCGAACCTCCAGCGGCAGGTGATCCACGGCACGCCGGATCTCGGCCGGCCGAAGGTCGAGAGCGCCGCCGACGCGGTGGCGCGGCTCAACCCGCACGTGACCGTCGTCCCGCATCCGGTCCGGATCGATCCGGACAACGCCGTCGACCTGATCGCCGGCTACGACCTCGTGGCCGACGGTTCCGACAATTTCGCCACGCGCTACGCGGTGTCGGATGCCTGTTTCCGCGCGCGCCGCCCGCTGGTGACGGCGGCGCTCGGCCGCTTCGACGGCACGCTGACCACGATCCGCGCCCACGAGACCGGGCCGGACGGGACGCCAAACCCGACCTATCGCTGCCTCTTCCCGAACCCGCCGCCGCCCGGCAGCGTGCCGGCCTGCGCGGAGGCCGGCGTGCTGGGAGCCCTGGCCGGAGTGATGGGCTCGCTGATGGCCATGGAGCTGCTCCGCGCGGTGGCGGGCTTCGGAGAGCCCCTGGTCGGGCGCCTCCTGATGGTCGATGCCCGCGCCATGCGGTTCGAGACGCTGAGCTACGGCTGGGATCCCGACAACCCGCTCAGCGGCACCGGCGCCTCAGCGGCCTAGGGAACCCGGCGGCATCCACGGGCCCTCGACGGTCTCGGCGCCGAGGCAGCACTTCTTGAACTTCTTCCCGGAGCCGCAGGGACACGGATCGTTGCGGCCGACGTCCTTGAGCGGATTGCGCTGCGGCTCCCCCGCGCCCTCCTCGGCCCAGTCGAGGGCTTCCACCGGCTCGTCGAGGTAGCCGTACTGGTAAGGGCCGAGCCGGTCGCGGTCGTCCGGATTGGCCTCGGCCTTGCGCAGAGCGTCCTTGAACCACCCGGCGTCGCTGATCTCGTCGGTGAGGCGTCCGTCGGCACGGGCCGCAGCCGCCCGAGGTGCGAAGTCCCGGAAGCCGAGATGGGCGATCGTCTCCTCCCAACCGACCCAGGCCGGCGCCTCTTCCACGGCCGCCTGGGCGTCGTCGAACCGGACCAGCAGGTCGTGCATCGCGGCCCGGTCGATCCGACCCTCCAGGGTCAGGAAGGTGCAGGCGCTGAGCAGCGCCATGCGCACGTAATCGTCCACCGTGCTGTCCAGGATCAGGCGGAACAGCGGCTGCGGATCGCCGTCGAACAGGCTCGCCAACACCTTGGCAAGGGTCGCCGTGACGGCATCGCCGAGGAGGGCGTCGAGGGTTTCCTCGTCGTGCCGGAGCAGCCTCAGAAGCGGTGCCAGGGCGCGCGTATCCCGGGCATGGGCCAGGACGTGCAGCCCCCAGAAGAGGAGGTTCGTCTCCTCCGGCGTCAGCTCACGTCCGTCGGCCGCGCCCTCCAGCAGCGGCAGCGTCGCCTCCGCGACAGCGGACGGGTGCTTGAGCGCTTCCCGCAACGCCGCCTTCGGCCGGTATTCGGCCGCCGCGAGGTCTTCGATCAGCAGGGCGATCCGGTCCATGGTGGCGCCTCAGGTCCGAAGGGTCGCGCCGGTTTTGCGGGACACCTCGGCGACGATCCTGGCGCTCACCGCCTCGATCTCCGCGTCGGTGAGGGTCCGCTCGACGGGCTGCAGGCGCACCGCGATCGCCACCGACTTCGCGCCGTCCGGCACGCCGGGTCCCTCGTACAGATCGAACACGTCGACGCCGGTGACGAGCTTGCGCTCGGCGTTCTGTGCGGCCTTCACGAGGTCACCCGCCGGCACGTCGCGGCCGACCACGAAGGCGAAGTCCCGCGACAGCGGCTGGAGCTCCGACAGCACCAGGGCTGCCTTGGCCTTGGTCGGCTTGTGCTTGGGCAGGGGCAGGGCGTCGAGGACGATCTCGAAGGCCACGAGGGTACCCTTCAGGTCGAGGGCCTGGAGCGTCCGCGGATGCACCTCGCCGAACCAGCCGATCTCGGTCTTCGGACCGAAGCGCAGGGTGCCCGAGCGGCCGGGATGAAGCCAGGACGGGCCGCCGGCGGTGATCTGGAGGCCGCCGGTCGGAACGCCGAGGCTGCCCAGCAGGGCCAGGGCGTCGGCCTTGGCGTCGAAGGCGTCGACGGTCCCGGCCGTGCCGTGCCAGTGGCGCCCGGCGCCCGACAGACCGGCACTGCCGCGCCGGACCGCCGCCGCCCGGATCGTCTGGCCCTCCGGCGCATCGGAGGCGAAGCACTGGCCGACCTCGAACAGGGCCGCGTCCGGATAACCCCGGTCGGCATTGCGTTGCGCAGCCCGCAGGAGCCCCGGCAGCAGGCTCGGCCGCATGTCAGACAGTTCCGCGGCAATGGGATTGGCCAGGACCAGATCGGCACCGCCGCCGCCGAACAGTTCGGCATCGCCATGCGGGACGAACGACCACGTGACCGCCTCCATGAGGCCCCGGCTCGCCAGGGCCCGCTTCGCGGTGCGGGTCCGCTTCTGCATCACCGTCAGCAGCGGACGGCCGATCCCTTCGAGCGGGGGCAGGGGCTTGGCCTCGATCCGGTCCAGCCCGGCGATGCGCACGACCTCCTCGACGAGGTCGGCCTTGCCTTCGACATCGGGCCGCCAGGACGGCGTCAGCACCTTCACCCGGTCGCCGGTCCCCGAGATGTGGAAGCCCAAAGTCTCCAGGATCACCTTCATCTCGACACGCGGCACGTCGAGGCCGGCTAGGCGGCGGACCTCGGTCCACGGGAAGTCGATGATCCGCTCGGATTCGGGAGGCTCGCCGACGATATGCGCCTCGGTCGGCGTACCGCCGCACAGGTCCACCACCAAGCGCGTCGCGAGATCGAGGCCCGGCAGCGTGAAGGCCGGATCGACACCCCGCTCGAACCGGTAGCGCGCGTCGGTGATGAGGCCGAGGCGGCGGCCCGTCTGGGCGATGTTGGCCGGGTCCCAGAGCGCCGATTCGATCAGCACATCCGTGGTGCCGGCGTCGCAGCCGGAGTCCTGGCCGCCCATGATGCCGGCGATGGATTCGACGCCGTTCCGGTCTGCGATCACCACCATGTCGTCGGTGAGCGCGTGGGTCCGGCCGTCGAGGGCGAGCAGGCTCTCGCCCTCGCGCGCACGGCGCACGGTGAGCGGCCCGGCGACCTTGGCGGCATCGAAGACGTGGAGCGGGCGACCGCGATCGAAGGTCACGTAGTTGGTGATGTCGACGAGCGCATTGATCGGGCGCAGGCCGATGGCCCGCAGCCGGGCCTGCATCCAGCACGGCGACGGCCCGTTCGTGACCCCGCGGACGAGCCGCAGGGCGAAGAGCGGGGCGAGGTGCCGGTCGGCCGGCTCGAAGGCCAGCTCCACCGCGACCGGGCAGGGGCCCTCGCCGCGCACGCCCGGCAGCGTCTCGCGCTTGAGCGTGCCGAGGCCGGCGGCCGCGAGATCGCGGGCGATGCCGTGGACCGAGGTGCAGTCCGACCGGTTCGGCGTCAGGTTGATCTCGATGACCGGATCGTCGAGCCCGGCATAGAGGGCGTAAGCCTGGCCGATCGGTGCGTCGGTCGGGAGCTCCATGATGCCGTCATGGTCGTCGCCGAGGCCGAGCTCGGCGCCCGAGCACAGCATGCCGCGGCTCTCCACGCCGCGGATCGTGCCCACCGACAGGGTGATGTTCTTGCCCGGAACGTAGGTGCCCGGCGGCGCGAAGACCGAGACGAGACCGGCCCGGGCGTTCGGCGCTCCGCAGACCACCTGCACGGGCGCGCCCGCGCCCGTCTCGACGGAGCAGACCCGCAGTCGGTCGGCGTTCGGGTGCTGCTCGGCCGTCAGGATCTTCGCGATTACGTAGGGCTTCAGCGCGGCGGCCTTGTCCTCGATTCCCTCCACCTCCAGGCCGATCCGCGTCAGCGTCTCGGCGACGGTGTCGAGGGTGGCCTCGGTGTCGAGGTGGTCCTTGAGCCAGGAGAGGGTGAATTTCATGATGGACCTTCGAGAGCCCGATATCGGCTCGACCGTCGGAGGAACAGGATGGCGGGGCCATCACCGGAGCCGGAGGGCCCCGGTGAGGCCGGTGCGGCTCAGCCCGTAAGGCCGCCCACGAGGCTCGGAACGTCGAGCGGGCGGAAGCCGTAATGGTCGAGCCAGCGGACGTCGGCCTCGAAGAACGGCCGCAGGTCCGGCATGCCGTATTTCAGCATGGCGATTCGGTCGATGCCGACACCGAAGGCGAAGCCCTGCACGGCATCCGGGTCGAGCCCGCAATTGCGCAGCACGTTCGGATGCACCATCCCGCAGCCCAGGATCTCCAGCCAGTCGTCGCCCTCGCCGAAGCGGATCTCGCCGCCCTTGCGCGAGCACTGGATGTCGACCTCCGCGGAGGGCTCGGTGAAGGGGAAGAAGGACGGGCGGAAGCGCATCTTCACGCCCTCCACCTCGAAGAACGCCTTGCAGAACTCCTCCAGCACCCATTTCAGGTTGGCGATGTTGGCCGCCTTGTCGATCACCAGCCCTTCGACCTGATGGAACATCGGCGTGTGGGTCTGATCGGAATCGTGCCGGTAGGTCCGGCCCGGGATGATCACCCGGATCGGCGGGGTTTGCGCCCGCATGGTGCGGATCTGGACCGGCGAGGTGTGGGTGCGCAGCACCTTGCGCTTCCCGTCGCGGTCCGGCGCCAGGAAGAAGGTGTCGTGCATCTCGCGGGCCGGGTGCCCGGGCGGGAAGTTGAGCGCGGTGAAGTTCAGCTCGTCCGTCTCGATGTCCGGACCCTCGGCCACCGCGAAGCCCATATCGGCAAAGATCGCGGTGATCTCGTCGATCACCTGGGAGATCGGATGGATCCGGCCGCGCACCTCGGGGGCCTCGCGGACCGGCAGGGTCACGTCGACCCGCTCGGAGGCGAGGCGGGCCTCCAGGGCGGCCTCGGCGAGGGCGGTCTTGCGCGCGGTGACGGCGCCCTGGACCCGGTCGCGCAGGCCGTTGATGAGCGGGCCGCGCTCCTTGCGCTCCTCCGTCGTCATCGCACCGAGGGTCTTCAGCAGATCCGAGACACTGCCCTTCTTGCCGAGCGCGGCGACGCGGACCGCGTCGAGGGCCGCCTCGTCGGACGCCGCGCTCACCTGGGCCAGGAGATCGCGTTCGAGGGTATCGAGATCGGTCATCGCTGTCTTCGAGCAGGGTTGGCGGAGTCGGCCGTCGGGCCGTGCTCTCGCGCGTTGTGCGCCCGCACGCAAGCGCGGGGCAGGGGACCTCGTAAACGACGAAGGCGCGGCTCCCCGGGGAACCGCGCCTTCCGTACGTCTCGCCTCAGGCCTGGATCAGGCGGCCTTGGCGGTGGTCTGCGGCAGTGCGGCCTTCGCCTTCTCGACGACGGCGGCGAAGCTCGCCGGCTCGTGGATCGCGAGCTCCGACAGGGCCTTGCGGTCGACGACGATGCCGGACTTCGCCAGACCGTCGATGAAGCGCGAGTAGGTCAGGCCGTGCTCGCGGACCGCCGCGTTGAGACGCTGGATCCAGAGGGCGCGGAACGTGCGCTTCTTGTTCTTGCGGTCGCGGTAGGCATACTGCATGCCCTTCTCGACCGCCTGCTTGGCGATCCGGATCGTATTCTTGCGCCGGCCGTAATAGCCCTTGGCGGCCTTCAGAACTTTCTTGTGCTTCGCGTGACTGGTCACGCCGCGCTTGACGCGGGCCATCGGTTATCTCCTGGATTCGACGAAAGACAGTGGCAACGGGTGTTGAAGGACTTACCGCGCGTTCGGCAGGAAGTACTTCTTCACGTTGGCGGCATCGCCCTCGAACAGGGTCGTGGTGCCGCGCAGGTTGCGGATCTGCTTGGTCGTCCGCTTGATCATCCCGTGGCGCTTGCCGGCCTGGGCGTACATCACCTTGCCGGTGCCGGTGATCTTGAAGCGCTTCTTCGCGCCCGATTTCGTCTTCAACTTGGGCATTTGGCTCTCCGTTGCGCGAAATGATCCCGGACCGCCCCGCAAGGGTCGGATGGGGTTCGCGCGCTGATGCTTCTGGTGGAGCAGCACGAGCCGCCACGGCAGCCCTATCGGCCGGGCGGTTCGACGCGGTGCGGCTTATGACAGAAAGCTGACGCGGCGGCAACGCCCGTGAGGCGTGACGCGGGCCTGGGGGGCGGAGGGCCCTGGACATCCGCGTCGCCGGTCCGGAGCGCAGCGGGCGAGCCCGGGATCCAGAAGCGCCGACACCGCCGTTTCGGGCGCCCGGTCCGTATCCAGGTCCGGGATCTGCTGCGCCGTCCCGGAGTACGGGTTTGTCGGGTCCGGGCGCAACCTGATCCCGATAGCCGGCGTTCGTGATCCTGTGGCGCATGGAGGCGATGCGCGTGTCCGGACCGGAGACGGGCCGGCTCCGCGCGACTGCCCCGCGAGCAGCGGATTGGGCGCCGGTGACCATGTCGCGGCCGCTGATTCGGAGGAATTCGGGGACAGCGAGCGCGCTGCACAAAACGGTGAGCGACAACGGGGGTCGCCAGGAACCATAACCTTGGCCGTCCGTTTCATTCATGTCCCGCTCAGGCCGGCAGGGTTAGACCCCCCGTCAAATTCGGCCAACCAGGAGACACTTCGTGCGCATTGCCCAGATCGCTCCGTTGTCGGAGGCCGTCCCTCCGAAGTTCTACGGCGGCACCGAGCGCGTCGTCAGCTGGATTACAGAGGAACTGGTCCGCCAGGGTCACGAAGTCACGCTGTTCGCCAGCGGTGACTCCGAGACGTCTGCCAAGCTCGCAGCCTGCACGCCCGAGGGCCTGCGCCTGCTCGGCTACCGGGATCACACCGCCAGCCACCTGGCGATGCTGCATCAAGTGCACCGCCGCGCGCACGAATTCGACATCCTGCACTTCCACATCGACCTGCTTCAGTATCCGATGTTCGAGGATCTGAACCACAAGTGCATCACCACGATGCACGGTCGCCTCGACGTGCCGGACTTCATGCCGGTCTACCGCACCTTCACGGGCATGCCGCTGGTCTCGATCTCCGACAACCAGCGCCTGCCCATGCCGCCGACCTCCAACTGGCTGGCGACCATCCATCACGGCCTGCCGGCCGAGAACTGCCCGTACTACCCGGACGCCAAGGGCGGCTACCTCGCCTTCCTCGGCCGCATCTCGCCCGAGAAGCGCCCCGACCGCGCGATCGAGATGGCGATCCGCTCCGGCACGCCCCTCAAGATCGCCGCCAAGGTCGACAAGGCGGACCAAGATTACTGGGACGAGGTCATCGAGCCGATGATCCATCACCCGCTCGTGGAGTATATCGGCGAGATCAACGAGGAGCAGAAGAAGGAATTCCTCGGCAACGCCCTGGCGCTCGCCTTCCCGATCGACTGGCCGGAGCCCTTCGGCCTCGTGATGATCGAGGCCATGTCGGCCGGCACCCCGGTGATCGCCTTCCGCAACGGCTCCGTGCCGGAGGTGATCAAGGACGGCGTCGGCGGCGTTCTCTGCGAGAACATGGACGATGCCGTCGCGGCCGTCGCCAAGGTCAAGACCATGAGCCGCGCCGGCGTGCGCCGCCACTTCGAGAGCGCCTTCACCGCCGAGTGCATGGTGAAGAAGTACGTCGCTGCCTACGAGGACCTGCTCGGCCGTGGCGCCGACGTGATCAAGCTGCCGAAGTCCGGCTACAAGGCGCAATACGGCGAGGTGAACGGCTCCGCACGGCCGGCGATCCCGGTCGCCGCCATGCCGGCCTGAAATCCGGCCCCGGGCTTGCGAGGCAGGTCCGGCTCGGCCTAGCGTCTTAAAGGCGACTCATCCGTAGGATGAACAGGGGCTGCCGCATCGAATGGATGCGGCAGCCCTCTCGATTCGCACCTCTCACTTGCACCCGGAGATGCCCTGCATGGCGGCGGACAACACGGCAGCGGCCCACGATGCGAAGGCCCGGACCGCGGAGAGCGCCGGAAGCGTGGCGCACGGTTTCCAGGACGCGGACGACGTCCTGCCGACCTATCACATCGAGGCGCACACCTCGCTTGTGGAGCGGCCACTCCGCTCGCTGAAGTTCGGCGAGGCCTTCGGCGTTCTCGATTCCTACGGAGATATCGGCGTCCAGCCCGGCCCGGAGGGCCTGTATTTCCAGGACACGCGTTACCTGTCGCGTCTGGAAGTGACGGTGGAGGGTCAGCGCCCGCTGATGCTCTCCTCGGTGATGCAGGACGACAACGGCGCGCTCAGCGTCGACATGACGACGCCCGACATCCGTCTCGATGCCCATGACGAGACCTCGATCCCGCGCGAGACGATCGCCATCGAGCGCACCAAGTTCCTGTTCCGCGGGGCCTGCTACGACCGGATCGGTCTGCGCTCCTACGATTCGAAGCACCGCCGCCTGCGCATCGTCGTGACGTTCGACGCGGATTTTCGCGACCTGTTCGAAGTCCGCGGGACCGACCGCCAGGAGCGCGGCAAGCGCGGCGTCCTGGTGGCAAGCGATCGGGAGGTGCAGTTCCGCTATGTCGGCCTGGACGAGATCGTCCGGACGACGGCGCTGCATTTCGGCCCGAAGCCCAACTCGATCGAACCCGGCAAGGTGGTTTTTGATGTCTCGCTCCCGCCGGAGGGCCGGGCCTCGCTGTTCATCCGCGTGACCTTCGAGGCGCACCGGGCCTTCACCAAGCCGCCGACCGACACGATGGTCGGGGAGGACGCGGCCGCCAAACTGACGCTCGCGGCCAATGCCGGAGGCGCCCGGCGCGAGCCGAAGGACCTCGCCGAGGGCACGATCTTCGCCCGCGCGTATCGCGACTCGCGGCGCGATCTCCGGAGCCTCACCGCCGGGATCACCACGATCATCTCGTCGAACGACCAGTTCAACGAGGGCCTGTGCCGGGCCACGGCCGACCTCTACATGCTGGCGAGCCGCACCCCGGAGGGCATCTACCCCTTCGCCGGCATCCCCTGGTACTCTACGGTGTTCGGCCGCGACGGCATCATCACGGCGATGATGGCGCTCTGGATCGACCCGAAATTCGCCCGGGGCGTGCTGCGCTACCTCGCCTCGACGCAGGCCAAGGCGGTCGATCCGGCCGCCGACGCCCAGCCCGGCAAGGTGCTGCACGAGACCCGGCGCGGCGAGATGGCGATGCTCGGCGAGGTGCCGTTCCGGCACTATTACGGCACCATCGACGGCACCCCGCTCTTCGTGATGCTGGCCTGGGAGTACTACGCCGTCACGGGCGATCTCGACACCGTTCGGGCGATCTGGCCCGCGCTGGAACTCGCCCTGGAATGGATGGACCGTTACGGCGACCGGGACGGCGACGGCTTCGTCGAGTACGCCCGCGACACCGACAAGGGCCTGGAGAATCAGGGCTGGAAGGACAGCCACGATTCGATCTTCCACACCGACGGTCACCTGGCCAAGGGCCCGATCGCCCTTTGCGAGGTGCAGGGCTACGTCTACGCGGCCAAGAACGGAATGGCGAAGCTCTCGGCTCTGCTGGGGCACGACCCGATGGCCGAGCGTCTCACGCAGGAAGCCGTGGCGCTTCGCGAGAACTTCGACGCGGCGTTCTGGAACGAGGAGATCGGCACCTACGCCCTGGCCCTGGACGGCGCGAAGAAGCAATGCGCGGTGCGCTCGTCCAACGCGGGCCACGCCCTGTTCACCGGCATCGCCAAGCCCGAGAGGGCGTCACGGGTCGCCGAGACCCTGCTCGGCAAGGACGGCTTCAACGGCTGGGGGGTGCGCACCATCGCTAAGGGCGAGGCGCGCTACAATCCGATGTCCTACCACAATGGCTCGATCTGGCCGCACGACAACGCGCTGATCGCGATGGGTCTGGCGCGCTACGACCGCAAGCACGAGGCCGCCCGCATCTTCCAGGGCATGTTCGACACCTCGCTCTACCAGGACCAGAAGCGCCTGCCGGAACTGTTCTGCGGCTTCATGCGCCGCAAGCAGCGCGGGCCGGTCTCCTATCCGGTGGCCTGCAGCCCGCAGGCCTGGGCGGCGGCGGCGCCCTTCGCCTTCCTGGCGGCCTGCCTCGGTCTCGAACTCGACCACGAGCGCAACCGCGTCCGGCTCAAGAACCCGATCCTCCCGGCGTTCCTCGACGGTGTGACGCTCTACAACGTCAAGCTCGGCGGTTCGCGCCTGGATCTCCGCTTTCAGCGCTACGACGACGATGTCACCGTCTCGGTGCAGCGTCGCCACGGCGACGTGCAGGTGGTGGTGACCAAGTAGGGCCGGGCACACGGGAGTTCCGGGGCGGCCCGCTTCGGGGTAAGCGGGCCGCGCGGCACGTCACGCCGCCGAGGACGGGTTCATGCCGGCTGATCATCACGCCCCCGACGCGGCCCTGCGCCTTGCACAGGCCCTGATCCGGTGCCCGTCCGTGACGCCGGAGGACCGGGGCGCCCTCGACGTTGTCGCCGACGCCCTCCGGCCTGCCGGCTTCGCCGTCGAGCGGCCGGTCTTCTCGGAGCCCGGCTATCCCGACACGCCGAATCTCTACGCGCGCATCGGACGGGACGGTCCCTGCCTCGTCTTTGCCGGCCATACCGATGTCGTTCCGGAAGGCGAGGGCGCCTGGCGCCACGGACCCTACGCGGGCGAGGTGGCCGACGGGATGCTGTACGGCCGGGGCGCCGCCGACATGAAGGGCGGCGTCGCCTGCATGCTGGCGGCGACGCTCGCCTTCCTGGAGCGGCGGGGCGACGGCTTCGCCGGCTCCATCGCCTTCCTGATCACCGGCGACGAGGAGGGGCCTGCGGTCAACGGCACCGTGAAGCTGCTCGACTGGGCGCGCGCGCGGGGCGAGCGGTTCGACCATTGCGTGCTCGGGGAACCGACCAATCCTGGCCGGCTCGGAGAAATGATGAAGATCGGCCGGCGCGGGTCGCTGACCGGCAAGCTCACCGTGATGGGGCGGCAGGGCCACGTCGCCTACCCCCATAAGGCCGAGAACCCGATCCCGGGCCTGCTGCGCCTCGCCTCGGCGCTGGTCGGCGAGCCGCTGGATCGTGGGACCGCGCATTTCGATGCTTCGAACCTGGAATTCACCACGATCGACGTGGGCAACCCGGCCAGCAACGTGATCCCGGCGACCGCGCGGGCGACCTTCAACGTCCGCTTCAACGACGACTGGACGGCCGAGACTCTCGGGGCCGAGATCCGCAGGCGCCTGGAGCAGGCGGCCGGGAACGCGGTGCGCTTCAGCCTCGACCTTCAGCCTTCGAACGCCCCGGCCTTCCTCACCCGGCCGGACGCCTTCGTGGATCTCGTCTCCGAGGCGATCCGGGCGGAGACCGGCTTGACGCCCACGCTCTCGACCACCGGCGGCACGTCGGATGCGCGCTTCATCAAGGATGCCTGCCCGGTGATCGAGTTCGGGCTCGTCGGTGAGACCATGCACCAGATCGACGAATGCGTGGCCGTCGCCGATCTGGAGCGGCTCACGGCGATCTACGAGCGGGTGCTCGAGGCTTATTTCCCGAGCGCGTAGTCGACGCCCACGAAGGTCAGCCCCGCGGCTGGAGCGAGCGGTCCGCACCGGCGCTTCTCGCCCGAAGCGAGGATCTCGGCCACGTCTTCCGCCGAGAGGCGTCCACAGCCCGCGAGCATCAGCGTGCCCACCATCGCCCGCACCTGATGGTGCAGGAAGGAGCGCGCCGCGGTCGCCACCACGATCTCGTCGTGCAACGCCATCGGAGCCCGGGCGACGTCGAGCTGCTCCAGCGTGCGGATCGGGCTGTTCGCCTGGCACTCGGCGGCCCGGAAGGCCGAGAAGTCGTGGCGGCCGACGAGGCGCTGGGCGGCGGCGTGCATGAGACCGACATCGAGGGGCCACGGCACGTGCCAGACATGGGCCCGCGTGAGCGCGGCGGGGCTGCGCCGGTTGAGGATGCGGTAGCGGTAGTGCCGGCGGATCGCCGAGTGGCGGGCGTCGAAGCTCTCCGGCACGATCTCCGCGGACAGGACCGCCACCGGCTGTGGCCGGAGATGCGCGTTCAGCGCGTCCCGTACCGTGTCGGTCCGCCAGTCCTTGGCGAGATCGAGATGGGCGACTTGATGAATGGCATGCACGCCGGCATCGGTCCGGCCCGCGCAGGTGAGCCGGACATGCTCTCCCGAGAAGCGCGTGACCGCCGTCTCGATCGCGCCCTGGACGGTGAGGTCGTCGGCCTGCCGCTGCCAGCCGCAGAACGGGCCGCCGTCGTACTCGATGACGAGCTTGTAGCGGGGCATCAGCCGAGGCGGGCGCCGGGCGTCAGGCGGGCGCCGCGGACGAACTCGGCCCCGCTCGCGCTGCCGCCCTTCCCGGCGCGTCGCAGCTCCATGAGCCGCACGGCGCCGTCGCCGCACGCGACGGTGCAATCGGTGTCGCACAGCGTGCCGGGTGTGCCCGCACCCTCTGCCGGGGCGGCTCGCAGCACCTTCACGCGCTCGGGTCCCTTGCCGAGATCGACCTCGAAGAAGGCGCCGGGGAAGGGCGACAGCCCGTTGATCCGATTGGCGATTTCACCGGACGACCGGGACCAGTCGATCCGCGCCTCGTCGTTGGTGATCTTGTGCGCGTAGACGACGCCGTCCTCCGGCTGGGGTGTGAACGTCAGCGTGCCCGCATCGAGCCGGACGAGGGCCTGCGCCATCAGGTCGGCGCCGAGGGGCATCAACGCGTCGTGCAGCTCGCCCGCAATCATACCTGGCGCGATGGGTATTCTCGCCTCCAGGGCCACGGGGCCGGTGTCGAGGCCCGCCTCCATCCGCATCACGCCGACGCCGCTCTCGGCATCGCCCGCCATCACGGCGCGCTGGATCGGCGCCGCGCCGCGCCAGCGCGGCAGCAAGGAGCCGTGCAGATTCAGGCAGCCGTGCTTCGGTGCGTCGAGGATCGCCTGGGGCAGGAGCATCCCGTAGGCCACCACGACGGCGACGTCGGCCCGGTGCGCCGCGAAGGTCTCGGCCGCTTCAGGCGTGCGCAGCGTCGCGGGCGTCAGGACCGGTACGCCGAGGGTGTCGGCGAGGGCGTGGACCGGGGAGGGGCGCAGGCTCATGCCGCGGCCCGCCTTCGCCGGCGCACGGGTATAGACCGCCACGATGTCGTGCCCGTCCTGCGCGAGCCGCGCGAGCGTCGGCACAGCGAAGTCCGGCGTGCCCATGAAGACGACGCGCATGGCCGGGTCAGGCCGCGTCGCGCTTGGCCGCCTTGGTGAACTTCTTGATCACCCGGTCGCGCTTCAGCTTCGACAGATGGTCGATGAACAGCACGCCGTTCAGATGGTCGATCTCGTGCTGGATGCAGGTCGAGAGCAGGCCGTCGGCCTCGATCTCCTGCTCGTTGCCGTCGATGTCGCGGAACCTCACGCGCACCCGGTCCGGACGCTCAACTTCGGCGTAATAGTCCGGGATCGACAGGCAGCCCTCGTCGTAGACCCGCCTTTCCTCAGAGGACCAGACGATCTCGGGGTTGATGAAGACCCGGGCGTCGCGGACGCCCTCCTCCTTCGACGTGTCGATCGTGACCACGCGCTTGGCCACGCCGATCTGGATCGCGGCCAGCCCGACGCCGGGGGCATCGTACATCGTCTCGAACATGTCGGCGACGAGGGTGCGGATCTCGCCGGTGATCGGGCCGACCGGTTCGGAACCCAGGCGCAGGACGGGATCGGGGAGGATGACGAGCGGGCGGATGGTCATGGCGGAAACCGGCAGGGAAGGCGCCGGGACGGGTCCAGGCTCAGCGTCGAATAGGATGCGGCCGAAGACCGGTCAAATACCGGCTCGATCCGCGTGATCGCCCGTCAGAAGGCCGTGCGGCTGCGGATCGCCGCCGACAGGGTGCCCTCGTCGAGATAGTCGAGTTCGCCGCCGACCGGTACACCGTGCGCGAGGCGCGTGACCTTCACGTCGCAGTGCCGGATCGACTCGGTGACGTAGTGGGCGGTGGTCTGGCCGTCGACGGTGGCGTTGAGAGCCAGGATGACCTCCGTCACCTCGGGCCGGGCCACGCGCTCCACGAGGCTCGCGAGGTTCAGGTGCTCCGGCCGCACGCCGTCCAGCGCCGAGAGGACGCCGCCGAGCACGTGGTAGCGCGCCTTCACGGCGCCCGAGCGCTCCAGGGCCCAGAGATCGGAGACATCTTCCACCACCACGAGCGTCGTCGGGTCGCGCTCCGCGTCGCGACAGATCGTGCAGGGGTCGGACGTATCGACGTTGCCGCAGCTCGAGCACACGATGATGCGGTCGGCCGCCACCCGCATGGCGTCGGCGAGGGGGCCGAGCAGCGTGTCGCGCTTCTTGATGAGCTGGAGGGCGGCCCGCCGCGCCGAGCGCGGTCCGAGGCCGGGCATGCGGGCCAGCAGCTGGATCAGGCGTTCGATCTCGGGGCCGGCGACGGCTTGGGGCATCGTGCCTCTTGATGAGGAAGGGGCTGTCAGGTCCGGATGGGCATAGACGCCGCCGGGCAGCGCGCAAGGGTGCACGCGTGCGTGTCCGGCATATGGGTATTCCAGAGCCGCTCCGCCGATAGCGTTACGCTGTGCGATGGACGGAACTGCTTACAGACCTGGGTTCCTGAGTCCACAACTGTGCTCTAATCTGTTTGTCCACGTTGCGGGCCCCTGGCGGAGCCCATAATGACAGCGAAGCTTCGCCGCCTACTCGATGGAGAGACGGGAAGCAGCCGGGAACGGAGATCCTGCGTGCGGCGGTCCTGTACGACCGCACGGACGTCTCCCGGGCAAACCCGGACGGCGGAGCCGTCCGGCACAATCGCGTCGACGGTCGAACAGGGGCCCGGGAGATACGATCTTGACCAACATCGGTGATCACAACGCGGCCCACGGCGCCGAGGCGACCGGCTTCCGCGACCTCAAGGCCGTCCACTGGAATTTCGAGGCGCCGCGTCTCTACGAGGAGGCGCTGGCCCGCAAGGAGGCCCAGCTCGCCCGCGGCGGCGCCCTCGTGGCGACCACCGGCAGCCACACCGGCCGCTCGCCCAAGGACAAGTTCGTGGTCCGGGACGCCGGGACCGAGAGCGAAGTCTGGTGGGACAACAACGGTGCCATCACGCCCGATCAGTTCGAGACCCTGCGCCAGGATTTCCTGAAGCACGCCGAGGGTAAGGAGCTGTTCGCCCAGGACCTCTACGGCGGCGCCGATCCGGCCTACCGGGTCAAGGCCCGGGTGTTCACCGAGTTCGCGTGGCACTCGCTGTTCATCCGTAACCTGCTGATCCGGCCGGACCGCTCCGAGATCGCGTCCTACGTGCCCGACATGACGATCATCGACCTGCCGAGCTTCCAGGCGGATCCCGCCCGGCACGGCTGCCGGTCGAAGACCGTGATCGCCATCGACTTCTCGAAGAAGCTCGTCCTGATCGGCGGCTCCGCCTACGCGGGCGAGATGAAGAAGTCGGTCTTCACCTATCTGAACTACATCCTGCCCGGTCAGGGCGTGATGCCGATGCATTGCTCGGCCAACGCGGCCCTCGACGCGGAGGGCGGCTCGGCGATCTTCTTCGGCCTCTCGGGCACCGGCAAGACGACGCTGTCGAACGATTCCTCCCGCCAGCTCCTGGGTGACGACGAGCACGGCTGGTCGAATTCCGGCATCTTCAACTTCGAAGGCGGCTGCTACGCCAAGACCATCCGCCTCTCGCGCAACGCCGAGCCGGAGATCTACGCCACCACCGAACGCTTCGGCACGGTGATGGAGAACGTCGTGATCGATCCCGCCACCCGCGCGCCGGATTTCGACGATTCCTCGCTCACCGAGAACACCCGCTGCGCCTATCCGCTCGATTTCATCGCGAATGCCAGCGCCACCGGCCGGGCCGGGCATCCCAAGAACATCGTGATGCTCACCTGCGACGCCTTCGGGGTGATGCCGCCGATCGCCAAGCTCACGGGCGCCGAGGCGATGTACCACTTCCTCTCGGGCTACACCGCCAAGGTGGCCGGCACCGAGCGCGGCCTGACCGGGCCGGAGGCGACCTTCTCGACTTGCTTCGGTGCGCCGTTCATGCCGCGGCACCCGAGCACCTACGGCAACCTGCTGCGCGACCTGATCGCCAAGCACAGTGTCGATTGCTGGCTCGTCAACACGGGCTGGACCGGTGGCGGCGTCGGTACCGGCCGGCGCATGCCGATCCGGGTCACGCGCCGTCTGCTGAGTGCGGCGCTGGACGGCTCCCTGGCCCAGGCCGAGTTCCGCCGCGACCCGTATTTCGGCTTCGCGGTGCCGGTCTCCGTGCCGGGCGTCGAGCCGCACATTCTGACCCCGGTGAAGACCTGGGCCAACAAGGGGGCCTTCGTCGAGACGGCGGCGCGTCTGGTGAAGATGTTCGACGACAACTTCAAGCGGTTCGAGACCCATGTCGATGCCGACGTGCGTGCCGCAGGGCCGTCCGCTCAGGCGATCGCGGCCTGAAAACGCGATCGGGCGGCCCGAGGGGCCGCCCGCCTTCATCGGGCCGGAGCGACCCACGCATGTCCGAACCGCGCCGGCCTCGCGAGGTGCCGCAAGGTCGCGGAGGCCGCCGAAGAGACCTTCAGCCGGCCGCGCGAGCCCCGAAAGTCTCCGCGATGGCGCGGCCGCACCGCCGGATGCGGATCGGGGACGGGATGAACGGCAATAGACCGACCTAGAACGGCAGTTTCATCCCGGGCGGCAGGGGCAGATCCTTGGTCAGTTCCGCCATGCGCTGCTGCATGGTCGCCTCGGCCTTGCCGCGGGCGTCGTTGCAGGCCGCCACGATCAGATCCTCGAGGATCTCGCGCTCGTCCGCCACCATCAGGGACGGGTCGATGCTGACGCCCGTCATCTGGCCCTTGGCCGTCATCGTCACCCGGACAGATCCCCCGCCGGAGGCGCCGGTAACCTCGATCCCGTCCATCTCGGACTGCAGGTTGGCCATCTTCTCCTGCATGGCCTGAGCCTGCTTCATGATGCCCATCAGGTCGCGCATGCGGCTCTCTTTCCATTTCCTCGTCTGATCTGGGTACGATGCGGCTCCGGCGCCACCGTCGGTCGGGCGCGCCTCAGGCGTCGTCGTCCTCGGCCTCGCCGACCGGCGCGGCATCGCCGTCCGCGGAAACGTCCGGCTCGGCGGAGGGCAGGGCCTCGGGCGCGGTCTCGCGCACATCGACGATCTCAGCCCCGGGGAAGCGTGTCAGCACCTCGCGCACGAAGGGGTCGGCCGCGGCGTTCTCGCGGCGCGTCTCGGTCGCCGCCCGAGCGGCTGCATCGAGGGTCGGCGCACCCTCTTCCTTCGACAGGGCCACCGACCAGCGCCGTCCGGTCCATCGGTCGATGGCGGCGGCGATATCGGTGGCGAGGCTCGGGCGGCCGCCCGGGGCGAGGCGGAACTCGATCCGACCTTCCTCGAAGCGCACCAGATGCACGTCGCGCTCCAGCGCGGTGCGCAGCAGGATGTCCCGATTGGCGTCGGCCAGAGCGATCAGGTCTTCGAATCGCCCAAGACGCGGCGCCGGGGGGGCTGCGGGCACCGGTCTCGGAGACGGCACGCTCATGGCGGTCGGCGCTGTCATAGGCGCCGGCTCCACCGTCGCCGTCCGGGGTGCGGCGGCCAGCGCCGCGGAGCCGCCGCCACGCAGGTCGGGGATCGGCGGCAGCGGCGGCCGCGCCGGCACGGGAGGGGGCTCGTGCGCGGGCGCAGCGGCCGCCTCAGCCTTGAGCTGGCGCAAGGCCTCGTCGGGGGTGGGCAGGTCGGCCGCGTAGGCGAGGCGCACGATCGCCATCTCGGCCGCCGCGAGGGGCCGGGGTGCGGCCTGGACCTCGGGGATCGCCTTCAGCAGGATCTGCCACGCCCGCGACAGGGCGCGGATCGAGAGCTTCTCGGCGAATTCCGCCCCGCGGACGCGCTCCGTCTCGCTGAGCGTGGGGTCGGCGGCCGTCTCCGGAACCACCTTGAGCCGGGTGACGAGATGCGTGAACGCCGCGAGATCGGAGAGGACCACCGACGGGTCCGCGCCGGAATCGTACTGCGCCCGCAATTCCGCAAAGGCGGCCGGGACCGAGCCGCGCATCACCGCCTCGAACAGGTCGAGGATCCGGGCGCGATCGGCGAGGCCCAGCATGTCGCGCACGCTCTGCGCGGTGATCGTGCCGGCGCCGTGGGCGATCGCCTGGTCGAGGAGCGAGAGCGCGTCGCGCACGGAGCCTTCCGCGGCGCGGACGATGGCGCCGAGAGCCTCGTCCTCGACGGAGACGCCCTCGGCCGCGCAGACCTTCGCGAGATGCGCATGCAGGGTCGGCGCCTCGACCCGGCGCAGGTCGAACCGCTGGCAGCGGGACAGGATCGTCACCGGGACCTTGCGGATCTCCGTGGTCGCGAACACGAACTTGGCGTGGGGCGGCGGCTCCTCCAGCGTCTTCAGGAAGGCGTTGAACGCCTTCTCGGAGAGCATGTGGACCTCGTCGACGATGTAGACCTTGTAGCGCGCCGAGACCGGCCCGTAGCGGATGCCGTCGATGATCGCCCGGACGTCGTCGATGCCGGTATGCGAGGCGGCATCCATCTCCAGCACGTCCATGTGCCGGGATTCCATGATCGCCGCGCAGTGGAGGCCGAGTTCCGGCATCGACACGGTCGGGCCGGTGTCGGGCTGGCCGGCGCGGGCATAGTTGAGGCCGCGGGCGAGGATGCGGGCCGTGGTGGTCTTGCCGACGCCGCGGACGCCAGTGAGCATCCAGGCCTGCGGGATGCGGTTGGCCGCGAACCCGTTGGCGAGGGTGCGCACCATGGCATCCTGGCCGATCAGGTCGCCGAAATTGGTGGGGCGGTACTTGCGCGCGAGCACCCGGTAGGGCGTCGCCGCGACGGCGGGCGCTGGAAACCCGGGCAGGCCCGGCTCGTCGTCAGGCGTGCCGGTCGTAGCGTCCATGCCGTGTCGGGATCGAGCTTCCGCGCGCGGGAATGAGGTGGGAGGCTGGACGAAGACCCGCTCGGTCTCGTTAGGGCTGCTTCCTTCCGGACCTGACCCGGTTGGCGAGTGAAACGTCCCTCGCCAACCCCCCGACGGCTATATGGCCGTGCCGTTCGCCGAACGCAAGCGCCGCCTACTCGGCCTTGCGCTTCACGATGGCCAGGGTCTTCGGATCGAGATGCAGATCGAACTGCTTGCCGTTCGCGTCAATCGCATCGTCGACCTCGATCATGCCGTCGTCGAGCTCGATCTCCTTCCACTTGGTGAAGCCCTCCTGCTTCAGCATCGCCTCGACCTTGGCCTGCTGGTCGGGAGGAAGTTTCTCGTCGGCGTGGGCTGCGAGGCCGGTGCCGGCGATCAGGGTCAGGGCGAGGAGGGGCGTGGTCAGACGCATGGCTTTCTCCAGTCCGTCGAGGGTTTCCGGCTTTGAACAGGAATGCGGCACCGGAGTTCCGTCGCGGTGGCGGTCCCCTTGAGCCGCTCCCGAATCTGCCGCACATCTTGGCCGCACCGGAATATGGCGGCGAGGGCAGTGCATCGATGGTCACCCGCGTCGCCACCGTCGCCTTCGAGGGCATCGAGGCGCGGGCGGTGGACGTGCAGATCCAGATCATCCCGGGCTCGGTGGTGTTCACCATCGTGGGCCTGCCCGACAAGGCGGTGGCGGAGTCCCGCGAGCGGGTTCGCGGCGCGCTCATCGCCTCCGGACTGGCGCTGCCCGCCAAGCGCATCACCGTCAATCTCGCGCCCGCCGACCTGCCCAAAGAGGGCTCGCACTACGACCTGCCGATCGCGCTCGGCGTCATGGCGGCGATCGGCGCGATCCCGGCCGACGCGCTCGCCGGCTACTGCGTGCTCGGCGAACTCGCCCTCGACGGCAGCATCACGGCGGTCAGCGGCGTGCTGCCGGCCGCCATGGCGGCGGGGGAGCGGGGGCTCGGGCTGATCTGCCCGGCCTCCACCGGTCCGGAGGCGGCCTGGGCCGGAGGCGAGCTGGATGTGCTCGCGCCGCGCTCGCTCATCCAGCTCGCCAATCACTTCAAGGGCAGCCAGGTCATGGCCCGGCCGGAGCCTGCCGTCGCCGCGCTGGCGGGACCGCTCCCGGATCTCGCCGACATCAAGGGCCAGGAGGGCGCCAAGCGTGCCCTGGAGATCGCGGCGGCCGGCGGCCACAACCTCTTGATGAACGGGCCCCCCGGCTCGGGCAAATCCATGCTGGCGGCGCGCCTGCCCTCGATTCTGCCGCCGCTCAGTCCGCGCGAACTCCTCGACATCTCCATGATTCAGTCGGTGGCGGGCGAACTCAAGGATGGGGCCCTCTCGAATCGCCGGCCGTTCCGGCAGCCGCACCATTCCGCCTCGATGGCGGCGCTGGTGGGCGGCGGGCTCGGGGCGCGACCGGGGGAGGTATCCCTCGCCCATGGGGGAGTCCTGTTCCTGGACGAGCTGCCCGAATTCTCGCCCCAGGTTCTCGACAGCCTGCGTCAGCCGATGGAATCCGGCGCGGTCATGATCGCCCGCGCCAACCACCGGGTCACCTACCCGGCGCGCTTCCAACTCGTCGCCGCAATGAATCCCTGTCGCTGCGGCCAGGGCCTCGAGCCGGGCTACGCCTGCCGCCGCGGCCCGAACGAGCGCTGCATGGCGCAGTATCAGGCGCGGATCTCCGGCCCGTTGCTGGACCGCATCGACCTGCGCATCGAAGTGCCGGCGGTCACGGCCGCCGACTTGATCCTGCCGGCCCCGGCGGAGGGCTCCCGCCAGTCCGCGGCCCGGGTCTCGGCGGCCCGCGCGTTGCAGGGGAGCCGCTATGCCGCGCGGGGCCTGCCGGATTCCAGCACCAACGCGACCTGTCCGGCCAACCTCATCGAAGAGGTCGCGAGCCCCGACGCGGACGGCACGGCGCTGATCCGGCAGGCGGCCGAGACCATGCGCCTCTCCGCACGCGGCTTTCACCGCACGCTGCGCGTCGCCCGGACCCTGGCCGATCTCGACGGCGAGACACAGGTGCGCCGGCTCCATCTCGCGGAGGCCCTCTCGTACCGCGGGCGCGGCGCGGGCGCGGCAGCCGCCGCTTGAGCACCGGATCGGACGTCTCCGGCGATCTGACGGTCACGATCGGCCAGTACAGCAGCGCCGGCCGCAAGGCGGCCAACCAGGACTTCAACGGCATATTGGTGCCGGTTCAACCCGCTCTGGGTCTGAAGGGGATCGCGGTGGCGCTCGCCGACGGGATCAGCAGCAGCGCGGTGGGCGCGGCGGCGAGCGAGACCGCGGTCAAGAGCTTCCTGAGCGACTATTACGCCACGCCGGACACGTGGTCGGTGAAGACCTCGGCCCAGCGCGTGATCGCGGCGGCGAATTCCTGGCTCTACGCCCAGACCCGGCGCGGCGCCGATCCGAACGATGCCGACCGGGGCTACGTCACCACCTTCGACGCCCTCGTCCTGAAATCGCGCATGGCCCACCTCTTCCACGTGGGCGATGCCCGGATCTGGCGCGTGTCCGGCCGGTCCCTCGAACAGCTCACCGAGGACCACCGCGTCGTCGTCTCCGCAGAGGAATCCTATCTCGGCCGCGCCCTCGGGGCGAATGCCCGTGTGGAGATCGATTACCACGTCGTCGGCATCGAGGCCGGCGACACCTTCGTGCTGACGACGGACGGCGTCCACGAGCATGTCCGGCCCCACGACGTGGTTGCGGCGATCGCGCGAGCCGCGACGCTCGACGCGGCGGCGCGGGCGATCGTCGAGGCAGCTCTGGCCGCCGGCAGTCGGGACAACCTGACGATCCAGATCGTGCGGGTCGAGACCGTACCGGCCGGCGCGCCGGCGGATCTCCTCGGGGAGGCCGAGGGGCTGGACCCCGCGCCCCTCCTCGACCCGCCCGCCGAACTCGACGGCTTCCGTCTCGTGCGGATCCTCCATTCCGGACCCCGCAGCCGCGTCTATCTCGCCGTCGAGGCGGAGACGGGTGCCCAGGCCGCCCTGAAGGTGCTGTCCCTGGACCTGCGGGACGACCCGGCCCAGCGGAAGCGGTTCGTGATGGAGGAGTGGATCGCGCGGCGGATCGACAATCCTCACGTGCTCAAGGCGCATCCCCGGGCCGGCCGCCGCAGCCACCTCTACACGGTCATGCGCTACGTGGAGGGCCAGACCCTGACCCAGTGGATGCGAGACCACGCGACCCCCGATCTGGAAACGGTGCGCGGCCTCGTCGAGCAGCTCGCCCGGGGCGTGCAGGCGTTTCACCGGCGGGAGATGGTCCATCAGGATCTGCGGCCCGACAACGTCCTGATCGATACCGCAGGGACCGTCCAGATCATCGATTTCGGAGCCACGACAGTCGCGGGCGTCGTCGAGGGCGATCCGCGGATCGATCCTGCGGAGATCCTCGGCACGGTCCAGTACACGGCGCCCGAATGCTTCCTCGGCGCGCCAGCCAATGCCGGGTCCGACATCTTCGCGGTCGGCGTCATCACCTACCAGATGTTGACGGGACGGCTGCCGTACGGCGACGCCGTTCCGCGGGCGCGCACGCGCGCGGCGCAACGGCGGCTTCGCTACACGTCGGCTCTCACGGTGCGTCCGCTGCTTCCCGTCTGGGTCGACGGGGCGCTTCGCAAGGCCGTTCATCCCGATCCGCTGCGGCGCTACACGGCCGTGTCCGCCTTCGTCCACGACCTGCGGCATCCCAATCCGGCCTTCACGGACGGACGGCGGGCGTCTCTGCTGGAGCGCGATCCGCTGCTGTTCTGGCGCCTGCTGTCGCTGGTGCTGGGGCTCGTCGCGCTGACGCTCGCGGCGATCCTGATTGCCGGGCCGCGGCGGTGAGGCCTGCGCCTCAGGGATCGAGTTCGGGATAGCGGCGAAAGATGCCGTCCTCGTTGAACGGGATCCGGCGGTCGCTGGCGAGATAGGCGGCAATCCGCGGTCGCCGGGCCACGGTCTCGTGGAGCCGCGCCACGTTCGGGTTGGGGCGCAGGGCTGCGGCGGTGGCTTTGGGAAAGGCGTAGCGCAGCCCGTCGACGAGCTGGAACAGCGACAGGTCCGCGTAGGACAGATCCGCGCCGACGAGCCGACCGCCGCCATTCCCCGCCAGAACGCGCTCGAAATAGCCGAAGAATTTCGGCATGCGCTCGGTGCGGAATTCCGCGGCCCGGCGCAGGGCCTCGGGCTTCTGATCCGCGTAATACAGGCCGACACCCAAGGGATGGTGCGTGTCGTGCGCCTCGTCGACCGCGTCCGCGATGGTGAGCTGGAGCTGATGGGTCCAGATCCGGTCGCGCTCCGACGCGCCGACGAGACCGAGCCGCGGCCCGAGATAGAGCAGGATCGCGGCACTCTGCCCGATGACGGTGTCGCCATCGCGCAGGAAGGGCGGCGCCAGGGGCGGCCGCTGGTCACCGGGATCGGACAGGCGATCGAGCATGGGGCCGATCCCGCCATCCTCGTCATCCTGGCGGGTGACGTCGATGTAATCGGCGCCGGCTTCCTCGAGGGCGAGGCGGACGAACTCGCCGCGCCCCTGGATCATCGGCCAGTAATGCAGTTCGTAAGGCATCGCCGTCTCCGCCTCGGGGAAGACACGGACGCCCGGACGGTTCCCGCTCAGTTGCCCTCGGCCGAGTCCTCTGCCGAGGCTTTCTCCACCGGCGGCTCGGCGCTGGCGACGGCCTTGCGGGCGAACATCGGCTGGAGCCGCTCGGCGAGTTGCTGGTCGAGATGCTTGACGTAGGCGCCCTTGAAATAACGCTCGCCCGTCTTTGCGCCGTACAGGCGGTCATGAGCCTGGATCATCGCGGCGACTTCCGGGCGGCAGAGGAAGCCGGTGATGCCGACGGCCTCGTACCAGCGGCCCGCCCGCGCCTCGGCGGTGGCCTTCGGGTTCGACAGCACCGTGTCGGCGAAGCATTCGGTGGCGGCCTGCCGCAGCGGCGCCAGCACCTTCTCGGCCTCCGCCGTGTTCACTTTCGACGCAGCCGGAAGCCGGTGAGGACGCGCCTCGGCCCCCGAGACGAGAGCGAGGACAGCGAAGGTGGCGAGGATCGAAGTCTTCATGCGGGCGGCCTCGTCGGGTGTCCGAACGGTGTTCAGGTCTCGCTCATGATTGCGTCGGGATCGGGGCTTTCGGCCCGGTCGAGCTGCCCGATTCAGGGCGAGATCCGGACTGTTTCGCGACGGCCACACGCGGCCTCAGCCGCGCCGCTCGGCGTTCCAGTGACCGCGGCAGGAGAGGGCGCCGGACGCGACCCAGGTGCCGGCCCCGAATCCGTTCCGGTCAAGCCGTCCCCGCACGTCGGCGGTGGCGGCCCCGTTCGAGATGGATCCCCGGATCGCCCCGTTCCGGGTCACCCCGCCCTCGACCACGAAGGCGGTCCCGATGAAGCGCGCCCGTCCGTTCTCGATCCGCACCGGATAGCGATAGGCGCGGTCGCAGCTCCCGGTCTCGGTGATGATCTCGACGCTCCAGGTGCCGTCGAACCGGTCGGGCGGGGCCGCTTGGCGCGGCGCGGCGGCGGCGGGACTCATGCCGACGAGGAACAGGGCGAGAGCGAAGCGAGACGTCATCGGATCTGGGACGAGGCGGGTTCGCGAGGATTGGCGCCTTTCAGCGTGGGGTCTGCGGCGCAGGACCCCGCATAGCCGCGCGCAAGGCCGCGTTGAGGAGGGCGAGCAGGTCGCAGCCGACATGCAGGAAGGCGGCCACGCCCGCCTGCTTCAGCGGCTCGGCGAGGTCCGTCGGCTTGCCCGCGAGGTAGATCGGACCGGCGCCGGCCTTCGCCAGGGCTTCCGCCGTCGCGACGGCGTGCTCGGCGTAGATCGCGTCGGTGGAGCAGATGCAGGCCAAGCTGGCACCGGAGTCCCGGAACGCCGCCGCCGCCGCCTCGGCGTCGGAAAAGCCCTCGTTCGACAGCGCCTCGATCCCGCCCGCCGCGAAGGCGTTGGCCGCGAAGGTCGCACGGGCGTTGAACGACGCCACAGGGCCGAGATTGGCGAGGAACACCGCCGGCCGGCGGCCCGTCTTGGCGAGACAGGCATCCGAGGCGTCCCGCAGGGCCTCGTAGGGCTCCGCGAGGCGCAGGGACGGCAGCGCGTCGCAGGCGACGGCCGAACCCGCGCCGAAATTGGACCCGCGCGGCCCGGCCACGGGCGGCACGTCGAGGACGGCCGCGGGCTTCTCGGAGAGGTTGGGGAATTCGCTCGCGCCCGTGAGCGGTTCACGGCGGTTCGCCACGGCCTTGGCCCGGGCCTCGCGGGTCAGCTCGATCCGCCGCTGCAGCTTGCCGACGCTGAGCGAGGCGACGATGCCGCCCTCCGCCTCGATCGCCTGGAACGCCGCCCAGCCCGCCTCGGCGAGTTCGGCGGTCAGGGCCTCGAATCCCCCGGCGCCGGCCGCGGGGTCGCTGACGCGCGCGAGATGCGATTCCTCGATGAGCACGATCTGGCTGTTGCGCGCGACGCGCCGGGCGAAGGCGTCGGGCAATCCGAGGGCCTGGGTGTAGGGCAGCACCGCGACGCTGTCCGCGCCGCCCATGCCGGCCGAGGCGGCCGCCATGCCGGTGCGGAGGATGTTCACGAAGGGATCGCGCTTGGTCATCATCCGCCACGCGGTCTCGGCATGGAGCCGCAGCGGCTTGGGATCGAGCCCGCAGGCCTGCTCGACCCGGGCCCAGAGGCGTCGCATCGCGCGGAACTTCGCGACCGTGACGAACTCGTCGGCATCGGCCGTCAGAAGCATCGCGATGCGGTCACGGGCGGTGGAGAGGTCGTGACCGGCATCCTCCAGGGCGCGCAGGTAGGCGACGGCGGTGGCGAGCACAGCCCCGAGTTCCGCCGCCTCTCCGGCGCCGCCCTCGTGATAGGGCCGTCCGTCGGCCAGGAAGGCTCGGCCGGTGAAACCCGCCGCTTCCAGCTCCGCGACGGTCTCGGCGAGACGGGGGGCGATGTCCTTCCAGACCGCTCCGAGGCTTCCGGTCGCCGCCAGAACGCCGACCGGATCGATGCCGAGATCGAGGTCGTAGGTCGAGAGATCCTCGCCCCGGCGCTGCGCCAGCGCGCTCACCAGCCGGGCCACTTCCAGGCCGCGCCCGCCGGCGTCGATCCGCAGGGCGATCAGGGGCAGCATCACGCCCTTCAGCGCCGCGTCGAGGTCTTCGACGCTCGCGGCGGTCAGGCCGTAGCCGCGGGCGCCCGCGGCGCCCGCAAAGGCCAGGACGAGGGCGTCGGCCCCGCCTTCGAGGTCGATGAGCGCCTGTGCGTTGGCGGCGGCGAGATCGGGGTGATCGACCCGTTGCGCGATGCGCCAGGGGCCCGGCTCACGCACCGGCTGGGCCGCCGGGGCGGCGGGTCCGTAGAGGGGTTCGATCCGCAGGCCGTCGGCCGTGTGCGACACCAGCCGCTTCTCGAAATCGGCGCCCTTGAGGACGCCTTCGACGAGGCCGAGCCAGCGCGCCCGGTCTACGGGCTCGAAGAGGTCGGCGAGCGGTGTGTCTTCCATCGGAACGTCCCAGAGCGCGGCGTCTTCTGCACCGCTTCCATGCGTTTGCCTCGCACGCCGCTCCGCCGCTGGCAATCGCCCGATGGTTGAGGAAAGCTGAAGCCGCCCATCACCGATTTTTGATGGTCCCGGCGGCGCGACGGGGAGCCCGGAAACCGGACATGCCGACCCGGCAGGCTTCGGCAAAGCCAGCATTTCCGGATTGCGGGCCCGTCTACGGCGCCCGGACCGACGACCGGACGGATCAAGCCGCCGAGGCGGATCCGCCGATCCGGTCGTCCGGGCCCGAGAGGGACCGGCCCGTCAGCCCAGGATGATCAGGCCGGCGAAGCCGAGGGCGCCGACGATGATCCGCCACCACGCGAACAGCCAGAAGCCGTGGCGGGAGACGTAGTCGAGAAGCACCCGCACCACGAACAGCGCCGAGATGAACGACACGACGAAGCCGATCACGATCAGGCCGACATCGTTGCTCGAAAGGTACTTGTAATTGTCGAGCAGGTCTTTGGCGAAGGCGCCCGCCATCGTCGGCATCGCCAGGTAGAACGAGAACTCGGTGGCCGAGCGCTTGTCGGCGCCCATCAGCATCGCGCCCACGATGGTGGCGCCCGAGCGCGACACGCCGGGGATCATGGCGAGGCACTGGAAGATGCCGATCTTCAGGTCCATCGGCAGGGTGAAGTCGTAGACGTCTTTTTTCTTCACCTCGAGGTCGGTGTCGTCGATGACGAGCAGCACCAGGCCGCCGGCCACCAGGGTCGCGCACACGATCCACGGATTGAACAGGTAGGCTTTGATCAGCTTGGAGAAGAGGCCGCCGATGATCGCCGCCGGCAGGAACGCCACCAGGATGCCGAGCACGAACCGGCGCGCCTTCGGATCGGACGGCACCGCCGTGGCGATCGCCAGCAGGCGGCGGAAATACACCAGCAGGATCGCCAGAATCGCGCCGAGCTGGATCAGCACCTCGAAGGTGTTGTTGGGCGAGTGGAAGCCGATGAAGTGGCCGACCAGCAACTGGTGGCCGGTCGACGAGACCGGGATGAATTCGGTCGCCCCCTCCACAAGGGCGAGCAGCACTGCCTTGCCGATGCTTGCCGGATCCATCGTGACGCCTTGTGCCGTGGGCGCTGCGGCCCCCGTCGAGCCGCCGCCTGCCACGCGAAATGGTTGAGCCCGAGGCTTCGCCCATTAGGGTTGACGAGCGGTTACCGGGCCGGGCCGGGCGTGTTAAGGGCTCGGAAACGGTCGGGCAATAACGCTCGGTCCGAAGTCCTGCGCGCCGAACACCTGCGCATCAGGGCCCTCGACGAGCGCGGGACAGGCCGCGTTGGCAGACCGAACGTCCTCCACGGCCTCGATGGCAACCCTCTACCACTTCCCCTTCTGCGCGAATTCCCGGTTCATCCGTCTCGTACTCGCCGAGATGGGCATGGAGCCGACGCTGTTCGAGGAACGGCCCTGGGAACGGCGCGACGACTTCCTGCTGATCAATCCGGCGGGCGTCACACCCGTGCTGCTGGAGCAGAACGGGCTCGTCGTCCCCGGCGCCGGCGTCATCGCCGAGTATCTCGACGAGACCCGCGGCCTCGGGCTCTCGGGGCGGCGCATGCTGCCGGAGGACACCGTCGAGCGCGTCGAAGTCCGGCGCCTGCTCGACTGGTTCCTGGTCAAGTTCGAGTCCGAGGTGACGGCCTACCTCGTGAACGAGAAGATCTCGAAGCGCTTCATGTCGGCCCATGAGGGCGGCGGCCCGCCCGACATGAACGCGATCCGCGCCGCGCGCTCCAACGTGCGCTACCACCTCAAGTACATCGGCTACCTGATCGCCAGGCGGCGATGGATCGCCGGCGACAACCTGACCTATGCCGATCTGGCGGCGGCCGCCCATCTGTCTTGCGTCGACTACCTGGGCGACGTGCCCTGGGACGAGGACGAGATGGCCCGGAACTGGTACGCGCGGGTCAAGTCGCGGCCCTCGTTCCGCGCTTTGCTCGCCGACCGCGTGCCCGGCATGGCACCGGCCGCCCATTACGCGGATCTGGATTTCTGACCGCCCGACGAACCTATTTCGGCGCCGATCTCCGCCGCCTCGTCGAGACCCGGGCCCGGACGCTCGGCTTCTGCGGCCTGCGCGTCACCCGTCCCGACAGGCTCCCGGACCTTCCGGGCCGCCTGTCGACCTGGCTCGCCGAGGGCGCGCACGGCACCATGGAGTGGATGGCGGAGCGGGCCGACCAACGGGCGAGCCCGGTGGACTTGTGGCCCGGCCTGCGCAGCATCCTGGTGCTCGCGATGAGCTACCGGCCCGAGCACGATCCCCTGGACCTCGTGGCCCGGCCGGATCGCGGGGCCATCGCCGCTTATGCACAGCGGCGGGATTATCACGAGGTTTTGAAGGGTCGTCTGAAAGAATTGGGGGGGTATCTCTCCGCCAAGGGCGACGTGCGGGTGAAGGTTTTCTGCGACACCGCCCCCGTCATGGAAAAGACCCTCGCCGAGGCGGCCGGCCTCGGCTGGCAGGGCAAGCACACGGTGCTGATCTCCCGCGGGCACGGCAACTGGCTGCTCCTCGGGGCGATCTACACGAGCGCGGAATTCGAGCCCGACCCGCCGGAGCGCGACCATTGCGGCTCCTGCCGCGCCTGCCTGGACATCTGCCCGACCGACGCCTTTCCGGCCCCCTACAGGCTCGATGCCCGCCGGTGCATCTCGTATCTCACGATCGAGCATGCCGGTCCGATCCCTGCCGCGTTCCGGCCGGCGATCGGAAACCGGGTCTTCGGTTGCGACGACTGCCTCGCCGTCTGTCCCTGGAACAAGTTCGCCCGTACGGCGGCGGAGAACCGGCTCGCCGCGCGCGCGGATCTGGCGGCCCCGGCGCTGGCGGATCTCGCCGGTCTCGACGATGCGGCGTTCCGGTCGTTCTTCGCCGGCACGCCGGTGAAGCGCACGGGGCGCGACCGCTTCCTGCGCAACGTCATGATCGCGATCGGCAATTCCGGCGATCCCGATCTGGCGGGCGCGGCCGTCGCGGCCCTCGATGACGCGTCTCCCCTGGTGCGCGGCATGGCGGTCTGGGCCTGCGGCCGGCTGCTCGCGCCGGATGCCCTGCACGCGCTCGGCCGCCTTCATGGCGACCGCGAGACCGACGCCCATGTCCGCGACGAGTGGACGGCCGCCGCCGCCTTGACGGAATCGCCCGTGGGCGAGACATCCGCCCCATGAATCTCTTCGTCTTCGGGCTCGGTTTCACCGGCCGCCGTTTCGCCGAACGGGCGCGAGCGCGTTTCGGGACCGTCCGCGCCAGCGTCACGGATCCCGCGGCCGCCGACCGCGTCGCGGCGGAGACCGGGTTCGCCATGCGCGCCTTCGGGCCGGAGGCCGACGATCCCCGGATCGCCGCGGATCTCGCCGACACGGACGTGCTGCTCGCCTCGGCCCCCCCCGGCGAGGCCGGCGACCCGGTTCTCGCCCGCTACGGGGACGCCATCGCGGCGAGCCGGATCGGCTGGATCGGCTATCTCTCGACGATCGGCGTCTACGGAGACCAGGGCGGCGCGTGGATCGACGAGGCGACACCTGCGGCGCCACGCAGCGCCCGGTCGAAGGTGCGCCTCGAGGCCGAGGCGGCGTGGCTCGCGCTCGGCGCCGAGACCGGGAAGGCCGTGCAGATCTTCCGGCTCTCGGGCATCTACGGACCCGGGCGCAACCCGATCGTGAAACTGCGCGAGGGTCGTTCGCAGCGCATCGTGAAGGCCGGGCAGGTCTTCAACCGCATCCATGTCGATGACATCGCCACGACGCTGCTGGCCTCCATCGACCGCCCGCGGCCGGGGGCGATCTACAACGTCACGGACGACGAGCCGACCGCGCCCCAGACGGTGACCGAGCACGCCGCCTCCCTCACCGGCCTGCCGCTGCCGCCCGAGATCGATTTCGAGACCGCCGACCTGTCGCCGATGGCGCGCAGCTTCTACGGCGAGAACAAGCGCGTGCGGAACCGGCTGATCCGCGAGGAGCTCGGCGTGGCCCTCGCTTATCCGACCTACCGCGAAGGTCTCGCGGCCCTGAAGGACCAGCCCTGATCAGGCTTCGAGGTGACGCGGCCGCACGAGGCGGCGCAGCAGGCCGCCGCGCGGCCCCACCATCATCGAGGCGACATAGAGGGCCCCCGCCGCCAGAACGATGGCCGGGCCGCTCGGCAGGTCGTACTGGTACGACAGGCTGAGCCCCGAGACGCTCGCGAGGGCGGCGATCAGCATCGAGACCGGGATCAGTCCGGCCAGGTCGCGGGCCCAGAACCGGGCCGCCACTGCGGGCAGCAGCATCAGGCCGACCGCCAGCAGGGTCCCGAGGGCCTGGAACCCGCCGACGAGGTTGACCACCACGAGCGCCAGGAACGCGAGGTGCACGGGACCGCCGCTGCGGCTGACACTCCGCAGGAACAGCGGGTCGACGCATTCCATCACGAGCGGCCGGTAGATCACGGCGAGCGCCAGCAGGGTCAGCGTGCTGATGCCGCCGAGCAGCCAGAGGGCGGAATCGTCCAGGGCCAGGACCGAGCCGAACAGGAAGTGCATGAGGTCGATCTGCGATCCGCGCAGGGAGACCAGCAGCACGCCGGCGGCGAGCGAGATGAGGTAGAAGGCCGCGAGGTTGGCGTCCTCCCGGATCGTGGTCGCCCGGGTGACGGCGCCCGCGAGCAGGGCCACCGCGAGGCCGGCGACGAGGCCGCCCAGCGTCATCGCCGGCAGGGACAGGCCGGCGACCAGGAAGCCGACCGCAGCCCCCGGCAGGATCGCGTGGCTCATCGCGTCGCTCATGAGGCTCATGCGGCGCAGCGTCAGGAAGACGCCGATGGGCGGTGCCGACACCGACAGGGCGAGGCAACCCGCCAGCGCCCGGCGCATGAAGCCGAATTCGACGAACGGCGCAAACAGAGACCCGAACGGATCGGTCACGCGGCGTCCTCGTGATGGTGATGCGCAGCCCGGCCGTGATCGTGCGCCGGCTCCGCGGGCTTCCGCGGTCCTTCGCAGATCGCCGCGCCCTCGTCCCAGGCCTCGGACAGGTTGCGGGCGCGGGCCAGATTCTCGGCGGTCAGGACCCGCGCGGTCGGCCCCCAGGCCACGGGCTCCCGGGCGAGCAGCAGCGTCGTCGGGAAATGCGCGCGGACCTGCGCGAGGTCGTGCAGGGCGGCGATCACGGTCCGCCCCTCCTTGTGCCAGGTCGCAATCAGCACCAGCAGATCGTCGACCGTCCGCGCATCGATCCCGGTGAACGGCTCGTCGAGGAGCACGACGGGGCAATCCTGCAGGATCAGCCGGGCGAACAGCGCGCGCCGGAACTGACCACCCGACAGGGTGCCGATCGGCCGCGCCGCGAAGCCCTCGAGGCCGACCGCCGCCAGCGCGGCCTCGATGGCCGGCCGCCGCCGGACGAGGCTGCGCCACGCCCCCGCCTGCCGCCAGAGACCCATCCCGGCGAGATCCATGACGGTGAGCGGAAAGCTCCGGTCGATCTCGTCCGCCTGCGGCATGTAGGCCAGGGCGCCCGCACGTTCGATGCGGCCGTCGAGGCAGCGAATCTCTCCGGCCATGCCCTTCAGCAGCGTCGACTTGCCGGCGCCGTTCGGTCCGACCAGCGCGAGCAGGTCGCCCGCTCGCACGGTCCCGTCGAGGTGGTGGACCGCTGGATGCCGGTCGTAACCGAGGGTGAGGCCGACGAGGCGGATCGGATCCGGATTTCGGCCGCTCATGCCGAAAGCGCCCAGGCGATGGTCAGCCAGACCAGCGCCGCGAGCGTCGCGGCGAGCGCCAGCCGCAGGCCGATCCCGCTCTGGAACAGCGATCGTCGGGCCGCGCGTCTCGGGCTGGGAATAGTCGGCAAGGAATCCTCGTCGCGCACTGACACCGGCGCGGGCACCACGCAGAGCTACTGGTGCGGTCCTGGGCCGCGGTGATACACTGTAACAAACCCGCGGGACAACCTGCGGATCATGTTTGGAGCAATCATGCACCGTCACGAGGGTCACGACGCGTGCCACGCCGGCACCGGTGACATTCTCGCGCGGGCCGAGGCCCTCTGTCGCGAGCGCGGTCTGCAGTTCACGCCCCTGCGCCGCGAGGTGCTGGAGGCCGTGGCCGAGGCCGGGAAGGCTCAGGGCGCCTACGACATCGCCGAGCGGCTGAGCGCGCCGGGCAAGCGTGTGGCCCCGGTCTCGGTCTACCGCGCCCTCGATTTCCTGATGGATCAGGGGCTGGTCCATCGGATCGCGAGCCGCAACGCCTTCATCCCCTGCGCGCACGGCCACGCGCCCGGGGAGGGGGTGATTTTTTTGATCTGCCGGACCTGCGGCGGCGTCGACGAGGCCTCGTCGGAGGAGGTCGAGGGCAGCCTCGGGCGCACTCTGGAGCGGGCCGGATTCACGCCGACCCACAGCATCCTGGAGGTCGAGGGCGATTGCGGCACCTGTCGTCAGCGGAAGCTGGCACCCTGAGCCGCGAGACCGAGTTGCCTGGTCCAGCCCGTCCGCGCTGACGGCGGGGAGCAATCCACGAGCGTGCCACGCCTGCGGGCATGGCGCCTCCCGACCGCCTCGCGCCCGCGCCTTAGAACGCGTTCTGGTATGCGCGGCGCGAAATGACCGTCTGGATCATGATCTGGATATCGAACCAGATCGACCAGTTGTCGATGTAGTGCAGATCGCAGGCGACGCGCTGCTCCATGGCGAGGTCGGTCTGGGTCTCCCCCCGGTAGCCGTTGACCTGAGCCCAACCCGTGATCCCAGGCTTCACGTTGTGGCGGCGTGCATACAGGGCGATCCGCCGCTCGAAGCTCCGGTCGTGGGCCAGCGCATGCGGGCGGGGACCCACCAGCGACATCTCCCCGCGCAGGACGTTGATCAGCTGGGGCAGCTCGTCGAGATTGGTCCGGCGCAGGATCGCGCCGACCCGGGTGATCCGACTGTCGTTGCGGGTCGCCTGCCGGAAGGCGGCATTCGCATCCGTGCGCATCGACCGGAACTTGAAGACGCCGAACGGCTGCTGATTGAAACCGTAGCGCTTCTGCCGGAAGAAGACCGGGCCGGGGCTGTCGAGCTTGATCGCAACGGCGATGGCCGCCAGCAGCGGGGACAGCGACACCAGGGCGATGGTCGCCAAGGTCAGATCGAGGAGGCGCTTCAGCATCACCTCGCCCAGATTGAGCGGCCGACGACCGATATTGATCCCCGAGACTCCGCCGACCCGGGCGACCTGCAGATCGGGAAAGCGATCGAGGACGGCGCCGGGGCGCAGATGCAGGGCCGAGGGCACCCGCAGGAACGCGTCGATGCACCGCTCGACCTCCGCGGTGTCGGCCCACGGCACGAGCACGAAGACGTCGTCCGGCCGGAGGAATCGCACCACCGAGACCGCGAGGTCGAGATCCTCCTGCAGCTGGTCGTATCGGGTGGCCACGTCGGCGCCGGGATCGACCCGTCGAAGGTAGCTGGTCCCGATGATCCGCGAGCCGAGATGATCGGCTTCCTTGCCGGCGTAGAAGCGCGCGATGTCCTCCTCGTAGCCGACGAGGTGGATCCGGCTGGCCGTGGCCGAGCCGGCACTGAGCCGCGCCCGCACGAGGCGCCGCACCGATGCCCGGGCCGCGATCAGGACCGGAAGGCCCACGGCGAACGTCCCGAATGAGATCAGGCGCGAATAATCGTTGGTCGTCTTGGTCATGAAGCTCACGACCAGCACGGCGGCCCAGGCGACCAGCCAGAGGGAGGCCACCCGTTGAACGCCCGGCTTCTGCGCCATGACGTTCTCGAGGCTGTACTCCTCGCGCAGGACGTTCGCGGCGATGATCACCAGTCCCAGCAGCGCCGACAGGCGCAGGCCGCGAACGCTGCTCGCCCAGAATGCGCTGTCCTGGGCGAGGGCGTGGTAGGCGAACTCGACGCCCAGGGCCACCATCACGATCGCCACGAGATCGGTCGCGGCGAGCGTCGTCGACAGGGCGATCCGCGCCAGCGCACGACCGCGCCGGGGCAGCAGCGCCGACCATACGTTGCGTCGGCGCTCCGCCGAGGTGGGCAGCGCCTGAAACGTCTCCGGAAGCCGATCGTGAAACATCTGACCCGCAACGTCCCGTCTTAGTCGGACTCTGTACCAGTCTGAGACACGAAAGGTTTCGGCGCCGCCTGGTGACGGTGACGGAGCAAGCCGCGGGCCCGGCAGGGTCGCATTCGCTGTCACGGAGGGAGGCTGCGACCTAGAGCGCGCGCCCAGCCGTTGCAATACATGATTAATGCTGAGCGCCGGCATGACGCATGCGGCGGCCGCCAATGTTGGAGTTCGGCCGTCATCGAACGCGTCGTTTCAATTCAAGCGCGTTTCTTCGTCCGAAGTTTCAACCGGCCCTGCGCCCGCCCCGCATGCGGAACGGGCAAGGACTCTCGGTTGAGCTTTAAGACGTCGCCTCGGCGTCGGCGGGTCTGGCGACGGTCTGGATCGTCTCGAAACCCTCGAACTGGGGATGACCGAGATACAGGGGTTTGGTCGAAGGCACGCGACCGTGCGCCTTGCGGAACTGCTCGGATCGGGTCCAAGCTTCGAAATCCGCGTGCGACCGCCAGATCGTGTGCGAGGCGTACAGGACGTGGTCTTCGTGCTCGGGGCCGCGCAGGAGGTGGAATTCCACGAAGCCGGGCATCTCGCCGAGATGGCTGTCGCGGCCGAGCCAGACGGCCTCGAAGTCGGCCGTCGCGTCCTTGACGACCTTGAAGCGATTCATCGCGATGAACATGCGTCTCTCCTGCGCGCTACCAATCCTACAAGCATCGGCGGTCCTAAGGGGAACACCTGCGCGGCGACAAGGCGCACCACTTAAGCTGCCCAATCATCGCCATCGACATTTCCGCAACAATGTTGCAAAGATGTGTGTACTTAAACTAGAAGCTGTAACCTTTGACTTGCGAAGCTTGACAACTTGGTGTCCAACTGCGGTGCACGCCACCTGTGTCGGGATCAGGGCTATAGCCGCATGAGCGGCAGGGATGACCGGCCACACGGCGTGCACGACATGCGACTTAGGGGCGGGCGGTGAAGCGGCGCGATAGCGAGGCGAAAACACCGCATTCGCAGGAGGATGCATCCCACTCCATGGAGAAGGATTCCCCTGGGCAAACGATGCCGAAGCAGACCACCGACGTCGATCGTCTCGTCGGGATTCGCATCACAGCCCTGCGCAAGGCGCGGGGCATGAGCCAGACCGCTCTCGGCAATGCGGTTGGGGTGACCTTTCAGCAGGTCCAGAAATACGAGAAGGGTCAGAACCGGGTCGGCGCCGGCCGGTTGCGGGAGATCGCGCGCCTTCTCGAAGTTCCGGTTTCCGCGTTCTTCGAGGAGACCGAGCCCCGCGAGAACGCCCAGGAGGACGTGTTCGGCTTCCTCAGCGCCCACGGTGCCATCGAGCTTCTGCGCGCCTACGCCCAGATCGAGGATGAGCAGATGCGCCGCGATGTGCTGGCGCTGGTCCGCAGCGCCGCGCGCCTCGCGCAGAACCGCACGGCGGCGCCGGCGGCGGATCCGGCCTGACAGGCGGGCTGGCGGGCCTCGCCCGGCGCGCCCCGGAGGCGGCTGCATCCGGGACGGTTTCAGGGTGCGTCAGACGCGATCAGGTGGAAGAAGCTGCCGGTGACGGGGCCGACCCGATGTCCGGCAAACCCCAGGTCCACACCCTCCGCATCCGAAACGCGAGCGAGCGCTGATGCCTCCGGTGCGATCGGCGAGAGCTCGGTGGCGTAGTGGAACTCGTGGCCGATGAGGCGCGCCCCGTCTTCTCCGAGCATGCCGGATCCGCAGAGCCGCGCGACGCGATAGCCGAGATGCAACTTGCGGCGGTGATAGGATGTCGCCACCGGGAGGAGGCCCGCCATGGGATGGGTGGTGCCGTCGGCGTCCTGAAGCGTCTGCCCGAGGACCATGTAGCCGCCGCACTCTCCGTGGACGGGGCGTGTCCTGGCGAAGTCGCGCAGCCCGTCCAGGAAACGGACGGCGCCGGCGATCCGGCCCGCATGCAGTTCGGGATAGCCCCCCGGCAGCCAGCAGACGTCGCAATCCTCCGGTGGGCCTTCGTCGGCGAGGGGTGAGAAGGGGACGAGTTCGGCACCGGCCAACCGCCACCCGGTCGCAAGGTGTGGATAGAGGAAGCTGAACGCCGCGTCCCGAGCGACCGCCACGCGTTGTCCGGGCGGCCGCGGTAGCCGGCCGCCGGAGGCCGGCACGGTGCCGCCCGCACTGGCCGTGACGGCGTCGAGGTCGATACCGGCTTCCGCGAGGTCGGCCAGCCGGTCGAGGCGGGCGGTAAGATCCGCGGTCTCGCCGGCCTGGACGAGCCCGAGATGGCGTTCGGGCAGGACCAGCTGCGCGTCGCGCATCAGGGCGCCGAGCACCGGCAATCCAGCGCGTTCCATGCCGGCTTCGACGAGCCGGCGATGGCGGTCGCTCGCCACCTTGTTGAGGATGACCCCGGCGATCCGCACGCGGGGATCGTAGAGCGTGCAGCCCAGCGCTACTGCAGCCGCCGATTGCGCCGCGCCCGACACGTCCACCACGAGCACGACCGGCCAGCCGTAGCGCGCCGCGATGTCGGCATTCGCCCCGGTCCGGTTCTCGGCTGCCCGGACGCCGTCGAACAGGCCCATGGAGCCCTCGGCGATCACCAGATCCGCCGCCGCCGCCGTCTCGCCCGCGAGCGTGTCGAGGAGGGGCGTCGCCATGGCGAAGCTGTCGAGATTGAAGCTCGGATGGCCGGTGGCGGCTTGGTGAAAGGCCGGGTCGATGTAGTCTGGACCGCATTTCGCGCCGCGGACCCGCAGGCCGCGCCGGGTGAGGGCGCGCATCAGGGCGAGGGTCACGGTCGTCTTGCCGGAGCTGGAGCGCGGCGCCGCGACGAGGAGGCCGGGGGCGCTCACGACGGCTGGCCCACGGTGCCGCCGGGCCGGTATCGCCGGTCGTAATCGGGCGCGTAGAGCGCGCTCTCGCGGAAGCCCGCGGCGCTGAGGGCGGGCCCAACCAGGATCAGGGCGGTGCGCTCCAGGCCGGCCGCCGCGACGAGGCCGGGCAACGTAGCGAGATCGCCGACCAGCGCCCGCTCGTCGGGCCAGGAGGCCCGGAACACAGCCGCCGCTGGGCAGGACGGCCCGTAGAACGGGATCAGTTCCGCGGCGACCGCCTCGACCGCATGAATCGACAGGTGGATCGCCAGGGTCGCCCCGGTGGCCGCATAGGCCGACAGGGTTTCCCCCTCGGGCATGGCACTCGCGCGGCCTGAGGTCCGGGTCAGGACCACGGTCTGCGCCACGCCGGGGACCGTCAATTCGCGGCGCAGCAGGGCGGCTGCGGCAGCGAAGGCCGGGACGCCCGGCGTAACCGTGTAGGGAATCGCCAGCGCGTCGAGCCGGCGCATCTGCTCTGCCAGCGCGCTCCAGATCGACAGGTCCCCGGAATGGAGGCGTGCCACGTCCTGTCCGGCCGTGTGCGCCGTCCGGATCTCCGCCATGATGGCGTCGAGGTCGAGGGGGGCCGTGTCGACGATCCGGGCGCCGGGCGGACACCAGCCCAGGATCTCGGGGGCCACGAGCGATCCGGCGTAGAGGCAAACGGGACAGGCCGCGATGCGGTCGCGCCCGCGCACCGTGATCAGGTCGGCCGCGCCGGGTCCGGCGCCGATGAAATGAACGGTCATGTGTCCCGTGTCGTGTCGCATCGGACGGCCAGGGCGCAAGTGGCGCCGGCGCTCGTGATCCGCGGCAGGGCGAGGCGGCTCTGCGGCCCGGCGCCGGCCAGGGCCGTCGCCTCGGCCAGCGAGCCGACGCCGCGCAGCTGTTCGATCCGCGCCGAGCGGGTGACGATCTCGGCGTCGCGCGCCTGCAGCGCGGCGGCTGCCACGGGCTGGGGCGACAGGCCGAACCGTGCCGTCGCCGCGCGGATCGCCGGCTCTGCGGCCCGGTCGGCCGCCGTGGCGACGGCCGTCAGGCTCGACCGGTCGGCACCGAGCGCCGCGAGCGCGCGCTCGATCAGCGCCGCGATCTCGTCGGCGTCGGTCCCCCGACGGAAGCCGATCCCGGCGACCAGCAATCCGGTCACGGCTTGGTCCAGGCCCATTGGGTCACCGGCATGGCGGTGCGCCAGCCATGCATCCCGCCGACCGGGCTCGCCCGCTCGACACCGTAGCGACGCAGGCTTCCGCCCTGCGCCGCGAAGGCCGCGAGCAGCGCGGCCTCGCCTTCGAGGGTGACGGCATTGGCCACGCAGCGACCACCGCTCCGGAGGGCCGCAAGCACCGCTGGCAGGACCCCGGGCTCGGAGACGCCGCCACCGATGAAGACCGCATCCGGCGTCGGCAGGCCCTCGAGTGCCCCGGGGGCGGTGCCGACGACGACGGAGAGGTCCGGCGTCCCCAGTGTGACGGCGTTGCGACGGATGCGCTCGGCCCGGTCCGGGCGTCCCTCGATCGCCGTGGCGCGCAGGCTCCAGTGACGGAGCATCCACTCGATCGCGATCGAGCCTGCGCCGGCGCCGACATCCCAGAGATGCAGGCCCGGATGCGGACGGAGCGCCGATAGGGTCAGAGCCCGGATCTCGGCCTTGGTGAGCTGGCCGTCATTCTCGAACAGGCCGTCGTCGAGGCCCGGGGCGAGGGGAAGGGCGTGACCGGGCCCCGCCACCGCGATCGCCACCGTGTTCAGCGCGTCGATGTCGGCGCGGTCGAACGCGTCCGCGCGGGTCGTACCGACCCGTTCATTCGGACCGCCCATCGCTTCCAGCACCGTCAGCGTCGACGCGCCGAAGCCCCGCGCGCAAAGCAATGCGGCGAGCGCGCCGGGGGTCGTGCCGTCCCAGGACAGCACGAGCACCCGCGCCCCGGGCTGGAGATGCGGCACGATCCGGGTCAGCGCGCGGCCATGGAGCGTGACCAGCGCGCATTCGGCCAGCGGCCAGCCGAGCCGCGCACAGGCGAGGCTGAAGGCCGAAGGCTGCGGGAAGGCGCGGATCTCGGCCGCCGGCACCATCCGGGCGATCTCGGCGCCGATGCCATAGTGGAAGGGGTCGCCGGTAGCGAGGAGGCAGGTCGGCTGCCCCCGCCGCGCGAGAATCTCCGGATAGGCCTCGTGGATCGGGCTCGGCCAGGGCCGCGTCTCCGCATCGAGCGGACCCGCGAGGGCGAGATGGCGTCGGCCGCCATAGACCACGCGGGCGGCATCAAGCGCGGCGGCGGCGGCCGGCGTCAATCCGGCCCGCCCGTCCTCGCCGATGCCGACGATCGACAGCCAGGGTAAGCTCGACAGCGCCTCAGGGCTCATGGACAAGGCGTCCATGGACACGGCGTTCCCGACGAGCGGCACGATGCGGATTCTGATCCTCGGCGGGACCGGCGAGGCGAGCACCCTGGTCCGGTCGCTCGCTGGTCGGGCGGATCTGTCCGTGACGCTCTCGCTGGCCGGCCGGACGGCCGCGCCGAAGCCCGAGCCCGTGCCGACCCGGATCGGCGGATTCGGCGGGATCGAGGGCCTCGCCGACTACCTGAAAGCCGACGCGATCGATTGCCTGATCGACGCGACCCATCCCTTCGCCGCGACGATGTCGCACCATGCGGCGTGCGCAGCCGCCCTGACGGCGGTGCCGATCCTCGCGATCCGCAGATCCGCCTGGACGCGCGAGCCCGGCGATCTCTGGATCGAGGTCGACCGGATGGATGAGGCGGTCGCCGCCCTCGGATCCGCGCCGCGGCGCGTGTTCCTGACGATCGGCCGGCAGGAGGCCGGGGTCTTCGCGGCGGCCCCCCAACACACCTATCTGGCGCGCACGGTCGAGCCGTTGGGCGGGATCCTGCCGGTGCCGCACCTCACCGCCCTGGAAGCCCGCGGGCCCTTCGATGTCGCGTCGGAGGCTGCGCTCATGCGCACGAGCGGCATCGAGATTCTCGTCAGCAAGAATGCCGGCGGGGCGGCGACCTACGGCAAGATCGCGGCGGCGCGCACCCTCGGAATCCCCGTCGTCATGGTGCGCCGGCCGGGCAAGCCCGACGTGCCGAGCGTCCCGGACGCTGCGGGCGCCCTCCGCTGGCTGGAGGCGGGCGATCACGCCGGTTCCTCAACCTTGCGGGCCGTGTAGACGAAGGGCGTCCGGCCGGCGCGCGGGATCAGCCGCGTCGTCGAGGCGCCCAGGATGACCATCGTGGCCATGTCGGCCGGCACGTCGCGCGCCTCGGCGAGGGTCGCGACCCGGATCGCCTCGTCCGGCCGGCTGATGGCGCGGGCGAACATCACCGGCGTGTGGGGCGCGCGGATCCCGGACGCGATCTCCAGAGCCGCCCCGAGCTGCCAGGGCCTGGCGGCGGAGATCGGATTGTAGAGCGCGATCACGAAGTCGGCGCGCAGCACCGCCTCCAGCCGCGCGGTCACCACCGGCCAGGGCTTCAGGTTGTCCGAGAGCGACAGCGCGCAGAAATCGCCGCCGAGGGGCGCGCCGAGCCGGGCAGCGGCGGCCAGCATGGCGGTGACGCCCGGCTCCACGGTGATCGCGAGGTCGCGCCAGTCAGGCTCGCCCTGCTCCACCGCCTCGAACACCGCCGCCGCCATGGCGAAGACCCCCGGATCGCCGCCGGAGACGACCGCGACCCGTCGTCCGGAGGCGGCGAGCTGCAGCGCGTGGCGCGCCCGGTCGACCTCCACCCGATTGTCGCTGGCATGCCGGACCAGGCCGGGTCGCTCGGGCACACGGGCGACATAGGGGAAGTAGCCGACGACATCCTCCGCCGCATCCAGCGCCCGGCGGGCGGACTCGGTCAGCAACGCGGCGTCGCCCGGGCCGAGGCCGACGACGGCAAGGCTTCCGCTCACGGCCGCCGTCCCTCTCCGGGCAGAAGGACCATGGAGAAGTAGGGTGCGTCGTCGTCGGCCTTGTCGGCCAGCATCACCACCCGTTCGCCCGCCATGGTGCCGCGCTCCACATAGACCGCACGGGCGAGCAGCCCGGCGGCCGACAGAGCGGCGCGCACCTTCGGCAGATGGCGCCCAAGCTTCATCACGACGGCGGCGTCGGTGCCGCGCAGGCGCTCCGTCAGGGCCTCGAGCGAGAGGGTCGCCGGCAGGACGGTGAGGACGTCGTCGCCCCAGGTGATCGGCGTGCCGGCCCGAGTCCAGCAACCCGACATCCCGGTGACGCCCGGAATCACCTCCACGGGGAAGCGGTCCTTCAGGCGCCGCCACAGGTGCATGAACGAGCCGTAGAAGAACGGGTCGCCCTCCGACAGGATCGCGACGTCGCGCCCGGCGCCGAGGTGGTCGGCGAGTTTACCGGCCGCCTCGTCGTAGAAGCCCGCCAGCGCGGTGACGTATTCCGGATGCTCGGGATGAATCTCGGTGGTGTAGGGATAGGCCAGTGCCATCTCGCGGGCCGGATCGCGCAGGATCGCGTCCGCGATGGTGCGGGCGTTGCCCCGCCGGCCGCGCTTGCAGAAATGCACCAGCACCGGCGCGCGCATCAGGATGCGCTGCGCCTTCACGGTCAGCAGATCCGGATCGCCCGGGCCCATGCCGACCCCGTAGAGCGTTCCCGTCATCGCCGCCGCGGACAGCTCCTCGGTCGGGCCGTCGAGGCGTTCGAAACCGTCCATCACTCGACCTCGCTGGCGAGCGCGTTGATAGCGGCGGCCGTCATGGCGCTGCCGCCGCGCCGCCCGTGCACGACCACGAACGGCACGCGACCGTCCCGGGCCAGCGCCTCCTTCGATTCGGCCGCGCCGACGAAACCCACCGGGATACCGATCACCGCGGCCGGAGGCGCGACGCCGGCGTCGAGCAGCTCCAGAAGGCGGAACAGGGCGGTCGGCGCGTTGCCCACCGCCACGACGCTACCCGGCAGGCGTTCGCGCCACAGCTCCATGGCGGCTGCGGACCGCGTTGTGCCGAGGCTCCGGGCGAGCTCCGGCACGCGGGGATCGCCGAGCGTGCAGACCACGTCGTTATCGGCGGGCAGCCGTGCCCGGGTGACGCCGTCGGCGACCATGCGGACATCGCACAGGATCGGCGCGCCGGCCTTCAGGGCCGCGACGCCCGCTTCCGCGAAGCCCGGCGACATCTCCACATCGGTCGGCAGGTCGGTCATCCCGCAGGCATGGATCATGCGCACGACGACGCGCTCGGCGGCGCCCGACCAGCGTCCGAGATCCGCCTCGGCGCGGATCATCGCGAAGGAGCGCGCGTAGATCGCGCCGCCGTCGCGGATATACTCATAGCGGGACGGGGATTCGTGGGCCGCGGCCGGCTCCGATCCTGTCTGGCGCAGGGCGTTCTGGCTCGCGCTCATGCCGGTCTCCTGGTCCTCCCGCTGTCCGTCCAGGTCGTCTCCGGCGCGAAGGCGGCGGACAGCCCGACGATCTTGGCTCTTCCTAACCGCTCCGGCACGGCCTCGATAGGGAGATGCATCGCCGGCTCATCGGCGGGGGCACCGCCGATCACCACGCCGTACAGACCATCGCGACCGACGAGGGTCAGGTCGGCCGGCCCCGGTCGGGCGCATCCCTTGGCGCATCCCGAGACGTGCGCGGCGCGGCCCAAGGCCGCCAGGGGAGCGAACGCCGCCGCGAGGCGCGCCGCATCGGTGAGGGTCCGGGTCGACCCGGAGGCGCAGCCCGGGGCACCCGTGCAGGCATCGATCGCCCGCCGCGGGTCGTCGGCGGCAACGATGAAGTCCACCGACAGGGCCTCTCGCACCGCCGCTGCCGGGACGTCCGGGGGGGCCAGGAGCATGAAACCGCGGGTCGGCGACAGTCGAAGATCGTCCGCGCCGAGCGTGACCGCGGCATCCGCGAGCCGGTCGAGGGCGTCGGCCGTACAGCGACCGAAGGGCGCGTCGATGGCGAGGATCTGAAGGTCCTGTCCGCCTCGTGGCTGCCGGGCTTGGCCGGGCCATAAGCTTTCGCCTCCGCGCGCTGCGACGCGTGGTCGCTCTCCGGTCCGCAGCGCCTCCGTCAGCGTCGCCCTTTCGTCTTCCGACAGATCGCGCATCCGGCGCCGGCCGGTCCGCGCGAAGGCGGTGAGCACGGCGGCCACCACGTCGGGCGCTTCCCGTTCCCCGCAGGTCAGAAGATCCTGCCGCCCCTCGCCGCAAGCGATCGTGATCGCAATGCGGCCGGGTCCGTTAGCGATCACGGCGCAATCGGCCTCCGCGGTCGCCCGATCGACGCGTCCCTCGATCACGACCAGGGTCTTGGCCGGCAGGCCGGGAATCGTCAGCCCCGCCGCTTCGACGGCACGGGCCAGTCCCGGCACGTCAATGGCCTCCTCCGGATCGCAGCCTGCCAGCGGGCTCGTGAGTGTCAAGCGCTGAGGCCCGCCATCGGCCCGCACGTCGCCGAGGCCCTGGGCCGAGAGCCACGCGGCAAGGGAAGCCTGCGTCGCCTCGGTGACGCCCCGGATCTGGAGATTGGCCCGCGCGGTGAGATCCAGGTGCCCGTTCCCGAAGCGTCGGGCGCCCTCCGCCACGGCGCGGGCCTGACCGAGCGTCAGGACGCCCAGGGGCGGGTGTACCCGCGCCAGCAAGCCGTCGCCCGTGGGCATCGGCCGGGTCAGGCCGGGGCACCAGCCCCGACGGCTGGCCGCCTCGGGCAGCGCACGTCCATGCAGGCGCGGAGCGACGCTCATTCGGCGGCCTCGTGCAGCAAGGCGTCGGCCGGAAGAGCGTTGCGCCGGCTGTGCCAGAGTCCCCGGTCCCGGGCGGCGTCGAACCGTTCCAGGATCGCCCGGGTGGCCGCGGGGTTGGCGGCCCGCAGGCGCTCGAACACCTCGGTATCGGCGATCCAGGCGGCGTACAGCGTCTCGAAGCCGGCATCGGACACCGCATCGCTGGCGGCGGCGAGGACGAAAACCGCATCGAGCCCCTGAGCCAGCTCCTGCGCGCCGCGATAGCCGTGACGGAGCTGGGCGGCGATCCAGCGGGGATCGGCGAGGCGGCCTCGGATCAGGCGGGCCGCGTCCTCCCGGGCGGTTCGGGCTTTCGGTCGCTCCGGCTGCGAGACGTCGAGGCTGTAGAGCGCGGGGCTCGCCCCCTCCAGGGCAGCGGCGGCCGCGAAGCCGCCCATCGCGTCCACAGCGGCATCCCCGTCGAACAGATCGCGCTCGGCCACGTCGAAGGCGTGGAGATAGGCGTCGGCTCCCGCCACCCGGGCGGAGAAATCCGCATCCGGCGCCTCGCGGTCGCCATAGGCGTGCGTGCTGGCCGCAAGATAGGCGCGACCGAGATCGGCGCGGCCATCCCATGTGCCGTCGAGGGCCGTCGCGGCGGTACCGGCGCCGTAGCGGCCCGGCGCAGCGCCGTAGACCCGCACGGCCGTCTCGCCCCGTCGGCGGGCCGCCGCCAGCGGGTTCTCGTCGTCGGCCTCGTCCCTGTCGGCCACGGCGCGGGTCGCCCGGTCGAGCAGCGCCAGGGTCTCGGGGAACGTGTCGCGGAACGCCCCGGAGACCCGCACGGTGACGTCGATCCGGGGCCGGTCGAGCATGGCCAGCGGAAGGATCTCGAAACCGGTGACGCGAGTGCTGGCATGGTCCCAGACCGGCCGCACGCCCATGAGGGCGAGGGCATGCGCCACATCCTCGCCGCCGGTGCGCAGTGTCGGCGAGGCCCAGAGATCCATGACGATCCGGGCCGGATAGGCACCCTCGTCCTGAAGGTAGCGGGTCACCACGGCGGCGGCGGCCCTCTCACCGAGGAGCGCGGCGGCGCGGCTCGGGATGGCCCGTGGGTCCAGGGTTGCGAGGTTGCGTCCGGTGGGGAGCACGTCGCTGCGCCCGCGGGACGGCGAGCCGGAGGGCCCCGGCCGGACGAATCGGGCGTCGAGGGCCGCGAGCAGCCCGGTCCGCTCGGCGGCGGCGCTTGCCAGCACCGCCTCCGCGGCCTCGCCCGGGGCTCGGGCGAAAACGTGGAGACCGTCGCGGAAGACGGTCTCGCCGAGGTCGCAGAGGTGCGCGTCCAGCCGGGTCAGCGCCTCGTCCATCGGCGTGTCCGCGCCGATGCCGGCGCCGTCGAGCAATCCGGCGGCCTCGGCCTCCTCGAGGATGGTGCGGGCCACCAGTTCGGCGCGGCGGGGATCGAGCACGCTCGCGGCGGCGTATTCCTCCACCAACTCGCGCAGGCGTGCGGCCTCCGGCTTCAGCGCGTGGACGGCGACGTCCGGCGTCAGGTGACCGAGCGCGACGCCGCCGAGGCGCCGCTTGACCGGCGCGGCCTCGCCCGGATCATCGACGATGAAGGGATAGACCACCGGCAGGCCGCCGACGCACAGCGCCGGCAAGCAGGTGGGAGACAGGGCCACGGCTTTGCCGGGCAGCCACTCGGTTGTCCCGTGCGTACCGAGCTGCACCAGAACGTCGAAGTGCTGCTGCAGGCCGAGATGGAACGCCAGATAGGCATGGGTCGGAGCCCGGTCGAGATCGTGGTAGCCGGCCTTGCGATCGGGATCGCGCCCGCGGTCCGGTTGCAGGAAGACGTCGAGCCGACCGCGGTCACGGATCGCCCCGTCCCCGGTTCGATCCGGAGCGACGCTCCGATCGGATGCGGTCGTGCCCGTCAGCATCCGGAACCGGAAGGCGCCGTCGACGCAGGCCGGATCGGATTCGGCCTCGCCCCAGACGGCGGTGATCGAGGCGCGCGTCTCTTCGGGGAGGGTGTTCCACCAGGCCTGGTAGGCGGGGAGGGGCACGCGGAACGCGGCCGGACCCTCCGTGAGATCCGCCATCAGCGTGCCGGCTTCCGGAAGCGCCCCCGTCGCGTAGCCCGCGGCGGCGAGGTCGGCGGCGATGGCGCGGGCGCTCTCGGGCGTGTCGAGACCGACGGCGAAACCGGCCCGGCCGCCCCGGGCCGGATAGTCGGACAGGACCAGGGCCACGCGGCGCGCCGGCCGGGGCAGGGCGGCCAGCCGCAGCCATCCCGCGGCCCGGTCTGCCAGGGCGGCGATGCCTGCGGGGTAGGGCACCGCCCGCCGCTGGGTGAAGCCGGCGACCTCCGGGCTTTCCTCCTTGAAGGAGATCGGAAAGCCCGAGAGCCGGCCGTCGAATTCCGGCAGCGCGATCTGCATGGCAAGATCGGAAGCGCCGAGGCCGCGGGCCGACGCCTCCCAGGCCGCGCGCGGTGACCCTACCGTGAACGCCTGAATGACCGGGCAGCCGGCGCCGTCGAGAACGAAGTCGGTGCCGTCCTCACGCGCGGAGAACGCCGTGGCTGCGATGACGAGGTCGGGTCTGCGCGCCCGCACCGCATCGGCGACCGCCGCGGCGGCCTCGGGCTCCTTCAGGCTCGACACGACCATCGGCAGCGCCCCGATCCCGCGGGCGCGCAGGGCGGCTGAGAGTGCGACGAACGGCTCGGTGTCGCCGCCGAGCACGGCGGAGCGATAGATCAGCAGCAGGGCCAGCGGATGGGCGGGCGACGGCGCGCCGTCGAGCGGGATCGCCGTTTCAGCCGCGGCAATGGCTGTTTCGAGGGGGAGAGCGCCGCAACCCGGACACCAGGGAAAGCCGCGGGGCAGGGGCTGCGGAGGCTCGACCGCCCCCTCGGCGCCCAGCCGGATGGCCAGGGATCGCAGCATGCGCCGGAGATTGCCGGGACCGCCGGCACGGAAATAGGCGTCGAGTTCCCCGGCGAGGGCGGGATCGGTGGAGAACGGCGCGAGACGGGGGTCCGGCCGGTCGTCGCCCGGCAGGACCGCGAGCACGACGCCGTGCGCCCGCGCGGTTTCGGCGCAGCGCTCGATCCCGTAGCGCCAGTAATCCAGTCCGCCCAGACAACGGATCACCACGACCTTGGCGTGCGCCACGACGCGTTCGACGTAGAGGTCGACCGACAGCGGATGCCGCAGTTTGGCGAGCTTCGCGAGCCGGAGACTCGGCAGACCGGGCTCTGCGGCGTGGGCCTGACCGACCGCCGCGAGGTCGCTGTCGGTGAACGACAGCACAACCAGATCGCCGGGCTCCTGCCCGAGATCCACCGCCGCCTCACCCTCGTCGAGCGAGACGGTATCGATGCGCACGAGATGCATCGACGGCCCCTAAACCGCGGCCGCGCGCACCGGCGCGCCGCCGTCAGCCGCGCAGGCGCGCGCGGCGGCCGTCATCCCGCGAGGGCCGCAGCGACGGCGCGCTGGTCGAACCCCTTGAGGCCGATCACCACGAGGTTGCCGTCCCGGGCCTCCCCGGACTTCCACGGCCGGTCGAAATGGTGGGCCACGCGCCGGCCGACCCCCTGCACCACGAGGCGCATCGCCTTGCCCTCGACCTCGGCGAAACCCTTGATCCGCAGGACGCCCGGGATCTCGGCTGCCTTCTCGACCCGGGCCGCCAGATCGCCCGCCGTGATCGCGGGGCGGACGGGCAGCGCCACGGTCTCGAAGTCGTCGTGGTCGTGATCCTCGCCCTCGCCGTGATGCGACGGACGGGAATCGAGATCGTCCTCGGCGGCCGCCGCGAGACCGAGCAGCACCCGCGGGTCGATGACGCCGTTCTCGGTCTCCACCACCTTCACGGCCCGGGGCAGGTGGCCTTCCACCTCGGCACGCACCCGAGCGCGGGTCGGGGCATCGATGAGGTCGGCCTTGTTGAGGACCACGAGGTCGGCGCAGAGGAGTTGGTCCTCGAAGACCTCTTCCAGCGGATTGTCGTGATCGACCGATTGGTCCGCGGCCCGCTGGGCGGCCAGTGCCTCCGGATCGTCCGCGAAGACGCCGGCGGCGACGGCCGGGCCGTCGACCACTGCGACGACCCCGTCGACGGTGACCCGCGAGCGGATCGCCGGCCACTGGAACGCCTGAACCAACGGCTTCGGCAGCGCGAGGCCCGAGGTCTCGATCAGGATGTGCTCCGGCGGCTCGGCGCGGCCGAGGAGAGTCTCCAGCGCCGGAACGAAATCGTCCGCGACCGTGCAGCAGATGCAGCCATTCGGCAGCTCGACGATAGCTTCTTCGGTGCAGCCTTCGACCCCGCAGGCGGCGAGGAAGGACTTGTCGAAGCCGACGTCGCCGAACTCGTTGACCAGGATGGCGAGGCGGCGCCCCCTGGCGTTCTCGACCACGTGGCGGACCAATGTCGTCTTGCCGGCTCCGAGGAAGCCCGTGACGATGGTGCAGGGGATCTTGTTCACGATGGTCATTCCGCGGCCTCCAGGGTGCCGGCGGGGAGCGGGCGGGGTTCAGGGAACGGGGGGATGCGGGCGATCACGCCCTTGCGGAAGGCCTCCGGACGCTCGCGCCAGGGCACGATGCCGTCCGAGGTCGCCGCATAGGCCGCGAGCCCGGCGAGGATGGTCTCCGCCGAGGCGGCCGGATCCATGTCGCCGTAGACGTAGGTCCAGCGGTCGGCCGAGGCGACCGCCACGGTGCAGGGCCGCTTGCAGACCGACAGGCATTCCACTGCCTCGACCCGCAGGTCCGGCGTGCCGGCGCTCCCGGCCTGCAGCGCCTCCAGAAGGCGTGCTCCGGCGCGCGGTCCATCCGGATCGTCGTCCGGAAGGCGGCAGGTCGTGCAGACGTACAGGACGGTCTCAGGCACGGGCCGTTCCCCGTTGCGTGTCGCGGGAAAACGCCTGCCACGCCCAGCCGAGCCCCAACCCGATCAGGATCCAAAAGACGAAGCTGATCGCCAGCGACCGGGCGGCGAACTGTGCGGCCAGTGCGGCCGGAAGCTCCGACGCGCCCTCCGGTGCCTGCGGGGCGCCGACGACGTGGGGGGTTATGATCAGGACGAGGCCACCCAGGATCGTGATCAGAGCACGGCGGATCGTGATCAGGTAGAGTCCCATTCCGGTCGCCGCCGCGGTCATTACCCACCAGGCCTGCCGCGCGGCCAGCGGTGCAGCGGCGCTGCCGGGCAGTTCCGGCGGCAGGCCGAGGCCCGGCGCGAGGGCGACGCTGGCGAAGCCCGCCACCGCGAAGGCGAGACCGACCTGTGGCGTCGGCTCGCGGCCGCAGGCGATCATCACCGCGCCGAGCAGCAGGGCGTAGCCGACGCCGCCGACGAGGGTCGCAAGACCGGTGAAGGCCATCCGCGGCAGGCCGGGGCCGGGCTGCCATTCCGGTGCCGCGTCGGGCGCGGCATGGTCATGCCCGGCATGGGCCAGCACGATCGGAAGGGCCTTCGCGGCCTGATGCGAGGGTTCCTGCTGCTCGTAGCGCTCGGCCGCGACGATCAGCGGCGAGGTCAGCGTGAGTTCGAGGCCCGTCACAACGGCAGCCGCGAAGAAGCCGGCGGCCAGGGCCGCCGACAGAAGCCGAATGATCATCCCTGCGCCGAGGGCGTCAGTGACAGGGGAAGTTCTGGGTATGGCGGAAGTCGTGCGCCGCGTTGTGGAACGCGATCGCCGGCGAGAAACCCGCCATGAACAGCAGGCCGAGGCCCAGCATGGCCGCGAGCGCGACGGCGACCGGACGCTCCGACGAGCGGGTACCGGCGGCGACGGGGGCGAGGGTCTGAGCGGTCATCGTCGAGTGTCTCCAGCCGCCCCACCGGCGGCATTGCGGGATCCTGTTGCGACGGCAGGTCTCCTGGCTCGCGGCTCGGCGCGCCCACTGCCTTCCCGGATCGCTCCGGTGGCGCTTGGCAGGCGCTCGCCGCTCACAGTTGCGGGGGCAGCCGCGGAATCGGGGTGAAACCCCTCACCGCATTCCCTTTTCACCCCGTTGCCGGGGCACCGTCACCGGCACGTTGTAGACGCATGCCGGCGACGACACAACGGAGCGGCGCCAGATCCGTTCGGATTCCCGTGCGTCCCTTCGCGGGTGGCCGGGCTTGACGTCCGCGCCCCGATGCGGGCACCGCCGCACCGGATGCCCGGCCGGCCCGGCATGGGCGCCTCCGCTCAGTTCTCGGAGACCCGATGGCCCTCGCAGACGATCCGAGCCCGGTCCTCGTCGATCTCGCCACTGGCCGCGCCCCCCGGATCGTACAGGACGAAGGCACCGCCTGGCTCGAGTTCGATCTGGACGGTCGCTTTCCGATCCGCGCCGTCGCGCTGCGACCCGTACAGGATACTGTCGCGCCCGAGGTCGGCGATGTGGCCGTCGAGGTCTCGCAGGACGGCGTCACGTGGTCCGCGCCCGACATCGTCGGCTGGACCGCCAAGCCGGGCGCCCTCGTGGCCGCCATCGGCGCCGACGAGCGGGCCTGGGCGCGTCTCGTGCGGATCGCGGTGCCGGATCCGGCGCTCGTCGCAGGCGTCGACATCCGCGCCGATGAAGCCGCCATCGACCTCATCGCCCTGCGGGCGCTGCTCGGGCTCGACATCACGCTCCTGAATGAGAAGCCCGGCGCTAACGTCTACGTCACCTACAATCTCGAAGCCGCGCCTGGCCGGGCTAGCCGCAACCTCGTCGGCCTGTCACTGTTCGAGAACGGCGCCTTCGGCAACTGCCTCGTGCAGTACATCATCGCGGTCTCGATCGCGAAGGCGCTCAACCTGAAATACATCAAAGTCCCGAAGGTCGACCGCAGCAAGGTGATCTTTCTGACCGAGAGGCTGACCTGCGACGGCATCACGTTCATTCCGCCGGACGAGCCGCTTCCGCCGGACGGCTACTTCCTGTCAGGGCTGTATTTCGATCCGACGCAGTTCGAGCGGGTGACGGCTCTGCAGGGCCCGATCGACTCGCGCGCGATCGTTCAGGATGTGATCAGGCCCCTGTTCAACGGCCTGCCGCGGACATTTGCGGCCAAGCCCGACGATCAGCTCCTGATCCATATCCGGTCGGGCGACATCTTCAGCACCTGGGTCGACCCGCACTATCCGCAGCCGCCCTTCGCCTTCTACCGGATGGTCATCGACCGGCTGCAGGCCGAGGGCCGCATTCGTTCCGTCAAGCTTGTCTTCGAGAACCGGCTGAACCCGGTCATTGCAGAAGTGGAGGCCTATGCGGCGCAGCGCGGCCTGCCCGTGGAGATCCAGAGCGAATCGCTGATCTCCGATGTCGCCGCTCTGGTGAACGGCCGCTACCTCGTCTTCGGGCTCGGAACCTTCGGGCCGGCGATCTGCCACCTCTCGGAGCGCGTCGAGCAGGTGTTCTACTTCGCATCCAATTGGCCGCAGGGCTTCCAGTCGATTCCCACGATCGGGAAAGTGGTCGAGGTTCGCGATCGCGAAGGCCGGTACATGAAGGTCGGCGAGTGGCAGAATACCGACGCTCAGCGCCGGAGCATGGTGGAGTACCCGGCCGAAGCTCTCGCCTTCGACGATGTCTGATCGGTCGCGCCGGTCACGATCCGACCGGCGACGACCCCGCTGCCTGCATCCCGACCGAACACGTCACGGTGCGGTCCTGAGACGTTCCGCGGGTGCGCCGGCCGAACGCGCCGAGCCGCCATCGCGGACCTTCAGGGCGTCCGTGTACATCCGTTCGACATCCGCCTTGAAGGCGGCGCGGGAATCTGGACGCGTGTAGAACATGTGGCCTCCGGGATAGACTGCGAGGCTCAGGCGACCGGCACTGTAGGCCGGGACCTGCGCCAGCAGGAGCTTCGAGGCGAAATACGGGGTTACGAGATCGGTGAATCCGTGCGCCACGAGGACACGCAGGTGCCCGTCGAGGGCCAGGGTTCCCTGAAGGTTCGAGAGCACCTCCGGTGCCTGTCGTCCCGAGCCCCAGCTCCAGCCCCGATTGACCGCATTGTTCAGGAGCTCGTAGCGCATGTTGGCCACGGGCCATTTCAGCGTGCGCGCGTAGAGATCGAGCATCGCGCTGGTCAGCGGCGCCTGGAGCGCGGTGAGCTGCGGATCCTCGAAGCTCGATTGCGCGGCGGCCGGATTCGGGTCCCAGCCGGTGATGCCGGTATCGTAGGCGCTCGTCACGCGACCTTCGGCACGATCGATCTCCCGCTGGACGCTTCGGGTCGAGAGGCGCGCCGCCTGTGCGCGGACCAGGGCGGGATCGAGCCCGACCAGCGGGGCGACCTTCTCGGTCATCCGCGCAACCGCCGCGGAATCGCTCGGCCCCTTCAGGAGATCCGTTAGATAGGCACCGGATGCGTAAGCTTCGGCATCCCCCAGCAAGGCCGGCGTGGGTACCGTCCCGGCCCGCTCCAGCGCGCCGGCCGCCAGCGACGGCAACTTCAGCACGTAGCCCCAGGGATTGGCCCGCGGGGTCTCCAGCCACCCGAAGTCGAGCACCGGCGAGAGCAGCACCATGCCCGACAGGCCGACGCCGATCTCTTCCTGGAGCTTCTCCGTGATCAGCGGGCCGCGGAACCCGCCATAGCTCTCGCCGACGAAGAACTTCGGGCTCGCTAGACGATCGTTGTTGCGCAGGTAGCGGGCGATGGCTGCCGAGAGGGTCGCGGCGTCGGACTCGATCGACCAGTAGGCCTTGCCGTTGCCGTCCGCGGCCCGGCTGTAGCCGGTGCCGACGGGGTCGATGAAGACGAGATCGGTGAAGCCGAGCCACGTCCCGTCGTTGGGCGTGAGCGTGACCGGCTGCGACGGGCTGATGCTGTCGCCGCCGACGGGCAGCCGCCAGGGGCCGATCGCCCCGATGTTGAGGTAGGCCGACGCGGCGCCCGGGCCGCCATTGACCGCGAAGGTCACCGGGCGCTCCTGGCCGTCCTTGGACGCCACCGTGTAGGCCACGAAGGCGATCTCGGCCTGCAGCTTGCCAGCCTCGTCGACGAGCGGCAGGCTGCCGGCCGTGGCGGTGAAGTCGAGGACCCTGCCATCAGGCAGCGTGACGCTCTGCTTCGTGACGGAATCCGGCGGCAGGCGTCGTCCGTCCGGCCCGCGCGGTGCCGGCTTGCTCTCCGCGGGCGGATGTCCGTGCGGCGCCTCCTCTGCCCAGCCGGCGGAGGGCAGGGCGATGAGCATGCCGAAGGCGAGCGCGGCGCGCGCGAGACGTCTGTTAAGGGCCACCATCACGCCTTCTTGTTCCAGCGTCCGGAATCGTCCTGCTGCCAGTAGGCGACCGTGTGGCCCGCCTCCTTGGCCTGCTTCCACTGCTCGCGCGCCCTCAGGAGGGCGTCCTGATCGGTCCCGTCGAACAGGATACAGATCCGCTCATACGCGCCGGCATCGGGCGGCAGGTCGGCGCCCTCGACGAGGAAGCGGATCGAGGCCGCGTTCGGGTTCACGTCCCGAAGGGTCAGCACCACCGGCTGGCTCGCCGCGTCGGGCTCGCGATCGGTCCCGTGCGGCAGGAAACTCTCGTCGGAATAGGTCCAGAGGTGGTCGTCCAGCGCCTGCAGGCGCTCCTCGCTGGCGGCCTGGATCGCGGCCTGCCAGCCGCGGTCCAGCGAGCGCTCGACGAGGCTCGGCAGCACCCGTTCCAAGGGCTGCCGCTGCATATGGTAGAAGAGGATCTCGGTCACGATGCCGAGGATATAGGGCTCCGGCCCGCCGCGCGAGCAGCGGCGCGCCGCCGCGGCTCAGACCAGCCGGCTCTGTTCGATCGCGGCGCCGACGAAGCCCTTGAACAGCGGGTGCGGCTCGAAGGGGCGCGACTTCAGCTCCGGGTGGAACTGCACGCCGATGAACCACGGATGCCCGACATGCTCCACCGTCTCGGGCAGGAGGCCGTCGGGGGAGACGCCGGAGAAGCGCAGGCCCTTGGCCTCCAACCGCTCGCGATAGGCCATGTTGACCTCGTAGCGGTGGCGGTGGCGCTCCGAGATCTGCTCGGACCCGTAGATCTGGGCGATCTTGGATGTGGGATCGAGTTTCGCCTCATAGGCACCGAGCCGCATCGTGCCGCCGAGATCGCCGGCCGCAGCCCGCCGCTCCAGCTCGTTGCCGCGCAGCCACTCGGTGAGCAGGCCGACCACCGGCTCGGACGTCTCGCCGAACTCCGTGGAATTGGCGTCCGGCATTCCCGCGAGCGAGCGGGCGGCCTCGATGACGGCCATCTGCATCCCGAAGCAGATCCCGAGATAGGGGATGCGCTTCTCGCGAGCGTAGCGGGCCGCGCGGATCTTGCCCTCGGCGCCGCGCTGGCCGAACCCGCCCGGCACCAGGATCCCGTTCAGGCCCTCCAGGAACGGCGCGGGATCCTCGCGCTCGAACACCTCGGCCTCGATCCATTCGAGGTTGACCTTGACCCGATGGCTGATGCCACCGTGGGTCAGCGCCTCGGTCAGCGACTTGTAGGCGTCCTTGAGCCCCGTGTACTTGCCAACGATGGCGATGGAGACCTCGCCCTCGGGGTTGCGCACGCGCTCGGAGATCGTCCGCCAGCGGCCGAGATCCGGCTCCTCGCCGTGCTCCAGGCCGAAATGGCCGAGCACCTCGCGGTCGAGGCCCGCTGTCCGATAGGAGAGCGGCACCTCGTAGATCGACGCCACGTCCCGCGCCTCGATCACCGCGGTCTCGCGGACGTTGCAGAACAGCGCGAGCTTACGGCGCTCATCGACCGGGATGTCCCGGTCGCAGCGGCAGAGCAGGATGTCGGGCTGGATGCCGATGGAGCGCAGCTCCTTCACGGAATGCTGCGTCGGCTTGGTCTTCAGTTCGCCCGCGGACGGGATGTAGGGCAAGAGCGTCAGGTGGACGTAGCAGCAGGTGCCGCGGGGCAGTTCCTGGCCGAGCTGGCGGATCGCCTCGAAGAACGGCAGCCCTTCGATGTCGCCCACGGTGCCGCCGATCTCGACGAGCACGAAATCGAACGCGTCGTTGCCGTCGAGGACGAAGTCCTTGATCGCGTTGGTGACGTGCGGAATCACCTGGATCGTGGCGCCGAGATAGTCGCCGCGGCGTTCCTTGGCGATGATGTCCTGGTAGATCCGGCCCGTGGTGATGTTGTCGGCCCGGCTCGCCGGGACCCCGGTGAAGCGCTCGTAATGCCCGAGGTCGAGATCGGTCTCGGCGCCGTCGTCGGTGACGAACACCTCGCCGTGCTGAGTCGGGCTCATCGTGCCCGGATCGACGTTCAGATAGGGGTCGAGCTTGCGCATCCGGACCCGGTAGCCGCGGGCCTGCAGCACCGCCGCCAGGGCTGCGGAGGCGAGCCCCTTGCCGAGGGAGGAGACCACGCCGCCGGTGATGAAAACGTACCGCGTCATGGGCCTCGGTCCATAAAGAAGCTGCTGCCGTTTGCCAAACGACCCGTGCCCCGGCCCGCGCATGGGCTGGGGATCATGGAACGCATGGCACGGACCGGCTGAGTGCCGGCCCGTCGGAGATGGAATGAGACGCTGCGCCGTTCCGGGCGCAGCCCGTCAGCGGGATTGCGGCGCGTCCGGGACCGCCGGCTGGGCGGGCGCGGCCGGCTGGGCCGGCGCCGTGGCGGGCACCCGGTCCTGTTGCTGGCGGAGCGTGTCGAGCAGGTTGTCGGCGCCGGTCGGCTGCTTGGCGGGCTGGCCCGACGTCTGCGGCGCGCCGGTATCGAGGATCGATTTCGGCGCCGCGGAGCGATGCGACAGGATGGCGAGCGCCAGGCTGGTGGTGAAGAACAGGGCCGCCAGGATCGCCGTGGCCCGGGTCAGGGCGTTGGCCTGGCCACGGCCGGTCATGAACCCCGCGACGCCGCCGCCGCCCCCGCCGCCGAGCCCGAGGCCGCCCTCGGAGCGCTGAAGCAGCACGACGCCGATCAGCGCGAGGACGATGATGAGGTGGACGACGATCAGGACGGTCTGCATCGGTGTTCCGGGATCTTCTTCAGCGCCGCGCGCCGGCAGCGGGCACCGGGAGACGAACGCACGAGGGCCGGAGCCCGCCGCCGCTTCCGGTGCTCCCCGGCACGCATGCGTGCAGCGGAAGCCTCGTGGGCGACTTTGCGGGCGGACCGGCCGGAATTGGGCGACGGCATACACCACCGGCCGCCCGCCGCCAACCTGACGCGCGCGGCCGGCTGTCGGCGGCGCCCCTCGCCTTCGGCCGCGCCGCGTGGTTTCTGGACGGGAGAGAGCGGCCGATCGAACGCGCCGCCCCGTCCGGGAGGCCAACCATGTCCGTGTCACGCCGGGTGGCGCTCGTTGCCGCCATCGCCGCGCCCGTTCTGATCCGCGCCGTCCCCGGCACGGCCGCCGGGCCCGACGCCGCCGCCGTGGAGCAGGCCGTCGACGCTCTGACCCAAGCCTTGCTGGCCGCGGACGGGCCTGCCCTCGACGCCCTGGTCCTCGACGGTCTGAGCTACGGACATTCCAGCGGTCAGGTGCAGGACAAGACGGCGTTCGTCGAAACGCTCACCAGCAAGCGCTCGGCCTTCCCGAGCATCACCCTGTCGGACCGCTCCGTCTCGGTGGTCGGCGACGACGCCGTCGCCCGCCATGTCTTCACGGGCGAAGTCGTCTCGGGCGGCAAGACGGCGCCGGTGCATATCGGCGTGATGCAGGTCTGGCACCGGGATCACGGCCGCTGGCGGCTGCTCGCCCGTCAGGCCTTCAAGATCTGACAGCGCCTCCGTGCGATCGCCGCTCCGCCCGCGCCAGCGGAGCAGTCCGGTGCCGCTCCACTCAGGCCCTGCAAAGACTGAAGTCTCTTTGCAACGCGTGACGACGGCAAGCGCCGCGAGCGCATCGAACCGTCAGAGGCGCGCTCAGGCGTAGGCGGCGCAGATCCCCAGGAAATCCGCAGCCACGAGACTCGCGCCGCCCACCAGGGCGCCGTCGACGTTGTCCACCGACAGAAGTTCGCGGGCATTTCCGGGCTTCACCGAGCCGCCATAGAGGATGCGGATCTTGTGCGCCTCGTCGCCCACGAGCTTGTCGAGCATCTCGCGCAGGGATGCGTGGACTTCAGCGATGTCGCGCGGCGTCGGTGTCCGGCCCGAGCCGATCGCCCAGACCGGCTCGTAGGCGATCACCGTGTCGGCCGCCGTGGCGCCCTTCGGCAGGCCGATGGCGAGCTGCGCCCGGACGATGTCGAGGGCGCGGCCCTGCTCGCGCTCCTCGATGGTTTCGCCGACGCAGATGATGCCGCACAAACCGGCACGCCGGGCACCCAGCGCCTTGGCGTGGACGCCGTCATCCGTCTCGTGGTGGTAGGCCCGACGCTCGGAATGACCGACGATCACGTATTGCGCGCCGAGATCGGCGAGCATCTCGGCCGAGATCGAGCCGGTGAAGGCGCCGCTGGGGCGGGCATGGAGGTTCTGGCCGCCGATGGCGATGGGCGAGCCGGCGGCCGCCGCCACGCAGGAGCCGATCAGAGTCGCGGGCGGGCAGATCAGCACGTCGATGCGGGCCGCGAGGTCGGGCGAGAGCCCGTCGCGAATCGCTTCGACCACCTGGATGGATGCCCGGGTCCCGTTCATCTTCCAGTTGCCGGCGACAAGCGGCCTGCGCCCCGATTGCGTCATTCCTGCCCTCGCTCCGCCGCGGCGTTTCCCGAAGTTGCCGGGGCCTACCAGAGCGAGCTTGAGCGCGCAAACGCGCCGAAGCGCCTGAGTCTTTGCCTGTGGACGCGAATGGTCTATCGCGGTCGGCTCTCAGGAACAGCGCCGGCCCGGCGACGGGACGGCTGCCGAAGGTACTCGATCACAGACCATGCTTCAGGGCATCCGCAACGCCAGCCAGCACTGGCTCGGCAAGATCGTCTTGACGATCATCTTCACGCTGCTGATCGCCGGCGTCGGGATCTTCGGCGTCGAGGAGTTCTTCCGCGGCGGCGCGAGCAACAAGGTGGCGACCGTTGGCAGCACGCCGATCACCGCCGAGCAGGTGCGCCAAGCCTATCAGAACCAGCTGCAGCGCTATCAGACGCAGTTGAAGCGTCCCCTCACGCCCGATCAGGCGCGGATGCTCGGCCTCGACCGGCAGGTGATGTCCCAGCTGATCACCGAGGCCGCCCTCGATCAGAAGACCCACGATCTCGGCCTCGTCGTGCCGGATTCCGCGGTGATCAAGGCGATCCACGAGGAGAAGAGCTTCCAGAACGCGCAGGGCCAGTTCGAGCCGCAGCTCTTCTACCAGACCCTGCAGCGGGCGGGTCTCAACGAGGGCATGTTCGTGCGCGAGCAGCGCTCCGTGATCGCCCGTCTGCAACTCGCCGAGGCGGTGTCGTCGGACCTGCATGTGCCGGTCGCCATGCGTGAGGCGGTCCATCGCTACACCACCGAGCGCCGTGCCGCCGCCTACCTGATGCTGACGCCCTCGGTCGCCGGGCAGATCCCCGAGCCGACCGACGACGAATTGAAGACCTGGTACGAGGCCAACAAGTCCGGTTTCCGGGCGCCGGAATTCCGCGCGGTCAACCTCCTCGTGGTCGAACCCGAGGCGATGGCGAAGCCGGACGCGATCACCGAGGCCGACGCCCGCGCCGCCTACGCGCTCAACAAGGATCGTTACGGCGCGCCCGAGAAACGCACCATCCAGCAGATCGTCTTCCCAGACCCGGCCGCCGCCGAGGCGGCCCGCAAGGCGATCACCGAGGGCGCCAAGACGTTCGAGGCGGTGGCGACGGAGCGCGGCACCGACGACAAGGATCTGACCCTCGGAACGCTGACGAAGAGCGAGCTGTTCGACAAGGCGGTGGCCGACGCGGCCTTCGCGCTGCCGGAGGGCGGTGTGAGCCAGCCCGTCCAGGGCCGCTTCGGCACGGTGTTGCTGCGTGTCACCAAGATCGAGCCCGGGACGGTGAAGCCCTTCGAGGCCGTGGAGGGTGAGATCCGCAAGGGCCTCGCCCTGGCCCGCGCCCGCGACGCGATGGAGACCACCCGCGACGCGATTGAGGATCAGCGGGCCGGTGCAAAGCCCCTCGCCGACATCGCGGCGGAGCGTGGCCTCAAGATCGTCAGCGTCAAGGCCGTGGACGTGAACGGCAAGGGACCGGACGGGCAACGGGTCGCCGACATCCCCGATCCGGACACCACTGTGCCGGCCCTGTTCCGCGCCGAGATCGGCGGCGACAACGAGCCTCTGCGCACCAAGACCGGCGGCTATGTCTGGTACGACGTCACCGGAATCGATGCCGCCCACGACAAGCCCCTCGACGAAGTCAAGGACGGCGTGAAGGCCGGCTGGACCGCGACCGAGATCGCCAAGCGCCTTCAGGCCAAGGGCCGCGAGCTGGTCGAGAAGATCAACAAGGGCGAGACCATGGAGGCCGCAGCGCAGGAGGTCGGCGTCAACCTGCAGGAGGCCCAGGATCTCGCACGCAATCAAGCCAAGGACATGCTCAAGCCGGATGACGTGAACCTGATCTTCGCGACCCCGGTCGGCAAGGCCGGTACGGCGGCGGCCGGAGATTCGCGCGCGGTGTTCAAGGTCACGGCGGCGACGGTTCCGGCCTTCGTTGCCGACAGCCCCAGCGACAAGCAGATCACGCAGAGCTTCCAGGCCGCTCTCGCCGACGACGTCCTGTCTCAGTACATCAGCGAGGTTCAGAAGAACGCGGGCGTCAAGGTCGATCCGGCGGCCCTGCGCCGCGCCATCGGCGGCGAGTATTGAGGCATGGCCGAAGCGCCCGATTATGCGGCCTTCGCGGCGCGCTACGAGGCCAGGCAGCCGAGCCTCGTCGCGGTCAGCCTCGTCGCGGATCTGGAGACGCCGGTCGCGGCGTTCCTCAAGCTGCGCGCCGGCCATTCCGGTCCGGCCTTCCTCCTCGAATCGGTCGAGGGTGGTGCCGTGCGCGGCCGATACTCCATGATCGGCCTCGACCCGGACCTGATCTGGCGCTGCCGGGATGGCGCGCCCGCGATCGCGCGCGGTGCCGACCTCACCCGGTTTGAGCCGGATGACCGGGCACCGCTGGCGAGCCTGCGGGCGCTGATCGCCGAGAGCGCCATCGGCGAAGAAGCCGACGGCCAGGATCTGCCGCCGATGGCGGCCGGTCTATTTGGCTATCTCGGCTACGACATGGTCCGCGCCATGGAGCGGCTGCCGGAGCCGAACCCGGATCCCCTCGGCGTGCCGGACGCCATCCTGATGCGTCCGCGGGTCATGGTGGTTTTCGATTCCATCCGCGACCTGATCACCGTCGTGTCGCCGGTGAGGCCCACGGCCGGGACGACGGCCCGGGCCGCCTATGAGGAGGCGCTTCAGCGTCTCGACCGGGTCGCCGCTGCCCTGGAAGGTCCCTTGCCGATCGAGGCGCGGGTGGACCTGTCGGCGGTCGCCCATCCCGAGCCGGTCTCCAACACGTCGCCGGACGCGTTCGCCGCCATGGTGGCGCGCGCCAAGGAGTACATCGTCGCGGGCGACGTGTTCCAGGTGGTGCTGTCCCAGCGCTTCTCGGCGCCGTTCACCCTGCCGGCCTTCAGCCTGTACCGCTCCCTCCGGCGCACGAATCCGGCGCCGTTCCTGTGCTATCTCGATTTCGAGACGTTCCAGATCGTCTGCTCGTCGCCGGAGATCCTCGTCCGGGTGCGCGAGGGGACCGTCACGGTTCGCCCGATCGCCGGAACCCGCCGCCGCGGCGCAACCCCGGCCGAGGATGCCGCGCTCGCCGAGGAACTCCTTGCCGATCCGAAGGAGCGGGCCGAGCACCTCATGCTGCTCGATCTCGGCCGCAACGATGCCGGCCGGGTTTCGCGGATCGGCAGCGTCCGGGTAACCGACTCGTTCTTCATCGAGCGCTACAGCCAGGTCATGCACATCGTGTCGAATGTCGAGGGCGACCTCGATCCACGCCACGATCCCCTCGACGCGCTGGCGGCGGGCTTCCCGGCCGGGACGGTCTCGGGGGCGCCGAAGGTGCGGGCCATGGAAATCATCGACGAGCTGGAGCGCGAGAAGCGCGGGCCGTATGCGGGCTGCATCGGCTATTTCGGCGCCCGGGGCGAGATGGACACCTGCATCGTCCTGCGCACCGCGGTGGTGAAGGATGGTCAGATGCACGTCCAGGCCGGGGCAGGGATCGTGTACGATTCGGATCCTGCCTCCGAGCAGCAGGAATGCGTCAACAAGGCCAAGGCGCTGTTCCGCGCCGCCGAGGAGGCGGTGCGGTTCGCCGCGCAGGCGAAACGGGGGCAGTAGGCGGGGCCGCGAACTGGTTCCGCGCCCGATCCGATTGCCGAACGACGGGGATGGTTGACCGCGCGAATGCGAGCGGTCACATCGCCTGCATGCCCGAGCGTGCCGCCGCGATGCCCAACGTCCTCGTCATCGACAACTACGATTCCTTCACCTGGAATCTCGTGCACCTGATCGGTCCGCTCTGCGGGACCGTCGATGTCGTGCGCAACGACGCGCTCACGATCCCCGACATCCGCGCCAGGGCGCCGGACGCGATCGTGCTGTCGCCCGGGCCATGCACGCCCACGGAGGCGGGTATCTGCCTCGACGTGGTCCGTGATCTGTCCGAGGAGATCCCGATTTTCGGCGTGTGCCTGGGTCTCCAGGCCATCGGACAAGCGTTCGGCGGCGATGTCGTGCGGGCGCCCCTGCCGCTCCACGGCAAGGTATCGACGATCCGGCACGGAGCCCGCGGCCTGTTCCGCGGCCTGAACGACAGCTTCGAGGCGACCCGCTACCACTCCCTCGTGGTCGATCGTGCGACCTGCCCGGCCGCGTTGCGGGTCACCGCGGAGGCGGACGGCCTGATCATGGGGCTCGAGCATGCCGAGCGTCCGCTCCATGGCGTCCAGTTCCATCCCGAGAGCATCCGGTCGCAGCACGGCACGGAGATCGTGAAGAACTTCCTCGATCTTGCCACGGCCTGGAATACGGCGCGTGACAGGACGCGTGCCGACGTGCATTGACGCCGGGAGGCCGGGGCGGCCCTCCGTCAGAAGCCATGGATCGTTTCAGACCCCATCTCGCGAAGGTCGCCGGGGGCCTCGCCCTCGACCGTGCCGAGGCCCGTGCCGCCTTCGACGACCTGTTGTCGGGCGAGGTGACGCCGGTCCAGGCCGGCGCCTTCCTCACCGCCCTTAAGGTGCGCGGCGAGACCGTCGACGAGATCGTCGGCGCCGCCGAGGCCATGCGGCAACGCATGACGCGCGTCGCGGCGCCCGCGAACGCTATCGACGTCGTCGGCACCGGCGGCGACCATTCCGGCAGCGTCAACGTCTCGACGCTGGCCGCCATCCTGGTGGCCGCTTGCGGCGTGCCGGTGGCCAAGCACGGGAATCGCGCCGCGACCTCCCGGTCGGGCGCGGCCGACGTGCTCGCGGCTTTGGGCGTCCGTCTGGGCCTCGATCCGGCCGGGCAGGTGCGCTGCCTCGACGAGGCCGGTCTCTGCTTCCTGTTCGCCCAGGCCCATCACCCGGCGATGCGACACGTGGCGGCGGTTCGCTCCGAACTGCCTGTCCGGACGATCTTCAATCTGCTGGGCCCGCTCAGCAACCCGGCCGGCGTCGGCTATCAGCTCTTCGGCGTCGCCCAGGAGGCGCTGGCCGAACCGCTGACGCGCGTCCTTTCGGAACTCGGCAGCCGCCGGGTCTGGACCGTCCACGGGTCCGACGGGCTCGACGAGATCACCGTCACGGGTCCGACGCGGGTGGTGGCCCTCGATCAAGGCAGGCTGTCTCGCTTCACCATCGACCCGCGGGAATTCGGGCTGGCGCTGCGCGCCCCCGAGGAACTGCGCGGCGGCGATCCGGCCGACAATGCCCGGGCGCTTGAGGCCGTTCTGGCCGGCGCCCGCAACGCCTACCGGGATATCGCGGTTCTCAATGCGGGGGCTGCCCTCGTCGTCGCGGGTGCCGCGCAGGCCCTGGCGGACGGCGTCGCGCGGGCGCAGGATGCCGTCGATTCCGGGGCGGCCCGGGCGACGCTCGCCCGCCTTGTCCGGGCTTCGAACGACCACTCCAACGGGGAGGAGGGCCGATGAGCTCGCTGACGCACGACGCGACCCAGCAGACCGGCGCCGAGGCGCCGCCCGAGCGGCCGAACGTCCTCGCGCGGATCGAGGCCTACAAGCGCCGCGAGATCGCCGAAGCGAAGCTGCGCGTTCCGCTCGCCAAGCTGGAACGCCGGGTCGCGCAGGCGGAGCCGGTGCGCGGTTTTGCGGCGGCGATCCGCGCCCACCTCGCCGAGGACCGCCCGGCGCTCATCGCCGAGGTGAAGAAGGCCTCGCCTTCCAAGGGTCTGATCCGCGCCGATTTCGATCCGGCCACCCTGGCCGCCGCCTACGAGGCCGGCGGCGCGACCTGCCTGTCGGTGCTCACCGACGAGCCCTCGTTCCAGGGCCGGCCCGAGTACCTGACGGCGGCGCGCGAAGCCTGCGGGCTTCCGGTGCTGCGCAAGGACTTCCTGTTCGAGCCCTATCAGGTCTACGAAGCGCGGGCCTGGGGCGCCGACTGCATTCTGGTCATCATGGCCTGCCTCGACGACGACGAGGCCGTGGCCCTGGTTGAGACGGCGAATCTCCTCGGCATGGATGTCCTGGTCGAGGTGCATGACGCGGCTGAGCTGACCCGGGCGATCCCCCTCGGTACGGCCCTGATCGGCATAAACAACCGCAATCTCAAGACCTTCGAGGTGTCGTTCGAGACCGCGATCGGGCTCGCGCCGGGCATACCGGCCGATCGCATCGCCGTGGCCGAGAGCGGGATCGGCGACCATGCCGACGTGGTGCGTCTCCGGGACAACGGCCTCGGCGTGGTGCTGGTCGGCGAGAGCCTGATGCGGCAGCCGGACGTCGCGAAGGCGGCCCGGACCCTGCTGTTCGGCGATGCGGAGACCAAGGGCGGCAAGCCGCGGAAGAAGGCTTAAGCGATGGAGCCGGGCTCGACGCTGACCCATCTCGACACCAGCGGCGCGGCCAACATGGTCGACGTCACCGACAAGCCCGCCACCGACCGGACCGCCCGGGCGGAAGGCCAGATCGTGATGAGGCCCGAGACCCTGGCGCTGATCCGCGAGGGCGACGCCAAGAAGGGGGACGTGATCGGCACGGCGCGACTCGCCGGCATCATGGCGGCCAAGCGCACCCACGAGTTGATCCCCCTCTGTCACCCGCTGCTGCTGTCGAAGGTCCGAGTCGAGTGCGAGCCCGACGCGGCGCTGCCGGGCCTGCGCATCGCCGCGGAAGTCCGGGTGCAGGGTCCGACGGGTGTCGAGATGGAGGCCCTGACCGCGGTCTCGGTGGCCTGCCTGACGGTCTACGACATGGTGAAAGCGGTCGATCGCGGTATGCGCATCGAGGGCATACGCCTCATCGCAAAGGACGGCGGTCGCTCGGGCGCGTATCGGGCCCCGCAGGAATGAGCGACCTGATCCCGGTCGCCGAGGCGCTGGCGCGCGTTCTCGCGAGCGTCGCCGGTCCGGTCGAACCCGAAACCGTGCCGCTGGCGCAGGCTGCCGGCCGGACGCTCGCCGCGGATGTCGGCGCCTCCCGCACACAGCCGCCGTTCCCGGCCTCGGCCATGGACGGCTACGCCGTGCGCAGCGCCGACGCCTCAGAGGTGGGGGCATCTCTGCGGATGATCGGCACCAGTGCGGCCGGACACGGCTTCTCGGGACGCATTGGCGCAGGCGAGACGGTGCGGATCTTCACCGGCGCGCCGGTTCCGGAGGGTGCGGATGCGATTCTGATCCAGGAGAATGCGTCCGCGGAGGATGGGACGGTGCGCGTCCTCGAGCCGGTCGAGCCGATGCGGTTCATCCGTCGGGCGGGCCTCGATTTCATCGCGGGCGAAACCCTGATCCCGGCCGGCATGAGCCTCGACGCCCGGCGCTTGGCGCTGGCCGCGGCGGCTGGCCATCCACGCCTCTCCGTGCGGCGGAGGCCGCGGGTTGCGATTCTCGCCACCGGTGATGAGTTGGTGGAGCCCGGGGCGACGCCCGGCTGGGACCAGATCGTCGCTTCGAACAGCCTCGCGCTGGCGGCCCTCGCGGCGGAGGCGGGTGCCGACATCATCGATCTCGGAATCGCGGCCGACGACCACGCCGCCCTGGCGGATGCGTTCCGTCGGGCCCGCGAGGCGCGGGCCGACCTGCTCATCACCCTCGGGGGCGCCTCCGTCGGCGACCACGATCTGGTTCAGAGCGCGCTCGCCAAGGAGGGACTGGAACTCGGGTTCTGGCGGGTCGCCCTCCGGCCGGGCAAGCCGCTGATGCACGGCCGCCTCGGCGACATGCTGGTGATCGGATTGCCGGGCAATCCGGTCTCGTCGATCGTCTGCGGGCTGCTGTTCGTGGTTCCGGCCATCCGTGCGCTCCAGGGGGATCCGCAGGCGGGCGCCGACCGCAGCGAGCCGGCGAGGCTCGGCCGCGACCTTTCGGCGAATGACGGCCGCGCCGACTACATGCGCGCGAGCCTCACCGTGGAACCTGGCCAGCTGCCCATCGCGACCGCCGAGCAGCGCCAGGATTCCTCCATGCTGGGCGTTCTCGGACGCTCTGAGGCCCTGCTCATCCGCGCGCCGCACGCGCCGGCCGCGACCGCCGGCGATCTTTGCCGGATCATCCGTCTCGATCGTCGCCTGTTCTGACGCTCAGGGCATCACGCGCCACGCCTTGAGAGGGCCGGGCAGGTCCAGCGGCATCAGGCGGGCGCTCCGGACCTCGCCCTGGGCGAGTCGCGTGGCGAAGGCCGTCTCGGCCTGAAGATCGTCGGCCGGCCGGGCCGGGCAGGCGACGAGGTATTGAACGCCGAACTCCGTCAGCACCCGGTCGAGGTCGGCCTCGGTACCGCCCAGCCCTTCGATTGCGGCCGTGAGTCCGGGAATCGCCCGGTGATACGGCGCGGCCACGATCTTATGCGGTGTCCGCAACAGGATCGACGGTCCCAGGACGATCGGCGCCAGCACGGTGCCCTCCGGCAGGGCCGCGAGGGGGCGCACGGCGGCATCGCTGAGGCAGGCTGTGACCTCGGCCGCATCCGGCGCGGTGCGCAGGTCCGGCGCCAACGCTCCCAACAGGAGCGCCGGGATCATCCAGAGGCAACTGATCATTCCGGCGCCGAGGAGCGCGATCTGCCAGCGTGGGCCATCGGCAGGCGGGCCTGCGGCGCGCGCCAGCGCCCGATCGAGGATGATGCCCGCCACCAGCGGCACGAAGCCGGAGGCGATGTAGAGGCCGCGGAACTGAATGATGCCGAGGATCAGCCCGGGCCACAGGAACAGCGCCATCACCGACCAAGCCCGACGCTCCGGCCCGCGCCAGGCCATCCCGGATGCGGTGAAGGTCGCGAGGATCACGACGGGATAGAAGACCAGCGCCTCCCACTGGCCGCGCGCCACGAATTTCGTCAGTGGCGCCATCTCGTTGACGGTCAGCAGCCAATGGATCCGCACGAGAGGCGGCATGTCCGGGAAGGGGCCGCCGAGGCAGGCCGGGAAGGCGGCGACGAACCCGACCAGAAGGACGCATCCGGCCAAGCCTGCGAGGGCGAGCCGGGCGCGGATCGTCGCCATGCGCTCTCCCGCGACGGCGACTCCGGTGGCGAAGACGAGGCCGCCCACGGTCAGCCAGAGCCACGGTGGCGAGAGCGCGTCGCAATGCGAGACACCCCAGAGGGAAGGCGCTGTCTGCACGGCGAACAATGCGGGCGCGGCGGCCCCGAGCCCGAGGCCAAAGCCCGCCAGCGGGGCCCGGGCGGGCGCTCCGCGCAGGCACCAGTCGCCCGTGAGATACAGGGCGGCCAGCGCCACGAAGGGCAGCCCCTCAAGCCCGATCGCCAGGGAGACGGCGGCCAGAATCCCACCGATCACGCCCCGCTTCAGATCGCCGCCGATCATGCAGAAGGCGAGGCCGAGGATCGCGATGATCTGCAGATTGTGATGATCGACCCGGCCTGCCTGGAACTGGATCGTGACACCGAAGGTCTGCGTCGCCGCCACCAGGGCCAGGAGCGCGGCCCGGCTCCCGAAGCTGTGCCGGACGCCGCGATACAGAACCCAGCCGTAGAGCCCGAACAGCACCATGGGCCAGAAGGCGGCTGTGAGGCCTTCCGCCAGCGCGCGACCTGTCAGGGGCGTGAGTCCCAGGATCATCGCCGCGATGGGTGCGTCCACGAGGCGCGACCAGTGGCTGGGCGTGCCGGCCGGGGCCAGGAACCGGTACTGGACGTTGTCGAACCAGCCCTGTCCGGCCAGCAGGTCGCGGACTTCCACGAGGCGCATGGCGTCGTCGGTATCCGGAACCCGCAGGTGCCGGATCGTCTCCCACACCGCGTGGGGCGCGTTCATCGTCGCGATGCAGAGGGCAGCGAGCACCCACAGGAGCGTGCGGGTCTCGATCCGCCGGCGCGGTCGGGAGGGCAGGGGCGCCGGAGCCGGCATGGTTGGATCACCCGGGCGGGCGGTCGATGCCCTCGCCGTCATGCTGGCGCGGTTCGGCTTAACGCGCGGTCAAGGGACATCGGCCGCGCGTTCCCGCCGCCGCGCCAGCGATTCCTTAACCACGACCCGGCATCCTGCCGTCCGGTCGGCGTCCTGCGCGTCGCGCGCCGCACCAATCGCCGGAGCATGGGATGAGCCACCACACCGAGACGCTGGTGATCGGCGCGGGGCCCGCGGGTCTGACCGCCGCCTACCTGCTGTCGAAGAAGGGGCGCTCCGTCACCGTCCTGGAGCGGGATCCGGCGCAGGTCGGCGGGATCTCGCGAACCGTTTCCCACAACGGCTACCTGTTCGATATCGGCGGCCACCGCTTCTTCTCGAAGTCGCAGGCCGTGGTCGATCTCTGGGACGAGATCCTTCCCAACGACTTCATCGAGCGGCCGCGCCTGTCCCGGATCTACTACCGCGGCCGGTACTACGCCTACCCGCTCAAGGCCTTCGAGGCGCTCCGCAACCTCGGCGTCTTCACCAGTGCGGCCTGCGTCGCCTCCTACCTCTATGCCCGCCTGCGGCCGATCGAGGAGCCGAAGACCTTCCACGCCTGGGTGCGCAACCAGTTCGGCGAGCGCCTGTTCGCGATCTTCTTCAAGACCTACACCGAGAAGGTGTGGGGCATGTCCTGCGACGCGATCTCGGCCGACTGGGCGGCGCAGCGCATCAAGGGGCTCGACCTCGGCGCGGCGATCCGCGACGGCATCAAGCGCTCCCTGGGCCTGCGCAAGCGGGCCCCGGCCGGCGGACCCGTCATCAAGACGCTGATCGAGTCGTTCCGCTATCCGCGCCGGGGACCCGGCATGATGTGGGAGGCCGCCGCCGCCAAGATCGAGGCCCAGGGCGGCCACCTGCGCCTCGACCGCAGCGTCGATTCCCTAAGCTACGATGCCGGGACCGGCATCTGGACGGTGGCGGCCCGCCGCGCCGACGGCAGCCGCGAGACCTTCACGGCCCGCAACGTCATCTCGTCCGCGCCGGTCCGTGAGCTGGTCGACGCGATCCGCCCGCGGCCGCTCAGCACCTTCAACGCCCGGGCGCTGAAGTACCGCGATTTCCTGACGGTGGCGCTCATCGCCAAGTCCGACAAGAACTTCCCGGACAACTGGATCTACATCCACGACCCGTCGGTGAAGGTCGGCCGGGTGCAGAACTTCCGCTCGTGGTCCCCCGAGATGGTGCCGGACGCGGACCATACCTGCCTGGGCCTCGAATATTTCTGCTTCGAGGGCGACGGCCTCTGGAACGCCGACGATGCCGAGCTGGTGGAGCTCGCCAAGCGCGAGATCGGTCAGATCGGCCTGATCGACCCGGCCGACGTGGTCGATGCCTGCGTGGTCCGCCAGCCGAAGGCCTACCCGGTCTACGACGAGGAGTATGCCGGCCACGTCGTCACCGTGCGGCGGGAGCTGGAGCGGGATTTCCCGACCCTGCACCTCGTCGGCCGCAACGGCATGCACAAGTACAACAATCAGGACCACGCGATGATGACCGCGATGCTGACCGTGGAGAACATCCTCTGCGGCCGGCGCCGGCACGACGTCTGGCGGGTCAACGAGGATGCCGAGTACACCGAGGCTGGCGTGTCGGGGGCCGACGCGGCGCTGGGCAGCGAGCGTCTCGTGCCGCGCAAGGTCGCCTGACGCGCAACAGCACCGGGCCCGCGTCACCGAAGCGGCTTGCCGGTCTCTCCCGCGCCCCTATCGTTCCCTTCCGGTAATGCCCTGAACCGAGGGCCGCCGGGAGGATTTGTTTCGATGCGATCTCTGCTTCTCGCCGCGCTCGTCGCGGGCGTGGCCATGCCGGCGGCGGTTCTGCCCGCCCTGGCGCAGGGCGCCGCCCCTGCCGAGACCAAGGCCAAGACCGACGATCTGGAGAAGCTCGAGGGCTTCCACAGCACGGACACGCAGGCCGCCGCCGAAATCCCGCAGACCGGCCGGCGCGCCGACGCGATCCGCAAGAACCTGTCGAAGATCAAGCTGCCGGACGGCTTCAAGATCGATCTCTATGCCGTGGTGCCGGATGCCCGCGCCATCGCGGTCGGCCCGAATGCCGGGGTGCTGTTCGTCGGCACGCGCAAGAGCAAGATCTTCACGGTCACCGACCGCGACAAGGACCGGGTCGCCGACGAGGTCCGGCCCTTCGCGCCGGGCATCGCGTTCAAGATCCCCAACGGCGTCTGCTTCTCGAAGGACGGCGTGCTCACCGTGGTGGAGCAGAACCGCGTCCTGGCCTTCCCGGCCGCCGAGTTCTTCTACGAGAATCCGGACGTCGCTGCCGGCGTGCTGGTCAAGCAGGGTGCGCTGATCCCGGCCTCCGAGGAGAGCTTCAACCACACCGCCCGGGTCTGCCGGGTCGGGCCGGACGGCAAGACCTACATCGCGCTGGGCCAGCCCTACAACGTGCCGCCGCCCGAGAAGATGGATCTCTACAAGAAGACCGGCATCGGCGGCATCATCCGCATCGATGCCGACGGCAAGAACCGCGAGGTCTACGCCACCGGCATCCGCAACTCGGTGGGGATGGACTTCAACACCGACAAGTCCCTCTGGTTCACCGACAACCAAGTGGACGGCATGGGCGACGACAAGCCGCCGGGCGAACTCAACCGCGCCACCAAGGCCGGCGAGAATTTCGGGTTCCCGTGGTTCGGCGGCGGCGCGGTCCGCACGGTGGAGTACAAGGACCAGACCCCGCCGGCCGACGCCGTCGCGCCGCAGGCCGAGCTGCCCCCGCATGCGGCCGATCTCGGCATGACCTTCTACAACGGCAAGCAGTTCCCGGCCTCCTACAAGGGCGGGATCTTCATCGCCGAGCACGGGTCCTGGAACCGCACCGAGCCGGTGGGCGCCCGAGTGATGTTCGCCAAGCTCGGCGCCGACGGGAAGGTGGAATCGGTGAAGCCCTTCGCCGAGGGCTGGCTCACCGGCGACGGCGAGTATCTCGGCCGCCCGGTGGACGTGGCGGTGATGCTCGACGGCTCGCTGCTGGTCTCGGACGATTCCGCCGGGGCGATCTACCGGATCTCCTACGAGAAGTAGTGTCTTGTGACGGGGCGCCCCTCACCGAGAGGGGCGTCCCGTCGCGAATGGGCGCGACGCACCCCCTCTCCCGTCCGGGAGAGGGTTGGGATGAGGGGTGCGCCGTCTCCGGAAAGATCCGATCCCTCACTCTGTCCCTCTCCCGCACGGGAGAGGGGACCCGCGCCCCGTCCGGAGGCGCGGGTGCCAGTCTCCACCGGTCCGAGAGTTCGAGCCCGCCCCGATGATCCGCTTGCTTCTCCTCCTTGCCGCCACGCTCGTCCCGCTCTCGGCCGAGGCCGGCGACGCCGCTGCGGGCAAGAAGCGCGCGACCGCCTGCCAGACCTGCCACGGGATGGACGGGCTCTCGAAGCTGCCGGAGGCGCCGAACCTCGCGGGTCAGGTCGAGCCCTACCTCGTGAAGGCGCTCACCGAGTACCGCGACGGCAAGCGGCAGAACGAGATCATGAACGTGGTCGCGAAGGAGCTGTCGGACGCGGATATCGCCAATCTGGCGGCGTATTATGCGGGGATCCAGATCGACGTGCTGCCGCCGGGGTAGACGCTCTTTTTGCGCCCCGCAGCGTCGCTGCGCTCGCAACGACGGAAAAGGCCGGTTCCCATTTCAGAACCGGCCATCACGTTCGAACGCAAAAGCAAGATCGGCTCTCGCGTCTTCCTCGTGACAGATGACGGAAAGCGCCTCACCAACGCGGCGCCTCAATCGTCCATCTTCAGCGCCGCGATGAACGCTTCCTGCGGGATCTCGACGCGCCCGAACTGGCGCATCTTCTTCTTGCCTTCCTTCTGCTTGTCCAGAAGCTTGCGCTTGCGCGAGATGTCGCCGCCGTAGCACTTGGCGGTGACGTCCTTGGACAGAGCCTTGATCGTCTCGCGGGCGATAATCTTGCCGCCGATCGCCGCCTGGACGGGGATCTGGAACAGGTGGCGGGGAATCAGGTCCTTGAGCTTCTCGCACATGGCCCGGCCGCGCGATTCGGCGCGGGTGCGGTGGACCAGCATCGACAGGGCGTCCACCGGCTCGGCATTCACCAGGATCGACATCTTCACGAGATCGCCCTCGCGGTAATCCGAGACGTGGTAATCGAAAGAGGCATAGCCCTTCGAAATCGACTTCAGCCGGTCGTAGAAATCGAACACCACCTCGTTCAGGGGCAGGTCGTAGACCACCATGGCGCGCTTGCCGACGTAGTTGAGGTCGATCTGGACGCCCCGACGGTCCTGGCAGAGCTTCAGCACGCCGCCGAGATACTCGTCGGGCGTCAGGATCGTGGCGCGGATCCAGGGCTCCTCGATCGATTCGATCTTCATGATGTCCGGCATGTCGGCCGGGTTGTGGAGTTCCTTCACCTCCCCGTCGCGCATCTTCAGGCGGTAGACCACCGAGGGCGCGGTCGAGATCAGGTCGAGGTTGAACTCGCGCTCAAGCCGCTCCTGGATAATCTCCAGGTGCAGGAGGCCGAGGAAGCCGCAGCGGAAGCCGAAGCCCAGGGCGGCCGAAGACTCCATCTCGTAGGAGAAGGAGGCGTCGTTGAGCCGCAGCCGGCCCATGGCCGAGCGGAGGTTCTCGAACTCGGCCGCGTCCACCGGGAACAGGCCGCAGAACACCACCGCCTGGACTTCCTTGAAGCCCGGCAGCATCTCGGTGGTCTGGCGCTTGTCCTCGGTGATGGTGTCGCCGACGCGGGTGTCGGCCACTTCCTTGATCGAGCCGGTGAAGAAGCCGACCTCGCCCGGGCCGAGGGCGTCGATATCGGCCATCTTCGGCCGGAACACGCCGATCCGGTCGACGCCGTAGACCGCGTCGGCACCCATCATGCGGATGGTCATGCCCTTCTTGAGGGTGCCGTCGATGATCCGCACCAGCACGACGACGCCGAGATAGGCGTCGTACCAGCTGTCCACGAGGAGCGCCTTCAGCGGCGCGTCGCTCTTGCCCTTCGGCGGCGGCAGGCGGGTGACGATCGCCTCCAGCACCGCCTCGATGTTCAGCCCGGTCTTGGCCGAGATCGGCACCGCGTCGGAGGCATCGAGGCCGATCACCTCCTCGATCTGCTCCTTCACCCGGTCCGGCTCGGCCGCCGGCAGGTCGACCTTGTTGAGGACGGGCACGATCTCGTGGTTGGCGTCGAGCGCCTGATAGACGTTGGCGAGGGTCTGCGCCTCCACGCCCTGCGAGGCGTCGACCACGAGGAGGGACCCCTCGCAGGCGGCGAGCGAGCGCGACACCTCGTAGGCGAAGTCCACGTGGCCGGGCGTGTCCATCAGGTTCAGGACGTAATCCTTGCCGTCCTGCGCCTTGTATTCCAGGCGCACGGTCTGCGCCTTGATGGTGATGCCGCGCTCCTTCTCGATATCCATCGAGTCGAGCATCTGCTCGCTCATGTCGCGGAGCGCGACGGTGCCGGTGGCCTGGATCAGCCGGTCGGCCAAGGTCGATTTGCCGTGGTCGATATGTGCGACGATCGAGAAATTGCGGATGGATTCGATCGGGGCTGTCATCGGCATTCCGTTCGGGCGCACGCTGGCGCGCACCCTCTGACGTCGGGACGTATTCGAAAAGATCGGCTCCCGCGCGAGATAGCAGCGCCGCGGGAAGGCGCCAAGCGCGGCCTAAGCGCCTGAGGACCGGCGCCGTCGCGATGAGGGTCCCGTCCCGTCATTCCGGGCGGGCGCAGAAGGGCCCGAATACCAGAACCGCACCGGCTGGCACCGTCGGATCCCGCCGGGTGTCCCGGTCGCGGGCTGCGCGTCGCGGTCCCGGGATGACGGAGGGCATGGACCCGGTCGTCCGGTCCACGGACAAACGACGGGGGCCGGAACGTGCCGGCCCCCGGGTGAACGACGGGACTGTCGCCGACGATCGTCCGTCCGATCAGCGACCGCGGTCGCGGATCAGGCGCTCGATCTCGGCCTCGCCATGGGAGCGCGCCTTGGCCTCGGTCGGATGTTTCCGGTCCGAGCGCTGGTGCAGCTTGCCGTGCTTGCGGATGCTCCACTGGAACAGGGAGCCGCTCTCGCCGACCGGCTCCACATCGAGGCTGAAGGGGTAGGTATCAGTCTGGGTATCGCTCATCGCCCCGATATGGGGCACGCAGCGACTTTTCGCCATGCCTGATCGTGAAGTCCTTGCGCGTTCACGCGTCCGCACCGGTCGCGCGCGCCCGCGCGGCCATGGCAACGAGACTTTTGCGCAGCGCACCCATGTCGGTGACGCGCTCCGGATAGGGGGCCCGGACGGTGCGATCGCCCGCCATCAGGTCCATGCCCTCGGGGTCGAGGCCGGTGAGCCGCCAGGGCAGCCCGGCCTCGCCGCCTGCGCCCGCGGCGTAGAGCGCCAGCGCGTCCGCATGGTCGGCGTTCATATGCTCCACGGCGCCGCGCTCGCCGGCCACGATCGGCTGCGCGTCCGAGAGATCGAGGAGGAGCTGGTCCCGGGTCAGCGTCGCGGCCTTGGCGAAGCCGCCGTTGAGATGGCCGGCGTCCGGCGCGAGGGCGAAGAAGCCGAAATCGGGGAAATCGGCGTAGAGCTTGGCCTTCGGGTGGCGGGCCAGGAACCGCTCGCGTGCCCGCGCCTCAGGTGTCTGGACGGCGCGGCCGACCACCGTCAGCCGCGGATGGGCGAGGGGATCGCCCTTGCCGCCCTGCGCGAACAGCAGCGAGCAGCGCGGCTCGGCGAGCAGGTTGCGGGTATGGGCCGACAGCCGCGACAGCAGCATCAGCGGCGTGCCGTCCACGTCGGTGGCGATGGTGACGAGGGACGCGAAGGGCGTGCCGTCCGGATCCAGGGTCGCGAGGGCACCCGAACGGATGCTGCGCAGGAGCATCCGCGACAGGCCGATCGCGTCGAACGGCGCCGCCTCGGCGGGCAGCGGACGGGCCGGTCCGCCGGGACCCGGACCCGTGTCCATCGTCTCGCCCATCCGCGATTCCTCCCCGGTCCGAATTGCCGCCGCATTCCGCCGCCATGTTAGCGATCTGCCGCAGCGCGCGCGAGGCGTCCGAACCGCGTCAGATGGGCCGCGGCATGCCGCTGTTACGGCCAAGCTATGACCGCCGCTCGCTTTTTCCGATCGGTCGTACTAAAGCACCTGTCCCTTTGCGTGTGCCGGGCTGCGCCGAAACTGCCCGGTTCGCGTTTTCGTCTGCCCCTCGTGGGCCGGGATGCGGCGCGGCCTGTGCGTAGAGCCGGGACCGCGCCTGAGCCCGTTCAGTCAGGGACCGCGCATGCCGACCATCGCCCTCGTCGACGACGACCGGAACATCCTCACCTCTGTGTCGATCGCGCTGGAGACCGAAGGTTACCGCATCCAGACCTACACGGACGGCGCCTCCGCCCTGGACGGTCTGCGCCATTCGCCGCCCGATCTCGCGATCTTCGACATCAAGATGCCGCGCATGGACGGGATGGAGCTTCTCCGACGCCTGCGGCAGAAATCCGACCTTCCCGTGATCTTCCTGACCTCGAAGGACGAGGAGATCGACGAGCTGTTCGGCCTCAAGATGGGCGCGGACGACTTCATCCATAAGCCGTTCTCGCAGCGGCTCCTCGTGGAGCGGGTAAAGGCGGTGCTCCGGCGCTTCGCCAAGGAGGCCCCCGGCAGCACGCCCCGGGGCGAGGCCGAGGTGGCGGCGCGGTCGCTGGAGCGCGGCGCGCTGATGATGGATCCCGAGCGCCACACCTGCACGTGGAAGGGCGAGCCGGTGACCCTGACGGTCACGGAGTTCCTGATTCTGCAGGCGCTCGCGCAGCGCCCCGGCGTGGTGAAGAGCCGCAACGCCCTGATGGACGCGGCCTACGACGATCAGGTCTATGTCGATGACCGGACCATCGACAGCCACATCAAGCGGCTGCGCAAGAAGTTCAAGGTCACCGACCAGAGCTTCGACATGATCGAGACGCTCTACGGCGTCGGCTACCGCTTCAAGGAGGCGTGATCTCCAGGATCCGCCCCGTGACCGCCCGGACCACCCAGCCCCAGACCGAGGATGCCCCGCCCCGCGCCTCCCTGGCCCAGATTCTGTCCCGACCGCTCGGCCTGCCCCGCGCCGTGTGGGACGCGATCGGTCAGCGCGCCTCGTCGAGCCTGACGCGCCGCATCGTCGTCCTCAACCTCGTCGGGCTGATCGCGCTGCTCGTCGGGTTCCTCTACCTGAACCAGTTCCGCCAGGGCCTGATCCAGGCCCGGATCCAGAGCCTCGCCATCCAGGGCGAGATCATCGCGGGGGCGATCGCCGCCTCCGCGTCGGTGGACACCGACACGATCCGCATCGATCCCGACAAGCTGCTTCAGCAGCAGGCCGGCGAGGCGGCGGAGGAGGAATCGCAGCCGCTCGCCTTCTCGCTCAACCCCGAGAAAGTGGCGCCGCTCCTGTCGCGCCTCGTGACGCCGACGGGCAACCGCGCCCGGGTCTACGATCAGGAGGGCGGCCTCCTGTTCGACACCCGCACCCTGTTCAAGCGCGGCGACGCCAGCCGGCCCGATCCGCTGGAGCCCAAGCCCCACAAGCCCGGGATGCTCGAATCGGCCTTCGAGACGATCCAGGCGAAGCTCGGCGGCCTGTTCCGCAGCCGGACCGAGACCGCCGAGGAGACCGGGCCGGTGAACGGCCACTCCCTCCGGGAGGTCCAGGCGGCGCTCGGCGGCAACCGCGGCAGCCTCGTGCGCCGCAACAAGCTCGGCGAGACCACCGTGTCGGTGGCCGTGCCGATCCACCGGGCCGGCTCGGTCCGCGGCGCCCTGCTGATCTCGACCCAGGGCGACGCCATCGACCGGGTCATCGCCTCGGAGCGGTTCGGCCTGCTCCAGGTCTTCCTCGTCGCCTCGGCGGTGATGGTGGTGCTGTCGTTCCTGCTGGCCGGCGCCATCGCGGGGCCGGTGCGCCGCCTCGCCGAGGCCGCCGAGAAGGTCCGGATGGGCATCAAGACCCGCGAGGAGATCCCCGATTTCACCGAGCGGACCGACGAGATCGGCCATCTGTCCGGCGCCCTGCGCGACATGACCCAGGCGCTCTACCGGCGGATCGACGCCATCGAGAGCTTCGCGGCCGATGTCAGCCACGAGCTGAAGAACCCGCTCACGTCGCTGCGCAGCGCGGTGGAAACCCTGCCGCTCGCCAAGACCGACGAATCCCGCGGCCGCCTGATGGCGATCATCCAGCACGACGTGAAGCGCCTCGACCGGCTGATCAGCGACATCGCGGACGCCTCGCGGCTCGATGCGGAACTCGCGCGCGCCGAAGCCCGGCGCGTGGATCTCCGGCGGCTTCTCACCACCGTCGTCTCCGTGGCCAACGAGCGGCGGCGCCCGAAGGACTGCCTGATCCAGCTCGACGTCGAATCGATCGGATCGGAGCAGGATGCGCCGTTCACGATCATCGGCCACGACAGCCGGCTCGGCCAGGTGGTCAACAACCTCCTCGACAACGCCCGTTCGTTCTCGCCGAGCGACGCGAAGGTCCGGGTGGTGCTGCGCCGGGTGCGCGGTGAGGTGGAGATGATCTGCGAGGACGAGGGTCCGGGCATCCCGGAGCATGCCCTGGAGCGGATCTTCGAGCGCTTCTACACCGACCGGCCCGAGCAGGGCTTCGGCCAGAATTCAGGGCTCGGCCTGTCGATCTCCCGCCAGATCGTCCAGGCCCATCGCGGCACGATCCGCGCCGAGAACCGGCCCGGCGCCCCGGATGAGGATGGCGAGCCCACCGTGCGCGGCGCCCGCTTCGTGGTCCGCCTGCCGGCGGCCCCGCGGCAACTCCACGCCTGATGCTCACCCTTCACGGCGCTTGTATCGCGCTGTGCGAGACCGGGATCCTGATTCGCGGCCCGTCGGGCGCCGGCAAATCCAGTCTCGCGCTCCTGCTCGCCGACGCGGCCGACGGGGCCTTCGTGGCCGACGACCGCGTCGTCTGTACGGTGCGCGAAGGGCGACTCGTGGCCTGTCCCCATCCGAGCCTCGCCGGACAGGTCGAGATCCGGGGGCAGGGGATCCTGCCCGTGGCCGAGCTCGGCATCCCATTCCGCCCGGAGGTGGTTCTGGACCTCGCCGTCGATCTCGTGGAGACGGCACCGCGCCTGCCGGAGCCCCCCGAGGCGGCGGCGCTCCTCGGCCTGACCCTGCCGCGCCTCGTTCTCGACCGGGGCGTGCGCGCCGCCGGCCTCGCGCCGCTGCTCATCCGTGCGGCACTGCGAAAGCATCGGCCGTGACTTCGCAGCCGCACAGGCGGTTCGATTCGCCTAAGACTGGTATACCCCCATGGCGCAGCCGCTGCGGCCGTGGCATGATCGCGGAAATGTCCGGGCAAAAAAGTCGCGTTCGCCTTGTGGGGGGCTGTGCGATGCACAACATGGCGGCATTCACAGGACGTTGGAACACGTGTCGATGATTGGCATGGTGCTCGTAACTCACGGGCTACTGGCGACCGAGTTCAAGGCCGCTCTGGAGCACGTGGTCGGCCCGCAGGATCAGATCGAGACGATCACGATCGGGCCGGAAGACGATATGGAATTGCGACGGCGGGACATCATGTCCGCGGTCTGTCGGGTGAATACCGGTGAGGGCGTGGTCGTGCTCACCGACATGTTCGGCGGCACGCCGTCGAACCTCGCCCTGTCCTGCATGAACGGCGGATCGGTGGAGGTCGTGGCGGGCATCAACCTGCCGATGCTCATCAAGCTGGCCAGCGTCCGCGACGAGGAGAAGCTCGGCGACGCCGTGCTTCACGCCCAGGAAGCGGGCCGCAAATACATCAACGTCGCCTCGCGGGTTCTGGCGGGGAAGTAGTCTTCACGATCAGGCTTCCAGTACGGCCGCGGTCGGGGTCGTCCGCCGCGTGCTCACGGTGATTCCCACGGAGGCCGCGATAACCAATCCGATCGCCAGCCATTGGATGGGACTGATTCGCTCCCCCAGGAGAACGAGGCCGGCGCAGGCCGCCACGGCGGGTTCCAGGCTCATCAGGACGCCGAAGCTCTTCCGGTCGAGCCGGCGCAGGGCGAACATCTCCAGGGAATAGGGCAGGGCACTCGACATCACTGCCACGCCAAGGCCTGCGGCCAGGATGCCGGGGGTGAGCAGGGCCGGTCCGGCCTCCGACAGGCCGAAGGGTGCCACCACGATGGCCGCCGTGAACATGCCGAGGGACACGGCCTGGCCGCCGTCGATCCGCCCCGCGCGCTGTCCGAACAGGATGTAGAGCGCCCAGCACAGGGCCGCGCCGAGATCGAGCAGGATGCCGATCGGATCGAGTCCGTCCTGACCGGAGATCGGCAGGAGCAGCGCGAGTCCGGCGACCGCCACGCCGATCCACAGGAAATCCGACCGGCGGCGCGACGCGATCAGCGCGACGGCCAGCGGCCCGACGAACTCGATGGCCACGGCCGGTCCGAGGGGCAGCCGTGCCAGTGCGAGATAGAACAGGAGGTTCATCAGCCCGAGAGCCGTCCCGTAGAGGGCGATCCAGCCGGCCTCGCGCGCCGGGAGGCTGCGCCGCCACGGCCGCCAGACGGCAACGAGGATCAGGGCCGAGAAGCCGACCCGCAGGGCGGACGTCCCGGATGCACCGACCGCCGGAAACAGGCTCTTGGCGAAGGTCGCTCCGCTCTGGAGGGAGACCATGCCGGTCACCAGCGCGGCGACCGAGAGCATCGTGTCGCCGAGGCCGAATCTTATGCGTGACACGCGTCGACATTCCCCAGCACCGCGCCCCGGCGCGGGCCTAGCAGACGCGGCGGCCGCGAAGGGCCGCGCCGGGCCGCATGGCTCACGCCACCCTCAATCATGACTGGAGGTTCCGGGACCGCGTCGCGAAGCCCGGGCTCGCCTCTGGCGCTCCGGCGCGGCGCTCCGGAATGACGGCGTGGCCGCAAACCGGAGCGCGGATGACGTCCAGGTCCTAGAGGATGAACCGACTCAGATCGGCGTTGGACGCCAGGTCCTGAACCCGCTCGCGCACATAGGCCGCGTCGATCGGCACCGTCTCGCCGGAACGGTCTGTCGCGGTGAAGGAGATCTCGTCGATCACCCGTTCGAGAACCGTCTGGAGCCGGCGGGCACCGATGTTCTCCACCGAGGAATTCACCTCGACCGCGACCCGGGCGAGCGCGTCGACAGCGTCGTCCGTGAAGGACAGGGTCACGCCCTCCGTTTCCATCAGCGCGACCGTCTGCTTGATCAGGCTCGCCTCGGTGGCGGTGAGAATCTGCTTGAAGTCATCCACCGTCAGCGGCTGCAACTCCACGCGGATCGGCAGGCGGCCCTGCAGCTCGGGCAGGAGGTCGGACGGCTTCGAGACGTGGAAGGCGCCCGAGGCGATGAACAGGACGTGGTCCGTCTTCACCGGGCCGTGCTTGGTGGCGACCGTGGTGCCCTCGATCAACGGCAGAAGGTCGCGCTGTACGCCCTCGCGGGACACGTCGCCGGAGGACCGGCCCTCGCGGGCACAGATCTTGTCGATCTCGTCGAGGAACACGATGCCGTTGTTCTCGACCTCGCCGATCGCCTCGCGGACCAGCGCCTCGTCGTCGACGAGCTTATCGGATTCTTCTGCCATCAGGGGCGCATAGGCGTCCCGGACCAGGATCCGGCGCGGCTTGCCGCGCTGGCCGCCGAGTGCCTTGCCGAGCATGTCGCCGATGTTGATCGCGCCCATGGAGGCCCCCGGCACACCGGGAATCTCGAACATCGGCATGCCCGTGGGGGCGCCGGAGGTCAGCTCCAGCTCCACCTCCTTGTCGTCGAGCTCGCTGTTGCGGAGCTTGCGTCGGAAGCTGTCACGGGTGGCCTGGCTGGCGGTCGGCCCGACGAGGGCGTCGAGGAGGCGGTTCTCGGCCGCGGCTTCGGCCTTGGCCTTCACGCCCTCGCGCTTCACCTGCCGGGTCAGGCCGATCGCCACTTCGACGAGATCACGGATGATCTGCTCGACGTCGCGGCCGACATAGCCGACCTCGGTGAACTTGGTGGCCTCGACCTTGAGGAACGGGGCGTTGGCGAGCCGGGCGAGGCGGCGGGCGATCTCGGTCTTTCCGCACCCGGTCGGCCCGATCATCAGGATGTTCTTGGGCGCGACCTCCTCGCGGAGCGGACCGATCAGCTGCTGGCGTCGCCAGCGATTGCGCAGCGCGATCGCCACGGCGCGCTTGGCGTCGTGTTGCCCGACGATGAAGCGATCGAGTTCGGACACGATCTCGCGCGGAGAGAACGTCGTCACCGCTGTGCCATCCCTGTTCCCGGCCCGAAATCGGCCCCGCGCCGGGAATGGGGTCCCACGCGGCCCCGCGCAAGGGGGCGCCGCGTGGGCCGATAGCCGCCTCAATGCGCTGCCGGCACCGCTGCGACGCCGGGCTTGTCGTGCTGGCCGAACCGCTCGACCAGGGTCGAGCTGGCGGCGTTGAGGCCGACGACCTCGACGAGGCGCCCGCGGGCGCGGGCCTTCAGCACCACCCGGTCGAGGGCTGCGACCGCCGAGATATCCCAGAAATGCGCCGCGTGGACGTCGATCACGAGACGCTCGACCGGCTCCAGCACGTCGATCGCCTCGGAGAACGTGCCGGCGGAGGCGAAGAACACCTGCCCGGTGATGGCGTAGGTGCGGGTCCGGCCATCGGCCGAGAGGCTGGAGGTGATCCGGTTGAGACGGGAGACCTTGCCGGCGAAGAACACGCCCGAGAGCAGCACGCCGACCAGCACGCCGATGGCGAGATCCTTCGTGGCCACGACGACCAGGACGGTGGCCAGCATCACCGCGGAGGATGGCAGCGGGTTGGTCCGCAGGCGGGCCAGGGAACGCCAGGAGAAGGTGTTGATCGAGACCATGATCATCACGGCGGTCAGGGCCGCCACGGGCACCACGGCGAGCAGATCCTGCAGCGCCACGAGGAGCAGCAGCAGGAAGGCCCCGGCCACCAGCGTCGAGAGGCGGCCGCGGGCGCCCGAGGAGACGTTGATCACCGACTGGCCGATCATCGCGCAGCCGCCCATGCCGCCGAACACCGCGGAGGCCATGTTGGCCACGCCCTGGCCCATGCATTCGCGGTTCTTGTCGCTGCCCGTGTCGGTCAGGTCATCGACGATCTGCGCGGTGAGCAGGCTCTCCAGCAGGCCGACCGCGGCCAACGTCGCCGCGTAGGGCAGAAGGATCCGCAGGGTCTCGAAGGTGAGGGGCACGTCCGGCAGGGCGAAGCTCGGCAGCGCCGAGGGCAGGGCGCCGAGATGGGCGACCGTGCGAACGTCGAGGTGGAAGATCGCGGTGATCGCCGTCAGCACCGCGATGGCGATGAGCGGGGCGGGGATCGCGCGGGTGATCCGCGGCACGCCGTAGATGATCGCCAAGCCCAGGGCGATGAGCCCGTAGGTCGCCGGCGTGACGCCGGTCAGTTCGGGCATCTGCGCCAGGAAGATCAGGATCGCCAGGGCGTTGACGAAGCCGGTCATCACCGACTGCGAGACGAACCGCATCAGCCGGCCCAACCGGAGGAGGCCGGCCAGGATCTGGATCACGCCCATCAGGATGGTGGCGGCGAAGAGGTACTGCACCCCGTGGTCGCGCACGAGCTCGACCATCACGACGGCGGTGGCGGCGGTGGCGGCCGAGATCATGGCGGGGCGGCCGCCCGCGAAGGCGATGGTGCAGGCGATGACCACGGAGGCGTAGAGGCCGACCTTCGGGTCGACGCCGGCGATGACCGAAAAGCCGATGGCCTCAGGGATCAGCGCGAGGGCGACGACGATCCCCGAGAGGGTGTCGCCGCGGATGTTGGATGTCCACGACCGGAGAAACCCAGTCTGTCCGGGTGAGCTGAGTGACATGCTTGATTCCGCACGAGCGGCGTGCCCGCGTCGCTGGCGGGTCATGGCGCGTCTCGAATGCGTGGTCCGGCGGATCGGCGGCCGGAAGAGCCACCCGGGCTTTCACCGGGTCCTTGCGAATGCGCGGACCCTAGGGGCCTGCGCGCTGCAATGCAACATCCGCGCGCGGCGGCGGGACCGTCAGGCCGCCCGGACCTGCGCCACGAAGCCCGCCACCTCGCTCCCCAGCCCGTTGGAGCGGCGGGCGATGTCGGCGGCGGCCGCCAGCACCTCCGCGGCGCTCGCGCCGGTCTCGCGGGCTGCACCCAGGACCAGCGCCATGGTCTCGGTGACGGAGCGGGTGCCGCTCGCGGCCTCCGAGACGCTGCGGGCGATTTCCTGCGTGGCCAATTGCTGCTCCTCGACGGCCGCGGCCACACCGAGGGCGATGCCGTGGACCTGCTCGATCGTGCCGCCGATCTCCTCGATCGCGGCGACGGCCTCGTGGGTCGCCGCCCGCATGGCGGCGATCTGCCCGGCGATCTCTTCGGTGGCCTTGGCGGTCTGTGTGGCCAGATCCTTGACCTCGGTGGCGACGACCGCGAAGCCGCGCCCGGCCTCGCCGGCGCGGGCGGCCTCGATCGTCGCGTTGAGCGCCAGCAGGTTGGTCTGGCCGGCAATCGTGGAGATGAGGGAGACGACCTGCCCGATGCCCTCGGCGCTGCGGGCGAGGGCCTGGACGCTCGTCCGGGTCCGCCGCGTCGCTTCGACGGCCCCCTCGGCCGCGGTGGAGGTCTGCGTGACCTGAACGCCGATCTCGCTCGCCGTCGCGGCGAGTTCCTCGGTGGCGGCGGCGACGGCCTCGACGTTGTAGGCGGTGGTCTCGGCGGCGCGGGTCACGGCCTGGGACTGCGTGCCGGCGTGATCGGCGTTGCCCGCCATGGTGGCGGCGGCGCGCTCCAAGCCGGCTGCCGCTCCGGCCAGGTGATCGACCAGCCCGCCGAGGTTGCTTTGGAACTGATCGGCGAGCCCGGCCATCTCGGAACGCTTGCGCGCCGCCGTATCGACCCGCATCCGCTCGTGCTCGTGCCGGAGGGTCTCGGCCTCGCGCATCGTGTCGCTGAAGACCTGCATGCTGGTCCAGATCGCCCCGATCTCGTCGCGCCCCGGCTTGATCGCGGGCAGGGTCAGGTCGCCGCGCGAGAGGCGCTGGATCGCCTCCGAGACCGCCCGCAGCGGCCGGGCGATCTGCCGCTGCCCGATGAGCAGGCCCAGAGCGCAGCAGATCGCGGTTCCGGCCAGCGCGAGGCCGAGGAGGAGCAGAGTCCGCGCCTGGAACAGCGCCTGGGTGTCCGACTTGATCGCCGCCATCTCGGTCCGGCCCTGCTTCACCAGGGCATCGATGCTCGCCTGGAAGACCTTGCGGTTGGCGCGGTTGGCGTCGTTGAAGCCGAGTTCGGCGGCCGCCTTGGGGCCGGTCGTGTCGCCAGCCTCCGCGAGGGCGCTGCGCAGGGTCCGGAACGCCTCGGCATTGCGCACCATGGCGTCGAAGAGCGGGCGCTCGGCCTCGGTGACGCGCGGCGCCCAGTCCGCCCGGAGCGCGTCCATCTCGGCCAGACCCTTGCGGATGCCGGCGGTGTACTTGGCCGCCTCCGTCCGGTCTGCGGAGGCGTAGACGCCCCGCGAATCCATGGTCACTTCGGCGGCGAGGCGGTTGAAGTTGGCGGCGTCGAGCGCCCGGATCGAGGCGTTCTCGACGCTCGTGAGGGAGTGCTCGAAGCTTCTCAGCGTCGCGACGCTGACCCCGGCTACGATCAGCGTCGTCAGGCTGCACGCGCCGACGAAGCCCAGAAGTTTTCCGCCGATTTTCATTGAGATCCAACCGCAGAGGCTCGATTGGCGCTAAAATGCCGGTTATTCGTCAAAGCCGCGTAAACTAATCGCCGTCGGCATTATTTGTTTTGACGAACGGGCCTCCGTCGCCGGAAGCCCGCTGCGCGGCACCGCTCACGCCGCGCGGACGCTCACGAGGAACCGGTCGACCTCGGCGGTCAGCTTCTCCGATTGCCGCGAAAGCTCGGACGCCGCGTCGAGCACCTGGCCGGCCGCCATGCCGGTCTCCTCGGCGGCGCCCGCGACACCCGAGATGTTGCTCGTCACCTCGCCGGCGCCGACCGCCGCCTGCGCGACATTCCGGACGATCTCCTGCGTGGCCGCGCCCTGTTGCTCGACTGCGGCGGCGATCGAGGTGGCGACGCCACTGATCTCCCGGATCCGCTCGGTGATGCCGCCGATCGACGTCACGGCCTGACCGGTCACCGCCTGGATCTGCGCGATCTGGCCGGAAATCTCGTGGGTCGCCTTCGCGGTCTGCTCGGCCAGCGCCTTCACCTCGGCGGCGACGACGGCGAAGCCCTTGCCGGCGGCACCGGCGCGGGCGGCCTCGATGGTGGCGTTCAGCGCCAGCAGGTTGGTCTGGCCGGCGATGTTCGAGATCAGGCCGACCACGTCGCCGATCCGCGATACGGAATTGCTCAGCTCCTGGACCAGGGCGCCGGTCTGGTCGGCGTCCGAGACGGCGCGCTGCGCCAGATGGGCCGAACCGTCCACCTGCCGGCCGATTTCCTGGACCGAGGAGCCCAGCTGCTCGGCCGCCGCCGCAACCGTGTTCACGTTGGTGGCCGCCTCTTCGGCGGCTGCCGCCACCGTGGTCGACTGGCTCGACGTCTCGGAGGCGGTCGCCGACATGGTCCGCGCGGTCGCCTGCAGCTCCGTGGCCGAGGACGACACCATCCCGACGATCCCGCCCACGGCGCGATCGAAGCTGTCGGCCAGCTCGATCATGGTCCGGCGCCGCTCGGCCGCCGCCGCCGTGTCGGCGATCCGCTTGATCTCGGCATCCTCGGCCGCCTTCCTGGCGACCATGGTCTTGATTCCCTCCACGGCCCGCCCGACCGCGCCGATCTCGTCGCCGCGTCGGGCCTCCGCGATCTCGGCCTCGATCTCACCCCGGGCCATCCGCTGGAGCACCGCGACGAGCCGGCCAAGCGGGCGGGTCAGCATCGCGAAGACCAGGAACGCCAGAAGCGCTGCGATGACGACGCTGGCCACGCTGCCGAGAAGACTGGCGAGATAGGCGGCGCTGAACGAGCGCCCCTGTTCGTCGCTGCGGGCTCCGAGGAGCTCCCGCTCGGCCTGGTCCGCGTCGGCAAGCTTCGCGCGCAGGGCGTCCATGGACGCCTTCCCGGCCCCGCTCGCCTCGATCTGGCGCGCCGCGTCGAGCTGGCCCGCCTCGACGAGGGCGATCTCGTTCCGGGCGATGTCGTTCGACCAGGTCGCGGCCAAGCTGTTCACGGCCGCCAGGCGCGCCTGCTGCGCCGCGTTGTCCACCGTGAGCGCCTGCGCGGTCTCCAGCGCCGCCTTGTACGCCTTCTGGCCGTTGCGGAACGGCTCCAGAAATTTCGGGTCGCCCGAGAGCAGGTAGCCGCGGAGCCCCGTTTCCTGGTTCAGCATCGACTGCGTCACGCCGTCGAGCGCAGAGATGACCTGGTAGGTATGCTCTGTAAGATGATTGACCCGCTCGATCGACGTTAGATGACTGTATCCGATCGCGCTGATCCCGATCGTTACCGCCGCTAAGCTGCCGAAGGCCGCGGTCAGTTTGGTCACGATCCGGACGTCATTAATCGATCGCATAATTCAGCCCTCAGCGCGCATGTTGCGCGACGAATTTTGCTTATTATGGGCCGACTATGCATTTTACAGCGTGAAAATTCCCTTACCGATGCAGTCGTCGTCGTAAGTTTCGGCTGGAGCTGCGCCGCGAGATGGCGGGTCCGGCGCTCAAATTTCAGTGATGGATCCGGAAGCTCTCGTGCTCGGTAGATGAAGCGCACGAAATTTAGCCAATCTGATCGTTTTTACATCAATAAATTGATTGATCGTCGAATTTCCATTTTAGAATTTAGGATTGAGAGGATCTCCTGAAGTCGGCTGGAGCCGCTTCTTTTCCTCATTGCACGCGAATACGACCTGCATCGCAGAGTCCGCTGCGGGTGCGATGAGGATGCGCCGCGTAGCCCGCCCCGGCGGGGCATGCGCGCCCCGACGATCCGGATGCGGGCAGCCACGGTGCGAGAAGCGGCGTCGATCGTACGGTGTCGACGCCGGCTCAGGCCGCAGCCGCGGGAGGTCAGGCTTCGAGGGTCTCGATCACCAGATTGCCGTTCGTGTAGACGCAGATCTCCGCGGCGATCCCCATGGCGCGCCGGACGATCGCCTCTGCATCGAGGTCTCCGTCTTCCAGCGCGCGGGCGGCCGCCAGGGCGTAATTGCCGCCCGAGCCGATAGCCATGACGCCGCTTTCCGGTTCCAGAACGTCGCCCGAGCCCGACAGAAGCAGGCTGACATCGCGGTCGGCGACCAGCATCATCGCCTCGAGGCGGCGGAGGTAGCGATCCGTCCGCCAATCCTTGGTGAGTTCGACGCAGGCCCGCGTCAGCTGACCGGGATATTGCTCAAGCTTGGCTTCGAGGCGTTCGAACAGGGTGAAGGCGTCCGCCGTGGCGCCGGCGAAGCCGCCGATCACCGCGCCCTTGGCCAGGCGCCGGACCTTGCGGGCATTCCCCTTCACGATGGTCTGGCCCAGGCTGACCTGACCGTCGCCGCCGATGACGACACGGCCGCCCTTGCGCACCATCAGGATCGTGGTCGCGTGCATCTGGGGCACCGCGCCCCGGTCTTCATACCTGAATGCATCCTGGCTCAAGGTTCGGCTCCGCTCTCGATCGCGCCGAGATGGGGAGCTTCGCAGGCCGAGTCCAGCCGGAAGGGGCGGTGGGGCGCCCTCTATTCGGCCACAGGCTCGAAGCTCCGCACAGGACCCGCATCCTGCAGGATCGATTGCGCCGCGGCCTCGGCCAGGAGGGCGTAGCCGCGATCGGCCATGTGCAGCCCGTCAGCGGCGAAGAGCTGCTTGGTGGTCAGCTTACCCTCGCGCACCCAGCCGTGCATGAGATCGGCACGGCGGATCACCGGAACGTCGAGGTCGTCGCCGATGCTGCGGACCGCGTCACGGAAGCGGGAGGCGCCCGGCGTGGCTTCCAGCTTCGGGCACCATTGCGGCTCCATCAGCACCACGTCGATCCCGGCCTCGCGGATCCGGCGGATGGCCGACACGGTGGCCTCGCGGAAATGTTCGACCGAGACCCCGCGCAGCGGGTCGTTGCTGCCCGTCTGCCAGATCACGAGCTGCGGTTCGGCCGCGATGACGTCCCGGTCGAGCCGCGCCAGCATGTCGTCGACGTGCTCGCCGCCGATCCCGCGATTGATGACCGCGACGTCGATTCCGTGCAGCTTCTTGCGCAGGTCGATCTGGAGGCGGGCCGGGTAGGCGTTGGCCGGGGTCGACGCGCCGATACCCTGCGTCGAGGACGAGCCGAAGGCCACGATCTTCAGCGGTGCGCCGATGGCGATCTGACGGGCGACGTGCGGCAGGTCTGGGCTCTCACGCAGGTCGAGACCCAGCATGTCGAGCGATTCGGGCAGGAGGTCCGCATAGGCCAGAACCGCCGTCGGCAGGACCAGCAAGGCGCTGAGCAAGCCCAGACGGCGCAGCAGTTTGCGGGCGGGGAAGGCAGTGTTCAGCGACTTGGACACGGGACCGACGGCTCCGGCTCTCGTGAGCGTTAGATACAGTCTGACACACGGTGCTGAAAAGAGCGGTTCCGTGCCGAGCTTGAAAACACACTGAATTCGTAACGCAAAATTAGGCGGCTTTTGGGGCTGGCGACCGGCCGGCCCCCGAAACGGCGCCGACGCGACGTTTCGGCAGGATGCTGCCGCATCCGGCATGAACCATGCGACCGGTGCTGGGCGCATCTCCGTGAGGGCGGCGGAGCGCGTGGTCAGGGTTTCGGGCGCGATCCCCGACCGGCTTGAGGCCTCCATGAACCGTCCCCCGGTCGGCCGCTTGCGCATCGCGATCCTCACGCACTCGACCCATCCGCGCGGCGGCGTGGCCCACGCTCTGGCTCTCGGAGAGGCCCTGTGCCGGCTCGGCCACGAGGCGGTCGTCCACGCCCCCGATCCGACCGGACGCGGCTTCTTCCGCGCGGCGCGATGTCCGGCGATCTCGGTCGCGGCTAAGCCGGTGGGCGGATCGGCTGCCGCGCTGGTCGGTGCCCGGATCGCCGACTACCTCGCCCATTTCTCCACCCCCGCCGCCTGCGACTTCGATGTGTTTCACGCTCAATGTTGCATCAGCGGCAACGCCCTCGCCACGTTGACCCGCCGCCGCCTCATCCCGGGCTTCGTGCGCACCGTCCACCACATCGACGCGTCTACGGATGCGCAGCTTGCGCAGTGGGAGGAGCGGGCGATCCTCGATGCCGGGCGCCTGCTCTGCCTCAGCCGGACCTGGGCGGCGACGCTGGCCGTGGAATACGGCGCCCGGGCCGAGGTGGTCGGCACCGGCGTGGATAGCGCGACCTACACGCCCGATCCCGGACCGGAGGACGAGGCTCTCCGTCGAAGCCTCGGTCTCGGCGGCGGCCCGGTCTTCCTCAGCGTCGGCGGGTTCGAGGCGCGCAAGAACACGTTGGCGGTGATCGAGGCCTTCGCGGCCCTGCGCCGCGCCCATCCCGGCGCGCAGCTCGTCGTGGCCGGGGGCGCCTCGCTGCTCGACCATGCGGGATACGAGGCCCGCTGCTGCGCCGCCCTCGAGCGCGAGGGGCTCGCGGTCGGCACCGGCCGTCCGGTGATCCGCACCGGCCCGGTGGACCAGGCAGACATGCCGAGCCTCTACCGGATCGCCGATACCCTGGTATTTCCCTCGCTCATGGAAGGCTACGGCCTGTGCGTCCTGGAGGCCATGGCCTGCGGCACGCCGGTGATCGTCTCCGCCCGTCCGCCCTTCACCGAGTATCTCGCCCCCGGCGAGGCCCTGTCGGTCAACCCGGAAGACACGGGCGCCATCGCGGCGGCCATGGAGGCGAGTCTCGAACCGGGCCGGCGGGGGCGCCTGCGCAATGCCGGCCGGGAGGTCGCCCGGGCCCATGTCTGGGACGCCTGCGCCGCGCGCCACTTGCCGACCTACGCGGAACTGGCGCCCCGGGACGCACCGGTGCTGCCGGCCGCGACGGGGGCGGCGGCCTGGAACACCCTTCGGATCCCCCGCGATGCCTGAGATGCGTTTCCATATCCGCTGGCCGGATGGCACCCGCGAGGCCTGCTACGCGCCCTCGCTGGTGATCAAGGAGCACCTCGCGGTCGGGCAGGACTATCCCGTCGCGGAATTCGTCGCCCTGAGCCGCCTTGCCCTGGGCATCGCCAGTGCGCGCGTCCGCGCCCGTTACGGGTTTCCCTGCGGCCGCGCCGAGGCGCAGCTCGCCCGGATCGAGGAAACCGCGCGCCGGCAGGCGCCGGGAACCGTGCACGTCGAATCCTTCGAGGTCTGACGCCGGGCTTCGATCGGCCCGGCCGCGGGGCTTCGGATCACAGGGAGACGGGAGCGCCGTCCCCGACGAGCGGCCTTGCGGCGAGGCGACGCAGGACGGGTGAGCGTCCCCGGCGGGTTGTCCGCAGGATCGATGGGACGAGGACAGGCGTCGGCGATGATGACCCGGATTGTGGCGGCCCTGGTCCTGGCCGCGTCACCCGCCGCGGCGCAGACGCGGCCGTCCAGCACGGCCATGACCTGCCAGCAGACGATCCGCCTCGTTCAGGCCCGGGGCGCCCTGGTCCTGGGGACCGGCGGCATGACCTACGACCGGTTCGTCCGCGACCGGTCGTTCTGCGAGCCCACCGAGATCGCCAAGCGCGCCTTCCGTCCGACCCGCGACAACCCGAACTGCCTGATCGGCTACACCTGCTACGAGCCGGGGGCCGGCGACTGGTTCGGCGCTGACTACTAGTCCGCTTACTGGTCCGCGGCGTCGTTGGAGCGCCCAGGCGGCCGTCAGCCCGCGTCCGGTGCGGCGCGCGCGGGTTCGAGGGCCACGATCACCCGGCGATCCCCGGCCCGGCGGGTGAAGCCCGTCGCGTCGAGGTGCTCCAGCAGGGGGATCGAGAACTTGCGCGAGATTCCCAGCGTGGCGCCCGCTTCCCGGGCCAGGAAGCCCATGTCCGGCGTCCCGGCCTCGGGGAAGGCCTCCACGAGGCGGGTCTTGGCGGTGGCGACCGCCTCCCGGTGGAACAGGACGGCGCGGCGCTGGACCCGGTCGACGGCGCGGATCACCGTGCCGGCGCCCACGAGGTAGGTGAGCGCTTCGCGCCGCCGCACGTCGCGTCCGATGGCCTCCGCCTCGTCGGGCGGGCTGAGTCCCGCGCGGCGGAAGACCTGTTCCAGCCGGCGGGCGGCCTCGCTCTCGTTGCGGGCCGGGTCGAACTCGGCTCGCCGCCACAGGGCGCCCGCCTGGGCGACAGCGCCCGCGGCCGCGAGGTCGCGCAGCACCGCACCGGTCACCGTCTCGGGCAGCGCCAGGGCACGGGCGAGTCGCTCCAGGGCGATCCCGTGATCCATCGGGTTGTCGCGGTGATGGTGGGCGAGGGCCGCCAGCGTGCCGCTGCGCAGGGCCGCGAAGGCTGCGGCGCCGATGTAGCGGTCGCCGATCGCGCGGGCGCCCGCTTCGGAGAGAATCTGCCGGGCGCGCTCCGGCGCGATGCCGGCGATCCGGGCGAGTTCGATGAGGGGTGCCCCGGCCGCGCCCAGCTGACCGAGGCGGACCGTGATCGCCTCTCCGGCATGGCCTGCCGCGAGTGCGGCCAGGTCCGCCATGACCCGCGGGTCGTGGCGCCGACGGCGGCGGCTCGCCGGATCGAGGATCCGCCCGCCCGCCACCGTGACGGAGGGCGAGTCGAGCCGCAGCACGAAAGGCTCCCGTGCCGGGACGGCGACCGGTTCGCCGAGATGGAGTTGGGCCTGGGTGCTGGCGCCGGGCTCCAGGGCATCACGGTCGAGCAGGCGCAGCCGCGCCTCGACCTCGGTGGTCCCGAACAGAAGGCGACAGGCCGAGCCGCCCGCCAGGGCGTCCGCACCGGCCGCCGCGGTGATCGTCACGTCGAGCCACGCGCTCGGGGCGAGCAGGCCCGGCGGCGACAAAGCCTGCCCGCGGGCGACCTCGTCGAGGTCGATCCCGCGCAGGGCGACCGCGGTGCGGCGCCCGGGCTCGGCGCGCTCCACCGCACGTCCGTGAATCTGGAGGCCACGCACCACCGCCGTGCGGCCGCCGGGCGCGATCTCCACCGTGTCGCCGACGGCGAGCGGTCCGCGCCGCAGCGTCCCGGTGACGACGGTGCCGAATCCCGGCCGGGAGAAGACCCGGTCCACCGGAAGATACGGGAAGCCGTCGTCGCGGCCGGGCTCCGTCTCGTCCAGCAGCCCCGACAGGGCGGCCGACAGCTCCGGCAGGCCGGCGCCGGTGACGGTCGACGTCGCGATGACCGGACCGGCCGCGATCCCCGCGCGGGCGGCGGCGGCGGCGATCTCGGCCGCGCGGGCCGCCACGGTCTCGGGCGTCGCCAGGTCCGCCTTGGTCAGAGCCAGCACGCCGCGGCGCACGCCGATGAGGCGGGCGATCTCCAGATGCTCCACCGTCTGCGGCTTGATGCCCTCGTGCGCGTCCACCGCCAGCAGGACGGCCCGCATGCCGGTGGCGCCGGAAATCATGGCGCGGACGAACCGCTCGTGGCCCGGCAGATCCACGAGGTCGATCTCACCGCGATCGGACGCCAGCAACGCGAAGCCCGGCACGATGGATACGCCGCGGGCGCGCTCCTCCTTCAGCCGGTCGGTCTCGACGCCCGTGAGCGCCCGGACGAGGGCCGTCTTGCCGTGATCGACGTGCCCGATCACGCCGACGAGGAGTGTCTTCAATGCAGTCACCGACCGGACCATCTCCGCGGTGCCGCCGTCCACCCGGGGCGCACCGCTCGCGCGAAAGGAGAATCCGCCGCGCCGGCGCGTTGCGGCGCCGTTGGCCGCCGGACGGTCGGGGCGGGGGCGTGCGCGGCAGATGGATTGTGGACAATTTGTCTTGCCACGTCGTGCCGTTCCGGGAAAGTGCGTTTTTAACGCAGTGCAGCATGGGGCTTCCGTGCCGGAGTGCCGCGCTCTCTGCTTGACGCCGGGAGGCCTGCCGCCTTTGGTGGATCGGGTGCGTCGGACGGTCACGCCCCGATGCCGATGCCGCGCGGGCCGATGCAACCCAGGGGCATCTGTGCATCGTTAGGCGAGGCAGGTCATCAAGAGGAGCGTATGAGCGACACCGAGAGCCACGCCGCCGAGGAACCCCGCGAGGTCGAGTTGAAGCTCGACTGCGCCGGTGCGGACCTGACGGCGCTCGCGTCCCACCCCCGGCTGAAGCAGGCGGCGACAGCCGAGCCCGAACGGTTGGTCACCACCTATTACGACACCCCCGACGGCGCGCTTCGCGAGGCCGGCTTGACCCTCCGGGTGCGCGCCAAGGGCGGCCGGCACGTCCAGACCGTGAAGGCCGGGAGCGGCGGCGTCGGCCTGTTCGACCGGGCCGAGTGGGAAACCGAGATCGCCGGGGAAGCGCCCGACCCGGCCGCCTGGGCCGACACGGCGGCGGAGCGGATCCTGCGCAAGGCCGACGCCCCGCTGGAGCGGGTCTTCTCCACCGTCGTGATGCGCCGGGAGATCCCGGTGGAGGAGGGCACGTCCCGGATTCTCGTCACGCTGGACGAGGGCCAGGTCGAGACTGCGCGGGGCCATGCACCGCTCTGCGAAGTCGAGCTGGAACTCCAGGACGGCGACCCGGCCGACCTGTTCGTCCTGGCCCAGTCCCTCGCCGAGACCGTGCCGCTGCGCCTCGGCGTGCGCGCGAAGAGCGCGGTCGGCTACGCCCTGCTCGACGGGCGCGGCCCGGCGGTGGTGAAGGCCGAGCCGGTGGACCTGCCGGAGGGAGCGAGCGCCGGGGACGTCTTCCGTCACGTGGCACGCGCCTGCCTGCGCCACATGCGCCTCAACGAGACCGCCTTCCTGGAGGGGGGGCGCCCGCCCGAGGCCCTGCACCAGATCCGCGTCTCCCTGCGGCGCCTGCGCTCGGCGCTGTCGCTGTTCGGTCCGATGCTGCAGGCCGATCCCCGGGCAGCGGGCTTCAACGATTCGATCAAGCAGGTCACCGAGCCATTCGGTCACGCCCGCAACCTCGACGTGTTCCTCAGCGACACGCTTCCGGATCTCGCGAAGCAGCGGCCCGACGAGCCAGGCCTCGACGCGCTGCGCCAGCGGGCTGAAGCGGAGCGCGCCGTCGCCTACGAGGCGGTGATGGCGACCCTGGAAAGCCCACGATGGCGCGCGCTCATCATCGACTTGGCCGGCTGGGTCGAGGCGGGGTCCTGGGCCGACGGGCCCGACGCCGCCGTCGACGGGCGTCACTTCGCGGCGCAGGTGCTCGACAAGGCGCGGTCGCGGCTGAAGAAGCGCGGGCGCGGTCTCCGACACCTCGACCCGCATACCCGCCATCGGGCCCGGATCGCCGCCAAGAAGCTGCGCTACGGCGCCGAGTTCTTCGCCGATCTCTACCGGAAGAAGAAGGCGGTCCGCCGGCAGGAGAAGTTCGGCGCCGCGCTTTCGGACCTGCAGGACCATCTCGGCGCACTCAACGATCTGGAGACGGCCCGGTCGATGACCGAGAGCCTGTCCGGCCCGCCGATGCCGGGACCGGACGACCCCGGGGCGCAGAAGCTGCTCGACGCCGCCGCGGAGGCCCGGTCCGACCTCCTCGACGTCAAGCCGTTCTGGCGCTGACGCGATCCGGGCCGCCCTGCGAGCCGGAGCCGGGTCTGCACGGCTCCCCTCGTGAGGGCGGTGCCGCGCAGGCCATCCTGACCTGCGCGCCCGGCATCTCGTCGTCTCCGGGGGGGCGTCTGATCCGGAGAGGCGGATTCGGGATCTTCGAGAACTCTGACCGTCGGGGGAGCCCGGCGCCGCAACGGCAACCCGCGTCGACGGGGCGAGCGCCCGAACCGTATCGGAGGCCGAACGGGTCGATCCGCGTCGCGCCGAGCCACGGAACGCGCTTTTTGACGGATGGAGCGCCGACCGACCCCGGGCGTTTATCGGCGCGGGATACAGATCCGGCGCCCGCCGGCCCGCGGCCCTGTCGATAGCGGCGGAGTATTGCCCGGGGGAGACCGCCGCCGGCTCGAAGCGCGGGCCTGGGGGGCACCCGAACTTCGTTCCGGCGGCGTGACGACGTGCACGGCTTCCGCGGAGGGGGAATCGCTGAAGCCGCATTTCGCCGGCCGCGCTTTGGAACGCGGTCGACCGAAAATCTCGCATGGCCATGTTGCCGAAGGATGTCTGGTCTCGGGAGCCGACCCCTTTTATGGGCTGACCTTCGGGGATGGGTTTCCTCCGCGCCGCCGTCTGCTATCCCTCCCGATCACTCCCGACGTCCGACCCTGCCGCCGACAGTCCCGAATGAGCCTTCTGCGCGATCTCTTCGGCCATGTCGGCCGTACCGTGACGGCCTATGCCGGTGACAAGGCGCTGATGCTCGCGGCAGTCTCGGCTGCGGCCAACGTCATCGTCGCCGACGGCGAGGTCGCCGGTCCGGAATTCGACGCGGCTCTGCTCGGCCTGAAGGCCGACCCGGTCCTGATGAAGGGCTACGACGCTTTGATGCTGGAGACCGAACTCTACGAGGGCATCGCCCGGGCGAGGACCCGGCTCGGCCGGGCCGAGAATCTGCGCCATGTGGCGGCGGTCGCCGAGCGCCCCGCGAACCAGCGCGAGAACGTCTTCCTGATCGCCGCGGACGTCGCCGATCAGGACGGGATCAGCAACATCGAGGCGAGCGCCCTCGGCGAGATCGCCGTAGCCCTGCGGGTCGACGCGATCGGACTGCTCCGCGCGAATCCGGTCCGACGCCCGCCGGTCTGACAGATCCGGTTGGCATCGCGGTTGCTCGGCGCGGACGCGCTGCCCAGCCGGCCGCGCCCGCCTATAAAGACCCCGTCGCACGGCGACCCGCCGTGAAAGGAACCGGCATGGCCGAGATGAGCCTCAGCAAGACCCACAACCTGCGCGCCGATGGTGCGCGACTCTGGGCCACGATCTTGGAGACCGCGGCGTTCGGCGGCACGCCGGCCGGCGGCATCAACCGCCTGACGCTCTCGGCCGAGGACGGCCAGGTCCGCGACTGGTTCCGGGAGGCCTGCGAGGCGGCCGGGCTGACGGTGTCGGTCGATGCGCTGGGCACCCAATACGCCCTGCGGCCGGGCCGGGACATGGCCCGCAAGCCGATCGCCTTCGGCTCGCATCTCGACACCCAGCCCACCGGCGGCAAATTCGACGGCGTCCTCGGCGTCCTGGCGGGCCTCGAGGTGATGCGCAGCCTGAACGATGCCGGGATCGAGACCGACGCGCCGCTGCTCGTGGTCAACTGGACCAATGAGGAAGGCTCGCGCTTCGCCCCCGCCATGATGGCCTCGGCGGCCTATGCGGGAGACTTCACCACCGACGAGATCCTGGCCAAGCGCGACGCCGCCGGCACGACGGTGGCGGAAGCCCTCGACGCCATCGGCTATCGCGGGGTCGAGGCCGTCGGCACGCGGGAGATCGGCGCTTTCGTGGAACTGCATATCGAGCAGGGCCCGATCCTGGAAGCCGAGGGCAAGACCATCGGCGTGGTCGAGGGCGGCCAGGGCATCATGTGGTTCGACGGCGTCATCACCGGCTTCGAGAGCCATGCCGGCACCACGCCGATGCCGCGCCGCCGGGACGCGCTGCTCGCCCTCTCCGAGTTCGCCCTCGCGGCCGAGCGGATCGCCCTGGCGCACGCGCCCTCTGCCGTGGCCACGATCGGCGAGGCCGCGATCCTGGCGCCGTCCCGCAACGTCGTGCCGGGCCGGGTCGCCTTCACGGTGGATTTGCGTGACCCGCGCTCAGCGACCCTCGACGCCATGGAGGCGGACCTGGCCGAGGCGGCCGCCGAGATCGCTGGACGCCGTCGCCTGGAGATCGCGCTGACGCGGATCTGGCGGAAGGAGCCGGTGCCGTTCGATCCCGCCATCGTGGCGGCGATCGATGCGGCCGCCGAGAGCCTGGGGCATGCGCGGCGCCGAATTATTTCGGGCGCCGGCCACGATGCCTGCAACCTCGCCGCCAAGGTGCCCGCCGCGATGATCTTCGTGCCGTGCAAGGACGGGATCAGCCACAACGAGGCCGAATCCGCCACACAGGCCGACTGCGCAGCCGGCGCCGACGTGCTGCTGCAGACCGTGCTCCGTCTCGCCAACGCCCCGCGCACCTAGAAACCTGCAGCCTGGTGGTTCCGGCCGCACAGGAGAAGCGGCGCGCCGGGTCTCGGACGTCGCCGATCCGAGACCGCGTTGCCATCGTCCCGGCCTCGCCTCCGGCGCCTCGGAATGATGGCAGCGCGGCCGCAAGCCCCTCGGTCCGGAGGTGTACCGCGGCGGAAAATCCCGTAAGGACCGCTCCATGAGCGCGCGATCCTACCGCGACGCCAAGGGCCGGCCGCTCGTCGCGGTTACCGGCATCGGCGTCGTTTCCTCCCTCGGTCGGGGACAGGCCGATACCTGGACGGCCATGACCGAGGGCCGGTCCGGCATCCATGCCATCGCGCGGTTTCCCACCGACGGTCTGCGCACGCGCATCGCCGGGACGGTGGACTTCCTCGACACCGATCCCCTCGTCGCGCCGCTCCTGTCGGAGCGGTTCGCCGCCGTCGCCGCCGAGGAAGCGGTGGCGCAGGCCGGGATCGGCACCAGCGGCGATTTCCCGGGCGCGCTGTTCATCGCGGTCCCGCCGGTGGAGATGGAATGGCCCCAGCGGCAGGCCCTGGCCGAGGCCGCGGGCGGCGACGGTCCGGTCGACTATGCCGGCCTGCTGCGGGCTGCCGCGACGCGCCGCTTCGATCCCTGGCACGACCTGTTCATCTTCGGCACGGTCGCCGACCGCATCGCCGACCGTTTCGGCACCAAGGGCTCGCCGATCTCGCTCTCCACCGCCTGCTCGTCGGGGGCCACGGCGATCCAGCTCGGCGTCGAGGCGATCCGGCGCGGCGAGACCGCGGCGGCGCTCTGCATCGGCACCGACGGGTCGGTGAACCCGGAATCGCTGATCCGCTTCTCGCTGCTCTCGGCGCTGTCCACCCGCAACGATGCGCCGGAAGCGGCCTCGAAGCCGTTCTCGAAGGACCGGGACGGCTTCGTGATGGGCGAGGGCGCGGCCGCTCTGGTTCTTGAGGACGCCGAGGCCGCGATCGCCCGGGGCGCCGCGATCCTCGGCTACGTCCTTGGCTGCGGCGAGAAGGGCGACGGCTTCCACCGCACCCGCTCCAGTCCCGACGGCGCGCCGATCATCGCGGCGATCCGGGCCAGCCTGGAGGATGCCGGCGTCGCGGCCGAGGCGATCGACACGGTGAACGCGCACGGCACCTCGACGCCGGAGAACGACAAGATGGAGGCCCTGGGCCTGGGGGCCGTGTTCGGCGCCCGCGCGGCCAGCCTGCCGGTGACCTCGAACAAGTCGATGATCGGCCACACCCTGACCGCGGCGGGCGCCATCGAGGCCGCGGTCTCGCTGCTGACCATCCGCCACGGCCGGATCCCGCCGACCATCAACCACCGGGTGCCGGACCCCACCATCGCCCTCGACATCGTCGAGACCGCCCGCGACCTGCCGGTGCGCACGGTGCTGTCGAACTCGTTCGGCTTCGGCGGCCAGAACACCTGCCTGGTCTTCGGCGCGGAGCCCGCGTGAGCGCCGCACTTGCCCAGAGCCGCGTCCTCGTGACCGGCGGCGCGTCCGGAATCGGCGCCGCGATCGTCCGCGCCCTGGCCGAGGCCGGGCTGAGCGTCGACTTCACCTATCGCGCCTCCGCCGAGGCCGCGCAGGCCTTGCTGGCCGACCTGCGTGCGGCGCATCCGGACCGGGCCTTCGCGGCCCATTCCGTCGATCTCGGCGATCGGGGGGCGCTGGAGGCGTTCTGCGAGATCGCGGAAGCGGCGGGCTATTACGGCCTCGTCCACAATGCCGGCCAGTCCTGTGACGCCCTCGCGGCGATGCTCGATCAGGAGCGGGCCGAGGCGGCCATGCAGGTCAACTTCTTCTCGTTGACGCGGCTCGCCAAGTCGCTCGTCCGGGAGATGACCCGGGCGCGGTCGGGCCGCATCGTGGCGATCGGGTCCGTCGCCGCCCTGCGGGCGAATGCCGGCAACGCGGCCTACGCGGCCACCAAGGGCGCGCTCATCGCCTATTGCCGCACGCTGGCGATCGAAACCGCCAAGCGCGGTGTGACCGTCAACGTGATCGCCCCGGGCTTCGTCGACACCGCCATGATGGAGCGCTACGCCGCCTACCGGGACGGGATGGAGCGCCAGATTCCCGCCGGCCGGTTCGGGCGGCCCGAGGATGTCGCGGCGCTGACGGCCTTTTTGATGGGCGAGGGGGCCGCCTACATCACGGGGACCGTGCTGCCCGTCGATGGCGGCCTGACCGCCATGATGGGTGTCCACCGGTCCTGACCGGTGGCCCCGCCGAACCGGACCATCCTGACGATGCGCGCCAGCTTCGCCCTATCCGCCGCCTTCTGCTGTGCGGCCGTCCTGATCCCGGGCCACGCCCGGGCGGAGCCGCAGGTCTACCGGATCTCCGGCCTGCCGCCGGGCGAGCCGCTCAGCATCCGCGCCGAGCCGGATCCGTCCGCCGAGCAGATCGGCGAGATCCGCACGCGTGCCCTGGTCTTCGGCTGCACCAACGATACGCCGAGCCGCACCACGTGGTGCCGGGTGAAGGCCGGACGGGTCCTGGGCTGGGCGCGGCGGCGATATCTGGCGCCGGAGTGATGAGAGAGACGATGAAAGCCCTGCAGCTGTTCGGCGACCGCGACCTGCGCCTGACCGAGATCGAGCCGCCGCCCGCACCGGGCGCCGACGAGGTCCGGATCCGCATCCGCGCCGTCGGCCTCAATTTCATCGATGTCTGGGGCTTTCGCGGCATGGCCTTCGCCAAGCGGAAGATGCCGCTGATCGTCGGCGCGGAAGCGGCCGGGATCGTCGAGTCGGTCGGAGCGGCGGTCACCGGCCTCGCGGCCGGGGACCGGGTCGTGCCCTACGGGGCCATGACCTGCGGCCGATGCCGGGCCTGCCGCGAGGGGCGCGACAACCTCTGCGAGGACGTGTCCGGGGTGATGGGCTTCCATCTCGACGGCTTCGCCCGGGAGTTGGTCACCCTGCCGGCCCGCCTCGTCGTGAAGGTGCCGGACGGGGTCAGCGACACCGACGCCGCCTGTGCGGGCATCGCCTTCGGCACGGTCCAGCACATGCTGTTCGACAATGCCCGGCTGGAGCCCGGCGAGAGCGTGCTGGTCCATGCCGGCGGCTCTGGCATCGGCACCGGGGCGATCCGCATGGCCAAGGCGATCGGCTGCACCGTCTACACGACCGTCGGCGACGACGAGAAAGGCCGCAAGGCCGCGGAACTCGGCGCCGACCACGTCATCAACTACCGCACCGAGCGCTTCGAGGGCGAGGTCCGCCGGCTGACGAAGCGCAAGGGCGTCGACGTGGTGTTCGAGCATGTCGGCGCCGACACCTGGAACGGCTCCCTGCTCTGTCTGAAGCGCGGCGGCCGCCTCGTGACCTGCGGGTCGACCTCGGGTGTCTCGACCACCATGAACCTGATGCAGCTGTTTCAGCAGCAATACCGCATCACCGGCTCTTTCGGCTGCTCGCTCGCCAATATCGGTCAGTCGCTCGCGAAGATGGAAGCCGGCATCCGGCCGGTCGTCGACACGGTGTACCCGCTCGCCGATTTCGCGCAGGGTCTGGAGCGGCTCGAATCGCGCCGGGTGTTCGGCAAGATCCTCGTCAGCCTGTAGCGCCGACGGCGGCGCGCCCGTCGGGCGCTGCAATGTCTCCGGGTGTCGCGATCAACATTTCGCGCCGCGAGAGACTTGGCGTAAACGTCGCCGTACGGGTCGCTGGGGGGCCGCCCGGACCGTATCCCTGGAATCGATTGTGCTGCGTCTCGCCCTCCTGCTGAAACGATCGTACCCGCGCCTCGCGGGTTTCGCCATGGTGCCGGTGATCCGGGCCCTGGTCCTTCTGGCGCGCCTCCTCGGGCCGGTGCGGTCCACGGCATTCGCGGCGCTGCTGCTGCGCACCCTCGGACCGCTCCTGCCGGCGCACCGCACCGCGATGGCGAATCTGCGGGCGGCGTTCCCCGACTTGCCGGACGCGGAGCGGAGACGGATCGCCCTGGAGGCCTGGGACAATCTCGGGCGGACGGGGGCCGAGTACGCCCATCTCGACACCCTGTTCGATTACGATCCCGCCGCGACGGGCCCGACGCGGACCGAGGTGTCGGGCATCGAGCACTTCTACGCCCTGCGCGACGACGGCGAGCCGGGTCTCATCTTCTCGGCGCATCTGGCGAATTGGGAGCTGCCGGCGATCTGCGCGGCCCGGTTCGGCCTGGACGCCACCGCGGTCTTCCGCCCGCCCAACAATCCGGCCGCGGCGCGCCTGGTCCAGGAGGTCCGGCGCAAGACGATGGGCGGCTTGGCCGCATCTACGCCGGGGGCCGTCTTCGCCATGCGCGACGTGGTCGAGAATGGCGGCCATCTGGGCCAGCTCATCGATCAGCATTTCACCCGCGGCGTCGTGGTGAACTTCCTCGGCCGGCCCTGCCTCGCCAACCCGCTGCTCGCCAAGCTCGCCCGCCATTACGACTGCCCGGTCCATGGCGTGCGCGTCGTGCGCCTGCCGGAGGGCCGCTTCCGCCTGGACCTGACCCCGCCCCTCGACCTGCCCCGGGCCGCCGACGGGACCATCGACGTGGCCGGCGCCATGCAGGCGATGACAGCCGTCGTGGAGGGCTGGGTGCGCGAAAATCCCGGGCAGTGGCTGTGGATGCATCGCCGCTGGCGGCCCGACATGCTGCCGAGGGCAAGAGTGACCCCAGCACTATCTCAACCGACGGTAGAGGCTTCTCAAGCCAACGTGATTTCACCTTCGGCCTCCCAGACGGTCTGATGGATCGATGACGCCCCGGCCCCGCGCCCCGATCCGCGACCGCCGCGCGCTCCGCGCCGCCGTGTTGGCCTGCGCGGCGCTCGCCGCCATGCCGGCGCGGGCCGAGCCGGTCCGCGCCGTGGTGGAATTGTTCACCAGCCAGGGATGCGGCGCCTGCCGGGCCGCGGATCCGGTTCTGCGCGATCTGGCCCGCAAGCCCGGCGTCGTCGCCCTGACCCTGCCGGTGACCTACTGGGACTATCTCGGCTGGAAGGACACGCTGGCGCTGCGGCCGTTGACCGAACGCCAGCGGGCCTACGCCCGGGGCCGGGGGGCGCGGCAGGTCTTCACACCGCAAGTGGTGGTTGACGGCAACGGGTTCGCCGTGGGCTCCGACCGGCCGGCACTGGACCGGCTGATCCGCGAGGCCTGCCAGCACGGCGGGCTGCCGGTCCCGGTGCGGGGGGAGATGAAGGGCGACCGGATCCTGGTGGAGGTCGGGGCGGCCCCGGAGGCCAAGACCGAGATCCGCGGCGATGTCTGGCTCGTGCCGGTGCTGCGCAGCCGCGCCATCGCGATCCAGGCCGGGGAGAATGGCGGCCGGACGGCGACCTACGTGAACGTCGTGCGGGGCATGCAGCGCCTCGGCCACTGGACGGGCCAGCCAATCAGTTTCGAGGTGCCCGATGCCCAGGCCCACATCGCCGACGCGGACAGCTGGGTCGTCCTCCTGCAGGGCGCGGCCGATGGCAGGCCGGGCCGCATCTTCGGCGCCGCGAAGGGACCCGGGCTGTAGCGCCCGGGTGCCGGCTACGCCTATTTCAGCGAGATCGGGTCGATCTGTCGGCGGCCCTCGCGCTCGTGGCGTGCCCGGGACTCGCGCGCCAGCGCCGCGAGCCGGCCGTCGAGCCGGTCGGACAGGCGGCCCACCAGCCCGATCGCGCCGTCGATCGTCCGGCTGACGAGCGCGACGGTACCGGTGACGGCTCCGACGATCCCGCTCTCGATGGCGCGACCGATTCGGCGAACAAGCTTCATGTCGACGGACTCTGGAAAGGCGGCGCCATCAGCGCCTCTATCCGCGGCAGGTAGGGCAGCGCGTTCGGAGCGTGATGCGGCGGAAAGCGGCGCAGATCCGCGTGCCGGGGGCGGAACTTTTCCGCGCCGCGGCCCCCATTTGCGCAGTGCGGCCGGACGGCCTGAACCGGCGGGGTGGCAGGCTCGTTGCAGAGGTGTGAGCGTCCGCCGTTCCGCACAGGCGCTTGCCATCGAGGGTCGACCATGCGGCGACGCCCGTTTCTGTCCGGGATGCTTGCCGCCCTGTCGCTGGCCGGTCGCCGCGCCCATGCGGCCGATCCGGGGGTCGACCTCCTCCTCGTCCTGGCGGCGGACGTGTCGCTCAGCATCAGCGCGGCCCGGTTCGAACTCGAGCGCAGGGGCTACGCGGAGGCCTTCGCGGATCCGCGCGTGCTCCGCGCCATCGGCGAGGGCCCGACCGGCCGCATCGGTGTCGCCCTGTTCGACTGGGCCGGCCCCGGCGAGCAGCAGGTGGCGGTCGACTGGATGGTGATCGGCTCGGCCGGCGATGCGGCCGCCTTCGCCGCCCGTCTGCTGACCGTACCGCGCCCGTTCTATGGCCGCACCGCCATCGGCTCGGCGATCGCCTTCGCCACCGATCTGCTGGCGCGGGCGCCGTTCCGCGCCGACCGGCGGGTGATCGACATCTCGGGCGACGGCACCGGCAATGCCGGGCGCTCCATCGCGGAGGCCCGGGACGCCGCCGTGGCATCCGGCATCACGGTGAACGGCATCGTGATCCTCAGCGATCCCGAGGGGATGCCGGACTTTCTGAAGGAACACACCAACCCGTCGGGCGGTCTGGCGGCGTATTACCGGGCCGTCGTCATCGGCGGCGAGGGCGCCTTCGTGATGACCGCCGAGAGCTTCGCGGCCTTCGGCCGCGCGCTCATCGCCAAGCTCGTGCGCGAGATCGCCTGATCGTCACCCGGATCCCAGAGGGCCCACCATCGATGCGCCTCGCCGTCCTCCAGTTCACGCACGAGACCGTGACGTTCCTGCCGAACGACACGACCCGGGACGACTTCATCTATCCCGGTTCGCCGGCCGCCGGAGACGCGCTGCTCGCCACCGATCCCAAGGGCTACATGGGCGGCTTCGTGCAAGTGGCGCGGGAATACGACGGCGTCGCGCTGGTCGGCATCACCTCGCCGCTCTGGCCGCGCACCGGCACCGCCTCCGGCTGGATCACTGCGGACGCCTACGCGCATTTCCTCGGACGGATGATCTCGGAGTTGCGGGCGACGGGTCCGTTCGACGGCGTCTACCTCGCGCTGCACGGCGCGATGGCGGTGCGCGGCGTTCCCCGGCCCGAGGCCGACATCGCCCGGCAGGTCCGCGCGGCGGTGGGCGACGCGGCGGTTCTCGTCGGGACCTTCGATCTGCACGGGAACGAGGATCAGGCCTTCCTCGACCATGCCGACCTGGCCTTCGCGGTGAAGTATTTCCCGCATTACGACGGCCACCTTCAGGGCCAGCGGGCCGCCCGGATGCTGGTCCGCGCCGTGCGCGGCGATTACCGGCCGGCGCATCGGACCCTCAAGGTGCCGATCCTGTCACCCACCGTGGTCCAATGGACCGGTGCCACGCCCTGGGCCGACCTCGTGCAGCGCGCCCTCGTCTGGGAGGCGCGCGAGCCGGACGTGTTCGTCAACGTCTTCTTCGGCTTCCCGTGGGGCGATGCTCCGGATGGCGGGATGACCGTGCAGGCGATCACCAACGGCGATCCGGAACTCGCCGACCGCGTGGCGCGGGACGTCGCGGATTTCGCGTGGCGGCAGCGGCGTTCGCTGCTCGAGGCGACGCGGATCCATACGATCGCCGAAGGCGTGCGCCTCGCCCGGGCGGCGGTCGCGGAGGGCGCCGTTCCGGTCGTCCTCGCCGACCACAGCGACCGGTCCGGCCGGGCGACCTGGCTGCTTAGCGAGATCCTCCGGCAAGGTCTCACCCGCACCCTGGTCGCCACCGTCGCGTCGCCCGCGGTCCTGGCGGCGGCGCGGGAGATCGCGGTGGGCGACCCGTTCGACGCGCCGGTCGGCGGCGGCGGCGACCCGTCCGCGGGCGATCCGGTACGGATCACCGGAACCGTGCTGCGCGTCGTCGCGGCACCGGAGCCCGGTGTCGCCGGCAGCGGCGGTGGCGGCGGAACCTGGATCTGCGTCGCCTTCGGAGGCGGCAACGTGCTCGTCCTGAGCCCGCAGCTCGCGCAGATCGTCGACCCGGAGGAGCTGTGGCGTCTCGGCCTGGAGCCGGCCGATTTCGACGTCGTGGCGATCAAGTCGCGGGTGCATTTCCGGCGCGGCTTCGACGACAGCGGCTACGCCCGCACGATCCTGCTGGTGGAGCCCCCGGAGCCGTTCCTCGGGACGGTGCGGCTCGGTCATCTCCCCTACGCGCAGATGCGGGCGGCCGACTTCTATCCCTACGGCGATCCGCCCGGCCCGGTCCCGTCGGATCGTTGACCGAGCCCTCGGGGACGACAGGTGGCGTCTCCCGTCACCCCCGGGTGCTCGCCCTGCACGTCCGAGACCGCTAGGTTCATCCCGCACGCGCTCGGTGAAGCGCGGCGAGGGAGGAACGGAATGCGGATTTCGGCCGACAGGCTGTCCGCCTATGTGCGGGACATCTTCGTGCGCGAGGGCTGCGCCGAGCCGGAGGCCGAACGGATCGGCCGGTTCCTGGTGGCGGCCAACCTCACCGGCCACGACAGCCACGGGGTCGTCCGCGTCACCCGCTACGTCGAATGGCTGCGCGCGGGCGAGGTCGAGGCCGGCCGCACGCCCGAGATCGTCACCGACGCGCCGAACTTCGCCCTCGTGGACGCCCATTACGGATTCGGCCAGACGGCCGGCCCCGTCGCCGTCGATCTCGGGATCGCCAAGGCGCGGGAGAACGGTGTTGCGATCATTGCCCTGCGGCACGCCGGGCATATCGGCCGGATCGGCGAGTGGGCCGAGCGGGCGGCGGCGGCGGGGCTCGTCTCGGTGCATTTCGTCAACGTGGCGGGCAGCCTCCTCGTGGCGCCTTTCGGCTCGGTGGAGCGCCGGTTCTCGACGGCGCCGTTCGCCGCCGGCTTCCCGGTTCCGGATTCCGAGCCGATCATCCTCGACTTCGCCACCTCGCTGGTGGCCGAGGGCAAGGTGCTCGTCGCGTCCCGGGGCGGCAAGCCGCTGCCGGAGGGCGCGCTGATCGAGCCCGACGGCCGCCTGAGCGCCGATCCGGTGACGCTGTTCGGACCGCTGGAGGGCGTCGAGCGCGACAACCAGCGCGGCGCCGGGGCGATCCGGGCCTTCGGCGAGCACAAGGGATCGGGCCTCGCGCTGATGTGCGAGCTGCTCGCCGGCGCGCTCACCGGCTCCGGAACCGCCGGCCCCGGACAGCGGCGGATCTGCAACGGCATGCTGTCGATCTACGTCACGCCCGCCGCCCTCGGCACCGAGGATGTGCTCGCCGCCGAGACACGGGCCTATCTCGATTTCTTCAAGAGCGCCAAGCCGATGCCCGGCGCCGAGGTTCTGCTGCCGGGCGAGCCGGAGCGGCGGATGCGCGCCGAACGCCTCGCCGAGGGCGTGCCGCTGCCCGAGCCCGTCTGGGAAACCCTCCTGGCCGCCGGCCGGCCGCACGGCCTCGACGGGAACGCCTACCGCGACTGAGCCGGACAAGGCCCGGCGCCACACCACGATCGGCGGCGACCCCCGGCCAAAACGGGGGCGCCGCACGGCCCGGGGACGCCATCCCCGGCATTCGGGAGGAGAACGCGATGCCTCGTTTGCGCTGGCTCATGATCGGCCTCTGCATGGCCGCCAACGCCATCAATTACATCGACCGCGCCAATCTCGCGGTCGCGGCGCCGTCCATGTCCAAGGAACTGGGGCTCGACGCCACCGATATGGGCCTGATCCTGTCGGGCTTCTTCTGGACCTACGCGATCATGCAGCTGCCCTTCGGCTACGTGGCCGACCGGGTCGGCGCGCGGCTCTCCCTGGTGGTCGCGGTTGTCTGGTGGTCGGCCTGCACGGCGCTGACCGCGGCCGGACGGGGCTTCCTGTCGCTGCTCGGCCTGCGCATGCTGCTCGGCATCGGCGAGGCCGGGGCCTATCCGTCCTTCGCCAAGGTCGCGGCCTCGTGGTTTCCCCGCGGCGAGCGCAGCTTCGCCAGCAGCATCTTCGACAGCGGCTCCCGGGTGGGCTCGGCGCTGGCGATCCCGCTGGTCTCCTGGGTGATCGCGACGCTCGGCTGGCGGGAATCCTTCATCGTCACCGGCGTGCTGGGCTTCGTCTGGGCGGTGTTCTGGATGTGGCTCTACCGCGAGCCGGAGAACCACCCGAAGGTCTCGCCGGAGGAACTGGCCCGGCTCCGCGCCGCGCAGGACCGGCCGAAGACCGTCGATGCCGCCGACGCCCAGAATCAGGTGCCGTGGCTGTCGCTGTTCCGGTACCGCACCGTCTGGGGGATGATGGCAGGATTCTTCTGTCTGAACTTCGTGATCTACTTCTTCATCACGTGGTTTCCGACCTATCTGGTCAAGGCGCGCGGCTTCTCGCTGGCCGAACTCGGCACGCTGGGCAGCCTGCCGGCCCTGGCCTCGATCCCCGCGGGCTGGCTCGGCGGCTTCGCGTCGGACGCGCTCTACCGCCGCGGCTGGAGCCTCACCGCGGCCCGCAAGACCTGCCTCGTCGGCGGCATGCTGATGTCGTCGGTGATCACGCTGTCGATCATCGCCCCGAACGTCTACGTGGCTCTGCTGTGCTTCGCGGTCGCCTATGGCAGCCTCGCCTTCACGGCGGCGTCGATCTGGGCGCTGCCCGGCGACGTGGCGCCGACGCCGGCCCATGTGGCCTCGATCGGGGGCATTCAGAACTTCGCCTCGAACGTCGCGGGGATCGTGACCACGACCTTCACGGGCATCATGCTCACCGTCACCCAGGGCTCGTTCGTCATCCCGCTGATCGTGGCCGGCGGCTTCTGCCTGCTCGGCGCCTTCATCTATTTGTTCGTGATCGGCGAGATCGCGCCGCTGCCGGTGCGGGAGGCCCGCGCCCCGGCTCTCCGGCCCGAGGCGGCCCGATGAGCGACACGACGGATCGTCAGGAGAGAGAGATGTCCGCCTATCCCGTCATCACCCTGCGTCCGGACGACGGCGTCGTCGTCGCCCGCGGGACCATCGAGCCCGGAACGCCGGTCGCGGAGGGCGTGGTCGCCGCCGAGCGGATCCCGGCCGGCCACAAGGTCGCGGTGCGTCCGCACCGGAGCGGCGAGCCGGTGACCAAGTACGGCCAGATCATCGGCTTCGCGAAGGAGGACATCGCGGCCGGCCGGCACGTCCACGTCCACAATCTCGGGATGGGCGAATTCGCCCGCGACTACGCGTTCGGCGTCGACGCCAAGCCGACGCGGCTCGTCACCCCGCCTGCGACCTTCCAGGGCATCCGCCGCCCCGACGGGCGCGTGGCCACCCGTAACTACGTCGGCATCCTCACCTCGGTGAATTGCAGCGCGCACGTGGCCGACCTGATCGCCGACGCGTTCCGCCGCCACCCGATCCTCGGCCTCGACCCGCTCGCCCCCTATCCCAACGTCGACGGGGTCGTGGCGCTGACCCACAAGACCGGCTGCGGCATGGCGATGGGCGAGCCGCTGCGGCTCCTGCGGCGGACGCTCGCGGGCTACGCGCGGCACGTCAACTTCTCGCACATCGTGATGATCGGGCTCGGCTGCGAGGTGAACCAGATCGGCGCGTTCCTGGAGGAGCAGGGGCTCGGCGACCGGATCCGCAGCATGAACATCCAGAGCCTCGGGGGCACGCGGAAGACCGTCGAGGCCGGCATCGACTTCGTGAAGGGGATCCTGGCCGAGGCGAACGTGGTTCACCGTGAGCCGGTGCCGGCGAGCGAACTGATCGTCGCCCTGCAATGCGGCGGCTCGGACGGGTATTCCGGCGTCTCGGCGAATCCGGCTCTGGGGATCGCCAGCGACCTCGTGGTGCAGAACGGCGGCACGGTGATCCTGTCGGAGACCACCGAGACCTACGGGGCCGAGCACCTGTTCACCCGCCGTGCCGTCAGCCCGGAGGTGGGCCAGAAGCTCGTCGACCTGATGCACTGGTGGGAGGACTACACCCGCAAGGAGGGAGCGGAGATCGACGCGAACCCGTCGCCGGGCAACAAGGCCGGCGGCCTGACCACGATCCTGGAGAAGTCACTGGGCGCCATGGCGAAGGCCGGCAGCACCAACCTCGTCGACGTACTGCGCTACGCCGATCCCGTCACCGCCAAGGGCTTCGTGTTCATGGACACGCCCGGCTACGATCCGGTCTCGGCCACCGGGCAGGTGGCGGGCGGGGCGAATCTCGTCTGCTTCACCACCGGGCGCGGCAGCGTATTCGGCTGCAAGCCGTCGCCGTCGATCAAGATCGCCACGAACTCGGCCATGTACCGGCGGCTCGAGGAGGACATGGACGTCAATTGCGGCACGATCCTCGACGGCGAAGAGAGCGTGGAGCAGGCCGGGCGCTGGATCTTCGACCTGATCCTCCGGGTCGCGAGCGGGGAGCGGACGAAGAGCGAGCAGTTCGATTTCGGCTCCTCGGAATTCGCCCCCTGGCAGATCGGCGCGACCGTGTGAGCCCCGGGCGGCTCGCATCGGATCGAGCGCTGCGCCAGTCCTAAGCGCCGGTCAGAGATCCGTCCGCGTCACATGCGGAAAGCCCAGGATGAAGTCGGCGCCGAAGGCGGTGACGGGCGTGTGGAAGCCCGGCGCGACCTGTCCCGCGGCGACGCGCCGGGCGATCTCCAGGGCGGTCCAGACCGTCAGCGTGTAGCCCTCGGCGGTCTCCATCCGGCTCGCCGCGCGGCGGCCGGCGCCGTCCCAGGCTTCCGCCAGGAAGGTGCTGCGGGCTTTTTCCCGCGCGGCGGCGGACGGGCCGGCGGGCAGCCGGTCGATACCGCGGTTGATCAGGCGCTGCGCGGTGCCGCCGGCGATGATCCGCCGGATTCCGGCGGGCAGACCGGCCGCCGCCGCCATGGCGGGGAAGGCCTCGAAGTAGACATCGATGTTCGGCACCCCGGTCGAGTACCACGCGCTGGACACGTCGCCCCAGCCGAGCCCCACGGTCCGGCGCGGGCCGGCGCCGAAATCGGCGGTGCCGCGGGGCGGGCTCGGCAACTCGACGATGCGTCCGTCCCGGCGCACCCGCGTCCCCCAGGCGATGCCCTCCACCATGGTGCGGGCGGTGCCGCGGCTGAAGCCGCCGAACCCGCCGATGGAGATGCGCAGATGCGTCGCGCCGGGCAGGCGCCCGGCCACGTGGGCGGCGAGGCAATCGCTCGGCACCACATCGAAGCCGGCGGCCGGCAGGAGGACAAGGCCGGCCGCCTTCGCCGCCGCATCCTGCGCGGCGAGCGCCTCCAGCACCGCGATCTCGCCGGTGATGTCGACGTAATGCGCGCCCGCGGCGAGGCAGGCCTCCACCATCGGCCGCGCCGTCTTCGAGAACGGGCCGGCCGCGTGGATCACCGCCGCCACACCTGCGAGCGCGGCGCGCAGGCCGTCGGCATCGTCGAGGCGTGCGACCCGCATCTCCAGACCGAGCCGGGAAGCAAGCGGCCGCAGCGTGTGCGCGTCGCGCCCCGCCAGGATCGGATGCAGGCCCTGCCCGACGGCCTGCGCGGCCAGGAGCTGGCCGGTATAGCCGGTGGCGCCGTAGATCAGGATCGCGGTCATGCGGGGCTTCTGCCACCGCTTCCGCAGGTGTCAAAGCGCGCGCCGAACGGCGTTCGCCGATGGTAGGGACGGACACATCGAATCGCGACACGGCGGGCGGCCCCGGATGTCGGACCCGCCGCCATCGGGAGAAGCGGCACCATGTCCAAGCGAACCGTCCGGCCGAGCGTATGGCGAGCTCGCGGCAGGGCTGCGGGTTGGACCGCGATCCTCCTGGCTTTGGCCACACCCGCCTGGGCCGCCGACGGACCCGTGGTCCTGAAGGCGCCGGCCGACCTGATCCCCGGCCTCGCGGCCATGCCGCAGATCGCTGCGCCGGCCGACGACGCCGAGCGGCGGATCAACGCGGCGGTGAAGCGCCTCGACACGAAGGCCCTCGCGGCGGCGCGGGACTGCAAGGCGCAGGATGGGAAGAACGGCTCCTGGGAGCGGACCGTCGAGACCCCGATGCGCGGCCCGCGTTTCCTGAGCTTCGTGATCTCCGACAGCATGTATTGCGGAGGCGCGCATCCGAACTCCGGCACGATGTCGATCGTCTACGACCTCACGACCGGCGCCCCCGTGGATTGGACCACCCTGCTGCCCGCATCCCTGACCGGCACGCTCGCCCTCGCCGAGGGCGCGGGCGGCACCAAGATGGTGACGCTCGCCTCCAAAACGCTGCACGAACTCTACCTCGCGGGCTATCGGCCGAGGACGGGCGATCCGAAGTCCGTCGATGCGGACAAGGAATGCCGCGAGGCGGTCACCGAGACCTACGACGGCCAGCCACCGGCCATGATGGCGTGGCTCGACGCCAAGGTCGGAGGCCTCGCGGTGCAGTTCGACCTGGCGCACGTCGTCCAGGCCTGCGCCGATCCGGTGGTGATCCCCACCGCCACCCTGCGCCGCAAGGGCGCCCAGCCCCTCCTCACCGAGGCGATCGAGGCCGCCCACGCCCAAGCCATGAAGTGACGGGATCGCGCGACGGACCGTTTCGCGTCCCGCGGCCTCAGGTCGGGCCGGGCGGTGCGGCCGGCCGGTCCGCGAGCGCCGCCAGGACCCGTCGGCCATAGGCGGTGGTCGCGAGGCTGGCTCGGAGTTCGCGAGACAGGGCGTCCGGGCCGAGGTGGCAATCGAGATCGGGCCGCGCGGCGAACCCGTCGAGTTCTTCGCGGATGAGCACGGCGAAGTCGGCGGGATCCAGCAACCCCTCGGCGGCATCGAGGACACCGTGTTCCTCGAGGAAGCCTCCGCCCAGGCTGATCACGCCGTCCCTGTACCGGATCAGCGCAAAATAGACGCCGAACCCGATCATGGCCCTGTCCCGCCAGCCCGTCGCGGCGATGTAGGTCTGCATCATCACCGTGGTGGAGTAGTCCTCGTGCTCCCCGTCGCGCTGGGCGAGATAGTCGCGAAACACGTCGTGGGCCGCCGGATCGAGATGGAGCAGCGCCTGCATCGCCGGCGCCAGCGCTCCCTGGTTGTCATCGGGCCCCCAGATCTGCCGGTACAGGTTCCTGGCGGCCACGAGTGCGGGCTGGACTTCGAGATAGGTTGTCAGGAGCTCACGCAGCACGGGCGCCACCGCGATGCGCTCGCGCGCGATCCGCGCGAAGAAGGCCGGTTCCGTCAGTGCCTTCCCGCCGACCCTGAAGGTCAGCGCCAGGGCGTCGCTCCGCAGAAGGGCGGCGAGATCCGCCCGGATCTGGCCTGTGAGCCAGCCCAACGATTCCGCGATGGCCGCAGCCGAGAAATCCGCCACGGTGACCACCGGTAGCGAGCGCGCCAGGAACCGCCCGACCGCAGACGCGCTCGGCCCCGCCGACGCCTGAGGGCGATACCCGTCCTCGTCCTGCGCGATCAGCCGCGCGGGCCCCGAATCGGCGCACCAGGGTCGCGGAATGAAGACGGCGTCGCTGTAGAAGCGGATCTCGACCCTCTCGGCATCGGCCACGTCGCCGAATGTGGAAACGGCCTTGGCGCCCGCATAGCGGCCGAACGCGAAGACGGGCGAGCGGGCGCCGTCCAGGCCGATGCACTGGAACTCTGTTTTCTGATCCCAGAAGAACCCGTACTTGACCCAGAGCGCCCGCTCGTCCGGTTCCCAGGCCACCTCCGTCATGACGCGGTGCGGCTCGGGGCCCGGGCGCGCGACGAGGGTCGCGACGTGGGCGACGGGTTCGGTCGTCCAGAGTTCGACGGCCTGTGCGCGGTGTCGGGGATCGTCCCCCACCGCATCCGCTGCCGCTTCGGATTCCCTGGGCGAAGGATCGAGGCGCGGCGTGACTGCGTAGCGGCCGCTCGGGCTGAACCAATACGGTTTCACCGCGTCCGGAAGCGGATCGTAGCGCACCGACCCGTCGGTTCGCTCCAGGCGGCAAAGCCCGTAGGACGACCCGCCCGGCCCACATCGGAGGCCGATGAAGGCCAGCCTTCCCTCCGGATCCTCGAACAGATCGCCGTGAATCGTCAGGATGGCCGGTCCACCCGGTCGCGGCGGATAAGCCTCCTCGGCGGAAAGACGTCCGATCGGACCGTCGGACGGCCAGGTGATCCCCCGCCCATCCAGCAGGATTTCGAGATCCGCCGCCCGCAGGACGACGAGGCGGTGGAGGTATTGGGTCTCGTCGCTCGGAACATGGCTCACATAGGCTGCGATCAGCTCGGCATCGCGCGTGACGAACAGCCTACGGGCACAGGAATCCCCGCGCGGCAGGCGCCGCCGCACGACATCCCGGCGCGAGCGCCACGCGATCAGGCAGAGTTCCCCGTCTTCGGACAGGCAGATCAGCCTCTCATCGCCGACAAGGGCGGCGGCGCGGATCGAAGCCCGCGGAAAGGGCATGACCATCTGCCACGCACCGTTGTCTTCGATGGCTGCGACCGTGTTGTAGCGTCGTTCGGTGCCGGTGATCTCCAAACGCGGCATGCGGCGTCCTCATCGAGACGTGGGCTCTGACCTGAGCGGTCCGCAACCGAGGGCGGACAATCCGAATGTGCAAAACGATTGAATGCCCTAATATATCTCAATATAGTCTAATGTAACTCGCGGCTAGCGGACCAATAGACGGCCAAAACATACGACAAGACCTTATGCGGGCGGAAGCCTATGGATTGACCTAGTTCATCGCCGGGGCATCCCTGCATACGGGATCCGATCTCGCGCAGGCGCAGGCTTCGCTCCTGAAAGGTGAGGCCGCGTGACCGTGACCGCCCGGGACGGGCCGGTCGGGCCAAGCCTTTCCGTCGGCACCCCGGCTTCGACGCGGCGCCCGGATTGTGTAGCCTGAGGTCGCAACGGCGCGGCATTGTGCCGTGTCGGAGGGACGGATTATGTCCGGGACCGGCGTCGTCGAAGCTGCGGCCGTCCGGGCGAGCGCTGCCTTCCGCCGGCTCGCCGCCGACCTGCCGGACCGGTCGCCCCTGAGGCAGGCCGTGACCGCGGCCTGTCTGCGCCCCGAGAGCGAGTGTGTGGCGGCGCTCCTCGATCAGGCCCGCCTGTCGCCCGAGGCCGCCCGGCGCGTCGCCGAACATGCGGGACACCTGGTCGAAACCCTGCGTCGGCAGGGGCGCCGCGGCGGCGTCGAGGGGCTGATCCACGAATATGCGCTGTCGAGCCAGGAGGGCGTGGCGCTGATGTGCCTCGCCGAGGCGCTGCTGCGAATCCCCGACACGGCGACGCGGGACGCGCTGATCCGCGACAAGATCGCGGGCGGCGACTGGGCGGCCCATCTCGGGCACAGCCCGTCGCCTTTCGTGAACGCGGCGACCTGGGGCCTGCTCGTCACCGGCAAGCTCGCCGCGACCCGGGACGAGGCCGGCCTGTCCGCCGCGCTCACCCGCCTGATCGCCCGCGGCGGTGAGCCGGTGATCCGCACCGGCGTCGATCTCTGCATGCGGATGATGGGCGAGCAATTCGTGGCCGGGCGGACGATCGCCGAGGCCCTGCGGCATGCCGGGCGGCGCGAGGCCAAGGGCTTCACGTACTCGTACGACATGCTCGGCGAGGCTGCCGTGACCGCCGAGGATGCGGAACGCTACCGGCGCGCCTACGCGGAGGCGATCCGGGCGATCGGGGCGGCCTCCGCCGGCCGCGGCGTGCTCCTCGGACCCGGCATCTCGATCAAGCTGTCGGCGCTCCATCCCCGCTACGTGCGGTCGCAGCGCGACCGTGTTCTGGCCGAACTCCATCCCCGTGTGTGGGACCTCGCCCGCCTCGCCAAGGGCTACGGGATGGGCCTGAACATCGACGCCGAGGAGGCCGATCGCCTCGACCTGTCTCTCGATATCCTGGAGCGGCTCGCCCTCGATCCGGACCTCGCTGGCTGGGACGGGCTCGGCTTCGTGGTCCAGGCTTACGGCAAGCGGTGTCCCTTCGTCATCGACGTGCTGATCGATCTCGCCCGCCGAAGCCGTCGGCGGCTGATGGTGCGTCTGGTCAAGGGCGCCTATTGGGACAGCGAGATCAAGCGGGCGCAGGTGGACGGTCTGGCGGACTTCCCGGTCTTCACCCGGAAGCTTCACACCGACGTCTCGTATCTCGCCTGCGCGCGTCGGCTCCTCGCGGCTCCGGACGCGGTCTTCCCGCAGTTCGCTACCCACAACGCCCAGACCCTGGCGAGCATCGTCGAGATGGGAGGCCCGGATTTTCGGCCCGGCCAGTACGAGTTCCAGTGCCTGCACGGCATGGGCGAGCCGCTCTACGAGGCCGTGGTCGCCGGAGAGCGCCTGCGCCGCCCCTGCCGGATCTACGCGCCGGTGGGCACGCACGAGACCCTGCTCGCCTATCTCGTCCGGCGGCTTCTGGAGAACGGGGCGAACACCTCCTTCGTCAACCAAGTCGCCGACGCGGCCGTGCCGATCGCGGCGTTGATCGCCGACCCCGTCACCGCCGTGGAGGCCATGCCAAGTCCCGGAGCGCCGCATCCGCGGATCGCGGCTCCCCGGGACCTGTACGGTTCGCACCGCATGAACGCCGCCGGTCTCGACCTCGCCGACGAGGTAGCCCTCGCCGATCTCTCGGAGGGGTTGCTGGCGAGCGAGCGCACCGTCTGGCGGGCGGTGCCGTCGGGCGAGGACGACGCGGCGGCCGACGAGCCCGTGCGCAATCCCGCCGACCACCGGGACGTCGTCGGTTTCGGCCGGGCGGCGACGGCTGCGGCGGTCGTAGGCGCCGTGGCCCGGGCGGAAGCGGCCGCCGCCGGCTGGGCGGCGACGCCGGCGGCCGCGCGCGCCGTCTGCCTGCGGCGGGCCGCCGACGCCTTCGAGGCGCAGATGCCGGCGCTGATCGGGCTCATCGTGCGGGAGGCGGGCAAGACCTACGCGAACGCCGTGGCGGAGATCCGCGAGGCGGTCGATTTCCTGCGCTACGACGCCGCCGAGGCCGAGCGAATCCTCGGCGACGCGCACGCGCCGCTCGGCCCGGTCGCCTGCATCGCGCCGTGGAATTTCCCCCTGGCGATCTTCGTCGGGCAGGCCGCGGCCGCCCTCGCGGCGGGGAACACGGTCCTGGCCAAGCCCGCGGAGGAGACGCCCCTGATCGCCGCCGCGGCGATCCGCGTGCTCCACGCGGCCGGGATCCCGGCGGATGCCCTTCACCTGCTGCCGGGGGACGGCCGTGTCGGCGCCGCCCTGGTCGCGGATCCGCGCGTGCAGGGCGTGATGTTCACCGGCTCGACCGCGGTGGCCAAGGCCATCCAGCGCGCACTCGCGGGGCGGCTGAACCGCTTCGGCGAGCCGGTGCCCTTCGTCGCCGAGACCGGCGGCCAGAACGCCCTCGTGGTCGATTCCTCCGCGCTTGCCGAGCAGGTGGTGGCCGACGTGATCGCCTCGGCCTTCGATTCCGCTGGCCAGCGTTGCTCGGCGCTGCGGATCCTGTGCCTGCAGGAGGAGATCGCCGACCGGACGCTGCACATGCTCAAGGGCGCCCTGCGGGAGCTGCAGGTCGGCGACCCGCGGCGCCTCGCCGTCGATGTCGGACCGGTCATCACCGCCGACGCCGCCGCCCGCCTCGCCGATCATGTGGCGAGCCTGCGCGCGCGGGGGTTTCCCGTGGAGCAGTTGCCCCTGCCGCCCGCGGCCGGCGCCGGGACCTTCGTACCGCCGACGCTGATCGAGATCGGGGCGGTCGCCGATGTCGAGCAGGAGGTGTTCGGCCCGGTGCTGCATGTGCTGCGCTACCGTCGGGATACCCTCGACAGGCTCCTCGCGGCGATCGATGCCACCGGCTACGGGCTGACCTTTGGGCTGCACAGCCGCGTCGACGAGACCATCGACCACGTCCTCGGCCGAGTGCGGGCCGGCAACCGTTACGTGAACCGCAACATCATCGGCGCGGTGGTGGGCGTGCAGCCCTTCGGCGGCTCGGGCCTGTCGGGGACGGGCCCCAAGGCCGGGGGCCCGCTGGCCCTCGGCCGGCTGGTGCGGAGACCGCCCGCCGCCGCCCGCGACGGGCTGCCCGCCGACGAGGCGGCGCTGCGCCCTTACGTGGCGTGGCTGCGGTCGCGCCGTCGCCACGATCTCGCGGAGAGGCTGGAGACCGTCCGCTATCCCGGATCCGCCCCGATCGCGCTGGCCGGACCGGTGGGTGAGCGCAATCTGTACGCCCTGCGTCCGCGCGGGCGCGTCGCCGCCATCGCGGCGACGGAGACGGCGCTCCTGCTCCAGCTCGGGGCGATCCTCGGCACCGGCAACGCGGCGGTTATCGTCGCCGCCGGCGGCAGCGGTGCGGCCCTGGACGGTCTGCCGGCGGTGTGCGCGGCCCGGATCGCCTGGGCTCCGGATCTCGACCGCGCGGGCGACGTCCAGGGCGTCCTGTTCGCGGGCGATGCGACAGCCCTGCGGGATCTCAACGCCGCCATCGCGGCCCGCGACGGAGCCATCCTGCCGCTCCAGGCCCGCGAGCCGGAGGCGCTGGCGGCCGGCGATCTCTACGATCCGGCGGGCTTGGTCGAGGAAATCTCCACAGCGATCAACACCGCGGCGGCCGGCGGCAATGCCAGCCTGATGAGCGTCGGGTGACCCGGCGGCTGCGCGCTCAGGCCGACCGGCGCAGGTTCCAGAACAGCGGCAGCCCGGTCAGCATGCCTTCGAGGTCGCGCCGGTAGGCGGTCGGCTGGAAGTACTGGCCGCAGGGGAGATAGGCGCCGACCTCCAGGGCGCGCGCCTGGATCCGCGCCGCGAGCGCCTTCTGGGCGGCGAGGTCCGGCGCGGCGAACCACGCGCTGCGCATTTCCTCCAGGGGGGCGTCCGTGAGCCAGCTCGGGACGCCCGCGCGGCCGTTCCCGCGGGCGGCCAGATGGTAGGCCGGCGAGAGATGGTCCAGCCCGCCGGAGAAGATCCCGAACATTGACCAGCCGCCCTGGTCCAGGGGCTTCGCGTTCAGGATCCGCTGGTTCACGGTCCCCCAATCGGTGGCGACGACGTCGAGGTTCATCCCGAGCTTGCGGCAGGCATCGGCCATCACCTCGCAGATCGCGTTGATCCGCGGCACGTCGGTCCCGGAGAGCAGCACCACCCGCTCGCCCTTGTAGCCCGCCTCGGCGAGCGCCCGCTTCGCGGCGGCGAGGTCGCGAGGGCCGGTGAGCACCGCCATGCCGGCCGATGACGCCATCGGACCACCCGCGGTGAAGATCCCGACGGGCCCGCGGCGGATCGCCGGGTCGCTGCCGGCGACCGCATCCATCATCTCGGTCTGGTCGACGGCCGAGAGCAGCGCGCGGCTGATCGCGGGATTGTCGAAGGGCGGCAGGGTGTGGTTGAGGCGGATCTGTCCGATCAGCCCGGCGGTCTCCACCAGATCCACCCGCACGGCCGGCTGGCGCATCAGGTCGGGCACGAGATCGACGAGGGGCTGCTCCCACCAGTCGATCTCGCCCGAGCGCAGGGCGCCGGCCGCGGTCGCGCCGTCGGGGATCGTGCGCCACTCGATGCGGTCGAAATGCGCGATGCGCGGTCCGGCGGTGAAGCTCGCCGTCCCGTCCGGACGGGGTCGATACTCCTCGAACCGGCGGTAGACGTTGAGCGAGCCCGGAACCCGCTCGGCGGCGACGAACCGATACGGGCCGCTGCCGACGATCTCCGGCACCGCCTGCGTCGCCGGCGTCGCGCTCAGGCGCTCCGGCATGATCACCGGGACATAGGAGGTCGGCTTGGCGAGGGCGTCCGGCAGGAGCGGGAAGGGCCGTTTCAGGCGGAACTGCACCATGGTGTCGGAGGGCGCCGAGAGGTCGTCCACCGTGTCGAACAGCGCCCCACCGTAGGCGTCCCGCTGCGACCAGCGTTTGAGGCTCGCCACAACGTCGCGGCCGAGGACCGGCGTGCCGTCATGGAAGCGCAGGCCGTCCCGCAGGGTCAGGCGCCAGGTGAGGCCGTCGGCCGTGACCTCGTGGCCCGCCACCATCTGCGGCTGGGCCCGGTAGGCGGCATCCAGGCTGTAGAGTGTATCGAACACCATCAGCGCATGGGTGCGCGTGACGTAGTTCGTGGTGATGATCGGGTCGAGAAGCGCCAGATCCGCGTAGGGCACGAAGCGCAGCGTCGTCGCGGAGGCCGCCCGCACCAGGGCCGGACGGGCGAGCGTCCCGGCCACCAGCGCTCCGGCGCCTGTCAGCAGGGTGCGTCGCTTCATGGATCGATCCCGGTCTCGGCGGCGACCGATCTGGCCGCAAGCCGGACTCGCGTGCAAGTGGTGCGCCACCTGGTGCGCCACCGCCGCGGGCCGTTCCGGATCGCGAGACCCCGCCCGGGCCAGGGGCCGGACGGGTCGAACGTGACCGCGCTGCGCGGGCCGTCAGGCGGCGCGCGACCAGCGGATGTCGCCGAGGCTCTCGCGGAATGCGAAGCGGGCGAGGTGGTCGGCCACGACGTTCTCGAGCCGGGTGAGGTTCACCGGGTCGGAGCTGTCGATGCGCATCACCAGGGCGTCGGGCTCGGCGTCGAAGGTGCAGACGCGGTCCTCGCCGAACGGCACGGTGCCGTGCACGGGCGTCGCCTCGACCTTGAACTTGTGGCTCCAGTGCCGGCAGAGCTGCTGCAGGTAGCGGCTCGCCTCGTTGGTCTGCACGCGGGCCTGAGAGGTGGGCATTCCGTCGGTCTCCAAAGAGATATGAAAACAGCCTGTCGGTGACGGTTCGTCGCTCGATCTCGCATCTGCGAGATAGGAAGGCCTCTGAGCAATTGCCATGCCTGGCGCCGAAGGACCCGTCTTTGTCGTCTACGGTGAAGGTCTGTCCGAAGCGTTAGCAGCGGCTTAACGCAGCGGGCCACCCCGGCGGATGACGGCGCGGCGTTGCTGTCCTGCACCCGGCTCCGCGCCGAATTATGGCGCGATGCACAAAATTCCTCAGCGCGCCGTCGAGGCGTCGCGGTCGTCCCGGATGATGACCTTGCCGGGGTTGAGCAGGTCCTCGGGGTCGAGGGCGGCCTTCAGGCGCCGCATGAGGTCGAGCCCGACCGGATCGCCGTAGCGGGCGAGTTCCTCGCGCTTGATCAGGCCGACCCCGTGCTCGGCGGCGATGGAACCGCCGAGGTCGTGCACGATGTCGTGAACGATCCGGTTGAATCGGCCCCATTCGGCCAGGAACTCCGCCGCCGCCATGCCGGACGGCTGGGACAGGTTGAAATGGATGTTGCCGTCGCCGAAATGGCCGAATCCGCAGGGTCGCAGGCCGGGCATCTCCGCCGTGCAGGCCGCGCCTGCCTGCTCCAAGAACGCGGGGAGCCGCGACAGCGGTACCGACACGTCGTGCTTGATCGACGCGCCTTCGCGGGTCTGCGCCTCGGGAACGCCCTCCCGCAGACGCCAGAGCGCGGCGTTCTGGGCGCCGCTGGTGCCGATCGTGGCATCCGCGATCACCCCGTCCGCCAGGGCCTGCCCGAGGGCGGATTCCAGCTCGGCCTGCGTGTCGGCATCCGGGCGCGCGGACGCGACCTCGATCAGCGCGTAGGCGCCGTGCGCGCCATGCAGCGGCTGCACCGTCCCCGGGATGTGGCGCAGCACGATCTCCAGGGCGAAGGGCGGGAGGTATTCGAAGGCCGTCAGGTCGCGGTCCATCCGCGCCCGCAGGAATACGAACAGGTCGAGGGCGGCCCTGGCCGAAACGAGCCCGACGAAGGCGACGCTCGTGGAGCGCGGCCGCGGGAACAGCTTCAGCACGGCCGCGGTGACGATGCCCAGCGTGCCTTCGGAGCCGATGAAGAGCTGCTTCAGGTCGTAGCCGGCATTGTCCTTGCGCAGGGACTTGAGCCCGTTCCAGACCCGTCCGTCCGCGAGCACGACCTCCAGCCCCAGGACGAGGTCGCGGGCGTTGCCGTAGGCGAGGACCGCGATCCCGCCGGCATTGGTGCTGACGCCGCCGCCGATCCGGGCCGAACCGCAGGACGCATAGGAGAGCGGAAACAGCATGCCGGCCGCCTCGGCCGCGTCCTGCACGTCCTGAAGGATCATCCCGGCCTCCACCGTGATGGTGGCATCCACCGGATCGACCGCCCGCAACCGGGTCATGCGCTCCAGGGACAGCACCACGCCTCCTTGCGGCACCCCGGCGCCCGTCAGGCCGGTATTGCCGCCGAGCGGCACGACCGCGATGCCGGCCTGCGTGCAGGCGCGGACCGCGAAGGCGACCTCCTCGGTGCTCCCGGGCCGCAGCACGGCGAGGGCCGATCCGGTGAACAGGCGCCGGCTCTCGGTCAGGTAGGGCGCCAGGGCGTCCGGATCGGTCAGCACGTGCCGCGCGCCGAGCCCGTCCCGCAGGGCGGTCAGCAGGGTGTCGAGGGCGGCTGTCGGGGTCATCGCAAAGATTCTGTAGGCCAGGGGCGGGGGTACGCAAGCTCCGGTATGGCGCGCGCCGGTGCGGACCTTACAACGATGATGTAGGGCCCGGGCGTCGTCGCGCCGGGCCGTCCGGACGATCCACCGCAGAGGCAGAGATGCTCTCCGTCATCCAGAACCCGCAACGCATCGCGCTCCCCATCGTGGGCAGCAGCGACCTGTTTCCCGTGCGCCGCGTCTACTGCGTCGGCCGCAACTACGCCGCCCATGCCCGCGAGATGGGGGCGGACCCCGACCGGGAGCCGCCGTTCTTCTTCATGAAGCCCGCGGACGCCCTGCAGATCGTCGGTTCCGAGCCGACGCCTCACGCCTACCCCCCGAAGACCGGCAACTACCATTTCGAGGTCGAGATGGTGGCGGCCCTCGCCAGCGGCGGCAGCGACATCCCGGCGGAGACCGCCCTCGACCACGTCTACGGCTACGCGGTCGGCCTCGACATGACCCGGCGCGACGTCCAGGACGAGGCCAAGAAGATGTCGCGGCCCTGGGACACCGCCAAGGCGGCCGACGGGTCCGGCCCGATCGGCGCGCTGCATCCGGTCTCCGTTTTCGGCCATCCGGCGCGGGGCGCGATCACGCTGTCGGTGGACGGCGAGATTCGTCAGAAGGGCGACCTGGCCGACATGATCTGGTCCGTCGCCGAGCAGATCGCCTACCTGTCGGGTTACTTCGCCCTGCAACCGGGCGACCTGATCTTCACCGGCACGCCCGCCGGCGTCGGCCCGGTCCAGCGCGGTCAGCGCATGGTCGCGGCGATCGCCGGGCTCGGCGAGATCACCCTCGACGTCGTCTGAGCCGCGCACCCGCATGCTCCTCGACCGGCCGCTCCTGCGGCGCCTGTTCCACCTCGGGGCTCTCGCGTCCCGGGGCATGACCCTCGGCGTGCGCGGCGTCGCCCTGGACGGGGCGGGACGTGTGGCCCTCGTGCGCCACACCTATGTCAGCGGCTGGCACCTGCCCGGCGGCGGTGTGGAGCGCGGCGAGGCCGTGCGCGACGCGATGGTGCGGGAATTCCGCGAGGAGGCCGAGATCGTGCCCCAGGGGGAGCCGCGCCTGCATGCCCTCTACCGGAATGTGGTGGCCGCCCCCCGCGATCACGTCGCATTGTTCGTCCTGCCGGCCTTCACGGTGCTGCGTCCCAAGGCGCCGGACCGGGAGGTCGCCGAATGCGCCTTCTTCGCGCTGGACGCATTGCCCGAGGGCACCACCCGGGGGACCCGCGCCCGGCTCCGCGAGATCCACGAAGGCCTCCCGCCGGACCCGAATTGGTAAATCGTCACGGTTCGCGAAAAGGGCGCTTGCGTCGTCCGCCGGAATGGTGTTTAGAGAGCCGCGCCGGGGGCCGCCGGCACGAAAGTCCAGGCGGCGCGGCACTAGTGAGCGGGTGTAGCTCAGGGGTAGAGCACAACCTTGCCAAGGTTGGGGTCGAGGGTTCGAATCCCTTCGCCCGCTCCAGTTTTCCCAACCATACGATCGACTTACAAGGCCGCAGCTCTGCGGCCTTTGTCGTTTCTGGGTCCTGCAGAAGCATCCTCGACCGCCGGGCCATGGGGCTCCGGAGGAGGCCGAGCAATACGGTGACCGTCGGGACCACCGTACCGCTTGGCCTCGACGTTTCTCGGATCAGGCAGTCTGCTTCCGCAGGGCCGACAGGGCGTGCCACGTCGGCGCCAGCACGAAGCTCGTGAGCGGAATCAGCAGGCCGCCGACCACCAGCCCGATCAGGCCCGACGCGAGGGCGGTGACCAGCCATTCGACGAAGCCCTTGGCGAACGGCAGGCGCGCGGACGCTGCCGTCGCCGCGTCGTGGGCGGCGTGCGCGGGCCATGCCAGGCCGTAGGTCTCCAGGCCGTGCATCAGGATCCCGCCGCCGACCCAGATCATGGCCGCCGTACCGACGACCGCCAGGAGACCGAGCAGGATCGGCATGCCTTTGACGACGCCGCGGCCGAGCCCGCGGACGAGGCTTCCGAGCGGCGGCCCGGCCGTGCTGCGGGCCAGAGCGAGGCCCGCGTCGTCAGCCTTCACGATCACAGCGACCACGCCGTAGACGCCCACGGTGATGCCCAGAGCAACGATGGCCAGGACGGCCGCCCGCATCCAGAAGCTGCCCTCCGGCAAGGCCGCGAGGGTGATGGCCATGATCTCGGCCGAGAGGATGAAGTCGGTCTTGATGGCACTCGCCACGCGGCGCTCTTCTCCGGCCGCAGCGCCACCGGCGCCGTCCGCGTGGTCCGCCGCGTCGCCGTGGGCGCGATGGGGAAAGAGGCCCTCGTAGACCTTCTCGGTGCCTTCGTAGCAGAGATACGCACCACCCAGCATCAGGAGCGGCGTGATCGCCCAAGGCGCGAAGGCGCTCAGCGCCAGGGCGCCCGGGAGCAGGAACAGGAGCTTGTTGCGGAGCGATCCGACGGCGATCTTGCCAACGATTGGCAGCTCGCGCTCTGCCGCGAAGCCGACGACGTAGCGGGGCGTGACCGCCGCATCGTCGATGACGACACCGGCCGCTTTGGTTCCGGCTTTCGCGGCCTGGCCTGCCACGTCGTCGAGGGACGCCGCCGCACTCCTGACCATGAAGGCGACATCGTCCAGCAGGGCAATCAATCCGACGCTCACACGTCTCCCCTCATCCGTATTCGGTCCGCCAGACAGACGAACCGCGCCGCGATTTGATCCGTCGCGCTCAAAGAATCGCGGCTCCTAGCGCAGGGCCAGGGCATCGAGCCATCCGTGCGCGGCCGCGTAACGGATGATCTCCGCACGCGTGCGCAGGCCGAGCTTTTCGGCGGCCCGCGCCTTGTAGGTCTCCACGGACTTGACGCTGAGATCGAAGCGGCGCGCGATCTCCTTGTTGCTGAAGCCCTGGGCGATCAGGCGAAGGACGTCCGTCTCGCGCGGGCTCAGCGCGTCTGCGGCAGGCTCGGCCACCGAGATCCGGGAGTCTGCTGCAGGATGCGCCAGGGCATGGCTCGCCACCGAAGGGTCGAGATAGACGCCGCCTGCGGCGACGGCGCGGACCGCGCGGAGCAGATCCTCCGCGGCCGAGCGTTTGAGCAGGTATCCCCGGGCGCCGGCCTTGAGCAGCGGCTGGACGTAGGCCGCATCCTCATGGACCGTCAGAACCAGCACGCGCGTCCGCGGGCACGCATCCGCCACGCGCTCGGTGAGCTCGAGCCCGTTGAGACCGGGCATCGAAACGTCGACCACGGCGACGTCGGGGTCGGCCGCATGAATCATCGGCAGCGCCTCGCTGCCATTCGTGGCCTCGCCCACCAGCTCGATCTCGGGGTCGGCGTTCAGGAGCGTCCGGATCCCGGCGAGGACGATGGGGTGGTCGTCGGCCAGGGCGACGCGAATGCGATCCATCGGGCGCTTCTCCTCAGGGTTCGGGATGGTGCGGTACGGGAATGGTCACGAACAGGGTTGTGCCGACATCCGGGGACGATTCCAGCGTGAGTGTCCCGCCGAGAAGGGACAGGCGCTCGCGGATCCCGGACAGTCCCAGCCGCAGCTTGGCCTGTCCATCGCTGCCGGAACGGTCGCGAAGGTCCTCGGCGTTGAAGCCGACGCCGTCATCCTCGATGACGACCCGCATCTCGGTGGTGCGCTTCTCCACGGAGACGCTGACGCTCGCGGCGCGGGCATGCTTGAGCACGTTGGTGAGGGCCTCCTGCACGATCCGGTAGACGGCCGTCTCGATGGCGGCCGGCAGACGGGTCGCCTCGTTCAGGCATTCCAGATCGGCGCGGATCCCGTGCCGCTGGCTCCAGTCGCGTAGCAGGGTCGCGAGCGCCTCGCGCAGGCCGAGATCGTCGAGGGCGGTCGGCCTCAGGTCGACGGCAGCCCGATGGATGTCGCGTCCGATCTCCCCGGCAAGCGCTTGCAGCCACTCCATCTGCCTTCCGGCTTCGGCTGTGGCACCGCGGGCCAGGAGCCGCTCCATGCTCTTGAGGCCCAGCGACAGGCCGGTCACCGTCTGGCCGACCTGATCGTGGAGTTCCCGCGCGATCCGGCGCTGCTCGTTCTCCTGCGCCTCGCCGAGGCGGCGGAGCAGCGCGGACCGTTCGGCCTCGGCGCGCTTGCGCGGCTCGATATCCGAGACCACGCCGTAGATCAGCCCATCCGGGGTGTCCTCGTGAAGCTGTGGCACGCGACCGGCCACGCGGACCCAGCGCGGTTCCCGATCGAGCCGGTTCACGCGGAACTCGACGTCGAGCGGCGTACCCTCCGCGAGGCTCCGGCGCAGGGCTTCGCTCAGGCGCCCGCGATCCTCCGGCTCGACCGCCTGCAGGACGGTATCGGCGTCCACGGCGCTGTCGCGCCCTTCCGCGGCCGCCCGCCACCCCAGAAGCTCGGCCGCGCGCGCAGAACCCGTCACCCGGCGCGCGACGGTGTCCCAGCGCAACGTGCCGAGTTCCGCGGCCTCGGCGGCGACGGCGCCCTGCTCCTCGCTGGACCGGAGGGCGAGGGAGAACCGGGCCTGCTCGCCCGCACGGCGCTGCGCCATGTCGCGGCCCACCAATCCGACCAGCGCCAGGGCGAGACCGATGCTGACGAAGCTGCCGCCGCCCAGCACGACATACGACCGTGACACCGGGGCGTTGAGGGTGGCGACCGGCATTCCGAAATGCACCGACCAGCCGCCGGTGTGCTTCAGCGTCCGGTAGACCACCTCGACATTCGCGCCCTCCAGCGTCGGGCCGGTGTAGAATCCGTTGGGCGCGTGCCGGATCGCCGCCTGCAAGGCGGGATTCGCAGGGTGGCCGAGTTCCTCGACCTCGGCCCGGGTCCGGGCGATGGTGTTCCCGTCCGCATCCACGATGGTACCGACCCAGCCCTCGGGGGCACCGGCATCCCGCAGGATCGAGCTCACCGCGTTTGTGGCAAGCCGGACCGACAGCACGTAGCGGAGGATCCCGTCGCGGATGACCGGGACGCGAAGGGCGACGAGGCGCTTGCCGGAGATCAGGCCGGCCGGACCGATGCCGCCGATCACCGGCTGACGCGTCTGCACCACGGCGTCGAAGCTCTGCCGGTCCGAAGTCGGTCCCAGTTCCTCTTCGAGGGAGCGGAGCAGGTTGACGATCTGAGCGCCGTCCGGACCGGCGAGTTCCACCGTCTCCCAGAGCGGATGCGCCTGCCTCAGCCGCTCGGCCTCGGCGTAGAAGGCCGCGAGATCCGGTCGGTCGAGGGTGGCGGAGGCGGCCTCCGCTTCGAGAACCGCGATCTGGGCCGCAATGTCCGAGGCGACGCGCTCGGCCACACGGGTCGCGCTGGCGACCGCAGCGTTCCGGGCGAGGTCGCGCTGCTGCTGCGCCATGAGCGTGGCGACCCAGCCGCTCAGCAACAGGACCGGTATGGCCGCCGCGAGGGCGAGGGCGATGAAGGTCCGGCGGCTGCCGCGGCTCAGCGGGGGCTCAGACCCGTGTATGGCGGCGTCGCGGGGTCGGATGTTCATGGGCCCGGGCGCGGGCACGCAGCGCGCCAGCCCGAACCCGGCCTCCATCGCTCGGGCGGCTCGGCCTTCCTGTCTCGCCGTCCCGAGCGCATCGCCACCCGTCTCCCGAGTCCCCGTCCCGGCCCGTGTGCCACGCGCTCTGTCGCGGAAAAGTCGCCCTGCGATCAAGCCGGCGGGAGCGCGTCCGAAGCGAGGGAGGTGTCGCAGAGCGCAGATCCGGGCAGCATCCGGGCCGGATGCGGCAGCCGCGTCGCAACGGCCCAGGAGGAGCCGTCATAGCCTTCGAACCACGCGCGGCGCTCGCGCGACTCGCCGGGATACGGACAGGCATCGCGGGGCCGACCGACGGAACGCGCGCGGGCCCCCTGTTTGACGATGTCCATGAGCATGGGCGCTGATCTCTCCGGCTGCTCGGGATGATGTCCCGCACCGTGAGAAGCGCGCAGTTCGAACGGTCGAGCAAGCTGTTTCAGGTCGCGATGCTGCTCTCACCGACGCGTGTCGGGTTTATCCCGACACGCTGTGAAGACGATCATCCGTTGACCATTGCGCGAAAGCGGCACCCAAGCGGCAAATCATGCGACCGTTGAGCGTCGACGCTTGTCGGGACGCCCGCAGTTCCTTGCTGGATCCTGCGCAGGGGTCACGCGGACAGCCTTCATCGCCCGCGGATCCGGGAGGCTGCCGCACGTCGGCTTCCCGGATCCTGAGGGGCTTCCTAGAAGCCGCAGCCGTAGCCGGCCGGCGCGTAACGGTAGCCGTAGGGACGGCTGTAGACCGGCCGATAGAGGTTCGGCCCGGCAGCCGCCGCCGCAAGGCCGAGGCCGGTGGCGAAACCCGGCCCGCGGTACCCACGGGGACCGCTGTAGCCGTAGGCGTGCGGCCGGTAGCCATAGGCGGAGGGGCGGAAGGTCACACCCCGATATCCACGATACCGCCTGTGGTGTGGGCGGAACCGGTGGATGTGGTGCCGGTGGAGGCGGTGATGGTGCAATCCGTGGCGTCGCCCTCTCCAGGCGCCATGGCCCAGATGGTGGTGCCCGTGATGGAGGCCGGGGCCATGACCGTAGGGCCGCGCTTCGCTCGACGGCGCAAATAGAACGAGGCTCGAGAGCGCCGTCAGGGTGATCGCAAGACGTTTCATGGGCTGAACTCCACGGAAGAGGAAGGACGACCGTGCGGCCACGGTCGGACGGGGAACCGAGCCTTCGCCGCCGTCGAATGCGGCCGCGTGCCCCGAAGGCGGCGGACGAAGATCGAAGTCTCCCGCCACTGTCCCGCCGTCCCATCTGTGGTCCGCTGCACCGATCAGCAGTCGGAGAGATCGGAAGGCGTGTCAGGGTCGGCCCGACATGCTTGCGCTGAAGGCCTGGCTTAGCTTGGCGGTAGGGAGCCCCGGTCGACGGGGCTGAGGGCGCCTCGCCGCATGGTCGCGCCAGGGGGAACGGCATGAAGCTGGCGGTGGGCCTGCCCGTGCGGCGCGCGCGGAACTGGTATCGGCGTTGTGGGCGCGTGGGATCCTCGCTGAAGATCACGCGGGAGCGGCACGGTCCGCAGGCCGGCCGGACGCGTACGCTGGAAGACTGGGCGCGATTCGGAGGCGGCCTGCTCGCGTCCGATCTGTCCGAGGTCCCGCGCGCGCACAGTCCGGTCTGGACCGAGAGACGGTGGCACGGCCTGGACTGGCCTCAGGCCAACGGACCCTGGGCGTAGCCGGGCGTTTAGAATTGGGAGAAGCCTGCGGATGGCCGGAACCCAGGGAGAGCCGTCACCGAGGCGGATGCCCCGCGTGCTCGGCCGCCGGACGACCTCGTAACCCCATGTGCGGCGGCGCGGCCGGGCCGACGTCGGAGACCCGCGGCCTCCGCGAAGCCGGCGCCTCGACCAATCGCGCTGACGCCTTCATCCTCCACGAAGATCATGGCGCGCCCGATCGTGCGTCTTAAGACGCGTCTCTCCTCTCCGCCGCAACGCCCCGACCAGCATCAGCAAGCCCTGCCCGGCGGCGAGCAGCAGGGTCAGGGCCATGAACGGCAGGAAGGCGATCAACACCCAGCCCGTCATCATCAGCCCGTACAGCAGCTCGCCGATATCGTGACCGGCGACCGGGCAGGGATACGTGTTTGCCTCGTTGACTTGGCAGCCGGTGAGGCTGGTCAGCGCGGCACCGGCGGCGAAGGGCAAAGCCGGCAGCCACGCGACGACCATAAGGATCAGGATCACGCGCAGACGCCGGCGGGACCGGTCCGGCCGTCCAGTCTCGAGGGCGCTCATCGGACATCCTCCTTCGGGCGGGGGCGGATCGGTCGGTGCCCGCCTGCACCGGTCGCGCCCCATGCGAGTTCCCGTTGCCGCGGCGGTGGCGGGTCGTCGCGCCGGCCGTGACGGGCAGCGCCAGGGTTTCCCCGACCGTCGTACTCTGCCTCACGCTGTTCTTGCCGATCGCCACGGCTGCGCCGTGGGCGGTGTCGGCCAAGGCCGCCGGATCGGGTGCTGCCCGGGCTGGTCGTATTCGGTTCTGGCCGATCAGGCCGAACGGAAGGATCGCGGTGCGGGCGGCGGACGTCCGGGCAGATCCCGGTTCGGCTCTCGGCAAGAACGTCCTCCTGCCCCGGGTCGCGGCCCGAGCTCATGATCCTCGAGACGGGGTGCACCCAGTTCGGGCGCACGACAGGATTATCCGCCGCCGGATCAGGACACAATGTCACACCGTGGATGCACGGATCGGCGCTGCCGTTCAGCCGGCGCGGGCTCGCCGCCCATCAAGGGCGCGTGGATTGAAGTGTTGCCCGGAAGGGCCGAGCATGTGAGCGGGATCGCTCAGATATCGTCCCGCGGAGGACCGGCATGCGGCAGGCTTTGCAACGTCCCCGCGGCAACGCTCAGGCGCGCGGTCACGGGGCAAGATCGGGTCTGGCTGTCCTGAGCGCGGGTTTCGCTGTGGCCGGGCTCCTCGGACCGGCCAAGTTCGCGAAGGCCGAGGACGGCCCGAGCTATCTGGAGGACCGGCGTGGCGTGTTCCTGCCTTTCCTGAATGCACCGCAACCCGGCGACGCCATCGCGCAGTCGCCGCGGCTCGGGCTCTCCCTCGGCGGCGCGCCCCGGCCCGTGTTGGTGGATACCGGCTCGACCGGCATCGTGGTCTCGGCCAGCCGCATCCCCGACAACGCGACGCTGCCCAGCCAGCCTGGGCGCATCACCTACACGAGCTCCGGTCGCATCATGATCGGCCGCTGGATACGCGTCTCGGTAGTCCTGTGGGGCCGCGACGGCGAGAACGTGGCGACGCGGCCGATCCCGGTCCTCGCGGTCGACCGCATCGCCTGCATCGCGCAGGCCCGCCACTGCACCCCGGAAGAGGCGCCGGAGCACGTGGCCATGCTGGGCATCGGATTTGGCCGCGAGGACGACAGCCAGAGCCAGAGCACGCCCGACACCAATCCCCTGCTCAATGCGGAGCCGTCCGGCCCCGGTGCGATCCGGCGCGGCTACGTGCTCACCGCCCGAGGCGTCCATGTCGGCCTGACGCGCGCAAACACCCAAGGCCGCTACCGCTTCGTCAAGCTCGATCCCCACCCGCGCGTGCCGGGCGACTGGCTGGGCGTGCCCGTGTGCATTTCCGTCGACGGTCGGGAGCCGGGCGCCTGCGGCCGGGCACTGCTCGACACCGGCGTCACCGCCATGTTCCTGACCCTGCCGCCCGCGGAGCTGGCCACCAGCCTTCAGACCGACGCGACCGGTCACAGTGCGCTCCTTCCCGGAACGCGACTGCGTTTTCGCTTCGGCGCCGCCGCCGCTTACACGGTCATCGTCGGCGACCACGCCACGGGACTCGCACCGGAGCGCATCGTTCTGAACACCACGCGCCCGCAACCCTTCGTCAATACGGGGCTGCACGTCCTGAACGGTTTCGATGTCCTGTTCGACGCCGACCGCGGATATTACGGCTTCCGCGCCCGCGGCGCGGTCCCGGACGCCGACCAACCGTGAGCCGACGCCACGACGCCGGGAAACAACGGCAGCCTCGCCCCGATGCTTGTCGGGGCATGCAAGATCGCTTTGACGCGCCAGCGTCTTCAGGACTTGGCCGCGCAGATCAGGTGGCCGGGCGGCGACCTCGCCTACCCGCCGTAGGGAAGATGATCCCTTCTCTGCGCCCCAGTCACAGGGCTTGTTCGAAGCCGTGCGAGCCGACAGACGAGAAATCCGTCGGGTTGTCCGATCTCTAAGCCGCAACGCATCCTGGAGACGATCGGGTCCCTGCCGCTGAAAGCGTAATCGACACGATTCCCGCATCCTCGGGGACCGCACCCATGGATCCGCCCCGGTCCAGGCTGGCGGGCTGTCGAATGGTTTCGAGGACGCGCTTGCCGAAGCGCGTCGGTATTCGGGGCGTGGCGCAGCCTCTCACGCCGTATCGGCTGCGTCCCGCGATGCCATCGGCGTTCGAAAGGAATCCGTCGTTGTCCGACGCTTCTCATGCAAACGGCCGGAGCGTCGCTCCGGCCGTCATGGCGATGATGTGACGAAGGCTTAGCGCAGGATTAGCGCAGGAGCTGGAGGACGCCCTGCTGCGCGGAGTTGGCCAGGGACAGGGCGGAGATGCCCATCGACTGCCGGGTCGACAGCGCCTGGGAGTTGGCCGCTTCCTGGTTCAGATCGGCGTTGGTCAGGTTGGCCGAGCCGGTCTGCAGCACGTTGATCAGCTGCTTGGAGAAGTCCTGGCGGTTCTGCACGACCGACAGGTTCGAGCCGAGCGCGCTCGCCGCGGAGTTCAGCGTGTTGCCGGCGCTCGTCAGGGTCGACAGGGTCTTGTTGACGTCCGAGTTCAACAGGAAGTTGCCGAGGCCGTTCTGGCTGGACGTGCTGTTCGAGTTGGTGATCGACGACAGGCCCAGGCCGCTGGACGTGGCATCCACCGAGGCGACGTTCAGGTTCGAGCTGCCGGTGTCGTTGAACTTGATGTTCATGTCATTGCCCTTGCCGGCAATGAGGTTGACGCCGTTGTAGCTGGCATCGCCGGCGAGCTGCGTGATCTGGTTGAGCAGGTTGTTGTACTGGCTCGCCAGAGAGGCGCGCTGCGACACGCCGGAGATCGAGAGGTCGCTGGAGACGACGGTGGTGGCGGCGGTGCCGTAGGTCGAGGCGGTGGTGCTCGATCCGGTGAAGCCGAGCGCCGTCTGGCTGCCGGAGTTCTGAAACTCCACATCGGCCTGGGCGTTCAGGACGATCTTCGTGCCGGTGCTGTCAGCCGAGAAGATCGCGCCTGCGCCGAACGAGCCGCTGGACGAGGTCGACGCCGAGCTGACGGCGGCGTTCAGGGCCGCGACGGTGGCGCTGATGCTCGACGAGGCGGCGATGGTGGCCGACACGGAGGTGCCGTTGATGGTCAGGAGCACCGTCTGGGAGGCGGTGCTGGCGCTGTAGGCGTTGGCGGCGGTTCCGGTGGTGGAGAGCTGGGTCGAGAGGGCCTGGTTGGCGATGGACTTGGCCTGATCGACCAGCTTCTGGATCGAGGTGATGCCCTGGTTGGCGGCCTGGATCGTCTGGACGCCGTTGGAGATGCCGTCGAGCAGGGTGTTCAGGTTCGAGGACCGGGCGTCGAGGGACTGGGAGGTGAAGAAGTTGGTCGGGTTGTCGAGGGCGGAGTTGACCGTCTTGCCGGTGGCGAGGCGGTTCTGCGTGGTCGCCATCAGCTGGGCGGTATCCTGCAGGGAGAGCAGGTTCTGGCGTGTCGCGGCCGACAGGGTGATGGAAGACATGGATCGCTAACTTTCCAACCGGAGCAACCCGATTCTCGGGGATCGCTTAAGAATACCGCTTAAGGTTAAATACGGATTAACTGCGCGAGTATTTTCAGCGCCCCGCCGCTCCTTCCGAAACCCTGTGCCGGCGCTAGGCTCATCTGCCCGCTGCAGCACAGGCCGGTATCGGCTGATTGGAGACTTGATCACGCGCGGTCGCTCATGCCGCCTGATATCTCAGCGGTCGGACCGGTACGGCGAGCCGCGCGAAGGGAAGTCAATCGAGTGCGTAGCCGAGCAGGCCCTCGGTCGTGTGCCCTTCACAGCCCGCGAGGGTCGATACGAAGTGATCGCGACCGCCGGCATTGCAGCGGTAGATGGGGTGGCTGCCGGGCCTGGGGGTCTCGAAGACGTAGCCGGTCTGCCCCAGCGGGGTCTGCCCCTCGCAGCGCACGTCCCGGCTGAGGAAGTGATCCTGTCCCGCCACGCAACTCATCAGTCTTGCGGTCCCGGGGGCCGAAAGCGTCAAGACGCTGCCGACGCTGCCCTCGGCCCTGTAGGCGGGCGCGACATAGCCCGTCGTGACCCAGTGTCCGGCGGGACCAATGGCGCGCCGCAAGGGCAAACGGTCGGCACCGCGGGTCGCGCGCGCCTCGGCGATCCGCCACGTGCCCGGGTAAGGGTCGCCGCCCGAGAAGAAGACGGTGATGTCAGGCAGGAAGGGCGTGAGACTCCCCGTACCGTCCCGCCGGAAGCCCGGACTGTGATTGAGATAGAAGCCGGTCACGTCGGAGTTCAGATAGCCGAGCGGCGTCCAACGTGCCGGTGACCCGCTCAACAGGACCTTCAAGGGCATCTTGAACAGGCCCATCTGGTAGGTTTCGCGGTCGGGGTTGCGGGCCGGATCCTTGCAGGCCACCTGATGGCACACGCGACCCGGAAGCCCGGTGATGACGTAGACGTCTCCCGTCTTGGCATCGTACGCGAAATCGGAGTTCGGATTGATGGTCGCTCCATCGGTCGTCCCGTTGGGGATTCGCACCGGCGCCCCGAAATGGATGCCGTCCGCGGTGTGACGGACGTAGAGATCGCCGAAGCCGGCAACGCCCTGTGGTCCGGTGAGGTCCGTCGTGAAAACGAAGAGACCGGACTTGCCGTCCGTGAACGACGCCGGCTGACCGGTGCCGTAATTGCCCTGCGCCACCGCCGGGTTAAGCGGCCTGATGACCGGTTCAGGATAGTCGACCCACGTCACCTTGTCGTTCGAGAATGCGAGACCGGTCTGATTGTTGTTCCCAGGCTGGTTGTCCGCGCCCGAATAGTACATCGCATAGGTGTAGGTCTGGCCGTCCCCTGGGTTGACGAAGCGGCCCCGGATCACGCTGGGATCACAGACGTATTGGCGGTTCCAGGAGCCGGGCGTCGGCTTGAACACGATCCGGGCCGGCGAGAAGCCGGTCTGCGGGTCGTAGGATCGATGGAAGATGACATCGGTCTGGCCCTGACCGCACCACCAGAAATCGGTGACGCCGTTCTCCGAGATGATGCTGGGCGCGTAATTGTAGCCGGCCGGATTCGCCTCGTTGACGAAGAGGGGCTGCGCGTCCGGTCCCTTCCAGTCGGCCTCGACCCGGGCCGGCAGGGCGAGCGACGCCAGCACCAGGGCGAAAAGGGCGCCGATGCGCAGGGTAGAACCGGGCTTCACTCTCACGATCTCCCGCGATGCGCGCCGTCCGTTTCAACGCCGGCCGGAGCACCTGTCCCGAGACTGGCGACCTGAATAAGGCGGCCCTGCAGCCGACGGCCTGAACGCCTGGATCGCGGGTGGGTCGGCATCCGACCGGCGCCGACCCTACGGGTCCTGCGCAGGGGCGACGGGGCGTCGGCAGTTCGGACGGAGGGCGCGACCCAGGAGCGATTGCCGGCCCAGGATCATCTCGAAGAAATCGTATTCTCCGGGCCTGAAATTGGCTTTCAGGAACTGGAAGTGCATGTGGAACGGCCGAAGACGCAAGCGCTTGTAGTCACATTGCGGTATCCGGTCCTTGACCCCAGCCGATCGTATCAATGGATTGTGGGCGAGAAAGGCCGGTCTCTCGAGACCGATGTCGAAAATGGGGTTGAACCCGTAGCAGTTGAGCCAATCCTGCGGCGCCTGATAGTCACACCAGACGATGCGGTCGCTGTAGACGAGCGACGCGATGCGTGCGCGGATTCCCACGGCTTCTTTCGGCAACGCGACGAAGGGAAGCCCCGAGCCCAGCGTGACCAGGGACAAGCGGGGTAGGGGCTGATCGTCCGTACCGAGGCGCGCGAGGATCCGGGCGGCGACCTCCACGGCCATGGCAGCGCCGAGGGAATGACCGACGATCATGACCTCATCGGGCGCCTCCGCCGGATGCGCACGCCATTGTGCCAGTTCCGTCAGGATTCGCTCGCTGAAGAGCGCGATTCGCGCCTCGTAATCCGGTCGCCGGCCCGTGGCATGCTGCCAGAAGAAGATGCGGATGCTCAGGATATGCCAGAAGAACAGCCGGCCCAGCGCCTTGCGGATGGCGTAGAGACCCGCGCCCGCGGCCACGGCGCAGATCAGCGCCGCCCCGACCGTTTCCATCGGCGATAACGGTTTCAGGACGGCGAAGAGCGCCGTGCCGGCCGAGATCAGCAGGGCCGGGACGACGAAGACGACGAAGAACGGAAAAGCGCTCAGCAGGGTGTAGGGCCATCCGAAGCGCGCCGTCTTGAAAAACAACCCCTGTGCGAGCCCCGAAACGACGCTTCTTGCCAGCAGCGCCAGCTGGCGGAGCACGGGCCGGGAGAGATCCGCGTGGACGATGTCGCTCCAGATCAAGGTCTCGCAACAGACGGCGGCGCCGTCGCCATCGGCCGGCGGGCCGACCGTCCAGGTCCGGCTGAGACCGTCGGCGCTGGTCCGGATCTCCGAGACCGCGCGCGGCATGGTCCCGAACCGGGCCGTATGCCGGCCGAGTTCCCGTTTGAAGAACGCAGGAAACCGGATCCCGCTGCGGGCGTCGAAGCCGTGAATGAAGAAAACGTGCCGTCGCCCGACCGGTGGCGGATGAAGGTCTCTCAACTTGAATGGGGTGAACGATAAGTAGCCGCGGACCATAGGATCGGACAAGGACCTGAGCACGCGAAAGCATTGTGGCGGTCGACGGCGCCGATGGGCGCGCGCTCCATTGCACGACCGAGCGGGCTCCTCAACAGCCCGCCGCGGAAGACGGTTCCGCCGCGAGCCATCATTCATCATCCGGACGTCCTGGGGATCTCCCTCCCATGACAGGGGGGGCGAGGTCAAAAGGCGCTGGCAGGCTGGAGAAAGACTGGACTTGTGAAAACTGAACCTCCTACGGTGCGAGACGCGGGGGCAGTGTTCAAGATTCGCATGCGCTTTTCGGGGGCCTTGAGAGCGTTTCGCACCGGCGCCCTCCGACGTCACGGGCTCGGCCACATCCAGGCTGGCTTCGATGCTGCGCCGAGCGGCTGCATCGTTCTGGTCGGAGACGCGCATGCGGCGCTCATGCCGCGACCGATCGTTCCGCGCCCCGTCCTGAACGCGGGCATCGCCGGAGCGACGGCGCGCTCCTGTGGCCGCGCCCTCGATCTGTTGCGCGCGCCCCTGCCGGCTCTGCTCGCCGTCCTGATCATCGGGACCAACGACATCCGCGCCCGCTCGGCGCTGTCGAAGGCGGCGACCGACGACTTCTTCGGGCAGACAGACCGGATCGTCGATCGCCTCCAGGCCTGGACCCTCGATACGCTCGTGGCGGCGTTACCCCCGACCCCTGCCGCGAAGGCATCGGAACGCGACCCTGCCGCGGTCGAAGTCTATTCGGATTGCCTCCGCGCTGTCTGCGTGCGCCGCGGCGTCTCGTTCTTCGATCCGTTTGCGGGATTGCGCGGCGCCCGTTTCGGCTTGGCCGAGGATGACGCCTTCGTCGATGGCACCTACCTGCGGGATTACACGGCCGTCGCCGCCCGCATCGCCAGCCACGTCCGGACGCACTTCAAATCCGAGCCCTACCTGGACAGCGCGCTCCCGGGTTTCGATGAAGAATATTACAGGAGCTGGTACGCCGACACGTGTCGGTATCCCCACGGGTTGGCGCGGCACTACCTCGATCTGGGATGGCGCGAGGGGCGAGACCCGAGCGGACAGTTCAGCACCGACGGCTATCTCGAAGCCAACGCCGATGTCCGCGCCGCAGGCGTCAATCCGCTGATCCACTTTCTTGAAGTCGGCTTCGCGCAAGGGCGGACGGGTTGGCAGAAGCCGCACCCGCGTCCGACCCGCTCCCCCCACGGCGACCCGGACGCCTGAACCGAAGACGGCCCGACAGCCCGGGACGCGCTCGTGACGGCAACCGTCGCAAAGCTGCCGCAGATTGGCGGCCAGATGCTTCCATGCGCCTCCTCCTCGCCGCCCCTGTCCTCGTCCTCATCGCCACGGGCGCAGCAGCCGGCGATACGCGCCTGGACGGAGCCGTGGTTGCGGGCAGTTTCGGAATGGGGGGGTCGGACTATTACGGCGATGTCCGCAGTCGCATGCCGTTCACCCGCGACGCGCCGCCCAGTCCGGTCGGGATAACCGACATCGAGCGCGTCCGGGCCGCACGCCGGCGTGCGGATGCCGGCGCCCGCCGGCCGGCCCATCGCTCCGCCCGTCGCGGCTGAACCGCCCCGGGCCTGACACTCGTCCCACTCGGTCCGTCCGAAGCGAAGGGCCGGGTCGGCAGAACCGGGACTGGACGATCCGGCCAAGGGGCGCGCCGCCTCAGTTCCGGTAGCGTTCGGCGAGGGCCATGAGGGCCTGGGCGAGTTCGGTGAGGTTGGCGGAGGCGGCCTCGACCTGCCGGGTGCCGGCCGCAGTCTGCTGGCTGGCCTGGCGGATGTTCTGGAGCGCGCCCATCACCTGCTCGATGCCGAGCTGCTGCTGGTTGGTCGAGGCGACGATCTGCTGGAAGGTCTGGACGTTCTCCTCCACCCGGGCGGTGATCTCCTCGATGGTCCGCTGCGTCGTGTCCGAGCGCGTCTTGCCGGCGGCGGCGCGCTTGACCGCCTCCTCGGTGAGCATCACCGAGGTGTTGATGCCCCGCTGGATCTCGCCCAGGATCCCCCGCACCTGGCCGGTGGCCGCCTTGGCCTGATCGGCCAGGAGCTTCATCTCGGAGGCGACCACCGCGAAGCTGCGCCCGCTCTCGCCGGCCGCCGCCGCCTCGATGGCGGCGTTGAGCGCCAGCAGGTGCGTGCGCTCCGAGATGTCGTTGACCGTCTCGATGATGTCGCCGATCGTCTGGGTCTTTTCCGACAAGCTGACGATGTTGCCGGCCACCGCCTCCGCCTGCTCGCGGATCGCCTCCATGGCCTTGGCGGTGTCGGACACGGCGCGCAGGCCCTGGCGGGAGGTCTGCGCGGTCGCCTGGGCGGTGGCGATCACCTCGGTGGCCCGCTTGCTGATCTGCGCGCCCGAATGGGTGATCTCGTCGACCGTCGCCGCCGTCTCCTGCACCGCCGCGAATTGCTGCTCCACCGAGGCCGCCTGCTCCTGCGCCGAGGCGCGGATCTCTGCCGCCGCCGCGTTCAGATCCGCCGTCGCCGCCCGGTTGGTCCGCGCCAGATCCGACAGACCCGCAACCATCGTGTTCAGCGTCGCTGAAAGTCGGCCCACTTCACCACCGGCGCGAACAGCCAACTGGCTGGACAGGTCGCCCTCGCCGACGCGGCCGACGAAGGCCATCACGCGCACCAGCGGCTGGACGATGAGGCGGTTAATGGCGATTCCGATCCCCAGGCAGATCAGGAGGGTGATGAGCGTTCCGCCCCACAGGGCGATGCTCTCGTTGCGCTCGCCCCGGGCCACGCGCTCGGCCAGAGCCGTCCGTACCACCTCTTCGAGGCCTTCGATGGCCGACAGCTTCTCGCGGAAGGTATCGAACAGCTGCTTGCCCTGACCGTCGGCTTCGATGCGGACCGCCTCGGCCCGTTTCGCCGGATCGGCCGCCATGCGGATGGCCGCCTCGCCGACCTCGGTCTGCCAGCTGCGAGCCGCCGCCACTGCGGCGGCGAGCAGGCGTGTCCGCTCCGCATCCTGACCGACGAGGCCCCTCAGCCGGTCGATCGCCTCGTCCAGCGTCTGACGGCCGGCTCGGTACGGTTCCAGGCTGCCGTCGCGCCCCGTGATCAGGTAGCCGCGCAACCCGGTTTCCTGGTTGAGCATGGCCGCGCGGAAGCTGTCGAGGGCGCGAACCAGCTGGTTTGACCGGCTTCGCGCGTCCGTCGCGTCCCGCAATTGATCGCCCGTAACCAGGACCGCACCGCTGCTGAGGACCGAGACCAGCGCGATGATCCCGATGGCACCGCCCAATATGCGGTTGAGACCCAGCGATTGGGGCATGGTCTGCTTCATCCTGCTCGGAGCTGCGGACGGCGCCGGATGGGCCGCGATCGAGGCATCGGGGCCTCTTAGCGCCGTCGCCCGGTCGATGCGAGGGACGGCCCTCCGTCCCGCCCCCGGCAAATGGCGCAACGACGGTCGCCTGGCCCGGACACCGCCGCCTGGGCGCCGTGATCACCGGAGGGGCGGCTGCCGAACTCCAGGCCGGAATTTACGAATTGTTCACCATCTAGCAAGTTGAACTTGTGCGGGCGAACCAATTCGTATGCATCTAAGCGCTGATATCCGGTGTTCTTGATCGTAACGGTTTTGCAACGAGCATTTGTGTCGCGGGAGATGCTGATTTCTTTCCTGATCGATACCGATCGCAAGGCTGATCCACTCGACGCGAACCTCAGGGCACGCGCGCGGATCGAGCAGCTCGACGTCGCCCTTCGTCTGGTGCCCTTCACGATTCTCGTGAGCCTGAGCGTCGTACAGGTCATCGTCTACCTGTTCTGGCAGCCCGGGAACCGCGCCTATCTCGCGGGCCTGGAAGCCCTCGTCCTGCCGCTGGCGGTCGTCTCACTCCGGCAGTGCTGGCGCTGGCGCTCGCAGCCCAAGCCGCTCGAGGTGCCATCCTCCTTCGTCAAGCGGCTCGTCCTCGCCGCGCAGATCTATGGCCTTCTCCTGGCCTCCATCCCGGTGATGCTGTTCGCCGGGGCCGATCCGAATGGGCGGCTCCTGATTGCCTCCAGCATGGCGGGCCTGATCGCGACGGGGATGAGCGCGGCGGTGCTGCCCCGAGTCGCCATCGGGTATGCCGGCCTGATCATCCTCGGCTCGTTCATCGCCCTCGCGGCGACGGGCGAGGCCTTCTACATCTATGTCGGCGTTCTGCTGTTCTTCTATGCGAGCTTCATCTGCTTCACGATCCTGCACCTCAGCCGTCTGCTCACGATGCGCGTCATCGCGCAGATCGAGCTGGAGCGGCAGCAGGAATTCACCCATCTCCTGCTCAACGAGTTCGAGGAGAGTGCCAGCGATTGGCTCTGGGAGACGGATGCCGACCTGCGGCTGCAGCACGTCTCGCCGCGCCTGATCGAGGTCGCCGGTTCCTCCGAGCGACAGCTCATGGGCCTGCCGCTGGAACGCCTGCTGCTCCCGCCGTTGGCGCCGCCCAAGAGCCATTCGAGCACGGCTCTCTGGAGCTGCATCGCGAAGCGGCGCGTCTTCCGGAATCTCCACCTGCAACTCGACATTGCCGGTGAGCGGCGGACCTGGTGCCTCTCCGGAAAGCCGACCTTCAACCGGGCCGGCGTGTTCTCAGGCTATCGCGGCGTCGGCTCCGATGTGACCGAGAAGCGGCGCTCCGAGGAGCGCCTGTCCTATCTCGCCCTGCACGATTCCCTGACCGATCTCCCCAACCGGGTTCTGTTCCACCAGCTTCAGGAGACGGCCCGGGCACGACTCGCGCAGGGCGACCGGTTCGCCGTGCTCGCCCTCGACCTCGACGAGTTCAAGAGCGTCAACGACACGTTCGGCCACGCCGTCGGCGACAAGCTCCTCACAGCCGTGGCCGAGCGGCTGCGGGGCTTCGAGAGCGCCGACGTGCAACTCGCCCGCCTCGCGGGCGACGAGTTCGCGGTGCTCGCGGCCGGGCGGAGCGCCCGGGACCTGCACGCCATCGAGTCCCTGGCGAGCGGCATCGTCGAGGCGCTCGCCTCGCCATTCACCGTCGACGGCATTCGGCTGACCGTCAGCGTCAGCATCGGGATCGCCATCGCGCCGCAGGACGGATGCCAGGAGATCATGCGGCGGGCCGATCTCGCTCTCTACCGCATGAAGAGCGAGGGGCGGAACGGTTACCGGTTCTACGAAGCCGAGATGGACGAGCGGATCGAGGCGCGGCGCGCCCTGACGTCCGATCTGCGGGGCGCGCTCGATCGGAACGAGTTCGTCCTCTACTTCCAGCCGATCGTGTCGGCCAAGGAGTGCCGCGTGGGTGGTTTCGAAGCACTCCTGCGGTGGAAGCATCCCGCACGGGGCTTCGTCTCGCCGGGCGACTTCATTCCACTCGCCGAGGAGACCGGCGTCATCATCCCCCTCGGGGAATGGATCCTCCGAGAGGCCTGCCGGATCGCCGCCGGCTGGCCGGAGGATGTCCGGATCGCCGTCAACCTCTCCCCCCGCCAGTTCCGGCATTCGGATCTGCCGCACCTCGTGCGCTCTGCCTTGCGGACGAGTGGACTGGCCGCCGCCCGCCTGGAACTGGAGGTCACCGAGTCGGTGTTCCTGGAGGCGACGCCGGCGATCAACGCCACCCTGTCCAGGCTGCGTGAGATGGGCGTGCGCCTGTCCCTGGACGATTTCGGGACCGGCTATTCGAGTCTCAGCTATCTGCGCCGGATCGCCTTCGACAAGATCAAGATCGACCAGAGCTTCGTCCGCGACCTGCCGCACGAGGGCAGCGCCGCCGCGATCGTGCGGGCCATCATCGACATGGCGACGCGCCTCGACATGACGATCACGGCGGAAGGGGTCGAGACGGACGCGCAGCGGATCTGCCTGCTCGACCAGGGATGCCACGAATTCCAGGGCTATCTCTTCAGCAAGCCGCTGCCGGCCGAGCAGGCGGCGGTTCTCGCGCGCAGCCGCAAGTTGCTTCCGACCGCCGTCCAGGCGGCGTGAGGTGCCGTCAGGCGCCGAGGGGCGCCACGCCGGCCGGGCTGGGCTCGCCCGTGACCGCGTGGGGCGACACCTTCGGCCAGTAGGGCAGGAAGCCCTCGACGATGGTGCGCGGGATATCGAGGGGCCGGTAGTGGACGGTATCCACGAACATCAGCGACTGCTCGCCGCGGCCGAGCAGGCCGTTGACCTCGCTGTGGATCTCGTGCGCCAAGGTCACGAATTTCCGGTTGTGGCTCGCGATGGAGATCCGGACGGTGACGGGCTCGAACTCCATGGCCTCCCGCCGGAAGTCGTGATGGAAGGACTTCGTCAGGATGTAGAAATCCGTCGATTTCAGGTCGAAATCCGGCATGCAGACGTTGAAGAACAATTCGCGCGCCTTGCCGACCCAGCGCACGTAATTGGCGAAATAGACGTTTCCGACCGAATTCGTATCGTCATAGGTCGGAATCAGGCGCAGGACGAACCAGTGGCCGTCGAAGCCGTGGGAGGCGACGGTGTCGGGCCGGTCGAGCGCGACGGGCACGGGCGCCGCCCGCGGCGCCCGCTCCGCCGCCGGAATCAACTGGTCGGCCGGCTGCGTTGCGCGCCATCCGAGGATCTGTGCGATCATCGGCAGGGCACCGATCAGCCCGATGAGCGGCGCGATGGCCAGGAGCGCCCAACTCGGCGCCAGATAGCCGGTGACGAAGATCAGGCACGCCGTCGCCCCGATCATGGCGTTGAGGACCGAGTCGTACCGCCGCGTCGCGCCGAGCGTCTCGCAGACGAGACAGGCCGCCGCGCCGACGAGGAGCGTGGCGAACGGCATCATCAGGTAGAGGAGCGAGAGATTCGCCCAGATCGCCGCCGCCGCCGTGGCGAGCGCCGCGCCCAGGATCCAGACCGGTGAGGACACGAGTCCCGCCGGCACGAAGGCGAGAAGCGGCGAATTGCTGCGCGCCGTGACCGAGGTCCCGAACCACCGCGTGGCGTTGTAGAAGCTGTCGATCGTGGTGGCGGCCGCGATCGCCGTCCAGACCACGAAGGCGGCTGTCGCACCTGCCACGGATTCCCGCCCGATCGCCTGCGCCACGGCCGCATAGGCCCCCGGCAGCCCGTCCGACGAGACGACCGGCACGCCGAGCCCCGCCCGCGCTGCGAGTAGGGCATTGAGCGTCAGCAGTCCGAGGAACAGGACGGCGCCGGTGACATAGGCCACCCGCACGGATCCCCCCGAACGCCGGATCTCGAGGGCGCGCTGCCAATGCTGGATGTCCATCCACGGGCCGAGCAGGAAGCCGACCAGGGAGGGCACGACCAGACCGTAGAAGCGCTCGTCGAAGGCGTGGACCGGGACCGTCCAGCCGTCCGGATGCCGGGGCAGGTCAACCAAGAGCAGCGCGCAGGCCGACAGTCCGAGGACCAGGGCGACGCCGTGGATCGTCCGGAGGCCGCGCAGCGGAACCGCATGCGCGATCGAGCAGGCGATGAGGATCAGGGCGACCAGGCCGACCACGGAGTCGCGGCCGAACAGCGGAAGCCACGCATAGGCGGCGAAGCCGAAGATCGTGATGGCGACGGCGAAGAACTGGGCCCCGAGGAACAGGAGGGCGTAGGGACCCTGCACGGACGCGACAATCGTGTCGATGCGCCGCCGGGGAGCGCCGAGTAGCCATCCGAACAGGCCAAGGCCCGTGGCATTCGGCAGAGCGAAGGCAAGAAACCCGAGCCATCCATACGTGAGGGTCACGTGGATCGCGTAGAAAAATCCGAGCCCCCAGAACCACGACAAAGCAATCGTCGGCGCCCAGGTCGCTGAGCGAATGAATTGGGAAGGCATTGTGGCCGCGAGCGCTCCGTACCGAGTGTTGCAATAGCGTATCAGACTCGTTTCGGGAATATGTCCGGCAAAAAAGAAGGCGAATATAAGATCTTACCTGCACGAAAATGCATCGACCTGTCGACAAGCCGCGGCTGCGGCTCAGCGCGGGCACATTTCCGCTCGCCGCGTCCCGATGGACACGCGTTTGGGCCTCGGGCGCACGACCCGTCGCGGATTCCCGGGCGATTTGCCTAATCGGCGGGCGCCGGGCCGCTGCGAACCAGATCGACGAAATTGGCGATCAGCGGAGCCTTCGGGGCCATCCACAACGCGAAGACGTCGGCGCGGATGGGCGGCCCTTCGAGGGGCCTGTAGACCACATCCGCATGCGCCAGACGGGCGACGAATTCCGGGATGATGGCGATGCCGAGCCCCGATGCCACCAAGCTCGTCAACGAGGCCGCCTCGACGGCCTGATAGGTGATGGAGGGGACGAACCCGGCCTCTGCGCAGCAATCCCACAGGTAGTTGGCGAACAGGGAATCCGAGAGCCGCAGGAAGACGAATCGCTCGTCGCGAAGGTCGGAGAGGCGGAGCGCGCCCGTCGCCAAGCGGTGGCCCCTCGGCAGGACGACCCGTACGGTCTCGGTCCACGCGCAGACGCGGATTAGATCGGCATCCTCCGGGGGGCACCGCAGGAAGCTCAGGTCGGTCTGACCGGACTTCAGCATCGCGATCTGCCGATCCGGCGACATCTCGTGGATTCGGAGATCGACCGCCGGATAGGTGCGGGCGAAGTCCCGGAGCGCCGGGCCGAGCGGGCCGGCCAACATCGAGCCGGTCAGGCCGATGTTGATGATGCCGGCGGTGCCTGCGCCGATGGCACGGGCCCGTTCCACCGCTTCGCCGGCCCGCTCCAGAATGTCGAGCGCCTGGACGTGGAAATCGTGGCCGGCCCGGGTCAGCGTCACCCGCCGCGTGGTCCGCTCGAAGAGGGCAGTGCCGATCTCATCCTCCAGGTCGCGGATCTGCTGGCTGAGGGGTGGTTGCGCCACGCCGAGGCTCTCTGCGGCGGCCGTGAAGCTCAGATATTTGGCGACAGCCACGAAATAGCGGAGATGCCGAAGTTCCATCCCGCCATCTATATGCCCCGCCTATCAATTGGAATGAAAAAGATATTTGACGTCTAGATCGGCCGGAACGATTTTGCAGCTCGGCAAATCGAAACGATGCTGCGCGTCACGATCGCCCCGCGCGCCGCCATCGGGCTTCGGTCGCCAGTCCGAGGCTGCCCAGGGGAATTGCGATGCAGCGCGTGTTCGGGTCGCTTTTCGGGCAGGTGGTCGCGGCCCTGGTCCTCGGCGTCCTCGTCGGGCGGCTGTGGCCGGACTTTGCAGTCAGCCTGAAGCCCCTCGGCGACGTCTTCATCAAGCTCATCAAGATGGTCGTCGCGCCGCTGGTGTTCGGTGTCGTGGTGCATGGCATCGTCGGCGCCGGCGATCTGCGGAAGGTCGGGCGCGTCGGCCTCAAATCCCTGATCTACTTCGAGGTGGTGACGACCATCGCGCTCGCGCTCGGGCTGGTCCTCGCCTACGTCTTCGCGCCCGGCCAGGGCATGAACGTCGACCTGGCGAAGCTGGATGCCAATTCGCTCTCCAGCTACACCGATCGGGTCGGACAGGTCACGGGAACCGTCGATTTCTTGATGAAGCTGGTGCCGACGACCTTCGTCGACGCCTTCGCGAAGGGCGACATCCTCCAGGTTTTGCTTCTCGCGATCCTGTTCGGGTCCGGCCTCTCGCTCCTCGGCGAGCGCGGCAAGCCCCTGGCCGACAGCCTGGAGCGCATCACCGAAGTCCTGTTCCGGATCATCGGCTTCATCGTGCGGCTCGCGCCGCTCGGCGTGCTCGGCGCCGTCGCGTTCACGGTCGGCAAGTACGGCGTCGGATCCCTGAAGCAGCTCAGCATGCTGGTCGTGCTGTTCTACGGGGGCGTCGCGGCCTTCGTGATCGTCGTGCTCGGCGGCATCATGCGGCTCGCGGGCTTCAGCATCTTCAAGCTGCTCGCCTATCTGCGCGAGGAACTGACCGTCGTGGCCGGCACCGCATCCTCCGACTGCGTGCTGCCGCAGGTCATGCGCAAGATGGAGCGGCTCGGCATCAAGGAATCGACCGTCGGCCTCGTGATCCCGACCGGCTACTCCTTCAACCTGGATGCCTTCTCGCTCTACCTGACCCTGGCCACGGTGTTCATCGCGCAGGCGACCAACACCGACCTGTCCTTCGGTCATCTGATGCTGATCCTCGGCATCGCCCTTCTGACGTCCAAGGGCGCCCACGGCGTGCCCGGCTCGGCGATCGTGGTCCTCGCCGCGACGCTGTCGGCGGTCCCGGAGATCCCAGTGATCGGTCTGGTCCTCGTCCTGTCGGTCGACTGGTTCGTCGGCATCGCCCGTGCCCTCGGAAACCTCATCGGCAATTGCGTGGCGACCGTCGTCATCGCAGCCTGGGAGGGCGATATCGATCGCGCCCAGGCTCACCGGGTCCTGAACGGCGAGGACACGGCCGACACCGCGGCAATCCTCGAGGCCCCCGTCGCGCAGCCGCACACCGCGTGACCGATCCGGGGCAGCCGATTACAGCTTGAAGCCGAATCCCGGAGACCGACCATGAGCGCTGGAGCCTACAACCCCCCGTGCGGCGGCCTGCCCGGCCAGACGGCGCTGATGACCGGCCGCGCCGTGTTCACCGAGGCCTACGCGGTCATCCCCCACGGGGTGATGAGCGACATCGTCACGAGCCTCCTGCCGGGCTGGGACGGGACCCGGGCCTGGATCCTGGCACGGCCGCTCTCGGGCTTCGCCGAAACCTTCGCCCAGTACCTCATGGAGGTCGCCCCGGGCGGCGGCAGCGAGACTCCCGAGCCGGAGGCTCAGGCGCAGGGCGTGCTGTTCGTGGTCGCTGGCACGGCGAGCCTCACCCTCGACGGCGCCCGGCACGCCCTGCGGCCGGGCAGCTACGCCTATCTCTCCCCCGGCGCGGCCTGGTCCCTGCGCAACGACGGCGACGGGCCCGTGCGCTTCCACTGGATCCGCAAGGCCTACCAGCCGGCGGCGGGGCTGGACGCGCCGCCCTCGTTCGTGATGCACGAATCGGCAGTCGAGCCGACCGGCATGGCCGGCACCGACGGCGCCTGGGCGACCACCCGATTCGTCGGCTCCGACGATCTGCGCCACGACATGCACGTCAACATCGTCAGCCTGCGGCCGGGCGCCTCGATCCCGTTCGAGGAGACCCACGTGATGGAGCACGGGCTGTTCGTGCTGGAGGGCAAGGCGGTCTACCGGCTCAACCGCGACTGGGTCGAGGTCGCGGCGGGCGACTTCATGTGGCTGCGCGCCTTCTGCCCGCAGGCCTGCTACGCGGGCGGGCCCGGCCCGTTCCGCTACCTCCTCTACAAGGACGTCAACCGCCATCCGGCGCTCGCGCCGCGCGGACTCGGCCGTTGAGCGCGGACGCGCGCAGGATCGTCGCCCAGCCTCTGACCGCGGCGGCCTTCGCCCCGTTCGGCACGGTCATCGACGCGGCTGCCGTGGCGCCGCGGCCGATGAATGCCGGGATGGCCCGCCGCTTCCACGATCTCGCCGAGATCGAGGTCGTGGGGGAGGGCGCGCGCGTGGTGATCGGCTTGGTGGAGGCGCAGCCCTATCCGCTGCCGCTGCGCCTCGGCCTGGTGGAGCGGCATCCGCTCGGCGCGCAGGCGTTCCTGACGCTGAGCGCGGCGCCGTTCCTGGTCGTGGTCTGCCCGGACGAAGAGGGCCGGCCCGGGCGGCCGCAAGCCTTCGTCACCGCGCCCCGCCAGGGAATCTGCTACGCGCGCAACACGTGGCACGGGGTGCTCACGCCCTATGGTCAGCCACAGGATTTCGTCGTGGTCGACCGCGGCGGCCCAGGCGTGAACCTCGAGGAACACACCTTCGCCGAGCCCTGGACGGTCCATCTGCCCGGCCTGGACTGAAGGCGGACGCAGACCGCGCCCGTGGCGCGCCGGAACGACGGCGATTCCGTCGCGCAGGCGGTCTCGCGCGGTCGGGACCGCTTTTGGCGGCGCTCGGCGTGTCAGGGGCGCCCAGATGCAATCAATCCCGGGGGTGGGGCCGCGAAAGTCCGTTGACTGGCACCGGTCAGCGGCTATCGAAGCCGCAACGATGGAGTCCGCACCAACGCGGACCCGAGGAAACGCCGGGCCTGCGGGCCCGCACCGGAAAGGCCGCCATGTCCCTGTCCCGCACGCCCCTGTCCCGCCGGCGATTCCTCGCCACCGGCTCGACGGCGCTCATCGCCGGCACCGTGGCGGCGCCGCACGTGGCGCGGGCGCAGAAGGCGGAGTTCACCTACAAATACGCCAACAACCTTCCCGACACGCACCCGATGAACATCCGCGCCCGCGAGATGGCGGAGGCGCTCCGCACCGAGACCGGCGGCCGGTTCGACCTCAAGATCTTCCCGACGAGCCAGCTCGGCTCCGACACCGACACGTTGAGCCAGCTGCGCTCGGGCAGCGTCGAGTTCTTCACGATGTCGCCGCTGATCCTCTCGACCCTGGTCCCGAACGCGTCGATCAACGGCATCGGCTACGCCTTCCCGAGCTACGACGCCGTCTGGCCGGCCATGGACGGCGAGCTCGGCGCCTGGGTCCGCCAGCAGATCGCCAAGTCCGGCCTCGTCGCCATGGAGAAGATCTGGGACAACGGCTACCGCCAGACCACTTCGTCGACCCGGCCGATCGCCACGCCCGACGACTTCAAGGGTTTCCGGATCCGCGTCCCGGTCTCGCCGCTCTGGACCTCGATGTTCAAGGCCTTCGACGCCGCGCCCGCCTCGATCAACCTCAACGAGACCTACTCGGCCCTGCAGACCAAGATCGTTGAGGGCCAGGAGAACCCGCTCGCGGTCATCTCCACGACGAAGTTCTACGAGGTGCAGAAGTATTGCTCGCTCACCAACCACATGTGGGACGGGTACTGGTTCCTGGCGAACCGCCGCGCCTGGGAGCGGCTGCCGCCGGATCTGCGCGAGACGGTGGCCCGCCACATCAACGCCGCCGGGATGAAGGAGCGGGCCGACGTTGCCCAGCTCAACGCCAACCTGCAGGCGGAGCTCTCGAAGAACGGCATGGTCTTCAACAAGCCCGATCCGGAGCCCTTCCGCGACAAGCTGCGCAAGGCCGGCTTCTACGCCGAGTGGAAGGGGCGGTACGGCGACGAGGGCTGGTCGCTGCTGGAGAAGGCCTGCGGGAAGCTCACCTGATGAGCGCCGCGGGGGCGCCGCGCGGCGGGGTCGCGCCGTGCTCCCGGCGGGTGATGAACCTCGCGCACTTCCTGCGCCGGGCCGCGCGCCGCTTCCCGGATGCGGTGGGGCTCGCCTGGGGCGCGCGCAGTTGGACCTGGGCCGAGCTCGACGCCCGTGTCGACGCCATGGCGGCGGCGCTCGCCGCCCGCGGCGTGACCAAGGGCGACCGCGTCCTGGTCCAGGCGCGCAACAGCAACCAGCTGTTCGAGTCGATGTTCGTCTGCTTCCGGCTCGGCGCCGTCTGGGTGCCGACCAACTTCCGGCAGACGCCGTCGGAGGTCGCGTATCTCGCGAGCGCCAGCGGTGCCTCCGCGCTCATCTGCGGGGCCGGCTTTCCGGACCATGCCGCCGCCGTGCGCGCGGCCTGCCCGGACCTGAACCGCGTCGTCGAGATCGGCGGCACGGCCTTCGGGGCGGATTACGACGCGCTGGTCGCCGAACATCTGGGCCGCGCCGCGCCCGTTTCCGGCGTCGAGCACGACGATCCGTGCTGGTTCTTCTTCACGTCCGGCACGACCGGCCGGCCGAAGGCGGCGGTGCTCACACACGGCCAGATGGCCTTCGTCGTCACCAATCACCTCTGCGACCTGATGCCGGGCACCACCGAGGCCGACGCGTCCCTGGTCGTGGCCCCCCTCTCGCACGGCGCCGGCATCCACCAGCTCGCGCAGGTCGCGACCGGTACGAAGACGGTGCTCACCGCCGGCGAGCGGCTGGATCCCGAAGAAGTCTGGGCGCTCGTCGAGCGTTGGCGCATCGCGAACCTCTTCACCGTGCCGACCATCGTGAAGCTGCTGACCGAACATCCGGCCGTGGAGGCGCACGATCATTCCAGCCTGCGGCACGTGATCTACGCGGGCGCACCGATGTACAGGGCGGATCAGCAGCACGCGCTGCGTGTGCTCGGCCCGGTGCTGGTGCAGTATTTCGGCCTCGGCGAGGTGACCGGCAACATCACCGTGCTGCCGCCCCGCCTGCACGCGGCCGAGGACGGCCCCGCTGTGAAGGTCGGCACCTGCGGCGTCGAACGCACGGGCATGCAGGTCCAGATCCAGGACACGGAGGGGCGCGAATTGCCGCCCGGTGAGACCGGCGAGATCTGTGTCTGCGGCCCGGCCGTCTTCGCGGGCTACTACGACAACCCGGAGGCCAACGCGGCGGCGTTCCGCGACGGCTGGTTCCGGACCGGGGACCTCGGCCATTGCGACGCGGAAGGCTTCCTGTTCATCACCGGCCGCGCCTCGGACATGTACATCTCGGGCGGCTCGAACGTGTATCCGCGCGAGATCGAGGAGAAGCTCCTGACGCATCCGGCGATCTCCGAGGCCGCGATCCTGGGCGTGCCCGACCGCGCCTGGGGCGAAGTCGGTGTTGCGGTCTGCGTCGCGCGTCCCGGGGCGTCGGTGGAAGAGGGGGAATTGATCGCGTGGCTGTCCGCCGCGGTCGCCCGCTACAAGCTGCCCCGGCGTGTGTTCTTCTGGGAAGCCCTTCCGAAATCCGGCTACGGCAAGGTGACGAAGCGCGCGATCCGCGCGGAACTCGAGTCGCGCGGTGATCTGCCCCTCGAAAAGCCGGCCCAGGCGTCGGATCGGTAGACGTCTGGCGGACGGCTCTCACGGCATCGTCGCGCGCGCGGCGACGCAGATCGGCGTCGCGGGAGATCGGCGGCCGTGGCACCGCTGGATCGCTTCGCTGCCCGCGGAGACGTCCAGACCCACCACAGTGCAGCTTGCGCATTGAGCGGGCCGCGCAGACCGCACTGCACACGTCGCCGAGATCGCCACACCGTCCTGATTCCGGCGTCTGTTAACATCCCATCCCGAAAGCATGTTTTCGCTGCATGACAGCCCGAACGCGCAGCCTCTGACACGCGCTCGCAAACCGGCTCATATTGCATCGCAATACGCCGGGCGCCCCGCCCGGGCATGACCGGGATCGGGTACGATGACCACCCTCGCGAATCTCGTCGGCTTCCGCACCCAGAGCGGCGGGCCGCTCCTCGCGCAGATCGCCGGGCGCTTCGGCGTCGCGATGCGCCGCGCCGCGGCCGGGCGCTACGCCGAGCAGCGCGACCGCATCGTGCGCACCGGCGGCGCCGGCATGATCTGAGTCCTCAGGCGCGTCTCAGCGCAGGCGCGCCCGTGCAGTCTCCGCCACCGCCTCCGCGGTGATGCCGAAATGGCGGAACAGGTCTTCCGGCGCTCCCGAGGCGCCGAAGCCGGTCATGCCGACGAAGCCGCCATCCTCGCCGATCCAGCGGTCCCAGCCGAAGCGAAGAGCGGCTTCGACTGCCACCCGCACGGTATCGCGGGGAATGACGCTCGCGCGATACGCGGCATCCTGCGCGGCGAAGGCTTCCCAGGAGGGCATGGAGACGACGGCGGTCGGCACACCCTCGGCCTGCAGCATCGCGCGGGCCGTAAGCGCCAGCGCGACCTCCGAGCCGGTCCCGATCAGCGTCACCCGCCGGGGACCCGAGGCCTCCGCCAGAACGTAGGCGCCCCGCGCGCTCCGGTTCTCCTCGATGCCCGGCCCGCGGAGTGCCGGCAGCGCCTGGCGCGAGCAGACGAGCGATGTCGGGCCGGTCCGGTTGGCCAGGGCCATCTCCCAGCATTCGGCGGTCTCGACCGCGTCGGCCGGGCGCAGCACCAGCATGTTGGGGATGGCCCGCAGGGACGCGAGGTACTCGACCGGCTGATGGGTCGGTCCGTTGCGGCCGATGGCGATCGAATCGTGGCTGTAGACGGTGATGACCGGCAGGTTCATCAGCGCCGCCATGCGCAGGGACGGCCGCATATAGTCGGAGAAGACCAGATAGGTCGCGCCCACCGGCACCAGCCCGCGATGGGCCGCGATGCCGTTCATCATCGCGCCCATCGCGTGCTCGCGGATGCCGTAATGCAGGTAGCGGCCCGACCGGTCCTGGGCCGTGAAGGCGTGGAGCGCGCCCTTGTGCTTCGTCGGCCCCTCCAGATCCGGGGCGCCCGAGAACAGTTCGGGCATGCCGTCGGACAGGGCGGCGACGATCTCGGCGGAGACCTCGATGCTGGGCCGCGCCGCCCCGGCCTCGGCGAAGCGGTCGCGCAGCCCGCGGAGCGGCGCATGCCAGACCTCAGGAAGGCGGGCGTCGGAAACTCGGTCGAATTCCGCCCGCACCTCGGCCGGCAGGGCGTCCCGGCGCCTCGTCCAGGTGGTGTAGCCGTCGCGGTTGCGGCCGGAAACGCCGGCCTGCCACGCCGCGGCGACATCGTCGGGCACGGTGAAGGGCGGGTGATCCCACCCCCGGGCAGCCCGCGCCTCGGCGCAGTCGCTGGCGAGCACGCGCCCGCCATGGGCGCCGCGCTGGCCCTCGAGGCGCGGCAGGCCCCGCCCGATCACGGTGCGGCAGGCGATCAGGGTCGGGCGCGGGTCGCCCTGGGCGAGCCGGATCGCCGCCGAGACCGCCTCGACGTCGTGCCCATCGGCGTCGATCACCTGCCAGTCGGCGGCGCGGAAGCGCGCGCGGACGTCCTCCGAGATGGACAGGTCGGTGGCGCCGTCGTCGGTGATGCGGTTGTCGTCCCACAGGAAGGTGAGCTTTCCCAGGCGCAGATGGCCGGCCAGCGAGATCACCTCGTGGGCGATGCCTTCCTGCAGGCAGCCGTCGCCCACCAGGGCGTAGGTGCGGTGATCCACCAGATCGGAGCCGAAGGTCGCCGCGAGCCTGGCCTCGGCCACCGCCATTCCGACGGCGTTGGCGATGCCCTGTCCGAGCGGGCCGGTGGTCGCCTCGATCCCGAGTTCCGGGGCGATTTCCGGATGGCCGTGGGTGTGGGCGCCGAGCTCGCGGAACCGCCGGATCTGCTCCATCGGCAGGCCTTCATAGCCGGCGAGATGGAGGGCCGCGTAGAGCAGCATGGAGCCGTGGCCGTTCGAGAGGACGAAGCGGTCGCGGTCGGGCCAGACCGGGTCGGCGGGGTTGCAGCGCAGATGGCGGGTGAACAGCGCCACGGCGATCTCGGCGCAGCCGAGGGGCGCGCCGGGATGCCCGTCCCCAGCCCGCTCGATGGCGTCGAGGGCGAGGAAGCGGATTGCGTCGGCCATCCGGGCCGTGAGCAGGGCATCGGGCGTGTCGGGCATGGGTCTGGCTCGGGCGGTGCGAATTTTCGGCGCGCGAAGGCCGCCCGGGCGGCACCGCGGCGGCCCGGGATGGATCTCACTCAGTGTTCTGACCCGCCGTCCCGCGCCGATCCGGCATCCGCCGGGGCGCAGAGCCTTCAGGTTCGCGCAGGCGCCTTCAGAGGAAGCCGATCGAGAACCAGGGGACGAGGATGATGGCGAGGAGGCCGATCAGCAGGGCCACGATGTAGCCGACGATCGGGCGCATCCCGGCATCGGGGTGGATCCGGCTGATCGCGCAGGCCGCGTAGTAGCCGACGCCGAAGGGCGGGGCGAACAGGCCGATGCCCATCGCGAGGATCACCACCATGGCGTAGTGGACCTCGTGGACGCCCACCGCCCGTGCGATCGGGAACAGCAGCGGCCCGAAGAGGACGATGGCCGGGATGCCCTCCAGCACCGAGCCCAGGATGATGAAGGCGACGGCCGAGACGAACAGGAAGCCGAGGGCTCCGCCGGGCAGACTCTTCATCACCTCGGCGAGCGTCTGCGAGAAGCCCGACTGCGTCAGCGCCCAGGCCATGCCGGTGGCCGCCCCGATGATCAGCAGGATCGCCCCCGACAGGGTCGCGGTGGTCACCAGCATCGGGTAGAGCCGCCGCCAGTCGAACTGGCGGTAGATCAGCAGGCCCGCCAGCGCCGCGTAGACGATCCCGATGGTCGAAACCTCCGTGGCGGTGGCGATGCCCTCGACCACGGCGAAGCGGATCACGAAGGGCAGCGCCAGGGCCGGGATCGCCACCAGGAAGGCGCGACCGATGATCCGCCCGGACGGCCGGGCGACGTGGCTCAGGTCCTCCCGGCGGTAGCGCCACCAGACCAGCGCGCACAAAGTCACGGCGAGGACGAGGCCCGGCAGGAGGCCGCCGGTGAACAGGGCGGTGATCGATACGCCGGTGACCGAGCCTATGGTGATCAGCACGATCGAGGGCGGGATCGTCTCGGTCTGTGCGCCCGTGGTGGCGAGAAGGGCCACGAGGTCACCCTCCTTGGCGCCGCGGGCCTTCATCTCCGGGAACAGCACGGGCGCCACCGCCGCCATGTCGGCGGCCTTCGAGCCGGAGATGCCCGAGACGAGGTACATCGCCCCGACCAGCACGTAGTGCAGGCCGCCGCGGACGTGGCCGAGCAGCGAGGCCAGGAACCCCACCATGGCGCGAGCCATGCCGGTCATCTCGATCAGGAGGCCGAGGAAGACGAAGAGTGGCACCGCGAGCAGGATCAGGTGGCTCATGCCCTCGTCCATGCGGCCGACCACCACCATGGAGGGCGCGTCGGTGGTGAGCGTGATGTAGGCGAAGGTCGAGAGGCCGAACGCGAAGGCGATCGGCACCCCCGAGAAGACCAGGGCGCCGACGCCGAGGACGAAGAACAGCAGCAGGTTGAGATTGCCGAGGTCCCTCAGCCAGGGTTGAAGCGCCAAGAGGCCGGCGGCGACTCCGCCGCCCAGCACGAGCGCCCCCGCGGTCAGCCGCCAATCGGCGGATTCCAGGAGGCGGATCACCGCGACCACGAGCATGAGGCCGAGGCCGATCGGCAGGGCGGCGGCGCGCCACGCGTTGTTCAGCTCCAGCGCCGGCGTCTGGACGAAGGTCTCCTCGCTGGCGAACTCGAAGGCCGGTTCCAGCAGCAGGGCCACGAAGATCAGGCCGGCCACCAGCGCCACCGTCTCCAGGAAGGCGCGCAGGCGCGGGCCGCTCATCGCCACGAAGGCGGTCATGCGCATGTGCTCGGCGCGCCGGAAGGCGACCACGGCGCCCAGCATGGCGAGCCACAGGAACAGGATCGAGGCGAGTTCGTCCGACCAGACGAGGGGTTCGCGGAACACGTAGCGACTCACCACGCCGCCGAGCAGCACCGCGATCTCGGCCAGGACGAGCAGCGCCGCGGGGATCTCCACGAGATAGCCGAGCCCGGCATCGAGCCGGCGCAGCCAGCTTCCGGCGCGCAGGGGCGGACCGGACAACTCTACCCCTGCCGTCGTCTCGACAGCCGCAATATCGATCTGCATGGCGCCCTCCCGTCGGAACCGCTCCCGATGCCGCTGCCGGCGGGAACGTCTCCGAGTGCGTCTTCGCGTGTTTCTTGTGGTGCGTCTCGGCGCGCCTTCGTTCTCCGATACCGTTACCCGATCCGGCGGAAAGCGCGTCAGGTCAGTTTGCCCGACACGTCCTCAAGATGCGACCACGCCACGTCGCCGTACTTGGTTTTCCAGTCCTTGTAGAAGCTCGTCCGCCCCAGGGCCGCGCGGAATTGCGCGCGGTCGACGTCGATGAAGGTGATGCCCTTCGCGGCCAGGCTCTCCCGGAGGGAGACGCTGAGCTTGGCGACGTCGGCCCGCTGGGCGTCGGCCGACCGGTCGAGTTCCCGCGAGACGATGGTGCGCAGATCCTCGGGCAGGCGCTGCCACGCCCGCTTGTTGCCGAGGATCCAGTAGCCGTCCCAGACATGGCCGGTCAGGCTGCAGGATTTCTGCACCTCGTACAGCCGGGTCGTGGCCGTGATGGCGAGCGGGTTCTCCTGGCCCTCGACCACCTTGGTCTGGAGCGAGGAGTACAGCTCGTTGAAGTTGATCGGCGCCGCGCCGGCGTCGAAGGCCTTGAACAGCGAGGTGAGCATCGGCGCGGGCGGGACGCGGATCTTGAAGCCCTTCAGATCCTCCGGCGTCCGGATCTCGCGGGTCGAGGAGGTGATCTGCCGGAATCCGTTATCCCAGACCTTCGACACGGTCAGGATCGGCGTCTTGGCGATCTCGGACCGGACATAGGTGCCGAGGCCTCCGTCCATCGCCGACCAGACGGCGTCGTAATCCTTGAAAGCGAAGCCGGTGTTGGGCAGGCTCGCGGCGGGCACGAAGGTGGCGAGGATCGAGGTCGCGAGGTTGAAGAACTCGACGCTGCCGTTGCGGACCTGCGCCAGCAGGTCGGTGTCCGAGCCGAGCTGGTTGGCGGGGAACAGCTTGATCTCCAGGCGGCCGTTGGTGGCCTCGCGGATCCGGTCGAGGGCCTCCTGGGCCCGGATGTTGACCGGATGGGTCGGGTCCTGGCCGCTGGCGAGCTTGTAGGTGAACTCGGCAGCCTGCCCGCGCCGGGTGAGGATGCCGAAGGCCGGTAGTGCGGCCGCGCCCACGAGCAGGCTGCGGCGACTGAGACGGGTGTCGCGCATGGTTTCACTCCCTGGGTGGTCCAGGCCGCCCGATCCCCGCCGTTGACCGTCGGTGGAGCGTGCGACCCGCATTGCTGTCCGGGGCGGCGGGTGCGGACCCGGCGCCGTCGTCGCGCGCCCTGCGCGGCGCGTCAGGCGCCGTCGCCGTTGAGCAGGCGGTAGGCGCGGATCACCTGGCTGTCGTCGGCGGCGCCGTCGCCGCGCCCGGAGGTCGAGACGAAGAGCTGATGGGCGAGCGCCGCGAGCGGCAGCGCCGCCCCGGCGCCGCGGCCGGCCTCCAGCACGATGCCGAGGTCCTTCACGAAGATGTCGACCGCGCTGGTGACCCGCGGTTCGTCCTCCAGCATCCGGGGGCCGCGGTCCCGCAGCATCCAGCTCGCGGCGGAGGAGCCCGTGAGGATCTCGAGGACCACGGCGCGGTCGACGCCGACGCGCCCGGCGAGGGCCAGCGCCTCGGCGGCGGCGGCGATGTGCACGCCGCACAGGAGTTGGTTGACGGCCTTGACGGTGGCGCCCTGTCCGGGCCGCTCGCCGACATGGAAGATCCGGTCGCCCAGGGCCTCCAGCACCGGTCTCAGCGCGGCCAGCGTCTCCGCGGGCGCCGCCGCCATGATCGTGAGCGTGCCGGCTTGCGCGCCGACGACGCCGCCCGAGACTGGCGCGTCGACGAAGCGGCGGCCGGTCGCCGCCACGCGCTCGACGAGGTGCTCCACCGCTTTCGGCGGACAGGTGGCCATCAGGACCACGATGCCGTCCGGTTTCATTGCGTCGAGGGCGCCCTGGGCGAACAGCACGTCCTCGGCCTGCGCGGCGTTCACCACCATGAGGAGGAGCGCGTCGGCGCCCTGGGCGACAGCGGCCGGCGTTTCGGCCGCAACTCCGCCGGCCGCCGCGAAGGCCGCGCGGCTCTCGGGCCGCAGATCGTAGCCGCGGACCGCGAAACCTGCCGCGACCAGGTTGGTCGCCATCGGCAGGCCCATGGCGCCGAGGCCGACGAGGGCGATGCGGGTCAGAGCCATGCGCGGATGCTCCGCGCCATCGCGGCGGCCGAAATGCCGTAGCGGTCGTGGAGCGTCGGCAAGGCGCCGGCATCGAGGAATTCGTCCGGCAGGCCGATCTGGCGGAAGCCGCGGCCCGGCATCACGCCGTTGCGCATCAGGAGACCGGCCACCGCCTCGCCGAGGCCGCCGATCACGCTGTGGTTCTCGGCCACCACCACGAGCCGGCCGCCGCGCCCGGCTTCGTGCAGGATCGTCGCCGTGTCGAGAGGCTTGATCGTCGGCACGTGGAGCACCGCCACGTCGACCCGGTCGTCGCGCAGGGCCTCGGCGACCTCCAGGGCGCGCATGGTCATCAGGCCCGATGCAATCACCAGGACGTCGCGGCCGTCGCGGATCGTCTTGGCCTTCCCCAACTCGAACCGGTAGCCGTACTCGTCGAGCACCAGGGGCACGTTCCCGCGCAGGAGCCGCAGGTAGACCGGCCCCTTATGGGCCGCCATGGCGGGGACGACCTGCTCGGTCTCGTGGGCGTCGCAGGGGTCGATGATCGTGAGGTTCGGCATCCCGCGGAAGATCGCGAGATCCTCCGTCGCCTGGTGGCTCGGGCCGTAGCCGGTGGTCAGGCCGGGCAGGGCGCAGGCGATCTTGACGTCGAGATTCTCCTCCGCGATCGCAAGGCAGATGAAGTCGTAGGCGCGCCGCGCCGCGAAGACCGCGTAGGTGGTGGCGAAGGGCGTGAACCCCTCACGAGCCAAGCCCGCGGCGGCGCTCATGAGGAGCTGCTCGGCCATCCCCATCTGGTAGAACCGCTCGGGATGGGCCTGCGCGAAGATGTGCAGGTCCGTGTATTTCGACAGGTCCGCCGACAGGCCGACGATGTCGGGCCGGGTCTCGGCGAGCTCGACCAGGGCGTGGCCGAAGGGCGCGGCCTTCGTGCGCTGTCCGGGGGCGGCGAGCGAGGCGATCATCGCCGAGGTCTTGGCGCCGCCGCCGGTGCGGGGGGCGGGCTTCTCGTATTTGGAGCGTCTCACCGCACCCTCCCTTCATCCAGGATCGCCAGGGCCCGCTGCCACTCGTCCGGCTCGACCCGCATGAAGTGGTTGCGCTCGCGCGCCTCGAGGAACGGCACGCCCTTCGCCATGCGGGTGTCGCAGATGATGATCCGGGGCTGCGGGCCCGGATGGTGGCGCGCGGCGTCGAAGGCCCGGACCAGCGCGTCGATGTCGTTGCCGTCGACCCGCTGCACGAACCAGTTGAAGGCCTCGAACTTCGGCGCCAGCGGCTCGAAATCGAGCACCCCGTGCGAGGCGCCGTCCGCCTGCATGCCGTTCACGTCCACGAGGCCGATCAGGTTGTCGAGCTTGAACGAGCCGGCCGACATCGCCGCCTCCCAGGTCGAGCCCTCGTCGAGTTCGCCGTCGGAGAACAGGTTGTAGATGAAGCTGTTCGAGTTCTTCCGCTTCAGCCCCAGCGCCATGCCGACCGCGATGCCGAGCCCGTGGCCCAGCGACCCGCCGGTGATCTCCATGCCGGGCGTGTAGGCGGCCATGCCGGACATCGGCAGGCGGCTGTCGTCGCCGCCGTAGCTCGTCAGCTCGTCCTCGGGGAGGATCTCCGCCTCGATCAGGGCGGCGTAGAGGGCGATGGCGTAGTGGCCGATCGACAGCAGGAAGCGGTCGCGGCCTTCCCATTCGGGATCCTCGGGCCGGTAGGTCAGCGCGTGGAAGTAGCTCACCGCCAGCACGTCGGCGATGCCGAGCGCCTGGGCGATGTAGCCCTGGCCCTGGACCTCGCCCATGCGCAGGGCGTGGCGGCGGATGCGGTAGGCGCGCTCGCTCAGCGGCACGTTGGAGCCGGCGCGCGGCCGCTCGGTCGGGACGTCGATCGCCATGGCGACCTCCTCAGTGGATCAGCATGCCGCCGTTCACGTCGATCACCGCGCCGGTGATGTACGTGGACAGGTCGGAGGCGAGGAACAGGCAGGCATTGGCGACGTCGTCCGCCACGCCGAGGCGCCCCAGCGGGATGCCCTTGGCGATCTCGACCTTGAGCTCGGGCGTGAGCTTGCCGCCGGTGATGTCGGTCTGGATCAGGCCGGGGGTTACCGAGTTCACCCGCACGCCGTCCGGACCCAGCTCCCGGGCCATGGCCTTGGCGAGGCCCAGCACACCGCCCTTGGCGGCGCTGTAATGCGGGCCGCCGAAGATGCCGCCGCCCCGCTGGGCCGAGACCGACGACATGCACACGATCGCGCCGGAGCCCTGGCCGCGCATCGCCGGGATCACGGCCTGGCTCATGTAGAGCGTACCGCGCAGGTTCACGTCGGTGACCGCGTCGTAGTTCTCCGGCCCGATCTCCATGATCTTCAGGGGCTGGGTGATGCCGGCATTGTTGACCAGCACGTCGATGCGCCCGAGGCGGCCGATGATCTCCTCCGCCGCCGTCGAGCAGGCCGCCCGGTCGGTGACGTTGCAGGCGAGGCCGATATGGCCCGGGCCGATGTCGCGGGCGGCAGCCTCGGCCTGGCCCGCATCGAGGTCGAGAACGGCGACGCGGGCGCCGTGGCTTGCGAAGAGCCGCGCAGTGGCTTTGCCGATGCCGCGGGCGGAGGCCGCCCCAGTGATGACGCACACCCGGTCGTTCAACAGCATGGATCCCTCCCGGCGACCCGCGACAGCGCGGGATCAGACCTGTCGTCGCGACGGAAGGGGCGTCCGGCCGGCGGCTGCGATTCCAGATACCGAGCCCTTGGATCGAGCGGCCTGCGGCGTCGTCTCCTCCCGCCTGTTTTGTTGCGACGAGAGTGCCGACGCGCTGCCTCCGCGACAAACGCGGAATTTGCACGCGCAGGTGAATCCCAGTCACCTGTCGCCGCGTCAGGCGAGGTCGGGACTCAGCGTGATCCCGAGTTCCTCGGCCAGCCACCGCGCGAAGACCCGCAGCGGCGCGCGCCGGCGCACATCGGCGGGGCAGACGAAATGGTGACCGACGTAGCTGATGTCCTGAGACCGTCCGGCCAGCGGCGCGACGAGGCGGCCGGCCGCGACCTCGCGCTCGGCGAGGCGGGTGGATTCCAGGGCGACACCGAGCCCGTCGGCGGCGGCAGCCAGGGCCAGGAAGCTCCGATCGAAGCGGATGCCCGCGTTCGGCTGCGCGGCAAGCTGATTCCGCTCGAACCAGTGCGTCCAGCGCACCTGCTTGTTGTCGCTTTGGATCAGGGTATGCGCCAGGAGGTCGGCCGGCTCGCGGATCCGGGCGGCCCGCGCGGGATCGCAGAGCGGCGTCACCGTCTCCGGGCCCAGCGGCATGCGCAGCAGACCTTCCCCGCGGGGCGGTCCGTAGACGATGTCGGCGTCGAATTCGTCGGTGATGAAGCGGGCGTAATCCATGCCGGCGGCGAGGCGGACCTCGAAGCCCGGATGGGCGCTGAGGAACCGGGCGAGGCGCGGGGCGAGCCACTGCGCGGCGAAGCTCGGCGCGCAGTGCAGCCTGAGCAGCTGCGGCCCGCGATTCGCCACGAGGTCGAAGCCGCGGTTGAGCTCCGCGAAGGCGCGCCCGACATGATCGCACAACGCCTCACCGGCCGGCGTCGGCACGATGCCCTGCCCGACGCGCTCGAACAGAACGACGCCCAGGGCTTCCTCCATCTTGCGGAGGGCGTGACTGACCGCGCTCGGGGACAGGTTCAATTCGCCGGCTGCGGCTTTGAACGAGCGTCGCCGGGCAGCGGCCTCAAAGATCCGGATCGCGGAGAGGGGAACGGGTGGCCTCATCCCGAGCAGAATGGGCTTTGGTCCCCGATCCTGGCAATGGTGCCGATCTCGCGGGCAGGCTGCGGCCCGGCGCGCGACCCCGCAGCGGCGCGACGATCAAGTCGACCGTCAGCGATGGATACGCACCGGCGCGACCGCCATCCCATCGGACCGTGCCCGGCTGCCGTGACGATCGGTATCCTCGTGAGCGCCGCGCCACGCGATGGAGATGCCCGCGAAAATGGCCGACGCACTGGCCGCGAGGGGCACGAGGATCAGCGCGGCCAGACCGCTGACCGGCGCGAGAATCGCCGCCGTCGCGAGTCCACCGGCGATCGCCGCCGCAATCAACACGATCATCGGAGCCTCGCCCGATCGACGTGGCCTGGATCATGTGCCGGGCCATGGCAGGATGATCCTGCCGTGAGGATTAAAAATTCGTTACCCGAAGAACTCCGAGATTCGCTGATCTTCCCGACGATCTTGCCCGTCGCGCGCCGATCGTTGCGTCTGAAGACGTCGTGCAGCATGGCCAGCGACGGGCGTCCGAGCCTCCCGGATGAACGGCCGCACAGAGATGTCCGATCGGTCAACGTCCGCACGCGATGCGCGCGTTCGAGGCCATCGACGACATCGCAGCGGGAAGGCCCGGATCAGGCGCCGATTTCGCTTGGAATAGATTTCGCCGATTGCGGAGGGCGCCCGGGCCGACAGAATCCGTGCAGAGGCGGGGGCGGCGAAGGGCTGTGGCTGCGTCCTCAATGACCCTGCGCGATCCAGCCGAGCACTGTGGCGCAGCGCTCGGCCTGCCAGCGGGTCAGACCAGAGGCCACGACCGCGCCATTCCGATAGACCACGAAGGTTCCGTCATCGGTTGCACGGATCTTGATGGACGCCATCAGTGAGCTCCCGACGTCAGCATCTGAAGCTGGACCAGTCCGGCTGGGGTGATCTGCCAGACGGCGACCGTACCCTCCGAATCTCCGCAATGGTCGACCCGTCGGAGATGACCGGTGCTTTCGAGCGCGAGGAGCCGGCTGTGGTCGCCGGGCCAGGACGCGTTCGCCTGTCTGCAGACCGCAATCCGGTGTCCCACAGTCTCGGCTGCTCGGATGAGAAGGCGGCGCTCGTGATTCACCAGCATCGGCGCTCCGGCTCGGATCGATCCGTATGAACTGCGTAGAGGCTGGCGCATATGGTCAAGCTTGGCAAGCCTGCGGGCGTATCGCGCTTTGGATCACGCCGATCGGTCCGTCGGCTTCGATGCTGTGCGAGCGCCGGGTTCAGGGTGCCGTGCACGGGCCGACGGAGACCTTCGCCACCTGGAGCGGATGGCGATGGCAGGTGCAACCGGGACCGTGCGGGATCGCGGGATCGCGATGTGGATTGCGGCCGAAGCCGCGGACATGCCGGGTCCGGGCTCGATGGGCGGTTGGCCGTTGCGAGAGCGGACGGAGCGGATCCGCATCTCGTCCGTCCGGTCAATTTATTTGATCGCGCCCAAACGAAAACGGCCGGCCAGGAACCCTGGCCGGCCGTCGTTTCGAACCGCGTGCCGGTTAGCGCAGGAGCTGGAGGACGCCCTGCTGCGCGGAGTTGGCCAGGGACAGGGCGGAGATGCCCATCGACTGCCGGGTCGACAGCGCCTGGGAATTGGCCGCTTCCTGGTTCAGATCGGCGTTGGTCAGGTTGGCCGAGCCGGTCTGCAGCACGTTGATCAGCTGCTTGGAGAAGTCCTGGCGGTTCTGCACGACCGACAGGTTCGAGCCGAGCGCGCTCGCCGCGGAGCTCAGCGCGTTGCCGGCGCTCGTGAGGGTCGACAGGGTCTTGTTGACGTCCGAGTTCAACAGGAAGTTGCCGAGGCCGTTCTGGCTGGCCGTGCTGTTCGAGTTGGTGATCGACGACAGGCCCAGGCCGCTGGCCGTGGCATCCACCGAGGCGACGTTCAGAGTCGAGCTGCCGGTGTCGTTGAACTTGATGTTCATGTCATTGCCCTTGCCGGCAATGAGGTTGACGCCGTTGTAGCTGGCATCGCCGGCGAGCTGCGTGATCTGGTTGAGCAGGTTGTTGTACTGGCTCGCCAGAGAAGCGCGCTGCGACACGCCGGAGACCGAGAGGTCGCTGGAGACGACGGTGGTGGCGGCGGTGCCGTAGGTCGAGGCGGTGGTGCTCGACGCGGTGAAGCCGAGCGCCGTCTGGCTGCCGGAGTTCTGAAACTCCACGTCGGCCTGGGCGTTCAGGACGATCTTCGTGCCGGTGCTGTCGATCGAGAAGATCGCGCCTGCGCCGAACGAGCCGCTGGACGAGGTCGACGCCGAGCTGACCGCCGAGTTCAGGGCCGCGACGGTGGCGCTGATGCTCGACGAGGCGGCGACGTTGGCCGACACGGAGGTGCCGTTGATGGTCAGGAGCACCGTCTGAGAGGCGGTGCTGGCGCTGTAGGCGTTGGCGGCGGTTCCGGTGGTGGAGAGCTGGGTCGAGAGGGCCTGGTTGGCGATGGACTTGGCCTGATCGACCAGCTTCTGGATCGAGGTGATGCCCTGGTTGGCGGCCTGGATCGACTGGACGCCGTTGGAGATGCCGTCGAGCAGGGTGTTCAGGCTCGAGGACCGGGCGTCGAGGGACTGGGAGGTGAAGAAGTTGGTCGGGTTGTCGAGGGCGGAGTTGACCGTCTTGCCGGTGGCGAGGCGGTTCTGCGTGGTCGCCATCAGCTGGGCGGTATCCTGCAGGGAGAGCAGGTTCTGACGCGTGGCGGCCGACAGGGTGATGGAGGACATGGGTCGTATCTTTCTGATTTGATGCGCCCGTTTCTCGGGCACGCCAGTAATCGCGCTCCAGATGTTTCGTGGGGGTTAATCCGATTGTCGACACTCAAGTCGACCGAAGTGATCCTTAATGAATCGCCATCGAAATCCATTAAGTATTGATGGAAGACGGCGCCGTTCAAGATCCATTAACCATCCGCGGCCATAACCGACGGCGCTCGCCAATTCTGTGGTGCCTGCCCGGCCGGTCTCGATCCGGCGTGGCAGGCGAAGGGAAATGGGGCACACCCTAGTACGGAGCTCAACTGTGATCGCTCAAGCGTCCGGTGATGTTGGCGACCCGGCCCCCTCCGCGCCGACGAAATTTCCCCATGTGGCGATCGCGATCCCCTGCGGGACCATGGTCCACGCGGATTTCGCCGTCAGCCTCGGATCCATGATGCATTCCCTCGGCGAGATGCCGATGTCGATCGTGGTCGGGAAATCATCGATCGTCGCCGACGCGCGAAACCTGGGCCTGGAATACGCGCAGAAACACAATGCGGAATACGTCCTGTTCATCGACAGCGACATGACCTTCCCGAAGGACGCCCTGCTCAAACTGCTGGTGCGGCAGGTCGACATCATCGGCGCGACCTATTCCCGGCGCACGGCGCCCTTCCATTTCCTCGGCGAAATCCTGCCGGAGCAGCCGGCCGACGCCCCCAAGGGCCTGCTGGAGATGGCTCGAATCCCCACCGGCTTCCTGCTGATCAAATCGACCGTCTTCGAAAGCCTCAAGCGGCCGTATTTCCGGTTCCGCGTCGATGAGGAGGCCGGGGTGAACATCGGCGAGGACTTCGACTTCAGCGACCGAGTCCGTGCAGCCGGCTACCGGATCTGGTGCGATCCGTATCTGAGCAAGGAACTCGGACATATCGGCGAACAGTCCTTCAAGCTCTGAGTGACGGCCGGCAATCCGATCGGCCGCGACGCAACTGCGCGCCGCGCTTCCGCGAGCTGCGCTCCAAACGATGAGGCGTGGGAATGCGGATTGCGATCATCACGCCGTCCCGGATGAAACCTTCGACTCTGGCCGGCAAATCCGGCCAGTACTTTCTGGAACACGCGGTCGAGAGCGCGAACAGCCAGGAACTCGACAGGCCGGCGACGATCCATTTCTTCGTCGGGACCGACCCCGAGACCGAGATCCCGGCGCGGCTCGCCGCGCATCCGCAGATCACCTTCGTGCGCGGCGAGCGCAAGGGGCAGATTCCCGCCCTGAACGCGGCCATCCGGGCCGTCGATGAAAGCTGGGACTTCGTCGGCTTCCTGGAGGACGACGACCATTGGCTGCCGCCCTATCTCGGTTTCGCGCTTCGGACCCTGGACAGCTTCGATTTCGTCTCCTCGACCCAGGTCGAGACGGACGAGGCCGGCGAGGTCGTCCGGATCAACGACTTCCCGACGCCGTCGGGCTGGCTGATGCGTCGGTCCACCTTCGCGCAGGTCGGCGCGATCAACCCCGCCTCAAAATGGCATTACGACAACGAATGGCTCGGCCGCCTCGCCGAGACCGGCCTGCGCCGCGCCCACCTCGTCGAGGCGACGGCGCCCGGCACTCTCGAGAACGCCGTTCCGGTCCGCCCGTGGCTCGCCAACGTGCTTCGGTTCGGCGGCCCCAACACGCACCTCGTGCGCCACGGCTTCATCCTGCCGCTGGTGTGCCGTCTGGTGCATCCCGGCTCCGGAACCTCGGATGTCGGACAGGGCGGGACGTCGAAAGTCGAGAGCGACGCCGAGTATCAGCGGCTGATCGACCGCTTCGGCCGCATCCCCTGGTGACAGGGCGGCCCTGTCCGCCGTTCGAACTCCCGCAAGGCCTGGATCGGGGCCCGCCCCCTTCGGAAAGGGCGTGAATGCCCGACCGTGCGCGTCCTAGGCGGGTCGCGTCTGAGCGCGCCCGCGGACGGCCTGCTGGAATGCGGAGAACACCCTGCGCATCTGCGGCAGCTTGTAGGGAAACAGGTCCACGGGATCCATGTCGTGGACGACCATCCCGGTATCCGCCTCGAAGATCAGCAGCCGGCCATCCGAGCTCTCCGCGCAATCGAGGATCAGGTAATCGAGCCCGATCCTTCGGTGGATCTCGGCGAACGCGGCGCGATGGCGCTGCGCGAACGCGGCGTCGAACGTGGCCATGGCGGTGGCCTCCGCCGTCCGCTTCTCGGCATCCTCGAGCATTCCGGCGTTGAGGTAATGAATCATCCAGTGGTCGCGGATGGCCAGGTGACACAGGAACGGGACACCGTCGATCAGAACGACCCGGAGCTTTCGGAATAGTCCATCGGGGCCACGATAGTCGCAGAACTGCGTGACGTAGAATCGCTCCGTGGTCGCGTGATCGAGGTAGCGCGTCAGATCCTCGGCCCGATCGACCTTCTGGAGGTCGTTGCCGGCATGGGTATCCAGGGGGCGCACCAGCACCGGATAGTCCAGGCCCTCGGGAAGGCGGGACGCCGAGGCGCTCAGCGCCGCCCGGTCCAGGAGGGCGACGGCAGGCGCCAAGATCCCCTCGGCGCCGCGGAGCGCATCCGCGATCCCGTGCCGGGACGTCTTCAGAACCGCGCGCGGGTGATTGACGATCGGCCGCGACCACCCTTCGGCGGCTGCCGCGACGGCTTCCAAAAGCGGCTCGGCGCCACTCGAATACGCGATGCCCGTGATCAGCACATCGTGCTCCGGCAGGTCGCGCGGCATGTCTTCGCCGGGGCAGAGGAAGAAATAGGTGAGGCTGAAATCGTGGTCGTTCAGCAGAAAATCGATCGGCGTGTTGGCCATGAGATCGCCGGCCGTGACGAGGATGAGCACACGGACCCGCGCCTGATCCGGGTTCGAACGCAGCGAGAAGAGCCGTTGGCCCTGAAGGATGTCGGTCTGGAGCTGCAGCGCCTCGTCGGTGCGGTGCATCAGCAACAGGATCGTCGCCAAATCCATCGCCGCCCCGGCGTCGATGACGCCATCGGGCGATCTGGCGAGGATCTCCTGGGCCAGCGCGGCCATGTCCGAAGCTTCGAAGGCGGCTCTGATGAGGCGTGCCGGGCCGATCATCGGGCTCGGATTGTCGATCCCCGCAGCACGCGCTTGCATCACAGCCTCCGAGAAGGGGAGCCGCCGCTGCGATGCGGCCGCCGGTATCCGGCCACAGGGATCGCACAGGGCGGCACGATCCCCGATCTGTGGCCGGAGGGAGGTTTACGAAGCGCTAACCATAACGGGGCGCATGCAGGACGTCAGCCGAGGCGCTTCCCGTTCCGCGCCGGCGGCTGCCGCGTGTCTCGCGATGGTCAGCTGCGCCGCGCCGATGCGGCGGCGCGACGGAGCGCTTCCGCGAGCGGTCCGGTCGGCGCGGATTCCGCGGTGGCGTTCGGCCGGGTTCGCGGCGCGTCGATCTTCGATTCGCCCCCGCGTCGGGCGGGCTGAGCCGGGTCGATCGGATCGTCGAGCCGCATCGACAATGCGATGCGCTTGCGCGGCACATCGACCCCGAGGACCAGCACCCGAACGACCTCGCCGATCCGGACGATCTCCGTCGGCGACGCGATCCGGCGCCGCGCCATCGCCGAGATGTGGACGAGCCCGTCCTGATGAACGCCGATATCGACGAAGGCACCGAACGCGGCCACGTTGGTCACGACGCCCTCCAGCTGCATGCCGGGCTTGAGATCCCCGATCGTCTCGACACCCTCCTGGAAGCGCGCCGTCTTAAAGGCCGGCCGCGGATCGCGCCCCGGCTTCTCGAGCTCGGCGATGATGTCGCGGACCGTCGGCAGGCCGAAACGCGCGTCGACGAACGGCTCCGGCGCCAAGCGGCCAAGGAGGGCGGCATTGCCGAGCAGGACGTGGATGTCGCTCTTCGTCGCCTGGAGGATGCGGCGGACCACCGGATAGGCTTCCGGGTGGACGCCCGACCCGTCGAGCGGGTCGTCGCCGCCCTGGATGCGGAGGAAGCCGGCGGCGAGCTCGAAGGTCTTCGGGCCGAGCCCCGGGACCTTCTTCAGCGCCGTGCGCGTCCGGAACGGGCCCTGGGCGTCGCGATGGGCGACGATCCGCGCCGCCATCGCGCCGCCGAGGCCGGAAACCTGCGCCAGCAGGGCCGGGGAGGCCGTGTTGACGTCCACCCCGACGGCGTTGACCGCATCCTCCACCACCGCGGAGAGCGAGCGCGACAGCTTCGCCTCGCTCACGTCGTGCTGGTACTGCCCGACGCCGATGGACTTCGGATCGATCTTGACCAGTTCGGCCAGGGGATCCTGAAGGCGCCGGGCGATCGACGCGGCGCCGCGATGGGACACGTCGAGATCGGGCAATTCCCGCGCGGCGATCTCCGAGGCCGAATAGACCGAGGCGCCGGCCTCGGAGACCATGACTTTCGCGAGCGGAAGATCCGGGTTCGACGCGATGATCTCCGCGGCGAGGCGTTCGGTTTCGCGGGAGGCCGTGCCGTTGCCGATGGCCAGAAGCTCTACGTTGTGAAGGCGGCACAGGCGCCCCAACGCCGCCACCGCTTCGCGCCAGCGGCGCTGGGGCTCGTGCGGATAGGTGGTCTCCACCGCGACGACGCGGCCGGTGCGATCCGCCACCGCCACCTTCACGCCGTTCCGATAGCCGGGATCGAGCCCCATCGTGGTGCGGCCGCCCGCCGGAGCGGCCAGGAGCAGGTCCTTCAGGTTTCCCGCGAAGACCGTCACGGCCTCATCCTCGGCCCGCTCGAACAGGTGGTTGCGCAGATCCTGCTTGATGCCCACCCGGATCTTCGTCCGCCAAGCCGCGCGGACGGTTTCGACGAGCCAGGAATCGCCGGGGCGGCCCCGCAGGGCGATGTCGAAGCGGCGGCAGATCGCGGTTTCGAACGGTCCGGGAATCCCGGGCGCGGAATCCTCACCCTCCGCGGTGAAGCCGACCTCGAGAATCTCCTCCCGTTCGCCGCGGAAGATCGCCAGGATGCGGTGAGAGGGCATCCGCTCCAGCCGCTCGCTCCAGGCGAAGTAATCCGAAAATTTCGCGCCCTCGTTCGCCTTGCCCTTCCGGACCTGGGAGACGAGCTGGCCGCCCCGCCAGTAATCCGTGCGCAGGCGCCCGACGAGGTCGGCGTCCTCGGCGAAGCGCTCGATCAGGATCGCACGGGCACCGTCCAGTGCGGCGTCGACATCGGTGATGCCATGGGCGTCCGACAGGTAGCGCGCCGCCACCGTCTCGGGCGCGTTATCGGGCCGGCGCAGGAGAAGCTCGGCCAACGGTTCGAGGCCGGCCTCCCGGGCGGCGTGGGCCTTCGAGCGTCGCTTGGGTCGGAACGGCAGATACAGGTCTTCCAGGCGCGCCTTCGTATCGGCGGCCTCGAGGGCTGCGGCGAGAGGCGGAGACATCTTGCCCTGCGCGGTGATGCTCGCGACGATCGTGGCGCGCCGGTCGTTGAGATCGCGCAGATATGAGAGCCGTTCTTCGAGCCGGCGCAACTGCGTGTCGTCGAGGCCGCCCGTATTCTCTTTCCGATAGCGCGCGATAAACGGCACGGTCGCACCGCCATCGAGGAGCGCGACGGCGGCGGCAACCTGCGCCTCTCCGACACCGAGCTCATCGGCGATCAGCGCGTTGACGGCTTTCATGGAAACTCCGGCGGGAAGCGCAGCAGGGATGCGCCGTCTGCCTGAAACCCCAAGCCGTCGGAAACAAGGCGTCCGTCAGGCCCGTTCGCATGCCGCCGCTTCTGCAGCCGGATCCCGCACGCGCTTCGGCATGGTTTCCAGCCGGCGACGCACCGAACCCGGTGGAAGACTTCGCTGAACCGGACGGGCGGCTCGAAAGCCGTGACGATCATCCCGTGTCGTCATCGGGATGTCACCGGCTGATGCGAGCCTTTCCCTTCGCATGTCCCGGAAAGGCAGGCGCCCGTGCAATTCGAGATCCGTGAGCACAGCCGGTCGCTTTGGTCGTGGGTTCTCGTCAACGAGACCGACGAGCCGGTGCTCGAATCGCGGCGTAGCTTCCCGTCCCGCGCGCAGGCGACGGCGGCGGCGCTCGCCTTTTCCCAGCTGGTTGCGCGGGCCGGGCGGAGTTTGACCGGCGGTCCGCGACCGGTGGGCTTCCTCTAGGGAAGCGATTCCCGGCTTCGGGCCGGACGGCGATTCCTCTCAGGTCGGCCGCGCCCGGTGGCGGAGGAGGCTGGCCACGCTCAAGCAGGCGATCACGCAGCCCACCCCCATCGCGCCGAGGCAGCTGATGGTGCGGACCGGCTCGCCGCGGGCCAGAACGATGGCAAGCGCGAGCGGCAGGAGCAGGAACACGAACAGCAGGGTCATGACCGGATCCGAGTGACGATGGCCGAGTCTAGGATCCGAATGGTTAACCCCTTCTCTCGACACCCGGCCGCGCCCTTGAGCCGGTGCCGCGACGGCTGCGCACAGCGCGAGGACGTGATCGCCGAACGCCCCGCCCGAGATCCCGGCGCGAACCGCGATCAGGCGTGGCTGGTCTCGAGACGCACGAGGCGGTCCACGAGGGCCCGGTCGTGAAGCAGGGCCATCCGCTCCTTCTGGGAGAGCCACAGCTGCGCCTCCGCCACCGTCTCGGCCTCGCAGATCTTGGCGGCCGCCAGGGTCTGGTCGGCGTCGATCGCGCCCCGGGGCCGCCGCTGTCCCTTCGGAAGCATCCGGCTGTGGGCGTGCGCAAGGGCGGGATCGGCGTGGATCGCCACGAGGGAATCGGTGTCGTCGTAGCCGCGAGCGGCATTGCGGGTCGCAAGCGCCGCTGCCCGCAGCGCGATCTCCGGCGGCGATGCCTCTTCGGGCGTGGCGAGTAGCATCCGGCGCTTGAGCGCCAGGCCCAGGGTCAATTGTCCGCTCGCCCAGGAAATCGGGATCGCGAGCACCAGACCCAGGATCGTCGGGCTCATCCAGAGGAACAGCGACGTCGCGATCGCGAAGGCCGCGATTCCCGCCACGAGCCCCAGAACCGTGTGCCAGCGGTGACGGCGGACGATGTCCCGCAGCGGGATCGAGCCGTCGTCGCGGCGCTGCGGATTCCAGCCCGTGTCCCGTCCCAGCAGAATACCGATCACCGAGCCGGACTGGATGACCATCGCCACCGGCGCCACCAGCGCGGAGAGCAGGATCTCGACCAGGCTCGACAGGATGAGCCGCCCGGCGCCCCCGCAGGCGCGCCGCACCGGAGCATCCAAGAGGGCCAGGATCAGGCCCAGAACCTTGGGCGCAAGCAGAACCGCCATGGTCAGGCCGAACAGCTGGAGCGCGCGGACCGGATCGAATCGCGGGAAAACCGGCGAGAAGCCCGCCCCCCCGAAATAGTCCGGCCGTTCCGTGGCGGTCTGCAGCACAAGCAGGATGCCGACCACCAGCTGCATCAGCCAGAGTGGCGAGGCGAGATAGCCGGCAATGCCGGTAGCGAAGTGCTGGCGGGTCGCGGGATGCAGCCCCGCGGCGCCGATCACTCGCGCATGCTGGAGGTTGCCCTGCGCCCAGCGCCGGTCGCGCACCGCGACGTCGATCAGCGACGGCGGGCTCTCCTCGTACGAGCCCGGCAGGCGGTGGAGCATGTACACCGCCCAGCCCGATCGGCGGATCAGAGCCGCCTCCACGAAGTCGTGCGACAGGATATGGCCGCCGAAGGGGGGCTTACCGGGCAGATCCGGCAGGCCACAGGATTCCGCGAAGGCGCGGGTGCGGATGATCGCGTTATGCCCCCAGTAGTTGCCGTCCCGCCCCGACCACGCGGAAAGCCCGGCCGCGATCACGGGGCCGTAGATCCGGGCCGCGAATTGCTGAAGCCGGGCGAACAGGGTGTTGCGGTTGATGATCAGCGGCAGGGTCTGGATGATACCGGCATCCGGATCCGCCTCCATGGCGTAGGCCAGCGCCACGATCGCCGATCCGCTCATCAGGCTGTCGGCATCCAGCACGAGCATGTGCTCGTAGTGGCCACCCCACCGCGTGACGAAGTCGCCGATATTGCCGGCCTTGCGATGGTGATTCTTCGCCCGGTGGCGGTAGTAGAGCCGGGCATCGGGACCCAGGCGGCCGCGCAATTCGAGGAAGGCGCGCTCCTCGGCGATCCAGGCATCGGGCTGGGTCGAATCCGACAGGACGTACCAGTCGAAATGGTCTCCCAGTCCGGTGGCCTCGACCGCCTCGCGCATGGCCTCGACACCCGCGAAGGTGCGGGCTGTCGCCTCGTTGTAGACGGGCATCAGGACCGCGGTCCGCGTGGTCAGGGCCGTCGGAGCCGACATCGGACGCGGCCGCCGCAGCAGCATCCCGAAGCCGAGCACGGCGCTGGTGAAGGCGAGCGCGATCCACGAGAACGTCAGGCAGAACAGGACGACCAGCACGAGCTGGAGCGCGGTCGGATTGCCCGAGACCGACACGGTCTCGACCATCTGCCAGCCGCCGAAGGCGGTGAGCGCCAGCGCGCCGCCGAAAACCAGAATCCGCGCCGGCCAGGGATCACGGCCGGGTCGTGCGGGCCGATGGCCCTGGCCCATATCCCAATGCGACAGATCTTGGACGGGCATGGCCAGCGGCGCTTCGCGCGGCATGCCGCCTCCGTCATCGGGGCTCGCCTCGGCCACGCGCGCGGCGTCGATCGCGGGCGGCACGGTCATCGTCTCGTCCAATTGCACGGTGCAGGCCGGTCCTTGATGTTGAGGCGGATCGGGGATCACGGTGTCCAGCGGAACAACCACGACTCGCTGACCCGGGCTTGGCCGCGCCGGAGGGCGAGGCGCAGCTCGCTCGCGCGGGCGCTGCCGGGATCGAGTTCGAACAGGATCCGCAACGTCTTGCGCTCGGGATACCGAAACCGGTCCTGGCGTGTGATCGTCCCGGCCGACGCGCTGAGATCGACGTCGATATCGCCGGGCTGAAACAGCGTGTCGCCCTCGAAGTCGACGGCGAAGAGGCGGCGGCTGCCGGTGCTGCCATGGCCGCAGCGGCTGTCGCGCACCCGTGCGATCTCCGGAGGCAGTGGATCCGGCCAGCCCTTGGACCAATGCTGACGGCACTGGAAGCGCATCTCCACGCCCTTCGCCAGCTTCGCCTTGGGTCGCCAATAGGCGAAGACGTTCTCGTTCAGCTCGGAATCGCTCGGGATCTCAAGCAGGGTGACGGCACCCTCGTTCCAGTCATCCAGCGGCTCCAGCCACAGGGATGGGCGCTGTTCCCAATGACGCCGGTCATCCTCGAAGTCATCGTACGCGCGGGCGCGCTGCATGAGGCCGAACCCTTTCGGACCGCGATCCACGAAGGCCGAGACCTGGAGGGCCTCCGGATTGTGAACGGGCCGCCAGATCGGCTCGCCGTAGCCGTTGTGGATCGCCAAGCCCTCTACCGAGAAGGCCGCGGCGCGCAGATCGTCGACGCGGTTCCGGTCGAGGGGTCCGAACAGGTAGCTCCCCTGCATGCCGCCGAGCCCGATATGGTCGAGGTCGGCGCGGGCGAAGACCGTTCCCTCGATCGCCGCCGTGGAGACGTCACGGCCGGGCGTGAGCGTGATTTTGAACGCCGCCGTCGCCGACTCGGAATCGGCGAGGGCATGAACGACGACCGGCTGGCCGGGCGCGGGCGTCTCCACGAACAGGGCCCGAAAGAGCGGGAACTCCTCCCCGCGGGAATCGGCCGGCCGCAGGGCCAGCGCGCGGGCGTTGATGCCGAAATCCTGGCCCTCCGCGACGAGCCGGAAAAACGAGGCGCCCTGGAACAGCGCGAAGCTCGATACGTCCTCCGCACCCTCGAACCGGGCCCGGAGGCGGAAGCCCGAGAAGGCGGCGTCGGGTTCGAGATCCGGCAGATCGAGGCCGGGGGCGACGAACGCCGTCTTGTCGTACGCGACGGGCTGAACCAGCCCGTTCTCGATGACGAACAGCGACACCGGCGTCTCGAAGATCGATCCGCGCAGGAGCGGCTCCAGAACGTAGCCCACGTTTCGGTCGGCCCAGAGCGCGCGGCCCTCCGCCGGGTGGATCGCGTCGTACGCCTCCCGGGACAGAGCCTTCAGCACCGCCGGGACGTCGCCGGTCTTCGGCCCCGCATAGGGTGCTGCGGCACGGGCGCGGGCCAAGTCGGTCAGGGTGTTCGCCTCGAAGGCCTCGCCCTTGCCAGGCAGCGCGGGCGCTTTGTCCGGCTCGGCCGAACGGGCCACTGCCGGAAGCAGTCCCGCGGCAGCACCCAGCGTGCCGACCAGCAGGGCGCGGCGTGTCGGTGCGGCGGAAGGCACGGCGTCGATCGTCATGCAGGCAGTCGTCTCACGTCTCGGGAGCCTCCCTGTATACGGACAGGCCGGCTGAACCCAGGGTTAAGCAACCGCCTGAACCGCAAGTGGCTCCGTTGACTTAACCCGAGCCGGCTCTCTAAGTCGGCCGTCTGCATCGAAACGGGGGAGGCAGCATGGGATCGTTGCGAGTCACTGGCCACGGCGTGGATCTCGGAGAGAGCCTGCGCGGCCGCGTCGAGGAGCGGATGTCCGCGATCCAGGCCAAATATCTCGACTCGCACATGCACGATTCCTGCAACGGCCATGTCACGCTCCGGCGTGACGGCACCGCCTTCCGGACGGATTGCGTGCTGCACCTCGTGTCCGGCCTCACGATCGAGGCCAACGGCTTCGCCCACGATGCCCGGGCGAGTTTCGAGCAGACCGCCGAGCGCCTGGAGACGCGGCTGCGCCGCTACAAGCACAAGCTCAAGCAGCACGCCACCGGACCGGGGGACGACGCGGCGATCGAGGCCGCCTATGCGGTGTTCGCTGCCCCGCCGGAGGAGGACGACGAGGACGCCGTCGAGGGTGACGCCCATCCGCCGATCGTCGCCGAAAGCACCAAGACCCTCCAGCGCCGCACCATCGGCGAGGCCGTGACGGCCCTGGACATGACGGGATCCCCGGTGGTCGTGTTCGTCCACGCTGGCACCGGACGCGTCAACGTCGTATATCGGCGCAGCGACGGAGCGATCGGCTGGGTGGACCCACCGAGCGCCGCCGAGTGACGCGATAGGTCGGGAGAAGCGGAGCCGGAACCGGCTGGTTTCCCCACCTATTGATCCAGCAGGGGCGCGGCCGGAACGGTCGACGACGCCCCTGCGACGAGGCCCGCTTCCTCGCGAACGGGTGACGGGGCAACGGTCGTTCGATGCCAGTTCTGGAATTTCTCGACCCCGAGTCGGTCGTGCCGGCCCTGCGCGCCCGCGCCAAGAAGCAGGTGCTGCAGGATCTCGCCGCGCAGGCGGCGCGGCGCCTGCCGGCGCTCGGCGAGCGGCCCGTCTTCGACACCCTTCTCCAGCGCGAGCGGCTCGGATCGACCGGCATCGGTGATGGGGTGGCGATTCCCCACGGCAAGCTGCCCGGACTCGATCGGCTCTTCGGGCTGTTCGCCCGATTCGACCGCCCGGTGGATTTCGACGCCCTCGACGGCCAGCCGGTGGATATCGCCTTCCTGCTCCTCGCGCCCGAAGGGGCGGGGGCCGATCACCTGAAGGCGCTCGCGCAGGTTGCCCGCATTCTCCGCGAGCCGGGCATGCTCACGCATATCCGCGCCGCTCGGGATGCCGGTGCCCTCTACGCCCTTCTGACGCGCTCGACGGCACCGCAGGCGGCCTGATGATGCCGATCTTTCGGACCACCGCCGCTCTGGCCTTCGCGGCCATCGCCTCGACCGCCGCCGCGGCGCAGGGGGAGACGACCTGCGCCCGCGATGTCCTCGTGGCGCAATCGATGCAGCGCCAAGCCCTCGACCAGCTCGAGCAGGCGGACGGTGACGACGCCAAGAACTGCCGCATCTGGCGCCGTCACGTGGAGACGATGCGCCGCGTGGCGAGCGTGTACGGGCGCTGCCTGTCGGGCACCGAGCGCAGCGAGCGCCTCGCCCAGGTTCAGGGATCGGACCGGGAATTCTCGGCGGCCATCAAGGCACGCTGCAAGGGTCCGTAGACCGCTGCCGAGCGCCCCTGATTCGGACGGTCACGCGCGGTGATCCACGATGGCCTGGGGCCGAACTGTCGGCTCCGACGGGACGGCGCACCCGGGGGCGAGGTCAGTCCACGCCGCGCATCATCAGCGGCTCGGCCACCATCTTCACCGGCTTGCCCCGCCCGATAAGGATCGCGGCGCGCGAGCGCTCGGGGTCCGCCTCGAAGCGCGTACGGACCCAGCTGACCAGGAATTTCATATATTCGGAGGCCAGAAGGCGCGCGGCAGGCGGGTCGTGCCACCAGCGGTCGGCGTCGAATGCCTCCGTCACGACGGGATGCGGCAGGACGCGGTCGCTGTCCTGCAGAGCATGATCGAGTTCGATCAGCGTCCGCGGCATGTGATAATTCGAGGTGACGACCGCGACGGTGCTGAAGCGGTGCGCCCGCATCCAGCGCCGGGTTTCGATCGCGTTCCCGATCGTGTTGCGCGCCCGGTAGTCGAGATCGACACAGCAGGCGATGAGCGCGCGCTGGGTCGGGTTCAGGCGGGCGATCTCGTCGCGGCTGGTCCGCTCGTTGACGCCGGTGATGAGAAGCCGCCGGCCGTAGCCTCCGGCCAGCAGGTCGATCGCATCGCCGATCCGCTGCGCACCGCCGGTCAGCGCCACGATTCCGTCGGCCCGATCAGACGGCGCACGCTCGTGTCGCGCCAGCGCGCCGACGAAGATCAGGAATCCGGCAAACAATGCCAGCGCGCCCAAACCCGCGCCGAGGCTGCAGGTCCACAGCGCGATCCGCCGCCGGCGGCGCGGGCGCACGACGGCGCGGGGCGGGTGATCCCACACGTGCCAAGCCCAGCCGACGGGGTCGGTCATGAGCGGATCCGATGCGCGCAGCATACGCGTGATCATCCTCCGGAAGATCGGAGCCGATTGCGGCAACCCGGAGGCCGGCGCCCTCAGCCGTATCAACACCGCGATGATAAAGTTTCCAGATGGTAAACGTGCTATCGAGACTCCCTATTTCCACCTGAACGCGACGTCGCACGCCCTCACGCCAAGAACCGCCGGACGGTCACGCGCGAGACGATGCCGGTGACCAGAGACGCGATCACGCCGATCAGGAGCACGCTGGCATAGCCGCGCACGCCGATATGGAATGCGCCGAACAGAGCCTCGACCTCCTGGCCGGCCGGTCCAGACCGGGCGGCCCTGGCCAGGAGGCCGGCGATGACGAAGGCGACGAGAGCCAGTCCGGCCCCGATCGCGCCACCCCGCAGGCCCAGGCCGAAGAAGCGCCGCTGAAATGCCCGGGCGATGTAGTCGTCGTCGGCACCGACGAAGTGGAGAACCTCCACGACCTCGCGGTTGCTCGCCATGGCGCCGCGGGTCGCGAAGGTCACGGCGAGCCCGGTGGCGATCAGAACGAGCAGCACGAGTCCGATCCCGATCCCCACGAAGGCGTTGGCGGCGGTCGAGAGCCGCTGCAGCCAGAGGGCGTGGTCATCCAGGCTGGCCACACCCGGCAGAGCCTCGACGAGCCGAGTTCGCAGGCGCTTCAGATCCGCAACCTGGCCGCTCGCGAGCTTGAGGGCGATGAGCCGCGGGACCGGGAGGTCCGAGAGGTCGAGCCCGGTCCCGAGCCACGGCTCGAGGAGGCGCTCGGCCTCGGCCTTGCTGAAGACCCGCGTCTCCGCGATCCCCGGTTCGGCCTTGGCGATGCCGTCGGCGCGGGACACGTCGGCATCGACGTCGCGGCCGGGACCCGGCCGGACCTGGATGGTGACCTCCCGGGCCACATCGCCCTGCCATTGGGCGGCATTCGTCGCGACCATCTCGGCGGCCCCAGCGCAGAGCCCCGCCAGGAAGGTCAGGATCGCGATGACCGCCGCCAACGAGCGGCCGGCCGCCGTGTCAGTGGGGACCAGCGGCGCGTTGCGACGCAGGTTGGCCGGCATCGACGGGTCGGGCGGCACGGCCGATCCGCCGGGCTTCGTCCGCGGGATCGCCTGCGTGCTCATTCCTCGATCCGCAGCCGGCCTTCGCCCAGGACCATCCGGCGGGCGTCGACGGCGTCCATGATGCCGAAATCGTGGGTGGCGATGATGACCGAGGTCCCGAGCTTGTTCAATTCGAGGAAGAGTCGAAGCAGCCGTCGCCCGAGGCCCGGATCGACGTTGCCGGTGGGCTCGTCGGCGAGCAGCAGGTCGGGCCGCGCGATCAGCGCCCGAGCGATCGCGGCGCGCTGCTTCTCGCCGCCCGAGAGCAGCGGGGGAAGGGCGTGCATGCGCTCGCCGAGGCCGACCCAGCGCAGCAGCTCCACCACCTCGGCCCGGTAGCTGGCCTCGGCCCGGCCCTGGACGCGCAGGGGCAGGGCCACGTTCTCGTAGGTGGTGAGGTGGTCGAGGAGCCGGAAATCCTGGAACACCACGCCCATGCGCCGCCGGAGTCCGGTCAACGCCTTGGCTGAGATCCCGCTGACCTCCTCGCCGAAGATCGAGACGAGGCCGCGGGTCGGCCGCACCGAAAGCAGGATGAGGCGCAGCAGCGTCGTCTTCCCGGCTCCGGAGGGACCGGTGAGAAACTGGAAGGAGCGCGGCGCGATGCGGAAGCTCACGTCGGACAGCACTTCCGGCCCGAGCCCGTAGCGCATGCCGACATTCTCGAACTGCACCACCGGCCGCTCAGCGCCGGGCAGCAGGCTTTTCATGCTCGCCTGTAGGTTCAAGGCCGTGCCGTGTCTCGTCTGTCCATGCCTCGGGAATCGCCGGACGGGCGGGCGTTTTCAAGGCCTCCTGAGTTTCACCGCCGCTTAACCCTGTTCAGCGACACTTCCTCAAGCACTTTTAATTTCCGCCCCGGCTGCGGCCGATCGATGCGAGTATGCGGCGTATGCTGATCGCCTGCCCGAGCTGCGCGAGCGAATATCGCATCGATGCCAGCAAGGTCGGCATGGAGGGCCGTTCGGTCCGCTGTGCCGCCTGTCGCGAGACGTGGTTCATCACGCCGGCCGATGTTCTCGCCGGCCATGAGGCGGAACTCGCCGCGCGTGCCGAGGCCGATCCGCTCGCCGACGCCGCGTGGGAGGAGGCGACGGCCTCGGTTCGAACGGCGGCCGACGTCCCAACTCCCACCGTCCCGCGAAAGGCCCGGCGTTCGAAATCCGCCGGGAAGGGCCGTCGCGCGATTCCAGGCCTGTCGCCGTCCCTGGCCTTCGGTCTGGTGCTCCTCGCTTCACTGCCGCTCGCCTGCCTTGCCCGGACGAGCGTGGTCAAAGCCGCGCCGCAGACCGCCTCCTTGTTCGCACGCGTCGGCCTGCCCGTGAACATCCGAGGCATCGAGATCCGCGACGTGGTGGCCTTCACCAACCCTGCCGAGGACGGCCATCCTGCGGAATTGGTGGTGGAAGGCGACCTCGTCGGCGTTGCCCGTAAGGACGCTGCGGTCGCGCCGCTGAGCGTTGAAATTCGCGACGCCGGTGGCCGGACGATCCGCACCTTCTCGGTTGCGCCGCCACGGGCGGTCCTCGCCGCAACCGAGACCGCCCGATTCCGTGCGAGCCTGTCGGCACCACCGTCCGATGGCCGCGCGATCCTGGTGCGTTTCGCCGATGCGTCGGGCGCCCGGCCGGACGCGCGGGTGGCAGCGTCCGAGCGTTGATCGCTCCCGGAGTCGCTCCGCGGCGAGACCATTCGGCTTATCGGCGTCATCTATTTAAGGTTGCGCCGCGACCTCAGATCTGCAATTTGCTTCGTTGAGGTTCCAACGCGCGAAGGCGCGCAGGCTGTTGTTGGCGCCCGGGGCAGACCCGCTTTGAGTGTCCGCGAGACGGTTCCCATCGTCATCCAGACGACCGACACGGTCGAGCAGAAGCGCGCCTTCGATTACTGGCGCAGCACAGCTTTGGCCCGGGTGGACGCGACGATGCTCGCGCCCGATGTGCCGTTCACGGCGGGCCGCAGGCTCGCGGTCTCCACGCACGGCGTGGTCCTGCACACCCTCAGCGGTCCGATCGGGGTCGAGCGCACGGCGCACCATGTGCGCCAGGACGGGCGCGACGACATCGCGATCGCGTTTCTCGTTCAGGGGGGCGGCTTCGTCGAGCAGGGTAACAGCGGCGCCCTGCTGAGCGCCGGCGACATCACGGTCCATGCCATGGATCAACCGTTCGCGATCGGCAGCCGCGACGCCTACGAGGAGATCCGCCTACAGGTGCCCCGTGCCGCCTTCCTGGCGCAAGTGGGCAACGTGCCGGCCTTTGTCGGGCGCAAGCTCCGGGCCACGCCGCTCAGCGGCCTGTTCGCGACCTATCTTCGGTCGTTCTCGGAGACGGTCGGCGGCATGACGGAGGCGGAGGCCGGCATCGCGCTGGAGGGCGTGTTGCATCTTCTGCGCGCGCTCGCCGACGGTCAGGGCGACCAGGGGGACAACGATCTCTCCGGCGAAGCCGTCCGGTCTCTGGCCCTCGCCCATATCGAGCGCCGGCTGCACGATCCCGCCTTCGGGCCCGAATCGCTTCCGGCCGCCCTGCGGGTCTCGCGCAGCCGGCTCTACGCGGCCTTCACGGGCGACGAGGGCGTGGCGGCAAAGATCCGCGACGCGCGTCTCGACCGCGCCTACCGGCGGCTGCGGTCGCGCACGAGCGGAACCCGGATCGGATCCGTGATGGCCAATTGCGGCTTCACCGATGCGGCCGCCTTCAGCCGCGCCTTCCGCCGCCGGTTCGGCATGGCCCCACGGGACGTCTTGGAAGGCCGTTTCTGAGGATATCAGATCCGGCTGCCCCGCGGATCCGCGACCGGCCGGCCGGAGGCCGCTGAACCCGCGATCCGCCGCGCGAAGCCCAGGAGGCCGAAACCGAGGCGGAGTGCGGCGACGCCGAGCCGCGCGATCCGGATCTGGCCGGGCAGCTGCCGCGGACCGATGGGACGATAGGCCAGATCCGGGCTGAGCCGCTCAGCCTCGGCGATGGCCTGGCCAAGGGGGAGGGCAGCGATCCGCCGCGCCTCCACCGGGGCGATCCCGATGGCCCGCGCCCAGGCCTCGTTCCGGGCGAGCAGCCCGCGATCGTGCATCCGACGGAACCGCCGGCGCCAGGCGTAGCGCCGCACGGCGCGCGGGAAGGTCTCCATCCGGGCGTCGCAGAGCGCGTCGGGCTCCTCGCAACGGGAGCGGATCGTGTCGGCGACACCGCCCGGAGCCCGCCCGGCGAGTCGCGCCGAGATGGTCACGCACACATCGGTGGCGTGACGGACCCGCAAGCCGTGTTCGAGCAGGCGCGCGATGAAGGCACCGTCCTCCCCGAGGGGGATCTCGGGCATGCCGCCGACCGCAAGGTAGGCGCTTCGGGTCACCGCCAGGGTCGCCCCGATCGCTGTCCGATGACACGGCCAGGGATCGTGCGGGTCGGGGTCGATCCGCGCCTCGGCCTCGGTGATGAGGGCGTCGTAGAGATCCTCCAGGCGCCCGCGGGCAGGAAGCGAGGGCGGCAGCAGCGCCGCCTCCGCCGCATCGAGCTCGACCCGGCCGGCCACCGCATCGGCCCCCGCCCGGATCGCCGCGCGATTGCGGGCGACCCAATTGGGCGGGACCCGGCTGTCGGCGTCGGTGGACAGGATGATCCCCGCATTCCCCGCATCACCCAGCCAGGCGGCGGCGGCATCCATGGCCCTGCGCCGGGCCCAGCCGGCATGGGCGCCGGAAAAATTCTCGCTCAGCACCCGGACCGGGATCGACAGCGTCGGCACCAGGGCCGACACGAGGGCCTCCGTACCGTCCGTGCAGTTGTTCAGGAACAGCACCAGCCCGAGGCGGCCGGGTTCCAGACCCTCCTGGGCGTCGATCGCCTTCAGGCAGGCGGCGATCCGCTCCTCCTCGTTTCGCACGGGTACGGCCACGATCGCATCGGGACACGGATCGTCTGACAGGAGGGCGCTCGACACCGGTGAAGTTCTCCGCCGGACCCGTCGCGCGGGCCCGCATCGGGCTTATGTCGGAGCTTCCCTGAACGGGACCGGACAGGCCGGCCTCGCAGGAGCGGCCGATCAGAGGGTCTTCTCCACGAGGCCCTCGATCCATTCCGGCTGCGTCTCGCCGACCGAGCGTCCGACCTCGGTCGCTCCCTTGTAGGCGATCAGCGTGCTCTGCATCCGGACGTTCAGGCGCCTCAGCAGATCCTTCTGGCTGTCGAAGTCGATGTCGAAGATCTGGAGGTCCTTGAAGCGCGGCTCGGCCGCGAGCTTCGCGAGGATCGGCTTCTGCGTGCGGCAGATCGGGCACCAGGGGGCGCTGACCGCGACCAGGACCGGCTTTCCGGCTTTCTGCGCAGCCTCGAAGGCCGCATCCGAGAACGGGAGCGCCTCGGCCGCCCTGGCCGGGGCCGGCGTTCCGAGGAGGATGGGGCAGGTGAGGGCGAGGCCGGCCAGCGCGAGGACGTGACGGCGGTTCTTCATGGCGTGCTTTCCTCCCGGCCTGCTGATGGACCGGATTGCGGTGTTTGAGGAATGCTACGCCGCGCGCCCGGGCGCGTCGCGAGATCCCGGGCGGCCCGAAGATCGAAAGCGCCCGCGCACGATCACATTGTCGAGACGCCGGTCGACGGCGCTCCGGACGACCGGTCTTCCTCGGCCAGCGCCGCGATGTCGTCGGCATCCACCGCGTCGATGGGGCGCCGGATCCGCAACGCCCGCGTGGGCGCGCCGGCGCGCATCACCAGCACGATGGTCTCCATGTCGGGACAGCCTGGATCGGTGCAGGCGATCTCGTTCACCGCCAGGGTATCGTCCTCCCCGAGGCGCAGGGCCAACCGCAGGTCCTGCTTCAGGCGCGACGCGATCTCGGCACGCTCCGCCGAGCGGGCGCGCCACGCCTTGAGGCTCACAAAGGCCATGCGCGATGCTCGTCGTCCTGCACTGGAAGCCCCAGCATTCGCCGCCGTCCGGGGGGATCGTCGATCCCTCTGGATTTTCCGATGTAATAGTGTTGCATGCTCGGGAGGTGGTCAAGCGTGGTGCGGGGCGGCCCGAAACAACCGTCGCGTTCGGCCGTCATACCGAAGGGCGGTCCTGGAGACACAGTCTCTGGCGGCCTTGGACTCGACAGCGGCGCTGGGGTCCTGTGAGGTGCAACAGGCGCGCGAAGGATGATGAGATCTTGCGACCCTGGCGGGACGGGCCGGACGACCGGCGCAGCTACCATCACGGAAATCTGAAGGAGGCCCTCCTGGAGGCCGCGCGCCGGTTCATCGCCGAGCGCGGAATCGGCGGCTTCACCCTGGTGGAAGCCGCGCGCCTCGTCGGCGTCACCCCGGCCGCGCTGTACCGCCATTTCCGGGGCCGGGAGGCGCTTCTGGAGGAGCTGGCCGGGCGCGGTTTCGCGGAACTCGCCGCCCGTCTGGCGCGGGCCCTGACGTCGCGCGGGACGCCGTTGGAGCGGTTCACGCGGATGGGTGAGACCTATCTCGCCTTCGCGGAAGAAGAGCCGGCCTACTATGCGGCGATCTTCGAGACGCGCGGCTTCCCCACCGGCGGCGCCGACCTCGACACGGCGGCCAGCGATGCGGTGGCGTCGCGGCCGAGCCCGTTCGATCTCTTGGTCGAGGCGCTGCAGGCGACGTTCTCGGACGGATTCGGGGGCGTGGCACCCCGCTTCATCGCCCTGGAGGTGTGGGCCTTGGCCCACGGCCTCGCGACCCTGTCGGCCGCCGGACATCTGCCGCGCGGACCGGGATTTCCGGACAAGTACGAGTTGCTGCGGGGCGGGGTCCTGGCGCTCGTCCACGGAGCCTCCCGACAGACCGAGCGCGAGGGCGGTCTCGGACGACCTTGAAAGGCACCTCCGGGACCCGCATGTTAACCGCGTTCACATGAACAGCGGAGCACAGCCGTGACCTCTCAAACCTCTTCACCCTGGGCGACCGGCAAGCTCTGCCGGACTGGCCCGTTCCCGCGCCGGTCGCTGGAGATTGGCGCAATCGTCGTCGGTTTCATCTACTGGTGGCCGGTCGGCCTCGCGCTGGTGGCCTGGAAGCTTGCGGGTTATCCGGCCTTCGCGGAAATGCGCGACGCGGCGCGGCGCGCGGCTTCCGAGTTCGAGGGGGGACGCCCCGCCTCGCGCTTCGCCCGGGCGTTCGAGGCCGCCAACCGACGCGACAGCAGCGGCAATGCCGCCTTCGACGCGTACCGTCGCACCGAGCTCGACCGTCTTGAGGCGCAGCGGCGTGCCCTCGAGGAAGAGAGCCGCGCCTTCTCCGAGTTCGTGGAGGAGCTGAAGCGCGCCCGGGATCGTGAGCAGTTCGATGCCTTCATGGCCAAGCGCCGGGCCGAGGGCGGGGATCGCTCCGTCTGATCCTGCATCTGTGGGCGTCCGGGCTCAGGGGCCCGGACGCGCCGTCCCGGTGGTTCAAGCGCCGGCGTGACGCCTATCCGACGGTTCAGGCCGCGCGGACGGTTTCCAGGAACCGTGCCACTTCGGCGTTCAGGTGCTCGGATCGCTCCGAGAGCCGCGACGCTTCGACCAGAACCTGACCGGCCGCCGTGCCGGTCTTTTCGGCTGCATCGGCGACGCTGACGATGTTGCTGGTCACCTCGCTCGTGCCGGCCGCGGCTTGGCCGACGTTGCGAACGATCTCGTGGGTGGCGGCGCCCTGCTGCTCCACGGCGGCGGCGATCGAGGTCGCGACCCCGTTGATCTCGCGGATCCGCGCCGTGATGGCGCCGATAGCCGATACGGCCTCCCCCGTCGAAGCCTGCACCCGCGTGATCTGACTCGAGATCTCCTCCGTGGCGCGGGCGGTCTGCTCGGCCAGCGCCTTGACCTCCGTGGCGACGACAGCAAAGCCGCGTCCGGCGACACCCGCCCGGGCCGCCTCGATCGTGGCGTTCAAGGCCAGAAGGTTCGTTTGGCCGGCGATGGTCGAGATCAAACCGACGATGTCGCCGATCCGCGACACGGCCTCGCTCAACTTCTGGACAAGCGCACCGGTCTGATCCGCCTCGTCCACGGCACCCCGCGCCAAGTTGGCCGAGCCATCGACCTGCCGGCCGATCTCCTGCACGGAGGTGCCGAGTTCCTCGGCGGCCGCCGCGACGGTGCTGACGTTGCTCGCCGCCTGCTCGGCCGCCGCAGCGACCGTCGTGGATTGCTCGGCGGTCACCGCCGCAGTGGCCGTCATCGACCGGGCCGTGGTCTGCAGCCCGATGGCCGAGGCCGAGACCTCCGCGATGATTCCGCCGACGGTCTCCGCGAAGCGATCGGCAAGCTGGCGCATCCCGAGCCTGCGCTGGGCCTCCGCATGCCGTCGCGCCACCTCCGCTTCGGCCTCGAGCTGATGGGTGCGGAGCAGATTGTCCTTGAACACCTGGACCGCCGCCGCCATGGCGCCGATCTCGTCGCGCCGGTGCTTGAACGGGATGTCCGCGCGAGCGTCGCCCTCGGCCAATTTGGTCATCGCACCCGTCATCGCGGCGATCGGGCGCGAGACATGACGCAGGCCGAAGATCGCCGCGCCCAAAGCCGACACGAGGGCGAGGGCGATTCCTCCATATGCGGCCACCGACGCAGTGTTGACCCTGGCTATCGCGGTATCGGCGTTCCGGGCCGCGGCCTCCTCGTCATGAGCCACCAGACGCGCGAGGGCCGCACGGGCGGTATCGTACATTCCGACGACGTCGGGGTTCACCAGGAGGGCGCGGGCCTCCCGTTCCTGGCCCGATTCGAGCAGGCGAAGCGCCTCGTGATCCGCTTGCTCGAATCGGCTCCATGAGGCCGTGAAGGCATCGTAGAGCTTCCGTTCCTCAGCCGTGCTGATCAGGGGCTCGTAGGCGCGACGGGCTCGCAACAACTGGGCGTGCGTCTCCGCGAGGTTGGCCGCGTTGCTCATCCGATGCTGAGGCGTGTCCGACAGCAGGATGAGGCGGTATTGCTTGATGCGCACCTCGGATGCCGCCATCTCGATGGCGCCCACTTTCTCCAGCGAGGGGATCCAGTTTTTAGCAAGGGTCGTCGCCGCATCACCGATGTCGCTGAGCTGATGCAGGGACAGGCTACCCTGAGCCGCCGATATCAGTGCGAGCCCTCCAAAGAGGATTCCAAGCATTGCTGTGATTGACGTGGTCAGACGCATAAACGGGGCCGATCGGATCGAAGGGTCGCATCGGAAGCAAGGATGCTCGTGATCCGATTTAGAGCTTTAATGAATCTGAGCAAGTCACCTGGATGGCGCGCAATCTAAAGCAAAGCTCTGCAATATGACACAAGATTTTATTTAAATCTCGTCTCATATATTGTGAATTTGTCGATTTTAATTTTCAATAGTGGATTGCAACCCGCTAGAGTATTGATACAAAAATGAATGACCATGATAAAAGATCTGTTATGGGGGCCGGCGGCCGCGATTTTTAAGCCCCATGATCCGCGGCTTTCAACCCGGCACTCGTTGGATAGGCATTCCGCGGCTCGCCTGAGTGTTCCGATCGCCGCGGCGACCGGTCGCCCGCGCCGAACTTGTCTTTGCGCCGCGCGCTCCGCAGTGCCTCCGCGCGCCCTCGACACATGGGCCGTCGCCGGGCCGCAGCGTCGAGTTGCGCCTCGGCGCGGGCTCCGGCATTGATCCTCCCTTACTGATGGAGGGGGGGCGAATGCCGACGGGTCGGGTCACCGTGGTCGATCACCCGCTTGTGCAACACAAGCTGACGCATCTTCGTGACAAGAACCGCTCGACCAAGGGCTTCCGTCAGATCCTGAACGAAATCGGCATGCTCCTCGCCTACGAGGTGACGCGCGACCTGCCGCTGGAACCGGTGACGATCGAGACGCCGCTCCAGCCGATGGAGGGACGCCAGATCCAGGGCAAGAAGCTGGTCCTGGCGCCGATCCTGCGGGCCGGGGTCGGCTTCCTCGATGGTATGCTGTCGCTGGTTCCGTCGGCCCGCGTCGCCCATATCGGGCTGTACCGGGATCCCGAGACGCTGGAGGCGGTCGAATACTACTTCAAGGCGCCGTCCGATCTCGCCGACAGGACCGTTCTGGTCCTCGATCCGATGTTGGCGACGGCCAATTCGGCCATCGCCGCCCTCGACCGGCTCAAGGCGCGTGGTGCCTCCGATCTGCGCTTCGTCTGCCTGCTGGCGGCTCCGGAGGGCCTCGCCAAGTTCCAGGCCGCCCATCCCGACGTGCCGGTCTGGACCGCGGCGATCGACAGCCATCTGAACGACCATGGCTATATCGTCCCCGGCCTCGGCGATGCCGGCGACCGGATGTACGGCACCCGGTAGGATCCAAACTCAGCCGTCGTCGCGGTCGGATCGCGATTTCAGATGTGCGCGCGGCAGACGGATCATCTGTCACCGCTTTCCGTATCTGCACATTGTATTCACGCGCCTGAATAGAGCACAATCCTGCCTCGGATCCGATGCGGCGCCAAAAGCCGCACGGGCCGCAGGAGGAAGCCCATGCCGATGGAACGCAGCGTTTCGAGTCGTGTCCTGGCCCTGCTCGCAGTGGCCGGATTGCTGGGGTCGACGCAGGCACGCGCCGCCGACCCGATCCGGATCGGGGTCATCGCCGAGGCGCAGTCGGTCGTCGGCGCCTCGATCCCGCAGGCCGTCCAGCTCGCCGCCGACGAGATCAACGCCAAGGGCGGGATCGACGGGCGCCAGATCCAGATCGTCAGTTACGACGACAAGTCGTCCGCCTCCGACGCGGTCCGGGCCTTCCAGCGGGCGGTCTCCGAGGACAAGGTCAACCTCGTCATCGCCAGCTACATCTCCGAGGTGGTGCTGGCACTGATGCCCTGGGCGGCGCGGCTAAAGACGCCGATGATCACGCCCGGTGCCGCCTCCAACGAGATCAGCCTCGCGATCCACAAGGACTACGCGCGCAACAAGTACACCTTCCACGGCTACCTCACCTCGGCGGCCCTGGCGCAGTCGATCTGCGATTCCACGAAGGACATGCTGATCTATCTGATGAAGGTGAAGACGGCCGCGATCATGAGCGAGGACGCGGCTTGGACCCGTCCCCTCGATGTCGGTTACGAGAAGTGCCTGCCCGAGATCGGTGTGAAGGTCGTCGACCACATCCGCTTCTCGCCGGACACGGCGGACTTCACGCCGATCTACAACAAGATCGAGGCGGCCAAGCCCGACCTGATCGTCACCGGCATCTCGCATGTCGGCGTGCAGCCGACCGTGCAGTGGCAGAACCAGCAGGTTCCGCTCGCCATGACGGGGATGAACTCGCAGGCGACCTCCTCGACGTTCTGGGCGAACACCAACGGCGCCACGCAGGGCGTGATCTTCCAGAGCATCGCGGTGCCGGGCGCGGCGATCACCGACAAGTCGCTCGCCTTCAGCGACGCGTTCAAGAAGCGCTTCGGCAGCGATCCGTCCTACGCAGGCTACATGGCCTACGATCAGGTCTACTACGCGGCGGATGCGGTGAAGCGCGCCGGCTCGACCGAGGCTGACAAGCTCGTCGAGGCCCTGGAGAAGACCGACTGGGTCGGCACCGTGGGGCGGACGCAGTTCTACGGCAAGGACGACCCGTTCACGCACTCGATCAAATACGGTCCCGGCTTCGTCACCGGACTGATGGCGCAGTGGCAGGACGGCAAGCAGGTCGCGGTCTGGCCGAAGAGCCTGGCGCAGGGCGCGATCGTCTTGCCGGCGGCCGTCAAGGCGGCCGCCCGCTAGCTTGCCGTTCGGATCGGCAATGGACGCGTGCGGCGCCTTCGGCTTGCCAAGCGCGCCCGTTGCCGCAAGTAGAGCCGTACCGCGTCAGCGTGAACGCGGCTCAGATCACGTGCGCGCAAAGGATTATCGTTGATGGCCAGCACCGACCTGCCCGGGACCATGCGTCAGATCCGCTTCGCGGGTTCCGGGGGCCCGGAGGTGATCAGCGTCGAGACCGCCCCTGTGCCGCATGCGGGACCCGGACAGGTCCTGATCGAGGTGGTGGCGGCCGGCGTGAACCGCCCCGATGTCGCGCAGCGCGCGGGGGTCTATCCGCCGCCGCCCGGCGCCACCGAGATCCCCGGCCTCGAAGTCGCCGGTCGTGTGGTCGCGATCGGGAGCGAGGTCACGGGCCTGTCGCTCGGCGATGAGGTCTGCGCCCTGGTGATCAGCGGCGGCTATGCGGAGTATGCGGTGGCCGAGGCGGCCCATTGTCTGCCGCGTCCGAAGGCGGTCTCGCTCGTCGATGCCGGCGGCTTGCCGGAGACGTTCTTCACGGTCTATTCGAACGTCGTCCAGCGCGGACGGCTCGCGCCCGGCGAGAGCTTCCTCGTGCATGGCGGATCGAGCGGCATCGGTGCCACGGCGATCCAGATCGCCAAGCATGTCGGCGCGCGGGTCTTCGCCACGGCGGGCTCGGCCGAGAAGTGCCGGTTTTGCGAAGATCTGGGGTCGGATGCCGCGATCAACTACAAGGAGGCGGACTTCGCCGAGGAGGTGAAGCGCCTCACCGACGGACGTGGCGTCGACGTGATCCTCGATATGATCGGTGCGAGCTATCTCGCCCGGAATCTAAAGTCGCTGGCTCCGGACGGCCGGCTCGTGATGATCGCCCTGATGGGCGGCTACAAGGTCGATGGCCTGAACATCACGCCGATCATGCGCAACCGCCTGACCTTTACCGGCTCGACGCTCCGGCCGCGCGGGAAGGCCGACAAGGCAGCGATCGCCGAGGGGCTGCGCCGGGATATCTGGCCCGAGCTCGATGCCGGGCGCATCCGGTCCGTCACCCATGCCACGTTCCCGCTGGAGCAGGCTCGGGAGGCGCACGAACTCATGGAGTCGAGCGCGCATCTCGGCAAGATCCTTCTGACGACCGGGCGGTGACACCGCGATCCGGCAGGAACCTGCCTCGGCGGCCCCGCGTTGGCGGCCGGTAACGAGATCGTGTCGCACAGCGCCCGTTTCGGCGTGTGGCGTCCCGCCGAGGAAGGTCCTGCAGATGGTCGAGAGATTGAATCCCAACGAGAGCCGTCAGGGCGAGCGCGGCAAACCGATGCTCTGGGTCCTGGTGGGGAGCCTCGTTCTGCTGGCTATCGCCACCGTGGGTCTCCTCACGTGGAACGGCGCCAATTCGCCGAAGGATTACGTCAGCCAGAGCCAGGACGCGTCCCGCAAGGAAGTGACGGGTTCGGTGAACGGGCAGTCGGGCGCCGCGTCGCCGACCAACAGCACGGGCGTGCCGGGCGGTAACCCGTCCTATCCGCAGCCCGCGCAGCCGGGGGCTAACGGCAACGCGCCGAAATAACACCGACCCGGGACGGCTTCTCCAGCCGTCCCGCGGCCTGACGGCTCAGCGGGTCGGGATCGGCGTCGGCCCGCGGTAATCGTAGAATCCGCGTTTGGCCTTACGGCCGAGCCAGCCGGCCTCGACATACTTCACGAGCAGAGGGCACGGGCGGTATTTCGAATCCGCCAAGCCTTCGTAGAGCACCTGCATGACCGACAGGCAGGTGTCGAGACCGATGAAGTCCGCGAGCTGAAGCGGGCCCATCGGATGGTTCGCGCCCAGCCTCATGGCCGTGTCGATCGATTCGACCGATCCGACACCCTCGTAGAGCGTGTAGATCGCCTCGTTGATCATCGGCAGCAGGATGCGGTTGACGATGAAGGCCGGAAAATCCTCCGACATCGTCGAAGTCTTGCCGAGCTTGGCGATGAACGCCTTGGCGGATTCGTAGGTCGTATCCTCGGTGGCGATGCCCCGGATCAGCTCGACGAGCTGCATCACCGGCACCGGATTCATGAAGTGGATGCCGATGAACTTCTCCGGCCGGTCCGTCGCCGCCGCCAGCCGCGTTATGGAGATCGACGACGTGTTCGTCGCTACGAACGTCTCCGGACGCAGCGATCCGCACAGGCTGCTGAAGATCTCGCGCTTCGTGGCCTCGTTCTCGGTCGCGGCTTCGATCACGAGGTCGCACGGCTCGAGGGCAGCGAAGTCCCGGGCGGCTACGATCCGCGACCGAACCTGAGCGCTGTCCTCCTCCGACAGCGTGCCTTTCGAAACGAGGCGGCCCAGGCTGCCCTCGATGACCGTCAGACCATTCTCGAGCCGGGCGGGATCGCGATCGTTCAGCAGGACGTCGAGGCCGGCGGTGGCGCAGACCTGCGCGATGCCGCTTCCCATCTGGCCTGCGCCGATGATGCCGACCCGCTTGATCTCCATATGCATGTGCCGACCTGTGCCCCCAATACGGATGCCGATACACGGCCGCCCGGTTCGACCGAGGGCACGAGCGCGACGGCACCGCGCGAAGTCTCGCCGTCGCAGCGTTCTAGACCAATCTTCGATCCGGAAGGAACCCGCGAATCCGCCTTCGGCGACAATACTCGCGGGTTGCGAGATTCCGTTCCGTTATTGACCCTTGGCTTTGCCGATCTCGGATTGCAGCTCCGGCACGACCTGAAAGAGATCGCCCACGAGCCCGTAATCGGCCACCTGGAAGATCGGTGCGTCTTCATCCTTGTTGATGGCGACGATGACCTTCGAGTCCTTCATGCCGGCGAGGTGCTGGATCGCCCCCGAAATGCCCACCGCGACGTAGAGGTCCGGCGCCACGACCTTGCCGGTCTGCCCCACCTGCCAGTCGTTCGGCGCGTAGCCCGCATCGACGGCGGCCCGAGAGGCGCCGACGGCGGCTCCGAGCGAGTCGGCCAGCGGCTCGATCAGCTCGTGGAACTTCTCGGACGAGCCGAGCGAGCGGCCGCCGGACACGATGATCCGCGCCGAGGCCAGCTCCGGGCGATCCGACTTGGCGATCTCCTCGCCCTTGAAGGTCGAGCCGCCGGCCTCGGGCGCACCTGCCGACACGGCCTCGACCGGGGCGGCCGCGCCACCCTCCGCCGCAGCCTTGAAGGCGGCCGTCCGCACGGTGATCACCTTCTTGCCCGCCGGCGCCTGAACGGTCTGGATCGCGTTGCCGGCATAGATCGGCCGATCGAACGTGTCGGGCGCAACCACCTTGATGATGTCGGAGACCTGCGCGACGTCGAGCAGGGCCGCCACCCGGGGCAGCATGTTCTTGCCGGTCGTCGAAGCCGAGGCGATGATCGTTTCGTAGGGCTCGGCAATCGACGCGATCAGCGCCGCGACCGGCTCGGCGAGATCGTGGTCGTAGACGCCGTCCTCGGCGTTCAGGACTTTCTCGACGCCGTCGAACTTGGCCGCCGCCGCGGCCACGGCCTGCGATCCCGAACCCAGGACCAGAGCGTGGATCGGGGCGCCGATCTCCTTGGCGGCCGAGAGCGCCTTCAGCGTCCCGTCCTTGATCTGACCGTTGCCGTGCTCGACGAAAAGGAGTGTCGTCATGGTCTGCTGGTGCCCTTGAGGGTTGTGGCGCGGGGCTCGACCGTGGCTCGGGAGCCCCGCCTGCGGATCAGATGACGCCGGCTTCGACCTTGAGCTTCTGCACCAGCTCGGCCGCGGAGCCGACCTTGACGCCGGCCGAGCGGCCCGGCGGCTCGGCGGTCTTCAGCACCGTGAGCCGCGGCGTCACGTCGACGCCGAGCGCGTCGGGCGTCAGCTCCTCCAGCGGCTTTTTTTTCGCCTTCATGATGTTCGGCAGCGATGCATAGCGCGGCTCGTTGAGGCGCAGATCCGTCGTCACGATGGCCGGCAGCCTGAGGCTGACGGTCTGCAGGCCGCCGTCGACCTCGCGGGTCACGTCGAGGCTGCCCTCGCCCGGCTCGATCTTGTACGCGAAGGTGCCCTGCGGCCAGCCGAGCAGCGCACCGAGCATCTGCCCGGTCTGGTTCGAGTCGTCGTCGATCGCCTGCTTGCCGAGGATGACGAGCTGCGGGCTCTCCTTCTCGACGACGGCCTTCAGAAGCTTCGCCACCGCCAGCGGTTCGCAGGTCACGTCCGTCTTGACCAGGATCGCACGGTCGGCGCCCATGGCCAGCGCGGTGCGCAGCGTCTCCTGCGCCTGCTGCGGGCCGATCGACACCGCCACGATCTCGGTGACCGTGCCCTTCTCCTTGAGCCGGATCGCCTCCTCGACGGCGATCTCGTCGAAGGGATTCATCGACATCTTCACGTTGGCGAGCTCGACCCCGGAGCCGTCGGCCTTCACGCGTATCTTGACGTTGTAGTCAACAACCCGCTTGACGGGCACCAGCACCTTCATGGCGGTCACGATCCTTCCCCGGAGGATTCTTGTCGTCGTGCAGGCCACTTCCACGGCGCGCAAGGCGCAGCGTGGCGGGGGCACGCAAGGCGCGCGGACCGTAACGGCCACATTTCCGCCTTGTCAACGCGGCGCCGTGGCGGCCCGGCGAAAACCCCTCGGCCCGGGCTCAACGATTGGCGCCGGGCACCCAGAGCACGTCGTCGGCGCCGTCGGAATTGGCGGCCCGGCTCGCCACGAACAGGAAATCGGAGAGGCGGTTGAGGTAGCGCAGCGCCTCCGGCGACACCGTCTCGTCCTCCCGGGCGGCGAGGCTGACCGCCAGGCGCTCGGCGCGGCGGCAGACGGTTCGGGCGAGGTGCAGGGCCGCCGCGGCCGGCGATCCACCGGGGAGCACGAAGGATTTCAGTGGTGGGATCGCCTCGTTCAGGCCGTCGATGTCGCGCTCCAGCCGCTCGACCTGGCTCGCGACGATCCGCAGCGGCTCGTAGGGGAGGGGCTCCGGGCTCGGCGGCGTCGCGAGGTCGGCCCCGAGGTCGAACAGGTCGTTCTGGATCGCCCCGAGCATCTGGTCGAGCGGCCCCTGCGTGTGCAGGCGCGCCAGTCCGATGCAGGCATTGGTCTCGTCGACGGTCCCGTAGGTCTCGACCCGCAGATCCGCCTTCGAGCGACGCTGTCCGTCCGCCAGGGCGGTCGTGCCCTTGTCGCCGGTCCTCGTGTAGATGCGGTTGAGCTTGACCAAAGGGTTTGATGCCTCAGAACGTGTAGCCGATCTTGCCGCCGTAATTCGTCAGGCCGCGATTATTCGCGCAGAGCCCGGCATTCGACATGTGCTCGATCGTCGCCATGATGCTCCAATGTTCCGTGATACGGAAGCCGAGAGCCGCCGCCTCGCGGAACATGGGTGAGCACCCGAGCGTGTTGAAGCCGTAGGGCGTCTCCGCCTTCGGGCCGGTCCAGCCGTTATGGGCCACGCCGCCGAAGAACCCGTCGAGGAAGACGCGGCGATTGAAGGTCTCAGGAAAGACTTCGAGGGTCCAGGTCGCGCCGAGATAGGCGTAGCTGGTCCGGCCGCCGGTGTTGTAGCTGCCGCCGACGGTCGGCCGCGGCACGAAAGCCTGCCAGAACGGATCGGCGCTGAGGATCGGCTTGGCGAAGAGGATCTCGCCGTTGACGTTCGCCTTGCTGAACCCGGGGAGCTTGCCCTCTGCGCTGCCCGGATCCTGCACCGCGCCGCCAATCCGGATCTCGGACACGATGCTGAGCGGCTGGACGGGGGCCAGGTAGGCGGCAGGCGGCGGCGGTGGCGCGTCCGCGGCCGAAGCCGGCATGATCGCCGCCCCGGTCAGGATGCCGAACAGACAGAGGCGGGAAGGGGCAGTCATGCGGGCTCGGCCGGTTAGGCGCAGCGATTTGCTTCTACCGAGCGTAGCAGAGGCCCGCGATATGCGGCGGCCAATTCATCCGTTACCGGGCGGAAAGGTGTTCGGTGCGGCGGCGCGGTCACACCCGTCCCGGCGGAATTCAGGCCGAGCGCCACCAGACGACGCCCATGATGATCACGATCGCCACGAATTGCAGGAGCACGCGCAGGCGCATCAGCCTCTGCGAGAGACTGGCGCTGCCGCCGCGCATCATGTTGGCCAAGCCCAGGAGCAGGACGGCGGCGACGGCAAGGCAGGCGATCAGGACGAGGGTATTCGACGACATGCGGGTGGGGATCCGGGTGGGGCCGGAGCCGTGATCCGGCTCGGCGCGTCGTGAGGGTGCGGACGCTCAGTTGCGGCGGAGCAGGCGCTCGAAATAATCGAGTTCCTCGCGGGGGCGGGTCGGGTCGCCGAGCTTGCGCCGCAGCTCTTCCATGATGCGCCGAGCGCGCTGGACCGCTGATTCATCGGCTGTCGGCACGCGGACACGTCCGTCGCTCATATCGCGGCCGCGCGTCGGACGTCCGAGGGGATCGTCGTCCCGTGCCCCGGCCTGGCCCTGCTGCCCCGGCTGCTGACCGCCGTCCTGCTGGCCTTCGCCCTGGCCCTCGGCCATGTCCTGCATCTGCTGCGCCATGCCGTCGGCGCCGCGCTTCAGGCCGTCGAGGGCGCGCCCCTGCGCGTCGACCGCCCCGCTCGAATCGCCGTCCTTCAGGGCGTTCTCGGCCTCGCGCATGGCTTCCTCGGCATCGGCGAGACCTTGCTCGCCACGCATGCCGTTCTCCTTCATGCGCTGCTGGAGATCCTCCAGCCGCTGCCGAAGCGCCTGCTGCCGCTCTCCGACATCGCCCTTCTGGCCCTGCTGCTGCCCCTGGCCCTGCTGCCCCTGGCCCTGCTGTCCTTGACCCTGCTGTCCCTGGCCCTGTTGTCCTTGGCCTTGCTGACCCGGCTGTCTCTGGCCCTGCTGTCCGCGCTGGCCTTGCTGCGGCTGCCCGCGATTCTGCTGGCGCTGGCCGCCGCGCGGCTCTTCGCCGTCCTTGAAGGTCTCGTCGCGCAGGCCCTGCTGCTCGCGGGACATGGCGTCGAGATCGCGCATCTGCTTCTGCATCTCGCGGGACGCCTGATCCGACCGGCTTCCGCGTTCGGCCGTCTGCAGGTTCTCCAGGATGTTGCGCAGCTGTTCCATCAGGCGCTGTGCCTCGGCGGTGTCGCCGCGCTTCATCGCCTCCGCCATGTCCTGGATCATCTTATCGAGATCCTCGGGCGTGACGGTCTTCGACTGAGCATTGTTCTGCCCGCGATCGCTCTGCTCGCGAGGCTCGCGGCCCTGCTTCTGCGCCATCTCCGACAGGAACTTGTCGAGCGCCTGCTTCAGATCCTGGGTCAGGCGCTTGATTTCGTCGTCGGGCGCGTTGCGCTCCATCGCCTCCTTCAAGCGATCCTGGGCTTGGCGGAGCTGCTTCTCGGCATCCGAAAGGTCACCGTCCTCGATCTTCAGGGCCATCTCCCACAGGAGATCGGCCACCGCGATGAGATCGGCGTCCGTCCGGGCGCGGCGCAGCCGCTCGGTGGCCGTCCGCAGGCCCAGGAAGATGGCAGGCTGCGGCGTGTACGTGTCGGGCGCGACCAGGAGGGCGTCCAGGGCCCCCTGAACCCACCTGCGGTCCGTATCGGGTGCCGTCACGAGGCGGCGACGTTCCTCGGCGAGCGCCCGCGCCAGCGGCTCGCGGAACGGGCGCGCCGGCAGGACGATCTCGGCATCCGGCGTCCGGCCTTCCTGACCGGCCTCGTCCTTGACGACGATGTGATAGCGGACCCGCGCCCCGGACCATGGGCTGTCGGTGAGGTCGACCAGGGTCTTGGTGTCGGACTCGCCGTTGGCGTCCCCGGGCAATGCCAGATTGATGTGGGGAACTGGGACCAGAGCACGGGCCGATTTCAGCGGCTCGATCACGGCCTCCGCCGAACTGAGCCCGTAATCGTCCTTCGCGCGGTAGGTCAGGTTGAAGGTACCGCGGCCGTTCACTTCGGGGCCGCCGACGGCCGTCACCTCCGGCGGCCGGTCGGGGATCGCGTCCACGGTGAGGCGTTGCCGGCCTGCGAGAGTCACGATCGTCAGTTCGGCGCCGCCAACGATGCGATAGCGCTCCTCGCGCAGGTCGGGCCGCGCCTCCTGGCCCGGGACGGGGACCAGGCCGGCATTGGGTGTCAGCGTCGTCTCGGACGCGGCCTTACCCTGACCGGCGATCCGCACGATCAGCTGCGCGTTGACGGGGGCGCGCAGGCGCTGATCGCTTCCGTCCATGGCGATCAGGAGGGGCGGAAGCCGCGTGTAGAGCGGCGGGTCGATCCAGCCGTCCACGCGGAAATTGGGGCTTTGCGCCGCAGGCTCCTGCCAGTCGAACGCCGCGCCAAGGCGCTGACGCCACTCGGGCCCGGCGACGAACAGGCTGGCGATGGCGGCGATCACGAGGCCGGCGCGAAGGGCGAACGGATCGTGCCGAACCATGCCGGGCCTCGGCAAACCGACCCGCAGGGCCGAGACCGCCTGCGCGGCCCGCCGTTGATGGAGCTCCCAGAGCGTCCGGCTTCCCGGATCGGCGGCACCCACGGCGAGGCTGTCCTGCGCCGCGGAGGCCGGTCCGTGACGCAGGGCCGGATCGCGGGCTGCCGCCTCGCGATCGAGCCGTGCCAGGGCGACGCGCCGATCGGGCCGGGCGATATGGATCAGCGGTACGAGCGCGGCGACGAGGAGGAGGCCCAGGATGCCCAGGCCGATCTGGCGCCAGATCGGCGTGAGATCGAGCCACAGCCCCGACCAGGACAGCATGAGAAAGATCAGTCCGACCCCGATCCCCCGCCAGAGGACAGGCCAGGCTTGCTCCCAGAGGGCTGCCGCCCGGGCGCGAGCCACCAGCCGGTCGAGCCGTGCGGAGACCGTTGTCGGGCCGTCCGCGCTGGTCTTGTTCTCGGTGCCGATCACGCCGACCGTTCCGCCTCACGCCGCAGGAGTGGCCCCAGGAACCACGCGAACCGGGCTCCCATCAGAAGACGGTAGCATGGTGGGCCGCGCGGGTCGGCGGGTCAAATCGGCGCGACGCTTCCCCGGTCTCGCGGTCAGTTGTGCGCCTGGATGAAGTTGCGCACCTGCGGGTAGATCTGCGACTCCCAGCGCCGCCCGGCGAAGACCCCGTAATGGCCGACGCCCGCCTGGAGGTGATGGGTCCGCATGTAGGGGGCGAGGTCCGAGCAGAGATCATGGGCCGCCATGGTCTGGCCGACCGCGCAGATGTCGTCGCGCTCGCCCTCGACGGTCATCAGGGCGGTGCGTCGGATCGCCCGCAGGTCGATCGGCTCCCCCCGATAGCTCACCGCATTCCGAGCCAGGGCGTGATCCTGGAACACGGTCTTGACCGTTTCCAGGTAGAATTCGGCCGCGAGATCGAGCACGGCGAAATACTCGTCGTAGAAGGTCTCGATCGCCTCGGCTTTCTCGCGCTCGCCGTTGGCCATGTGCCAGAAGAGATCGGCGTGACCCTGGATATGGCGCTTGGCGTTCATCGCCATGAAGGCCGAGACCTGCATGAAGCCCGGATACACCTTGCGGCCGGCGCCCTTGTGGCGCGTCGGGACCGTCGCGATCAGGTTCTTCTCGAACCAGTCGATGGGCTTGGAGGTCGCGAGTGCGTTCACGCCCGTCGGGTTGATGCGGCAATCCACCGGGCCGGCCATCAGGGTCATGCTGCGCGGGGCGGCGGGATCCTTCGCCTGCGCCATCGCGGCTGCCGCCACGAGGGCCTGAACGGCGGGCTGGCAGACCGCCACCATGTGGGCGCCTTCACCCATCGTCTGCAGGAAGTGGATCAGGTGGCCCACGTAGTCGTCGAAACCGAACTGGCCTTCCGACAGCGGCACGTCGCGGGCATTGTGCCAGTCGGTGATGTAGACGTCGTGGTCGGGCAGCATGGTGCGCACGGTGGCGCGGAGCAGCGTGGCGAAATGGCCCGACATCGGCGCGACCATCAGCACCTTGGGCTGCTCGGTGTGAATGTCCTTCTTGAAGTGCAGCAGCGTCCCGAACGGCGTGACCTCGACCGGCTCCTCTGAGACCGGGACGCTCCGGTTCCCGACGTTGACCGTCTCGATGCCGTAGGGCGGCCGCGCGAAGGTCAGACCGGCGCGCATCATCATCCGGGCGCCGGCGGACATCCAGGTGACCGGCTCGCCCAACCCGATCCAGGGCGACCAGATGTCGTTCAGCAGCCGGCCCCATGCCCGGGTCTGGGCAGCGATGTCGGTCTGCAGGTCGAACGCGTCGTACAGCATCGGGCAGGCACTCGCTGGAGCCCTGCCCGGCACGCGGGCCATCGGGGCGGCAAAGGTGGCGGATGCCGGGGTTTGAATTGCATCAGCGTGGCCGTGCAGGATGGGTCCCGTTCCCGGAGGCGGCAACTGTCCGAACGGCGGATGCGAACAAGAAAAATCGTGACGTGGCTTTGATGCACCAGACCAAATCGCGGCCGGGCGCGACGGCACGGACACCGCCGACGCGCCCGGCCGCGTCAGGACGCGCGCCGGACGACCGTGCGGGGTTCGCCTTCGGTCCGGCGATGCTCGCAGGCGATCTTGAGATACCGGTCGCTGCCCCCCGGCAACCCGGCCTGGGCTGCCATCGTCTGGGCGTGCATCAGGCACTCCATCGGCGTGTGCGCCGGGGCGATGATGACGTCCAGCGCGGTGTCGCGGGAGCAATCCTGAGCCAGGAGCGTACCGGCACAGACCAAGGCAACAGAGAGCAGTTCCGACATGACGGACCTCAGCTTCGAGCGATCGAAAGGTCCGCGGGGTGCTCTGGCGTGCGAGCCGCCGCGTTGTCGTTGCCTGAGTGCTTCCTCCCGGTTGCCGGACCCTTCAAGCACGTCGTGTGCCAGTTGGGTGGACGGCGGAATACTTGATCTGCGCGCCCTCAGTCGCGGGACGACAGCCAGTGCGTTTCCGGTTCGTCGGCGGGCAGGAGGGCCGCGACGGCGTCGAGATCGACGACGTAGTGCTCGGTGAGACGCTGCCACATCTCGACCGGCGACGTGACCTGCGGCCGGAGCCCGTCGAGGGCACGGGCGAGCAGGGCCGTGGTTACCAGCGTCGGGCGCTGCAGGAGCGGATCAGCGTTCAGCATCGATGTCGATCCCCTTCGGAGGACAACACTCTCAGCCTCACGTAGTTAACGGTCGGTTACGATCGCGGACGACGTCTTGCTCTAAGCTTACCAGATCGCCGGGCAGCACCTATAGTCTGGCTTGCCGCGCCGCGATCACAGTGCCGGCCGCGGCGCTCGGTCGGCCTACTCTTGCCGGCGGGCGGGCGGGGGTATCCCGGATCATGACCCGGGCCGGCCGGGGTCTGGGAGATCTGCAGAAGCCCCTCCGAGTTCACAAGCCCGACCCCATCCCTTATCAGGCGGGTGGATCGAGCCTGTCCCGGCCGACGAAGGGCCGCCGCGCAGGGCGCGCACGGCTCCGGTCGATTGTGCGAACGGAACATCATGGACGCCAAACCTGAAGCGATCGGCGCGACGCAGGGGCCGACGGCGCGACTTGTGCTCGCCTCCGCTTCGCCGCGCCGCCTCGCGCTGCTGCAGCAGATCGGCATCGAACCGGCGGCTCTCCTGCCGGCCGAGATCGACGAGACGCCCCGCAAGGCCGAGCCGCCCCGCGAACTGGCACGCCGCCTCGCCCGGACGAAGCTCGCGACGGCCGAGGCAGCGCTGCACCTCCAGGACACCACCACGCCCACCTGGCTCCTGTCGGCCGATACGGTTGTGGCGGTCGGGCGGCGGGTCCTGCCGAAGGCCGAGATCCCCGACGAGGCCGCGGATTGCCTGCGCCTGCTCTCCGGACGTCAGCATCGCGTCTACACGGCGGTGTGCGTCCTCTCGCCCCGCGGGCGCAGGGAGCGGATCGTGGAGACCCGCGTCCGATTCAAGCGGCTCTCGGGCCGCGATATCCAGGGCTACGTGGCGTCGGGCGAATGGCGCGGGAAAGCCGGCGGCTACGCGATCCAGGGCCTGGCGGGGGCGTTCGTCGTCAAACTGGTCGGCTCCTACAGCGCCGTGGTCGGGCTGCCCCTCTACGAGACCCTGAGCCTCCTCGACGGGGAGGGGTATCCCGTGCGGGCCGGCTGGGGCGCCCTGGCATGAGAAGCGAGCGCCGGCCGCCCTGTCCGATCTGTCGGCAACCGTCCACACCGGAATTCCAGCCGTTCTGTTCGCAGCGGTGTGCCGACGTCGATCTCGGACGGTGGCTCAACGAGCGCTACGCGATCCCCGAGGACCTCGATTCCGACGAGGTTCCGCCCGAGCCCGATCCGGAGCGATGAATTTTTCCGGCATTTCCGTCGTGTCGACGTCACGGCAAGGCTGGACAGGCCGCGAAGCACTGACTATACCCCGCGGCGTCCGAGGCCGACACCGGCGCGGACGATGCCCAGGTAGCTCAGTTGGTAGAGCATGCGACTGAAAATCGCAGTGTCGGTGGTTCGATTCCGCCCCTGGGCACCATCTTCCCGCTGAGTGCCCGCTCCGGCAACGGTTAGCGAAAACGGCGCCGCGTTATCTTCATACCGATGGATCCAGACTGCGGCCCCGCGTCGGCTTGGCTTTGGCTTTCAACGGCGGTAGATAGGTCGGGCAGGGTGACAGCGCGCCCTCGTCGGCTCGAACGCCGGCGCTCTCCCGCCCGGTTCAGCGAGTCTCCGCATCCCGCAGATGCAGATAGGCCGGATCGAACCCGGCCGCGGCCTGCAGCCCCGGCCAGTCGTGGACGGTCAGGCGGCGGTCGCGCAGCGTGATCAGCCCGGCCGATTTGAGATCCCGAATCGTGCGGTTGACGTGAACGGACGTGATGCCGAGGGCGTCTGCGAGTTCGGGCTGCGTCATGGGCAGCTCGCAGGTCCGATCCGGTGCAAGCCCGACCGCGCCGAGGCGGGTCACGAGTTCGCAGAACAGGTGGGCCATCCGCGCGTAGGCGTCGCGGCGACCGGTGTTGAGCATCCACTCGCGGACCAGAGCGGCGTCGATGAGGGTGGCGCGCCAGAAGACCTCAGTGAGACGCGGATGCGCACGCATCAGCCCACGGACCGCCTCATGCGAAACGAAGCCGAGCCTGCAGGCGCTGACCGTGGCGATGTTGATGTCGAGGACCTCCAGATACAGGCTCTGGAAGTCGGGCACATCGCCCGGCACGTGGTAGGTCATCACCTGCCGCTTGCCGGCCAGCGTCGACTTGTAAGTGCAGGCGATCCCGCTGAGCAGGGTGAAGCTTCGAGTCGGGCGGTCGCCCTCCCGAACGATGTCCTGATTGGGCTCGAACTGCGCCACCTGCATCGGCAGCGCGACGAGGGCGGCCCGCTCCGCATCGCTGAGCGTGAACAGGGCGACGGTCTCGATCCGGCGCAGGAAAGGTTGTCGGCTTGCTTGGTGCGGTGTCTCGAACATTGCGCCTCGGCCGTCCGGCAGCACCGGCCGGCATTTCGCAGTCGGCAATTCACCGTCTGCCATCCGCGGCAAGGATAGGGCCGACAGCCGGGCCCGGCCAGAGCGGCAGGGCCGCTCGCCCGCAGCCGCGGGGGTCGGGGTGGCGGCCGGGGCTGCGCGCCGGGCCTCGGTGAAACCCGGGACTGGAATTCTCCGCCCCATCCGCGCACAGAGATCAGGCGGCGCGGTCGCCGCACAGCCTGACGGAAAGCCCGATGAAGACGGCAGATCTCGCCCCGCACGCGCACCAGGTCCTGCGCGACGCGACCCTGCCCGAGCTGCCGAACCATTATCGCGGCAAGGTCCGGGACAATTACGACCTGCCCGACGGCCGGCGCATCCTCATCACCTCGGACCGGATCAGCGCCTTCGACCGGGCGCTCGCGGCGATCCCCTTCAAGGGCCAGGTCCTGACCCAGACCGCGCGCTACTGGTTCGAGCAGACCGCCGACATCTGCCCGAACCACGTCATCGCCTATCCCGACCCGAACGTGGTCGTGGGCCGGCGTCTGGAGATCCTGCCGGTGGAGGTGGTGGTTCGTGGCTACCTCGCCGGCACCACCTCCACGTCGGTCCTGACGCGCTACCGCGCCGGGGAGCGGGATATGTACGGCCACCGTTTCCCGGATGGCATGCGGCCGAACGAGCGTCTGCCGGAGGCGATCATCACGCCGACCACCAAGGCGTTCGACGGTGGCCACGACGAACCGCTGACCGAGACCGAGATTCTGGAACGCGGGCTGCTCACATCCGAGCAGTGGCGCACCGTGTCCGACGCGGCGCTGGCGCTGTTCGCCCGCGGCACGGCGCTGGCGGCCGAGCGCGGTCTCATCCTGGCCGACACGAAATACGAGTTCGGCACCGATCCCGAAGGCCGGATCGTCCTCGCCGACGAGATCCATACGCCCGACAGCAGCCGGTACTGGTTCGCGCAGAGCTATCCGGAGCGCTTCGCCGCGGGTTCCGCGCCGGAGAGCTTCGACAAGGATTTCGTGCGCAATTGGGTCGTCGCCCGCTGCGATCCGTACAAGGACCCGATTCCGGAGATTCCCGCGGAGGTCGTCCTGGAGACGGCCGCGGTCTACATCCGCGCCTACGAGACGATCACGGGGGCGCGCTTCGTCCTGCCGGATCCGAGCGAGGAGCCCTTGGAGCGCATTCGGCGCAACATCGCCGCCTATCTCGCGGGCTCCTCGCAGTCCTGAGGGGAGGGCGGCGCGCGGCGCCGCACTCCGTCGAGAGGATCAGGCCGCGGCCGCGATCGGGGCCGGCGAGGGCGCATCCATGGCGCGCAGGTAGACGTCGAGGAGCGTCTCCTGCTCGTCGCGCTCATCCTTGTCCTGCTTGCGGATCTTCAGGATCTCCTTGAGCACCTTGACGTCGAGACCCTCGCCCTTGGCCTCGGCGAAGACCTCCTTCTTGGCCTCCATCAGGTCCTTGATCTCCTCCTCCAGCCGTTCCACGCGCTCGATGATCGAGCGGATGCGGTCGCCCGCGACGCCCACGGTGTCGGTCATGTCGGTCATGCATTCCCTCGTCGGATGACGGCGGCACCCTCGCCGGGACAGGGTAAGCGACCGGTTAAGGACGGCCCGGCGCGTGGACCCGGTCCTCGATCCAGCCGACGATCGCATCCGCCACCGCATCGCTGTTCGATTCCAGCATCATCATGTGGCCGTTGCCGTGAATGCCGTGCTCGGCGAGCGCCAGCCGGTCCGGTTTCGCGCCCGCCTGGGCCAGGAATGCAGCCGTGCAATCATCCATGGTGGCGCGGAACGAGGCTTCGGCGGTGACGAGCACGGCGGGCACGCGGGCGAGGTTCGGCAGCGTTCGAGCAGGCTCAGCCTGAAGCCAGCAGCGGATCTTGTCGGGTGCGGCGGCGCGGTCGTCCTGAACGACCGTCAAATCGGCCGGGCTGCTGACGGGGGGCTCGAAATGCAGCGGCACCCGGGTGATGCCGTAGGGCCGGGCCCGCGCCTCCCCGACGCGCTCGTACCAATCGGCGCCGCCCTTGAAGCGGATGTCGAAGAAGGTCGGCCCGTTGGGCTCGACGGCGACATGCGCCTTCACGAGGTCGGGGCGCTGATCGGAAACCGCCCAGCCGAAGACGCCGGCCTGCGAATGCGTCAGCAGGATCGCGGGGCCGATCTTCTCCAGAAGGGCGATCAGGGCCGGATCGACCAGTTCCTCGCTCTTCAGCGCGCTGGCGATGTAGGGCACCTGGGACAGGTAGAACTGGTCGAAGGCGGCGTTGCCGCGCACCCCCGGGCCGCCCGGCCACTGGCTGTGCAGCTTCGCCTGCGGGTAGAGCGGGACGCGTTCCTGCCCGGTGAACACCGTCTCCAGATCCTCGACGGGCAGGCGGGCATAGGTCCCGTAGGTCTCCGGATCGCCGCCCGAGCGGCCACGCCCGACCTGATCCACGACGTAGACCGTGAAACCCTTGGCGGCGAAGCGGTCAGCCCAGCCAGGCCGTCCGTCCGGCGTGCCGAGGAAGTTGGTCCCGGTCTGGGCGGTGCCGTGCACCAGGACGATCGGATAGGGCTGCGTCACCCGCGCCGGTGCGCGATACTCCACGAACATCTGCCCGGAGGCCGTGGTCTTGCCTGCCGCCGTCGCGGAGCGGCCGCCGACGAAGAAATAGCCCGCGGGCTGTTTCGGCTTGAACGGCGTGTCGCCGGAGCCCCCCTCGGTGGCCTCGGATGCCGAAGCGGTTGCGAGGCAGAGCAGGGTCAGTGCCCCGGCGGCGGTCTTCCTGAGCATGGCGTCCTCCCGCAGACGTCTGGCGCGTCCGGCGGGAGGCATATCAGCGTGAAAGTCGGGCCCGGTCCAGCCGGACGGCCCACCGGTCAGGCGTGTGCGAGGCCGCGCTTCTTCCCCAGCGCCTCCTCGACGGTGCCGGCGCCGTCGAGATAGCCGTGGACCTTGGGGTTCGGCATGATCAGCGAGGCCACGAAGGCGATCGCCATCAGGACGGTGACGTACCAGAAGAACGTGCTCTCCATCCCGTTGTCCTTGAACCACAGGGCGACGAACTCGGCGGTGCCGCCGAAGGTGGCGTTGGCCACCGCGTAGGAGAGGCCGACCCCGAGGGCGCGGATGTTGGTCGGGAACAGCTCCGCTTTCACGATGCCGCTGATGCCCGTGTAGAACGAGACGACCGCGAGCCCGAGGGTGATCAGCGCGAAAGCCAGATAGGGATCCTTGTTGGTGCCGAGCGCCGTCATCAGCGGCACCACCATGAGTGTGCCGAGGCCGCTGTAGAGCAGCATGTTCGCCTTGCGGCCGATCTTGTCGGACAGCGCGCCGAAGATCGGCTGGATGATCATGTAGACGAACAGCACCACCGTCATCGTCTGCGACGCCGAGGTCTTCGGCATGCCGGCAGTGTTGACGAGATACTTCTGCATATACGTCGTGAAGGTATAGAAGCTCAGGGAGCCGCCCGCCGTGTAGGCCACGACGACCAGGAACGCCCGCCAGTGCTTCGACAGCTCGGCGAAGGTGCCGGCGGTCTCCTTGTCACTGCTGTCCTTCGTCTCGGCCAGGGAGCGTCGCAGATAGAGTGCGACGACCGCCAGCCCGGCGCCGATGAAGAACGGGATGCGCCAGCCCCAGGCGGTCAGTTCCGGGCCGGTCATCACCGCCTGGAGCAGGACCAGGACCAGCGAGGCCAGGAGCTGGCCACCGATCAGCGTGACGTACTGGAAGGAGGCGAAGAAGCCGCGTCGGCCCTTGATCGCGACTTCGCTCATGTAGGTTGCAGAGGTGCCGTATTCGCCGCCGACGGACAGGCCTTGGAGCATGCGGGCGAGGAGCAGCAGCACCGGGGCCAGGGTACCGACATGCTCGTAGGTCGGCAGGATGCCGATCAGAAGCGAGCCGAAGCACATCAGCAGCACCGAGACGACCATCGAGGTCCGGCGTCCGACACGATCGGCGATGCGCCCGAACAGCCAGCCGCCGACCGGTCGCATGAAGAATCCGACCGCGAAGATGCCCGCGGTCTGGAGGAGCTGGCTGGTGGAATCGCCCTTCGGAAAGAAGGCCGGCGCGAAGTAGAGGGCGAAGAACGCGTAACAGTAGAAATCGTACCATTCGACGAGATTGCCCGAGGACGATCCGACGATGGCCCAGATGCGGCGCTTGCGGTCTGCGGCGTCATCGTGGGCGCTCGGTGCGATACCGATCGTATCGTCGCGCGAGGCGGACATGGCGTCTCCGTCGATCAATCTTGATGCCGGCCTGGGCCGGTCTCTACTTGGTGCGGCGCGACGTTACAGGTGACGGGCCTGATCGCAAGACCGTGAGCGGACTTAGCCGAGGACAGCCCGCGCGGGTGTCACCGGCCGCATGGCCACGACGCCGCGGGACGGAACGGTTCGCCCCGAGGCCCGTTGCGGGCCGGCATGGGCGTCGGGGATGGTCCGACGGCCGCAGGAGGAGAGGCCATGAAGCGCATTCTGAGAGACACGGTTGCGGCGGCCATCGTCGTGGCCGGAGCGGCAACGGCATTCGCGCAGGGCGGCCCAGGCGGCGGGGGCGGCCCCGGCGGCGGCGGACCCGGCGGTCCCGGTGGAGCTGCCGGCGCGGGCGCCGGTCCGGCCGGTGGCGGCGGTGCTGGCGGCGGGATGCGGAGCGGTGCCGGCGGCGCGGACGGCGGCGCGATGCGCGGGCCTGGCGGTGCCGAGGGCGGTCCGCGCGGCGCCGAGCCGGGTGGACCGGCGGGTCGTGGTGCCGAGGGACCGGGCCGCCCGGATGGCGCCGCCGAGCGCGACGGATCGTCCGGTCGGGCCGGCCCGGCCGCGAAGCCCGATGCCGGTGATCGCGGTGATCGCGGTGACCGGGGCGAGCGCGGTGCCCGTGAACCCGGTGCCGGCGGCGAGCGCGGCAATCGCGACGCAGCCGGCCCCGATCGGGGCGGCCGCGGTCCGGCTGGCGAGCGGGGCGGACGTGCCGGCGCCCGCGAGGGCGGCGCCGTTCGCGGTGCGGTCGGCCGCCTCGATACCCGGCAGCGGACCGAGTTCCGCAGCTCGATCACCCGCCTGGGCGTGTCGCCGCTCCGGGACGTGGCCTTCGGTCTCGCGGTCGGCACCGCGATCCCGCGGTCGGTGACCCTGCACCGGCTGCCGCCGGCGATCATCTCGATCGTGCCGGAATACGAGGGCTACGAGTTCATCCTCGTGCGCGACGACATCGTGATCATCGACCCCGACACCTACGAGATCGTGGACGTGATCCCGGCCTAATGCCTGGCCGCGCGTCGGTCGAAACGGCTTTTCCGGCCGCCGACACACCGGCGCAAGCAAAGCACACGATCATCACCGTTGATCCGGTCCGCGCCCGACAAGGCGCGGACCGGCTTTGCGCGGGAAATGGTGTCGCGCCCGATCGACGTCCTGATCCATGCCATCCACGATCTGATAAAAAGAACACAGACGCCACAGGTCGCGGTTTAGGTTTGAATTAGGCCTCGTCAGGCGCGACTCCTGAAGATCGGGGTGTGCATGTCGATCGAAATCGGTGGCTTTTCTGGAGCGGCACGCCGGGTACGCGTCGGGATATCGGGTCGCGCGACACTCCTGATTCTCGCGATCGTATCGGCGGCCCTCGTCGCCTGTTCGTCCTATCTGTACCTGTCCCAGTCCAGCACCCTGCAGGGCGACGTCGACGCCAGCATGTCGAGCCTGAGCGGATCTGCCGCCCGTAGTGTCGGCAACTGGCTGCGCGGCAAGCTCGATCTGACGCAGATGATGGCTCAGCAGATCACCGCTAGCGGCCGTGAGTCGGACACGGATCGTGTGCTCGACGCGCCCATCATCCGCGACTCGTTTTACGTCAGCTTCTTCGGGCGTCCGGACGGGTTCTACACCAAGATGCCCAAGGCCGAGATTCCGCCGGGTTACGATCCGCGTCAGCGTCCGTGGTACAAGGAGGCCGCCGCGACGGACGGCCCGATCCTGACCGAGCCGTACATCTCCGCCAGTCGCGGCACCTTCATCATCACGGCGGCGGCGCCGGTTAAGGATGCGGCGCACGGTCTCGGCGGCGTGGTCGGAAGCGATTTCGACGTCTCGGCTCTTGCCCGGATGATCACCGAGGTCGCGCCGGGTAACGGCGGTTATGCCTATCTGGTGTCGGGCGCTGGCACGATCCTGATCCACCCGCGGGCCGCGTTCATCGGCAAGCCCCTGTCGGAGCTGATCGACGGTCCGGTTCCCGGCATCGCCGCCGGTCGGGCGGTGGACACGCGCGAGGCGGGACGGTCCGTCCGCACGGTCTTCGCGCGCGTCCCAAACCTGCCGCCGGCGCTCGACTGGTACGTCGCGCTTTCGGTCGACCACGCCACCGCGTTCGCACCCATCACGCACCTCGCGCAGAACTTGGCCATCGCAACCGCGATCACGCTGCTTCTGCTGGCCGTCACCGTCAGCCGGATGATGGCCGCGACCGTCGCACATCCCCTAGACCGACTTGTGGAAGTCCTTCAGCGCATGAGCCTCGGCGACCTCGATACCGAGATCGCCGAGGCCAGGCGCCGGGACGAGATCGGGATGGTCGGGCGGGCGGTCGAGGGTATCAAGGCCGTTGTGGCGCAGAAGGCACGTGAGCAGGAACAGGCTCGGCGCTCGGCCGAGGCGGCGGCCGCAGCGGAGCGCAAGCGGGCCATGACGGCGCTCGCCGATGGTTTCGAAGAGGCCGTGGGCACGATCGTCGGTTCGGTGTCGTCCGCGGCGTCCGAGCTTCACGCCACCGCCCAAGCCCTGACAAACACCGCCACGCAGGCCGCGGCACGATCCAGCAGCGTCGCTGCGGCCGCCGACCAAGCCTCGACCAGCGTCCGCACCGTCGCGGTTGCGGCCGATGAACTCGGCGCGAGCGTGCGCGAGATCGCCGGGCAGGTCGCAGGCTCGTCACGCCTCGCCCGAACTGCCGTGGACGAGGCCGACGAGACGGGACACCGCGTGCAGGCGCTGTCGGAGGCGGTATCCCGGATCAGCGACGCAGCCGGGCTGATCGCCTCGATCGCCGCGCAGACCAACCTGCTGGCCCTCAACGCCACCATCGAGGCCGCGCGGGCCGGCGAGGCCGGGCTCGGCTTCGCCGTGGTGGCGGCCGAAGTGAAGGATTTGGCTGCGCAGACCGCCCGCGCCACCGAGGAAATCAACGATCATATCGCGCGCGTCCAGGGCTCCACCGGCGAAGCCACCCGGGCACTCGACGGTATCGTCAGGCGGATCCGGGACATCAACGCGGTCGCCGCGGCCGTCGCCGCCTCAGTCGAGGAGCAGGGGGCGGCCACGCAGGAGATCGTCCGCAACGTGACCCAGGCGTCAGACGGGACCGCGGACGTGACGGTGAATATCGCCGGGGTGGCCGGAGCCGCCGCGCATACGGGCGAGGCCGCGCGACAGGTCCTGGGCTCCGCATCGGATCTGTCGCAACACTCCGCGCGCCTCGGTGTCGAGGTCGCACGATTCCTGGATTCGGTTCGGGCAGCCTGAGGCCCGACAGGACCTACCGGCCGCCGTCCAGAAGCTTCGACACCACCCGCGCCGTGTAATCCACCATCGGCACGATGCGCGCGTAGTTGAGGCGGGTCGGACCGATGACCCCGACCACGCCGACGATCTTCTGCGATCCGTCGCGGAACGGCGCCGCGATCAGCGATGACCCCGAGAGGGAGAACAGCTTGTTCTCGGAGCCGATGAAGATACGCACGCCCTCGCCGCCCTCGGCACGGGCCAGCAGGTCGATGACGTCCTTCTGGGTCTCAAGGTCATTGAACAGCAGGCGGATCCGCTCGAGATCCTCGACCGCCCGCAGGTCGTCGAGCAGGTTAGCCTGACCGCGAACGATCAGTTGGCGCGCTTCCGTCGGCCCCACCGGCGTTGCGAGCCCCGCATCGACGAGGCGTTCGGTGATCGCGTCGAGCTCGCGCTTCATGGCCTTGCGGCCGGCCTCGATCTCGGCGCGCAGCGACCCCAGGGTGCGGCCCTGCAGGCGCGCGTTGAGGAAGTTCGTGGCCTCCTGAAGCGCACCCGCCGGAAGTCCGGGCGGCAGATCGACGATGCGGTTCTCGACGGAGCCGTCATCCGAGACGAGGATGACGAGGGCGCGGGCCGGATCGAGCCGCACGAACTCGATGTGCTTCAGATTGACGTTGGCCTTGGTGGTCAGCACCACGCCGGCCCCCCGCGAGACGCCCGACAGCATGGTCGAGGCCTCGGCCAGGGCGGAATCGAACGTGTGGCCCGAGGCTGCGGCCCGCATCTGTGCCTCGATGCGCGCCTGCTCGTCCTGGCTGACGTCGCCGAGTTCCAGCATCGCGTCGACGAAGAACCGCAGCCCGAGTTCGGTCGGGAGGCGTCCGGCCGAGGTATGCGGCGCGAAGATCAGGCCGGAATGCTCCAGATCCGCCATCACGTTCCGGATCGAGGCCGGCGACAGCGCCATCGGGAGGATCCGAGCGAGATTCCGGGAGCCCACCGGCTCGCCGGTCGTGAGATAGCTCTCGACGATCTGCCGGAAGATCTCGCGGGCGCGCTCATTGAGGGCGGCGAGGGCCTGCATGGATTGGCCGTTGGCAAAGTTGGGACTGGGGTGTGTCACGCGGTCATCCTGTAGTCCGATCATGCGCAACCGATCCGCGCGGATCAATCCGTACGGCGATGCTTGCCCGTGATGTCGCGGCGGCCTAAGAGCCCGGCCCTCGACACTCTCGACAGAAGGGGCCCGCGATGCGGCCTTCCAAGCGTGCCGCCGACGAGTTGCGGCCCGTGAGCCTGGAGCGCGCGGTTTCGCGCTACGCAGAAGGCTCGTGCCTCGTCAGCTTCGGAAATACCCGGGTGCTCTGCACCGCGTCGCTCGAAGAGCGTTCGCCCCCGTGGCTGCGCGGCTCGGGCAAGGGCTGGGTCACGGCGGAGTACGCTATGCTCCCGCGTGCGACGCACGAACGCACCCGCCGCGAGGTTGGTTCCGGGAAGCCGTCGGGTCGAACGCAGGAAATCCAGCGGCTGATCGGCCGGTCCCTCCGGGCCGTCACGAACCTGCCGGCCATGGGCGAGCGTCAGGTGACGATCGATTGCGACGTCATCCAGGCCGATGGCGGCACCCGGACGGCCGCCATCACCGGCGCCTGGGTGGCGCTGCACGATTGCTTCGCCTGGATGCGGACGCGCTCGATCATCTCGGTCGATCCCCTGCGCGACCATGTCGCTGCCGTCTCGTGCGGCCTGTACAAGGGCATGCCGGTCCTCGATCTCGATTACGCCGAGGATTCCGCGGCCGAGACCGACGCCAATTTCGTGCTGACCGGGCGCGGCGGCATCGTGGAGGTGCAGGGCACCGCCGAGATGGAGCCCTTCACCCAGGAGCAGCTTCTCGAACTTCTCGGCCTCGCCCGCGCCGGCACCGAGCGGCTGGTCGCCCTGCAGAAGGAGGCCATCGCGTGAGCCGCCGCCTGACCGGGAAGGTGGTCATCGCCACGCACAATGCCGGCAAGCTCACCGAGATGCGCGAGCTGCTCGCGCCGTTCGGGGTCGAGGCGGTGTCGGCCGGCGAAATCGGGCTGCCCGAGCCCGAGGAAACCGGCACGATGTTCGCCGAGAATGCCGCCATCAAGGCGAAGGCGGCGGCCGACGCCACCGGACTGCCCGCCTTCGCGGACGATTCCGGCCTGTGCGTCGACGCCCTCGACGGAGCGCCGGGCATCTTCTCGGCCCGCTGGGCCGGCCCGAACAAGGATTTCGCGGCCGCGATGGCGCGGATCTTCGCCGAGCTCGACGACCGTGGCGCGGCCGACCGCCGGGCCCATTTCGTTTCGGCCCTGGTCCTGGCTTGGCCGGACGGCCACACCGAGCTGTTCGAAGGGCGGGTGTTCGGCGACCTCGTGGCGGCGCGGGGGACCGCCGGCTTCGGTTACGACCCGATCTTCCGGCCGGACGGGCACGCGCGCACCTTCGGCGAGATGAGCGCCGAGGAGAAGCACGGCGTCGACTGGCAGAAGGGTCAGGGGCTCTCGCACCGGGCCCGGGCCTTCGTGGCGTTGAGCCGGGCCTGTCTGGCCTCCGGTTCCTGATTGCCAAACGGCGCGGCCGCGCTCACATCCCGGTCATCATGGTATCGACCGGCCCGGACCATCCGACCCGCGACGTGGGTTTCGGAATCTACCTGCACTGGCCCTTCTGCGCGGCGAAGTGCCCGTATTGCGACTTCAACAGCCACGTCCGCCACGCGGGCGTGGACGAGCCGCGCTTCCTCGCGGCATTCCGGGCCGAGATCGCCCACACGGCCGCCCGCACCCCGGGGCGGACCGTCACCAGCATCTTCCTCGGCGGCGGGACACCCTCGCTGATGCAGCCCGCGACCGTGGCGGGCCTGCTCGACGCCGTCGCGGAACACTGGCCGGTGGCTCAAGGCGCCGAGGTCACCCTCGAGGCCAATCCGTCGAGTGTCGAGGCCGGGCGCTTCCGGGGTTACCGCGCCGCCGGGGTCAACCGGGTTTCCCTCGGCATCCAGGCCCTCGACGACGCGTCGCTTCGGACCCTCGGGCGCCTGCACGACGCCGCACAGGCCCTGGAGGCGATCACGCTGGCGCAGTCGGCCTTCGAGCGGACCTCCTTCGACCTGATCTATGCCCGGCCCGGACAGACTCCGGCGCTGTGGCGGGCGGAGCTGAAAGCGGCGCTGGCGCGGGCCGCAGAGCATCTCTCGCTCTACCAGCTCACCATCGAGCCGGGGACGCCGTTCTACGGCTTCGCCGCCGCCGGCAAACTGGTGACGCCGGACGACGAGGTCGGACGCGCCCTCTACGACGTCACCCAGGAACTTTGTGCAGAGGCCGGCCTGCCGGCTTATGAAATCTCGAACCACGCCCGGCCCGGGGCGGAGTCGCGGCACAACCTGCTCTATTGGCGCTACGGCGAGTATGCCGGCATCGGTCCCGGCGCGCACGGGCGGCTCGTGACGGCGGGGGGACGGATCGGGACCGTCACCGAGCGGTCGCCGGAAGCCTGGCTGGCCCGGGTCGAGCGCGAAGGACATGCCGTCGTCGAGACCGAAACGCTCACGGCCGCCGACCAGGCCGACGAGTTCTTGGTGATGGGGCTTCGCCTTCGCGAGGGCATCGATCCGGATCGCTACGCTGCCCTCAAGGGCCGGCCGCTGAACGGCAACCGCATCGGCATGCTGATCGGCGATGGCGTGCTGGAGCGGCTTCCCGGCGGCCGCATCGCCGCGACCGCCAAGGGGGCGCCGGTGCTCAATGCCCTGGTTGCCGAACTTGCGGCCTGATCAGATCCCGGGCTTTGCCAGCACCCGCGGCGCGGGGCTGACGGGTATCGCGGCATTGTTGCGGATCTCATAGACCGCCAGGGACCGCTCGCTCTGCCCATCCGGCCGGAAGCGGAAGGTCCCGTCGATGCCGGCGAAGCCGGAGCCATTCGTGAGGGTGGTCTCCGCGAAGCGCTGCGAGCCGTAGCGTCGGGACAGGGCGGCCGCGAGCATCACCGCATCATAGGCCAGGGATGCGACGCGCGGCGGAACGGCGCCGAACCGGGCTTGGTAGCGGCCGCTGAAATTCGAGAACCCGGTGCGGTCCGGCGAGGCGAAGCGGCCGCCCTGCAAGGCGGGAAGGGCGAAGAGCGACGGCTCGTTCCAGAGGGCGGTGCCGATGGGGCGTATCCGGGCGGGCGAGAACCCCGCCTTGGTCAGCGCCGCGGCCACGCCCGGCAGCGCATCGGCGGTTTCGGGGATGAACAGCGCGTCGGCGGTGGCGCCCGGCCCTGCGATGACCCGGGTCAGCCGTTCCACCGCCGGACCCGGCGCGCCGGCCGGGTAGCGTTCGACGGCGGCGACCCGCGCGCCCTTCCGGGCAACGGCCTCCCGGAACTCCGCCTCCACGGCATTGCCGTAGGCCGTCTCGGGGATCAGAGCCGCGAAGGAGCGTTTTCCGCCGGCGACGGAATCCTCGACCACGCGGTCCACCTCTGGTTGCGGCAGGAAGCTCAGGAGGTAGACGCCCCGGCTGGCCACGGTCACGTCGGTCGAGAAGCCGACCACCGGCTTGCCCGCCGCTCTGGCCGCGGCCGCAGCCGTCTGAACATTGCCGGCGAAGAGCGGACCGAGCACGATCTCGGCCCCCTGGCGCAGCGCCTCCTGCGTCGCGTCCCGGGCGCCGTCCGGGCTGCCTCGGTCATCTTCCACCAGGAGCGTCAGGTCGGGTTGCTCTGCCTCGTCGTAGGCGAGTTGTGCCGCGTTGCGCATGGCGGCACCCACCGTTGCCCCCTGGCCGGTCAGCGGCAGCACGAGGGCGACCTTGACGGCTCCGGAGCCGATGCGCCCGGTGCCACCCGCCGCCGGCATCGGCGGCCCTGCGGGTGCGGGTGGCAGTGCCCCGGGAACGGCCGCTGGCGGCGTCAGCTCGGCCTGTGGCGCCGTCGCGCGCCGAGCGATGTCGGTGCCGAGGCAGCCGCCCAGTGACAGCAGGACGGCGCACAGCGCAGCGGTCGGGGCGGTGACGCGCACGAGACGGTCCCGCATGCTCGTCGGGCGCGCCATCGCGCGGACTCCTCTCGGCAGGCACCGCAGCCTGACGATCGGAATCCGAATTGTAAACGCGGAGCGGCAGAGTTGCCCCCGGTCGGACGCCTTCACCGCGACGGGAGACGGCCGGTGTGGCAAGATCACCGATGATGACACGCCGATTCGATGCCCCGGGGCCCGCCGCCCCGACCCGAGCTCCGTCCCCGAAGCTCGCCCCCGATCGGCCGCGCAACACCACCTTCACGGCCTTCGGTCTGGCGAGCGAGACCGAGCCCCTGTCGCCGGGCCTGCACATTGTGGCGACTCCCATCGGGAACCTGCGCGACATCACCATCCGGGCCCTGTCCACCCTGGCGGCCGCGGATGCGGTCCTGGCCGAGGACACCCGCGTCACCCGGAACCTGCTGGCGCATTACGGGATCACGACACCGCTGCTCGCCTATCACGAGCATTCCAACGATGCCGTGCGGGAGCGGATGATCGCGCGGCTGCGCGCCGGCGAAGCCCTGGCTCTCGTCTCGGATGCCGGGACGCCGCTGGTCTCGGATCCCGGCTACAAGTTGGTCCAGGCCGCGATCGAGGCGGGGATCGCCATCACGCCGGTTCCGGGCCCGTCGGCGGTGATGACGGCCTTGGTCGCGGCGGGTCTGCCGACCGATCGTTTCTTCTTCGAGGGCTTCCTCCCGCAGAAGGCCGGCGCCCGGCGCAACCGCCTGGAGGCACTGGTTCAGGTTCCCGGCACGCTGGTCTTGTTCGAATCGCCGCATCGCCTGCCCGACATGCTGGCCGATGCCGCCGCGGTGCTCGGCCCGGAGCGCCCGGCCGCCGTGACACGGGAATTGACCAAGCTCTACGAAACCATCCGACGCGATACTTTGGGCAGCCTGAGCGAGCGCTTCGCCCAGGAAGGACCGCCCAAGGGTGAGATCGTGGTGATCATCGGCGCGGCGACGACGCCGGAGCGAACGATTGATGCGGATGCCGCCCTCGACGCGCTGATCCTGTCGGCGCTGGAGCGGCACTCGATCAAGGATGCCGCCAGCCTCGTCGCTGACGAGACCGGACAGCCGCGGCGTCAGGTCTATTCGCGGGCGCTGGCTTTGGCGCGGGGCCAGGGATGAACGGGGCTGTGCCGGACCGGACCGGCCGGCGCCGCGCCGCCTATCGGCGCGGCCACCACGCCGAATGGCTGGCGCTGGCCGCACTGATGCTCAAGGGCTACTGGCCGATCGGCCGGCGCGTGAGCATGGCCGGGGGCGAGATCGACCTCGTCGTCCAGCGCTGGAACACCATCGTGTTCGTGGAGGTGAAGGCGCGTGCCAAGCGTGACGACGCGCGGGAAGCGATCGATGCCGCCAAGCGGCGGCGCTTCTCCCGCGCGGTCAGGGCGTGGATCGGGCGCAACGCGTGGTGTGCCGGTGTGACGTTCCGTGCCGACGCCGTTTTCGTCGGGGCCCGCGGGTGGCCAGCCCATGTCGAGCAGGTCTTCACGATCGAAGGGCTCTGAAGCCGCGGTCAGGAACCGCGGCGTCTCGCCTCACCCGACAGCCGCCGTGCTGGGGACGCGCCGGTTACCCGGCGTGCGTCAGGCGCGGGCGGCCCGGATCGCGCCGATCAGCGTGCGCTTGAGATCGGCTTGGCTGAAGGGCTTCTGAACGACGGGCCGGTCGCGGAACGGCTCGCGGATGCCCGCGCCGCCGTACCCGGTGGAGAAGACCAGCGGCAGGTCGCGCTTGGCGATGGCCTCGGCCACGGGATAGATCGGCTCGCCCGCCACGTTCACGTCGAGGATGGCGACCTCGAACGCTTCCTGCGACGCCATTTCCAGCGCGGAGGAGAGCCGTGCGGCCGGCCCGACTACGGCACAGCCGAAATCGAGGAGCATGTCCTCCAGAAGCATGGAGATCGCGGCCTCGTCCTCGACGACGAGAACGCGGACACCGTTGAGAACGTCGTCGTTGGAGTCAGCAATCACGCCGGGCCGTCTTCCCTTCGAACGCCCCGTTTCCGGGGATTATGCCGTGCGGTCGGTCGAGCCCCGCGCACCGCGACAGCAGCGCTCGTATGAACGAGCGCGGCCCGAAGGATGGCCCGCGAGACAACCTGTGGCGTCGCCCGTATTCCGCAACGTGTCAAGCGTTCCCGGCCCGTTCCGATGGCACGACCGCGCGCTATGTTAACGCCTGATACATTTTTGTCCGCCCGGCAACCGGGCGGATCGAAGCCGGGTGATCAGTCTTCCTTGAAGACGACCTCAGCACCGCGCGTGACATGCGCGGCAAGGTCGCGGGCATTCCAATTGGTCAGCCGGATGCACCCATGGGATTCGGTCTTGCCGACCTTCTCGGGCTCAGGCGTTCCGTGGATGCCGTAGCTCGGGATCGCCAGATCGATCCAGACCAGACCGACCGGGTTGTTGGGACCGGATTGGATGGTGAACTTGTGCTGCGCTTTCACGCCCTTGAATGCGTATTTCGGATTGTACGTGTAGTCGGGATCGAACGCGACGCCCTTCACCTTGGTGTCGCCGCTCGGCGCTGGCTTCTCGGAGCTGCCGATCGAGGCGGGGTAGTAGGCCAGCAGCTTTCCGTCGGCGCCGAAGGCCCGGACGTCGCGGCTCGCCTTGCCGACCTCGATGCGCTCGACCTTCGGACTTTCGGGGAGGTCCTTGGCCTTCGGCTTGTCGGTCCCCATCGGCTCGACGGCCGCCACGGCGATGACCGTGCCGGCCTTGTCCAGGGACTTGCCGGGATTGAGCGCGCTGACGAGGTCACGGCTCATGTGGAAGCGCTCTGCGAGCATCTCCCGGGCATTGGTGTACCCCAACGTCTTGAGATCGGCCTGCTGCTCCATCTTGGGCGGGATCCGCTCGACATAGGGCCCCGAGGCGTCGGATTCGGTGATCGTATAGTCCGTGACGACGGGCTTATCGCTCGTCGCCTGGAGCTTGTCCCAAACCTCAGGATTCAGGCTCTGCGTCGCCGGAAGCCCCTGCGCCACAGCGAAGGCGGAGAGCGCGCGTTTATAATTTTCGCCGGTCCGGCCGTCGATCGCGCCGGGATAGAAATGCGCCCGGTCGAGCAGCACCTGCGCCTTGACGACCAGCGGGTCGGGCTTCTCCGCGGACGCAGCGGCCCGGCGCGCCTTCGTGTTCGGCTTGGCATCCCGATCCTTGCCCGCTTCCGGGGGCGCCAGGGCGGCGGCGTTCACGGTGTCGGCGGTGAGCGCCGGCGGCTGCGCCGCTTCGGTCTTCCGGTCTTTCTCGGGCTTGGCCGCCGCGCCTTGCACGACGAGACAGCTCGCCACGAGAGCCGCGCCAACGGGCCGCCAGGATTTTGGGATCATCGACGTCGCAATTCCGGAGAGCGGAGGCGCTCCCGTGCCAAAAAGCGCCGAGCCGGCCGGAACGTTCCACGCGAGGCTACTCGCACAGCCGGTGGCCCGCATTGCGCTCCCGCTGGTCCACATGAAGATGGTTGGCGTGGGCGGCGTTCGAACCCGGCCCCAGGACCGTGCGGAAGAAGCCGCAGGCCTTGGTGCGCACCGCGCCCAGAAACTGCGCCTCCTCGGAGCCGTCCGGCATCGCCTTCACGGGGATGCTTGCGCGTCCGGCGAAGGCGAAGCCCATGATGTCGGCGGCATTGGCGAAGGCATGTTCGCTCAGCTTGGCATCGATGTCGTGATTCTGGCCTCGGCAGACATAGGAGCCGCCCAGTTCAAGGGCGGTCAGGGGATGCTTCAACGTCCGCTCGGCCTCGACCTGCACCTCGGTGACCCAGCGCGCCAGGGCTTCGGCGGCCCGGCAGGTCAATGTCGCGCCCTGCGGCAGCGCCACGCCGTCGGCGAATTTCGTCACCTTGAGCGGCAGCGGAGCGGTGCATTGCCCTTCCGCGATGGGCGCCAGCGGCTCGAAATCGACGCCGAGTCGCTTCAGGCGCGTCCGGCAGGCCGTATCGTCCGGCGGCGAGACCTTCAGGGCCAGGGCCGCCCCGCCGGACAGTTCCGGCGGGCGCTCGGGCGGCGCGGGTGGCGGCGTCGGGATCTCGGGTTTGGACGCCTCCTTCGCGAAGTCCTTCGAGCCTTCCTTCGGGCCTTCCTTCGCGGATTCAAAGGCCTTTTCCCGGCCGGGATCCTTGACCGGCTCCTTCGCCGGCTCCGCGACGGCAGGCTTCAGTTCCGGAGGCCGGGCCGGCGGGGTCGGCGGCGCCGGCTCCGCAATGGGTGGCTTCAGCGTCTCAGGGCGTTCGGGCGGCAGGGGCGGGGGCGTCGGCACCGAGGCGGCGGGCGTTTCGGCGGCCCCGACCGGATCGGCGGCGAGCAGGCCGAGCGCCAATGCAAGGGCCACCCCGGCGCGCATGACGGACGGAGGGCGGATCGACAGAGTGCGTCCCGGCATGGGGCCTCGAAGCGTGGGCGTTGGCCTCTACAACGGACGAGACGCCATTCGGATCGCGCCCATGTGGTTGACGGACCCGTCGAACGGGCCACTGTCTTTCCGATCGCGCCGGCAGACCCCATGTCGGCGCACCGGCGGCGCGGACAGACGCGGCGTCGCGTGGACGTATCGTTGAGGACCGCATGTCGGACGCAGCTGATGCCGGGCTCCCGAGCCTGCCGCAGGACAATCCCTTCCGCGAGGCGCATTGGAGCACCCCGCACGGCCTTCCGCCGTTCGAGCGGATCCGACCGGAGCACTACGGGCCGGCCTTCGCAGCGGCGCTAGAGGCCCACGCTTCCGAGATCCGCGTGATCGCGAGCCAGGACGCTCCGGCCACCTTCGGCAACACCGTGGAGGCCATGGAGCGGGCCGGCCTCGCCCTCGAGCGCGTCGCCGGCGTCTTCTACAATCTGACCGGCAGCCATACGAACCCGGAGCTTCAGGCCATCGAGCGCGAGATCGGCCCCAAGCTCGCCCGGCATGGAAGCGCCATCTACCTGAATCCCGAGCTCTGGGCCCGGATCTCGGCGATCGCGCCCGAGGGCCTGGAGCCGGAGGAGCGCCGGGTCCTCGACCGATACCGGATCCGCTTCCGTCGGTCGGGGGCCGATCTCGGGCCCCAGGACAAGGCCCGCATGGCGGAGATCGCGGCACGCCTGTCGGAACTCGGCACGCGGTTCAGCCAGAATCTTCTGGCCGACGAGAGCAGCTTCATCCTGCCGCTTCGGGGCGAGGAGGATCTGGCCGGCCTGCCGCCGTTCCTGCGGGCCGCCGCCGAGAGCGCCGCCAAGGAGCGCGGCCTCGACGGGCACGTCATCACTCTGTCGCGCTCGCTGATCGAGCCTTTCCTGGTCTTCTCGACCCGGCGCGACCTGCGCGAGCGCGCCTATGCGGCCTGGACCCGGCGCGGCGAGAACGGCGGCGAGACCGACAACCGTGCGATCCTCGCCGAGATCATCCGGTTGCGCGCGGAGCGGGCGCGGCTTCTCGGGTTCGCGAGCTTCGCCCATTTCGCCCTCGACGACACGATGGCGGCGAGTCCCGAAGCGGCGACCGGGCTTTTGCGCGACGTCTGGACGCCCGCCCGGGCGCGGGCGGCCGAAGAGCGGGACCGCCTCCAGGCGACGATCCAGGCCGAAGGCCACAACTTCGCGCTCCAGGCGCACGATTGGCGGCACTACGCCGAGAAGGTGCGTCGCGCCGAGCACGACCTCGACGAAAGTGAGATCAAGGCCTACCTGCCGTTGGAGCGGATGATCGAGGCGGCGTTCGACACGGCCTCCCGGCTGTTCGGCCTGACCTTCACTGAACTCTCCGACGTCCCCCGGTATCATCCCGATGTCCGGGTCTGGCGGTTCGGCAATCCCGACGGGTCCGAGGTGGGCCTCTTCCTCGGCGATTATTTCGCCCGGGCCTCGAAGCGGTCCGGCGCCTGGATGAGCGCATTCCGCTCGCAGGAGCGCCTGAACGGCCCGATCACGCCGATCATCGTCAACGTGATGAATTTCGCCAAGGCGCCGGACGGCGAGAGCACGCTGCTGTCCTTCGACGACGCACGCACCCTGTTCCACGAATTCGGCCACGCCCTGCATGGTCTGCTATCGGACGTGACCTACCCGCTCCTGTCCGGGACGGCCGTGTCGCGGGACTTCGTCGAACTGCCCTCGCAGCTCTACGAACATTGGCTGGAGCAGCCGGAGGTCCTACGCGCCCACGCGCGGCATCATCGGACCGGCGAGCCCATGCCCGACGCCCTGCTGCAGAAGCTGCTGGCGGCACGGACCTTCAACCAGGGTTTCGCCACGGTGGAGTACACCGCCTCGGCCATCGTCGACATGACGCTGCACCTCTCGGCGGAGGGCGAGGCCGGGCTCGACGTCCCCGTCTTCGAGTCCGAAGCGTTGCGGCGGATCAGCATGCCAGCCGAGATCAGCATGCGGCACCGGACACCGCACTTCGCCCACATCTTCTCGGGGGATGGCTACGCGGCCGGGTACTACAGCTATCTCTGGTCGGAGGTGCTCGATGCGGACGCGTTCGACGCGTTCCGCGAAGCGGGCGACATCTTCGATCCGGAGACGGCCAAGCGGCTGCGGACCTTCGTGTACGGTGCCGGCAACCTGCGCGATCCGCGCGAGGCCTACACGGCCTTCCGCGGGCGGATGCCCAGCATCGAGCCGCTGTTGAAGAAGCGCGGGCTGGCGGCCTGAGCCGCGCGCCCACGGTAAGGGTTTCGTAAACAAACGTCCTTAACGAACGCTTGCAGCGCGAGGCCGCGTGCGGAGTTCGGGGCGATGACGAAGATCCAAGCCAAGCAGGCCGTTTCCGAGGGCATCTCGCCGGCGGATCTGCTCAAAGCTGTGGTGACCGGAAAGGCGGAAGTTGCCCCGGCGGCGACCGCGTCCGTGGAGCCTGCCGCGGGCAAGGGCTTCGCTCGTCCGTTCCTGTCGCGCCTCGATCATAAGCGGCTCGCATTCCCGGGCGCGGCTTTGGCCGTCGGCGCAATTCTGGGCGGGAGCGTGATGGTGCTCTCCCGCCCGGCAGCCGTGCGGCCCGATGCGATTGCGGCTCTCGAAACCACGCTCGATGCCGGTCGGACCGAAACCGTTCGGCTGGCCGGCGACATCGCGCAGCTCCACACCGTCCTCGCCGACCTTCGCGCCTCAACGGACGCCGCGCGGAAGGAGGCCGCGACCCGCAGCAGCGCCCTCGGCGAGCGTCTGGCGCAGGTCGACAAGAGTCTCAATGCCAAGGTCGCGGCTCTCGGCGAGCGCCTCGAGCAGGTCGAGCGCGAGCACACCGCCCGGCTCACCGGCCTTGCCGCGCAGCTGGAGCGCCGGACAGCCGCGACACCGGTCGCCGCGAAGGCAGAGCCGACCCAGACGGGAAGCATCGGCGAGCCCGCCCGCGCCAGCGAGGGGAAGCCCGAGGTCAAGGTGGCGGACGCCAAGGCAGGCGAGGCCAAGGCAGGCGAGGCTAAGACTGGCGAGGCCAAGATTGGCGAGACCAAGCCGAAACCGGCGGCCTTCGACAGGCCCCCGGTGATCGAAGGTTGGGCTCTGCGGGACGTCTACGAGGGCACGGCGGTTTTGGAGAATCGCCGTCGCCGCCTGGTCGAGGTCTCGCCCGGCGACATCCTTCCGGGCGTCGGTCGCGTGGAAGGCGTCGAGCGACATGGACGGGAATGGGTGGTCGTGACGCGCCAGGGTCTCGTCACGTCGCAGCCCTGGTAGGCTGACCGAATCCGAACAACCTCAGCGGCTGGGACAGCCGGTCGGGGCCAGTTCGCCGGGCGCAATCGGGAAACGCGGCTCGATCGTCATCGGATCGGCCAAGGCCGCCGCGCGCTCCGCCCGTTGGCGCCCGTGCCTCAGAGCGCGGGTCTGCGCCGCGCGGGTCGGATGCAGGATGGCAGCGAGCAGGGTCTGCCCTTCAAACTCGCTGTCCAGGTTTTTGGCTTCGAAGACGGGCATGGCCGGCCTGCTTGAGAGCGGAACTGGACACTGCCAAAGGCGTCGATCCAGCCCGCATCCCTAATAACGGGGATCGCGTGGACAGGTTCCGTCAAGCTTTCGCCTCGAAACCACTTTTTTACCTTCGTCCAGGCGGCACCCGAATGCAGTGCGACCGCGCACATCGATGGGCGTCAGACGAATTGGTTCAAGCCGGGGATCGAGCCGATGATCGGGCCCATCGCGTCCTCGCCCACCTTCTCGCGACCGAAAGCGAACAGCTCCTGGCCGAGGGGCTGCATCTGACCCATCGGGACACCGGCGGCCATCAGCTTCTGACCCAAAGCCATGACGCCGCCGCCGCCCATCATGCCGCCGAGCATGCCCATCAGACCGCCGCCGCCGCTCTCGCCGGCATTCGACTCGGCGATCAGGGACTCGGAGCCCGGCAGGGCAGCCAGGAGTTGACCGACCTCGGTCGCCGGCCCTTCCTTCTGCAGGAAGGCCAGGATGTGCCCGATGGCGGTCTGAGCGGTCGCGGCGTCGAGCCCGGTGCGGGTGGTGACGCGGGCGAGCAGTTCTTCCATGGTGATGATCTCTTCGGAACGCTTCCAGACGTCATTCGACTCTGAGGCGTCGGAAATCAAGCGCGCGGCCCAGCATCCTCGGGAAACTCTCCGGCTGCGCACGGAGGAGCGTCACCCCTCGACCGGATCGAGGACGCCGACCGCCAAGCCCCGGGAACGACGTCCCCTGACCGCGGATCCACGGCCTGGAAGACGGAGGGGCGGCGGACCCCGCATCAACGGCGCGCTGCGTTACATCGGGCCCGGTGACGCAGTGTCCGATCTCGCCAAGATCAGCGACATCCGGTAGACCCACCACCAATCTTGAACCGTTCCAGATCGCCGCGCGGCCGATCTTCAGGGAGTTGTCGCACCATGCGGGTCGGCCTGTTCGTGCCGTGCTACGTCGACGCCTTCGAGCCCGAGGTGGGGATCGCCACCCTCGAGCTGCTGGAGCGGCTCGGCTGCACGGTGGAATACCCTTACGACCAGACGTGCTGTGGTCAGCCGATGGCCAATACCGGTTGCCACGCCGAAGCCGCCGCCACCGAAGCGCTGTTCGTGAAGAACTTTTCCGGCTTCGACTATGTCGTCGCGCCGTCGGGATCCTGCGTCCACCAAGTCCGCGAGCATCTCACCGCGATCCCCCAGACCGACGCGGTGCGCCACGTCCGTGCCAGCACCTACGAGCTGGTGGAATTCCTGCACGACGTGCTGAAGGTCGAGGACCTGCCCTGGACGAACTTCCCCCACAAGGTCGCCTATCACACCAACTGCAACGCCTTGCGCGGCATCCATCACGCGCGACCATCCGAGTTGGTGAAGCCCTACTATTCGAAGCCCCTCGACCTGCTGCGCCTCGTCAAGGGTGTCGAGCTCGTCGATCTCGCCCGGCCGGACGAGTGCTGCGGCTTCGGCGGGACCTTTTCGGTGTTCGAGCCCGCCGTCTCGGCCAAGATGGGCTACGACAAGGTGGCCGACCAGAACCGCGCCGGCGCCCAATATGTCGTCTCGGCGGATTCCTCCTGTCTCATGCATCAGAAGGGCTGCGCCGAGCGCCTGGGCCTGCCCCTCAAGTACATCCACATCGCCCAGGTGCTGAACGGAGCCACCGCATGAGCGCCGAGGATCTGAATCCCCGCGAGCGCGACGGCGTCATCCACCCGGAGGTGCGCGCCAGCCACGACGAGAGTGAACGCGCGCAGGACGGACGGCGCCTCCAGCACGCCGAGGCGGCCTCGAAGCCGATCCGCGCGCCCCAGGTCCGTGAGCCGCAGCCCCGCGGCGCGAAGATCCGGGGTGACCGTCCGATCAATCAGTCCGAGGCCGCCGAGCGCTTCCTCGCCGCGCCGCTGCACCAGGCCGCCCACGACGAGCGGCTGTGGGACCTGCGCAAGAAGCGCGACGTCTCGGCCCACGGCATTCCCGAATGGGAGGAGCTCCGCGAGCTCGCCTCGCAGATCAAGACGCACACGCTGAGCCATCTCGACCGCTATCTCGAGCAGTTCGAGGCAGCCGCGAAAGCCAACGGCGTCCATGTCCACTGGGCCAAGGACGGGGCCGACCACAACCGGATCGTCCTGGAGATCCTGCGGAGCCACGGCGCCAAGACGCTGGTGAAGTCGAAGTCGATGCTCACCGAGGAGTGCGGCTTCCGCCACCACATGGCGGCGAACGGGATCGAGGTGATCGAGACCGACCTCGGCGAGCGGATCCAGCAGCTCGACAACGAGGAGCCGAGCCACGTCGTCGCGCCGGCGGTCCACAAGACCCGGATGGACGTGGCCGAGGTCTTCGCCAAGACGCTCGGGACGGACCCGGACAACGACGACGCCCACTATCTCGCCGAGAGCCAGCGGGAGACGACCCGCCCCTATATCCTGAAGGCCGATGCCGGCATGACCGGCTGCAACTTCGCGATCGCGGAGACCGGCTCGGTCGTCACCTGCACCAACGAGGGCAATGCCGACCTCTCCGGCAACGTGCCGCCGCTGCAGATCCACTCCATCGGCATCGAGAAGATCATCCCGAAGGTCGAGCATCTCGGCGTCTTCATCCGCCTGCTGTCGCGCTCGGCGCTCGGCTCGCCGATCACCCAGTACACCTCGCATTTCCGCGCACCGCGGGCGGGCACCGAGATGCACATGGTGCTGGTCGACAACGGCCGCTCCGAGCGCCTCGGCATGGAGGAGTTCTGGACCTCCCTGAAATGCATCCGCTGCGGCGCCTGCATGAACACCTGCCCGGTCTACCGGCGCTCGGGCGGCCTCTCCTACGGGGCGACCTATTCGGGGCCGATCGGGCTGATCATCGATCCGACCTTCAACAAGCGCAAATACTCGACGCTGCCGTTCTCCTCGACGATGAACGGCTCGTGCACCAACGTCTGCCCGGTGAAGATCAACATCCACGAGCAGATCTTCGCGTGGCGCAAGGTGCTGGTCGAGGAGCACCAGATCCCGGCGCTCAAGCAGGGCATGATGAAGGCCGCCGGCGCGGTCCTGTCGCGCCCGGCCGCCTACCGGGCCGCGATCGGCGCGGCGGACTCCGCCCTGAAGGTCCTGCCGCGTTTCGCCGTCTACAATCCGCTCAACACCTGGGGGAAGAAGCGCGAGATGCCCGACGCACCGCGCCAGACCTTCCACGCCTGGTACAAGCAGAACCGCATGAAGGACACGCGTCGATGAGCGCCCGCGACGCGATCCTGGACGGCATCCGCAGGAACCGGCCAGCCGGCGATTTCCCGCTGCCGGAGGTGCCGCTGTTCACGCCCCTCGTCGGCGACGACCATGTGGCCGAGTTCGGCGAGCGGCTGAAGCGGATGGGCGGCCGGGTGGCGGAGCCCGGCGCCAGTGATGTCTTCGCGGGGGTCCGCGAGCGACTCGATGCGGCCAAGGTGATTGCCTCCGCGGTACCGGAACTGACCGGCAACCGGGACCTTCGGAGCGTCCGCGCCCCGCAGGAGGTCGAGGACGTGGACGTGGCGGTGGTGCGCGCTGTGTTCGGCATCGCCGAGACGGGATCGGTGCTGTTCACGGAGGATCAGCTGATCGTCAACGCGGTCGCCTATCTCGCGCAGCACCTCGTCGTTCTGCTCGATCCCGCCGATATCGTGCCCAACGTGCAGGCCGCCTATCGCCGGCCGGAATTCGGCCGCTCGGCCTACGCGGTTCTGCACACCGGACCGTCGGCGACCGCCGACATCGAGGGCGTGCTGATCCACGGCGCGCAGGGCGTGCGCTCGCTCACGGTGCTGATGCTGCCGCGGCGCGCCTGATCCGGAACCCACGATCGGGCGCGCCCCTTGCTTGGGCGGCGGATAGGCCGTCATCCGGCAAGGAGATCCGATGCGCTACATCCTCGGTTGCAGCCTGTCCTACAATATCCTGTCGGACACCACCTTCATCTTCAATCTGGAGGTGGCGAAGCTGAAGAGCGTCGAGATCCTGACCGAGAGCTTGGTCCTGACGCCGAACCTCAAGCGCGACCTCTACACCACGCCCGACCACGAGAACCGCTATCTCGCGGTCAACGTGCCGACCGGCCAGTTCGCGCTGGAGTACAATGCCGAGGTCGATCTCACGGTGCATCGGGCCGATCCCGCGACGATCAACGAGACGCCGATCGGGCAATTGCCCCTCGACATCCTGCCCTTCCTGCTGCCGAGCCGGTTCGTGTCCTCGGACCGGCTGACGCCGTTCGCTCTGGCCGAATTCGGCGCGCTGCCCAAGGGCTATGCCCGCGTGAACCAGATCTGCAACTGGATCCACGACCACATCGCCTATCAGCCGGGCTCCAGCGACGGCGAGACCACCGCGCATGAGTCGCTGCTCAAGCGCGCCGGCGTATGCCGCGATTTCGCGCATCTCGGCGCCGCCTTCTGCCGGGCTCTCGGCATCCCGGCCCGGTTCGTGAGCTGCTACGCCCACGGGCTCGTTCCGAGCGACTTCCACGCCGTGTTCGAAGCCTATCTCGACGGCCGCTGGTGGCTGTTCGACGCCACACGGCAAGCCGACCTCGACGGGCTGGTGCGGATCGGCGTCGGACGCGATGCCGCCGAGATCGCCTTCTCGACGCCCTTCGGCAACATGCAGCCGGTCAACCAGCAGGTGCGGATTCAGCGCGCAGACGGGCAGGGCAGCCCGATGCCGCGCACGGTCGACGCCATCTCCACCGAGATCCCGGCGCCGCAGAGCGGGGCGGCCTGAGCCGCGACCCGCCTGGGATCAGGCCATCCCGTGATCCTGTGATCCCGTCCGGCCGGCCGCCCGCGGACGCCGTCACGGGATCGTCTTCCCGCATCGGAAAGCGTGCCCACCGGGGGGGGGGCGCCTGGACATACGCCCTGTCCCGGGCGGGCTATAGTGCGGTCCTGCAGGGCCCGCGCCCGAGCGAGCCGCGGATCCGGTCCCACGGGTTATTTCCCGATCCGCTCAGGTCTTTCCGGCGCAGACCGCGCACGGCGATAATGCTGCGCCGACGATCTCCGGCCGGTTTTGCCGCGGCGCGGGTGGATTCCTCTGCGGAGATCCGCGCTGATCCTGAAGACTAGACGGATCGAGGCGGATCACCGGGCGGTGCCGTCGCGATTGTCCTTTCTTTGGTCCTGGCGAGCGAAATGGCTGCAAGCGTGGCTGTGGCGGGGTCGCAACACCGTAAAACGATCCCGGCTCCGCCCCGAGACCTGCCTGTAAACGCCGCGATCCCGCCATAGTCCGGGCCCACCTCAAGATCCGCGGTAAACGGCAATCTCGACAACGATTTACCGATCGGAAACGAGGACTTCCCGAGCACGCGGATGAATATCCCGGCGCTTCGCGAACGGCGACGCGCCGCGGTTCAGCGCACCCTCGGGATCGGCTGTGCGAAGGCTTGGTCTGAAGTCATGGTGACGCGTTTGAACGACAAGTCGAAGCTGCCGAGCCGCCACGTCACAGAGGGGCCCGACCGCGCCCCGCACCGCTCCTATCTCTATGCCATGGGTCTGACGCGCGAGCAGATCCACCAGCCGCTGGTCGGCGTCGCCTCCTGCTGGAACGAGGCCGCGCCCTGCAACATCTCGCTGATGCGCCAAGCGCAGGCGGTGAAGAAGGGCGTCGCCGCCGCCAACGGCACGCCGCGCGAATTCTGCACCATCACGGTGACCGACGGGATCGCCATGGGCCATGGCGGCATGCGCGCGTCGCTGCCGTCCCGCGAGGTCATCGCCGATTCGGTCGAGCTGACCATGCGGGGCCATGCCTACGATGCCCTGGTGGGACTTGCCGGCTGCGACAAGTCCCTGCCGGGGATGATGATGGCCATGGTGCGCCTCAACGTCCCCTCGATCTTCATCTACGGCGGCTCGATCCTGCCGGGCTCGTTCCGCGGCAAGCCCGTGACCGTCCAGGATCTGTTCGAGGCTGTCGGCAAGGTCGCCGTCGGCGACATGAGCCTGGAGGATCTGGACGAGCTGGAGCAGGTCGCCTGTCCGTCGGCCGGCGCCTGCGGCGCGCAGTTCACCGCCAACACGATGGCAACCGTCTCCGAGGCGATCGGCCTCGCGCTGCCTTACTCGGCCGGCGCCCCGGCCCCCTACGAGATCCGCGACAAGTTCTGCGCCACCGCCGGCGAGAAGGTGATGGAGCTTCTCGCGAATCGGATCCGCCCGCGGGACATCGTCACCCGCAAGGCGCTGGAGAACGCCGCCACCGTGGTGGCCGCCTCCGGCGGCTCCACGAACGCCGCCCTGCACCTGCCGGCCATCGCGCATGAATGCGGCATCGAATTCACGCTGTTCGACGTGGCGGAGATCTTCCGCCGCACGCCCTACATCGCCGACCTGAAGCCCGGTGGCCGATACGTCGCGAAGGACATGTTCGAGGTCGGCGGCATCCCGCTGCTGATGAAGACGCTCCTCGACCACGGCTTCATGCACGGCGACTGCATGACGGTCACCGGCCGCACCATCGCCGAGAACATGGACCGGGTGACCTGGAACCCGGACCAGGACGTCGTCTACCCGGCCAACCGGCCGATCACCCCGACCGGGGGCGTCGTGGGCCTCAAGGGCAACCTCGCCCCCGAGGGCGCGATCGTGAAGGTCGCGGGCATCCCGGCCGAGAAGCAGGTCTTCACCGGCCCGGCCCGGGTGTTCGACGGCGAGGAGGCCTGCTTCGCCGCCGTGCAGTCGCGCGGCTACAAGGAGGGTGAGGTTCTCGTCATCCGCTACGAGGGGCCCCGGGGCGGTCCCGGCATGCGCGAGATGCTGTCGACCACCGCGGCGCTCTACGGGCAGGGCATGGGCGACAAGGTGGCGCTGATCACCGACGGGCGTTTCTCGGGCGCGACACGCGGCTTCTGCGTCGGCCATGTGGGACCCGAAGCCGCCGTGGGCGGTCCGATCGGCCTGATCCGCGACGGCGACGTCATCACCCTCGATGCCATCCAGGGCACGCTCAGCGTCGCTCTCTCGGACGAGGAACTCGCCGAGCGGCGGAAGGCCTGGACGCCGCGTCCGAACTCCGCGACCTCCGGCTACCTCTGGAAATACGCGCAAGGCGTCGGCCCGGCGCTTTACGGCGCCGTGACCCATCCGGGAGGTGCCAAGGAGACGCAGAGCTATGCGGACGTCTAGGACTGACCTCAGCCGGCGCAGGGCGCCGGTCGGGGCCGATCCCGGTCGGTTCCGGTTCGCCCGCGGCCTCGCCGTCGCGACCTGGGCGCTCGCTTTGCTTGCGCTCCCGGTCGAGACCTCGCGTGCGCTCGACGCCAATGTCCGCACGCCCGTTCAGGTGCCGGTCGCCGACAAGAGCTATCGCTCGGCCAAGGACGCGCTCCGGGCCGGCATGCGGGAGTACAATGCCGGCGACAAGCAGGGCGCGGCCCGCGCCCTCGAATACGCGGCCGGCCAGGGCCACGCCCTGGCTCTGTGGAAGCTCGGCCGGATGTATGCCGACGGCGACGGCGTGCCCCATGACGACTTGAAGGCGTTCGAGTTCTTCTCTCGGATCGCCGATGCCAGCACCGATGACGGCCCCGACCCGCAGAACTCGGCGGTTCTGGGCAGCGCCTTCACGGCTCTGGGTACCTATTTTCTGGAAGGGATCAAGGGCACCTACGTGCGCCCGAATCCCGAACGCGCTTACGACATGTTCAACTACGCCGCGTCGTACTACGGAGATCCCAACGCGCAGTACAATCTCGCCCGGCTCTACCTCGACGGGACGGGCGTCGAGGCCGATCCGAAGCAGGCGGCGCGCTGGTTCAACCTCGCGGCCGAGAAGGGCCACCATCCGGCGCAGGCACTGCTCGGGGACATGCTGGTCAACGGTCTCGGCGGGATCCCGATCCAGCGGGTGAGGGGCCTGATGTGGCTCTCCCTCGCGCGGGAAGGGGCAGAAGCGCGGAAGGACGACTGGATTGTCGCGCTCTACGACAAGAACTGGGCGGCCGCGAGCGAGGACGACCGCGCCGAGGCGCAGACGCAACTGCAAACCGTGGGCTCGATCCGGCGGCGGCGCTGAGCGCCGCCGCCGGACCGCCCGGCCGGTTCAGCCCTTCTTGGCCTCGAGTGCAGCCTTGAACGACGGCCGCGCCAGCGTGGCATCGACATAGGCCGCAAGCTTGGGCCAGCGGTCGGCATCGACCTTCGCCTGCGCCAAGTGCAGATTGTAGAAGCTGGTCGCGATGGAGATGTCGGCGATGCTGAACGCGTCACCGACCAGATACGGGCCCGAGATCTCGCGCTCCAGATAGTCGAACAGCGGCGGCAGGTCCGTGTCGAGCGCCTGGGCGACCGCACCTTCGTCGGTCGGCTGCTTCATCATGTTGGGTTTCAGCACCCGCTGGACGAAAGGCACGATCAGCTTCGCGAACAGTTCGGTGTCGCCGAACTTGTCGAACCAGACGGCGCGGCCGAGCGCCTTCGGTTCGGTCGGAACGAGGGCCGGCGTCGGGTGCTTCCGCTCCAGATACCAGAGGATCGCCGAGGAATCGGCAAGGCGGAAACCGTCGTCCTCGATGGCTGGGATCTTCCCGAGCGGGCTGGCCGCCTGGAAGTCGGCATCCGGCGCGTGGAACATCACAGGCCTGTGCTCGTAGGCGATGCCCTTCTCGGCAAGCGAGACTAGGACCTTGCGGACGTAGGGCGAATAGCCGGTACCGTAGACGATCAAGCGTGGCTCCTGAGCTGAAAGACGGGCGGCGACCGGTCTGGTCGCTGCGCCCGCCAACATGGGTTATCTTTTCAGCCGGCCGTCAGTTCCACCGTCACCGGCACATGATCCGACGGCTTGTCGAGCCCGCGCAGATGCTTCTGGACCGAGGCCGAGACCAGGCGGTCGCCGGCCTGGGGCGACAGCAGCACGTGATCGATGCGGATCCCGGCATTTCGCTGCCAGCAGCCGGCCTGGTAATCCCAGAAGGTGTAGAGCCCATCGCGCGGGTCGCAGGCGCGCAGCGCATCGGTATAGCCCTCGGCGAGAAGCGCCCGGAACGCCGCGCGGGTCGTCCCGAGAAAGAGCGCGTCGGAGCGCCAAGCCTCCGGATCGGCCGCGTCGGCAGGTTCCGGGATGACGTTGTAGTCGCCCGCCAGCACCACCGCGATCTCGTCCCGCAGGAGTGCCCGGGCGTGGAGCTGCAGCCGCTCCATGAAGGCGAGCTTGTAGGCGTATTTCGGGCTGTCCACCGGATTGCCGTTCGGCAGATAGATCGACGCCACGCGGACTGGGCGCGTCTCCGCGCCGGAAATGAGCGCCTCGATGTAGCGGGCCTGCTCGTCCGACGCATCGCCCGGAAGCCCGCGCCGGATCTCGGAGAGGGTTAGCGGTTCCCGGACGAGGAGCGCCACGCCGTTATAGGCCTTCTGGCCCAGCGTCTCGACCGCGTAGCCCGCCGCCTCGATGTCGGCCCGCGGGAAGGCCTCGTCCTGGCACTTGAGTTCTTGCAGGCAGACCACGTCGGGCCGCGCCTCCTCGAGGAAGGCGAGAAGATGCGGGAGCCGCTGCTTGATCGAATTGACGTTCCAGGTGGTGATCCGCATCGCCTCGCTTCCGGTCGCCGCCGGGCCGTCATCCGCGCTTCGCGTCGCGCTGACAAGGCCATCCCGGCGCAAGGACGGGGATCTAGGGTCGGCGGATGGACTGGTTCGAGCCGGTGAGAGCCTATTGCGAGCGCGGCGGTCCGCAATTCTGGGCCGAGCCGGCCAACGCCCTGTCGAACGCGGCTTTCCTCGTGGCGGCTGCCGCTGCTGCACGACGCGCCTCCGCAGCCGAGCCGCCGGACCGAGCCGGCCTCGCCCTATCCGCTCTGGTCGCGGTGGTGGGCATCGGCTCGTTCCTGTTTCACACGCTGGCGGTCTACTGGTCGATGCTGGCCGACGTGATCCCGATCGCCCTGTTCATCTACGCGTATCTCGCGCTCGCCCTGCGGCGATTCCTGAGGCTGGCGCCGATCCGGGTCGCTGCGGCGACGGGGGGCTTCGCGCTCCTCGGCTTCGCCCTCACGCCCGTGCTCGACGGGCTTACCGGCCTCGACGTCGCGCGGCTCACCAACGGATCGGTCGACTACCTGCCCGCTCTGCTGGCGCTGTTCGGGATTGCGGGCGCGGTCACGCGTCGGCCGGAGGAGCGCTTTCTCGGGACCGGGCGGCGGCTCGCCGGGATCGGCCTCCTGTTCCTGATCTCGCTCGCCGCGCGGACCGCCGATCAGGCCGCCTGCACGCTTCTGCCGACCGGCACCCATCCGCTCTGGCACGTGCTGAACGCCGTCATCCTCTACGCCCTGGTGGCGACGGCGGTGCGGCACCGCGAGTCCGCCGGGTGAGCCGTCCGGCGATCCGGGGCCGTTTCCTTGCGGGCGGTGCGGAATTCTTGCAGAAGTGCGCCGCATCGGGCGCCCGGCCCATCACGGTCGCCCGGGTACGGAAGGGGTCATGACAGTGAGCTTTCGCCTCGGGATCGCCGGACTCGGGACCGTCGGTGCGTCCGTGGTCCGGATGGTCGAGCGCCGCCGCGCCGCCTTCAACGCCGCGGGCCTCGATCTCCGCGTCACGGCGGTGTCCTCGCGCGACCGCACCCGGGACCGCGGCCTCGACCTCGCCGGCATCGAATGGTTCGACGATCCGGTGGCGCTCGCCCGGTCCGGTTCCGTGGACTGCGTGGTCGAGCTGATCGGCGGCGCCGAAGGACCGGCCAAGGCGGTGGTCGAGGCGGCGCTGGATGCCGGCAAGCCGGTGGTGACCGCCAACAAGGCGCTGCTTGCCCGCCACGGTGCCGCCCTCGCCACGCGCGCCGAGGACAAGGGCGTAGCCCTCGCCTTCGAGGCGGCGGTGGCCGGCGGCATCCCGGTGATCAAGACCCTCCGCGAGGGCCTGCCGGGCAACACGATCTCCCGCGTCTACGGAATTCTCAACGGCACCTGCAACTACATCCTCAGCCGCATGGAGCGCGAGGGCCTGACCTTCGAGGCCTGCCTGAAGGATGCGCAGGCCCTGGGCTACGCCGAGGCCGATCCGACCTTCGACGTCGAAGGTTTCGACACGGCCCACAAGCTCGCGATTCTGACGAGCCTGGCCTTCGGGACCGCGGTCGACGCCGAGGGCGTGTCGGTGGAGGGCATCTCCCGGGTGCAGCCTCTCGACCTGCGCATGGCGGACGAGCTCGGCTACCGGATCAAGCTCCTCGGCGTCGCGCAGGCGGCCGAGGCCGGCATCGAGCAGCGGGTCCACCCGACGATGGTGCCGAAATCCTCCGCCATCGCGCAGGTCATGGGCGTGACCAACGCCGTGACGATCGACGCGGATGCGGTGGGCGAGCTGACGCTGATCGGTCCCGGTGCCGGCGGCGAGGCGACGGCCTCCGCGGTCGTGGCCGACATCGCCGACGTGGCGCGCGGCGTGATCCGCCCGACCTTCGGCATTCCGGCCGCCGCGATGCGCCCCAGTGAGCGCGTGGAGATGCAGCGGCACGAGGGCGGCTACTACATCCGCCTCACCGTCCATGATCGCCCGGGCGTCGCGGCGGGTGTCGCTCAGCGGATGGCCGAGCGGGAGATATCCCTGGAGAGCATCCTGCAACGCCGCATCGAGGGCGCGGAGACGGATCCGCACGGCCGCTCCGGACGGCCCGTGCCGCTGGTGCTGATCACCTATGCGGCGACCGAGGGTAACATCCGGGACGCCCTCGACGCGATCGGCGCCGACGGCCTGCTGGCGGAGCCGCCGCAGGTGATCCGGATCGAGCGCGAATAACAGTGCATGCCGGACGGTGATCCGCGAGGCCTTGATGCAGGATAGTGGGCGCCCGCGAACAGGGGTATAGGCTTCGCGGCCGTCATTCGACGGCGTCCACCCGGGATCCGACCTCAAGATCGGGCTCGGACAAAGGCAGGAAACCATGGCTGAGGCCCCCAAGTCGGCATCGCGCGGCGTCCCGCGCACGCTCGCCCTCGAACTCGCCCGGGTCACGGAGCGCGCCGCCATCGCCGCCGCGCGATTGCGCGGTCAGGGCGACGAGAAGGCGGCGGACCAGGCGGCGGTCGACGCGATGCGCGACGAGCTGAACAGCCTGCCGATCCGCGGAACCGTGGTGATCGGCGAGGGGGAGCGCGACCAGGCGCCGATGTTGTTCATCGGGGAGCAGCTCGGTCTCGGCGAGGGGCCGGAGGTCGACATCGCGGTGGATCCGCTGGAGGGAACGACCCTCTGCGCCAAGGACATGCCCGGGGCGATCGCGGTCATGGCGATGGCCGAGCGCGGCTCGCTCCTCGCGGCCCCCGACGTCTACATGCAGAAGATCGCCATCGGGCCGGGCTATCCGCCGGGTCTCGTCGATCTCGACGCCAGTCCCACCGACAACATCGCTGCCCTGGCCCGGGCCAAGGGGGTCGAGCCGAAGCAGATCACGGCCCTGATCCTCGACCGGCCCCGGCACGCCGCCCTCGTGGCCGAGGTGCGGGCGGCCGGCGCGGCGGTCCGCCTGATCTCGGACGGCGACATCGCGGGGATCATCTTCACCGCGAGCCCCGAGGAGACGGGCATCGACATCTATCTCGGAACCGGGGCGGCTCCCGAAGGCGTCCTGGCCGCCGCGGCGATGCGCTGCATCGGCGGCCAGATGCAGGGACGCCTGATCCTCGACACCCCCGACCGGCGGCGCCGGGCCGCCGAGATGGGCATCGAGGATCTCGACCGGAAATACGATCTGACCGACCTCGCGAGCGGCGACGTCATCGTGGCCGCCACGGGCATCACGGACGGGGCGCTTCTGCGGGGCGTCCGATTCCGACCGGACCGGATCCAGACCGAGACGCTGGTCTACCGTTCCGAGGCCGGCACGGTCCGGCGAATCCTCGGCGAGCACCGCCGCGGCTTGACCTGAAGCCGCAGGCCGCTGCCGCCGGTTCTACCGGCGGCGCGGCTGATCGCGGTTCAGCCGGGCATCAATTCAGCACGACCACCTTGGTGCCGACATTGACGCGGCTGAACAGGTCGATCGCGTCCTGGTTGATCATGCGGATGCAGCCCGACGACACGCTCTTGCCGATGGAGAAAGGCTCCAGAGTCCCGTGGATGCGGAACAGCGTGTCCTTGTTGCCCTGCCAGAGGTACATGGCCCGGGCGCCGAGGGGATTGCGCAGGCCGCCCGAGACGCCGAGGCCGCTCTGCAGCTTGTCGACCTCGCTCGCGAGCTTCGGGCTGCGGGCGATCATCTCCTTGGGCGGATACCAATCCGGCCAGGCCTGCTTGGAATTGACCGTCGCGGTGCCCGACCACGAGAAGCCTTGCTTGCCGACACCGACGCCGTAGCGGCGGGCCCGGCCGTTGCCCTCCACCAGGGTCAGTTGGTGGGCCCGCGGGTCGACGATGATCGTCCCCGGCTCGTAGGGCCCGTGATAGGCGATCTCCTGGCGCAAGAAGGCCGGGTTCATTTTCTTGTAGTTGAACGCCTGCACCGGGAACACGTCGTCGGTGATCGGGCCATAGATCTTGGCGTAATCGATCGGCTCGTTGTCGGGCGCGCGCAGGATGGCCTTCGCCTTCGCGGCCTCCAGGGGCGAAAGACCTTCGGCGGGCGGTGCCCCGCCCGGACGGGCCGGGACGGTCGCGTCGGGGTCGAAGCTGGCGGCTGGCGGAGCAACGGGCGCCTGGACCGCCGGGGCGGGGCGCACGAAATCCGTGCGGCCCGTATAGGGCAGGTAGCGGCCGCCGCGACGCACATAGAGCGCACCGCTCTGATCCTGATAGAGCTGGCCGTCATCGCCGAACCCGTCGATGCCGGCATCGCCGACCGGGCCGCGGCCCTGGGCGTGAACGGTCGAGGCAAAGGCGAGGACTGTGAAGCCGGCCAGGAGAAGGCGACGGATCGAGGCGGACATGGATCGAAATTCCTCGGGAGGCGACACCGGGACTTGCCGCGGCGCGCAATCGAGCGGGCCTGCACGAAGTCGCGGCGGAGCTCGTCCCGGGGCTTAGCAAAACTCACGCTTTGCCGCCAAGTTGCCGACCGTGATCGAAGGCAATTTACTGGGTCTTCCGGACCGTTTCTCCGCCCCTGTGTTGCGCGCATGCAGCAACCATTACGAGCTGCGGCGCTCACCGATCCGTGATGGCGCCGTCCGGCCGCCCGTTTACTCGGCAGGCCTGCCTCGATGAACGGCAGCGGCTGGATCGATTCCGACACGATCCCGGGCCCGCCCGTTTGGGGCGATCGGCGCGTCGCGCATCAAACCCGACGTGGCACGCATGCTGCATTGCTCGATCAGCCGCGCCTGCTGCGGCGGCGGAGCAACGGCGCTCCAAACAGCGGACGGTGTGAGTCCGGATCCCCGGCATGAGCGACCGCGCAGCGGTTCGCCTCCTTTCGACGAGCACCAGCTATGGCCAGCTTCAAAACGGTGATGAAGTCGGGTCACCCCCCGACGCTGTTCGCGGCATTCCTCTATTTCGACTTCTGCTTCGCCATCTGGGTCCTGAACGGCGCCATGGGCCCGTTCATCACCGAGACCTTCAAGCTCACGCCGGCCCAGACCGGCTTCATGATCTCCCTTCCGATCCTCGCCGGGGCGCTGATGCGCTTCCCGCTTGGAATTCTGGCCCAGTATATCGGCCGCAAGAATGCCGCGATCACCGAGATGAGCGTGATCATGCTGGCGATGGCCTACGGATATCTCTTCGTCTCGTCCTACAACGACGTGCTCGCCATGGGCGTCCTGCTGGGCATCGCCGGCGCGTCCTTCGGCGTCGCACTGTCCCTCGGATCCGGATGGTTCCCACCGGAGCACAAGGGCTTGGCGATGGGTATCGCGGGCGCCGGCAATTCCGGCACCGTGCTGGCCGTGCTGTTCGCCCCGCCGCTGGCGCAGGCCTATGGCTGGCAGACCACCTACGCCTTCGCCGGCATCGTCATGCTCCTGCCGCTGGCGATCATGATCGTGCTCGCCAAGGAGCCGCCGGATTGCGAGCACCAGTCGTTCAAGGAACACGTCTCCTGCCTCTTCACCAAGGACGGCTGGGCGTTCTCGCTGATCTACGTCATCACCTTCGGCGGCTTCATCGGCCTGTCGAACTTCCTGCCGACCTTCTTCTACGAGCAGTTCGCCGTGACGAAGGTCGAGGCCGGGCGCCTGACCATGCTGGCGGCCTTCATGGGCTCGGGGATTCGGATCGTCGGCGGCTACTTCGCCGATCGGATGGGCGGGATCGCCGTGCTGTCGGTGGTGCTGCTCGCGGCGATCGCCACGCTCCTGTCCCTGACGGCGACCCCGTCGCTGGCATTGACCACGATCCTGTTCATGCTGTGCTTCGCGGCGCTTGGGGCCGGCAACGGCGCCCTCTTCCAGCTCGTTCCCCTGCGGTGGCCCAACAACACCGCCGTCGCCGGCTCGATGATCGGCGAGATCGGGGCCCTCGGAGGCGCCATCCTTCCGAACGTCATGGGCCTGTCCAAGCAGTATACCGGGTCGTTCTCCATCGGCTTCATCGGCTACGCCGCCTTCACGGCGGTCGTGCTCGGCTGCCTCGCCCTCTGGCAGCGGAAGTGGGTCGGAAGCTGGGTCGGGCCTCGCGGCAAGGCCCTGGGCACAGCGACCGAAGCCGAACAGAACCAGCTGCAGCCCGTCACGGCCTGACAGCCCGCGTCGCGATCGCGATCACCCAGAACGGGGGCCCGGGCGGCCCCCGTTTTCCGTTGGGGCGCCCGGATCGATCGCGCGCCGGATACAAGTCGGCGGTTGCGTTCTGCCGCGCGACGCGTTTGAATAATGCATTATGAAAGAGCGTCCGGTCCATCAGCCGAGGCGCCCGGCGACCGCCAGCGGCGGCGCCCCGATGGGAGGAACGGTCGATGTCGAAGCGCATCAGCGCCACGAACGGCGTGCTCGGCCTGCTCTGCGTGATGTATTTCATCACCTATCTGGACCGGGTGAACATCGCGACAGCCGGCGCAGAGATCATGCGCGATTTCGGGATGTCGAAGACCGATTTCGGTCTGATTCTGTCTGCCTTCGCGTATCCCTACGCGATCTTCCAAGTGATCGGCGGGTCGGTCGGCGACAAGTTCGGCGCCCGACGCACGCTGCTCGCCTGCGGCGTGATCTGGGCCGCCGCGACGATCCTGACCGGAATGGTCGGTGGCTTGGTGAGCCTGTTCCTGGCCCGGGTCCTGCTCGGCTTCGGCGAAGGCGCGACCTTCCCCACCGCAACCCGCGCGATGCAGAACTGGACCGCGCCCGGCCGCCGCGGCTTCGCCCAGGGCATCACCCACGCCTTCGCGCGCCTCGGCAACGCGGTGGCGCCGCCGATCGTCGCCTTCCTGATCTTCCATTTCGGGTGGCGGACCAGCTTCGTGATCCTCGGCGCCGTGAGCTTTATCTGGGTGGCGATCTGGTGGCTGTATTTCCGCGACGATCCCTCCGACCATCCGGCGATCACCCGGGCCGAACTCGACACGCTGCCGCCGCCCCGCAAGGTCGGCGCGAAGCAGAGCGTCCCGTGGGGCGCTCTGACCCGCCGCATGCTGCCGGTCACCATCACGTATTTCTGCTACGGCTGGACCCTGTGGCTGTTCCTCGGCTGGCTGCCGAGCTTTTTCAAGGAGAACTACAGCCTCGACCTGAAGAACTCGGCGCTGTTCGCTTCGGGCGTGTTCTTCGCCGGCGTGGTGGGCGACACGGTTGGCGGCATGATGAGCGACGCCATCCTGCACCGGACTGGCAAGGTGAAGCTCGCCCGCCTGTCGGTGATCGTCGTCGGGTTCCTCGGCGCCGCTGCGAGCCTCGCCGGCGTTTTCATGACGCGGGATCTGACCCTGGTGGCGCTGCTCCTGTCCTCGGGTTTCTTCTTCGCCGAGCTGGTCATCGGGCCGATCTGGTCCGTGCCGATGGATATCGCGCCGAAATATGCCGGCACCGCCAGCGGGTTGATGAATACCGGCTCGGCCGTGGCCGCGATCGTCTCGCCGATCGTCTTCGGCGTGATCGTCGACATGACGGGGAGCTGGACGCTGCCCTTCGTCGGTTCGATCGGCCTGTGCCTGCTCGGTGCGGCGCTGGCCTTCACGATGCACCCCGAGCGGGAATTCGTGGATCCCGCCCCGCCACTCGATGGTCGCGTGGGCTCCGTGGCGGCCGGGGAGTAGCGCGCGATGGCGGAAGCGATGAAACGGTCCGGTCCGCTCGCCGGGATGCGGGTGATCGAACTCGCCCACATCATGGCCGGTCCGGTCTGCGGGCTGATGCTCGCCGACATGGGCGCGGAGGTGATCAAGGTCGAGAAGATGGACGGCGACGACACGCGTCGCACCGTTCCGCCGGCCCTGGAAGGCGAGAGCGCCGCCTACATGATGATGAACCGCGGCAAGCGCGGCATCAGTCTCGACCTGAAGGACCCGGACGGTGTCGCGGTCCTGCGCCGCCTGCTCAAGGGGGCCGACGCGCTGATCGAGAACTACCGCGGCGGCACGATGGAGCGCCTCGGGATCGGCTACGAGACGCTACGCGAGGAATTCCCGGCTCTCGTCTACTGCTCGCTCTCCGGCTTCGGCCGCACCGGTCCTTATGCGGAGCGGGCCGGCTTCGACCTCGTGGCGCAGGGCATGAGCGGGCTCATGTCGATCACGGGGGAGGGCCCGGGGCGGCCCCCGATGAAGTGCGGACCGCCGGTGACCGACATCACCGCCGGCATCCTGGCCGCCATGGGCGTTCTGGCGGCCTACTCGAACCGGCTCCGGACCGGAAAGGGCCAGGCTGTCGACACCTCGCTGTTCGAGGCCGGCATCACCCACACCTACTGGCAATCGGCCATCGCCATGGCGACCGGGATCGCGCCGGGACCGATGGGCTCGGCCCATCCGCTGAACGCGCCCTACGAGGCCTTCGAGACCGCCGATGGCTGGATCACGATCGGGGCGGCCAACCAGACCAACTGGCTGCGCCTGCTGAAGGCGATCGGCGCCGAGGCCCTCGCCGATGATCCGCGCTTCGCCGTCAACCGCGACCGGATGATCAACCGGCAGGACCTCGCCGGTACCCTCGCGCCGATCTTCCGGGCCCACAGCTCGGCCGAATGGCTCGCCCGGCTCGAAGCCGGCGGCGTCCCGGCCGGGCCGGTGCTCGACGTCAACGCCATGCACCGGGATCCGCAGGCCCTCGCCCGCGAGATGGTGGTGGAGGTCGAACACCCGCGGGTCGGCCGCATGAAGACCCTCGGCCTGCCGGTCAAGTTCTCGGAGACCCCGGGGCGCGTGCATGGGCCGGCCCCGTTGCTTGGCGAGCATTCCCGGGCGATCCTGGCGGAGGCCGGATACGCCTCGGCCGAGATCGACGCGCTGATCGCGCGCGGCGTGGTCCGCGAGACCGCGGCCTGACCCCGCCACCCGGAGACCCCGCGCATGAGTGCCACGCCCGCCACCGACGAACTGCTGTTCACGACCGATGAGGCCGGCATCGCCCGCATCGTCCTGAATCGGCCGCAGGCCCGCAACGCGCTCACCTTCGCGATGTATCAGGGCCTGATCACCTGCTGCGAGGCGATCGCCGGGAATCCGGCCATCAAGGCGCTGATCATCACCGGGGCCGGCGAGAAGGCTTTCGCGGCCGGCACCGACATCGCCCAGTTCCGCAGCTTCAGCACGGCGGAGGATGCGCTGGGCTACGAGCGGTTCATGGACAAGGTGCTGGGCTCCCTGGAGCGGCTGCGGGTTCCGACCATCGCGGCCATCGCGGGTGCGTGCACGGGCGGCGGCGCGGCCATCGCGGCGGCCTGCGACCTCCGCATCGCCACCCGCGATGCCCGCTTCGGCTTCCCCATCGCCCGGACGCTGGGCAATTGCCTGAGCCAGGGCAATCTGAAGCGGCTTTCCGGTCTGATCGGGCCGGCACGGGTGAAGGACATCATCTTCACCGCCCGCCTGGTCGGGGCCGAGGAGGCGCTGGCCATCGGGCTGATCGGCGAGATGGTGGACGATCGCGCCGCGCTCACCGAGCGGGTCGATACCCTGGCGCAGCTCCTCGCCAACCACGCGCCGCTGACCATGCAGGCGACCAAGGAAGGGCTCCGGCGGCTGGCGGAGGAGGAGGCTGTCGCCGAGGGCGCGCCACATCCCGGCGATGACCTGATCCTCATGTGCTACATGAGCCAGGATTTCCGCGAAGGCATGGAGGCCTTCCTGGGCAAGCGCCCGCCCAACTGGACCGGGCGCTGAGGGCAGCCCTCAGGTCGGCAGCGCGCAGACATCGACCCACGCGGCATCTGTCAACGCGGCCATCCGCGTCGGCGCGATCCGCACGGAGCTGTGGGTGCCGCCGGCGGCCGGCACCACCTCGTCGAACGCTTGGAGCGAGACGTCGCAGTAGACGGGCAGGGGCGTGGCCAGGCCGAACGGGCAGACGCCGCCCACCGGGTGGCCGGTGACCGCTTCGACCTCGCCGAGATCGAGCATCCTCACCTTGCCGCCGAAGACGGCCTTGGCCTTCCTGTTGTCGAGACGCGCGTCGCCACGGGTGACGACGAGAGCGACATGATCGCCCACGCGGATCGACAGGGTTTTGGCGATCTGCGCCGGAGCGACGCCATGGCCCTCGGCCGCCTCGGCGACGGTCGCGGTGCTGGCCTCGAGCTCGATGACCGCGATGTCGGGCGCCTTCTCGGCGAAGAAGGCGCGCACGGATGCGAGACTCATGATTCGTTCCGAAGCTTCGATCAGGGCAGTGCGGGAAGCCCGCTGCCATAGGCGCACCGGCACGCTTCAGCCATCGCCTGGACGCGACCCGCCGGTGCGTGGGAGGTGGCGCTCGCGCGGCTGCACCCCGGCATGCGGCAGGCCCTTCCCCGGACGGAGAAGGGCCTGCCTGAGGAATCGATGCTTCGGTCCGCCTACCGTGTGGTCGCCAGCAGCAGGTCCGGGAGCCACAGGGCGATGCCCGGGACGAGGCACAGGATCAGGATCGCCACCGCCATCAGGATCACGAAGGGCAACGTCCCCCAGATGATGTCCGACAGCGGGATGTCGGGGGCGATGTTCTTGATGACGAAGATGTTCAGGCCCACCGGCGGGTGGATCAGGCCCATCTCCATGGTGATGGTCATCACCACGCCGAACCACACGAGGTCGAAGCCGGCAGCCTTGAGCGGCGGCAGGATGATCGGCGCCGTCATCAGGATGATCGAGACCGGCGGCAGGAAGAAGCCCAGCGCGATCACCAACGCCAGGATGGTCAGCAGCAGCAGCCAGGGCGAGAGCTGCATCGCGACGATCGCAGCGGCGGCCGATTGCGAGATGTGCAGGTAGCTCATCACGTAGGCGTAGAGCAGCGACATGCCGATGATCAGCATCAGCATGGTCGATTCCCGCAGGGTCGCGGTCAGGATCGGCGTGACGTCGCGGAACCGCCAGACGCCGTAGATCGCGGCGATGAGCGCCAGCGCCATCAGGCCGCCGAGACCCGCGGTTTCCGAGGGCGTGGCGTAGCCGCCGTAGAGCGCCACCATCACGCCGGTGAGCAGGACCACGAAGGGCAGGACCCGCGGCAGCGTCGAGAAGCGCTGCGCCATGCTGTACTGATCGTCGGCCAGGATCGGCGAGGCCGGTCCGCCACGCTCCATCACGGCCTTGGCCGCGGCGTATTCCGAGCGGAAGCGCACGATCGACCACGCCGCGAACAGGGCCACGAGCAGCAGCCCGGGTCCGATACCGGCGAGGAACAGGCGTCCGAGCGACTGCTCGGCCGCCACCGCGTACAGGATCATGGTGATCGAAGGCGGCAGCAGGATTCCGAGCGTGCCGCCCGCCGCGATGATCCCGGCGGCGAAGCCCGGCGAGTAGCCGCGCTTGCGCATCTCCGGGATGCCGGCCGAGCCGATCGCCGAGCAGGTTGCCGGGCTCGAGCCCGCCATGGCGGCGAACAGCGCACAGGCGAACACGTTGGCGATGCCGAGACCGCCCGGGATGCGGTGCATCCAGGCGTGCATGGCCGAGTAGAGGTCCTGCCCGGCCTTGGACCGGCCGATGGCCGCACCCTTCAGGATGAAGAGCGGGATCGACAGCAGGGTGATGGAGGCCATCTCCTCGTAGACGTTCTGCGCCACCGTATCGAGGGAGGCGCCGGGCATGAACGCCACCATGAAGGCGAGCGCCACGAAGCCGAGGGCGAAGGCGATGGGGATGCCCGAGAGCATCGCACCCAGGGTCGCGCCCGCGTACAGGAAGCCGATCGCGGCCGTGCTCATCGTTCAACCTTCGCGGAAACGGTCTGACCCATCGGATCCGGTCCTCGAGGCGCAACCTCGGGCGCCCCGTGCATGTCGCGGTTGACGTCGGCCCCGAGCCCGATCTTGGGCTGTGCCCAGCCGGCGGCCCGCGGCCCGTAGGCCAGGCCCTCGGCAATCTGGAGGACGAACTGGATGCACAGCAGGCTCATCCCGACGGACATCAGCGTATAGGGGATCCAGAGGGGCGGCCCCCAGGTCGATTGCGAGACCTGCCCGTCGACCCAGGCCTCGTGATCCAGCGACCAGCTCTTCCAGGCGAAGAACAGGCAGAAGGCGAGGCTGACGATGTCGGCCAGCAGAAGGCGCACGCGGTTGGCGGCCGGCGGCAGGAGACCGGTCAGGGCCTCGATCGCGACGTGGCCGCGCTTGGCCTGGACGCCGGCGGCCGACAGGAAGGTGGCCCCGATGATCAGGAACACCGCCATCTCGTCCTGCCACTCCGTCGGTTCCTTCAGGAGATAGCGGACGACCACGCTGTGGGTCAGGACGAGGCAGGCCGCCACCAGGCAGAGGCCGCCGACCGCCAGGATCACTTGATTCAGCAGGCGCATCGTCCGGTCGAAGGCGCCGAGCAGGCCGGGCAGACGCGGCTCGGCCGCGCCCCGCGCCTCCGGAGCGGCCGTAGCCGCGTCGAAGCCGTGGCTCACGCGACCTGCTCCGCGAGCTTCAGCAGTTCCGCGCAGTTCGCGTTCTTGGCGGCGTAGTCCTTCCAGGCCGTGTTGCGGGCGAGGTCCCGCCACTGACCCAGCGACTTCTCGTCAACCTGGACGACCTTGGCCCCGGCCTTGGAGAAGATCTCCTCGACCCGAGTGTCATCCTCCTTGGCGCCGGCTTGGCCGAAGGCTTCCAGCTCGGTGCCCACCGCCATGATCAGGTCCTGCTGCTCCTTCGGCAGGCCCGAGAACACGATCTTCGACATCATGATCGGCTCGAGCATGAACCAGTAGGAGCGCTCGCGGCCCGAAGTGAGGGCCTTGGACAGCTCTTCCAGGCGGAAGGAGATCAGGCTGGTGGACGAGGTGATCACCGCATCGCAGGCGCCGGTCTGCATCGCCGCGTAGGATTCGTTCGACGGGATGGAGAGGGTGGCTGCGCCGGCCTCTTTCATCATCATGTCCATCTCGCGCGAACCGCCTCGGACCTTCATGCCCTTGGCGTCGGCCGGCGAAACGAGGGCGCGCTCGCGGCTCGCGACGCCGCCGGCCTGCCAGACCCACGAGACCAGGACGATCCCCTTGGCGTCGAGGATTTCCGAGAGCTTGCGCCCGACCGGCGCCGCCTTCCAGGCCACCGCCTGGGCATAGGACGTCACCAGCGCCGGCATCAGGCCGATATTCAGCTCCGGCACCTCGCCGCCGGCATAGGGGCTCGGATAGAGCGACATGTCGAGGGCGCCCTTGCGCATCGCGCCGAACTGGGCGTTCGTCTTCATCAGCGAGGAGCCGGGATAGACTTGAACGTCCAGGGCGCCCTTCGAGCGCTCGCCGACCATCTTGGCGAACTTCCGGCACATGCGGTCGCGGAAGTCGCCCTCGTCGATGGTGCCGCCCGGGAACTGGTGGGACAGCTTCAGCGTGGTGGCGGCCTGGGCAGAGCCCAGCCCGAACCGCAGTACCGCCGGAGCCGCGAGCGTGGCCGCGATCAGCGAGCGACGAGTTGGCGTCATGGATTTCTCCCGCACCGCAAACAACGCGGCAAAGTTTTGTGCGCCGCAATAGTGGGGCGCTTCGTTGTATGCATGGAAAACCGCCTTGTATATTTTGTCAATGCTCCAGCATAATGTTCGCGTGCGTTGGACATCCGCCGGCCTCAACGGGCGGGACGACGCGCGGCCCGACGATCGGGGGAGGAACCAGGCGCATGAGCCACGCGCAACGGCTACGGCAGCGAATCGAGGACGAGATCGTGGCGGGCGAACTCGCGCTGGGATCGCGGCTCGATGAGAATCAGCTCGCGGCCCGTTTCGGGGTCTCGCGCACGCCGATCCGCGAGGCGCTGCTGCAGCTCGCCGTGACCGGACTCGTCCAGACGAAGCCCCGGCGCGGCGCCATCGTCAGTGCGCCCGAGCCACACCTGCTGCTGGCCATGTTCGAGACGATGGCGGAAATCGAGGCGGCGTGCGGTCGCCTCGCCGCACGCCGCCTCGTGGCCGAGGATGCCGCCGCGCTGCGCGCCGCCCTCGAAGGCTGCCGCGGGGCCCTGTCGACGGAGGATACGGAGGCCTATTACGCCGAGAATTACGTGTTCCATACGGTGGTGTATCGGGCCAGCCGCAACGCCTTCCTGGCGGAGCAGGCGCTGTCCCTGCACCGCCGTCTCGCGCCGTATCGGCGTCTGCAGCTGCGCGTGCGCCAGCGCCTGCCGCAATCGCTCGCCGAACACGAAGCGATCGTCGCTGCCATCATCGCCGGAGACGAAGTCGGGGCGGCCGAGGCGCTCCGGAGCCACGTCATCGTCCAGGGTGACCGGTTCACCGATCTGGTCGCGGGGTTGCGGGCGCAGAGCGCGGCCTGAAAGCTTCGACCTCTCCGGGTGCCCGACGATCATCCCGCGGCGCAGACCGCCCGCAGCGGGCCGCGAAGCCGGTGCGTCTTCATCGCCTCCTAACCGTGAAATCAGGTCGGACTGCGTAGGTGGTCCACCGGACTCGACCAGAAGTTGCAATCCCGGCATCCTTCACCCGGAACCCGGGAGGCACCATGCTGAAGGACGTTGTCAGGACTGCCGGCCGACGCGCGGGGGTGGATATCTTCCGGGCGAGCGGCGAAGCCTTCCGCTGGAGTCATACGGTCCACGATTACTATCCGGTCGTACCGTCCGCGCGGTGGAAGCCGGGCCAGGCGCCGCACGGCCGGCTCAAAGCCGTCCTCGGCCAGAACCATGCGGCCTACGAGGCATTCCTCACCGCCCTGGAAGCGCAGGCCGACCTGCTCCATAGCGTCCCGCACGACGCGCACGCTGCGGGTTCGGCTGCACCGCACTGGAACAACACGTGGTTCACCGCCCTCGACGGCGCCGCCCTGCTGACGATGCTGGCCTGGAAGCGCCCTGAACGATACTTCGAGATCGGCTCCGGGTGCTCGACCTGCTTCGCGCGCCACGCGATCGACACGCTGAAGCTGCCGACGCGGATCACCTCCATCGATCCGATGCCACGCCGCGAGATCGACGCCCTGTGCGACTGGACCGTCCGCAGCCCGCTGGAATCCTGCGACCTGAAGATCTTCGAGGAACTGAAGGCCGGCGACATCCTGTTCTTCGATGGATCGCATCGGTCCTTCGCGAACTCCGACGTCACGGTGTTCTTCTTCGAGGTGATGCCGCGCCTCGCGCCGGGCGTGATCGTACAGATCCACGACATCTTCATTCCGGACGATTATCCGTCAGCCTGGAATTGCCGCCTGTACAACGAGCAGTATCTTCTGGCCGCGATGCTGCTGTGCGGCGCTCCGCCGTTCCGCGTGACCGTGCCGGTGATGTATATCTGTCAGGACCCGGCGATGAGCGCCCGGGTGAAGACGGTCTTTGCCGCCCGCGCGACCGGACCGGACATTCCGTTCCTCTACGCGAACGATTCCCGCACCCCGGGCGCGTCGTTCTGGTTCGAGATGACGGGGATGCCGGGCTGAGCCTTCAGGCAACCTCCGCCGCGCCGTAATTGGCGGCGATGACGGACTTCTTCCCGCGGATATGCTCGCGCATCAGGACGGCCAGGGCAGCGCCGTCCCGGGCACGGAGGAGTTCGATCATCCGTTCGTGCTCGGAGACCGCGCGGGCCCACTGATCCGGGGTCTGGTGCGCGGAATACCGCGACCTTTGGATCCGGCCGGACAGGCTCTCGTAGATATTCGCCAGAATGACGTTGCGACTGGCCGCCATGATGCCTTCGTGGATCCGGCGGTTGTGGCTGAAGTAGCCCGCCTCGTCGCCCGACTGCCAAGCCGCCACCATCGCGTCGTGGTCGACCGCGAGGGCGTCGATCTCGGCGTCGGTGATGGTGCGGCAGGCCAGGTCCCCGGCGGTCGCCTCGAGCCCGGCGATCACCTCCATCATTTCCTCGAGCTCGGTCTCCGAGATGCTGGCGACCCGCGCCCCGCGGTTCGGAAGCAGTTCGAGCAGCCCTTCCGTCGCCAGGATCTTGATCGCCTCGCGGAGCGGGGTCCGCGAGATCCCGAAGCGCTCCGTCAGCTCGCTCTCGTTGATCCGGGCCTTCGGCTCCATCTCCCCGGACCGGATCAGCTCCCGCATCCGGTCCGCGACCTCGTCGTGGAGGTAGCGGCGGCTGATGCCGATCCCGGGCTCGATCTTGTTCATGGTCCCCCGACACAAACCAGATCAGTGCGACCTGTTGTGTATGTGTAAGTCTCCGGCAATGGAGTGTCGAGGCACGAGGGCCCGATCGAGAACGCGAGCCACATGTTCCGCCTCGAGACCGAGGCCATCGTGAATCTGATGTCGGCAGCTTGTCCCGTCGGCGATCACGAGATCGTCCGGCCCGGCGGCGCGCAGGGTCGGGAACAGCGACAGCTCTGCCATGGCGAAGGATGTCTCGATGGATTCCGGCCGATAGCCGAAGGCGCCGGCCATGCCGCAGCAGCTCGATTCGACGACCCGTAGGTCGAGCCCCGGCACGGCCCGGAGCACCGTCTCCACCGAGCCCATCACGCCGAACGACTTCTGGTGGCAATGGCCGTGCAGGTGCGCGACGCGCCCGCCCTGGTCCGCGAACGGTAGCGCGATCCGGCCCGCCGTCAGGTCTGCCGCCAGCAGCTCCTCGAACAGGACGGACTGCCGCGCCAGAAGCGCCGAATCCGCACCGGGGAGTAGCGCTGTGAACTCGTCCCGGAACGTGAGCAGGCAGGATGGTTCCAGGCCGACGACCCGCGCGCCCGCGCGGACGAAGGGCAGAAGCGCGTCGAGGGTTCGGCGCGCCTCCAGCCGGGCCCGGTCCGTCTGGCCGGCGGAGAGCCACGTCCGGCCGCAGCAGAGCGGGCGCCGGCCGCGGGCCGGATAGACCCGATGCAGCCGGTAGCCCGCGGCCAGCAGCACGCGCTCGGCCGCCTCGAGATTCTCCCGCTCGAAGGCGCGGTTGAAGGTGTCGCCGAAGAGGATCACGTCGCGGAAATCCCCCGCGACGTCGTGGGTATGCGCGGGTTCGCCCTGCTCGCTCCAGGGCCGACGCCAGCGCGGCAACGAGCGCCTGGCCGACAGGCCGGCGACGCGCTCCGACAGGGCCGCGAGGGCCGGGTACCGGTCGCGCAGGTTGAGGATCGGCGCGAGCTTCGCGGCCGCCCCGGCATAGAGCGGCATCATGGCGATGAGCCGCTCGCGGAGCGGCAGCCCGTGGCGGGCGTGGTAATGGTGCAGGAACTCGATCTTCATCTTGGCCATGTCCACGCCGGTCGGGCATTCCCGGCGGCAGGCCTTGCAGGAGACGCAGAGATCGAGAGTCCGCTTCATCTCCGGGCTGGTGAAGGCCTCCTTGCCGAGCTGGCCCGAGATGGCGAGCCGCAGGGAATTGGCGCGGCCGCGCGTGAGGTGCTGTTCCTCCCCCGTCACCCGGTAGGACGGGCACATGGCGCCGCCGGCGAGCTTCCGGCAGGTGCCGTTGTTGTTGCACATCTCGACGGCGGAGCCGAAGCCGCCCCAATCCGACCAGTCGAGCGCCGGCTTCATCGGCTCCGTCACCGTGTAGTCCGGCTTGAAGCGGAACAGAGACCGGTCATCCATCGCGAGCGGGCGCACGATCTTGCCGGGGTTCAGGCGGTTCTCGGGATCGAACGCGTCCTTCACGTCCTCGAAGGCGCGCGTCAGGACCGAGCCGAACAGCGGCTCGATGTATTCCGAGCGTGAGATGCCGTCGCCATGCTCGCCGGAATACGAGCCCTTGTAGCGGCGCACCAGCTCGGAGGTCTCCTCCGCGATCGCGCGCATCCGGCGGACGTCGCCAGCCTCCTTCATGTCGAGGATCGGGCGAACGTGCAGGCAGCCCACCGAAGCGTGGGCGTACCACGTGCCGCGGGTGCCGTGCTTGGCGAAGACCGCCGTGACCGCGTCTGTGTAATCGGCGAGGTGCTCCAGCGGGACGGCGCAATCCTCGATGAAGGAGACCGGCTTGGCGTCGCCCTTCATGGACATCATGATGTTGAGGCAGGCCTCGCGAACCTCCCACACCGATTTCTGGCGGGCGGGCTCGACCACCTCCACGACGGCGTCCGGGAAGCCGTGATCGGCCATGCAGGCGTCGAGGCGCTTCAGGTCGCGCGTCACGGCGGCGAGGTCGTCGCCGGCGAATTCGGTGAGCAGCAGGCAGTTCGGCTGTCCGCGGGTGATGTCGGCCAGCGTCGTGCGGAACAGCGGGATATCGGCGCCGAGCACGAGGACGTTGTTGTCGACGAGCTCGACCGCCACCGGGTCCAGGCCGACGATGTGCCGGGTCGTCTCCATGGCGGCCCGGAAGGATGGGAAGTGGCACACGCCCATCACCCGGTGCGTCGGCAGGCGCGAGAGCTTCAGCGTCACCGCCGTGGTCGCGGCCAGCGTGCCCTCGGATCCGACGAGCAGGTGCGCGAGGTTCGGCTGCGCTTCGATCAGCGCGTCGAGGTTGTAGCCGCCGACGCGGCGCTGGACCTTCGGGAAGCGCGCCTCGATCTCCGCGCGGTGGTTCACGGCGAGGCCGCGCATCCTCGCGGCCAGCGCCGCCGCCCGATCCGAGCCGTTCACGCCCGACCGGACGTCACCGGTCAGTCCGAAGCCGAAGGCCTCGCCGTCGTGGAACAGCGCCTCCATCGACAGGACGTTGTCGCTCATCTTGCCGTAGCGCAGGGAGCGGGCGCCGCAGGAATTGTTGCCCGCCATACCGCCGATGGTGCAGCGGGTCGCCGTCGAGGGCTCGACGGGGAAGAACCATCCGTTGGCCTTCACCCGGGCGTTCAGCCGCTCCAGCACCATGCCGGGCTCGACCGTGATCGTGCCCGCCTCCGGATCGTAGGCCCGGACGCCGTTGAAGTACCGCGAGCAGTCGACCACCAGGCCCGACCCGATCGGCTGGCCGTTCTGCGACGTGCCGCCGCCGCGCAGGATCACCGGCGCGCCGTGTTCGGCGGCGATGCGCAGGGTTGCGGCGATGTCGGCCGCGGAGCGCGGCAGCACCACGCCGGCCGGCATGATCTGGTAGATCGACGCGTCCGTGCTGTAGCGTCCACGCGTGAACGCGTCGAACCGCGCCTCGCCCTGGAGTTGCTCCGCCAGCCTGCGCGGCAATCCGGCTTCCAGGCGCGCCGCGGCCCGCGGCGCCGGGGCATGCGCCCTCGCTTCCGTCACGATCGATCCCTCCCGTGATGGGACATGCCCACCTGACGGGAAATGTATTCAAAATTCAGTGCAGAGCAAACCGGCCGAGCTGTCGCGCTGGAGAGCGGGCTCGCGATGCCCTGTGCAGCCGTAGGCCCGGAGGGCCGTCGCAAGGGTTGCTCAGGACACCGCATGTTTCAACCCCGCGGCCGACCCGGGGAACAGGCCTCAGTGGTTGTCCCGCGGCACTCCGGAGACCTGCGCGACCTTCTGGAACTTCACCGCGCCCTTGAGCACCATGCCCTGATCGAGCTGATCGACCTGATCGCGATAGATCTCCTGCCACGGCGTCTGGGTCGCCGGGTAGGGATAGCCGCCGCGCGCCTCCAGATCCGCGCGCCGGCGGGCGAGGTCCTCGGCCGGGAGCAGGATGTCGGCGCTCCGGCGATTGAGGTCGATGCGGATACGGTCGCCGGTCTGCAACAGGGCCAGCCCGCCCCCGGCGGCCGCCTCGGGCGAGGCGTTCAGGATGGCGGGCGTCCCGGAGGTGCCGGATTGCCGGCCGTCGCCGATGCAGGGCAGTGCGGTGACACCGCGCCGGATCAGCGATCCCGGCGGCTGCATGTTCACCACCTCGGCGGCGCCGGGATAGCCGATCGGTCCGGCTCCGCGCATGATCAGGATCGTGTTCTCGTCGATGTCGAGCGCCGGGTCGTCGATCCGTGTGTGGTAGTCCTCCGGTCCGTCGAACACGATGACGCGCCCCTCGAAGGCCATCGGGTCGTTCGGATTGCGCAGGTAGCGGGCCGCGAACTCCTCGGAGATCACGCAGGTCTTCATGATCGCCGAATCGAACAGGGTACCCTTGAGGTTCAGGAAGCCCGCGCGCTCCATCAGCGGCGCGCCATAGGCACGGATCACGTCGCGGTTCCAGCTGTGCCGGCCGCGGTAGTTCTCGCCCACGGTTCGGCCGTTGCAGGTCAGGGCGCCCTCGTGGACCTTCCCGGCGTCGATCAGCTCCGCGAAGACCGCCGGAAGGCCGCCGGCGCGAAAGTACTCCTCGCCGAGCCAGCGTCCGGCGGGCTGCATGTCCACCAGGAGAGGGATCTCGAATCCGACCCGCTCCCAGTCGTCGCACGTCAGCGGTACACCGATATGCTTCGCAATCGCGTTGATGTGGATCGGCGCGTTGGTCGAGCCGCCGATCGCCGCGTTGGCCACGATGGCGTTCTCGAAGGCTTCGCGGGTGAGGATGTCGGAGGGCTTGAGGTCCTCCCAGACCATCTCGACGATGCGTTGGCCGGTGGCGTAGGCGGCTTGCCCGCGCTCGCGGTAGGGGGCCGGGATCGCCGCCGAGCCGGGCAGGGCGAGACCGAGCGCCTCGGCGAGCGCGTTCATCGTGGAGGCCGTGCCCATCGTGTTGCAGTGGCCCGTGGACGGCGCCGAGGATCCGACGATGTCCATGAACTGCTGGAAGTCGATGTCGCCCGCCGCGTGCCGCTCCCGGGCCTTCCAGACGATCGTCCCCGAGCCGGTCAGCTCTTTGTGGAAGTAGCCGTTGAGCATCGGCCCGACATTCAGCGAGATCGCCGGGATGTTGACCGTGGCCGCCGCCATCAGACAGGCCGGCATGGTCTTGTCGCAGCCGGTGAGCAGGACGACGCCGTCGAGGGGATAGCCGTACAGCACCTCCACCAGGGACAGGTAGGCGAGGTTTCGGTCGAGGGACGCGGTCGGACGCTTGCCGGTTTCCTGAATCGGATGGCAGGGGAATTCGAAGGCAACGCCGCCGGCCGCCGTGATGCCTTCCCGGACCCGCTTGGCGAGTTCGAGATGGTGGCGGTTGCAGGGAGACAGGTCGGACCCCGTCTGGGCGATGCCGATCAGAGGTTTGCCCGAACGCAACTCCTCCGGCGTCAGTCCATAGTTGAGGTATCGCTCCAAATAGAGCGCGGTCATGCCGGGATTGTGCGGGTTGTCGAACCACGCCTTGGAGCGCAGGTCAGATGGGGTGATCCGGCGTTTGTCGCTCATGGTCGCTTCCTCGCATCCTGTGGCCGGCGCGGACGGTCCGGCTCCTGTCTTCGGCAGCGGCCGCAGGACGCGCGACCGCGGTCGCGGTCGCGGCGCCCCGGACTCGGTTTTGGATACTCCGGCGCATCAGGCAGGGCAGCCTCATCGGCGCTGGATTGATTTCAGGACAGCATCCGCGTGTCACCGTCGATGGAAATGGCCTGACCCGAGATGGTCCGGCCGCGGGGCGAGCAAAGCAGCAGGATCTGGTCGGCGAGCTGCCGGGCGGTGACGTAGTCCTTGACCGAAACGAACGAGAAGGCGCGGGCTTCCATCTCGGCGAAGCTCGTGCCCTGCTGCTGGGCCTTCGATTCGAGCACCCGGCGCTGCCGGTCGCCGGCCACCAAGCCCGGCAGGATCGCATTCACCCGGATGCCGGACCCGCCGAGTTCGATCGCCAAAGACTTGGTGAAGCCGATGACCCCCCATTTGGCCGCCGCGTAGGGGCTGCGCAGGGCGAAGCCGAACTTGCCGGCCGCCGAGGACAGATTGACGATCGAGGCATTCGGGCTTTGGCGCAGATGGGGCACCGCAAGGCGCGCGCAGTTGAACTGGCTGGTCAGGCACACGGTGAGACATCGGTCCCACTCTTCGGGGGCGATCTCCTCGACCCGGCCGGTCGGGCCGGCGATGCCGGCATTGTTGATCAGCACGTCGAGGCCACCGAGGAACTCGACCGCGCGGTCCATCATCGTGGCGACGCCATCGCGGTCGGCGACATCGGTCCGGATACGGCCGACCGCGTCCGGCAGACCGGCCAGGGCCTCGCTGTCTACGTCGCAGGCGAAGACACGCGCCCCTTCCTCCAGGAAGGCCTCGACGATCCCGCGGCCGATTCCGGCAGCACCCGCCGTCACCAAGACACGCAGGCCGGCAATCCCCAGATCCATGATCAGTCCTCTCCCTGAACGTCCCGCAATCCGCCGCGGGTCAAGATGAACTCCGCGGCTTCCCGGATGTCGGCCGCGATCGCGGCGGCGGCGGCCGCGCCGTCCCGGTTCTCGATCGCCACCACGGCCTCGGCGTGCCGCCGAAGCGCGAAACCCTGGCGCAGCCGCTCCGGATGGGCGCGCAGATCCAGATTGATGACCGGGCCCGCCTTCAGCCAGAGCCGGGCGATGATCTCCTGCAGGGGACCGAGTCCGCAGGCACCGTAGATCGCGAAATGCAGATCGCGGTTGAGTTGCACCGCGCGCGCCCGGTCGGGCTCTGCCGCCTCCGCTTCCGCCCGGAACGCGGCCTCGGTCCGCCGGATCGCTGCGAGTTCAGTGGCGGTCCGGAGCTCGGCCGCACGGGCCACGGCGATGCCCTCCACGGCGATGCGGGTCTCGACCAGGGCCCGGAAGGCGTCCGCGCTCATGACCGGCACCCGGATCACCCGGTTCGGAGCCACTTCCAGCACGCCGTCCGCCGCCAGACGGCTCACCGCCTCGCGGACCGGCATGACCGAGACGCCGAGCGCCGCCGCGCTCTGGCGCAGGGACAGCCGGTCGCCCGGCGCCAGCCGTCCCGAGGCCAGGAGGTCCGACAGCGCTTCGTAGACGGTGTCGGACAGGGTCCGCCGTTCGAGCAGAGGCAGTTCGGCAAGGACCGATGTGGAATTCATATGCCGACCCTAGACGGATCCGGCACTATCGCGCTAGTGATCTGTGATCACAGTTTGGGTGAGGGCCGCCAGAGCCCACAACAACAACCCGGCTGGAGGAAACGCACGGGAGCGGAACGATGACGGACCGGTTCGGGGATTCCCTTTCTCGCCGCAGCCTTCTGAAAGCCGGCGGCGCGGCGCTTCTCACGCCGGCTCTTGCGAGCCCGGCCCTGTCGCAGGGTCAGTCGGACGTGATCCGGATCGGGCACCTGACGCCGCGGACCGGCTTCCTCGGACCGCTCGGCGAGTTCGCCGTGCAGGCGGCGCAGCTCGCGGTCGAGGAGATCAATGCCGCGGGCGGCATCGCGGGTCGGAAGGTCGAGCTTCTCTCCGAGGACAGCGTCAACCCGCAGACCGCCTCGGCCAAGGCCGAGCGCATGGTCCAGCGGGACCGCGTGGCGTGCCTCGTCGGCGAGATCAACTCGGCTTCGGCGCTGGCGATCAGCCAAGTGGCTCAGCGGGAGAAGATCCTGTTCATCAACACCGGCGCCAATTCGGACGCGCTGCGCGGCTCCGACTGCAAGCGCTTCATGTTCCACGTCGAATCGCAGAACACCATGATGGTGCGCGCCTGCGGGCGGGCGCTGCTCGACCGGGGCCTGATCAAGGGTCGCAAGGTCTATGCGCTCACGGCCGACTACGCCTTCGGCCACGACCTGTTGAAGCAGGCCAAGAAATACTTCGCGGCCAACGACGCGACGCTCGTCGGCGAGGATCTGATTCCCACCGAGCTCACGGACTTCTCGCCCTTCCTGCTCAAGCTCCGTCAGGCCAAGCCGGACCTCGTGATCTGCAACCTCGCGGGCGCGCAGATCACCAATTTCCTCAAGCAATACAGCGAGTTCGGCCTGCCGTTCCCGGTCGCCGGCTTCGGCTTCGACACGGCGCTCGCCTGGGGTGCCGGGCCCGGCAACTTCCTCGGAACCTGGCCGGTGATCTGGCATCACCAGATCGACTCGCCCTCGGCGAAGACGTTCGTCGCCGCCTTCAAGGCCAAGTACAAGAAGCCGCCGGAGAACCAGGGCTGGGGCGACTACACCGCACTCAAGATCGTGGCGCAGTCGATGAACGAGGTGAAGGCGACCGAGTCGATCAAGGTCGTCGAGCACCTGGAATCGGGCGCGAAGTTCGACATCGCCAAGGTCCGCGAGGGCTATTTCCGCCCCTGGGACCACGAATTGATGCAGGAGATGTTCGCGATCACCGCCCTGCCGGCGGATCAGGTCAAGAACCCCTACGACATCTTCACCTCGACCGGGCCGCTCCCCGGTCCCGGCGAGAGCCTGGAGGTCCTCGCCACCACCCGTGACGAGAACGCCTGCACCTTCCCGGCGTGAGGCCGTCATGCAGCTCGTCTTCATCCTGGAGCAGGTGCTCAACGGCCTGCTGATCGGCGTGCAGTATCTGCTGATCGCGCTCGGCCTGTCGCTGATCTTCAGCCTCGGCGGCATCGTGAACCTCGCCCACGGTGCCTTCTACGCCATCGGCGCCTACCTGACCGTGCTGCTGACCCCCTCGATCGGTTTCGGCGGCGCCCTCATCGCATCTCCCCTGGCGGTGGGGGTGCTCGGGCTCGTGATCGAGCGCTTCCTGTTGCGGCGCTTCTATCGCGGCGATCCGACCCTCGGTCTGCTCCTCACATTCGGACTCGCCATGGTGGCCGAGCAGGCCCTGCGCATGGCCTTCGGGGCGGCGCCGGTGCCGTTCGGGATCCCGACATGGCTGCGCGGTCAGGTCTTCATCGGCGACCTGATCTACTCGCGCTACCGGCTCTCGATTCTCGTGGTGGCTGTGGCCTGCGTGGCCGGCCTTTGGCTGCTCCTGACCCGCACCAGCTTCGGGCGCGTGGTCCGGGCCGGCGTGCAGAACCCCGACATGGTCGCGGCCCTCGGCATCTCGCTCCGGCCCTACATGACCGCCGTTGTCACCATCGCGGTGGGGCTCGCGGCGCTGGCCGGGACCATGATGGCCCCGGTCACAGGGGTCCAGCCCGCCATGGGCGCCGAGATCCTCACCTTCGCCTTCGTGGTGGTGGTGATCGGCGGCCTCGGCTCTTTCTGGGGGGTGGTGCTCGCCGCGCTGATCGTCGGCGTGGTCCGGGGCCTCACCGCCTACGCCTATCCGCCGGCCACCGAGGCCGCCGTCTACGCCCTCATGGTGCTCGTCCTGCTGCTGCGCCCGCGCGGCCTGTTCGGCGAGCACATCGCCCGGTTCGAGTGAGCGGAGAGCGTCCCATGTCCGGAGCCGCCGAGCCGCTGCCGCTCGCCCTGCCGCAGCGCGGCCTGATTTTGCGCGAGAGCCGCCAGCTCTGGGCGGCGCTCGCCGCCCTCATCGTCCTGCCCTTCGCCCTCGACGCCATCGGCCTGACGCTGATCACCGCCACCGACGTGGTGATCTTCGCCCTGGCCGTGCTCGGCCTGAACATCCTGGTCGGCTGGACCGGGCTCACCTCCTTCGGCCATGGGGCGTGGTTCGGGATCGGCGCCTACGCGGTGGCGATCCTGCAGACGCGGCTTGTCCCCGGCGACATGGCGCTGCCGCTCCTCGGCGCCCTGGCGATCACCGGAGTCGCGGCTCTGGCGGCCGGAGCCCTGATCCTGCGACGGCGGGGTGTCTACTTCTCGCTGCTGACGCTCGCCTTCACGGCGATGCTCTACGCCATCGCGTTCCGCTGGACCGACCTGACCGGCGGCGAGAACGGCATCGGCAACCTGCACCGCTGGGCGGTGCTGCAGGAGCCCGGCGCCTACTACGCGGCGGTGTCGGGTATCGCCTTCGCGGTGCTGGTCGCGCTCTGGCGGTTCCGGCGCTCGCCGATGGGCACGGTACTCGTGGCGATCCGCGAGAACGAGCAGCGTGCCGGCTTCCTCGGCTACGCCACCAACCGCTACAAGCTCGCGGCCTTCGTGATCTCGGCGACGATCACCGGGCTGGCCGGGGCGCTCTCGGCCTACAGTCATCGCTTCACCTCGGCCGACCCGATCTCCATCGCGTTCTCGGGCGAACTGCTCGCCATGGTGGTGATCGGCGGGATGCGCTCGTTCCTCGGGCCGGCCCTCGGCGCGCTGTTCTACATCCTGTTCCGCGAGTTCCTGTCGATCTACACCGCCGACTGGCTGCTGTATTTCGGGCTGCTGTTCGTCGCCTTCATCGTGTTCTCGCCGGACGGGCTGGTCGGCATCGCGGCGCGGCTGCTCAAGCCGTTCCGGCGCGTCCCGACCGAGGGCGCGGCCATGGCGGCCCGCCGCGCCGGCGCCTCGGGCCGCGTCCCGGCGCGCTTCATCGCCGAGGGACGCGGCACGGGACCGGTTCTCGTCGCCGATGCCATCAGGAAGAACTTCGGCCCCGTGAACGCGGTGCGGGGCGTCTCCTTCGCGGTGGCGGACAAGACGCTTCACGCCCTGATCGGCCCCAACGGTGCCGGCAAGACCACGGCCTTCAATCTGCTTTCCGGCATGTTCCGGCCGAGCGGCGGCAGCATCCGCCTCGACGGTCAAGAGATTGCCGGCCTGGAACCGCACGCGATCACCCGGGCCGGACTCGGGCGCTCGTTCCAGATCACCAACCTGTTCCCGGGCCTCTCGGTGGAGGAGAACGTCCGCCTGGCGGTGCAGGCGCGCCACGCGGCGCATTTCAGCCCCTGGCGGGACGCCCTTTCGATCCGCGCGATCGCCGACGACACCGCCGAGCTGCTGCGCTGGACGGGCCTCGCCGGGATCGAGCGGGCCGAGGCCGGCAGCCTGTCCTACGGCGGCCAGCGGCTCCTCGACATGGGGCTGGCGCTGGCCACGCAACCCCGCGTGCTGCTTCTCGACGAGCCGCTCGCCGGCTTGGCCGCCGCCGAGCGCGAGCGCGTCGGCGAGCTGATCAAGGCGCTCTCGGCCGACATCCCGGTCCTGCTCGTGGAGCACGACATCGACCGCGTGTTCCGTCTGGCCGACCGCGTCACCGTGATGGCCGACGGCGCCGTGCTGGTCGACGGCTCCGTCGCGGATGCCCGGGACGATGCCCGGGTCCAGGCGGTTTATCTCGGATCGGGCACGGCGGCGATCGCCGCGAAGCCGCGCGCCAGCGCCGCCGAGGCCGAGACGCTGCTCGCCATGGAGGGCGTCGATACCTTCTATGGCAAGTCGCACATCCTCAACGGGGTCAACCTCACGGTGAACCGGGGCGAGGTGGTGGCGCTCCTCGGCCGCAACGGCGCCGGCAAGTCGACCCTGCTCAAGACGTTGATCGGCACAGCATCGCCGGCCGCCGGCCGGATCGTGCTCGCCAACCGGGACATCGCGGGCCTCTCGCCCGACAAGATCGCCCGGCTCGGCATCGGCTACGTGCCGCAGGGGCGGGCGCTGTTCGCCGGGATGAGCGTCGCGGAGAATCTGGGCCTCGGTCGTCTGCGGCGGCTCACCGGTGCCGGCATCCATTGGGACGAGGAGAAGGTTCTGGAGTTCTTCCCGCGGCTCAAGGAGCGCTGGACCGTCGATGCCGCCCGCCTGTCGGGTGGCGAGCAGCAGATGGTGGCGGTGGCCCGCGCGCTGTCGGGCGATACGCGGCTCCTGCTTCTCGACGAGCCGTTCGAAGGCCTGTCGCCGGCCGTGACCGAAGAGCTGTTCGAGGCCTTCGACCGGCTGCGCCGCGAGATCGCGATCATCCTGGTGGACCATCACCTCGATCTGGCGCTGGCCCTGTCCGACCGGACCGTGGCGCTGGAGCGGGGCAGCGTGCAGTGGGCGGGCGAGTCGCGCCTCTTGCGCGAAGATCAGGAGCTGAGACGGAAGGTGCTGTGGCTATGACCGAAAGCGTCGCAATCGTCGGCGCCGGCCTGATCGGCCGGGCCTGGGCGATGATCTTCGCCCGCGCCGGCTGGGACGTGCGGCTGTTCGATTCCGCCGAGGGCGTCGCCGAGGCTGCGCTCCCGCTCTGCGCCGAAGGACTCCGCACCCTGGCGGCCAACGGGCTCTGTACCGATCCGGAGGGAGCTGCCGGGCGCATCCGGAGCGCGGGGAGTCTCGCCGCCGCCCTCGACGGTGTGGACTTCGTCCAGGAGAACGGGCCCGAACGGCTCGACGTCAAGCGGACCCTCTTTGCCGAACTCGATGCCCACGCGCCGCGGGACGCGGTGATCGCGTCGTCCTCATCGGCCATCCGCTGCTCGCTGTTCACCGAGGATCTGCCGGGCCGGGCGCGCTGCCTCATCGGCCATCCGGTGAATCCGCCGCACCTGATCCCGCTCGTGGAGATCTCCGGCGCGCCCTGGACCGATCCGGCGGCTCTGGCACGAGCGCGAGCGGTGTACGAGGCCATCGGACAGGTCCCCATCACGGTGCTGAAGGAGATCGAGGGCTTCATCCTCAACCGGCTCCAGGGCGCCCTGCTGGCGGAGGCGTTCCGTCTCGCCTCGGAGGGCTATGTCACCCCGCAGGATCTCGACAAGACCGTCGCGGACGGGCTCGGCCTGCGCTGGAGCTTCATGGGACCGTTCGAGACGATCGAGCTGAACGCGCCGGGCGGCATCGCCGATTACTGCGCCCGCTATACCGGCTTCTACAAAAGCCTGGCCGCCGATCCGGCGCCGCCTTCGGTCTACGAGGCGCCGGCCACCGAGGCGATCCTGGCCAAGTGGCAGCCGCCGGACGATCTACCCGCACGCATGAACCGCCGCGACACGCGGCTGGCGGCGCTCCGGGCCCACAAGGCATCACAGAAGGACTGAGCATGGCCTCACAGCGGAAAGTCATCATCACCTGCGCGGTGACGGGCGCGATCCACACGCCCAGCATGTCGCCGCACCTGCCCGTGACGCCCGAGGAGATCGCCGACGCCGCCATCGGCGCCGCCGAGGCCGGCGCCGCCATCGTGCATCTGCATGCCCGCAATCCGGTGAACGGCCAGCCCGACCAGACACCCGAGGCCTTCGCCAAGTTCCTGCCGGTGATCAAGCAGCGCTCGAACTGCGTGGTGAACATCACCACCGGCGGCGCGCCGACCATGTCGATCGAGGAGCGGGTGCGCCCGGCCGCGACCTTTCAGCCGGAGGTCGCCTCCCTGAACCTCGGCTCGATGAATTTCGGCCTGTTCGGGATGCTCGACCGCTTCAAGGACCTGAAGCATCAGTGGGAGCGGGACTATCTCGGCAACAAGGACATCATCTTCCGCAACACCTTCGGCCAGATCGAGCACATCCTGACGACCTGTGGTCCGAACGGGACGAAATTCGAGTTCGAGTGCTACGACACCGCGCATCTCTACAATCTGAAATATTTTTTCGACCGCGGCCTCGTGCAGGCGCCGCTGTTCATCCAGACGGTGTTCGGACTGCAGGGCGGGATCGGCGCGCATCCCGACGACGTGATGCACATGAAGCGCACCGCCGATCGGCTGTTCGGCGATCAGTACCGCTGGTCGGTGCTCGGGGCGGGCCGCAACCAGATGAACATCGCCGCCATGGCGGCCGCGATGGGCGGCAACGTCCGCGTCGGCCTTGAGGACAGCCTGTGGGACGGGCCCGGCAAGCTCGCCGAGACCAACGCCGCGCAGGTGCGCCGCGTCCGGTCGATCATCGAGGGGCTCGGCCTCGCCGTCGCGTCGCCCGATGAGGCGCGCGAGATGCTGGCGCTGAAGGGCGGCGACAAGGTCGCGTTCTGACAGCGCGTCCTGCCTATCGGGACAGTGCGTCGCGATTGGCGAAGCGCACTGTCCCCCGCCGCGGGGTTTCGCGATCCCGTGCCCTCCTGGCGACCAGGGCAAAGCCGCTCAGCGGAGCGAGACATCGGCGAGCGTGCCCGGCTGGATGCTCCCGCTCCGCGCAAAAGCCGGGTCGGCAGCCTCTCAAGGCTGACCGAACACCCGTTCGAGATCCGCCTCGATGACGCCGTCGATCTCCAGGATCTTCAACCGGCTCTGATCGCCGGCGACGATGCGGACCGAGCGGCGTCCGACCTTGAGCGCCTTGGCGATCATCGCCACGAGGGCCTCGTTGGCGGCACCCTCCACCGGTGGCGCCGCGACGCGCGCCTTCAGGTAGGGCTGGCCCTTCTCGTCCCGTGCCCAGCCCTCCGCCACGTCGCGGCCGCCACGCGGCGTGAGGCGGACAGCCAGCCGGGTCACCACGGGCGATCTCTCAGAAGATCTTGCCCGGATTCAACCGCCCGTCCGGATCGAGCGCCCGCTTGACCATCCGCATCACGGCGATCTCCTCAGGCGAGCGCGACAGTTTCAGCTTGCTCCGCTTCTCCAGCCCGATCCCGTGCTCTGCCGAGACGGAGCCGTTCAGCTCCGCGAGGGGCTCGTAGATCGCCGCGTCGATGGCGGCGTTGCCGGCGACGTCGAGGCGGGTCGTATTCCAGTGCAGGTTGTTGTCGCCGATATGCCCATAGACGACGGCCCGGCAGCCCGGGATTGCCGCGAGCCGGTCGAGCGCTCCGCGGACGTAGCCATCCATCCGCGACAGCGGCACGCTGACGTCGAAAGCGCGTTCGATCCCGTCGGCATTCAGATGCTCCACGCGGTCGCGGATGCGCCACATGCCCCGGCGCTGCTCCTCCGAGGCGGCGACGGCGGCGTCGAGGATCGTGCCTTCGCCCATCAGCCCTTCGAGGAGGCTCAGAAAACGGTCCGATTCCTCGGCGACACACTCGATCTCGATGATCGCGTAGAACGGATAGTCATGGCCGAGAGGCGGGGTCGCCCGTCCGGGTGCCGTCATCAGGCGGTAGAAATCCGGCCACAGACCCTCGAAGGAGGACACGCGTCCCTGGAAGGCGCTTTGGGCTGCCCGCAGCACCCGCGCGCCGTCATCCACCCCCGGGCAGGCGATGAGTGCCGTCGCGTAGCCGGCCGGCTCGGGGCGCATGCGCAGGACGGCCCGCGTGACGATGCCCAGCGTGCCTTCGGTGCCGAGGAACAGCTGCTTCAGGTCGAGCCCGGTGTTGTTCTTGATGAGGGGGCGCATGGACGACACCACGGTGCCGTCGGCGAGCACGGCCTCCAGGCCGAGCACCATCTCCCGCATCATGCCGTAGCGCAGGACGCGCAGGCCCCCGGCATTGGTCGAGATCGCGCCGCCGATGGTCGCCGAGCCGCGGGCGCCGAGGTCCAGGGGAAAGAACAGCCCGGCCGCCGACGCCGCGTCCTGCACGCTCTCGATGGTGGCGCCGGTCCCGACCACCACCGTCATGCCCAGCGGATCCACCGGCTCGATGCCGGTCATCCGCTCCGTCGACAGCGTGATCTCGTCAGGCTGGCAGAGCGTCCCGTCGACGAGGCCGGTGGCTCCGCCGCGGGGCACCACGGCGACGCCGGATTCGTGGCACGCTGCCATGACCGCGCTGGTCTCCTGCGTGCTGCGGGGTCGAACGAGTGCCAGAGCGGCGCAAGGCTCGGCCGGGCGCGTCCAGTTGGCCGAGCGCCCGCGGAGCTCCGCGCCCGTGACGAGGCCGGACGGTCCGACGATCGCGGCGAGGCGGTCGAGGAAGGCGGCGTCGGTCATCGGCATCATCTCAGGCTTGGTCTGGTCGCCGCGTCGGGCGGCACTCCGCGCGACGCTCTCTCATAGAATCTTCCGCGCCGCGAGGTTTCGCATCAGTGCGCGGGCGCCGAACGTCCAGGGCTCGCAGGCATCGCAGGGGCGCATGCGGTTGACGAGGCTGCCGAGCTCCGGGCTCGCCACCACGACGCGGTCGCCCTCGGCATGGGTGAAGCCGAGGCCGGGCCCGTGCCGGTCCTGGATCGGCGCGAACATCGTGCCGAGGAGGAGCAGGGCCCCATCCGGGTAATTGTGCGTGCGCCCCATGAGCGCCTCCGCGAGTTCCTCCGGATCGCGGCTGATCTCGGCGAGCGGCGAGGTGCCCTCAAGCCGGAAGCCATCCGTCCCGGAGACTTCGAGGGTCACCGTGGTCCGGCGGACATCGTCGAGACCGAACGTGTCGTCGAACAGGCGGAGGAACGGGCCGACGGCGCAGGAGGCGTTGTTGTCCTTGGCTTTGCCGAGGAGCAGCGCCGATCGCCCTTCGAAGTCGCGCAGATTCACGTCGTTGGCGAGGGTCGCGCCGACGATTCGCTGGTCGGAGGCGATGGCGAGGGCCATTTCGGGTTCGGGATTGTTCCAGCGCGAATCCGGGTGCAGGCCCGCATCCGCGCCGCACCCCACCGCCGAGAGCGGCTGTGCCTTGGTGAAGATCTCGGCATCGGGGCCGATGCCGACCTCGAGATACTGGCTCCAGGCCCCTTGCGCGACCAGCACCGCCTTGAGCGCCGTGGCCTCGGGCGATCCGGGCTTCAGCCGACGCAGGTCGTGGCCGACCAAGCGCTCGACCTCGGCACGGATCGCCGCAGCGGCGGCGAGATCGCCCCGGGCGCGCTCCTCGATGACCCGCTCCAGCATGGAGGTGGCGAAGGTCACGCCGGCCGCCTTAAGCGCCTGCAGATCCACCGGTGCGAGGAGCCAGGGCCGGGCCGGGTCGCGGTCATCCGGCGGCGTGTTCGCCAAGATGGCGTCCAGGCCTCCGAGATCCTCGCCCGCCGCGCCGCGCAGGGCCGTTCCCGGGTCGCGCGCCTCGCACAGGTCGCTGACCGTCGGGAAGGCCGCGGTGATGTCGACGACGCGAGCCTCACCCACGGAATCGGCGCGGATCGCCACGACGCTCGGCCCGGCCGCATCGGGACGCCAGACCCGGCCCACGAGCGCGCCACGGCATCCGTCGGCGGGGAGGATCCCCCGTGCAGTCAGACCCGATGACGACATGCGCTCACCTCTCTCGGATGTCCGGGAACCGGGCAGCCCGCTGCGACGGGGGTCCGGTGCCACGATTCCGGATCGGCCTGCCGGCAGCGAGGCCGGATCGCGGTCCCATATCATCCCCGGCGCGCCGAGACGCGACGGTTGGTTTCACCGCGGCGCCCTCGTCACGGGTACAGATCGCGCCGCCTGACAGAACGAAGATTATCTGTAGCTTTACCCAGGTCCCCGCTTGCTTTCCCCCGGCCCCTCCTTTGTACTGCCGCCCTAGAGCCGCCGATAGAGCGGCCTTGATCGGGAGGAAGCATGGCCTCGGTGGGAATCCGCGAGGTTCGCAAGGCTTTCGGGTCGACGAACGTCCTGCACGGCGTGTCCGTGGACATCCGGGACGGGGAATTCGTGATCCTGGTCGGTCCGTCGGGGTGCGGAAAATCGACGCTTCTGCGTATGATCGCCGGGCTGGAAAATATCTCCGGCGGCGAAATCCGGATCGGCGAGCGCGTCGTGAATGATGTTCCGCCGAAGGAGCGGGACATCGCCATGGTGTTCCAGAATTACGCGCTCTACCCGCATCTCACGGTCCGCGAGAACATGGCGTTCTCGATGCGGATCCGGAAGGCCGCGGCCTCCGAGATCGACCTGCGCGTGAACAAGGCGGCGCAGATCCTCGGTCTCACCCACCTGCTCGACCGTTACCCACGCCAGCTCTCCGGCGGCCAGCGCCAGCGCGTCGCCATGGGCCGGGCGATCGTGCGCGACCCGCAGGTGTTCCTGTTCGACGAGCCGCTCTCGAATCTCGACGCCAAGCTGCGCGTGGCGATGCGCACCGAGATCAAGGAGCTGCACCAGCGCCTGAAGACGACGACCATCTACGTCACCCACGACCAGATCGAGGCGATGACCATGGCCGACCGGATCGTGGTGATGCACGACGGGGTCGTGGAGCAGATCGGGCCGCCCCTCGAACTCTACGACCGGCCCGACAACCTGTTCGTCGCGGGCTTCATCGGCTCGCCGGCCATGAATTTCGTGCCCGGGAAGGTCCGGGCGAACGGACGTCTCACCTTCACCACCGAGACCGGCCTGACGATCCCGCTTGCCGACGCCCCCTCCGGCGTCGAGGGGCGCCCCCTCATCCTGGGCGTCCGGCCCGAGCATTTCGACCTCGCATCCGACGGGATCGCAGCCGAGGTGGTGGTCGTGGAGCCGACCGGATCCGAGACCATGCTGGCGGTCCGGGCCCTCGGCCAGGAGCTCACCTGCGTGCTGCGCGAGCGCGTGCGCGAGCGGCCGGGCGAGACCGTCTCCCTGCGTCCGAACCGCGTGCATTTCTTCGACGCCGAGACCGGCCGTCGCCTGCCGAACTGACCTGCATCGGGGCCGATGCGGGCGCGCGCGCGGCGCGCACCTGAAGCAGATTCACTGAGGGAGAAGAACCGATGCCCGTTCTCGACCGCCGTTCCCTCCTCGCCGGTGCCGCCGCGACCGGCCTCGCCGGCGGCGACCTCCTCGGCTTCGCCCGGGCCTGGGCGCAGAGCACCGAGTGGAAGCCCGAGCCCGGCGCCAGCCTGTCGCTCCTGCGCTGGAAGCGCTTCGTGCCGAGCGAGGACGAGGCGTTCATGAAGATGGTCGACGCCTTCACCAAGGCGACGGGCGTCAAGGTCACGGTGACCAACGAATCCTTCGACGACATCCAGCCCAAGGCATCGGTGGCCGCCAATACCGGACAGGGCCCCGACATGGTCTGGGGCCTGTTCTCGTTCCCGGCACTCTTCCCCGACAAGTGCCTGCCGCTGGAGGACGTGGCGGACGCGCTCGCCAAGAAATACGGGCCCTGGTTCCCGTCGGCGGAGGCCTACGGCAAGGTCAAGGGCAAGTGGATCGCGATCCCCGTCGCCTTCAACGGCGGCTATCCGAACTACCGCATCTCGGCGATGAAGAAGGCCGGTTTCGACAAGTTCCCCACCGACACGGCCGGATTCCTCGAACTCTGTCGGGGCCTGAAGAAGAACAACACGCCGGCGGGCTTCGCGCTGGGTCACGCCACGGGCGACGGCAACACGTGGTGCCACTGGGCCCTCTGGTCCCACGGCGCCAACCTCGTGGACGCCAACGAGAAGATCGTGATCAACTCGCCCGAGACCGCCAAGGCGCTGGAATACGTCAAATCCCTCTACGAGACCTTCGTGCCCGGCACGGTGTCGTGGAACGACTCGTCGAACAACAAGGCGTTCCTCGCCGGCGACCTATACCTCACCAACAACGGCATCTCGATCTACGCCGCGGCCAAGAAGGACAACCCGAAGCTCGCCGAGGACATGGACCACGCCGTCTGGCCGATCGGACCCGCCGGCAAGCCCACCGAGTTCCAGCTCGCCTTCCCGATCCTGGCCTTCAAGTACTCGAAGGCGCCGAACGCCTGTAAGGCCTTCATCAGCTTCATGATGGAGGCAGCGAACTACAATCCCTGGCTCGAAGCTGCGCAAGGCTACCTGTGCGAGCCGCTGTCGAACTACCCCAAGAACCCGATCTGGACGAGCGACCCGAAGAACGCGGTCTTCGCCGAGGCCGGCCGGCGCTCCCTCGCGGCTGGCGGCCTCGCACCGGTCAGCGAGCGCATCGCCGCGGTGCTCGCCGACTTCGTGATCGTCGACATGTTCGCGAGCCACTGCACCGGCCGTGAGGACGTGAAGGGCGCGATCAAGAACGCTGAACGCGCAGCGACCCGCATCTTCCGGAACACCTGAGCGCGGCTGCCGGAGGCGAGACCATGGCGCATTCCGCACTGACAGAGCCGGCGCCAGTCGCTGTCCCGATCCGCTCGGGCTGGCAGCGCCTGCGCGCGAGCCGCGGCTGGGCGGGCTTCTGGTTCATGCTGCCGACGGCGCTGATCCTCGGCCTGTTCCTGGCCTATCCGCTCCTGAAGGGCATCTGGCTGTCCTTCACCAACGCGCGGATCGGTCGCGAAGGCGTGTTCATCGGCCTGGAGAACTACGCGTGGCTCTGGGACGACGACGTCTTCTGGCTCTCGGTGTTCAACACCTGCCTCTACACGGCGGTGGCCTCGGTGGTGAAGTTCGGCATCGGGCTCTATCTCGCCCTGCTGCTCAACAAGAACATGCCGTTCAAGGCGATCATCCGCTCGATCGTGCTGATCCCGTTCGTGGTCCCTACCGTGCTCTCGGCCATCGCGTTCTGGTGGATCTTCGACAGTCAGTTCTCGATCATATCCTGGTCCTTGCGCCATCTCGGCGTCATCGACGGCAACATCGACTTCCTCGGTGATCCGGCGATGGCGCGAGCCTGCGTGATCTTCGCCAATATCTGGCGGGGCGTGCCGTTCATTGCCATCACGCTGCTCGCCGGCCTGCAGACGGTCTCGCCGTCCCTCTACGAGGCCGCGACCCTCGACGGCGCCTCGAACTGGCAGATCTTCTCGCGGATCACGCTTCCGCTGCTGACACCGATCATCGCCGTGGTGATGACCTTCTCGGTGCTGTTCACCTTCACCGATTTCCAGCTGATCTGGGCCATGACCCGCGGCGGACCGGTCAACGCCACGCACCTGATGGCGACGCTCTCGTACCAGCGGGGCATCCTCTCGGGGACCCTGGGGGAGGGCGCCGCCATCGCCACCGCCATGGTGCCGTTCCTGCTCGCGGCCATCGGAATCTCGTGGTTCGGCCTGCAGCGCCGGGCTTGGCAGGCCGGGGAGTCCGACCGATGAGCGCGCCCGCACCGCCCGCCCACGTCGACCCGCATCTCGCCCCCGTGATGGAGGCGCGGCCGACCGGGCTCACCGACAATTCGGAGGGGATGGCCTATCTCGAGCGCCTGCCCCGGCGGCTCGTGACCACCTACCTGCCGCTCCTCGTCATCCTCGCCGTGCTGCTGTTCCCGTTCTACTGGATGGCGCTGACGGCCATCAAACCGGACGAGCAGCTGATCGACATGGAGCGGTTCAACCCGTTCTGGGTCGTGGATCCGACGTTCAAGCACATCCACAAGCTGCTGTTCGAGACGCAGTATCCGCGCTGGCTCTGGAACACGATGTACGTGTCGGTGGCGGCGACCGTGCTGTCGTTGTTCGCCAGCGTGCTCGCCGCCTATGCCTGCGTCCGCGTGCGCTACCGGGGTGCAGGCTGGGTCGGCGCGGCGATCTTCCTCGCCTACCTCGTGCCGCCCTCGATCCTGTTCATCCCGCTGGCCACGATCGTGCAGGCCTACGGCCTGTTCGACTCGCCGATCGCCCTCATCCTCGCCTACCCGACGATCCTGATCCCGTTCTCGACGTGGCTCCTGATGGGCTACTTCAAGACCATCCCGTACGAGCTGGAGGAATGCGCGCTGATGGACGGCGCCAGCCGGTGGCAGATCCTAACCAAGGTCATCCTGCCGCTGGCCTTCCCGGGGCTGATCTCGGCCGGGATCTTCTCTCTGACGCTGTGCTGGAACGAGTTCATCTACGCGCTGACCTTCCTGTCCTCGACACAGAACAAGACGGTGCCCATCGCCGTCGTGAGCGAGTTCGTGGACGGCGACGTCTACAAGTGGGGTTCGCTGATGGCCGGCGCGCTGCTCGGCTCGCTCCCGCTGGTGATCCTCTACTCGTTCTTCGTCGAGTACTACGTGTCGGCGCTCACAGGCGCCGTGAAGGAGTGACGGAGGCCGGCTCGACGCCTCCATCATCGCGAACGGCGTGACGAGGCCGTTGCCTGGGCGACCGGATTGCGCCGACACTGCGTGCGGATCCGCCGACCCAGAATCGGTGACCGCCCCATCGAAGGTCACGCCATGGCCCATGTCATCGACGCCCGCGCAACCCTGGTCAACGACGCCCTCGACGGCCTGCTGGCAGCCAGCGGCGGGCGCCTTGCGCGGCTCGAGGGCGATCCCGGGATCCGCGTGATCCTGCGCGCCGTACCGGAGCCCGGAAAGGTCGCTGTGGTTTCCGGTGGCGGCTCCGGTCACGAGCCGGCCCATGCCGGTTTCGTCGGGCCGGGTCTGCTGAGCGCGGCCGTCTGCGGGGACGTCTTCGCCTCGCCGAGCGTCGACGCGGTGCTGGCCGGGATCCTCGCGGTGACGGGACCGGCCGGCTGCCTGCTCGTCATCAAGAACTATGCGGGCGACCGGCTGAATTTCGGTCTCGCCGCCGAGCGGGCCCGGGCGCTGGGCCATAAGGTCGAGACCGTGATCGTCGCCGACGACATCGCCCTGCCGGACGCCAAGCAGCCGCGCGGCGTCGCCGGAACGCTGTTCGTCCACAAGGCGGCGGGTCATGCTGCGGAAGCCGGGGAATCGCTCGAAACCGTTGCGGCGCTCGCCCGCCGGGCGGCCGAAGCGGCGAAGTCGCTCGGCATCGCAGTCTCGACCTGCACGATCCCCGGTTCGCCGCGCAGCGAGCGATTGGCGGAGGGTCAGGCCGAGCTCGGCCTCGGCATCCACGGGGAGCCGGGCGTGGAACGCATCACCCTGCCGAGGGCCAGCGATCTCGCCCACATGATGGCCGACAGGCTTTCGCGGGCGATCGCGGGTGCCGACCGTCTGGCCCTCCTTGTGAACAATCTCGGCTCCGCCTCAGCCCTGGAGATGCAGATCCTCACGCGGGCGGTGCTCGCCACCGATCTGGGCCGGCGCGTCCGTCTGCTGCTCGGTCCGGCGCCGCTGATGACGGCGCTGGACATGCACGGCGCCTCGCTGTCGGTCCTCCCGCTCGACGATGCGCTGGAGCGGGCCCTGTCGGAGCCCGTGCCGGTCGCGGCCTGGCCGGCGGCAGTCCGGATCGCGCCGCCGATCCTACGGCCGGTGCCGGAGGGGCTCGCGGGTGAGACTTTCACACCGTCGCACGACGCCGTCACGGGGGCTCGCATCGCTGCCGTCACAAAGGCGCTGATCGAGGCTGAGGAGACCCTCAACGGTCTCGATGCCAAGATCGGCGATGGCGATGCTGGGACAACCTTCGCGGGGGCCGCGCGCGCCGTACGGGCTGAGTTCGACCGACTGCCGCTGGCCGATCCGGCCGCCCTGTGCCGGGCCCTGGCCGAGCGGATCGGCCGCGCCGTCGGCGGCTCGAGCGGTGTGCTCGGCTCGATCTTCTTCGCCGCGACGGCCTCGGCCCTTGCCGACGGGGCCGCATGGCCCATGGCGCTCGGGCAGGGCGTCGCGCGCGTCCAGAGCCATGGCGGCGCTCAGGCCGGCGACCGCACCCTGCTCGACGCGCTGATTCCCGCCGTCGAGGCCCTGAGGAGTGGAGACCTGACCGCCGCCGCGGCGGCGGCCCGAGCCGGTGCCGAAGCCACGGCCCGCATGACCCGCGCCGGCGCCGGCCGCTCGAGCTACCTGGCTATGGGCGATCTCGTCGGTATTCAGGATCCCGGCGCCGCCGGCGTCGCCGTGGCGTTCGCAGCATTGGCCGAGACCTAGGAGCCGTCCGCGTCTCCTCCGTGATCCCGCCGGCCGAATGTCGGGCGAGCCCCGACAGGGGGGATCTCTCATACTGGCCGCCCGCCCCGAAGGCCTGGTCGATCCCGGGCTCCGGGCTGGACGGCGCGGTCGTGGCGTGACGGGCTCGCTTGACCGCGGCGCAGTTTCGAAGAGCCGACGTCGTGTCATCGATCGGACTTCGTTGACGCTCTGCCCACCGAGGCCTACCCCATCGCCATGCGCACCTGCCTCATCCTCGACGATTACCAGCAGGCAGCCCTCGCGCTCACAGACTGGACTCGCCTCGCCGATCACGTCGCCGTCTCGGCCATCGCCGAGCACATTCCGGATGCGGATGCCCTCGTGGCGCGGATCGCGCAGGCGGAGATCCTTGTGATCATGCGGGAGCGCACGCCGTTCCCCGCAGCCCTGCTGGAGCGGCTGCCCCGGCTTCAGCTGCTCGTCACCAGCGGCATGCGCAACCTCGCGATCGACCTTGCGGCCGCCCGGGCGCGCAACGTGGTCGTCTGCGGCACGGATTCGAGTCCCACGCCGCCGACGGAGCTGACCTGGGCGCTGATCCTTGGACTGGCGCGTCACGTGGCGTCGGAGGGCCGGGCCATGCGCGAGGGGGGGCCCTGGCAGAGCACGATCGGAACCGATCTCGCGGGCGCGACCCTCGGCATTCTCGGGCTCGGCAAGATCGGGACGCGGGTGGCCCAGATCGGGCGATCCTTCGGCATGCGGGTGATCGCCTGGAGCCCGAACCTCGATGAGGCCCGCGCGGCCGCCGCGGGGGTCGAGCGGGCAGCCTCGAAGGAGGCGCTGCTGGAGGCGAGCGATATCGTCACGATCCACCTCGTGCTGGGCGATAGGACGCGCGGCCTCCTGGGGCCGGCCGAGTTGCGCCGCATGCGGCGCGACGCGTTCCTCGTGAACACCTCACGGGCGCCGATCATCGATCAGGACGCCCTGGTGCGGGCCCTGGACGAGGGCTGGATCGCCGGCGCGGGCCTCGACGTCTTCCAGACCGAGCCGCTGCCAGCCGACAGCCCGTTCCGCCGCCTGCCGAACGTGCTGGCATTGCCGCATCTCGGCTACGTGTCGCGCAACAATTACCGGACGTTCTTCACCCAGGCCGTCGAGGACATCGAAGCCTGGCTCGCCGGTGCCCCGATCCGGCAGCTGGGCTGAGTCGAGGAAGCCGCCGACCGCGGCATCAGTCTCCGCGGGGGTCCAGCGCGTCCGCGAGGCCGTCGCCGATCAGGTTGAGGGCCACCAGGGTCGCGATCAGGAAGGCGGCCGGGGCCGCGAGCATGTGGGGCGCCCCCTCGATGGAACGGGCGCCTTCGGCGATCAGGACGCCCCAGCTCGTCTGCGGCTCCTGCACCCCGAGCCCGAGGAAGGACAGGAAACTCTCCAGCAGGATCACCTGAGGCACCAGCAGAGTGGCGGTCACCGCCACCGGACCGAGGGTGTTGGGCACGATGTGCCGGAGGATGATGCGGGGTGTCCCGAGGCCGAGCGCCCGTGCGGCGCGGACGAAATCGCGCTCGCGCAGCGACAGGGTCACGGCGCGCACCACCCGGGCCATGTCGAGCCATTCCACCGCGGCGATCGCCACCAGCATGAGCAGCAGGCTCGGGCGGAAGAACACCAGCAGGAGGATCACGAAGAACACGAAGGGGAGGGCGTACAGCACGTCGACGCCGCGCATCATCACGGCATCGACGGCGCCCCCGATGAAACCCGCCGTGGCACCGTAGGCGACGCCGATGAGCAGGGCGACGAGGCTGGCGGCGAGCCCGATCGCCAGCGAGATCCGGCCGGCGACGAGGCAGCGGGTCAGCAGGTCGCGGCCCTGGATGTCGGTGCCGAGGAGGAAGTGCAGGCGCCGGATCGGCACCGCGACGACGAGGCTCCGACCGCCGTCGCGCTCGTCCAGGATGTCGGGGGATCCGAAGAGCGCCGAGCGCGGCAGGTAGGCCAGACTGCGCCGATCGACGCCCGCGTCGGACCCGAGGGTGAGCCGCAGCGTGTCGCCGTCGCGTGCGACTGCGTCGAGCCGGACCCGCATCCGGAAGGCGAGGCGCTCAAGCGCCGGCCGGAGATGCTCGGCATCGGGCTGTGCGGTGAGGCCGGCCGGGAGCTGACGCAGGTCCGGATAGGCGCGCTCGGGATCGTGGCCGGTGAGCCCCTGACCGATCAGGCAGGCGAGGGCGATCAGGATCAGCACGGCGAGGGCCGCCATGGCGGTGCGTTCCCGGGCGAAGCGGAGAACGGCGCGCCGGGCCGGCCCCGGAGCCGCGGCGGTGATGGTCACGACGCCGCCCGGAGGCGCGGGTCGAGCCATGCGCAGGCGAGGTCGGCGGCGAGGTTGAGGGCGATGACCAGTCCGGCGACCAGCAGCACCGTGCCCATCACCAGCGTGTAGTCCCGGTTGAGCGCGCCCTCGACGAAGTAGCGGCCGATCCCCGGCAGGCCGAAGATCGTCTCCACCACCACCGAGCCGGTGAGCAGGGACGCGGCCAGCGGCCCGAGATAGGCCACAACCGGGAGGAGCGCGCCCCGCAAGGCGTGGCGGGTGACGCGGGCCGGCGGCAGGCCGAGGCTGCGCATGGTGCGGACCGGCTGCGTCCGCAGGGTCTCGGCCAGCGAGGTCCGGGTCAGCCGGGCCAGGGCACCGACCTGCGGCAGGGCCAGCGTCACGACCGGCAGGACCAGGTGGCTCGGGGCGCCGTCGTTCCAGCCTCCCAGCGGCAGCCAGCGCAGCGTCAGCCCGAAGGCGATCTGGAGCAGGGGCGCGACCACGAAGCTCGGCAGCGAGAGGGTCAGGGCCGCACCGACGCCCAGGAGCCGATCGACGACGCCGCCGCGCCGGAGCGCCGCCGCGATCCCGAGCCCGACGCCGAGCGCCGTGGCCAGCACGAGGGCGAGGGCGCCCAGCGTCGCGGAAACCGGGAGGCCCCGGGCGATCAGATCGAGGACGCTCTGGTCGCGGAACGAGAAGGAGGGGCCCAGGTCGCCCCGCACCAGCGCCGCGAGATAGCTGCCGAACTGCGCGACGAGCGGCCGGTCGAGGCCGTAGACCCGGCGCAGGTTCTCCATGGCGGCGGGCGCCAGCGGCCGCTCCAGGTCGAACGGTCCGCCCGGGGCCAGCCGCATCAGGAAGAAGCTGACGGTCACCACGGCGAGCAGCGTCGGCACCGCCTGCAGGAGGCGGCGCAGGATGAAGCGGATCACGCGTCGAGCCTCAGGAACCGCGTCGGCGCGGCGTTGCGCAGGTTCGGATGGTAGCCATGCAGCCGCGGCGCGATCAGCGCCTTGGAGCGGTAATGCATCAGCGGGATCCAGGGCAGTTCGCGCAGGGCGATGGCCTCCGCGTCGTAGAGCAGGCCGGCCCGCCGGGTGAGGTCGCGCTCGGCGGCCGCCTGCGCCATCAGGGTGTCGTAGGCGGCATCCGACCAATGGCCGGCATTCATGCCGTCATTTCCGCTCTGGAGCAGGAACAGGAAGTTCTGCGGGTCTGAATAATCGGCGAGCCAGCTCATGCGGGCGACGTCGAAATCGCCGCCGTCGCGCAGATGGGCGAAATGCGTCTTGGCGTCGGTGTAGACGAAGCGGGTCCTGATCCCGAGGTCGCGCCACATGTCGCCGAGCGCCACCGCGACGGTGCGGTTGTTGTCGCTGATGTTGAACCGGTACTCCAGGGTGAGGGGGCGGTCCGGGCCGAAGCCCGCTTCGGCGAGCAGTCGGCGCGCCTCCGCCTCGTGGTCGATCGGCAGGCCGCGGCGGCCCTCGGTCTCGGGCGGCGTCCGGTAATTGTCGAGGCCGGGCGGACACAGGGAATAGGCGGGACTCATGGTGCCGCTGTTGAGCCCGTCGGCCAAGTATTCCCGGTCGATCACGAGCGACAGCGCCTGTCGGACGCGCCTGTCCGAGAACGGCGCCTTGCGGGTGTTCACCACCAGCGCCGCCAGTCCCAGCAAGGGTCCGAGCACCACCTGCGTTCCGAAGCGGCGACGCAGGTCGGCGATCTGGTCGACGGGCAGGTCGGAGAGCGAGTCGATCTCGCCGGCGGCGTAGCGGCGCACGGCCGATGCGATGTCGGGCGTCGGCAGGAAGGCGACCCGGCGGATCGCGAGGCTCGCCGCATCCGGATGGTGCGGGTTGGCCTCCAGCGTGATGGCGCCGCCCGGCACGCGGTCGGCGAGCCGATAGGGCCCATTTGTCACGAGGTTTCCCGGCCGGGTGAAACTGTCGCCGTAGCGTTCGACCGAGGCGCGGTGGACCGGCAGGGCGGTCTGATGGGTGAGGAGTTCCAGGATGTAGGGCGTCGGCTGTTCCAGGGTGATCGCGAGCCGCAGCGGCGCCTCCGCGACCACGCCCAGGGCGTCGGCCGGCTTCTCGCCGCGGTTCACGGCGGCGGCGTTGCGGATCGGGAACAGGATCTCGGCGTATTTCGCCGCCGTGGCCGGATCGAGCATCCGGCGGAGCGAGTAGACGAAATCCGCCGCGGTGACCGGCTCGCCATTCGACCAGCGACCGTCGGGCCGCAGGTCGAAATGCAGGGTCGCGCCGTCGTCCGAGACGGTCCAGGCGCGTGCGGCGCCCGGGATGATGGCGCCGCAATTGTCGTAGGTGAGCAGCCCGTCGCCGAGGTCGCGCAGGATATGCGCCTCCGCGACCGTGGACGAGCGGTGCGGGTCGAGGGTCTCGGGATCGGCGTCGTTGCCGCGGCGGTAGAGCGCCTCGGCCGCGCGGGCGGGCGGCACGGCCGAGAGGGCCATCGCGCCGGCCAGCCAGTCGCGCCGACGCAGGCGCATGGTCAGGCGCCGGTTTCCGGCTTCAGGCCGGCCGCTTCGATGCCGACCACCGCGCAGATCTCGTCGTTGTCGGAGGTGTCGCCGGAAATGCCGACCGCGCCGAGGAGCCGTCCCTCACCGGACCGGATCAGCACGCCGCCGGGCACCGGCACGAGGGCGGCGGGGCCGGTCAGATGGGTCACGGCGGCGACGAAATAGGGCTGCTGCTCCGCCCGAGCGTGGATCGCCCGGGAGCCGAGACCCAGCGCCAGCGCGCCGTTGGCCTTGCCGCTCGCGATCTCGGCCCGGCGCAGGGAGGTCCCGTCCTCGACCGCGGCCGCCTTGAGGGCGCCGCGGGCATCGTAGACGACGACGGCCAGAGGCTTGAGCGTCCGTGTCCGTGCCTCCCGCAGGGCGGTGTCGACGATGGTGCGGGCGGCCTCGAGGGTCAGGTCGATCATTGGAATCCAACACGGACGCCGCTCCCGGCGGCCGCCGCATTCTTACGGACCGGGGCGCGCCGGGTCCACAGACGCAAATCGCTGCGGCGTTCGATCCCGCGCGCCGCCCTGGGCCGAAGGGACGATCCGCCTAGTTTCGCGGGTGTTCGCGGGGGGAGAGCCCCGGCGCGCTGAACGAGGATCGTCCATGGCATCCGCCGAACGCCCGTACGTGATCTGTCACATGACCTCGTCGGTCGACGGCCGGATCAAGGTGCGCCGCTGGAAAACGCTGGATGCCGACAGCCATTACGAGCGCGTCCACGGTGAGCTGAAGGGCGATGCGTGGATGTGCGGGCGGGTGACGATGCAGGGCTATGCCGACAGCGCCGATCCGTTGCCCGAGCCGATCCGGGACGACGGCGTTCCGGTCCCGCGGACGGATCATGTCGCCCGCCGCGACGCGCCGGGCTACGCCGTGGCTCTCGACGCGCGCGGACGTCTGGATTGGGGGGCGCGCAATGCGATCGAGGGGGACCATGTGGTGGTGGTGCTCACCGAATCCGTGCCGGATCCGCATCTGCGCGCGCTCCGGGCCGGCGGCCAGTCCTACCTGTTCGCGGGCGAGCGGACCGTTGACTTCGCCCAGGCGGCGGCGAAGCTGCGCACCCTGTTCGGGATCGAGCGGCTCCTCGTCGAGGGCGGCGGCCACATCAACGGCTCGATGCTGAAAGCCGGGATCATCGACGAACTGAGCCTGCTCCTGGTGCCCGCCGTCGATGGCCTGACCGGGACGCCCGCGGTGTTCGACTTCGCCGGCGAGGAGGCGGACACGATGGGCAGCCGCCGCAAGCTCGACCTGACGGCCTGCGAGCGCCTTTCCGACGGCGTGGTGTGGCTGCGCTACCGGATCACGCCGGTCGAGCCGCCGGCAGCCGGATGATGCTCGCCAGGAACGCGTCGTAGCCGGCCGCGACGGCCGCCGGCTGCTCGAAATGCGGGAATGCGCCGGTCGGCAGGGTCTCGACGCGCCAGTTGGGCCGGTCGGCGACCCGCGGCGCCAGCCGGTAATCGACGAAGTCGCCGCGCGTGCCGTGCACCATCCAGACCGGAAGGCGCAGGCGCTCGTAAAGACGTGTCGCGTCGGTGGGGAACAGGTGACCGGCGATGAAGCACCAGGGGGCGTGCTCGGCGCCGGGCTGGTGCGCCGACGCGTACTCATAGGCGAGCAGACCCTCGTCGATGTCGGACGAGCCGAAGGTCTTCTGCAGGAAGAAGCGCATGCTCGGCCGTGTGACCAGGGCATCGAACAGCGGCCGGCCCAGGGGCGGCCGGTCGAGGGCGTCGCGCAGCCAGTCGCGGCCGCGATCACCGTCCGGGGGACCGTACCCCGAGAGCCGCCCATCGAATCCGGTCGGGCTGATCAGCGCGAGGCTGCGATAGGCATCCGACCGTTCCAGGCTGGCCCGCGCGAGGTACGAGGCCGACAGTGAGACAGCCAGGGCATCGATCGCCCAGCCGCCATGCCGGTGCCGGATCTCATCGACCGCGGCGTGGATCGCTTCCACCATCAGCCGCGGCGTGTAACGGCGGCGCGACCGTTCCGAGAAGCCGAAACCCGGCAGGTCCAGAGCGTAGACCGGCCGCGTGCCGCGGTAGCGCAGGTAGAGCGGCCGCACCTCGTAGGCGTTGGCCGCGGCGTTGATGGAATGGATCAGCAGGAGCGGCACGCCCTCGGCCTCGGTCGATCCGTAGAGCGAGATCTCGCCGGCGCGTCGGGTCCGGAGCCGTTCGTGCCGCCCCGGCAGGGCGGGCGGCAGGGGCATCCGCCGGTTCACCGCGAGCCCGCTCCAGCCGGCCAGGGCCGCGGCCGAGCCGACGAGCGTCAGGGCCGCCGCGGCCGCGAAGCGACCGGCGCTGTGCCGGGACTGAGAGCCCATCGAACCACCTCGACGTCCATCCCGCAGCCGCGGGCCGTGCGCGACAACGCCGGGACCGATGGGAAGTGCCCGCCTGAACCTTAAGACGCGTGTCCGGCGAGGCTGCCGGCGCTCAGGGCCGGGGCCCGGCTCTCCGACCGCGCCGGCGCCGCGTCGCGCCCGGCGGCCTCACGCAGGAAATCTACCGTCGGCGGGTCGCTGAGCCAGCCCTGGACACGCTGCGAGATCAGAAGCTTGCGCTCGCGCCGGTCGTAATTCGCGTAGGAGGCGGCGACGAACTCGGCCCGGCTCATCGTGCGCGCGGGACCGGACCGGCGCGTCTCCGCCTTGAAGAACAGGGCGCTGCCGGGCACGCCGTAATGCTGGGCGATCTCCGGATAGACCGGCCAGCTGCCCTGACCGCCGAGATCGTCCGGAAGGAACGCGTCGAGATCGCATTCCTCGAACGGGACGCCGGCCCGGGTCAGCAGGCCCCGGGCGAGGTCGGCGACGACGTAGAGCTTCGTGTGGTTGATCGAGTGCATGAAGCAGCCCCGGCGCGCCCAGCGCGTGAGGTGCGTGTCCAGATCGTACCCGGCCTGGACGCCGAGCCCGCGCAGATACGAAACCGACTCGTCCCAGAGATTGAAATACCCGAGGCGCTCGAAGACCGGCTCGGAGAACAGGCGCAGCGCCTGCGCCTGCGAGAATCCGGAGAGGTAGGCGAACAGCGTGATCGCCGAGTGCGAATGCCCCATCGGCCCCGAGATCAGGCCGTTGAGCGTGACGGAATCCTGCACGCCCACATGGACGAGATCCGGATGATAGGCGCTGAACACGATGGTGGGGATCAACCGCACCTTCGGGTGCGTCCGCAGCGTGTCGATCGTGCCGCCGCCCTTGAACCGGGGCAGGTAGATGCTGCTGAAGACGTGATCGTAGCCGTCCGCATGCGCCATCAGGTCCGCGAGACGCGGGAACCGGCGGGCCGCCGTAAAGGCCGACACGAAATCCACCCGCGCCTCGGGCAGCAGGTAGCGCATCGTCTTGGCGATGGACCCCGCTTGGCAGACGCCGATCACGAGGATGCGCGGCGATCCGGTCCGCTTCTTCCCGAACTGCGCGAGCCGGTGCCGCGCGCGCCAGAGGCTATCGACGGTCAACATTCGGCCTCTCTCGCATGTCCGCGGGCTGCGGGCAAACGCAGCCTTCGCCCACCCATCGGACGAGGGAATCGGCGGCGTTTGCCGGACGAAGGGCACCGTCGCCCCCGGCCACCGGGTCGCCCGATCACCGGGCCGCGGACCGCCGCATGGCATCCACCGGGTGTCCACGGCACAGGCGCACCGCGCATCCTGTGAATCGGGACGGCTCATGGCATGATGGGGCATGCCTTGGCATGACCGCCGAGAACTGCGTGTCATCCACTACATGTTTCAGTATAAAAATAGAAAACTCTGTTGTGTTACAGGCCTATTGTCTTCGCACATCGTCGCCGACACCGTGGAAAGGCGCGGGCACGGCCGGAATAGACTTGACACCTTCAAGTGTTTGCGTGCACGTAAGAATTAACGGAGCATGAAGCTCGCGGATGGGGTGCCGGTGGTCATGAGGGCCGCGTGGCGCCCGAGAGCCGAGGCGTTTCCCGCTTGCATCCCCGCCACTCCGCCTAACCGGCATCACGGACCGGCGCGTCCAGTTCTGAACAGGCCCGCTCTGCGCAGCCGGCCGCCTACGGCATGACCCGGCAGGCGCGACCGCTGACGCGCTTGGTCGCGCCGCGCGGCGACACCGCAGCTCGGCCCGGCCTTGCCGGGCGTCGCCGCGCCGGTTGCCGGTCCGGACGGCATTCGCCCGCTGTACCGCCGGCACGTCTGTCTGCCGGCGCAGCACGCTGAGGCACGCCGCTCACGTTGAGCGGCGATGGGAGCGCATCGGCTCGAAGAGATGGAGACCGCGCGATGGATTACATACCTCCCCTGGCTGCCGTCACGGCTGCCACCCAGAAAGCGAACCACGCCGAAGAACTCGGGCTGACGACAGCGAAGACGGCGCCGGCCGCCGTCTCGGCTGCACCGGATCCCCGGTCCATCTACACGCTCTCGCCGGAGGCGGCCGGCGCCGTCTTCGCGCTGGCCGAAACCCAGATCCGGGCGATCGACGCCATGCCGTTCGATCCGCCGGATCGGCGCGGCACCCAGATTGCCGCGGCGGCCATGGCGACGGTCACGGCGACGACGCCTGTCGTCTCTCCGGAAACGACCAAGACGATCGGCGCAGCCAACCGCAACTGGAGCGAGGATGTCCGGCTGGATCACAGTTCATCCCGCGTCGTGGGAACCGACACGGTCGTTCAGTATGACAATCCCCGGGTCATGGCAGCCTGGAGCGCGGCCTTTCCGGACGTGGCTGGCCGGAAGTTCCGGGGCGCGCACCTGTCCGATACGGACTTCCGCTCGGCCCTTCGCCAGTTGGAGATCGATATCGGCTTCCACGGGCCGGAGCGGGAAGTCTACGTTCTGTGCAACAGCGCGCATTTCGAAAGCATCAGTCAGGACAACCCGAAGACGCACTTCAATTGGATCGATGTCGACAACGACGACATCGTTGTGTTCTGGCCGAAATCCGGTGACGAAGCATAGATCCTGGCATGCGGCGGCGCTGGGCTTCACCGTCGTGGTCGATCGGCTTTCCCTCGCCGATCGATCGCAGGCTCAGAGCGCCGGCAGAACGGACCGGACATGGGCGGCGAAGGCCCGCGTGAGCGGAGTGGCATGCGCTCCATCCATGCGGATCGTCAGACCGATGCGCGGCAGCGCCGGCAATCCGCTGCTGCGGGTCAGGATGCGCAGATCGGGCGGGACGGCAGCGCGGGTCAGGACTGCCACGGCCTGCTCGGAGCGCGTCACGGCCAGCAGGCCCGACAGGCTGCCGCTCGCGTAGGCGATCCGGTATGGGCGCCCCGCCTTGTCGAGGGCGGCCCGCGCCGCCCGATGATCGAGGGTATCGGGATCGCCGAGGGCGAGCGGCAGCGGGTCGGGCCAAGCCGCGGGCGCACCGCGCGGCGCGACCCAGACAAGATCCTCGTGCCGGAGGATCTCCCCCTCGGCCGAGCGGGCAACGGAGACCAGCGCCAGATCGAGTCCACCGCGTTGCCATCGCTCCTCCAGACGGGGCGTCGCGGCGCAGACCACCGCGATCGCCGCCGCGGGGTGTCGGGGTGCGAAGCCGCGCAGCAGGGCCGGCAGGAACGCCTGCGCATAATCGTCCGGACAGCCGATCCGCAGCGTGCCGGTGAGACTCCGTCCGGACAATTCAGCCAGGGCGTCGTCGTGCGCGGACAGGATCCGGCGCGCATGAACCAGAAGGCGCTCCCCCTGCACCGTCAGGGAGACCCCGCGCCCCGTCCGCCGCAGAAGCGGCTGCGCGACGAGATCCTCCAGGCGCTTCATCTGCATGCTGAGGGCGGCCTGACTGCGGCTGACCCGCTCCGCCGCCCGGCTCAGGGCGCCGGTCTCCGCCACCGCGGCGAAACTGCGCAGGAGATCGATGTCGAGGCTGTGAGCCATAAGAACCTCTGAACTCTCGGTTCAGAACGATAAGCTTTTCTGCCGTCCGCGGCGGTCCTAGCATGGCGCGGCTGGACCCGGGTGCAGGACCGACGATGACACGGAACGACGACGCCGATTTCTGGACGCGCGCACGTCGGCATCTCGTGCGGTACGGCGGCTCCTTCGCGCCGGTCATCATCGAGCGGGCGGAGGGCAGCTTCGTCTACGACGCGGACGGCCGGAAGATCCTCGATTTCACCTCCGGCCAGATGAGCGCGATCCTGGGCCACGGGCATCCCGAGATCGCCGCGGTGGCCGCGCATCACGTCGGACATCTCGACCACCTGTTCAGCGGCATGCTGAGCCGGCCCGTGGTCGATCTCGCGACGGAGCTGGCCCGGATCGCCCCCGGCGACCTCGAACGGACGCTCCTGCTGACCACCGGCGCAGAGGCCAACGAGGCCGCCCTGCGCATGGCCAAGCTCGCCACGGGCGGCTGGGAGGTCGTGGGCTTCGCGCAATCCTGGCACGGGATGACGGCGGGGGCGGCCGGGGCGACCTACAGCGCCGGCCGCAAGGGCTACGGCCCGGCCTCCGTCGGCTCCTTCGCGATCCCCGCGCCGAACGCCTACCGCCCCACCTTCGAGAAGGACGGAGCCCCCGACTGGCAGACCGAACTCGATTACGCCTTCGCGCTGGTCGACCGGCAATCGACCGGCAACCTCGCGGCGTTCCTGGCCGAGCCGATCCTCAGCTCCGGGGGCATCCTCGAACTGCCACCGGGCTACCTCGCCGCGCTCAAGCGGAAATGCGCGGAGCGGGGGATGCTGCTGATCCTCGACGAGGCCCAGACGGGCATCGGCCGCACGGGCCTGATGTTCGCCTGCGAACGCGACGGCGTGGTCCCGGACATCCTCACCCTGTCGAAGACCCTGGGCGCCGGCCTGCCGCTCGCGGCGGTCCTGACCACGCCGGAGATCGAGGATCTCTGCCACGCCCGCGGGTTCCTGTTCTACACCACGCACGTCTCCGATCCGCTGCCCGCAGCGGTGGGCCTCAAGGTGCTGGAGATCGTCCGGCGCGACGGCCTCGTCGCCCGGGCCGAGGAGGCCGGCGCCCGGCTCGCCACGCGGTTGGGCGCCCTTCAGCAGCGCTTCGCCTGCATCGGCGACCTCCGGGGCCGCGGGCTTCTGCAGGGCGTCGAGATCGTGGCCGACCGGGGCACGAAGGTGCCGGCGCCGGATCTGGGCGATGCGATCACCCGGCGCTGCCTGGACCTCGGGCTGAGCATGAACATCGTGCAGTTGCCGGGCATGGGCGGCGTGTTCCGCATCGCCCCGCCGCTGACCGCCACCGACGAGGAGATCGACCTCGGCGTCGACATCCTGGAGCGGGCGATCGAACTGTCGCTCTGAACGAGCATCGCGCCGCCCGGCCTGCCGTGGCGCTGCTGGATGGTTTCGCAGCGCCCGCACGGATGGGAACCACCGGCCTAGAGGGGTCCGAGCGCGCCGGGGAACGCCTCAGGCGGCCTCGATCTCCGCGCTCACATTCAGCCATTCCTCCTCGGCGGAGGCGAGCGCCTGCGCGGCGTCCGCGCGCATCTTGGCGATCTCGCCGGCCTTGGCGGCGTTCTCCCGGAAGGCGGACCCGTCCTCCAGCGCCGCGTCGATCTTCTGGATCGCCGCGGTCAGCTTGGCCATGCGGGCCTCGATGGCCTCCAGGCGTTTGCGCAGCGGCGCCAGGGCCGCGCGGCGCTCGACGCCGGCCCGGCGCGCCTCGGCCTTCTGGCCGCCGGACGGTTCGGTCTCGCGCTCCGCCTCGCGCTCCGGCCCCGACAGGACGAAGCGCCGGTAATCGTCCATGTCGCCGTCGAAGGTCTTCACCGTGCCGTCCGCGACGAGCCAGAGCCGGTCGGCGCAGGCCTCGACCAGGAAGCGGTCGTGGGACACGAGGATGACGGCCCCTTCGTAGTCGTTGATCGCCTCCACGAGGGCCTGCCGGCTCTCGATGTCGAGGTGGTTGGTCGGCTCATCGAGGATCAGGAGGTGCGGGCCGTGGAAGGCCGCGAGGCCCATGAGCAGGCGCGCCTTCTCGCCGCCCGAGAGCTTCTCGACCGGCGTGTCGGCCTTGTTGGCGCCGAAGCCCAGCCGCGCCGTCGCGGAGCGCACCTTGGCCTCCGGAACGTCCGGCATCAGGGTTCGGACATGCGCGTAGGCGCTCTCGGAGGGCCGCAACTCGTCGAGCTGATGCTGGGCGAAATAGGCGACCTCCATCTTTGAGGAGCGCTTGACCTCGCCGGCCACGGGGCCGAGCCGCCCGCCGATCAGCTTGCAGAAGGTCGACTTGCCGTTGCCGTTCGCGCCCAGCAACGCCACCCGGTCGTCCGGCGCGAGGCTGAGGTCGAGCCCGGTCAGGACGATCCGGTCCCCGTAGCCGGCCTTGACCCGCTCCATCGCCACGATCGGCGGCGACAGGGGCTTCTCCGGGCTCGGCAGGTGGATCACCGGCACGTCGTCGTCGAGCAGCGCCGCGATCGGCTCCATCTTGGCCAGCCGCTTCATCCGCGACTGGGCCTGCCGCGCCTTGGTGGCCTTGGCCTTGAACCGGTCGATGAAGCTCTGGAGATGCGCGCGCTCGGCATCCTGCTTGGCCTTCGCCTTGGCCTGGAGCACCCGCTTCTCCGAGAGCTGCTTGGCGAAGCTCGAATAGCCGCCGCGGTAGATCGTCAGCTTGCCGCGGTCGAGATGCAGGATGTGATCGACGCTGGTGTCGAGCAGGTCGCGGTCGTGGCTGATGATGATGGCGGTGCGCGGATAGCGCTCCAGGTAATCGTACAGCCAGAGCGTACCCTCGATGTCGAGATAGTTGGTCGGCTCGTCGAGGAGCAGCAGGTCCGGCTCCGAGAACAGGACGGCGGCCAGCGCCACGCGCATCCGCCAGCCGCCGGAGAAGTCCGAGCAGGGCCGCCCCTGGGCGGCCGCATCGAACCCCAGGCCGTGCAGGATCGCGGCGGCCCGGGCCGGCGCCGAGTGGGCGCCGATATCGACGAGCCGGGTCTCGATCTCGGCGCGGCGCAAGCCGTCCGCATGCTCGGCCTCCGCCATCAGCCGGGCGCGCTCCGTGTCGGCGGCGAGCACGACGGCGTGCAGCGTCTCCGGCCCGGCCGGTGCCTCCTGGGCAACGGCGCCGATCCGCATGCCCTTGGGCAGCGCCACCGATTTCGCATCCACCGGCAGATCGCCGAGAATGGCCTTGAACAGCGTGGTCTTGCCGGCCCCATTGCGCCCGACGAGACCGACGCGGGCGCCTTCCGGGATCGTGAAGCTCGCGGAATCGAGGATCAGACGGTCGCCGATGCGATAGGTGAGGTCATTGACGCGCAGCATGACGGCGTTCTGGCTGTCCGGACGCGGCGAGGCAAGCGCCGGCTCCGCGCCGACCGGCACGATTCGAGAGGCCTCGGCGTGACGGGTTGGATACCTGATTGAAGCGGAGAATACCTGCCTGGGCGGCTAAAATTTTAACGTAATGCGACTATAATTATCTTGAGCGACGTCTATCCAGATTTCGATAGGCCGATCATTGGTTAGAGTGCGCTCGCACACGTTGGACGCCCGGAACGAGGCGAGCGACGGGGGGAGTTGTTGGGCCAGACCCTGATCTTGACCGACGATCTCGAGCGGGGCGGGCGGCTCGCGCGCAACCTCGGCGGCGGCATTTCCGTGATGTTGCACGACCTCTACGGCGACGCGGCCCCGCCATCGGGCGCCGCATTGATCATCAGCGACGTCAGCGCACTGACCTCCGAATCCGTCCGGCGCCTGCGTCAGGTCCTGTCCACGGTGCGGGCCCCCGGGGTCCCGTTTCTCGCCCTGATCCACGGCAATCTCGGGCGCGGCGAGATCCAGGCGACGGCTCTGGGGGCGACCCGGGTGATGGCGGCCTCCACGGCGAGCGCCCTGCTGCTGAATGCGGTCGCGACCCTGACCGGCGGCGGGCCGGATACGCGATCCGCCCGCCGGTGGCGGCATCAGATCCATGAGGCACATGCGGCCTTCGTCAGCCTGTTCCGGGCCGATCAGGCGCCCCCGCCGGCGGTGGTCGAAAGCGGCGCCGACTTGGTCAATCAGGCCATCCGCGAGGCGAAGGTGCGCAACTGGCTCGACGTCGTCGCGAATTTCGACGACGTCACCCACCGCCACTGCCTGAGCGTGGCCGGGATCGCAGCCGAATTCGCCCGTATTCTGGGGCTCAGCGAGGCCGATTCCCGGTACCTGGTCAAAGGGGCGCTGCTCCACGACATCGGCAAGGCCAAGATCCCGCTCGCCATCCTGAACAAGCCGGCACCGCTGACGCCTCTCGAGCGCAAGGAGATGGATCGTCACCCGGCGCTCGGTCACGCGATGCTGCTGACGGGCGATTATGACGCGCTGACCCTGTCGGTGGTCCGCTCGCACCACGAATATCTCGACGGTTCGGGCTATCCGGACGGCTTGCGCGGGTCGCAGATCCCGGATCTCGTCCGGCTGATCACCATTTGCGACATCTTCGCCGCGCTGATCGAGGCGCGCCCCTACAAGGCGCCGAAATCGGCCCAGGAGGCCTACGCCATCCTGACGCAGATGACCGCGAAGCTCGATGTCGATCTGGTCCGAGCCTTCGGTGAAGTCGCGGCCGCCTGCGAGCCCTCTCGACCTGCCTCCGCCTGAGGCCTCCCCCGGTCTGTCGGCCGCGCCTCAAACGAGTTCCCAGGCCGAGCTGTCGCTCATCAGGGCCGCGACCAGGGCGTGGTTGAGTTCGTGTCCCGTGTGGAAGGCTGAGATGCGGCCCTCGATCGGGTGCCCCGCCAAAGCGAGATCGCCGATGAGATCGAGGATACGGTGCCGCACCGGCTCATCGGGGACCCGCATCCCGCCGAGCACGTGCCCGCGCACGAGGAGCGCCGCCGAGCGGGGCGATACGCCCTGCAGGAAGTCCGTCCCCCGGATGAAGCCGTAGGCGCGCCCCGCCATGGCTCGCAGGTAGCGACCGAAGCTGCGCGCCGGCGCAATCTCCCGCTCGAAGCCTTCAGGCGTGATCGCACCCGACCAGTCGACCGACCCGAAATGCGCCAGCGCGAGGTGGCCGCTGATGTGGAGTCCGTCGCCGGGCTCGATCTGGAGCCGCCGCCGCCCGTTCTCGACCGCAACGGTCCGCAGCAGGCGGATGACCCGGCAGGGCAAGGTCTGCTCGCTCCGGCCCGCGGCCCGGATGGCCTCGCACCACGGCGTGGCGCTGCCGTCGAAGATCGGCAGCTCGTCCGCGTCGATCTCGGCCAGCACGTTGTCGATCCGCAAGGCGCTCAGCGATGCCATGAGGTGTTCGATCGTGCGGACGAGGACCCCCTCCCGCCGCACCGCCGAGGACAGCGGCTGCGATTCCCGAAGTCGCCAATCGGCCGGCACATCGACCGTGCGACCATCCTTCAGACGACGCCGAAAGACGATGCCATGGCCGGCCGGCGCCGGGCTGACGCGGACCGTGGCGTGTCGCCCCGAATGGAGGCTGCGTCCCGACCGCTCGAACGGATGAGACAAGGTCGCCTGAAGACGAGGGCCTGGAGCGGCTGTCGAGAGCGGGAATGGAACGTCTTGATGCATCGAGTCAGGCCGCCGCAGCGGACAGGGAACCTAGCCCTCATGGGTGATCCACGCCAATAAACTCCTGTTCATCGGGACGCGGCTTGACCGTCCAGCCCGCGACCGTCACGATCATTATGCCCGATCGATCCAGCACCGCCCCGGCGGAGCGCGACGTCACTGTACGGGCTGCTCCCGTCCCCAGATCTGCTGGCTGGCCCCCGTCAGGGCAGGGACGGAGGCCGGAGTTGAGGGAACACGATCGATGGCGCGGTTGGGGACGATACCCTTCTTCAAGGATCCGGGCATTGAGCTCGGGCCCTACGAGCCCCGCTGCCACTGGCGCCGCTTCGACGAGAACGAGGTTCTGGTCGACTTCGACGACATCTCCACCGACGTCTACTTCATCGCCTCCGGCGAGGTCCGCATCCTGAACCGGACCCAGTCCGGCAAGGAGGTCATCCTGGGGGAGATGCGAGGCGGGGCCTTCTTCGGCGAACTCGCCGCGATCGACGGGATCGGCCGCTCGGCCAACGTCACGGCGCTGACGCGCGGCGAGGTCTGCGTGGTGCCGGCCCCGGTGTTCCGCCAGATCGTCTTCGCGTCGGAGGCGATCGCCGACCGGCTGTTCCGGCTCCTGGCCAAGCGCGTGCGCGAGCTGAACACGCGGCTGATGGAGCACGCCCTGCTCGATCTCAAGCACCGGCTGTATGCCGAGCTGCTGCGCCTCTCCGTGCCGCGGGCCGGGGCCGGGGGCGAGCGGGTGGTGTCGCCCCCGCCCTACCACCACGTCCTCGCCGCCCGGATCGGCTGCCGGCGGGAGCAGGTGACCCGGGAATTCACCGCGATGGCCGCCGAGGGTCTGGTCGACCGCACCCGCGGCGCCCTCGTCCTGCGGCGGCCGGATCTCCTGGAAGCGCGCGTGGCCGAGGCGCTGCGCGAGGATTCCTGATCCGTTGTCCGGCCTGCCGGCGCCGCGCCTGCGGCTCGAGGAGCTGACCAAACGCTTCGGCACGCACCACGCCGTCGAGGCCGTGACGCTCGATCTCGAGCCGGGGGAGTTCTTCTGCCTGCTCGGGCCATCCGGCTGCGGGAAGAGCACCCTTCTGCGCATGATCGCGGGCTTCGAGAGACCGACCGCCGGGCGGATCCTGCTGGGGGAGGCCGATTTGACCGCGCTGCCGCCCCACCGGCGGCCGGTCAACATGATGTTCCAGTCCTATGCCCTGTTCCCGCACATGAGCGTGGCCGGCAATATCGGCTACGGTCTCAAGGGCCTTGGCCGCGCCGCCGCCGCGAACCGGGTGGCGGACCTGCTCCGGCTCGTGCGCCTCGACGGGTTCGGCGACCGCCGACCCGACACGCTCTCGGGCGGTCAGCGGCAGCGGGTCGCCCTGGCCCGGGCGCTGGCCCGGGAGCCGCAGCTGCTGCTTCTCGACGAGCCGCTCGGCGCCCTGGATCGCGGCCTGCGCGAGGAGACGCAGGGCGAGTTGCGCGCCGTCCAGCGGCGGCTCGGCACCGCCTTTATCGTCGTCACGCACGATCCCGAGGAGGCGATGATGCTTGCCGACCGGATCGGCGTCATGGAAGGCGGGCGCTTGATCCAGGTCGGACCTCCGGCGGAGCTCTACCGACGCCCGGCGAGCCGCTTCGTGGCCGGGCTGCTCGGCGACGTGAACCTCATCCCCGGCCGCCTCGGCGCGGGAGGGCCCGGCGGCGCCCGCGAAGTCGAGACCGCTTATGGCGCCGTGCGGGGCGTCGCGGCGGGCACGTTGGAGACGGGGGCCGCCGTCGTGGTCGCCGTGCGGCCGGAGGACCTCGTTCTCGGCACGGAGGGGCTGCCGGTGGTGATCGCCGATTCCGTCTTTCTCGGAGACAGGCTGCGTCGGACCCTGCGCCTGCCCGACGGCACGACGCTGCGGGCGAGCGGGCGACCGACGGAGGCCGGGCAGGCGCTCGGATCGGCCTCGCATGCCGGCTTCGCGGCCGAGGCCGCCGTGATCCTGCCCGCATGATGCCCATCGCGCCGTCGGACGACCCGCATGGCCGCCCGGAGCGGCGCGATCCGGGTGCCCGCCGGTGAGCGGCCGGATAACGGCACGGCTGTTCGATCGTCTCGTGCGGCTGCCACCCTTCCTCTGGCTGGCGGCGTTTTTCCTGCTGCCGTTCGCGATCACCCTCAAGATCAGCCTGTCGGAGCCGGCGACGGCGATCCCACCCTATTTGCCGGTGCTCGACTGGCGGGCCGGCCTCGACGGCTGGTCGACCTTTCTCGAAGCCCTGAACTTCGACAATTACCTGACGCTCTACGCCGACCCGCTCTATCGGGACGCCGTCCTCGGCTCGCTGACCTACGCCGCCCTGGCCAGCCTGATCCTTGTCGCCCTGGGGACACCGCTCGCCTACGCGCTGGCCCGCGCCCCGTCCCGATGGCAGCCGCTCCTCGTGGCGCTGGTGGTCGTGCCGTTCTGGACCAGCTTCCTGATCCGGGTCTACGCCTGGATCGCGATCCTCAAACCGGAGGGTCTGCTGAACCTCATGCTGATCCGGCTCGGGCTGATCGGCGAGCCGCTCACGATCCTCAACACCGACGCCGCGGTGATCATCGGCCTCGTCTACGCGTATCTGCCCTTCATGGTCCTGCCGCTCTACGCGGTGATGAACCGCCTCGACCCGACGCTGCGGGACGCCGCTGCGGATCTCGGCGCCTCGCCGACCCGGGTGTTCTGGACCGTGACCCTGCCGCTCAGCCTGCCCGGGATCGCGGCCGGCGCGGGCCTGTGCTTCATCCCGATGATCGGCGAGTTCGTGATCCCGGACCTTCTCGGCGGCTCGGAAACCCTGATGCTCGGCCGGGTGCTCTGGACCGAGTTCTTCTCGAACCGCGACTGGCCCCTGGCCTCCGCGGTGGCGGTCCTGATCCTCGCCATCGTCATCGGCCCGGTGGTGCTGTTCCGGGACAGCCTGCGCGCCGGCGAGGGAGAGTCCCCGTGACCTGGGTCACCCGCACCGCCCTCGCGGCCGGCCTCGTCTTCCTCTACGCGCCGATCGTGGTGCTGATCGTCTACTCGTTCAACGCCTCGCCCCTGGTCACGGTCTGGGGCGGTTTCTCGACCCGCTGGTACGGTGCGCTGATGTCCGACGCGCCGCTCATCGCAGCCGCCTGGGTCTCTCTGAAGGTCGCGATCCTCGCGAGCCTGCTCGCCACGATCCTCGGCACCCTCGCAGCCCTGGTCCTCGAGCGGCAGGGCCGCTTCCGCGGACGGGCGCTGTTCACCGGCCTCGTCGTCGGACCGATCGTGATGCCGGAGGTGATGATCGGGCTCTCGCTCCTGCTGATGTTCATCGGGATCGGGCTGGACCGGGGCCTCCTCACGATCGTCATCGCTCACACGACGTTCTGCACGGGCTTCGTGGCGGTGGTGGTCGGGGCGCGCCTGCGCGGTCTCGATCGATCCCTGGAGGAAGCCGCGGCCGACCTCGGCGCGACGCCGGCACGGGTGTTGATGACGGTCACCCTGCCGCTTCTGGCGCCCGCTCTGACCGCCGGGGCCCTCCTCGCCTTCACCCTGTCGCTCGACGACCTCGTCATCGCGAGCTTCGTGTCCGGCCCCGGCTCAACCACGCTGCCGATGCGGCTCTACAGCCAGGTCAGACTCGGGGTGAACCCGGAGATCAACGCGGCCTCGACCCTCCTGGTCGGGCTGGTGAGCGCCGCGGTGCTTCTGGCATCCTGGCTCACGACCCGGCGCGGGCAGGCCTGAGGCCCGTCACTCAGCGGCCTGCGCGGCGGTCGCCCCGACGCGCATCAGTTGCGCCACCGCGAGGGTGACCACGAGATTCACCATCAGCGCCACGATGCCGACATTCACGTCCTGGAGCGGTCCGAGGGCGGAGAGGCTGGACAGGCTGAACCCGCTCAGAACGGTCGCCGCCACGGTGGCGACGCCCGCGACGATGCCGGCCATCGCAGCGCGCCGATCGAGCGGGTTGCGCCGCATCAGGCTGGCGATGAAGCACGGGAAGAGCTGCGTAACGAAGTTGTAGCCCATCAACAGGAGCTGCACGATCGTGTCTCCGCCCGACAGGGTGAAGCCCACGCAGACCAGCGCCAGAACCGGCACCAGAATCTTGCACAGCCGGGCGGTGGCGGCATCGTCCATGCCGGGTCGCAGAGGCCGGACGAGGTTGTTGGCCACCAGCGTCACGCCGGCGATCAGGATCATCGATCCCGGGACCAGAGCGGTCAGCACGCCGGTGGCGCCGATGAGGCCGATGACCCAGGGCGGGAAGGTCGCAAGGGCGAGCTTGAACAGCGACAGATCGACATCCGGGCCGGTGAGGCCGGGCACCTGCATGACGGCCGTGAAGCCGATTACGAACACGAAGAGATTGATCAGCTGGTAGATCGGCAGGATCACGGCGTTTCGCCGGAAGGCGCCGGGCTCGCGCGCCGTGTAGAGCGACGCGAAGGTGTGCGGCCACATGTATCCGCCCAGGGCGGTGAGCAGGACCGTCGTGGTGAACCAGGTCGGGCTCTGGCCGCGATCGGGCAGGGCGAGGAAGCCGGGCTTCGCCGCCTCGATGGCCTGGAACAGCCCTCCATAGCCGCCGTAATAGTGCACCGGCAGGTAGATCCCGAGGAAGACCACTACGAACAGGATGCTGGTGTCCTTGATCACCGCCGTCCAGGCCGAGCCGTGGACGCCCGAGACGACCACGTAGACGGTGAGGGCGGCCGCCCCGATCCAGACCGCGGCGGTCGACGAGATGGCCCCGTAGGACGCTGTGGAGACGATGATCCCCAGGCCCTTGAACTGGAGCACGAGGTAGGGGACCAGCGCCACGATCCCCACCAGAGCCACCAGCATGCCGAGCGCCGGGCTTCGGTACTTGCGGGCGAAGAAATCGGGTTGCGTGTAGAGGCCGTTCTGCTTCGCGTAGCGCCAGACGGGCGGCAGCAGCCAATACGAGGTGACGTAGGCGAGCGTCAGGTAGCAGAGGATGTAGTAGGCCGGGCCGCCCTTGCCGTAGGCGATGCCGGACCCACCCAGGAACGTAAAGGTCGTGTAGATCTCGCCGGCCATCAGCAGGAAGACGAGGGTGGTGCCGAAGCCCCGGCCGCCCACCGTCCACTGTTCCAGGCCCATCTCACGACCCAGCCGTGCGTAGAGCCCGAGGCCGATCGCCAGCGCGAATCCGGCCGCCACGATGATGAGGGCGACGCTCATCGCGGATCCTCCGGGCTTCGGTTCTGGGGATCGGTGAGATAGATCACCGCCATCACCGCCGAGGTCCCGATCACGCAGAACACCAGCCAGGCGAGGAGCAGCGGCAGGCCGAGAACGAAGGGTTCGACCCGGTTCAGAAAGAACGGACCGATCAGGATGCCCAGAAAGGGCAGGGCGGCGAGCCACCGCAGATTTCGCATGCGCGATACCGTCCAGAAGGCCCCGATACCGCGGGTTGAATCAGTCGCGACGGACTGTCAACCTGACGGAGCCACCTCGATGCGCAGACAGATCAATCTTACGTGTTGTGCGCTCGCGCACGCGGCCCCGGGTCCGGCACGCCTAATCTCGTGCGGCTTCGCGACGTTCGGCGCCGCGGATGCACGAGGGATTTCGCGCGATGAAACCGACCCTGACCATCGCCGCGCTGGCGGCGCTTCTCGCCGTTCCGACGGTCCAGGCTGAGGCACGGCCGCGTCAGGCGGCCGCCAAGGTCCAGCTCAGCGCCGCACTCAAGGCGCGCCAGACCGTCATGAACGATTTCAACGCCCGCATGAGCCGCCTCGACGCGCTCATGGGTGTGCCGAAATCGTCGTCGGTTCGCGCTCGCTCCGCCGAAGCCGGGCGCTAGAGTCGAGCACCACGCGTTCGACGCGACCGGCTCATCGGTTCAGCGACCGAGACCGCCCGCCTCTTCGACGAAGCGCGCGACGGAATCCGCGCCCGCCCCCTCCCGCAAGGACGCGAACACGTAGGGCCGCGCGCCGCGCATCCGCTGCGTGTCGGATTCCATGACCGACAGGTCGGCGCCGACGAGGGGCGCGAGGTCGGTCTTGTTGACGATCAGCAGATCCGAGCGCGTGATGCCCGGGCCGCCCTTGCGGGGGATCTTCTCGCCGCCGGCGACGTCGATGACGTAGAGGGTGATGTCGGCGAGTTCGGGCGAGAACGTCGCCGCGAGATTGTCGCCCCCGGATTCGATCAGGACTAGATCGAGCTTGGGGAACCGCCGGGTCATCTCGGCGACGGCGGCGAGGTTGATCGAAGCGTCCTCTCGGATCGCGGTGTGCGGGCAGCCGCCGGTCTCGACACCGAGAATGCGCTCCTCGGGGAGGGCGCCGGCTACGGTCAGGATGCGCGCATCCTCCTTCGTGTAGATGTCGTTGGTGATCGCACAGATCTCGTAGCGGTCGCGGAAGCGCTTGCAGAGCTGCTCCATCAGGGCGGTCTTGCCGGAGCCGACGGGACCGCCGATGCCGACGCGGAGGGGGCCGTTCGAGGAGGTCATGCTTCGGGCTCAGGATCGGAAGATGCGGGAATATTGAGTCTCGTGCCGAAAGGAGCCGAGATCCAGGCGGAAGGTTGCGGCACCGAGGGCGTCGAGCCCCGCCTCAGCGGCGGCGGCGGCCAGCGGCACGAGCCGCGGAGCAAGGGCGGCGATCACCCGGGTCCCGGCTGCCTGGCCCACGGGCGCCGCCCGCAGGGCCGCCGAGACGAGGTTCTGAAGGAAGGCGAGGCCGTAGACGGCGAGAACCGACGCCAGCGCCATGCGATGCGCCCCGGCGGCGAGCCCGACGGCGACCGGGTAGGCGACCGGACCAGGCAGTTCTTCGGAGAGCGCCGCAAGCGCCGGGCAGGGCCAGGCGCCGCGTGTCGCGTCCAGAAAGCTCCGCCCCTGCTGGCTCGTCTCGAGGTGCAGTTCCCGGGACGGGGCGAGGGCGAGCGCGAGATCGTTGACGGCGATGAGGCCGACGCCGTCGGAGGCGCCTGCCGCCCGGTGGGCCTCGGCCGCGAGGATCAGGTCGTTGCGCAGGGCGCCGCGGGTACAGACGTCCTCGAGCCACAGCGTCAGGCCGGCCTCGTCGCGGATATCTCCGGCTTCGACAGCCCATTCCAGGCCGTGCGAGTAGGCGTAGGCGCCCACCGGGTAACCCGGCGACAGCCACGCCATCAGACGCAGCGAATCCAGGGTTTCAGCCGCCGGCATGGTGGTGATGGTGGTGGCCGCCGTGGGAATGGTCATGCTCGTGGGCGTGGCCGCCGGAATAGGCACCGCCCTCGGGCCGGAACGGTCGCTCCACGGGCTCGGCGGTGCCGCCGAGACCGCGCACCATCTCGGCGAGCACATGGTCATCGGCGATCCACACCGCGTCCGCGCCGATCTCGGCGGGGATGTGCCGGTTGCCGATGTGCCAGATCAGGCGCTTGAGGGCATGGTCGTCCGGTGCGCGGATCTCCAGAAGGCGCTCCGGCGCCGCCTCGACCCAGACGAGGCGGCCGTCCTGCAGGATTAGGGCGTCGCCGTCCTCCAGCACGGCCGGCTCCGGCAGGTCGAGCAGGAAGCCCAGCCCGCCTGCGCCGCGCATGGCGACCCGGCGGCGATGCCGGTCGCCGTGATCGAGCACGACGCGGTCGACGATCTCGCCGCCGGACAGGGCGTCCCGGCGAAGGATGCGGGTGGCGCGAATCATCGGACGGGACCGCTCAGAACAGGAAGTAGCGCTGCGCCATGGGCAGCACCTCGGCGGGCTCGCAGACCAGCAGCTCGCCGTCGGCCCGGACGTCGTAGGTCTCGGGATCCACCTCGATCTCGGGCGTGGCGTCGTTGAGGATCATGCTTTTCTTCGAGATGCCGCCGCGCACATTCTCCACGGCCACCAGGTCCTTCTGGACGCCGAGCCGTTCCCGCAGGCCGTCGTCGACGGCGGCCTTGGAGACGAAGGTCAGGGCGGTGGCGAAGGGGACCCGACCGTAGGCACCGAACATCGGCCGGTAATGCACCGGCTGCGGCGTCGGGATCGAGGCGTTCGGGTCGCCCATGGGGGCGGCCGCGATGCTGCCGCCCTTCAGCACGAGATCGGGCTTCACCCCGAAGAAGGCCGGCGTCCAGAGGACGAGGTCGGCGAGCTTGCCGGGCTCCACCGAGCCGATGTGCCGGGAGATGCCGTGCGCGATGGCCGGGTTGATCGTGTATTTGGCGATGTAGCGGCGCGCCCGCAGGTTGTCGGTGCCGGAGGCATCCCCCGGCAGCGCGCCCCGCTGCCGCTTCATCTTGTCGGCGGTCTGCCACGTGCGGATGATGACCTCGCCGACCCGGCCCATGGCCTGGCTGTCGGAGGACATCATCGAGAGCGCGCCGATATCGTGCAGGATGTCCTCGGCCGCGATGGTCTCGCGCCGGATCCGGCTCTCCGCGAAGGCGAGATCCTCGGGGATCGACGGGTCGAGGTGGTGGCAGACCATGAGCATGTCGAGATGCTCGTCGATCGTGTTCCACGTGTAGGGCCGCGTCGGGTTCGTGGACGACGGGAGCACGTTCGGCAGCCCGGCGACCTTGATGATGTCGGGGGCGTGCCCGCCGCCGGCGCCCTCGGTGTGGAAGGCGTGGATCGTCCGGCCCTTGAAGGCGGCGATCGTGTCCTCGACGAAGCCCGATTCGTTGAGCGTGTCGGTGTGGATCATGACCTGGATGTCGTGGGCATCGGCCACGGACAGGCAGGTGTCGATCGCCGCGGGCGTGGTGCCCCAATCCTCGTGCAGCTTCAACGCGCAGGCACCCGCCCGCACCATCTCGACGAGGCTGTCCGGCCGGGACGCATTGCCCTTGCCGGCGAAGGCGAGATTCATCGGGAAGGCGTCAGCCGCCTCGATCATCCGGGCGATGTGCCAGGGGCCCGGGGTGCAGGTGGTGGCGAAGGTGCCGTGGGCCGGCCCAGTGCCGCCGCCGAGCATCGTGGTGATCCCCGAGCAGAGCGCCTCCTCGATCTGCTGCGGGCAAATGAAGTGGATGTGGCTGTCGAAGCCGCCCGCCGTCAGAATCTTGCCCTCGCCGGCGATGACCTCCGTGCCCGGGCCTACCACGATGTCGATTCCGGGCTGCACATCCGGGTTGCCGGCCTTGCCGAGCTTGAAGATCCGGCCGCGGACGATTCCGACATCGCATTTAACGATGCCCCAATGGTCGAGGACCACGGCGTTGGTGATCACCGTGTCGACGGCGCCGTCGGCGTTGGTCGCCTGGCTCTGGCCCATGCCGTCGCGGATGACCTTGCCGCCGCCGAACTTCACCTCCTCACCGTAGGTGGTGAAGTCGCGCTCGACCGTGATCTCCAGGCTGGTATCGGCGAGGCGGATACGGTCGCCGACCGTGGGGCCGAACATGTCGGCGTAGGCGGACCGGGGCAGGCTGGCGGGCTTGGGCGAATTGGCCATGGTCAGAGCTTGCCCATCACGTCGCCGCGGAAACCGTACACGGTGCGTCCGCCGGAGAGCGGCACCAGCGCGACCTCCCGCGTCGATCCCGGCTCGAAACGCACGGCGGTGCCCGGCGCGATGTCGAGGCGCTTGCCGCGGGCCTGCTCCCGCTCGAACACGAGGCCCGGATTGACCTCGAAGAAGTGATAGTGCGAGCCGACCTGGATCGGCCGGTCCCCGACATTGGCGACTTCGAGCACGGTCCGCTCGGCGTCTGCGTTGAAGACGATCTCGCCGGGCAGCGTCGTCACGGCCCCGGGGACGTCTGCCGAGGCCGTCCCCCGGATCGGGTGGTGCACGGTGACGAGCTTTGTCCCGTCCGGGAAGGTGGCCTCGACCTGGATGTCGTGGATCATCTCCGGCACGCCCTCCATGACCTGATCGCTGGTCAGCACTTTGGCGCCGGCCTGCATCAGATCGGCCACGGTGCGGCCGTCCCGGGCGCCCTCGACCACGAAATCGGTGATCAGCGCCACCGCCTCCGGGTGGTTGAGCTTCACGCCCCGTGCGAGGCGGTTGCGCGCCACCTGTGCCGCCATGGCGATCAGCAGCTTGTCCTTTTCGCGGGGTGTCAGCAGCACGGGCAACCTCGTCGTCGTGGCCGCCGGAGCAAGGATCATGCGCGTTGCGCGGTCAAGGCCAAGGCGGGCCCCGTGGAGACGCTTCGGGCCATCGACGGTCGGGGGCCGCTCAGGGTCCCGGCGACGTCACGAGGTCATGGCGATGAACCCGGCGAACAGGTCCGGCAGGGACTCGCCCTTGACGGCGCCCGGCAGGTCGCGGGGATGGATGAACTCGTCCCGGAACCAGGGATAGCGCTTCGGATCGAAGGACGCCCGCAGCCAGTCGATCGTCCGCCGCACGCGGCCGATCCGCTCCGCATCCGGGTGATAGGTCAGCCAGATGTCGACGCCGAAGCGGCCGAGATTGTCCACCGGGACGACCTGCGCGCCGATCGCGCTGGCATAGGTCGGCAGGAGGCCGATCCCGGCGCCCTTCGCGATCGCCCAGTAATACGCGCTGCTGACATTGATCTTCAGGGTGATCGGCACCGTCGCGGGAAAGCCCGGCACTGAGCGCACGTAATCCTCGAGGCGCATGGTCTGGCTGCCGTCCTGAACCACGATCCGGTGGCGCGCGAGATCCTCGGGGCGATCGGGAAGCCCATACGTCTCCACGTAGCTCCGCCCGGCATAGGGCACCATGTGGATGCGGCCGAGCTTGACGACGCGCAGGTCCGGGCTCGTCGGGCGCGTCAGCTGGATGGCAACGTCCGCTTCAAGCCGCAGGACGTCGGCGGATTCCATGGCGCAGCGCAGGTCGACGGTCAGGCGCGGATTGGCGCGCTGGAACTCGACGAGCCGCGGCGCGAGCCAGAACGCCCCCAGCCCCTCCGTCACCGCGATGCGGACCTCGCCGGTCTCGGCGAACGGAGCGACCTCGCCCGTGCGCACCAGGCTGAACGCCGCAGCCTCCATGCGGTTGGCCGCGTCCAGGATCGCCTGGCCCTCGGTGGTCAGACGGATCCCGTCGACATGGCGCGTCATCAGCGGGGCACCGATCAGGGCCTCGAGATCGCCGATCCGGCGACGCACCGAATTCACGGACAGGCCGAGCTTGGCGGCCGCCGATCGGAAGCTTCCGGACCGCTGGAGCGTCAGGAAGACTCGGATGCTCTGCCAGTCGGGCATCGAGCCCCGGCTTGCCTCCGTCTGTTCCATCGACGGAACACCCCTGTTTCAATTTTTGCACATACAGCCAGAGCGCTAGATGCGAAGTGCTGGACCGTCAATCCGAAACCGAATGACAGGTCATCCGATGACACTGCACATGGCTCGCGGCCAGTTCGTGGCGGGGGATACGGATCAACTTGGTCCAGCGTCAGTCACTGTGGAGCCGCGGCATGACCTGAGCATGTTGCGCGTCGATCGTATCGCCCGTCATCTCGTCGTATTCATGCCGGCGCCGGACGATCTCAGACGCCTGATCGAAGATGCGCGTACAGATCTGCCGGATCTGGCACCCCTGCACGTCGTGCAGCGCGTGATGTCGATCAATCCGGACAGCGTCCTGGCGATTGCCCAGAAACACAAGTTCGATGCGGCACATCCGCAGGGCGACGGCTTCGTCGCCTGCCTGATGCTGAATGCGGCCGGCCTGGCCGCGCTCAAGACGGGAACGCTCGATGCGTCGGATCCACCGGCCGCGATGCTGGCCGGTCAGCACGAACGTCCGGCCGGGATCTATGTCTGGGCGGTCTACGCGCGGCGGCGGCTTGCCGGTGGCGTCAGCCTCGTCTTCGACCGTCTGTCGAGCCCAACCTATCGCGGCGTCGATTTCTACGCCCGGGCGGCGACGCCCGAGGGCGCGGATCTGCTCACGACGCTCGGCTTCACGGTCCGCAAGACCGGCTGTGTGGACCTGTACCATTTCGCCCGCGGGCCGAAGACGGAGGCCGCACCGCTCTACGACAGCCACAAGCCGGGCGGGGCCGGCACCAGCGTCGCGGTCGCGCGGAACCTGGAGGATCTGTCTCGGGTCATCGCCCTGCGCGCCGCCGTGTACATGGCAGAGCAGGCCTGCCCCTACGAGGAGGAGTTCGACGGCAACGACCTCTCGGCGACGCACCTGATCGGCTATGTCGGGGACGAGCCGGCGGGCTGCCTGCGCATCCGGTTCTTCGCGGATTTCGCCAAGATCGAGCGACTTGCGGTCCGGGCCGAGTTCCGCAACACCCGCTTGGCCTTCGCCCTGGTCCGGGCCGGCATCGAACTCGCGCGGGTGAAGGGCTACCGCCGGCTCTACGGCCACGCCCAGAAGCGCCTCGTCGGCTTCTGGAGCCGCTTCGGCTTCCGGATCTTCGACGGTGCGCAGGAACTGGTCTTCTCGGACTTCGACTACGTCGAGATGCTGATGGAGGCAGAGCCGCATCCGCAGGCCATCGGGCTCGGCGCCGACCCCTATGTCATCATCCGGCCGGAAGGACGCTGGCACCGGGCGGGGACCCTCGACCGGTCTCGCAGCCGGGCCGTGACGCGGCCCTCCGTGGACCGGACGGTGGCGGCGCGATGAACCGGCCGATCAATCCGGCGCTGTATCGCCGGCCCCGCAGCGTCCCGGTTCTGGTGCTGGTGGACATGCAGCAGGAATACGAGATCGCCGGGCGTCCGCTCGCCCTGTCGGGGATCGAGCCCGCGCTCCAAAACTGCCGCCGCGCCCTCGCGCATGCCCGCGCGAGCGGCATACAGGTGGCCTATGTCCGCTGGGTCGGGGCGCCGCTGTTCCAGGCGGGCAGCCGCTACGCCCGCTGGATCGAGGGGTTCGAGCCCCACGGCTGCGACATGATCTTCGACCGGGACCGCCCCTCCTGCTACGCGAGCCCCGCCTTCGCCGACGCGATGGAGCGCGGAAGCCCGCCCCTGGTCATGGCGGGCTTCGCCGCCGAATCCTCCTGCCTCGCGACGGCGGTCGACGGCTTCCACCGGGGTCAGGACGTGACCTTCCTGTCCGATGCCTCCGCCAGCCACGATCTGGAGGACATCGGCGCCGAAGAGATCCACCGGTCGGTGAGCGCGGTGATGCGGGTCTTCGGCGACGTCACGGACACGCAATCGTGGATAGCGACCTCCTCGCCGTTCAAGCCCATGCCAGCCGCCCCGAGATCGAGGCACGACAATGACTGACCGCGCCCAGAGCCACGGGATGCCGGAGGACGACCCAGCGGGCGAAGAGGACGTGACCCTCCGTCTTGGCCGCCACGCGATCCAGCTGCTGCAGGCGGCGCGCGATGCCGGCGAGCCGAAGCTGATCGCACAGGCCGAAGCCATGGCGATGGCGGTCGGCTTCGTCCTGGCGAGCCGCATTCAGGACGGGATGCCGGAGACCGATTGATCAGTCGGTTCCGTCGTCTCCGCCGATCAGGCGCATGGCGCGCAGGCGTGCCATGCGCTCGTCCCGCGCGCGCCTGTCGGCCGCGAGGGCGCGCCAGAGGGCCAGAAGCTCGGTCTCGTGAGGCGTGTCGAGGGTTTCGTCGGCGTCGTGCGCCGTTCCGGTGTGATCGAAGGCGTCCATCTTCGTAGTCCTGCGCCTTGAGTTGCGTTGGGCTAACAGCACGGCATCGCGATCGTCCAGCCCGAAAGATGTGCAGAGCCTGTACAAGCCGCGTGGATCGTCACGCCCGGGCGAATCCATAACCGGCAAACGAGCACCGACGCCGCGGCAACGCGCCGTCCCATTCGACTGCCGGGACCTGCCAGAAACGCCGGGGTACCAATATTGTGCAGGGCTGGATCAAGGGCCTTTTTTCGGCAAAGCGCGGCGTCGAATCCTGCCGCAGGACTGATCGATGACTCGGCACACCGGCGTCTGACTTCAAGGGCCGACCGAGCGGCGCATATCCGATCCCGGGAAGGCCGAGCAAAAAGCTCAGAAACATCCCGGACATCGAACTGTGGCAGTGCCGGACAATGGCATTCCGGACGAGGCGCCCGGAACGGGTTTTCCGACGATGCGGATCCGGATCGCGTCAGGTCCGGGATTGCGTGAGCGCGGCGATGATGGATTCGACCACTTCGATCTGCTCCTGCACGGCGACCAGCCGCGGACCGGCATCGGCGCCGTCACCCAGTACGAACGTGCCTTTCCGGCGCCGCGCGTCGCGCAGTTTCCGCACCGATGCGACGATGATCTGCCGTTCCTCGATTAGCGCATCGCGCAGCTCGTTCAGGCCATCCAGTTCCAGCGTCGAGGCCATGCGGCGTCCCGGTCTCACATCCTCGGCGCGGCATCGGCGGATGTTCCGCGCCGCCGCACCAGGCACGGATCGTCCGGACGGGGTGTCGGACGGCGTGACGCTACCCTCTGCCGTCGGCGCTTGCACGCTTTACGTCGGGGAACATTGCCGTGATCGGCGGGACGCCACGATGTCCGGAACGCGGATTGTATGCTAATGGATGCAAAATCTTCCGGCTGTGCGGAGCTTTCGGGCCAAGGGGCGGATAACGGCGCATGCTGAATGAGGACGTGCGTGAGCGCGACACCTTTCGATCCGACGCGCCGGTGACGCGCACGGACGACGACGGCGTCCATCGACCGGCGCCGGGCCCCGCATCGAGACGCTCCGGCGCGGCCGGTCTGGGCCTGCTCCTCCTCGCCATCACGGGCGGCGCCGCCTACGGCTACACGTATCTGAACAGGCCCGTCGCGAAGCCCGTGGCGGCGGCACCGCTTCCTGTGCCCGTCACCCTCGGGACGGTCGAGCAGGGTCCGTTCGCCCTGGTCTCGAACGGCCTGGGCACCGTGCAGGCCTACAACACCGTCCAGGTCCGCACGCGGGTCGACGGCGAGATCCAGCAGGTGGCGTTCCGGGAGGGACAGACCGTCCACAAGGACGATGTCCTCGTGCAGATCGACCCGCGGCCCTATCAGGCAGCGCTCGCTCAGGCGAAGGCCAAGAAGGAACAGGACACGGCCAATCTCGGCAACGCCAAAGCCGACCTTGTCCGCTACACCGGACTGGGCGCCTACGCCTCCCGACAGCAGACCGAGACGCAGACCGCCCTGGTCGCCCAGCTCACCGCGCAGGTGGCGTCCGATCAGGCGGCTATCGACAACGCCACGACGCAGCTCGGCTACGCGACGGTCCGCGCGCCCATCGACGGCGTCACCGGCTTCCGGCAGGTCGATATCGGCAACATCGTCAACGCGGCGGGCCAGACCCCGATCGTCACGATCACGCAGGTGGAGCCGATCTTCGTCGTCTTCACGGCGCCGGAGGATCAGTTGCCCGCGATCGCCGCAGCCCTGCGCAAGGGCGACGTCCCGGTGGAAGCCTGGAGTTCGGACGGGCTGACGAAGCTCGCGGACGGCAAGCTCGCCCTGTTCAACAACCAAGTCGACACGGCGACCGGCACGATCCGCCTCAAGGCCGTTTTCGAGAACAAGATCCACGCCCTGTGGCCGGGCCTGTCGGTCTCCACCAAGATGCGGGTCGGCACGGTCGCCGTCGCCATGACCGTACCGGACAATGCCATCCAGCACGGTCCCGACGGCCTGTTCGTCTTCTCGGTGGATGACGGAAACCACGCCCATCAGCGCGCTCTGAAAGCGGGGCGCTCCGATTCCGGTCGGACCCGGATCCTCAGCGGCGATCTGCAGCCCGGCGAGCGGGTGATCGTCGCCGGTCAGTACAAGGTCCAGGACGGCAGCCTCGTGGGTGACCCGCACGCCGCCCACACCGCGCAGGCGGAGGCGCTGCGTTGAGGGTGAGCGAGGCGGCGATGACGAGAGCAGTTCCGCGCGAGGCCGAGCGGTGAAAGGCGGCATCTCGGCACCCTTCATCCGGTTTCCGGTGGCGACCACGCTGATCATGGTCGGCATCCTGTTCCTCGGGGTCGTGGCCTATCCGCTGCTGGGCGTCGCACCGCTGCCGCAGGTCGATTTCCCGACGATTCAGGTGACCGCGCAGCTCCCCGGCGCGAGCCCGGAGACGATGGCTTCGTCGGTGGCGCAGCCGCTGGAGCGGCAGTTCTCGCAGATCCCGGGCGTGGCGCAGATGACCTCGACGAGTTCCCTCGGGATCTCGACGGTCACGGTCCAGTTCGATCTCAACCGCAACATCGACGGCGCGGCGAGCGACATCCAGGCGGCGATCAACGCCGCCAGCGGCCAGCTTCCGAAGAACCTGCCGACCCCGCCGACCTACCGCAAGGTCAATCCGGCCGACTCGCCGATCCTGCTGCTCTCGGCCACCTCCGACAGCCTGCCGCTGATCGATGTGGACGACGCGGTCGACGTGCAGCTGGCCCAGCGGATCAGCCAGATCTCCGGCGTCGCCCAGGTCTTCATCGGCGGCCAGCAGAAGCCGGCTGTCCGCGTCCAGATCGATCCGGCCAAGCTCGTGGCCAAGGGCCTGTCTCTGGAGGACGTGCGCGCGCAGCTCACGCTGACCACCGTCAACAACCCCAAGGGCAGCATCGACGGCGGCAGCCACAGCTACACGATCTACGCCAACGACCAGCTCACTGCGGCGCAGAACTGGAACGACGTCATCATCGCCTATCGCGACGGCGCGCCGCTGCGCGTGCGCGATATCGGACAAGCCGTCGCCGGCCCCGAGGATACCAAGCAGGCCGGCTGGACCAACGGCCGGCGCGGCATCTTCCTCGTCGTGTTCAAGCAGCCCGGCGCCAACGTCATCGACACGGTGGACAGCATCAAGGCGCAGCTGCCGCGCCTGACCGCCACCCTGCCGGCCGCCATCAAGGTCGGCATCCTCAGCGACCGCACCCAGACCATCCGCGCCTCGGTCGAGGACGTGCAATTCACCCTGATGCTGACGATCGTGCTGGTCGTCGGGGTGATCTTCGTCTTCCTGCGCAGCTTCTGGGCGACGGTGATCCCGAGCGTGACGGTGCCGCTCGCGCTGCTCGGCGCCTGCGCGCTCATGTGGATGGCGGGCTACACCCTCGACAACCTCTCGCTGATGGCGCTCACCATCTCGGTGGGCTTCGTGGTGGACGACGCCATCGTCGTGCTCGAGAATATCAGCCGCTACGTCGAGGCGGGGATGCGGCCCATGGAGGCCGCGTTCAAGGGCGCGGGCGAGATCGGCTTCACCATCGTGTCGATCTCGGTGTCGCTGATCGCGGTGCTGATCCCGCTGCTGCTCATGGGCGGGATCATCGGCCGGCTGTTCCGCGAGTTCGCCGTGGTGCTGTCGATGACGATCGCGGTCTCGGCCTTCGTGTCGCTGACGCTGACCCCGATGATGGCCTCGCGGCTTCTCAAGCCGCACGACGGCGAGCGCCATGGCCGCCTCTACCGGATCAGCGAGGCCGCGTTCGACGGGCTGCTTGCAGTCTACGCCGATGCCCTCGACGTGGCTCTGCGGTTCCGCCGCGTCACGCTCTTGGTGTTCTTCGCCACGCTGGCACTGACGGGCTACCTGTTCGTCGCGATCCCGAAGGGTTTCTTCCCGCAGCAGGACACCGGTTTCATGATCGGCGTCACCGAGGCGTCGCAGGACATCTCGTTCTCGGCGATGCAGGCGCTGCAGGAGAAGGTCGGCGCCATCGTCCAGGCCGATCCGGCGGTGGCCACCGTCGGCATGTCGCTCGGCGGCAACGGCCAGGCGCTCAATTCCGGGCGCATGTACATCACGCTCAAGCCGCGCGACGAGCGCGACGCCAATGCCTTCCAGGTGATCGGCCGCCTGCGGCCGAAACTCGAGCGCGTGGAGGGCATCCGGACCTTCATCCAGGCCACCCAGGACGTGCGCACCGGAGGCCGCACCTCGCGGACCCAGTTCGAGTACACGCTCCAGGATCCGGATCTCGCCGAGCTGAACGCCTGGGCGCCGCGCATCCTCGACACGCTGAAGACCCTGCCCGAGCTGCGCGACGTCGCCACCGACCAGCAGACGCGCGGCACGACGCTGACGCTGTCGATCGACCGCGACGCCGCCTCGCGCTACGGCATCACGCCTCAGCTGATCGACGACACGCTCTACGACGCGTTCGGCCAGCGCCAGATCGCCCAGTACTTCACGCAGCTGAACAGCTACCACGTCGTGCTGGAGGTTCTGCCGGCGCTGCAGGGCAGCGTCGAGAGCCTCGACAGGATCTACATCAAGGCGCCGATCGGGGGCGGGCAAGTACCGCTGGCGGCCTTCGCCCGCTGGACGACCGTTCCGGTGGCGCCGCTCGCCGTGAACCACCAGGGCCAGTTCCCGGCGGTGACGATCAGCTTCAACCTCGCTCCCGACGTAGCACTGGGCCAAGCGACCGAGGCGATCGGCCGGGCGATGCGGGAGCTGCAGGTGCCGCCGACCGTGGTGAGCGGCTTCCAGGGCACCGCCCAGGCCTTCCAGCAATCGCTCTCGACGGTGCCGCTCCTGATCCTGGCGGCGCTGTTCGTGGTCTACCTGATCCTCGGCATCCTCTACGAGAGCTTCATCCACCCGATCACGATCCTGTCGACCCTGCCGTCCGCCGGCGTCGGCGCCCTGGCGGTGCTGATGTGGGCGGGGTTCGACTTCAGCCTGATCGCGCTGATCGGCATCATCCTCCTCATCGGCATCGTGAAGAAGAACGGCATCATGCTGGTCGACTTCGCCATCGTCGCCGAGCGCGAGGAGGGGCTCACCCCCGAGGCCGCGATCCGGAAGGCCGCGCTGCTGCGCTTCCGGCCGATCCTGATGACCACGATGGCCGCACTCCTCGGAGGCATCCCGCTGATGGTCGCCACCGGCACCGGTTCGGAGATCCGGCAGCCCCTGGGCTACGCCATGGTGGGCGGCCTCGCGGTGAGCCAGGTGCTGACGCTGTTCACGACGCCGGTGATCTACATCTATCTCGACCGGCTGGCCCACCGCCTGTCCTTCCGCGACCGGCCGGAGACGACGCAGGTCGCCCGCGCGGACGCGGAGCCGGTGGAGGAGGTCCGCGGACCGCCCACGCTGCACGCAGCCGAGTAGGCTCGACCGCCGGCCTCGCCGGCACCGTGTGAAAGCCCGGCCGGAGGCCCACGACCGGGCAGCCCTGTCACCGCCGCCCGCTTGGCGGAGCCTCCGGCCGTTCCACTTGTTCCAGCTCCGGCCTCGCGGGGCGGCGCAAAGACGAAGGTGCGGATGAGCCAGAACCTGCCGTTGCGAGGGCTCACCGTGCTCGCCCTGGAGCAGGCCGTCGCCGCCCCCTATTGCACCTCACGGCTCGCCGATGCCGGCGCCCGGGTCATCAAGATCGAGCGGCCGGAAGGCGATTTCGCCCGCGGCTATGACGCGGCGGTCGACGGCCTGGCGAGCTACTTCGTCTGGCTCAACCGCGGCAAGGAGAGCCTCGTCGCCGACATCAAGGACCCGGCCGATGCCCGGCTCCTGCACGCGATCCTCGCGCGGGCCGACGTGTTCGTGCAGAACCTCGCCCCCGGCGCCGCGACGCGCGCGGGCTTCGGATCGGCGGAGCTGCGTGCACGCTATCCCCGGCTGATCACCGTCGACATCTCGGGCTACGGCGCCGGCAACCCCTACAGCGACATGAAGGCCTACGACCTGCTGGTCCAGGCGGAGAGCGGGCTCGCGGGCATCACCGGCCATCCGGCGGGACCCGGCCGGGTCGGCGTGTCCGTCTGCGACGTCGCCTGCGGCATGGATGCCCATGCGGCCGTGCTGGAGGCTCTGATCGCCCGGGGCATTTCCGGGCAGGGCTGCGCCCTGGAGGTCAGCCTGTTCAGCGCCGCCGCCGACTGGATGAACGTGCCGCTGCTCTATTTCGAGGGAACCGGGCATGCGCCGCAGCGGGTCGGCCTCGCCCATCCCTCGATCTGTCCCTATGGCGCCTTCCCCACGGCCGACGGCAGCCTCGTGCTGATCTCGATCCAGAATGAGCGCGAATGGGCGCGCTTCTGTGCTGGCGTGCTCGGGGAGCCGGATCTCGCCCGCGCCGAAGGCTTCGCGTCCAACAACGCCCGGGTCACCAACCGCGCCGCCGTCGACCTGCGCATCGGCGCCGAGCTGGTGCGGCTGAGCCGCGACGCCGCCGCCGCCCGGCTGGAGGCGGCCGGCACCGCCTACGGCTTCGTCAACACGCTTGCGGACCTCGCCACACACCCGGCGCTGATCCGCACGGAGGTCGGGACACCCGCCGGATCTGCCCGCATCGTCGCGCCGCCGGTGCTGGTCGACGGGCAGATCCGCGCCCTCGGCCCTGTCCCGGCGATCGACGCGCACGGCGCGCGGATCCGGGCCGAGTTCGCGCCCGGCACCTGAGGACCTAGAGATCGACACCGAACGACACGCGGGGAGGACACGATGAGGCTCGACGGCAAGATCGCGCTCGTGACGGGCGCCGGCAGCGGCTTTGGAGCGGGGATCGCCCAGCGTTTCGTCGCCGAGGGGGCGAAGGTCGCCTGCATCGACATCGACGGCGCGGCCGCCGCGCGGGTCGCGGCGGATCTGGGCGACAACGCCATCGCCATCGCCGCAGATGTCGGCCTCGCCGCCGATGTCATCGCCAGCGTCGACGAGACACGGCAGCGCTTCGGTCTGCCGAACATCCTGGTCAACAACGCCGGCACCACACACCGCAACAAGCCGCTGATGGAGGTCACCGAAGAAGACTTCGACCGGGTCTTCCAGGTCAACGTGAAGTCGATCTTTCACTACGTCCGGGAGGTCGCCCCGCTCATGCGCGATGCGGGCGGCGGCGTTATCCTGAACGTCAGTTCGACGGCGGCTCTGCGGCCGCGGCCGGGGCTGACGTGGTACAACGCCTCCAAGGGCGCGGCGAGCCTCGCCTCGAAGTCCCTGGCGCTCGAACTGGCGCCCTGGAAGATCCGGGTGAACGCCCTCTGCCCGGTCATGGGCGCCACCGGGCTCCTCGAGCATTTCATGGGCGTGCCCGATACCCCCGAGAACCGCGACCGGTTCATCGCCACGATCCCGCTCGGCCGCCTGTCCCAGGCGAGCGACATCGCGTCGGCCGCCCTGTTCCTCGCCTCCGACGAGGCGGCCTTCATCACCGGCGTCGATCTGCCGGTCGACGGCGGCCGCACGGCCTGAGGAGATGTCGATGGAAGCCTATACCGAGATCCGCGAGGCGGTCGCCAAGCTCTGCGCCGGCTTCCCGGGCCCGTACTGGCGGGCCCTCGACCGGGAGATGGCCTACCCGACCGCGTTCGTGAACGCGCTCACCGAGAGCGGCTACCTGTCGGTTCTGATCCCCGAGGCGTATGGCGGCTCCGGCCTGCCGCTCTCGGCCGCGGCCGCGATCCTGGAGGAGGTCCAGCGGGCCGGCTGCAACGGGGGCGCATGCCACGCGCAGATGTACACGATGGGCACGCTCCTCCGGCACGGCTCCGAGGCGCAGAAGGCCGAATATCTCCCGGCCCTCGCGGAAGGACGCCTGCGGCTCCAGGCCTTCGGCGTGACCGAGCCCACCTCCGGCACCGACACCGGCAGCCTCAAGACTACGGCCCGCCTGGAGGGCGACCACTACGTCGTCAGCGGCCAGAAGATCTGGACCAGCCGTGCTGAACATTCGGACCTGATGCTGCTTCTGGCGCGCACGTCGCCCAGGACCGAGGGCATGAAACGCACCGACGGCCTGTCGGTGCTCCTCGTCGACATGCGGGAGGCCAGGGGCAACGGCCTCACCATCCGGCCGATCCGCACGATGATGAACCATGCCACCACGGAGGTGTTCTTCGACAACCTCCGGGTGCCGGCCCAGAATCTCATCGGCGCGGAGGGCAAGGGATTCCGCTACATCCTGTCGGGCATGAACGCCGAGCGGATCCTGATCGCCGCCGAATGCATCGGCGACGCCAAGTGGTTCATCGAGAAGGCACGGATCTATGCCGGCGAGCGCTCGGTCTTCGGCCGTCCGATCGGTGCCAATCAGGGCGTGCAGTTCCCGATCGCCAAGGCCTACGCCAACATGCGCGCGGCCGAGCTGATGGTCCGGGAGGCGCTGGCCCTCTACGAGGGCGGCGCGAATCCGGGAGCCGAGGCCAACATGGCCAAGATGCTCGCGGCCGACGCGTCGTTCGAGGCCGCCAATGCCTGCATCCAGACCCATGGCGGCTTCGGCTTCGCCGAGGAATACGACATCGAGCGGAAGTTCCGCGAGACCCGCCTCTACCAGGTGGCGCCGATCTCCACGAACCTGATCCTCGCCTACCTGTCCGAGCATGTGCTCGGCCTGCCGCGTTCGTACTGACATGACCGATTTCGCCGCCTGGATCGGCCGGACACGCGAGGCCTCCGACCTCGTCACCCCACGCCTGATGGCCGAGTTCCGCGCGACCCTCGGGCCGCATCTCGCCCCGGTCGCCGACGGCATCGCGTGGCCGGCGCTGCACTGGTGTCTCGCCCCGGAGACGCCGGCCGCCGACGCCCTCGGGCCGGACGGCCACGTCGCGAAGGGCGGGTTCCTCCCGCCCGTGCCGTTGCCCCGGCGGATGTGGGCGGGCGGACAGATCGAGACCCTTTCGGATCTGCGCGCGGGAGACGCCGTCACCCGCACCGAGACGGTGCGGGACGTCGTCTTCAAGGACGGGCGAAGCGGAAGCCTGTGCTTCGTCACCGTCGAGCACGCCGTCGCCACGGGACGGGGCGTCGCGATCCGTGAACGGCAGGACATCGTCTATCGCGAGGCGGCCGGTGCGCAGACCGGAACCGATGCCGCGCCCGAACGCGACGATCCCGATGACTACGCGGCAATCTGGGCAGTGCCCGCGACGCCGACGCTGCTGTTCCGCTATTCGGCGATGACCTTCAACGGCCACCGCTTCCACTACGACCAGCCCTACGCGACGCAGGTGGAGGGTTATGCCGATCTCGTCGTCCACGGCCCGATGCAGGCCACGCTGCTGATGAACCTCGCAGCCACGCTCCTGGGACACGTGCCGCGGATGTTCACCTATCGCGGCGTCTCGCCGATGACGGCCAACCAGACCTTTCGCGTCTGCGGCCGAACCCGCGGGTCCGGGTTCGAGGGTGTGACCCTCGATGCAGCCGGGAAGGTCTGCATGCGCGCCCGCGCCGACATGTGAGATCCGGCGCGCGAGGTCAGTCGGAGGGCGGCCTTGTCCGGCACGGATTGCGGACCGACGCCATCAGCGTACGCGTCGCGGCGCCACGACGGCACGGCATCGACCCGCGGATCGAGCCCGCGGGTGGTGCGACGGCGGGCCTCGCGGACGCGAAACCCGCCGGACGCCGTCTTAGGCCAGCTTCAGACCGACGTTGACGTTGCCGCGGGTCGCGTTGGAGTACGGGCAGACCTGGTGAGCGGCGTCCACGAGCTTCTGCGCGTCGGCGCGGTCGAGGCCCGGCAGGCTGATCGTGAGATCGGCGGTGATGCCGAATCCGCCTTCGGAGCGCGGACCGATGCCGACGTCAGCCGTGACGCTGGTATCGGCCGGGACCTTGAGCTGCAGCGACGGGGCCACGGCCTTCATGGCGCCGAGGAAGCAGGCCGAGTAGCCGGAGGCGAAGAGCTGCTCCGGGTTCGCGCCCGGGCCACCCGCGCCACCGAGTTCCTTCGGCGTCGACAGCTTGACCTCGAAGCTGCCGTCGGCCGTGCGGGCGGCGCCGTCGCGGCCACCGGTGGCGGTGGCGGTGGTGCGATACTTCACATCTACGGACATAGCGATCTCCGGTTGGAGGAAGAAAGTCGGCATGTAGGCGCCGGCGGGCCTTCGCACAGCCCCATTTAGATTGCGCACAATCGAAATCAAGGGTCGATCAGGGCGAAACGGTCGACATCCACAAGCCCCCGGTCGGTGATCTTGAGATGGGGGATGACCGGGAGCGGCAGGAACGCCACCTGCAGGAAGGGCTCCGGCAGCACGACACCGAGGCCTCTGGCGGCCGACCGCAGAGTCACGAGCGACCGGCGGATGTCGTCGAACGGCATCAGGCTCATCAGGCCGGCGACGGGCAGCGCGATCTCGGCGCGCACCTCGCCACCCTCGACCACGACGAAGCCGCCCTCGATCTCGCCCAGACGGTTCACGGCCACGGCCATGTCGGAATCATCCGCCCCGACGACCGTGATGTTGTGACTGTCATGCCCGACCGACGAGGCGATGGCCCCCCGCTTCAGGCCGAAGCCTTTCACGAACGCGACCCCGATGCCGCGCACCCCCGGCGCGGAGCGGCCGTGCCGTTCGACCACCGCGACCTTGATGACGTCCTGGTCCAGGTCGATCCGGCGCTCCCCGCCGGAATAGGGCAGGGCGAGGTCGTGACGCAGGGTGATGATCTGGCCCGGGATCACCCCGATCACCGGCGTCGAAGGCCCGGAGCCCGGCGCGGCGAAATCCGCGGCGCTGACCCGCCGCGCCCGCACGCTGCCGCGGCCGATCGGCTCCACGGCGGGTCGCGTGGCGAACAACGCCTCGTTCACCGGGCGTCCGGCACTGAGAACCTGGGACACGGCGCAGGTGTCGAGATCGTCAAGCACAACGAGATCGGCGCGCTGGCCGGGGGCGACGAGCCCCCGGTCGTAAAGCCCGAACGCCCGGGCCGCCGACCACGAGGCCGCACGGTAGGCGGCGAGGGGTGGGACGCCGAGGGCGATGGCGGTCCGGATGACGAAGTCGAGATGCCCCTCCTCGGCGATGTCGAGGGGATTCCGGTCATCGGTGCAGAAGGCCAGGAACGGCGCCGTCCGCTCGGTCAGGATCGGCGCCAGCGCGTGCAGATCCTTGCAGACCGAGCCCTCTCGGATCAGCACCGTCATCCCCTTGGACAGTTTCTCCAGGGCTTCTTCCGGCGTGGTGGCCTCGTGTTCGGTGCGGATGCCGGCCGCGATGTAGGCGTTCAGTCCGAGGCCGCGCAGGAGCGGGGCGTGACCGTCGATATGCCGGCCCTGGAACGCGGCGAGCTTGTCGAGCACGCCGGGATCGGCCGCCAGCACGCCGGGAAAGTTCATGAATTCGGCGAGCCCGATGACCTTCGGGTGGCCGACGAAGGACAGCAGATCCTGCGCGTCGATCCGCGCCCCCGAGGTTTCCAGATGGTCGGTGGCCGGGACGCAGGACGAGAGCTGCACGCGCAGGTCCATCGCCAGCGTTTCGGACGAAGCAAGGAACCATCGAAAGGCGTCCGTTCCGAGCACGTTGGCCATCTCGTGCGGGTCGCAGATCCCCGTGGTGACGCCGTGGGGGAGAACGCAGCGCTCGAATTCCTGCGGGGGCATCAGCGAGGATTCGACGTGGAAATGCGTGTCGATGAAGCCCGGCACAACGACCTTGCCGGAGATGTCGATCTCCCGCGTGCCGCGATAGTGGCCGAAGGTGCCGACGATGCGGTCGCGGCAGATCGCGATATCGGAGGCGACAAGCGCCCCGGTGACGAGGTCGAGGAAACGGCCGCCCTTCAGGACGAGGTCAGCTTCCGTGCGACCCTGGCCCTGCGCGATGGCCCGCCGGAGCGATTCCACCTGTGTCATCACGATATGATCCCTCCGTCCTGCCATCTGCCAGGAGCATGCCACGGCGGCGGCCCCTTCCGCGACGCTTGCAGAGGCGCGAACACCGGCGCAGAAGCCTTTCACCTTTGAACCAGTCGAAGCTCTCGATGCCCGCCTATCGTTCCCGCACCACCACCCACGGCCGCAACATGGCCGGCGCCCGCGGCCTCTGGCGCGCCACCGGCATGAAGGATGCCGATTTCGGCAAGCCGATCATCGCCGTGGTGAACTCGTTCACCCAGTTCGTGCCCGGCCATGTCCACCTCAAGGATCTCGGCCAGCTGGTCGCCCGCGAGATCGAGGCCGCCGGCGGCGTCGCCAAGGAGTTCAACACCATCGCGGTGGATGACGGCATCGCCATGGGCCATGACGGGATGCTGTACTCGCTGCCGTCCCGGGAGCTGATCGCCGATTCCGTCGAGTACATGGTCAACGCGCATTGCGCCGACGCGATGGTGTGCATCTCGAACTGCGACAAGATCACACCCGGCATGCTGATGGCCAGCTTACGCCTCAACATCCCGACGGTGTTCGTCTCGGGCGGCCCGATGGAGGCCGGCAAGGTCCAGCTGCCGGGCATCGCCAGGAAGGTCGATCTCGTCGACGCGATGATCGCCGCAGCCGACGACCGCATCTCCGACGAGGATGTCGCGGTGATCGAGCGCTCGGCCTGCCCGACCTGCGGATCGTGTTCGGGCATGTTCACGGCGAATTCCATGAACTGTCTCACCGAGGCGCTGGGCCTGGCGCTGCCGGGCAACGGCTCGGTGCTCGCCACCCATGCCGACCGCAAGCGCCTGTTCGTGGAGGCCGGTCACCTCATCGTCGATCTCGCCCGCCGCCACTACGAGCAGGACGACGCGGGCGTGCTGCCGCGCGCCGTGGCGAGCTTCAAGGCGTTCGAGAACGCCATGACCCTCGACATCGCCATGGGCGGCTCGACCAACACGGTCCTCCACCTGCTGGCGGCGGCGCAAGAGGGCGAGGTGCCCTTCACCATGGCCGATATCGACCGGCTGTCCCGGCGGGTGCCGGTGCTGTGCAAGGTCGCCCCGGCGGTGGCCAACGTCCATATGGAGGACGTGCACCGGGCCGGCGGCATCATGGGGATTCTCGGCGAGCTCGACCGGGCCGGTCTGATCGACACCGAGGTCGGCAACGTCTCGGCCGGCACGCTGGGCAACGCCCTTGCCCGCTGGGACGTGCGCGCCGCGCCGAGCGCGTCGGTCCAGACCTTCTACCGGGCGGCCCCGGGCGGCGTGCCGACCCAGGTGGCCTTCAGCCAGGAATCCCGCTTCGACGAGCTCGACCTCGACCGGGAAGGCGGCGTCATCCGCGATGCCGCACACGCCTATTCGCAGGATGGCGGGCTCGCGGTCCTCTACGGCAACCTCGCCGAGCAGGGCTGCATCGTGAAGACCGCAGGCGTCGATGCCTCGATCCTGACCTTCACCGGGACGGCGCGGGTGTTCGAGAGCCAAGACGCGGCCGTCGACGGCATCCTCAACGGCAAGGTCACGGCTGGCGAGGTGGTGCTGATCCGCTACGAGGGGCCCCGCGGCGGCCCCGGCATGCAGGAGATGCTTTATCCGACGAGCTACCTGAAATCGAAGGGGCTCGGAAAGGCCTGCGCCCTCGTCACCGACGGGCGGTTCTCCGGCGGCTCCTCGGGCCTGTCCATCGGCCACGTCTCGCCGGAGGCCGCCGAGGGTGGCCTGATCGGCCTCGTGCGCGACGGCGATCGGATCGCCATCGATATCCCGAACCGGCGCATTCATCTGGACGTGGATCAGGCGGAGCTGGATCGGCGGCGGATCGCGCAGGACGCGGCGGGCTGGCAGCCTGCGACCCCGCGCAAGCGCAAGGTGAGTACGGCATTGCGTGCCTATGCCATGCTGACGACCAGCGCGGCCCACGGGGCGGTGCGCCGGCTCTGATCAGCGGGCGCCGAGAACCAGAACGGCGGCAGCACCGAGGAGCGCTGCCGCCGCCACCGCAAGACCGATCCACCGTCGGCGGACCTTGGCTGCGCCCCGCCCCACCCCTCCGGGCGTCGGCGGCGGGATGCGCCCGAGCGCGGCGAGCATCAGCGGCTCGATGGCGGCGTAGCCGGCCGGGCTCAGATGAAGCCCGTCGGTGCCGTATTCGGGCCGGAGTCCGCCTGTCTCGGTCGCCAGCACCGCATGGTAGTCGATGAATGTCGCGCCGTGCTCGTGCGCATGGTCTCGCAACCATGCATTGACCGCCGCGATCATTGCCGGCGCGTCGCGCACCTCCGGATTCCAGGGGATGCTGGCGGCGGGCATGATCGAGCCGATCCAGGCCTTCACGCCCATGGCACGGGCCTCGTCGAGCATGCCGGCGAGCGTTCGGGCGATCTCGTCGGCCGGGACGAAGAAGCCCTCGTTGCGGCCGATATCGTTCACACCGCACAGAAGATGCACGCCCCGGGCTCGCGTTTCCTCGAGGTCGCGCCGAAACCGCATGGTGATCCAGCGGGCCGTCTGACCGGACCCGCCGCGGGGGATCAGGTTGTAGGCCTCGAAGGTGCCGGCCCGGTGGAAGCCCCACAATTCGGTGATCGAATCCCCGATGAAGACGATCGGTTCGCGCACGGCTCAGGCCGGCGTCGCGGTCCCGAGGGTCTCGGCCACCTCCGCCTGGAGGCGGTCCGCCATCATCTGGCGGCCCTCTGAGGTCACGTGAACGATGTCCGTGAAAAGGTTTCGGGCGTCGCCTTCGAACAGGCGGCTGAGGTCCCGGGCCGCAAAGGCTGAATCCTGCGTATCCAGCCGGCCGAGAACACCCTCGAAACGTGCATATTGGCGGTCGAGATAGGCCAGGAACGTGTCGGAGGCCGTGCCCGCCTCCGTGCCGACGGGCGCGCCCTTGCGGACGATCGTGGGCTGCAGGAGGAACCGAACCGGGGCACCGATGCCGGGAGAGAGCCGCGCGAGCCGCCTGAGCGCCAGCTCGAACTGCCGCACGACCTCCCATTCCCAGATCTCGGACTGCCAGTTCGTCAGCGCCCGCAGATTCTCGAGACGGTTGAAGATCATCGCCTGCAGGCCGTCATAGGACAGTGCTACCGTGTCCTCTGCGCTCTTCCTCGGGTCGAAGAAGTAATCGTAGAGACTTTCATTGGCGAAGTGATTGTATGGAACGCCGGCCCGCGGATCGAAACTCCAGGGCTGGAAGATGTCGGTCGCTCCGCCGACGATCAGGATGACATCGGGCTGAAGATCCATCAGCCGCGTCGTGACCAGGGCGATCATCTGATTCAGGCAGGCCGAGACGGCGCCGAAATTGTAGACGCGCGCCCCCGCCCCATGGGCCTGCTTCAGCCCGGTCTCCAGCCGCCCCGGCACGGTATCGGCGAAGACCTGTCCGTCGATCAGGGTGCTGTCGCCGACGACGAAGACCCGCAGCGTCTCGGATGAGGGCCGCGTATCCGCATGCACGTCGTTGCGATACCCGAGGGCGTCGTAGCGCCAATCCTGGCCGCCCGCGACCGTCAGCGGCTTGCCAGCGAACTGGACGTACGGTGCGGGAAACCGGCTGTTCGCGTCGAAGTTCTGGAAGCTCTGCAGGAACTTTCGGCGTCGCGCATCGGCGCTGTCATCGGGTGGCCGATGGGCCATGAACCGTCTCCTCCCCGAGCGGATGGTCGGTGGCGATGGAGTGAAAGGATGAGGCGGCCGCGCCGGCGCGGCCGTTCAGCTCCGAATCGAGGCGTGGTTCTCGAGGAACCATCCATAGGTCTGGCGCAGCCCGTCCTCCAGGCCGATCTCCGGCCGCCAGCCCATGGCCCTGAGGCGCGACACGTCCATCAGCTTGCGCGGCGTCCCGTCGGGCTTGGTGGCGTCGAAGTCGAGCCGGCCTGCGTAGCCGATTACCTGGGCCAGCGCCTCGGCCAACTCCCGGATGGTGCAATCCTCGCCGGTGCCGACATTGATGTGCGACAGGTCCGGCCGCGTGTTGGCCGCGTAGACCCCGTCGTCCATCTCCATCACGAAGACGCTGGCGCGGGCCATGTCGTCCACGTGCAGGAACTCGCGCATCGCCCGGCCGGTGCCCCAGACCGTGACCGACGGGCGGCCTTCGACCTTCGCCTCGTGCAGGCGGCGCATCAGCGCCGGCAGGACATGGGCGTTCTCGGGATGGAAGTTGTCGTTCGGCCCGTACAGGTTCGTCGGCATGACGCTACGGTAGCGCCGCCCGTATTGGCGGTTGTAGCTCTCGCACATCTTGATCCCGGCGATCTTGGCGATCGCGTAGGGCTCGTTGGTCGGCTCCAGGAGCCCGGTCAGGAGCGCGTCCTCGCGCATCGGCTGCGGGGCCAGCTTCGGGTAGATGCACGACGAGCCGAGGAACAGCAGCCGGTCGACATCGTGCGTGTGCGCGGCGTCGATCAGGTTCGACTGGATCAGCAGGTTCTCGTGGATGAACTCGGCCGGGTACGTGTTGTTGGCGTGGATGCCGCCGACCTTGGCGGCCGCAAGGTAGACCTGATCGATGCGGTTGTCGGCGAAGAAGCGACGGACCGCCGCCTGATCGAGAAGGTCGAGACTCTGGCGGTCGGCCGTGAGAATGCGCTCGTGGCCCAGCTCACGCAGCCGACGCACGATCGCCGAGCCCACCATGCCCCGATGGCCCGCCACGAAAATGGTCTGACCTCGACCGTCCATCACGCGTCCGTTCCCTGCCGAAAGCTCGGATTTCCAAGCCCCTATAGCCCCTTTCCGTCGGGATATCGCCGCGCAAACACGCGTTTTCTGAGGCGGCTGCCGGTGCCCCCTCGGCCGCCGGGAGAACACCTATCTGTGCGGGCACTTCCGATATCAATACAACCGAAAGTTAGCGTTAATCATTCCACTAGAAGATGCATTCTGTTCCCGCTCGCTGATCGCTGAGTTGCATGGCCGGTTCGGAACCCCGTCCCGCTGCGCAGCAATGGAGTTCCAGATGCGTCCCTCGACCCTCGTGCCGGCTCGCGCCCGGGCTGCCTGGCTCGCCGTCCCCCGCTGGTGGATCACCCCGACAATCCCGCTCACCGCCGGCCTCCTGATCTGCACGGCGCAGACGACACCGGTCCAGGCGCAGCTTCTTCGCGGCACCCTGGACACAACCACGGGTAGCATTCTGGGCACCGGCGTGACGCTCGGCACCACCGCTCCCGGGACCGGCATCCTCGGGACCGGCCTCAACGTCGGGACCACGAGCGGAGGCGTCCTCGGAACCGGTCTGGTCGTCGGCACGACTGGCCCAGGCGACGGACTGCTCGGCACCGGTCTCAACCTCGGGACGGCGAGCGGAACCGGAACTGGCGGAACTGGAACCACCGGCGGAACCGGCGGAAGTGTGACCGGCGGCGGGACCGGCGGAACAGCGGGAAGCGGAGCAGCCGCCAGCTCCAATCAGGGTCTCTACATCGTCACAGGGAGCACCACGCAGTCCCAGGGCCAGACCGTAATCACCGACCTGAGGCTCTCACAGCTGTCCAGCATCACCGGCGTCGCCGCCAACAACACCAGCGGCTTGGCCGCCCCGATCGCTGTCGGCGCCGACGCCCTCGCGGTGGGCGCCGGTTCAAGTGCGGCCGGTTCGGCATCGACCGCCGTGGGCACCGGCGCGAGCGCGGCGAATACCGGCAGCGTCGCCCTCGGCTTTGCGGCGAGCGCTCAGGGCCTCGGCGGAACGGCCATCGGTACGGCATCTGCGGCGTCGGGGGCCGGGAGCACCGCGCTCGGGTTCGTCGCCGGCGCGACCGGGACAGGTTCCACCGCCATCGGCGCGGCCGCTTCGGCCGCCGGAAACAACAGCGTCGCGCTCGGCAACGGGGCTGCCGCCAACCAAGCCAACACGATCGCCATCGGCGCCAACGTGAAGACCACGCAGGCCAACCAAGTGGCGATCGGCAATTCCGCCAACACCTACCGGCTGGCCGGCGTCGCATCTCAGGCAAGCGCTGCCGCTCAGAGCGGAGCGACGGCCTTCGTGACCACCGATGCCAGCGGCAACCTTGCGGCCTCGGCCTACGGGCCGTCGACGATCGCAGGTCTCGGGAACCGAATCGATTCGGTCCAGGGACAGGTCAACGCTTTGGAGGCCAAGACCGATTCCGTGCAGCGCTACGCCATCCAGACCCGCAAGGAGGCCCGGCAGGGCGTGGCGATGGCCATCGCGATGGCGACCGCGCCGATGCCGTCCGCGCCGGGCAAGACCACCTGGGCAACGAATGGCGCGACCTATCGGGGCGAGTGGGCGGGCGGCCTTGCGGTGGCGCACCGCTTGCCGACCTGCTGCGTCCCGATCGCGGTCACGGCCGGCATGGCCTATGGCGGCGACAACGCCGTCGGCGTCCGCGCCGGACTGGCCGGCGAGTTCTGAACGACTGGGACCCGGCACGGCGGACGGCACTTCGACCTTGCGCGTCGGTGAAAGGCCGCAGTAGTGTCAACCAATGCTGACACTCGCAGTCGACCACAGGGTTGCGCATTCGATCGATGGGCGTCCGCACGCCGTCGTCGTCGGCTCAGGCTTCGGGGGTCTCGCCGCCGCGATCCGTTTGGGTGCGCGGGGCTACCGCGTCACCGTCCTCGAACGCCTGGCCCAGGCCGGGGGCCGTGCCCGGGTCCACCGGCAGGACGGCTTCACCTTCGATGCCGGTCCGACGATCGTCACGGCCCCGCAGCTTTTCGAGGAACTCTGGCAGCTCGCCGGTCGCCAGCTCGCGGACGATGTGACGCTGGTGCCGATGGATCCGTTCTACCGGATCCGCTTCGCCGACGGGACATCCTTCGCGTACAGCGGCGACGTGGATCGCATGCGCGCCGAGGTCGCGCGCTTCGCACCGGACGACGTCGCGGGCTACGAGCGCTTCATGGCTCACAGCCGGGCCGTTTGCCGGATCGGCTTCGAGCAGCTCGGTCATGTGCCTTTCGGCAGTGTCGGATCGATGCTCAAGATCGCACCCGACCTGTTGCGCCTGTCCGGACACCGTTCCGTTTACGAGGTGGTGGCGCGGTTCATCCGCGACGAGCGGCTGCGCACGGTGTTCAGCTTTCACCCGCTGCTGATCGGCGGCAACCCGTTCCGAGCCAGCGCCATCTATTGCCTGATCGCCGATCTCGAGCGGCGTTGGGGCGTCCACTTCGCCATGGGCGGGACCGGGCAGCTGGTCGATGGCTTGGTGCGTCTGATCCGGACACAGGGCGGCCGCCTCCGCCTCGGCGTCGACGTCGCGCGCATCCAGGTGGAGGAGGGCGCTGCCACGGGTGTCGTACTGACCAGCGGCGAGGTGATCGGCGCCGACCTCGTGGTCTCCAACGCCGACTCGGCCGTGACGCATGCGAGTCTGCTGCCGGAAGCGCAGCGCTGGAGCCGCACCCGGTTTCGGCGGGCCCGCTCGTCCATGGGGCTCTTCGTCTGGTATTTCGGCACCAATCGGCAGTATCCGGGGGTAGATCATCATACGATCCTGCTCGGACCGCGGTACCGCGGCCTGCTGGCCGACATCTTTGACCGGAAGGTCTTGGCCGAGGACGCGAGCCTCTACCTGCACCGGCCGACCGCCACCGACCCGAGCCTCGCCCCCCCGGGATGCGACGCCTTCTACGTCCTGGCCCCGGTGCCGAATCTCGCGGGTGGCCAGGATTGGCAGGCCCTTGCCGAACCGTATCGGCGCCGGATCGCCGCCATGCTGGAGGCGAGTGTGATGCCCGGCCTGTCGGAGTCCATCGTTACGTCCAAGGTGACGACCCCTCTGGATTTTCAGGACGATTTCCTGAGCTACCGGGGCTCGGGCTTCGGTCTGGAGCCGGTGCTGACCCAATCGGCGTGGTTCCGGCCGCACAATCGGTCGAACACCGTCCGCAACCTTTACCTGGTCGGCGCCGGCACACACCCGGGTGCGGGCCTGCCGGGCGTGCTCTCCTCTGCCCGTATTCTCGACAGCGTGGTCCCCGATGCCCGCGTTACCGCCTGAATTCGCCGCCGCGGCCGACCGCACCGCCTGCCGGGTCGCGATCCGGGCCGGTTCGAAGAGCTTCTTCGCCGCCGGCCAATTGCTGCCGGCCGAAGTCCGCGAGGCGGCCTACGGCCTCTACGCCTTCTGCCGACTCTCGGACGACCTCGTCGACGACGCGGCCGATCCGGCCGGACGACGCGACGCCGTGGCCCGCCTCGAGGCACGCATCGGCCGTGCCTATGCCGGGCGACCCGCCGACGCTCCCGCCGACCGGGCCTTCTCGGAGATCGTCGCCACGTACGCGATCCCGGAGGCCCTGCCGCGTGCCCTGATCGAAGGCTTTGCCTGGGACGCCGAAGGCCGGCGCTACGCCGATCTGGGGGCGCTCCATGCCTACGCCGCCCGTGTCGCCGGCTCCGTCGGTGCCATGATGGCGCTGATCATGGGCACCCGCGAACCGGACGCCCTGGCCCGCGCCTGCGACCTCGGCGCCGCGATGCAATTCACCAACATCGCCCGCGACGTCGGCGAGGATGCCCGGATGGGCCGTCTCTATTTGCCGCTGGACTGGATGGATGCGGCCGGGCTCGATCCGGAGGCATTCCTCGCAGATCCGCGGCCGAGCCCGGCGCTGGCCAAGGTGGTGGCCCGCCTCCTCGCCGAAGCGGACGTCCTCTATACCCGCGCGGAGGCCGGAATCGCAGCGCTGCCGCGCGGCTGCCGGTCGTCGATCCGGGCGGCCGGATTGATCTATTCCGAGATCGGCCGCGTGGTGGCGGCGCACGACTACGATTCGGTCCAGCACCGCGCCCGGGTCGGAACGGCACGGAAGCTGGTTCTGATCGCCCGCGCAGCCCGCACGCCCGCGGTCGCGGCCGGCCTCGGCGGGCCTTCACTGCCGGAAGCCGCCTTCCTGATCGAGGCTGTCGCGCGCGAACCGCTCGTGCCGACGCGTCGGCGCCCGGCGCTGCGGCCGTGGTGGGATGTCGGCGGCCGGGTCGTGCACGTCCTCGATCTGATCGAGCGGATGCGTGAGCGCGAGACGTTCGGCCGCTCGGCGCCGTCCTGACCTGCGGCCTGGAGGACATCGGTGAGCGACGGGCTGTTCGCGGCTTTCGATATCGGCCTCGTCTTCGCCCTGGCTTTCGGGGTGGGGATTTGGCAGCTCATCGTGGTCCGCCGCAGCATCCGGCGTGATCGCGATCGCAAGCCGGACTGAGGCGATCCGCACCGCACAGGTCCCGGCCGACTGGCCAGGCGCTGAAAGCGCCCGTCGGCGGATCCGGGCTCTGTCAGCGACGGGCGACGTCAGGCCCCAAATTCGCCCTCCAGCACGTCACGCTCCCCGCCACAGGGCGGCGGCCGGTCGCCATCCGCACCGGCCTGCGTGAGGGCGATCGGGAGGGTGGGTCCTGCGGCCCGTCTTCTACTGCAGGTGACGGGTATAGGTGTCGCCGGCAGCCGCCTTGAGGGCGGCTCCCGCCTCCTGGCCGATCCGCTCCGCATCCGCCACGGGCCCCTGTCGGGACGCGGACCAGTGGCGGCTGCCGTCGGGCAGGAACAGCAAGCCGTCGATCCGCAGGACATCCCCGTCGATCTGCGCCAGGGCGGCGATCGGCGTCCGGCAGGATCCATCGAGTTCCGCGAGCAGCGACCGCTCGGCCGACACCGCGATGGTGGTCCGGGCGCAGGCGATGGGCGCCAGGAGGTCGCGGATGACCGCGTCGTCCGTACGGCACTCGATGCCCAGTGCCCCCTGTGCCACGGCCGGCAGCATCTCCTCGACCGACAGGACGCTGCGGGCCATGTCTTCCAGCCCGAGGCGCTGGAGGCCCGCCAGGGCGAGCAGCGTCGCGTCGCATTCCCCGGCCTCAAGCTTGCGCATCCGGGTGTTGGCGTTGCCCCGCAGCGGCACGACCCGGAGATCGGGCCGCCGCATCAGAACCTGCGCGCCGCGGCGCAGCGACGAGGTCCCGATCCGCGCGCCCGCCGGCAGCCCGGCCAGACCGTCCGCGTGCGGCGACAGGAATGCGTCCCGCGGATCGTCACGTTCGAGGATGCAGGCGATGGTGAGCCCGTCGGGAAGCCAGGTCTCCACGTCCTTCATCGAGTGCACGGCGACGTCGACCTCGCCGGAGAACAGCGCCTGCTCGAGTTCCTTGGTGAACAACCCTTTGCCGCCGATCTCGGAGAGCGGCCGGTCCAGGATCTTGTCTGCCACGGTGGTCACGACCACCAACTCGGTCTCCAGGCCCGGATTGGCGGCGACGATTTGGTCCCGCACCATGCCGGTCTGCGCGAGCGCCATCGGAGAGCCGCGGGTGCCGATGCGCAGGGGGCGGTTCAACATCTGGTTCCGGATCACTTCGCTGGACGAGACACTGCCTTATAAACCGAGCGGGGCGGCAGGCCATGGTCCGTCTCGCGGTTTCGAAGCGGCAAAGCGCGATCGTGAAATCCAGTCTTGCCCCGCTTTCGCCGGACTGCGCTCCTAGCGGGACACCGGCGTAGTTCGGAGCCAACGGGTGTTGTCGCGATGCTGATCATGCCGAGCCGACGGCAAGTCCTGACGGGGCTCGCTGCAGGCGCGGGCATCACCGCCGCCACCGGCGTCTATGCCCTCGACATCGAGCCGCTGCATCGGCTGGTGGTGACATCCTATGCGCCGACCCTGCCGCGGTGGGATCCGTCGCTGCAACTACGGGTGGCGGTCCTGGCGGATTTCCACATCTGCGAGCCGTTCATGCCGTTCGACCGGGTGGCGCAGATCGTCGAAGCGACCAACGCGCTCGAATCGGATCTGGTGCTTCTGCTCGGCGATTATCCGGCCGGGCGGATCGCGTGGCGCAAGCTGCCGCTCGATCAGTTCGCCCGGATGATGACCGAACTCAAGGCGCCCCTCGGCACGCACGCGATCCTCGGCAATCACGATTGGTGGGACGACCATACGGTCCAGAGGAACGGCCGCGGCGTGCCCGCGGTCAGGCGCCTGCTGGAGGCACAGGGTATCCCGGTTCTCGAGAATCGTGCGGTGCGCCTGGTGAAGGACGGCCGGCCGTTCTGGCTCGCCGGTCTCGGCGACCAACAGCCCTTCTTCGACGCGTGGAACACGTTCAGCTTGGCCGACCTGCCGCGAACGCTCGATCCGATCACCGATTCGGCACCCGTGATCCTGATGGCGCACGAGCCCGACATCTTCGTCGCCGTGCCCGACCGCGTCTCCCTGACCCTCGCCGGGCACACCCATGGCGGCCAGATTCGCCTGTTCGGCCACGCCCCCGCGATCCGCAAAGTGCAGGGACACGACTATTCCTACGGCCATGTCATCCAGGACGGCCGCCACATGATCGTCTCGGGCGGGTTCGGGATGAGCCGCATCCCGGTGCGGATGGGCGTCCCTCCCGAGATCGTCCTCCTCGAACTCGGCAAGACGGACGCGGTGACGGCCGCCAGCTGAACGCGGGGCATTCGCGGGACCGCCGCTCGACTGTCAGACGATCGATGGATCGTCGAAGCACAATCTAGCCGCGCGCAAGTCATGCGATCGGAATTCTTTAGATCAGATGATGAATTCCGGTGCCCGGAGGCTTTCGGCGGCAATTTGACACATCGAGATGTGCATGGGACCGTCCCGCATCGATTCGATCTGGGGACGTTCATGCCGATCCTGCTCGGCCTCATCGGTATCATCGTTGCGGGACTGTTCTGGATCTTGCGGACGCACGGGACCGTCAAGGGTCTGCAGGAGGTCAACCGGGACACGAAGGGGCTCCAGCGCCGCGCCGTGTCCACCTTCGAGAACCTCGTCGGAACGCCGCTGCAGCGTGTGCGCGATCCCCGCTTGGCCGCGATCATCCTGATGATTCAGCTGGTCCGTACGGGCAGCCCCCTCACCGCCAGCGAGAAGACGCGGATCCTCGAATACATGGAGACGCCCCTGGAGGTGGAGCGGATCTCGGCGACCTTCGAGCGGGCCTGGGGCTACACGCAGGCGCGGCTTCCCTTCTCGCACGTCGCCGACGCGCTGGCTCCGCTGCTGCGCGACGCGCTGACACCGGCCGAGCGGGAGCAGTTGATCGCGATGCTGACCCAGGTGGCTGGCGCGCATTCTCCGCCGAGTGAGTTGCAGCGCGAGGGCATCGCCCGCCTGAAGCGACGGCTTCTCGCCGGCGCGGGGGCCGCTCTCGACACGCGGCGGGGCGAATCCGCCTGATCCGGACCATGGCGGGTCGGAGGCGCCGAAGCGCCGGTTGGCTCGCCTTTGCGCGCCGTCGCGCTACCTCGCGGGAATGCGCGCACTCTTCCCCCTGATCGTCTTCACACTTCTCGCGGCCGGCTCAGGAACGGCCCGGGCGCAATCCTGCGACACCTTGATCGACAAGGTGACCGGCGAGACTGCGGCCAAGACAACGGATCGCCGGAGCGACTATGCCAGCTTCACGGCCGGTGAGGACATGACCCTGACCCTCGCCTGCGGCGGAACGGACCACTCGTCGGTCGGCGCCCAATATCGGGGCGCCACTCCGCCGGATCGCTATTTCGACGTGTTCGGCAAGGCCGGCCACGCGGTGACGGGCATCGATGCCTCCGTCATCACGGAGGCCGCGCACCGGGCCCAGGCCACCGCGACCAAGCTGCGCCACAGCAATGTCGATCTCGGCGGCGCTCGGGTGACCTGTTCGGCCATGGTGTCGCCCGACAAGGGTCCGCTGACCCTGTGCGCGGTGATCGAGAACAGCGACCGCAGTTGAGAGGCCGGCGGAGCGTGCCGCCGGCCACCGCGCCCGTGTCAGAGCGGGATGTTGTCGTGCTTCTTCCAGGGCTGTTCCATCTTCTTGGTGCGGAGCATGCCGAGGGCCTTGGCGATCCGGCGGCGGGTCGAGTGCGGCATGATCACCTCGTCGATGTAGCCGCGCTCGGCCGCCACGAACGGTGACAGGAAGCGGTCCTCGTACTCGCCGGTGCGGGCCGCGATCTTCTCCGGGTCGCCGATCTCGCTGCGGAAGATGATCTCCACCGCGCCCTTGGCGCCCATCACGGCGATCTGGGCGGTCGGCCAAGCGTAGTTGACGTCCGCACCGACGTGCTTGGAGGCCATGACGTCGTAGGCGCCGCCGAAGGCCTTCCGGGTGATGATCGTCACCAGCGGCACGGTCGCCTGCGAATAGGCGAAGAGCAGCTTTGCGCCGTGCTTGATCAGGCCGCCGTATTCCTGGGCCGTGCCGGGCAGGAAGCCCGGCACGTCCACGAAGGTCACGATCGGGATATCGAAGGCGTCGCAGTAGCGCACGAACCGCGCGGCCTTCCGCGAGGCGTCCGAATCGAGGACGCCCGCAAGCACGAGCGGCTGGTTCGCCACGAAGCCGACGGTGCGCCCCTCGATCCGGCCGAAGCCGGTGATGATGTTGCGGGCGTAGGCGGACTGGATCTCGAAGAAGTCGCCCTCATCCACGACGCGGCGGATCAACTCGCCCATATCGTAGGGCTTGTTCGGATTGTCGGGGATCAGCGTATCGAGGGATGCATCGATGCGGCTGACGTCGTCGAAGCTCGTGATCTCCGGCACGCCGTCGGTGTTGTTGGCCGGCAGGAAGTCGAGGAGGCGGCGGATCTGCAGGATCGCCTCGACGTCGTTCTCGAACGAGCCGTCGGCGATGGACGACTTGGTGGTGTGGACCTTGGCGCCGCCGAGCTCCTCGGCCGTGACGACCTCATTGGTGACGGTCTTCACCACGTCGGGGCCGGTCACGAACATGTAGCTCGTGTCGCGGACCATGAAGATGAAGTCGGTCATGGCCGGCGAATAGACGTCGCCGCCCGCACAGGGGCCCATGATCACCGAGATCTGCGGGATCACGCCCGAAGCCATGACGTTGCGGCGGAACACCTCCCCGTAGCCGCCGAGCGCCGCGACGCCCTCCTGGATGCGGGCGCCGCCGGCGTCGAAGATGCCGATGATCGGGGCGCGCATCTTCAGCGCCATGTCCTGGACCTTCACGATCTTCTGGGCGTGCGCCTCCGACAGGGAGCCGCCGAACACCGTGAAGTCCTTGGAGAACAGGAAGACCGTGCGGCCGTTGATCGTGCCCCATCCGGTGACGACGCCGTCGCCCGGGATCTTCTGCTTCTCCATGCCGAAATCGGTGGAGCGGTGCTGCACGAACATGTCGAATTCCTCGAACGACCCGTGGTCGAGGAGGAGTTCGATCCGCTCGCGCGCCGTGAGCTTGCCGCGCTTGTGCTGCGCCTCGACGCGCTTCTCACCGCCGCCGAGCCGGGCCTGCGCCCGCCGCTCTTCGAGCTTGTCGAGGATATCCTTCATGGCTGTTCCCGCCCTTCCCCTGCCCGTGACCTGCGACCCGGATCGGGCCGGGTCCAAGCTTATGCGTTCACCGATCGAGCGCCCTTAGCACGCGCATTTCGGGTGGCAAACCGACACGGTGGTCCGCGGGATCAGACCGTCTGGGGATGGGAGCGGGATGGTGGACGGTGCAGGGATCGAACCTGCGACCTTTCCCGTGTGAAGGGAACGCACTACCGCTGTGCTAACCGTCCGTACCGGCGTGCCGTTTCAACGCACGCGACCGAGCCGCTCGCCCCCGAGGGCGCCGCGACCCGGTGGCCGGCGTTCTAGAGCGCGGCGGCCCGGGACGTCAAGCGCGGCCGACGATCTTTGCCGCACGGAGACGGGCCGGCGAAGCGCCTCCGCGTCCCGGATTGCCGAGTGCGGGTTCGGCCGTCGCCGGCGGCAGGCGCGCCACCACGGGCGCCGGCGAGGTTGACAAGGCCCGCGGCCCGGTGCGCTGTGGGGCCATGCACGATGGGCCAGCGGGCGCGAGACAGGGCAGCGACGTGACGGCGGCCTGCGCGACGGGGCCGGATCGGCCGCGCGTGGCGATCACCTACTGCACCCAGTGCAACTGGCTGCTGCGGGCAGCCTGGATGGCGCAGGAGCTCCTCTCAACCTTTCGCGACGATCTCGGCGAGGTCGCCCTCGTCCCAGCCTCGGGGGGCCTGTTCCGCATCACGCTGGGCGATGCGCTCCTCTGGGAACGGGTGCGGGACGGCGGCTTCCCGGACGTGAAGACCCTGAAGCAACGCGTGCGCGACCACCTCGACCCGGCGCGCGATCTCGGCCATATCGACCGATCATGAGGCGAGGGAACGGCAAGGCGCCTGCGGGGCACTGCGGGCCGGGGACGGACCCCGCTTGAGTCCGGATCACCAAGCCGAGGGGGCGGGCGTCCCGGCGGTCATCCCCGCGCGCCGGTCGTGGCTGTCGCGGCGGCTGCATCGCTTCGGGCGGAACGGCTTCTCGACGCAGGTCTACCTGATCGCGCTGGTGATCGCGCTGATCGGCCCGGGCCTGCTGTTCACCAGCATCCTGCTGATGCGCTACGCCTCCGCCGAGCGGGCGCGCTTCGAGCAGGACGCCCGCGAGAACGTGCGCGGCATCGGCCTGTCCCTCGACCGCGACACCGCCGGTCTGGTCTCGGTGCTCCAGACACTGGCCACCTCGCCGCGGATCCGGCAGGGCGATTTCGAGGCGTTCGACGCCCAGGCGCGTCTCGTGCGCGAATCGATCGATCTGGACGTCCTGCTGCGCCGGCCCAACGGTCAGGAGGTGGTGAACACCGGCGTTCCCCGTGGGGCGCCGATGCCGATCGTCGCGTTCCCCTTCGATCAGGACCTCGCCCGGGGCACGCAACGGGCGATGGTGAGCGGCTACGTGCCGGGTCCGATGCCGGGCGAGGCGACCTACGCGGTGGGCGTGCCGGTGATGATCGACGGCGAGGTCGGCTACATCCTGAGCTTCACGGTGCCCCTGTCGCGCCTCCAAGGCATCCTGTCCCGTGAGGTCGTCCCGGGCTGGACCACCGGCATCAGCGACCGGGCCGGCATCGTTCTCGCCCGCCTGCCGGATCCCGAGGCGGTGGTCGGCAAGCCGCGCCTTGCCAGCCTTCGACAGGTGCAGTCGGCGACGCCCGGCGTCTGGGACGGCCAGGACCGCCAGCACAAGCCGGTGGTGGTGATCGAAGCGCGCTCGCGGCTCACAGGCTGGATGGTCGCCACCAGCATCCCGCAGACTGTCGTCGATGCGCGGGTGCGGCGCTGGATCTGGGCGTTCGCCGGTTTCGGCCTGCTGGTCCTCGCCACGTCGTCGCTCCTGGCGGTGAATCTCTGGTCGCGGGTCTCGCGCCCCCTCCGGTTGCTGGCCGCCTCCGGGCCAGCCCTCGCCCGGGGCGAGGCGATCCCGCGGGTGTCCTCACCGGTGCACGAGATCCAGCGACTCGCCGTCGTGCTGTCCGAGGCCTCGCTCCGGCTGCGGACCCGGGAAGAGGAGCGCGACCGGGCGCTGGCGGAGACCAAGCGCGGCCTGAGCGCCCTGAGCGAGAGCGAGGCGCGCTTCCGGCACATGGCCGATTCGGCGCCGGCCCTGATCTGGATGACCGACGAGACCGGGGCGGTCAGCTTCGCCAATCTTCATTTCGAGCACTTGTTCGGGCTGCCGGCCAACCAGTTCAACGACGATGGCTGGCACCAGATCGTCCATCCCGATGATCTGGACGGCTTCCGGACCGCCTTCGCGGAGGCCTTCGAGGCCCGGATCCCGTTCCGCACGGAGGCCCGGGTGATCGACCGGACGGGGGCGGTGCGCTGGCTCCAGTGCGAGGGTGTCCCGCGGCTGGACGACGGACAGAATTTCCTGGGCTACACCGGCTGCAACATCGACATCACCGACACAAAGAATGCCGAGGAGCACCTGCTGCTCCTGATCCACGAGTTGAACCACCGGGTGAAGAACACCCTGGCGACGGTCCAGTCGATCGCCGCCCAGTCACTGCGCGGGCTGGAGGGCGCGGAGGCCGATGCGGCACGCGCCGCTTTCGAGGCGCGCCTCCTGGCCCTGGCGCGGGTCCACGATGTCCTCACGCGGGAGAGCTGGGAGGGCGCGGAACTCTCCGCGGTCGTGGCGGACGCGATCCGGCCTCTGGAGGCCGGCGCCGGCCGGGACTCGCGGTTCCAGGTCGTGGGACCGGCCCTGCGTCTGCCGCCACGGCTCGCGCTGTCCATCGCCATGGCCCTGCACGAACTCGGTACGAACGCCGTGAAGTACGGCGCGCTCTCCGCGGAGGGCGGCGTGGTCGAGATCTCGTGGACCGTCCGGCGCGCGGAGGACATGCAGCTGTCGCTGCGGTGGTCCGAGCGCGGCGGTCCGCCGGTGAAGAAGCCGACGCGGACCGGCTTCGGCTCGCGTCTGATCGAGCGCAGCCTCGCCCGGGAACTCGCCGGCGAGGTCGTCCTCAGCTACGAGCCGACCGGCGTGGTCTGCACCATCGACGCCCCGGTGCCGCCGCCGGGCCTGCTCGAGCGCAAGGGCGTCGCCGCACCGACACGTATCGCACCGTTGCCGCTCGCGGGTTAGGGGTTTAGAGACGCCCGTCCGGACGTGCGGGGACGGCCGCCTCCGTCAGTGATAGGGATCGGCCGCGTCGCGCAGGCCGTCGCCCATGAAATTGAAGGCCAACACCGTCACCAGCACGGGCAGGACCGGCAGGAGCAGCCAAGGGTAGAGCTGCACCGCCGCAAGATTCTGCGCCTCGTTGAGCAGCACGCCCCAGCTGGTCACCGGCGGTCTCAGGCCCAGGCCGAGGAACGACAGGGCGGTCTCGCCGAGGATCATGGTCGGGATCGACAGGGTCGCCGAGGCGATCAGGTGGCTCATGAAGTTCGGGATCAGGTGCCGGCCGATCACCCGGGCGGGCGAGGCGCCCATCAGTTCGGCGGCCTGGACGAAATCCTCCTCGCGCAGCGCCAGCAGCTTGCCGCGCACCGCCCGGGCGAGCCCGGGCCAGTCGAGCAGCCCGAGAATCACCGTGATCCCGAAGAAGATCAGCAGCGGGCTCCAGTTCGGCGGCAGGGCCGCCGACAGGGCGAGCCAGAGCGGCAGCTCGGGCAGGGACCGGACCACCTCGATCAGCCGCTGCACCCCGGCATCGACCACGCCGCCGAAATAGCCCGCGATACCGCCGAAGAAGAGCCCGAGGGTGAAGGAGATCGCCACGCCGACAAGGCCGATGGTGAGGGAGATCCGGGCCCCGTAGACCATGCGGGAGAACAGGTCGCGCCCGAGCTTGTCGGTTCCGAGGAGGAACAGCGTCCCGTTCTCCGGCGGGCAGACGAGGTGCCAGTCGGTGTGGACGAGCCCGAGCCAGTCGTAGCCGTCGCCCCGGCAGAAGAACCGCAACGGCTGCGGCGCGGACGCGTCGACCTTGTAGTCCCGGCGGAACGTGTCGAGGTCGAGATGGGCCCGGTAGGGATAGACGAACGGGCCGACGAAGCGGTCCGCATGGAACAGGTGAACGCCCTGGGGCGGCGCATAGAGGTAGTCGCCGTTGCGGCGGGCCTGGCCGTAGGGTGCCAGCTGCTCGACGAAGGGCACGATCGCGTAGAGGGCGAGCAGGATCAGGGCCGAGGCCACGGCCAGACGATGGCGCAGGAACTTACGCAGGATCAGCCGCCAGGCGGACGCCGTCGCGACCGGGCTCTCGGCCCTGGCCTCAGGCTCGAAGGGGGCCGGATCGACGAAATGTCCCGATGCGGCGAGCGCGTCGTTCATGGCGGGCCGGTTCATCGCAGGCCCATGCGGATGCGCGGATCGAGCCAGACCAGGATCAGGTCCGAGATCAGCATGCCGACGAGGGTCAAGGCCGCGACGAACATCAGGAGGAAGCCGGCCATGAACTGATCCTGACTGCGCAGGGCTTCGAGGAGCAGCGGCCCGACGGTCGGCAGGCTGAGCACCAGAGAGACCAGAACCGAACCCGAGACGAGGTGCGGCAGCAGGTTGCCGATATCCGCCACGAACGGGTTCAGCGACATCCGGAACGGATACTTCAGCAACGCCTGCAGGGGCGGCAGGCCCTTGGCGCGGGCCGTGACCGTGTAGGGCTTGGCCAGTTCGTCCAGCAGGTTGGCACGCATCCGCCGGATCATGGCCGCCGTACCGCCGAGTCCGATCACCAGGGTCGGCACGATGAGATGCGCCAGGAGCGAGCGGACCTTCTCCCAGGTCCAGGGCTGGTTGGTGAGGGCCGAATCGTAGAGGCCGCCGATCGACAGCCCGAACCAGCGGTTGGCGTAGAAGAGCAGGATCAGCGCCAGCAGGAAGCCCGGGACCGCGAGGCCGACATAGCCCAGCAGGGTCACGACGGCGTCGCCGACCGTGTTCCGGTGTGTCGCCGAATAGATCGCCGCCGGGATCGCGACGAGGTGGACGAACACCACGGCCGTCAGATTGATCAGCAGGGTCAACCACAGGGCGTCGCCGACGACATCCGCCACCGGCTTGTCGTACTCGAACGACCAGCCCCAATCGCCCTGGAGCAGGCCCGAGAACCCAACCGAGCCGGGCATCACCCCGATCCACATCAGGTATTGCTGCCAGACCGGGCGGTCGAGCCCGTATTGCTGGATCAGCAACTCCGCCTTCGCCACGGAGCTGGCATCGCCGGTGGCGCGCAGCTCCATGATCCGGTTGGACAGGTAGTCGCCGGGCGGCAGCTTGATGATGATGAAGACGAGCGCCGAAATGACCAGCAGCGTCACCGCCATGGTGACGATCCGGCGAAGGATCTGACGGATCACCGGACCTCCGCGCGGGTGTCGGCGCCGGTCTCCCAGAACAGCTCGTCGAGGCGCTGCACGCCGATCATCGCAGTGGGTTCCCAGGAATAGAGGGCGCGCTTCGGAAGGTTGATCAGGCGATCCGCGCCGACAACGGGCTGGAGCGCCCCCGCCACCGTGCCGATCACCCAGGTGTTGCGCGCGTGATTCGTCAGCATCTCGCGCCAGATCGCGGCCTGCTTGGCGGCGTCGTCGGTGTCGCGCCACTGGCGGTCGAGGTCGAGCAGCCGCTGGACCTCCGGAACGTCGCAGGGCTCGCCGCTCTTGCCGCGGCTCTCGACGTTCATGCTCCAAAGGGGCCAGGAATAGTGCTCCGGCTGGGCAGGGCTCAGCTCGGTCGGCGGCATGATCGCGGTCGGCACCGCGAGGTCGAGCCCCTGGGCGGCTACCATGATGGTCATGCCGCCGATGGAGCGCCGATGCAGGTTGGTGCGCTCCTGCGGCTTTGTGATCAGCCGGATGCCGACCTCGCGCCAGAACTCCGTGATGAGGAGCAGCGCGTCCAGCACCATCTCGGCCTCGCCGTCGCTCTCCACCACGATCTCCAGCGGCCGCCCACCGGGCAGCAGCCGCGTGCCCGCGCCGTCGCGTCCGGTCAGACCGAGTTCATCGAGGAGCTTCGCCGCCTGCGCCGGATCGTAGGCGGCGTTCAGCGTCCGCATCTCCGGCTCGAAGAGGGCGCTGTCCGAGAGGATCGTATCGTTCCCCTCGGTGCCCAGTCCGAACAGCAGCGTGTTGTTCAGGGTCCGGCGATCGATGGCGAGCGACAGGGCGTGCCGGTAGCGCACGTCGCGGTTGAGCTGCCGCCAAGCCGGATCCGTCGTGGTGAGATTCGGGTAGAGGGCGATCTCCGATCCCCGGGCCACGGGCCACAGGTTGGTGCGGTACCGATGGGCCGCCTCACCCTCCTTGAGGCTCGGGATATCGGGCATCGTCAGGCCGCGAAACATCAGGTCGGCCTCGCCGGCGTTGGTCTTGGCGACCAGGAGGCCCTGCGAAGCCACGTCCATCACGATGGTGTCGACATAGGGCAGTTGCGTGCCGGCCGTGTCGACCCGGTGGTAGCTGCGGTTGCGCTCGAAGCGGAACCGGGTGGCCGGCGAGCGGGTCCGCGGCACCCAGCCCTGCAGGGTCGGACACTCCGGATTGTTGAGCTCGTAATTGTCGTCGAGGCGGTTGTGCAGCGCCGCCCAGCTGCGGAGCTTGAGCGCCTTGGCCTTCGCGTCGGCCGCCTCCTTGCCGATATAGCGGGCATGATACGGTTTCAGGTAGTGCGCCGGCCGGTAGATCAGCGGGTCCCGCGGCGCCGCCAGGGCGGGCAGGAACATCGGGTTCGGCCGGTCCCAGCTGTAGCGGACCGTGACCGGGTCGAGGAATTCCACCTGCGGCAGCTTGCCGTCGACCCGGAAGAAGGCCGGCGGCCCATCGGGATTCAGCGCCTTCTCGTTGGCGACGTCCTCCCAGTAATAGCGGAAATCCTCCGTGGTGAACGGATGGCCGTCCGACCAGCGGTGGCCCTGGCGGAGCGTGAAGGTGAAGCGCCCGCCCTCGACATCGACACGTTCCAGCACGTCGGGCCGCAGGTTCAGCGCGGCATCGTAGCCGACCAAGCGGGTATAGCCGTAGACCGACAGGTAGCGGACATCCCGGGCCTTCGCGATGAGGGTCCGGATCGTGCCGCCTGCCGTCCCGAGACGGCGGCCATGGGCGGCGAGGTCGGCGACGGCGGGCTTGGTCGGCGGACCGGGCGCATCCGTCGGCGGCGTCTCTGCGAAGGCCCATGACGGCGCGCGCGACCAGCTCAATGTGGCGCCCAGGCCGGCGAGGAGGGCGCGGCGGGAGACCGTGCCGTCCCGTCTGCCGCGGTGCGGGAGGGAGGCGAAGGCGTCGTCCCGGAAATCCCCGGCGCTCATGGGCTGCCCCGAAGCGTCACCGAGGTCAGCCGCGCCGGCGAGTAGCCCGTGGCCCGGTGCAGGTCATCGAAGGCATGCGACCGCACGATCAGGTCTGCAGCCTGCCGGAGAAGAGAATCGTCGGCCGGCTGCTCGAAGTGGCGGCCGTTCCGGGTCCAGCGGATCGGCTCCGGGCTGCGTTCGGGGCCGGTGATCATCGCGATGGTCGGATGCGCAGGTCCGCCATGGGCGTGGATCCGGTGTCCGGCCGCATCGTCGTCGAAGAGCAGACGGGTCAGGCCCCGGGCCTGCGCCTCGACGACCCGCCGCCCCTGGGCGACGTGGTCGTCGAAGAACGCCACCGTCCGCGCCGGGTCCAGTATGGACCAGTCGGCTTTCGACCAGTCGGCGGTGCTGTAGCGCGCCTGCCGGTCGCGGTACTGGAGGCCCGACAGGTCGGGATCGTGGCAGAAGATCTGTGCCTGCGGGCGGGCCTGCCGGATGACCCAGGTGGTGAGGCCGCGGAACACGCCGGATTCGACCACGAAATCCGGCTTCAGCGCCCGCATCGCGATGTAGAGCTGCAACGCGCCGTTGAAGCCGCTCCCGCCCCGGCGCTGGCGGACGGGCGCGGTGGGGATCAGCGCCCAGAACGCCTGGACCTGTTCGAGGACGTCGCCATCCGGAACCAGGCCGGCGGCGGCGAGATCCCGTTCCAGGATGGCGGCGGCCGATTCGAGCAGCGTCGCCACCTCGCGCGGTGACGTCGGCCGGTGGCTCCAGTCGGGGGCCGCCGGGACGAGGTCGTAGCCCAGGCGGTCGAAGAGCGGCGACAGCACCTTGCGGCGCAGGCGCTCCAGCATCACGGGTGGCCGGGCCTGCATCACGCGGCCTCGACCGCGTGGGCGGCGCCGAAGCGCACCCGGTGGCCGCTCTCGACCGCGCGCATCGCCCCGGCCTCGTCGGGGGCCAGGCGAAAAGGCTCCTCCCAGCGCATCGGATCGTTCTGGTCGCCCGCGACCGCCGCGAAATCGAGCGGATGGTCGAGGCTCGGATCCGGCACGGCCGCGAGCAGCGCCTGCGTATAGGGATGCACCGGCCGGCGGAACAGGGCGGCGCGGGGCGCCTCTTCGACGATGCGCCCCCGGCACATCACGCTGATGGTATCAGCCATGTAGTCGATCACTGCCAGATTGTGGGAGACGATGAGGTAGGAGAGACCCAGCGCCGCCTGGAGATCCTTGAGCAGGTTCAGGATCTGGGCCTGGACCGAGACGTCGAGGGCCGAGACCGGCTCGTCGAGCACCAGCAGCCGCGGCTTCGGGGCGAGGGCCCGGGCGATGCCGATGCGCTGCCGCTGGCCGCCCGAGAAGGCGTGCGGGTAGCGGCCGAGACCGCTCGACTCCAGACCGACCATCGCCATCAGGGCACGACAGCGCTCCCGTCGCTCTCCTGCCGGGACGCCGTGGATCTCCATCGGCTCGGACAGGATCTGGCGCACGGTCATGCGCGGATCCAGGGACGCGTAGGGGTCCTGGAACACGAACTGGACCGTGCGGCGATAGGCGAACAACGCATCGCCGCTCAAGGCGTGGACGTCCCGGGGGCCGCTACCGTCGTCGAACAGGATCCGCCCGGCATCCGGCCGCAGCGCCCGCATGATCATCTTCGAGACGGTGGTTTTGCCCGATCCGGACTCGCCGACGAGCCCGAGCGTCTGGCCGCCCGCGAGGCTGAGCGAGACGTCCGAGACCGCATGGACGGTCCGCGGCTTCTGCCACATCCGTCCCGCGCGCAGGGTGAAGCTCTTGCTGACGCCCTCGACCTGGAGGAGCGGCCCCGGCAGCGGCGCGGGCTTCTGCCCGGGCGGTATCTCGGCCCGCGCGGGGCGGATCGGCGTCAGGCGCTCGCCGGGTTGCATGTCGAAGCGGGGCACCGCGTGAAGGAGCGCGCGGAGATAGGCATGGCCCGGCGTCCGCATCACCGTGTCGCGCGGGCCCGCCTCCACGAGGCGGCCGCGATACAGGACCGCCACGTCGTGGGCGATGTTGGCCACCACGCCGAGATCGTGCGTGATCAGCAGGATCGCCATCCCGGTCTCCTCCTGGAGCCGGGCGAGCAGGGCGAGGATCTGAGCCTGCGTTGTGACGTCGAGCGCGGTGGTCGGCTCGTCGGCCACCAGCAGGGCGGGCTTCAGGATGAGCGCCATGGCGATCATGGCCCGCTGGCGTAGGCCCCCGGACAGCTCGAACGGATAGGTCCGCAGGGCGCGGTGCGGATCGGGGAAGCCGACCCGGGCCAGCGCCTCCTCGGTTCGGGCATCCGCCTCCTTGCGGTCGGCACCGGTATGGATCCGCAGGGCCTCGCCAATCTGATCGCCCACCGTGTGGAGCGGAGACAGGCAGGTCATCGGCTCCTGGAAGATCATCGCGATCCGCTGGCCGCGGATCGCCCGCATCGCCTCGCTGTCGGCGGGGAGGCGCGCGATGTCGGTCTCCGTTTCGCCATCCCGAAACAGGATCCGGCCGCGGGTGATGGCGGCGGCCGGGGGCAGAATCCGGAGGATCGCCTGGGCGGTCACCGATTTGCCCGAGCCGGACTCCCCGACGAGAGCAAGGGTCCGGCCGCGGTGAACGTCGAGGGACAGGCCGTGCAGCGCCTCGAACGGGCCGCTCTCCGTGCGGAACGCGACCGCGAGGTCGCGGATGGACAATAGCGGGCTCAACCCGTCCTCGCGATCTGTGAGACCCGAGACTTAGACGCCTTGAGGCCCATGTCCATCGCGGCGACGCCGAAGTGCTCGCGAAGATCCAGCAGCTGTATCGCCGGGTGCCGGACGAGGTGCGCGATCAGCGCCGCGACGAAGCTCCAGAGGGCGTCGTCATGGACGCGATGGTGGGTCAGCAGACCGACCGGCTGCTCCGGCGCACGGACGATGGCGTCGGCGACGCCGGTCAGCAGCGCCTCCGGATCGCGCAGGGACCGGGTGCCCCGCCAGTCGATCGGGTCAAGCGTGGCGTCGAGCCGGCGCAGACCCGGAACCGGTGGGCCGGGTACGGCCGAGAGGCCGCAATAGCCGAGATCAGGCAGGGCGGCGGCGAGATCCGGCGCGAGGCGGTTCCAGGGTGGGACGAAGACCGGCAGCACCGTGGCCTCCGCCAGCCGCGCGCGGGCGATCCTCAAGCCGGCCGCGGCCTCCGCGATCCGGATATCGAGGGGCCGGTGCGCACCGAACTCCGCCGGCTTCTCGCCGGGGGGCGCGTGGTTGCTGTGGGCGAGGCCATGAATGGCGACCCTCACGCCCGGAGCCGTTTCGAGGCGCCGTTTGAGCGACGGCTCGATCCCGGACGGAATCGCCGCGAGGAGCAGCGGGATGCCGTGCGCCTCCGCAAGCCCCACGAGCCGATCGAGCTCCGGGCTCGCCGCGATCGCATCGTCGTCGCGCCAGAACAGCGGAACACGCCCGCCGCGGGCGGCCACGGAATCCAGGGCGCGATCGATGACCGCGAAGGCCGGATCCGTCGGGGGAACGGATCCGCGCCGCGCCGGACCGACGCCGTGCAGGCTCTCGACCAGTTCCACCGTGCGCCGGGCGCCGGCGATGTCGATGCCGTGCGGACCGGGGACGGGTGCAGCCGCCTGGGCCTCGACGGCCTGGACCAGGGTTTGGGCCGTCAACTCCGATTCCGGCAGCACACGGGCGAGACCGCGGGCGGCGAGGCACGCGGCGCGCAGGCGTTGCTCGGTCTCGACGCCGGCCTCGAACGGCACCAGCACGGCGGGCGTGCCCGTGGCGAGGAGATCGATGGCCGTGTTGTAGCCGCACTGGCTCACAGAGACGGCGGCCCCGGCCAGGAGGGCGCGGTAGTCGGGCCGGGCACGGCCGAGGACGCCTGGAGGAAGATCGCGGCCGATCCCGGACAGCGCCGCCTCGGGCACGCCGTGGCCGGCGAGGATCCGCCAGCCGAGATCCGGCCGCTGCCGGGCCGCCTCGGCGGCAGCGCCGAGCAGAACCAGCCCGGCCGGCCCGGATCCGGCGGCGACCAGCACGCCGGCGCGACGGATTGCCGGCGGAGCGACCGTGCCCTCGTCCACGTAGCCGGTGTACCGGACTTTCGCGGCGGTGGCCGCATCGACGGGCCAGGAGGCATCGAGGGGCACGAGAGCTGGATCGCCGTGTACCAGAACGGCGTCGTAGAGGTCCGCCACGCGTGCGTGCGCCTCGGCGATGCGCGCGGGCTTCGTCGAGGCGACGAGAATGTCGCGGACGGATGCGAGGACGAGCGGGCGCGGCCGACCTGCACGAGCGGCATCCACCAGAGCCAGGAACTCGTGTGCCAGGGCGCGCCGGCCGAAGGGGAACAGCTCGGTGATGACGGCATCCGGTCCGAAGGCCGTCACGGTCTCGATCATCAGGGCGCTTCGGCGTGCCAGCAGCGCCGACTCGGCCGGACGGCCGTCGGGCTCCAGCAGCGTCGAGAACTCCGTGCCGGCGATCCGTAGCGGCGGCAGCTGAACGAGGCGCAGGCCGTCGCGGCGGACCATCGGCGCCGGAACGCCCCCTGAGACCAGCAGTGTCTCGTGACCGGCCGCCGCGAAGGCGCGGGCGAGGGCGGCGGCGCGGGTGAGATGCCCCGCGCCCAAGAGATGCGTCACCGCGATCAGGACGCGCACGCGGGCAGCTCCGATTCGTGTGCGGCCACGTCCGACGACAGACCCGCGGAGGCACGCAGCCGGCCGGCGATCAGCGCGATCGCGGCCTCCTCGGAGAAGTCTCGCACAAGCCGCGCCCGGGCGGCCTCGCCCAGCCTCCGGCGGAGGCCCGGATCGTCGGCGAGACGGATCAGCGCCGCCGCCAGCACCGCCGGGTCGCCCGGCGGGACCAGGACCCCGTGCGTGCCATCGGTGATGAATTCCGGCGTGCCGGCGAATGCGGTCGCCAGAATCGGCAACGCTTGGCTTGCCGCCTCCATCAGCACGTTCGGCAATCCGTCGCGGTCGCCGCCCGGGGCCGGCTTCGTCGGCAGGACGAACAGGTCGGCCGCGCGCATGGCCTCGATCACCGCAGGCTGCGCCAGGGCGCCCCGGAAGCGGATCCGCTCAGCGAGGCCACAGGTGCCAACCCGCGCCTCCAGGGCAGCGCGCAGCTCTCCGCCGCCGATCAGGTCGAGCTGCCAATGCAGGCCTGCGGGCAGGGTGGCCAGGGCGTCGATCAGATCGTCGTGTCCCTTCTTGGCGACGAGCCGTCCGACGCAGAGGAGCCGGAGCGGCCGGGCCGGATCCGTGCCGTCGCGCGTTTCATGCGGCGGCGGGATCGGAAAGCGGCTGAGGTCGAGCCCGTGGTAGGCGAGCAGCGTCCGGCCGGGCGCGAGCGCGTCCAGACGTGCAAGCCCGTCGCGGGTACAGGTCACACCCCAAGCGGCGTCGCGTAGCTTCTCGGTCAGCTCCCAGTCCGGCGTCGTCCAGATATCCTTGGCATGCGCCGAGAAGCTCCACCGGCGCGCGGTGAGCAGCGCGGCGTAGCGGGCGACGCTGGCCGGCGTATGCAGAAAATGCACATGGATATGGGCGATGTCGGCCGGCAGTTCCCGGGCGAGGACCAGGGCCTGCCCGAGGCGGCGCAGCCGCGACGCCGTCGGGTCGCGCCGGAAATCGCGGACGAACAGCGCGAGAAGCGCCGGGAGGTTCCGCCGCCGGAGCGCCGCACCGAGTCCGCGGAGCACACGCAGCGGCGCATCGCGCAGATATTCGGGCAGGTAGGCGGCCTCGGCTCGGATCTGCCCGTGCATCGGATGGCGCGCCCGGTCGGTCGGGCGGCGCAGGGACCAGATCTCCAGGGACAGACCGCGCCGCTCCAAGGCGAGCAGCTCCTGCGCGATGAAGGTCTCGGAGAGCCGCGGATAGCCCTTCAGCACCACGGCGACCCGTTTGGCGCTCACGAATAGGCCTGCAGGCACGGGCGAGCCTCTTCGTCCGCGCTGCCGCGCGCCGTCAGCGCCCGCACGCGGCGGGCGACCGCGTCGAGGCCGTCGAGCAGACCCGGCACCAGCACCCGCGACGGCGGATCCTGCTCCGGCAGGTCGCGGAGCGCGGCCGCCATGCGCCCGGGCGTCCGGCCCTCGGCCTCCATCAGGACCCGCGCGAGGCCAAGCCGCTCGGCCGCGAGCGCCCGGATCGCCTGCTCCCGCCGCGGCTCGGTCCGGGGCACGAGGATTGCGCGACGGTCGAAGGACAGAATCTCGCAGAAGGTGTTGTAGCCCCCCATGGCGACGATGCCGGCGGCCTTGCGCAACAGGAACTCGATCTCGCTGTCGAAGGTGATCGCGGCGATCTTTCCGCCGAGCGCGCGGATGCGCGCCGCGAAACCGTCGCGGGTGGCGGTATCGAGGAAGGGACCGAAGGCAATCAGGGCGGGCAAAGGGATCGCCGGATCGGCCTCGTAGGCGGCGATCACCCAGTCGATCAGGGCGGCACCATCGCCGCCGCCGCCCGGCGTGACCAGAATGAACGGGCCGTCGGCGATGGCCGGCTCCTCGCGGTCGGCGCGGCGCTCCGGGAGGTCCCGGCGCAGATAGCCGGTATAGATCAGGCGCGCGTCGATGCGCGCGGCGATCTCGGGATCCATCGGCAGCGCCGCGAGGGGCTGATGGATGCGGCTCAGCCCATAGACCCAGATCTCGTCGTAGAACTGCACCATCGTCTCGATCGCCCCCTTGCGCTCCCATTCGGGCACGAGACGATCGGCGTCGTCGAGGACGTCGCGCAGTCCGAGGACCAGGCGGATGTCGCGGTCGGCGGCGCCTTCCAGCACCGGCAGCAACTCGCCGTGGAAGCCAGCCGGTTCCTTGTCGACGATGATCAGGTCGGGGCGGAAGGTTCCGCAGGCCTGGGCGATGATCGCCGACCGCTGCTCGACCGTGCGGGCGAGGGGGGTCGCCGCGTCGAGGCTGGCATAATTGCCATCCGCGAACTTGGTCACCGGCGGCAGCCGGACGGTCCGGACGCCCGGCGCAAAGGCGAAGCGATCAACCACCGGCGAGCCCGAGACGATCATCGCTTGAGCGCCGCGGTTGCACGCCACGATCGCGTTGGCGATCGCCCGCGAGCGGCGCAGATGCCCCAGCCCGAAGGTGTCGTGGCTGTAAATCAGGACGCGCGGGGCCGAAGACGCCTCGTCCAGTCGCATCAAGGTGACCGCCCCGGTTGACGGCGCAAGGATCGCAGCCGCCGCCCTCTCGCACAAGCCGGGCCGGGCCGCAAACAGCGCTGTTAACGGGCTTCAAACCGCGGGAACCTAAGCTTCCGCCAAGTCCGGATACCGAAATCGCCCGATGCCTGCGCCTCCCCAGTCCCGCGCGCCGGGCCCCGCGACCGCACGTTTGCCTGCCTTATGGGCCGACCTCGCGGATCTCGTGAGCAGCGACGCCCGACTGTCCGCCTTTGCCATGCGCGCGGCCCGTGTGCTGGTCCCGTTCGGCCTCGCCCTGGTCCTGCTGGTCTACGGGACCGGCCCGGAGCCGCGGCGGAACTGGTACGGCGATCCGCTCGGAAACGATTTCGCTCAGGTCTGGACGGCGGGCCGTTCCGCTCTGGAGGGCCGGGGCGGCGAGCCCTACGATCTGCCGGTGCATCTGGCGAACATGAAGGCCGCCTTCGGGCAGGATTGCCGCTTCGCCTGGCACTACCCGCCGGTGTTCCTCCTGCCGGCGGCCGCCATGGCGCTCATGGAACCGCAGCCGGCCTATCTGCTCTGGATTGCACTCTCGGTCGCCCTGTTCGCGCTGACGATGCGCGTGGCAGCCGGCCGGATGGATGTGGCTTTCGTCGCGCTCGCGCATCCCTTGGTCCTGAGCAACCTCGCCTACGGCCAGAACGCTCTGTTCACGGCGTCGCTTCTGACCCTCGGCGCGGTGCTCGTGGACCGGCGCCCCTGGCTGGCCGGGCTCTGCTTCGGCCTGCTGGCCTACAAGCCGCATTTCGCGGCGCTGGCGCCCGTGCTCCTGCTGGCGACCGGGCGGCGGGATTGTCTGGCGGCCTGCCTCGCCACGGTGCTGGTCCTCTGCCTCGCATCGCTGGCCCTCTTCGGCACGGCGCCCTGGAGCGGCTTCTTCGGCACGCTCGGAGACACGAATCGGATCATCCTGCAGAACGCCGCCGCGGGCCTCGACCTCAATGCCAGCGCGTTCGGGGCCGTGCGCTTGGTCGGCGGCGCGATGGCCACAGCCTGGATCGCGCAGGTGCTCGTCGCCGCACTGGCCCTCGGGGTGGCCTGCCGCGCCTGGTGCCGCCCCACCGACGCGGCGCTGCGCGCGGCGGCGCTCGTCGCCGCAGCGCCGATGCTGTCGCCGTATCTGCCGGTCTACGATCTGGCGCCCGTCGTCCCGGCCACGCTCCTGCTGGCCCTCGCCGCGCACCGGGCGGGCGGATTGCGACCGCACGAACGCGTCCTGATCTGCTGTGCGCCGCTCTTCGCGGTCACGCGGGAGGTGGCGGGGCTGACCGGCTTTCCCCTCGGATTCGTGCTGAGCGTCGCAACGCTCGCCTGCATTGCCCACCGCATCCGGCCCTGGACGGTCTTCGAAGGTCGGCACCGAACCGGGAGGGGCGGCGTCGACATCCAGGCCCTCACGGGGCCAGCGGCCGGGGAATCCGGAAGGGCAGCATGAGCCGCACCAGCGGGTTGCGGAACCGGTCGAGCGACAGGCTCTCGTGCATGGCCCGCACCGGCTCGCCGCCCAGCGTCGAGGCGAGGAGCGAGCGGGCGTAGAACGGCGTGTCCTCGTAGGTCGCGAGCACCCGCGACCGCCCGTCATCGCTGCGGGTCTCGCGCGGCATCCGCCAGAACCCGGTCGCCGGCAGCGACGCCGCGGGCGGCGGCCGTATCTCGCGGCGGCTGCCGTCGGCGGAGAACCGGAGCGACAGATTCTGTCCGCCGCCGTCGCGATGGTGGACGTCGTACAGGATCGCGGCGCCGTCCGGCAGGTCCGCCCGGCACCACGTCCACCGGGAGAAGGCGGCCTCCAGCGGTTCGTCGCCGTCATTCGTGTCGAAGTAGCCTCCGCCACTCCAGCGCAGATCCGGCTGGTCGAAATCCACCTCGACCCGGGAGGACGGCGCCATCGGCCACCAGCGGTGGCGGCCCGCCCTGTCGAGATGGAACGGGCCCGCCGTGAAACCGCGCGGCTCGAGACGGACGGTGCCGCGGAGTCGATGGGGCAGCGGCGCCCCGCGCTCGTCGATGCGAACGGTCAGCGCCGTGCCATCCCAGTGCATCGCGCTCGGGCCGATGGCGATGTGATCGGGGCCGCGCGACAGGCTGGCGGCGCGCCGCTCGGTCATCGCGAAGCGGCCGCGATCGCCGTAGAGGACCACATTCATGGCGCAATGGGCGAAGGGGTCCTTCTCGGCGCTCCACGCGTAGTAGGGCGAGAACACGCTTCCGATGAACGCGATGATCGTGAGGCCGTGACGGCCATCGTCGCTCACCGCATCGACGTACCACCACGCGTAGCCGCCCCGCGCGACCGGGCCATCGAATCGCGGTCCTCCAGGATCGCCGCCGCTGCCAGCCGACCCGATTGCGCGGCCATCGGCACGCCCGGGCCGGGATGGATCGAGCCCCCCGCCAGATAGAGGCCCGGCAGCGCCGTCCGGGCGCCCGCGCGCTTGAAGGTCGTCGCCCATCCCTGCGCCGCCCGCCCGTAGAGCGCTCCGCCCGTCCCGGGAAAGAGGGCGTCGAAATCCCGTGGCGTCGTGGTCACCGCCGACGACGCGAAGGTCAGGGTGAGCCCGCAGGCCTCCAACCGGCGGATCAGGGTCGTCTCGCATCTCTGGGTCTCCGACGGCGTGAGCGGTCGCTCCCGGCCATCCGCCGGTGCGTTGACGAGCATGAGCAGGCGCTCGGGCCCCTGCGGCGCGGTCCCCGCCGCGTCCCGGTCCTGGGCACAGACGTAGACCGTGGGATCGTCGGGCAGGCGACGGTCTCGCAGGATCGTGTCGAACTCGGCCCGGTAATCGCGGGAGAAGAAGACCGTGTGGTGCGCCAGCGGGAAGCCGGAAGGCACCGCCTCCGCGCAGAATGTGACGGCGGACAGCGAGCGCTCGCCGGGCGCGAGCCGCTCGCCGGCGACGGCGGCGTCCGGTCCGAACAGGCCCGCGCCGAGGGCGGCGCAATCGGCATTGCAGACGACGCGGTCGGCCGGAACCGTCGTGCCGTCGGCCAGGCGCACGCCGACGACCCGACCGCCCGCGGTGAGGATCCGCTCGGCCTCCGCAGCGTAGCGGAAGGCCGCGCCCCGCTCCTCGGCGAGATCGGCCACGGCCCGCGCGAGGCCGCTGAGGCCGCCCGAAACGGTCCAGATTCCGGCCTGCTCGACATGGGCGACGAGCATCAGCGTCGCCGGCGCGGTGTAGGGCGAGGCGCCGCAATAGGTGGCGTAGCGTCCGAACAGCTGGAGCAGCCGGGGATCGCGGAAGTAGCTGCCCAGCGCAGACTGGAGCGTGGTGAAGGGCTGGATCCGCCAGAGGTCGCCGAGGCCCGACAGGCCGACCCTTTGCGCGAGGCCGGCGGGGCCGGTCCGGCCCTCGCGGATGAACGGCCCTTCGAGAGTGCGGTAGACCTCCGCCGAGCGGGCGCAGAAGCGCCGATAGCCGTCCGCCTCACGCCGTCCCGCGAAGGCCGCGACGGCGTCGGCGGACGCCTCGATGTCGGCGAACAGGTCGAGGCGCTCGTCCCGGCTCCAGGCATGCCGGGCGAGGAGCCGAGCCGGCGCCAGGGAGATCCGGTCCCCGAGCTCTGCACCGCATTCCGCGAACAGCTCCTCGAAGACCCAGCGCATCGTGAAGACGGTCGGGCCGGCCTCGATGGCGCGGTCTCCGACGGGGATGGCGCGCATCTTTCCGCCGGGCTGCTGCGCCCGCTCGAGGACCGTAGTGTGGAATCCGGCATGAGCGAGCCGCACGGCCGCGGCGAGACCACCGATCCCCGCTCCGATCACGACGACGCGCTCCTGCGCCACGGTCGCTCCACCTTCTCCCCCGGAAACGGGATTGATCTGCCGGCGCCAAAGTGTCAATAAGAAATGACACTTGTTGCTGACAACCGCACACAACACGGGAGGCAACGCGATGGAGTCCGGTCGGCGGATCGAGATGGCGCTGGATCGCGCCGTTGCTCACGCGGAGGCGCCGGGCGCGCCGCCCCTTCTGGCGGAGGCGCTCCGTTACGCGGTGTTCCCGGGCGGGCATCGGATCCGGCCGCGGCTGTGCCTGTCGGTCGCCCGCGCCTGCGGTGATGACGACCCGGCCGGCTCAGAAGCGGCGGCCGCAGCCATCGAGCTTCTGCACTGCGCCTCCCTGGTCCATGACGACCTGCCGTGCTTCGACGATGCGCCGATGCGGCGGCAGAAGCCCTCCGTCCATGTCGCTTTCGGCGAGCCCATCGCCGTCCTGACCGGCGACGCCCTGATCGTCCTTGCCTTCGAGACACTGGCCCGGTCCGCCGGCTCCCATCCCGCGCGCCTGGGACGGCTCGTGGGCCTCCTCGGTCGCGCCGCCGGGTCGCCGTCGGGCATCGCCGCAGGGCAAGCCTGGGAATCGGAGGCCCATATCAGCCTCAGCGACTACCAGCAGGCGAAGACCGGGGCCCTGTTCGCCGCCGCCACCGTCGCCGGCGCCGCCGCGGCGGGAGCGGATTCGGAGCCCTGGCGCCGCCTCGGCGAGTGCCTCGGCGAGGCCTATCAGGTCGCCGACGACCTGCGTGACGTCGCCTGCCGCCAGGAGGAGATCGGCAAGCCTGCCGGGCGCGACGCAACTCTGGGGCGGCCCAACGCTGCGGCGCTTCTGGGCACCGGCGGCGCGCTGGATCGGCTGTCGAGACTGACGCGCGAGGCCGTGGCGGCGATTCCGGCCTGCCCGGGCATGGCCGCGCTGACCGCCGAGATCGAGGCGCAGGCGCGGCTGTTCCTGCCCGCGAGCCTGCGGGCGGTGACGGCCTGACCGGCCGATCGCTCTCCGGCATCGGTGCGGCGGCGTCCGTCCCGTCCGCCTGGACGGATCGATGGAACGCCTGGCGCAGCCGCCTGGTCGCGAGCCCCCGCTTCCAGCGCTGGGCGGCGGGCTTCCCCCTCACGCGGGGCATCGCCCGCCGGAACACGCGCGCCCTCTTCGATCTCTGCGCGGGCTTCGTCTACGCGCAGGTTCTGACTGCCTGCGTCCGCCTCGACCTGTTCGCGATCCTGGCCGAAGGCCCCCTGACGATCGAAGCCCTCGCTCGCCGGCTCGACCTGCCGCCGGACAACACCCAGCGCCTTCTTCGGGCCGCGGAATCCCTCGGGCTTGTCCGCGCCCTGTCGGGTGAGCGGTTCGGGCTGGCCGATCTCGGCGCCGCTCTCGTCGGCAATCCTGGGATCGCCGCGATGATCGAGCATCACGCGCTGCTCTACGCAGACCTTGCAGATCCGGTGGCCCTGCTTCGCGGCCAGGCCCCGCCGACCGGACTCGCGCGCTACTGGCCCTATGCCTCCGGCCTCTCGGGCGATGCGCAGACGGTGGCCCCCTACAGCGGCCTGATGGGCGCCTCGCAGGCGCTGATCGCGGAGGACGTGCTCGATGCCTGCGACCTGTCAGGGGTCCGGCACCTGATGGATGTCGGAGGCGGGGAGGGCGCCTTCCTGCAAGCGGTGGCAGGACGGCACGCGACGCCGCGCCTGACCCTGTTCGATCTCCCCGCCGTGGCCGAGCGCGCCGCCAGCCGCTTGGCCCAGGCCGGCCTCGAAGGCCGGATCGCCTGCCGCGGCGGCGATTTCCACGGGGGCCTGCCGACCGGCGCCGACACGATCTCCCTCGTTCGGATCGTCCACGACCACGACGACGAGCCCGCCCTGGCGTTGCTCCGAGCGGCCCACGCGGCTCTGCCGCCGGGCGGAACGCTTCTGCTCGCGGAACCCATGGCCGGAACGCCGGGCGCGGAACCGGTCGGGGACGCCTATTTCGGCTTCTATCTCCTGGCGATGGGATCCGGGCGCCCGCGCCGTGCGGAGGAGCTCCGCGCGATGCTCCGGACGGCAGGATTCGCCGTGACGCATGAACATCCGACCCGACGCCCGCTGCTCACCCGAGTTCTGAAAGCCCAAAAAACAGGCCGTCTCAAGTAAGTGTCACTTGACGCTGGCCTGTGTCTATCTAGGATGACACTTAGCGGCTTCGCATCAGAGAGAGTCGCAAGGCAAAGGGTGGACGATTCCAGCCATGGACGCTCTGGCCGTCATTCTGGAAAACCCGGAGCACCTTTCGGTTCAGCGCTTGGCTCTGACGCCGCCCGGCGATGCCGATGCCGTGGTGGCCATTTCCTGGAGCGGGATCAGCACCGGCACCGAGCGCCTGCTCTGGTCGGGCCGCATGCCGCCCTTTCCCGGGATGGGATATCCGCTCGTACCCGGCTACGAATCCGTCGGGACCGTCATTGAGGCCGGCGCCGATACCTCGGTTCGGGTCGGCCAGACCGTCTACGTTCCAGGGGCACGCTGCTTCGGTTCCGTCCGCGGCCTGTTCGGCGGCGCGGCCTCTCATTTGGTGGCGCCGGCCGCCCGGCTCGTGCCGGTGGACGCGTCGCTGGGCGACCGGGCCTGCCTCCTGGCCCTGGCGGCGACGGCCTATCGCGCCCTCGGCGGAATCCGGCCCGGGGCGACCCCGCTCATCGTCGGGCACGGCGTCCTCGGACGGCTGCTCGCCCGCCTGACCCTGGCGGCCGGCGCGGAGCCGACGGTCTGGGAGACGGATCCGGCCCGGGCCACGGGAGACCATGGCTACGCGGTCGTGGCGCCCGACGCCGACCCGCGCCGCGACTACGCCACGATCACCGACGTCAGCGGCAACGCCGCCGGCCTCGACGATCTGATCGCCCGGCTGGCGCCCGGCGGCGAGATCGTCCTGGCCGGCTTTTACGAGGCTCCCCTGAGCTTCGCCTTCCCGCCCGCCTTCATGCGCGAGGCGCGCATCCGGATCTCCGCCGAGTTCCGTCCTGAGGACACCGCGGCGGTGACGAAGCTGATCGAAGGCGGACGCCTGTCTCTCGACGGACTGATCACCCACCGTCTTCCCGCGGGTCGAGCCCAGGACGCCTACCGCACCGCATTCGCGGATCCGGCCTGCCTGAAGATGATCCTCGATTGGAGGGACGCCGCGTGAACGTTCAGCTCAACAAGGCCGCCCTGTCCCAAGCCGCGCAGCTCCGCGCCGAGGCCGCGGTCGAACCGGATCCCGTCGCGACGAGCCAGGCCAAGAAAGAGACCCAGATCATCGCGATCTACGGCAAGGGCGGCATCGGCAAGTCGTTCACGCTCGCCAATCTCAGCTACATGATGGCCCAGCAGGGCAAGAAGGTCCTGCTCATCGGTTGCGATCCGAAGAGCGATACCACCTCGCTGCTGTTCGGCGGCAAGGCCTGCCCGACCATCATCGAGACCTCGACCAAGAAGAAGCTGGCCGGCGAGGCGGTCGCCATCGGCGACGTCTGCTTCAAGCGCGACGGCGTCTACGCCATGGAACTCGGCGGCCCGGAGGTCGGGCGCGGCTGCGGCGGCCGCGGCATCATCCACGGCTTCGAGCTCCTCGAGAAGCTCGGCTTCCACGAATGGGGCTTCGACTTCGTCCTGCTCGACTTCCTGGGCGACGTGGTCTGCGGCGGCTTCGGCCTGCCGATCGCCCGGGACATGTGCCAGAAGGTCATCGTCGTCGGCTCGAACGACCTGCAATCGCTCTACGTCGCCAACAACGTCTGCTCGGCGGTGGAGTATTTCCGCAAGCTCGGCGGCAATGTCGGCGTCGGCGGCCTCGTGATCAACAAGGATGACGGCACCGGCGAGGCGCAGGCCTTCGCGGATGCCGCCGGCATCCCGGTCCTCGCCTCGATCCCGGCCGACGACGATATCCGCCGCAAGAGCGCGAATTACGAGATCATCGGCCGGCCGGAGAGCCGCTGGGGCAGCCTGTTCTCGGATCTGGCCGCCAACGTCGCCGACGCCGCGCCGCACCGGCCGACCCCGCTGACACAGGATGGGCTGCTCGGCCTGTTCTCCAGCGACGTCACCGGCCGCGACGTGGTGCTGGTGCCTGCGACCCACGAGGACATGTGCGGCGTCGCCCGCGTGTCCAAGCCGTCCCTCGAAGTCGTCTACGACGAGGTCTGAGCGATGGCCGTCTCCCTCGACATCGCCGATCTGCGGGCCCGCCAGGCGGCGCCCACCATCGATCGCGCCGCCACCGAGGGCGACGGGCTCGGCTGCCACGCCGGCAAGGACGCAATGCGGGCGGCCGCCGAGGCCGCCGGCCTGTCGGACACCCTGGCACAACTCCGCAGCGACTATCCGCAGGGTCCGCACGACCAGCCCCAGAGCATGTGCCCCGCCTTCGGCTCGCTCCGGGTCGGGCTGCGCATGCGCCGGACCGCCACGATCCTCTCGGGCTCGGCCTGCTGCGTCTACGGCCTGACCTTCACCTCGCACTTCTACGGGGCCCGGCGCAGCGTCGGCTACGTGCCGTTCAATTCCGAGACCCTGGTCACCGGCAAGCTGTTCGAGGATATCCGCGAGGCGGTCTACGCCACGGCGAAGCCCGAGGATTACGATGCCGTCGTCGTCATCAATCTCTGCGTGCCCACGGCCTCCGGCGTCCCGCTGCGCCTTCTGCCGAAGGAGATCGACGGCGTCCGGGTGATCGGCATCGACGTGCCGGGCTTCGGCGTCCCGACCCATGCCGAGGCGAAGGACGTGCTCGCCGGCGCCATGCTGAAGGTCGCCCGCGCGGAAGCCGAACAGGGACCGGTGGCGGCGCCCCGGGGCGGCCGTTCGGAGCGCCCGAGCGTGGCGCTCCTCGGCGAGGTCTTCCCGGCCGATCCGGTGGTGATCGCGTCGCTCCTGGAGCCGCTCGGACTCGCGGCCGGCCCGGTGGTGCCGACCCGCGAGTGGCGCGAGCTCTACGCCGCCCTCGACTGCGCCGCCGTGGCGGCGATCCACCCGTTCTACACCGCCTCCATCCGCGAATTCGAGGCGGCGGGCCGCCCGATCGTCGGTTCGGCCCCGGTGGGCGTCGACGGAACCGCCGACTGGCTCGACCGGATCGGCGAGGCCTGCGCGGTGCCCCGCGCCACCGTCGAGGCGGCCAAGAACCGGATCCTGCCCGGCATCCGCGGGGCGCTCGCCGCCATGCCGATCAAGGGCCGGATCACCCTCTCGGGCTACGAGGGCTCGGAGCTGCTGGTGGCCCGGCTGCTGGTCGAGAGCGGCGCCGAGGTCCCCTATGTCGGCACCGCCTGCCCGCGCACGCCCTGGTCCGAGTCCGACCGCGCATGGCTGGAAGCGCGGGGCACGCAGGTTCAGTACCGCGCCTCCCTGGAGGACGATCTCTACGCCCTGGATTCGCTCAAGCCCGACCTCGCCATCGGCACGACGCCGGTGGTGCAGCGGGCCAAGGAGCGCGGCACGCCCGCCCTCTACTTCACCAACCTGATCTCGGCCCGCCCGCTGATGGGCGCGGCCGGCGCCGGGTCGCTCGCCACGGTGATCAACGCCGCGCTCGGCAACAAGGCGCGGTTCGATGCCATGCGCGACTTCTTCGAGGGCGTCGGCACCGGCTACGCCGCGGGGGTCTGGCAGGAGGTGCCGCAGCGGCGGCAGGGCCCGAAGATCGAGGGCCCGAAGAAGCCGATCGGGGAGATGGCATAATGCTGATCCTCGATCACGACAGGGCCGGCGGATACTGGGGCGCGGTCTACGTCTTCACGGCGATCAAGGGCCTGCAGGTCGTCATCGACGGCCCCGTGGGCTGCGAGAACCTGCCGGTGACGTCGGTGCTGCACTACACCGATGCGCTGCCGCCCCATGAATTGCCGATCGTGGTCACGGGCCTCGCCGAGGAAGAGCTCGGACGGCACGGCACCGAGGGCGCCATGAAGCGCGCCCACGCGACCCTCGATCCCGGCCAGCCCAGCGTGGTCGTCACCGGCTCCATCGCCGAGATGATCGGCGGCGGCGTCACCCCCGAGGGCACCGGCCTCCAGCGCTTCCTGCCCCGGACCATCGACGAGGACCAGTGGCAGGCCGCCGACCGGGCGATGCGCTGGCTGTGGCAGGAATACGGGGCGAAGAAGTTCGCCAAGAAGGGCATCCCGGCCCGGCCGGAGCGCAAGACCGGCGAGCGGCCGCGGGTCAACCTCATCGGTCCGGCCTACGGCACCTTCAACATGCCCTCCGACCTCGCCGAGATCCGGCGGCTGGTGGAGGGGATCGGCGCCGAGGTGAACCTGACCTTCCCGCTGGGCTCGCACCTCGCGGACGTGCCCAAGCTGGTCAACGCCGACGCCAACATCTGTCTGTACCGGGAATTCGGCCGCCTGCTCTGCGAAGACTTGGAGCGGCCCTACCTGCAGGCGCCGATCGGCATCCTCTCGACGACGAAGTTCCTGCGCTCGCTGGGTGCCATTCTGGGCCTCGACCCGGAGCCGTTCATCGAGCGGGAGCGGCACACGACCATCAAGCCGGTCTGGGATCTCTGGCGGTCGGTGACCCAGGATTTCTTCGGTACCGCGAGCTTCGGCATCGTCGCCACCGAGACCTACGCCCGGGGCGTGCGTCATTTCCTCGAAGACGAGATGGGCCTGCCCTGCCATTTCGCCTTCGGCCGCTCCGCCGGGCTGAAGCCCGACAACGACGCCGTGCGGGCCGCCATCGCGGCCAAGCCGCCCCTGGTTCTCTTCGGGTCGTTCAACGAGCGGATGTACCTCGCGGAGTGCGGCGCCCGGGCGACCTATGTTCCGGCCTCGTTCCCCGGCGCCATCATCCGGCGGCATACCGGGACGCCGTTCATGGGCTACGCGGGCGCCACCTACCTGGTCCAGGAAGTCTGCAACGCCCTGTTCGACACCCTCTTCCACATCCTGCCGCTCGCCCGCGACATGGACAAGGTCGAGGCCACACCGGCCCGCCTCCACCGCGAGCTGCCCTGGGACGAGGCCGCCCGTCAGGCCCTCGACAGCCTCGTGGAGGCCCAGCCGGTCCTGGCGCGGATCTCCGCCGCCAAGCGCCTGCGCGACGCCGCCGAGCGCGCCGCACGCGACACAGAATCCGCCGCCGTGGCGCCCGCCCATGTGGCGCGGGCCCGGGCCGATCTCGCCGGGGGGATCCCCGCGTGAGCCGCCTTTCCGTTTCACCCAGAGGAGACCTGACGATGAGAACGATGGTCCCGACCGGCCGCCAGCATCAGGAAGCCATTCAGTTCCGGCTGATCCTGACGGCGACCTACCCGTTCTTCCTCGCCGCGGCCGCGCTGAACCGGTTCCGGCCGGCGCGCGAGGCGGCCCGTCCTGGCCTGGCACCGGCGCGGCGCTCGGTCTTCGGCGAGGCCCGCGCCATGGCGGTTCAGGCGATCCCCTTCGCCTTCATGGGCTGACACGCCCCTGAGCGAGACACTTCCGTCCGGTCACGCGGGGGAAGTCGAGCCGCGACCGCTGCAAGGCATCGTGGCTGAACCCGTCGCGCCTCGTCAGAGGCGCGGCCAACACACGGAGGTCTGAACGATGGCGAGTGGACCCGTCACAACAGAAAGACCGAGCAGCCTGTCCGGGCTGACGGAACCGGAAGCCAAGGAGTTCCATGCGATCTTCCTGACGAGCTTCCTCATCTTCACGGCGATTGCCGTGGTCGCTCACATCCTCGTCTGGTTGTGGCGCCCCTGGCTTCCCGGACCGCAGGGCTACGCCTCTCTCGACGGCGTCCGCGATGCGGCCCACGCCCTCGTCACGATGATCGGCTGAGGAGGATCGAATGCACAAGGTTTGGTTGCTTTTCGATCCGCGGCGCACGCTGGTGGCTCTGTTCACCTTCCTCTTCATCCTGGCGCTGCTGATCCACTTCATCCTGCTCTCGACCGACCGGTTCAACTGGCTTGACGGTCCGAGAAACAACAAGGCGGCCGAGAACACCATCACGCTCGCGCTGCCGCAGATGCCGGCCTGACCGCCGGTCCGGACCGCGGCGCGCGAGGGCCGCGGTCACCCCAAACCTTCCCTTTCTCCGGCCTGACTGAGGAGCAGCCGCCATGGCGATGCTGAGCTTCGAGCGCAAATACAGGGTCCGCGGCGGCACCTTGCTCGGCGGCGACCTGTTCGACTTCTGGGTCGGGCCGTTCTTCGTCGGCTTCTTCGGGGTCGTCGGGTTGTTCTTCACGGTGCTGGGCACCGCCCTCGTCATCTACGGCGCGGCGATCGGGCCGACCTGGAACGTCTGGCAGATCAACATCGCGCCGCCGGATATCAGCTACGGCCTGAGGCTCGCCCCGCTGAAGGAGGGCGGTCTCTGGCAGATCATCACGTTCTGCGCGCTCGGGTCCTTCGTGTCCTGGGCGCTGCGCGAGGTCGAGATCTGCCGCAAGCTCGGTATCGGCTACCACGTGCCCGCGGCCTTCGGGATGGCGATCTTCGCGTATTTCACGCTGGTGGTGGTCCGGCCGTTCCTGATGGGCGCCTGGGGATACGGCTTTCCCTACGGCATCCTCAGTCACCTCGATTGGGTTTCCAACACCGGCTATCAGTATCTGCACTTCCACTACAATCCAGCGCACATGCTGGCCGTGACGTTCTTCTTCACCACGACGCTCGCCCTGGCGATGCACGGCGGCCTGATCCTGTCGGCGACCAACCCGAAGAAGGGCGAGGTCGTGAAGACGCCGGAGCACGAGGACACCTTCTTCCGCGACACGATCGGCTACTCGATCGGCACGCTCGGCGTTCACCGCCTCGGCCTGTTCCTGGCCCTGTCGGCGGGGTTCTGGAGTGCGGTCTGCATCGTGATCAGCGGGCCGTTCTGGACGCAGGGTTGGCCGCAATGGTGGGGCTGGTGGCTCAATCTGCCGGTGTGGCGATGACAAGCCGGACGCGATCGGAACGAAGGACATAACGCGGGTCGCCGCCGTCGAGCGCGCGGCACTCCGGGGGAGGGCAGGCCATGGCCTATTACCAGAACATCTTCACGCAGGTTCAGGTGCGCCCGCTGGTACCGGAGCACGGCGTTCCGGTGGCGGTCGATGACCGGATCGGCAAGCCGTTCAACAGCTACCTGTTCGGGCTTATCGGCAACAGCCAAGTCGGTCCGATCTATATCGGCTATATCGCGGCGCTCTCGATCGTCTGCGGCTTGATCGCCTTCGAGATCATCGGGCTCAACATGTGGGCCTCGGTGAATTGGGATCCGGTCCAGTTCGTCCGGCAATTGCCGTGGCTCGCCCTGGAGCCGCCGCTCCCGAAGTACGGGCTGAAGGTCCTTCCACCCCTCAACGAGGGTGGCTGGTGGCTGATCGCCGGCTTCTTCCTGACGGCCTCGATCCTCCTCTGGTGGGTCCACCTCTATCGGCGGGCGCGGGCGCTCGGGCTCGGCACCCACGTGCCGTGGGCCTTCGCGTCGGCGATCTGGCTCTACCTCGTCCTCGGCTTCATCCGGCCGGTGCTGATGGGATCGTGGTCGGAAGCCGTGCCCTTCGGCATCTTCCCCCACCTCGATTGGACCGCGGCCTTCTCGCTCCGCTACGGGAACCTGTTCTACAACCCGTTCCACATGCTCTCGATCACGTTCCTCTACGGATCGACGCTGCTGTTCGCGATGCATGGCGGCACGATCCTGGCCTGCTCGCGCTACGGCGCCGAACGGGAGATCGATCAGATCGTCGACCGCGGCACGGCCACCGAACGCGCAGCTCTGTTCTGGCGCTGGACCATGGGCTTCAACGCCACGATGGAGTCGATCCACCGCTGGGCCTGGTGGTTCGCGGTCCTGACCACGCTCACGGGCGGCATCGGCATCCTGCTCACCGGGACCGTGGTGGACAACTGGTACCTCTGGGCGGTCAAGCACGGCGTCGCGCCCTCCTATCCGCAGGTCTACGGCCCGATCGTGGATCCCGCTCATCTCGCACCCGGCATGAAGCCGTGAGGAGGCCGTCATGAAGACGATTCTGGCGGTCATCGGCGGGGCTCTGGCCCTGTTCCTCACCATCGCGATGTTCGGCGGCGCGGGCTGGACCCATCCGCCGATGGCGAACAAGCAGACCGGCTTTCGCGGAACGGGCATGGACCTGATCCGCACCCGGGCCGGGAACGCGGCGCTGTCGGCGGCCAACGTCGCGCCGGCGCCGGCCGACCCGGCTGAGGCAGGGGGCGACAAGGCTTCGGCGGTCTACCAGAATGTGCAAGTGCTGGGAGATCTCTCGGCCGAGCAGTTCAACCGCTTGATGGTGTCGATCACCGAGTGGGTCGCACCCCAGCAGGGCTGCACGTACTGCCACAGCACCGAGAACATGGCTTCGGACGAGCTCTACCAGAAGCGCGTCGCCCGGCGCATGCTGCAGATGACCCAGTACATCAATTCTACTTGGAAGGAGAAGCACGTCCACGAGGCGGGTGTGACCTGCTACACGTGTCACCGCGGCAATCCGGTGCCGGCGAATATCTGGTTCGACCACCCGGTTCAGGGGACGGGGCGTTTCATCCCGCGCAACAACAGCCAGAATCTCGCGTCCGCAGAGGTCGGCAACACGTCGCTGCCCTACGACGTCTATCAGGCCTTCTACCAGCACAAGGACACGCCCGAGGATGCGGTGCGGGTCAACGCCACCACGGCGCTGCCCGAGACGAAGGGCAAGCCGATCCAGGACGCGGAGAAGACCTTCGCAATCATGATCAGCATGTCGCAGTCACTGGGCGTGAACTGCACCTTCTGCCACAACACCCGCTCGGTGGCGCAGTGGGATACGAGCACGCCGAACCGCGTCCATGCCTGGTACGGCATCCGCATGGTCCGCGATCTGAACCAGGACTACATGACGCCGCTGACCTCGGTCTTTCCGCGGAATCGCCTCGGAGTTCTGGGCGACGTGCCGAAGATCAACTGCGCCACCTGTCACAACGGCGCCAACAAGCCGCTCAACGGCGCCAACGTGATCGAGCCCTATCCGGAACTGTCGCACCCGACGATTTCGGCGAACCTGCCCACGGGCGAGGCGAAGGACCCGATTCCCGGCACCGAGACGCCGAAGCCGTGATCGGACCGGAGCGGCCGGACCGTCCGGCCGCTCCGCTCAAGCTCCGGGGAACCTCTGTTGGGTAAAGGCGTCGATACCGGCGGCCAAGCTCGGCCTCAGGAGGCGCCCGTGACCATCACCATCTCGAACCTCCAACCGCTCATCGCGATCCTTGCCGGGATCCTGATCCTGGTGATGCCGCGGCTGCTCAACTACATCGTCGCGATCTACCTGATCATCGTCGGCGTGATCGGGCTCGGAATCCTCCATTGAGGGGCAGCGCCCGCACCGCGACGCGGGGGGCCTGACAGACCGTCGAACCCGTCATCCACGCACGCACAGGGCCATCGCGCGTTCATCTTGCGTTGCGCTGCGGGATGGTCCAACCCCGCCCATCAGCTCGGCCAGCGCCGGGCACCAGATACGGACGGGATCGACATGGCGACCGGAAGCGCGAAGTGGGTCTACGCCTTCGGCGACGGCAAGGCGGAGGGCAAGTCGCAGATGCGCGACCTGCTCGGTGGCAAGGGCGCCAACCTCGCCGAGATGTGCAATCTCGGCCTGCCGGTTCCGCCCGGCTTCACCATCACCACCGAAGTCTGCACCTACTACTACGATCACGGGAAGTCCTACCCGCCGGAGTTGAAGGATCAGATCGCCGCTGCGCTCGCCCAGATCGGCACGCTCACCGGCCGCAAGTTCGGCGATGCCACGAATCCCCTCCTCGTCTCGGTCCGCTCGGGCGCCCGGGCGTCGATGCCCGGCATGATGGACACGGTCCTGAACCTCGGGCTCAACGATGAGACCGTGCTGGCGCTGGCCAAGGAGGCCGAAGACGAGCGCTTCGCCTTCGATTCCTACCGTCGCTTCATCACCATGTATTCGAACGTGGTGCTGGGCGTTGAGCACCACGCCTTCGAGGAGGCGCTGGAGCAGTACAAGGAAGCCAAGGGCTTCGAGCTGGACACCGAGCTCAGCGCCGCGGACTGGAAGACGCTCATCCAGACCTACAAGAAGATCGTGCGCGACGAGCACGGATCCGACTTCCCACAGGTCGCGGACGACCAGCTCTGGGGCGCGATCAGCGCCGTATTCAATTCCTGGATGATTCCCCGAGCCAAGAAGTACCGGGAGCTGAACAACATTCCGGAGAGCTGGGGCACGGCCGTCAATGTGCAGGCCATGGTGTTCGGCAACATGGGCGACACGTCGGCCACCGGCGTGGCCTTCACCCGCAATCCGTCCACCGGCGAGAAGGCGCTCTACGGCGAGTTCCTGATCAACGCGCAGGGCGAGGACGTGGTCGCGGGCATCCGCACGCCGCAGAACATCACCGAGAAAGCCCGGATCGAGGCCGAGAGCGACAAGCCTTCCATGGAGAAGGCCATGCCCGAGAGCTTCGCGGAACTGACCCGGATCTACGGGATCCTGGAGTCGCACTACCGCGACATGCAGGACATGGAATTCACCATCGAGAAGGGGAAGCTCTGGATGCTCCAGACCCGCAACGGCAAGCGCACGGCGAAGGCCGCCCTGCGCATTGCCGTGGATCTGGCGGGCGAGGGGCTGATCTCCCGTGAAGAGGCGATCGGCCGGGTCGAGCCCGGGGCGCTCGACCAGCTCCTGCATCCGACCATCGACCCGAAGGCGGACCGCAAGGTCATCGCCTCGGGCCTGCCGGCCTCGCCCGGTGCGGCGACCGGCGAGATCGTGTTCAGCTCCGAGGACGCGGAGGCGCATCGCAAGGCGGAGCGCAAGTGCATCCTGGTGCGGATCGAAACCTCGCCCGAGGACATCCACGGCATGCACGCCGCCGAGGGCATCCTGACCACCCGAGGCGGCATGACGAGCCACGCGGCCGTGGTCGCCCGCGGCATGGGCAAGCCCTGCGTCTCCGGCGTCGGCTCCATCCGGATCGACTACAAGGCGCAGACCCTGACAGTCGGCGGCAACACGCTCAAGGCCGGCGACAAGATCACCATCGACGGGTCCACCGGACAGGTGATCCAGGGCGAGGTGAAGATGCTGGAGCCCGAGCTGTCGGGTGACTTCGCCACCCTGATGGAATGGGCCGACGCCTTCCGCGGCATGAAGGTGCGGGCGAACGCCGATACGCCGACGGATGCCCGCACGGCGCGCAACTTCGGCGCGGAGGGCATCGGCCTCTGCCGTACGGAGCACATGTTCTTCGAGGGCGACCGCATCATCGCGGTGCGCGAAATGATCCTGGCAGACGACGCCGAGGGCCGCCGTGCGGCACTCGCGAAGATCCTGCCCTATCAGCGCCAGGACTTCCTCGAGCTGTTCACGATCATGTCCGGGCTGCCGGTCACGATCCGTCTGCTCGACCCGCCGCTCCACGAGTTCCTGCCGCATACCGATGCCGAGGTCGCCGAGGTCGTGAAGGCGACCGGGGTCGCCGAGGAGAAGATCCGGCACCGGATGCGGGAGCTGTCCGAGCACAACCCGATGCTCGGCTTCCGCGGCTGCCGGCTCGCCATCGCCTTCCCGGAGATCGCCGAGATGCAGGCCCGGGCGATCTTCGAGGCGGCCGTCCAGGCCGCCGCCGATACCGGTAGCCCGGTCACGCCCGAGGTGATGGTGCCGCTGGTGTTCACGCGCGCCGAGTTCGACATCGTGAAGGCGCGCATCGACGCGATGGCGAAGGCTGTCGCCGAGGAGAAGGGCGCGACCCTCGACTATCAGGTCGGCACGATGATCGAGCTGCCGCGCGCAGCGCTCAAGGCCGGCGAGATCGCCGAGACGGCCGAGTTCTTCTCCTTCGGGACGAACGACCTGACGCAGACGGCCTTGGGCATCTCCCGCGACGACGCGGCAACCTTCCTGGGTCCGTACACCCAGAAGGGCATCCTGCCGGCCGATCCGTTCATCACCATCGACCAGGAAGGCGTGGGCGAACTGGTGCGCATCGGCGTCGAGCGCGGCCGCAAGACCCGGCCGAACATCAAGCTCGGGATCTGTGGCGAGCACGGCGGCGATCCGGCCTCGATCGGCTTCTGCCAGGAGGTCGGCCTCGATTACGTGTCCTGCTCGCCCTACCGGGTGCCGATCGCCCGGCTCGCGGCCGCCCAGGCGGCGCTGGGCAAGGTCTCGGGCAAGGAAGGCTGAGCGCGCGCCGGAGGCCGCCGCGCGGCGGCCTCCGGATGGCGACCAACCATCCGAATGAAGACCAGTGGAAAAACCTCGCCTTTCGGTTGAACTCGACTCTTTGTGAGGCGTTCTTTCGTTGAACGAGGCGGTCTGGCGTGCGCCTATTCGGCCTGCGTCGGGTCAACGTCGCCCGTCAGAATCGGCCGTCAAGATGTCTCACAGCCCATCGCCGCTGTGCCTCACCGGGACCGATGCGGCCGCGTCAGTGCCGCGCGCGGCCGTCCGTGCGTATCTCGCCCTGGTCGGCGGCCTGGGCGGCTTGGTGACCGCCGTGATGCTGATGATGTCGGTCGCGGCCAACAGCGGCGGCGAAGCCGAACGCATCGCCGGGACGCAGGACGACAGCTACGCGGCAACGCTGGTCGGCGCCTTGGCGGTCAACCTGTCCAAGCCCCTGCGCTGAGTCGAACGGGCGCTCTGGCCGCCCCGCACGAGCCGTCCGACGCGGACGGGCAGGCGAAGCGCACCTCCCCGTCAGACCAACCCCTCGATCAGCGTGCTCCGGGCAAGGCGCGCGCGGCGGAGCCGGTAAACCGGGTTGTCAGGTCATCGCCCGGACTGCGCGTGCTGAACCGCGTCGTGACGCGGTCCGGAACCGCAGCGACGACCGAGTCGGGGGCTGCACCGCGGAGACGGGTGGCAGCCACATGCACGGGGACAGCGCGGCTCGCCGGCGTCGCAACGGGACCGGCGGACACGGAATCGAACAGGGCGCGCAGCTGGGCCTTCGCGTCCGCGTCCGGAGCCACGAGCGAACGCGGACGAACCGGGTCCGGCGCCGTGGGCTTGCCGAGGGCGCGAATCTCGCTCGCGGACGGAAGATTGGCCATCCCCCGTTCGAGCGCGGCGAATTGCACCGGGCGCGGTGGCGGAAGCGGCATGTTCAGGCTCGCAACCGCGGCTGCGAGGTCCGAGGGACGCCGCGGCGGCAGCGGCGTCGTGACCGCCGGCATGGCGTCGTCGGCGGGCGCGGTTTGATCGGCCGTCAGAAGCGACTTGGCGTCGGTCGGCTTGATCTCCGCGCTCTTCGCCTGAGCCCGCGCCGCCAGCGAACCGCGCAGCGCGTCGTCGGTGGCGGGAGCCGCATAGGCGAGGGCCGTCCGTGCGCCCACCGGATCCTGCGGATCGGCGCTCGCCACGGCGACGACGGGGGCGCGCCGTCCCTTCTTCTCGACCGCCACCGGCGGCGGTGCCGGAGCGGGCTCGGGGCTGGATCGACCGCCGCCGAACAGACTCGCCAGGAAGCCGAACAGGCCGGGACCGTCTTCTTCCTCGCCGCCGGCCATCTGGGTCGTGATCCCCGCCACGGTACCGCCGCGGGCCAGGATCTCGGCCTTGGCCTCCTCATAGCGCGGGAAGGGACGGTTGTCGCTCGGGAGCAGCACGGTCTTGCCGTCGGGGAAGAGCCGGGCGAGCTGATCGTGGGTCATCCGCGGCCACATCCGCACGGAACCGACATCGAGATGCACGAAGGGCGTTCCGGCATGCGGATACCAGCCGACGCCGCCCCGTTGCATCTGGAGCCCGACCTCGCGGATCCGGTCGATCGAGACGTCCGGCACGAAGAAGTCCATCGCCTTGCCGAGCATGTGCTGGCTGTACTCGGCCACCATCTTGGAGCGGCGGCGAAGCATCGCGTTGGTGCCGGGAGACCGATAGGCCGAGACGATGTGGATCGGTTGCGACGAGCCGACCTGGCGATAGGCCTCCCAGACCGTATCGAACAGCCGCGGATCCATCTTGGTGGGCTCGTTGATCCGCCAGTCGCGGAGCAGCCAGTTCAGCTGATCGAGGGCCGCGCGGTCGTAGCGGCCATCGCGCTTGAACGTGATGGTCGCGCTTTCCTGCGTGTGCGTGTGGTAGATGGTCAGCGAGCGGGTGTCGCCGTTGGCCACCGCGTCCTCGGTTTCGGCCGTCCCGACCAGCACTCCGAGCACGAGGCCGGACAAGCCGAGGGCGAGATGACGGAGGGGACGCGGGAGACTGGGCACGACGGTCCTGATCCTCTCCCGAAACCCTCGCCCGAACGCATCTCAGCCCGGGCTGTCGGTCGAAACGGCTAAGGCTCGACCGTGGCGAAATCGTGCCCGGCTGTGCGTCTGCGCACGCGAAAGTTGCGGGTTCCGCGGGTGGCCTACCACCACCCGCGCGGCGCCGATTGCTGCGGCGCAGGCGTCCAGAGCCCGGGCTCGCCGTATTCCGGCGCGCTGTCGGCCCGGGCGGCGCGGCGCAGGGACCGGCGCCGCGTGTCCGCTTCCTCGTAGCGCCCTTCGGGCCACGCCTCGGCATTGGCCACCGGGCGCTCGGGCGCGCGGCGATGGACCGTCCGCGCCACGGGCGGCTTCGGCGCAGACTCGGCCTTGCGCCGCGGCGGCTCGTCCGGCAGCCGGGCAATCGCCGGTCCGCCGCCGCCGGGCAGCCCGAGGGCCGCGCGCATCGGCGCGTCGTAGCCGTAAAGGTCCGGCAAGGTGCGGTAGGTGCCGCCATCGTCCACGAAGGCGGTGAAGTAGGCGAGATGGACCGGCAGCTTCTCCGGCAGCCGGATCGTCCGCTCGCCCTTGCCGATCAGCTTCTTCAACCTGTCCTGAGACCAGTCCGGCAGCACCGCGTCGGCAAGGCGGAACGGGTCGTCGACGCGCACGCAGCCGTGGCTGAAATCCCGCTTCGAGGCTGAGAACAGCGAGCGGTTGGGCGTATCGTGCAGGTAGACCGCGTGCTGGTTCGGGAACATGAACTTGATGAAGCCGAGCGCATTGCGCTCGCCGGGGGGCTGGCGGAGCGAGATGTGCCCCCCGCGGCGGACGACCTCGTAGCCCCCCCAGGTCTTGCCACCGTAGCCGGCGAGCTTCGGCGCCATCGTCTTCAGGATCGAGGGCGGCACGTACCAGGACGGGTTGACGACCGCGTATTCCATCAGCCCCGAGAACAGGGGCGTCCGCGATTCCGGCTTGCCGACGATGACCCGCGCCTCATCGCGCAGGACGCCGCCCCGGTAGGCGCGCAGGCGGTATTCCGGGACGTTGACCAGGATGTAGTCGGATCCCAGATCGCCGGGAAGCCACCGCCACCGCTCCATGTTGACGATGAGTTCGGCCTCGCCCCCCGTCGGGCGTGCGGCGCGACCGGCATCGGCAAGGGCCAGGACCGTCTGGACGTTCAGGACCCCGTTGCCCGGCAGCCCGCGGCCGCGCTGGAACTTCGCGACCGCGTCGGCGACGACGGACTCGTACTCGTCCGGCTCGCCGGGGGGCTTGTCGAACGTTCCGGCCGGGCGGCTCTCGAGATTGAAATGCGCCCGGAGCAGCGGCACGCGGGCATCGCGCATGCCGACGCGCAGGGCCGGTCCGGCCGGAAGGCGCAGCGGCTTCACGGCGGTCGGCACGGGACCGCGCAGGGCGGCGAGACGCGCCTTGAGGGCGAGATAGCCGGGCGTCGCCGGATTGTAGCCCTGGAGCGCCTCGCCGGCCTTCGCGCCGGCCTCATCGAGCTTCGCCAGCACCGCGTCCCCGGCGGGAAGATCGAGATGCGGCGTGATCAGCCGCGAGATCGAGGCCAGGTTGACGCGGCCGCCACGGGCGTCCCGGGCATAAAGCACGGCCGCCGCGGACAGGCGGAGATCGGCATCGGCGAGCGCCTTCTCGTCCGGCTTATCGGGCAGCGACGGGACCGTGTAGGCACGCGAGTCGAGACCGTCCTCGGCGGCAGCCGCCAGCCGGGCCGACACCGCCTTTGCAGCCTCGGTCCACGCCCCGCCGGAGATCCAGAGCGGCTTGTAGGTGCGGGCTTCGTAGAAGCTCCGGATCGCATCGCGATCCTTGCCGGTCAGACGGAGCAGAAGGGGGGCGGGATCCGCGAAGCGGGCGAAGACCGCAGCACCGAGCGGATCCGTCGGGGCGACCGGCGCCGTGGCGGCGGGGGCCGGCGCCGGCTCGGCCGCCGGTGCCTCAGGCTTGTAGTCGGGTAGAGCCGTCGTGGCCGGAGCCGAGGGAGCCGCCTGCGCAGGCGGCGCGGCGGCTGGCGATGCCGGGACATCGGCGGAGGGCTGGTCCAGCGAGACGGTCTCCGCACGAAGCGAGGCGGCCGGGGCCAGCGTACCGCAGAGAAGGGCGGCCAGCGCCATGAGGCTGGAGCGCGGGACGCGCATCGTGATCTCCCGGGGTGCGGCGGCAGGACCGCACGCTCAGAGTGTGATTATCCGCGCAAGCGTGGCTTTCAGCAACCGCAGTCGTCGCGAATAGAACCTCTGTCGCGCAGATGAATGTGTCATTTCTAATGCTGCTCAGCTTATGATCTACCTAATCGTCGGTCGATTGCGTGCAGCATCAGGTGAATTTCCCGCACCACCGCACCGACCGAATGCGGTCGGTGCGTTAGCGCACGCGGCGCTCGATCAGGCCGCGTCCTCGGTCTTCGCGTCGTCCTCCAAGCCCAGATCCTTGAGCTTTCGATAGAGGGTGGAGCGACCGATGCCGAGGCGACGCGACACCTCCGACATCCGCTGCCGATAGAACTGGAGCGCGAAACGGATGATCTCCGCCTCCAGGACGTCCATCGGCTTCATCTCGCCGGTCTCCTCGGTCACGAGGGACATGGCGTGAGGGTCGCGCACCTCCACGCGGACGATCTCGCGCACGGGCTCGGGGGCGTAGGCCGGCATCTGCGTCTGAACCGGCAGGGCCGGGATGCGGACGTCGAAGCCTTCCACCTGCGCGGCGATCTGGGGGAATTCGGCCACGGTCAGTTCGTCGCCGTCCGCGAGCACGACAGCGCGGAACAGGGCATTCTCCAGCTGCCGGACATTCCCCGGCCAGGGATAGCGCGTCAGCAGTGCCATCGCCTCCGGCGTGATGGCCCGGACGCGCTTGCCTTCCTCGGCCGAGAACCGCGCGCAGAACGAGCGAACGAGGTCCGGTATGTCCTCGCGGCGCGCCCGCAACGGCGGCAGCGTCATCGGGAAGACGTTCAGGCGATAATAGAGATCCTCGCGAAACTTGCCCTGCTTGACGAGGTCGAGCAGCGATCGGTTGGTGGCGGAGACAAGGCGGATGTCCACCCGCACGGAGCGTTTGCCGCCGACGGGATCCACCTCGCCTTCCTGCAGGGCCCGGAGCAGCTTGACCTGCGCGTCGAGGGGAAGCTCGCCGATCTCGTCGAGGAAGAGCGTACCGCCCGAGGCCTCGACGAACTTGCCGGCATGCTTTTCGGTCGCACCGGTGAACGCGCCCTTCTCGTGACCGAACAGCGTGGATTCCACGAGATTCTCGGGGATCGCCCCGCAATTGACCGTCACGAACGGCTTGCCGCGCCTGTCGCCGGATCCCTGGATCGCCCGGGCCAGCACCTCCTTGCCGACGCCGGACTCGCCCTCGATCAGGACCGGGATATTCGATTTCGCCGCCCGCTCGGCGAGGCGGATCAGCCGCTCCATGTCGGGGCTTTTGGACGTGAGATCCTTGAAGGTCAGCGCCCCGGAGGCCCGGCGGCGCATGCGACGCACCTCCTCCTCCAGCGTATCGACCCGCAGGGCGTTCTTGATCGAGACCTGCAGCCGCTCGGCACCCGCCGGCTTGACCACGAAGTCCACGGCGCCGGCCCGCATGGCGCCGACCACCGTGTCGATGGAGCCGTTGGAGGTCTGGACGATCACCGGGGTGGCAAGGCCGCTCTTGCGCATCTCGGCCAGCACGCCAAGCCCATCGAGACCGGGCATGACGAGGTCGAGGAGCACGACGTCCGCGCCTTCGGACCGGAGCAGGGCCAGTGCGTCCGCGCCCGTTTCGGCGACCCGGGGCTCGAAGCCGAAGCGGCGCACCGCCGCCTCGGCGAGACGCCGCTGGACCGGATCGTCGTCCACAATGAGCACGGTGGCGGACATGGCGGCTCCCTGAACGGCGCGCGAAGGCCGGACTCGCGACATGGGCTCAACCCCGTCACGGGCTCCGATTCGGCGACTGTTTCGTTTCGAGCCGTAGGGTGACCCACAGACGTAAAGTGGCGCTTAACGACGTTTGCATCGTGTCGTCGACGATCGCGCGGGGCTTCGAACCGACACGCCGCGTTGAACGCGTGGCGGCACGCTCGATATCAGGGTACGGGGCCGCTGCCCTTAGAGAGGATTGCACGACATGATGCCGAGCCACGCCGCATCGCCGGTGACTGTCCGCCTGCCGGAGGGCGTGAGCGCCGCGCGCGCCGCCGCGAAGGCTGCCGACCTCGGCCATCTTCCGGAATGGGATTTGTCGGACCTCTATTCCGGCCTCGATGACCCCAAATTCTCCGGCGACATGACCCGGGCCGAGGAGGAGTGCCGCCGGTTCTCCGAACTCTATGCCGGCCGCATAGCCGAGCTCGCCGCGGGACCGGAGGCGTCCGCCCGACTGGCGGAGGCCGTGCGCACCTACGAGGGGATCGAGGACCTGCTGGGCAAGCTGATGTCCTTCGCGGGTCTCGTCTATTCCGGCGATACCACCGACGAGGCACGGGCCAAGTTCTACGGCGACACGCGCGAGCGCCTGACCAGCGCCTCCGCGGATCTCCTGTTCTTCGCCCTGGAGCTGAACCGCGTCGACGACGCGGCGATGAATGCCGCGATGGCGGAGGGGCCGCTCGCCCACTACGCGCCGTGGATCGAGGACCTGCGCAAGGAGAAGCCGCACCAGCTCGACGACCGGACCGAGAAGCTCTTCCTCGAGAAGTCGGTCACGTCGAACGCCGCCTGGGACCGTCTGTTCAACGAGACGATCGCCTCGCTGCGCTTCACCGTGCAGGGCGAGGAGATGCCTCTGGAGCCGACGCTCAACAAGCTCCAAGATCCGGACGGAGCCGTCCGCAAGGAGGCGGCCGGTGCGATCAGTGAGGTTTTGCGTGGGCAGTTGCGCGTCTTCACGCTGATCACCAACACGCTGGCGAAGGACAAGGAGATCTCCGACCGCTGGCGCGGCTTCAAGGACGTGGCGGACGCGCGCCACCTGTCGAACCGGGTCGAGCCCGAGGTGGTGGAAGCCCTCGTCGACGCCGTACGGGCGGCCTATCCGCGGCTCTCCCACCGCTACTACAAGCTGAAGGCGAAGTGGTTCGGGCAGGAGACGCTGCCCTATTGGGACCGGAACGCGCCTCTTCCGCGGGTCGAGCAGCGGACGATCCCCTGGACGGAGGCCCGTGACACGGTTCTCTCCGCCTACGATGCCTTTTCGCCGGAGATGGCGGGGATCGCGAAGCGCTTCTTCGATGAGCGTTGGATCGACGCGCCGACCCGTCCCGGCAAGGCGCCGGGCGCCTTCGCGCATCCGACCGTGCCGTCGGTGCACCCCTATGTCCTGGTAAACTACCAGGGCAAGCCGCGGGACGTGATGACGCTGGCGCACGAGCTCGGCCACGGCGTCCACCAGGTTCTCGCCGGCCCGAACGGCGCCCTGATGGCGCCGACCCCCCTGACGCTCGCGGAGACCGCCAGCGTGTTCGGGGAGATGCTGACCTTCCGCAGGCTCCTCGCCGCCACCACCGACACGACCCAGCGCCGGGCCATGCTCGCCGCCAAGGTCGAGGACATGATCAACACGGTGGTGCGCCAGATCGCCTTCTACTCTTTCGAGCGGAAGGTGCATCTCGCCCGCGCGAAGGGCGAGCTGACCACCGATCAGATCAATGCCCTGTGGCTGTCCGTGCAGGCCGAGTCGCTCGGTCCGGCCATCACGCTGGATTCCGGCTACGAGCCGTTCTGGGCGTATATCCCCCACTTCATCCATTCGCCGTTCTACGTCTACGCCTACGCGTTCGGCGACTGCCTGGTGAACTCGCTCTATGGCGTCTACGCCCAGGCGGAGGAGGGCTTCGTGGAGCGCTACTTCGCGCTGCTCGCGGCAGGCGGCTCCAAGCCCTACGGCACGTTGCTTGCGCCGTTTGGGCTCGACGCGAAGGATCCGGGCTTCTGGCAGATCGGGCTCGGCATGATCGAAGGGATGATCGCCGAACTGGAAGGCATGGAAGGCCAGCCCTGACCGCGACGCCGCGGGGTGCCCCCCCGCGGCGCAGGGCCCCACGCCCCTGGTTCACGCGGGGGCGCGGCTTATCTCCGGATCATCACACGACAAGCAGATCGAGAGATGGCCGAGACCGACCGCGAAGCCAACCGCTTCTCCGCCCGTGCCGGGCGCTACGCCAGCGTGGGCGCCAATGTCGGCGGCGTAGCCGCTCGCATGGCCATGGCACGGCTGTTCGGGAAGGAGGGCACGACCAATGCGGCCGCCCTCGCGCAGGCGCTGGGCGGCCTGAAAGGTCCGATCATGAAGGTGGCGCAGTTGCTGGCCACCGTTCCCGACCTCCTGCCCCCCGAATACGCCACCGAGTTGCAGAAGCTCCAGGCCGACGCGCCGCCGATGGGCGCGGCCTTCGTCCGGCGCCGGATGCAGTCGGAACTCGGAGCCGGGTGGCAGAGCCGCTTCGGGAGCTTCGACCTCAAACCCGCAGCCGCCGCCTCGTTGGGCCAAGTGCACCGTGCAACCGCCCAGGATGGTGAACGGCTCGCCTGCAAGCTTCAGTATCCGGACATGCAATCGGCCGTGGAGGCCGACCTGAAGCAGCTGGAAGTCGCCTTCGCGCTGCATCGCCGGATGAACACGTGGCTCGACACCCGCGAGATCGCCAAGGAGATCGGCGCCCGGGTCCGCGAGGAACTCGACTACGAACGTGAAGCCAAGCACGCGGCACTCTACGGGGCCGTTCTGAAGGACATCGCGGCGGTGCGCGTGCCCCGGGTCTTTCCGGATCTCTCCACCAAGCGCCTCCTGACGCTCAGCTGGCTCGACGGAGACAAGATCCTGGGCTTCGCCGACGAGCCGGTGGAGGTGCGCAACCGGATCGCCCAGGCGATGTTCAAGGCATGGTGGCACCCGTTCAGCCGCGCGGCCGTGATCCACGGCGATCCGCATCTCGGCAATTACACCGTTTTCTCAGAGGGCGGCGAGGCTGCGGGCATCAACCTGCTCGATTACGGCTGCGTCCGCATCTTCCATCCGCGATTCGTGGGCGGTGTCGTGGATCTGTATCGCGGCCTCTTGGAGAACGACGAGGCCCGCATCGTCCACGCCTACGAGGTGTGGGGCTTCAAGGACCTCGACAAGGAGAAGATCGAGATCCTGAACATCTGGGCCCGATTCATCTACGGCCCCCTGCTGGAGGATCGGACCCGCACGGTCGCGGACGGGGTGAAGCCCGGAGAATATGGCCGGCGGCAGGCCTTCCAGGTCCACCAGGCGCTGAAGGAGCGCGGACCCGTCACCGTTCCGCAGGAATTCGTCTTCATGGACCGCGCCGCCGTCGGACTCGGCGCGGTGTTTCTCCACCTCAGGTCGGAACTCAACTACCACCGGTTGTTCGAGGCCGAGATCGAGCATTTCTCGCTGGACGAATTGTCGGATCGCCAGGGCCGGGCCCTCGCCGAGGCGGGATTGCCGGAACCGGTCTGATCGGGATCGAAGATCCACCGAGAGAGCGATCAACTTGCGTGCGTCCGATTGCGGCAGATAAACGCTTGAGCTACATCCGACCCTGACCGCAAGAAGTCGCGTCTTAGGGAAACGAGCGCACGATGGCCGAGAGTGACACGGTGGCCGGGCACACCTACAGCCCGGCGATGGACGCGAGGACTCACGAACAGACCTATCGCGGGTTCGTCCGGTTCGTCGAAATTGCCACCGGCGTCGTGATTTGCTGGGTCTTGGCCCTTGCGATCGGCGGAATCCGCGAGGCGTGGCTGCTGGCCATCGTCGGCGTGATCGTCGCTGGAGCGGCAGGAGCCGTCGGTGCCCTGGCGCCGGCCGTCGGCTGGCGTGCGCCGCTGGTCGTGGGCATCCTCCTCGTCCTCTACCTGTTCTTCGCCTGAAGCGAGGCCCGAGCGGCCGGTTCGCTGGCTGCCTCGGATGAGGAGCTCGCTCGCATTCGCCGAGCGGGCCGCTGACGCATTGTTGGCAATTAAATTGAGCACAAGTTACATTCCGGCCGCTTCCAACGCGGTATCGTAGATCCGCCTCTCGAAAAGCGTCGCCGGTTCGCGCATTCGAAGGCCGAGCTTTTCCAGGGGAACCCTCGCATGCGCATTGCTGTGCTGTCCGAGACGGACTCCGCGGAGCCGCGCGTCGCCGCGGTTCCTGAGACCGTCAAGAAGTTCATTTCGCTCGGTGCCGATGTCGTGGTGCAGTCCGGTGCGGGCAAGAGAGCCGGCATCCTCGACAGCGAGTACGAGGCGGCCGGCGCCAGCATCGCTGGCAGCGCGGCCGACGCCGCCGGTGACGCCGATCTCGTGCTCAAGGTCCGCCGACCGAGCGCCGAAGAGCTGCCGCAGCTGAAGCGCGGCGCCACCGTGATCGCGATCATGGACCCCTACGGAAACGAGGCGGCCCTGAAGGCGATGGCCGAGGCCGGCGTCGACGGTTTCGCCATGGAGCTGATGCCCCGCATCACCCGGGCCCAGGTGATGGACGTGCTGTCCTCGCAGGCGAACCTCGCCGGCTACCGCGCGGTCGTCGATGGTGCCGCCGAGTACGGGCGGGCGATGCCCATGATGATGACCGCCGCAGGCACGGTGCCGGCCGCCCGCGTCTTTGTGATGGGCGTCGGCGTGGCCGGTCTCCAGGCCATCGCGACCGCCCGCCGCCTCGGCGCGGTGGTCACGGCCACCGACGTCCGACCCGCCACCAAGGAGCAGGTCGAATCACTCGGCGCCAAGTTCGTGGCCGTCGAGGACGACGAGTTCAAGCAGGCCGAGACCGCAGGCGGCTACGCCAAGGAGATGTCGGCCGAATACCAGAAGAAGCAGGCGGAGCTCGTCAAGGGCCACATCGCCAAGCAGGACATCGTCATCACCACGGCGCTGATCCCCGGACGTCCGGCTCCCAAGCTGGTGTCCGAGGAGATGGTGGCCTCGATGAAGCCGGGTTCGGTCCTAGTGGATCTCGCGGTGGAGCGTGGCGGCAACGTCGCCGGCGCCAAGGCCGGTGAGGTCGTCACCAACGACCGCGGTGTGAAGATCGTCGGCCACGTCAACGTTCCGGGGCGCCTCGCCGCGACAGCCTCGAGCCTCTATGCGCGCAATCTCTACGCCTTCGTCGAGACCCTGATCGACAAGGACTCGAAAGCGCTCGCCATCAACTGGGACGACGAGCTGGTGAAGGCCACGAACCTCACCCGCGGCGGTTCGGTCGTCCACGCATCCTTCCAGCCCAAGACCGAGGGAGCGACCTCGGAAGCCGCGTCCGTGGGGCTCGCCAAGCCGGAGACCGGCACGGCCGCTCCGGCCGGCGCACAGTGAAGCCCGGCCGAGAGGAGTAGCAGAATGGCAACCGTCATCGTCCCTCCCGATCAGGCAGCCGATCAGGCCCGCGTGCTGGCCGACGCCGCGCGCGCGGCGGCCGCGGTGGCCCGCAACGCCGCCGACCAGGCACAGGCCATCGCCGACGGCATGGGCCACGGGCTCAGTGCCGCGACCGGCGGCGCCGTGGATCCCACGGTGTTCCGGCTCGCGATCTTCGTGCTGGCGATCTTCGTCGGCTACTACGTGGTCTGGTCGGTGACGCCGGCGCTCCATACGCCGCTCATGTCGGTCACCAACGCGATCTCGTCGGTGATCATCGTCGGCGCGATCCTGGCGGTCGGCGTTCCCCTGATCGAGAAGGGCACCGGACTGGCCCGGTTCTTCGGCTTCATCGGCATCGTGCTCGCCAGCGTGAACATCTTCGGGGGCTTCCTCGTCACGCAGCGCATGCTCGGCATGTACAAGAAGAAGGGCTGAGCCGGTGTCTGAGAACGTCTCCTCCCTCCTCTATATCGTCGCCGGCGTCCTGTTCATCATGGCGCTGCGGGGGCTCTCGCACCCTACCACCTCCCGGCAGGGCAACCTGTACGGCATGGTCGGCATGGGTCTCGCGATCCTCACCACGCTGGTCGGCCACCCGCCGGCCGGGTTCGGCGCCTGGATCCTCGTGCTCCTCGGCCTCGGCATCGGCGGCGGCGCCGGCGCGGTGATCGCGAAGCGCGTGCCGATGACCGCGATGCCGCAGCTCGTGGCCGCCTTCCACTCGCTGGTCGGTCTCGCCGCGGTCTTCGTGGCGGCCGGCGCGCTCTATGCGCCGCAGGCCTTCGGCATCATCGAGAACGGCCACTTCCACAAGCAGTCGCTGTTCGAGATGGGCCTGGGCGTCGCCATCGGTGCCATCACGTTCACCGGCTCGGTGATCGCCTTCGCCAAGCTCGACGGACGCATGTCCGGCAAGCCGATCATGCTGCCCCAGCGTCACCTCATCAACGCGCTGCTGGCCGCCGGCCTCGTCCTGCTCATCGCCCTGTTCATCGGCACCGAGTCCAAGGCGATCTTCTGGCTGATCGTCATCGCCGCGCTGGTCCTCGGCGGCCTGATCATCATCCCGATCGGCGGCGCCGACATGCCGGTGGTCGTGTCGATGCTGAACTCCTACTCGGGCTGGGCGGCGGCCGGCATCGGCTTCACCCTGGGCAACCTCGCGCTGATCATCACCGGCTCGCTGGTGGGCTCCTCGGGTGCGATCCTGTCCTACATCATGTGCCATGCGATGAACCGGTCGTTCATCTCGGTCATCCTGGGCGGCTTCGGCGGCGACACCGCGGCGGCCGGCACGGGCCAGGTCGAGACGCGCCCCGTGAAGCAGGGCTCCGCCGACGATGCCGCCTACATCATGAAGAATGCCGAGCGGGTCATCATCGTCCCGGGTTACGGCATGGCGGTCGCCCAGGCGCAGCACTCGCTCCGCGAGATGGCCGACATGCTCAAGAAGGAGGGCGTCGACGTGAAGTACGCCATCCACCCGGTGGCGGGGCGCATGCCGGGCCACATGAACGTGCTGCTCGCCGAGGCGAACGTGCCCTACGACGAGGTCTTCGAGCTGGAGGACATCAACGGCGAGTTCCCGCAGGCGGACGTCGCCTTCGTGATCGGCGCCAACGACGTCACCAATCCGGCGGCCAAGACCGACAAGGCTTCGCCGATCTACGGAATGCCGATCCTCGATGTGGAGAAGGCCAAGACCGTGCTGTTCATCAAGCGTGGCATGGGTTCCGGCTATGCGGGCGTCGAGAACGAGGTGTTCTTCCGGGACAACACCATGATGCTGTTCGGCGATGCCAAGAAGGTCGTCGACAGCATCCTGAAGTCGCTCTGAGGCCCGGGTCTCGGGCGGATTTCCGGGGCGGGCAGCGATGCCCGCCCTTTTTCGTTGCGACGGCGCGCGTTCGCCGACGCTGTTGCGGCGGTGCGCAAGATTCTGCGGCCCACCCGGTGTAGGGTGGCATCCGTGTCATCCGCCCCGCCCTCCGTCGATCCGCCGCCCTTCCTGGGGGTCGCCGCCTCCATCACCGGCCGGCGCTGGCAGGAGCGCTGTGGCGGCGCGGCGGTCCAGAATCACATCGCCAAGATGGTTCAGGCCCACGGCCTGCCGGAATTGCTCGCCCGTGTGCTGGCAGGGCGCGGGATCTGTCCGGAGGCCGCGCCGCGCCACCTTGCGCCGCGTCTGCGCGACCTGATGCCGGACCCGAATACGCTGCTCGATATGGACGCCGCCGTCCGCCGCCTGGTCCGGGCCGTGCGCCGCGGCGAGACGGTGGCGGTCTTCGGCGACTACGACGTGGACGGCGCCGCGAGCGCGGCCCTGCTCGCCGGCTACCTGCGCGGTGTGGGCCTGAGGGCTCCGATCCACATCCCCGATCGGATCACCGAGGGCTACGGCCCCAACATCGCTGCGATCACCGCATTGGCGGCGGACGGCGCGACGCTTCTGGTCTGCGTCGATTGCGGCACGAGCGGCCACGCGCCTCTGGAAGAAGCCGAGAAATCGGGCCTCGACGTGATCGTCCTCGACCATCATGCGGCCTCCGAGGTGCTGCCGCCGGCCCGCGCCGTGGTCAATCCCAACCGCCTCGACGACCTGTCGGGCCTCGGCCATCTCTGCGCCGCCGGGATCGTGTTCCTCACCCTGGTGGCGCTGAACCGTGCCCTGCGGCTGGAGGGCTTCTTCGGGCCGGACCGTCCCGAACCGCAGCTCACCGATGCCCTCGACCTCGTAGCGCTGGCGACCGTGGCCGACGTCGTGCCCCTCACCGGTCTCAACCGGGCCTTCGTGACGCAGGGCCTGACGGTGATGCGCCATCGCGGCCGCATCGGCCTGGCGGCCCTGCTGGACGCGGCCTCGCTGAGCGAGCCGCCGGAATCGTGGCATCTCGGCTTCGTCCTCGGGCCGCGCATCAATGCCGGTGGCCGCATCGGCGATTCGGCCCTCGGTGCCCGGCTTCTGACGACGGCGGACCCGAACGAAGCGGCCCGGATCGCCGCCGACCTCGATCGCCTCAATCGCGAGCGTCAGGCGATCGAGGCGCAGGCCGTCTCCGAGGCCGAGGCCGAGATGGACCGTGCCCTGACGCTCGACCCGACCCGCACCGTGCTGGTCACGGCCAGTCCTGAGTGGCATCCCGGCATCGTCGGACTCATCGCGTCGCGCCTGAAGGAACGGTTCAACCGCCCGGCCTTCGCCTTCGCGATCCGACCCGACGGCAGCGCCACCGGCTCGGGTCGCTCGATCCCGGGGTCAGATCTCGGGCTTGCGGTGCGCGCCTGCGTCGAGGCCGGGATCGCCCTCAAGGGGGGCGGACACGCCATGGCGGCCGGCGTCACCGTGCGGACCGACGACATCCCCCGCTTCGAGGCGCATCTCGTCATGCTGCTGGGGGCGAGCGTGACCGTGGCGCGGGCGGCCGACGCCCTGCTGATCGACGGCGGACTCAGCGCCGGGGGCGCCACGGCGGAAACGGTCCGGCTGCTCCAGCAGGCCGGACCGTTCGGACAGGGCGCGCCGGAGCCGATCTTCGCCCTCGGGCGCCATCGCCTGGTCGATGCCGGCGTGGTCGGGTCGAGCCATGTCAGGGCCCGCCTGCGCAGCCGCGACGGACAGGCGGTGGGCGCCATCTGCTTCCGTGCCGCCGAGCGCCCCCTCGGCCTCGCGCTGCTGAACGGGATCGGTCGGGAACTGCACGTGGCCGGAACGCTGTCCTGCGACCGCTGGCGCGGGGCCGAGCGGGCCCAGCTCCGGATCGTCGATCTGGCGCCGGCGGACCCCTGAGAGCCGCGGCGTCAGGTTCCTGCCATGACAAGGGCCCAGAACCGCTTGTAGCGCGTGGTCGGCGCATCCACGCGGGCGATCCCGATCCTGCGGATCTGCGGCAGCAGCATATTCTTGTTGTGCTCGGGGCTCGCCTTCCAGCGGGCGAGCACCTGCTCGAGGGTCTCGGAGCCGGCACTGAGATTCTCCGCCGCCCAGGCTTTCGCCAGACCGACGGAGGCCATGCGCGACGTGAAGCTGCCGCCGATCTCGTGGCTGAGCTGGCCGTGGCGCGCGTTGTTGCCGGCCTGGAAGGCCGCTGCCTTCACGAGAACCGGATCGACCACGACGGGGCTCAGGCCGTTCTGAACCCGGTAGGCCGAAATCGCGGCCGCGGCCGCGACCTCGTCGAGCACGGCTGTGTGCGTCGCATTCTCAACGGACGCATCCGGCATGACGGAGACGCCGCCGCATGCGGTGAGGCTCATCAGAAGGGCGGCGGCGAGGGCGAACTTGAATTTCGGCACGGTCCGGACGGCGATCGGTGATAGACACCCGCCTCCCTCCAGGGCGGTTGCGGCGAAAGCGCGGCACGCGGCGTGCCCGCACGATGCCGCACTCGCGCGTGGCACGCGCGCCACGCACCCGGCGTGATCACGCCGCCAGGGACATGCCGGCCAGCATCGAGGGTGCGAAGGCGCGGAGGAGATCCAGATCCAGATGACCGGTGCCGCCGACCATCGTGGCCAGGGCGTCGGCGGGGGTCGCCGATTGCCGATACGTGCGCCGCTCGGTCAGGGCCGAGAACACGTCGCAGATCGTCACGATGCGCACGAGGTCCGAGATGGCCGAGCCGGCCAGGCCGTCGGGGTAACCTTTGCCGTCCAGGCGCTCGTGGTGATGACGGACCACATCGATGATCGCCGCCTCGAACTCACCCTGAGCGACCAGCAGGTCGGCGCCGATATCGGGATGGCGCTGCATGAGCCGCATCTCCTCAGGATTGAGCGGCCCCGGCTTGTTGAGGATCTCGACCGGAATGCGCGACTTGCCGATGTCGTGCAGCAGCGCGGATCGAACCAGTCGCGCGAGGTCGGTCCGATTGAGGCCGATCTGCGCGCCGAAGGTCGCAGCGTGTCCGGCGACGCCGAGCGTGTGCTGATAGACGCCGATCTCGTGGCGCCAGACTTCGGCGAGCCACGCCCCGATGCCGACCTCGGAAACGGCAGCGAGGACCAGCTCGGTTCCCCGCTCCACGTCGGCACGCCGGAGTCGGGCGCCGAGGGCGGCGCTGTCGAACAGGTCGGCGACGATTGCGGTGGCATCCGTGACGCGCTCCGCGAGCTGTCGCCGACGCGCCTCGGCCGACCGCGTCGCCTCTTCGATCATGGCGAAGACATTCGCCAGGACGATCTGGCGCGGTGCCGCGGCGGGGAGCTGGCGGAGGTTGGACGCACCCGCCATGGGCTCGCCGCGTACGAGAACCAGGAGCGGGAGTGACGGCCTGTACCGGTCGAGAGTGGTCCGCAACGTTGCGGCTTGGACCGGTGGAAGATCCAGAACCACGAGGTGGGGCCGCTCGGCCGGGATCGGCGCGCCCGGCGAGAGCGCCCGGCAATCCATCACCAGCGCGATCGCGCGCTCAAGGGCTCTCTGCTCGGATGGGCGATCCGAAATCAGAAGGACGTAGGGGCCGTCCGAGAATCGCGATGCGGCGCCGAGGGCCAACGCGGTCGCTCCTCGCCCGCAGGGTCAACGATCCATTTACCCTACGCGCAAGTTTTGAGGAAAGCGTTAACCGTGCTCGGCGCCCTCACCGAAACATCGACGGATCGCGTCAGGCCAGCTTGGCGGAGGCGACGTCGCCGGTCGGTGCGACGGTCGAACGACCGGACGTGCGCTCGGAGCTCAGAAAGTCGGCGAACTTCACGGTCAGCAGCGCCTGGCAAACGGCGAAAGCGACAAAGATGGCGAGGAAGCTGGCGATCATCGGACTCTCCAGGGCGGCCGGGCACCGCGATATGTTGCGGTGCGAGAGATGTCATGCCGCCCCGCAAACTGGTATGCCAGATAACGAATACCGTTCATGCCGCCTATGCATGGAAGGCGGAGATGCGACCGCATTGCGCACAGAAGCCGCACATCGCATGCGCCACGCTCGCAGTTAAGAGTGGCGCACAGAGACTTCGCGCCTTTCAAAATTTTTGCAGTGCGGCAACGCTTGTGCGCGATTTAATTTGTAACCAGCACTCGGTCGGGGTTCAGACCACCGGGTCGGTCGGTGCTGTCGCAGCCGAAGCGCACGACCGTGCGGCCCTCGCCGACGATTCCCGATGCGGTCGGCAAAGCGGTCGGCGAGGCTTTGTCGGTCGAAACGGACCCTGTGGGACGGTCTCGACGCCGATCAGTCCAGGTAGTCGCCGTAGGTGTCGACGTGCTGAGCCAGCCCGAGGCCATGCTCGCGCACGAGACGTTCGGCCAGGTCGGCATCTCGCGCTTCCAGAGCCGATATGATGGCGACGTGCTCCCGGATCGAACGCTCGGCCCGGTCGCCCTGCCGGAGCGCCGTGCTGCGGATGCCCCGCACATGCATCAGAAGATTACTGGTCAGATCGGCAATCGCATCGCAGTGTCCCAGAGCGATGATGCGTTGATGGAAGCGGATGTTCGCGTCCGAGTACTCATCGATGTGCTCTGAGGGCTGTCCCTCGAAGAATTCCGGGAAGGACTCGCGCAGGGCGCGAAGCTGGGCATCGGTGGCGCGGGTGCAGGCGAGGCGAGCCGCCATGCTTTCCAGCGCCGTCCAGGCGTGGATCATGCTGACGATCTCGCGCTTGTTCTTCTTGATCACGAAGACACCGCGCCGGGCCTCGGACCGGACGAAGCCTTCCTGCTCCAGAACCGTCAGGGCCTCGCGCACCGGCGTCCGGCTGACGCCGAGATCCTGCGACAGCTTCCGCTCGTCGAGGCGGACCTCGTCCGGACGTCCGTAGATGTCCATGTTGGTGATGGCTGTCTTGAGCGCCTCGTAGGCCAAGGTCCGGAGACTGGAGCTGGCGACGATGGGCTTCACGCTCAGCGGTTCGGAATTCGACATCCCTCGTCCAGTCAGCTCACACGTATGATGTCTCGCACGCATTCTCTGTCGTGCGCTCCCAAGCGGACTAACCCAAACCTTGGCCAGATCCTAGTCAATTGCGGGGCGGCCCCACAGACCTGTGACCTTTGCCGACTTTTCGCCTCGCGGAAGTTGTGCAGGCGCGGCTCCCCATCCCCCGTTTTGACCGCACGTTCGGCCGATCTGTTTTAATCCCAGCACCGAAACGTGTATTTTTATGCCGGTTCGATTGACAGCCCGGAGGGATACCAGCACCATCCTGCTGGCATACCGTCGACCATCAGTCCCGCGCTGCTGAGTCCAATGCGGATGCTCGAGTACTTGAGACTTTATTTGCCTGCGGGCCAAGAATTTTTCGAAGAATCCCGGTCATCTTGTTCTGCCAAGCTGGGCCGCGGCAGGGCATACAGCCGGTCTGAGCACAGACCCCAACAATAATACTGCCAAGGAGGGATGAGTATGTCCGAGATCGTCAAACCGGCGGGGCGTGGCCGCTGGCTGCAACTCGCCTTCGGCGTCGTCTGCATGTGCATGATCGCCAACATGCAGTACGGTTGGACCTTCTTCGTGAACCCGATGCAGGAGCGGCACGGCTGGGATCGCGCGGCGATCCAGGTGGCGTTCACGCTGTTCGTCGTCACCGAGACGTGGCTGGTCCCGATCGAGGGCTGGTTTGTCGACAAGTATGGCCCGCGGATCGTCACGCTGTTCGGCGGCCTGCTCTGCGGCATCGCCTGGGTGATCAACTCCTACGCCGACTCGCTCACCGTGCTGTACATCGCGGCCGCGATCGGCGGCACCGGCGCCGGTGCGGTCTACGGAACCTGCGTCGGCAATTCGCTGAAGTGGTTTCCCGACCGACGCGGCCTCGCCGCGGGCATCACCGCGATGGGCTTCGGCGCGGGCTCGGCCCTGACCGTCGTGCCGATCCAGGCCATGATCAAGTCGCAGGGCTACGAGGCGGCGTTCTTCTACTTCGGTATCGGGCAGGGCGTCATCGTGATGCTCATCGCCCTGTTCCTGCGGTCGCCCGCGAAGGGGCAGGTTCCGGAGATCGCCCGGGTCAGCCAGTCGAAGCGCGACTACAAGCCCTCCGAGATGGTCCGCACGCCGATCTTCTGGGTCATGTACGCGATGTTCGTCATGATGGCGGCCGGCGGCCTGATGGCGACCGCGCAGCTCGGCCCGATCGCCAAGGACTTCAAGATCGCCGACGTTCCGGTCTCGCTGCTCGGGATCACGCTGCCGGCGCTGACCTTCGCGGCCACGCTCGACCGGGTGCTCAACGGCGTGACGCGTCCGTTCTTCGGCTGGGTCTCCGACCATATCGGCCGCGAGAACACGATGTTCCTGTCCTTCGCGATCGAAGGCCTGGGCATCTACGCGCTCAGCCAGTTCGGCCAGAACCCGATCGCCTTCGTGCTTCTGACCGGTCTCGTGTTCTTTGCCTGGGGTGAGATCTACTCCCTGTTCCCGGCGACCTGCGGAGACACGTTCGGGTCGAAATACGCCGCCACCAATGCCGGCCTGCTCTATACGGCCAAGGGCACGGCGGCGCTGATCGTCCCCTATACCAGCGTGCTCACGACCATGACCGGGAGCTGGCACGCGGTGTTCCTGGCGGCAGCGGCCCTCAACATCGTCGCGGCTCTGCTGGCGCTCTTCGTCCTGAAGCCGATGCGGGCCGCCTATACCAAGAAGCCCGAGGCGAGCCTCGCGCCGGTCCTGGCCCAGTAGCGCGGTCCAGGCGACACGAACCGACGAGAATGAGTCCGGCGCCGTCTTTACGGCGCCGGGCTTCCTGCATACCGGGGACCGGACTTTCCGGAGATCGGGTATGGATAGGGACGAGCGGATCGCGCGGGAGAGCGTCGTGGCGGCGGCACGGGCGCTCGACGCCCAGGGGCTGAACCGCGGGACGTCGGGGAACGTCTCGGTGCGGTTCCGCGATGGGCTCCTGATCACACCCTCCGGCATGCCCACCGACAGGACGGGACCGGACGATGTGGTCCCGATGGCATTCGACGGCACCCACCCGCCGGATCAGAAGCCCTCTTCGGAATGGCGCTTCCATCGGGACATTCTGGTGTCCCGTCCGGAATTCGGTGCGGTGGTCCACGCACATCCGGTCTACTGCACCGCTTTCGCCATGTGCGGTCAGGCGATACCGGCGATCCATTACATGATCGCCGCCTTCGGAGGCCCGAGCGTGCGCTGCGCGCCGTATGCGCCCTATGGCACCGCTGAACTCTCGGACCTGGCCCTGACGGCGCTGGCCGATCGCAACGTCTGCCTCCTCGCCAACCACGGCATGATCGCGGCCGGCACCGATCTGGAGAAGGCCCTCTGGCTCGCCGTCGAGCTGGAGACCCTCTGCCAGCAATACGCCGTCGCGCGGCAGATCGGGACGCCGATCGTCCTGTCCGACGAAGAGATCGGCATCACCGTCGAGCGCTTTCGCGGCTATGGGCTGAATGCGGCGGGGAGCACAGGCTCAACGACCGCGTAGCCGAGAGGCCCCGCGGGATCGGTCGGGCGCCGCGCCGTCTAAGGTCGGATGCGCTCCACCGCCGGCGCGGGCATCCTATCGCCCGAGCACCTGCCCGACCGCCAGCCCGACCTCCTGGGCGAATGCAGCGGCCGCGATCTTCTTGCCGCCCTCCGCCTTGACCTTGCGAATCTCGATCCGGCCGCCCTGCGCGCAGACGCTGAACCCCGCGTCGTCGATGGCGATCACCTCGCCGGGCTTGCCCACGACATCGGCGAGCTTACGGACCCGATGCAGGGTCGAATCGAAGATCTGGAGCTTCTTGCCGTCGAGCGTCGTCCAGGCGCCCGGCGCCGGATTGGCCGCGCGGATCAGGTTGTAGATCTGCTCGGCATGAGCGGACCAGTGGATCTCCGCCTCCGCCCCCCGGAACCAGCCCTCGTAGCTGGCGGCATCCTCATCCTGGTCAATCTCGACATGCTCTCCCGCAACGACGAGATCGGCCGCCTCGAGCATCGCCTCGACGCCCATCGGGAACAGGTTGTCGAAGTAGACGTCGCCCAGCGTCGCATCGGCGCCGATCGGGCAGGTCTTCTGCAGGATCACCGGCCCTTCATCGAGCCCGTCGGTGGGCCGGAAGATCGTAAGGCCGGTCTGCAGCTCGCCGCGGGCGATCGGCCAGTTGATCGAGGACGGGCCGCGATACCGCGGCAGCAGGCTCGGATGATACTGGATGGTGCCGTGCTTCGGGATATTGACGAAGCTCTGGGGCGCGAATTGCAGCACGTAGGCCATGATGCCGATGTCGGCATCGAGCCCGCGCATCGCGGCCTCGGCCTCGGGACTCTTCAGGCTGGGGAACTGGAAGACGGTCAACCCCTTCTCGACCGCCGCGGTCTTGAGGACGTCCGGCTTGGCGCCGGGCTTCTCGGGCGCGCAGAACACCGCGGCGACCTCATCGCCTCGCTTGAGGAACGCCTCCAGGACCGCCTTGCCGAAATCCTGTTGGCCGATGAAGGCGATGCGCATGCAATCTCCTGGGCTTCGACCGGGCCCATGGCGGCCCGGGAAAGGGACGGTCGGAGCGCGGGGCGCGGCGGCGAGCGGTCGTGCCCCGTTGGTCGGACGGCGTCATCCGAAGTCCGGGACGGTGCGGCCCCGGACACGACGGCGGCGAACCCAGGCCGGAGCCCGGGATCGCCGCACGCCGCTCACTCTGCGGCGATCTTCTGAACGACGCCGATCGCGCCGGACTCGGAGATTTCACCGACCTCGGCCTCGGAATAGCCCAGCACGCTGCGCAGGATCTCCTCGGTATGCTCACCGAGCAGCGGGGAGCGCTTCACGTCGCTCGGGCTCGCCGACAGCTTGATGGGATTGCCCACCGTCAGGTACTTGCCGCGCGTCGGATGGTCGACCTCCACGATCGTGCCGGTCTTCCGCAGCGACTCGTCCTCGGCGATCTCCTTCATGGACAGGATCGGGCCGCAGGGGATGTCGTACTTGTTCAGCGTGTCCATCACCTCGAACTTGGACACCTTCATCGTCCACGCCTCGATCCGCGTGAAGATCTCGTTGAGATGCGGCAGTCGGGCCTTCGGCGTGGCGTAGTTCGGGTCGGTCTTCCAGCTCGGCTCGCCGATGATGTCGCAGATCGGCTCCCACACGGCGGCCTGGGTGATCACGTAGATGTAGGCGTTCGGATCCTGCTCCCAGCCCCTGCAGCGCAGGATGCGGCCCGGCTGACCGCCGCCGGAATCGTTGCCGGCGCGCGGGGTCGCCTCGCCGAACGGGATGCCTTCACCGAACTGGCTGTATTCCTTCAGCGGCCCGTGCTCGAGCCTCTGCTGATCGCGCAGCTTCACCCGGCACAGGTTGAGCACGCCGTCCTGCATCGCGCAGTCGACCTTCTGGCCGAGGCCGCTCTGGGTCCGGTGATACAGCGCCGTGACGATGCCGAGCGCGAGGTGCAGACCCGTTCCGGAATCACCGATCTGCGCACCCGTCACCATCGGGATACCGTCCCGGAAACCCGTGGTCGAGGCCGAGCCGCCGGCGCATTGCGCGACGTTCTCGTAGACTTTGCAGTCCTCGTAGCGGCCGGGACCGAAGCCCTTCACGGAGGCCAGGATCATGCGCGGGTTGGCCTCGTGGATCTTCTCCCAGGTGAGGCCCATGCGGGCGAGCGCGCCGGGTGCGAAGTTCTCGACCAGGACGTCGCATTCCTTGATGAGGCGCCAGAGGACCTCCTTGCCCTTCGGATTCTTCGAATCCAGCGTGATCGAGCGCTTGTTGTGGTTCAGCATCGTGAAATAGAGGCTGTCCACGTCAGGAATGTCCTGAAGCTGCTGACGCGTGGCGTCGCCGACACCCGGCCGTTCCACCTTGATGACGTCTGCACCGAACCAAGCCAGGAGCTGCGTGCAGGTCGGGCCGGATTGAACGTGGGTGAAGTCCAGGATGCGGACGCCTTCGAGGGCCTTGGTCATGATCGGTCTCGGAGCTGGAGTCGGATTCGGGAATGTCGGAGGGCGGCTCAGGCCGCGCGGAATGCCGGCAAGCTGCCTGCACGGGTCGGTGACGGGCAACGCGCGACGCCGGGGCAGGGACCTCTCATCCTCGAACGGATCATGTCTGCTATCCCTCCCAATGCGCGGTCTCGTCGTGTCGCGACACCGTCACTCGGACCCTGGGTGACGAGTCCTCGAATTTGTATACCACATGCCATTCGCCGGATGCGAGTGCCGATTGTGGATCGGGCCTATGGCGGCCCGTGACGAAGCGTAAGCCGGCCAGACGCGGCGCTCAACAGACAGCTTGCAGCCTCGGACCAAGTGGGAGCGCCCCTTGGCATTCGCGGCCGGGCGGTCCATGATTTCGCCAAAATTGGCCCGCCGCCGCGGGATTAAAGTCGCAACGCTGCACGAGGAACGCCCATGCTCGCCAGCACCAGCCTGATCAAATCCTCCTGGATCGCCGTCGACGTCGCCCGAGACCGCGCCGAGCGCGTCCTCGTCGTGGAGACCTACATCGCGGTCAGTCCGCTCGAGCCGAACTACGATGCCGCGCAGTACGAGCGTGTCCTGGCCTGCGTCCAGAACGTGCTCAAGTCGCACCCGGAGATCGACCGCGCGTCGATCCTGAGCATGCACCGCGGTTCCGGATGCACGGCGCTGTTCCGAGACCAGTCCGCCAAGCAGTCCGCCGCCGCCTGAGGGTCTCAACCCTCTCCGTCTTCGGCTGGCCGGGAGAGATCCGGCGGGTCCAGGGCGACGCGCGCCGCGTGAAACCACCAGAGCGGTATGTCGCGATTGGCCTGGGCCAGTTCCGAGGCCCAGCCTTCCTTCGGCATCACGTCGGCGCGGTCGGCGAACAGGCGCAACGCCGCCTCCGCGCGCTCCCTGCGGCACCGTTCCGCGATGGCCCGGCGCTCGGCCTCGGCGCGCGCATCCGTCTGCTCGATGAGGCGGCGGGTCGCGAGATCGTCGGCATCGAAAGCGAATTGCTGCCAGAACGCCTCCGCCTCCCGGGCGACGTCGCGCTCGCGGCGGAGCGTGGCGAACGCTCCCTCGGCCGCCTCCCGGGCCGCTTCGGCCGTTTCAGCGCGCGCGAGAAGACGGTTGTTGGCCTCCAGAAGCTCGCGCTCCCGCTCCGGCGACATCCGCTGCCGACGCAGCACCCGCAACTCTTCCTCGTCGGCGAGGCGGCTCAGAAGCCATTCGGCGAGCGGGCCGTCGGCAAGGGCGTCGGCGGAGCGGCGATAGCGCTCGCGCAGACCCGGGTGACGGCTCTCGAAATCCGCGGCCTCCCAGCCCGCGCACGCCTCGCCCGCCGGACGGTCGTGATCGTAAAGGGTCCGCGCCAGGGCGTCGCGCAGGTCGTCCGGAAGTCGTGCCGCAGCGTGTCCGTTCATGAACCTGCATTCGCGATGAGCGATCGACGGAACTCTAGAACGCGCGCGCGCGACCGATGAGGCCATCGCGGTCTGGCGAACGCGGATTTTTCTACGCAGTCTATGGGCGCGCCGGCGGCGGCGCCCAGGGTCGGTCGGGGCCCGGCCGTCGGCTTGCCCGGATGGGGCCCGCATCTTGGCTCCCCCCTCCACCGCGAACCCGCGTCAGGCTGGCGGATCTTCGGCTCGGGCGGGGGCCACGATGGATCGTCGCTCCTCCTGCTTGCCGCAACCTGTCGGGACAGGCCGAAGGCCGCCGCGCGGGACAATGCGCGATCGCCGCGGCGACGGGAAGGCCCGGGCTTCCGCCACGCCGCGCCAGCCGCAGCCGACCGGCAGGTCGGCCCCGCGCTCACGATCCTGGCTGCGGGAGACCACGGTGCCTTCGATTCCCGATGGCGCGCTTCCAGGGCTCAGGATACATCCCGATCTGCGCGCTCCACACGTCGATCCCAGTCGATGGTCCATACAGGCTACAATCCGGCGCTCGTCGCCCTGTCGATCGGCCTCTCCATCTTTGCGTCCTACACAGCGCTGGATCTGGGCAGTCGCATCCGAGGGCCCGTCGCGGCGGGCCCCCGCTGGCCGTGGATCACCGGCGCTGCGCTCGCCATGGGCGGCGGCATCTGGTCGATGCATTTCGTCGGCATGTTGGCCTTCGAAACCGGCATGCCCACCACCTACGACATCGGCCTGACCCTCCTGTCCCTCGCGATCGCCGTCGCGGCCACCGGCGCCGGCTTTCTGTGGGTGGAGCGGACCGGGGAGGGGCTCGGCAGCATCCTCGTGGCGGGCGTGCTGATGGGTCTGGGGGTCGCCGGCATGCACTACACCGGCATGGCGGCGCTTCGGATCCCCGGCGACCTTTCCTACAATCGGCCCATGGTCGCGCTCTCGGTGGCGATCGCCGTGACCGCGGCGACCGCGGCCTTGTGGCTCTCGTTTCACCAGCACGGCGTCTGGCAGAAGCTTGTCGCGGCCTGCGTCATGGGGGTTGCCGTGGCCGGCATGCACTACACCGGCATGGCCGCCGCGACGATCACCGTCGATGAAGGCGGCCCCCACGCCGCCCATGCGATGACGAGCGTACAGGGCCAGCAGAATCTCGCGCTCTACGTCGCCGGCGCGACCTTCCTCATCCTGTTCCTGGCGATCCTCGCCTCGTCCCTGGACCAGCAGCGGGTGCAACGCGAATTGCTGGCGAGCGAGGCACGGTTTCGAGCCGCGGTGCAGGCCGTGCGTGGCGTCCTGTGGACCAACGATGCCGAAGGCCGGATGCTCGGCGACCAGCCCGGCTGGAGCGCGATCACCGGCCAGACGCGGGCGGAGTACCAGGGCTACGGCTGGGCCGACGCGGTGCATCCGGACGACGTGCAGGCCTCCATCGAGAGCTGGAACGCAACCGTCCGGGCGCGACAAACCTACGTCCACGAACACCGGGTCCGGTCCCGCGACGGATCATGGCGACATTTCGCAATCCGCGCCATTCCGGTGCTCGATGCACGCGGCGCGATCCGGGAATGGGTCGGCGTCCATACGGACATCACCGAACAGAGGCAGGCCGAAGCCGATCTGCGCGAGTCCAACGAGGAGATCCAGCGCTACGCCTATATCGTGAGCCATGACCTGCGCGCGCCGCTCGTCAACGTCATGGGTTTCACCAGCGAGCTGGAGGCGACCCGGACCGAGATCCAGGCAGCCCTTCGCGGGCACCCGGAGGCGGAGCGGCTCGACGGCGATCTCGCCGAGGCGCTCGGCTTCATCAAGGCGGCGGTGAACCGGATGGAAGGGCTGATCGCCGCCATCCTGAAGCTCTCCCGAGAAGGGCGGCGGCAATTCTCCCCCGAGCGCCTCGACATGACGAATCTGCTGCGCGACGTGGCGGACGCTCAGAGGCACCAGACGGAGGCCACGGGCGCCACCGTGACGATCGCCCCCGACCTGCCGACGATCGTCGCCGATCGCGTGGCCGTCGAGCAGGTCTTCGGGAACCTGCTGGACAACGCCGTGAAGTATCTCGACCCCGGCCGGCCGGGACGCGTGACCGTGACCGCCACGGCCGTCGGAGACCGGCGGGTTTGTTTCTCCGTCGCCGATAACGGCCGGGGGATCGCCGCACGGGATCATGCCCGCGTCTTCGAACTCTTTCGACGCTCCGGCCTGCAGGATCGCCCGGGCGATGGGATAGGCTTGGCCCACGTCAAAGCCCTGGTGCGCTCGTTCGGCGGCCGGATCGAGGTCCGTTCGGAACTCGGCGTCGGCACGACGTTCGACGTGACCTTGCCCCGCGCTCCGGCTACAGCGGTCCAGATAGACCCCGAACCGGCGCCCATCGCCGCCGAATGAGCGTGGAGCCCGCCCGTGCATCCTGTCAGCATCGTGATGATCGAGGATGACGAGGGACATGCGCGCCTCATCGAGCGCAACATCCGTCGCGCCGGCGTCAACAACGAGATCGTCCCGTTCCGGAACGGCACCTCGGCGCTGGACTACCTGTTCGGCGCGGACGGCACCGGCGAGGCGAGTGCCCGGCGGCATCTGCTGATCCTGCTCGATCTCAACCTGCCCGACATGACCGGCCTCGACATCCTGGAGAAGGTCAAGGCGAACCCGCATACGCGGCGCTCCCCGGTGGTTGTGCTGACCACCACGGATGACAGCCGCGAGATCCAGCGCTGCTACGATCTCGGGGCCAACGTCTACATCACCAAGCCGGTCAGCTATGACGGCTTCGCGAACGCGATCCGTCAGCTCGGATTGTTCTTCTCGGTCATGCAGGTTCCCCAGAACCCATGAGCACCGGGCGTGTCAGCGGGGACGGGACCGCCGCGGCGGCACGCATCCTCTACATCGACGACGATCCAGGCCTCGGTCGCTTGGTCCGGCGCGCCCTGGAGGCCCGGGGCTACGCGGTCGAGATCTGTCCCGACGGCGCCGCGGGGCTGGCACGGCTGGCGCAGGGCGGTATCGATGCCGTCGCCCTGGACCATCACATGCCCGGCCAGACCGGCCTCGATCTGCTGCCGGAAATCCGTGCCCTGCCTGAGGCGCCCCCGGTCATCTACGTGACGGGCTCCGAGGACAGCCGCGTCGCCGTCGCGGCCTTGAAGGCCGGCGCGGTCGACTACGTCTGGAAAGACGTTCAGGGGCAGTTCCGGGAGCTGCTGGGCGAGGCCGTCGCCACGGCGCTGCGGCAGGAGAGCCTGCGGCGCGACAAGGAACGCGCCGAAGCGGAGGTGCGTGAGGCGCGCGACCGCGCCGAACTGCTTCTGCGCGAGGTCAACCATCGCGTCGCCAATTCCCTGGCCCTCGTCGCGGCCCTTGCGCATATGCAGCGCAACGCCGTCACGGATTCGGCTGCCAAGGCTGCGCTCGACGAGATGCAGGCCCGGATCTCGGCGATCGCCGGGATCCATCGGCGCCTCTACACCTCGGACGACGTCGAGTCCGTGGAGCTCGACGCCTACCTGCAGAGCCTCGTCGAGGAATTGCAGGCGGCCATGCGGGCGAGCGGGCGGGATCATGCCATCCGGCTCCGGGCGGCGCCCGTGCGCCTCTCGACGGACAAGGCTGTCTCGGTGGGCGTGGTCGTAACCGAACTCGTCACCAACGCGTACAAGTACGCCTATCCGGTCGGCACGTCGGGCGAGATCCGCGTGGCGATCGAGTGCGATGCCGCCGACACCGTGCGGCTCGCCGTCGAGGATGATGGAATCGGCTGGACCGGAGAGGGTGAGATCCGCGGCACCGGGCTCGGCTCACGGATCGTGCGGGCGATGGCGTCGAACCTGCGCTCGGCATTGTCGTATGCTCCCGGATCTCCGGGCACGCGGGCGGTTCTCGCCTTTCAGGTCTGAGCGCGCAATCTCAGCCGTCGGTCCGGCTCGCGATACGATCGAGGGCGTCGAGCATCGGCACGAGCGAATCCTCGCCGAGCTGGTGGAAGCCCAGGGCCCGACTCATGAACAGGCCGAGGATCGCGAAGAACAGGACGGAACCCTCGCCCGGACGGGCGCCGTCGATCTGACCGAGCTGATCCAGCTGATCCACCACGAAGGCCTGGAACCCCTTCTGCGCCTCCGGCGACTCCATCGAGGCCAGCAGGAGTGCGCGCGCGGATTCGTTGTCCTCGCAATAATGCCCGCGCACATGCGCCACCATCGCCTTCGGGAACTGAGACGGGCCGGCGGGGATCGCCGCAGCGCATGCCGCGATCTCCTCGCGCACATCCGCAAGCTTTCGGGCGACCAGAGCCACCACCAACGCATCCTTCGACGCATAATGGTGCAGAACCCCGCCTTTGCTCAGCCCGGCCTCGGCGGCAACCGCGTCGATCGTCAACCCCCGCACGCCCGCCTTGAGCAGCACCGCGGCGGCGGCCTCAAGGATGATTTCGGGCCGGGCCGCCAGCCGTTGTCGCTTCACCTGCATCGCTGACCTGCACTAAAAACCGTCTGGACGGTATGTAACGGATGGCGTAGGAACGCGCCACGCATTTCGCACGAGCCGCGCCGACACGGTCGATCGCATGAGCCGCATCGTCTTCCGTCCACCCCCATCCGTTGTACTGGTGTTAACCGCGCTCGCGTCGATCGGGTGCGCACGGGCCGAACCGGACGCCGCGCTCGATCCCGCGATGGCGCGCGTGCGGGTGGTGCAGGCACGCCGTACGCCCCAGGCGCTCGAGGTCGTGGTGACCGGCGACATCCAGGCCCAGGCGCAGGTCAACGTCTCGTTCCGGACCAACGGCAAGGTGGCCGAGCGGCGGGTCGAGGTCGGGGATCACGTCACCGCCAATCAGGTCCTCGCCGTTCTCGAGCCGCTGACCCAGCAGGCGAATCTCGACAACGCGAAAGCCGCCCTCGCTTCGGCCGAGGCACTCCTGACCCAGGCCAAGATGTCCTTCGAGCGTCAGAAGCAACTTCTTGCCGGCGGCTTCACCACGCGCTCGACCTACGACAATGCCGAGCAGGAGCTGCGCACGACACAGGCGGCCGTCGATTCGGCGAAGGCCGCTTTGGGAACCGCGCAGGAGCAGTTCTCCTATACGGAACTGCGCGCCGGCGTGGCCGGTGTCGTGACCAGCCGGAGCTTCGAGGTCGGCCAGGTGGTCCAATCGGGGCAGACCGTTCTCGTGATTGCGCAGGACGGCCCCCGGGATGCGGTCTTCAATGTCTACGAATCGCTGCTGGCCCAGCCGCCGGCGGGCGACACCATCGCGGTCGCGCTCCAGTCGGATCCGGCGATCACCGCGGTCGGGACCGTGCGCGAGATCTCGCCGACGGTGGATGCGGCGAGCGGCACCGTCCGGGTCAAGATCGGACTCAAATCGACTCCGGCCGCGATGGGGCTGGGTGCCGTCGTGGTCGGCCGCGGACGCTTCGCGCCCCATGAAGCGGTGATCCTGCCCTGGTCGGCGCTGTACCGCTACGACGGGCAACCGTCCGTCTGGATCTACGACCCCGACCGGCGGACAGTCTCGGTCCGCGCCGTCGAGATCGACCGCTTCGGGCCCGACATCATCGCGCTGAAGCGCGGCGTCGAGCCGGGCGAGCGCGTGGTCGTCGCCGGCATCCAGTTCCTGCGCCCCGGTCAGACCGTCGCGGCCGCCGAGATCGGAGCTCGCCCGTGAAGGCGCACACGTATCTCGCCCTGAGCCTCGTCGCGGCAGCGCTGGCGGCCTGCAACGGACACGGCGAGGAGGGCGGCGAAGCCGCGGCAGCGGCCCCGATACGTCCGGTGCTCACGCAGGTGGTCGTGCCGAGCGACACCGTCATGTTCGGGCCCTTCGCCGGCACGATCGAGCCGCGCTATCAGGCGCAGCTCGGCTTCCAGATTCCCGGCCGCATGGTGGCGCGGGACGTGACGATCGGCGACCTCGTCACCCGGGGCCAGCGCCTCGCGGCCCTGGACACCATCGTGACACGCTTCGACCTGACCCGTGCCGAGGCGGACCTCGCCGATGCGAAGGCGCAGGCCGAGAACGCCGAGGCCGCCGAGGCGCGGACCCGGCGCCTGATGTCGGGCAACAGCGTCGCCCAGGCCACGCTCGACCAAGCGGTTGCCAAGCGCGAGACGGCCCGGGCGCGGGTGGACCAGGCCTTGTCCAGCCTGCAGAAGGCCCGCGACCAGATGGGCTACACCGAGCTGAAGGCCGAGTTCGACGGTGTCGTGACCCAGCGCCTCGCCGAAGTCGGCCAGGTGCTCACCGCCGGCCAGGGTGTCGTGACCGTGGCGCGGCCGGACGTCCGCGAGGCCGTGGTCGACATTCCCGAGGTCTATGTCGGAGCGCTGCCGGCGGACGGCGTCTTCACCGTCGCGCTCCAGAGCGCCCCGGAGCTCACGGCGCGCGGGCGCGTCCGCGAGATCGCGCCGCTCGCCGAATCGGGGACGCGCTCCAAGCGCATCCGGATCAGCCTCGACCAGCCCGGCCCGGCCTTCCGGCTCGGCGCGACCATCAACGTGTCGCTGATGCGGAATGTCTCGCCCACCGTGCTGCTGCCGGCATCGGCACTGCTCGAGGACGGCGGCCGCCGCTCGGTCTGGGTCGTGTCCGCCGACGGGAAGTCCGTGTCGCGTCGCGACGTGACCGTAGCGGCGGCGCGGGACAACGCGGAGGACGGTCGCATCGCGGTCGTCGATGGGCTGAAGGCCGGCGAACGCGTCGTGGTCGCGGGGGTCCATGTCCTCAAGGAAGGCCAGGCCGTGCGCCTGGCCAACGGCGCCGTCTGATCCGGCCGCACGGGGTTTTCGCGTGAAGGATTTCAACCTTTCCGACTGGGCGCTCGAGCACCGCTCGTTCGTCTGGTTCCTGATGCTGGTCTCGCTCGTGGCGGGCGTGATGGCCTATGGCCGCCTCGGCCGCGAGGAGGATCCTCCGTTCACCATCAAGACGATGGTCGTGCAGACGACTTGGCCGGGCGCGACCATCAAGGATACCCTCGATCAGGTCACCGACCGGGTCGAGAAGGAACTCCAGCAGCTCAACGGCCTCGACTACGTCCGCAGCTACACGACCCCGGGATCCTCCACAGTCTTCGTGAATTTCCGCGACACCCTGAAGAAGGGCGAGGTCCAGCCCGCCTTCTACCAGGTTCGCAAACGTCTCGGGGATATCAAGAGCCAGTTCCCGGACGGTGTGCAGGGGCCGTTCTTCAACGACGAGTTCGGCGACGTCTACGGCAACGTCTACGCCTTCACGGCCGACGGCCTGACTCACCGGCAGTTGCGCGACTACGTGGAGAGCATCCGCACCGACGTGCTGCGCGTGCCCGATATCGGCAAGACGCAGCTGCTCGGCACCCAGGACGAGACCATCTATCTCGACTTCTCGACCCGGAAGCTCGCCGGTTACGGCATCGATCTCCAGGCCCTGATCAAGGCGCTTCAAGCGCAGAACGCCGTCTCGGCATCCGGGGTCGTTCAGGCCGGACCGGAGCGCATTTCGCTGCGGGTCAGCGGCTCCTTCGCCTCCGAAGCCTCGCTTCAGGACTTCAATCTGCGGGTGAACGATCGCTTCTTCCGTCTTGCCGACATCGCCGAGATCAGCCGCGGCTACGAGGATCCGCCCGCGCCCCTGTTCCGGGTGGACGGCAAGCCCGCGATCGGGCTGGCCATCGCGATGCGTCCGGGCGCCAACCTGCTGCATTTCGGTGAAGCGCTGAAGGAGCGCATGCGGCGGATCGAGGCGACGCTGCCGGTGGGCGTCGGCGTCCACCTCGTTTCGGATCAGCCCAAGCAGGTCGAGCATGCGGTCGGCGGCTTCACCGAGGCGCTGGTCGAGGCCGTGGTCATCGTGCTGGCCGTGAGCTTCGTGAGCCTGGGCATCCGGGCCGGCCTCGTCGTCTCGGTGTCGATCCCCCTCGTGCTGGCGATCGTCTTCGTGGTCATGCAGATCATGGACGTGACCCTGCAGCGCATCTCGCTCGGCGCGCTGATCATCGCGCTGGGCCTGCTGGTCGACGACGCCATGATCACCGTCGAGATGATGGTCGCGCGGCTGGAGCGGGGCGACACGCTGCGCAAGGCCGCCACCTTCGCGTACACGTCGACGGCGTTCCCCATGCTGACCGGAACGCTGGTGACCGTGGCGGGCTTCCTGCCGATCGGCTTCAACGGCTCCGGCGCGGGCGAATACACCTACTCGCTGTTCGTGGTGATCGCCGCATCGCTGCTGGTATCGTGGGTCGTGGCGGTTCTGTTCGCCCCGCTCGTCGGCGTCACGCTGCTGCCGAAGACCATGAAGCACCACACGGAGAAGCGCGGCATCTTCACGCGCCTGTTCATGGCGGCCCTGCGCGTCGCCATGCGCTGGCACTGGACGACGGTGGTGGTCTGCCTCGCGCTGATGGCGGCCGCCATCGTCGGGATGGGGCATGTGCAGCAGCAGTTCTTCCCGTCCTCGGACCGCTCCGAGGTGCTGGTCGACCTCACCCTCCCGCAGAACGCCACCATCGCCGAGACCAGGGCGCAGATGGACCGGTTCGAGACGAACCTGAAGGGCGATCCGGACGTGTCGAGCTGGTCGTCCTATGTCGGTCAGGGCGCGGTCCGATTCTACCTGCCCCTCGATCAGCAGCTCGCCAACGCCTTCTTCGGTCAGATCGTCATCGTCACGAAGTCGCTCGAGGTGCGCGACCGCGTGATGGCGCGTCTCCAGGCCATCGCCCTGCGCGACTTCGTCGGCACCGACGTGCTGGTGCAGCCCCTGAGCCTCGGACCGCCCGTAGGCCGACCGGTGCAGTACCGCCTCAGCGGCCCGAACATGGAGACGGTGCGCCGCCTCTCGCTCGACCTCGCCAACGTGGTGGCCGGCGACAAGCGGCTCGACGTGCCGACCTTCGACTGGAACGAGCCCGGCAAGGTGCTGCGGGTCGAGATCCTTCAGGACAAGGCGCGTCAGCTGGGCGTCACCAGCCAGGACGTCGCCGGGATCCTCAACGGGATCGAGGGCGGCCAGGCGATCACGCAGGTCCGGGACTCGATCTATCTGGTCAACGTCGTCGGCCGCGCCCGCGCGGTGGAGCGGTCTTCGCTGGACACCCTGCAATCGCTGCAGGTCGGTCTCGCGAACGGCACCGTGGTCCCCGTGCTCGCCTTCGCCCGGATCGGCTACGATCTCGAGCAGCCGATCGTCTGGCGCCGCGACCGTCTGCCGACCGTGACGGTGCGCGCCACGATCCACGACGCGACCCAGCCGGCCACCATCGTCGCCGCTCTGCAGCCCGGCATCGACGCCTTCATCAAGGCGCTGCCGGAGGGCTACACCGTCCAGACCGGCGGCGCCGTTGAGGAATCCGCCAAGGGCCAGGGCCCGATCGCGGCCGTCGTCCCGGTCATGCTGCTCGCCATGGCGTTCTTGCTGATGATGCAGCTCCAGAGCTTCGGCCGGATGATCCTCGTCTTCACCGTGGCGCCGCTCGGCCTGATCGGCGTCGTGCCGGCGCTGCTCCTGTTCGACAAGCCGATGGGCTTCGTCGCCATCCTGGGCATCCTGGCGCTGATCGGGATCATCATCCGCAACGCGGTCATCCTGGTGAGCCAGATCGAGGAGTTCCGGGCCGAGGGGATGGCCCCCTGGGAAGCGGTCTTCGAGGCGACCCACCACCGCATGCGGCCGATCCTGCTGACGGCAGCCGCCGCGAGTCTGGGCCTGATTCCGATCGCCCGGGAGGTCTTCTGGGGCCCGATGGCTTTCGCCATGATCGGCGGGATCCTGGCGGCGACTTTCCTCACGCTCCTGTTCCTGCCGGCCCTCTACATCGGCTGCTACCGCATCCGCCCGGATGCGGGCGCCCGACCGGCGGCCCACGCCGGCTGATCGCCCGGCTCACGCGATCGCAGCGCCCGCGGGTGCTGCGAGAAACGGTCGGCCCGCCCCTCCGCCCCCTCAGGGCGGGCCGACCGTGACGAAAGCTTGATCGCGGGCCGCAGCCCGTCATCGGAAACCTTGCGGTGGCTTGGCGCGTAGGGTGCGGCGAGAACGAGGACCGCCCCATCCATGAACGCCTTCATCGCCGTCGTATTGGTCTGCGCCAACGGCCTGGCACAGGACGCCTGCACGGACGCCCAGGCCCTTGAGGTCCGGAAGGTCCGAGTTGCCAACGAGCTCGGATGCGCCACCGGCTGGCAGGAGATCATCGCCCGCACCGAGCGCCGCGACGAGATCGGCAAGACCGCCTACCTCAAGACCGAGTGCCGCCGCGTGAAGGACCCGCAGTGACGCCCGCGCCGCGCGGCTACTTGTCGTACTTGATGTAGGCGAAGCGCGGATCCGCGGGCGTCCCTTCGAGGCCCTGTCCCTCCAGGGCCGGCTGCCAGGACACGACCTCCTCGATTTTCCGGGCGAGGGCGAAGTCCTTCTCGGTGATGCCTTTGGCGGCGTGGTTCATCAGCCGGACCTCGACCCAGGCATAGGACGCCGTGATGTCGGGATGATGCCAGGCTGCTTCGGCGAGGTGACCCACGGTGTTGATCACCATCAGCGTGCCCTTCCAGCCGGCCGTCTTGTAGGTGCGGCGGATCCAGCCATCCTCCAGGCGCCAGGCGGGCAGTTCGGCCTTCAGCCGCGCCTCCACGGTCGCCTCGTCCAGAACTCCCTCGCGTCGCTCGGTCATGATCGCATGTCTCCCCTGATGGCGTCTCGGTCGAGGGTGCCGCCGCAGCCGGTTGCGCGCAAGCGTGTTCCGCACGGTGGACGGAAACCGGTGTGAGCCCTATGACCTTTTTCCAGTGGCGTCCCGTTCATGCGGCACGTCAGTCTACCGCCGTCGAAGACTGCGAAATACGATGGGAGAAGGCGTGATGCTGTCACGGCGCGCGATGCTCGCCGGCGGCCTGCTGGGCGGCCTCGGCCTGCGGGCGGCGCGCGCGGACGTGCCGACCATCCGTCTCGGGAGTCTGCCCTTCGGGACGTCGACCTGGGAGGCTGCGGTGATCAAGGCCCGCGGCCTCGACACCGACAACGGCTTTCAGCTCGATGCCGTGAAGCTCGCCGGCAACGACGCGGCCCGCATCAGCTTCATCGGAGGACAGGTCGATACGATCATCGGCGACCTGCTCTGGGCCGCCCGCCTCGGCAATGACGGGCAGGCGGTGCGCTTCATCCCGTACTCGACCTCCGAGGGCGGCGTGATGGTACCGGCCGGGAGCGCGGTGAAGAGCCTCAAGGATCTCGCCGGCAAGCGCCTCGGGGTGGCCGGCGGTCCCCTGGACAAGAACTGGCTGCTGCTCCGGGCGCAGGCGAAGGACGCGGCCGGAATCGACCTGGAGCGCGAAGCCGAGATCGCCTACGGCGCGCCCCCGCTGATCACGCTGAAGCTGGAGCAGGGCGCCCTCGACGCAGCGCTCACCTACTGGACCTACTGCGCCCGCCTTCAGGCGAAGGGGTTTCGCCAACTGGTCGGTGCCGAGGACATCATGCACGCCCTCGGCGTCCCCGGTGACGTGGCGCTGATCGGCTACCTGTTCCAGGACACCACCGTGAAGGAGAAGCCCGCTGCCGTGGCGGCCTTCGCGCGGGCGTCGCGGGCGGCCAAGGACATCCTGGCCTCGGATCCGACCGCGTGGCAGATCGTGCGCCCGCTGATGGCGGCCGAGGACGATGCGACCTTCGAGGCGCTCAAGCGCAACTTCCTCGCCGGCATCCCGCGGCGCCCCGTGGCGGAGGAGCGCGCCGATGCCGAGAAACTCTACACCGTGATGGCGCGGCTCGGCGGAGCGCGCCTCGTCGGAAAGGGCGACGCACTGCCTCCCGACCTGTACTACACCGGTCGCAATGGGTGATGCGCCGGCCCAGCGGGCCACCGTTGCAGCGGTCCAGACAATCGGGATCGCCTGGGCGTGCTGACCCGCATCGCGTCTTTGGTCGTGCTCCTTGCAGCCTGGCAGTTGGCTGCACTCGAGGCGGGATCGCGCCTGCTGCCGGCGCCGCTGGCGGTGCTGCGCTTCATCGTTCAGGAGGCGGAGCGCGGCGACCTCGCACACAATGTCGGCATGACGCTGCTCCGCGTAGCGATCTCATTCACGGTGGCGATGCTTCTCGGCGTCGTCCTCGGCGTCGCGCTCGGACGCTCGAAGGTCACCGATCTCACGCTCGACACGCCGCTTCTCGTCCTCCTCAACACGCCGGCCCTGGTGATCACCGTACTGGCCTATGTCTGGGTCGGGCTCACCGAGACCGCGGCGATCCTGGCGGTGGTCCTCAACAAGCTCCCGAATGTCGCGGTGATTGTCCGGGAAGGGGCCCGTAATCTCGATCCCGGCCTCGACGAGATGGCCCGCGCCTATCGGCTCGACCGGCTTACCTGGGCCCGCGACCTCCTGATCCCGCAGCTCCAGCCCTACATCGTCACGGCGGCGCGGTCCGGCCTCTCCCTCGCCTGGAAGATCGTGCTGGTGGTGGAACTGCTCGGTCGTCCCGACGGAGTCGGCTTCGCGATCAACTATTACTTCGTCCAGAGCACCGACGTGGCGGCCATCATCGGCTACAGCCTCGTCTTCATGGCCGTGATGATCGGCATCGACGTCCTCCTGCTGCAGCGGCTCGAAGCCTATGTCCGTCGCTGGCGCTGAGCCCGTTCTTCAGGTCGCGATCGCGTCGAAATGGTATCGGCCGCGCGATGCCGAACCGGTCGAGGCGGTTCGCAACCTCGAATTCGAGGTCGCAGCCGGGGAAATCGTCTGCCTGATCGGGCCATCGGGCGCCGGAAAGACCACGACGCTGCGGATCCTGCTCGGCCTCGATACCGCGTTCGAGGGACGCGTCTCCGGGGCGGAGCGGGCCGGTATCGTATTCCAGGAGCCGCGGCTGCTCCCCTGGCGCAGCGTCGAGCACAATGTCCGCCTCGGGCTCCCTCGGGCGCGGCGCGGGCTCGACCTTGACGGCTTGTTCGCGCAGCTCGGCCTGACGGCATGGCGGGCCAGCTATCCGAAGGCGCTCTCCCTGGGGATGCAACGCCGCGTGGCACTGGCACGGGCCCTGGCCGACGGGCCGCGGGTGCTGGTCCTCGACGAGCCCTTCGTGTCCCTCGACGATGCCGCCGCCGCCGAGCTTCGCGGCCTCGTGGTGGATACGGTGGATCGGTCCGGCATGAGCGTCCTGATGGTGACACACAACGTCGCCGAGGCGATCGGGATCGCCGACCGTCTGCTGCTGGTCTCCCGGCGTCCGGCGGGTCTCATCGCCGCCGTGTCCCTCGATCGACCGCGCCGGGAACGCGACCGCGCCTGGGCCGAGGCGACCCGGGCGAACCTGGCAGCGCAGCATCCGGAGATCATCGCGCTGTAACCTCCGCAACGGGCCTGCGTGATCGCTTGAGCAGCGAAGTTCGACGCAGGCCGTTCCGCGGTCGACGACGAACGCTCCGACAGCCGGCGCGGCAGCTTTCAGCCTTGGGCTGTCTCGGCTCGGTCCAGTTCGAGAGCCAAGCCCGATCGGCGAGACGGGAATCTACCCGACCGGCCGCAGGCCAGATCGCGCGGCGGCAACGTCTGCGACGTTGCCATACTCGACCGGCATGCAGGTCAGCGCCAGGGCGGCGGCGAGCGCAGCCTTCGCGAGACGGACGGCGCGCATGGGGCCTCCTCAGGCCGGTCTTCCGGCTGCGACAGCCCGGAGACCGGTCACGGTCGCCTCAATTCGCCTTCGCCTCGACGTCCAGCCGGTCGAGCACGGCCGCCGGCGAGCGCGCCGCGCCGAGATCGATGAAACCGATCCCGGCGGGCTCTTTGGACTTCGCGTGGACCACGAGCTTGCCGGGCTTCATCACGAACTGGCCCATGGCGGCGCCGATGCCCTTGGCGGCCGCGCTGTTGCCCAGGATGATCGGCACGCCGAGCAGGCTGGCGGTGACGTACTCCTTGCGCAGCTCGTCCGGCTTGAGGCTGAGATCCTTCGATTGCGCGGCCAGGAAGCGCTCGAACAGGCCCGCGTTCTCCACCGTCAGGTCGAGGGCCTTGGCGCTTCCCGAAAACATCACCATGGTCGCGGCCGGCAGGGTGCCGGAGAAGAGCTCGGGCCCGATACCGCCCAGCGTGCCGGATAGCCGGACGGTGCCGATGTCGCGACCCGACACCGTCACCTCGCGCAGGGCGAGGTCGCGGGCCTTCTCATCCAAAGTGGCGTCGGCCACGAGGTCGAGGTCGAGATCCCGGTACCCGTAAACCGGCAGCATGCCGATGATCGGCGCGCCCGCCACGAGATCCGCCGGCAGGTTGAGGCCGGAGAGACTGAGGCGGGTCGCGCTGGGCACGCCGTCATTCGGCGCCCCCAGAGCGAGTGTGGCCTCGCGCAGGGCGATCCGGCGGACAGGCCGGGGCGATACCGACAGGGCGAGGGGGTCGGCGGCGGTGTCGCCCGTCCTCGGATCTGCCGGCCTGCCAGGCCCCGCCCGGCCAGAGTCGGAGAGGCCGCCGCGGGCCGGAGCCCGACCATCACGCGGCGGCGCCCGCTCGGGTTCGCCCTCGGGCGGCAGCTCGATCGACAGGTCGCTCAGGGTCAGATTGCCGAGCTTGGGCGTCAGGCGGCGCATCTCGATATCGGAGAAGCCGGGCCCGGCCGTCGGCTCGGCGGCGATCCCCTGGAGGGCCGCGACGGTCGGCACCAGCGAGGTCCCGAGGACGGCGAGGCGACCGACATGGACACGCAGGCTGCCGCGCGACAACGCCAGGTTGTCCAGGACGGTGCTGCCCTCCGACCCGGCGGAGGTGTAGGCGGCCCGGCCGATCTCGAACAGAACCGGCCCCTTCGGATCGGAGTCGCTGACGCTGAGGCCCTGCATCTCCAGGCTGCCGACGGCGGTGGCGGCGATGAGATCGGCCGCCGCGGCGGCCAGGGGACGCCGGTCGCTGGAGCCATCGAAACCGCCGGCCACGATCGCGAAGGCGCCGCTCCAGCCGTCGGGGATCTGCCGGCCGCCGAGATCACGCCCGTCGAGGCGTGCGATCTTCACCGTCGTGCCGCGCGCGTCGGAATAGGTCACATCGGAGACCTGGATGGTGCCATAGACCCGCTGGACCGGTCCCTTGCCGTCGCCCGGAACCGTGTACAGCCGGCTGAGGGCCGCCAGATCCAGATCCGTGGCGCGCACCTGCCCGTAGGTTCCGGAACCGCGGTTCGGCCCGGCGACGGAGCTGACCGTGGCGCCGGCCGCCGTCAGTTCCCCGACACGGCCGGCGCGGATGTCGCGGGCGACCACATCGCGGTAGGTGACGGTCTGCCGGTTGTCGCCGGGACCCGCATTCTCGGAGGTGAGGACCGGCACGGTGAGGCTGCCCGCATCGAGCCGGGCGAGCCGCTGCTCCCAGGGCACGTTGGAATCGGGCCGCAGGATCGCCGCAAGATCCTCCTTGGAGAGGCGCGTGCCGCTCGCCGTGAGCTTCGGGGCCTTCAGCAGCGTGCCGCCGAGCGGGATGACCACGTCGGTGACCGTCACGTCCTGGACGGCGGCGGCGCCCTCCTGCGCGGCGAGTGGCGCGGGGGCGAGGCCGAGGAGGACGAGGATACCGGTTGTCGCCCAGGCCGACCGGAGGCGGAGGCGGGCCTTCGGGTGGTTCATGGCTGCATCCGGACCAGGGCTCGCGCGGGAATTCCCTAGCCGTGCCGCGTTTTTTGAGGCGAGGCAATCAGGCATGCCGGCCCGGGCGACCGTGCCGGCACCGGTGTCGTATGGACGCAACGGCGCGGATGCGCCGGGCGGGTCGCTACAACGAGAAGGAGGTGCCGCAGCCGCAGGAGGCGGTGGCAAGCGGGTTCTCGATCTTGAAGGACTGGCCGATCAGATCGTTCACGAAGTCGATCGTGGAGCCGTTCATGTACTCCATCGAGATGGGGTCGACGATGACGGTGGCGCCGTCGCGCTCGATCGCGACGTCCTGCGCCTCACGGGTGCGGGCGATGTCGAAGGCATACGAGAAGCCCGAGCAGCCGCCGCCATTGACGCTGATCCGCAGCGACGAGCCGGCCGGCTCCGCCCCCATGATCTCGTTGATGCGCTTGGCCGCGCGGGCGGTCAGGGTGATATCAGCCATCAGTCTCTGGCCACGCAATCGTTTGGTGGACGGCGCACCCCGCCTGTTGCCGAGGGCGTCCCGGCCCACAAGATATGAGGCGCAAGCCCGCGCCGCAACGCGCCGGGCGAGGAGCCGTCATGAGCAGGGTGCGTGAGTTTGCGAGCGGATGCCGTGCGATCCAACGGTGAGCGCTGGCGCGCGGCCTACGCCACCGATCCGGCCCGCACCCGGGGACGCCTGATCCCCGAGGCCGGTTCGCCGACCCGCAGCGACTTCCAGCGGGACCGGGACCGGATCATCCACTCGACGGCGTTCCGGCGGCTGAAGCACAAGACGCAGGTCTTCGTGCATCACGAGGGCGACCATTACCGCACCCGCCTCACCCACACCCTCGAGGTCAGCCAGATCGGCCGGGCGCTCGCCCGCGCCCTCGGGCTCGACGAGGATCTTGCGGAGGCGCTGGCCCTCAGCCACGACCTCGGCCACACCTGTTTCGGCCATACCGGGGAGGACGCCCTCGACGCCTGCATGGCCCGCTACGGCGGGTTCGACCACAACGCCCAGGCCCTGCGGATCGTCACGCGGCTGGAGCGGCGCTACGCCGGCTTCGACGGGCTGAACCTTGCCTGGGAGACCCTGGAGGGCCTCGTCAAGCACAACGGCCCGCTGCTGACGGCCGACGGCCAGCCGACGCCCCGCTACGCCGCGCGCGGCATCCCGGCGGCGATCCTGGAATACGATGCGCTGAACCCCCTCGACCTGTGGAGCCAAGCCGGCCCCGAGGCCCAGGCGGCCTCCCTCGCCGACGACATCGCCTATGCCGCCCACGACCTCGACGACGGACTGCGCGCCGGCCTGTTCGAGATCCCGGAGCTGCGCGCGGTGCCGTTCCTGGCCGGGCTGCTCGACGAGATCGACCGGCTGCATCCGGGCCTGGAGCCCTCGCGCATGATCCACGAACTCGCCCGGCGGGTGATCACCCGCTTCGTCGAGGACGTGATCCGCGAGGGCGGACGCCGCATCGCCGAACTGGATCCGCGCCGCGTCGAGGACATCCGGAATGCGGATCAGGCGGTCATCGTCTTTTCGCCGGAGATTGCGGCGGCCGATGCCGATATCATGCGCTTCCTGTGGGACCGCATGTACCGGCATCCCGGCGTGGTGGCGGTGCGGAAGAAGGCCGACGCCATCGTCAACGACCTGTTCGCCGCGTTCACCGCGGCGCCGTCCCGGATGCCGGAGGAGTGGAGCGCCGGTCTCGAGGAGGCCAGCGAGGCGCGGGTCGCCCGCCGGGTCGCCGACTACATCGCCGGCATGACCGACACCTATGCGGTCCTGGCGCATCGCAAGCTCTACGCGACGACGCCGGACCTGCACTGGGAATTGCCCAGCCGGGGCCTGCCCCTCGCCGAGCCCTGAGGGCCCGGCGCGGGATGGGTTGGGATCAGCAGCCGCAGCCGCAGGTGAAGCTGCCGCAACACCCGCCGTAGCCACCGCCGTAGCCGTAGCCGCCGTAGGCCGCCGGATAGCCGTATCCGTAGCCGCCATAGGCGGCCGGGTAGCCGTAGCCGTAGCCGCCATACCCGTAACCACCATAGCCGTAGCCGCCGTAGACGCTCCCGGCGGCGAGCCCGAGCCCGAGGCCGATCCCCGCGCCGGCCAGCCCGTAGCCGAGGGCCCGTCCGTAGCCGCGGCGATAGCCGTAGCCGTAGCCGCGCCCGTAGAAGCCGCGGGCCGCGTAGCCGCCCCGGTAGCCGTAGCCGCCCCGGAAACCACCGTGGACGCCGCCGTGGAAGCCGCCGCCGTGGAAGCCGCCCGCCTCCGCACCCGGCGCGGCCAGGATCAGGGCGCAGAGCGCCGTACCCGCAATCGTCAAGGTCTTCATCAGTAACTCCGCGATCGGCACACGCGCGACCGTCGGCGATGACACAGTGTCGTCCCGGCCAAGACAAGCCGAACACTGCGCGATCCGTATTCGTCGCGTGGGATAACGTGAGAGCGCCGCGCGCTTGGTTACCGGACCGATGCCGGGAATGTGGGCTCCTCCAGGCCGGCGAACCGCTCGGCGCCGTGACACCCTCCCGCCCCCTTGCTAGACCGCCCGGGCGGGCACAGGCCGGACGAGCCGGGCGACGAGACCCCCGCGCAAGCGAGATCGAGACCCATGAACATCTTCGCCCTGTTCGAGGCGCGCGTGCGCGAGGCCGTGGAGGCGCTGACCCGCGCCGGCCATCTGCCCGAGGGCCTCGACCTGGGCCGCGTGGTCGTCGAGCCGCCCCGGGACGCGGCGCACGGCGACCTCGCCACCAACGCGGCGCTGGTCCTGGCCAAGGAGGCGCGGGCCAACCCGAAGGCGCTGGGGGAAGCCCTGGCGGCGGAACTCCGCGCCGATCCGCGGATCGTGGAGGCGAGCGTCGCCGGGCCCGGCTTCATCAACCTGCGGCTCGATCCCGCGATCTTTCACGCAGTCGTGCGCGACGCGCTCTCCGCGCCGGAGGCGTTCGGCCGGGCGGAGCTGCCCGGCGGGCCGATCAATGTCGAATACGTGTCGGCCAATCCCACCGGGCCGATGCATGTCGGCCATGGCCGCGGCGCGGTGTTCGGTGACGCCCTCTCCAATCTGCTCGTCGCGGCCGGCAGGCAGGTGACGCGGGAATATTACATCAACGATGCCGGCGCACAGGTCGATGTGCTGGCCCGCTCCGCCTTCCAGCGCTACCGCGAAGCTCTGGGCGAGCCCTTCGCCATCGCGGACGGCTTGTATCCGGGCGACTACCTCAAGCCCGTGGGCGCCAAGCTGGCGGAGACCCATGGCCGCGCGCTCCTCGACCAGCCCGAGGCCGCGTGGCTTCCCACGGTGCGCGAGACCGCGCTGGACATGATGATGACCATGATCCGGGCCGATCTGGAGGCGATCGGCATCCGCCACGACGTGTTCTTCTCCGAGCGCACGCTCCAGGAGAGCGGTGCCGTGAAGACGCTGCTCGCGGAATTGCGCGCCAAGGGCCTCGTCTACGAGGGCCGCCTGCCGCCGCCCAAGGGCCAGCTGCCGGAGGATTGGGAGGACCGCGAGCAGACGCTGTTCCGCACCAAGGAATTCGGCGACGACAGCGACAGGCCGCTGCTGAAGTCGGACGGCTCGTACACGTATTTCGCCTCCGACATCGCCTACCACCGGGCGAAGTATCTCGCGGGCGCGACCGAGCTGATCGACGTTCTCGGTGCGGATCACGGCGGCTACGTGAAGCGCATGCAGGCTGCCGTGAAGGCGGTGAGCGACGGCGCGGCGACGCTCGACGTCAAGCTCTGCCAGCTCGTGCGGCTGTTGCGCGCAGGCGAGCCGGTCAAGATGTCGAAGCGGGCCGGGGAATTCGTGACCCTGCGGGACGTGATCGACGAGGTCGGCCGCGACGCCATCCGGTTCATGATGCTCTACCGGAAGAACGACGCGACCCTGGATTTCGACCTCGCCAAGGTGGTGGAGCAGTCGAAGGACAATCCGGTCTTCTACGTTCAGTACGCCCATGCCCGCGTCCGCTCGGTGCAGCGGCAGGCGCGCGAGGCGTTTCCCGAGGCCGACCTCTCGGCCGCGGCGCTGGCACGCGAGGCGGACCTCGCGGTGCTGAGCGATCCGGGCGAGATCGAGATGATGCGCCTCATCGCCCAGTACCCGCGGGTTCTCGAATCCGCAGCCCTGGCGCACGAACCGCACAGAATCGCATTCCACCTCTATGAACTGGCCTCGGCGCTACATAGTTTCTGGAACAAGGGCAAAGACTTGCCGCAATTACGGTTTGTTAATGCAACCGACCGAAAGTCGACGTGGGCCCGGCTGGCGCTCATCGAAGCTCTGCGGAGCACGCTGGCGGCCGGCCTTGCGATTCTCGGTGTGACCGCGCCGGACGAGATGCGATAGGCCCGAGCGCATCGGGCCGGTCACCGGCGTTGATGTGAGGATGCTGCCATGACGAACGCTTCGCGCGCTCAGGTCGATCTGGACGCTTTCGCGCGCGATCTGCGTCAGGAGACGGGTCAGGCGCCGCAGGCGGCCAAGGCGGATCCGCTGGCGGAACTCGCCCGCATCGTCGGCCAGGACGATCCGTTCCGGGCTCTGCTCGCCGCGCGCGACGAGATGCGCGCCGTCGCGCCCGACACCCAGCCGCAGGCCGGCTGGAACGCTCGGGTGGAGCCGAGCTTCGCGCCGGAGCCCGCCAAGGCGACGCCGGCCGACGCATTCGATCAGTACCTCGCCTCCGTGGAGCAGGACACGCATCGCGAAGGCGGCGCCTACGCGCCAGATGGCGTCGCGGTATCGAGCGGCGACGACGCCTACGCGGACAGCCACGCCCTGCGTCGCGCGAATCCGCGCCGGCGCCTCGTCTCGGTCGGCGCCGGCGTCGCCGTGGTGGCGCTCGCGGTCACCGGTGCGCTCACCTACAAGGGCATGAGCAATTCGGGCCATGGCGGCGTGCCGGTGGTGCAGGCCGATTCCACCCCGCTCAAGGTCGCCCCGAAGGTGGCCGACGGTGTCGAGATCCCGGATCAGAACCGGCAGATCTACGATCCGAAGGGCAAGAAGGACGGCCAGATCAAGATCGTCAACCGCGAGGAGCAGCCCCTCGACGTGGCCGAGGCCGCGCGCGCGGCCCAGGGCCCGTCGCAGCCGACCGGCGCCCAGGGCGGCACGACGCCGGGCAACGGCCCGTTCGAAGCGTTCGGGGAGCCCCGCCGCGTCCGCACCGTCGCAGTCAAGCCCGAGGCGCCGCCCGCACCGCCGCCGCGGGAGCAGCAGGCCGTCGACGCCGGGCCGGCCCCGATCCCCACCATGGTTCTGCCCGGCGACGAGCCGCCGCCGGCAGCGCCCGCGAAGTCGAAGCCGATGCGCCAGGCCGCCGCCATGCCGGCGACCACGGCCACGCCCGTCGACGCGCAGCCGGACGCCGCGGTCGAGCCGCCGGCTCCCAAGCCGGTGGCCGTGAAGCCGCCGCCGAAGGCCGCCCAGCGGATCGCCGCCGTCGCCCCGGCCGGAGCGGCCGCGCCCGACACCACCGCCAGCACCACCACCGACGACGAGGCCGTGAAGTCCGGCCCGGTCAGCGGCTTCTCGGTGCAGCTCGGGGTGCGCAGCTCCGCCGCCGAGGCGAAGGCCGCGTTCCGGCAGATGCAGGCCAAGTACACACAGCTCGCCGGCAAGCCCGAGCTGATCCGGCAGGCCGAGGTGAACGGCAAGACGATCTATCGCGTCCGCGTCGGACCCCTGGAGAAGGCTCAGGCCGCGAGCCTGTGCAGCGCCCTGCAGGGCGAGGGCGGCCAGTGCTTCGTGGCCAAGAACTAAGGTTCTGACGGAAAGCCGCGGTCGGGGCAGCGCTCCCGCCCGCGGTGATCCGCTCGGGCGCCCCGCCGACCGAGGCTCGCCGACCGAGTCTTGCCGACCGAGTCTTGAAGGCCACACCGGCGGCGGCATCGCTCCGGCCTCCGCCCGGAGCCGCGGTTTGGTCTTGCCGGCTCCCCGTTCCCGCCCGACTCTGTCGCCATCGAGCCGAACCGCCCGGCGATCCCGCCGCCGTCTTCGCGCCGCCACCGAGCAGTTTCCGAGCCGTTCCTGATGACCTCCCGCGCCCTGATCCTCGGTTGCACCGGCTCGTCGCTCTCGGCGGAGGAGCGGTCCTTCTTCCGGGACGTGAAGCCCTGGGGATTCATCCTGTTCAAGCGCAACATCGGAACCCCGGACGAGGTCCGCGCCCTCACCGGCGCGCTGCGGGACTGCGTCGGATCCGATCGCGCGCCGATCCTGATCGATCAGGAGGGGGGCCGGGTCCAGCGCATGGGTCCGCCCCACTGGCCGGCCTACCCGGCCGGCGGCCGCTACGGACGCCTGAACGGCAGCGCCGCGGCCGTCGCCCGCCTCGGCGCGCGCCTGATGGCGCACGACCTCGCGGAGGTCGGCATCAACGTGGACTGCGCCCCCGTCCTCGACGTGCCGGCGCCGGGCTCGCACGACATCATCGGCGACCGGGCCTACGGGACGAGCCCGGACAGGGTGGCCGAGATCGGCCGCGCGGTCGCCGAGGGCCTGATGGCCGGGGGCGTCCTGCCGGTGATGAAGCACATCCCGGGGCATGGGCGCGCCACCTGTGACAGCCACCACGGCCTTCCGGTGGTGGATGCGACGCGCGCGGATCTGGCGGAGCAGGATTTCCGGACCTTCCGGGCGCTCGCCGACCTGCCGATGGCGATGAGCGCCCACGTGGTCTTCACCGCCATCGACCCCGACCGGCCGGCCACCCAGTCCGCCATCGTCATCCGCGACATCATCCGCGGCACCATCGGGTTCGACGGGCTTCTGATGACCGACGATCTCTCCATGCACGCGCTGACCGGCTCGTTCCGCGACCGGACGGAGCGCGCCTTCGCGGCGGGGATCGATATCGGGCTCCACTGCAACGGCGCCATGGACGAAATGCGCGCCGTGGCCGAAGCGGCGCCCGCGCTCACCGGAGAGGCCGCGCGCCGCGCCGCCTCCGCGCTGGCGCAGCTCGACCCCGCCGGCGACGGACTCGACGTTCCGGAAGCCCGGGAGCGCTTCGCCGCGGCCCTCGCCGCCGCCTGACCTGGGCCCCTTGCGGCCTTCCACCGCGGCCTTCCACCGGCCGTGGCATCGCCTCTGCTTGTGTTCGGGCGGCGCGATCCCTAGGTTCGCCCCGAAATCCTCAACCGGACGTGGCGTCGCGCTCCCGCTTCTTCGGGGCGCCCGCAGGAGGTTGCCATGGGCAGCATGAGTATCTGGCACTGGGTCATCGTCGCGGTCATCGTGATGCTGCTCTTCGGACGCGGCAAGGTGTCCGATCTGATGGGCGACGTCGCGAAGGGCATCAAAGCCTTCAAGAAGGGCATGGCCGAGGATGAGACCCCTCCGGTCAGCCAGGCCGCGCCGCCGCCGGCCGAACCGGTCCGCACCATCCCGCACGCCACCGAGACGAGCCCCGGCACGGCGATCCCGGCGAGCCATCTTCCCGGCGGCGAGCGCAAGCCGGTCTGACGGCGGGCGCGACTGTAGGACTGGCAGAGCGCACGCGCTCGTGTAGAGCCTGACGGGGTCCGGCCACCGCGCCGGATCTCAGGGCAGCAGGACCGTCGACGACATGCTGGACATGAGCTGGGGCGAGGTGATGCTGATCGGCGGCGTCGCCCTCATCGTCATCGGGCCGAAGGATCTGCCGAAGGCGCTGCGCACCGTCGGGCAGATCACCTCGAAGCTGCGCCGCATGGCCGGCGAATTTCAGATGCAGTTCAACGAGGCGATCCGCGAGGCGGAACTCGACGACGTCCGGCGCGAAGTGGACGGGATCCGCAACACGGTCCGGAATGCGAGTTCGACCTTCAATCCCGTGCAGACCATCCGCGACGAGTTGAAGGGCGCCGTCGAGGGCCGGGCCAAGGTCGGCCCGGAGAAGCTCGGCCCGGAGAAGCCGCCGGTCGAGACCCGATCCCTCGCCGATGCCACGGCGCAGCTCAAGGCCGAGCAGGACGCCGCAGCACCGGCCCCGGTCTCGGGGACGCCGCCCGCCGAATCGTCCCATGATCCTGCACCGCAGATGGCGGAGGCACCCCTGCCCGTGCCCGGGTCGGTGGACGATCCGTTCGGGCCTCCGCCCGCCCCGCATCACGCCACCGAAGAGTCCCAGAACGGCACGGCCGCCCGATGATCAGCGATGCGGACGAGGCCGAGATCGAGGCGTCGCGGGCGCCCCTGCTCGAACACCTGATCGAATTGCGGGCGCGGCTGATCAAGTCGCTGATCGCATTCGTGCTGATGTTCTTCGCCTGCTTCTTCTTCTCGCGCGATATCTACAACGTTCTGGTCTACCCCTATGTCTCGATCGTGGGTGCGCAGAACGCCGAGCTGATCGCCACGCACTTCCTCGAGCAGGTGTTCACCAACATCAAGCTCAGCGTCTTCGGGGCGGCCTTCCTGGCCTTCCCGGTGATCGCCACGCAGATCTACGCCTTCGTGGCCCCGGGCCTCTACCGCAACGAGCGGAAGGCGTTCCTGCCCTACCTCGTGGCCACGCCGATCTTCTTCGTGCTCGGCGCGCTGGTGGTGTTCTTCCTGGCGATGCCGCTGCTGATCAAATTCTCGGTGTCGCTCCAGCAGGTGGGCGTGGCCGGGGAGCCGACGATCAAGCTGCTGCCGAAGGTCGACGAGTACCTGTCGCTGATCATGACGCTGATCTTCGCGTTCGGGATCGCGTTCCAGCTGCCGGTGATCCTGACGCTGCTCGGTCAGATCGGGATCATCGACGCGGCCTTCCTGCGGGAGAAGCGGCGCTATGCCATCGTGCTGGTCTTCGTCGCCGCCGCGATCCTGACGCCGCCGGACGTGATCTCCCAGCTCTCCCTCGCGATCCCGATGCTGCTGCTCTACGAGGCCTCGGTGTTCTCGGTGGCGCGGGTCGAGAAGCTGCGGGCGGCGCGGCGCGCGGCGGAAGGCCTGGAGCCGTGAGGCGGCGCCGGGCTCAGTCCGGCGCACGCAGGCGGTAGCCCACGCCGGTCTCGGTGAGCAGGTAGCGCGGGCGCTCCGGGTCCGGCTCGAGCTTCTGGCGCAGCTGCCGGATATAGACGCGCAGGTATTGCGGATCCGACGAGGCCGGCGCGTGGCGCATGAGCTGCGCGTGGGTCAGCACCTTGCCGGCATGCTGCACCAGCACGCGCAGGAACTCGTATTCCCGGCGCGACAGCTTCACCGCGCGCTCGCCGACCCGGACGACGCGGCGGACGAGATCGACCGAGAGGTCGTCGACCCGGAAGACCGGCCGCTCCCCCTGCATGGCCAGGCGATGGCGCAGGGCGGTGCGGATGCGCGCCAGCAGCTCGTTCATGCCGAAGGGTTTGGTAACGTAATCGTCGGCCCCGAGATCGAGGGCCTCGACCTTGCCGCGCTCGTCGTCGCGACTCGACAGGATCACGACCGGCAGGTCGGGCCAGCGCTCGCGGATCGCCGCAAGGAGGGCATGGCCGGGCATGTCCGGCAGGCCGAGATCGAGGATCGCGAGATCCACGCCCCCGGCCTCCAGGGCGGCGAGCGCCGCGGCCCCGTCGGCGGCCTCGGCGACCGCGTAATCCTGCGTCCCGAGGCCGGTGCGGAGCAGCCGGCGGATCGGCGGCTCGTCGTCGATCACCAGGATCCGGGCAAGGCTCACGCGGGCTGTTTCCCGTCGCGGATCCAGGCGGCCGGACGGCTCATTCCGGCCGGAGCAGCACGTGCCGCTTCTTGCCGAAGGACAGCTTGATCACGCCGTCCGGGGTCAGGTCGCCCTGGCCGAGCATCGCCTTCTCATCCGTGACCGGTACATCGTTGACCCGCAGGCCGCCGCCCTTGATCTGCCGGCGCGCCTCGCTGGTGGAGGGCACGAGCTTGGCGACGTCCGGGCCGAAGGCGGTGAGCACCCCGAGCCCGGCCTCCAGGGTGGCCGACGGCACGGTCACGCTCGGCAGGTCGGCGGCCAGCGTCCCTTCCACGAAGGTCTTGCGCGCGGTCTCGGCGGCGGCCTCCGCGACCTCGCGGCCGTGCATCAGCGCGGTGGCCTCGGTGGCCAGCACCGTCTTGGCCGCGTTGATCTCGGAGCCGGCGAGCGCGGCGAGACGCGCGATCTCCTCCATCGGCAGCAGGGTGAACAGCTTGAGGAAGCGGGCCACGTCCGCGTCCTCGGTGTTCCGCCAGAACTGCCAGTAATCGTACGGCTTCAGCATCTCCGGGTTGAGCCAGACGGCCCCGGCCGCGGTCTTGCCCATCTTGGCGCCCGAGGATGTCGTCAGCAGCGGGCAGGTCAGGGCGTAGAGCTGCGGCGTGCCCATGCGGCGGCCGAGATCGATGCCGTTGACGATGTTGCCCCATTGATCCGACCCGCCCATCTGCATGACGCAGCCGTAGCGACGGTTCAGCTCGACGAAGTCGTAGGACTGGAGGATCATGTAGTTGAACTCCAGGAACGACAGCTCCTGGTCGCGCTCCAGGCGCAGGCGCACGCTGTCCATCGACAGCATCCGGTTCACCGAGAAATGCCGGCCGATGTCGCGCAGCATCTCGATGTAGTTGAGCTTGGTCAGCCACTCGGCGTTGTCGACCATCACGGCGTCGCCGGCCCCTTCGCCGAAGCGGAGGAACCGGTCGAAGGTCTTGCGGATCTCGGCCTTGTTGGCGTCGATCTGCTCGACGGTGAGGATCTTGCGGGTCTCGTCGCGGCCCGACGGGTCGCCGACCCGGGTGGTGCCGCCGCCCATCAGGGCGATCGGCCGCCCCCCCGTGGCCTGCAGCCAGTGCAGCATCATGATCGACAGCAGGTGCCCGACATGCAGCGAGGGCGCCGTGCAATCGTAGCCGACATAGGTGGTCAGCCGGCCTTCCAGGGCCGCGGCGTCGATGCCGGCCAGGTCCGAGGTCTGGTGGATATAGCCGCGCTCGGTCAGGATCCGCAGGAAGTCGGATTTCGGCGCGAAGCTCTCGGCGGTCATGGCTGCCATCTCGGGTCGCGCGCTGGCGCGACAGGCCGAGGCCCCGCATGCTAGCTCGCGCTGGGTTCAGGATACGGCGCGCTCTTAGCAGGGCGTTGGCCGAAAGGCACGGGGCAGGGCGGCATGGCGATGATGCGCGCGATCGGACTGATGAGCGGCACCTCGCTGGACGGCGTCGACATCGCGCTGATCGAGACCGACGGCGAGCGGGTCCACGTGGTCAAGGGCCACAACAACTTCCTGGAGCCGCTGGGTCCCACCGGCTACCGCGGCTACGCCGACGACGAGAAGGCGCTCCTGCGCGCGGCCACCAAGGATGCCGAATCCGTGCTCCATCCCGGCGACCGGCCCGGGCGGCTGCCGGAGGCGGAAGCGTTCGTCACCCTGGCCCATGCCGAGGCCGTGGAGCGCTTCCTGGAGGAGCATGGCCTGTCAGCGTCCGAGATCGACGTGATCGGCTTCCACGGCCAGACGGTGATCCACCGGCCGGACCAGCGCATCTCGATCCAGATCGGCGACGGGCAGGCGCTGGCGACCCGGCTCGGCATCCCGGTCGTCTCGGACCTGCGCCGGGCCGATATCGAGGCGGGCGGGCAGGGGGCGCCCCTGGTGCCGGTCTTCCACAAGGCGCTGGCCGAGGCCTCGGGCTTCGACGGGCCGTTCGGCATCCTCAACATCGGCGGCGTCGCCAACGCGACGCTGATCGACTCGAAGGGCGGCGTCATCGCCTTCGACACCGGTCCCGGCAATGCGCTGATCGACGAATGGATGCAGGAGCGCGAGGGCAAGAACCTCGACGATGGCGGTCGCACCGCGGCCCGGGGCCGTCCCGACGAGCAACTGCTCGCTTGGCTGCTGACGCACCCGTTCTTCTTCCGCAAGCCGCCGAAGTCGCTCGACCGGAACTGGTTCTCCCACAAGCTCGCCGGCCAGCTCTCCACCGAGGACGGCGCCGCCACCCTGACGGCCTTCACGGCGCGCGCGGTGGCCCGCGCCCTCGACCACGCCCCCGAGATCCCGACCCGCTGGATCGTGGCCGGCGGCGGCGCGCGCAACGGCGAGCTGGTGCGGCTCCTCAACTATCATCTGCGCGCGGAGATCACGACCGCGGACGCCATCGGCTGGTCCTCGGCCTACCTGGAGGCGCAAGCCTTCGCGTATCTGGCGGTGCGTTCGCTCAAGGGCCTGCCGATCACCTTGCCGTCGACCACCGGGGTGCGCGAGGCGATCACCGGTGGGGTCCTGACGCGGCCGTGAGTCTCGGCCACGCGCTCCGGCGGATCATCGAGGAATACCCGCTCGCCCGGCTCGACCCGCCGGCCGGCCATCCGCTGGCCTCCGTCATCCGCAAGGGCGCGCCGGAGGAGCTGCGCGCCGCACTGGCGCCGATCGACGGGCCGTTCCTGGTCAAGGGCAGTCCCGGGCGCGGGAGCCATTGGGCTGCGATCCCCTGGCTCGCCGTGTTCGACCCCGCCATCACCACCAGCGCCACGCGGGGCTACTACCTCGTCTACCTGTTCCCGGCCCATCGCGAGGCGGTGCACCTGTCGCTGGCGCAGGGAACGGTGGCGGCGATCCGGAGCTACGGTCCGACGGCGGCCGGCGCCCATCTCCGTGCAAGCGGCGCTGCGCTCAAGGCGCGGCTCTCGGACTTCGCCGACGCGCTGCCGAACGCGACGATCGCCCTCGGCAGCGCGGGCGAATTGCCGGAAGGCTACGAGGCCGCCCACATCCTCGGCCTCACCTACGACCTTCCCAATCTCGGCGACGAGCGCCGGCTGCACCGGGATCTCGCCGTGGCGGTCGCGGCATATCGGGCGCTGAAGGCGCGGGGCGGGCTCGACCTGTCCTGTTCGGGCGGGACGGCATGAGATCGCAGGCCGCCGCGAGGGCCGTCCTGACGCAGCGACGCAATCCGGTAGCGCCGCTGTTCCGCTGCCCGGGATCGCTGCGCTGCGCCCGCAGGGACGGGGATTCCGAGCGAGCGAACGCATCCGCCAAGCCCTTCGCCAAGCCCTCCGCCCAGCCCTCCGCCCAGCCCTCTACCCAGCCCTCCGCCCGGACCCTTGCAGGCACCGCGTTTGTGCCCCCGGCGCTCCCGCGCTAAGGCAACGGCGCCATGTCGCACAACACCTTCGGCCACCTGTTCCGCGTCACGACCTTCGGCGAGAGCCACGGGATCGCGCTCGGCTGCGTCGTCGACGGCTGCCCGCCGGGCCTGCCCCTGGAGGCCGAGGAGATCCAGGCCGAGCTGGATCGCCGGAAGCCCGGCCAGTCGCGGTTCACGACGCAGCGCCGCGAGCCCGATCAGGTGAAGATCCTGTCCGGCGTGTTCGCGGACGACCGCACCGGTGGCCGCCAGCTCACCACCGGCACGCCGATCGCGCTGATGATCGAGAACACGGACCAGCGCTCGAAGGACTATTCGGAGATCCGCGACAGCTACCGCCCCGGCCATGCCGATTACACCTACGACGTGAAGTACGGCATTCGCGACTATCGCGGCGGCGGCCGGTCCTCGGCGCGCGAGACCGCCGCCCGGGTCGCGGCCGGCGCCGTGGCGCGCAAGGTCATCCCGGGCGTGACCATCCGGGCAGCCCTGGTGCAGATGGGACCGCACGCCATCGACCGGTCCCGTTGGGACTGGGCCGCGGTCGGCGACAACCCGTTCTTCTGTCCCGATGCCGAGACGGCCGCCTTCTACGAGACCTACCTCGACGAGATCCGGAAGGACGGCTCGTCGGTCGGCGCTGTCATCGAGGTCGTGGCCGAGGGCGTGCCGCCTGGCCTCGGCGCGCCGGTCTACGGCAAGCTCGACGCCGATCTCGCCGCGGCGATGATGTCGATCAACGCCGTGAAGGGCGTCGAGATCGGCGACGGGTTCGCGTCGGCGGCCCTGCGGGGCGAAGACAATGCCGACGAGATGCGCGCCGGCAACGGCGATCGGCCGCGTTTCCTCGCGAACCATGCCGGCGGCATCCTCGGCGGCATCTCCAACGGCGAGCCGGTCGTGGTGCGCTTCGCCGTGAAGCCAACCTCCTCGATCCTGACGCCCCGCCGTTCGGTCGCCCGCGACGGCAGCGAGGTCGATCTCGTCACCAAGGGCCGGCACGATCCCTGTGTCGGCATCCGCGCCGTGCCGGTTGCGGAGGCCATGATGGCCTGCGTGCTGGCGGATCACTATCTGCGCCATCGCGGACAGGTCGGATCGCAGCCCTGATCCGGGTCCGTCCCAACGATTCGAGAATGCCCGTGCCCCACTGCTCCGTCACAGAGGCCATTGCGGCCTTCGCCCGCGGCGAGATCGTGGTCGTCACCGACGATGACGATCGCGAGAACGAGGGCGATCTCGTCGTCGCCGCCTCGCTCTGCACGCCGGAGAAGATGGCGTTCATCATCCGCAACACCTGCGGCATCGTCTGCGCGCCGATCACGCAGAGCGAGGCGCGGCGGCTGCACCTCGCTCCCATGGTGGCGTCGAACGACGCGCCGCTGGGTACGGCCTTCACCGTCACGGTCGACGTCAAGCACGGCCTGACCACGGGGATCTCGGCGGAGCAGCGCTGCAACACGGTCCGGGCGCTGGCCAACGGCAACATGGGCGCGGGCGACTTCGTGCGGCCCGGCCACGTCTTCCCGCTCATCGCCCGCGACGGCGGCGTGCTCATGCGCTCGGGCCATACCGAGGCCGCGGTCGACCTGTGCCGCCTCGCCGAGCTGCCGCCCGTGGGGGTGATCTGCGAGCTCGCCAACGACGACGGCACCGTGATGAAGGGGCCGCAGATCGAGGCCTTCGCCGAGACGCACGGCCTCAAGCAGGTCTCGGTGGCCGATCTCATCGCCTACCGGCAGGCACGCGACCGGCTGGTGGAGCGCGTCGGCCACTTCACGGTCCGCTCGAACCACGGCGACGTGAACGCCTACGTGTTCTCGACGCCCTTCGAATCGATCCAGCAATTCGCCTTCGTGATGGGCGACATCGGCGACGGCCGGGACGTGCTGGTGCGCCTGCACCGCTCCAACGTCGCCGCCGACGTGATCGGCGGGGGAAAGCAGATCGACGCCGTGCTGAAGCGCTTCGCGGCCGCCGGGCGCGGCGTGCTGGTCTATCTCCGGGACGGGACTGCGGGCGTGCCGGTGAAGACCGTCACCGACGAGGGCACGGAGGCCCTGCGGGCGCGGCAATGGCGCGAGATCGGGCTCGGCGCCCAGATTTTGCGCGATCTCGGCGTGGTTTCGATCCGCAACCTCGCGACCTCGTCGCGCTCCTATGTCGGCCTTTCGGGATTCGGCATCGAGCTCTTGGGCGACGAGCCCCTGGAGGGCTGACGCTCTTCAGGCGCGGCGCAGGACGGTCCAGACCGCGGCGCCGGCCATGATGGCGGCGGCACCCCGGTTCAGCCGCACGCGGACGGCGGGCCGTCGCAGGGTCTCGCGCGCCCGGGCCGCCAGCGCCGCGTAGGGCGTCATCACGGCCAGCAGGATCGCGGCCGTGATCAGGATGAGTGCGACGACATCGGCCGCCGTCACGCGCCGCAGATCGACGAGCGTGGGCAGGATCGCGAGGTAGAAGACGATCGTCTTCGGATTGCCCAGGGTGATGGTCAGGCCGGCGACGAAGCTGGTCAGCGGCCGGTCGCGGGCTTCGCCCGCGATCCGGACAGCCGTTCCGGCGGCGCGCCAGAGCCGGAACGCCAAGTAAGCGAGATAGAGCGCCGCGCCGTAGCGGATGACGGCGAAGACTGCGCCGAATGCCTCCGCAATCAGTGACAGGCCGAAGATCGCGGCGGCGAGATAGGTCAGGTCGCCCAGGATCAGACCGGCCGAAAAGGCCATCGCGGCGCCGAAGCCCGAGCTGAGGGCCCGCGCGACAAGCGCGACGACGCCGGGTCCCGGCACAGCGGCGGCAACGCCCAGGGCCAGCGCATAGGTCAGGAAGCCCGTGAGCGTCATCGGCCGAAACCCGGACGGGCTGCGCCGGTGCGGTCGACGCGCTGGCGCGCAAGCGACGGCATCCGGCTCAGCGTCAGCATGGCGGCAGTCTCTCGAAGCGCAGATTATGGCGCGCGCGGGAGCGGGTGCAATCGCGATGCAGCGCCGCCGTCAGCGCCCCATCAACGCGTCGACATGGGCCGCCACCGATTTGCCGAGCCCCTCGAGACTGTAGCCGCCCTCCAGGATCGAGACGATCCGCCCGCCGGCGCAGCGGTCCGCGACATCCATGAGCCGGCGGGTCGCCCAGCCGAAATCCTCCGCTTCGAGGCGCAGATTGGCCAACGGATCGAGCCGATGGGCGTCGAAGCCGGCGGAGATCACGATCACGTCCGGCCGGAAGCTTTCCAGGCGTGGGAGGATGCCGGTTTCGAAGGCTTCGCGAAACACCTCGCCGTCGTCGTTGGGCCGCAGCGGCACGTTGACGATCGTGTCCTTCTCGCCGCGCTCGGACGACGCCCCCGTCCCCGGATAGAGCGGCATCTGGTGGGTGGAGCAGTAGAGCACCGCGGCGTCGTCCCAGAAGATGTCCTGGCTGCCGTTGCCGTGATGGACGTCCCAATCCACCAGGGCCACCCGCTCGGCCCCGTGCTTCTGGCGGGCGTGGCGGGCCGCGATGGCGGCATGGTTGAACAGGCAGAAGCCCATCGACCGGGTCCGCTCGGCATGGTGACCCGGCGGGCGCATGGCCACGAAGGCGTTGCGGCACCCGCCGCCGACGACGGCATCGACGGCGTGCATTCCGCCGCCCACCGCCCGCAGCGTCGCCTCCAGGCTCCCCGCCGACAGGATCGTGTCGGAATCGATGCCGACCATGCCGTGCTCGGGCACCGCAGCCACCAGCGCGTCCACGTACGCGCGCGGATGGGCGAGCGTCACCGCCTCGATCTCAGCCTTGGGTGCAGAGGCCCGCACGAGGCCGGCGAAGCGCTCATCCTCCAGGGCCCGCTCCACGGCGCGCATCCGGGCCGGCCGTTCCGGATGTCCCTCCGGGACCTCGTGATCGAAGCTGGCGGGATGGCTCACGTACAGGGTGGTCACGAGGGTCGCTCCCGGATGCTCTCCTGTCGCGCACCTGCAACAGGAGCCGGCAATGTGCCACGGGCCCAACGCGCGGACTACGGCGGGGTGCCGTTGCCCCCTTATGGTTGCGCGATTCTTCCGTGGGACGGACCCGGATCATCAATCCATCGAGGCTCCGTCCACCGCCGCGAGGATCGTCGGGGCAGAGCCATGCGCATCACATCGGTCATCGGCTGCGCGCTGTTGCTGGCGGGCTGCACCTTCAAGGGCGTGCCCGATCCGGCCCTTTCGGCCCGCGATGCCGAATTCATGGCCCTGGTCCCGGATGCCGAGTTCGATCCGCACTTCGCCCGCTATGAGGTCGCCGATCCGACCCGGGAATCGCCCGGCACGATCGTGGTCGAGACGAAGGAACGGCAGCTCTACCTCGTGTTGCCGGGCGGCAAGGCGATCCGCTACGGCGTGTCGGTGGGCGACGAGGCCTATGGCTGGACCGGCACCGCCCGAATCGACCGCAAGGCGGAATGGCCGGCCTGGAATCCCCCGGCCGAGATGATCAAGCGCTGGCCGCACGTCCACGCCATGCAGGGCGGCCCGATGAATCCCCTTGGCGCCCGCGCCCTGTACCTGTCGGATCACGGCCGGGACACGCTCTACCGGATCCACGGCACCAACGAGCCCGAGAAGATCGGGCAGGCGGTCTCCTCCGGGTGCATCCGGATGCGCAACATCGACGTGGTCGACCTCTACAACCGGGTCCCCGTCGGGGCCTCGGTCATCGTCCGGTAACGCAACCGGTCAACGTCCCAATAAGCCTGCTTGCTCGGGGGGTGTTTACCTGAACTTCCGTTCAGATCTCGCCATTAACCTCTGGAAGGGAAGCGGTCCCGTAAGTTGAAGACACACAGGGACTAGCACCGGCCGCAGCAAAGGTCGGAGGAGCAGGCGATCATGACCACCATCTCCGTTCAACAGTTCTGCAACCATGCTGTTTCGACCGGCACGATCAGCGACGAGGACCTGCTGGTCCTGAAGCGCGAGGTTCTTCCGGAAGGCCTCATGAACCGCGAGGACGCCGACCTGCTGATCGCCCTCGAGCGGGCCGTGATCGGCTCCGACGCCTTCGCCGACTTCCTGGTGGCCTCGGTCGTCGACTTCGCCGTGTGGGGCTCGCGCCCGACGGGCTACATCGACCGCGACGTCGCCGCCTGGCTGGCCGCCTCGCTCAGCGGCCGCGACGGCCCGAGCGCGGTGGGCGCCCGGATCGCCATGGAAGTCGTCCGTGAGGCGCAGAGCAGCGCAGAATCGCTGGTGGCCTTCGCCCTCGAAGCCAACCGCCGCGCCCGGGACACGGTTTCGGCCCCGCGGATGACCTTTGCCCTGGCGGCGTGAGCCTCGGAGCAACGCACAGCTTCCGTCCGCGGCGCAACTGATCTATCGGGACAGTCAAGCCGGTGCGCAATCCGGCGATCTCGAAAGCAGTGCGCCAGCGATGTTCGAAAAGATCCTGATTGCCAACCGGGGCGAGATCGCCTGTCGCGTGATCAAGACCGCCCGGAGGATGGGCATCAAGACCGTAGCGGTCTACTCGGATGCCGATCGCGACGCCGTGCACGTCGCCATGGCGGACGAGGCGGTCCATATCGGCCCCGCTGCCGCATCCGAATCCTATCTCGTGATCGAGAAGATCGTCGAGGCCTGCAAGAAGACCGGCGCCCAGGCGGTCCATCCCGGCTACGGCTTCCTGTCCGAGCGCGAGGCCTTCCCGAAGGCGCTCGAAGCCGCCGGCATCGTGTTCATCGGCCCCAACCCGGGGGCCATCGCCGCCATGGGCGACAAGATCGAGTCGAAGAAGGCGGCGGCCGCCGCCGAGGTCTCGACCGTTCCGGGCTTCCTCGGCGTGATCGAATCACCCGAGCACGCCAAGACGATCGCCGACGAGATCGGCTACCCGGTGATGATCAAGGCCTCCGCGGGCGGCGGCGGCAAGGGCATGCGCATCGCCTATTCGGGCGACGAGGTGGCGGAGGGCTTCGCCCGCGCCAAGTCGGAGGCGGCCTCCTCCTTCGGCGACGACCGCGTCTTCATCGAGAAGTTCATCACCGACCCGCGCCACATCGAGATCCAGCTGATCGGCGACAAGCACGGCAACGTCGTCTATCTCGGCGAGCGCGAGTGCTCGATCCAGCGCCGTAACCAGAAGGTGATCGAGGAGGCGCCGTCGCCGCTCCTCGACAAGAAGACCCGCCGGAAGATGGGCGAGCAGGCGGTCGCGCTGGCCAAGGCGGTGAACTACGATTCGGCCGGAACGGTCGAGTTCGTCGCCGGGCAGGACAAGTCCTTCTACTTCCTAGAGATGAACACCCGTCTGCAGGTCGAGCATCCGGTCACCGAGATGATCACCGGCCTCGACCTCGTCGAGCTGATGATCCGGGTCGCGGCCGGCGAGAAGCTGCCGATCACCCAGGACGACGTGAAGCTGAACGGCTGGGCGGTCGAGAGCCGCGTCTATGCCGAGGACCCGACCCGCAACTTCCTCCCCTCGATCGGCCGGCTGACCACCTACCGTCCGCCGGAGGAGGGCCGGCAGGGCACGGCGATCGTGCGCAACGATACCGGCGTGGAGGAGGGCGGCGAGATCGCCATCCACTACGATCCGATGATCGCGAAGCTGGTCACCTGGGCGCCGACGCGCGCCGAGGCGATCGCCGCGCAGGGTGAGGCCCTCGACGCCTTCGCCATCGACGGCATCCGCCACAACATCCCGTTCCTCTCGGCGCTGATGGCCCATCCGCGCTGGCAGGAGGGGCGGCTGTCCACAGGCTTCATCGCCGAGGAATTTCCCGAAGGCTTCACGGCGCCGGAGCCGGCCGGGCCGGTGGCCATCCGCATGATGGCCGCCGCGGCGGCGATTGACCACAAGCTCAACCAGCGCAAGCGCGGCATCTCCGGGCAGATGCGCGCCCCGGGCCTCTTCGCCTTCGAGCGCGAGCGCGTGGTGATCCTGGCCGGCCAATCCTATCCCGTGACCGTCGAGCCGGAGGGCGAGGATATCCTCGTGACCCGGGACGACGGCACGGCGCTCACGGTGGCGAGCGCGTGGCGCCCGGGCGAGCCGGTCTGGATCGGCACGATCGGCTCCGAGCGCGTGGCGATCCAGGTGCGCAGCCTGCTCAACGGCGTGTTCCTGCAGCATGCGGGCGCGGCCGCCGAGGGCCGGGTCTATACCCGCCGCGAGGCGGAGCTCGCCGCCCTGATGCCGGTGAAGGAGCAGGCGGGCTCGGGCAAGCAGGTGCTCTGCCCGATGCCCGGACTCGTGAAGCAGATCCTGGTCACCGAGGGCCAGGAGGTAAAGAACGGTGAGCCGATCGCGGTCGTCGAGGCGATGAAGATGGAGAACATGCTCCGCGCCGAGCGCGACGCCACGGTGGCGAAGATCCACGCCAAGGAGGGCGACAGCCTCGCCGTCGACGCGGTGATCCTGGAATTCGCCTGATCGCGGCAGGCGCGTCGCATCCGCCGTCGCGACGGCGGTTCACGACGCGCAGACCAAGCTCCTGGCGACGGCGCTGAACAACAGCGCCGGTGCTTCGCGGTGATCGGCTGCGTCACGCCGATCACCGCCATGAGCTTCGGGATCGCCAATGCGCCCGTCCTGCGGCCGGCGACCGCTTTCTTCGCGGCGATCTGGCCTTGTGCGGCGATGGGCTTACATTGGATCGGGAGGCGCGTGCTGCGGCGCATCAGACCATGGGCTCGGGGGAGATCTTCGTGACATTCGTGATCCCCGCCTTCACGCTGGCACTCGCCTGTGCGGCCATGCGGGCGAACGAGTGGTCGGTCCAGCGCGACGAGCGCAAGCCCGGACGGTAATTCGGGCGCTCGGCCGACCAAGCGCGGCCACATGCCCCTCTATTTCGCCTACGGCGCCAACATGGATGCCGCCGCGATGGCGCTCCGCTGCCCGGTTTCGCGGCTGATCGGTGGCGGGCACCTGCCGAATTACCGCTTCATCATCATGCGTGAGGGCTACGCCTCCGTCGTGCCCGATCCCCGACGCACCGTCTGGGGCGTCCTGTGGGAGTTGGCTGTCGACGACATCCCGGCGCTCGACCGCTACGAGGGCGTCGCCGGGGGGCTCTACACGAAGGCGGCGCTCCCGGTCCGCACGGGGGAGGGCGTCAAGCGTGCTCTGATCTATCGCGGATGCTCGACCGCGCCTGGCCGCCCGCGGCCCGGATATCTGGACGCCGTCGTCGCGGCGGCGCGCGCGGCGCAGCTGCCGTCGGCCTATCTCCGGGAACTCAGCAGTTGGGCCCGCGGCCTTCCCGCCTGAGCGCCGCGCACTTGGTACGCGACATGCTTGCCCACGATCGAGCTGGAGGGCGAACGGCAGCACCACGCCTGGCCAGCCATCCATGATTGCGCAGCGCGCCCGTCGGCCAACGATGATTGGCGTGCGCCTGCGAGGGAGAGTTGTACATGTCGTATTTGGCGCCCGCCGATTTCGTGAAGAAGGCCGTCGATGCCGGTGAGGCAAAGGTCTTCATGGCGACCAAGGATACCTTCATCCGGGCCTACATGGCCGGCGCGATCCTGGCGCTCGCCGCCGCCTTTGCGGTGACCGTCAACCAGGCGACCGGTCAGCCTCTGGTCGCGGCGCTGCTGTTCCCGGTCGGCTTCTCGATGCTGTACCTGCTCGGCTACGACCTGTTCACCGGCGTCTGCGTGCTGACCCCGCTCGCCCTGATCGACAAGCGGCCGGGCGTCACCGTCGCCGGCGTCGCCCGCAACTGGGTGCTGGTCTTCTTCGGCAACTTCGCGGGCGCGCTCACCACCGCGGTGTTGATGTCGATCGTCTTCACCTTCGGCTTCGCCACCGAGCCGAACGCCGTGGGCAAGCTCATCGCCGGCATCGGCGAGGCGCGCACCCTCGGCTACGAGAAGTACGGCGCCGCCGGGATGCTGACCCTCTTCGTCCGCGCCATGCTGTGCAACTGGATGGTCTCCACCGGCGTCATCGGCGCCATGCTGTCGACCTCGGTGCCCGGCAAGGTCATCGCGATGTGGATGCCCATCACGGTGTTCTTCTTCATGACCTTCGAGCACTCGGTGGTGAACATGTTCCTGTTCCCGTCGGCGATCCTCATGGGCGGCCACCTGACGGTGATGGACTACCTGCTCTGGAACGAGATCCCGACGCTGATCGGAAACATCGTGGGCGGCATCGCCTTCACGGGCCTGATGCTCTACTCCACCCATGTCCGCACCGGTGCGACGCGGAGCCCGGCCCTGGGTGCCGGCGTCCGTCGCCCGATCGCGGCCGAGTAAGGCCATCCCGGCCCGCGTCGCCCGGCGCGGGCCCAGTCAGACGAAACGGCGCCTGCATGAGCGAGACCCGGACGATTTCAGTCATCGTCACGGGCCGCGTCCAGGGCGTCTCCTACCGGGCCTGGACGCAGGCGGAAGCCCGCGCCCGGGGCCTCTCGGGTTCCGTGCACAACCGCGACGACGGCACGGTCGAGGCGGTGTTCAGCGGCCCACCGGAGGCCGTGGCGGCGATGGAGGCCCTGTGCCGGTCGGGTCCCGCCGGTGCGCGCGTGACCAACGTGGCCGTGCGTGCCGGCGGCGACGTGCCGCCCGGCGGCGGATTCCGGATCCTGCGCGACTGACCTCGGCGGCGCGGGTTCAGTACGCGCCCGCGGGCTGATATGCGGGATCGCCCCCTCGCGAATCCGCCATCCGGAGACCATGAACGACCTCTCCGCCGGCAGCGCCGCCTTCTCGCACCTCGACCTCGGGGCGCTCCTCTACTTCATCGTCGCCTGGGTCGCCTACGGCCTCTCCGTGGGCCGGCTGCGCGGACGGATGGTCTCCCTCAGCCAGATCATGAACGGCCACCGGGCCAACTGGGCGCGCCAGGTCATCGGCCGCGACAACCGGGTGGTCGATACGCAGATCAACGCCTCCCTGCAGAACGGCACGGCCTTCTTCGCCTCGACGTCACTGATCGCCCTGGGCTCCGTCCTCACCCTGTCGCGGTCCGGGGACGATGTCCTGAACCTGTTCGCGACGCTTCCCTTCGGGACGGTGGCCAACCGCCTGACCTGGGAGTTGAAGGTCGCCGGCCTCGCACTGATCTTCGTCTACGCCTTCTTCAAGTTCGCCTGGGCCTACAGGCTGTTCAACTACACGGCCATCCTGCTCGGCGCCGTGCCGCCGAAGGGATCCGGCGCGAGCGACACCGAGATGCTGCGGGCCGTGCGGCGGCTCGCGGCCATGAACGTCAGCGCCGGGCGTCACTTCGCCCGCGGACAGCGGGCGTTCTTCTTCGCGCTCGCCTATCTGGGCTGGTTCATCAGCCCCTACATCCTGTTCGTCTCGACGACCGCCGTGGTGATCATCATGTGGCGCCGCCAATTCGCCTCGGAGATCCGCAAGGCGCTTCTGGAAGCCGGGGAGGGACCGCACGAGGGGCCGCTCGACGCTCCGCTCCTGTCGCCCGCCGAGGAGGCACGCACATGACCGACGCACGACCCGACGACGACGCCATCGAGACGACGATGCTGCGCCTCGTGACCGAGCGCGGCGCCGACAAGACCGTCTGCCCCTCGGAAGTCGCCCGCGCCCTCGGCGGTCCGCATCCGGATGGCTGGGGGCCACTGATGCAGCCCGTGCGACGGATCGCGGTGCGGCTCGCCCATGCCGGGCGCATCGCGATCCTGCGAAAGGGAAAGGCCGTCGATCCGGACGATTTCCGGGGCGTCTACCGGCTGTCGTTGCCGGGCTCGGGCGCGGGAAGCCAGTCGGGCGTGTAGCCGGACCAGCGGTAGACGGCGAGGCCGATCCACTCCTTGATCGCGAGGTCGAACTGGAGGAGCCCGTCCGAGGCGAAGCCGTGGACACGGGTCACGTCACCCCAGCCGCGGGTCCGGTAATCCACCGGGAAGGCGTCCACCGTGAAGCCCGCTTGGCGGAAGCAGCCGATCGCCCGCGGCATGTGCCAGGCCGAGGTGACGAGCAGCCAGCGCTCGCCGGGCTTCGGCTGCACCAGAGCGGCCGAGAAGGCGGCGTTCTCCTGCGTGTTGCGTGAGCGGTTCTCCAGGATGAGGCGCGTCCGCGGCACGCCGATCACATCCGCCTGCCGACTGACGATGTCGGCCTCCGCGATGCCGCCGGCGATGAAGCCGCTGCCGCCGGAGAAGACCAGCCGCGCCCCGGGAAAGCGGCGGGCGAGGTCGGCGAGGTAGATCGGTCGCTCGCCGGCATCGTTGACGACGATCTGATCCCGCGCTTCCGAGAGGCCGGCCTCGATCCCGCCCCCCAGCACGATGATCCCCGCCGGTGCCGGACCGTCGGCCGGATAGGGCGGGAACCGCTGCTCGAGGGGCAGCAGGACCATTTCCGACACCGGCGACAGGCCGCCTGCGGCGAGCAGCAGCGCGCCGAAGAGCGCGCATCCGAACCCGGTTCTGCGCCACCGCGTCATCGCCGTCAGGCCGAGGCCGACCAGGATGGCGAAGATGCAGAAATTGGAGGGCGTGATCAGGAAGAAGATCAGCTTCGAAGCAGGGAAAAACACGGATCTCAAGCCGGCTTCGTCTCGGATTCGAACCGGGCCAGGGCGGCGGCATCCGGCGGAAGCAGGCTCGCGAGCGTGGCGCCCCGCTCCACCTCGCGCTGGATCCAGAGATCGAGACGCTGCTGCTCCACGGCTTCGAGGGCGACGCGCTCTGCGATCGCGGCCGGCACGGCGACGATTCCGGTGGATTCGCACACGAGGATGTCGCCCGGATGGATCGCCGCCCCTCCGCAGGCCACCCGCTCCTGCGTGCCGACCAGGGCGAGGGTGCCCCCGGCGGCTGCCGGCCGGCTCCAGGCCGGGATGCCGATCTCGTCCGGCAGGGCCGCGTCGGTCACGAGGCCGACGGCGCCCCGCTGGGCGAGCCGCGCGGCCAATATCGCCCCGAACGGCAGGGCCAGGCCGGACGCGGCGGCATCGATCACCACGACCGCGCCGTCCGGCACGGCGTCGATGGCGGCGGCGAGGTCGCCGGCGGCATCGTCACGGGCTGGAATCATCCGCATCGTGTAGGCGGGGCCGACGACGGCGCCGCTGCCGCGCGCCGAGAGGCCGTGCGGGGTGAAGGCCTTCACGCCGGCCCGCGTCAAGGCGCGGGCGAGGCTCGCCGGGGTGACGGCGGAGAGCGCATCGCGCAGGGTCGGATCGATGGCCATCGGGGGCTCCGTGAAAGGCCGGCCCCGGTCCGGGCGGCGCGGTCGGGAAAGGTGGATCGCGCCGGCGCGCCGGCAAGTCCGAGGATGCCGTCAGGCGATGGGCTCGCCCAGGGCGCGGGCGGCGCCGGGCCGGGCGGCCACGCGCTCGTACCAGCGGTGCAGCGCCGGGCGCCCGATCCGCTCGGCCGGCAGGTTCAGCCAGCGATGCGCCGCGCAGCCGAGGGCGATGTCGGCGATGCTGAAGCCCTCGCCGACCATGTAGGTCCGCTCCGCGAGATGGCGGTCGAGGATCGCGGCCATGGCCTCGCTCTTCTCCAGCGAGGCGGCGATCAGGGCACGGTCGGGCGCGGCCGCCCGGTAGAGCTGCCAGAACGCGTCGCGCATGGCGGGCGTGAAGCTCGTGGCCTGCCAATCGACCCATTGCTCCACGTGGGCGCGCGCCCGCGGATCCGCCGGCAAGGCCAGGGCCGGACTGGTCGCCGCGAGATAGCGCAGGATCGCGTTGGATTCCCAGAGGACAAAGCCGTCCTCCTCCAGCGTCGGGACGAGACCGTTCGGGTTCAAGGTGCGGTAGCCGGGATCGTTGACGACCCCGTGGGCACCGCCGGCCGCGACCCGCTCGTAGGGCAGGCCGGCCTCGTCGAGCCCCCATACGGCCTTCTGCACGTTAACCGAGGTGAGGCGGCCCCAAAGCCTGCGCATGGTCGAAGAGTCTCCGTCACACCTTGGGCGGGTAGGCATGATCCTGCCCGTTCGGATCGGTCACGCGGACCCCGTCCCCCGTCTCGCGGAGGTAGCCGGGGCCGATCGGCACCTTGCCGTGCCCGCCGGGAATGTCGAGCACATAGGTCGGCTGGGCGAGGCCCGAGAGGCGGCCGCGCAGGGCGCGCATCAGCTCCTGCCCCTCGGGCACACCCGTGCGGAGATGGCCCGTTCCGGGGGCCAGATCGCCATGATGGAGGTAGTAGGGCTTGATCCGGTTCTCGACGAGAACTCGCATCAGCGCCTCGAGGGTCGCGGCCTCGTCGTTGACGCCGCGCAGGAGCACCGACTGGCTCACCAGGGGGATGCCCGCATCGACCAACCGGGCGCAGGCGGCGCTGGCAGCGGCGGTGAATTCCCGCGGATGGTTGGCGTGGATGGCGACGAAGACCGCCCGCCCGAAGCGCTTGAGCGCCTGGACGAGCGCATCGGAGACGAGATCGGGTTTCACCACGGGCACGCGGGTATGGACCCGCATCACCCGGACATGCGGGATGGCGGCGAGGCGCTCCGCGATGACGCCGAGGCGGCGCGGCGAGAGCGCGAACGGGTCGCCGCCGGTGAGCACCACCTCCCAGATCCGCGGATCCTGCGCGATGTAAGCGAGGGCGGTGTCGAGCTCGGCGTCGGTGAGCGTCCCGAGCCCGTCGGGTCCGACCATCTCCCGGCGGAAGCAGAAGCGACAATAGACCGGGCAGACATGGAGCGGCTTCAGCAGCACGCGGTCGGGATAGCGATGCACGATCCCGGTCACGGGGGCGTGGGCGGCGTCGCCGATCGGGTCGGCGCGCTCCTCCGGCGTCGCCACGGCCTCCTCGGCCCGGGGGACGAACTGGCGGCCGATCGGATCGTCGGGATCCTGCGGGTCGATCAGTTCGGCCATGTCGGGCGTCACCGAGACGGCGTAGCGTGCGAGGACGGCGCCGAGGGCCTCGGCCTCCGCCCCGGAGATCAGGCCGGCGGAGAGAAGGTCGTCCGCGCTGCGCAGGGCCCGGTTCATGGCCGCGTCTCCGCCACGGGTGTCCAGATCACGTCCTCGATCCGGGTTGCCCCGCAGGCCAGCATCGCCAAGCGGTCGAAGCCCAGGGCGATCCCGGACGCCTCCGGCATGACGGCGAGCGCCGCGAGGAAGTCGTCGTCGATCGGGTAGCGCTCGCCGTAGACGCGCTGCTTCTCGGCCATCTCCGCCTCGAACCGGCGGCGCTGCTCCTCCGGGTCGGTGAGCTCGCCGAAGGCGTTGGCGAGTTCGATGCCGCAGGCGTAGAGCTCGAAGCGCTCGGCCACGCGCGGATCGTGCGGCGCCGGACGGGCGAGGGCGGCCTCGCTGATGGGGTATTCGCACAGGATGGTCGGGCGGCCGAGGCCGAGATGCGGCTCGATCCGCGCGACGAGGACGCGGGAGAACAGGTCGGCCCAGGTGTCGTCCGGGACGACCCGGAGCCCGGCCCCGGCGACGGCGGCGGCCAAGGCATCCCGATCGGTCGCACCGCTCGGCGTGACGCTGGACAGGAGGTCGATCCCGGCGAAGCGGTCGAAGGCCTCCGCCAGGGTCAGGCGCTCCGGTTCCGCGAAGGGATCCGTCTCCCGGCCGCGGAAGACGAGACGACGGGCGCCCGCGGTCTCGGCCGCGCAGGCGAGCAGCGCGGCGCAATCCGCCATCAGCGCCGTGTAGGCGGCGCCGGCCCGATACCATTCGAGCATGGTGAACTCGGGATGGTGCAGCGGCCCGCGCTCGCGGTTGCGGAACACGCGGGCGACGCTGAACAGCCGCGTCTCGCCCGCGGCCAGAAGCTTCTTGCAGGCAAACTCCGGTGAGGTGTGAAGGTAGAGGGGCGTGCGGGCACCGCTGGCGCCGATCGCCTCCGTGGCGAAGGCCGACAGATGCGCTTCGTTGCCGGGCGAGACCTGGAGGCAGGCGGCCTCGGCCTCGATGAAGTCGCGGTCGGAGAACCATGCGCGGAACGCCGCGAGGATGCGGTTGCGCAGGAGCAGCGCCGGGCGCCGGTCGGCGTGGCGGCCGGCTGACCACCAGGGGGAGGCCGCGCCCGTCACGACCGGCCTCCGCGTCCGCTACGGAGCGAGTCCGGCCGGCTCCGACCGTACGGCGTCGCGTTCTCGAGCACTCTCAATCCTCGGCCCTGACTGGCTCCGGACCGCGGAGACGCGCCGCGGCCGAGGCTGTGTGCCATCGACGGTTCACGCCCGCCCGCTGGCAACCGCGGCGCAGATGCGATAGTGGCGGGGTCCGAGATGCAGCGCCCGCGCTTGGCGCGTGCCGGCCCCCATGTCAATGCAGGACGCAATTCCGTGAAGGTGATCGCCTCAACGCTCCGTAAGGGCAATGTCGTCGAGAAGGATGGCAAGCTCTACGTGATCCTGTTCGCCGAGAACATCCACCCCGGCAAGGGCACGCCGGTGACCCAGCTCGACATGCGGCGGATCACCGACGGCGTGAAGGTGTCCGAGCGCTACCGGACGACCGAGCAGGTCGAGCGCGCCTTCGTGGAGGATCGCGAGCACACCTTCCTGTACAGCGATGGAGAGGGGTTCCACTTCATGAACCCCGAGAATTACGAGCAGATCGCCGTGCCGGAGGACGTGGTGGGCGATGCCGCCCCGTATCTCCAGGAGGGCATGGCGGTGATGCTCTCGGTCCATAACGGCGTCCCGCTGACGATCGAGCTGCCGCAGCGCGTGACCCTGGAAGTCGCCGAGACCGAGCCGGTCCTCAAGGGTCAGACCGCCTCCTCGTCCTACAAGCCCGCGACCCTGTCGAACGGCGTGCGCACGACCGTGCCGCCCCATATCGCGGCCGGCACCCGCGTCGTCGTCATGACGGCCGACGGTTCCTACGTCGAGCGCGCCAAGGACTGATCCGGTCCTCGCCGGTCGCCGGGCCCGGGCGGTCCGGCGCCGGGCTCAAGGCGCGGCCCGCGCGGCCGCGTCCAGGGTGGCGTAGCAGGCCTGCGAGAGCCCCTGCGCGCGCAGGCGCTCCGTCCCGCTGAAGGGGCGTCCATCCTCCCGGAACAGATCCTCGCGGAGCAGCGCCTCCGACGTGCAGCGCGCGGCGATGCGGCAGAGCGCCGGCTCGCCGCCCGTGCGGGTGCAGATCGTCACGTAATCGGCGCGGAACGCTTGCAGCCCGGCACGTGGATTGGCGCCGATCACCGTGACGACACCGGTCAGCAGGGCCAGCAGGACGGGCTGGTGGATGAGGTAGATCGCGAGGCTGTGGCGGCCCGCGAAGGTGGCGGCGCGCCCCAGGCGCGTGCGTGGAGCCCAGGCCCCGAGGCGCGAACGGGCAAGCTTCGGCAGCGCCAGACGACCCAGGACGATCCCGGCCAGAACCAGCCCGAACCAGGGGAAGAGCGGCACGTAATCGTTCGTCCGTGGCACGACCGAGCCCAGGCCGAGAAAGGACAGGGCCGCGGCGTCGAAGATGGGCGCGTGCACGACATGCGGTGCGGCGAGGAAAGCGGCGGCCGCAACGGCCGTGACGGGCACCGGCAGGAACAGGAACGGCAGCCCGAGCAGGCTCGAGACGGCGATGCAGTGGAGCACGCCGAAGAACACGAAGGCGTCCGGGAACATGACCCAGGTGCCGAGGGTCACGAGCAGCGCCGCCCCGCCGATCCGCGCGAACCGCAGCAGGGTCGGCCGGACCCGGACGCCCCGGCCGTTCATCAGCACGAGCCCGACGCCGACCAGAAGCAGGAAGCTTCCGGCGATCGCCTCGGCGGCGTGCCGGCCCAACGGGGTCAGCGCGTAATTCTCCGCCGTCAGCCGCAGATGGCCGAGATCCCAGACCGTGTGGTAGCTCGCCATCGCCGCCAGGGCTGCGGCCCGGGCGGCGTCGATGACCGGCCATCGGCGCTGCGCAGCCGGTGATGCGGAGACGGGGCGGTCGAGGGTGACGTCAACGGACATGATGGTGCTCCCAAACCATGTCGGCGCCGCCCTTTCCACCGGAACCGGCTCGGGTCGCCTCGGCCCACCGTGACGCAGGCGCGAAGGCTCTCGGAAACGTGAAGGCGGTGGGCGCGCGAATGTGCGGCGACGGTCCGCAGCGGGGGATCGGAAAAACCCTTCGGCGGCCCCGGCGCTTAAACCCCGTTTTCCCCGGGAGCTGCGACCGATCGACTGTTGCGGCCCCGCCTCCGTGCGCCAAGATTGCAACTTCGCGGGGCTCATCAGACGGCCAAATGGGCTTCCCGGCCATCAGGACTTCGTTAATCTTGCCGGGAGAGCGCGCGGCGTGATTCGGTGTAGGTTGCTCGGCCATGTCTGACGAACGCGGATCCGGGCCGGAGAACCCCGAACGGTTGCCGGTCGCCCGAACCGGCGAACAGGGTCAGTACGAGGACGAGGCTCTCGATCTCGTCGAGGTGGCGGGGCGCATCAAGTGGTTCGACGTCTCGAAGGGCTTCGGCTTCATCGTGCCCGACGACGGCGCGCCGGACATCCTGCTGCACGTGACCTGTCTGCGTCGCGACGGGTATCAGGCCGCGAGCGAGGGCGCACGCATCGTCGTGGAAGCCGTCGAGCGCCCACGGGGCTGGCAGGCGTTCCGGGTGATCTCCCTCGATCAGGCCACGGCGGTGCATCCGTCCGAGATGCCCATGCCGCGCACCCACGTCACCGTGACGCCGACCAGCGGATTGGAAACGGCCGTCGTGAAGTGGTTCAACCGCCTGCGCGGGTTCGGCTTCCTCACGCGGGGCGACGGCACGCCTGACATCTTCGTGCACATGGAGACGTTGCGGCGCTACGGGATCGCCGAGCTGAAGCCCGGGGAGTCCGTTCTCGTCCGCTATGGCGACGGCTCGAAGGGCGTCATGGCGGCCGAGGTCCGGCTGATCGACGGGGCGATGCCCGCCTCGCATTAGTTTGCGCCCTCCCGGCGGCGCGCCGCCTGCGCCATAGGCTTGGCGCATCGGCGGAAATCCGGCGCCGGATTCCCCTGTCGCACATCCTGGTCTAACACCGGCGCCGGCACCGCGCGGGACCGCGCGCCATTCCTCGAGAGGCTTGAGCCTGTGAGATCCATATTCCGCGCCGCCTCGGCGGCCGCACTAGCCTGTCTCGCCGTGAGCGCGGTCGGCCCGGCCCCGGCTGCTCGGGCGCAGGCTGCGGCGCGCGCCGCTGCGGTCAAGTCGGAGCCGCTGACGATCATCACGAAATCCGGACCCAAGCGCTTCGACGTCGAGGTGATGCGCGATGACGCCGCCCGCGCCCGGGGCCTGATGTTCCGTCGGCACATGGCGGGGGACCACGGCATGCTGTTCGATTTCGAGCAGGACCAGCCCGTAACCATGTGGATGAAGAACACCTATCTGCCTCTCGACATGGTCTTCATCCGCGCCGACGGGACGATCAGCCGGATCGCGGCCGATACCGAGCCGCTCTCCACCGCGATCATCGCTTCGGGCGGCCCCGTCCTCGCGGTCCTGGAACTGAATGCGGGAACCGCGGCGAAGCTCGGGATCGCGCCGGGCGACCGGATCGAGCACGCCATGTTCAAGGCCCGCTGACGTCCATCCCGGCCCGCGAACGCACCGGGAACAAGTGCCTTGACCGCCGCCGAATTCCGCGCCAGTGTTCCGGCAATGTTCCGGTGCGCCGGAAGGCAGGTTCAGGGCGGAGGACCCGATGGGCAACGCAGCCGCGGCCGAACTGTTCGGCAATGACGACTGGTCGGTCCAGACGGACGGGATCGAGCACCGGGAGACCGGCTATTTCATCGCGCGCGGCGCCCTGGCCATGCGCCGGGCCGAGGGCTTGTGGGACTGGCCGCTGCAGATGGCCGAGAAGCGCTGGTGCCGGCCGAGCCTGTTCCGGGAAGCCTTCCTGGCGGCCCTCGACCGCTTCGGCATTGCGCGCGACGCCGAGCTGATCCGGTCCTTCGCACTGGGCTACGGCATCCGCGCGGTGGTCGCACCGGCCGCCGACACCTTCGTCAGCCTGGGTGAGATGCTGACGCCGCGCGAGACGCTTGAACCGATCCGGGTAACCGTGCGCCGGCCGGCGCGGGCCCTGGCTGCCGCAGGGGCGTGACGGACCAGCGGCGGGCGGATGATTTGACCCGGGCCGCCGCACGCGGATAGCCCTCATCCTTGAAGCAAGGGAGAGAGCATCATGGCGGATCACGACCGGGCTGGACTCGACGGGCTGATCACGCCGCCCTTGTCCCGGCGAGGCTTCGTGATGACGAGCCTGATGAGTGGCTTGACCCTCGCGACCACCCGCGTGGAAGCTCAGGTGATCCACACGGACCCGACCGGCATCGAGGCCGGCGAGGTCAAGATTCCGGCCGCAGACGGGCCGATGCCGGCCTATCGGGCGGTTCCGGAGGGCACCGGCCCCTTCCCGATCGTTCTGGTGATCGAGGAGATCTTCGGCGTCCACGATTATATCAAGGACATCTGCCGCCGGCTCGCGAAGGCCGGCTACTGCGCGGTGGCGCCCGAACTCTACGCCCGCCAGGGCGATCTCTCGACCATGTCGGATCCCAAGCAGATCATCCGGGACGTCATCGCGAAGACGCCGGACGCGCAGTGGATCGGCGACCTCGATGCGGCGGCCGCCTGGGCGGCTTCGGCGGCGAAGGGTGATCCGAACCGGCTCGGCGTCATGGGCTGGTGCCGGGGTGGACGTGACGTCTGGCTGTACGCGGCGCATCGTCGCGACCTGAAGGCGGCGGTCGCTTGGTACGGGCCTGTCGGCGGCGAACGCACCGACATTCAGCCGCGCACCGCCGGCGACGTGGCCGCCGAGATCCATGCTCCGCTGCTCGGCCTGTATGGGGGAGCCGATACCGGTATCCCGGTGAAGGCCGTGGAAGAGGCGCGCGATCGTGCTCTGGCGGCGGGCAAAAGCGTCGAGATCGTGGTTTATCCGGATGCGCCGCACGGCTTCCACGCGGATTACCGTCCGAGCTACCGGCGGGAGGCTGCCGAGGATGGCTGGACACGCGCTCTGGCTTTCCTGAAGTCACACGGTGTCGGCTGAAAAGACGTCATCGACGGTCGAGCGAACGCGTTCTGCGTTGGCTGTGTTGCCCAAGACACGGCCTCAATTTCTCAATTGTGCAAGGATCAAAGGAGGATCTGTGCCCGCGCGGGTGTGGCCCTTCGCGGCGTTCGGGCGTTGAACCGATCGAAGCGACCGCCGTTCAGCCCCTGTAGAGTGTCCTGGCCCATGAGCGAATCGGTACAGCCTGGCCAGAAGCCCGTGATCCTCGTCGTGGAAGACCAGCCCGACGAGCGCTTCCTCGCGGCCACGCTGCTGGAGGATACGGGCTTCACGGTCATCGAAGCCGAGACCGCCGATCGCGCCCTGGCCATTCTCAATGATCGCGCGGACGAGGTCAGCGTGGTGTTCTCGGACGTCCGGACTCCCGGGCCGATCGGCGGTTTCGAACTGGCGCGGATCATCGGCGTGACCTGGCCGCGCGTGCGGGTCCTCCTCACCTCCGGCGATGCCGGCGACCAGCCGAGCGACCTGCGCGTCTCGGCGACGTTCATCCCGAAGCCCTGGCGCGCCGAAGACATCCTCGCCTGGGTGGAACAGGCCGCCGGCCGGCCGTCCACCGAGCCCGGACCGTCCGTTATCGGACCGGGCGGCAAAATAATCCCCACCGGACTGGAAACCTGAGGCGGCCACACAGTTGTACGCCACTCCGGAGCAGCAGCCCCCGGACGTGCGCAGTACACTTGACCCGCGGCACCGCCATGAAGATCGTTGCAATCAACCACGCCGATTCCCTGCGCCGGCCCGGCGCCCGGGATACGGTCGAGTCCGTCCTTCTCGATACGGTCCGCGAGGGGCTGCTCAGCGTCTACGGCGCAGCGGAGCACGACATTCCGGCGGAGATGGCAGCGATCGTGCGGCGGCTCGACCGTCCGGATATGACGCGGTGCATGCTGTCCTGAGGCTCGACCGCCGAAGCTTGGCGGAAGACTGAGGCGATGAGTCGCCAAGGCGAGAGAATCTGCTATTCAGCGCATTCTGACCTGCCGACGCCAAGCGTCTCTCAGTCGAGTCCCTGATGCGTCTCACAGTTCTTCGCGGATCGCTGACTGCCGCCGCGATCATGACCCTGGCCGGCCTCGCATCCGTCCAGGCGGCGACGCCGCCCGCCCAGCCTGCCAATGGGGCGGGGGGTGCGGGTGACCGCAAGGCCACGATCACCAAGCGGCTGCTCGGGCGCGGCACGCCCTCCACCTATGCGTTCTACGCCGCGGGCGCTGCGCCGGAGGCGGGACGGCCCGTCGCCATCGTCCTGCACGGGTGGGGGGCGGTCAATCCGCAGAGCTATGGCGGCTGGATCGACCATCTCGCCCGCCAGGGCTGGCTCGTCCTGTTCCCCCGGTTTCAGGAGGTCAACCGGACGCGACCGGCCGATGCCCCGGCCATCGCGGAAGGCTTGGTCAAGGCCGCGCTTGCCGAACTTGCGACGGAGAGCGAGGCCAAGCCCGATCTCGGCCGCGTCGCGATGATCGGCCATCTCGCCGGCGCGCCGCTCGCCATGGATCTCGCAGCGGCCGCGAAGGCGCAGGGCCTGCCGGTTCCGAAGCTGATCTTTGCGGCGACGCCCGGCGGTATCGCCAGCGGGCCGAAATCCAGAGGTATCGCGCTGACCGACCTGGCGGCGATCGACCCATCCACGCTCCTCGTGGCCATGGTCGGCGACAAGGACACGCGGGCTGCCGACCTCGCGGCGAAGCGTCTCCTGCGCGAGGCCAGCGGCGTGCCGCTGGACCGCAAGTTGTTCGTGCGGGTCCTTTCGGACGATCATGGCTTCCCGGCCCTTACGGCGACGCTGGCCGCCCCTGCGGGCGTCGACAGCGCCTATGACGGGGGCAACATCAAGCCCGCGCCGGAGCCCAAGGATGCGCCGAAGGAGTCGACCAAGCCGCCGCCGTTCCGCTGGTCCGCCGACATGGCCTTGACCGGCGAGCAGCAGACGCTGGTCTCGCAGATCAATCTCGCCCGGGTCGATGCCCTGGACTATCTCGGTTTCTGGAAGACCTTCGACCTCGCCGCCGCCGCGGCCTTCGCCGGGTCGGATGCGACGGCGCTGAAGAACAATCCGCGCTTGGCCGACATGGAGCGCTGGAGCGACGGCTGGCCGGTGAAGCGGCTCGCCGTCGAGACGCCCCGGCCCACGCCGGCCGCGCAGGCGGGGACGCCGGCATCCGCGCCCGCAGGCCGCAAGCGCTGAGATCGGCGGTTCCGGCAGCTTGGCCCTGGCGCGGGGCTTGCTAATCTCCTCCCGTTCGACACGGGAGCGCGATCATGCCCGAGTTCGTCGCCAGCCTGCTGGCCGCTGCAGCCTTCTGCCTGACATTGCTCGCGCTGAACGCGCTGACGCGGCTGCTGATCCAGGCGCATTTCGCGCCCTCGGATCTCGGCGAGACCGGCCTCCTGCAAATCGGCGGCGCGCTGGTGATGGCCCGGGCGGCCTACCGCCGGGCGCCGCACCGCCGCACGGGCTGAGCCTCAGCGCAGGAAGGCGCCGAACGAGCGCGGGCCGTTGCCGGTGGGGATGGTCGCCAGCACCTTGAGCGTCTTGGAATCGAGGACGCTCAGGGTGTTGTCGCCCCAATTGGCCACGTAGAGGCGGCCGTCCGAATCCGCGGCGATCCCTTCCGGATGATCGCCGACATCGACGTCGGCGATCGGCTTCAGCGTGGCGAGGTCGAACGCCGTGACGCTGCCGGCATATTGGTCGGTGACGAAGCCGCGCCCGCCGGCGAGGGCGATCACGTAAGGCCGGCGGCCGGTCGGCACGCGGCCGATCTCGCGCCCGGTCTTCAGGTCCAGAACCGAGACGTCGTCCCCGGTGACATTGGCCGTGTAGGCGCGCCCGGCCGCGGCATCGAGGGTGATGCCGAACGGATGCTGCCCCACGGGAATGACGGAGCTCTCCCGTCGGGTCGCTGTATCCACGACGGAGACCGTGTCGGCCTCGCGGTTGGCGACATAGAGCGTTCCGCCATCGGGGCTGACGGCGATTCCCGAGGGCGAGGCGCCGACCGCGATCTCGCCGTCCGGGACCAGCGTACCGTCGCGCTCGGTCAGCACGAACAGACGGTGCCCGTACCAGTCGGCCACGTAGACGGTGCCGCCCCGCGGGTCGGCCGCGACGCCGAGCGGCCCGCCGGGCAGCGGCACCTCGGCGAGGACGCGGCCGGCATCGAGATCGAGGATCGCGAGACCGTGCCCCTCCGGACGCGTGACGTAGGCGCGCCGGCGATCGGGCGACAGGGCGATCCCGGCCGGGGCCCCGTCGACGGGGATGCGGCGCACCACCGTCCGGGTGGCCAGATCGACGATCTCGATCGCGCCGCCGAGCTGCGCGGTGACGATGGCCTCCCGGGCCGGTTCGGCTCGGGAGGCGGTTGCGATGAGAACGAGGCCGGCGACGAGGGCCGCGCGGCCCCGAGACAGGCTCACGAGCCCTTCTCGACCTTGGCCTTCAGGTTGGCGAGGCTCGCCTTGATCCAGTCGCCGACGCCCTTCTCGGAAGCCTCGTCGTTCAGATCCGGCGGCGGATCGTTGTTCATGTAGCCGCGATAGAAGGCCGCCTTCCACTCGACCTTCGACTTGGCGTTGCCCTCGGGCTCGACCGTGATCGTCGCCGAGTAGTCGTTCGCCGGAAGATCCTTCACGTCGACCTTGTCGATGTAATAGGAGAACAGCTTGTCATCGGGCTTGTACTTGTTGCTGGTCTCCTGGATCTGATCGCCGTTCTTCAGGGTCAGGACACGCTTGAACTTGCCGGCCGGATCGCCGTTGAGCTCCGTCTTGGTGACGTTCTGCATCCAGTCGGAATTCTTCATATCGCCGAGCACGGCCCAGACCTTGTCGGCGGGGGCATTGATCTCGATCGACTCGGTGATCTTGCGCCGGGTTGGGCCGTGGGCCTGCGCGGTAGCCGCCACTAGGGCTGCCGTGGCCGCCAGGGCCAGGGTGATTTTCTTCATCTTGTCCTTCTCCTCCCGCCCTCAGCGGTCGTCGCGATCGAGAACGCGCGCCTCGGGGCCGAGCGCCGCCGCGACCTTGTCCTCGATCCAACCCCAGGCCTCGCGCTCGCGCGGCCCAGCGGTCTTGCCGATGGCGATGGCGAGGTAGGCCATCTCCGTCAACACCTTATCGGGCTCCAACATGTGGAGCCGGGTCGAAAGAATGGCGCCTTCGAGGACGGCGGCCTGCGCGCGGTTATAGCCGATGAACGGCGCGTGCGCGGCGCTGTGGACCATGCGGCCGCGGAAGCGCGGCCGCGTCTCGTGGGCCTCGACGGCGGCGACGGCGAACTCCGCGTGGCCGAAACTGTCGGCGAGGCGGCGGCCCTCGATCGCCGTGCAGGGCAGCGTCGGCCATTCGCGTCGGCCGGTCACCGCGCCGGCGATCACCCGGATGTCGCGGGGGCTCGAGGCCGCGAAGCAGGGGTTGGCCTCCAGATTGGCGATGGTCGGCGACGGCCGGAACGGCGCGAGGGCGTAGCCGTCATCCTCGCCGATCAGTCCGAACGGAACGAGGTGCAGTTCGCCCGCCGGGGACAGGGTCGTGACGATGGTCTCGAGGATCAGCGGCATGGCCTCACGCCTTGTCGGCGGGGACGAGGCGCCCGCAGACCAGCTTCGTCGGCGGGTCCTGCGGACGCTCGGGCGCGGCCTCGGCCCGCACCTGGGCTTCGGGAATGGTCTCGGGCGGCGTTGCGCCGGCCTCGGGCCCGACCAGCCGCGCATCGCGGGTCCCCGGTGGCGGCGCATCGGGTCCCGAATGCCGGGTATGGCCGGCCTTCTTGAAGGCGGTGGCATCTTCGATGTCGGCGTCGGCGGCGCAGCCCCAGTCGAGCGCCTCGTCCTGGACGTAGCGCTTGCCGAGCCGCCACGCCGTCTCCGCCTTGGCCAGTTCGGCGCCGAGATAGAAGGCGTGGGCGCCGTCGCTGGCCACATCGAGTTCGGGGAAGAAGGCCATCGCGTCGGTGCCGACCCTGTGGATGTCGCGATTGTAGAGGTGGATCCCGTCTTCGGCGGTCACGATCCGGTAATTCGGGTCGCGCACCTCCGCGGCGGCCTGGGCGATCTCGTCGGCCGTCTGCACGAACGGGCGCTTGTCGTGGAGGGCAAGCAGCGCCCGACCGTATCCCTTGGGCAGCGCGGAATCGGCCTTGGCCGCGTACATGACCCGTCGGGCGGCGTCGTGCTCCTCGACGGTGCGGCGGGTGTGGTTGGAGACCTGCACGATCAGCACATTGCCGATCGACAGTTCCGAGCACATGCCGACGAGCAGCGCGGTGACGCCGAGGGAATCGGCCTCGGTCAGCTCGGTGAGATTGCCGGTACCCATCATCATGTCGATCTCGGGCCAGCGGGCGCGGGTGTCGCGGTAGCGCGCGATCGAATCGACGAAGCCGTGATGGATCGGCTCCAGGATCGGATCGGCGAGGAAGGGGCGTCCCGCCTTCAGCATGCGCTCGATCGCGCGATCCAGGGAGGGCAGGTCGTCCGGCCGCAGGGGCACGAGGATCGGCACCGCGTCGGTCTCGAAGGCGAGATCGAGGGTCTCCTCATTCAGGCTCAGCAGGAAGTCGGCGCCGGCCCCGGCGCCCCGGACCAGCTCCTCGCGGGAGAAGGAATCGACGCTGACCTTCAGGCCTGCGCCCTTGAGGGCCTGGACGGACTCCTCGAGATGCGGAAACGGAGTGTCGGGCAAGCCGCCGAGATCGATGACGTCCGAGCCGCGCTGGGCGAGATCGAGGCCCTTGGCGACGATCTGCGCGACACTCATCTTCGACGCATCCACGATCTCCGAGAAGATCCGGAGGTCGTGCCGGGACAGATCGACCTTGCGCGCGGTCAGGCCGAGCCAGGCCGGCAGGTCGACCACCTCGTCGGGTCCCCGCTCCACGGGCACACCGAAATGGGCGGCGAGATGCTCCGGGTTGGCCCGGCACCGGCCCGGAAGGATGATCCGGGTGGCGCCCTCGGGGAGGACGATCCGTCGGCGGATGATCTCCTCGGTCATCAGCGCCGCGACCTTCACGCCGGCATCCGCGATGCTCCAGTGCAGATTCTCCGGCAGCCCCGCCGCGACCTTCTCGAGCCGCGCCCGGGCCAGACGGCCGGTGACGAAGACGATGTGCTCGGGGGTGCTCACGCGGCGGTCCTCGTCTCGACCGCAACGCGGCACTGCGGGCCCCAGATCTCGATCGCCCCCTCGAACTTGGCTGCGAAGCCCGGGAAGGCGCCATCCACGATCCCCTCCTGCGCCAGCGCGACGGGATCCTGGCCCTGCGGCACGTCGATGGATTTCACCAGGACGCAGCGCTCGGCCCGGATCCGCGTCGCGAGCCAGAGGGCGAGGCTGTCCGAGGTCACGTCCCAGGTTTCCGGAATGTCCGGATGGCCGCCGCGCAGGCCGCGCGGATTCCAAACCCGAATCCGGGCGGGCGCGGTCTCCGCCCAGGGCTCCAGGCTCTGCGCCAAACGCGGCTCGATCCCGCGGAAGATTCCGGCCGCGTCGCTCATGGCATCGAGGGCCCGGCGATGGGCCTCGGCATCGCCGAACCGCTCCCGTGCCTGCGCGGCCCGGACGGCGTCGGCGAAGGCGCCGCCGCCCGGGACCACGATGCAGCGCCCGTGTGCCCCGTCGCCGATCGCCGTCAGCAGGGCGCGGCGGCGATGCGGATCCGCTTCGAGGCTGCCGCCGATCTTGATGACGGTGGTCACGCCGCGTCCTGCCGGCTCGGCCGGAGGGCGCGCAGCGCCTCGGCCACGCGCAGGGGATCGATGCCGTTGCGGCGGTCGAAGTCCCGGCACAGGCCGCCGCGGAAGCCGAGATAATCCGGCCGGTATGCGCACAGAACCGGGATGTCGATCACCCGAAGCGACCCGGCGAGGCCACTCATCAGGCCGTGCACCCGGCAGGCGGCGGTGAAGGCCGAGAGATCCGCGGGAGCGGCGAGATCGGGCAGGCGGGCGCCGGTCTTCCCTGCGGTATCGACCATGGCGCCCGCGAAGCCGGCGGCTGCGAGTGCGGGCACATGCGGGGCCGTCGTGCCGTCCTCGGCGAACAGCACAGCGATCAGCCGCCCCGGTGCCGCCGCGACAAGGTCGACCAGGGCCGACGGATCCCGGAGCAGGGCTGGCGTGAGGCCCACCTTCACCCAGTCGACGCCGGTCCGCGCCAGGGCGGCCACGGATCGGACCGCGGGATCGGCCACCGCACTCGTCGCGGCACCGCCGGACACGCGGGCGACGATCTCCCGCACGATCCCGTCGTCCAGGGCGCCGAGCGCCCCGCGCTCCGGATCCTTGGCATCGATCAGGTCGGCACCCGCAAGGCGAGCGGCCTCGGCCTCAGCCGGATCGCGGACGCTGACGAGGAGCCGGGGCAGAGGATCTTGCTGGGTTGAAGACGTGGGCACGAAACACTCGGACTTGAACGGACCGTCTCAGGACTTCCCGGGCAGCGGCTCGGCGAGCAGGCGGTTCTTCACCACCCAGCGCATCGCGTGCGCCCAGGTATCGTCGGTGTCGGCGCGGATCGTCACCTGGCCGCCGCGCACCGCCTTGCCGGTATCGGCCTCGGCGATCGTGACGCTCAGGTTGAAGATCTGACCGGACCCCTTCTCCACATAACCGGTCACGACGAGGTCCGCACCCAGGCTCTTGGCGATGTCCGCCGCGCAGCCGTTGCATTTGTAGAGCGGCCCCTCCTTGGCGACGACGTCGGCCTTGGATGCGGTATCGACGATCTCCAGCCCGGCCCTGTCACGGAGGGCGTTGCGCAATTCGTCCGTGACGAGGGTGAGTTTTCGCGCATCGACCGGCCGCGTCCGGGTTCCGTAGGAGGCGCCGGGATCGAAGAGTTCGACCGGAAACACGGCCGCCTTCTCGGCGGCGCTGGCCGCGCCGGGCAGGGCGGCCGAGAGCGCCACGAAACTGCAGGCAATCGCGGCGCGGAGAGACGTCAGGCGCATCGGCGGGAGCTTCCTCTCGAGGCGTTCGGCCGCCCGTATCGGCGGCGTCGTTCCCGCCATAGGTCGGGCGAAGGGACAATTTGGCAATGTACTTCCGCGTCCACCTATCCCACGACGGCAACGTGAACGTCGGGACGACACGCCGCGGTTGAGCGGCCAGAGCGGAAGCTGATAGAGGCCGCCTACATGCATCATCCTGCACCCGACACCGTCTTCCGGCCTCCGACGCGCCCAGCTTGGCTGCGCGCTGCCCTCGTCGCGCTGGCCCTGGCTCCGCCGTCGGCATGGGCCGAGGACCAAGCCCCGGCTGCGGCGGCGCAACCGGCCCAGCACGCGGCCCCGCAGGGGATCGAGACCCATATCGGCCTGATCTACCGGCCGCAGCCTGCGCCGTCCTCCTACGATGCCGAGGCGGCGCCCGAGGACGAGGGCCTGGCCGGCGCCAAGATGGGCATCGCCGACAACAACACCACCGGCCGTTTCACCAAGCAGTCCTACGTCCTCGACGAGGTGGCGCTGACGGACGACAAGCCGGACGCCGTGGCGGCCGCCAAGACGCTGATCGGCAACGGCGTCCGCTACCTCGTCCTGGCGCTCCCCGCAGATTCCGTCCTGGCGGTCGCGGACGCGGTCAAGGACACGGGGGCCGTCATCCTCAACGCGGGGGCTGCCGACGACCGTCTGCGCGGCACCGATTGCCGCGCCAACGTGTTCCACATCCTGCCGTCCCGGGCGATGCTGACCGATGCCCTGGCGCAGTACCTGACCGTGATGCGCTGGCGGAAGCTCTTCCTGATCGTCGGCCCGACCGAGGCCGACAAGGCCTACGCCGACGCGATGCGCAATTCGGCGCGGAAATTCGCGCTGAAGATCACCGCCGAGAAGCCCTGGACCTTCGGCCCGCTCGCCAAGGCGCGCGGCGACACGCCGACCCGGGCCGAGGCGATGGTCTTCACCCGGGGCCTCGACTACGACATGGCCGTCGTGGCGGATGAGGAGGGCGACTGGGGCGACTACGTTCCCTACCGCACCGTCGATCCGCGGCCCGTCGGCGGAACGCAGGCGCTGACGCCCACGACGTGGTCGCCGGTCCTGGAGACCTGGGGCGCCGCGCAGGCCCAGAACCGCTTCCGCCGGCTCGCATCGCGGCTGATGCGCCCGCTGGATTACCAAGCCTGGGCGGCGGTGCGGACAGTCGGCGAAGCCGTCACGGCGAAGAAGACCAACGATCCGGCCGTGATCGCCCCGTACCTCGTCGATCCCGCCTTCACCCTTCCGGCCTACAAGGGCGTGCCGCTGAGTTTCCGGCCTTGGGACCATCAGTTGCGCCAAGCGATCATCGTCGTGCAGCCCAAGGCGTTGGTCTCCGTCGCGCCCGAGCAGGGCTTCCTGCACCAGCGCACGCCCCTCGACACGCTGGGCGTCGACCTCCCGGAGACCACCTGCAAATTCAAGTAGGCCCGCGGCCTGCGGCGATGGAGAGCGGCCAAGGCCCTCGCAACGCGCGGGAATCGCACTACAAACCACTGGAGAGAACGTCCGCCGAGGACGCCGGGAAGCCGCAAGGGAAGGAATTGGGATGAGCCGCCCCGTCGAGGCATGTCTGAGTGGGATCGCCCTTGGGGCGTGGTTCGCCCTGTGCGGTCCGGCCGCCGCCTTCACCGCCTACGTCACGAACGAGAAGGGCAACTCGGTCAGCGTCATCGACACCAACACCATGGCGGTGACGGCGACCTGGAAGGTGGGGCGGCGCCCGCGCGGCGTGACCGTCTCCAAGGACGGCAAGGAGGTGTACGTCTGCGCCAGCGACGACGACCGGATCGACGTGCTCGATACGAGTTCCGGCAAGGTGGTGCGCTCGCTGCGCTCCGGGCCGGATCCGGAGCAGTTCATCCTCGATGCCTCCGGCAACCCGCTCTACGTCGCCAACGAGGACGACAGCCAGGTCACGATCATCGACATCGAGAAGAACAAGGTGCTTGCCGAGGTGCCGGTGGGTGTCGAGCCGGAGGGGATGGGCCTGTCGCCGGACGGCAAGGTCCTGGTCAACACCTCCGAAACCACCAACATGGCCCACTTCATCGACACGAAGACCTTCCAGGTCATCGACAACGTGCTGGTCGATGCCCGGCCGCGCTTCGCCGAGTTCACCGCCGACGGCAAGTACCTGTGGGTCTCGGCTGAGGTCGGCGGCACGGTGAGCGTCATCGACGTGGCGCAGCGCCGGGTGATCAAGAAGATCACCTTCAAGATCCCGAGCGTGAACGACGAGGCGATCCAGCCGGTGGGCATCCGGATCACCAAGGACGGCAGCAAGGCCTTCGTCGCCCTGGGTCCGGCCAACCGCGTCGCGGTGATCGATGCCAAGACCTACGAGGTCGAGAAGTATCTGCCGGTCGGCCAGCGCGTCTGGCAACTGGCCTTCACGCCGGACCAGAAGATGCTGTTCACCACGAACGGCACCTCGAACGACGTCTCGGTGATCGACGTGGCCGCCGAGAAGGTGGTGAAGAGCATCCCGGTCGGGCTCCTGCCCTGGGGCGTGGCGATCTCGCCGAACTGATCCGCGCGACCTCCGGGCGCCAAGCGAGGACGGCCGCGCGCGAAGCGGCCCTAGGGTGGAACACGACATGACGCGCATGTTTCGAACGGCGGCCCTCGGCCTGGCAGGGCTGCTCGCCGCAGCCCCGGCGAGTGCCCTCGACCTGACCAAGAAGCGGGAGAACCTGCCCGACCTCGTCCTGGGCGACGATCAGGGCAACGACTTCGTGGTCGAGAACAAGGACATCACCCTCGAATCCGGCAAGGCCTACCGGCTGCGGATCGTCGCCAAGGGGCGCCAGGAATACAAGTTCTACGCGCCGGAGTTCTTCCGCTACATCTGGTTCAACCAGATCGTGATCGAGCACAAGGAGATCCACGGCGGCGGACCGCCCGATCACCTGGAGTTCGACGATCCCGGCGAGATCGCCATCGAGTTCGTGGCGATCAAGCCCGGCACCTACACCTGGGCGGCGCGGGGCCTGGAATCCAAGGGCATGACCGGCACGCTGACGGTGAAGTGATGCGCATCCTCCTGCTCTCCGCCTGCCTCCTCGCTGCCGGTCCGGCTTTCGCGGCCGACGATGCCTCCGCCTGTGCCGAAGGCATCACGATGATCCGCGACGCCCTCGCGCTGAATCCGCCGGAGGCGGCCGTGCCGAAGCTCAAGAAGGCCCTGCGGGTGGCCGAGCGGGAGCGGAAGGAGGGCGAGTTCGACGAGTGCCTCGACGCCGTGTCCGACGCCCGGAAGGTCCTGGGCCGATGAGCACATCCGAGGCGGCGGCCCTCCTGATCGAGCATGTCGGCCACCGGTTCGGCGCCCGCGCCGCGCTGGACGACGTCTCGATCACGGTGGAGCGCGGGCACTTTGCCGCGCTGCTGGGGCCGAATGGCGCCGGCAAGACGACGCTGTTCTCGGTCATCACCCGGCTCTACAACAACCAGACGGGGAGGGTCTCGATCTTCGGCCACGCCCTCGATCGCGAGCCGTCCCGGGCGCTGGCGCGACTCGGCGTCGTGTTCCAGGCCCGCACCCTCGACACCGATCTCACCGTCGAGCAGAATCTTCTCTACCATGCGAGCCTGCACGGCATCACCCGCACCGCCGCCAAGGTCCGGGTCGGCGAACTCCTCGACCGCGTCGGTCTGGCGGACCGGCGCCACGACAAGGTGCGCACGCTCTCGGGCGGCCAGTCGCGCCGCATCGAGATCGCCCGCTCGCTGATCCACCGCCCGGACCTGCTGCTCCTCGACGAGCCCACCGTCGGACTCGACCTCGAGTCGCGGGCCGACATCGTGGCGATCGTCCGCGCCCTGGTGCGGGAGGAGGGATTGTCGGTGCTCTGGGCAACCCACATCTTCGAGGAGATCGCGGACGACGACGATGCGGTGGTCCTGCACCGGGGCCGGATCGTCGCCCGGGGACGGGCCGGCGAGATCGGCATGCCCGGCGAGGCGCTCGCCGACGCGTTCCGCCGCCTCGTGGCCGAACCGGGGAGGGCGGCGGCATGACCCATCCGACACCCCTCGCCACACGGATCGGCGCCGCCCCGCCGCGGAGCCAGACAGAACGGATCGGTCGCCTCGACGCGGTGGGCTACCTGATCTGCCTCGGCGGCATCGTCCGCCGCGAATTGCTGCGCTTCTTCAACCAGAAGGAGCGGTTCTTCTCGGCGCTGGTCCGGCCGCTGGTCTGGCTGTTCATTTTCGCGGCGGGTTTCCGCAACACGCTCGGCGTGTCCATCGAGCCGCCCTACCAGACCTACGTGCTCTACGAGGTCTACGTGGTGCCGGGCCTCGCCGTGATGATCCAGCTGTTCAACGGCATGCAGTCGTCCCTGTCGATGGTCTACGACCGCGAAGTCGGCTCGATGAAGGTGCTGCTGACTTCGCCCTATCCGCGCTGGCTGCTGCTCCTCGCCAAGCTGATCGCCGGCGTCGCCGTCTCGATCGTGCAGGCCTACGCGTTCCTCGCCGTGGCCTATTTCTGGGAAAGCGACATCCCGGTGCTCGGCTACCTCACGGCGCTCCCGGCCTTCCTGGCCACCGGGCTCATGCTCGGGGCGATCGGGCTGTTCCTGTCCTCGCTGGTCCGCCAGCTCGAGAACTTCGCCAGCGTGATGAACTTCGTGATCTTCCCGATGTTCTTCGCTTCCTCGGCCCTCTATCCCCTGTGGCGGATTCGGGAATCCTCGGAGACCCTGTACTGGATCTGTGAGCTGAACCCGTTCAGCCACGCGGTCCAGCTCGTCCGATACGCCCTCTACGTCCAGTTCGAGCCGGTCGCCTGCGCCGTGGTGGTGGGCGTGGGGCTCGCCTTTTTCGGCATGGCGGTGGTCGCCTACGATCCCGGTCGCGGCATCATGGCCCGGCGCGGCGGCCCGGCCGGCGACAACACCTGATGGAGCCTGCCCGATGAACGTCCTCCTCACCCGCATCCTCGGCCCGGTGCTGGGGCTGGCCTTTCTCTCCGGCCCCGCCCTGGCTCAGCCGAAGCCGGACCCGAATTGGCCCTGCGTCCAGCGCAAGGTCGCCACCCTGAGCGCCGGCCAGTTCTGGACCGGACCGGACGTCGCGGCGGCCGGCGATTGGGGCAGCGACAACGATGCGGCGGTCCTGGCGCAGAAAATCGCCTCCCGGCGCACGGACCTGTCGCAAGTCGGGCCGCTCCTCGATACGTTCGTGGAGAAATTCGGGTCCGACAAGGACGCGAAGGACAAGGCCCTGACGCGCGTCTTCGCGGGCGTGTTCGAGGTGCTGAACGGCGAGCGGGACAAGGTGGTCAGCGGCATCGCGCGCTACGCGCAGGGGCAGCGCCGGATGGCCGAGCGGATCCGCGACGAGGCCGACAAGATCAGCCAGGTGAAGGACGCGCCGAGCGCCTCGGACGCCACCGAGCTTCCCAAGGACCAGTCCGAGCTGGAGACGAAGTTCGCCTGGGATCGCCGGATCTTCCAGGAGCGAAGCCAGTCACTGACCTATGTCTGCGAGGTTCCGCAGCTGCTGGAGCAGCGGCTCGGCGAGCTCGCCCGCCTGATCCAGGCGCGACTGTGACAGCGTTCGGCCTCCTCTTGCCGATTCATCCCGGACATATTGCCGAAACGTCCCTAAGCCTCTGAGATCGTTATCGAAACTGTTGCCGTTTCACCACGTCGTGACGGCTTAGCTTGGCTCCAACCGGAAATAGAGCCGAAACGCGGCTCGCGTGTTCTTGAACCAATTGTGTGCGTCCCCGGCACCCGCCAAGAGAGACCCAAGCTCGGAAGTCACGAGCATGTGTTCGGTCTTGAGGGGGTTGGGGATGTCACTTCGGGCGCTTCGGAGCAGCCTGGTCGCGTCAGCATCGGTCCTGGCGGGGACGGTTCTCCCCACCGCCGTGCAGGCTCAGCAATCGGTGACGCTCGGCGAGATCAGCGTCGTCTCGACGTCGCCGGTCGGGTCCGGCGGCGGCAATTCGAGCCAGGCGCAGATCTTCAACGGGCCCGGCCCGGTGCCGCCGGCGGGTTCGGTGGGACCGAGCACCGGAACGCGGCTGCGCGGCTCCGAGCAGCCGCTCTACAAGATCCCCAGCACCGTCGAGTCGGTCACCGCCAGCGATCTCACCATCGATCGCGCCAGCAACAACCTGACCACGACGCTGGCCCGGCGCACCCCTGGCATCAACGTCTCCGACTCGCAGGGCAACAACAACCGCGTCGACATCACCTATCGCGGCTTCACGGCCTCGCCGGTCCAGGGCGTGCCGCAGGGGCTCGCCGTCTACCAGAACGGCGTGCGTATCAACGAAGCCTTCGGCGACATCGTCAATTTCGACCTGATCCCCCCGCAGGCGATCCAGCGGATCGACGTCGTCACCGGCAACCCGGTCTTCGGCCTCAACGCGCTGGGCGGCGCGGTCAACATCCAGATGAAGAACGGCTTCACCTGGCAGGGGACCGAGATCTCGGCCTGGGGCGGCTCGGACGCGCGCACCGCCGGCTACCTCGAATACGGCAAGGTCTCCGGCCCCTGGAGCGTCTACTTCACCGGCGACGGCCTGAACGACCGCGGCTGGCGCTACGAGAGCCCGAGCACGATCGGCCGGATCTACGGCGACATCGGCTACCGCTCCCAGGATTCGGAGTTCCACCTGATCGGGCTCGCCGCCCGCAGCTTCTACGGCGCCGCCGCCGCGACCCCGGTGGACTTCACCCACCGCGACCCGCGGGCGATCTTCACCTACCCGCAGACCACCACCACCGAGGTCGGCACCCTCCAGCTGACCGGCCGGGTGGACATCTCGCCGACCTGGGATCTCGCCGGCAACGCCTATTTCCGCCGCTTCAGCCAGACCTACGTCGACGGCAACGACGGCAACTTCGAGAATTGCAGTACACGGTCGAGCTTCCGCGGGAATCTCTGCTTCGAGGATGACGGCTTCAGCCCGGCTGCCGGCCAGTCGCAGAACGCCTTCCGCAACCAGTTCCTGATCCTGGGCCAGCAGAACCAGCGGATCCCGTTCCGGGCGGGCATCCCGTACGGCACGCTGGACACGACCCGGACGGAAGCCACCGGCTTCGGCGGCTCGCTGCAGGCGGCCAACCGCGACCGGATCTTCGGCCTGTCCAACACGTTCGTGGTCGGCGGCAGCATCGACGCGGCCAACTACTCGTTCAAGTCGTCCAGCACCCTGGGCGTGATCAACCCGAACCTGTCGATCACCACCGATCCGAGCAACCCGTTCTACGGCAACATCCCGGGCCTCGGCACGCCGCAGCTGCGGACCGCGGGCGCGCTGGGCATCGCGCCGAGCTCGGTCAACGGCTCCAACCTCTATATGGGCCTCTACACCCTCGACACGCTCGACGTGACCGACCGGCTGTCGCTGACCGCCGGTGCTCGGCTCAACTTCGCGCGCATCCAGAGCGAGGATCTGACCGGCTTCTCGCCGGACGTGACCGGCACGCACTACTTCAACAAGATCAACCCGGTCGCCGGCCTGACCTACCGGTTCTTCGACGCGCTGAACCTCTACGGCAGCTACTCGGAGTCGAACCGCGCCCCGACCCCGCTGGAACTGGCCTGCGCCAACCCGGACCGGCCGTGCCTGCTGCCGAACTCGCTGGTGGCCGACCCGCCGCTCAAGCAGGTCACCGGGCGGACCTACGAGGTCGGCTTCCGCGGCCAGCTGCCGAACACCTATGACGGCGGCATCATCACCTACAAGATCGGCGCCTTCCGCACCGACCTCGCCAACGACATCCTGTCGCTGGCCACCCCCGGCAACACCGCCCGCGCCTATTTCGTCAACGTGCCGTCGACGCAGCGGCAGGGCATCGAGGTCGGCGGCGAGTACACGGCGGATTACCTGCGGGTCTACGCCAACTACGCGCTGGTGGACGCGACCTTCCAGTTCAACGGCACCCTGTCGTCGCCCAACAACCCGCTGGCGGATGACGGCGCGATCCAGGTCCGCAAGGGCAACATCGTGCCGCTGGTGCCGACCCATCAGATCAAGGCCGGGTTCGACTATTTCGTCACGCCCAACTGGCAGTTCGGCCTCTACCTCCAGGCCTTCTCCTCGTCCTACTTCCGCGGCGACGAGTCGAACCTGAACCGGAAGCTGCCGCCCTACTACGTGCTGAACTTCCAGACGAAGTATCAGGTGACGAAGAACCTCGAGGTCTTCGGCCTGATCACCAACCTGACCAACAACCGCTACGCCACGTTCGGCACCTTTGCCGAGCCGGGCGCGGTGGCCGGCAACCTGCGGATCAGCGATCCGCGGACCACGACCCTGGCGCAGCCGTTCTCGGTCTACGCCGGCATCCGCTACGCCTTCGGTGCCGACCCCGTGCCGATGTCGCCGGAGCCGATTATCCGGAAGTACTGATCCGTCCCAGGTGTCCAGAAGCGGGCGCCTCCCGCGGCCGACCGGCCGCGCGGGGCGCCCGTCGCGTTTCGCGGCCCTGCATGCGGCCTCCTGTCTCGGGAACGGGCCCGTCTGCCCGGCGTCTCCCCGGTAGCCGTGCCGGCGCGTCACAATCCGCTCAAGAGCGGGATGTCAGCGCCGGCCGCAATCCGACACCGTGGAGTTCCATCCTGATGATCATGCGTTTCGCCGTTGCAGCCCTGGCCCTGGCGGCCGCCACGCCGGCCCTGGCGACCCCGTGCGCCGACGAGGTCTCTACGCTGCAGAGGCGGCTCGACAGCGCCGGCGCCGTCGCAGTGACGGGCAAGACGCCGCCCGGCGGCCCAACCTCGTCCAACTCGCCCAAGGCGCTCGACACGCCGCCGAAGCTCACCGAGTCGGATGCCGCGGTGAAGCCCACGGCTGCGGGTGTCGAGGAGGCCAAGAAGCTCGTCGCGCAGGCGAGCCAGCAGGACAAGGCCGGGGACGCTCAGGGCTGCCGCGACACGATCATGAAGGCCAAGGAGAAGGCGGGCGCCCTGCCGTAGCGACACCCATGGCCGGCACCGCTCGGGTGCCGGCCCCTCCGCTCAGTAGGCGTTCTCGGTTTTGAACAGCGCGAAGGGCGTGGTGAGCAGGATCTGCAGGTCGAGCAGAACCGACCAGTTCTCAATGTAGTAGAGGTCGTGCTCGACGCGCCGCTGCAGCTTCTCGGACGTATCGGTCTCGCCGCGCCAACCGTTGACCTGGGCCCAGCCGGTGATGCCGGGCTTGACCTTGTGGCGGGCGAAGTACCCGTCGACCACCTGATCGTACAGGGTGTTGGCGGCCTTCGCCTGAAGGGCATGCGGGCGTGGGCCGACGAGCGACAGGTCGCCCTTCAGCACGTTGAACAGCTGCGGCAACTCATCGAGCGAGGTCTTGCGGATGAAGCGGCCGACCGGCGTCACGCGCGGATCGCCCCGCGTGACCATCCTGGCGGCGCCGGCGTCGCACTGATCCACGTACATCGAACGGAACTTGTAGACCTCGATCAGCTCATTGTTGAAGCCGTGGCGCTTCTGCCGGAACAGGACCGGCCCGCGGGAGGTCAGGCGCACGGCGAGGGCGATCACCAGCATGAGCGGCGACAGCGCCAGAAGCATCATCAGACCGACGCACCGATCGAACACCGCCTTCACCACCACGTCCCAATCGGCGATCGGCCTGTCGAAGACGTCGAGCACCGGAACCGAGCCCAGATACGAGTAGCTGCGAGGACGCAGGCGCAGCTTGGCGGCGTGGGCCGAGAGCCGGATATCGATCGGCAGAACCCAGAGCTTGGCGAGCATCTGGAGGATGCGCGCCTCCGCGGTGATCGGGATCGTGAAGACGATCAGGTCGAGCCGGGCGTGCCGCGCATAGGCCACGAGGTCGTCGACATTGCCGAGCTTCGGATGCCCCGCCACCACGTCCGACGACCGATCGGCGTTCCGGTCGTCGAACACGCCGACGATGCGGATGCCGCTCTCGCTCTGTGTCTCCAGGGCGGCGATCAGGGCTTCCGCGGGCTGGCCGCCGCCCACGATGGCGGTGCGCCGGTCGAACCGTCCGGCCCGGGTCTGGGCGTCGATGATCCGGAAGAGGACGAAGCGCCCGACCAGCAGCATCGCGAGTCCGGCGCCGAAGAAGGTTCCCAGCCAGAGGCGCGAGTAATGGTCGGCCACTTTGGCCAGCACGAGGCCGGTGGCGACCATCAGAAAGGTCAGCGACCACGCCACGATCAGCCGGATCGCCGTCCTGAAGAAGCTCCGGAAGGCGGCGATCCGATAGCCGCCGGACGCCTGAATCAGCGTCACGGTGGTCACGGCGATCATCCCGATGGCGCCCGCATAGGTCAGACCGAACGGCACGCGACCGCGCAGCATCAGCACGTGCAGGAGCGTGCCGAGGCCGAAGATCAAGGCGCATTCCAGCGCGCGCACCAGCCCGGCCACGACGACGGGCGAGATCGCCGTGGGACCGGGAACCGCAGCCTCGGCGAGGGGGACGCTGTCACGAGCCGGCGCCGAAGAGGCCTCCATCGGCACGGCGGCGTCGAGAAGATCGCGAATATCGAACGCGCTCATCGATCGGCTCCCCCCGAGCCCTGCAGCCGCCACTTCGAACGGAGCTTGGCACGGGGCATTGATTGAAGACTTAAGGGCGAGGGTGTCGCGGCTTTTTCCACTGCGACGCACAAGCCCCGGCGCATCACGTCCCTGCGACCGAGTTCAGGCGGTCCGGGCTCCAGCGATCTCACCGGGGGCAGGCTTGCGGCTTTGCGCGCGGGCCTCGAAGGCCGCGGCGTAGCCGGAGATCACCTCGCTGCCCATGCGCTCCAGCGAGAAGCGCTGCCGGATCGATGCGCTGAGGCTCTGCGTCCGGGCGGCGAGCACATCGGGAGGGGCGTCGAGGACGCGCCGGATGCCGTCTGCGAGCGCGCCCGCATCCCCGGACGAGACCAGATCGGATGCGGCCGGACCGAAGATCTCCGGTATGCCGCCGACTCGGGTGGCGACCAGGGGCTGCGCCGCCGCCGCGGCTTCCAGCACGACGTAGGGCAGCGACTCCGCCAGCGACGGGACGACCAGGATCCGTCCGCGGGCGAGGACGGAGCGAATCGCCTGGGGCGGCTCGAACGCCACCGCGTCGGCGAGACCGAGGCGTGCCACGGTCTCGCGGAGGCTCTGGGCATCCGGGCCCGAACCGACCATCAGCAGGCGCAGCGCCCGGCCCTCGGCGCGGAGCCGGACCAGGGCTTCGAGCAGATAGGGCAGACCCTTGGCCTCCCGCAGCTCGCCGACATAGAGTAGGTCGAAGGGCTCCGCGACGCGGTCCAGGGGCGCGAACTCGGCCTCGGCGATACCGTTGTGCACGATCCGCGTCACACGCTCGGGACCGCCGACGAAGCGCCGGTGCCGGCCGGCGACGTACTCGCTCTCGAACAGGAACGCGTCGGTGCGGCGGGCCAGCATCGCCTCGGCCCCCATGTAGAGACGGTGGAGTCCAGTGCCCGGACGGTAATTGTAGCTGCCGCCATGCGGGGTGTACGCGCGGATCGCCGGGCCCGCCCCGGCAAGGCGTGCATAGACACCGCCTTTGGCGCCGTGACCGTGAAGCACCTCCGCGCCGACCGTGGCAGCCCGTTGCGCGACGTTCCGGAGGCAGGACCAGTCCGACGGATGCGGATTGCGGCGCATGGGGATGCGGAGGAGGCCGAGATCCAGGATCGGCAGCAGATCCGCCAGGGCTCCCGCGGCGCGCTCGCCGCCGGTGGTGGCGTCGCAGACGATCCCGACCTGATGGCCCGCGGCGGCCTGCAGGCGGGCGAGATCCATCACGTGCCGGAACAGGCCGCCTACGGGCGCCCGGAACACGTGAAGGATCCGGTAACGCTCAGCACTGCCAGAGGCGTTCGACTTCGGGACCACGGTTCAGCTCCCGGGAATATAAGTTCCCAGGTTATGATCCACCGGCGGTCGCGGGACACTTAAAGCAGGATCGGGGGGCTCGACCTTTCGGTCGGGACGGTAAGCGGAGTTTTACGTGCGAGGCCGCAACCGATCCCGCCCTATGTCAGCGGTGCGCCGTTCAGGCTGGCCCAGATCATCCCGTAATGGCAGGCCGCCGCGGCCAGGACGAAGCCGTGCCAGATCGCATTCTGGAAGGGCAGGGTTCGCCAGATGTGGAAGATCACACCGATGGAGTAGAGCGCCCCGCCGATGCCCAGCAGCCACAGAGCCGTGGGCTGGAGCGCTGCGATGACGGATTCGTACGCGAGCAGGCCGCTCCAGCCCAGCAGCAGGTAGAGGCCGATCGACAGCCGATCGAACCGGCCCGGCAGGAGCAGCTTCACGGCGATCCCGATCAGCGCCACCACCCAGATGATCGCCAGCAGCGCGTAGGCTCGGATCCCCGACCCCACGAGGGCGACCAGCGGCGTGTAGGTGCCGGCGATCATCAGGTAGATCAGGGCATGGTCGGCGCGGCGGAGCAGCCATTTGCGCGGACTCACGGGGTACAGGTTGTAGAGGGCAGAGACGCCGAGCATCAGGACCAGTGCCGCGGCGTAGACGACGACTGCCGCCCGCTCGCCGAGGCCGAGATGTGTGGTGACCGCCGTGGCCACCAGGGCTACCGCGCCGGCGAAACCGAGGAGAACGCCGAGGCCGTGGATCACGCCATCCGCCACGATCTCCCGCGGCGTGTAGTGCCAGGTCAGGGAGAGGGGTCGGCCATCTTCCGCGAGAGACATCTTGAAGCCTCCTGCAACGCTTGCAGCATAAAGCTTGAGAAGTCTAAGTCGTTCCCCGTGCAGATTGCTGATGCGGAGTTATCCCAAGGTTCCACTAAAAGCGGTAAAAGTCTCGTGCAGCGCAGCACGATGGCCGCACCGCACGATAGCCTAGATCCGGCCTCTCGCCAGCCCCTCGAACCCCAGGGGCGGCTCCGCGGCCGCCGGCATCACTACGCCGGATCCCCGGCTGATCCGGGCATGGACTGTCGCCATCGTCAGCACGGCCATGGCCAGCACCTGATGCGCGAGCGCCGCCCAGAGCGGAACGGCGAGGAGCAGCGTCGCGATTCCCAGCGCCATCTGGGCGAGAACGAGGATCACGACACCGTTGGCGCGGCCGGCCGCGTTCGCCGGCCCGGTGAGGCGGGCGTCGATGGCGTGAAGGATCGCCACGACCAGGACCAGATAGGCCGTCACCCGATGGTCGAACTGAACCAGGGCGTGGTTGTCGACGAAGTTCTCGATCCAGGGCCGGATCGCGAACAGGCTATCCAGCGGCGGCACGAAAGCGCCGTCCATGGTGGGCCAGGTATTGAAGACGAGGCCGGCATGGGAGCCGGCGACGAGCCCTCCGAGGAAGATCTGCACCAGCACCAGGATCGGGAGCACCATCGCAGTCGCCTGCAGGCGCGCCGGGACCGGTGCCAGGACGCCGCGGCGCTCGCCCGCCGCCAGCCAGACGAGGCCGGCCAGGATCAGGCTGGCGGTGGTGAGGTGCAGGGCGAGCTTGAGCGGGGCCACCGCGGTCATGCCGGGCTGGAGGCCCGAAGCGACCATGATCCAGCCGATGGCGCCCTGAAGGCCGCCGAGCACGCCGAGGCCGAGCAGCCCGAATCCGAGACGCCGGCTGATCCGGCCCTGCCACCAGAACACGATCAGCGGCAGGAAGAACACGAGGCCGATGAGCCGGCCGAGGACGCGATGGCCCCATTCCCAGCCATACAGGACCTTGAACGCGGACAATCCCATCCCCTGGTTGAGGATGTTGTATTGCGGCGTGTCCTTGTACTTGGCGAATTCGGCGGCCCAGTCGGCCTCGGTGAGGGGGGGGATCGCCCCGGTGACGGGGCGCCACTCGGTGATCGACAGGCCGGACCCGGTCAGACGCGTCGCGCCGCCGACCGCCACCATGGCGACGACCATGGCCGCGACCACGTAGAGCCAGGTCCGCACCGCCCCCGACCGCCGGTCGCCCGCGCCACTCATGTCCATGCCCGTCCCTTCCACGGATGCCGGGATGCCCCGGCCGCCGCCTTCGGGTTAGGGGATGTCCGACCGCCCAGCAACGGCGCCGGCGCCGCAGCCCGCGTCAGCGGGCGCGTTGCCAACCGGATCACAGGACGGTAGCCGTCCCCGGTCGGCGCCGGGAGCGCCGGCCGCGAGGCCACGGACACAGCAATGCGCCGCCGCACCCGAACCCTGATCGGCACCCTCGTGATCCTCGCCTTCGTCTGCCTCTACGGCCCGCTGGCGATGGCCCTGGCCGACAGCCGCATCGCGGAGACGCCCGCGCCGGTGCAGGCGGTGATCTACTCGATTCTCGGCATCGCCTGGATCTTCCCGCTGATGCCGCTGATCCGGTGGATGGAGCGGCCCGATCGCTGACGCCGATCCCTCGATTTTGCCGCACTCGGGGATCACAAGCCTGCCCGTTCCCGCTCGAGATCCCGCTCCGTGCACCGCCCGCCCCTATGCCTTACGCCTCTGGCTGCCCTCGTCGTGATGCTGGCGCCCTTGCCGGTCCTGGCTCAGGGGACCCCGCGCTCTATCGGTGAATGCGAGCGCCTGAAGAACGACCTCGCCTACAATCAATGCCTCGCGATGTTCGGCCCCGCGGCCAAGAACGTCGCCGGCGGCTACGCCTCGGCCGACACCGCTGTGGCCACGGCTGCCACCCCGGCGGCCGCCATGGCAGAGCCAATCCCCCAGGTGGAGGAGACGGCCGAGGCCAGCACCAGCCGCCGCCGGCGCTACCGGTCCGCGCGCGGCCGGCAGTACGCCTCGTTCTCGACCGGCTACCGGCACCGGCGCCGGCGCTGACGCCGGCCTCCGGATCGTCCGCTCCGACGCCTGGCAGCTCGACCGGGATCCTCTGGGATCTCGACCCTAAGGCAGGTCCGGAGATTCCAGAGCCTCGAGGACCCGCGCGCCCGGCATCGAGCCGTCGCCGGGCCAGACGTTCCAGTCGGCGACCTGATCGAGGGCTTCGGCGAGCCGCCGCTTGTAGACGTGCCGCGGCACCTCCTCGGCACCGAACTGGGTGAGATGGTCGGTGACGAACTGGGTATCGGCGAGCCGGTAGTGCCCGGCGCGGAGGCGGGCCATCAGGTGGACGAGGGCGACCTTCGAGGCGTCGCGCACCTCGTGGAACATGCTCTCGCCGAAGAAGGCCGCCCCCAACGAGACACCGTACAGGCCGCCGACGAGCCGCCCGTCCGCGCCCGCATAGACCTCGACCGTGTGGACATGGCCGAGATCGAACAGGGCGCCGTAGAGTTCGCGGATCCGTGCGTTGATCCAGGTGCGCTCGCTGTCCCGGCGCGGCGCGGCGCAACCGTCGATCACAGCTTCGAAGTCGGTGTCGCAGCGGACCACGAACTGGTCGGACCGCACCGTCCGGGCGAGGCGCCGGGGGACGCGGAACGCGTCGAGGGGCAACACGCCCCGCGCCTTGGGCTCGACCCAATAGAGCGTCGGGTCGTCGGCGTCCTCCGCCATCGGGAAGATTCCCGCCGCGTAGGCCTTCAGCAGGATCTCGGGGGTGATGTCCACGCGGGCGGAATCGTGCATGCCGTGAGTGTCGCGCGCGGCCGGCGCGAAGACCAGATCCCGCGCGTGGAGCGGTCGCCGCAGCCCCGCCCCGGTCCGGTCAGGCTTTCATGCCGCCGTCTTCCAAGAAATGCTCCAGCCAATGGATGTCGTAAAGGCCGTTCTGCACGTCCGGGTTGCGGACCAGCGTCCGGAACAGCGGCAGCGTCGTGTCGATGCCGTCGATCACGAACTCGTCCAGCGCCCGGCGCAGGCGCATCAGGCACTCGTTGCGGGTCCGGCCATGGACGATCAGCTTGCCGATCAGCGAATCGTAGTTCGGCGGGATCCGGTAGCCCTGGAACGCCGCCGAATCGACCCGGACGCCGAGGCCGCCCGGCGTGTGATAATGGGTGATCTCGCCCGGCGAAGGCCGGAAGGTCTCCGGATGTTCGGCATTGATCCGACACTCGATGGCGTGGCCCTCGACCTTGATGTCCGCCTGGCTGACCGAGAGCGCCCCCCCCGAGGCGACCTGGATCTGTTCGATGACGAGGTCGATTCCGGTGATCATCTCGGTCACCGGATGCTCGACCTGGATGCGGGTGTTCATCTCGATGAAGTAGAATCGGCCGTCCTCGTACAGGAACTCGACGGTCCCGGCGCCGAGATAGCCGAGTTCCTTCATGGCGTTGGCGCAGATGCCGCCGATCTCGGCGCGCATCGATTCGTTGAGCGCCGGCGAGCCGCCTTCCTCCCACACCTTCTGGTGACGGCGCTGGAGCGAGCAGTCGCGCTCGGCGAGGTGGACGGCGCCGCCGCGCCCGTCACCCAGCACCTGCACCTCGATGTGGCGGGGCTTCTCCAGATATTTCTCGAGATAGACCGCGTCGTCGCCGAAGGCGGCCTTGGCCTCGGACCGGGCCATGCCGATCGCCTGCTCAAGCTCGGCCTCGGTGCGCGCGACCTTCATGCCGCGGCCGCCGCCGCCGGCCGCCGCCTTGACGAGGACCGGATAGCCGATCTCCGCTGCGACGCGCTTGGCCTCATGGGGATCCTCGACCCCGCCCTCCGAGCCCGGCACGCAGGGGATGCCGAGTTTCAGCGCCGTGCGCTTCGCCTCGATCTTGTCGCCCATGGTGCGGATGTGCTGCGCCTTGGGGCCGATAAAGCCGATCTGGTGATGGGCCAGCACTTCGGCGAAGCGGGCATTCTCCGAGAGGAAGCCGTAGCCGGGATGCACGGCATCCGCTCCGGTGATCTCGCAGGCCGCGATGATCGACGGGATGTTGAGGTAGCTGTCGCGGGCGGCGGGCGGCCCGATGCAGACGCTCTCGTCGGCCAGCCGCACATGCATGGCATCCGCGTCGGCGGTGGAGTGGACCGCCACGGTGGCGATCCCGAGTTCCTTCGCCGCCCGCAGAATGCGCAGGGCGATCTCGCCGCGGTTCGCGATCAGGATCTTGTCGAACATCGGACCCGTTAGGGCGTCCTGGCGATCCCGGACCGCGCAGGATGCTCTATCCTCTTGAGTTGCGGCATCGTCCGGGACGGAGCGGCGAGCGCCCGGCGGACGTCCTAAGTGATGACGAGCAGGGCCTCGCCGAACTCGACCGGCTGACCGTCCTCGACGAAGATCGCGCTGATCGTGCCGGCGCGGGGCGCCACGATCTCGTTGAAGGTCTTCATCGCCTCGATGAGCAGAAGCTTGTCGCCGACCTCGACCTTCGAGCCCACATCCACGAAGGCCTTGGCGTCGGGCGAGGGCCGGAGATAGGCGGTCCCGACCATCGGCGAGGGCACGGTGCCGGGCTGCGCGCGGGCCGGCTCGGCCGGGGCGAGGGGGGACGGCGCCGCGGCCGCCGCCGGGGGCGAGGCCACGGCCGCGAGGGGCGCGGGCGCCGCCACCTGAACATTCACGGGTTCGAGCCGCCGCGCGACACGGATGCGCAGGTCGCCCTTCTCGACCTCGATCTCGGACAGGCCGGTCTCGGTGACGAGGTTGGCGAGCTCGCGCACGAGTTCGGGATCGATGGCGTCGTTCTTTGGCATCCGGCCTACTTCGTCTCGCGGCACGTCGGTGCGTCCATCCGGGCTCGGCCCTGGACCTCCACCGCGGCCCTGCGGCTGGCGGCTCTTAGACGAAGGCGCCCCGGCGCGACAAGGCTGCGCGGAACGCCTTCGGGGTCCGTCGGGTCGATCCGTCAGCTCAGCAGGAGGCGTGGCCGCACTGGCGCACGTCGGCGATGGTCTTGCGGATCGGCTCGACGCCGACCGCGCCCGGGATCACCTCGTCGCCGATGATGAAGGCCGGCGTGCCCGAGAGGCCCAGACGATCGCCGAGACCGCGGTTCTCGCTGAGCGCGGCCTTCACCTCGGGGGAGGCCATGTCCTTCTGGAGCTTGGTCGTGTCGGCGCCGAGGTCCTTGGCGACCTGGATAGCCCGGGCGCCGTTCACCCGGCCCTTGGTCTCCAGGAGCTTCTGGTGGAACTCCCACAGCTTGTCGCCCTTGAGCTGCTGGCGCACCGCGATGGCCACCTGGCTCGCCTCGAGCGATTCCGGGCCGAGCACCGGGAAGTCCTTGATCACCACCCGCAGCTTCGGATCGGACTTGATCAGCGTCTGGACGTCAGCCAGCGCCTTGCGGCAGTAACCGCAATTGTAATCGAAGAACTCGACCAGCGTGACGTCGCCCGACGGGTTGCCGGCGACGACATCGTGGGGCCCGTTGAGCAGCGCCTCGCGCGACTCCTTCAAGGCGGCGGCCTGGGCGAGACGCTGCGTCTCGGCCTGCTGCTTCTCAGCCTCGGCAAGGGCCTCCTGAAGCACCTCGGGATGCTTGATCAGGTAGTCCTTGACGATCGCCTCGATGCCGGCGCGCTGCGCGTCCGTGAAGGGCGCGGCGGGGGGCGTCGCGGTCTGCGCGAGGGCGGGGACGGCGACGAGGCCGAGCGCCAGGACCAGCGCGGGCAGGGGGCGGATGAAAGGCATGGATCCTCGCTTGCGCGGCAGGCCGGCCCGCGCGTGGCGCGAGCGGTAGGGGCTGGGTTAGGCGTTTTCGCGGCGTCCGGTCAAATCCTGCCCGTGCCGATCGAATCGGTCGCGGCTGCCGGTCCGGCATCCGGTTGAGGCGCGGGCCGCGAGGGTCTACCCCCGGCGCGCCGGCAGCGCGGCGCAGACGACTTTGCAGCGAGGGATGCCATGACCCCGATCTCCCGGCGGGCCGCCGCAGTCCAGCCGTTCCTCGCGATGGATGTCATGGCCGCCGCCGCCGCCAAGGCGCGGGCTGGCGTCGACGTGGTGCGAATGGAGGTGGGCCAGCCCTCCGCCCCCGCGCCCGGCCCGGTGATCGCGGCCGCGCAGGCGGCGCTCGCCACCGGCCGCATCCCCTACACGGAGGCCCTCGGCCTGCCCGCCCTTCGGGCCCGCATCGCCCGGGACTATGCCGAGCGGCACGGCGTCGCGGTGAGCCCGGAGCGGGTGGTGATCACGACCGGATCCTCGGCCGGCTTCGTCCTCGCCTTCATGAGCCTGTTCGATTCCGGCGACCGGGTCGCCGTGCCGCAGCCCGGATACCCGGCCTATCGCAGCATCCTGACGGCCCTCGACCTCGTTCCGGCGCCGATGGTGCTGCGCGCCGAGGACCGCTTCGCCCCGACCGCCGCCCTGCTCCGCGAGACCCATGCCCGCGCGCCGGTCGCCGGGGCGCTGGTGATGAGCCCGGCCAATCCCTCCGGCACGGTGATCACGGAGGCCGCCCTGCAGGATCTCTGCGCGGCGACGCGCATCCTCGGCCTGCCGCTGATCTCCGACGAGATCTATCACGGCCTCAGCTACGGCCTGCCCACGGTCACGGCCCTGCGCTTCGACCCCGACGCGGTCGTCATCAACTCCTTCTCGAAATACCATTGCATGACCGGCTGGCGCGTCGGCTGGATGGTCGTGCCGGAGGCGCTGGTCCGCCCGATCGAGCGGCTGGCGCAGAACCTCTACATCTCGGCGCCCTACCTCTCGCAGGTCGGTGCGCTGGCGGCCTTCGACGCCACGGAGGACCTGGACGCCGTGCGCGACAGCTACGCGCGCAACCGCGCGATCCTGCTGGATGCGCTCCCGGCCCTCGGCCTCGGCCGCGTGCATCCCGCCGACGGCGCCTTCTACCTCTACGCCGACGTCTCGAACCTCACCGACGACGCCTCGGATTTCTGCCGGCGGATGCTGGACGAGGCCGATGTCGCGGCGACGCCGGGTCTCGATTTCGACCCGGATCTCGGCCACCACCACGTCCGGTTCTCGTTCGCGGGCTCGGAGGCCGAGTGCCGCGAAGCGGTGTCGCGGCTGAAGACCTGGCTGCGCTGAGGATCAGGCGAGTGCGGCCGGTACGAGGGCGCCCACCGCCTCGACAAGCTGCGAGAAGTGCTCGATCACCCGATCGGGCCCGAGTTCGGAAACCGGGCGATCGGTATAGCCGAAGGTGACCGCCACCACCGGGATGCCGGCGGCCTTGGCGGTGTCGATGTCGGTCCGGGAATCGCCGACCATCACGGCGCGCGCCGGATCGCCACCGGCGCGTGCGATCGTGCCGGTGAGGTGGCGCGGATCGGGCTTGGCTTGCGGGAAGGTGTCGCGGCCGCAGATCGCCGCGAAGCGGTGACCGATGCCCAGAAGGCGCAGCAGCTCCACCGATTGCCCCTCGAACTTGTTGGTGCAGACGGCCAGCGTGAATCCCGCCGCCTCGAGAGAATCGAGGGCCTCGACCACGCCGGGGAAAAGGTAGGTCGTGTCGGCAAGGTGGTCCCCGTAATGGTCGATGAAGGCATCGAACAGCCGGTCGTGGTCTTCCGGCGAGAGCGGCCGACCCTCGGCCTCGAAGCCGCGCCGGATCAGCGCCCGGGCGCCGGCACCGATCAGCCCGCGCGCCTGGGAAAGGGGCAGCTCCGACAACCCCTCGCGCGCCATCAGGACGTTGAGCGTGCCGATCAGGTCGCCTGCGGTCTCCGCGAGGGTCCCATCCAGGTCGAACACGGCGATCGGGGGCGGGGTCGTCGGTTCGGTGGGCATGCCTGCGGGGCTCCGTGCTGGCCGGGATCTCGAAACGGCGTCGCTATCGGGGCCGACGATGCGGGGCAAGCCGGCGGAGGGGACGCGGCAGATGCACCGATCGTCTCACCCAGCGCCCCAGACTCGCCTGAAAGCGCGGCGAAACGCAGTGCGTACCAGCCCCGGGATCCGCGATGAAACCGTCTCTGCCCCTTCTGGCCGCCTGCGCCGTGCTCCAAACCCTGCCGGCGGCCGCGACCTCCTTCGAGTTCGTGCCCGCGCCACAGACCGACCTGAACCGGATGTACCGGGTCGACAAGGTGACCGGAGAGGTCACCTCCTGCCAGTACGGGCTTCAGGAATCGGCGGGGGGAATCGGCCAGACGGTCTGCTTCGGGCCGGGCGAGGGCGCCGGGCCCCAGACCCCGTCGGAATACGGGCTGGTGGCGAGCCGCCACACCCGCGAAGCCGGGGTCTTCCGGGTGAATTACCGGACCGGCGAGATGAGCATCTGCTTCGTGCTGGTTAAGAAGGAGCAGGTCGTCTGCACCCAGCAGGGCAAGCCCGGGGTCGAGAGCGCGTCCGATGCGCCGCTGACCGGACCTGCGCCCGGTCGGGCCGGGGCCAGCGCCACGCCGACACAGGGTGGGCGGCCGTGATGCCGCCTTGCCGGCGCGGGCGTTCCGGTCGGCCCGGTCCCGTGCTACGGGCCGACCGAATCTCACGGAGAGACCGGCTGCCCATGACGCGCGATTCCTCGCCCAACCTCGCCGATCGGGCGGTGTCCCGGTGAGCGGGCCGGATCTGCGTCGGGCTGCGGCCGCCCGCGCCCTCGACCTCATCGAGCCGGGTATGCGGCTCGGCCTCGGGACGGGATCCACGGCGGCGGCCTTCGTGGCGCTCCTCGGCGAGCGGGTCGGCGCCGGACTCGACATCCTCGGGGTCCCGACATCCGAGGCGACCCGGGCCCAGGCGGAGAGCCTCGGCATCCGCCTCGCGACCCTCGACGAGCAGCCGGAGCTCGACCTGACCATCGACGGCGCCGACGAGGTCGACGACCAGCTGCGCCTGATCAAGGGCGGCGGCGCGGCCCTGCTGCGGGAGAAGATCGTCGCCTGCGCGAGCCGCCGCATGGTGGTGATCGCCGACGCGGCCAAGCACGTGGCGCGGCTGGGCGCCTTCCCGCTTCCCATCGAGGTCAATCCCTTCGGCCTCAAGGCCACGCACCGGGCCGTCGAGGCGGCGGTCGCAGCGGCCGGCTGCTCCGGTGCGGTCCGGCTGCGCGGCCGGCCCGATGGCAAGCCCCTGGTCACCGACGGCGGCCATTACATCCTCGACGCGCATCTCGGTGCGATTCCCGATCCCGAGGCTCTCGGCGCCGCGCTGTGGGCCGTGCCGGGCGTGGTCGAGCATGGCCTGTTCCTCGGCATCGCCGACGCCGCGATCCTGGCGGCGGCGCGGGACGGGCAGGCCGAGGTCACCGTTCTCGGCAGCCTCGCCTGAGGCGCCGTCCTCAATCGCAGGTCATCCTCGCAAGAAAGTCCAGCATGTCCCGACGCCTCATCGCCGCGCCCGGCCTCGCGCTCGGCCTCGCGCTCCTGGCGCTTCCGCATCCAGCTGCAGCCCAGCCTCAAAAACCCGCGCCGACCAAGCCGACGGCGCAACCGAATGCCCCGGCGGGCGGCACCCCGGCCGCCAACACGCCGGCGGCCTCCACCTTTTCGCCGAGCCATCTGGCACTCGCCCGCGAGGTGATGCTCAGCTCCGGTATCGCCCGTTCGTTCGACTCGGTGCTGCCCGCCTTCGCCGATCAGATCCGCAAGCAGACGGTCACCCGGCCCGAGCTCTCCAAGGATCTCGAGGAAGTCCTGGCCTCGCTGCAGCCGGAGATGGAACTGCAGAAGCAGCGCATGATCGACATCGCGGCGCGGACCTACGCGTCGAAATTCTCCGAAGCCGAGCTGAAGGAGATCGCGACCTTCTTCCGCTCGCCCGCCGGGAAGCACTATGTCGAGGCGCAGCCGCAGCTTCTCGACGAGATGGTGCAGGAGATGCAGGACTGGACGCAGGACGTCTCGGAATACGTCATGGTCCGCGTCCGCGCCGAGATGGGCAAGCGCGGGCATCAGATGCAGTGAGGGTGGCCGCCCCCGCGGGTCGATCACCGTGAGAGGTCGCCCATGAGCGCGGCCGGCCGCCTCTACGCGGCGGGCGGCGTGCTCCTCGCCGTCATGCCGCTCGCCATGGTGCTCGCCAACCGGTCGAGCCCGCTCATCTGCGGGCTGGCGGCGCTCGCCTTCCTGGCCGGGCGCTGGGCGGAGGACGCGGCCGCCCTGCGCCGCCATCTGCTGGGACCGCTCCGGACGCCGCTCGCCGGCGCAGCGCTCGCCTTCCTGGCCTGGGCCCTGATCTCGCTCGCCTGGAGCCCGTTCCCGGCCGCGTCGCTCCGGGTTCTCGGGGAGTTCCTGCCGACGCTGCTGGCCACCTACCTGCTCGCCTGTCTGGCGCCCGGCCGCATACCGGCCTTCGCGCCGCGCCTCGGCGCGATCGCGGTCGGGCTCGCAGGCCTCCTGATCGCGATCGACCTCGCCTCCGATCTTGCCCTGGAGCGTGCGCTCGGACGCCGGGTCGCCGCCTTCGTTCACAACCGGCCGGCCTTGACCCTCGATCTCGTGGCCGGTCCGCTGGCCTTGGTGCTCTGGAAAGGCAGCGCCCGGGGCTTGGCGGCGGCGGTGATGGGCTTCGCGGCGCTCGGCGTCCTCCGCTCGATCAGCGGCGCTGCCCAGCTCGGCCTGCTGGCGGGCGCCGCGATGGCCGCCCTGGGCCGGATGCTGCCCCTGCGGGTAGGTCTCGGCCTCGCCGGCCTCGGTCTCGGCCTCGCCGTGGCGCTCGCCCCGGTCGAGGGCGACCTTCTCGCCCGCGCCATGCCGGAGGCGGCGCACGAGCGGCTCGTCCAGTCCTCCTCCCGGGCACGGGTCGCGATCGCGCGCAGCTTCGGCGCCGCCGTGGCGGCCGATCCCTGGCGCGGCGCGGGCTTCGGCACCAGCGCGCGCTTCGCCGAGACGTCCGTCGCGGAGACGGTGCCCCCCGAGATGCGGGTCCTGCTCGGGGTCGGGCATCCGCACAACAGCTTCCTGCAGATCTGGGCCGAGCTGGGCCTGCCCGGCGCCCTCTTCGCCGCCCTGACGCTGATGCTGATGCTTGCCCGGATCGCGCGGCTGACGCAGCCGGACCGCGCCACGGCCCTCGGTCTCGTGGCCTGCGCGGCCGCGATCGCCTTCGTCGAGCACAACGGCTGGGCGGCATGGTGGACGGCGGGGCTCGGCGCTGCCATCACCTGGATGCGTGCGGCGTCTCCAGCCGACGCGAACGAGAGATCCGAGCGGGACGGTCCGGCATGAGCGCGTTCGACGTCGACCTCTTCGTCATCGGCGGCGGGTCCGGTGGTGTCCGCGCGGCGCGGATCGCGGCCGGATACGGCGCGCGGGTGATGCTGGCCGAGGAGTACCGCGTCGGCGGCACCTGCGTGATCCGGGGCTGCGTCCCGAAGAAGCTGATGGTCTATGCCGGCCGCTTCGCCGACGAATTCGCGGATGCCGCGGGCTTCGGCTGGACGGTGGGACAGCCCCGCTTCGACTGGGGCACCCTCAAGAGCCGGCGCGACGCGGAGGTGACCCGGCTCGAAGGCATCTACGACGCCAACCTGATCCGCGCCGGCGTCGAGATCGTACCCGAGCGGGCGGTGATCGAGGATTCCCATACGGTCCGCCTGCTGAAGTCCGGCCGCACGGTCCGGGCGGAACGCATCCTCGTGGCGGTGGGCGCGCATCCGGTGAAGGAGCCGGCGGTGCCCGGGATCGATCTGGCGATCACCTCGAACGAGGTGTTCGAGCTGGAGAGCCTGCCGGAGCGCATCCTGGTGATCGGCGGCGGCTACATCGCGGTGGAATTCGCCGGCATCTTCGCGGCGCTCGGCAGCCGCACGACGCTGCTGCACCGGGGCGAAAGACTGCTGCGCGGCTTCGACGACGAGATCCGCGACGCCCTCGCCGAGGCCTACGGCCAACGGATGGACCTGCGGCTCGGGCGCACGCTGCGGCGCATCGCACGGCAGGACGGCGGCCTCTGCGCGGAGCTCGACGACGGCAGCGAGATCCGGGTCGATCAGGTGCTCATCGCCACCGGCCGGCGGCCCAACGTGGACGGGCTCGGCCTCGATCGCGTCGGGATCGAGACCGACGGGGCCGGAGCGATCCCGGTGGACGCCTATTCGCAGACCAGGGTCCCGTCGATCTATGCGGTGGGCGACGTGACAAACCGCGCCAACCTGACGCCGGTGGCGATCCGCGAGGGCCACGCCTTCGCCGACACGGTCTATGGCGGCAGGCCCTCCTGCGTCGATCACCGCCTGATCCCCACCGCGGTGTTCTCGACCCCCGAGATCGGCGTCGTCGGCCACAACGAGGCGGCCGCCCGGGAGATCTACGGCAAGATCGACGTCTACAAGGCGCGCTTCCGCCCGATGAAGGCGACCCTGTCCGGGCGCGAGGAACGCATCCTCATGAAGGTGCTGGTCGACTGCGCCAGCGACCGGGTGGTGGGCGTCCACATCTTCGGCCACGATGCCGGGGAGGTGATCCAGGCGGTCGGTATCGCCGTGACCATGGGTGCGACGAAGGCCGATTTCGACCGGACCATCGCGGTCCATCCGACAGCCGCCGAGGAACTCGTGACCATGCGGGTTCCGGAGGTCACCAAGCATCCGGTCGGCGTCGGCTGAAACCTCCGTGCGGGCGGGGCCTCGACGCGGTGCGCGACCGAGCCATATCTGTGGCATGGGCAAGCCGAGCACAGGCAAGGGACGACGCGAGGACGACGCGCATGCGCGGCGGCAGGCGATCATCGATGGCCTGCTGGCGGACGCCCTGCGGCCGGCCTTCCATCGGCCGCCGAGCCACGATGCCCTGCCGCCCGATATCCGTCAGGCCATCGACCGCCTGCTCGCCAAGGCTGAGGCGCAACGCAGCCGCAACCTGACCTACGACGATCTGGAGGAGGCGCTGCCACCCCGAGACGTGTCGGCGGAAGACCTGGAGGCGATCTTCTGGATCCTGGCGGAGCACGGGATCGAGGTGGAAGACGGCGAGGCCTGACGCCGAGGCGCGCCTGCCCCCGGTTTCGCGGCACTCGCAAGTGTGAAGGAACCTCTCTATAAGCCGCGCTTCGCGCGACGGCGCGATCGCACGAAGAGGTGCGCGGAGAGAGACCATGGGCGAGCGTTGGACACCGAAAAGCTGGAGACATCTGCCGATCGAGCAGGTGCCCGCCTATCCGGACGCTGCCGCCCTGGGTGCCGTCGAGTCGCAGATCGCGAGCTTTCCGCCGCTGGTCTTTGCAGGTGAGGCCCGCAAGCTGAAGGCGGCGCTGGGGCGCGTCGCCGTGGGCCAAGCCTTTCTGCTGCAGGGCGGCGACTGCGCCGAGAGCTTCGACGAGCATTCCGCCGACAACATCCGGGATTTCTTCCGGGTGTTCCTGCAGATGGCGATGGTGCTGACCTTCGCGGGCGGATCGCCCGTGGTGAAGGTCGGGCGCATCGCCGGCCAGTTCGCCAAGCCGCGCTCCTCGCCCACCGAGACCCTCGAGGGCGTGAGCCTGCCGAGCTACCGGGGCGACATTATCAACGGCATCGGCTTCACCGAGGAGTTGCGGGTTCCGGATCCCCGCCGCCAGCTCGAGGCCTACCGTCAGTCGGCCGCGACCCTGAACCTGCTGCGCGCCTTCGCCACCGGCGGCTACGCCAACCTGGAGAACGCGCACCGCTGGATGCTGGGCTTCGTGAAGGATTCGCCGCAATCCTCGCGCTACCAGGATGTGGCCGGCCGCATGACCGACGCCCTCGACTTCATGCGGGCGATCGGCATCAATCCGGAGACGCATCCGGAGGTGCGGACCACCGATTTCTACACCAGCCACGAGGCACTGCTGCTCGGCTACGAGGAGGCGCTGACCCGCGTCGATTCGACCACGGGCGACTGGTACGCGACCTCCGGCCACATGCTGTGGATCGGCGATCGGACCCGGCAGCCCGACCACGCCCACGTGGAATACGCCCGCGGCATCAAGAACCCGATCGGCCTCAAGTGCGGCCCGTCCATGAAGGCCGAAGGCCTGATCCGGCTGATCGACCTGCTCAACCCGGAGAATGAGCCGGGGCGCCTCAGCCTGATCTGCCGCTTCGGCGCCGACAAGGTCGGCGACCACCTGCCGGCGCTGATCCGGGCGGTCGAGCGGGAAGGGCGCTCGGTGGTGTGGATCTGCGATCCGATGCACGGGAACACGATCCCGGCGGGCCGCTACAAGACCCGGCCCTTCGAGCGGGTGATGCAGGAGATAGAAGGCTTCTTCGGCGTTCACCGGGCCGAGGGCACCTTCGCGGGCGGCATCCATCTGGAGATGACCGGCAAGGACGTCACCGAATGCACGGGCGGCGCCCGGGCACTGACGGCCGACGACCTTCAGGACCGCTACCACACCTACTGCGACCCGCGCCTCAACGCGGAGCAGGCCCTCGAGGTGGCGTTCCGGACCGCCGAGCTGGTCAAGGCCGAGCGCAGCCACGTGGAGCGCCCGCGCCTCGACGCCGCCGAATAGGGCGGTCCCTCCGTCCACAGACCGATGGCGCGCGCGGCCTCCTCGCGGGGGCGGCGCGCGTCCGGCTTCGGCCGCCGTCCTGGCAATCCGGTCCGCCGCAGTGACGCGTGCAAAGCGGTGATGAGGCGTGCCGACGTGAACGCGCAGATGCGATCCGCCCCGAGGCTGTAGACCAGCCGATCACAGGCCTCGAAGATCTCCCCGGCGAGCACATCGGGCAGATCGCACTCCAGGATCCTGCGAACCTGGGGGCGCTCATCCATCGCAGGCCCGAAGAACCGCAACGCGCCGCACGCCTCGGCCTTTTCCGCGATCGCGGGTGGCCTCGGCGTTCTTGATGCGCTTCTCACAGCTCGTCCCGTCGCTCGGCGCGAGGGTGAGGCCGATGGTGAGCCCGACGCGGATTGCAGAGGGCTGTTCCCGGCCGATCAGCGTTGCGCCGATCGGAGCGGCTCCATCGACTGCGGCGGTTTCACGGGTTCGACCAACTGGCCGTCGCGCAAGTCCGGAGCCGGGCTGTAGATGATGCGGCTGTCCGCGGAGAGACCGGAATCCAGCTCCAGCGTGCGCCCGAGATCGCGCCGCACGCGGATCGTCCGCCATGTCACCCGGTCATCGTCGCCCAGGGTCGCGACCTGAAGGCCGTTGCTGTTGAACACCGTCGCCTCGGCGGGGATCGTCACGCCGGGCTCGGTCCGGGGGATCTTGAGGGTGACGTAGGCATAGAGCCCGGCGCGCAGGGTCCGGTCGGGATTGGGCACGTCCACCTGGGTGGTCAACGTACGCGACGCCGCGTTCAGCGCAACGGAGCTGCGCTCCACGAAACCCTCGAAGCGGCGGCCCGGCATCTGCGGGACGGTGATCAATGCCTGGACACCGGGCTTGACGCCGATGGCGTCGTTCTGCGGGACGTTGACGGTGATACGCAGGGTGCTGTCCTGATCCATGCTCAGGAGCGGCGTCCCGCCGTTATCGGCCCGGACAAGATCCCCGACATCGACATTGCGCACCGTTACGACGCCATCGAACGGGGCTACGACGCGCTCGAACGCAGTGAGCGCCTTCAGGCGGTCGACGACGGCCTCCTGCACCTTGATGTTGGCCGTGGCGACCTTCACGCCGGCCTCTGCGGCGGCGAGCGCCGCGGCCTGACTGAGCACACCGGCCTGGGTGTTGTCGGCGTTCTGCCGCGACGCCCAACCTTGCACCGCGAGCGTGGAGGTGCGGTTATTGGTGAGGTTGGCGAGGTTGACGTTGGCGCGCGCCTGCTCGACCTGCGCCTGCGCCTGGAGCAACTGCGCCCTCAATTGTCCGACCTGCGCCTCGGCCTGCGCGCGTTGCTGATCGAGATCCGGTGCGGCGATGCGCAGGAGCAGCTCGCCCGCCTTCACGCGCGATCCGATATCGACCCGGCGTTCGGCGATGTAGCCGGTGGCGCGGGCGGCGATCGCCGCCATGGTGAAGGCCTGCATCTCGCCGGGAAGCACGAGATCGACGGGACCCTCCGCCCGCACGGCCGCGACGGTCCGCACCTGGGGCACGAGGGTCTTGATCCGCTCCAGCGTCGCGGTCGCCTCCGCGTCGCGCTGCCAATGGCCGTAGGCGCCCCAGGCCAGGAGACCCATTGCGGCAAGCCCTACGAGAAAGAACGGGACCTTGCCGGGCGGCGGTGGAACGTCCGCACCCGCGTCGTGCGCCTTCATCGATCGGCTCTCCGCCCCGAACGTCCGGTCGGGTCACGGTGAAGGTAGCGGGCGACGGCCGGGCCGGCCAGAGCGGTCACGGGCCGCATCCTCGCAGATGCGTGGGCCTAACGCAGGGGTCCGGTCACCAGCGGGCGTCGGCCGAGGCGCTTGTGGAGGTGGACCATCAGCGCGATTCCGAAGAGCGGCGTCAGCAGGTTGAGGATCGGAACGACCATCAGGGCCGCCAGCAGGCAACCGGCACCGAGTGTCCGGACAGAGAAAGCGCGGCGCATCTCGGCGGCCTCCGGAAGGGGCCTGAACCGGGCCGCCGCCATCTCGAAATACTCGCGGGAGAGCAGATAGGCATTGGCCGCGAAGAAGGCCGCGATTCCGATCACCGGCACGAAGAAGATCACCAGCGCCGCGAGATTGACCAGAAGCGTCAGGCCGGCGAAGCGCACCGCATAGAGCATGGCGGTTCCGAACGGCATGGGGCGTCCGGGCGGGTCATTCGGGAAATCGGTGCGCTCGACGATCTCGGCGGCATCGTCGAGGAAGAAGCCCGCCACCAGGATCGAGACCGCCGGCATCAGGTAGGCGAGGACCACGACGAGACCGACCCCCGCCAGATAGTAGGCGAGGTTGTCGAGGATCGGGTACTGGGTGGAGATGTGGTGGCTCGCCTGGAACGCCTGGATGAGCCGGGTCAGGCCGAGCCAGACTAGGAGCAGGAGCCCGACCGTCAGGCCGAGGGATTTCCACAGGATCGCCCGCAGCGGTGGCGAGAAGGTCTGGCGCAACGCCGCCGCGGCGGACTCGACGAGCATCGGGCGAAGTGTTCCGGCCCGCGCCGAAAGCGGCGCAGGCGCGTTGTGGAGCGGTGTGGCGACCGGTGCAAGGCCGGGAGCCGTCGCAGGGGCGAGAGGGTGCGGGGAGAACGCGTGCAGGATACCACCGGACAGGACACGACCGGACAGGGCACCACCGGACAGGGCACCACCGGACAGGGCACCGCCGGACAGGTCGCGATGCCGCAGGCTGCGGAGTCCCGATGGTTCGACCCGGCGTTCCGCCCCGCCTACAGGCCGCGCCTCGCGCCGCTTCCCGAAGTGGCAGACGTGCTGGTGATCGGTGCGGGTGCCGCGGGGATCGGCGCGGCCCGGACTCTTGCCGCACGGGGGGTTTCGGTGGCCGTGCTGGAGGCACGGGACCGCGTCGGTGGCCGCGCCCTGACGGTCGCCCTGCGCGGACATGCCCTCGATCTCGGAGCCCATTGGCTGCATGCCGGGCCGATCAATCCCCTGGTGACGCTCGGTCGGACGCGCGGCGAGCGGCTGCGCCGTGCGCCGCAGGAGAGCCACGTCTGGGTCGGGCGTCGGCCCGGCCGCGCCGCCGAGATCCGGGCCAACGGGCGTGCCTTCGACCGGGCCGACCGGGCCATGACCCGCGGCGCCGCGCAGCACGGTCCCGACCGGCCGGCAGGCAGCGCGCTGCCGCCGGGGCTCGGGCCCTGGGGGGCGCGGGTGGCGCAGGTCCATGGCCTCGTGTCGGGCCGGCCGCTGAACGAGGTCTCGCTTCAGGACTTCCCCAGCCTCGAATACGGCGACAACTACTTCCTCGCCGACGGCTACGGCAGCTACCTCGCCCGCTTGGCGGACGGGTTGCCGGTGGCGCTCGCGACAGCGGTGACGCGGATCGACTGGTCGGGCGGCCGGGTCCGCGCGACCACCGCGGCCGGAGCCGAGCACGCCGCGCGCGCCGTGATCGTGACCGTACCGATGATGGTGTTGCGTGAGGGGCCGGTCTTCTCGCCGCCGCTGCCGAATGCGGCCCGCGTCGCCATCGACGGGTTCACCACCGGTATCTACGAGCACGCGGTGCTGCACTGGCCGTCGAGCCCGTTCCGCGGCCGCGACCGGCTCGCGGCGATCCATGGCGGGCGTCACGCGCCGCCGGGGCTTCTGACCCGCATCGACGGAACGCCGTTCCACTATTACGAACTCGACCTGCACGAGGCAGCGGCAATCGACGCCGCTGGCTCCGGCGCAGACGGCGTGCGCCGCCATGTCCGCGCGGTCCTGGCCGAGCATTTCGGCGGCGCACGGCTGCGCGACCTTACGATCCCGGCGGTGAGCGCGTGGCGCCACGACCGATGGTCGCGCGGATCGTGGGCGGTAGTCCCGCCGGGCCATGCGCCGGCGCGACAGGCCCTGCGCGGCGCGGTGGCCGATACGGTCTGGTTCGCCGGCGAGGCGCTGTCCCGGGAACAGTGGGGCACCGTCGGCGGCGCCTACGAGGAGGGCGTTCGGGCCGCCGAGGCCGTGGCCGCGGTCGTCACGGACGGGGCCGGGACGCGTATCCGTGCAGGCACAGGCTGAGATCCCCGCTGCGCGGAAAGCCCCGAAAAGCTTGCCGGAGCGGGGCAAGACAGGCATCCCCCGGCTGACACGCTTCAGGGGGCGGCCATGGATTGGGTCGAGGGCATCGGCTATCTCGGGACGGCGCTGACCATTTCGGCGACGGCCATGAGCACGATGATTCCGTTGCGGATCATCTCGCTCTGCGCAAGCTGTGCCGTGATCACCTACGGCATCCTGATCGGCAGCATGCCGGTGGTGCTCACCGAGTTGATCCAGATGCCCTTCAACGCCTATCGGCTCTGGCAGATGATGCGCCTCGTCCGCGACGTTGAGACGGCCGCCGACGGCGACCTGTCCCTCGAATGGCTGCGGCCCTTCGGCTCGCGGCGCCCGTTCGGTGTCGGCGAGGTGGTGTTCCGCAAGGGGGATCTCGCCGACGAGATGTACTACATCGAGAGCGGCGTGTTCCGGATCCCGGAAGTCGGCCTCGAGGTGCGCAAGGGCGGGATCGTCGGCGAGCTGGGTCTGCTGTCACCCGGCAATGCCCGAACCGCGTCGTTGGTCTGCGTCGAGGCGGGTCACGCGCTGTGCGTGTCCTATTCGGACGTGAAGCAACTCTACTACCAGAACCCTGAATTCGGGTTCTACTTCCTGAAGCTGACAAGCGAACGCCTGTTCCAGGGCGTTCAGGGCATGGCCAAGCCCCAGGCGGTGACCGGCGACGCCCTCTGATCGCGGCAAGACCGCCCGTGCGGACCCTCTGCGCTTCCGGACCGGCCGTCCACGCCGCGCGATCGAACCATCCCGTTCGCCGGCTCCGCGCCTTGCCCCAGGGAAACACGGCCGGCCATCTGCCGCATCGAGAGCGGCGTCTTCCGGGTTCCGGAAGTCGGTCTCGCGGCGGGCGCGGGCAGTGTCGTGGGCGAATTGGGCCTTCCGTCGCCGGTGCACGCGCGCACCGCCTCGCGGTCTGCGCGGAGCCGGGCAAGGTGCTGTGCGTCGGCCATTCCGATCTGAAGGACCTCTCCGATCAGAGCCCGGAATGCGGCTTCGCTTTCCTCGCGCCGACCTCGGAGCGCCTGTTCCAAAGCGTCGAGGCCGCCAGAAAGCCGCTGGCGGCCTGAGGCCCTTCGAAGGCGCAGCGCTGCTCAGAGCATGCTGGGCAGGATGCGGTCCGGCGGCCTGTGGCCGTCCATGAAGGTCTTGATGTTGATGATGACCTTCTCGCCCATGTCGGTGCGGCTCTCATAGGTTGCCGAACCCATATGCGGCAGGAGCACGACCTTCCCCTGGCGCGCGAGCTTGACGAGCCGGGGGCTGACTGCGGGCTCCTGCTCGAACACGTCGAGGCCGGCCGCCGAAACCTCGCCGCCCTCGATCAGGCGCGCCAGGGCGTTCTCGTCGATCACCTCGCCGCGGGCGGTGTTGACCACGATGGCCTCGGGCTTGAGCAGCTTCAGGCGCCGCGCCGAGAGCAGATGGTAGGTGGCCGGCGTGTGCGGGCAATTCACCGACACGATGTCGACGCGCGCCAGCATCTGGTCGAGGGATTCCCAGTACGTGGCGTCGAGGGCGCTCTCGATGGCGGCGGGCACCCGGCGGCGGTTGTGGTAATGGACCTGCAAGCCGAAGGCGCGGGCGCGCTTGGCCAGGGCCTGGCCGATCCGGCCCATGCCGACGATCCCCAGCCGCTTGCCGGTGATGCGCCGGCCGAGCATCCAGGTCGGCGACCAGCCCGTGGTCCACTCGTCATCCGGGATGATCCGCGCGCCCTCGGTCACCCGGCGGGCCACCGCGAGGATCAGCGCCATCGTCATATCGGCGGTGTCCTCGGTCAGCACGCCGGGCGTGTTGGTGACCGTGATGCCGCGCTCCAGCGCCGCCGCCACGTCGATGTGATCGACGCCGTTACCGAAATTGGCGATGAGCCGAAGGTTCGGTCCGGCCTGGGCAATCAGGCCGGAATCGATCTCGTCCGTGACAGTGGGGACGAGGACATCGGCCTCGCGCAAAGCGGCCGCCAGATCGTCCGCCGCCAGCGGAGCGTCGTCGGCATTGAGCCTGACGTCGAACAGCTCACGCATCCGCGTCTCGACGGCATCCGGAAGGCGCCGCGTCACGACCACCAGCGGCTTGCGCTTCGACACGTCTCTCTCCCCGTCAGCCCCGCGGCCCTGATTGCGGCACGCGCCCGGCGGCTTCCGCCCGAACCGCTTCCCGCAAGCGTCCGTTAACCGAACTCGGCCAGACAGGATCGGTCACGAGGCGCCGGTTCCGGAGCCAGTTCCGACCCATCGGCCTCTCTACCAGAGGTGGGCCGGAACACAATCGGATGCGGCCCGGTCCGCGTGTCGAACCGGCCCTGCTTTCGACAGGTCCGGCGCCCACCAACGCCACGTCTGGATAGGGAGACGACCATGCGCGTGTCACGCCTCAGCTTCGCCGTCGTGGCGATGCTGGCCGGCGGCCTCGCGACCGGTGCCCGGGCGGCGCCGCCCGCAGGCCCCGAGGCTGGGGTCGGACCGGTGACCAAGCTGCCGCTGCCGCGCTACGCGAGCCTGAAGACCGATCGCGTCAACCTCCGCGAGGGCCCCTCCAAGGATCACCGCACCCTTTGGGTTTTCCAGCGGGCCGGCCTGCCCGTCGAGATCATCGGCGAGTTCGAGACCTGGCGCCGGATCCGCGATTCGGAGGGGACCGAAGGCTGGGTGCTGCACTCCCTGCTGTCCGGCCGCCGGACTGCCATCGTGAATGCCGGCCCCGACAAGGGCGTCGAGAAGGCTGCCGTATCGCTGCGCGCGAAGGCCGACGACGGCGCCGAGGACGAGGCCAAGCTTCAGACCGGGGTGATCGGCAGCGTCAAGAGCTGCACCGGCACGTGGTGCCGCCTGATCGTCGCCCTGCCGAACAAGCGGGACGTGGATGGCTATATCCGCCAGAACCGCCTGTGGGGCGTCTATCCGAACGAGGTCGTGGAGTAGCGTTCGGCGCGATCATCGCCGTCGGGCGATGCCGGCCGGCACGGACACTCCCATCCCGGGACCGCGCAGCAGACGGTATCCGATGCCGGCACCGATCGCCGCACCCCGACCGGAATGGCCGGCGCTCCGGTGTCGCGCGACCGAGCGCAAACGCAAAGGCCCGGACGAATCCGGGCCTTTGCGACGATCCTGATGATTCCTTCAGACGTACCGCGGCGTCAGCCCTGGCGGCGGCCCGCCGGCCGGCTGCGACGCAGGCGTACGATCACCTCGACCCCGGCGATCTCCATCCCCTCGGGGGCCTCGGGCAGCGAATCAACCGTGATGCCGCAATCCGGCATGTCGATGACCTGGCTCTCGTCTTCTAGGTAGAAATGGTGGTGCTCGGTCGGGTTCGTGTCGAAATAGGCCTTCGACCCGTCGAGCGCGAGCTGGCGCAGCAGCCCCGCCTCGGTGAACTGATGGAGGGTGTTGTACACCGTCGCCAGCGACACCGGCACCTTGGCGCGCATCGCTTCGTCGTAGAGCATCTCAGCCGTGAGATGGCGGTCGCCGCGGCCGAACAGAAGCCAGCCGAGGGAGAGACGCTGCCGCGTCGGCCGCAGGCCGGCCCGACGCAGGCGGTCGCGGAGGTCGGACAGCGGGCACCCGCGCCGCGGAGTCCCGTTGGCCTCCAACTGGGGGGCGGGGACCCGGCCGTTGAAGACGGCCTGGAATGGCACCGGTTCGGACATCGCTGGACTGAACGCTCGACGAGGGGCCTGAAGGAACGGATGTCGCCCGAGTATATTGAAGTGGTCAGGCTGTCGCAACCCGAGCGTTGCCGCATGCCTGCGGCCGCAGGCTTTGAAGGCGCGACGCCCCGTGCTAACCCGCGCGCCAGCCGACGGGCCGAGTATAGTCGCCCGCGACGTGAAGATCGCGCACATCCGAGGAAACAGCCAACCCAATGCCGCCAGACGCCGAGACACAAGCGCAGGACGCGAACCGCCGGTCGCACTATTCTTACGAGGATCTTCTGGCCTGCGGGCGCGGCGAACTCTTCGGATCCGGGAACGCGCAATTGCCGCTTCCGCCGATGCTGATGTTCGACCGCATCACGTCCATCGCGGCCGAGGGTGGCGCCCATGGGAAGGGCCACGTGACCGCCGAACTCGACATTCGGCCGGACCTCTGGTTCTTCCCCTGCCACTTTCAGGGCGATCCGGTGATGCCGGGCTGCCTCGGGCTCGATGCGCTTTGGCAGATGCTGGGCTTCCATCTCGGCTGGCTCGGCTCGCCGGGTCGTGGCCGCGCCCTCGGCGTCGGCGAGGTGAAGCTCGCCGGCCAGGTCCTGCCGACGATGAAGAAGGTGGTCTACAATGTCGACGTGAAGCGCGTCCGTCAGGGCAAGCTCGTCCTCGGCATCGGCGACGGCTGGCTCGAAGCGGACGGCGAGCGCGTCTATCAGGTTCAGGACATGCGGGTCGGCCTGTTCCAGAGCTGAATCGCGTCGGCCGGGCGTCCGGTTCGCGGCTCGGCCGCAACGCCGGACGATCTCGGTGGTTGAGATTGTGTCCGCGTCACCTTAGCTGACCGGTACGTGGCCCGGGCGACCGAGGCCGCGACGGAGGTAGTGTCACCATCATGCGCCGTGTCGTCATCACCGGGATGGGCATCGTCTCGTCCATCGGCAACAACACGCAGGAGGTGCTCGCCTCCCTGCGCGAAGCCCGCTCGGGCATCGCGCGCGACGCCAGCTACGCCGAGCACGGCTTCCGAAGCCAGGTCTCGGGCGCGCCGACCCTCGACCCCGAAGGCGTGGTGGACCGGCGCGCCATGCGCTTCCACGGCGGCGGCACCGCCTGGAACCACGTCGCCATGGATCAGGCGATCCGGGACGCGGGTCTAGAACAGGGCGACATCTCGAACGAGCGCACCGGCATCATCATGGGTTCGGGCGGTCCGTCGACCCGGGTGATCGTCGAGGCCGCCGCCATCGCCCGGGAGAAGGGCCCCAAGCGCATCGGCCCGTTCGCGGTGCCGAAGGCGATGTCGTCCACCGCCTCGGCGACCCTGGCGACGTGGTTCAAGATCCGCGGCGTGAATTATTCGATCTCCTCCGCCTGCGCGACGTCGAATCACTGCATCGGCAACGCCGCAGAGATCATCCAGGGCGGGCGGCAGGACATCATCTTCGCGGGTGGGTGCGAAGACCTCGACTGGACCCTCTCGGTGCTGTTCGACGCCATGGGCGCCATGTCGTCCAAGTACAACGACACGCCGTCCCGGGCCTCCCGCGCCTACGATGCCAACCGCGACGGCTTCGTCATCGCCGGCGGCGCGGGCGTTCTGGTCCTCGAGGAGCTGGAGCACGCTAAGGCGCGGGGCGCCCGGATCTACGGCGAGGTGGCCGGCTACGGCGCCACGTCGGATGGGCACGACATGGTGGCGCCGTCGGGCGAAGGGGCCGTCCGCTGCATGCGGCAGGCCATGGAAGGCCTGAAGGGCGCGCGGATCGACTACATCAACCCGCACGCCACCTCGACGCCGGTCGGCGACGACAAGGAGATCGAGGCGATCCGCGAGGTCTTCGGCCGGGGCGACGCATGCCCGCCGATCGCCGCCACGAAGTCGCTCACCGGTCACTCGCTCGGCGCCACCGGCGTGCAGGAGGCGATCTACAGCCTGCTGATGATGAATAACGGCTTCATCTGCGAGAGCGCGCATATCGACGAACTCGATCCCGCCTTCGCCGACATGCCGATCCTGCGGGCGCGTCGGGACGACGCGCAGCTCGGGCACGTGCTGACGAATTCCTTCGGCTTCGGCGGCACCAACGCGACCCTGGTCCTGAAGCACGTCGACGCCTGATTACTGAAGGGAACCGCCGGCTTGAGGTCGGCGTTTACTGGATGTTGAGATCTGGTGGTGGCAATGGGGACTTTCATCTTCGGAACGCTGAGCGGACTGGTCATCGCCGGTTGCGCCGCGATCTACGCGAAGCAGGCCCTCATCGACGAGGCGCAGTCGCATACGGACGGCCATTTCTAAGTTCGGCCGCCCTGCCAGGAACGCCCCGCCAACAGGCGGGGCTTTTTTTTGCCTGCCGTCCGACCGCCGACCGGTTTGGAACGCACGGCGAGCCGCGCTAAGGCACCCTTTGGCGGTTCGCTTGCGCGGATCGCGGACCGTCCCCGCCTGGTAGGGGCGGCGTGCTTGGTCAGGATGTGAGTCGGCATGACGGGATTGATGGCAGGCAAGCGCGGCCTGATCATGGGCGTCGCGAACGATCACTCGATCGCCTGGGGTATCGCAAAGGCGCTGCACGCCCAGGGCGCGCGCCTGGCTTTCACCTACCAGGGCGAGGCTCTGGGACGCCGCGTGGCACCGCTAGCCGCCAAGCTCGATTCGGATCTCGTCCTGCCCTGCGACGTCGAGGACCTCGCCTCAGTGGATGCGACCTTCGAGGCCCTCGATGCGCGATTCGACGGCAGCCTCGACTTCGTGGTCCACGCCATCGGCTTCTCCGACAAGGCGCAGCTCAAGGGCCGCTACGTCGACGTGACCACCCGCGAGAATTTCGTGCGGACGATGACGATCTCGTGCTTCTCGTTCACCGAGATCGCGCAGCGCGCGGCCAAGCGGATGACGCAGGGCGGGTCCCTGCTGACCCTGACTTACGGCGGGGCGACCCGGGTCATGCCGAACTACAACGTGATGGGCGTGGCCAAGGCGGCGCTGGAGGCGTCCGTCCGCTACCTCGCGAGCGATCTCGGTCCGGACGGGATCCGCGTCAACGCGCTGTCCGCCGGCCCGATGCGGACGCTGGCGGGCGCCGGAATCGCCGACGCGCGGCTGATGTTCAATCACCAGCGGGCCCATGCGCCGCTGCGGCGCACGGTGAGCCTGGAGGATGTCGGCGGCTCAGCCCTCTACCTCCTGTCGCCGCTCTCGGGCGGTGTCACCGGCGAGGTCCATTTCGTGGATGCCGGCTACAACATCATCTCGATGCCGCGCCCGGACGTGCTTCAGGCCCAGGACGCGGCCGGAGTCGTCGGCGACGCCTGAGCCTCACTCCTCCGGGATGCGGCCCGGAGGCAGCGGGCCGCGCCGGACGCCGCGTTCGTCGCGCACGTCCCGCCGCGCCCGCACGGCGCGGATTTCTTCCGCGGAGGGCGGCGCGGACGGGTAGTTCGAGGCGAACGGATTGGGCGGCGTCCCGCGCCCGGAACCGCCGAAGAGCTTGTCGAGGAACCCCTCCTCGGCGCTGGCGGGCCGGGCGACCAGGAGAAGGGCGAGGGCGAGAAGCGGGCGAAGCTGCATCGGGATCGTCTGGATATCGGGATCCGCTGCCGATAGCGGCACTTTCCGGCGGATCGGAGGCCGCCACGCACCACGCCTGGAACCCCCAGCACATCCGGCGGGTTCGCGCTCAACAATGCCGGGCGTGAACAGGAGGCGTGATGTCTGAGGTTACCTATCGCATCGTCGAGCACGACGGCGGGTTCGCCTACAAGGTCGGCGACGTCTTTTCCGAGACCTTCCCGAGTCGCGAAGAGGCGCTGCAAGCGGCCCAGGCCGCGGCGGCAGAGCAGCAGGTCCCCGGCTCGACCGAGGGCATCCGCTACCAGGATCAGGCCGGCGGCTGGCACGACGAGACCGCCCAGGGCAGCGATCGGCCCCGCGCCCGCGTCGTGGAGTAGCCGGCGCGGACGGGACGGCCGTGTGGAACCCGAACCATCGATGGAGGCCATCGTGGCGCGCGCGCGGCGGGTGACACCGGAACCGCCGCCGCAGGGACGCCGGAAGGCGCCCGCCCTCCCGAAGGGCGTGCGCCGCACGACACCGTCGCCGGAAACGCTGGCGGCGCTCGGCCCGGACCGGTTGATCGGGCTGATCCTCGGCGAGACCGCGCGCAATCCCGCCTTCAAGAAGCTGGTGAGCGCCGCTTTGGCTTCCCTCCAGGGGCCGGACGCCGTGGCGGCCATCGTCGACCGGCGGTTGACGGCCCTGGAGGGGGCCCAGGGCTATATCGACTGGCAGAAGCGACGGACCTTCGCGGCCGATCTCAACGCCACCGTGACGGTGATCCTCGACGAGCTGCGCCCCCTCGATGCGGGCGCCGCCCTCGATCGCCTGAGGCGCTTCCTCAACGGTGCCGACGCGGTCCTGAACCGTGTCGACGACAGCACCGGCGCGGTGCAGGGCGTGTTCGATCGCGCATCGACGGCCTTCGTGGAGATCGCGGGCAACCTGCCTCCGGCGGAGGCCGCCGGGTTGGCGGCACGCCTCGTCGAGCCCTTCGCGGCGGATCCGTTCGGTCCACTGGGACTCGTCCTCGGGGACATGATCCCGACGCTGCTCGAGTCGGCCCTTGCCGAGATCGACGACAGGCTCGCCGCGGCCGACGCCGCGATGCCGACGGGCGGCGATCCGCGCCGCGAGGCGACGCATCATCGGCAGGCCGCCCGGATCCAGATCCTGCGCCTCCGGCAGGCCATAGCCGACCGGCGCGGCGATCCGGACGCCTTCATCGCCCTGGAGCGCACGGTGCTGCCGGGGCGGGAGAACCGCGTCGAGATTGCCCGGCGCCTCCTCGCCGCCGGACGGGCGGAAGAGGCGCTGGACTGGATCCGGCGCATGCAGGATCCGGGATTGCGCATCGCGACGCGGGCAGATCTGATCGCGGGATTCGATACGCGCGGGCCGGAGCGCGAACGGCAGGCGCTGGAGATCGAGATCCTCGATGCCCTCGGCCGGTCCGACGAGGCACAGCTCCTCCGATGGACGCGATTCGAGCGGGAACTCGACGCGCCGATGCTGCGGACCTTCCTCGCCAAGCTTCCGGATTTCGAGGACGAGGAGGCGCTCCAACGCGCCCTCGACCATGCCGAGGCCTTCCCGCAGCCGCACCGGGCTCTGACCTTCCTGACGGCTTGGCCGGATCTTCGCCGCGCCGCCGCATTGGTGGTCGCGAGGCCCGGGATCTGGCAGGGCGACCAGTACGCGGTGCTGGCGCCGGCGGCCGAGGCGCTCGCCCTGGCACACCCCCGGGCGGCCACGATCCTGTATCGCCGGCTCCTCGACTCCATCCTCGAGGGCGGCCGCAGCGCCGCCTACCCGCATGGGGCGCGCTACCTCGCGGAACTCGACGCCCTGGCGGGGCGCCTTGCGGCCGGCGATGCCGAGCCGGATCCGAAGGCCTACCGCGCGGCGCTGCGGCAGGCGCACGGCCGCAAGCACGGGTTCTGGAGCCTCGTCCGGGATTGAATCGGGTAAACCGGGCGGGTGACCGGCTCAGTCCTCCAGCGTGATGGCGTCGACCCGGTCCGGATAGAACGCCACGTGGTCCCGGATCGCCGCGACGGCCGGGTACGGGTCCCCGTAGCTCCAGACCGCGTCGGGACGCCGGGTACCGTCGACAACGAGGTCGAAATAGTGGGCGTCGCCCTTGTACGGGCAGTGTGTGGTGCGCGACGAGGCGACGAAGCGATCGGCCCGGATGTCGCTCCGCGGCACGTAGAAGACCGGCGGATACTGGGCCTCCTGCAGCCGGAGGGCGTTCCGGCTCTCGGCGACCGCGACACCCGCCACGACGACGCGGACGCGGCGGGGCTCGGGCTCGATGGTGATCGGGTGGTCCGGTCCAGGCACCTTCATGGCGTGCTCCCTCCCTCGGGCTTCAACTCGACGGTTCCGAGCGCGTCGGCGAGGCGCGTCTTCGCGGTCCCGGGCCGAAGCGGCTTCTGCTGGGTCTCGTGCGGGACCCAGCCCGAAAGCCACAGCACCTCGAAGGTGGCCCGCACGCGCCCATCCGGATCCGCGAACCGCTCGGCATAGATCTCGGCCGTCCGCAGGAGCGTCGCCCGCCGTAGCGGCGTCCGCCGCCGCTCGGTGAGCACGTTGGTCATGCCCATGGCGCGCAGATCGCGCATCAGGCCGAACGGATCGGCGTAGCGGACCGTCAGCGTGTCGGTATCCGCCACCGGCAGGGCGAAACCGGCCCGCTGGAGCAACCCGCCGGCCTCACGTACCGCCGCGAAGGGCGCCACGCGCGGGCTGATCCCACCCTCGACCTCGCTCTCGGCCTGGGCGAAGCTCTGGCGCAGCTCGGTCAGGGTGGCGCCGCCGAGCAGGCAGCCGAGGAACAACCCGTCCGGCCGCAGGGCGCGGCGCAGCTGGATCAGCGTGCCCGGGAGGTCGTTCACGGCGTGAAGGCTCAGCAGCGAGACGGCGAGGTCGAGGCTTCCGGCCGCCAGCGGCAGCGCCTCCGGGTCGCCGACGATCAGGCCGCCGCCCGTCTCGGGCCGGGCCGCGAGACGGAGATGCCGCGCCTCCGGATACCGGGCCGCGAGCATCCGGGCCGCCACCGGGACGGGCGTCGCGAGGTCGAGCACCGAAGTGAAGCGGCGCAGGACCGCCCCCAGGCGGTCATCGAGATCCTCGGCGAGCCGATCGACGAGGAAGCCCGCGTAGCCGCGGCCCTGGGCTCGGGCGAGGCGGCGGCGGGCGAGGGCCGTGTCGAACAGGGCGGAGGGAGCATCCATCGCGGGGGAGATGGCATCTGAAGCCGTCCCGCGCCACCTCTCGCACGGCCGCGCGCACGGATCCGTGAGCCGCGCTAGAATGTCGGAACGACTCGGCAGCGTCGCTGTTCCTGCTGCAACCGGCTCAAACGGCCGAGATTCGTCATGGAGCATTGATCATGAAGCGTATGCTCGTCGGGGCCGCCGTGGCCCTCACCACCCTCGCGGCCGCCGGCGGCGCCGAAGCCAAGGGCTGCATCAAGGGCGCCATCGTCGGCGGCATCGCGGGGCACTATGCCGGCCATCACGGCCTCGTCGGCGCTGCGGCCGGCTGCGCCATCGGCCGTCACCGCGCCAACGCCCGCGACCGCCAGATGCAGCAGCAGCAGATGGCGCCGCAGGCGCGCCCGGTCTCGGCTCAGTAGAAGCGCGGATTCGGGCGGCGCGTCCGCCGCATGACGGCTCTCGAGGCCGTCGCAAGGACCCTGCGCGGACTGCCGCGCGGGGTCGTTTCGCTGATCTATCCGCCCACCTGCGCGGGCTGCGGCGGCGCCACCGCGGATCCCGGCGCCCTGTGCCCGGCCTGCTGGTCGAGCCTGCGGCTGATCGAGGAGCCGGTCTGCCAACGCTACGGGACGCCGTTCGCGGTCGATCTCGGGGTCGGCCCGTTGCTCTCACCCCGGGCGATCGCCGAGCCGCCGGTCTTCGAGCGTGCCCGGTCTGTAGCCCTGTACGATGCGGTGGCGCGCCGCCTCGTCCATCGCCTGAAATACGAGGACCGCCTCGATCTGGACCGCGTCATGGCCCGGATGATGGCCGCGAGCGGCCGAACCCTGATCGCCGACGCCGATTGCGTGGTCCCGGTACCGCTCCACCGCGGACGCCTGTGGCGCCGGCGGTTCAACCAATCCGCCCTTCTGGCGCGGGTGATTACCCGATCGGCCGGGCTTCCCTTCGTCGCCACGGCGCTCGTGCGCGTCCGCGCGACGCGGTCCCAGGTGGGTTTGAGCCGTGCGGCCCGCGCCGAGAACCTGAGCGGCGCCTTCCGCGTGGCAACCGCCGAACAGCACCGGATCCGCGGGCGCCGGATCCTCCTCGTTGACGACGTCATGACCACCGGCGCGACGGGCAACGCCGCCGCTCGGGCATTGCTGCGCGGCGGGGCACGGTCGGTCGATCTCCTGACCTTCGCGCTCGTCGGCGACGCCGCCGGGTGAGCGCGCGGGCTCTCCGCGTGGACGGCGCTCGCGGATTCAGGCTGGGGGCCGCATCTGCTCCGGAAAGCTTGCCGCCAGGGTGAAGTCGAAAGCCTCCGCGATCCCTTCGTACCAGAGGGAGAACGGCGTCGGACGCGCGAGGTGGAGGGCGCCCTCGATCTCACGCCCCTCGTGCTGGAGGGCCGCCCCGTGCTTGGCCGCGAGCCGCAGCATCGGTCCGTTCCCCGACAGGCAGCGCACGTGCAGATCGACGACGCCGCGATGCCGCGCCGAGCGCGCGATCCGCGCGAACAGGGCGGCGCCGATGCCGCGCCGACGGAATGCCCGCTCCACCGCGAAGGCCGCCTCGGCATGCGGCCCCAGGACGTAGCGCGAGGCACCCGGTCCCATGGGCCGCAATTCGCCGAGGCCGCGCAGCGCGCCGCCCACGAACGCGCCGTACATCACGCCCTCGGCGATCAGGACCTGCGTGGCGTAGGCCCGGACCCCGGCCTCGCTGACATTGCCCATGAAGCGGCTCGCCCGGGTCTCCGGATCCAGCCGCAGGAAATAGTTCAGGACCGCCGTGCGGTCGGCCGGCCACAGACGGCGGACGGTGTGGGCCAGACCCTCGAGGGCTTGTGCCGCCATGATGAAGCTCCGGTTCGTGCGCGGTGCCGCGCAGGGAGATCCGGACGCTCCTCCCAAAGACGGAGCGGATCTCGCATCCTCAAAGTCGTTGTGCAATGCAGCGAAACGCTTGGCTGCCCCTCCGCGGATCTGCCATGCGCAGGGCCGATGGGACGCTTTCCTGCGACTGTTCAGCCGCGGGGTTGATTCAGGCCGAGCTTGCGCGGCACTGGAACAGGTCCCGGGTCGTTGACCGCCGACGCGGGCGCGGGGGGTGCCGAACCGGTGCCGCGACCAGCAGCGAGGAACCGGCGGCGTGAACGACAGATCCGGCAAGCACATCGCCCCGTCGCCGGCGGCGCGGGCCAGCGCGGTCTCGCCTGGGCCGGTCCACGAGCGCTACGAGGCCCTGGTCGCCACCGGGGCGATCGAGCGCGATCCGGCCCAGGGGCATCTGGTGCGCGCCCTCGACCGCCTGGTCCTGGACCTGCAGCGTCGCAAGCGCGCCAGCAAGACGAGCGCCCTCGGCTGGCTGTTCCGGCGCAAGGACGAAGCCGAACCGATCCGGGGCCTGTACGTCTGGGGCTCGGTCGGGCGCGGGAAGACCATGCTGATGGACCTGTTCCACGAGGCGGCCCCCGAGCCGAAGCGGCGGGTCCATTTCCACGGCTTCCTGGCTGACGCACACGAACGCATCCACGCCTACCGGCAGGCGCTCAAGGCCGGCACCGTCAAGGGCGACGACCCGATTGGGCCGGTGGCCGACCAGCTCGCCGACGAGGCGACATTGCTGTGCTTCGACGAGTTCACCGTCACCGACATCGCCGACGCGATGATCCTGGGTCGCCTGTTCAACCACCTGTTCCGGCGGGGCGTCACGATCGTCGCAACCTCGAACGTCGAGCCGGACAGGCTTTACGAGTGCGGGCTGAACCGGGCGCTGTTCCTGCCGTTCGTCGCGACCCTGAAGGAGCGCGTGGACGTCGTCCGGCTCGACGCCCGTACCGACTTCCGACTGGAGAAGCTCGGCGGCGCGGCCGTCTATCACGTTCCCGCCGACGCCAAGGCGCGCGCCGCCCTCGACGCCGCCTTCAAGGGACTGACCGGAAAGGTCCGGGGCCTTCCGGCGACGGTCACGGTTCACGGCCGGGCCGTGGAGGTCCCCGAGCAGGCGACCGGCGTGGCCCGGTTCGGTTTCGACGATCTCTGCCGCAAGCCGCTCGGCGCCTCCGACTACATGGCGCTCGCCCGCGCCTACCACACGGTCATTCTGGACGGGATCCCGGTCATGGCAGAGGCGGACCGGAACGAGGCCAAGCGCTTCATCACGCTGGTCGACACGCTCTACGACCGGCACGTGAAGCTCGTGGCCTCCGCGGACGCCGACGCGCAGGAGCTCTACACCGCCGAGAGCGGCCGCGAGGCCTTCGAGTTCGACCGGACCGTCTCGCGCCTCATCGAGATGCGGTCGCGGGAATACCTCGCCCAGCCGCACGGCCGGCCCGATTCCGAGGCGTCGGGTGCCAGCACCGGGCTGGTGGAGACGTGAGCGCCCCGTCTCGCGTCGGATCGATCTTCTCCTTGCGTCGGCGGAACTGGCGCAGCGCCGGCCCGCTCGGCTGGCTCCTGGGCTCCCCGGCGGCCTTCGTCCTGCTGGTCGTCGCCCTGGGCAGCGGCACGGCGAACTACCTCACCGGCGAGGCCGACCGGACTGCGACGGCCCGCGCGAACGACACCGTCGCCGGGATCGAGCGCCTGATCTCCGAGGTGAAGGACCTGGAGACGAGCGAGCGGGGCTTCGTCCTGGTCGGCAGCGAGGATTACCTCACCCCCTACACGAGCGCCCTCACCAAGATCGAGACGGAACTCGCCGGCCTCGGCTCGGCCGCGCAGGATCCGGTCCGCGCCGGCGGCCCCTCGCTCGCCGGACTGATCGCGCAGAAGCGGGACTTCGCGGCCCGGGTCGTGGCGGCGCGGCGCAATCAGGGGTTCGAGCCGGCCATCGAGCTGGTCCGCACCGGCGAAGGCAAGCAGCTGATGGACGCGATCCGCGCCGAGGCGGCAGCCCGTCAGGCCGCGACGCTGGAGCGTCTCGCCACCCTTCAGGCGATCGAGGGTTGGCGCGGGCTCCTGCTGTTCCTGCTCTCGGGGGCGGCGGCGCTGGGCGCGATCGTGCTGCTCGCCCGCCTCGCTCTGGTGCGCCGGCAGGAATCCTTGCGCATGTCGCGCCTGCTCGACGGCGTGCTCGCCAACGCGCCGGTGGGCCTCGGCTTCCTCGACCGCGACCTGAAGATCCGGCACATGAACCGGGCGCTCGCCACGATGAGCGAACGCGGCTTCGGGGCCGATCTCGGCGCGCCGATCTGGGCCATGCTTCCGACCCTCCGGGAAGAACTCGCCCTGAAGCTCGCCGCGGCCCTGAAGGACGGCCTGGTCTCGCCGAACGTCCCGGTGGCCGTGCCGGCTCCCTCCGCTCCCGGCGGTGTCCGCCACTTCTCGATGAGCTTCTACCCGCTCCGGGGCGTGGAGAGCGCCGCGACCGATGAGAACGTGGAGGGCGTCGGCCTCGTCGTGGTCGACGAGACCATCCGCCATTTGGCCGAGGCCCGTCTGCGCCGCAGCGAGGAGCGGTTCCGTTCGCTGATCGAGGCCAGCGCGGCCATCGTCTGGACCGCCAACCCGGAGGGCAGCCTGCACCGACGCCAGGTGGCCTGGAGCCGCTTCACCGGTCAGGACGAGGCCGCCTATGCAGGGCTCGGCTTCCTGGATGCGGTCCATCCCGAGGATCGCCCGCACACCCGGGCCGCGTGGTCCCGCGCCCTGAGCAGCCTGGAGCCCTACGCGACGGAGCACCGGATCCGCGCGGCCTCCGGGGCATACCGGCACATGAGCGTGCGCGCCGTTCCGATCCTCGAATCCGACGGCACCCTGCGCGAATGGGTCGGGACCCATACGGACATCACCGAACGCAAGGAGGCCGAGGCCGCCATCGAGGCGGCCCGCGCCGCCGCAGAGGCCGCCAACGCCGCCAAGAGCCAGTTCCTGGCCAATATGAGCCACGAGTTGCGCACCCCGCTCTCGGCGGTGATCGGCTATTCCGAGATGGTGCAGGAGGAGCTGGAGGATATCGGCGAGGCCGACTTGGTCGCCGACATGAAGAAGATCGAGACCAACGCCCGGCACCTCCTCGGCCTGATCAACGACGTGCTCGACATCTCCAAGATCGAGGCCGACCGGGTCGAGGTCTACGCCGAGGATTTCGACGTCGCCACCGTGGTGCAGGAGGTCGCCGTCACGGTCGAAGGTCTGATCGCCAAGAAGGGCAACACCCTGGCGCTGGCGCTGGAGGCGGATCTGGGCAGCGCCCACACCGACGTCACCAAGCTGCGCCAGTGCCTGATCAATCTCTTGAGCAACGCCGCGAAGTTCACCGAGAACGGCCGGATCACCCTGTCGGTCGCCCGGGCCGACACGACGATGCGCTTCTCCGTGACCGATACCGGGATCGGGATGACACCAGAGCAGGTGGGGCGGCTGTTCGAGCGCTTCACCCAGGCCGACGCCTCGACGACGCGCCGCTTCGGCGGGACCGGGCTCGGCCTCGCGATCACCCGTGCCTTCGCCGAGATGCTGGGCGGCGCGATCGCCGTGGAGAGCCGGCAAGGGGAGGGCACCACCTTCACGCTGACCCTGCCGGTCCGCTTCGAGACCGGTGCGGCGGAGGAAGCGGATGCGGACAGCGCCGCCGGTCCCGGCGAACGCGGAACCATCTTGGTGATCGACGACGACGCCGCGACCCGGGATCTGCTCGCCCGCTTCCTGGAGCGCGAGGGCTTCTCGGTAACGGTCGCCGAGGACGGGCGGCGGGGGCTCGATCTCGCCCGCAGCCTGCACCCGCGGGCGGTGCTCCTCGATGTGACCATGCCGCAGATGGACGGCTGGGCAGTGCTGCGGGCCATGCGCGCCGATCCCGAGATCGGCGCGACACCGATCGTGATGGTGACGGTCCTGGACGAGCAGAACCTCGCCTTCTCGCTCGGCGCCACCGACTACCTGCAGAAGCCGATCGACTGGGGAAGTCTGCGCCAGATCGTCGACCGCTTCCGGCCGACGGCCGGTAGCGGGCCGATCCTCGTCGTCGAGGACGAGGCGGACGTTCGGGGCCATGTCTGCGCCTATCTCGAGCGCGAGGGCTTCCCGGTGCGCGAGGCCGAGAACGGCCTGCGCGCCCTCGCGACCCTCGAATCGGAACGGCCGTGCCTGATCCTGCTGGATCTGATGATGCCCGAGATGGACGGCTTCGCCTTCCTGCGGGCGCTCCGGGCGCGCCCGGACAGCCGCGACGTGCCGGTGGTCGTGCTCACCGCCAAGGACATCACGGCCGAGGACCGGCGCCGACTGGCCGGTCAGGCCGACCGGGTGCTCGCCAAGGGATCGACCGGTCTCGGCGAACTTGCCCGGGAATTGCGGGCCTTGGTCCCGACGATGGACGGCGCGGACTGACCGGGAAACCGCAACACGAGCCGGGCGAGCCGACCCGGCAGCGCCCGACGGGACCGTGCGATCACCCCCGTCGCGTGGACCCGCGGTGCGGGTTCACCCCCCGCGGAACGCCAGCATCAGCGCCCCGGCGGCAATCGCCCAGAGAGCCAGCGTCGACCAGATCGCCCGATAGCGTTCGTTGCGGGCGAAGCGCTCCAGGCGGCGGGCATCGCCCGTTCCGGCCTCGTCGAGGCGCACCAGCACGCGCTTCAACCGCATGGCGAGATCCGGAATGTCGCCGACCACGTCGGAGACCACCCGCAGGGCCTCCAGGCCGCTCTGCGCCCGGCCGACCGGACCCATGTTGCGGGCGATCCAGGCGCGCACGACCGGCTCGGCCGTGGTCCACATGTCGAGCCGCGGGTCGAGGGAGCGGGCGACGCCCTCCACCACCACCATGGTCTTCTGGAGCATCACCAGCTCGGTGCGGGTGCTCATGTCGAACAGGGCCGTGACGTCGAACAGCAGGGTCAGGACCTTGGCCATCGAGATCTCGTCGGCCCGGCGCTGGTGGATCGGCTCGCCGATCGCCCGGATCGCCTGCGCGAAATCCTCCACGGAATGGTGGGCCGGCACGTAGCCCGCCTCGAAATGGACCTTCGCCACCCGGCGATAGTCGCGCAGGATGAAGCCGAGCAGGATTTCGGCGAGGAACCGGCGCTCGTTCGGGCCCAGGCGGCCCATGATGCCGAAATCCACCGCCACCAGGCGGCCCTCGGCGTCCACCAGCAGGTTCCCCTGGTGCATGTCGGCGTGGAAGAAGCCGTCGCGGATCGCGTGCCGCAGGAAGCTCTGGATGACGGTCCGCCCGATGGTCTGCGGGTCGTGCCCCTGGGCGGCGATCTCCGCCGCGCTGTGCAGGCGGGTGCCCTCGATCCACTCGGCCGACAGCACCTCGCGGGCGGTCAGCTCCCATTCGGGCTTCGGCACGCGGAAGTCGAGATCGTCCTTGGTGTTCTCGGCGAGCTCGGAGGCGGCGGCCGCCTCCAGGCGGAAATCCATCTCCATCAGCACCGAGCGGGCGAGGATCTCCACGACTTCGCGGGGACGCAGCCGCTCCGCCTGCGGGGACAGGGCGTGCACCACCCGGGCCATGAAGCGCATGACCTCGAGGTCGCGCATGAAGCGCTCGCGGACGCCCGGCCGCATCACCTTCACGGCCAGCGCGCGCTGCGTGCCGTCCGCATCCTGGACGATCGCCTTGTGGACCTGCGCGATGGAGGCGGCGGCGATCGGTTCGCTGAACGACACGAAGAGCTGACTGACCGGCTTGCCGAGCGCCGTCTCGACGGTGCGGAGCGCGACCTCCTGCGGGAAGGGCGGCACCCGGTCCTGCAGCTTCTCCAGGTCGAAGGCCGCCCGCATGCCGACGATGTCGGGCCGGGTCGCCAGGAACTGCCCGAACTTGACGTAGGACGGGCCGAGGCGGGTCATGGCCGCCGAGAGCCGAGCGGCGCCGTCGTCGAGACCCGGCCGCTCGAGGGAGCGGCCGAGCCGCAGGGCGAGCCGCAGATGCGGCGGCAGCTCCGCGGGATCGGCGAAGGCGAGGGCGCCCTCGCGGGCCAGCACGAAGCCGACCCGCGCGCCGCGGAACAGGTTGATGGCGGCGCTGATCACCGGTGCTGGCTCCCGTCGCGCACGGCGGCGGTCAAGAGACCTTCCAGCCCGAATGGATCGCCACGATCCCGCCCGTGAGCGGCCGGTCGGTGACGTGCCGGAAGCCGGCACGCTCGATCATGCCCGCGAAGGCGCCGCGCGTCGGAAACTTCCGGATCGATTCCACGAGGTAGCGATAGGATTCCGCGTCCCCGGCGACCCGGGCGCCGATGCGCGGGATCACGTTGAAGGAATAGGCGTCGTAGATCCGGTCGAGCAGCGGGATGTCGACGGCGGAGAATTCCAGGCAGAGGAAGCGCCCGCCGGGCTTCAGCACCCGCCGCGCCTCGGCGAGCGCCGTCTCGATCCGCGGCACGTTCCGGATGCCGAAGGCGATCGTGTAGGCGTCGAAGGTCGCGTCCGGCAGGGGCAGCGCCTCGGCGTTCCCGGTCACGAACGCGATCCGGTCGCCGGCCTCGTCGAGCTTGCGCTCCCGGGCCCGCTCCGCGCCGACGCGCAGCATCGACTCGTTGATGTCGAGAACCGTGACCCGGGTGCGGGGGCCGCCCGCGGCCAGGACCCGGAAGGCCACGTCGCCGGTGCCGCCGGCGACATCGAGATGCGCGAAGGCCCGGTTCTGGGAGGGCCGCAGCATCGAGACGAGCTGCGCCTTCCAGGCCCGGTGCAGGCCCGCCGACATCAGGTCGTTCATGATGTCGTAGCGGCGGGCGACCGAGTGGAAGACGCTGTCGACGCGCCCCTGCTTCTCGTCGAGCGCCACGCGCTCGAAGCCGAAATCCGCGCTCGCGCGCTCAGACGCCCCGTTTCCGGCCTTCATGACGCTCCCATTCCTCGATGGGCGCGTCATAGCGAAGGTCGGGCCCGGCCGCCATGCGTCGAAACACGCGGCTGGGGACCGACCCCGATGCTGAGACGCGCCGAAGTCCTGTCTCAGCCGACGCGCGCGCGGAGCGCGTCCGCCACCGCCGCCGCCATGGCCCGGGTGCCTATCGGGTTCGTGCCCTCGCCGGCGATGTCGGCCGTGCGCGCACCGCCCGACAGGGCGTCGGTGATGGCGCCGTCGAGGGCGTCGGCGGCGTCGCCGAGGCCGAAGGAATAGCGCAGGCACATGGCGAGCGAGCCGATCATGGCGATCGGGTTCGCCTTGTCCTGGCCGGCGATGTCCGGGGCCGAGCCGTGGACCGGCTCGTACAGCGCGCGCCGCAGGCCGCCCGCATCGACCGCGCCGAGCGAGGCGGAGGGCAGCATGCCGAGGGAGCCGGTGAGCATGGCGGCGATGTCGGAGAGCACGTCGCCGAACAGGTTGTCGGTCACCAGCACGTCGAACTGCTTCGGCCGGCGCACCAGCTGCATGGCGCAGTTGTCGGCCAGGATGTGCTCCAGCTGGAGGTCGGCATAGTGCTCCGCATGGACCTTGGTGACGACCTCCTTCCAGAGGACACCGGACTTCATCACGTTGTGCTTCTCGGCGGAGGCGACCCGTCCCGAGCGCTTGCCCGCGAGGTCGAAGGCCACATGGGCGATCCGCTCGATCTCGGCCGTGGTGTAGACCTGGGTATCCACCGCCCGCTTGGAGCCGTCCTCCAGAACGGTGATCTCCTTCGGCTCGCCGAAATAGACGCCGCCGGTGAGCTCCCGGACGATCATGATGTCGAGGCCCTCGACCAGTTCCCTCTTCAGGGCCGAGGCTTCGGCCAGGGCCGGGTAGCAGATCGCCGGACGGAGGTTGGCGAAGAGGTCGAGTTCCTTGCGCAGGCGCAGCAGGCCGGCCTCCGGGCGGTTCTCGTAGGCGACGCCGGCCCATTTCGGCCCACCGACCGCGCCGAGCAGGATCGCGTCCGCATCCTTGGCGCGCTGCAGGGTCGCGTCGGCGAGCGGGCTGCCATGGGCATCCAGCGCGCAGCCGCCGACGAGGTCGGTCTCGGTCTCGAAGGTCGCGAGACCGGTCTCCTTGAGCGCCTCGAGCACGACCTGCATGCCGGCCGCCACCTCCGGACCGATCCCGTCGCCGGGGAGGAGCAGGAGCTTGTAGCTGGCCATGACGGTCTCGCGGGTTGGTCTCGACGTGCCGGCGGGCTTTATCGAGGCTGGCCCGTCATTGGCAAGGCGCCGGCCCGATCGTCGATGCGCGTCCGTCCTCTCAGAGGAGCGCGACCTTGCCGGTGGCGATGTCGTAGAAGCCGCCCACGACCTTCACCCGCTGGGCGGCGACGGCCTCCGCGATGATCGGCCCGGACTGCTCCAGCCGTCCGACGGTGTGCCGGACGTTCTGGGCGATGGCCTCGGCGAGGGGATCCTGCGCCCGCGCCTTCGCGGCCAGATCGACCGCGGGCCGAATCGCGTCGACCAGCACCGGGAGATGGCCGGGAAGCACGGCCTTGGTCCGCATGACGTTGATCGTCGCCTTCACGGCCCCGCATTCGGAATGGCCGAGGACCAGGATCAACGGGGCGCCCAGGACGGACACGCCGTATTCGAGGCTGGCGAGGCCGTCGGTGTTGACGAAGTTGCCGGCGACGCGGACGACGAACAGGTCGCCCGGTCCCTGGTCGAAGATGAAGTCCGGGGCGACCCGGGCATCGGCGCAGCCGACGATGCATGCGATCGGATGCTGAGCCGCGGCCCGCGCCGCACGACCGGCCGAAAAATCCCTGTTGGCGGGCGCGTTGGCCGCGTAGCGGCCGTTGCCGTCGAGCAGCCGAGCCAGAGCCTCCTCGGGCGTGATGGCCTTCGACCGGGCCCCGTCGGAAGCTGCTTCGGCGCGAAACGGCGGTGCGGACGCGCCGGCCAGGGTGCCGACGGCGACGGCCGTCAACAGGCCGCGCCGTGAGAGTCGCCGTGAGAGGGAGGGTCGATGCAGATCGCACACGCTTGGCGGTCCCCTTCGTCGTCCTTGCCGGCCGAGCCCGGCGAGCCGCTCGTCCCGGCAGCAGCGGGCCGAGCACTCCGGATCGTATCCCCTGCGGATCTTCACCGCCGAGTCCAAACTTTGCAGGAAATACTGGACCGAAGGGGCTGCGCCGGGCATCCCGAAGGCATGGATCCAGCTGCTGCGAGGCGCGGATGTTGGACGATCATTTTCGGGACCGTATCGCTCTACTTCGGTCCGAGCGCGATTTCCGTCGGGCGGTCGCCGGTTACTGCCAGGGGATGATCGAGCCGTCGCAGATTGTTTGGCCGAGTCACAAGCTGCTCAATCAGATCGGGCGCTACGTGGTCTCGTTCATGCTGATCCACAACGACTACGCGTGGCGCCACCATGGCGGCCCCCGTCCGACCCTGACGGCGCTCCAGGCGATGGTCGGACTGAGCCACCGGCAGACGGCCGGTTTCGTGTCGACCCTGAAGGCCGGGCGGTTCGTCACGGCGGTGGCGGATCCGGATGATGCACGCGTGAAATGCCTGCAGGCTTCGCCGGCCCTGGTGACCGAGATCGGCCGCTCCGGGCGCCTGTTCGTCGTCGCCATGGACGCCGTCGCGGGTCGCGATCCGGGCCGCGCGGCAGGACTCGACGGCCCCGGCCGGCTCGGGGAACTCGTCCGCCGGTCGGCGGCCCATGTGCTGCGGCACGGGACGCTTATCGCGCCGTTCCCCCGGGTGCTGCATTTCGCCGGCCGGGATTGCGGCTACCCGCTGCTCGCCGCCCTCGTCGGCGCCCACTACGCCGCCACGATTCCCGGGGCGCCGCCGGCCGCGCCGCTCAGCCTGCGCGGCCTCGCCGAGCGGCTGGACGTGTCCCGGGCGCATGTCGGCAACCTGCTCGCCGAGGCGGAGGCGGCCGGATGGATCCGGATCGCCGACAGCCGCCTGACCTTTTTCGATCCGACAGTGCTGGCGGAATTCGAAGACTGGGCCGCCGGACAGATGCTGTTCTACGACGATCTGGCGGCGGCGGTTCTCGCGGATCCGCCGGCCGTACGGGTTCCGGACTGTGCCTGCACCTCCTGATCCACCGGGTGCGCGGCGCCTCGCTTGTGTTCCGGCCGTTCCGGGGATACCTACGGGCTGCACCGCGCCGTGAGACCATCCCGCGTGGGTCGCCGACAGGAGAGACGAGCCTTGGCCAGAGCCGGCTCAGCGCCCGAGATCGCCCGCGCCGCCATGACGGCGCCGCGGTCGCGCGCGCGCCGCGCCGGGCTTGCTCTTCCGCTTCTGCTTACCCGCCCCTGAGGGCCGTCCGGGCGCGCGCCTGGGCCTTCAGGGGAGTTCTTCCATTCGCGAATCCGCCCGCGAGGGCACCACGCCGCGCCGCGCCATCTCGAGCCGGGCGGCCCGCGACAGGGTAATGCCATGACCACGACGAACACCACCTCCGCCCGCGACCGCATCGTGATCTTCGACACCACGCTGCGCGACGGCGAGCAATGCCCCGGCGCCACCATGACCTTCGACGAGAAGCTCGCGGTGGCCGAGCTGCTCGATACGATGGGCGTCGACATCATCGAGGCCGGCTTTCCCATCGCGTCGAACGGCGATTTCGAGGCCGTGTCGGAGATCGCCCGGCGGACCAAGCGCGCCACCATCGCGGGGCTCGCCCGCGCGATTCCCGCCGACATCGCCCGGGCCGGCGAGGCGGTGCGCCACGCCCAGCGGGCGCGGATCCACACCTTCGTGTCGACCTCGCCGATCCACCTCGCGCACCAGATGCGCAAGAGCCAGGACGAGGTCGTCGAGATCATCCTGAAGACCGTGGCCCAGGCCCGCGACCTCGTGGAGGACGTGGAATGGTCGGCCATGGACGCGACGCGCACGCCCCTCGACTATCTGTGCCGCTGCGTCGAGGCGGCGATCAAGGCCGGCGCCACGACGATCAATCTCCCCGACACGGTGGGCTACGCCACGCCCTCCGAGTACCGCGACATGTTCGCGAATGTGCGTGAGCGCGTGCCGAACGCCGACAAGGCGGTGTTCTCGGTCCATTGCCACAACGACCTGGGTCTCGCGATCGCCAACTCCCTGGCGGGCATCGAGGGGGGCGCCCGGCAGGTCGAGTGCACGATCAACGGCATCGGGGAGCGGGCCGGCAACGCGGCGTTGGAAGAGATCGTGATGGCCCTGCGCACCCGCGCGGACGTGCTGCCCTACGAGACGGGGGTCGAATCGACCATGCTGACCCGCGCCTCGAAGCTCGTGAGCCACGCCACGAACTTCCCGGTGCAGTTCAACAAGGCGATCGTCGGCCGCAACGCCTTCGCCCACGAGAGCGGCATCCACCAGGACGGCATGCTCAAGAACGCCGAGACCTACGAGATCATGACGCCGGCCTCGGTGGGGCTGACCAAGACCTCCCTGGTGATGGGCAAGCACTCGGGCCGGGCGGCGTTCCGCTCCAAGCTGGAGGATCTCGGCCTGCACCTGTCGGACAACCAGTTCCAGGACGCCTTCGACCGGTTCAAGGCTTTGGCCGACCGCAAGAAGAACGTCTACGACGAGGATATCGAGGCGCTGGTCGACGAGAACCTCGCCACGGCCCACGACCGCATCCGGCTGGTCTCCCTGTCGGTGATCGCCGGCACCCGCGGGCCGCAGCGCGCGACCTTGCGCATCGCCGACGAGGCCGGCACGCGGATCGAGGAGGCGGACGGCAACGGGCCGGTGGATGCGGTGTTCAACGCGATCTCGGCGCTGGTCCCGCATCAGGCGCAGCTGGAACTCTATCAGGTCCATGCCGTGACCGGCGGCACGGATGCCCAGGCCGAGGTCTCGGTGCGCCTGCGGGACGGCGAGCGCAGCGTCACGGCCCGCGGTGCCGATCCCGACACGCTGGTCGCGTCCGCGAAGGCGTATCTCTCGGCGCTGAACAAGCTCTCGGCCCATTCGGTGCGCGTGCATGCACAGCATGCGGCGGCGGAATGAGAAAAAGCTGCGGCGGGGGGTGGACACCCCCCGGCCGCGTTGGTATCAGCCCGTCACCCCGGACGGACTTGGTGGCCACCGGGCGGTCGCAGACGCGATCGGGCGCATAGCTCAGTTGGTAGAGCAGCTGACTCTTAATCAGCGGGTCCTAGGTTCGAACCCTAGTGCGCCCACCAAGATTTAGCCCCTCCGGCGATTAGTGACGGGGCTCCCGGGTAAGCACATAATAAGCAGGGCGAGCCGGTAGGCAACTCGACGCTGAGTGCTCCCCACCGATGCCTTCCGAACCGATCGCGCCGGTCCGCGGCCGCCAGCTCGCCGCCCTCCGCTCTTGCCTGCTCTATCCGCAGGGACTGCGGCACGAGGCCTATCCGCCAGTGATGCCGATCCTTCGGAAGCTCGGGCTCGTCGTGTCTCGGCCGTGCGCGGACCAGGGCGCAAGGTCCCAGCGTGGTTCATCATCGAAGCCGGCCGCGAGCACCTCGCCGAGATTGATGCGGCTAAGCGTAGGGCGCGCGCGGCGCGGCCTCGATCCCTGGCGCGGGTTGGAGCAGAAGGCCCGCCCGTTTGCCAACCTGAGGTCTGCGATGAAGGAAACTATCGGTATCCGCTCTAACATCTACACGCTCGCTGACGGCTCCGGCGTTGCCGAGATCAACCCGCACCAGGTTCGGCTCATCGAGTCCGGCCCGAAGGACACGACGGTCGTCCATTTCAGCGCGGATCATTCCATCGTCATCGCTGTGCCGCTGCGCGAGGTCAGCGAGCACTTCAAGCACGTGTTCGGATCGCAAGTGAAGGTCTGGGGGCCGGACGTCTGAGCACGAAAAAGCCCCGCGCGGCGGTGCCGGCGGGGCTCAAGGCCAAGTTGAATGTACGGTATCTGACATTAAGCCCGTATTGCCGTTGTAATAGAGACAAATGATGTGACGGCCGGGCAACGCGGCCCGTCACGTGTCATTTTAATCGCCCCGGCCAATAGACACTTACCTGAGGTTGCGTTATGAGAACCTAGCGGAGGCTAGGATGAGCAATATTGCGGCAGAGATTGTAAAAGCGGTAGATGTCCTAAAGCAACTGATTGGTCGTGCAGGACTTAATACCGATTTCTATATCGAATTTAACGATCACGCTTCTGGAAAAGGGCTGTACACTTTCTTGATTGACGGGCTACATATCTCGGCAGATCCTGCGGTGTGGCCTCAGACAATTCCTGAGTACCGATTGATCTCACGAGACGAGGTAATCGTCGGAAGCGTCAAGCTTCGGTGGCCGATACAGAGCACGTTTCAGGTCGCAGAGATGCCGTAATGCGGAGACGAAAAAACCGCCGCGGCCGGAGCCGGGCGGTTCAAGGCGGGTCGTGCTGAGGATTAGAGGCCCGTCTACGCACGGCCGGCCGGGGCGGTTCCGGTCAGACCCGCCGTTCGCGGTCGAGCCAGGGGACTGAGACGTCAGGGCAGAGCCGTCCGGCCAGGGCAGGCGGTGGGCCAGTAGACCTGAGCGCCGCTTTCTGCGTAAGGTGTCCGCGAGGTTGATGACCGGTTCATAATAACGTTTCAGGACCCGGGGGCGGTACCCGGCGCCTCCACCAGAAGCATCCTGCCCCGGATACCGCACGGGGGTGAGGGCGAGCGTCCGGCGTTGCGGACAGCGCGCTGCCAGGGTGCTTCTGCTGGGGGCGAAACAGGTTCGACTGGACGGTAAAGGGATCGCGAGTTCTGCCCTGCCTCGGCAGGGTAAGATGCGGCTTTCGGTAAGGACTCGACCGGTTCGGCGCGGGCAACCCTCGTTCCGAGCACCTGACCAAAACTCTAAATGCCAACGACAACGTCGGCATGGAGATGCGCCTCGCGGCGTAATCTTCCGGGGCGTGGGCACGCCTAGCAACAGAACCCGAGGCTTCGGCCTCGGGGCCCGCTAATTCTCTTCCAGGAACGACGATCGGCCCTGCAGCTGAAGCCAGGGCGCGGGCGCGGGCATTGGCGACCGAATGTCGGCCAGGCGGCGGTCGCTGCTCATCCACGGCCCACCCGGCGACCAAGAAGCCGATGCCCACCCCACCAGGGGCCCGCCGGGATGGATCCGGATCTTCAGCCCCGAGGCTCTGCGGCCGGGTAGCGGCGTGCAGCGCGTCGTACGCCCGGTTCGGGCATGATTTGGATGTCGGGCTTCGGGTCGGGCTTGGTGACGCGGATCTGCCCGGCGATCCGGATCGCGACCGCCATCGATCAGCCCGCCCCGTTCCCCTAGCCCTCTGGCACGACGCCATCGGCTACCCTCTTCAGGATCACGTGCAGCACCGCGGCGATCGCCGAGAGCAGTGTCCCGGGCCGAACAATCGGGCTTCCTGGCGGCGCAGGACGACGAGCGGTCAGCCATTCGGAAGCCGCCGCCATGTCGACCGCGGCAGGTTGGCGAGGAGGGCGGGGAGGGGCCCGATCTAGCAGTGCGTGATGATGCCGTTCGTCACGACGAGCGTGGAGAGGCTGACCGTTCCGGCTGCGCATGAAACACCGGCCGCGGTCGACGTGTTGTATGCGGGTGCGGTGACGGCCCCGGCGGTCGTCAAAGGCGAGCTAATTTGCACAGTTGAAGCCACGATTTCCAGCTGCTTGAGAGCGCTGTTCGCGTCATTGGCCGACGTGATCGAAGAGCCACCGGCAAGGCTCACGGGCCCCCGCATCAGCAGGTTGGTATCGGCCGCAGCCTGTATCCGGGTCGTCTTGCCATATCCGAGCATCAACTGATCCGAGGTGTCTTTTCCGATCAGGTTAAGATCGGCTGTGTTGGCATTGTTGCGCCATGCGATGGAGTGAGCGCTGGCAAAATGCAGCGCAGCGGATCGCGCGATCATCGCGCCCATATCGATGCCAAAAATCTTTGTGCCACCGAGATAAATGCCGGATCCACCGGAGTTCGTCAGGTCTTCGTAGGTGTTCGTCGCTACGGTGCCGTTATATATGCTGATGCCGCGGCGAAGCTTGAACTGACCCTGCGCCAAGTTGATCAGCAGGCCCGAGCCGAGCGCTTTCGAACCATTGCCCGAGACGTAGATCCCCGCACCGACTGCACCGCTCTCGCCACCCGGCCCGCGCACTCCATAATCCATATTGTGGTTGTTGACGTCGACCTCCAGGCCAATGCTGTCATGTGCGCCAACGCCGGGGTCAATACCGAGGATGGTATTGAAGGCATAGGCCGGACCGGAGCCGACGCGCTGCTTCATCGCGAAAGTGCCACACACCTTGCTCACGAAGTAGCTATCGGGCGGATGCGTATGCGTCCCTCCTTTGGTGGCGTAACAGTTCCAAAGGTGCATCATTTCCATTTTGTTCTCGAAGGCCGAATATGCCTCTCCGTAGGATGAAGATTGATTGATTCCGGTCGGATTATCGATCGGGTCGACGGCAAGAGATTGCGTACCGTTCAGACGCTGAGCGCCGATCTCCAGGCTCTTGAAGACGCCGGACGGAGACTTGGAGGTATCGAGTCCGAGGGCTGGCACGGCGAGAAGGCTGGACGCCGCGAGCGCGATAGACAGACGACGGATCATGTGGTGGTCCCTGTCCGAGAGAGGCCGTACCCATTTACGGCATCGCCGACCCGGTACCATGACCCCGGAGCCAAGCCAGCCGGCGCGATTGGCCATGCGTCAGCCCACAGGCTCACGAGCGCGGACATCGGCCCGGCCATCTCGGAAAGCGAGACGTCTCTTTTCGACATGCCGAGGACCGGCCGAATTGCAGCGCCGAGCCTGGGTGGTCCCGGTTCGCCTTTGTCCCGGAAGGCCGGTTTATGCCGTGACAGGCGCGAGCGGCCGAGGCTTGGCCGTCAGGTCAGCGCCTGGGGGTGCGGTGACGGCGTCCCAACATAGCCCTGAGGCCTCAGGGGGCAGCCGGTATGCGCGCGGCGGTGCTGTAGCTTCAAACGACCGGTACCGGTGTAGCTCCCGGCAACGATCACTTGGCCATGGCAGGCCGGGCATCGCTTCGGGGTCATCGTGTACAATCCGCGTGCCTCCGCGAGGCTGACCGGCGTCCACGCCTCGCCCACCTTCACCTCACAGATCTGCTGGTCAGCAGCGGGAATAACACCCACCGCTATCGACCGAGCGATGGGCCGCCGGATGTCCCCCCGGTACCGGGCGGCCCGCTGGTGGGCGTGCCGCCGATGTTCACATCTGGCGTCGTGCCCGGCACCGAGGAGTTGCTGGGATTGGCTTCGTTCCCCCGTGTGATCGGGCTGGGGCCCAGATCCCGGGTGCCGGGGGGGACGCCGCCGACCGTCGCGGGTGGGGCGACACCGGTGTTCCCGGCGCCTCCTGTGACCACCTGGGCAACGGCAGGGCCGGCCAGAACGATGCTCAGGACGCCGGCGAAGGCCATGGTGGTGCTGGTCATACAAGTGTCCGTGCTGCGTGCTGCGTGCTGCGGCACAGGAACGGCCCAGATGTCCCGAAGTTCGAGGGGACCGTGCGCTGGGCCCGGAGGCGCCCGATCAGGGGCGCCATTGGAGACCTGCTGATGCGGCTGTGGTTCTGGCTAGGGCTGCTCTGCCGGCCGACGCGGCCGCTGTCCATCGCGTGGCGAACCGCCGCGATCCACCGCCGAATGCCTTCGCGTGACATCACGTCTCTCCCGAGGGCAGGGAGAGGCTACATTGCGAGGCGTGTCCGCGGCGGCGTTAGGCCGGCGGGGCACCAGCGCGATCCGCGCCCATACGCGGAAGTTGAGAGGAAGCCCCGGCCCAACGGGTAGGTGCCATCGCAGATCCGGATCCCTATTCCGCCGCCGAGGCCATGGCATCCGCACCATCGTCGGCGCCGAAGCGCGCGATGCTGCTCTCAAGCCGCAGCGCCGCGTTGATCAGGGCCATGTGGGAGAAGCCCTGCGGCATGTTCCCGCGCTGCGCACCTGTGGCCGGATCGATCTCCTCCGCGAGCAGCCCGACATCGTTGGCCCGGGCGATCAGCCGCTCGAAAGCGGCCTTGGCCTCGGCCGCCCGTCCGCCGAGAGCGAGACAGCCGACCCGCCAGAAGGCGCAGGCCGTGAAGGTGCCCTCGTCCCCCTCCAGGCCGTCCTCCATGCGGTAGCGATAGATCAGGTCGCCGACACCGAGTTCCCGCTCGACCGCCGCGAGGGTCGCCCGCATGCGCGGCTCCGTCGGATCGAGGGCGCCGAACAGGGCCGCGCGCAACACCGCGGCATCGAGATGATGCGAGCCGTAGGCGCCGACATAGGCCTGCTTCTCCGCGTTCCAGCCCTGTTCGAGATACTCCGCCCGGATCTCGGCAGCGATTCGCTCCCATTCGGCAATCGTCTCCGCGGCCACGCCCGCGATGTTGCGGGCGATCCGGGCGGCGTCCCTCAGGGCCACCCAGATCATCGCCTTGGTGTGGACCTGCTGTCGCGGCCCGGTGCGCAGCTCCCAGATGCCGTGATCCGCATCGTGGCGGTGACGGATGGCGCGGGCGGTGAGGTTGTGCAGCACCTCCGGCAGGCGGTCGTTGACCTTCTCGGGCGGGTCGTAGTCCACCGCCTCAAGGAAGATGCACAGCGCCCGGAGCAGCTCGCCGTAGATGTCGTGCTGATCCTGAGCCTCGGCGACGTTGCCGATCACCACCGGCCGCACGCCGTTCCAGCCCGCGAGATGGCTCAGCTCCTCCTCCGGCGGCATGCCGTCGGCGATGCCGTACATCAGCCGGGTCTCCCGCCCGTAGGTGCCGTCGCGCTCGCGCAGGAAGCGCAGGAATTCGGACGCCTCGCGGACGTAGCCCAGCATCACGAAGGCGGTGACCGTGAAGGCGGCGTCCCGCATCCAGGTGAACCGGTAGTCGTAGTTGCGGTTGCCCGGCACCGCCTCGGGCAGACCGGCGGTGGCCGCTGCCACGATCCCGCCCGAGGGCGAGTAGGTCAGCAGCTTCAGGCACAGGGCGGACCGCATCACCGCCTCCCGGTAGGCGCCGCGATAGGTGCTGCGGGCGCACCAGCGACGCCAGTAATCGGCGGTGGTCTCCAGACGGCGTCGGGCGCCGGCGTAATCCTCGATGCAGGCCTCGTCCTGATCCTCGCCATGGGTCAGGACCAGATAGGCGGTCTCTCCCGCCGACAGGCTGAACCGCACTTCGGCGGCATCCCCGTCGAGGGTGGGACAGGGCTGCGCGTTGACGCGCAGACGCCAGTCTCCGGCCTCGAACAGGACGGATCCGCCCGCCATCAGGGGCGTGCAGGGGCGTCGCGCATAATCGAAGGTCGGCCGCACCCGGAACGCGCCCGTCACCCGGCCCTGCTCGCAGGTGAGCAGCCGGATCAGCCGGCTCTCGCTCTCGCCGTCCGGGCCCTCGTCGGGCTCCGGGCTCGGCGGGTTGACCGGCATCAGGTCGACGAGGCGCGCCCGGCCGGTCGCCGTCGTGAAGGTGGTCTCCAGGATGTTGGTGTCGGGCAGGTAGCGGCGCGCGGCCTCGGTCGGCCCGTCGAATGCGACGCTGCACGAGCCACCCGTGTCGTCGTCGAGGAGCTTCACGAACAGGGCCGGCGAATCGTGACGTGGCCAGCACAGCCAGTCGATCGATCCGTCGCGGGCGATCAGCGCGCAGGAATGGGTGTCACCGATGAGGGCGTAATCGCTGATGGGCTTCGACACAGGGCTTCCGGCTGGCGGCACCCGGTCCGCCGGGCAGTACAGAGTCCTGAGGTAGCCGGAGTACGCCGGGCGGGGAGTCCCGCTCGACGATTCGCCGCACGAGCGATCAGGCCGCCGGCCGGGGCAGCATCCGGTCGCTGATGATCCGGCGCTGGATCTCGCTCGTGCCCTCGAAGATCGTGGTCAGCCGCGCGTCGCGCCAGTAGCGCTCGACCCGACGCTCGGTGGTGTAGCCGTTGCCGCCATGCAGCTGCATCGCCTGGTTGGTGACCCGCACCGCCATCTCGGTGGCCAGGAGCTTCACCATCGCCGATTCGCTCTCGGCGGCCTCGCCCTGGTCGAGGAGGTGGGCGACCTGATGCCAGAAGGCCCGCGCCTGCGCGACCTCGGCCGCCATGTCGGCAAGGGCGAAGCGCAGCGCCTGGAAATCGCCGATCGGGTGGCCGAACTGGACCCGCTCCTGAAGATAGCTCTGGCAATCCTCGACCGCCGCCCGGGCGACGCCGACGGCCCGGGCCGCCGTGTGGACCCGGGCGATGTTGAGGCCGCGCTGCACCGCGGCGAAGCCGCCGGAATCCGCGTCCGCTCCCTGGTCGCCGTAGAGTCCGGTGAGCCGGTCGCTCTCGGGCACGCACACGTCCTCGAGGGTCAGTTCGAAGGTCTGGAAGCCGTGGTAGCCGATCTTGTCGATCACCCTCCCGGTCACGCCGGGCGGGAAGCTGTCGCGTTCCTTGAGCACCAGAAAGGGCTCCAGGCCGGCGGAGCGCGATTCCCCGGGCTCCGGGTCGCGGGTGCGCGCGAGGACCTCGATGAAATCGGCGCCCTTTGCGAAGCCGGCCCAGCGCTTGGTGCCGGTGAGCCGCCAGAGGTCGCCGTCCCGCACCGCCCGGGTCTGCACGCCGGCGAGGTCGGAGCCGGCATTGGGCTCCGACAGGGAGATCGAGCCGATCCATTGTCCCCGGGCCGAACGGCGAAGCAGCTCCGCCCGGCGCTCCGCGTCGAGGGTCTGGGTGCCCAGGCCCTGGCCGCGCGCCAGGATGCTGCCCACGGAGAGCCACGCCCGCGCCAGTTCCTCCGAGACGAGGCAGTACTCGAACACGCCGAGGCCCAGGCCGCCGTGCTCTGCGGGGATCGTGATGCCGAACCAGCCCTTCGCGGCCATGGCGTCGATGAGCGTACGCGGCATCTCGGCCTTCTGCCGGTCGAGCGTGTCGGCCATCGGCAGCACCGTGTCGCGCGCGAAGGCGCGGGCCTCGGCCTGAAGCGCCGCCCGGGCCTCGGTCCGCCAGGGCGAGGCGAGTTCCGGCGGCTGCGGCGCGATCAGGTCCTTCCGATCCTCGGATCCGGTCATCGTTACCCCCGTATGGTTTGACGCCATGTGGCAACTCAGTTGAGGCCCGTGCGGGAAACACGCGCTTACAAATTGGTTCCGTCGCCCACCTTCGAATAATCGGCGGATCGGGCCATAATAGCCTGATGATGCAGGCCGAACCGCTGACCGATTCCTTCGCGATGAACGCACCCGCAACACCCCACATCCTCGTGGTCGAGGACGATCGAGAGATCTCGGCCCTGATCGCGCGCTACCTGCGCGGCAACGATTGCCGGGTCACGCTGGCGGGTGACGGGGCCGAGATGGACCGGGTCCTTGCGGAAGCGCGGATCGACCTGATCGTCCTCGACCTGATGCTTCCCGGCGAGGACGGACTGAGCCTGTGCAAGCGCCTGCGCGGCACGTCGCAGATCCCGATCCTGATCCTGACGGCGAAATCCGAGGAGGTGGACCGGATCCTCGGCCTGGAGCTCGGCGCCGACGATTACCTCGCCAAGCCGTTCAACCCGCGGGAGCTGCTCGCTCGCATCCGCGCGATCCTGCGGCGGGTCGCGGCCGAGGCCCCCGACGCGGACGAGCGGCGGCGGCTGCATTTCTCGGGCTGGACGCTCGACGTGTCCCTGCGCCAGGTTCTGTCCCCCGAGGGCGCCCGCATCTCGATCACCGGGGCGGAGTTCGATCTCCTGCACGCCCTCTGCCTCAGGCCCGGGCGGGTTCTGTCGCGGGACCAGCTCCTCGACCTCACGCAGGGCCGCTCCGCCGGCCCGTTCGAACGCAGCATCGACGTGCTGATCTCCCGGATCCGTCAGAAGATCGAGCGCGACACCCGCAATCCGGAATTCATCCGCACGATCCGGTCGGGCGGTTATCTGTTCACGCCGGAGGTCACGCGGTCATGAGCGGTCTGCGCCGTCTTCGCGCGCGGCTGCGTCCGAAGACCATCGCGGGCCAGATCGCGCTGCTCGTGGTCGCCGGCATCGCGGTCGCCCATGTGGTCGCCACCGCGGCATTCCTGATTCTGCACGAATCGCAGAACCCCGACACGCTGCCGGGTGTGGCCGCGAGCCGCCTCGGAGTGCTGGTGAGACTGCTGGACGCCGCCGATCCGGCGGCGCGGCCGGCCCTGCTCGCGAGCGGTCGCAGCCTGCCGCTGATCCATGTCGAGCCCTGGGACGGCACCGTATTGCCGGGGGCGACGTCGCCGCCCGACCTGCCGGTGATCCGGCGGCTGCGCAACGGCGCCGGCCGGCCGGTGACGATCACCGACCTCTCCGCGGCCGATCCGGACGGGGAGCGGTCGGACGCGCGGCTGCATATCGGCATCGTCACGCCGGCGGGCGCGCGGCTCCAGGCGACGCTGCCGAACGATCCCCTCCGTGGGCCCCGCCAGGGTGCGCTGATCTTCACCGTCGTCTTCCTGGCGCTGACCCTGGCGCTGCTCTGCGTCTGGGCCACCCGCGCCCTCACGGCGCCGCTGAAGCGGCTCGCCGGTGCCGCCGAGGCGTTCGGCGCCCGCGACGACCACGTGGCGCTGCCGGAGGCGGGCCCGCGCGAGGTGCTCGCCGTATCCCGGGCGCTGGATCGGATGCGGTCGCGGGTGCGCCGCCTGATCGACGACCGGACGCAGATGCTGGCGGCGATCAGCCATGACCTGCGCACGCCGATCACCCGGCTCCGCCTGCGCGCCGAGTTCATCGAGGACGAGCACGCCCGCGCCTCCACCCTGCGCGACCTCGACCAGATGAACGGCCTCGTCGAGGCGGCGCTCTCCTTCGTGCGCGACGGCCAGATCCGGGATGCGAACAGCCACAGCCTCGTGGACCTCGCATCGGTGGTCCAGACGGTCTGCGACGACTTCTCGGATTTCGGATCCCCGGTCAGCGTCAGCCGCAGCCGGCACGTCCTGGTCCAAGGAAGGCCCGAGGAACTCCAGCGGGCGGTGACCAACCTCGTGGACAACGCCGTGAAGTACGGCGGCCGCGCCGAAGTCCAGATGGAAGCGTCCGAGCGCGGTGTCCGGGTCTGCATCCTGGATTCGGGCCCCGGGATTCCCGAGGCGGAGCGGGAGGCCATGCTCCAGCCCTTCGTGCGCGGCGACCGGGCCCGCAATCTCAACGAGGCCAGCGGCTTCGGACTCGGCCTGTCGATCGTGCAGGCGATCGTCGAGGCCCATAACGGGCGCCTGCAGCTGGAAAATCGCCCCGGGGGCGGGCTCTGCGCCGCGATCGAACTGCCCCTGGCCGCACAGGCCTTCGCGGGGCGCGCGGCGCAGAAGCCCGTGCCGCGTCCGGCCGAGGCGGCCTGAGGCCGCCTCGGGTCTCGTCCGGTCTACGCGGCCCGCACGTTGCGCAGGAACTGCGCCACCTCGGCGCGGAGCTGCTCCGAGCGCGTCGCCAGGGCATCGGACGCCTGAGCAACCGAAGCCGCGGCCTGACCCGCATCGCCCGCGACCCGGGCGACCTCGGCGATCTCGACGGTCATCGTGCCGGTGCCGGCGGACGCCTGGCCCATGCTGCGGACGATGTCCTGCGTGGTGACGCCCTGCTGATCCACCGCAGCCGCGATGCTGGTCGACACGTGGTTCATCGCCTCGATCTGAGCCGTGACTCCCTGGATCGCACCGGCCGCATCGCCGGTGACGGTCTGGATCGCCGCGACCTGCCGGCTGATCTCCTCGGTGGCCCGGCTGGTCTGGGCGGCGAGTTCCTTGACCTCGGAGGCGACCACCGCGAAGCCGCGCCCGGCCTCGCCGGCCCGGGCCGCCTCGATCGTGGCGTTCAGGGCCAGCAGATTGGTCTGACCGGCAATCGTCGAGACCATCCCGACGACGTCGCCGATCCGCGTCGCTGCGGCGGCCAGCTCCGTCATGGTCTGCTCGGCCCGACGCGCCTCACCGACGGCCGTCGCCGACATCCCGGCCGCCTGCTCGACCTGGCGGCCGATCTCCTGCACGGTGGCGCCGAGTTCCTCGGCCGCGGCCGCAACGGTGTTGACGTTCTCGGAGGTCTGCTGGGCGGCACTGGCGACGCTGGTCGAGCGTTCGGACGTGCCCGCGACCGCACTCCGCATGGTACCCGAGGCTCCCTGAAGCTCCGTGACGGCCCCCGTCAGGCCCTCGACGATGGCCCCGACCGAGCGTTCGAAGCCGTCGGCGAGATCTTTCAGCATGGCGCGGCGGCTCTGCTCCTCGCGCAGACGCGCGGCCTCGGTCGTCTGAAGCTGCTGGGCGGCATCCTCAAGCGACATGTCGCGGATGGTGACGACCGCGCGGGCGATGTCGCCGATCTCGTCCCGCCTCTTGCTGCCGGGAACGTCGGTCAGGGCCTGGCGGTCGGCGAGGGCCTTCAGCGCGCGGGTCAGGGCTCCCAGCGGCGACACGATCGAGCGCGCGAGCAGCAGGCCGAGCACCGCGGTGACGGCCAGGACGATGAGACCGGTCAGGATCAGCGTCCGAGACAGGGCCTGCACGGCATTGATCGCCTCCGCCTGGGTCTGCTCAGCCAGCACGGTCCAGGGCGCGCCGAGGACCGTCACCGGCGAGGCGGCCGCCATGTGTGCGCCGTTCTCGGCCGTGAAATCGACCGGACCGCCGACCTTGACCCGGTCGGCGGCCAGGCCGATTCCGGCGAGGCCTGCACCCGCATGCAGAGCTGGGTTCAGCGGTGGATTGCTGCGCAACAGGCCGTCTGTCCCGACCGCCAGGATCTGCCCGGTCTCGCCGAGACCGGTCCGCTTGGACAGCGTTTGATCGAACAGGGTCGGCGTGACCCGCATAACGATGTAGCCGGTCCGCTCGGCCGCCTGCGCCGTGCCCATGGCGACGTTCGCCCGCTTGGTCATGACACGGCCGATGAAGGCAGCCGGGGTCCCATCCACCGGGTAGGCGGCGAAATCCTCGAAGAGAACCGCGCCCGGATCGGCGGACTTGAGACGCTCGACGAGCCGCGCGAGCGCCGAGCCCGCCAAGCCATCCTCCGAGACCGATTTGGCGAAATCGGCGCCCTTGGTCGTGGTGTAGACGATCCGGCCGTTGTTATCGACGAACATCAGGTCGGCGTAGCCGGGCTGGGCCACGAGCTTGTGGGCCACTTCCTGGACCTTGACGTGGCGCCGGGCATACATCGACGTCATGCCGCTGCCGTCGAGGGCGATCCGCGCCTCAGCCGTCTGAGGCGCTTGGAACGCCTCGATGACGCTCGCGGTGTCGGGCTTCGCCGGGTCGAGATTCTCGATCAGGTCCGTGAAATTCGAGACGATCTGCGGATGGGTCGCCACCGCCTGGAAGTCCGCCTGCATCCGGTCCGCCACCAGCTCGATCGCGTCCCGCCGCGCCGCCGCGGCGAGTTCGAGGCGCTCGTGCGCCGCGGTGATCAAGCCCGACCGCGCCGAGTACCAGCTGAATCCACCCATGGCGGTGGCGCTCAGAAGCGCGAGGCCGACGGTCGTCGCGGGAAGGCGCGTGCTCAGCCGCGAAAGCGTTTTCATGATGACCCTGAACTATTGAATGACGGCGATCCAACCAGTCCAATGGCCCGACTCTTATAAAAATCTCGTAAACATCGATGCAGCGCGCGGATATCGAGCACTGGCACTATACAACCTGAAAGAACGTGCTCTGCCAAGAATTCAAGTTGTGGACGGGCCCCCTTCGGTTTTCGATAGTCACCCGCCCTGCGGCCATGGCGGAGGGTCTGCAGCATTGCGGACCCGGCCGGCGCGCGTGCTGGCTCTCCTGCTCCCGGAATCTCGGATCATCACGGTCATGTCCACGGACCGTCCTCGTAATCACTCGGCCATCTGACGGTGACCCGGTGCCGGTCGGGCTCCGAACCCAAGGCGTGGATGCGCACGGGCCGGCGGTGATCCGATGCGCGACGGTTGGGCCGCCGCTGGGGGCAGGCGAACGAACGGTTTGCGACTGTCGAAAGGCAACAGTCGACCGCCCTGCGCGGCCGGACGCGCGATCTGGATCCCCGAGACCGCGCCGCGATCTGGCCCGCCGCGCGGGCCTTCGGCCGCTCGTGAGCCCGCCATCTCGGGCTGTGATGCAGCATCCGCCGACGATGCAGCCGATATCCGGAGGTTGGACAAGTCGGGTGCTGCCGCGCGACCCTTGGCGGCGGTAAGTTCGGTCGCATCTGCCGCGTCGGCGGAGGCACGGTATGTTCATCAATAGCGACGCCCTCGCCGGCGTCCTGCGACTCCTCTGGATCGCGATCGTCCTGCTTGGGGGTGTGATCGTCGCGCATCTCGTCTGGGTCAGCCGTGTCGCGCGCTGTCGGGCATTGGCGTCCATGCCGCTGCCGACGAAGATCGCGATCGTGGGCGCGGCCTTCGCGACGCCCGTCGTCGGCTTCTATGCCGTCGAGATCGCGTCTTGGCACCGGCGGCAGGCGGCGCGGCCGCGCTTCCGCGTCCCGCGACACATCGCGGTCGCCGCTTTGCTCACGCTGGCGCTGGCCGCGGCCGGCACCCTCTTGGTGGAAGGGCGGGCGGTGCCGGAGGACCGATCCTGGTGGCGTGCGGCAGGTCGTTTCGAGGCACAGGTCTGCGTGCTGCTGATCGGGCAGGTGTTGGTGTTCATGATCCTGCGCGTGTTTCTGACGGCCCGACGTCCAGCGCTGCTGTGGATCGCCTACGTCCTCTCGGCCGCGATCCTCGCTGTCCTGCTCGTCTGAACTTGTCTTCGAGGGCGGCCGGGTACACGTCGATCCCTGAGACCTGATCGTTGGGCGTGTGCCAGGGCGTCCATCGCGCGCAGGATCCGTTTCCAGCCCGGGATGCGGTCTCGCAACCGCCATCGGCGGCCGGTTATGAACCCGATGGCCGAGGCTCTGCGGAGCGCGGGTGCGCCGAGACGGCGATGGTGAAGGCGATGGTGACGGCGATGGAGACGGGATGAGCAGCGAAGTCAGCCTCCACGCGGCGCGCAGCATTGCGCTGATCGGCGCGCCGATCGAAGTCGGAACCAGCGAGCCCGGCGCCCTCATGGGACCTGCGGCCCTGCGCACGGCCGGGCTCGTCCGCGCGCTCGGCGAACTCGGCCATAGCGTCACGGATCGCGGCGACGTCGCCCCGGAGGGGCCCGCTGGGATGCGCGGGCTCGATGGCGTCGCTGCCTGGACGCGGGCCCTGTCCCGGGTCGTCGAGGGCGCCCTCGATGCCGGGTCGCTTCCGTTGACGGCCGGGGGCGATCACAGCCTGTCCCTGGGCTCCGTCGACGGCGTGTTGCGGCACTGTGCGCGGCATGGCCGATCCGTCTTCGTGCTCTGGCTCGACGCCCATGCCGACTTCAACACGCCGGCGACCTCGCCCTCCGGGAACGTGCACGGCATGCCGCTCGCCGCCCTGTGCGGCGAGCCGGGCTTTCCACGCCTGTTCGCCGAGCCGGTCCCGCAGCCATTGTCCCCCGCCAACGTCCACCTGTTCGGGCTGCGATCGATCGATGCCGGCGAACGTGCGCTGGTGACGACGCGGCGGGTCGGCATCACCGACATGCGGACGATCGACGAATTCGGCGTGGTCGCGCCGCTCCGGCGGGTGCTCGACCGGGTCGCGGGCCAGGGCGCGCATCTCCATGTCAGCCTCGACATCGACTTCCTCGACCCGTCGATCGCGCCCGGCGTCGGCACCACGGTCCCGGGAGGCGCCACCTTCCGGGAGGCGCATCTCATCATGGAGATGCTTCACGATTCCGGTCTGGTGCAGTCCCTCGACGTGGTCGAGCTCAATCCCTTCCTCGACGAGCGCGGGCGCAGCGCCCGGGTGCTGGTCGAGCTCGTGGCGAGCCTGTTCGGCCGTCGCATTCTCGACCGGCCCACCCTGCCGGTCGAGGCCGCCCCCATCGAGCCGGCCGGGCGCGGCTGATGGACCACCGCCTCCCCACGTCGTCATGCCCCCCCGCGGCGACCGGCGCCCCACCGGCACGCCAGCGCTCGGACGGGCGCGTCCGGCTGCGGGTGGGCCCGACCCACCCGGGCGGAGCGACGCGCATCCTCGATCTCGCCGAATCCGGCCCGTCGCGGCTCCGATTTCCACGGGGAACGGGCGCGCTGGAAACGGTCCTGGTCAACACCGCAGGCGGCGTGGCCTGCGGCGACACCTTCGCCATCGACCTCGCTCTCGATCCGGGCGCCGAACTGGTCCTGACCACCACCGCAGCCGAGAAGATCTACCGATCGGACGGCCCCGTAAGCCATATCGCCAACACCCTGGCTCTCGAGGCCGGCGCGCACCTCGCCTGGCTGCCGCAGGAGACCATCCTGTTCGACCGCGCCCGGGTGCGCCGCCGATTCACGGCCGATCTCGCCGAAGGTGCAGCGCTGATCGCCGTGGAGGTGGTCGCCTTCGGCCGAGCGGCCAGGGGCGAGCGGATCACGGACGGGCTGTTCGCGGATTCCTGGCGCATTCGCCGCGGCGGCCGGCTCGCTTACGCCGACGATCTTCTGCTGGACGGCCCGATCAGCGATCTCCTCGCCCGTCCGGCGGTGGGCGGGGGAGCGCGCGCCTGCGCGACCGTCCTCGACATCGCCCCCGGCGCGGAGGCGCGCCTCGAGGAGGCCCGCGCCCTCCTGGCCGAGGCCGCCGCACCCGGAACAGAGGCAGCCGCGAGTGCCTGGAACGGTCACTTGGCGATCCGCGCCCTCGGGGAGGCCGTCGGCCCGTTGCGCGGCCTCATCGCCCGGTTCGTGGCGCAGTATCGCGGCGTCGCGATGCCCCGGGTCTGGCAGAGCTGACAGGAACCGCCACGTCGGCGGCTCAGGACCGTTGCCTGCGACGGCCGACCTCTGCTAGAGACGCGCACCCGGAGCTGTCCGCCAAGCTCCGGACCGGATGGCAACGCCGTTCAGGAAGGCCTCGTGGCGGAGTGGTTACGCAGAGGACTGCAAATCCTTGCACCCCGGTTCGATTCCGGGCGAGGCCTCCATCCTTCTTCTTCCTCTCCTGGCTGATCCCGCCGTGATGCTCCGGCGTGAGCGTCGCCGCGCGCTCATGCGCTGTGGACCTGCGTCGTGAAGGTCTCGATGGCCTTCTGCAGGCTGTGCGCCCCGGACGTGACCCGCACGGCGCCACCGCGCACCTGTCCGGCCTGCGCCTCGTTGGACGCGGCGGCGGCCTGAACACCGGCAACGCTCTCCGAGACCCTCCGGGCGTCCGCGGCCGCGCTGGAGATCGCCCGCGCGATTTCCTGGCTGGCCTGGCCCTGCTGATCGGTGGCCGTCGCAACTTCGGAGGCGATCAGGCTCATGCGGGCGATCGTCTCGCCGATCGTGCCGATCGCGCCGACCGTGCGTCCTGCGGCCCCCTGGATCGCCCCGACCTGCCCGGTGATGCGGTCGGTGGCGAGCGCCGTCTGGCCGGCCAGGGCCTTCACCTCGGCGGCGACCACCGCGAAGCCGCGCCCGGCGACACCGGCCCGGGCGGCCTCGATCGTCGCATTGAGCGCCAGCAGATTGGTCTGCCCGGCCACCTCGCGGATCAACGTGACCACCGTGCCGATCTCCTCGGCCGCTTGCGACAGGCTCATCACCGTCTCCTTCAGGCCCTGCGTGTCGGAGAGGGCGGAGGAAGCGATCTCGCTCGTGTGCCGCACCCGGGCCTCGATCTCCCGGGCCGAGACCGAGAGTTCCTCGGCAGCGCTGGCGATGTTGTCGACCAAACCGGCACTCTGGCTGGAGGCACCCGCCACGATGGCGGCCTCGGACGCCATCGCGCCGGCATTGCCGGTGAGCGTGTCGGCCGCCGCCTGCATCGCCTCGGCCGATCCGGCGAGATCGGCGACCGCGCGATGCGTCTCGGCCTCGAAGGCATGGGTCGCCGTCGCCAAGGCTTCCGCCCGGATCCGGTCACGGTCACGGCGCATCTGCGCCTCCGCGTCCAAGCCGCGCTTCTCGATCAGAGCGGTCTGGAACGCCGCGATGGCGGCTGCCATCTCGCCGATCTCGTCGCGCCGATGCGTGAACGGGATGACAAGGCCGAGGTCGTTGGCGGCGAGCGCCGTCATGCCATCCTTGAGACGGTGCAGGGGGCGCCGCACCTGGGTGACGATGATCCAGACCGCCGCGAGCAGCCCCAGCACGAGCGCCACCGCCGGCACGACCACGAGGGTGATCCGCGCCTGCCGCCGGTCGACGGCGTCCCCGGCGCGTCGGGCATTCAGGCGGCTCAGCACCTCCCGTCCAAGGGCGCCGATCTCGGCCACCATGCGCTCCCGATTCTTCACGGTCGCCTCGTCGGTCGCCTGGATCAGGGCCGCCTTGGGCGACACCGTCAGCCCCAGCTCGGCCGTGTCGGTCTGGTAGGCGATGAATTCCTTCACGAAGAGATCGAAGCGCCGGCGCCGATCCTCGGGAAGCTGATCTTCCATCGCCGCGAGGAAGGGTCCGCGCACCTGCTCCACCGTCGCAAGGGCGTCGTGGAGTGCCGACAGGCGTGTCCGTGCCTCCGCGGTGTCTTCCGCCGTGTAGAGGGCCGTGGCCTGCACCACCGCGTGCTCGATCGCCTGACCCAGGGCACCGGCCTGCAGCCCGGCATTCCAGATCCTGTCCGTCGCGGCGGCGCGCTCCTGCTCCCAGTTCGACTGCCGGACGGCGAAGGCCGCGATGCCGATCGCCACGAGGGCCAGCAATCCGATCACTGCCGAGAGCTTGAGGCCGAGTGAAATTCGCATAGGAGCCGCGCCGCTTCAGCGAGGGTTACGAAGAGGCGCAGATATACACGAACACTTCCTTTTGAACAGGTAAATATAGCCGGCAAAATCTATTATCTGATATGGCGATCGAGGCCGAGATCTATCAACGAATAGCCAGATCCTGCAGCACGCACTCAGAATGATCGCGCGCATACCGCGTGCTTCCGGACCGGACGACTGCGAATGCTGGATCTCGCGAGCGCTGGAGCCGCGTATTGGACCGCTTCGGGCCTATGGACGCCCGCGTGCCGGTGGCGGGCTGCGCGCCCGCCGCGAGACCCGTCAGCGATCCCGCGCGACGGGGGCCGGACTGCGGACCGGCTGACGGCGGGATTGCTCCTGCATCCGGAGCGCGGCGACGATCTCCCGGCGGAGGTCATCGCGCTGCACGTCGACGAGATCGGGCAGAATATCGGCCTCGTGCTCGTCCAGGACCGCGATCAGTCGGGGACGGTCGGCGGCCCACTCGAAGGCGACGCGCACCTCGCGCTCCGCATAGGGGTCTTGGGGGTTCAGGCAGTGATGGGTCAGCATGATGGCAACGGACACGCACCGGGTCGTCCGGGCTGGCGCTCCCGTAGGATCGCGTCGCGACATTCGCATGACCCTGGCGGCGACGGCCGGAGCGAGCGGGCCAAGCCAGCGGCGGGACCCGGCGCATATGTTGCCAAAAAGCCACATAGCGGGCGCTCGACTGCCATCGGTGCAGGCCGCGCCCTGTGACGCAGAGCGCCGTGCCGTGGAATGACCGCGGATCATGCGTCGAGGCCCTTGCGTCCCGCGATCGCGGTGTGTAGAGACCCCCTCGTGATCCCCGATAGCTCAGTTGGTAGAGCAGGCGACTGTTAATCGCCTTGTCGCAGGTTCGAGTCCTGCTCGGGGAGCCATCACTTCTCCCAACATCTTCAGGCGCTTGGAGCAGCCGGGGCGATACCTTCGCGTTACCGCGGATCGAGCCCCTGTTACCGCGGCTTGTTTCAGGCTTGTTCGCGGCCCTTCCGTCGCGCGGCCCGAAGCTCGGCGACGCGGCTCGATTGGACCACGCCTTTGCGGTTGCAGATCATCGTCGTCGACATCTGCGTAGGCGTGGCCGTCCGCATCGCGTCGGCTTTGTCCGCGCCCGCTTCGAAGGCGTTGGATACGGCACCGGCGCGGCTGTCCATGCTGCACAGATCGTCGGGCCGGCCGCCCGGGCGATCTTGCGGAACGCCTGCGAGAAGTGCGTCGCTGTCCATGGCAACTTCGAGCGCTCGTCGATCACAACAGGCCCGACGCCGCGATTTGGTAGCTCGGCGAGGAACTCGGGATGCGGCCCGTCTTGATCGGGCAGCCCTGGGCGAGGAGCTTCCCGCCAGCCACACACCAGAAATCGATGCGCCCCTTGTGGCGCTTCATGCACTTCAGCCCGCCGGCGCTGCCGCTTCACGATCCTTGGTCCAGTGAGGACTACATGGCCGCCGCCAACTTCCAGCGGGCGCTCGCGCTCCTCCTGGTGCACGAGGGCGGATAGGTCGATCACCCCGCGGACCCGTGCGGAACGCCGAACCTCGGGATCACCCTCGGAACCCTCTCCGGCCGGCTGGGACGAGCGGCACCGACCATCTCGGAGCGGCGCATCGCCGAAACCGCGAGGCGATAACAGCGCGGAACAGCAGCACGGGCGCGCGCAACGTCATCTCGCAGACGCAGGCCGACCGCACGGCTTCGATGGAGCGCTTTGCCGCGAAGCTCGGTCAGCTCGCGCCCCACGTCGCCACCCTGGAACCCCTCAACGCCGAACGGAAGAGCAGGATCGAATGCATCGCCTGATCCGTCGGCGGCAAGGTTTCGAGCCTTCTAGGGCCGCCGTAATGAGAGCGCTTAAGAGGCTGCAGCAGTGGCTGACGACGCCGAAGTCCGCTCGCCCGATGCGCGGGGCGGCCCGCCACCGGCCGCCCCCAGCGAAGCGGGGGCGGCCTCGATCAGCAAAGCCCGGCAGGCCAATGACCGCGCCGCCTGGAGGCTCGTGCTCACATCCGGCCTGCTGACGATCGGCTTCGGTCTCCTCGCTCACGCGGAGTCGCCGGACGACCTCAGCGAAAGCGTCCGGCTTTTCATTCTCTTCGCAGCGGCGATCACTACGGGGACCTGCCGGCCAAACGCCATGCGTGCGATCACCGGCAGGGGGGGGGGAGCGGATCCATCGAACCGCGGGGTTCTGCGCGTCTTCCTTCCGGCAATCGGGCCGGTGGGGACGGGGTTCTTCGGCGGGCTTTGGCGGTTCGGCGGGTTCCAAAACTTCATCGTCGACACCGCGGCCAACTGCTGCTTCATCACTCTGACGGGCGTCGGCTTTATGCCGATGATGAGCACGCCCAACCACTTCGATGAGGGCGTGCCACCGAAGACGCGCATTCTTCTCGGCATCAAGTGAGGGATCGCGCTGAGCCTCGCACTGATACTGGTGCTGACTCTGACACAGTTCGATCTGCGCTGGCTGGTCGGGAAGCTGCGCCCCAGCTCGACCGGGGGCCATCGATCTGAGGCGGATTACGATCGGCCCCGCCACCGTCTACCTTTCACCAACCCCCAAAGCAGTCACCTCGAACCGCCCGGCTCCGGCCGCGGCGGTTTTTTCGTGCGCCGCGCCAGCAGGAACGTGGCAAGAGCGCAACTTGATCACGCGGCCGTGATCAACGCGCGAATTTGGCCTTACAGCATTAGAGATAAGTCGGTAAATGGTAGGATGGTGGCTGTTTCAGGCGCCAACGACAGCTGATGATCCCCGTCCGCCGCTCGCCTTGCGCGAGCGAGATCTGTAACGCGTCTTAATACTACAACGGTGCTCGCCTTGTCCGTAAGCTTGATCTATCCATATGACTGGCAGGTTCTGGGGCGGCGCCCAGAGTTTATAATAGTGCGCAGGCATCTACAGCAAAACCTGCATTTCACCATTGAGACGATCGATGAAAACGCGTCAAGAAAGCCCATCGCCCCCGCGTACAATGAGCCGACATTCTCCGAAACTAATTTTACCGAGTGCTTGAGCGTTTCCGAAGATCTTGATAAAGGCAAGTACGTATTTTGCATATTTGATAAGCGCTTTAGCACAAAGATTGCCGAAATCGGATTTATAGTCGACGACGTGGATTTGCCGAGCTTACGATCCAGCCTTGATTGCATTGAAAAGTTGTTTTTGCAGTGCTCACGACTGCGATTTGCAGGAAATGGCCCAGGAAAATCTGGCACCACTTGGGTATATAGGCTTCTTGGCAATCTTCCCGGCTGCCGTGTCGTCGACATGGGCACAGCAAATCTGAGTGGCGTTGACGCACGGGAGCTCCCAAACGTTGGCTATGCGGAAAGCTATCATGGTCATCTGACATACCACCTGAATGTGGTTAGCGATTTGCGGCGACTAAATTTTGTAACGCTTCATGCTTGCAGAGACCTGCGAGACCAAGTCGTATCCGAATATTTTCACAAGTTTTCTATGATGCGAGGCAGCCATCGACCCGATCTCGACAACCTGCCAGCGCAAGATATGCTGAAGTTCAACAACATCCATAAATGGTCTTCGTCAATCTACTTAGCCTACGATGCGATCGCCTGGAAAAAGAGCAGCGATTGTGAGGTGGTCCGTTACGAAGATCTCATAGACGATGCGCCCGGAGAATTGCGACGGGCACTTCAAAAATTTGGCCTCGTTCTAGACGATGCGCTAGCAAGGTACATCACAACAAAGAACGATTTTAAGGTTATGACAAGCGGGCGTGATCGCGGCCATGCGGATCCCAACAGCCCTCTCAGAAACGGCGTTGTCGGGGACTGGAAAAACTATCTCTCTGCCGAGACCGCGGATAGAATTGTAGATCATTATCGTTATTATTATGAAGAGTTTGGTTACGCACCATAAGTCCCTCATATGTTTTTCCTGGCCGCCCGGCATTTTGGGCGGCCGTTACACCCGGTACTGACGCACGACGAGTGTAGATATTCTCGACGGAGCCGGTCAGCAGCCAAGAGGGGTAGCAGCTGGACCGCTTGAGCTTCATGCGGGCGGCGACATCGACCATGACGTTCTGCGCGTGAGAACTGTTCGGAGTCCCCAACTCCTGGCCGATGACGATGAACGTATGCCTGCACGACATTCGCGCTGTAGCGCGCGGTAGCGGAGGACGGCATCTCGGGCATGTTGTCGATGTTGATCAGCACGGGCCAGCGATGCGTCTGGTCCGTTTCGGGTGTTCCGGCCTGAATCAGCTAAACACGATGCGGACCGGGTGACTCGACCTGACGCAATGCTCCCCGAACGGACCGGGGAGCATAATACACTGGACCCTCACCGCTTGTGGCAGATTGATGATCGCACAGGAACGGCATCCCAGCTTACGCATGCAAGAGGTCAGGTGACCGGGCCCGCCCTCGATCTCGCACACCTCTGGCGCGTCGTTGCCCGACGCTTTCGTAATCTCACAGGTTCGCCAGGCCGCTTGGATGCCGCTACGTAGACGCAGGCCGAACAACCGACCGTCTTGCTGAGGTGCCGGCAGATCAGGCCCGATCTCATCTTCAATGCGAGCCATGATGCCGTCGAGATCGGCGAGACGGATGACGCTCTGGCCATTCTTACCGCAGAGCACTCGGGACGCGCCTACTGCTTCAGCCAAGCGCAAGAGGCGGTCGAACATGATTGAGCCGATATGCTGCCGCGACGGGATCAACTTAATCAAGGCGTTGTAGACTTGCTCTACTCGGAGACGACTATGCGATACCGGGGGTTCAACGGCTTTTGAGCTAGCCGTTGATTGCTTCGGTGGCGCCATTCCCGAGCGTAGCATACTCCGGAGCGCACATTCGATTGCACACACTCCAGCTACGGGCGACGCCTACTGAGGCGCCAATGTCGGCCAGTCGCTCTCCCCTCCAACTCCCGCCGGCCGCCGCCACCGGGCGCGATCAGATCGAGCGCCTGTCGAAGCACGCCTCGCCGTGCTGGTATCTCATCCCGACGAGATGGACGGCGATGCGGGCGAACGCGCTGGCCGTCATCGACCAGTTGGGCACCGGAGCTCACCGGCTCGGCTGGATGGCGTTGCGCAGCCCTCGGCGACAACCTGAACCGCCGCCCGCGCGGAAGTACGGGCACCTTTGCCTCGCTGCGATCACGCTGCCGTAGTTGGCGAACAAGATCCCGCCGGTGCCGCTGGGCGTCCCCGACACGATTGAGGTCTATCGCGACGCTGCTGGCAACATTGAGTTAGATCACGCCTGGATTGACCTGTGACCGTGGCGCTGCCCGCCATCAAGGCCACCTGTTTCGAATGATCAACCCACGAGGTCGCCCTTCGTGACAAAGCTTGGATCGTGCGGAAGCTTGAGTTGCCACCGAAGCAACGTTTGTCTCAGATCGCTGATCATTCAGCTCAACCAAACGTCACCGCTTCTCCAGTCGTTTCTCGCCTGCGATGAACACGCGTACCACTTCGCCGGTAGATTGGGTTCGGACGAGGGCCTCCGATCCGCTCTCGACGGGCCACATCTTGATGATGACACCGTGGATATCGCCATTGTCCGAGCGATAATCCTGCCCGACTTCGAGACGTTTTCGCACAATTTCCACAAGCGCCCCCGATGCCGCGATCGTTCGCACCATGCGGAAGACGAATAGATGTATCTGTATGTGTCTGCTACGCCCGGGCCGTTATGTCAGGTCATTCCATGCACTCTTTCGACTTCAAAACTCCGTGATCCGGCCTCCTTTGCTGCAGCTCTGATATCGACGGAGGACTGCATCAACTTAGGGATGAGTGACGCAGCGGATTGGCTAATAGTGTATCCCTCAGTTTGAACTACGACGTCTGGCGTTTCGGGTGGTTCATAAGGTGCGGAGATGCCGGTGAAATGCGGGATCTCACCGACCCGGGCACGATGATAGAGCCCCTTAGGATCGCGTGCTTCACAGACCTGAATCGGCGTATCAATGAATATCTCAAGAAAAGGTACGTCGCCCGCTATGCTGCGCGCCATAGCGCGCTCGCGGCGAAAAGGGGAGATCAGTGAAACAATGACTACCAGTCCAGCCTCAGCCATGAGGCGTGCGGTCTCGGCGGCGCGGCGAATATTCTCAACGCGGTCAGCGTCTTCGAAGCCCAGGTCGTTGCTGAGACCGTGACGCAAGTTGTCGCCGTCAAGCACCATGGTGTGACGCCCGGCCTCAATAAGCGCGCGGTCTACTGCGTTGGCAATGCTCGACTTCCCTGCGCCAGACAGGCCGGTGAACCAAGCTATCACCGGGCGCTGTGCTAAGGCGCGCCACCGCTGCTCACGAGGTAGCAACGTGTGCCATGTAAGGTTGCGGGGGCCCGCGTCGTCAGAACGCTGAGTCATAAAAATTACCGTTCGTACAACCTGAGGGTAGCCTACACACTTCATGCGACGACGAATGTGCTATAATAGGCACTGTGTCATGGATGAATTTTGTCGGTCGGAAGGCGCAAAAAGGCTGAGTTCACGATTGCCGTCTTCACCGTGTCCAGGTCCGACAGATCTGGCTGACTACCAAGCCGTCGCCCTCTAGGCGCGCGAGCGCGGGGTGGCGTCCGCGGTGTGCTCGCGGCCGGGCAGCCTCGCGCAGTTCGGAGACGGTCGCGGGATCTTCTGCCATCGCGGCGGCCTGTTGCAGCCGGCGTGGCGAGCCCATGAGGCCGAGGCACATGACCAGCACCATTAGATCTCCGTCTGTCGGGGACTCACTGTCGACCAGCCAAAGCGGGTCTCTGATGCTCCATGGCTTTACTGTGCAGCCAGAGAATCGATGTGCCGCAACGGCTTCGCGAATCGGATCGTACCCCTCGCTCATGAGGCTAGGCTACCGCGGGCAGGAAAGGGCGCGAGACGGCGGGACCGCGAGGGCGAGAAGCCCAGTGTTCGCGCGACAGATTGTTCGCACCAAACGACTGGGTTTTCCTTGCGATTTCGACCGATGTTTTTATTTTCTATCAATTTATATCTACAGGCTACCGCAATTTTCGAGTCTTGCATTGCACTCATTTCGTCGTTTTAGACTGATTGTGACCGCCGAATAAATCGAACTCACTTCGACCTGTCATTGCCTGACGCTCAACGCCGCAAACGGATTATTCCAGAGGGCCCTAAAAATATCAAGACAAAATCGTTCGAATGCATGACAATATATAGATAGCAGCAAATATCTTTCTAATACACCAATCATTGCTGTATTCGGAACTCCTGTGATTGAGCGCTGGCGAAACGTCCAAAAGTTTCTCTTCGCCAAATGGTTGCGTTGACCTGCTCGGCGCGCTGTTCGGCGGCAAACGGGGCTCACCATGACCGGCCGCCGTAACTCAACCCACGGCAACGCCGTCCTTCCGAACCAATGACATGGCCCCGACTGTCAATCGCCGTGTCGCGGGTTCGAGTCCTGCTCGGGGAGCCATCAGCCCCCATCACAGCCCCGCCTCTCGGACCGCACGGCGTTGGTCGCTGATGCCGATCCGTTCTTGCGACCGGATCTCGGGGCCCCTTCGTCAGCAGCCGCTTCAGCCCGTCCGTGCGCCGGCCCAAGATCCCGGCCGTCGATACGGCTGAGACGCGCGCAGCGCTCACGGCGAAATGCCGGTCGCGAGCGCGATCGAACGGTCTCGGGGCGGCCGCGCATGTCGGCGGCCGCGTTCACCCGGAGCGGCACCCGAAATGTCGGCGGGCCGCGGCGGGGACCGAAGGAGGCGCCCCGGCTCTGCCGGGCGTAGAGCGGATCAAGATCGCCGTGCTTGTCTTCGTCGACGGACAGCCCCCCGCGCCGCACCGACCTGACCCGCCCCCTCTCGGCGGGGTAGAGCGGCAGAATCTGCCGCTGGGCCGATCCTGCCGGTCCCCGGCCCGGGAGCGTCGCTGAAATCATTGGGAAAATTCTGGAATGCGCCGTGCCTCCCCGAACCGAAGGCGGTCGCGGAGGCGTAGCATGTCGGCGAATGCGGTTACGGGCAGTTCTCTCCAGCGGGATCTTGTCAGCGCCCTGAGACAGGCGCGTGCGGCGAATACGGCCCGGATCGAGGCCGGCGCCTCGACCACGGCGGGCCAGGATCCGACCACCACCCAGGCTACCGGAAGCACCGGGCAGACGACCGGCACCACATCGACACCGACCCTGTCGAACGATCTGATGGCGTCGCTCCTGCAACTGCAATCCGACTTCAGCCAGATGGGCCTTCAGAGCGGCGTCACCACACCGGCGGACGCCACCGCCAATGCCGACGAAGCCTCCGCGACCGGCACGTCGTCGAGCCCGACCGCGGACGGCGCGGCGCCCGTCCATCACCGTCGCGGCCACCATGGCCATCGGCCGGCGTCGGACGCGACGCAGAGCGGTGCATCCGCGACAACCGGCGCCGCAACGGACGGCGCGTCGTCCACAAGTGCGTCCACCGGTACGACGGCGACCGCCGATGCCGCGTCGGCGACCGGCAGCGGCGACGGCCTGCAATCCTTCCTGCAACAGGTGACGAAGGCGATCGCCGCCTATGCGACGGGCGGCCCGGTGGGCATCGCGGCTGCACTCACCAGCAGCACCCAGGCCTGACCCGGCCGGGATCGCCTGGCGTCTGGAGTGGTCCGCCGGCCTCTGGCATGATCGGGGGAACCGGAGATCGCCATGCCCCTGACCATCCCCGTGATTCTCGGCAGCGTCCGCACCGACCGCATCGGCAACCGAGCCGCGCAGTTCCTGATCGCGCAACTCGAGGCGCGCGGCCACGCCGCCCCGCTGGTGGACCCCGCCGAGCTGAAGCTTCCGCTCCTCGACCGGATGTACAAGGAATATTCGGCCGGCACCGCGCCGGAGCCCCTGCAGCGCCTCGCCGACCTCTTCCGCGGATCGGACGCCTTCCTGGTGGTCACGGCCGAGTACAATCACGGCGTCCCGCCAGCGCTCTCCAACACCCTCGACCATTTCCTGGAAGAGTACTTCTGGCGGCCGTCGGCCATCTGCTGCTACTCGGCCGGTCAGTTCGGCGGCGTCCGGGCGGCAATGGCATTGCGGGCGATGCTTGCCGAAATGGGCATGTCCAGCATCCCCTCGCTCCTGCCGATCCCGCGGCTCCAGAAAGCCATCGACAGCCAGGGCATTCCTGCCGAGCCCTGGATCACGACGGCGGCCAACCGCTTCCTCGACGAACTCGAATGGTACGCCGAGGCCCTGCGGGACCGGCGCCAGCGCGGCACGCCGTACTGAGCGGCAGCCGGCCGCCCCAGCCCCGTCGCGGCGGCGTCTTCGCCCCCTCGCGGGAGACAACGCCCCCGGTGCATCGGAGGTATTCGAACGGCCAAGCGCACCTCGATGCGCGCAATTTTGCGCCATGAAGTGATCGAGACAGCGCTTTCGATTCTCAGGATGCGCAAATACTCGACACACGATTGCAGAACAACTTTGCATGATCTCGCCGACGAAACGGTGAACGCGCCGCGCGCCCGGCGCACGAGACAGTATTGCTCTGTTGCAAAAAGGTGGCTGCACGGTGAGCCGAAGTATGAGAGCTTGGCCGTGTTCCCCAACGCGGACCGATTCCGATGAAGATCGACGAGAGGGCGCTCCTGCAGGAGCGCGTGCGGACGCTTGTCCTGCGCCATGCCCTGGAAGCCGTACTGGACCGTCTTGCATCGGCCGCGCGGGATGCGGGACGGGATGCCGAGGCGGAATTTCTCGGCCTGGAGCAGTCGCTGATCGCGGCCGCCCGCAGCGTCGCCGACCGCGCCAGCGCCCAGAAACTGGCTGTCCTGGTTGCCGTCGAGGACGCGAGCACGACGATCCGGGCCGCCTTCGACAACGCGCACGAGCGCCTCGACGTGCTGCGACCGTCGCATCTCACCCTCGTCGAACCGGAGGCTGCCGTCGCAGCCTAGCAGCCGCGCCGTCCCCCGCAGAGAGCCGGACCGGTCGTCGGGCTCAGGGCTCTCAGCGCGGCCCCGCCTCAGGCAGGGAGCCTTCGGGGTCCAAGGGAATTAGCGCGCGGAATGCCGCGAGACCGGCGGAGAGCCGCGCCAGCGTGGCGAGGCCGAGCGCCAGGAAGACGGCCCCGCCGGTCAGGACGACACGCTCGATCCGGTCCGTATTGATGATGTGGTCGGGGACCTCGACGCATTGCACGAGGATCTCGGCGACGAGCCCCAGCACCAGCAGGGCGAGGCCGCAATGGTGGCAAAGCGCGTCGATCGCCGCCTCGCGATCGGGATCCTCGGTCGGAAGGCCGCCGAGGAGATGGCTCACGCCAGGCCGCTCTTCCAGCACCACGCCCCAACCGATCAGGATCACGCCCATCCCCTCGATCAGATGCCCGGCCTCGTGAATCGTGGCGTGATGCTGAAATCCAGCGCCCCAGAGCAAGATCGCGACCTCGACAAGCGCGAGCGTCAGCGGCAACGCGATCAGCACATTAAACGCGAAGATCGACCAGCGGTTGAGAAGTGATCTTGCCAGCATGGACCGAATGAAAGTCTGAACTCGCAGGGGCGCAGAACTCTGGCGCGACCCAGAGCCACTGTCACTGGATGAAATCAGCAAGAGCGCGTCGCTTCAGCCCCGTCAAGAACTAGAGACTGTTTGGAACGCAGGGGCCGCGATATGGGATTATACGCCCCCCCTGAGAGACCCTGGGCACCGCGCGGCGCCAGCGGCCGCGCCGCGCACGGCGTCGAATCCCGTTCCCCATTCGGATGCGAGGCACGAAACCATCGGCCCGGCCCGGATGGTGCTCGACCGCGGCCCCCGACTTTGCAGCGATACGGGCGGAAGCGTCAGGAAGGCCGCCCGAACGAACGCATCCGATCCGCTCCTGCCCCGGCGCTCACTGCTTGGCGCGATTGATGATCGCCCACAGCACGCGGGCGACGGGCTCGGTGACGGTGCGGCGGTACTTGCGGTGGACCAGCTGACCGTTGTGATAGACGTCCTGCTCCACATAGAGCCGCTCGCCGTCCCAGCGGACGATATTGTCGGACTCGATGGTCTCCTCGACGCCGAGATCGCCTCGGAGAATCGAGTTGCCTGTCTGGGTCAGCATACGCGCGTCCTCGTTCACGCAGTCGGTTCCACCCGGGGAGCGCCACCGCGGCCCTGGCAGCGCGGCTCCCGGCGGCCCCCGACACCGGGCAGCATAGGAGTGCATCGGTGTACACGCCAGCGACCCGGTGGACGCAATCGTCGGACCGTCACCGCACCGGGCGCCAGGCTCCGACGCGCCGGCATCGGTCTCGACGCGCCCCGTGTGCGCTTCGGCACGTTCAGCTCGGCCGTAAGGTGCGATGCTTCACATGCGCTCCGATCCGCATGCACGTTGCAGGCGGGACCGGCGGCGCGACGGAGGCGTCCATGCTCGCTCGCCCGTTCCGCCTGATCGCCCCGGCGCTGGCTGCCCTCGGCCTCGTGGCCCTGCGCCTCGCAAGCCCGTTCATCGGGCCGGCCTCGCCCCCGCAACCCGGCACTTCCACGGATACGGGGGTCGTGTTCCGGCACTACCTCTGAGGCTCAGCCGCGCCGGCTCAGAACGGCCGGCCCGGGCACCGGGCATGCGGATCCGACTGCAGGTCCGAGAACGATGTCGCCCTGCCGCGGGTTGTTCACCGTAAAGGGAGCCGTCTCCTGAAGACCGATGAAGCCGCGCCCCAGTTGCGGCACGAACAGGTCGCCCCCGAACCGGACGAAGCAGCGGTCGAGGACCGCCTCATAGTCGAAGGTCCGCTGGACAACCGGGCCCGCGCCCACGCCCGGCATCCCGCAATAGCCCGTGATGTCGATCTGGCCCGGCCGTGACAGCCGCATCGGCAGCGACCGACCGGGCAACAGCGTGGCGGGCGGCCCGCCATCCTGGCGGGCGACCAGGACCAGGTTCGATCGATTGTAGACCCGCCGCAGGCAATCCGCCGACGCGCCAGAGACGCTCAAGACCGTCCCGGCGATGCCGAGCGCGAGTCCGGCCCATGCCCATGCTACACGCTTCGTCAACGCAATTCCTCCGCCGGCCGGGCGCTCGATCGGTCGAGGCCGTCGATCATGCCGCTTGCGACTTGAACAGCGGCCAGCTTGGCCGCGCAAGACGAACGCGGCAAGATCGGCCGCGTTCACGCGCGCTGCGTAAATTACCGCACGCTTGAAAGCCCGCAGGCTCGCCGGTCCCGCGAGGCGCGTCCTCCCGGCTAGCGCCGCTCGTAGAGCAGGCGGGCGCGGATCGTACCCGGGATGGCGCGGATCTCTGCGAGCAGCGCCTCCGCATCCGCGTCGGTGGCGTCGGTCTCCAGCACCACGTACCCGACCTCGCCGTCGGTCTGGTAGAACTGCGCGGCGATGTTGACCTGCCCGCGGGAGAACACGCCGTTGAGGCGTCCGAGCATGCCGGGCAGGTTGCGCTGGACGTGGATGAAGCGCGTTCCGGTCGGGCGGGCCGGGAGTTGCACCTGCGGGAAGTTCACGGCGCCGACCGTCGAGCCGATATCGGAATAGTCGAGGAGCTTGCGCGCCACTTCGGAGCCGATGCGCTCCTGAGCCTCCTCGGTCGATCCCCCGATATGCGGCGTGAGGATCACGTTCTCGAGTCCCTGGAGGGGGCTGACGAAGGCCTCCGCGTTGGACCCGGGCTCCGCCGGGAAGACGTCGACGGCGGCGCCCTTGAGGTGGCCGTCGCGCAGCGCCGCCGCCAGAGCCTCGAGATCGACCACGGTGCCCCGGGCGTTGTTGATCAGGAAGGATCCGGGCTTCATCGCACGGATCTCGGCCGCGCCGATCATGTTGGCGGTGGCCTCCGTCTCGGGCACGTGCAGCGAGACCACGTCGCTCTGGCCCAGAAGCTCGTGCAGCGTCTCGGTCGGCTCGGTGTTGCCGTGGCGCAGCTTGTCGGTGTGGTCGTAATACAGAACCCGCATGCCCATGGCTTCGGCGAGCGTGGAGAGCTGCGTGCCGATATTGCCGTAGCCGACGATGCCCAGCGTCTTGCCGCGCACCTCCAGCGAGCCCGCCGCCGACTTGTCCCAGCGGCCGGCATGGGCGCCCACCGAGCGCGGAACGATCCGGCGCAGCAGCATCACGATCTCGCCGATCGTCAGCTCCGCCACCGAGCGCGTGTTCGAGAAGGGGGCGTTGAAGACCGGAATGCCCCGATGCCGGGCGGCCTCCAGATCGACCTGATTGGTGCCGACCGAGAAACAGCCCACCGCCAGGAGCCGGTCCGACGCCGCGAAGGCGGCCGCGTCGAGTTGCGTCCGCGAGCGGATGCCCACCATGTGCACGCCCTGGAGCGCCTCGTGCAGGGCCTCCCGGTCCAGCGCCTTCGGCAGCCGGGTCAGGTTGGTGTAGCCGGCGGCCCGCATCAGTGCCACGGCGCTGTCGTTGATGCCCTCCAGCAGCAAGACCCGGATCTTGTCCTTGGGCAGGGAAAGCTTGTCGGGCGTCATGGGCATGGATCGTCTGGCAGCAGGCCCCCCGGCGGCGGCCGGACGACCTTGGGTTCGAAGCGGCTCCGGATACGAGGGCGCCCTGTGCGTTGCAACATGGCGCGACGCCGGGCAGCCCCGCCCGGGGAGCGCTTCAGGGCGCGCAGCGGGGTCGCGCGGCCTCGGCCTGCGCCGAACCGTGCCGAATATTCGGGCAGGTCGACGACGCTCGGCGGGCATCTCCGACGGAACTTGAGGTCGCCTCGCGGCTTGTAGGGCCCTGTACTGTTAACGGCTCGATTTCCGGCAGCGCCGGACAGCGACCTACCATTCGGTCCTCGACGATGCATATCCGCACCGGCTTCTCGATCGCGTTCGACACGTTCGGCCCGACGCCGATGAACCTGCTGCTCAACGTCCGCCCGGAGCTGAGGCGCGACCTCGTGACCCCGGAGGTGATCACCTTCGATCCTCCGGTGGCGGCCCGGCAGCACGTGGACGCCTTGGGCAATGTCTGCACGCGCCTCGTCGCGCCGGGTGGACGGATCACCATGACGGCCGATTTCACGATCGCCGACAGCGGCCGGCCGGACGACCAGGCGCCCGACGCCCGCCAGATCGCCGTGCAGGACTTGCCCGACGACGTCCTGACATTCCTGTTGGGCTCGCGCTACTGCGACACCGACAAGCTCTCGCAGACGGCTTGGTCGCTGTTCGGCGCCACGCCGGAGGGCTGGGCGCGCGTCCAGGCCATCGTCGATTTCGCCCACAATCGCCTGCGCTTCGACTACCAGCAGGCCGACGCGACCCGCACCGCCTTCGACGGATACACGCAGCGCGTCGGCGTGTGCCGGGACTTCGCGCATCTGGCGATAACCCTGTGCCGGTGCATGAACATCCCGGCGCGCTATGCCACCGGCTATCTGGGCGACATCGGCGTGCCGAAGGATCCGGCGCCGATGGACTTCTCCGCGTGGTTCGAGGTCTACCTCCACGGGCCCGACGGGCCGCGCTGGTACACGTTCGATGCCCGCCACAACCGGCCCCGGATCGGCCGCATCGTCATGGCCCGCGGCCGCGACGCCACCGACTGCGCCCTCACCACGAGCTTCGGTGCCGCCCAGCTGATCCGCTTCGATGTCCATACCGATGAGGTGCCGGCCGCACCGGATGCGCTGGCCCAGGCCGCCTGAGGCGGCCCCACGCCCTAGACGGTCTCGACGGTCGGGTGCGCAGGGGCGGCGTTGTTCGCGAGGTGCAGGAACGTGGGGTCGAACTCGGCGACTTCGGCGAGCGCGTCCCAGTTCTCGATGGTCAGGATGCCGCCGCCCAGCGTGACGAGCCCGCGGCCCCGGAGCGTCCGCAGAACCCGGTTCAGGTGGACGCTCGTCAGGCCTAGGGAGTCCGCGAGTTCGGACTGCTTGGGCGCCAGCGGACAGCTCAGGCCGCGCGTCAGCCCGACCGCCTTCTGCCGGAGATAGAGCTCGCAGAACATGTGGGCGACGCGACCGAGCGCCTGCCGCCGCCCGAGGCTGGTGATCCGCTCGCGGTAATGCGCGGCGTCGATCAGGCTGTCGCGCCAGAGGGTGGCGGCGAGACCGGGATTCTTCAGGAGAACCGCACGCAGGTCGTCATGCGCGACCAGCGCCACGACGCAGGACGTCAGCGTGGCGAGGTTGTGATCCATCCGGTGCAGATGGAGGCTCTGCAGGTCCGGAAGGTCGCCCGCGATGTAGAACGACAGGATCTGGCGTCCGCCCTCGGCCAGGGCGGAATAGCGATAGACCCAGCCCTGAAGGACAAGGCAGCTCTGGTTCGGCCTGTCGCCGAACCGGACGATGTCGTGGCGCGCGGGCAGGTTCCGGACGGTGTGGGGCAGCGCGAGGAGCGCCTCGCGGTCGGCATCCGCAATCCGCGCGATGCTGTCGAGCTTGCGCGCCAGCATCTCCATCGGGGCGTTGTACCCGTTCGGCATCGGGCGTTCAGGCCTCGGTTCGCGGGGCATGGGGGATGCCGCTGTGCCGCAGACGCGGGGCACGACGGGAGACGAGATCAGGACGCAGCACGCTTCTTCCCTCAAAACGCTCCGGATGCGCCGGACAGACACCAGGCCGCGCCCGACGGACCGGTGCGGGCTCTCCTGACCGGCGGATATGCGCCGGGCAAGCGTCCGGCGGCAGACAGACTTGCCACATCCGCAGCCGGCGGCAAGACCGCACGCAAGACCGCACCTGCGCCGCGGCCATCCGACGCCCGGCGAGGCTAAAACCCTAATCGGTTGAAGTCGCAAGGCCGATGTTGTAAGGGACCCGCGTCCTCCCGGATCCCCTCTCGCGCGCCCGTCTTTCCGGTGCGCCCGCCAGGTTTCCGGCTGGACCGCCCTCGTCATCCGTATCGACGCGTCGGCAAGCCGGGTCCCGCGGGACCGGCCGCCTCTCCCGAAAGACTCCGGGAAGGCCGCGGCGAACCGGGGGCGCCTGCAACGCGAGCCGCCGACGCAACGGGCCTCCGATGGAGGCCGTTCAGGAGACAGAATGACCGCAGGTACCGCTCTGGGGCGTGGCCCGAGCCGCGAGGATTTCGCAGCCCTCCTCGAGGAGAGCTTCCTCGAACACGAGATCACCGAAGGCTCCGTCGTCAAGGGTCGCGTCGTCGCGATCGAGAAGGACGTGGCCGTCATCGACATCGGCGCCAAGACGGAAGGCCGTGTCGCGCTGAAGGAATTCACCGGTCCCGGCCGCGAGGGCGAGCTGAAGGTCGGCGACGAGGTCGAGGTCTACGTCGACCGGATCGAGAACGCGCTGGGCGAAGCCGTCATCTCGCGCGACAAGGCCCGCCGCGAGGAGAGCTGGGTCAAGCTCGAGAAGTCGTTCGAGAACAACGACCGCGTCACCGGCACGATCTTCAACCAGGTCAAGGGCGGCTACACCGTCGACCTCGACGGCGCCGTGGCGTTCCTGCCGCGCTCGCAGGTCGACATCCGCCCGGTCCGCGACGTTACCCCGCTGCTGGGCACCCCGCAGCCGTTCCAGATCCTCAAGATGGATCGCCGCCGCGGCAACATCGTCGTGTCGCGCCGGACCGTCCTCGAGGAGAGCCGCGCCGAGCAGCGCTCGGAGCTGGTGGCCAACCTTGAGGAAGGTCAGGTCATCGACGGCGTCGTCAAGAACATCACCGAGTACGGCGCCTTCGTCGATCTCGGCGGGATCGACGGCCTGCTGCACGTCACCGACATGGCGTGGCGCCGCGTGAACCATCCGTCCGAGGTCGTGACCATCGGCCAGACGGTCAAGGTCAAGATCATCAAGATCAACCACGAGACGCACCGCATCTCGCTCGGCATCAAGCAGCTCCTCGCCGATCCGTGGGAGGGCATCGCCGCCCGCTACCCGGAGGGCGCCAAGCTCAAGGGCCGCGTGACCAACATCACCGACTACGGCGCCTTCGTGGAGCTGGAGCCGGGGATCGAGGGCCTGATCCACGTCTCCGAGATGAGCTGGACCAAGAAGAACGTCCATCCGGGCAAGATCGTCTCCACCTCCCAGGAGGTCGAGGTGCAGATCCTGGAGGTCGATCCGGTCAAGCGCCGCATCAGCTTGGGCCTCAAGCAGACCCTGCAGAACCCCTGGGAGGCCTTCGCCGAGAAGCACCCGGTCGGTTCCGAGGTCGAGGGCGAGGTCAAGAACAAGACCGAGTTCGGCCTCTTCATCGGCCTCGAGGGCGACGTCGACGGCATGGTCCACCTGTCGGATCTCGACTGGAACCGTCCCGGCGAGCAGGTCATCGAAGAGTTCAAGAAGGGCGACATGGTCCGCGCCCAGGTTCTCGACGTCGACGTCGAGAAGGAGCGGATCTCCCTGGGCGTGAAGCAGCTCGGCGGTGACCCCTTCGCCGAGGCCGGCGAGATCAAGAAGGGCCAGATCGTCACCTGCGAGGTCGTCGAGGTGAAGGATGCCGGCGTCGAGGTGAAGATCGTCGACACCGACATGCAGACCTTCATCCGCCGCGCCGAGCTGGCCCGCGACCGCGGCGACCAGCGTCCCGAGCGCTTCGCCGCCGGCGAGAAGTTCGACGCCCGCGTCGTCCAGTTCGACCGGAAGGCTCGCCGCGTGCAGGTCTCGATCAAGGCCCTCGAGGTCGCCGAGGAGAAGGAGGCCATGGCCCAGTTCGGCTCCGCCGATTCGGGCGCCTCGCTCGGCGACATCCTCGGCGCCGCCTTCAACAAGAAGCGCTCCGACGACGAGTAAGACGCCGACCCCGCCGCCCGGCCCGTCCGGGCGGTGGATCCCTGGCTTCGACACCCGCGCAGGACCGACGTCCTGCGCGGGTTCTTTTTTGCGCCCAGCAATTCAAGGTTGACGATGGCGGAGCGCCGGCGGGGTCGCCCCGTCCGGAACGACAGGGACGGGCCACCCGGTCATTTTCTTCGCGCGCCCCGTATCCACGCCTGCGGAAAATGCTCTAGAACACCGGCCTCGCCCGGCGCGGATCGAGCGAGCCGAAGGAAACCAAGGACTTGCCCGGCGCGAGCGCGATGCGCCCGCATCCCGTCGAGGGGGCCGGCCGGGGGGCTTTAGGGGAAGCGACAGCATGGCAGCCGATGCCGAACTGCTGATTGACCGGCGGCGCCTGCGTCGCAGGTTGTCCCTCTGGCGCGTGCTCGGCGTCGGCGGCCTCATCGTGGCGGTCGGTGCCCTGGGCTATCGGGCGCGGACGGGCGTCGAAGGCGCGTTCGCGGTCCAGCCGCAGATCGCCCGCATCTCCGTCTCCGGCTTCATCGCCGGGAGCGAGGCCACCGCCAAGCTGATGAAGCGGGTGGGGGACTCGGATGCGGTGAAGGGCGTGATCGTCTCGATCAACTCGCCCGGCGGTACGACCACGGGGTCGGAGGAGATCTTCCGCAACCTCCGGACGCTCGCCGCCAAGAAGCCGATCGTCGCCTTCGTGGACGGCACGGCCGCGTCCGGGGCCTACATCACGGCCATCGCGGCCGATCACATCGTCGCGCGTGAGACCAGCCTGGTCGGATCGATCGGCGTGCTGTTCCAGTATCCCGATTTCTCGGGGCTCTTGGACAAGGTCGGCGTCAAGGTCGAGTCCGTGAAGTCGTCGCCGCTCAAGGCCGAGCCGTCGGGCTTCACACCGACCTCGCCGGAGGCGCGCGCCGCCCTGGCCTCCGTCGTCGGCGACACCTATGCGTGGTTCAAGGGCCTCGTCGCGGAGCGCCGGGGCATGGATCCGGCGCAACTCGGCGCCGTGTCTGACGGCCGGGTGTTCAGCGGTCGCCAGAGTATCCCGCTGAAGCTGGTCGACGAGCTCGGCGGCGAGCGTCAGGCGGTGGCGTGGCTGGAGAGCGCCCGCGGCGTCCAGACGAACCTGCCGATCAAGGATTGGAAGCCCGCGACGGAGAGCCGGTTCACCCTGTGGTCCGCGGCCGGAATCGGCGCCGACCTCCTGGGCCTGGACGGCCTCGCGGCGCGCCTTCGGTCCGTGGGGGCCGAGGCACAGGCCGCCCGGGGTGGGATGCTCGCCCTCTGGCGTCCGGAACCCTGAACCACCGCCACCGCGCAGCCCGCCCCGATCCCGCGAGAAGATTCCACGCCATGATCAAGTCGGAGCTCGTCCTCAGGATCGCCGAGCAGAACCCGCATCTCTACCAGCGTGACGTGGAGATCCTGGTCAACGCGATCCTCGACACCATTTCCGATGCGCTGGCCCGCGGCGACCGGGTGGAACTGCGTGGCTTCGGGGCCTTCTCGGTGAAGCGCCGGGAGGCGCGTCGGGGACGCAACCCGCGCACGGGTGCCGCCGTTGCCGTGTCCGAGAAGGCAATCCCCGTGTTCAAGACCGGCAAGGAGATGCGCCAGCGCCTCAACGCCGCCGGGATCGGCGAGAATGCCTCGGCCGCCGAGTAGGAAGGACCTGTGAGCGCGATGATCCGTTTCCTGAAGAGCCTCGTGCTGCTGCCGATCGCCGCCTTGGTGATCCTGCTGGCGGTGGCCAACCGCGCGCCGGTGCAGCTCTCCTTCGATCCGTTCAACGCGGACGCGCCGGTCTTCAGCGTCGCTCTTCCGCTCTACGCGATCCTGTTCGGCGCCGTGGCCCTCGGCATCGTGGTCGGCGGCATCTTCACGTGGCTCGGCCAGGGCAAGACCCGCGCCCGGGCGCGCTACCATCGCCGCGAGGCCGTCCGGTACGAGCGCGAGGCGACCCGGCTGCGCACCTATGCGCCCGAGAGCGAGACCGCGGGCACCTATACGGTCCCGAATACGGGCCGGACCGCGCTGCCCGCGCCGCGCTGAGCGGTTCCCGTTCGCGGCGCTGAGGCGGAAACCTCAGCGCGCCCGCCGCGCAGCCGCCACGAAGGCCGCGATCTTCGCCGGATCCTTCACCCCCGGCGCCGTCTCGACCCCGGACGAGACATCGACGGCGCCCAGTGCCGTGCGGGCGATGGCATCGGCGACGTTGCCGGCATCGAGGCCGCCCGACAGCATGGTGCCCTCCGGAAGCGTGGCGCCGCGCAGGATCTCCCAGTCGAAGCACCGGCCGTTGCCGCCCGGCAGGGCCGCATCCGGCGGCGCCTTGGCATCCAGCAGGATCCGGTCGGCGACCGCGGCATAGGCCGGCAGGACGGCGAGATCCGCGGACGTGGCGATGCCGAGGGCCTTCATCACCGGCCGGCCAGTACGGGCGCGGATCGCCGCGACGCGCTCCGGGCTTTCGCGCCCATGGAGCTGGATGAGATCCGGATCCACCGCCGCGACGGCCGCGGCGAGCAAAGCGTCGTCCGGATCGACCAGCAGGATCACCCGCTCGGCCCGCCCGCGGGCGAGGGCCGACAGGGCGGCAGCTTGCTCCAGCGCCACGTGCCGGGGACTGCGCGGGAAGTGGACGAGCCCGATCCAGTCCGCCCCGGCGTCCAGAGCGGCGGTCAGAGTCGCTTCGGTGCTGAGCCCGCAGATCTTGATACGGGTCGGGGACGCGGATGAGGCCATGGGCCTCCTATAGCCGATCCGGCGTCGCCGAGCAGGCCCGTGCGACAGGCCCGTTGCTGCAATCCGCGCCCAAGCCGACGCACCAGGCCTCGCGCGCAGGGCGACACGTGCCGTCGCGCTGCGCGGTCATCCCGTAGACCCGCAGCGGCGCCCGGGATCCCGACGCGCCGAGGCGGCGAGATCCTGCACCACGAGATCCTGCACCACGAGCGCCTTTCCATTCCGGTCTCGCCGGCAACGCCCCGGCCTGACGGCGCAGGACACCGATGGTGAGCCAGGGTGTCCGATGCGCGCGGCCATGAGCCCGGACAGGCGGCAAGGCGCGTTGCATCGTCTTCGCCGAAGACGCGCCTGTCCGGGCGTTTCAGAGGCCCCCTCAGACCGAGAGCCGCCTAATACAGCGCCGGCACGAAGACGTTGGGGATCGGAAATCCGCTGAAGACCACCTTCCCGTCGACGAGCCGCAGGGGTGGGAGCGCCTTGAGGGGTGTCGCGTCGGCCGGCGCGTCCGGGTTCGGACGCTGGGCCAGCCCCAGCAGGCCGCCGACCAGCTGGCCGACCAGCGCGCCCCGATCCGAGCCGAAGCGCTGGCCGACGATGCTGCCGACCAGCGCGTCGACGCCGGCCGCCCGCAGGTCGATCTGGCCCGCCGGGCGGTGCGCGGCATCGAGGGCGAGGGTGCCCTTCGCCTGAACGCGCTGTGCGCCCTTGGCCAGCGACAGGGCCGTCAGGTCCAGGTTGCCGCCGGCTTGGCGCCAGCGCTCCAGCTCGCGCGCCACCGTCCCGGTCCGCAACACGGTGGCCTGCGTCAGGCTCGCATCAAGGGCCAGATCGACCGGATCCCGTGTTCCGGTGAGGGCGTCGAGTTGAGGCACCGCCGCCTGATTCAGGCGCAAGCTGAGATCCACCGCACCGTCGGAATCGAAACGGCCGGGGCTCGGCCGGGCGTGCAGTTCGAGGTGCCGGCCCGCAACCGCGATCGGACCGGGCTCTGCCCCCTTCACGGTGACATCGGGATTGTCGACGACCAGCGAGGCGCGGGTGAAGCCATCCGCGGCGCCGTGGAAACTGCCCTGGAGCGCGGACCAGGACGCGTCTCCGGTCAGCGCACCCTGCTCGACATGGAACGGGCCGGCGCTCTCGAACACGACGAGGCGCGGCTGATAGATCTGCGCCACCGCGGTGCTCGGTCCCAGCCGGAAGCGTCCGTCGGCACGGTCGAGCGTGACGGCGCTGCAGCGCAGCTCGAGCCGGAACGGGTAGCCACCGAGCGAGCGGTCCGCACAGGTCCAGGTGCGCCCGGCCGACGCCTCCCGGGCGATCCAGCCGTCGATCTCGGCGGCCGCGCGCTCACGCATCCACAGCCAGCCGGCCGACCAGCCCGCCACCACGAGGGCGAGCAGGATGTAGGGCAGGAACAGCCCGAGCCGGGATCGCCGCGCGCGCCCCACCGGGGCTGTCTGGTCGGCACCCTCCGGCCGCGTCCGATCCTGCACCATGCGCTCCGCTCCCCGACCCGATCCCCGCAGGGACATCGCGGCCTCGCCTTGAGGCCATGCAAGGGGCGAAACTGGGGCAGCGCCGCCCCGGGTCGACCGCTGCGGACGTGATCCGTCCGCGCGCGTCGCGTTTCCGGTCAGACTTGCGCCGGCTCGACGGTGTCGACCTGCAGATCCTCGACGATCGCCACCCGCTCGACGTCGTTCTCGGCCAGGCGATGCACGTGCATCTCGGTGGCCCCCCGGCGGCGGACACGGTCGAGCCAAGTCCGCCGCAGATGATCGCGGGGACTCTCGCTGGAGCTGGCCACCGAGACCATTTCGGCGATGCCCGCATTGTCCCGGCGGACGGCGATCACCACGGCCTGGGCCATCTCGTCGAGGTCGAAGCCCCCGGCCGGATGAACCCCGACCACGTAGCGGCGGCCGGAACGGCCGCGCCAGGCCGAAAGGGGAAGCGCGGGCGAGCCGCGCAGACCTGCGGTCGTCTTGAGGCGTTCTTCACGCACGTCCTGCCTCCGGGTGCGATCGTCCTTCAGGTCACGGAGCGCGGCCGACCAGGACAGGGCTCTTCTGTTCGCCATTTGTTCCAACCTAACGCGCGATATCCACAGGCGTCAAGCGCGACGTTCCCGAGGGCAGATGTGGCGACGATGCCCGTTATCCACAAGCTGGCTCAGCGCCCCTCGGGATGGAACGCGGCGGTTGCGCGGGGCTCAGCGGCGCGGCGCGGTCACGGCCGGTGCCTCGTCCGCCGGTACGGCATGGCCGTCTGCCGCGCAGCCTGCGAGGCCACCGTCGACGAGGGCGTTCGAGGCCGTCTCGAGCCGGTCCTGGACCAGCGCCTGGAACTCCTGGCGGGGCAGGCCGGGCGGGATGGGCGGCAGGAATTCGATCACCGCCGTGCCCGGCCGGCGCACGAGGCTGTTGCGCGACCAGAACAGGCCGGTGTTCAGCGCGACGGGCAGGCAGGGGACCTTCAGGGCGGTGTAGAGATGCGAGAGTCCCTGCTTGTAGGCGGGCGGCGCGCCGACCGGCCGGCGGGTGCCCTCGGGAAAGATGATGAGCTGGCGCCCGTCCTGGATCGCCGCGCCGGCCGCGGCATTCATCAGGCTCATGGCCCGGGTGCCCTTGGACCGGTCGATCGCCACCATGCCGCTGCGCGACAAGTACCAGCCGATCAGGGGGATCAGCAGCAGCTCCTTCTTCAGGACGTAGGCGAAGTTCGGCAGCACCGTGCAGAGGGCCAGGGTCTCAAGGGCCGACTGGTGCTTGGCCGCCACCAGCAGGGGACCCGTCGGGATGCTCTCCAGCCCACGGAACTCGACCCGCGTTCCGGCGACGACGCGCAGCAGCCACAGGGTGATCCGCCCCCAGGCGCGGGCCAGCCGCAGAACCGACCGGCCGGAGACCAGCATGGGCAGGCCGGCGACCGCCAGGACCGCCGTGACGGCGTAGAAGCAGATGTTGAAGGCGAGGGAGCGCAGGGCGAGCATCGGATACCGTGTCGTAGCGGCCTCCTGTAGCGCGCCCGCGTGTCCGCGGCCAAGGGCGACGTCGCCGGGAGCCGTCAGGCATCCTCGGAGAGGTCGGCCTCGCGGATGCGCCCGGCGCCGCGCCCCGCGACCAGCCAGTAGACCAAGCCCGCACTCGCGCCGACCACGAACAGGATCAGCGTCAGGCGCACCTCGCCGGCGAGGAGGGCGGCATCCCGGGTTGCCCCGCCGGACCGGAGCGCGCCGCGCGTCAGCCAGGGGAGGGCGGCGGTGAGCAGGCCGCAGCCGGCGCCGTACCACAGGAGGCCGCGACATCCGAGGATCTCCCCGCCGAGACCGATCAGGGCCGGGGGCACGAACAGCAGCACGAACAGCGCCTTGGCGAGGCCGGCGACGAACAGGGCGAGTCCCTCCGGCGGGAGCCCGGCCGAGAGGTCCGACAGGGCCATGTCGAGGCCGGCGAGCGCCCCGCCGCTCAGCCAGGCCTGCGCGGCCGGATCGACGAGCAGTGCCAGGACGAGAACCACGAAGCCCGCCGGAACAGCGAGCAGGAGGGCGAAGGCCCCGAGAATGAGGCGACCGAGGGCGTGCATGGCGCCAGCCTCTACACCGGGCGCGCCCGCCCGTCGCGCGAAAGCCGCGCCCGATCCTCGCGGATCCGGCGCGGCTTTCAGGATACGGCAGCCGAGAGTGTGCCCGTCAGCCGTGGGCGGGCGCGGCGCCGCCGGAATCACCGTGGGTGTGCTTCTTCCGGAACCGCCCGATCCAGAGCGAGAAGTGGCGGATCACCACGTAGAAGACCGGCGTGAGGAACAGGCCGAAGAAGGTCGCGCCGATCATCCCGAAGAACACCGCCGTGCCGAGCGCCTGACGCATCTCGGCGCCGGGGCCGGTGGCGATCACCAGCGGCAGGGTGCCCAGGATGAACGCGAAGGCGGTCATCAGGATCGGGCGCAGCCGCAGGCGGCAGGCTTCCACCGCCGCCTCCACCGGGCCGCGATGCTCCCGCTGCTCGATGTCGTGGGCGAACTCGACGATCAGGATCGCGTTCTTCGCCGCGAGGCCGATGAGCACGATCAGGCCGATCTGGGTCAGGATGTTGTTGTCCTGGCCGCGGAACTGCACGCCCGCGAGCGCCGCCAGCACCCCGGTCGGCACCACCAGCAGGATCGCCAGCGGCAGCGCCCAGGATTCGTACTGCGCGGCGAGGACGAGGAAGACCAGCAGCACGCCGAGGGCGAAGACCGCGCCCGCGGTGCCGCTCGCGGCCTTCTGCTGGTAGGCGATCTCGGTCCAGTCGTAGGAGTAGCCGTCGGGCAAAGCCTTCTTGGCGATCTCCTCCATGGCGGTCAGCGCCTGACCAGTCGAGACGCCCGGCTTGGCCACGCCCTGGACCGGGACCGAGTAGTAGAGGTTGAACCGCTGCACGATCTGCGGACCGGTCACGTCCCGCACCGAGGCGAGGGTGCCCATGGGCACCAGCGCGCCGGTGGAGGAGCGCACCTTGATCTGCGAGATGTCCTGCACCGAGGTGCGGAACGCCGCGTCGCCCTGCAGGCGCACCTGATAGATCCGGCCCAGCGTGTTGAAGTCGTTGACGTAGGTGCCGCCGAGATCCGCCTGGACCGACGAGAACACGTTCGCCAGCGGCACGTTCAGCATCCGGGCGATGGTACGGTCGATGTCGAGGAACAGCTGCGGCGTCGAGTTATCGAAGGTCGTGAAGACGCGCTGCACGTCCGCGCTCTGGTTGGCCTGAGCGATCACCTCGCCGGCCGCGGCCATGAGCGGGCCGATATCCGACGACTGGCGGCTCTCGATCTGCATCTTGAAGCCGCCGCCGTTGCCGAGGCCGCGGACGGGCGGCGGCGGGATCACGATGACCCGCGCCTCCTGGATGTCGGAGGTGGCCTTCAGCACGTCGCCGGTGATGACGGCCGCGCTTCGACCGACCTCCGCGCGCTCCTTCGCCCCCTTGAGGGTCAGGAACATCACGCCGGCATTGGTCGTGTTGGTGAAGGTCGCGCCGTCGAAGCCCGCGATGATCACCGCGTTGGCCACGCCGTCGACGGTCCGGGCCTGCTTGGCGGCGCGCAGACACACCTCCGTGGTGCGGTCGAGGGACGAGCCGGACGGGAGCTGGACGACGCCGATCAGGTAACCCTGGTCCTGGTCCGGGATGAAGCCCGTGGGCGTCGTCTGCGCCAGATGGAGCGTCCCGGCGATCACGGCCGCATAGACCAGCAGCATCACGCCCAGGCCGACGATGCCGCCGGTCAGGACGCGGATCGTCCGGCCGTAGGCGTTTGACGTCGCGTCGAAGGCGCGGTTGAAGCCGTTCGCCAGCCAGTTCACGAACCGCGTCAGGAAGAATTTCGGCTCCTTGCGCGCATGATGCGGGACCAGCAGCAGCTTGCAGAGCGCCGGCGACAGGGTCAGCGAGTTGAAGGCCGAGATCAGCGTCGAGGCCGCGATGGTCAGCGCGAACTGCTTGTAGAACTGGCCCGAGATGCCCGGGATGAACGCCGTGGGCACGAACACCGCGGCGAGCACCAGCGCGATGGCGATGACCGCGCCGCCGACCTCGTCCATGGTCTTGTGGGCGGCGTCCCCCGGCGACAGGCCCTCGGCCATGTTGCGCTCGACGTTCTCCACCACCACGATGGCGTCGTCGACCACGATGCCGATGGCGAGAACCAGCCCGAACAGGGTCAGGTTGTTCAGCGAGAAGCCGAAGGCCGCCATCGCCGCGAAGGTGCCGATCAGCGACACGGGAATCGCGATCACCGGAATCAGCGCGGTGCGCCAGCTCTGGAGGAAGACCAGCACCACGATGACGACGAGGCCGACGGCCTCGAACAGGGTCTTGTAGACCTCGTGGATCGATTCCTCGATGAACTCCGTCGGGTTGTAGGCGATGCGGTACTCGACGTCCGGCGGGAATTTCTTCTTGACCTCCTCCATCACCTTCTTGACCGACGCCGCCGCGTCCAGCGCGTTCGTGCCCGGCCGCTGGAAGGCGCCGATGCCCACCGCGGGCGTGTCGTTCAGGAACGAGTTGGTCGTGTAGTCCTTCTGGCCCATCTCGACGCGGGCGATGTCCTTCACCCGGACGAGGCGCCCGTCCTGCGCCTTGATGATCACCTCGGCGAACTGCTCGGGCGTCTTGAACCGCGCCTGCGACTGAACGACGAGCTGGAACGCCTCGCTCTTGGCCGCGGGCGGACCGTTGAGTTGGCCGGCCGCCACCTGGACGTTCTGCTCCTGCAGGGCCGTGGTGACGTCGGTGACCGACAGTCCGTAGGCGGCGAGCTTGTTGGGATCGACCCAGATGCGCTCGGCATACTCGTTGCCGCCGAAGATCGTGATGTCGCCGACGCCGTCGAGGCGCAGCAGCTCGTCGCGGATGTTCAGGTAGATGTAGTTGGCGAGGTAGTTCTGGTCGTAGGTCTTGTTCGGCGAGAGCAGGTGCACGACCAGCATCAGGTCGGGGGAGGCCTTGCGCACCGTGACGCCGAGGTTGCGCACGTCCGGCGGCAGGCGCGGCTGCGCCACCGAGAGCCGGTTCTGCACCAGCACGTTGGCGATATCGAGGTTGGTGCCGACCTTGAAGGTCACGGTCAGCAGCATGTTGCCGTCGTTGGTCGACAACGACGTCATGTAGAGCATGTTGTCGACGCCGTTGACCTCCTGCTCGATCGGCGTCGCGATCGTGGCGGCCACGGTCTCGGCATTGGCGCCCGGATAGGAGGCGCGCACCGTCACGGTCGGCGGCACGATCTCGGGATACTGCGAGACCGGGAGGCTCTCGTAGGCCACGAAGCCGAGGATCAGGAACACGATCGACGTGACCGACGCGAAGATCGGCCTGTCGACGAAGAAATGGGCGAAACGCATCGGTCAAACCTCTGAGGCCCGCCGGTCTCCCGGACGGGGCCCTGCGTCGTCGGTGCGGGGCGCACCCTGGGGCGCGCACGAAGGCATTCGTGACGAGCCGCGCGGGCTCAAGTCTTGCTCGGCGGCAACTCGACGGTCTCGGGCGTGACCTTCGCCCCCGGCCGGACCCGGGCGAGGCCGTTGACCACGATGGTCTCGTCGCCCTTCAGCCCCGACTGGATCACCCGGTAGCCGTCGACCTTCGGTCCCAGTACGACATCCTTCTGCTGGATGACGTTCTCGGGCCCCACCACGTAGACGATGCGCTTGTCCTGGTTGGCGGCAACCGCCTCGTCGGGGACCAGCACGCCCTGGAAGGGCTTCGTCGCCGGCATCGCGACGATGCCGAACAGGCCGGGCTTGATGAACAGGTCCGCGTTCGGGACGGTGGCGCGCAGCAGGATCGTGCCGGTGGCGTTGTCGACGCGGTTGTCGACGAAGTCGAGGGTGCCCTTGCGGGTCGGCTTCGCCTCGCCGGACAGCGAGATCAGGATCGGCACGCCCTTGCCCTGCTGGGTCTGGCCCATCCCGATGCCGAGGCTGTTCTGGTACTTGAGGAACGCCTTCTCATCGACCGTGTAGCTGAAATAGATCGGATCGAGCGAGACGATCGTGGTCAGCATCGTCTGGTCGGCGCTGACGATGTTGCCCTCGGTCACGAGGCGCCGGCTGATGCGGCCGTTGATGGGCGCCTTCACCTCGCTGAAATCGTAGTTCAGCTGGGCGTTGTTGAGGGCGGCCTGCGCGCTGTCGACGTCGGCCTGGGCCGTCTGGGAGGCCTGCCGGCGCTGGTCGGTCACCTGTTCGGAGATGTTGCCGCTGCGGGACAGGGTCTGCGCGCGCTCGAGATCCGTCTGCGAGAAGGACTGGCGCGCCTTGGCCGAGGCCAGCGCGGCCTGGGCCTGCTCCAGGGCCGCCTTGTAGGGGCGCCGGTCGATGACGAACAGCACATCCCCCTTCTTCACCGTCTGGCCGTCGACGAAGTTGATCTTCTCGAGATATCCGGTGACGCGGGCCCGGACCTCGACGTAATCGATCGCGTCGAAGCGACCAGTATACTGGTCCTGCTCGACGATCTGGCGCACCACGGGCTTGGCCACGGTGACCTTCGGCGGCGGCCCGCCCGGCGCCTGGGCGCGGGCCGCCGGGGTGAGGGGACCTGCCGCGAGACCCGCGACGAGGGCTGACAAGAGGGTGAGAAGGCTGGGAAGCCGGCTGCGCATCGGGTCCTGCTGTCCGTTGGCTGACCGTGCGGTCGCGCCGAGCTTGACGATTGTTCCGCCGCGGGTGCGGCCTAACCCGCGCGCCACGCTGTTGCTTGTGCGCGAGCGCACATCACGGTCTCGTGTACCGGATTGAATCCGGAGGTCAGGCGATCGTCTCACCTGCGCTGTACCAGTCCTTGAACCCGCCTTTGTAGTGTTCGGCGAGATCGAGTCCGGCATTCTGCACGGCCATCAGCGCGTGGATCGAGCGGACGCCCGAGCCGCACGAGAAGACCGCGCGCCGACCATCGGCGGCCACGAGATCCGCCACCGCCTGCGGATCGAAGCTGGAGAGGGGATGCGAGACGGAACCGGGGATGTGCCCGGCCTCGAATTCTTGCGGCTCACGCACATCGATGATCAGCATCGAGCCGTCGCTGAGCCCGCGCTTGACCGTATCGCGATCGAGGTCGACCACCCGCATCGGCAGGATCTCCGTTCCGCCCGCTCTCGGCCAGGCTGGTTGACTGACGCTTTTCCTTATTCGTCAGACCCGAGCGGCGCAACTTGTGCGGCCGGGCGCGCAGGCGGCGCGACCGGACATCAAACCGGAACGGCTCGGTCAGAGCATGGCCAGGGTGGGGGTCACGGCGGCGAAATGCGCGGGCCAGTCCGGCGGTCGATATCCGTCCAGACGTCCCGCCAGTTCGGCGCGCAGGGACGCGGCGGGCTGCGCAAAGGCCTCGATCGCTTCGATCCAGCCCGGCCCGTCCAGAGGGTCGCGGAACAGGGCGAACCCGTCGGCGATCTCCCGATGGACGGGGATTTCGGAGGCGATGACCGGCAGACCCGAAGCCGCGGCCTCGACCACGGGGATGCCGTAGCCCTCCGTGAAGGACGGCATCAGCAATCCCGTGCAGCTGCGCATCAGCGCGGCCAGCCCGTGCGTGGACAACCCCGACGCCTCGATGACATGGGCCTGCACGCCAGGGCAGCGTTCGAGCATGTCGATCGCGCTCTCGGCCTCCCAGCCCCGGCGCCCGACGACGATGAGCCGGGGCGTGGCAGCCCCGTGCCGCTCGGCCAAGTGCCGCCAGATCTGGAACAGCAGCAGGTGGTTCTTGCGCGATTCGATGGTGCCGCAGACCAGGAAGGTCGGCCGGTCCGGCCTGAACCGCGGTCCCGTGCGCCCGAAGGCGGGCTCGACCCCGAGATGGCCCACGGCCACCGGCGGCCGGCCGAACCCCTCGGCGGCGAGATGCGCGAGGGTGCGCCGGCCGGTATCCTCCGAATTCACCAGGATCGCGGCGGCGTGCCGGCCGATCGTGCGCAGGCGCGCCCGGTGGCGGTCGGCCTCGCCGGACCGGCCGTATTCGGGATGGGTGATCGGGATCAGATCGTGGACGAAGAAGGCGGCCCGCACGTCCCGCCGCGTGTAGAGCCAGTCGAACCGCCGCGGATCGTCGAGGCGCAGATGCGACGTGTGGAGGTAGAGCGCATCCCGGGGCAGCGTGGCGACCGACCGGCCGCGCAGGGCGATGTCGAGCGTCTTCCGCGCCTGGATCCGCCGCCGGTCGGCGGTGTTGGCCGGCGTCTCCGAGAGGGCTGCCGGTCCCGCGGCCGGATCCCCGCAGAGGGCGGCGAGCCGCCGATAGACCGGGTCCGAGGCGGCGTCCCGGTCCTCGACCCAGCCGGCCGCCACCGCCTCGACGATCTCCAGAGCCTGCGCGCGATCGAGAATGCGCGGTCCGACGGCTGTGGAGACGACGCCGACACCTGTCTCGGCCGAGCCGAGGAAGGCGCGGGCGTAGGCGAGGTCGACGCGGTCGATCCCGGACGGGCTGGCGTGACGCAGGCGCGTGACGAGGCGCGTGAGATCGAAGGCGATCGGTCGGTCCGTCATGATCCTCTGGCAATCGTCGGGGCGGGGGCTCCCCGTAGCGGTCCTGATCCGCAAGTGCCAGCATCTGCCGGCCTCGCGGCGCGGAACCCGGATGCCGGAAGGGGTTGCGCGGGCGCTGCGCGGAGGCTAAGAGCCGCGAGCCTAAGCGGCGTCGGAGTGTAGCGCAGCCCGGTAGCGCACCTGTCTGGGGGACAGGGGGTCGTCGGTTCAAGTCCGGCCACTCCGACCATTACTTTCAACGGCTTAGCGGTCTTTCCGGAACCGCACATCACGCCGTTTGCAAGTCCGTTTGCAAACCGACCCGGTTCCGACGGTGATCGTCGAGCTTCGCGATCGCTGATTCGGCGAGGCTCCGCGTGCGGGCGAGATAGCGATCCAGAATCTTTTGTGCGTGTGCTTGGCTGTGCCCGGTGATCGTCGCGATTTCCGGGACCGTGCAGCCGGCCTCGGCCAGCATCGTCACCGCCGTGCCCCGGAGATCGTGGAAGTGCAGGTCCTCCGTGATTCGCGCGGCCGCGAACGTCTCGCTCCATACCTCGTGGAATCGGCGCTTGCGCCAAGGTGCCCCGCGAACTGCGACGAGGATCGTCGTAGCCCGGCGCGGCGCCGCATCGAGCGCAGCCTTCAAGGCCCGCGTCGCCGGGACGAAGACGAGCCGCCGGCTCTTACCCTGGCGCAGCGTGATCGCGTGCCCGTCCCAGGCGCTCCAGGAAAGCGTCAGGAGATCCCCCTGCCGCTGGCCGGTGTGGAGCGCGAGCATCATCGCGAGCCAGATTTCCGGCGTGGCCGCCGCGGCGAAAGCCGCGACATGCTCGGGCATCCAGATCCGCTCGGATCGATCCGAGCGGTAGGCGCGCTCGAACGTGGCGATCGGGTTGTGGGCGAGATGGCCCTGGTCCACGCCCCAGGCAAAGATCGTCGCGAGCCGCGACAGCTTCATGTCGGCCGCACGCGGATGGGCCTCGGCGAGCTGCTCGTGCCAGCGCAGGAAGCCCGGCCGGCTGCGGGGATTTTCGACGATCTTGAGCGGGGTGGTGCCCCACTTCGCCTCGCAGGCTCGGACGTCGAACTGGGCGTTCTCCCGCGTCGTCTCGGAGAGCTTCTTCGTCCAGGCCCGGCTCGCCTGATATTGGCGGATCAGCCACGCGACCGTGCCCGCGCTGCGCGCCAGCGCGGCTGTGCGGCCTGCCGCTTCGAAGGCGGCGAGGAACTCGGCCGAGCCGGGTTCGCCCGGGAGCTTCGTGCCTGTCGCACGGTGATAGTGGTGCGTGCGAATCGTGCCGTCGGCGAGTTTGCGCCGGACGGTGTTGATGCCCTTGAGCCTAACGCGCATGTTCCGCCAACCACTCGTCGATCGACGGACCGGGATCGGACAGCAGGCCGGATCGTCGATCAAGAGCCCGGTCGATCGCTCTGCGATCCCAGCGGGTTGTGCCCGTCATGGCCCGTGGCACGATTCCCCGGCGCACCCAGTCATCGAAGGCCGCCAGCGATTCGCAGCCGCAATACGCCGCCGCCTGCTCGCGGGTCAGGCCCCGTGGAATGAGACCCGGCGGCAGCGTCGTCATCCCGATCTCCGCGCGGGAACGAGTCGTTCGGCCTTCAGATACGGCCGGCGCTCGATGATCGTCGCCGGGTCCCGCCAGGACTTGCGGCCGTCCCGCTCCCGCCGGTCCTCGTCGCGGAAGATCGCCGCGAGGCGGTTGAGCAGCCGCCAGACCTTGAACCGCGTGGCCGTGGCCCGGTCGTGGCGCAGGGCCATGAACAGGTCGTAGAGCTCGGCCCCGCGCCGGGCCCGCCGGTTGTTGAAGACCATGCGGCAGGCCGGCCCGCAGAACTCGGCGCCGCTGACGGCCGCCGCGAAGGGCCGGCCGCATTCCAGGCAGATGTGGCGCGCGCCGCCGATGCGGGACGGGGCCGCCCAGGTTCGGGCGACCGGGTGCTGGCCGGCGCTCACGCCCCGACGCTCCGGCGTCGGAGCGCCTGCGCCTGGCGCACGAGGTCCTGCCCCGCCGCCCGGAGCCGGGCCGGCGGCACGGTGGGAGACGAAGGCCGCGCCGCTGCGGGCCGACGACGCCAAGGCGGCGCGGATCTGGGGCCGGCTGTTCGGCTATGCCGATGCGGCCGCCGGCAAGCCGGTCACCCCCGACACGGCCCTGCAGGTCTCGGCCTTCTGGGCCTGCGTGAAGCTCCTGGCGGAGACGATCGCCACTCTGCCGCTGGCGCTCTACCGCCGCGAGGCCGATGGCGGCCGGAGCCCCGCCCCGGATCACCCGCTGAGCCTTCTGCTGCGGGTCTCGCCCGACGGCGAGCACACGGCAGTGGAGTTCTGGGAGGGCGCGGTCCTGTCCCTGTGCCTGCACGGGGACGCCTTCGCCGAGAAGATCCGCGCGGGCGGGCGCCTGATCGCGCTGCAGCCCCTTCAGGCCGACCGCGTGACGGTCCGCCGGGATCCCGACGGCGCGCTGGTCTACGATTATGCCGACCCGCTGGGCGTCCGGTCGCTCGGCGAGGCGGACGTGTTCCACCTCCGGGCCTTCGGCAGCGACGGCCTGCGCGGGTTGTCGCCCCTGAAATTCGCCCGGCAGACGGTCTCGGCGGCGCTGGCGGCCGACGAGGTGTCGAACAAGCTCTTCGCCAACGGCGTGCGCCCGAGCGGCGTGCTCCAGATGGACCAGGTCCTGAAGCCGGAGCAGCGCAAGGACCTGCGTGAGAACGTGGTGGCGCCGCTGGCCGGCTCCAGCAACGCCGGCGGCGTGTTCGTGCTGGAGGCCGGGATGAAGTTCTCGGCCGTCAGCCTGTCGCCGGCCGACAGCCAGCTGCTCGAATCGCGCCGCTGGCACGTGGAGGAGATCTGCCGCTGGTTCGGCATCCCGCCGATCCTGATCGGGCACGCCTCCGAGGGGCAGACCATGTGGGGCACGGGCGTCGAGCAGATCGCCCTGTCCTGGCTGGCGCTCGGCCTGCGGGCGCAGCTCCGGCGGATCGAGGCGGCGATCCATCTCCGCCTGATCGAGCCGGCCGAGCGGGCGACGCTCTACGCCGAGTTCGCCGTGGAGGGCCTGCTGCGGGCCGACAGCGCGGCCCGGGCCAAGCTCTACGCCTCCTTCGCCCAGAACGGGATCATGGATCGCGACGAGATCCGCGAGAAGGAGAACCTCGACCGCCGCGGCGGCGGGGCCGCCAAGCTCACGGTGCAGGCGAACCTGCTGCCGATCGACGATCTCGGCACGGTGGCGGTGATGCGGCGGGAACGGCCGGTGGCGCCGAGCGCGGAGACGGTCCCGCCGGACGGAAATCGAGCGGGCGGAGGTGGGCCGACCGGCCGCGGCCCTTTTGACCGCGAAGCGCTGTTCGGCGCCCTCGACGGCGCGCACGCGGGACTGAAGGCGTTCGATCCGGCGAAGCACCCGCGCGATGCGGACGGCCGGTTCGCCGGAGCCGGCGGCGGCGGACGGGCGGCGAAGCGGCTGGCGACGCGCGCCCTGGCCGACCGGTCGCACCGGGACGTGCTCGACCTGGGCCGCGTCCACGGAGCGCGGTTCTCGGCCCATGCGGGACAGGACGTGGACGGCTGGCGGCATGGCGTCACGGCGGAATTCGTTCGCCACATCGACCGCCGGCATGGCCCCGGCAGCGGCGAGGCCAACCCGATCACGCCCAGCGACTACCGCAACCTGCCGCGCCTGCTTCGGAAGGGAACGGTCACGCGCGGCGGCAAGACGCGAGGGCAGGCGCTGCAGGGCGTCGTCGTCAGGCACACGATCCGTGGGCAGACCTACGAGGCGGTGCTGGCGGTGCGCAAGCGGAGCCGATCGCTCACGCTACACACGTTCTACAAGATTGGGGGCAGAGGTGGCGCGGCCCGCTGATGCCGCGTGCCCGATCTCGCGATCGCCCTTGGGCTTGACGTCCGAAACGGTCGACGGGTCCGCGCCTGACCGAAGGCTACCCGATCCGTCGGCCCCGTTCAAGAAATCCGACCCAACGTCCGGTCCGAGGAATCCCCTATGGACACCGTCATCGTCCCCCTCGAACTGAAGTTCGCGGGCTCTCCCGATGCGGGCGAGTTCGAGGGCTACGGCGCCGTCTTCGGCAACGTCGACCAGCACGGCGACCGGATTCTGCCCGGCGCCTTCGCGGCGACTTTGGCCGAGCGCAAGGCTGTTGGCGGCACGGTGCCGATGCACGTCAACCACGGCCTGCCGCAGCTCGGCGGCCAGCGCGCCGTCGGGATCTGGACCGATCTCGCCGAGGACGGGAAGGGCCTGCGCGCCAAGGGCAAGATCTCCGGCATGAACACCGATGCCGGCCGCAACCTGTTCGAGCGGGTGAAGGACGGGGCCTTCCCGGGCTTGTCGATCGGCTACCGGGTCGCCCCCGGCGGGGCGATCTACGGCGCCAAAGCCGGCGAGCCGCGCCGCAGCCTCAAGGCGATCAATCTGGGCGAGATCAGCCTCGTGGACACGCCGTCGAACGGCCTCGCCCTGGTCGACGCGGTCAAGACGGCCCTGGCCCAGCCCGACGCCGCGGCCGCCGCCGCCTCGATCGCCGCGGCGATGCGCCTGCACGACAAGCACATGGGGGCCGACCCCTACGGAAGTCCCACGCTGAAGGAGCGTGCGCAGGTGATGAACCATCTGCGCGACGGATTCGAAGCGCTGACCGGCTCCCGTGCGCCCGAGGATCTGGACGCCTGGAAGGTCGCCCCGACGCTGCGCGATGTCGAGGCCCTGCTCCGGGAGGAGTGCGGGCTTTCGCACAAGCAGGCCCGCTCCATCGCCGCGCGTCGCTTCACGGCCGCCCCGCGGGTCGAGGGCACGGCGACGCCCGAAGACACGGCCGCGCTCTGGGCGCTGCTGTCCGGTTTCAAGCTGCCTCAACTCTCAAGGGATCGATCATGACCGTTCACCGCACGCAAACCGGCGGCATCCCGGCCTCGTTCCTGGCCGCCTGTGCTCTTCCCGGCCTGCCGCGCGTCGCCCTCGACAAGCCCAATGAGGGCCGGGATGCCGACATCGGCACGTTGGCGGCCGAGCTGAAGAAGGCCACCGACGAGGTGAAGGCGTTCGCCGAGAAGGCCGAAACCGAGATCAAGAACCTCGGCACGATCACCGGCGAGACCAAGGCCGACGCCGACAAGGCGCTGACCGAGATGGGCGGCCTCACCGCCCGGGTCGGCGAGCTGGAGCAGAAGCTCGCCCGCCGTGGCGCCCCGGCGGGCGGCGAGGAACACAAGTCGGTCGGCCGGATCGTCGCCGAGAGCGAGGCGGTGAAGGCGGCCGGCCTGCGCGGCGATGCCTGGAAGGGCTCGCTGGCGATCGAGGTGAAGGCGATCACGTCGGCGAGCGCCACCGGCACCTCGGCCACCACCGCCCTGGTGCCGGCCGACCGCGTCGCCGGCACCAGCCTGCCGCGCCGGCCGATGACGATCCGCGCCCTGCTGCAGCCGGGCCGGACCACTTCGAGCATCATCGAGTATGCCCGCCAGACGGTGCGCACGCTCAACGCCCAGACGGTGGCGGAGAATCCCTCGGCGGCCAAGCCGCAATCCGACATCCAGTGGGACATCACCAACACCAAGGTGGCGACCATCGCGCACTGGATCCCGGCCTCGAAGCAGATCCTGGCGGACGCGCCGCAGCTCCAGAGCGAGATCGACGGCGAGCTGCGCTACGGGCTGGAATTCGCCGAGGAACAGCAGCTCCTGCTCGGCGACGGCACCGGCACCAACCTGCTCGGCCTGCTGCCGCAGGCGACCGCCTACGTGGCGCCGTCGGGCGTCACGGTGGCGGGGGAGACCCGCCTCGACCGGCTGCGGCTCGCCATGCTCCAGGCGACGCTGGCGCTCTACCCGGCCACCGGCCACGTCCTGAACCCGACCGACTGGGCTGCGATCGAGCTGACCAAGGACGATCACGGCCGCTACATCTGGGCGAACCCGGCGGGCCTCGTCGGTCCGACGCTCTGGGGCCTGCCGGTGGCGGTGTCCCTGGCGATGCCGATCGGCACCTTCCTCACCGGCGCGCTCGCCTACGCGGCGCAGATCTTCGACCGGGAGGATGCGAGCGTGCTGATCTCCACCGAGGACCGGGACAATTTCGTACGCAACATGGTGACGATCTTGGCGGAGGAGCGGCTGGCGCTGGTGGTGCGGCGGCCACAGGCGTTGATCAAGGGGACCTTCGCGGCGCAGAGTGGAAAGTGAGCGACCGTTTGATCTCCCCCTGAGAAACGCTCGGGTATTTGCCGGACTTGTTAAGACGCAAATTTATCGAAAACATTCAGGAGGAGCATCTCAATATGTGCAGCAACCGCGTTAGCGCCAACTTTTAGACTGTTCGGGTGACCACAGCCGTTTCGCAAGTTTAGGCCGGCCGCAAGTTGCGCTTTCACGTTCTTCCCGATTACTCCGACCGCAGCAATACGATCGAGAAAATCGGACTCCTTCATGCGTCCGAGGTCGTCCGTGGTTGCTGCAATTTTCCACTTTCCATCAACCTTCTTTGCCTCAGCGTTGAAGGCAATAAGATGGTTGGCCACAACTTCGTTGTGCAGCACGCCGATAGCGGCGAGCCACGACATAACGATAGCTGACCGATAGAGGGCTGCCTCGTGGCATTGGATAGCTTCAATTATGAAGGCGCGGGTCGTTTCATCCTTGATCGACGCTAAGTGCTTGCGCAGGTCTTGTGCGACTTTCGCGGCCGCGGGCGGAAGCTTGCTGACACCGAGTTCGGTTAGCCGTGCATGACCCTTTTCGGATAGCTCATAACCGCCGGGCACCCTGAGGGTTGTCCCTTTTGCTTTTGACAGGATGTCGGCGACGTTCCACGTCTTCATGTTGCAGCCGGCTACTTGAGCCTGCGCCATGATTGCGGGGTTCTTTACCGGCTGGCCGATGCTCGCGATGACAAGGAGAACCTTGTCTGCACGGGATAGGCCGTCTCGCTGCAAGGCGAGCTTTAGGTCGTCAAGATGTAACAATTTTGGCACTCAGACGCGCCAACTCACCTGCAGACAGCGACATCTGTTCGCCCGTCAACGTCATGATCTGCTTCGCGGCTACGAGCCTCTTCAAGACCGCACTTAAGTTTCCGCTCATTGTTTGATTGTAGTATCCATGAGCATTCTGCATACTCAATAGAAGCTCTTTACGACTGAAGCTTTTCATCCCCTGGCAGATTTGCAAATGACCGGCGGCAGCAAGCACGACATCCTTTGCTGATTTTCCTCCAAGGCGAGCTGCGACAGTCTGCACTGAGAGATTAGAAATGCCAGATTGATCACCCGCGCCTTCATCCCCGTTTTCAAGATCTTTCTGCGTAGGCAGCGCATCGAAATTGCCCGAAGGCACAGCAACAGCGAACGACTCGATATGGCTGAACAGATCTTTTACAGCCTCATTATCGTATACAGCATCACCTTCGTACTCAAACTCAATGTGGCCTACTTTGATTTTTAGCTTCGTCGGCATGATCGTTCCTTTTCGTCGATAGAATATCAAGGAACGCACCGAGTTGAAGGCGCCTTAAAGCCCACACCAGAAGTTGCTGTGGATGAGCGCATCCGAGGAATAGCGCGCGAGCACAGACGCGCAAATCGACTAAATGGCAATTATTTCTGAAATATTCATCGGTAAAATTCAAGGGAATTTATTATTTTGTTTATGATTATAGAGATAGATGTCAGTTTCTAATCTTTGAATACCGACAAAGAGCTTTCCGCACGATCCAGGAGACATTCATGTCCGACCGCATCGCCATGACGGCCAACACAGTCTTCCACAACCCACGCATCCAAAACGCCAAGAATGGCCTCGTCGAGGCCGGCGACACGTTCGAGACCGACCTCGCCCATGCGCAGGACCTGGAGCGCCTCGGCCACGCGATCCCGCTGGCGGGCTCCGTGCTCGGAGCCGAGCTGCCGCCGCTCGAACCGCACTACCAAGTCAGCGAGACTGCGCTCCGCGCCGACCGGGCGCGCCGCCGCGCGGCCGAACCGGCCACCGATCCGGCCTGATCGAAGCGGCCGATGCTCGTCACCGTGGTGGTGCCGCCCGCGCCGATCATCGCCCTCGATGACGCGAAGGCGCATCTGCGGGTCGATCACGCCGACGAGGACGCCCTGATCGCGGGCCTCGTCGAGGTGGCCACCGCCTGGCTCGACGGTCCGGACGGTTGGCTCGGGCGGTCCCTCGGCGAGCAGGTGCTGGAGACCGACTTCTCGGTCAATCTCGATCCGGACGACCGGGTCTATCCGTGCCCGCCCGCCACCGGCCTCCTCGACGAGACGCCGGACCCGGAATCCGGCACCGTCACGGTGCGCTGGCGCGCCGGCTACCCTGTGGTGGACGGGCGCAGCACAGTCCCGGCGCCGATCCGGCACGCGATCCTGCTGATGGTCGGCCACCTCTACGGCAGCCGCGACGCGGTCACCACCACGGCCGCCCAGCCGGCCGAGCTGCCGCTCGGCGTCCAGGCCCTGCTCGCGCCCTACCGGATCTGGGGCTGATGGATCCCGGCCGGTTCGACACCCGGGCCACGATCCTGCGCCGCGCCGTCGTGGCCGACGCCGACGGCGATCCCGTCGGCGCCGGCGCCTACGCCCCGGTGATGACCCTCTGGGCGAGTTACCGGCCGCAGGGCGCCCGCGAGGCGGCGCAGGGCGGCCGGGCGCAGAACGTCGAGACCGGCACCCTGACGATCCGCGACAGCGCCCAGGCCCGTACCGTGACCAACGCCGACCGCGTGGCGCTCCGGGATCGCGACTTCAACGTCACCGGGATCGGCCTGCCGGACCGGCGGACCGGCACGATCCAGCTCACCATCGCCACGGATCTCGGGGGCGCCTGATGGTCGATCCCGCCGCCGCCCTCGGCGCGGCCCTGCAGGGACAGGCCGCCCTCGGCCTGACGGGCGCGGCGCGCGGCTTCGACCGCGCGCCCGGCCTGCTCCCGGGCCTGCGCCTGATCGACACCGTCGCCGGCGTCGTCGGGGTCGAGCGGATCTCCGGCCAGCTCGCGAAACTCGCCGTGAAGCTCGCCCTGCGGGGCGACCAGGCGAGCCAGCAGGCCGCGCGCGCGATGGTCGACCTGATGCGGTCCCGGGTTCCGCGGGACACCGGCCTGCTGCTGAACGGCATCGGCTACCGGCGCGCAGGCGATCTCTACGTGGTCGAGGCCACGGCCGACCGGGCCGGCACCGACTACGCCCTGGCGGTCGAGGCCGGCCACCATGCCGGCGGCACGCACGCGGATGCGGATCTCTTCGCCGACACGACGGGGCAGGGCGGCCGGCGGCTGCGCCCGTCGCACGAGGCCGACGTGCCGGGCCAGCCGTTCTTCTACGGCTCGGCCCGCGAGGCCCTGGCGGACTGGCATCGCGCCCTCGACGACGGGATCGGCGCGGCGGCCCGGGAGGCGGAGCTGTGACCCGGCCGACCACGCCGGAGCTCGCCCTGCGCGACGCGGTCCGGACCCTGCTGCGGGCCGATGCCGGCTTCGCGGCGCTGGCGGGACGGCGGTTCTACGACGAGGTGCCGGCCGGTCTCGGCCGCGCCGAGCCGCACCCGGCCGAGGCCCGGCCGCCCTACGCCTATCTCGGCCCGATCCGGCGGGCCGGCTACGCGGAGAGCTGCGTCGCCGCCTGGACGATCCAGGCGCGGCTCTACGCGGTCTCGACCGCCTACGACCGGGACCAGGGCTGGCTGCTCGCCGACGCCATGATCGCGGCACTCAACGGCCTGGAGCAGCCCGACCTGCCGCTCGCCGCCCCCTACAGCCTGCGCACGCCCCTCGAGGTGGTCCAGGCCGGCGACGTGATCGACCCGCTCCAGGCGAAGTCGGTGTTCCTGGATCTGCGCACCACCGTCGTCCGGCCGCTGCCGGGAGAGGAGACCTGACCATGGCCGCGCCCGCCCTGCTGCCCGGCAACCGGTTCCGCGCCTATCGCGGCGCGGGCTCGCCCCTCGTCTACCACTTCGTCTGCCTCGCCACGTCGATCACCCTGACGCTGACGAACAGCTACGAGGACGCCACGGTCGCCGATTGCGACGACCCCACCGGCATCCCGGAGCGCAGGAGCGTGCTGACCTCCCGGTCCTGGGGCGGCCGCATCGCCGGGCAGATCGCCGCCGACCACCTCGACGAGTTCCGCGCCGACGCGACCGGCGACACGGCGGTGCCCTACCAGTTCCGGATCGACCCGAAGGACGGGCAGGGGGCCGGCGCGTGGTCGGGGAAGGTGTTCGTCGAGAATTTCGAGATCACCAAGAGCAACAACGGCATCGTCGCCTTCACGAGCCAGTTCCGGGGCGACGGCCCGCTGGCCTGGGGGGCGTGGACGTGAGCGCGGCCGAGACCGGCCGCACGCTGGTGACGGCGGACTTCGCCGGGCGGCCGTGCCGGTTCCAGCTGCGGCTCGGCGAGATGGCCGAGCTGGAGCGCCTGTGCGGCGCCGGGATCGGGGCGATCTTCATGCGGCTCGGCACGCACCAGTTCTCGCACCGGGACGTGTGGGACACGATCCGCCTGGGTCTCGAAGGCGGCGGCCTGAGCGGCGTCGCGGCCTCGGCCCTGGTGCTGCGCTACCAGGACGAGCCGCTGATGGAGTTTCTGCCGCTCGCCGGCCGGATCGTCGCCGCGGCGGTCAACGGCGTGCCGAAGGTGGCCGACGCGGCGGGAAACGCCGCGGCCGAGGGGGAGGGGACAGCCGACCCGGCGACCTCTCGGTCTTCTACGGCGCCGGGGCGGTCGCGGGATTCGCGCCGGAGGCGGTCCGCCGGATGACGCTCGCCGAGTGGCACGTCGTGGTGGCGGCCTTCATCGCAGCCCACGGGCCGCCGGAGGCGGGGGGTAGCGAGGACGAGTTCCTGGCCGTGCTGGCGGAGGAGATGGCGGCGGGGCGGGCGTGAAACGTTCGCCGCCGAGCCTGCTTGCAACCCTAAACGGCCACTCAGCTGACTAGGACGACGACCTGAAAGCGGACGCAACCGACCGCACGTCCTGCGTGTGCGCTTGTCGGTATTCACGGGGGCTCATGGCGTAGCGATCCTTGAAGCGGCGGGCGAAATGCGCCTGGCTGCTGAAGCCGCAGCCGTAGGCCACCATGCCGACGGACAGGTGTGCATAGGCCGGGTCGGTCAGGCGCTTGGCTGCCACCTCCAAGCGGCGTTCCCAGATGTAATCGGAGATGTGCCGGCTGCGCTCGTGGAACAGTTCCTGCAGCCGGCGTAGCGACAGCCCCATTGCGGCGGCGAGCTGTGGTGGATCCAAACTCGGATCGCCAAGATGGGTTTCAACATAGGCCTTGGCACGCTGGACCGTGATGTTGCCGTGTATGGGACGCGGCACTTCCTGCGCCAACCGTTCGGCGAGGCTGGCCACGATCAGGTCGATCCCGATCGATGCCATGCGGGCGGCCGCGTCGGGGCCGAGTCGATCGGCGACCGCGACCAAATCCTGGATGTACGTCCGCGCCAGGGTCGTGGAGGCGTGGTCCCCGTCGACTCTGAGGGCGCTGAACAGCCGGGATGGGCCCAGCGCGGCTTCCAGACGATCGCGCGGCAGATCCAGGATCAGGGTACTGCCCGTCTCCGTCTGGACGACGGCTGGGCGTGCGTCGAGGACGAAAAGGTCGCCCTTCCGACATTCCGCCTCCTGGTCGCCTTGTTGGGCAATAGCCCTGCCGGAGAGCATCAGGACCGCGTAGGCCCGATCGGAACGGCCGTCGCGCCGGACCGCGTCAGCCGTCGTTTCGCTGCGCATGGCCGTGTGTGCGAAGTGCGAAATCGGCACGGAGCCGATATTCGTAGCGGCTATGCTGCCCTTGAACTGGGTCTCGTCGATGGTCTTCAATTCCACCTGGACTAACTGATCACAGACCATCTCGCGCCACTGGCGAAACGCGTTCCGGGGATGGATTTTTTCTGTCGAAAAAAACGGTTGCATTCGAGGCCTCGGCGCCCCCCGCCACCATCCGGTGGCGAGGAATGAAGGCCTGGGCGTGTATTGTATATAATGTGCGACAGCAATAAACGCATCGCTCGCTTGGGCGCGGAACGGCGATCCGTCGACAACCACGGCCGCTTGAAAGGAGACAGGCAGGAATCCACCTCTACCTGGTCGTAGGCCTCTATCTCCTCCCACTGGAAGCAGATCTTCTCAGGTTGCAGGTACGGGCACGGGCGATCGCGGCATGTCACGTTGTTTCGTAAACCGCCCCTATGCGAAGACCGACGCGCCAGCTTGACTTGGCCTCTCACGTCTTCATTGTCCGATGCACAATCCCGACAGGCACATGTATCTGAAAAACCATCGGATATCCGACAGGATACAGTTATGCGTTCGAAGCACGCGATGCTTTCGAGAATGTGGTCAATTCCGCTTCACATTCTTCCAGCCTGCATTCCGCACCCAAAGCCAATGCTTGCGCCACTGACATTCGGAATATTGCTGCAAAAAACATCAATGCCGTACATATCCCAAGGGCAATGAAGACCATATTCTCGACAGACGGGTTGTTGCCAAAGGACCGGTTTCGGCATTGGCGCGAGATCTGCGAAGATCGTCTCGTCCCAATGGAACAAAGATCTCTAGACGATGGGCAGTTTGACGCCACAATCGACGGCATAAGTATTGGCGGATTGGATTTTACCAGATTCGCGTTGCGCAATCTCAGGGCTTCGACGACACCTAGAACGCTACGACACGAAAATCATAAAACCGACTATCTTTTCATGAGTATTGTGCTAAATGGTACCGTAAAGGCAGAACAGAACGATCGATCAAGCACGGACGGAACCGGCGACTTCGCGATCCGCGATACAAACACACCATGGACGATCGAGCACGACGGGTACAGCGAGGTGCTGGCCATCGCGATTCCACGGGCGCGGATAGAGGACGTGCTAGGCCCGGCCCGGCTCTTCGCCAGCCTGACCGTCGAAGGCCACCAACCTGTAGCGACCCTGGCCCGCTCGTTCTTGACGCGCATGTTGGATCAGGCGGATCGGATGCGGCCGGAAGTCGCCGAGCGCATGGCTGGGGTAGGGATTGATCTCGTCGTCGCCAGCCTCGCCGAGCGCATCGCCCGGGAGGTGCCGGAGCCTGTCCACGGCTCTCTCGTCGTCCAACGTGCCAAAGCCCATGTCGAGGCGAACCTCCACGACCAGACCCTCGATCCACCGCAACTCGCCGCCGCCGTGGGCGTGTCGTTGCGCCGGCTCCAGCAGCTGTTCCAAGAACGTGGCCAGCACATCTCCGACTGGATCTGGCGGCGACGGTTGGAGGTTGCGAGCAAGCGCCTTTCGGATCCAGCTTGCGCCCACCTGCCAATCGGCATGGTCGCCTACGAGGCCGGCTTCACTAGCCAAGCTCACTTCTCTCGTCGCTTCAAGAAACATCACGGCATGAGCCCGCTTGAGTACAGGCATGCCGCTATCCTGCAGAATCGCAGATAGCTGCTCTCTGCTGCTCCGCACGGCGTTCCACAAGCCGACGTTACGCGAAAGGCCGTCTGAGGATCGCAGCTGGACCTCGGCCCATCACCCGGAAGCGGACGGTCCGTCTCCGACCCAACCCAGTCGCCTCGATAGCTAGCGGCGTTGCCCAAAAGCGGCCGTTCCTTGGCTTTCTCAGCTGCTCGCCCGGCCAGCTTTTCATAGGTTGGGGCGCTTGCCCGGCATCGTATCTACGGTGCTGTGGTCGGCTTCGGCTGACCGCCACGCCCGTCCACAGATATGCCCCTCAAGCTGTCGAAGGCGGGCGTGGACGCTCCTGCTCCCCCATCGATGGTCTCGTCAGCGTCACCCGCACCTAGGCGTCGTGCGGCGGCTCGGGGATCCTGGGCAGGGCGCTGACCGCTTCACGAAGTACGAGCAAAAACCTCTATCCAGCTGCCATGTCGGAGGATGCGGCGAGGTTCTGCACGTACCGGAGACAGGTTCGCCTTATCTCAGGATCTGTGAGCGTCGCGAATAGCCTCAGAAGCTCTAATTCTTCCGATATGGCCGTGGCAGGCGACACGCCTCGGGGGTGGCCTTTCAGAAACACGTCCTCGCTGACGCTGAGCGCCTCCGCCACGCGCTTCAGGGCGCTCTTGGTACGGTCGCCATCCATTCTCGTCACCTTTTTGTGCCGAGAGCGAACCGCCCTCACCGTTCCAAGCCAAGAAAACAATCTTCTCCAACGTGCAACCCTATCCCGAATTGCAATTCACGATTGCGGCAACAGACCGCAGCTTGTGAACCCTGTTTGTCGGAGGCGGTTTGTTGCCGCCCTCGTTGTCAGCGCAGCATTAATCGGGTTGAGAACGTGGGCACGGCGGAGGGAGCTAAATGTTCTTCATAGCTGGGATGGCTCCTGCCCTACGCGCAGCTGGGCTCATCGGCACCTGGGGCACGAACGTCGCTGCAGGTCGCTCCGTGCTCGATGAGGGTGCGGCCGCCCTGCTGGCGGGCAACGCCGCTCTCGCTGGCCAACCGCTCCCCCTTGAAGCAGCCCTCGCACGCACGCACCCAGACGATCGCGATTGGGTGTTCGAGCGCATCCGTCGCGTCCGGCAGACTGGCGGCCCATTCTCGGCGGAGTTCCGGATCCTGACGGATATGAACGAGGTCCGCTGGGTGCTGAACCGCGGGGCGCTCACACCCGATGAAACTGGTGCGATGCAAGGTCGTGGCGCTTACATTGACACTACCGATGCTCACCGCGACGCCTTCATCTCCGCTGCCTCGCTCAGCCAGGATCCTGTCAACACGTTAGACGTCGCTGCAGATCATTGCATCGCGGCGCACACGGCGCTTGAAAGGGGCGGCCACTTCGATCTGCATCGCATATCCGAGATGCTGTTGTTCGGTATTGGGCAGGCGCTCGCACGGCGCGGATAACGCGCGCTCTCGAAGGTCCGCTTCCGCCTTATGTTTGAGCGGAAGCGGACGGGCAGAAATCCACCCACAGCAGACCTCCCGGCAACGCAGCGATGGCAAGCACCTGACCACAGCCGCGTCGCCCAAGGGCGTGACGCAGTCTGTCCCGATCCGTCCTGAACCGCTGACGCCGCGCCCCGGAGACGCCCCATGGCCGAACCGCTCGTCATCTCGTTCGCGGCCGACACCTCCCGTGCCCAGGGCGCGATGGCGACGCTGGCGTCGCAGATCGTCGGCAACATGGCGACGATCGGTGTCGCCATGTCGGGCGGCGCGGCCAACAGCAACACCTTCGGCGCCTCGCTCCAGGGCCTCGCCAACAACGCCCAGCGGGCGGCGGCCGCTATCGGCCAGGACGTGCGCTCGATCGCGTCCGCCACCGCCAACGCGGCCACCGCCGACAAGGCCACCCTGGAGGGCGTCGTCCGCGCCTTTACGGGCGCGGCCGTCGGCTCGAACACCGCCGGCGCGGCCGTGCGCACCGGCCTGTCGGCCACCACCTCGACCATCGCGGGCGTGGCCGCGCAGATCCCATCGCTCAACACCCTGCTGGCGGCGTTCCTCGGCTTCGAGGCCGCCAAGCTCGTGTTCGACAGCGTGGCGGCCTCGATCGAGGCGGCGCGCGCGCATATCGCGGATTTCGTCCGGATCGGCCGCGAGGCCGAGAAGGCCGGGGTCGGCGCCGGTTTCTTCCAGCGCGCCACCCTCGATGCGGAGAAGTTCGGCCTGACGGTCGAGCAGGTCACCGCCGCGCTCCAGCACGCCCGGGCGGCGAGCGAGGTCCGGATCGGCGAGGGCCGGGACGGCGCGAACAGCGCGGCGATCGACGCGCGCCTGACCCAGAACGTCCGCGCCGGCAACCTCGCGGCCGCCGACAAGGCGTCGTTCGACGCCGCCGACACGCAGGAGGCCAAGATCAAGGTCGTGCTCGACCTGATCGACAAGCTCCGGGCCGACCAGCGCGACCTCGCGGCCTTCGACCTCGCCGGCCACTTCTTCGGCCCGGATTTCGAGCGTCAGCTGCGCAGCGGCGTCGACCTGACCGGCCAGCTGCGGGAGACGCTCGCCAGCACGGCGACCACCGTGGCGGGCGTGCGCATCGTCGGCGAGGACGAGGTCGAGCGGGCCCGGGCGCTCGACGCCAAGGCGAAGGACATCGCCGACACCTTCGCCACGGCCCTGGCGCCGATCCAGCGCGACATCTCGAACGCGGTGCTCGACACCTACCAGGCCTTCCTCAGCGTCGAGAGCGTGATCGCCCGCGTCGTGCAGGTCGCCGCCAACCTCTACCAGACGGTGAGCGGCGTGGTCGGCAAGGTGCGCGACCTCGTCGGTTCCATCCCCGGGATCGGCAAGATCCTCACCGCCGGCAACCCGCTCACCTTCTTCCAGGAGGTCGGGCGCGCGACCGGGCTCGTCGATCCGGAGCAGCAGGGGCCGCCGGCGCCCCTGACCGTCCGGGTCCGCCCCAAGGGCCCAGACCGCTCGGCCGTCCTGCCGTCGCTGCACGTGCCGAGGGGCCGGGGCGGCGGGTCCGAGGGCGAGAGCCTCGACGCGGTCGAGACCCTGATCAAGCAGCTGGACAAGGCCCGCGACACGGCGAAGGCCGAGCTGGAGACCGTCGGCAAGACCAATGTCGAGCGGGAACGGGCGGTGGCGCTGGCCAAGGCCGAGGCTTCGGCCCGGGAGGATGCGCAGCGCGGCAAGCGCGCGGATCCGGCCCTGGACGCGGACGAGCGCGCCCGGGTCCTGTCGGCCGCCGAGGCGATGCAGCGCTACCGGGACGCCACCGAGAACGCGCAGCAGGCCCTGCGCCAGAGCGCCGAGGCGGCCCGGTTCTTCGCGCAGGCGGCCTCCGACGGGCTCGCCGAGGCGATCGTCAACGGCAAGTCGTTCGGCTCGGTGCTGACCGACCTCACCAAGCAGCTGGAGCGGTCGGTGCTCAGCGGCCTCCTGACCGGCACCGGGCCGCTCGCCGGCCTGCTCGGCACGGCGCCGCTGGCGAGCGCCGGGCCGAACGCGAGCGGCGGTCTCTTCGGAAGCCTGTTCGGCGGCGCGGTGCGGAGCGGTGCCGGGGAGGGCGGCGGCCTCGCCGGACTGTTCGGCAGCCTGTTCCGGGCCAATGGCGGACCGGTGGCCGCCGGGCAGCCGGTCACCGTCGGCGAGATGGGGCGCGAGCTGTTCGTGCCGAATGCGGATGGCCGGATCGTGCCGATCGCGGGCGGCGGCGCGGGCGGCGGCCCGCAGGTCTCGATCGGCGGCGACACCATCTCGATCACCTCCGCCCAGGGGGTGACGCCGCAGCAGATGCTCGCGGCGCTGGCGCAGCGCGATCAGCAGTTCCGCCGGAACATCAACGGCATCGTCGCCGAGGGCCAGCGGCGTTACCCGCGGGCCGGCTGACCCCCGCGCCCGGCGTCAGGAACACCGGTGCGCGATCCGCGCGCGCGAGGGCGTCCCGCTCGCCTTTCAGCGCCGCGATGCGGGGTTCGAGATCGTCGTTGGTCAGCGATCCGAGCGGGATCCCGGTCAGGAGCACGCCGGCCGTATCCGTCTGGCGAATCGCGCTCTGCGCGTTCGACGCCTCCAAGAGCTGCGCGGTGACCTGCGCGTGCGATTCGGCGAGCTGGCGGCAGGACGCGGCCGAGAACCGTGTCTCATCGACGGCCGCCGCGCCGATGGAATCCGGCGCCTTGGCACAGGCGCACAAAGACATGCCGGCAACCGCTGATAGTATAATGTGGCGCATGGCTTCCCATCGTCAGTCTAGCGGCATCCTGTCCCCAGGATCCGCGCAACATCATGACAGATCGTCGGCCCGAACGCCGCATGGCGATGCTGGCGGTTCGGCGAGTTATGCGACTTGGACGGCGCCGATATCTCAGCCTGATCTTCGGGTGGCGTGATGGGGATCTTCGACGCCGCCGCCTTGGCGGCGCTCGCCGGCGAGACCATCACCGCCGAGGTCCTGGCCTTCTTCGACTTCCGCGACGCCCCGCAGCGGGTCCATGCCGGGTTCGGCACGCTCCGGGCCGGCGGCCACGACTGGCAGGGCCTGGGCGGGCTGGGATCGGTCTCGGACATCGAGAGCGCGGTCGGCGGCATCGCCCCGGTAGTGACCTTCACCCTCGCCGGCGTCGGGCCGGAGATCGCCCGCGACGTGATCGACGCCCGGACCGCGGTGAAGGGCCGCGACTGCCGGGTCTACCTCCAGCTCTACGGCGCCGACCTCGCGCCGCTGGGCGGCCTGTACACGCTCTACCGCGGCGTGATGGACCGGCTGACCCACACGGCGGCCGGGCCGGACGCCTGGACCGCCCAGCTCACCGCCGAGACCCGGTTCTCCCGCCGGGGCCTGCCGCCCTTCGGCAACCTGACCGACGCCGACCAGCAGCGCCGCCATCCCGGCGATGCCGGCCTGTTCGACATCGCCCAGATGATCAACCGGAGACGGCCATGGAATCCCGAGATCCCGGAGACCAACAGCTGAGCGCCTTCCTGCGCGCTGCGGCCCGGGCCGACTTCGTCTGGGGCACCTGCGACTGTTCGCTGGTGATGGCCGACTGGTGCCGCGTCCGCCGCGGCGTCGATCCGGCCGCGCGCCTGCGCGGGCACTACCGCACGGCGCTGGGCGCCCGGCGGACGGTCCGCCGCCGCGGCGGCTTCGAGACCGTGGTACGCGCACTGATGACGGAAGCCGGCTTCGCGACCACCGAATCCCCGCGCACCGGCGATGTCGGCCTCGTCGCGCACCCGCGCGTCGGGCCGGCCTGCGCGATCCGCTGCCCTCTGGGCTGGGCGGTGAAGAGCCCCGCCGGCCTCGCGCTCGGCCCCTGGCCGGCCCGCGTGGCCTGGCGCGTCTGATGCCGGCCGCGATCGGCGCCGCCCTGATCGGCGAGCTGGCGCTCGGCGCCACCGCGGAACTCGTCGTCGGCTACGCGGTCGTGACGGTCGGCACCGTGGCCCTGCAATACGGCGCCCAGGCCCTGCTCGGCTCCGACAAGCGGGCCGACCATCAGGTCACCGTCCGGCAGGCGGTGGCGCCGCGGCGGCGCGTGCTCGGCCAGGCCAAGCTCGGCGGCGTGATCTTCGCGCTGGAGACGCTGAAGTTCAACGACACCAACACGGTCCTGTACCGCGGCGCCGTGCATTGCGTCGGGCCGGTGCAGATCCTGCAATACTGGTTCGGCGACGTGAAGACCGGCCTCGGGGCCGGCTCCGGCGGCTTCGTCCCGGACAGCGTCTACCAGGGCAAGGTCGTGATCGAGGGCCATGCCGGCACGGAGGACCAGCCCGCCTCGGCCGCCCTGCTGAAGCTGCCGTACTGGACCGACGCCATGCGGCTCAAGGGGCTGTGCTACAGCGTCGTCGTCGCCACGCCGCTCAAGAAGGGCAGCCAGATCTTCCCCGAGGGCGCGCCGGACGTCCGGCTGCTGGTGGCGGGCGCGCCGTCCTACGACCCGCGCACCGGCGGGTACGCCTACACCGACAACGCCGCGCTCCTGCTGCTCGACTACCTGATGCACGACAGCGGCTACGGCCTCGCCCGCGACGAGATCGACCTGCCGAGCTTCATCGCCCTCGCCGACGTCTGCGACGAGCCGGTGGCCCTGGTCGTCCCGGACCCGAACGGGGCGACGACCGAGCCGCGCTACCGGTCCTGGGGCAGCTACGACTACACCGAGCCGCGCTCCGACGTGCTCGGCCGGCTGCTCGCGGCCTGCGACGGCGAGATCTACGAGGATGCCGACGGCCGGGTGGCGGTGCGCGGCGGGCGCTGGCAGCCGCCGACCTTCACGATCACCGAGCGCATGATCCTCGGCTGGGACCAGCTCGAGGAGGGCGACGAGGCCTACAACACCTTCACGCGGATCAAGCACACCTACACCGACCCGTGGCACGATTATCAGCCCACCGAGGGCGACCCGTGGGACGACCGAGCGGCCCAGGCGGTCCAGGGCGTGATCCAGACCGAGCGCAGCTTCATCCGCGCGCCCTCGCACAGCCAGTCCCGCCGGCTCGCCAAGATCGCCATGGCGAAGGGCAACCCGCGCTTCCGGCTCTCCGGCCTGCGGCTCTCGCCCGCCGGGCTGCCGGCCTACGGCGCGCCGACCGTGCGGCTGGTCCTGCCGTCCTTCGGCATCGACACGACCTTCGCGGTGATGCGCGGCACGCTGGCGATGGCGGGCAACGCGCTGACCGGCGTCAAGCTCGACCTCGTCGCCCTGGACGCCTCGGCCTACGCCTGGGCTCCGGCGGAGGAAGGGGCCCGGCCGCCCCTACCCGACACGGCGACCTGAGGCCGGCATGGCGGCGCCCCTGCCGTGGCCCGGAATCCTGGTGCCGTCCGCCGAGGACTGGTCCCTGCGCGGCGGCACCCGATCCGGCGGCCAGAGCTTCGAGGGCAACGAGCTGCTCGTCGCCTCGCCCACCGCCCGGTGGAAGGCGGCGCTGACGATCCCGGCCTACGGCCGGGACAGGATCTGCGCCCTGCGCCGGGTCGTCGCCCTCGGCCGCTCCCAGCTCTGGTCCGTCGGCCCGTACGAGCGGCCGCGGGCGCCCTGGCCGATCGAGCCGGTGGTGGGCGGCGCGGTCACCGACCGGACCCCCGGCCTCGCGCAGCCGCCGCTGGCCTTCAGCCTGATGCTGGACGCGGCCGCGAACGCCGCCGCCATCGCGATCCGGCGCGACCGGGGCGGCCTCCTGGCGCCCGGGATGATCTTCTCGATCGGCGGCCGCCTGCACGTCATCGTCGGCCTGACCACCGCCGACCCGGCCGATCCGGCGAGCGGCCTGGCGATCCCCGGCGGCGTCGGGGTGGCGATCCGGCCGTGGCTGCGCACGGACCTGCCCGCCGGCACGCCGATCGCGTTCGGCGCCCCGGTCGGCACGATGCGGTTCGCGAGCGACGACACCGGCGCCCTGGACCTGCAGCTGTCCCGGTACGGGACCGTGACCCTCGACCTCGTCGAAGCCTTCTGACCCCCTCAGCACTCCGGGACCGGCATGGCTCTTCCGAAGCCCTCGCTCGGCGCGACGCCGGCCGCCAACGTCGCGCGCATCGGCGACGCGTTCGACCTCCTCGACGGCCTGGTCGCGGCCCTCGCCGACGAGCAGGCGGCGCGCGTCGCCGGCCTCGCCGCCGAGGGACGCGCCCGCGACAGCGCGATCGCGGCGGCCGTCGCGGCTGAGGGCCAGCTTCGTCAGGCCGCCGTCGTCGCCGAGGGCCGGGCGCGGGGCGACGCCATCGCCCGGGAGCAACAGGACCGGACGGCGGCGGTCGTCGCCGAGGGCCGGGCCCGGGCTGCGAGCGACACGGCCCTGGGGGCGCTGATCGAGCGCTACCGCGCCGACGGCGTCGCCGACACCGCGCGCGTCGGGGAGGCCGGATGGGCCTTCGCCTTCGCGGCGACCGTGGCGGAGCTTCAGGGCGACGGCTCGGCCCTGCCGGCCTTGCCGGCGACGCTGCGCGCGTTCGGGGACAACGGCGCGGTGGCCCGCCTGACCGGGCCCGGCCTCGTCGCCACGCGCAGGCGGGTCGCGATCGAGCCCGGCCGCGTCTACCGCGCCCGGTGGGTGGTGCAGCGCCGGGCCGACGCCGCGGATCCGGCCAACGACGCGATCCGGCTGGGGATCGCGTGGTTCGACCAGGCGGGCAACCGGCTGCCGGACGGCGCGGGATCGTCGTTCACGGCCGTGGCCGATCTGAAGGGGACGACGGTCGCGGCCGGCCGCGTCGAGCGGCAGACCACCCTGGGGCGGCAGGCGGGCGCCGGCACGCTGGTCGTCGCCCCCCGCGCGGCCCGGTACGCCCGGCCGTTCGTGCGCGTGTTCGGCCCGGATCCGGTCACCGATATCGAGGTGCTGCAGCTCGACGACGTGTCGAACGCGAGCGTGTTCGCGCCGCTCGCGGCCGACGCCCTGGCGCGCCTCACCGCGCTGGAGAGCGGCCACCTCGCCGTCCGCGTGGCCGCCCTGGAGAGCGCCGTGCAGACCCCGCTCTGCCTCACCTTCGCCAGCCGGGGCGACGCCGCCGCGGCGACGATCCCCGCCCAGGTGACGACCCTGGCCCTGCGCGGACGCATGCAGGCGGGGGACGGCCGGGGCGGCGATTACCTGCGCGTCGCCACGCCGCCGCCCGCGGGACAGGGCTTCCGCTCCCGGGACGGCGCCTACTGGGCGCCCGTCCGGCCCCTCGACCTCGCCCTGGGCGGCCAGCCCTCGGTCGCGGATCCCGGGCCGGCCTGGTCGGGCTACCGGCGCCTCCACGACACCTTCCGGGTCGCCGTGAACGACTACCCCGCGGACGCGCAGTTCGGCTCGAATCTCTTCGGGGTCACCGAGGCCATCGTGGGGGCGGTGGACGTGCCCGCATCGAGCGACGCGGGCAATCACAGCGTCGGCGTCGCCGGCTACGCGCGCACGTCGTCGAGCAGCCAGGGCGGCGTCGGCCTGTTCGGCGGGGCCTTCGCCGGCGCGAACGGTCAGCCTCCGGGCGCCGCGTCGATCTGGGGCGCGAACACCCTGGTGTCGAACTGCGCGCACCACGTCGATCCGTGGGGCTTCACCGACGTGATCGCCTACGGGATCGAACTGGACTTCAACATCCGGAAGCAGAAGGACGGGTCCGACGTCAACGTGCCGGTGCGCGGCCTGTACTTCATCGGCGACAGCGACACCAACGGCCTGGCGATCTGCACCGTGATCGAGGTCGATCAGATCGGCATCAACCGGGGGATCCCCTGGAAGACCGTGCTCGTCACCAACGACGGCGCCGCCCAGGTCGCCCTGGACATCGGCGCGACCGCCAGGACCCCGAATGCCGGGTCCCAGCCGATCAACCTCCGGGCGATCGGCCCGGGCGGCGCGGGCCGCGCGGGCCTGATCCAGCTCAGTCCCCTGGGCGACCTCGTGCTGCCGCCCCACCGGGGCAGCGGCGTCAACGTCGTCGACACGGCCGGGTCGGTCGCGCTCCAGGCCGCCGCCGGCCTGTTCAAGGTCAACGCCGACGGCAGCGGCGCCCGGCCGGTCACCTACGGCGCCCCCGACAGCGCCGGCGCCGGCTACCGGGCCCTGCGCGTCCCGAACTGACCGCTCCGCAATCCGCAACCGGAGATTCGCCATGGCCCAGCTGATCGAGACGGCCGAGCAGCACGTCGCGCTGCATCTCGGGACCCTGACCGCGCAGAACTTCGCCCTCGCCTGCGCCCTGGAGCGGCGCGACCGGCTGCTCGCCGAGGCGCAGGCGCGGATCGACGCCCTGGAGGCCGAGCTCGCCGCGTCGAAGCCGTCGGCGATTGACCCGAAGGAATCGGTGGAGCGGAGGCCGCGATCAGCCGACGCCGGCTCTGCCCCGACGGACGCCGGCCGCGCCCCGTGAGCCCGGCGCCGCTCACCTACGCGTGGCGGATGGCGCGGGCCGACGCCGCGCCGCTCGGCCTGATCCTGCGGGGCCTCGACGTCGCGTCCGGGCAGATCGTCCCGCTGCCCGCGGGCGGGCAGGTGATCGCCTGGAGCGTCGGCCTGCCCGGCCGCCCGCGCGCGCTGACCACGGAGGCCGGCGGCGGCCTCGCGACGGATGCCGACGGCGTCCTGCGCTTCCCGCTGGCGCAAGCCGACCTCGCCGGCGCCGCCCCACGGGCCGCGATGCCGGTGGTCGTGCGGATCCGGGAGGGCGACGGCACCGGCCGCACCGTCCTGCTCGGCACCCTCGAACTGCTGGACTGAGCCGATGACCGTGGAGACCACACCCGCAGCCGACCTCGCCCAGCGCTTCGCCGGGCGGGTGATCGAGTCGGTGATCCCGTACACGGTCGAGGTGGTGCTGCCGTTCTCGACCGGCACCGTGACCGAGGCGCTCGCCGCGATCCGCGACGGGGTCGACGGAAGCCGCAACACGCTGCGCCTGCTGTCGGACGCGCTCGACGCCAGCGCCGGCGAGACCCTGCGCGCGGCGGACGCGCAGGCCTTCGTCGACGCGCTCCTGTTCGGTTGAGGCCCCGATGAAGAGACCCCTGTTCGGCGGCGTCGCCTTCGCGCCGGCGCAGCGCACCCTCGACTTCTCGGGCGTGGCCGGGTTCGACGTGCGGGCGTTGCTCGCCGTGATCGACCTCAGCCGGTCGGCGCTCCTCTACGCCGCCGGCAAGCCGGGCTGCGGCTACACCGCCCTCGACGGCTCCGTGCTGACGCTGGCGGTCGACACCACCGAGATGGCGGCGTCGGACACGCTGCTCGTCCTCTACGACGACGGCACCGCCGTCCTGCCGACGGGGGCGGCGATCGCGGCCCGGCAGCCGGCGTTCGGCACCGCCGGACGTGCGAGCCCCGACGTGCTCTCGGTCCAGGGCGTCGCGGCCGGCACGCCGATCCCGGTGGCGCTGGTGGCGCAGGCCCCGGGCGAGGGCGGGGCGATCGCCCGCACCGCCTACGCCGCGTCCGCGGCGGCGGCCGGCCAGCTCGTCAAGGGCGCCCCCGGCCGCGTGCTCACGCTCACGGCCTGGAACGGCGACACGGCCCCGGTCTGGGTGAAGCTGTTCGACACCGCCGCGCCGCCGGGCTTGGGCACGGATGCGGCGGCCTGGGAGGCGATGGTGCCCCCCGGCGGCACGCTCGTCGTGCCCTTCGGCGCTCTCGGCCTGTCCTTCGGCGCCGGCATCGCGGTCGGCTTCTCCGGGGCGCAGGGCCGCACCGACGCCACCGCCCTCAAGGCCGCGAACAAGGCGGGCGTCAGCCTCGCCCTGGCGTAGCCGCTTCCCCTCCACCCGGACCCTCGTGAGGCCGACATGACCGCTCCCCTCGTGCGGGCGACCTTCTTCGCGCGGCTGCGCGCGACGGGGTTGCTCGGCGCCACCCTCGCGCAGACCGAGGTCGACGGGCTGACCGGCCTCCTCGACGCCTGGGAGCGCCTGGGCTGGCCCGCCGATCTCCGCCACGTCGCCTACACCCTGGCCACCGCCTGGCACGAATGCCGGCTGAACCTGTCGATCCGCGAGGACGGTCTCGGCCGCGGGCATCCCTACGGCGTGCCGGTGGACGGCCGGGTCTATTACGGCCGCGGCGCCAGCCAGCTCACCTGGCTCGACAATTACCGGCGGTTCGGCCGGCTACTCGGCCTCGACCTCGTCGGCGATCCGGACCTGGCGCTCGTGCCGGAGACGAGCGCGGCGATCCTGATCGTCGGCGCGCGCGACGGCCTGTTCCGCCCCGGCCATACCCTCGCGCGCTACTTCGACGGCGGCACCGACGATCCGGAGGGCGCGCGGGCCATCGTCAACGGCGACGGCGCGCGGAACGGCGCGCGGATCGCGGGCTATCACGCCGTCTTCCTCGCCTGCCTCCAGGTGGCGTGCGCCGCCGCGCCGCTATCGACCGCCCCGGCCCCGCCAACGACCGCCTGGTGGCCGCGCCTGCGCGAGGCCGTCCGCCGCAACATGCAGAAGGGGGCCTGACCATGGGGTTCCTCGCCCTCCTGCCGGCGCTGCTCGGCGCGCTCGGTCCGATCCTCCAGAAGGTGCTGCCCGACGAAGGGCAGCGCCTCCAGGTCCAGCTGGAGCTGCAGAAGGCCCTGATCGAGCAGCAGGACGATCTCGGCCGGGCCATGGCCGAGGTGATGAAGGCCGATGCGGGGTCCGAGAGCCCGCTCGCCCGCAACGCCCGACCGATCACCGTGCTGTGGGCACTGGCGATGATCACCTGGGTGGGCGTGGTGGCGCCGATGATCGGCCTGCAGGTCGAGGTTGTGGCGGCGCTCAAGGGCGTGCCGGCCGAGCTGTGGTCGCTGCTGACCGTCGGGATCGGCGCCTACATGCTGGCCCGCTCGGTCGACAAGATCGTGCCGCAGGTGCTCGGGCCGAAGGGCTGAGCCTCGCGGCCGCGGGCGCGCCCCGATGACGGACGAAACCCCGCCCCGGGCCCGGACGGCGCGGCCGGGCCGCGGCGAGCGAAGGACCGGACCCATGGCCGACCATCTGCCCGAATGGATCGGGCGCCTGATCGAGCGCGTCGAGGCCACCGGCCGCCAGATGGATGCGCTCGGGGGCAAGCTCGACCGGATGGACGAGAAGCTGGAGGGCGTGGCCTACCGGCGCGACATCGAGCACTTCGTGGCGCGCGACGAGATCGAGCGGCGGATCGACAAGGCGGTGGACGGGGCGAAGGCGGAAGCCGCCAAGGGGCTGGCCGAGGTCGCCGGACAGGTGCGCGACCTGCGCAAGATCGGCTGGGGGCTGGCCTCGGCGGCGCTGCTGGCCTTCGGGGGGATCGTGCTGGCGAAGATCGGACTGGCGGGGCGTTAATGGGGGGCTCGATGCCGATAGGGCCGTCAGGCGCGCTTCGATCCAGCCTTGTTTCGCTCACCGATCAAGGTGCCCGCGGAATGATATCAAGCTCGCGAGCGTTGATCATCTGATAGCGACATTGCCTCGGCATCGCGGCGCAGAGCGTTTTTTGTGATTTTGTCGCCGGTCGCAACCACTTCAATGATCTCACGCAGCACAAGAACGAGGAATTATATTGGAACAGTGAGTGAAGCCGTCGAGTTTGTTTAGGCGACGGACGCATGCCCGCGGACGTGGCCAGGGATACGCATTTGTTCAACGTACCGACACTCACCGCCGGTCTATTCGCAGCCAGCATGTTTCTCACACCTGTCCAGGCATTCGCGGCTCAGTTTGGCATCGGAGCTGTCCCCGAGGCGGCGAACACGGTCCAGGACGTCCAGTATGGCTATGGCGGAACCCGTTTCGGCCCCAACTTCGGCGGTGGTCGCCGCGGCTATGGTGGCCCGCGCTTCCGCGGCCGCGGTGACGGTTACAGGCGGGGGTACGGTCATGGCTACGGGCGCGGACATGGCCAAGGCTATGGGTACGGGCGCCGAGGGGGTTTCTGACACTTCCCGCTAAGCTGAGCCACGCAAGCCCGCCCGGTCCTCCGGCGCGGGCTTCTTTGTACGCTGCTGCAGGCTACCGGCCCCGCAGGAAAAAGAACCAGATCAGAATGAGGACGGGGATCGGCACGCCTAAGAGCCACAGCAGGCTACCAGTCAGCATGTCTTACTCCATGAACTGATCGGGCAATCCGCGGGCCACTCTGCTGTTCCTCGGCCGCTGGTCGGCGTTGGCAACCCCTACTGCGACTTCGTCAGAGCCAAGGGCGGTCGATGGAGAACGTGGATCGAAGCGTCCGCGAACGCGTGTTGCTGTTCATGTCTGGCGTGCGCGGGCGCACACCGGTGTATCGTCGCCCCACCCATGCCGGATCGATTGCGCGCAATCCGAGTTGCCGAACGCTACAGGAGTTTCCTGCCGCACCCATTCCGTCAGGAGATCAGCATGAACAAGCTTGCTTTCGGCGTCGTTGTGATCGCGGCCATGGCAAGTCCGGCTTTCGCCCAGGTGATCGAGACCCCCACCAGCACCACCGTCATCGTGCCGCCTGGCGCTCCCGGTGTCGTAACGCGCCAGCCTGGCTCGACGGGCGATGAAGGCGCTGCAACCTATTCGCCCACTGGCCGCGCGGCCGACGGCATCGCTACGGACTCTGCGGCGGCCGGCAACGAGGCGCAGCCCTCGCGCATTGGCTCGACCGGCAGCGGTGGCGGGAAATAGTCAAGTCGCCGCAGCTTAGGAACGACCTTTGCCACAGTCGCGACGCGTTCGTTCCTGAGTCCACGAACCTCCTCGGCCCGCCCAGCCTCACGCTGTGGCAGGCTTCTCTTTATCCTCAGCGCGTCACCGCCTCGATGTCGTCTTCATAGATCGAATCCGGCTGGCAGGCGTGCCATTCCATTTTTCCCTCAGCTTGTCCCTTCCGGCCATAACAGTAGCCGGCCTGAGCAAGGCGGCCGCTGAGCCGATCGCGGAGCCGGCACTGTTCCCGTATGATGGCCGGATCTCCAGAGCCCTCGCAGGCCTGCGCGGCCTTCACCTCAGCCGTCAGCAGCTCGGGGACAGTCGGAAGCTGCTGCTGAGCTTGCGCCCCATCGGCGGCGGCGACGAGAGCGAGGGTGGCGAGGGCGGCTGCCTTCATTCAAATGTGCGATGCCTCACTGATGTGCTTCGAGCCACAGCGTACTCCGAAGCGTGCGTTAGGCGGAAAGCGTAGGTTGTCCGCCGCGGATCTGACGGATGTCTACTCGCATCACCGCCGCCTCGGTCAACCTAGGAGGCGCTCTGCATCGGCGCGCGGTCGCCCTAGCCAATATCCGATGGTTCCGTGCTTTGGCTCGACGCGCTGTTCGTGACGGCGGCCCGCAGGCTCATCTGCGCGCCGCTAACGCTCATGCTGCAGCCCGCATCATACTGCGTCAAGCGAAGCGTGAAGCTATGGTCAGCCGGATGGCCCGCGATGCTCTCGCACTTGATCAATAGCTTACCTACGGCCGCCCGCCTTCAGAGCCTCTTCCACGAGGCGGCAGTTGGGATCAGTGCGACGGCGCAAGCCCCTCGATGCTGTGTCGGTAACGCTCCATTCCCTTCTCGTCCGGCATAGCCCCTTCATGCTCGCATTCCTGCTCGATGATGAACGACGTCGCGTTTTGCGGCCCCGCCTGCGCCGTCCGTGAGGCAATGAGCCCACGGCTTGCGACGCTCTGCCCGCCTCTTCCCGGACCAATCTTCAGCCTCGCCGCCGCGCTGGGCTGCTTCGTGCCCCGATACCCGGTGCGGTACTATCCTGAGCCCGGCCGGTATGGCCCGGTGACCGCCGCGGACGTCCTGAGCCCGAGCCGCCTTGCGTATCGGCCCGGCCCAGACGTTGGTGAGATCAGGCTCTCCCTGTCCAGGGAGCCTATCGGGGCCTGGCGAGCCGGTGCTCCAAATGGGGGACGGCCCCCAGATCGCGCCCGTTTGATAGCCCCGGCTTCGGCCGAGGCACTCTTCTTTGTTTCAGTTCCGCCGGCAGCCGCCGCGTGGCGCTTTCACTGTGACGGCCCCTTAGCCGCAGCCCTAGGCCTTGTAGAGCACGAGAGCGTCTTGGCCCGCGTCGGTCGCTGACGATGGGAACAGCCCAGACCATGATCCGAACAGGATCGGGTATCGAAATTTGAGTTCGCTCGCCTCGACGATCTGCCTGACCTTCGGCACGGTGTAAGCAACAGCACCCATCGGGTGAACAGGATCGTTGATGAAGCAGCCATCGGCGTAAAGATGCTCGAAGCGCAGATCGAAAATCGTCCGGTTCGTCGCACGCGCCGATGCGGCGATTTCGTCGTTAATGATGAAGAAGGTGGCGAAGACCAACCCGCCCGGCTTCAATACCCGCCTGAATTCCTTGAGGTAAAATGAGATATCATGTTCTGCCATGTGCGTGAACACCGACCACAATATTATTCGATCGATCGAGTCTGATGCGCAAGGAATTTCGAACTCGTCCAGGGTTCGTGTTCCATGAGGATTGTGCAACTGGTCCTTGATATCGAAATGTACGAATTTGAAATTTGAATACTTTGCGTTAATATTTTCGTTGCACCAGTTGATTGATCTTTCGATGATGTCAATGCCAAGATATCTGCTTTGATCACTCAGGACCTTCGTCAATGGAATGGCATCGCGACCAATGCCGCAGCCGATCTCCAAGACATTGTGCTTGCTATCAAGACGCAACATTTCCCTCAGGAGATATATATGACCGTCGGAAATAGCCTCGAAGCTGTCGGTCCCACCTCCCGTCATGTTCAATAGATCGATAGGGATATTGTAGCCTCTGAATTCGAACATGAGTTCTGCCAAATATCCAACATCGAACCAATTTCGGTTGCGACTGATAATACTGCTATACACTCACAGGGACATAGTTCCGCAAGCCTGAAATTGCGCATCCAACTCGGAGAGCACGCGGCGCGTGACCTTTAAGTCTCAGGTGGCTGACCCGTCCCGATCTCTGCGAGCAGATCGCATCCGGGCGGCATCACGAACCATCGCGCCGCGCAGGGTCCGAACCGTGTTCGCTCCTCGACAGGCCCGAGCCCCTGAAGCGCCCGCACCGACTTGATCGGCGCACCGTACTGCCCGCCACCTTCTGCTGGCGCGATCAAATCGCGCGCCTGTTCGAGGGCGCCTCGCCGTGCCGGTATCTCCTGCCGGCGAGATGGTCGGCGATGCGGACGAGCGCGCTGGCCTTCCTCGACCGGCACGGCGCAGAGGCGCCTCGGCTCGGCTGGACGGCCGAGCCGTTATTCGGCGGTCACCCGGAGCACGGCGTCCTGCGCGTCGTGTATGCGGGCACCCTGATGGTTAACGACCGGCCGGCGATCGCCGTGGAGCCCAACCGGATCGTGTTCGACCGCTTCTGCGTCGACCGGACCAAGCCGGGTCAGACCTGGGGACCGCCGGTCTGGGAGTTCGCCGCCAAGCGGCGCGGCTGACGCTCAGCCCTGCAGGCTCTCGGCGAAGTCGTCCGGCACCTCGCCCCACTGGCCGAGGATCGTGACGCCCTCCAGTTCGCCGGTCTCGTCGTCGGCCACCACCTTCAGCGCCGCCGCGCCAGGCATCCGCTTGGCCAGGGTCTCGGCCTTCTTCAGCGCGCCGCTCTCCGTCTGCGCCGGCTCCTGGCGGGCCGGGCGCAGGCGCTTGCGGTGGATCTCGAACGGCTGCACCACGAAGCTGGTCGTCATCGCCATGGTGCGGCTCCCGTCCTTACGCCGACTTGCTGCCGACCCGTACCGCAGTGAACGCGCGGAACAGCACGGGCCGGCCTGCGGCATCGCGCACGTCCACCGACCACACGGTCCAGTCCTGACAGCCGCCCCCCTCCATCAGGCCCAGCGCCACCCGGTCCGCGTGCTGCCGGATCTCGCGGATGCTCGACAGCCACCGCCCCTGCAGGTCGAACACGGCATCACCGCCTCCCAGGCAGTGGAAGCGATAAAGCCTCCGCGGCATTGGCGTTTTCCCGACCTCTCCACACGTGCCCACTGCGATCTCCGCGGGATCCGACACGGCCATTGAACCACGCCCCACCATCGGGCTTTGTTCCCGATGTGTTCTAGTCGAGGTTGTGATCCGGATGCATGCCCAACGGCACGAACCGTCTGTGGAGATCCGTCTGTCCGAGGCCGAGGTGATCGCCCTGGCCTATCACCGGGCCGCCTCCGGCGATGCCTGGGCCGCCCTCGTTCGGGCGGTGGAGGATGCGCTCACCGACCTGCAAGACGCCGAAGCGCGCGTGCTCGCCCAGGGCCGGCTGATATCCCGCGGATACGCGCGATGCCGCGCCGGGACGGCCTGAGCCCCGTGCCGATCCACCCGATCGACGTGCTGCTGGTCGAAAGCCCCGACGCCGTCCGCGTGCCCCTGATCGGGCAGGCGCTGTGCGCCGGCTTCCCGTCGCCCGCCGACGATTTCCTGGAGGGCGCGCTGGAGCTGCCGCGCTGGCTCGTGCCGAACCCGCCCGCCACCTTCCTGTGGCGGATCAGGGGCTCGTCCATGGAGGGCGCCGGCATCCACGACCGCGCCTCGCGCCACTGTCGCACTCTCCGCGTGCGTCGGCGCGCTGGACCGGACACGGTCCGCTGATGGCGGCTCTGGACGCCTACAACGCGCGCTGGGGCCGCGGCGCAATGGTGCCGGCGCGGGCGGAGCTGGAAAGCCGGCGCTGCGCACAACGTTCGGGATACGGGCACCGGGCTACACGACGCAGGTGGAGGGAGCTGCCGGTGGCGTACGCATCGGGTGCGTGCCATCCGTCTTCACGACGGTTTGGGGTGGATTTCTGCCGGTCCGTTTTCGGGCGGTTTGGCGATGTATGAGACATCGCCGTCCCACCCGTCCTCGACCCTAGGCAAACCCTGGAACGGTCCGCTTTGCGGTGGTTGGCGAAGAGGTGACCTGGAAATTTGACGCGTATCCTCGCATCCCTTCGCCTCATGCGAAAAGCTGGAAGAACCAACTTATGATGGATGCTGACGATTGATCCCTCTTATTGCGATCGAAATCGATCTTCGGATTGATGCACCCAGAAATTGAGTGCACGATACCAGGCTCCGCGCTGAAGTCGTCCACGCGCGGGCATGCAGTGCAACTCGGAGCGCCCATGACCGACCGCCCTCACGCAGATCGGTACCTTGAGGTTGCCCGTGAGCTGCGTGCGGCAGCCGAGGAGACGCGGCGGACGCTCCAGGCTTCCCGCGATCTCGTGCGGCGCGCCCGCGAACAAGACACCGCTCGACCGCAGGCACCCAATGAGAGCGACCACCCAGGCCCCTCGAAACGGTTGGTAACAAGCCTGATCGATGCCTACGAGGCCGCGGAAGACGATACCGACACCCAGACCCGCCTGCTTCTCGGGCGTGTGCTCAATCATGTCGGGCGTCGCGTCGCTGGCGTGATTGGACCGCGGTCGGCCGGGATCGCTATGCATTGATCGACGCGACGCAGGGATCGGCGGAAAGGTCATGATGAACGGTGACGATCCGCAAGACGACGCCCGCGGCTCTCTATTCCGCATCGCCCAGACCCTGGGCGTCCCGGTCGCGACCTTTCTGACGCCCGATCCTGCCGATATGCCGGCAATCGAAACTGTCGATGAGGGCGCGAATCATCTCGCCGAAGCGGTGGCGCTGCTGCGGTTGTTCGTGCGGCTGAAGAGCCCCGAGGCCCGGGCACGCTGCCTCGCCTACGTCGTGCAGGAAGCCACGCACCAAAGTTGATCCGCGCGGCCATCCTCGACGTTGGGCGAGAACGCATGATGCCGGGACCCAACGAACGGCGCGGCCTCGATCCGAAGGTTCAGAACGCGGTGATAGATCAGGACCACTTTCCGATCGTCGGCATCGGTGCATCCGCGGGCGGCATCGAGGCGATGCGGGGCTTCTTCCGCGGAGTGCCGGAGACGCTCAGGGCCGCCTTCGTCGTCGTCACGCATCTCGGCCGGGAGCACAAGAGCCTGCTCCCGGACGTGCTGGCGCGGCTCACGCCGCTCAAGGTCGAGGCCGCCGCCGACGGTGTGCCGGTCGAGCCGGGCACCGTCTACGTCATGCCGCCCGGTTGCGTCATGGGCATCGCGAACGGCCGGCTGACCTTGACACCGCTCGGGGCGGCCCGCGAGACCAAGCCGATCGACATTTTCCTAACCGCCCTGGCCCTCGACCAGGGCGAGCGCGCGGTCGGCGTCATCCTGTCCGGCGGCGACGGCGACGGCGCCATCGGCGTCAAGGCGATCAAGGAGCACGGAGGCCTGACCCTGGCCCAGACCGCGGATGGCTACGGCCCCGAGACCGCCGACATGCCGCTCAGCTCGCTGCGGACCGGCTTCGTCGATTTCGGCGAGATGGCCGAGCATATGGGCGACCGGATCGCCGCGCATGTCGCTGCGCACGTCGCCGCCGCGCCGGACGCGCAGGTCGACGCGGTCCCGCGGGAGCACGACGCCGAGTTCCTCACCGAGATCTTCACCATCCTCCGCCGGCAGGTCGGCCACGACTTCTCGGGGTACAAGCCCAGCACCTTCGTGCGGCGCCTGCAACGGCGCATCAGCGTCGTCGGCGCGGCCGGGCCGGACGGCTACCTCAAGCTTCTGCGTGCCGACCCGGCTGAGGTCGGGGTGCTGTTCCGGGACCTGCTGATCGGCGTGACGAACTTCTTCCGCGACACCGCGGCCTTCGAGGCCCTGACCACCCAGGTCATCCCCAAATTGCTCGACGCACGCGCGGCGACCGATGTCGTACGGATCTGGGTGCCGGCCTGCTCGACCGGCGAGGAGGTCTACTCCCTGGCCATCCTCCTGCGCGAGCACATGCTCACCCTGGCGGATCCGCCGCGCGTGCAGATCTTCGCCACCGACATCGACGAGCGCGCGCTCACAGTCGCGCGGACTGGCCGCTACCCGAGCGCCTACCTGTCCGCCGTCTCTTCCGAGCGGATCGCGCAGCACTTCGTCGTCGAAGGCGACAGCGCGGTCGTCGCGAAGGCCGTACGCGACCTGTGCACCTTCGCCCCTCACAGCGTGCTGCGGGACCCGCCGTTCTCACGCCTCGATCTCGTCTCCTGCCGCAACCTGATGATCTACCTCGGCATCGAGGCCCAGCAGCAGTTGTTGCCGGTGCTGCACTACGCCCTGCGTCCACGCGGCTACCTGTTCATCGGCATGTCCGAGAACGTGACGCGGTTCGAGGACCTGTTCGAGACGATCGACAAGCAGCACCGCATTTTCCAGGCTCGCGACGCGATCCCGCCCGTCCGGTTGCGGCCGATATCCGGGGCGGAACCGCCGATCTTTGGGAGTGTGGGCCAGGCGCAGCGGCGGAACGTGACGACGCACGCGGCCCTGCGGCACGCGGTCGAGACGCAGATGCTGTCCGAGTTCACGCCGCCCCACGCGGTCGTGACGCGGACCGGCGAGGCCGTGCACTATTCGTCGCGGATCGGCGATCACCTCGAGGTCGTGCCTGGCCAGCCGACCCGGGAGCTGGCCGCGATGGCGCGCAAGGGCCTGCGGCTGGATCTCCGGACGGCCCTGCGCGAGGCGATCGAGGGCAACACCCTGGTCGTTCGGGACGGCATAGGCGTCGAGCTGCCGGACGGCCGTTTCCAATCGATCTCCCTGGTGGTCAAGCCGCTGAACACGCCCGGCGCAATCGAGCCACTGTTCCTGGTCGTGTTCAAAGAGGCCGCCGCACCCTTGGAGAAGGAACGCCAGCAAGCGCTCGAGGCGAACGAGCGGGACACGGCGCTCCAAGGCCTGGAGCGCGAATTGAGCGTCACGCGCGAACGGCTTCAAGCTGTGATCGAAGAATACGAGACCTCCCTTGAGGAGCTCAAATCCTCGAATGAGGAACTCCACTCCGTCAACGAGGAGATGCAGGCCGCCAACGAGGAGCTCGAGGCTTCGAAGGAGGAGACGCAGTCTCTGAACGAGGAGCTTCAGACGGTGAATTTCGAGCTCGCGTCCAAGATCGAGGCCATCGACCAATTGATCGACGATCAGGCTACGCTGTTCGAGGGCATGAACGTCGCGAGCGTGCTATTGACGTCGGATCTCCGCATTCGCATGTTCACCAGCGCAGCGGCGCAGATCTTCGGCTTGCAGCCGAGCGACGTCGGCCGGTCCCTGCGCAACTTCTCGGCGCCGATCCCCCTGACATGGCTGCTGGACGAGATCCCGGCGGTGCTGAGGGCAAACCGGCCCTCCGAGCGGATAGTCGAGGGGGCGGACGGGGCGCGCTACAGGGTCCGGTTGATTGCCTCGTCCCGCAAGGGCAGCCAGATGCCCGGGATTGTCGCCAGCTTCACGAACTTGCTGGAGCAGGAATGACCGGCCGGTCCGCACGCCGTGCCCAGGATGTCGGCTGCCAGCACGCCGGCGTGACCGGACACGGTCGACCGAGTGATCGCGGAGAGGGTCGGCACGGCTTTGCAGGGCCCGGCCGTCTCGTGTCCTCGGTAAGAGCGGATCGCATCGCCAACCAAGGCTTGAGGTCGGATGTCCTGTTCAGGGCGATGAGACGGGGGCCGCTTGCTGCCTCGAGCGCAAGTTGCCCGTCCGCCGACGAATGACCGGTTTCGGACAAGGCCGAGGGTGATCGGGGCGGCCGGCTAGGGTTGCAAGGGGCCTTCAGCCGAGCGTCTCACACCGTAGCGATTCAGGTTCAGCGCCGCATTCCCTTCATCGCGGCATCACTTACCTCAGGCGGATCTCGCCACATTGGGAACGCTCGCAGTCCGGTCTCACACCAATGCGATTCGTTTGCAGCGGGGCCAGAAAACGCTGTTTTTTCAGTACGCTTCTAGTCCGGCCGTTGGCAAAATTGTTGTGGAATTTCAACGGGCACGGCCAAACTGGGGGACAGGGGGTCGTCGGTTCAAGTCCGGCCACTCCGACCATTTTTCTTCTGCGACGCTCAGCCGGTCGCGGACTTTCTGTAGCGGCCGCCGTGCCCGCAGGCTCCCTCCATCAAGCCCGACCGAAGTGACGCAGGACGAGCGGCTCGCTCCGGGAGAGCGGAACGCCGCGCGGCTGCGATCGGACCGTGCGTCCGGCGACGAGGGCAATGCCGACCAGGCCGACCGATCCGGTCATCGCCACGGCTACGCACCACCAGAAGGCGACATCAAGCATGGCTGCTCATTAAGCTCCGACTGAGTTCGGAACTCTCGAGCCGCAGGGTAAACGGACGCTTAAACATCTGCTCAACTGAGGATTGTTTATCCCGGTGACCGCCGGGCCGCACGACTGAACCCTCGTCACGGGTTGGGCGGCCCGGATTCAACGGGACGCGAGCCGTGAGGGTCGCGACGCGACATCCCCGCTCCGGTCAGCCTCCGCGCCCCGCCTGCAGGGTTGAGGCAGAGGGTCGCAGGGCGCACGCGCCGGCGCCCAGGCGGGCACCCGGGACGCACTCAGCCGATCCGCCGCGTCGACTTGGCCGCAGCGAGTTTTCGCAGGATTCGCCGGATATGGGCGCGCAGGGCCGAGGTCTCGGCCATCGCATCGGCCCGCAGGACGGAATCGGCAGTCTCCGAGAGGGTGGTCAGAGAGTCGGTCATCGACGCGGGCGCTGTGAATGGACGGCGAACCTACCGCTGGGGTCGGTCAATGAATACATCATTTCATAGATTTCTTTATCTCAAATTTAAAGTGTTCACCCCGCCACATAGGGAAAATCCCGACACCGGCACGGTCCTTGAGCGCGGCTTCAGCGGGCTCATGATCCTCCTGCCGCACCATTAAAGTCCTGAGACGGCACGGTCGGCACCATCCCGGCTACGTCGCCGGCAGTTTCCGCGCCTGATCAGCCCGGTCCTACGCAATTCAACACCTCAGTACTCTTCATCGCTTCCGATTTCCGCTAAATCGTCGCCCGAATAGACTCAGAGTCTCGGTCGATAGCGTTTCGAGGCTGATCTAAACCGCTATTCATTGGAGCCGACAACGCGGCGTGCGCGCGACGAATGGCCCAGCCGCGCCCGGCCAATGGCCAAGGTATGCGTCCCACGCAGACTTGGCACGCGCAACTTGTTGGTGCACTAAGCATTTCTCGGTTGTGTTTTTCGCCGCCACGGCGAGTTAACTCGCGATCAATCCACCACGCCGAAAGCTCTCATCCATGTCATCCTCCCCGAAGCCCAAATCCGCCACCGACGCCGACCGCACGATCGGCGGACGCATCGCGGCGCTCCGGGTGGCGCAGGGGCTGAGCCAGACGAATCTCGGCCAAGCGATCGGCGTCAGCTTCCAGCAGGTTCAGAAGTACGAGAAGGGCCGCAACCGCATCGGTGCCGGCCGTCTCCAGGCCATCGCCGACCTGCTGAAGGTGCCGGTGGATACCTTCTTCGCCGATCTGCAGGAGAGCGGACGGGATAAGGCCGGACCTGCGGCCCTGTTCGATGATCCGAAGGTGCTCGAACTGGTCCTGGCCTTCACCAGCATCCCCGACGAGACGACCCGCAGCGGCATCCTGTCGATCGTCAAGGCGGCCGCCGCCCTTCAGGAGAGCCGCGCGAGTGCGCAGCGCGCGGAAGCCGCGGCCCCGGAGTGAGGGCGCCGGTCCGGCACCCCGAACCGGCGAAACGTCCGGACGGTCGCCGTTCGGGCCGCCGGCGGGATCCAGAGAAGGCGGCGACCCTGCCGACGGCATGATTCGACAGGCGCGATAGAGATACGCGCCTTAATTCAAATTAAACCAAGACCTTCGTGCGCAACGATGTAAATAGCCGACCACATTGGACATGACATTTACGCCGCCTTAGCGGACAGCATGCTTCAAGATCGTTTCGGGAACCGGGTCCAGAACATGCCGATCGAGACGCCGACCACGTGGGGTCGCGGCGAGCTTTACGAGACCCTGTGCCTGCTCGTTATCGGCGTCGGGATCTGGTTCGTCGGCGTCACCCTCGGGACCTTCGACTACCTCAACGGTCTTGTTGCCGCCTACAACCTCACCGACCTCCTGCTGCTGGCCGCCTGCATGGGCGTCGCCCAATGCGGCGCCAGCATCCGCAAGTCGATCATCCTCCGCCGGCTGATGCTCGAACGCGCCGCCGCCGCCGCGCAGGCCGAAGCGATCGCTCGACATGACGGGCTGACGGGCCTCGCGAACCGTCGCCGCTTCATCGATGCCGTGGAGCGCGCGCATGCCTCGGCTACCGGGGATTCGGCGGTGCTGCTGATCGATCTCGACCGGTTCAAGCCGGTCAACGATCTCTACGGCCATGCGGCGGGCAACGCCGTCCTGTGCGCCGTGGCCGAGCGTCTCCAGCAGCTTGTCCCGCCGGGCGGCCTCGCGGCTCGGCTGGGCGGCGACGAATTCGCCATGCTGGTCCCGCTGCGCTACGAGAGCGAGGGACTGAGGCGCCTCGCCCAGACTGTCATCGCGCGGATTGCCGAGCCGGTGACGTGGAACCAGAACGACCTCAAGGTCGGCGCGACGGTCGGGGTCGCCGCGGTATCGGCCGACCATGGGGATGCCGACGCGGTGCTGCATGCGGCCGACCTCGCGATGTACCAGGGCAAGAAGGACGGGCGCGGCAAATTCCGGTTCTTCCGCAGCGCCATGGACGCGGAGCTGCGCGCCCGGGCCCGCATGGAGACGGAGCTCCGCAGCGCCATCGAGACCGGGGCGATCGAACCCTTCTACCAGCCGGTGGTGTCCTTGCCCGAGCGGGAGATCGTCGGCGTCGAGGTGCTGGCGCGCTGGCGCCATCCGACGCGCGGACTGGTCGCCCCCAGCGAGTTCATCCCGGTGGCGGAGGAGACCGGGATGATCGGCGATCTCAGCTACAACCTGATCCGTCGCGCCTGCCTGGATGCCCGGGCTTGGCCGCCCCACCTGATCCTGGCGGTCAACATCGCTCCGCAGCAGTTCCAAGACGCGTGGCTCGCCCAGCGGATCCTGGGGATCCTGACCGAGACCGGCTTCCCACCGCAGCGCCTCGAGGTCGAGATCACCGAGAGCGCCCTGATCCAGGACCTGGAAGCGACCCGGATGACCCTGCTGTCGCTGCGTGAGCTCGGGGTGCGCATCGCGCTGGACGATTTCGGCACCGGCTATTCGAGCCTGTACCACCTGCGTGAATTGAAGTTCGACAAGCTGAAGATCGACCGCAGCTACGTCGACGCGATCACGATGAGCGACGAGCGGGCCAAGCTGGTCGATGCCATCATCAAGCTCGGGGCGAGCCTCGGCCTCTCCACCACCGCCGAGGGGATCGAGACGGACGCGAGTTTCGACTGGCTGTCCGACCAGGGCTGCCAATTCGGCCAGGGCTATCTCTTCGGTCACGCCATGCCGAAGTCCGAGATGGACGAGATCCTCGCCACCGCGCAATCCGCGCTCCCGCTTCGGCCTCTGGCGCAGGCCTCGTAAGGGCAGTTGGCCGTCCGAGCGTCGCGGCCTCCCGTCGGCTGGCCCGAGCGGGTGGTCCCCGGGACGGCCAGGCTTCGGGGCGGCGCTCCGGCCCCTGCGACGCGCGGCCTCGCGCCGCTCCGGGTGGCCGACCGAAGCCTGGCCAACCGGCTCGGCCCGGACGTAAGACTGGCGCGGCACGGCGCGCCGCGGCCTCACGCCGGTCGACACGAACCCCATATGGGCAGTATCGACGCGCCGTCGCAGGTCACAGCATGGCACCGAGCCCCCTCGCACTCATCGCCTCCGCCGCCCTCGTTGCCGTGGTCGCCACCGGAACCGGGGCGATCGTCCTGCAGCAGGGCTCGCGGTTCAGCCATCCCCGAAAGGTGGGCGGCCCGTTCACGATGGCGGATCTCGAGGGCCGCCCGGTGACTGAGGCCGACCTCCGCGGCAAACCGGCCGTCCTGTTCTTCGGCTTCACCCACTGCCCGGATGTCTGCCCGACGACGCTCGCCACCCTGTCGACCGCCCTCGGCCGGATGGGCCGCGATGCGGATCGCCTCAACGTCGTCTTCGTCACCCTGGACCCGCAGCGCGACACGCCCGACACCCTGCGGGACTATCTCGCCTCCTTCGATCCGCGCATCCGCGGCTTCGTCGGCACGCCCGAGCAGGTCGCCCGCATGGCCGACGCCTATCACGTCGCCTACAAGCACGTGCCGACTAAGGACGGCGACTACACGATGGAGCATTCCGCCACCGTGGCGCTGTTCGACAAGTCCGGCCGCATGGTCGGCGAGATCGGCTACGGCGAGGACGAGGCCAGCGCCTTCGCCAAGCTGATAACCCTGGCGCTGCCGGGCCAATGCCCGCCGGGGGGCGGCGCCAATCTCTGGGCCACCGACGGCAGCACCGGCAGCTGCGGCCCGCGGAGCTGAGCTGCAGCCCGGGAAATTGCGCCGTGGCGCCCGCGTGGCTAGAGGGCGGCGCGGGTCGCGAGGCCCGGCCGAATCCGGGGGTCCCAGCTTGATCACGCGCCGCGTCCTGACTGCCATCGGGCTCCTCGCTCTCGCGCCGTTCCCCGGCCTCGCCAGGGCCGCCTCCGGGGGGCCGCGCCTCGCGCCGCCGGAACCCATGGATCTCGACCGGCTGAACGCTCTCGCCCGGACGCTGCGGGACCGGCCCTATGCGCCGCCGCCCGAAGCCCCGGCCTTGGCCGCCCTCGACGCCCTGACCTACGGACCGCTCCAGGAGATCCGCTACCCGCCGGGCCACGCGCTGTTCGCCGAGAGCCCGTACCCGGTGACGTTCTTCCACCTCGGCAACTTCTTCCGCCACCCCGTGAAGGTCTATGCCCTGGAGGGCGGACAGGCGCGCGAGGTGCTCTACGCCCACGACCTGTTCACCTATCCGGCCGGCAACCCGGCCAAGGACGTCCCGGACGGGGCGGGCTTCGCGGGGTTCCGCTTCCAGAAGGCGCCCGCCGGACAGCCCGGCGACGACGGCGACTGGCTGGCCTTTCTGGGGGCCTCCTACTTCCGCGCCGCCGGAGACGGCGCGCAGTACGGCGCCTCGGCCCGGGGCATCGCCATCGACACCGCGCCGGCACCGGGCAGAACCGAGGAATTCCCGGTCTTCACGCGCTTCTACGTGAGCCCGGCCGCGGACGGCGCCGTGACCGTGCTGGCGCTCCTCGAAGGTCCGAGCTTGACGGGCGCCTACCGCTTCGTCGCCCGGAAGGAGCCGCATGTCGTCATCGACGTCGCCTGTACGGTCTACATGCGCAAGTCGGTGGAGCGGTTCGGCATGGCGCCCCTGACCTCGATGCTCTGGTACTCGGAGGGCATGAGCCGCTTCCTCGCGAGCGACTGGCGGCCCGAGGTGCATGATTCCGACGGTCTGCTGATGCAGACCGGGGCCGGCGAGCTGATCTGGCGGCCGCTCAACAACCCGCACCGCCTCAGCGTCAGCGCCTTCGCGGACCGCGCTCCGAAGGGCTTCGGCCTGCTCCAGCGCGACCGCGCGTACGAGAACTACATCGACGACGGCTTCGAGGAGAACAGGCCCGACATCTGGGTCGAGCCGCAGGGCGACTGGGGCCGGGGCAGCGTCCAGCTCGTGGAGATCCCGACCCATCAGGAAACCGACGACAACATCGTCGCCCTCTGGGTACCGGACGACCCGCCTCAGGCCGGATCCGACCGCAGCTTCGCCTACCGGCTGCGCTGGACCGTGGAGGAACCGGTCGCCACCGATCTCGCCCGCTGCGTCGCCACACGGGCCACCAAGGCCGCGTGGCTCGCGGACGGGGACCGGCGCCCGGGCCGCGCCAATCTCGTGCGGCAATTCGTGCTGGAATTCGCGGGTGCGGCCCTGTCGGGCCTCAATCCCGAGACGGCCACGGTGGCGTTGACCCTGTCGCGCGGCAGCGCCGAGGAGGTCGGCGCCACCTGGGCGCCCTACGGCAAGCCGAGCCCCTGGCGGGTCTTCTTCAAGGTCTATGCCGAGGGCCCGGAGCCCGTGGAGATGCGTCTGCAGCTCAAGTCCGGAGACCGGCTGCTCTCCGAAACCTGGGCCTACCGGTACGACCCGCAGGCGCCCGGCACGGTGCTGTGAGCCGGGCGCGGCGGATGCGGGATGCGGCGCGTGGGTCTTGAGGGCCGCAGGGCCTGCGCCCATGTCCGTCTGCGTGCCGCTTCGCCCCGCACAGGCCCCCCGCCGCATCCGAGACCGTCATGACCGGCGAGGGACCGCCCGGCCCGCATCTTCCGGAGGCGCTGACGCGGCTCCTCAAGGCGCCCAGAGCAGCGATCTGGCCGACGCCGGAGGACCGCCATCGCCTGCGCCCCGGCCGGCCGAGACCCCGCCAGCCGAGCCGCGCCGTGCTGGGTGTCTGGATCTGGGCAATCCTCTACAACGTCCTCGGCTTCGCGATCCTCGCGGCCCTGTGGTGGACGATGCGCTGACCCGATGAGCCGATTTGCCCTGATCACCTGCCGGACACTCGTCGCGGCGGCCCTGCTGCTCGGCCCGGGCGTCCGGCCCGGCGCGGCGCAGAGCCCGGGCGATGCGCTCAACGCCGATGACGGCACCGGGGCGGTCAAGGTCTGCTCGCCCGTGGCGATGCCGCGCTGGCGCTCCATGACCCCGGTGCCCAAGACCTGGACGTTCCTGGACTGCATGGGCTTCTCGGGCGAGATGGGCGCGACGCACTTCCAGCTCGGCTGCCTCTTCGCCAACGTCACGCCCCACGCCCAGAAATACGCCTGGGGCGCGATGGTGCCGATCGAGAAGTCGGCGATGGCCAAGGCCCAGCCGCCGGTCCCGAACTGCGGCTGGTAGAGCCGGGTCTCGCCCGTCGACCTCCTGGCCGATCCGGCGTGCGGGCGGGTCAACGCGGAAGAGGATGGCACCGAGCGGGCTTCCGGGCCCGCGTCGCCTGCACCGCGCCGTCCTCTCCGACGGCCGGCCGGTCAGCCCTGAGGCGGAGCGGGGCCTGCCCGGTTTCGCCCGGCACTGCCGCCGCCGCGCGACAGGCCTGGTGACGATCGCCGAATCGCGGCCCTTCCGCGGTGCGGGACAGCCGGCCCTGGCGACGTCCCGTGCAAGCACGCCTGGAGGTCCGAGGGGCATGGGCCGGTCTGAGGCCGGCGGCTGCCCGGCCCGGTCCAAGCCGGTCCGACGCGGATTGCGGGGCAGAGACGGCGATCGCGGTGCGGACAGGGCCGCGTGTCCCTGACAGCGGGCCACCGCCTACGCGGCGGAACGCGGCGCATCGGCACCGATACCCGGCCGGCCTCTCTCCGGTGGGGACGTGACCGGCGCGTCGGCACGCCGCGGACCTGGCGTTCGGATACGGTCGGTATCACCGATGAACCGGCCTCGTCGGCGCAGAGGTGCCTTACGCCGGCGAATCCTCAGACCGCCGCAGCGGGCCGATCAAGCGCTCGTATTCGGTTTCGGCCGGCCCGTAGGTCTGGCCGGCGGCCTCCTCCAGGCGGGCACGGCTCAGGACCCGGATCCGCCCGCGCCGAGCCCGGATCAGGCCGGCCCCCTCCAGCGTGTGGATCGCCACCGTGACGGTCGGGCGACGCACACCCAGCATGATCGACAGGAACTCATGCGTCACGGACAGGTCGTCGCCGTCCTGACGGTCGTGATACATCAGCAGCCACCGCGCGAGCCTTTCCTCGGCAGGCGCCCCCGCGTTGGCGATGGCGGTCTGGGCCACCTGAACCAGGAAGGTCTGGACGTAGCGCAGAAAAAGAGTGCGCAGCGAAGCGCTGGCTTTCACCGCGTCGCGCAGCGCCGGCACCGCGATCCGGTGCCCGTGACCGGCAACCTGCATGAAAAGTTGGTACGGGATCGTGTCCGTCCCCAGCAGCAGCGCCGGCGTCGCCATGCCGTCGCGGCCCACCAGGCCCACCTCGATGCGCCCGCCCTGGTCGAGCGTCGACACCATGGAACACAGGCCGGTGTCGATGAAGATCGCGTACGGGATCTCGGCCGCCGGTTCGACGAGCACATGGCCCAATGGGAGGTCGATCGCCTCGAGATGCGGTCCGAGCAGCGCGCCATCCGCCTCGGATAGGGCAGCCAGAAGACGGTTTTGGTGTCGCATCGGCCGCAAGCGTACGCAGAATTCGGCATTGGCACGCCAGCTCAAGTCCGCGAGCCATTGTGCCCAGGGAGCCATGCTCGGATCATCGGACAATAGCGAGCGGATATCGCATCCCGTCGCGGAACCGTCCGCAACCGAACAAAGCAACGCGCAGCTTAGTCGGACATCTCGGCAGACACGCCGGGATAAAGGGGAACACAGCGGCCCCCGAGACCTGCTCTCAGACTGACCGTGGCCTCCTGGCGATGGAGCGGGAGCGCCACACCCCCGGAACTTCAGCGCAGTTGCCAACACGCCTGTGCAAGGCCGCGCTTTGACCCGCGCCACAGATCGGGCTAGAGAAGGCCTGGCGGAGCAAGCAAGAACCATGCCGTGAGCAGCGTGGCTCAGGCTGGCGAACCGCGCCGGAAGGGCATCGAGGCCTCACATGAGTTTGGTGCAACGGCTGGAAGTGCGTCAGGGCCAGGCCCTGGTGATGACGCCGCAGCTTCTGCAAGCGATCAAACTCCTGCAATTGTCGCAGCTCGATCTCGCGGCCTATGTCGAGGCCGAGCTGGAACGCAATCCGCTGCTGGAGCGCGCCGAGCCGGAACTGCCCGGCCCCGGCGAGACCTCCGAATCGAGCGGCCATTCGGACGATGCCTCCTCCGACGGCCTGGAGGTTACGGAACCCGAATCATGGCTGTCCGCCGACCTTAACCCGAGCCGCGGCGAGATCGAGAGCGATTTCGACACGCGCCTCGACAACGTCTTCCCGGACGAGACACCGGTCCAGGCGCGCGAGGCGGGTGGGGGCGACATGCTCTCGCTGACGCCGCCGCCCTACGGCAGCACCGGGGGAAGCTTCGACGCCGAGGCGCCCGATTTCGAGGCGACCCTCACGGCCGAGACCTCGCTGCGCGATCACCTCGCGGGCCAGCTCGATCTCGCGACCCGCGATCCCGCCGAGCGGCTGATCGGCGGCTTCCTGATCGACGCCGTGGACGAGGCCGGCTACCTGCGCGAGACCGTGGCGGACGTGGCCGAGCGGCTCGGCGCCGACCCCGCCCTCGTCGGCCGGATGCTGGCGCTGGTGCAGACCTTCGATCCGCCCGGGATCGCGGCCCGCGACCTCGCCGAATGCCTCGCGATCCAGTTGCGCGAGCGCGACCGGTTCGACCCGGCGATGCAGGCGCTGGTCTCGCGTCTGGACCTCGTCGCCAAGCGCGATTTCGCGGCTTTGCGCCGGCTCTGCGGCGTCGACGACGAGGACCTCGTCGACATGCTGGGCGAGATCCGCCGCCTGGATCCGAAGCCGGGCCGCGCCTTCGGATCGAGCGCCGTCGAGGTTCTGGTTCCGGACGTGTTCGTGCGCGCCGCGCCGGATGGGTCCTGGCTGGTCGAGCTCAACAGCGAGGCGCTCCCCCGGGTCCTGGTGAACCAGAGCTACTACGCCCGCGTCTCGCGCAATGCCGCCGCGGAGGGCGACAAGGCCTTCCTGTCTGAGGCCCTGCAGAACGCCAACTGGCTGACCCGCTCGCTGGAGCAGCGGGCCCGCACCATCCTCAAGGTCGCCACCGAGATCGTCCGCCAGCAGGACGGGTTCTTCGTCCACGGCGTCTCCCACCTGCGGCCCCTGAACCTCAAGACCGTGGCGGAGGCGATCGGCATGCACGAATCGACCGTCTCGCGAGTCACCTCCAACAAGGCCATCGGCACGAGCCGGGGGACCCTGGAGATGAAGTACTTCTTCACCGCGGCGATCCCCGGTGCGGCCGGCGCGGCCGCGCATTCCTCCGAGGCGGTGCGCCACCGCATCAAGCAGCTGGTCGACGGCGAGACGCCGGACGACGTGCTGTCCGACGACGCGCTGGTGCAGAAGCTGCGCGGGGAGGGCGTCGACATCGCCCGACGCACGGTGGCGAAATACCGGGAATCCCTGCGGATCCCGAGCTCGATCGAGCGCCGCCGCGAGCATTTCGCCCACGGTTCGGGCCAGCACGCCGCCCTGGCGCTGCGCTGATCGCCCGGATGGGGTTGCGCCGGGCGCGCGTCCGGCCCATCCGTCGTGCCGTTTGCTCGACGCCTGGACCTGCGATGACCCCGACCGGAACGCCCCCGCGCAGCCTCACCGCCATCGTGCTCGCGGCCGGGAAGGGCACGCGGATGCGCTCGGACCTGCCGAAGGTCCTGCATCGGATCGCCGGGCGCAGCATGCTCGGCCATGTCCTGGCCGCCGTACAGGCGGCGGGGGCGGGCCGGATCGCCGTGGTGGCCGAGCCCGGCCGCGACGACGTCGCCGCCGAGATCGCGCGGGCGGCCCCCGGCGCCCGGGTCTTCCCGCAGGCCGAGCGCCTCGGCACCGCCCACGCGGTCCTGGCCGCCCGGGAGATCCTGGCCGAGCCCGACGACGACGTGGTGATCGCCTTCGGCGACACGCCCCTCGTCTCGGCCGAGACCTTCCTGCGCCTCCGGGCGCCCCTGGCCGACGGCGCCGCGGTGGCGGTGCTGGCCTTCGAGACGGCGACGCCCACCGGCTATGGACGGGTTCTGACCGAGGGCGACCGCGTCCTGGCGATCCGCGAGGAGAAGGACGCCAGCGCCGCAGAGCGGGCCGTGACCCTGTGCAATGCCGGGCTGATGGCGCTCGCCGGACGGCACGCCCTGGCGCTGCTCGCCCGCATCGGCAACGACAACGCGGCCGGCGAGTACTACCTGCCCGACGCGGTGGCGCTGGCGGTGGCCGACGGGCTTCCGGTCACGGTCGTGCCGGTGGACGAGGCCGAGGCGCAGGGCGTCAACGACCGGGTGCAGCTCAGTGTTGCGGAAGCCGCCTTCCAGGCGCAGCTGCGTCGCACCGCCATGCTGGGCGGCGCCACGCTGATCGCCCCCGAGACGGTGTTCCTCAGCCACGACACGGTGCTGGGGCGCGACGTGATCGTGGAACCGAACGTGGTGTTCGGGCCGGGCGTGCGGGTGGCGGACGGGTGCACCGTGCGCGCCTTCGCGCATCTCACCGAGACCAGCCTGGAGGCGGGGGTGAAGATCGGGCCGTTCGTCCGGTTGCGCGGTCACGCCGTGCTGGAGGCCGGCGCGGAGCTCGGCAATTTCGTGGAGCTGAAGAACGCCCGGATGGGTGCCGGCGCCAAGGCCGCGCATCTCACCTATCTCGGCGACGCGGAGATTGGGGCCAAGGCCAATATCGGCGCCGGCACGATCACCTGCAATTACGACGGCGTCCTCAAGCACAAGACCACGATCGGCGCGGGCGCGTTCATCGGCTCGAACTCGGCGCTGGTGGCCCCCGTCACGGTGGGGGAGGGCGCCTACGTGGCTTCGGGCTCGGTGATCACCGACGACGTGCCGGCGGACGCCATGGCGGTGGCCCGCGGCCGGCAGGCGGTGAAACCGGGCTGGGCCGGGAAGAAGCGCGCGGCGCTGCAGGCCGAGAAGGCGCGACGCGGGAAGAGCTGAGGCCCGACGGACCGAACGGGCCGGGGCTGGCCCTGCGCCGCCCCGATCCGGTACAAGTCGCGTTTGGCCCCGCATGAAGCGGGGCGGCCTGGACCTTGCGCAAGACCCTCGCGCGGCCAGCCGGGCACGACAGCGAGAGACACACCCATGTGCGGCATCGTCGGCATCGTCGGGCGCGACGCGGTGGCGGGACAGGTGATCGAGGCCCTGCGCCGGCTCGAATACCGCGGCTACGACTCCGCCGGCATCGCCACCCTGGAGCACGGCCGGCTGGCGCGCCGCCGGGCCTCGGGCAAGCTCGTCAACCTGGAGGCCAAGCTCGCTGAGGAGCCGCTCACCGGCACGCTCGGCATCGGCCACACCCGCTGGGCGACCCACGGCCGGCCCAACGAGACCAACGCCCACCCCCACGCCACCGCGCGTCTGGCCGTCGTCCATAACGGCATCATCGAGAATTTCCGCGAGCTGAAGCAGGAGCTCGAGGCCGACGGCGTCGTGTTCGAGACCGAGACCGACACCGAGGTCGTCGCCCAGCTCGTCAGCCGCAACATGGACCGGCAGATGGGCCCGGTCGAGGCCGTGGCCGCCGCCCTGCCGCGGCTGCGCGGCGCCTTCGCGCTGGCCTTTATCTTCGCCGGCGAGGAGAACCTGCTGATCGGCGCCCGCCACGGCGCGCCGCTGGCGGTCGGCTTCGGCCAGGGCGAGACCTATCTCGGCTCCGACGCCCTGGCGCTCGCCCCCTTCACGGACGCCATCACCTATCTCGACGAGGGCGACTGGGCGATCCTGAACCGGGCGGGCGCCGAGATCCGGGACGCCTCGGGCGCCACGGTGGAGCGGCCCCGGCAAAAGATCGCCACGCAGGCCTACCGGATCGACAAGGGCGAGTACCGCCACTTCATGGCCAAGGAGATCCACGAGCAGCCCGAGGTCGTGGGCCGCACGCTCGCCCACTACGTCGACATGGCGCAGGGCCGGGTCGTGCTGCCCGAGTCGCTGCCCTTCGACTTCGCCAAGCTCAGCCGCGTCTACATCACCGCCTGCGGCACCGCCTTCTACGCCGGCCTCGTCGCCCGGTACTGGTTCGAGCAGGTGGCCCGCCTGCCGGTGGAGATCGACGTCGCCTCCGAGGCCCGCTACCGCGAGGCGCCCCTGGAGAAGGACGGGCTGACGCTGGTGATCTCGCAATCGGGCGAGACCGCCGACACCCTGGCCTCCCTGCGCTATGCCAAGAGCCAGGGCCAGCACACGCTGAGCGTCGTCAACGTGCCGACCTCGACCATCGCGCGGGAATCCTCCGTGGTGATGCCGACGCTGGCCGGGCCGGAGATCGGCGTCGCCTCCACCAAGGCGTTCTCGTGCCAGCTCACCGTGCTGCTGTGCCTCGCCATCGCGGCGGGCCGCGCCCGCGGCACCCTCGACGCGGCGGGCGAGCGTCGGCTGGTCGACGCGCTGATCAAGGCGCCGGGCCTGATGGCGGAGGCGCTGACCCACGAGGCGGCGATCGAGGGCCTGGCCCGGGAGGTCTCCAAGGCGCGGGACGTGCTCTATCTCGGCCGCGGCACCAGCTACCCGATGGCGCTGGAGGGCGCGCTGAAGCTGAAGGAGATCAGCTACATCCACGCGGAGGGCTACGCGGCGGGCGAGCTGAAGCACGGCCCGATCGCCCTGATCGACGAGAGCGTGCCGGTGATCGTGATCGCCCCGCACGACGCGGTGTTCGAGAAGACCGTCTCGAACATGCAGGAGGTGGCCGCGCGCGGCGGCCGCATCGTGCTGATCGGCGACGCGAAGGGCGCGGCCGAGCACGGCCTCGACACGCTGGCGACCTTCACCATGCCGGCGGTCAACGCCACCGTGGCGCCGATCGTGTACGCGGTGCCGATCCAGTTGCTCGCCTACCACACGGCGGTGTTCATGGGGAAAGACGTCGACCAGCCCCGGAACCTCGCCAAGTCGGTCACGGTCGAGTAGGCGCACCGCCCCCCGTCCGGGCTACGGATGCGCGGCGCCGTCCTTGCCTACCCGGCGAGGCACCTTCGCCGCGGGAAACCGGGGCTCGCTCGAAGCCGGCCCGCAACACACCGCGCACGCTGGCGGGCGCGGCGACCGGGTCCCATCACCCTTGCCCAGGATCGATCCATGACCGCACGCGACGCCGACGTTCTCCAGTGGCTCGACGGGCAGGAGGGCGCGATGCTGTCGCTCCTCGAGGAGCTGGTGAACATCGATTCCGGCTCCTACGACAAGCCGGGCGTCGACGCGGTCGGCATCCGCATCGCGGAGTTCCTCGCCGGCCACGGCATCCCGGTCACGACGATCCCGGTGGAGGGCTACGGCGACGCGGTGAAGGCGAGCGTGGCCGGGTCCGGCGGCGGCAACCGGCCGGTCGTGCTCATGGGCCATCGCGACACCGTCTTCCCGAAAGGGGAGCCGACGCGGCGGCCGTTCCGGGTCGCCGACGGCCGCGCCTACGGGCCCGGCGTCGCCGACATGAAGGCGGGCCTCGTGATGAACGCCTTCGTGCTCGCCGCCTACCACCGGGCCGGCGGCGCCCCGGTGCCGCTCGTCGGCCTGTTCACCAGCGACGAGGAGATCGGCTCGCCGGCCTGCCGCCCGATCATCGAGGAGACCGCCCGAGGCGCCCGCGCGGTGCTGAATTCCGAGCCGGGGCGGCCGACCGGCAACGTCGTCACCGGCCGCAAGGGCGGGGTGTTCATGCATCTCGAGGTGCTCGGCAAGGCGGCCCATTCCGGCGGCAACTACGCCGACGGGCGCAGCGCCATCCTGGAGCTCGCCCACAAGACCGTCGCGTTCCACGCCCTCACCGACCTCGACCGCGGCACCACGGTGAATGTCGGCCTGATCGCCGGCGGCCAGTCGGTGAACACCGTGGCGCCCCGGGCGACCTGCGAGATCGACCTGCGCTACGTGACCCCACCCGACCGCGAGGCGGCCATGGGCCGGATCGCCGCGATCGTGGCCGGATCGACGGTGCCGGACACCACCGCGCATCTCACCATCAAGGGCGAGTTCCTGCCGCTCGTGCAGGACGACGCCTCGCGGGCGCTGTTCGAGACCTATGCCCGGGTGAGCGCGCAGGGCGGCCATCCCGTCACCGGCGAGTTCGCCGGCGGCTGCGCCGATTCGGGCTTCACCGCCAGCGTCGGCTGTCCCACCCTCTGCGCGGTGGGCCCGGTGGGCGGCAAGGCCCACTCGCTCGAGGAGTACCTGGAGGTGGGAAGCCTCGTGCCGCGGGCGCGCGCGATGGCCGAGACCATCGCGGCGCTCTGACGATTCAGAGGCCGACCGTCGCCAGCCCGGCCGCGCCGCGGCGGTCGCCGTCTCCGGGCGGACGCCGCGGCGCCGGACGCGCCTGTCCGTTCGAGGCGCAGGCGGCGGCCAGGATATCGCGGCCGGCCGCCAGATGCGGCCGGTGCTCAGGAGCTTCGGCGATCACGTCCTGGGCCGCTAGCGCCGCCGGCGCGCCTACGGGCGCAGGGCCGCCACGAGGCGCAGCAGGAACCCGTCGAGGGCCGCCTTGTCGATCCAGCGCAGCACCGCGACGAGGTCATGCTCGGGATCGCACCAGATCACGTTGTTGCCCGCCCCGAGGGCGCTGAAGGCCGAGGCCGGCAGTTGCGGCCTGGCGGCCGCGCCGCGGTTCAGCCACCAGAGGTAGCCGTAGCTGTCCAGCGTCGGGGACGGCGTCAGCATGGCGCGGATCCAGCGCTCCGAGAGGAGCTGCCGCCCGTTCCAGGCGCCGCCGCGGGCGACGAGGAGGCCGAAGCGGGCGTGGTCGTCGGCCCCGATGAACAGGCCGCCGCCCCAGTGGCCGCCGCCGGGGACCGACTGGACCCGCGCGCCCGCGACCTCGACCCAGGCCGTGTCGTAGCCGTGCCACGCCCAGTCGCGGGAGGCGCCGATCGGATCCATGATCCGCTCGCGGAGCACCTCCGGGAGGGCCCGGCCGAAGCGGCGCATCAGGCCGTACGACAGCAGGTTCACCCGGACGTCGTTGTACTCGTAGTAGGTGCCCGGGCGCCGCAGCGCGCGGGCCTCGCCCTTGCGGCTGTTGTCGGCGCCGGGGCCGATCTGCCGGAAATGGTCGACCTGATCGGACTTGCCGAACAGCGTGCCCTGCCACTCGCTCGATTGCTGCAGGAGGTGGCGCCACGTGATCGCGCCATTGTGCGGGCCGTCGAGCAGCGGGTCGGGGACGCTGTCCCGCACCGGCGCGTCGACGTCGGGGATCAGTCCGTCGTCGTGGGCGAGGCCGGCCAGCACCGCGAGGTAGCTCTTGGCGATCGAGAAGGTCATGTCCGGGCGGGCGGTGTCCCCCCAGGCGGCGACGCGCCGGCCGCCCTTCAGGATCACGCCAGCCGGGCCGCCCCGCGGACGCACCGGCCCGTCGATGGCGCTCCAGGGCCCCGTCTCGTTCCACTCGACGATCCCGACGTAGCGCCCGTCGGGATAGTACAGGCTGCGCGGCCACGCGCTCTCGTGGGCCTCCGCGAAGGCGACCGCGTCCGCGAGCCGCCCGGCATCGAGCCCCGCCGCACCCGGGTCCTGCTCGGCCCAGTCCTGCGTCGGCCAGTACGGCCCGGTCGCTTCGGTCACGCGCGTTCTCCCGACGGTCCTCTCCGGTGCGGACGCATGCAGGGCCTGCGCCGCGGATCGGACCATCCGTAGAGCCATCGCCCCCGCGGGGGCAGAGCGCGTGGCGCGGTTCGGGCCTCGCCCCGCGCACCGGAGCCGGATGTGTCAGCCCTTGCCGGTGAAGCGCACGGCGCAGCCCGGACGGGCCGCGACGAGGCCCGCGCCGCGCGCGCGGCCGAGGACCATGCAGGCCGTCGACAGCCCGTCGGCGGCGAGCCCCGTCGGCGCGGTCACCGTTACGGACGACAGGGCGCGCGGCGACCGGCCGGTGGCCGGATCGAAGATGTGATGGTCGGCGCGGTCGTCCGAGAAGCTCATGTTGTAGTCGCCCGAGGTCGCGGCGAAGCCCGTGAACGGGGCGATGACGGCGGCGACCGCGCCGGGATGGCGGGGATCGGCCAGCCCGAGGCGCCAGGGCGTGCCGTCGGGATGCGCGCCGGCGGCGCCGAACTCGCCGGTATCCACGAAGGCATCCGCGATCCCGCGCGCCCGGAGCGCCGCCATGACCTGGTCGGCGGCATAGCCCTGGACCAGGGCGTTCAGGGTCAGGGCCGTCCCGGGCTCCAGGACGACGCGGTCCGTCCCCACCTGCACTCGCTGCCAGCCGACCCGCGCCAGGGCCGCGCGCAGGGCTTCCGCCCCGGGGCGCTCGCCGCGGGCGGCGGCCTGGGCCCAGACCGGCCAGAGCGGCTGGACTGTCGGGTCGAAAGCGCCGCCGGTCTCGGCCGCGAGGGCGAGGGCGAACCGCAGCAGGACGACGAGGTGCGGGTCGGGGGCCTCGAGAACGCCATCGCGATTCAGCCGCGCCAGGGCGCTGTCGGACCGGAACAGGCTGGCGGCGTCCTCCACGGCGCGCATCGCCGCGAACCCGTCGCTCAGCGCCGCCTCGATGGCGGATGGGTCGGGCCCCGCGGCGGTCAACGCCACGGTGGTGCCGAAGGCGAGGCCGGCGCGGGTGCGCAGCGCCAGCCCCCTTGACGCCGCGTACGCGCGGAACGCCGCGACGCCGCCGAGCGCGGCCAGCCCCGCGGCCCCGACGAGCAGCCGGCGCCGGCCGGGCGCGAAGTGGACCGGCGCGCTCATCCGACGGTCACCGGCCGGGGCGCGGCGCGGCGGCCCCGCTTGCGCGCCACCACCTCCGGCACGCACTGCCCGGGATCGTGGATGATCGTCACGCACTCCATGCACTGGAAGCACTCGGCGTAATCGACGCGGCCGGAGGGCGCGATGGCACCGTAGCGGCAGCGGACCTTGCAGAGCTGGCAGGGCGAGCCGCACTCCGCCCGGCGCGGGATCCAGTCGAGGATCCGGACCCGCCCGAGGAGGGCGAGGCCGGCGCCGAGCGGGCACAGGTAGCGGCAGAAGCCCTTGAAGACGAACAGGTTGAGGACCAGCAGCCCGGCCGCGTAGGCGACGAACGGCCATGCCCGGACGAAATACAGGGTGATGGCGGTCTTGAACGGCTCGACCTCGGACAAGGTGTCGGCGAGGGGCGACCCCGCCGCGGCCGCGCCGAGGATGCCGGCGAGGACGACGTATTTCAGCGACCGCAGTGCCCGGTCGAGGCCGGGCGGCACCGCGACCGGGCGGATGCGCAGCGGCCGGGCCAGCAGCCCGACGAATTCCTGGAGCGCGCCGAAGGGGCAGAGCCAGCCGCAGAACGTGCCGCGCCCCCAGGCGACCAGGGCAACCAGCGCGAAGGCCCAGAGCACCAGCGAGGGCGGATCGTAGAGCAGGAAGGCAAGGTCGTGGGTCACCGTGGCGGCCCGCACGAGGCCGACGAGGGTCACGATCGACAGCTGCGCCTGCGCGAACCAGCCGACGAAGCCGAGGGTCAGCGCCAGGAAGCCGAGGCGGAAGAGGGCGAAGCGGCGCCGGTCCGCCACCAGCCCGCGCTGTCGGCTCAGGACCGGCACCAGCACGGCGAGCATTAGCCCGATCAACGCGAGTTCGGGCGCCCGGGCCCGCCAGGGGTCGGTCCAGCTCGGCCCGTCATCCGGCCGGATCCGGGTGAACAGGTCGGCGGGGAGGGCGGTCTCGACCGTGAAGGTCCGGGCGATCTTCTCGGACAGGATCTGGCCGCGCTCGCGGACGATCGTCTCGGTCAGCACCCACGGCGCGGACGGGTCGAACCCGGCGGCCTGGTCGATCCGCAGGATCGTCCAGGGTCCGGGCGGCAGGCCCTCGGCGAGGCCGGCCCCGCGGCGCTCCACCGCCATGTCGCGGGCATTCACGATTAGGCCGCCCTGGCTGATCGCCAGCCTTTCGGGAACGGCGCCCAGGACGAACCGGTCGCCGACCGGGTTCTCGGGCGCGTCCTCCGGTCCGGCGCTGATCACCATCACGGCGTGGTTGCCGGGGCCGAGTTCGTGCATCAGCGCGTCGTAGCGGGTCGGCCCCAGCAGGTTGCGGCCGATCGCGGGCGGGTCCAGGGCGGCGACGTACAGGTCGGTCAGGGCGGCATCGGGCGGTCCCTCGGACGGGTCCGCCACGCCCGTGCCCCTGAAGGCCGACGCGGCGTCGGCGTTCGTCACCGTCAGCCGCCTCACCCAGCCGCGGGCGAGGAGGTCCGTCAGGGCCAGGGGCTCGTAGAGATCGGGCCTGGCCTCGACTTTCAACCCGACATTGGCCGCCCCGAAGCCGAGTTTCGCGCGGGCGACCGCCAGGGCCGAGGCGAGGATCGACTGGTTGATCACCCGGGTCGAGGCGGTGGCCATGGAGATGCCGTCCACCGTGGTCTGGGGCGCGGCGCCGGCGGCCCGCGCGTTCGGCCGGCCGACCCGGATCGCCTGCCGGGCCGAGAGGCCCGCATACTGCTCGACGAAGGCGAAGAGCGGCTCCGGGCCGAGGCCTTCGAGGAAGACCGGCTCGTGATGCGAGAGCACCGTCACGTCCCGGAAGGTGCCGTCGGGGGCGAGCGCGATCAGCAGGTCGGGGGGCGTGCCGCCGAAGCCGGGGATCGGCGCGAGATCGACGGATTCGAAGGCGTAGGCGAAGACCTCGTAGGACCCGGCCTGCTGCTTCAGGATGGGCCAGACCGGGAGCCTGTCGTCCTTCTCGCCGACGACCAGCGGAGGCGGGAAGTGTCGTTCGAGGCCGGCCCGATCGAGCTGGCCGGCGGCGGCGGGGTGCGCGACCAGGACAGCGAGAAGCAGCAATGCGGCGCGCAGGAGCAGGCCCGCGCCCCGGCCGCCACCCACCGCGGCCCGGGGCGCGGGCGGGCGCGGAGACACCTCGCCCCGCAGCGGCCGCCCCTTACGCCTGCCTCTGCCCCTGGCAGCGTCGGTCACGCGTCCGGGTTGAGCACGGCCGCTGGCGGCAGAGCGCGACGGGCCCCCTCTCCCGTGCGGGAGAGGGCTGGGGTGAGGGATCGGAACGTCCAACATGGAGCACGCCGTCGACGTTCGGGTCCGCTGCGCCTTATCCGGATGCCGCACGTCCCTCACCCTGTCCCTCTCCCGCACGGGAGAGGGGACCCGCGCTCCGTCCCGTAGCCGCGTCGCCGCTGCCGATGCGTGGATCCGATCGCCCTCACGGGAGCGGGTGATGCGGCCATGCGCAATCGCGGAAGATTCACGGCACCGCACCGGCGGCGCGCCCGTCCGGCGCCTGCGCGGGCGTCATCGGCCGCGCCGCCGCGCCCCAGGGGAAGCGGCCGACCTTCACGGTCTTGATCGGCTTGAACGTCGCGGCGTCGATCACCGTCACGTCGCCGGAGACGCCGTTGGTGGCGAAGAGCCGCGTGCCGGCCGCGTTCAGGGCGAGCTGCCAGACCCGGCGGCCGACCAGGATGTAGCTCTCGACCGCATAGGTCGCGGTGTCCACCACCGCGACCCGGTCGGACGGCCCCAGGGCCACGAAGGCGTGGCGCCCGTCCTTCGAAAGCTGGATGCCCACCGGCTGGATCCGGTCGGCCGCGATACCCTTCACGGCGAATTCGATCGTCCGCATCACCTGGCGGGTGGCGACGTCGATCACCGACACGGTGCCGCCGATCTCCGAAGATGCCCAGAGCCGGGCCCCGTCCGCCGTGAAGGCGGCGAAGCGCGGCCGCTGGCCGACCGGCGTGGCGTCCACCGCCGCCAGGCTCTTGGTGTCGATCCAGTGGACCATGTTGGTGGTCTCGGAGGTCGTGACGGCGGTGCGGCCGTCCGGGCTCACCGCGACGCCTTCCGGCTCGATGCCGACATCGATCTGCGCCAGCACCTTGCGGCTCTGCGCGTCGACCACCGTGGTGGTGGCGTTCTCCTCGTTGGCGATGAACAGCGTGCGCCCGTCCGGCGCCAGGGCGAACTGCTCCGGATCCTCGCCGGAGGGCAGGTTGTGCCGCACCTCGCCGGTATCCGGATCGATCACCTGCACGGCGTCGGAATCGCTGGCGCAGACGTAGAGGGCCCGCCCATCCTGCGAGAAGGTCAGCCCGCGGGGCCGACGGCCGACCGGGAAGGTGCGCAGCACCTCCAGGCTGTCGCCGTCGATCACCGAGACGGTGTTGTCGCGCTCGTTCGAGACGAAGATCTCCTCGGCCCGCGCGGGGCCTGCGAGGCAGAGGAGCAGCGCGAGGGCGGCGGGCCGGCTCATCCTGGTGTCCCCGAGAAGGCGCGGCAGGCACTCTCGGGCTCGTCGAGGCCGAGGGTGTCGAGTTCCGTGCGGTGGTGGAGGAAGCCCTCGATCGGCGCCGTCGCGGTCACGGCCCCGGGCCAGAGCAGGAAGACCGGCTGGCGCAGCTGCCCGTCCCAGGCACGGAAGCTCAGGGGGCGCCCCTTGAAGCCGCCGATCTCGAAGCCGGGCGCCGTCAGGGCGGCGCGGACCGTCGCGGGATCGGCGCTGCGCGCCTTCACGGCCGCCTCGCCGACCGCATGCACCGCCATCCAGCCGGCCCAGTCGACGGGCCGCATGGCGCGGCCGGCGAGCTTCCGGAACCGGCCCTGGAGCTGCACGGCGGCCCAGGCTTCGACGGGGCGCCCCCAGGCGGCCGGCGCAAGGCCCTGGGTGCCGACCAGGGGGCGGGGGGAGGCGGTGTTGTAGTTCAGGCTCGCGCCGAACGCGCCCGCCTCGTCGGCCACCGCGACCACGTCGTGCTCGGGCCCGCGGGTCGGCAGGGCGAACTCGCGCAAAGCCGTGTCGCGGACGTCGCCGCCCTGCGGGTCGTAGCGCGACTCGGCGACGATCCGCGCGCCGAACTTCCGGGCGCTGCGCCTCAGCGCCTCGGCGTAGAGCGCATCACCCGGCGCCGGCCCGGTCACCAGCAGGATCCGGGACCAGCGCTTGAAGGCGAGGAACTGCACCAGCGCGTCGGCCAGCATGGCGCGGGACGGCAGGACGTGGAGCAGGTTCCGCCGGCAATCGGCGTCGCGCAGGCGCGTGTCCGGGGCGCCGATGTTGAGGAGCACGCTGCCCTTCGCCTCCGGCAGGTCGGCGAGGGCGAGGACGTCGGCGGCCGGCGCGTTGAGCACCACGAAGCGGCGGTCGGCGAGATCCCGGAAGGCCTGGCGGATGTCGTCGCCCGGCTCGACCACCTTCGCGTCGAGGCCGAAGCTCAGGCCGAGGAAGCGGCCCGTGGCGTTCGAATCCTTCAGGCCGAGTTCCGCGCCCTTCGCCCCCTCATCGGCGGGGATCGGATCCTCGTTGTTCAGCGGCACCGGCCGCTCGACCCGCCGCTCCAGGTACTGGATCGTCAGGGGCGGACCCGCCGGCGCGGGCGCGGCCCGCCCGGGCGAGACCGGCGCGAGAGCCGCCAGGACGACGGCCAGCCGCAGGGCGGCCTGCGGCCCTCCGCGTTTCCTGGCCCGTCGCGCACCGGAGGACACCATCCCCGCCCGTTTCCTCCAGCCCCGCGTCCCTTGTCGTTGAGCCGGAGTCTAGAAGCGGAGTTGTGCCCGCCGATATTGGACCAAGGTGCACCCATCAATCATGATGCAGTGCAACACAAGTCGTGGATGGCGATCAGCCTATAGATCCGTACCAAAGCATAATGGGTCCGCTGCCCGAACCTTGCTAACCCTCGTCCAACAACGAGGGGAGGCGGCGGATGCGCACCATGAAGACGGCGGCGGGCGGCATGCTCGCGGCGCTGGGGCTGGCCCTCGCCGCCGGCAGCGCCCTCGGACACGGCGACGTCCAGCCCCAGCCGGTCAACACCGACGGCCTGAAGCCGCTCGGCACCGAGTGGGTCGCCGAGAACCCCTACAAGGGCGACAAGCACGCCATCGCGATCGGCGCCTCGGGCTTCAATCAGAACTGCGCCCGCTGCCACGGCCTGGAGATGATCTCCGGCGGCCTCGCCCCGGACCTGCGCTACCTGCCGCAGGGCAAGGAGGGCGACGAATACTTCGTCGAGCGCATGAAGCACGGCGCCGTCATCAACGGCGTGACCAAGATGCCGGCCTTCGACGGGGTGATCTCGCAGGAAGGCCTCTGGGCGATCCGCAGCTACATCGAGTCGAAGCATGAGGAGTAGCGCGCGGCTCCTCCTCGCCTGTGGATTGCTTCTGGCCCTCCGGTTCCAGCCGGAGGCGGCCGCGCGCCCGCTCGATCAGGTCGTGGCGGACGGTACCCTGCGGGTGGCGGTCTACGGCGACAACGCGCCGTTCTCCGACGCGGGGACGGGCAAGGCCCGGGGTATCGATGCCGATCTCGCGCAAGCCATCGCCGACAGGCTGAAGGTGAAGCTCGACCTGCGCGTGGTCGATGCCGGCGAGAACGTAGATGGCGACCTGCGCCTGAACCTGTGGCGGGGCGATCTCGCCGGCACGCCCCTCGCCGACCTGATGCTGCACGTGCCGACCGACCGGCAGCTCGCCCTGCGCAACGAGCAGGTGTTCTTCACCGCCCCGTATGTCGAGCAGGAGATCGCCTTCGCGTACCGGAAGGACGCCCTGGAGGGCTTCGACAGGCTCGACGACATCGGCGACAGGACCGTCGCCCTGGAAGGCACCAGCGCCGCCGACCTGATGCTGCTGACCGCGCAGGGCGGTCGCTTCCGCCCGAACCTGAAGCATTACAAGAGCTTCGCGGAGGCCGCGACGGCCTATCTCGCCGGCGAGGCGCCGATCCTGGCGGGCACCCGCGCGGCGATCGAGGCCGCCCTGTTCGCCGCGAAGGCCCCGAAGGACGACAACCCGATCGCCACGATCCCCTCGACCGGGCTGGTGAAGACCCGCTGGGAGATCGGCGGCGCGGTGCGCACTGATTCCCGCGACCTCGCCTACGCGGTCGGGGACGCGATCACGGCGCTGAACGCGGACGGCGGCCTCAAGGCGATCTGCGAGACCTACGGCGTCACCTACACGCCGCCGAAGGGGTACTGAGCGGCGCTGAGCCGCTCTCCGGCGGAGGACGATGAGGGGAAGGAGAAATCACTGTCCGAAGCCGGATCTCCAAGTCTCAACGGCATCCTGAGGTGCTGCGCAGCAGCTTCGAAGGAGATCTGCAGGGATGTCCCGACCATCTGGAGGTCTCCTTCGAGGCCTTCACTGTGCTCCGGCGCCTCAGGATGTGGTCGTGGGTCGGATCTCAGCGTCCCTCGAACGGCCCGTTCGAGACCGGCGCGTCGAACGGACCCGGCCGTGCATTCCGTCCCCGACCGGCGCGCAGCGCCGGGGCGGCAGCTGTTCTTGATTCACCGAATACTTTCTTCTCGGCCATTGAACCGATTGTCTTATTGGACCAATGGCCAATAAGACTTTCCTGAGAACAGCGATAGCGTCGTTCTCCAAGGGGGCGCCCCGCGACTCGTGCGGCTCGCGCCGAAACCCGAAAGCTCCGGCCGCAGGGACCGGAGACGATCACGGAGGAGACGTCATGAGAATGCGGACCCGGTTCCTCGCCGCGGTGGGCGTCGCCGCCCTCGTGGCGGGCGGTGCCCTGCCGGCCATGGCCCAGGGGGTGAGCGAGCAGGACATCATCAACGACGCCAAGACGCCCGGCGACGTCGTCACCTACGGCCTCGGGCCGCAGGCCCAGCGGTTCAGCCCGCTGAAGACCCTCAACCGCGACAACATCAAGAGCCTCGTGCCGGCGTGGTCGTTCTCGTTCGGCGGCGAGAAGCAGCGCGGCCAGGAGAGCCAGGCGCTGGTCAAGGACGGCATCATCTACGTCACGGGCTCGTATTCGCGCATGTACGCGATCGACTCCCGCACCGGCGAGAAGAAGTGGGAATACGATGCCCGCCTGCCGGAGGGCATCCTGCCCTGCTGCGACGTGGTGAACCGCGGCGCCGCCCTCTACAAGGACAACGTCTATTTCGGCACGCTCGACGCCAAGCTCGTCGCCCTGAACACCAAGACCGGCAAGGTCGTCTGGCGCAAGGACATCGACGACTTCAAGGCCGGCTACAGCTACACGGCCGCCCCGATCATCGTGAAGGGCAAGATCATCACCGGCGTGTCGGGCGGCGAGTTCGGCGTGATCGGGCGGATCGAGGCCCGCGACGCCGAGACCGGCGAGGTGGTCTGGAAGCGCCCCGTGATCGAGGGCCACATGGGCGAGCTCAACGGCAAACCCTCGACCATGACCGGCAAGGTCAACGAGAGCTGGCCGGGCGACATGTGGAAGTTCGGCGGCGGCGCCACGTGGCTCGGCGGCACCTACGACCCCGAGACCAACCTGATCTACTTCGGCACCGGCAACCCGGGCCCGTGGAACTCCTGGCTGCGGCCGGGCGACAACAAGTGGACCTCCTCGCGCCTCGCCCTCAACCCCGACAACGGCGAGATCGTCTGGGGCTTCCAGACCACCCCGCACGACGGCTGGGACTTCGACGGCGTCAACGAGTTCGTGCCGTTCGACCTGAACAAGGGCGGCAAGACCATCAAGGCCGGCGCCACCGCCGACCGCAACGGCTTCTTCTACGTCCTCGACCGCACCAACGGGAAGTTCATCTCGGCGACGCCGTTCGTCGAGAAGATCAACTGGGCCAAGGGCATCGATGAGAACGGCCGCCCGATCTACAACGAGGAGAACCGGCCCGGCGACCCGAGCAAGGCCCAGGGCGACGACAAGAAGGGCAAGTCGGTCTTCGCGGTGCCGAGCTTCCTCGGCGGCAAGAACTGGATGCCGATCGGCTACAGCCCCGACACCAAGCTGTTCTACGTGCCGTCCAACGAGTGGGGCATGGATATCTGGAACGAGCCGGTGAACTACAAGAAGGGCGCCGCCTATCTCGGCGCCGGCTTCACCATCAAGCCGGTCTTCGACGACCATATCGGCTCGCTCAAGGCGATCGACCCGACCTCCGGCAAGGTCGTCTGGGAGTACAAGAACAAGGCCCCGCTCTGGGCCGGCGTGCTCACCACCGCGGGCAACCTCGTCTTCACCGGTACCCCGGAGGGCTTCCTGAAGGCCTTCGACGCCAAGACCGGCGAGGAGGTGTGGAAGTTCCAGGTCGGCACCGGCGTGGTCTCCTCGCCGATCACCTGGGAGCAGGACGGCGAGCAGTGGGTCGGCGTCGCGGCCGGCTGGGGCGGCGCGGTGCCGCTCTGGGGCGGCGAGGTCGCCAAGTCCACCGCCGGCATCAACCAGGGCGGCAGCTTCTGGGCGTTCAAGCTGCCGAAGACGGTGGCGGCGCGCTGACGGCGCGCAACCGAAAGCGTGTCGGCCTTCCCGGGCCGGCACGCCTGGGCCTCGGGGCGCGGCGTTCGTCTCAACACCCGCTTGCGCCCCGGGGCCGCATCAATCACCCTTCGGACCTCCCGCCCGCGGGTTCGGCGGATCCTGTGAGGATCTCGAGCGAAGGACCGAGGTCTGCGTGAATCTCCTCATCGTCGACGACCACCCGCTGTTCCGCGACGCCCTGGCGGCCACGATCCGCCTCGCGCATCCGGACGCGGTCCTTCACGAGGCGGACGGGATCGAGGCGGCCTGCGCGGTGCTCGCCGCGAATCGCAGCATCGACCTGACACTCCTCGACCTCTCCATGCGGGGCGTGACCGGCTTCGACGGGTTGATCACCATCCGGGCGAGCTTTCCGCGGATCCCGATCCTGATCGTCTCCGGCCACGAGGATCCGCGCATCGTGCGCGAGGCGCTGCAGCACGGCGCGGCGGGCTTCGTCCCGAAGGCCATGGACAAGGCGACGCTCACCCGGGCGATCACCGAGGTGATGCGCGGGGCGCTGTTCCTGCCGCCGGGTCTCGCCGAGGCCACGACGCCCGCACCACGGAGCAAGAAGGCGCCGCTCCCCGAGCGCCTCGCCCGGCTGACGCCGCAGCAATTGCGGGTGCTGATGATGATCCGGCAGGGCAAGCTCAACAAGCAGATCGCTCACGAACTGCAGGTCGGTGACTCGACCGTGAAGGCGCACGTCTCGGAAATCCTGCGCAAGCTCGAGGTCATCAGCCGGACGCAGATCGTGATCGATACGGCGTCGCTGGACTTCGACCAGATCCACAACACGCATCCGGCCTGACGGCGCGGCTGCGAGACCGCGACGCCTCTGATCGGCGCCCCCCGCTCCACCTCATCCTGAGGTGCCGGAGCGCAACGGAGGCCTCGAAGGCGGGCTCCAGCCAGCCGCGCGATCCCCGGAGCCCGCCTTCGAGCCCCGCTGGCGCGGGCACCTCAGGGTGAAGGGGCGGGATGGAGTGGCCCGCTCACCGTTCCGCACACGTGCGTGCCGGACCCTGAGCTGCATTCCGCTGACGCTGCACACTCCCGCGACGAGGGACGTGCCCATTCGTTGCCCGCAACCCTGACCGACCACGATGTCACCCTATCCAAATCGATATGATGCTATCTATCAGTATGTGAACTGATTGATCCGGCGTCTTCGCTGGGTCCTCGCGGCGGGCGATCAGACCGTGACCGACATCGACGATCCCAGGACGCGCGAGCGGCTGCAGCAGGCCATCACGCACGCGTTGCTGACGACGGGACGCCACTGGCGGCGCGCCGCCAACAATGTCGCGGAGGCGCATGGCCTGTCCGACGCCACCGCGCACCCGCTGATCATCATCGGTCGGATGGAAGAGGAACCGCGCCAGAACGTCCTGGCGGAGGCCGTCGGCATCGAAGGCCCCTCGCTGGTCCGCCTCCTCGACCAGCTCGCCGTCGCCGGGCTGGTGGTCCGCCGCGAGGATCCCTCCGACCGCCGCGCCAAGGTGCTGGGTCTGACCCCGCGCGGACGGCAGGTCTTCGAGGAGATCGAGGCGGCGCTCTCGACCCTGCGCGCGCGGGTCTTCGCTGAGGTCGACGACGCCGATCTCGAAGCGAGCCTGCGGGTCTTCGCGGCGCTCCAGCGCTACGGGCGGGAGGCCGCCGCGGCCGCCCCCGAGCTGGAGCCGGCGTCGTGACCCTTCCCGGATGGCGCGACTGGGCGTTCGCGCTGAAGACCTACGCGGCGGCGATGCTCGCCCTGTTCCTCGCGCTCTGGATCGACCTGCCGCGGCCCTACTGGGCGGTGGGCACCGTCTACATCACCAGCCAGGTCCTCTCGGGCGCGACGCGCGCGAAGGCCGTCTACCGCGTCGGCGGCACGGTGCTCGGCGCGGCGGTGAGCGTCGTGCTGGTGCCGAACCTCGTCAACGAGCCGATCCTGCTGAGCCTCGCGGTGGCCCTCTGGGTCGCGCTCTGCCTCTACGTCTCGCTCCTCGATCGTACCCCGGCGAGCTACCTGCCGATGCTCGCCGGCTACACGGCGGCGCTGATCGGCTTCCCCGCCGTCGAGGATCCCGGGGCGATCTTCGACACCGCCGTGGCGCGGGCCGAGGAGATCTCCCTGGGGATCCTCTGCGCCAGCCTCGCCGCCACGCTGATCCTGCCGCAATCGGCGGCCCCCCTGATCGTCGGGCGTCTGAATCTCTGGCTGGCGGAAGCCCGTGCGTGGATCCAGGGTGCCCTCGCGGCGGCCCGGGCACCGGAGGCTTCCGGGACGAGCCAGGGCCGGCGCCTGCGCCTCGCCTCGGACGCCCTCGGCCTCGATGCCCTCGGCCTCGCCCTGCGCAACGAAGCGACGGGTGCAGAGCGCGCCGCGGAGGCCTTCGCGCCGCTCCGGCAGCACATGCTGATGGTCCTGCCGATCGTCGCCGCCGTGGCGGATCGCGTCGAGACCTTGGAGCGGGCGGGCGCGCTGCCGGCGCGGGTCCGGTCGTTCCTGTCGGACCTCGCCGTCTGGCTCGCCGACGAGGCGGATGATCCGGAGCGCGCCGCGCATCTGCGCGGCCGGATCGACGGGTTCGAGCCGACCCTCGGCCGGAATCCGGACTGGACCACGCTGCTGCTCGCGAGCCTCGCGGCACGCCTGCGCGACGTCATCGACCTACGGCAGGACCTGCGGGCACTCCGTGGCCACCTTGCCGCCGGGACGCCGCCGCGGGCGCCGCTCGCCTTCGCCTACACGGCCCGGGTCCGGTCCATCCGCCACCGCGACCATGGGCTGGCGGCGTTCTCGGCCTTCGGGGTGTTCGTGGGCCTGCTGGTCTGCTGTGCGATCTGGATCGCCACCGGCTGGCCCGACGGATCCGCGGCGCCGATGATGGGCGCGGTCGCCTGCTGCCTGTTCGCCGCGCAGGATGATCCCGCGCCGCAGATCCTGAGCTTCACCAACTCGGCGCTCGTCGGCGCCCTCGGCGCGGGCTTCTACCTGTTCGCCGTGCTGCCCCTCGCCACCTCCTTCGAGATGCTGGCCCTGGCGCTCGCGCCGGCCCTGATCCTGTGCGGCCTGATGATGACGCAGCCGCGCACCGCCCCGATGGGCATGGGCGCGGCGCTGAACGGCGCGACGCTTCTGGCGCTCCAGAACGGCTACAGCGGCGACTTCGCGCCCTTCGCCAACGGGGTGATCGCCTCGGTGGTGGGCATGTGGGTCGGGGCGGTGGTCACCCGGCTGATCCGCTCGGTGGGCGCCGGCTGGAGCGCCCGGCGGCTCGTGCGGATCAACCGGCAGAGCCTCGCAGCCGCCGCGGACGGGCGCGGCACCGGCCACGGCCTCGAACTCGCCGCCCTGATGCTCGACCGCATCGGGCTGATCGCCCCGCGGCTGGCGACGCTGCCGGCCGAGACGTCGGCTTCCGTGGGCGACCTGCTGGCCGATGTCCGGGTGGGCATCAACCTCGTGGAGGTCCGTCGGGTGCGCCGGCGGCTGACGGGTCCGCCCCGGACCGCCGTCGACCGGGCCCTCGCGCTGGCGGCGCGCCAGCTCCGCGGCCGGACCGGCCGACCGGATTCGGCGCTCCTGGCGGCGCTGGACGACGGGCTTGACGCCGTCGCGGATGCGGCCCCCGCGCCGGAACGCCGGGCCGCCCTGATCGGACTCACCGGCCTGCGCCGCGGGCTCTTCCCCGACGCGCCGGCCTACCGGGCGGCGCCCCCCGCGCGGGACGACCGGGAGATGGCGGCATGATGGGCGAGATCGACCTCTACGGCGTGTTCGTGCCGGGCCTCGCGCTCTGGATGGCCATCGCCTTCGCGCTCAGCCTGCCGCTCCGCCGTCTCCTGTCGGCGACCGGCTTCTACCGCCTCGTCTGGCACCGGCCGCTCTTCGACCTCGCCCTCTACGTCGTCCTGCTCGGCGGCGTCGTGACCCTCGCCCACCGGACCCTGCAATGACCGCCCTGTTCTCCGTCCTCGGCCGCCTCCTGGTCACCCTCGGCGTGGTCGCCGCGGCGCTGATCGTCGGCCTCGGCCTGTGGGATTACTACATGGATGCCCCCTGGACCCGGGACGGGCGCGTGCGCGCCGACGTCGTGGCGGTGGCCCCCGACGTGTCCGGCCTCGTCACCGAGGTGCTGGTGGAGGACAATCAGGTCGTGCGGAAGGGCGACGTCCTGTTCCGCATCGATCCGGACCGGTTCCGCATCGGGCTGCGGCAGGCGGAGGCGATGGTGGAGGGCCGCAAGGCCACCGCCGAGCAGACCGCCGCCGACTATGCCCGCTACAGCAAGCTCTCCGACGCGGCCGTCTCGCAGCAGAAGGTCGAGGCCACCAAGGCCGCCGACCTGTCCGCCCAGGCGGCCTACGAGCAGGCCCTGGCCGACCGCGACCTTGCCAAGCTCAACCTGGAACGCTCGGCGGTGCGGGCCTCGGTCAACGGCCGGATCACCAACATGGAGCTGCGTCCGGGCGCCTACGTCACCACGGGCCGCGGGGTCATGGCGCTGATCGACCGCGACACCGTCCGGATCGAGGGCTATTTCGAGGAGACCAAGCTGCCGCGCATCCGCGTCGGCGCGCCGGTCACCGTCCAGCTGATGGGCGAGGACGGCGTGCTCACGGGCCGCGTGGCGAGCATCGCGGGGGGCATCGGCGAGACCGGCCGCAGCGACGCCACCAACCTGCTGGCGAACGTCAACCCGACTTTCTCGTGGGTGCGGCTGGCCCAGCGCATCCCCGTGCGGATCACCCTCGACGGCGGCCCGGCGGACCCGCGGCTGGTCAGCGGCCGGACCGCGACGGTGTCGATCGCGCCGTCGGCGGGCGGGGAGGCCCTGCGCTGGCCCTGGACGGCGTGGCGGGAGGCGCTCGCCCGCTAAAGGCGACCGAACATTCCCGGCGCCGCCGGGTTGCCCTGACACGACCCACCATTGTCAGGAGTCCCCATGAAGACGATCCTCGCCCTCGCCACATCCCTCGTGCTCGCCACGTCCGGCGCGGCGCTGGCTCAGGCCCCCCAGACCGGCGGCGCCAACCAGGGCAACGTCAACAAGTCCGGCGCGGTGGGCGGCACCGGGACGGGAGCCGGCTCCATGGAGAGCACCGGCTCTACCGGCGCCGGCATGGCACCCGGCACCAGCGGCGGCCCGCGCGTCAGCACCCCGGGCGCGCCCGCCGGCAGCAGCTCGGGCAACGGCGCCACGGGCAGCGGCGCGGCGCCGAGCGGGAAGTAAGACGCACCGGTTCTCCCTCCTCCGCGGGGGAGGGAGAACCAATCAGGCCCCGATCCGGGTCGACGTGGGCCCGGCCCTACGCGCCGAGGCCGCCCACGCAGAGGTACTTGGTGTTCAGGTAATCCTCGATGCCCTGGTACGAGCCCTCACGGCCGAGGCCGGATTCCTTCACGCCGCCGAAGGGCGCCACCTCGGTGGTGATGATCCCCTCGTTGATCCCGACCATCCCGTATTCCAGCGCCTCCGCGACCCGGAAGGTGCGGCCGAGGTCGCGGGTGTAGAAATAGCAGGCGAGCCCGTACTCGGTGTCGTTGGCCATGCGGATCGCCTCGGCCTCGTCGCGGAACCGGAACAGCGGCGCCAGCGGCCCGAAGGTCTCCTCCCGGGCCACCGCCATGGCGGGCGTGGCGCCGGTGATCACGGTGGGCTCGAAGAACTGGCCGCCGAGCGCGTGCCGGTGGCCGCCCGCGATCACCCGGCCGCCCTTCTCGAGCGCGTCGCGGATATGCGCCTCGGTCTTCTCCACCGCGGCCATGTCGATCAGCGGCCCCTGGGCGACGCCGTCCTCGACGCCGTTGCCGACCTTCAGGCGGTTGGCCGCCTCGGCCATCTTCTCCGCGAAGGCGTCGTAGATGCCGTCCTGCACCAGGAAGCGGTTGGTGCAGATGCAGGTCTGGCCGGAATTGCGGTACTTGGCGAGCATCGCGCCGGCCACCGCCTTGTCGAGGTCGGCGTCGTCGAACACGATGAAGGGTGCGTTGCCGCCCAGCTCCATCGAGACCTTCTTCACCGTGTGGGCGGCCTGCTCCAGCAGCACCTTGCCGACCTCGGTGGAGCCCGTGAACGTGATCTTCTTGACGAGCGGATTGCCGGTCATCTCGGCGCCGATGGCGCGGGCCGAGCCGGTGAGGATCGAGACCGTGCCGGCGGGGAAGCCGGCGCGCTCGCACAGGACGCCCCAGGCGAGGCCCGAGAGCGGGGTCTGCGAGGCGGGCTTGATCACGATCGGGCAGCCGGCGGCCAGAGCCGGGGCGATCTTGCGGGCGATCATCGAGGACGGGAAGTTCCACGGCGTGATCGCCGCAACGACGCCGACCGGCTCCTTGGTGACGAGGATCTTGCGGTCGCCCCAGGGGGAGGGGACCACGTCGCCGTAGACGCGGCGCGCCTCTTCCGCGAACCACAGCACGTAGGCGGCCGACATGGCGACCTCGCCGCGGGACTCGGTCAGTGACTTGCCCTGCTCGGCCGTGAGGATCTGGGCGAGGTCCTCCTGATGCTCGGTAACGAGCGCCGCGAGCTTGCGCAGCAGCACGGCGCGCTCGTTGGCGGTCTTGGCGCGCCAAGCCGGGTAGGCCGCGTGGGCGGCCTTGATCGCCTGGGCCGTCTCAGCGGCGCCGGCATTCGGCACCCGGGCGATCAGGGCGCCGGTCGCCGGGTTGGTGACGTCGATGCTGCCGGAGCCGGCCTTCGACCATGTGCCGCCGATCAGGCAGGCATCGACCAGCAGGGCGCGGTCCATCAGGGCGGGGGTCTCGAACTCAGGCATCCAACGGTTCCTTCGGCGGCTGCGATCTGTCGGGCTGGGACAGGCCGGGGCGCGGCTTGAGGGGCACGCTCTGGGCGGTGTTCCGCGCCTGCGCCTCGGCTTTGGTCTCGAACACATGGGGAGCCAGATCGCGGCTCGCCAACGAGGCGCCGAGTTTCAATCGCAGGAACGCGCTCGTGGTGTACCGCGACGCGGTCTCGTAATAGCGGTTCTCGAGATAGGCGATCGCCGAGAAATAGGCGTCGCTCACCGTCGGGTCGATCTCGAACCCGTCGTAATTGGCGATCAGGTGGACCTTGCGGCCGATCTCCTGGCAGGCGCGCTCGTATTCCCGGCGCACCAGCTCGACGTCGTCGATGGTCCGCACCTGGAAACCCTCCAGGTTCGAGAACAGGATGTTGCGCTCCGGGTCGTAGCTGATCCGCTCCGACAGCGAGAGGCCCAGCAGCCAGGGCTCCAGGGCCATCACGGCCTCGCGGAACAGGCGCGGATCCATCGGTTTCGGGTCCTGCACGATGGGCGCGAAACCCATCTGGCCCAGGATGTCCCGCGCGACGTCGATGCCCGGCGCGACCTCCACGAGCTCCATGCCGGCCCGCGTCCGCCGGAAGACGCAGCGCTCGGTCACGTAGAGCACCGGCTGGCCGCGCTCGGCCGCGTAGGCCCCCGAGAAGGTCACCTGCTCCACCGCGGCGATGAACTTCCGGGAGCGGCCCTCGGTGAGGATCCGGATGCCGCCATCCTCCACCGCGACCTTGAGCCCGTCGGCCGTGAAGGTGCCGGCGAAGACGAGGCTCTTGGCGTTCTGCGAGATGTTGATGAAGCCGCCCGCGCCCGCGAGCCGCTTGCCGAAGCGGCTGACGTTGACGTTGCCCTCCGCGTCGCACTGGGCGAGGCCCAGGCAGGCGAGGTCGAGGCCGCCGCCGTCGTAGAAATCGAACTGCTGGTTCTGGTGCAGCACCGCGGCCGGATTCAGGGCGGCGCCGAAATCGAGCCCGCCCTGCGGCAGGCCGCCGATCACGCCGGGCTCGGCGGTGAGCGTCAGGTATTTCAGCACCCGCTCCTCGGCGGCGACCGCCGCGACGCCCTCCGGCATGCCGATGCCGAGATTGACCACGCCGCCCGGCGGCAACTCGAAGGCGCAGCGCCGGGCGATGACCTTGCGGGCATCGAGCGCCATGGGGGCGATCCGGTCGAGGGGCACCCGCTGGCGGCCCGTGAAGGCGTGGTTGTAGGGCGTGCCGTAGGTCTGGCGGTGGTTCTCGGGCTGGCTGAGCACCACGCAATCGACCAGCACGCCGGGCACCTGCACCTCGCGCGGGTTGAGCGAGCCGGCCTCGGCCAGCCGCTCCACCTGCGCGATGACGAAGCCGCCCGAGTTCTTCGCCGCCATGGCGGCGGCGAGGTTGTCGAGGGTGAGCGCCTCGCGCTCCATGGTGATGTTGCCGGCGGGATCGGCCGTGGTGCCGCGGATCAGCGCGACGTTGATGGGAAACGCCTTGTAGTGGAGCCAGGATTCGCCGCCGAGCTCGACCACGCTGACGAGGTCCTCGTGCGTCACGGCGTTGAGCTTGCCGCCCTCCAGCCGCGGGTCCACGAAGGTGCGCAGGCCGACCTTGGTGATGTGGCCCGGCGTGTGGGCCGCGATCTCCCGGTAGAGGTGCGAGACCACGCCGAGCGGCAGGTTGTAGGCCTCGATCAGGCCCTCGACCGCCATGGCGCCGAGCTTCGGCACCAGGGCCCAGTGGCCGCCGACGACGCGGCGGACGAGGCCCGGGAGCGCCAGCCGGTTGAGGCCGCGCTCCTTGCCGTCGCCGGGGGCGGCGGCGAACATCAGACCGAGCCCGTGCGGGCCGGCGCCGGATTCGAAGCGGCGTGCGAGCGCCAGGATCAGCTCGTCGGGCGTGCCGATGCCGACGAAGCCCGACACCGCCACCATGTCACCGTCCTGCAGGATGGCGACTGCCTCGTCGGCGCTGACGATCTTGTTCTTCAGGCTGCCCATCGGGTGATCCTCGGCGCCCGGGATGCGGCCGGAGCGGCTGCGCTCGCCCTTCTCCGGGAAGCGACGATGTCCATCGGCCCGGATTGAACGCTGGCCTCCGCGGCAGATCGCGAGGCGCCCCCTCTCCCGTGCGGGAGAGGGTCGGGGTCAGGGACGGGCCGCGTCAGGATGGAGCACGCCCTCGAAGCGCCGTCAGGTCGCGCCTTTATCGGACGGACCTGATCCCTCACCCTGTCCCTCTCCCGCACGGGAGAGGGGACCCGCGCTTGATCCCGCCGCCGCGGCGCAGCGCACGATGGGTGTGTCCAGTCGCCGTCCCCACAGCGGGGGGAGGGGAGGGGCGTCCTGCTCATCGAGAACCGTCGGGCCGACATCCTACCCCCGCTGGCCGAGCCAGTCGGCGATGCCCGACCCAAGCAGCTTCTGGGCCTTGCCGCCGACGAACACGCCGACATGGCCGCCGGGCAGACCCATCTCGGTGTAATCCGCGGTGCCGATCCGGTCCTTCAGCGCCTGCGAAGTGGCGGGCGGGATGATGTGGTCGTCCTGGGCGAAGACGTTCAGCACCGGGCAGGTGATGGCCTTCAGATCCACCGTCCGGCCGCCGAGCTCGAAGGCACTCTGGACCAGCTTGTTGTCCTGGTAGAGATCCTTCAGCCACTGCTTGGCCGCCTCGCCGGGATGGTCCGGACGGTCGGCGATCCACTTCTCCATCCGCAGGAAGTTCAAAAACTTCTTCTTGTCGTCGAGGGCGTCGAGCAGGTCGAGGTTGTACTTCGTCAGGGTGCGCATCGGCGTCATCATGGAGAACACCGAACCCATGAAAGCGCCGGGCAGGGAGCCCTGCGCGTCGATCAGCCGGTCCACGTCCTCGGGCGTCAGCGAGCGGGTCCAGACGTTGATGAAGCCGTGGCCGGCGCGGGCATCCCGGGCATCGGCATGGAAGTCGATCGGCGTGATGGTCAGCACCATCGCGTTGACGGTCTCGGGGTAGAGCGCCGCGTAGCAGGTGGTGAAGACCCCGCCCTCGCAGATCCCGAGCAGGCTGATCCTGTCGCGCTTCGCCGCCTCCTGGATGACGGCGACGCACTCGGCGAGGTAGCCGTCCACGTAATCGTCGATGGTGACGTAGCGGTCGGCCCGGCCGGGATTGCCCCAATCGACCACGTAGAGGTCGAGGCCGAGGTTCAGCAGGTTGCGGACCAGCGAGCGGTCCTCCTGCAGGTCGGCCATCGTGTAGCGGCCGATCAGGCCGTAGACGATCAGGACCGGCGGCAGGCCCTTGCTCTCGGCGAGGGGCCGGTAGCGGTAGAGCCGGACCTTGTCCTGGCTCCAGACCAGATCCTTCGGCGTGGTGGCGATCGCGACGTCGGCGTCGCTGACATCGGCGAACAGCTTGGCCCCCTCGCTGATCCGGCGGCCGAGGGTGCCGACCTCGGCCAGCAACGCGGCGGGGGTGAGATTCAGCGGAGCGGCCGGCCCCTTCGGGCTTTCCTGGTCAGCCATGGGCTTCCTTCCCGACCTCTGAACCACCTGCCTTCGCGACCTTGCCGGCCTGCCGGCGCTCGCGGCGGAGCGCCCGCACCTCGCGGCGCAGCTCGGTGAGGCTCTTGTGGACGTCGTCGAGCTCGGCCCGGGTCGGCTGGCCGTAGAGCTCGGACAGGAAGGCCGCGACGTCCTGCTGGGCGAGCCGCAGATCGGTGGAGGCCCGCAGCACCGCCCGCTGCGAGGCCAGGAACTTGTCCGAGCGCTGGACCTCCAGCAGGACCGCGTTGGCGGTCTCGATCCAGCGCGTCATCATCTCCCGGGCGGAGGCGAAGCTCTCGCCGCGCTCGGCGCGGGCATTGGCCTCCTGGGCGAAGGTGCCGGCGGCGCGGGTCCAGGCGTCGAGCATCACGGCCTGATGCTCGCTCTGCGCTCGCCGCAGCGTCGCCCAGGCGGTGAACAGGGCCGCGTAGCGTCGCTCGGTCTGCCACAGGTCGGCGAGCTGCGGGCCCTCGGCCATGCGGGTCAGCGCGGCGTCGAACTCGCCCGAGCCGCCGAGCCAGGCCTGGGGATCGAAGATCCGGGCGAGCACCGCCCCGGCGGTCGGGTCCGGCGCCCCGGGGCCGCCCTGGAGCGATGTCGCGAGTGTCTGCGAGAGGGTGTTGGCGGCGGTCCAGGCCTCGGAGAGCTTGGACTGGGCGGCGGCCATGCCGGCGAGATCGGGTGCCGGAAAGGTCGGCCAGCCGAAGCCGGGCGCGGATGGCCCCAGACCCTGCGTGAAGAAGCCCGTGCCCGCCCGGGTCCAGAACTCGCCCATCGCCCGGAACGCGTCGAACTGGTCCATGCTGGCGTTTCTCCTCACAGCCCTAGGGCTGAAACGTCGCCTCCGTCCTTGCGAGCGGAGCGAAGCAATCCAGCAGCGTCTCGCTCGGCGAGGTCGCGCTGCCCTGGGTCGCGTCGCTGCGCTCGCGATGACGGCGTGGCCGGGACTGGCCGAGCGGCAGTCCAGCGCCGCTTCCGCCCTCACGCCGCCGGGCGTGCCTCGCCCAGCGCCTCGGCGTAGATCGCGAACGCGTCGTCGTAGGTGACCTCGCGCGGGTTGTTCACGAGGAGCCGCGTCTGCTTCATCGCGTCGGAGGCCATGCGCTCCAGATCCCGCCGGGCGACGCCGACCTCGGCGAGGGACGCCGGAACCTTGCAGTCGCGGCAGATCGCGTCGAGGCTCTCCACGAAGCGCTTGGCGGCCTCGGACGGCGGCAGATCCGCGGCCGCGGGATCGAGGATCGGCGCCAGCTCGGCGTAGAGCGCCTCCGCGTGCGAGAGGTTGAAGCGCATCACCCCCATCAGCACGAGCGCGTTCGAGAGCCCGTGCGGCACGTGGAAGATCGCCCCGACCGGGTAGGCCAGGGCGTGGACCGCCGCCACCGGCGCGTTGGCGAAGGCCATGCCGGCGAGCATCGAGCCGAGCAGCATGCCGGAGCGCGCCTCGAGATTCGCCCCGTCCGTGCAGGCGGTGCGGATGTTGGCCGAGAGCAGCGCCAGCGCCTGCTTGGCGAGCTGGTCGGAGATCGGGTTCTTCTTGTTCTTGCTGGTGAAGGCCTCGATGGCGTGAACCATGGCGTCGATGCCGGTCGCCGCGGTGACGTGCGACGGCAGGCCGAGCGTCAGCTCCGGGTCGAGCACCGCCCAGTCGGGCAGGAGTTTCGGGGCGACGACGCCCTTCTTCTCGGTGGTCGGCGTCGTGACGATCGAGATCGGCGTCACCTCCGAGCCGGTGCCGGCCGTGGTCGGCACGAGGATCAGCGGCAGGCGGTCGCCCGTGGCGAGGCCGACGCCGTAGATCGCGTCGAGCGGCTCGTCGGACTTGGCGAGATAGGCCACGAGCTTGGCGGTATCGAGCGCCGAGCCGCCGCCGATCGACAGGACCAGATCGGTCCCGAGCTCCCGGGCGCGCTTGGCCGCCGCCTCGATCACCGTGGAGGGCGGATCGGCCACCACGTCCTCGTAGACGTCGAGGCTGACGCCGGCCGCCGCCAAAGCCGCCTCGGCGGCCTGGGTCAGCCCGGCGCCGCGCACGCCCTTGTCGGTGACCAGCAGGACGCGCTTCGCCCCGAAGCGGCCGACGATCTCGGGCAGCTTCCTGGAGGCGCCGGCCTCGAACAGCACGTTCGGCGTGGTCTGGAAGGTGAACGGGTTCATCGCGCTGCCCTGTCTTGGTCCCGACCCAACTGCGACACCAGCCTCACTCGGCCGGCTCGAAATCCTTCACCTTGGCGCGCAGCTCGTCGACCAGCACGCGGGTGTTTTCGGAATAGTCGATCGGGACCGCCACGAGGTGGACGCCGCCCGCCGCGAAGGCCCGGTCGAGGGTCGGCACGAGGTCGTTGACCGACTCGACCCGGTGGCCGGTGGCCCCGTACGACTTGGCGTAGAGCACGAAATCCGGGTTGCTGAAGGTCATCCCGTAATCGGCGAACTTGTCGACCGCCTGCTTCCAGCGGATCATCCCGTAGGCCGAGTCGTCCAGCACCAGCACCACGAGGTTGAGCTTGAGGCGGACCGCGGTCTCCATCTCCTGGCTGTTCATCATGAACCCGCCGTCGCCGCACACCGCCATGACGCGCCGGTTCGGGTAGAGCATCGCCGCCATCATGGCCGAGGGCAGGCCCGCGCCCATCGTGGCCAGCGCGTTGTCGAGGAGCAGCGTGTTGGCGACGTAGGTCCGGTAGTTCCGGGCGAACCAGATCTTGTACATCCCGTTGTCGAGGCAGACGATGCCGTCCTCGGGGATCACCCGGCGCACGTCGCGCACGAGCCGCTGCGGCGTCACCGGGAAGCGGTCCTCGCCGGCCCGGTCGGCGATGTGGTTGAGGATGTGCTCGCGCAGGTGGAGCAGGGCGCCGGCGTTGGGGAGCTTGCCGTCGAGTTGGTCGGCGAGCAGCTTCAGGGTGGGGCCGAGGTCGCCCACCACCTCGGCGTCGGGATAGTAGACCTGCTCGACATTGGCCGGCATGTAGCTGATGTGCAGGACCTTCTGGTCGTGCTGGCCCATGAAGAAGGGCGGCTTCTCGATCGTGTCGTGGCCGATGGCGATGATCAGGTCGGCCCGGTCGATCGCCTCGTGGACGTAGTCGCGCTCGGAGAGCGCCGCCGTGCCCATGTAGAGGTTCGTGCCGCTCGCCACCGTGCCCTTGCCCATCTGGGTGGTGAAGAACGGGATCTGGGTCCGCTGCACGAAGCCGCCGAGTTCGCCGGTGGCCCGGGGGCGGCTCGCGGCGGCGCCCAGCATGATCAGCGGGCGCTCGGCCTTCAGGATCATGGCGGCGGCGCGCGCGATGGCGGTGGGATGGGCCACCGGGATGTCGATCGGGTGCGAGGGCACGAGGTGGGCCTCGGCCTCCTCGGCCGCGATGTCCTCGGGCAGCTCCAGCAGCACCGGGCCCGGCCGCTCCTCGGTGGCGACCCGGAAGGCGTCGCGCACGATGGTGGGGATCGAGGAGGCCGAGACGATCTGCCGGGCCATCTTGGTGATCGGCTTCATGGAGCTGATTACGTCGACGATCTGGAACTTGGCCTGCCGCGACGACAGGATGCCCTTCTGGCCGGTGATGATGATCATCGGCATCGCGCCGAGATGGGCGTAGGCGGCGCCGGTGGAGAAGTTCAGGGCGCCGGGACCCAGGGTCGAGAGGCAGACGCCGGGGCGGCCGGTGAGGCGGCCATGGGTGGCGGCCATGAAGCTCGCCGCCTGCTCGTGGCGGGTCAGGATCAGCTCGATCTTGGAGTTGCGCAGGGATTCGACGACGTCGAGATTCTCCTCGCCGGGAATCCCGAAGATTCGGTCGACCCCCTCGTTCTCGAGGGCGGCGACGAGGAGATCTGAACCCTTGGGCATGCGAAGTCTCGCTGATGCAACGGCGTTCCCGGAACGCCCCGTCCACTTCCGGAACTCTGATCGCGACGCTGTGAACGGCCCGGCACCCGGAAACGCCCCGCGAATACTCGGTTCGTTAGAGGGCTCGCCTATAGAGTGGTCAAGGGCCGTTCAGGCCCGGGACGTCACAGAGCGGGGCCGATGCTACCGTATGGAAATCGCTCCCGGCGCGGGAGGGAGACCCGTACGGCCGCGACCGCCCTGCATGCCGCGATGGGACATCGATGGATCGCATCGAGAGCGACAGGACTGCCCCGGAAACCGGCGTCTCCGACGCCCCGGGTATGGACTCGGTGCTCGCGCCGGTCGCGGAGTTTCCGCGGATCGACCTCCGCGTGGGCGTCGAGGCCTGGGACAAGCGCCGCAAGGCCGGCAAGCGGCTGCGTGCCGAGGTGCCCCATGCGAGCCAGGCCACGCTGGATCCCGGTCCGGACCGGCCCGACCCGATCGCCCTGATCGAGGCCGCGCATAAGGGCCGTCAGCCGCATCTGATCCCCTTGCGGGTCGCCCGGATGGCGTCCTCGCCCTTCGCGTTCCTGCGCGGGGCCGCCCATGTCATGGCCTGGGACCTGTCGCGCGGGCCGCGCAGCGGCATCGACGTGGTGATGAACGGCGACGCGCACACGGACAATTTCGGCCTGTTCGGTACGCCGCAGCGCGACGTCGTCCTCGACCTCAACGATTTCGACGAGGTCACGATCGGCCCGTGGGAATGGGATCTCAAGCGCCTCGCGGCCGGCCTCGCGGTCGCCATCGCGGATGCGGGCGCGCCGGCGGCCGAGCGGCGCGCTTCCGTCATGGAGGCGGTCTCCGGCTACCAGCACACGATGCGGCGCCTGGCGCCGCAGGGCTCCCTCGACGTCTGGTACCAGACCACGCGTGCCGACGCGCCGCACATCGCCGGATTGCAGATGGATGCCGAGGCCCGGGCCGTGGTGCGGCGGGCCGTCGACAAGGCGCGGCGGCGGAACAACCGCAGCCTCCTCGCCCAGGTCGCCGAGCGGCGCACCGACGGCAGCTGGCGCCTGCAAACCGATCCGCCGATCCTGACGCCCGTGGACGAGGCGACCCGCGAGGGCGTCGTCACCGGTCTGGAGCGCTACGCCGAGACCCTGCCGCGGGAGCGGCGCTTCATGCTCGACCGTTACCACGTGGTCGATGTCGCCCATCGGGTCGTCGGCGTGGGCAGCGTCGGGACCCGCGCCTACCTGGCGCTGCTGTTCGGCAATTCCGACGCGGACGCACTCTTCCTCCAGGTCAAGGAGGCGGTCCGTCCGGCGCACGCGCCGTACCTGCCGCGGGTGCCGGCGCCCTTTTCCGGGCACGAGGGCGAGCGCGTGATCTACGGCCAGCGCCTGCTCCAGGCGGTGGGCGATCCGCTGCTCGGCTGGACCAGCATCGCGGGCCGCCCGTTCTACGTCCGGCAGATGAAGAATCTGAAGGGCGCGATCCCGCTGGCGCGGATGTCCGGCGCGCCGCTCCTGACCTTCTCGTACGCCTACGGCACGCTCCTCGCCCGCGCCCATGCGCGGACCGGCGATGCGGCGGCGATCGCCGGCTATTGCGGCAGCGGCAAACACGACGACCTCTGCGCGGCGATCGCCGACTGGGCCGCGGCCTATGCGGAGCGCAATGCGGCCGATTTCGCGCTGTTCCGCGCGGCGATCGCGAGCGGCCGCCTGGAGACCGCGGACGATCCCTGCCTGTGAGCGCCAAGCTGTGAGCGCCGAACTCAGAGGATGCCGGGGGCGGGCGGTTCGTGGGCCAGCCGGACCAGCAGATCCCGGAGCCAGCGATGGGCCGGGTCGTGGTCGTACGAGGCGTGCCACAGCATCGACACGGCCACGTCGTCGAGGGGCACCGGCACGGGGCTGACGCTGAGCGCGAGAGCGTTGGCGAAGGAGGTGGCGAGCCGGGCGTGCATCGTGGCGATCACCGGCGCCGCCCGGACCATGAACGGGACGACGAGGAAGCGCGGGGTCGTCACCGCCAGGGTGCGCGAGCGGCCGATCAACGCGAGGGCGTCGTCGACCACCCCGTGGGCGGTTTCGCGCAGGGACGTCAGCACGTGGGGGAAGCGCAGGTAGTCGTCCAGCCCGATCGGCGGCTCCAGGCCGATCAGCGCGGCGTTGAACAGCACCACGTAGCTGTCGCGGTAGAGGAGGCGCTGCTTGTGGTGGAGCTGCCCCTCGGAGAACAGGCCGATGGCGAGATCGACCTGGTCGGCGTCGAGTTCGTCGAGGATCCGGGTCCGGTCGACCGAGCGCAGCAGGAGCCGGATGCCGGGCGCGTCCCGGCGGAGCTGCGCGATCAGCCGCGGCCCGAGCAGCGCTTCGACGCTGTCCGGCAGGCTCACCGTGAAGCTGCGCTCGACGGTGGCCGGGTCGAACCGCTCCTCCCGATGCACCAGCGCCTGCACCTGCCGGAGGGTGGCCCGCAGCGGCTCGGCGATCTTGAGGGCGCGGGGTGTCGGCCGCATCCCGTCCGGCGCCCGGGTCAGGAGTTCGTCGTCGAACAGGCGGCGCAGGCGGGCGAGGCTCGAACTCATCGCCGACTGACCGATCCCCACCCGTGCGGCCGCCCGCGTGACGCTGCGCTCGTCGAGCAGCGCATCCAGGGCCACCAGCAGGTTCAGGTCGATCCGGCTGAGATCGATATGGTCAATGGCCACGGGCGGCGCGATCGATGAGGATTCGGACCGCCGACATAGCAGACGCGGCCGCTTCCCCGTCATCCCGGTGTTGCTGCGCGGAGCCCGGGATCCGGACGCGCCGACCGCGGCACCGGATTTCCGGCGCGCCCGCGGCGCCCCGGAATGACGGCTCGGCGGCGGGCGGGAGTCCGCGGCGGACAGGCCCTGTCCCGCCTGCCGCGCCGCCCGCATCTTGACAATGTTCCTATTTTGTGCTTCCTGACCGCACCTGTCCGCGGCGGCCCGGGAGCGATCCCGGGGCGTCCTTCGGGGGCCCGCCCGGTGGCTGACCGGGCGGGTCCGGGGGCGGGGCGGCGCCCGCGTCGGTGGCTTTCAGCCGCCATCGCCCCGGGCGGCGGACCGGTGCGG
>NZ_JACJIM010000001.1 GCF_014138435.1 Methylobacterium fujisawaense | reverse complement strand
TCCGCGTTCGTCTTCTGACCTCGCCGCATGTCCGACTCCTTCGGTCCTCGCTGATCCTCTCAATCAGCTCGGTCCAAAGCCAGCCGGTCAGGTCAGATGTTGCGCATGTGGTCGGCGAGAAGCCGTATCAGGGGCCGGCCCCGCGGCGCGACGATCGACTGGTGTAGCCCCGCGACGTCTCCGACCCGGGTGTCGAACCGCCTTCTCGGCATGATCAAGTTCAACCCGCTCATTCCTTTGGAGCGCGAATGCGACCGCCGCGTCAGGTCGAATAGTCCAATCGCGCCCAGAGCGATCGGGACGTCTCCCTTGGGTGTCACCAGCGCTGTACGACCGGACGCGAACAGGCGAACCAGCACGTGGTCGACGTTCTGCGACCCGATCTGGAAGGGTGTGCGCTCGATCGATTGCGCCGAGGCTCGGATCTCGTTGAGCACGATCCCGCCCACGCGCCAGGAGTGGAACCGGGCGCTGCGCGGCACCGGGACATCCGGGTCCAGCCGCGGGATCACGACGGACGCGACGGCACGCATCCAGGCCTCGCGGCGTTCCGCGTCACTCTCGATCCGGTCGAAGCCCGGGTCGATGGTCTCGGGGGACATGGCGGCAACTCTACGTCCGGGTCCAGGGACTCGCCGGAGCAAGACGACCGGTCAAGGTCCGACAGTCCCAACCTTGTGGACGAAAGCTAACAATCCGGGCGGGACGCATTCCGACATGAACGGGACGCCGTTGGACATAATAGATCTCCGCTGATTGAAAATATTACAGCCGATTAAACTTCGGACGCCCGATAATTCATCGCACGCCGACGCTCCGTGTCGAGCGATGAAGGATCCTGAGACATGTCCTCGTCCATCACCTTGTCCGCGGCGACGCGGCAGAACCTGCTTTCGTTGCAGGACACCGCGGCGCAGGCAGCGACGAACCAGAACCGATTGGCCACCGGCAAGAAGGTCAATTCCGCGCTCGACAGTCCGGTGAACTACTTCACCGCGCAAAGCCTCTCGACGCGGTCCGGTGCCCTCTCCAGCCTGCTCGACGGCATCTCGAACGGCATCCAAACCATCCAGGCCGCCAGCAAGGGCGTCGACACGATCACCAACCTAGTGAAGCAACTTCAGTCGGTGGTCTCGCAGGCCCAGTCGAACGCCGCGCAGAACCTGCCGAAGATCGTCGGGACGCAGGCACTGGCCAGCAGCGGTGAGGCGACTGCGACCGGCAAGAGCCAGCACGACACCGCCCTGGCCAAGACGGTGCTCGGCAGCGCCGTCGTCGCCGCCGACGCCACGCACACGGGTAATCTCGGGGTGGCCGCCGCCACCGCCAACCAGGTGCAGCTTTCGGCGGGCAACAACACCTACACCTACACGATTCAGGCGACGGACACCGTCAACGACGTCGTCAACGCGATCAACAAGAGCGGCATCGCGACCGCCTCGGTGGACTCGAACGGTTTGCTATCCGTCGTCGGCACGGGCTCGGACGCGCTCTCCGTGAACCTGGGCGCCACCAGCGGCACGCCGCCGGCCTTCGCCGCCTCCTCGGCAGGCACCCAGGCCCTGCTGGGTTCGCCGACCGGCGGCACCAGCGGCGTGACCGGTGGCGGGACCTCGGCGCAGCGCTCCGCGCTGGTCTCACAGTTCGAGAACCTGCGGACCCAGATCGACCAGGCCGCGCAGGATGCCGGCTATAACGGCATCAACCTCCTGAACGGCGACAAGCTGTCGATTGCCTTCAACGAGAAGACCGGCACGGCGCAGAGCAACCTGAACGTCCAGAGCAACGCCCTGACCTCGTCCAGCCTCGGCATCGGGCATCTCGCGGACAGCGCGACCGCGCAGACCGGCGGCAATTTCGGCGTCCAGAACAACTCCGACCTGACCAACGCCTCGAACGCCCTGACCAACGCCCTGTCGAGCCTGCAATCGCTGTCCTCGAACCTCGGCTCGAACCTGTCCGTGGTCCAGACCCGACAGGACTTCACGAAGAACATGATCAACGTGCTCGACACGGGCGCGGCCAACCTGACCAACGCGGACATGAACGAGGAGGCGGCGAACTCGCAGGCGCTGTCGACCCGGCAGTCGCTCGGCATCTCGGCCCTGTCTCTGGCCAACACCGCCCAGCAGGGCGTCCTCCAGCTCCTGCGCTGATCCCGCCTCCAAACCTTGCAGCATCGTGCGGGCGGGCCAGGCAGCCCGTCCGAGCGGCCCTCCATCGCCAGTCGAGACCGAGACATGCTCCGTAGATCCGTCATCCCGATCCTTTGCGCCCTCGGCCCCACCCTCGGAGCCTGTTCGGACGAGCCCTCCGAGACGACCATGCGCGCCGCCGCCTTGGGCTTCCTGAACCGGGCCTGGGAGCAGCAGGCGGCTACGGCGAGCCTCATCGGTGGAGCGCGCCGCATCATGCCGATGCCGACCGTCACGTCCTTCCACAAACTCGATTGCGAGGTCTCCCAGGTGGCTCCCGGCCACGTCTGCACGTTCGAAGTCTCCCTCGACGGCAAGCCGCCCGGGCGAGACAAGGCTCGGTTCTACAAGGACGTCGATGGCTTGGTTTACATGGCGGTCGTCGGTCGATGAGACGGCTCCTGCACGTCGTCGTCACCGTCGCGGCGCTGGCACCGCTTCCGGCCCAGCCGGTCGAACCGCTCGGGGCCGCCCTGACATTCCCGCAACTCGTCGCGGGGAACCCCGCCTACCGCATGGCCTGGGACCGCCTGCTCGCCGAGATACCGGCGACCGACCAGAAGGCAACCTTCATGCGAAGCTTGGCCGGACCGGCCACCCCCATGCATGCCGTGGGGGGTGACGGACGTCTGCTCATGGTCGGCACGCTGTGCGAGCCGCGGAACTGCGACGCCAACGACGTGGTCGTGGTCATGATCCCTCCGACCAACCGGATGTACGCGGTCCATCGACGTCGCGTCGACGTCCCGCTCCACCTCCGTTTTCTCGGGCATCCCGATCCCGCCATGCGGGCGATCCTGATCGGACAGGCCAAGCTCGCGGACCGGCCCCAGGCGGCTCGTTAGCCCCCGGCTACCGCCGGGGCGACTGCCCCGACCGGGGCACGACCTCATGTGTTTTGGCCGCCGCGATCTCCGCGCGGATCCATCGCACGATCCGATCCGCGACGCCTTCCCACCCGACGTCGAGCATGAGGTCGTGGCCGATGTCCGGAACGAAGGCCGCCTCGATTTAATGCGCCCGGGCGATCGCCTCGACGGCCCTCCGTACGAGCAGGGCGTCATCCCCAGCTACGAAGGCCATGACCGGCACATCCCGGGGCGGGGGCCTGCGGATCTCCGGGACGAGCATATCGAGGTAGGCCCGGAAGCTCTCGCGGCCGAACGCATGGATGTGGCGACGGCCATGCTCGACGACTCGGTCCGCGAAGAGCAGGAGATCTCGACAGGCTGGAGGTGGAACGCGGGCGGGACCTGCACGGAGCCCCTCGATGATCGCCTTTGGCACGCCCTGACCGCCCACGCGGTCGCTTCACTCGCGGGGCGACGCATCTCGTTCCGGGGCGGTGCCGATCGCTGGCTGGTTCCGACGCATCCCGGGCCCGGCGGCAGCACCGTCGAGGAGATCGAACTCGTAGCGTTTCCGCCCACGCGCGGCGCAGACCGGGGCTATTATCCCGAGGGGGGGGCACCTCACGACAGGGACATTTCTGGAACGGGGGCATCCACTTGGTGAAGCGGGTGTCGATGCGCAGCTGGGGTAAGCTGGCGGGGTGGCGCAAAGACCTCGGACTCAACCTCGACGTTTTCCACCTTCGGGGCTGGCGTCCTTGCGTGCTGCTCCTAGCTCGTCCTGACAACCGGGATGGGTACTAAGCTACCAATCTCATTGTACGCACAGGCTTCCAGCATCTGGGCAATTCAGTAGGCTTTGGAGGGGTTCGTAGCAGCTCGTACATGGATAGCCGCAGAAAAGCATGCGGCGCACATCGAGCTCCGCATGCCAACTGATTCAGGCGATGAGAATGGTAGGTCGAGCGGCCTAGAGGGCAACTTCATCGACACCGAAGGCAGCGAGTTCGATAACCCCTGAGAGGCCCTTGAGATTGCTGCGAGACATTTTATTCTCCTCTAGGTAGCGTTCTTACCGCAGTCGGAATGTAGCCGACCCTGCCCCTTACGACAAGGACCGAAGCCGATATGACCGCACCCGAGATACAGATAGCATTCCAAGGGGGCGGTGCGAAATTCATTGCCATGCTGCCGGTTGCGGAAGCGTTTCAGTTTTGTGAGGCCCATGGCCGCATTCAGATAAAGGCGGTCGCGGGGACATCAGCCGGAGCCATCTGCGCCGCCCTGATAGCCGCTAAATGCGATTTCCCTAGCCTAAGAACCTATCTCGCCGCTGCAGGTTCCGGGCATGTCCGCAAGCTGGTGGGTAATAGCGTCACGCAATTGACCGCGGTCGCTGACGCGACAGGTTGGGCCGCACGAATCAGCGCTGTCTATGGCGCGGCTCCGTTGCTGAAATCCGTGATCCGGACAGGAGACCCCTTATTCAAAGAGGCAGAGTTCGGGGTGTTCCTCGACCAGATACTTGCACACTGCGCCGACAAGGACAAGGTTATCGAGCAACTGGATAAATCGCTTTCGATCGTCACGACAGATCTCGCAAGCTCTGGTGGCAAGATCATCGAGACAGGTAGTATCAAGACGGCATTGCGGGACTCATGCGCGCTGCCGGTTGCTTTTAGATCATTTAAATATCTCTCAATTAACCATCATGTCGACGGTGGTCTATGCGATAATCTTCCCGTAGAATCTCTGACGGACCCGAAAGCCCCAATTTTTGCCGTCTTTCCTGAAGAAACATCTGATCGAAAGCCGATAGACAATGTTTTTATGTATCTGCTGTCCTTGATAGGCGCGGCGATTGACAATAACGTTAAGCGGTCCCGCGCCAAGGTTTCAGACGCGTTTCAGATACCGATACAGACTTCATTTTCGACCTTCGATTTCGAGGAAGCTCTCGTGCTTCTGCGTGATGAAAAGTGGTACGAGAACTTAAAAAACAAGACTATAGATCTTATTACCGATTTTTCCCTGGTCCATGGGCGTATCAATAAATCGACGCAGTACCGTGTAGACGATACAAGAAATCTGTCCGACTACATGGACACCATGGCTATAATGGCGTTGGATCAGGCTGACTATGCTAAAATGACCTCTTCAAGGCTGACTGTTACCATCAATTGCGCTGATACCCGGGAGGATGGCGCTCCGGTCGAGCGGCGTCCCGCGGATAGCGTTACGAAGGAAACTATTTTAATCGTGAAGAGTGATAAATTCAGATGCTTTATAACTTCTTTATATACGCCAAGCAAGGCCCCATCAATTTGGCGGGCATACAATAGAACGAAAAATACAGAGCTTCCTATTAAAGTTTTGTCACTAGATACGCAGCCAGTAAATGCGAACAACAGGCGGTGTCTTGTCGAATTCCTGGGGCCAGACAGTCATATTTCCACCGAAGATGAAATTGAAATATCAGATATCTTTTCTCGAAAAGACGCGATGATAAAGATGAATAGCAGGCGTGAGGAGTTCGCAAGTCTTACCAATCCTTATGGCCACCCCTTGGAGCTCGCTGAGATTGTCGTTGCATATCCTGCAGCGCTCGGGCGGTTTGATCTTGTCAACGACAGTGAAAAGGGCGATGTTGCAGACTCGGATGTCACAATATCTGAGGCAAAATTGGAAGGGTCTGTTTACAAATGCACCATATCTTGCCGAGATCTGGCTCCAAAAAGTAAACTACATTGCCGGATCGTCCCGAGACATTGAGTGTAGTCTTCGGTCTCGCGACGTTGAGCGCGTCGCATGTTCCCCGAAGCACGCCAGCGACAGCGTCGCCCGAAGAGGCAGATATGGTGTCTGACCTAAACACTATGGCGAAGGTGGTTGCTGATTTGTCCCTGCGGCGGACGGCGCTGCCGCTTGGCTGGCGTAGAATTCCTTGAACATATGATGGGCCCTGAGTGCCCGAGGCCGGTAGGGGCCGGACCGCGAGCAACTCGTCACTCTCGACAATGCGAAGCGCTCGGGTACGGTCGGGTGCATCACGGCGTCCGGCTTGATGTCGCGTCCGTTCGGAAGCTCCTCCCAGTTCATTTTGCCAGCCAGGGGGCGCAGGAACCTCCAGATATGGCGCTCGATGGTGTCGTGCATGCCCGCGATCTCGCAGTGCTGGACCCCGTCGGCGCGCGGGTGCCGGCGAAGCTTGTCGTCCTCCATCACCAACGGGTGCGGAAGCGCTCGCGCTTCCGCGACCATCCAGCCCAACGCGATGTCGGAGAGGCGCGACTCCGCCTCGGGATAGCTGCCGCCGATGTCGGAATGGTTGCCCGCGAACCATACTTGGCGGAAGGTCGGCGGGCCGCCCGGGACTGGATCCTGCGCCTGTCCGCCCCACGGGACCCGGTCGAAATCGGCGCGGGTCTCGTCGATCGCGTTGGCGGAGCGGGCGAAACGCACGGAGCGACTGAGAAGGCGGTCGTAGTACCCGGCGCGCCAAACGGCGAAATGCCAGTTCGGGACCCAGCGCCTCCATCCGGTCCGCTCAGGGTACCAAGTCGTCTTCAGGTGGGCGCCGACCCAGCGCCAGCCGGAAAATGCCGCCGCGGCCAAGCCGATCGCCAGAAGGCTCGGGCGGAATGGGAAACCGAAGATTAGGTTCGCCAAGCCGGCGGCGGCCGCGACGGCGCCCAAGCCGAGCAGGAGGAGCCCGGCGCCGATGGCAAAGCGACGGAAGCCCCTCGCGCCGAGGGCGGCCACCGTATCGAAGACGCCGATGAAATAAGGCGCAGCGTTGGAGCCGTCAGGATCCTCCGCCGCGTTCGATCCATACCTCATCCGGAAGCGACGCGCCTGCTCGAAGCGATCGGCCTCGTAGAGGCCCCGTGGCTTTCCGGCCCCCTGCTCCAGGACCTTCGATACCGCCTCGTCCGCGATGTCGCGGACCTGCTTCCGGAAACGCCGGAGCGGACCGGCCGGCGTCCTGGTCGGGATCCCGCACAGCATCAGGAGATTGGCGAGGCAGCGGACCGTGTAGGCCCCGCGGCTGAAGCCCACGAGGTAGATCCGGTCCCCTGGCTCGTAGTGATCGAGAATGAACGCGTAACAGTCGGCGACGTTGGCGGTGATGCCTTGGCCGGTGACGGAGGCGAGGAGCTTCTGCAGGAACCGAACCGGCGCCGTGATGGCCGTGGCGCCGGCGTCCGTCCCCAGGCCCGGATCGTAGAAGGCGACCTGCGCAGCCGGGTCGATCCCCGTTTCCGGCCCGACCTTGGCGGAGCGATACATCTTGTAGACGTTGCTAACCCGCTGTTCGGGTCGGATCCCACCGTCCTGGCCGGTCCCGTCCGAGAAGACCACGATGTTCTTCGGCATGGCTCCCCCGACGGTCAGCGCCACTGGAGCGGCTGCATCAGGAGTTCCCAGAGATACTCCCCGGCCCCCTCCTGCGTCAGCTTCCGCTTCTCGTCCGAACGGCCGAGGTGGGGCATTCCGCTCGGACGAAGGAAAAGGCCCTGCTCGTCGCCTTCGACGGCGATATGCTCGTTGAAGCTGTTGCCTGTTGCTTGGTCGTTCGCGGCCCAGCTGATCCCGCGTCCGAACATGCCCCCGCGCACGATCGAGCCGCGGGACACCGCTTTTCCGTCACGATAGATCGCCGCCGTGAACCGGTTGCCGTCGATGCGGCGGAAGGTGGTGTCGATGCCCTCGTTGCGCTCCTTCAGCTCCTGGAGCGAGTTCTCGAAGAAGCGGGCGAGGTACTCGAAGCTGTCGTCCAGAAAGCGGTCGTGATCGACCTCGGCGAAGGTCTTGCGCAAGCGCAGGTTGCTGGAGCGGGGGCCCTGGGGGGCCATCGGCATCGGCCCCGTCGGAACGGGATCCCGGGGCCTGGCAGCTCCCGCCTGCGGTAGGGCGGCACGGATCTTCTGCGCGACGTCGAGGAACGCCTCGTCGAGATCGGGCCACGACCTGATCGGCTTGCCGTCGCGCGGTATGCCAAGGAGCTTGCCGAACGGCAGGGGATGCCAATCGCAGGCACGGAGGATCACCGGGATGACCCTGGCCTCGCCGCGTTCGTGCCGCTCCAGGGCCCGCGTCATCTCGATGCCGTAGCAGTAGTCCGAAGCGATGAAATCGGGAGATACGAGCAGCAGGATCACGTCGGCCCGTTCGAGTTCGCCGCGCACCCCGGCGTCGAAATCGTCGCCGGCGATCAGGCGGCGGTCGTGCCAAGCCTCGATAAGGCCCTGCCGCTTGAGGGCCGCGAGCGCGATCTCCAACCTATCGCGCAATCCCTCGTCGACGTGGGAATAGGAGAAGAAGACGGTCGCCATGGCAGCCCCTTCTCGACCGGGAGCCGAAATCCCTGGACGAGCTTGTCAGGAGGCAACGACGCCGTTCCTAGTTCGTTCCGGTTGGGTCCGAAGGATCGCGCAACCGAACCTACGATCAGGATCGCTCGGCGAAATTCGTTTCTGATCGATGGGTCACGTCTCGCGGGTCCGAAGGACAAACCAATCGAGCCTGTGGATTTTCGCGCGGGCCCTGGGTCTCAAATGCCGTTGGCCGTGGGTCCTATTGGGTCTTATTCATGGGACTTAAATTTACAAGTCCCTGCCACCATTGGGCTTTTCCCTGCGAGAAAAGCCTGGTGGAGCTGAGGGGATTCGAACCCCTGACCTCCGCAGTGCGATTGCGGCGCTCTCCCATCTGAGCTACAGCCCCGTCGAGGCGCCGGCCTTGTAGGCGCGGGCGGCTCAGCCTGTCAATTCCCTGTTTCAACGTCGCCCGCCGCGCGCCGCTCCGGCGCTGGGGTGCGGGCGCCCCGAGGATAGCGCGCGGACCTGCATGAACGCCCTGATCTGGCTCTTCGACACGGTCGTCCAGCTTTTCATCTATGTCCTCATCGCAAGCGCGGTTCTCAGCTGGCTGGTGGCGTTCAACGTGGTGAACGTGCGCAACCCGATCGTCGCGCAGATCGGCGAGGTGCTCTACCGGCTGACCGAGCCGGTGCTGCGGCCGATCCGCAACCTGCTGCCCAATCTCGGCGGCGTCGACATCTCGCCGATCATCCTGATCCTGCTGCTGCTGTTCATCAGCCGCCTGCTGCACGAGTACGCCGTGCCCGCAACCTACGTTTACGCGCAGTAGGACCGAACGCCCGTGAAGACGAATCCCGGCCGCTTCTTCGAGGATTTCCGCCTCGGCGAGACCATCCGCCACGCCACCCCGCGCACCGTGACGGTGGGCGACGTGGCGCTCTACACCGGCCTCTACGGGCCGCGCTTCGCCGTGCAGTCGTCGGACGCCTTCGCCCGGGCCATCGGCTACCCGAAGAGCCCGCTCGACGACCTGCTCACCTTCCACATGGTGTTCGGCAAGACCGTCCCGGACGTCTCGCTGAACGCGCTGGCCAATCTCGGCTACGCGGAGGGCGGGTTCCGGCGGCCGGTCTATCCGGGCGAGACGCTCTCCACCGTGTCGGAGGTGATCGGCCTCAAGGAGAGCTCGAACCGCCAGACCGGCGTGGTCTATGTCCGCTCGGTGGGCTCCGACGAGCGCGGCGAGACCGTGCTGAGCTATTGCCGCTGGGTCCTCGTGCGCAAGCGCGACCCCGAGGCGGCCATCGCCGAGGAGCACGTGCCGAGCCTCGCCAAGGTGGTCGACCCGCAGGATCTCGCGGGCGCCCTGCCGAAGCTCTCGGCCGCCGCCTACGACACCGACCTCGCCGGCAGCCCGCACCGCTTCGCGGATTACGCGGTCGGTGAGAAGATCGACCACGTCGACGGCATGACCGTCGAGGAGGCCGAGCACCAGATCGCCACGCGCCTGTTCCAGAACACCGCCAAGGTGCATTTCGACGGGCTGGCCGCCAAGGACACCCGGTTCGGCCGGCGCCTGATCTACGGCGGCCACGTCATCTCGCTCGCCCGGGCGCTGAGCTTCAACGGGCTCGGCAACGCCTTCGCCCTCGCGGGCATCAATGCCGGCCGCCACGTGGCACCGCTGTTTGCCGGCGACACGGTCTATGCCTGGAGCGAGGTGCTGGCCACAGCCGATGTCGGCCGCGACGATGTCGGGCTCCTGCGCCTGCGGACGGTCGCCACCAAGAATCAGTCTTGCGGCGCCTTCCCGGACCGCGCGGGCGACGGCTACGACCCGGCGGTGATTCTCGACCTCGACTACTGGGCCTTCGTCCCGAAGTAGGGGGCCGATCAGGGGGCCGCCTCCCGGCACCGCCGGGCGGCGGTGCCGGGAGAGACCGCCTCAGCGGATCCCGCCGCCGACCACGCCCGCCTCGACCGCCAGCGAGAGGCGGTCCGTGACCGCCCACTCGACGCCGACGCCCGCGACCGGCCGCACCGCGATGTCCTGGCGCGTGAACGGCAGCGACCCCGGGGTCGGCCCGACGCGCAGCGTCTGGTGCAGGGCCAGGGCGCCGGTCTTGGCGTAGACCAGCACGTCCGGCGCGACGAGGGTGCCGACCTTCACCTCCAGGGACCCGGCGAAGTCGTTGGAATAGGCGAGCCGCCCGAAGCCCGGCGTGAGGGTGCCGTCGAGCCCGGCCAGGTAATCGAACCCGCCGCTGATGCCGTAGAGGATCGGGCCCTCCTGCCACATCCGGCCGCCCTCGAACCCGATCGTCGGGCCCGAATAACTGCCGAAATGCCGGGACGTGCTGACCGCGTAGCCGGTCGAGAGGCGCGCGTAGGAGCCGGTCCAGCGGCCATACGCGTCCTCAGGCATCTGCGGCCAGGCGAAGGAGGGCAGCGGCGCGAAGCCGATGGACGGCCAGAACGGCGCCTGGGCGGCGGCGGGACCCGCCGGGAGACACGCGGCCCCGAGCCCGAGACCGGCCCCGAGCGCGAGACCGGCCGCGAGGCGGCTGAACGGACGGGAATCGGCGCGTCTGATCATCCCGCCATCCTAGCCGAAGCTCCCCGCCCGCGACAGGCGGAACCCGCGCACCCGCGGGATCGTGCGCGGCGCGCCGGGGCCGGCGTGCTCAGCAGGCGGCGACGTTGACCGCGAGGCCGCCCAGGGAGGTTTCCTTGTACTTGGCCTGCATGTCGTGCCCGGTCTGGCGCATGGTCTCGATGACCTGGTCGAGGCTCACGAAATGCACCCCGTCACCGTGCAGCGCCAGGGAGGCGGCGGCCACCGCCTTGTTGGCGCCGAAGGCGTTGCGTTCGATGCAGGGGATCTGCACCAGGCCGCCGATCGGGTCGCAGGTCATGCCGAGATGGTGCTCCATGGCGATCTCGGCGGCGTTGGCCACCTGGGGCGGCTCGCCCCCGAGGATCGCGGCGAGGCCCGCCGCCGCCATGGCCGAGGCCGAGCCGACCTCGCCCTGGCACCCGACCTCGGCGCCCGAGATCGAGGCCCGGCGCTTGATCAGCCCGCCGATGGCCGCGGCGGTGAGGAGGTAGTCGCGGCCGCGCGACTCGCTCCAGCCGGGGCAGAAATCCACGATGTAGCGCAGCACCGCGGGGACGATCCCGGCCGCACCGTTGGTCGGCGCCGTGACGATGCGGCCGCCGGAGGCGTTCTCCTCGTTCACCGCCAGGGCGAACAGGCTGATCCAGTCCATGATCTCGTGGGCCGGACGGCTGTTGGACAGCCGGTTCGCTTCGAGCGTCGCGTGGAGCCGCTTGGCGCGCCGCCGCACCTTGAGGCCGCCCGGCAGCTCGCCGTCCATGCGCAGACCCCGGGCGATGCAGGCGAGCATGGCGTCGCGGATGGCATCGAGCCCGGCCTCGATCTCCGCGTCGGAGCGCAGGGCGCGCTCGTTGGCCATCTGGACCTGCGGAATCGTCAGGCCGGTCTCGGCGCAGGTCCGCAGGAGGTCGGCGCCGCTCTCGAACGGATACGGCAGCGCCACCGCGTCCAGGCCGGCGGTGCCGGGCTCGTCCTCTTCTTCCACGAAGCCGCCGCCCACGGAGTAGCAGACCACCTCGTCCAGAAGCCCGCCGGCAGGATCGTAGGCGCGAAAGCGCATGCCGTTGGTGTGGCGCGGCAGCACCTCGGTGAAGTTGAAGAGAAGGTCCCGCGTGCCATCGAAGGCAATGCCGGGCAGGCCGAGGGCGCCGGTCTCGGCGAGGGCCTGCGTGTAACCGGCCACGGCGTCGGGATCGACGGTGGCGGGCTCGTGCCCCAGGAGGCCGAGGTAGATCGCCACGTCGGTGCCGTGGCCGCGCCCGGTCCAGGCGAGGGAGCCGAAGATCTCCGCGCTCACCCGCGCGACGCCGGACCGGCCGGCGACGCGGTCGCGGAAGCGGCGCGCGGCGACCATCGGGCCGATCGTGTGCGAACTCGACGGGCCGATCCCGATCTTGAACAGATCGAAGGCGCTGATCATGGCGTGGCGTCTCTCCCTATCGGCCCGGGCCCCGGACGCGGCCCTGCAGGAAGCCGGCCATGCGGGTCCCGCAGGAACGCCCGCCGGGTCCGCGCCGCGGCCGCCGGCCGGGAGCCGACGGCGGGAGGCGTGATCGCGGCGCGGACGGGCGCTCAGATCTTCCCGTCGAGGCCCATCTGGTAGTACTTGTGCACGATCTTGTCCTGGTTCTCGAGGAGCCAGTCGATCGAGGGCTCGTTGGTCATGGCCTTGCGGATGGCCTCGGTCATGCCGCGGCGCTGGATGTCGAACAGCGCCTTGTGGTCGACATGCTGCGCCTCGATGACGCCGGGGCTGAGCCAGACCGAGCAGATGATGCCGAGATCGTTGGCCTTGTGCTTGGGGATGTAGCCCGCCCGCACGGCGTCGAGGACGCCGTTGGCGATGGCGAACTGCACGGTGCCCATCAGGATCGAGGTGTACTTGCTCTCGGTGACGCTGACCTTGGACACGCAGAGCGTGACCGGGCGGACCATGATGTCGGTGTTCAGCAGGGCGAAGACGCGGCTGTGGCCGACGACCTGATCGCCGGTCAGCGTGGCGAGGGCGGTGCCGACCGGCCCGTCGAGTTCGCCGATGATGACCTCGGGCTCCGAGGCGGTGTTGGGCGGCCCGCCCGCCACCAGGGCCTCGCCGGCCCGCAGGATGATGCGTTCGTTCATGCTGTCCCTCGTGGAGATCGGGCGATCCGGCTCTGCCCGACGGCGCGGCTCCTATCACCGGCCCGCTGCGCCTGTCGACGCGGACCCGGCCGCAGCCGCAGCCGCAGCCGCGCCGATCCGGCCGCCCGCGCACGGCCTTGCGCGTCGCGGTCGGTCCGCGCGCCGCCCGGGGCCGCTCCGAGGCGCAGGGGAGAGGGCGACGCAGGGGAGAAGGCGACGCAGGCGGGTGGCGGCGGCCGGGCGCCGCCACCCGCCGCGATCAGTCGCGCACGACGACCTTGGTGCCGACCCGGACCCGGTCGTAGAGGTCGACCACGTCCTTGTTGGTCATGCGGATGCAGCCCGACGAGACCGCCGCCCCCATCGTCTCCGGCTCGTTCGAGCCGTGGATGCGGTAGAGCGAGGAGCCGAGATAGAGGGCGCGGGCGCCCAGCGGGTTGTCCTGGCCGCCGGCCATGTAGCGCGGCAGGTCCGGGCGGCGGGCCAGCATCTGCTGCGGCGGGCGCCAATCCGGCCATTCCTTCTTCATGGTGACGGTCTTGGTGCCCGACCACGAGAAGCCCTGCCGGCCGACGCCGACGCCGTAGCGGACCGCCGCGCCGCCGCCCAGCACGTAGTAGAGCCGGCGCTGGCGCGTCGAGACCACGATCGTCCCGGGCTTCTCCTTGCCGGTCCACGCCACGGTCTCGCGGGGGATCGCCTGGCTGCGGAAGACGTTGAGGAAGTCCGCGATGGGGCCCCTGTCCAGCGGGTTGGCCAGCGCGGGGGCGCTTCCAAGCAGCAACCCCGCGAGCCCGAGCAGCGCGATCCGTCTCGGCATGGTCTCCATCCTCCGTCCGTCGTGGCGCAGACCTTCGCGGTGCCCTGCGCGCATCGGGCGAGCCGGCCCGGACTTCACGGCAAGGTTGAGGCCGGGCCGTCGGGATGTGCACTTCCGGGCGTAGCTGTGTGCTGCATGCAACACTCCGCGGACGCCGCGACGCCGTGGGTGATTGCGCCCGGCGACAGCCGTGCTTATCTCAGATCCGTGATCCGATCCGCCGCCCTTCTGGCCCGCCGTGTCGCGGCCTTGCCGGACCGCCTCGCCCGGGGCCTCGCCGTGCTGGCGCTGCTCGTCCTCGCGGCGGCCGCAATGGCCGCCGTGCCGGCACGGGCCCAATCCGCGCGGCCGGAGGGCCCGGCCTGCGCGATCACGAGCCCGCGCCTCTCGGTTCTGTCGGGCACGCCGGACGCGCAACCCGAGGCCAAGCGGTCCGTCTTCGGCCGCACCGATCTCTGCGCCGCCGACAGCGAGATCCTCACCGAACTGGGGCTGCCGCGCCCGCCGGTCGAGGCGCCGCGGCCCCGTCACACTCTTTCCGCATCGTTCGAATACAGGTCCGACATCCTGCCGGCTTCCGCGCCGGACGGTTCGCCGCACCGGCCTCCCCGCTTGGCCTGACGCGCGCCCCGGCCCTGGCGGCCGGCGAGGATGCGCGCCTGTCCTGATCTCCGTCCGACCGGCCTCGTGACCGGTCCCGAGATCTGCCACGACGATGCGCGGGTCCATGCTCCGCGCCAGCCTCAGCAGACGCATGTTTTCAGGAGCGTCGGAAATCGTGACCCGCACTCTGTCCGTCAGAACCTCATCCTCTCGCCGCCGTCCGGGCCGGGCCAGGACCGTCCTGCCCGCGGCCCTGCTTCTGCTCGGCCTCGCGGCCTGCAACCCGAAGCAGGTGGCCGCGCCGGCGCCGCCGGTGCCCGAGGTCGGCTTCGTCAAGGTCGAGCCCCAGGCGATCCCCTATCTCCGCGACCTGCCGGGCCGTGTCGCGCCCATGCGCATCGCCGAGGTCCGCTCCCGGGTCTCCGGGCTCGTGGTGAAGCGGCTCTTCGAGCAGGGCAGCCAGGTCAAGGAAGGCGACATCCTCTACAAGATCGACCCGGCGCCCTATCAGGTCGAGCTCGCCAGCGCCGAGGCGGCGCTCGCACGTCAGGAGGCCGCCCTCGTGCTGGCCCGGCAGCAGGCCGACCGGCTCGAGCAGCTGCTGACGCGGGCCACCGCCAGCCAGGCCCAGTACGATGCCGCCTTCGCGGCCAAGAAGCAGGCCGAGGCGGAGGTCGCCGGCGCCAAGGCGGCCCGCGACCGGGCGCAGCTCAACCTCGGCTGGACCGACGTGCGCGCGCCGATCACCGGCCGGATCGGCCGGGCGCTGCTCACCGAGGGCACCCTGATCGAGCCGGGCTCCACGGGGGCGCTCGCCACGATCCAGCAGCTCGACCCGATCTACGTCGACATCACCCAGTCGGTGGGCGAATTGAACCGCCTGCGCCGGGATCTCGCCAGCGGGGAGCTGGCGCGGCTGGAGGAGAACACCGCCAACGTCCACCTGATCATGGATGACGGCTCTCTCTACCCGCTGGCCGGCCGGCTCCTGTTCTCGGACGTCACCGCCGATCCGAGCACCGGCCAAGTGACCCTGCGGGTGCAGTTCCCCAACCCGCACGACGAGCTGTTTCCCGGCATGTACGTGCGGGCGCGGATCAAGCAGGGCATCGATTCCGACGCCATCGCGGTGCCGCAGCAGGCGATCCAGCGCACCGACGACGGCCGCGCCGAGGTCTGGGTGGTGCGCGCCGACGAGACGGTCATGCGCCAGCCCGTCGAGGTCGGGCCGGTGGTCGGGCAGAACTGGCTGATCCGCTCGGGGCTGAAGGCCGGCGAGCGGGTCGTGATCGACGGCTTCCAGAAGATCACCGTCGGCGCCAAGGTGAAGCCCCGCGACCAGACGCCGGTCCACGGCGAGACCGGTCCGAAGCACGATACCGACGAGGCCCCCGACGCCTCGGGTGACAAGGCGGAGGTCGCGCCGCGGGCCGCCGCCGTCCAGCCGCGCCACTGAGCCGGGAGAGCCCGATCATGGCACGCTTCTTCATCGACCGGCCGGTCTTCGCCTGGGTCGTGGCCCTGTTCATCTGCCTGGGCGGGGCCCTCGCCATCCCGAACCTGCCGGTGGCGCAGTACCCGGTGATCGCCCCGCCCTCCATCGCCCTGTCCACGGCCTATCCGGGGGCCTCGGTGGAGAGCCTCTACATCGGCACCACCCGGCTCATCGAGGATGAGCTGAACGGCGCGGCCAACATCATGAGCTTCGAGTCGACCACCGACTCGTTCGGCTCGGTGAACATCACCGCCACGTTCCAGCCCGGCACCGACCCGTCGCTCGCCTCCGTGGAGGTCCAGAACCGGCTGAAGCGCGTCGAGGCGCGCCTTCCGGCGGAGGTGCGCCAGCAGGGCATCCTGGTGGAGGAGGCCTCGGCCGCGACCCTCAACATCATCACCCTCGTCTCCAAGGACGGGTCGATGGACGAGGTGGGCTTGGGCGACTTCCTGATCCGCAACGTCATCAACGAGATCCGGCGCATCCCCGGCGTCGGCCGCGCGACGCTCTACTCCACGGAGCGGTCGCTGCGCGTCTGGGTCGATCCCGACAAGCTGCGCGGCCTCTCGCTCAGCGCCTCGGACGTCACCGAGGCGATCCGCAACCAGAACGTCCAGGTCGCGTCCGGGGCGGTCGGCGCCCAGCCGAGCCCGACCCGGCAATCGCTGACCATGCCGATCATCGTGAAGGGCCAGCTCGGCACCATCGAGGAGTTCGGCGCGGTCGTGCTGCGGGCCAATCCCGACGGCTCGAACGTGCGCCTGCGCGACGTCGCCCGGATCGAACTCGGCGGCGACGCCTACCAGTTCTCCACCCGCCTGAACGGCGGCCCCGCCGCCGGCATCTCGGTGACGCTCGCCCCCGACGGCAACGCCCTCGAGACGGCCCGGGCGATCCGCGCCAAGATGGTGGAGCTGTCCCAGTTCTTCCCGCCGGACCTGAAGTGGGACATCCCCTACGACATCACCCCGGCGGTGGAAGCCTCCATCGAGAAGGTGCTGCACACGCTGGTCGAGGCGGTGGTGCTGGTCTTCCTGGTGATGTTCCTGTTCCTGCAGAACATCCGCTACACCCTGATCCCCACCATCGTGGTGCCGATCGCCCTCATGGGCACCGTCACGGTGATGTGGATCTCGGGCTTCTCGGTGAACGTGCTCACCATGTTCGGCATGGTGCTGGCCATCGGCATCCTGGTCGACGACGCCATCGTGGTGGTGGAGAACGTCGAGCGGATCATGAACGAGGAGGGGCTGCCCCCCAAGGAGGCCACCAAGAAGGCCATGGGGCAGATCACCGGGGCGATCATCGGCATCACCCTGGTGCTGATGGCCGTGTTCATCCCGATGGCGTTCTTCCCCGGCTCGGTGGGCATCATCTACCGGCAGTTCTCGATCGCGATGGTGACCTCCATCGCCTTCTCGGCGCTGCTCGCCCTGTCGCTGACGCCGGCCCTCTGCGCGACCTTCCTGAAGCCGATCGAGAAGGGCCACGGCCACGCCAAGGGCGGCGTGTTCGGGATGTTCAACCGGTTCGTCGACCGGGAGACCGCCCGCTACGGCCGCGGCACCCAGTGGTTCATCCGGAAATCCGGCCGGGTGATGCTGGTCTACCTCGCGCTGGTCGCCGGCACCGCCTACGCCTTCGTGAACCTGCCGGAGGGCTTCCTGCCGGTGGAGGATCAGGGCTTCTTCACGGTCGACATCCAGACGCCGCCGGGCGCCTCCTACAACCGCACCCAGGAGGCGGTCCGCAAGGTCGAGGAGCACCTGCTGGCCCAGCCCGGCGTCGCCACCGTGACCATGCTCAACGGCTTCTCCTTCTCGGGCCAGGCCCCGAGCACCAGCCAGGCCTTCGTCACCCTCAAGCCCTGGTCCGAGCGCGACGCCAAGAACTCGGCCGCCGCCCTCGTCGCCGGCACCAACGCGGCGCTCGCCAATTACCGCGACGCCACGGTGGACGCCCAGGAACCGCCGCCCGTGGACAATCTCGGCAACGCGGCGGGCTTCTCGTTCCGCCTGCAGGACCGGGCCAACCGCGGCTACGCGGCCCTGCTCTCGGCCCAGGAGCAGCTGCTCAAGCTCGCGCAGCAGAGCCCGATCCTCCAGAAGGTGAAGATCGAGGGCCTGCCGCCGACCCCGCAGGCGGAGCTGGTGATCGACCGCGAGAAGGCGGCGGCCCTGGGCGTGAAGTTCGAGGACATCAACGCCACGATCCAGCTCAACCTCGGCTCGGTCTATCCGAACGACTTCCCCAACCGGGGCAAGATGCAGCGCGTCTACGTGCAGGCCGAGCAGCTCCAGCGCATGAACGCGTCGGACATCCTCAACTACGCGGTCAAGAACGCCGGCGGCACGATGGTGCCGATGTCGTCCTTCGCGGAGCTGAAATGGGGCATGGGGCCGAGCCAGATCGTCGGCTTCAACGGCTACCAGTCGGTGCGCTTCACCGGCGAGCCGAACCCCGGCTACACGTCGGGCGACGCCATCGCCGAGATGGAGCGGCTGATGCTCCAGCTGCCCAAGGGCTTCGGCTACGCCTGGACCGGCCAGTCCTACCAGGAGAAGCAGGCGGGCAGCCAGGCGAGCCTGCTGCTCGCCCTCTCGGTGCTGATCGTGTTCCTGTGCCTCGCCGCGCTCTACGAGAGCTGGGCGATCCCGGTCTCGGTCATGCTGGTGATCCCGCTCGGCGTGATCGGATCCGTGGCGGCCGTCTACCTGCGCGGCATGCCCAACGACGTCTACTTCAAGATCGGGTTGATCACGATCATCGGCCTCTCGGCCAAGAACGCCATCCTGATCGTGGAATTCGCCAAGGACCTCTGGAAGCCCGGAACCTCGGTGATCCGGGCGGCGGTGGACGCCGCCACGCTCCGGTTCCGGCCGATCGTGATGACCTCGCTGGCCTTCATCTTCGGCGTGGTGCCGCTGGCCATCGCCACCGGCGCCGCCTCGAAGAGCCAGCAGGCGATCGGCACCGGCGTGATGGGCGGCATGATCACCGCCACCGTGCTGGCGGTGTTCTTCGTGCCGGTCTTCTTCGTCGTCGTCATGCGCCTGTTCCGGCGCAAGGCGGTGGCGGAGGGCGAGCGGGCGGACGCGGAGACGCGGCACGAGCCGGCGCGGGTGGCGGCCGAGTAGGCCGGCGCGCTCGCGCCCCGGCCCATGCAACGCGCGACGCGCCCCCTCTCCCGCACGGGGGAGGAGGCGCGCGCTTCCATGCGCGAGGGCCGTCCCGGTCCCGCCTGCCGCGCGATGGCGGCGCCTCGGCCGTCGATCGAGGACGATAGGAGGCGGGAAAAACGCGTTCGGGCGGCCGAATAATGTCACTCACCCGCGACAGCCTCGGCCGCCGCCTTGTATACAGATGGTCCGAAGCTTGCTGACGCCGCGGTGGACACCGCCGGGGCTGCCGGCCGGTGGCGCATTCACGGTTCCGGAGATCCGCTTGTCCCGTTCGACCCTGAAGACCCTCGTCCGCGGCGTGGCCACGGGTGCCGTCGCGACGTTCGCTTTCGCGGCGTTGCCCGCGCAGGCCGCGAACGTCTTCCGTTTCGCCTTCCAGGGTGACCTGAAATCCCTCGACCCGTACTCCCTCAAGGAGAGCTTCACCGAGGGCATGCAGCAGGCGGCCTACGAATCCCTCGTCACCCTCGACAAGAACCTGAAATTCGCCCCCGGCCTCGCCGAGTCCTGGGAGACGCCCGAGCCGACCCGCTGGCGCTTCCACCTGCGCAAGAACGTGAAGTTCCACGACGGCACGCCCTTCACCGCCGACGACGTGATCTTCTCCGCCCAGCGGGTCCGCGCCCCGGGCTCGAACTTCACCACCAACGTCCCGTCCGACGCCGAATTCGTGAAGGTCGACGACTTCACCGTCGACATGGTGCTGAAGAAGCCGAACCCCATCGCCATCGCCCAGTTCCCGACCTGGCTGATCATGTCGAAGGCATGGTCTGAGAAGAACGGCGTCGTGCAGCCGACGCCGCCCAACGCCTCCAGCCCGAGCTACGCCACCCTCCACGAGAACGGCACCGGCCCCTTCGTGATCGCCGAGCACCAGCCGGGCGTGAAGACGGTGTTCAAGAAGTTCGACGGCTACTGGGGCAAGGTCGAGTCGAACCTCGACGAGGCGGTGCTGACCACCATCGCCAACCCGGCGACCCGCGTCGCCGCGCTCCTCTCCGGCGAGGTCGACTGGATCGACCCCGTGCCGCTGCAGGACCAGCAGCGGGTGAACGCCAGCGGCACCGCCACCGTGATGGCCGGGCCCGAACTGCGCACGATCTTCCTCGGCATGGACCAGGACCGGGACGAGCTGAAGGATTCGAGCGTCAAGGGCAAGAACCCGTTCAAGGACATCAAGGTCCGCGAGGCCTTCTACCTCGCCATCGACGAGGACACGATCGCCAAGCGGGTCATGCGCGGGCAGGCGGTGCCCTCGGCGCTGATGATCGCCCCGAGCCTCTACGACCGCGGCGCCGAGTTCAAGCGCCCCGCCACCGACCTGAAGAAGGCCAAGGAGCTGATGGCCCAGGCCGGCTATCCGGACGGCTTCTCGCTCACCATGGATTGCCCCAACGACCGCTACGTCAACGACGAGGCGATCTGCCAGGCGGTGGTCTCGATGCTCGCCCGCATCAACGTCAAGGTGAACCTCAACGCGCAGCCGAAGGCCAAGTACTTCGCCAAGGTGCTGGCCCCGAACTACGACACGTCGTTCTACCTGCTCGGCTGGACCCCGTCCTCGCTGGACAGCCACAACATCCTCTACGAGATCGTCGGCTGCCGGAAGCCCGGCGACAAGTCGGGCCGGGGCAGCTGGAACCTCGCGGGCTATTGCGATCCGAAGATCGACGCCATCGCCGACAAGGTCGAGGGCGAGACCGACAAGGCCAAGCGCGACGCCCTGATCAAGGAGGGCTTCGACGTCCTCAACACCGACTGGGGCTACATCCCGCTGCACCAGCAGGCGCTGGCCTGGGGCGTCTCCAAGAAGGTCCACCTGACCCAGCGCGCCGACAACCTGCTCCTGCTCTACTGGGTGTCGAAGGATCCGCAGTAGGATCCGGGCGTGCTCGCCTTCCTGCTGCGCCGGGTGATCCAGGCGGCCGCGGTCCTCGCGGTCGTCGGGCTCATCGCCTTCGCGATGTTCCGGTTCGCGGGCGATCCCGTGAACCAGATCGTCGGCCCCGACACCACCGTGGCCGAGCGGGCGGAGATCCGCAAAAATCTCGGCCTGGACGATCCCGTCCTGGTCCAGTTCGCCCGCTACGCCGGCAGCGTGGCGCGGGGTCAGTTCGGCATCTCCTACCAGTTCCGGCAGCCGGTGGCGCAGCTCCTCGCCGAGCGCATGCCGGCGACGCTGGAGCTCGCCTTCTGCGCGACGGTCTTCGCCCTCGTGGTCGGCGTCCTCATGGGCGTCTACTGCGCCCTGCGCCGCGACTCCTGGCTCGCCGGGCTGTTCCAGGCCGTCTCGCTCATCGGGATCAGCCTGCCGACCTTCCTGATCGGCATCCTGCTGATCTACCTCTTCTCGGTGACGCTCGGCTGGCTGCCCTCCTACGGGCGGGGCGACACGGTCCGGCTCGGCTGGTGGACGACGGGCTTCCTCACCGCGTCGGGGCTCAAAGCCCTGATCCTGCCCTCGGTGACGCTCGGCCTGTTCCAGATGACGCTGATCATGCGGCTGGTGCGCGCCGAGATGCTGGAGGTCCTGCGCACCGACTACATCCGCTTCGCCCGGGCGCGGGGGCTCACCACCCGCGCCGTCCACCTGCGGCACGCCCTGAAGAACACCCTCGTGCCGGTGATCACCATCGCGGGGCTGCAGCTCGGCTCGGTCATCGCCTTCTCGATCATCACCGAGACGGTGTTCCAGTGGCCCGGCATGGGCCTGCTGTTCGTGCAGGCCGTGCAGAACGTCGATATCCCGATCATGTCCGCGTACCTGCTGCTCGTGGCGCTGATCTTCGTGACCATCAACCTCGTGGTCGACATCCTCTACACGGTGGTGGATCCGCGCCTGCGGCTCTCGACCGGGCGGGCGGCGTGAGACCGGACATGACGCACCGTTCCGCTTGCCTGCCGCGCGTCATTGAACGGGACGCGACGGTCACGCCCGCTTCGCAGGAGGCCCGGGTCCCCGCTCCCGTGCGGGAGAGGGACAGTGTGAGGGATGAGAACTGTCCGGATGGGGCGCGGCCTGTCGGCGCTTCGAGGGTGCGCTTCACTCTGAGCGGTCTCGACCCTCACCCCGACCCTCTCCCGCACGGGAGAGGGGGCAGGTCGCGCCTGCCAGGCCCGTCGGCGCAAGATGGTCGCATTCTGGGTTGCCGTTATCGCTTCGCTCCGCTCGCAAAGACGACGGCAGCCGCCCCGAAGCTTTCCACCGGACACGGCGTGAAGGGCGACCGATGAGCGGATACGACCTCGACGCGGGCGATGCCCCGCCGGTCCCCCTGCCGGAGGCGGCGCCCTCCCGCCTCGCGCGCTGGCGGGATTCCGACCTGCTGGCGAGCTTCCTGCGCTCGAAGACCGCCATGGCGGCGCTGGTCGCCACGGTGCTGATGGTCGGGCTCGCCTTCGCGGCGCCCCTGATCGCCCCGCAGAACCCCTACGACCCGGCCCAGCTCGACCTGATCAACTCCAACCTGCCGCCGATCTGGCAGGCGGACGGTCAGGCGCCCTACTATCTCGGCACCGACGACCAGGGCCGGGACGTGCTCTCGGCGGTGCTCTACGGCCTGCGCCTGTCGCTGATCGTCGGCGGGCTCGGGGTGCTGACCTCCGGCGTCATCGGCATCGCGCTGGGTCTGATCGCCGGCTACGCGGGCGGCGTCCTCGACACGCTGATCATGCGGATCGCCGACGTGCAGCTCACCTTCCCGGCGATCCTGATCGCCCTGGTGGTGGACGGCGTCGCCAAGGCAACCTTCGGCAGCGCCCTCGACGTCGGGCCACTGATCGGGCTGATCGTGGTGTCGATCGGCCTGTCCTTCTGGGTGCAGTACGCCCGGACCGTGCGGTCCTCCGTGATGGTCGAGAAGGGCAAGGACTACGTCCAGGCGGCGCGGCTGATCGGCCTGTCCTCCCCGGTGATCCTGGTCCGCCACGTGCTGCCGAACGTCACCGGCCCGGTCTTCGTCATCGCGACGATCAACTTGGCGCTCGCGATCATCACCGAGGCGACCCTGTCGTTCCTCGGCACCGGCCTGCCCGAGACCATGCCGTCGCTCGGCACGCTGATCCGCACCGGCAACCGCTTCCTGTTCTCCGGCGAGTGGTGGATCGTCGCCTTCCCGGGGCTGGCGCTGGCCGGGCTGGTCATCGCCATCAACCTCCTGGGGGATTGGCTGCGCGACGCGCTCAATCCGAAGCTGCAATGATGGGACATCGTCAGCGCGAGCGCAGCGAAGCGACCCAGGGCAGCGCGACCTTGGTGAACGTGGCGCCGCTGGATTGCTTCGCTCCGCTCGCAAGGACGGGGGCGCCCATCCGACGCCCGGTTGCCACCGGAGCCGCCACGCCATGACCGACACGATCCTCTCCGTGCGCGATCTCACGGTCGCCTTCGACACCCGCCGCGGGCCGCTCACCGCCATCGACCGGGTCTCGTTCGACATCGGCCGCGGCGAGATCCTCGGGGTCGTGGGCGAATCCGGGGCCGGCAAGTCGGTGACCGGCTCGGCGGTGATCGGGCTGATCGACCGCCCCGGACGCATCGCCGGCGGCGAGATCCGGCTGCGCGGCGAGCGCATCGACAATCTCTCGCCCGAGGCCATGCGGCGGGTGCGGGGCAAGCGCATCGGCATGATCTTCCAGGATCCGCTGACCTCGCTCGACCCGCTGTTCCGGGTGGGCGACCAGATCGTCGAGACCCTGCGCACCCACACCGACCTGTCGGGGAAAGCCGCCCGCACCCGCGCCATCGACCTGCTCGCCGAGGTCGGCATCCCGGCCCCCGAGCGGCGGATCGACGGCTACCCGCACGAGTTCTCCGGGGGCATGCGCCAGCGGGTGGTGATCGCCCTCGCGCTCGCCGCCGAGCCGGAGCTGATCATCGCCGACGAGCCGACTACGGCGCTCGACGTCTCGGTCCAGGCCCAGATCATCACCTTGCTCAAGCGCCTCTGCCGGGAGCACGGCACCGCGGTGATGCTGGTGACCCACGACATGGGCGTGATCGCCGAGGCCGCCGACCGGGTGGCGGTGATGTATGCCGGGCGCGTCGCCGAGATCGGCCCGGTCGCCTCGGTGATCGCGAAGCCCCACCATCCCTACGCGGTCGGGCTGATGGGGGCGATCCCGACCCTGTCGCAGGAGGCCACGCGGCTGAGCCAGATCCCCGGCTCGATGCCGCGCCTCACCGCCATCCCCAAGGGCTGCGCCTTCAACCCGCGCTGCCCGAAGGTCTTTTCGCGCTGCCGGGTCGAGCGGCCGGAGCCGCAGGCCGTGGAGGCGAGCCGGGTGGCCTGTCACCTGTACGATGCAGCGGAGCGCGCAGCGTGAGCGCCTACGTCGAAGTCACCGATCTGCGCCGCCGGTTCGACGTCTCGAAGCCCTGGCTCAACCGGGTGCTCGAGGGCGAGCCCCGGAAATTCCTCACGGCGGTGGACCGGGTCGGGTTCACGATCGAGAAGGGCGAGACCTTCGCGATCGTGGGCGAATCCGGCTCCGGCAAGTCGACGGTGGCGCGGATGGTGGTCGGCCTGCTGCCGCCCTCGGCCGGGGAGGTGACGATCACCGGCGTCTCGATGACCGACCCGCGCCAGGCCGCAGCCCGGCGGCGCCTGCGGGCGCGCATCCAGATGATCTTCCAGGACCCCTACGCGTCCATGAACCCGCGCTGGCGGGTGGGCCGGATCATCGCGGAGCCGATCCGGGCCTTCGGCCTGATCCAGGGGGAGGGGGCGATCCGCGCCCGGGTCAGCGAGCTGCTCGGCCTGGTCGGGCTCCACCCGGACGATGCGAAAAAATACCCGCACGAATTCTCCGGCGGCCAGCGCCAGCGGGTGGCGATCGCCCGGGCGCTGGCGAGCCAAGCGGAGTTCCTCGTGGGCGACGAGCCGACCTCGGCGCTCGACGTCTCGGTGCAGGCGCAGATCCTCAACCTGATGCGCGACCTGCAGGACCGTCTCGGGCTGACCTACCTGTTCATCTCCCACAACCTCGCCGTGGTCCGCCACATGGCCACCCGGGTGGGGGTGATGTATCTCGGCCGCCTCGTGGAGGTCGCCGCCGCCAAGGACCTGTTCGCCAGGCCCCGCCATCCCTACACGCGGATGCTCCTCGACGCGGTGCCCGACCTCGCCCATGTCGGCCGCGCCCGGGTGCCGGTCTCCGGCGAGATCCCGAACCCGATCGACCCGCCGCCCGGCTGCACCTTCAACCCGCGCTGTCCGCTGGCGAACGACCGCTGCCGGACCGAGGTGCCGGCGCTGCTGGACGGCGTCGCCTGCCACGCCGTCCAGGAGGGGCGGGCCTGAGGAGGCCCGCCCGGTCGGCCCGAGGGGCCGTCAGGCCGCCCGGACCGTGGCGAGGAAGCCCGACACTTCGGCCCCGAGCTGCTCGGATTGCCGTGACAGCTCCGACGCTGCGGTGAGCACCTGCGCGGAGGCGGCGCCGGTCTCGCTCGCGGCCTGCGTGACGCTGCCGATGCTGACGGTGACCGACTGGGTGCCCTGAGCCGCCTGCGTGACGTTGCGGACGATCTCCTGGGTCGCCGCGCCCTGCTCCTCCATGGCGGCGGCCACGCCGACGGCGATCTCGCGGAGTTCAGTGATCGTCGCGCCGATCGACTGGATGGCCGCGACGGCCTCGCGGGTCTCGCCCTGGATGGCGTTGATCTGCGCGGCGATGGTGTCCGTCGCCCGCGCCGTCTGCGAGGCCAGCTCCTTGACCTCGCCTGCGACGACGGCGAAGCCGCGCCCCGCCTCGCCCGCACGGGCGGCCTCGATCGTGGCGTTGAGCGCCAGCAGGTTCGTCTGAGCGGCGATCCCGGAGATCAGGCCGACCACCGCCCCGATCTTCTCGGCGCCCTCGGCCAGCCCGCGCACGATCGTGGTGGACTGCGCGGCATCCGCGGCGGCCCGCTCGGCCATGATCGTGGAGCGGGCGACCTGCTGGGCGATCTCGCCGATGGAGGCCGCCATTTCCTCGCTCGCCGCCGCCACGGTCTGGACGTTGGAGGAGGTCTGCTCGGCGGCCGAGGCGACGCTCATGGATTGACCCGCCGTCTGATCGGCCGTGCGGCTCATCGACTGGGCGGTCGCCTCCATCTCGGTGGCGGCCGAGGCCAGGCCGTGCGTGAGCTGCGTGACCTGGCTCTGGAACGCCCGCGTCGCATCGTCCAGCACCTGGGCCCGCCGCATCTTGGCGGCGTTCTCGATCGCCGCGGCCGCGTCGGCGTCCCGCTTGGCGATCATCGCCTCCTTGAACACCTGGACGGCCTGGGCCATCCCACCGATCTCGTCCGCCCGTTCCGCGCCCGTGACCGGCGCCTCGAGCTCGCCGGCGGCCAGGCGGGTCATCGTCGCCGTCATGCCGCCGAGCGGACGGATCACCTGCACGACGATCGTGTAGATGCCGTAGGCGATGCTGAGCGCCGCGAGGACGAGGGCGGCCAGCAGGGCGAGGCGCGACCAGCCCGCGGTGGTCTCGGAGCGCTCGAACTCCGCCTCCGCTTCACGGACCTGCAAGGCCGTGAGCTTGCCGAGGGTCGCGTTGGCGGTCCGCAGGCTCGTCAGCAGGTCCGCATGCGTGGACTCGAAATCCGAAGCGCGACCGGCGGTGATGCGCTTGAGGATCTCGGCCGCGATGGCATCGTTCCGGTCGAGCGACCCCTGCAGCTCGGTGGCCAGGGCTTTCTCCTCCGGGGTCAGGTAGGTCGCCAGATAGGCCGACCACTGCGTGTGCAGGTTGGAGAGATCGCGCTCGATCTGGTCCTTCGCCTGGGCCGGGTCGATCTGCCGGCCGCGCAGCCTGCGCGAGACGTCGATCAGGTCGTCATAGGCATCGCGGATGATGCTGAATTGCCGGAGGCAGACGACGCGGTCGTCGAAGACGGTCTTGAAGCTCTGGTGATTCCAGTGAAGGGCGAGATTGCCCATGGCGGCACATGCGAGCAGGAGCAGGCCCATGACGGCCAGGAGTGCGAGCAGTCTGAGTTTGATGGTCATCGTGGGCGGGTGGCCTTCCAGACGGTGGCATCCGAGACCGGCGGCGGCGCAGACACGCGCGCGGTGATTTCGGAGTTTGCACCTTGGTGAGGCACGATGATTAAAGTTTAGTCGATAAATGCAGTCGAGTTTCGAGCCAAGACAAGATTTCAAACGAACGTGATCGAGACTGCAAAGCGCGTGACTGATTTCTATCTGTAACTGATATTTTCAAGAGACTTCTATCGGAAGGTGTAAGGCCCGGCCTGCGACGGGGCTGGCCCGGCGACGGAGCCGGCAGGATCGGCCGCTTCCTCAGGCGTCGCGCCATGCCGAGAAGGTCGCGGCCTGTCCCACATTCATGCCGTCGCGGTCGAGCTGCCAGACCACCGCCTGGTCGATCCAGAACCGCCGCCCGTCCTTGGCGATCCGCAGGCCGCGATAGCCGCGGCTGAAGCCGTCCCGGGTGACCGCGTCGAGGAGGCTCTGCCGCGCGGCCCGTTCGGGCGCCTCGGCCGAGAGCCGCGAGGGCAGGCCGATCAGTTCGTCCCAGGCGTAGCCGAAGCAGGCCTGGGCGGCCCGGTTGCCGTAGACGAAGCGGGGATCCGCGCCGCCATCGTGGGCGAGGACCGCGAAGGGGGCCGCCGCGTACAGCCAGGCCGCATCGGCACCGGCCGGCACCAGGGACTCGCCGAGCCGCCGCGCATAGCTGCCGGTGAGCAGGGCGAAGAAGTCCGGGTCGTGCGAGAGGTCCGTCATGATCCGCTACAGGACAGGGTCCGCGTCGATGCGCATGCGCAGGATCGCGTAGGGCGGCTGCTGAAGGTCCCGGCCGCGGTTGAATTCCGGCCGCCGGTTGACCTGGGCCGCCGAGATATAGAGCCATCGGTCCGGGGTGATCCAGAAGGTGTCGGCCCAGATCAGCCGGTCGTCGGCGGCCAGCACCTCCACGGTGCCGTCCGGCAGGCGCCGGCCGACCGCGTTGTGCTCCTGCAGGCTGAGATAGACCCGGTCCTCGGAATCGGTGGTCAGCCCGCCGGTCATGCCCTTCTCGCCGAGGTCCTTGACCGTGGCGGCCACGGCCGCGTCCGAGACGTTCGGGTCGCGCAGGGCCGCGGTCTCGACCGCGTAGAGCCGCCGGCTCATCAGCGGCGCGTAGTACAGGCGGCGTCCGTCCGGGCTGATCGCGATGCCGTTGGCGCCGCCCTTCGGGCTCTTCTCCGGCGTGTCGCCCTTCCGCTCCATCACGGGCCGCCGCTCCACGAACTTGACCAAGCCCTCCTCGGAGCGCGTGCTGGGATGGTCCGCGAGGCGCCGCACCACCCGCCCGCTGTCGAGATCGACCGCGAGGATCGCCCCCGCGCCGGCCTGCCCCTGATCGGTGACGTAGGCCAGCGCCCGCCCGTCGCGCACGTCGACCCGCAGGTCGTTCAGCGAGGAATCCGGCACCACGCCCGCGTCGAGGGGGATCGTCCGGCGGATGCTGTTCCGGCCGATATCGATCGCCAGGATCTTCGCGCCGCCCGGCACCGGCCGTCCCTTGCCGGTCGGCAGGCCGGCATCGAGCACCCAGAGGGTGTCGTCACGGTCGAAGACGCCGTTCGGCACATGGAACAGGGTGGCCTGCGGCGCCTGCGGATCCGGGCGGTTGGCCGCCGCGTCGGGGTAGGGCTTCACCGATCCGTCGGGCAGCACCTCGCCGAGGGTGATCGGCTCCGCACCGGTGAAGCGCGGCATCATCACGAAGATCCGTCCGCCCCGGGCGATGGCGAGTCCCGTGGGGGTCGAGGGCGCATCCGCCGCGATGGCGAGGTCCAGAATCCCCGCAGGCCGGCTCGTCGGGGGCGGCGGCGTCCCGGCGCGGGCTGCGGGGGCGGCGAGGGCCAGGAGCCCCGTTCCGATCAGGCGGCGGCGGTCGAGGCGCATGCGGATCCCGGCGTGGCGGTCATCGGAGTCCCGGCGGGGGCGCAGCGCGCGACCGACGGGATGCCGGCCCAACGCATGGGCCGTCCGGGCGATCCCGCGCGCCGGAATCCGCGCCGCGGCGATCGGCAGCCGGCGACGGGCGGTCCACAGGCGCCGCCGCGCGACGCTGGCCCCAGCCAGCGGCGTCACGGTAAGCACGATCGTGCCGGACCTCGATTCGGCGCCGCACGGGCCGAGGCCCGGGCCTGAGATTGGAGAGGTGGGATACGCATGGATCCCGAAGGATCCGAACCGGCGCCGGACACCGCGCCCCGGCCCGGCGCCGGCTCGCTGCGGGTCCTCGCCCTGGCGGTGCAGAAGGGCGGGACGGGCAAGACAACCCTCGCGGCCTCCCTGGCCGTCGCCGCCGCGGAGGCCGGCGAGCAGGTGACCGCCCTCGATCTCGACCCGCAGGGATCCCTGGCCGGCTGGGGGGCCCTGCGCAAGAGCGACCGCGGGAGCGACCGCGAGAGCGACGCCGTCGCGGTCGACCGGATCCAGCCCTGGGAGATGGGCCAGCTGTCGGAGATTCTCGGCATCCTCGCCGAGCAGGGCACGACGCTCGCCGTCCTCGACACCGCCGGCAGCGCGTCCGGCCTCGCGCCGGCCCTGAAGGATGCCGACTTCGTCCTGATGCCGGTCCGCCCCTCGCGGCTCGACATCGTGGCCGCCCGGCCGACCCTCCAGGCGCTCGTCGGGCTCGGGCTGCGGGAGCGGCTGGCCCTGGTGCTGAACCAGTGCCCGCCGCCGCCCTCGCCGCGCACCAGCGCCTACGCGGCGCAGCTGCGCGCCCTGGGCGTCCTGGCCGAGCCCGGCATCATCCACCGGGTCGACCACCAGGACGCCCTGGCGACCGGGCTCGGCGTCACGGAATACGCCCCCGTCAGCCCGGCCGCCGACGAGGTCCGGGCCCTCTGGACCTGGATCGACGGGAAGATGCGGTCGGCCTCCGCCCGCTGACGGCTCAGCCCTGGCCGAGGGCCGCGAGGATCCGCGCCCAGGAGCGCGTGCCCTTGTGGAAGCTCGTCAGGTCGTACTTCTCGTTCGGCGAGTGGATCCGGTCGTCGTCGAGGCCGAAGCCGATCAGCAGGGTGTCGCGCCCGAGGATCCGCTTGAAGTCGCCGACGATCGGGATCGAGCCGCCGGCCCCGACGGTCACCGCCGGCACGCCCCACTCGTCCTGCAGCGCGGCCTTGGCGGCTCCGAGCTGCGGCATGTCGAAGGGCAGGCTGATCGCCCGCGAGCCCTTGTAGGTGATGACCTCGACCCGGCAATCTGCCGGCACGCGTTCCCGCACGAACGCCTCGAAGCTCTCGGCGAGCCGCTTCGGATCCTGGTCGTCCACGAGGCGGAACGAGACCTTGGCGGAGGCGGTCGAGGCGATCACCGTCTTGGTGCCCTCGCCGGTATAGCCGCCGATGATGCCGTTGGCGTCGCAGGAGGGGCGCGACTGCACCAGCTCGATCGGCATGCGCCCGCGCTCGCCCGCGGGCTCCTTGAGGCCGATCGGCCCGAGCAGGGTCTCCGGCGTCAGGCCGAGGCCGCGCCACTGCTCCAGCACCTCGGGCGGGCGCTCGTGCACGCCCTCGTAGAAGCCCGGGATCGTCACGCGACCGTCGGCATCGTGCAGGTCGGCGATGATCTTCGACAGGACGTGGATCGGGTTGCGGGCGGCGCCGCCGAAGAAGCCCGAATGCAGGTCCCGGTCGGCGCAGGTCACCTTCACCTCGAAATAGGCGAGGCCGCGCAGGGACGAGGTGATGGCCGGGGTCTTCCGGTCCCACATGCCGGTGTCGCAGACGAGGACCACGTCGCAGCCGAGCCGGTCGCGGTTGGCGGCGACCCATTCGGGGAGCCCCTGCGAGCCGCTCTCCTCGGCGCCCTCGATCAGGATCGTGACGCCGCAGGGCAACTCGCCGTGCATGGCGATATAGGCCCGGCACGCCTCCACGAAGGTCATCACCTGCCCCTTGTCGTCGGAGGCGCCGCGCCCGACGATTTTCTTGCCGCCCTGCCCGTCATCGGCGAGGTGCGGCTCGAAGGGCGGCGTCGTCCACAGGTCGAGGGGGTCGACGGGCTGCACGTCGTAATGGCCGTAGAACAGGACGTGCGGCGCTCCGGGCTTCGGCTTGTGGGCCAGCACGACCGGATGGAGCGAGGTCTCCTCGACGGAGGTCTCGAAGCCCAGCGCGGTCAGGTCCTTGGCGAGCCAGGCGGCGGCCTCGCGGCACTGGCCGGCATAGGCGGGATCGGTGGAGATCGACGGGATCCGCAGGAAGGCGAACAGCCGCTCCAGGGCGTTCTCGAGATCCGTGTCGATGTCGTTGAGGATCGCGTCGAGCGCGGCCATCGGGGGCTCCGGGGTGCGGCGGGGACTCTGCGGGACGAGGGTTAGCCGAGGCGGGGCGGGGGCGGCAACGTCGGAGGACGGGTTGATTGGCCCCGGAGCCGCTTCGCGGACCCGCCAGCGATCATGGGGTGAGACAGCGCGCACCGGAACAGGCGCAGATTGGAATGGTTATCGATCGAGCCCTCAGGCCGGTGCCCGCGCGTCTCTGCCGGTTGCCGCTTCGGCCGATCCGTTCCCGCCCGGCCCCGGCCGGCCCAGACCGTGGACGACATCATGCGACTCGAGACCCAGCCGCCGGTGTCGGCGGATACGCCCATCGGCATCACGCTGACGATCAACGGGCAGCGGCGCGAACTCCGCGTCGCGCCCTGGACCACGCTCCTCGACCTGCTGCGCGAGCGGCTCGACCTCACCGGCACCAAGAAGGGCTGCGACCACGGCCAGTGCGGCGCCTGCACGGTGCTGGTGAACGGCACCCGGGTGAATTCCTGCCTGACCCTCGCGGTGATGAAGGACGGGGCCGAGATCACCACGGTCGAAGGGCTCGCCGCCCTCGGCGACCGGGCGGGCAGCAACGCCCTCCACCCGATCCAGGAGGCGTTCATCGAGCACGACGCCTTCCAGTGCGGCTACTGCACGCCCGGCCAGCTCTGCTCGTCGGTGGGCCTGATGAACGAGGGCCACGCCCACACCCGGGACGAGATCCGCGAGGCGATGAGCGGCAACCTCTGCCGCTGCGGCGCCTACACCAACATCGTCGACGCCATCGAGGACGTCATGCAGGGAGACGCCCGATGAACCGCTTCGATTACGTCCGCGCCGGCACGGTGGCGGAGGCGGTGCAGGCCTTCGGGGCCGGGGCCCGCTTCATCGCCGGCGGCACCAACCTGATCGACCTGATGAAGTACGAGGTCGAGAAGCCGGGCCGGCTGATCGACATCACCCACCTGCCCCTCGACCGGATCGAGGCGCATGGGGACGGGCTCCGGATCGGGGCGCTCGTGACCAACGCCAAGGTGGCGTACGACGACAGAGTGACGGCGCGCTATCCGCTCCTGCGCAACGCCATCCTGGCCGGCGCCTCGGCGCAGCTGCGCAACGCCGCCTCCACGGGCGGCAACCTGCTGCAGCGGACCCGCTGCTACTATTTCTACGACGTGGCCACGCCCTGCAACAAGCGCGCGCCCGGCTCCGGCTGCCCGGCGATCGGCGGGATGAACCGCATCCACGCGATCTTCGGCACGAGCGACAAGTGCATCGCCACGCACCCCTCCGACATGTGCATCGCGCTGGCCGCCCTGGAGGCCACCGTGCAGGTGAACGGGCCGCAGGGCGAGCGGTCGATCCCGTTCTCCGAATTCCACCGCCTGCCGGGGGAGTCCCCCGAGACGGACACGAACCTCGCCCCCGGCGAGATCGTCGTGTCGGTGGACCTGCCGGAGAGCCGCTTCCCGCAGCACTTCACCTACCTGAAGCTGCGCGACCGGTTGTCCTATGCCTTCGCGCTGGTCTCGGTGGCGGCGGGGCTCGAACTCGACGGCGACCGGATCAAGACCGCGCGCCTCGCGCTGGGCGGCGTCGCCCACAAGCCCTGGCGCAACCGCGAGGCCGAGGCCCTGCTCGAGGGCAAGCCCGCCACCCGCGCCAGCTTCCAGGACGCGGCCGACCTGATCGTCGCCGAAGCCAAGCCGCAATCGGAGAACGGCTTCAAGATCGATCTCGCCCGGCGGGCCATCGTGCGCGGCCTCGAACAGGCCGCCGCCGGCACGCCCCAATCGCTCAGCGACAAGCGCATCCAGTAGGCCCCGCCATGACCCAGACCTCGAACCCCCAGACCTTCAGCTCCACCGGCCGCGACACCTTCGTCGGCACGCCGCGCAGCCGCATCGACGGGCCCGCCAAGGTCACTGGCCTCGCCAAGTACGCGGGCGAGTTCGCCGCGCCCGACCTCGCCTACGGCTATGTGGTGTCCAGCTCCATCGCCAAGGGCCGGATCACCGCCATCGAGTCCGCCGAGGCCGAGGCGGTCCCGGGCGTCCTCAAGGTCATTACCCACGCGAACCGGCCGCGCACCGCGTGGCGGGACAAGAACTTCCAGGACGCGGTGGCGCCCCCCGGCTCGCCCTTCCGCGCCCTCTACGACGACCTGATCGTGTTCAGCGGCCAGCCGGTCGCCCTGGTGGTGGCGGAAGATTTCGAGACCGCGCGCTACGCCGCGTCCCTCGTCCGCGTCAGCTACGCGATGCAGGAGCCCGTCACCGACCTCAAGGCCGTGCGCGGCGACGCCTACGATCCGCCCACCAAGCGCGAGGGCATCAAGCCGCCGCCGGCTCCGTGGGGCGACGCCGACCAGGCGTTCGGCAGCGCGCCGATCCGCGTGCAGGGCGGCTACAGCATGGCCAACGAGCACCACAACCCGATGGAGCCGCACGCCACCACGGTGGTGGTGGAGCAGGACGGGACCTACACGGTCTACGACAAGATCCAGGGCGTCTCGAACAGCCACCAGTACCTCGTCAACGTGTTCGGCCTGAAGCCCGATCAGGTCCGGGTGCTCAATCCCTATCTCGGCGGCGGCTTCGGCTCCGGCCTGCGTCCCCAATACCAGGCGTTCCTAGCGATGCTGGCCGCCCAGGAGCTGAAGCGCTCGGTCCGGGTCACCCTGACCCGCGACCAGATGTGGTCCTTCACCTACCGGGGCGAGGCGCTCCAGACCGTCGCGCTCGGTGCCGAGCCGGACGGCACGCTGACGACGCTGCGGCACGACGCCGTCCAGGGCACCTCCACCTTCGAGGATTACCAGGAGGTGATCGTCAACTGGTCGGGGGTTCTCTACCGCTGCGAGAACGTGGCCCTGACCTACCGCATCGCCAAGCTCGACACCGCCACCCCGGGCGACATGCGCGCCCCCGGTGCCGTGACCGGGGTCTTCGCCATCGAGACCGCCATGGACGAGCTCGCCTATGCGACCGGCCAGGACCCGATCGCCCTGCGGCTGAAGAACTACGCCGAATCCGACGCCACCGCCCAGGGCAAGCCCTTCGGCTCGAAGGAGCTGAAGAGCTGCTTCCGGCAGGGCGCCGAGCGCTTCGGCTGGGCGAAGCGCAATCCCGAGCCCCGCTCCATGCGCGAGGGGCGGGAGCTCGTCGGCTGGGGCGTGGCCACCGGCATCTGGGAATCGATGATGATGCAGTCGAGCGCCATCGCGACCCTGACGCCGGACGGCCGCCTGACGGTGGGCAATTCCACCGGCGATATCGGCACCGGCACCTACACGATTCTGACGCAGATCGCCGCCGACACCCTCGGCCTGCCGATGGACGCGGTGACGACCAAGCTCGGCGACACCCGCCTGCCGGAGGCGCCGGTCGCCGGCGGCTCCTGGACGGCGGCCTCCTCGGGCACCGCCGTGATGAAGGCCTGCCGCAATGTCGGCGAACAGGTGTTCAAGCTCGCCCGCGGGCTCGAGAACTCGCCGCTCGCCAATGTCGACTTCGACCGGGCCGTCTTCGCGGACGGCCGGATCTCGGTTGCCGGCGATCCGGGCCGCAGCGTCTCCCTGGTCGAGGTGATGCAGGCGGCCGGCGTCGACAAGGTCGAGGCGGTCGAACAGGCCGGGCCCGACAAGGACTTCAATCAGAAATACGAGGCCTACACCCATTCGGCGATCTTCGTGGAGGTGAAGGTCGACGAGGAACTGGGTCAGGTCCGGGTGACCCGCGTCGTCTCGGCGATCGCGGCCGGCAAGGTGCTGAACCCGAAGACCGCGCGCAGCCAGATTCTCGGCGGCGTCGTCATGGGGATCGGCTCGGCCCTGGAGGAGGAGTCGATGCTCGACCACCGGATCGGCCGGTTCATGAACCACAATCTCGGCGAGTATCATGTGCCGGTGAACGCCGACATCTACGACATCGACGTGATCTTCGTGGCGGAGGAGGACAAGGCGAACCCGCTCGGCGTGAAGGGGCTCGGCGAGATCGGGATCGTCGGCACCGCGGCGGCGATCACCAACGCGGTGTTCCACGCCACCGGCAAGCGGGTGCGCGACCTGCCGATCACGATCGACAAGCTGCTCTGAAGCCGAGATCCGAGCGCCGCCGCGCCCCGGGCGCGGCGGTCACATCAACGTCCACGGGCGCATCCGCATCGCGAGCGCCGTGATGCGATCTGGGGGTGCGCGCTCGGTCGGCGTGGCACTCCGCCTGTCGCTCCGCGCGCGAAGACGCCGAGCGCCCGGAACCGAAACGGCGTGAGAGCTCCGTGAGCCACCTGCTGCACTCCTGGCGCTTCTGGGCGCTCGCCGCCGCCGGCTTCGCGGCACTCACCGCGATCCTCGCCAAGGTCGGGGTCTCGGGCGTCCAGTCGGATGTCGCGACCTTCGTGCGGACCGCCGTGATCCTGGTCTTCGCCGGGGCGATCGTCGTCGGCTCCGGGCAGGCCGGCGGCCTCGCGCAGATCTCCGGCCGCAGCCTCGTCTTCCTCACCCTGTCGGGGCTCGCCACCGGGGCGTCGTGGCTCTGCTACTTCCGGGCCCTGTCGCTGGGCGACGCCGCCCGGGTCGCGCCGATCGACAAGCTCAGCGTCGTGCTGGTGGCGATCCTCGGCGCCACCCTGCTCGGCGAAACCCTCAGCCTCGCCGCCTGGATGGGCGTCGGCCTGATCGCCGCCGGGGCCGCCCTCGTCGCATCCGGCTGGTAAGCGCTGGTCAGCGGATGCGTGCCGGCGCACAGATCCGTTAACCGGTGGAGCGCATCCTGACGGTCCCTCGCGAACGGGGACCGTCATGGATTGGGTCTATCGTGGCTTCGAGACCTCGCTGATCGGTCTCGCCCTGTGTCTCGGCCTCGCCGCCTGTTTGACGCTCGGTACCGAGCGGACACCGACCGGCACGCTCTCCGTCACCCTGCCGATGCTCACGGTGACCGCTCCCGCGCCCTGAGGCGAAGGGAGCGGTCGGATCCGGCGGAGCGTCAGGCAGCGCTGTTCACGGCGCGGAACATGAAGCTCCGGGCCTCGTCGTCCATCTCGGCCTTGAAGGCGTGGCGGCCCTTCAGCGCCTCGGCGGCCTGCGCGGCCGGCCGCGCGTTGAGCGCATCGAGGTGGCGCTTGACGTTGGGCAGGTCCCCGAAGGCGCCTTCGCCGAGGATGAACGGCACCATCCGGGCCCAGCCCCAGACCGCCATGTCGACGATCGTGTAGGTGTCGCCCAGCACGTAGGTGCGGTCGGCGAGGCGCTGGTCGAGGATGCCCCAGTGCCGGCGCGCCTCGAAGGTGTAGCGTTCGGTGGCGTAGGCGCCCCCGTCCTGCGCGAAGTGGCGGAAATGCACGCACTGGCCGGAGAACGGCCCGATGCCGGTGGCCACGAACATCAGCCACGACAGCATCTCGCCGCGGACCGGCTCGCCCTCCGGCAGGAACCGGCCGGTCTTGCCCGCCAGATACATCAGGATCGCGTTCGAATCGAACACGGTCACGTCGCCGTCGACGATCGCCGGCACCTTCCCGTTCGGGTTGACCGCCGTGTAGGCGGGATCGAACTGCTCGCCCTTGCGGGTATCGACCGGCACCGGCTCGTAGGGCAGCCCCATCTCCTCGAGGCAGAGGGCGACCTTCATGGGGTTGGGGCTGAGATTGTAGAAGAATCGAATCACGGCGCTCTCCCTGAACGACCCCGGCAGGATGTCCGGGCCGGGCGAACGCACAAGCCGCCGCCGCGCAGGGCGGCTATTCCACGATGATCTTGTAGCCGCGACCCGGCACCAGCGCGGCGCCGCGCTCCAGGCCGTTGAGGACGAGGAACCGGTCGAGCGCCCGGTCGGGCACCGCCATGCGGCGGGCGAGATCCTCGGCATTGGCCGACATCGCCTGGACCACCTGCAGCCGCAGGGGACGCAGGACCGCCTCGTCCGGCGACACGGCGACGAGGGTCGCGGTCCAGCGGCGGAAGGCCGGGTCGGGATCGGCGGTGCCCTTGGCGGCCATGATCATCCGGTAGGTCGAATCGCCGATCCGGATCGCCGCGAGGCGGAAGGTCCACTCCTTCCCCCGCGACAGCGCGAAGGCCGCCGGGTGGCCGCCGACCTCCCGGGTCTCGAAGCCGGCCGGGTCGAAGGCGTCGTTCCAGCTCGCCTTGAGCACCGCGTCGAGGGGCTGGCCCTCCTTGGCCTCGATCTGGTCGAACAGCAGGCGCCGGCTGCCGTCCTGGGTCGTCCCGAGCACCGCCGAGCGGGTGTTCTCCAGGGTGAAGCCCTCCGGCACCTCGAAGGCGATACCGAGGCCGGGATGGATGAAGCGGTGCCCGCGCACCGCGCCGTCGCGCGGATTGTCGCCGTAGGCGAGGCCGTCCACCGCCGCGAGGTAGGTGGCGCGGTCGTCGGTGCCGATGCCCGGCGCGCCGATGCGGCGGGCCGCCCGGGTGACCTGGGTGATGCGCTCGGCCGTGCCCGGATGGGTCGCCAGCATGTCGGGCGCGTTGGCGCTGCCGGCCTTCAGCCCCGTCGAGCGGCTGAGGGCGGTGAGGAAGCGCCCGGCCGCGAACGGATCGTAGCCGGCCTTGGCGAGGGTGCGCACGCCGGTGGCGTCCGCCTCCAGTTCCTGCTCGCGGGAGAACCGGGCCAGGGCGAAGCGGGACTGGTGCTGGAGCTGCGCGCCGGTATCGGGATCGTTCAGCACGTCGGCCACGACCCGGCTGACGAGCGCCGAGCGCAGCTCCAGCTCGCTGCGGGCCGTGGCGTGGTTGAGGGTCACGTGGGCCATCTCGTGCGCCAGGACGGCGGCCACCTCGGAGGTATCGCTCGCCAGGGCCACGAGGCCGCGGGTCACGTAGAGCCGCCCGTTCGGCAGCGCGAAGGCGTTGACCACCGGCGAATCGAGGAGCGTCACCGTGTAGCTCTGATCGGGCCGGTCGCTGGCCCGCACGAGGCGGTCCGTCACCTCCGTGAGCAGCCGCATCACGTTGGGCGCCCGCGCCTCGCCCCCGAAGGAGGCCACGAGCTTGAGGTGGTCGGCGTCCGCGGCGCGCTCGCGGCCCGTCGTGCGCGGCGCCTCCGCGGGCACCCGGACCACGGCCGGCCGCACGGTCGCCTCGGTCTGGTCGGCGACGCAGGCGCCGAGCAACAGGGCGAGCCCGCCGAGCGCCGCCGCACCGCGCGGGCGGCGTCCCGCCCCGTGGACGCACGCCCCGATGATGTGACCCGTGATCCCGCCCATCGCGATCAGCGCCGCAATTCCCGTTCCCTGTCCGGACCGGCCTCCGGCCGGTCCGCCTCGTCCAGAACCTCGATCCCGTCGATGGCGGCCTCCAAGGTCGGGCCGCGCCGGACCTCGAGGAGGCCGCGCACCCGCACGCGCCGGTCTTCGAGCGAGGCCGCACTCAAACCACGGGCGCGCATCATTCGCCAAGTGCGTTTCGATACCGTCACCGTGAGCCCGTCCGTGCCCCGGGCCGCGAAATCGAGATAGGTGCGCGCGCCCCGCTCGCCGATATGGCGGATGCGCCCCTCCACGACGACGAAATGCCCCGCCTTCGCCCGGAGCGCCGGGCCGTCCTGCGCCCCTGGAAGCGGCGCGCGCCAGAGGCCGAGCCTGCGCGCGCGGGCCGCCGCCTCCATGAGGCGCAGGGCGGGGCGGCAGAGCGAATCGGCCTCGTTCGCGTCCGCGACGGCGAGGCCCGCCCCGATGAGGCCGCCCGCCAGATCCTCCTCACCCTCCGCGATCAGGAGATCGGCCCGCACCCGATCCCAGCGGTCGGGCTGCCCGCGCGGAATCATCGTGACCCTGGCGCCCAGCCGGGCCTCCAGCCAGGCCTGGGCCGCGGATGCGGCCTCCGGCGCGTCCGGCCACCGCAGCGAGTCCGGCACCGCACGGACGCCCGACGCGAGGCGGATCTCCCCCCGGGGGCCGATCCCCGCGATGACCTCGACGCGCGCCGGCCCCGCCATGCATTCGGACAGGCTGGTCCGCGGGGCGGCCCGGACCGGCAGGACGCCCGGCGTCGCGGCGAGGGAGGCCGTGAGCACGACCGCGCGCACCGCCGCGCGCATCCCCGCGCGCACCACCCGCGCCGCTGCCGCGCTCCGCTGTCTCTCCCAGCCCGTGATCCCGCCCATGGAACACCCCCGAGGCCGCGAGCCCCGGCCGTCCGCCTTTCCACCGGGCGCGGTTGGCCTCGGACGGGGAGAATGCTATGGAGCACGCGGTTGTCTCCGTAGCTCAGCTGGACAGAGCACAGGTTTCCTAAGCAGGTTCAATTGGGCGTCGCGTCGGGAAACCACGCGGCGGATCCGCTCAAAGTCGGGGAAAGCTTCCGGCATCGGCGCTCAGGCGTCCGATGCTCTGCCGATCCCGAGCCAAGCCCGACGGTGCCCCGGCGGGAAGGTGTAGAGACTAGACGGGCGGCACCTAACGGCTGGAGGCGATCCAGCCCACGGTGAAGGGATAGTCCAGGCCACGAACGCGAGCCTTCGGGACGCGGCGGCGAAAGCCGAAGTGGTATGAAACCTGGGGTCGCAGGTTCGAGCCCTGCCGGGGACGCCAAGTTTTCGCGTCTTGCAATTCTCTCCGGCCGCGGAGCCGCGCGCAAATCGTCCGCCACGGTGACCGCCTGCCGGTGACAAGTACCGAGGGCCGCGCTAAGCTTTGCTGCCAGGATTCATGGCGGGGGTGGACGAGCACTTCATGGCGGGCCAGAAGACCGATCAGCGCGACGTCTATGTCGGGCAACGCATCGCCGAGCAGCGCCGGAAGGCGTCGCTCACACAGCGCCGCGTCGCGCAGAGCTTCGGTATGTCTGCTGCCCAGCTCCAGAAGTATGAGAAGGGCACCAACCGGATCAGCGCCGTCCATCTCGATATCTTCTCGCGGATGACCGGCGTGCCGATGGATTACTTCTTCAAAGGCATGCCCCGGAACGATGACTTCGTCGCGCCGGGCTTCGGCGAGCGCGAGCAATCGGCCCTGTCGGATGGCGGCCTGAAGGGGCTGGCCGAAATCGTGGGCCGTCACATCACCGAAAACTTCTCCGAGGAAGCGCGCCGCGACGTGGCCGACGCCATCCGCGCCCTGGAGAGCAAGATCGGCGGTTGAGGCCGCGGCGGGATCCCCGGGGCGGCCGTTCTTTCGGTCGTTTCGTTCGTTATAGCGGATCCGTTCGTTCCTCCATCTTGACCGTCCACTGCTCGGGTGCGAGAACGCCCGCCCCATGAAGGGTCTAACGCCGCGATCGCGACGGCGTACCTCTGAAACCGAGGCCGTCTGATGCCGCGCTCAAACTATCTGTTCACCAGCGAGTCCGTGTCCGAGGGGCACCCCGACAAGGTCTGCGACAGAATCTCCGACACCGTCGTCGACGCCTATCTCGCGGCGATGCCGGAGGCACGGCTCGGCGTCGAGACCCTCGCCACCACCAACCGCATCGTCATCGCCGGCGAGGTGCGCGGGCCCGATTCGGTCACCTTCAAGGACCTCGAGGCCCTGACCCGCGAGGCCGTGAAGGATATCGGCTACGAGCAGTCGGGCTTCCACTGGAAGAACAACGACGTCGCCATCTACCTCCACGCCCAGTCGGCCGACATCGCCCAAGGCGTGGACGCCGCCGGCAACAAGGACGAGGGCGCGGGCGACCAGGGCATCATGTTCGGCTACGCCGCCGACGAGACCCCCGAGCTGATGCCGGCGCCGATCTTCTACGCCCACAAGATCCTCAAGGATCTCGCCGACGCCCGCAAGGCGAAGCAGGGCGACGCCGCCAAGCTCGGGCCCGACGCCAAGAGCCAGGTCACGGTCCGTTATGAGAACGGCCGCCCGGTCGAGGTCACGCAGATCGTGCTGTCGACGCAGCACCTCGACGAGTCCCTCGATTCCGCGGACGTGCGCGCCATCGTCGAGCCCTACATCCTCAAGGCCCTGCCGCAGGGCTGGGTCAACGAGGGCACGGCCTGGCACGTGAACCCGACCGGCAAGTTCGTGATCGGCGGTCCGGACGGCGATGCCGGCCTCACCGGCCGCAAGATCATCGTCGACACCTACGGCGGCGCGGCCCCGCATGGCGGCGGCGCGTTCTCCGGCAAGGATCCGACGAAGGTCGACCGCTCGGCGGCCTACGCGGCGCGCTACCTCGCCAAGAACGTGGTGGCCGCGGGCCTCGCCAGCCGCGCCACGATCCAGCTCGCCTACGCGATCGGCGTCTCGAAGCCGCTCTCGATCTACGTGGACCTGCACGGCACCGGGAACGTGGACGAGGCCAAGCTCGAAGCCGTGCTGATGGACGCCATGGACCTGTCGCCCCGCGGCATCCGCACGGCGCTCGGCCTCAACAAGCCGATCTACGCGCGCACCTCGGCCTACGGCCATTTCGGCCGCGCCCCGGAGGCCGATGGCGGCTTCTCCTGGGAGCGGACCGACCTCGCCGGCAAGCTGAAGTCCGCCCTCGCCTGAGGACGGAATCGCCCCGGACCCGCGGAGCGGGTTCGGGGCAGCGCCGGTTCCGGTGTCGTCCGAGGCCTGCGCCGGACGCACACCCACCGCGATCGGCGCCGCGCACGCCTGGGTCCGACCGGTGGCCGGCTCGGGCCGGCAACCGCTCCGTCATCCGGGGCCGCCCCGCGGAGCCCGCATCCAGACGCGACGGCGGATCCGGATCCGCGTCGGGACGGCGATCCCGGATCCGGGCTTGCCCGCGGCCCCCGGACCGACGGCGCGAGACACCGGCACGGGACGAAGGTCCCACGCCGCCGAGCAACCCCGCTGAGATGCGCAAGCCCTTCGACGGCGCACCGTGACCATGTCTGACACGTCTGGACGCGCCGCACCGCCGGCCGAGGAGCTGGAGCGCGCCTTCTTCGGCCGGCGCAAGGGCAAGCGCCTGCGCGGCCAGCAGGAGCGCCGGCTCGCCGAGCTTCTGCCGGCCCTGCGCATCGACCTGCCGCCGGACGACCGGCCCCTCGATCCGCGGACGCTGTTTCCCGCGATGGCGGCGCCGCCCGAGGCGCTCTGGCTGGAGATCGGCTTCGGCGGCGGCGAGCACCTCGCCGCCCAGGCGGCCGCGCAGCCGACCGTCGGCATCATCGGCGCCGAGCCCTTCGTGAACGGTGTGGTCAAGCTGCTGGCGGCGATCGAGGCGCAGGGTCTGCGCAACGTCCGCATCCGCGACGCGGACGTGACCGCCCTCCTGGCGCGCCTGCCGGATGCCTGCCTCGATCGGGTCTACCTGCTCTATCCCGATCCCTGGCCCAAGCGCCGGCAGCGCAAGCGCCGCTTCGTCTCCGATGCCTCGCTCGCCGAGATCGGCCGGGTGCTGAAGGATGGCGGCCTGTTCCGCTTCGCCAGCGACATCGACGACTACGCCGGCTGGACGCTGGTCCGGGCCGCGCGCTGCCCGGACCTCACCTGGACGGCACGGGGGGCGCAGGACTGGACGCAGCCCTTCCCGGGTTGGCCCGGCACGCGCTACGAGGCCAAGGCGCTGGACGCGGGGCGGCGGCCCACCTACCTGGAATTCGCCCGGCATCCGCGCTGAGACCGGCCTCGATCGCGCCGCCCGGGCGCCCGGTCGCCGCAGGCGGAGCGGAACGCCTTGCCACAGTCACGCTCGATCGCCATCCTGAAGTCCCGCCGCGGTTGCGGATCGCGGGGCGGGGTTCATCTCCGGCGGGAGCGTGCCACGGCACGTTCGAGGATTCTTCCGAGTGAATGAGAGGGTGGGGCAGGACCCGGCGGCGGCGGACCCGTCCCGCACCGGCTTCGACGACGCCGCGATCGGCCTCGTCGTGCTGTCGGCGGACGAGGCGACGATCGCTGCCGCCAATCGGGCGCTGCACGATCTCCTCGGCTGGCCGCAGGGCACCCTGCCCGGGCGGCCGGCCACCGATCTCCTGACCGAGGGACCGGAGGGGCTCCGGGACGGCCTCCAGTTCTGGCGCCGCTCGGACGGCACCTCCCTCGACGTGCGGGTCCGGCGCGCAGGCCTGACCCTGGTTGTCGAGGCGGTCGACGTGGATGCGGCCGCCCATTCCGAGGCGAACCGGGAGGCGCTGGCGGCCGCCGGGCTCGGGGAATGGCGCTGGGACCGGGCGACGGGCCTTCTCACCCTGTCGCGCCGCGCCGCCCGGATCCTCGGCCGGCCGCCGGGTCGCTCCGTCTCGTGGGAGGCGCTCAAGACCGGCCTGTCGCAGGCGGAACTCACCCGCCTGAGCGCGCTCATCGACGACGCGGCCGGAACCGACGAGCCCTATCAGTTCGACACGGCCACGACGGTGGCGGGGCGCTCCGTGATCCTGCGGGTGCGGGGGCAGGCCGTGCCGGGCCCGGACGGCAGACCGGCCAGTATGGTCGGCGTCATCCAGGACATCACCACACGGGTCGAGGCACGGGACGAGATCCTGTCCCGCGACCAGCGCCTGCGGGTCGCGACCACGGTCGCCAAGCTCGGGATCTTCGAGTGGCACATGCTCGAGGATCAGGCGATCTGGGAGAACGAGCACATGTACGAGATCTTCGGGCACACGCCCGAGGACGGGACGATCGGCAAGACCGAGTTCCTCAACGACATCCTCCATCCCGAAGACCGTCCCGCGGTCCGCCGGGCGATCTCCAAGGCGCTGCGGGAGGACGGCGATCTCCACATCAGCGGCCGGATCCGGCGCAAGTCCGACGGCGTGTGGCGCACGATCGACATGGCCGGGCGGTTCGAGCGCGACGCCCCCGGCCGCCTGCCGCGCCGCCTGATCGGCGTCGTGGCGGACGTGACCGACCGCCGGGTCGCGGAGGAGCGCCAGAGCCTGCTGATCCGGGAACTGCATCACCGGGTGAAGAACACGCTGGCCACCGTCCAGGCCATCGTCGGCTCCACGGCGCGGACGGCGTCGAGCATCGAGAGCTTCTACGAGGCGTTCGTCGGGCGCATCAAATCCCTGGCGCACACGCACTCGGTCCTCACCGAGGACACGTGGCAGATGGCGTCCCTCGCCAACCTCCTGCGCAACGAGCTGAAGCCCTACGCGGAGGTGGCGCCGGACGGCGGCGCCGAGGGCCGCATCAGCCTCGACGGGCCGGCGATCGACCTGCCCTCCGAGATCGCGGTGCCGATCGGCATGGCGATCCACGAACTGACCACCAACGCCGCGAAGTACGGGGCGCTCTCGAACCGCACCGGGCGGGTGGCGGTGGAATGGTCGCTGGAGCCCGGCGGACCGGCCGGGATCCTGCGGTTCTCCTGGCGTGAGACGGGCGGTCCCCCCGTCTCGCCGCCGAGCCGTCAGGGTTTCGGGTCGCGCCTGCTGCAACGCGTCCTGATCACCCAGGTCCAGGCCGAGGTGACGACCGACTACGCCCCCGGCGGTTTCGCCCTGACGATGCGGGCGCCGATCCCGCCGCGCAACGACAGCCTCAACCCGCTGGTGTGAGGCCGCGTCCCCGCCGCTGGCTCGGACAGGTCACCGTCCTTGCGGGGGACGGGGCCATCGAGCAGCGCACCGCGCCCGCAGACGGCGCGCGGCCCTGGGTCGCTGCGCTGCGCGCGCGCGGACGCGGGGGTCAGGCCGCGCCGCGGGTCCCGGCCTCGCCGCCGCCATCCACGAAGGCCTTCAGCTCGTCGAGCGACCCGAAGGTGAAGCGGCCCTGCGGCGTCTCCGCCTCGATCGAGCCGTCCTCGAACATCACGTAGGTGTTGCCGCCCGAGGCGTAGCGCCCCACCACGGTGCGCGTGGCGGGCTTCGGAGCCGGCTCGGGCTCGGGGGGAGTGTCGAGGCTCGGGCGCAGGGCGGGTGTCTCCTCCTGCGGTCCCTCCTGCGGTCCCTTATGGGGCTCCTCCGACCGGGATTCCGGAGGCGGCTCGGGGGCGGCGAACAGGTCGTCGTCGGGCGCGAGCGCGGCTTCGGCCTTCGGGGCTTCCGGCGCGGGTGCGCGGATCGGCTCGGCCACGTGGACGGGAGGCGCCACATGCAGCGGCGGCGGCTCGGCCGGAACGGGTCTCTCCACCTCGGCCAACGAGGGACCCGCGACGGGCGTGCGGGCCTCGTCGGCCCGAAGTTCCAGGTTCGGCTCGATCCGGGGGCGCTCGGGGTCGAAGGCCGGCTCCACCACCGAAGGCACGATAAAGGCGGGCGCCGCCGGCAGGACCGGCGGCAGCCGGATCCGGCCCTCGTCGGGGGACATGGTCGGTGCGGCGCCCGCGGTGGCCTCCCGCGCGCCGGCCATCGGACCCCGCCCGATCGCCCGTTCGACCCGTCGGAAACCGAGGGCCACCACGCCGAGGCCGAGGAGGACCGCACCCGACGAGGCCGCCACAGACCCCGCGATCACCATCGCGAGCCCGCTCTCCAGACGCACGTACGGGAAGCCCTGGATCACGGCGGCGCAGCCCCCGATGATCATGGCGGCGGCGAGCGCGAACAGCGCAGCGATCATGATACTCTCTAGACACGGGCCGGCTGACGGCCGGCACTCAAGGCGGTCGCACAGTAAGGCCTACCGGTCATATTGCAAAACTCGGAGCTGAGATTGTCCGGGAAAGCGGAATAGTCCGGATCTCACCCGGCAATCCGCCGCGCGGACCGATCCGCCGCCGCGGCTTCGGGATCGACGGAACGTCCCGCGCTGCGGCCGAACGGCGTTGCCGTCCCGCGGTCGCCGACTTACCTAGCGGGCTCTCGACTCGGGACCCCCGCCGGGGACGAGGCCGCCCCCTGCTAAGCGGAGAAAGACGCGATGACCTTCACCCTGCCGGAACTGCCCTACGCCTACGACGCGCTGGGGCCGTACATGTCGAAGGAAACCCTCGAGTTCCACCACGACAAGCACCACAAGGCCTATGTCGACACGGGCAACAAGCTGCTTGAGGGCACGGATCTCCAGGGCAAGAGCGTCGAGGAGATCGTCAAGGCCGCCTACAACACGAATCAGCCGCTCTTCAACAACGCCGGCCAGCACTACAACCACATCCATTTCTGGCAGTGGATGAAGCCGAATGGCGGCGGCGCGATCCCCGGCGCGATCGCCAAGAAGATCGACGAGGATCTCGGCGGTGCCGAGAAGTTCAAGGCGGACTTCATCCAGGCGGGCGTCGGCCAGTTCGGCTCGGGCTGGGCGTGGCTCGCCGTCAAGGACGGCAAGCTCGCGATCATGAAGACCCCGAACGGCGAGAACCCGCTGGTCCACGGCGCCAAGCCGATCCTCGGCGTCGACGTGTGGGAGCACTCCTACTACATCGATTACCGCAACCGCCGGCCCGACTACCTCAAGGCGTTCATCGAGAACCTCGTGAACTGGGAGCACGTCGAGAAGATGTACGCCGAGGCGACCCGCTGAGGCGTTTCCCCGGTGCCGCGGGCTTTGTGTCCGCGGCACCCTTGAGGTGGCGGCGGAAACCGGCTCTTGATGCGCCCGACGCCGGATGACCCGGTGCAAAGGGTCCGGCCATTTCCCTCCCAGCGACCTCCGCGACGTTCCCAGGGCGCGCCTATCCGCCTCCGCGGTGGGAGACACCATCCCGGCAGCGCCCCGCCCCATGATCCGCTCCATCCTGTCCGTCGGCGGCTGGACGCTGGTCTCCCGCGTCACCGGCTTCGCCCGCGACGTGGTGATGGCCGCCGTGATGGGCGCCGGGCCCATGGCCGACGCCTTCGTGGTCGCCTTCCGGCTCCCGAACCACTTCCGCGCGATCTTCGGCGAGGGCGCGTTCAACACCGCCTTCGTGCCGGCCTATGCCGGGCTCGCGGAGGCCGGCGAGCCCGGGGCGGCGCACCGCTTCGCCGACCGCGTCTTCACCCTGATGCTGATCGTGCAGCTCGTGCTGCTCAATCTCGCCCTGCCGGCCATGCCCTGGGTGGTCCACGCCCTGGCGCCGGGCTTTGCCGAGGACGGCGAGCGCTTCCAGCTCGCCGTGGCGCTGACCCGCATCACCTTCCCGTACCTGCTGTTCATGACGCTGGTGACGCTGCTGTCGGGCATCCTGAACGCCCACCGGCACTTCGCGGTGGCGGCGGGCGCCCCGGTCCTGCTCAACCTCGCCATGCTGGCGGCCTTGAGTGTGAGCTTCCTGTTCCCGAACGCCGCCTACGCCGCCGCCTGGGGCGTCGCCGTCTCGGGCGTGCTCCAGTTCGGCCTGCTCTGGTGGGGCTGCCGCCGGGTCCGGGTGATGCCGGACCTCGCGGTGCCGCGCCTCGATCCGGCGCTGAAGCGCTTCTTCACGGTGCTCGGTCCGGCGGTGGTCGGCTCGGCCGGCTTCCAGATCGCGGCCTTCGCCGACACGATCATCGCGAGCTGGCTGCCCACCGGGGCGGTCTCGGCGCTCTACTACGCCGATCGGCTCTACCAGCTGCCCTTCGGCGTCATCGCCATCGCGGCCGGCACCGTCCTGCTACCGGAGATGAGCCGCCGGATCGCGGCCGGCGACGTGGCCGGGGCCCACGCGGCGCAGAACCGGGCCGCGGGCTTCTCCCTGGCCCTGTCGGCGCCGTTCACCGTGGCCTTCCTGACCATCCCGGGCCTGATCATGGCGGCCCTGTTCCAGCGCGGCGCCTTCAGCGCCGAGGATGCGGCCCGGGCGGCCTCGGTGCTGGCGGCCTACGGGCTGGCGCTGCCGGCGGTGGTGCTGGTGCGCAGCGCCGTGGCGAGCTTCTACGCCCGCCAGGACACCAAGACGCCGCTCTGGGCCTCCCTCACGGCGATCGGCGTCAACGTGGTCCTGAAGCTCTGGCTGACTGGCCCCTACGGCGTCACCGGGCTGGCGCTCGCCACCGCGGTCAGCCAATGGGTGAACCTGCTGCTGCTGCTCGTCCTGGCCAAGCGCCGGAACTGGACGGCGCCGGGGCGCACGCTCGGCCTCACCGTCGCCGGGGTGGCCCTGGCCTGCCTCGGGCTGGCGGCAGTCGCCGTCTACGGCCAGGGACTCGTCCAGGCGCTGGTGCCGGCCCTCCCGCACGGGCGCGACCTCGTCGTCCTGGCGGTGCTGGGGCTCGTGGGAGCGCTGGTCTATGGCGGCCTGCTGGCGGGCCTTCTGCACCTGTTCGGCCTGCGCCTGCGCCGGGCCTGAGTGACCCGGCCGGGCTCGCCGCAGCGCGGGTCCGGCCCCAGATCGGGCGAGAGCACCGAGTGAGGAACACCATGACCGACGCATCAGGACCCCTCGCGGGCGTGAAGGCCGCGGTGTTCGACGCCTACGGCACCCTGTTCGACGTGAACGCCGCGGTCCAGCGATACGCCGAGGCGGTGGGGCCGGACGCCGCCCACCTCTCCGAGGTCTGGCGCAACAAGCAGCTCGAATACAGCTGGACCCTGTCGCTGATGGGCCAGTACGCGGCCTTCTGGGACCTCACCGTGCGGGCACTCGACTACGCCCTGGCGGTCCACCCGCAGGTCGATCCCGGCCTGCGCGAGCGGCTCCTCGACGCCTACCGCGACCTCGATGCCTATCCGGAGGTGCCGGGCGTGCTGGCGGCCCTGCGCAAGCACGGGATCCGCACGGCGGTGCTCACCAACGGCAACGCCGCCATGGTCGACCGGGCGGTGGCCTCGGCGGGGCTGGCCGACCACCTCGACGCGGTTCTCTCGGTGGACGACGCGCAGGTGTTCAAGACCCATCCCGACGCCTACCGGATCGCCCTGACCCGGCTGGCGGTGGGGCAGGGCGACGTGCTGTTCTGCTCGTCGAACCGCTGGGACGTGGCGGGGGCCGGGGTCTTCGGGTTCCGGACCGCCTGGGTCAACCGCAAGGGCCTGCCCGACGAGTACATGGATTCGGCGCCGACGGTCGTGATCGGGGCCCTCGACGGTCTGCTTTGACATCCGAGCCCGCGGGGGACGCGGTGCACCGGATGGCCCGCAGCGCGGCCGGGGCAGAATTTTTCGGCCGCGTCTTGGACTAAAGTCGACCTTGCAACGTGGGCGTGTCGCTCTTGGTTTGGGCCTGACTCGGACGCCGGGAAATCGAGCGTCGAGCGGGAGGAAGCGACTGATGAAGCGTATGTTGTTGGCGGCCGCCGCGATCTGCCTCGGGGCGGCGGGGCCGGCCTGGGCCCTGGACGTCACCAAGTCGGTGGATGTGGCCGCGTCGCCCGAAGCCGTGTGGAAGACGATCGGCGGGTTCTGCGGGATCGGCGACTGGCATCCGGTGATCGAGAAATGCGCCCTGTCGAAGAAGGGCGGCAAGGCGGTCCGGACGCTCAGCCTGAAGGGTGGCGGGACGATCGTCGAGGAGGAGGAATCCCGCAACGACACCAAGATGGACTACACCTACACCATCCTGGAAGGCCCGCTGCCCGTCACGGACTATCATTCCACGATCATGGTCGCGAAGGCCGGCAGCGGTTCCAAGGTGACCTGGAAAGGGACGTTCAAGGCCAAGGGCGCCCCCGACGCGAAAGCGGAAGAGGCCATCGCGGGCGTCTATGAGGCCGGCCTGAAGGGCATCGCCGACAAGGCGAAGTAGCCGGCCGGCGGAGGCGGGCCCTGCGCGCCTCCGCCCAGGAACTTCGGACGGGCCGATGCCATATCCGGCACACAATTCAATTGGCCCACTTCGGGGATTCTTAATCCTCCCGGTGTTGGATCGTCCTCAACACGAACGGGAGATCTTTCGCGTGTCCTTGAACGGTTCCTTCACGATGATTCGCGCTGGGGCCGCAGCCCTCGCGGCGACCCTGGTGCTCGGGGCGGTCGCCCCGGCCACCGCCCGCGACCAGACCGGTGCCATCGTAAGCGGCCTCGCGGCCGGCGTCGTCGGCGGCATGGTCGGCAGCGCCCTCGTCAACGGCGCGAACCCGCCGCCCCCGCCGCCCCCGCCGGAGTACCGCCCGCGCCGCGTCGTGGTCGAGGAGCCCGAGACCATCGTGGTGCGCGAGCGCCGCGGCCCGATCTGCCACTACGAGCGCCGCAAGGAATGGCTCGGCGACGGCGAGTTCACCTACCGCCGCGTCGAGGTCTGCGAGTAAGGCATCCGCGCGGTCGCGCGACCGGCGCCGCGTCCCCCGGGGGCGCGGCGCTTTTCATTTCACCACCAGCCAATCCTCGACCACGAGGGCGTCGAGGCCGGTGGTGTAGAACATCAGGATCGCGTCCTCCGCGCCGTGGAGGATCGGCTTGCCCATCACGTTGAAGCTCGTGTTGAGCAGGATCGGCACGCCGGTGATCGCCGCGAAGGCGCCGATCAGGGCCGCGTAGGCCGGGTTCCGCGCCGCCGTGACGCTCTGGAGCCGGCCGGTCCCGTCCGCGTGGACCACGGCCGGAACCCGGGCCCGGACCGCCTCGCGCCAGACCAGGGTGCGCTCCATGTAGGGGCTGTCGGCGTAATCCTCGAACCAGTCCGGCCCGGCCTCGGCCAGGATCGACGGCGCGAACGGCCGGAACGCCTCCCGGTACTTCACCTTGGCGTTGAGGGCGTCCTTGGCGCCCTCCGGCCGCGGATCGGCCAGGATCGACCGGTTGCCGAGCGCCCGGGGCCCGAACTCCGCCCGGCCCTGCACCCAGCCGACGAGGCCGCCCTCGGCGAGGATCCGCGCCGCCGCGCGTGTCGCCTCCGCGTGGCCGACGCGCTTGGCGCGGGGCTCCTGCTCGGCGAGCCGCTCCATCGGGCCGGTGGAGACCCGCGAGCCGAGATAGGGGGTCAGCGGGCGCTGCGCGTGCGGCGGTCCCGCCCAGTCCGGATGGTCCTCCGCGTAGGCGAGCCACGCGGCGCCCACGGCGTTGCCGTCATCCGCCGGGGCGGAGGGCACGTGCAGGCGGGTGAAGCCGGAGCGGCCGAGCACCCGGCCGTTGTAGGAGGAGTTCAGCCCGCAGCCGCCGGCGATCACGAGGTTTTCGGTGGGCGCCAGGGCGTAGGCTTCGGCCACCAGCGCGTCCATGAGGGTGCCGAAAAGATCCTGGCCGCAGCGGGCGAGATCGGCCCAGCCGGTCTCCAGGGCGTCCGCGGGGCGGCGGGCGCGGATCTCCGCGGCCACGGAGCGGATCGTCTCCGCGTCGGCATAGCGCAGGCGGTGGCCCTCGACCGTGCAGAGCCGGCCGAGCAGCGCGGCGAGATCCGGATCGGACCGCCCGTAGGGGGCGAGCCCCATGATCTTCCACTCCTCGCCCTTCACCTGGTCGAAGCCGGCGAGATCCGTGATCAGCCCGTACAGGAACCCCAGCGAGCCGCGCCCGCGATGGCGGCGCAGCTCCGTGATCCGGCCGCCCTCCAGGCGGTGGATCGCCGCCGCGCCGGTCTCGCCCATGCCGTCGACCACCAGGGCCGTGGCCGTGTCGAAGGGGCTGCCCCAGAGGCCGTAGGCGGCGTGGCAGAGGTGGTGCGGGTAGCGCCGCTGCCCGGCGATGGTCGCCCGGGGCGCCGCGCCGGTGATCCGGGCTTCCTGGTTCAGGGCCAGCAGGGTGCCGTGGCCGGCCCGCTCCTGCGCGCCGTGGAGGTCGGCGATGAACACCCGCTCGGCCTGCTCGGGCACGAAGGAGCGGTTGAGCGCCGTGGTGTGGGCGGACAGCGCCATGAGGTCGAAGGCGCCGGTGCCCGCCTGACCACGCAGGAAGTCGGTGAATTGCGGGCCCCAGCTGGAGGCGACGACGAGTTCGGAGCCCGGCGGGACGTGGTCCTTCAGCAGCGACGCCATCAAGGCCGGGGCGTCCGGCTCGCAGTTCGGCGCGCGCTTGTACTGCAGGACCCGCTCCGCCGCCTCGGCGAAGAGCAGGGTGCCGTCGGGCCCGACCAGGGCGAGGGCCGGGTCGTGGAAGGTGGTGGCGAGGCCGAGATAGAAGCGCATGCCGACGCGGGGTAGCGCATTTTTCCGCGCAGCGGATCCCGCCTCGTGCGCGGGACGCCGCTATCGCGTGGCGGTCCGCGGCTTGGCCAGCAGCAGAATCGCCGCGCCGGCGAGCCCCGACAGGACCGAGCCCGCGAGCACGCCGAGCTTCACGGCGGTCTCATGCTCCGGATCCGGGAAGGCGAGGCCGCCGATGAACAGGCTCATGGTGAAGCCGATCCCGCACAGCACCGCGACCCCGTAGACCTGCCCCCAGCCGGCCCCGGCCGGGCGCTTGGCCCATCCCAGCGCCACCGCCAGCCGGAGGCTCGCGAACACGCCGGCCTGCTTGCCGAGGAACAGCCCCGCCGCGATGCCGAGCGTCACCGGCTGGAGCAGGGCCTCGGGGGTGAGGCCCGAGAGGTCCACGCCCGCATTGGCGAAGCCGAAGACCGGCACCACCAAGTAGGTGATCCAGGGGGCGAGGGCGTGCTCCAGCCGGTGCAGGGGCGAGAGCGCATCCTCCGGCCGGCCCGGGCTGACCCGGATCGGGATGGTGAGCGCGAGCAGCACGCCCGCGATCGTCGCGTGGATCCCGGAGCGCAGCACGAGGACCCAGAGCACGAGGCCGAGGAGCCCGTAGGCCGGAAGCCATCCGATCCCCGCCCGGTTGAGGCCGTAGAGGGCGGCCACCACCAGGGCGGCGAGCCCCAGCATGGTGAGGTCGAGGCCGGAGCTGTAGAACAGCGCGATCACCACGACGGCGCCGAGATCGTCGACGATGGCGACCGCGCTGAGGAAGATCTTGAGGGAGACCGGCACCCGCGATCCGAGGAGCGCCAGGACCCCCAGCGCGAAGGCGATGTCGGTGGCCGCCGGGATCGCCCAGCCCCGCAGGGTGCCGGCGCCGAGATTGGCCAGGGCGTAGAAGGCGGCCGGCACCGCCATGCCGCCCAGAGCCGCGCAGCCGGGCAGGATCCGGTCGGGCCAGGTGCGCAGCCGCCCGTCGAGGGCCTCGCGCTTGATCTCCAGCCCGACCAGCAGGAAGAACCCGGCCATCAGGCCGTCGTTGATCCAGTGCTGGACGCTCATCGGCCCGAGGGCCGCGTGGAGCCCGTGCGCGTAGGTTTCGGCGAACGGCCCGTTGGCGACGACGAGCGCCAGGGCGGCGGCCGCCATCAGGATCAGCCCGCCCACCGCCTCGCCGGCGAGCAGCGTGCGGATGATCGAGAGGGGGCGCGGGCCCCGCCTCCGCGGCGCGGTGTGGGGAGATGTCATCGCAGCAGGCCTTGCCGCGCATCCCAGGTGGGCGCAAGGGCGCGACCGTAACCCCTATGGCGCCAACCTCTATGAGGTCCGTCCCAGCGCCGCGCGGATCAGGGCCAGCCCGTCCGGGCTCGACCACGCGGCCGGTCCCTTCATCACCCCGAGGGTGCAGCCCTGCGCGTCGATCAGCATCGTGGTCGGCAGGCCGGGCGATTGCGTGTCGCGCTGGATGATCGGAAGCACGCGGCCCCCGGGATCGGCATAGAAGGCGAGGTCGCGGATGCCGGCCTGCTTCAGCCAGGCCGGCGGCGTCTCGAGGTTGCGGGTGTCGACGTTGATGGCGACGACCTGGAAGTCGGGCCCGCCGATCTGCGCCTGGAGCCGGTCGAGGGCCGGCATCTCGGCCTTGCAGGGGGCACACCACGTCGCCCAGAGATTCACGAGGAGCAGCCGGCCCTTGAGGTCGGCGAGGCCGGTCTCGGCGCCGTCCGGCCCCTTGAAGCGGATGTCCGGCGCGGGCCGGGCCTGCGGCAGGGCCTGCATGGCGGCGACCTCGCCCTTCGCGGCGGCGTCGACCCGGGCGAGGGCGGGCTTTGCGGCGGCGCAGGGCTGAAGGGCGCCGCCCATGTTGCCGGGCAGGAGACCGCTCCCGTATAGGGCGAGGCCGAGGACGGCGAGCGCGGCGACGCCCGCGCCGGCCAGGATGGGCGTGCGGCCGGGCATCAGGCTCGGGCCTCGGGACGGTCAGGGCGCGGAAGGATCGACATGAGCAACCGGATGTGGGGCGGCCGCTTCGCGAGCGGCCCGGCGGAGATCATGGAGGAGATCAACGCCTCCATCGGGTTCGACAAGCGCCTCGCGCCCCAGGATATCCGCGGCTCGCTGGCGCATGTGGCGATGCTGGGCCAAGCCGGCATCCTGCCGGCGGAGGATGTGGCCGCGATCGAGGCCGGGCTCAAGTCCGTGCGCGACGAGATCGAGGCCGGCACCTTCACGTTCAAGCGCGAGCTCGAGGACATCCACATGTCCGTGGAGAGCCGCCTGACCGAGATCGTCGGGCCGGCCGCCGGCCGCCTGCACACGGCGCGCTCGCGCAACGACCAGGTCGCCACCGACATGAAGCTCTGGGTGCGCGACACCCTGGATTCGCTCGACCAGCAGGCCGCCGACCTGCAGCGCGCCCTCAGCCAGACGGCGCTGCAGCACGCCGGCACGGTGATGCCGGGCTTCACCCATCTCCAGTCGGCGCAGCCGGTGACCTTCGGCCACCATTGCCTCGCCTATGTCGAGATGCTGGCCCGGGACCGGGGCCGGTTCCGCGACGCCCGGGCGCGCCTCAACGAGTGCCCGCTGGGCGCCGCGGCGCTCGCCGGCACCTCCTTCCCGATCGACCGGCACGCCACCGCGGCGGCGCTTGGCTTCGACCGGCCGACCGCCAACTCGCTCGATTCGGTGGCCGACCGCGACTTCGCCCTGGAGGCGCTCGCGGCGGCCTCGATCTGCGCGGTGCACCTGTCGCGCTTCGCCGAGGAGCTGGTGGTCTGGACCTCGGCCCAGTTCAACTTCGTCCGCCTGTCGGACGGCTACACCACCGGCTCGTCGATCATGCCGCAGAAGCGCAACCCCGACGCCGCCGAGCTGGTGCGGGCCAAGAGCGGCCGGATCATCGGCGCGCTGACCGGCCTGCTCATCGTCATGAAGGGCCTGCCGCTCGCCTATTCGAAGGACATGCAGGAGGACAAGGAGGGGACGTTCGACGCCCTCCAGGCCCTGTCGCTGTGCCTCGCCGCCATGACCGGCATGGTGAAGGATCTGGAGCCCAACGCCGAGGTGCTCAGCCAAGCCGCCGGCTCCGGCTACGCCACCGCCACCGACCTCGCCGACTGGCTGGTGCGCGAGCTCGGCCTGCCGTTCCGGCAAGCCCACCACGTCACCGGCCGTCTCGTCGGCGTCGCTTCCGCCAAGGGCGTCGGGCTGGAGGCGCTGTCGCTGCCCGAGATGCAGGAGGCGGAGCCGCGGATCACCGATGCGGTCTACGCGGTGCTCGGCGTCGCGAACTCGGTGGCGAGCCGCACCAGCTACGGCGGCACCGCGCCCGACAACGTCCGGCGGCAGGCGCAGGCCTGGATCGAGCGGCTGGGCTGAGCCTGTGCGACTCGCGGGGGCCCGGCCCTCCCCGGCACCCCTGGCGGGGCGCCCGGTGGCTCGATGCTCACCGGGCATAAGACGGGCTGGAGGCGGTCCCGCGAGCCGCTCCGCCTCCAAGAGGGCGCCCCGGTCTCCTCGATCCGACGACGGACCGCGTCCGTAAGCCCTGAGGGACTCCGGTCCGGCGCGCCCCCGAGGCCGTCGCCTCGTGCCCGATGACGGGCGCCCGGTCATCCACAGCGCCCATCAAAATTGTGCATTGCAACCCTCTGCCCACCCGCGCGTTCAGCGTCTGGATAAGTCCGCTCAGCTACAAGCTTCGCCGTTCGGATCGGAGTTCGCAGGATGCCTGTCGAGAGTTGGCTTAACCCGGAGGACGTGCCGGATTTCGCGGCGCATGCCACGGCGATGATCGACGCCGCGTTGACCGGGTCTGGCCTGACGCGCGAATCCTACTGGGCCGCGGTCCGCAAGGGCTACAACACGCCCTACAACGATCCGCCCCGCAAGCGCGCCGCGCCGGCCCAGCCGGACGCGATCGCGGTCCCGGCCGGCCAGGCGGTCGAGCCGCTGCCGGTTCCGGCCGGACTGATCGCAGCCCGGGCGACGGAAGCCCGCGCGGTCTGATGTTCGAGAGATCCGGCCTCGCCATCTTGCCGACGTTTTACGCAAGCTTCACTAATCCCGATCCCCGGTCCGGCTCCTGACGGAGCCGCCCGTCGTCAGGAAGTGAAGATGGTCCGCGTTTCCCGCTCGCTCCCGGTCGGAGCTCTCGCCCTGCTCGCATCCGGGCTGGCCACCGGTTTGCTCGGCGGGGTCGGCCTGTCGGCGACGACGGCCCATGCCCAGGAGGTGGCGCAGGCCCCGGATGCCGGGGGCGGCGACGCGGCCCCGAGCCGCCGGGGGCGGCGGCATGGGCGCGAGCGGGCCAAGCGCGCGGAGAAGGCGGCGACGCCGCCCGGCATGCAGCAGGCCACGCCGGTGGCGATCTTCGGCGACTGGAACGTGTTCGTGAACGGCGACGGCCGCAACAAGCTCTGCTACGCCATCGCGCAGCCGCAGACGCGCTCGCCCAAGACCCTGAAGCGCGACACCGCCTATCTGTTCGTGAGTGTGCGCAAGGGCGAGAACGTCCAGAACGAGGTGGCGGTGATGCTGGGCTTCCCGTCGAAGCCCGCGGCCTCCCAGATCAAGCCCGGCTCCGCGGCCGCGCCCACCGATCCGAGCCTCAACCTCGGCGCCAGCCGCTACGGCCTCGTGGTGAAGGACGGCAATGCCTGGCTGCAGAACCCCGCCGAGGAGGCGCGGGTCGTCTCGGAGATGAGCGCCCGCAACCCCAAGCTCGTGATCAAGACCACCTCGCTGCGCGGGAACCCGACGAGCGACGAATACGCCCTCGGCGGGTTCGCGGAGGCCCTGAAGCGCACCCGCGACGAGTGCGGCCGGTAGCGCGCGGGGTGGCGCGCGGGTCAGGCCCGGCGCAGCGCGGGGCGATGCGCCCGCGCGGCCGGCCGGCTCGGGGTACGCATGCGCGCGCGGGCTGCCCGGGCCGCCTGCTCGGCCGTGCGGAACACGGCGCCGTCGAGACCGTCGAACGCGCGCGCCGATGAGAAGAACCGGACGCCGCGCCCCTCGGGCACGGCGATCCCGGCGGTGACCTCACCGATCTCGATCACCCGGGCCGGTTCGGCAGGCCCGATGGCCGGGTCTGCGAAATCGGGACGGTTTTCGGGCTGGAACTCTGCGAGACTGTGCATCGGACTGGGAACTCCCTGGGCCGGCATATCGCCGTGCCGGATCGCGTGGGCTGCTGCGGACGGTCGGCGGGGCTAGCGTCGACAGCGCCGACGGGCGGCGGGGCAGCAGGGCGCGTTCAGGAGCGGGTGTCGAAGGGACGGTGTTCGCAGGACCATCGGATGTCCTCCAGACTGAAGGACCGCGCGGCACGGGGCCGTCGCAGTGCTTTAGCGTTTGATCACGCGGCGCAAGCTACGCTTCTCAAATCACCGCGGCCGGACCGGCGGAGCGCCCGGGCGTTCAGCCCGGCCGGCACCCTGAAAATGGGCGTGGCGCCGCACACCGTCAACGGAACGGACTTCCGATTTTCGGTGCCCGCCTGGCAGGAATCCGGTGCCGGCCGCGCTCGGGGGAGGCGGGATCGTTCAGGCGGCGGCGATCACCGCGGCGAGGTCGGAGAAGTCCGAGAAGATCCGGGTCGCGCCGGCCTCCGCGAGGCCGGTGCCCGCCGGGTCGTGCCCCCAATGGCCGCCCCCGGTGAAGCCCGCCACCCGCATGCCGGCGCTCCGGGCCGCCGTGACGCCGGGCACGCTGTCCTCGATCACCAGGCAGGCGGCCGGAGCGGCGCCCATGCGCGCGGCGGCAAACAGGAACAGGTCGGGGAACGGCTTGCCCCGTGCCACCTGGGCCGAGGAGAAGACGTGCTCGCCGAACAGCGGCAGCAGCCCGGTCAGGGTCAGGGAATGGCGCAGCCGCACCGGGTCGCTGCTCGACGCGACGCAGACCGGCAGGCCCACGGCGGCGACCGCCTCGGCGACGCCGCGCATCGCCCGCAGCTCCGCGTCGAACAGCGCCAGGGTCTCGGCCTTCACCGCCTCGACGAAGCCGGCGGGGGCGGCGACCCCGTAGTCGCTGGCGATATGGGCCATGATCGAGGGCATCGCGGTGCCGGTGAAGCGGGCCCGCACGGTGGCGAAGTCGATATCGACGCCGATCCGGTTCAGTCCGGCCGTCAAGCAGGCGAGGCTCAGGGGCTCGCTGTCCACCAGAACGCCATCGCAATCGAAGATCACGAGGCCGAGATTCGTCGCGCGCGCGTTCAAGGTCGACCGCTCTCCCGCGGCCCGCCGCCGCGGGGCGAGCCTGTGGCACGGGCCCGGCGACCCGGCAACCGCGCGGATCGACGCTCGCCCCGGCCGCGCCGCAGACGCGCCGCTGGCGCTTGCACCTTGCGGTCCGGACCCATACTCCCGGGGCGGGCGCCCTCGGGCGCGCCGGCGAAAGCCCAAACGGTCCGTAAGGCAAGGCTCAGAAGGCCCCGCGATGTTCCGCTTCCTGGCCCGCGTCCTGGGCTTCCTGCTGATGGCCGGCGGCTTCGTCGCGCTGATCTATGACGGCGCCCGTTCCATCGCCAACAACGGCCTGCGGGTGACGCCCCTCTCCGACGTGATCGCCACCCTGTTCAAGGACAAGGCCAGCGCCCTGCAGGGCAGCGTGGAGGGGGCGGCGCCCTGGCTCTGGCACATCCTGGGCCTGCCGCTCACCCTGGCGCCGGCCTCCCTGATCGGCCTGGGGCTCGGCGCGGTGCTGCTCTGGCTCGGCCAGCCGGGCCGCGAGCCGATCGGCTTCCTGACGAAGCCCTGACGAAGTAATGACGAAGCCCTGGCGCTCGGGCGCGGCCTAACGGCCCGCGAGCCGGGCCTCGGCCTCCGCCAGCGCCCCCTTCAGCCGTTCGACCTCGGCGGTCAGCGCGTAGCGCTCGCTGACGTCGAACTGCGAGGCGAAGAAGTAGACGACCCGGTCCGCCTCATCCCGCACCGGCCCGACATAGAGGGCGTTCTGGAAGGTCGAGCCGTCCTTGCGATAGTTGAGGAGGTCGACCCGGATGTCCTCCTCCCGCCGGATGGCCTCGCGCAGGCGATCGACGGCCTCCGCCTCGGTTTCGGGACCCTGCAGGAAGCGGCAGTTGCGGCCGATCACCTCCATCCGGGTATAGCCGGTCAGCGTCAGGAAGGCGTCGTTCACGAAGACGATCGGGTTGTCGTGCTGGGCCGGATCCGTGATGATCATCGGCATCCGCGTCGCGCGCACGGCTGCGGCGAACGGATCGCCCCGCTGCGACCCCACCTTCACATTGTCCGGCACGTGGCTCGTGGCAGTCCCGCCCGTCTCCATGCGGATCAGCCCTTCCCAACGCCGCTCGGAGCGGCCATTCGATCAGTGTCTCTCGGGGGTACAAGCCGGAATTCGCGTCCGAGGTCCAGTCTCGCGTCAAGGTTTCGCGTCGCCGGGCCGCCGAACGCTTTTCTGGCCGCCTCCGCCTCCCCATATCGGCGGGAGTTCGACACCGGAAGGCAAGCCGATGTTTTCGTTCCGCAAGCGTCCCGAAATGCCGGCCCCGGCCGACGCCCTGCCGGGCCGCCCGACGCCGGTCCCGACAGCCGAGACGCATTTCGTCAACGGCAACCCGCTCAAGGGGCCGTATCCGCCGGGCATCGAGACGATCGTGCTGGGGCTCGGATGCTTCTGGGGCGCCGAGCGGCGGTTCTGGCAACTGCCCGAGGGCGTGTTCGTGACGGCGGTCGGCTATGCCGGCGGCTACACGCCGAACCCCACCTACGAGGAAGTCTGCACCGGCCAGACCGGCCACAACGAGGTCGTGCTGGTGGCCTTCGATCCGGCGGTGCTGTCCCGGGAGGCGGTGCTGCGGACCTTCTTCGAGAGCCACGACCCGACGCAGGGCATGCGCCAGGGCAACGATGTCGGCACGCAGTACCGCTCCGGCATCTACACCGTCGGCCCCGACCAGGAGGCCACGGCCCGGGCCGTGCGCGACGCCTACGCCGAGGCGCTCCGGACGCGCGGCTTCCCCGACGTCACCACCGAGATCAAGCCGCTGGAGCGGTTCTATTTCGCGGAGGCCTACCACCAGCAGTACCTCGCCAAGAACCCGGCGGGCTATTGCGGCCTGGGCGGCACCGGCGTCAGCTGCCCGGTGGGAACCGGCGTCGCCGCCTGAGCCTCACGGGCTCCGTCCGTCGGGCCGCGTCTGCGGGCCCGGCAACGGGGCGGCGCTGCCGTGCGGCGGCGGCGTGCTGTTCGGGCTGCGGAGCACGATCAGCACGCTGCCCAGCACCGAGAGGGCGACGGCGGTCGCGAAGAGGATGAAGAGCCAGCGGGGCATCCGCAGGCGTTAGCACATCGCGTCCGGCGCGCCGAGCGACCAGTCTCGCCGGGCGGATCGTTTCCGCGCCGCTCATCCCCTCGGCGGTGCCACCGTCAGCGCGGGTGGCGCGCGGACGGGTCGCCTCGCCCGCGATGGCGGCCGCCCCGCCTCCGCGCCTCCGCCCTACGGCGCCTTCAGAACCGCCCGGCAGGCGTTGGGGAGCGCGGCCATGGTCATGGCGGGCTTGGGTTTCGGCGGCACCTTCGGGGGCTTCGGATGCAGCACCGCATCCGAGAACCAGTAGCTGAGGTCGTCGCAGCCGTCGCCCGGCGGCGGCGCGCCCTGCGGCTGGCAATCCTCCTGGCCGGCCGGACAGGCGAGCCGGATATGGTAGTGGTAATTGTGCCCGTACATCGGGCGCACCTTGGACATCCAGCGGCTGCCCGCGGCGTCGCGGCACAGCGCCTTCTTGATCGCCGCGTTGACGAAGATGCGCTCCACCTCCGGCTGCTCGGCGGTGACCTTGATCAGTTGCAGGTGCGTCGGCGTCCAGACCTCCGGATCGATGTCGAGGCGGTCGCGGCGGACCATGTCGGTGGCCGAGGTCTCCTCGCGCTCCGCCCGGCTCATGCGGTGGTCGGGCATCGGCGTCAGCCAGACATCGGCGTCGATGCCGATCTGGTGCGAGGCGTGGCCGGTGATCATCGGGCCGCCCCGGGGCTGGGCCATGTCGCCCACGAGGAGGCCGGGCCAGCCGACCCGGGCCGCCTTCTGCGACAGGCGCTCGATGAAATCGACGAGGTAGGGCGTGCCCCACATCCGGTTGCGGGACGGGCGCATGACCTGCCAGTTCGGACCGTCCAGCGGCAGCGCCTCACCCCCGGAGAAGCAGCCCTTGGCATAGAAGCCGTAGATGTGCGCCGGCCCGGAGGCCGCCTTGGTGACGCGCCCGAACAGCGCCTTGGCGGGCGTCGAGGGCGCGTCCGGATGCTCCAGGGGCGGCAGGGGCTTCGGATTGACGCTACCGCGATCCTGGGCCTGCGCGGCGGCGGGCAGGAGCAGGGCGGCGAGCGCGAGGCTCGGGGCGAAACGCGGCATCGGCATGCGGGGGCTGTTCGTCCGGCTGGAGGGGGCGGGCGCGGGCGGCCCCCCCGAACCTCGCCCAGGGGCGGGGCGTTTTTCGGGCAGACAGCCCGCCGCGTCACGCGAAACGGTCGGGCGGATCCACCGCGACGACCCGGCGGCGCCCTAGCGGATGGGGCGGGTCACCGGTCCGCACCAGCCGGGCAGGTAGTCGGCGTCCTTGGATTTCGCCAGCGCCATCGCCCGCTCCAGGGCGGAGGAGAAGTCGCCCTCGATCCGCTTCTCCTTGATGTTCCGCCGCAGGAAGTCGGCCCACAGGAACTCGCTGAACGGGGTGGTATCCTTCGCGAAGCCGCCGGCCCGGCGCAGCTCGCCGGCGAGGCTGCGGTAGGGATCGTCCGCCAGGGCATCGACCGATTTCGGGATGTCCTTGAAGTGCTGGCGCACGCCCTCGGCATCGTAGGGATGCGCCCAGGATTTGTGGTCGCACACCGTCCAGAAGGCGTCCTTGTCGAGGTAGTGCAGGTCGGCCACCACGGTGACGAGCACGCTCTCGACCCCCTCCTCGTGCAGGGCGCGGGAGAGGTGGTGATGATCGATGATGTAATGGCGCTTCTTCGGCCCGAGCAGCGTCGGGATCATATGGGCGCCGAGGAACTCCTCTTTCTTCTCGCCGTCGTATTCCCGCCAGCGCCGCCGCTTCTCCGCCACTTCACGGTAGCCCACCGTCATCTGCGTCGGGCGCAGCTCGGCGATCGGGATTGTTCTGAGCAGCGGCTCTCGGGTGGCCATGGGATCTCCTGACTGCGGGATTTTGTCACGCGCACGTCACAAGCTATTCGGGACCGGCAGATCGGACAGGGCGCGACGCGCTCACGTTTCCGGCATCGCGCGGACGGCTTCGAGGACGAAGACCCGGATCGCCGAAGACAGGTTCTGTCCGTCGCGCCCGGCATCGATCGCCCCGATGAGAGCCTGGACGGACTGGCCCCGCGCCTCCGCGATCTCCCGCAGCGCCGCCCAGAACGGATCCTCCAGGGACACGCTGGTGCGGTGGCCGGCGATCATCACGGAGTGCTTGGTGAGGCCGGCGCTCACGGGAGGCGGATCATGCGTTCGGGTCGGAATCCGGCTCGTGCCGCGCGAGGCGATGGCCCTCGTGGCGCTCGGTCTCGAGGGCCTTGCGCCGCTGCTGGAGAGTCTTGGCCTTCTTCGTCTGGCCGAAGGCGATCCGGTTGGCCTCGGCCTTCGTGTCGGCCTCGGCACGGGCCTTCGCCTTGCGGATCTGGCGCAGATTGATGATCTCGGCCACGGATCGCCTCCCGTAACCGGCGCGGGAGGCTCCGCGCCGGGACGTCACACAACAATCAGTCGGCGCTCGGCGCCAGCATCGTCTCCGGCCGGACCACGCGCTCGAACTCCGCCTCGGTGACGTAGCCGAGGCGCAGGGCCTCCTGCTTGAGGGTGGTGCCGTTCTTGTGCGCGGTCTTGGCGATCTCGGCGGCCTTGTCGTAGCCGATCGAGGGGGCGAGCGCGGTCACCAGCATGAGCGAGCGGCTCATCAGGTCGGCGATCTTGTCCTCGTTGGCCTTGATGCCGACGACGCAATTGTCGGTGAAGCTCACCGCCGCGTCGGCGAGCAGCCGCACCGATTGCAGCACCGCGTTGGCGATCACCGGCTTGAAGACGTTGAGTTCGAAATTGCCCTGGCTGCCGGCGAAGCTCACCGTCGTGCCGTTGCCGATCACCTGGGCGCAGACCATGGTCAGCGCCTCGCACTGGGTCGGGTTGACCTTGCCGGGCATGATCGAGGAGCCGGGCTCGTTCTCAGGGAGCGACAATTCGCCGAGGCCGGAGCGCGGGCCCGAGCCGAGGAAGCGGATGTCCTGGGCGATCTTGAACAGGCCGGCGGCGAGGGCCGCGAGCGCGCCCTGCGTGAACACCAGCGCGTCGTGGGTGGCCAGCGCCTCGAACTTGTTCTCGGCGGAGGTGAAGGGCAGCCCGGTCAGCTCCGCGACCTTGGCGGCGAAGCGGTCGGCGAATTCCGGATGGGCGTTGAGGCCGGTGCCGACCGCGGTGCCGCCCTGGGCGAGCGCCAGGACCCCCGGCAGGGTCGCGGCGACCCGCGAGCCGCCGAGCGCCACCTGGGCGGCGTAGCCGGAGAATTCCTGGCCCAGCGAGACCGGCGTCGCGTCCTGCAGGTGGGTGCGGCCGATCTTGACGATCGACGCGAACGCCTTGGCCTTGGCGTCCAGCGCGCCGTGCAGGTGGGAGAGCGCCGGCAGCAGGCGCCCCTGGATCTCCCGCGCCACCGCGATGTGCATGGCGGTGGGGAAGGTGTCGTTCGAGGACTGGCCGCGGTTGCAATGGTCGTTCGGGTGGACCGGCGACTTGCCGCCGCGCTGGCCGCCCAGCCGCTCGTTGGCGAGGCTCGCGATCACCTCGTTGGCGTTCATGTTCGACTGGGTGCCCGAGCCGGTCTGGTAGATGACCAGGGGGAACTCGTCGTCGTGGCGGCCCTCCACCACTTCGGCCGCCGAGGCCGCGATGGCGTCGGCGAGCGTCGCGTCGAGGGCGCCGAGATCCTTGTTCACCAGGGCGGCAGCCTGCTTCACCACCCCGAGGGCGTGGACGAGGGGCGCCGGCATCCGGTCGGTGCCAATCTTGAAGTTCTGGATCGAGCGCTGCGTCTGCGCGCCCCAGTAGCGATGCGCCGGAACCTCGATCGGCCCGAAGGTGTCGGACTCGGTGCGGGTGGCGGTCTCGGTGGGCGACATCGTGGCCTCTACGTCTGGTGCCGTGCGGTGCCTACTTAAATGAGGCGCGGGTGAATCGCGATGCCGGTTTTCCCGGCACCCCGACAAGAGCGAAGCTCTGTTCCCGCCGGACAAGGAGCCGATGAGCGCGACGATCGATCTGTCCGAACCCGCCGCCCGGTTCCGCCCCGTCGTGCCGCCGCCGCTGAAGGCGCCGCTCGGCCTGTTCGACTTCCTGCGGGCGGCCCGGAAGAATCCGATCACCACCTGGATGGACGCGCATTTCAAGCTGCCGGTGGTGGCGGCCGAGGGCGCGATGGGCCGGATCACCCTGGTGAGCGACCCGGCGCTGATCCGCTACCTGCTCATCGAGAATGCCGACGGCTACCGCAAGGACGACCTGCAGCGGCGTGTCCTCGCCCCGGGGCTCGGCAACGGTCTGCTCAGCGCCGAGGGCGACGAGTGGCGCCTCCAGCGCCGGACGCTGGCGCCGATCTTCAACGCCCGCACGGTCCAGGGCTTTTCGGAGGCGATGAACGCCGCCGGCGCCCGTCTCGGCCGCCGCCTCGTCCGCCGCGACGGCAAGCAGGTCGATGTGGCCCTTGAGATGACCCGCGTCACGCTCGACGTGCTGGAGCGGACGATCTTCACGCAAGGCCTGCCGAGCGATCCCGATGCCCTCGGCCGTGCGATCACGCGCTTCCTGGAAGCGGTCGGGCCGATCGACCCCCTCGACGTGTTCGGCGTGCCCGATTTCGTGCCGCGGATCGGCCGCCTGCGGGCCCGTCCGGCGGGCCGCTTCTTCGCCGAGGTGGTCGATGAGCTCATCGCCCGCCGCAAGGCGCTGATGGCGCGGGGGGAGGCGCCCCGGGACCTGCTGACCCTGCTGCTCGAAGCGCAGGATCCCGAGACCGGCAACGGGCTCTCGGATCTCGCCGTGAAGGCCAACATCGTCACCTTCATCGCCGCCGGGCACGAGACCACGGCCAATTCCCTGACCTGGACGCTCTACTGCCTGTCGCAGGATCCGGCCGCCCAGGCGCGGATCGAGGCCGAGGTCGATGCCGCCGGGCCGGGGGATTTTTCCGCGGAGCGTCTGCCGTTCACCCGGGCGGCGATCGAGGAGGCCATGCGCCTGTTCCCGCCGGTGCCGTTCCTCAGCCGTCAGGCGATCCGGGACGACCGGCTCGGCCGGATCAAGGTGCCGCGGGGCTCGCTGGTCATGGTGGCGCCCTGGGTGCTCCACCGCCACCATCTGCTGTGGGAGGATCCGGAGGCCTTCGTGCCGGAGCGGTTCCTGCCCGAGAACCGCGACACGATTCCGCGCTTCGCCTATCTGCCGTTCGGGGCGGGGCCGCGGATCTGCATCGGCCAGAGCTTCTCGATTCAGGAGGCCGTGATCGTGCTGGCGCATGTGGTGCGGGCGGTGCGCTTCCGGCTGCCGGCGGATCATCCGCCGGTGACGCCGCTCCACCGGGTGACGCTGCGGCCGGAGCACGGCTTGCGCATGGACGCGGTGGCGCGGGGCTAGGCCGGGCCCGGTCACCGTGCCGCGATGCAGGCCGGCGCCGTGCAGCAGGACGGCCGGAGGGGACGGGCGACCGGATCTGATCGACGGTCTCGAGGGTCGCGGATCGCTTGGCGATCGGGCGCGGGCTCCCCGCAGCCGCCGACAGCATCAGAGGCGCGACCGTGTCGTCCCCCGTACGACGCCCGGCCGTCGATCCGGCCCGGGAGACGCTCAGCTCTTCTTGCGGAAGGCGTCCAGGCTCACGACCTCGGCACTGCCCTCCTCGCCCTCCTTCTTGGCGGCGGGGCGGGGGGCCTTGTCGTCGGACTTGCCGGCGGCTTTCTCGCCCTGAGCGGCGGGAGCGGGCAGCCCCTTCGGCGCACCGGAGCCGATCGTGGCGAGACCGGCGCTCTTGGGCCGCACCTCGCCGGGTTCCGAACCGGCCCCGCGCGGGCCGGGCTTGGCCGGGGCGGCGTTCGCCTCCTCGGGAGTCTCGCCGGCTTCGCTGAGATCGAACTTCAGGCCGAACTGCACGGAGGGATCGAAGAAGCCCGACAGGGCGTCGAACGGCACCAGCAGCCGCTCCGGCACCCCCGAGAAGGACAGGCCGACCTCGAAGGCGTGCTCGGTGACGTTGAGATCCCAGAACTGGTGCTGCAGGACGATCGTCATGTCCTGCGGGTACTTCTCCCGCAGGGCCTGCGAGATCCGCACGCCGGGCGCTTCCGTCCGGAACGAGACGTAGAAGTGATGCTCGCCCATCAGGCCCTCGCGGGCCGCGTCGGTCAGCACCTTGCGGACCACGCCGCGCAGGGCGTCCTGTACCAGTAGATCGTAGCGGATGAGGTCGTCTGCCATCTGCGGTTGCGCTCTCGCCCGGTCTGCCCGGCGCCCCGCCGCGGATGGCTGGACCGAGGATTGGAAGTGGAGGCTTCTGTTGCCAGGTGCCTCCGAACCCCGCCTATGCGGTGCTACCCGCTAGGACTTTAGGTCGGTATTGGGGACCGCTTACGCGGCCACCGCCACCGGAGCAAAGTTGTCGTTGGCAACTATTGCAAAGGCCCGATAACGGCGGAACCATGCCGAGCGAAAGTCCAACCTTTACGCCCTCGTCGATCCTATTTCGCCCCCGCCAAAGCCCAGGCTAAGATCACGCGCCTTGCGGCAGCATGTCCTGGGCTCGGGTGGAGGCGCCGGGTACCGCCCCCGGGTCCGATAGGTTTATTGCGAAGAACGTTTATCGCCATAGCCGGCCTCGCGACCGGCTCCCAAGATATAGAGGGGATCGGTCCGGTTTTGAAGCCCGATCGTGTCGCGCCGCCGTCTCATTTGGAGCCTCCGGGTGAGGCTGTTGCCGGAAGCGCGCAGTCGCCTTCCGGCGCGGTGGCCGACGCCCCTCGTCCCGGCATCTGGTCGGCGGCCTGGCATCTCGGCGGGCTGGTCGCGCTCGTCGTCCTCTATCTCGGCGCCGCGAGCCTGCTCGCGCTGGCTGTCGTGCGCGTCGGGTTCGATCTGTGGAGCGGGATCGATCCGTTCCTGCCGCCGGAGCGGCGCCCGTTCCTCGGTGCGGTGGAGCTGACCCACCGTGCCTTCGCTACCGACGTCCTGCGTCAGGTGTTCCTCGCCGTTCTGGTGGTGGGTGCGGCCTGGTGGCGCGACCGGACCGGCTGGCGCCGCCGCCTCGCCCTCGACCGCGAGCGCCCGAACGGGATGCGGCCCGTCGCCCTGCTGGGGCTCCTCCTCGTCTGGCCGGTTCTGCACATCGCCTGGGTCACCGGCACCGCGGAACTGTTCGGTGCCAGCTTCGGCCAGCACGTGCGGCTGTCCCCGTTCATGAGCCAGGCCGCGGTGGCGGCGTGGCTCGCCTATCTGGCGATCCTGGCGCCCGTGGCCGAGGAGCTGCTGCTGCGCGGCGAGGCCTTCGCCCGTGCCCGGGCGGTGCTGGGGCCGGCGGGGGCGATCCTGGTCACGGCGGTCATCTTCGCCGCCGCCCACATCTCGTCCTGGGGGCTCGCCCGGCCGGTCTCCCTGCTGCCGCTCGCCCTGGCGCTCGGCTGGCTGCGCTGGCGGACCGGCCGGCTCTGGCCCGGGATCGCCCTGCACGGCTGGTCGAACCTCGCCCTCGTGACCTACCTGCTCTGGCCGGCTTGACCGCCAGCTGGTGACGGCGGTGGACAGATGTCGGCGGCGCGCTTGCCCGCCGTCGCGCCGGCGCGCAGGAATGACCGATGGACGCTTATCAGGACCTGCTCCGGCGCATCCTCGACGAGGGCGTGGCCAAGGACGACCGCACCGGCACCGGCACGCTCTCGGTGTTCGGCCACCAGATGCGCTTCGACCTGTCGGCCGGCTTCCCGCTGGTCACCACGAAGCGGCTGCACCTGCGCTCGATCATCCACGAGCTGCTCTGGTTCCTGACGGGCGATACCAACGTGGCCGCGCTCCAAGCCAACGGCGTGACGATCTGGGACGAGTGGGCCGACGCGCACGGCGATCTCGGGCCGGTCTACGGCAAGCAGTGGCGCTCCTGGGAGAAGCCCGGCGGCGGCACCGTCGACCAGATCGCCTGGGTGCTCGACGAGATCCGGCGCAACCCCGATTCCCGCCGCCTGATCGTCTCGGCCTGGAACCCGGCCGACCTCGACCGGATGGCGCTCGCCCCCTGCCACTGCCTGTTCCAGTTCTACGTGAGCGAGGGGCGGCTCTCCTGCCAGCTCTACCAGCGCTCGGCGGACGCCTTCCTCGGCGTGCCCTTCAACATCGCGAGCTACGCCCTGCTGACCCACATGATCGCCCAGGTGACCGGCCTCGGGGTCGGCGACTTCGTCCACACCTTCGGCGACGCGCATCTCTACCGGAATCACCTGGAGCAGACCCGGACCCTGCTGGGCCGGACCCCGCGCCCGCTGCCGCAGCTGCGGCTCAACCCGGAGGTCCGCGACCTCTTCGCCTTCCGGTACGAGGACATCGCCATTGCGGGCTACGAGCCGCACCCGGCCATCGCGGCCCCGGTGGCGGTATGAGCCCGATCGTCTCCCTGGTCGCCGCGGTCGCCCGCAACGGCGTGATCGGCCGCGACAACGGCCTCGCCTGGCATCTCTCCAGCGACCTGAAGCGCTTCAAGGCCCTGACCATGGGCAAGCCGATGCTGATGGGCCGGCGGACCTGGGATTCGATCGGCAGGCCCCTGCCGGGGCGTCGCACCCTGGTGCTCACCCGGGATGCCGGCTTCCGCGCCGAGGGGGTCGAGACCGTCCATGACTGGCCCTCCGCGCTGGCGGCCGCCGCCGGGGCGGAGCTGATGGTGGTGGGCGGGGCCGAGATCTATGCGCTCGCGCTCCCGCAGGCCGACCGGCTCCATCTCACCGAGGTCGAGGCCGAGCCCGAGGGCGACGTGCGCTTCCCGGCCTTCGACCGCGGTCGCTTCCGGGAGACGTTCCGCGAGGCGCATCCGGCGGGACCCCGGGACGAGCACGCCTTCGCGTTCGTCGATTGGGAGCGCGTCCGCTGAGGCGCGCCGCCGCAATTGCGTTCCATGCCGCGCATGCCCACCTGCCAGCCTTGACAGCACGGGGCGCGCGCCCGCAGGTGCCTGTCGGGTGCGCGTGCTCACGCCGGGCCTGCGCATCCTGCGGGAAGATGCGTGCGTGCAGGCTCTTAAGGCTTGAGGCCGGATGCGGTCGCCTCGCGATCGATCCGGATGGCCGGGACTAGGCGGGCGAGCGTGGCCGTTCAGGCAGGGGGCGCCGGCCGGGGTATGGGCCGGGCGCGGACAGGCAGGAGACGACGTCTAGGATGCCTTGGAGCAATCAGAGCGGCGGCGGGGGCCCGTGGGGCCGGCCCGGCGGCAACGGCGGCGGTCCCTGGGGTGGTGGCGGCGGCGGCGGCAAGACGCCGCCGAATCTTGAGGACCTGCTCCGGCGCGGGCAGGACCGCCTGCGCGGTCTGATCCCGGGCGGCGGTGGCGGCTCGGGCGGCTACGGGGGCGGCGGCGCGCAGGGCGTCGGCGGCGGCCGCAGCGCGGCGGTGATCGCCGTGCTCGCCGTCGCGATCTGGCTCGCCACCGGCTTCTACACCGTCTACCCCCGTCAGGTCGGCATCGAGACGATCTTCGGCCGCTATGTCGGCACCAAGGGCGAGGGCCTGCGCTACAACTTCCCCTATCCGATCGGCGGGGTGGTGAAGCCGGATGTCGGCTCCCAGAACTCGATCCAGATCGGTTTCCGCGCCGGTCCGAACGGCCAGGGCCGCACCCGCGACGTGCCGGACGAGAGCCTGATGCTCACCGGCGACGAGAACATCGTCGATCTCGATTTCGAGGTGCAGTGGCGGGTCAACCCGCTGAAGGCCTCCGACTTCGTGTTCAACCTCCAGAACCCGGAAGGCACCATCAAGGCGATCTCCGAGAGCGCGATGCGCGAGGTGATCGGCCGCCGCAACATCCAGGCGATCCTCACCAACGAGCAGTCGAGCATCGCCCAGGAGGTGAAGGAGATGGTCCAGAAGGCGCTCGACGAGTACGGCGCCGGCGTGCGCATCGAGGTGGTGCAGCTCGTCTCGGTCAATCCGCCGCCGGAGGTGCGCCCCGCCTTCATCGACGTGAACGCGGCCCAGCAGGACGCCGACACGGCGCAGAACGAGGCCAAGACCTACGCGAGCCGCGAAGTGCCGCAGGCCCGCGGCAAGGCGTCCCAGATCGTCCAGCAGGCCGAGGCCTACCGGACCAAGGCGACCGCCGACGCCACCGGCCAGGCGGCCCGCTTCAGCGAGGTCTACGCCTCCTACAAGGCCGCCCCGGCGATCAGCCGCGAGCGGATCTTCCTGGAGACGATGGAAAAGGTACTGGGGTCCGTGAACAAGGTGATCATCGACCAGAACGGGACGCAGCCCGGGGCGGCGACCGCCGCCGGCGTGCTGCCGGTGCTGCCGCTCTCCGAGTTCGGCGCCCGCGCCCAGACCCAGACGGGAGCCGCCCGATGAAGCAGGCTCTCCGCACCGGCCTGATCGCGATCGCGGCGATCGTCGCGATCGGCCTCTACGCGTCGATCTTCACCGTCGGCCAGATGCAGCAGGCCCTGGTCCTGCAGTTCGGCCGCGTCCGCGCCGTCCTCAACGCCACCGGCGAGGAGAAGCCCGGCCTGTACTTCAAGATCCCGTTCATGGAGAACGTGGTCCTGTTCGACAAGCGCGTGCTCGACCTCGACCTGCCGGTGCAGACGGTGCTCACCGCCGACCGGCAGAACCTGGAGGTGGACGCCTTCGCCCGCTACCGGATCCTCGACCCGCTCCGCTTCTACCAGGCGGTGGGCAATATCGGGCTCGCCAACCAGCGGCTCGCGAGCTTCACCAATTCCGGCCTGCGCAACGTGCTCGCCCGCTCGACCCGCGACGCCATCGTGAAGACCGACCGCGGCCAGCTGATGCACCAGATCCAGGAGGACGTGAACCGGCAGGCCAAGGCGCTGGGCATCGAGATCGTCGACCTGCGCATGACCCGCGTCGATCTGCCCGCGCAGAACTCGGCCGCCGTCTACCGGCGGATGAAAACCGAGCGCGAGCGCGAGGCCGCCGACATCCGCGCCAACGGCGACCAGATCGCCGCCACGATCCGCGCCAAGGCCGACCGCGAGGTCACGGTGATCCTCGCCGACGCGACGCAGACCTCCGAGCAGCTGCGCGGACAGGGTGACGCGGACAAGAACCGCATCCTCGCCGAGGCGTTCGGCAAGGATGCGGACTTCTTCAGCTTCTACCGCTCGATGCAGGCCTACGAGAGCGGGCTGAAGGGACCCGACACCCGTCTGGTGATCAGCCCGACTTCGGACTTCTTCCGGTACTTCAGCGACCCGCAGGGCCGGCCCCCGGCCCCGGCGGCCCGCGGGCCGCGCGGACCGGCCGATCCGAGCGCCGCCACCGGGTCCACCACCGGGTCCGCGGCCGGGACGGCACGCTGATCGGGATGCGAGTTGGCGCCCCGGCGTCCGGAGACTACCTTGCAGGAAAACCCGCGGGCCCCCGATCATCGGTCGAGGCCCGCGGCGCCGGAAACGCGTTCTTGAAGAGGTCGACCATGCACCCCGTCGCGAGCGCCCCCGTGGCGCCCTTCGGCCGCGCCACCGCGCAGCCCCGTTCCCGCGCCCGCGCGCTGATGGCCTCGATCCTGATCGGCGCCTCCGTAGCCGCGGCCGCCCTGCCGGTTCCCGCCCTCGCCAAGGGGCCGGCCTCGCTCGCGGATCTCGCCGAGCAGGTCACCGACGCGGTGGTCAACATCTCCGCCTCCACCACCGTGGAGGCCCGCGGCGGCCGCGCCATGCCGCAGGTCCCCCCGGGCACCCCGTTCGAGGACCTGTTCGAGGAGTTCTTCAACCGGCGCGGAGGCCGCGGCGGCGGCGGCGGTGGTGACGGCGAGGCGCCGCGCGCGCAGCGCAAGTCCAATTCCCTGGGCTCCGGCTTCATCATCGACGCCGCCGGCCTCGTGGTGACGAACAACCACGTCATCGGCGACGCCAACGACATCCAGGTCATCCTGCACGACGGCACCAAGCTCAAGGCCGAGATCGTCGGCAAGGATTCGAAGATCGATCTCGCGGTCCTGCGGGTGAAGCCCCCGGCCGATCATCCGCTGAAGGCGGTGCCGTTCGGCGATTCGGATAAGATGCGCCCGGGCGACTGGGTCATCGCCATCGGCAATCCGTTCGGGCTCGGCGGCTCGGTCTCGGCCGGCATCGTCTCGGCCCGGGGCCGTAACATCGAGTCCGGACCCTACGACAACTACATTCAGACCGACGCGGCCATCAACAAGGGCAATTCCGGCGGTCCGCTGTTCAACATGGACGGCGAGGTGATCGGCATCAACACGGCGATCCTGTCGCCGACCGGCGGCTCGGTGGGCATCGGCTTCGCGGTCCCGTCGGGTACGGCCAAGCCCGTGATCGATCAGCTCCGCGATTTCGGCGAGGTCCGCCGCGGCTGGCTCGGCGTCCGCATCCAGAACGTCGACGACACCACCGCCGAGGCGCTCAACCTCAAGGGCGGGGCGCGGGGCGCCCTGGTGGCCGGCGTCGACGAGAAGGGTCCGGCCAAGACCGCCGGGATCGAGGTCGGCGACGTGATCCTGAAGTTCAACGGTGCGCCGGTGAAGGCCTCCGGCGACCTGCCGCGGATCGTGGCCTCGACCCCCGTGGGTCAGAAGGTCGACGTGGTCGTGGTCCGCAAGGGCGAGGAGGTGACGAAGCCCGTCACCCTCGGCCGCCTGGAGGACAGCGACAAGCCGCAGCTCGCCAACCTGCGCCAGCCGGAGCCCGAGAGCGCCACCCGGCAGGCGCTGGGCCTCAACCTCTCCGGCATGACCGACGAGCTGCGCAAGAAGTTCTCCATCAAGGACACCGTGAAGGGCGTGGTCGTCACCCGGGTCGACCCGAACTCGACGGCGGCCGACAAGCGGATCCAGCCCGGCGAGGTGATCGTCGAGGTCGGCCAGGAGGCGGTGAGCACCCCGGCGGAGGTGACCAAGCGGATCGACGCCCTGAAGAAGGATGGGCGCAAGTCGGTGCTGCTGCTGGTGGCGAGCGCCACAGGCGACGTCCGTTTCGTGGCCGTCGGGCTGGACTGAGCGCTGTCCCACGCGAGATCGAAGGCCGTCGCTTCGCGAGGAGCGGCGGCCTTCCTGCGTTCAGGACACCCGTGGTGGCGCGGCGCGGCACGCCGGTGCCGCGAGGCGCTGCGGCTCGCGAACCAACCGGAGATCGAGAAGCTCCGCGTATCGACACGCTCTGACATCGCGGCTGCGATGGGCGCCGTCGCCTGCGCGAAGGTCGAGCCGGTGCGCCGGCGGGTCGGTGCGACCGGCGTTCAGGCGCCGGCCGTTCCGGGCGCGGTCCTCGCCCCGACCCGCACCCTTCAGTGAGGGCTCACCCCACGAACTCCGCCGCCGCATAGCCCTGCAGGTACAGGAGCGCGGTGAGGTCGCCGTGCTCGACCCGGACCCGCGCCGCGGCGGCGACCGCGGGCTTCGCGCGGAACGCCACGCCGAGGCCGGCCTCGGTCAGCATGTCGAGATCGTTGGCCCCGTCGCCCACCGCCAGCGTCTCCGCAGGGCCGAGGGACAGCGCCTCACGGAGTTCGATCAGCGCCGCGCGCTTCTCGGCCTTCCCGACGATCGGATCCTCCACGAAGCCGGTGAGCCGTCCGTCCGCCACGCCCAACAGGTTGGACCGGTGCTCGTCGAAGCCGATCATCGCCGCGATCGGGCCGGTGAACAGGGTGAAGCCGCCCGAGACCAGGCAGGTGTGGGCGCCGTGCGCCCGCATCGTCCGCACCAGGGTGCGGCCGCCCGGGGTCAGGGTCAGGTGCTCGGCGATCAGCCCGTCGACCGCACCGACCGGGATGTCCTTCAGGAGCGCCACGCGCTCGCGCAGCGCCGGCTCGAAGGCGATCTCCCCGCGCATCGCCCGCTCGGTGATCGTCGCGACATGATCCTTGAGGCCGAGCGTTCCGGCGAGCTCGTCGATGCATTCCTGCTCGATCATGGTGGAATCCATGTCGGCCAGGAACAGGCGCTTGCGCCGGTGCGCGTCGGCGGGGAGCACGGCGAGGTCGATGGGTTCACCGGCGAGGGCCGTCCGCAGCGCGTCGGTGAGGGACGCCGCGGCGGCGGGCTCGCCCGAAACGAGCAGCTCGGCCGCCACCGCGCCGTGCAGGATCCGGGGCTGTTGCTCCGTCCGCAGCACCGCGCGGGCCTCGGCCAGCACCGCATCGGTGATGGACGGCCGATCCGGGTTTGCTATCAGGACCGCGACCAGCATCGTGGAGTTTCACCTTGCCGCCAGACCGGGAGGAAGCCGGGGGGCGCCCGGCGGCGATCCTCATCGCAGGGCCCACCGCGTCGGGCAAGTCGGCGCTGGCCGCCCGGCTGGCGGAGCGTCACGGCGGCGTGGTGATCAACACCGATTCCATGCAGGTCTACGGCGACCTGCGGCGCCTCACCGCCCGGCCCGACCCGGACGAGGAGGCACGGGTGCCCCACCGGCTCTACGGGCATGTCGACGGCGCCGTGAACTATTCCGTGGGGCATTTTTCACGGGATGTGGCGGCGCTGCTGACGACGCTCGGCGGGCAAAGGCCGGTCTTCGTCGGCGGCACGGGCCTGTACTTCCGGGCGCTGGAGCAGGGGTTTTCGGAGCTGCCGCCGGTGCCCGAGGCCGTACGCGCGCAGGTGCGGGCGGAGGCCGAGGGCCGCCCCACCGAGGCGCTGCACGCCGACCTCGCTCGCCACGATCCCGAGGGCGCCGCCCGCCTGCGCCCGAGCGACCGGATGCGGGTGATGCGGGCCCTGGAGATTTTTCTCGCCACCGGCCGGCCGATCGCGAGCTTCTACGGCGATCCGATACCCGGGCCGCTCGCCGGGTGGGCCCTCGAAAAAATCTTCCTGGCCCCCGACCGCGCCGTGTTGCGCGCCCGCATCGACGCCCGCTTCCGGACCATGATCGCCGAAGGGGCGCTGGACGAGGTCGCCCGCCTGCACAGGCGAAACCTCGACCCGCTGCTGCCGGTGATGCGCGCCCACGGCGTGCCGGGCCTGATCGCGTATCTCGAGGGGGCGATCGGACTCGAGGAGGCGATCGTCCGGGGACAGGCGGATACCCGGGCCTACGCCAAGCGCCAGTTCACGTGGTTCCGCCACCAGATGGGGGAGGACTGGCGCTGGATGGATCCGGAGGAAGCCGCGGCGGCGCTGTGAGGCTTCCCGCGGGCTCCCTCCCCGTGCGGGGGAGGGAGCCCGGCTTCCGGAGAAGGCAGGGCCTGCACACGGGGCAGAATCCTGTTCTGTACGGATGCTGTCCTCGCCCGACACCCCCTCCCGCGACGGGGCGAGGGAGGGGGCACACGGGGCCGTTTCCGACCCCTCCGGACCGCGAGGGGAGCTGCCGCCCCTCAGCGCTCCAGCCGGGCCACGAGGCTCGACGTGTCCCAGCGGTTGCCGCCCATGGCCTGAACCTCGGCGTAGAACTGGTCCACCAGCGCCGAGACCGGCAGCTTGGCGCCGTTGCGGCGGGCCTCGTCCAGCAGGATGCCGAGATCCTTGCGCATCCAGTCGACCGCGAAGCCGAAGTCGAACTTGCCCGCGTTCATGGTCTTGCCGCGGTTCTCCATCTGCCAGGAGCCGGCGGCGCCCTTGGAGATCACGTCGAGCACCGCTTCCACGTCGAGGCCGGCGCGCTTGGCGAAGTGGACGCCCTCGGAGAGGCCCTGGACGAGGCCGGCGATGCAAATCTGGTTGACCATCTTGGTGAGCTGGCCGGCGCCCGCCGGGCCCATCAGCCGGCAGGCCCGGGCGAAGGACCCGATCGCGCCCTCGACCTTGGCGTAGGTCGCCGCGTCGCCGCCGCACATCACGGTCAGCACGCCGTTCTCGGCGCCGGCCTGGCCGCCGGAGACCGGCGCGTCGATGAAGCCGAGCCCCTTGGCCTCCGCGGCCGCGGCCAGTTCCCGGGCCACCTCGGCGGAGGCGGTGGTGTGGTCCACGAAGACCGCGCCCGGCGTCATGCCGGCGAGCGCCCCGTCGTCGCCCAGCACGACGCTGCGCAGGTCGTCGTCGTTGCCCACGCAGGCGAAGACGATCTCGGCGCCCTCGGCGGCCTGCCGGGGCGTGGGGGCGAAGGCACCGCCATAGGTCTTCACCCAGGCTTCCGCCTTCGGCGTGGTGCGGTTGTAGACGGTGACGTCGTGGCCACCCTTCTTGGCGAGGTGGCCGGCCATCGGCCCGCCCATCACGCCGAGACCCAGGAATGCGACCTTCGCCATGGTTGTCCGCTCCTCGCAGGCCCGGACCGCGCCGGCGCCCTTCCTTCTCCGACGGCGGGCGGCGACGGAGCTCGGCAGCCTGGCCGTGAAGGGGGTCGGGGCCGTGCCGGAGACCCGATGTGACACATTGGGCGTCGTGCCGCCGCCGACGCTGCATCACAGCTCGGATCGCTTGCGTCAACGGCGGACCAATAGGATAACCCGCCCGTGTAGCCCGGGACCACGAAGTCCCAGCCGGAGCCCCCGCGCGTGGCCCCGTGCGCGAGGCGGTCGGTCAGGGAGTGGGACATGGGTACGGCGCTCGGCAGGCATGGGCCATGGGCCCTCGTGGGCGCCCTCGGCGCCGCGGCGCTGGCGATCGTGGCGAGCCAGCGGGGCGAGACCATCAACGCCCTCTGGGTCGTGGTCGCGGCGGTCTGCGTCTACCTGATCGCCTACCGCTACTATTCCCAGTTCATCGCCGACAAGGTGATGCGCCTCGACCCGAAGCGCATGACGCCGGCCGTGCGGCACAATGACGGTCTCGATTACGTCCCCACCAACCGCGGCGTCCTGTTCGGCCACCACTTCGCGGCGATCGCGGGCGCGGGCCCGCTGGTCGGCCCGGTGCTCGCCGCCCAGATGGGCTACCTGCCCGGCATGCTCTGGATCCTGGCCGGCGTGGTCCTCGCCGGCGCCGTGCAGGACTTCATGGTCCTGTTCGTGTCGATGCGCCGGGACGGCCGGTCGCTCGGCGAGCTGATCCGGGCCGAGCTCGGGACGATTCCCGGCATCATCGCCCTGTTCGGCACCTTCCTGATCATGGTGATCCTGCTGGCCGTGCTGGCCCTCATCGTGGTCAAGGCGCTCGCCGAGAGCCCCTGGGGCACCTTCACGGTGATGTCGACGATCCCGATCGCCATGCTGATGGGCGTCTATTCCCGCTATATCCGGCCCGGCAAGATCGGCGAGGTCTCGATCCTGGGCTTCGTCCTGCTGATGCTGGCGATCGTGGCCGGCGGCTCGGTGGCGGCGAGCCCGGTCTGGGGCCCGGCCTTCACCTTCACGGGCCCGCAGCTCTGCTGGATGCTGATCGGCTACGGCTTCGTCGCCTCGATCCTGCCGGTCTGGCTGCTGCTCGCCCCGCGCGACTACCTGTCGACCTTCCTCAAGATCGGCACCATCGTGGGCCTCGCCCTCGGCATCGCCGTCGTGGCGCCGCACATGCAGATGCCGGCGGTCACCAAGTTCGTCGACGGCACCGGTCCGGTCTGGGCGGGCAGCCTGTTCCCGTTCCTGTTCATCACCATCGCGTGCGGCGCGGTCTCGGGCTTCCACGCCCTGATCTCGTCGGGCACCACCCCGAAGCTGATCGCCAGCGAGGCCGATGCCCGCTTCATCGGCTACGGCGGCATGCTGATGGAATCCTTCGTGGCGATCATGGCGCTGGTCTCGGCCTGCGTGATCGACCCCGGCGTCTACTTCACCATGAACTCGCCCGCCGCCCTGCTCGGCACCACGCCCGAGACCGCCGCCGCCGCGGTGACCAAGCTCGGCTTCGCCACCACCCCGGAGGTGATCACCCAGACCGCCGCCGATGTCGGCGAGCACACGATCATCTCCCGCGCCGGCGGCGCCCCGACGCTCGCGGTGGGCATGGCCCACATCATCTCGTCGGCCATCGGCGGCAAGGCGATGATGGCCTTCTGGTACCATTTCGCGATCCTGTTCGAGGCGCTGTTCATCCTCACGGCCGTGGACGCGGGCACCCGCGCCTGCCGGTTCATGGTGCAGGATCTGGTCGCGCTGGCGGTGCCGTCGTTCAAGAACACCACGTCGTGGGGGCCGAGCATCGCGGCCACCGCCATCTCGGTGGGGGCCTGGGGCTACTTCCTCTACCAGGGGGTGACCGACCCGCTCGGCGGCATCAACACCCTGTGGCCGCTCTTCGGCATCTCGAACCAGATGCTGGCCGCGGTGGCGCTGACGCTCTGCACGGTGGTGATCTTCAAGATGAAGCGCGAGCGCTACGCGTTCGTGACCATCATCCCGACCGCGTGGCTGTGCATCTGCACCCTCACGGCCGGCTGGCAGAAGATCTTCTCCGCCGATCCGAAGATCGGCTTCCTGGCGCACGCCCAGCGCTACGCGGCCGCCGCCGCGGAGGGCAAGATCCTGGCCCCGGCCAAGAACGCCGACCAGATGAGCCAGATCATCCTCAACGACCGGATCGACGCGGTGCTGGCGGCCCTGTTCATCGGCCTCGTCGTCGCCATCGCGGGCTTCGGCATCGCCGCCTGCCTGAAGGCGTGGCGCGCGGATCGCTGGACCGCCCTGGAGACCGAGCCCCACATGGTCCCGGCGGAGTAGGGGGAGGGCCATGCGGCAGCCGTCGAACCTGCGGGATCGCCTCCGGACGCTGTCCAAATGCGTCTGCGACGGCGCCCGTCTGATGGTGGGGCAGGGGGACTACGCGGCCTATGCCGAGCATGTCCGCCGCACCCATCCGGACCAGGCGCCGATGACCGAGGTGGAGTTCTTCCGCAACCGGGAGAACGCCCGCTTCGGCGTCGGCAACACCGCGGGCTTCCGCTGCTGCTGAGCGCGGACCCGATGCGGCCCGGCCGGCGTTCTCCAGGCCGGAGGGCCGCCCCGCCCTCGCGAGACGCGGAGCACCGATGACCGACGAGAGCGTGCAGGCCCCGATCGAGCCCCGGGCCGTCAACATCGCCCATGCCTGGGAGCGGGCCTACTGGGCGCGCCGGTTCATGGTTCCGGTGGAGCAGGTCGAGGCCGCCGTGGCGGCGGTCGGCGACGATCCGGCCCGCGTGGCGGCCCATCTCGGGCGGGACTGGCCGGGCCACGAGCCCGCCACCTGAGCGCTCGTCCTCCACGATCCCGGGCTTAAGCTCGGCCGCATCTTGACTCGGCGGCCACAATATCCGCCATCTCAGGCCCGACGGGAGGTCGGCATGAGCATTTTCCAGGACGCCATCCTTCGGTTTGGCCGCACGATCATGTCGTATGCGGGCGACGCGGTCTTCCTGCAGGCTGCGGTTTCGTCCGCCGCCAACGTCATCGTGGCGGATGGGGACGTGGGCGAGGAGGAGATCGAGTCGGCCATCACCGGCATTCGCGCCAACCCGATCCTCGAGAAGTCGTACGACACGCTGCGCGTCGAGCAGGAGCTCTATGAGGCGATCGCCCGAGCCAAGACCCGGGCCGGGCGCATTGAGAACCTGCGCCACGTCGGCGCCATCGCGGAGCGGCCGATCGAGCAGCGCCAGGACGTGTTCCTGATCGGCGCCGACGTGGCCGATATCGACGGGATCAGCGCGGTCGAGCACAAGGCGCTCGACGAGATCGCCGCCGCGCTGCAGGTCGACAAGTCCGCGCTGCTGCGGTGATCCAGAGGGCGCAGCGCCCGGCAGGCGCGGGGACGCTGCGCCGAGATGTCTCGCCAACCCGCCCCCTCATCCTGAAGGGCCGGAGCGCCGCGGAGGCCTCGAAGCAGACCGCCAGTCGGCGCCGCGATCCCTGGCGCCCGCCTTCGAGTCCCGCGACGCGGGCACCGCAGGATGACGGCGCAGCGGGATGCGGGGCATGAGAGGGGGGGCGACCGCAACCCTGCGGCGATGCGGTCCGGCCCTTGCTTGACCGGACGTGATCGCGAAACAATCCGGGTCTAGCCGGTGAGCCGGTACACAGCGCGGAATTGCCGGCCCGCGGCCGGCCGGCGGAGACCGCATGGGCCTCGTCCTCTACGCCCTCAAGTTCCGGATCACGACCTACGTGCTCGCCGTGCTGATGATGCTCGGCGGCGTCGGCGCGATCCTCGTCACGCCCAAGGACGTGCTGCCGGTCGTCGACATCCCGGTCGTCGTGGTGGTCTGGACCTATACCGGCCTGTCGGCGCCGGAGATGGAACAGCGCATCACGACCTACGCCGAATACGGGATCTCCAATAACGTCAACAGCATCCGACGGATGGAGTCGACGACGCTCCAGGGCACGGCGGTTCAGCGGATCTACTTCGACCCGTCCGTCAGCCTGGATCTCGCCATCGCCCAGGTGGTCTCCTCCACCAACTCGATCCGCGCCGTGATGCCCACCGGCACGCAGCCGCCGGTGATCGTGCGCTACTCCGCCTCCTCGGTGCCGGTGATCCAGCTCGCCCTGACCTCGGCCAAGCAGAGCCTCAACGAGGTCTACGACTACGCCCAGTACCGGATCCGCCAGACCCTCGCGCAGGTCCCGGGCTCGACCCTGCCGTCGCCGTTCGGCGGTGCGCCCCGGCAGATCATGGTCGATCTCGACCTCAACGCCCTCCAGGCGCTCGGCCTGACGCCGCTCGACGTCACCAACGCCATGACGGCCCAGAACCTGACGGTGCCGTCCGGTCTCGCCAAGATCGGCGAGCAGCAATACCCGGTCCAGCTCAACGGCACCCCGCCCTCGATCGAGACCCTGAACCTCGCGCCGATCAAGGTTGTGGCCGGCCAGCCCGTGCTGATGCGCGACGTCGCCTATGTCCGCGACGGCGGCCCGCCGCAGGTTAACGTGGTCAGCGCCGACGGCCAGCAGGCCGTGCTGATGCAGATCATCAAGAACGGCAACGCCTCGACGCTGAACGTCGTCAACAACGTCAAGGCGGCGATGCCGACGATCCGCGCCGCCGCCCCCGACGGCCTGTCGATCAAGCCGCTGTTCGACCAGTCGGTCTTCGTGTCGAACGCCATCGAGGGCGTGCTGCACGAGGCGCTGACCGCCGCGGCCCTGACGGGGCTGGCGATCCTGCTGTTCCTCGGCTCCTGGCGCTCGACCATCATCGTGCTGATCTCGATCCCGCTCTGCGTGATGACCTCGCTCGCGGTGCTGGCGGCGCTCGGGGAGACCATCAACGTGATGACGCTGGGCGGCCTCGCCCTGGCGGTGGGCATCCTGGTGGACGACGCCACGGTGGCGATCGAGAACACCTACCGGCTGTTCGAGGAGGGCGAGGAGTTCCGCGAGAGCGTGGTCCACGGCGCCGCCGGCATCGCCAAGCCGGCGCTGATCTCGACGCTCGCGATCTGCGCGGCCTTCACGGCGGTGTTCGCGCTGACCGACACGCCGAAATACCTGTTCACCCCGCAGGCGCTCGCGGTCGTGTTCGCGATGCTGACCTCCTACCTGCTCTCGCGCACCCTGGTGCCGCTGCTGATCGACGTGATCGTGGCGCCGGAATACCGGCAGAAGCACGCCAAGGACCGGGCGGAGCACGAGGCCCCCCGCCGGGGCCGGATCGCCCGGGCCGCCGGTCTCGTCGGCGCCCCCGTGATGCGGCTCGCCGGCTGGATCCATGGCCACTTCGAGCGCGGCTTCGCGCGGTTCCACCGGGGCTATGTCGGCCTGCTCCACGCGGTGCTGCGCCACCGGATCGTCACCGTCGGCGTCGTCGGCGGCGTGCTCGGCCTGACCGGCGTGCTGTTCGCCTTCGTGGGCCAGGATTACTTCCCGCAGATCGAGGCGAGCCAGATGACCCTGCATCTGCGCACCCGCACCGGCATGCGCATCGAGACCGCCCGGCAGGTCTTCGCCGAGGTCGAGGGTACCGTCCGCGAGGTGATCCCGGCGGATGAGATCGATCAGATCCTGCAGAATCTCGGCCTGCCGTCGAACAACTACAACTTCGCGTTCTCGGACGGCTCGTTCGTCTCCTACAATGACGGGCAGATGCTCATCAGCCTGAAGGAGGGGCACGGCCCGGTGGCCGGCTACATGAAGCGCCTGCGCGACGTGCTGATGAAGCGCTTCCCCGACGTGACCGTCTATTTCCAGCCCGCCGACATGATCACCCAGATCCTGAATTTCGGCGTCCTCACGCCGATCGACGTGCAGGTCTCAGGCCGGCACAAGGAGAAGGATCTGGAGGTCGCCCAGCGCATCGTCCAGCGGCTGAAGCACACGAAGGGCCTCGTCGACGTCCACCTGCAGCAGATCGTCAACGCGCCGCAATTCTACGTCGACGTCGACCGGCGCCTCGCCTCCGAACTCGGGCTCACCGAGCAGCAGGTGGCGCAGAACATGAACATCTCGCTGTCGGGCAGCTACCAGGTGACGCCGAACTTCTGGCCCGACCCGAAGACCGGCATCCCCTATCAGCTCTGGGTGCAGACGCCCGAATACCGCAACAGCTCACTCACCGACCTGCGCAACACGCCGATATTCGTGCGCGCGGCCGCCACCTCCGGCGCGGGCCCCGGCGTGCTCACCCTGCTCTCGAGCCTCGCCGACATCCGTCGGACGCCGACGCAGACCATGATCAGCCACGTCAACATCCAGCCGACCTTCGACATCTTCGCCTCGGTGCAGGACCGGGATCTCGGCACGGTGGCCCGCGCGATCGACGCCATCGTCCAGGACGAGCAGAAGAACCTGGAGGCGCCCGACAAGATCGTGGTGCGCGGCCAGATCGAGAACATGCGCTCGGCCTTCTTCCGCCTGGAGATCGGCCTCGGCATCGCGCTGATCGCCGTCTACCTCTTGATGGCGGTGAACTATCAGAGCTGGGGCGACCCGTTCGTGGTGATCGCGGCCCTGCCGATGGCGTTCTGCGGCATCACCTTCGCGCTGTTCGTCACCGGCACGACCTTCTCGATCCCGTCGATCTTCGGGGCGATCATGTCGGTGGGCATCGCCTCGGCGAACTCGATCCTGCTCGTCACCTTCGCCAAGGAGCACCGGGAGGCGACGGGCTGCAGCGCCCTGGAGGCGGCGATCACCGCGGGCGAGACCCGGCTCCGGCCGGTGCTGATGACCGCCTCGGCGATGTTTTTGGGCCTGATCCCGATGGCGCTGGGCACCGGCGAGGGCGGCGAGCAGAACGCGGCGCTGGCCCGCGCCGTCATGGGCGGCATCGCCTTCGCGACGCCCGCGACCCTGCTGCTGGTGCCGTTCCTCTACGTGCTGATGCGCGGCGGTCCGGCCCGGCCGGTGCAGGATTACCTGGAGCCGGAGGGGCGACCGGCGGCGGCCTGAGCGCCGGACGCGCGGCTCTCGCCTCCCCCGCGTGGGGAGGCGTCGGAGGTGGGGGGCAGGCGGCGCCGGGACGCTCGATCCTGCACCTTCCCGAGCCCCACCCCATAAGGAGGAGGGGAAACGGCTCACCTCTCCTTGAACCCGCATTCCGGCGTGTCGTCGGCGTTGCCGTGATACCTCTACGGCAGGAACAGCCTCGGCCCGGCGTGGTGGCGTCGTGCGGTGCCTATCCGATCAGTAGCGCCGCTCCATCCGTCGCTCGTGCCGATCCATCCTCCGGTCCTGCCGGTTGACCTGCCGGTCCATGCGTCGCTCGTGTCGATCCATCCTGCGATCGTGCCGACGCTCCATGCCGAGGGTCTGCGCCTTGAGGATCAACCCGTCTGCGACGCCGGCCGCCTCGACCGCAGGCCGAGATGTGCCGAAGGGCGCTGCCATCGCGCCGCTTCCCAGGCCGAGCGCGAGGGCTGCGGCGACGGAAAACCCCGCCAACTTCAGATGCGACATCGCCCTCTCCCTCGCTTGGTCGTTGCCGTCAGGACCGACCCTCGCAGTCTTGCGGATTTTTCGTGCGCTGCTTGATCGACGGAGACAATCCGAACGGAATGCGGCGCACGCCATGGCGCGACAGCGCAGCCGGGATCGTCGCGGATCGGAGGCGTCCGGCGGATTGACGGGATCGATCGGGTTCAGGCCCTGACGGACGCCGCGCGCGCCCTGCGGCCTCCGGGGCGACGAGATCCACGCCATCGCTTGCCGGAGCCGCGCTCCGCCCCCTTGCGGGGTGGAGTTGGAGGTGGGGGCACAGGATGAGGCGGTGCGGTGCCTTCTGCACCGCCCCACCCGTGACCCCTCCCGGCAGGGGAGGGGATGCGCGCTGCCCTGTCGGAACGGGGTGTCAGACCGAGCGGTGTGGATCCTGAGGCCCGCAGGGGGAGAGGGGCGGCGGGCGTCGGTTCGGAACCGCCACGCCCGGACACCGCTGGGCCGTGCGGACCGCACGAATGTCCTCAGCCCTCCTTGAAGCCGTATTCCGGCGTGTCGTCGTCGTTGCCGTAATACTTGTACGGCAGGAACTTGCCCGACATGGTGAGCTTCACCCGGTCGCCCTTGTTGTTGGCCTCGCGGGCCATGTCCATGTTGAAGTCGATCGCCGACATGATGCCGTCGCCGAACTCCTCCTGGATCAGCTCCTTGAAGGTCGTGCCGTAGACCATCACCAGCTCGTAGAACCGGTAGATCAGCGGGTCGGTGGGCGGCAGCGACGGGATCGAGCCGCGGTAGGGCGGCTCGTTGAGCATCCGCTCCTCCGCCTCGGTGAGGCCGAAGAGTTCGGCCGCCCGCTTGGCCTGGGCCTTCGGCAGCTTCATCTGGCCGAGGCACGCGGCGGTGATCAGGAACGGCGACAGGCCGCCGATCGCCTCGTGGATGTGCTTCCAGGTCCAGCCCTTCTCGCGCTTGATGTCGAGAAGCTTCTCGGTGAGGTCCTCGCGCTTCATGGTCGGCTCCTGGGTTTCAATCTGCGATGGGTTCGGTGAGGCCGCGTCGTCCGCGGCCCCACCCACCCCGATGCGGGGTGCGCGTCCGGATCGCGACCGGTGAGGGGATACGGTCGCGACCGGACGCGGACATCCGCCGATCATCGGCCTGGCCGCTATCGGGAGCGGCGCCGGACGACGGGCGGACCCCTCCGCTGCGCAAGCGGTATGCCAGCCGCGGAAATTCCGGAATCGCCAGCGCCGGCAGGAGGTTGGCCGGCCAGTGCGAGAATCACGACATCTCGTTGGAAACGAGATATCGTCAGACCATGACGACATATCGTGACACCGGCGAGATGGGCGCATTTGGAGCAGTCTTCGAGGCGAGCCCGGATCCCATGCTGGTGCTCCTGCCCGAGGAGGACCGGATCGCCGACGCCAACGCGGCGGCGGCGCGTCTCCTCGGTCACGGGCGTCCGGCGCTGCGGCGGGCCCGGGCCAGCGCGCTGTTTCCGGGCCAGCTCGCGGCCCTCACGGCGTTCACCCAGGCCGTCCTGGCGAAAGGGCATTGGTGGACGCGGACCCTGGCGCCCCGCGACGCGGCGGGCCGCGACCTGCGGGTCGAGACCGTGGCCTTCCCGCTTCCGGGCGAACAGATGCGCCTCGTCGTGGCGCTCGCGGATCCGGACGCCCTCCACCGCCGTCAGGTCGACGGCGAGGCCGAGGCCCATATGCGCGCGGGCCTCTCCGAGTGGCAGCGGATGGAGCGGATCTTCCGCGACATCGAGCGGGGCAACCAGCTGATCCTGCGCGCGGCCGGGGAGGGGATCTACGGCGTCAACGCGGAGGGCGTGACCACCTTCGTCAATCCGGCTGCCGCGCGCATGCTCGGCTGCGAGGCCGCCGACCTCGTCGGCCGGGACATGCATGCCGCCGTGCACCACACCCGCGCCGACGGCAGCCACTACCCCCATCGCGACTGCCCGATCTACGCGGCATTCCGCGACGGGATCGTGCATCAGGTCGATCACGAGGTCTTCTGGCGCGCCGACGGGACGTCCTTCCCGGTCGAGTACACCTCGACGCCGATCCGCGACCGGGGACGCCTGCTCGGCGCCGTCATCGTGTTTCGCGACATCAGCCAGCGCCGGGAGGCCGAGGCCCGGCTGACGAGCGCGCTCGCCGAGGTCGACTCCCTCCGGGAGCGCCTCGAGCTGGAGAACGCCTATCTCAAGGAGGAAATCCGGGCCGAGCGCCAGCACCAGGGTATCATCGGCCGCTCCCCCGCCATCGCGGCCACGCTGCGCCAAGTCGACCTCGTGGCCGGAACCGACGCCACGGTGCTGATCACCGGCGAATCCGGCACCGGCAAGGAACTCATCGCCCGGGCGATCCACGAGGCGAGCCGCCGCAGCGCCCGCCCGATGATCCGGGTGAACTGCGCGGCGATCCCCCGCGAGCTGTTCGAGAGCGAGTTCTTCGGCCATGTCAGGGGTAGCTTCACCGGGGCGCTGCGCGACCGGATCGGGCGGTTCGAACTCGCCGATGGCGGCACGCTGTTCCTCGACGAGGTCGGCGAGATCCCCCTCGACCTCCAGGGCAAGCTGCTGCGCGTCCTGCAGGAGCGCTCCTTCGAGCGGGTCGGCGAGGCCCGCACCCGCGCGGTGGACGTGCGCGTGGTCGCGGCCACCAATCGGGACCTGCGCGCCGAGGTCCGGGCGGGCCGCTTCCGGGAGGATCTCTACTTCCGCCTCAACGTCTTCCCGATCCAGGCGCGGCCCCTGCGCGAGCGGCCCGAGGACATCCCGCCGATCGCCCTGCACCTGCTCCGGGTCGCCGCGCGCCGCCTCACCGTCCCGGAGCCGCGGCTCTCGGAGGGCGATGTCCGCCGCCTCTGCCGCTATCCCTGGCCCGGCAACGTCCGCGAGCTGGAGAACGTGATCGAGCGGGCGGTGATCCTCTCCGCCGGGGGCCGGCTCCGCCTCGATCTGCCCGACGGCGAGGCGACCGGGCCCACGGACCCGGCCGCACCGGCCGCGGCGCCCGGCGGGCGGCCGGCCACGGAAGCCGAGCGCCGGGCCCGGGATCGCGCCGAGATCGTCGCCGCCCTGTCCCTGGCGGGCGGCCGGGTCTCCGGGCCGGGCGGCGCGGCCGAGCTGCTCGGCCTGCGCCCGACGACGCTCGCCTCGCGGATCAAGGCCCACGGGATCCCGCGCGGCTGATCCGGCAGGTCCTTGATCCGATCTTAAGATCGCTGTGCCAGGGGTCGCTCCGGCCTTCCCCGTCGACGTCGCAGCGCCCCGGCCGATGCAGGATCTCTCCGAGCCCGTCACCCTCCCGGCCGGCGCCGTCCTGTTCGAGGAGGGGGCGATCGGGCACTGTGCCTACCTGATCCTGAGCGGGCGCATCGCGATCTTCCGGCGGCGCGACGGCGGCGAGTCGGTGCTCGGCCGGCGCGGGGCCGGCGAGCTCTTCGGCGAGATGGCCATCCTCGACGCCCTCCCGCGCTCCGCCGGCGTCCGCGCCGAGGAGGACTGCGTGCTCGTGCCCGTGGGGGCGGCGCAGATCCGCCAGCGGCTCGCCGGCGCCGATCCGATCCTGCGCCTCTGCCTCGAGGGGCTCATCGCCCGGTTCCGGGAGACCCTGCCGCGCCTCGGACCGGCGGTGGCGGGGAGCCGGCCGGCGGCGCTTTCGCCGGCCGCCCGAGCCGATTTCGACGCGACGGTCGCCGCCCTCGCGCAGGAGCGCGCCTTGCGGCGGGCCCTAGCCCAGGACGAGTTCGCGCTGTTCCTGCAGCCGATCGTGCGGCTCGCCACCGGGCGGCTCGCCGGCTTCGAGGCCCTGATCCGCTGGCACGATCCCGAGCGCGGGCTCGTGCCGCCCGCGGCCTTCATCCCGGCCGCCGAGGCGAGCGGCCTGATCGTCGCCATCACTGCCTGGGTGATCGGCGAGATCGGCCGGATCGTGCCCCCGATCCTGCAGGCCGGTCTGCAGGCCCCCGCCTCCGTCGAAGCCTCCCTGTTCGTCAGCTTCAACGTCACCGCCCAGGACCTCGCCCGGTCGGACATTCCGGGCCTGATCGACGCGATGCTGCGCCGGACCGGTATCGCCCCCGGGGCCCTCAAGCTCGAGATCACCGAGAGCACGCTGATGCAGGATCCGGCCGGCGCCGCCGCCGCCCTCGCGCGCTGCCGCGCGGCCGGCCTCGGCATCGCGGTGGACGATTTCGGCACGGGCTATTCCTCGCTCAGTCATCTCAGCGCCCTGCCGATCACCACGCTGAAGGTCGACCGGGCCTTCGTCCGGGCGATGCTGGCGGAGCCGCGCGATCGCCGGATCGTCCAGACCATCCTGCGGCTCGCCGAGGAGATCGGGGTCGCGGCGGTCGCGGAGGGCATCGAGGGCCGCGCCGAGGCGGAGGCCCTGGCGGCGATGGGCTGCGCCCTGGGCCAGGGCTACCATTTCGGCCGCCCGATGCCGCAGGCCGATGCCCTTGCGGCGGCGGCTGCCTGGGATGCCCTGCGCTGGCGGTGCGGGCCGGCCGAATTGGCCGATTCCGGGCGGCAGGGGGGCCACGGCGCCCGGATCTGAGGGAGTCCGGGCCTCGGCGGCGACGTTTGCCGCCTCCGCGAGCGTGGTTTCGATGCACCGGGCCGGCGGGAAGCGCGCGGCTCCGGGCGGAAACGCTTGCATCCGGTGCGTGTTTTCGGACCATGCGTCTTCGGGTCTCGGAGGCGGGCTTTGGGCGGAGACGAGCGGGACGGGCAGATGGCCGATGGGGCGGCAGGCGCATCCGCGCGGCCGGTGCCCTGGGAATTCGTGCTGCCGGACGAGACGGCCACGGAGGATCTCGGCCTGTTCCTCTCCGAGTTTCTGCTCCCCGGCGACGTCGTCGCCCTGTCGGGTGGCCTCGGCGGCGGCAAGACCACGCTCGCCCGCGCGGTGATCCGCGAACTCGCCGGCGACGCGCAGCTGGAGGTTCCGAGCCCGACCTTCACGCTGATCCAGCCCTATGCGGCCCGGGACGGTCGGCCGATCATCCATGCCGACCTCTACCGGCTGCGCGACCCCGACGAATTGGTGGAACTCGGCTTCGACGAGATGGCCGAGGGCGCGATCACCCTGGTCGAGTGGCCGGACCGGATGCCGCCCCGCGACGGTCCGGTGCTGACCGTCGACCTGTCCCTGCGGGCGGAGTTCGGCCCCGAGGCGCGGCTCGCCCGGATCGACGGCACCGGCGGCATGCGCGCCCGCCTCGATCGGGCCCGGGCGGTGCGCCGCCTCCTCGACCGCAGCGGGTGGGACATCGCCGAGCGGACGCTGATGCAGGGAGACGCCTCCTCCCGCGCCTACGAGCGCCTGACCAAGCCCGACGGCACCAGCGCCGTGCTGATGATCGCGCCGCCTCGGCCGGACGGGCCCCCGGTGCGGGACGGCAAGCCCTACAGCGCGATCGTGCACCTCGCCGAGAGCGTCCACGCCTTCGTGGCCCTGGACCGCGGCCTGCGGGCGCTCGGCCTCTCGGCGCCCAAAATCTACGGCGAGGACCTCGCCGAGGGCCTGCTGATCCTTGAGGATCTCGGCAGCGAGCCGGTGATCGAGGGGGGCGCCCCGCGGCCCGAGCGCTACGCCGAGGCTGTGCGCGTGCTCGCCAAGCTCCACGCCAACCCGCTCCCCTCGGCCCTGCCGGTGGAGGACGGGATCGAGCACGTGCTGCCGCCCTATGACATGGAGGCGCTGCTGTTCGAGGCGGAACTGATGCCCGAATGGTACGCGCCGGCGATCCGGAACGTCCGCCTGACGGCGGAGGCGCGGGCGGCGTTCGTCGACCTGTGGCGGGAGGCGCTTCAGGGCGCGATACCGGACCGGCCGACCTGGACCCTGCGCGACTACCACTCCCCGAACCTGATCTGGCTGCCCGAGCGCGACGGGCTGGAGCGGGTCGGGCTGATCGACTTTCAGGACGCCGTCATGGGCCACCCGGCCTACGACGTCGCCTCCCTGCTGCAGGATGCCCGGGTCGATTCCAGCGCCGAGTTCGAGCTGCGGCTGCTCGGCCTCTACGCCCGCGAGCGCCGCGGCCGGGACCCGGCCTTCGATGTCGGGGCCTTCGCCACCGCCTACGCGCTGCTTGCGGCCCAGCGGGCCACGAAGATCCTCGGCATCTTCGCGCGCCTGGACCGGCGCGACGGCAAGCCCGGTTATCTCGCCCATCTGCCGCGGATCGAGGGTTATCTCGCCCGCAACCTCGCCCATCCGGCGCTCGCCGGACTGCGGGCGTGGCACGCGGATCATCTGCCGGGCCTCGTCGCTCCGGCTCCCGAACCCTGACCATCGGATTCCCGACCGCATGAGCGAGCCCGCCCCCGCCGTCAGCCGCGCCTTCGTCCTGGCCGCGGGCCTGGGCAAGCGCATGCGGCCGGTGACCGCCACGGTGCCGAAGCCCCTGGTGGAGGTCGCCGGCAAGGCTCTGCTCGATCACGCCCTGGACCGGGTCGCCGAGGCCGGAATCGGGACCGCGGTCGTCAACGTCCACTATCTCGCCGACCTGATCGAGGGGCATCTTGCGGGCCGGACCGAGGGGCCGGCCACGCTCGTGTCCGACGAGCGTGGAGCGTTGCTGGAGACGGGCGGTGGCATCCGCAAGGCCTTGCCGCTGCTGGGCGCGGGGCCGTTCGTGGTGCTGAACTCGGATTCGTTCTGGCTCGAGGGGCCGGCCTCCAACCTGCGCCGGTTGATCGAGAGCTGGGATGGGGACCGCATGGATGGCCTGTTGCTGGTGGCCCCCACCGCCACCAGCCTCGGCTACGAAGGGGCCGGTGACTTCGTGATGGACCCGGACGGGCGCCTGGAGCGGCGCGGCGAGCGTGAGGTGGCGCCCTTCATCTACGCGGGCGTGGCGATCCTCACGCCGAGCCTGTTCGCGGACACGCCGACGGGCGCCTTCTCCCTCAACCTGCTGTTCGACCGGGCGATCGCGGCGGGGCGGCTTTTCGGGATGCGGCTCGACGGCCAGTGGCTGCATGTCGGAACGCCCGAGGCGATCCGGGCCGCCGAGGAGCGCGTGCGGGCGAGCGCGCGGACTCCGTAGGTCCGGGGGAGCGAGGTGGGACGCATGGGCCGCGCAAGTCGTTGTCCAAAGTGTCTTGCCAAGCCGGATCCGAGCCTCTAGAAGCCCCTTCACACCGGCGGGCCAAGACCCCGCCGCCGTGTCAGGCGCCCGTAGCTCAGCTGGATAGAGCACCAGACTACGAATCTGGGGGTCAGAGGTTCGAATCCTTTCGGGCGCGCCACTTCCGTACAGATCTGCGAATACCGGGCGCAGCTGATGAGGCAGCGCCGACGATGGCGGCTTCCAGGCTGGCCTTGTCGCCGATGATGCGGATCACGTCGGCATCGACCTCGACCCGATCGACAATCGCCTGCAGCCACGCCTTCCGGAACGGGATCTCGCCGCTCGTCACGTTCGCCCGCATGAGCTGTCCGAACTTCTCGATGAGCTCCGGGGCGATCTCGGCCGGCGGGCGCTCGGCGATGTGGATTCGGTCGAGCGTGGCCCGCACCCGATCCCGCTCCTCCTTCAACGCCGAGATCCGCGCCTTGAGGATGTCGTCGAGATCGGTCACCCCCTCCTCGACCATCCGATAGAGCCGCTTCAGCTTCTCCTCCGCCCCGGCAAGCTCCCCACGCAGGGCCGCGACGCGCCCATCGACCTGCGCCGTCTTCTCTGCCCGCAGCGTCCATAGCGAAGCGAGCGTCGCCCGCAGCCGATCCGGCTGCAGCAACTCGGCGACGAGGTGATCGGTCACCATGGTATCCAAAATATCCATCGGAATGCTGCGGCCGGTGCAGCCGGTCCGGCCCTGCCGCCCGTGCGTCGAGCAGCTGTAGTAGCGATGGACCTTGCCGGATTTCGACGTGCCGGTGCGCAGCGTCATCGGCCCCTTGCAGGTCGTGCAGGTGGCCAGGCCTGTCAGCAGGATCGGGCCGGTCACGACCCGGGCCGGCGTGGTGCGGGGGTTGTGCGCCTTGAGCGTCGCCTGCACCGCCTCGAACTCGGCCAGGTCGATGATCGCCGGCACGCTGATCGGAATATGTTCGGCTTGCGGCTTCACCCGCAGGGTTTTCGAGCAGCGTTTGTTGAAGGTCCACTCGCCGACATACACCCGGTTGGTCAGCAGGCCGTGGACGGTGGCGACCCCGAACCTGGCCCCCGCCCGGGTGCGATAGCCGCGCTCGTTTAGGTAGCAGGTGATAGCCTTGACCCCGAGCGGCCCGCTCGACCCGTCGCCGTGGCGATACAGGCGGAATATCAGCTTGACGGTCTCCTCCTCGACCGGATCGACTGCGAGCCGCTTCTTGACCCGGGCCCCGCGCTTCTCGACCTATTCCACCCTATAGCCGAGCGGCACCGGGGCGCCGTTGTAGAAGCCCTGCCGGGCGTTCTCCTTCATCGCACGCAGCACGTGCTTGGCGTTCTCCTTCGACTGGTACTCGTCGAACAGGGCGATGACCTGGCGCATCATGGCCTGCGCCGGGTCGTCGCCGAGTTCCTGCGTGATCGAGATCAGGCGCACCCTGGCCTTGCCGAGGCGGCGGATATACATCTCCAGGCCAAAACTGTCGCGGAAGAAGCGCGAGTAGGAACGGACGACGACGGCGTCGTAAGGGTGATCGTCGTCGCCCGCGCGCTCGATCATCCTCTGGAACTCGGGCCGGTTGTCGTCTGTGGCCGAGGCGCCCGGCTCGACGTACTCGCCGACCACCTGCCAGCCCTTGGCGGCGCAGAACGCGTGGATCTGCTTGCGCTGATCCGGGATCGAAAGGTCGCCTTCCGCCTGGCGTCCCGTCGAGACGCGGAGATAGCCGCAGATCCTCAGCGCCCCCTCGGGGAGGTTCGCCATGTGCGGGGCTCGGGTGTAAACGGTCATCGGGCGCGGCTCTGCGGCGGGGCGTTCAGGGCGAGGTTGAGGAAAGGCTGTGGCTCGGCCGACTCGGCGGCAAGCCCCGCCGGACGGCTCTCCACAGGAGCCGGTCGGCCGGGCGGTTCCGACTGTCCCGACTGTCCCGACAGTGAAGCCCGCGCCGGGGGAGACAGAGAGATCCGATCACCGGGCCATCTCGCGCAGGAGGGCGTCGAGGGCCGGGCCGAGATACATCTCCAGCACCTCCAACTCGGCGCGGCTGACCGGTACGGGACGCGGCAAGTCGTCGACGACCGTGTAGGCGCAGGCGGGATCGGGCCGGGGTTGCCGGCGCACGAGCGGGCGCGACGGCACCGGGGCAACCGGCCTCGTCCGCTGCGGGGTACACACGCTCGCCGTCCCCACCGCTTTGGTGTCGGGCTGGGCAGAGTGCGTCGGGTCGGCGCCGGCTACCGCGCCCTCGTTCGTTCGTGCCGGCTTTTTTGCGCGAGGCGCGCGAGCCACCGGCGGGGCGGGGATGCTCGACACCACGGGTCACGTGAGGTCCCACGCCGACCGGCGGCCTACGCATCCGGGGCCGGCCGCCGGCCAGCGTGGGAAGGATACCTCACCTTCCCCGGCGCGGCAGGCCGGACCTCCGGGCCGCTTCAGCGAAGCGGCGGCGATCAGCCTGCAGGACCAGGGTCCGGCCAAGCATCGAGCTTGGCAAGGGGGCCGCTCGAAGCTGAACTACGCAGGTCTGAACTCGACTGATCTGGAGATTAGCGAAGGGTTGCCGGCATCTGAGCCCGACCACGCGGCGATAGAATCGGGGTGATCGCGAGGGATGAGCGAGTGCCCCGTTCGGCCGCAGCCGGACGATCCGATGGCGAGTGACGCCTCGGCTGGATGAAGCAGGAACTGGGGATCGAGGCCCTGCGCCGGTGAGGGGCCGGCCCTGGGCGAGCTCAGCCATCGCGGCCGAGCCCTCGCCCGCGGTGGCGGGGCCGTGCCCCACGCCCGCCCTGCGGGGGCGGGACGGTCGCGGGCTCGGGCGAAGGGGGAGCCCGCCCGGCTTGGCCCGGTATCTCCTCCGCGAGGTCGAGGGTCGAGGCCTTCTCGCCCGAGCGTGCCATCAGCCGGGCGAGGGTCGCGCGTCGCTCGTCCGCTTCGACGGGCCGGGCGCGATCGGACAGCGCGCGCTCCTCGCGAACCCGGGCGTCGAGGCCTGCTCGGTCGACGAACAGCCGCGTGACCCCTCGGGCGCGGCTCATCGCGACGAAGGCGTCGTGACGGTCGAGACCGGCATCGCCCCATACCAACGCGGATTCGGTCGTGAGCCCCTGGCTGCCGTAGATCGTCGTGGCGTGGGCGCTCGCCAAGCGAATGCGGCGGTGCTCGTCAGCCAGATCGCGCGGGCGGAAAGAGACCTCTCTGCCGCCGATCCGCGCGGTCAGGCGCAGGTCCGCATCCCGGCTGAGCCCGTCTCCCCTTCCCTCGATACCGGTCAGCACCGCCTCGGTGCCGTTGACGACGCCGAGCGCGTCGAGCCGCGCGAGGAACCTGACCGGGTCGCCGACGGCCAAGCCCAGGAGATAGGGGCGGCCCGAGGACGTGACCGCGGTGAGCGTGGCGGCGTCCGTCGGCGCAAGGCTGCCCTCGCGGCGCAGGACCTCGCGGATGCCGGCGTTCAGCGCCCGCACCTGCACGTTGGTGCGGGCGATCAGCAGCGGCGCGGGGGCCTCGGGGTTTGCCGCCCGCGCCGCGCTCCAGGCCGCGACCATCGCGGCGGCGACGGCCTGCGAACTCGTGCATTCGGTGACGGCGCCCTGTGCGTCGAGGAGCGCCAGCGCCTCCGCGGTCCGTCCCTGTCCGAGGTGGGTCACCACCTCGCGCGTCCAGGCCTCGCGCTGGCGCACGATGGTGTCGACGCGGGTGGTCCCGACTGCGTCGGCGACGATGCGCAGGCCCGGGCCGCCGATCGGCTGGAGCTGCTTGCGGTCGCCGACGAGCCGCACGGCGACCCTGAGCCCGGCAGCGCGGGCGCGCTCGACCTCCGCGAGTATGCGGTGAAGCTGGCGGCTTGACAGCAGACCGGCCTCGTCGACGATCAGGCAGGTCCGGTCAGTCAGGAAGGGACGGCCGTGCGCGGCGCCCTCGAGCCAGGAATCGACCGCCCGCGCCTCGATGCAGAGGTCGTCGCGCAGGGCGTGCGCGACCTTCCAGGCGGTGGCCGCGCCAATGACCCGCCAACCGGATTCCGTCCACGCGGACGAGACCGGCCGGAGCAACGTCGACTTTCCGCTGCCGGGAGAGCCTTCGGCGATGCAGAGGGCGGCCGGCCCGGTCGCCAGCCGCGCCGCCTCGGCCTGTTCCGGGTTAAGTCCGTCCTGTCGCACGAGGTCGGCGACGCGGCTGGGATCGGGGATGCCGGCGAGCGAGACGCCTGCGAGGGCACGGGCCATGCGGCGCAGGTCTCGCTCCAGCGCGATCACCTCGGGGGTGGAGTAGATCGGATGCGGCCAGCGGCGATCCCGGCGGAGGGCGACGACCGCTCCTTCCGCTACGAGACGGGCGAGCTCGGCGTCGGCGCGCGCGGCCTTGACGCCGGTCTCGACCAGCGCGGCGGCAACGCCGGCGACGAGGTGGCGGTGCTCGACCAGCGACTGCGTCTCGGTGAGCGCGCGCGGGACGGCGTCGACCCGCGCGCGGATCAGCGCCTCTACCCGATCCAGCTTGCGCGCCGGCGCGCGCTCCCGGCCGGCCTGCAAGGCGCCCGCGGTCAGAGCGGCGGGATCGAACCCACGGGCGGCGGCACGGGCACGCCACGCGGCCCGCCGATCGCCGCCGTGGGCCTCGAACTCATCCTCGCGCTTGACCCCGCGGGTGGCGCGGGCTTTGGCCGCGGCCAGCGCCGGGGCGTCGGCGCTGTGTGCGATGCCGGCGGCGGCGAGTTCGTCGGCGATCTCGTGCCGGCGCGCCGAGAAGTACGCGCACAGACCGGGATCGACCCCGGCGACCTCGAACAGGCCGTTGCCGCCGGTAGCCTCGATCGCCAGGCCGAGGGTCTGGAGGCGCGAGGCGAGCTCTAGGTGGTAGCGCGCCCCCGCGGCCATCTTCATGGTGAAGAAAGCCTTACCGTCCAGAGCCCCAAAACTTCCGTCCGAACGCAAGGAAGCGTTCACCACGACGGCATGGTGATGGGTCGCCGGGTCGGCGAAGGTCGTTCCGTCGACGTGTTCGGCCGGCCTCGCCTCCCCGTGCCGGAACAGCGCGACGGTGAGGCGGACGGGCTCCCGGATGGCGCCGGCCTTGCCGCGCCGGCAGAAGGCGGCCTCACAGTCGAGGAAGCGCATCGCTTCAGCCACGGCCTGTTCCTGGGCCGCCTCGATCGCGTCGCGCAGGGCGTCGTCCCCGAGCGCGGCCAGGACCGAGACGGATTTCGGCGCAGAGAAGGTGATGTCGTAGCCGCCGGTGCGTGCTCCCCCGTCCGTGGTCTTCATGTGCCCGCCCTGCAGAAGGGCTCGACCGTCGGCGTGGCGGCCGGCATGCAGGTTCTCGAAGGCGGTGCGGGCGACGGGTGTGCCAGCGATGACGCCGAGGGCGGGCTCGGTGAGGAGCCAGCGGCCCTCGGGCTCGCGGCCGCCAAGATAGTATTCGACCTGAGCTAGATAATAACGGGCCGAGGTTCCGGCCGAGATGGTCGCGACCATGTTCGCCTCCGGGAGGGAGGCGTCCGACTAGGGTTGCGGGGCCGCGCGCATTCGGAATCCGAACGATCGGCGGACACGAGCCTGCGCTTGTCCCGGATTCCGACGACCGGGATGCGTCTTGGGCGAGACCTGCACCGCCGACGGGCACGACCCGCGGTTACAGGCAGGAGAGCCGACCATGAGGATCAAGTCCCCCCGTACATCGTCGCCCGAGCTGGCGGCCGAACTCGCCGCCACGACGGCCCTGTCGAGCACGCCCGCGTCCGACTTCCTCACGCTCGGCAACGCCAAGGGCGGCGTCGGCAAGACGTTGCTGGCCACGCTCATCGCCGATCTCTGGACGATGACCGGTCAGTCCTACCGGGCTTTCCAGGTCGACGACCAGCGCCGCCTGGAGGCGATGCTGGGCGCGCAGGTCGGCACGATCGTGCCGGACTTCGAGGCGGCGATGCGCCAGCCACGGGCCCTGACCAGTCCGTTCGCGCCGGTCTACACCGCGCTCGGCGATGCGGCGCGCACTGGCGGCCACGTGCTGCTCGAAGCCGGCGCCAACCGGGTCGAGCTCACGGCGCTGTGGATGCGCAAGACCGAGTTGCAGGAGGACCTCACCGCCTGGGGGGTGCGCCCGGTCGTGATGGTGCCGTCGACCGTCGAGGCGGAGGCCATGCGCCAAGCCACGGTCGCGCTGCGGACCTTCGGCGAGGCGCTGCCGGGAGCGAGCCTGGTCTTCGTCGAGAACCAGCGCGACGGTCGGCTCGCCGACCTCAAGCCGCGCTCCGAGGCCGCCCTCGTCTGGCGCGAGGGGCTCGCGCCGTTCCTGGCCGAGCCGGGACGGCACCACCTCGTGATGCCGCTGATCGAGGCCGACGCCTGGGCGGCCTACGAGGATCACGGGCTGCGGTTCATCAAGGCGATGAGCATGGCCCCGAGCGAGGCGGCGCAGCTCCTCGGCGAGGAGATCTCCGAGGCCAAGATCATGCGCTCGGCGGTGACGGCGTTCGTGCGCGCCATGCGCGTCGAACTCGCCCGGGTCCTGCCCAGTCTCGTCACCCGGGGAGAGGCGTGATGGCCGAGGATCGCCACCCCAGCCCGGGGCGTCCGGCCGGCGCGGCCGAGCCGATCGCGGGGGCGAAGGGCCCCCCGGCGATCGGTACAGGACCCGCTGCGTCTTCCTCGACGGAGCGCGCGAACGCGCGCGAGGCGGCGGAAGAGCGGATCCTGCGCGAGGGCGAGGCTGCGCGCCTCGCCCTGGCCAGTCGGACCGCCCGGGAGGCGCTGGGTGATCCCGGCATCCTCGACGCACGGCGCCTGAGCCGTCTTGGCCCAGACGGCCTGGCGCGGTTTGTCGCCGAGTTGCGTGGCTTCACGCTCGGCACAGGGACGCCGCCCGCGTCCCCTCCCTCGCCCACTGCGCGGGCGGCGGCGCCACGTGCGACGGCGGGGGCGGCCCGTCCTGCGCCTGCGGCCCGTCCTGCGCCTGCGGCTCGCCCTGTTCGTGCGGCTCGCCCTGCGCCTGCGGCCCGCCCTGTCCCTGCGGCGCGTCCGCCGGCGCCCGCGGTGCGCCGGGCGGACTTCGCCGGGTGGTGGCGGTCCGAGAGGACCGGGCGAGCCGGGTTCGAGGCGCTCGGGCGGCGCTGGGGCCTCGTCGCCGGCCTCGTCTCCATCCTCGCCGGCCTCGCCTGGCTGGTGCTGACCCGGCACTGACGCGCGACCCCGCTCGCGCCTGCGCGGGGGCGATCGATCGCCCCCGCTCCCCCACCCTCGACTTCCTCTCTCAACGCATCGGGAGCTTCACCGTGACCACGTTCTTCGACACCCGCCTGGGCACCGCACCGTGCCGGGCACGCGAGCCCGCCGTGATCGCCGCCCTCGCGACCGGCCTCATGGTCGCGATCGCCGCGGCGATCGCCTTCGTCGCCCTGACTCCGCCCTACACCAACGGCTGGCCCGACGCCCATCGGATCGCGCTGTCGGACCTGCCCCGGTATCTCGGCGACACCTGGGTCGATCATTGCCTGTGGGTGCGGGTGGGCCTCGCGCTCGCCTGCGCCGCGGTGGGCGGTCTGGCCGCGGGCTTGGCCAGCTGGCATCGGACGCCGCTGTCGGACTGTGCTGTGGCCATGCCGCACCCGAGCCAGCCGCGGCTCCATCGCGACGAGTATGCCCGCCTCGCCCTCGCGGAGCGCCTGCGGCAGGGCTTCGGTCATCCCGATGCGACCGGGCTCTGGCTCGCGCCCGGCGTGCGGCTGCCGCGCGAGGCAGAGGGCCAGTACCTGCTCATCGTCGGCGACAAGGGCTCCGGCAAGTCCAACATCGCCCGCGCCCTGGCGAGCCAGGCGATCGCCCGCGGCGATCGGGTGCTGCTACACTGCGTCAAGGGCGACGTCTCCCAATCCTTCCGGCCGGGCGAGGCCGCGCTGATCGCGGCCCACCATGCCCACGGCTGGGCCTGGGACGCCGCGGCCGACCTGCACGGCGAGGCGGCCTACCTCGATCTGGCCGCCGCCGTCATCCCGATCTCGGGCTCGAGCGCCTTCTGGGCCCAAAGCGCGCGGGCGGTGTTCGTCGACGTGCTCAGCGAACTCGCGAGCGAGCCCGGGCGCACGACCTGGACCTTCCGCGATCTCGCCGAACGGTTGCTCGACGATCCCGCCGCGATCAAGGCGCGGGTGGAGCGGCTCGACCTCAGCGCCAGTCCGCTGATCGAGGAGGGCGAGGAGGGGCTAACCAACACCACCTTCGGCGTGATGGCCACCCTGTGGGCGGGGACGCTGAACGGTGTCCGGCCGCTGGCGCTGGCCTGGGGGCGCATGCCGCCCGAGCGGCAATTCTCGGTCCGGCGCTGGCTGCGGGGCGAAGGCCCCGGGACGGTCATCGTGCAGACCGCACCGGAATACCAGGAACTCTCGACCCTGGTCGCCGGCTCGCTGCTTCGGTGCGTGGCGGTGGGGGTGAGCGATCCCAGCCTGCCGGTCGACCCGCAGCGGCGCGTGACCCTGGTGCTCGACGAGTTCCATGCCCTGGGGCGGATCGATCGCTTGGAGACCGCCCTGGCGACCGGACGGGAGAAGGGCCTGGTGGTGATCGGCGCCCTGCAGAGCCTCAACCAGGTGCCGCTCGTCTACGGTCCCGTTTTGGGACAGGTGGTGCGGGATCTGTTCCGGATCCGGATCTTCTCGGCGCTGGCGGCCGGGACCTCGGCGGACCAGGCCGAGGCGCTGATGAAGCGGCGGACCCTGGTGTGGTGGGAGATCAACACGGACCTCGACAAGAAGGGCCGGTTCAAGACCGAGCGGGGTGAGCTGCCGCTGGTCTCGGCCACGACCCTGGAGCGCGATCTCGGCGTGCACCAGGTCGGGTCCGACCCGAAGAACCCCGGGCACAAGGTCGTGCGCGCTGTCATCGCCGGGCTCGGTGACGTCTACCAGTTCGATTGGCCTCTCACCGTCTGGCCGAAGCGGCGGGAGGGCTTCGTTCCGGCGGCGTGGCTGAGCGCCGGACGACGGCGGGCGCCGGCACCGTCCGAGGCGACCGGCCCGGCGCGACCTGCCTGAGCGGCCGCTCCGACCCATCCTCCGGGCGGCGGGGGACGCCGCCCGGATTCCAAAGAATACCGCCCCTCAGCCGCGAAGGCGGCCCCGGATTCCGATGTCCGCCGCCCGGGCGATCCTAGGGTCACCGGGCGAGATCGAGAGGCCACCCCCACGGTGTCCTCACTCGCCCGGGATCGGCGCGGCCGATCCCGCGATCCACCAAGAAGGAACCTGACGATGTGTAACGATCAGACAAACGCGATGCGCCTCAACCTCGCTGGCAACGCGTTCCTGCAGCGGGTCAAGGGGCTGAGCGGGCTCGACGGACCCGAAGCCCAGGAGTTCGCCGAGGCCGCCTGCCTTCGGGCCTTCGGCAGGGTCCCGTGCAACATACAATCGATGACCGATGAGGAGATCAGGGCGCTGATCCCGATCGTGCGGGCGGCCCACGCGGCGCTAGAGCTCGTCACGTTCCTGCTCGAGCAGCGCGGGCTCTGAGGACGACAGCCCGCGGGCGGCCTACGCCGCCTGCAGGCCGACTGGCCGCCGATGACCAAGGGACCATCGCCGATCGTCCCGGAGGTCAATCGATGTAGAGGCCCTGCGGCGGGATTTGCCGAGCCCGGTCGCGCCAGCGACCCGCCGCACGCAGCGGCAGCATCAGGAACGGGCCGCGGATCGTGACGGATCCTGCTGCGCCATCGATCCCTCCGCCCGGCCCGATGTCGCCCGCTTGCACCAGGTGGTAGCTTACCGGGAAGGCCTCGCGCTCACCCGCCGCGATCCGATCGGCGGCTTCGATCAACGCCTCCCATCCGGCCACCGGCAACAACTCGACGAGCAGCGCCTCGGCGCCCGCCGCGTCGGGCTCGTCCAGCATGCGGTCGAGAGCGAGCAGGTTCTTGTCGACGATGTCCCGCAGGTCCCAGGCGATGCGCCGGTCCAAGGTCGCGTGCCCCTCCCGGCGCAGCCGTCCGATCCAGCGCGCCAGATCCTCCACGGCGGCGTATTCATGCGCGAAGAACGGATCGTAAGGCAGGCTCATACCGCCGTAGAACGCCGTCAGCAGGCGCCGGCGCAGGGGCGAGGGAGCTGGTTGTATGACGGGCTCCTGATACTCCTCACTATCTCTCTCGGCGGGGGCAGCGAAGCGGACGTGGTCCCGCAGTCGCTTCTTCCGCCAGGCCCTGAGGCGAACCGGACCGTATTGCTCGAGCAGGCGGATTTGCAGTTCGTCGTCCTCGTTCGCGGCTACGGCGGCCGAGCCGCCCGAGGTCGGATCGTTGGCCTTGAGGGCCCGGTCGATCTCCGCCAGGGCGATCCTCAATTCCATCACGAGTTGCGCGATCTAGAGAGCCGCGGCACTCGGATTGAAGGGTCGCCCGAAACAGGCTTCGGCCTCACCCAGCTCGTACTGGATCCGCGCGCGGACGGCCTCGTGATCGAGCCCGCACCACCCTCGAAGGTCGCGCCGGCCCATGCGATCGACTGTATCGGGGGTGGTAGACACTGCCGGATGCACGATCCGACGGACGCTAAAGGCATCGCAGGCCAGAAGGAGGCCATCCCGGTTGGTGATCGGACGCTCGGGGGATTCCAGATCGTCGCCCGCCGTGCCCGACGCCCGCCCACACACGGGCGCCAGGATCTCGTCGACTGGGCGGCGCAGCCAGCGCGGGCGCTCTGCGAGCGGCACGAGCGTCTTGACGCTGGTGATGACGGAACGTCCGATATAGGCGAGGCAGCGCATCGCCACGAGGCTCTCGGCCCGGGCCTGATGATGGGTGAGATAGTCCTGACGCCGCCGCAGCGCCGCCGGACCCAGCGCCTCGGTCAGACCTGCCACCGGCCCGCGTCCGAAGCTCCGTCGGAGGAAGTCCTCCTCGACGGTGCGAGTCGGGAAGGGCGACCAGGTGCGCAAGGTCGCCGCGTGCAGGCGCTCGAAGCGAACGACGCGATGGCGCGGAGCGATCTCGGCCAGAAGCTCCCGTTCGATCGCCGCGAAGTCCAGGGCGGACTCGTGGCCGGGATCGTAGTACACGATGTAGTCGAGGTCGCTGGCGGGCCATTCTGCCAAGCCATCGTCTATCGGCGCGCCGGGATCGTCGTCCCGGTTGTCGTCGGTTTCAACGTGGCGTGGCAGATCTTCCAGGGGCATGGATTTCTCCGGTGGTGAGGGACGGGTCGCCGACGATGGCGCGACGCTCAGAACCCGAGCAGGCGCCGCCGGGCCGCGAGGATCTCGGCGTCGGACAGGTCGGGTCCGGCAAGATCGCGCGCCCGTGTCATCCTCAGTGGTGACGGATCAGGACCGGGCGTGCGCTCCGACGTCCGATGGACCGGCTCCGGTGGGGCCAAGAGGCGATGATCCGAACGGGGCGGCTCGGGGACGCGGTAGGCAGCCACGCTCGTGCGCCGCCGTCGCACCCGTGAGGTGCTGGCGCGGATCTGGTCGGCCGAGAACGCGGCTCCGCCGGACCGGTGCGCGCCGGCCGCGGCGAGCATGCGGGCGATGGCAGGCCACCGTAACCCCGTCGCGCGGACCTCGATCAGGAAATCGATATGTCTCGCGACGACAACATCGAACGCGATGGGTTCACCCGCTAGGGTCAGATCGGCGGCGAACCGGGCCAGGCCGGCTTGGAGGCGTTCGGGATCCATGAATGGGATCGTAGGCCCCGCGACTTACACTCGCGTTCCTTCGATCGTGAAAATCCGAAGCATCCCGAAGCCGTTCGAAATGCTTCGGGATGCTTCGAAACGATTCAAAAATCATGCACACCTGTGCACCTTCGGTTGCGCTACGATGCCTGCAGTGACCAATGCCTTGCTTCCACGGCGTTCCAGTTGTGCACGCATTTGGCGGTACGACCGAGAAGGTATGCTGGGAACGGCAAGGGAACTGGGGCCTACCCGCAGACCAACCGCGGTGTTTCTCATTCTGAGTGTGCCACGGGTATGATACAGGTCCGCAGTGGCGGGGGAGGCGGTCGGGTGAGTGGCCCCGAGGGCAGCACCAGCAGAATGATCACTGATTTCCAGGCGAAATTCCTGGCCCATGAGCTGACAAAGCGGTGTGCGCCAGATAGCTCTGAGCGCCTCACAGGCGCTGTGGCTGGAGCCCAAGTCGATCTGAATCCTCATCAGGTTGAGGCCGCGCTGTTTGCGTTCGCCTCGCCCCTTTCAAAGGGCGCGCTGCTCGCGGATGAAGTTGGCCTAGGAAAGACAATTGAAGCCGGATTAGTAATTTCGCAGCGATGGGCCGAGAGGAAGCGTCGCATCTTGGTTATTGCGCCATCGAATCTGCGTAAACAGTGGCACCAGGAACTCAATGAGAAGTTCCTGCTCCCCGGCGTAATTCTTGAATCAAAGTCATACAATCAGTCGATCCGCGATGGTCTTTTCCAGCCGTTCGAGGTCGAGAACGCAATCGTGATCTGTTCGTATCAGTTTGCACGCTCCAAGGCATCCGATGTGCACCGGGTTCCGTGGGATCTGATTGTGATAGACGAGGCTCACCGGCTGAGGAACGTCTATAAACCATCGAATGTCATTGCCAACACACTCAAGAATGCTCTCGCTCAGAAGAACAAGATTCTTCTGACGGCGACGCCGCTACAGAATTCGTTGCTTGAGTTGTATGGCCTTGTCAGTTTCATCGACGAGCATGCCTTTGGCGACGTGAAAAGCTTCCGCGACCAGTTTGCGAATCCTGGCGATAAGCGGGGTTTTGAGGCGCTGAAGCAGCGGCTGAAACCAATCTGCCACCGCACACTGCGGCGCCAAGTGACGGCCTACATCCCCTATACGCGTCGCCTGCCTTTGGTGGAGGAGTTTACTCCTGCGGACGGCGAAGACCGCCTTTATCAGCTCGTCTCCGACTATCTGCAGCGTGACAATCTGCAGGCGCTGCCCCCCGGGCAACGGTCGCTGATGACGCTGGTTCTCCGCAAGCTACTGGCGTCATCAACATTCGCGATTGCAGGCGCCTTGAACTCGATCTCGAAAAGGCTGACAGCAAAGCTCGCTGCACATGCCGTTGCAACGCCTCTGGAGGAGCTCTCGGAGGACTTCGAAGCGCTTGATGCAACCGCGGATGAGTGGCCCGAGGATGTGAGTGAAGAGCCGCTTACCGGCGCAGACCGCAAAGCGATCGAGGCTGAAATCGCCGATCTCGAGTCATTCGCGAAGCTGGCGACTTCGATCGAGCACAACGCCAAGGGCAAGGCGCTGCTCAAGGCATTGGACGTAGCCTTCGCGAAAGCGCGCGAGCTGGGCGGTGCTGAGAAGGCAATCATCTTCACCGAGTCACGGCGAACTCAAGAGTATCTCCAAAGGATTCTGTCCAGCAGCCCATACGCTGGTGGCGTCGTTTTGTTCAACGGAACGAACACCGACCCTCTGTCCCGCGAAGTCTATGCGCGCTGGATCGAAAGGCACGCGGGATCCGATCGCGTCACCGGGTCGCGGACTGCGGACATGAGATCCGCGCTGGTCGACTATTTCCGTGACGAAGGTCAGATCATGATTGCGACGGAAGCAGGTGCCGAGGGCATCAACCTGCAATTCTGCTCGCTCGTCGTGAATTATGATCTGCCATGGAACCCGCAAAGGGTGGAACAGCGCATCGGCCGCTGCCATCGCTACGGCCAGAAGCACGACGTGGTTGTTGTCAATTTCATCAATCGCAAGAACGAGGCGGACCAGCGGGTCTACCAGCTTCTTTCCGAGAAGTTTCGCCTCTTCGAAGGCGTCTTCGGTGCCAGCGACGAAGTCTTGGGCGCGATCGAGTCCGGCGTCGATTTTGAGAAGCGGATCGCAGGCATCTATCAGGAGTGCCGCCAACCAGAACAAATCCGGGCAGCCTTCGATCAACTACAGCTGGAGCTCAGCCTCGAAATCGATTCGGCGATGAGCCAGACGCGCCAGAAGCTGCTCGAAAAGTTCGACGACGAAGTGCGGGAGAAGCTGCGCGTTCGAGATGAGGACGCGAAGGTGCATCTCGATCGCTATGAGCAATGCTTGATGCGCCTAACCCGCCACGAACTGGATGGGCAGGCAACGTTTCACAACAGCTCGTCCTTCACCTTGCCGGCTCGGCCGCGATGGGCGAACGGCGCGGCGATCCCGCCCGGGCTCTACGAGTTGCCGCGACGTTCTGGCGAGGCGCACACCTACCGGCTCAATCATCCCCTCGGCGAGGCCGTTGTCGCCCGCGCGAAGGCGCGCGAACTCACCCCGGCCGAGGTGCATTTCGACTATGCCAATCACCCCGGCAAGATCAGCATTCTGGAACCGTTCGTCGGGAAGGCTGGCTGGCTGGTCGCGACCTTGATGACGGTCGAGGCTCTGGATGAGGCCGAGGATCACATCCTTCTGTCGGGGATCACCGATGAAGGGCATTTGCTGACGCGGGAGATCTGCGATCGCTTGATGACGATCCACGGCACACGTCGGCAAGACGTCACGCCGAACCCCGACGCCGTGGGCCGCATCGAAAAGTCCTCGAGCGAAGCCCAGGCGCTGATCCGTCGTGGTGTATCGGAGCGCAACGCGCGGTTCTTCGAGGCCGAAGCCGACAAGCTCGATGGCTGGGCGGATGACCTCAAGGTCGGGCTGGAGCGTGAAATCAAGGAAATCGACAGGCTCATTAAGGAGGCGCGACGCGCGGCCACGACCGCCCTGACGCTGGAAGAGAAGCTCGCAGGTCAAAAGCAGATCAAGACGCTCGAGGCGACGCGCAATCAGAAGCGTCGTTCGCTTTTCGATGCACAAGACCAGATTGACAGACAGCGGGCTGAACTGATCGCCCAGATCGAGTCCAAGCTCGAACAAAAGGTCGAGGACGCGCCTCTGTTTACCATCCGTTGGCAGCTTCGTTGAGTTAGAGATTCGAAATGGCTCCTCTCAGCGCACACAATATGTCTCTTCTAGAAATCGTTCTCGGACGAGATCTTGTACCAAATCTGCCTCCTTTGCTTGATGTGACCAAGCCGGCGGATCAGCAGACCAAGAAGAATTTATCCCGCGCGTTCAGCGCGTATGCAATTCAAAACCTGTGCGAAATTACTCCTGTTGACGCTGCAACCGCAGTGGTCGACGACTTTGATGATTTTGGCATCGACGCCATATTCTACCACGGTAGCTCCGAAACACTTTACATCATTCAGGGAAAGTTGAAAGCTTCCGAAACATTCAGCCAGGATGAAGCCAATGCGTTCTGCCAGGGCGTCCGAAGACTGATCAAGCAGGACTTCACCGGGTTCAACGCCCACGTTCTGAGCCGACAAGCCGACATTGAAGGGGCTTTGGAGGCATGCTCTCACATTCAACTTGTTATCGCGCATACCGGTTCTGGCATTAGCAATCACGCGGCGACGGCGATCAATGATCTGTTGAATGATGATGACCACGGCGAAGAACGTTTAAAGAAGGCAGTCATCGACTACGATGCTTCTCGCGTCGTCATTGGTCTACAGGATGGCCAAGCCTATCCCCGGGTGGACGCAACCCTGACACTGCGCGATTGGGCTTCCTCGATGGCGCCGCGGAAAACCTATTTTGGAATGGTGAAAGTAGCCGACCTCATTCACCTTCACGACATGCACGGCAAGGCGCTTTATGCAAAGAATATTCGAACCTTCCTTGGGCAGACGACCGAGGTAAATCGCTCGATCCGAGAAACGCTTGCTAATAGGCCCGCCGACTTTCTGTACCTCAACAATGGGGTTACGGCTCTCTGCGAGCAGATTGAAGCGAAGAACGGCACAAGAGCTGATAAGCGGTTCAAAGTAACCGGAGTTTCCGTGATCAATGGAGCGCAGACCATTGCATCCTCGGCGCGCTACCTTGCAGAGAACACTGGCGCTGACATCTCAGCAGCTTCGGTGATGGTAACACTCATCAAGGCTGACGCCGAGCAGGCCTTCGGGAAGGCGGTTACGCGGGCGCGCAACCACCAAAATCCGGTCCTACTCGCGAACTTCGCTGCGCTTGACGATCAGCAAGAACGGCTTCGGCGAGAGCTCGCCTATCTGAACATTCATTACGCATACAAGGCCGATGGCCCAGAAAATGCACAAGATGCATCACGCATCCGCATCGACGAGGCTGCTCAGGCGTTGGCGCTCTCTCAGTCCGACCCGAGGTATGTCGTTTGGCTGAAGAAGGAGCCAGCCCAACTCCTTGATACAGAGTCCGTAGCATATCAGAACCTTTTCGGCGGCGGCCTGACAGGTATACAGCTAGCAAATTCTGTACGTGTGCTCCGCTACATCCAGCAGCGCATGGTAACCGAATCAATCGTCGCCAACGGACTTGAGCGTTTAACCTACAAGCATGGCGTCTACGTCCTCGGCTTTATTCTGGCAAAGCGAGTCAAGCAGGTCATCGTGGGCGCAAGACTGATGGATGAAACCAAGCTTCGCGCCGAGCTGGGTGCTCCCTTCGATGCTGCTCGCCAGACGCTCTGGGGCGCGGTCCAGCCCAAGACTTTGCTGAAGGGGCCGTTGGGGATTTTCCGCAACCAGACAGACGCCATTCCGCTCCTCCGGGACGCGATGATCGCCCACTACGGTCTCGACGCCGATCCGGCGATTGCGCCGCTTCGAGCCAAGGTCGTTTCAACCGACCCATACCCCCAAAAAGCCCTGTTCGACTATCTGTCGGTAAAGGCGCCGCAGATTGGAAATGTCACATGACCAGAAAACAGAAACTCGAACTCACATGGGTCGGTAAAGAGAACAGGCCGAGGCTGGAGCCACGCATTCTGCTGGATGACATGGAGAAGTCCTATCACGCCAAGCATCGCGTCAGCGACGACGACATTTTCGACAACCGGCTGATCTTCGGCGACAACCTGCTGGCGCTGAGGGCGCTGGAGCAGGAGTTCGCCGGCAAGGTGAAGTGCGTCTTCATCGACCCGCCCTACAACACGGGCAGCGCGTTCGATCATTATGATGATGGGCTGGAGCACTCGATCTGGCTCGGCTTGATGCGAGACCGGCTGGAGATCATCCGGCGACTTCTGTCGGATGATGGTTCGCTTTGGGTGACCTTGGACGACAACGAAGCTCATTACTTTAAGGTAATGTGTGACGAGGTTTTCGGTCGGAAGTGCTTTGTAGCTGATGTGATTTGGAAATCGTCGGACAACAGCAACAACGATGCCAAGCAATTTTCGCTCGATCACAATCACGTGCTTGTCTATTCAAAGAATGAAAACTGGCTGACTATTAAAACGCGAGGCAGCGACGAGAAATACAAACATTTCAAAAATCCAGATAATGATCCCCGTGGACCCTGGTTCGACGGCAATCCCCTTGGTTCGCCGGCCTATCGCGAAAACCTAATTTTCGATCTCATTTCTCCGCAGGGGCATAAGATCAAGCCTCCTACAAACGGGTGGCGATGGTCGAAAGAGACCTTGCAGGAAAAGATTGCGACCGGTGAGATCCGTTTCACGGCAGATGGCAAAGGCATCCGCCGGCGGACATACTTGCGCGAGCAAGGAGGGCTTCCCCCTTCGACACTTTGGATTGATCTTGAGGAGACTGGACACAATCGCCAGGCGAAGTTTGAGCAGAAGCGCCTCTTTCCCGATTGGGAAAAGTCAGAATGGTTCGGAACGCCAAAGCCTGAGCGACTTCTGAAGCGTGTGCTAGAAATCGCTACTGTAGATGGTGATCTGGTCCTCGACTCATTTGCTGGGTCTGGCACGACCGGCGCAGTCGCGCACAAGATGGGCCGCCGCTGGATTATGGTCGAGTTGGGCGAGCATTGCCACACTCACATCATTCCTCGCCTGAGACAAGTCATCGACGGCGAGGACAAGGGCGGGGTGACCGAGGCAACCGGCTGGCAGGGCGGCGGCGGGTTCCGCTACTTCAAGCTCGCGCCTTCGCTCCTCGAAAAGGACAAGTGGGGCCGCGAGGTCATCAGCAAGACCTACAATGCCGAGATGCTGGCCGAGGCGTTGTGTAAGATTGAGAGCTTCACCTATGCCCCGAGCGATAGCGTCTACTGGCAGCACGGCACCTCGACCGAGCGCGACTTCATCTATGTGACGACGCAGATACTGTCGCCTGAGCAACTGGACGTCCTGAGTGAGGAGGTCGGCGAAGGACGAACATTGCTGGTGCTCTGCGCCGCCTTCCGCGGCAATACCTCCGCCTGGCCCAATCTGACGGTGAAGAAGATCCCCAACCACATTCGCGAGCGCTGCGAATGGGGCCATGACGATTACAGCCTCAACGTCGAAAATCTCCCGAAAGCGCCGCCCGCGACGAAGGCTATCGACAAGGCAACACCTCGTTCCGCCTCCCAGCCGGGCCTGTTCGATCTCGCGGTAGACGACCAATGAACCGTCACGTCAACGCCATCTCTGGCCGTCTCAGCCTCCGCGCTCCGCAGCGGCAATCTCTCGAGATTCTCGATCGCGTCACCGAGCTGGTTCCGCCGCGAAAGGATGCCGATCTTGAAGCCGCGCTTGCGGCGATCCGAGCCGAATTTCCGAGCGTCACGGATTTCGAGCGCGACTTCCCAAGCCTGTGTTTCGCGCTAGCAACGGGCGTCGGCAAGACCCGGCTCATGGGCGCGTTCATCGCCTATCTGCACCTGGCGCACGGCCTGAATAACTTCTTCGTTCTCGCGCCAAACCTGACGATCTACAACAAGCTGATCGCTGATTTCACGCCCAACACGCCGAAATATGTCCTGAAGGGCATCGCGGAGTTCGCGATTTCGCCGCCTGTCATCACCACGGGCGACAATTTCGAACGGCAAATAGCGAGTGGCGGCAACCTATTCCCCGTCACAATCAACATCTTTAACATCTCCAAGATCAATTCCGAGGTTCGCGGTGGCCGTAGCCCGCGCATCCGCAGCTTCAAAGAGGAGATCGGGGACAGCTATTTCGACTATCTCGCGGCCCAGAAAGACCTCGTCCTGATCATGGACGAATCTCACCGCTACCGCGCGACGGCGGGCGTGCGGGCAATCAACGAGTTGAAGCCAGTTATGGGGCTGGAGCTAACCGCGACCCCATTCGTCGAGACGACGCGCGGCCCGACGCCGTTCCAAAACGTGATCTTCGACTATCCGCTCGGCCGCGCAATGGCCGATGGCTTCGTGAAAGAACCCGCCGTCGTAACGCGCGAGAACTTCGTCGCGGCCGGAAAATCGCCCGAGCAGCTCCAGCAGATCAAGCTAGAAGACGGCGTGCGCCTGCACGAAAGCGTCAAGGTCGAATTGGAGACCTATGCGCGCCAGGTCGGCGATCGAATCGTCAAACCGTTCATGCTGGTGATCGCACGCGACACGACCCACGCTACTGAACTAATGACGCTGGTGAAGTCCGCCGCCTTCTTCGAGGGACGCTATACGGACAAGGTCATCCAGGTCGATTCCAGCGTGAAGGAAGAGGAGACAATCGAAAGGCTGCTGAAGGTCGAAAGCCCGGAGGAGCCGACCGAGATCGTCATCCATGTCAACATGCTGAAAGAGGGTTGGGACGTTACCAACCTCTATACGATCGTGCCCTTGCGCGCTGCTAATGCGCGGACGTTGATCGAGCAATCGATCGGGCGTGGCCTGCGGCTTCCCTATGGCAGGCGGACAGGGGTCATAGCCGTCGACCGCCTGAACATCGTGGCGCATGACCGCTTCCAGGAGATCGTCGACGAAGCCCGGAAGCCGGACTCCGCCATCCGCCTCCAGCAGGTGATCCTCACAGAAGGGCAGTTGCAGCAGAAGACGGTCACGGTCGAGTGCCGTCCTCAACTTGCCGCCAAGCTGGGACTACGCTCCGACACACCGGTAAACGGAACGTCGGGCTTCGAGGAGGCGCAGGCTGAGTTCACGCACGAGGAGCAGCATGTTGTTCGGATCGCCTATGACGTGATCCGCAAGATGGAGACCGAGCCGTCGCGCCTGCCCAGCGTCGCGCATCTGCAGAAGCCGGAGGTACAGGCTGCAGTTCTGCGGGAGGTCCAAAGCCAGTATCGGGCTTCCCAGCTGGGGCTGGACGGGATTGCCAAGCAACCCGATCTGACAGCCATCGTTGCCAAGACCGTCGACCTTGTCGTCCAGCAGACGATCGACATTCCCCGTATCCTTGTCACCCCGAAGGGGGAGGTGAAGTCGGGCTTCCATCACTTCACGCTCGATCTGTCGCGAATGCGCTACGAGGTGCCGAACGAAACGCTATGGGCTGCTCACCTCAGAACCGGGCAGGTCGATCGGATCGGTCTCGGCGCCGGCAATATCGATGAACAGCGGCTGGAGGACTACATCGTCAGCGGCCTTATCGACTTTGATGACGTGGCCTACGACGAGCACGCCGATCTGCTCTACGACCTCGCGTCACAGGTGGCGAACCATCTTTTGGCGACGCACCCGGAAGACGGCGTTCGCAAAATCCTGCGCCTCCACCAGAAGGAAATCGCCCGCTTCGTGCATGCGCAGATGCAGACGCACTTCTGGCAGGACACGGTGGTCGAATACGAGGTCGTCGTCACGCGGGGCTTCACTGAACTACGAAAGAGCGCGTACACGGCGGCGGCCGGCGAGGCACCTCTCGATTTCCGCGAGTCCCCCTCCGATAAGGCGAATATGGCGCGTTACCTGTTCGGCAGGTTTCAGAAGTGCCTTTATCCAACACAAAAGTTCCAGTCGGATGCCGAGCGGAAGCTCGCGGTCATTCTCGATCGCGAAGCCCAAAAATGGTTCAAGCCCGCGCGCGGGCAGTTTCAGTTGTACTACCGCAGCGGGACAGACCTGCAGGAGTACCAGCCCGACTTCGTAGCAGAGACTGATAACAGCATCCTGATGCTTGAGCCGAAGGCCTCAAACCAGATGACCGAGTCTGAGGTGCTGGCGAAGCGCGATTCAGCTCTGGAATGGTGTCGGCATGCGAGCAATCATGCGGCAAGTCACGGCGGCAAACCGTGGCGCTACGCCTTGATCCCGCATGATGCGATCGCGGAAAACATGACCCTATTAGGTATTGTAAGTCGCTTTGGAAGCTGAGGATATGCAAACTGAAGTCAGCTCTTGCTCACGAACCGGTGGCCGACGCACTATGAGAGTCACGTGGGGTAACAAATGGGTCTTGATCTGAATAAGAGCTACAAAGCAATTCTTGGCGCAGCCCGTGATGATCGGTTTATGACTTACGGTGAGGTGGCAGAGGCGAGCGGTGTAGAATGGAAGAAAGCGCGCCGTCCGATATCATCTCATCTCGACCAGCTGGTGAAAATTTCCCATGATCGCGGATGGCCGCTCATTTCTTCAATTGTCGTCAATCGTGAGAACATCGAGTCAGGTGCCCTTGAGGGCGATTCGCTTTCGGGCTTCTTAGCAGCAGCCAGAAAGCTGGGCATTCAGGCGGAAGACCCGCAAGCCTTCCTCCGCGAGCAGCAGAAGGCCACCTTCGCCTGGTCGAAGATAGCACCCGCTGAGCTCGGCATCCCGGCCGACGGCTCCCCGAGCGGGCCCGGCCGGCCACGTTTCGTCCATTACCTCGACCCCGTGCTTGAGGCGCTGCGCGAGCAGGGCGGGGCAGCGACGCCTGAGAAGGTCTTCGCCTGGATCAGGGATCATGAGGAGGTGCCGGTCGACGAGCTGAACGGCACGCACAATAACGGCCACTCCAAATTCGAGAACAAGGTCGCTTGGGCGCGCTTCTATCTCGCCAAGGCAGGGCTGATCGACGCCACCAAAAGGGGCGTGTGGACACTCACTTCGGAAGGAAAGAACACCTCGCTTACGCACACAGAGGCATTTTCGCTGTTCCAGCAGATCAAGGCCCAATTCAAGATCGCTGATGATGAGGAAGAGGCGGCTCCGGAGACGGTGACCGGGCAGGAGCTGTTCGATGATCCGGAGCGGCGCTTCTGGTTCGTCGGCGCGGCCTGGGGAGGCTCGAACGATCAGAGCAAGCGCTTCTTCGATGACGGTATCTGGCAGACGGACAACGACGAGATAAGTGAGGACGTCCTGCGCATGAAGGCCGGCGATCGGATTGCCATCAAGGCCTCGTTCGTACGTAAGCACAACCTGCCATTCGACAACCGCAGCAAGCCGGTGTCGTGTATGCGGATCAAGGCGATCGGAACGATTACAGAGAACCTGAAGGACGGGAAGACGGTCAAGGTGGATTGGGAGGTGCTCAATCCGCCACGGGATTGGTATCTCTACACCTACCGCGTGACAGTGGTGGAGGCGAACCCGCACGACGAGCCGGCGCGCAAGCTGATTGTATTCACGTTTGCCGGCGCGAAGCAGGATTTTGATTATTGGCTGCAGCGGCCGTATTTCGCCAAGAAGTACGGTCCGGAGCAGAAGATTGCGACGCTTGAGGAGTTTTTTGAACCCGACCCGATCGAAACCGAAGAGGAAGCTGCCGCGCCGTCCTATACGATCGCCCAGATCACCGAAGAAGGCTGCTTCTTACCGAAAAACGAGCTGGCGCTGATCTTGTCCCGGGCGAGGCTTAAGAAGAACCTCATCCTACAGGGGCCGCCCGGTACTGGGAAGACCTGGCTCGCGAAGCGGTTGGCCTTTGCGCTCATCGGATCGCGTGACCCGAAAGTCACACGTGACAGGCTCCATGTCGTCCAGTTCCATCCTTCGCTGTCATACGAGGATTTCGTCCGGGGCTGGCGCCCGTCCGGGGTCGGCAAACTCGAACTTGTCGATGGGCTGTTTCTTCAGATCGTAGAGGCGGCCAACGCAGAGCCCGACAGGCCGTTCGTTCTCGTAATCGAGGAGATCAACCGGGGGAATCCTGCACAGATATTCGGAGAGTTGCTGACGCTGCTCGAGGATACCAAACGCGGCCCTGAGGAAGCGATGGAGCTTGCCTATCGGCGCGAGCCTGGAGAGCGCGTCCATGTGCCCCGCAACCTGTATGTGATCGGCACGATGAACATCGCCGACCGGTCGCTCGCGCTCGTCGATCTGGCGTTGCGGCGGCGTTTCGCCTTCTTCGGGCTCTGCCCGCAGCTCAACGGACTGTGGCGCGCCTGGTGCACCACCCGTTGCGGCCTTCATGACGACGACGTCAGCCTGGTCGAGCAGCGCATGAACGCGCTCAACGAAGAGATAGGGCAGGACCGGTCCCTCGGTCCTCAATATCGGATCGGGCACAGCTACGTGACACCGCCGGCGGGGAGCACCACCGTAGACGGGCGGAGCTGGTTCGGCGACGTCGTACGAACGGAAATCGTGCCGCTCCTGGAGGAGTACTGGTTCGATGCGCCCGAGAAAGTGACGGCCGCCCGGCAAAAGCTCCTGGAAGGTTTCTGATGCTCGCCGCACCGGCTTTGGAACCGGGTGCCTTGGGCAGCCGCCACATCGGCCGCATCCCGGTCCGTAATATCTGGCTGTTGTTTCTCTATGCTCACAACCTCGCACGGTTCCAAGGGCAATACGGTGCCGCGGCCGAAGCCTCCCCTGACTTTCCTTCACTGATCGCCCGCATCCTTTGCTACGCCGTCGACCGCCGGCTACGGCGCAATCTTAGTCGAGGATACATTCAGAAAGAGGCGGCGCTCACGCGAGTCCGCGGTCGCATCGACCTGCTGGAGACGTACGCGGGGGATCTTCTCAGCAAGGGCATGATCGCCTGCCGTTTCGAAGAGTTCACTTTCGACACGCCGCGGAACCGGCTGGTCCGAGCTGCCCTGGACGCTCTCTCCTCCTGGGTTGACGATCGCGTCCTCGCGCATGATTGCTTGCGGCTCGCCGGAGATCTCGGCCGCCATGGTGTTGGCGGGCTCAAACCGTCGCGGGCTGAGCTCAGTGTCGACCGCGTCGGCCGTCATGACGCTAACGACATGCTGATGGTGACGCTCGCGCACTTCGTCTTCGATCTAGTCCTGCCGACGGAGGAGGCAGGCGGACATACGCTCGCAGGCGTTGAGAAGGATATCATCCTCGTTCGCCACCTGTTCGAGAAGGCGGTCGGGATGTTCTACGCTGCAGAGCTGTCGCCTCTAGGGTGGAAGGTGCAACTGGGAAAGGGCCTCAAGTGGCAGATCGAGCGTGCTACACCAGGCATCGCTGCCATAATGCCGGGAATGATCTCGGACATCATTCTCGAGCACGGGTTTTCAGCGCAACGGATCGTCATCGACACGAAGTTCACGTCTGTTTTCGGGAGATCGCAACATCGCGCGGCGATCCTGAAGAGCGGCTACATCTACCAGATGTACGCCTATCTGCGGACGCAGGAACGGCCCGATGATCCGCTTTCCAGCCATGCGGCGGGAATGTTTCTGCATCCCGGCATCGACGCCGAGGTCGACGAGACCGTCCGCATCCAAGGGCACGATATTCGGTTCGCGACGGTCGATCTGATGCTGCCGACGACATCGATCATCGCACGTCTGCGCGCCCTCATCCCACCGCCGCCGGTCGGACCGTTCATGGGCGCGCCTACTGGCTGATTCGGCTCATCGATCATCCTCGGCTACGAGGAAGGTCACGTAGCTGCGGGCCAGGTTGCAGTTGAGCCGGACTTCGTCGGCATCGATGGAGATGCCACTCTTAAGGTCGACCCCATGCCGGACCTCGCCGCCGGTCCGGGATGACAAGCAACCATTCAGGGCCAAGAGCCAATTCAGGACTTGCTCGATAGTCTGGCCCTTCTTCTCTGACCTGACCGGCTGGCTTTGGACCGGGCTGATTGAGAGGATCAGCCAGGACCGAAGGAGTCGGACATGCGGCGAGGTCAGAAGACGAGCGCGGAGCAGGTGGTACTGAAGCTGCGCCAGATCGAGGTGCAGACAGCCCAGGGCAAGAGTTTAGCGCTGGCGTGCAAGGAGGCGGAGATCTCTGAGCAGAGCTATTACCGCTGGCGCAAGGAGTACGGCGGCCTCCAAGTCGACTAGGCCAGGAAAATGAAGGATTTGGAGCGCGAGAACGCGCGGCTGCGGCGGCTAGTAGCCGATCTATCCTTGGAGAAGCAGGTGCTGGTGGACGTCGCCTCGGGAAACTTCTAGCCCCCGAGCGGCGCCGGCAGGCGGTCGATGGCATCCGGGAGAAGTACGACCTCTCGGAACGTCAGCCTGCCGGATCCCCGAGCACATCCGCTGCGATAACGGCCCTGAGATGATCTCGAAGGCGCTGCGCAAGTGGGTCGCCAAAGCCGGAGCACAGATCCAGTACATCGCGCCGGGCTCGCCGTGGGAGAACGGGTACTGCGAGAGCTTCAATGACAAGCTTCAGGATGAGTGCCTGAGACAGGAGATCTTCTACTCGCTGAAGGAGGCACAGATCGTGATAGGTCTTTGGCAAACTACCTACAACCGCGTCCGGCCGCACTCGTCCCTGAACTATCGGCCGCCCGCGCCTGTCAGCTACCCGGATCTGGCCTTCCGGCTACCCATGGCAGCGGCCATGCAGTAGCCTCCTACTCGGCTCGGTCCAAAATACCGGTCAGGTCAGTGTGCAGCGACCGACGAACCACGGCGATGCCGAGCACGTCAACGAGGTCTACGGGAACGGCCTTTCGAAACCACCAACGGTCGCCGCGTCTGACGACGTACATGCCCACCCCGAATCGGAGCCTGGGCGCAGGCCCAGACTGTGACGGGGCGCTGTGACAAGGACGACGCTTTTCGGGTCAAAAAAGGCTATTTTAATCAATTATTTAAATGGCGGAGACGGAGGGATTCGAACCCTCGGTGCGGGGACAATTTATCGGCTTCAAACGTCCCAGGCAGATTTTCGCCCACAATCGGAGCGCAACAATCGCAATTGGGTGCCCTTGCCGGGCGCACAATGTGTGCTTGAATTTACCTCAAGATTTTAATCACATACGTGTTCGCATTTTTGTTCGAGCTGGCGCGCCATCACTTAGCCAGATTTCAAGGCATTCCCGAACGCACCGGGTTAACGCTGTGGGTAACAGCGGAACCACGCGGTAACGGCTGACGCCTGCACCGGATGCGCGATCAGCGTTCGTGACGTCGGGACATGATCCGGCAAAGCTCGCTTGCTACTGCCGAGCTTGTCGGTGGCCTAAGCCCCCACTGACCTTCCACGCTCGCCTCGCCACACCTCCGACCGTAGCGGGCGGGCGTGGATGCCAGGGAGATCGCGAAATGCGACTCCTCCTTTGGCCGCTGGCTTGCCCTCGTTCTGAAGCGAGAGTCCGTCGATCAGGGGACGGACGATGAAGAAGAGCCGGTTCAGCGAAGCGCAGAGCATCGGATCCTGAAGGAGCAGCAGGCCGGATTGCCGGTTGTTGAGGTCTGCCGCCGTCGCGGCATCGGCGACGCGACGTTCTACACGTGGTGCTCGCGCTGGGGCGGCACGGAGGTCTCGGATGCGCGCCGGCTGAAGGCGCTCGACGAGGAGAGCCGTAAGCGCAAGACGCTCTTGGTCGAGGCGAGGCTCGACGTGGCCACGCTGCGCGAGGCTCTGGGGAAGACCTTCTGACGTCCAGTGCATGCAGCAGAACGGCTTCGTCGAGACCCTCAATGGCCGCTTGCGCGACGAGTGCTTGAACGAGCAGCTGTTCCGGAGCCTGCCGGCGGCTCGGACCATGGCCGAGGTGTGGCGGGCAGACTGCAACACCTGCCGCCCTCACACGAGCTTCGGCGGGCTCAACCCCGAACGCATCTGCAACCCGGTCCGAGCACGACCAGAACCGGAACGGGCTCCGGTTATGAACGAGGGCAAACAGGGGGCAAGGTCCCCCATCAGGAAGCGATCAAACTCCGCAGCCCTCGAACGTCGGTGAGGTTTTCAAGGTCGTTGAGACGCGTGATCAGCGCGTCGGCGCGCGGCACACCGAGCACCGGCGTGATGAGGTCGCGCACCTTCGCGTTCACCCGCTCCGTATTCAGGGGGGGCTCCTTGGTCCCGGGCGGAAACTTCGTGAAATGTTCCAGCCTCCTCCCGTCGGTGAGGGTCACCTCGACCCGCGCGCTGCGCGGGGCCTCCCGCGTCATCAGGCCGGGATCGCCCACCACATCAACCTTCTCGCGTGCGGACCGAATCGCAGGATTCTGCATCAGGCTCGCATCATGGCTGTCCGAGAAGGAGACGGCTCCTTTCACGAGTGCCAGGGCGACGAGATGCTGGCAGTTCACATCCGGCATGGCGCTGTGCCCGACGATGCCAACCGCGTCGGTCGGCAGGTGCACGACGATCCGCTGCACATCTGCGGCGCGCAGGCCGTGGCGCTCGCGCAAGGTCAAGATTGCATCGAGGGGCGACTGGATCGGATACCCGACCGAGAAGGTCTTGATCGCGGTTTCCGAGATGAAATACCGGCTTCCGAGCCCATCCAGCATTGCTTCGGGCTTGGGGTCGGTCGAGAGCGCGATGAACAGATTGTGCGTGCCGTCGAGGACGTCGGCGACGCCAGTCAGGCCGGCCTGGACCATCGTGACCGCGGTGACGCCGTTGCGGGCGCCCATCCCGGCGAAGTCGAAGGCCTTCTCGATATGGTCCTCGTCCTTGACCCAGCTCCAGAGCCCAGAGACCTGCTGGGCCGCATAGGAGAGCGCGAAGCGCGTGCGCCGCTCGTCGAGGCGGGCGAGCGCGGCCGCTGCGCCCAGGGCCCCGAAGGTGGAACTCGTTCCCTCGGCGCTCCGGTGGGAGCCCCGGACGAGATCCGGCCCGAGCGCCAGGAGGAGACGGCAGCACAGATCGTAGCCGAGAACGACGGCGCGGATCATGTCCTGACCCGAGCGGCCCTCCTTCTCAGCCATCGCGAGAGCCGCCGGCACGGTGGCCGAGCCGGGATGCGCTTTGGTGACAGGCTCGAAATCGTCCGTCTCGTCGGCATGGGCGCACATGGCGTTGGCGAGGGCGGCGTTGATCGCGGTGGTGCGCAGATCCGAGGCCACGACGGTGGCCTGATCGAAGCTGCCGAGGCTGCGGACATAGGCCGTCGCCATCTCGCCTGGCCGCATGCGAGCGCCGGAGATCATGGCGCCGAACGTGTCGAGGATGCGGTGCTTGCAGGCCAGCACGACATCCGGCGGAAGCGGCCTGTCGCGTGCCTCGACCATGTAGCGGGCGAGCCGTCCGGTGATCTCGGCCCCGGCCGGGGCCGCCCGGGCCGGCACGGCGGCGGTGGCGAGGAGGCCGCCCGCCGCCTGCAGAATCCTTCTCCGGCTCGTTCCGCGTGCCGTGGTGTCCTGGGCCATGCCGTGCTGCTCCCTGAGCCCTGCCGTGGGCAGCGTGGCCCTCATGCGTCGGTTCGAGCGAGATGGGGCGTCACGGCGTGACCGTCTGCCCGGCCGGGCGCAACGGGGCGCGGGTCCCGGGCGCCCGGGTCACCGTGCAGATCCGCGCCGGCGGTCTCCGGGAGAAGAAGGGTCGCGCAGAAGGCGACGCCGTAGGCGCACAGGGCGCAGGCGCCCATCGCGGTGCCGAGCGGCAGGCTGGCCGCCAGGATGCCGACCGTGGCGGGCACCACCGAGCCGAACCCGCGTCCGCCACCGAGGCAAAAGCCCTGGCCGCTCGCCCGGATCGACGTGGGGAACAGCTCCGCGAAGGTCGGCAGCATGCCGGCGGCCAGGGCGCCCTGGAACGCGCCCAGGAAGAAGCTCAGCACGATCGTGGTGCCGAGGCCGATCGGCGCGAGCAGGAGGATCGCGACGTTGCCCGATTGCAGGACGAGGAACGTCATGAAGGCGGGACGGCGGCCGATCCGGTCCGACAGCCAGCCGTAGAGCAGCGGGCCGACGAGGGAGCCCAGGATGTTCATCGCGAGATAGCCGGTGCTCGACTTGATCGAGAGGCCGAGGGCCGTCCGCAGATAGGTCGGCAGCCACGTGATCATCACGTAGGCGCCCCCGAAGATGCCGGTGGACATCACCGCTGCCGCGAAGGTGCGGCGCAGATGCCGGCCCGTGAAGATCGTCCAGACCGGCGGCGACACCGCGCCGTCGGATTGCGCGGCCTTTGCCTGCATGTAGATGCCGGATTCCGGCACGAGCCGGCGGATGAAGAAGACGAGGCCGGCCGGCACGATGCCGAGGGCGAAGAACACCCTCCAGCCCATCTCCTCCGAGAAGAGCGCGGCGATGACCGGCAGAAGGCTGACCGAGATCGCGTAGCCGACCGCGTAGCTGCTCTGGACAGAGGCCGCGACCCGGCCCCGAAGGCCCGGCCTGATGACCTCACTGATCAGCACCCCGCCAACGGCCGCCTCGCCGCCATAGCCGACGCCCTGCAGGAACCGGACGGCGGCGAGCGACCAGAAATCGCTCATGAACGCGGCGAGGCAGGTGAAGCCGGCTACCATCAGGATGGTGAGCTGGAGAATCCGGACCCGGCCGATTCGGTCGGCCAGGATGCCGGCGGCCCAGCCGCCGACCGCGGCGCCCGCGAGGGAGGCAGTGGCGAGGTAGCCGGCCTCGGCCTGCGTGAGGCCGAGCGTTGCGATGAGGGCCGGAATGACGAGCGCGTAGATCGTCGTGTCCATGGCATCGAGGCCGAAGCCCGCGAAGCAGGCCCAGTAGGTTCGCCGCTCCGTATCGTCGAGGTCGTGGTACCAGCCGAGCTTCATCATGGTGCGTTTCCTCCTGGCACGACGGATCGTGCCCTGCGCCGCCTCTTTCGGGCGGTCTGCCGGGCGCCCGGGTACGGGGGCGTCAGTCCTGCGGATCGTCGACGTATTCCAGGCCGGCGGCCGCGAGGGTCTCGCGCATCCGGTAGAGGTCGAGGCCGAGTTCGCCCGCGGCGAGGCGGGCGCGCTTCGCCTCCTCGTTGGCGGTCCGGGCGTCGGCCTTCGCCGCCACCGCGGCCGCGTCGGCGCAAGGCACGACCACGACGCCGTCGTCGTCCGCCACGATCGCATCGCCCGGCCGGACCAGGGCGCCGGCGCAGACCACCGGGACGTTCACGCTGCCGAGGGTCGCCTTCACGGTGCCCCTGGCCGAGATCGCGCGCGACCAGACCGGGAAGCCCATCTGCTTGAGGATCCGCACGTCGCGGCAGCCGGCGTCGATGACGAGGCCGATCCCGCCGCGGGCCTTCAGCGAGGTGGCGAGGAGATCGCCGAACATGCCGTCGGTGTTGTCGGTGGTGCAGGCGACGACGAGGACATCCCCCGGCCGGCACTGCTCGATGGCGACGTGCAGCATCCAGTTGTCGCCGGGCTGGGCGAGCACCGTGACGGCCCTGCCGGCGATGGCAGCACCTTCCCAGATCGGACGCATGTACGGCTTCAGCAGGCCCGTGCGTCCCTGGGCCTCGTGCACGGTGGAGACGCCATGCCCGGCGAGCCGCTGCGCCACCTCGGGCGCGAGGCGCGGAATGTTGCGGACGACGACGTTCCTCATGACAGCACCTCCGCCGCCATCGGGAAGAGCCGCTGGTAGGCCTCGCCGTACGTCATCGCCGTGCCGGAGTTCCGGCCGCCCTGGACGCCGCGGTTGAGGGCGACGCGCTCGTAATAATCCCAGAGGTGGCGCTGGGCGGCGAGCACCCGGAAGGCCCGCTGCTTCGTCGCCCAGACGGAATCGATGTTGAGGATCACCTGGGGCTTGAAGTTGCACTGCTCGGGCTGGTGCGGCTCGAACAGGAAGACCGGCGGCGCGCTGTAGCGGCGCTCGTGGTCCGGCTTATGGCCGGCGGCCTGTGCGATGACCCGCGCTTCCTGGGCGAGATGGGCGGCGACCGGATGGTCGAAGTTGTAGGGATCCTCCAGCGCGTGCGTCAGCACGAAGGCCGGATTCAACTCGCGGTAGACATCAACCAAGCGGTCGAGCTCGGCCTCGCCCACGCGCAGGGGATAATCGCCGACGTCGAAGAACTCGATTTCGGCGCCGAGGATCGCGGCGGCCTCCTCCGCCTCGGCACGCCGCTGCGCCTTCACATCCTCCAGGCGCACGCCGGCCGACTTCCAGGCCCACTGGCTCTCGCCGCGCTCACCGTAAGAGAGGCAAACGATCTTGAGGCGGTAGCCCTTCGCTGCGTGGAGCGCGATGGCCCCGCCTGCCCGCCAGACGAAATCGCCGGGGTGGGCGGTCACCACGAGACCTGACTTGGGAACTGAAGTCATGGCCGTCGGTGTCCTCCCTCATTCCAGCGGCGAGGCAGGACCTGCGCGCTGTCTTCAGGATCGATGACTAGTCAACGCCCATGTATGAGACAAATGAAATGATTGCGGTTTTTATTGCATAAAATCGATAGATGGGTGCGATCCCACGGCCCGTCGTCCCCGCTCAAACCGTCTGAAAATACTCGCGGAAGATCCGCGCCAGACGTTCGGCCGGCGACGACAGCGTGTGGCCGCGGCGAGTGACGATGCCGATCGTGCGCGAGATGCTGGGCCCTCGCAGCGGCACGGCGACGAGGTCGCTGCCGGGTGCCGTCTGGAAGGCAAGGCGCGGGACCACGGTGATGCCGAGGCCGCCGAGCACGAGGCCGATCGCCGTGGCGACGCGGTGAACCTCGTATGTCCAGCCCATCTCGGCATAGCGCCCGCCGAGCCCGGCCGCGATGAGCAGGTTGTTGCCGGTCTGCTCGCCGATCTTGACCAAGCGCTCGTCGCGCAGATCGCTCCATGTAACCGCTTTTTCCCCCGCGAACCGATGACCGGCACGACAGACGAGCACGAAGGGCTCCTGATGGATCGGAGCGATGTCGAGGTCGTAGTGCTGGGCGGACATGATGGTAACGCCGAACTCCGCCTCGCCCGCCCGCACGCGCTCCACGATGGCAGTCGCCGAATGGTCCAGAATGCGTACGAGCACCCCTGGGTCGCGCTGGCCGAAGCGCTGCAGGATGAGGGGCAGGTGAGAACTCGCGATGGTTGGCAGGCACCCGATGCGGACGAGGTCCTGGCTCTCGCGCCCCTGCGCGCGCAGCTTTCCGAAGATCTGGGACAGCTCCTCGACGATGCGCTGAGCGCTCGGCAGCAGGTCGACACCGGCGGGGGTCAAGGTGACCTGGCGCGTCGTGCGGGCGACGAGCTTCACCCCGAGTTCGTCCTCCAGCTTCTTGAGGCGATGGCTCAAGGCGGCCTGGGACAGGTTGAGACTGGCCGCCGCTCGGTTGAAGCTTCCCCAGTTGGCGATGCTGAGAAAGGCCTGGAGCCCCAGGAAGTCCACGCGCTCCATCGTGCCCTACGTCCCACGCGCGACCGCGCTGTCCATCGTGCGGAGTGACATGCTTGCGGCTCGGCGAGAAGCTGCCCCTGTCCGCACGCTCGGGACCGGATCATGCGGCCAAGCCCATCGCACGGGTACGATGCCGCGTTTGCGCATCGGCGGAGACACTGGCCCATTCGCTGCACCGGCGATCGGTGGGTAAGGCCCTGCGGATGACAGCTGTGCCGGCGTTCAAGCCGGTCTGATCTCCGCGTCAGACCTTTGCTTCGCATCAGAGCTTTGCGACGCAGGCATTGGCGCTGGAGCGCTTCCGCTCCGGTCGGCCGTGCGCCGCCTCGTCGGGGCTGACATCGCTGCAGGACTGCAGGGGCGGCCGGGCGACCGCGGCCTGCGCCGCCTGTCCGACCTGGCCGTGCCCGCGGGCATCGTACTCGCCCATTACGTGCCGCCGGACAGAGCGGGCGATTGACCGATCTTCCACTGGAACGGGGGCTCGGTGCCGTTCACGGCGAAATCCCCGACGATGCGGTCCTTGTAGATCCGCGGATTGTGGGACGCGATCGTCCGGGCGTTGCGCCAGTGTCGGTCCAGCGCGAGACCGGACCGGGTGGCCGACGCGCCCAGGGCGTCGAACAGGATCGTTCCTGCGTCCAGGACGAGTCCGGTGAGAACGCTCTGGGCCTGCGCCAACTCGATCTCCGCCCTCACGTTGATCGCATGGGCTTCCTCCTCCCGCACAGCACCGATGCGGGCGTCGTAGGCGCGCTGGACGGCCTCCGCAGCCCGCAGGGTGATGGCGCCGGCGGCATAGGCGAGGCCGTGGACCCGCCCGACCACCTGGAGCACCTGCGGATCGGAACTCGGCCGGGCCCCCGCCGCATGGGAATAGGTCCGGTTGCGGTCGCGGACGGCGCTCGTCACCTCCGTGGCCGCGGCCCGGGCGATGCCGGTGAGGGTGGCGAGATGGACAGCCTGAAAGAAGGCCGGCCCGTAGGAGAACCGCGAGGCGGTCGGAAGCGGATCCCCTAGAACGTCGGCATCGTCGAAGACGGTCGAACCGCTGGCCGTGAGCCGCTGGCCGAAGCCGTCCCAATCGTCGACGATCTCGAGGCCCGGTCCTTTCGCCGCGACGATGGCGGAGGTCTCTTCGCCATCAGGACCAGTGCCGACCACGTCGATCCAGTCCGCGAAGAGAGAGCCGGTCGTGTAGAATTTCCGACCCGTCACGCCCCACCCCGCACCGCTGCGATGGATGCGGGTTTCGAACACGCCGACTTTGGCCGGGCCGGTCTCGGACCACGCTCCCCCGAACAGGTCGCCCGCCGTCAGACGCTGGATCCACCGCGCGCGGCGCTCGTCTTTCGGGCTGCCGACGGTGTCCTCCGCGAAGCCGAAATGATTTCGCAACGCCTGAGGCAGGTTGGAATCGGCCTCGGCCAACTCGGCGAGGAGCGCGAACAGGTCCGGCAGGCTCGCCCCGACCCCCCCCTCGGCCTCGGGGACCCGAAGGGCACCGAATTTCGCGTCCCGCAACGCGGCGAAGGCCGGATAGGGAAGGTCTCGGTTCCGTTCCCGTTCGATGGCGCCCTCGCGGATTTGGGCAAAGAGCGGCCGAAATCGCCCCGCGAGGGCCTCGTAGCGCGGGCTCGGCGCGACCCCCCAATGGGCAGATCCCTGTCGTTCCGAAGCAGTCATGGCGGTCTCGTGTCCTCCGGATGCGATGGAAGCCGGGCGCGGGTCAGTGGCGTGTCGGCGTGGCGCCCGGCTCACCGAGGTAGAGAGCGTCGAGCCGGCCGCTGGCCGAGAGATCGCGGCCATTCCCGGTCGCGACGACGCGCCCGTTCTCGAGCACGACCGCGCGGTGGGCGTGCTCCAGGACGAGGTGAGCGCTCTGCTCGGCGATGAGGAGGCTCAGCCCCTCTTCGCGGTTCAGGCGAGCGAGGCTCTCGAAGATCTCGGCGACGACGCGGGGGGCGAGGCCCATGGAGGGCTCGTCCAGCAGGAGCAGCTTCGGACGCGTCATCAGGGCGCGGCCGATGGCCACCATCTGCTGCTCGCCTCCCGAGGTCAGTCCCGCCCGCGTATGCCGGCGCTCCCTGAGGCGTGGGAACCACGCGTAGATCCGCTCCAGATCGCGGGCGAGTTGCGCTCGGCTCGGTCGGCGGAGATAGCCGCCGATCTCCAGGTTCGTCTCGACCGTGAGCTGGCCGAAGACGTGCCGGCCTTCGAGCACCTGCACCAAGCCCCTTCGGACGAGGCTGGCCGGATCGAGCCGCGCGGTCGCTTCCCCCTGCCAGCGGACGTGGCCGCGGCGAAGTGAGCCGCGCTGCGCACCGAGCAGGCTCGAGATCGCCCTGAGCGTCGTGGTCTTCCCGGCGCCGTTCGCGCCGAGCAACGCCACGATCTCTCCCGCACCGAGGGAAAGGGAGACGTCCCTCAGCGCCAGGATGGCGTTCCCGTAGACGGCCTCGATGCCGTCCACCTCGAGAAAGGCAGCCGGCGCCGTCATCGCGCGATCGCCTCGGCGGTCTCCTCGCCGCGGGGCGTGATGCCCTTCTCCCGGGCATAGGCCGCGGCGCGCTCGTAGATGCGCGGAAGGAGCAGGTCCCGGTCGGACTTCACCCAGCCGTGGCTGACCGCCGCCCATTGCGTGCCGTCCCACTGCAGCACCTTGCCGGCGCCGCCTCCCTCATGGTCCTTCACCGAGAGACGGAGGGGCTGCACCAGCCCTTCCGCGCCCAGCGCCTTCAGGCGGGGCTCGTCGAGGACGAGGTGCTCCAGGCCCCATTGCCCTTGTGCGCCGTCGATCGGCTTGCGGCCAAAGCGCCCCTGCGCCGTCCGGATGGCCTCGACGGCGATGATCGCTTCGATCACGCCGGAATTGTAGTAGACCGATCCGAAGCTCTTCGGGTCCTTCAGGTCGCTCAGGCCCTTGTCGACGATGGCGGCCTTGATCTTCTTGAGGATCTCGAAGTCCTGCCCCGCCGGGAACGGTGTGATGGCGCGATATCCCTTCCCGACGCTGCCGGCCGGGCGCACGTCTTCCTCGGAGCCCGACCAGATCCCGCCGATGATGTGATCGACGGGGAAACCCGTCTTGGCGGCGGTCTTGATCGCCACCGGCGTCATCACGCCCCATCCCCGCAGGAACACCCAATCCGGCTTGATCTGCCGGATCCGCGCCCATTGCGCGGACTGGTCGTTGCCGGGATGCGGCACCGCGATCTGGATATTCTCGAAGCCGTAGGTCTTGGCCAGAAGGTCGAGGGGGATCTGCGTCTCCTTCCCATACGGGCTGTCGTGGTAGACGGTGGCGATCTTCAGGCCCTTGAGCCTGTCCTTCCCGCCCACTTGCTCGGCGATATAGTTGATTGCCGAGGAGGCCTCGCTCCAGAAGCTGAACAGAACCGTGAAGCTGTAGGGAAACACGCGGCCGTCGATGGCCTCCGTTCGGCCGTAGCCGGTGGTCACGAGGGGGATCTTGTCGGCCACCGACTTCTCGGTAAGCGCCTTCGAGACCGGATCGCCGTGGGGCAGGAAGAGGGGCACGGGCGAGCCGTCACGGCCGCCTTTCACCCGCTCGTAGCACTCCACGCCCTTCTCGACCGCCCATTCGGTCTCGCACTCGTCCCAGAACAGCTTGACGCCGTTGATGCCGCCTTCGACCTCGTTGATGTAGCGAAGGTAATCGATGGTCCCGGCCCAGACGGGAATGCCGGACGAGGCGTAGGCGCCCACGCGGAATGTTGGGAGCGGGAAGTATTGCCGGGCCGCGTCTCCGGCCGGGGCCGTGGCGACCGTGCCGGTTCCGAGAAGGGCGGCCAGCGCAACGATGCGCATGGTCCGTGCGAGGCGGGTCATCAGTCTTCTCCGAGAGGGTCAGGTCGGTGGGCCAGACGGCGCAGGCGGTCGACGAGGCTCCCGAGGAGCGCGGCGAGGCCGTTCGGCTCCTTGATCAGGAAGCCGATGATGAGGGCGCCGAAGACGACGCGCTGGAGATTGGCGATCTGCCCGCCGTCGAGGCCCGTTCCCAGGATCGTGCCGGACAGGTGCGAGAGCAGGATCGGCGTGAGCACGATGAACGCTGCGCCGAGGAAGCTTCCCGACAGGCTGCCCAGACCGCCGACGATGATGATGAACATCGCCTGGAACGAGCGATCGAGATCGAAGCTTCGGGCATCGACCGTGCCGAGATAGGCGAAGGCCCAGAGTGCGCCGGCCACGCCGCTCACGGCAGCCCCGACGAAGAAGGCCGACAGCTTCGCTCGGGACACCGGGACGCCGATGATCGCGGCAGCCGTCTCGCCGTCGCGTACGGCGCGCCAGTCGCGGCCGGTCCGACTCCGCACGAGCCGCCACGCCACGGCCGTGACGACGACGACGCTCGCGAGCGTCAAGGCGTAACGCCCGGCCGGGCTCGACAGATCGCGGCCGAGCAAGGCCAGATGGGGGGCCGAGATCGCGCTCGACGTGGCGTAGTTCGAGAACCAGCCGACCTGATTGAAGGTCCACGCGATCAGGAACTGCGCCGCCAAAGTCGGCGCCACGAGGTAGAACCCCCTGATCCGCAGGCTCGGCAGGCCGACGACGAGGCCGACGAGGCCGGCGATCAGCCCTCCACCGAGCAGGCTGAAGGGCAGCGGGAGCACCGGCACCCTGAGCAGGAGGTTGTAGGTTGCGTACGCGCCGACCGCCATGAAGGCGCCCGTGCCGAGGGACGCTTGGCCCGCGAAGCCCATGGTCAGGTTCAGGCCGAGGCCCGCCAGCGCCATGATCAGGAACGGAATCAGGATCGCGTTGTACCAGTAGTCGTCCGCGACGACCGGCACCGCCACGGCGGCGATGGCGAGGGCGGCGAGAATGCCCGCTGCCCGGATCGGTGAACCGGCCGGCGTGGACGTCGCGGCGAGGGCGCGGCCGTCGAGGGCCGCGGCAGCGGGAGGCATCGCGTCAGACCCTTTCGATCGGCCGCTCGCCGAACAATCCGGCCGGCCGTACCAGCAGGAAGGCGACCGCAAGCCCGTAGGCGAACCACGTGGAGACGGATCCGCCGAGGAGCGGCCCGAGATAGATCTCGGCCAGGGCGTCGCCCGCCCCGACGATGAGGCCGCCGGCGATGGCGCCGGTGATCGAGGTGAATCCGCCGATGATGAGCACCGGCAGCGCCTTCAGCACCACGAAGGTCAGAGAGAACTGGACGCCCTGCCGTGCGCCCCAGAGCAGTCCCGCCACCAGCGCGACGAACCCGGCCACGGCCCAGACGGCCGCCCAGAGTGCCGGAAGCCGGATTCCCACGGACAGCGCGGCCTGCGGGTCGTCCGCGACGGCGCGCAGGGATTTGCCGACCCGGGTGCGTTCGAAGAACAGGGCGAGACCCAGGACCAGCGCGCCGGCACTGGCGGCGGCCACCAGATCGAACGAGCTGACCTGGATCGGTCCGAGCGCGACCGGAAGGTCGGCGATCCCGAGGTCGAGTTCGTGGACGCGCGCGTCCATGAGAAACTGCGAGCCGCCCTCGATGATGTAGGACAGGCCGAGCGTCGCCATGAACAGGGTGACCTGCGAGCGGTTGACCAGCGGGCGCAGCACCACCCGCTCGACCGCCACCGCGAGCGTCACCATGATCGCCAAGGTGACGAGACCGGCGAGCCAGAACGGAAGTCCCTTCTCCGTCAGGGTCACGAAGGTCAGCGCAGCGCAGAGCACCATCGAGCCCTGCGCGAAGTTGAACACGCCGGACGCCTTGTAGATCAGCACGAAGCCGATCGCGACGAGGGCATACATCACGCCCGCGAGCACTCCGCCCACGAGCGTCTCCAGGAAGAAGCTCATCGCGCGGTCCTCACTGCGGCTTGCCGAGATAGGCGGCGATGACGGCCGGATCGCTGCGGACCTGGGACGGTGGGCCGTCCCCGACCTTGCGCCCGTAATCGAGGACGACGACGTGGTCGGAGAGACCGAGGACCACGCCGATATCGTGCTCGATCAGGACGATCGTCGTCCCGAGGGTGTCGCGCGCGGACCTGATGAAACGCGCCATGGCCCGCTTCTCCTCGCCGTTCATCCCGGCCATGGGCTCGTCGAGAAGCAGGAGCTTGGGTTTCGCGATCAGCGCCCGCCCGAGATCGACGCGCTTCTGAAGGCCGTAGGGAAGGGTCGAGACGAGGCGGTCGCGGTGGGGAGCGAGATCGAGGAAGCCGAGGATCTCGTCGGCTGCAGCGAGACATCCGCGCGTCTCCGCGCGCGCGCGCGGCAGGCCCAGGGCATCGTCGAGGAGCGTCGTCCGGCTCTTGCGCGACAGGCCGGCGAGAACGTTGTCGCGCACGCTCAGGCCGCCGAACAGGGCCGCGTGCTGGAAGGTCCGCCCGATGCCCCGCCGCGCGGCCGTGACCGGACGGATCTGTCCCAGGCGGCCGCCGTCGAACACGATCGCCCCGCCATCGGCGCGATAGACGCCGTTGAGGATGTTGAGGACCGAACTCTTTCCCGCGCCGTTCGGACCGATCAGGGCGCAGATCTCGCCGCGCGTCACCGAGAAGCTCAACGCGTCGAGCGCCTTCAGGCCTCTGAAGGAGAGTGAGACGTCCAAGACGTCGAGAAGAGGTTCGGGCATCGCCGCCCTCACTCGGCCGCCGCAAGGCCCGCGGTCTCGCGCGCCTTCACGGCTTCGATGTCCCGGTAGCCGTGAGCCGGATGGGACTCGGGCAAGTAGGCGCCGCGTCCGAACAGTTTCTCGCGCAGGGTCCCGGGCCTGTACGCCTTCGGATAGACACCGCGACGCTGCAGTTCCGGCACCAGCAGGTTGACCGTATCCTCGAAGGTCTCGGGCGTGACCGCATAGGCGAGGTTGAAGCCGTCGACCCCGGTCTCCTCGACCCATTCCTGCAGAATGTCGGCGACGGTCGTCGGCGAGCCGACGAAGACCGGCCCGATTCCGCCGATGCCGCCCCACCGGGCCAACTCGGCGATCGACCAGGGTTTCTCGTCCGCCGTGAAGGTCTCGACCATCGAGACAATGGCGTTGGTCTCGACCTTCTTCACGAGATCGGTCGGTGCGTATTGCCCGAAGTCGATCCCGCTCCAGCCCGACATGAAGACGAGCGCGCCGTCGTAGGATGCGTAGTTTTGATAGTCCTCGAACGTCCTCTGCGCGGCTTCGTCGGTCTCGGCGACGATCACGGTCGTGAGGTTGTAGATCAGGATGTCCTCGGCCGACCGCCCCGCGGCGACGGCCTTGGCGCGGACATCGGAGACATAGGCCCTGAGCATCGCCTTGAGGGGCGCGGCCACGAAGACGCATTCGGCATGCGTTGCCGCGAAGGCCTTGCCGGGGCCCGACGCGCCGGCTTGGTAGAGCACGGGTGTGCGCTGCGGTGAGGGCTCGCTGAGATGATAGCCGGGGACCGTGAAGTGCCGCCCGCGGTGGCCGATCTCATGGACCTTCGACGGGTCCGTGAAGATCCGCCTATCCCGGTCCCGCAGGACCGCCCCATCCTCCCAACTCCCCTCGAAGAGCTTGTAGAGAACTTCGACGTATTCCGACGCGACCTCGTAGCGGTTGTCATGGCGCTGCAGGCCGCTCTGGCCGACATTCCTGGCTCCGCTCTCCAGGTAGGACGTGACGATGTTCCATCCGATCCTGCCCTTGGTGTGGTGATCCGCCGTCGAGAGGCGCCTTGCAAAGGTGTAGGGGTGCTCGAAGGACGTGGATGCAGTGATGCCGATCCCGAGATGGTCCGTGGCGAGGGCGATCGGCGCGGCCAGCTGCAGCGGATCGTTCACGGGGATCTGGGCCGCCTGCTCGAGGGCGTGCCAGTTGGAGCCCTTGTAGACATCGTAGTATCCGACGACATCCGCGATGAAGATACCGTCGAAGATGCCGCGCTCCAAAGTCCGAGCGAGATCCTGCCAGTATTCCAAGTCCTTGTATCGCCACGAACGGTCTCGCGGGTGGGCCCAGAGGCCGGGCGATTGATGGCCGACGCAATTCATGTCGAAGGCGTTGAAGCGAATGGTCTGGCCGGGCATGGCAGCGCGTCGCAGTCGGTGTGGTGAGGGCGGGAAGGTCGGGCGGTTCAGCCCGGAGCGAGGCCGAAGATCGCCGCCAGCGGGACGATCCGCGTGGCGTCAACGTCAACGCCGTCTTTCGAGCGATTATCCGTGTGCGGATTCCAGTACGGATCACCGTTCACGACGTACTGGACCACCGGCTCGAAGAAGATACCGTTCCCTACGGCAAGATGAGCGTGGACCTCGAAGACGAGCTTGTCGCGAGAACAGGCGCTGCCGGTGCCTCCTGAGATCAGGTTGGCCTGACAACCCCGCCGCAGCCAGCGAGGCCGTGTCGGGCGCCCGCGGCCCATGCCATTTGACGCCGCCATGGGGGGCGCCGCCGATCGCGCCGGCATCCGTCTGCGGGCCCGCCTCGCCCGTGACGGTCTCGACGGCGCTCGGCGACAGGGCCTCGGCGGAGAGAGGGGCAAGAAGTGCGAGACAGCCTCGCCGAACCCCGAGCCGGGATGAGACTCTGCGAGAGATGGCGGAAGGTGCAAACTGCATCGGCGAGTCGTCTCGGTATAGCAAGGACATCCGAAGTGATGCCCCAGTAAAGAATCATATTGTTTATATTTTTCGGGAAACGATCGCTTGTGTTCCCTCAGGCAAATAACTTATGCGCAAACGATATCGTCGTTCAAGAAAACAGAATACCATTTTACTTGAGGCGACGAGGCTAAGATTCCGCTTCGTCGAGGGCGGGTGGAAGGACTCTTCGATTGGCCTGCAGCGCCTCGGATCTGCGCACCGGACGCACTGGGGGCGAGGGTCGGCCGGTTGGAATGTTATTCGTGTGACTTGCTTCGTCGGCGAGCGGCGTTGCGTCGGGGGCGCAGATCCTCGCTTGAGCCGCCATTTTTCGATCGCGGCGCGTTCAGCGCGCTACCGGTCCGGCCGGTGAAGCGCACGACCCTCGACCTGGAACGATGTCCATGTTTCCTGGTTTCGAGATCCCTAAATATTCGCCCGTCTCCAGTGCAGTTCTGTTCGGCTGGTCCAGAAGCACCTTGAGGCTGCTGCCGAAGAGCCGGCACTTGGATTTTGGCCCTGGCAGCAAGCGTGACCAGTCTCGACCTTGGCCCCGACGGACCGGACCGTGCACGCCATCGTCGTGTGACCGCGCGGCTCAAAGCCATTCTGCTCGATCTTCGACGCTGCCGTCCTGCCCTGGGGCGACAAGCGTCACCATGGGGCAGGTTCGCGTTGCGCAGAGGTGCCCGCCCGCAACGATCCGTGGGGCATATTGGCTGGTCTCGGTTGGCTGCCGTTGTCATGCGCGCAAGCCGGCGCACGCCGTCATGTCGCGTGCCGCTTTCGGGCACTGCCTTGGGGGACTTGGACGACCCAAATGGGCGCGCATCCGTCGACCGACACGATCCGGGCGAACGGGCGAACTTACGGATTCGGCCGCCGAAAGCCGATGGGCAGGAAAGCACCCAACCCAGTCATTCTGAAGCGCCCCCGATCCGGCGGTCATGGCCGGAAGCAGAATCCCCGCTTTGTGAACCTTATACTTGGGACGCGGACCTTTCATCGTTCCGCGATGGATTGCTTCCATGCCTGACCGGCGCGTGCCCATGGCGGAACCGTCAAGGGGGGGCTCGCAACGGTCGAGATCGCGAGGCCCCGCAGGAGTAGCGCTAGGTCGCGGGCGACATCGCCGCCGCGGGCGCGGACTTGCGGTCCATCGCCGAGACCACGAACGCCGTGAGGAATGCCAATGGCATCGTCACGATCGTGGGCGGATCGATCGGGAAGATCGGTGCGGCGTTTCCGAGCACCTTCACCCAGACCGGCGGGCCGAGAACCGTCAGGACGGTCGCGCCGACGAGCCCGGTCACCCCTCCCGCGATGGCGCCCCGGGTCGTCAGGCCGCTCCAGTACAGCGCCAGGATCAGCAGCGGCAGGGTCGAACTGCAGCTGACCGCGTAGGCGAGGCTGATCATGTAGGCGACGTTCTGGGTCTGGAAGGCGATGCCGAGCAGTACCGAGATGATGCCGAGGCCGACCGTGGCGAGCCGCGAGGCGCGGATCTCGCTGCGCTCCGTTGCCCGGCCCCGGCCGATGATGCGGGCGTAGAGATCGTGCGAAACCGCCGAGGCTCCCGTCAGCGTCAGTCCTGCGACCACCGCCAGGATCGTGGCGAACGCCACGGCGGAGACGAGGCCCATGAGCGTGTCGCCACCCAAGGCGTGCGACAGATGGACGGTGGCCATGTTGCCGCCGCCGCGGATGGCGCCCTTGGCGTCGAGATAGGCCGGGTCCCCGCCTATGATGGCCAGCGCTCCGAAGCCGATGACGAAGATGAGGGCGAAGAAGCCGCTCTGGCACATCACCGCCCAGAACACCGACACGCGGGCGGCACGGGTATCCGGGACGGTGAAGAAGCGCATCAGGACATGCGGCAGGCCTGCCGCCCCGAGCATCAGGGTCATGCCAAGGGAGATCGACTGCCACACGCTGCCTGAATAGACCTGGGGCATCATCATCGCCGCGTGCTTCGGATGCACCGCAATGGCCTGGGCGATGAGGCTGTCGTAGTCGAATCCGAAGCGCGCCAGGATGAGCAGCGCGATCGCGACGCCGGCGGCGAGCAGCAGCGTCGCCTTGACGATCTGCACCCAAGTCGTCGCCACCATGCCGCCGAACATCACGTAGCAGATCATCAGCGCGCCCACGAGGATCTGCGCGTAGAGATAGTCCAGCCCGAAAAGCAGCCGGATCAACTGTCCCGCCCCGACCATCTGGGCGATGAGGTAAAACATCACGATGACGAGGGTGGCGATGGCAGTAAAGATGCGGATCGGCGTTTCCGACAGGCGCGTCGCGAGGACGTCGGCCACCGTGTAGCGGCCGAGCTTCCTCAATCTCTCGGCCACCAGGAAGACGACGAAGGGCAGGCCGGTCGCGTAGCCGACGGCGAAGATCAGGCCGTCGAAGCCGGAGGAGCAGATCAACCCGGCGAGGCCGAGGAGCGCGCCGGCCGATATCATGTCACCGGCCAGCGCGATGCCATTCTGGAAGCCGGAGATCTGGCCTCCGGCGGCATAGAACTGATCGGCGGATTGAGCGCGCCGGGCCGCCCAGTAGGTGATGCCCAGCGTCACGATGACGATGCCGACGAACATTCCGATCGCCGCGGCGTTCAGGCCGCCGCCGGGATCGCCCGCGAGCGCCGGGGCGGTCGCGCCCAGGAGCAGCAGGGTGGCCAATAGGGATCTTCGCATGGGGTCGCCTCCTCAGCGCGCGGTGAGACGGTTGGCGAGCAGGACGTAGAGTCCCGTCAGGATCATGGTGGACAGGATGGCGAGGAGGCCGCCGACGGTGGCGACCGTCACGGCCATCCCGGGCGCGATCGGCCGCGTCATGGTGGCGGGCGAAACGATGAAGGTGCCGACGAAGCTGCCGTAGATCACCGTCTGAATGCACGCCATGATCCATCCGAGTCGGGCCTGCGGCAGATCGTTCTTCGGGGCTTCGAGATGTGTTTCCTCTGCTGACACCGTTCGACCTCCGGCTTCGACGCGTTGATGTTGGATCGGGCGTTTATTCGGCAGCCTTCGATGCGGCATCGGCGACCACGTGGCCGAATCCGTTGTTGACGCGGCTGCGTTGATACTTGTTGAGCCAAGTTTTGAACTGGACGGGCAGCATGTCGTAGGGGCGCGCCTCGCCCAGAACCATCGCCGCGTAGACCGGCCAGTGGGGGTTCGCGAGCATCGGCCTGCCGAGCATGACGATGTCGACTTGGCCCTCCCTGACGATCGACTCCGCGAAGACGGGATCAGCCAGGTTCCAGTTCGCGGCGGTCAGGACCCCCGCCTCCTTGCGGATTCGCTGCGCCGCCGGGACCATGAAGCCCTCTTCGTCCCACGGCGTTTGGGCGCGGCCCGAGTTGCCGCCGAAGGAGACGTCCACGAGGTCGAGTCCCCGGGGCGCGAGGAGGCGAGCCAGTTCGACCGACTCGTCGATGGTCTGGCCGCCGGGTGCGAATTCCGTCACGCCGAACCGCATGGAGAGCGGCAGCCGCTCGGGCCATTCCGAGCGGACGGCCTCGAAGACCTCGACAAGCAGCCGGCTGCGCCCGGCGAAATCGCCGCCGTATTCATCGGTGCGCCGGTTGGCCAGGGGCGAAAAGAAGCTCGACAGGAGGAAGCCGTGCGCGCAGTGGATCTCCAGCCACTGAAAGCCGGCGTCCCGCGCCCGGCGTGCGGCCTCGGCGTACTGGCGCGTGACGGTCGCGATATCGTCGTGCGTCATGGCCCGCGGGATGCGCGGCATGACCCCGCCGAACGCATCCGCGGAGGGGCCGATCATCTCCCACGCGTCGGGGTGGTCTTCCGGCAGGTGGCCGCCGCCTTTCCACGGAGGCTCGACGCAGCCCCGCCGGCCCGTGTGGCCGAGCTGGATGCCGGGCACGGCCCCGACGGTCGAGACGAAGCGGGCGATCCGGGCCAGGGCTTCACCCTGCTCGTCGTTCCAGATGCCCGCGCATTGCGTGGACATGCGGCCTTCCGGCGACACGGCCGCCTGCTCGACCACCACGAGCGCGGCGCCGCCCGCCGCCTTCGAGCCCAGATGGACCAAGTGCCAATCGTTCACGAGGCCGTCCGGCGACGAGAACTGGGTCATCGGCGAGACCGCGATGCGGTTGCGCAACGTGACATCGCGGACCCGGAGTTCGCTGAACAAGGAGGACATCGTGCCCGCTCTCCACGCACGCTCCGTCCAGCCGAACATCCTGCCGGAGAAGCGAGCTATCTGCTCGAAATTGAGCCAATACAGTTGCGGAACGAGCAGTCGAATGCCGAGCTGTCCGCCAGTGATGACTTGTTCAAGCCCTAGACTGCCCTTAGCTTTGGACGGCACTCTTCCAAATTCGGGCCGGGCTCGAACAGATTCCGGACAGCGTGCAGCGCGGAGGCTGGCGGGACGTGCCGACAGGGTCGGGGACATGACGAGCGCGACGATGCAGACGCGTGACATCGGCTCCTGGCCGAAGAATATCGCGCTGGCCCGCAGCACGGGGCGGGGCTGGCGGGACATTCACGCGCAGCACGTCGCCGTCGAGCCGTGGACGGGGACGCTCGATCCGGTCGGCAATCCCTGCCTCGGCTACTGCGTCGCGCGTCCGGCCCAGATCCGTCGACGCATCGGGCGCGGCGGCGCGACCGAGGCGAGCACGTTGCGCCCCCGGCAGTTCCACCTGATCCCCGCCCATGACAAGAGCGAGTGGCAAAGACGCGGACGCTCCGAGATGCTTGCGATGCATCTCCGCCAGGGCTTGATCGACGAGACCGCGCGCCAGATGTGGAGTGCGACGGCGCCACGGGTCGAGCTCGACATTCCGCTCGGAACGTCTGATCCGCTCCTCGAGCAGCTGGCCCTGGCCATCCTGGAGATCCTGCGGGAGGAGCCCGATGCCTCATCGGCGCTCTATGTCGACGAGCTGGTCCACGCGATGGTCGTGCGCCTTGTCCGGGCCTATACGGCGAACGGTCGCTCATCACGGACGGTTTTGGACAACGATGCGCTGGATCGCGGCGAGATGCGGCGCATCCGCGACCTGATCGAAGAGCGGCTCGCCGAGGACCTCTCCCTGGAGGCGCTTGCCGCCGAGATCGGCGTATCCCCCCGCACCCTATCCCGCGTGTGCCTCAAGCAATGGGGAACGACGGTTCACCAGTATGTCCTCTCACGCCGTGTCGAGCGGGCCAAGACCATGCTCCTCTCGACCGACCTTGCCATCACGGCGATTGCCTTCGATACGGGCTTCTCCAGTCAAAGCCATCTGGCAACGGCTTTTCGGCGGTTGACCGGGCTCACACCGAAACATTACAGGCTCATTGGCAGATCGTAAATCTCAAGTTGTTCTGACTAAAATTATACTGGAAGCATTCCAGCCACGCTGCGAGTCGCCGGTCGGACCTGATTTCATTATGCTTTGAGCTCGTATTCCGGCCTGTCGTCGTTGTTGCCGTAAGATTTGTGCGGCGGGAACTTGCCCGACATGGTGAGCTTCGCCCGGTCGCCCTTGTTGCTGGCCTCGCGGACCATGTCCATGTTGAAGTCGATCGCCGACACGATGCCGCGCCGAACCCCTCCTGGATCAGCTCCTTGAAGGTCGTGCCGTAGACCATCACCCGCTCGTAGAACCGGTAGATCAGCGGTTCGTTGAGCATTCGCTCTTCCGCCTCGGTGAGGCCGAGGAGTTCGGCAAGTCACGCCTCGCGTTCGCGCACCGGGGGAGGGCGACGGGCGAAGCGGTTTACCGTCGGGACTGCCGATGCCTTCCGCGCGATCCGGCGGCCATCCCGCCGCGTGGGCGATGGCCGCGGATCAGGCCCGGCGGGCTGGAGGCTCGGCGGCGCCGGCTGCCGCGTCCGCCTCGCTCAGGGAAGGCCGCACGACCGGCGGATGGCGCGGGTCGTACCCGTCCGGCATCGCGTCCCGCAGCGTCGTGGAGCGGGTCACCAGGAAGTCGATCAGGTGGTTGCGCAGGGCGTAATACCCGGGCGCATGGTGGAGCTGCGTGCGATCACGGTCCTTCGGCAGCGGGTTCTCGACGATCTCCGCGACCCTCGCTCGGGGTCCGTTGGTCATCAGCACGATCCGGTCGGCGAGATAGATCGCCTCGTCGACGTCGTGTGTGATCATGAACACCGTCTGGCCGGTCTCGACGCAGATGCGGCGGACCTCGTCCTGCAGGGTTCCCCGGGTCAGCGCGTCCAGCGCCGAGAAGGGCTCATCCATCAGCAAGATCTTCGGCTCGATCGAGAGCGCCCGGGCGATGCCGACGCGCTGCTTCATGCCGCCCGACAGTTCGGACGGGCGCTTGTGCTCGGAGCCCGCCAGTCCCACCGTGGCGATGGCCTTCCTCGCGCGCGCCTCGACCTCGGCCCTGGGCGCCGTCCGCCAGCGCGCGGAGACCGCGTAGGCGACGTTGCCGAGCACGCTGCGCCAGGGCAGCAGGGCGTGGCCCTGGAAGATCACCGCCCGATTGAGGCTGGTTCCTTCGATCGCCTGCCCATCCACGATGACGACCCCCTCGGACGGGGCCTCGAGCCCCGCCAGGATGTTGAGCACCGTGGTCTTGCCGCAGCCCGAGTGCCCGATCATGCACACGAACTCTCCCCGGCGCATGGGCAGCCACAGGTCCTCGAAGATCGTGGCCGTCTTGCCCCCTGGCCCCGGATAGCGGCGCGCGATCCCCTCGATGGAGATGAACTTCTCTGCGTTCGACATGCGGCTGGTCCCGGCCTGAACGGGAGCGGGGGCGGCACGGCTGGAGCGCCGCACGAAGGGAAGCAGCTTGCTCATCGGGTGCCTCATTCGGGGAAGGTGACGAGGCGCTGCGCGCGCGCCAGCAGCTGGTCGAGGGCCATGCCGACGACGCCGATCACCAAGATCGAGGTGATCACGTTGGTGATCGAGAGGTTGTTCCACTCATTCCAGACGAAGTAGCCGATGCCGGTGCCGCCCACGAGCATCTCGGCCGCGACGATCACGAGCCAGGCGATGCCGATGGAGATGCGCATTCCGGTGAGGATGGTCGGCGCGGCGGCCGGCAGGATCACCGTGAACGCCCGGCGCACCGGCCCGACCTCCAGGGTCCGGGCGACGTTGAGCCACTCCTTCCGCGTGCTCGACACGCCGAACACGGTGTTCATCAGCATCGGCCAGAGCGAGCAGATGAAGATCACGAAGATCGCCGACAGGGCCGAGTCCTTGATGGTGTAGAGGGCGAGCGGCATCCAGGCGAGCGGCGAGACCGGCTTCAGGATCTGGATGAACGGATCGAGCGCCCGGCTCATCAGCGGCGACATGCCGATGAGGAAGCCGACCGGGATCGCCACCAGCACCGCCAAGCCGTAGCCGAGCGCCACGCGCCCGATCGAGTAGGCGAGCTGGATACCGATGCCCTTGTCGTTCGGGCCGCGGTCGTAGAACGGGTCACTCAGGTGCCCCCAGATGGTCGCCCCGACATCCAGGGGGCCGGGCATGGCCGACTTGCCGGTGGTGGCCGCCTGACCCATCAGGGCCGCGTATTCCGGGTCCATCGCCTCGGTCTTGGCCGTGCCGCTCACCGCGACCTGCCAGCCGAGTAGGATCACCGCGAGGAGCGCCAGGGAGAGGATGCCGGCGCGCAGGGTCAGGGTGCGTTGCATGACTCAGCTCGCGCGCTTGATCTTGAAGGAATCCAGGTATTCTTGGGGCTTGGCCGGATCGAAGGGCTTGCCCATGACCACGAACGTCTTCGTGGTGGCTTCCGGCGGGGCGAGGCCGTCCTGCTTCATCAGCTTGGCGGCATCGGTGGCGCGGTAGACCTGCCTCGCTACGGCGGCGTAGTCGACATCGCCCTTGATCTGGCCCCAGCGCTTCATCTGGGTCAGCGTCCAGATCGCGAAGCTCTCGTACGGGAACGGGTCGAAGGCGACCCGCCGCGGATCCTTCCTGACGCTGCCGAGGCCGTCCGCGTAGGTGCCGGTCAGGACTTGCTCCACGACGGTGAGCGGCTGGTTCAGGTAGTTCGCGGGCGCGATTGCGGCGGCGATCTCCTTGCGGTTCTCCAGTCGCGAGGCGTAGGCGGTCGCCTGGAGGATGGCGCGCAGGAGCGCGGCCGTGGCGTTCGGCATCTCGCGGATCGTGTCCTGCGCGACCGAGAACGAGCAGCAGGGATGCCCGTCCCAGATCTCCTTCGACAACACGTGGATGAAGCCGACGCCGTCGTAGACCGCGCGCTGGACGATGTTGTCCGGCGCCAGGAAGCCGTCGATGTTGTCGGCGCGCAGGTTCGCGACCATCTCCGGCGGCGGCACCGAGCGGAGCTGCACGTCGGTGTCGGGATCGATGCCGTGCTCGGCCAAGTAATAGCGCAGCAAGTAGTTGTGGTTCGAGTAGTCGAACGGGATGGCGAGTTTGAAGCCCTTCCAGTTCTTCGGGTCGCGATTGTCCTTGTGCTTGTTGGCGAGGCAGATCGCTTGGCCGTTGACGTTCTCGATCGCCGGCACCGCGAAGGGAACGGGATTCGAGCCGAGGCCGAGCGTGATCGCGATCGGCATCGGCGCGAGCATGTGGGCGGCGTCGTATTCCTTGTTCAGGGTCTTGTCGCGCACCACCGCCCACCCGGCGGTCTTGACGACGTCGACGTTCAGGCCCTGCTTCTCGTAGAAGCCCATGGGCTTGGCCATGATGATCGGCGTGGCGCAGGTGATCGGGATGAAGCCGACCTTGAGATCCGCCCTTTCCGGCCTGCCGGCCTCGGCGAACGCCTCGGCCACGAACTGCGTGGGCAGGAACTGGGCGACCGCCGCTGCGGCGGTCGCGGCGCCGACGCTCTTCAGGAAGGCGCGGCGTCCGGCATCGTGCGGGAACAGCGCCCGCAGCATCGCTGCCTCGACGACGCGCACGACCGCGGCGTCGCCCGACGGGAGAGAGGCTTCGTGCGCGGCTTGGTCCGCATGCGCACCGCAGGAGCAGCCGCCGAGCCTGCGCCGGGCATCAAAAGGATTGTCGGAACGGGCCATCGAGAACTCCGGCGTTGAAGTCTTGAAATTCGCAGCAACTGTCGCGCCAAGCGCGCCGCATCATGAAATCTTCGCTCGGATCAGCATCCCCCCGCCTGGCTGGCGAAGGTCGAGACGGTGGGCCGGTGACGGTCTCTCGGCAGCGTCGAACCGTGCCGGATCACCGGAGCAGCATCGCGAGGCCGGCACCTCCGATGAGCCTTACCGGCACCGTGTCGAGCGGGCTCTTGCGGGTTGCACGGGCGGCGGGCCGGGGAAGCCCAGAGCGGCCGCTGCCGGCGCCTTCCGCGAAGGCCGGGACCAGGGCTCAGTCGACGCGGGAGACGCGGGAGACGCCCGCGATCGCGAACGCTCCCGTCCCGACCGTCACGGAAGCCGTCACCCTCGTCGAACAACCGGTCGAACGCGGCGCCTGGGCGGGCGACCTCAGTCCCCGCGTTGAACAGCGTGCCGCACGCGTCCTGCACCTGGAGGATGCCGCACCCGATCCCGAGCCGGCCGCCAAGACCCTCCCGGAGGTGCGGCGCGGCCGAGAGGGGGTCGGCGTGGCCGGGGGTCTCCAGGATCCACGCGACGGTCCGGCCCTGTTCGCCGACCTGGGCGATCACGCTGTCGATCACCGCCGCGGCGCGGCTCCGGGGATCGTGCATGGCGAAGGTTGCGGTATGGGTCGGTTCGTCGATGAGGCCGTGCACGGCGGGGCGCGGGGTCGTGGCCGAGAGACTGGCCTCGACCTGCCCGTGCGCCTGCGCCAAGGCGGGATCGGTTGCGTGAAAATCGTTCGTCATCGTCAGCGCCTCAGGCGGCCAGCCAGGCGGTGACCTCGCCGTCGCGCCGCTGTTCCATCGCGAGCCGGCTCTCGGTGTGCTCGACGATGTGCCAGGGCTCCCCGGGGAGCGGCGCACCGTGCAGCGCGATCGGTGTCGAACGCGTCTTCAGACGGATGACGGGTAAAGCGTGCGCGTAGCCCGGATGCTCCCGGCCCAGGATCGCGTGGGCGATGGCCTCGGCCTGGCGGGCGACCGGCTCGATGAAGCGGCAGGGTCGCCCCGCGATGCTGATGCAGTCGCCGAGCGCGAAGATGTCGGGGCCGCTCGTGCGCAGGGTCGCCGGATCGACGACGATCCCGCGGTCGAAGGCGAGCCCGGCCCCGCGCACGAGCCGCGAGGGCGTGGCGAGCCCGGTCGCGGCGATCACCGTCGTGGCGACCAGAATCGTCCCGTCCGCGAACGTGAGCGCGACCTCGCCGTCCGGCCGGCGGCCGAGGCCGCGCACGACGGCGTTGGCCCGGTAGCGCACGCCCAGCCCTTCGAGTCCGGCCAGGAGCCGGCGGCCCGCCACGTCCGGCAGGAGCTCGGGCAGCGGCAGCGCCCCGATCCCGACGAGCGTCACGGCGTGTCCGGCCCGGGCGAGGTCCTCCGCGAGTTCGCAGCCGACCATGCCGGCGCCGATCACCGCGACGGCACGGGGGCCCTGTGCGAGTTCGGCGTGCAGGGAGGCCCAGGCCGCGAGGTCGTTCACGCGCCAGCACAGGGTCGGGTCGAGGCAGGCCGGCAGCGCCGGACGCGCGCCGTGGGCCAGGACGAGGGCGGTGTACCCCAGGGTGCCGCGCGTGGTGCGCAGGCTGTGCGGCTCCGGGGAAAGGCCCACGGCCACGGTGTCGGCCATCAGGCGCAGGCCCAGGCGGGCAGCCGCCGCGGCGCCCGTCTCCCGACGCAGCCTGTCCGGCGACAGGCCGCGTCCCAGCGCAACCGAGAGTTCCGGTTTGTGGTAGACGTCGCCGCCGCAGGCCGTCACCAGTGTGATCGGAACCTGGGTGTCCTCGGCCCGGATCGCCTCCGCGGCCGCCCATCCCCCGGCACCGGCGCCGACGATCACCACGCCCGGCCGGCGCTGCGCGGCCGCGGCCGCCGGCACCGGCGCGACCGGGGCCCGCCGCCGGTACGGTTCGAAGTCGGACTTGGTCACCCCGCAGATCGGGCAGGCCCAATCGTCCGGGATGTCGGCGAACCGGGTTCCGGGCGCCAGGCCGCTGTCGGGATCGCCCTCGCCCTCGTCGTAGATCAGCCCGCAGGCCCGGCAGAGGAACTGCTTCCAGGGGCCGAGGCCATCGGTGGGTTCCAGGACGGTCATGCCCGACCTCCCACGCCGGTGCCGCTCGGCAGCACCTCCCGGGACAGGCGCGCCATCTCCCAGCGCAGGTGCTTGATCGCCGGCGTGACGATGGCGACGAAGTGCGCCTCGCGGACGCGGCGCTGCGGGGCCGCCGACATCAGGTAGCCGCGCGCGCCCTGATGCAGGAGCGCCGACTGCGACGCGCGCAGGGCCAGCTCGGCGGTCTGGGCCCGGGCGTCGAGGACGTCGATCAGGTAGTCGGTCGAGCCATCGTAGGGCGTCTCGGCGAGCCGCATCACCCGGGCGCGGAGCTCCGCGAGCTCGGCCGCGACCGTGTCGGGGCGGTCATCGAGGAACTGGTTGACGTGCCCAAGGGTCTCCTCAACCGCCAGCATGGCGTTGAGGCTTCCCTCGGCCACGCCGAGCCCCATGCCGCATTGGAGCAGGATGAAGGCGCCCCGGATCCCTCCGATAAAGGGCCGGGCCGGATCGGCGATCAGGTCGTCCTGCCCGACGAAGTACTCGTCGAGCCGCACGCCCCAGGTGCTGGTGCCCTCCATGCCGGAGAAGTGCGGGCAGGGCCGAAGCTCCGCGCGGTCGCAGCGCAGCAGGAACATGATCTCGTGGCTGATGGCGTCGCCGGCGCCGAGGACGCCCGCGATGGCCCCGCAGTACTGGCCGGCGCCGATGTGGCTGACCCAGGGCAGCATGCCGCTGACCCGGTAGCCGCCGGGCACGCGACGGGCGCGCAGCAGGATCGGCTCGATCCCGGCGAACGCCTTCATCGGGTTGGAGAGCGCCGTGCCGCCGAAGGTGCGGCCCGCGACGTGGTCGTCGAGGAATGCGCCGGAGAGCGCCGGGTTGCCCGAGCGCTCCAGGTAGAGGCCGCAGACATCGTGGCACCACATCAGGAAGCCGGTGGCGCCGCAGGCCCGGCTCGCCGCCTGCATGGCGGCGATGGCCAGGCCGACGCGCGCGCCGTGCCGGTCGAGATGGACGCCGAGCGCGCCTGCGTCTCCGAGCCTGCCCATGATGTCGAGCGGGTACGCGCCGTGGTCGATCTTGCTCGCCGCCGCGCCCAGGGGGCCGTCGGCAATGGCCGTCGTCTCGGCGAGGACGGTCTCGTCCGTCCACGTGCGGCCGGCCGGGCTCGCGAACGGCGCCTCCGTCACGGAGGGCCCGGCCGGTGGAAGGGCGAGGGCGCTCGACATCGTGCAATCTCCTCAGGAAGGGGAAAGGGGGCGGGGCCGCCGGGTCCCGCCGACGCGCTCAATCGGCCAGTCCGATCTTGAAGGGGACCGGGTTGCGCATGGTGTTGGCCACCGGCGAGAAGTGGTTCGCGTGGCGCACGATCTCGTCGAGCGCCTCGCGGGTCGCGTCGCCCTCGATGGTCACGGCGACCCGGATCTCCTGAAAGCCCATATCCTCCGGCTTCTTCTCCGCCCCGCCGGCGCCCCAGGCGGCCGGGTTGCCGATGTCGCCCTCGAGGTGGAGCTCCAGGCGGGAGAGGCGCACCTGCTTCCAGGTCGCCACCGCGGTGATTCCGACCGCGAGGCAGCCGCCGAGGGCGGAGAGCACGATCTCGCCGGGCGCCGGCGCGGTGTTCTCGCCGAACAGATGCAGCGGCTCGTCGACCACGACGGGCGCATGGTCGCCGACGTAGCTGAGGGTGCGGTACTGGCCGTCGACGACCGTGTGCACCTTGTTGGTGCCGCGCGAGCCGGGATTGCAGCGGCCCTTCTCGGCGAACTGCATCAGGCCGTCGCGGTCGATCGGACGCAGGTAGGTGGTGACAGTCTTCGGGGCGGCGCTCGCGCTCATCTGGTGTTCCTTCCGGCTCAGCCCCGCAATTGTCGGGGGCGGCTCGGAAGGACTTGCGCAAGGCAGATGCCAGGATGGCCGAGCCGGTGATTATCTTTGAAAATCCAGGTTTTCCAAATTCTTAGGTGAGGGCCGCGGTGATTTGATCGCCCGGTTCCGACAGTGAATGTCGACATTGTGTCGACATTGTCGGACTTGGACGAGGCTGGTTAGGCCCTCGGCTGGAGCTTCCGCCAGCGGTAGGAGAACTGGCGCTCGGTGAGGCCAAGCCTCTGCGCGGCGCGGGTCTTGTTGCCACCCGCTTGCGTGAGGGCCAGGCGCAACTGCGCGCCATCGTGCGAGTCGGCGGGCAGATAGGGCCGAAGGCCGCCCATCGCATGGACCGGGTCTCCCCCTGTCGGCACGATGAGCCGTGCCGGCCCCGGCGCAACCGCCCCCGAGACAGTCACGCCCCCAAGCATCGGCTGCAGGTCGTCGACGTCGAGAACGCCCTCGCTGGCCAGCAAGACGAGCCGCTCGATGAAGTTGGCGAGTTGGCGGATATTGCCCGGCCAGGGCTGGCGCGCGAGATGTGCGACGGCCGACCGGGTCAGGTTGACGTTGCGCTGGTTGGCCTGGTTCGCCTGCGTCAGGAAATGCAGCACGAGGTCCGGAATGTCGTCTCGCCGTTCGGCCAGGGGCGGCAGGGTGATCGGGATGACGTTGAGTCTGTAGAAGAGGTCCTCCCTGAAGCGGCCGTGGGCGACCTCGGCCGCGAGATCCCGGTTGGTCGCGGCGACCAGGCGCATGTCGACGCGGATCTCCCGTTTGCCGCCGAGGCGAACGACCGTCCCCTCCTGCAGGGTCCGCAGCAGCTTGGTTTGGAGGATCGCCGGCATCTCGCCGATCTCGTCGAGGAAGATGGTGCCGCCGCTCGCCTGCTCGAACCAGCCGGCGCGTGCCGCGACCGCCCCGGTGAACGCGCCGCGCTCGTGGCCGAACAGTTCGGATTCGAAGAGGCTCTCTGGAATGGCCGCACAGTTCACTTTGACGAACGGCCGGTCCCGCCGGGGGCTTGCGAGGTGGAGCGCGCGGGCGAACAGTTCCTTGCCGGTGCCGGACTCGCCGAGCAGCAGGACGCTCGCGGTCGCGTCCGCGACCTTCTCGACCTGTACGAGCGCGCGCAGCAGCGCGGGCGAGGTGCCGATGATGCCGTAGCGGGCCCGCTTGATGCGCAACTCGCGAGCCAACATATCGTTGTGCTCCTCGAGCGCGCGTGTCTTCCGCTCGACCCGCTCGTTCAGGGTCAGCAACTGGCTGACCATCGTGGCGATGATGCGAAGGAGGGTGAGGTCGTCGGAGAGCGGTCGCTCCCGGTGGCGGATCCTGTGGCAGGCGATGGCGCCGACAGTTTTCTGCTCGACCCGGATCGGGAGCGCCAGGAACGACACCGCGCCACGGGGCAGTCGCGCGCGCTCGACCGCACGCCCTAGGAAGACCGGGTCATTGTCGATGTCCTGGACGATGACGAGGTGACCATCCTGGATGACACGCCCGGTGATGCCCTCGCCCGGCGCATACCGGCCGCGGGCGACCTCCTCGCGGGTCAGGCCGTAGGAATGGGCGATGCGATAGCCGGCGCCGTCAGGGTCCTTCAGGACGATGCGTCCACGGTTGAGCCCGACGATCTCCGAAAGCAGGTGCAGCATCTCGCGGGCGACCTGGTCGAGGTGCAGGCCCTTACCGACGAGGTTCATGACCTCTTGGATGAGGAACATCTCCTGCGTGCGCCAGTAAGTGCTCGACGTTGCGTTGCCTGCCCGCTCCTCCATGGCTGATCGCACCTCAGTTGCCCGACTGCCGTCGGCAACCTGCAAGCCCTGTGCAAGGAGAGGTGCGAGACACGCCAGCACCGCGTCCCCGAAGACGCGCTGGATGAGCGGCAACCGATGCAAAGGCTGAAAGCGGCCCGCTCCCGTCCTCCCCGGAGGCGGCGGAAGCCGACATTCCCGCGGACCCCGCCATGTCGGCGATGCTGCGGGCAGACCCCTGAGATCGGGTGCTGGATCCCTTGGGATGCGCGCTGGGCCGAAGGCGCCACGGCAGCGCCCGCACGACGGAGGCGCTCCGTCGCGCAAGACAGCGCCGTCAAGACGGTGTGAGGGCCGCCGCCGGACGCTGCGGCGTCAGCCCGACGACGCCAGACGTGGCGAGCTCGGCAGACGGCGGCCGATGCGGCGAAGGGCCGAAAAGGCGATCAGCGCAAGACGACGCGCTTTGCCGATGATGTCATCGGCTATGTCCACATCGATCTCGCAGAGGTCTGGACGGGAGATGGCACCCTCTACCTGTTCGTTGCCATCGATCGAACGTCAGAGCTGGCTTTCGCCAAGGTGGACGCTGACGCGAACCGCATCCTCACCATGTCACGCCGGACGATCTCGATCGTCCAAGCCCAGAGCAGGTGCCCGAACACCTCCGAGAACACCTCATGGGCGGAAATGTCCCAGACCTGGGGCGCCCAGCCGCCCAGCGGCAGCAGGATGGCGTGGAACAGGAGGGTTATGATCAGTCCGAAGGCCAGTCCTTGCCCCAGCGTCACGAGCGGGCATGCCGTTGCGAGCAGGCAATAGAGCAGGCCGAAGACGATCGAGAAGCCCTGGTGCACCAGGGCGACGCCGTAATTGATGACGTGACCGGTGAAGACGTAGGTCATGTCCTCGGCGTTCAGGCCAAGCGCTTTGAGGATGGCGAAGGGTGGCGAGATGCGGCCGGCCTCCCGGGGCGGGAAAGGGATCTCGGATCCCCACTTGACGAAGCTCGAAAGATTTCCGCCCAGGAATCCCGCCCAAGCCGCGTATCCGTAATCGAAAATACCGTCATTTTTTGAATTTGTCCCCAATTTGTCCTCCATGTGTAATTCTATTTCGTCCGTACGATCTCCCTAGGAATTCCAATCTTCTTAGGTTTGCGGACATAGATCCAAAAAACGGATCGATCAACTGCCTGTATCACAGTTTTAAACCAAAAATTTGCAAAACCGTAATATGATTTAACCTAGAGATTTTGGTCGATTGCGGAGGTTGTTGTGAAAATATCGACTTTGATCGTCGCTGTGTCGGGATGTGTCGGTGCGCTGTGCGTGACTGTTACTGCGAAGATGGAAATCGACGAGTACAAATCATACAGCGATAGCGTCAATGCGCTGACGGGTGCTTCCGCGTCGTTGAAGATCCTGGGCGCTTCGACCCGCATCGCGCAGGAACGGGGGCCCACCAACAGCAGTCTCGGCAGTGAGAGACCGGTGCCACGCGCTGTCGAGCAGGCGCTCAGCGAGGCTCGCACCGACACCGATGCGGCCCTACGAGAGGCCAGCCTCGCCGTGTCCACATTGCCGGAGCGATGGGGAGCCAAGGCCGCCGAGGCCGTCTCCGAGACCGTTCGGCGCCTCGCCACCGTGCGGCAGCAAGCCGATGCCGTGACGGCTCATGTTCAGGCACAGCGATCCCAGGACGCGGTGGCGGGGATCGTGAAGGCCTTGATCGCCGTCCCGCCAGTGCTCGACCAGGCGTTGAATGCTGTGGACGATGCCACGATGTCGGCCGATCCGAGCCTGGGCTCCTGGCTGACGATGGCCCGGACCGCGACGGAGCTGCGCGACTTCGCGGGTCAGATCGGATCCGTGTTCACCCCTGCTCTCGTGACCAGGCGGCGTATGACGGACGAGGAGATCGGGCAATACAATCGATTGAGCGGCTATGTCGACGCGCAGATGCGGCAGATCCTGCTCGCCCGTGGCAAAATCGGCGACGATGCGGGTGTCGATGAGCTCATCAGGACCATGCGGGCGCAATACATCGAAGGCGGCCAGAAATTGGCTGCCGATCTCGTGGCCCAAAGCTTATCCGGTCAGGCCGCGACCCTGACGGTACACGACTTTGCCGCCCGTTATGTCCCGGCCATGAGCGCGATCGTCGAACTTCGCGATCGATTGTTCGTCCGGGCTTTCGACCTGATCAAGGCGCGCATCGCCGCGGCCCGGACGCGCTTCGTCCTCTTCCTGATGGGCGGCGGCGCGGTGCTCGTGATGTGCGGCGGCGTGATCGTGGTTTGCGTCCGGAGGATCTCGATGCCGATCCGCCGCATGGCACAGGTCATGAGCCGGATTTCCGACGGTGACACCAGCCTCGTCGTTCCCGACACGGCCACGAAGAACGAGATCGGCGCGATGGCGGCGGCCGTGCAGGTCTTCAAGGATAATCTGATCCGGAGCCGGCACCTGGAGCTGGAGGCTGCTCAAGCGCGGGCCGCCGGCGAGGCGCAGCGCAAGCGCACCATGCTGGAGCTGGCCGACGAGTTCGAGCGGGCTGTCGGCAGCATCGTCGGCCAAGTCTCGTCCTCGGCCACGGACCTGCAGGCCACCGCCCAGGCCATGACCGCCACCGCCACCCAGACGGCCGGCCAGTCCACGACCGTGGCGTCCGCCGCCGAACAGGCCGCGAGCAACGTCAACACCGTGGCGGTCGCCGCCGAGGAGCTGGGCACGTCCGTGCAGGAGATCAGCCGGCAGGTGGACGGCTCTTCCAAGCTCGCGCAAGCGGCGGTGGACGAGTCGGATCAGACGGCGGCTTTGGTGCAGGAGCTGAGCGGGACGGTCGCGCGGATCGGCGACGTGGTCGGGCTGATCTCCTCGATCGCCGGGCAGACCAACCTGCTGGCGCTGAACGCCACGATCGAGGCGGCCCGCGCCGGCGATGCCGGGCGCGGCTTCGCGGTGGTCGCTGCCGAGGTCAAGGAACTCGCCGGGCAGACCGCCCGGGCCACCGAGGAGATCTCAGGCCAGATCACGCGTGTTCAGGGCGTGACGGCCGAGGCGGTCGGTGCCATCGGGGCGATCACGGCGCGGATCCGGGAGATCAACGGCGTGGCGGCCTCGATCGCCGCGGCGGTCGAGGAGCAGGGCGCCGCCACGCAGGAGATCGTGCGCAACGTCGCTCAGGCGGCCACCGGCACGGCCGAGGTGACGAGCAACATCACCGGCGTGGCCGAGGCCTCCGAGGAGACGGGCGCGGCCGCGGCCCAGGTGCTCAGCGCGGCGGACGAGCTGTCGCGCCAGTCCGAGCATCTCGGGGCGGAGGTGGCGCGCTTCCTCGCCACCGTCCGAGCCGCCTGAGACTGGCGCGGGCTCCGAGCCCCCTCCCGGTCGCCCGACTGCGTGCAGGCGGCTGGATCGGGTGCGATACGGGGCTCGGCCATCCGAGCGTCATCGCCGACGCCGGTCAGCCTGAGGAATGTGTCACGGCCTAAGCTGCTTCACCTTGAGGCAGAACCAAGCCGCCATGACCGGAACGAACATCCCGCTGGGCTCCAAGGAGGATGAGACCGCCGTCGGATCACGGACGGACGCGCTCGCCGCGGATCTGGTCGTGGCGCGGATCGAGACGCTCCTGCAGGTGTTGCGTCGGAGACGGACGGAGCTGAAGGCCCAGATTGCCAATCTGCAGAGCGTGCAGCCGAGTGCCGAGACCCGGCTGACCGAGCTCACCGCGGCGTTGGTCGGCCAGATGAGCGACAGCGTGGCGCATCTGAACCTGCTCGTCGATCAGGCCGAGCTGTTCGTCCAAGAGCTGACACGCGACGCCCCCTCGGCTTGAGCCCGTGTGAGATCAGCCGATCGCGATCGCCCGAGCCGCGTCGAAGGCGGGATTGGCGAAGCGGGGACCGGCCGGGTTGCACAGGATCCGGGCTCCGCCGGGCCGAACCAGGTCGAGGCTGTGGTGGACATGGCCGTGCACCACAGAGCCGCGCGGCCGGTATCGGTCAGGGCGGACAGGTCCAAGGTTAAGTTCCCTGCGTTCCAGGTGCCGCGCCAAGCGGGAGCGATGCAGTCCGGATGCGGGGCGTGGTGGGTGACCCCGATGAGCGGCAGCACCCATCACCCTCGTCCATGAGCGCGGCCAGCTCGGCGCGGGCGTGACGGTGCAGGGCCGCGGCGTCCCCGGCCGTGAGCAGGTGATGGCCGCCGTCATGGGCGACATCGATCGGCTCGCCGGTCGGCGTGTTGGGATCGAGCTGTCCGGCCAACCGACAATCGCCCCGCAGGGTGGTGCCGACGAACCGGCATCCGACCAGGATCTGAGCGCGGGCGAGAGCCTCGGGCACGATGCCGTGCCCGTGCTCGTGGTTGCCCATCACGGATACGACGGGCTCGTCGTTGGCGAGGCGGCGCAGGACCCTGAACGTCTGCCGGGGGGCGGCCTTCCACATATCGCCGGCCGCGACCAGCATGTCGAAGGCGGGCGGCTCGGACCGGAACTGATCCGGATACAGCACCGCCTCGAGGTGCCGGTCGGACAGGATCCAGAGCTTGGCCAAGGATCGCCCGCGCTCTCAGGGGCGCACGATGCGCACGGCGTCGAAGCCTTCATCGGGACTGGGCGGCTCGAAGCGTTCGGCCACGGCACGCAGCGCAGCCCAGGCTCGGATCGTCAACGGATGAGAGCCCTACCGGGCCACCTCAAGAGCAGCCTGCCGGAACTCGCTCGGCGTCATGCCGTGATGCGCTTTGAAGCGGCGGGAGAAGTGGGCCTGGCTGGAGAAGCCACAGCTATACGCGACTGCGCCGATCTGCAGATGGCCATGCTCGATCTTGCTCAGCTGATGCCCGGCCCTCAGAAGACGGCGCTCCCAGATGTAGTCGGACACGTGCCTGCCACGCTCATGAAACATCTCCTGTAGCCGGCGCAGCGAGACGCCGACAGCCGCGGCGAGTTCCGGAGGTCCGAAGTCGGGGTCACCCAGATTGGCCTCGACATAGGTCTTGGCGCGCTGAACCGTGACTGTTTCATGCAAGGGGCGAGACACCTCCTGTGCCAAGCGCTCGGCGATGCTGGCCGCGATCAGGTCGATGCCGATGGCCGACATGCGGTCTGCCACGGCCGGCGTGAGGCTATCACTGACACGCATCAGCTCAGTGAGGAAGCCTGTCGCCAAGGCGGTGCTGCCGAGGTCTGCACCGATGGTCAGCCCGCTGTAGAGCCGAGCTGGACCGAGGACAGACTCGAGCCGCTCACGGGGGATGTGGAGGGTGAGCATCTGGCTGCCCGAGCTGTATTCCTGCGCTGCCGGACGACAGTCGAGTACCATGAGATCGCCGGGCCGTTGCACCGAGGTCCTGTCGGATTGACCGGTCTTTGCAATTCCTGCCTGCCGGAAGAATATTCCGACAGCATTCTCCTGGCCATGATTCCTGACCAGGTCGGGCGTCGCCTCAGCGCGTAAAGCGCCATGGGAGGTGCGTATCGCTTCGATCGAGCCGACGGTAGCAACCTCTATCTTGGCATCGAATGGATCGTCGGTCAGGCGCTTCTGCTCGGCCGGCACGCGCATGTCGGACATGGCATCGCGCCAGCTTCTAAATCTGTCGCGGGGATGAAATTTCTCCGTTGAAAATAGTGTCCGCATGTATTTTTGTCTATATTCAAATATACCATCACTAGTAATGCATGAATTCTCGACGAACTCTGATGCAATGTGGCTTATGATATGGAAACGGCGTAATGTCAAAATCTAACAAATCTCAGCCAAAAACAAATCTAAGAGTGAGTTATCGGCAAATATACCTTCTCTGTGATCGCTGAGGTTGTGAGGCGGTCAGTCAGTATTTGTAGAAACTAAAAACTATTATTAAGCGCTAAAATTGATTTCCATTAGGTGTGAAATGTCAGAAAATACAATCTATTGTGCGATAGACGCTGAGCTGAACAGTATTATTCACCAGGCTGATTGAGAGGCTGTTGCAGGGCCGGGGCCATGGGAAGCCGGAAGGCCAGATCCGGGACGGTGACAGGCGCAGGTGGTCGGTAGCCCGAGGACGAATGCGGCCGGACGCGGTTGTCGGTATCCCGCCACCGCCTGCCGGAGTCGTTCGCAATCCGCACTCTTCATAGAATGTACTGTTAGCCGCAATAATTTATTCACGGTCGCAAAATCAAATTCTAACCACCCCAATGCGCAACAAGTTTTGGAAATTTCTTACTTGGTCAATGCGGGTTGTCGGAAGTATTGCCGTGAAACCCGCGCCTGACCCAATTTATGACGGGCGCCAGCAATTCATCGGTTTGCGTTATGGGTATCAAAAACAAAGGGGACAGCAGGACAGCGGTTACCCAAGTCGGAGCGGACTGGTTCACAACATACACCAGCAGTAATGAAGCGGCGGCAGCGGACACGACAAGCCAAATTCTTATAAAACCTTTGATCATACGCATTGAACAGGCTCCTTGGCGCGCGCAGGATTTTCGATTGTCCCGCTGAAGATAGAGGGCCACAAAAATATCTGGTCGAACGGGCGTAGGGCTCGTATGGATTCCAAAAACTTACATCCCACCGCATTCCCGCCATCTGCTAGCGTCTATGGCATCAACTCATAAATTGATTTTGACCGACTCGAAGTGACAGATCACACGCTCGGGCTATGATTAATTTTTATCTTCTTCATTCGATAAACAATAGCTCTTTTAGAGATTCGACGGCGAGATGGGGTGTCTCGTACTTTCAGTATTGGACGCACATCCATGAAATGTATCTGCTCCTAATTGGCGCGCCGAGCATGATATTTATAGATACGTCTGATCACATCCTGCATCGCCAGGATGCGAAAATAGATTGAGAGTCCCGATAAGACTTAAATTGTTCCTCCCGTCGCAAGGCCGCATCGAACAATCGCGGTCATTCCGGGATCGACCTGCCTTGAAGGAGCGCTGGCGCTGCGGGGCGCCTGCGCGGGCCGTTTCGCGCTTGAAGGACCCGGACATTCTGTAGACCGACCCACCGCGTCGTCTCATATCGGCGCCGGACCGTGTCCATAAAACGAGGGCTCCTCCGACGCGTGCCAGAGAGGCAGGCTGGATCACCTCAATCCGGCCCCCATGCTGTCGGGGGATCGTGTCGGCTCGTCAGACCTCGGAAGAGCGGTCTCGCTTACGATCGATCGGGCAGGGGCATGTCCAATCCAGCGCGATGCGCTTCTGGTGCCGAGCGCACGACTGTCGACCCCTGCTGCCACAGCTCGAATGTCTGCGTCCTCGACCGTCCGCGCGGTAGCAGACCGCCACGAGACCACTCCTTTTAGACAGTCGCACGGCCAGGCGGATCGCGCGCACACGCACGGGCGCCGACGGCAGCCCTGGTGCCGGACGCCCCCTGCGCGCAGAGCGAAGCACGCCCGCAGCACCACGCCCGAAGCCGCCTGCGACGCCGGCCTGCTTCGTTCCGCGCGCAAGAACCGGAATGCTGCAACGGATCCCGTTCCGCCGGCTTGGTGACGGGAGGGGCACGCCCGGCCCGACCCGAGAGACGCGCCGCATGGACGACACCGCCTTCAAGCCCTCCCGGCGCCACGCCGAGCTCGGGCCCGCCTTCTTCGATCCGGTCACCCCGGCCCGTTTCCCGCAGACGATCCTGCGCTACCGCAATCAGGCCTGGGCGGAGCGGGTGGGCCTCGGCGGCCTTTCGGAGGCGGCGTGGATCGCCCATTTCGGCCGGTTCGAGCCGCTGCCCGGCAGCTTCGAGACGCCCCTGGCCCTGCGCTACCACGGCCATCAGTTCCGCTCCTACAATCCGGAGCTCGGCGACGGCCGCGGCTTCCTGTTCGCGCAGCTCCACGACCTCGAGGACGGGCGGCTGCTCGACCTCGGCACCAAGGGCAGCGGCACCACGCCCTGGTCCCGCGGCGCCGATGGACGGCTCACCCTCAAGGGCGGCGTGCGCGAGGTGCTGGCCACCGCGCTCCTGGAGGCACAGGGCGTCTACACCTCGAAGAGCTTCAGCCTGATCGAGACCGGCGAGGACCTCGTGCGCGGCGACGAGCCCTCGCCGGCCCGCTCCTCCGTGCTGGTGCGCCTCTCGCACGGGCATATCCGGATCGGCAGCTTCCAGCGCGTCCTGGCGCTTGGCGAACCGGACAACGTCGCCCGGCTCCTCGACCACACGATCGAGACCCATAGGCCGGACCTCTGGCGGGCCGGCCTGGAGGATCGCGGCGTCGCCTTCCTGGAGGATGTGGTTTTCCGCGTCGCCCGGATGGGCGCGCAATGGGCGGCGGCCGGCTTCGTCCATGGCGTGCTCAACAGCGACAACATCAACGTCACCGGCGAAAGTTTCGATTACGGGCCCTGGCGCTTCCTGCCGCATTTCGACCGGGACTTCACCGCGGCCTATTTCGACGAGACCGGGCTCTACAGCTTCGGCCGTCAGCCCGAGGCCCTGTTCTGGAATCTCGCCCGGCTCGCCGACTGCCTGCTGACGCTGGCCCCCCAGGCGCGCCTCGAAGCCGCCCTTTCCGGCTTCGGCCCGGCCCTGCAGGCGGCCTTCGCCGAAGCCCTGTTCCGCCGCCTCGGCCTCGCCGCGGCGCCGCAGCCGGAGACCGACCGGCTGGTCTCGGCGGTCTGGCGGTTCCTCGCCGAGACGCGGGCGCCCTTCGAGCGGTTCTTCTTCGACTGGTACGGGGGGCTCGCGAGCGCCGGGCGGGCGGAGGCGGGACCGGCCGCCGCGCAGTACCGGTCCGAGGCCTTCACGGCCGTGCGGGCCGCGCTGGAACCGCTGGCGCCCGCACCGGGCGCGCGGCTCGACCATCCTTACTTCGCGGAGGCGCCCTGCACGCTCCTGATCGACGAGGTGGAGGCGTTGTGGGCGCCGATCGCCGCGGCGGATGACTGGTCCCTGTTCGCGGCGAAGCTCGCCGGGGTGGCCCGGATGGCCGAGGCCTGCGGAACGGCGCCCGCCTCGGCCTGAGCGGCCTCTTCCTCGGCGAGCCGCCGGCGCTCCTCGGCGTAGCCCCCCGCGATGGCGAGATCGACCAGGCGCCGGGTCAGCCGGAAGGCCAGCCAGAACAGAGCGAGGCAGAGAAGCGTCGCGGCGGCGGCCTTGAGCGGATCCACGGGTTTCTCCGGTGATGTCTCCTCGGGTCGGAGCGGCCCTCTTAGAGCCGCGCCCGGCCGCGGGGCAACTGGACTTCGGGCCAAGATCGACCTCGCGCGGCTCGTCGATGCGCGCGGAACTCCCCGGCAGCGCCGCGATCGAGCGCGGGGCGCGTCTCTGGGTCGCTGCGCGGCGCACGCGACGACGGTGTTGATGGGCCGATGCGGGCGATCCGAGCCGAAACCGGACCGGAACATGCTATGGCGCCCGCCGGCCGGATTCCAACATCCGGTCTTCATGCCCCTCGATGAAACGGATCCCCGTGCGCGAGACCTTCCACATCGAAGTCCTCGGACCGGAACCGGACGAGATCCAGACGCGGATCTCCGTGCGGGTCGGCAGTCTGGAGAGCGCGCAGGAGCGGGCTCTGCGCCTGTTCGCCCGCGCCCGGGTGCCGCAGCGGTCGGGGGAGCCGGCCGAGGCCGTCCGGGTGATCGACGGTGCCGGCCGCGAGGTGTTCTATCGCACGCGCTTCGACGCGGGGGATTGAGGCGCGAGGAATCCGTCGATGCGCACAGCCCTGATCCTGCCGCTCCTGCTCCTCGCCGCCTGCGCGCTGTTCCTGCGCAGCTACACCCTGCCGCCGGCCCCCGACCGCCGGGGCGGCACCACGCTCCTGCTGACCTGGCCGAACCGCCCGGCCTTCGGCAGCCCCCGGGCCGATTGCCTCGCCGGGCCCGCGGACGGGCCGGTCCTGCCCTGCCTGATCGCCTCCGTCGCCCGGGCGCGCGACGATGGGTACACGCTGCTGCAGCTGCCGTTCTGCGCGGCCTGCTACGACCTGTCCGGGCGGATCGCCGTCATGGGCGGCGACGCGGCGGCGACGCGGGCACGGCTGGAGCAGATCGCCCGTTTCGGATGGTGACACGCGCCCGGGCGACGCGCTCCCGGGCGCGCTCCAGGGTCCGGGCGACCGGGAACAGGGGATCGCGCCCCGCCTCGACCAGGAGATGGGCGATCGGCCGGCGCTCCGTCCAGAAGGTGCTGCCGAGGGCGAAGCCCGGCGGCGCGCAGGAATCGATCCGGTCGATCGGCCAGTCGCCCGCGGCCAGGGCCTCGGTCAGCCGGTGGACGAGCTGGACGCCCGGCGCGGTCTCCGGTCGGGTCTCGTCGTTGGCGATTTTCAGCACCCAGGCCTCCCGGCCGGTGACCGGCAGGATCAGGGAGGCCAGAAGTTGCTCCCCCCGGCGCAGGCGGGCGATGCGCACGCCATCCGCCGCGCCGAGATCGGCCAGGGCGGCGCGCAGGAAGGCGATCTCCGCCGGCCGCTGCGCCAGGCTCGTCCCGGCCTGCCCCTTCCAGCCGGCGGTCTCGAGGGCGACGTGGGCGTCCAGGGCCGGGCCGAGGGCTTCGGGCGCGGCGAGGATCTCGAAGGTCACGGGCCCCGCCGCCTCCAGGCGCGCGCGGGCGCGGCGCAGCTTGCGGCGGCGCTGACCGGAGAGGTGCCCGAGATAGCCGCTCCGCGCCTCCGGCCCGAACCCGCTCAGATCCAGCAGGCCGCGGTCATGCGGCCAGTAGGCGGCCCGGCGTCCGCCCTGCGCGGTGAGGAGGTCCGGCAGGGGGCCGTCGGCGGGGGCGTTCGGCAGGAGGAGCCGCGGCGGCAGGCCGAGCACGCCCGGCGCGGCGAGCAGCCCCGCGAGTCCGGCCTGTGGATCGGCACCGTCGAGGAGCGGCGCGCCGAACGGGGCGTAGCCGTGGGTCCAGCCCATGAGCAGCGGCAGCGGCAGGCCCCAGCGCCGCCGCGACAGCCGGAACGGCCAGACGGCGACGAGCCGGGCCCCCGGCGCCTCCGGCGGCCGGTCGGCGACGAGGAGGAGCCGGACGCCCGCCCCGAAGGCGTCGCGGGCAGCTAGGGCGTAGCCGGCCTCGTAGAACGGGTTTCGGATGAGGGACGCCGCGCCCAGCGCCCGCCAGGCCGGGATCCAGGGGGCTCGGGGATCGAGGGGCCGGACCGCCGCCACGAACCCCCCCGGTAGCGCGGCGATGTCTGCCATGGCGGGACCGTCAGGCCGCGAGCCGGTGGCGGATCGCGCCGGCGAAGCCGAGCACGTCGTAGCGCCATGCCGTCATGCCGGCGGCGACGGCGAGCAGGACCAGGCGCAGGGCCTGCCCCGGCGGCATCAGCCCGCCCGGGACCAGGGCGATGCCGGCATTCACCGCGCCGCAGGCGAGCGCGATCCCGGCGATCCCCGCCATGTCGGCGAGGGGCAGCGGCATCGTCGTTCCGGCCCGGCGGGCGCCCAGCACCAGCACGAGGCAGGCCGCGCTCTGGCCGCCCGCGAAGGCGAGGGCCGCCCCGGCGGCACCGAACCGCGGGATCAGCAGGAGCGACAGGGCGGCGACCGCGGCGAGGGTCGCGAAGGCGGCGGCGGCCTCCAGGCCGCTGGAGCGGGTGAAGTAGATCACCTGCCCGAAATAATAGGCGCGGAACATCATCAGGATGGAGGCCAGGATCAGGACCGGCGCGAGCTCCCGCGCCTCCGCCCGGTAGGCGGGCCCGAGCAGCACCGCCACGACCAGATCGTCGAAGCACAGGAAGAACACCGCCCCGAAGGCGGCGATCAGCGTCATGGCCCGGGCGGCGTCGCGCAGCACCCCGGAGGCCGCCGCCATCCCGCCCGCCCGCGCCTCGCGCTTGGCGATGGAGATCAGCGACAGGGCGATCGCCTCGCCGAACACGATGAAGCTCTGCTTCAGGAAGTCGGCCAGCGCCCCGTAGGCGCCGAGCCCCGCTGGCCCCACCGTCTTGGCGATGATCAGCCGGTCGAGGCTCTGGGCGAGCGCCGCCGTCCCGAAGGACAGGACCAGCGGCCAGCCATAGGCGAAGAGCCGCAGGGCCTCGGCCCGGCTGCCGCGGCCGGGCATCATCGGCGCGATCGTGGCGGCGGCGGGGAGCGAGGCCAGGACGTTGGCGGCCGCCACCGCGAAGGCGAGATGCAGCGGATCCTGCGAGAGATGCAGCGCGAGGCTGCCGAGGGCGAGGATCAGGACGGCCCGGCTCATCACCGAGGCTGCCACCGCCCCGGCCCGGAGGCGCGTCCGGGCGATCTCGGTGGAGCCCTCGAACAGGGTGCTCCCGAAGGCGAGCGCCAGGATCGCGGCCGCCATCCGCGCCGACATCAGCCCGAGGCCGGCGGCCAGCGCGCTCCCGAGCCCCGCGAGCAGCAGCGTGCCGCCCAGGATCCGCACCACGGTGCCGACCTGCGCGGGCTCGCGCGCCTCGTCGTAGAGGGCGAAGAACGCGAATTTCGGCCACTGGCAGGTCGCCCCGTAGAGCACCAGCGACCAGGACAGGACGTAGAGGTAGGTGCCGTAGCTCTCCACCGGCGCGAGCCGCGTGAACACCGCCACGGAGGCCATGTTCAGGGCTGCCGCGAAGCCCCGGGAGCCGACATAGATCAGGCTGTGTCGGGCGATCATGTCCTAGAACCGGTCACACGCACCACGACCTCGCACCACGCTGGGACAGACCGGCTTCGTGGCGGGACGTAACGCAGGGACGGCGGGCATGACAGCCCGGGCCGTGCAGGCGGCGTGCCGCCGGCCCCGGCCCTCAGCCCGCGCCCCGCTTCCGGATCAGCGACGCGCCGGTCATCTCGGCCGGCTGGTCGAGCCCCATCAGGTCGAGGAGGGTGGGCGCCACATCCGCCAGGCGGCCGTCGGCCAGGGACACGCCGTCGACGCCGATGAGCAGGGCCGGGACCGGGTTGAGGGTGTGGGCGGTGTGGGGCTCCCCGGTCTCGGGATCGCGCATCATCTCGCAATTGCCATGGTCGGCGGTCACCAGCAGCGCCCCGCCCTGCGCCGTCACCGCCTCGACTACGCGGCCGAGGCAGGTGTCGACGGTCTCTACCGCCTTCACGGCGGCCGCGAGACTGCCGGTATGGCCGACCATGTCGGGATTGGCGAAGTTCAGGATGATGAGGTCGTAGCGCCCGGAGCCGATCGCCTCCACGGCGCGATCGGTGAGTTCCGGCGCCGACATCTCCGGCTGCAGGTCGTAGGTTGCGACCTTGGGCGAGGGCACGAGGACCGCGTCCTGCCCCGCGAACGGGTCCTCGCGGCCGCCGTTCATGAAGTAGGTGACGTGCGGGTACTTCTCGGTCTCGGCCATGCGCAACTGCGTGCGGCCGGCCCGGGCTACGGTCTCGCCGAGGCCGTTGGGCAGGTCGAGGGGGCCGAACAGGGTCTCGGCGAAGGCGTCGATCTCGACGCTGTACTGGACGATCCCCAGGGCGGCGGCGAACCGGACCGTCCGCGTGCGGTCGAATCCCGCGAAGGCCGGGTCGAGGAGCGCCTCCAGGATCTGCCGGGTCCGGTCGGCGCGGAAGTTGAAGCACAGCAGGCCGTCGCCGTCCCGCATGCCGGCATAGTCGCCGATGATCGCGGGCCGCATGAACTCATCCGACACGTCCTGCGCGTAGGACGCGGCGACCGCCTGCCCGGCCCGCTCGAACCGGGTCCCGCGCGCCTCCGTGAGGGCGTCGTAGGCCGTCTGGACCCGCTCCCAGCGCCGGTCGCGGTCCATCCCGAAATAGCGGCCGCACAGGGTGGCGATGCGCGCGCCCTTGGGCAGGGTGGCCGCCACATCGGCGATGCAGGTGGCCGCGGAGCGGGGCGGCATGTCGCGCCCGTCGGTGAAGCCATGGAGACGGACCGGGATCCCCGCCGCGACCAGCAACCGCGCCAGCGCCACGGCGTGGTCCTGATGGGCGTGGACGCCGCCGGGCGAGAGCAGGCCGACGAGGTGGCAGGTGCCCCCCGATGCGCGGAGGGTCTCGATGAACCGGATCAGCGCCGGATTCCGGGCGAGCGAACCGTCGGCGACGGCGGAGTCGATCCGCGGCAGGTCCTGCAGGACCACGCGGCCCGCCCCGATATTGAGATGCCCAACCTCGGAATTGCCCATCTGCCCCGCGGGGAGGCCGACATCGGCGCCGAAGGTTTTCAGCTGCGCCCGGGGATGCGCCTGCATCAGCGCGTCGAAGACCGGGGTCTTGGCTTGGTGGACGGCGTTGTCGGCCACCGCGTCCCGCAGACCCCAGCCGTCGAGGATCACGAGCATCACGGGACGCGGCGTACTGTCGGGCACGGTCACAACTCTCCTGCGCTGCCGCACGCGGGGCGCGGCCGGTCTCCGGGCCCTGCGCGGCCGGATCGTTGCGCGTGTCGATAATCGCCTTGGCCCCGTGAGGCCACCGCCCCAATGGGCGAATGGGCGACGGATGCGAGAGAGCGTCGGGCTTCTGACATGGCAGGGCCGCGCCCAGCCCATCGCCAGGCGCGGCACCGGCCCGGCGTCAACCGGTCAGTTGACGCGCGCCGCGTCGGATCCCGGCGGGACGCCGAGCCCGGGCCGCTTGCGGCGCAGGGCGGCCCGGAGGACGGTCCGCCAGTAGCCCGGATGGGACAGGAACCCCGCCGCCCAGGACAGATGCATGGCCACCGCCGCCGGTCCGCTCAGGAGCAGGACGGGGTCCCGCGCCTTGAGGGCCAGGGCGAGGCCGCACAGGCCGCAGGCTCCGGCGTAGAGCAGCAGCGGGATCAGCAGGGCGGGCATCAGGGCTGCCAGGGGCAGGGCCGCGACGGCGTAGAGCAGAACCAGGGCCGGCAGCATCTGGCGGGCGCGCGGCAGGCTGGCGTGCTTCTCGAGGGTCCGCGCGCAGCCGCGACCGTACTGACGGTATTGCCGCGCGAGGCTGCCGAAGCGCGCGCGGGGAAAATACGTGATCGCGAGGTCGGCGGCGAGGTAGATCCGCCCGCCCGCCGCGCAGAGCCGCCGGTCGAGCTCGGCATCCTCGTTGTGGGTGAAGGTCTCGTCGTAGCCGCCCACCCGCAGGAACGCCCGCCGGTCGAAGGCCGCGTGGTGGCCGTGGGCGACGTAGCCCGAGATGCCGCCCTGACGGTGGGCCGAGCCGCCGTTGCCGAGGCGGCTGTTCTGCGCCGCCGCGATGGCCCGCTGCAGCGGCGTGACCCCGACGGTCCGGAGCGGCACGACCACCGAGACGGCTTCCCGCAGCTGCATCGTGCGGACGAGGTTCTGCACGAACCCCTCCGGATAGACGGCGTGGCAATCGGCGCGGACCAGGTAGGCGGAGGCGGGATGCGCCAGCCGTGCCGCGAGGTTGAGGGCCGCCGCCTGGATCCGGCGCTCGTTGTGGACGAGCCGGATCCGCGGATCCCCGGCGCTCAGGGCGGAGACGATCGCGCAGGTGCCATCGCGGCTGCCGCCGTCCAACACCAGCAATTCGCAGGCGACCGCATCCCGGTCGGGCAGAACGGACGCGATGGCCTCGGCGATGTGGCCGGCCTCGTCGAGGGCCGGCATGGCGATCGTCACGAGCGGAGCACCGGCGGCGCGCGCGGGGGGGCTCGTGGGTGATCTCATGGGGGCTCTCCCGACACCGGGCCCCGGTGGTCGGCGGATCCGGGCCGGCCGTTCCGGAGGGAAGCGGACGCCGACGGTCCCGCATCCGAGGGCTCATCTGCCGTGATTGGCCGCGATTACGGTCATTGATCACAACCACCACTTCGGTTGGCCGCTCCGATACGACGAAAGGTGTAATTCTGACCGCCCCACCGCAATGATAGCCCGTTCCGGCGGGACAGCCGGACGGCTCGACAGTCGATTCGAACCGGATCCCGCGAGCTCGATCACGGGCTCGAAGCGTCATGCGGGACCCCCTCGAATGATGAAATCTTTGGATGCGCTTGCCCTCGGCCCGTCGGAATGCGGGCTGACCGAACAGCGAGGCGATCCGTCGACGCTGCGGGTCACCGAGATTGCGCCCGACGACCGGATCATCGCCTTCGACGCCGTGGGCCTCTGGCAGTATCGCGGTCTCTTGCGCGTCCTGATCCTGCGGGACCTGAAGGTCCTCTATCGTCAGACCGCCCTCGGCGCCTGCTGGGCGATCGCACAGCCGCTCTTCACCGTGCTGATCTTCACGGTGATCTTCGGCCACTTCGCCAAGATCCCCACCGACGGCGCGCCCTACGCGCTGTTCGCGGGCAGCGCGGTCGTCCTGTGGACCTACTTCGCCGAAGCGGTCCGGCGCAGCGCCAACGGCCTCGTGGCGGAGGCCGAACTCATCCGCAAGATCTACTTCCCGCGGTTGGTCATCCCGCTCGCCACGGTGATCTCGCCGATGGTCGATTTCGCCATCGCGCTGGCCGTCATGCTGGCCCTGATGGTCTGGTACGGCGTGGTGCCGGACTGGCACCTCGTGCTGGCCGTCCCGACCCTGATCGTCACGGCGATGCTCGCCCTCGGCGTGAGTCTGTGGCTCGGCCCGATCAATGTCCGCTTCCGGGACGTCAAGCATACGCTGCCGTTCCTGATCCAGATCTGGATGTACGCCTCGCCGATCGTCTACGCGTCGAGCATCGTGCCCGCCTCGGTGCGCTGGCTCTACGCACTCAATCCCATGGTCGGCCTGATCGAGGCGTTCCGGTTCGCCGTCCTCGGCGGGACGCCGCCCGACGCCTTCGCGATCACGGTCTCGGTCACGGCAGCGTTCGTCCTGCTCGTCAGCGGACTGATCTTCTTCCAGCGCATGGAGCGCTCCTTCGCGGATGTAATCTGATGTCGATGGCAATCAGCGTACAAGATATCGGCAAGCAGTACTGGCGCGCGCCGCGGGCCGCGCACCAGAACTCCCTGCGCGACGCCCTCAGCGAGGGCGTCCGGGGCCTCCTGTCCCGCCGCTCCGAGGCGCGCCCGGCACGGGAATCCTTCTGGGCGCTCAGGGACGTCAGCTTCGGCATCAAGCACGGTGAGAATGTCGGCATCATCGGCCTGAACGGCGCCGGCAAGAGCACGCTCCTCAAGCTGCTCTCACGGATCGCCGCCCCCACCACCGGCCGCATCCGCCTCGAGGGTCGGGTCGGTGCCCTGCTCGAGGTCGGCACCGGCTTCCACAGAGAGCTGACCGGCCGGGAGAACATCTTCCTGTACGGCTCGATCCTGGGCATGGGCCGGCAGGAGATCGCCGACAAGTTCGACGCGATCGTCGCGTTCTCGGAGATCGGAGACTTCATCGACACGCCGGTCAAACGCTACTCGAGCGGCATGTATGTCCGGCTGGCCTTCTCGGTCGCGGCCCATCTCGAGCCCGACATCCTGCTCCTGGATGAAGTCCTGGCCGTCGGAGACTACGCCTTCCAGAGAAAATGCATGGACTTCGCCCATCGCCTGCAAGCGAGCGGCGCCACCATCCTGATCGTGTCGCACAACATGTTCAGCGTGAAGACGATGTGCAAGCGCGTGATCTACATCAAGAACGGGACGGTGGCCTATGACGGGCCCGTGGATGCGGGCCTCAAAATCTACGAGCAGGACAGCTACCTGTCCCACCCCTCGTGGTACAGACCCGAACAGTCGAGCCAGGACTTCCGGATCACCGGCGTCGAGATCGTCGACGCGGCCGGAGAGGGCAAGACGGTCTTCTCCCACGGCGAGCGGATGCGGATCCGCATGCGGTATGCGGCCGATCTGCCGATCCACGACGCGAACGTCTCCTGCTCCTTCACCCGCGCCGACGAGACCCATTGCTGCACGTTCAGCACGCTGCTCGACGCGGCACCGGTGCCGGTGATCACCGGTACGGGGACGATCGAGCTGCTGACACCGCCGCTCCGGCTCACCGCGGACGATTACCGGGTGTCGATCTCCGTGCGCCGCAAGGGCTTCGACACGATCGCCGACGCCAAGATCGGCGCCCGGTTCCACGTTCAGCACCCGGATCTCGATCCGTACATCTTCGGCATCTTCCACGAAGAAGGTCACTGGACCTTCGGCAGGTAGACTTATCGGGAAGGCAAGGAACCATGAGCACGGTCGATGTCGTCGTCCCCTGCTACAATTACGGCCGCTACCTCCGCGCATGCGTCGACAGTATCCTGACGCAGCGCGATGTGGACGTCCGGATTCTCATCATCGACGACATGTCGAACGACTCATCCGAAGAGGTGGGACGGGCCCTGGCCCGGGAGGATGCCCGCGTCACCTATCGGCGCCACACGGTCAACCAGGGACACATCAAGACCTTCAACGAAGGAATCATCGACTGGGCCACGGCCGACTACACGCTGCTGCTTTCGGCCGACGACATGCTGACGCCCGGGGCGCTCGCCCGCGCGGCGCAGGCGCTGAACCGGCATCCCGAAGCGGGGCTCGTCTGCGGGATGGCGGTGTCCCAGGCCGGCGACGTGGAGCCGGTGGCCGTCGCCGACGCGTCGGACCCGGAATGCCGGCTCGTCCCGGGGCGCACGTTCATCAAGCGCTTCTGCGACTTCGGAAACCAGTTCGCGTCCCCGGTCGTGATCGTCCGCACATCCGTCCAGCATCGTCTCGGCGGCTACAATCCGAAGATGCGGCACACCTCCGACATGGAGATGTGGATGCGCTTCGCGTGCCATGGGCCCGTGGTCATCCTGAATGCAAAGCAGGCCTATTACCGCTGGCATAACCAGAACATGAGTTCTCATTACTATGCACAGGCGATCAGCGATCGCCGTGAGCAGATGGAAACCTGCCGCGTCATCCTGCAGGAGCAGGGAGACAGGATCCCCGAGCTTCAGGGATGGGTGGCCGCGATGCAGCGGCGGATCGGACGCGAACTCCTGATCACGGCGAGCAACTCCTTCACCCTGCATCACGACGACGACTGGAAGGAGATCCTCGCAGCTGCAGCGGAGTTCGATCCGCACCTGCTCCTGCGGCGCGACTGGTGGAAGCTCGCCCTGAAGCGGGTGATCGGTCGTCCGGCGCTCCATACCTTCCGCAGGCAGCTGCACCGATCGAACGGACGGTCGATCCGGGAGTGTCGTCTCGACTGGACGAACCATGGCGAGGTCACCGGCTGGTGGCCCGCCTGAACATCCTGTCGCGGACGGTGCCTTCTCGGCGCCGCATGTCAGCACAGGTGCAATCGAGCGGAGGACGACGTGCAGAGGCCCGTCATAAACGTCGCATTCGGCATCGATCAGTCGTACATCCCACAACTTCGTGTGGTCATGCGCTCGATCGAGACACGAAACGAACGCAACCCGCTGCGGTTTTTCGTCTTCCATGACGGCATCGACGCGGCCAGCCGAGCCCAGGTTTCGACCCAACGCGCCACGATCGAGTGGATTCAGATCTGCGATCCGGTCCTGCTCGGGTTCGACGCCCATCGCCCGAGCATGAGTCGGGCGACGTATTTCCGGTTGATGATCCCGCGATTTATGCCGCCTGACGTCAGCCGTGCGATCTATCTCGATTCCGATCTCATCCTTCAAAGCGACATCGCCGAACTCTGGGACTTCGACCTCGGCGCCCATGCGCTCGGAGCCGTGGTCGATGCCGGCCTCAACCCGCGCGACTTCGCCGCGCGGTACGGCCTGCCGGCCCAGGGCCGATACTTCAACGCGGGCGTGCTCCTGCTGGATGTCCAGAAACTCAGAGCGGACCAGAGCTTCGATCACACGATCGCGCTCCTTGCAAGCAACGTCTACGATTACGACGATCAGGATGCGTTGAACATCAGCTTCTGGAACCGCTGGACCAGCATTCCACCGGACTGGAACTTCCAGCGCAATTTCCTCTACGAGAAGTTCGCAACGTGGACCGCTCTGACCCGGAGCGCCCCGCGGCCGAAGATCATCCACTTCACCGACGCGACCAAACCCTGGCGCCGCGACGAATGGCATCCTCTGGCGTGGCTTTACCTGAAGGAGCTGCGCGGTGCCGAGTTCGGCCTGAGCCTCCTGCGCAATGCGGGCATCGGCTTCAAGACCCGGCTCAAATGGCGTCTGCGCTGGCTGCTGTGGAATTTCAGATGCTTCTGCAGATGGAACCTCGGCCTCCAATAGCGAAGCCGGCCTTCTCCTGAGTTTCTCGGAAGCGTGCCGGCGCCGAACGCGCCGACGCGGCCCCGGTCGAACCCCGACACGCCACGGCGCCCGACATGAAGCTGACCTACTTTGCCGGCGATCCGCCGAACTTCGGGGATGAACTCAACCCGCTGGTCTGGAGCGCGATGCTTCCGGACGGCTTTCTGGATGATCGCGAGGAGGCGCTGTTCCTCGGGATCGGCTCGATCATCCAAGACATCTACCCGAGATCGGCAAGAAAATACGTTATCGGGTCCGGCTACGGCGGCTATTCGGCGATGCCGGACGTGCATGACGGATCCTGGGACGTCCTGTTCGTCCGTGGCCCCGGGACCGCGCGGCGCCTCGGCCTCCCGGCGGAGCGGGCGATCTGCGATCCAGCCGTCCTGCTGCGCCTGCTGCCGCTGCCGGAGGCCGCGTCGGGCATCACGGTCGCCTTCATGCCGCATTACGAAAGCCTGGAGCGTGGCTTCTGGCAGGTGGCCTGCCGGATGGCGGGCGTCACGCTGATCGATCCCCGGGACGATGTCGGGCGGATCCTGTCCCAGATCAGGGGCGCCAGGCTCCTCATCACCGAGGCGATGCACGGCGCCATCGTCGCCGATGCCCTCCGCACGCCCTGGATCGCCGCCAAGCCGCTCCATCACTCGCATCGCATGAAGTGGCGGGACTGGTCCGAGTCCCTCGAGATCGACCTGCGCCCGCATGCCTTGCTGCCGAGCAACATCCGCGAGATGTATCACGCCGTTTGGCCCAACGCCGAAGTCTGGCGCGCGGCGCGTTCGAGCACGATGCCGACTCTCAAGCCCGTCAATCAGATGCTGACCTGGATCGCCGCGAAGCGTCTGCAGCAGCTGTCGCATGCGGAGCCGCAGATGAGCCGCGACACCCGGCTGGATGCGGCCGTCGACGGAGTCGCCTCTGCCATAGATCGGTTCGTTCGGTCCCGCGGCGGTTCGGGCCTGCGCGCGACCGGACGGGCATCGGCTTCGGCCCGTTCCGCGTCGATGCGGTCGATGCGCTTGACGGCGTGAGGGCGGCCGCGGGGGGCGATCCCGCCGATCCCCGTGACGGCCCGGCTGGCGTCCGATCAGATCGGCCGATGCATCGAGGCCATCTGAACCAGCGCCCTTCGGCAATCCCGGCGCGCGACCAGATGATAGGTCGCGCGGACCGGGAAGACCCTCAGCGCTCCGACGATGGCCCTGAAGGCCCGGCGCTTCTGGCCGCGCGAGGCCGCGGCGATCATGATCGTGACGAAATACCAGTAAAAGTGCTGCAGCGTTCCTTGATACGCCCTGAGGAACGCGAGGGGCGAGGGCCAGATACGCCATTCCGGCACACTATGCCTGAAGAAGACCAGCCGGTCGTAGGCAAGACGGTCGTACTGAATCGCGTCGTAGGTGCCGTGGGCGCGGCCGCGGAAGAGCATGCAGGGTGTCTCGACATAGCCCAGGGTCCGCCGGCGGGCGATACGGAGCTGCCAATCCAGGTCTTCTCCACCGATGAGCGTCTCGTCGAACAGTCCCACCAAATCGCGGACGCGTCTGCGGACCACGAGCGTGCCCAGTTGAGGAAAGTAGCCGCTCAGCATGGTCCGAAGAAGCGCGTCGCCGACGCCCGGATGCCGTTCCGGCCAAGGGGCTGAGGGATTCTTCAGGTCCGGGTCCGTGCCGACGGCCTGCCCCAGAACGCCGTCCAAGGCGGGATCCGCATCGAGGACTGCAATCTGCGCACGCACATTCCCCGGAAGCCACGCGTCGTCATCGTCGAGGAAAGCGATGAAGTCGCCGGTCGCCAAACGCAGGCCCGCATTCCGTGCCGCGCTCGGCCCGCGGCGCTCCACCGCCACGTAGGTGGCCCCGAACGCCTCGGCGATCGCCCGGTTCTCGCACGCGCCCCCATTGTCCGCGACGAGGATTTCAAACGCGAGATCGCGATCTTCGAGGCGCCGGATGCTTGCGAGCGCACCGCGCAGAAGATGGGGCCGCCGGAATGTCGGCACGATGACCGAAACCAGCCTCGGACCGTCTTGCATCGGGGCGCCTCCCAGGCCGATGGATCTGCTGCGACATGACAGGGCAGTACGGCCTCGGACTGTCGGAACACCCCGAGACGCCGGAGATCAGACCCATTCTTCCCACGCATCGAAGGCGCCGCGCAGCAGGGCCTGGAAGATCAGATCATGGTCGAAGCAGGTGACGAAGGTCCGCCCCACGGTGCCCTCAGGTTTGGTCTCCTCCGCCTGCGCATAGAGGGTCCGGTAGCCGGCCTCGCGGGCCGCCTGTTGGGCGAAGGGCGTCCAGTTCATCGATTGACCGAGCGGGATCGCGAAGCTCGCCGGAGCGACGCCCAGGCGCCGCGCGATGATGGCCCGGGAGACGACGAGTTCCTCGACGGTCCGATCTGTGTCGAGGCGCCCGAAATCCGGGTGCGTCACCGAGTGGCTGCCGATCTCGACCCCGGCCGCGGCGAGCGCCTCGATGGCGCGCCAGTCCAGGATGCCGCGCGGCCCGGTCTCGGGCCGGTCCAGCCAGCCTGCCACGATGAACAGGGTCCACGGGATCCCGTAATCACGCAGGATCGGGGCCGCCGCGCTCAGCACGCTGTGCCAGCCATCGTCGAAGGTGATGGCGAGGTCGCGGGCGCCGCCGCGTCCCTCGGCGATGGCGGCCGCCGGCACGAAGCGGTAGCCCAGACGGAGCGCCCGCTCGATCTGATGCCGGAAGCGCCCGGGGGCGACGTCGTTGACGCCGCATTCCGGCTGGCCCACCGAGTGGTAGCAGAGGATGCGCCCGCCCGGCAGGGCCCGACGCCGGCGGGCGAGGGCGAGCGTCGTGCGCTCGCAGGCCATCCGGGCGGCGGCGACGCGCGGGCGGGTCAGGCCGACCGTCCGGGCGAGGCTCTTGACCGGTGCGGGGATCATCGCAGGGCGGCGCGCAGGCCGTCGACGACCTGATCCTGCGCCGCCTCCGTCATCGCCGCGTAGAGCGGCAGCAGGATCGCGTGGTCGCGGGCCCGCTCGGATTCCGGCAGCGCGAACCGCCGCGGCGCCTCGGCGTAGGGCGGCTCCAGATGCGCGCACATGATGCCCCGGCGGGTGGCGATGCCCCGGTCGAGCATCGCCTGCATGACCGCCTGCTGGTCCGCATCGTCCGGGAGGCGGACGCAGTAGCTCTGCCAGTTGCTGCGCAGCCCCATCGGCTCGGGCGGCGGCGTCACCCCGGGGAGGTCGGCCAGCCGCACGCGGTAGCCGTCGGCGAGGTCGCGGCGCCGGGCGATCAGGTCGGGCAGCCGCTTCAGCTGCTCCCGGCCGATGGCCGCCTGCACGTCGGTCATCCGGTAGTTGAAACCCGCGATGGCGTATTCCTCGACCACCACCCGGGCGCTGCCGTGGCGGGCGATGTCGGAGACGCTCATCCCGTGCTGGCGCAGCAGCCGGAAGGTTCGGTCCCACGCGGCGTTGGCGGTGGTGATCATGCCGCCGTCGCCGGTGGTCAGCACCTTGCGCGGGTGGAACGAGAAGCAGGCGATGTCCCCCGCCGGGCTGCCGATCGGCCGCCAGACGTCGCCCTGGAGCCGCTCGGAGCCGATGGCGCAGGCCGCGTCCTCGATCACCGGGATGCCGGACCGGCGCCCGATCGCCACGATCGCCTCCAGGTCGCAGGGCATGCCCATCTGGTGGACGCAGACGATGGCCTTCGTCTTCCCGGTGATCGCCGCCGCGGCGGCGTCCGGGGCCATGTTGTAGGTCGCCGGGTCGATGTCGACGAAGATCGGCGTCGCCCCGCACTGGGCGATGGCGTTGGCGGTGGCGATGAAGCTGTGGCTCACCGTCACCACCTCGTCGCCGGGGCCGACCCCGACGGCGAGGAGGGCGAGATGCAGCGCGGTCGTGCAGTTCGAGACCGCGCAGGCATGGGGCGCGCCGACGATCGCGGCGAACTCCGTCTCGAAGGCCGCGACCTGCGGCCCCTGGGTCAGCCATCCGGAGCGGACGACGGCGGCGGCGGCCTCGGCCTCGGGGTCGCCGACTTCGGGCTTGGCGATCGGGATCATGCCAGCGCCCGCCGCAGGTGTTCCGAGCGGGACTCGTCCTGCCACCAGGCGACGAGGTCGGCGAGGCCCTCGGCCGCCCCGATCTTCGCCTCGAAGCCGATCAGCGCCTTGGCGAGGCTCGTGTCGCAGAGGCGCCGGGGCACCGGGTTCACGGCCCGCTCGGCCTCGTGGATCAGCGGCGTGCCGTCCCGGCCCATGATCCGGGTGAGGTGGCCGGCGAGGTCGACCAGCGAGGTCTCGACGCCGGTGCCGACGTTGAGCACCACGTCGGTGGCCGGCGAGATCGCCGACAGGATGTTGGCCCGGGCGATGTCGCGGACATGGACGAGGTCCATGGTCTGCAGGCCGTCGCCGAAGACGATCGGCGACTGGCCCTCGGCCAGGCGCTGCATCCAGCGGACCATGACCTCGGTGTAGCGGCCGGTCAGGTCCATCCGCGGGCCGTAGGCGTTGAAGTACCGGAGCGCGACGTAGTCCAGCCCGTACATGTCGTTGAACGAGCGCAGCAGACCTTCGCCGAAGGACTTGGCGGCGCCGTACAGGGTCCGGTTGTCGTAGGGGTGGTGCTTCTCGGTCGTCGGGAAGACCTCCGCCATCCCGTAGACCGAAGCCGAGGAGGCCATCACCACCTTGGCGACGCCGGCCTCGACGCAGCTCTCAAGCAGGTTGAAGGTCGCGGCGGCCATCACCTCGAAGGCGTGGCGCGGCTCCGCGGCGCATTGCGTGATCCGCAGGGCCGCCTGGTGGAACACCACGTCGGTGCCCTTGACCAGCGTGTCCATCAGGGCGCGGTCGCGGATGTCGCCCTGGACAAGGCGGACGCGGCCGGAGCCGAGGGCGTCCCCGAGATTCTCGGGGCGGCCGCGGATCATGTTGTCGATGGCCACGATCTCCTCGCAGCCGGCCTCGACCAGAAGGTCGATGATGTGCGAGCCGATGAAGCCCGATCCGCCGGTGACCAGGATCCGGGTCCCGCGCAGGTCGCCGCTGAACCGGCTTCCCTTGGTGACCTCACGCAGCTTGGGCATCGGCGACCTCGCAGTAGCTCGCGACGGCCCGGCAGACGGTGTCGATCTGCGCGGACGTCATCTCGGGGAACATCGGGAGGGACAGGGTCCGGGCGGCCAGCCGCTCGGTGACCGGCAGGCGGCCGGCGCCGTCGTCGAGGTGGCTGTAGGCGGGCTGCCGGTGGACCGGGACGGGATAGTGGATGCCGGTGGCGATGCCGGCCGCGTTGAGGTACTGGCGCAGCCCCTCGCGGTCCGCCGTCGACACGGCGTAGACGTGGAACACGTGGTCGAGCCCGGCGGGCGCCGGCAGCTCCAGGCCGAGGCCCGCGAGCCGGGCACCGTACTCCGCCGCCACCGCCTGGCGGGCGCGGGTCCAGCCCTCCAGGTGCGGGAGCTTGACCCCCAGCACCGCGCCCTGGACGCCGTCCATGCGCAGGTTGAAGCCGTGGCGGACGTGGTTGTACTTGCCCTGCTGGCCCCAGTCGCGCAGGCAGCGGGCCGCCGAGGCGAGGTCGTCCCGGTCCGTGACGATGGCGCCGCCCTCGCCGTAGGCCCCGAGATTCTTGCCGGGATAGAAGCTGAAGCAGCCGATATCCCCGATCGTGCCGGCCTTGCGGCCGCCGCGCTCGGCGAGATGCGCCTGGGCGGCGTCCTCGACGAGGGCGAGCCCGTGGCGCCGGGCGATGGCGCCGAGCGCGTCGAGATCGGCCATCCGGCCGTGGAGGTGCACCGGCAGGATCGCCTTGGTGCGGGGCGTGATCGCCGCCTCGACCAGGGCCGGGTCCATGGTCCAGCCGACCGGGTCGATGTCGACGAGGACCGGGGTGGCACCGGCATACAGGACCGCCGCGACCGTCGCCACGAAGGTCGACGAGACCGTGATCACCTCGTCGCCCGGACCGATGTCGAGGGCGAGGAGGGCGAGGTGCAGGGCCGCGGTGCCGCTGCTGACGGCGACCGCGTGGCGGGCGCCGCAGGCCTCGGCGAAGGCCGTCTCGAAGGCGCTGACCGCCGGGCCGAGGACGAAGTCGCCGCTGCGCAGGACGTTGAGGATTGCGGTCTCGACGTCGCCGCCGATCGCCGCGTACTGCGCCTTGAGGTCGAGGAAGGGGATCACGAGGCCCTCGCAAGTGGCATGAGGTCGATGGGGGCGCCGTTCTGGCGCAGGGAGCGCATGGCGGCTTCGAGCATCTCGACGACGCGCAGGCCGCTGTGGCCGTCGGTCATGGGCGCGGTGCCGTTCTCGATGGAATCGGCGAAGTGCTCGATCTCGACGATCAGCGCCTCGCGGAAGGACAGGTGCGGCGACCACATGTCGCCGGTCCGGTAGGAGACCATCAGCTCGGTGATGTCGTCCGAGCCGCCGCCGACCGTGACGCCGCGGTCGTAGACCTTGACCTTCTCGATCGGGTCGAGGTCGTTGTAGACGATCATCTTCTTGCTGCCGCCGATCAGCGTCTGCCGCACCTTCACGGGCGCGAGCCAGTTGACGTTGATCTGCGCGACGACGCCGCGCGGGTAGAAGACGGTCAGGTGGGCCATGTTCTCGGGACGGCCGCTGAAATGGCCGGTGCCGCTCGCCGAGATCGCCACCGGGGCGAGGTCCAGGATGTGGTCGAGGATCGCGAGGTCGTGGACCGCCAGGTCCCAGATCACGTTCACGTCGCGCTGGAACAGGCCGAGGTTCACCCGGGTCGAGTCGTAGTAGAACACGTCGCCGATGGCGTCGGTCGTGACGAGCTCGTGGATCTTCTCGACCGCACCCGTGTAGACGAAGGTGTGATCGACCATCAGCCTCAGGTTGCGCTTGGCCGCCTCCTCGATCAGCAGCCGGGCCTCGAAGGCCGAGGGCGTGATCGGCTTCTCGATGAAGACGTGCTTGCCGGCCCGCAGCGCGTTGATGGCGATCTCGAAATGCGAACTCACCGGCGTCGCCACCATGACGGCGTCGATCGCGGGATCGGCCACGAGGTCGCGCCAGTCCTGATGGAGCTGGACGGCGGGGTAGCGCTTGCCGGCCCGGGCGAGCGCGGCGGGCGACTGGTCGGCGATGGCCACCAGCTGGCAGCGCTCGCTCTCCGACGTGCACCGGGCGAGGTTCGGCCCCCAGTAGCCGTATCCGACGATACCGATCGAGATCATGAGTGCATTCCCCTCAAGCAATCTGCAGAGGCTCGGCCGGCTCGGGCCGCGGCGACTGGACGGAACGGGCGCGCGCGGCGCTCTCGGCGCGCTTGGTGCGCGTGTCCCCGACGACCCGCGCGGGGCATCCGGCGACGATGGCGAAGGCCGGGACATCCCGGGTGACGACGGCACCGGCGCCGACCAGGGCGCCCTCGCCGATGGTGATCCCCGCCACGATGGTGGCGTTGGAGCCGATGGAGGCGCGGGCCTCGACCACGGTCTCGACGAGCTCCCACTCGCCGTCCCGCTTCAGGCTCCCGTCCGCGTTGGTGGCTTCCGGATAGAGCTCGTTGGTGAAGACCACGCCGTGGCCGATGAACACTTCGGCCCCGATCGAGACGCCCGCGCAGATGAAGCTGTGCGAGGAGATCTTGCAGCGCGGGCCGATATGGCTGCCGCGCTGGATCTCCACGAACGGGCCGATGCGCGAGCCGTCTTCGATTCGACATCCATAAATATTGACCAGATCTGGGTACAATATGCCCACATCAGAACCAATATTGACATCATTAATCGGCATACCGGTCGCTCCACCCGCCGAATTTCCGTGCGGTAAAGCTGCACAGAGCTGCAGGTGGCCGGGAACCCAGGCTTTCGATGTCGTTCGTCCGTCGAAAGGCGAATAGCGTCTGCCCGATGCTGCCGGCCGTCGCGATCCGGCGGCGCTCCGGTCGCCGCGCCTACGCCGAAAGGCGGGGATCCTGCCCCGACGGGACGGCGCCGGCCCACCTTTTGGAGGAGTCCCGGCGGACTTTGCCGTTACGCATCATGCCGCCTCAGCCACCCATAAGCCCGTGAGGCCGACGCGCGGTTCGCCGCTCGATGGCCACGCCCGGACATGGCAGCGCATTCGAGGGGACGACGCGTGTCGAGGATTCTGGCGAAGACTGAGCCTATGCCTGCCGGATATCGGTCCGCCGTCACCCGGCGCGCCTCCCGAGCCGGCATCATGGCCTGCCTGCTCGCCCTGTTCACGGTCCCCGCGGCGGCGGAGTACCGGATCGCCCCCGGGGACACGATCGAGGTGTCGGCCCTGAGCCTCCCGAACTTCAAGCAGGAATCCACGGTCTCGACCGATGGCGCCCTCATGGTCCCGCTGCTCGGGGACGTGCCGGCCGCCGGCCTGACCCTCGCGGAGCTGCGCCGGAACCTGCAGAAGACCCTGGCCGCCAAGGCGGTGCGGCAGCGCGGGCCGGACGGCAGGGAAACGATCGCCGTGATCGAGCCGGACGAGATCGGCGTGCGGGTCGCGAAGTACCAGCCGATCTACCTGAGCGGCGACGTGACCAAGCAGGGCGAGCACCCGTTCCATCCGGGCATGACCGTCCGGCAGGCGGTCGCCCTCGCGGGCGGCTACAATCTCCTGCGGTTCCGGATGGAGAACCCGATCATCGAATCCGCGAACCTGCGCGCCGACTACGACGCGACCTGGGCGAGCATCGCGCGGGAGAATGCGACGATCTGGCGCCTGAAGGCGATCATCGCCGCGCCGCGGGACAGGAGCGCCCCGGCCGCGGACCCGCAGGCCGCCTCGGGCGGCCGCCCGACACCGGCGCAGAAGCTCGCCGAGCAGCAGCTCCGGATCCAGCTGACCGACATCGCGAAGGAGAAGGAGCATCTGCAGCGCTCCCTCGCCCGGGCCCAGACGCAGTACGCCAATCTCAGCGAGCAGCAGGTCAAGGAGAAGGAGGGCGTCAACGCCGATGCCGAGGAGTACGACACGGTGCGTGCCCTGTTCCAGCGCGGCGCGGTGGTCACCACGCGGCTGACCGACGCCCGGCGGGCGGTGCTGCTCTCCTCGACCCGCGCCCTGCAGACGACGGTCCAGCTCACCCAGCTCGACCGTGACAAGAGCGACGTCGCCCGCAAGCTCGAGCGGGTCGAGGACCTGCAGGCCATGGACGCCCTGGAGAAGCTCCAGGCCGCGGAGAGCAACCTGTCGGCACTTCGCTCGAAGCTGAACAGCATCAACGACAAGCTCGTCTACACCGGCGCCCTGCGGGCCCAGCTCCTATCCGGAAGCCGGGCGCAGGCCGCGATCTCGGTCTTCCGCCAGGGCAGCACGTCCCGGACCCAGCTCGACGCCGCCGAGGACATGGAGCTTCAGCCGGGCGACGTCCTGGAGGTCGCGCTCAAGCCGGATCCCACCCTGCGGGGCATCGGTGACGGAGCCGGCCAGAACTGACGCCCCCCGGTTCGGCACCCCATGGGCCGAGCCGACACCCCCTTTGACAGAGAGCGCTCCGAGGCGGTGTCCGCCGCGGTGAGGAGAGAGCCATGAACCGACACTCGACCAGCGCGTCCTTCCTGCCGATCGGTGCGGCCCGCGCCGGTGGGACGGGCCCCTGGCGCAGCCTGCCGTTCTCGTCCGAGACGGAGGCGCAGGTCTCCATCCTGACGATTGCCCGGCAGAACTGGCGGTCGATCTTGGTCTTCGCCACCATCGGCCTGGTCTGCGCCGGATTCTACGTCGCGACCGCGCCCGCGATCTTCACGGCCCGGACGCGCATCTACATCGAGAGCCGCACCAGCCCGGTGACGGCCCGCGACACGCCCAATGCCGGGGCCCCGCTCGAGATCGCCGAGGTGGAGAGCCAGGTCGAGTACATACGCTCGGAGAAGATCGCGCTGGCCGCCGTGCGCCGGCTCGGCCTCCCCCCCCTGCAGGACCTCGCGGTGCCCTCGCACCCGCTGGTGGCGAAGATCCGTGAGGTCGTGAAGGCCCTCAAGGCGCTCCCCCATCGATTGATCGGCACCGAACCGCCGGTCCGGGAGACTGCCCCCGTGAGCCCGGAACTGAGCCAGGCACGGACCCTCCGGGAGAACGTGGAGGCCAACCGCATCGGCGCGGCCTACGTCATCGAGGTCGGGTACAGCGCCGACAACCCGACCACCGCCGCCGCCGTCGCGAACGCGGTGGCCGAGGCCTATGTCAGCACCGAGCTGGAAAACCGGGCCCAGATCTGGAAGGTCGCCGGCGAGTGGATGCTGCCGCGGCTGAAGGAACTCCAGCAGCGCGCCAGCCAGGCCTCGCGCGAGGCCCAGACCTACAAGGCCGAGCACACCATCATCGACCTGGGCAAGCGCGGCCTCGTGGGCGAGCAGCAGGTGGAGGAGCTCAACACCGCCGTGGCCGCGGCCCGCGCCAAGACCATGGATGCCCGGGCGGTGCGCGACCAGATCCGCGGGCTCCTCGATTCGGACATCGCCGATCCCGGGATCACCGAGGCCTTCAAGGATAGCGTGATCATCCAGCTGCGCCGGCAATATGTCGACCTCGTGCAGCGCGCCGACGACCTGAAGCGCCGGCTCGGCCCCGACCACGAGGCGGTCCAGGCGATCCAGCGGGACATTCAGGCGGCCAAGCAGTCGCTGCGCACCGAACTCGAGCGCCTCGCCATGTCCCTGGACCACGATTACGAGGTCGCCAAGGCACGTGAGGACAGCATGACGGCGGCCTTCGACGCCCTGATCTCGAAGACGCTGATCATGAGCAATGCCCGGGTCAAGGCGAAAGAACTCGACCGCACCGCCGAGACCTACGACCAGATCTACACGAACCTGCTCCAGCGCTACATCGACGCCGTCAACCAGCAATCCTATCCGCAGCCCTCTGCCCACGTGATCACGCCGGCGACCGTGCCGGAGGCTCCGAGCGCGCCCCGCGGCAGCCTGATCCTGCTCCTCGGCCTCTTCGTCGGCACCGGGTTCGGGGTGAGCGGCGCCTTCGCGCGGCACTGGTTCGACCGGACGATCCGCTCGCCCCGGCAGCTCACCGGCCACGGCCTGACCTGCCTCGCCGCTCTCCCCGAGCTGCGGCGCGAGCCGGGCTTCCGGGCCGCCCTGGCGCTGGCTCAGGCCCATGCCAGCGAGGCGCAGCGCCCGGCCAATGTCGAAGCGTTCAAGGCGAGCGCGGTGCGGTTCATGCCCCAATCGGTCTTCGTCGAGCGCCTGCACAGCCTGAAGGCCCATGTGCTGGGCAGCGATCGCCGCGGTGCGGTCTTCGCGATCGGCGTCACCTCGGTGGGGTCCGGCGCGGGCAAGACCCTGTTCGCGAGCAATTTCGGCCAGCTCCTCGCCCGCGTCCGGTCGAGCGCCGGGCGGGTGCTGGTGATCGACGCGGACGTCAGGCGGGCGACGCTCTCGCAGATCAACCGGGCCACGGACCAGCGCGGCCTGCTCGATGTGCTCGCCGGCCGCTGCTGCGCCACGGAGGCGGTCCGGCCCCAGCCCGGGGAAGTCCGCCTGCTCGCCTGCGGGAACCGCCACCCGAACGACCCCCATTTCAGCGACCTGATGACCCCGGAGGGCGTCGCGTCCGTCGTCGGGGACGAGCGCACCACCCTCGACCGCGTCGTCGTCGATCTGCCGCCGGTGGACGAATTGCCCACGCTTCAGCCGCTCCTCGACAGCCTCGACGGTCTGATCATCGTGGTGGAGGCGGGGCGGACGAGCATCGACGAGGTCGCCGCCGCCGTCCACGATCTCGAGTCGAGCGGCAGCACCGTCCTGGGCATCGTGCTCAACAAGACGAGCGACGGGACGACGGTCCGGCGGGGCGGCCTCAGGAGCGCGCTCCGGCGCTGGGCCACGGCCCCGCGGCGGCCCCACGACGCAACCCAGGCGGCTCTGTGATCGACCCGCTCAGCCGGGGCATCGGCCGGACCTCGGCCTTCGGGCCGGGCGCGGCCACCGCGCCCCCGGCGGTCGCGAACCCGAAGACCGTGCCCGGCCGTCGGGTCGCCTTCTTCGGCCACGATCTGGCCGAGCCGACGGTCCGGAAGCGGGTCGATGCCATCCGGGAAGCCGGCTGGTCCGTGGTCGTCTACGCCTTCGAGCGGGCCCGACCCGGCGGCGCAGCCACGCCCCGGGAGGCGGACGACACCGTCCCGCTCGGCCGGACCGTCGACCGGAACTACGCAAGCCGGCTGCCGCGCCTCGCCCTCGGCATCCTCCGCGCCCTGCGCCGCGGGCCCGACCTGCGCGCGGCGGACGTGATCTACGTGCGCAACCTCGACATGGCCCTCGTGGCCTGGACCTCATCACGCCTCGCCGGAAGCCGCGCGCGCCTCGTCTACGAGGTGCTCGACATCCAGCGGCTGATGGTCCGGCCGGACGCCCCGGGGTGGATCGCCCGCACGGTCGAGCGCTGGCTCCTCCGCCGCAGCGCCCTCCTCGTCGTGAGCGCACCGGACTTCATCGACCGGTACTTCCGGCCCGTCCAAGGCTTCACCGGCGCGTGGCATCTGCTGGAGAACAAGGTCATGGGCCATCGCCTCGGCGAGGTGGCGGACCGGCTCGATCGCACCCGCGCGGCTGAGCCGCCCTGGGTGATCGGCTGGTTCGGGACGCTGCGCTGCCGCAGGAGCCTGACGCTTCTCGCCGCCATTGCCGACGCCCTTGGCGACTCGGTGCGGATCGTCCTGGCCGGGCGTCTCTCCGAGGAGGACATAGCCCCGCACATGCTGGCCGAAACCCTGGACGGCCGTGCGAACATGGCGTTCCGCGGTCCTTACGCCAATCCCCGCGATCTCCCCGAGATCTACAGTGGGATCCACTTCAGCTGGGCCGTCGATTACCTCGACGACGGACTGAATTCGGACTGGCTGCTGCCGAACCGGCTCTACGAGGGCGGCCTGTGCGGGGCGCTGACGCTCGCGCGCGCCTCGACCGCCACCGGGCGCTACGCGGTCGCCGAAGGGCTCGGCTGGGCCTTCCCCGAGCCGCTCGCGGATTCCGTGACGGCGTTCCTGCGGACGCTGACGCCCGCCGTCTACGCGCAGCGACACGCCCGCCTGCTCGCCTGCGACCTCGCCACGTTCGTCGATGTCGGCGGCATGCGCGATCTCCTGGTCCGGGTGGACTGAACAGGCCTCTTCAGAGCAGTCCGGGCATCGCAATTCCGGCGCGCAGGCGCGGGCTGATTCGCCCGCCGCGCCGGGCGGCACGCCCAGCCGCGCCGCGGATCCGGATGCCCTGCCATTCGGTACCGCAGCGTACCCATGAAATCAGTACTCGACTCAAAACAGCCCCAACAAACACCCACATATGTTGCATTTTAGCCTCATCATTTGACACCGGATCGCATTGGGGCGAATACTTGCAATCGAATACCTGAAGCGCATTCGGATCATCGAAATCGGTTCGAAAGCCAAGCCAAACGCCTTAGCAATAAGCGGAGGCAAGCAAAGCAAAGTTTGATCATTCAGAAAATCGATGAACGATGGACTACATTCGCAAAGATCTTGAGACCGATCGCTGCCCGACGACAAACGACCTTGCGAATGCACATCTCGATCAGTTCAAGAACCGGCTATCAAACAAATCACCCTGTACGTACGTAGTGAGCGATGATTGTATTTAGAGAAGAAATTTAGGCAGTTAATTTCATACAGGGTATTTACAGGCGATTTTACGAAAGTTAGCATTGTATCCGTGGTCATCGGCCATCGCCCCAGACGACCGGAGCGACCGCGTATCTCAGTGTCACGCCGTCGGCGGGCTCATTGGGTACTCACGTCATCGCTGACAATGGACTTCCTTCGAAAGGAGGTAATTTCTCATGGCCAGTCTTGGTACTCGAGACGCGCTCATCATCGTTGAGCGGGACACGGCCGAGAGCCGCGGCGGCTTTTCGGGTGCACATGCCGGTGACAACCCGGCCGTCGTCGAGCAACGGGACCAGTCCCGGGGCCGCTCCAGCCGCATCGTGATCATCGATCGACGCCAGCTCGTCGGCCGATGCCTCGCCGCCTCGCTCAGCGAGGCCGACCGGGAGACTTCGTTCGAAGTCTTCGCGGACATCGAATCGTGGAAGCGTCAGACGCCCTTCGTTCCGGCGAGCGTGGTCGTCCTCTGTCGGCCGGACGGCAATCTGTCCGAGACCGAGTGGGCCGAGATCACCCGGGAGCTGACCTTCCTGCAGGGCGAGGCCGGCACGCCGCCGGTGGCGGTCATCTCGGACGGCGAGCACCTCGAGCAGATCGTGCGGATCATCAAGCTCGGGGTCAAAGGCTACATTCCGACGACGACCTCCGTCGACATCGCCCTGCAGGCCCTCCAGCTCGTGCAGGCCGGCGGCGTCTACATCCCGGCCGAGTGCCTCCTGCCCCTGCTGGCCAACATCAAGGTGGACGAGCCGGTCGAGGCCGGCGACGATGAGATCTTCTCGCCGCGGCAGCTCTGCGTGGCGCGGGCGCTGCGGAAGGGCACGCCGAACAAGATCATCGCGTATGAACTGAACATGTGCGAGAGCACCGTGAAGGTTCATGTCCGCAATATCATGAAGAAGCTCAAGGCCAAGAACCGGACGGAAGTCGCCTATCTGACGAACAAGTACTTCCTCCGGGAGGATTCGAGCCTGGCGAGCGTGAAGGCCCCCGCGGCCTGATCGCTCCCGGCGCCCCTCCCGCGGTCGCAGGGTGACCCCGGCGAGACCGCGATCCGGCGGCGCCAAGCGGGGCTTCACGGACTCCTCTCCGGTCGACGGCTTGATCGGCCCGGGAGGGGCCTCGTCAGCCTCGCCGCCGCTTGATGCATCGGGCTCCTGAAGCGGACGGATCGCCCGCGCCGCCCCGGCGGGCGCGATCATCGGCGCAGATCCCGGCTCGCGCGGCGACGGGCCCCATCGCGGGCGAAGTCGAGATCGCTTCCCTGCCGGCCGCCCCGCTCCGTCGCGGGCAGTTCGCGCAGCGTGTCGCCCGCCCCGTCGGGCATGCGGGCGCCGGGCCGCACCGGAACTGGCCGCTTCGGCCGCTGGCGGGCCGCTGCCCGTCCAGGCATCGCGCACCCGGCCGCCGACCGCCGCCACCCGCATTCAGGGCCACGCCCGCCTCGCGCTTGGCGGCGCCCCGCAGCGCGGCGCCGGACGCGTCCCCCCGCCCCAGCCTGGGAGCCTGGGAGCCTGGGAGGCGCCGGCACGTCCGCGCAGGGCTCGACATCCCCCGTCCTTCGATCCGCACCCGTGCTGCCCCGACATCACCGTCCGGACATCGCGGGTGTCAGACGGCTACGCCCTTCGGCCTAGATCGAGCCATCCTTCGGCGATCCGGCGAAGATTGCGCACAGGCATCACCCGAATTGCCAAAGACGGCTGCTCTTTTCTGACCGCTTCATCTCAGGGCGCACGCGGCTAAGATGCGCGCATCGGGCTATAGCAGAGAACTCCCGAAAGAGTTCCGACCGAGGAGAATCCTGTTGGCGGCGCGTTTCTACTTCGAGATCGCAAATGCCGAGGAGACGATCCGCGACTTGGTCGGCGTCGAGGCCGCGGGCCTCGAGGAAGCCCTGATCGAGGCCCGCAGCGTGATCGCCGAGATGGCCGAGGAGATCACCGGAGGCGGCCGGGAACCGCTCTGGACCCTGCTCGTGCGCAACGAGGCCGGCTGGCTGGTCGGCCGGTTGCCCATCCGGAAGTGACGGCACTGGCCGCACCCGCCGCCTCCCAGGCGCGCTGTTAAGATATCGTTAACGGATCGTCTTGAGGATCGGGCCAGCCCTCGCACCGTGGCAGCCATGGCCGGAATGCCCCACTCCTCGACCGACCCGCGCGCCGCCCTGCAGGCTGATGCCATGGCCGCCCAGATGGCGCTGGCCGCCGACGCCCTGCAGTTGCGCGGCGATATCGAGACGGCCGAATCGCTTCGCGCCATGGCGCGGCACAACCGGATCCTCGGACTCAAGCTGCGGGTCGAGCACGGTCTCGCGCCGCTCCCGAGCCGCGACCGCGCCCGGCGTCAGGACAGCGCGACCCGCTGACGGTTCCGCCCGGAGCGACGCGGCACGTCCGGTTCCGCTCCCGTCGAGACAGGGCGTCCCGGGCACAGGCCCCCGCGCCCGCACCGGCGCCGATTGCGCGCCGCGCCTCCACGGCCGGCGCCTGTCCCGTCATGCGACGGGCCCGGCCCTGACCGATGCCCCCGGGGCGGCCGATCCGCCGATCCGGCCATGCGGCGACCGTGCCGCTCGGCGTCGGCGGATGCGGGCTCTCCACGCGCGGTCGCCCGCCTCGCGCCCGATCCGGCCGAAGCGGCACGCCGTGTCTTGGACAGTCCCCCCGCGGGCCAGCTCCGCCGGAAAGCGGTTCCGGGACGGTCGCGGTCCGAACGGGATGCGTGAAAGGCGCCATCCCATTGAAAAAATTCGACATGGCTGGCGTCGAATTGAGAATGTGATAGAGTAGCAGTTCAGCTTGCGACAGGAAATTCAGTCGTCGTGCCGGCGCCAGAAGCGGAAAATTCGGATATCAGCACAACCCTGGCGCTGGACATGGTCGGACGCGCCTATTTGGCCCTCGCCCTGCTCTATGAGACGGCTCATCCTGGCGAGTTCGGCGATGTTCAGCAGAAGATCCGCTCGTTCGTCGAAGATAATTTCCGCATCATTCAAGAAACTAGCCGCAACGGAAGCCTGACAACCGGGACGGTCGATGACGCCGTTCAACTTGTGAACAGTGTCCTCGTTGAGGTTGAAAACAAGATTGCCACGATGATCCGGCCGACACGACATGTGCGCGGCTAGGCATAGACTTGACATAGGCTTGACATAGACTTGCGCTGAGCTTGTCCATTCCGCGACTGTTGCAGTCGAGCCATGGGCCTCCGCTAAATCGCCGTGCCGCACGCTGTGTCGAGAATTGCAAATGGCCTCAATATCGACAGATATAATTGAGCATGTTACCCGGAGAAAAGGGCAGCAATAGAATATCAATCACGATGATATGTAGCGATGATTGTGATCGAGGCGCACGCAGTGCGGATGTCGCGCTCGAGGTCCTGATCCGGGCCTATCACGCTCTTGCGGTCGTCTACGAGCTGTCCAGCCCCGGTGCCTACGTGGCGCTCCATGGCAAGATGATGCCCTACCTGCTGGACAGCTTCCACCAGGGCACGAAGCGGGACGCCGTCGATCCGAATCTGGACGCGGCGTTCTCGACCGCCCTCGAACGGGTCCGCTGCGCGCTGGACGACGTCTGCTTCGACGTGGCGGCCGTGCGCACCCGCAAGGCGGAGCGCGACCGCTGATCCGCCAGGCAGGCTCGGCCGGAGCCTGGGATCAGCGCACGGGCTCGAGGCGGCGCTCGGGCCCGAGGAGCAGGCGCGGCCGGATCTCCCGGTCCGGCGCAGCCGCGGGCATCAGGCGCGCGAGCTTGGCCGCAAGAGTCACCGACAGGATGTGCCGCCACGCCATGGGCGTGCCGAGCAGTTCCCTCACGGCCGCCGCGTAGCCCTGGGCGCGTCGCCGGTCGAGAACGCGCCGGTGTTGCCAGCGCTTGGCCGTCGCGGTCCGGTGAGCCCGGAGCGCCGCCCGGGCATCCGGGGTGAGACCCGGCCGGTCCAGCATGGCGTCGTCGAAGGCCAGGATCGCCGCGAGATCGTCCGTCCGGTGCTGGGCGCTCAGCGAGTTCGCCCGTTCGACCGCCACATAGCCGCAGGGCGCCGTCACGGCGAACACCGCCCCGGCCGCCAGCGCCTCCACGTAGAGGGCGTAATCCTCCCCGAGGCGCAGGCGCACGTCGTAGCGCAGCCCCTGCCGCTCCAGGAATCCCCGCCGCATGACCGGCTTCAGGAAGCCGAGTTCGCGCCGGTACGCGCCGGGACGGGGGATGTTGCCGGCCACGAAGGTCGCGAGGGTGAGCCGCTGCGGCCGCCCGGGCCCGGTCACGAGGCCGGCGGCGGAGCCCGCCTCGCGGCCGCGGACCATGATGATGTCGTCGGCGATCAGGTCCCAGGTCCGGGGCGCGGACAGGAGCCGGCCGAGCCGGCCGTCGATGAAGTGGTCGTCGGCGTCGAGGATGCAGAGCAGCGGGGCGGTCGCGGCCGCGATGGCCCGGTTGCGGGCGGCCGCGGGTCCGACATTGACGGACAGCCGGATCAGCTTCAGGCGGCCCGAACCGTCGTCGGCCGCCGCGGCGGCCCCGCCGGTCCGGTCCGCGGAGGCATCGTCCACCACGATGACCTCCGCGACCTCCGGCTGCCGGAGCGCCGAGGCGATGGCGGTCGCGATCGTGTCCGCGGCGTCCCGGGCCGCGATGATGACGCAGACCTCCGGGACGGGGGACGGGGCCTGTAATCTGCGCACCGGACGACTCCGCGACTCACGGGCCGGTCCGCGCCGCGGCCGGTCCGCCGCACGGTAGGACGGCTCCGCCGCGGGGCGCGAGATCGTCCGAAAGGAGAGGGAGCGCCCCGGCCCGGATCGTCCGAATGATCACCGGTCCGCGGCGCCCCCGTCGCTACGATCCGCACCGCCGCGATCGGGCGGCGAAGATAAGGACGCGCGCATGACGATCTGGTCCGGCCCGGTCCGCCGCCTCTGCGTGGCGGCGACGCTCCTCCTGCAGGCCCATCCCGGCAGCGCCGGCGAGACCGCCGCTCCGCCGGCCGGCGCCCCGGCCGAACAGGGCGGCGGATCCTTCGTCGAGACCTTCAACACCTTGAGCGACCGCCGCTGGTACATCTCGGACGGCTGGGCCAACGGCGACTGGCAGGGCTGCATGTGGTCGAAGCAGCGCGTCCGGATCGCCAAGCCCGGCGAACTGACGCTGGCCCTGGCGAACATCGCCTACAAGGAGCGCCCGTTCAGCTGCGCCGAGATCCAGACCCACGAGCGCTACGGCTACGGCACCTACGAGGTCCGGATGCGGCCCGGCGCCGGGTCCGGCATGGTCTCGGCGTTCTTCACCTACAACGGCCCCGAGAACGGCGACCGGCGCACGAACGACGAGATCGACTTCGAGTTCCTCGGCAAGGACACCGGCAAGGTCCAGCTCAACTACTTCGTCGGCGGCGTCGGCGGCCACGACAGCTTCGACCCGCTCGGATTCGACGCCGCGACCGCCACCGCCGACTACGCCCTCGAGTGGCTGCCCGACCGCCTGCGCTGGTACGTCAACGGACGCCTGCTGCGCGAGGTGCGCGCCGCGCCCGACCGGCCGCTCCCGTCGCATCCGGGCAAGATCATGCTCAGCGTCTGGTCGGGACAGGGCCAGGATTTCGCGTCCTGGCTCGGGCCGACGGTCTATCCGGGACGGCCGGTCATCGCGCTGTTCGAGCGGGTGGCGTTCACCCGGATGGGCGATCCGTGCGGCTTCAAGGAATCGATCGTCTGCCGGTAGCGGCCCCCGTCGGTCGGCCGCGCCCCGGACACCGGACGGGGCGGAATCTTAACGTCTCCGCATCACGCTCAGCCCGCGAATGTGCCCGGAGCTGCGCGATGCATTGGTCGAGCCTCGTCATCGCCGCCTACGCCGCCGGATTCGTGGAGTTCTGGCGCCTCTGCATCGAGGCACCCACCGCCGAGGACGATGCGGCCTGACGTGCCCGCGTCGCCGCGGTGGCCCGGGCCGGCCCCGGGGGCGTCACCGCGGATTGGCGATGGGCCGCAGCAGCGCGCCGAGCAGAAAGGCCAGCTGGCCGCAGATCAGCAGCGCCGTACCGCGGCGCAGACACGCACCTGCGCTCAGGTTGTAGACGCAGAGGCCGTAGCCGACCTCCGCCGCCACGATCGGAACGAAGACCAGCAGCCGCCAGACCGAACCGAAGCGTCCGAGCATCACACCCAGCAGGGCGTTGAGCATCATGCCCTTCATCGGCGCATTCCACGGTGTGCGCGGCGATTGGGACGCGGCCGCCAGGCCATGGCCCTAGCGGCTGCCGCGCTGGCTCAACACGGCCGGCACCGTCTTGAGCAGGATGCCGAGGTCGCGGGCGAGGCTCCACTGGCTGGCATAGGCGCAATCCAGGGCGACGCGCTCGGCGTAGCCCGTGTCGCTGCGCCCGGAGACCTGCCACAGGCCGGTCAGCCCCGGCGGAACCGAGAAGCAGGTGATGAAGTCGGCGCCGTAGCGGACGACCTCCGCCTGCACGATCGGCCGCGGACCGACGAGGCTCATCTCTCCGCACAGCACGTTCCAGAGCTGCGGCAGCTCGTCGAGGGAGGTCTTGCGCAGGACCTGGCCCAGCGCCGTCACGCGGGGGTCGTGCGTGAGCTTGTAGGACGCCTCCCACTCGGCCCGGGCCTCGGGATGCTCGGCGAAGTGCCGCGTCAGAACCGTGTCGCTGTCCGGCACCATGGACCGGAACTTCAGGCAGCCGAAGGGGCGCCCGTACCGGCCGAGGCGCTTGTGGCGGAAGATCGGCGACCGGCCGTCGCTCCCCCAGATCAGCAGGGCGATGAACAGCAGGAGCGGCAGCAGCAGGAGCAGGGCCGTCAGGGCGATGGTGGCGTCGAGGATGCGCTTCGTCACCCAGCTCGCCCTGAGGCCCGGGCCGGCCTGCACCGTCGCCGGCAACGTCTTGACCAAGGCCTCGTTGATCGTCTCGACCACATCCTGCGGCGTCGACGACTCGATCGGCGTCGGGGTCCCGGCCGGGCGCAACATGTCGGCTCCTTGACTCGAAGCGAGACGGGGTCCGAACCTGCGGAGCGGCGTGCGCGCCCGGCCGGTCCGGCCCGCGTCGCCGCAGCCGGCTTCGACGGCTGTCAGCCGGTCCGAAGGGGCGTCGATCGCAGGCGGAACCCTTGCGCCGACTCTGGGCCGGCGAGAGGTTCGGCAACAAGACGGCCGCCGATCCATCAATGGAGGTAAATCGTTGCTGGTGGTGCTGGTCTTCGCTGCGCTGATAGGAGGAGCGATCGGCTTCACACTGGTCCTGCCGAAGGGGATCCTGGTCGCGCTGCTGGCCGCCCAGGCTGCGGCGGCCGTTTCCGTCGGCCTCGTCGCCCTCCTCGCCCGGCGCCGCTGAGCGGCAAGACCGCTTTCGGGGAGCCCCGCTCCCCCGATCGAGGTAGGGACCTCCGGCTCTCAGCCCGGTCTATGGCGGCGTGTCCGGCCCTTCCGGACGCGAACGAAGCCGCACGGGCGAGATCGGCACTCAGGTCTGCCCCGGCGCGGCGCGGACGATCACCGGACGAGGCGCGCCGTGGCCCCTCCAGAGCGCCGCATCATCGGGTTCGACGGCCTCCGGGCCGTGGCGTTCCTGATGGTGTTCATCAGCCACAAGGCGTCGAGCCCGAGGACCGAAGCCCTCGGCACAGCCGGGGTGTGGCTGTTCTTCGTCCTGAGCGGCTTCCTGATCGTCCGCATCCTCGACGCCGCCCGCGCGGCGGTGGAGGCCGGCACGGCGACGCCGCTCGGCAGCCTCGGACTGTTCTACCGGAACCGGATCGCCCGCATCGTGCCGGTCTACTACGTCTTCCTGTTCGTGCTCTACACGGTCCGGCCCGGCGACCCGTCCAGTCTCGGCACCGCCGCGTTCAAGGGCGCGACGTGGTTCTACGTCACGAACGTCTACATCGCGCAGAACGGCTGGGGGACCGAACTCGGCCACCTCTGGAGCCTCGCCGTCGAGCAGCAATTCTACCTGCTGTTCGCGCCGGCGGCGCTGTTCCTGCCGCGGCGGCACCTCGGCACGCTGTGCGGGATCCTGATCGGGGTCAGCGTCGTGACGCACGGCGCCCTGTGGCTGTCGGGCGCCGGGCCGACGCGCTTCGATGTCGATACGCTGGCCAATCTCGGGCTGATCGCGCTGGGCGGCCTCGCCGGTCTGCGCACCAAGCCGCTTCCGGCCTGGCTCGCCCACGACGCCGCCCTGGCCGGCGTGGCGATCCTGTTCCTGACCCTGCCGCTCGTGGTCGCGCCGACCGGCTGGTGGCTGATCCTCGGCCGCCTCAGCGGCGTCCTGGCGGCGCTGCTCCTGCTGCAGGTGGTTCAGGTGCGGGACGGCCGCGCGGTCGCCCTGCTGGAGATCCCGTGGCTGCGCCGGATCGGCGTGATCAGCTACGCCGCCTACCTGTTCCACGTTCCGCTCCACGCGGAACGGGTGCTCGCGCCAATCGGCCTCGACGTCGCCGGCCCGCGCCCGGTCTCGATGGCGCTGGACCTGATCCTCACGCTGTTGCTGGCGGAATTGTCGTGGCGGCTCCTCGAGGCGCCGGCCCGCCGGCTCCTGCGGGCGCCACCCCGGCGGGTCGGCTCGTCTGCGCTGATCGGCCCGTAGCCGCGTCCCGCGGCGGCAGCGGCCGGGCCGGTTTGCGGATGCCCGCGGGCGGGCCCTGTCTAGCTCTTGATCGGCAACCGGCCGACCTCGGCACCGGTGGCGTCGCGCACGACGAGCGTCCACCTGCCGTCCGAGCCTGCGGCACCCAGATCGCCTGCCACTTCGTCGATCACGCTGCGGGCCTCCGCCAGCGCCTCGGCCAGGTCTTCGGCTTCCACGCCCTGCGCGTCGCGGATCGTTTCCTTGCCGTTCTCGATATCGAAATAGAAGCGACTGGGCACCCATCTCCTCCCTGAATGCTGCCCTCGGGAGGGCCCCCTCGGATACTACCTACGTAGTTCGCCCGTGCCCGACAATGCTCAGTAGGAGACATAAACCTTAACAAACACCAAAACTGTTTTCGCCAGTCGCGTTGCAATAATGTCGAGATTCCATCCAAATAATCCATTATAGGTATCGCCGATCACCCTTCCGGCCGCGTCGGCCATGGCGACGCGCGGTGACGGGCCTCAGCGGCGTTCGACATGACAGCCTCCGGCGATTCGAGCCTCAAGAAGGATCCTTCCGCCTCCGCGGAGCGAAAGCAGAAATTGCGCGCCCATGTCCGGTCGATCCTGACGCAGGGCCTCACCCCGCAGGAGCCGCGTCCCGGCGGCGAATCGAAGCCCGGGTCGCGCTGAGCGCCCCCCGCCACCGGAGCCATCCGCCGCAAGAGGAAGGGCTGCCGGCGGCCCTACGCCCTTTGAGCGTCGTGCGCGCCGATCACTTCGGGCTCATGTCGAGGGCGGCCCGGGAGGCCGCGCCCGTCGGGCCAGGAAACGCGATGGCGGATCAACTCTTGTCCGATGCCCGGGGCACGTCCGTGGATGTCTCGTTCATCATGGCCGCGCACGATGCGGCGCCCTGGATCGAGATGGCCGTTCGCTCCGCCCTCGCCCAGACCGGCGTCGCCGTGGAGGTCGTGGCGGTCGATGACGGCTCGCGGGACGGGACCGGGACCGTGCTGGCGCGCTTGGCGGAGGCCGATCGGCGCGTCCGCGTGATCTCCCTCGCCGGGGCCGGGCCGGGATCGCCCCGGGGCCCGTCGAGCGCCCGGAACGCGGCCCTGGACGCCGCCCGGGGCCGCTGGATCGCGATCCTCGACGCCGACGACTTGATCCTGCCAGATCGCTCCCGGTCGCTGCTCGACCTTGCCCTGGCGGCGGATGCCGACATCGTCGCCGACAACCCGATCCCGTTCACGGACGTGTTCGATCCCCGGGGACCGGGGATGATGGAGGGCGGCCGGGAGCCGTACCTGTTCGAGATCGATCTCGCCAAGTACATCGCCTGCAATCAACTTCTCAGGCCAGGGACCAAGCTCGGCTACCTCAAGCCCATGATCCGGGCCGAGACCCTCAACCGGCACAAGATCCGGTACGACGAAGGCGTCCGGATCGGCGAGGACTTCCTGCTGTGCCTCGAGGCCCTCGCGGCGGGCGCGCGGTTCGTGGTCACCAGCGACGCGGGCTACGGCTATCGGCGCGGCCCGACCTCCCTGTCCCACCGGCTGCGCCAAGCCGACATTGCGCGCCTGGAGGCGGCCTTCGCGGCCCGGGCGGAGCACGGCCGCCTCGCGGAGGCCCGGGCGCGGTCCGCTGAGATCCGCCACGGCAGCCGCGCCTACCGCGACGGCCTCGCGATGATGCGCATGATGGCCCAGGTCATCGAGGCCGCCCAGGCCGGCCTGTGGATCCAGGGCGCCGCCCTGGCGCTCCGGCATCCCCGGATGTGGCAATCCCTGGCCGCGACGCTGCTGGAAGCGGCGGGCAAGCGCCTGCGGCCGAGGCTACACGCCCTCCCGATCGGACAGAGGTGAGACGATGCGCCTGTGCATCTGTATCTGCACCTGCGAGCGGCCCGTCGGGCTCGCGCGCCTTCTCAAGGCGCTGGACCAGCAGCGGCTCGGCAACCTCGCCGAGACCGCCCTGCGCATCCTGATCATCGACAACGGGCGCAGCCGCGCCGCCGTGCCGGTCGTAGAGGCCTACCGGGCGACCGGCCGTTTCCCGGTCACCTATGCCCGGGAGGAGACCCGCGGCCTCGCCGCGGTCCGCAACCGGAGCCTCGCGGAGGCCTCCGCGGCCGGCGCGGACTGGGTCGCGCTGATCGACGACGACGAGTTCCCCGACCGGGACTGGCTCCACAACCTGCTCGAGACCGCCCTCGGAACGGGGGCCGCGGCCTGCATCGGGCCGGTCGTGCCGTTCTTCGACCGGGTGCCGCCCACCTGGGCGGCGGCGGGGGGCTTCTTCGCCAAGCGCCTGCCGGTCCGCGACGGCTTCGTGCAGGACGGCTACACCGCCAACGCGCTCCTGGACCTGCGGGTGATCCGGGCGCTGGGCCTGTCCTTCGACATGCGCTTCAACACCCTGGGCGGCGAGGACACCTTCTTCTTCCGGTCCCTGCTGCAGGCCGGGCACCGGATCGCCTGGGCCGAGACGGCTTTGGTCTACGACAGCATCCCGACGCACCGGATGCGGGTGCGCTGGCTGCTGGCCCGCTGGTACCGCAGCGGCAACGTCGAGGCCTATCTCGGCCGGCTCCGCCCGGAGACGGTGACCGGCCGCCTCGCCAATGCGGGCCGCGGCCTCGCGCGCCTCGGCGGTGGTCTGCTGCGGCTCGGGATCGCCGGCCTGTCCCTCAGGCCGGAGACCCTGATCGGCGGCGGCTACACGCTGTGCCGGGGGGCCGGCCTGCTCGCGGCGGTCATCGGCCTGAGCTACCGGGAATATCACCCGTCGCGCTACCGGTAGCGTCTCCTAGCGTCTCCTAGCGGGTCGCGAACGCGATGCTGAGCGCCGCCTTGGCCACGAGGCCCGGGCTTGCCAGGGCGTCGCGGTACTGGCGGTAGCGCCGGTCGAGGGCGTTCTGGACGACGACATCCGCCGTGACCCGGTCGGTGACCGCATAGGTGGCGAAGAGGTCCACCAGCCCGTAGGCCTTGGTGGCCCGGTTCCGGGAACCCGCCGGGAGGTCGGTGCGCGCATCCACCAGGGTCAGGCGCGTCCCGACGGTGAGCCGGTCGGCGAGGAAGCGCAGGCCCAACGTCGTGCCGATCCGGTCCGGCGGCACCGTGAGCAGGCTCTCGCGGGTGGCGCGGTCGCGACCGTCGATATGGGTGGCGGCGAGCGACACGAAGCCCCGGCCCCAATCGTAGATGCCCTCCAGTTCCACGCCCGACAGGTCGGCCCGGGCGATGTTGCGGTACTGGTAGGAGCGCACCGGGATCACGCAGGGGAAGCGCCCGGGCCGGGCGGCGCAGGCCGAGGCCGGGATGCCGGGGATCGCCGGGACGAAGTAGGTCGGCCCGACCGCCTGCATGTCGATGAAGGCGTCGACCGCGGTGTCGAACACGGCGAGCTTGGCGCGCAGGGAATCCTCCGGCCCCATCACGGCGTCGGCGCGCAGGTTGACGCCGCCCTCGACGGTGCGGGCCACCTCCGGCCGCAGGGCCGGATTCGGCAGGATCGTGAAGGCCGGGAACGGGTGGAGGCCCTGCACCAGCGTCTCGGTGACGGTGGGCGCGCGATAGCCCTCGGCATAGGTGCCGTAGAGTTCGAGGCCGCCCAGCGGCGCAACGCCGATCGTGATCTTCGGCGAGACCCGCGCGCCGCCGGCGCGATAGGCCCCCCCGTCGAGCCGGTAGCTGTCGTGTCGGAGCGCGCCGACGATCCGCAGCCACGGCGCGGCTTGGATCTCGTCCTGCAGGAAGGCGCCGGCCAGGTCCCGCCGCCCCGACGGTGTGAAGGCTGCCCCGAAGCCGCCGGCCCGGTCGGTGGTCCGGACGCGATTCGCCACGCCGTCGCCGCCGAGCGTGAGCGCGTGCGCGACCGGACCGGTCTCGAACCGGGCGGTGTTGTGGGCGTCGAAGCCCAACGTCGCGATGTCGTAGGTCAGACGGTCGCCGGCCCGGGTGCCGAGCCGGCCGTAAACGCCCCGCGGCGAGTCCTGCAGGAAAGTCAGGGCGTCGTGCGTCGTGGTCGCGTAGCCGTCGAGGCTGAGATCGACGAGCGGCACGTCCGGCCGGGCGAAGCGGTAGCTGACGGTGTAGGTGTCGGCCTGCACGGCGTTGGCGAAGCGGGCCCCGCCGCCGGTGTCGCCGCCATTGACGAAGTCGAAGCGCTGGAGGAGCGCGGTGGCGTGGATCGCGTGTCCGTCCGCGGGCCGCAGGGTGAGCTTGGCGAGGCCCGCATTCAGGTCGCTGCCGGTATCGGGCACCGGCAGGCCGGCGCCGTCGCGATAGGGCGCGGTGTCGCGGAAGACGAACTGCCCGAACAGGTCCGCGGTGGTGCCGATGCGGGTGCCGAGCGCCGAGCTGTTCACGAAGCGCTGGCCGTTCGTGCCGAAGCCCTGCTTCTGCACGAAGCCGGCGGTCTCGTCGGGGGCCAGGATGTCGTCGATCGACCGGGTGCGGAACGCTGCGACGCCCCCGATGGCGCCCGAGCCGTAGATCGTCGCCGTGGGCCCGCGGGTGATGTCGACGCCGCCGACGAGTTCGGGATCCAGGTAGAACACGCCGTTGGCGCCGTGGCCCGAGACTTGGAAGTCCTGCCGCGCGCCGTCGACAAGGACGTTGACCCGGCCGAAATCCTGCAGGCCGCGGATGTTGATCGCCTGCGCGGGATCGGTCCGGTTCTCCTGGGTGGTCACGCCGGGCACGTCGCGCAGCACCTCGGACAGGCGTCCGGGCTGGAGCCGGTCGAGGGCCGCGCGCGGGACGACGCTCGTGCCCGCCAGGGCGTCGACGGCCGGAACGGCGGTCTTCGTCGCGGTGACCGACAGCGTATCGAGGCCGATCTCGGACTCGAGGCGCGCGGCCGGGCCGGACTCCTCCGCCCGGGCGCCCGGCAGAGTCGCCAGCGCAACGCCGAGGGCGACGAGCGCCCGGTGGAAAGCATAAGCCATGATGACGATCGCCCCCGCACAGTCGTTCCAAGAGCTGGCTGGCGGATGGCTGGCTTGCTGAAGCTTTTCTCGCCGATCGCGACGGCGATGCGCAACAGATTTTTCTGGGATGTCGGGCCGGCATGCCGAGAAGGCCGTCCTGGCGCCGGCCGGACGACGTCGAGGATCCACGAAATCCGGTCAGGTCGGTGTCCGGCCGGCCACATCCCGATGCGGCAGGAGGAAGGGCTGGTCGCCCTCGGGCACCCGGCCGACCGGCCAGCGAACGCCGAAGACCCGCGCGATCAGCTCGTCCGTCAGGACCTCGGCCGGTCGCCCGCGCGCGACCAGCCGGCCCCCGTCCAGAACCAGAAGCCGGTCGGCATAGGCCGCGGCGAGGTTGAGGTCGTGCAGGATCGCCACCACGGCGATGCCGGCCGCTGCCAGCCCGGCCGCCGCGTCGAGAAGCGCGCCCTGGTGGCGGAGGTCGAGACTCGCGGTCGGCTCGTCGAGGAACAGCACCTGCCGCGCCGCGACCGTGCGGCCGGCCTCCAGCTGGCAGAGCACGCGGGCGAATTGCACCCGCGCCTGCTCCCCGCCCGACAGGGTCGGATAGGCGCGCCCGGCGAGATGGGCCACGTCGGCCTGTTCGAGGGCCCGGGCCAGAATCGCGGCGCGGTCGCGGGCGCCGAGGCCCCGGCCGATGCCGTCGAGGCCGATCCGGACCACCTCGGCCGCCGCGAACGGGAAGGCGAGGCGCGCCGCCTGCGGCAGCACGGCCCGCATCGCTGCGAGCCGCCAGGGCGGGATCGTCTCAATTGCCGCGCCGGCATAGGCGACGGTGCCCCGGGTCGGGCGCAGGGCGCCGCTGAGCAGGCGGAGGAGGGTGGACTTGCCGGCCCCGTTCGGGCCGACGATCACCTGGAGGGTGCCGCCTTCCACCCCCAGGGAGACGTCGCGCACGAGGTCGCGCCCCGCCACCGTGACGGTCAGGTCGCGCGCCGTGAGCAGGGCCGGATCAGACATCGTCCGGCCGCACCCGGTCGAGGAGCAGCCACAGGAAGACCGGCGCCCCGACCAGCGCCGTGACGATCCCGATGGGCAGTTCGGCGGGCGCGGCGACGAGGCGCGCCACCACGTCGGCGAGGATCAGGAAGGCGCCGCCGAGGAGCGCCGAGGCCGGGAGCAGCAGCCGGTGCCCCGGGCCGATCAGCAGCCGCAGGGCGTGCGGCACCACGAGGCCGACGAAGCCGATCACCCCGGCCGCCGCCACGCTGGCGCCGACCGCGACCGCCACCAGCACGATGCAGGCGCGCTTCAGCCGCTCCACCGGGACGCCGAGATGGAACGCCTCGGCCTCGCCGAGGACCAGGGCGTTCAGGCCGCGGCCGAGGAACGGGACCGCGGCCAGCACCGGCAGGATCAGCGGCGCCGAGGCCGCGACCTTGGCCCAGGTGGCGCCCCCGAGGCTGCCGAGGGACCAGAAGGCGAGATCGCGCAATTGCCGGTCGTCGCTGACGAAGGTCAGCAGGCCGGTCAGCGCGCCGCTCAGCGCGCCGAGGGCGATCCCGGCGAGCAGCATCGTCGCCACGGCGGTGCGCCCGGACCGCGTGGCGAGGACGTACAGGATGAGGGTCGCGCCCAGGCCCCCGAGGAAGGCCCCGGCCGGCAGGACCGCGTAGGGCAGCGGCCCGGGCAGCCCGAGATGGGCGAGGATGCGGTCGCCGAGGACGATGATGAGCGCGGCGGCGAGCCCCGCCCCCGACGAGACCCCGACCAGAGCCGGGTCGGCCAGGGGATTGCGGAACAGTCCCTGCATCAGCGCGCCGGAGACCGCCAGCCCCGCCCCGACCATCAGCCCCAGCAGGGTGCGGGGCAGGCGGATGGAGAGGATCACGAGGGCGTCCCGGGCGCGCGCCGGATCGCTGCCGTCCCCCAGCAGGACCGCGAGGACCCGCTCCACCGGGATGCGGATCGCCCCGAGGCTCACGGAGAGCAGGGCGGCGGACACCACCAGGGCCGCCAGGATCCCCAGCACCCAGGGCGCCGTGGACCGCCGGCTCACGCGCGCCGCCCGCCGCCGCGCGGCTCAGTCACGCGGCAGGTCCGGGTAGAGCGCCTGCATCAGGTCCGTGGCGGCCTGCGGCGTGCGCGGACCGAAGCCGAGGAGGTAGAGCCCGTCCATGGCCACCAGCCGGCCTTGGGCGCCCGCGGGGGTCTGGGCGAGGGCCGTGCCGGGGGCGAAGATACCCTCGGGCTTCGGCGGCTCCGGGCCGTTCTGCATCATCACCACCGCGTCGGGAGCGGCGGCCACGATGGCCTCGTCGGTCATCGGCTTGAAGCCCTCCAGGCCCGTGGCCGCGTTGGCGATGCCCGCCAGGGTCAGGATGCCGTCCGCCGAGGAGCCGGCACCGCCGACGACGGTCCGGCCGCCCTGGACCGAGAGGACGACGAGGGCCCGGGCCGGCCGGGCGATCCGGGCGCGCCGGGCCGCGAGGTCGGCGAAACGGGCGCGGACCTCGGCCTCGAGGGCCTCGGCCGCGCGCTCCAGCCCGGCGAGGCGCCCGACCGTCTCGATCTTGTCCAGCACGCCCTCGGGGCTCGGCGGCTCCGTCACGGTCTCCACACGCAGCCCGGCCTCGCGCAGCTGCGCCAGGACCGCGGGCGGGCCCGCCCCCTCGGCGGCGATGATCAGGTCGGGCTGCTGCGCCAGCAGGCCCTCGGCCGAGAGCGCCCGCAGGTAGCCGACATTCGGCTTCTCGCGCAGCGCCTCGGGCGGGTAGAGGCTGGTCGTGTCGACCGCGACGATCCGGCCGCCGGCGCCGAGGCGGTAGAGGATCTCGGTGACGGCACCGCCCAGTGCGGCGATGCGGGTGGCCGCCTGCGCGGCGGCGGCGCGCGGGGCGAGCGCACCGGCCGCGGCGGCGGCCAGGAGGGTGCGGCGCGATATCGGGGCGGGGCCGTTCATTTGGTCAGGATCAGCTTGTCGCTCGCGGTCACGCGCAGGCGATAGGCGTGGCCGCCGTGGCGGATGACGATCTCCCGGCGCCCCTGCAGGAGACGCGCCGAGCCGATCTCGGCCGCCGGCTCCGGCAGCGGAACGGGCTGCGTCGCGCCGGGCCCCGCGCGGGTCCCAGCCGGAAAGCCGCGCTGCCCCTCTCCTTCGGCACGCAACATGGACCGATCGCTCCAGAGCTGTTGTTTGTAAATCTTCAAATGAAAGACTTACTTGGATAGACGAACAGCTTAGCGGCAATCGATTGCGGGCGCCACCCCGCTGCGGTGGCGTCGTAATACTTCATAAATCTCCTGTAGAGGCCGGGCGATTCCGATTTTCGGATCCGCCGATGCGGCGCTGGACCGGTTCGGCTCCGTCGAGACCCTCGACCCGAGCGATATCGGCCGGAGCGCTGTCGACCGCGACGACCGGGTGCCATCGGGGCCCGCGCCCAGAGCGGGCCGGCATGGGCCGCCACGCTGCGCGCCCAGTCCGGCCGCGCGATCGCCGCAGCGGTGAGGCGGGCGAGGCGCTGCGTCCGATCGCCGGAGCGGCGGAGCTGAGCGGCCTCAGGCCGCCGCGCCCTGACGCGGGCCCGCGTCCCAGTCGCCCCCCCAATCCTGGACGCTGTGGCCAGGCGCGACCTCCCGGTAGAGCCGCTCCGGCGCCATGTAGTCGGGCGCGCGGATCGGACTGCGGATCTCGTCGTCCGGCAGGGCGTGCCGCGCGCCCCGCCGGGCCGGATCCGGGACCGGCACGGCGGCGAGCAGCTTCTTCGTGTAGGGGTGCTGCGGGTCGCCGAAGATCGCGGCGCGCGGTCCGATCTCCACGATCTCGCCGAGATACATCACCGCCACCCGGTGGCTCACCCGCTCCACCACCGCCATGTCGTGCGAGATGAACAGGTAGGCGAGGCCGAACTCGGCCTGGAGATCGAGCATCAGGTTCACGACCTGCGCCTTCACCGAGACGTCGAGCGCCGAGACCGCCTCGTCGGCGACGATCAGCCGGGGGGTCAGGGCGAGGGCCCGGGCGATGCAGATGCGCTGGCGCTGGCCGCCGGAGAATTCGTGCGGGAAGCGCCCGGCCGTCTCGGGCGCGAGTCCGACCCGGGCGAGCAGCTCCTCGGCCCGAAGCCTTGCCTCGCGGGGCGCGGCGAGGCGGTTGATCAGCAGCGGCTCGGCCACCGCCGCACCGACGCTCAGGCGCGGGTCGAGGCTCGCGAACGGGTCCTGGAAGATCATCTGCATGCGCTGGCGGCGGGTGCGCAGGGTCTTCGGGTCGAGGCCGGTGATGTCCTCGCCGTCGAGCAGGACCGAGCCCGACAGCGGCTCGACGAGGCGCAGGATCGCGCGGCCGGTGGTGGACTTGCCGCAGCCGGATTCGCCGACCAGCGCCAGGGTCTCCCCGGCCGCGAGGCTGAATGAGACCCGCTCCACCGCGTGGACGCGGCCGGTCACGCGGCCGAGGAGGCCGGAGCGGATGTCGAACCGGGCGGTCAGGTCGCGCACCTCCAGCACCGGGCGCTCGGCGGCCCTGACGGTGTCGGGGGTCTCGGGCGTCGGCGCCGCCAGGCCGGTCGCCCGGTCGACCACCGGGAAGCGCATCGGGCGGGCGCGGCCCGCCATGGTCCCCAGCCGCGGGACCGCGGCCAGCAGCGCCCGCGTGTAGGGCTCGGCGGGGGCGTCGAAGATCCGTGCGGTCGGGCCGGCCTCCACGGCGCGGCCCCGGTACATCACCACGGTGCGGTCGGCGATCTCGGCGACCACGCCCATGTCGTGGGTGATGAACAGGACCGACATGCCCTCCTCGTCCTGCAGGCTCTTGATGAGGTCGAGGATCTGGGCCTGGATCGTGACGTCCAGCGCCGTGGTCGGCTCGTCGGCGATGAGGAGCTTCGGCCGGCAGGCCAGCGCCATGGCGATCATCACCCGCTGGCGCATGCCGCCGGAGAAGCGGTGCGGGTACTCGTGCAGGCGCGACCGGGCGGCCGGGATCCGGACCTTGTCGAGGAGCCGGAGCGCCTCCGCCTCGGCGGCGGACCGCGACAGGCCCCGGTGCCGGATCAGCGCCTCGGCGATCTGGAAGCCGATGGTGAGCACCGGGTTCAGGGAGGTCATCGGCTCCTGGAAGATCATGGCGATGGAATCGCCGCGCACCCGCCGCATCTCGACCTCGGGGGCCGTGAGCAGCTCGCGCCCCGCGAAGCGCACGCTGCCGCCGATGCGGCTCGCGTCCCGCGGCAGGAGGCGCAGGATCGACAGGGCGCTGACGCTCTTGCCGGAGCCGGACTCGCCCACCAGCGCCACGGTCTCGCGGGGCCCGACATCGAAGGAGACGCCGTGCACCACCGCGTGCCAGCGGCCCTCCGAGCGGAAGGACACGGTGAGGTCGGAGACCGAGAGGATCGGATCCGTCACGGGCTTCACTCCTGATCCAGCGGGGTTCGACGGGGCGACTCCACACCGTCCCCGCGCCCTCCGACGCGACGATGTTCCCGCCTCTCCGATGCGCACCGACGCTGATGACGGAGCGCGACGGGCCCCCTCTCCCGTGCGGGAGAGGGTTGGGGTGAGGGATGAGAAGGTTCAGGACCGAGCACACCGTCGACGCTCCGACAGGGCGTGCCCCATCCTGAAAGACCTGATCCCTCACCCTGTCCCTCTCCCGCCCGGGAGAGGGGACCCGCACCCGATCCTGAAGCCCCAGTGCCGGAAAGGGCCTTCCGGTCTGTCCGCCCCTCTGCGGGGGCAGGCGTGGTCACGGCAAGCCGGCAGCCCTCGAAGCCCCGCCGCATGCCCTAGAGCACCCGGCGCGGGTCGAGGGCGTCGCGCAAACCGTCGCCGATGAAGTTGATCGACAGCACCGTCAGGAAGATCGCGCCCCCCGGGAACAGCGCCCAGTGCGGGGCGACGTCGAGATGGTCCTTGGCGTCGAACAGCAGCCGCCCCCAGGTCGGGATGTCGGGCGGGAAGCCGAGCCCCAGGAAGGAGAGCGTCGATTCCGCGATGATCGCCGACGAGACCTCGATGGAGGCCGCCACGATCACCGGCCCCAGGGCGTTCGGCAGGATGTGGCGGCGCACGAGGTGCCCGGTGGTCGCCCCCTGTGAGCGGGCCGCCTCCACGAACTCCTTCTCGCGCAAGCTCAGGAACTGCGCCCGCACCAGCCGGGCGACCGGCATCCAGCGCAGGCCCCCGATCACCGCGACGATCATCAGGAACACGCCGCCCTGGCTGCCGAACACGGCCTTCAGGCTGTCGCGGAACAGGTAGATCACCAGGAGCAGCAGCGGCAGCTGCGGCAGCGACAGGAACAGGTCGGTCAGCCACATCAGCACCGGGTCGAGGAACCGGCGCGACATGCCGGCGAGCGCGCCCACCAGCACGCCGATCAGGCTCGCCACCGCCATGGCGGCGAAGCCCACGGCGAGCGAGATCCGGCCGCCGTAGATCATCCGGGCGAGGAGATCCTGGCCGAGATCGTCGGTGCCGAACGGGTGGTCCCAGGACGGGCCCTGGAGCTGGGCCGCGAAGTCGATATCGTCGATGGCGACCGGCCAGAGCAGGCCGCCGAACACCACGCCGGCGACGAGGAGCGCCAGCACGCCGACGCTGGCGAGCGCCAGCCGGTGCCGCCGGAAGCGCCGCCACGTCTCCCGCGCCGGCGAGGCCGGCGCGCGGGCGACGGGCACCGCCTCATCGGAGGGCGATGCGAGGGTCGAGCCAGCCATAGAGCAGGTCCGCGACGAGGTTGAACAGGATGACGAGGCCGGCGAACACGAAGGTCACCGCCATCACCACCGGCGTGTCGTTGGCCAGCATCGCGTCGATCAGCAGCGAGCCGATGCCGGGGATCCGGAAGATCTGCTCGGTGACGATGGCGCCGCCGAACACCGCCGGGATCTGGAGGGCGACGAGCGTCACCACCGGGATCAGGGCGTTGCGGGCGATGTGCCGGCGGGTCACCGTGCCCTCCGATAGGCCCTTGGCGCGGGCCGTGGTGACGTAGTCGAGGCGGGCGACGTCCAGCGCCGAGGCGCGCACGTAGCGGGTGTAGGAGGCGGCCTGAAAGAAGCCCAGCACCGCCACCGGCATGATCGCCTGCCGGACATTCGCCCAGATCCAGGGCAGGCCGGAGCCCGGCAGGTCGGCCTGGTAGACGAAGGGCAGCCAGCCGAGCTTGATCGAGAACAGCAGGATGAACAGCAGGCCGGTGAAGAAGGTCGGCAGCGAGAAGCCCACGAAGGCCAGCGTGTTGGCGACCTGGTCGGCGAGCGAGTAGGGCCGGCGCGCCGCGTAGAGGCCCACCGGGACCGCGATCAGCAGCGCCAGAACCTGCGAGGAGCCGACGATGAACAGGGTCGTCGGCAGCCGCTGCAGGATCAGGGTGTCGACATTCACCCGGCTGGCGAAGGAGAAGCCCCAATCCCCCTGCAGCATGGCGGTGAGCCAGTGCAGGTAGCGGGTGAGGATCGGGTCATCGAGGCCGAATTTCACCCGCAGGGCCGCCCGCACCTCCGGGGGCACGTTCGGGTTGCTGGCGAGTTCGCCGAACGGGTCGCCCGGCGCGAGCGCCAGGACGGTGAACAGGATCAGGCTGATGCCGAGCAGGCTCGGGATCGCGATCAGGAGCCGTCGCAGGATGTAGGCGCCCATGGCCCGTGCTCCCGCTCAGGCCTCCCTGTACCAGTCGGGCAGGAACGACAGGTCGTTGTCCCAGCCGCTGCGGGGCGCCGTGAGCGTGGCGCCCACCGCCGAGACCTCGGCGCGGTGGATCAGCGGCAGCACGTTCTCGGAGACCGCGAGGTCGTTGCAGGTGATGAGAAGCGCCGCGCGCTTGACCGGGTCGAGCTCGCTCTGGGCGGCGTTGTAGGCCTTGTCGTAGGCGTCGTTGCGCCAGCGCACGACGTTGCGGCCCTGCCACTTGTTGGCCTTCTGGGCCACCTCCCAGGAGGCGTACATGAGCAGCCAGATCGCCGGATCGGCCTGGGTCATGCTGTAGGCGTACATCTCCATGTCGGCGTAGAAATGCGTGCAGGTGTCGGGGTTCGCCGGGTCGGAGGAGAAGAACACCGAGCCGGTCACCGATTTCAGCTCGATCTCGATCCCGGCCTTGGCGGCCGCCTGCTTGATGATCGCCTGGGTCTTCTGACGCGGCGCGTTGATCGAGGTCTGGAAGAGCAGCTTGAGCTTCTTGCCGTCCTTGGCGCGGATGCCGTCGGAGCCCTTCTTCCAGCCGGCCTCGTCGAGGAGCGCGTTGGCCTTGGCCGGGTCGAAGGCGAAGCTCGTGTTCTTGGAGACGAAGCGCTCCGGCCCGTTGACCGTGTTGGCGGTGGGCTTGCCGGTGCGGCCGTAGATGTAGGTCTGGATCGACTTGCGGTCGACCAGCAGGTTCATCGCCTGGCAGACCTTGGGGTCGGAGAAGGCGGGGTGCTTGGTGGTGATCGAGGCGCGCTCGCCGTCGACCTCGACGTTCGGGTCGGTGGCGTTGAGGAGCAGGAACTCGAGCTTGCCGCCGTAGACCACGTCGACCCGGCCCTTGCCGCCGGTCTCCAGGCGCTTCAGCACCTCGTCCTCGATCAGCATGTTCCAGGCGTAGTCGTACTCGCCGGTCTGGAGCACCGCGCGGGCCGCCGAGACCGCGTCGCCGCCGCCCTTCATCTCGATCGTGTCGAAATACGGCCGGTTCGGCAGGTGGTAGTCCGGGTTGCGCTCCCCGCGGACAATGTCGCCGGGCCGGAACTCCACGAATCGGTACGGGCCGGTGCCGACGGGGGCGAGGTTCTGCGGCGCGTCCCGGGACTTGGCGCCGCTATAGGGCCCGAACAGGTGCTTCGGCAGCACCATCCCGACGATGCCCACGAAGGCGTCGCACCAGTAGGGCGTCGGCTTGTCGAACAGCACCCGGACGCTGAGGTCGTCGACCTTCTCGACCTTGCAATCCTTGTAGGAGCCGGCCGTCACCGCCGCGGTGGCGGGGTCGCGGGCGTAGTCCCAGGTGAAGACGAGGTCGTCGGCGGTGAGCGGCTTGCCGTCGTGCCACGTCACGCCGGGCTTCAGCGTCCACACCACCGAGCGGCCGTCGGCGGCGAGCGCCCCGTTCTCCTTGGACGGGATCGAGGCGGCCAGCACCGGCACGAGGTTGCCGTCCGCGTCCCAGGCGGCGAGCGGCTCGTAGAAGATCCGCGAGGCGTCCTGGTCCTTGGTCCCGATGGCGAAATGCGGGTTGATCAGGGTCGGCGCCTGCCACCAGAGCAGCTTCAGGGCGCCGCCGCCGCCGGCCTTGGTCGGCTTGTAGCCGGCCCGGATATCGGCCGCCATCGCGACTCCGTTCCCGGCCAGCATCAGCCCGGCCATGGGCGCGGTGAGGCCGAAAGCCACCATCCGCTGCACGAAGGCGCGCCGCGACAGGCGGCCGCCCTTCACCTGCCCGATGAGGCCGCGCAGATCCCGCTCGTCCATGTACGCATCCCGTTGACCGCCACGCGGCACAGCAACATTCCGGTGGCGGCCTTGGCAAGGGGCGGGCCAGTGACGGTTCAACTGAAACGTGTTGAGGAAGGTTCGCTTCGTGCACAGCATGGCCCCGGCCCTGCATGCCAGTCCCTTTCCTGCCGCACCGAGCCGAGCAGCGCGACGCCGCCGTCTTTGCGAGCGCAGCGAAGCAATCCAGCAGCGCCACGTCCCCTGACCGTGCGCAGCCCTGGGTCGCTTCGCTGCGCTCGCGATGACGGCGCGGAGCCCGCTATGATGGCGCGAACGCGACGCGCGACCTTCCGGGAGACGACACGATGGACAACCGCAACACCGTGTGGCGCCACGTCGACGCGCAGACGGAGCGGCTGATCGCCCTGTCCGACCGGGTCTGGGGCATGCCGGAGGTCTGCTACACGGAAGCGCGCTCCTGCGCCGAGCACGTCGCCGAGCTGCGCCACCAGGGCTTCCGGGTAACCGAGCAGGTCGCCGGCATCCCCACCGCCGTGATGGGCGAGGCCGGTGAAGGCGGGCCGGTCATCGCCTTCCTCGGCGAGTACGACGCCCTGCCGGGCCTGTCGCAGGAGGCGGGCGTCGCCGAGCACCGGCCGGTGGAGGCGGGCGGCCACGGCCACGGCTGCGGCCACAACCTCCTCGGCTCGGCGGCTTTGCTCGCCGCCACCGCCCTGAAGGACTGGCTCGCCGAGACCGGCACCCCCGGCCGCGTGCGCTACTACGGCTGTCCCGCCGAGGAGGGCGGCGCCGCCAAGGCGTTCATGGTCCGCGCCGGCGCCTTCGCGGATGCCGACATCGCGATCTCCTGGCATCCGGGCAGCTTCTGGGAGGTGGCGCCGCCGGTGGCGCTCGCCAACACCCGGGCGGATTTCGTCTTCACCGGGCGCACCGCCCACGCGGCGGCTTCCCCGCATCTCGGGCGCTCGGCGCTCGACGCCGTCGAGCTGATGAGCGTCGGCGTGAACTACATGCGGGAGCACATGCCGTCCGACGCGCGGGTCCACTACGCCTATCTCGACGCCGGCGGCATCGCCCCCAACGTCGTCCAGGCCGGCGCCACGGTGCGCTACTCGATCCGGGCGCGCGACCTGCCGGGCATGCTGGCGCTGGTCGAGCGGGTGAAGAAGATCGCCGAGGGCGCCGCCCTGATGACCGAGACCGCCCTCGAGGTGCGAATCGTCAGCGCGGTGTCGAACCTGCTGGGCAACGATCCCCTGGAGCAAGCGCTCCACGGCGTGATGGAGGAGCTCGGGCCGCCGCATTTCGACGAGGCCGACCGGGACTTCGCGGGCAAGATCCGGTCGACGCTGACCGACGGCGACATCGACGCCGTGTTCCGCGCCATCGGCATGCCCCGCACGGAGGCGCCGCTCGCCGATTTCCTCGTGCCCCTCGACGCGCCGCGCAACCCGGCGGTCGGCTCCACGGATGTCGGCGACGTGAGCTGGGTGGTGCCCACCGTCCAGGCCCACGCACCCACGGTGGCGATCGGCACGCCGTTCCACACCTGGCAGGTGGTGGCGCAGGGCAAGACCCCGGCGGCCCACAAGGCGATGGTGCAGGTCGCCAAGGCGATGGCCGCCACCGGCGCCCGGGCGGTGACCGACGCGGCCCTGCGCGACGCCGCCAAGGCGGACCTCGCCCGCCGGGTCGGCGCGTCCGGCTACGTCTCGCCGCTGCCGCCGGAGGTCGCGCCGCCCCTCGGCATGTCGCTGGGGCGGTGAGGCCCCCTCAGAGCGTCCGGGCGCGGAGCGCCGTCACGACGATCTCGGCCAGGATGACGACGCCGAAAATCGCGGCGAGCACCACGGCGACCTGATCCCAGTAGAGCAGGTTCAGGGCGGTATCGAGCGCGACGCCGATGCCGCCCGCGCCGACCAGCCCGAGCACGGCGGATTCGCGGATGTTGATGTCCCACCGGAACAGCGCGATCGACCAGAAGGCCGGCTTCACCTGCGGCCAGTAGCCGAGCAGCAGCGTCGAGAGCCGGCCGGCGCCCGCGGCCTGCAGGGCCTCGATCGAGCCGCGATTGGCCTCCTCCAGCGCCTCGGCGAACAGCTTGCCGGTGAAGCCGACGGAGCGGAGCGCGATCGCCAGGGTCCCGGCCAGGGGGCCGGGGCCGAACACCGCCACGAACAGCAGCGCCCAGACCAGGGAATTCACCGAGCGCGAGGTCACGAACACGAACTTCGCGAACAGGTTCAGCGCGCGGTTGGGCGTGACGTTGCGGGCCGCCATCAGCCCGATCGGCACCGCGATCGCGATGGCGATCAGGGTGCCGAGCGTCGCGATGTGGAGCGTCTCCACCAGCGCCCGCAGGGTCGGCCCGACATAGCCGGCATCCATCGGCCACATCCGGCCGAACAGGTCGGCCAGCTGCTCGGGGGCGTCGTAGAGGAATTCCGGGATCACCTCGATGGTGCGCAGGCTCGCCACGAAGGCCGCCACCGCGCAGAGCGTGAAGGCGAGCCGCGCCAGCCGCTTCCACAGGGGGAAGCGCTGCCAGTGGCGCGGGCCGGCGGAAGCGGGGGCGAGGGCGACGCTCACTGGAACACCTTGCGGGCCCAGCCGGAGACGATCTCGGCCACCATGATCAGGGCGACGATGACGATCAGGATCGCCAGCACGACGTCGAAGTCGAAGCGCTGGTAGGCGGTGAACAGCGTCGCGCCGATGCCGCCGCCGCCGACGATGCCCACCATGGTGGAGTTCCGCAGGTTGGAATCGAGCTGGTAGGTGGCGAAGCCGATGAAGCGCGGCAGAACCTGCGGCTGCACGCCCATGATCAGGGTCGACAGGAAGCCGGCACCGGTCGCCCGCACCGCCTCGACCTGCTTCAGGGAGATCTCCTCGATCGCCTCGGCGAACAGCTTGGCGATGAAGCCCACCGAGGCGACGATCAGTGCCATGACGCCGGCGAGCGCCCCGAAGCCGATCGCCTTCACGAACAGGATCGCCACGATGATCGGGTGGAACGACCGGCAGAGCGCGATCAGGATGCGGGTCGGCCACGTCACCCAGGGCGGCATCAGGTTGCGGGCCGCCAGGAAGCCGATCGGCAGGGCGACCGCGATGCCGATCACCGTCGCGATCACGGCGATCTGCAGGCTCTCGAGGATGCCCGACTGGATCAGCTCCCAGCGGGAGAAGTTCGGCGGGAACATCCGGGCCAGGAACTGCTGCCCGTGGGCGAGGCCGCCGGCGAAGCGCTCGGGGGAGAAGCCGAGCTGGGTCGCCGCGTAGACCGCGTAGAGGGCGAGGAGCGCCCAGCCGGCGCGGGCGGTCCAGTTGGGCCGGAACGCGACGCGGCCGGCGGCGTCGGAGGAGGCCGGTCGGGCGGTCGGAATCATTCGAGCCAGTTCTCGCCGCCGTAGATGCCGCGCAGGTCGGCCTCGCTCAGCCGGTCGGGCGGCCCGTCATAGACCGCGTGCCCGCCCGACATGCCGACGATCCGCGCCGCGAAGCGCTGGGCGAGCGCCACGTTGTGGATGTTGACCACCACCGGCACGCCGCGCTCGGCCGCGAGCCGGGACAGGATCTCCATGATCTCCACGGAGCTCTTCGGATCGAGGGACGAGGTCGGCTCGTCGGCGAGCACGATCTCGGGCTCCTGCATGATCGCCCGGGCGATGCCGACGCGCTGGCGCTGGCCGCCCGACAGGGCGTCGGCCCGGCGGGTGGCGAAGCCCGACAGGCCGACCGCGTCGAGGAGGTCGAAGGCGCGGGCGATGTCGGCCTCGGGGAAGCGGCGCAGCCACGCGCGCCACGCCGGCACGTAGCCGAGGCGGCCGCAGAGCAGGTTCTCCATCACCGAGAGGCGCTCGACCAGGTTGTACTCCTGGAACACCATCCCGATCCGGCGGCGCGCCCGGCGCAGGGCGGGGCCGGAGAGCCGGGCGAGGTCCTCGCCGCGGAACAGGATCTGCCCCGCGGTCGGCTGGACCAGCCGGTTGATGCAGCGGATCAGGGTGCTCTTACCGGTGCCGGACGGCCCGATGATCGCCGTGAGCCCGGTGCCGGGCACCACGAGGTCGATGCCCTTCAGGACCGGCTGGCCGGGCCGGTATTCCTTGGTCAGCCCGCGGATCACCAGGGCGCGGGGATCCTCCGCCCGGGGATCGCCGTCGGGTCCGTCCTTGACCGCGCGCATCGCGCTTCCCGCCGTCACAGCCTGCATCACGGCTTGGGCGCGTCCGCGGCCTTCTTGCGGGCGGCCTCGGCCTCGCGGGCGGCCTCGCGCTCGTAGGCGACCTTGTTGTACGGCGTGCCGGATTCCTCCGCGACCTTGCGGACGATCGCCCAGTCCTTGAGGTAGGTGATCGGCGCGAACCGGTCGTCGCCCTCGAAATCCTTCACCATGTCGGGCGGGAAGCGGAAATCGTAGAAGCACTGCTTCAGCTTCTCGGCGAGGTCCGGCTTGAGATCGTGGGCATAGGCGAAGCCCGAGGTCGGGAACTTCTCGCTCGTGTAGATCACCCGGTAAGCGTCGCCCTTGATCGTGCCGCGGGCGACCATCCGGTAGAACACGTCCGAGGCCACCGGGGCGGCGTCGTAGTCGCCGGTGCCGACGCCCAAAGCCGACTTGTCGTGCCCGCCCGAATAGATCAGCTTGTAATCCTCGCCGGGCTTCAGCCCCTGCTCGGGGAAGAGGGCCTTGGGGGCGAGGTTGCCGGAATTCGACGACGGCGCCGTGTGGGCCACGCGCTTGCCCTTCAGGTCGGCCAGCGTCTTGTACGGGCTGCTCGCCTTCACCACGACGATCAGGTTGTAGCCCTCAGACCCCTTCTCGGTGCCCTTGGCGGCGAACGGGACCGCGCCGGCCATGTTGACGGCGAAGCCGAGGGGCCCGGTCGAGAAGCCCGCCACCGTGAGCCGGCCGGAGCGCATCGCCTCGATCTCGGCGGAGTTCGACTGGACCGGATAGTAGACGACCCGCTTGCCCGTGCACTGGCTGAGGTAGGTCGTGAACGGCTTGAACGAGTTCTCGTAGACCGCGGGATCCTCCACCGGCGTGTAGGCGAAGACGATGACGCTCGGGTCACGGGTCTTGGCCGGGACGTCGGCGACGAGATCCTTGTCGGCGTCGCAATAGGCATCGTCGAGCTGGCCGCGGTTGGGACACGCGTCGGCCCTGACGGGCGACAGGGAACCGAAGCCGCAGAGCAGCGCCAGGGCTGCGCCGTATCGGGCGAATGTCACGCGGTATCCTCCCTGCGGAGCCGTGCCTCGGGCCGGCGCCGTCATGTCCTCGCTCGATCGCGGCCGAGCCTTAAGTCGGCAAACTTGTAGGCGGCGGCTTCCGGGCGATGCAAGGCAGTCCGTGGAACAGAAGTTGAAGGACACGGCCCGGTGACAGGGGCCTGCGGCGGCTCCGAAGCGTCCCGTTTCCGTCGGCATCCAGGTGCCCACCGCCGGAGCCCCAGGGCGTGACACCGGGCGCCGAAGGGAAACCGGTTCCGTCCTGGCGCGCCGCGACAGGGCCGCCGCGCCGCTGATACGGTATCGCGCGGCTGTGGAGCGTTTCGATGCGGCGATCAATCCTGTTCCTGACGGCCGGCCTCCTGGCCTGCAGCCCGCGTGCGGCCTCCGCCGAGCCGGCGCAGGACGGCGTCGCCGATCTCGGCAGCTATGCCGCCCGCGTGGAGATGCATCCCTTCGAGAGCCTGACGCTGACCGACCGGCAGTTCCTGACCGGCACGTCCGAGGGTGCGAAGCCCGTCACGGTCGCCGGGCTCCTGCGCATCGCCAAGCCGGGGTCGGAGCGGCTGCCGACCGTGATCCTGATGCACGGCTCCGGGGGCCTCGGCGGCAACATCGAGTTCTGGCAGCGGGCGCTGGCGGCGCGGGGGATCTCGACCTTCGCCATCGACGGCTTCACCGGCCGGGGCCTGACCAGCGTCAACACCGATCAGAGTCTCCTCGCGCGCACGAACCTGATCCTCGACATCTACCGGGCGCTGGGCGTGCTGGCCCAGCATCCGCGGGTCGATCCGGCGCGCATCGCCGTGATGGGCTTCTCGCGCGGCGGCCAGGCTGCGCTGTATGCCAGCCTCAAGCGCTTCGACGCGGCCTGGAACCGCTCCGGCGTCACCCCCGCCCTGTACCTGCCGGTCTATGCCGACTGCGCGATCCGATTCCGGGACGACACCGCCCTAATGGACCGGCCGATCCGGATGTTCGGGGGCAGCGGCGACGATTACAATCCGGCCGCGACCTGCGCCGCCTACGCCGAGCGACTGAAGGCGGCCGGCGCCGATGTCGGCCTGACCGTCTATCCCGGCGCGCAGCACGTCTTCGACAACCCGAACGGGCCGGCCCACCCCGTGGTCGCCAAGGGCGCGCAGACGGTCCGGGCCTGCGCGATCCGCGAGGCGGAGGACGGCGCCCTCGTGGAGGGCCCGAACGCCACGCCGTTCACCTATACCGCCCCGTGCGTGCAGCACGACCCGCATATCGGCTCCGACGCCGCCGCCCGCGCCGCGACCCTGTCGAGCGTCTCGGACGCGCTCGAGGCCGCGTTCCGGCGGCCGTGACGGCCGGATCGACGCCGGATCGACGCCGGATCGACGCCGTGCAGGCGTCACTGGAGATCGATGACCGTCCGTCCCGACGGATGGGCCCGCGGTGCGGGCTCCCGCCTGTTGCCGAGGAAATCCGTCGGCGGCAGGGCGCCGGGCTTGGCGCCGGGCTTGGCGACCGGGGCGCCGCGCGCGGCCTGCACCACCTGTTCGGGGCGCTCGGATGTGGCCGGCCCCGCGACCGGCGGCAGGGGCGCCACCACGCGTCCCTCCGCCTGATCGAGGCAGCGCCGCAGGGCGCCCGGGTCCGGCAGCAAGGTGCAATCGTTCACCGAGAGCGGGCTCGGCTGCGCGGCGGCGGGGGCCGCACCGAGGCCGGCCAGCAGGGCCAGGACGGCCTTGGCTTGCCGGGACCTGGCTTGCCGGGACCGGGTCGGGATCATGGCTGCGCCTGCCGGATCCGCGGGTTGACCTGCCGGATCTCGACCTCGCTCGGCTCCGACGGAAGCAGCCTGCGTGGGACCGGCGCCCCGACGCGGCCAGCCTGCTGCTGCGCCTGGGGCGCCATCGGCTGCGAGGACGAAGCATTGGCCCGGACCTGCTGCGGCGGCTGTGCGGGCGCGTCCGCCTGGTCGAGCCGGCCGAGCCGCACCCGCACATACGCGACCGAGCGGTTGGCCGCATCGAACCCGCACTCGTAGGTCACCCGCACCCATTCCTTCGCGGGGCTGAGGAAGCGGATCGAATCCCCCCGATAGCGCACCACCGTGGCGGCGCCCTCGGGCGCCTCCGCCTGCTGGAAGATCTTGGCGAAGGGCCGCGAGACCCACTCGAAATCCGTCGGCGCCTGCGCCTCGATCCGCGGCGCGCAGATCTGGGACGCGATCTCGTTGTTGGCGCGCACGCAGGTGGCGTCGCAGCCCGCGGGGGCGGGCGCCGGTTGCGTCGACGCGGCCCTGGCGGAGGCTGGCTGCTGCGCGGGCGGTGTCTGTGGTGAGGCTGCCGGCGGGGCCGGGGCCGCGGGCGGAGCCTCGGCCGAGTTGGCGCCGACGGACCCCAGGGTCGCGGTGGCGAGCAGGACCTGCATCAGCGATCGGCCGCGCTGCCTCATCGTAGCCTCCCACCCAACGCGTATCGCAGACGATTTTTCGTCTTGCGGTGAATTCGATCTCTTCGTCGTCCGCGAAAACCTTTCGGCTCAAGCACAGTCGACGGATCCTAAGCGGCGACGGCGGCATGGCCCTGTGAGACCCGTCCCACATCACCTTTCGGAGCATTCTTGCTTGGCCAGCAACATACCACTTTCAGCCATAACTGATGTGACCAATTTAACACGCCTATACCGACCTGTGATGGCACTAACGAAGACTGCCTATCCCGTGGAATGGATTCTAAGTCAGCGATCGCGGCAGGGCCACTTTAAACAGTTGAGAATGTTCGTCTTTCGACGCGCCATTCATACTGAATTCACGGCACCTTCATCTGAAAAAGGAAACCAGAAAATTGTAAAGATTGTAGATTTTTGCCTAACTCACGCTTGACACCCATCATCGGCTTATGGATACGCTTAAAAAGCCGTTAAATCGCTGTAACGATAGAGCGACTGCGATGGCATAGATTGTGTTCGAGAGGACACATAAATAAAAATGGGAGTGTATCTATGTTCAAGTCAGTTGTTCTGGCGTCCGCGGCGGTCGCCGGTCTGACGGCCTTTGCGACAGGCGCCTCGGCGCAGTCCCAGACCCCCGTCATGGGCGCTGGAACTACCGCGAACGAAGCCTTCGTCATCCAGCGCGGTCTATCGAACTCCGCGGCTGTCGATCAGACCGGAACGAACAATAAGGCCGGCAAGCTCTCGACCAATGTCGACCTGTCAGTCCCGAATCTGTCGGAGAGCAACCTGAACGGCGTCTCGAACGGCGCCCAGACCATTCTGCAGAACGGTGCGTTCAACGAACTGAAGGTCACGCAGGGCGGCTCGAACAACACCGTGAGCACGATCGCCGGCAATCGCTACGGCAATCCGACGATCGGCGTCGCCAACGGCTCGTTCCAGCAAGGCATCGCCAACTCCGTCGACTCGAATCAGCTCGGGACCAACGGCGTGGCGCAGTTCCAGCAGAACGGCGACAAGAACAAGGCGTGGATCACCGCCGAGGCCGGATCGAAGAACACCTACGCGGGCATTTTCCAGTTCAACGGCGACAACAACAGGGCCCGCATCACGCAAGACTACAGAGCTGACAACGCCTATGCCGCGATCGTCCAGTCCGGCGACTATAACGTAGGCAACATCAGCCAGAACGGCAACACCAACTACGCCGCCCTGCTCCAGATCGGCCGAGGCAACGAGGCGTCGATCACGCAGACCGGATCGTCTGTCGGCGCCTTCGGCTATCAGAACGGCTTCGGCAATTATGGATCCATCACGCAGTCGGCGAACTCGGCCAATGCTGCTTTCGCGCAGATCGGCGGCTTCAACAGCGTGACGATCCGCCAGCACTAATGGATCGGGCTGAGGCCCATCCCCAGTCTGACGTGTCCTGGAAGGGGCGCTCCTGCGGGAGCGTCCCTTCTCTCGCCATCCCAGCGACTTCGATCCCAGGCGCAGTCTCGATCATGCCCAGCCTCACCGTCGATCCGCCCGTCCTCTGTCGCGTGGTCGAGAGCCGCTCGGCCGAAACGACGCGTCTGGCTCTTCGCGTCGAGGCGCCCCGCGGCACCGCAGGGCGGTACAGCCTGGTCGTGCGGAAATCGGATCCGGCAGGCACCGCGACGATGCAGCAGGGCGGTGGCTTCGACCTCGCCCCCGGCGAAACCCGGGATGTCGGCAATCTGACCGTCAGCGTCCTGCCGAACGGCCAGCTCCGGATCGACGCGTCCGTGCTGGTCGACGGGCGCAAGATCAACTGCGGTCATATCAGCATATACGATCTTTGATCGGCTGATCGATAATCGCCGATGTCAGTCGGTTGACATACCACTTTTTCGTTATCGGGAAATTATCCGTCGATTCATTGACATGGGCTGCCAACGGCGACAGCGGGTCGATTCTTATCAGAATTCATTGTGCCATAGTCACCACACGCCGGCTTAGAAGCCGTGTGGATAAGATATTTTGCTGTACGTTATCGAATAGCACTGATTTAAGGTGGGCCAAACAAGCAGGGGGGACAGATGATGCGCCGCACGCGCCGCAGCCGGACCGCAGGTCAAGTGCTGCTCTTCGTCCTCCCGCTCATGGCCGGCTCGGCGGCGGCCCAGGATCGCGTCGCGATCGAACAGATCCAAGCCCTAGCCCAACGCGCCGCGGCCGGTGCTCCGGGGCGGGCGATCCAGGAGAGCGACTACATCCTGGGCAACCAGTCCGGCATCCTGCTGCTCAGCCCGAGCCTCCCGCCCCAGCCGGCAGCCAATCAAGCCCGGGCCCTTCAGGTCGGAACAGGCAACATCTCCACGATCGACATGTCGGGCTACGGGAATGTCGCGGTCCAGAGCATCATCGGCGCGCGCAATACGGTGACGCAGCAGCAGACAGGCTCCTACAATCAGTCGACAGTCTCGGTCTTCGGCGATTCCAACACCGTCGGTACCCGGCAGGACGGCAGCGGCGCGGCCGCGACGATCACGGTCCGCGGCGACAACAACGCCATCTCGGCGCAGCAGCAGGGCAACAACGCCCTGCCGATCAGCATCACGCAAGTCGGCAACGGCGCCAACGTCTCGGTCACCCGGAGGTAACCCCATGCGCTTGTCCCGTCTCCTCGGGCCGCTCGTCTGCGGCGCGGCTCTCCTTGCGGGCGTAGAGGCGCAGGCCAGCAGCCTCGTCTACCAGCCGATCAACCCGTCCTTCGGGGGAAGCCCCCTGAACGGCGCCTGGCTGCAGGCCGAGGCCGCCGCCCAGAACGACGCGCAACGGTCCGCCCAGCGCGACCAGCAGCTGTTCTCGGCGGCCCAGAGCAACGCCAACACCAAGACCCCCGGTCAGATCTTCGCCCAGCAGTTGCAGACGCAGATCTACAGCTCGCTGGCGAACCAGATCACCCAGGCCCTCTTCGGCGAGAACGCCCAGCAGAGCGGCAGCTACAGCTTCGGCGGATCCCAGGTCACGTTCCAGCGTCTGGGGACCAACATCCAGCTCCAGATCTTCGACGGCCAGTCGACCACCACCATTGTCGTCCCGGCGACGGCGGCGGCCGGCGGCAGCGCGATCGCCACGACGCCGCTCTCGGGCGCGCCCTGAAGCCGGGCGCAGGACGATGGAAACCGATCATCCTTGGCGGCCGGCTTCGCCGACCTGTGCCGCGCGAGCGGACGCGGCGGACCGGCATGCGGACCGGAACGGAGACGGCGTTGCCCGTGCGTAGCCTTCTGAACAGCCTGGTCGGCGCCGTCATCCTGTGTGCGGGCCTCGCCGCCTGCGCCCCCTGGGAGCGGGAGCTGCTCGCCCAGGCCCCGGTGGTGACGCCGCCGTCGCCCACCGACCTCAATCTGGAGACGCTGCCGCCGCCGACCCGCCGGGTCGACATCGCGATCTACAGCTTCCCGGACCTCACCGGTCAGAACAAGCCGAACGACAACATCGCGGAATATTCCCGCGCGGTCACGCAGGGCGGGGGCGCCTTCGTGGTCGACGCCCTGCGGCGCGCCGGCCGCGGCCAGTGGTTCTCGGTGGTGGAGCGCACCGGTCTCGCCAATCTGCTGCAGGAGCGGCAGCTCATCCGGGCCACGCGCCAGGAATTCGAGGGCGTGGAGGCCAAGCCGCTGCCGCCGATCCGGTTCGCCGGCCTGATCGTGGAGGGCGGCATCATCGGCTACGATGCCAACACCGTCACGGGCGGCGCCGGCGCCAACCTTCTGGGCATCGGCGGCGACACCAAATACCGGCGCGACGAGGTGACGGTGGCGATGCGCATCGTCTCCGTGCAGAGCGGCGAGGTGCTCAACAGCGTCACGGTGACGAAGACGATCTACTCGGTCGCCCTCAACGCCAACGCGTACCGCTACGTGGCGGTGGCCAAGCTGCTGCAGGTCGAGGCGGGTGTGACCCGCAACGAGCCGACCCAGATGGCCGTCCGCGAGGCGATCGACCTCGCCGTCTACGCGACGATCATGGAAGGCACGCGCAAGAAGCTCTGGCGCTTCCGGGACCCGGTGCTCGGGACGCGCTTGGTCGACGCGTACCTCGCCCGCGACAAGCCGACGCCGCTCGAGGTTCCGGCCGCAGAGGCGCCGGTGGCGCCGGTGGGGCCGGTGGTGGTCAAGTCCTGAACCGCCATGCTGGAGCCCGTCGCACGCCCGCTCCGGTTCGGCCACCGCCGCAGGGGCGTGCGGGGGCCGCTCGCCCTCTGTCTCGTGCTGGCCGCCGCCCTGACCCCGATCATCGCGCCCCGGGCATCGAGCACCGCGCGTGCCCCGATGGCGCCGGATGCGGCCGACCTCACACCCTTCGCGCAAAGTGCGCCGCCGCCGATTGGGCCAGTGGCCAGCCTGGTCCGGTGGCCGGCGATCAGTCCGGCGATCAGTCCGGCCATGGCCGACCTTCTGGTCCTGGATCGGGGCGCGTTCCAGCCGATCGATGCCGCGTCACTGCTGTTCTCGCGGGGTGATGGCGACCTGGACCGGCTGATCGCGACCGCGGCCGCGGCCAACGACCTGCCGCCCGACTTCTTCCTGCGCCTTCTGCGTCAGGAGAGCGGCCTCAATCCCTATGCGGTCAGTCCGGTCGGCGCACAGGGAATCGCCCAGTTCATGCCCGGGACCGCCGCCGAGCGCGGCCTGCGAAACCCGTTCGATCCCGTGGAGGCGATTCCGAAATCCGCCGAACTCCTGCGCGAGCACCGCGCGCGCTTCGGCAATCTCGGTTTGGCGGCCGCCGCGTACAATGCCGGCCCTCAGCGCGTGCGCGGATGGCTCGACGGCCGTTCGGGCATGCCCGCCGAGACGCGCGACTACGTGATCCGCATTACGGGCCGCCCCCTGGAGGAGTGGGCCCTGCAGAGCGGCCGGTCCCTGCCGGGGACGGCGCTGGCCTTCTTCGCCCCGCGCAGTCTCGGCTCTGCCTGGGCCGGCCGCGCCGACCCGCTCCTGCGTCCTGCGTCCCTGCTGGGGACCGAGCCGGTCTTGCGCGACGGGCCCGTGCCGTCGACGGCGCGCTCCGCCAGGACGAGGCCCCAGCGCCCGTCGGCACGGAGCCCGCAGCCGCGCTCCGAGCAGGCCCTCTGCGCGGTCCTGAACGGCGAAGGCCGCACCTGCCTCGTCCAGGCGGTCTATTGAGGGGGCGCGAGCTGCTCGATCCGGACCGCCTGGGCGGGCGTGGTCGGCTGGCGGCTCTGCCGAAGCCTGCGCCGCTTCCCGCGCCGTGATGCCCCCGCCGCCGGGATTGGGCCTGCCGCCTCAAGCAGGGACCGGTCGATCACCGGCGCCCGCTGAAACGCAGCCGGTCGCGGGCCGGGCGCGAGGCGCTGCCCCTCGTAGAGTTCGATGCAGTCCCGGAGGGCCGTCGGGTCGCGGATGAAGGTGCAGTCGTTCACGTTCGGCACCGGCGCGCCCTGCGCCGCAGCGGCGGTGATGCTCCCCGCGGCGGCGGCGGCGAACACAATCGTCCGCAGTGCAAATCCGGACATGGACGAACCTCACGGCCGTGCAGGCGAGTCGCCGCGTCGGCCTGAAACTACATTATTCAGCGTCTATCAGAACATTCACCTATCCTGCCAGTTCCGAAATTCTGATTTCGCTCGAACTCCAGAGGCCAGATCTGGGCCGCGGCCGCCGGTCGGGCGCGCGGCCGAGGCCCGCGCGACTTCGCCGCCCCGTTTCGCAGCATCGACCGGCGCTCGGCGGACCGCCGCGCCACGTCGCCGAGGGGGCCATCTCCACATCCGCAAGTCATGTCGGCGAGACGGCCGGCTCCTGGTGGCCTGCAAGCGGCGGCACCTGGCGCAGGCGCCCCCTCGTCCGACCGATGCCTGCGGGACGGGCCTGATCGGCAATGGCACAGCGATCCGGTGGGATGTCGGTGAGGGCCGCTCAAGGCGATCCCCCGGAGCGCGGCAAGCTGCAGCGCCAAAAGGACTGCCCCTTCACGGGGGGCGGATCACTCTGCCGACGGCCCCGCGCAGCCCGCACGGTCCGCCTAAGGGATGGCGTCACAGTCCGCTGAGTGACGGTATCGGGTCGAACGCAGCCGTTCGCGCGGCCAATCCGGCCGCGTTCAGATTCTAGATGCCCGCCCGCGATGGCCCGCCCACCTGCCGCAGGGCCTCGCCGGCGATCATCGCGGCCGCAACCGCGACGTTGAGCGAGCGTAGGCCGGCCCGGATCGGCACCACGATCCGGGCATCGGCCGCCGCGTGCACCGCCTCCGGTACGCCGGCGGATTCGCGTCCCACCATCACGCAATCGTCCGGGCGGAAGGCGAAGTCCGTGTAGGGTAGGGCGCCCGCCGTGGTTGCGAGGACGAGCCGGATCCCGGCCTCGGCCCGCCACGCCGCGAAGGCCGCGAAGGAGCGGTGCCGCGTGATCGCCACGTGGTCGAGGTAGTCGAGCCCGGAGCGGCGCAGGTGCCGGTCGGAGACATCGAAGCCCGCGGGTTCCACGATCTCCACCGCGAGCCCCAGGCAGGCGGCCATGCGCAGCATCGTGCCGGTGTTCTGGGGAATGTCGGGCTGGTAGAGGGCGAGGCGGAGCATGACACCCGCCTTGTGCGGGGTGGGGCCCGCGCCGTCAAAGGCCCGCGCCGACGACGCACAGCCGGCAAACCGCCGCGGCGGCCCCCGCCGACGCCGAGACCGGGCGGAACTTAAGCCCCGCCAGAACCTTGAGGCGGCGCCACCCCATGTTCGGCCCCCGTCTGAAAGACCTGCTCCGATGCGCACCCCGCTCCTCGCCTCGGCCCTCCTGCTGGCCGGCCTCGCCACCGCCTCGGCGCAGACCGACGGCACCAAGCCGGACGGCGGCAGCGCCGCGACCCCGGTTCCCGGCGCACCCGCCACCATGGCCGACAACCTGCGCCCGACCTTCGTGGCTCAGACCCCCGACGACATGGTCGCCAGCAAGCTGATCGGCTCCAGCGTCGTCAACGGCGCCAACGAGACGATCGGGCAGATCGCCGATTTCGTCCTCGACCAGAAGGGCGCCGTGAAGGCCTGGATCATCGGGGTCGGCGGCTTCCTGGGGATCGGCTCGAAATACGTCGCGGTCGACCCGTCCGTGCTCAAGCTCGACCGCACCGACGGCAAGACCCTTCAGGCACGGATCGACACGACCAAGGACCAGCTCCGGGCGGCGCCGGAATACGTCTATCTCGGCAAGGAGCCGCCGAAGGGCGCCGCTCCGGCGAGCCCCGCGGGGGAGCCGGCGCAGAAGCCCTGACCGCGCCGACGGCGCGGGGCCGGGCGGCCGGCGGCACCGCGCCGGCTTGCCTCCGCGCGCCGTTGTGTGCTGTGCCGGCCTCCCCCGGAGGTCGGAACCCGTCCCATGCGCCGCGCCCTCGTCCCGCTTCTCGCCTTCTGCCTCGGCCTCGTGGGCCTCACCGGGGCGGCGGTGTTCGCGTTCCTGCCCGACAAGGCGCCGGTGGGCGTACCCGGCGTCGGCGGCCCGTTCACCCTCGTGAACCAGGACGGACGCACCGTCACCGAGCGCGATTTCGCCGGGGCCACCCATCTCGTGTTCTTCGGCTTCACCCACTGCCCGGATGTCTGCCCGACCACCCTGCAGCAGATCTCCGCCGTGCTGGCCGCCCTCGGGCCGAAGGGCCAGGCGATGCGGGTCGCCTTCATCACGGTGGATCCCGAGCGGGACGATCCGGCGAGCCTGAAGACCTACCTGTCGAGTTTCGATCCGCGCATCACCGGCCTCACCGGGACCCCCGAGCAGGTCACCGCCACCGAGAAGGCGTACCGGGCCTATGCCCGCAAGGTGCCGGCCAAGGACGGCGACTACACGATGGAGCATACCGCCCTGGTGTACATCATGGACGCGCAGAACCACTTCCTCGGCGCCCTCGACCTGACCCGGCCGGCCGACGAGGTCGCTGCGCAGCTCGCCAGGAAGATCTGAGCGCGGGGTGGTCCGGCCGGGGACGCGCTACAGCGTCATCCCGGCATGGAAGCGGTCGGGGGAGAGGGGCAGCAGGAACTGCACGCCGAAGCCGCCCTCGAAATAGCGGACCAGCCGCCCCGGCGTGCTGCCCACCGTGACGGCGGCGCCGAGAGGCAGCGGCACCGGGCAGGAGATCGCCACGCCCGACATCGAGATGTCGATGAGGCGTGCCCTGATCTCGCGGCCGCTCTCGACGCGCAGGATCACGGCCGTGTTGGTCGGGACGAGACGCTCGTGCGAGCGCCCCTCCGGCAGCCCCAGCATCTCCCGGTTGGCCAGCCAGGTGAGCTGGGAGGCGAGCTTGTCCCGCTTGCGCGGCGTGGCGTTGAGCTGGACCGCAAAGCCGTCCGCGCAGGGGCGGGCGATCACGCCTTCGATCCGGCCGATATGCTCCAGGTAGAGCACCACGCGTTCGCCGACTTCGCCCTGCACCGCGCAGGTCAGCCGCACGCCGCCCGGCGACATGTCCACCGTCTGGCAGGGGTACTCCCGACGATCGGCCAGCATGTAGCGGCCGAGCACGGCGACCCGCACGCGCTGGTGCCGGCGCTGGTCGGCCGCACCGCGCGCCGGCTCGGGGGGCGCCCCGCGTCGATCTGTTCCGGCGGTGGCCGCGACCGCGATCATTCCGAGATAGGTCCTACGCCGAGATAAAGGCCGGTACAGACTAAGCTCGGACTGTTACGAAACCCTTTTTTCCTGCTTCTGCGTGTTTCGGCCCTGTAGAAGCATTCACTATCGGACGTTGCCTCGACGGGCGCGATCGACTTTCGCCGTGACGGTGTTCTCGGATTCCCGCGCGGATCCGCTCGTGGCAGCGAGCGTCATCCCAGTGAATCTTCGAATGAATACAATCCTCAGGCGCGTCCGCCGGCGTGGACGAGGAGGTGACCGTGGCGCACCGGTCCGGGATAGGTGGCGCTCGTGCGCACGGCGGTGCGGGCGGGCGGCCCCGCCTCGGGACGGCGGCTGGGCAGGATGCGTAGGGAGGTTGTCTCGGCTTCCATCAGCGGGCGCAGGCCGAGCCAGTGCGGCGCACCGTCGAGGCTCAGGGTGCCGAGGGCGCGGACCTGGGTCCGGCCGCGGTGGCGCAGGGGCAGGAGCAGGAGTTCGAGGTCCGCCGCCTCGCCGGCCGCATTCGTGCCGCGCAGGCCCGCCACGACGCCGAGCGTGTCGCTGGCGACGATCTCGACGATCCGCCAGGGATCCGGGGCCCGGGAGCCCCAGAGCCGGGCGAAGGGCTCACCCTTCAGTTCACGGCCATACAGGGCGCAGACCCGCGTCCCTGCGAGCCGGATCGTCGCGGAACGGGCGAGCATGTCGAGTTCCAAAATCAGGCTGTCGGCGAGAAGGTGCCGGATCTCGCCCGGCTCGATCTCGGCGCGCTCCGGAGCAGCCCGCTCTCCGCGCAGGCGCTCCCAGTAGGCGTGGAGCATGCGGCTGGTGGGATGTTTCATCGGTGTCCCGATTCTCAACGCCTGTGGTTCATCCCCGGATCACTCTGGCACATCCGCGCGGGTGTGACGGGCCGATCCGGGCGCTCACCGCGTCTGGGCGCATGGGCCGTGCCGGCCCGGTGCGTCCGCGCATCGCTGGACCGACCGGCGACGCGCGGCCCGGGGGTTAGCGCGTCAGGGCCGGCGACACAATCGTCGCACCCCGCGCGGCGCTCAGCCGTCATCCGGGGCGGAACCGGTGCGAAGACAGATGGGCGCCGTGTGATGGACTGGTATCCTCTGCGTCTTTGCGAGCTTCAATACGTCGCCGGGGCTTGCCCAGTCGCGCCGCGCCCCGACATGGTGCCGCGATGGATGCCTCCCCCGACTTTCCGCGGCAGAGCCGCGTGCCCGTGTTCAACATGCCGGGGGTTGTCACCCTCGCGATCGGGCTTCTTCTGGCGATCCAGGCGGTGCGCGAGTTCCTGCTGCCGGACACCTGGGACATCCGCCTCGTCCTCGATCTGGCGCTGATCCCGGCGCGCTGGACCCTCTGGTTCGATCCCGGCCAAGCCACCGAGGTGATCCGCGCGGCCGCCGATACGGGCGATCCCAGCCTTGAGGCGGCCCGCGAGGCCTTCGCCCGCTACATCGTGGGCGAGCACGCCCTCCAGCCCTGGACGCTCGTCACCTACGCGCTGCTGCACGGCTCGTGGATGCACGTGATCTTCAACAGCGTCTGGCTCGCGGCCTTCGGCGCCCCGGTGGCGCGCCGCTGCGGCGCCCTGCGCTGGTGCGTCCTCGCCCTTGCCGGCACCGCGGCCGGGGGCCTGTTCCACATCCTGATCGATCCCCTGGGCGCCGGGCCGCTGGTCGGCGCCTCGGCGGGGATCTCGGCCCTGATGGCGGCCGCCGCCCGCTTCGTGTTCCAGCCGCCGGTCTCCGGCTACGGCGCGCCGGCCTGGCAGGTGCCGCCGGCCCGGCCCGCCGAGACGATCCCCGAATTGCTGCGCAACCGGACGGCCGTGTCGTTCCTGGTGATCTGGCTCCTGACCAACCTGCTCTTCGGCCTCGTCAGCATGCCGCTGGTCGGCGAGAACGCCGCCATCGCCTGGGACGCGCATCTCGGCGGCTTCATCGCGGGCTTCTTCCTGTTCCCCCTCGTCGACCCTCGGGAGCCGCGGCGGCACTGAGCACCTTGCCATCCGGCCGGATCGGTCACACACTCGCCACAATGTGAACGCGCCGGGCCCAACCCGGCCGAGAACGCAATCAGGGCGCCGCGGGCTGACGGCGTACCGGACGCGTCACAAGGGAGAGAGCCATGACCGTCGCACGCATCCTCGCCGAGAAGGGAAGCTCCGTCGTCACCGTGAGCCCCGACAAGACCCTGGAGGACGTGATCCAGATCCTCGCCGACAAGCGGATCGGTGCCCTGGTGGCCGCCCATGCCGACGGGACGGTGGCGGGCATCATTTCCGAGCGGGACATCATGCGTGCGCTGGCCCGGCACGGAGGCTCGGCCTTCGACGCGCCGGTCTCGGCCCATATGACCACCGCGGTCACGACTTGCGGTCGGAGCACCACGATCGAGGAGGTCATGGCGCTGATGACCGACGGGCGCTTCCGCCACGTGCCGGTCTGCGAGGACGGGCGGCTGATCGGCCTGGTCTCGATCGGCGACGTGGTGGCGCGCAAGATCGCCTCCGTCGAGGCCGAGCAGCAGGCCCTGCGCGACTACATCACGATGGCGTAGGGGCGCGAAGCCTCACGTCTCTCGCGCCCTCCGCCCCCGGGCTTCACCGGTTCAGAGCAGGCCGGCGGTGCCGGAGCGCGACGCGCGCCCTCTCCCGCATGGGAGAGGGGACCTGCGCGCCTCCGCGTCGACGGACGAGCGGGCCGACAGCTCAAGCCCATGATCGCCCGCGGTCCGTTTCACGCCTTCATGGGATCGAGGGTGACGTGCCAGAGGTCGGTGTCGGCCGCGTCCTTGAGGGTCACGGTCATCTGCTCGGTCCGACCGTCCACCGCCACGTGGCCGAAGAACTGGTAGCCGGCGGCCGGCGACAGGTTCACCTGACCCTTGTCGGGCGCCTTCACGAAGCGCAGCTGCGGCCCGAACGTGTTGTCCAGGGCGTTCGGCCCGAAGGTGCCCGCGTGCAGCGGGCCGGAGACGAACTCCCAGAACGGGTCGAAATCCTGGAACTGCGCCTTGTTGGGGTCGTAGTAGTGGGCGGCCGTGTAGTGCACGTCGGCCGTGAGCCAGACCGTGTTGCGGATCCCCGCGCTCTTGATGAAGCGCAGGAGGTCGGCGATCTCCAGTTCGCGCCCCAGGGGCGGCCCGTCGCCCTGCGCCACCGCCTCCGAGCCGAAATTCCGGTCGACGTCGTAGGTCACCACGAGGCCAAGGGGCATGTCGGCGGCGATCACCTTCCAGGTCGCGCGGGAGTCGAGCAGCGCCTGCTTCAGCCACGCGAGTTGCTGCGGCCCGAGGAAGTGGGATTCGGGGCCGTACTCCGTCTGCTTGTTCTCGCCGTTCGGGCCCCGGTAGGAGCGCATGTCGAGCATGAACACGTCGACCAGCGGGCCATAGGCGATCTTGCGGTAGACCCGGCCGGGTTCCGCCGGCTCGAAGCGCATCGGCATGTACTCGTGAAACGCCTTGGCCGCCCGCAGCTGCAGGGCCAGGACGTTCGGGTCGGAGTATTTCTTCTTGAGGTGCTCGGCCCGGGTGAGGGGTTCACCCGGCCACCAGTTGTTGGTGACCTCGTGGTCGTCCCACTGCGCCAGGATCGGCACGGTGGCGTTCATCGCCAGCACGTTCCGGTCGGTGAGGTTGTACTTGTGCCGGCCCCGGAACTCCGCGAGCGTCTCGGCGGGCTTGGCCACCTCCTCGGTGACCCGGTTGCGCCACAGGCTGCCGTCGGGGAGCTTCACCTCGGACTGGATCGGCCCGTCGGCGTAGATCGTGTCGCCGGAATGGATGAAGAAGTCCGGCCGGTTCTTCAGGATGGCCGAGTAGATCGTCATGCCGCCGCGGGCCTCGTCGATGCCCCAGCCCTGGCCCGCCGTGTCGCCCGACCAGCAGAACGACACCGTGCGCCTGTCCGCCGGCGCGGTACGGAACCGGCCGATCTGAGCCGGTCCGACGATCGTCGGGGCGGCGATGTCCTGGAGGCGGACCCGGTAGAACACGTCCTGGCCGGCCGGCAGCCCGGTCAGGGCCACCTTCACGGTGCCATCGGTCTCGGGCAGGGCGTCGGCGAAGACGCCGCCGCGGATGTCGGAAAAGCTCTCGGTGGTCGCCCATTCGACGATCGCCCGGGCGGGCCGGTCGGAGCGCGCCCAGACGACCGCCGAGTCGGTGCCGACATCGCCCGATTGCAGGCCGTGTGTGAGGACCGGCCGGTCGGCGGCACGGCTCAGGCCGGGGCGCCCGAGGCCGGAGGCCAGCCCGACGAGGCTCGCGCCCCCGGACAGCAGGATCTGACGGCGACTCGTATACATTGGAAGCCCTCCAGTATGCAGGGCGCCCATCGCAGGCGGTCGCGACAGCCGGATGACGGGCGGGCACGCAGGCGGGCTGGATCGGGTCCCGACAGCCTCACGCCCGAGCCGCGGCACCTTCCAGCATAGTGCGGATCCGGGGCAGGGCGGCCCGGGCGGCGCGGTGCCCCAGAGCAATGCCCTCCGCGGCGCGGTGGAAATCGAACAGCCCGAAGGCGCCGAGATCCGGGCCGATGGCGACGTCCGGCGGGTCGCGTTCCAGCCGCGCCCGCGAGATCCGATCCTGGGTGGTGTTGAAGGCGTCGAGCACCACCCGGGCGATGCCCGGTACGACGAGCTCGGGCTCGGGACGGTCGAAACCCGGCAGGCGTCCGCGCACCACCTGCAGAAGGCCCCGGCGCGGGGGCGGGTGCGGCGCCTCGCGCACCACCGGACCGCCGGTATCGCCGTTGAGGTTCACGCAGATGACCAGGTCGGCACCCAGCGCCCGGGCCAACGCCACCGGCACCGGGTTGACCAGAGTCCCGTCCATCAGCACGCGGCCCGCGTGGGCCACCGGTGGGAACAGGCCGGGAATCGCGTAGGAGGCGCGCACCGCATCCACCGCCGGGCCCTCGGTGAGGCTGATCTCGTCGCCGGTGCCGTACTCGGTGGCGACGCAGCCGAAGCGGATGGGCAGCGTCTCGATGCGGCGCGTGCCGAGATCCGCGGCGAGGCGCTGGCGCAGGCGGTTGCCGGCGATCAGGCCGGAGCCCGGCAGACGGGGATCGATGAGCCCGACGACGCGGCGCCGGGTCAGCGCCCGGGCGAAGGCTTCGAGCCGGTCGAGGCGCCCGGCCGCGTAGCAGGCGCCGACCACCGCGCCGATGGAGCAGCCCGCCACAACGGTCGGATGGATGCCGGCTTCCTCGAGGGCACGGATCACCCCGATATGCGCCCAGCCCCGGGCCGAGCCGCCGCCGAGCGCGAGCCCGACCCGCGGTCCGGCACTCGGCGACGGCCGGACCGGCTCGACGGTTCCGGGAAGGAAATGGGGATCGGCGGATTCGTCTTGCCACCGTGTGGCAAGAGGGTGGTTCATCGCCCGGCGGCCTTCAGGACGACCTGGCCGTCCGCCTCACGGACGACGCTGCGGTAGAAGCAGTCCCGCCGGCCGGTGTGGCAGCAGCCGCCGTCGCCCCCGACCTCGACGCGGATCAGCAGGGCGTCCTGGTCGCAATCGACCCGCATCTCGACCACGCGCTGGATCTGACCGCTGGTCGCCCCCTTGTGCCAGAGTTCGCCCCGCGAGCGCGACCAGTACCAAGCCTCGCCGGTCTCGAGCGTGCGCGCCAGCGATTCGGCGTTCATGTGGGCGAGCATCAGCACCCGCCCGTCTTGCGCGTCCACCGCGATGCAGGCGACGAGCCCGTCGCGGTCGAATCGGGGCGTGAGGGCCGTACCTTCCTCGACCTCGGCGCGGGTGCCGGGGGGAGCGAAAGCGATGTCGCGGGCAGTCATGGGCAGGTCGTCGCCTGAGGCTACTTGGCGCCGCCGCGCACCAGGGTCAGGAAGCGGACCTGCTCGTTGGCATTGTCCTTGAAGACGCCGCGGAACTGGCTGGTGATGGTCGAGACGCCGGCCTTCTGGACGCCGCGCATCGCCATGCAGAGATGCTCGGCCTCCACCATCACGGCGACGCCGCGGGGCTTGAGGATGCTCTCGATCACGTCGGCGATCTGGGCGGTCATCGTCTCCTGGGTCTGCAGGCGGCGGGCGAAGGTGTCGACCACGCGGGCGAGCTTCGACAGGCCGACCACGCCCCGGGTCGGGTAGTAGGCGATGTGGGCGAGGCCCATGAACGGCACCATGTGGTGCTCGCAATGGGAGTGGAACGGGATGTCGCGCACCAGCACGATGTCCGAGTAGCCCTCGACCTCTTCGAAGACGCGTTCGAGGAGCTTCTCGGCATCGACCCCATAGCCGCCGAACAGCTGCTCGTAGGCCTTGGTCACCCGGGCCGGCGTGTCGAGCAGGCCCTCGCGGGTCGGATCGTCGCCGGCCCAGCGCAGGAGCGTGCGCACGGCGGCCTCGGCCTCGGCGCGGCTCGGGCGGCCGGTCTCGATCCCGTCCGGGACGCGGGTGGCGGAAGCCGGCTCGGGCGCGACCTCGATGGGACGCCCGTCATCCACCGGCCGATTGTCATTGCGCATGCCGTTCAGCCCTTGCCCATCACTCCCGTTCCGGCCGAAACCCTGGCCATCGCCCTGGTAGGACAAGGATTTGAGCGCGGCATCCATGGCATCTCCGGCCCGCGCGATGCGGGACTTCATCGGGGTGCTGTCGGGCTTTGCGTACATCGTCGGATCGGGTCGGGCGTTCGAGGGAAGTTCCCGGGCTCGAAAAGGTTTCAAGCCGGCGCCCCGGGATGGTCTAAAGCCGTGAGCACCACCGTGGCCGTGGGCGCGACCCTGGTCGACGGCCCGCCTCCTCGCGAAGCGACCGTACGGCGCCTATATCATCGTTCGCGGGGCAACGCGCAATGCGCGATGCACGCGGCAGAGTCCCGATGGGATTGACGCCTCCGGTTGAGGACCCGATGCTCGACGATATCTACAACCGCCGTATCCTGGAACTTGCCGCCGATATCCCCCGGCTCGGTCGGCTGGAGAACCCGGATGCCAGCGCCACCGCCCATTCCCGCCTCTGCGGCTCGACCGTGACGGTCGACCTCGTCCTCGGCGAGGACGGCCGGGTGACGGATTTCGCCCACGAGGTGAGGGCCTGCGCCTTGGGGCAGGCCTCCTCGTCGCTGATGGGCCGGCACGTGGTCGGCACCACGGCAGAGGAGCTGCGCAGCGTCCGCGAGACCATGCGGGCGATGCTCAAGGAGAACGGGCCTGCGCCCGACGGCGCCTGGGCGGACCTCGCGGTGCTGGAGCCGGTGCGGGCGTTCAAGGCGCGCCATGCCTCGACGCTCCTGACCTTCGACGCGGTGGTGGACGCCCTCGATCAGATCGCCGCCAAGCGACGGGCCGCCTGAGGGCATGGTCCGGCGCGCCGCCCATTGGGCGATCCGCCTGTATCAGCTCACCCTGTCGGGTCTGATCGGCCGCCAATGCCGTCATTGGCCGAGCTGCTCCGAATACACCGACACGGCCATCGCCCGGCACGGGGTCTGGCCCGGCGGCTGGATGGGCGTCGCCCGGATCTGCCGCTGCGGCCCGTTCGGAACCCACGGGATCGATCTCGTGCCGGAGCAGCTGCCCGCGGGGGCAGCGTGGTACCGCCCCTGGACCTATGGCCGCTGGCGCGGCGTCGAGGCGCCGCCGTCACCCTTCGCCTGTGAGGCGGTGGCGGAGGGGCGTGGAGCGGACGCGCGGTGAAGGTCGCGATCCCGGCCTGTTTCAGCTGAAGCAGCAGGCGACGGGATCGATGCTCCGGCACCCGATCAGCCCGCAGCTCCGACCCGTCCACTAGGCACGTCGACCCGGTACGGGATACGGTCCGCGAGCCGGCGGCGCTCGCCGTGCGACCGGCCGCAACCGAAGGCTTCGACCCCGGTTGTCCTTGCGGAGAGCCCGGCATGTCCGCGGCTCACGGCGAACCGGAGCGGGCACAGAATGTCCACCGAATTCAGAGGCAAGACGCATATCGACATCTATGACCGCGCCATCCGCGAGGAGTGGGCACAGCGCTTCGGCGTCAGCGAGGAGCGGCTGCGCAAGGCTGTGACCATGGTTGGAAGCCGGATCACGAGCGTGGCCGCCTATCTCGACAAGCCGGCCTCCTGAGCGCGGTGGCATCGTGGACGTGCCCCCCGATTTCCGACCGCCCCCGGAGCTTCCGGCGGCGGTGACGCCGTCGGTCGAGCCCGGGCCCTCGTCCGGATCCGACGACGCTGTAACCCAGCCTCCGGCCCGGTCGCCCGATGCCCTCACGTTCGAGCAGATCCGCGAGCGGGCCTACGAACTCTGGGAGCGCAACCACCGGCCGGAGGGTTTCGAGATCGAGTTCTGGCTGCTGGCCGAGCGGGAATTGCGCAAGGAGCGGGAGCGCCGGAAGAGCGCGGATCGGCCGAACCATCCGGCATCCGGTTCGCCGCCGGCCTGAGCGGCGGTCTAGCGAGACCGGGGCATCATCCGCCATCGACCAGGCGGCGCGGGATGACAGCCCCCGGGGCGCGGCATCTGGTCGGCGGGGCCGGCTTGTGCGAGATCGGCGGAGGACCACCACAAGGTCGCGGGGGATCGCCCGCATGGCCGTGCAACGCGCAGGGCGCGATCTGGGCTGGGCCTTGCGCGGTCGCGCGCCGTGAGAAACCTTCGGCCCCGAAGGCCCGGTCTCCACCGCAACGGGCCGTCCGCTCACCCGTGCGACAGGAGTCCCCGTTGAAGCCCTCCGTCCCCGCTGCCCGAGCCCGGCCCGGTGCCAACGCAGGACCGGTCGCGTGACCGGTCTCGCCGCCCTGAACGACATGGATGCGCCGGCCTTCGAGGCGCTCCTCGGCAGCGTCTTCGAGCATGCGCCCTGGGTGGCTCGGGCCGCCTGGGCCCGGCGGCCCTTCGCCGACATCGCGGATCTGCACGCGGCGATGATGGCGGCGGTGCGTGCCGCCCCCGTCGAAACCCGCCGCGCCTTCCTGAACGGCCATCCGGAACTCGCCGGGCCCGAGGCCCGCGCCCGCAGCCTCACCGCGGATTCCGCGAGCGAGCAGGGGAGTGCGGGCCTCGACCGCATGGGCGAGGCCGACGCGCAAGTCTTCGACCGCCTGAATGCCGCCTACCGGGCGCGCTTCGGCTTCCCGTTCATCATCGCCGTGCGAGGCCGGGGACGGGCCGAGATCCGGTCCATCTTCGAGGCTCGGCTCGGCCGGGATCCGGCGGTCGAGGAAGCGACCGCGCTGGAGGAGGTCGCCCAGATTACCCGGATGCGCCTGGACCGCCTGATCACGCCGTAAGACGACCCGCGACGCGGCGGTCCCGGAACCGGCCCGGGTCTCAGGCCTCGATCGCCGACCGGGCCTCCTTCACGGCCGCCTCGAAGGCGACGAAGGCCGTGGTCGCCTGATCCCAGGCCTGGCTGCGCACGTGGCGGATCAGGGCGGCTGCCTGTTCGCGGGCCTGCGCCAGCGGCCGCTCGATGGCGGCGGCGCGCGTCGAATCGGCGGGGATCCCCTCCGGCGGCGTGTCGGTCGAGCGCATCCCGACCAGGGTCGCCGCGATCGCGCGGCGCCAGGCCGCGCAATCCGCCGAAAGGCGGATCACTTGCTGATCCGCGCTGGTCCCGATCTGGCGATCGAGCAGGGTACGCCCCAGATCCTCGATCCGACTCAACTGCGCCAGGGCATCACCGATCTCCCGGCGCGCCTTGTCGGTGCCTTCCGCGATGCGGCCGACATTCTGGGCGATGTCGCCGGTGGCCTGCATCTGCTGGCCGAGGATCTCCGAGGCCTCGCGCATCTGCGCCGCCACATTCGCCACGGCGCCACTCTCGGCCTCGACGCGGGCATTGGCCCGCATCATCGCGGAGGCGCCGGCCTCGACCGCGTTGCGGCTGCGGGTCACCGCGGCCTGCATCGCCGCCATCTCCTCGCGCAGGCCGCTGACCCGCGCCCGGATCTCGTCGGTCGCCTTGGCGGTCTGCGCCGACAGCGTCTTGACCTCCGCGGCGACCACCGCGAAGCCGCGGCCGGCCTCGCCGGCCCGTGCCGCCTCGATGGTGGCGTTGAGCGCCAGCAGATTGGTCTGGGCCGAGATCGCCGCGATGGTGCCGGCCATCTCCTCGATCCGCAGGGCGGCGGTCGAGAAGCTGTCGAGCCGGCTGCCGATCTCTTCGGTCCCCTCTTCGATCCCGCGCATGCCCTCGGTGGCGCGGTGAAGGTCGCCCACGCAGGTGACGATACCGGCCCGGGCCGTCTCGGCAGTCTCGGCCGCCGAGGAGGAGCGGGCGGCGATCTCCCCCGTCGTCGCGGCGAGTTCCTCGCTCGCTGCCGCGATCAGACGGGCCTGCTCGGCGGTGCCGGAGGCGTCGTGGGTCATCCAGCCGATGGAGGTCCCGGCGTCGGAGGCGGAGGCAGACAGGCGCGCCAGGAGCGACAGCCACTCGCGATCGACGGTCGATTCGGGTTCGGGACGCAGAGGTTCCACGACCAGCGCCGCCGCCGGAATCGTGGACGGCGCAGGCGTTATGACCGGGGTTGCGACCGCGTCAGAAACGTGACGCTGCCGACGCAAACTGAACATGCGGGACACTCCGATATCCGAATCGAAGCGGACCCTCGCACAGAACCTTCAATCAATGGTGAAGGATAACCGGATCTGCCCGCCGCCGATATAGCACTCTGCGGAAGTGCAATCGGCGGCGCTGCCAGAGGTTGCGCCTCCAGATATGGATCTATCTGGAGGCGCAATGCTTCATTCGCCCGTCAGAGCGGCCTTGGTGCGCGACCACCAGCCCGCGCGCTTGGGACGGTCCGGATCGGCGGGCGGCGTCAGAACCACCGCCACGGGCTCCGCGGGGACCTCCGCCGGGCCAGCGGTCGCGGCGTCCGGCGCAGCGGCGGGCTCTCGGTCGGCCGGCGCAGGGGCTTCGGCTTCCGCCACCGGCAGATCCACGGCGGTCTCGGTGCGGCCGGCCGCCGGGGCGGCCTCAACCGCCTCCGCCACCGCCTGGGCGCTCACCGGCTCTTCCGCCGACAGGGCCACCGTCTCGCCCACCGCGTCGGGAGCATCCTCCGTCTCGGCGGCGTCCCGCGTGCGGCCCTCGCTCCGTCCGCGACCGCCGCGGCGTCCGCGGCGGCGGCGGCGTCCGCCCTCGTCCTCGGCGCGGGCCGCCTCGTCGGGGCCGGCCACGGCCTCATCGGTCTCCCCGGCCTCGGCTGCGACGGCCTCGGCCGGCGCCTCGGCTGCGGCCGGCTCCTCGCCGTCCCAGTCCTCGTCCCGACCGTCCTCGTCCGAACGCTCGCCCTCCTGGCGATCATCGTCGCCGCGATCCTCCTCGGCGCGACCGTCCTGACGCCCGCCCCGGCGGCGGCGGCGGCGCCGCCGGCGGCGGCCTTCACCCTCCTCGCGCGTCGCCTCCTCGCGCGTCTCGGCGCGGCCCTCCTCGGCCTCGCCCTCGGCATCCGCCTCGACCTCGGCCTCGACCTCGTCGGCCTCCTCGTCCTCGTCCTCGAACTCCGTGGTGGGCGAGATCGCCTGGGCGCGCACGCCCGTCACCGGACCCTCGGCGCGCTGAGCCGGCTCGCCGCGGTCAAGCTGGAAGGCCGCGGTGGCGGCCAGCCGCTCGTCGGCCGCGATCGTGATGGTCACGCCGAAGCGCATCTCCAGCTCGCGCAGGTGCCCGCGCTTCTGGTTGAGGATGTAGAGGGCGACCTCGGTGCGGGTCCGCAGCACGAGGTTGTGGCTCGCCGACTTGAGCAGCGCCTCCTCGATGGAGCGCAGGATGTGCAGGGCCACCGAGGCGGTGGCGCGCACGAAGCCCGAGCCGCCGCAATGGGCGCAGGGGATCGAGGAGGATTCGAGCACGCCCGTGCGGATGCGCTGGCGGCTCATCTCCATGAGGCCGAAGGGCGAGATCCGGCCGACCTGGATGCGGGCGCGGTCGTTCTTCAGGCACTCGTTCAGCTTCTTCTCGACGGCGCGGTTGTTGCGCTTCTCCTCCATGTCGATGAAGTCGATGACGATCAGGCCCGCGAGGTCGCGCAGGCGCAGCTGGCGGGCAACCTCCTCGGCGGCCTCCAGGTTCGTCTTGAGGGCGGTGTCCTCGATGTCGTGCTCGCGGGTGGCGCGGCCCGAGTTCACGTCGATCGAGACCAGGGCCTCGGTCGGGTTGATCACCAGATAGCCGCCGGACTTCAGCGAGACGTGGCTGGAGAACATCGCGTCGAGCTGCTGCTCGACGCCGAAGCGGGCGAAGATCGGCGTCGGGTCGCGGTAGGGCTTCACGACCTTGGACTGGCCGGGCATCAGCATCCGCATGAAGTCCTTGGCCTCGCGGTAGGCGTCCTCGCCGGCGACCAGAACCTCGTCCAGATCCTTGTTGTACAGGTCGCGGATGGCGCGCTTGATCAGCGAGCCTTCCTCGTAGACCAGCGCGGGCGCCATCGAGGTCAGCGTCAGCTCGCGGACCGACTCCCACAGCCGCATCAGGTACTCGAAGTCGCGGGCGATCTCGGGCTTGGAGCGCGAGGCGCCGGCGGTGCGCAGGATGACGCCCATCCCTTCGGGCACCTCCAGATCCTGCACGACCTCCTTAAGGCGCTTGCGGTCGGCCGCCGAGGTGATCTTCCGGGAGATGCCGCCGCCGCGACCGGTATTGGGCATCAGCACCGAGTAGCGGCCGGCGAGCGACAGGTAGGTGGTGAGCGCCGCGCCCTTCGTGCCGCGCTCCTCCTTGACCACCTGAACCAGGATGATCTGGCGGCGCTTGATCACCTCCTGGATCTTGTACTGGCGGCGGTAGTGGCGGGGCCGCTCGGGGATCTCGGCCAGGGCGTCGCCGTTGCCGCCGACCTGGGCGATCTTGGGCTCGGCGTCGGGATCGTCGGAATCCTCGTCCGATTCGTCCTCATCCTCGTCGGACTCGTCCTCGTCGTCCTCCGACTCGTCCTCGTCCTCATCCTCGTCGTCGGATTCCTCGTCGTCCTCGTCGGACGCGTCATCCGCCTCGTCGGCGTCCGCCGGCTCGGCGGTCTCCTCCGCGAGGGACTCGGCCGGCGCTTCGGCGACGGTCAGCGCCCCCGCCACGGCGATGCGGGCCTCGGCCTCGACCGGGGCGTCCTGCTCGGCGGCGGCGTCGTCAGCGACCGGCCCGGCCATGTCGTGCGCCGCCTGCGCCTCGGCAGGGGCGGCCTCGGCGGGGGCAGCGTCGAACGGCGCCTCGGCAGGGGCGGCCTCGGCGGCCTGCGCCGGCTCGTCCTGCGCCACGGGGATGTCGCCGGCGGCGGTCTCGGAGGCGAGGGCCTCCCGCACGGCCTCGGGATGCTCGGCGAGCGTATCGGGCTCGGCGGCCGGATCGAAACCGGCTTCCGTCCGGATCTCGGCCTGATCCTCGGTCTGGGACGCCTCGTGCCCGTCCTCGGCGCTCACGGTCTCGTCGGCGCCGCGGGCGCGGGCCTCGGCGCGGCGGCCGCGGGAGCGGCGCGGCGACCGGCGGCGGCGCTCCTCGCGCTCGCGGTGCTCCTCGGCGTCGCGGGCGTCCTCCTCGAGGAGCGCCTGCCGGTCGGCGAGCGGGATCTGGTAGTAGTCGGGGTGGATCTCGTTGAAGGCCAGGAAGCCGTGGCGGTTGCCGCCATACTCCACGAACGCCGCCTGGAGCGACGGCTCCACCCGGGTCACCTTGGCGAGATAGATGTTGCCGCGCAGCTGACGCCGGTTGGCGGCTTCGAAATCGAACTCCTCGACCCTAGACCCGTGGACCGTGACGACCCGGGTCTCCTCCGGGTGCATCGCGTCGATCAGCATTTTGTTGGCCATGTCGGACTCTCGGCATGGCGGCCGACGTCGTTCTCCGTGCCCGTGGTCCCGGCGGCGCCTCGCCCGACGTCAAACCTGTCGGGTGGGGTGCCGGCCTCGTCGCCGAGGCGGATGGGTTCGAGGGGAAATTGCCGTCAACCGCCGTTCGGCGCCCTGGGCGCCTGGGGTTGAAACAGGCCGGGAGGAGGGACGGACCGGTGCGACGCGCCTCTTGCGCCTCCGGGGCACGCGCAGCTCTATGCTGGGCCGTGCGTCCGTCCATCGTGGTCCCGACCTCGCGAAACAATCTCGGCCGATGGGGATCGGCCGTGAATTCTGGGGTGCGGCGGAGAAGCTCCGCCGCGTCGTGTGACACCTGCCCGATCACGGGCGACACCCGTCGCCGTCAGACGGACCGAAACGGCCCGCCGCGACACCGCGACCGTTTTCGCAAGGAATTCGGTCACGTCCGCGGGCCGTTGCGGCGACCGGCGGGACCGGAGAGGGGTCCTCATCATTACAGACCGCTGTGCGGATTTGGCAAGGGTCAAGCGTGAATAGATGTCACGGGGCTGTCATGGCGCGCGAGGGCGGAGCCGCCGTCCCTGCGTGCGCGGTCCTGCGTCGTAGCGCGTCCCCTGGGCCCGGTGCGTGCGCGCGCGATGCCGGGGCGGCGATCCGACCGGGAGGATCCTATTCCGCCGCCGCGATCCGCGGCGCCACCCCGGCGAGCGCGGCGGGCTTCGGGCCGCCGGTCGCCCAGTCGAGCAGCTCGACCGTGTGGACGATCGGGATGCCGGTGCCCTTCCCGATCTGCGTGGCGCAGCCGATGTTGCCGGTGGCGATCACGTCGGGGCGCACGCGCTCGATGTTGGCGACCTTGCGGGCGCGCAGCTTCGCAGCCAGCTCCGGCTGCAGGATGTTGTAGGTCCCCGCCGAGCCGCAGCAGATATGGCCCTCGGGCACGTCCTTCACGGTGAAGCCCGCCCGCTTGAGCAGCGTCTTCGGCTCCAGCCGGATGCCCTGGCCGTGCTGCATCGAGCAGGCGGAGTGGTAGGCCACCACGAGGTCGTTCTCGGCCACCGGAGCGAGGTCGAGCAACGCCAGATACTCGGTGACGTCCTTGGCCAAGGACGACACGCGCCGCGCCTTCTCGGCATAGGCGGGGTCGTCGCGGAACATGAAGCCGTAATCCTTGATGGTCGTGCCGCATCCGGACGCGGTGACCAAGATCGCGTCGAGGCCCTTGGCGATCTCGGCGTCCCAGGCGTCGATCGTCTGCTTGGCATGGGCGTGGGCGGAATCCTCCTTGCCCATGTGGTGGGTCAGCGCCCCGCAGCAGCCCTCGTTGGCGTGCACCACCTCGATCCCGTGCCGGTTGAGCAGCCGGATCGCCGCCGCGTTGAAGTCCGGCCGCAACACGCTCTGGGCGCAGCCGCGCAGCAGGGCGACGCGCTTGGTCGCCGGGCCGCCCGTCGGCGGGAACCGGCCCGGCCGGTTGGTCGGCTCGCGGGGCGGCATCCCGGCGGGCGCCAGGTCGAGCATGGCGGCGAGGCGGTTGCCGACCCGCGGCAGCCGCGCCACCAGCCCGCGGACCGGGCTTCCGAGCTTGGCGGCGGCGAGGGCGAGGCGGAACCGGTTCGGGTATGGCAGGACCTGGGCGAGCAGCGTCCGCAGGAACCGGTCGCCGGCCGGCCGCGCGTAGGTCTTCTCGATATGGGCCCGGGCATGGTCGACGAGGTGCATGTAGTGCACCCCGGACGGGCAGGTGGTCATGCACGACAGGCAGGAGAGGCAGCGGTCGATATGCTTGACCACCTCCTGCGAGGCCGGCTTGCCGCCCTCCAGCATGTCCTTGATCAGGTAGATGCGGCCGCGCGGCGAATCGAGCTCGTCGCCGAGCAGCAGGTAAGTCGGGCAGGTCGCCGTGCAGAAGCCGCAATGCACGCAGGTCCGCAGGATCTTCTCCGAGGCCGCCATGGCGGGATCGGCGAGCTGGGCGGGAGCAAAATTGGTCTGCACGGTCTCTTCCTGCCTGCTCTCCGCCCCCCTTGCGGGGCGGAGTTCCGGGATCGCGGATCCCGCGTGGGGGTGGCGCAGGAGGCACCGTTGCGCCCGGTCCTCAGCCACCCCGTTCCTGGCCCCTCCCCGCGGGGGAAGGGGATGAACCTCAAACCTGCGCGTACATCCGGCCGGGGTTGAGCACCCCGGCGGGATCGTGCGCCGCCTTGATGCCGGCGGTGAGCCGCATCAGCGGCTCGGCCAGCGGCTGGAACACCGGCACGGCGGCGCGCACGGCGTCGGGGGCGCGGACCAGCGTGGCGTGGCCGCCCTGGGTCTTCACGGCCCGGCGCACCGCATCGGCGCCGGCATCGCCCTCGGCACCGGTGGCGAGCCAGATCAGGCCGCCGCCCCAGTCGAAGAACCAACGCGCGGGGCGCTCCGCCGCCACCGCCGCCGCCAGGGCCGGCCCGTGGGTCGGCGCGGTGGAGATCCGCCAGAGGGCGGCCTCCCGCGGCTCGGCGAGCGGCGCGGCGTCCCGCACGGACCGCCAGAGGGCGGCGCCGGCCTCGCCGTCCACGATCTCGGGCTGGCCGTAGCGCTTGAGCAGGCGGCGCAGCTCGCCCGTGCGGTAGTCGATGGAGTCGGAAAAGCCTTCGAGGCGCATCAGGGTCCGCGCCTCCGGGGCGCCGATCCCCGCCGGCAGATGCGCGGCGCCGGTGAGTTCGAAGGGCGAGCCGAGGGCCTCCGAAAGGGCCGTCACCGCCCGGGCATCGTCCAGCCCGGAGAAGACGAGGGTCGCCACGCGCTCGCAGGCCGGCAGCACCTTGAAGGTGACCTCGGTGAGCAGGCCCAGCGTGCCGTGGGCGCCGGCCATCAGCTTCACGAGGTCGAGCCCGGTGACGTTCTTCATCACCCGCCCGCCCGACTTGATCGCCTCGCCCCGCCCGTTGACGAAGCGCACGCCGATCAGGCTGTCCCGGGCCGCCCCGGCATTGATGCGGCGCGGGCCGGCATTGTTGATCGCCGCCACCGCGCCGAGGGTCGGCGCGCCGGAGCTGCCGTAGAGGCCGCGCAGGTCCATCGGCTCGAAGGGCAGCATCTGGCCCCGGGAGGCGAGCAGCGCCTCGACCTCGGCCAGCGGCGTGCCCGCCCGGGCCGCCACCACCATCTCGGCGGGTTCGTAGAGCGTGACGCCGGTCAGCGCCTTCGCGGAGAGCGTCGCGCTGTCCTGCGCGGGCCGACCGAGCCCCGTGGCGGTGCCGCCGCCCGCGAGCCGCAGGCGCTCGCCGCGCCCGGCGGCCGCCCGCACGATCTCCCCGGCCTCCGCCTCGGTGCCGGGCTCGTACACGCCCATCGTTTCCGTCCCGGTCCTGTTTGTATCCATTCCAGGACGGGTGTCGCCGGATCCGGCGGCGGATTCAAGCGGAGGTGGAGTCGCGGGGTTTCAGCGGGCGGGTTTCCTGTGCGGGGCTGCCGCGAAGGCGCCTGCCTGGGGCCTGGAACCCTGCTCCGCCGCCAGGGTCCGCGCGGGACGCAGACGCGCCAGGACCTGACGGCGCAGGCCGGCGATGTCGAAGATCCAGACCAGCGCCCCGTAGAGGGCCGTCCCGGCCGGGACCAGGACCGCCAGCGCGGTGGCGGGCGGCAGGTGCCGGAAGGGGGCGAGCGCGAGGCCCATCGCCGCGCAGGCGAGGGCCGCGACGCCGATCTCCCCCCAGGGCAGCACGATCCGCTCGGCGCCGGTGAGGGCGCGCCAGCCGAGCCACAATCCCGCGGCGGCGAGCCCGGCAGTCTGCGCCAGGGCGACGCCGATCCCGCCCATCCGGTCCGGCAGGATCAGAAGGCCGGCGCCGTTGACCGCGAGGCCGACCAGGGCGGCGGCGACCACCGGCAGGGTCCGGCGGCGGATCTGGAAGACCGGGTTGAGGGCGTAGAACATCATCGACAGGCAGAAGAGGCCCGGCATCAGCACGGTGCTGTAGGTCTCGAACGGCCCGCGATAGGCGTCCGGCACGACCAGTCCCTGGAGGGCCGGCAGCACCGCCCAGAAACCGACCGCGCAGGGTGCCAGCAGGGCGAACACCGTGCCGGCATTGGCGGCGACCTGCGCCTCGGCGGCGGCGCGGCCGCTCTGCTCCTCTGCCTGCACGGCGAGCTGGAACAGGAGCAGGTCGAGGGCGGTGCCGAGCGTCGTCATCGCGCGCGCGGTGACGTCGGCGGCCAGTGCGAAGTAGCCGGCCTCGGCGAAGCCGGCATGGCTGGCGATGGCGCCCCGGTTCACGAAGGCGAGGCACTGATAGGCGGTGTTGGCGGCGATGAGCGGCAGGCCGTAGCGGGCGAAGACCCTCCAGGTCGCCGACAGGCGCGGCCGTTCGAAGGGCGTGTGCGGGTCGCGCAGGGGGTGGCGCAGCAGGAGCACCGCGAGGAGCTGGCTGAGCCCCGCCGCCGCCAGCACCCAGGCCGGCTGGGGCAGCCACCACGCCGCCGCCGCCATCAGGGCGAAGGACAGGACGTTCTTCACCGCGACGAGGCCGAGATAGAGCTTGCCGTCGAACCGGGCCCGGGCGAGGGCCGCGTGGTAGTCGAACACGCCGATGCCGAGCGCCGCGAGGCCGGTTCCGCACAGGACCGCCTCGCGCCCGTCGGCGCCGCCGGCGAAGCCGAAGGCCCCGCACAGGGCGGCGGCGGCTAGAAGCAGCAGGCCGATGCGCAGATAGGCCCGGTCGAGCCCATGGCGGATCCACGGCTCGTCGACGCGCACCCGTCCCGAGTAGAACCGCGTCGCCGAGAGGCGCAGCCACTCGAACAGCACCGTGTTCAGCACGATGGCGCCGGTGGTCGCGAGGGCGAACCGGCCGAAATCGGCCGGCCCCAGCAGCTTGGCGATCAGCAGGCCGAGGACGAAGTTGAGCCCCGCATTGATGACGAAGGCGGCGATCACGGCCATGGACGGCGTCTCATGCGCGGCGGGGTCGCCCCGCCCGTTCCCGCGCTGTAGCGCGCGAGCCGTAAGACTCCCCTAACCGGGCGAGATCGGGGCGGAGACCCGCGGGGCCTCCGACACCGTCCGGTCAGGCGGCCCGGACGGTGTCGAGGAAGCGCGTGACTTCGGCCGTGAGCGTCGCGGATTGGCGCGACAGCGCGGACGCCGCCGCCAGCACCGCGTCGGCGGCCCGGCCGGTCTCCTCGGCGGCCCCGGCGACGCCCAGGATGGTGCTGGTCACCGCGCCGGTGCCGACGGCCGCCTGCCCGACGTTCCGGACGATCTCCCGGGTGGCCGATCCCTGCTCCTCCACCGCCGCGGCGATCGCGTTCGCCACGCCGCTGATCTCCTCGATCCGCCCCGTGATCGCGCCGATCGCCGCGACGGCCCGGCCGGTCACGCCCTGGATGCCGGCGATCTGGCCGGCGATCTCCTCGGTCGCCCGCGCGGTCTGCGCCGCCAGCGCCTTCACCTCGCTGGCGACGACCGCGAAGCCCCGGCCGGCCTCGCCGGCGCGGGCGGCCTCGATCGTCGCGTTGAGCGCCAGCAGATTGGTCTGGCCGGCGATCGCCGCGATCAGCCCGATCACGTCGCCGATCCGCGCGACCGCGCCGCTCAGGTCCCGGACCAGCGTGCCCGTCTGTCCCGCCTCCGAGACGGCCCCTTGGGCGAGCTTGGTCGATCCCTCGACCTGCCGGCCGATCTCCTCCACGGAGGCCCCGAGTTCCTCGGCCGCCGCCGCAACGGTGTTGACGTTGGCGGCGGCCTCCTCGGCGGCGGCCGCCACGGTGCTGGACTGGCTCGCGGTCTGGGTCGCGGTGGCCGTCATGGTCTGGGCCGTACCCTGCAGGGCGGTGGCCGAGTCCGAGACCTGAGCGATGATGCCGCCGACCGTCTGCTCGAAGCGCTCGGCCATCGCCCGCAGGTCGGACCGGCGCCGCGCCTCCGCCGCCAGCCGCGCCTCGGCGGCCTCGGCTTCGAGCTGGCGGCTGCGGATCAGGTTGTCCTTGAACACCTGGACGGCCCGCGCCATCGCGCCGATCTCGTTGCGGTAGGCGCGCGCCGGGACCGTGGCGGAGGCGTCCCCGTCCGCCAGCGCCTGCATCGTCGCCGTCAGCGCCCGGAGCGGGCGCAGCACGCCGCCGAACAGGGTCCACAGGCCGAGGGCCACCAGCAGGATCACCGCCAGCAGCGCCGCGACGCTGTGCACGACGTCGGTCCGGGCCGCGTCGGCGAGCGTCTCGGCGCGCGCCACCATCGCGTCGAGGGCCGCGTCGCAGAGGGCCACGAGGGAGCGCTGGTTCTCGGTGTTGCGGTCGCGCAGCTCCGCGAAGGTGTGGTGCGGGGGCGTGTGCGTGCTGAGCGCGTCGAAGACCGCCTGCGCGATGGCCTTGGTGTCGCCCTCGAAATTGTCGGCCTTCGCCCGCACGAACGCGGCCCGCACCGTCTCCGAGACGTCGGTCGCGGCCTCGGTCGTGCGCCGCCACGCGGACAGAAGTTCGGTCCGCTCCTCAGCCGCCGCGACGGTCTCGGGCAGGGACCACGACGTTCCGGCGATCAGGGAGGTCTGCACCCGCACCGCGACGTTGCCGCTGGCGACGCGCGTGTCCCAGGCCGCCTGTTTGAGGGCGAGATAGCGCTCCAGGACGGGATCGGACCGGGGAATGGCCGCGTCGACCGCCTTCAGCGTGGCCGTCAGGGCCTCGAGCAGGTCCTGGAAGGCGGCCATCGCGGCGTCCCGCAGCGCCGGCTCACGACGGGCCTTCGGCAGCCTGAGGGCCGCGTCGATGCGGGGGCGCAGGGCCGCCATCGCCTCCTGGGCCGCGTTCAGGCGATCGAGCGTCGCGCTGACCGTCGGCTCGGCCAGATCGCTCAGGCTGCGCTGAGCCTGGCGGTAATTCTCGATCAGCGCCTGCCGGCTGCCCGCGATGGTCGACAGGGTCTTCGCGTCCGCGGGCGCCTCACCCCCGAGGGCGAGGGTCGATCCGCGCTCCAGCCGCAGCGGCAGGATGGTCCGGAGGAGTCCCTGGCTCGCCTGCGTCAAGGTCACCGCCCTGACCGCACCCATCGCCTGCGCCCGCTCGTCGAAGAGTGTCCTGACGGCGTTGGCCAGCGCCATGCAGGCCATGATGACGATCACCAGGGACAACAACGTCCGGATCGAGAAGCGCCCCAGCCAGCGAGTCATGGGTAAAGTCTCAAGGTCTGCGATGCTTTGTCTTAAAACGTTAGGTTTTGTCAGGCAATCGGCGGATCATGTGTTGTATAATTGCGATTTTATACGGATATTGTCATCGAGATTTTATAATAGAACGCGAATTTGATTGAGAGGCGAGTCAATTTACGGGGGTTGTGCCGAATTTATAAGCGCTGAAATCAGCGTGGCCTGGGCGGCGCGGCGGGGCTGCTCCCCGCGGTCGAACGGCGCGAGGCGGATCTGGCGCCCTGCGGTCGCATCCGCGAACGGCCCGAGGCCGAGCGCGGCCGGCCTGCCGGCACCCTGCAGGAGCGTGCGGCGAAGCAGTCCCGGGCGGGGCTCGCCTGCTCGGTGTCCTGCCCGTCGGGCCGCCGCGTCCCCTCGTGACGACGAACAGGGCCGCGGGAGCGGACGGCTTCGATCGCATCCGGATGTCAACGTGATGGCTGCCGGCCCGCAGGCGGCCCGCGTATCGGCGGCAGCCCTGCGCGACGCCTACAGCCCGCGCTCGTAGCGCCAGGCTTCCATCCCGTCCTCGTAATAGTCCGGCCGCACGGCGAAGCGGGTATAGCCCCGGCGCTCGTAGAGGCGGATGCCGGCGCCGTTGTCGGCGCGCACCTCCAGCCGGAGCCGGTCGCAGCCCTGGCTGCGGGCCTGCGCCTCCGCCGCGTCGAGGAGTCGGCCGCCGAGGCCGAGGCCGCCGCGATTCGGCGCCACCGCGATCGACGCCAGCCGGGCGATCCGGCTGCTGCGCCGCCGCTCCAGCACCGCGGCGCCGACGAGGACCGGCGTCGGGTCCGCATCCGGCGCGTCGATCAGCGCCGCCAGCACGTCCATGGTGGGCGACAGGATCGCGTGGCGGATCGCCCGGCGCTCCGCCCGGTCTGTGGCGAAGGCGGCGTGCTCCAGGGCGACCAGGGCGTCGAGATCGGCGAGCGTGGCGGTCCGGATCGTCGGCTCGGGGAGCCCGTCGCCGACCGGGTTGCGCAGGGGGGCGCTCACGCCCGCGCCGTCGCGGTGGATCTGGTCGGCCCGGCCATCGCTTGCTTACCTGCGTGTTCTGCCCGCTCCGGTCAGATGCCCGCTTCCGCCCCGCTTGGGAAGCCCGCACGGCGCCTTCGGCCCGGTCGGGCTGCGTCGTTTTTGCAACGGGCCGCACGGGGTGTGGATTCCGGGCGGAAAAGCGGGCGGTCCGGGGCATCTTCCCCTTGCCGGGCCGGGCCTGTCTCCGTATATGCGCCGTGCCCAATTTCGCACGTGCCTGTGGCCGCGTGTCGGTTGGTGGGCATCCGGTCAACTGCCGGACAGCCGCCAGGGGTCTTAAAGGATCGATGGTCGCAAGGGTGGATCCCTACGGCCGGCATCCAGGTGGCAACACCGGACCCCGACAACAACCGGCAGCCGGAGGCGAAACCGGCGAACCCCGCTCTCCACGGGGGACGCAGCTTAAAGCAACGACGAACGGGCTTTTTTGGTCTCGTCGGCCCTCCACAGGCCGGCACCGAAGAGGCTTGTTTCTCTTTGCCCGGCGTGCGGTGGGGGTCATCCCTTCCAATCCACGGCAGCTTCCGGGTGCTCTGCGCCCGCACTGACGCACGCGTCTCCAAAGCGCGTGGGTCCGCGCGACGCATCGCCCCCTGACGCCGACGGCCAGTCCTGGCCGTCATCTTCGACAGCGCGCCCCGCGTAGGGCGCTCGCGAACCCGTGCCGGGAGACGACTATGACCGACCGCATCCGTGACTTCCTGCGCGTGCGCCGCGACCTCGGTCAGGACGAGGGCCCCGTGATGGTCCTCGATCTCGACGTCGTGCGTGACAACTACACCGCCTTCGCGCGCTCCCTGCCGGACACCCGCGTGTTCTACGCCGTGAAGGCGAACCCGGCCCCCGAGGTGCTGCGCCTGCTCGCCGAGATGGGCTCGTGCTTCGACACCGCCTCCGTCGCCGAGATGGAGATGGTGCTGGCCGCCGGCGCCACCGCCGACCGGATCTCCTTCGGCAACACGATCAAGAAGGAGCGCTGCATCGGCCGCGCCCTGAAGCTCGGCATCCGCCTGTTCGCGGTCGACTGCCAGGCCGAGGTCGAGAAGATCGCCCGGGCCGCCGTGGCCACGGACGTGCCGACCGGCGAGATCCGGGTGTTCTGCCGCATCCTGTGCGACGGCGCGGGCGCCGACTGGCCGCTCTCGCGCAAGTTCGGCTGCGTGCCCGAGATGGCCGCGGACGTGCTGGAGCACGCCCATCGCCAGGGGCTGGAGGCCTACGGCATCTCGTTCCATGTCGGCTCGCAGCAGGGCAACACCGAGGCCTGGGACGGGGCGCTCGGCTCCGCGGCGGCGATCTTCCGCGAGTGCGCGGAGCGCGGGATCGGCCTGTCGATGGTCAATCTCGGCGGCGGCTTCCCGACCAAGTACCTCAAGGCGGTGCCGGGCGTGGAGAGCTACGGCGAGGCGATCTTCCGGGGCCTGACCAAGCATTTCGGCAACCAGATCCCCGAGACGATCATCGAGCCGGGCCGCGGCATGGTCGGCAATGCCGGCCTGATCGAGGCCGAGGTCGTGCTCGTGTCGAAGAAGTCCGCGGACGCCGACGAGGTCCGGTGGGTCTACCTCGACATCGGCAAGTTCGGCGGGCTGGCCGAGACCATGGACGAGGCGATCCGCTACCCGATCCGCACCGCCCGGGACGGCGACGCGACCGAGCCCTGCGTCATCGCCGGCCCGACCTGCGACTCGGTGGACGTGCTCTACGAGCGGCAGCTCTATCCGCTGCCGGTCTCGCTCTCGATCGGCGACAAGGTGCTGATCGAGGGTGCGGGCGCCTACACCACCACCTACGCGGCGGTGGCCTTCAACGGCTTCCCGCCCCTTCAGCAGATCGTCATCTGACCTGCTGCAGAACCTCCCGGCAGCGTGTCGCTGCCGGGAGCGATCTCCCGCTGTCGCATCGACGGATCGCCTTCGGCCGTCCGTCGGAACCCACCGCTTCTCCCGCTTGCCGGCCCGGGGAGGGCACAGCCATGATCGAGATCCGCGCGGAGCATGTCCACGACGTCCCGGCGCGCGAGCGCCTGCTCGACGCGTGCTTTCCCGGCAACCGCCATGCCAAGACCTCGGAGCGCCTGCGCGAAGGCCGTCGGCCGGCCCGCGGACTCGCCTTCGCGGCGATTCGGGGCGGCCGCCTCGTCGGCACTCTGCGGCTGTGGCACGTCGAGGCCGGGCCCGCCCGCCCGGCGCTGCTGCTCGGCCCACTCGCCGTCGATCCGGCGATCCAGGGGCAGGGGCTCGGCTCGGTGATGATGCAGGCGGCCCTCGGCCGGGCGGAGGCCCTCGGCCACGGCGCCGTGCTGCTGGTCGGCGACGCGCCCTACTATGCCCGCTTCGGCTTCGACCGGGCGCTCGCGGAGGGCCTGACCCTGCCGGGGCCGTTCGAGCGCGAGCGCTTCCTCGGTCTCGAGCTGCGCGCGGGCGCTCTGGCGGGCGTCGAGGGGATGGTCCGGGCGACCGGCGTGCAGTCGCCGGTGGGCGCGGTGGCCAACGAGGCGGGGGTGGCGCGACGACGCGCCGCCTGAACGGGGACACCAGACGCCGCGGGGGTGAGATCGGCTTTCCCCAACGCGATTTCATCCCGAGGTGCCCGCGTGAGCGGGCCTCGAAGGAGCCCTCGAGCCAGCCGCGCGATCCCTGGAGGCCTCCTTCGCGGCCTCCCTGCGCTGCGGCACCTCGGGTTGCGGAGAGGGTCGTAGGGGCGTCCCTTCAGGATGACGCAACCCGGTCATGCCCGCGACGGCGGCCGCGTCCACCCGCTTGGCCGGTCTCGTGCATTGCGCCCGGCGCCCGCGATCCCGCATAGACGGTCCGCCGGCCTCCCGGAGAAGGTTGCTCGACCGATGCAGATCGCCACGCCCTACCTGATGTTCCTGGGCGACGTGCCCGACACGCTGGCGGCCAAGACCGCCTACGGCATCAAGGACTGGCGCCCCGAATGGTGCGTCGGCCAGATGCGCCTGCCGGGCTGCGCCGCCGATCTCGGCATCCCCGACATGACCCTGCCGGAGGCCCTGGCGAAGGGGTGCCGGACCCTTGTGATCGGCGTCGTCAATGCCGGCGGCGTGCTGCCGGATCACTGGGTCAAGGAGATCGTCGCGGCGATCGAGGCCGGGCTCGACGTGGCGAGCGGCCTGCATGTCAAGCTCGGTACGATTCCGGCCATCGCGGAGGCCGCCGCGCGGCGTAACCGCCAGCTCCACGACGTCCGCCACACCGACGAGCGCTTCCCCACCGGCAAGGGCACCAAGCGGTCGGGCCGGCGCCTGCTCACCGTCGGCACCGACTGCTCCGTCGGCAAGAAGTACACCGTGCTCGCCCTGGAGCGCGGCATGCGCGAGCGCGGCCTCGACGCCGATTTCTGCGCCACCGGCCAGACCGGCGTGTTCATCTCCGGCCGGGGCGTCGCCATCGACGCCGTGGTGGCCGACTTCATCTCCGGCGCCGTCGAGACGATCTCGCCGGAGGCGGCCTCCAACCATTGGGACCTGATCGAGGGCCAGGGCTCGCTCTACCACCCGTCCTTCGCGGGGGTGAGCCTCGGCCTGCTGCACGGCGCCCAGGCCGACGCCTTCGTGGTCTGCCACGAGCCGACCCGCACTACGATGCGCGGCGTGAAGCACCCGCTCCCCACCATCCGCCAGGTGATCGACCTGACCGTCCAGCTCGGCAGCCTGACCAACCCGGCGATCAGGCCGGTGGGCATCGCGGTCAACACCCAGGCGCTTGCCGAGGGCGAGGCGCGGGCGCTCCTCGAGACGCTCGCGTCCGAGCACGACCTGCCCGCCACCGACCCGGTGCGCTTCGGCGTCGACGGGCTGGTCGACCGGATCGTCGCCGAGTTCCCGGAGATCTGACATGGCCCGTCGCCTGAGCCTCGCCGTCGAGCGCTTCCCGATCGCCGGCGCCTTCACGATCTCCCGCGGAAGCCGCACCGAGATCGCCGTCGTGGTGGCGACGCTCACGGACGGCGACACGGTCGGGCGCGGCGAGTGCGTGCCCTATCCGCGCTATGGCGAGAGCGTCGAGAGCGTCAGCGCGCTGATCGAAGGGCAGGCGGAGGCGATCGCGGCCGGGATCGGGCGCGATGCGCTGATGACCCGCATGAAAGCGGGGGCGGCGCGCAACGCCCTGGACTGCGCGCTGTTCGACCTCGAGGCGAAGCTCCAGGGCCGCCCCGCCTGGGCGATCGCCGGTCTGCCGGCGCCGCAGCCGGTCATCACCGCCTACACGCTGAGCCTCGGCACGCCGGAGAGCATGGAAGAGGCCGCCCGCAAGGCGGCCCACCGGCCCCTGCTCAAGGTCAAGCTCGGCGGGGTAGGGGACCCGGAGCGCATCGCCGCCGTCCGGGCCGGCGCGCCCGATGCCCGGCTGATCGTCGACGCCAACGAGGCGTGGCGGCCCGAGACCATCGAGGCCAACCTCGCCGCCTGCCTGAAGGCCGGCGTCGCGCTGATCGAGCAGCCGCTGCCGGCCGACGCCGATGCCCTGCTCGCCGAGATCGCGCATCCGGTGCCGGTCTGCGCCGACGAGAGCCTGCACGACCGCGCCGGCCTCGACGCGCTCGCCGGGCGCTACGACGCGATCAACATCAAGCTCGACAAGACCGGCGGCCTGACCGAGGCGGTGCTGCTCGCCCGCGAGGCGAAGGGGAGGGGGCTCGCGATCATGGTCGGCTGCATGCTCGGCACCTCGCTGGGCATGGCGCCGGCGGCGCTCCTCGCCGAGGGCGCCGAGTTCGTCGATCTCGACGGGCCGCTGCTGCTCGCCCGCGACCGCGACCCGCCGCTCCGCTACGACGGCAGCCTGATGCACCCGCCCACGCCGGAGCTGTGGGGATAGGATTCGCCTCGCCTGTCACCGGCGGGGCGTCACAACGGGTTTGGGATTAGGTATACCAGAAGGCTTGCGTTCCGCCCGCCCGGCTGCCATCCATCGGCGGTGCGATGGGGCCGTGGCGTGGACGCGCTGTTCCCCGCAGCCAGACAACACAACAGCAGTCTTCAATGCTGGGGAGGAACGACGTGGCCAGAAACATCCTGATCCTGGGGGCCTCCTACGGCTCGCTCCTGGGGACCAAGCTCCTGATGGCCGGTCACAACGTGACCCTGGTCTGCCGCAGGAAGACCGCCGACCTGATCAACCGCGAGGGCACCGAGGTCCGCATCAAGCTCCGCGACGAGAAGGAGCACCGCGCGATCCACTCGCGCGACCTGCCCGGCAAGGTCGACGCCATGCCGCCGGAAGACGTCGACGTGTCGCGCTACGACCTCGTCGGCCTCGCCATGCAGGAGCCGCAGTACAACAACCACACGATCCGCGTCCTGATGATCAAGATCGCGGCGGCGAAGCTGCCGTGCCTGTCGATCATGAACATGCCGCCGCTGCCCTACCTCAAGCGGATCCCGGCGCTCGCCGCCATGGATCTTGAGGATGCCTACACCAATGCCGGCGTCTGGGACCGGTTCGAGCCGGGGCTGGTGTCGCTCTGCTCCCCCGACCCGCAGGCCTTCCGGCCGCCGGAGGAGGAGGCCAACGTCCTCCATGTCGGCCTGCCGACCAACTTCAAGGCCGCGACCTTCGCCGACGAGGCGCACAACACGCTTCTCCGCGAGCTGGAGGCCGACATCGACGCCGTGCGCCTCGACGGGCACGACGTGCCGGTGAAGCTGAAGGTGTTCGACTCGCTGTTCGTGCCGCTGGCCAAGTGGTCGATGCTGCTCACCGGCAATTACCGGTGCATCACCCCGGGCGCGCCGCAATCGATCCACGACGCCGTCCACGGCGACCTCGCGCGCTCGCGGGCGATCTACGACCACGTCGACGGGATCGCCCGGAAGCTCGGCGCCGATCCGGCCGATCAGGTGCCGTTCGAGAAATACGCCAAGGCGGCCGAGAGCCTGCTGAAGCCGTCCTCGGCGGCGCGCGCGGTGGCCAACGGTGCGCCCTACATCGAGCGCGTCGACCTGCTGGTGAAGCTGATCTCGCACCAGCTCGGTGATCCGAACGCCGAGATCGACCGCACCGTCGAGACCGTCGACCGCAAGCTCGACGAGCGCATCATCGAGGGCTGACGGGCGCCGTCGCTTCGCTCCGCCCCGGTATCACGGGCGCAGCGAAGCGATTCAGGTCGCGCGACATCGGCGGCCGTGGCGTCGCTGGATTGCTTCGCTGCGCTCGCAACGACGGCGAGCGGCCGCTGGAGCCGCTCCCCCGGAGCGCGTCGCGTCACGGGACACGGCGTTCTGGCCTTCGGTCCTTCCGGCCCTCCCCTCATCCTGAGGGGCCGGAGCGCAGCGGAGGCCTCGAAGGAGGGTTACAGCCAGCCGCGCGATCCCCGGAGGGCTCCTTCGAGGCCGCTGCGCAGCACCTCAGGACGCTGGCGATGTGTGGGACGGCCCTCCGTCAGGCGCAGCCCGGCCGGTCGCGGCCCTCCATCACTCCGCCAAGTCCAAGAAATGCCGCCCCTGGCGGTCGTCGATCTCGATGATCCAGAGATCGGAATCGAACCGGATCTCCTTTGTCAGGCGCTCCTCCACGTCGAGCGGGCTGCCGCCGGTGACGATCCCGGCGAAACGGCGGTCGCCGCTCTCCTCGGCCTCGAACAGGGCCTGCGGCGCCGGTCCGTAGAGGTCGGCGCTGCCGTCGAGCCGGTCGACCTTCACGAAGATCGCACCCGCCTCCGCGGACCCGCGCCGCCGCAGCACGGCCGGGATGCCGGCGACATCCAGACGCCGCAGATGGGCCGAAACCCAGAAATCGGAGCGCAGGCGCATGCGTCTGTAGCCCTGTGAGGATCCGTTCGCCGCAGGGCCTGTGTCCCGGCGGATCAGCCGGATCCGGAACCCTGCGAGCGCCGGGTGGCGCGTCCTCCGCCATGCGCGAAAGCGCCGGTCCGGGCAACCGCCGGTGCACGGCCCGGCATCTCCATAACGGTTCAGGCGGCGGAATATTCCTTCAGAAAATCGAGTATTTATCGGGATTAAAATAGAATTGATCGATGTGCGACAGCGCACATCTATAGTATTGTTTGCTGATTATCTGAGCAAAGGGCGCCCGAATTTGCATCTCACGATGATTTAAGGAGCACTCCGATGTGGAGAATGACCTCGCTTGCGGCGCTGATCGTCGCCGGCCTGTGCGGTGTTGTGCCGTCGGCCCACGCCCGTCAGGAGACGCTCATGGATTTACTGGGCAACCGCGATTCCGCATCCTGCCCGCGCTACCAGCGGACGCCGCAGGATCGCTGCAACATCGTCGTGCATCGACCCGGGGGTAATCCCACGCAGGACATGACCGGATCGATCGGACACGCGAAGTCCTGGCAGGCCAATGGCGGTCCACGCTGCAAGACGATCTGCCGGTTCACCGGCACGCAATACTGAGGGCCCGCCTCCGCGCTCTCACGCCGATCGGCACCCGCGCCGCAAGCGCGGCGGGGGTGCCGCCCTGTCTCGCTAACCGTGGCCGGCCCGGGCCATCAGCTCGCGCAGGGTCCGGCCCGTCGCCTCGCCGGTGACCGGCAGCTTGGCGCTGCGCTCGAACTTCTCGATCGCCGCCCGCGTGCCCGGTCCCATCGCGCCGTCGGGCTTCACCGCGTAGCCGAGCTTCGACAGCGCCTTCTGGGCCCGCATCACCGGATCACCGTCCTTCTCGGGCTTGGCGGTCTTGGCGGCGTCTTTCGTCTCCTTCGGAGCCGGCTTCGCGGCCGGGCGGACCGGCGACGCCTTCGGGGTGACCGAGGCGGTGGTCTCATCGGATCGGATCAGCTCGCCGATCGCGTCCCGGGCCGCCGGCTTGGCGGGCGCCGGCGCGGCGACGCGTTCGGGATCGATGACGCGCACCGGATCCCGGGCCGCCTCCCGGACGGGCTCCTTGGCGGCCGGGGCCGCCTCGCGCGCGGCAGGCGCCTTCTGGGCGAGCTTGGGCAGGATCGGCGCCGGATGGCGCCCGGTCTGGTAGCCGAGGGCGTTGACGCAGACGAAGCCCGCCGCGCACAGGGCCGCGAGGCTGCCGAGAACGGTGCCCGGGCTGGTCCGGCAGGTGGCGCCCGTCGCCTTCAACGCGCCGACGAGGACGGCACGCCAGTCGCCCTGGACGGCGGCGCGGCGCGGCGCGGGACGGCGTGCGCGGCTGGGTTCGCCCGGTACGGTGATCTCGCGGTAGCCTGACATCATGTCTCCTTCCGGGGGATCTGCCGATCAGGCGGTGCGGCGCAGGACCGGGTCGGCCGGGACCGAGGCGGCGCTCGGCTCCGCGTCGAACAGGCCGAGCGGCAGGCGCACCACGCGGCGCGACACCGGGGCGCCCCGCACGGCGGTGCGGATCGGGGCCGGCCCATGGTCGGCCGCCGGAGCCGGGCAGACGAGGGGCAGGGTTACGGTCACGACGGTCCCGGCCTGCGGGGCGCTCTCGATCAGCAGGGCGCCGCCGTGCAAGCCGACCAGGCCCTGCACCACCGAGAGTCCGAGGCCGGTCCCCTCGTGCTGGCGCTTGTAGCCGCCGCTGCCCGCCTGGAAGAACGGGGTCCCGAGCTTGGGCAGGTCGTCCGTACCGATGCCGACGCCGGTATCGGCCACGACGATGTCCAGGCTGCCCGCGCCGCGGCGCAGGGACAGGTCGACCCGGCCGCCGCGCGGGGTGAACTTCACCGCGTTCGAGATGAGATTGATCAGAACCTGCCGGCAGGCGGCGGGATCGGCGGTGATCTCCACCGGGCCCGACGGGGCGACGGTGAGGACGATGCCGGCGGCGTCGGCCTTCAGGCGCATCAGGTCGCAGCAGGCCCGAAGCAGGCCCGCGATGTCGAAGCATTCGGGGGCGCAGTCGAAGTTGCCGCTCTGGATCCGGCTCATGTCGAGCAGCGTGTTGACCACGCCGAGCAGATGGTGGCCGGAGGCGCCGATAATGCCGGCATATTCCCGCGCCTGGTCCGGGCCGAGGCTGACGGCGCCTTGGCCCGCCAGGACCTCGGAGAAGCCGATGATCGCATTGAGCGGCGTGCGCAGCTCGTGGGTCACGTTGGCCAGGAACCGGCCCTTGATCGCGTCGGCGCGTTCGGCCTCGGCGCGGGCACGCTCCAGCTCCACGGCATGCCGGTGGTGCTCGGTCATGTCGCGGGTGACCGCCACCACCGCCATGGCGGCCTCGTGCGGCCCGTGCTCGATCCGGTGGGCGCGCATCTCGGCGTGGATCAGGCTCGCGCCGTCGGGCCGGCCGGCCTCGGCCTCGACGTGCAGGCGCAGGGGCAGGGTCGCGGGCCGCCCGGTCGCCGCCACGTCGCTCACCGCCTTGAGGAAGGCCGGCCGGTCGGCGACATGGACCCGCTCCAGCAGCCCATGGCCGCGCAGCCGGGCCGGGTCGCTGCCGAGCAGCCGCGTGGCCGAGACCGAGGCTTCCAGCACGCGGCCGTTGCGGTCGTGCCAGGTCACGAGATCGTCGATCGCCGAGAGGAGCAGCCGGTCGCGGGCCTCGTTGTCGCGCAGCCGCTCGCGCCAGACGCCTTCATTGCGCATGTGCTCCAGAGCCTGGGCGGCGACATGGCCGATCGCGGTGATCGCGAAGGCCGGGAGCGCGATCCCCGCCGAGATGTCCATGACCGGCAGGGCGCCGGCCCAGGCGCCGAGGGCCACCACGGTCAGCACGCCGAGAACCGCCATGACGGAGGCCGCGATCGTCGCGCGGAGCGAGCCGGAGACCAGCGCCTCGAGGGGGATCGCCACCAGCCAGACCGCGGCGGGCGAGGTGGCGCCGCCGGTGACGCCCGCCAGGGCGACGACGAGGCCGGTCAGGCCCGCCGAGGAGACCGCGTGGGCGATCCAGAGGGACCCGGTGCGGGCGAGCAGGACGGCGGCGAAGACCGGCAGCAGCAGGCTCGCGATCGCCAGGACCTCGAAGCCGGACGGCACCCCGCGCCAGAGCAGATAGGGCGGCAGACCGACCATCATGACGGCGCCGGTCGCCAGCCGCGACACCAGGAAGCGCTGGTGGCGCGCACGGGCCGGCGCATTGTCGGCCACGGATTCGTGGACGAGACCCGCGAGCCGGTCGTCGATCAACGACGTCAGGACAGTCTTAATGGTCAAGGTTGGCACGCGCCGCGCAGAATGCGTTCCCGCATCCGTCGCGCCTCCGGTTCGACTTCGAACGACTTCCGGACGGTCGCAGAGCCGGCTTAAACGAGTGTTGCGGGACTTGTCCGATTGATCGGGATGCTTTCCGCGAGGTAACCAGCCGATTGCGGACAAGCTTCATTCACCATTGCGCGGAAAAGCTCGGGTCGGTTGAGGCCCGGTTGAGGAAATCCGTCGAATGCTTCCGCTTGATCTCGAGCGGAGGAATCGTCTCATGACCGTCCTGCTGCGCGCCGCGCTGGTGATCGGCGTGCTCTCCTACTTTGCCTTGCTGCGAGCCGGGACGGATCCGGCCGCCGAGGCGAGACGGCTCGCCGACGCGGTGCCCAGCGCCCAGGCGGCGCTGCCGGCGGCCCTCGACGCGGTGCCAGCCGAGGCCCGCGAGCGGGCGGTGCGCGCCGTCCTGGCCCGCGGCCTGATGGCCGAACTGAGCCGCCGCGCCGCGGAGCCGACGGCCTCAACCGACACCCTTGAGGAGACCGATCGGCAGCCCGCTTGGCGGGGCGCCGATCCGCAGCGCGATCCGCCCGTGGATCCCCGCTGACGTCCGGCCCGTCAGGCCGGCTCCCCGCCGCCCGCCGCCCGGGCGCGCACCGGCAGGGAGGGGCGCTGCGCGGCGACGCGCTCTGCGCCCTGGCGCAGCTTCGCCTCCGGGCCGTGCAGCGGCTGATGGGCCTCGCCGCGCCCGCGCTCGGCGAGGGGCCGGTCGAGGATCGCGGCGATCAGGTCCCGGGAGGCTGGCCGGCTCACGGTGCGGAACAGCCGGACGAGGTCGGCCACCCGCTCGGCCGAGCGCGCGACACCCTGGTTGAGGGTCAGGAAGATGTAGACCGCCTCCTCCTCGTGCAGGCCGGCGGCCCGCAAACCCAGGGTCAGGAGGTCGTAGCGGGCGCTGGCGTCGGCGACCACGGTCAGGAAATCGCGCGGCAGGCCGAGGCCGTCGGCCAGGGCCGCCATGAAGGCCGGCACGTCGCGGGCGGCTGACAGGCCGGTCAGGGTCTCGCCAAGGCCGCGGGGCGCCGGCGGGCAGGGGCGCAGGGCGGCGGTCGCCTCGACGGCCCGGCCGATCACCGTGCGGCGGATCGGATCGGCGTGCAGGTACAGGGGCACGAGGTCGGCGGCCGAGACGTCGGGCCGGACCAGGAGGAGCCGGGCGAGGTCGGGGGTGCTGCGGCCGCGGTTCACGAGCCGCGCCAGGGCTGCCCCCCGCAGGGTGTGGCCGAGATTGGCGGCCAGCGCGCGGTCGATCTCGGGGCGGCCCTCGCGGGAGAGCTCGTCCACCGCCTCGCGGCTCAACCCGGCCCGGGCGGCGATGCGGGCGGCGATGTCCGATCCCTCGGCCAGGGCCGCCTCGATCAGGCGATGGCTCAGGGTCGGGGCCAGTTCCACCACCGCGTCGCGGGCCTCGCCGCCGCGCAGCGCGAGCGCCTCCAGCACCGCCGGCGGCGTCTCGGGGCAGGGGGCCAGCTTGCGGGCCACCACCCGGGCGGTCTCCTCATCCACCGTGGGGATCAGGCCGCAGGCGAGCGATTCGAAGATCTCGATCTCGGTCCTGTCCCGGGCCGCCGCCCGGACGAACAGGTCGGTCTGAACCCGGAGGATCACCGGCTTGAGATCGAGATTCTCGATGCGTGAGAGTTCGAGGAGCCCGGACAGGTCCGGCGGAGCATCGACGGATGGGGGCATGGAGGATCGGTTACGCAAGACTGCAGTAAGGTCACGCTAACCGCATCGACGTGAATCGACCTTTAAACCGCCTCCGCCGCGACCGTGCCGTCCTGCATCATGGTGGCCCGCGCGCGGCCCCGCTTCGGCCTCAGCGCGTCAGCCAGAGAACGAGGCCGAGCCCCACGGCCGCCGCGACGATGATGCCGACATAGAGCGGCAGGACCCAGGGCTGCCGCTGGTGCACGTAGCCCTTCGCCGCCTGCTCCGAGGGGGCACGCTCGTTCTGCCGGGCGATCCGGACCTCCTGGGGCGTCGGCGGCGTCCCGCCGGCCTCCTCGCAGGTCCCGAGCGGGGCCGCGCCGATATCCATGTGCGGGGTCTTGTCGGCGGTGCGGCCGCTGTCGATGTCACCCTTGAGCTGCGCGGCGGTCGGCGTGTCGGAATCCGGTGGCGGATCGCAGGGCAGGTTCGCAGGGGGCGGCGGGGTCTCGGATCGCAGCGTCATCGGGGGGACTCCAGTCTCCGGTCACAACGCCCGATGGGCCCGGTCGGCTGCGGCCAGGATGTCGCGGCTTTCAGGCCTCTCCGGCGCCGCGCTTCAGCAGCGGCCGCGCGAGCATTTGCCCCGCATCGGTGAAGCCGGCCGCCCTGCAGAAGGCGCGCAGGGCCTCCTGGTCCGGCGCCGCGGCCAGGAGCAGCCGGTCGCAGCCCGCCTGTCGCGCCGCCCGGCCGGCCGCCTTCAGCAGCACCCGGCCGATGCCCCGGCGGCGGGATTCGATCGCGACCGCGAGGCTGGTGATCAGGCCGAAGGGCCGCGGCGCCTCGAGGGTCCGGACGGGGGACACGGTGATGAGGCCGCTCGGCGGTCCCCATTCTACGGCGACGAGGGCGGTGCCGCCGTCCTGTTGCAGGGCGTCGAGCCGGGTCGCGAGGTCCGCGGCGCCGACCGCGATCCCCGCCTCACCCAGCAGGGCCGCGAGCCCGGCGGCGTCGGGACTCGCGGCAGCGCGGATCTCCAGCCCGTAGCGAGTGCCCAAATTCCGCTCCTGATCGGCCGGCCCGGACGTGCAACGCGGCGCATCGCGATCCGTCCCCCGCGGGCGCAGCCCGCACGGGCCGCGTCGAGGCCGGTGCCGTCGCGGCGCTCGGCCTCGTCCTTCGACGGGATCTGGAGAGCGTCTTCAGGAAGGCGAACGAGCGCCGGACCGGGCTTCGGCGGGGTCACCCGCAGTGTTCGCGGGAGTGTTCGCGGGGCGGAACACGCACGGGCTTTGGCGCTTTGCTTACCCGTTCAAGTTCGGGGAGCGCGCAGCATGGCGGGTCGGGTGACGGATCAATCCACCGACGACGCGGCCGGCAAGGCGCATCCGGAGACCGAGCGGCCGGTGCCGCGACCCGGGACGGCCGAAGAGGCCGAAGCGGTCGAGCGGCACAGGGCCGAGACGGACGTCGCCGCGGGCGACGTGGCCGACGATCTCGCCGACTTCGCGTGATCCGGCCGGCACGCGGGCTGCGGGCCGGCCGGGTCCCAGGGGCCCGGCCGAGGGGCCGGGCTCAGGCCGTTTCTTTGGCCTTGCGGGGGCGGCTCACGCGCTTGGGCTTCTCGGCCACCTCCGCGACGGGCTCCGGAGCCGGCGCCGGCGCCGGCGCAGCAGACTTGCGGCGCTGCTGGCCGAGGCCGAGGCTGCGGGCGAGTTCCGAACGCTGGGCCGAGTAGCTCGCGGCCGTCGACGGGTAGTCGCGCGGCAGGCCGAAGCGCTCGCGATACTGCTCGATCGTCAGGCCGTTGCGCGACAGATGGCGCTTCAGCGTCTTGTACGGCTTGCCGTCGATGAACGAAATCAGCGCGTCCGGTGTCACCGACTTGCGGATCTGGGCCGGCGTCGGCTTGTCGGCCGTCTCGGTCACGGTCGCCGCGGGGGCCGAAAGCTTCGTCAGCGCGGCGTGAACGCCGGCGAGCAGACCGGGCAACTCGCTGATGGGCACCGAATTGTTCGAGACATACGCCGAGACGATGTCCGACGCCTGCTCGATAAAGGTCTGCTGCTGCTCAGTGGCGGTGTCGTCCATCGATGATTCCCTCTATCCGACCGTGGTGAGACGGTTCTAACGTCTGTGCAGCAAAATCAAGTCGTCGTCGAGCATTTCCCTACACAATGCCCCGGTCATGAACACGCATATTGTTGAAGCCGTGGGTCGAGCTGAAATCGTTGGTCGAGCAAACCGACATGCCGGAGGCGAGGTTGGATGTGGCCGCGGCCTGCGGACGGGCGCCGATTATGCCTTCTGTCGCGATCTAGCGGCGGGCTTCCTCTGCGAAGATCCGTTTCGGGTCTGATGAGACGCCCGGAACTTCACGCGGCGGCCCGCCGCGATGTCCCGTCAGCGCGTCGACGCGGGATGAACGTTTCGGCCGGACTGTCACGTGATCTGCGCGGGGCCGGTCCTGGCCTCGGGCGCATCTGGGCCATAAACGTCCGGGTGAGACGGGATCCGGGGCGATCGACGTGGACCAGCAATCGGAACCGGGCACCGTCTTCGGCGCCACTATCCCGTTCGTGGATCATTGCGGCATCGAGGCCCTCGACGTGCGCGCCGGCCGGACGCGCCTGCGCCTGGCCCTGCGGCCGGAGCACGCCAACAATCTCGGCATCGCCCATGGCGGCGCGCTCTGCACGTTGCTCGACGTCGCCCTCGGGACGGCGGCCCGGCTGCAGGCGGGGCGCCCCGTGGTGACCCTCGACATGCAGACCCGCTTCCTCGCACCCGGGCGCGGTATCCTGATCGCCGAGGGGCGGGTGACCCGGGCGGGGCGGTCGGTGATCTTCTGCGAGGCCGAGATCCGGGATGCGGCGGGGGATCTGGTGGCGACGGCCACGGGGCTGCTCAAGCCCGTCGGCGAGCGGCCGGGCCCGGCGTAGGCCGCCCGCGCCGCCGCGGCGGGTTGCGGCTCCGGACGCCTGCGCGGTCACGGCAGGCCGCGCCCGCATTGACGTGCGCCCGGCACGGTGGAAAAGCCTGTGTCATGACGATGCCGGATGACGCGCGCGCAGCTCTGGCTGCGCCTCCCTCAGAGGCCGACGTGGCGGCCATGAAGTCCGAGGCCGCGGCGTGGTTCGAGACGCTGCGCGATCGCATCCTCGCGGCCTTGGAGGCCATCGAGGCGGAGGCGACGGGCCCGTTCCATCCAGATGCGCCCGAGGGCCCCGGAACCTTCGAGAAGACCCCGTGGAACCGGACCGACCATACCGGCCGGCCCGGCGGCGGCGGCGTCATGGCGATGCTGCGCGGCCGCGTCTTCGAGAAGGCGGGGGTGCACATCTCGACGGTGCATGGCGAGTTCGCGCCGGAATTCCGGGCTCAGATGCCCGGAGCCGCCGAGGATCCGCGCTTTTTCGCCACCGGCATCTCGCTGATCGCCCATCCGTGGAATCCGCACGTGCCGACGGTGCACATGAACACCCGGTTCGTCGCGACGACGCGGGCGTGGTTCGGCGGCGGGGCCGATCTGACGCCGGTGCTCGACCGGCGCCGCAATCAAGACGATCCGGACAGCCGCCATTTCCACGCCTGCCTGGCGCGGGCCTGCACGGCGCACGGCATCGATCACGCCCGCTACAAGGCGTGGTGCGACGAGTATTTCCACCTCAAGCATCGGAACGAGCCGCGCGGCATCGGCGGGATCTTCTACGATTATCTCTGGAGCGGCGATCCGCAGGCCGACCTCGCCTATACCCGCGACGTCGGACAGGCCTTCCTGGAGGCCTATCCGAAGATCGTGCGCGACAACGTCACCACGCCCTGGACCGAGGCGGACCGCCACGAGCAGCAGGTGCGGCGCGGCCGCTACGTCGAGTTCAACCTGCTCTACGACCGGGGCACGATCTTCGGCCTGAAGACCGGCGGCAACGTCGCCTCGATCCTCTCCTCGATGCCGCCGACCGTGCGCTGGCCGTGAGTGCGGGGCTGCCGGCCGCCTACGCCCCGCAGCAGGACGCGGCGCTGAAGGCGATCGCCGCGTGGCGGCGGGACGGGGGATCCCAGGTGTTCCGGCTGTTCGGCTATGCCGGCACCGGCAAGACCACGCTCGCCCGCCGGATCGCCGAGGATGTCGACGGCACGGTGGTCTACGGGGCCTTCACCGGCAAGGCGGCCTCGGTGATGCGCCAGAAGGGCTGCTACGACGCCGCTACGATCCACTCGCTGATCTACCGCACCAAGGAGGCGGAGGAGGGCGGGCCGACCTTCACGCTGAACCGCTCGGGTCCGGCCGCCAAGGCGGATCTGATCATCATCGACGAGTGCTCGATGGTGGATTCCGATCTCGGCAACGATCTTCTGTCGTTCGAGCGGCCGGTGCTGGTCCTGGGCGATCCGGCGCAGCTGCCGCCGGTGCGCGGCGGCGGCTTCTTCACCGAGGCGGAGCCCGACGTGATGCTCACCGAGGTGCATCGGCAGGCCAAGGACGATCCGATCGTCCGGATGGCGATGACGATCCGCGAGGGCGGGCGGCTGGAACTCGGCAGCTATGGGCAGAGCCGGGTCGTGTCGCGCCGCACCCTGGATCCGGCCGAGGTGCTCGAATGCGACCAGGTGCTGGTCGGCCTCAACAAGACGCGCCGCCTCTACAATGCCCGGCTCCGGGAACTCGCCGGCCACACGGATCCGATGCCGGCGATCGGCGAGAAGCTGGTCTGCCTGCGCAACGATCGGGTGAAGGGCCTGCTCAACGGCTCGACCTGGACGGTCCAGGCGCTGCGCGCACCGCCGCGGCCGGATCTGATCCGGCTCGACGTGGTGCCGGAGGACGACCCGGCCCTGCGCCGGAAGCCCACCGACATCAAGGTGCTGCGGGCGATGATCACCGGCTCGGACGAGGAGATCCCGCTGTTCCTGCGGCGCGAGACGGACGAATTCACCTACGGCTACGCGCTGACGGTGCACAAGGCCCAGGGATCGCAATGGGACCGGGTGACGTTGTTCGACGAATCCTACGCGTTCCGCGAGCACCGGGCGCGCTGGCTCTACACCGGCCTGACCCGCGCCGCGCAGGCGATCACGGTGGTGGTCTGATCCGGCGCAGGCGGGCGACGTCGCGCTTGTGAAGCTGCACCGCGCGTGCTAGGCACCGCCGGTCTCATCGAGGCACCTTGCGGAGAGGTGGCAGAGCGGTTGAATGCACCGCACTCGAAATGCGGCATGCCTGCAAGGGCATCGGGGGTTCGAATCCCTCCCTCTCCGCCAGTCGTCCCGTGACGCACGCCATAGATTTTCGTTTTTGGGCGCGTTTCCGGCTACGATCTCATCATAATTTATCGCTGACGCGCGTGCGTCATCGATAAATAAGGACTGTTCGCCCTGGCAATTCGATGCCTCGCGATCCGATCGTGGCAGGCCTGGAACCCGCCGCGCTCCTGTACAGGCTGAACCGCATCTACTGCTGAGACATGAGGCAGGAGGATGCCCTCTCGCATCCAATGCGTTTGTTCCGGCGGGCGATGGATTTCGCTAGAGCGTTTTCGATTTGATCTGGCTCATATCCTGCGGCGGCGCAGAAGTTGGCACACTCATCGGGCGTGATCGTATCGATGAGCCGACCGATGGCTGCCCACAATCCCTCGACAGTGCGCTCGGCGGCCTTGCGCAGCAGCGCCTTGAGCTTTGAGAAGGCCATCTCGATCGGGTTGAAGTCGGGCGAGCCGGGCGGGAGGAAGAGCAGCCGCGCGCCGGCCGGCCCTGTGTGGCTGCCGAGGTTGTCCGTCACGACGGTGTCGTCGGGAGCGAGTTCGGGCACGAGCACGCGCTCGACGGAAGTCTGGAAGGCGTCGCGGATGATCGGACCGTCCAGCACGAACGGCGCCGCGAGGCCCGACAAGCGCAGGCCCGCCACGAAGGTCGTGGTCTTCCAGTGACCGTGCGGCACGCTCGAGCGAAGCCGTTTGCCGCGGGGGGGGCAGGTGCGGGCCATGTCGGTCGAGGGCCAAGTCTCGTCGAGGAACACGAGGCGGGCGAGACCGAGATCGGGCTGGCCCTCGAACCACGCCTCGCGGGCGGCCTTCACGTCCGGACGGTCGTGCTCCGCGGCGTGGGCTGTCTTTTTGTGTACGTCAGGCCGCGCGCGTCAGGAAACTCCACAGCGTGCGCAGCCCAACCGTTCGGTCGTGCTCATCCTTCAAGCGGACCTGCATCTCCTCCAGGGTGACGTCATCCCGCTCGGCGATCAGGGCCCGCGGGAACGCCTCGTGCGGATCGAGCTTGCAGCGGCGTGCCCGACCTTGCGGACGGGCCGCCACCGTCCGGGTCGTGGCCAGTGCCGTCATACAGCGGATCGCGGTCGCAGCACCCACCCCGAAGTGCTTGGCCGCTTGCCGGCGCGATGTCGCGCCTGCCGCGTCAACCACCCGCTCACGTAGATCCTGGCTGTCGGGTCGGCCCATGACGTGCTCCTCACAGGGAGCGCGCAATGAATCAGCCCAAATGCCCGGTGTGAACCCCAACCGTCCGATTCAGCGCATTCCGAAAAATCTCTAGTCGATCTGGACAAATAATTGAATATACTGTTAGGTGAAATGTTTTATAGTTTGTTGATTTCAAATAAGATTGGATTTTTTGGGTCAAAAAACAATCTATCCGCTAACGATCCTTTGCGACATAAGTTTTCGCGAACACAGAGACCGCCTCGGCGACATGGTCCTTGATCTGATCGGGGTCGATGGCGAAGGTGTGCGGGGTGAACAGCATCAGCGGAACGAATTTGCCCATGATGCTGCCGGTGAAGATCTCCGCCGCCCGCGCCGGATCGTCGCCGGTGAATTCCCCGCGGGTCCGGGCCTCGGCCAAGTAGCCCGTGAGCTTCTGCAGGGTACGGCCCGGCGCCATCGCGTAGAAGGCCTCCCCGAGCGCCGGATGCCTGTGAGTCTCGTTCACGATCATGCGAGCCAGCGCGACCACCATGGGGCTGCACATGCATTCCAAAAGTGCGATGCCGACCGATTGCAAGACGATTGGAATGGGCCCATCGCTCTCCAGAGTTGAGTCGAGAACTTGTCGGACTTCGTTGTTCCGGTTGTCCACCACTTCGATGAACAGATCTTCCTTGCTGCCGAAATGCCGATAGAGCGTTTCTTTGGACGACCCAGCCGCGAGAGCGACCATCTGCATCGTCGTCTCAGCGAAACCGTGCTCGAGGAATACCTTCTCGGCAGCCTGGGCAATCTCCGCGCGGCGCCGCGCCCCGCGCGGGATTGGCCCACGCGCGGCCTTCTGATCGACCTCTGCGGCGCTTGACATCGCTCCGTCCACCCTCGCACATCCGAACCGCCGGGTTCGGTTATGTTGACCGCGTCTAAGGCAAGTGGGCCGCGTGATCGAGTGTTCCTTCGGCTGCGCGGTCGATAGGGTTGCGAATCCGATTCATGGCCGACGATGATACTGACCGTCGATCGCGCTCCGGTGGCCGCCCGCGCGACCGCCGCGACTATATCGATCTCGGCTCCGAAGCCGATGATCGCGGGCGCCGCGCGGCACGCGCATCCGACCGCGAGGAACGGTGGGACGGTGCAAGGTCCGTGGCGTTCGAGACGAGCCGCCGCCGCAGCTCCGACCGCGCCCGGGACGAAGCGCAGGACAATTATCCCGATGACGATCAGGACGATGACGGAGGCGAATCCGTAGGAGATCGCGGGCGTCGGGACGCGGATCGATCGGCCGATGACGATCGCCGCGGGCGTCAGCAGAACGAAGAGCACCCCCGCGGCAAAGGATCGGACGGGCAGGACGGATCGGGCCGCGATGGGCGGACCAGCAATGCGGAACAGGGCGGCCGGGATCAGGATGCTGAACGGCGCAGCAAGCGCCGACCGCTCGTGATCGGCATCGGCGCGGTCGTGGTCCTTCTGATGGTGGCTGGCGGCCTCTATTTCTGGCTGTCGACCCGCGGCAAGGCCTCGACCGACGATGCCTATACCGACGGCAACATCGTCAGCATTGCGCCCCAGGTCGCCGGGCAGGTGATCTCCCTCGATGTCACCGACAACCAGTTCGTCCACAAGGGCGACCCGCTGTTCCGCATCGATGCCCGACAATACGTCTACCGACAGGAGCAGGCCCAGGGTCAGCTCGACGCGAGCAAAGCGCAGATCGCCAATCAGAAACTCGGCGTCGAGATCGCCAAGAAGAACTTCCCGGCCGCGCTGGCGCTGGCGCAGGCGAACCTCGCCTCGGCCAAGGCCAACCTCGCCCTGCAGCAGGCGAATTACGACCGGCAGAAGAGCCTGCCGAAGCTGGCCACCACCCAGCAGGATGTGGATACGACCGCCGCGAACTACCAGCAGGCGAAGGCGCAGGTCGAGCAGGCCGAGGCCCGGGTCATCCAGGCGATGCCGGTCCAGCAGAATATCGGCCAGTCCGAGCAGCAGGTCGACCAGCTCCAGGGTCAGGCCGAGCAGGCCAAGGGCCAGCTGGACCAAGCCGTCCTCAACGTCGAGTGGACTGTCGTGCGCGCGCCCCAGGACGGCTGGGTCACGCGGCGCAACGTCAATGCCGGCGACTACCTGACGGCGGGCCAGCAGGTGATGTCGCTCGTCACCACCGACGTCTGGATCACGGCCAACTTCAAGGAGACCGAGCTGGACGGCATGCGGCCCGGCCAGCAGGTCACCATCACGGTGGACGCCTATCCCGACCTCGACTTGCATGGCCATGTGGACTCGGTCCAGCGCGGCTCGGGCTCGAAGTTCTCAGCCTTCCCGGCCGAGAACGCCACCGGCAACTTCATCAAGATCGTCCAGCGCGTGCCGGTGAAGATCGTGATCGATTCCGGGCTGAAGAAGGACGAGCCCCTGCCCCTCGGCGTCAGCGTCGAGCCGACGGTGCTGCTGAAATGAGCGGCGATCCGAACCAAGGCTGGAAACCCGCCTACAACCCCTGGCTGATCGCCATCACGGTGACGCTCGCCGCCTTCATGGAGATCCTCGACACCACGATCGTCAACGTGGCGCTGCCCTACATCGCGGGGTCGCTCGCCGCCTCGAGCGACGAGGCGACCTACACGCTCACCGCCTATCTCGTCGCCAACGGCATCGTCCTGACCATCGCCGGCTGGCTCTCCGACACGATCGGGCGCAAGCGCTACTTCCTGATCTGCATCGCGATGTTCACGGTGTCGTCCTTCCTGTGCGGCATCTCGCAGAGCCTGGGCCAGATCATCGTGTTCCGCTTGATGCAGGGCTTCTTCGGCGGCGGCCTGCAGCCGAGCCAGCAGGCAATCATTCTCGACACGTTCCCGCCCGCCAAGCGCGGGGCGGCCTTCGGGGTGACCGCCGTGGCGACCGTGGTGGCGCCCGTGCTCGGGCCGACGCTCGGCGGCTACCTGATCGAGCACCTGGACTGGCGCTGGATCTTCTTCGTCAACGTCCCCGTCGGGATCCTGGCGGTGATCGCCAACAGCATCCTGGTGCAGGACCCGCCCTCCGAGCAGGAGAAGCGCAAGACCAAGCGCGGCATCGACTATATCGGCCTGTCCCTCATCGTGATCGGCATCGGCTGCCTGCAAATCGTGTTCGACCGCGGCGAGGACGACGGCTGGCTCGGCTCGCCGTTCATACGGATCATGGCGACGATCGGCTTCCTCGGCGTGTTCGGGGCGATCTGCTGGCTGCTGACGGCGAAGAAGCCGATCATCGACCTCGACGTGTTCAAGGACAAGAACTTCGCCATGGGCTGCGTGCTCATCGGCGCCATGGGCTTCGCCCTCTACGCCAGCGCCGTGGTGATCCCGCAATTCGCCCAGAACGTGCTGGGTTACACCGCGCTGAAATCCGGCCTGATCCTGTCGCCAGGCGGGATCGTGGTGATCATCCTGATCCCCATCGTCGGGCAGCTCATGAAGGTCGTCCAGACGCGCTTCATCGTCATGTTCGGCTTCGCCTTCATGGGCGCAGCCCTGTTCTATTCCAGCCGGCTCGCCCCCGACATCGACTTCAGGACCCTGGTGCTGATGCGCTCCCTCCAAACCGCGGCGCTCGGCTTCCTGTTCGTGCCGATCTCGACCATCGCCTACCTGACCCTGCCGCAGAAATACCGCAGCGACGGCGCGGCCCTGTTCTCGATGTTCCGGAACGTGTTCGGGTCGCTGGGGATCTCGCTCTCGACCGCAGCCATCACCGAGCGCACGCAGGCCGACCAAGCGCACCTGTCGGGGTTCATGACGCCGCTGCGCTCCGGCTACAACACGCTGATCCAGGAGAGCGAGCACACCCTCCGCTCACTCGGCCGCGCAGCCTCCGTCGTGCATCAGCAGGCGGTCGCCCACACCTACCAGACCTACATGAAGCAGGCGCAGGTCTTGGCCTACAGCAACATCTTCCAGTACACGGCCGTCATCGCCCTGATGGTCGTGCCGCTCTGCTTCCTGATCTCGGCCAAGACCGCGCAGGGCGGCGGGGGAGGACACTGACATGACCTCCCACATCTCCTCCCGCATCTCCTCCCGGCCCCGCCCGTGGCTGCGCGGCGGCGCGGCCCTCGCCCTATCCGGGCTGACGGCCTGCACAGTCGGACCGAACTTCCTGCCCCCCGCGGCGCCGCTCGCGGAATCGAGCGACTACCTCGACACCGGCCAGCCGGCCCGGGCCCCGCTGCCGCTTCTCGCCCACACAAGCGCGGTGGAGCCGGCGGTGACGTGGTGGCTCGCCTTCCGCGATCCGATCCTGGCGCAGCTCGAGGACCGCGTCGCGGCGCAGAACCTCGACGTGCAGACCGCCACAGCGCGCCTGTTCCAGAGCCGGGCCCAGCTCGGCACTGCGGCCGCCGCCGGCCTGCCAACCCTCAACGGCCAGGGGAGTGTCTACCGGCAGCAATTCAGCAAGAACGGCACGATCGGCCTCCTGTCCAACTCCCTCGGCGGCGTCACGGGTGGCAGCGGCTCCAGCGCCTCCAGCAGCGACCTGACGGCGCCGCTGACCAACGGCTTCGAGAGCTACACGCTGGGCTTCGACGCCTCCTGGGAACTCGACCTGTGGGGCAAGGTCCGCCGGTCGGTGGAATCCGCCCAGGCGCAGGCGGACGCGGCCGCCGAGCAGCGGCGCGACGCGCTGGTCTCGAGCCAGGCGGAACTCGCACGCGACTACGTGCAGCTGCGCGGGACGCAGGAACAGATCCGGATCGACCTCGCCAACATCAAGGTCAACGAGCAGATCCTCGACGTGGTGCGGATCCGCCAGCAGCGGGGTCTCGTCACGGGCCTCGACACGGCGAACGCCGCCCAGCAGGTCGAAGCGATCAAGGCGCAGCTGCCGCAGCTCCAGCAGCAGGAGATCCAGCAGATCAATGCCATCGCGCTGCTGCTCGGCGAGCCGCCGCTCTCCCTGTCGCAGGAGCTGGTGACCGGCCGCGCGATCCCGCCGGTGCCGCCGCGAATCCCCGTGGGGGTACCGTCGAGTCTCGTTCTGCGCCGCCCCGACATCCGCCGGGCCGAGGCCAACCTGCACGCGGCGGTCGCCGAGATCGGCGTCGCCGAGGCGCAGTTCTTCCCCTCCGTGACGCTGTCGGCGAGCCCGGTCGTCAACGCGGTCGATCCGGGCAAGATCTTCCGGGGCTCGTCCCTGCAATACATGAATGTGGGGCCGTCGATCTCCATCCCGCTCTTCGAGGGCGGGCGGCTCAAGTCGAACCTCGTCCTCCAGCGGGCCCGCCAGCAGGAGGCGGCGATCGCCTACCAGAAGGCGGTGCTCCAGGGCTGGCACGACGTCGTCAACGCGCTGGCTGCGCTCAGGGGCGACGAGGGCCGCCGGGCGCGGCTGGCGCGGCAGGTGGCCGATGCGCGGCAGGCGTTGGCGCTGTCCCGGGCGCGGTACACGCAGGGCGTCGAGATTTTCACCACCGTCCTCCAGGCCTCTCAGACCGTGCTGCAGGCCGAGACCAACCTCGTCCAGGCGACGGCGGCGATGTCGACTGACTTTGTGGCTCTGTCGAAGGCGCTGGGGGGCGGCTGGGAACGCACCTTCCCGGCGGGTCCGACACCGGCGCTAGACCTGTCCCGGGTCTCTGTCCCGGCTGCCGATCTCACCCATGCGGGCGCCGGGCCGCTTCTGTGAGATCAGGCCCGAGCGGCCTGGTGTCGGCGTCGCCTTAAACGCTTGCCCGAACGGCTTCTTCGCCTGGAAGAGCCGCCCGGCTGTGAGGCGGCAGCGCGAGGATCTCGTGCTGCTCACCCCTGTTCGCTCCACCTTCGCGCTCTCGCACGAGACCTATGGCAGCCCCGTGTGACGCACGAGCTGCACGAACAGGGCGTGGCGGCAGGCCGGCGACGCGTGGCCTGGCTGATGCGGGGCGACGGGCTCAGCGACGATGTGTTCCCCGGTCACGGAGAGCCTGCGATCCCTTGCCTAACGAGAATGTGTAGCGATTGAAATTTATCGCCAGAACCGAAACAAAAATGGCAGTTCATGGCATAAAGTCACGTCTATTTGATCCTGCCTGCGAGTTAAATTGCCACCGATGGTCATTTTTGGAATCATTTGTGGGGCAGTGCAGAGATACGGAAACAAAGAGAAACACGATTTGCATCCAAATTGCTCGATTGTTTCTGATAAACAGGGGTATTTTGTTGCCAAATAGCCACATATTATTCGCGCTGTTCTTGAGCTGGATTAAGCCTCATTGCTCAACCGTGCCGACCCGCGCATCCTGATCCTGCATCGGGGCATCGCAGTCCAACGCCCCGTACAAGCCTGCCTTCAGATGCAGGCGGCGATGCACTTCGCGGCGAGATCCGGAAAACGGGCGCTGCCGCACCACGGGTCTCGAAGCTTTGAGGATATCGATGAGTGTCTTGAAAAGCGCGCTGCTTGCGTCTGCTGCAGCAGTCATAGCGGCGGGGGCAGCCCATGCCGCAGACCTGCCGGTCAATAAGGCTGTCCCCGTCGAGTACGTCCGCGTCTGTGGCGCCTATGGCGCCGGCTTCTTTTACATTCCTGGGACTGACACTTGCCTTCGTATCGGAGGCCGTGCGCGGTTCGAAGGTGGCTACCAGCCCAGCTACACCCGCCAAAGCGGCACCAACAGTGGTGACACCTCGGGATACCAGGGGCGCCTGCGCATCAATCTCGATGCCCGCACGCAAACCGCTTATGGGACCCTGCGAGCCTTCGTGCGCCTCGATGCCGGCGCCCGGACGGGCTACTCTGGTGTCGGCACTTCAGGGACCCAGCAGCGCATCGGTCAAGCCTTTCCCGGTCTCGGCATCGATCAGTTCGGCCGCGATCAGCAGTATGTGAATGTCGACAAGGCATTCATTCAGTTCGCGGGGCTCACCGCTGGTCGCGCCTCCTCATTCTTCGATTTCTACGCCCACGATTTCGAGTTCGCCGGCGCCACTCTCGGATCCGACGTGTTCTCTACAAATCTGCTGGCCTACACGGCGACCTTCGGCAATGGTTTGTCGGCGACCCTGTCCATAGAAGACCCTGTGTTCCGTCGAACCCCGATCTTCTCGCCGACGAACAACCCAGCTGGTGTCACGGTCAACGCCAGCGTTGCGAATTTCGCACAAAGCAATTCGCCAGCTCCGGTGTTCATCGGCTATACTAACGGTATTCCAACCCGCTATAGTCAGGTCGATGTGATCCAGCGCGAGCGGATGCCCGACTTTGTCGGCGTCCTGCGCGTCGATCAAGCCTGGGGCACGGCCCAGCTCTCAGCTGCGGCGCACGAGTTGAACGTCGGCGACGTCGCCAACGGCGCCGGTACGGGCACGGGCTCAAACGTGAGCATCCCACACACCAACAGTGTGTACGGATGGGCCGTACAGGGCGGCTTGAAGATCAACACGCCCTTCATCGCGCCGGGCGACTCTCTCTACTTGCAGGGCGCCTATGGAAATGGCGCGCAGATGTACACCGGGTACTGCGCCTATACCGGCTGCTACACGCAGAGCACGCAGACCATTCAGGGCCAGAAATTCAATCAGTATTTTGCCGACGCTACACTCAATCCATTCACTGGTCAGCTTGAGACGTCAACGAGTTTCACGACCACGATCTCGTATCTGCACTACTGGACGCCGGAATGGCGCTCGGCCTTCTTCGGCTCGTATGGCGAGCAGAGCTTCTCGAATGGGGCCCGCCTTGCGCAAGGTGCCATCTTCAGCCTAGAAAACCCCAACGGTACGAATGCCTTCGGCTCCAACGCCGTCGGTGTGCCAGGCACTCGGTTCTACCAGCTGAGCCAAGCGCTGCGCGACACCTACCAGTTCGTCGCTGGTGGCAGCATCATCTGGTCGCCGGTCAAAGACCTCGATATCGGCGTCGAGGCGTTCTACACGCAAATCGGACTGAAGAGCGGCCGCGCTATCGATTTGGACAAGAGCCCGACGGCCTACTCCAACATCTCCGGCATCAACAACGGAACCTTCGCTGTTGCCACCGCGACGAAAGACTCGATCTCTCAGGTTCGTTTCCGCGTCCAACGCGATTTCTAATTCCAGATCGAGACCGGTTATCTCCAAAGCTTCCCGGTCTTGATGTCCCCGTGCAAAGGGACCTTACTCACCCGGCCTTTGTGCCGGGTTTTTTGTGTCCGACGATGCGACAATGCGGCAATGCGGCAGCGCCGACATCCATCGCCGCCCGATGCCCTCCGAAAGGGCCGGGGCAAGGTCCAAATACTCTTTGGGAGAGGCATGAATATATAAAAGATTTAGCGCGCGGATCTGACGAATTTCATGCAGAAATGAATCGGCAACATCGATCGCGATATTGTGTTCAATGTACGGTCATGCCGTGTGCATTGGCACATTGCGTTCAAGGTGCGACCGATCAGGCCGGATCGATAGTGGCCCATCCGTGTTTGACACCACCCAGGGGATAATGCCCCACGTTTCTCTACGGTGCATTCTGTGAAAAAGATCGTTTTGTGTGCAGTCCTCGCTGCAATCCTCGCGACCCCTGCCGTCGCACAGGCGGTGATCGAGACGCCGACCAGCACAACCGTCGTCGTCCCGCCTGGCTCGCCAGGCGTGATCACGCGTCAGCCGGGCTCCACCGGCGATGAGGATGCGTTCACCTACTCGCCGTCCGGCCGAGCGGAAGATGGCATCGCAACGGACTCGGCCGCCGCCGGCAATGAAGCACAGCCCTCACGCGTCGGTTCGACCGGGAGCGGCGGAGGCAAGTGACGCTCTAGGGTGTGGACTTGATCAGCACCAGAAGGCGATGACGGCGGCCAGAGCGAGGGCCGAGGCGTAGTTGCGGGCGAGTTTGTCGTAGCGGGTGGCAATGCGGCGGAAGTCTTTGAGGCGGTTGGAGGCTGCTGTCGAGGGCGGCTGCATCGCCTGACCATTCGGCCTTGGCCAGCGCGGCGGGCGTGGATTTCCAGAAGCCGCGCCGCGATCGGCGGTTGAAACGGGCGTAGACCGTGGTACGCGGGCCGTAGGCGACCGGGCAATCGCGCCAGCGAGAGCCCGATGTCAGCACGTGCAGGATGCCGGAAATGATCTGCCGGTCGTCCTTCCGCTCGGGTTCAGGATGATCCTTGGGCATGAACGGTTCGATCACCGCCCACTGCTCATCGGACGAGCCAGAACAGGTCCGCCATCGCCACCTCCAGGCCGCAAAACGGCCGCCCGGAATCACAAAACGACAAACTCTGCAACGCCTTGGTTCGGTCCACACCCAGCCGAAAGACCTGAGATTTGCGTGTTCCGGCCCCTCGGCTTCAATGGCGAGGGGCTTCGAAACCAGCCCGGGAGCAATGCGCCCAACCCGGACGGTCAAATCCGATGGACAACGCCTCCGAAGCGGATGTTGAGCCAGACAGATCTCACGCCAGGGCGGGCCGGAGCGCCGCGTCGGCGGCGTGCTGGTTGGCGGAGATTCGCAGGAATTCGAAGGGCGCGATCGCTCCGGCGTGATGTCGACGCCCCGTGACGCGTCGTCAGGGGACCAAAGCGGTGGAGCCCCGTCTCACACCGCGCCCCTGAATCGAACCGTAGGCGGTGCACCCACCTCAAGCAGGCCCGCCAATTTCTCCAGTGCCTCTCGAAGCGTTTCGCGATCGGGCGCTGCGTTGACGCAGACGCGGACGGTATCGCTTTGGTACAACGACGACACCTCGAACAGGCTGATCGGCGTAACCCCGACCCCGGCTTCCTCCGCGGCCTGCGTATAGGCTTCCGCCGACCAGCCGTTCCCCAACTTCAGACAGAAATAGTACGCGTTCGGTTGGGTGAGGATGGCTTGCCGAGGCAGGAGACCAGCCACGAGTGCCTGCCGCGCTTGCGTTTCCGCACACATCGCGGCGACGACTTGATCGATCCGCCGCGACTCCAGAAGGCGCGTCGCCCATTCCGCGTTGAATGGCGATGCCATCAGCGTGGTCGCACGCAGCGCAATACCGAAAGCAGAGACCAGCTGCCGGGGCACCCGCAGGAAGCCGATACGCAATCCCGGGCCCGCAAGCTTCGACAAGCTTGAGATGTGCACGACCCGGTCCGGCGCTGATGCAGCCAGCGGTCTCAGGATTGGGTCGGGTAGGAAGCCGTAGACATCATCCTCGACGATCAGGACGTCGTGGCGCGCACAGATTTCGGCCACCTCCCGCCGCCGTTCGTCCGACATCGTGGCGGTGGTCGGGTTGTGCAGCGTCGGCGTGCAGACGAGGACTTTCGCTCGGGTCCGGCGGCAGACCACGTCGAGGTATTCGGGCACGATGCCTTCGCGATCCATGCGGACCCCAACCAGCGAGCGACCCAGCATGCCGGCCGCGGATTTCAGGCCGTAGAAGCTCAGCTCCTCGGCCAGGACGGCATCGCCCGGATGCGTCAGCGCCATCAGGGAGAGCAGCAGGCCGTGCTGGCCGCCGCAGGTGACCAGCACCTCGTCGGCCCGGGCTTCAATCCCGAAGCGACCGAGCCATCGTGCTGCAATGGTCCGATGCCTGAGAAGACCGACGTCGACTTGGCTCGCGAGCAAGCCCCCGAGATCGACGGCGCCGTCGAGTTCGGGGCGGATCAGCTCCAGCGCAGGGTGATGCATCGCATGCGCCGGGAAGTTGTGGGACAGGTCGACGAAGGTCTGGCGTGGGACCGGCTCCCGAAGGGATGGCGGTCCGTCCGGATCCTGCACTGGGTTGAGGAAGGTGCCGCGGCCGACCTCGCCTCTGACAAGGCCCAGCCGCTGCATCTCGGCATAGGCCCGGCTGACCGTCCCGATGTTGAGCGACAGCCATGCGGCCAAGTCGCGCTGCGGCGGCAGCCGATCGCCCGGTCGCAAGACGCCGGCCCGCAGCGCGATCTCGACCGCGCCGACGATGGCCGAATAGCGAGCCCCGGCCGTCCGCTCGACGGCATCGATCCATCCGGGTCGACTCATACCTGCACCGATTGTCCTACACATTGTCTCGGTCGGACCGCAGCCACGACCGAAATTCAAGCGCGATGCCGCTCATATCCGCGCGCCAGGTCCGACAATGTCGCCTAACTTGATCATGACAATACGGTCCCGACCCTGGGTACGGGACATCACGCGGGTCAAGCCTGCGGAACGGAGATCGCGGTGCCGAAGCCAGAATCAGACCCGTCGGCCATGCTCTTCCACATGGTCTCCGACGGGCCGCAGCCGGTCGCTCCCTTCAGTCACGCGGTCGAGGTCGACGGCTTCGTCTTCGTCACGGGGCAGATGCCAGACACGCCGTCCAACCCCGGCCTCCTGCCGGACGGCATCGAGGCGCAGACCCGCAACGTCATGGCCAACCTCACAACGATCCTGGCCGGGCTCGGCCTGGGATTGGAGCACGTGGTCGTCGCGCGGGCCTTCCTGACGGAGTTCAAGCGCGACTACGCGGCGTTCAACGCGACGTACAAATCCTTCTTCCCGCACGACCGCCTGCCGGCGCGAACCTGCATAGGCACGACGGGGCTCGCCTACGATGCCTTGGTCGAGATCGACCTGATCGCCCGTCGGGGCGCCGCGCCATCCCTTTCGTCGAGCGAGCAAAAGGACTGAGCCATGGCTTCCGTTCGGGACAAGATCCTCGCCATCGCCGCCGCGGCGGCGCTGAGCTTGAGCGTCGGGGCGTCCCAATCCTCTGCGGCGAGCCTCGACGACATCAAGGCCAAGGGGTCCATGGTCGTCGCGACCGAGGACAGCTACAAGCCGTTCGAGTACGTCGAGAACGGCAAGCCGATGGGCCTCGACCACGACCTCCTCGCGCTGCTGCGCAAGGAGGCGCCGTTCAAGATCGACCAGCAGATCATACCCTGGACGGGGCTTCTGGCCGGGGTCGCGACCGGGAAATACGACGTGGCCCTGACGGCGGCCGTCATCACCCCCGATCGGATCCAGAGCCTGAGCTTCACGATGCCGATCGCCGAAGCGACGCAATACTACGTCGTCCGCGCGGACGAGACCCGGATCAAGGGTGTCCCCGACTTGGCCGGCAAGACGGTCGGCGTGCAGTCCGGCGGCGCGTCCTACGCGGCCCTGGCCGATCTCGAACCCACGCTGGCGAAGACAGGCGGAAAGCTCGGCAAGGTGGTGCAGTACACTTCCCTGCCGGAGGCATATCAGGACCTCGCCAATGGCCGGCTCGATTACGTGATCAATGGCGTCGTCAACCTCGTCAGCCTGACGAAGGACCAGCCGAAGCGCTTCAGGATGGGCGAGGCGGTCGGCGCGCCGACCTATGCGGCCTGGGCCGTCGCCAAGGGGAACGACGGCCTCCTGGCCTACCTCGACCAGTTCATGGCGAAGGTGCGCGCGAGCGGAGAGCTCTACGCTCTGCAGGAAAAGTGGCTCGGCCGGGCCTTCAAGGACATGCCGTCCGCACCAACCAAGTAGCCTGGGAGCGCGGGGCGACAGACCGGACGCGGAGAGTGACGGCCATGACGTGGCCAGCGATACGCACCATCCTCGACGGCGCGGTGGTTACCGCCGCGCTGGCAGCGGTCAGCATACTTCTGAGCCTGCCCCTGGGCCTCCTCCTCGCGCTCCTACGTGAAGGCCGCATCCCCGGGGTCCCGGCTCTTCTCGCCGCTTTCGTCAGCCTCGTCCGGGCGACGCCGTTCGTAACGCTCGTCCTGTTCGTCTACTTCGTCCTGCCGGCGGCCGGATTGGAGCTCGAACCGGTTCCGGCCGCCATCGTCGCGCTCACGCTGAATACGGCGGCGTTCAGCAGCGAGATCTGGCGCTCGGCACTCGTGACGTTTCCCCGGGATCAACGTGAGGCGGCTGCCGCCTTCGGCATGTCGGAGCGAGCCACCTTCATCCGCATCGTCTTCCCGCAAATCTGGCGGGCCAATCTCGGGCCCCTGGTCAGCGAGGTCACGATCCTCCTGAAGTGCACCCCAGCCGTGGCCGTTATCGGGGTGGTCGAGATCACCCGCGCAGCCGGCCGGATCGGCGCAGAGACCTACGAGCCGCTGCCTCCCTTCCTCGTCGCGACGCTCATCTACACCGCGCTGATCGCGACGCTCGTGCGCGGCCAGCGCGTCGTCGAGCGCAGGATCGCCCGGCGCTTCGGATTGGCGCGCCCGTGAACGGACTTCTGGTCGTCTGGGAGAGCCGGGACGTCTTCCTCTGGGGGGCGGCCAACACCCTGTCGCTCGTACTGGGGTGCCTCCTGCTCAGCATCCCGATCGGCATCCTCGGCGCCGTCGTGCTCACGGAGGCGCCGGATCCGCTGCGCCGCCTGTTCGCCGAGGCCGTCGATCTCCTGCGGTGCGTGCCGTTCCTGCTGCTCGCCTACGTCGTCTATTACGGCCTGCCCGAGCTCGGCCTCAGACTCGATCCCTGGTGGGCCGGACTGATGTCGCTCACGGTCTACACGACGGCCTACCTCGCGGAGATCTTTCGGGCGGCCTTCCGCGCCGTCGCTCCGGACAACATCGAGGCGGCGCACGCCTTCGGCCTGTCCCGCAGCCTGATCTACCGGCGCATCATCCTGCCCCAGGTCGCCATAACCGCTGCCCCGGTGATCGGGAACCAAGTGATCACGACCATCCGGGACAGCGCGCTCCTCATGATCATCACGGTGCAGGAACTGACCTTCGCGGCGAATTTCGTCAGTGCGAACCATTTCACGCCCTTCGCGCCGTTCGCCGCCGCGGTCGGCCTCTACCTGCTCATGTCGTTCGTGGTCGAGGCGGGCGTGCGCCGCATGGAGCGGGTGAGGAAGGGACGCTATGGCTGAGACTGACGCCGCGATCTCGGTCCGGGGTTTGTGCAAGGATTTCGATGGGTTCGAAGTCCTGCGTGACATCGACCTCGACCTCGCGCCCGGCACGACGACCTGCATCCTGGGGCCGAGCGGCTCGGGCAAGTCGACCTTTCTGCGCTGCCTCAACTGGCTTGAGGAGCCGAGCGCGGGCTCCGTTCACATCGACGGCAAGCCCATCGGGCGGAGCGGGAATGGCAGGGCCACGAGGCCGATGGCACGGCGCGAGCTGGCGTCCACGCGAACCAGCATCGCCATGGTGTTCCAGCACTTCGCCCTCTGGCCGCATCTGACCGTGCTCGGCAACGTGACCGAGGCGCCGGTCCACGTCCTCGGCCGTCCCAAGCGAGAGGCCGAGGAGGAGGGCCGCGCGATCCTGGCCCGTGTCGGCCTCACCGAGAAGGCCGACGTCTACCCGCACACGCTGTCCGGCGGTCAAAAGCAGCGCGTCGCGATCAGTCGCGCGCTCGCCATGAGGCCCAAGGTCATCCTCTTCGATGAGCCCACCAGCGCCCTCGACCCCGAGATGGTCGGAGAGGTGCTGAGCGTCATCCGCGAGCTTGCGCGGGAGGGGCTGACCATGGTGATCGTAACCCATGAGATGAGCTTCGCGCGCGAAATCGCCGACACAATCGTCTTCATGGACGGGGGCCGCATCCGAGAGATTGCGGCGCCAACGGATTTCTTCACCAATCCTCAGTCCGACCGGGCCCGACGGTTCATCTTTCGACCTTGATGGACCCTATGAGCTCTCGCAGTACGACGTCTTTCTGAGCAAACGCACCGATGTGAGTGTTTGCTGCGATGGGATGGCCGCATCCGCCAAAGGCAGATTCCGGCTTGCGCCTTGTTTCCGTTGAAAGTTTTCAGAAGACGATTTTGCTGGAGCGGGTGAGCAGACACGTTGCTGAAGAAGCCCGTGCAGAACAGGTGTTCTTTGTCGGGTGCCCAGATTGAACCGAGGTGCGCGCGAGGCCTCGCAGTCATCCAAGTATGAGGACGTTCTTGGATGAGAAGTCTCGACTGATCGTTGTGAAACATCTGACGAATCCGTGATCAAGCAGCACATCCTTGCCAACGCGCCGGCTCATCAGCCTCAGCGACGGGGCTAATTCCTCGATTCGATGCTGCTTGCCTCGACCAACTGCCCCTCCATCGTCCTTTCCCTGATGCGGCGGCAGATGACATTCCGTCTGCGCTTGGCGCTGTGTGACGGCCGCCTTAGCAATGTTCGCCTGCGGCCGGACTCGGTGCGGCGCGGCAGGCAAGGCTGGCACGCCGTCGCCGGAGAGGGGCTGGCCGAACCCGTCGCTCGGCCAGAATTGGCAAGCCTCAGCCTGGAGCCAAGCCGAGCAGGGTGCCGAGTGGGACCGACAGGGTGAAGCCGCCATAGAAGCCGTCCTTGGGGCGGCGCGCCGTGTAGGGATTGAAATAGGAATTGCCGTTCACGAGGTACTGGACCACCGGCTCAAGGATCACGCCGCCCGGCATGGCGAAATGGGCATTGAGCTCGAATACGAACTTGTCCCGGGAGAAGGGAGCGCCCGACCCGCCCGAGATGAAATTCGCGTCGGCGAGGAAGCGCGTGTAGTTCTCGTTGAGGCGCTGCCAGTTGATCTTGATGCCGTAGGTGTCGAGGGGACGGCTCTGGTCCGGCGCCTGCAGGAGCAATCCGACGAAGCTGTTGAAGCGGATCGGGATCGTCGGATCGAAGGCATATCCGGTCCCGGTATAGACCGAGATCGCGGTCGGGTGGGGATTGACCTCGCGTCCGCCATCGGCCCGCCAGAGGGTCTGCGTACCGGTCAGCACAATACCTGACGTCCCGGATTTCTGAAGGACCGGTGTGCCGGGATTGAGGCCTTTGGACGTGCCGAAGACGGTCTTGAAGTTGTCGTCATGATCGGCCGAGTTGTAGAAACCGGTCAACGAGGCGCGTCCGGGATAGGCTTCCTGCGTGTAATCGGTCACGCGGCCGATCTCGAACATGGCGAGGGCGCCCGACAGGCGCTCATAGCCCCAATCGTAGCCCGAGAGCACGTTGGTTCCGGGATTCACGCTGAAGGCGCCGGCCTGGATGTACGTGGTCGGCGACGTCTTGTAGGCGAAGTTCGCCCCCCAGACCGAGTAGAGCGGCGAGGTCCAGCCTGCATTGAAATACAGGATGTCCTGGAAGCAGGAGTTGATCGAGTTGCAGGGCGGCAGGGCGTAATAGCGGCCCGGATGGGTGCGGCCGACCTCGATGACGAGGCGGTCGTCCAACAGCTTCTGCTGATAGGTCAGGAGCGACAGGCGGTTGTCGTTCGGATTGTAGGGCGGCTGATACCCGATCGTGGTATCGCCGATGTCGCCGGCCATGTTGAGGTTGCGCACCAGCCCGAAGAGCGTCTCGGTGAAATTGATGCTGCCGCCAGCGATGCCGGCAAGCTTCTGCATGTCCGCCGTCATCGACAGGACGAAATAGGCGGAGTTCGATTGCTGCCCCGTGCGCAGACCCGCGGACGGGTTGGCTTGGTAGAAGTCGTACATGTTGATGTCGAAGGTGAAGCCGGCCGCCGCCATCTCGGTCGCCCAAGGCGCGAGCGGACCGACGCGGATTGGCGACGTCGCTTTTGCTGCGATATCCGGGTTCGTCCGCGCCTGCGTCTGGTCGCTCAATGTCTCCACCGGCGTCGCGGTCTGAGCCGCGGCCGGAAGTGCGGTCAGGCCCGATCCGAGCACGAGCAGGCCCAGGACCGCGCCGGTCCCGGATGGTGAGGCGAAGCGCGAAATGTCCCCGATCATCGTGATCTCCGTTCGGGGGTCCGGCCGGCGCATGCCCGGGCGCGGACCGGCCGCGGGGCGGCAGGCCGAGCGGCCGGGAGCCGTCGGGACCCATTCGGTGCCGGTGGTGTGACTGGTTCGGCGTTCTGCGCGCCTTCTCGATGACGGGCCGATCACGGTTCGGTCGTCAGCCGAATCCGGTCTCGCCGAAGGACACCGCTACTCTTGCGGGTCTGAGCTCATCGCTGCCTCAACGTGTCATGAGAGATTCTGCATCGTCAATGGGGCGTGCATGGTTTTTGTGGAGTCTGACCGAGTCGAGATGTTTCGGCCACAGTTGAGCGCGAGAGGGCGGCATCGGCCAGTCATGGTGGAACTGCGATTTAATCCCGCTACTTTTGCTAAAGACGCCGGAAGACCGTCTACTTTGCGTTGTATATTCGCGAGTTCGCGTCTCGGATCGGCTCGATACATGAAGTCGAGGGCGATTTTGCTCACCGCATGGGCATCTTCGGCGCCAACGGACCGATAATCGGCAGCGTGTTTACTCTGTGAGCACGGTGCTCACACGTCACGCACCGTCGCGTCTACGCGCGGCGACGATCGCGGGTCCGCCGTACTCCGGCAATGCACGACACTGGCACGTGGCTTGCTGTGTGGTTTTTGACCGATGTGTGTCGTCGGTTCGAAGGTGGAGGGCGACGGGATGGATCGCAGGCGGTTCCTTCAGCGGTTCGGTACGATCGCCGCGTGCGCGCAGATCAACCCCGACTTCCTGATCGCCTCGGCCTTCGCCCAGAGCGCGCGGCCTCTGGTCTTCCTGTCGGCGGAGAACATCACCGGGAACTGGGACCCGACGGCCCACACGACGCTCTCGCAGAAGAACATCGAGGGTTTCGTGATGGGATTCCTCACCCGCACACCGATGACGCTCGATGATCCGGGCAAGGTGGTCTACGAACTGGCGACCGACATCAAGCTTCTCGACCCGCACCGCCTGCAGATCACCCTGCGCGACGGGGTCGCATTTCACGACGGGAAACCCTTCAAGGCCGAGGACGTGAAGGCGACCTTCGAGTACGGCGCGCAGCCCGATCGACCGGCGCAATGGTATCCCGGACCGACCGACACGCTCACGATCACGACGCCCGACGACCGTACGGTGATCGTCGACACGACGAAGGGCGGCTACCCGGCGCACCTCTTCGTCTTCCTGGCCTCGTTCCTGCCGATCATGTCGGCGAAGGACGTGGCCGAGGGCCCCGGCGGCGTCCTCGCCAAGCGCCTCAACGGCACAGGCCCGTTCCGCTTCGTCGAGCAGCGCGGCAACACCACGGTGCTCAAGGCCCACGAGGGCTACTTCAAGGGGAAGCCGGCGATTCCCGGCATCGACTTCACCTTCACGGCGGATTCGACCACCCGGATGCTCTCCCTGATGAACGGGCAAGCTTCCATCGTCGAGCGCCTGGAGCCCGAGCAGGTCGAGACCGTCAAGGGCAACCCGAAGATCGCCGTCAGCCGGATCGTCTCGGTCGAGAACAAGTATCTGTGGTTCCGTTGCTCCAAGCCGCCGTTCAACGACGTCCGCCTGCGCCTCGCAGCCTGCCACGCGATCGACCGGAGCGTGATCCTCGATGTCCTCGGCTCCGCGGGCCACGCCTCGTCGAACTTCGTCTCGCCGGTGAAGTTCGGCTATGTCGACCTGAAGAACTATCCCGCCTACGACCCCGACAAGGCGCAGGCGCTGCTGGCGGAGGCCGGCTTCCCGAAAGGGAAGGGCTTGCCGCCGCTGGAATACATCACCTCGGTCGGCTTCTACCCGAAGACCAAGGAATACGGTGAGATCATCACCGCGATGCTGAACGAACAGGGCTTTCCGGTCACCCTCACCGTGCTGGAACCCGCGGCCTGGAACGAGCGCCTCTATCATCGCCCCGGCGGCGGGCCGGGCCACATGATCGATTGCGGCTGGTCGACCGGATCGCCCGAGCCCGACTTGGTGCTGCGCACGCATTTCCACGCGTCCTCGCACCGCATCACGGGTCTGGAGGATCCGGAGGTCGACGCGAGCCTCGACAAGGAGCGGAACGCGCCGACCCTGGAGGCGCGCAAGACGATCCTGCAGACCGAGACCATGCCGCTCCTGGCCGCCAAGGCGCCGGCCCTCTCGCTTTTCACCTCGGCGATGATCCACGCGATGCAGGCCGACCTGAAGGGCCTCTTCATCTATCCCGACGGCTCGATCGACGCCGCGCGCACGGCCTGATCTGCACCCCATCCCCGCCGCCTCCGGCGGCGCGTCACCCGTAGCCCCATCGCCCGATGTTCGTGCTCAGCTTCCTCGCCCGGCGCCTCGCGCAGGGGGCGATCATCATCACCCTGGTCTCGCTCCTGATCTTCACGCTCCTGCGCGTCGTTCCGGGTGACCCGGTGCGCCTGATGGTCGGCGGGATGGCGCCGGATTCCCTCGTGGAGCAGATCGCCAACCGGATGGGCCTGCGCGATCCGATCCTGGTCCAGTTCGGCCGCTACGCCGGGCAGGTGGTGCGCGGCGACCTCGGCCACAGCTTCGTGCGGCCTGCCAACGGCGCGGCCACGGGCGGCGCGAATTTCGACGACGCGACCCGGGCCGAGCGCGCGCCTGTTGCCGCCCTCATCGGCGAGGCCCTGCCGATGACCCTGCAGCTCGCTGCCCTGGCCCTGGCCTTCGCCCTGGCCTTCTCGTCGCTCGTCGGCATCGCCGCGGGGCTGAGGCCGGGCGGCCTCGCGGACAGGTTCGCGTTCGCGGTCTCGTCGATCTTCATCTCGCTGCCGAACTTCTGGCTCGCGATCGTGCTCGCGCTGCTGTTCTCGGTGAAGCTCGGCTGGCTCCCGGCGGTCGGCTACGGGGGCTTCTCCTACACGATCCTCCCGGCCATCGTGCTGGCGGTGGAATTGTCGCCGGTGCTGATCCGCACCCTCTCGGGCGCCGTGGCCGCCCAGATGGGCGAGGCCTATGTCGCGGTCGGCCGCATCCGCGGGCTGACGGAGACGCGGATCGTCGGGGCGCATGTCCTGCGCAACGCCGCCGTACCGCTGCTCAATCTCCTCGGCGTCCAGTTCTCCAGCCTGCTCGGCGGCGTGATCATCGTCGAATACATCCTCGACTATCCCGGACTCGGCCTGCTCACCATCAACGCCGTGCTCCAGCGCGACTTCCCGCTGATCCAGGGCATCGCCATCGTCACCAGCGCGATCTTCGTCGTGATCAACATCCTCGTCGATCTGGCCGCCACGATCATCGATCCGAGGCTCGCCTACTGATGAGCGTCGAGTCGAGCCTCACCCTCGGGTCCGTCCCGGTCGATACGGGACGCTCCCGCTCGATCGGGCGCCGTATCCTCGGACGGGCGGCCCGGGCGACCGGGTTCCGCGTCGGCCTCGGTCTGCTCGGGATCCTGGTCCTGGCCACCGTCCTCTATCCCGAGCTCAGCGGCCTCGATCCCGGCAAGATGGATGTCCGCGCCCGCCTGCTGCCGCCGCTTTTCGCCGGTCCGCACTGGAACTGGGCGCACCCGCTCGGCACGGACCAGATCGGCCGCGACATGCTCGTCCGCTGCCTGATCGGCCTGCGCTACTCCTTCCTGATCGGCGTCGCCTCGACCGCGCTGACCCTCGTCATCGGCTGTGCGCTCGGGATGGTCGCGGGCTATTTCGGCGGCCGGACCGACGCGGTGCTCATGCGCATCACCGACGCGCAGCTCTCGATCCCCATGATCATCCTGGCGATCGCCGTGCTCGGCGTGTCCCGGCCGACGATCCCCGCCATCATCCTCGTGCTCGGGCTGTCGAACTGGCCCGTCTACGCCCGCGTGATGCGCTCCGTCGCGATGGCCGAGCGCGGTCGCGAATATGTCCGGGCCGCGCAGGTCTCGGGGGCCACCCATGCCCGGATCGTGCTGACGCTGCTGACGCCGCTCCTCGTGCCGCCGATCCTGTTCACGTCGGTGCTCGACATCGCCCGGATGATGATCTTCGAATCGACGCTGGGCTTCCTCGGTCTGGGCGTGCAGCCGCCGACGCCGACCTTCGGGAACATCATCGCGGATGGCCGGAAGTATCTGCTGAACGCGTGGTGGATCGCCACCATGCCGGGTGTGTTCCTCGGCCTGACGCTCATCGGCCTCAACCTGATCGGCGCGGCGTGCGAGCGCGCGCGCAACGCGATCCACGGAGGCGCCTGATGGACATGCCGCCGGTCCTGTCCGTCCGCGACCTGAGCGTCGACCTCGCCGGGCCTGTCGCCGGGCGCCGTATCCTCGACGCCATCGCGTTCGACGTCGCGCCGCGGGAGATCGTCGGCGTGGTCGGCGCCACCGGCGCGGGGAAGACGGTCCTGGCGAAGGCCCTGGTCAACGGCCTCGAGCCGCCGCTCACCGCGCGTGGAACGGTGCGCTTCCGCGGGCAGGACATCCTCAATCTCGCCCCGCGCGCGATGCGGCCCCTGCGCCGGGAGATCGCCTATGTCGGCGCCAACCCGATGGGCGCGCTCGACCCCACGCTGCCCGTCGGCCACCAGATCGCCGAGAAGATGCGGGCCGTGAATCCCGCCGTCGCGGCGGCGGAGGCGCGCCGCCGGGTCGTCGCGCTGCTCGACGCGGTCAGGATACCCTCCGCCGCCCGGCGCTTCCACGATTACCCGTCGCAGTTCTCCGGCGGCATGATGCAGCGCGCGCTGCTGGTGGACGCGATGATCTCGGATCCGGCGCTCCTCGTCGCCGACAACGTCACCCAGCCCCTCGACGTGACCGTGGCCGCGCAGGTCATCCGCCTGATGCGCGAGCTCACGGAGCGCTTCCAGACGGCGATCCTGTTCGTCTCCTCGTCGCTTCCGGTTGCCCGGGAAGCCGCGTCGCGCACGCTCGTCATCGATTCCGGCCGCCTCGTCGAGGAGCAGCCGACCGAGGCCCTGATCGCCCGGCCGCGGCACGCCTACACCCGCGATCTGGTCGCCCAGATCCCGACCATCTGGACCCGCTCCCCCGCGTTGCCACGCACCGGCGAGCCTGCGCGCGACCGGTCCGAATCGAGCCCGGTCATCCGCCTGGAGGACGTGTCGCAGACCTACCGGGTGCGGGAGCGGGGGACCTTCGCGGGGACGAGCGCGCTCCGCGCCGTGCGCAACGTGACCTTCGACATCCACAAGGGCGACAGCTTCGCGGTGGTCGGTGAGAGCGGCTGCGGCAAGTCGACGTTGATGCGCCTGCTCAGCCGCCTGGAGCGCCCCAGCGGCGGCCGGATCCTGTGCGACGGGCAGGACATCGCGCCGCTCTCGGGACCGGCACTCCTCGGGTTCCGCCGCAAGCTCCAGCTCGTGCTGCAGGACCCGTTCAACTCGCTGCCACCCCGCACCGGCATCGGCGCGATGCTCGAGGCGCCCCTGCGCACCCACGGATGGCGGGATGCCGGCCGTATCCGCGAGCGCGTCCGCGCGGTCATGAACGATGTCGGCCTCAGCCCCGCGCTCTACGACGCGCTGCCCGTGGGCCTGTCCGCGGGCCAGCGCCAGCGCATCAACGTCGCCCGCGCGATGGTGCTCGAGCCCGAGATACTTCTGATGGACGAGACGCTCTCGTCGCTCGACCAGACCGAGCAGTTCCGGCTGCTCGCCCTGTTCGAGAAGCTCCAGCGGGCACACGGCCTCACCTACATCTTCATCAGCCACGACCTCGCGATGGTGCGCAAAGCCTGCAACCGCATCGCCGTCATGTACCTGGGGGAGGTCGTGGAACTCGCCGACAACGAGCGCTTGTTCTTCGATCCGGGCCACCCCTACACGAAGGCCCTGCTGTCGGCGATGCCGACCCTGGAGGAGCGCCGCTACCGCCCCGAGGAGTGCCTCCTCGACGGCGAGCCGCCGAGCCCGATCGACCTTCCGGCCGGCTGCGCCTTCCGCTCGCGCTGTCCCCGCGCCTTCGCGCCCTGCGCGGCCGAGGGGCCGCACCTCGTGACGCGCGGCGCGGGCGCGCTCGCCGCCTGCCACCGCGTCACGGCTCCCGGCGCGCGGCCGGTCAACGCCGACGCTGCAGGTTAACAGATGACGCAGTCCGATGAATTGCGGCCCGTCGAGGACCATGCCAACCCGTTCCTAGGTTGCGTCCCGTCACGAGGGATTACAACCCTGGGGAGACGGACGCCGATGAGTATAACCGAGCCGCGCCTGCAACTGATCCTGACGGAGTTGCAGCGCGACGGTCGCGTATCGGTCAACGAGTTGGCGAGCCGCCTCGGAATCAGCACCGAGACGGTCCGGCGCGACCTGCGGGACCTTGAGATGCGCGGGCATGCCCGCCGGGTCTACGGCGGCGCCGTCATCGACCAGAAGAAGGACGATCAGCCCTTCGACGAGCGGGCGCGCGTCGGCATGCGCGAGAAGGCGCGCATCGCGACAGCCGCCCTGGCGCTGGTGGAGGACGGCATGACCGTCTTCATCGATACCGGCACCACGACCCTGGCCTTCGCCCGGCAGTTGGTCGGCCGGCGGATCACCATCCATACCAATTCCATCGGCATCGCCACCCTGTTCGCCGACGATCCGCAATCGCAGGTGACCGTGCTCGGCGGCGAGATGAAGCCGCATTACCGCGGGCTGTTCGGCCACCGCACCGTCGCGGCCGTGCGCGAGCACGTCTACGACCTCGCCGTCATGGGCATCGTGACCGTGCATCGCGAGCACGGCTTCATGGATCTCGGCCAGGAGGAGGCGGTCCTGCGCCGCGCCGCCGTCGAGCAGACCCGGCGCTCGGTGATCCTGGCCGACAGCTCGAAATTCGGGCGGCTCGGCACGATCCGGACCCTCGGTCTCGGCGACGTCGACACGCTCGTCACCAACGCGCCCCTGGCGAGCGATTTCGCCGACGCCTTCCGAAACCTGAACGTGGATGTGCTCCATGCCTGAGACACCGTCGCCGTCCTCCGTGCGGATCGATGCCGCTCGCCTCCACGGGATGATGGACGCCGTATCGCGCTTCGGTGGCGGCGGCGACGGGTCGATGACGCGCCTCGCGCTCTCGGCCCAGGACGGCGCCGCCCGCGACTGGCTCGGCGGCTGGTTCCGGGAGAACGGGTTCACGCCGCAGGTCGACCGGATCGGCAACCAGTTCGGCCGCGTCGACCTCGCCGGGGGGAACGCGCCGACGATCATGGTCGGCTCCCACCTCGACAGCCAGCCCAATGGCGGCCGCTTCGACGGTGCTCTCGGCGTCGTCGCGGCCTGCGAGGCGATCCGTGCCGTGCGTGCGTCCCTCGCGGAGCGCGGGCTGAGGTCGGCCTGCAACTTCGTCGTCGCTAACTGGACCAACGAGGAGGGCGCCCGCTTCCAGCCGAGCCTCCTCGGCAGCAGCGTGTTCGCCGGCCAGGCCGAGCTGGCCTGGGCCCTGGAGCGCCGCGACGGCGCCGGGATCGCGGTCGACGAGGCCCTGGCGGCGATCGGCTATGCCGGGACCGACACGGTCCCCGTGCCGGACGCGTTCATCGAGCTCCACATCGAGGGCGGCCCCGTGCTGGAGCGCGAGGGTAAGCGGTTCGGCGCCTTCACCCGCTACTGGGGAGCCACCAAGTACCGCCTCGCCTTCCTCGGCCGGCAGGCCCATACCGGCCCGACCCCGATGGCCGAGCGCCGCGATGCCCTGCTGGCGGCCGCCTATCTGATCGCCGACCTGAAGGACATGGTGGCCGATTACGGGCTCGACCTGCACACCTCGGTCGGGCGGCTGGAGGTCTTCCCGAACTCGCCCAACACCGTCCCGAGCGAGGCGGTTCTGTTCATCGAGCTGCGCTCCGGCGCGCCGGCGATCCTGGAGGAGGCAGAAGCACGGCTCAGGACATTCATCGCCGCGGCGGCGGCGCGGGCCGGCGTCGAATCGGAGGTCCGCGCCATCGATCTGCGGCCCGCGGGCGCCATGCATCTCGGCCTCGTCCGGCTCGCGGAGCGGGCCGGCGCCCGCAATGACGCGCCGCCCCGGCCCCTCGACACGATCGGCGGCCACGACGCGATCAGCCTGGCGGCGGTCTGCCCGGCGATCGTGCTGGCGGTGCCCTGCCGGGACGGGGTGATGCACCATCCGACCGAGTTCGCCACCCCGGAGGATCAGGCCTTCGGCACCCAGGTCCTGGCCGACATGCTGATGCTGCTGGCCACGGAGGGTCTCGCGGCCCTCGGCACCGGGGGAGAGGTCCGGTGAAGGCGCCGGGCGCGCCCGACGGCGCTCACGAGCGGCTGGCCGAGGAGGCCCTCGCGGCGATCCCCCTCCTGGCGAACCGGCCGGTCCGCTACGGCGTGGCGTGCCCGGGCGCGGCGTCGCCGTCGTACCACGGCGTCGAGTCGGCCACCTTCCTGGTGGCGCCGGCGCCGGATGCGGACCCGGACTACTTCCTCAAGGTCACCGAGCCGGCCGCGGCCGCTCTCATCGACCCCGCCGCCGCGTTCGAGGCCGCGACGCGGATCGCCGTGCTGGGGCTCGGCCCCGAGCCGCTGCATCTGGCGCAGGCACAGGGGGCGATCCTGTTCCGCCGCCTCGGCCCCGAATGGCGCCCGGCCTCCCTCGACCGCCTGCGCCAGCCCGATGCCATGACGGCGGTGATCGGGGCCTTCGACCGCATCGGCGCCGGCGCGCCGTTCGGCCGCCGGTGGAGCGTCTTCGACGGCATCCGGACCCTGCGCGCGGCCCTCGGCGCCGAGGGCGAGACCCTGCCGGCGGACCTGCCGCCGGACGCGTGGTTCCTCTTCGACTGGGGCGACGCCATCGAGGCGGCGCTCGCCGCCGCCGGGACCGGGTGCCGTCCGGCTCACGCCGACCCGCACGCCTCCAACCTGCTGTTCGCGCCGGACGGCGCGCTGCGCCTCGTCGACTTCGACATGGCCTGCGATACCGACCCGCATCATCAGCTCGGCGCCTTCCTCAACGAGGCCTGTCCGTTCGAGAGCGAGATGCGACTTGGCATCGAAATCGCTGAGGGGACCTGCCGGGCGGACGTGTTCAGCCGCTGCCGCGCCTACGCCGCCGCCGATGATCTGTACTGGGGTCTGCGGGCGCTCGCGATGGACCGTGTCTCGCCCCGGCGCAGCCTGGAGTTCCGGAAATATGCGAGCTGGCGACTTCTGCGCTGCCGCACGCGGGTCAGCCGCCCGGACTTCGAGGAAACCCTGAGGACGCTGTGAGGAGCGCGGCATGATCCCTTTCGGAGGCGGACGCACCGAGGCCGAGCGAGCCTTCGAGGCGACCCTTCACCGGGTTGCCCCGTGGCAGGGGCGGCCGATGCACTATCGGCCGGTCCTGGGCGGCATCAGCAACACGAACTGGCGCGTCGAGGTCGCGGGCGAGGCGCACCCCTATTTCGTGAAGATGCCCGGGCGGGGCACCGAGATGTTCATCGATCGGGCCGCCGCCCGCGCCGCGAGCCGGCAGGCGGAGGCGATCGGCCTCGGCCCGCGCACCTTCGACTATCTCGACGCGGAAGACGTGGAGATCGCGGAGTTCGTGGAGGGCCGCCGGCCCTCCACCAACCGCGACTTCGCCGACGCGGCCGTGCGCAGCGAGGCGATTGCCCTCTATCGTCGCTTCCACGACGCGCCTCTGCTGCCGCTAACCAAGACGGTGTTCGACATGATCGACGAGCACGACCGTCAGGCCGTCGACCTCGGCGCGCTGCTGCCGCCCGATCAGGCTTGGCTCACCCGTCAGACGCGCCTCGCACGGGCTGCCCTGGAGGCCTCCGGCATCGACCTCGTGCCCTGCTTCAACGATCCGATGCCCGGCAACTTCCTGATCGGCGAGGACGGTTCGATCCTGCTGATCGACTTCGAATATGCCTCCAACAACGATCGCCTCTACGATCTCGCGATCTGGAGCGGAGAAATGTTCTTCTCCGAGGACGTCGATCGCACGGTGATCGAGATGTATTTCGGTCGGTACAGCGACCAGCTCTTCGCTCGGCTGATGGTGCATAAAGCTCTGGCCGACGTGAAATGGTCGACCTGGGCGATGGTGCAGAACCGCATCTCGGACCTCGACTTCGATTTCTACAAGTACGGCATCTGGAAACACATGCGCGCCCGCTCGATCATGAACGACACGCGGTGGCCTGCTTTCCTGAAGGCGCTCTAACCATGCCGGAAGCGCTTCCCTCCGCAGGCGAGATTCTGGCTTTCGCGACCGGGCTCGCCGACGCGGCCCGACCGGTGGCGATGCGCCACTTCCGCACGGAACTCGACATCATCGCAAAGGCGGATGCGAGCCCCGTGACCCTGGCGGACCGGGCGATCGAAGCGCTCCTGCGCGAGCGCATCGCGGCGCGCTTTCCGGAGCACGGCATCGTCGGCGAGGAGATGGGTGTGACGCCGGGCGAGGGCCCGGTCTGGGTCATCGACCCGATCGACGGCACCAAGAGCTTCGTGACCGGACTGCCGCTGTTCGGAACCTTGATCGCCCTCCTCGACGGCGGCCGGCCGTTGGTCGGCGTCATCGACATGCCGGCCCTCGGCGAGCGCTGGGCGGGCATGCCGGGCGCGGCCACGTTCAACGGGGCGCCGACCCGGGCCAGCACCTGCCGGTCCCTCGCCGCGGCGCGGTTCTTCACGACCACGCCCGACGGCTTTTCCGGTTCGGACGCGGCGCGCTACCGGCGCCTCGTCGACCGCGTCGGCATCCGGCGGTTCTGCGGCGATTGCTACGCCTACGGTCTGCTGGCCTCCGGCCATTGCGATCTGGTCGCGGAGACCGGCCTCCAGCCCTACGATTACCTCGCCCTCGTCCCGGTGATCGAGGCGGCCGGCGGCGTGATCACCGACTGGGCGGGCTCCGCGCTGACCCTCGACTCGGACGGGCGGGTGCTCGCCGCCGCCACGCCCGACCTGCACGAGGCCGCCCTCGACATCCTGCAGGATCGGGGTCCCTGACGTCCGACAGCGCGCCGGGAGCGCCCGCCATGGCCTACGCGACGACGATCGAAGGCACACGCTTCACCTTCCCCGACCTGCGCCGCCTCCTCGCCAAGGCGACGCCGGAGCGGTCCGGCGACCAGCTCGCCGGCCTCTGCGCCGACGGGCCGGTCGAGCGCCTGGCCGCGCAGATCGCGCTGGCGGACCTGCCGCTGAAGACCTTCCTGGCCGAGGAGCTGATCCCCTCGGAGGAGGACGAGGTCTCGGACCTGATCGCCCGCCGGCACGATGCGGCGGCCTTCGCGCCGGTCTCGTCCCTCACGGTCGGCGCCTTCCGCGAGTGGCTGCTCTCCCCCGCCGCCGACGCGCGGGCGCTCGCCGCCCTCGCGCCCGGCCTCACCCCCGAGATGGTCGCGGCGGTCTCGAAGATCTGCCGGCTGCAGGATCTCGTCGCGGTGGCCGCCAAGCGGCCGGTCGTGACGCGCTTCCGCTCCACGATCGGCCTGCCCGGACGCCTCGCCACCCGGAACCAGCCGAACCATCCGACCGATTCGTCCGAGGGCATCCTGATCTCGGCCCTCGACGGCCTGCTGATGGGCTCGGGCGACGCGGTCATCGGGGTGAACCCGGCCACCGATTCGCTGCCGGATTACATCCGCATCGTCGAGCTTCTGGAGACCCTGCGGCTGCGCCTCGACGTGCCGACCCAGCATTGCTGCCTCGGCCACGTCACCGTGGCGATCGAGGCCATGGCGAAAGGCGCGCCCGTCGATCTCGTGTTCCAGTCGGTGGCCGGCTCGCAGAAGGCCAATGCCGGCTTCGGCGTCGACCTCGCCGTCCTGCGCGAGGCCTCGGAGGCGGCGCGGGCGCTGGGCCGCTGCCCGGCGGGCGGCCAGGTCATGTATTTCGAGACCGGCCAGGGCTCGGCCCTCTCGGCCGACGCCCATTGGGGCGTCGACCAGCAGACCATGGAGGCGCGCGCCTACGCGGTGGCGCGCGAGTTCGACCCGCTCCTCGTCAACACGGTCGTGGGCTTCATCGGCCCCGAATACCTCTACAACGGCAAGCAGATCATCCGGGCCGGGCTGGAGGACCACTTCTGCGGCAAGCTGCTCGGCCTGCCGATGGGCGTGGACGTCTGCTACACCAACCATGCCGATGCCGACGGCGAGGACATGGACGCGCTCCTGACCCTGCTGTGCGCGGCCGGCGTCAACTTCGTCATCACCGTGCCGGGGGCGGACGACGTGATGCTGAACTACCAGTCGCTGTCCCACCACGACGCGGTCTTCGCCCGCGAGACCCTGGGCCGTCCGCCGGCCCCGGAATTCGAGGCGTGGCTCCGGGACGTGCGCATCACGGACGCGCAGGGCCGGCTCACCAGCGCCACGGGTGAGTTGCCCCCGGCCCTCGCCGCGGCCTCCCGGCTCCTGCCCGGGCGGGCCGCGTGAGCGACCCGGCGAAGCCGGCCAAGCCGGCCCACGCGGGCACCCCGACGCTGCGCGATCTGCGCGGGCTGACCCAGGCCCGCATCGCGCTGGGCGCGCACGGCGCCGGCCTTCCCACCGGCGCGGCGCTCGCCTTCGGCCTCGACCATGCCCGCGCCCGCGAGGCGGTCTGGACGCCCCTCGACGCGGCCGCGATCGGCGCAGCGCTGCGGGCCCAGGGCCTGGAGTCGGTCGAGGTCCGCTCCGCCGTGTCCGACCGGACGGAGTACCTGCGCCGGCCGGACCGGGGCCGCAGCCTCGCTCCGGAATCCGCCACGGTGCTCGACGGTCACGGGCCGGGCTTCGACGTCGCCATCGTGATCGCGGACGGGCTCTCGGCCACGGCGGTCGCGCTGAACGCGGTCCCCGCCGCCGCCGCGCTCGCCGCGCGGGTGCGCCGGGCGGGCTGGAGCCTCGCCCCGGTGGTCGTCGCGAGCCAGGGGCGGGTGGCGATCGGCGATCCCATCGGGGCGCGGCTGGGGGCGCGCTGCGTCGTGGTTCTGATCGGGGAGCGGCCGGGCCTGTCGGCCTCGGACAGCCTCGGCTGCTACGTGACGTTCGGCCCGGAGCCGGGGCTGCCCGATTCCCGGCGCAACTGCATCTCGAACATCCGGGAGGGCGGCCTTTCGGTCGAGGCGGCCGCCGGGCAGATGGAGGCGCTGCTGCGGGCGATGCTGGCCCAGGGCACCAGCGGCGTCGCGCTGCGCCGGGAGGATCCCGCCGATCCGACGCCGGCTCTGCCGGCCGGGTAGCCCCCGCCGCCTTCGCGGCGGGGCGCTATCCCTTCAAGCCCGGAGGTCGGGGGCCGCGCGGTGGCGGGTCGCCTGCTCGTAATCGTAGGCGAGCCCGAGGAGGTCGGCCTCGCTCCAGAGCGGCCCGACGAAGATCAGGCAGAAGGGCGAGCCCGAGGCGTAGCGGCCGGCCGGCACGACCACGCCCGGCAGCCCGGCGATGTTGATCTCGCACACGGTGGTCTCGTGGATCGTCTCCGACCCGTGCAGGGCCGGCACCGCGTCGCGGGTTTGCGGGAAGACCAGGGCGTCGAGACCCTGCTCCGCCATGACCGCGGTGAAGATGTCGAGGTAGCGCTCGCGCGCCGCCAGGAAATCCGAGAGATCCGGCGGGGCGAGGGGATCCGCGCGACAGGCCGCGAAGGCCGGCACCTGATTCATCCAGTCGAGGACGCCGCCCGGGGCCAGGGGATCTTCCGCCTTCGTGGCGGCATCGAATTCGGCGAGGGTCCGGTAGGCGGCCTGCGGACCGAGCCGTTGCAGATAGTGGTGGAGGTCGTAGAGCACGCTCTCGATGCCCCGGGCGTCGTAGTGATCGAGGCCGGCGACGGGCTGGCCGAGGTCCGCGAAGCCGCTGCCCGCGAAGGGATCGGCCGCCAGGGTGGCGCCCCGTGCGGCAATCTCATCCTGGGCCCGGGCGTAGAGCTGGATCGTCTCCGCGGAGAGGGCCCGGTCGCGCCAGCCCGGCCCGTAGAGCCCGAGGCGTTTGCCCCGCAGGGCCGTCTCGGACAGCTTGGCAGCGTAGCCGCCCTTCGGACGGCGGCCGATCCCGGCCACGGTCTTCGGATCGGCCGCGGTGTAGCCGGCCAAGGCATCGAGGGTCAGCGCCGCGTCGCGCACGCAGCGGGCGATCGGCCCGACCACGTCGCGCGTGCTGCCGGCGAGCGGGACCACCCCGGTATTGGGCACCAGGGCGAAGGTCGGCTTGATGCCGACGAGACCCTGCGCCGAGGCCGGGTTCTGGATCGAGCCGCCGGTCTCCTCGGCGAGCCCCAACACCGCGAGGCTGGCGGCGACGGCGGTCGCAGTGCCGGCGCTCGATCCGCCGGGCAGGAGGTCGGGCGCCATGGCGTTGAGCGTCGGGCCGGCCCAGCTGTCGTTGGCGTGGCTGCCCGTGGCGCTCAGCACGGGCACGTTGGTCTTGCCGAGGATGACGCAGCCGGCCGCGCGCATCCGTGCCACCACGGGCGCGTCGGTGGCGGGCATCAGGTCGACGCCCCCGGCCTTGGCGCAGAGGAAGTGCCAGCCGGCCGTGGTTGGCAGGCCGGCGACGTCCATCGTGTCCTTGATCACGACCGGCACCCCGGCCAGCGGCCCGAGGGCCTCGCCGGCGGCCCGGCGGCGGTCGATCGCCCGCGCCTCCTCGACGGCGTGCGGGTTGAGGAAGATCACCGCGTTGTAGCGCGGGTTGTAGTTCTCGATCCGGGCCAGGAAGGCTCGGGTCAGGGCCTCGGCCGTCACGCCGCGCGCGAAGGCGGCCTGGGCGTCGGCGACGGTCATCTCGGACAGCATCCCGGCGAGATCGGGCGCGTCGGTCGGGGCGGCATCCATCGGAAACTCCGGGCTTGGGACGGACAGGCGGGGCGTCGGCGGCTCAGGCCATGCCGACGAATTCGTCGATCAGCGATCGGTCGCGTGCGACCTCGGGCGGGACCTCGCGGGTGATGACGCCCTTCTGAAGGATCAGGATGCGCTCCGAGAGGCCGGTGATGCAGGTGAGGTTCTGCTCGACGAGGAGCAGCGCGATCCCGCGCTCGCGCCCGATCCGCAGGAGGATCTCGATGATCTCCTCGATGATCGAGGGCTGGATGCCCTCCGTCGGCTCGTCCAGCAGCAGGATGGTCGGCCCGCCGCAGAGGCAGCGGGCGAGTGCCAGCAATTGCTGCTCGCCGCCCGACAGGGCGCCCCCGGGCCGGTCGAGATAGGCCTTCAGCCGGGGGAAGGTGGCGAGGATGTCGGCGATGGTCTCGTCCTCGCCGCGCTTCGACAGGAGGCAGCCCATGCGCAGATTCTCGCGCACGCTGAGCGCCGGAAAGATCTCCCGGCCCTGGGGGACGTAGCCGAGGCCCATCCGGGCCCGGGCTGTCGGGCTGCGCCGGGTGATGTCGGCCCCCTCGAACCGGACCTCCCCGGCGGTGGCCGGCAGGTAGCCCATCAGGGTGCGCAGCAGCGTGGTCTTGCCCATGCCGTTGTGGCCGAGGATGCCGACGAACTCCCCCGGGCGTACCGCGAGGGTGACGCCGCCGAGGATCGGGATGCGGCCGTAGCCGGAATGCAGGCCCTCGACGGAGAGGAGCGGCGGGCTGGCTGAGGCGGTCATGTCAGGCGGCCTGCTTGCCGAGATAGACGTCGCGGACGCGGGCATCGGCCAGCACAGCGTCCACCGTATCCTCCATGAGGATCCGGCCCTGGTTGAACACCGTCACGGTCTTGGCGATCATCCGGATGAACGGCATGTCGTGCTCCACCACGATGAGGGCGTGGGTGCGGTTGATCTCGCGGATCAGCTCCGCCGTGCGGTGGACCTCCTCGTGGGTCATGCCGGCTGCGGGCTCGTCCAGGAGGATCAGCTCGGGCTCCTGGGCCAGCACGGTGGCGATCTCGACCCATTGCCGCTGGCCGTGGGCGAGCTGGCCGACGGTCCGCCCGGCGATGCCCGTGAGGTTGAGGCGCGTCAGCGTCTCGTCGACGATGCGGCGGGTGCGGGCGATGGACTTGCGCCGCCCGGCCGCCACGAAGACGTTCTCGTGGACCGAGAGGCCGTTGAACACGTTGGGCACCTGCGTCTTGATGCCGACGCCGAGCCGCGCGATGGCGTGGGGCTCGGCCCCGGTGATGTCGGTGTCGCGCAGGCGGATCCGGCCCTCTGTGGGTTTGAGCTGACCGGTCAGGATCTTGAAGAAGGTGCTCTTGCCGGCGCCGTTGGGGCCGATCAGGCAGCGCAGCTCGACCTCCCCGAGGGTGAAGTCGACATCGGCCACCGCGGTCACGCCGCCGAACCGCATGGTCACGCCGCGAGCCTCGACGAGGGGGCGCAGCGGCGCGCCGTGATGGCCCGTGAGCGGGCTCGGGGCGTTCATCGTGCGCTCCCCGTGGCGAGCCCGTCCTGCGCCGTGCCGGCGACCCTGCGCGGCCGCCGCTCCAGCAGGCGCAGGCCGAGGCTGCGGGCGACCGGGACGAGGCCCTGGGGCACCAGCAGGACGAAGCCGACCAGGACGAGACCGAGGCCGAGGTTGGAATCCACCGCGCTCTGGCTGCCGGCGGCGATGATCAGCGCCTGGATCAGCACCGCGCCGAGCATCGGCCCGATCAGGGTGCCGAGACCGCCGACCAGCACGTAGATGATCACCTGCGCCGACATCGGCAGGGCGAAGACCGTCGGGCTGATGAAGCCGCCCCAGTTGGCGTAGAGGCAGCCGGCGAGGCCCGCGACCCCGGCGGCGATCATGAAGGCGATGAGCTTGTAGAGGCGCGGGTCGTAGCCGATCAGCTGCGCCCGCGTCTCGTTCTCGCGGATCGCCACCACCACGCGGCCGAGGCGGCTCGCCAGGATCCCCCGCAGCAGGGCGTAGACGAGGATCAGCGCGCCCATCGCGGCGTACCAGATCCCCTCGATGTCCAGGGGCTCGTCGGGATGGCCGGGCGCGTTGAGGGCGGGGATCGCCGGGATGCCGTTGAAGCCGCCGAGTTCCGCCACGCCGATCCGGTACTGGCTGCCCGAGGTGGCGTTGACGAGCTGGAACAGGATCACCGACACGGTGAGCGTGATGACGCCGATATAGGCGTCGCTGATCCGGCCGTAGAACATGAAGTAGCCGAGCAGGCCGGCAAACAGCATCGGCACCAGGATCGACAGCAGCACCGGCACGCTGCTGTCGCCCATGTTGAGGACCGCGACCGCGTAGGCGTAGCCGCCGAGCCCCAGGAAGGCGGCCTGCCCGAAGCACATCACCCCCGCGAAGCCCCAGACGAAGCCCTGCGAGAGGCCGAACATCGCGAGCGCCGCGAAGCCGGTGCATTGAACGAGGCCGAACGTATCGAGGGCGTGCGGCGCCCCGAACAGGATGGCGAGGCCGAGGGCCAGGGTCGCCAGGAATCCCGCGGCGGAGAGCCGGCGGGCGGGGGCTGCGGAGGTCATAGGCTGCGCCTCAGGTAGCGGCCGGTGATGCCTTGCGGGAGGACGCGGATCAGCAGGATCGCCGCGACGAGGAGGGCGACGTCGCCGATGACCGGCGTCGTCTTGAACGAGACGAGTTCGTTGATGACGCCGAACAGGCTGGAAGCGAGGCCGGTGCCGGTGACGATGGCGGGGCCGCCGCCGAGAACGGTGATGAAGGCGCGGGCGATGTAGGCCGCGCCCATGGCCGGGGAGACGCCCGAGATCGGGGCAAGGACCCCGCCGGCAAGGCCCGCCAGGGCGGCGCCGAGGGCGAAGGTCGCCATGTAGATGCGGTTCGGCTGCACCCCTAGCGCCGCGGCCATGCGCGGGTTCTGCATGGTCGCGCGCAGGATCAGGCCGAACTTGGTGAAGCGCAGCACCAGGAACATCGCTCCCAGCGCGGCCAAAGCCGTCGCCACGATGACGAGGCTGTAGAGGCTCGCCCCGTAGCGCCCGATGTCGAAGCTGCCGACCGGCGTCGAGACCCCGCGCACCACGTTGCCGTAGAGCGTGGTGATCAGCCCGATCAAGCCCAGGCTGATGCCCCAGGTGGCGAGCATCGTGTCCATCATCCGCCCGTAGAGGAAGCGGATGACGGTGCGCTCCAGGATCAGCCCGATCGCGCCGACCACCAGGGGCGGCAGGACGAGCATCGCGATCCAGATGTTGACCCCGGCCCCGCTCGCCATGACCGCCGTGTAGGCGCCGAGCATCATGAATTCGCCGTGGGCGAGATTGATGATCCGCATCATCCCGTAGATCACCCCGAGGCCGAGGGTGATCAGGACCAGGGTGGCGATGCCGGTGATGACGTTGAAGGCGAGCAGTCCGGCGAGATCCATCGCCCTCAGCCCTTCAGGTCCGGCGTGAACTGCTTGTTGGTGCGCGGATTCTTGATCAGATCGCAGGCGCCGCCGGTATCGGCCGGGAACGAGTTCGGGAAGGTGGCGAGGATCTCCCACTTCCGGTCCTTCGGGCGGGCCAGATAGGTGTTGCGGATGGTGTGGTGGGTGGCGCCGTCCATCGTGACCTTGCCGGTCGGGGACTCGATCGACAGGCCGCTCTCCAGGGCGGCGATGACCTTGTCGCGCTCGATCGAGCCGGCCTTCTTCACCGCCTCGGCCCAGAACAGGATGCCTTCGTAGGTGGCGGTGTCGAGCTCGCTGAGATCCGTGACGTCGGCGCCGAACTTCGCCTGCATGCCGGCGACGAAGGCCTTGCTCGCGGGTGTGTCGAGGTCGTTGTACCAGCCGTAGCAGGTGATGATCCCGTTCGTCGTGGAGGGATCCATCGTCGTCAGTTCGTCGCCGAGCCCGAACACGCTCGACCCGACCGGAATCTTGGACTTCATGCCCGCCGCGTCCCATTGGCGATAGAAGCCCGAATGGTTGGCGCCGACCAGTGCCGAGAGGACGAGATCGGGCTGCGCCTGCTGGATGCGGCTGATCGCGGACGAGAAGTTGGTGACGTCGAGGGGGAAGAAGTCGGTGCCCAGCACCGAGCCGCCGCCGTCCTTCATGAACTTCGTCATCCAGCTCGCGGTGATGTGTCCGTAATTGTAGTCCGCCGCGATGATGTAGGCCTTCTTGCCCCAGGTCTTGAGGGCATAATCGACGATGTGGTTGACGGTCTGCGCGGGGGTCGACCCGGTGCAGAACACGTTGCGGTCGCAGACGCCGCCCTCGTACTGGGTGTTGTAGAAGTAGAGAGTCCTCGCTCGGTCGAAGATGGGCCGGATCGCCTCGCGTGAAGCCGAGGTGATGCCGCCCTGGATGACGTCGACCTTGTCCTTGAGCGCGAGCTGCTGGGCATACTGGGTGTAGAGCTGCATCGACGATTGCGTGTCGTAGGCGATGAGCTGGATCGGCCGCCCCAGCAGCCCGCCGGCCTTGTTAAGTTGCTCGACCGCGTACTCGGTGGTCTCGATCATCCGCTTGCCTTCGAGGCCCAGCGCGCCCGATCCGTCGAGCAGGCTGCCGAGCTTGATCGGTTCGGCGGCGAGGCCCTTCCGCGCGACGAACGGCATCGCGACGGTGCCGGCTGCGGACGCCATCGCCAGTTTCAGCACCTTTCGACGGTCCATCGCACTCATCCCCCGAACTCCTCTCGACGTCGCGCTTCGGGTCCGGTGACCGGAAGCGGGCGGACAGGAGATTCGCAAGGTCGATGCCAATCAATCTCACAGATCGGTCAAAAATCGGAAGCGCGGCATCGGCGGAAGCGACGGGACGAGGTGCAGGCGGGGCATCGTGACAGCAGACAATCCACACAACGATCACGACGCCGCGGCAGTGAACCGGGCCACGGTGCGGTCCTACCAAGCATGGTGTCCCGTCGGAGGGTCTCGCACGCACGCCGGCCTTCAGCGGCGAGAACGCTCTCCGTCCCTCTCAGGCCTCTTGATACCGACAGACCGTCCGCCGGAGCTTGAACGCGGGGACAGGGCGTCAATCGACACCCCATCCCATTGCGTCGGAGACCAGAAGTCAGCGTTCCGGATAGGCTTCCCGCGCCTTCCCGAACATGATCCGGTGGCGCATCTCGCGGAAGGTGCTCGCGACGCCGTCCTCTCGAGTGAGGAGCGAGACGGCGACCGCCACGATGAAGGACAGCGGCATACTGATGATGGCCGGGTTCTTCATCGGGACGAACCACCAGGCTCGCGAGGCGTCGGCGAGGTTCTTCCCGAGCATGTCCACCTGAACGGTGGGTGACAGCCCTATCATCAGGAGGGCGGAGAACGTCCCGACGCCGATGCTGGCGACCGCCGCCGGGGTCATGAACCGCTTCCAGGTGATGGACAGAAGCAGCGCGGGAAAGTTCGCGGAGGCCGCGACGGCGAAGGCGAGCCCGGCCATGAACGCGACGTTCTGACCCTCGAAGACGATGCCCAGGAACACCGCCAGGGCGGCGATGGCGACCGTCGCGATCCGCGCGACCGTGAGCTGCTCGGACTCGGAGGAATGCCCATGGCGAACGACGTTGACCCAGAGGTCGTGGCAGACCGTCGCCACCCCGGACAGCGTCAGTCCTGCGACGACCGCAAGCATCGTCGCGAACGCCACGGCGCAGATGAAGCCGAAAACCCGCTTCCCCCGACCGTGAGGGCGAGTTCCAGGAAGAAGGTTAGGCCATTCCGATCGAACATGCCGCGCCCTGAGCCGATCGAAGCGTAGCTCGTTCGCTTGAGCCGCGGAAGTGGCGGGCGTCGCCACGAATGCTGGCAACCCTGGCCGAGCAGACGATCGCAGGACAGGACAGCATCCACATCATGGCGGAATCGGACCTCATGGGATCGCAGGGAAACTCGCGGGCTGACACGCTCTTCGACAATCGAAGGTGGAGCGTCCTGTGTGGAAGGCGCCCGCATTGCAAGTGACGAGTTGGGCTTCGGACGCGTTGGTCGGGTGCCGTCTTGTGTCCGGCCTGTCGATGCAGGCGTTGATGTTGACCGCTGGCCCTGATGGTATCCGCGCGCTGGGTCCCACTCTGCTTTGCGAGCCATGACGCCGACGACGTATTCCGGGGTGTCCCGCCTCCCGGTCTGACCGGTTCGCCATCAAGTCTCATCGTCCGCGCAACCTGGAAAAGTCTCCTCGCCGTGCCGTCAGGCGGCAATGGCCGCCGGTATGCGGTCGCTACCGCCGCGGGTCATGATCGCCCAGGCGACACGTGCGGTGCGATTGGCCGCCGCAACAGTCACAACGCGGACCGGCTTGCGCTGGAGCAGCGCCGGCAGCCGCGGGTCGACCGAGGTCGGCATCGCCTTCGCGCGCCGGACCAGAGGGGTCAGGCCGATCACGAGCAGACGGCGCAGGTCGCGGTCGCCCATGCGCGAGATCCGGCCCAGGCGCTCCTTGCCGCCGCTGGAGTTCTGCAGCGGTGTCCGGCCCAGCGAGGGGGCGAACCGTCGACCATTGCGGAAGCGCTCGGGCCTACTCACCGAAGCGGCCAGCGCCGTCGCCGAGACGATGCCGAGACCGGGGATCGTCGCCAGGCGCCGCGACAGGTCACTGTCCCGATGCCAGGCCAGCAGCGCCTTCTCGAGTCGGGTGAGCGGGATCTGCACGGCGCCGATCTGATCGGCCAGCCCGGTCACCACGACGGTGGTAATCTCCAGGGGGATGGCTCCTGCAGCCGCGTGGCTGCTGCGTCGACAGCGACCACATCGTGGCACTCAGGTGCCGTCAGTCGGAGCGGGCGCCATCCACCCCATCTGCTTCCAGACGCACCGATGAAAAAGCGGACGCTGGTCGACACGCCTCGATGGTCGTTGCGGGCAATGTTCTGCCCGCGGCATAGAGCCTCGACCTTGCCCTCCAGCCCGCCTCCGCCGCATCCGGAAAACCGGACGACGGCATCGATGCTCCGGGCGTGCGACGCCGGAAGCTCACCACCGGCATTGTTGGGGCTGCGCTCTGCGAGCTGAGTCTAACGGTGGCTGCACTCGCGTCACGAGCGGTCGCGACAGCAGCGCGCCGGCGGTCGCTTGCCTGTTCGCGGCGCTCTACGGGCTCGGAAGTCTCAGTCTGGTCGAGGGTCGACGCTGTTCACACCGCCTCAACTTCGGGATGCCACGGTGAAGCTGCACGGATGGCAAGGCGCTTCGTCGAGCTTGTGTCAAACAACTGCCCAGACGGACGCTAAGCGGACATGCCTTCGACTTGGACGTTGCGAGGATCCTCCAGAGCGCGCCGGGCGATCCGATTGGCACGACATCCAACCTTGTCCGCAACGTCGCTTACGACTGCAGGCATCGTCCTTGCCGTGGTCCTCACCGGGGCCGGGATCCTCGTGGCGCAAAAGCTCTACGAGCTGGAGATCCGCAGCACCGAGCGAAGCCTTGTCAGCCTCACGACCCTGCTTTCCGAGCAGGCCGACAGGTCGATGCAGGCGATGGAGGTCATTCAGCTGGACGTGGCGAGGGAGCTTGCCAGCGCTCGATCGTCGGCCGACCGCTCGTTCGCGTCGCTTGGCTCGAGCACGGCCATGCACGACAAGCTCCGTGCCGGCGTCTCGGCCCTACCCCAGGTCAAGGAGATATCAATCATCGACCTCCAGGGCAGGACGATCAACTCCTCGATCGACCGGCCCGCAGATAAAGAATCGTCCCGTCCTTCTTTCCTCGAAGATCTCGGCCGTGATCCCTCCGAACGGAAGATTATCGTCGCCGGCACGGCCCGGCCGGACGGTTCGGGCCTGGATCTGATCGTCGCCCACCGCATCGCGGACATCGATGGCCAATCCGTCGGCTACATGATTGGAGCCGTAGACCTCCGCTACTTCGAGCGGCTCTATGCCAGGGTCTCCCCCGACGAGGCCGACGTCATCTCGTTCGTCCACACGGATCTGACCATGCTGGCACGCCATCCGCGTCCGCCCGGCGCGATCGGACGCAAGGTCCCGCCGCTCAAATGGATGCGGGTCCAAGGGGCGGAACGTCCAACCTCCGGCGTGGAACGCATGACGACACCGATCGACGGGCAGGATCGGATCGTCGCGGCCCAGCTCATGGAGCATTATCCGATCATCATGGGCACGAGCCGCACCATCTCGGCGACGCTGACCCCATGGCGGGCGCAGACCCTGCCCTTGACCGCGACGGTGGCGCTGCTCGTCGGCGGCGTGTTTTTCATCGTCAGGATCGCCAAGGCGCAGCTTCGCGCCCAAGAGCGCCTCGCCTCGTCCAGCGCGGCGCAGGCTGCCGCCGAGGAAAGGGCATCGGCGGACCGCCGCCTGCGGGACGAATACGCCCGGTTCGGGACCGCATTGGATAGCATGAGCCAGGGGGTGCTGCTGCTCGACCACGAGAGCAGGCTCGTCGTCCTGAACGCCCGCATGACCGAGCTGTTCGACATCCCGCCGCTCCTACGCGAAGCGGGTAGCCCTCTCGATGTCCTGCTCCGTCAGATCATCGCCTCCATGTCGAAGGCCGAGGGAGATCGACTGTCGGATATCCTCGCCGCCAGTGTGAGGGAGAGCCGCCCGGCGGCACTGGTCTGCGATCTGACCGACGGCCGCATCGTCGGCGTGACGACCGCAGCCGTGCCGAGTGGCGGCATCGTCTGCACCTTCGAGGACATCACGGAACGGCACCGCGCCCAGGCCATGATCGCCCATATGGCGCATCACGACGCGCTGACCGGGTTGCCGAACCGCGTCCTGTTGCAGGAAGCCACCGGTCGGCTGCTGGCCGAACGCGGGCGCACGCCGATGGATGGCGGCGGGGGGGCATTGCTCCTGCTCGACCTGGACGGCTTTAAACAGGTCAACGACGTCCACGGCCATCCCCTCGGCGATGCGCTGCTTCGGGCGGTCGCGGCGCGGCTCTCGGCTCTGATCGCCGCCCCCGACGTCCTGGCGCGCCTCGGCGGGGACGAGTTCGCCGTCGTGCGATTCGGGCAGGACGAAGAGGCGGATGCCGTTCGACTGGCCGAACGCATCGTCTCCGCTCTCGGAACCCCGTTCGTTATCGAGGGCGTCCACCTCTCGATCGGGACGAGCATCGGAGTGGCGCGGGCGGACGTGGCGGACGGCTCGCCCGAAACGCTACTGCGCAACGCCGACATCGCCCTTTACCGGGCCAAGGCCTCCGGCAGGCGCACATGGTGCCTCTACCAACCGCAGATGGAATGCGAGAACCGTGAACGGCGGCGGCTGGAGGAGGATCTCGGCTGTGCTCTGGAGAAGGGGCAGTTCGAGCTGCACTACCAACCCATCGTCGGAGCGGCGAGCCGCGCGGTGACCGGGTACGAGGCGCTGCTGCGCTGGCGCCATCCCACGCGCGGCCTCGTCCCGCCCGCCGCGTTCATTCCGATCTGCGAGGAGACCGGCCTCATCCGCGAGATCGGCTCGTGGGTCCTACAGCGCGCCTGCGAGGACGCCGCCGGTTGGCTGCCGGGCCTGCGCGTGGCCGTGAATCTCTCGGCCGTGCAGTTCCGAGAGAAGGAACTCGTCGCCGTGGTGGAACGCGCACTCGCACGTTCGGATCTGCCGGCGAAGCTGCTGGAGCTCGAGATCACCGAAAGCGTGCTCCTTCGGGACGACCTGACGAACCTGGAGATCCTGAAGGCTTTGCATCGGATGGGCGTGTCCATCATCATGGACGATTTCGGTACGGGCTACTCTTCGTTGAACTACATGCGTTGTTTCCCGTTCGACAAGATCAAGATCGACCAGACCTTCGTTCGGAACCTGTCGAATGGCAGCCAGGGCGTCGCCGTCATGCGCGCCGCCATCGCCCTGGGTCACGCGTTGGGCATCACGGTGCTCGCCGAGGGGGTTGAAACCGTCGAGGAGCGCGATTTCCTTGTCGCTGAGGGATGCGACGAGCTGCAGGGATACCTGTTCGGTCGACCAGAACGGATCATGGACGCGCGCCGTCGCTCAGTCGACCGTCACCCGCATGGTTCATTCCGGAACCGCCGCAGTGCATAAAAGTTGCTGCGGCGCACGTCTCAACACCGTGCAGCCCATTTGTGGGCGTTTCCTCCCTGACTTGGGCCGCTCCTTCGGGAGTGGCCTTTCTCTCATTACGTTGTTGCCGCCCTGAACGTCCGGGCGATTTGCGTACGCCTTTCACAAACCGACATTTACGGCTGGTCTCGACAATGGCTGTGGGGAAACGCCTGGGTTGTTAAGAGTGTCCGCCAGGGTGATAGGGCGGGATGGACGCTTCGTAATGGGCGCGGACCGGGGCTACGTCTCGGGCGAGGAGATCCAGGCCTGCGAGTCTCGACCGCGAGATCGCCGAGCGTGCTCGCGAGGACGAGATGGCGCGCAGGCTGATGACCATCCCAGGTATGGGTCCGATCACCGCCACGGCGCTGATCGCCCTAGCTCCTGCAGCCGAAACCTTCGAGCTGAGCGGGCGGCTTTAAGCCGATCCGCTTTCGTAAGGGGATGTGGCGAAGCGGACAGCATGGTTGAGGCCGTGCTCCTGAAAAGCACGGCCTCGTTAGGCTCTATGCCGCCCTCACGGTGGCTAGGAAGCGCGCAACCTCAGCACTGAGGTGCTCTGACTGGCGCGACAACTCCGAGGCCGCGCCGAGGACCTGGCTCGCCGCCGCGCCCGTCTCCTCGGCCGCACCGGCAACACCCGCGATGTTGCTTGTCACCTCACCGGTACCCTGCGCCGCCTGAGAGACATTCCTGACGATCTCCTGAGTCGCCGCACCCTGTTCCTCGACGGCTGCGGCGATCGAGGTCGCAACGCCGCTGATCTCGCGGATCCGTTCGGTGATCCCGGTGATCGACGTGACAGCTTGACCGGTCGAGGCCTGGATCTGAGCGATCTGACCCGATATCTCACCCGTCGCCTTGGCGGTCTGCTCAGCGAGCGCCTTCACCTCAGACGCCACGACCGCGAAGCCGCGCCCTGCCGCGCCGGCGCGCGCCGCCTCGATCGTCGCGTTCAGAGCCAGAAGGTTCGTCTGCCCAGCGATCGAGGAGATCATTGTGACCACATCGCCGATGCGCGACACCGCGGCGCTCAGCTCCTGAACAAGTCCGCCGGTCTGACCGGCCTCGGTAACAGCGGTCCGCGCGAGACCCGCCGAGCCGGCCACCTGCCGACCGATCTCCTGAACGGACGAACCGAGTTCCTCAGCGGCCGCAGCGACGGTGTTGACGTTCGAGGCGGCCTCCTCGGCGGCCGCGGCCACCGTGGTCGACTGGCTCGCCGTTTCCGTCGCCGTGGCGGTCATGGTCTGCGCGGTCGCCTGCAGCTCGGTCGCTGAGGACGACACCAGGCCGATGATGCCGCCGACGGCGGCCTCAAAGCTGTCGGCCATCTGCCGCATGCCGGCCTTGCGTTGTTCCTCGGCAGCCAAACGGGCCTGGGCAGTCTCTGCTTCAAGCTGCCGGGTGCGGATCAGGTTGTCCTTGAACACCTGTACGGCGGCGGCCATCGCGCCAAGCTCGTCGCGTCGGTCGGCCCCGGGAACCGTGACAGAGGTATCGCCGGCCGCGAGCGTGCCCATCGTGGCCGTCATGCGGGTGATCGGGTGCGCGACGCGGAGGAGGCTGAACAGCGTCGCTCCAAGCGCAAGGACAAGGGCGACGACCATCGCGACGTAGGTCACGCGTGCTGTTTCGTCGACGTTGGACACGGTCGTGTCCGCCTCGTCCTGAGCACCCTTTCGATTGAGGGCCACAGCTTGTGTGATGATCTGAGACAAGCCTGAGTAGAGCCTCACGATCTCAGGCTGCGTAATCTCGGTTAGCGCCTCCGGCTGGCGGCCTGCATCCATCAGCTCGACCGCATGCTTGCCGATGGCTCCGAATTCGGTCCACTCTTGCACGAACTGATCGTGGAGAGCGCGCTCCTGGGGCGAGGAGATAAGCGCTTCATAGCGTTTGCTGACCTGTTCAGCGGCTTCGATTGCCGACAAGTACTGCTTACGATGCTCGGCCAGTTGCTGTGTGTCACGCGTCGCGGCTACGAGCCGGTACTGGCGCACGCGAGCCTTATCGACGGCTGAGTTCAGCTCGCCGAGCGTTTGAACGGAGGGCAGCCAGTTGCCTGCGACTTCGGTCGCACTGTGACGGATCGCGCTGAGCTTGAGCAGCGTGAGGGCACTTTCGCCGGCTATAATGACTGCCAGTAAAGCAAAAAGGCCGGCAAGCGCGGCCTTGATCGAGATACGCATCGATGATCCGGCGGATAGTGGAACGCTACGAGGCGTCCGATGGCATACCATCCAGCAAGGGTTACCACCTGCCTAAACGGCTACGGGTATCGCGCAACCGTGAGATCTGTTTCTGCCGACAGGGTCGGCTCGACTGAAGGGCCGGATGCGGTATCACAGTGTAGATCACGGTTGCTCGCTCTCGAAGAACGACACGAGCAAGCTCGGCATGCGTCTAGGCCCGCAATCCCCCTGAGCCGACTTTGTGTGGCAGCCGGCGACTGACGGCTTTCAAGAAGCCCGGGACATGTCCATGACGCCCGATCTGGGTTGTTATAGGAATGGCGGCTTTCGGTGATTTTCCGCTGGTCCGCTTTCGGGCGACAAACGCTTCGAAGCGGACCTCGTTATGACGTTTGCGTTCGACCCGCCGCAATCACATCGGTCGGCGCATCATTTCGCGAATACCTCCTTGGCAGCGAACAGGCCATTGAGTGCCGCAGGAAATCCTGCGTAGACGGCCATCTGCATAATGATCTCGGTGATTTCTTCGCGCGAGAGACCAACATTAAGGCCCGCCGCGATGTGAACCTTGAGCTGCGGGGCCGCGTTGCCCATCGCTGTCAGAGCCGCGATGGTGGCGATCTCGCGGGCGCGCAGGTCGAGGCCGGGGCGGCTGTAGATGTCGCCGAAGGGGAACTCGAGCAGGTAGGTCGCGAAGTCGGGGGCAATGTCGGCGAGCGAGGCGACGACCTTCTCTCCGGCCTCGCCGTCGATCTCAGCGAGTGCCCGTCGTCCGCGTTCGAGCCGGCTTTCGCTGCCGCTGTGGGGGAATTTCGTCATAGGCCTGTGTCCTCTCGTCCGGACCGGCGTAGCCGGTGATCTTGGTGTCGAGGACGAGGAGGCAGGCTTGCAGGTCAGCCACGTGGGCGCGGACGCGCTCGCGGTGCTGCTCCAGCATGTCCCGGCGCTCAGCCTCGGTGACGACGCCGCTCTCCCGCAAGGCTGCGTAGCGCAGCATCTCCCGGATCGGCATTCCAGTCGTCTTGAGACGGCCAAGGAACGCGATCCAGATCAGGATCGATGCGTCGTAGTCACGTTGGCTCGATTGGTCCCGGTCGGCATAGGGAAGCAGTCCGATCCGCTCGTAATAGCGGATGGTGTGAGCGGACAGTCCCGAACGCTTCGCCAGTTCGCCAATCTTCATGAGCACCGTTCTCGCCACGACGCATCTGAGGCTAGGAGTTGGAGTGCGCTCTAAGTCAAGGCCCTATCCAGCCGCTATGTCTCGGTTCGCGCCATACCGCGAGCCAAGGTCGATGGGTTCCTGCAAAGGACCGCTTTCGGAAAAACCTAACAACGGCCTGCACGGCCGGCTTGGGTCGCTTCCGGAATGGCTTGGGGTGAATTTCAGCCCTTCCGCTTCCTTTACTGAGCACGGCAAATGCATACGACCGGATGGGTCCCGCTCCCGACACTGCAGCGCTTGCCGGTGCGCATCGTGCAGAGGCCGGCCCGTGATACAATCGGACAAGCTGTAGTGAGCGCCTGTCTTTGGTTCGCTAAGTTGATGATTGTAAGTGCATATGCCCATCGAGTAGGCAGCTAATAAATTAAGATATCTATCTTATCGTATGCCAAATTCAACACGCTGACCGCATTCCATGTCTGCTCTCGATGCTTGGGAATTACCAACCTCTTGTGGCATTTGGTGTTGGTATTCCAATGCCACAGCTACCTTCGTGCCGTGGCTTAGTCAGTCCTCTGTGCCGCACGAGCAACTGATTGAACAAAATCGACGCTTCGATGCAGCCTTGGAGAATATGAACCAAGGCCTGTGCATGTTCGATGCGGATCGACGTTTGTTGGTCTGGAACAAGAGATATCTGGAGATCTTCGGACTTGCGACAGACCATTTGCATGTCGGAATGAGCCAGCGACAGATCATCGAGATCTTGGTTGACCTCGGACGTTACGCAGCTGGCACCACGGTCGATGCTCTGAGTGAAGGCACTCGGACCTCGCTTATCGAGGGGCAGGCTACGTCAATCCTGCGGGAGCTCGCGGATGGGCGAACGGTCTCAGCGACTCACAGGGCGATGAGCGGCGGCGGGTGGGTCGCAACCTTCGAGGATGTGACTGAGCGCCGCCGCAACGAAGACCGTATCACCTACATGGCGCGGCACGACGCCCTGACCGATTTGCCCAACCGCATGGCCTTGCATGAGTTTGGCAACGGAATGCTGGGGCAGCCTATGCCGGGTCGTTCCCTCGCCGTGCTGTGTCTCGACCTTGATCGGTTCAAGCTCGTCAACGATGGGTTCGGCCACGCGGTGGGCGACCAACTTCTACGGTGTGTCGCTCAGCGGCTTCAGCGAGAAGTTCGTGAAGGGACTACCGTCGCGCGGATGGGGGGAGACGAGTTCGTCGTCCTGCACCGGGTCAAGGACCTGAAGGCGGCGGAAGCGCTGGCGCGGCGACTGATCGCGTCAGTCAGCGCGCCCTACGAGCTCGACGGATTGCGGGTTGAGATCGGTATGAGTGCCGGAATTGTGTTGTCCGGCGAGATGGATCGTGACGTCACTCAGCTTCTGCAGAACGCCGATCTGGCGCTCTACCAAGCAAAATCGGACGGGCGGGGGACGTTTCGGGTCTTCGAACCCCAGATGGACGAAAGCGCACGAGCCCGCCTCAACTTGGAGCGGGAACTGCGCGAGGCGCTGACCAATGAGCGCTTTGAGGTGCACTACCAGCCGCTCGTCAAACTCAGCAGCAACGACGTGACTGGCGTTGAAGCCCTGGTTCGGTGGCGGCACGCCGAGCGGGGCCTCGTGAGCCCTGCGGTGTTCATTCCCATCGCAGAAGAAACTGGCTTGATCGTACCGTTGGGCGAGTGGGTGTTGCGGCGGGCGTGCGAGGATGCCAAGCGATGGCCCGCTCACGTCGGGGTCGCGGTCAACGTATCGGCCCATCAGCTGCGCCAGCGCAACTTCGCGACGATGGTGTTCTCGATTCTATCAGAAAGCGGCCTCGATCCGAGTCGGCTCGAACTGGAAATCACCGAGAGCGTACTTCTGGAAGAAACCGATGCGAACCTTGAGACACTGCACGTCTTGCGCAGTTTTGGTATCCGCATCGCCATGGACGACTTCGGCACCGGCTACTCCAGTATCAGCTACCTGCGCCGGTTCCCCTTTGACAAGATCAAGATTGATCGGTCCTTCGTGCGCGAGATCGGCGAGAAACCCGAGGCGGCCGCGATCATTCGGGCTATTATCGGTCTCGGCCAGAGCCTCAATATGACGACCCTTGTGGAGGGTATCGAGACGGACATCCAGCGTAACGCTGTCCTCTCCGAGGGGGCTCATGAGATGCAGGGCTTTCTGTTCAGTCCTCCGCGCCCTGCGCAGGAAGTCGATGCCCTATTTAAAGTCGAGCATTCCAAGAATAAGGTGGCGCAAGTATCGCGGAAAAATTCAATTTTACCACGCGAGAGCCCGGTGCCGGATCTATGCGCCATGAGGTGACTCATTCGATTGACCAGGAACGCCGAGGCGACCCTATCGCGAGGAACGGATGGCGAAGCCCGGAGGCGTTCACGCCGAGTTCGACCTCCGCCAGCTGAAAGCTGCGTAGCGCAATTGCGAGGCCGTCGCCAAAGTCAGCCAATTCAGTGTCACTGATCCGCAACACGGCAGCGGGGGTGTCTGCTAACAGGACAGCAACGCGTGTCACGACATGACCGCATCGGGTCGCAACCGAAACACCGGCCTCGCGATGAAGCGGACGTCACCGTTCCGCCCGCTCACGACCGATTTCGTTGAAAAACTCGCGGTCGGCCTGGATTGAGATTTGACCCGAGGCTTGGCCGAGGGGCTCCCGCCAGACGGTCAGGCTAGATCACGGCGCGAGGCTCCCGCTTCGATGGCCGTCACGACGCGTTCACGCAGATCGGCGGACAGGGCATCCGGCTCTCCTGATCAGAAAGCCGTGCATCGAATCACATCTCCGTCCGTGCCAAAACCCCAGGCGACTCAACTCGCTCGGATCGCGCTCTAGGGTGGAACCGAGCAGTTGCAGGGCTCCGCGCCAACGCTATGCACATTCCATTATACCCTCCGCTGCGTGTCCGGGGCGGATTTGGCGGAGTGTCGAGGAACTTGGCCGGAAGTGCGGAGCGTCCCCCTTCTCCGCCAGTCGTCCCCCTGAAGTGCTCTGTGGATCCGGCCGTGTCGCGGTGCGTGGTGGCCGGGGTGATGCTCTGCCGCACATCGTCGAACGGCTTGCGCCGGCTCAGATCGGGCGCCTGCGCCGGGCGGCTCCGGTGACATTCGTCACGGTCGCCGCTCGTCCGATCCGCGCCTCGGCCTGAGATCCGGAGAGGCGGCCCTCGCCACGCCCGGAGGGCCGCACATCGGCCATGAGGCCCGCCCCGAACGCCGCGGCGGGAAATGGCCGCTTCGCGCAAGCCGCCAGCTCGATCTCCACATCAGGTCGGGCGTTCGGCGTGCGCGGGACTTCGTGGGTCGTCTCCCAGGACACATCGCCGAATACGGCGCGCGTTGAGTGCAGTCCCTGTCCGGTTCGGTCAAGGAGCGCCCGCCGAGACGGGCTATGTGGGCGGAGTATCGTCCGTTCAGCGGCTGCCGAGGAGGTCGCCATGGCGTTTTCACCGTTTTCACGGGCCGGGGCCGCCCTCCTGATGCTCGCCCTTCCCGGCGGAGTCGCGGGTGCGGCCACCCGCGGGGAAGCGCAGATCCGCCTCGCGCAGGGTGGCATCGCCATCCCCAGCGAGGCGCAGCTCAACCGCCTCGAACGCGAGGCGATCACCACGCCTCCCCTCGATGTGAGCGATCCTCCGCCGGGCGTCGAACCGGGCACGCAGAGGCGGCATCGAGACCCGCGGGATCGCCGCAACGACCGCAGGCTCCCGGGGGAGGGGGGCGCCTGCGAGGCGTGCTGAACGGTTCCGGCCGGCGCCTCCGCGCGACACGCCCCCGGTCCGAAATCCCGGTGTGAGGTCACGATGCAGGATGCCAAGCCTGTCGCTGTCGATCCCGACCGGACGGGATCGGAAAGCCCGCGGCACCGCGCCAAGCCGCCCCGGCGGTGGAGCCGGGCGCTCGTGGCCGTCGCCATCCTGCTCGTGGCCGCCGGCGCGTTCGCGGTTGCGCATGTCTGGTCGCCGCACGCTAACCTGCGCATCACGCTCGGCCCCCCCGGCAGCACGGCCGAGCGGTTCATCACGGCCTTCGTGTCCGTCTCCCGGGTGCAGCATCCCCGCGTCAATCTCGACCTCGTGCGGGTCGACGACCTCGCGGGGAGCGCCAAGGCTCTGGAGGAGCGCCGGACCGATCTCGCCATCGTGCGCAGCGACGCGGGGGCACCCGCCAACGCACAGACCATCGTCATCCTGCGCCGGGACGTGGTCGCCTTGATCGTGCCCCCGCACAACCCTGTCACCTCGGTCGCCAACCTGGCGGGCAAGACCGTCGGCCTCGTGGCCGGGCCGCTGCAAGACACCAACACGCGTGTCCTCGACATGGTGCTGAGCTACTTCAACATCCCCGCCAAGGATGTCGGCAGGGCCATTCTTCCGATCGACGCGCTGGCCCAGGCCGTCCGGCAGAAGAAGGTGGCGGCCATCCTGGCGGTCGGTCCCATGGCGCCGGGCGAGATCGTCGATGGGGTCGCCGCCGTCGCGCGCGCCACGAAGGGCACGCCGGGCATCCTCGCGCTCGACGAGGCGGAGGCGATCGGCAAGCGGTTCCCCGGCTTCGAGGCGATCGACGTGCCCGTGGGGGCGTTCCGGGCGCGTCCCGCCACGCCCAGCGAGTCGGTCACGACGCTGGCGGTCACCTATCGGTTCGCCGCCTCGGAGCTGATGCCCAACGTCGTCGCGGCCGCCATCGCCCGGTCGATCCTGACCACAAAGGCCAAGCTCACGGCCGTGACGCCGCTCGCCGCGCAGATCGAGGCGCCCGATCCGGACGACAAGAGCCCGATCCTGCCCGTCCATCCGGGGGTCGCGTCCTATCTCAGCAACGGGGACCAGAGCTTCTTCGACCAAGCCCAGCAATATCTCTATCTCGGCGGCGTGGTGATCAGCCTCGCCGGATCGCTCCTCGCCGCCGCCTCGGCGGGCTGGGCCCGGCGCCGATCGGAGGCGGAATGGCGCCCGGTCCGGCGCCTGGTCGAGATTGCCGACGCGGCGCCCGGCGCCGACCGTGCGGAGCTCGCCGCCCTGGAGGGCGAATTCCGGGCGATCGTCTCGGCGATGCTGGGCTGCACCACCGGGGCTGTCAGCACCGACTGCCTGTCGGCCTTCGCGACGGCCCTGGCCCATGCGCGCGACGCCCTCGACCGCCGGCGCGCAAGCCTCGGCCCCGAGACGGCGCTCCCGTCCGCACCGACGCTCGTGGTCGCCCATTGACGGCGGGCCCGGGCCCGGGCGGTGGCTCGGGCCGGCTGCGGCCGGCGATCGAGCGACCGAAGCCGTGAAGGCGCTCTAGCGCGCCGCCGGCGTGCGGAGGAGCAGGACGCGCAGGCGACCGCCGCCCAGCACGCGGCCGATCTCCCGGTAGGCGAAATACGGGAGCAGCGCCACGAACATCACCCAGGCGAAGGTGAGCACGCCCCGCGGGCCGCCGGCCATCTCCGGAAGAACGGTGCCCGGCGCCTTCCCGTGCCAGGCCCCCACCAGCACCTCTTCGAGTCCGTAGGCCGCCACCAGGACGGCGGTGAACAGAAGGGAGCGGTACAGGATCCCGTAGACGAGGGGGCCGCGCGTGATGCGCCGGCCGAGACGGAGGGATCCGAGCTTCGCCGCCTCGGCGATCAGCATGAACTTGGCCAGGACCAGGGCGTTGATCAGCCCGAGCGCATAGAAGTGATAGCTCGGATAGTGCGGGATATCCTGATCGACCCGTGCGTAGATGTTGATGCTGAACAGGATCAGGGTACCGAAAACGACGATCAGGTAGATCGCGAAGGCCAGGTAGCGCTTCGCTTCGGCGGCGGCCCGACGTCCCAGGGATCGGGACTTGGCGCGCCCGTCGGCACCCGGCAGCTCCCGCGGGGCAGGGGCAGGGGCAGGGGCAGGGGCAGCCGCCATCGCCTCTCGAGACGTGACAGGGGGCATGGCTCGTTCTCCGCGGCTCCCGTGCGCCCATGGTCCGCGCGCCGGGCGCGTGGACCATGGGCCGGTTCCGCATGCGCGCCCGAAGCCCCGGACCGGGCTGCCCGGTCCGGGGTCTGACGGGCCGCGGGTCAGGCCGCGAGCTTGACGGCGTGCTTGCTCTCGATCGTCCGCCGGATCAGGCGACGGGTCCGCTCGGTGAAGGCCATCTTGTCCGCCAGGCAGCTCTCCAGCAGGACGCCGACCCCGAAGTGACCGCTCACATCGGCCATGGCGACGAGGGCGACATACTCGGCGATGCGCAGATGCATCAGGTGATTGGCCTTGATCAGGATGAACAGGGCCTTGGCGGCCGGGGCCTGGATCTCGGCCAGCTCGCGCCGGAAGTCTTCGAGGAAGACTTCTTGAAGCCGACCGTTGGAGGCAATCGGTTTCTCGCCGATCAGCTGAAAGCAGCGATCGAGCGACTTGACCGTCTTCTCTTGGATGAAGGCGCGTGACTGGAGCGCCTCTTGGATGGCCGGATCCTGCGTGGCTTGGCCCAGCTCCTCGTAAATCTTCGTCGCGCGCTCCGCGTGATGCCGCGCATCGCTCAACATGCGCACGAAAAGCTCCTTCGGTGACTTGATCGGCATGGTCATCTCCTCACGCTGCATCGTGATCAACCGAGGCATCTCTCAAATGCCGAGACCGCTTCGCGCGTCCTTGAGCGGACCGGAGGCAGCGTTCTTCCGATCGCCGGGATGTGCGGAACGCGCCGACCGCTAGGAAGCCCGATCGGTCGCGCCCTGACCGGGCACGCAAGGTCAGTTCCCTGCCTCGCCTCACCGCACCGAAGCGGAGGGCCCATTATGCAGTCGCGGCGATCCCATGCTTGATCGGGGAAGACACCGGCCGCCGGCGCGATTGACAACGGCTTCGGGCCGCCTGGGCGCCGGACGGAAGCGACGTTCAGGATGGAACGCTGCGGTCGGAGCGGCGCAACGCGGCTGCGCCGGTTCACCGGCACGCGAGTCCCCGCGGATCAAGCGGCGTCGGCAGCTCGGCGTACGGTACGGCCGAGACGTGTCCGAGGGGCCGCAGGGCTTCGCGTCCGGCGCCCCTCGGCAGGTCGTTCTCCTGAACGGAGATCATCCATGAGAACTCTGCAGATTGCGTCGGTGGCCTGTGCCGCCCTGATCATGAGCGGCATGGTGGCCGAAGCGCGTGGCTTCTACGGCGGCCGGGGAGGCTTCCGCGGCGGTGGTTTCCGCGCCGGCGGCGTCCAGGGCGTCCGGGTCGGCGGCTATCGCGGGGGGGTGGGCTATCGCGGCCGCTACGGCGCGGTCGGCCGCTACGGCGCGGTCGGCCGCTACGGCGCGGTCGGCCGTTACGGCGCGGTCGGCCGCTATGGGGCGGTCGGCCGATATGGCGGGGTTGGCCGTTACGGATACGGATATGGCCGCTACGGCGTCCGTCCCTACGGCTACGGCCTGGGCGCGGCTGCCGTGGGCGCTGCCGCCGCCACCGGATACGGTGCCACCTACGGCCGCTGCGGACCCTACGCCTATTACGATGCCTATGCGGGCGTCTGCCGCCCGTATTGATCCTGCCGCGAGAGGGTCGAGGCCGGCAGACCCCGACCCCCAACCCCCGATCATCCGGCCCGAGCCGGCGGCCCGCCCCGGCAGAGTGGCCCCAGAATGGGTTCGGCCCAAGCCATGACCTTTCGAATCGTCGCCCCGCTCCTCCTCGCCGCCTGCCTGAGCGCACCCGCCCTGGCGCAGCCGTCCGGCTTGCAGCAGCCTGCGGCGCTCATTCACGGCAACTATTGTGGCCTCGGCAGCAATGCTCCGTTGCCGCCCGTCGATGCGCTCGATGCCGCCTGTGCGCGTCATGACGCCTGCACCCCCGTCGGCGGATTGCCGTCACGGGCCTGCAATCTGCGGCTTCAATGGGAGACGGACCGCATCGCGCGCGATCTGCGGCAGCCGGACGATATCCGCGCCCTGGCGGGCTTCATCGCAGCCGGGGCCGCGATCTTGCCGTTCGACCCGAATGCCCCGGTGGCCGTGCGGATTCCGGCCTCCGTGCGCTACGACGTTCCTCCGGCTCGCGTCCATCGGGCCGTCTACCGCGCCTATTAGGGCACGACCTCCGGTTGCGTCGGCCGGACAAGGCTGCGGGGCAGCCAAGTCCGGCCGGCGCGGTTAAGTCTGGCCGGCGCGGTCAGCGGCGGAAGCCGCCCCGGAACCCGCCGACGCGCCGTCCGTAAACGGCGCGGCCCCCGTATACGCGGCCCCCCCGATACACCCGCGCACCCCGATAGACGGCACCGCCCCGGTATCCGTAGCGGGCGCCGCCGCGGTATCCGTACACGCCGCCACCCCGGGGCCCGTAGTAGCCCGGTGCGCCGGAGACGTTCGGTCGGCAGGCGCCGTAGGGGCCCCGATGAAATCCGGGCCCACAGCCGCCGGCGGCCTGCGCGGCCGCAATGCCGAGTCCGCCCGAGCCGATGGGAGGCAGGCCCAGCATGGCAGCCAGGGTGAGGGCTGCGAGCGAGATGGTCCGTGTCGCTTTCATCGGGATCTCCTGAATTCGCCGGGTGATGCCATGCAATCCGGATTCTTGTGCTCGATTGACCAATGCTGTCTGCCGTCCATGGGAAAGCGGTCGTCCGGCGATTGCGGCCTTGGCGCCCAAGGGCGGCCTGAAAGGCCGGTCCGTTCCGTCCATTCAGGAAGGGGTACGGGATCGGGCGGCCCCGGATCGGCTGCCGCATCCGGAGGCCGGCTCCCACGCCTCCAGATGCTCGGCGTCGTACCGGACCAGCGTCTGAACGCGTGCGTGAAGGCGGCGGCTTCGGAAAAGCCCAGACAGGCCGAGATCTGCGCCAGCGTCATGTTGGTATCGGCCAGGAGCTGCTGCGCCGTCTCGAACCGGATCTGGGTGGCCACCGACCGGAAGCTCGTGCCTTCGGCCCTCAGGCGGCGGCTGAGGGTGCGCCGATGCACCGCCAGATGGCGCGCGACGGCTTGGCCGGACCACGGATCCTGGATGAACTCCGCGCGGAGCAGCCGCCGCAACCGGTCCGACATCGGGAGCGGAGCTGCCGCCCCGACCTGTCGGATGCGGCCTTCGGCGATCCGGTGTGCCGTCCGATCTGCGCCCGGGACCGGTTGCTCCAGAAGGCGCGCCGGAAAGGCGAGGGCCGCCCATTCCTGATCGAACCTGACGGGCGCGCGGAAGAAGTGCCAATAGGGATCGGTCTGCTCCGGCGGTGCCCGCGGCAGCAGAAGCTCCGACGGGGACCAGCGGGCGCCGCACAGGGCGCGCACGATATTGACGACGGTGGCGAGCGCCCCCTCCGCCTGCAGGCCCACTGCCGTCGCGCCAGTCTCGTAGGGAAAGTAATGAAGCAGCGCCAAGTCGGCCTCGACGAAGAGTCGGACCGCCGAGCCGCAGGTCCAGGCCCAGGGCCGGGTCTCCAGCACATGGAGGGCGTCGCCGATGGTCGCCGCGTTCCGGATCAGGATGTTGCTGGGCCCGAGCTTGGCGAGGGCAATGCGCTGCCCCACCAGCAGGCCGAGATGGCCGCACCGCGTGCGGTTCGCCCCCAACTGGAGCACGCGGCCGAGCGCGGCGTTCGAGATCGGGCTGGCATCGTCTCCGGACGCCCAGCGATCGCAACCGGCCTCGCGCAGGATGTGGACGGGATCGGCGCCGAGTTCCCGGAGAGCGGCACGGGTCGCGCTCGCGACGCCGCCATGAACGGTTTCGACGGAGGGGGAAAGATCCGCATCCGATGGGTGGAAGAATTCGAGACTGTCACAAGAGTCTTCGCACACGAGAGCGAGGCGACTGGTCATTGCACAAATCCCATTTCTCCAATTCGGGCTCAATTCAAAATCTTGCCCTCCCGGCGGCATTGCGCTGGATCAATATTGTCAAAAAATCTGTGACATGTTTTGAATATGCAACTAAAATGCAGTATTCATGAAGGTTTTTGTCCGGGTACAGGTGGTCGATCGGCGTTTTCGCAATCGTGTGTCGGTATCTGCGGCTCCGGCCATGTCGCGCACGGCGCGGCGTGGTGCACGGCGGCGGGGAAGGCCTGGCTCCCGCCCTCTCCGGAGAACAACGCGGCCGAGATCCGGGTGACGGACCGGGAACGGCGGGCGGCCTCGCGCGGGGCGATGCCGACCCGGCGCCGCGCCTCCACCCGCAGCCACGCCTCGGCCCGCAGGCCATCGCGCTCACCGGCGGGACGACGGGCAAGGCGACGGACAAGTCGACGGACAAGCCGACGGGCGTGATGCAGCCCTATCCCGCCTGGAAACACCGACATCGCGGCCCGCGGGATCGACATGCGCGCGCCGGAGAACCTGCCGGGCCCAGACGCCGCCGGCCTGCGCGATGCTGGGCCGACCGGGACACCCGGCCGGCGGTCACCGGCTGCCGCGACCGCGCGCGAGCCCCGCCAGGGTGAACAGATCGATCGACAGCTTGGCGCCGACCACGAAGGCGTCGGGGATGGTCTTGCGGTAGAATGGGAACCGGGTCTGGTCCGGATCGACGATGTATTGCAGGTTCGGCGTCAGCCGGATCGCCGGATTGACCTGGATGCCGTAGTTCAGCTCCATCATCACCTGCTGCGTCGGGATCTTGCGGAACAGGCCGAGCGTGCCCTGCGCCAGGGCGATGTTGGACAGGGCGAGCCGGCCGAAGGCCTGCGTGTTGATGACGAAGCCGACCGTATCGAACGGCCGGCCCGCGAAGGTGCCGGTCTGCAGGGCGCCGATCTCCAGGAAGTGGTCCTCGACGAGCCGGCCCGAGGTGCCGGCCATCGCGACGCCGAATAGCGTCAGGCCCTGGATCGCCTTCGGATCCGGCCGCCACACCATCTGGTCGAACCGGGCGTAGACACCCGAGCGGCCGAACCGGGTCATCGCCGGCAGGCCGGTGAGCACCGCGGGCTGCCCGGTCACGTCGCGCACCGGATCGGCGTAATCCGAGGCGTCGTACCAGCCGCCGATTCCGTAATTGCGGGGCAGCACGTCGTTGGCGAAGGTGGTCGTGTAGCCGAGTTCGAACGGCACGATGGCGCCCGTCGCGCCCTCGAGCGAGAAATCGAGGCCGTTGTCGCCCGGCTGCTGATGTCGCGGGTTCACCTCGTAGGCGCCGACATGGAAAAACGTCGTGTCGGTGAGCCACGCCCTGGCATGCGCTCCCCAGCTGGAGACCGGCCAGAAGGTGAAATTCGAGGTCTTGAACACGAAGGTCGGGTTGCCGCAGGCTGAATTAGACTGGAAGTTGCAGTAGAACGGCGAGTTCAGGAAGCTGATATTGGCGACCAAGCGGCCGACCTCGACGTCGAGACGATTGTCGAACAGCTTCTGCTGGTAGGAGAGCAGCGTCAGCCGGGTGGTCTGGCCGCCGCCGTAGATCTCCTGCACGCTGGTGTTGTTGCCGATGACATCGTTCGACAGGCTGCGTCCGTGCCGGTTCGTCACCGCCACGTGGAATGCGCCGCCCTCGATCCCGGCGAGGCGCTGCAGGTCGCCGTCGATGCCGAGGACGAGCTGGCCGGCATAAGCCGCGCCCTGCCGCAGGCCGCCGACCGGGTTGATCGCCCCTTGCCCGGTGTAATTGGCCAGGAGACTGAGGCCGTTGCCGGGATCCAGGGTGCCGGGCGGCAGGGTCGGCGGCGTCGCGGTCTGCCCGAGCGTGTCGGCGGCGCCGGCCGCGCTGTCGGCCCCGTCGGAGCCCGGGCCGTCCGATCGCGGCGGCGGGCGGCTGGCCCGGCGCCGCAGCACCGGGCCGACGGCCGTGGCCGGCACGGCGCGGCCGGCCCCCGCCTCCTGGCTCCATCCGGGGTGCGGCAGCGCCAAGCCCAACGCGAGCGCGAGCGCGGCGCGCGTCGCCAAACCCTTCATGACGGATCCCCCCGTGACGCTCTGTGGTGTCCGGGCCCGGTCGTGCGCCGGGCTCCGGATCGGGGCCTCAGCCTGGGCGCTTCTTGATGAGGCCCACCGTGAGCGCGGTGACCAGGGTGCCGGCGGCGAGCGCCAGGACGGCGCCCGGCAGGTTCGTGACGGCGTTCGGGATCGGCAGGACGAACAGGCCGCCATGCGGCACCTTCAGGGTCACGCCGAGGGTGAGCGCCAGGGCGCCCGCCACCGCGGACCCCGCGACCAGAGACGGGATCACCCGGAGGGGGTCGGCCGCCGCGAAGGGGATCGCCCCCTCGGTGATGAAGGCCGCCCCCAGCACGGCGGCGGCGCCGCCGGCCTCGCGCTCGGCTTGCGTGAACCGGGCCGGGAACAGGCGGGTCGCCAAGGCGAGGCCCAGCGGCGGGGTCATCCCGCCGAGCATCACCGCCGCCATGGGCGCGTCGACGCCGGAGGAGAGCAGGGCCGCCGCCGAGGCGTAGGCAGCCTTGTTGATCGGGCCGCCCATGTCGACCGCCATCATGCCGCCGAGGACGAGCCCGAGCACCAGGGCGCTCGCGCCCTGCATGCCCTTGAGCCAGGTCGTGAGCGCCGACAGCACCGCCGCGACCGGCACGCCGACCACGTAGATCATCAGGAGGCCGGTGATCGTGGTGGCGAGGAGCGGCAGGATCAGGACCGGCTTCAGGCCCTCGAGGTTCCTGGGCAGCCGGATATGCGTGTTGAGGAAGCGGGCGGCCTAGCCGGCGATGAACCCGGCCGCGATGCCGCCGAGGAAGCCGGCCTGGAGATTGGCCGCCAGCATGCCGCCGATCATGCCGGGGGCGATCCCGGGCCGGTCGGCGATCGAGTAGGCGATGTAGCCGGCGAGCGCCGGGACGATCAGGGCGAAGGCCGCCTTGGCGCCGATCTGCCCGAGGGCGTAGCCCAGGGTTCCCGCGTGGTCCGGCGCCATGGCGTCGATTCCGCCGACCCCGGGGGGCTCGGCGCGCGCCGGTTCGATTTCCCGGTGGTGCTGATCGACCGGGCCGGACCGCCGGGGGCCTACGACAGCGTCGTCCTCGACAACGTGGCGGCCTGCGCGACCCTCGTCGATCATCTGGCGGCCCAGGGCTACGGGCGGATCGGCGGCCTGTTTGGCTCGACGAGTTCGACCGCGCAGGAGCGCCGTGCCGGCTATCTGGAGGCGATGGGGCGGCACGGCTTGGCGCCGCAGATCCGCAGCGTGCCCCCGAACGCGGCCGCGGCGATGGCGGAGGCCACGCGCTGGTTCCAGGAGCCCGACAGGCCGGAGGCGCTCGTGGTCTCGAACGGGCTCATCCTGATGGGGGCCGTGCGGGCGGCCCGTGCCCTGAATCTCGCGCTCCCGCGGGATCTCGCGCTCGCCGGCTTCGACAACGAGCCGTGGACCGAACTCGCCGAACCGGGCCTCACCGTGATCGAGCAACCGGTCGCCGAGATCGGCACCCAGGCGATGCGCCTGTTGTTCGAGCGGATCGAGAGGCCGGATCAGCCGGTCCGGCGCGTGGTCCTCAGCGGCTGTCTCGTCCCGCGCGGTTCGACTGGGACACGGTGACGGTCTGCCTGAGCGCGCGCGCGGCGCCGCGGATCGGGGTGTCTACCGGGCGGAACACGCCACCGGTTCCGGCCGCGCGGGGCGTTGGGTCGGCGGCCCGCGCCGGGCAGCGCCCGAAGCGGGTCTTCCGGCTACCCAGGGCAAACGCCATGCGGTAGCCTCCCGCCGGGCCCGGTCCGGACGAGCGGTCCCGGTCCACCTGCCGAAGGCTTCGGCGCGCACCTCCGGATGCCGGGCCGCGACCGGCCGGATCGGCTGCGCGAAGGCTCCGACGGCCGGCACGGTCTCCGGTCGCGAAGGGCATGACCGACAGGGTGCCCGAGGCCCGGGACGACACCGCAGACATCCGCGCCTTCGAAACAGGATCCGACGATGACCGACGAACCGCACGGCCTCGATCGCGGCTTGACCAATTACGGCGATCGCGACTTCGCGCGCTACCTGCGCCGGTCCTTCGCCCGCTCCATGGGCATCTCGGTCGGACTCCTGAACAAGCCGGTGGTCGGCATCGCGATGACGCCGTCGGGCTTCAACAACTGCCACCGGGGCATGCCCGAGCTGGTGGAGGCGGTCTCCCGCGGCGTGCTGGCGGCCGGCGCCCTGCCGCGGCCCTTCCCCACCGTGTCGCTCGGCGAGGTTTTCCTCAACCCGACCAGCATGATGTATCGCAACCTGATGGCCATGGACACCGAGGAGATGATCGGGGCCCAGCCCATGGACGCGGTCGTGCTGATCGGCGGCTGCGACAAGACCGTGCCGGCCCAGCTCATGGGGGCGGCTTCCGCCGACCTGCCGGCGATCCAGCTCGTCACCGGCCCGATGTCCACCGGGCGCCACCGCGGGCAGAGGCTCGGCGCCTGCACGGATTGCCGGGGCTTCTGGGCCAAGTACCGGGCCGGCACCGTCGATGCGGAGGAGATCACCGAAGTCGAGGGACGGCTCTCGGTCACGCAGGGCACCTGCGCGGTGATGGGCACGGCCTCGACCATGGCCTGCATCGCCGAGGCGCTGGGCCTGTCGCTGCCCGGCACCGCGGCGATCCCCGCGGTGCATTCCGACCGGCTGGTGGCCGCCGAGGAGACCGGCCGGGCCGCCGTGCGTCTCATCGAGACGAAGATCCGGCCCTCCCAGGTCATCACCGAGAAGTCGGTGGAGAACGCGATCCGGGTGCTGATGGCGGTCTCGGGCTCGACCAACGCCATCGTGCATCTCACGGCGATCGCCGGGCGGCTCGGCATCCGGGTCTCCCCCGAGCGCTTCAACCAGATCTCGGACGAGACACCGGTTCTGGTCGATCTGAAGCCCGTGGGTCAGGGGTACATGGAGGATTTCCACGCCGCCGGCGGCATGGGGGCGCTGTTGCGCGAGCTGCGGCCGCTCCTGCACCTCGACACCGTCGATGTGGAGGGCCGCACCCTCGCCGAGCGCCTCGACGAGCCCGCCGGCTGGGTCGACCGCACGGTGATCCGCCCCTTCGCCGAGCCGGTCTCGGCCGTGGGCGGGTTGGTCGCCCTGTCGGGCAGCCTCGCCCCGGACGGAGCGATCTTCAAGCGCGCGGCCGCAACCCCGGCGCTGTTCGAATCCGAGGGCCGGGCGGTGGTGTTCACCGGCCTGGAGGATCTCTCCGCCCGCATCGACGATCCCGACCTCGACGTCGAGCCGGGCGATATCCTCGTGCTGCAGAACGCCGGTCCCCACGCCGCCGGCATGCCGGAGGCCGGGTATCTGCCGATCCCGAAGAAGCTCGCCCGGGCGGGGGTGACGGACATGGTGCGGATCTCCGACGCCCGGATGTCCGGTACGGCGTTCGGCTCGATCGTCCTGCACGTGGCGCCCGAGGCGGCGGTGGGCGGACCGCTGGCGGCGGTGCGCGACGGCGACCGGATCCGCCTGTCGATCCGGGACAGGCGGGTCGACCTGCTGGTCGAGGCCGACGAGATCGCCCGCAGGCTCGCTGACCACCGGCCGCCGCCGGCCCCGGCCCGGGGCTACAAGGCCCTCTACCGCCGCACCGTCACGCAGGCCCCGCACGGCTGCGACTTCGACTTCCTGACGAAGGTCGACGCCTAGGGCCTCGTCCGATCGCGCGGCCGGCCTGCGTCGTCGGGTCGACCGTCGCGACGTCCGATCCTATCCGACCTCTCGACTCGGCTCGGCGGTGAGGCCGTCGAAATAATCGAAGAAGACGCGGTCCGGATCGTACCTGTCGCGCAGGTCGCACAGCCTCCGCCACTTCTCGGGCGTGAAGGCCTGGGCGACGATCTCGGGCTGTTCGACCGTGTTGGTCTCGCCGATGTAGTACCCGACGTTGAACGGTTTCAAGACGGCGGTCACCGCCCGATGCCATTCGGCATTGACGGCGTCGGCATCCGCATCGTGCCACATCGTCCAGGGGCCGCCATAGATCTTGGAGGTGATCGAGCGCGCCATGTCCCGTTGCGGCCCCGGAACATGGGGCCCGCAGAAGATCGTCGTCAGGAACACCGAGATCGCCGAGGGGGCCCGCTGCCAGGCCGGCAGGATGGCCGCCATCACCGCGCCGGGGCAGTGGTCGGAATAGGTGGCTTCGACTCTGGATCGCACGCCCTCCGGGAAAAGCGCGCCGGAGGCATCGAAGAGCTGCTCGAAATCGAGGGGCGTGACCCGGGAACGCGACAGCGGCTCGACCGGCGCATCGTCCAGCGGCTGCAAGGCGCGCCGGGCCGCTTCCGGATCGTCCTCGAAGGCGGTCGCGGTGACCATGCAGACCCAGCCGTTGCTGCCGGCCGCCCTGTCCGCCAGCGCGGGCGGGGCCTGGACGAGGAACAGGGTCAGCTCGACGCTGGGCGAGATCGCCGGTGCGGCCTGCCCCAGCCAGGTGCCGACAGCCGGGGCATCCGCGAGCCGATAGAAGGACTGACTGCCATGAATCGCCCTCGGCAGCGGGTGAAGTTTCAGAAAGTATTTCGTGACGATGCCGAAGAAACCCGAGCCTGCGCCGCGTGCGGCCCAGAAGAAATCCGCGTTCTCGGCCTCGCTCGCCCGGATCAGCGTGCCCTCGGCCGTGACGAGTTCGATCGCCTCCAGGCTCTCGGTGCCGTATCCCCAGACCGTGGGGTTCCAGGCCATGCCGCCACCGAGGAAGTAGCCGCTGGCCTTGACCTGCGGACAATGGCCGGTCGGAAAGGCGAGCCCGTGGGCGTTGAGCGCCGTCTGGATTTCGCGATTGCTGAGGATGGGCTGGATGACCGCCCTGCGATGCTCGACATCGATCGAGAGGATCCTGTTGAGGCGTTCGAGGTCGATCAGGATGCCGCCGTTGCGCAGCGTCGGCTGGCACCAGTTGTGGCCGCCGCCGCGGACGACCACCTTGAGGCCATGCGCGCGGGCGAACTTCACGGTGGCGATGATGTCGTCCTCGTCGGCCACCTTCACGATCATGCGCGGCGCCCGGTCCGGGATCAGCCGGTTCCACAGATTCCCATGAAGGGCGTCCCGGAACTGCGCATCGCCCGCGTCGATAACGGGACCCTTGCAGAGCGTCCTCAGATCCTCAGCATTCATGGCCAAGCCCTGCACGAGCGAGGAACCCGCCCGGACCGATCTGCCCGAGCGGGTTCAAGGTTGCGGTCGGTCGCCCGGCCCGACCCTCAATAGGGGACGCGGTCCGCCTTCTGGGCGTATTTCTTCCACACCTCCACGGCTTCTTCGCGCATGATCTGCTGGGTCGGGATCGAGCGCTCCCCGACATCCTTCTTGAGCTCGGCGTAGATCATGCTGTCGTCGAAGCCGCCGTATTCGAGCGCGTCCTCGACCTGAGCCGCATAGTAGACATTTTTGATCCCGGCCCAATACGCGGCCGCCATGCACATCGGGCAAGGCTCGGCGCTGGTATAGAGCGTCGCGTCCCGCAGCTTGAAGGTACCCTGCGACTTGCAGGCCTTGCGGATGGCCTCGATCTCCCCGTGCCACGTCGGATCGTTCTCGGCGACGACGCGATTGGCGCCCTCCGCGATGATTTCACCGTCTTGGACGATCACGCAGCCGAACACGCCGCCGGCACTGTCGACCAGCGACGTCTTCTCCGACAGCGCGATCGCGCGGGCCATGAACTGTTCGTGTTTTTCGGTCATCGAATCCTCTGCATCGTCATGTTTTCAGGCCAAGTGCGACTATGATCTGCGGCGATGTTCTCGTCGATGTCCGGGGGGATGGGCGTCGATCGACGGATTTGAACTTGGCGCCGTATGATCAAGAATCCTGCCTCGGAGGCCGGCATCGCCTTCGGTTCGGGACAGATGGTCTCGTGGGTCGATGAAACGGCGCAGGTTGCGAGGGGGGGCGGGATCGAGCCGCGCCCGCATCCGCCGCGATGGTTCTCGCAGATCAGGTCGTCCCGCCAAGGCCGTGCGTCCCGTGAAGCGCATGTCCGTTCGCCAATACCGGATGGTCATGATCCGACGACGATCTGACTAGACATGGCACCGGGAGACGCGTCAACGCCGTCAAGACATAGATCGCAATTGAATTGTAAATATTCACGAATGCAATAAATATTCGAAGCATAGCCGATCAGATTCGCCGGGGTCGCGGTTCCTGCAGCAGATCCGAGGCGCTGCGGTCGCACCGTGGAGTTCGCGAAGTCGGATGGCGCTCGGTCTGAGACGCAGGAACAAGAAAAAATATTTCCGCCTCCGCCTCGTCCGTTTGGACAGCGCGCCGCCTTTTTGTTGTCGCTCCGTCCCAGACCTGCGGCACGCGAGGCGCCGGCGCGCTGGAAAAAGTCCGGCGATTCTGGCTGCGTCCCCGAGATATAACTATCCTTTCGATGTTTTGGGTCAAAGAACGATCTATAGCTGTATTGTATTATATTTACAATATTTGCATTGATCTTTTCCGCCAAGGCCTTGACTTTAACTGGTGTCGGCTTGCTGATGGGGGCATGCAGAGCGACGCCGCCGGCGGAACGGCGGCTATGCGATGCGAGACCAATCTTCGGCTGTTCCTCCTCGTCTTTCGTGGGCGGCGGGCTTCTTCAAGTCTGCCGCGGTCGCGGTGTGATGGTCCCCGAACCGATGCTTCGATCCGCCCGGCGGTGTGGCTCGGTTTAGCGCCGAGGGCCGCACCCCGCTTCGCACGAGCGGGCGAGGGCAGGGCGTCGTGCAACGGAAGTGCGTCGGTTCATGAGCGGTGCCTCGACGTCCGTCACCATCGTGACGCAGACGACCATCCGGCCGGAGAGCGCCGACGCCTTCGCCCGATGGCAGTCCGACACCCATGCCGTCGTGGCGACCTTTCCGGGCTTCATCGAGCAGCAGCTCATCCCGCCGCGGCCGCCGCTGCAGGTGGATTGGGTCATCCTGCAGCGCTTCAGCGGCCTGGAGCAGGCGCGGGCGTGGCTGGCCTCGCCCGAGCGGCAGGCCCGGATCGAGGGCGCCACGCCCATGCTCGTGGGCCGCGACGACGTCCATATCGTCAAGGACGATGCCAGTGCAGCCCGCACGTCGCCGGTCAGCGCGGTGATCAGCACCCGCGTTAAGCCCGGCCTGGAGGCCGCCTACCTCAAGTGGGAGCAGAAGATCGCCGCCGCCCAATCGAAGGCGCCCGGCATGCAGGGCTACCGGTTCGAGCCGGCCGTGCCGGGAGTGCAGGAGGATTACGTCGCGATCCTGCGCTTCGACGGCGAGGCGAACCTGCAAACCTGGATGGACTCGCCCGAGCGGCGGGCCCTCGTCGCCGAAGCGGCGCCGCTGACCGCGGAATTCCACACGCGGACGGTGCAGAGCGGCTTCGAGCAATGGTTCCGCACCGTCGCCCCCGCCGGAGGCCCGGCGCCCGCGGCGTGGAAGATGAACATGATCGTCGTGCTGACGCTCTACCCCACCGTGTTCCTGTGGGGGGTCCTGGTCGGCACGCCGATCCTCTCCGGGATGCTGAAGCTGGATTTCCCGGTCGCCCTGTTCATCGGCAACGTGTTCAGCGTGCTCCTCACCGCGCAGATGGTGCCCTGGACGGCCCGGCGGCTGGGCTGGTGGCTGTCGCCGGCTCCGGGGCGGCGGGCCCGGGCCAACCTTCAGGGCGCCGCGCTGCTGATCGCCGCCTACGCGATCATGATCCTTGCCTTCTGGAAGCTGTCTTGACCGGGCTCCGGTTGCTATCCCGGATGAGGCCGTTCTCCGCGGCGGGTCTGCTGATGCTGGCCTGCGGATCCGGGCCGGTCGGGCTGGCCCGGGCCGAGCCTTCGCCGGATTCGGCCACGTCCCCGGCTCCGGAGGTCGCCGGGGCGGCAGGCGGCACGCGCGTTCCCGGGGCGCGGGCTCCGGCCCGCGCGGAGCGCCAGGAGGCCGGAATTTCCGTGGCGGCCGCCACCGTGATGGCGGCGCCGCCGCCCTCGTACCTCGGCTTCTCCGACACGGTGGTTAGCTACCGCTTCCAGGGCCCGTCGGCGGAGCCCGGGCTCTTCGTGCGGCGTCCCGACGGCACGGCGCAGGGTGGGTTCGCCCCGCGCGAGGTGCCGAAGAACGTCGTCAACGTGTTTCACGCCGACTCATGGGCTTATGGCACCAACCTCATCTCCCTCGACATCCTCACATCCGGCTCCCAGGATCCTGCGGGCGACAAGCGGCGCCCGTTCAAGGATTACGGCGCGACCGAAATCTACCTGATCTATCGCGGCGTCCTGAGCTTCAACAAGATCTTCGATACCGAGACCTTCGCGATTCCGGGCTTCGTCAAGGATGTCGGCCTGTCGTTCGGGGCCGACATCAACACCAAGGACACGTATTTCGACGCCGAGAAGCGGGCCGGCACCTTCGGCCTCAGCTTCGCCTTCGACGTGCCGGCCGGGTTCGTGAACCTGAAGGTCCAGGGCTACAAGGACTTCTCCCGCAACGGCTTTGCGGGGAACGGGCCCACGCCGGGCATTCCCGGGAATGGCGCCGTGCCGGGCTTCGATTACTCGCACTTCCGCAGTGTCGAGTTCAAGTTGACCCCGGAATTCGAGATCACCTACACGATCCCGCTGCCGTTCACCGGGCTGCCGCTGTCCCTGGCCGGCTTCAACACGATCATCCTGCCCAAGGGGCGCTACGGCACGATCAACCAGAACGACACGCAATTGGAGTTCGCCTCACAGACGAACCTTGTCCTGGATGTCGGGCAGTTGCTCGCCGGGACCCCCAACCGGGTCGAGGTCTTCGCCGGGTTCCAGTATTGGCGCAACAAGTTTGGCGCCGACCCGCGGCGCACCATCAACACCGAGGAAAAGGCGCTGATCGCGGGGGTCGCCTACCACCTGAAGTGACGGCGACGCGCGTCCCCGCTCGCGGTGCGGGGGATGGCGCCGACGTCTCGGGGCCGGCGTCCCGGAAGGCCGCGCCGCCGGGACCGGCCCCGCGCCCTCAGGCGCGCACCAGCTTGGACACGACGGCCAGCAGCTGCTCGGGCTTGAACGGCTTGGTGATCCAGCCGGTCGCCCCGGCCGCCTTCGCCTGCTGCTTGATGCCCTCATCCGATTCCGTGCTCAGGAAGAGGATCGGAACGCCCGTGCAGGCGGGCAACGTCCGCAATTGCTTGATCATCTCCAGCCCGTTCATCACCGGCATGTTGAGATCCGTGATGACGAGGTTGAGGCTGGCGCTCTTGGCTTTCGCCAAGCCTTCGGCGCCATCGCCGGCCTCGATCACCGTGTGGCCGGCCGGGCCGAGGACGACCTTGATCATCTGCCGGATGCTGGGCGAGTCGTCGACGGCGAGGACAGTGGCCATGACAAGGATCCCGTTCTTGTGCCTGAAGCGTGGGCCTAGCGGAGTGCCTGGCCGGGGAGGGCGATCGCAGCGCGTTGGAACGCGCCGCTGACTGCCGGCGGCACATTGGCCAGCGCGATCTCCGTGGCTTGACGCTGTGCCGCCTTGTCCGCCGCGAGCACGATCTGGACGAAGGTGATGTCCGCGCGCTCGACCGCCGCGCAGTCCAGGGTGAGGCGCGTCGCGCCGGCGAGGGCCGCCGCCAAAGCGCCCTGCAGCGACCGGACCGTCCGGATGGTGCAGTCGGATTCGAGCGTGAGGACGGAAGCCTCGGACATGCGGGTTCAGGCCCTCGACGACAGGATTGGGCGCCGCTGCGCCTCTCCGGCGGAGACAACACCGCGGCGGGTAAATTCTTTCTGACCGACGGCAGACCAATCCACCGCTGTTGCCGCCGCCGCCGGACGCAGCACAGCTGGAATTCGATTCATCATGGAACGGAATTCAAGCGTCAATACAGAAATCTGTTGTCTCGCTCTTGCGCTTCATTGCCGGTGATAACGCTTTCTTTAACGGCGATCCTTACCGTCGGGCCGACGCCGTCCATCGGTTTGCGGCTTGACCGGCGCGCGACGGTCGACGCCGAGAGATCCGACATCTGATGTCCTTCCAAGCTGCCCACGACATTCTCAGGCAGGTCCCGGCCCGCTTCCGGCGGGCCGACGGACGGCGCGGATCCGGCGCAGTGCCCGGCGCGGTGTCCGGCTCCGCGCTCGCGCCGCCGGATCGTCCCGAGACGGTGGCATCCCCCGCCGCCGATACGTCGCCGGCGCCGCAGATCGAGATCCCGGCCGACCCGGCGGCCGCCACGCGGTCGGCCGATCTGCTCCAGGCCTGGCTCGGCCTCTCGGCGCAGCAGCGGGGGCTCCTGGACGCCCTCATCGCCGAGCTCGGGATCGTCTCCGCGGATGTGGAGGCGAATGTCCACGGCCTGTCCAACCGCTTTCAGAACATCGCGGCCTCGACCTGCGAGCAGTCGGAGATCGTGCGCGGCCTCGTCGCCTCGGTTCAGACCGTACGGATCGACGACAAGACCCTGGACCTCGGAGATGTCGCCGCCGGCCTCGGCGAGACGCTCGCCGCGCTGATCGCGCGGATCACGCTGATGTCCTCCCGCGGGACGACCCTCGCGCAGGGGCTGGCGGGGGCGCTCGACGGCCTGTCGTCGGTCGAGGGCAGCGTGGCGGAGATCGAGAAGATCAACCGCCAGACCAACCTGCTTGCCCTGAACGCCAAGATCGAGGCCGCCCGGGCCGGCAGCAGCGGCGCGGCCTTCGCGGTGGTCGCCGACGAGGTGCGCGGCCTCGCCACGACCATCAACGCCCTGTCGGACGTGATCAAGCAGCAGATTGGCACCATGGCGGCCGACCTGCGCAGCAGCCACGCCCTGCTGGGCGACATCGCGGCGATCGACATGTCCGAGGAGAGCCGCACCGCCGAGCTGCGCGTCCGCATGGTGATGCGGGCCCTCGTCGAGCAGAACGCCCAGGTCGCCGGCGTCCTGCGCCAGACCGCCGAGACGACGCAGGCCATCACCGAGGACGTGTCGGCGGCGATCGTGGCGATGCAGTTCCAGGACCGGGCCAAGCAGCGCATCGAGAACGTCGAAGGCCTGCTGCGCGCGGCCGGTGCGGAACTCGGCCGTCTCTCCGGCGCGAGCGCGGGCGACGGCGCGGTGCCGGATTCCAGCGCCGACCCGGCCTGGATCGAGGCGGCGATCGCGCGCTGCACCCTCGGCGAGGTCCGGGCGCGCCTGACGGAGCGACTGCTCGGGGTCGCCCCGGTCGCGCAGCGCCCGGCCGCCGACGATCTGGACGGCATCGACCTGTTCTGAACCCGAGCGCGCCGCCAGGCGCGGTCCGCGGGCAATCCGGTCCGGCCCGGTCGGCGGTTGCGCCGCGGCCGGATCTGCCGCGACCGGCCCCACGTCTCATCCCCGTCTCTCCGCCGGCCGCACCCAGCAGGGCCGCGGCCCCCATCCGCATGGGATGCACGACGAGAGCCCGTGCCGGACCGACCGGCGCAGGATGCCGGATACGGCGATCCTGTGATCCACGGCTCACGTGATCTCAGTATCCGATAATCAAATACTCTGGGCGATGGGCGGATATACTGTCCGTCAGGCATCGAAACCTCGGCGTTAACCGAAAATTTTTAGTCGGATTATATACAACCGGCGAAATCGAGCGGCGGATGATCGTCGTTTCGCGTCGCCGTAAGGGTGCGGCGCGACTCGGCAATCCAGCCGAACGCTTGAGTTCAAAGACATTCGCCCGGTGACAAAGTCGAAGTCTTCGCGTTCGCTCGAAGCCGGGCGGTTCATTCTGCATCTGTGTCTAGCGTGAGCGGGTCCAATCGCCCCATGACTGCTCTCGATCCCGCCGACGTCTTCCGGGCCGAAGCCGCCGAGCTTCTGGCCTGCCTGGAGACGACCCTGCTCGACCTCGGCGACAGGCCCGAGGACCGCGCCCTGATCGACACCGCCTTCCGCGCCCTGCACACCATCAAGGGCTCGGGCGCCATGTTCGGCTTCGAGCAGGTCGCCGCCTTCACCCACGACTTCGAGACCGCCTTCGACCGCGTCCGTCGCGGCGAGGTTGCGGTCGGCCACGACCTCGTCAACGTCTCCCTCTCGGCCAAGGACTATATCCGCGGCCTCATCGAGGAGCCCGAGGCCAGCGCGCCCATCATCGGCGAGGCCATCCTGGCCGAACTCGAGCAGCTCCTCGGCACCACCGGCCGCCCCGCCGCCGCGCCGTTGGCCCCCCATCCGGAGCCGGTCGCCGATCCCGTCCCGATGGTGGAGGGCGGCTGGCAGATCGGCATCGCCTTCGCGCCCGACGTGCTGCGCAACGGTACCAATCCCCTGGCGCTCCTCGACGAACTGCGCGACCTCGGCGCCTGCACGATCGTGCCGCGCCTCGACGCGCTGCCCGAACTGCCGGGCCTCGATCCCGAGAGCCTCGCCATCGGCTGGGACGTCACGCTGCGCGCGGCCGTGACCCGCGAGGCGATCGAGGATGTCTTCCTGTTCGTGCGGGACGAGATGACCCTGACCCTGGTCCCGGTCTCGCCGGCGCAGCCGGACGCCGCACCCGAACCGGGCGAGGCCGCGCCCGGGCCGTTTGCGCCGCCGACCGTCACGGCTCCGGCGGCGGGTCTCGCCGCCATCGCCTCCGTCGAAGCCCCACCCGTCGCGCCGCCGGCGATCGCGCCCGCGGCCCCGACCGCTGAGCGGAGCCCGGCGCGGCGGGCCGAGGAGCGGCCGGCCAGCAGCGTGCGGGTCGAGGCGGAGCGGCTCGACGAGCTGATGGACCGGGTCGGCGAGCTGGTCATCGCCCAGGCCCGGCTGAGCCAGCTCGCCGGCCTGAGCGCCGATCCCGGCCTCAAGGGCATCGCGGAGGAGATCGAGCGCCTGTCGGCGCGGCTGCGCGACACCACGATGAGCATCCGCATGGTCGCCATCGGCGCGCTGTTCGGCCGTTTCCGCCGCCTGATCCACGATCTCTCGCGCGATCTCGGCAAGCCGGTGGAGTTCGTCACCGGCGGCGAGGACACCGAACTCGACAAGACCGTGATCGAGCGGCTGGCCGACCCGCTCGTCCACCTGATCCGCAACGCCATCGACCACGGCATCGAGGCGCCCGGGCGCCGGGCCGCCGCCGCCAAGGCCGCGACCGGGCGTATCACGCTGACCGCCGAGCATGTCGGCGCCCAGGTGCTGGTGAGCGTGCGCGACGACGGCGCCGGGCTCGACGCGGCACGCATCCGCGCCAAGGCCGAAGAGAAGGGCCTGTGCGCGCCCGGCGCGGTGCTCACCGACCAGCAGGTCTACCAGTTCCTGTTCGCGCCGGGCTTCTCGACCGCCCAGGAGATCTCGGCCCTGTCGGGGCGCGGGGTCGGCATGGACGTGGTCAAGAAGACGATCGAGAGCCTGCGCGGCACGATCGACATCGCGACCGAGCCGGGGGGCGGCACGACGGTCGCCCTGCGCCTGCCGCTGACGCTGGCGATCATCGAGGGATTGCTGATCCGGGTGGGGGAGGGGCGCTACGTCATCCCCCTGGCGGCGGTGGAGGAATGCGTCGAGCTGCCCGCCGGCGAGCGCGGCGGGCGCGGGCGGGACTTCCTGAACATCCGGGGCGCGCTGGTGCCGTTCCTGCGGCTGCGCAGCCTGTTCGGGGCCGCGGGCGAGCCGGAGCTGCACCAGAAGGTGATCATCGTCGCGGCGGGCGAGGCCCGGGTCGGGCTGGTGGCGGACCAGATCATCGGCAACCACCAGACGGTGATCAAGTCGCTGTCGAAGCTGCACGCGGACGTGGCGACGTTCTCGGGGGCGACGATCCTGGGCGACGGCACGGCGGCGCTGATCATCGATGTCGGCCGGCTCGTGAGCGGCGGCGGCGCCGAGGGCGCGCGCGCGTATCAGGAGGTGGCGTGATGAGCGGCGGCGTGACGAGCGGTTCTCTCGGAACCGGACCGCAGGCGGGGTCGCGGGGCGGCCAGCAGGTGGTGATGTTCCGGATCGGCACGGAGAGCTTCGCGCTGGATGCCGGGATGGTGCGCGAGATCATCGATCCGATCCCGGCGACGCGGGTGGCGGGGGCGCGGCCGCATATCGACCGGATCGTGAACGTGCGCGGCAACGTCATCCCCCTGGCCGACATCCGCGAGCGGTTCGGGATGCCGGCGGCGGCGGACAGCCCGGACACGCGCTTCCTGGTGCTGGAGGTTGCAGTGGGGGGCGATCCGGTGGTGGTCGCGCTGGTGGCCGACAAGGTGTTCGCGGTGACGGAGATCGATCCGGCGAGCTGCCAGGCGGTGCCGCCGGTCGGCACGACGTGGCGCCCTGAATACATCCGGTCGATCGTCAAGGCGAGGGATGAATTCATCATCGTCCCCGAACTCGAGCAGATCCTCAACTGAAATCTTGTGGCTGTCCTGTCCAAGTGTTGCGTGCGTGGGGTGAGTACGATGCGTTTCTCGATCAAGGCCAAGCTCGCAGGCGGCTTCGGCGCCGTCCTGCTCCTGACCGCCGCGGCCGGCGGCGTCGGCTATCAGAAGTTGATGTCTTCCGAGGAGTCGATGAAGTTCGTCATCAGCCGCGCCGAGCTGCAGGCCCTCGTGCTGGACGCGAAGGGCCACGCGATCAATGGCGTCAGCAACGTGCGGGCGGCGGTGATCAGCACCGATGACGCCCAGATGACGGAGTTCAGCAAGCGCGCTGCGGACAACCGCAACGACGCCGTGGCGGGCTTGGCCAAGGCCAAGGGCTACATCGTCGCGGATGAGGGCAAGCGGCTGCTGGATGACCTGTCCGACAAGTACGAGAAGCAGCGCGCCCTGGCCGGGAAGATCATCGATCTGACGAAGCAGAATTCCGGCGTCAGGACCTGGGCCGAGATCAACACGACGGGTCGGCCGGCGACGGCGGCGCTCCGTTCGGAACTCGACACCTTGGCCAAGGGCCGCTCGGGCGAGACATCGGGTGACGACTTGGCCAAGTCTGCGGCCGCCTTCCAGATCCGCATGGAGCGGGCCTGGGGACAGCTTCAATCGGCGACCGGTGCGACGACCCTCGAGGTGCTGGAGCAGCGGGTGAACGCGGCCAAGCAGGTGCGGGATGAGGTCGCGCACGCCATGGACGACCTCCTGCGCGCGAGCGCCGCGCAGGGCATCTCGACCGAGGGGGTGCGCCAGAAATACGCCGCCTGGTCGGCCTCGTTCCAGAAGGCGCTGGCGACCATCGAGACGGGGGCCGCCGTCAAGGCCGCCGACCTCGCCTCCGGCGAATACGCGACGCTGAGCCTCGCGGCGAACCGGGCCTTCGACGCGCTGGCCGAATTCCAGAACCGCCGCATGATCGACGCCGTCGGCAGGGCCAAGGCCGATGCGAGCGAGGGCCAGACGATCCTGCTCGCCACCGTTGCGGCGGCGCTCCTCCTCGGCCTCGGCATCGCCACCTGGCTCGCCTTCTCGATCTCCCGTGGCCTCGGCCGCGCCGTGACCCTCGCCGACGCGGTGGCGATGGGCGACCTGAGCCAGACCGCGAAGGTCACCTCCAACGACGAGCTCGGCGACCTGGTGGGGGCCATGGGCCGCATGACCGAGAACCTGAACGCGACGGCCGCGCTCGCCAACGCCATCGCCCAGGGCGACCTCAGGGTCGAGGCCCGGCCGCTCTCCGACAAGGACACGATGGGCATCGCCCTGCAGACCATGCTGACGAAGCTGCGCGCCGTCGTGGCCGAGGCGAGCGCGGCGGCGAGCAACGTGTCGGCGGGGTCCCAGGAGCTGTCGGCCTCGGCCGAGCAGCTGTCGCAGGGCTCGACCGAGCAGGCGGCCTCGACCGAGGAGGCCTCGGCCTCGATGGAGGAGATGGCCGCCAACGTGAAGCAGAACGCCGAGAACGCCAGCCAGACCGAGACGATCGCCCGGCAATCGGCCCAGGACGCGGAGGCCAGCGGGGTCGCCGTCGGCCGCGCCGTCGAGGCCATGCAGACCATCGCGCAGAAGATCACCATCGTGCAGGAGATCGCCCGCCAGACCGACCTGCTGGCCCTCAACGCCGCCGTCGAGGCGGCCCGGGCCGGCGAGCACGGCCGCGGCTTCGCGGTGGTGGCCAGCGAGGTGCGCAAGCTCGCCGAGCGCAGCCAGGCGGCCGCGGCCGAGATCGGCACGCTGTCGTCCGACACCGTCAAGGCCGCCCAGCAGGCCGGCGACATGCTCGGCAAGCTCGTGCCCGACATCAAGAAGACCGCCAGCCTGGTGGAGGAGATCACCGCCGCCTGCCGCGAGCAGGATGTCGGCTCGGGCCAGATCAATCAGGCGATCCAGCAGCTCGACAAGGTGACCCAGCAGAACGCCAGCGCCTCCGAGCAGGTCTCGGCCACCTCCGAGGAACTGGCCACCCAGGCCGAGAAGCTGCAGGCGACGATCGCCTACTTCCGCATCACCGAGGCGGCCGCATCGGTCGGGCCTCTGGCCGGTGTCGATCAGGCGGTGACGCGGCTGCGCGCGACCGCGACGCGGATGGGCGCGCCCTCGGCGGCGATCCGCTCGCCGAGCCCGAAGCGGGCGGGGGGGCGCAACCCGGCCGCGGCCGGGGGCTTCGCCCTCGACATGGGCGAGGGCGACGCGCAGGACGCCGCCTTCACCCGCGTCGCCTGACACCTCGCCCGACAGGTCGCCCGACCTGTCGGGCGAGGCCCGGATCCGCGCGGCGCTCGTCCCCGCGCGGATCCCGCCGTCGGCGCGCGTCGCAGTCCATCCGGAGACTCTGCATGTCCAGTGTGTGGCAGTACCTGACCCTCGGTCTCGGTGCCGAGACCTTCGGGATCGACGTCGAGCACGTCCACGAGATCCTGGACTACCGGGTCCCGGCGGCCCTGCCGCAGGCGCCGGCCTTCCTGCTCGGCATGATCGACGTGCGCGGGCAGAGCTACCCGGTGGTGGACCTGCGCACCAAGCTCGGACTGCCGCCCGTGGCGCGCACGCCGGCGACGCGGATCATCCTGCTCAACGTGCCGATGCCGGGCCGGGCGCTCCGGGTCGGGTTCGTGGCCGACCGGGTGATCGAGGTGACGGAACTCGACGGGACCGAGATGGAGGCGGCCCCCGAGGTCGGCGGCCGCTGGAACGCGCGCTACATCGCCGGGATCGGCCGCCGGGGCGAGGCGTTCGTGGTGGTGTTCGACCTCGTCGCGCTCATGGACGGCGACGGGCCCGCGCTCGCCGCGTCGCCCCAGGCCGCCTGAGCGGACCCGGGACCATGGAGACCGATCCGGGTCACCTGAGCGACCGGCATTTCCGCTCGGTCGCCGACCTCGTCCAGCACCATGCCGGCATCCAGCTGCCGCCGGCCAAGCGCACCATGGTCGAGGGCCGGCTGCGCAAGCGCATGCGCGCCCTCGATCTTCCGACCCTCGAGGCCTATGGCCACCACCTGTTCGAGGCGGGCCATCTCGCGGACGAGTTCCCGCACCTCGTCGACTGCGTGACGACGAACAAGACCGACTTCTTCCGCGAGCCCGCGCATTTCGATCTGCTGCGCACGACGATCGTCCCGCGGCTGGCGGCGCGGGGCGACCGGCCGCTGCTCAAGGTCTGGAGCGCGGCGGCTTCGACCGGGGCGGAGGCCTATACGCTGGCGATGGTCCTGCAGGACATGGCCGCCGACCGGTTCCGCTACGCCATCCTCGGGACCGACATCTCCTCGGAGGTGCTCGACCGCGCCCGGACGGCGATCTACCCGGAGGAGATGCTGGAGGCGGTGCCGCCGGACCTGCGGCGGCGCTACGTGATGGTCGCGCGCGATCCGGCCCGGCGCGAGGGGCGGATCGTGCCCGAGCTGCGCGCCCGGGTGCGGTTCCAGCGGCTCAACCTGATGGACGAAAGCTACCCGATCGACCGGGACGTCGACCTCGTCTTCTGCCGCAACGTGCTGATCTACTTCGACAAGCCGACCCAGAAGGCCGTGGTCGCACGCCTGGCCGGGCACCTGCGCCCCGGCGGATACCTGATCGTCGGCCATTCCGAATCGATGGCGGGCGTCGGCGTGGCGGGCCTCGACCAGATGTCCTCGACCGTCTTCAGCAAGCTGAGGGATTCCGGCCGGTGAATGCGTCGAGACCGATCCGCGTCCTCATCGTCGACGACTCGGCCTCCGTCCGCCAGACCCTGTGCGGCATCCTGGAGACGGCGCCCGACATCGCGGTCCTGGGTACCGCGGCCGATCCGTTCATCGCCGCCCGCCGGATCCAGGAGGAGATCCCGGACGTCATCATCCTCGATCTCGAGATGCCGCGCATGGACGGCCTGACCTTCCTGCGCAAGATCATGGCGCAGAAGCCGCTCCCGGTGATCGTCTGCTCGACCCTGACCGAGGCGGGTTCCCGGATCCTGTTCGAGGTGCTGGAGGCGGGCGCCGTCGACGTGCTGCCGAAGCCGCGGGTCGACACCCGCCAGTTCCTGCTCGAATCCACGGTGCGGGTCTGCGACGCGGTGCGCGCGGCCGCCCGGGCCAAGCTGCGCGGCAGCCGGCCGCCGCGACAGCTCGTCGAAGCGAAGCTCTCGGCCGATGTCGTCCTGCCGCCGCCCGTGCCCGGACGCGTCGTGGTCGAGACCGACCGGATCGTCTGCATCGGCGCGTCGACGGGCGGGACGGAAGCCCTGCGCGACGTGCTCGAGGTGCTGCCCGCCGAGTCCCCCGGCCTCGTCATCGTGCAGCACATGCCGGAGCACTTCACGGCGGCCTTCGCCAAGCGCCTGAACGGGCTCTGCGCGATCACCGTCAAGGAGGCGGAGGACGGCGATCCGGTGCTGCGGGGCCGGGCCCTGATCGCCCCGGGCGGGCGGCACCTCATGGTCGAGCGCCGGGGCGGCAGCTACGCGGTGTCGGTGAAGGACGGTCCGCTCGTCGCGCGCCATCGCCCATCCGTCGATGTGCTGTTCCGGTCGGCCGCCCGGGCGGCGGCCGCGAACGCACTGGGCATCCTGATGACCGGCATGGGCGACGACGGCGCCAACGGCCTGCTGGAGATGCGCCGGGCCGGGGCGCAGACCGTGGCGCAGGACGAGGCGAGTTGCGTGGTGTTCGGGATGCCCAAGGAGGCGATCGATCGCGGCGCGGCCGCCAAGGTCCTGCCGCTCGAGCAGATGCCCGGGGAGATCCGGCGGTTCGGCCTGACCGTGGCGGGGCCGCGCTGAGGCCGGTGTGACCGCCGGCCTCGGGCTCAGGACTGGTCGCGACGCTCGGACTTCGCCTCGGATCTCGCCCGGCGCGCCCGCGTGCGGCTGTATTGCGGAGGCGATCCGCGCAGCGCCCCGGCGGGAGCCGTCTTCACGGCGCGGGCCGGAGGCGGCCCCATATCCCCGCCGCGGCGCGCACCCGCTTTCGCGCGCTTCGTACTCCGCCCGCTCGACGTTGCGATGCTGCCTGCGCGGATGCCGGCCTCCTGTGTCCGGGCATCCAGCAGGTCCTGAACACCGGGCGGATGATCGGGCACGGGAAACAGGCTGGCCAGCCCGTCGGCGACGCCTCTGAGCACGGCATCCGCCTGCTCTTGATCTTCCCTGCCCTGTACGACGATGAAACTCATCTGCGCACCCGGATCGTTGGTTCAGATCCTAAACTCGACGGGATGCGAAGGGTTGCTCAGGCCGTTGTGAAGTCGTCCGGTGATGTCGGACATCGGCGCTTCATGAACGCGATGTAATCAACTTGCAGTCGTGTCGCGAAGAGTGCCGAATCATTGGGCAGGCCCGGGGCAGGGCTTCGCGACCACTCGCGGCGACCGCTCGCGGCGGCCGCTTCGGCGCCGGCAGGGTCGGGGCCGGCCCCGCGCAGGACGAGGCGAGGCTGTGCCCGTGCGCCACGTCCCCAGGGCGCCGCGTGCCGGCACCGCCGTCACCACGCGGCGCGGAAAGCCCGGCCGGCTCACGCGGCGTAGCGGTCGAGCGCCAGATCGTCGCTCGCGATCTCCGGGGCCCGGCCGGACACGAGGTCGGCGAGCAGGCGGCCCGAGCCGCAGGCCATCGTCCAGCCGAGGGTGCCGTGGCCGGTGTTGGTGAACAGGTTCGCGACCCGCGTCCCCCCGACGATCGGCGTGCCGTCCGGCGTCATCGGCCGCAGGCCGGTCCAGAACGCGGCCCGGGAGAGGTCGCCGCCCGCGGGGAACAGGTCCTGCACCGAGCGCGCGAGGGTCTCGCGGCGCGGCAGGCGCAGGGCGCTGCTGAAACCGGCGAGTTCGGCGGTGCCGCCGACGCGGATGCGGTCGCCGAGCCGGGTGATCGCCACCTTGTAGGTCTCGTCCATCACCGTCGAGACCGGGGCGGCGGCCGCATCGGCGATGGGCAGGGTCAGGGAATAGCCCTTCACCGGGTAGACCGGCAGGGCGATCCCGAGGGGGCGCAGCAGGGCCGGCGTGTAGCTGCCGAGCGCCGCCACGTAGGCCTCCGCCCGCAGGAGCTCACCATCGGCGGTCTCCACCGCCGTTACCCGGTCGCCGGCATGGTGCAGGCGCGCGATCGCCGTCCCGTAGCGGAAGGTGACGCCGAGTCCCTCGCAGATCGCGGCGAGGCGCTGCGTGAACAGGTGCGCGTCGCCGGTCTCGTCGCCCGGCAGCCGCAGGCCGCCGACGAACACGTCCGGCACCGCCGCGAGCGCGGGCTCCGCGGCGATGCAGCCCGCCGGATCCAGAACCGTGTAGGGCACGCCGTAGGCGTCGAGGACGCGGGTGTCGTCGCCGACATGGTCGAGCTGCTTCTGCGTCCGGAAGAGCTGCAGCGTGCCCTTCTCCCGGTGGTCGTAGGCGATGCCCGTCTCGGTGCGCAGGTCGCGCAGCACGTCGCGGCTGTACTCGGCGAGCCGGACCATGCGGCCCTTGTTCCGCCGGTAGGCCTCCTCGGTGCAGTTGGCGAGCATCCGCGTGAGCCAGCCGTAGAGGCGGGGCTCCAGGCGCGGCCAGAGCACCAGGGGGCGGTGCCGCATCATCAGCCACTTGAGCGCCTTCACGGGGATCCCGGGGGCCGCCCAGGGCGCCGCGTAGCCCGGCGAGACCTGGCCGGCATTGGCGAAGCTGGTCTCCAGGCCGGCGCCGGGCTGGCGCTCCAGCACGGTGACCTGATGGCCGGCCCGGGCGAGGTAATAGGCCGAGGTGACGCCGACGACGCCGCCGCCGAGGATGAGGACGTTCATGGCGGGCCTCAGGCTCCGAGATAGACGCGGTGGAAGCGGTGGCCGAGGTTGGTCAGGACCTCGTAGCCGATCGTGCCGGCCGCCGCGGCGACGGCGTCGACGTCGCGCTCCGGCCCGATGATGTCGACGAGCGCCCCCGGCCCGATCGTGCCGGGGGCCAGGTCGGTGACGTCCAGGACGAGGCTGTCCATCGAGACCCGCCCGACCACGGGCAGGCGCGTGCCGCCGAACCAGGCCGCCCCACCGGCGGTGCTGCGGAAGAACCCGTCCGCGTAGCCGATCGCCACGGTGGCGAGGCGGCTGTCCCGGCCGACGGTCGCCGCGTGCCCGTAGCCGACGGGGGTTCCGGCCGGGACGCTGCGCGTCTGCATCACCCGCGCCCGCAGACCGATCACCGGCCGCATCGGATTCGGGGCGTCCGCCTGCGGGGCGATCCCGTAGAGGGCGGCGCCGGGGCGCACCAGGTCGAACCGGAAGTCCGGCCCGAGGAAGATCCCGGAGGAGGCCGCGAGGCTCGCGGGCACGGCCGGCAGGCGCCGCCGGACGACCTCGAAGACGGCGCGCTGCGCCGCGTTGACGGGGCTGTCCAACTCGCCCGCACAGGCGAGGTGGCTCATCACCAGCTGCAGGTCGAGGCCCGCCAGCGCGTCCGGCGCGTCGAGGAGCGCGCAGGCCTCTTCGGCCGCGAAGCCGAACCGGGCCATGCCGGAATCGATCTGGAGGATCGCGGGCAGGCGCCGGTCCAGGCGCCGGGCGAGACCCTGCCAGCCGTCGCGCTGCGACCGGTCGTTGAGGACGGGGACGAGGTCGTGGGCCGCACAGGTCGCCTCGCTGCCCGGGGAGGCGCCGTTGAGCACGGCGATCACGGGGCCGGGGCCGAGGATCGCCCGGAGGGCGACGCCCTCGCCGACCTGCGCCACGAAGAAGTGCCGACAGCCGGCGGCGGCCAGGACCGGCGCCACCCGCTCGGCGCCGAGCCCGTAGGCGTCCGCCTTGACCACCGCCGCGCAGACGGCCGGCCCGGCCTGCAACGCGAGGGCACGGTAATTGTCGGCGATGGCCCCGAGGTCGATCGTCAGGAGCGCGGCTGCCGTGCCTGCGGGACCGGCATCGGGCCGGTGATCGCGATCGATCCTGCTCATGGCGACCCCCGGGGCGGCTCCCTGATGCGCTGCCGCCAAGCTATACGGAGGATCGTCGAACAGGCGTGCGATGTGTCGAAGCGTCTTGCGACGATTGGCGGCTCGTGCAATTTTCTACGGCGATTTCGAAGATCCTTCGTGACCCGCCGTGGACGAGATCGACCGCCGCATCATCCAGGCCCTGCGCGTCGACGGCCGGATCAGCAATGCCGACCTCGCCGCCGCAATCGGCCTGTCCGCCTCCGCCTGCCACCGCCGCGTGCGCCTGCTGGAGGAATCCGGGATCATCCGGGGCTACACGGCGCTGATCGGCGGCGGCGCCGACGCGCCGGGCCTCGTGGTGCTCACGCAGTTCACCCTGGACCGCCAGACCGAGGATTACCTCAACCGCTTCGAGGCGGCCGTCCGGCGCTGTCCCGAGGTGCAGGATTGCTATTTGATGACCGGGACGGCCGATTACCTGGTCAAGCTCAAGGTGGTCGACGCGGCCGATTACGAGCGGCTGCACAAGGATGTCCTGTCGCGTCTCCCCGGCGTGGCCCGGCTGCAATCGAGCTTCGCCATCCGGACCGTCGTGGCGGCGGGCCGGCCCCTCTGATGGCCGCCGCGGATCAGGATGCGAGAGGAGCCCCGGCATGACGTCGAGTCCCGGTTCTGACGCGGTAGCCCCCTGCGACCTGCGCCTGCGCGATGTCACGCTCGCCGAAGGCCGCCGGGCGACCATCGACATCCGGGACGGCCGCGTGGCCATCCTGCACGATCCCGGCGCGCCGCTGCCCCCCGCCGCTCGCACGATCGACCTCGGCGGCGCCCTGGTGCTGCCGGGCTTGGCGGACGGGCACGTCCACCTCGACAAGTGCCTGCTCGGCCTCGCGTGGCGCCCCCACCGGGCGCAGGGAACCGTCCGCGCGATCATCGCGGACGAGAAGGCCTTCCGCCGGACCACGCGGGTGCCGCTCGCCGCGCAGGGCGCCGAGGCCCTCCTCGAACGCATGCTCCGCGGCGGCACGACGAGCCTGCGGACCCATGTCGACATCGACGACGTCACGCGGCTCGACCACCTCGCCCAGATCCTCGACCTGCGGGCGCGCTGGTCCGACCGGATGCAGATCCAGATCGTCGCCTTCCCGCAGAGCGGGATCCTGGGATGCCCGCCGGTCGCGGGTGACCTGGACGAGGCCCTGCGGATGGGCGCCGATCTCGTCGGCGGCCTCGATCCCGTCGGCATCGACGGCGATCGCGACGGTCACCTGGACATCGTCTTCGCCCTGGCCGAGCGTCACGGAAGGGGCATCGACATCCACCTTCACGATGGCGGCGAAGCCGGCCTCGACACGATCGCGGCGATCGCGGCCCGCACGGCGGCGGCCGGCTTCGGCGGGCGGGTCACGATCAGCCACGCCTTCGCCCTCGCGGAAGCCGACGATCTCCAACTCGGCCGGATCGCGGAAGGCCTGAACCGGGCTGGGGTCGCGATCCTCAGCAGCGTGCCGGGCGGGCGCCGGTGCCCGCCGATTCCGCGGCTGCGGGAGCTCGGGGTCCCGGTCTGCTTCGGCACCGACAATGTCCGCGACTGCTGGAATCCCGCCACGGTCACCGGCATGGTCGACCGCGCCCAGCTCGCCGCCTACCGGTTCGATCTCCGCACCGACGGAGAGCTCGCCGCGCTGCTCGACCCCGTCACAACCGTCCCGGCGCGGATTCTGGGGCTGGGCCCGGGCGTGGTGGCGCCGGGGGCCCGGGCCGACCTGGTCGCCTTCCGCGCCGGCGGCGTGCCCCAGGTGATCGTCGAGCGCCAGGCGCCCGTGCTCGTCGTGGCGCGGGGGACCGTCGCGATCGACCGGCACGGTGCGGCCGCCGGAGGCCCGCCGCCGTGAACGACCGCGCCCTGCGCTACCTCCTCGCCGTCGTGCGCGCGGGCTCGGTCCGGGCCGCCGCCGAGGGCCTGAACGTCGCCGCCTCGGCCGTCAGTCGGCAGATCATCGAGCTGGAGGCGCAGGTCGGCGAGACGCTGCTCGAACGCCTGCCCCGGGGCGTAGTCCCCACCGAGGCCGGCCGTCTGGTCGCCGAGCACGCGCAGCGACAGGCCGACGAGGCGGCGCTCCTGGAGGACCAGCTCAAGCGCCTGCGCGGGGTGCAGCGGGGGACGATCAGCCTGCGCTGCGGCGCCGGCTTCCTGATCGACCTCCTCGACAACGCCCTCGCGGGCTTCGCGCAGGACCATCCGGGCATCGCCTATCAGGTCGAGATCGGCACCACCGACGGCATCCTCGCGGCGATCGCGCGGGGTGAGGCGGATATCGGCCTCGTCTACAATCCGCCCGCGCATCCGGATGTCCGCGGCGTCGTCTCCGCCCGGCAGCCCCTGCTCGCCGTCCTGCCGAAGGGGCACCCCCTCGCCAATGGGTCGGCGCCGGTTCCCCTGCGCAGCTTCGCCACCGAGCCGGCCGCCCTGCTGCCGCCCGACCACGGGGTGCGCCAGCTCCTCGGCCGCGTCGAGGCGGATGGCGGGTTCCGGCTGGTGCCGCGGCTGGAGACGGCGTCCTTCGAACTGCACCGCCGCTTCGTCATGGCGGCCATGGGGGTGGCCTTCCTGCCCCGCTTCGTGGTCGCGGCCGAATTGCGCGCCGACCTCCTGGACGCGGTGCCGTTGCGCGACGCCATCCTGTCCGAGGCGAGCGCCCACTTGGTCATCCGGGCCGGGCGACGGCTGCCCGAGGGGGCGGCCCGGCTGCTGGGCTGGCTGGCCGACCACATGGTGGCGTTCCGGCCGCCGCCGGCCTGATCGGGACCGTGCTGAATTTCCGCACGCATCGTGCAGAAATCGGTTGTTGTCGCAACGCTCAATTACCGGAACGATAGTGCCGCATCGTGAGGAAGGATCGGCATGACCATCGCAACGGTAGGGGTCGTCGGGCTCGGCAATATGGGTCTGGGCATGGCCGCGACCCTGGCCCGCAAGGGCTTCACGGTCCTGGGCTACGACCTCAGTCCGGCCCGGCGCCCGGCCGCGGAGGCCGCCGGCGTGACGACACGCAACACCCTCAACGAGGTCCTGCAAGCGGCCGACGCCCTGGTCTTCTCGCTGCCGCTGGCGCGGGACGTGGAGGCGGTGGTCACCGCGGAGGGCGGCCTCCTGTCCCGGACCGACCGGAAGGTAATCGTGGTCGACACCTCGACCTCGGATCCCGGCACCACCCGGCGCCTGGCCGAGCGCCTCGCCGCGGCCGGCCACGCGCTCCTCGACGCGCCGGTGAGCGGCGGCCCGTCCGGCGCCGCCGAGGGGACCCTGACCATGATGGTCGGCGGGGCGGAGGCGGATTACGCCCTGGCCCGGCCGGTCCTGGAGGCCATGTCGGCCCGCGCCCCCCATGTCGGGCCGTCGGGCGCCGGCAACATCGTCAAGCTCGTCAACAACCTGCTGGTGGCGGCCCATCTCGTGACCACCGGCGAGGCCCTGCGCCTGTCGGAGGCCGCGGGCCTCTCGGCCGACGAGGCGGTCAAGGTCGTCAACACCGCCACCGGCCGCAGCGCGATCAGCGAGGTCATGGTCCCGCGCTGGGTCCAGTCCGGCACCTTCGACAGCGGCTTCTCGGCCGGCCTGATGCGCAAGGACGTGCGCCTCGCCCTGGAGCTCGCCGCCGAATGCGGGATCGACCTGCCGCTCTCCGCCGAGGTGAAGCGGATCTGGCAGGCCACGCAGGCCGCCATCCCCGACACGGCCGACTTCACCCGCATGGCCGATTACCGCGATCACAAGGAAGCCCACTGATGTCCGGCACGCCGCACTCGCCCGCCGCCGACCGGGTCGCCGCCCTCCTGACCGACCTCCTGCCGGGCGGCCGCATCGGCAGCGTCGTGGCCGGCGAGGTCCTCGCCGGGACCGGCGCCGCCCTCGACCTCGTCAACCCCGCGGACGGCGGTGTGCTCGCGACCTTCGCCGATGCCGGGCCGTCGGTGGTCGAGGCCGCCATGGCGGCGGCCCGCGACGCCCAGCGCGCGTGGTGGGGGATGAGCGCCGCCGCCCGGGGCCGGGCCCTGTGGGCGGTCGCCGCCCTGGTCCGGCAGCACGCCGGGGCGCTGGCCGAGCTGGAGACCCTCTCGGCCGGCAAGCCGATCCGCGACACACGCGGCGAGGTCGCCAAGGTCGCCGAGATGTTCGAGTATTATGCCGGCTGGTGCGACAAGCTCCACGGCGACGTCATCCCGGTGCCGAGTTCGCACCTGAACTACACCCGCCACGAGCCCTTCGGCACCGTGGTGCAGATCACCCCCTGGAACGCGCCGATCTTCACCGCCGGCTGGCAGATCGCCCCGGCCCTCTGCGCCGGCAACGCCGTGGTGCTGAAGCCCTCCGAGCTGACACCGCTGACCTCGCTGGCGCTGGGCCTGCTCTGCGACCGCGCCGAGGGGATGCCCCGCGGCCTCGTCTCGGTGCTCGCCGGCGCCGGTCCGACCACGGGGGCCGCCGCGGTGGCCCATCCCGACACCCGCCTCGTCGTGTTCGTCGGCTCGGCCGAGGCCGGCGCGCAGATCGCCGCCGCGGCGGCCCGCGCCATCGTGCCGAGCGTGCTGGAGCTCGGCGGCAAGTCGGCCAACATCGTGTTCGCCGACGCCGACCTCGACCGGGCGCTGATCGGCGCGCAGGCCGCGATCTTCGGCGGCGCCGGCCAGAGCTGCGTGGCGGGCTCCCGCCTCCTCGTGCACCGTTCGATCCACGCGTCCTTCGTGGAGCGCCTGTCCCACGCCGCCGCGCGTATCCCGGTGGGGGCGCCGACCGACCCGGCGACGCAGATCGGGCCGATCAACAACCGGCGCCAACGCGACAAGATCGCCGGCATGGTCGAGGCCGCGGCGAGCGCCGGCGCAACCATCGCGGCCGGCGGCGCCTGCCCCGCGTCCCTGCGGGACACGGGCGGCTTCTATTTCGGCCCGACCATCGTGGACGGCGTCGCGCCGGACGCGGCGATCGCCCGGGAGGAGGTGTTCGGCCCGGTCCTCACGGTCCTGCCGTTCGACGGCGAGGACGAGGCGGTGGCGCTGGCCAACGGCACGCCCTACGGCCTCGCGGGCGCGGTCTGGACCGGCGACGGCGGCCGCGGCCACCGGGTCGCGGCGGCTTTGCGGGCCGGAACGGTGTGGGTCAACGGCTACAAGACCATCAACGTGGCCTCGCCCTTCGGCGGCTTCGGCCGCTCGGGCTTCGGCCGCTCCTCGGGCCGCGAGGCGCTGATGGCCTACACGCAGACCAAGAGCGTCTGGGTCGAGACCGCGGCCCAGCCGGCGGTGACCTTCGGCTACGTGGGCTAGGCGCCGGGCGCGGGGGGCGACGGACGGGATCAACCGACACGACCGGCGGCCAAGTCCGGCAGGCAGGGCGATGGGCAGCCCCGGAGGGGCGGGGAGGATGACGATGGCGGGCGAACTGTTTGCGACGAACACGCGGCCGGACGCGCCGCCCGTTTCCGGCGGCGGGAAGCTGACGCTGTTCCTGCTCGCCCTGGTCATCGTCATCATCGCCGAGGCGATCGGCAACGTCAGCATCCCGGTGGGGGCCGGCAAGATCGTCCTGCTGCCGCTGCTCTGGGCCCTGCTCCTCGGCGGGGCCCTGGGGCTGATGAGCCCGCGCCTCCCGGCGCCCCTGCGGCTGACGGGCGCCCTGCAGAACGCGGCCGGCGCCTATCTCCAGCCGGCGCTGCTGATCTTCATCGCCAAGCTCGGCCTGCTGGTCGGGGGCTCGCTGCCGAAGATCCTGGCCTCGGGCTGGGCGCTCGCCTTCCAGGAATTCGGCCATTTCTTCGGGACGATGGTGTTCGGCCTGCCGGTGGCGCTCCTCCTCGGCATCAAGCGCGAGGCGATCGGCGCGACCTTCTCGGTCGGCCGCGAGCCGAGCCTCGCCATCATCGGCGAGCGCTACGGCATGGATTCTCCGGAGGGCCGCGGCGTGCTGGCGGAGTACCTGACCGGCACGGTGTTCGGCGCGGTGTTCATCGCCCTGCTGGCCGGGCTGATCGCCAGCCTGGGCGTCTTCAACCCGCTGGCCCTGGCGATGGGCGCCGGCGTCGGCTCCGGCAGCATGATGGCCGCCGCCTCGGGGGCGATCGCCGCTCAGCAGACCCCCGAGGTCGCCAAGGATGTCGCGACCTTCGCGGCGGCCAGCAACCTCGTCACCACGACGATCGGCACGTACTTCACCCTGTTCCTGTCGTTGCCCTTCACGATCTGGGCCTACGGCAAGCTGGAGCCGATCCTCGGCCGCAACCGGCCGGATGCCGCCCGCCCGGCGGCGGTCGACCCGCAGGCGGAGGCACCGGTCCATCAGGAGGTGCGGATCGGCCTCGCCGAGACCGTCCTGGCCTGGATCCTGATCGGTGCCTACGGGCTCATCGGCAACTGGCTGACCTACGGCGTCGTCCCGGACGCGAAGGTCGTCGGCGGGATGGCGATCATCATCGGCACCGTGCTGGCCGGCTGGATCGTCTACCTGCTCCTCGGCCGGCGCCTGCCGGCGGTCCTGTGGGTCTCGATCATCGGCATGGCCCTGACCTATCCCGGCACGCCCTACGCCGCCGAGATCGCCGCCCTGACCGGCAAGATCAACTTCCTGGCCCTGGCCACGCCGATCCTGACCTTCGCGGGCCTCTCCGTCGCCAAGGACGTGCCCGCCTTCCGCCGCCTCGGCTGGCGGATCGTGGTGGTCTCGTTCATGGCCAATGCCGGGACGTTCCTCGGTGCGGCCCTGATCGCGCAGTTCTTCATGCATCCGCCGCTGGGGTGAACCGCCGCGCCGTCCGGCGTAGGGTGAGGCAGGGGGAACGAGGCGCTCCGGCGGCCTCTGGCATGGGTGAGAGACCACATGGGGATCGAGGCAGAGACCGTGGAGCGGATGGTCGCGTGGCGGCGCGACCTGCACACCCATCCCGAACTGGCCTACCAAGAGGTCCGCACGGCGGATCTCGTCGCCCGGGAACTGGCCGCCTGCGGCCTGTCCGTGAAGACCGGGCTCGGGCGCACGGGCGTGGTCGGGACCCTGAGCCGGGGCGACGGCCCGACCATCGGCCTGCGGGCCGACATGGATGCCCTGCCGATCCAGGAGGCGACAGGCGTCGCCTACGCCTCCCGGACGCCCGGCGTCATGCATGCCTGCGGCCATGACGGCCACGTGGCGATGCTGCTCGGGGCGGCGCGGCATCTCGCGGCTCGCACCGACCTGACCGGGACGGTCCACTTTATCTTCCAGCCTGCGGAGGAGTGCGAGGGCGGCGGGCGCGCGATGGTCGAGGACGGCCTGTTCCGGCTGTTCCCCTGCGACTCCGTCTACGGGCTGCACAATTGGCCGGGCCTGCCCCTTGGGACCTTCGCGACCCGGGTCGGCGCCATCATGGCCTCCCTGGACACGTTCGAGATCGCGGTCACCGGATTCGGCACCCATGCGGCCATGCCGGAGCGCGGCACCGACACGCTCGTGGTCGTCTCCGAGATCGTCCTCGCCCTGCAGACCATCGTCAGCCGCCGCATCGCCCCCACGGAGCCGGTCGTGCTCAGCGTCACGCAGATCCATGGCGGCGACGCCTACAACGTCATTCCCGACCACGCCGTCATCCGCGGCACGGTCCGCTGCCTGGACGAGGCGGTGCGCAAGCGCGTCGCGGAACTCATCGAGGCCATCGCCGGCGGGACCGCCGGCACGCACGGCGCCCGCGCGGAGGTGGCGTACCGGTTCGGATACCCGGCCACGGTCAACACCGCCGATGCCGTCGGCACCGCCCTCGCGGCCGCCGGGACCGTCCCGGACATCACCGCGCGCCGCGGCGATGTCGGCCCCTCCATGGCGTCGGAGGATTTCGCCTACATGCTCGAAGCCTGCCCGGGCGCCTATGCCTGGATCGGCACCGACGGGACGCGGCCGAGCCTGCCGCTCCACAATCCGGGCTACGATTTCAACGACGAGGCCCTGCCGGTCGGCGCGGCCTACTGGGCTGCACTGGCCGCACACAGCCTCGGGACCTGAAGCTGCGGCACGGAAGGCGCGGCCGCGGACATCGTCGGTCCGTCCGCGGCGCATGCTCCGGAATAACGCCCGCGCAGGCCGCGCGGGCGTATCTTGAGGGCGGGTGTCAGGCCGCCATCGGCGCGTAGCGCTTGTGACCCTTCACGTCGAAGCGGTCGAGCATCATGACCTTGTCCCAGGCCTTGACGAAGTCCGCCACGAAGCGCCGCTGGCCGTCGCTGCCCGCGTAGGCGTCGGCGATCGACCGGAGCTGTGCGTTCGACCCGAAGACGAGGTCGCTGCGGGTCGCCTCGAACTTCGTCTGGCCGCTCGCACGGTCCTTGAGCGCGAAGGTCATCCCGTCCGCATCCGCCTTCTCCCAGACCAGATCGACGTCGGTCAGGTTGCGGAAGAAGTCGGTCGTCAGCACCCCGATCCGATCGGTCAGGACGCCCCGGTTCGACCCGTCGTGGTTGGCGTTGAGCGCCCGCAGGCCGCCGGTCAGGACGGTCCATTCCGGGGCCGTCAGCGTCAGCAGGTTGGCCTTGTCGAGGAACATCTCCTCCGGCGAGACGCTGCGGGTCATCTGCCCGAAGCCGTCATCGACGTAGTTGCGGAACCCGTCCACCACCGGCTTCAGCCACTCGAACATCTCGAGGTCCGTGAGCGCCTGGGTCGTGTCCACCCGGCCCGGCGTGAACGGCACCGGCGTGTCGACTCCGGCATCGCGGGCCGCCTTCTCCACGGCGACGCAGCCGCCGAGCACGATCAGGTCCGCGAGGGAGATCTTCTTCCCGTCGCTGCGCCCGCCGTTGAAGGTCGACATCACGTTGCGCAGGGCCTCGATCACCGGCGCGGCCCGGCGGTTGACGGCCCAATCCTTCTGCGGGGCGAGGGCGAGTCGGCCGCCATTGGCACCGCCGCGCTTGTCGCTGTCCCGATAGGTCGAGGCCGCCGAGAAGGCCGTGAAGGCCAGATCGGACACCGACAGGCCGGTCCCGGCGATCGCCTGCTTCAGCACGGCGATCTCGGCCTCGCCGACGAGGTCGTAGTCGCGCTCCGGCAGCGGATCCTGCCACAGGAGCCCGTCCTCGATCACCACCTCCGGGCCGAGATAACGGTGCTTCGGACCCATGTCGCGGTGCGTGAGCTTGTACCACGCCTTGGAGAAGGCCTGGGTGAAGGCGTCGAAGTCGTTGAGGAACTTCTCGCAGACCTTGCGGTACTCGGGATCGACCTTGAGGGCGATGTCCGAGGTCATCATCATCAGCGGGTGCATCTGACCCGCGACATGGGCGTCCGGCGTCTTCGGCGCGTTCGGGTCCTTCGGCGTCCACTGGAGCGCCCCGGCCGGGCTCTTCGTCTGTTCCCACTCGAACTTGAAGAGGTTCTCCAGGTAGGCGTTGTCCCACTTGGTCGGATCGGGCGTCCAGCTGCCCTCGATGCCGTTGGTCATCGTGTCCTTGCCGGAGCCGGACCCCTTCGGATTGTGCCAGCCGAGGCCCATCGCCTCCATCGGCGCCATCTCGGGGGGCGGACCGATCTCCTTGGCGGGGGTCATGCCGTGGCTCTTGCCGAAGGCGTGGCCGCCCGCGATCAGCGCCACGGTCTCCTCGTCGTTCATCGCCATGCGGGTGAAGGTCACCCGGATGTCGTTGGCCGACCCCTGCGGATCGCCGTTGGCGTAGGGTCCCTCGGGGTTCACGTAGATGAGCGCCTGGTGGGAGGCGGCGAGCGGGTTCTCCAGGTCGTAGTCGGCGTCGCCGTTCTTGCCGCGCCAGCGCTTGTCGCGGTTCACCATGTCGTCGAAGCTCGAGACCGAGCCCATCTCGACCACCTCGGGGCCCCAGTAGGTGGCGTTGTCCGCCTCCCAGGCGTCGAGCCGCCCGCCGCCGAACCCGTAGGTCGGCAGGCCCATGATCTCCAGGGCGCAATTGCCGGTCAGGACCATCAGGTCGGCCCAGGACAGGGCGTTGCCGTACTTGTGCTTGATCGGCTGCAGGAGGCGGCGCGACTTGTCGGTGTTGCCGTTGTCCCACCAGCTGGAGATCGGCGCGAAGCGCTGCATGCCGGTGCCGGCGCCGCCGCGCCCGTCGGCGATCCGGTAGGTGCCGGCCGAGTGCCAGGCCATGCGGATCATCTGCGGGCCGTAATTGCCGTAGTCGGAGGGCCACCAGTCCACCGAGGAGGTCAGGAACTGCTTGATGTCGCGCTTGAGCGCCTCGAAGTCGATCTTGGCGAACTCAGCCGCGTAGTCGAAATCCGGCCCGAGGGGATCGGCCGCCAGCCCGTTCTGGTGGAGCACTTCCACCCGCAGGCGATGGGGATACCAGTTCTCCAGCGTCGGCCGGTTGCCGTGGGCGCCACCGATCCGGTCGCCGCCGAACGGACACTTGCCCGCCATCGGGAACGTCGTGGTGTCCGTCTTGTCGATCGTCTCGCTCATCAGTGGTCCCCTAGGCATTGAGCCGCCGGCCGCCCGAGGCTCGGGCATCGAAGGCGGCGGGGCGGTGCAGGCAGTTCGAACCTCCGGGGAATCCCCGTCGCGCTCGAGGCTGGTGACGAAATGAGGCAGTCGCTCCCGGGATCAAGTTCGGAGCAGCGAAGTCCTTCCAAGGACCGGGGCAGGCGGCCTCGCAATAGTGCCGATGACATTGCCGTGATCCGACCCGCCGCCGCAGGCACCGACGGCGCGCGGGGATTCCACGTCGACACGGATACCCGCCCGGGGGTCGCTGATCCTCGCGAATCTGTGTCTCGGCGTCTCAGCGCACCACTTGGCGCACCCTCTGGCGTGAATCCGCTCCTCGTCAGGGCGCCGGACGCGCGCTGGCTGCCGGGGCGGCTCCGGCGGAGCCCGTCTCGGAACCGGTCACGACCTTTCGGGCCGCGGCCTGGCTCTGGCTGGCGTAATCGGGCGGCGATGCCGCGCCCTGCCAGATCAGCAGACCGGCCCATGCGGCGATCATCAGCGCCACACTCACGGCGAGCACGACGAGAACCGGCCTGCCCCGCCGGCCCTGGCGGCTCTCCTGAGCCGTGCGACGTTCGATCATCCGCTCCTCGCTGAGCCCGTCTTCAGACATCCGGGCTCAAACCCGCGACGCTGCGCCTGGGTCCCGCCCTGCGACGCTGTGCACCGCCGCCTCCCTCGGCCCCATTGGCGGCGATGCGCGAGGATCATACAGTCATACACATGACCTTCACGCCCGCGCCGCAGCCCGATCTCCGTCTGCCGCTCTATCAGCGACTGCGCGACGCGATCGCCTTCCAGATCGCGCGCAACGTCTGGCGGTCGGGCGAACCGATTCCCACGGAGGCGGAACTCGCGGCGACCCATCGTGTCGCCATCGGCACCGTGCGCAAGGCGATCGATGTCCTGGTCGCCGACGGCTTGGTGGAGCGCCAGCAGGGCCGCGGGACCTTCGTCCGCCGGCCGCGCTTCGACCGATCCTTGTTCCGGTTCTTCCGGCATCTGGGGCCGGATGGGAGCCAGGCCGTGCCGGAAGGGCGGATCCTGCTGCGCGAGGCCCGGCCGGCGCCCGCGGCCGTGCGTGAAGCCCTCGGCCCCGACGCAAGCGGCGAGGCGATCCGCCTGATCCGGACGCGGCTCCTGCAGGGCCGACCGATCCTGTCCGAGGAGATCTGGCTGCCGGCCGCGCGCTTCGCACCGCTCCTCGAGGCGCCGCTGACGGAGATCGGCGATCTGCTCTACCCCGCCTACGAGCGCCTGTGCGGCGAGATCGTCGCCCGGGCGGAGGAGACCCTGACGGTCGGCATCGCCGATGCGACCGACGCCGAGCGCCTCGGGATCGCGGAGGGCGAGCCCGTCGTCGTGATCGCGCGCCTCGCCTTCGGCTTCGATGCCCGCCCGATCGAGTGGCGCGTAACGCGCGGCGCCGCCAAGGACTTCCGGTACCACATCGACATCCGGTGAAAGGCCGCCGGCTTGACGGGCCATCGGGCCCATGCTCATTAAGTCATATAAATGACTAGTCCTCTTTAGAGGGCGGAGGAAAGCCCGTGTTCCGCTGGTACCGTGAGGTCGGTCCGGCCGAGCGTCGCACCTTCTGGGCCTGTCTGGGCGGGTGGTCGCTCGACGCCCTGGACGTGCAGATGTTCAGCCTCGCCATCCCCGCCCTGGTCGCGAGCTTCGGGCTCAGCCGCCCGGAGGCCGGCCTGATCGGCGCGGTCACGCTGGTCACGGCGGCGATCGGCGGCTGGCTCGGCGGCCTCATGGCGGATCGGATCGGCCGCGTCCGGGCCCTTCAGATCACGGTGCTGTGGTTCGCGGTCGCGACCTTCCTGGCGGCCTTCGCGCAGAGCTTCGGCCAGCTCTTGATCGTGAAGGCGCTGCAGGGGATCGGCTTCGGCGCCGAATGGGCGGCCGGCGCGGTCCTGATGGCGGATGCCATTCGGCCCGAGCATCGCGGCAAGGCGCTGGGCGCCGTCCAGGGCGGCTGGGCGCTCGGCTGGGGCGCGGCCGTGCTCCTCTCTACCGCGGCCTTCTCCGTCCTGGATCAGGAGACCGCCTGGCGGGCTCTGTTCGCCTGCGGCCTCGCGCCCGCGCTCCTCGTCCTCTACCTCCGCCGCTCGGTCCCGGAGCCGGTCCGACCGGCCGCCGGACCGATCCGGCCGGCCATCGGGCCGCTCCTGATCTTCTCGCCCGGCCTGCGCCGGATCACGGTGATCGGGACGCTGCTCGGGCTGGGGGCGCACGGGGGCTTCCACGCCCTGTTCACGTGGCTGCCCACGTATCTGAGCGTCGAGCGCGGCGCCTCCGTGGCGGGCACCGGGCTCTACCTCGCGATCATCATCGCGGCCTTCGGCCTGGGCTGCCTCGTGGCGGGCGGCCTCGTGGACCGGCTCGGCCGCCGGCGGACGGTGGCGTTGTTCGCCGCCGGCTGCATGGCCCTGGTCGTCCTCTACCTGCTGGTGCCGGTCGGCGGCACGGGGCTGCTCCTTCTCGGCGCCCCGCTCGGTTTCTGCACGGCCGGGATCCCCGCGAGTCTCGCCGCTCTGTTCAGCGAGCTCTTCCCGGACGGCCTGCGCGGGACCGGGATGGGCTTCTGCTACAATGCCGGCCGTCTCGCCTCCGGGTTGCTGCCCCTCGGCGTCGGCCTGCTCAGCGAGATCTGCGGCCTTGGGACGGCGATCGGCCTGTCGGCCATCGGCGCCTACGGGCTCGTCCTCCTCGCCGTCGCGCTCCTGCCGGATCGGCAGTCCGGCGGCGCGCTGCTCCCCCAGACCGTGAGATGATCCGATGAACCGGCGCCTGTTCTGCCGTACCCTGTTCGCGGGCGGCGTCGCGCTCGCATTCCCCGTCCGCGGCCGGGCGGCCGAGACGGGCCTCGACGCGCGCGACGGCGTGGCGGCGGTGGATACCCACGCCCACGTCTTCACCCGGACCCTCACCCTGGTCGGGGACCGGCGCTACGCCCCGGCCTACGACGCGAGCATCGCCGATTATCGCGCCATGCTGGACCGGAACGGCATGGCGCGCGGCGTGCTGATCCAGCCGAGCTTCCTCGGCACCGACAACAGCTACATGGTCTCGGCCCTGCGATCCGCCCCGGAGCGGCTGCGCGGCATCGCGGTGCTGGACCCCGCGGCGGAGACGGTCACCCTGCGCGATCTCGCCGACCAGGGCGTCGTCGGTCTGCGCCTCAACCTGATCGGCCGGCCGGACCCGGAGTTCGGCAGTCCGGTCTGGCGGGCCCACCTCGCCCGCGTGGCGGATCTCGGCTGGCAGATCGAGGTCCAGGCCGAGGCGCGGCGCCTCGCGCATCTGCTGCCGCCGCTGATCGAAGCGGGCATCCCGGTGGTGGTCGATCATTTCGGCCGGATCGACCCTGCCCTCGGCATCGCCGATCCGGGCTTCGCCGACCTCCTCGGCTTCGGCCGCGGCGGCCGCGTCTGGGTCAAGCTCTCGGGCGCCTACCGCATCGGCAGCGGCGCGGCCGGCCGGCAGACGGCGCTGCAGGCGGCCGAGCGCCTGCGCGGTGCCTTCGGTGCGCGGCGCCTGCTCTGGGGCAGCGACTGGCCGCACACGCAGTTCGAGACCCAGGCCAGCCCCGCCGAGGCGCGGCGCGACCTCGACGCCTGGGTACCCGACCCGGCCGAGCGCCGGATCATCCTGGGCGAGACGCCCGCCGCCCTTTTCCGCTTCGACCACTGAGCCGCCCGGCGCGCGCCAGCCCGGATTTCAACGAGGACAGGACCATGGCAACACCGACCATGCCTCACGGGGCGGACGCGGCCGCCTTCGAGAGCCGAACGATGCGGAAGGTCGGCCTGCGCCTGATCCCCTTCCTCGTGCTCTGCTACTTCATCGCCTACGTCGACCGGGTGAATGTCGGATTCGCGGCGCTGACCATGAACCGCGACCTCGGCCTTTCCGCCGCGGCCTTCGGCCTGGGCGGCGGCCTGTTCTTCGTGGCCTACGTGCTGTTCGAGGTGCCGAGCAACCTCGCCATGGAGCGGGTCGGCGCCCGGATCTGGATCGCGCGGATCATGATCACCTGGGGGCTCGTCGGCATCGGTTCGGCCTTCGTCACCGGTCCGGCGAGCTTCGCCACCGCCCGCTTCCTGCTCGGCGCGGCCGAGGCCGGCTTCTTCCCCGGCGTGATCCTGTACCTGACCTACTGGTTCCCCAAGGCCTACCGGGCGCGGATCGTGGCGATGTTCATGGTCGCGATCCCGCTCTCCAGCTTCTTCGGCTCGCCGCTCTCGGCGGCGCTGCTCACCCTCGACGGGGCCGCGTCCCTGCGCGGCTGGCAGTGGCTGCTGATCATGGAGGCGATCCCGGCCGTTCTCCTCGGCATCGCCGCCCTGGCGCTGCTGCCGAGCCGGCCGGCCGAGGCGGCCTTCCTGAGCCCGGCGGAGCGCCGATGGCTGGCGGACCGGCTGGAGACCGAGCGCCGCGCCGCGGAGGCGGGTTCATCCCACCACGCCCACGGCCTCGCGGCGGTGTGGGCGGTGCTCGCCAGCCGTCAGGTCTGGCTCCTCGCCGTTATCTACGCGGGCAGCTCGGCCACCAGCAACACGCTGTCGCTGTGGATGCCGCAGATCCTCAAGGGGTTCGGCCTCAGCAACCTGGAGACCGGCCTGCTGAACATGATCCCCTTCGGCATCGCCTCGGTGTTCATGATCGTCTGGGGCCTGCGGGCGGACCGCAGCGGCGAGCGCATCTGGAGCACGGCCCTGCCGCTGGCACTGACCTCGCTGAGCTTCGCCCTGACCCTGCTGACGGGCTCCCTCTGGATCACCCTGGTCCTGCTCTCGCTGGTCCTGCTCGGCAATTACGCGATCAAGGGCCCGTTCTTCGCCCTGGCGACCGAGACGCTGCCGCCAGCCCAGACGGCGGCCGGCATCGCGGCGATCAACACGCTGGCGCATCTGGGGACCGGAGCGATCACCTCGCTGATCGGGGTGCTGCGCGAGCAGACCGGCAGCTTCCCCGTCGCCCTGCTGCCGCTCTGCGCCCTCACGGGCATCGGCTGTGCCCTGGTCTTCTGGATCGGCCGGCACCCGTCGCGGCCGCCGGCCGTCGGCCCGGCCCCGTCGGTGGCGGGGGGCTGAGGCGGCGGGGAACCGTCCGGCCGCCCGTCGATCCCGCGACCGGCCTCCTCGGCGATCCCGCGCCGCCATGCCATGATGGCGCGGGAGGATTCGACATGCACGACAGCGGCGACGATCACACGCACCCGCATGCGCACGACGAGGCCCACGAGCCGGGCGCCCCGGAGCGGTGGAAGCACGACGGCGTGCGGGTCATCCCGGGCGACCGGCTCGATGCCAACACCGCGCAGACGCCCGGCATGTTCCGGCAGGCGGCCGTCAACGCCGCCCGGGTCGGCGCCCAGAAGATCTGGGCCGGCACGGTGGCGATCCAGCCCGACGCCAAGACCGGCGTGCACCATCACGGCGAGCTGGAGAGCGTGATCTACGTGGTCTCCGGCCGGGCCCGGATGCGCTGGGGCGACAAGCTCGAATACGTGGCCGAGGCCGGCCCCGGCGAATTCATCTTCGTGCCGCCCTTCGTGCCGCACCAGGAGATCAACGCCTCGACCGACGAGCCCCTGCATTGCGTGCTGGTGCGCTCCGACAACGAGGCGGTGGTGGTCAACCTGCCCGATGTCGAGGCCGCCGAGACGCCCGAGACCGTCTACTGGGTCGATCCGATCCACAGGCATCCGTGAGCGACCGGCGCCCGCGGCGATAGGCCGGACGCCGCGCCCCGGCGGCCGCGTCGAGTGCGACAGCGGCCTCGCCCGGCCGGCCCACCGCGTCTTCCCGCCGGACGCCCCGCCGGCCTCAGACGGGCCCCGATCCGGGATGCGGGCCCATGCGGCGGCGGTCGTGTTCGATGGCGAAGACATGGGCGTAGAGGTTGGCGACCCAGCCCCGGCCCTCGACCGTGAGGTCGAGGAAGCGGATCGCATCCCCGATCACGGGCTCGATCTTGCCCCAGAAGAAGGACGGATAGCGCTCGGCAAGGTCGGCCGGGCTGTCGTAGCCGAGTTCCGCGTTGACGCCGATCTCGGCGAATTCGTGAAACAGCGCATTCAACTTGCGCGGATAAAGCGGGTCGCCGAGCTGCCCGATCAGGTCGGCCGCCCGCAACAGGCCCGCCTCGGTCCCGGTCTCGCGATGCGCGTCGTCTTCCGGCACCGGGAAGCGGGTCAGCTCGATCGCCCGGATGACCCGGCCCGCATCGACGAGATCGTGCGTGCCGAAGCGCTCCTGGACAGCGAGTTTCGAGCGCTCGACGTGATACGGCGCCAGCGCCGCATCGGAGGCCCCGCGGGGCAGGCACACGGTCCCGCCCCGCGCGTCGATGACGAAGGCCTGGGCCCGGTCGCCCGCGCAGACGCCGCGCACGTAACCGATGTCGTGGTAGAGGGCGGCCAGGATCATGTGCAGCCAGTCCTCCGGCGTGACACCCTCGTGCAGGAAGCGGCCGCGCAGGATGTCCTGGGCGACCAGGGTGACGAGGGCCGTATGATCGCCGTCATGGTAGAGGGCATCGCTCCCGACGATCCGCTCGATCGTCAGGCGCGCCGAGGCCTCGATGATCTCGGCATAGCGCGGCTCCCGACTGCCGAAGGTCCGCTGGTAGGTGACGGCGAGGTGCTCGCCGAGGGCATCGGCGAGCATCTTGGTCGCGTCGAACATGGTCGGGCCTCGCCGTCAGCTGCGGCCGGCGGCGACGCGCCCGGCCGGGTCGGTGCAGATCACGTGGACCGCTCCCCGCGTTGCACCAGCCGTTCTTCGAGATAGGCCGCCGCATCCGCGTAGAGTTCGTAGCGGCGGAGCAGGACCGCGCGCTTCTCGGCCGGCGTCGCCGCATCGAGCTTGCCATGGGCCTTGTCGGCGCGGGCGCGCAGCTTCCTGGCGAGCTTCTCGAACGCCGCGTCGATCCGGGCGCCGACCTTCTCGCCTTCGGCCCGGGCCGGATCCCGATCGTCCGGCGCCCGCCCCGGCGGGGGCTTCGTCGCTTCTCCAGCCATGACGCGTCTCCGGTCGCGGTGCTCCGTGGCCGAAGCGTATGACGGAACGATCACGGGTGCGATACCGGATCGTCCGCCCGCGGACCGATCGCTTCTCAGGCCTGTCACGGAAGGCTGCTCTAGCTCGGCCGTCCGACACGCAGGGGGACCCGCGATGAGGCTCGACGACAGTGCTGCCCTGGATGCCGCCCTGGAGGCGATCCGGCGCGACCTTGCCGACAGCTACGATGAGGAGGTGGAACTCGGGCTCGAGGAGGAGCGCCTCGATCGGCTCGCCGCCGACGGCGCACAGCCCGAGCGCCTGGACCGCAAGGTCTATTTCCGCGAACTGCTGCGCCTGCAGCACGAACTGGTCCGCCTCCAGGACTGGGTGCAGGATCGGAAGCTGCGTGTCGTCGTCCTCTTCGAGGGCCGCGATTCGGCCGGCAAGGGCGGCGTGATCAAGCGGATCACCCAGCGCCTCAACCCCCGCGTCTGCCGCGTGGCCGCCCTGCCGGCCCCGAGCGAGCGCGAGCGGACGCAATGGTACTTCCAGCGCTACGTCTCTCACCTGCCGGCCGGCGGGGAGATCGTGCTGTTCGACCGGTCCTGGTACAACCGCGCCGGGGTCGAGCGGGTGATGGGCTTCTGCACCGAGGCGGAGGTCGAGGAGTTCTTCCGCTCGGTGCCCGAGTTCGAGCGGATGCTGGTGCGCTCCGGCATCGTCCTCCTCAAATACTGGTTCTCGATCACCGACGCGGAACAGGAATTCCGCTTCCAGATGCGGATCCGCGATCCGCTCAAGCAGTGGAAGCTGTCGCCGATGGACGTCGAGTCGCGTCGGCGCTGGGAGGATTACACGCGGGCGAAGGAGGATATGCTGGCGCGCACCCACATCCCCGAGGCGCCCTGGCGGGTGGTCGAGGCGGTGGACAAGCGCCGGGCCCGCCTGAACTGCATCAGCCATCTGCTCGGCCAGATCCCGTACGGCAGCGTGGAGCACCCGCCGGTCCACCTGCCGGCCCGCCTGCGGCATGCGGATTACGTGCGCGGTCCGGTCCCCGCCGAGATGTACGTGCCGGACGCGTACTGAACGGGGCGCCGCGGCCCGGGGCGAGAGTCGTGATCCTGTCGTGCAGACGCCGCTATAGCGCCGCCATGGCGAAGCGCCCGATGACCCTCGACCTGTTCACGACCCTCGACATCGTCGATGACGACGTCTCGGCCGTCGTGGACGCGTATCTGGCCGATCCCACGCCCGGCTCTGTGGCGTTCGGGGACGGCTTCCGCATCGACCCTGCGGTGGCGGTGGCCTCGCATCCCTTCGCCCGGACGCTGATCGATCAGCCCTGGGCCGATACCGGACTGCGCCGGGCGGCGATCCGCGCCGCCATCCTGCTGGCGGAGCCCGAACGGGTCTGATCGAACCGGGCCGTTCGGCCCGTGACTGCCGCGCTCGGGATGGCGGGGCCCGTCGCACCGCCGGCGCGGTCGCGTCCGGCGGCGCCCGGTCGGCCCGCTTGCGCGCGATCTGCGCCCGATCTGCGCCCGTGCCGGACCTCCTCCTAAAGCGGTATGCGCGCGGCCTTCCATCGGCGCGGCGACCCGGATCTATCCTGGGGCGATCACGGGGCGGATGGACGGCCCGCCGCCACGGTGAACGATTGGTTTACCCAATCGGCAAACTTGCACCGACCGCCCCGATCCGGATGCGATCGGCCGGCGTTCTACGGGCAGTTCCACCGGAGACGTGCTGCCATGCTGATCTTGAATCCGCTGACCGGACAAACCGTCGAGGTGCGTGTTCCCCGGCCGAAGCCGAAAGCCGCCTGAACGCGCGTCGCGTTCCGCTCGGCGGGCGGCCCGGGAGGCCTCCCGCGCTCCGCTCGCTTCCCCTGCACGTCCGCGGCATCGGCGGCGTGCCCCTCCAGACCCGCCTACGCCATGATGCCGACCGACCTCGACAGACCCGCCGAACTGACTCTCTGGCCGGGCTACGCGCCCGCCCGGGTCGCCGACTCGCGCAGCTTCCCGACGCTGCGGGCCGCCCTGGCCGCCGCGGTCGCGGCGATCGACGCCGAGGATGCCAGCCCGTGGATCATCACGGAGGACGGCGACATCCTCGCGCCGGGATGGATCCGGGCGAACTCCGCGGGGGCCCGTCCCCAATAGCCGGCCGTCAGCCCGCGATCCCGGGCGCCCTCCGGTAATCGCTCGGTGAGAGTCCGTAGCTCTCCTTGAAGCGTCGGCTGAAGTGGCTCTGGGTACTGAAGCCGCAGCTATAGGCCAGCTCGCCCACGGACAGGTGGCTGAAGCCGGGATCCGTGAGCCGCTGTGCGGCGCTCTCCAGACGCCGCCGCCAGATCCAGTCTGCGATGTTGCGGTCCTGCTCGCGGAACAGCGTCTGCAGGTGGCGCAGCGACACGCCGACCGCCGCCGCGAGCTGGGCGGGGTCGAGATTCACGTCGCCCAGATTGGCCTCGATGTGGGCCAAGGCGCGCTGAAAGATGAGGATCCCCTGGATGTTCCTCGGGGGCTCGTGGGCGAGGCGCTCCGCGATGCTGGCGACCACCAAGTCGACGCCGATCGAGGCCATGCGGTTCGCCATGTCCGGGGTCATCTGACCGGCGGTGCGGGCGAGCTCCTGGAAGAAGGTCGTGACCATCGACGTGCCGACTTGGTCGGCCCCGATCGTCAGGGCCGTGAAGCGGCGCGTCGAGCCGAGCGCCCGTTCCAGGCACGCGCGCGGCATCTCGATGAACAGCGTCTGCGTGTCGCCATCCGAACCCATGACGGCCGGTCGCCGATCCATCACGACGATGTCGCCGGGATTTTGGATCGCGGTGCGATCGTCCTGCGCGCTGAACACGCGGCCCTTCAGGGTGATCGCGACGTTCAGCGTCTCGTATTTGCCGTGCCGCCGGATCGTGTCCGGGGTCGCGACGGTCGTGACGGCACTCTGCGTCACCCGCGTGATGAGCAGAGGTCCGACCTCGGCGGCCTCCAGGGAGCCGGCGAATCCGTGAGCGGCGGTGGGCGTAAGTTCGACAGGCACAATGCGATCGAAGATCGTCTCACGCCAGAAGCGGAAACTGTCTTCTGGCGCGTAATCCGCCGTCGAGAACAAAGTCCTCATTGCAACTTCTTGTATTCGGGCGCCCGCGTGCGCGCTCAGGAAAACGGTAGCACGCTTCCAGGCAAGCGCAATGGGACGGACCAACCTATGAAGGTTTTCATCCCATTCAGGAGGCCGCCCCGTGTCCCCATCGACTCCGATGAGCCCCCAATCCAATATCGAGCTGGTTGCTGGGCTCGTCGTTGCCTACGTGTCGAATAACCGGGTCCCCGTCACCGAATTGCCGGCCCTGATCGCGCAGTGCCACAGCGCGATCAGCGCGCTGGCGTATCCCGGGAGCGGGCCGGTGGCGGCGGCCCCGGATCTGCAGGTGCGGCTCGACAAGCCGAGCGCGGCGCAGGTCCGCGGCTCGGTCCGGCCCGATGGCATCATGAGCTTCATCGACGGGCGCGTCTACAAGACCCTCAAGCGCCATCTGACGGCGCATGGGCTGGACCCGCAGAGCTATCGCGCCCGCTTCGGCCTGCCGGGCGACTATCCGATGGTCGCGCGGGAATATGCCGAACGCCGGGCCGCGCTGGCGCGTGCGATCGCCCAGGGCGTGCCCCGCGACCGGGCCGCCTGAGCCGGCGGATCCCGACGGGCTGAGGCCGACCCACCTCGGATTCCGACGAGGAGGTTCTCCTGACCGGGCAACGGGCCGTCTTCCCGGGGCCGATGACCCACCGGGAGACCGGCGTTTCCGAAAGGCCCGGCGTCCCGCGCTTCAGGCGGCCGCATGCCGGCCGTCCGGCAGCAGATCCCGGCTGGCCTGTTCGATACGCTTGAGCCAGTCCTCGGCCGACTCCGCCCGCACGATCGCGGCCTCGGCGCGCTCGTCGGCGTCCCGGACCCGCCCGTCGGCCAGCGCCTCGACCTCGCGGACGCGCAGTGCCGCCTGGGTCTGCACCTCCTGCAGATGCGCCCGCAGCGCCTCGATTTCCTGCCGGGCCGCCTGCAGCTCCGCAGACAGGGTCTCGCAGGTGGCGGATCGCTGGCGCAGGCGCTGATCCTGCTCCTGGGCCGCGATGCTCGCGGCCGACAGCGTGTCCAGAACCTGGCTCCAGTCCGCATCCGGCCGCGACGGTGGCTCGGACGGTGGCTCGGACGGCGTCTCGGGACCCGCTCCGGAGGCCGCCACCGGGAGCGGCCCGGCGACCGCCGGATTGCCGTCGGCGGTCGCCGGGGCCGGCTCCGCGCGCGCGATGCGTGCGTCGAGCTCTGCCCAGAAGGCCGCGTTCATCGCCGCCGCGATCCGGCCGGGCCCGCGCGGGTCACGAGGCCGCCCGGGTGGCGGAGGCCCGGGTCCGGGCGTCCTGTGGGCCCGCCTGCGTCACGAACTCCGCGTCGATCGTCTCGGCGATGCGTTGGAGCATGAGTTCCGCCGCTGCAGCCCGCTCTTCGGCGGCCGCGGCCCGGTCCTCGGCGGCCTGGATCAGTTTGATCGCCTGCGCATGGACCTCGTGGGTCTCCCGCTCGGCCGCCTGCACCTGGGCGCGGGCCGCATCCATGTCGGCCCGCACCTGCCGCAGGAGATCCTGGACGTGCGTCTCCTGCTCCTGCGCCCGGTCTTCGACGTCCCGGATGTACCGGGCCGCGCCCTGCACCCGCTCCAGCAGGTCCGGCCACCGCTCCACCGGCGACGGGTTCGGATTCCGGCCCTGCGCGGTGGCGCGCTCGTCCGCGGCGAGAAGGACCAGGTTGCCGGTCCGAATCCGGGTCGTCGGCTCGCGGACGTCGCGCGCGGCGGCTTCGATCGGTGTCAGCGTCTCGGCCTTAGGGTGCTTCGTCTGTTCCATCACGCGTCCTGCCGGCAGGGTGCAGCGCAAGCCTCCGATGAGGCATCGGTGTCCGTCCCACACCGATGGAAAATGGTTAACAACTCCTTAACACTCGCGCTAGGGTTGCGTTCGAGCGGCCATGATCGCCTGTCGCTGCACGCCGGACCGCCGGATCGGGCTGTCGGCTCAGGGGTAGCGGACGGGCTGCGGATCCTCCGGCAGGGGGATGAATTCGGCGTCGTTCGGCACCGTGTCGAACCGGCCCTGGCGCCAATCCTCCTTGGCCTGCGCGATCCGCTCGGGGCGGGAGGAGACGAAGTTCCACCACAAGTGGCGTGGACCATCCATCGGCTCGCCGCCCAGCACCATGAACCGGGCCCCCTCCAGGGCGCGCACGCTGATGCGGTCGCCGGGCCGGAACACCAGCAGCTGGCCGGGCCCGAAGCCGTCGCCGGCGATCTCGATGGCGCCCGCCACCGTGTAGATCGCCCGCTCGTCGTAGGTCGGATCGAGGGGCAGGACGGCCCCGGCCTCGAGCGCCACGTCGGCGTAGACCATCGGGCTCGAGGTGCGCACCGGCGAGCGTGCGCCGAAGGCCTCGCCCGCGATCAGCCGGACGGTCTTGCCTTCGCCGGTGAGGACCGGCAGCGCGGCGGCGTCGTAATGCTCGAAGGCGGGGGCGTTCTCCTCGTCCCGGTCGGTGAGGGCGACCCAGCTCTGGATGCCGAACAGCCGGGAGCCGGTCTGCCGCAGCGTCGGGGCCGTGCGCTCCGAATGGGTGATGCCGCGGCCCGCGGTCATCCAGTTCAGCTCGCCCGGCCGGATCGGCAACTCCGTGCCGAGGCTGTCGCGGTGCATGATCTCGCCGTCGAACAGGTAGGTGACGGTGGAGAGGCCGATATGCGGATGCGGCCGCACGTCCATGCCCTGCCCGAGCAGGAACTCGGAGGGGCCCATCTGATCGAAGAAGATGAAGGGGCCGACCATCCGGCACTCGGTGGAGGGCAGCGCCCGCCGCACCGCGAAGGAGCCGAGATCGCGCGAGCGGGGCACGATCAGGGTCCGGATCGCGTCGCAGCTGAAATGGTCGCCCGGGATCGGATCCTCGGCACTGTGCCAGCTCATCGCCTTGCTCCTTCGCGCGGGGAGGGAGGAGCGCCATCGGCTGCTGCGCGGCGCCCCGGATGGCGGAGCCGACATCGTTCGGGATCGGCCGGCCATCCGCAGGCATCCTGGACCGGGACCGCACGAGTTGAAACAGAAACGATCGAAACGCATCGTTTCCGATTTCCGCCCTCAGGGTCCCGGCCGCGCGCCGCTGGCTACCAGACCGTCGGCTTCGGGTTGCGCTCGTCAAAGCCCTTCTGGTGCCAGTACGGATAGATCGGCGTCTCGTGGCTCGCCGCGTCGAGGCGGGCGACCTGCTCGGCGGTCAGGGTCCAGCCGAGGGCGCCGAGATTCTGCTTCAGCTGTTCCTCGGTGCGGGCGCCGACCACGATGTTGCACACGGTCGGCCGGGTCAGCAGCCAGTTGAGCGCCACCTGCGCCACCGTCTTGCCGGTCTCGGCCGCCACGGCGTCGAGGGCGTCGACCACGCCGAACAGGTATTCGTCGGAGACAGGCGGCCCACCCTCGGCGCCACCGGCGGCGATGCGGCCGCTCTGGTTGGCCTGTCCGCGGCGAATCTTGCCGGTGAGGCGGCCCCAGCCCAGCGGGCTCCAGACCATCAAGCCGACACCCTGGTCGATCCCGAGGGGCATCAACTCCCACTCGTAGTGCCGGCCGATCAGCGAATAGTAGCCCTGGTAGGCGACGTAGCGGGCGAGGCCGTGGCGCTCCGAGGTCGCGAGCGCCTTCATGAGCTGCCAGCCGGAAAAATTCGAGGCGCCGATGTAGCCGATCTTGCCCGCGCGGGTGAGGTCGTCCAGCGCCCGCAGGGTCTCGTCCACGGGGGTGAGCGCATCGAACCCGTGCATGAAGTAGACGTCGATATGGTCGGTGCCGAGCCGCTTCAGGCTGGCCTCGCAGGCGCGGACCAGGTGGTAGCGCGAGGAGCCCACCTGGTTCAGGTCGTCGTTAAACCGGAAGGTCGCCTTGGTGGAGATCAGCGCCCGGTCGCGCTTGCCCTTGAGGGCCTGACCCAGGATCTCCTCGGAGGCGCCGCCCGAGTAGATGTCGGCCGTGTCGAAGAAGTTGACCCCGGAATCGAGGCAGAGATCGACCATGCGGGTCGCCTCCGCGACGTCCGTCTGGCCCCAGCGCTGGAAGAATTCGTTCGTGCCGCCGAAGGTGCCGGTGCCGAAGCTGAGCACCGGCACGGTAAGGCCGGAGCGTCCGAACTGCCTGTAGTCCATCGGATCCTCATCGCGATCGCGGGCGCCGCATGTCGGCGCGCCTGCCGGTCTAACGCGGCCGCCGCCCCGGTTTTCCCGGCGGCGGGCATGCCACGACGAGGGCCGTGCGCGTCAGCGCCGCGACTCGACGACCGGCGCCCCCTCGCAGCGCTGGCCGGCGGCCGCGCCGGTGCGCCGGTCGGGCGGCAGGGCGTCCGGGGATCCGGCCTTCTCGGGCAGGATCGCGACATTCGCCGTCATCCCCGCCGCCAGCACGATCGGGCACGGCACGTCGTCGAGGTCGATCCGGATCGGCACCCTTTGCGCCAGCCGGACCCAGGTGAAGATCGGATTGACCGTCGGCAGCCCCTGAACGCCCGGGGCGGCGTCGGCGACGCTGATGCCGCGGCCGAGGCCGGTCACCCGGCCCCGGATCGGACGGTCCGGCCACGCCATCAGCGACACCCGCGCGGCGTCACCCTCGCCGATGCGCGGCAGCTGGGTCTCCTCGAAGTAGCCTTCGATCCAGAAGCTGTCGCCGTTGACCAGCGTCAGCGCCGGCTGCCCCGTGGCGGCGAACCCGCCCTCCTGCAGCAGCAGGTTGGTGACCCAGCCGTTCACGGTGGCCCGCAGGGTCGTGCGCTCCAGGTTGAGCCGCGCCTGCGCCAGCGCGCCCTCCGCCTGGACCACGTTGGCCTGGGCGGCCTGCGCCTGGCCGCTGGTCGTCTGCTTCTGCTGCGGGGTGGTGGCGAGATCGTCGAGTTCGGCGGTGCGCTGCGCGATACCCGCGAGGTAGCCGGCCTGTGCCCGGGCACTGGCGAGGGCGCCCTCCGCCTGGGTCACGGCGTTCCTGAACGTGCCGGGATCGATCGTGAACAGCACGTCGCCCTTGCGGACGAACTGGTTGTCCCGGACGCGGACCGCCACCACCGTCCCGGAGACCTCGGGAGCCACCTGCACGGTGTAGACGCGCACGCGCCCGTCCCGGGTCCAGGGCGTGTAGGCGTAGTAGAGGAAGGCGAGGTAGGCGAGGCCCATTGCCGCCGCCAGCGCCAGCAGGGTGGCGGCGACGTTGTAGGCGGGCGGCGGCTGCCAGTCGCGCAGGGACGGTCGCGGGGTCGTGGCCATGTCACGGACCCTGGACGCGCAGGGACAGGATCAGCAGAGCCGTCACGGCGGTCAGGAGGCTGAAGTCGAACAGGGCGCGGTTCCAGACAAGGTGGTTGATGCCGATCCAGTCCAGGATCCAGCGCAGGCCCCAGGTGATCACCAGGGCGGCGAGCAGGCAGATCACCGCGGGCTCGACGTAGAGCCCCAGCACGTCGACCGCCCGCAATCCGATCACGCCCGCACCCCCGGATCGAGGTTCGGCCAGCCCGCGCGGTCGAGATCCGACACGAGGGCGGCCAGCGCCCCGATGCGCTCCGCCTGGAGCGGCAGGGTCGCCCGGTCGGCGAGCTCGCGCAAGGGATCCGGCACCGCATCCGCCTCTGCCGGACGGGACGCGGCGAGCCGGGCCCAGACCGCCCGGCCGACGCGGCGGCCTTCCCGGTCGTCCGTCTCCCGCAGGGCGAGCAGCAGGAGCCCGATGACGAGCAGGCGCTCGCCGCCCCGGGCCATCGCCTCATCCGCGCCGATGAGGGCGAGCCGGCCGAAACCCCGGGCGAGATAGCGGTCGCGGGGCGGCAGCAGGAGCGCCGGGTCGAGGGCCGCGCCGCGCACCGACCGGACCAGCCGGCGGCGGGCCCGCAGCCGCAGCGTCGCGGGGCTCACCGGCGGCGGCAGGGCGGCGAACGCGACCGCCGCCACCGCCATCCCGAGCAGCTCGGCCAGCACGGTGTTGAGCGAGTCGGCGAGGTCGTAGGTCATCGGGTTCTTGGGATCGAGGACGCCGAAGACGAAGAAGCCGAAGCCGATGCCGTAGATCGCACGCTTGTCGGCCCGGCCGACCACCGCCAGCATCGCCACCGGCAGGAGCACGGCGGCCAGGAGCGCGAAGCTCCCGGTGGTGGTCAGCAGGGTGTAGCGCAGGGTCAGCCCGACCACGGCGGCGAGCAGCGCGCCGATCAGGAAGGCGCGGGATTCCGCCCGCGGGTCGGCATGGGCGGCGAGCAGGACGCAGACGAGGCTCGCCCAGGTCGCGGCGCCGGCCCCGTGCGACCAGCCGGTGACGTACCAGAAGCCGTTGACGAGCAGGACGGCGGCGGCGGTGCGCAGGCCGTTGTCGAAGGCGTGCCAGCCGTCCCAGTCCAGGTCGTTCCACAAGAGCAGGTGCGGGCGGAACGGCACGCGCCGCCGCCCCACCCGGCCCCCGGCCCGCAGGAGCCGCGCCGAGACCCGGACGCGCCCGATCTGCCGGACGGCGATCGCCCCGCCGGCCCCGATCAGGTCGGTCGAGCGCGATCCCGGCCGGTCCGGCAGCAGGGCCCGCAGCAGGCCCGCGGCGAGCACGCGCCGCAGCCGGGGGGCGGCGTTGCGGATCCCCCGGCCGCCGGAACGGAGGGAGGGCTGCTCGGTGAACGTGTCGGTGACCTCCTCGCCGAGCGTCATCACGGCGGCGATGGGCATCGGGCCCGGCCGCTCGCCCCGCCGCAGGGCGGCCATCCAGGCGTCGCAGGCCTGCGCGGCCGCCTCGAGCCGCCCCGCCAGGGCGCGGCTGACGGCGGGGACGCCCGGCGCCACGAACACGTTCGACGCGTAGGCGCAGCCGATCCCGAGCAGGATCGTCGAGCAGCGGTCGACGCCGATCTGGAACACCGTCTCGGGGCTCTGCACGTCGGCCAGGGCGATGATCGGCACCGTGAAGCCCATGGATGCGAAGCCGTAGGCGCGCTGGCCGCTCTCGACGCTGGAGGCCGCGGTGAGCAGGCCCATCCACAGGGCCAGGGCGAGGTCGAAGGCCAGGGTCGCCTGGGCGAAATTGGCCACCAGCACCATCGCGACGGTGACGCCGACAAGCGTGCTGCCGGCCCGCCACAGGCTCTTGCGCAGGGAGGCCGCGCGGGTGGCGAGCGTCACCGAGATGACCGTCCAGCCGGCCCAGTGCGGCAGCGCCAGTTCGAGCCACATGGCGAGCCAGATCGCCGCGATGGCGGTGAGCGCGATGCGCACGGCCTCGGCCGCCTCCCGCGGCCACCACGCGGCGAGGCGCTGCAGGAGGCCCGGCGCGTCCTCGGAGAGCGCGACCTCACCGGCCACGGCGCGGCCTCAGCGGCCGGGTCGGGTCGGGGAGCCCGGTCGCGGGCTCACTCATAATGCTCGGCGACGTCGACCTTCCCCTTGAACACCCGGTAGACGACCAGGGTGTAGATCAGGGTGATCGGCAGGACCACGATCCCCGCGCCCCAGAACATGAAGGACAGGCTCGCCTCCGGCGCCGCCGCCTCGGTCACCGTCACGCTGAACGGCACCATGTAGGGCAGGAACGAGGCGGCGAGCGTCGCGAAGGCGGCGGCGAAGATCAGCGCCACCAGCGGGAACGGCAGGGCGTCGTTCCGGCGCCGCGCCGCGTAGAGGAGCCCCGCGCAGGCCGCGGCCCCCACGAGGGGCAGGACCAGCATCTCGGGCCGCTCGATCCAGCGGTGCAGCACCCGCAGGTTGATCGCCAGTGCGTACACGAAGGCCGCGCCCAGGAAGGCCAGCACCCCGAGCAGGAGCCGCGGCAGCAGCCGGAAGCCGAGGTCGCGCACGTCGGACTCGGTCTTGCCGCACAGCCACGCGGCGCCGAGCAGCGCGTAGCCGAGGCACAGGCCGAGCCCGCAGAGCAGCGAGAAGGGCGTGAGCCACCCGAACGCCCCGCCGACATAGAGCCCGTCCCGGACCGGCAGTTCCTGCACCAGCGCCCCGACCGTCACGCCCTGCACGAAGGCCGCGCAAAAGGAGCCGCCGACGAAGCCCGCGTCCCAGACCCGCCGCAGCCGCCGGGACTTGTAGCGGAACTCGAAGGCGACGCCGCGCAGGATCAGGGCCGCGAGCATCAGGAGGAGCGGCAGGTAGAAGGCCGAGAGCAGCAGCGCGTAGACCGCGGGGAAGGCCCCGAACAGGATCGTCGCGGCCAGAACCAGCCAGGTCTCGTTGCCGTCCCAGACCGGGGCGATCGCCTGCATCATGTGGCGGCGCGCCGCCTCGTCCGGGGCGATCCCGAACAGCATGCCGACGCCGAGGTCGAATCCGTCGAGCAGCACGTAGAGCATCAGGGTGAGGGCGAGGGCGGCGGCCCAGAATTCGATCATGGCTGCTCACTCCGCCGGTGTGCCGGTCGGCGTGGCGCCGGGCGTGCCGGGACTGTCGCCCGGTACGGCGAGCGGCCGCTTGGGGTTGGCGGCGCTCCCCGCATGCGCGGGCGTCGGCAGGATGCCGGCCCTGAGCATGCGGTAGATGTAGACGGTGCCGGCCGCGAAGATCAGCGCGTAGACCGCGCCGAACACGGCGAGGGAGGTCGCCACCTGCGGGGATGTCAGGAACGGCGTCGCCGCATCGGCAGTGCGGAGCTGGCCGTAGACCGTCCAGGGCTGGCGCCCGACCTCGGCGGTGAACCATCCGGTCAGCGTCGCGACGAAGCCCAGGGGGAACGACAGGAAGATCGCCCATTGCAGCCAGCGCGCCCGCTCCAGCCGCCCGCTGGCGTAGAAGGCCATCCCGCCCCAGGCGAGCGCCAGCATCAGCAGCCCGCAGCCGACCATGATGCGGAAGGCGAAGAACGGGATCAGCACCGGCGGCCGGTCGGCCTTGGGGATGTCCTTGATGCCGATCACCTTGCCGGTGAGGGTGCCGTCGTCGATCAGGCTGCCGGCGGGGGCGGGCAGGGCGATGACGAAGTGGTTTGTCTCCTGCGCCTCGTCGGGCCACGCGAACAGGATCTCGCCGGCCGGCGCCCGGCTCTCCCAGTGGCCCTCGATGGCGGCGATCTTCGAGGGCTGGTGCCGGACGACGTAGTCGCCGGTGAGGTGGCCGAAGAACAGCTGCAGCGGCACGAGGACCGCGGCGAGGCCGAGCCCCATCCGGACCATGGCGCGGGCCTCGACGCGGTCCCGGCCCCGCAGCATGGACCACGCGCCCGTCGCCGCCACGCAGAAGCTGGTGGTGACGTAGGCGGCCAGGACCATGTGGGGGAAGCGGACCCAGACGACCCCGTTGAAGAGGATCGCCCACCAGTCGGTCGGCACGAACACGCCGTCCGGCCGCAGGGCGAAGCCGGTCGGATACTGCATCCACGAGTTGTTCACGAGGATCCAGAACGACGACAGGCTGGTGCCGAGGCAGACCATCAGGCAGGCGAACAGGTAGAACCAGCGCGGCACCCGCCGCCGGCCGAACATCAGCACGCCGAAGAACGAGGCCTCCAGCGCGAAGGCCGTGAAGCTCTCGTAGCCGAGAAGCGGCCCCTGGATCGGCCCGGTGCGGCGGGCGAGTTCGCTCCAGTTGGTGCCGAACTGGAACGCCATGACGATGCCGGAGACGACCCCGAGCCCGAAGGCGACCGCGAAGATCTTGAGCCAGAAGTCGAACAGGCGGTCGTAGACCGGCTCGCCCGAGATCATCGCCCGCGCCTGGAGGAAGGCGAGCCAGGCCGCCAGCCCGACCGTGAAGGCCGGGAAGATGATGTGGAACGAGACCGTGAAGGCGAACTGGATGCGCGACAGCATCAGGGCGGAGATGTCCATCGTTCCTCTCTCCAGCCGAAGCTCGCCGGTCCGCCGCCCCCGCTCGGGCGCGTCGCACCCTCAGATGTCCGCCGGCGGGGCGCGGGGAACCGCGCCTCGCGGAAGTGTCAGACGGTGTCGATCCTCAGGATCGGTGCCGTCTCGGCCCGGCTGCGCCGGCAGGCCTCGGCATCCTGCTTGAGGTCGATGCCGTAGGTCGGGATCACGGCCTTGAGGCGGGGCAGCCAGCCCTCCGGCGTCAGCCGGTCGGCGAAGCACTTCTCCAGCACCTCGACCGCGATGAAGGCCGCCGTCGAGGCGCCCGGCGAGGCGCCGAGCAGCGCGCAGATCGAGTGGTCGGCGGCGGCCACGAGCTCGGTGCCGAACTCGAGGTAGCCCTCCTCCAGCGGGTTCGACTGGCCGGTCGGCTTGATCGTCTGCACCCGCTGGCCGGCGACCGCCGACGTCCAGTCCTGCTTCAGCGCCTTGGGGAAGAACTGCTTCAGGGTCGCGAACTGGTGGTCGGAACTCTGGAGCACTTGGCCCACGAGGTACTCGGTCAGCGCGACGTTGTCCTTGGCGACGTCGAGCAGCGGCACGATGTTGTGCGGGGTCAGCGCGGTGAACAGGTCCGTGAGCGCGCCGTGCTTGAGGAAGCGCGACGAGAAGCCCGCATAGGGTCCGAACAGCAGCGAGCGCTTGCCGCCGATGATGCGGGTGTCGAGGTGGGGCACCGACATCGGCGGCGAGCCGGAGGCCGCCTTGCCGTAGACCTTGGCGTGGTGGCGCGCGCTGACCGCGTCAACGTCGCAGCGCAGCCAGATGCCGGAGACCGGGAAGCCGCCGTAGCCGCGCCCCTCCGGGATCTTCGAGGCCTGCAGCAGCGGCAGCGAGCCGCCGCCCGCGCCGATGAACACGAACTTCGCCGTCACGGTCTGGCGCGTGCCGTCGTAGGTGTCCTCGACGGTGACGGCCCAGCGGCCGTCGTCGACCCGGTCGAGGGCGACGACCTTCCGGTTGTAGTGCACGGAAAAGCCGGGCTGCGCCGCGAGCTGCTTGACCAGCAGGTGCGTGAGGGCGCCGTAATCGACATCCGTCCCTGTGACGATCCGGGTGGCGGCGATGGGCTCGCCGGGGGCGCGGCCCTCGATGATCAGCGGCGCCCAGCCGGCGATGACCTGCGGATCCTCGCTGTATTCCATGCCGTGATAGCAATGGTGCGCCGACATCGCGGCGTAGCGCGCCTTGAGGAACGCGACGTTCTCGGCCCCCCAGACGAAGCTCATGTGCGGGCAGGGATGGATGAAGGCGCGGGGATCGGGGATCGCGCCCTTCCGCACGAGATGCGCCCAGAGCTGGCGCGAGATGTCGAACTCGGTGTTGACCTCCAGGGCCTTGGCGATGTCGACGCTGCCGTCGGGGCGCTGGGGCGTGTAGTTCAACTCGCAATTGGCCGCGTGGCCGGTGCCGGCGTTGTTCCAGCCCTCCGAGCTCTCCTGCGCGCAGTCGTGGAGCGTCTCGAACATCGCGATCCGCAGCGACGGCTCCAGCTCCTTCAGGACCGTGCCGAAGGTCGCGCTCATGATCCCGGCGCCGATGAGCACCACGTCGGGAGTGTCGTCGTCGCTTAGGCCGGCCATCGCGGAACTCCTGGCACCGGTTCGGGGGAACTCACTGGGCGTTCGGGACGAAGGGCAGCCGGGCCTCGGCGCCGGGGGCGAGGATCACGTAGGCCCGGCACCAGGGCTCGTCGTCGACGAGGCGCCAGGAATGGCCGGAGCCGGCCGTGTCCTCGGCGATGAGGATGTCGCCGGGCCGGATCGTGAAATGCGCCCCGGCCTTCGTCTGGAAGTCGAGGGTGCCGCGCAGGGTAATGACGAACTGGCGGGTCGGGGCCGCATGCCACGCGTAGGTGCCGCCGGCCTGCGTCTCCCGGAAGGAGATCGAGACCACGTCGGTCGTGCCGCTGAGGATGTCGCCGCGCTCGCCGTGGGGCAGGGCGATGACGCCCTCCGCGAAGTGGGAATTGCCGTCGTCACCGGTCCAGATGCGAACGCAGCGGATCATCGGGCTGACCTCCAGCTTGGGATCGGCGCGTCAGCGCCAGAGGTTGGTCTTGGCGAGGTCGACGATCTCGGTCCCGCGCCCGTCGATCACCGCCTTGGCGAGCCACATCCCGAAGCCCGTCACCTGCTCGAGGCCGACCTTCGGCGGCATCGACAGTTCCTGGCGGGCCGAGACGACGTCGAGGAGGGCCGGACCGTCGTGGTCGAGCAGCGCGCGCATCGCGTCCGGCAGTTCGGCCGGATCCTCGACGCGCCGGGCGAAGATGCCGGCCCCGCGCGCCATGGCGGCGAAGTCCGGGTTCACCAGTTCGACGCCGGTCTCGAGGAAGCCCGCGGCCTTCATCTCCATCTCGACGAAGCCCAGGGTGCCGTTGTTCAGCACCACGATCTTCACCGGCAGCTTGTGCTGGTTGAGGGTCAGCAGGTCGCCCATCAGCATGGCGAAGCCGCCGTCGCCGGAGAACGAGATGATCTGCCGCCCGGGATAGGCCGCCTGCGCGCCGATCGCCTGCGGCAGGGCGTTGGCCATGGAGCCGTGGTTGAGCGAGCCGATCAGCCGGCGCTTGCCGTTCATGGCGAGGTAGCGGGCCGCCCAGATCGTCGGCGTGCCGACGTCGAACGTGAACACCGCGTCCTCGGAGGCCGCCTCGCTGAGCGTCCGGGCGACGTATTGCGGGTGGATCTTGCCGCCGGGCTTGCCCGCCGCCAGGGCGTCGAGCCCGGCGCGGGCTTTGCGGTAATGGGCGAGGCTGTCGTCGAGATGCGCCCGGTCGGTCTTCGCCTGCAGCTTCGGCAGCAGCGCCGTGATCGTCGCGCCGACGTCGCCGATCAGGCCGAGATCGATCCGGCAGTGGCGCCCCAGGCTTTCGGCCCGCAGGTCGACCTGCGCGATCTTGGCGTCCTCCGGGTAGAACTGGCGGTAGGGGAAGCTGGTGCCGAGCAGAAGCAGGGTGTCGCAGTCGAGCATCGCCCGGTAGCCCGACGAGAAGCCGATCAGCCCGGTCATGCCGACGTCGTAGGGATTGTCCCACTCGACGTATTCCTTGCCGCCCAGCGCGTGGACCACCGGCGCCTTCAGCGCCTCGGCGAGCTGCAGCAGCTCCGCGTGGGCGCCGGCGCAGCCGCGGCCGCAGAACAGGGTCACGCGGCCGGCATCGTTGAGCATCCCGGCCAGCGCATCGAGGTCGGCGTCGCGCGGGCGCACCACGGGCGGGGGCGGCACCAGGGCGGCGGAGAGTTCGGGCGCGTTCCCCGGCATGGCCATGAGGCCGACATCGCCGGGGATCACCACCACGGCGACCCCGCGCTCGGCGACGGCGACGCGGATCGCGGTCTCGATCACGCCGGGCAGCTGGGCCGGCGAGGAGACCAGTTCGCAATAGTGGCTGCATTCCTGGAACAGGTTCTGCGGGTGGGTCTCTTGGAAGTAGCCCCGGCCGATCTCCGCCGAGGGGATCTGGGCCGCGATGGCCAGCACCGGCACGCGGGAGCGGTGCGCGTCGAACAGGCCGTTGATCAGGTGGAGGTTGCCCGGCCCGCAGGAGCCGGCGCAGACCGCGAGGTCGCCGGTCAGGTGCGCCTCGGCGCCGGCCGCGAAGGCGGCGCTCTCCTCGTGGCGCGTGTGGATCCAGGCAATCGAGCCGTCCTGGCGCAGGGCCTCGGTCAGCCCGTTGAGGCTGTCGCCGACGACGCCGTAGATGCGCTTCACGCCGGCCTGCGCCAGCGCCCGGACGAACAGATCGGCGACCTTCGTGCTCATGGTGTCTCGCTCAGCTGAGGGGCCCCGACGGATGGTCCCGGCGGGTTCAGGCGCCGGCCAGCCCGTGGCCGGTCATGGTCTTGGGATCGCACACCGCGTCGAAGCGCTCGGCCGGAACGCCCTCGGCCAGGGCGGCCTCGCGCAGCGTCGTACCCTCGTCGTTGGCGCGGTGGGCGATTTTGGATGCGAGGTCATAGCCGATCACCGGCGACAGGGCCGTGACCAGCATCAGCGACTGGTTCACGGTCTCGTCGATCCGCTTCCGGTTGAGCTCCGTGCCCGCGACCGAGTAGGTCCGGAATTTCTCGCAGGCATCGCCCAGCACGCGGATCGCGTGCAGCGTGTTGTTGATGATGATCGGGCGCATCGCGTTCAACTCGAAGTTGCCCTGCGCGCCCGCGAAGGCGACGGCGTTGTCCTCGCCGATCACTTGGATGCAGACCATCACCATGGCCTCGCACTGGGTCGGGTTGACCTTGCCGGGCATGATCGAGGAGCCCGGCTCGTTGGCGGGCAGCAGCAATTCGCCGAGACCGCAGCGCGGCCCCGAGGCGAGCCAGCGCATGTCGTTGGCGATCTTCATCAGCGCGACCGCGAGCCCGCGCACCGCCGCCATGGCGGCGACCATGGCGTCGAGGGAGCCTTGGGCGGCGAACTTGTTGGGCGCCGTGACGAACGGCTTGCCGGTCAGCGCGGCGATCTGGCCGGCGATCTCCGCGCTGAAGCCCTCCGGGGCGTTGAGGCCGGTGCCGACCGCGGTGCCGCCGGCCGCGAGCTTGTAGAGCCCGGCCCGCGACGCCGCGACTCCGGCCAGCGCGTCGCGCATCTGCTCCACGTAGCCCGACCATTCCTGGCCGACCGTCAACGGCGTCGCATCCTGAAGATGAGTGCGGCCGGTCTTGACCACATCCATCCAGGCCTGCGCCTTCGCGTCGATCGCGTCGGCAAGGGCGTGCGCCTGCGGGAGGAGCACCTCGTCGAGTTCCAGCACCGTCGCGATGTGCATCGCGGTCGGGAAGGTGTCGTTCGACGACTGGCCCATGTTGACGTGGTCGTTCGGGTGGACCGGGCTCTTGGAGCCGAGTTCACCGCCGAGGAGCTGGATCGCGCGGTTCGACAGCACCTCGTTGACGTTCATGTTGGACTGGGTGCCGGAGCCGGTCTGCCAGACGTAGAGCGGATAATGCGCGTCGAGCTTTCCCGCGATCGTCTCGTCGGCGGCCCGGACGATGGCCTGCGCCCGCCAGTCCTCCAGGCGTCCGGCCGCGGCGTTGACCAGGGCCGCGGCCTTCTTGACGTAGCCGTAGGCGTGATAGACCCGCTTGGGCATGCGATCGTTGCCGATCGAGAAATGCTGGAGCGAGCGCTGCGTCTGCGCCCCCCAGTAGCGGTCCGCCGGAACGTCGATCGCCCCCATCGAATCCGTCTCGCGGCGTGTCCCCGTGGCGGAGATGCCGATCGGGATTTCGCGCAGGACAGGATGGTCCGGGGCAGACGCGGGCATCGTCATCCTTCTCGGTGTCGAACCGTATGGCACAGAGCAAGTCTGGGTCGGCGAAACGGATGTGCTTTGAGGTAAATCGTATTAATATTCCCTGTTGCTTGATGGACTGTTGCCAAATCGAGATCTTCAGGAATTTTCTGTTCTTTTTTTACAAATTTTTGAATATATTAACATAGTGTCATGCATATCGTACGTGCCGATTGCCAGACGACGCGGATCGATGTCAAGGGTCGCGTAATGTCGCCGGTGCAAAAATATTAGATGGATTGATCAATTTATAGCGCGGCTGCTGTTCGGGCTGGAAAATTGCGCGCTATCGAAATTGGAAACCAGTGCAGCCTCCGTAGATCCGAGATCTCGGGCGGGCCTATCCCATCGCAGGGGAACGCCGTCGATCCGCGCGGGCGCGTACAGCCTGAGGGCGGATCCCCACGCCGTGTGTTCGATCTTTGGTAAGAAGTCCCGATCCTGATCTCCGCTGAAGGCGGGCCCCGGTGCGCCGCCGGCATGGTCGGTGAGCAGAAACGCCGTGCGGGCCAGGGAGAGCTTCGCGGTGACGGCGCGCCCCTCCCGCAACCGGGCGATCAGGCCCCGTATGGACGCTGCCGCCATCAGATAGCCGGTGGCGTGGTCGAGCGCCTGGACGGGCAGCGGCACCGGCGGGTCGGCCTGTTTCCAGCACTGTCCGGCCGCCGCGATGCCGGCCGACATCTGGACGAGGCTGTCGAAGCCGCGCCGGCCGGCCCAGGGCCCGGTCCAGCCATAGGCGCAGAGCGTGACGTCGATCAGGTTCGGATTGAACGCCCGGCGATGCTTCTCCCCGTAGCCGAGCCGCTCCAGGGCATCCGGGCGGTATCCATGGACTAGGATGTCCGCCTCCGAGAGCAGCCCCTCGAACCGCTGTCGGTCGGCGGCCCGATGGAGGTCGAGCCGGGTGCAGACCTTGCCCAGGGTGACGTCGGGCGCCAGGGACGGCTCGTCCCAGCCGGGCGGGTCGATTCTCAGGACGTCGGCGCCCAGCCCGGCCAGGAAGCGCGTGGCCACAGGCCCCGCCAGGATGCGGGTCAGGTCGAGGACCCGGATCCCCGCGAGGGGACGGGCCGGGTCCGGGCGCCACCGTCCGGAGTCGTGGCCGGGCGCCTCCGTGACCGCCACGAGGGGCTCGGCCCGGACCGCCCGGCCCTGGTCCAGTCGCTGCCACGCCTCCAGGCTGCGCATCGCCGCGGCGCAGCCCCCCGCGCGCAGGATCGCCGATTCCAGGGTCTCGGCCGTCTCCCGGGCCACGGCGGCCGCAACCGCCTGCCGGTCGCCCGGACAGTCAAGCACCGAGAGGGCGGCGGCGCGATGGTGGGGCGCGTTGGTGTGCAGCCGGATCCAGCCGTCCGCCGCCCGGTAGTCGCCGGCGATCGGGTCCCAGGCGGCCGGCATTGTCCATCCGCGCGGCCGCACCGACGGGCCGAACCACGCCGAGGCGAGATGCCGGTCCACCGTCACGGCGGGCGCATCTCCGAACAGGCCCAGAAGTTCGGAGACGGCGAGGCCGGCGGCACCGATCGCCGCCGTCGCCAGCTCCGTGACGGGGAAGCAGGACGGCAGGCTCTCCGTGCCGGTGACCGTCAGCCGGTCTCCGGCATCGGGCGGCAGCGCCAGGGCTGCCAGCGCCTCCGCGAAGATCGACCGCAGGGCGTCCTCGTCGGCGTGTCGCTTGCGCATGGTCGCGGCCCTCACATGACCTGTGCAGGGTGGCGGCCGCCGACGGATGAATCAATCTTGTACCGCTGATGGGCAGGACGGACCGGCTCCCCGCTCCATCCGGACGGCGCCGTCCGGGCGCCGGCCCATACCGGCCCATACCGGCCCATAGCGGCAGGGCCGGCCTCGCGGCCGGCCCCGATGCGCGTCGCGGCGCCGTCCGCGCGGGGGCGGCGCCCGCCGGGCCTCAGGCGAACATGTCGGGCTGGGTCTCGGCGATGTGGTTGTACAGCGTCTGGAAGTGCAGCCAGCCGATATAGTCGCTGCCGACATGCTCGCGGCTGTAGTGGGCGGTCTTCTCCGAGAGGAGCTGCGGCTTGATGCCGGAGGCCTCGACGAGGAGCTGCTGCTTGCAGGCCCGCTCCAGGGCGATGAACCAGAAGGCCGCGTCGTCGATGCTGTGGTGCGAGCAGGTCAGCAGGCCGTGGTTCTGGTGCAGCACGCCGCGGTTGCGGCCGATCTGCTGGGCGACCGAGAGGCCGCTCTCCTTCTCCACCGCCACGGCGCCGGCCGAGGCGCCGATCACCGCGTGGCTGTTGTAGAAGGCCGCCGCGTCCTGGCTGATCATGTCGAGGGGCCGGCCGGTGGCGCACCACGCGGTGCCGTAAGTGGTGTGCGCGTGGCACATCGCCATGACCTCGGGGTACTCGTCGTGCACGGCGGCGTGGAGGACGAAGCCCGCCCGGTTGATGGCGTGGCGCCCCTCGACCACCCGGCCCTTGTGGTCGGCCAGGATCAGGTTCGACATCCGCACCTGCGAGAAGTGCACGCACATCGGGTTGGTCCAGTAGAGCTCCGGACGCTCCGGGTCGCGGATCGTCAGGTGCCCGGCGAAGCCGTAGTCGAAGCCGTGCATCGCGAAGGCGCGGCAGGCGGCCACGAGGTGCTTCTTGCGGTAGTCGCGCGCCTCGGCGTGGTTGGCGAATTCCGGGATCTCCGGGAAGATCAGGCCGGCCTGCTCCGGCTGGTAGATCGAGGTCCGCTTGCGGCCGGCATCGTCGTCGGGCAGGTCGAGGGCGACGGGCGCGTCGTGGGAATGATCGTCGAGCATGGCGTATCCTTTCGTCGGGTGAGGGGAGGGCGTCAGCGGTTGACGAGGCGCTTGGGCACCGTCAGCGCCAGGAGGCTGCCCAGGGCGAGGCACGCGGCGAGGGTGTAGACGCCGAGGCTCGTGGACTTGGTGGTGTCGATGATCCAGCCGATCAGGTAGGGGCTCACGAAGCCCGCGAGGTTGCCGACCGAGTTGATCACCGCGATGCCGGTGGCGGCGGCCGCCCCCGCCAGGATGGCGGTCGGCAGGCACCAGAACTGGGCGAGCGTCACCAGCACGCCGATCGTCGCCACGGTGAGCGCCGCCTCGGCGATCACGAGGTCCGTGCTGAACCGGATGCTGACCAGCCAGCCCGCCACCCCGACGAGGCCCGGCACCGTGATGTGCCAGCGCCGCTCCCGGGCCGCGTCGGACAGGCGCCCGACCGTGATCATCGCCACGGCGGCGGCGCCGTAGGGCAGCATGGTCAGGAGGCCGATCTGCAGCGGGTCGGAGACGCCCGCGCCCTTGATCAGGGTCGGCAGCCAGAAGCCGACGCCGTAGAGGCCCATGATGAAGAAGAAGTAGATCCCGCAGAGCAGCCAGACCCAGCCGCTGGTGAAGCCGTCCCGGAATCGGTGCGCGGTCACGGAGGCGCCGTCGGCGGCGACATTGTGGGCGAGCAGCGCCTTCTCGTCGGCGCTCAGCCACTTGGCCTTCTGGATGCCGTCGTCGAGATAGGCGAGGACGCAGAAGCCCAGCACGACGGACGGAAGCGCCTCGATCAGGAACAGCCACTGCCAGCCCGCGAGGCCGCCCGTGCCGGCAAACGCGTTCATGATCCAGCCGGAGACCGGTCCGCCGATCAGGCCGGCGATCGGGATGCCGGTCATGAACATGGCGATGATGCCGCCGCGGCGCTCGGACGGGTACCAGTAGGTCAGGTACAGGATCACGCCCGGGAACAGGCCCGCCTCGGCGAGGCCCAGCAGGAAGCGCAGGACGTAGAACCAGGTCGGCGAGGTCACGAACATCATGGCCGCCGAGATGACGGCCCAGCTCAGCATGACCCGGGCGATCCAGATCCGGGCGCCGACCTTGTGGAGGATCATGTTGCTCGGCACCTCGAACAGGAAGTAGCCGAGAAAGAAGATTCCGGCGCCGAGGCCGTAGACGGTTTCGCTGAACTGCAGGTCGCTCAGCATCTGCAGCTTGGCGAAACCGACATTGACGCGGTCGAGATAGGCCGCGACGTAGCAGGCGAACAGGAACGGCACGAGGCGCCACGTAACCTTGCGGTAGACCCGCGTCGTCTCGTCGATACTGGGCTCGACGAGGGTCATGACCCCCTGTGCCATTCCGATGTCTCCCTAGACTTTATCGTTTCGCCACCGTCTGCGCGGCGCGGCCGGCACTATCGTGCTGCGTCCAATCGTTGACAAACGACGATTTTTCACGCTTTTCGTGAATTCAATTCACGGATTGTCCCATGCGCCGGATCCCGAGCTTCCCCGCCCTGCGGGCCTTCGAGGCGGCCGCGCGCCTCGGCAGCTTCGCGCGGGCGAGCGAGGAGCTGCACCTCACGCCCTCGGCGGTGAGTCACCAGATCCGCGCCCTGGAGCGCTGGTTCGGACGGGCTCTGTTCCGGCGGGCGAACCGTCAGGCGACGCTCACCGCCGACGGCCAGCGCCTGCTCGCGGGGCTCTCCAGCGCCTTCGACGCCATCGAGGCGGTCTGTGCCGAGCTGAGCCCGCCGCCGCCCTCGTCGCTGGCCGTCCACTGCACGCCGAGCTTCGCGGCGAAGTGGCTGGGGCCCCGGCTCCCCGCCTTCGTGGAGACGCATCCCGGCATCGCCATCCGCCTTTCCACCAGCGCCGACCCGTTGGATCTCGCCCGGCACGAGGAGATCGACATCCTGATCGCCTACGGCCGGCCGCCGCGCGGGCCCGGCCTGACCGTCGAGTCCCTAGGGCCGGAGGAGATCGCCGCCCTGTGCACGCCGGAGGTTGCCCGGGCCGCGGGGTCGGCCGGGGCCTTCACCCGGCTGGACTCGTCCTTCAGCCCCATCCGCTGGCCGGACTGGTTCGCCCATAACGGCCTGCCCGTCCCGACCGGGGCATCGGGCGCGGCCTTCGACCGGGGTTCGCTGGTGATCTCGGCGGCCGTCCAGGGGCTCGGCGTGGCGCTGGAGACCCTGCGGTTCGCCCGGGACGAACTCGCCGCCGGGCAGCTGGTGCGCCTTGGCGGCGGGCGGTTCGAGAGCCTGTCCCGGGACCTGCACTTCATCTGCTACCGCGAGCGCGACGGGGCCCTGGAGAAGATCCGGGCCTTCCGCCGCTGGCTGCTCGACGTGGAGGTGGAGAGCCGGGCGGTTCCGGCCTGACGCGGAAAGATGTTGGCGCGGAAAGACATGGGCGCGGTGATCGTCGTCGGCCGGATCGCTTCGGCGACCGGCGGGCACCTCACGCCGTCGATCCGGGGCACGCGAGGCGAGCCCGGAACCCGGAGCCAATGGCGGTGCAGGGTCCGGCGCGCGTCCCCTCGGTCGAAACGGTTGTGCCAGTCTTGTCATGCGGCGGGTCTCAACGGGATCGGGAGCCGCGCTAGGTGCAGGTCCAAACAACGCGGCAAACGCGGCGGGACCCGAGCCCGACCGTGCGCCCCCAGGGAGAACGCCCCATGTCCCTCTTCGCCAAGCTGCAGCGGCGCGCCGACGAGGGCCGGCCCGTCCGGGTCGGCCTGATCGGGGCCGGCAAGTTCGGCGCGATGTACCTCTCGCAGGCGCCACGCACGCCCGGGATCCACCTGATCGCCGTGGCCGATCTGTCGCCCGACCGGGCGCGCGCGTCGCTGCGGCGGGTCGGCTGGGAGGAGGCCCGGTTCGCGGCGCGCGGAATGGAGGAGGCTGCCCGGGCCGGCACGACCCTCGTCACCGAGGATGCCGACGCGATGATCGCGAGCCCGTTCGTGGACATCGTCATCGACGCCACCGGCAGCCCGGCCGCCGGAATCCGCCACGCGCTGCGGGCCTTCGCGGCGGCCAAGCACATCGTGATGGTCAACGTCGAGGCCGACGTGCTGGCCGGGCCGCTGCTGGCGCGCAAGGCGGCCGAGGCCGGGGTGATCTACTCCATGGCCTCGGGCGACCAGCCGGCGCTGATCGCCGAGCTGGTCGACTGGGCGCGCACGATCGGGCTGGAGGTGATCTGCGCCGGCAAGGGCACCAAGTACCTGCCGGCCTACCACGCCTCCACGCCCGACACGGTCTGGGGCCATTACGGCTTCAGCGAGAGCCAGGTCGCGGGCGGCGACTTCAACCCGCAGATGTTCAACTCCTTCCTCGACGGCACCAAGTCGGCCCTGGAGATGGCCGCGGTGGCCAATGCCTGCGGGCTCACCCCCCCGCGCGACGGCCTCGCCTTCCCGCCCTGCGGCGTCGACGACCTGCCGAGCATCCTGAAGCCCGTGGCGGATGGCGGCCTCCTCACCGAGCGCGGCACCGTCGAGGTGGTCTCGTCCGTCGAGCGGGACGGGCGGCCGGTGTTCCGGGACCTGCGCTGGGGCGTCTACGCGGTGTTCGAGGCGCCGAGCCCCTACGTGCGCGACTGCTTCGCCCAGTACGGCCTCAAGACCGACGCCAGCGGCCGGTTCGCCGCCACCTACAAGCCCTATCACCTGATCGGGCTGGAACTCGGGATCTCGGTGGCCTCCATCGCGGTCCGCGGCGAGGCCACGGGTGCCACCGGCGACTGGCGCGGCGACGTCGCCGCCACCGCCAAGCGCGCCCTGCGGGCCGGCGAGCGGCTCGACGGCGAGGGCGGGTTCACCGTCTACGGCAAGCTGATGCCGGCGGCGGAGGCCCTGGCGCAGGACGCCCTGCCGATCGGGCTCGCCCACAACATGGTCCTCAAGACCGACGTGCCCGCCGGCCGGGCCGTGCGCTGGAGCGACGTCGCGTACGAGGCCGACCAGGAGGCGATCCGCGTCCGGCGCGAGATGGAGGACCTGTTCCGTGGGGCGACGGGGCGGGCCGCCGGCTAGGCGCTCAGGCGCGCCGGCCGGCCGTGCGCCCGGTCGGCGAGCGCCCGACCAGCTTCCGGAACGTCCGGCTCATGGCGCCGGCGCTCGTGAAGCCCGACCGCGCGGCGACCTCCGCCATGGATCCCGCGCCGGAGCGGATCAGGGCCTCGGCCCGGCCGACGCGCTCGCGCATGATGTACTGGTACGGCGTCACCCCGGTGCTCTGGCGGAAGGCCCGGATGAAGTAGCCCTCGCTGAGCCCGACGATCCCGGCCAGGGCCGACACGGTGATCTCCCGGTCCAGGTGCTCCCGGATATACGCGCAGGCGCGCCCGGCCTGCGATGCCGACAGATCGGGTCCGGCCGACCGGCCCGCCGTGCGGACCGCGATGACCGAGCGCAGGACCGCCAGATGGAGGCTCTCGATCAAAAGCGGGTCGGGCGAAGGATCGTCCCGATGCGCGCAGCTCAGCGCGCTGAGGATGTGACAGGTGCTCCGGCAGGCGCGGAGGTCGCGCCCGTCGGTCGCAAACGCGATCTTTCCGATGGGCGCTTCCGCGAGGCGCTCGACGGCCGCCGCCGAGAAGGACAGGACCCGGCCGGTATACGGGCCGACCCACCGGGTCGTGCCGTGCAGACCGGGGCGCCGGACCAGCAGGCCCTCGCGGTCGCTCAGCCGCGCCGCGATCTCGTAATCGACCTCGTGATGCGCCCCCGCGGGCTGCGTGCTGGCGGCGACTTCGAGACCGGAGACCGCATGCGTGCTCCAGCCCCCGGTGGCGAAGCGGAAATCGATGAAGGTGATCTCCGGGAGACCGCGGTCGCCCGGCGCGCAGCAGGTCAGTTCGGGACGGCCGGAGAGATGTCCGGAACTGCCGCTGGTGGCGTACGTGATGGTCTCGGGCGTGCTGTCCATGCGGGCCAGTCGGTTCCGGCTTCGTCGCCCTCGGGCGCCTGAGGAGGGCGGCCTCGCGGCCGCCCTCCCGATTCTCCTCCGTCAGCGAAGGGCGCCGGTCACGCCGCCTACGAGGCCGCCAACCGCGCCGAGCACGCTGCCCACCAAGCCGCTCACGAGGCTGCCCGCTTGGCCGACGACCCCCGAGACCGCACCGAGTTCCTGGCTTGCGTCGACCCCCAGGCCGACGGTGAGGCCGACCCCGAGGCCGCCGCCCACCTGGTCAAGCTCGGTGGCGCTCAGCTCGCGGACGGTATCGATGCTGTCCTGCATGATCGTTCTCCTGATTGAGATTCAAGAAGAAGTTTATTCTGCTCGATCTATTGTCTGATCGCAGCGTCGAGGCGCCTTGGACGTCGGCACCTGCCTTTAGGATTACAGAGATGTGCTTCGTGTCAATCGGTATCTGGCTGCCGATACGTGTCGAGTTCTCTCGAATTCGGCGAATGCGCAAAAACTGACCGGGCTTGCCTTTCCCAGGGCGCGCTCCAGGCGCTTTCGCATCAAGCGCCGTCTTCGCTGGGGCCCCGTGCCTCTCGACAGCATCGCGAAGACGCGATCTTTGCGCTGCAGCACGAGAGCGCGCAAAAATTGACCTTGTTTTGCGGCGCAAAACAAGCCGGATCCTCATTTCGTTCAAGTAATTGATATCGTTGAATTTTTATAGAAAAATGCGACAATCTGACGCGACATCGGGAATACAAAATTCGCATTCCCGTGCAGTGTTGACACAGCACTCGTACGATGCGACCGAGCAAGCCGGATGACGCCGAGGCGTGCTATCCTCGAAGATGTGGTCTCGTTCTGGGAAGGTTGCTTTAGCCGGGTGCCAAGTCCGCTCTTTCGACTGGAAGTTATAGAGGCGCGACGCAATGCGTGGCTGGGCGAGGCGCAGATCATCCAGCCTTTGCCGATCCGCATCGTGGCCCTGTCCTGCGTGGCCATGGTGGCGGCCATCGGCCTCTATGCCTGGCAGGGCACCTATACCCGCCGCATCCACGCCGTCGGCCTGCTCGCGCCCGATATCGGTCTGATCAGTCTCGCCAGCCCGGTCGCCGGCCGCGTCGGCTCGACGGGGGTGCGCGAGGGCGACAAGGTCGCCCGGGGGCAGCTGCTTTACACGATCGACCTCGACGCCGTGTCGGCGAGCGGGCCTACGCAGGAACGGGTGATCGCCGAGCTGGAGCGCCAGCGGCAGAGCGTGGAGCGGCAGCGGGCCGCCCGGGCCGATCTGGCCGGGACGGAGCGGCAGGCCCTCCGGGAGCAGGTGGCGAATCTGAGCGAGCAATCCGCCCAGCTCGCCAAGCAGATCGAGCTGCAGGAGAAGCTGGTGCCGCCGCTCCGGTCGCGGGTCGAGGAACTCGCCGACGCCGTGGCGCGCGGCTTCGCCCGCGCCGCCGATCTCCAGAGCCAGAACTACCTCTACATGCAGGCGAGCGCGCAGCTCGCGCAGTTCCAGCAGAGCCGCCTCCAGGTCGACGGCAAGCTCGCCGACACGAAATCCCAGCTCGCCGCCTACGACGACCGGCTGGCCCGCGACCTCGCCGACCTCGACCGGACCGCCGCCCAGCTGGCGCAGCAGAAGGCCGAGAGCGAGGCGCGCCGCGCCATCGAGGTCCGGGCACCGGAGGCCGGGACCCTGACGTCGATCCGCGCGCAGGTCGGCCAGACCGTGGCGGCCGGGGCGACGCTCCTGACCCTGCTGCCGAGCGCGGGGCGCCTCCAGGCCAACCTGTTCGTCGATTCGTCGGCCATCGGCTTCGCCGAGGCCGGCGCGCCGGTGATGCTGCGCTACGCCGCCTTCCCGTTCCAGCGCTTCGGCTTGCATCGCGGCGTCGTCACCGAGGTCACGCGGGCGCCGCTGGGCAGCGACGACGCCCCGGATTTCGCGCGCCGCGCCTCCGCCCGGGGGGAGGGGACCGACCTGTACCGCATCGTCGTCCGGCCCGATTCCGACACCGTGCTGGCCTATGGCGAGCGGCGCAGCCTCGAGGCGGGCATGCGGGTCGAGGCCGATATCGCCCTGGAGAAGCGGTCGCTCTACCGCTGGCTGCTCGATCCCGTCGCGCATGTTCGGGAAAGCCTCGCCCTCGTCACGCGCGGCGGCCTCGACGCCCTGCCGGTCCGGAAGGCGGCCCCGTGACGGCGCCATCCCGTGCCGCCCGGCTGGACTTCGGGCTTCGCCGCCGGGTGCCGGTCGTCCTCCAGGCCGAGGCTGCCGAATGCGGCATGGCCTGCCTCGCCATGGTCCTGGCCTATCACGGCCGCCAGCTTGACCTCGCCACGCTGCGGCGGCGCCATCCCCTGTCGCTCAAGGGCATGACCCTGCGCAACCTGATCGACCTCTGCGGCGCCCAGGGCCTGACCGCCCGCGCCCTGCGGGTCGAACTCACGGATCTGCCCCGGCTCCGGCTCCCCTGCATCCTGCACTGGGGCCTCAACCACTTCGTGGTGCTGACCCGTGTCGAGCGCGGCGGCCTCGTCATCAACGATCCGGGCCGCGGCCGGCGCCGGATCAGCCTCGCGGAGGCCTCGCGGGAATTCACCGGTGTCGCCCTGGAGGCGGTGCCGAACCCGGGCTTCAAGCGCGAGCGGGCCAACCCGGGCCTGCGGCTGCGCGACCTGTTCCGCAACATGGCCGGCATCCGCGCCGCCCTGGCCCAGGTGCTGGCCCTCTCCCTGGGGATCGAACTCGTCGCCCTGCTGATGCCCATCGCCTCGCAGGTCGTGATCGACGAGGTGATCGTGAATGCCGACCACGACCTGCTCCTCGTGGTGGCGATCGGCCTCGGATTGCTGCTGCTGCTCCAGCTCGGCCTCAGCATCGCCCGGACCTGGGCGATCATGCTGGCCGGGACCCGGCTGAACTACCAATGGTCGGCCGGCCTGTTCGACCACCTGTCGCGGCTGCCCCTCGACTATTTCGAGAAGCGCCATGTCGGCGACGTGATCTCCCGGTTCGGCTCCCTGGCCACCATCCAGAAGGGCCTGACGACCGACCTCGTCCAGGCCGTCCTCGACGGCCTCATGGCGGTCGGGATGCTGGCCATGCTGATGGTCTATGGCGGCTGGCTGGTCGCGGTGGTTCTGGCCTCGACGGCGCTCAACGCGATCCTCCGGGTCTTCGCCTACGGCGCCTATCGCGAGGGCAGCGAGGAGGCCCTCGTGGCCGAGGCCCGCCAGCAGACGCACTTCATCGAGACGGTCCGCGGCATGGCGAGCGTCAAGCTTCTCGACCTGCGCGAGCGGCGCGGCGGCGCCTGGATGAACCACTTCGTCACGGCCTTGAACGCCCGGCTGCGGCTGCAGCGCCTCGACCTCGTGTTCGGCCGCGCGAACGAGTTCCTGTTCGGCCTCGACCGCCTGATCCTGCTGGTGCTGGGCGCCCGCGCCGTGATCGGCGGGTCGCTGTCGCTCGGCATGCTGGTGGCGTTCCTGGCCTATCGCGACCAGTTCGCCACGCGGATCGGCAGCCTGATCGACGCGTGGTTCAAGCTGCGCATGCTCGACGTGCAGACCGACCGGCTCGCCGACATCGTGCTGTGCGAGCCCGAGGAGCAGGATCTCGCTGCCGCCGCGCCGCCCGCGGCGCCGGTCGTCGCCCTGAAGGCCGGGGCGCTCGCCGGCGTAAGCCTGGCGCTGCGCTACGGCGCGGACGAGCCCTGGATCTTCCGCGGGGTCTCGCTGTCGGTCCGGGCCGGCGCCTGCTTCGCGATCACCGGTCCCTCGGGATGCGGCAAGACCTCGCTCATGAAGGTGATGATGGGGCTGACGCCCCCGACCGAGGGGATCGTCGCCGCCGACGGCCAGGACATCCGCACCGCCGCCGGATCCTACCGCCGCCGGATCGCCGGCGTGATGCAGAACGACGGCCTGTTTGCGGGCTCCATCGCCGAGAACATCGCTGCCTTCGACGAGCATCCGGATGCCGGCTGGATCGCCGAATGTGCGGCCCGGGCCGCGATCCTGGACGATATCCGCCGCATGCCGATGGGCTTCGAGAGCCTCGTCGGCGACATGGGCTCGACCCTGTCGGGGGGCCAGAAGCAGCGCATCGTGCTGGCGCGCGCCCTCTACCGGCGGCCCGAGATCCTGTTCCTCGACGAGGCTACGAGCCATCTCGACGAGGCCACCGAGGCGGTGATCGCCGAGGCTCTGCGGGACCTGCGCATGACGCGGGTCATCGTAGCCCATCGCCCGGCGACGATCGCCCATGCGGACGCGGTGTTCGATTTCCCCGCCCAGGTCAGGGGCGCGGCGGATCTGGCTGCCGCGGGCTGATGCGGTCCGCCTGAGGCCGCGCGGGCCGGAGGTCGCCCGGTGCCAGGCCGAAGCGCTTGCGGAACCCGCGGTTGAAGGTCGGCACGTCGGTGAACCCGCACGCATAGGCGATCGAGGCGATCCGCACCTTGCCGTCGCGGGCAGCTTCCAACCGTCGGCGCGCGAGGTCGAGGCGCGCGTCGCGGATCGCCGTCGCGATGCCGCCGGTCTCCGCGAAGGCGCGGTACATGCTCGTCCGGGACAGGCCCAGCGCCCTCTGGATGTCCTGCGGGGTCAGGTCGGGATCGTGCATCCGGCGCGCGATATGGGCGCGGGCGAGCGAGACCACCGCCGCTTGCGAAACCTCCGCGGGCTTCGTGCGCCGGGCCGTGCCGTCGACGAGGTGGCCGAGAAGGTGCAGCACGCCCTCGATCGCGGTCTGTGCCTCGCCCTCGGACATCCAGGCGATGGAGGCGGCCACGGTGCACAGGCGCGTCCGGAACGCCACCCCGGCCGGGTGCGGGTTGAGGCTGCGGCCCGCGAAGGCGTCCGCATCGCCGACCCAGGCTTCGAAGACCTCGCGCGGCACGGCGAGCCGGATCTCGCCGTAGGCGCTCTGGGTGCCGGCCACGAAGGGCCGGTTCCGCGACAGGAAGCTGATATCACCGGGGTTCAGTTGCGCGCCGCGGCCGTGCTGCTCGTGATAGCCGACGCCGTCGAGCCCGAGGCCGATCACCACCATCGCGCGGGCATTCCGGTCGACGTGCCGGGACCGGAACTCCAGCTCCACCGGGCTGCTGACCGTATGGGTCAGCGACCAGCCGGCCGACGCCACGGTCAGGCGTTTGGCCGCGAAGCGCTCCCGGGGATGCCGCCGGCCGATGTCGCCGAAAGCGGCCAGGGCCGTGCAGCGCCAGAATTCGAAGGCCTGCTTGGGCTCGACGTGATTGGTCGTCTCGACGAGGCTTGGGACGAGCACCGGGCTCAACACGTGTGACACTCCCGTCCGGCCCGGCGGCGCTGTCCCAGCGCCTGTGCAACTCTATCGTGTGAATCTTGCCGGATTGGCAACCGACGCCGATCGGGCCTGACGATGCGGGGCGTCCCCGCGCGGCCTATGCAACGGCCCGGCCGGACAAGCCGCGCGGTCCGGCAAGCAGCAGCGCGGCGCTGGCCCCGAGGACGATCGTGATCACCGCGAACATCGCGTGCGGTCCGTAGGCCGAAAGGACCGGCAGGAGGATGAGCGGCGCCAGGGCGGCGGCGACCCGGCCGCCGGCCCAGGCGCAGGTCATGGCCGAGGCCCGCAGCGGCGTCGGGAGGAGTTCCGTGGCGTAGACGGCGAGGACGCTGCCGTAGGTCGCCGCGGCGGTGTTGAAGGCGATGCCGACGAGAACCAGCGTCAGGAACGTGCCGCTCGCCGCGAAGGCCGTGCCCAGGGCCGCCATCGCGGCCGCCAGGGCCGTCAGGCAGGCGCGCCGCTCAAGCCGGTCGATCACCAGCGCGGTCAGGAGGGTGCCCAGCGGCGGGCCGAGCATCGACAGCGCGGCGAAGGCGAGGGATTGATCGACCCGGAAGCCCTTCTCCACCATCACGACGGCGCTGAGCAGCGGGAAGGCGATCGTCGCCAGGGGGGCGAGCGTGAAGAGGCCCACGAACAGGGCCGTCTGGCGCGTCTGGCGCGTCCCGGTGAACAGGGCGCGAAAGCCCGCCGGCCCGTGTATCGCCGGCCCGTGTATCGCCGGCGCTGGGGCGAGGTCGGCTGCTCCCACGACCGGCGCCCGGCCGGCCGCGCGCTCGAACCGGCGGCAGGCCCCGTCGGCCTCGACGGGTCGCCCGACCGAGGCCAGCCATCGCGGCGATTCCGGCAGCCCCGCGAACAGGATGCTGCCCAGGGCCGCCAGGGCGCCCCCGAGGATCAGGGCCCAGCGCCACGGTTCGACGCCGAGGGGAGCCCCCGGTGCGAGCGCCTGCACCAGGAGGAGGACGGCCAAGCCGCCGAGGAGCCCGATCCCGGCACAGACCATCAGTGTCGCGCCGCGGTGGCGCGCCGGCGTCACCTCGGCGAGGTAGGTCGCGACGAGGGGCGGAAACCCGCCGATCGCGAAACCCGAGACCGTGCGGGCGAGCGTCAGCGCCGTGAGCCCCTGGCTCGCGGCGGCCGCCAGAGATCCGGCGGCCATCAGCGCCAGGGAGGCCTGAAGGGCGCGCCTGCGGCCGAAGCGATCACCCAGGATCCCGAAGAAGGGGGCGCCCACCGCCCCACCGGCGAAGACGGAGGCGAGGAGCAGCGAGAGGCTGCCCCGTGGCATGTTGTGGGGCGGTGCGAGGAAGATGGCCGCCAAGGCGTTGCTCAAGGCGACCTCGGCGATGTCGGTGAACAGGCCCAGCGTGCAGACAGCGAGCGCCGCCACGTGGAGCCGCGTGATCGGGAGGGTATCGAGCCGCCGCGTGACGACCGCCACCGATCCGGCCGCGGGCGCGGCGCTATGGGAGGGCGTCGCAGCCTGCAGGCGGGCGTCCATCAAGGGCGTGTGTCCTCTCCCGACCGGAGCGTGCGCGCAACCGGTGCCGCACCGCCATAGCTGCGCGCTTCAAACGGGGAAACGTGGCGGCGCCCACAAACGCACGAGGCGCTGCTGTCGCGGGTCACACGAGATCCGGCGCCGCGCAGGCCGGCCGGCTGCCGCGGACGTCCCTGCCTCCCGCTCGTTCCGCCGACGGAGCGAAGCCGGCCTGGGCGCGCGCCGCGCTGATAGGGTCCGCAGCCGCCCGCTAGAAGCGCGGTTGCATGTGCTTAGATCGATCGCGCTGCGATACGGGAGCGACCGGGCCGGGCCGATGGCCGATCACGTCGCCGTTGCGGTAGGCCTCCCGGATGTTGCGTCGTGCGGAGCGACCGGCCGTCCCACCGGGCTGCGTCACGGCCGAGTCGCCGGATGGCGCCAGGACGGTCTGTGCGGAGGCCGCTCCCCCGCCGAGCAGGGACAGGATGACGACGCAGCCCGACAGACCCTTCATGCCCGTATTCCCCTCGCCTGATCGCGCCGTCCCAGCGTCGCCGGCGCGCGTCATAGGTCCATGGTATCTACGTCCACGCGGACGATCGGTTCACAAGCGAGCGCGAGGCTGGTCCGCCGAGCCCGGTGAGGCTCCCGGCGGGAGCCCGCCCGGCCATCGTGCGCGGGCGCGGTCGGGGTGCCGCGCGGCAGCCGGGAGCGGCGCCGGGGATCGCGCCGGTCAGGCCGCGTTGCGGCCGAGCCGGATCGCCTTGGCGATTTCCGAACGTCGCTCGGCATAGCCGGGCGCGGTCATCGGGTAGTCCTCCGGCAGCCCGTAGCGCGCGCGATACGAGGCCGGCGTCAGCCCATGCGCCGTGAGATGCCGCTTCAAGGTCTTGTAAGATCGGCCATCGATGAAGCTGACGATGCCGTCCGGGCGGACCGACCGATGGATCTGCGCGGGGGTCGGCTGCTCATAGGGGATCTCGGCGGCCTTCGGCCGGTCTGTCAGTGCGAACAGGGCGCCGTGCACGGTGGCCAGAAGCGGCGGCAGGCTGGTGTGAGGAATTGCGTTGTTCGACAGGTAGGCCGTGACGACGCGCACCGCGACCTCGCTGATCGTCGATTCGAGATGGTCTTGGTCTTTCGGCAACGCGATCGATCGCATCTCTGGTCCCGGCAACCTCGCTCGGTCCTTATGACTACTCGTACATTATGGCCTGTCAATACTTGTTCGCATGTCCGGTAAACCTCTTGTTATGCATACAAAATTTTATTGAGATCTTAGAGAGCCGGATCCGAAGGCTTATCGGTCTGCGCTGTTGTCTGAGGTGTCCGGCCTTCGCGCCGGGGTGGTCCACCGTCGGGCGCAGGGAATGTGCGGCTGCCTGAAGCCGGGCGAAGGAGCGCGGCCGAAGCGACGGTCCGACGGGGCCGAGCCGTCGATGGATCCAGGCCGGCGCCGGACCTTGCCGGGTCATGCCTCGTTCGCGATGGGAGGCGCGCCGGACGGGGCGGGCTCTCGGGCGCGGCCGATCTTCGAAGGGTGGCGGGTGTGAGGCTGCGCCGGTTCTGTCTCGGGCGTGACGAAAATGTGGCAGAAGCTTGACTATTGCAGCGGAATCAGTTTATCCCTTGACCGTTGCCTTGCGGTTACACCCCCGAGACCTCTGGAGGTTCGGATGTGCGCGCGGAAGACCTTCTACATTTTCGTGGCGGCCACGGACGGTGAGCAGTTCTGCGCCGTCCGACAAGACCAGCCGATCCCGGCGATCATCGACGGTGTGCGCTGGATGTATGTCGGCTGCATCGATACCGCGCGGGACAAGCCGTACGGGTTCGATGCGGACGCGGCGCATGCGGCGATGCGGCGGGGCGGCGTCTACCTCTACCGGCGCGAGCTGATGTTCCGGCGGGCCAATTTCCTGCTCGAAGCCGCCTGATGGGGGGCCGGGCCGGTGCGGTTCTGGCGGGCGCGCTCGTCGTCGGTCTCGGGCTCGCCCCCGGCACCGCCGCGGCGCAGATGCCGACACGGGTCGGCACCTGCGTGGCGACCACGATCTCGCGGATCGGGACGCGGTTCAGCGACAAGCTCGTGAAGCCGAAGGGCGACGGGATCGACGAGGGGACGAGCGTCGATCTCAAGAACGGCGTCTACGGCGTCTCCTACGCCTATATCGACGCGATCGCGCGGTCGCGGGTTGGCGATCGGGTGATGACCTGCCTCGTCGCCCTGCCGACCGGCTGCCCCAAGGGCGACGATCGCGGCAAGATGTATACGACGACCAACCTGCGCACGCTGGATTCCTGGACTCTGCCCGACTCCCAGCACATGTGCGGCGGGGCCTGACCCGGCGGCGGTGAACCCGCCACCAGTGTGACCGCGTTTCCCCGCCGGGGGCCGGAATCCAGGTCTCGGGGAGCGGAGGAGCATCCGTGTCGATCAGGAACGGTCTTGTCGCCCTCGTGCTGGCGGCGGTGGGGATAGTGCCGGCTCCCGCCTGGGCGTGGGGCGTTCCCGGATGCACCAACCTTCCCGAATACAACCGCGCCCTGGGCGCCCTGCAGGGCATGACGAGCGCCTGCGACATGAGCGTCGAGGAGGCCCGCCGGATCGTCGCGGCCCATGACGGCGTCGCGCCCGGTCCCCCGGCCGCCGCAGCGCCGCCGCAGGCCACGCCGCGGATCGCCCCGCGCCATCGCCGGGCGCGGGCGCACCGGAGCGCGCGTCCGCAGCCCCGCCGCTGAGACGGCTCTCCGCCGGCCGAGCGACGCTCAGGCCTCGTCCCCCGGCGCGGCCGGAGGATCCGTGCGGGTGCGGGCCCAGTCCCGGTCGCGCTCCGCCTGCCGGGCGCGCTGCTCCGCCACGTAGGCGTCCTGGTCGGCGCGCTCCCGCTTCCGGCGGCGGTCGGCGGCGGCCGCCGACCGCTTCTGCCACGCCTCCGTCTCGGCCTTCTGGTGGAGCAGTTCCTCGACCGTGATGGGCGTCACCGGCGCCTTGGGTTGCGCCCAGGGATAGGACCGCCGGGGCGGTGGCGGACGGGTCGCCCGGTGGGCGGATTCCTGTCCCGTCCGCCGGAGCCCTTCGGCCGCCTCGGCGAAGGTGAGGCCCGCGCCCCGGGCGATGCGCTCGGCGGCGGCCCGGGCGGCCGCGCGCTCGCCCATCGTGGCGCCCTGGGCGGCGAGGGCGAGGCATTTTTCGAACCGGTCTCGGTCGGCGGGCGTCATGAACGGCGTCTTACCGCCAAGTCGGCCCGCCTGTCCCGTCGCCCCGAACCTGTCAGTCCCGCTTCGCGCTGGCCACCGCGTTGGTGAAGCTGTAGCTGCCGAGCTTCTCGCCGACCACCTGGATGGCGCCGTCCGTGAGGGAGTTCAGCCGTCGGGAGCGGATCTTCATGGTCCCGGAGATGCCGGCGTACTTGCCGGTTCCGCCGATCCACTCGCCCGTGCCCTCGTTGACCGCGCCCAGGGGCTGGACCGGATAGTCCCACTTCTCGAAGACGTGGTCGCCGTCGGCGTCGACGTAGTCGCAATAGCCGTGATTCTCGAGGGTCTTGGCGGCGGTGTCGATCAGCGGGGCGGAGGTGCAGCGTCCGGCCATGTTGTGCAGGAGCCGCCCGCCCGATTCGTTGACGGCGGTCATCATGTTGATCGTTGCCGAAGCCGTTCGGTTGTCGCCGATCGTGACAGGTTTCGCCGCAGAGATATTTGTCGATGTGTAAGTTATCCTGAAATCGCCCTGTCGCGGCATGTCCTCGGCGCGGGCCGTTATGGCAGCGGGCAGCATCAGGACGAGCGCGACAGCGGAGAGTCCTGGGGCGAATGCTGTGTGGATGGTCCTTCGTGTCATGGCGACCTCCCAGTCCGACGCTTTCAAGACCGGTCGGCATCGATCGCGCAATTGGACGACGGCCGAACGAATCGTGTGCGTCGAGTTAATATTGTTATAGCGGGTTTAAATAATCAATATGTTTGGAGTTTGACAGTTTTTGTCGCTCGATCTGCGCGTCGCCATCGCTGCCGGGCCGGCTGGCGGTCCATATGCGCCTGGCCCGCCGTGCGTCTGGGGCCGGTCATGCCGCGCGATTCCGGCGCGTGGGCGGGCCGATGCTACGAGCGGGCGCGTCCGTCCCCGCCCGGACCGATCACCGGCAAGCCGGTCCCGTCCGGCAGGCCGCCGAGCACCACGAGGATCCGTCCCAAGAGCGCCCGCGAGTGCCGCGCGCCACTGCCGGCGCGGTCCGGCCGCCCCGGACGGCCCTCGTAGGCCGCGCGCAGCCGGGCGAGCTGACGTCCGCGCGTTTCGGGATCGCTGGAGCCCATGGTCCATCCCCCCGGCGGGCTCTGATCCGCGGTGCGCCCCCGCGAACGAGCCTTCGACCATCCCGAGTCGGGGAGTTGGAAAACCGTGTCTGAACGGTCCCTACGACCTTTAGCGCCGGAACGCCTGGACATGCGTCGCAGGCTCCCCGACCGTATGGCCAAGGATGCGGGTGCCGTTCTGGTCGGCACCAACCATCAGACAGGGGGTTCCACGCCCCAGGGCCGCGCGTACGGCCCCGCTGGCGTTTTAGTCGCGTCTAGGAACGAAATCCAGCCCGGCGTGCCGCCCCGCGCTCGACATGGCGGAAGCCGGCATCGATCAGGAGGGCCAGCGCCGACACCACGAGGCCGCCCTGCAGCACGTAGGCGGTGTTGCCGGTGAGGAGGCCGGAGATGATCACTTCGCCGAGGGTGCTGGCCGCCACCGTCGAGCCGATGGTCGCCGTCGCGAGGCCGATGACGGCAGCGAGGCGGATCCCCGACAGGATCATCGGCAGCGCCAGGGGCAGTTCGACGCGGAGGAGCCGCTGCCGGTCGGTCATGCCCATGCCGCGCGCGGCCTCCATCAGCGCGGGATCGAGCCCGTCGAGCCCGGTGAGCGCGGTCTCGAAGATCGGCAGGAGCCCGTAGAGCACCAGGGCGATCAGGGTCGGGACGGCGCCGAACCCGAAGATCGGCACCGCCAGGGCCAGGACCGCCACCGGCGGAAAGGTCTGCCCGATCCGGGCCACCGACCGGGCGAACGGAAGCACGTCGCGCCCGGCCGGCCGGGTGGCCGCGACCGCCAGGCCGACGGCGATCGCGGCGGCCGTCAGGGTCGCGGCGGCGACCAGCAGGAGGTGATTGACGGCGAGCGTCAGCAGCGGCGTCTGCGCGTAGATCGGCGGCGTGTCGCCGGGGGCGAACGGCTGAAACAGGGGCGCGAATCGGCCCGGAGCGACCAGGAACACGCCGAGGAGGGCGAGGAGCGCGGCCCAGGCAAGAGGCGGGGCCCGGCTCACGGCCGGCCGCCCTGCGCCTCGAGGGCCGCCCGCGTCACCCGTCCCAGGATGACGCCGTCGCGGCTGACCGGCAGGGCCGGGCGCCGGGACCACAGGCTCTCCGCGAGGGCGGCCCGCACCGAGGTCCCGGCCGGGATGGGCGGGCCCGGCGCCGGGCCGGGCTCCACCAGATCGTCCACCACGCGCAGGGCCATGAGCTGGAAGGCCCGGTCGCCGCTGCCGAGGAGGGTGCCGACGAAGGCGGTGGCGGGTGCGCCGAGAAGGTCTGCCGGCGGCGCCTCCTGCACGAGGCGCCCGGCATCCATCACGGCGATCCGGTGGCCGAGGTGCAGGGCCTCGTCCATGTCGTGGGTCACCAGCACGATCGTGGTGTTGTAGCGCTGCTGGATCGTCCGCAGATCCTCCTGCGCCCGACCGCGGATGATCGGATCGAGGGCGCCGAAGGGCTCGTCCATGAGCAGGATCGGCGGCTCGGCGGCGAGCGCCCGGGCCACGCCGATCCGCTGCTGTTCGCCGCCGGAGAGCGCCGCCGGCAGGCGATCCCGGTAGGCCGCCGGATCGAGGTTGAACAGGCTGAGGAGTTCGTCGACCCGGGCTGCGATCCGCCCCCGGTCCCAGTCGAGCAGCTTCGGCACCACCGCGATGTTCTCCGCGACCGTGCGGTGGGGGAACAGCCCGTGTCCCTGGATGGCGTAGCCGATCCCGCGCCGCAGGAGATGCGGGGGCACGTCCCGGATGTCGCGGCCTGCGATCTGGATCGTGCCGGTGCTCGGCTCGATCAGGCGGTTGATCATCCGCAGCAGGGTGGTCTTGCCCGATCCCGAGGTGCCGACCACCGTCAGGATCGTCCCGGCCTCGACCCGGAGGGTCACGTCCGCCACGACCGTGCGTCCTTCGAAGACGCGGCTCACCTGGGCGAGGTCGATCATGGAACCCGCTCCGCCGCCCGGCCCCGGCTCAGATCGACGACCGCGTCGAGCAGCACCGCGGCGCCGGTCGCCATGGCGACGGTCGGCAGCGCGCCGAGCAGGACGAGGTCGCCCGCATTCTGGCTGATGCCCTGGAAGACGAACACGCCGAGGCCGCCGCCGCCCACGAGCCCCGCGATCACCGCAAGCCCGATGTTCTGGACGAGGACGATCCGGATTCCGGTCAGGATCGCCGGGAGGGCGAGGGGCAGCTCCACCTGGAGCAGCCGCTGCCGCGCGGTCATGCCGACGCCCCGGGCGGCGTCGCGCACCGGCCAGGGCACGGCATCGAGGCCCGCGACAGTCGCGGCGGCCACGGGCAGGAGCGCGTAGGCTAACAGCGCCACGAAGGCCGGCGCGGCGCCGATTCCCGCAATGCCGAGGGCGGCCGCGCCCGGGACCGCCCGGCCGATCCAGGCCAGGGGCGCGATCAGCATCCCGAACAGCGCCATGGACGGGATGGTCTGCACGACGTTGAGGGTCGCGAGCAGGCCCGTCCGCAGCGCAGGAACCGGGCGCGCCAGGATGGCCGCCGGGATCCCCAGAGCGGCGGCGGCCGCCACCGAGGTGAGGGCGAGAACGGCATGGGTCCGCAACTCCCGGCCGAACGTGTCGGAGCGGCTGGCATATTCCCGCAGCACCGAAAGGTTGTTCCAGAACCCGGTCCGCAGGGCGAGTCCCGTCGCGCCGACCAGCAGGGCCAGCAGGGCGATCCGCAGGATCGGTCCCGGCCGCAGCCGCGCCAGCCCGTCGCCGACGGCGAGGGCCGCCGTCGCGAAGGCGAGCCACCAGCCTGCATCCGGCGAGACCCGGCCGTACCGGTCGCCCGGCAGGGTCAGGTGATCGGCCGCCCAGCCGGCCGACAGGCCGAGGAGCAGGAGGATCGCGGCGGCGGCGGCGAGGCGCAGGGGCGGCGCCGCCCGGAGCGCCAGCAGCGGCAGACCGAGGGCGACGACGCCTCCGAGGAGGAGCACCGCACCCGACGGGAGGGCGGACCAGGCCGTCAGCCCGGTGCCGGCCGCGATCCGGTTCGGCCGGGTCGTCATCAGCGGGAGCGCGAGCAGGCTCAGTCCCAGCAGGGCCGCGAAGGCCGAGCCCAGCGGATCGACGCCCGGGCGGAGCAGCCCCGTCGCGGAATGTCCCCCCATCCTCAAGCTCCGACGGCGCCGGCGCGCGCGGGCCCGCGCAAAAGTGGCCGGCCTCGCGACGAGTCCCCGCGACCCGCCGAGAACCCATGCCGGCAGAGCTTCGGCTTGTCGACGCGTGTCAGCGCACGAATCCGTTCTGCCGGAGGAAGTCCGCCGCGACCGCGGAGGCGGGCTCGCCGCCGATCTGGACGCGGCCGTTGAGATCCCGGAGCGTCGCCAGGTCGAGTCTGCGGAAGATCGGATCCAGCACCGTGGCGATCTCGGGATGGGCCATGAGGACCGCCCCGCGGACCACCGGCGCCGGCTGATAGACCGGCTGGACGCCCTTGTCGTCGTCCATCGTCACGAGGCGCGCGACCGCGAGGGCGCCATCGGTGCCGAACACCATGGCGGCGTTCGTGCCGGACGTGCCCCGCGCCGCCGCGGCGATCGTGGCGGCCGTGTCGCCGCCGGCCAGGATGACGAGCTGCTCCGGCTTGAGGGTGAAGCCGTAGGTCCTGCCGAAGGCCGGCAGGGCGCCCGGGGCGGTCACGAATTCCGACGCGGCGGCGAGCTTGATCGCGCCGCCGCCCGCTACGTAGCGGCCGAAGTCGCTCAGGGTTTTCAGGCCCGCGGCCTGCGCGATCTCCTGGCGCACCGCGATCGCCCAGGTGTTGTTGGCCGAGGCGGGCGTCAGCCAGACGAGGTCGTTGGCCGCGCGATCCGAGTCCCGGGCCGTCCGATAGGCCGCCTCGGGATCCTTCCAGGCCGGGAGATCCGCCTTCCCGAAGAAGAACGCCGCGTTGCCGGTGTATTCCGGGTAGATGTCGATCTGACCCTCGATCAGGGCCTGGCGCACGATCGCGGTGGCGCCGAGCTGGATCTTGTCGACCGTCGGGAGGCCCCGGGCCTGCAGGGCCTGCAGGATGATGTTGCCGAGCACCCCGCCCTCCGTGTCGATCTTGGAGGCCACGACGATCCCGGCCGCCGGCGCGCCGGGCGTCGGGCCACATTGGGCGACCAGCAGCGCCAGGGCCGGTGCGACGAACCACGCGAGGATCCGCCTCACCTTGGCCTTCGGATCCCCCGTTCGCGTCGTCCGGTCTCGGCGGGCGCCTGCCGCGCGCGATGTCCGGCTGGGGCGGGCGATGATCCCGTTGAGCCCGGGAGACAGGCCGGCGGCCACGGTCGCGACGCGATTCGACTTCCGTTTCATGGGGATGGCTTCGCCGCCTTTGCACGCGCAGCTGAGGGATCCGGCCGCGCCCCGCTCATCGCTCCCGCGCCGCTCTCGGTCCCCTCGCGAGGCTCGTGACGACAGCGATGACCTCCGCGCCCGGCGCCTCCGACCTCGACCGTATCAAATCAACGCACTCCGGTTAATAATGTTTAACCTTTACACGATGCTGACGCGAACAATCCTAGCCTTAGAGATATAATGTTGAGTAGATCGTTTGCGTCGAAAGGAGGGGAGGATGTCGTATTCGATTCTGGTCCGCGATCTCGCCCGCGAACCTGGCGGTGCTCCCAAACTTCTGGCCTACGACATTCACGACCGGTCGGCGGCGGAGACTCTCGTTTCCGTGATCGCCACGTCGTACCGGGATCACGGTTTCAACCCCGCCACCCGCGTCCATTGGTTTCGGCACGAGGGCGGGGTGCGCGAGATCTTCACCTGGCCGCGGCAGTGACCGCCGGCGCGACGCCTCAGGTGCCGCAGAAGGTGCGGTAGCCGACGCCACCGTCCTCGGGCGCCAAGGCGAAGGCGGCCTGATCCGGCTGATCCGCGTAGGGGCGGGACAGCACGGTCAGCAGCGTCTCGAACGGGGCGAAATCCCCCCGTTCCACGGCTGCCTCGATCATCGCCTCGACCCGGTGGTTGCGCGGGATGAAGGCCGGATTGACCCGGCGCATCGCGGCGGCGGTCTCGGCCGGGTCGCGGGCCTCCTGCGAGAGCCGCCCGCGCCAGTCCTTCGCCCAGGCATCGTAGGCCATTGGATCGACGAACAGGTCGCGCACGCCCGCGTCGGCCTCCGGCCGCTCCGCGGCGGCGCAGAGCGTGCGGAACGTCAAGGTGAAGTCGGCCCGATTCTCGGCCATGCGCTTGAGGAGGTCGCCCGCCAAAGCGGCGTCGCCGTCCCGGGTCTCGGCGAGGCCGAGCTTGCGGGCGAGGCCGCCGTGATAGGCCGTCTCGAAGCGCGCCGCATAGGAGGCCAGCGCCGCCTCGGCCTCGGCGACCGAGCCCGCCTCGTCCTCGGCGAGCAGCGGCAGCAGGGTCTCGGCCAGCCGCGTCAGGTTCCACAGCGCGATGCGCGGCTGCTGGCCGTAGGCGTAGCGGCCGTTGCGGTCGATGGAGCTGAAGACGGTCCCGGGATCGTAGGCGTCGAGGAAGGCGCAGGGGCCGTAATCGATCGTCTCGCCGGCGATCGACATGTTGTCGGTGTTCATGACCCCGTGGACGAAGCCCACATGCAGCCAGCGGGCGACGAGTTCGGCCTGGGCGGCGATGACGCCCTCCAGCAGCGCGCGGTAGGGGTTCGCGGCCGAAGCGGCCTCGGGATAGTGCCGGGCCACGACGTGGTCGGCGAGCGCCCGCAGGCCCTCGACATCGCCCCGGACCGCGAAGAACTGGAACGTCCCGACCCGGATGTGACTCGCGGCCACGCGGGTGAGGACCGCGCCCGGCAGGAGCGTCTCGCGCACCACCGGCTCGCCGGTCGTCACGGCGGCGAGCGCCCGGGTGGTCGGGATGCCGAGCGCCGCCATGGCCTCGCTGACGAGATACTCGCGCAGCACCGGACCGAGCGCCGCCCGCCCGTCGCCCCGCCGGGAGAACGGTGTCGGGCCCGCGCCCTTCAGCTGGATATCGCGGCGCTGCCCAGTCCGGTCGAGCACTTCGCCCAGGAGGACTGCGCGGCCGTCGCCGAGCTGCGGCACGAACTGGCCGAACTGATGTCCGGCATAGGCCGCCGCGATCGGATCGGCGCCCTCCGGGACGGCGTTTCCCGCAAGGGCCGCCACGCCGTCCGGGCCGGCAAGCCAGTCCGGATCGAGGCCGAGCTCCGCGGCGAGCGCCCGGTTCAGCCGGACGAGGCGCGGGGCCGCCACGGGCGTCGGCGGCCGGCGCGCGTAGAAGCGCTCCGGCAGGCGGGCGTAGCTGTTGTCGAAGGGGAGTGCCGTCATCGTCGGGATCTATGGACGGTGGGCGCGGGGGACAAGCGGAAGCCTGAAGGAGCTCGTCGATCGCGTCACCGCCGGCCGGCCGGGTCGTTTCCACCGATGCGTGCCGCAGCGCTCGCGGCAGACGGGCACGGTTCCGTGCACCCGCTGCTCTGGCCCCACCGGCAGGCGCGGCCTGTGATGGCGGCCCGATCCGCTGGGCGCGACGGCCACGGCGGCGGGCCTACGCCGCGTCTGTCCCGCCGGACCGATATCCCTCGAAGTCGCGCCCCGGCGGGGACAGGCCCGTGCGGCTGCCCTAGTTCGGCTGGGGGCGCCGGGCCTGTGATGGAGCGCTAGCGGCTCGTCGTCGGAGGGGTCCCGGTGGCCGGGGGCTTGCCAGTGCCGACCTGACCCTCCGTCGGCGGAACGGCCGACGGATGGGTGACGGCTTCCGTCGCCGTCCGGCCGGGATCCTTCGTATCGGCCGCCGGCTTCGGTGCGGTCTCGGTCCGGGGCGCCGGTCCGGTTCCGGGCCGATCCTGCGCCCAGGCTGCGGCCGGGAGGGCGACCACGGTCGCGGCGGCGAGGAGAAGGGCGGGGATCGGTCGGTTCACGTTGGGCTCCGTGGCGTTCAGCCGGGCGTTCCGCAGGGCCAACGGATGGCCGCAGGCGTCGTTCCGGCACTCCGCGCCGCGGTCTTGACGGGTGGATGCGGCCGCCCTGGCCGCGCCCGATCCCGTCATTCCGAGTCCGGGCCCCGGGATCGCACGTCAGGGCCCGCAACCTCAGGGCTCACGCCTCCGCGTCGGCCTTCCGGGTCTTGCGGCCCTTGGCCACCTTCGTGCCGTCCGCATCCGGCGCCGCGGCGGACGCCGCAGGCTCGCCCCGCTTCGCGGCCGGGCTCCGGCGCTTGTGGCCCAGGCCGGCATTGCGGGCGAACTCGGCCCGCATCGCCGAGTAGGTGGATGCGGTCGTCGGATAGTCCGGCGGCAGACCGTAGCGCTGCCGATACTGCTCGATCGTCATGCCGTTGCCGGTGAGATGCCGCTTCAGCGTCTTGTACGGCTTGCCGTCGATGAAGCTGATCAGGGCGTCGGGGGTGATCGATTTCTTGATCTGCGCAGGCGTCGCCTTCTTGAATTCCGGCTCGGCCGAGACCGTCGTCTGGCTCAGGCCGGCGAGCGCGGCATGAACGCCGGACAGCAGCGACGGCAGATCGGGGACCGGGACGGAATTGTTGGCTACGTAAGCGGAAACAATGTCGGCCGTCAGCTCCACGAAATCGACAGGATCCTGATGCGGTGCGGGATTGCTATCTTCCATGAACGCCTCTCACGTTGGAGTGATGCATGAACGTTGATCCGCCTCTCGACAGTCAAGTCCATATATGAGCGAAGATAACCTATTATGGCTGTTATCTACCGAATGTCTGGGCGAATACCAACATAGATCAGTAGCGATTCTGCCGCTGGATCATTCCGGTCGGAGCTGGCAGCGCGGCTTCCCTCGGATCGTCCGCACGGGGGCCTGCGGCGCGGGCCCGGGCGGGCGGCTTCAGGAAGTGTTAATCCTGCCGTGATCAGTGGCAGGGTCGCTCCGGCTTTGGGGGTAAGAAGCCGAACGGCAGGCGGGCCGAGCCCTGCCCCTCCATGCTCGGCCCGCGCCCCTGCGGCGCTCACGCGTTGACGGCGGTCCCGATCGGCGTGGCGATCGCGCCGCGCGTCCCGGGTGGGACCACCGATTGCAGAATCCGCGCCGGACCGGATGCGGGATCCCCGCGATAGCCGCGCTCGAGCGTCATCAGCGCGTGCATCGGGGCTTCAGCCAGGTCGAGAAGGCGCGCGTCGCGCCAGCGGCGCTTGGTGAGGCCGGTCCGGCTGAGCCACCGGGGCTTCTCTTCCTCGACGAGCAGGACCAGCTTGCCCGTCCACGTCTTGCGAAACCAGAACCGTCCCGTGAGCTTGGCTGCGCCGAACATGCCGCACCTCGCGTGAGAGCCCCCTGAGCCAACGTGGGTCAAGCTCGGCGGTTTCCGCCGGAGACCGACCGCAGGATGCCGGGCTGGCGGCGCAGACATGCATCGGCGACATGCATTGGGACATGTGCAAACGTCCGCGTCCGCGTCCGCGGCGACGGTCCGGCCGGGCCGGATTCATCGGCAGGTCGCGTCGTCCGGGCGCCCGCGGCCCAGGACGGCGAGCAGGCGGCCCGCCACCGCGCCGGCCAAGGCCGCGACGGCTTTCACGAGGAAATCGTCGAACCGGCCGTGGCGGGTCCCGGTAAGGGTCTGCCCAAACTCCAGGCCGCCGGCGAGGAGGATGCTGCCGACGAGGATCCAGCGCCCGTGCCGCGGGTAGCCCATGGCCATCAGCAGCCCGGCGAGCGCGTAGGCGGCGAAGCGCTCGATGCTGGGTTCGGCCGTGACGACGGGGCGGAGCCCGATCGGCACCAGCGTGACGGCGGCGATCAGGGCCACCAGGATCCAGGCCGCGATCCGGATCAGGCCGAGCCACGGCACCTTCCCTCTCAGCATCGCGGAATCGTAACCTCGCGCCGACGGCGCCCGCGTACAGTGATGGCGCGCTGCCGCCTGTAGCATAACGGCGGCCGGGGACCGGAACATCTGCTCATGCTTCGTCGTCTGGTCGCCGCGATCCTGTTCGCCTTCGCCACGGTGCCGGCCGCCATCGCGGCGAACCCGGTGCGGGACGTGCTCTGGGTGGCGCTGCAGGGCTGCGTGCTCGCCAAGAAGGCGGCGGGCCGGAGCTTTCCCTGCCTCTCCGTCGACCTCGGCGATGGTACGCGCCCGGGGACGGCGGTGCTGCGCGCGCCGGGACAGCCTACCCACACGGTGGTGATGCCCACCGACAGCATCTCGGGCATCGAGGCGCCCGTGCTCCAGGGACCGCGGGGCGCCGCCTATTGGCGCGCGGCGCTCGCGGCCCGGCACTTTGTGTCGGATGCGCTGCCGGGCCGGCTGCCGGTCGCGGCGGTGGGTCTGGAGGTGAATTCCGTCGGCGGCCGCAGCCAGGACCAGCTTCACATCCATCTCGACTGCATGCACCGGAGCGTCATGGCGGCCCTGAAGGCCCATGGCGGCGCCGTCGGCGAGACCTGGGCCCCGTTCCCCGTGCCGCTGGCGGAGGCGCGTTACGTCGCGCTGCGGATTCCCCCGGACGCGGTGGCGGAGTTCAACCCGTTCGCGGCGCTGGCCCGGGTGCCGGGCTGGCAGGGGCATCTGCACGACGCGAGCTTCGCGGCGGTGGAGGCGGATCCCGGGGATCCGCAGGGCGGGATGATCCTCCTGGCCTATCGGGAGCCGGAGGCCAGCGCCGAGTACCTGATGGATCACAGCTGCCGGATGGCCAAGCCCGGCCGGCACGGCTGATCGGCCGCCGTCCCGAGTCACGGCCACTGTTGCTGCTACGTTCTATCCGAGCTGGGCGCGAATCGGTCATAAAGCGATCATGCGCATGCCGGTGCTCAGCTTGTCCGCGATGCTCCTCCTGACCACCGGTCCTGCCGTCGCGGGTCCGGTCGCCGGAGCGTCCGATCCGGCCGAGCTGGAGCGCGCGTGGCACCGCTGCCTTCGAGACGCCTCCGGGCATCAGCCGACGGGTCAGAGCCGCGCCGGGGACGAGCGCAACGCCCTCGACGAGTGCAAGTCCCGCGAGGATGCCCTGGTGGCATCCCTGATGGCCGGCGCCCGCCCGGCGGACGCACGCACCGGCACGGTGTGGTCGCGGACCTGGGCCGCGTTCGCGGAGCCCCTTGTCACCTGGTTCGGGGCGCTGCGGCGCTGAGGGCGCCCCGTGCCGCGTTTCTCGCGTCCGATCCAGTCGCACCGGGCCGGCACGATCTGGCCGGCACGATCTTGTGCGCTGCGTGTCCGCGACGCTCACGAACCGTCGCGGATATCGCGTTCGCTGAAGCCCGCTCCGCGGCGTCGCACCACGCCTTGCGGGACGAACCGCCGCCGCCGCCGATCGTTGGGCATCCATGAGCGCGCAGAATCCCAAGCTTCATCCCGATGCCGTCGCCGAGGCCCGTCGTCGCGAGATGGCGACCGAGCATCTGCTGTTCGGGACGGTTCGGTTTCTGGCGCAGCGTCATCCGGAATTGCTGGACGAGCTTGAGGGCAGCCTCGCCCACCTGTGGGATCCGGTCGAGGGCGAGGCGCGGGACGATGAGGCCGTGCGGACCATCGCCCGGCGCATCATCAAGGGTCTGCGGGCCGAAGGCTGATCCGGCCCGTCCGGGCTCACCGCTGGGCGGCGTCGTTCACCTTGACGGTCGGGATCATCGCGACGGCCTTCGCGGTCACGCGGTCGAAGACATCGCCGGTGAGACCGCGCTCGGTCGCGAGCTTTCGGATCCGCTCCGCATGCTGCGCGAGGGTCAATCCGAAATAGGTCTTCTCTGTCGCCTGTTCGACAGACTCGTTCGCCACGCTTCGACTCCTGTTCATGGTGGGTGAGGGCCGATGATTTGGGCCGCGGCGGCCGCGGCTTCAACCCCCGCCCGGAACAGGGCGCCCCGGCCATGACGGTTCGTCATACCCTTGGGGGCGCCCTGCAGATGGCCCGCCTGGCCGGGCGCGATGGGGCCGGACGGCCTGCGGTCTCAGCGGCTGCAGCCGATGCAGATTCCGCGCGTGATCGCGTCGTTGCGCTCCTCGATGGCATCCCGCCGCTCGATGCTGCCGGTCTCGCTCGGGCCGAGGGCGCCGGGGTTGGGCACCGTCTGGCCGGTCGCGGCGGTGTGGGGCGCCTTGGCGGTCGTATCGGGGCCGCCCCCGGTTCCCGTCCTGCCGACGGGGTCGGCCCAGGCGGTGGCTGAAGCCAGGCTCAGGGTGGCGGCCATGGCGAGGGTTGCGGATCTGCGCATGTGAAGCTCCCGGAACTGCGTGCGTCGGTCTGCGAGAAACCGACGCTTGTCCGTTCATGAAGTTCCCGCGCCCGCGACGCGCCCGCGCCGGCATGTGGTGCATTCGGAGGCGCCGTTTCGCGGCGATGCCGTCGAATTCCGCGGTTAACCTTCGGGCGTAATGGCTAATCAATTTTGAGAGGTATTTCGCAGGCGGAATTGGCGGATCGTGGCGCAGTAACATTCGGAGGCGTGCGTCATGAACCCGACCGTCAAAGCCGTTCTGCTGAACGAGCGGGCCGCCGTGCTGTCGGCCATCGCGGCGCGCCAGGGTACCGTCTCCGACCTGCTGGTCCAGATCAACGGCGTCGAGAACGACATCTGGCGCCTGCGCCACCGCCTGATCGACCTCGAAGCGTACCTGATCGGGCATCGCGTCGACCTGCCGAGCGCGGATGGCGGATCCGCCGGGACCGCGGAGGCCGCCGGCACCCTGACCCGGTGCGATCCGGTGCCGCCGGCCGGGATGCGGCCCGCGGAGGTGATCGGCCTTCCGGCCTGCAAGCCGCTCGGCGAATTCGTCCGCACCAAGGGCGGGGCGCGGAAGGCGCAGGCCGCCGCCGGCCGCCTGGCCGAGACCGCCTGAGAGGGTCGGGGGATCTGCGCATGCGCCGCATCCGCACTGGCCTGCGCTGGCGGCGCGGGCCGCCGGCACCGGTCCTGCCCGAGAGTCTGACACGCTTCGTCTCGGAGCCGGGAGCGTTCACCGCTCCGCTGTGGGACATCGCCCTGGCGTTGCTGGCCGGCGTCGTCGTCGCCCTCGCCTGCGGCTGGATCCTCCAGGCTTGGTAGCCGGTCCTGACTGTATCCCGCCCATGGCCTATGAGGATCGGCGAGGATCCGGAGGGATGGACGGATGAGCGACGGCAGCGGCGCGCCGAGCGTGAAGATCGCGGAGGTCCAGCGCCTCGCCACGGCGCTTGCGGCGCGGGTGCGCTACGCGCAGCTCGTCGGCCGTCCCGTCTATGAGGCGCAGATCGCCGCCCTGGTCGGCGCTGCCCGCCTCATGGACGAGGAGAAGGCACCCTGGCCGCCGATGGTGGAGGAGGTGCTGACCGAACTCGCCCGCTCGATCGAGGGGGCCGTCACCGTCGCGGCTGACCCGCCGGAAGAGCCCTGAACGACCGCCCTTCTCCTGGTCGACGCATCGTCGGTGCCCCGCGCGAAGGCGTCCGCCGGGCCGAGCCCGGACCGAATCGGCGCGCGGGCCGTCATCCATCTGCACGCCTGCTTCGCGGGGCGGGCGATCCCCGACTGCGCCATCGCGGGGGGCGGCTGCCGGCCGGACCCTATCGACGTCGGAACTTCGGCGCGAAGGGTCGATTGACCAGAGGGATCGGTACGGAGATCTGCGCCCGTTGCCAACGTGCGATGGACTGATCCGGCCGAAGTCTTCGCCTTGAAGTCGATGGCCGAATGATCCTGAGCCTGCAGGCCGTGCAGGTCGCGACCAGCAGCGACGATACCGAGAGCCAGCTCGTCTTCGCCGACGGATTTCTGGTCGCGGTGTTGGTCCGCCTCTCGGCGCAGCACGGCGAGGACACCGGAAAGTGGTTCCTGGAGGCCGGATTCGGCCCGCTCGCACCGGCTTGTCCGCCGCTCTTCGCGGATCTCGCGGCCGCCCGGGCCTGGATCATGCGGCGGCTGATCGCTGCGGCGTAATCCCGATACCGCCCGCCCTCAGAGGCCTTTCGCGAGCCAGCGGAGCGCGTGTCTGAGGCGCGCTGCGCCGTCCCCGGCGAACCAGAGGCCGTGTGCGAAGATGACCCGCTCGGGAGCCAAGGTGAGAAGGTCGCTCGCTGCTCTCGCGGCGTCGTGCCGGCGGAGTTTGATCACGAGGCGCAGGTAGGGTGGCGGCTGGCCGTGCGGTCGCGTCATGCGGGCGAGGCGCAGGAACGGACGCAGGAGCGCCGGCATCTTCTCCGGTTCCAGGTTGAGGACGAGATCGGTCAGGATCAGCGTCCGGCTCGCCCCGTGGACGAACGCGACCTCCCGGAACCCTAAGCCGCCCGGCACGACGATCTGGCGCAAATCGGCCGCCCAATCGGAGGGGGCATCGTCCCCGAGAACCCGGTCGATGCGGAGGCCGGCGCGGCGGACCGGGCGACGCTGGCGGAGATTCGGAGCCGCCCAGGTCAGCGCCTCCGGACAATGCGCCTGCCACGCCTTCAGGAAGGTCCAGTGGGCGATGTTGGGGGCGACCAGATGCCGGATCGGCCCCAATGCGGCGATCTCGCGGTACAGGTGCGGATCGAACCGTGTCGGTGAGTGCAGCCAGAGTCCGCCGTCGCCTAGGCGGACGACGGTCATGCGGACCGGGAGGGGGATGCCGAGGACGCGGAGCGGCCCGCTGTCGACGATCCAGACGCCATCGGCCACCGGCTTGAGGACGTCGAGGGGCGGATAGGTGGCTTCGGGCAAGTCCCGGTCTCTCCCTCGGCCGCGCAACGTCGCGCCCACGAACCTGTGCAACCGCGGAAGCGCAACGGATTTCCGGGATGGATCGCCGCAGGCCGGCGGACCACGCCCCCGCCGCGGCCGGCGCGCCCGACCTCCTCACAGGAGCCAGGACGGCGCGTCGAAGTGCGCTCACGATCCTGAGGATCGTGTCGGCGCATGGCAGGCCCGTCCGAGTGCCGGACCGTCCGGACCGATCCAGACGCGCGTCGCCGCTGCCCCCCCTTGGTGCAGCCCAGGGTCCGAACGGATCGAGGCGCAGGGCGGTCGCGGCGGATGGGATGATGTGGCGCTTGTTGGCCGGGAGGTGGAAATCTCCACCTCCACCATCCGCCGCCTCAGCGGGCCCTACACGGCCTGGATCGGTGCGTGCTTGCCGTCATGCGCCGCACCCGAATCCAGGCTCTGCGTCTCTGCGCTGTCCTGCTGGTCCCGCGTCGGCGGCGGATAATCCGTCAGCGGACGCCAGGGAGCAGCCGGGGCGCCCAGGCGGGCGCCGGACGGACGCAGCGAGAGCCAGATCGCCACGGCCATCCAGGGCACGACGAAGAAGACGAAGGCGGCAAGCCCCACGGCGATCCTCCACGAAAAAGTTTCGTCGTGAGAACGCCGGACGGGCATCCAGAGATCCGCCGCCGTGCCGGTCATCCCGCGCGGTCGGTTGATTGCGTCGCTCCGGGCGGCGGCGTCGGGTCGGATGGACGGGGCGATCGGGCCTGGAGCCCCGCCCATCCGGAACCTACAACGCTGGGGGGCACTCAGCCCGGATGCCCGGATCTGGCCGGCGTATCCCGGTCCAGGAGCCGACGCGGCGAAGTGCAGCCTGCTGGGAGCGAACAATGGCAGATCTGTCCGGGAAGACGGTCCTGATCACGGCGGCGGGGCAGGGGATCGGGCGGGCGAGCGCGCTCGCCTTCGCCCAAGCCGGGGCTCGGGTCCACGCCACCGACATCAACGCGGATGCCCTCGCCGGGCTGCGCGCCGACGGTCTCAGCACCGCGATCCTCGACGTTCTCGATGCGGGCGCCGTCAGCACCCTGGTCGCGCGGATCGGCGTGGTCGACGTCCTGTTCAACTGCGCCGGCATCGTGCATGCCGGCACCATCCTGGAGATGCGCGACGACGACCTCGACTTCGCCCTCGATCTCAACGTCAAGGCGATGATCCGTACGATCCGGGCGGTTCTGCCCGGGATGCTGGAGCGCCGCGACGGCGCCATCGTCAACATGGCGTCGGTTGCCTCCTCGGTGAAGGGCGTGCCCAACCGCTTCGCCTACGGGTTGACGAAGGCGGCGGTGATCGGCCTGACCAAGGCGGTGGCGGCCGACTATGTCGGCCACAACATCCGCTGCAACGCGATCTGCCCCGGCACGGTGGAGAGCCCGTCGCTCCAAGAGCGCATCCGCGCGCAGGGCGACTACGCGCAGACCCGCGCGGCCTTCATCGCGCGGCAGCCGATCGGGCGGCTGGGTACCGCCGAGGAGATCGCCGACCTCGCCGTTTACCTGGCGGGCGCGACCTACACGACCGGCCAAGCCGTCATGATCGACGGCGGCTGGACGATCTGATCCAGGCCGGATCGCCCTTCACGCCTCCTCCGCGGCTTCACCGAGCAGAGTCCGGATGAAGCGGCGGGTGCGCGGATCCTTCGGGTGGGCGAACAGGTCCGGCGCCGGTCCCCGCTCGACGATCGTGCCGCCCTCCAGGAACACCACCGTGTCGGCGACGCGCCGCGCGAGGCGCAGGTCGTGGGTTGCCATCAGCATGGTCATGCCCTCCCCCGCGAGGCTGGCCAGCACGTCCACCACCTCGGCTGCGAGTTCCGGGTCGAGGGCCGAGGTCGGCTCGTCGCAGAGGAGCAGGCGCGGGGAGGGGGCGAGCGCCCGGGCGATGGCGACCCGCTGCTGCTGGCCGCCTGACAGGTTGGCAGGCCAGTCCCCCGCCTTGTGGGCGAGGCCGACGCGCTCCAGCAACTCCAGCGCCCGCGCCCGCGCCCTGGCCTGCGGCCACTTGGCGACGGTGACGAGCCCCTCCGTGATGTTCTCGATGACGGTGCGATGGGGAAAGAGCTGGAAATTCTGGAACACCATGCCGGTCTGGCGGCGCACCGCGAGCATCTCCCGCCGGGTCGGCGGCCGGTCCGGTCGGAAGGTGAGTCGGATATCGCCGAGGTCGAGCGTACCGGACCGCGGCATCTCCAGCAGGTTGACGCAGCGCAGGAGCGTCGACTTGCCCGAGCCGGACGGGCCGATCAGCGCCGTGACGCGGCCCTCGGGCACTGCGAGATCGATGCCCCGCAGGACCGCGTTCCCGCCAAAACTCTTCTCGATGGCCGACAGGGCGATCATGCGCGCGCCTCCAGATATCCGCCGTATCGCCCGAGCCGCCGCTCCAAGAGCGTCTGGAGCCAGGACAGGCACGTGGACAGGACGAGGTAGATCAGCGCCACTTCGATGTAGAGGATCAGCGGCTCGTAGGTGACGGCCACGATGCGCTGGGCGGCCTGGAACAGTTCCGGCACGGTGATCGCGGCCGCGAGCGAGGTGTCCTTGACCAGCGCGATGAAGGAGTTGGCGAGCGACGGCACCGCCACCCGCGCTGCCTGAGGCAGGATCGTGCGCCGCAGGGCTTGAGCGGGCGTCATGCCGGTGGCGTAGGCCGCCTCCCATTGTCCCCTCGGAATGGAGGCGATGGCGGCGCGGATGATCTCGGACGTGTAGGCGCCGACATTGAGCGTGAACCCGATCACGGCCGCAGGGAAGGCGTCGATCAGGATGCCGGTGCTCGGCAGCCCGTAGAAGATCACGAAGAGCTGCACGAGGAGCGGCGTGCCCCGGAAGATCCACACGTAGAACCAGGCCAAGGCCGCCAGCGGGCGTGGGGCGAACAGGCGCACGAGCGCGGTTCCGAGCCCCAGGCCGAGCCCCAGCATGAAGGCGATCAGGGTCAGCGGGACCGTGAAGCGGAGGCCGGCCGCGAGCAGCGGCCCCAGCGACTGGAGCATGAGGTCGAGCCAGTGCGGCACAGGGCGACGTTTCCTTTCGGTCGGACAGGGTTACGGGTTTCGCAGGTTCGGCCTCGGGGCATGGCCTTCGCCGAAGGATATGTGCGGATCCCCGCGTCCCCTCGGGGAGGGATCCCGATGCGCTCTGCCTTCAGAGGCGCGCCCGGATCCTCGCAGCCTTCAGGCTTGCAGAGCCTGCAGGCGACCCGCAGGGGCGCCGCGACGGGCCCCTTCCGGACGGCTACTTCGAGACGTCGGCGCCGAAGTACTTCTGGGCGATCGCCGCGTAGCTGCCGTCGGCCTTGATCGACTCCAGCGCCTTGTCGATGGCAGCCTTCAGCGCGGGGTTGTCCTTGCGCATGATGATCCCGGATGCGTCCGCGTCCGTCTGCTCGGCGACGATCTTCACGGGCGCATTCGGCTTCTGCTTGTGGAAGTCGAGGAACGACAGGCTGTCGTTGACGGTCGCGTCGGCGCGGCCGGTGGCCACGAGCTGAACCGACTGATCGAATCCGTCCGTGCCGACGAGCTCGGCACCGGACTGCTCGGCAAGGCGCGCGAAGTTGCTGCTCAGGCTCTGCGCGGCCTTCTTGCCCTTCAGGTCGGCGAAGGACGTGATGTCCGCCCGGTCCGTGCGGGTGATCAGCACGGCCCGCGCCCGGATATAGGGCTCGGAGAAGTCGAACTTCGCCTGACGCTCCTTGGTGATGCCGACTTGGTTGATCACCACGTCGTAGCGCTTGCCGTCGAGGCCGGCGATCAGGCCGTCCCATTTGCCTTCGAGGAATTGCGGCGTGACGCCGAGCTTCTCGGCGACCTTGCGACCGATCTCCACGTCGAAGCCGACGAGCGCCCCGGAGGCGTCGTGGAACGTGAACGGCGCGTAGGTGCCCTCCGTCCCGATGCGCAGGGTCTTGGCCGCACGGATCGCGTCGAGGTCGTCCGCCTGCGCGGGCATTCCGAGGAGGCATGCCGCAGCGGCGAGGACCAGGGCGAGGCGGGTCGAGACAAAGCGCATCGTGGTTGGCTCCAGCGCGATAGAAGGTCCTGCCGCTGTCGCCGAGGTCGCTCTCAGCTGTCGACGCGGGACGCAGTAAAGGTTTCGGGCGGCCAGCGCGTGGCCGGGACTTGATGGACCGTCAGAGCATGCCGCCGCATGGCGCCACGCTCCGGAAGGCCGCGCTCCCCATATCAAGGGGAACCCGGGACGCCTACCGACAGGGGCATCGTCCCGGGGATATGATGCGGCCGCGGACAGGCCGGCTCCGTGCTAGGAGGAAGCGGGTCTCGAATCCGGACCGATTCACGCGCCGGGGAACGCGGCCTTCTCGATGGAAGGAGCGCGCATGACCTCGCCTGCCCAATCCTACCGGGGCGTCTTCCCGGTCGCCCCGACGGTCTTCGACGCCGCGGGCGCCCTCGACCTCGACGGGCAGCGCCGGGCGATCGACTTCATGATCGACGCCGGCAGCCAGGGCCTGTGCATCCTCGCCAACTTCTCCGAGCAGTTCGTCCTCACCGACGCGGAGCGGGAGACCGTCATGCACGCCGTGCTGGAGCACGTGGCCGGCCGCGTGCCCGTGATCGTCACCACGACCCACTTCGCCACGCAGGTCTGTGCCGAGCGCTCGCGGCTGGCGCAGGAGGCCGGGGCCGCCATGGTGATGATCATGCCGCCCTATCACGGGGCCACGATCCGCGTGCCGGACCTCGGCATCTACGAGTTCTTCCGCGCGGTCTCGGACGCGATCTCGATCCCGATCATGATCCAGGACGCTCCGGTTTCGGGGACGCCGCTCTCGGCCGCGTTCCTGGCGCGCATGGCCCGGGAGATCGCCAACGTCGCCTATTTCAAGATCGAGACCGCGCAGGCTGCAGCCAAGCTCCGCGAGTTGATCGCGCTGGGCGGCGAAGCGGTGGTGGGCCCCTGGGACGGCGAGGAGGCGATCACCCTGATGGCCGACCTCGATGCCGGCGCCACCGGAGCGATGACCGGCGGGGCCTATCCGGACGGGATCCGGCAGATCACCGACGCCTACGCGGCGGGCCGCCGGGACGAGGCCATGGACGCCTACGCGCGCTGGCTGCCGCTGATCAACTACGAGAACCGGCAATGCGGCCTGCTGGCCTGCAAGGCGCTGATGGCCGAGGGCGGGGTGATCGCCCACGAGACCGCGCGGCTGCCGATCCAGCCGCTGCACCCCGACACGCGCGCCGGGCTGATCGAACTGGCCCGCCGGAACGATGCGCTGGTCCTGCGCTGGGGGCGCTGAGATGGCGCGGCGGCCTCGGACAGGCGACTCCCTGAGCAAGGAAGGCCCGTAGGCCTTCACCGTCTCTGCTTCACCGCCTTGTATCACCGCCCTGCTTCGTCGCCGCGCGTGCAAGGCGAGCGGGGCCGCCTAACCCGCCCGGCTCAATGCGCCGACGCGGCCGGGTCGCGGGTCCCGAGTGCGCCCGAGAGCCGCCGTACCGCCTCTCGCGCCAGGGCCGGGCTGATGGCGAAGCAGATCCGGACCAGACCTTCGCCCTCCGGCCCGAAGGCGGTCCCCGGCGCCACCCCGACCTTGGCCTCCCGCAGCAGGCGCAGTGCCAGGTCGAGGCTGGGCTCGTCGCCGCCCATCCGGGCCATGAGGTAGAAGGCCCCGTCAGGCGGTGCGACCGTGACGCCCGGGAGACGGGACAAGCCCTCCATCAGGATCGCCCGGGCCTCGGCGCAGCGGTCGACCATGGTGCGGATGAAGCCGTCGCCCTCCTCGAGGGCCGCGATGCAAGCGTGCTGGACGAAGGTCGGGATCGAGGTGGTGCTGTACTGTCCGAGCTTGGCGAAGGTGGGCGCGAGGCCACGGGGATAGATCACCCAGCCGGCGCGCCAGCCGGTCATGGCCCAGTTCTTCGAGAAGGTGTTGGTGACGATCAGCCGGTCGTCCTCCGAGCAGATCTGCAGGAAGGACGGCGCGATCCGGTTGCCGTAGGTGAAATGCGCGTAGACCTCGTCCGAGAGGATCCAGAGGCCGCGCTCCCGGGCGAGGTCGCGCAGGGCCTTCATCTCCGGCAGCGGCATGGTCCAGCCGGTTGGATTGGAGGGTGAATTCACCATGATCACCCGGGTGCGCGGGGTGAGCGCCGCCTCGATATCGGCGAGCGGCAGCGCGAAGCGTCCGTCCGGCAGCCTGCGGTACGGGACCGTCACCGGGATGCCGCCGGCGATGCGGACCGCCTCGCCGAGATTCGGCCAGGCCGGGGACGGGATGATCATCTCGTCGCCCGGCTCCAGCAGCACCTGGGCGGCCTGCATGATCGCGTTCATGCCGCCCGCCGTGACGGCGAACCGGTCGGGCGGGATCTCCATGTCCCAATGGCGGGCGTGATAGGCGCCGAGCGCCGCGCGCAGCGCCGGCAGCCCCAGCGAGGTCGTGTAGCGGGTGTGCCCGGCGAGCATCGCCTTGTGGGCCGCCTCGACGATGAAGGGCGGGGTCGGCAGATCGCCCTCGCCGATCCAGAGCTTCACGACCTCCGGGTCGTCCCGCCCGCGATCCGCCACCAGCCCGATCTGGCTCGTCCCGATGCCGCGGATGCGCGCCGAGAGGGCGGAGGCGAGATCGACGGGCGCGGCGGATGCGGGGATATCGGCCATGGCGGCGCGTGCTCTGCTTGCGTCGGGACGCGGCGTGCCGTGGCGCGGCATGCACCGGAGCGCCTGCAGGATCCCGACCTGTGGGGAAGGCCGCGACCCTGCCGCGTTCAAGCGCTGACGTCCAGACCCGCGCGTCGCCCGGATCAGCCCCGGAGGCCGACGCGCGCGGCCGCCCCGACGCGCGGCCGTTCTGCATTCTGACTTTTCAGGCATTTCTGAAATTGCTATATGCCGAGTCGCGCTCAGTGCCGGAGGCCCGACGTGCTCGCCAATCTCGATCCCCTGATCCTCGCCCGCATGCAGTTCGGGTTCACGGTGGCCTTCCACATCGTGTTCCCGGCCTTTTCGATCGGCCTCGCGAGCTTCCTCGCCGTGCTGGAAGGGCTTTGGCTCGCCACCGGGCGTCAGGTCTTCATGGACCTGTTCAAGTACTGGATTAAGATCTTCGCGATCGCCTTCGCCATGGGCGTCGTGTCGGGGCTGGTGATGTCCTACCAGTTCGGCACGAACTGGTCGGTCTTCTCGGACAAGACCGGCCCGGTGCTGGGCCCGATGATGGCCTACGAGGTGCTGTCGGCCTTCTTCCTGGAGGCGGGCTTCCTCGGCGTGATGCTCTTCGGCATGACGAAGGTCGGGCCGCGGCTGCACTTCGCCGCGACGCTGATGGTGGCGTTCGGGACCTTCTTCTCGGCCTTCTGGATCCTGTCGGTGAATTCCTGGATGCAGACCCCGGCGGGCTACGGCACGAACGCGGACGGCCAGTTCGTGCCGCTCGACTGGTGGGCGATCGTGTTCAACCCGTCCTTCCCGTTCCGCCTCGTGCACATGGTGCTGGCCGCCTATCTCACCACCGCCCTGGTGGTCGGCGCGGTCGGCGCGTGGCACCTCCTGCGCGACCGGTCCAATCCGGCTGCCCGGACGATGTTCTCGATGGCGATGTGGATGGCCGCGCTGGTGGCGCCGGTCCAGATCCTCGCCGGCGACGCGCACGGCCTGAACACGCTGGAGCACCAGCCCGCCAAGGTCATGGCCATGGAGGGGCACTACCAGAGCCACCCGGACGGCGCGCCGCTGATCCTGTTCGGCCTGCCCGACCAGAAGACCGGCACCGTCCGCTACGCGGTCGAGATTCCGAAGCTGTCCTCGCTGGTGCTGAAGCACGATCCGAACGCGCCCCTGACGGGGCTCGACAGCCTGCCGCGGGCGGAATGGCCGCCGGTGCCGATCGTGTTCTGGTCGTTCCGCATCATGGTCGGTCTCGGGATGCTGATGCTGCTGCTCGGCGCCCTGAGCCTCCTCGCCCGCTGGCGCGGGACGCTCTACACGTGGCCGCCGCTGCACCGCTTCGCGGTGGCGATGGGCCCGGCCGGCTTCGTGGCGGTGCTGGCCGGCTGGATCACCACCGAGGTCGGGCGCCAGCCCTACACGGTCTACGGCCTGCTGCGCACGGCGCAGTCCGCCTCGCCGCTCCACGCGCCCGCGGTGGCGGCCTCGCTCACCGCCTTCGTGGTGATCTACTTCGCGGTCTTTGCCATGGGCACCGCCTACATCCTCCGCCTGATGGCCAAGCCCCCGCATGCCGGCGAGCGCGGCATCGAGCCCGGCGTGCCGATCCGGACGGCGGGCCTCACCCCCGCCCCGGCGATCGATCCCGACCGCCATCTCCAGCCGGCCGAGTGAGGAACCCATGGCCTACAGCTTCGACCTCACGGTGGTCTGGGCGTTCGTGATCGCCTTCGCGGTCTTCGCCTACATCGTCATGGATGGCTTCGATCTCGGCATCGGCCTCCTGTTCCCCCTCCTGCGGCCCGGCGCGGAGCGGGACACCGCGATGAACTCGGTCGCCCCGGTCTGGGACGGCAACGAGACCTGGCTCGTGCTGGGCGGCGGCGGCCTGTTCGCCGTCTTCCCCCTGGCCTACGCGGTGATCCTGCCGGCGCTCTACGCGCCGATCATCGCGATGCTGCTCGGCCTGATCTTCCGCGGCGTCGCCTTCGAGTTCCGCTGGCGCGATCCCCGCCACCGCGCCGCCTGGGACGTGGCCTTCGCGGGCGGCTCGCTGGTGGCGGCCCTGGCCCAGGGCATCACGCTGGGCGCCCTCCTGCAGGGCATCACCGTCGAGGGGCGGGCCTATGCCGGCGGCTGGTGGGACTGGCTCACGCCCTTCAGCATCCTCGTCGGCGCGAGCGTGGTCGTCGCCTACGCACTGCTCGGGGCGACGTGGCTGGTGATGCGCACCGAGGGCCAGCTCCAGGCGCAGGCCCGGCGCTATGCCCTGGGCCTCACCGTGGCGACGGTCGCGGCCATCGCCCTCGTCAGTGCGGTGACGCCGTTCCTCCAGGGCCGCTACGCCGAGCGCTGGCTGGCGATGCCGAACGTGCTCGTCACCGCGCAGGTGCCGCTGCTCGTGGCGCTCGCCGCGTATGCCCTGTGGCGGGCTCTGCGCAGCGGGGCCGAGCGGGCGCCCTTCCTGATTGCGCTGGGCCTGTTCGCCCTGACCTTCCTGGGGCTGGGCATCAGCATCTTCCCCGACGTCGTGCCGGGCCGGATCACGATCTGGCAGGCGGCCGCTCCCGAGGCGAGCCAGATCTTTCTCCTCGCCGGCGCCTCGGTTTTGATCCCGATCATCCTATCCTACACCGCGTACGCGTACTGGGTTTTCCGCGGCAAGGTCGACGCGCACGGATATCACTGATGGCACCCGCATCGGCACAACCCCTCTGGAAGCGCCTCGCTTGGTTCGCGGTGCTCTGGGCCTCGAGCGTCGTCGGCCTCGCCTTCGTGGCGACGCTTCTCCGGTTCTGGCTCAAGTCCTGATAAGCCGGGGGCGACCCCGTACCTTCCCCGCGTCGGACCCTCGCCGTGCAGCTGCCTCCCCTCGTCCAGACCTTCGTGCTGCACTTCGGCGAGATGGGCTCGCGCTGGGGCATCAACCGGACCGTGGGGCAGATCTACGCCCTGCTGTTCGTGGCCGAGCGGCCGTTCAACGCCGACGAGATCGTGGAACGGCTCGGCGTGTCGCGCTCCAACGTCAGCATGGGCCTGAAGGAACTGCAGGCCTGGAATCTCGTGCGCCTCCAGCACCGGCCGGGCGACCGGCGCGACTACTTCACGACGCCCGAGGACATCTGGCAGATCGTCCGGACGCTGGTCGAGGAGCGCAAGAAGCGGGAAGTCGATCCGACGCTGACCCTCCTGCGCGAGCTCCTGATGCAGGACGCCGCCACCGAGGAGGAGCGGCACGCCCAGGAGCGTCTCAAGGAGATGCATGACCTCTTCGAGCTGTTCGCGGGCTGGTACGCCGACGTGCGCCGCCTCGAAACAGAGCGCCTCGTCCAGCTCCTCACCCTCGGCGCAAAGGTCCAGAAGGTGCTCGAGATGAAGGATCGCCTGACCCGTCTGCCGGGTCGGATCGGCGGTCGGGCGTCCAAGCCGGACTGAGTCGGCCGGATGCACCGGGGCGCACGGCTTCGCCAGGTCCGATCAAGCCCGGGCGAGAGCACGCCGGTAGAGGGCGATGAGGGAAGTGCCGACATGCTCGATATGGCCGCGCAGGCAGGCCGCGGCCTCCTCAAACCTGCGCGCCTCGCACAGGTCGAGGATCTGCGCATGTTCGCTGAGGGCGCGGGTCGCGTCGTTGGAGGTCGAGATCTGCAGCCGCGTCGGCCGTTCGCAATCCTGCAGCAGCCCGGACACGATCGTCAGCGACCGCGGGCGATTGGCGTGGCGGAGCAGGTCGAGATGGAAACGGCTGTTCAGGTCGCCCCATCGGAGGACCTCGCCCGTCTCCAGCGCCGCGCCGTACTCCTGCGCGAGCGCGTCGAGATCCCGGATCTCGTCGTGCGACAGATGAGGGGCCGATAGCAGCAGCAATTGCGGCTCCAGCTGGACGCGCAGCTGGAAGATGTCCTCGACCTCTTGCAGCGACAGGCCCGTCACGACCGCACCCCGATGCGGCATGATCTTCACGAGATTACTGGCTTCCAGCTGGAGCAAAGCTTCGCGGATCGGGATCCGGCTGATCCCGAATTCCTCAGCCAGGGCATCCTGGCGAAGCTGCACCCCGGGCGGCAGGTCCCCGTTCAGGATCTGCTGACGCAACGAGTCCGCGACGGCCGCGGACACGGTCTTGTGCCGCAGCCGATCTGGCGCCGGTCGTCCGGGGACCGCAGGGGACATCAACGCCTCGCCGAATGTATACATTTATGCAGGACACCGTCATGCCGCGGAAACGCTCGCATGTCCAATGCCAGATTGTCCTGATCGAACTTGAGGTTGCAAATTTACGGGCCCCTGCGGTTTGGTTGTACGTCTCGGCCCCCGCCCGCGATGTCATTCCGCCGGCAGGGACATCATGCGACTCGCCTGCTGTTCGCCGATAACGCACGCCGACGTGGACGGCACTGATCCAGATTGCGAAAACCAGGACCGAAACCGGGTGGGGCACGGCCCCGTCGCGCGGCCTATCGTTCTGGCGGATCGCGCCGGTGGTGCGGATCGGCCCAAGGCGACTGGGCGAGGGTCTGCCCCAGGTATGCGATCAGCGCCGTCACCCGCGCCGGCCTCGGATCGCCGGGGGGCATGACGAGATGCAGCGCGATCGGGGGCGGCGACCAAGCGGGCAGCACCCGTTCGAGGCGCCCGGCCTCGAGGTCCTCCCAGATCATGAAGTCCGGTTGCAGGGCGAGGCCGAGACCGGCCCGAAGCGCCGGTGTCAGGGCCTCGGCATTGTTCGCCCGAAGCTGGCCCGCGGGCACCACGACGGCCTCGGTCCCGGCTCCGTCCACGAATCGCCAGCGATCGGGCGTCGGCAGGTAGGCGTAGCCGAGGCAGGTGTGATGGACGAGATCGTCCGGATGTTCGGGCCTGCCGTGCCGGTCGAGATAGGCGGGCGTGGCCACCAGCGAGCGGCGGATCCCGCAGAGCCGGCGCGCCCGCAGCGATGAGTCGGGCAGGGCGGCGATGCGCAGCCCAGCATCGAATCCGCCCCCGACCAAGTCGACGACCGCGTCGGACAGGTGCAGGTCGACCGAAACGGAGGGGTATTGCTGCAGGAAGGCCGGCAGAATCGGCGCCACGTGCATCACCCCGAAGGTCATCGGCGCGGCGAGGCGCACGAGGCCGCGCGGCTCTGTGGCGCTCGCCGTCGCGAGGGCCTCGGCGGCCTCACCTTCGGCCAGGATGCGTGCGGCGCTGTCCTTGGCGCCTTGCCCAGCCGCCGTGAGGGCGAGTTTCCGGGACGTGCGGTTGAACAGACGGGCACCGATCCGGACCTCGAGCCGGCTCACCGCCTTCGAGACCGTGGCCTTCGACAGGCCGAGCTCCGTGGCAGCCCGACCGAAGGTGCCGGTCTCCACCACCTTAGCGAACACCGCCCAGGCCTCGAAATCGGGCAATCGCATCGGTCATTTCCAGAAACGATAGGTTTCCATCGTTTCTATTTTCGCGAGACATGGCAAGGGGCACATTCCCGTCATCGAAACACGCCGCCCTCCGCGGTGGCCTGTCGGGAGACATCGCCATGGTTCAGACCGGCCTCCATCATGTCACGGCCTTCTCCGGCCCGGCCCTCCGCAACCTCGACTTCCACACCCGCGTCCTCGGGCTGCGTCTGGTGAAGAAGACCGTCAACTTCGACGATCCGGGCACCTATCACCTGTATTACGGCGATGCGGCCGGGCGCCCGGGCACGATCCTGACCTTCTTCCCCATCGAGCACGCCGCGCCGGGCCGCGTCGGGATCGGCGAGACCCAGGAGACCGCCTTCCGGGTTCCCCGCGCCTCCATCGGCTGGTGGACCCATCGCTTCATCGAGAAGGGCGTCGCCCACGAGCCGCTCGTTCAGGTCTTCGGCGCGCCGACCCTGCGATTCCGCGATCCGGATGGCATGATGCTCGCCCTGGTGGGCGTCGATGTCGGCGATGCGGAGGGCTGGGCGTCGAGCGAGGTACCGGCCGAGCACGCGATCCGCGGCCTCCACGGGGTGACGCTGCTCCTCGACAGGGCCGAGCCCACGGCCGCGATCCTCACGGAGGTGCTCGGCCTGCAGGAGGTCGGCCGCGAGGGCAGCCTGATCCGCTTCGCGGGCAGCGCCGAACTCGGCGGGCTCGTCACCCTGCGGGCGGTGGGCGGCTTCCTGCCCGGACGGCCGGGGGCGGGCTCGGTCCACCACATCGCATTCCGGGCGGCGGACGACGCCGCGCAGGCTGCGATGGGGCAGGCGCTCGCGGCGCGGGGCCTGCACGTCACGGAGCAGCGCGACCGGCAGTACTTCCGCTCGGTCTACTTCCGCGAGCCCGGCGGCGTGCTGTTCGAGATCGCCACGGACGCGCCCGGCTTCGCGGTGGACGAGCCGATCGAGGCCCTCGGCCAGGCGCTCAAGCTCCCCGCCGGCCTGGAGCCGCACCGGGCCGAGATCGAGGCCGTCCTGCCCAAGGTCGCCTGAGCCGCGACACCATCATGCCCGCCCCGCATCCGTGCGGGGCGGGACCGCGCCCCATCAGCCGTGAGGCCATCATGACCCAGGATACCACCGGCTTCATCCACCGCTTCGAGCCCGGTCCCGACACCGCGCGTCCCCTGCTGCTGCTGCACGGGACCGGCGGCGACGAGAACGACCTCCTGCCCCTCGGCCGCATGGTCGCGCCGGAGGCCGCCCTGCTCGCGCCGCGCGGCGGCGTCAGCGAGAACGGCATGCCGCGCTTCTTCCGGCGCCTGGCCGAAGGCGTCTTCGACGAGGCGGATCTCCGTCGGCGCACCGGCGACCTCGCCGCCTTCGTGGCGGCGTCCCGGGCACGGTACGGCCTCGGGGCCCCCCTGGCTTTGGGATTCTCGAACGGCGCCAACATCGCCGCCTCGCTGCTGATGCTCCGGCCGGAGACCCTGACGGGTGCCGTGCTGATCCGCCCGATGGTGCCGTTCGCCGAGCCCCCGGCCGCGGACCTCGCGGGCCGGCCGGTCCTGATCCTCTCCGGGGCGATGGACCCGATCGTACCCGTCGAGAATGCAAGGCGCCTCGCGCAGCAGCTTTCCGCCTCCGGGGCGCGCGTGGAGCATAGGATCCTGCCGGCCGGCCACGGCCTGTCGCAGGCCGATGTCAGTCAGGCCCTCGCATGGCTTCGCAGCCTCCCACGCCCCGAAGCGGCCTGATTCCGCAACTGACGACAGGATGGAGCGATTGACGATGTCCCCGATTTCCTCTCCCGGCGCGACCGCCCTGCTGCCGGTGGCCGGCCGGGTCCTGATGAGCGCGATCTTTCTCGTGAGTGGCGCCGGCAAGCTCGCCGCCCCCGCCGCGACGCTCGCCACCATCGAGGCCGCCCATCTGCCGCTGCCGCCGCTCGCCTACGCGGCGGCGACAAGCGTGGAGGTCGTCGGCGGGCTGCTGCTCATCGCCGGCTACCGCACCCGGCTCGTCGCCCTGATCCTCGCACTCTTCGCGGTCGCCACCGCGGTGACCTTCCACGCGGCCCTCGGCGACCAGAACCAGATGTTCCACTTCCTGAAGAACCTCGCCATGGCCGGCGGCTTGCTCCAGGTCGCGGCCTTCGGGGCCGGTCCGTTCAGCCTCGACGCGCGGCAGGGCCGGGCCTGACCCGTCCTTCGACTGTTGCCACTATCGGGAGACCACCATGCCCTACTTCACCACGCAGGACGGCACGCAGATCTACTTCAAGGATTGGGGCACCGGGCAGCCGGTGGTCTTCAGCCACGGCTGGCCGCTCAACGGCGACGCCTGGGAGGACCAGATGCTGTTCCTCGGGCAGCACGGGTTCCGGGTCATCGCCCATGACCGCCGGGGGCACGGTCGCTCCGAGCAGCCCTGGTCCGGCAACGACATGGACACCTATGCGGACGATCTCGCCGGGCTGATCGCCCATCTCGACCTGCGCGACGCGGTGCTGGTCGGCCACTCCACCGGTGGCGGCGAGGTCGCCCGCACCATCGGGCGGCACGGCACGGCGCGCATCGCCAAGGCGGTGCTGGTCGGGGCCGTGACGCCCCAGATGGTCCGGACCCCCGCGAATCCGGGCGGCCAGCCCAGGGAGGTGTTCGACGGCATCCGCGACTCGGTCCTCCGCGACCGATCCCAGTTCTTCAAGGACCTGAGCGGCCCCTTCTACGGCGCCAACCGACCGGGCGCCGCTGTCAGCGACGGTCTGCGGGACACGTTCTGGATGCAGGGCATGATGGCCGGCCTGCGGAACGTGCACGCCTGCGTGGCGGCCTTCTCGGAGACCGACTTTACCGCGGACCTGAAGCGCATCGACGTGCCGACCCTGTTCGTGCACGGCGACGACGACCAGATCGTGCCGATCGACGCCGCGGCGCGCGCCGCCGTCAAGCTCGTGCCGAACGCCGTGCTGAAGGAGTATCCGGGCGCCCCGCACGGGCTGGCCGCCACCCACAAGGACCGGCTCAGCGCAGACCTGCTCGCCTTCATCCAAGGTTGAGGAGACCGGCGGCCTTTCCCGCGCGGGTCCGGGCTCCTAAAGCCTGCGACGGGCCGCACGCCGCGGTCCGTCAGACCCGAACCTCCGCACGGATCCTCGCATGCCGACCTCCGACGCACCCCTCGCCCTCGGGATCATCGGCGCGGGCATCATGGGCGAGCGCCTGCTCGGCGCGATCCACGGGGCGGCGGATTCGCCCGTGCGGGTCGCGGCGATCTGGGATCCGGCTCCGGAGGCCCTGGCCCGGATCGGCGCGGCCTTCCCGGCGGTGCCGCGCGTGGCCGACGCCGCCGCGGTCGTGGCGGCCAGCGACTGCGTCTACGTCGCCTCGCCGCCCGCCTCGCATCTCGGCTATGCCCGCGCCGCCCTGGCCGCCGGCCGGAGCGTCTTCTGCGAGAAGCCGCTCGCCATCGATCTGGCCGATGCCCGCGCCTTCGTGGCGGACACCACGGGTGCCGGCGCGGTCAATTTCCCGTTCGCCTCGTCGCCGGGCGTGGCGACGATCGAGCGCTGGATCGAGGCGGGCGCGGTCGGCACGCCCCGGGCGCTCACCATCGCGGTGGCATTCGCTCGCTGGCCGCGCCCCTGGCAGGCCGACGCCGCGCACTGGCTCGACGCCCGGGCGGAGGGCGGCTTCACCCGCGAGGTGGTCTCGCATTTCCTGTTCCTGGCCCGCCGCCAGCTCGGCCCGCTCCAGGGTCTCGCGGGACGGATCGCGTTCCCGGAGTCGGGCCGGTCCGAGCGCGCGATCGACGTGACGCTCACCGCGGGTGGGATTCCCGTCACCCTGACCGGCAGGGTCGGGGGCGTCGAGGCCGACGACCACAACACGTGGACGCTGGAGGGCGATGCGGGCGCCGTCCGGCTGCGCGACTGGGCCATCGCGGAGCGTCGGGGCGCCGACGGGCGCTTCGAGCCGGAGCCGGACGCGATCCCCAACGAGCGGCTGCGGCCGATCACCCTCCGGCGACAGCTCGAGGGCGTCGTCCGGATGGCCCGCGGCGAACCCCACCCCCTCGCCACCTTCGCGGAGGCGCTCGCCGTGCAGGAGGTCGTAGAGGGTATTCTGGCCTTGTGAGGGCCGGGCGCGGGCCACGCCCGAAGAACGAACCCGCCGAGGCTCCGCCGTCTTCGAGCGGAGGGCGGCCATCCAGGCCGCGGGACGCGGGTTGGCCTCTCGCTACCCTGGATCGCTGCGCTCGCGATGACGGAGCGGACCGGGACCGAGCGACCCGGACCGTGAGGCGTTCAGCTTCCCAGCAGGTCGACCAGGAACGGGATCAGCGGCGCGTCGGCGGGCGGCATGGCGAGATCGCGCAGCGCCTTCGGCCGGACCCATTTGAGCGCCTGTCCCTCCATCGGGCGCGGCGTGCCGGTCCAGCGCCGGCAGACGTAGAGCGGCATCAAAAGGTGGAAGTCCGGATAGGCATGGCTGGCGAAGGTCAGCGGCGCGAGGCAGGGCTCCTCGACCCGGATGCCGAGTTCCTCGGCGAGCTCCCGGATCAGGGTCTGCTCGGGGCGCTCGCCGGGCTCGACCTTGCCGCCGGGGAACTCCCACAGGCCGGCGAGCTGCTTGCCCGCCGGACGCTCGCTCACCAGCACCCGGCCGTCGACGTCGACGAGGGCCACGGCGACCACCAGGAGCAGGCGCAGCGCGCCGCCTTCGAGCCCGCTCATTGCGCCACCGCGAAAGCGGCCGAGACCTCGGAGGACATCTGTATCGTGCCCGCCTCGATCGGCACCCGTCGCCCTTTGGCGGCCATCGGTGCCGCGCGGGCCATCTCCAGCGCCGGGCGGTACGGTGTCCCGACCGTGGTGGTCAGCGTGCAGAGCGCGCCGAGCTTGGCCCCGACCGCCTCGGCGAGCGCCTCGGCCCGGCTCCGGGCGTCCCGGGTCGCCGCGACCTGAAGGGCTGCTTCGCTCTTGTCCGGGTCGCGCAGTCCGAAGCTCACGCCGTCGATGCGGTTCGCCCCGGAGTCCAGTGCTTGCCGGAGAAGGTCGCCGAGGCGGTCCATATCGGCGAGGCGGACCGTGACGAGGTTGCTGGCGCGGTAGCCGTCGGGCTCCTCGGTCACGGCGCCTCCGGGCCGGGCGACGGTGCGGGTCGCCGTCTGCAGGGTGACGGCGGCCGTCCCGATATCGGCCGGCGGGACCCCGAGGGCACGGGCCTGCGCCGAGACGCCGGACACCGCCTTCGAGGCCGCGTCGAGGGCGGCTGCCGCGGTCGCGGCGCGCGCCTCAATGCCGACGGTCACCTCGGCGAAGTCCGGTGCCCGCGTCTCCGCCGCGCGTCCGACGACGCTGATATGCCGCTTGCACGCCGCGTCGTCGGCCTGAACCGGGGCCGCCAGGACCGTGACCAGCAGGGCGCCGGACAGGATGGCCCTCACGAGCGGTAATCCCCGTTGATCTCGACATAGGCCTTGGTCAGGTCGCAGGTCCAGACGCGGGCATTGCCGTCGCCCAGGCCGAGATCGACCCGGATCTCGATCTCCGGTTCGCGCATCACGGCGCTGGCAGCCGCTTCGCTGTAATCGGGGTCGCGGGCGCCCTGGACGGCCACCCGGACGTCGCCGAACCAGATCGCGAGCCGGTCGCGGTCGGCGGGCTCGCCGGCCTTGCCCACGGCCATCACGACGCGGCCCCAATTGGCATCCTCGCCGGCCACCGCGGTCTTCACCAGCGGCGAGTTGGCGATCGACATCGCGATGCGGTGCGCGGAGGCGTCGCTCTCGGCGCCGGTGACCCGCACGGTGACGAACTTGCGCGCGCCCTCACCATCCTTGGCGACGAGCTGGGCCAGCTCGATCAGCAGGCCGTCGAGCGCCTCCCGGAAGCCGGCAAGACGCGGGTCGGCGGGATCCGTGATCGCCGGATGGCCGGCCCTGGCGGTGGCGAACAGCATCAGCGTGTCGGAGGTGGACGTGTCGCCGTCCACCGTCACGCAGTTGAAGCTCGTCTTCGTGCCCGCCGAGAGGAGCGCCTGCAGCACGTCCTGCGGCAGGGCCGCGTCGGTGAAGACGAAGGACAGCATCGTCGCCATGTCGGGGGCGATCATGCCGGCGCCCTTGGCGATCCCGTTGATGGTCACGGGCACGCCGGCGATCTCGGCCGTGCGGGTGGCGAGCTTCGGGAACGTGTCGGTGGTCATGATCGCGCGGGCCGCCGCATTCCAGGCGGCCGGTCCATCCTCGGCCCGGGCCGCGCACTCCGCGAGCACGCCCTCGAACCGCTCCGCCGGAAGCGGCTCGCCGATCACGCCGGTCGACGCCACGTACACCTCCCCCGTGCGGCAGCCCGCCGCCTGCGCGGCGATCTCGACGGTGCGCGCCACCGCGTCGCGTCCGAGCCGGCCCGTGAAGGCGTTGGCGTTGCCCGAATTGACCACCAGCGCCCGCGCGGATCCGTCGGCCAGGGCGTCGCGACACCAATCCACCGGCGCCGAGGGACATTTCGACCGGGTGAACACCCCCGCGGCCCGGGTGCCGGATTCCAGCGCGACGTAGAGCACGTCGGTTCGGCCGCTGTAGCGGATCCCCGCCTGAGCGGTGGCGATGCGCACGCCCGGCAGGGGGGGCAGCTCGGGCATCGCGGTGGGCGCCAGCGGGGAGACGGGAGGGGCTTTCGCGGATGACATCGGCTCAGGCTCCGGCACGCGCGGCTCAGGTTCCGCGGCCGCCCGGTGTTGCCCGCGCGACCCCTGCGGCGTCAACCGTGTGCTCAGCCTATGGCCACGCTTCGAGCTGCTTCGGTTTTGTGCACCGACGGCGCCGAATACGGCGGTATCACGGCGTCGGGCTTGCGTGTGGATTGCATCCCAGCCTAGCATGCTGCATCGCAAAGTCAGCGCGAGGTCGAGTGCGGAATGCCCCCAGCCGACGTCGAGACTGCCTCGGGCAGCCTTCCCCAGGGCAGCTGCTATCGAATCCAGGTTCTGGTGGTCGGCTGCCACAAGCGCTGGCGCGACGAGGTCTCCGCGCAAGTCCGGATGCTGGGTTATCAGGTCACCGCCTGCGATCGCGGCGTCGACGCCATGACGGTGCTGGCCCTCGGCCTCCCCGTGGATGTGATCGTGGTGGATACCGCGCTCCAGGGGGGATTGTGCTGCGCGCAGCTCGCCGTCGAGGCGCGGGCCCTGCGCCCGGCCCTGCGCATCATCCTCGCCAGCGACCCGGTGGACGCGATGGAGCCGGAGGCGTCGGCCCGCGTGCCCGACGCGCTGCGCGTCCCGCGCGACCAGCTTCAGAACGGCATGGTCGCCACGATGATGCGCGAGGCGCTGGCGAACCGCGCGGCCTGAGGTCCGGCGCGACGGCCTGAGGGGCCTCGCAAGGCGTCGAGCGAATCGCGGCCGACGCGACTCACGACGTTGCCGCGCCTCCGTGCCGGTTCGGGACTGTTGCAATCGGGACGGCCCGCTCGATGTCAGCAACGCAGGCCGGGCCGCACGGCAATCCAAATGCAGCGGCCGCGTGATCCGGTGAAAGAGGGATGAGCGCGCAGTCTTAGCGCGGCTCAGCAGCGGACACGCGCAAGGCGAAGCTTTCTGGCAGCCCAGGACGCGTTGTCAGAACTGGTCCATCGCGACGAGAACGCCCCGATTGCCGTTTGCGCGTGCCGCCCTGCGTCTGCGGCTGACTTGCCTGGCCTGAATATCAAATATATCTCGAGATATTGCCGCCAAATATCTATAGTACAAGTTGAACTTGATTGCGTGACACGATGTTGTCATGATTGCTGCGTCTATCGTTCGGCCGAGAACTTGGCCTGTTCTGTGGAAGATGCGCCTGTGAGAACTGGGATACGCTCTCGCCTCTACGCGGGATTTGCGATGCTCGTCATGATCACGGGTATCATCGGTGCATTCGCGATCTACCAGCAAGGAGTGATCAGCGAAGACCACGCGCTCCGGGAGCGGGTGGAGCGGGGTGCGCAATCGGTCCTGATGATCGACGGTCACGCCGCACGCCTCATCGGAACCGCCGAACGGTACCGGATCCAGCCGGATCCCGATCTGATCGTCGCGATGGAGCAGGCCCGGCGGGCGATCGAGCAGACCTGCGACAAGTACTTCTCGCTGGCCATGACCGACGGCGGGCGGAAGCTGTACGACGACGTGCGGGAAGCCGCCCGCGCGATGAAGCCGGAGCTGGAGCGCCTCGCGGCCTCGGGCGCGACCCTGCGTGAAGCCAGGGCGAAACTCTACGAGACCGGCAATACACTCACCGTTCTTCTCGGAAACCTGCTCGCGGACGTGCGCGCCCGAGGCGGCGAGGCAATGCTGGCGCGGATCGAGCACATCGAGAATGCCGTCCTGCGGTCCCGCATCGCATCGGCCCGCTTCGTGATCGGCCTGGATCCGCAGGACCGCAGCACCTTCGAGCAGCGGGTCGAGCAGGCTCTGGCGGTCCTGGATGCGTTCAAGGACACGCAGGGCGGCGCGGTCTTCGCGCAGCAGGTCAGGGCCGTTCGCGACGCGCTGGTCGCCGCCGCGACCGGCTTCCGTGCGTACGATCAGGCGGTGGCTTCGGCAAAGGCGACGTTCGAAACCGGGATCAAGCCCCACACCGACGCGATCGAACGGCTCGGCATCGCGCTGCGCGACCGGATCGTGGCCGCCGGCGAGAGGATTTCCCGGGAGACCGCGTCGGCCGCGTCACGGGCCCGCTACATCCTGATCGGCCTCGTCGGCGCGGCCCTGCTCCTCGGGGGCGTCCTGGCCTTCATGCTGGCCCGCAGCATCATCCGGCCGATCGCCGGCATGACGGAGGCGATGACGCGGCTGGCCGGCGGCGACCTTCAGGTCGTGGTGCCGTACCGCGACGCGGCCGACGAGATGGGCGCGATGGCCAAGGCCGTCGACATCTTCCGGCAGAACGCGGTCGCCCGAGCGGAACTCGAGGCGGCGCAGGCCGCCGAACGGGAGGCTCGCCTGCGCCGGGCCGAGCGGGTCGAGCAGCGCGTCCAAGCCTTCCAGGCGAAGATCGCCGCCTCGCTCGCCATCGTCACGGCGGCGACCAGCGAACTCGACGCGACCGCGCAGGCGATGACCCGGGTGGCCGACAACACCAACAGTCAGGCGGTGACGTCGAGCTCGGCCGCCGCGCAGACCTCGGCCAATGTCCAGACCGTCGCGGCGGCCGCCGAGGAGATGGTCTCCTCGCTTCAGGAGATCGAGCGGCAGGTCGTGCGCTCCAACGAGGTGGCCGGTCACGCCGCCCACGAGGCCGAGGCGACCAACGCCGCCATGGCGAGCCTGCGCGCCGCCGCCGAGCAGATCGGCGCTGCCGTGATCATGATCTCCGGCATCGCGAACCAGACCAACCTGCTGGCCCTCAACGCCACCATCGAGGCGGCGCGGGCCGGCGAGGCGGGGCGCGGCTTCGCCGTCGTGGCCTCCGAAGTGAAGGAGCTCGCTTCGCAGACGGCGCGGGCCACCGAGGAGATCGGCGGCCAGATCGCCGCGATCCAGGCGGCCTCGGGGCAGGCCGCGGAGGCGATGGCCCAGATCGGCCGCACGATCGCCGCCGTGAACGAGATCAGCGGCGCCATCGCCGCGACGGTGGTGCAGCAGACGGCCGCCACGAGCGAGATCTCGCGCAATGCCGGTGAAGCGGCGCGGGGCACGGAGAATGTGTCGGCCAACGTCACGCGCGTGCTGGCCGCCGCCCGCGAGACCGGCAGCGCAGCCGCGCAGGTCCAGAGCGCTGCGTCCGAGCTTGCCACCCAGTCATTGACGGTCAAGCGCGAGGTCGACAGCTTCCTCGACGACATACAGGCGGCGTGAAGGCCAGGGCGGCCTAGATGGCGGCGGTGTCGGTCTCGTCGCCGTCGCGCGTCCGCCGCTCGCGGGGGCGTCGATCGAGGAAGGAGCGGCCGAGGGCGCGCAGGGGCGCCGTCAACCGACGGACATCCTCGGCGCGTTCCATGACGCGCTCGCCGTTGCGGATTTCCTTGTCGAGCTTCGCCATCGTCCGGGCCAGGGCCGGGTCGTCGTCGTCGAGCCAGACCTGGGTCACGCGGGCGAAAGCGATGACCACGCCCTGCAGCTTGAGCTGTCCGAGGGGGCCTTCGGTGTCGATCCCGGCCGCCGCCAGCATGTAACGGTGCGAGTTCAGCATCACGCCGTTCAGCGCCAGCATCGACAGCGGCTCGCCGCGCAGCGCGTAGGCGATCCGGCGCAGGGCGGGCTTGTAGGGCTCCATCGCATCGATGCGGCGCATCAGAACGTCGAACAGCCGCTCGCGGGTGGGCTCCTCCTCGAGGCCGGCGAGATCGCCCTCCAGGACCTTGCGGTCGATGATGCGGGTCAGGCCGCCGAGCACGGCGCCCTTCGACGGGAACAGGTCGCGCAGTTCGGCGAGCGTCAGACCCGCCTCCCGGGCGATGTCGCTCACCTCGATGTCGTTCCAGGGCTGCTCGGCGGCGAGCCGCATCAGAGCCTCGACGGCGGCCTCCCGGGGCGGCAGCTTCGGCGCGCTATCCTCCGGCGCCGCACCGGCGCTCCGCGCCGCGCCATCCTGAGCGGAGGCCGCGGGGGCGGCGCTCTCGGGGGCGCTGCTCGCCTTGGGGGACGTCGCGCCCTTGCGGGGACGCTTGGAAGTGGCTCTGCTCTCGGTCATGGATCGGTCGCCCGGTCTGTCGGTCGTGACGCCTCATGTAGGCGAGCCGGCGGCGAAGGGCAGGGCCGTCGCGCGGCCATGCCGCACGGACGCCGCACCGTGTCAGCCGGCGAGGTCCTCCGCCCGTCTGCGGGCCGCCGCCACGGCCTCCCGCATCAGCGCGCCGAGGCCGTCCGGCCGCATCAGCACGTCGAGGGCCGCCGCCGTGGTGCCGCCGGGGGAGGTGACGTTGCGGCGCAAGTCCGCCGCCTCGGCGGGGTCCGCGTCGAGGAGCGCACCGGCCCCCGCCACCGTCGCCCGGGCGAGGCTGCGGGCCACGTCGGGATCCAGGCCGGCCGCGATGCCGGCATCCGCCAGGGTCTCGGCGAGCAGGAACACGTAGGCCGGCCCGGAGCCCGAGACCGCCGTCACGGCGTCGATCTGCGCCTCGTCGGTGAGCCACGCCACCGTGCCGTTCGCCGCGAACAGCGCCTCGGCGGCCGCGCGCTGCGCGGGCGTGACCTCGGGATTCGCGCAGGCGCCGGTGGCGCCCCGGCCGATGCTCGCCGGCAGGTTCGGCATGGCCCGGACGACGGCCCGCGCCCGCGGCAGGCGGGCGCGGAGATCCGCGATGGTCTTGCCCGCCAGGATCGAGACGAGGAGCGTGTCGCGGCCGATCAGCCGGTCGAGCCCCGGGGCGGCCGTCTCCAGACCCTGCGGCTTGATGCCGAGGACCAGAACGGCGCCGGGCTCGGGGGCCGGGGGGTTCAGGGCGATGCCCCGTTCGGTGCAGAGGTCCACGATCGCGCCGGACGGCACGGGGTCGATGATCGTTGTCCGGCGCGGGTCGAGGCCAGCATCCAGCCAGCCCGCCAGCATCGCGCCGCCCATCTTGCCGGCCCCGGCCAGGACCAGCGAGGCGGGCATCGGCATCGGGCCGGTCACGCCTCGCCTTCGGTCTCGAACAGGACAGCGTCCAGCGCTTCGCGGGCGCTCTTGCCGGCCCAGAGCACGAACTGGAACGCCTGGAAGTAGCGTTCGCAGGCGTCCACCGCGGTCTTCATCATGGTGGCGCATTGCGGGTGGGTCGGCACCGCGCCCCCCGTCAGCAGCAGGGCGTGCCGGAACATCACGACATTGTCGGTGGTCCAAAGGTCGAAATGGCCGACCCACAGTTGTTCATTGATCATCGCGATCAGGCGCATCACCTCGGTGCGCTGCCGCTCCTGCACCTTGAGGTCGAAGGCGCAGGCGACGTGAAGCGCCTCGACATCCTCGATCCAGGTGAAGGCCACGTTGTAGTCGGTCCACCGGCCGGGGCTCGTGACCGACATCTCGTCGGTCTCGGCCCGGTCGAAGATCCAATCGCGCAGGGAGGCCAGCCGCTCGACGACGTCGAGCGGATGCTCGTTCCGGTCCGGGTCGTGGAAGTCGACGTTGAGAAGCGGCATGACGATCCAAAAGGACGGCCCGGACGAGATCCGGCCCGACGTGACGGTGACGCGAAACCGGAGCGTGAGAACACTCCGAGAACTGGAACGATCGGCAGATCTAGGCCGGTGGTGATGCGATCGACTGTCGAAGCTCTGCGGACATCGCCCTGCAGCCCCCGAATCACCCTATGCCCGACTATAGACCGGCCGTGACTCGCGACACAAAGTGCAGGTCACAATCGGTGAACAGGAAACCGGATCGTCGCCGCGGCTTCCTGTGTAAAAGCCGGGGGCGTTGCCGCGGAGACTCAGACGGCCTCACTCAGGCCCGCGGCGCCCGCTCCGGCGGCACCGGATTTCGCCTCCAGGGCCGCAATACGGGCCGACAGGGCCTCGTTCTGCGCCTGCAGCTGAGTCACGAGGTCGCGGAGCACGTCGAGCTCCTCGCGCGAGGCGATGTCGAGGTCGCGGATGACGCGTTCGAGCTGCGCCCGGGCCACGGTCTCCGCCTCGCGGCGGACGCCCTGCGCGGCGCCGGCCGCGTCGGTCATCAGGCGGGCGAGGTCGTCGAACAGTCGATTGGAGGGGGGCATCGAGGTCTCCCGGATCGGCCGGCTGCCGCGGCGGCCGCCTGACGGCGCGATTCGAGAGGACGAAATAGGAATCTTCGCGATGGGGAGCAACGCCCGGTCGGTCCGGGACGGCGAGGCGGAGGCGCGAGGCCCCCGCTTCGCCGGCTGATCACATGTGGCGCATCATGCGGCGATGCATGCGGTGATGCATCATGCGGCGCTCCATCCGGCGGTGCATCATGCGGCGCTCCATCCGGCGGTGCATCATGCGGTGCTCCATCGGGGTCATGCGGACATGGGTCACGGCGTCGGGCGCCGTGACGGCGCCGGGCATCGCCGGAGCCGCCGAGGCCGGCTGGACGAGGGCGGCGCCGCCCAGGGAGGCCAGCACGGCAAAGGCGAAGGTCAGTTTCCTCACGAGGAGACTCCAATTTTCTGGTGGCCGGGTCGGGTGCCCGGTTCCTCCTCCCGGACGGGAGGTGCGGAGAGTCGTCTCGTGCCGCGGGGCGGCACGGCGGGTCTGCGAGGACCCGCCGCCATCAACTGCCAAGTCAGAGATTCGTTTCCTCGAAGGCCTTCACCCATTCGGCACAGATTCCCGAACGCACGATGTCGTTGCGGGTGAACTCCACCACCGGGATCGGCATCATCCGGCTCTTGACCATGTGCATGACGGTGCGCAGGCCCGAGGTCTCGCGCAGGTCGGTCTGCGACACATCGCCGTTGATGATGACCTGACAATCGTCGCCGATCCGGGTCAGGAACATCTTGATCTCGTTGATCGTGGTGTTCTGGGCCTCGTCGAGGATCACGAGGCAATTCTTGAAGGTCCGCCCGCGCATCACCTCGAAGGGGACGATCTCGATGTCGCCGGTCTTGAGGGCGATCTCGAAGGCGGCGGCGCCCATGCGCTCCTTCATGGCCTCGGTCAGCGGGGCGACCCAGGGGGCGATCTTCTCTTCCAGCGTGCCGGGGAAGTAGCCGAGGGACCGGCCCGAGGGCACGTTCGGGCGGGTGATGACGACCTTGGCGATCCGGCGCTGGCGGAGCTGGTCCGCCGCGCGGGTGCCGGCGATGAAGGTCTTTCCGGTGCCGGCCGGCCCCAGGACGATGACCTGCGGGGAGCGGGCGAGGGCGTCGAGATACTCGGCCTGGCGTTCGGTGAGCGGCTGGATGGGCGCGAGGTTGCGTTCTTCGTCGAAGCGTGTGCGGTGAATGCGGGACGTGCGGTCTTCAACCAGTTCAAGTCGTGCGCGGCGTCTCTTCATGGATGTACACTCCAACGGGACTAGCCAACCTGGATCTGTATCTGAACTGCCGTTTACCTGCGTGCTCCCGGTTCTATTCGTTTGCGAAACTTAATACCGGCCCCAGGCCGAAGGTTCCGCCCCGCGCTCGTCCGCCTGTGGAGAGCGTCACGACGATCCGTGCGCGGCCGAATACACGATGCAACTGGCGCACCAGTGCGATTCGCATCCGACGAATGCGCGCCGGGTGTGACCAAGGGGTGACGGTGGGCAAGGGGGCTTCGAAAAAGCCGCGCGGCTGGCGCGGATGCATCAGGTTCGGGACGGGGGAGACGCGATGACGCGGCATCCGGCACGATCACGATCCTCCCCGCCCGCAGGGGCGAAGCCGGCCGACCCTGCCGCCCTGAAACGTCCGGGCTTGGTCGGCGGGACGGGCCTCACCCGGCCTGGATGAAGCTGTCGAGCACCATTTTCTGGCCGGCCTTGTCGAAGTCAACGGTGAGCTTGTTGCCATCGACGCCCGCGACCGTTCCGGGCCCGAACTTGGTGTGGAAGACCCGCTGGCCGGCCTGGAAGGCCGAGGGCGCGCCCGTCGACTTGGCGATCAGCTCGCCCTCGATCTGGCGAGGTCCGCCGGACTGGCCGCCGGAGCGGCCCCCCGGGCCCGCCGACCGGAAGCCGCCGCCGGACCCGGACCGGCCACCCGGCGCGGTGTTGGCCTGCGCCCGCTGCCACCCCGGCGTGCCGTAGCTCGATCCGAACGGCGCCGGGTTGCGGTCGAACCGCGAGGCGCCGGCCGAGAAGTGGGCGGGGGCCTCGACCACGTCGACGGCGGTCTCGGGCAACTCGTCGATGAACCGCGACGGGATGGTCGACGACCAGAGCCCGTGGATGCGCCGGTTGACCGCGAAGGACAGCTTCGCCCGCTTGCGCGCCCGGGTCAGGCCCACATGGGCGAGGCGCCGCTCCTCCTCCAGGCCGGCGCGGCCGCTCTCGTCCAGCGCCCGCTGGTTCGGGAACAGGCCGTCCTCCCAGCCGGGGAGGAACACGGTGTCGAATTCGAGCCCCTTGGCGGCGTGGAGCGTCATCAGCGAGACCCGCTCGGCGCCCTCGGCCTCGGAGGCCTCCATCACCAGGGAGACGTGCTCCAGGAAGGCCGCGAGGTCCGGGAATTCCTCCATGGAGCGGACGAATTCCTTCAGGTTCTCCAGCCGGCCGGCGGCGTCGGCCGAGCGGTCCTTCTGCCACATCTCGGTGTAGCCGGATTCCTCGAGGATCGTCTGCGCGACCTCGCTGTGCGGCTGCGCCTCCACCAGTCGCGCCCACCGTGCGAAGCTCTCGGTGAGCGCCCGCAGGGTCGAGCGGACGCGGGGCTTCAGCTCGTCGGTCTCGCACAGGCGCTCGGCGGCGATCCGCAGGGGCAGCCGGTTGGCACGGCCGTAGGTGTGGAGCTGCTGCAGGGTGGCGTCGCCCAGGCCGCGCTTGGGCGTGTTCACGATCCGCTCGAAGGCGAGGTCGTCGCTGACATTCACGGTGGCGCGCAGATACGCCAGGGCGTCGCGGATCTCGGCGCGCTCGTAGAAGCGCGGGCCGCCGATGACCCGATAGGGCAGGCCGAGCTGGACGAACCGATCCTCGATCTCGCGCATCTGCGCGGAAATCCGCACCAGCACGGCGATCTCCGACAGGGGATGCTGCTTCACCTGGAGGGATTCGATCGATTCGGCGAGCATCCGCGCCTCCTCCTCGGAATCCCAGGCGCCCGTGACGGTGACGCGCTCGCCCGGCTCGTCGTCGGTGCGCAGGGTCTTGCCGAGGCGGCTCTCGTTCTTGGCGATCAGCCCCGAGGCGGCGGCGAGGATATGGCCGGTGGAGCGGTAGTTGCGCTCCAGCCGCACCACCACCGCGCCGGGGAAATCGTGCTCGAAGCGCAGGATGTTGTCGACCTCGGCGCCGCGCCAGCCGTAGATCGACTGGTCGTCGTCGCCCACGCAGGCGATGTTCTTGCGCTGTTGCGCCAGCAGGCGCAGCCACAGGTACTGCGCGACGTTGGTGTCTTGGTACTCGTCCACCAGGATGTAGCGGAACCGGTCCTGGTAATTGGCCAGGACGTCGGGGTTCTCCCGCCAGAGCTTGAGGCAGAGCAGCAGGAGATCGCCGAAATCGACGGCGTTTAGCGTCGCGAGCCGGGCCTGGTAGGCGGTGTAGAGCGCGCCGCCCTTTCCGAAGGCGAACGAGGCAGCCTCGCCCGGGGGCACCTGCTCGGGGCCGAGGCCGCGGTTCTTCCAGCCGTCGATGGCGTGGGACAGGGCCCGGGCCGGCCAGCGCTTCTCGTCGACGTTCTGGTCGGCGATCACCTGCTTCATCAGCCGGAGCTGGTCGTCGGTGCCCAGGATGGTGAAGTCGGATTTGAGCCCAACCAGCTCGGCGTGGCGGCGCAGGATCTTGGTGCCGATGGCGTGGAAGGTGCCGAGCCAGGGCATGCCCTCGCCGGCGGGGCCGATCAGCGTGCCGATCCGGTGCTTCATCTCCCGGGCGGCCTTGTTGGTGAAGGTCACCGCCAGGATGTCGAAGGGGCGCGCCCGCCCGGTGGCGATCAGGTGGGCGATGCGGGTGGTCAGCACCCGGGTCTTGCCGGTGCCGGCGCCGGCCAGCACGAGGATCGGGCCCTCCGTGGTCTCGACGGCGCGGCGCTGCTCGGGATTGAGCCCCTCGAGATAGCCGGCGGCGTCGCGGCGGAGGGCGCCCATGGCGCGGGCGGTGATGGACGTGGCGGGCGCGCCGTCCCCGGCGGGCTGCGCTTGCGGGCGGTTCTGCATCCCGCATCCCTGGACCAAATCGCGAACGGCGTCGAGGCCGTTCGCGCCGCCGAGGGGGCGCGGAGCCATGAAGCGCGGCTGTCCGCGCTGGGACGATCCGCGGCCTTCGGGGCCCGCGGCCGGCTGCGGGGCGCCGCCGTCTCCCCGGTGGCCGCGGATCGGCACCTGTGTGATCGGGGGCCGACAGCGGCGGCGGAGCGCGACAAGCCCCCTCTCCCGTGCGGGAGAGGGTTGGGGTGAGGGACCAGGTCCTTCCGGAGAAGTCGCATCCCTCACCCTGTCCCTCTCCCGCACGGGAGAGGGGACCCGCGCCTGGTCCGGAACCCCTCGCCCGGGGTGCCGCGGACAGCCGCGCGCACCGCTCCGGACCGTGGCATCGCCGCTGGCGCTCCCGGGGGCTTATCGTGCTATGGCCGTGACAACTGACTCGCGGGGGCACGCGGGGCACGGCGGCACGGTGATGGCGCGGCCTCGCGGAGAGATGGTGCGGAACAGGACCATTGCGTGATCTTCTGACCGCGCTGGCGTGCGCCGTCATCCTGGTTCTCGTGGCGGCGCTCGCCGTTCCGCCCTTCGTCGACTGGCAGGCCCATCGCGCGCTCGTCGACCGGGCGCTCGCCCGGTCCCTCGGCGTCCCGGTCCGGACCGACGGCCGGATCGAGGTCCGGCTGCTGCCCTCGCCGCGGCTGCGCGTGGACCGCCTGCATCTCGGCGCCGATCCGGACCGGCCGAGCCTGGACGCCCGGTTCGTCAAGGCCGAGATCGCCCTCGCGCCGCTCCTGAAGGGCGAGTTCCGTTTCACCGAGACCCGGATCGGCCGGGCCGAGATCAAGCTCCCGGTCGCCGGCCCCGACGCCCTGAAGCTGCCGGCCGATTTCGGTGGCGCCCTGCGCGACCGCGACCTCGCGATCGAGAACCTGCAGATCCAGCAGTTCCTGGTCACCACGCAGGTGCCCGCCACCGGGCGGACCGACCAGCTCTACGTCCAGGACCTGCACCTGCAGGCGCCGGCCCTGGTCGGCCCCTGGCGGGTCGAGGGGACGAGCGGCGGCATCCCGTTCCGGGCGGTGAGCGGCACGCCGGGACCCGACGGGCGCCTCGCCGCCAAGATCTCCGGCGGCGGCGACGCGGCTCCGCGCTTCGAGGCGGATGCACGCTTCGGCCTCGCGCCGAGCGAAGCCGGCGGCTCCCTGGTCGAGGCCGAGGGCTCGGCGCGCCTCGTCGTCGGGCCGCCGACCCAGGCCGCGGGCGCCTACCTGCCCTTCTCGCTGGCCGGCACCTTCAAGGCCCGGGGTACGCAGGTGCGGTTCGAGGGCGTCGACCTCGCTATCGATCCCGGGGGCCGGAGCCTGCGGTTCGGCGGCACCGGCCGGCTCGATCTGCGCCAGTGGCGCGGCGGCCTGACCCTCGAGGCCCGCCGCCTCGACCTCGACGCCTTCCTGACCTCGGCGGAGGGCCAGAACCTGATCGGCCGCGGCCTGCCGCGCTCGGCCGGCAGCCTGCCGGCCATGCTCGATCTCGACCTCACGGTGGGCAGCGCCGTGCTCGGCGGCGAGGATTGGTCGAACCTCGCCCTCACCGGCACCCTGGAACGGGCCGGCGGCCTGCTGCTGCGCCGCCTGTCGGTGACGGGCCCGGCCGACGCCACCGTCGCGGCGAGCGGGCAGGTCGAGACGGCCCCGTTGCGTTTCACCGGCCCGGTGGCGCTCACCGCCCCCGATTCGGAGGCGTTGGGCCGCTATCTGCGCCGCCTCGGCGCCGAGGGGCCCCTCGTCGCGCTCCTCGACGGGCGCACGGTCGAGGCCGCCGCCGACCTGTCGGCCGCCGCCACCGGCCTGTCCCTGCGCAACCTGCGCCTCGGCCTCGGACCGGCGCGGATCACCGGCAACGCCCGCTACACCGCCGCCGAGGGCACCGAGCGCGGCCGCTTCGAGGCCCAGATCCGCGCCAGCGGCCTCGACATCGCCGGCCTGCCGCCCCTCGGGACGACGCTCGGGACCCTGCGCGACACCGACCTCGCCCTGACCCTGGAAGCGAAGGATGTCCGGTTCGGCGCCACGGGCTCCGGCACCGGGACGATCGCGGCGCGGATCCAGTCCGACGGCGCCGGCCTCACGGTCGACAGCCTCGACGTCACCGATCTCGCCGGCGCCAGCGCCCGGCTGTCCGGCCAGATCGGCGCGGACGGGACCGGCCGCGTCTCCGGACGGCTGAAGGCCCCGGCGGCGGCGCCGCTGCTCGGCCTGCTCGAGCGGGTCTGGGTGGGCGAGATCCGCCTGCTGCCCGCCGTCCTGCGGGACGCGCCCCTCGACCTCGCCGTCACCCTCGACCGGGCGGGCGGCGCGGCCGCGGCTTTGCGGACCCAGGCGCGGGGCAGCGCCGGCGGCGGCACCCTCGACCTGACCCTGGCGAGCCGCGGCACGCGGATCGAGGGCGGCACCGCCACGCTCACCGCGCCCCGGGCGGGGGCGTGGTTCGGCCGCACCGACATCGTTGGCCTCCAGCAGCCCGCCGAACTGCACGTGACGGCCGAGCGGCCGGACGGGCAGGCCCTCGCCCTGACGGCGAACGGCACGGTCGCGGGCCTCCGGCTCTCCACCGGCCGCCCGATCCTGGTCGGTCCCGACTTCGTGCCCACGGGCGGCGAAGTCCGGGCCGACACGGCCGATCTGGCGCCGTTCCTGACGCTCGCCGGCGCCGCGACCCTGGCCCCCGGCGCGTGGCCGGCCGACCTCACCGTCACGCTGTCGCGGCAGCAGGGCGAGGCCGCCGCCGCCATCGCCGGCACGGTCGCGGGTTCGGGGGTGAACGGGACGCTGCTGCGGGCGGCGGGCGGCGCCCTGCACGGCCGCCTCGCCCTCGACCGCCTGTCCGTGCCGCAGCTCGCCGCCGTCCTGGTGATCCCGCCGGGGGCGAACGGCACGTTCGGGCCGCCGACGGCCCATCCGGCCCTGTCCCTCGACGCCCGCGTCGCCAGCCTGGATCTCGGGCGCGGCCTCGTCGCCACGGAGGCGACGGCCGCCCTGAGCCTCACCGATGGGAACCTGATCCTGCGGGACCTGTCCGGCAAGCTCGCCGGGGGACGGCTCGTGGGTTCGATGACGATCGCCCGTCTCGGGGCCGGCGCCGCGGTCTCCGGCTCGGGCAGCCTCGACGGTGCGGCGCTCCCGACGCTGGCCGGCAGCCCGATCGGCGGCCGCCTGAGCGCCGATCTGCGGTTCGCCGCCACGGCCGAGACCCTGCCGGGCCTCGCCGACAGCCTCTCGGGCAGCGGCGCGCTCACCCTGACCGATCTGAGCCTGCCCGCGACCGATCCCGCGGCCCTCGGCCGGGTGCTGGCCCGGGCGGCCGAGATGGACGACCCGCTCCGCGAGGGGCGGCTCCAGGCCCTGGTCACCGAGGAACTCGCCCGGGGCGGCGGGCAGGCGCGGGGATCCGCCCGGGCCGCCGCCACCATCGTGGGCGGCGTCCTGCGGGCCGGGCCGTTCGACCTCGATCTCGGCCCGGCCCGCTGGGCCGGCACCGTCGGCTACGACCTGCGCGCCGGCCGCCTCGACGTCCGCGGCACGCTTGTGGGCGGCCCGGTCCCCCGGGGCTGGAATGCCGGCCCGCCCGCGGTCCAGTTCGGCCTGACCGGGCCCCTCGGCGCGCCGGAGCGGGTGCTGGATGTCGGCACCCTGTCGAACGGCCTCGCCGCCTTCGTGCTGCAGCGCGAGCTGGAGACGATCGAGCTGACCGAGGCCGACCAGGTGGAGCGGCAGCGCCGCCGCGCTCGGATCGAGATGGACCGGGCCCGCGCGGCGGCTCTCAAGGCCGCGGCCGAGAAGGCTGCCGCCGAGAAAGCGGCTGCGGAGAAGGCCGCCGGGGAGAAGGCCGCCGAGGAGGCGGCGAAGCGGGCCCGCAATCCGGACGAGGGGATCGCCCAACCGCCGGCTCCCGCCGAGGTCCGACCGTGAGGCCGGCCGCATCCTGAGGCAGCTCCCATCTCCGTGGGACCGGCCCCTCTGAACGCCTCAGGCGCCGCGCCCCGTCATGGCCCCGTCATCGCCGTCATGGGCCATGCGCCCGCACGGACGACGGCGCTCAAGCCTTCCCCACCGCCATGAGCGCGAAGGCGTAGATCAGCGCCACCTCCTCCAGCCGGTCGAACCGGCCGGCGGCGCCGCCATGGCCGGCCTCCATGTTGATCCGCAGGAGCACCGGCCCGCCGCCCGTCATGGTGGCGCGCAGCCGCGCGACCCACTTGGCCGGCTCCCAGTAGGTCACCCGCGGGTCGGTGAGCCCGCCGAGCGCCAGGATCGCCGGATAGTCCTTGGCGGCGACGTTGTCGTAGGGCGAGTACGACAGGATCGTCCGGAAGGCGGCCTCGCTCTCCCCCGGGTTGCCCCATTCGGGCCATTCCGGCGGGGTCAGGGGCAGCTCCGCGTCGAGCATGGTGTTGAGCACGTCGACGAAGGGCACGTCGGCGACGATCCCGGCGAACAGCTCCGGCGCGAGGTTGGCCACCGCCCCCATCAGCATCCCGCCCGCCGATCCGCCATGGGCCACGATGCGCTTCTCGGCGGTGTAGCGCGCCGCGATCAGGGCCCGGGCGCAGGCGATGAAGTCCGTGAAGGTGTTGGGCTTCTTCTCGCGCTTGCCGTCGAGGTACCAGCGCCAGCCCTTCTCGGTGCCGCCGCGGATATGGGCGATCGCGTAGACGAAGCCGCGGTCGACGAGGCTCAGCAGGTTCGTGCGGAACGCCGCCGGCATCAGCGTGCCGTAGGAGCCGTAGCCGTAGAGCAGCAGCGGCGCGCTGCCGTCGAGGACGAGATCCCGCCGGTGCAGCAGCGAGATCGGCACCTGCGCGCCGTCGGGGGCGGTGGCGAAGAGCCGCCGGGTCACGTAGGCGGCCGGATCGTGGCCGCTCGGCACCGCCTGACGCTTGCGCAGGACCCGCGTGCGGGCCGCGCAGTCGTAGTCCCAGGTCTCCGACGGGGTCGTCATCGACGCGTAGACGAAGCGGATCGTGGCCGTGTCGAAGGCGAGGCCGGCGCGCAGGCCGAGGGAATAGGCTTCCTCCTCGAAGGCGACCGTGTGCTCGGCGCCGTCGGCCAAGTCGCGCACGACGATCCGCGGCTTGGCGTTCTCGATCTCCAGACGGATCAGGTGGCCGGTGAGCAGGTGCAGGTGGCGGATCATCACCCCGGCCCGGTGCGGCACGAGGTCGGTCCAGCGGGCGCGGCCCGGATCGTCCAGCGGCGCGGTGACGATCTTGAAGTCCTCGGCGCCGTCCGCGTTGGTGCGGATGAACAGCCGGTCGCCGCGATGCTCGACCCCGTAGATCAGCAGCGGCGTGCGCGGCTCGACGAGGCGCAAGGGGGCGTCCTCCGCGTGCCGGTCGAGGAGCCGGACCTCGGAGGTCTCATGGTCGCTCACCGTCACGTCGAGGAAGGCGCCGGACTGGGTCTTGCCGATATGGACGAAGTAGCCGGCATCGGCTTCCGTGTAGACGGTCTCGTCCTCGCTCTGCCCCGTGCCGATGCGGTGCCGCATGACCTTCGCGGGCCGGTGGTTGGCGTCCACCGCCACGTACCAGAAGCTTGCCCCGTCCGCGGCCCAGACCGCCTCGCCGGAGGTCGCGTCGACCCGGTCGTCGAGATCGAGGCCGGTGGCGACGTCGCGCACCCGGATCGTGTAGAGTTCCGAGCCCTTGGTGTCGGCGCTCCAGGCGAGTCGTTGGTGGTCGTCGGAATGCACCGCGGCGGCGATCTCGAAGAACGGCAGGCCCTCGCCCTCGCGGTCGCCGTCGATGAGGATCGTCTCGTCCGGGTCCGGCCCCGTTTCGGGCACGTCGGGCGACGTGGCCGGCCGCCGGCAGATCAGCGGGTGCTGGCCGCCCGCGCGATGGCGGGTGTAGTAGGCGAAGGGCCCGTCCGGCTCCGGGACGCCGCTCTCGTCCTCCTGGATGCGCCCGCGCATCTCGGCGACCAGCTGCCGCCGCAGCTCCGTGCTCCCGGCGAGCGCCTGTTCGGCGAAGGCGTTCTCGGCCTTCAGGTAGGCGGCGATGTCGTCGGGCAGCGCCGACGGGTCCTTGAGGACCGTCTGCCAGTTCTCGGCCTTCAGCCAGGCGTAATCGTCGGTGATCTCCTGCCCGTGGACGCTGAAGCGTCGCGGCCGGACCTCGGCGACCGGCGCGCCGGACCGGTGAGCGAGCAAGCCGTGGCCGATCTCCGTCATTGTCTCTCCCGTCGGGTCCCGTCACGTTCGGGTGACGGGATGTGTCCCGCCCGGCGCCGGGATGCAAGGCACCCGGGGCGCAGGGCGGCAGGGCGAGGGCTGTGTTGCGGGGCAGAACGGCGCGGTGATCCCGGGATCTGCGTCACCCCGCCGTCCAGGGGCATCCGGGCCGGGCGCACCGCGCCCGGGGTCTGAACGCCAACGGCTCGGCCGTCCGAGCGGCAGAGGCCTTCGAGAGAGCCGCCGAGAGAGCCTCCGCGCCCCGCGGCATCGCATCCGCGGGGCGATCTCCATCCACCGTCGTCCGTTCAGCGGCTCTTCTTGTAGAGCTTGCTCGCGATCTCGAAGATCTCCTGGGGCGCGTAGTTAGGCGCGAATGCCCCGTAATTGCCGTCGAGCTCGGGGATCTTGCCACCTTCGGGCAGACCGTCCACCACTTCCAGGTTGCCGGGCGGATCGCCGGGCAGCGCCACCTCGTCGTTCGACCACACGCCCGCCGCTTCCTTGTAGTCGTCGGGGCTGAACCGGTAGAGGCGCCGGTGCGAGCCCTCCTGCAGGTATTTCTGGCATTCCGGTATCTTGTCGAGGACGATGTTCGGCGTGGGCAGCATCTTCTCGATCTCGACGCCGGTGAGCTTCTTGAGCGCCAGCGCGTAGGCGTGGGCGTGGACCGAGCCGCGCACCAGGAGATAGCCGCAGACCTCGCGACCGGTCGGGTCCGTCAGGGTCTCGTAGACGCGCAGCTTGTGCAGGCGGGCGCCGCACTCCAAGTGGAAGTTGTGCAGCAGGTCGATGATGATGTTGCCCGTGGTCGTGACCATGTCGACGTTCCACGACTGGGCGTTCGAGTTGACAGGTGTCGCGCCGCCGCCGTTCGACAGGAAGCTGCCGGCCAGCCGGATGTCCTGCATGTCGTGGAAGGGGGCCTTGGAGACGTCGACCTCCTCGGTGTCGTCACCCGGACCGTTGTTCAGCATGGCGATGCCGGTCGAGACCAGCTCGACATGCCCGAGTTCCTCCGCGAAGATGCTCGATACCAGGCTGTAGAAAGGGCGCAGCTTCGACTTGTTGCGGAAGTTGAAGCTTTGGAACATGTAGTTTCCGAGCGTCGACATCTCGCCGTATTTTCCGCCGAGCAGCTCCTGCAGGGCGGCAGCGGCGTTGGGATCGGGCTTCTTCGGCTGGGGCAGTTCAGCCTGAAGGCGGTCGAGCTTCATGAACATGCGAGCAGCTCCGTTTGCGCGGTGTGCGCAAGATGGCATCTGTTCGGGCGGATGATTGTTCCTGTCGCCTCGCAGATCGACAGGTGCGGGATCTGGCAATTACGCCAGGCGGGATTACGAATTCCGCCTCGATACGGTGGCAGCTGAGAAGCAGCCCGTCGCATATCCATCCGCACCGGCCGGCCCGCTTTCGCCCCCTGTCGGCCGTGCGGAACGCCGTCGCCGCTTCCGGGGCGCGGCCCCTTGTCGGTCAGCCGGCAGCTTCGGCTTGGATCGGGGCGCGGCCCCTGGCGCGTCGCGCCGAAGGGGGCATCCGCCTCCGACCCATGCCGGCCGCCGGGACGGCCGTCGGCCGAGCCCGAAAGCAGCCCCGCATCCGTCAACTTCGGCTCGCGGTGGAAAGCGGCCGCCAGGTGCCGTTCCACACCCGGAATTGCAGACATCACGTCCGGAGCGGACGCTTCGCCGTTCCCTTGGGAGGGTAGATCGGCCCCGATCGCCGAGGCATTCGCGATCGGGCCGGTCCCCATCACCGCCGTATCACGCGCCGGGATTACTGACGGTCGTCCAGCTCCGGCACGCCGCTGCTGCGATCGGCGTAGGCCGCTCGAAACGCCGGGCGCTCCTGCCATCGCCGCCAGAAGGCATCGAGGTGCTCGAACCGCTCGTCCAGGGGCGTGGCGCAGACGGGGAATTTCGAGAAAGCCACCGCCGTCGCCAGCGTGATGTCCGAGAAGGTCGGCGCATCCCCGCCCAACATCCAGGCGCGGCCGTCCGACAGGTGCCGGTCCACGAGCCCCGCGTGAGCCAGCGCCTCCTTGCGGCAGTGCTCACCCCAGGCCGGATTGTGCGTCAGTTCGAGCTTCGGACCCAGCCCACGGTGCAGGACGTGGAACATCGTGGTGATGCGATAGAGGATGTGGACCCAGATGCGGCTGTCCCACATCGCGTCCAGGCCCTGCGCCATCGGGGTTTCGCCCAGGATGCGGCGGCCGGGGAAGGCTTGGTCGAGGTAGCGCACGATGGCGGTCGTCTCGGACAGGATCTCGCCGTCGGCGAGGCGTAGGGTCGGCGTCTCGCCCCAGGGATTCATCTTGAGGTGTTGCCAGCCCCGCTGCTCTCCACCGGGGGCCATGTCGTAGATGACCTCATCGAACTGATCGGCGATGCCCTTCTCGTGCAGAAAGAGGCGCACGCGCTGGGGGTTGGGGAAGGCCGAGGGCGAGGAGAAGAGGCGGGGCTTGTCCGTCATCGTAGCGTCCTCCACGGGCACCTACCGTGCGTCAGGTAGGTACGGTCGGAATAGGAGCTTCACGCATCGCTTGTCAAAGCCTATCTGGCGTCAGGTAGCAGGGGGCCGAGATGAGTGGCGACACGATGCGGGACCGGATCATGGAGGCCGCGCGGCTGACCGTGCAGGATCTCGGATACAGCGGACTCAGCTTCCGTGAGCTCGCCAAAACAGTCGGGATCAAGAGCGCCAGCATCCACTACTACTTTCCGACGAAGGGTGCGTTGGTCGAGGCGATCGTGAGGCGCTACATCGATCGCTACGAGCGCTACCTCGACGAGGTCCTGAACGACGCCACGGACCGCACGACCGTGATGCGGCGGTACACCGACGTGTTCCGGGACACGTTGCTGAACGGCAACCGCATGTGCTTGGCCGGGATGCTGGCGGCGGAACGGAACGACCTCCCTGCCGAGGTCCGGACCGAAGTCGTCCGGTGGGGCGAGATGAACGAGCGCTGGATCGCGCGGGTGCTGGTCCCGGGGGAGGGGGATGCCCCCGAGGAGATCCGGCGGCGGGCGAAGGCCATCTTCGCGGCGGTATCGGGCGCGCAGATGATCGCGCACGGCCGAGACGAAGTCGCCCACTACACCGATGTCATTGCGGCTTACCGGGAGAGCGGCCTTATCCCGTGACTTGGGTCGCGTATCCTATGACCGGACGCGCCGAGAGGCCGGGGTGGGGCGTCAGCGAGTGGCAAGGCGAGGTCCGCGTCGATGCGTTGCCGTTCGAAAGCGGAGCAGCTGAGATCCACCCAAAGCGGCTATTGCCCTCCCGGCCCGAGTCGGACGTCCGATAGATCTCCGATCTCCCGAGGAGCTGTTCGTCGGCCGTGCGACGAACCCGGCGGGGTGCGCGGGCGGCATCACGCGGCACAACAAGGGTGAACGGCGTCACCTTTGTCCGCGAAGGCGTGGGTGGAGCCTCGCTGCGCGTTTGCCCTGGCCGCGATCAAAAGCTGTAACCGACACGCAGTCGCATCTGATGACGGTCGAAGCTGGACAAATCGAGCGGACCGGGCTCACCCGCCGACTGCCCGGCGATCTGGAAGCTCCAGGTGAATGAGGCCCAGGCATGCGGCGACAGGGTCACATAGGCCGTAGGCCCGAGATACGCGGCCTGACCCGCGAGCCGGTCCAGCGTCAGGCCATCATAGGTCCAGGCATAACGGACCTCGCCGCCGAGGAAGTAACCCGGTTGCACGCGGTAGGCCAAGGCGCCGGCGACCTCGACGCCTGACCCAGCCACGCGCGCGTCCGTCGCGTTCATCCGGACCGATGAGAATGCGAAGCCGACGTTGACCGCAGCGATCAGCATGTCAGGGATGACCTCGCGGTCGGCCAAAAGCCCGACCTCGGTGCCGAAGCTGCTGGCCGGTGCGCCTGATCCCCCGTCTACGGTCCCGTATCCCGGCACGAGGTTGAGGGTCAGGCCGAAGGGCGCGGTGCGGCGGTCCAGCAGACGCAGACGGGTTTCGAGGAAGCCGCCGTTGAACCCGCCCGTGGTCCGGGTCGGGTCGCCGGGCACGCCGATATCGTAGGCGTTGAAGGTGATCCCCGGCGCCAGGCGGAAGTCGCGGGTGAGTGGGACCTTCAGAGCGAGCCCGCTGTCGACGGCCAGGAAACGGCCCAGGCGCTTGCCCAGGCGCCCGCTCGTCTCCCATTCCAGCTCGACTTCCCCGGGTACGCCGAGGTCGCTGCCTTCCGTGAACCCGAACAGATGCTCGCTGTCGAGGTCGCCGGGCGTCAGGTTCTCGGCGGCGGTGGGAAGGGTCTGCGCAAGCGCCGGTGCCGTGAGCTGCCCGAGCATCACCGCGAGCCCGCACAGGAGGGGGCCTGACACCGGCGACCGATGTCGGGCGGACGTCTGCCGCATAGCCATGACCCATCATTATAGCCTGTGCTATACGTATTAGGCGTTGCGATGACGGGCCGTCAACAACCAAGGCTTACGGAGAGGGGCGGCCCGGCTCACGTGCCTTGCCGCCGTCCGATGCCTTTCACTCAGGCGGTCCCGGACAGGCGCGAGGTTCGTCGGCCGGGGGGAGCGCGACGTCTGCTGCGCCGGCGGGATTGCCGAACGCGGACCGATTCTCAGTGGCCCGGCGCGAAGCTCTTCACGGACAGGAGATCGAGGGGCCGGATGTCGGGCGGGCTCTCCAGCATGTCGTGCTGCAGCGTTCGCAATGATTTGACGATCTGACCGTGGATGTGATCCTCCCGTCCCTCATGACTGAGGAACGTGTCGTAGATGCCGAAGGTCAGGTCGTCGATCTGGAAGGCGTACCAGGTTATCGTGCCCGCCTCATCCTCGGCGAATTGCTGCATGTCATGCAGCCACGTTTCCAGCTGCTCCTTCGTCTCCGGCTTTGCCTTGAGCGTGACCAGAAGGCCGACGTTGCGGGGTGAGGTGCGCAGCGTAACCGGGCCCGCGCTGCGCCGAGCCGACGCCTGGGCCGCGCCAACCTTGAAGGCCGCGCCGGGATGATCGTCGCGCAGGCGGCTCTGACCGTAGACCCGCTCCCGGGCTGTCTGAGGACGGGCGGGTCGATCCTCCGGGATCAGGCCGCGGCGCCGAAGCTCCGGGGTGATCAGATCCCGGAAATCTTCGAACGTGCCGTAATTCGTCACCCGGGCGATGTTGAATCCATCGACGTCGGCGACGTCGAGCCATTCTTCCAGATGATCGACGATCGTCCTGGGGGACCCGACACAGCTCGCGCTCATCCCGCCCACGCAGAGCCACTCGGCGAGCCGCCGCGGCGTCCAGACGAGTTCGCTGTCCACGCGCGTCAGCATATCGCTGAAGGCCCGGATGCCGTCCCCCTGGAACTGATCGAGGGGCTTGTCCGGATCCGCGCCGGAGAGGTCGATGCCGGTCCAGCCGCCCCAGAGCGCCAGGGCCGCATCGACCTGCGCGCGCGACTTGATCAACGCGAGCTTCTCCTGGGCGGCTGCATCGGTCTCCGCCACGATCGGCGTCAGCATGATGATGATCTTCAGGCTGCGCGGATCGCGGCCCTGCTCCGCCGCCAGCATCCGATACTGATCGACGACGGTGCGAGTGTCCTTGGGATTGGTGCCGATGAGGAAGACCGCCTCGGCGTGGCGCGCGGCGAACTTCCGTCCCCGGGCGGAGGCGCCGGCCTGGAACAGGAAGGGCGTGCGCTGCGGGGAGGGCTCGCACAGATGTGCGCCCGGGACCTTGTAGTATTTGCCCGCGTGCCGAATGTCGTGAACCTTGGAGGGGTCGGTGTAGAGGCCGGTCTCGACATCGCGCCGCACCGCGTCGTCCTCCCAGGAGCCTTCCCACAATTTGTAGCAGACTTCCATGAACTCGTCGGCCATGTTGTAGCGCTCGTCATGGGCGATTTGCGTGTCGAGTCCGAGATTGACGGCCGCACTCTGCTGGTAAGACGTCACGATATTCCAGGCGACACGACCTTTCGTCAGATGATCCAAGGTGGTCATCGTCTTCGCGAACTTGTAGGGCAGCTCGTAGGTCAGCGAGACGGTGGCCCCGAAGCTCAGATGGGTCGTGGCTGCCGACATGGCCGCGATGGTCATGAGCGGATCGCCGACCGGCGCCTGCGCGGCCGTACGCAGCGCCGCATCGCGGTTGCCGCCATAGACATCGTAGAAGCCGAGAACGTCGGCGATGAAGAGCGCATCGAAACCGCCCTGCTCCAGCACGCGGGCCAGCTCGATCCAGTATTCGATATCCTTGTAATTGTGCGTCTGGTCTCCCGGATACCGCCACATGCCCGGGTTCTGATGGACGACGCAGTGCATGTCGAAGGCACTGAGGAAGATGTGCGGTCGCGTCGGTCGCTGATCGATCAGCATAACTCTATCCATCGGCCGGAAGGAGGGCGGTGTCGCGGACGGAAGCCGCGCGCGTGTTTGAGGCGGGCCTTGCGACGCTAGATCTTGGACGCGAGGATCGAGATGGCCCGAAAGTCTGGCGGGCCGACGAGGATTTCCTCGCCGATGCGGCTCAGCAAGCGGCCGACCTCCCCATCCAGATGGGACTTGCGCGCGTCCTCGTCGAAGAACGTGTCGAAGATGCCGAAGCGCGTCTCCGAGATGCGGTAGGCGTACCACGTCGCGGTGCCGCCCTCGCGGATGGCGGTCGTGAAGGCGGCGTGGAGCGTCTGCGCGACCTGCTCCTGCTGCCCGTTCTTCGCCTCCAGGGTTACGACGAGACCGTGGGTCGGCCCACGATGCGCTCCGGCAGCCGAGGCGCTGTCGGAGGGAGACGCGGGTTGACGGGTCATGGCGTGGCCCTCCGGCAAGGCTATCGTGCGTGTGCGATCACAATCGACTGGTCTCTGAGTGAGATCGTTTCGCAGTAAGTCCGATTTGATCGGCCTTCCGCTTCTTACATTAGGGAAAGTATTGCAATACGGGCCGCGTCATTAAGATTTAAATTTTGCATGTCAGCGGGTGGGATAAAAGACTGCTCTTCAAACGGCCACGGGGGCAAAAGAACGTGCTACGCCGCTGTCGGGCGGGTGCGACCATGCGGATTCCTGCGCCGGTCCCGCAGGCGCCACCCGCGTCGGGCATCGCGACAGCCGGCTCGGGGTGGCGGGCTGGCCGTCGCGACGCCGGGATGGGTGGGGCGGTTGTCGAACCGAGGCCTGCCCGCCGACCAGCCGAGACGGGTGGCTGTCGTGTGGGCCTGCGTCCCGTCTCACGGGGCAAGCGAAGCGCCCCGAACCGAGCCAGGACCTCACGGACGGCTCGGGAAGGGATGACGGGCCGGCTCAGAGCCGACTGATACCTTCGGATCGTGTTCGGCTAGATGCGGACGATGGAAATCCATCCGGCGCGGACTTCCTGCCTCCGGCACTTTCGACCGCATGATACGGCCTCGATTACGCCAAATGTCGGTCCCGATCAGGAAGATGACACGCGATTATCGTGTCGTAAAATTTAGTATTGATATTTGATATTTTCATTCGCATTTTGATATTTTAAGGAAAAATTTAAGATCGATCGCTATTTTCATCGGTGTAGATGTCGGGGCTGCGCTCGGGCCATGAGAATTTGGTTCTCCAGACTTTCGATCAAGCACCGCCTTGTCGGCGTCCTGGGCCTGCTCATCGGCTGTCTGCTTCTCGTCGACGGCCTGGGTCTCCACGCGGTCGGCACCCTCGCCGATGACCAAGCCCACCTCGGCACCAACACGTTGCCGAGCGTCCGATATGCCGGCGAACTGCGCGGCGACGTCATCGATGTGCGCGTCAGCGTCGTCAACCACATCCTCTACACCGACGCTGCCCGCATGCAGGCCGAGGAGGCCGCCCTGTCAAAGAAGACAGAGGCCACGGCCGCGGCGATGCGCAACTTCGCGCCGCTGATCGGCGACGCGCGCGAGCGTGAACTCTTCGACGGGTTCCGCCGTGAATGGCAGAGCTATCTCGCGGCGATCCCCGCCGTGCTGGAATACTCGCGGACCGGGCATAAGGACTTGGCGCTGCGCGAGAGCCTCGTCGGCGTCCGCCCGCACATCAAGGCGGCCTCCCAGGCTCTCGAAGAGATCGTAGCCCTCAACAATGCCAAGGGCGAGAACGCCGTGGCGCAGGGGGTTGCGACCGCGTCCAAGGCCAAGCGGCTCATGCTCGCCATCGGCGCCTTGGCGCTCGTGGTCGCCACCATCCTCGGAACCCTGATCGTGCGGAGCATCGCCGCCCGTGTCCGGGCCGTGCTGGAACCGATGCGGCAGTTGGCGGCTGGGGATCTCGCCGTCGCGATCCCGCACCAGGGCGAGGCGAACGAGATCGGCCAGATCGCCGACGCCGTGCAGGTGTTCAAGGAGGCCGGGATCGAGGCTCGGCGGCTGGCCGCGCTGCAGGCCGAGGCCGATGCCGCCAAGATGCGCCGGGCCGAACTCCTCGACCGCATCACGCGTGATTTCGAGCGGGAGGCGGGTGCGCTCACGGGCGAGCTGACCGCGGCTGCAACCGAGATGGAGGCGACCGCCGCATCGATGACGGAGATCGCAGCGCAGACCAATACGCTCGCAGTCAGCGTCGCGGTTGCCGCCGAACAAACGTCCGGCAACGTGCAGCAGGTTGCGAGCGCGACCGACGAGATGGCGGCCTCCGTCCAGGAGATCAGCGGACAGGTGACGCATTCGGTCGCGATCGCCGGCACGGCCATCGCGCGCGCCCAGGAGACGGGCACCATCATTCAGGAGCTGTCCGACAGTGCCGACCGGATCGGCGTTGCGGCGGGCCTGATCTCGGGCGTGGCGAGCCAGACCAATCTGCTCGCCCTCAACGCCACCATCGAGGCGGCCCGCGCGGGGGAGGCCGGGCGCGGCTTCGCCGTGGTGGCCGCGGAGGTCAAGACACTGGCCGAGCAGACAGCCCGGGCGACGCAAGAGATCAGCGCCCGGATCGGTGCGATCCAGTCCGCCACGCGCGGCGCGGTCGAGGCGGTCCAGGGCGTGAGCCGCACGATCGACGACATGTCCGGCATCGCCACCCACATCGCCTCGGCGATCGAGGAACAGGGCGCGGCCACGCGCGAGATCGCGCGGAACGTCCAGGAGGCCGCACACGGGACCCGGCAGGTCACGGATCACATCGGATCGGTGCGCGAGGGCGCCGGCGAAACAGGATCGGCTGCGACGCAGGTTCTCGGTGCCGCGCGCACCCTCGCCGTCCGGTCCGATGGGCTGAGCCGAGCCGTCCGCAAATTCCTGGACGAGGTCCGCGCCGCTTAGTGGGGGAGGGGCCGCGGGGATCGACGCCCGTCTGCCACGCCGATGCCGGTCCACCTCAGACGCCCTGGCACGCCCCGCCGTCTCAACCGTCCCGCGGCAGGGGGAGGCCGGTAAGGCGGCTGTGATCGTTCGCCCAAACGGTATCCTGCGGTCAGGCGCGACCTCCAGGCGGCTCTCCTGGGGCATATGTCGGCCTTCGACGCCCTCGACCGGGTGGTGCGGACGTTCCGTCGCCACGGCATCGCGCTCCCTGTGGTCGGCATGAACGCGGCGACGGCAAGCCGGGTCGAGCGGATCGGCCCGCACGGCAAGCCCGGGGCGGCCTGCGCGGTCGGCGGCCCTTGATCCGACCGAAGGCCATCCGCGCGCGGGCTGACGGTTCGTGAGGATGGTCGCCCGGCGCGCTGCTTACGGTAATCGGATCGCTCCCGGTCCCGAGAGGGCATTCGGCGCACGATTCCTGTCCGGCTTCCGGGAGATGGCCACAGCGTCCAGAACGCGGCGATCCGTCGGTCTGTCTGCGAGAGCGGCTTGGAAGGGGGCGCGGGCACTTGCCTGCCCTAGGCCGACATGCTCCCAATCACCGGTCGCAGACGTCCACGATCAAGACGCCCTCGATCCGACTGGCTGTCGGGGGCGGAAGACTGGCCTTGTCGTTGTAGAGGGAGGCCGCATGGCAGATCTCACGCGAAATAAGGCAAACGTGATCGCGTTCTACGAGCTGATGTTCAATGAGTGCCGTCCACGTGAAGCAATCGAGCGGTATGCCGGCGACGCTTACATCCAGCACAACCCGCATGTGGCCACGGGCAAAGACGGCTTCATCGCCTATTTCGAGCGCATGGCGCGTGAGTGGCCGGGGAAGCGGGTGTCGGTGAAGCGGGCAATCGCCGAGGGCGATATGGTCGTGCTGCATTGCCATCAGCACTGGCCGGGCGACCACGATTACGCGGCCGTGGACCTTTTCCGTCTCGATGAGAACGGCCGGATCGTAGAGCACTGGGACGTGCTGCAGATCCTGCCAGAGGCCTCAGCCAACCCCAACGGGATGTTTTGAACGGCGACACTCGCCTCCGCATCGGCGTGCCGCACGATTCGAGGCCGGCATGCGGGCGCGTCGCGCGGGCGCTGCGGCGGGTCGTGAGCGGATGGGTGGCCTCGTCCGCTTCCGCACAAGGCTGCGTGGGGGCGGACGGGCAGGCCCCCCCCCCTGGCTGTCGATCCAGGGGGCTGGTTCGGGTATGAGCCTCGCGACCGGGGCGGTGACATCAGCCCCGGTCGCGATCGGCGGGTCCTGTGGCGCTGGGATGCGTGCCAGGGCCCGCCGCCCTTGAGGCTCGTTGGCTACGGCTTGTTGGCTGGGGCCGGGTTGGTCGTCGTCGCCGGAGGCGCCGGGTTTGCCGGTGCGGTGCTGGCAGGCGGCGGAGGAGGCGGGGGGGGCTCGGCCTTCTTCTCGTCTTTGCAGGCCGTGAGCGCGAGCAGGCCGACGAGCGGCAGCAGATAGCCAATACGCATGAGCGTTCCTCCTGTTTGGACCGGGTAGGCGGTAAGGAACGTCACCCGACCGCTGTTCGATCCGGCGCGCGGTGATCCCGGCCCCGCGCCTGATGCCGGTTCATCATGGGGATGGTCGCGGCTCGCCACGGCCACTGGTCTGATTTGGATGTCCCGCGAGACCATCCGGAACAATTCTCTCACCCCGTTCCATCATCGCAGACCGTCAAATCGGGACGGCACGGAGCGGGGATCGCGAGATTCTGCTTCGGGCCGGAAACAGGCGCGGCGACGATGTCCGCGGCCCTGAATTCTTGCCCGAAGGCGGACCGGGGGAAACCCACCCCGAGCGGTCGCTCCGTTCCCCACCCATGGGGGCCTAGGGAAGGCTGTCATGCCTTCCCGGGAGCAGCGCGCCTCGCCCTGGTCCCGAGCAATCCGGTTCAGGTGGATGGGCGCTTCAACGGTCTTCGGCGCTCTTCATGCGCAGGCGCCGACGCGTTATACGGCAGCGCTTGAGGTCTGATGTGTTCAGGACGTGCCCAGGTGCCGGACTATGAGGAAGAAGCCCGCATCATTCGCGAGCTGACGCGGGCGGGCGCCGGACCAGACCCTTTCTCGTCGGCCGTTCGCGCCACGCGCATGCCGATGCTCATCACCGACCCGCGACAAGACGACAACCCGATCGTCTTCGCCAACGCGGCCTTCACGCGGCTGACGGGCTATGGACGCGACGCCATCATCGGGCGGAACTGCCGCTTCCTGCAGGGACCTGCGACCGACCGGGCGGACGTCGCGCGCTTGAGGAGCGCGATCGACAGCAGGACGCCGATCGAACTCGACCTCCTGAACTATAAGAAGGACGGCTCGACATTCTGGAACCGCCTCCTCGTCTCTCCCGTGTTCGGGGAAGACGGTCAGCTCACCTACTTCTTTGCGTCCCAGTTCGATGTCACCCTGGAGCGTGAACGTCTGGTTCGCCTCCAGCGCGACCGCCTTGATCTGGAGGCGGAGGTCGCGCGGCGCAATGTCGAGTTGCAGGCGAGCGAGGAGCGCCTGCGCTTTGCCCTCGAGGCGGGGCAGCTTGGAAGCTGGAGCATCAACCTCGACACGGGGCATCTGACAGCGTCCGACAGCTGCAAGGCGATCTGCGGACGCCAGCCCGACGAGCCGCTGAGTCTCGAAGAACTGCGCGCCTCCATCCACCCGGACGATCGTGCGGTCCAGCAGGACGCGATCGAGCAGGCGATCGCGAACCGGTCGCTTCTCGACGCCGAGTATCGCCTGACGACGCCCGCCGGTCAGGAGCGATGGGTCCAGATTCGGGGTAAGGCGCATTACCGGGCCGACGGGACGCCGATCCTGATCACGGGAACATCGCAGGACATCACGGACCGTCGGGCGGTTCAGAGCCATCGCGCGCTGCTGACCCGCGAACTCCACCATCGCATGCAGAACACGCTGGCCTCGCTGCAAGCCGTCGTCTCGCAGACCATGCGGCGCGCCAACTCGCTGCAGGACGCCGCCGCGACGCTGACGGCGCGCATCCAGGCGATGTCGGCCGCCAATACCCTTCTGATCACGGAGGATTTCGGCAGCGTCTCGATGCAGGGCCTCATCATGCGTTCGCTCGCTCCCTTCGGGGTCGAAGACGGCGACCGCTTTCAGCTCTCGGGACCGGATCTGCGCCTGCCCCCACAGGTTGTCGTCGCCTACGCCCTGGCACTCCATGAGCTGGCGACCAACTCGACCAAGTACGGCGCGTTGTCTGTCGCCGCGGGTGTGGTCGACGTGGCGTGGAGCGTTCAGGGCGGGAAGGAGCCTCCGCTCCTCCATATTCGCTGGCAGGAGCGCGGAGGTCCCCCGGTCGTTGCCCCGCGGCAGACGAGCTTCGGAACCCAGCTGATCAAGCGCGTTTTGGCCACGGAGATCGGTGGGCGGGTCGATATCGACTACCGCGCCGAGGGCGTCGTCTTCACAGCCGTCGCCCCGTTGGCGAACGCCGACCGGGATGACCGCGCTCAGACCGAATAGCGCCGTCCGCCGGCCATCCGGTTGCTGCCCCGGGCGGACCGTCGTCGGCCCGAGCGACCCGGCTTTCGGTTGCGGGACCGCGGGAGCCACGCCCGACCTCGGGCGTTGCATGACGGGCCGTGGCATCGAACACGGTCGCCGGTTCGATCCCGAGGTGCCGCCATGGTCGCGATCCCCAATCCGTCGCCGGATGCGCAGGACGATCACCCCGAGGTGGAGCTGGACCGGGTGAACGACCTCCTCGCCGTCTGGGCGGCCCGCTCCGCCGCCGAGAGCGCCGCGCTCATCGAGCGGTTCGAGGCGATGGGTTACGAGGTCCGGGACAAGTCCGAGGACGAGATCGCCGAGATCCTCCATCGGGCACCGACCCGTGCCGCGCGAAAGACCGCGGCGCGATAGCTGAGAGTTGTAGGTAAAAAAACCTTGAAATTCTGATTTTTCCTGATATGGTGCGGCTTCGGCGCGTCCGCGGTGAACCATACGGAACAAAGCATGAACAAACCTTTCAAGGGTCGCCGCGTGGCTTCGGTGCAGGCGCAGCCGCGCGGCGCCGGACCTGGGGATCTGCCGGCGGATGCGTGCCGCCTTCTGGCGCGACTGGGCGAGGCGGGCGCCGATGCGCGGCCCGATCCCCTGGTTGAGGATGCACTGGTGATCCGGCGCGGCGGCGGCGGTGTCTCGGTGGGGGGCGGGCGCTTCGCGGCCGCGGCCGGCCGGGCTCTGGCCGCGGCCGATCTGGCGACGTGGAACGAGGCCGGCACGCGGCTGACGATCACGGAGGCCGGGCGGGCGCGCCTGCGCCGGCAGGCCATGCCGGGCGATCTGGCCTTCGCGGCCCAGCACCACGACCTCGCCGTCGTGGAGGGGGGTGGTGCGGAGCCGACCCTCCGCAACGCTGCCGAGAACCCCCTGGCCTGGATGGTGCGCCGACGCGACCGGGACGGCACGCCGCTCATCGACGCGGCGGCGTTCGAGGCCGGCGAGCGGCTGCGGCGGGACATGACCGCCGCCGCGTTGCTGCCGCGCATGGGCTCGGATTTCGGGGCCCCCCGGGTCGATGGCGGCGGTCCCCGCGACCCGGCCAGCGCGGCCGACCACGTGATCGCGGCCCGGCAACGGGTGCGCGGGGCCCTCGATGCGGTCGGGAGCGACCTGTCGGGCCTGCTGATCGACCTCTGCGGCTTCCTCAAGGGCCTGGAGCGGATCGAGGCCGAGCGGCGCTGGCCGGCCCGCTCGGCCAAGGTCGTGGCCCGCATCGCCCTGGGGCGGCTGGCCGAGCATTACGGGCTGGAGCGGGAGGCGACGGGGCCCGATCGGGGCCGACTGCGCCTCTGGCGGGGGTGAGGCCCCTCAGGCCCCGGCGGCGAGCCGGACCGCGTCGCGGTGGATGCGTTCCGCCATCGCCCGCACGCCGTTGGAGCGCTTCGAGGTCACGTGGGCGCCGAAGCGGAGCTGCCGGAACAGGTCGAGGCCGTCGGTCTCGGCGGCCTCCCGGGGCGTCTTGCCGGTGTAGAGCGCCACCATCAGCGCCACGAAGCCGCGGACGATGAACGAATCGCTGAAGCCGTGGAGGACGAGGCGCGGCGTGCCGTCGGACGGCTCCGCCTTCGTGTCGATCCAGACCTGGCTCTCGCAGCCATGGACGCGGTTCGCCTCGGTCCGCTCCGACTCGGGCATCGGCGGCAGGGCGCGGCCCAGCTCAATCAGATACTCAAGCCGCATGTCGTCGTCTTCGACGATCTCGAAATTCTCGATGATGGTGTCGATCGGAGGAAGCATGCTCGGCCGGGTCCGGTAGGGTCCACGCCGCTATAGGCCGACCGCGCCGTCATGGCGACGGGGCCCGGCGACGCGGTCGCTCATTGCGCGGCGGGGCGGGTCGGCGGCAGGGTCAGCCACAGGGGATCGCCCGGGCTGGCATCGCCCGACACGCTGATCTCGGCCTGTGCCGCGTAGGCGGCGATGAGGCGGGGGCCGAGCTTCGGGACGTTCGACCGGCCGGAATCGGCCATCTCGCTCACCCCGGAGACGATCGACAGGCGCGCCGGGAGGCCGGACTCGATGTCGATGGCGATGGAGCAGGCGACGTGCTCGGCCGTGGCGTCCAGGCACTCGGCGACGATCTCGGCGACGATCATGCCGAGGGCGTTGGCGGTACGCGGCTCCACGAGGCCGTTCCCCGAGCCGCCGACATGGACGCTGATCCGCCCGGCCCGCCGGAGCTGCCCGAGCCCGGAGGCGAGGCGGTGGAGGTAGTCCTTGAGGTCGATCGACGCGATGTGCGGCGCCTCATGGAGATGTTGCTGCACCAGCGCGATCGCCCGGACCCGCTGGCCCAGGGCCTCGAAGCTGCCCCGGCAGGCATCCGGCGCCGCCCGGCCGTAGAGGCCGATCAGGCTGACCATCACTTGGAGGTTGTTGCGGACCCGGTGGTAGACCTCGGCCAGCAGCGCCTCCTTCTCGGCCAGCGCGTGCTCGATATGCTCCTCCGCGTGCTTGCGGTCGGTGATGTCGAAGCAGGAGCCGAGATAGCCCTGGAACCGGCCATCCTCCATGAGGGGGCGGGCCGTGTCGAGCAGCCAGCGGTACTCGCCGTCGTGCCGCCGCAGCCGGAACTCGACGGTGAACGGCGCCCGCGCCTCGAAGGCCTCGGCGACGATCCGGGCATGCCGGTCGAAATCCTCGGGATGCAGTCCGCTGCGCCAGCCGAGCCCGAGTTCCGCCTCGAGGGGGCGTCCGGTGAATTCCAGCCAACACTCGTTGTGGTGGATCGCGTGACCGGCCTCGTCCGAGCGCCACATCATCAGGGGCACGACGTCGGCGAATCGCTTGAAGCTGTCGCTCAGGGCAGCGGCTTCCGCGGTCCCCTGTGCCGGACCCCGACCAGGATCCCCCGAGGGGCCGTTATCCGGCGGTTGTGCCGCGCCGGACCCTGGTGGCTCACCGACCATTCTGTACCCGATTCACTTTGACGAACTGCGTAAAAGGCGATGCCTGCGTGCGGATGGCGCCGGTCAACGTGTCGACCGGACGGCCGTTCCGGTCTTCCACCGCCTTCAACAGCGCACTTTCGGCGACGATAGCCGCGATACCTTTCGAGCCCGTTCCGCGCCCCGCCGCCCTGCGCGCCCGAACCGGGGCGCACGGCCGGACCGCACGCGCCGGCGAGCCGGTCGGGCAGACCGGCCATCATGCGGGAGCGACAACCTGTGAGTGACGATGAGATAACTTTAGATAGTTCGTGACGCGATGCTCTGGTTGTGTCTGATGGTGTTTGACACAACCTTGAGGGCGCCGTGCTGCCTGCCCCGATCGCGACCGTTCCCATTCTCCGCCGGAGGGGCGCCGGTGGCGACGCCAGCCGGTGGCGGATCACGCTGCGGCCCAGAGCCTTCCGCCGGGGCGCTGCCTGCTGGTGCGCCCTCGGTGGCTGCCTCCTCCTCGCCATGGCGGGCAGTGCGACCGCGCGGCCCTTCTCCGAACCGGACGACCGGAACCTCGACCGGCACGGCCATTACCGGAGCCGGGACGGATCCGAGGTCCATCAACCGGCCAAGAGCCTCGACGGCGCCAAACCGGCCGGCGCCACCGCCAAGTGCCGGGACGGGACGTGGAGCTTCAGCCATACCCATCGCGGCACCTGCTCCCGCCACGGCGGCGTCGCCCGGTGGGAAGGCTGAAGCCCAGGGCGAGCTCTGCCTTAAATCCTATCCCGGGCCAAGAATAGGAATTTGCGCTTGACACCGTCGCGCTGCCCGTGTATCAACACGGCACGGTCGAGACGTGTGCGGAGAGACGCCGATGTGGCCACCTCCTCCCAGCAGGGCGGATAGCCGCGCCGAGGCCCTGAAGCTTCTCCGACAGACCGATCTGCCGTTCGACGCGATCAGCGCCCGCCTCGGTGTCCATCCGAGCACGGTCCGCACGTGGAATGTCCGGGCCGGCTGGCTGAGACCGCGGAAGCATCGGCCCAGGCTCCTGACGGCGCGCTGGCCGGCGGCGCGTCGGGCGGCGCTGATCCGCCTGCTCTGCACCCCGGGCGCCGATCCCGGCGACGTCACCGAGATCCTGGGACTCGGCCGGCTCGATGCCGCGATGCTGGCCTCGGCCTTCGGGGCGGATCTGCCGCCGACTTTGATCCGGCGCGGCGACCCGGCGACCGATCCGGCGACCCTGCGGACGCATCTGCGCGCCCACATCCTCCGGCAGATCGCCGCCTTCGACGCGACGCTGAGCGGGGTGGGGCCGGCCGCGCGCGACTCCGCCCGGATCCTGCGCGACCTCGGCGGGCTCAAGCGGCTCCTCGACACGGTGGATGCGGACAGGGCGCGGAGCGCGGGGAAGGAGGGGGGCGATGGGAGCGAACCCGACCTGCCCGCCCTGCGCGCGGAGATCGCGCGACGCTATGCTGGCTTTGTCGGCGGCCGGACGGCTGCCTGACTTCCTCGGGACCCTGCCACAGGACCTACTCCGGGCCCTGGCCGGCGACTGGCTGCATCAGGCCCGGCCCGATCAGCTGCCGCCGCCCGAGCCCTGGACCACCTGGGCGGTGATCGGCGGCCGCGGCAGCGGCAAGACCCGCACCGGGGCCGAGTGGGTCGACGCCCTCGCCCGGGGCGATCCGGCCTTCACCGAGGACCCGGTCGGACGGATCGCGCTCGTGGGCGAGACCCATCTCGACGTGCGCGACGTGATGGTCGACGGTCCCTCGGGACTCCTCGGCCTGCCGGCGCGGGGGCGCGCCCGCCCGGTCTGGTCGCCGAGCCGCCGCCGCGTCGAGTGGAGCAACGGTGCGGTCGCGCTGGCCTTCTCGGCTGAGGAGCCGGACGCCCTGCGCGGTCCGCAATTCGGCGCCGCGTGGTGCGACGAGGCCGCCAAATGGCGCCGGCCGGACGCCGCCTTCGACATGCTGCAATTCGGCCTGCGCCTCGGCGCCCGGCCGCGCAACTGCGTGACGACGACCCCCCGGCCGGTGCCGCTGATCCGCCGCCTGCTCGCCGATCCGCGCACGGTGGTGAGCCGGGCCCGGACGCATGACAACGCCGCACATCTCGCGCCGGACTTCCTCGACCAAGTGGTCGGGCGCTACGCCGGCACCCGGCTCGGCCGTCAGGAACTCGACGGCGAGCTCATCGCCGACCGGGACGACGCCCTGTGGAACCGCGCCGCGCTGGAGGCGGGCCGGGTCGCCGCCGCGCCCGATCTCGGCCGGATCGTCGTGGCGGTGGATCCCCCGGCCGCCTCCGGGGCGCGCTCGGATGCCTGTGGGATCGTGGCGGCCGGGCGCGCGGGGGGGCACGCCTACGTCCTGGCCGATGCGAGCCTCGCCCGCGCCACCCCGCAGGCCTGGGCGGGTGCGGCGCTGGCGCTCTATCACCGGCTCCAGGCCGACGCCCTCGTGGTCGAGGTCAACCAGGGTGGCGAGATGGCCGCCGCCGTGCTCGGCCAGTGCGACCCCGCGGTGCCGGTCACGCGGGTGCACGCCACGCGCGGCAAGTATCTCCGCGCCGAGCCGGTCTCGCTGCTCTACGCTCGCGGACTGGTCCACCATGTCGGGGCGTTCCCGGCGCTGGAGGACGAACTGTGCGATTTCGGGCCGGACGGCCTGTCCGGCGGGGCCTCGCCCGACCGGCTCGACGCCCTCGTCTGGGCGCTGACGCATCTGATGCTTGGCCCGCAGGCCGAGCCGCGGATCCGGCGGCTATGACCGCGGCGGCGAGAAAACAATTCGGCGCGCTTCCGTGAGAAGCGCGCCGGAGGTGGTTCGTGGTCTCTGGAACGAACTGCATCCTGTATACACAATGTCGTGCGCCAAAGCTGTAGCTGTCCTGCCACGGCGTGCCGTCCCGTGCTGGGAATCCCCACCACAATTCTTTCCCCTTGTGCGACGGCGGCGGGTGGATCGGGCCGCGCATCCTGGGGGCACGATCCTTGCCGTCAGCTTGGGGCGCCGCAGGCGCGCCCGGCATCCAGAACCTCGGGCCCCCGGCGGGTCCTGCATTCCGGACGGTCCAGCACGGGGGGCGCCGTCACGGAGGCGCGGTCAGGGTCCGCAGGGCGGCCCGGACGTCGGCCAGGGAGCCGACCAGGGCATAGCAGGCGAAAGCGTGCGCGCCGGCGGCGGCGTGCGCCACCCGGAACCGGCAGCTCAGGCGGTTCGCTCCGGCCTCGGCGTCGACCGCGAAGCCGGGTCGCGGCGCGTCGGGCTCCTGCTCCGGCGGGCCCGGCGCCCAGACCGCCAGGGCGTGCGAGCCCTCCGGCGTCGCCAGGATCACGGGGTCCGGCCGCTCCCCCGGTTCGGGATCGAGGGGCGCGATCCCGCCGCTGGCCGGGTCGAAGCGCCAGGCCGACGAGAATTCCGCCGGCACGGCGGCGGCGAGGGGTTCGAGCCGGAGCGCTGCCGCGGCCTCGGCCAGGTCGAAGCGGGCCTGCACCTCCACGGCGTTGCCGAGGCCGGGCAGGCCGAGGGCAATCCGCTTGTGCAGGATCGGCGCGGGCAATGCCGCGGCCGCGGCGCCCGTCGGGCAGTCTGACGGGGGCTCGTCGGCGGGATCGGACGGCCCGTCCCAGGCCATGCGGGTCTCGGTCTCGGCCCAGCTCCGTCCGGCGCGCAGGGCGCGGAGACGGCGCGCGGCGGGTTCGCCGGTGGGGTCCTGCGGGGTGCCCGCCTCGCTCGCCCGGCGGCAGCCGCCTCCGGACCCGACCTCCGCCCGCGCCTGCAGGGCATCGCCCGGTTCGGTATCGGCCAGGAACGTGACGCCGTCCCAGGTCAGGGTGTCCACCGCTCCGGCGACCCGCCGGGACAGGCGCAGGCTGATCTCGGACCGGCCGAAGGTGCGCGCCAGGATCAGGGTTCCATTGGGTTCCGGCCAGAGGGGCGCGGGCCCGGGCGCATCGCCGGCCCGGGCGGGCGCGGCGAGGAGCGCCGCGACGAGGCCGCCGAAACGGGCGGCGCGGAAGCGCGCCCGGAACCGCGCCTGGGGCCGTGTGGGGAACCGGGGCTGCATCGCGTGACCATAGCTCAGGAACGGACCGGCATGTCGACCCTCCTCGAACGGCTGGCGCGGGTGGCGCGCCGCGCCAGCGGCGGCCCGGCGCTCGCCACCAAGGCCGCCGCGGCCCCGGCCTTCGCCCTCTATGCCGAGGGCCGGGCCAGCTGGACGCCCCGCGATCCAGCGGCCCTCGCCCGGGCCGGCTACCAAGCCAACCCGGTGGTCCACCGGGCGGTGCGGCTCGTCGCCGAGAGCGCCGCGAGCCTGCCGCTGATCGCCACCGGCCCCGGGGCCGAGCGGGCGGGCGACCTCCTGGCGCTGCTGGCGCGGCCGAACCCCCGGGAGAGCGGCACGCACCTGCTTGAAACCGTCTATGCCGACCTCCTGCTCGGCGGCACGGCCTATCTCGAGGCGGTGAGCCTCGACGGGCGGATCGCGGCGCTCCAGGCTCTCCGGCCCGGGCGCATGCGGATGCTGCCGGGCCCGGACGGCTGGCCGACGGCCTATCTCTACACGGCGGGCGGACGCAGCCGCCGGTTCGATCTGCCCGAACCCGGGGCCGCCGTGGCGCCGATCCTGGCGCTGGCGCTGTTCCACCCGGACGACGAGACCGGCGGCCTCGCCCCGATCGCGGCCGCCGCCGCGGCCCTCGACATCCACAACGCCGCGAGCGCCTGGAACAAGGCGCTCCTCGACAATGCCGCCCGGCCGTCCGGGGCCCTGGTCTTCGCCGGGGCGTCGCTGTCCGAACCGCAATTCGACCGGCTGAAGGCGGAGCTGGAGGCGAATTACCAGGGGGCCGCCAATGCCGGCCGTCCCCTGCTGCTGGAGGGCGGCCTGGACTGGAAGCCCCTGGCGCTGTCGCCGCGGGACATGGATTTCGTCGCGGCCAAGAACGCGGCGGCCCGGGAGATCGCCCTGGCCTTCGGCGTGCCGCCGCTGCTGCTGGGGCTGCCCGGCGACAACACCCACGCCAACTACGCCGAGGCCAACCGCGCCCTCTACCGCCAGACCCTGATCCCCCTCGCCACCCGCACCGCGCAGGCGCTGGCCGGCTGGCTGGAGCCCGCCTTCGGCCTCGTCGACCTGGAGCCGGACCTCGATCGGATCGAGGCGCTGGCGGTGGAGCGGGAATCCCTGTGGCGGCGGGTCGAGGCCGCCGATTTCCTGTCGGTGGCGGAGAAGCGCGAGGCGGTGGGCTACCCGCCCGCGATGCCGCAGGAGCCGGGTTCCCGGTGAGGCGCAGGTCTCCTTCCTCCCGGCGCGGGGGAGGGAGGGCCCGTGGCAGCTCCGAACGTCCCCTCACGACCCGCTTCACGCGAGGATCCCCCCATGGACGGGCATTTCTCCGGCTATGCCAGCCTCTTCGGCGTGCCCGATCTCGGCCGCGACGTGGTGGTGCCCGGCGCCTTCGCGGCGAGCCTCGCCCGGCGTGGGGCCGCGGGGGTGCGGCTCCTGTTCCAGCACGATCCCGCCGAGCCGATCGGCCGGTGGCTCGCCCTGCGCGAGGATGGCCGCGGCCTGTTCGCGGAAGGCCAGCTCAACCTCGCGGTGCAGCGCGCCCGGGAGGTCGACGCCCTGATGCGCGGCGGCGGCCTCGACGGGCTGTCGATCGGCTTCCGCACGCTGCGCGCCCGGAAGGGCGCCGGCGGCGAGCGCCGGCTCCAGCAGGTCGATCTCTGGGAGATCTCGCTCGTGACCTTCCCGCTGCAGCCGGGGGCGAGGGCGAGCCCGAGCCCCGAGCCGGATCCGGAGGCCGACGCGATCCGCGGCCTCGCCGGCCTGATCGCACCGCTCCGCACCGCCAGACCCGCCGCCCGGCCTCGGCTGGCCGCGCGGTCCTGACTTTTACCCCGCCGACGAGGCTCACGATGGACGCCCAGACCCTGAACACCGATCCCGCCTTCGCGACGAAGAGCGGCCTGCCACTCCTGGAGAACAAGGCCGCGCAACCCGAGGGCGGCCCGGTCCGCTCGGCCCTCGACGAGCTCGCCGCCGCCTTCGCGGCCTTCAAGGAGACGAACGACGCCCGGATCGACCAGATCGAGGGCCGCCTCGGCGCAGACGTGCTCACGGAGGAGAAGCTCGCCCGGATCGACGCGGCCCTCGACGCCGCCCGCACCCGCCTCGACCGGATCGCCCTGGAGCGGGCCCGGCCGCCCCTCGGGCAGCCGGACATCCGCGAGGCGGGGGCGGCGCACGAGCACAAGGCCGCCTTCGATCTGTACGTCCGGGCCGGCGAGAGCGCCGGCCTGAAGCGCCTGGAGGCCAAGGCCCTGTCGGCCGGCTCCGGGCCGGATGGCGGCTACCTCGTCCCCGACACGATCGAGCGCACCGTGCTGACGCGCCTCGGCCAGGTCTCGCCGATCCGGTCGATCGCCAGCGTGCAGCAGATTTCGGGATCCCAGTACAAGCGAGCGGTCTCGGTGGGCGCGCCGGTCACCGGCTGGGCCGCCGAGACCGCGCCACGACCGGAGACCGCCGCGCCGGCCCTGTCGGAGATCGCGTTCCCCGCTATGGAACTCTACGCGATGCCCGCCGCCACCCAGACGCTTCTCGACGATGCCGTGGTGGATCTCGACGCGTGGCTCTCGGCCGAGGTGGAGACCGCCTTCGCCGAGCAGGAGGGCGTCGCCTTCGTGTCCGGCAACGGCGCGAGCCGCCCGCGGGGCTTCCTCAGCTACGACACGGTCGCCAATGCCGCCTGGGTGCCGGGCAAGCTCGGCACGATCGCCACGGGGGCGGCCGGGGCCTTCCCGTCCGCCAGCCCGGCGGACGTGCTGTTCGATCTGGTCTACGGGCTGCGGGCGGCCTACCGGCAGAATGCCGGCTTCGTCATGAACCGGCGCACCCAGAGTGCGATCCGCAAATTCAGAGATGCGGAGGGCAATTACCTCTGGCAGCCGCCGCTCGCCGCCGGCCGGTCCGCCACGCTGATCGGCTTCCCGGTCACCGAGGCCGAGGCGATGCCGGATCTCGCCAAGGACAGCCTGTCGGTGGCCTTCGGCGATTTTCGCCGGGGCTACCTCGTGGTCGACCGCACCGGGATGCGGGTGCTGCGCGACCCTTACTCGGCCAAGCCCTACGTGCTGTTCTACACCACCAAGCGCGTCGGCGGTGGGGTGCAGGATTTCGACGCGATCAAGCTGTTGAAATTCTCCTGAGGGGATGCCGCGTCGCTCCCCTCGGCGCTTTCGGATCGCCGCGCCGGTTCATCCGCGATGCGCGCTCCTCCGCCGTCAGGGAGAACCGGGACGGGGGGCGTTCGGACGTCACCGGACCGCTCGGTCCAGAGCCGCCCCCGCCCCTGGCCCCTCCCCACAGGGGGAGGGGGGACTGCACGCGTCCGGGACGGCGCCGGTCTCGGACGGGGTTCCCCCGGGCCGGCGCCTTCAGAAGGACCGCGCGCCTTCAGCGGCCCGGATTGCCGTCGCGCAGGGCGCCGGTCGGCTCCTGGACGTGGGCCTCCAAGAACCAGAGGTGCTTGTCGACCGCCCGGGAGATCTCGGTGAACAGGTCGGCCGTGCCGGGATCGCCCGCTTCGTCGGTCTCGTCGATGTTCTCGCGTACGGCGTTGGCGTAGCCGGCATAGCTGTCGATCAGCGCCGCGACGTGGTCGGCGATGGCGTAGATGCCGGTCGGGTAGGGCGGCAGCTTCGTGCGCTCGGCGACCACCTGGGCCGATCCGAACGCCGTGGCGCCGAGCTGCACCGCGCGCTCGGCGACCTTGTCGTTGAGGTCGTCCAGCTCGGTGCGGAAACCGTCGAGCATCTCGTGGATGCCGATGAACTGCGGGCCCTTCAGGTTCCAGTGCGCCTGCTTGATCGCCAGGGCGAGGTCGATGCCGTCCGCGAGCCGTGCGTTCAGGGCGTCGATCGAGACCTTCTTGGCGTTCGAGTCGGTGTCGTTGCGGGTCTTGTGGGCCCGGGGTGTGGTGCTGGTGCCGCTCTCGGCCATGCTTTCGCTCCGTCAGTCGAAAAGGTTCGGATGCGAAAGTGCCGGTGCGGCCTCAGGTTCCCGCAGCCGCGACGGATCCGCGGCGGCGGGACTGTTTCGCCGCAGGGCGCGCCTAGCGGTTGCGGCCGGGGCGCGCCATCCAGTCCGACCGGTTGCCGCGGGAGGCCGCCTCGCCGACCTGGATCCGCTGCAGTTCCGCCGAGCGCGAGGCGATCCAGCCGGCATGCTCGGCCACCGGCGTCACGGCGGTGAAGCCGCCGCAGGCGGTGCGGCGCGTGCCCTGCTGCAGGGCCCCGCTCGACCAGCTCACCACGCCGACGATCCGGTAGCCGCCGGGGCCTCCGGTCAGGATCGGGCCACCGGAATCGCCCAGGCAGGCACCGGCGCCCGAGGTCTCGGCCATGCGCCGCCGGTCGGTCACGACGGTCACCCGGTTGGCGACCTGCAGGGAGCCGATCGACACGAGATGGGCGAGACGCAGGACCCGCGCCGAGTTCCGCCGGTTCTCCGCCACCACGCCGAAGCCCGCGATGTCCACCGGCTCGCCGTTGCTGATCGAGCCGGCGCCCCGGGGATCGAGGGGCACGTAGTCGTTGCCGAGCGGCTGCTCGAGCTTGAGCAGCGCCAGATCGACGCCGGGCTGATCCTCGGGGGTCGTGCCGGGCACGAAGTCCGGGTGCATGGAGGCGGCGATCACCGGGGTCCGGTGCTGCCGGAAGCTCCGGTCGACGCTGATCACCGTGTATCCGGCGGGGCGCATGACGCAGTGGGCGGCGCTGAGCACGAGGTCCGGGGCGATCAGCGTCCCCGAGCAGATCTCGCCCTCGGTGCTCTCGATGCGCACCACGAAGCTGCGCGCGCCGTTCGGATCCCGCGTCGTCGCGCCGTTGATCACCGCGGCGGCGGGCGTGGGGAGCAGGCCCGTCAGGGCGCCGAGCAACGACACGCCGAGCAGGCCGCCCCACAAGCCGCCCCTCAGGCTGCGCTCGCGGGGGCCGGCCGTCCGGATCGGGCGAGGGGACATCGGGATCTCCGGGCGCGCGCTCTGCGCGGGTGGGGGCGCCGGATGCGGGAGGCGGCGCGCGGTGAGCCTAGAGCAAGGCAAGTGCCCGGCCAAGCTGAGGTTCCCTGCGCACACGTCGCCGTGACGTTACTCCGTCCAGCGCGCGGTCCGGTTCCAGCCACCGAGCACGCGATCGATCCAGCCGCGCTGCGGCCCCGTCAGGATGCCCTGGGTCAGGCCGCCGCAGGCGCCGCCGATCCAGGCCGACAGCGCCAGGACGGCCCCGTCCGGTCCCGCGATCGGGCCGCCGGAATCCCCCTGGCAGGCGCCGCCGCCCGTGCCCTTCAGCCAGACCAGGACCCGGCTCGGCCCGTAGGGCTCGATCACCGGCAGCCCGACGCTGCGATAGGTGCCGGTGGAGCGCGGATCGCCGGGCTTGGCCGCGCCGTAGCCCGACAGGGTCAGGATCTCGCCCGCCCGGGCCGGGGCGGCGCTCAGGGTCACGGGCGCGAAGCGGGTCGGCAGCGGCGTCGCGGTGCGCAGCAGCGCGAGGTCGATGGAGCGCCGCCGGGCCGCGGCCGCGCCGGGCGCGTAGCCCGGATGCAGCGCCTGCGCGGCAACGTCGACGAGGACCGGTTCGCCGGCGGCGTCGCGGAAATGGACGCTGTGCTCCCTTGCGTCGGCGAGGCAGTGGCCGGCGGTCAGCACCGTGTCGGGGGCGAGCACCACGCCGGTGCAGACGCCGCCCTTCGACGACAGGACCATCACGGCCCCGCCGGCCGGGGCCTCGGTGCCGCCGACCACCGCCTGCGCCGGGAGGGCGGCGAACGCCAGGATCGGCGCCAGGGCCGCCGCGAAGGCCGCCGCAAGGACCGCCGCAAGGCTCCCCCCCGCCGGGTGGCGCACCGGGCGGCGCTTCGAGATCGGCATCGGACCACCTGCAGAGAGACGCGCGATGATCCCGTTACGCATCGAGGCCGCCGCCGTCGAGCCGGTGGGCGTGCCCGACCTGCGCGCCTACCTGCGGTTCGAGTCCGATGCGGGCGCCGACGAGGACGGGCTGCTCCAGGCCCTGATCAGTGCGGCGCGCGCGAGCCTGGAGATCGAGACCCGCCGGATCCTGATCCCCGGCCGCTACCGGATCGCCCTGTCCGCATGGCCGCCGGACGGGCAGGTGCCGCTGCCCCTGAGCCCCCTGGTCGCGCTCCTCCGCGCCGGCTTCGCGGAGGCTTCGGGGGGCGTCACCGACCTCGCCGCGGGGCTCGTGCGCCTCGGCCCCGATCCGGGCGAGGCGCCGTCCCTGCGCATCGATCCCGCCGTGCCGGATCCCGCCGGCCGCACGATCCTGATCGAGGTCGCGGCGGGATACGGCGGCGACGGGCCGCCGCTCCCCGAGCCTCTGCGCCTCGCGATCCTGCGTCTCGCCGCCGCCCGCTACGAGCATCGCGGCGACGAGCCCGATGCCGCCCGTACCGACGCGGCCGAACTCGCCGCGCCGTTCCGGCGGATGCGGCTCTGACACGGCTGTGACGCTCGCTCCCGGAGTTTCCCCGATGGCGTCCTCGTCCCAACACCCGCCCCTCGGCGCGCGGCGCCGCCGCTTCGTGCTCGAACGGCCCCTGGAAGAGCCGGACGGCTTCGGGGGCGTGCTGCGCCGCTACGTGGCCGGCCCGGTCCTGTGGGGGGCCCTAGCCCCGGCGGGGATGGCCGATCGCCCGGCGGGCGGCCGCACCGACACGCTGCCCGCCTACCGCGTCACCCTGCGGAGCCGGGCCGAGCTCGACCCGACCATGCGGCTCGCCGCCGGGCCCCGCCGCTTCGCGATCCGCGCCGTCACCGAGCCGGATGCGCGGGGCCGCGACCTGATCTGCCACGTCGAGGAACTGCCCCGGGAGGGCCGGTCGTGAGCGATCCGGGCCCGCTCCTGGCGCTCCGCGCCGGCCTGATCGGCCGCTTCGCCGCCGATGCCGCCCTGGCGGCCCTGCTGGGCGGCCGGGTCCGGCTCTACGACGAGCCGCCGCGGGGCACGCTCCCGGTCTATGCCCTGTTCGGCGACGCCGAGATCACGGACGATTCCGTCGACGGCGCCGAGCGCCACCGGCACAGCCACGCGATCGTGGTGATCGCTCAGGCCGGCTCGGTGCGCACCGCCCTCGACGCCGCGGCGCGGATGGCGGCCCTGCTGCAGGACGCCGCGACGCCGCCCGTCCTCCCCCTTGCGGGCTGCCGGCTCGTCACCCTGCGGGTGCGGGCCGTCCGCGCCCACCGCGACGCCCGGACCGGCGAGGCCCGCGCGAGCCTGACGGTCGAGGCCGTCACCGAGACCCTGTGAGGAGAAGGCCGATGGGCGCGCAGAAGGGCAAGGACCTGCTGATCCGGGCCGGCGACGGCGCGGGCGGCTTCACGGCGGTGGCGGGCCTGCGCAGCCGCCAGATCACCCTCAACGCCGAGACCGTCGACGTCACCAACGCCGATTCCGCCGGGCGCTGGCGCGAATTGCTGGCCGGCGCGGGGGTGCGCCGGGCCGCGATCGCCGGCTCCGGCGTGTTCCGCGACCAGGCGTCGGATGCGCGCCTGCGGCTGCTGTTCTTCGAGGGCGCGGTCGAGGTGTTCCAGATCGTGATCCCGGCCTTCGGGACCCTGGAGGGACCGTTCCAGATCGCGAGCCTCGAATACCGGGGCGACCATGCCGGCGAGGTGACCTTCGACATGAGCCTCGAATCCGGCGGCGCACTCGCCTTCGCGGCGGCCTGAATCCCATGGCCAACCGGATCCGCGGCGAGGTGCCGCTCGACCTCGGCGGGCAGCGCTACACCCTCTGCCTCACCCTCGGGGCGCTGGCCGAGCTGGAGACCGCGCTCCAGGCCGGCGATCTTGCGGGCCTCGCCGCGCGCTTCGCGGGCGGGCGCGTCTCGGCCCGCGACCTGATCGCCCTTCTGGGCGTCGCCCTGCGGGGCGGCGGCCACGATCTCGACGACGCGGCGGTGGCGCGGCTGCCCCTGGCGGGGGGGCTCGATGCCGTCTCGGCCGCCCTGGGGGACGTCCTGGCGGCCGCCTTCGGGGAGGCGCCGGGCCCGGCAAACCCTCCCTAGAGCCGGATGCGGATCTGCCGCCGCGTCCGGCTCCGGGCCGCTTCCCCTGGGACGACGCCCTGGCCCTCGGCCTCGGCGCTCTGGGCTGGCGGCCCCGCGATTTCTGGTCGGCGACCCCGCGCGAATTCGCCGCCGCGCTCGGCCGGCGCGGCGGGCCGGAGCCCCTGACCCGCGCCGCCTTCGCGCGGCTGCTCGCCGCCTATCCCGATCCGACATGAGGCGCCCCGATGGCCGAGAGCGAGACCGACACCCAGGCCGACGACCGGATCAGGCAGCTCGAGACCCTCGACCGCCTGGCGCAGACTTTCGGCCGCAGCCTCGACACGGCCCTGACCCGCGGGGCCGCCTCCGGTCGCAGCCTCGACGGGGTGCTCGGCACGATCGGGGCGCGCCTCGCCGGCGTGGCGGCGCGGGCGGCGGCCGGGCCGATCCAATCGGGCGTCACGGGCCTCATCGGCGCGATGCTGGGCTCGGGCTCGGAGGCCGGCTTCGCCCGGGGCGGCGTGTTCCGGGGCGGCCGCGTCCAGCCCTTCGCCGCCGGCGGTGTCGTGGCCGCACCGACCTACTTCCCCATGGCGGGGGGCGCCGGCCTCATGGGCGAGGCCGGCCCCGAGGCGATCCTGCCCCTGGGCCGCGGTCCGGACGGGCGGCTCGGCGTCGCCGCGGGTGGCGCTCAGGCCCGGCCGGTCTCCGTGACCGTCAACATCGCGACTCCCGACCCAGGAGCCTTCCGCCGCTCCGAGGCCCAGGTGACCGCGAGCCTCGCCCGGGCGGTGGCGCGCGGCCAGCGGGCGACGTGAGGGATCCCGCCGCCGACGCCCCGCTCCAACCGCCGAGTTCGCCATGGCCGACGACTTCCACGAGGTGCTGTTCCCCCTCGACGTGTCCCTGCGCGCGAGCGGCGGCCCGCAGCGGCTCACCGAGATCGTGACCCTGGCCTCGGGCCGGGAGCACCGGAACGGCCGCTGGGCCGATTCCCGCCGCCGCTACGATGCCGGGTTCGGCATGCGCGGCCTCGACGCGCTGCATGCTGTGCTCGCCTTCTTCGAGGAGCGGCGCGGGCGGCTCTACGGCTTCCGGTTCCGCGACCGGGTCGACGGCCGCTCCGGGCCGCCCGGCCGGCCGATCGGGCCCCTCGACCAGCCTCTCGGCACGGGTGACGGAACCGCGACCGCCTTCCCCCTGGTGAAGACCTACGGCGCCGGTCTCGCGCCCTATCGCCGCCGGATCGCCAAGCCGGTGGCGGGCAGCGTCCGGGTGGCGGTCTCGGGCCGGGAGATCGAACCCGGCGCCTTCGCCTGCGATCCGACCACCGGTCTCGTCACCTTCGCCTCCGGCCAAGTCCCGCCCCCGGGCGCCGCGGTGACGGCGGGCTTCGCCTTCGACGTTCCGGTCCGCTTCGACACCGACGCGCTGACCATCGACCTCGCCGCCTTCACGGCCGGGGAGATCCCGAAGGTGCCGCTCGTCGAGATCGTGCCCTGAGGAGGCGTGAGGCCATGCGCGACATCCCGGAGGCCTTCGCGGCCCATCTCGCGGGCGGCGTGACCACCCTGTGCCGCTGCTGGTCCCTCCGGCGGCGCGACGGGCTCGCCCTCGGCTTCACCGACCACGACCGCGACCTGACCGTCGCGGGCCTCGTCCACGCCGCCCGCACCGGGCTGGAGGCGGCCGAGGCCAGCGCCGAACTCGGCTTCGCGGTCTCGGGCGGCGACGTGGCCGGGGCGCTCAGCAGCCTCGGCCTCACCGAGGCGGACATCGCCGGCGGCCTCTACGACGGCGCCGCGGTGGAGACCTGGCTGGTCGACTGGACCAACCCCGAGACGCGGCTTCTCATCGACGTCGCCACCATCGGCGAGGTGCGCCGCGACGGGGACGCCTTCGTGGCGGAGCTGCGCGGCCTCGCCCACCGGCTCGGTGCCGAGCGGGGCCGCACCTACCGGGCGACCTGCGGTGCCGATCTCGGTGATGCGCGCTGCCGGGTGGACCGCGCCGCGTGGACGACCACCGGCCGGGTGACCGGCGTGCCGGAGCCGGCCACGCTCGCGGCGACGCTCGTCGGCGCCTTCGCGGACGGCCTGTTCACCGGCGGGCGGCTCACCTGGACCGCGGGGGCCAATGCCGGGCTCGCGGCGGATCTGCGCCTCCAGCTCGGGTCCCTGATCGAGCTCTGGACCGTGCCGCCCCGGCCGGTCGCCGTCGGCGACGGCTTCAGCCTCACGGCCGGGTGCGACAAGCGCCTCGCCACGTGCCGCGACCGCTTCGCCAACGCGGTCAATTTCCAGGGCTTCCCGCACATGCCCGGCAACGACGCGGTGATGCGCGCGGTGCCGGGCTCCGACCACGTCCTCGACGGCGGGAGCCTGTTCCGATGAGCGCGATGCGGCGGGATATCGGTGTTGCGGCGCTCGGCGAGGCGCGCCTGTGGCTGGGCACGCCCTACCGGCATCAGGCCTCGCTCCGGGGCGTAGGGTGCGACTGTCTGGGCTTGCTGCGCGGGGTCTGGCGCGGGCTCTACGGGGACGAGCCGGAGGGGCCGCCCCCCTATTCGGGAACCTGGGCGGAATCGGCCGCGCCCGGGACCGACCCCCTCACCGAAGCGGCCGCCCGCCACCTCGTGCCGGTGCCGGGACCCCTGGCGGATCTGGCGCCGCGGCCGGGCGACGTCCTGCTCTTCGCCTTCCGCCGCCACCTGCCGGCGCGCCACTGCGCCATCGCCACCGGCGACGGCGCCATGATCCATGCCCACGACGGCGCGGTGGTCGCCGAGGTGGCGCTCACCGGCTGGTGGCGTCGGCACGTGACGGGGGTGTTCCGGTTTCCGGACGTCCCGTCGGGCCGCCGCGGCGTCGCCGAGTTTGACCCGCGGCCCGGCCGCGGTGCGCATCGAGACCGCCGAGTCGATGGCGAACAGGTCGATCTCGGAGCCCCGCCATGGCGACGCTGATCCTGTCCTCGGCCGGCGCGGCGGTGGGCACCGCCCTCGGCGGTCCGATCGGCGGCATGGTCGGGCGGGCGCTCGGCTCGGTCGCGGGCGCGGCGCTGGGCGGCGCCCTGTCGGGGTCCGGGCGGTCTACGCGCTTCGTCGAAGGGCCGCGGCTCGCCGACGTGGCCGGGCTCACCTCCACCGAGGGCGATCCGATCCCGCGGGTCTACGGCCGGGCGCGGATCGGCGGCACCCTGATCTGGGCGACCCGTCCGCTGGAGGTCGCCAACACCGCGGTGCAGCGCGCCGCCGCGCCCGCCAAGGCCATGGGCGGCCTGACGGGCGGCCAGAGGACCGTCACGACCCGCTACACCTACTTTGCCAACCTCGCGGTCGGTCTGTGCGAGGGCGAGATCGCCTTCGTCCGCCGGATCTGGGCGGACGGCAAGGAGATCGACCAGGTCGGCCTGAACCTTCGGGTCCATACCGGCGGCCCCGGCCAGGAGCCCGACCCGCTCATCGTCGCCAAGGAGGGGGCTGAGACCGCGCCGGCCTATCGCGGCCTCGCCTATGTGGTGTTCGAGAACCTGCCGCTCGCCGCCTTCGGCAACCGCGTCCCGCAATTCGCCTTCGAGGTGATCCGCCCGGTCAACGGCCTGTTCGGCCGGGTGCGGGCCGTCGACCTGATCCCCGGCGCCAGCGAGTTCGGCCTCGATCCGGACCGGGTCACCGTCGATCTCGGGCTCGGCCGGACCGAGGCCGCCAACCGGCACCAGCTCCAGCGCGGCACCGACGTCGTCGCCTCCCTCGACGCCCTCCAGGCGCTCTGCCCGAACCTGCGCCGGGTCGCCGTGGTGGCGACGTGGTTCGGCACCGACCTGCGGGCAGGATTCTGCCGGGTCGTGCCGAAGGTCGAGGCCGCACACAAGCGCGCCCTGCCGGAGGATTGGCGCGTTGCCGGGATCACCCGCGACCGGGCCGAGGTGGTCTCGACCCTGCCGGACGGCAGCCCGGCCTATGGCGGCACCCCCGCGGATGCGGGCCTGACCCGGCTGGTGGCCGAGCTGGCGCGCCGGGGGCTCGCGGTGTCGCTCTATCCGTTCGTCATGATGGACGTGCCGGCCGGCAACGCGCTGCCCGACCCGCACGTCCCCGGCGCCGCGCAGCCCGCCTATCCCTGGCGCGGCCGCATCACCTGCGATCCGGCCCCGGGCTGCCCGGGAAGTCCGGACGGGACCGCCGCGGCCGACGCGCAGGTCGCGGCCTTCTTCGCGGGCGGGTACCGTGCCGCTCTGCTCCACTACGCCGGCCTCGCAGCCGGCTGGGCGGCCTCCGGGGTGCCGCTCGCGGCCTTCGTGATCGGCAGCGAGCTCGTCGGCCTCAACCGGGTGCGCGGCGCCGCCGGCTACCCGGCCGTGGACGCCCTGCGCGACCTCGCCGCCGCGCTCCGCGAACGCCTCGGCCCGGCGGTCACCCTGGTCTACGGCGCCGACTGGACCGAGTACGGCGCCCATGTCCGCGACGGCGGCGCCACGGTGCGTTTCCCCCTGGACGCGCTGTTCGCCGATCCGAACATCGGCGCCGTGGGGATCGACTGGTACCCGCCCGTCTCCGACTGGCGCGACGACCCGGACCACGCCGACCTCGCGGTGACGGGCGACATCGCCGACCGGGCCTATCTCAAGGCGCGCGGCGCGTCCGGAGAGGCCTTCGACTGGTACTATGCCGACGCAGACGACCGGGCCGCCCAGGCGCGCCGGCCGATCACCGACGGCGCCGCCGGCAAGCCGTGGCTCTACCGGGCCAAGGATCTCGTCGCGTGGTGGTCGAGCCCGCACATGGAGCGCGACGGCGGCGTCGAGACCCGCAGCACCGCCTGGGTGCCGGCCGGCAAGCCGATCTGGCTCACCGAGATCGGCGTGCCGGCGGTGGACAAGGGCACCAACGGCCCCAACGTCTTCCCGGACCCGAAATCCTCCGAGAGCGCCTTCCCGCCGGAATCCCGGGCCCTGCGGGACGAGCTGATCCAGCTCCGCGGTCTGGAAGCCGTGATCGCCCGGTTCGACCCGGCCGTGCCGGGCTTCCGGGAGGCCGACAACCCGGTCTCGCCGGTCTATGGCGGCCGCATGGTCGATCCCGACGGGATCTTCGTCTGGGCCTGGGACGCGCGGCCCTTCCCGGCCTTCCCGACGGTGCGGGGCGTCTGGGCCGACAACGCCAACTGGCGGGTGGGCCACTGGATCACCGGCCGGATCGAGGGCTGCGACCTCGACCTGCTGGTCCTGAGGATCCTCGCGGATTTCGGCTTCGACGCGCCGGTCTCCGTGGAGGCCGCCGCCTATCTCGACGGCTACGTGATCGACCGGCCGCTCACGGCACGCGGTGCCTTGGAGACCCTGGCGCAGGTCTACGGCCTCGACGTCTCGGCGGTGGCCGGGACCCTGCGCCTGCGCGGTCCCCGCCGCGACCGGCCCGTGGTCCTGGCCGAGGCCGACCTCGTCCGGCTGTCCGAGGACCGGCCGGTCCTGCACCAGGTCCGGGCCGAGGAGAGCGCCCTGCCGCGCTCCGTGGAGCTCGGGATCACCGAATCCGAGAGCCCGGATTACCGACGCGCCACGGCGGCGGCCGTGCGGCCCGCCGGCCTGCGGCGGCGCGAGACCCGGATCGAGTCGGCGATCGTCACCCGCCGCGAGACCGGCGACGGGCTCGCCGAGGCGCTGCTCGACCGGCTGATCGCGGCCCGCGACAGCGCGGTGTTCACCGTGAGCCCGCGCCGGGTCGAGCTGGAGCCCGGCGACCTCCTGGCGGTGCCCTGCGCGGTTCCGGGCGGCACGGTCCTGCACCGGATCGACCGGATCGACGACGCGCCCACGGGCCGCCGGATCGAGGCGAGCGGCGTGCCGCCCCGGGCGGGGCCCGGGCGCGGGCTGCCTCGCCAGATGGCCCAGGCGGCGGTGGCGCCGCCCGCCTTCCCGGGACCGCCGCTCGCCCTGGCCCTCGACCTGCCGGTCGACCGCGGCAGCCCGACCGTCCTGCAATACGCCGCGGTGGCGGCCGAACCCTGGCCCGGCGCGCTTGCGATCTGGCGCGCGGCGGGCGACGGACCGCTCGCCCTGCACAGCGTCGTCGACTACCCGGCCTGCCTCGGGCGCACCCTGTCGGCGCTGCCGGCCGGCCCGCTCTGGCGGATCCAGCGAGGCGTGCATCTCGACGTCGCCCTGCGGCGCGGCGCGGCCCTCGCGTCGATCGGGGAGGGCGCGATGCGCGCCGGGGGCAACCTGTTCGCCCTGCTCGGCGCGGATGGCGCCGTGGAGCTGCTCTGCGCGGCGAACGCGCTGCTGACCGGGCCCGACACTTACCGGCTGTCCGGCTTCCTGCGCGGGCTCGCCGGAAGCGAGGCGGCGGCGGGGCGCGTCAGCCCGGCGGGGAGCCTGATCGTGCGCCTCGACGACGGCGCCGTGACGCCCCTGATCGACCGGCTGGACGAGGTCGGCCGCGCCTTCCGCTACCGGATCGGGCCGGCGGACAGCGATCCGGCCGATCCGGCCTTCACCGAGTTCACCGCCACGGCCGGCCTCGCGGCGCTCACGCCGCTGCGGCCGGTCCACCTGCGGGCGCGGCGCGGCGCGGATGGCGTGCGGCTCTCCTGGATCCGCCGGGCCCGCCGCGACGGCGACGCCTGGGAGCCGGCCGAGATCCCGCTCGACGAGCCGGAGTCCTACGCGGTGACGCTGTTCTCGGCCGCCGGCACGGCCCTGCGCACGCTCCGGGCCGAGGCCCAGCACTGTCTCTACGCGGACGAGGCGGCCGATTTCGGCGGGGCCCAGGCGCATCTCGACGTCGCCGTGGCGCAGATCGGGCAGGTCGCCGGCCCCGGCCCTGCCTGTCGCGCCCGCATCCCCGTCCGCACGGCCTGACCGCCCGGGAGTTGCCCCATGTCCGACGCCACGCCCCATCTCGGCCTGCCGCTGATCGCCGCCAGCCAGGCGCAGAAGCACGTCACCCACAACGAGGCGCTCTCCCTCCTCGACGCCCTCGTCCAGCTGGCCTGCCTGGACAAGGACCTCACCGCGCCGCCGCCGAGCCCCGCGGAGGGCGACCGCTACCTCGTGGTCGTCGCCGAGCCCGGGGGCGCCTGGGCGGGGCTCGCCGGCCAGGTGGTGCGCTACGGCGACGGCGTCTGGACCGGCGCGGTGCCGCGGGCCGGCTGGCTCGCCTGGCTGATCGACGAGGCCGACCTCTACGTCTTCGACGGCGCGGCCTGGACGAGCTTGAGCCGGACGCTGACGGCGATCCAGAGCGTCAGCCGCCTCGGGATCAACACGGGGGCGGACGCCACCAACCGCCTCGCCGTCAAGGCCGATGCCGCGCTCCTGACCTGGGACGACGCCACGCCGGGCAGCGGCGACATGCGGGTGTTCGTCAACCGCAAGGCCGCCGCCCGCGACGCCGCTCTGGTCTTCGAGACCGGCTACGCGGCGCGGGCGATGCTGGGCACAATCGGGAGCGACGACTTCAGCCTGAAGGTCTCGCCCGACGGGGCCGCCTTCGCCACGGCGCTCACCGCTTCGGCCCGGACCGGCGGGATCGACTTCGCCTCGGCCGAGACGGCGCTCGCGGCCGCCCCCATCACCGACCTCGGCGGTGCGGGCACGCGGCGGGTGCTCGTCACCGGCGCGGCACGGATCGCGAGCTTCGGCGCCGCGGCCGACCGGGAGCGGTTCGTGCGCTTCTCGGGGGCCGCGACCCTGGTCCACGATCCCGAGGCGCTGGCGCTGCCGACCCGGGCCGATCTCGTCACGGCCCCCGACGACACCTGCATCGCCACCTCGGACGCGGCGGGCCGCTGGCGCGTGCACCACTACCAGCGCGCCGACGGGACGCCGCTCGCGACCGGCGCGCAGGTGCTCGGCGCGAACGGGTCGGTCCGGCTCCCGGGCGGCCTGATCGTGCAATGGGGGCTCGTCACCGCCGCCGACGCGGACGTCGCGGTGGCGTTCGGCACCGCCTTCCCGGGGAGCTGCCTCGGGGTCTGGGCGCAGCCGGTCGCCGGCGCCGCGCTCTACGCCGCGCAGGTCAGCGACGTGGCGGTCGCCGGGTTCACGCTCCGCACCCGTCGCGCGACGGCCGGTTCGGTGGCGGGCGCTGGGTCGGTGCCGACCTACTGGCTCGCGCTGGGTGCGTGAGCGCCTGACCCTGCGGGTCCGTCGCGGCCGCGTCCGCTGTCAGTCCGGGACTGCGCCGAGGGCCCGCAGCATCACCGGCTCCACGGCCGCGTACCCCGCCCCGTTGAGGTGGATGCCGTCGTCGGTGAGATCCCGCCGGAGCGCCCCCTCCGCCGTGGCGAGCGCCGGCCCGTAATCGACGAGGCGGGCGGGGCCCGCCGCGCAATAGCCGCGCAGCCATCCGTTCAGGGCGCGGATCCGCGCCACCGGGCGCAACTCGGGGCGCCAGCCCCAGAAGTCGCTCGGCATCACGGTGCCGATGGTGAGCGGCAGACCGGCCGCGAAGGCCATCCGCCCCATGGCGATGATGTTCTGGGCGATCGCCCGGTCCGGGACCGGGCCGCCGATCTCCGCGATGTCGTTGATCCCGCAGAGCAGGTGGACGCCGCGCGCATCCGCGGTGTCCCGGAGGAAGCGCGCCCGGATCTGCGCGCTCGTCTCGCCCGGCACCCCCCGGGCCACGAAGCCGTGTCGCGCGAAGGTCTCGGCCCGCACGACGCCCCAGGCGGCGGTGATCGAATCGCCGATGAACACGAGCGGCCGGTCCTGTCCGCGTCCCACACGTCCCCCATCGGCGCCGCGCCCGGGATCGGGCGGCGCCGCCTTAGCCCGGCGGGGTCGGGCACGCCACCGTCCGGAGCACGCCCATGTCGAGCCCCCTCCCGAATGCGCGGGATTCCTTCGCCGCCTCATGCCGCCGCCTCGGGCCGCGGCTGATGCGCGATCTCGGCCTGAGTGACGTCCAGGCCGCCGGGCTCCTGGGCAATCTCGGCTACGAGACCGGCGGGTTCCGCCACCTCCAGGAGATCGCCCCCGCGGTGCCCGGCTCCCGCGGCGGATGGGGGCTCGCCCAGTGGACCGGCCCCCGGCGCGTTGCCCTGGAGGCCTGGTGCCGGGCGCGCGGCCTTGATCCCGCCGATCCCGAAGCGGGCTACGGCTATCTCTGCGCCGAGCTGCGCACCACCGAGGCGCCGGCCCTCGCCGCCCTGAGAACCACGACGACCCTCGCGGCCGCCACCGAGACGGTCTGGCGGCGCTACGAGCGACCGGGCGTCGTCGCCCCCGCGCGCCGCCTCGCCTGGGCCCGCCGGGCGCTCGCCGCCCTTCGCGACGGTCCCGCCGCTCCGGCACCGGCCCGGCGGCCCGGACGGGCCTGACCGGCCCCGTCGCACCCGATCCCGAGCCGGCCGGGTCCGCCGCGCGCATAGCCACGGAGATCGACGATGATGCACCATATCCGGGCGGGCCTCGCCCTCGCCTGCACGAGCCTGTCGCTTGCCGCGCTCGCCGAGCCGGCCGCCGCCCGTTCCGCCACCAACCTGGCGATCCCGTGGGGCGACTGGCTGGTCGGCCTGCTCCAGCCGGTGACCGCCGCCCTCGTGCCCCTCGCCGCCGCCGCCGTCACCGCCGGCATCGCCCGGGTCGCGCCCTGGGCCGCCTCGGTGCTCACCCGCGATCGGATCGAGGCCGCGATCCGCGCCGGGGCCGAGTTCGGGCAGAATGCCGTGGCCGGGGCCGCCCGGGGCCGAACCGTCGGCGTCGATGTCGGCGCCGCAGTGGTGGCCGCCGGCGCCCGTCACGTGCTCGCGACCGCCCCCGCGCACGTCGTCCGGAAGGCGGGCGGGCCCGAGGGCGTCGCCGCGCGGATCTTCCGGGCGCTGCCCCTCGATCCGCAGGCGAGCGCAGCCAACGTCCTCGCCCCGGCGCTGACCCAACTGCGCGAGCCGGACAAGCGCCGCGGCTGAGGCCGGCGCCCCGGGAGCCCGTGGAACAGGGATCGACGCCATGAATACCGCCCGCACCACGACCCGCAGGGCCTCGGGATGGGCAGTCGAGCCCCCCGAGGACGGGGCCGGTCCCGGCGTCGCGCTGGGCGGCCGGCCCCGGACGATCCGCTTCCCGCCCTTCTGGCACGCGTGGTTTGCGCGTCAGACCGAGCCGCGGCTCGCCGCCCTCGACGAGCTGGTCGACGCGCATGTCGAGCGCCGGGCGCTGCGCCGCTACCTGCGGCGGCTGAAGCACGCGACGGTGTTCGCCTTCGTCGCCGCGGCGGCGGCCGCGCACTGGTTCTCCGATCAGGTCGCGTGGCTCGCCGCGCATGTCCCGGCCCTGCGGGCCCTCTGGAAGCTGCTGACGGGAGCGTGAGATGCGTCTGCGCTGGGACAGGGTTCTCGACCGGGCCTGGCTCGCCCTGGCCGCCACCGCGGCGGTGACGGTCGCCGTCCACGAGGGCGGCGCGGTCGGCCGGCGCGCCTGGACGCTCGGGTCCGGCGGCGGCGCGCTGGCCGCGCCGGCGGGACCCGGCGGGGTCAACCCGCCGGCCCGCGCCGCCCTGGCCTGCGGGCCCGCCCCGGCTCCGTCGCCATGACAGCGGTCGACGCGCCTGTGCGAAGCGGCCCGCGGCGTGGAACCGGGCGCCGCCTCGGCCGTCATGTCGGCACGATGCCGTCCGCCGCCAGATCAACCGCGAAGGGAATGTCCGGACCGACGCCGACAACCGCCGGGGTTGACGCACGGCTACGTATTCAGGACGCATTCAGTGCCCTGGGCGCACATCGTTCGCCAATGCGCTACGCCATCGCCCTCGTCGCCATCAGCCTGACCGCCGCGGCCCTCGCCGCGGGCGGGTTCGGCTCCATGGCGGATGACGGGCCGGCCCCCCAGACGGGCGCCGTCTCCAGCCAGGCGCCGCTGCGCATCGAGAGCTGCCTGTCCCCCGCCGACCTGCGCGAGGAGGTCGGCGAGCGGCGGGTGATCCCGCCCGTGGCGGCGATCCGCGCGGCCCGCACGGTGATCCCCCGGGCCGAGATCCAGCGGGCGAGCCTCTGCCGTCACGAGGGCGGCCTCGTCTATATGCTCACCGCCTTGCGCCGGGACGGGCATTTCGTGCACGTGATCGTGGATGCGCGCACCGGCACCGTGGCGGGACAGTATTGAGCGGGCGCCGCAACCGTGTCGGAGGGGAGTAAGCCGTGCGACTGCTCGTCGTCGAGGATGACAAGGACATCAACCGGCAGGTCGTGGCCGCGCTGGAGGAGGCCGGCTACGTGGCCGACAAGGCCTATGACGGCGAGGAGGGCGGCTATCTCGGCGAGAGCGAGCCCTACGACGCCATCATCCTCGACATGGGCCTGCCCAAGGCCGACGGCGTCACGGTGCTCCAGAAGTGGCGCCGGGCCGGCGTGAAGACGCCGGTGATCATCCTCACCGCCCGGGACCGCTGGTCCGACAAGGTCGACGGTTTCGATGCCGGTGCCGACGACTACGTCACCAAGCCCTTCCACATGGAGGAGCTGATGGCCCGCGTCCGGGCGCTGCTGCGCCGCGCCGCCGGACACGCCACCAGCCAGATCGCCTGTGGGCCGGTCACCCTCGACACACGCTCCGGCAAGGTCTTCGTCGACGGCGCCCAGGTGAAGCTGACGAGCCACGAGTACCGGCTGCTCTCCTACCTGATGCACCATACCGGCCGGGTCGTGTCCCGGGCCGAACTCACCGAGCACCTCTACGATCAGGATTTCGACCGTGACTCGAACACGATCGAGGTGTTCGTGGGCCGCCTGCGCAAGAAGCTCGCGGTGGACCTGATCCAGACCGTGCGCGGCCTCGGCTATCTCGTGGATCCCAACCAGCCGCCGGCGCGGATGTGAGCGCGGCCGCACGTTCCGGCACGCTGCCGGCCGTCTTCATGCGCGGCGGCACCAGCAAGGCGCTGATGCTGCACCGCCGGGACGTACCGGGAGATGTCGCCGCCCGGGAGCCGGTCTTCCTCTCCACCATGGACAGTCCCGACCCGTTCGGGCGGCAGCTCAACGGCATGGGCGGGGGCGTCTCGTCGGTGTCGAAGACCTGTGTGGTGGAGCGCTCCGCGCGACCGGATGCCGACATCGACGACACCTTCGTGCAGGTCGTGGTCGGCGACGGCTGGCGGGTCGCGCGCGGCGCGTTCGTCCGCACGGCGCGCCCGCTGATGCGGGGCGCCGTGTTCGACGATGCGCCGCCGCCCGTCTGAGCGACCGACGCATCCATGATCGACCTCATCGGCCTCTTCTCCCTGCGCCGCCGCTCCATCGCGGTGCGGCTCGCCGTGTCGGCGTTCCTGTCGAGCTCCGCGATTCTGCTGATCGCGGCCTGGATCCTCACGACCCTCTACCGCGAGAACACCGAGCGCTCCTTCGACAGCCGGCTCCTCGTCTTCGCCAACAACCTCGCCACCGATCTCGTCTCGCCCAACGATCCCGAGAGCCGGACCTTCTCGCTGGGCGATCCGCGCTTCGACCTGCCCCTGTCCGGCTGGTACTGGCAGGTCGGCAAGCCCGACGCGAAGCCGCGGGACGTGCGCACCTCCCGCTCGCTGGTCGGCGTGCCGCTGCCGGCGGCCACCGATTCGGACGGCAAGGCCGGCATCGGCCAGATCCGCCAGGGCTACGGCAAGGGGCAGGACGGGCGCCTCCTGCGCATCATGGAGCGCGACGTCGATCTCGGCGAGGAGGGCCGCTACACGGTCCGGGTCGCGGGTCCCGCCGACGAGATCGTCAACGACGTCGACCGGTTCCGCAATTCGCTGACCATCACCTTCGGCCTGCTGGGCCTGTCGCTGGCGATCACAACCCTGCTGCAGATCCGGTTCGGCCTCGCGCCGCTCAAGAAGATGCGTGCGGCGCTGGGCGCCGTGCGCCGGGGCGAGGCCGACCGCATCACCGGCACCTATCCCCGCGACATCGCGCCGCTCACCGGCGAGGTGAACCTCCTGATCGAGACCAACCGGGAGATCCTGGAGCGCGCCCGCACCCAGGTCGGCAACCTCGCCCACGCCTTGAAGACGCCGCTCTCGATCATCGTCAACGAGGTCGGCGCCTCCGATGCCCCCGAGGAGCTGACGCACAAGATCCGCGAGCAGGCTGCGGTGATGCGCGATCAGGTCAATTACCATCTGGACCGGGCGCGGGCCGCGGCGCTCGCCGGCACGCTCGGCACCTCGACCGAGGTGGAGCCGGCGCTGGCCGGCCTCGTGCGCACCTTCGGGAAGATCTACCGGGACAAGGATATCGCCTACGACGTCCACGTGCCTCCCGGCCTGCGCTTCCGCGGCGAGCGCCAGGACTTCGAGGAGATGGTCGGCAACCTCGTCGACAACGCGTCGAAATGGGCCCACGGCCGGGTGGCGATCCGGGCCGAGGCGGTCGACAAGGACGATTATCCCCACCTCGTCGTCGCCATCGAGGATGACGGCCCCGGCCTGCCGCCGGAGGCCCGCCAGGCCGTGCTCGGCCGGGGGCGGCGCCTCGACGAATCGAAGCCCGGATCCGGCCTCGGCCTGTCGATCGTGGCCGACCTCGCCGCCCTGTACCGGGGGCGGTTCACCCTGGAGGAGGGAGCACTCGGCGGCCTGCGGGCGGTGCTGGAGGTGCCGGGCGACCTGCCCGTCGGCACCGCGACCCACTGAGGCCGTCCGCGAGTTCCGCGAGGGGGCGGTGTGAGGCCGACGCGGCCTCATGGCCCAGCCCAGGCCCTTGTCATCGTGGGAGAGTTGCGTGACACCGTGCCGCCGTCGGGAGGCGTCGTGGCATCACGCTGCCGGCTCCACAGGGCGTGGGGAGGGGCGGGCCGGTCCGGCTCGTTGGCGGAAAGGTCCATGACGGCGATCTGGTTCATTCTGGCGGCCATGACCGCGGCGACCGTTCTCGGCCTGCTCTGGCCGATGTCGCGGCGCGCCGCCGTGCCGACCGGCGAGGCGGGCGGGAGCGGGCTCGCCACCGAGACCGCCTTCTACGAGGATCAGATCGCCGAGATCGACCGCGACCTCGAACGCGGCCTGATCGCTCCGGACGAGGCCGAGACCGCCAAGGCCGAGGCGGCCCGCCGCCTGCTCCGGGCAAGCCGCGAAGCGCAGCGTGAGGCCGAGGATGCCGGCCTCGTCGAGGCCGCGCGCCCGGCCGAGCCGCGCCTGCGCCGGCGGCGGGCCGCCTCGGCCTTCGCGCTCTCCACCATTCCCCTCGTGGCGCTGATCGCCTACGGCCTCTACGGCTCGCCCGAACTGCCCGCCCAGACGGAAGCCGACCGGCAGGCCACCCGCGGCGGGGCCGACGAACTCATGAAGGCTGTGGGGCAGATCGAGGCGCGCCTCGCCCGGGACCCGAACGACGCCCGCGGCTGGGCGGTGCTCGCCCCGGTCTACATGCGCACCGGCCGCTTCGACGATGCCGCCCGCGCCTACGCCAACATCGCGCGCCTGAAGGGCGAGACCGCCGACACCCTCGCCGATCAGGCCGAGGCCCTCACGGCGGCCGGCGACGGCACCGTCTCGCCCGAGGCCAAGGCCCTGTTCGAGAAGGCCCAGGCCAAGGAGCCGAACGCCCCGAAGCCGCGCTTCTATCTGGCCCGGGCGGCCGAGCAGGCCGGCGATACCGGTGAGGCAATCCGCCAGCTCACCGAACTCGAGGCCAGCAGCCCGCCGACCGCCCCCTGGCTCGGAATCGTCAAGCAGAGCCTCGCCCGCCTCAAGGGCGAGCCGCCGCCGCCCCCGACGACGCCCCAGGCCGCCCCGAAGATCCCGGCCGAGCAGCAGGCGGCGATCCGCGGCATGGTCGACGGTCTCGATGCCCGTCTCAAGGCCGGCGGCGGCACCTCCGACGAATGGCTGAGGCTCGTCCGGTCCCGGGTGGTCCTCGGCGAGCCCGATCAGGCGGCCGCCGCCCTGGCCCGGGCCCGGACCGCCCTCGCGGGTGACCCGCAGGGGCTCGCCCAGGTGGAGCAGGGCGCCCGCGCCGTGGGACTCGGCGCGGAGGGCGCGGCGCCCGGGCCCGCCGGGTCGGGTGAGGCCGGCCCGACCGCGCAGGCCGAGAAGGAGGCCGCGATGGCGGCGGTGCGCGCCATGCCGCAGGCGGAGCAGCAGGCGGCGATTCGCAGCATGGTCGAGGGGCTCGACCGGCGCCTCGCCGCACGGGGCGGCACGCCGGACGAGTGGATGCGCCTCGTGCGCTCCTACAGCGCGCTGGGCGAGCGCGACCAGGCCGTGAAGGCCCTCGACCGCGCCCGGATGGCGCTGGCCGCCAACAGCGACGCGGTGGCGCGGCTCGACGGACTCGCCCGGGAGTTGGACCTCGCCGCCAAGCCGAATCCCTGACAAGCCCGATCCGCGACACCGCGAAATCGTGAGGCCGCCTGCGCGGAACGGGGCCCGTACGACAATCGGTCCTGATGCCCGCCCTTGACCCGCGGGCGCCTGGAGCCGACACCCTCAAGACTAGAATGAGAACGGTTCCGGTCGGGGCGGGTCTCCGCGCGCCGGACCGCGGGGTGGAAGTATCGTGACGCGTAAGAAACGCCGCCTGATCCTGATCGCCGCCTGCGGCAGCGTGCTGGCGCTCGCCGTGGGGCTGATCCTGTACGCCATGAGCGGCTCGATCGTGTTCTTCCGCTCGCCCACCGACATCGCCCAGCAGGCCATCGCCCCGGGTACGCGCCTGCGGCTCGGCGGTCTGGTGAAGGACGGCTCGCTCAGGCGCGGCCCGGACCAGACGGTCGATTTCGCCGTCACCGACACGAACGCCACCGTCGCGGTCCACTACAAGGGGCTGCTGCCGGACCTGTTCCGGGAAGGGCAGGGCGTGGTCGCTGAGGGGGTCCTGGAGCCCGGCGGCGAGTTCCGCGCCGACACGGTGCTCGCCAAGCACGACGAATCCTACATGCCCCGCGAGGTGGCCGACGCGCTGAAGGCGCAGGGGCGCTGGCAGGAGGGGGGGCCGAACAAGGCGGCCCCGGCGCCGAAACCCGCTACGGCGGCGGCGGACAGCACCCTCGGCCCCCGCAGCGAGCGGTGAGGGAATCCGCATGATCGTCGAGACCGGTCACTTCGCCCTCGCGCTCGCGCTGGCGATCTCCCTCGTCCAGATGGTGATGCCGATCTGGGCGGCACGTTCGGGCGATCCGGCCCTGCGCCAGACCGCTTCGCAGGCGGCGCTCGGCGCCTTCGCCTGCGTGTTGTTCGCCTTCGCGGCGCTCACCTGGGCGCACGTCACCTCCGATTTCTCGGTCCAGAACGTCGTCGAGAATTCGCACACGCAGAAGCCGCTGATCTACAAGCTGTCCGGCGTCTGGGGGAACCACGAGGGCTCGATGCTCCTCTGGGTGCTGATCCTCACGCTGTTCGGCGCCTGCGTGGCCGCCGCCAAGAACGCGGTGCCGCCGCGGCTGCGGGCCAACACCCTGGGCGTGCAGGGGCTGATCACCTTCGTGTTCGTGCTGTTCATCATCACGACCTCGAACCCGTTCACCCGCGTGATCCCGGCGCCGCTCGAGGGCAACGACCTCAACCCGCTGCTGCAGGATCCCGGCCTCGCGATCCATCCGCCGCTCCTCTATGTCGGCTATGTCGGCTTCTCGATCAGCTTCGCCTTCGCGGTGGCCGCGCTGATCGACGGACGGATCGACGCCGTCTGGGCGCGGGCGGTGCGACCCTGGACGCTGACCGCGTGGTGCTTCCTGACCCTCGGAATCGCGATGGGCTCCTATTGGGCCTATTACGAACTCGGCTGGGGCGGCTGGTGGTTCTGGGATCCGGTCGAGAACGCCTCGCTGATGCCGTGGATCGCCGGCACGGCGCTGCTCCACTCCACGGTGGTGATGGAGAAGCGCGACGCCCTGAAGGTCTGGACGGTGCTGCTCGCCATCCTGACCTTCTCGCTCTCGCTGATCGGCACCTTCCTGGTCCGCTCCGGGGTCATCACCTCGGTGCATTCCTTCGCCACCGACCCGACCCGCGGCGTCTTCATCCTGGCGATCCTGGTGCTGTTCATCGGCGGCTCGCTGACGCTGTTCGCGTGGCGCGCGCCGCTGCTCCGGCAGGGCGGTCTGTTCGCGCCGATCTCCCGCGAGGGCTCGCTCGTCCTCAACAACCTCTTCCTGGTGGCGGCCTGCGCCACCGTCCTGGTCGGCACCCTCTACCCGCTGGTGCTGGAGATGCTGACCGGCGAGAAGATCACGGTCGGGCCGCCCTTCTTCAATTCCACCTTCGTGCCGCTCGCGATCCCGCTGCTGCTGATCGTGCCCGTGGGGCAGGCACTGGCCTGGAAGCGCGGCGACGTGCTCGCCGCCGCCCAGCGCCTCTTCGCCGCGCTGGCGGTGGCCCTGGTCGTCGGCTTCGTGGTCCTGGCCCTCACCTGGGGCGGCCCGGTCCTGGCGCCGGTGGGGATCGGCCTCGGCGCCTATCTGCTGATCGGCTCCGTTCTGGAGATCGTCACCCGCGCCCGGGGCTACGGGGCGAGCCGGGCCCGCTCGCTCGGCCAGATCGGGCGCCGCGCCGTCGGCCTGCCGCGCTCGGCCTGGGGCACCGCCATCGCCCATGCCGGGGTCGGCGTGGTGGTGCTGGGCATCGCCGCGCAGGGCTGGGCCACCGAGGGCTTGGCGACCCTCAAGCCCGGCCAGACTCTGGCGACGGGGCCCTACACGGCCACCCTGGACCGGGTCGCGCCGCGCAAGGGACCGAACTACGAGGAGGCCGCCGCCTACCTGACGATCCGCACCCGGGCCGGCGACGAGGTCGGCCAGGTCGAGACCGGCAAGCGCTTCTACCCGAGCCGCAAGATGGCGGTGACGGAGTCCGGGCTGCTGACGATCGGCGCCAGCCAGGTCTATGCGAGCCTCGGCGAGATCGGGCAGGACGGTGGCGTCGGCCTGCGCCTCTACTACAAGCCGCTGGTCCTGCTGATCTGGCTCGGGGCGGTGGTGATGGCGGTCGGCGGCGGCCTGTCGCTGACGGACCGGCGGATGCGCGTGGGCGTCCCCGCCAAGGCGAAGGCGCGGCCGCTCCCCGTCGCGGTGCCGGCCGAATGATGGCGCGCCGCTCCCTCCGACCGGCCCTGGCGGCGCTGGCCCTGCTGGCGTCGCTTCCCGCCCACGCGGTCCAGCCCGACGAGGTGCTGAAGGATCCCACCCTGGAGCACCGCGCCCGGGAGATCTCGGCCGAGCTGCGCTGTCTCGTCTGCCAGAACCAGTCGATCGACGATTCCGACGCGCCGCTCGCCAAGGACCTGCGCCTGATCGTGCGCGAGCGGCTGCAGAAGGGGGACAGCGACAAGGCGGTGCTCGACTACGTCGTGGCGCGCTACGGCGAGTTCGTGCTGCTGCGCCCGGTCTTCGCGCTGCACACCCTGCTGCTCTGGCTGACCCCGGTTCTGGCGGTGCTGCTGGGCGGCTTCGGCCTGTGGCGCCTCGCCCGCCGCCGGCCGCCCGCACCGGTCCGGACTCTGTCGGCCGCCGAGCAGGCGGAGGTCGCGGCGCTGCTGCGACGCGATTAGAATTGGGGGCGGTAGCGATTCGCCCGCCCCATTCGGCACGAGTCTTGGATCGGGCTTCGCAGACCGCATGATCGGCGACGCGCCCCGGGGCAGGACGATGACGGCCGCTACGCTCACCATCTCGAGCCGCAATTATTCCTCGTGGTCGCTGCGGGGCTGGCTGATCTGCCGAATGGCCGGTCTCGACTTCCAGACCGAGGTCCTGTCCGGCACGGATGCCACCAGCCGGGCGGAGCTGCTGCACCTGTCGCCGTCGTTCCTGGTGCCGCGCCTGCGCCACGGCGACGTGGTCGTCTGGGACACCCTGGCCATCGCCGAATACCTCGCCGAGACTTTTCCCGCGGCCGGTTTCCTTCCCGGCAACGCGGCGGAGCGCGCCCATTGCCGGTCCATTTCAGGCGAGATGCATTCCGGCTTCGTCAATCTCCGCTCGGCCCTGCCGATGAACCTGCGTGCCTTCCACCCTGACTTCCGGGTGTTCAACGGCGCGAAGGCCGACATCGAGCGTATCGTGACGATCTTCGACGATTGCCTGGATCGCTACGAGGGGCCGTACCTGTTCGGAGCGCGACCGTGCCTGGCGGACGCCATGTATGCCCCGGTCTGCACCCGCTTCCGCACCTACGACGTCGCCCTGCCGCCCCGCGCCGCCGCCTACCGCGACACGATCCTGCACTGGCCGCTGATGGTGGAATGGGCGGAAGCCGCTGCCGACGAGCCGGACGAGATCGAAGAACTGGAGATGGAGTTCTGACGAGCCGCCTGCTTGGCCTCCGGCCTGCGCAGGTCGTCCCTGCGAGCGGGGCGCGCAGGCAACCCGGATGCCCTCCCTCGGTCGCTCCCTGTCGCCGCCGGACGAAGGCGACCCACGCACCCTACGATCCAGGGTGACGGGACACGGGCCAGTGTCGCGGAGGTGCATGGCTCGCGCTGCTCGGAAAGGCAGAGGCGGACGATCGAGCCGATTCACCGTGTGGATGCAATTTATTGCAGGGCACAAATTCATGTTGCGCCGCACGCAGATGTGGTCCGTCACCGCTCCGATTCAAAAAATGAATTTCTGACAAAGAATTAGCCGGAGTCGGCCGGGGCGCGGTCGGCCGGGTTACAGCTCGACAAACGTCCTTTGTCGAGCGACCGGACTGCGCGATTGAAGCCAACCGGCATTTCTGTTCCTCTTCGCATTAGAACAGGAACAGACTGGGCTGGAAACCATGGCGCGTCACGAGCCCTGGAGCGCGGAGCGCGCATCCGGGATCATCGCCGAACACACCCATCTCGAAGGGGCCACGCTGCCGATCCTGCACGCGCTGCAGGAGACGTTCGGCTACGTGGATTCCGGCGCCGTGCCGCTGATCGCGGACGCGCTGAACCTGTCGCGCGCCGAGGTGCACGGCTGCATCACCTTCTACCACGATTTCCGCGCCCACCCCGCCGGCCGCCACGAGGTGAAGCTGTGCCGTGCCGAGGCCTGCCAGGCCATGGGCTCCGACAAGCTCCATCGCGAGATCCTCGGCCGCCTCGGCTGCGGCTGGCACGAGACCACCGCCGACGGCAGCGCCACGGTGGAGCCGGTCTACTGCCTCGGCCTCTGCGCCAACGGTCCCGCCGCGCTCGTGGACGGTGAGCCCGTCGCGCACCTGACCGCCGACGCCCTCGAAGCTGCCCTGACGGAGGTGCGCCAGTGAGCGTGACCCTCTACATTCCCCGCGATGCCGTCGCCCTCGGCCTCGGCGCCAACAAGGTCGCCCGCGCGCTGTTCGCCGGCGCCGAACGCCGCGGTCTCGATGTCACCATCGTGCGCACCGGTTCCCGCGGCCTGTTCTGGCTGGAGCCGATGGTCGAGGTCGGCACGCCCGAGGGGCGCGTCGCCTACGGCCCGGTCAAGCTGGCGGATATCGACGCCCTTCTGGATGCCGGCCTCGCCACCGGCGGTGACCATCCCCTGCGCCTCGGTGATCCTGAAAAAATCCCCTACCTCGCCCGGCAGCAGCGGCTGACCTTCCACCGCTGCGGCGTGATCGATCCGGTCTCCGTGGACGATTACCGGGCCCATGGCGGCTATCGCGGCCTCGAGGCCGCGCTGAAGCTCGATGCCGAGGGCATCGTCGCGGCGGTGCGCGATTCCGGCCTGCGCGGCCGGGGTGGTGCCGGCTTCCCGGCCGGCATCAAGTGGAACACCGTGATGCTCGCCAAGGCGGACCAGAAGTATGTGGTCTGCAACGCCGACGAGGGCGATTCCGGCACCTTCGCCGACCGGATGATGATGGAGGGCGACCCCTTCAACCTCATCGAGGGCATGACCATCGCGGCCGTCGCGACCGGTGCCACCCGCGGTTACATCTACCTGCGCTCCGAGTACCCGCAGGCGTTTGCCACCCTCAAGGAGGCCATCGCCAACGGCGTGACCGCCGGCGTGCTCGGCGAGAACATCCTGGGCTCGGGCAAGACCTTCCACCTGGAAGTGCGCCTCGGCGCCGGTGCCTATATCTGCGGTGAGGAGACCTCGCTGCTGGAGAGCCTCGAGGGCAAGCGCGGCATCGTCCGCGCCAAGCCGCCGATCCCGGCGCTGAAGGGCTTCCTCGGCAAGCCGACGCTGGTCAACAACGTCATGACCTTCACGGCCGTGCCGTGGATCCTGGAGAACGGCGCCAAGGCCTACGCCGATTACGGCATGGGCCGCTCGCTCGGCACCCTGCCGATCCAGCTTGCCGGCAACATCAAGCACGGCGGCCTGATCGAGATGGCCTTCGGCATCACCCTCCGGCAGGTGATCGAGGATTTCGGCGGCGGCACCCGTTCGGGTCGGCCGGTCCGGGCCGTGCAGGTCGGCGGACCGCTCGGGGCCTACTTCCCCGACCATCTCCTCGACACGCCCCTCGACTACGAGGCGATGGCGGCCAAGAAGGGTCTCGTCGGCCACGGCGGGATCGTGGTGTTCGACGACACCGTCGACATGGCGGCCCAGGCCCGCTTCGCCTTCGAGTTCTGCGCCACCGAGTCCTGCGGCAAGTGCACCCCCTGCCGCATCGGCGCCACCCGCGGCGTCGAGACCATGGACAAGGTCATCGCCGGCATCCGGCCGGATGCGAATCTCAAGCTGGTCGAGGACCTCTGCGAGGTCATGACCGACGGGTCGCTCTGCGCCATGGGCGGGCTCACCCCGATGCCCGTCATGAGCGCGATCACCCATTTCCCCGAGGATTTCAGGCGCGCCGGCGATCTGCCGGCCGCGGCCGAGTAAGGAGGCGTCGATGGGCCTGATCAAGGAGATCGACTACGGCACGCCGATCCGCGTGGCGGAGCAGACCGTCACGCTGACGATCGACGGCATGTCTGTGACGGTGCCGGCGGGCACCTCGGTGATGGCGGCGGCGATGCATGCCGGGACGCAGATCCCGAAGCTCTGCGCCACCGATAGCCTGGAGCCGTTCGGCTCCTGCCGCCTCTGCCTCGTGGAGATCGAGGGCCGGCGCGGCACCCCGGCCTCCTGCACGACCCCGGCCGAGAACGGCATGGTCGTCCACACGCAGAACGAGAAGCTCGCCAAGCTCCGCAAGGGCGTGATGGAGCTCTACATCTCCGATCACCCGCTGGACTGCCTGACCTGCGCGGCCAACGGCGATTGCGAGCTGCAGACGCAGGCCGGCGTCGTCGGCCTGCGGGACGTCCGCTATGGCTATGACGGCGACAACCACGTCAAGCCGAGCGCCGAGAAGTATCTGCCGAAGGACGAGTCGAACCCGTACTTCACCTACGACCCGTCGAAGTGCATCGTCTGCAACCGCTGCGTGCGCGCCTGCGAAGAGGTGCAGGGCACCTTCGCGCTGACCATCGCGGGCCGCGGCTTCGACAGCCGCGTGGCCGCCGGCCCGACCAACTTCTTCGAGTCGGAATGCGTCTCCTGCGGCGCCTGCGTGCAGGCCTGCCCGACCGCGACCCTTCAGGAGAAGTCGATCCACGAGTACGGCCAGCCCGAGCACGCCGAGGTGACGACCTGCGCCTATTGCGGCGTCGGCTGCTCGTTCAAGGCCGAGATGCAGGGCGAGCGCGTCGTCCGCATGGTCCCCTACAAGGGCGGCAAGGCCAATGAGGGCCATAGCTGCGTGAAGGGCCGCTTCGCCTACGGCTACGCCACCCACAAGGACCGCATCACCAAGCCGATGATCCGTGAGAAGATCACGGATCCGTGGCGCGAGGTCTCCTGGGAGGAGGCCATCGACCGGGCCGCGAGCGAGTTCAAGCGGATCCAGGCCAAGTACGGCAAGGATTCGGTCGGCGGCATCACCTCGTCGCGCTGCACCAACGAGGAAGCCTACCTCGTCCAGAAGCTCGTGCGCGCCGCCTTCGGCAACAACAACGTCGATACCTGCGCCCGCGTCTGCCACTCGCCGACCGGCTACGGTCTGATGTCGACGCTCGGCACCTCGGCCGGCACACAGGACTTCAAGTCGGTGGAGCATTCCGACGTGATCCTGGTGATCGGCGCCAACCCCACCGACGGCCATCCGGTCTTCGGCTCGCGGATGAAGAAGCGCCTGCGCCAGGGCGCCAAGCTGATCGTCGCCGATCCGCGCAAGATCGACCTCGTGAAGTCGCCCCACATCAAGGCCGATTATCACCTGCCGCTGAAGCCCGGCTCCAACGTCGCCTTCATCAACTCGCTGGCGCACGTGATCGTCACCGAGGGGCTGATCGACGAAGCCTATGTCCGCGAGCGCTGCGACCTCGCCGAGTTCGAGTCCTGGGCCCGGTTCATCGCCGATGAGCGGCACTCCCCGGAGAGCCAGCAGCCCTTCACCGGTCTCGACCCGGCGGAAGTCCGCGGGGCGGCCCGGCTCTACGCCAAGGGCGGTGCGGCCGGCATCTACTACGGTCTGGGCGTCACCGAGCACAGCCAGGGCTCGACCATGGTGATGGGCATGGCCAACATCGCCATGGCCACCGGCAACATCGGCAAGCTCGGCGCCGGCGTGAATCCGCTGCGCGGCCAGAACAACGTGCAGGGCTCCTGCGACATGGGCTCGTTCCCGCACGAGCTCACCGGCTACCGCCACGTCTCGGACGACGCCACCCGCGAGAGCTTCGAGGCCCTCTGGGGCGCCAAGCTCGACAACGCGCCGGGCCTGCGCATCACCAACATGCTCGACGAGGCCGTCGAGGGCTCGTTCAAGGGCATGTACATCCAGGGCGAGGACATCGCGCAGTCCGACCCGGACACGCACCACGTCACCTCGGGCCTGATGGCGATGGAGTGCATCGTCGTCCAGGATCTGTTCCTGAACGAGACCGCCAAATACGCCCACGTCTTCCTGCCGGGTGCCTCGTTCCTGGAGAAGGACGGCACCTTCACCAACGCCGAGCGCCGCATCTCGCGGGTCCGCAAGGTGATGGCCCCGATGGGCGGCTATGGCGACTGGGAGGGCACCGTGCTGCTCTCCAACGCGCTGGGCTACAAGATGGAGTACAGCCACCCGTCCGAGATCATGGATGAGATCGCCTCGCTCACCCCGAGCTTCACCGGCGTGTCCTACGCCAAGCTCGACGAGCTCGGCTCGGTGCAGTGGCCCTGCAACGAGAAGGCGCCGCTCGGCACGCCGATGATGCACGTGGACCGGTTCGTCCGCGGCAAGGGTCGGTTCATGATCACCGAGTTCGTGGCCACCGAGGAGCGCACGGGGGCGAAGTTCCCGCTGATCCTCACCACGGGCCGGATCCTGTCCCAGTACAATGTCGGCGCGCAGACCCGGCGCACCGAGAACTCGCGCTGGCACGAGGAGGACGTGCTGGAGATCCACCCGTTCGACGCGGAGCTGCGCGGCATCGTCGACGGCGATCTCGTCGCTCTGGAGAGCCGCTCGGGCGACATCGCCCTCAAGGCCAAGATCTCCGAGCGGATGCAGCCGGGCGTGGTCTACACGACCTTCCACCACGCCAAGACCGGCGCCAACGTCATCACCACCGACTACTCGGACTGGGCGACCAACTGCCCCGAGTACAAGGTGACGGCGGTGCAGGTCCGGCGGACCAACCGGCCCTCCGACTGGCAGGCGAAGTTCTACGAGGAGGACTTCTCCCTGACCCGGATCGCCAATTCCCAGGGCACTGCGCTCGACGCGGCGGAGTAAGAGTATCCGATGAGTGCCGTGACGCAGGCGGACAAGCTCGTCCGCATGGCCAACCAGATCGCCACCTTCTTCCGGTCCTACCCGGAGGAGGAGGCGGTCGCTGGGGTCCAGAAGCACATCAAGGCGTTCTGGACGCCCAAGATGATCGCGCATCTCGAGGCCGCCCTCCCGGAGCAGGGCGACCGGGTCGACAGCTACGTGCGGCGGGCGTTGCAGGGCGAGGAGCCGGCGGCCGACAGCCCGGTGCGGCCCGCGACCCGGGATCCGCAGCTCGCGGGCGCGGGCGCCAGCGACGCGGGCTGACCGATCGGCACAGGTCGGAAGCTTCGGGCTCTGACCCGGCCGGAGCCGAGCGGCGAAGGATCACGCGAAACGCCCCCCTCTTCCGACCGGGAGAGGGGGGCGTTTCGCGTCTGGCCTGTGCCGATGCGTGAAGGGGGGCTGGCGCTGACGAGGTGCGCCGACATCGGGCGCGTCTGAAGGGCGCCTGCGCCGTCATGCGATGGCCGCCCGATCTGGGCGGCCATCGCCCCGTCGGACCCGGCGACGTCGGTCGCCGGGCCTGCGGATGTCAGTTCTTGAGGGCGACCGTGAAGTCGGCCTCGGTCTTCTTGCGGATCTCGTCCTCGGTGACGCCGTCGGCGAGTTCGATCAGCGTCATGCCGCCGTCGCCCTTCTTGTCGATGGCGAACACGCCGAGATCGGTGATCACCAGATCGACCACCTGGGTTCCGGTGAGCGGCAGGTCGCAGGCCTTGAGCAGCTTCGGGCTCTCGGTACCGTCCTTGTTCTTGGCGACGTGCTCCATCACCACGACCACGCGCTTCACCCCGGCCACGAGGTCCATGGCGCCGCCCATCCCCTTCACCATCTTGCCGGGGATCATCCAGTTGGCGAGGTCGCCGTTGCCGGCCACCTGCATGGCGCCGAGGATCGACAGGTTGATGTGCCCGCCGCGGATCATCCCGAAGGAATCCGCCGAGGAGAAGTAGCTCGTGGTCGGCAGCGCGGTGATCGTCTGCTTGCCGGCATTGATCAGGTCCGGATCCTCCTCACCCTCGTAGGGGAAGGGGCCCATGCCGAGCATGCCGTTCTCCGACTGGAGCTGCACCGACATGCCCTCGGGGATGTAGTTCGACACCAGCGTCGGGATGCCGATGCCGAGGTTCACGTAGAAGCCGTCCTCCAGCTCCTTGGCGGCGCGCGCCGCCATCTGCTCGCGGGTCCAGGCCATCGTTCTCGCTCCCTTCCCGTCCGGTCAGTGCGTGCCGCCGCCGGCCGCGGCGGCTGGGGTCGCATCGTTGCGCGTGCGCGTCGTGCGCTGCTCGATGCGCTTGTCGCGCACGCCCACGTCGACGATGCGCTTCACGAAGATGCCGGGCGTGTGGATCGTGTCCGGATCGATCTCGCCCGGCTTCACGAGATGCTCGACCTGCGCCACCGTCATCTTGGCGGCGGTGGCCATCATCGGGTTGAAGTTGCGCGCGGTCATCCGGTAGCGCAGGTTCCCCTCGGTGTCGCCCGTATGGGCATGGACCAGGGCGAGGTCGGCGAACAGGCCGCGCTCCATGACGTAGTGCTCGCCATCGAACTCGCGGACCTCCTTGCCCTCGGCGACCTTGGTGCCGACGCCGGTCTTGGTGAAGAAGGCCGGGATGCCGGCGCCGCCGGCGCGGATCCGCTCGGCGAGCGTGCCCTGCGGGTTGAACTCGATCTCCAGCTCGCCGCCGAGATACTGGCGGGCGAATTCCTTGTTCTCGCCCACGTAGGACGAGATCATCTTCCGGACCTGGCGGGTGTCCAGAAGCTTGCCGAGGCCGACCCCGTCGATGCCGGCATTGTTCGAGACGACGGTGAGACCCTTGACGCCCGAGAGGCGCACCGCCTCGATCAGCTCGTCCGGGATGCCGCAGAGGCCGAAGCCGCCGCACATCACCATCATGTCGTCGTGCAGGAGGCCGGCCAGGGCCGCGGCGGCATCCGTGTAGACCTTCTTCATCGAACCGTCCTTTTCCCGCCGGACCCGACCGGCCGAAACCTTGGGAAGTGCGTGTCCTCGCGCCTGCTCTCCCCGATTCCGCGCGTGAAATCCAGTGGTGCGCCGCACCGGTCCGCGCGGACGCGGGCGATCCGTAACCGGCACTGCGTTGGGGAGGGCAGGGCGGCCCTGCGCGGGCGCGGCAGACAAAGCCGGTCAAGGACGCTAAATTGCCCACTCGACGTGCAGACCCTGCCGGGCCGCGGCAGCCCGAGGGGCCGGCGCGGCGCCCGGCTTCCGGTTACAGCCGCCGCCCCTTCGGAGCATGATGTCGCTGCGCCGCCCGATCTTCGTCCTCGCTCTCGGGAGCCTGATCGCGGCCGGCCTCGGCCTGCGCGATTGGCCCCTGGAGGACGGCCGGGTCACGGCCTACGCGCGCCGCGCCTTCGACGCCTACGGCCTGGGCCTGACGCTGCAGGGCCCCGCGAGCGTCGCGGTGCTGCCTTGGCCGCGCCTGACCCTCGACCGCGTCCGGCTCGCCGCCGGTTCCGACGGCCCGGTCCTGGCGGATGCGGGCCGCCTGACTATCGACCTCGACCCGCTGAGCCTCCTCGGCGGGCGCGCGGCCGTGAGCGGGCTTCGCCTGGAGGGCGCGCGGCTGTCGGATGACCCCGCCGGCTGGGACGCCCCCCTCGCGCGCCTCGCCGAGCAGGCCCGGTCCGGCGAGACGGCCCGGCCACGCCGCATCGTCGTGCGCGACGCGCGCCTCGCCGCCGGCGACACGGCCCGGGACATCGACCTGGACATCGCGTGGCCGCTCTGGGGAAAGACCGCCGAGGGCCGCGCCAGCTTCACGTGGCGGGGCGTGCCGACCCGGATCGCCCTGACCCACCTGCGTCCGGCCGAGCTGGCCCAGCGCCGCCGCAGCCCGTTCACCGCGGAGGTCACGTGGCCGGACGGCAGCCTCGCGGCGGACGGAACGGTGGCGCCGCCTGCGGAGGGGAACGCGCTGCCCGTCCTGTCCGGGCAGGTCCGGTTCGAGACGCGATCGCTGCCGGAGAGCCTGGCCTGGATCGGCCGTGATGTGCCGCTGGCGCCCCTCGCCGGCGCCTTCTCGATCGACGGCCGGTTCGAGACGGCGGAGCGGTCCATCTCGTGGCCGAGCCTGCGCATCGGCCTCGGTCAGAACGTGCTGGAAGGCGCCGGCGCCGTCGCCTTCGGACCCGGCAAGGCGCCGCGCCTCTCGGTGCAGGCGACCCTGGCGGCCGAGACCCTCGACTTCACGCCGCTCGTCGAGGATCTGACCCGGCTCCTCGATCCCGCCCCGGTATCCGTCGCCCTGGCGCCGCTCACGCAGGGCGACCTCGACCTCCGCCTGTCGGCGGCGGAGGGCCGCGCCGGCGCCGTTCGGGTGCAGGATCTGGCGGCGAGCATCCTGGTGCGGGATACCGCCCTTGAGGTCGCGGTGAACCGGGCCCGGATCCAGGACGGCACGTTCAAGGGGCGCGTGAACCTGACGAGCGGGACCGATCCGGCCGCGACGGAGCTGCGCACCCAGGGGAGCCTCGACCGCGTCGATCTCGGTGCGCTCCTCGGCGAGATCGGCGCGGCCCGCTGGGTGGTCGGGCCCGTTCAGGGGCATTTCGCCCTCGAATCCAGGGCGCGTGACACGGTCGGCCTCCTGGCGCATCTCGGCGGACGGGCCACGCTCGCCATGGATGGCGGCGCCATCGCGGGCCTCGATCTCGCCGACGTCGTCCACCGCAACGGTGCCGTGGCGTCCGGAGCTCTGGCGCGCCGGAACGGCCGGACCGCGTTCGAGCGGGCCGTGGTGACGCTGCGCTTCGTCGACGGTGTCGGCGAGATCGCCGAGTCGGGTCTTCTGGGGCCGAGTGTCGGCGCCACCCTTCACGGCCAGGTGTCGCTGCCGGAACGGCGACTCGACGCCAGGGGCGATCTCGTCCTGCGGCCGCCCGGCGATTCCGCCCGCGGGATCCTGTTCGCGGTGACGGGCCCCTGGAACGCCCTGACGGCTCAGACGGCCGCCCACAGCGAGCCGTCCGATCCGGCCGGCCGGATCGGGGATGCGATGCTGCCCGATCCTCTCAAATTGCCCGCCACCCTCGGCCTGCCCGGCAGTGTCCGTGCCTTCGCGCCGTGACGGTCGCGCGTTGGCGCCGGCCCCGGCCAAGCTCTAAGATCGGATCCCGATCGCCGTCATGATCCCCATGCGCCGCCTGCTCATCGAGGAACCCGTCACCCGCGCAGGGCCTCTGGCCCGGCGGCTCGCCGTGTTCTCCGTCATCGCCACCGGCATCGCCCTGATCTTGGTCCGGGACCCGCGTGCCGACACCGACGCGGCGCTCGCGGCCCTGGTGGCCGGGTTCGGGGTCGCGGTGCTCGCCGCGGCGGCTGCGGTCTTCGCCTTCGTGCGGGTCTGGCGCGAGGGGGCTCGCGGTCTCGGGGCCGCCCTCGCAGGGCTGATCCTCGCGCTGGCGGTCCTCGGCTATCCCGCTTTCCTGGGCTTGCGCAGCCTGCGGCTGCCGGCGCTGTCCGACATCACCACCGACATCGACAACCCACCCGCCTTCTCGCGCTCGCGGGCAGCCTTCGCGGCGCGCGGCGGCCGCTACCCGGCGGATCCCGGCCCCGCGATCCGCGAGCGCCAGCGCGGCGCCTATCCGCAGATCGCGCCCCTGACCCTCGATATCGGCGCCGACGAGGCCTTCGAACTCGCCCGGCAGGCGGCGCTGAAGCGGCACTGGCAGATCGTCGAGGCGATCCGGCCGGGGGGACGCACCGGGAACGGTCGGATCGAGGCCGTGGCCCGCGGTCTGATCCTCAACCTGCCCGGCGACGTCACCGTGCGTATCCGCCCCCGCGCGGACGGGGCGCGGATCGACGTGCGCTCGGCCTCGCGCCTCAGCGGCCGCGATTTCGGCAGCAACGCGGACCGGATCCGGGCCTATCTCGACGACGTCGCCAACCTCGCCCTCGCGGTGAAGTGACCCGTCGCGTCCCTCAGGCCGGCGCGTAGGTGCCGTCCAGCCGGGGGGCGCCGTCGCAGGTCGCGCGCCCGCGTCCGACAAGATCCTCCAGATGGGCGAAGACCGACAGCGCCGCGGCGCCGCGGAGGCGGGGATCGAGCCCCTGGTAGATCGCCGCGACGATGTCGGCGATCCGCCTGTCGCCGGCCGCCAGCCGCGCGCGGATCGCCGCTTCGCGCTGGCGGCGGTGCCCGGCCAGCCCGCGCAGGAACCGGGCGGGCTCGCATACGGGTCCGCCATGGCCCGGCCAGTACACGGTCTCGTCGCGCCCGCGCAGCTTGTCGAGAGAGTCCATGTAGGCCCGCATCGCGCCGTCCGGCGGGGCCACGATCGTGGTCGACCACGCCATGACGTGGTCCCCCGAGAACAGCGCCTGCGCTTCCGGCAGCGCGAAGGCGAGATGGTTCATCGTGTGGCCGGGGGTCTCGACGGCCACGAGGGTCCAGCCTCGACCGGACACGGAATCGCCCTCCGCCATGATCCGCTCGGGAGCGTGAGCCCGGTCGGCGCTGGCGTCGAGCATCGGCGCTTCCGCCTCCGAGAGCGCGCGTGCGGCCCGGTGTGGCCCGCATCCGACGATGGGCGCGCCGGTGCGGGCAGCGAGGAGCCGCGCGCCCGGAGAATGATCACGGTGGGTGTGGGTGACCACGATGGCCTCCACACGCTCCCCAGCGAGGTCCTGAAGCAGCGCCTCGATATGCACCGGATCATCCGGGCCCGGATCGAGCACCGCGACGCGATCCTGGCCCACCACGTAGGTGCAGGTGCCGCTCGCCGTGAAGGGGCCGCCGTTCGGCGCGACCCGGCGGCGGATCAACGGGGCGACCGGCTCCAGCCGCCCAGCTGGGGGCATCGAACGATCGAAGGTCAGGCTGTTCTCGTCGGCGTCCGCCATCGCGATCCCATGCGATCGACACGGCGTTTCCTTGGACGGTTCGACGCCGCGTGGCAATCGGCCCGGAGGCCGCGATCCGACCTTCCGGGCATTCGCCGGGCGTCCGGCAAGTTCCGATGTCGCAGACGCGCTCTCTGGGACCGGATGACCGCCCCTGCGCCGGCCTCGCCCCCTGAAGGCGGCCGTCGGTCTGGGCGTGACGCTTACGGGCCAGACCGCGACGAAGGACGTCAGCCCTGGCGGCGGGTCTGTCGAGCGCGCACGCGGACCGGTACGGGCGCCGGTGCCGGCAGGAGACCGAGCGCTGCCGCGCGCAAGGCATCGCCGGTTCTATCGACGAGATCGGCGAGGCGCACCGCCAGCGCGGCGGCCTTCGATCGAACGGCACTCTTGGCAGATTGCAGCATCGCAAATCCCGGATCGAGCCTGGAGACCTCTCTTCGAACGCTAGCGCCCCTGTCTCGTTCCGTCACCCCTTGACGCGGACAGCGCACGAACCCCCCGCTCCCCAGGGGACTTCGCGATCGGGGCGGAACCGGAGCGAAACCTTGGCGTTTTCGTGTTCAGAACGACGCGGCCCGCCCGCGTTGAGACTTTCGAAGGATCTGAACGATGCTCGGTTGGGCCGTAACTTTTCTCGTCGTCGCCCTCGTGGCCGCTCTGCTTGGCTTCGGCGGCATCGCCGGCACGGCGATGGAAGCTGCCAAGCTGGTATTCTTCGTGGCCATCGTCCTCTTTGCGATCTCGGCGGTCGTGGGACTGATGCGGGGCCGCTCGCCGACACTTTGAGGAACGACCGGAGACGCCGGCCCCGATCCCGGGCCGGCGCACGGCGCGATGAAAAGCCGCCGCCCCGTGCGGCGGCTTTTTCCGTCGTGTCGGTCCGCATACTGGGCTCGAGACGGTTCCGTCTGGCCGAGGCGGGGGTATCGGGATGGGCGTCCGCTGGATCCGGGGTCGAGGGCTCTCGACCGTCAGGCTTTGCGGTCGGCGCTGTCCAGCTTCGCGATCAGTTCGGCAAAGCGGTCGGGCACCGGTTGCTGCGTGACCGTGTCGTACATCGCGCGCAGCTGCGTCGCGATACGATTGCGGGTCTGGTCGCTCAGGCCGTTCTTGGTCCGGTGGCCGGTGGTCTGGTCAGGGGTGTCGAAAGGTTGCTGATCGACGGCGCCGTCCTGGCCCTCCGACGAGCGATTCGAGACAGTCTCGGCATGCGAATAGCGCGCGCGAAGACCTCCCTCCTTTCCCTGGTCCACCATCAATAGGCCCCTTGTTGCCGAAGTCGGCTCGGCCGCATTGTGCTGCGGCTCGACATACGCCATGGCTGCGGCGGCAACGCCTGCCCGCCGGGATCGGTTCCGCCGGGGGGTGGAACGGAGTGCGGGCCTCCGCGTTGGGCGGTAGGCTGCGCAGGACACAAGCCGGCCCCGGCAGGACTTCGGTAAAGGACCGAGGCGTTCGCGGCCGGGCAACACGGCGAGGCACAGGGGATCGAATGTCGACATCGCAACTCGTGGTACAGCACCTGCCGTACCTGCGCCGCTACGCGCGGGCGCTCACGGGTAGCCAAGTGGCGGGCGACGCGTATGTCGCCGCCACCCTGGAGACCCTCGTCAACGAACCGGACACGCTCGGCCGGAGCACCAACATCAAGGCCGATCTGTTCCGTGTCTTCACGCGGATCTGGAATTCGCTCTCGGTGAACGGCCGCAGCGAGCAGGTTCAGCACGATCTGCCGGCGGAGGTCCGTCTCGGCCAGATCACGCCGCTGCCGCGGCAGGCGTTCCTGCTCTCCTGCCTCGAAGGCTTCTCCGAGGAAGATGCGGCCATCATCCTGGGCGTCGACGTCTCCGAGGTCCGTGACCTCGTGGACGAGGCCGGCCGCGAGCTGGCCGCCGACATGGCGACCGAGATCCTCATCATCGAGGACGAGCCGCTGATCGCGATGGATCTCGAGGCCCTCGTGGAGGGTCTGGGTCACAATGTCATCGGCGTCGCCCGCACCCGCACCGAGGCGATCAAGATCGCCGGCGAGGGTAAGCGTCCCGGCCTGATCCTGGCGGACATCCAGCTCGCCGACGGCTCCTCGGGTCTTGATGCCGTGAACGATCTCCTGAAGACCTTCGAGGTCCCGGTGATCTTCATCACGGCCTATCCGGAGCGGTTCCTCACCGGCGAGCGTCCCGAGCCCGCCTTCCTCATCGCGAAGCCCTTCCAGCCGGCGAATGTCTCGGCGGTGATCAGCCAGGCGCTGTTCTTCCAGCAGACGGCCCGTCGGCGCGAAGCCAAGACGGCCTGAGAGGACGGCCTCAGCCGGGCTCGGCGGTTCTCGCCGGGCTGAACCGGTCCCAGGCCGCCTCCGAGCCTCGATGACGACAAAAACCCCGGCTTGCGCCGGGGTTTTTTGTTGTCCGTGCCGGAGACCCGGACATCCCGGATGCAGGCGCAAAAAAACGGGCCGGAGAAGTCTCCAGCCCGTCGCGAAGGTTCCGGCCGATGCACAAGGGGAATGCGGGGAGGACCAGGTGGCCGGGTGCAGAGAAAACGGATGCCGGACCGGGAGGTTCCAGCAAACGCACTTTTTCTGATGCGGTGGCCTTTTGGCCACATGTGGATGGTGTGGATTGCGGGCGTGCGCCGCCGCACCAACGGCCGGGCTGTCATCGAATACTCAGGATACGTAGGCGCGTCACAGTCTAGGAACCTGCGATTGCAGGGCGCGTTATACGAACATCCTGTCAAGCTCTCGCATGAGGTCGGGGCAATGCTGCGGTCTGGTTTCCTCCTGGGCGTGAGTGCTCCTGCCGCTCTTCTCACCGTCCTCGTCCAGCCGGTCGTGCGCGACACGGCGGATCGTTGGGTGCCCCCGGTGCCCACCGCCCAGACGGCGCAGATTCCGCTGCCGGGGATGCGGCCGGTCTCCATCGCGCTCAGCCCGACGCGGGTCGCGGGCGTTCAGAAGGCCGACGGTCGGATTGCCCCGGTCGCAGGGGAAGCTCAGGATCTGGAGATCAAGCCGATCCTGCGTCAGCCGCCCCGGCGTATGGTCCGCGAAGGCTGCGAGACGGCTCTGAGCTCCCTGGTCGGGCCCGAGGCGCGCCGCATGACCCCCGGGCGTTGCATTTCCTGATCGTTGCCCCCCGGATCCCGTAACGCAAAAGGCCCCGTCACCATGGCGGGGCCTTTTGCGTTGGTGTGCCGTGTTGGCATTGCCGAAACGAAAACGGCGCCGGTCCGAAGACGCGGCGCCGCTACGCGATACGCGTGAGCCGATGCCTCACTCGGCCCGGCCTGTCCCCGTGGACTGACCGCCCTTGCGACCGGCGGACGAAGCCAATTCGCGATCCTGCGAAAAGGAACGCTTCTCTGCCGGCACGCTGCGGCCGCCCTTGCTGGCGATCTCGCGCTGCCGCTCGAGGTTCATCGAGGCAAAGCCCCGCTTCGAGGTCGAATTTCCGGATGCCATCAGTTCCTCCTCAGGCTTCGCTTCACCCCGCAACAACCTTCAGCAATAACCAAGGTTCCTATCCCGAGACCTGCTCAAGCTTCCGCCAGCTAAGCTTGGCAGCAACCCGGACTTGTGTCGGGCGTTGGTCGACGTTCGACCTTGGTCGACATCCGCGGCCGTGTCGGCATGACCGGAGCCACGGCGACTTGGTCCGGGAGGCGGTGCGACAGTGCGACCGCGGAATGAGATGGGGTATCGCGCATGACGAACCGCAACATGGTCAAGGATCCTGCCCCGGGCACGGCGACGGAGCGGCCGAACACGCCGCCGATGCCGCCGATGCCGGCCCCGGAAGATTCCGCTACGCCGACCACCCGTGAGGAGCCCACCGACTCGCCCCATCTGAATGCCAGCCTCAAGCGCGAAGCGCCCGCTCCCGGGCGCCAGGGCCTCTCGACCGAGCGCTGATCCAGGCCGAAGCCGCCCTCAAGCCTGCCGCCGGTGCGTGAGGCGGATCAGGGCGGCGATCAGGAGGGCGATTGCCAGGATGGTGACGATCCCGGCCCCCGTCAGGATCCGCTGGATGAGCGGCGTATAGAGACCCCGTGCGGCATCGTAACCGTAGCAGAGCAGCGTGAGCCGGTCGGCGAGGCTGCCGACCCGGCCTTCGCCGGCCTCGGTCAGGGCGAGGCGGAGATCCCGCCCGGTCAGGGCGAGGGGCGACAGCACCTGTGCCACCCGGCCGTCGGCGGCGAGAAGAATGGCCGCCGCCGGATGGGCGAAGCTGTCGGTGCCGGCATCATAGACGGCCTGATAGCCCAGGGCGCCGGTGAGGCGCGCGAGGGCCGTGTCCGAGGCGATCAGCGCCCGGGGGCGGGCCGATGCATCCCGGTCTCCCAGCGTATCCGCGAGCATGCGGCGCGCGGCCGCGGGATCGTCGCGCGGGTCGATCCCGACCAGGACGAGCCCGTAATCGTCCCGCGGGAGTCCCGTCGCCGCGAGGGCCTCTACCGACATCGACACCATCGGGTCGCATACATTGCCGCAGGTGTAATCGACGGGCAGCAGCAGGGCGGCCCGACCGTCGAGGACCTTGCCCAGGGTGGTGGGCTGCCCGGTGCGCGCATCGGTGACCGCAAGGTCGAGCGGGACGCGGGCCCCCGGGGGCGGCGTGACCGCGACACGGGCGAGATCGGCCTGGACCAGCCGGGCTGCGGCCGGCCTCGACCCCAGGATGAGGCCGAGTGCCAGCAGGGCGCCGAGACCACACCGCCAAGTTGCGTCCAGTGCAGGGCTGGACAAGTGCCTGACGAACCGCATGGATATACGGGCCCGTCCGGCCCCGCCGTCCTGGGCGTGAGACCCGTCGCGGAGCCCCCGAATGACCCTCGACACCGAGGTTTCCTCCCTGAAGCAGGTGCCGCTGTTCCGCGAGGTGGAACCGTCGCGCCTGAAGCTTCTGGCCTTCACCAGCGAGCGGGTGCATTTCGAGCCGGGGCAACGCTTCTTCGCCCGCGGCGATGTGGCGGATGCAGCCTACGTGATCCTCTCGGGCACCGCGGAGGTCAGCATCGATGGCCCCGCCGGCCCGGTGCGCCTGGCGTTGCTGGGCCAGGATGCCCTGGTCGGCGAGATGGGCATCCTGGCCGAGCAGCCCCGGTCCGCCACCGTGACGGCGCAATCCGCGGTGACCGCCCTGCGCATCGACCGGGGCGTCTTCCTGGAACTGCTCGCACAGTTTCCCCAGATCAGCATCGCCCTGATGCGCGTCCTGGCCTTGCGGCTGGAGCAGACCAATCAGGCGCTGGCCGAGAGCCGCGGCTGATCACGCTGCGTAAGTGATGAATTCCAGGAGCGACCCGTCCGGATCCCGGAAATAGACGCTCTGGCCGGGACCCGCGGCGCCGTGCCGCTCCACCGGCCCGAGTTCCACAGCGATGCCGGCTGCCTCGAGATGCGCGATCGCCGCCTCGATCGGACCCGACCAGCGGAAGCACAGATCGCTGTTGCCGGGCTGGACGGGTTTGGCCGCCACGGGCACCGCCTCGACGCCAGGCCCATGGCAGTTGAGCTGGACGCCGCCGAACCGGTAGGCGAAGCCTGGGCCGCGCTCGATGATCTCGGCGCCCACCACATCCCGGTAGAAGGCATTGGATCGGGCCCAGTCGCTGACGTGGATCACACAGTGGTCGAGGTGTATCGCCGGGCTGAGCGGGACCTCGGGTACGGTCGTCGCCTCGGTCGGAAGAGTTTGGGTCTCGGGCATCCTTAACCTCCGCGCCGGCCGCAATAGAGCGTTGCCGCGATTCTGAATTAGGGCGCAACCGTGGCCGCGCGAGCCGCCCGCGCGCGATCCGCTGCGGCGGAAAAGCTACATCGTCACGGGCGCTGAGGCGGTAGGCATGGCGCGACGACCGTATCCCGCACGACAGGACCTATGATCGCCACGCTTCCATCGGCCTGGAGCCGCCTGCGCCGGATCGCCCTCTCGCGGATCCTCCTCGCCGTGGTGGCGATCGCGCCGCTGGCGGCCTGTCAGACCCGTCCGGTCCAGGTCGCGCAGGACGACGAATCCGCTTGGTACATCGGCGCAAAGCCCGACAAGCCCTTCGACATTCCCCTCGTCGATACCCAGCGGCTCGACCCCAAATATCGCCGGCAGCAGGTCAGCTACAACGGCCCCGAGCAACCCGGCACCATCGTCGTCGACATCGACAAGCGCCAGCTTGTCCTTGTTCAGGCCGATGGCACGGCGATGCAGTACGGCGTCGGCGTCGGCAAGGCAGGCTTCTCCTGGAAGGGCGAGGCCCGGGTCGGACGCAAGGGTGTCTGGCCGGATTGGAGCCCGACGGCCACGATGGTCTCGCTCCATCCCGACTTGCCACGGACCCGTAAGGGCGGCGTCGACAACCCGCTCGGTGCCCGCGCGCTCTACCTATACCAGGGCAACCGCGACATCCTGTTCAGGATCCACGGCACCAACGAGCCCTGGAGCATCGGTGAGCAGATGTCGTCGGGCTGCGTCCGGATGCTGAACGAAGACATCGCGGACCTCTACGAGCGCGTTCCGGTGGGAACCCGCGTTCTCGTCAAGCGCAACGGCCAATACCGGACCTGATCGGTCTGGCTTCCCCGACGTCGGCTGCGCCGCGCAAAGGCGGCGGTCAGCCGGCCGGCCTCACAGAGGCGGCGTCGCGCGCCTCTTCGGAGGCGTGGCGCGCGAGACGGCCGAGACCCTCACGATCCAGCGCCGGGTCACGCAGGGCGCCGTCCCGTACCATGCCGTCGCTCGCCAGGACCGCGGCCGTGGTCAGCCCCGGGCTCGTACGGGCGGCCGGTCCTTCCGGCCCGATCGCGAGGCCGATCCAGGTGAGAAGGGCTGCGCTCAGGGCCACGCCGGCGAGCAGGGTCTTGAGAAAGCTCATGCGATACAACGACGGCTCCGGGGCGCCGTTCCGTGGCGCAGCCCGCGCGCAGGGTCGGAACGCTTTCGCAACCACGACGGGAGAAAGTCGGCGCCGGGGAAGCGCCGTCCCTCCGGTCGCCCGACAAATTCGCCACATTGGTCGTGCAGCGTGACGGCCCTCACACCGCTTTTCTTCGACGCCTTGCCTCCCGCGTGGACAGTTCCGTGATGATCAGACCGATGCTTGCCCTGCTCCTCCTGTGCGGCCCTGCAGCCGCGGCCGGGACGATCAGCGGTCCGGCGACCGTGATCGACGGCGACACGATCGAGGTGCAGGGGACGCGCATCCACCTGTACGGCATCGACGCCCCCGAGACCGCGCAGAGCTGCGAGAGTGCCAAGGGCCTGGAATATCGCTGCGGCCGCGAGGCCGCGCAGGCCCTGCGCGCGCGGATCGACGGCGGCGTCGTCACCTGCGAGCGGCGGGAGGGAGCCGTCGCCGGGCGTGTCACCGGGATCTGCCATGTCCATGGCGAGGATCTGTCCGCCTGGATGGTCGGCCAGGGCCTGGCGCTGGCCAGCCGCCACGTGACGCCCACCTATGTCCGCCACGAGGGGCACGCCTGGGCGACCCGCCGCGGCATCTGGGCCGGCACCTTCGAGAAGCCGGCCGATTGGCGCCAGGATCGGCGCCGGGTCGAGGCCACGGCCGGGGCGAGCGCGGCCGACTAGCGGGTCCGGCGGCTCAGGCCGTCGCGTCCTGCCCCTCGGTGAATTCCCGCCACAGCAGGACCAGGGCGGCCATCACCGCCGGGCCGACGAACAGGCCGAGCAGTCCGAAGGTCTCGACGCCGCCGAGGATGCCGAGGAGCACCCACAGGAAGGGCAGTTTCGTCGTGCCGCCGATCAGGGCCGGCCGGATGAAATGGTCGGCGACGAAGGTCACGACGAAACCCGCCGCAGCCACCACCAAAGCCGCCGTCACCGAACCCGCCGCCACCAGAAGAAGCGCCGCGATGGCGATGGCCACGGCGGCTCCGAACGGAATCATCGCCGCGACCGCCGTGAAGGCGCCGAGGAGCACGGGGTGGGGCACCCCCGCGAAGTGGTACACGATCCCCAGTACGAAGCCCTCGCCGAGGCCCACCAGCACGAGCCCGTCGACGGTGCCGTGCACGGAGGCCACCATCTGGCGGGCGACGCGCTCGCCGCGCGGGCCGAACAGCCGGTGGCAGGCGGTCAGCGACTGGTCCCGCACCGTCCGCCAGTCGCGGAACAGGAAGAACAGGGCCACGAGGCTGAAGCCGAACAGCACGATCCGGTGCACCACCTCGCGGCCGACATTGCGCGACGCCCCGAGCACGGAATTGTTCTCGAACCGGCGCAGCAGGTCCGAGCCCGCCTGCGCGTGGCCGAGATTGTCGTTCCACCACGCGGTCGCCTGCGCGGCGCCGTAGGGCAGGTGCTGGAGGAATTCCGGCGCCGGGATGCCGTTCGCCTCGGCGTTGCGGACGAACTCGGCCACGTCGTGGGCCTCGCGGGCGGCCTGGACGCCGAGGATCGCCAGCGGCGCCAGGAAGACCAGCGCCACCGCCGCCGTCATCAGCGTGGGCAGCAGGATGTTGTGCTTCCCCGGCGGGAAGCGGTGCTCCAGCCGCGTGTAGACTGGCCACAGGGCGATCGCCAGCACCACCGCCCAGGCCAGCGCGGGCAGGAACTCGTGCAGGATCCAGAGACCCAGGGCCGACAGGGTCAGCACGAGCAGGACGCGAGCTGCACCCTGGGAACGCGCCCGCTCCTGTGGCGGGAGGGGTGGCGTCTCGATCCGCGCCGGCGGAGCGGCGGGCTTGGTGATCGGTGGCATCCGTCTGTTCTCCTGAGGACGCGCGGTCCTCTCGCCGTCAAGCTAGGGTCGGCGCGATCGGCGCACATGCGCGTCCGCACACCCGGCGGCGCACGCTTGTGGACAGGCGCTGAAACGCCGGGGAAGCGCCGCGGTTGCCGCCCCTGACACCCTCGTGTAGAGGTCGCCGCCATTCGACGGGGCCGCGTACGAGGGCCCGTATACGCGTAGGGTGGCCGCACGGGGCGTTTCCGCCGGGCCGCCCGGGCGGCGAGGGGGCTCCCGCACGACCGATCCGGAATTCGAACAGCCCGCGAGAAGACATGTCCGACGAGCCCGCCCACGGCAGCGCCACCTTCGAGCGCGTGGCCGACATCATAGCCGAGACCGCCGACATCCCGCGGGACAAGATCACGCCCGAGAGCCACGCCATCGACGACCTCGGCATCGACAGCCTCGCCTTCCTCGACATCGCCTTCGCGGTGGACAAGGCCTTCGGGATCAAGCTGCCGCTCGAGCGCTGGACCCAGGAGGTCAACGAGGGCAAGGTCCCGGCCGAGGAGTACTTTGTCCTCAAGAACCTCTGCGCGCGCATCGACGGCCTCGTGGCCGAGAAGGCCGCCAAGGTCTGAACGCAGGCCGATCCGACCCATCATGCGCCTCGAATATTTCGAGATGATCGACTCCGTGCGGCTCCTCGATCGGGCCGCCGGCCGCATCGAGGCGCTCGCCCGGGTGCCGATGGCCAGCCCGGTCTTCGAAGGGCACTTCCCCGGCCATCCCCTGGTACCGGGCGTCCTCCTCACCGAGACGATGGCGCAGGCCTCCGGCTACCTTGTGCTTGCCCATCTCGACTTCGCCCGGATGCCGTTCCTCACCGGCGTCGACAAGGCCCGCTTCCGGTCCTTCGTGGGCCCCGGGGCGAACCTCCTCGTCACGGCGCACCTGGAGCATGACGGCTCGGGCTACGCGGTCACCAAGGCGGCGATCAGCCACGACGGCAAGGCGCTGTGCGACGCGGAGCTGCGCTTCCGCACCATGCCGTTCCCGGACGGCCTCGACGCGCCGATGCGCGAGCGGGCGCGGACGATCGGCCTGTTTCCCGATTCGGCGCCGGCCGAACGCGAGTCCTGAGTCAGCCATGAGCCGCCCCGTCGTCGTCACCGGCCTCGGCCTCGTCTCCTGCGCGGGTGAAGGCGTCGACGCCCACTTGGCCGCCCTCGCCGGGGAGGCGGCTCCGCGCACGGACAGCGAGACCTTTGCGCCCTACCCGGTGCATCCGGCGCCGGCGATCGCCTGGGACGGCCAGATTCCCAAGCGCAGCGACCAGCGGCAGATGGAGGCCTGGCAGCGGCTCGGCGTCTACGCCGCCGGCCTCGCCCTCGACGCCGCGGGCGTAAAGGATGAGGCCGCCTTCAAGCAGGCGCTCCATCTCGTCGTGGCGGCGGGCGGCGGCGAGCGCGATTACGCGGCGGACGGGGCGATCCTCACGGGCCTGCGGGACGCCGCCGATCCGGGCGCCTACCTGAACGAGCGGCTGCAGAACGACCTCCGGCCGACGCTGTTCCTTGCTCAGCTCTCGAACCTGCTCGCCGGCAACATCGCCATCGTGCACGGGGTGACGGGCGCGTCGCGCACCTTCATGGGCGAGGAATCCGCCGGGGTCGACGCCCTGCGGATCGCCCAGGCGCGGGTGGCTTCGGGCCAGATCGATGCGATCCTGGTCGGCGGCTCCTACAGCGCCGAGCGGCCGGACGTTCTGGTCATCCACGAGATGGGCGGCTACCTCGCCCGCGACGCCTACCGCCCGGTCTTCGCGCGCGGCGAGGCGGGCGGCTTCATCCTCGGTAGCTGCGCAGCGTTCTTGATGCTGGAATCGGCTGCGCATGCGGCCGCCCGCGGTGCCCGTGCCCTGGCCCGGCTTGAGACGGTGGCGAGCGACCGGACCCGGCGCAGGCCCGGCAGCGTCGCCGACAGCCTCGAGGCCCTCTGGCGACAGGCCGGCCTCTCGGGCCCCGATCACGTCCTGTCCGGTGCCACCGGAGTCGCGCCGATCACCGCGGAAGAGCACGCTGCGCTGGCCCGTCTCGCGCCCGGCGCGCGGCTGCGCGCCCTCGGGGACGTGACTGGGCACGGGCTCGAAGTGGCGGCACCCTTCGGAACGGCGCTCGGGGCCGCCCTCGTCGCCGGCGGCAGCGCCCGCGAGGTCGCCGTGACCGCCGTCGGCCATCGGCGCGGCGAGGGTGTTCTGCGCCTCGTTCCGGCCTGAGCAAGCCCGTCCGGTGCCTGCGTGCCGACGGCGCTAGTTCGTGCGGCCGTAACCACAGACTTCATGCGCCCACGCCGCATTGAACTCCCTTATCTCGTTGTTCTCGCGGCCGTTCTGGCGTTGCTCAACCGCATTTTCCGCTGAGAATTTCCCGCATCGGCGGGCCTGTTGCCGGGTGAAATATTTCCCTGCGCTTGCCAAAAAACCGCCGGCGGTTTATTTAAGCCGTATCGGCACGTGTCCGGATATCTTGGACCGTTACGCCTTCGCAGGGCGGTTCTGACTTTCCTATCGCTATCGGTCGATGCCGGCGCCTTCTCGCATGAGCGGGCGCCATTCCTCACTATGCCTGCGAAGATCAAGGACTTCCATGAGCACCGGAACCGTCAAGTGGTTCAACGAGACCAAGGGCTACGGCTTCATCCAGCCGGATGACGGCGGCAAGGACGTGTTCGTTCACATCTCGGCCGTCGAGCGCGCCGGCCTGCGCAGCCTGAACGAAGGCCAGAAGGTTTCCTACGAGCTGGAGACCGACCGTCGCAGCGGCAAGCAGTCCGCCGGTCAGCTCCAGACGGCCTGATCGCCGTCCTAGGCGTTTCTGTCGAAGCCGCTCCCTTGGAGCGGCTTCTTCGTATCTGCATTCTCTTTCCTTGCCTTTCTCTCGTGGGCGACGGCCTTCGCCGCGCCCGATCCAGGAGTGTCTGTGAGCTTTTTGAAGAATCAGGGTGTCGTCGATCGTCTGGAGACCGCCGCGAAGGCGCGGTCCGAGATGCTGGCCCGGTTCCGGGCGCGCCCGTCTGCCGATGATCCCACGGTCCTGGCCCGCCAATCCGCCCGCCGCGCCGTGGTCGATGCCCGCGAGGCCCGTGCGGCCGAACGCGCCGCCCAGCGTCAGGCCGAGCTCGAGCGCGCCGCTGCCCTGGCCGAGGCCGAGCGTCTCGCGGAAATCGAGCGCAAGCACGCCGAGCAGCTGGCCGCGCAGGAGCGCGCCAAGGCTCTCCAGGCCGAACAGAAGGCCCAGCGCGACGCTCGCTATCTCGCCCGCAAGGCGAAAGCGCAGAAGAAGCGCTGAGGCGCGGCAGCGGCAACACCCTCCAGGAGCCCGGCATGTCCCACAAGTTCAAGATCGGCCAGCGTGTCTGCCGGCCCCGGCTCGGGACCCCCGGCGAAGCGGGCGAGGTCGAGGTGTTCGAGGTCCTGCGGCTCATGCCGCAGGATCAGACCGGCGAGCCGAGCTACCGGATCCGCACGAAGGCCGGCGAGCGGGCGATCCGCGAAGGCGACCTCGTCGCGGCTGCGCAGCCCTGATCCGGGCGCACCTCAGAGCGTCCGGAACATCACCAGCGCATCGACCGGCCCGAGGTCGGGGTGTCGAAAGGCGCCCGGCAGCCGTCCGACCACGGCGAAGCCGAAGCTTTCCCAGAGTCGGACGGCTCGGACGTTGGTGCTGACCACGAAGTTGAACTGCATCGCCGTGAAACCGCGCGTCCGCGCCCGATCAAGGGCATGCGCGCACAGGGCGCGGGCGATTCCGCGGCCGATCGCGGCCTCCCCCGTCATGAATCCGCAATTGGCGACGTGGGCGCCTCCGCCCGCCTGATTGGCGCGCAGGTAATACGTGCCGACCACCGTCCCCGCTTCCTCCGCCACGAAGGTCTCGCGGTCCGGTCCGGTCCAGTAGGCGAGGGCTTCGGCCTCGCCGAGGTCGCGGTCGAGGGCATAGGTCTCTGCCGCCCGGATGGTCGGCACGATGATGCGGGTGATCGCCGCGTGATCGGTCGCCCGCGCAGGTCTGATGTGCAGGCTCACCCGAATTGCTCCCGCAGGATGCGCTCGTCGAGGCTGTGGCCGGGATCGTGGAGCAGCACGAGTTCGGTGGCGCGGTCGAGGGATGTCTCCACGGTGCAGACGCGGCGGAACTCGGTGTGGTCGGCGACCGCCGCCACCGGGCGGTGGGGCGCGTCGAGCACGTCGATCCGGATGCGGGCGTAATCCGGCAGGAGCGCGCCGCGCCAGCGCCGGGGGCGGAAGGCCGAGATCGGCGTCAGTGCCAGCAGCTTGGCGTCCAGGGGCAGGATCGGGCCGCCGACCGACAGGTTGTAGGCGGTCGAGCCCGCCGCGGTGGCGACGAGTACGCCGTCGGCGATCAGCAGGTCGAGCCGGACGTTGCCGTCGACGGCGATCTTCAGCTTGGCGGTCTGGTGGGTCTGGCGCAGCAGATAGACCTCGTTGATCGCCCGCGCCCGGTGGGAGCGGCCTTCGGTGTCGAGGACGTCCATCACCAGCGGGTGGATGACGCTGCGATGCGCCGTCTCCAGATGCTCCAGAAGGTCGTCGTCGCGAAACTCGTTCATCAGGAAGCCGACCGTGCCGCGGTTCATCCCGTAGATCGGCTTCGGGTTGTCCATGAAGCGGTGGAGCACCTGCAGCATCAGGCCGTCACCGCCGAGCGCCACCACGACGTCCGCCTCCTCGGGCGGGACGTGATCGTAGCGACGCATCAGGGCGGCGGCGGCCTCGCGGGCATGGCCGGTCGGACTCGCCACGAAGGCGATCTTCTGGAAGAGCGCCATGGCTCAGGCGCAGCCGCGCAGGCGCGTCAAAATCGCCTCAGGGTTCACGTCACGGCTCCAGTCTGATGAGCGAACCGCCCGGTTGACGTCCTGGCTTGGCATGGGCCTCACTCTGACGGCACATGCGCAATCGGAGGCATAGCATGGAGCGTCCGCTCCTCGTCTACACCACCTTTCCCGACCTCGCCTCTGCGCTGAATATCGGCGAGGCCCTGGTCCGCGAGCGTCTCATCGCCTGCATCAACGTGATGCCGGGCATGCAATCCGTCTACAGCTGGAAGGGCGCCGTCGAGCGCGGCGCGGAGGTCGCGGCCCTTCTCAAGAGCCGTGAGGGTCTCGCCGACGCACTGACGGCCGCCCTGAAGGCGCGACATCCCTACGACACGCCGATCATCCTGCATCTGCCGGTCGCCGGCGCGGACGCCGACACCGCCGCCTGGATCCTGGCGGAAACGCAGCCGGACGGCTCGGCTGGAGCGGAGCCCCAGTCGGCCTGATTCAATAGGCCGAGCCGCGGCACGACAAACCGCTGTGCGATCACCGCACCCGGGCGAACACCGCTTTGGCACCGATCCGGACGAACGCGCCGGCCCACCGGCGCCAGGACGACCGGGCGGTCCGGCGCCGCGTTGCGGCGATGGACCATGCCGGCACCGAGCAGGCTGTTGCCGGCGAAGGTGACAAGAGCCGCCGTCGCTCCGGCGAACAGGACGGCTGCCGCTGCGCTGCAAGCCGGGCGCGCGCGGTCGTGCGCTGCGAGCCACGACGAGGCGTATCCCGCGATGGGGAGCCCGGCATCCGAAGCCGTCGGATCCATCTGCGCCTCCGACCGGATCCTGCATCTGGCGGTCTGTGGGCGATGAGCGATCCTCGCCCCGATCTGCGGCCGCGGATCGGAGCCGGACCCGTCAGGTTGCCGGCCTCGCTGTCGGGCGTCTGTGGACAAGCCCCCTGCGCCGTCGGACGCCGCATGGAGCGCGTGCATCCGGGTATTTCCTTTGCCTTGCTTCTCGGCGTCGTGAACAGATCTAAGTTTGCATGCAAAGGTTCGATATTAAAGATCGATGTTTCAGATAAAGAAAAGCATCGGAAGTTCGTTGCACGGGAAAAAGATTGAGAAAATCTGGCGGCCGATTGTAATGGGCTGCGGCGCGCGTCGCGCCCGAGACAAAGCCGAGGGGAAACCATGGGATGGTTCAGGATGGCAGACCGCGCCGCTGCGGCTCTGCTGATGTCGGTCATGGGCGCCCTGAATGTTCAGGCGGCCGGCGATCCGAAGAAGGAACCGTTGATGACCATCGAGGCGGCGCCGTCCGGTCCGGCCGGTCTCGCCTCAGCCGATCCGCCCGCCTTGCGGTACGGGGTTCTCTATGCCGACGACAAGGGTCACAGCCATGTCCAATACTGTGACCTGAAGAATTTCATCTTCAAGAGCTACGCGCCTCCGGCAGCGCCGCAATACGTCGGCTTTCCGCCGGGGGAGGTGGCGTCGATCAAGTATGCGGTCCTGCCCGTCGGCTATGTCGGCACGTGGCACACGGCGCCGGGGCCGCAATGGGTGATCACCCTGTCGGGCCGCTGGTCGGTGGAGGCCACCGACGGGAGCGTGCTCGAGCAGGGACCCGGCGAGGTGGAGTTCAACGCCGACATGGGATCGACGCCGCAGGGGGCGGAGGGCCATGTCGGGCACCTGACCCGGCAGGTCGGCGATGTGCCGAACGTTCAGCTCATCGTCTCGCTGAAGCCGTCTTCCGGAAAGGCCCGCAACACCAACCCGTGCCAGCCCTGAACGCGTGATCCGGGCCGGCGGTGGCCTTCCGTCGGCCTGCGCGGGTCAGCCGCCGCTCACGGGATAGCTGCGCCCCTTCCAAGTGGCCGCGCCGGCTCGCTCGCGGCGCAGGAGCACGTTCCACTGGATCGCCAGGGCCACCGCGACCGCCGCCGGGTGGAGCGGGATCGTCGCCCAGGGTGCCCGGACCGCCATCGTGACGGCCGTCCGGGTCGCCAGCGACAGGGCCAAGGCCAGGGCGGCCAGGGCTAGGGCGGAGGCGGGCACCAGCCCGATCAGGCCGGCCAGAATGAGGAGCGGCGGCAGGACCTGGCCGCAGCCGAGCAGGAGCGTCCAGACCGGAAGGGCGCGGGGCGTGGCCATGCCCTCGTGGGCGTTCTTGGAAAAGCCGGCCCAGGCTTGGGTGAAGCCATCGTACATCCGGCACGTCGCCAGCGCGGCGGCGGCCACGAGATCTGTCCGGTAGCCCGCGGCACGGAAGAGGCGGGCCAGGCGGACGCCGTCATGGAGGGACCTGCGGATCGCAGCGTGTCCGCCGACGGCCGTGTAGGCCGCACGATCGACCAAGATCAGCTGACCGCAGGCCGCGCCGAGCGACGGGTCCGGCAGCCGACGCATCAGCGGCACCGGCAGGAAGCCGAGGAGCAGGAAGTCGATCATCGGGACGGTCAGCATCTCGCCGAGCGTGTCCGTGCGCTGCCGGGGTACGCCGCTGACGAGTGCAGCACCGGTGCGGCGGGCCTGGGCCGCCACGGCAGCCGCGGCCTCGGCTTCGAGGCGCACGTCGGCGTCCAGGAACAGCAGGTGGTCGCCGCGGGCGAGGCCGGCCATATGGCTGCAGGCGTGGTTCTTGCCCGTCCAGCCTTCGGGAAGGGCCGGCACCGAGACGAGGCGCAGACGCGGATCGCCGACGGCGCGCACGATCTCCGCGGTCGCGTCCGTGGAATGATCGTCACCGACGATCACCTCCACCGGAACCGATGTGCTGGCGAGCGCCGCCCGCACGGTGGCGTCGATGTTGCCGGCCTCGTTGCGTGCCGGGATCAGGATCGAGACCAGGCTCGTCCCGGTCTCCGGCATGGGCCGGCGCAGAGCCGCGAGATTCACTGCCGCCAGCACGGCCGGCAGGAGGGCGGTGACCAGGCAGAGCAGGGCCAGGGCCGTGAGGATCGAATCGGTCATCGTCCGCGCCGCGCTGGTGTCGAGTCTCGACCTGGGATCGTACGGGGCCGGGCGCGAGCGGAAGGGGTCATCCGGCGCGATCCTGGCCGCCCGCGGCGCGATGCGCCGGATCGAAGCGTCGCCCGGAGAGCCGGGCCGCCACGCGTCGCCACAGATCGTAGAGGCCGCCGACGCCCTTTCGGCCGGAGACCAGGGTGCGGAAGCGTCCGGGTTCCCGGCTGATCACATCGGCGCTCAGACGGTCGAGGGTCGCGGTCAGGTCGGATTCCAGGCGCGCGAGCCGCTGGTCTCGCGGAAGCGCGGCGAGTTCGGATCCGCCGATCCCGGGACCGAAGGCCACGAAGGCGCCGGCGCCGCGCTCGTCCCAGAAGGTGTATTCCACGGCGAGGGGAACGAACAGGGCGTCGGGGGCGATCTCGGCGAGCCGTGCCACGCCGGGCCTCAGTGCCAGCGGCCGTGCGCGGGCATCCGCGAAACGGCCCTGTGCGGTGATCCAGAGCATGCTGTCGGAGGACGCCAGGATCGACCGGGCGGCCGTGAGGAACTGCGCCGCCCCGCGCGGGCTCTCCAGGTCGACCCCGAAGGCGCCGATCCGCTCGAAGATCCGGTAGCGCGCCAGCATCGCGGCGTCGAACGGGGCGCGGCTCCATCGCTCCGGATAGAGGCGGCCGGCCAGCACGACGATCAGCGCGGCGTCCCACCACGCCGGGTGGTTGCTATAGACCACGATCGCGCCCGGATGGCTCGCCGCCGGCGGTGCGCTCCAGAGCGGCAGCCGCACGGCGTCGAGGTGGCGGTGCATATAGCGCTCGAACCACGCCACCATGAAGGCGCGGATTCCGGGCGAGATCGGGGGCAAGGGGGCGCCGCGCGTACCTCTCTCGCCCCCCGGGACGGAGGCGGGAGGTGGCGGCGTCGCCGTCACGCCGAGGCGCGCAGGGCGCCGCGGGCGTCCTGGTCGTGCGCGTCGGCGGCGATCCAGCCCGACATCATCACCATCGGCATGCCGGGACCCGGATGGGCGGCGCCCCCCGCGAGGTAGAGGCCGCGCACCTGCCGCGAACGGTTTCCAGGCTTGAATGCGCCCATCACGCGCCCGTGGGAGGCGAGACCGTAGATCGCGCCGTTCAGCACCTTGTAACGCTCGTGGATGTCCTGCGGCGTCAGGTGGCGCTCGACGACGATGCGCTCCTCCAGGTCCGGCATGCCGCCGGTGCGCTTGAGCTTGTCGAGGATCGTCCGGCGGTAATTCTGGAACAGCGGTCCGTCCGGACGCCAGTCGTGGTGCGGGCGCAGATACGGGGTATGCACGAGGACGTAGAGCGCCTCGCCACCCTCCGGCGCCACGCTCGGATCGGTGGAGGAGGGCGCCGCCAGATAGGCGGTCGGGTCCGGGGCCGGCTCGCCCTTGTTGTAGATGTAGTCGAACTCCTCTTCCGGATCCCGGGAGAAGACGAAGTCATGGTGGTTCAGGTGCTCGTAGCGCTTGTTCAGGCCGAGATAGAGCACCACGCCCGAGCAGGCCGGCTCGGGGTTCTTCTTGGCGTAGACCTTGGCCGCTTCGCCGCCGACGAGTTCGCGGTAGGTGCGGACCGAATCCATGTTGGAGATCACCGCGTCGAAGGGCGTGACGCCGTGGGCGGTCCGCACGCCCCGCACGGCGCCGTTCGCGGTCTCGATTCCGGTCACCTCGGTGTCGGTCTTGCAGGTGGCGCCGAGTTCCTGGGCGAGCTTCGCCAGCCCCTCCGCCACGGCGCGGGTGCCGCCCATCGGGTACCAGACGCCGTCGGCGGTCTGCATGTGCGCGATGGCGCAGAGCACCGCCGGCGCGCCGTAGGGCGAGGAGCCGACATATTGCACGAAGTGGTCGAGCATCTGCGCGAGCCGGGCGTCCTTGACCTTGCCGCGGATCGTCGAGGCGACGGAGGCGTGCATGCGCAGGGAGAGCACGTCGCGCAGCGTGCCCGGGTTCATGTTGGCGCGGATGTTGATCGTGTCGAACAGGTCTTCGACCGGCTTCCAGAAGAAGAACTTTTCCGAAACGCCGTGCAGGTGTTCCGAGATCGAGAGGAACTTCTTGTAGCCCTCGCCGGTGCCGGGCGCGAAGCGCTCCATGTCGCCGGCCATCCGCTCGACGTCCTGCATCAGGTCGATCTGGGTGCCGTCATCGAAGAAGCACCGCCATTGCGGGTCGAGGCGGCGCAGATCCATGTAGTCGTGGACCGAGCGGCCGGCTTCCGCGAAGATCCGTTCCAGCACCCGCGGCACGGTCAGGATGGTCGGGCCCATGTCGAAGCGGAAGCCGCCCTCGTGGAGCACCGCCGCCTTTCCGCCGAGCCAGCCGTTCTTGTCGTAGACCGTCACGCGGTGTCCCCGCGCGGAAGCGACACACGCGGCCGCCAGACCGCCGAGTCCGCTGCCGATAACGGCCACCGTTGAATCCTGGCTCATCCTGATGGGTCGCTCCCCGGGCCTTCCACGAACGTGACCCGCGACAGCGAAGCTAGCCCCGGGGTCGTGCGGGTCAACGCGCCACCCGGTCGCGGCCGCATTCGGTCAATCCTCACCTGTGGACAGCCGGGTCAGAAAGTTGCCGATCTCGCGGCGGCGGCGATCCGCCTCCAGCACTTCCGGCCCCAATCCGTGGCGCCATGCGAGCCGGCGCACGGCTGTGGGCTCGCCTGTCTGAAGGCCTGCGATCTCGTCGGCATAGGCCGCCACCGTCTCCGGATCCTCCGCGAGGCCCGCCGCGACGATGGCCGTGTCGCACAGGCGGAGCATCGCGGCGACTTCGTCCAGGTCGAGTTCGGGATGATACTGCGTCCCCCAGAACCATCCGTCCCCCTGGCGGATCTCGATCGCCTGGATGCCGAGGATCCGGTTCCCGGCAAGCACGCGGGCGCCCGGCGGCGGTTGGAGCACCGCATCCGCGTGGATCGCGGGGGCGTCCCACGTGGCGGGCCGGCCGGCGAGGAGCGGATGGGTCCGGCCCTCCTCGGTCGGGGTAATGGAGCGGGCGAAGCCGTATTCCGGCCCGCGCGGGTTCTCGGCGGCCCGCCCGCCCGCCACCGTGGCGGCGACCTGCACGCCCCAGCACGATCCGAAGATCGCCAGCCCCGCGTCCAGGGCGGCCCGCATCAGCACGAGCTGCCGCCTCACCTCGGGCGTGCCCTCGGAAACTCTGAGCGTCGAGCCGGTGAAGATCACGCCGTCGACATCCGCGAGGGTCGCCGGGAGGGTGGCGTCGGCATCGGCGGGGCTGACGAGATGGCAGCTGATCTCCGGTCGAAGATCCCGGACCACGGCCGCGTAGGACTCGGCCGAGGTTCGGCCGGTGGCCGCGACGTGCCGGTCCCGGGCCGCGCGGTCGTTGCCGTCGGCGATGAGCAGGCGGAGCATGGGAGTTCCGTTGAGCGGGGCCGTGCGGCGGGGAAGCTGCATGTGCGCTCGCGGAGCCGCGGGGAAACGGCGCGGATCGTCGCGGGCCGAGCATGCCGCAGCCCGGAGCGGCTCCCGGAGCCCGTCGCAGGCGACCGGGTCGAAGCGCCCCCGGCCGGACGCACAGGGCAACGACCACGGTGTGACGGATGCCGAGCGCACGGGTCTTGGCGCGGGTCTCGGCACGGGCCAAGGGTCGGGCCAAGGGACGGATCTCCCGTCCATCCCTCGGGCTGTCGAATATTATTTATTCGTTGGCGCATCCAAATGAATGATGCGCATTATCCCGCATACGATTTATATTGGGTCAGATCACTACTGAAATCGGGCTATGCTGGAGGGCGAAATGCCGGATTTCACAGGGATCGAACTCTGTGTCCGAGAGGGGTGGGGTCTCCTCGTCCACGACACGGAAGCCGTCCGTCGCGCGGCGCAGGCGGGCGCCTGCGCGGGGTCTCGCAGGACGGTCGTGCCGAGGCGTGCCGCGATCGACGACCGTCATCCGATGATCGAGCTGAACGGCAATTGCCTCGCCTTCGCGACGCTGCCCGATGCCGTGGGCCGGCCGGTTTCCGGAAGGCGGCCCGGCTGTGCTCTCAGGGGGCACGGCCATGTCGGCGAAGTCCGCGCCTCGGCAACGCGCACCGGGCGGGATTATCCGATGACCTCGGAGGGCTCCCGGCAAGATCCTGACGGGACGAGCGTGGACCCTCCGCTATCCGTTCGGCCGGACTCCCGCAGCCATCCCCTCTCCGGGCAGGCGGGGCTGGAGACGGTGCTGCGGCCGCACCTGCAGTGCGGCGCGCCTGCCGCCTTGGGCGGATCGCCGTGGCGCAGCGCGCCGTGATCGTCTCGGGATCGCCTGGGACGTCTCAGATTCAATCGGTGAGGCGACCACATGTGGAGAGCCCTGCTGATATGGCCGGTGTTGCTCGTGATCGGCCTGACGCTTCCCGCATTCCGGACGCGCTCGACTCCGCCCGTCCATCAGGCGGCCGAGATCGAGGCCCTGGTGAACCGGGCGGCCGAGGCGTTGGAAGACCGCGGCGCCGGGGCGTTCGGAGAGTTCAGACGGAAAGGTAGCGTCTGGCGCTACGGGGACGTCTATCTGTTCGTCATCGACATGAAGGGGATCGTGCTGTTCAATGCCGCGCATCCGAACCGCGAGGGGCATGATCTTCTCGACGAGCGCGACGCCGACCGGAAGCAGTTCCACAGGGACTTCATCGAGGTTGTGGACCGCTTCGGCTCCGGCTGGGTCGATTACATGTTCCCGAAGCCCGGTCAGTCCGTCCCGACCGTGAAATGGAGCTACGTCTGCGCGACGCACGTCGCCGGTTCGGACGCGGTCATCGGTGCGGGCGTCTACGTCGAGTAACGCGGGTCCGATCCGCGCGCCCGATGGCTGCCCTACACGGTCCGCCGCGCCGCCAGGGTGAGGGCGAGGCCGAGCCCGCAGAGCGTCAGCGCGCCCAGCACCGCGAGCGACGGCGCTGCGGCGGAGAACCCTTCGCCGAGCGCGCTCTGATACGCCTCGATCGCCCAGGCATTGGGGGTGAGCCAGCCGGCCTGCTGCAGCCAGGGCGGCATCAGGAAGCGCGGAACCATGGAGCCTCCCACCGCCGAGAGCAGCAGCACTCCGAAGGTCGAGGCGAGGTGCGCCTGCTGGCGCGAGCCAGCCAGCGCGCAGGCAGCGAGCGCGAGGCCGGCGGCCATCGCCGAGACCAGCAGGCAGGTGGCCAGGAAGGCCGGCCAGTGCGGCCCGATCTCAACTCCGTAGAGCAGCGCGGCGGCCAGGAAGATCAGCCCGGCCTGGACGAGACCCTGCAGCGTCAGGAAGGCGAACTTGCCGAGCACGACCACCGGCAGGCCGCCCGGACCGGCCATCAGCCGTTCGGCGAGGCCCGTCTCGCGCTCCTCGACCAGGGACATCGCGCCCTGCATCGCGGCGAAGAGCAGGAACACCGCTGTGATCGCACCGGCATAGTAGCTCACCCGCGCATTGGCGCTGCCAGCGGCGGTGCTGCGCCGCTCCACCAGGGCGGCGAAGCTGAACGGCTCCTTTCTGGCCCGCTGCTCCGCGAAGGCCTCGTCGAGGAAGCGGCGCTCGTCGGGGCCGATCTTGCCCGTGCGCTCGACGTCGGCGACGATCCGCGACAGGACCACGTCGGGCAGCGCCTCGTTCAGGACCCGCTGGAGCTGGCCCAGGGCAATCGGCGTCGCCAACGCCTTGGCGGGGTTCTCCACCAGCACCACCGGTTGATCGACAGACCCGGATGCGGCTTCCGCAGGCGCGGCGATCAGGTCGCCGCGCAGGACCAGCGCCACGTCGACCTCGCCCGCACGAACCGCCTGCGCCACGGCGGCAATGTCGGTGGCGGGCAGGCGCGTCACGCGCAGCGAGGGATCGGCCGCGAGGGCGTCGGCGAGGCGCTCGGTGGCGGCGGTGTGGGCCAGATCGGCCAGTCCGAGATGAATGCGGATCCGGTCGCCGATCGCCCCGGAGAAGATAGCCGCGAAGATCGAGAAGATCACCGTCGGCAGCACGAAGGCCATCACCAGCGCGGCCCGGTCGCGCAGGAGGGTCAGGAGCATCACGCGGAAGGCGGCGGCGATCATCCGGCTGCACCGACCCGGAGCGGCGTGGCCGCGGGATCCGTCAGCTCCCGCGGCCGGAGGGCGTCGAGGTAGAGCGTCTCCAGCCGTGGCGCCCGAACCCGGATCTCGGCCACGGGAACGCCCTGGGCGCGCAGCGCGCCGAGCAGGGCCGCGCCGTCGAGGCCGGAGCGCTCGACGGACCGCCAGACGAGGCCTCCCGCCTCGGCGGGCGCGAACCCGGCCCGGCGTAGCACACCCTCGGCCGGTCCCGTCGCCGGGACGGCGAGGCTCAGCTCCCGCTCGGGGGCGCCCGTGCGCAATTGCGCGAGCAGATCGGCGAGCCGGCCGGCGCGCACGACCCGACCCTGGGCCAGGAACGCAACCCGGGAGGCGAGGCGCTCCGCTTCGGCGAAATCGTGCGTGGCGATCAGGATCGCGGTGCCGGCGGCCTTCAGGCGGTCGAGCACAGCGTGGATCGCGGCCCGGGCGGCGAGGTCGACGCCGCTGGTCGGCTCGTCGAGGAGAACCAGCCGGGGCCGGTTCATCAGGCTCGCCGCGATGTTGACCCGGCGCCGATATCCCCCCGACAGGACGCCCGCCGGGCGTCGGGCCACGTCGGCGATGTCGGCCATGGTCAGGGCGGCCTCCACGGCGGCCTTCCGGTCGCGTCGGGCAACCCCCGCGAGCTGCCCGAAGACGCCGAGATTCTCCGAGACGGTCAGCCGGGGATAGAGGGCGATCTCCTGCGGCACCCAGCCGATGGCGCGGCGTGCGCGTCCCGCGCGATAGGGGTCTGCCTCGGCCACGCGCACCGACCCCGCGCTCGGACACAACCGCCCCGCGACGAGGCGCATCAGCGAGGACTTGCCGGCCCCGTTCGGCCCGAGCAGCGCGAGGGTCTCGCCGGCCCCGAGCTCAAGATCGACCCGGTCCAGGACCCGTCGCCCGCGGAGGTCGAGGCCGACGTCCACGAGGCTGACGAGGGGGCCCTCCATCGTCTCACCGTCTCGGAAGGGCACGGCCAAGGCGCACCCGCAGGGCGGCGCCCGGTTCCCGCAGGGCGAAGGCCGCCTCGGCGAAATCGGGCCGCGCCCGGCGCCCGACGGCGCCCGAGAAGCCGTAGGGCTCCAGCGGCAGGCCGAGGCCGGTCCGGTCGAGGCGTCCGTTGCCGTTGGCGTCCTGATAGGCCGCAACCGCGTAGGTCCCCGGCGGAACGTCCCGGAAGGTGAACAGCGCCCGGTCGGCCGTCGCCGGCGAGTCGTCGCCCCGCAGGCACGACGTCTCCGAAAGACCGCCCTGACAGAGCGCCACGCGCACCTGACCGCCGCCCGGCTCGATCCCGTCGACCTCGACCTGAACGGCGGCGGCCGAGACGGGCAGGGCTGCGGCGCAGAGCCAAGCCGACAGGGCGATCGTCACGCGGCCTGTCGGCCCGCGGCCGTGTCTCCGCCGATCCGTCGCCGCGCTCACGAGGCCTCGCCGGAGGTCGCCAAGGGCGCCGTATCGGGAATGCCCGCCGTGGCGGCGGCGCGGGCGCCGGCCAGTTCCTCGATCAGCAACCGCGCCGAGATGCGGGCACCCTCGTAGATCACCGGCAGGCCGGAGCCCGGATGCGTGCCGCCGCCGACGATGTACAGCCCCGGTCCGAAGCGGTTGTGCGGGCGGAAATACAGCATCTGCATCAGGTCGTGGGCGAGGTTGAAGGTGGCGCCCTCATGGACGGCGAAATCCTCCTCCCACTGGGTCGGATCGATGATCCGCTCGTAGCGGATGCGGGATTCGAGATCGTCGATTCCGAGGAGCTTCAGACGCTCCAGGATCAGCGCGCGGTAGGTCTCCCGCAGCGTCGACCAGTCGATCCCCGCCTTGAGGTTCGGCACCGGTACCAGAACGTAGAGGGCCGTATGCCCGGGGGGCGCCATGCCGCCGTCCGTGTAGCCCGCGTGCTGCACGTACAGGGAGGGCTGCATCGGCAGCGTGCCCTCGGTGATCTCGCGGATGTTCTTCTCGTAGCCGTCGGCCAGGAGGATCGTGTGATGCCCGAGGCTGTCGGGCATTTTCCCCTCGAGGCCGAGATACAGCATGAAGGTCGAGCAGGAGAGCCGGGCCTTCTGGATCTTGGCGTCGCGCCAGCGCGGCCGGTGCCGCTCCGGGACGAGGGCGCGGACGACCTTGGCGAAGTCGCCGTTGATCATCACCGCGTCGGCGTTGAAGGTTTCGCCGTCCGCCACCAGGCCGCAGGCGCGCTTGCCGTCGAACAGCACCCGCTCGACCGTGCTGTTCAGCCGGAGATCGACGCCCATGCGGCCGGCCAAGCCCGCCATGGCCTCCGAGACGGCCCCGCAACCGCCCACGGGGTGGTAGACCCCGTGCTCGTATTCGAGGAACGACAGGATGGTGAACAGGCTCGGGCACCGGAATGGCGACATCCCGAGGTATTTGGTCTGGAACGAGAAGGCGAGGCGCACCCGCGGGTCGGCGAAGTGGCGCTTGAGGTCGCGGTCGACGCTCCGGCCCGGATGCAGGTAGGGCAGGGCAGCCAGCATCGCCGGGCTCGCCATGCTGCGCAACGTGTGGAAGGCCTGTTCGAGGACCGGCTTGAAATAGTTCAGCTTGGTGCGGTTCTCGGCGAAGAAGGCTTTGACGTTCTTGGCGTCGTCCGGCGCGAGGCGGGCGATCTCCTGCTCCAGGCGCCCGACATCGCCCGTGGCGCTGATCGTCCCCGAAATGCCGTCCTGCCCCTCGAAAACGAGGTGGTACTGCGGGTCGAGCCGCTCGAGCTTGACGTGGTCTTCCAGCCGCTCCCCGCAGCTCGCGAAAATGTCCGCCAGAATCTGCGGATACAGGAAGAACGTCGGTCCGATATCGAAGCGGTATCCGCCGGGCGCCTCAACGGTTTTCGTCCGGCCGCCGACTTGGGAATCCTTCTCGAAGATGGTGACATGGATCCCGGCCCGCGCCAGGAGCAGGGCAGAGGCAAGCCCACCTGGCCCGGCCCCGACCACGGCCACCCGGCGCCCGGTCAGCGCTCGCAACCCATCCCCAGACTGAAGCAACGTCCCCGACTCCTCACAGAATCCCGACACCCATGTGGCCAAGCTAGCTTGGCATCATCGCGCGGCAATTGCAGCCGTTTGTCGCGCGCAGAACGCTGTATACGATCATACCAGGGACACCCATTCGCAAGATTTGCGCAAGGCCGCCGTTGTCCCGGCCACCGAGGCGCCCGAGGGCGGGCCGGCCCGCAGGCCGCGGACCTGCGCGGGCCGAGACGCGGCCATCATCCGGGAGCCGCCGGTCGGCGGACATCCTGCGCCTCAGCACCGGCCCAGGCGTCGATACCATCCATGCCGGGGCCGGCCTCCGCCCGAAGGTCCCGCTGCCGACCGCCCCCTGCATCGGGCGCCCGGCCAGGGCGGCGATGCCGAGATCGGATTCCGGGCCCCGACCCGCCGGCGCCGCGCGCTCACGACGGACCGAGGCGCCCCTGGCCGCGGGCGATGGTGAACAGGGCGATGCCCGCCGCCGTGGCGACGTTGAGCGAATCGAATCCGGCGGCCATGGGGATGCGGAGCGGCCGCGCCTGGGCCAGCGTCGCCGCGTCGAGGCCCGGCCCCTCGGTGCCGAGGATCAGGAGCGCCCGCGCCGGCACGGTGAGGGCATCCAGGGGCTCGGTCGCCCCAGGGCTGAAGGCCAACGGCTGGAGGTCGAGGGCGTCGGCCAGCCGCAGCCAGTCCTGCTCCGCCGGGAGCCGCGCGAAGGGCTGGATCAGCGCGGCCCCGGCCGAAACCCGGATGCTCTTGCGATAGAGCGGATCGCAGCTCTCCCCGTCGAGGATCACCGCGTCGGCCCCGAAGGCGGCCGCGTTGCGGAAGGCGGCGCCGACATTGTCGTGATTGGTCAGGCCGGCAAGGCCGACCACCAGCGCGGGTGCGGGCGGCTGCGGCACGAGGGCGGTCGCCGCGGGTTCCGCGCCGCGCAGGCCGATGGCCAGGACCCCCCGGTGGATCGGGAAGCCGGTGACCGCGCTCATCACCGCCTTGCTGGCGCAATAGACCGGAGGCGGCTCCGGGCAGGCGGCGACGTCGGCGACGAGCCTTGGCCAGCGCTCCGGGGCGATCAGGATCGATTCCGCGCGGAACCGGCTGCGGCGGCCGAGGAGCAGCCGCAGCGTCACCTCGCCCTCGACGATGAAGCGCCCGGCGCGGCCGACGAGGTCGCGCTCGCGCATCCGGGTATAGGGCTCCAGGCGGGGATCGTCCGGGTCGCCGAGGTCTTCCGGGTCCGGGGTCACCTCAGCCCTGGGCGCGCTCGGTGCGGTTCGCCAGCGGGTCGGCCTCGGCCTTGGTCGGCACCTTCACCAGCGCCTCGCCGTCGAGGACGGTCTCGCCCCCGACGGAGCACCGGCAGGCGAGGCGCGCCCGCCGCCGCTCGGGCATGAGTTCGGCCACCGTCACGGTGACGTCGACGACGTCGCCGATCCGCACCGGGGCGCGGAAGTTCAGGGTCTGGGAGATGTAGACGGCGCCCGGTCCGGGCAGGCGCGTGCCCAGCACCGCCGAGATCAGCCCGGCCGTGTACAGGCCGTGGGCGATGCGGGTGCCGAAGGGCGTGCGCGCGGCGAAGTGCTCGGACAGGTGGATCGGATTGCGGTCGCCGGTGATCTCGGCGAAACCCACCACATCCGACGAGGCGATGGTTTTCGACAGAGTCTCCGACAGTCCGACTTCGAGATCCTCGAAATAGAGCACGCGCAGTTCGGGCAGCATGACGCGGCAGACCTCCGGTTCGGGCCGGTCATTCGTCTCGTGCGGCCGGCTCCGGCAACGGCGTCGCACGATCCCGGCGCCGAATCCACCCGGACAAAGGCTGAAGGGCCTCGAACTTTCTTGAGCCGCCGACAGGGTTTTCTCAACAGCCGCTCGACAGAGCCGTGCGCGTCGGCGAAGAGGCGTCCCGTGATCGCCGATGATGTGCCCCCGCCCGCGCGGCCCGCCCTGCGCCCGGTCGTCGCCCGCGTGGCGGCGCTCAACCTCGGCTATTTCGGCATCGAGATCGCGGTGGCGCTCGCCATCGGTTCGGTGGCGCTGATCGCCGACAGCCTCGATTTCCTCGAGGACGCCGCGATCAACCTGCTGATCTTCGCGGGCCTCGGCTGGAGCGCGCGCAACCGCGCCCGCCTCGGGACCGCCATGGCGGGCATCCTGCTGCTGCCGGCGCTGGCGGGCGCCTGGGCGGCCTACGGCAAGATCGCCGATTTCACCGCCCCCGCCGCTCTGCCCCTGACCCTCGCGGGGCTCGGGGCACTGGCCGTCAACCTGACCTGCGCGCTCATGCTCGCCCGGCATCGCTCCGGCTCGGGCAGCCTGACCCGGGCGGCCTATCTCTCGGCACGCAACGACGCCTACGCCAATCTGGCGATCATCGCCGCCGGCCTCGTGACGGCCCTCCACCCATCCCCCTGGCCCGACCTCGTCGTGGCGGCCGGGATCGCGATCCTCAACGCCGACTCGGCCGCCGACATCCTCAAGGCGGCCGCGGCCGAGCGCAGAGCCGCACGATAGCGGCCCCCAGCAGCGACCATCATGCGCATCTTCCCCATCTCGGATCTGCACCTGGAGCGGCGCCGCCTCGACCTGATCGCGCCGCCCGCAGAGCCGTTCGACCTGCTCGCCTGTCCCGGCGACCTCCACGAAGGGCATCCCGAACGGGGGCTCGCGGCCCTGCTGCATCTCGCGCAGGGGCGGCCGATCGTGCTGGTGCCGGGCAACCACGAGCGCTATGCCCCGACCGGGGACCGGCGCACCGCACCGGAGCTGCTCGCCGCCCTGGAAGACGAGGTCACGCGGCTCAACGAGCTGGGTGCCCGGATCCATCTGCTCCAGCGCGCGCAGAGCTGCGTCATCGACGGCGTCCGCTTCGTCGGCACCACCCTGTGGAGCGACTGGGACCTCGCCGGGCGCTGGCTCGCCCCGGATGCCCCGGACCGGCCCGCCGATCCGGTGGCCTACGCGGCCGCCCGCATGACCGATCCTGTGACGGGCTCGCGGGAATATCTCGGCGCGATCCGCAAGGCCGACGGCAGTCCCTGGCAGCCCGCGGACGCGATGGCGGAGCACCGGATCGAGCGGGCCGCCCTGCACGCGGCGCTGCGGATCCCGCACGACGGTCCGACCGTCGTGGTGACCCATCACCCGGCGAGCCCGTTGGCCGCGGACCGGTTCCGGGACGTGGCCGGCGTTCCCTGGTGGGTGCCGGCCTTCTATGCCAGCACGGCCCTCGACGCCCTTTCCGATCCCGCGCGACCGGCGCTGTGGATCTCCGGGCATTTCCACGCGGGCCACGACCTCGCGGTCGGGCGCTGCCGCTGGGTCTCGAACCCGGTGGAGGGCGCGACCTACCGCTGCGATTTCGTCGTGGAAGTCGAGAACCGGTGATTTAGTCCCGTCTCAAGAGATCGGACCGTCGAGGCTGTGCCGTTGCGCACGGCTTGGCCGTAACGGCGGGATGTTGTCGGACCGAACGCCCGTCCAACCCTGATCGGCCCCGCATCCCGGGGCCCTGGTTCGGGGTTCTCATGGTCGGATTTAGCCTGACGTCACGCGGGTTCGCGGCGGTGGTTCTTGCCGTCACCGCTCCCATCTCCGTCGCGTCGACGGCGACGGGCGCCCGGGCGGCCTCCGCTGCGCAGCCGGGGCAGACGGTCGGTCTGCCGGTGGGCGATCAGCTTCCCGTCGGCCTGTATTTCGTGAACCTGTCGAGCTTCGGCGTGCGCGGCACCCGCCCGCGGGATTCCGCGACCAACGTCAACCTGCCGACCTTCGCGTGGGCGACGCCCTGGGACGTCGCGGGCGCGCGCCTACAATTCTTCTTCACCCAGCCGATCGCGGCCGCGAGCAGCCAGGGGGCGCCCTACCAGAGCGGCGTCGGCCAGCAATTGCTCGCCGCGCAGCTCGCCTGGGATCTCGGCGGGGATGTGGGTGTCAGCTACCTGTTCGGCGGCTACCTGCCGATTCAGACGCGCTTCCTGACCCAGTCCGCCTCGCTGACCCACCGCTTCGCGGTCAGCTACACCGGCCAGGGCTGGAACCTCACGGCGAACCTGCTCTACGGCGTCTTCCTCGACCCGCGCTCGCCCAGCGGCACCCTGTACCCGGACTACCTGAACCTCGACCTGACCATGACGAAGAAGTTCGGCGCGTGGCAGGTCGGCGCGGTGGCGTTCGGGTCGACGGACCTTCCCACCGGGGTGGCGAGCTACCGCCCGCAGGGGCAGATCGCGGTGGGCGGTCTCGTCGGCTACAATTTCGGGCCCGTGAACCTCCAGGCCTACCTCACCCACGACGTGGTCGAGCGCAATTACGGCGGCCGCGAGGTCCGCGGCTGGCTGCGGGCGATCGTGCCGCTGTACCAGGACAAGAACGAGGTCGAGCCGGGCCGCACCCTCGTGACGCGGCGGCAGGCCGAGTAGCCAAGCCGGCTGACGCTGTCCGGGCTGGCGCCATCCCGGGCGCAGGCGGCGGATCCGGGTCACGGACCGCTGCCGCGCGGCGAATGCACGACGACGGGGCCGGACGGGGCGCCCGTACAAAAGGGGCCTCCGAGATCGACGATCTCGGAGGCCCCTTTTGCGTGCAGGATTGCGCTGCCGTTCAGGCGGCGGATCCGCGCCCCGGCTGACGGGGCGCGGCAGAGCCTTCAGCCGTGCACCAGCACGTTGCGGAACTGCCAGGGATCGCTGGTGTCGATGTCCTCCGGGAACAGGCCCGGGCGGTCGGTGAGCGGCGTCCAGTCCGTGTACACGCCCACGACCGGACCGAGATACGGGGTCTGGACCTCTAGGCAGCGGCGGAAATCCATCTCGTCGGCCTCGACGATGCCGGCCTCCGGGTTCTCCAGGGCCCAGACCATGCCGGCAAGCACCGCCGAGGTCACCTGCAGGCCGGTGGCGTTCTGATACGGTGCGACCCGGCGGGTCTCCTCGATGGAGAGCTGCGAGCCGTACCAGTAGGCGTTCTTCTTGTGGCCGTAGACGAGCACGCCGAGCTCGTCGATGCCGTCGACGATCTCGGTCTCGTCGAGGATGTGCTGCTGCTCCTGCACCTTGGCCGCCTTGCCGAACATCTCGTGGAGCGACAGCACGGCGTCGTCGGCCGGGTGGTAGGCGTAGTGGCAGGTGGGCCGGAAGACCGGCTGATCGCCCTCGCGCACCGTGTAGTAGTCGGCGATCGAGATTGCCTCGTTGTGGGTCACGAGGAAGCCGAACTGCGAGCCGGCCGTCGGGACCCAGGTGCGCACCCGCGTGTCGGCCCCCGGCTGCAGCAGATAGATCGCGCAGCGCGAGCCCTTCTCCTGCTCGCGGGCGTTGTCGGGCTTCCAGGTCTCGTGCGTGCCCCAGCCGAGCTCGGCCGGCTGGTTGCCCTCGGAGACGAAGCCCTCGACCGACCACGTGTTGACGAAGACGCCGCGCGGCTTCGGATTCTTGGCGCGCTGCGTGTCCCGCTCGGCGATGTGGACGCCCTTCACGCCCAGATCCTTCATCAGGGCGGCCCACTCGGCCTTGGTCTTGGGCTCCGGCCGCTCCAGGCCGGTATCCTGGGCGATATTCAGGAGCGCCTGCTTGACGAACCACGAGACCATGCCGGGATTGGCGCCGCAGCAGGAGACCGCCGTGGTGCCGCCCGGCTTCTGCTCGCGGGCATCGAGGATGTTCTCGCGCAGGGCGTAATTGGTGCGGTCGCCCTGGCTCTTGGTCTTGTCGAAGTAGAAGCCCGGCCAGGGCTCGGCCACGGTGTCGATGTAGAGGGCGCCGAGTTCGCGGCACAGCTCCATGATCGCCCGCGAGGAGGTGTCGACCGACAGGTTCACGCAGAAGCCCTGGCCGCCGCCTTCGGTGAGGAGCGGGGTGAGCACGTCGCGGTAGTTCTCCGGCGTCAGCGCCACCTTCTCGAAGCGCAGGCCGTGCTTCTCGGCGAGGGCGCGATGCGTGTCGACCGGGTCGATCACCGTGAAGCGGGCCCGGTCATACTCGAAATGGCGCTCGATGAGCGGCAGGGTGCCCCGGCCGATCGAGCCGAAGCCGATCATCACGATGGGGCCGGTGATCCGGCCGTGGATCGGGTGACGGGTCGGCTGATCGGTCATGCGGGATATCCTCGTTGGCGGATGCCGGGCGCGTCCGCTCATCTGGCTCGCGGGCGGGTTATGGCGCGCGTGTGACAGTGCAGCGACAGGCCCGCGCCGCCGGAGCGGTGCCGGTGCGGTCCAGGGGCCGAGTCGCCGGAAGCGCGCTCAATGGCCGCTCGCCCGTCGCCGGTCAACCGCGCGGATCCGCGCCTTCGTTAACGGCATCTTGCACGCGCCCGGTCGAAACCATGACCTCGACGCATGCGCCCCCCGCCTTGGAACGGATGGCAGGCTCCGCGTGCAGGGCTCATATTGCAGTGCAGCAAGGTCACCGAGAGGACCGCAGGAACTGGGGAGCGTGGAAACGCCCGGGCCCTCGCACTTGGAGTCCGTCATGCTCGCGCTCATAACCTCCCGGATCCCCGGCCCGGCCGTCGAGACCGCCGACCGTGATCCCGGCTTCCTCACCCTCGTCTTTGCGGTCGCCCGTGGCCTGCGCAACGGAGCGGAGACCGCCTTCGCGCGCCGCTGCGCCCTGGCCCGCGCCGTCGGCGGCCCGAATCCGCTCTGAGGGCGGCCCCCGACCCACTGACGATGCTCCGGACGATTGCGTCGCCCCGGCTAGGGCATTAGGCGGCTCTGCCGTCCAATGGCTTCGGGGGATCGTGATTCCATGCCGACATTTCGTGCGCATCTGCGTCTCAGCCTGATCGCGACCTTGCTCACGGCGGTCCCGATCCTGGCGGCGCGCGCACAGGATGCCGAGCCCGAGGCCGCGCCGGCCGCCGAGGCACCCGCCAAGGCACGTCCCAAGCCCCGGCCGAAGCCCGTCCCCCACAAGGCGGCTAAGCCCGCGGAGGCCGCCAAGCCCGCCGAGGCGGCGAAGTCCGAGGCGGCCGCCACGCCTGCGGCGGCGCCGGCCCACGCCGCGTGGCCCACCGGAGCCAGCACCGTCAGCGAGAGCTACGGCGACTGGACGATGACCTGCACGCGTCCGAACGAGAAGGTCACCTGCATCGTGGCCCAGGCGCAGGGTGATTCGCAGACCGGCCGGCGCAAATTCGGCATCGAGCTGCAGACGCCGGCGAACGGCCGCTCCGAGGGGATCGTGCTGATGCCCTTCGGACTCGCCATCGAGCCGGGCGTGACCTTCAAGCTCGACGAGCAGACCCTGGGCAAGGGCGCGCCCTACACGACCTGCAGCGCCGAGGGCTGCATCGTGGCGATCAGCTTCCCGACGCTGGCCCTCGACGGCATGCGCACCGCCAAGGCGCTCACCGTGACCGGTCAGAAGGCGGGGGGCACCGAACCGGCCACCGTCTCGGTGCCGCTGGTGGGTTTCCCCCAGGCCTTCGACCGGGCCGTCGCCCTCAGCGGCTGAGGCCCGTCGCCTTTTCCGGTTACGGTTAAGCCAGCGTTAGCCGCAGCGCGGCAGGATCCCGCCGAGATGTGGCGCCGCGCGCCGCGGCGCGTCCAGTGCCGCGCGCCGGGTTCGGATCGGCGAGGCGATGGGATCGGTGGGCGGGCGACCCCGGGTCGGTCGAGGACGTGGCGTGCGGCTGCTGACGACGGCGTCGCTGGCGCTGCTTGCCCTTCTGGCGGCGATCGACCCGGTCCTGGCCGCACGGCTGATCGGCGCGAAGGGCAGCGAGAGCGGCAACGGTGCCGGCGGTTACGGCCGGATCGTGTTCACCTTCGACAAGCCGGTCGCGATCAAGACCAAGCTCGCCGGCGGCGTGCTGCTCGTCGGCTACGGCGAGCGGATCGCGGCCGGGCCCGAGCACCTCGCCGACGACATGCCGGCTTTCGTCGCCAGCGTCCGCCGCGATCCTGACGGGACGGGCCTCCGGCTCGCCCTGCAGCGGCCTTACCAGGTCAACGTCCAGACGGCCGGCGAGCGGGTGTTCGTGGACCTGCTGCCGGAGGGCTGGTCCGGCCTGCCGCCGCCGCTCCCGCCGGAGGTGATCGCCGAACTCGCCCGCCGGGCTCGGGCCGCCGAGGAGGCGCTCAGGGCGCGCATCCCGGAACCCGTGCGCCGGCCGCTGGCGCTCGAACTGGCGCGGCTTCCGACCTTGACGCGGTTGTCGCTGCGCCTGCCCGCCGAGGCCGTCTCAACAGTGACCGCCGAGGGGCCGGCGACGCGGGTGCGGGTGGTGGGGGCCTGGACCATCGACACGGGCGAGACCCGCGGCCGTCCGAGGCCGGGCATCGCCAAGCTGGCCACGGAGATCGACGCGAGTTCGGCGAGCCTGCTCGTCACCCCCGAGGACGGCTTCACGATCGGCACCGAGCGCGAGGACGGCGCCATCATCGTGGACGTGGTCCGGCGCAAGCCGCCGGAGCCGGCGACGGCCGCCGTCGACGTGCCGGGGCCAGCCGCTGCGACAGCGTCGCCGCCGATCCCGGTCCCGGTCTCGGTCCCGCCGCGCCAGGCGGCGCCGGCCGCTCCGCCCCGGCCTCCCGAGGCACCGCCGAAGCGCCGTGCCGGCGGCGGCCTGGTCTTCCCGTTCCAAACCCTGCCGCCGGCCGTCCTGTTCGAGCGCGGCGGCGTCGCGACCCTGGCCTTCGAGACCGCCGAGCCGGTGACCCTGCCGCCGGCGAGCCAGGGGCTCGCGCCAATGGGGCCGCCCGCCCGGAGCGGCCCGCTCACGGTCATGCGGTTTCCCGTCCCGTCCGGACGCCTCGTCGATCTCAGCGCCGTCACCACCGCCAGCGGGGTCGCCTGGGAACTCTCGGCGGGCGAGACGCTGAGTCCGAGCGACACGATCGATCCCGTCCGCAAACCCGATCCGTCCGGCCGCATGGCCGTCACCCTGGCGCTGCCGCATCCCGGTTCGGCGACGTGGCTCACCCTCGACAACGAGCGGATCGCGGTGGTCACCTCGGCCGCGCAGCGCCCGGTCGGCAACCCGAAGAGCCGCCGCTTCGTCGATTTCGAGATCCTGCCGAGCCGGCACGGTCTCGCGGTGCTGGCCGGCGCCGACGATCTCGCCGTGCGGCCCGAGCTCGAGAGCGTCTCGATCGGCCGTGAGGGCGGTCTCGCCGCCTCCATGGCGGCCCGCAAGCCGGAAGCGGTGCTCGCGGATGCGGGTGCGCTTGCGATCGCGAAGGAGCCCTGGGAGCGTGCCCGGATGGGCAACGTCCGCGAGACCCTGCGCGGCCTCTTCGACGCGGCCGTCGCTGCGACGCCATCCGAGCGCGGTCCGGCCCGCCTCGCTTTGGCGCGTGCGGATCTGGCCAACGGCCTCGACTACGAGGGCCTCACGGTCCTCGAGATCGCGGCCGCCGACGATCCCCTCCTGGCCTCGCAGCGCGAAACGGCCATCCTGCGGGGCATGGCCCTGGTGCGGATCGGCCGGAACGCGGAGGCGCTGAAGGCCCTCAGCGTGCCGCCCCTGGCCGATGATCGCGAGGCCGCCCTGTGGCGGGCGATGGCGGCAGCGGGTGCGGGCGACTGGAAGGCGGCGGAAGCCGGCTTCCTCAAGGTGCTGCCGCTGGCCAGCGGCTATCCCACGGATGTGGCGCAGCTGATCCGGGCGAGCGCGGCCGAATCGGCGATCGAGAACGGCGATGCCGAGACCGCCGCCGCCCGGGCCGAGGCAGAGCGTCATCTGGCGCCCTGGATCCGGGACCGGTTGGCCCTGGTCCGCGCCCGCGTGGCCGAGGCGACCGGCCAGACCGAGGCGGCCCTCGACGCCTATGCCCGCCTGGAGGATTCAGCCGTGCGGCCGGTCTCGGGCGAGGCCGCCCTCAGGGGGGCGCTCCTGGCTCGGGCTTCCGGCAAGCTGGCCCTCGATGCCGCCACGGAGCGGCTGGAGCGGCTCGCCCTGACCTGGCACGGCGGCCCGGTCGAGGACGGCATCACCGCCGGCCTCGCCCGCCTCTACCTCGACGCGGGCCGGTGGCGGGACGCCTTCACGGTGGTGCGCCGGGCCAATGCCTCCGCGCCCAACGCCCCCACCACGGAGGCCCTGACGCGGGAGGCGCAGATGGCCTTCGAGAACCTGTACCTCACCGACAAGGGCGACAAGCTCTCCGGGATCGAGGCCGTGGCGCTCTTCTTCGACTTCCGGGAGCTGAGCCCGATCGGGCGGCGCGGCGACGCGGTGGTGCGCCGGCTGGCCGACCGCCTCGTGGGCCTCGACCTCCTCGATTCCGCCGCCGACCTCCTGAAGTACCAGATCGACAACCGCCTCACCGGCCCGGCGCGGTCCGCCGTGGCGACGCGGCTCGCGACGGTGCGGCTGATGGACGACAAGCCGATGGAGGCGCTCAAGGCCCTCGACGCCACCGAGCTGCCCGAGCTCCCGGGCGAGCTCAGGCGCGCCCGCGGCCTGATCCGCGCCCGTGCCCTGTCGGACCTGACCCGGACCGACCTCGCCCTGGAGACGATCGACGGCGAGAGCGGCCCGGATATCGACCGGCTGCGCGCCGACATCTACTGGGGCGCACGCCGCTGGCGCGAGGCCGGCGAGGCCCATGAGGCGCTGCTCGGCGATTCGTGGCAGTCCGGCCAGCCGCTGGACGATCAGGCGCGCGCCGACGTGATCCGCGCCGCGATCGCCTACGATCTCGCGCACGAGGCCATCGGCCTGGAGCGGCTCAAGGCGAAGTTCTCGGAGGCCATGGCGGCGAGCCCGGACGCCCGCACCTTCGCGCTCCTGACCGGCATGGACCCGACCCGGGCGCCGGGCTTCCGGGACATCGCCGCGCGCGCCACGAAGGCCCAGACCCTGTCGGCGTTCCTGGCCGAGTATCGCAAGCGCTACCCGGACGCCGCCACACCCGCACGCGGCGGGCCGGACGCACCCGGCGCGAGCGGCGAGGCGTCCCAGGAGGCTCCGCAGGCAGGCGGGGCAGGCGGCCAGCAGAGCAGCGCCGGATCGCCCGGCGCGCCGCCCGGGTGAGCCGGCCCGTCGATCCGGACGCCTTCCTGACGACCGACGACGGTCGCGTCTGCACGCCCGAACGGAAGGCCGAGCGGCGCGAGATCCTGTGCGGCCTGCAGGGCGCCGGCACGTCGAGCGGGATCGCCCGGCAGGGGCCGCAGGCCGGCCGCGTCTAGGCCGATGCCGCGCGGCCCGTCAGGCGACTCCGCGCACCGATCCCCGCCATCGCGCGATCCTGCGGTGTCGCCGCGGAGGCCGTCCGGATTCGCCCGGATCGTCGACGGCCGGTCGCGGCTGCCGTCATCCGCCGTAGCTCTGGACCAGCGAGCCGGCGACCAGGGTCCAGCCGTCGACCAGCACGAAGAAGATCAGCTTGAACGGCAGGGCGACCGTCGCCGGTGGGACCATCATCATGCCGACGGCCATCAGAACCGACGCGACCACGAGGTCGATGATCAGGAACGGGATGAACAGCAGGAAGCCGATCTCGAAGGCACGGCGCAGTTCCGAGATCATGAAGGCCGGGGTCACGATTTCCAGGCCGACATCCTCCGGGCCTTTCGGCGCCGGCACCTTGGCGAGGTCGAGGAACAGCTTCAGGTCCTTCTCGCGCACATTGCGCAGCATGAAGGTCTTGAACGGCGCCGAGGCGCGCTCGAACGCCTGCGCCTGCGTGATCCGGCCGGCGACCAACGGCTCGATGCCGGCGCTGTAGGCCGCGCGGCCCGTGGGGGCCATCACGAAGGCGGTCAGGAACAGCGCCAGGCTGACCAGCACCGCGGTCGGTGGCGCCGTCTGGGTGCCCAGCGCCGATCGCAGGATCGACAGCACCACGACGATGCGGGTGAAGGCCGTGGCCATGACCAGCACCGACGGGGCCACCGCCAGGACGGTGATCAGCGCCACGAGCTGCAGGGCGCGCTCGGTGGTGCCGCCGGCGCCCAGATCGAGGGTGACGCTCTGCGCGAGGGCGGGGCCGGCGGCGAGCAGACCGCCGGCCAGTCCGGCCAGGGCGAGCAGCCGCAGGCGCGGCTTCGGGACAAGGGCCGCCGGGCGAGCCGGCACGGGACGGTTCTGGGTCACGGATTGTCGCAGCTGGGTGTGGCCGGACGCACCCCGGCCCGGCGCGCTTCGAGGTTCTGCCAGACGAGGAGCGCCGGCAGGCCGAGCACCACGTCGGGCACCCGGCGTGCGAGCGAGAGGGCGAGGGCGGTGCCGGCATCGATGCCGAACAGACCGCAGACCAGGACGAGCCCGCCCTCCTGCACACCGAGGCCGCTCGGGACCGGAAAGGCTGCGGCCTTGATCGCCTGGCTGAGCGCCTCGATCACCAGGATGTCGGCCAAGCCGACATGATCCACGCCGATGCAGGCGAGGACGACGGCGACCTCTGCCGTGCCGAGCAGCCAAGCCAGCGCGTGCAGGACGAAGGATTGGGCCAGGTGGCCCCGTCGGCTCGGCGCCCAGATCGTGTCCAGAGCCCCCTGGATCCGCCGGGGCGGCTCGGGGCGCGCTTCGGTCTCGCGCACGAAGCGCCGGACGAGGGCGGTGAGCCGATCCTCGATCACCCGCACGATGCCGATCCGCTGGAGGGCGAAGAACGCCGCGACCACCAGACCGGCCACCGCCAGCGTCCGCAGCGTCCAGCTGGCGAGCGCAGCCGCTTCGGCGCCCTGGACCCGGCTCAGGAGGCCCGCGCCGAGACTGGCGAACAAAGCGAGGGTTCCGACCTGGAAAAGCAGGTCGGCCAGGACCGAGGCCGCCGCCAGGGACCCGGCAACACCCCAGAAGGTGAGGAGGCGTGCCCCGAGGACGTCTCCGCCCACCGAGGCGACGGGCAGCAGAACGTTGATGCCTTCGCGGACGAAGCGCAGGATCAGACAGGCCGGGCCGGCCGGGGGCGGCAGCCCGTCGAGGATGCGCGCCCAGGCGAGGCCACAGAGGAGGATCACGAGGATCCGCACCAGCGTGACGCCGGCGAAGCCCGCGAAGCCGATCCGCCCGAAGGCCGTGGCCACGGCGGCCAGATCGTTGGTCGCCACGAGCCAGACGGCGAGACCGAGGCCGATCAGGGTACCGATCAAGGGGAGGCGACGCAGCACGGCGTGGGCTGCCCGCCGCTTCCGGGAAACGTGGTTGCCGGTCACGGTGCGGGGGCCTCGCGTCGAGAGGCGGGCAAGAGCGCGCTCCAGGTTGTGCCGGTCAGCGGACCGGCGGCGATTCGTCGGATGGTATCGCCGCTAGAGCGGTATTGGGGCCGAATTCGGGGTTTGCACGGCGGGGCAGGACGGGATCGAGTACGGCGGCACGCGCTTCGGCCGGGCCGGCGGCGGGATCGAGCAGGAAAACGCGGCCCGCAGCCAGGCTCGCGCCGGTGGCGACCGCCACCGCGCGCTTCGGGCAGGGGCCGAGGCAGCTCGATTCCACGACACAGAGCTTCCTCCGGCGGCCGGCTCCCCCGTCCTGGGCGGCCTGCTTCCCGGCCTTTTTCAGCAGGGCACGGAGGTCTCGGCCGCGCAGACCCTGCCGCTTGGCGCATTTGGAACAGACGACGACGATCTCGGTGAGCTTGGTCTTGGCCGAACGGCCGGTCGGGCGGCCATCCACGCCCGGAACATGGGGTTCTGTCATCATCCAGAGACTGTAGGACGCGATACCCGGTGCGGGCTACGGCGCCTGTCGCCGCGGCGCAGCGACGGGCGGAGCGGCCAAGCCGGGTGCCATAAAAAGGGCCTAAAAGAACGGGATTCCGATTATCGCGCACGGGCCGCCCCTCGGCCGGCGCCGCGGCAGCGGAACCGGCGCAGACCCAGGAACAAAGAGCGGATGAGCTTCGACGACGTCAAGGACGACACGCGCGAAGGCGAGATCGTGACGTTCGCCGCACCGACGATGACCGAGTTGCGGCGGAGCGCGGAGACGATCCGGCCGGTGCCGGAGAAGCGCACCGCACGAGCGCTCGTCGCCTCGGTCCGTGAGCGCCTGGACTGGACCCGTCTGCCCGGTCTGCGCCCGCGGCAGGAGGACACGTCGAGCTACGGCGCACGGATCATCCGCCGGATCGGCTTCTTCGTGCTTTTGCCCACCCTGGTGGTCGGCCTCTACCTGTTCGCCTTCGCGTCCAACCAGTACGTCGCGGAGGCCCAGTTCGCGGTCCGCGGCAATGTCGAGCCGATGGAGAACATCTCGCTCGGCCAGTACACGAACCTGATCCAGAAGCATAACAGCCAGGACAGCTTCATCGTCCGCGACTACATCAACAGTCAGACCCTGGTCGAGGCTCTCGAGAAGAGCATCGGCATTTCCAAGATGTTTTCGCGGTCCGAGGCGGATTTCTGGGCGCGCTTCGATCCGACCGATCCGATCGAGGATCTCACCAAATACTGGCGCAAGCACGTCGAGGCGCATATCGACTCGATCTCAGGCGTGATCCGCCTGTCCGTGCGCGCCTTCACGCCCGAGGACGCCCTGACCATCGCCCGCGCGGTGGTGTTGCGCTCTGAGGCTCTGATCAACGACATCTCGAAGCGGGCGCAGTCCGACATGGTCGCCCAGGCCGAGGCGGACGCCAAGGTCGCGCAGGACCGTCTGCGCAAGGCGCATCTCGCGCTGCAGGCCTTCCGCAATCAGTGGGGCGTGATCGATCCGATCAAGTCAGCGGAGGGAACGCTGACGGCCCTGACGTCCCTGCGGAAGGACAAGCTGAAGGCCGAGAACGACCTGCAGGTCCTGCGCGGCTCCAATCTGGACGAGCGGTCGCGCTCGATCCAGACGCTGGTGGCCAACATCGCGGCCATCGACCAGCAGATGAAGACGCTCCAAGACGAGATGACGAGCGCCACCGCCGGCGCGGGCGGGCAGAACCTGACCGAGGCGCTGCTCCAGTACGAGGGCCTGCTGGTCGAACGGACCATCGCCGAGAAGCTCGAGGAATCAGCCCACACCCTCCTCGACCGGGCCCGCGTCTCTGCCAGCAAGCAGCACATCTTCCTGGCCACCTTCGTGCCCCCGGTCCTTCCCACCGACAGCCTCTACCCCGAGCGGGGCCATACCCTGCTGGTGGCGTTCTTCTGCTTCCTGGTGATCTGGAGTTCGTCCGCGCTCCTGCTCGCAGGCATCCGCGACCAGAGGATGTAGCCGCGGTCGCGGCTCCCGGATCTGGATCCGGGGCGGCGCGGTCTGTAGAGGGAGGCGGCCCGGCCTTTCGGGCGTCCCAGAATGAGCGAACGCTAACACGCCATGTCGGATTTCTCCGATCTCGTCGCGAAGGCGATCCAGCCGTCGATGACCCGTGAGGAGCGCGAGGCGGTCTACACGGTGGTGCGGCAGGCCGTGCTCCGGTTGCAGGAGCGGGAGGCGCTGCCCGCCGACGATCCGCGGGTGGCCCTCCAGCGCCACCTGGTCGAGGAGACGATCCGCGACGTGGAGGGCGACGTGGCCCGCTACGAGTCGCTGCGCAAGCTCGACGCGGCCTTCGCGGCCCAGACCGAGGCCCACAAGGCGGCGCAGAGCGGGCGGCGCTAGGACCGTTCACCACCGCGTCGAGACACCGCCATCCGCATCGATTCCGGGCCGGATTTCCGCCGAGCGGCAGCGCGCCTGAGCGGGGATCGGTCCCGCGACCCCTGGCGCGTCAGCCGCAGGCGACACTCGTCCGGACGCTCCCGGGCTCGGCCACTTCGAGCCCTGCCGAGACGTATTCGTTGAGCTTGTTGCGCAGGGTCCGGATGGAGATGCCGAGGATCCGGGCGGCGTGAGTCCGGTTGCCGAGGCAATGATCCAGGGTGTCGAGGATCAGGTCGCACTCGACCTGCGCCACGGTCCGCCCCACCAGCCCGCGGGTGGCGGCCTCGGCGACCTGCGCGGCGCGCGCGGCCGGTCCCTCGGCCGCGAAAGTCTCGCCGTCGGGCGAGAGAATCGCCTCCGGGCCGATCGTGTCGCCCGAGGCGAGCAGCACCGCCCGGTGAAGGGTATTCTCCAGCTCGCGGACGTTGCCGCGCCACGGGTTCTTCAGCACCAGGGTCCGGGCTTCCGGAGAGAGCGGGCGGACCGGCATCCCGTTCACCGCGGCGTATTTCCGGGCGAAGTGGGTGGCGAGTTCGATGATGTCGGCCGGACGCTCCCGCAGGGGCGGCAGCCGCAGGGCGACGACGTTGAGCCGGTAGAGCAGATCCTCGCGGAACGTGCCCTTCCGGACTTCCTCGGCGAGGTTGCGGTTCGAGGTGGCGAGCACGCGGATGTCGACCCGCACCGGCGCCGTGCCGCCGACCCTGTCGATCACCCGCTCCTGGAGGGCCCGCAGCAGCTTCGCCTGCAGGCGCACGTCCATCTCGGAGATCTCGTCGAGGAGCAGCGTGCCGCCATTGGCCTCCTCGAACCGGCCGATCCGTCGGGCGACCGCCCCCGTGAACGCCCCCTTCTCGTGGCCGAACAGCTCGGATTCGAGCAGCGCCTCGGGGATCGCCGCGCAGTTCACCGACACGAAGGGCTTGCCCGCCCGGTTGGACTTCTGGTGGACGTGGCGGGCCAGCACCTCCTTGCCGGTGCCGCTCTCGCCGGTGATCAGCACCGAGGCTTCGGAGCGCGCGACCTGCTCGGCGAGCTTGACCACCCGCTCCATGGACGGGTCGCGCCAGACGAAGGCCGCGCGATCCGTGGCGACCGCCTCCAGCACCGCGGCGATCATCTCCGGGTCGGGGGGGAGGGGGATGTACTCCTTGGCGCCGGCCCGGATCGCCGCCACGGCGGCCGACGCGTCCGCCGACACGCCGCAGGCGACCACGGGCGTGCGGATCCGCTCCGCCTCCAGGGCGGTGACGAGCTCGCGGATCGGCAGCCCGACATCGATCATGATCAGGTCGGCGCCCCGGGCGCGCAGGACGTTGAGGCCCTGCGGCACGGCATCGGCCTGCGTCACCGACGCGCCGCGCTGCATGCAAATCTTCGAGGCGGTGATCAGCTCGCCATTGAGCCGCCCGATCATCAGGAGCCGCATGGTTCGTCCCTCTCAAACATCCTGGCGCGGGTTACGCGCCGAACTGGCCTGCGGCCGTCGCCGGCGCCCGGGCCACATTCTCGGTCGCCCGGGTCATTCACCCTTGACGATCTCGGTCATCGTCACACCGAGCCGATCCTCCACGAGGACGACCTCGCCGCGGGCGACCAGCCGGTTGTTGACGAACACGTCGATCGCCTCGCCGACCTTCCGGTCGAGTTCGAGCACCGCCCCGGGCGCCAGCCGCAGCAGGTCGCCGATCGGCATCCGGGCCGAGCCCAGAACCGCCGAGACCATGACGGGCACGTCGAAGAGCTGCTCCAGGTCGGCGGCGGTCTTCGGGGTGGTGGGCGCGTCGCGGATCGAGCCCGCCGCGTAGTCGGTGTCGTGCTCGCCGAGCTGGGGCAGGCTGAAATCGTCGGACATCAGGATCTCCTCACAGGCTCGTCGGCAGGCCGAGGGCGTCCAGCACCGCCGCCTCGATGCGGGCGCGCTCGCGGACGATGCCGCCGTCCGCCCACTCGATGCGGGCGTCGCCCGCCGCCATGTCGGGGTCGCCGAGGACGACGAGGCGGCCCTCGTAGCCGCGCTCGCGGGCGAGGCGCTTCACCAGGGTCTCGACCTCCTCGACGAGGCTGTCGTGCACCCGCACCACCAAGTGCGGCACGCCGCGCAGATGCTGGAGCGCCGTCCGGGCCGCCTCGCCGATGCCGGCGAGCGGGGCGGCATCGAGGGCGTCGCCCGCCACCTTGCGGGCGATCAGCATGGCCACCTCGACCGCTTGCGCCTCGCGCTCGGTGTCGCGGGCGTCGGCCTGGGCGATCAGGCCCGCGGCGGCGAGCGCCAGGCGGGTCATGGCGTCGGCGAGCCGCCCCTGGACCTGCGCCTCGGCCTGGGCGCGTCCCTCCTGCAGGCCGCGGGCATGCGCCTCGGCCTCGGCGCGGAGCGCGGCCTCGGCGGCGCGCTGGGCCTCGGCGCTCGGGCGGGCGCTGCGGAAATCGGTCTCGAACAGGAACGGCTTGGCGCTCCGGGCGGATTGGGCGCTCAATAGACCAGCTCCTCCTCGGCGCTATTCTTGGCGATCATGATCTCGCCCTTCTCGGCGAGGTCCTTGGCGATCTCGGTCATCTTCGCCTGGGCCTCGTCGACCTCCTTGAGCCGGACCGGCCCGAGGGCGGCCATCTCGTCGGTGAGGTTCTTGGCAGCCCGGGTCGACATCTGCTGCATGAAGAAGGCCCGGGTCCTCTCGTTGCCGCCCTTCAGGGCGCGGCACAGGGTGTCGTTGTCGACCGAGCGCATCAGCGTCTGGACGCTGCCGGGATCGAGCTTCAGCAGGTCCTCGAAGGTGAACATCAGCTCGCGGATGCGCTTGGCCGAGCCGCGGTTGGCCTGGTCCAGGGCGGCGAGGAAGCGGCCTTCCGTCTGCCGGTCGAAGGCGTTGAACACGTCGGCCATCATCTCGTGGGCGTCGCGGCGCTGGGTCTGGGCGATGGTGGAGACGAACTCGACCCGCAGGGTCTCCTCGATGTGGCGCAGCGCCTCCTTCTGCACCGTCTCCATGCGCAGCATCCGGTTGAGGCAGTCGATGGCGAAATCCTCGGGCAGGATGGTGAGCACCTTGGCGGCGTAGTCGGCCCGCACCCGCGACAGCACCACCGCCACGGTCTGCGGGTACTCGTTGCGCAGGAACGAGGCGAGGATCTCCGGGTCGACCTGGGCGATCGAGGCCCAGACGCGCTTGCCCGACGCGCCCTTGATCTCCGCCATGATCAGCGAGACCTGGTCGCTCGGGAAGATCTTGAGGAGCAGCGCCTCGGTCCGCTCGAAATTCGACGAGATGCCGCCGCTGTTGCCGAGCTTCGTCACGAACTCGATGATCAGCTTCTCGACGGTCGTCGCCTCCAGCGTGCCGAGCTGGACCATCGCGGCGCTGACCTTCTTAATCTCCTCCTCTTCGAGCGCCTGCCAGATCGGCGCGCCTTCCTCCTCACCGAGCATCAGCAGGAGCGCGGCGGCGCGCTGCGGACCGGGCATCGCCGCGAACGAATCGCCGCCCGCCGTCGCCAGCGTGTTCGCCAAACCCTGTCCCGCACCTGCCGCCATCGTATTGCCCTCGACGCCCTACGCTTCACTCTTCCTGGATCCAGGTGCGCAGCACCTCGACGGTCTCGGACGGGCTCGCCCGGACCATGTCGACCACGCGCTGGACCGTCTCGGCCTGGACCTGGCCGTTGATCTTGGCGAACTCCATCAGCCGCGCGGTCGGATTGTCGCGGTCGATAACCGTCACGGTCCCGCTCGGACCCGCAACCACGGCGTCGCCGGGAAAGCCCATGCCGGCCGCGGCCAGAGCCGGCGCCTCAGGCACCGGCGCGAGCACCTGGCGCACCAGGGGGCGGACCACCGTGAGGAGGACGATGAGGGTGAGCAGCGCCAGGACGGCGAGTTCGGCCATCCGCAGCACGTCCTCCTTGGTGGGGGCGAGCAGCGACTGGATGAGCGTGGGCTCGGTGAATTGCGGCACGCTCGGCGCCTCCGCGAAGCGCAGGTTCACCACCTCGATCTGGTCGCCGCGGGCCTTGTCGAAGCCGACCGCGCCGCGGACCAGGGCGGTGATCCGCTCGATCTCGGCGGGCGTGCGCGGGCTGTAGGTCTGCTTTCCGTCGGGCGCGGTGGCGTACACCCCGTCGAGGACGACGGCGACCGACAGGCGCTTGATCCGGCCGCCCTCGGCGATCTCGGTCTTCGTCACGCGGGAGATCTCGTAGTTCGTGGTTTCCTCGTTCTTGTTCGTCGCGTCCTTCGGCGTGGGCGCCTTGTCGCCGCCATTGGCGCCGGGCAGCTCGTTGCCGACGCTGACCTGCCCCTCGGCATTGCCGGTGACCGCCGATTCGGTGCGGGTCTGGGCGGAGCGCACGACGCGGCTCTCGGGATCGAAGGTCTCGGAGCGGCTTTCGATCCGGTTGAGGTCGAGTTCGGCGTTGACCTGGACGCGGGCCCGGCCGGTGCCGACGATCCCGGCGACCACGTCCTCGATCTGGCCGCGCAGGCGCCGTTCGAGGGCGGCCTGCCGGTCCTCGAAGCCGCTGGCGACGTCGGTCCCCGCGTCCCGGGCGCCGTCCGCCAGCAGTCGGCCGCGCTCGTCGACGATCGAGACCCGGTCGGGCTTGAGGCCTTCGACCGCGGAGGCCACGAGATGGCGGATCGCCCGAACCTGCCCGGCGTCGAGGTCGCCCATCAGCTTCAGCACGATGGCGGCGCTCGGGCTCTCCCGGTCGCGCTCGAACAGGCGGCGCTCCGGCAGGACGAGGTGGACCCGGGCCGCCTGGACCCGGCCGATCGCCCGGATCGAGCGGGCCAGCTCGCCCTCCAGGGCGCGCAGGTGATTCACGTTCTGCACGAAGTTGGTGGACGAGAACGCATCGCCCTTGTCGAAGATCTCGTAGCCGACCCCGGCCTGGGTCGGCAGCCCCTTGCCGGCCAGGTCCATGCGCAGCTTGGCGAGGTCGGGGCGGGGAGCCAGGATCGTCTGCCCGGCATCGCCCCGGGTCTCGTAGCGGATTCCGCGGCTGTCCAGCTCGCGGACCACGGAGGCCGAATCCTGCATCGACAGGTCGGAGAACAGCACGCCCATATCGGGGCGCGAGACCCGCAGGATGATGAACGCGAAGAAGCCGATGAGGGTCAGCGTCACCGCCGCCATGGCGGCGATTCGGGCCGGTCCGAACTTCGTGACGAGATCGAGGACCGGCTTCACGGGAGGATTCGCTGCACTCTAACGCTGGCGGACCCCGGCGGCCCGCTCGGCAGAAATTGCCCAGGTCGTGGTTAGCGAGGCGTTAATGCCGCGCAACCGAGGCCCAAAGGCGGGCGCCGGAACAGCACGAAGCCGCGCCCGGAGTCCGGACGCGGCTTCGTGGGTTCTCGGATTCGGGCGATCCACCCCACCGGCGCCGTCGACGTGGTCGCTGCGGGAGTGAGGCCATCGCGTCAGTCCAGGATTGCGAAGCGGAGCCCGTCATCCAGAGCCGCCGACGCGCCGGGTTTCGGCACCCTCGGTCGTGTTGGGGTTCCGGGGGCGTCTGCAGCATCCCGGAACGATGGCGCCCGACAGAGGCGTCGGATAATCAATGGCGGTAATGCTGGATCCGCGTCGTCCGCAGGCCGGCGAGACCGTGCTGGTCGATGGAGAACTGCCAGCTGAGGAATTCCTCGGTGGTCAGCGTGTAGCGCTTGCACGCCTCCTCCAGGCTGAGAAGGCCGCCGCGCACCGCGGCCACGACCTCGGCCTTGCGCCGGATCACCCAGCGACGGGTGCTCGGGGGCGGAAGATCCGCGATCGTCAGGGGGCTGCCGTCGGGCCCGATCACGTACTTCACTCTCGGGCGGCTCGGTTCGGTCATGATACGCTCTACACTCGACTGACCTGTCGAGCATTGAAGGTACTTGCGCCCGCTTAAGAGATGTTGAAGCGAGTCACTCGGATGTGATTCGTTAAGTGCCACTTGTGGACAACCCGATGGTCTGCACGCTGGACAGCGGCACTTTCTGGGAGCCGATGATCAGCACCGGTGTCGTCCCGCTGAGATCGACCTCGTCGACGGTGCCGGTGAGGCTCGTGTCGACCGCCACGGTGGCGCCGGTGGCGTCGGTGGCCGAGACCTTGATCGAATAGTTCCCATCCGGCGCGGTCAGGCCCGCGGAGGTCTTGCCGTTCCACGTGTAGGCCTGGCTTCCGGCGGTCAGCGTCGTGCTCTGCGTGGCCACGACGTTGTTCTGGGAATCGAGGATCGAGATCACCGCCTTGGAGGCGGCCCGGGCGGGCGTCAGCGTCCAGGAGGCCGAGCCCTTGGACAGCTGCGACGCGCTTCCATCCGCCGTCACGGTCTTGCCGATGTAGCTCGTGGCCGAGGCCGAACTCGCCGATTGCGACGCGCTCAGGATGCTGTCGAGGCGGTCATTCGATTTGAGCTGCTGCTCGACGCCGGCGAACTGGACCAGCTGCTGGGTGAACTGATTGGTGTCCATCGGATCGAGGGGGTTCTGATTCTTGAGCTGCGTGGTCAGCAGAGTCAGGAACTGCGTGAAGTTGCTGGCGATCTCGGTGGAGTTGCCGCTGCTGCCGCTCGACGACGCGCTCTTCGTCGCCGTCGTGCTGGTGAGGCTGGATATGCCGCTCGTCATGCTGATCTCTCCGGTGCTGCGCCCTGGCGCGGGCCTGGATGCGCGCTGTGTCTGTGTCGGTTCGCGATGCGGGCGCTTGCGCGCGCCGCCTAGATTCTCATGTCGACGCCGCCGTAGCCGCGCAGAAGGCGGATCGGGGCGATGTCCTGGGAGGCCTCGGCCTGATCCTGGGACCAGTTCGCCCCGTTGCTGCGGGGGGAATCCCCCTGCTGGCCGCCGCTGCCGCCCTGGGCGCTTCCGTCGCCCCGCAGCGACAGGTTGATTCCGCCGCCCGAGGGGTCGAATCCGGCCTGGGACAGCGCCTGTTGCAGCTGGCCGGCGTCGCGCTGGAGCAGGGCCAGGGTCTCGGGCCGGTCGACTACGAGGTGGGTCATGACCCGGCCATGCGCCTTGTCGATCTCCAGCTTGACGTCGATGCGCCCGAGTTCGGCCGGATCGAGCCGGATCTGGAACTCGTTCGATCCGCGCAGGGAGCGCAGGCCGATGGTCATCGGCACTTGGCCGATGGGGATGGGCGGATCGGTCTGGACCGGCGCGGCGGTCTGGTTCGGCGCAGCGGTGCCCTCTGCGGCCTTCGTCGTGCCGACGGCCGGGCTCGACGGGACCGGCGGCGTCTGGCCGCCCTGCGGGGCCGGGGGCGTGCCTGGGAGCGGACCTGCGCCCTGTCCCATATCGGCCAGGGCAGTCAGGAAATCCTGGCCGTCCTTGTCCGATGTCGCGACCGCGGAGCCGCCGGCCGCCGGGCCCTCCACCGGGACGGTGCTCTTCCCCACCGAGCCCGGCTCGTTGCCGGCGCCTGCCGCCTTCGCCCCGGAGGGGATGCCGGCGATGCCCGATACGGCATCACCCGCGGGGCTGCCGACCGGCCCGCCGCTGCCGGGAGCGCCCACGGCCGCGCCCGTTCCGAGGAGCGCTGTCCCGCCGTCCTGCGCGGTCGCCGCGCCGGTGCCCGCGGGCGCCTCGGTCTTGACCGTTCCGGTCGCCGCGCCGCCCTCGGTCAGCGCGGCGATGAGGGCCAGCAGCGAGGCGGCAGGGTCCGAACCGGCGGGCGTGGCGGCGGGCTCGGCCGTCTGCGGCGCCGTCGTCTCAGCCTGCACCGTCGTCTCGGCCTGCGCCGCCTCGGGAGCCGCCGTGTCGCCTGTGGCGGAGGCGCGATCCGATGAGGTCGTGGCAGCCTCGGAGCCCTGTCGTGCGGCGGGTTTCGCCTGGCCCGTCTGTGCGTCGCGCGCCGCGGCCGGCATCCGCGCTTCCGGGCGTGCGTCTGCGGCGGCGCGCGGTGCGTCGGCCTTGCCGGTACGCCCCGCCGGAGCCGCCGCCTCCGCCTGTCGGGCGCGGTCGGCCGTCCGGTCCGCGGCGCGGGTCTCGGCCTGCCGCGCCGAATCCTGCGCACGGTCGCCGGCCGCCCGGGCGGCCTGGGCCTGATCGCGCTGATCGGCCTGTCGGGTGCGGGCCGACGCGGCGAGGTCGCGCAGGTCGGCCGTGCGGGCGCGCGTCTCCGCCGCGTCGTCGCGGGCCTGGGCGGCGGTCAGGGCGGCGCCGAAGCGATCCTGCGTCGAATCCCCGGCCCGGGCGGCCACGCCCGCCGCCTCCCAGCCCGACCGCGGGGCAGACGCACTCCGCGCGGTCGGAATCCAGGTGGTGACATCCAAACGATCCGCCGCACCGCTCGCCATACCGGACTCCTCTGGGCCGCCCGCAGCAAGCCGCGCGCCACCGGGGTGGTCCGCTAAGATACTGAAAAATATAGTGCTCTTCCGCGGCGCGCGGCGCGGCCCTGATCGAACCTGCCGCCCGATCGGCAGGATCTGCCGGGTGTCGGCGCTGGCCGCCCTGGAAAGCCGGGCGAAGTCCCGCTATAGACGGCCCGTGCAGCCAGGAAGCTTCCGGGCCGGCGGCTGCGGACCCTCGCGATGAACGCCCTCGATCTTCCCAAAGCCCCCCACGAGACGCGCGTCGTCGTCGCCATGTCGGGCGGCGTCGATTCCTCCGTGGTCGCTGGCCTGCTGAAGCGGCAGGGCTTCGACGTGGTCGGCGTGACGCTCCAACTCTACGACCACGGCGCGGCGAGCCACCGCAAGGGCGCCTGCTGCGCCGGCCAGGACATCAACGATGCACGGGCTGCGGCGGAGCATCTCGGCATCCCGCATTACGTCCTCGACTACGAGGACCGCTTCCGCGACGCGGTCATCGAAAAGTTCGCCGAGAGCTACCTCGCGGGCGAGACGCCGATCCCCTGCGTCGAGTGCAACCGCACGGTGAAGTTCCGCGATCTGCTGGGCCTCGCCCGGGACCTGAACGCCGACGCGCTGGCCACCGGCCATTACGTGGCGAGCCGGGCGCTGCCGGGCGGCGGCCGGGCGCTCCACCGCGCCCTCGATCCGGCCCGGGACCAGAGCTACTTCCTCTACGCCACCACGGCGGAGCAGCTGGCATTCCTGCGCTTTCCCCTGGGCGAGATGGAGAAGACCGAGACCCGCGCGCTCGCGAAGGATCTCGGCCTGTCGCTCGCCGAGAAGCCGGACAGCCAGGACATCTGCTTCGTGCCGCAGGGCCGCTACAGCGACGTGATCGCCCGCCTGCGCCCCGATGCGGCGCGGCCCGGCGAGATCGTCGACCTCGCCGGCCACGTCCTCGGCCGGCACGACGGCATCGTCCACTACACGGTGGGGCAGCGGAAGGGCCTCGGCCTGTCCGGGCCGGAACCGCTCTACGTGGTGCGCCTGGAGCCGGATGCGGCCCGGGTGGTGGTCGGACCGCGCACAGCCCTGGCCACGACCCGGATCCGCCTCTCGGACCTGAACTGGCTCGGCGAGGGCCCGGCCGAGGCCGTGCGCGACCTGCCGGTGGCGGTGCGCGTGCGCTCGACCCGGCCGCCGCGCCCGGCGACACTCACGGTCGGGCCGGACGGCACGGCCGAGATCGTTCTCACCGAGCCCGAGGACGGCGTGTCGCCGGGCCAGGCCTGCGCGATCTACGCGGATGACGGGCCCCGGGCCCGGGTCCTGGGCGGCGGCACCATCCGGCGTGTCGACGCGTTGTCGGCCCGGCCCCGCGAGGCCGCCTGATCTCAACCTCTGGAACCTTCGAACGATGCTGAGCGAGCCGCAGATGGCCGGGCCGAGCACGGCCCTGATGCGCAAGGCCTATGCCCGCTGGGCCCCCGTCTATGACGTGGTCTACGACAAGCTCACCGAGCCCGCGGCCCGCGCCGCCGTCGAGGCGGCGGCCGAGCATGGGCCGCAGATCCTGGAGGCCGGCGTCGGAACCGGGCTGGCGCTGGGCTACTATCCGACATCGAGCTTCGTCTGCGGCGTCGATCTCTCCGAGGACATGCTCAAGCGCGCCCGTGCCAAGGTCCGGCGCCGGAACCTGTCCCACGTGAAGGGGCTGCAGGTGATGGATGTCTGCCACCTGGGCTATGCCGATGCGAGCTTCGACGCCGTGGTGGCGCAGTTCCTGATCACCCTGGTGCCGGATCCCGAGGCCGCGATGTCCGAGTTCCTGCGGGTGGTGCGGCCGGGCGGCGGCATCGTGCTCGCCAACCATTTCGGCCAGAGCGAAGGCCCGGTCGCCCGGGTCGAGGAGATCGTGGCCCCGCTCTGCACCAAGATCGGCTGGTCGTCGGACTTCAAGGCGACGCGGATCGAGGCCTGGGCCCGGCGCAACGGCGTCGAGGTCCTGGGATTGAAGCCGACCTTCCCGGGCGGGTTCTTCAAGATCCTGCGGATGCGCAAGCCCGGGTGATCGAGACCGGGAACGCGCCCGTCGGCGAAGAGCGGCGTGACGGACGCTGGAGGCGGCTGCGGCGCTGGCTCCCGCTGGTGCTGCTCCTGACGGTGTCGGCGATCGTCGTGGTCTCCGGCGCCGCCCAGCTCCTGAGCCTCGACCGACTCCTCGCCTCGCGGATCTGGCTGCGCGGCTTCGTCGAGGCCGGCTATCTCCGCGCCTTGGTCGCGGCCTACTGCCTCTATGTCGGGGCCGTGGTCGTGTCGGTGCCGGCCACGCTGATCCTGACGATGGTCTGCGGCTTCCTGTTCGGCATCGTGCCGGGCGCGCTCACCGCGGTCTGCGCGGCCACCACGGGGGCCGCCCTCGTGTTCGCCATCGGCCGGGGGCCGGGGGCCGACCTGCTCCGGCGGATCGGCGGCACGCGCCTCGCCGGGCTGGCCGAAGGCTTCCGGCGCGATGCCTTCGGCTATATCGCGGTCCTGCGCCTCCTCCCCCTGTTCCCGTTCTGGGTGACCAACCTCGCCCCCGCCGCCTTCGGGGTGAAGATGCGGGTCTTCGTCCTCGCGACCTTCCTGGGGCTGCTGCCCGGCGCCGTCGTGTACGCCACCACGGGAGCGGGCATCGAGGACGTCGTCGCCGCCCACGAAGCCGCCAAGGCGGCCTGCCTGGCGGCGGGGGCGGGCGGCTGCGACGACTCCCTGACCCTGCGGGCCCTCGTCACGCCCAAGATGGTGGCGGGCCTCGCGATGCTGGCCGTCTTCGCCCTGGTCAGCGTGCTGCTGAGCCGGCGCGCCAGACGCGGCTGAGAGCGACGCCCGGGATACGCAATCCTCCGCCGGCTGTGTTTTTCCGTGTCTGAGGGCACATGCAACCGCCTGCGGGTGGATATCGTATAGTGCTCACTGCCGAGAGCCTGTATTGCCGCCTGCGAATCTGTGGCTTGCGAACATGTATCCCGCGAAGGCCGGACCCGGCTCGAGCTTTCTCAATCCGCCCTCCGCCGATCCGAATCCGCGATGCCCGCGCGGAGCGTGACCGGCGTGTCCGTCGAGTCCGATGAGGCCGCGGCACCGGCGATGCCGGCGTCCGCCCCGAGCCGCGATCTGCCGGAGCGGCGCACGGCCCGCCTCGGCCTGTCGGGACGGCTGTTCCTCGTCACCGTCGCGTTCGTGGTGGTGGCCGAGGTGCTGACCTATGTGCCGGCGGTGGCCAATTACCGGGTCGAGTGGATGTCGGACCGCCTGGCGGCCGCGCAGGTCGCCGCCCTGGTCCTCGACGGCCGGACCGGGGAGCCGGTCTCCGAGGCGCTGGAGAGCCGGCTCCTGGCCGGGGTGAATGCCCGGGCGATCGCGGTTCGCGGCGGTGGCGCCCAGCGCCTGCTCGCCATCGAGCCCATGCCCGAGCAGGTCGCCGACATCGTCGATCTGCGCGACGTCACAGCGCTGTCGGCGATCCGGGGGGCGTGGCGCACCCTTGTGGCGCCGGTCCGCGAGCCGATCCGCGTGATCGGGGAGGGGGGAATCGGCTTCGACCGGGTCGAGATCCTCCTCGACGAGGCGCCGCTGCGCACCGCCATGATCGACTATGCCCTGCGCCTGCTGGTCTCCTCGCTGATCATCGCGGCCGCCGCGGCGGGCCTCGTCTTCGTGGTGCTGCAGGTGCTCATCGTGCGGCCGGTCCGGCGGCTCGCCACGAGCATCACGGTCTTCGCGGACGATCCGGAGGATGCGGGGCGGATCATCGCCCCGTCCCGCCGCAGCGACGAGATCGGCCAGGCCGAGCGGGCGCTCGGGCGGATGCAGCGCAGCCTCGCCGACCAGCTCCGCCAGAAGCGGCGGCTCGCCGAACTCGGGCTCGCCGTCAGCAAGATTAGCCACGAGCTGCGCAACCTGCTGACCGGCGCGCAGCTTCTCGGCGATCGCCTGGAGGGTACCGAGGATCCGACCGTTCAGCGTGTGGCCCCGCGCCTCGTGGGGACGCTGGCCCGGGCGATCCGCTTCTGCGAGGCGACGCTCGCCTACGGGCGCGTCTCCGAGCGGACGCCGCTCCTGGCCAGCACGCCGCTGGCGCCCATCTTCGCGGAGCTTCCGGATCTCGCCGCGCTGGCGGCGCATCCGGTCTCCGTGGAGGTCGCGGCGGCCGACCTGAGCGTTCAGGCCGACCCGGAGCAACTGGCGCGGGCGCTGGCCAACCTCGTCCGCAACGCCGTGCAGGCGCTCGACGGGGCCGCCGTGCCGGAGGCTGCGGTCCGCGTCGTGGCCTCCCGCGGGGCGCCGGGCCGGATCACGATCCTGGTCGCCGACAACGGCCCCGGCCTGCCGGCGCGCGCCCGGGAGAACCTGTTCGCGCCGTTCCAGGGCTCCATGCGCTCCGGCGGCACGGGGCTCGGCCTGCCGATCGCCGCCGAGCTGATCGGGATCAACGGCGGCACGCTCACCCTCGATGCCTCCGAGGCCGAGGGGCTGAGCGGCGCGCGCTTCCGGATCGTCCTGCCGGAGGGCTGACGCGATCGGCCGTGGGCGGCGGCCGTCACCACCCCATCAGCGCGCGCGGCAAGGTCCCAGCGGCAAGGTCCAAGCGGCAAGGCGCGAGCGGAAAGGCGTCCGTGGGCCTATTCCGCCGCGGCCCGGACCGGTTCGCCGACCCGGATGCCGAGGTCGGCCAGCAGGGCCGCGTCGTCGTCCTGCCCGTTATTGGCGGTGGTCAGCAGCCGCTCGCCGTAGAAGATCGAGTTGGCGCCCGCCAGGAAGCACAGCACCTGCGCCTCACGGGTGAGGCTCTTGCGGCCGGCGCTGAGACGGACCCGGGATCGCGGCATCACGATCCGCGCCGTGGCGCACATGCGCACGAGATCGAACGGATCGACCGCCGGCTGGTCCTCCAGCGGAGTACCGGGCACCGCCACCAGGGCGTTGATCGGCACGCTCTCGGGATGGGGGGCGTGGTTGGACAGCACCTGAAGCATCGCGGCGCGGTCGGTGACGCCCTCGCCCATCCCGACGATGCCGCCGCAGCACACGCCGATCCCGGCCTCGCGGACATTCGCGAGGGTCTGCAGGCGCTCGTCGTAGGTCCGGGTGGAGATGATGTCCTCGTAGAAATCCGGGCCGGTGTCGAGGTTGTGGTTGTAGGAGGTCAGCCCGGCCTCGGCGAGCCGTCCGGCCTGGGAGGGCGTGAGCATGCCGAGCGTCACGCAGGCTTCCATGCCGAGGCCGCGCACGCCGCGCACCATGGCGAGAACCGCGTCGAACTCGGGCCCGTCCTTGGGCTGGCGCCACGCGGCGCCCATGCAGAAGCGCTGGGCCCCCGCGGCCTTGGCGGCGGCGGCCTCGGCCAGCACGGTCTCCACCGGCATCAGCCGCTCGCGGGCGACGCCTGCGCCTTTGTGGTGGGCCGATTGCGGGCAATAGGCACAATCCTCCGGGCAGCCGCCGGTCTTGATGGACAGGAGCGACGCCCGCTGGATGTCGGCCGGGTCATTGTGCCGGCGGTGGACCTGCGCCGCCCGGAACACGAGGTCCATCAGCGGCAGGTCGTGGATCGCGCGGATCTCCGCGACGCTCCAGTCGTGGCGGATGTCGCCGAGGTCGGGCTGCGGGGAACCGGGAAGGGAAGTCGCGCTCATCCGGTGTTTGAGCCGGATCGGCGGACAGAAATCAAGCGGGCCGGGCGCCCGAACTCCCCGCGGACGGATCGGTCTGGACGATGAGGCCGTGCCAACCGAGGCCGCGCGACGTCGCGCGGCCCGGTATCCGGGGGAGGGCCGTGCCCGTGCCGGTCCCGCTCGACGCCGCTCGTGAGACCGTCCGGCCGGCAGGACGCCCGCCCGGTCAGCGATCCAGTCTGATCGGAGGCCCCAAGGATCCGGCCGCCGGCCCCGACCCGGCGCGCGAGGCGATTGGGCTGCGCCGCGATCCACCGGATCCGGTCGGGCTCGTCCCGCACCGCCTGCTTGACGGTGTCGGCCCGGATCTCGATCGCCTTGCGCGTCGGCGGCTCGGGTTCCGACCCTGCGCGCGGGCCTGCGGACAATCCGATGTCGCAGTCTTGTCCGGCCGAAGCGCGGGACGATCACCGATACCGGTGTCTGTTCCTGGAACCGGCACCGCCGCCCGGATGCGGGCGGCGGCGCGGCCAGTCAGTCCGTCGGCTCGCCGGCGGAGACCTTGGCGGTCCAGTCGTCGAAGGCGATGACCTGCTGACGCTGCTCGCCGAGCCGGTCGATCCGCAGGACCATCTCGTCCCCGGCCTTGAGGTAGCGCGGCGGCTTCATGCCGAGCCCGACGCCCGGCGGGGTGCCGGTGGTGATCACGTCGCCCGGCTCCAGCAGCATGAAGTGCGACGTGTAGGCGACGAGCTGGGGAACGTCGAAGATCATCGTGGCGGTGGAGCCGGTCTGACGGCGCTCGCCGTTGACGTCGAGGCTCATGGCGAGGTTCTTCAGGTCGGGAATCTCGTCGAGCGTCACCAGCCAGGGGCCCAGCGGCCCGAAGGTCGGTGCGCTCTTGCCCTTGGTCCAGGTCGGACCGCGGTTCATCTGCCATTCGCGCTCGGAGACGTCGTTGCAGATGCAGGCCCCCGCCACGTAGCTCAGCGCCTCGTTGGCGTGGACGTAGCTGGCGCGCCGCCCGATCACCACGGCGAGTTCGACCTCCCAGTCGGTGCTGTGCGACCCCTTGGGGATGATCACCGTGTCGTTCGGCCCGCACAGGCTGGACGGCGCCTTGTTGAAGATGATCGGCTCGGCCGGGATCGGCGAGCCGGTCTCGGCGGCGTGGTCGGCGAAGTTCAGGCCGATGGCCACGACGTTGCGGGTGCCGCCCACGCAGGGGCCGAGGCGCACGTCCGGCGGCAGCTTCGGCAGGGTCTCGGGATCGAGGGCGCGCAGGCGCGCCAGCGAATCGGGCGACAGCGCCGGCCCGGCAATGTCCCGCACGATGCCCGACAGGTCGCGCAGGCCGCCTTTCGCATCCACGAGGCCGGGCTTCTCGTCGCCGCTCGGGCCGTGCCGGAAGAGCTTCATGGCCGCACTCCTCATCCTTCCCTGTGCCGGTCTGCGCCGGACGCCGGGACCATGGCCGGGCCTCGACCCGGGTGCAAGGCCGGCGGTCCGCACGCAGCGCCCCGCCGGGTGTCGCAGCCAAGCAACAGGCCTGCAAAAAAGTTCATGGTCTGATGATAATGGGTCTATTGTTCAGGGCGCGGCGCAAGAGGAAAAGTTGGGTGCGTAATTATCGAAAACAGGTCTTCGCCAGGCATCGGCCCCGATGGGACAATGCATCCCGATGTCTCTACGGATCTTCTTTTCGCCTCCTGAGGCCGTCCTGGTCATTGCGGTTCAGTCCCCGCAACCGGCACCATGCCCGAAAGGGTGCCACCTGATGAAGCTCTAACAATCTTCGGCGCCCGCCAGAACGACAACGCTTGGGGGACGAGATGGGCAGGACGGTGCGCGCTGCAATGCTGGCGGCGACGGCAATGATCCTCGGTGCCGGGCAGGTTCAGGCTGGGGCGTTCGGTCTGCGGGAGCAGAGCACGCAGGCGCAGGGGCTGGCGTTTGCGGGCGCGGCCTCGGGATCGGGCGGCGTGTCGTCGATGTTCTGGAACCCCGCGACCATCACGATGAACCCGGGCTTCGTCGCGGAGCAGAACTTCACCTATATCGGCCTGTCCTCGGAGATCCGCCCGGCGCCGGGCACCAATCCGGGCTTCGCGCGGCTGGGCGGCTCGGGCGAGCTCGGTCAGGGCGCCCTCGTGCCGGCGGGCGCGACCTCGTACCAGCTGAACGACCGCCTGTGGCTCGGCCTCTCGACCGGCGCGCCCTTCGGGCTCGTGACCAAGCCCAACCAGGTCTGGGCCGGGGAGGTCTACGGACGCTCGTCGCGGATCTTCTCCCTGGCGATCAACCCGGTGATCGGCTTCAAGGTCAACGAATGGCTGTCGATCGCGGCCGGGCCGAACATCGAGTATTTCCGCCTGACCCTGCGGCAGGCGCTGCCGGTCCCGGGCCTCCTGCCGACCGCCTATCCGAGCTCCTTCCTCAAGGGGGAATCCTGGGGGGTGGGCTTCACCGCGGGCGCCACGCTGACGCCCCGCGACGGGACCGTGCTGGGCATCGGCTACCGCTCCTCGGTGCACCACGACATCGACGGCTCGATCGGCGTGCCGCTGCTCGCCCTGGCTCCGCTCGCCGGCCAGGTCCGGGCGAGGCTGAACACCCCCGACAAGCTGAGCGTCGGCCTCACCCAGGCGGTCTCGCCGGTGGCGCGGGTGAACCTCGGCTTCGAATGGGACAACTGGTCGAGGCTCGGGACCATCGGGATCGTGTCGAAGACCCTCGGCCTGCCGGTGAACACCCTGCCGCTCAACTACAAGGACGGGTTCACCTACGCGATCGGCGCCGAGTACGACGCCTCGCCGAACCTGACGCTGCGCACGGGCTTCGCCTACGAGACCTCGCCGATCGACTTCCGCAACCGTTCGGTGCGGCTGCCGGACGGGGACCGATACATCGCCTCGGTGGGCGCCAGCTACCGCTGGAGCCGGCAGCTGACGCTGAACCTCGCCTATTCGCACTTCTTCCTGGACCGGTCGCGGATCCTGGCGGGCCTCGGCCGCGACTACAACGTCGGCAACATCGCCTTCGCGGGGGTGGTGGATTCCAGCGCCGACATCGTCTCGGTGGGCTTCCGCTACGTGTTCGGCGCGCCGCCGGCCCCCGCCCCCGCGCCCCTCGTGCGGAAATGGTGATGCGCCTGCGCGGGGCGCCCGGCTCCCCCGGGCGATCCGCGACGGGCGGTGCCCCGCTCCGGTTCGCCGCGGATGGCGCGCCTCAGGCCCGCATGCGCACGTAGGTCCCCGGCGCCGGGCCGAGGGATTGGAGCGCATCCCCGCCGGGTTTCCGGGCCGGCACCCGCTCCGGCGCCTGCGCCTCGATCCACTGAAACCAATACGGCCACCACGAACCCTTGGTCTCGACCGCGGCGCTGATCCAGTCCTCCAGCGTCCCCTTGACCGGGCCGCCGGTCCAGTAGCCGTATTTCGGCTTGGACGGGGGGTTGATCACGCCGGCGATATGGCCCGATCCCGCCAGCACGAAATCGACCTTGCCGCCGAACACCTTCGAGCCCTCGAAGACCGAGAGGGCCGGCGCGATGTGATCCTCCCGGGTTGCGAGGTTGAAGATCGGGACCTGCACCTTCTTGAGGTCGAGGCGGACGTTGCCGAGCACCATCCGTCCCTGCGCCAGCGTGTTGTCGAGGTAGCAGTTGCGCAGATAGAAGGAATGATTGGCCGCTGGCATCCGCGTGGCGTCGGAATTCCAGTACAGCAGGTCGAAAGCCGAGGGCGATTTGCCCTTGATGTAGTTGTTGACGATGTAGGGCCAGATCAGGTCGTTCGGCCGGAGCATGTTGAAGGCGTTCGCCATCCGGGCGCCCTCCAGGTAGCCCTGCTCGGCCATCCGGGCCTCGACCTGCCGGATCTGCTCCTCGTCGGCGAAGACCTTCAGGTCGCCGGCATGGGTGAAGTCGACCTGCGTGGTGAGCAGCGTCGCGCTCTTGATCCGCCGGTTTCCGGTGGCGGCCTGCATGGCCAGCGTCACGGCGAGCAGCGTCCCGCCGACGCAGTAGCCGGCCGCCGTGACCTCGGTCTCCCCGGTGGCGACCCCGATCGCGTCGATGGCCGCCTCGATCCCCTCGCGCATGTAGGACTCGAAGTCCTTGTCGGCATGCCGGGAATCCGGATTCACCCACGAGATGCAGAAGACCGTCAGGCCCTGGTCGACCATCCACTTCAGGAAGCTCTTCTGGGGATTGAGGTCGAGGATGTAGAACTTGTTGATCCAGGGCGGAACCATCAGGAACGGGCGCCGCAGCACGGTCTCGGTGGCGGGCGCGTACTGGATCAGCTCGATCAGATCGTTGCGGAACACCACCTCGCCGGGGGTGACCGCCATGTTGCGCCCGACCTCGAACCCGCTCGGGTCGGTCTGGCGCACGCGCAGATGTCCGCCGCCCGCCTGTAGATCCTCCTCGTACATCTTCAGGCCGCGGACGAGGTTGGCGCCGTTCTCCTGGAGGGTATGGCGGATCAGCTCCGGGTTGGTCGGCAGGAAGTTCGACGGCGAGAGCATGCTGGTGAGCTGGCGCAGGTAGAATTGCGCCTTGTGGCGCGTGTGCGCATCGAGCCCCTCGGCCTCGTCCACGAGGCTTTCGGCCCAGCGGGCGGCGAGCAGGTAGGCCTGCTTGATGAAGTCGAAATACGGGTTGGTCGACCACTCGGCATGGGCGAAGCGCGCGTCCCGGGGCTCCGGAAGAACCACCGGGTCGGCGGGCTGGCCCTGCAGGCGCATGTAGGTCGAGCCCCAGAGCGACAGGAAGGCCTGCGACAGGCGGGCCTGGGCCTCGGCGCTCCGCTTCGGGTCGGCGAGCCAGGTCTCGGCCACCTGCCCGAGGACCTTGGCGGCCTCGTTCATCTCGCTTCCGGGGGCGCCTCCCTGTCCCTCGGGCCCGAGGGCGCGGGCGATATTGCGCCCCATCGCCTCGACGAACTGTCCGGCATTGCGGGACAGCGCCTCGAAATCCGGCATCGGAGCAGCCATGCCGTCCGGCATCGCGCCGTTCGAGACCGACTTCGGAGGGGCGGTCCGATCCGGCGCCTGCGGACTCGTCAAACGTGCCTCCCTGTGTTTCGTCTGTCGACCCGATCGCGCGGGCCTCGTTTCCGACAAAATAAGGAGCGAGCCAGAGCTTTCGCCACCCCGGTTGCGGACGTCGCCGAAACATCCGGCCGTTCTTTTCAAACCCATGTGACGATGGATCGTGCCATTTTGAACCCTGTCGCCCGCATGTCCCGCAGCCTGCCGCTGATCCGCACGGCCGGCCTCGGGCTGCTGGTCAGCCTGCTCGGGGCCTGCTCGGGCGACGTCGTCCGCTCGCTGGCCTCCGATGCAGGCTACGGGCCGCGGACCGTCGCCGCGCCGGATTTCGTCGCGGAATCCCGCAGCAAGGCGCAGCCCGACTTCATGCCGGTGGGCGTCGACGCGCCGAAGCGCCCGGTCCGGGCCAAGTCGGTCACCGGCCAGAAGGCCCTGGAGGCGGAGCTGGAGAGCGCCCGCGGCCGCAACGAGGTCCGCGGCCGGGCGGCGGCGAGCGCCGGGCAGGGCGCCGCGGCCACCATCAAGCCGGCCCCGGCGCCGCCGCAATAGCACCGATTTGAGCACCGATTTGTGGGTCGGCGGCGGCCCGCAACTCTGCTAGAGCATGGGGTTCGCGCGACCGGCCCAGACGAAAGACGCCAGATTCGGGACGCGCCGATGGACACGCCCATGACCGACTTCCACCGCATCAAGCGACTGCCGCCCTACGTCTTCGAGCAGGTCAACCGGATCAAGGCCGCCGCCCGCGCGCAGGGCGCCGACATCATCGATCTCGGGATGGGCAATCCCGACCTCGACGCCCCCAAGCACGTGATCGCCAAGCTGTGCGAGACGGCCGGGCGGCCCCGCACCGACCGCTACTCGGCCTCGAAGGGCATCGCGGGCCTGCGCAAGGCCCAGGCCGGTTACTACCAGCGCCGGTTTGGCGTGACCCTCAACCCCGACACGCAGGTGGTGGCGACGCTGGGCTCCAAGGAGGGCTTCGCCAACATGGCTCAGGCGATCACCGCCCCGGGCGACGTCGTGCTGGTGCCGAACCCGAGCTACCCGATCCACGCCTTCGGCTTCCTGATGGCCGGCGGCGTCATCCGCTCCGTGCCGGCCGAGCCGACCCCGGCGATGTTCCCGGCCCTCGAGCGGGCCATGCGCCACTCGATCCCGAAGCCGGTCGCCCTGGTCGTCTGCTACCCGTCGAACCCGACCGCCTACGTGGCGAGCCTCGACTTCTACCGGGATCTCGTGGCCTTCGCGAAGCAGCACGAGCTGATCCTGCTGTCGGACCTCGCCTACGCGGAGGTCTATTTCGACGACAACCCGCCGCCCTCGGTCCTGCAGGTGCCCGGCGCCATCGACTGCACGGTGGAGTTCACCTCGCTGTCGAAGACCTACTCGATGGCCGGCTGGCGCATGGGCTTCGCGGTGGGCAACGAGCGCCTGCTCGCGGCGCTCACCCGGGTGAAGTCCTACCTCGATTACGGCGCCTTCACGCCGATCCAGGTCGCCGCGACCGCCGCCCTCAACGGGCCGGACGACTGCATCCACGAGATGCGCAGCATCTACAGGAAGCGCCGCGACGCGCTGGTGGAATCCTTCGGCAAGGCCGGCTGGACCATCCCGTCGCCCGCCTCCTCGATGTTCGCGTGGGTTCCGATCCCGGAGCGCTACCGGGAGATGGGCAGCCTCGAATTCTCCAAGCTGCTGCTGGAGAAGTCGGATGTCGCGGTGGCGCCCGGCATCGGATTCGGCGAATTCGGCGACGAGTATGTCCGCATCGCGCTGGTCGAGAACGAGCAGCGCATCCGGCAGGCCGCGCGCAACATCCGCCGGTTCTTCGACGGCACCGACAAGACCCTGCACAACGTCGTGCCGATGGTCCGGGCCGGCTAGCCGACCCCGCGCGGATTGTTGCCGCGGGGCGACAGGCTCCGCCAAAGGCGCCGACGCCCCGCGCCGGCGCTTGTCAGGACGGATCGCGATGGCCAGGGTCAGGTGCGGGGGTCCTCCCGCGTCCCGAGTGTCGCATGCGCCGCCTGAACCTGATCGCCGCCCTGCTGCTCGCCGCCGCGGCCTCGGCCTGTGCGCCGAACCCGATCATCGCCCGGGATCCGATCCCCGCGCCCGGCCCGGCGGACGTATATGCGTGCGACTCGAAGCCGTTGCCGGTCAACGCCTTCACGACGGATTGCCGGCCCGTGCCGGCAAGCCCGCAGGTGGTCCTGCGCGCCCGCGGCTGATCTGCGCCGGCATTTCGGTAACCGGTCGATTCGGATGGGCCGGACAAGCCGCCCGCGATCAGCTAGACTGTAGGCCAGATGCCGGCCCGGCCGGCCCCCTGACGGAGCATCGCGTGAGCACCAAGACCCTGATCGCCGCCGGACTGCTCGCCCTCCTGGCGGGGCAGGGCGCCTCGGCCTCCGACGCCGCCTACCCGCCCGCGCCGTACCAGCCCCGCGCCTTCGTGTTCACCGCGCCGAACGGGCCCACCGTTCTCGAGACCGAGGGGTGCTGCCAGGTGGTGGTGCCGCCGGGCCGTCCCGATCTCGCGCAGCCCGCGGTCCCGGTCGCCGAGGTGATGAACGGCGGCGGTTTCGGCTATACGGGCTTCGACTATTACAACGACCAGATCACCGAGGGCCGGTTCGGCGCGCGCAAGCGGCCGAAGGAGTACGTGATCGCTCCGTCCTACATCGTGCCGCCGCGCTACTGAGCCGCCGGGCGTTCCGGAGCCTCAATCCTTGTGCGGATCGTGGCCCCAATTCATCAGCGACAACCGCCACGGTGAGTCGGGGTCCTTCCGGGCCTCTCCGCCCTGCTTGAGATGGCGGTGGACGTAGCCCACCACCTTGCGCATGGCGGCGTAATCGTCGTCCGTCAGGTCGGCCTTCTTCGTATCCTTGATCGCCAGGATGCGCCGGCCCATCGCGTGGCCGGTGGACTCGCCGCCGCCCTTCTTCTGGCCGACCTCCTTGCTGGCCTCGCTGTCGAGGTGCTTCTTCAGCGCCGCGGGCGTCATGTTGACGGCCTCGTTGAAGTCCGCCCACGTCGCCGCGTGATCGTCGTCCGCCATCCGCTTGCCTCCTGGGCCCTGTCGTTCGTGCCCGACAACGCGCCCGAGGCTTGCCGGCTCGCCTCCTTCCCTGCGGTCGGGCGCCGCACGGGCGGCATGCGACGCGACGCGGAAGCGTTTACAGGCCGGGTCCCGGGGGCTATCACCCCGACCCGACGAGCCTCCATTCTTTCTCCAAACCCCATTCCCGAAAAACCAGATGCGCGCCGAGATCGAGCAAGCCTCGGATGCCGCCAAGCAGTCTATAGGGCTGCTGAGGAGGCATCTTTGACTGGGATACAGTCGATAAACGCCTCGCGGAGCTGAACGCGGCTTCCGAGAACCCCGACCTCTGGAACGATGCCGAGGCCGCCCAGAAGGTCATGCGCGAGCGCCAGCAGCTCGACGAGGCCGTCACGGCGATCAAGAAGCTGGAGCGCGACCTCGAGGACGGCGCCACGCTGATCGAGCTCGGCGAGATGGAGGGTGACGAATCCTCGATCCGCGAGGGCGAGGCGGCGATCCTGGCCGTCGAGAAGGAGGCCGCGAGCCGGCAGGTCGAGACCCTGCTGTCCGGCGAGGCCGACGGATTCGACACCTATCTCGAGGTCCATGCCGGGGCCGGCGGCACTGAGAGCCAGGACTGGGCCAACATGCTTCAGCGCATGTATGCCCGCTGGGCCGAGCGTCGGAAGTACAAGGTCGAGGTCGTCGAGATGACCGACGGCGAAGAGGCCGGGATCAAGGGCGCCACGCTCCTGATCAAGGGCCACAACGCCTATGGCTGGCTCAAGACCGAGTCCGGCGTGCACCGTCTGGTGCGGATCTCGCCCTACGATTCCAGCGCCCGGCGGCACACCAGCTTCGCCAGCGTCTGGGTCTATCCGGTGATCGACGACCGGATCGAGATCGAGATCAAGGAATCCGACTGCCGGATCGACACCTATCGGTCGTCGGGCGCCGGTGGCCAGCACGTGAACACCACCGACTCGGCGGTGCGCATCACCCACAACCCCACCGGGATCGTGGTGGCGTGCCAGCAGGAGCGCTCGCAGCACAAGAACCGGGCGACCGCCTGGAACATGCTGCGCGCCCGCCTCTACGAGGCGGAGCTGAAGAAGCGCGAAGAAAAGGCCAACGCCGAGGCCGCGTCCAAGACCGATATCGGCTGGGGTCACCAGATCCGGTCCTACGTGCTGCAGCCGTACCAGCTGGTGAAGGACCTGCGCACCGGCACCCAGTCCACCGATCCGGACGAGGTGCTCGACGGCGATCTCGATCCGTTCATGGAGGCCTCGCTCGCCCAGCGGGTCTACGGCGGTGGTGAGGCGGTCGAGGATATCGACTGATCCGAACCTCCGGGGATCCGAACGATTGTCGTTCCGGTCCCCGGGGCGTCCAATCCGATCACCTCATCCTGAGGTGCCGGAGCGTAGCGGAGGCCTCGAAGGAGGTCTCCGGATACCGTTGCGATTGCGGGAGCTCTCCTTCGAGGCCCGCTGACGCGGGCACCTCAGGATAAGGGCGGTGGGTGGGAAGGCCTTGAGCATCCCACCGGCCAAGCCCCTCAATACCCCAGCGCCGCCCCGTCCTTGCGCGGGTCCGAGCCGGCCGCCAGCGTGCCGGCCTTGCGGTCGATCCAGATGATCTGGCCGCCGCCGAGCGGCAGCGGCGCCCGGATCGCCGGGTGGCCGCGCTCGATCAGCCCCGCCATCACCGCGTCGGAGATCCCGCCCTCGACCTCCAGGCTGCCGCCATAGGCGAAGCTGCGCGGGGCATCGAGCGCCTCCTGCACGTCGAGGCCGCGGTCGATGAGGCCGGAGAGCAGCTCGACATGGCCCATGGCCTGATAGTGGCCGCCCATGACGCCGAACGGCGCGACCGCCTGCCCGTCCTTCATCAGCATGCCGGGGATGATCGTGTGCATCGGCCGCTTGCCGGGCCCGACGCTGTTCGGGTGGCCGCCCTCCGTGCGGAACGACAGGCCGCGATTGTGCAGCAGGACGCCGCTCTCGGGTGCCAGGATGCCGGAGCCGAAGCCCTGGAAGATCGAGTTGATCAGCGACAGGGCGTTGCCGTCCCGATCGACCACGCAAAGATAGACCGTGTCCTTGTGGGCGCGGCCCTCGGCGATCTCCTGCCTGATCTCGGGATAGATCTCCGGCTCGCGGGCCCGGCCCATGTCGATCGCCCCGTGGGCGGCGGCCTTCCAGGCGTCGGAGAGGAGGTGCTCGATCGGCACCTGGGCGAGGGCGGCGTCGCCGAACAGGACGTCGCGGTGATGATAGCCCTGCTTGCAGGTCTCGGCGAAGAGATGCAGCCGGTCGAGGTCCGAGAGGGCGCCGACGTCGTAATGCGTGAGCACGTTGAGCATCATCAGCGCCGCCAGGCCTTGGCCTGCGGGCGGGCACTCGTAGACGTCGTAGCCCCGGTAGCGGGTTGAGACGGGTGTCACCATGTCGGGCCGGGCAGCGGCGAAGTCGTCCAGGGTGTGCAGGCCGCCGAGCGCGTTGAGCCGGCTCACCATGTCTTCGGCCACCGGCCCCGTGTAGAAGCCGCGCGCGCCCTCCTGGGCGATGCGCCGGAGCGTCGCCGCGAGCTTCGGCAGGCGCAGGACGCTGCCGATGGCCGGCACCTGCCCGCCGGGCAGGTAGGTCTCGGCGGCGTGCGGATCGGCGGCGACGCGCTCCGCGCCCCGCTGCCAGTCCCAGCCGACCCGTTGCTGGATCACGAACCCGTCCTCCGCGTAACGGATCGCCGGCTGGAGGAGCTCACCCAGCGAGCGGGTGCCGTGCTCGCGGACGAGCAGGTCCCAGGCTGCGACGGCACCCGGCACCGTGACGGCGTGCGGCGAAGTCGGCGTGATGGCGACGCCGTGCTCGGCGTACCAGTCGGGCGTGGCGGCGGCCGGGGCGCGGCCCGAACCGTCCAGGGCGAGGGGCTTGGTGGCGCCGGCGGGGGCGTAGAGGGCGAAGCAGTCGCCGCCGATGCCGGTCATCAGCGGGTCGACCACGCATTGCACGGCGACCGCCGCGATGCCGGCATCCACGGCGTTGCCGCCCGCGCGCAGCACCTCGATGGCGGCGAGAGTCGAGAGCGGGTGCGAGGTCGCGACGGCGGCGTTGGCGGCATAGACCGGGGAGCGGCCGGGGGCGGAGAAGTCTCTCACGGGATGTCCTGCTGTATGGATCGTCTCGACGAGACGACGCTGCTTGATCCAAAAATCGGCCTGAGTTGCCGGAGCGAAGCGGAGGCCTCGAAGGAGGGCTCCAGGGATCGTGCGGCTCGCTGGAGCCCTCCTTCGAGGCTCGCTGTGCTCGCACCTCAGGATGAGGGAGGAGGGTGGGAAAGAGAAAGTGCGCTTGTCACGCGCCCTGACCCTCGGGCATCGCCACCCAATGCCCCGGCGCCACTTCAATGAGCGGCCCGTCCGGCGGCTGGTCGTGGCCGGCCAGGTCCCGCGCGGCGAGCCGGGCGCGCTCCTCGGCCGGGTGCGGCACCGGCACGGCCGCGAGCAGGCGGCGTGTGTAGGGATGGCGCGGATCCTCGTAGAGGGCGTCGGCCTCGGCCATCTCGACGATCCGCCCGCGCCAGAGCACCGCGACCCGGTGGCAGAGGTAGCGGACCATCCGCAGGTCGTGGGAGATGAACAGGTAGGACAGCCCCATCTCGTCCTGCAGGTCCTGGAGCAGGTTCACCACCTGCGCCTGGATCGAGACGTCGAGCGCCGCGATCGGCTCGTCGGCGACGATGAAGCTGGGCTTCAGGGCGATCGCCCGGGCGATGCAGATGCGCTGGCGCTGGCCGCCCGAGAACTGGTGCGGGTAGCGCCCCATGAACCGCGGATCGAGCCCGACCCGCTGGAACAGCGCCGCGACGGCCTCACGCCGCTCCGGGCTCCGCATGTCCCGCCGGTGCAGCTTGAAGGCTTCGGCGACATAGTCTCCGGCGGTCATGCGCGGGTTGAGGGCCGCGTAGGGGTCCTGGAACACGGTCTGCATCCGGGCGCGCATTCTGCGCATCGCCCCCGCCGAGAGCTTGGCGAGGTCGGTGCCCTCGAAGGCGATCGTGCCGGATGTCGGCGGGTTGAGCATCGTCACGGCCCGGCCGATCGTGGACTTGCCGGAGCCGGATTCGCCGACGAGCCCCAGGGTCTCGCCGGGACGGATGTCGAAGCTCACCCCCTCGACGGCGCGGAACACCGAGGCCTTGCCGCCCCACCACGAGCGCAGGGGATAGTGCTTGGACAGGTCCCGCACCGAGACGACCGGATAGTCCTGCGGGCTCATCGCGCGGCCTCCCGGCTCAGAAGCTGCGGCAGGTCGTACCAGGCGGCGACGAGGTGGCCGGGGGCGGCGCCGGGCGCCTGCGCCAGGGGCGGCATCTCGGTCCGGCACCGGGGCGTCGCGTAGGCGTTGCGCGGCGCGAAGGGATCGCCCGGCGGCAGGTGGCGCATGTCCGGGGGCGCCCCCTCGATCTGGTGCAGGCGACGGCGCCCAGCCCGGCCGCCGGAGAGGTCCGGCAGGGAGCGCAGAAGCCCCAGCGTGTAGGCGTTGCGGGGATCCGAAAAGATGTCGTCCACCGGGCCGCGCTCCAGGATCCGGCCGGCATACATCACCTGAACGGTGTCGCTGATGCCGGCCACCACGCCGAGGTCGTGTGTGATCCAGATGATCGCCATGCCGAGCTCGCGCTTCAGCTCCTGCACCAGGCCCACGATCTCGGCCTGGACGGTCACGTCGAGGGCGGTGGTCGCCTCGTCGGCGATCAGCAGCTTCGGGCGACAGCTCAGGCCGATGGCGATCATCACCCGCTGGCGCTGGCCGCCGGAGAACTCGTGCGGGTACTGGTCGAGGCGCGCTCCCGCGTTCGGGATGCGGACGAGGTCGAGCAGTTCCTTCGCCCGGACGCGGGCGGCGCGGGCGTCGAGGCCCAGATGGATGCGCAGGGGCTCGATGATCTGCGCCGCTACGGTCATGCCGGGGTTGAGCGAACTCATCGGGTCCTGGAACACGAACCCGATCGCGCCGCCCCGAACCTTTCGGAGTTCCCGCTCCTTCAGGGCGAGGAGATCGCGCCCCTCGAACAGCACCTGCCCGCCGGTGATGCGGCCGGGCGGGCGCGGGATCAGGCCCAGCATGGCGAGCACGTGCACGCTCTTGCCGGAACCCGACTCGCCGACGATCCCCAGGGTCTCGCCCTCGTGCAGGGTGTAGGAGACGCCGTTGACGGCGTGGACCGCGCCGCCGTCGGTGTCGAAGGCGACCGCGAGGTCGCGGACGTCGAGGAGAGGCTTGGTCATGGGCGCTGTCATGTGCGCTGCCTCGGGTCGAGGGCGTCCCGCAGGCCGTCGCCGAACAGGTTGAAGGCGAGGACGGCGAGGAAGATCGAAAGGCCGGGCCAGATCGCCATCCAGGGCGCCTCGTCCATGAAGTTCTTGGCGGTGTTGAGCATCGCCCCCCAGGAGGGTTCCGGAGGCTGCTGGCCGAGACCGAGGAAGGACAGGCTCGCCTCCGCGATGATCGCGGCCGCGATGGTGAGGGTCGCCTGGACGAGGATCGCCGGGACGATGTTGGGCAGGATGTGGACCCGGGCGATCCGCCAGGGCGGGTTGCCCATGGCCCGGGCCGCCTCCACGAACTCCTCCGCCGCCACGGCGCGCACCTGCGCCCGGGTCAACCGGATGAAGGTCGAGGTCGCCGAGAGGCCGATGGCGATCATCGCGTTGACGAGGCTGGGGCCCAGGAAGGCCGCGAGCGCGATCGCCAGGATCAGGAAGGGAATTGCCAGGAGCGCGTCGGTAAGGCGCGAGATCGCCCCGTCGATCCAGCCGCCCGCGTAGCCGGCGAGCAGTCCCAGCGGCAGGCCGAGGGACACCGCCAGCGCCACCGACACGAGGCCGGCGCCGAGGGAGGCGCGGGCGCCGAAGATGATCCGCGAGAGGACGTCGCGGCCGACCTCGTCGCCGCCGAACGGGTGCGCGAGGCTCGGCGCGCCGCGGACGTTGCCCCAGTCGGTGGCGGTGGGATCGTAGGGGGCGATCCAGGGGGCGAAGACCGCCATGAGGATCAGCAGGCCAACGATGATGAGGCCCGCGACGGCGCTCGGGCGCGCCCGCAGGCGCCGCCAGAAGGCCGCGAGGGTGCCGGGTTCCTGGATGAGGGCCGGCGTGCCCGCGGGGGCCGCGAGGCCGGTGGCTTCGGCGATGGGGGTGCCGGTGCTCATCGGGGGCTCGCGGGGTTGGCAGCGATGCGTACGATCCGCGCACACTGCTTTTCAGCGCAGCCCATGATGGTTTCAGGCCGGCCAGTGCGAGATGCGACGCGCTCCCTCTCCCGTGCGGGAGAGGGTTGGGGTGAGGGATCAGGTCTTTCCGGAGAGTTCTCCTCCCTCACCCTGTCCCTCTCCCGCTCGGCACAGGGGACCCGCGCTTCACTCTGTGCACTCAATTGTAACTCCCGAAGTCGCAGCTCTGAAGACTGCGAGAGCGAGGCGCGGGCAATCATTGCGCTCATGCCCGCCTGAGCTTCGGGTTCACGGCGGCCGAGAGCAGGTCGGCGGCGAGGTTCAGGGCGATGTAGGTGGCGGCCGTGCAGATCACGACGCCCTGCACGGTGGCGAAATCCCGGTTGAACACGGCATCGACCATCAGCTTCCCGAAGCCCGGCACGGAGAAGACCTGCTCGGTGAGCACCGCCCCCGACAGGAGCTGGCCGAATTCCAGCGCCCCGAGGGTGATGATCGGGATCGCGGCGTTCGGCAGGGCGTGCCGCAGGGTGACGCGAAGCGGCGAGACGCCCTTGGCCCGGGCCGTGCGGACGTAGTCGGAGCCGAGCACGCCCAGCATCGCCGCGCGGGTGTGGCGCATCATCACCGCCGCGATGGCGTTGCCGAGCACGAAGGCCGGCATCACCATGGCGGCGAGGTTGTCCGACATGCTCTCGAACGGCGAAACGTAGCCCGAGGCCGGCAGCCAGCCGAGTTCCACCGAGAACAGAAGGATCAGCAGGATCCCGAGCCAGAAGTTCGGCACTGAGAGGCCCCACAGGGCGATCCCGTTGGCGATCGTGTCGGCGGCCTGCCCGCGCTTCACCGCCGAGAGCACGCCCATCGGTACGCCGATGGCCAGCGCCACCAGCATGGCGAGACAGGCGAGTTCGAGGGTGACCGGCAGCTTCTCGACGATCAGCTCGGAGACCGGCTTCTGCAGCCGGATCGACTCGCCGAGATCGCCCCGCAGCACGCCGCCGGCCCAGTAGGCGTAGCGTACCGGCAGGGGCTCATCGAGGTGGTACTTCTCGCGGATGAAGGCGATCACCTGCGGGTCGCGCTCCTCGCCGGTCAGCGCGGTGGCGACGTCCCCCGGCAGCAATTGCTGCAGGGCGAAGATGATCATCGAGGCCAGGATCAGGGTCGGGATCGCCAGGGCGAGGCGTCGGGCCAGAAATCGAAGCATCAGAGCCGCAGCATCAGTTGAACTTCAGTCCGGTGAAGCGCACGAGCCCGTCCGGATAGGGCACGAAGCCCGAGAGCTTCTGGCTGTAGGCCCAGAGCAGCTTGCGGTGCAGGATGTAGATGCCGGGCCGGTCCTTCAGCACCTGATCGGCCAGGGCCTTCCAGGCGGCCTTGCGCTTGGCCGGATCGATGGTGCCGCGTTCGGCCTGGAGGGCCGCGTCGGCCTCCGGGCTGCAGTATTTGGGATAGTTCAGCGCCGCCTTGCAGGCGAGGAAGCTGTAGGTGTTCCCGTCCGGGTCGGACCGGCCGCTCCAGGAATAGAGCTGCGCCTCGTAATTGCCCTTGTCGGCGGCATCGAGCGCCGTGGTGAAGTCCACGGCCTGGATCTTCACGTCGAACCCGGCTTCCTTGGTCATCGCCTGGATCACTTGGCCCACCTGGGGCGACTCGCTGTTGGCGTAGACGGTGAGCGTGATCTGCGGGTTCGGCTTGCCGGCCTCGGCGAGCAGGGCCTTGGCCTTGGCCACGTCCCGCTTCGGGATCGGGTATTCGGCGACGTAGTTCGGGTTCTTCGGGTTGACCCACTGGTTCCCGGCCAGGAACTCGCCGTTGTAGACGACCTGATTGATGGCGTTGCGGTCGATGGCGGCCTCGAAGGCGGCGCGAACCTTCGGGTCGGCCACCGGCGAGCCGGCCTTGTTGGGATTGAACAGGATCTCCTGGAAGCCGAGTTCGGTGGTGGACTCGAGCTTCAGCTTGGCGTCGCGCTTCACCTGCGCAACGTCGGTGGGGGCGAGCCGCTCCAGCAGGTCGAGTTGCCCGGCCCGCAGGTTGGTGAGCCGGACCGTGGCGTCTGGGATCGGCCGGAACTCGATCCGCTGGATGTGGATCGCGTCCTTGTTCCAGTAGTCGGGGAAGCGTTCGACCACGATCCGGTCCTGCGGCACCCGCTCGACGAACTTGTACGGCCCGGCGCAAACCGGCGCGGAGGCGAACTTGTCACCCAGCCGCTCGGCGGCCTTCGGCGAGACCATCATGCCGGCCCGGTCGGTGAACTGCGCGAGCAGCGGCGCGAAGGGCTGCTTCAGGTTGATGCGGACGGTGAGGTCGTCGACCACGTCCACCGAGTCGATCGGCGCGATCTCCGACCGGCGCTGCGAGCCCGGCATCGTCCTATGCCGCTCGATGGAGTACTTGGCCGCGGCCGCGTCGAGCTTCTCGCCGTCGTGGAACAGCACGCCCGGACGCAGGTGCAGGGTCAGCGCCTTCTCGTCCGGCGACAGCTCCCAGGAAGTGGCGAGCTGCGGCACCGGCTTCAGGTCCGGGCCGATATCCACGAGCTTGTCACACAGGGCGGCGAAGACCATCCGGCTCGCAAAGGTGCGGGCGAGCGTCGGGTCGAGAGCGTCCGGATCCTCCATCATGCCGTAGCGCAGGGTCTGCGCGGCGGCGGGCCCGGCGAGGGTAAAACCGGCAAGGAGGCAGGCGGCGAGACGCAACATGAGACCAGTCCGGATGCAGGCGGAGAGGGCGGCACGGATCGGCCGCAGCCGATCCGGGAGACGGGCGACACTGTCGCGCAGCCTCCTGGCATGCACAATCCCAGGCAGCATCCATGCCATGCGGCCAATCTGCATCTTGTATTCGGTTTTCCGTGGCAATCTGGCCCGGGCCTCCCGGATCGAGCCGGCGCCGCATCCGATCGGCGCCCCCCGCAGGCCCGGCGCCGACCGCGTCCGCGATGCGAAGGTCCGGCTCGAGAGGGATTGTACAGGGCCCGAGATGGATCCAATTTTATAGATCGCCTGAACAACCCGGAAAAATTTTGGGCCGCAAAAGACAGCCTGTGTATTCCTATTGATGATGCAGGTGTGATGGTCCGGCGGCACGTCGTCATGTTGCCTGCGTTGTGCTGGAACCAGCGCCGTCGCGACTTCTACGCCGTGACCGCCGACGTCTCGACGGAGGGGATCCGCTTCCGCTCCTCCTCGCTGTTGGCGATCGGCGAGGACCTGACCTGCAGCATCCGCCATGTCGGGACGCTGGAAGCGCGCATCGCCCAAGTGGCCGGTCAGGAATTCGTCGCCTGCGTCCGGGGTGGCCGCGCGATCCTCGCCGACCTCGCCCGACAGTTCGTGACGCTGGCGCGCGCCCAGGACCTGCAGCCGGAGCCGATCCGGGCCCACAAGCGGATCGTGCCGAAGCAGAAGATCGTCCAGGTCACGACGGCCTCCGGCCAGGCCTTCCTGGGGCATGTGCTCAACGTTTCAGCCTCCGGGGTGGCGCTGCTCGTCGACCACGAACTGGAGATCGGCGCGACCATCCAGGTGGGGCACAAGGCCGCGACGGTGATGCGCCACTTCGCGCACGGCGTCGGGGTCGCCTTCACGGAGCCGTTCGAGCCGGCTGCGGTCCACGAGGCGATGTCGTTCTGACGCGCCGACCCGGGGCGGCCCGATCCGGGGAGGCGCCCCGCGGCGATGGCCGCCGGCCCCTCGCAGCCGCGGTGGAACGGCGCTACATCTTCGCAGATCCAGCGAAGGATTTCCGATGAAGCGTCTGCTCTCCTCCCGACCCGCCGCGTCCCTGGCGCTCCTGCCGGCCGCGCTCATCCTGCTGCCCCAGGCGGCGCTCGCCCATCCGGGCCACGGAGCCGCGACGGGCGCGGAGGCAGGCTTCCTCCACCCGCTGATGGGCGCCGACCATGTGCTCGCGATGGTGGCGGTCGGACTCCTCGCCAGCCTGCGCGGCGGACGCGCACTCTGGGCGCTGCCCCTGTCCTTCCTGGCGCTGATGAGCGTGGGGGCCGGCCTGGGCATGGCCGGTTTCGCGCTGCCCCATGTCGAGGTCGGGATCGCGCTCTCCATCGTCGTGTTCGGCCTTGCCGCCATCATCGGCCTGCGCGCGCCGGTCGCCCTCCTGGCCGGCTTGGTCGGCGTCTTCGCGGTGTTCCACGGCTACGCCCACGGGACCGAGATGCCGGAGACCGCCACAGGCCTGACCTTCGGACTCGGCTTCCTGGCGGCCACCGCGCTCCTGCACGCGGCCGGGATCGGCCTCGGCGTCGCGGCGGCCCGGATCGGGGCGACGCGGGCAGCGCCGACCCTCGGCGCCGGCCTCGCCGCGGCCGGTCTCGCCCTTCTGGTGCTGCCCGCCTGAGTGCGGCGGCCGATAGGGTCCCGGGGCGAGCCTCCGCCGCAGGCGAAGGGCCGCGCCTGAGCATTCGCATCGATCTCGGGCCGGGGCACCGCCTCGGTCCCGGCAAGGTGCGGCTTCTGGAGATGATCGCCGAGCACGGCTCCATCGCGGCGGCCGGCCGCGCGCTCGGGATGTCGTACCGGCGGGCGTGGATGCTGGTGGAGGCGATGAACACCGGTTTCGGCCGGCCCGTGGTCGAGGCGCAGACCGGCGGGCGGGCCGGAGGCGGCGCCCGTCTCTCGGACTTCGGAACCGATGTGGTCCGCCGGTACCGGGCCGTGGAGGCGGCCGCGGAGGCGGCGGCCGCCCCGTTCCTGGGGCGGCTCGGGCAGGTCGGGGACACGTAACCGCCCCGGGCCCGGGCGCGATATCCGGGGTGCGATGTCACAGGCCCCCCGGGGCTGACCTCGCCCCAAGCCGCCCCACGTCCCGCCGGTCGCATCGATCCCGGCGGCAGGAAAAGGACCCGACATGACAAAGTTACCGACGCTCGTCCTGGCGAGCCTGCTGGCCGTCGTCACCGGCGCGCAGGCGGCCCCGAAGATCGAGCGCCTGCGCGGCACCGTCGAAGCGGTCTCCGGCGATGGCTTCACCGTGAAGACCCTGGACGGCGCGTCGGAATCCGTGGTGCTCGCCCCCGACGCGAAGGTCTCCTGGGTCGTCCCGTCGAGCCTGGACGCGATCAAGGACGGCGTCTTCATCGGCACGGCCACCAAGGGCGAGCCCCCGGTGGCCCTCGAGGTCGTCCTGTTCCCCGAGGCGATGCGCGGCACCGGCGAGGGGCATTACGACTGGGACATGATTCCCGACCGCACGGCGGCCGGGGCGCCGGTGAAGAGCGCCATGACGAACGGCACCGTGAAGGCGGACGTGCATGCGACCGCGCCGGACGCGCCCCGCGTGAAGAGCGCGATGACCAACGGGACGGTCAAGGCGAGCAGCGGCAGCGCGGAGCGGACCCTCACGGTCGATTACGGCCAGGGCCAGTCCCTGCAGATCCTCGTGCCACCGCAGGCGCCGGTCGTCAGCTTCGAGCCTGCCAACGCGTCGGCCGTCGCACCCGGCGCCAAGGTCTTCGTGATCGTTGCGCGCGGGGATGACGGCCGCGTCACCGCCCGGCGGGTCGCCGTCGGCAAGGACGGCCTGACGCCGCCCATGTGAGGGAAATCCGCCGGCGCCCCGTCGCCGGCGAATCGCGAGACGCTGACGCGCCGCCCGGCCCGGGATCCGAGCCGGGCGGCGTCCTGCCTGTCGATGCGGCACATCGGCCTGTCAGGACAGCATTCGTGCACATTGCGCGACCCGTTGCCGACTAAATCACCCGGGGAATGTTGCGGGGCCGCAACATCACTCTGGAACTGCCAAGGCGCTCACGAATCCTCGTTGCTCGCCGAAACCCGTTCGCACATGGTGATCGTGCACGGGGGCATCGCCAAGCGAGAGCCCGCAGGAGCCTGCCACCTAAGACGCGGGCCAAACCTACAGAACGTGCGGCTAGACCCGGACAACCGGGCACGTCCGCATCATTGGGTCTCGAAGCTTTGGAGATGTCTATGAAGCTCTTGAAGAGCTCATTGCTCGGGTCTGCTGCTGCGTTCGCGGCGGTAGGCGCAGCTCATGCCGCCGACCTCCCGGTCAAGAAGGCGGTTCCGATCGAGTACGTCCGCGTCTGCGGCGCGTACGGCGCCGGCTTCTTCTACATTCCCGGCACCGACACCTGCCTGCGTATCTCGGGCCGCGCCCGGTTCGAGGGCGGCTACATGACCAGCTACTCACGGCAGAATGCCAACGGCGGCGATACGTCGGGCTACCAGGGCCGGATGCGCATCAACCTCGATGCCCGCACCCAGACCGCCTACGGCACGCTCCGCGCCTTCGCGCGCCTCGATGCCATCGCGCGGACGGGCTACATCACGTCCGGGACCCAGCAGCGCATCGGCAACGCTTTTCCGGGCTTGGGCATCGACCAGTTCGGCCGCGACCAGCAGCACGTGAATGCCGACAAGGCGTTCATCCAGTTCGCAGGGCTGACCGCCGGGCGTGCATCCTCGTTCTTCGACTTCTACGCCCACGATTTCGAGATCTACGGTGCCACCGCTGGCTCCGACGTCGCCTCGACGAACCTGCTCGCCTACACGGCAACGTTCGGCAACGGCCTGTCCACCACGGTCTCGGCGGAAGATCCGGTCTACCGTCGCAGCCCGATCTTCTCGCCGACCAACAATCCGGCGGGTCTCCAGAACAATGCGACGCTCGCGAACTTCGCGCAAACCAGCGCACCCGCGCCGGTGTTCATCGGCTACACCGACGGTCTACCCTCGCGGTACAGCTTCGTCGACGCGATTGAGCGCTCGCGCGTGCCCGACATCGTCGGCGCCCTGCGCCTCGACCAGGCCTGGGGCTCGGCTCAGGTCTCGGCCGCCGTCCACGAGCTGAACGTCGGCAACGTGCAGAACGGCGCGGGTATCGGCACCGGCTCCAACCTCAGCATCCCGCACACCAGCACCGCGTATGGCTGGGCGGTCCAGGGCGGCCTGAAGATCAACACCCCGTTCATCGCGCTGGGTGACGCCCTCTACCTGCAAAGTGCCTACAGCAATGGCGCGCAGATCTATGCCGGATATTCGGCCTTCGCCGGTAGCTATACGCAAGCCAGCGCCGGATATCACGGACAGAAATTCAATCAGTATTTTTCGGATGCGACGATCGACCCGTTCACCGGCCAGCTGCGGGAGTCGCGGGCCTTCTCGGCGGTCGCGTCGTTTCTGCATTACTGGACGCCGGAATGGCGCTCGGCCTTTTTCGGATCGTACGGCGAGCAGGATTTCGATCGGAGCGCCCGGCTGGGGCAGGGCGCGATCTTCGGACTGGCGAATCCGAGAGGCGCCAACAGGTTCGGCGCCAGCGCCGTCGGGTTGCCGGGGACACGGTTCTACGCGATCAGCGAGGCCCTGCGCGACACCTACCAGGTCGTGGCGGGCGCCAGCCTCATCTGGTCACCGGTCCGCGATCTCGATATCGGCGTCGAGGGTTTCTACACCCAGGTCGGCGTGAAAAGCGGCCGCGTGATCGACTTGGACAAGAGCCCCACCGCCTACGCCAACGTCGCCGGCATCAACGCCGGCACCTTCGTCCCGCGCACCGTGACGCAGGATTCGGTCTCGCAGGTCCGCTTCCGCGTCCAGCGCGACTTCTGATCGGCAAAGCCGGTGGCGGCGCGTGGTCCCGTCGCCTGCCGCCGTGCCCGCCGACTTCGAGGCCCGGCACCCAGCCGGGCCATTGTCATGCGCACAACGATGGGGAGTGGTCTTTAATCCCGGCTTACGGGACAGGTGGCGCCCTTTGTTCCGCGGGTCGCGTTGCCGCCCATTCTCGACGCTGATACGCCGAATGTCACTTTATCTCCGCCGACCGTGCGGGACTCGACGGACCGCGTCCCATCACGCGGCCGCGACGGCGCGGCGAAAGGCGAAACGGCCCGCAGGCGGCGAGATATCCGGGGGGGACGCCATGACCAGCACCGCTTCGACGAGCCCGATCCCATCACCGTCGAAAGACCGTACCCGAGACGGGCGCGCGACCCGGTTCTGGCCGGACGTGTGGTGGCGCCTCATCGACCTCAAGATCGGCATCATACCGCTCCCGATCTTCGTCGTGCTGGCGATCCTCCTCACCGTTCTGGTCCAAGAGAGCGAGATCAAGCCTGACGGGCCGACCATGATCGCCGTCCTGGTGATGGGCGGCTTCACCTGCGCGGAGATCGGCAAGCGGATCCCGATCCTGAAGAACATCGGGGCCGGCGCAATCTTCGCGACCTTCATCCCCTCGGCGCTCGTCTACTACGCCCTGGTGCCGCCGCAGATGGTGAAGGCGATCACCGATTTCACCAAGTTCACCAACTTCCTCTACATCTACATCGCCACGATCATCGTCGGCTCCATCCTCGGGATGGACCGCGAGGTCCTGATCAAGGGCTTCCTCAAGATCTTCGCGCCGCTCGCCCTCGGCTCGGTGGCGGCGGCCCTGGTCGGCACGCTGGTCGGCACGCTCCTCGGCCTCGGCCCCTACAAGACGTTCTTCTTCATCGTCGTGCCGATCATGGCCGGCGGTGTCGGCGAGGGGGCGATCCCGCTCTCCATCGGCTACGCGGCGATCCTGGGCGTGCAGCAGGGCGTCGTCTTCGCCCAGGTTCTGCCGCCGGTGATGCTGGGCTCGCTCACGGCGATCATCCTGTCGGGCACGCTCAATTCCGTCGGCAAGCGCTACCCGCACCTCACCGGCGAGGGGCGGCTCCAGCCCGATTCGGACGAGATGAAATCCAGCGATGCGCAGGCCAAGTCCGAGGCCGCACGCGGTCAGATCGACCCCGCCACGATCGGCGCGGCCGGGCTGACGGCGATCACCCTCTACCTGCTCGGCGTCATGGCCCACCATCTCGTCGGCCTGCCGGCCCCCGTGGCGATGCTGTTCCTGGCCGTGTTCGCCAAGCTCGCCAGCGCGGTGTCGCCCCATCTCCAGGCGGGCGGCTTCGTGGTCTACAAGTTCGTGCAGGTCTCGATGACCTACCCGCTGCTCTTCGCCATCGGCGTGGCGATGACGCCCTGGCACGAGTTGATGGCCGCCTTCACGCTGGTGAACCTGATCACCATCGTGTCGACTGTGGCGACGCTGATGATCGTGGGCTTCGTCGTCGGGCGCTGGCTCGGGATGTACCCGATCGAGACCGCCATCGTGAATGCCTGCCACAGCGGCCAGGGCGGCACCGGCGACGTGGCGATCCTCACGGCGGCCAACCGCATGGCGCTGATGCCCTTCGCGCAGATCGCCACCCGGATCGGCGGCGCGCTGACAGTGACCGGCACCATCATCGCCATGAAGTGGATCGGTGCCTGACGGGCACCCGGAAAGGACGTCGTCATGGCCGGTGATCCCGGGGCCGTCGAGGCCACCCTCAAGTCCAGGATCGGAGCGATCCTCCGCTCGACCAGCGGCAACTTCCTGGAGATGTTCGACTTTTTCCTGTTCGGCTTCTACGCCACCTATATCGCGCGGGCGTTCTTCCCGGCGGGCAACGAGACCACCGAGCTGCTCCTGACCTTCGGCACGTTCTGGCTCGGGGCGCTGATGCGGCCGCTCGGGGCGATCGTGCTGGGCGCCTATATCGACCGGATCGGGCGCCGGAAGGGCCTGATCATCACGCTCGCGATCATGGCGAGCGGCACGGTGCTCATCGCCTTCTGCCCGAGCTACGACACGATCGGCGTCGCGGCCCCGCTGATCGTGCTCGCCGGGCGCCTGCTCCAGGGCTTCTCGGCGGGCGTCGAGATCGGCGGCGTCTCGATCTACCTGTTCGAGATCGCCACGCCCGGGCGGCGCGGCTTCTACACCTCGTTCCAGTCGGCGAGCCAGCAGGTGGCGATCATGTTCGCCGCCTTGATCGGCTACGGGCTGAACGCCTTCCTGACCAAGCAGCAGATCGGCGATTTCGGCTGGCGCATCCCGTTCCTGATCGGCTGCCTGATCGTGCCGTTCATCTTCTTCATCCGGCGCTCGCTCCAGGAGACGCAGGAATTCGCCAAGCGGACCCGCCACCCGACCACCCGCGAGATCCTCACCACGGTGGCCGCCAACTGGCGGATCGTGCTGCTCGGCATGATGCTGACCACGATGACCACGGTGACCTTCTACATGATCACCGTCTACACCCCGACCTTCGGCAGGAACGTCCTCAAGCTCACCGAGACCGACAGCCTGATCGTGACGCTGTTCGTGGCGATCACCAACTTCATCTGGCTGCCCGTGGGCGGAGCCCTGTCGGACGCGATCGGGCGCAAGCCGGTGCTGCTGACGATCTCGACCCTGTCGCTGCTGACGACCTACCCGGCGCTGCACTGGCTCGTGGCCGATCCGACCTTCGGCAAGATGCTCGCCGTCGAGCTGTGGTTCTCGTTCTTCTTCGGCGTCTACAACGGCGCGATGGTGGTCTCCCTCTCCGAGGTGGTGCCGGCCCATGTCCGCGCCAGCGGCTTCTCGCTGGCCTACAGCCTCGCCACCGCGCTGTTCGGCACGGCCACGCCGATGGTCTCCACCTTCCTGATCGAGAAGACCGGCGACCGAGCGGCGCCGAGCTACTGGCTCATGGCGGCGGCCGCCTGCGGCATCGTCGCGACGCTCGCGCTGTTCCGGGGCCGGCCGGGACTGGGGCGCGTGCCCGCCCACGCCTGAGGGCGATCGCCGCTCAGCTCTCCTGCCAGATCCGGATCCGGGCCTTGAACGCGGCCCGGATATGCGCCCGGGCCGCCGCTTCTGCGCCGTCTGCATCGTGCGCCCGGATCGCCGCCACGATGGCGGCATGTTCGGTGAGCGACTCCGCGGCGCGGTCGGGGGCCGCCAGCGTGGTGGCGCCCGGCAGCAGCACCAGGGACAGGCGCATCGTCTCCAGCGTGCTCTGCAGGAAGCGGTTGCGCGCCGCTCCGTGGATCTGCCGGTGGAACAGACGGTTGGTCCGCGCGAGCGCTGGCGCGTCCCCCAGCAGCGTCCGGTCCCGGGCGACCATCTCCTCCAGGATCTCGGTCTCGACCGCGCTCGCATGGATCGCCGCGAGGCGGGCGGCCGTCCCCTCCAGCACCTCGCGCAGATCGTAGAGTTCGCTCACCTGCCCGTAATCGAGCTGCGCCACGCTGGCGCCCCGGTGCGGTTCGTGGGCGACGAGGCCCTGCGCCTCCAGCCGTCCCAGCGCCTCGCGCACCGGCGTGCGGCTGATCTGAAACCGCTCGGCCAGCTCCGCCTCGCGCAGGCGGCTGCCGGGCGCGAGTTCGCCCTCCTCGATCGCCCGCAGCAGCCGCTCATAGGCGCCGGCGCCGCTGGAGCGCTCCGATTCGCTCGCCTTCATTCCCGGCTCTCCTCGGCTTGGCCATAGCCCGAAACCGACGCCGCCGAAACGCTTGCGGCATATTGCATGCACTCGTATACAATAACGCGAGGCCGAACGGCGAAGAGGAGGTTGGCATGCAGCGCCCGGGCGACGCGCAGTGGGACGTGGTGGTGGTCGGGTCGGGAAACGCCGCCATGAGCGCCGGGCTCGCCGCCCTGGAGCGCGGCGCCTCGGTGCTGATGATCGAGAAGGCGGAGCAGGATCTCGCCGGCGGCAACACCGCCTACACGGCAGGCGCCATGCGCTTCGTCTACGCGGGCAACGACGACCTGATCCCACTGCTGGCCGACCCCGAGGATCCGCGCCTGCCGCGCACCGATTTCGGCGCCTATACGGCGCAGACGTTCGAGAAGGACCTGCTCGGCTTCAACGACGGGCGGCCGCTGTCGCGCGAGCAGCGCATCCTGATCGACGAGAGCGGCGCGGCCCTGCGCTGGCTGGCGACGCAGGGCGTGAAGTTCGAGCCGATCTACTCTCGGCAATCCTTCGAGAAGGAGGGGCGCTTCGTATTCTGGGGCGGCCTGACGCTCGCCACCCACGACGAGGGCTTCGGCCTCGCCCGGACCGAGCTCGAGGCCTTCACCGAGGCCGGCGGTACGATCCGCTACGGCTGCCCGGCCACCGGGCTGACCGTCGAGGACGGACGCGTCGTCGGCGTGGAGACGCCGCAGGGAGCCTTCCGCGCCAAGGCCGTGGTGCTCGCCTGCGGCGGCTTCGAGTCGAACGCCGCCCTGCGGACGCGCTTCATCGGCGAGGGCTGGGACAAGGCCCGGGTGCGCGGCACGCCGCACAACCAGGGCGACGGGCTCCAGATGGCCCTGGACCTCGGCGCGAAGGCCCACGGCTTCTACGGCGGCTGCCACGCCACGCCGATGGACCTGCACACGCCCGATTACGGCAACCTCGACCTGCCGCACGGCGAGCGCAAGCACTACCGGAAGATCTGCTACTTCCTGGGGCTGATGCTCAACGCGAACGGCGAGCGGTTCGTCGACGAGGGCAAGGATTTCCGCAACTACACCTATGCCCAGTTCGGCCGCGCGATCATGGAGCAGCCCGGCCACGTGGCCTGGCAGATCTTCGACGCCAAGGTCGATCACCTGCTCTACAGCGAGTACCGGTTCCACGACGCGCATTTCGTCGAGGCGGATACCCTGGACGGGCTCCTCGACAGGCTCGACGGCATCGACCGCGCAGCCGCGAAGAGGACCATCGCGGATTTCAACGCCGCCGTGGACGGGACCGTGCCGTTCGACCCGACCGTCAAGGACGGGCGCGGCACGAAGGGTCTCGCCCTGCCGAAGTCGAACTGGGCCCAGACGATCGAGACCGGGCCGTTCAAAGCCTACCCGGTCACCGGCGGCATCACCTTCACCTATGGCGGCGTCGAGGTCGGCGACGATGGCGGCGTGAAGCGCGAGGACGGCCGTGCGATCCCTGGCCTCTACGCCTGCGGCGAGATGGTGGGCGGCGTGTTCTTCAACGGCTATCCCGGCGGCTCGGGGCTGACTTCCGGCGTCGTGTTCGGCCGCCGCGCCGGCTACGGCGCCGCCGCGGGGGCGCGGGGCTGAGGACCCTCGGCCGAGCGCGACCGGCTCCGTCTTCCGTGGGGGCTAGGGTGCTTGCCCATCGGCCCGGACCGGGCCCGACGCGCCCCCCCTTTCCCGCGTGGGGGAGGGGACCCGCGCGTCCTCCGGTGCCCGTGCTGCCAGACTGAGATGTGAATCCGGTCGCCCGCAGACGGGGGAGGGCGCGTGGGAGACCCGTCCGATCCCCGCATCTCGACCCCGCGCCCCCTGTCCGAGCCGCCTCGGCGGGCGTAGAAGCCCGCCCATGCCCGCCCGACACGCCGTCTTCACCATCTCCCGCGGCGTCCCGTTCCTTCCGACGCTCGCCGAGGCGCTGCTCTCCGGCCGGCTCGTCGGGCCGGTCGCGGACGATCCGCTGGCGCTCGCCGCCGTCACGATCTACCTGCCGACCCGCCGCGCCGCCCGGGCGCTCGGCGCGATCCTGGCCGAGAGGCTTGGCCGGGACGCGCCCGGTCGGGCCACCCTACTGCCGCGGATGATTCCTCTCGGGGAGGCCGACGAGGCGGAACTCGACCTCGCCGCCGAGCCGCTGCTGGAGGCCAACGCCGATCCCCTGAGCGCGCCGATGCCTCCGCTGGAGCGCCGGCTGATCCTCGCCCGCCTCGTCCAGGCCTGGGCCAAGACCGTCGACCGGACCCTGCTGCCGCTGGACGCCGAGGTGCCGTTCCTCGTGCCGTCCTCCCCGGCCGACGCGGTCGGCCTCGCCGGTGATCTCGAACGGCTGATGGACGCCCTCACCGTCGAGGGTCTGCCCTGGTCGGAGATCGGCGCCGCCGTCGAGGCCGAATATTCCCGCTACTTCGGCCTGACCCTCGACTTCGTGAAGATCGCCGCCGAGAACTGGCCGAAGCTTCTGTCCGAGCGGGGCCTCGCCGATCCCGTCGCCCGCGCCCGCGGCCTCGTGCTGGCCGAGGAGCGGCGTCTGTCGCGCAATGCGACGCCGGACCCCGTGATCGTCGCCGGCTCGCTCGGCTCGGTCCCCGCCACCGCCCGCCTCATCGCCGCCGTAGCGAAGCTGCCGCGGGGCGCGGTGGTGCTGCCCGGGCTCGACCTCGACCTCGACGCGGCCGGCTGGGACGGCATCGACACCGGCGAGGGCTTTTCCCGCGTCATCGCGCACGGCCACCCGCAGGCGGTGCTGCACCGGCTGCTCGGGCCTGAGAACCTCAACCTGGACCGCGCGGAGATCGTCGCCCTCGGCGCGCCCGACGCCGGCCAGGCTGCGCGGGCCGCGCTCTTGTCGCAGGCTCTGCGGCCGGCCGACACGACCGACGCCTGGGCCGCCCTCGACCCGGCCGAGCGCGACACCGTCGCCCGGCGCGGCCTCGAAGGACTGGCGCTGGCCGAGGCCGCCGACGAGCGCGAGGAGGCGCTGGTCGCGGCGTTGGCGCTGCGCGAGACCCTCCAGACCCCCGGCGCCACCGTGGCCCTCATCACGCCCGACCGGGGGCTCGCCGGCCGGGTCGCCGTCGAACTCCTGCGCTGGGGCATCGTCGCCGAGGATTCCGCCGGCCTGTCCCTGGCCGGAAGCCCGGCCGGGCGGCTCGCCCGGCTCGCCGCGGAACTCGCCGCCGATCTCGCCCGCAGCCAGGCGGACACGATCCCGGCCCGGCTGATCGCGCTGCTCTCGCACCCGATGGTCCATCTTGGTCTGCCACGCGCGGAGGTGGTCCGGGGTGCCGCGGCCCTGGAGATCGGGCTGCTGCGCGGCCCGGTTCCGGCCCCGGGTTTCGACGGCCTGCGCCATGCCCTCGCCGCCGAGCGCGCCGGACCGCCCGAGCGCCGACCCCGGGCCAAGCGCCGCCTGAAGGATATCGACTGGGACTTGGCCGCGGACCTGCTCGACCGGCTGGATCTGGTGTTCCGGGATTTCCCGGGCCCGGACGGGACGGGGGCGTGCGACCTCGTGGCGACGGCCGCACGCCATCGGGAGGCCTGCGACCAGCTGATCGCCGGGCCGGAGGACGCCCCCGAGGAGGAGCCGGACGGATCCCTGTCCTGCCTCGACGCCCTGTTCGACGATCTGGAGATGGCCGAGCCCGACCTGATGCCGGGTCGGTTCGACGATTACGCCACCTTCTTCACGTCGCTTGCCCGGGAACGCACCGTCGCCTGCTCGGGCGAGGCGCCGCATCCGCGACTGCGCATCCTCGGCCTGCTGGAGGCGCGCCTGCTCTCTGTCGACCGGGTGGTGCTCGGCGGGCTCGACGAGGGCGTCTGGCCGGTGCGCACGCTGACCGATTCGTTCCTCAACCGGCCGATGCGCGAGCGGGTCGGCCTCAACCCGCCCGAGCGGCGCATCGGGCAGATGGCCCACGATTTCGTGCAGGCGCTGGGCTGCCGGGACGCGGTGATCACCCGGGCCCTGAAGCGCGAAGGCGCGCCGACCGTGCCGTCGCGGCTGATCCAGCGCCTGCGCGCGCTCTCGGGCGACGCAACCTGGGAGACGGTCCTGGACGCCGGGCGCCGGTTCAACGGCCTCGCGGCCCGGCTCGACGCCGCCCCTCCGGAGCCGCGGCTGAAGCGCCCCGCGCCCAAGCCGGACCCGGCGCTGTTTCCGCGCTCCCTCAGCGTCACCGAGATCGAGACGCTGGTGCGCGATCCCTACAGCATCTTCGCCCGCCACGTGCTCGGGCTCGACCCTCTCGATCCGCTGGCGGCGGCGCCGAGCGTCGCGACCCGCGGCTCCCTGGTGCACGAGGTCTTCGCCGAGTTCGCCCGCCGGCATCCGCAGGATCTGCCCCCGGATCCGGCGGAGCGCCTCCTGAACCTCGCGGTGAACGCCTTCGCGGAGATCGAGGCGGAGTACCCGAACCTCTACGCCGAGTGGTGGCCGCGCTACGAGCGCATGGCCGCGGCCTATCTCGACTGGGAGACGCAGCGCCGGCCCGGGCTGAGCCGGATCCACCCCGAGGTTTCCGGGCGCTGGGTGATCCCGATGGGCCGGGAGACCTTTACGCTGCGCGCCCGGGCCGACCGGATCGAGCTGCGCCCGGACGGCACTGCCTGCATCGTCGACTACAAGACCGGCACGCCGCCCTCTGCCAAGCAGATCTTCTCCGGCTTCTCGCCGCAGCTCACCCTGGAGGCCGCGATGCTCATGCACGGCGCCTTCCCGGATCTGCCGGCCGTGACGGTCACGCCGGACCTGTTCTACGTCCACGCCTCGGGCGGGCGTAAGCCCTTCGTGCCGGTGCCGGTGAAGCCGCCGAGAGGCGAGGAGCGCGCCGTCGCGGCGATCGTGGCCGAGCACGCCGAGCGGCTGCGGGGTCTGCTCGCCCGGTTCATGACCGGCGAGGCCGCCTATACGGCGCGCCCCTATCCGCAATACGCCAGCAAGTACGGTGCCTACGATCACCTCGCCCGGGTGCTGGAATGGTCGCTGGGCGGGGAGGAGGGCGGGGAGTGACGCCGTCCCATCGGGCCGAACTCATCCCGCCCGCGCCCGCATCCTGAGACGCCGGAGCGCTGCTAATGCCTCGAAGGCGGAGTCCGCACGGCGCCGCGATCCCTGGGCTCCGCTTTCGAGGCGGTTCCGCTGCACCTCAGAAGCGGGATCGGCTGGCAGGCGCGTCCCCCGGGGCTCAGAAGAACGCCTGCAGCCCCGTCTGCGCCCGGCCCAGGATCAGGGCGTGGACGTCGTGGGTGCCCTCGTAGGTGTTCACCGTCTCGAGGTTCTGGGCGTGGCGCATCACGTGGTACTCGCCCATGATGCCGTTGCCGCCGTGCATGTCCCGGGCGGTGCGGGCGATGTCCAGCGCCTTGCCGCAATTGTTGCGCTTGACCAGCGAGATCATCTCCGGCGCCATCTTGCCCTCGTCCATCAGCCGCCCGACCCGCAGCGAGGCCTGGAGGCCCAGCGCGATCTCGGTCTGCATGTCGGCGAGCTTCTTCTGGACGAGCTGGGTCTGCGCCAGGGGGCGACCGAACTGCTTGCGCTCCAGCGTGTAGGTGCGGGCGCGGTGCCAGCAATCCTCGGCGGCGCCCATTGCGCCCCAGGAGATGCCGTAGCGCGCCCGGTTGAGGCAGCCGAACGGCCCCTTCAGCCCCGAGACGTTCGGCAGCAGCGCGTCCTCGCCGACCTCGACGCCCTCCATGACGATCTCGCCGGTGGTGGAGGCGCGCAGGGACAGCTTGCCCTTGAGCGTCGGAGCCGACAGGCCCTTCATGCCCTTCTCGAGGACGAATCCGCGGATCGCGCCCTCGTGCGCGTCGGATTTCGCCCAGACCACGAACACGTCCGCGAAGGGCGCGTTCGAGATCCACATCTTGGCGCCGGTGAGCCGGTAGCCGCCGTCGATCTTCTCGGCCTTGGTCTTCATGCCGGCCGGATCCGAGCCGGCATCGGGCTCCGTGAGGCCGAAGCAGCCGATCCATTCCCCCGAGGCGAGCTTCGGCAGGAACTTCTGGCGCTGCTCCTCCGAGCCGTAGGCGTGGATCGGGTACATCACGAGGGAGGATTGCACGCTCATCATCGAGCGGTAGCCGGAATCCACCGCCTCGACGGCGCGCGCCACCAGCCCGTAGGCGACGTAGGACGCGCCGGCGCATCCATACTCCTCCGGCAGGGTGACGCCGAGGAGGCCCAGTTCGCCCATCTTGCGGAACAGGCCCGGATCGGTCGTCTCGTTCGCGTAGGCCTCGACGATCCCTGGCAGGAGCTGCTCCTGCGCGAAGCTCTGGGCGACGTTGCGGATCGCCCGCTCATCCTCGGTGAGCTGATCCTCCAGCAGGAAGGGATCGTCCCAGACGAAGCGGGGCGAGGCCGGGGCCGACGGGGAGGCGCTGCCCGGAGGGCGCATCGGAGCGTTCATCGAAATTCCTCGCCTGCAGGGATGCGCCGGGCCTCGCGGACCCGCGCTTGCGCCTACCCTAGACCCGGAAAACGCCCCGTCCAACGCGCGCGGTGACGCCGGGGCGCCGCCGTCACGCCCGGCCGAGGAGCATCAGCCACGCCAGGGTGGTGAGCGGCGCCAGCAGGGTCGAGACCAGCACGGAGGCCGCTACCATCCCGGTTTCGGTCTTGTAGCGCGCCGCCAGCAGGTAGGCGTTGATCCCCACCGGCATGGCGGCGAACAGGGTCGCGACGCCCGCATAGGCGGCCGGCATCGCGAAGACGTGGAAGGCCAGGATCCAGACCGCCAGCGGGTGCAGGAGGTTCTTCAGGAGGGCGATGACCAGGGCGCCCTTGAGGTCGAACAGCACCCGGTAGCGCTTCAGGCCGGCTCCGAGCGCCACCAGCGCACAGGTGGAGGCGGTGCCCGCGAAGGCGTCGATGAGCGATCGGGCGATGCCGACCGGCGCGAGACCGAGCCCCTTCATCGCCATGCCGATCAGGAGCGCCACGAAGATCGGGTTGCGCAGCAGCACCAGGGCGAGCCCCCGGATCCGCGCCAGGACCGGCAGGCCGGAATCGGATTCGATCAGGAAGGTGGCGCTGCCCATCATCAGCGGCAGGTGGACGGCGAGCAGCATGAACAGCGGGAAGGCGCCCTCCTCGCCATAGGCCTGGAGGATCATCGGCACGCCGACGAACACCGTGTTCGACTGGCTCGCCGCGAAGCCGTGCAGGATGGCGCCCCGCCGCTCGATCCCGGCGCGCCGCCGGGCGATCAGCGTGCCGACGAACCACGAGATCGCGGCGCCGCCGAAATACGCGACCCAGTAGGACCATGTGACGGTCCCGCTCATGCCGGGCTTGGTCAGCGTGGCGATGATCAGGGCCGGGACGGCGACGGCGAAGACGTATTCCGACAGACCGTCGCTCACCTTGTCGGAGAGAAGGCCCGCGAGGGCTGTCGCCCAGCCGATCAGGACGATCCCGAAGATCGGGGCGATGATGGCGAGGGCGTTCACGGATCCGGGCGGCGTGCGGGAAGGCGGGGATGACCGCCCTTAGCACGCCGCCTCGGTCCTATGCCTAGGCGCCGGGAGAATGGCTCGTCGGCGCCCGCCGCGGCCGGGACGGTCTCCGGCGCGCGGGCCTATTTGTTCTCCAGCACCTTCATGGGATCCGTGCGCTGGCTCGCGGGCGGCTCCTTGGTGAGGTTGGCGGCGCCTTCGCGCTGTACCTTCACGTCCCGCGGCGAGCCCGGACCGCCCACCGCGCGGCCGCCCTCGTCGCTCTGCGTCGGCACGGTGCCGGAGGCGAGTTCCAGGCAGGTCACCATCTCGACGTAGGACGGATAGCCGCCTGCCTTGAACTGATCCTCGCACTGGCGCTTGGCGGCGGGGGTGTAGCTGCTCCAGTGCCGCTCGGCCTCCTTCCGGGCTTCGCGCTCGGAGCGGAGGCAGCCGTCGTAATTCGCCTTGTCGCTGATGGACGTGTTGGTGACCTGCGCCGACTGGCAGGTCCGCTCGACATCGAGAGTCGGGACGGCGTCGGCGCGCGCCGAGAGCGGGGCGAGCGCCAGGGTGAGCAGCGCGAAGGTGCCGGGGACCATCGCGCGGAAACGGGTCGTCATGTCGTCGGACTCGCGATCTGTGGCGGCGTGCGCCGTCGGAACTGCCGGCACAACGCGCCAGGAACCCGTTCGGCACCAACCGCCCTCGACAATCAGCCCCCGTGGGCGCTGCGCAGAGCCTGGTCGAGATCGCCGTACAGGTCCTCCGTGTCCTCGATGCCCGTGGACAGGCGCAGGAGATCCGGCGGGCAGGGGCTGCCCGGGCCCTCCACCGAGGCGCGGTGTTCGATGAGACTCTCGACGCCGCCGAGGGAGGTCGCCCGCTTCCAGAGCCGCACCCGCGCCGCCGTGGCGATGGCGCCGGCCTCGCCGCCGGCCACCCGGATCGACAGCATGAAGCCGAAGCCGTCCCGCATCTGACGGCGGGCGATCGCGTGCCCGGGATCGTCCGGCAGTCCCGGATAGAGGACGTGGGTTACGAGCGGGTTCCCGCTCAGGCGCTCGGCGAGCCGCAGGGCACCCGCCGATTGTGCCGCGGCCCGCAGGTGCAGGGTCCGGAGCGAGCGCATCAGCAGGTAGGCCTCGAAGGGCCCGAGGATACCGCCGCTGCCGGCCCGGATCCCCCGGATCCGATCCCAGAACGCGTCGGCCCGCGCGCCCGCCAGCACGCCCGCCACGACGTCCGAATGGCCGTTCAGGATCTTCGTGGCCGAGTGCATCACGATGTCGGCACCGCGTTCCAGGGGACGCGTGTGCACCGGCGAGGCGGCCGTGGAATCGACGGCGAGCCGTGCCCCCGCCGCGTGGGCGATCTCGGCGGCGGCGGCGATGTCGGTGACCGTCCAGAGCGGGTTGCCGGGGGTCTCGATCCAGACGAGCCGGGTCCGGCCGGGCGCGACCGCGGCGCGCAGGGCATCCAGATCGGCCGTGTCCACGAAGGTGAGCGTCAGGCCGCGCCGGGGCGCCTCCTCGCGCAGCCAGCGCTTCAGCGCCCAGTACATGACCGTGCCGGCGACCACGTGGTCGCCGGGCTCCAGGGCGCCGAACACCGCGGTCGCCGCCGCCATTCCGGAGCCGAACAGCAGCGCGCCGGCCTCCGCACCCTCCAGCATCGCCAGGACGGATTCGGCCTCGCGCACCGTGGCGTTGTCGGGCCGCGCGTAGCTGTAGCCGGAGCTGTAGCCGTTGTCGGGATCGCGGATGAAGGTGGTCGAGACGTGCAGCGGCATGACCACCGCCCGCGTCCCGGGCTCGATCCGGCCCATGGCCTGGGCCGCGAGGGTTCGGGGCGTGAATCCCGGCGCAGCGTCGCTGCGGCTATCCGACGGACCCTGCGGCGCGTTAGGCAGTGACATCTGGCGATTCTCGGCGGATGGAGACGGCCGCGTGCCACGGCGCGTTGGCCCCGGCAAGCCACGCCCGCAACCCGCGCCTGCAAGCCACGCCCGCAAGCCCTGCCCGGTGGAGACGAACGATCATGACGGCCGCCATACACGTCCCCCAGGGGGCGCCTCTGTCGCGCTGGCTACGGCTCGCCGCCGCGATCCTGCCGGTGGCGGCCACCGCGGTGGTCGGCTCGATGGCGACCCAGGCCGAGATCCCGGGATGGTATGCCGGCCTGAACAAGCCGGTCTTCAACCCGCCGAATTGGGTGTTCCCGGTCGCGTGGACGATCCTCTACACGATGATCGCGATCGCACTCTGGCGGCTGCTCGGCACTATGCCGCGCACCGGACCGAGCCGCACGGGCTGGTGGCTCGCCCTGACGGCCTTCCTGGTGCAACTGGTGCTCAACGCCGCCTGGACGCCCGTCTTCTTCACCGCCCACGCGATCGGCGCGGGGCTCATTGTCGTCGCGATGCTGCTCGTGATGGTGCTCTGGACCATCCGGCTGGCCTGGCGGTTCGACCGGATCGCCGCATGGCTCCTCGTGCCCTACGCCGCCTGGGTGGGCTTCGCGACGCTCCTCAACGCGGCGATCCTGCGGATGAACTGAGCACGCATGCGGCCTTCGCTCCGTCATCGCGGACGGAGCGAAGCGACCCGGAGCGGGTGAGCCGCGTCAGGATTCGCCGGCGGGCTTCTCCTCGCCGGCCGGCCGCCCGTCGTCGCGGGCGCGGTGGAGCAGGAAGATCGCGAAGACCATCGTGAGGATCAGCCCCGCCAGCACGCCGAGTTCGATCATCGACGCCTGGAACAGCGCCTGCTTCTCGGGCGACCAGTCCTTGGCGTGCATGATCTCGGAGGATTGCAGCGTGATCACCAGGACGCGCCGGATCGAGGCGATCAGCCCGACGATCAGGAACGGCTCGCAGGTCAGGGTGCCCGACCGCATCGAGACCCGCACCGTGTGCAGGATCTCGATCAGCATGAGCAGGAACAGCAGCCGGTCGATCACCTCCAGGATCTGCTGGGCGCCGCCGAGCGCCCGCATGGCCTCCCAGGTGAGCCCCGCGGCATCGACCAGCGCGACAATGGCGGTGAGGGCGAGCAGAAGACCGAGCGCCGCGTAGATCGCGTGCTCGGTGTGCAGGAAGATCGCGCTGGCGAGCCGCGTCAGGCGGCCCTGGTCTTCCGAATGAGCTGACATCATTCCCCCCTGGAATGTGCCGAAACGATCAGCTTCCGGCGCGCGCGTCCAGCCCATGGACGGGCGCGGCCGATCAATCGGACGCGAGGGTGGCGTTACGCCGCTGACTCGCGGGGCGATTCCTCAGTGGAAGAACGGCAGGGCATGCGGCGCGAGATAGCCGAAGCCGAGGAGTGCGGCTCCGGCGAGACCCAGGAAACCGCCGGCGAAGACCAAGAGGGTGATGCCGGTGATGACCTCGGCCGATGCCAGCACGATGCCGATCTGGAAGGCCGCCGAGGCCAGTTCGTAATGGTGGTAACGCAGCAGCGCGAGGTCGCGCCGGCCTTCCGAAGCGCGGGCCTTGGCGGTCAGCTCCTTGCGCCCCTCGCCGGTGGCGGGCTCGGATTCCCAGCGCGTCAGGGTCTTGGCCCACTCGGCACGCTTGGCGGCGATCGCGTCCTGGTTCGGTCCCGGCGGAAGCAGGGCCAGGGCCTCGTCGGCGGTCTTCAGCACCGTGGAGCGGATGGTGCGGGCCTGAAAATAGGCCCATTGGTTTGCGGCCTCCACATTGGCCCCGATCGACTCCGTCTGGGACGCCTTGCCCAGGGTCTCGCTGAAGGCGAGGAACAGCGCCAGCACCGAGATCAGCAGCGCCACGCGCTTGTTCGACCCTTCGATCGCCCCGTGACCACCCGACATCGTTTAGCGCGTCTCCGTTGATTCGATGGGGGGAGTCACAGCCCATCGCGGCGCGGGACGCAATGCACCGCGCCGCGGGGGGCCTATTCCGCGGCGATCCGCGGCGGCAGCGGATGCCCGTCGTTGGCCGGATGGGCCGGGTCGAAGGTCGTGGCATCCTCCGGGTCGTCGCGCTCGCCCACGAAGCGGCCGAACAGGCGCTTCAGCAGGCGCGACAGGTCGTCCATCAGGACGAAGATCGCCGGCACGAAGACCAGGGACAGCACCGTCGAGACGATCAGGCCGCCGATCACCGCCACCGCCATGGGCGAGCGGAACTCGCCGCCGATCCCGTAGGCCATCGCCGACGGCACCATGCCGGCCGCCATGGCGATGGTGGTCATCACGATCGGTCGGGCGCGTTTGCGGCCCGCATCCACGATGGCGACGTTCCGGTCGACGCCGGCGCGGATCTGCTCCACGGCGAAATCCACCAGCATGATGGCGTTCTTGGTCACGACGCCCATCAGCATCAGGATGCCGATCACCACCGGCATCGAGATCGGCATGTGGCAGATCAGCAGGGCCAGGATCGCGCCGCCGATGGAGAGCGGCAGCGAGAACAGGATGGTCAGCGGCTGCAGGAAGTTGCCGAACAGCAGGATCAGCACGCCGAAGACCATCATCAGGCCGGCGCCCATGGCGAGCGCGAAGCCCTCGAACACCTCGCCCATGACTTCTGCGTCGCCGGTCTGGCTGATCGTCACCCCGGGCGGCAGGTTCTTGGCCGTCGGCAGGTTCATCACCTGGGTGATCAGCTCGGCGAGCGCATCGGTGCCCTGCATGTCGCCCTCGAGGGCGACGCGCACGGCGCGGTCGTAGCGGTCGATGCCGGTCGGGCCCTGGCCGAGGCTGATATCGGCGACGGTGGCGAGCGGCACGGCGGCCCCGCCCTTGACCGGCACCTTCAGGGTCTCGAGATCGGAGAGCCGGCCGCGCAGGCGCTCGGGCAGCTGCACGCGGATCGGCACCTGCCGGTCGGTGGCGTTGAACTTGGCGAGGTTCATGCCGATGTCGCCGATCGTGCCGACCCGCACCGTCTCGGCGATGGTGTCCGTGCTGACGCCGAGGTCGGCCGCCACCGCGGGCTTCGGCCGGATCCGCACCTCGGTCCGGTCGAGCGGCGCCGTCGACATGACGTTGACGAGGTGGGGGACCCGCTGGGCCTCGCGCTGGAGCTTGGCGGCGACCTCCGCCACCACGGCCTTGTCGGGGCCGGCGATGATCAGCGCGAGATCGCGCTGGCCGCCCTCGCGCAGGGCCCAGAACCGCAGGTCCGGCTCCTCCCGCAGGATCGCCGCGACCTCGGCGTCGACCTGCTTCTGGGTCTTGTGGCGGGCGTTCTTCGGGGTGAGGTTGATGGTCAGGCTCGCGAGCCGCACCTCCTTCTTGGCCGGCAGTTGGCGGCCGCCGTCCACGAACACGCTCTTCACCTCGGGCAGCGCGCGGATCTTCTCCTCGATGCGGTCGGTGACCCGGACCGTGTCCGGGAGCCGGGCGCCCGGCGGCAGCTCGACCACGAACAGGGTGCGGGCCTGGTCCTCCGCCGGCAGGAAGCCCGCGGGCAGCAGGCCCGTGGAGGCGATCGAGGCGGCGAAGCACGCGATGCCGAGCACCAGCGTGATGAACTTGTGCCGGACCGACCAGGCGACGAGGCGGGTGTAGCCGCGCATCACGAAGCCGTCCCGCTCGTGGTCCGGCCCGTGGTCGCGCAGGAAGTAGGCGGCGAGCAGCGGCGTGATCAGCCGCGCCACGAGCAGCGACATGAACACCGCCGCCGCGATGGTCAGGCCGAACTGCTTGAAATACTGGCCGGCGATGCCGCCCATAAAGGAGACCGGCGAGAAGATCGCGATGATCGTCGCCGTGATGGCGATGACCGCGAGCCCGATCTCGTCGGCGGCCTCAAGGGATGCGCGGTAGGGCGACTTCCCCATCCGCATGTGCCGGACGATGTTCTCGATCTCCACGATCGCGTCGTCCACCAGAATGCCGGTGACCAGGGTGATCGCCAGCAGGCTCACGGCGTTGAGCGAGAAGCCGAGTGCGCTCATCACCCAGAAGGTCGGCAGCACCGAGAGCGGCAGCGCCACGGCGGCGATCAGCGTCGCCCGCCAGTCCCGCAGGAACAGCAGCACCACCACGACCGCGAGGGCTGCGCCCTCGATCAGGCCCATCATGGCCGAGTGGTAGTTGCCGATCGTGTTGACGACGCTGGTGTCGATCAGGTCGAACCGCACGTTCGGGTTCGCCGCATGGAGCGCCGCGATCTTCTTGGCGACGCCCACCGAGACGTCGGCGTCGCTGGCGCCGCTCGCCCGGGAGATCGCGAAGGCGACCACCGGCTCGCCGTTGAAGCGCGCGAAGGTGCGGGGTTCCTCGGCGGTGTCGGACAGGGTCGCCAGCTCGTCGAGGCGGACCTTGCGGTTGCCCGGCACGACGATGGAGGTCTTGGCCAGCGTCTCGAGGCTCGCCGAGGCGGCGAGCGCCCGGATCGACTGCTCCTGGCCGCCGACCTCGGCCCGGCCGCCGGCCATGTCGGCCGAGGTCAGGCGCAGCTGCCGGTTCACGTCCGCGGCGGTGATGCCCAGCGCCAGCAGCCGGTCGGGCTTCAGGGTGACGCGGATCTCCCGGGCGACGCCGCCCAGGCGCTCGACGCCGCCGACGCCCTTCACGCTCTGCAGGCCGCGGGCGACCACGTCGTCCACGAACCACGACAGGTCCTCGGGGGTCATGGCGGGCGCGGAGGCGCCGTAGACCATGATCGGCAGGCCGGCGATCTCCACGCGGGAGACGATCGGTTCGTCGATGGTGCGCGGCAGGTTCTGCCGGATCTTGGCGATGGCGTCCTTGACGTCGTTGGTCGCCCGATCCTGGTTTACCTCAAGGCGGAACTCGATCGTGGTGGTGGAGGTGCCCTCGGTGATCGTCGAGAGGATGTGCTTGACGCCCTTCACGCCGGCGACCGAATCCTCGACCCACTTGGTCACCTGGGTCTGCAATTCGGACGGGGCCGCCCCCGATTGGGTGATCGTCACCGAGACGATCGGGATGTCGATGTTGGGAAAGCGCGTGATCGGCAGCGAGCGGAAGCTCACGAGCCCGAGGATCATCAGGACCAGGAACAGGACCACCGAGGGCAGGGGCTTGCGGATCGCCCAGGCGGAGACGTTGAGGCGCATGGCCGGATCCTTCGACTCGTCCTACCGCGGGGCCGCGTCGGCGATCGGCGTGCTGCTGGCGGCAGCCGGCACGGGGCGTACCCGGTCGCCGTCGCGCAGGAAGCTGCCGGCGCGGGCCACGACGCTCTCGCCGGCGGCGACGCCCGCGCGGATCTCCGTGAAGCCCTCGGCGGAGAGGCCCGTGGTCACGGCCCGCGCCTCGACGCGCCCGTCCTTCACCACGAGGACGCTGGCGCGGCCGTCGGCGGCGTAGAGCAGGCTGGAGACCGGCACGGCGATGCCCGTACGGCGCGCGATCTCCACGTTGCCGCGGGCGAAGGCGCCGATGCGCAGGGCCGGATCGTCGCCGAGGCGGATGCGCACCTTGCCGAGCCGCGTCGCCCGGTCGACCTCCGGATAGACCCGGCGCACCGTGCCGGCGAGGCGGCGGCCGTCGTCGAGGTCGAGGCTCGCCGGATTGCCGACCTGGAGGCGCGCCAGGGACGTCTCGGGCACCTCGCCCTCCAGCTCGATCTCGCCCCGGGCGATCAGCCGGAACAGCGGCTCGGCCGCCGCGGTGGCGGTGGCCCCGATCCGGGCGGTGCGGCGGTTGATGATCCCGGCCTCGGGGGCGCGGATATCGGTGCGGGCCCGCCGCAGGGCGATCTCGGAGCCCGCGGCGCGGGCGGTGGCGAGGTCGGCCTGGGCGGATTGCAGACCGCCCTTGGCGGCGGCGAGGCGCCCTTCCGCCCCCTGGGCCGCCGAGACGCGCTGCTCCAGCACGGCCGCGGTGGCGTTGCCGGTCTTGGCCAGCGCCTGGGCGCGTTCCAGGGATTGCCGCGCCTCGACGTTGGCGGCCTCCGCCTGGACGATCTGGCTCCGGGCCTGGACGATGGCCGCCTCGGCCCGGGCGATCGCCGCGGCGTTGGAGGCCTCCTGCGTGGCGATCATCTCCAGCGACAGCTTGGCGAGGACCTGCCCCTTGGTGACGCGGTCGCCCTCCTCGACGAGCAGGTCGGTGATGCGCAGGCCCTCGACTTCGGGGGATACGAGGATCTCGTCCCGGGGGACCAGCGTGCCGGTGACGACGGCCCGCTCGACGATCTCGCGGCTCTCGGCCGGCACGACGGTCACCGCCGGGGCGATGGCGGCCGCGTCGGGAACGGCGGCAGTCTCGACGGCCCGGGCCGGCGCCGCGGCGAGGATCGCGAGCCCGCACAGGAGACTGAGGCGGGACGCGCGCCAACGGACATACTTCACGACGGGGGCCTCACAATCGGCGCTCGATTGATCTTGTCTCTCCCTCGCCGGGCAGGTCGGCGTTTTCATGGCGAGTCATCCTGGATGCGGATGAGAATAGCGCCATTGCGCGATGCCGTCGCCGGGCCTCGCGCCGCAGGGGATTGGCGCCGACGAACCGCGGCTGTTGCGTTCGGTCCCCCTGCAACCGGCGACGAACGGCGACGTTAATACCGTGAAGGTCTTTTCGCGACCGGGGAGGGATCGATGAGCATTTTCCAGATTAGGCAGACAAAGAGCGGCGCCGTGCTCTGGACCGGGGCGGCCGATGACGAGCAGACGGCCCTCGACGCGATGGCGCGCGAGGCGGGATATCGTGACTTCTCTTCGCTGCCGGACGCGATCCGCGCCGACGGGATCGAGGCCGCGAAGCTCGATCTGATCTCCTGAGCCCAACCTGAAACACGTCCGCCGGAGCGAGCTTCGCTTCGGCGGCGGTGCGTTTAGAGACGGAGTTCGCTCTCCCGCCTCGCTGCGCCCGCAAGGACGCCCGCCCCGGACCGTCGCGGGCCGATCATTCAGAGGTGCCGCACCAACGCCTCGATCGCCGCTGCGCAGCCCCGGACCGCATCCGGATCGTGCAGGGCGCCGATCACCGCCGGGTCGAGGGCGAGGCCGTCCCGGATCAGGCCCGGCCAGGCCGAGGCCGGGGGCCAGCCCGGATGGACGATCGCGGCGCCGAGCCGCGCCAGCGCCTCCGCCTTCTCGGTCTGCTCGCCGTAGGCCCGCTCCTCCGGCAGGCAGAGGAAGCGCTTCGCCTGCGCGGCGGCGAGCGCGACCACACCGTCGCCGCCGCCGCCAACCAGTAGCGCCGCCTGCGCCACCCGCGCCTCGACGTCGGGGACCCAGCCGTGCAGGTGCAGGTTGTCCGGCGTCTCGCCGCTGCCCGAGACCGGCCCGAGGACGTGCCAGGGCCGGTCGGGCACCGCCCGCGCCGCCGCGGCGAGATCCGCGAGGCTGCCCCCCGTGCCGCCGCGGCCGAACACCACCACGATGTCCCGGCTGCCCTCGGTGAGCCCTTGGGCCGGAGCGCCGAGGAAGCCCGCATACAGCGTCTTGGCCCGGACCCAGTCCGGGACGGACGACCCGTCGAGCGCGGCGGGGAAGGGCGCCAGCAGTCGCGTGGCGCTGCGGAAGGCTTCGAGGTGCGGCCGGTCGGTCCGCGTTCCGGCAAGCCGCACCACCAGGGTCGGCACCGACAGCAGGCGCGCCAGGAGCGCGACTTCCACCGAGACGTCGACCACGAGCAGGGCCGGGTCCGTTCGCTCCGCCCAGGCGGCGATGCGTGCCATCCGGGCGCGGATGCCGGGATGGTTCAGAGGGGCGTAGTGGAGCGACTCCGGCCGCTCGGCCTCGCCGTCCCGGCCGTCGAAGGCCGCGGCGCCGAGGGGGCGATCATCGGGCAGGTCGACGACGTCGAGGCCGGCGGTGTCGAAGCCGGCGAGCGTACCGAGGATCGTGCAGGATCGAGGCAGGGCCCCCGCGACGGCCCGGGCGCGCTGGAGATGGCCGGCGCCCTGGTGGTGGACGTACCAGCCGATGCCGCGGGTCACGCGGCGGCCTTCAGGGAAAGGGCGAGGGCGTCGAGATCCGCGACCGCTTGATCCAGGGCACATTCCCGCGCCGGCGCGCTGCGGGATTCGAGGATGCGGTCGGCCCGCTCCACGAAGGCGATGTCGTTGGGGCAGGCGCCGACGGAGGCGAGATCCTCCGGGGCAAGCCCGAGCCGCCCGCAGGCTGCGACGCGGGCCTCGGGGTCCAGATGGAAGGCCCGGCGCAGCGCCGCCCGGCGCAGGATCAGCGCCTGCCAATGGGCGGCCTCCGGCAGCAGGTAGGCCTCTCCGTGAAGGACACGGGCGCGGCGCAGCATCTCGGTGGCCATGCCCCCCGAGACCCGCCCCTGATGGCGGGACGAGACCAGCACATGCACCTCCGGGCAGTGGCGCAGGCGCGCCCCGTTGGCGCGCAGGAGCCCGACGAGGGCATTGTCCTCGCCGCAGGGCAGCGCCGGCAGTCCCCCGACCGCCCGGTACAGGACGGCCGGAACGGCGAGGCTCGCCCCGGTATGGTCGCCGTGGCGGGGGGCGGGATCGTGCGGCGGCGGGTCCAGGAGATCCTCCAGGCGGCGGACACCGGACCAGTAGCGCTCGATGCGTGCGTGCAGAGCCACGAGGTCGGGATCGGCGGTGCCGTCCTCGTCGATCACGAGCCGGCCGCCGACGACGTCCGCGGCCTCCAACGCGCGCAGGTTCGCCGTCACCCAGTCGGCGGGCAGGCGGGCATCCGCGTCGGTGGTGAGGAGGATTCCGTCCGGCTGTCCGTCGGCCTCCAGCCAGTCGGCCCCGGCCTCCAGCGCCATGCGCCGGGCCGTGCCGACATGGGCCTCAGCGCCGGCCAGCTCGACGTCGGTCAGGCGGAGGGCGAGGGTCGCGAGAATGCCGGAGGCTTCGACGTCCCGCACCGCCTGGACGGTCCCGTCCGTGCAGTTGTTGGTGAGAACCACAACCCTGAGGGGCGCCCGTGCCGAGACGCCCTCCTGCGCGGCCAGGGAGGCGAGCAGGCGGGGCAGGCGCTCGGCCTCGTTCCGGGCGGGAATGCAGACGACGCAGGGCAGGGGGGCCGGATGGTCGGCGTCCGTGGTCATGTCAGGTCTCCCGTGGCACCGTCATGCGCCGCGGAGGTCGGGGGCGGGGCGTCGAGCCGCCGGGCTCCGGGCTCGGGTGCGGAAATGCGGCACGGCGCGCGTATCTGCGCCGCTCAGCCGCGTCCTCCGGCGACGCGCAGGGCGGGCCGCGCCCGCTCGGCGCAGCGCGCGATCACCGCATCGTACGCTTCCAGGTAGCGTCCTGTCATGGCGGTGGCGTCGTAGAGCGCCTCGGCCCGGTCGCGGCAGGCCCGGCGCGACAGGCCGGCGGCCTCCCGGATGGCCACTGCGAGATCCTGCGGATCGTCCGGACGGGCGAGGCGGCCGCAGGACGCGTCCAGGATGTCGGGCATGGCGCCACGGCGGAAGGCGGCCACGGGGGTGCCGCAGGCGAGCGCCTCCGCCACGACGAGGCCGAAGGGCTCCTCCCAGCGGGGCGAGACGATCGCGACCCGCGCCCGGCCGAGATGATGGGCCAGATCCCGGTGCGCGAGATGGCCGAGATGCGTCAGGTCCGGCCCCATGCGTGGGGCGATCTCGGCGGCCCAGTAGCCGGGATTGAGCTTCGGGCCGGCGAAGGTCAGCGGCAGCCCGGCGGCGCGGGCGGCGTCGATGGCGAGGTGCAGACCCTTCTCGGGCACGATTCGGCCCGACCAGAAGGCGAAGGCCGGAACGTCGGCTACTTCCGAGAACACGAAGGTCGACAGATCGACGCCGTTGTCGACCACCTGCGCGTTCGGGACGAGATGCGCCCATTCCTGCGCCAGCGACGGCGAGACCGCGAGGAAGGCCATGTCGGGATCGGCGTCGACGATGCCGGCGACCAGGGACTCGAACGGCGGCGTGTGCAGCACTGTCACCCAGGGGAGGCCGATCCGGGTGCTCTCGCGCAGCGGCAGCGCGTGCAGGGAATTGTTGTGGACCAGATCGAAGCCCCCGGCCGCAACCATCTCCATCATGCGCCGGTAGGCCTCGTGCTCCGCCCGGTCGATCGCCTCCTCGCGGTCCGGGTCCAGGAGGGCGTCCCCGGTGGGATCGCAGAGCATCACGGGATCGAGCGCCGGGTCCGAGCCCCGGCTGGCGAACAGCGTGACGTCGTGCCCGTGCCGCTTCAGCGCGACGGTGAGGAGATGCGTGTGCATCTCCAAGCCGCCGGCATAGGGCTGGCCGATCGGGTATTTCAGATGTGCGAGGACAGCGATCTTCACGCGCGCACCGGATCCGGTTGGGTGGGGATTTCTGCCGCCCGCAGCGGCGCGAAAGAACTTCTTTCCGCGGCGAGGGTGGCGGGGATCATGCCGAATGTTTCTTCAACAAGCGTTGCGTTGGAGGGTCTGGAGCGACGACGAACGCGACGCTTGCCGACTTCCTAAGCGCCGCGGCCTGAACCAAAGATGATCGAAATGAATGGGGGCCCGTTCACGCCGGGCCGCGGCGGCCCCGTTTCTCGGCTGTCCAGGACCGCGGTCGCGAGGCGCGCCTCGGCCTGCTAGGCTGCGTCTCGCGCGCCGGACGCGCGGCCGGGACGGAGAGGGTGTCGATGGGGCTGCCGTTCGGGCTGAGCGTCTTCGCGGTGGGCGTTGCGGCGCTGGCGGTCATCACCCTGGCCGCGGGCGTGAAGATCGTCCCACAGGGCTACGTCTACACGGTGGAGCGTTTCGGCCGCTACGCCCGCAGCCTCGATGCCGGCCTCGGACTGATCACCCCCTTCGTCGAGCGGATCGGCCGGCGGGTGAACGTCATGGAGCAGGTGATCGACGTGCCGAGCCAGCAGGCCTTCACCCGCGACAATGCCGGCGTCACCATCGACGCGGTGGTGTTCTACCAAGTGCTCGACGCGGCGCGCGCCTCCTACGAGGTCTCGAACCTCGACCTCGCCGCCACCACCCTGACGATGACCAACATTCGCACCGTGGTCGGCGCGATGGATCTCGACCAGCTCCTCGCCCACCGTGACGAGATCAACGAACGCCTGCTCCGGGTGATGGATGCGGCGGCCTCGCCCTGGGGCGTCAAGATCAACCGGATCGAGATCAAGGATATCGTGCTCCCGGCCGATCTCGCCGGGGCCATGGCCCGCCAGATGAAGGCCGAGCGCGAGAAGCGCGCCTCGATCCTGGAGGCGGAGGGGCAGCGCGCCGCCGAGATCCTCCGGGCCGAGGGACGCAAGCAATCGGCGATCCTGGAGGCGGAGGGCCGGCGCGAGGCCGCCTTCCGCGACGCGGAGGCCCGTGAGCGCTCCGCCGAGGCCGAGGCGGCGGCGACCGGCATGGTCAGCCGGGCGATCGCGGAGGGCGACATCGCGGCGGCGAATTTCCTCGTGGCCGAGAAATACGTCGAGGCCGTACGGGCGATCGCCACCGCGCCGAACCAGCGGGTGGTCGTGGTGCCGATCGAGGCGGCGGCTCTCGCCGGCACCCTGGGCGGGATCGGTGAACTCACCCGCACCGTGTTCGGCGATGGTCCCTCGGCGCCCAGGCGCACCGGAACGCCGCCCAACGTCGCCCCGCCGCGGACCTGACGCCGGCGATGCCCGCCTCCGTCGCCGACGCCGTCGCGGCTCTCGGGCCCGCCTGGAGCTGGGTGATCGCCGGGCTGGCCCTGGCGGGGGCCGAGATCCTGCTGCCCGGCGTCTTCCTGATCTGGCTCGGCCTCGCCGCCGTCGCGACGGGCGTGGCCGCCGCCGCGCTGCCCCTGCCCTGGCAGGGTCAGACCCTGCTGTTCGCGGTGCTGGCCGTCGGCTTGGTCGCCGTCGCGGCGCGCCTGCAGCGGCGGGGTGCCGGACCGCCGGCTCCCGCGCTGAACCGCGCCGACAGGGGCCTCATCGGGCGCGCCGGCGTGCTCGACGAGCCGATCGTGCAGGGGGCTGGCCGCATCCGCTTCGACGATACGCTCTGGCGGGTCGAGGGACCCGATCTGCCGGCCGGGGCACGGGTTCGGGTGACGGCCATTCGCGGGACGATCCTGCAGGTGGAGGTCGCGTGAGCGCGTCTCCGCGGATCCCCGCCTCAGGCTGAGGCCCGGGGCCGTTCGAGTCGCCGGGCGAGGTGCTGCAGCCGGGGCCTGACCCTCAGGAACACGCCGTAGAGACGCCCAAGGACCTGCAGGACGCGGCCCGACCGCGCGAGGAGCCCGAGCGGGCGCAGAACCGGGATCGCACGCCACATCGCCGCGAAGGCCGCGGCGCCGGTGAAGACGGACTCGCCCTCGCGGGCATGGAAGCGCGCCAGCATGTCCGCCCGCGAGGCCGGGCAGGTGTCCGCATCCTCTGCCACGTCGACGAAGGTGATCGCGCCGCGCCGGTCCAGCCGGCGCATCAGCGCGATCTCGCGCCGGCAGAGGGGGCAGCCTCCATCGAACCAGACGACGACCTGTTCCATGGTCGACGATATAGGCCGGCGCCGAGGTCGGGCCAGATCGCGCGTCCGGCCCCGGCCTGCGGGACGGCGTCGCGGTCATCCGAACGCGCCGACCTCGTGCTGGATCATCCCGGAGATCTCGCGGACCTGGTCGAACATCCGGCGGATCGGCTGGAACAGGTTGGCGTGCTCCGCCTCGTAGGTGCCGACGTCCCGCGGGCCGGCCGGCTCGCCGAAGTTCAGGCCGAGCGTCGGATCCGGCGTGATCGGGAAGATCGCGTCGAGGAGCTTCAGGCAGCCGTCGATGTCCAGCCGCAGGAAGCGCTCCAGCAGCTGCTCGCGGGAGATGCCCGCCTGGGGCCGGAAACCCGGGATGTGCACCGCCAGGAACCAGATCCGGTGGATCAGCGCGAGCCGCAGGGCGTGGAGCAGGGTCAGCCGCGCCGACATGGCGGGAAGGTCCGGGGCGGCCGCGCGCAGGGCGAGCCAGTCGCGGGTCAGGCGTCCGAACAGGTTCCGGAGCGCGGGGGCGAGGTCGAGGCGCTCCAGGGCCCCGGAGATCACCACCAGCTCGTCCCGGCGGAAATCCTTCTGCGTGCGCCGCGCCCGCTCCAGCCACACGGCCGGATCGAGGGTGTCGATATAGGCGCGCAGCACGTCGAGGTCGCCCACCGAGGCGGCGTGCTGCACCAGCCGGAAGGCCCGGGAGAAGCGCACCGAATCGCGGCGCATGTCGCGGAACAGGTCCGGGCCGCGCTGGGCGGCCCGGCCGATCCCGTGCAGGGAATTCGCCAGGAAGCCGAGCTGGTGCAGGATCGCGTTGTTGGGGATCGCCCGCATCTGGCGCGGATGGGTGATCCGCGCCGGGCCGCCATTGTCGGTCTGGCGTGCCACCGGACGTGAGCCGGTCCGGTCGATCAGGCTCGGGCCGAAGGTGCCGAGCAGGGCGGCGTAGCCCGGATCGTCGACCAGCGCCTCCATGTCCTGGCGGGCCGCGGTGAAGAATTCGAGGGCGAAATCCGGCTCGGCGTAGATCGGATCGACCTTGGCGTCGGCCGCCTTGGGATGGTCGTTCAGGGCGTAGTCCGAGAACGAATCCTCCTCCGTCACGTCGAGCGCGTAGACGTGCTCGGCGATGCGGGCGACGCTGGCGCGGGCCAGCGCCTCGGTGCCGTACAGCAGGTAGCCGTCGGTGCCCTGGAAGCTCGATTCGAGCCGGACCCGGATGCCGGCCTTGCGGGCGCGGTCCCGCGCATCCTCGGGGGCGAGGTAGGCGAGGCGGTCGCGCAGGGAGGTCGGATGGGCGCCGCGCCCGATCGATTCGCCGTGCGTGTCGAAGATCGCGAGCTCGACGTCGGACAGGCCGTTCTGGACCAGCATCTCGGTGATGCGCAGCCGCAGCCGCTCGATCCAGAAGGTCGCCGCGAGCTGGCCGACATAGCGGCCCGAATCGGAATAGCCGAACTGCACGGTCAGCCGGCCGATGCGCTTGAGATACTGGCGCCAGTGGGGGTTGCGCAGGGCGTCGTCGAGCACCCGGATGCCCTGTTCGAGGGCGCTCGCCGTCTCGAACAGCGGCGTGATCTCCAGCTTGTCGGCGATGCCGTAGTGCCGCGCCAGCCAGAGGGCGGCCAGCAGGGTGTAGCCGGTCTCGGTCTCGGCGATGAGGAAGCGCACCGGATGGGTGCCGTCGACGTGCTTGAGGATCTGGGCGATCGTCATCATCAGCCGGGCGGCCGAGGCCCGCTCGGCCGCGAGCGCCCCGAAATCGACGGCGACCGGCCGGACATCGTTCAGCAGGGTGTGGATCGTCGCGAGGTGCGAGCGGCGCCGGGCCGCGTCGGTGGGCTCGCCTTCGAGGTCGATCACCCGGCGTACCGCATTGTGGATCTGGCTGGCGTTCAGCCGGAAATGCGGCAGGGCGTTCGACAGGCCGTGCGTCGCGACGCCCGCGCGCAGGACCGCGATCCGCCGTCTGTCGGCCCCGTCGTCGGCAGCCTCGAGGGCCTTGGTCAGCGCGGCGACGAGGGCGCCCGCGTCGGTCTGGGCGCGCTCGCGCTCGATGATGAGGGCCAGGGCGAAGCGGTGCACCGCCTCGAGGGACGGCTGGTCGCCGAGGCGCGGTGCCACGGTGAGCTGGCGGTTCACCGCCGCCAGCGCGTTCTCGGCGAGGGCACGGACCTCCCGGCACGCGGGACTCGCGGGCAGATCGCGCATCACCCGGTCGAACTGCATCCGCTTCGAGATCAGCCGGTAGCGGAGAGTGTCCCACCATCCGATGTCGGTCCGCCCGTCCGTGTCGCAGCCGACCCAGCTGGCGATGGCGAAGGGGCGGGGCGTCAGTTCGGTCCAGCGGTCGGGCCAGCGGGTGCGGGCGGCGTCGAGCAGGGCGCCGTTGAAGGCGTCGAGGGCGAGCCGCCCGTTATTGGCCGCCGCGCAGGCCTGCTCGAACTCGACATCGAGGGTGATCGGCGCGTCCGGCCGCGTGGACAAAGTCGCCGCCCGTTCGATCAGCCCGGCGCGGGCCGCAGCGTCGGGCAGGCTCGCGGCCTCGGCGAGGAGGCCGGCGACGGCCCGGGGCATGCCGAAGGTGGGATGGGCGGTGAACACCACCGCGAAGGCGGTGCGGTGGATGAGGGCCGCGAAGGCCTCGACGCTGTCCGACCGGTCGGGGATTGCCGCCACGAGACGGGCGGGAATCCCCGCCTGCGGATCCTCGGGGCTGGCATCGAGCCCGACATAGGCCCGCAGCCGCTCCGCCCGGGCTGCCAGGGCTTCGGCGCGCAGGCGCACGAACAGGCCGTCCAGGTCGCCTGCCGAGATCTCGTTCCTGTCGAACCGCCGGGTGATCGCCAGGGTCACCGCCAGGACGGGATTGCGGAACGGGTCCTCCCGGGCCTGTTCCCGGGCAGCCTCAATCAGTCCGAGGAGGTGCGCCTCCAGTTCCTCGGGCTCGCGGCTCGGCTCGTGCTGCATCGGTCGGTCCCGGCTCCGGTCTGCCCGCATCTACCCGGTCCGGCGGCGCACGCAAGGAGCGTTCCGCACGCGATCGGGGACGCGATCGGACACGCGACGGGGTGGCGGCGGCCTGAACCGCAGGTTAGAGCTTGCCGCCTTATGGAGCGCCTGTTCATCATCCTGGCCATCCTGGTTTTCGCCATCGCCGTCGTCGCCGTCGCCGCGATGGTGGCTCGCGGCCGGCGCGAGCCCCTGCGCATGGGCTCCGACCTCGATCTTGAGGACGAGGATCTGCTCATCGGCTCGGTCGGTCCCCGCAGGAGCCCGATCGACCGCAGCGCACAGGTGCTCGATCCGCGAGTGCTCGATCTGGAAGCGATGGAATTGGAACCGATCCGCGCCCTCGACAGGACGCAGCGCAGCGAGGCGCTCCACCGCGATCCGTCCGGAGGCAGCCGATGACGGTGAGCCTGCGCGGGGCGACCGGTCTGCTGCTGGCCGGCCCCCTCTACCTGACGATGGCGCAATCCGTTTCGGCCGCGCCGGGCGGAAAGCCGCCTGCGCCGGACGTTCCGGCACAGACCGCGCCCGCTGCGCCGGCTCCCGCCCCGGAGCCGAGTGCCCCTCAGGCGACGAGCCCGACGCCGGCGGCCGGCCCGACCCTCGAGCAGCCCTGTGGGACCCAGGCGGCCCGCTTCGAGAGCGGCAAGGGCTTCAAGATGGTGATCACGCGGTCCGGGCAGATCCGCACGACGAACCCGCTCAGGCCGCTGACGCCCGAACTGAACGAGGTGCTGCAGGTCGTGATTGCCGGGAAGGTCGCCACCGCCTACGGGCCTGACTTCACGACGCTGCGGCGCGGCGGCGCCCCGGCGGGAATCGAGGCGATGCTCGGCGGCCCGATTCGCTGGCAGCCGACGCTGCCGACCTTCCCCGATCCGATCGCGATCGTCACCGAGGAGGGCACGCCGCTGGCGCAGCTCACCTTCCGCGCCTGCGAGACCCCGCCCGCCGTCAAGGCGCCGAAGGAGCCGAAGGCCGAAGCCCGCAAGAAGGCGCCCCGGCACGCGGCGCCGAAGGCCGCCGCGGCCCCGAAGACGCCCCCCGGCTTCTCCATGCCTCAGGGGGCGATCGCCGAGTAGCGGCTACTTCTGCTTGGCGATGACCTTGTCCTTGATGCCGTCGTAGACGGTCTTCGGGATGATCTTCTTGGAGACGAGATCGTCCTTCCCGCGATACGGCCGCCCCTTGATGATCGCGGCCGCGCGCGCCGCGCCGATACCCGGCAGGGCGTCGAGTTCCTCGGTGCTGGCGCTGTTGAGGTCGATGAGCGCGCCCTTTGCGGCGTTGGGCGATCCGGCCACCGGTGCGCTCGGTGCCATGGGTTTCGCGGGGGCCGTCGGCGCTGCGGTCGTCGGCGTCTGGGGCGCCTGCGCCAGGGCGGGGGCCGCCACGAGGCTCGACAGGAGGGCGAGAAGGGCGAGGGTCTTGGTGGAGGAAGCCATGGCGTTCTCCCGAAGGACGCGGCCCGCTGCGCGGTGCCGTCGTGGCAGATCTGCGACGGCCTGCTTGAACCCGCGCTTAACGCCCGCGCTTAACGGTTGTGGTTCTGCACCCCTAGCCACGGGCCGGCGCCGGAGTTATAAGCCCGCCCTCATCCGTATCCCGCGGTGTGCGTGGCGATCCTCGATTGAGGAGCCGCCCGCGCGCCGCTTTGTCCGCGGCGTCACGAAGGATCCTGCCATGGCCGTTCCGAAGCGAAAGACTTCCCCCTCCCGCCGCGGCATGCGCCGCTCGGCCGACGCCCTGAAGGCGCCGACTTATGTCGAGGACAAGGATTCGGGCGAGCTGCGCCGTCCGCACCACATCGACCTGAAGACCGGCATGTATCGCGGCCGTCAGGTTCTCAAGGTGAAGTCCGCCGAGGCCTGAGCCTCGCGAAAGCGGCGCCTCAGGCGAGGCGCCGCGCGGCCTCCGCGTAGCGCGCGGCGGCCATCTGGGTCCGTGTCAGGCGTGACGGCAGCAGCGTCGGATCGTCGGCCGTGAGCAGCTGGGCGACAAAGCCGGCGCGGGGTCTTCCTCGGCCCGCGCGATCCGCCGACCGACCCTCCGGTTCCCCCTCGGACCGCCCCCCGTCAATCACCACAAGCGCCTGGGCTGCGGTCTCGGCCGGCTCCGGAGACGCGTCCGGCTCCGACACCGGCTTGCGCCGGGTGGAGCGGACCTGTGTCGGGCCGAGACGGCTGACTGTTCCGATACGCACCATGCGCACACCTTTCGCACGTTTCCGTGCCGATGTTGCAAAGGTGGGGCCGGTGTTTACTAATCGTCAACCCTTTGTTCGGTCGCGCCGACGGGAATTTACTTTTTCGCCAGCGCTTCGAGCCGCTGCTGCATCTCCAGCATCTGGCGCTTGAGATCGTCCAGTTCGCCCCCGGCATAGGGCGTGGGCTGGGTCGGCGCCGGCGGCTGCGTCCCGGGGGCGGGCGGCCCGAAGCCCGTGAACATCTTCATGGCGTCGCCGAAGAAGTTCATGTTGGTGCGCACCTGCTGCTCGATCGCGTTCTGGAACGCCGACGGACCGAAGCTCTGAGCGAATTTCTCGCGGAGCCCGTCCTGATCCTTGGCAAAATTCGCCATCGAGAATTCGAGGAAGCTCGGCACCATTGTGCGCATGCTGTCGCCGTAGAAGCGGATCAGCTGGCGCAGAAAGGCCACCGGGAGCAGGTTCTCGGCACCGGCCTTGTTCTCCTGCTCGAAGATGATCTGCGTGAGGACCGAGCGGGTGATGTCGTCGCCGGTGCGCGCGTCGTACACGACGAAATCCTCGCCGTTCTGGACCATCGTGGCGAGGTCCTCCAGCGTCACGTAGGTCGAGGTACCTGTGTGATAGAGGCGCCGGTTGGCGTACTTCTTGATGACGGTCTGGGTGGCCTTGACGGTATCCGCCATCGGGAACGGCCTTTCTGGACTCGGGACCGGGGGGCGTTGCAGACGCGCGGTGCAGTCTGGCGGGGCTGTCTTCGCGCCCGCAGCACGATCCTTAAAGCCTTCCCGGGGCGCAGAAAACAGCAAACTGCACCTCTTCAACGCAGAATAATGCAGAGGGTGTGGGGCCGGAGCGCCATTTCAGTTTCGCGGACGCGTCATCGGCACGTTTTGGCGCTTTGATAGACAACCTTGACTTCGCCCATCTCAAGCCCTTCATCCCAGGGCCGGCACAGAGCGCGCCCCAAAACGTGGAAGGCGCGCCGGCTCGCGAGAGGAGAACGTTCACATGGCAGGCAGCGAAGAGATCGTCATCGTCGGGGCCGCGCGCACGCCGGTCGGCTCGTTCGGCGGCGCCTTCGGGGCGGTGCCGGCCCATGAGCTCGGTGCGACCGCCATCAAGGCCGCCCTGGAGCGGGCCAAGGTCTCGCCCGACGATGTGGACGAGGTGATCTTTGGCCAGGTCCTCACCGCGGGCGCCGGCCAGAATCCCGCCCGTCAGGCGGCCATCAAGGCCGGCATTCCCGAGAAGGCCACCGCCTGGGGCCTCAACCAGGTCTGCGGCTCGGGCCTGCGCACGGTCGCGATCGGCATGCAGCAGATCGCCAACGGCGACGCCAAGGTCATCGTCGCCGGCGGCCAGGAATCGATGTCGCTCTCGCCCCACGCGCAGTACCTGCGCGGCGGCCAGAAGATGGGCGACGTCAAGCTCGTCGACACGATGATCAAGGACGGGCTCTGGGACGCCTTCAACGGCTACCACATGGGTCAGACCGCCGAGAACGTCGCCCAGGCCTTCCAGCTCACCCGCGAGCAGCAGGACCAGTTCGCGACCCGCTCGCAGAACAAGGCCGAGGCCGCCCGCAAGGAGGGCCGCTTCAAGGACGAGATCGTCCCCGTCACCGTGCCGGGCAAGAAGGGCGACACCGTCGTGGACACCGACGAGTATATCCGCGACGGCGCCACCCTGGAGGCCATGGCCAAGCTGAAGCCGGCCTTCGCCAAGGACGGCACCGTGACGGCCGCCAACGCCTCGGGCCTCAACGACGGCGCCGCCGCCCTCGTGCTGATGTCGGCCTCGGAGGCCGAGCGCCGCGGCCTGACCCCGCTCGCCAAGATCAAGTCCTGGGCGACCGCGGGCGTCGATCCCAAGGTGATGGGCACCGGCCCGATCCCGGCTTCTCGCAAGGCCCTGGAGAAGGCCGGCTGGAAGCCGTCCGACCTCGACCTGATCGAGGCCAACGAGGCCTTCGCGGCCCAGGCGCTGGCGGTGAACAAGGACATGGGCTGGGACGACGCGAAGGTGAACGTCAACGGCGGCGCCATCGCCATCGGCCACCCGATCGGCGCGTCCGGCGCCCGCGTCCTCGTCACGCTGCTGCACGAGATGAAGCGCCGCGACGCCAAGAAGGGCCTCGCCACCCTCTGCATCGGCGGCGGCATGGGCGTCGCGATGTGCATCGAGCGGACCTGATCGCAGCGGGGCGTCAGCCCCGCTGGACAACTTAGACTTAAGGCCGAGATCACAAAAATTCGCGTGCGGACGCCATCCGCACGCGGCATCACGGGATGCGAACAGGAGGAAACAATGGCTCAAGGACGCGTCGCCCTGGTCACGGGCGGCACTCGCGGTATCGGCGCGGCGATCTCGAAGCGGCTCAAGGACAAGGGCTATCGGGTTGCGGCCAATTACGGCGGCAACGACGAGGCGGCCAACGCCTTCAAGGCCGAGACCGGCATCCCGGTCTTCAAGTTCGACGTGGGCGATCTCGCGAGCTGCGAGGCCGGCATCAAGGCCGTCGAGGCCGAGCTGGGGCCGATCGAGGTGCTGGTGAACAATGCCGGCATCACCCGGGACGGCGCCTTCCACAAGATGACCTTCGACAAGTGGCAGGCGGTCATCAAGACCAACCTCGACTCGATGTTCACCTGCACGCGTCCGCTGATCGAGGGCATGCGCAGCCGCAACTTCGGCCGCATCATCATCATCTCGTCGATCAACGGCCAGAAGGGCCAGGCCGGCCAGACCAACTACTCGGCCGCCAAGGCCGGCGTGATCGGCTTCGCCAAGGCCCTGGCGCAGGAGAGCGCGTCCAAGGGCATCACGGTGAACGTGATCGCGCCGGGCTACATCGCCACCGAGATGGTGATGGCGGTGCCGGAGGAGATCCGCAACAAGATCATCTCCACGATTCCCACGGGTCGCCTGGGCGAAGCCAGCGAGATCGCGCACGCGGTCGAGTACCTCGCCAGCGACGAGGCCGGCTTCGTGAACGGTTCGACGCTGACCATCAACGGCGGCCAGCACTTCGTCTGATCGCCAGCGGGCGCGCCGGATCGATCCGGCGCGCCCGACGCAGGGCCGAGGCCCCCGCGGCCGGTCCCTCTCGCGCCCGATCGCTTCGATGACGGCCGCCTCGGGCTGCACCTCATCGCGTGCGCCGCGCAGCCGGCGCGCCGCCCGTTCCCCATCGGGGCGCGCTTCGCCCGTGCAGACCGTCGCCGCGGAGAGAGTCCGGCGGCGCCCGCTGATCGCCCGAGTGCCGGACGCCGCGCGGATCCCGCAGATCGGCGACGCGGACGATCCGACCCGGCAAGCCTGACGAAAGTCCTACCTGGCCTGCGCGGTCTCCGCGCGGCTTCGGGATAACGGGCATTGCGGGCAGCGATCGGCCCCGGCGCCCGCGTGTCCTGCGACACGAACAATTCGACCTGCCTCGTATAGACCTTCTTTCATCGGCTCGCGGATGGTCCTGCCGACAGAAATCGAGGTCCCGGGCGTCATGAACAACTGGTTTCACGGTAAATTCGGCGTTCATTTTATCGGTGGCGGCCAGGACAGTTCTTTGCGCGACACGGCTTCGCGTGCCGGCCAGAGCGAGGGCAGCCTCAACCGCACGCTGCCCACCGTCGCGAAGCTCGGTCTCGCCGCGGCCTGCGCCCTGGGCTTGGCCGCCTGCGTCACGCCGCAGGAGCGCCACGCGATGGATCAGAACCAGTGCTACGCCTTCGGCTTCGAGCCCGACACCGACGGCTTTGCCGAGTGCATGATGGGCCTCCATCAGCAGCGCGCCGTCGCCCAGGCCAACAGCAACCTGTATTGGCAGGCGCAGCTCGCCGAGCAGAACCGCCGCCGCGAGGCCCGGCAGGATCTCTACAAGATCGCTAGCCTGCAGCGGAGCGGCGACCCCCGCTTCCCCATCTGCGGCGCCTCGTCCGATGGCGGCATGGATCGCCGGACCATGACTTGGTACGGCCCGAACTGCCGCGCCCGCTGACCGCTATCAGGGAGATCGACGATGTCGGACGTCATCACGCCGCGGCCGGGGAACGCCAGCACGTTCATCTTCGCCACGACGGCGATGTTCGCGGCCACGATCGGGATGGTCACGCAGGACTGGGGATGGTTCGTCTTGGCGATGCTCGGAAGTGCCGGGGTGCAGTGCGTGATCTACGTGCCGCTTCAGCGATGGTTCGGCTGGAAGCCGCTCGATTTCGGCCATCTGGGTCATCTCGTCCTGCTGCTCTCCCCGCTCTGAGACGCCCATCCCCGGCAGCGCCCCAAGGGGCTGCTGCCGGTTCTCCGGATCGCTCACCCCGAGACAACGCTCATGACGCTCGCCCTGATCATCACCGGCTTCCTCATCGTCAACTTCATGATGGCCGGCGTCTTCTCCCTCGTGGCCCTGTGGGCCGACTGAGCCGCACCCCTTAGGGCGCGCCGACGCAGTTGGCGTAGAAGGTCGTGGTCGCAGGCCAGTCGGAGAAGACGCCCAGCACGCCCACCTGCCCGTGCAGGACATCGAGCAGCCGCAGGATGTCGCCGTCGCCGGTCACCACCGGCTTGATCGATTGATAATAGTACCCGCCGCCGCCCTTCAGGGGGCCCGAGCGCTCCAGGGACCACGCGATCAGGCCCAGGCCGGCCTTCTTCGCCTCCCGGGCGTAGGTCGAGGGCTCGATCGTCCCGTCAGGCCCCGGCCGCACCAGCATCCAGAGCGGCGGCGCCAGGATCTTCACGCCCTTCTGCGCGAGTTCGGTCATGCCGGGCTGCCACGTAGCGGGCTTCTCCGGGTCGAAGCCCTTCGCGGTCTCGTCGCGGTCGTCGAGGAAGATCGCCTGGCGGCCGAAATCCGGATCCTTCTCCAGCCAGTACAGGATGTCCCGCAGCTGGAAGCTCTGCGGATAGACGTCGGAGGCCGGGATGCCGGCCTGCCGGTACTCGTCGATCAGCTGCTGGGCGTACATGTCCTGGGTGTAGGTGCCGTCGAACGGCATCGGCACCTGGGGGGCCTTCAATTCGGGGGTGAACTTCCGCCCCAGCCCCTTCACCAGCGCGATGTACTCCTTGTGGGACATCAGCGTGCCGGTGCCGGCGTAGAGATCGGTACGCCAGCGCGGGGTCGCGTTCATGTAGGCCGTCACGCTGGTGGCGTCCGGATCGGCGGCGTCCATCTTCCCGTTCAGCGACTTGAACTCGTCCAGCGTCAGGTCGCTGGTGCAGCACTTGGCCGAGGCCTTGCGGCCGGTGGCCGGATCGGCCGGCGTGAAGCCCTGCGTGCATTTCGCCGCGAGCTCGGGCCGGGCCAGGATGTCGGTGGTCGTGTGCAGATCGCACTGGCTGTGACGGCAGACGAGCTGGCGGTCCTTGGTGAAGGCCACGTCGCACTCGATGATCCCGGCGCCCATCCGGTCGGCAGCGAGCACCCCCTCCCGTGTATGCTCCGGAAACATCAGCGGTGCGCCGCGATGCGAGATCGAGAAGGCCCTGGGCGTGTAGGTCCGGTCGATTCCGCAGGCGGCGAGCGTGTCCTTGAGCGGGCCGGGCTTCAGCTGGTCGACGAGGTAGAAGGGCCGCGGCCCGAGCTGGGCGGCCTCGCCGGCGAGGCCGGGTCCCGCTCCCAGGAGCAGCCCCAGCCCGATCATGAACGCACGCATCGCGAACCTCCCGTTTCAGGTCGCCGGTAGAGGGCCACGGTGACAGCGGCGTGACCCCGGTCTCGCCGACTCGGAAGCGGCGTGATAGCGGCACGCCATGACCGCGCCTGCATCGATCTCGACCTTTCGCACGCAGAGCGCAACCGCCACTGTCGCGGGCTTCGGTGCGATCCTGCTGTGGTCGCTGCTCGCCCTGTTCACGGCCGCCTCCGGGACGGTGCCGCCGTTCCAGCTCGCCGCCATGACCTTCCTGATCGGCGGCCTGTGCGGCTGCGCGACCTGGATCATCCGGCCGAGCCGCGCCCGCGCCCTGATCCAGCCCTGGCCGGTCTGGCTGCTCGGGGTCGGAGGCCTGTTCGGCTACCACGCCCTTTACTTCAGCGCCCTGCGCCTTGCGCCGCCGGCCGAGGCCGGGCTGATCAACTATCTCTGGCCGCTGCTGATCGTCCTGTTCTCGGCCCGCCTGCCGGGCTCGGGCGGGTTGCGCCCGGGCCATCTCATCGGGGCGGTCCTCGGTCTCGCCGGCGTCGCGGCCCTGTTCGCCGGACGGGCCGATCTCACCTTCGCTGCGGGCGCGCTGCCGGGCTACGCGGCCTCCCTGGCGGCGGCCTTCGTCTGGGCCGGATACTCGGTGCTCTCGGCCCGGGTCGGGCAGGTGCCGACCGACGCGGTCGCAGGGTTCTGCCTCGCCACGGCGGCGCTCAGCCTCGCGTGCCATCTGGCCTTCGAGGCGACGGTCTGGCCGGCCGATGCGGTGCAATGGGGCGCCGTGCTCCTGCTGGGTCTCGGGCCCGTGGGGGCGGCCTTCTATCTCTGGGATATCGGCTGCAAGCGCGGCGACGTGCGGCTCCTCGGTGTCACGGCCTACGCGGCGCCGGTCCTCTCGACGCTGATCCTGGTGGCGGCGGGCTATGCCAGCCCGAGCCCCGCCCTGGCGGTCGCCTGCCTGCTCATCGTGGCGGGGGCGCTCACGGCGGTGCGGACGTCGCGGACGTCGCGGACGGCGCCGAAGCGAGGCTAGCGCCGCGGCGTCGGCCGCCAGTCCGGCGGCGCCATCTCGAAGCCGGCGAAGTCGAAGCCCGGCGAGACCGTGCAACCGACGAGCGTCCAGGCGCCCAGGCTGGTGGCGGTCTGCCAGTGGCCGGTCGGCACGACGCATTGCGGGCGCTGCCCCGCGGCGAGATCCGGGCCGAGATGCTGGGCCGTGGCGTCGTGCCCGTTGGGGCTCGTGGTGATCACGAGCGGCGCGCCGGCATGCCAGTGCCAGATCTCTGTGGCGTCGACGCGGTGCCACGCCGAGACCTCGCCGAGATCCAGCAGAAAGTAGATTGCCGTGCCGACCGAGCGCCCTTCCACCGTGCGGGGATCGCGAAAGGTCTCGCGGTAATGGCCGCCCTCGGGATGGGGTTTCAGCCCCAGCGTCGCGATCACCTCGGCTGCCGTCATGATCCGCCTCTCCATCCGCCGCGCCGGCGTCCGGCCGACCGCTTGCCGGCACTGGACGCCGATGCTACCGGCCGAAAAACCCGTAAGGTCCGAAAAAGATGCCGAGCCCCACCGTACGTCTCCACCGCGGCGACCTGCCCGCCGATTACGATGCGGGCCGGGCGGTGGCCATCGACACAGAGACGCTCGGGCTCAACCCGCATCGGGATCGTCTTTGCGTGGTGCAGCTCTCCACCGGCGACGGGACGGCCGACGTGGTCCAGATCCCGCAAGACGGTCCGGAGCCGGTGATGCTCAAGCGCGTCCTGGCTGATCCGGAAATCCTCAAGATCTTCCACTTCGCGCGGTTCGACGTGGCGGTCCTGTATCGGGCGCTCGGGGTGATGCCGATGCCGGTCTACTGCACCAAGATCGCCTCGAAGCTCGCCCGGACCTATACGGATCGCCACGGCCTCAAGGACGTGGTCCGCGAACTCGTCGGCGTCGACCTGTCGAAGCAGCAGCAATCCTCGGATTGGGGCGCTGAGAATCTGTCGCAGGCCCAGCTCGATTACGCGGCGTCGGACGTGCTCCACCTCCACGCGGCCCGCGACCGGCTCGACGCGATGCTGGCCCGGGAAGGGCGCAGCGATCTCGCGGCCGCCTGTTTCGCTTTCCTGCCGACCCGGGCCCGCCTCGATCTCGACGGCTGGCCCGAGACCGACATCTTCGCGCATACTTGAGGAGGAGGAGGATTCTGCACACTTCCTGTGCGGAGTGAGACTTTCCTGTCACCGCACCGCGATGTGTCGCTGGTAAGTTGTGGTTGCCAGGGCTTCCGGGTCCCGGCCAGTCCCTCCTCGCCGGTCACCCACCCGATCAGGCCGGCGAGGAGGGTCCGTCGTGCTCAGGTCAGCGTCCGCGGGCCGGACGGCGTCGTGATCCGGGCGGTCCAGCGCGGGCCGGGGCCCGCCACGACCCGCGGCGGATCGGCGAGGCCGAGCGCGGCGTGCAGCTCCGTGACGGCGTCGGGATCCGGATGCGTCAGGATGAGCGCCTCCAGACCGGCGCCGAGATCCGGCATCCGCCCCGCCGGATTCCCGCTTTGCCCCCAATCCATGACGCACGGCGCTGCCCCGTCCGCCGGCCACGCTCCGCCCGGGGGCACCGCGAAGCGCCAGGACAGGTCGCCGCGGGTCATCGTCGCCGCCGCGCCGAGGAGCGCGCCATGGGCGGCGAGAACGCCGTCGAGATCGTCCGTGCGGGCGACGAAGCCGCGCAGCCGCCGGCCCGAATCCCAGTCGGCCCGCACCCGTGCGGCATCGCCGAGGCCGAACCAGCGCGCCCGCGGCGGGGCCTGCGCCTCGGGATCGACAGCGATCACCTCCAGGAACGTGGCGTCGCCGAGACGCATCAGATGGTTGCGGGTGCCCATCTCCCGGTGGCGCCCACCTTCCGGCATCGTCAGGCCGAGGCAATCCCGGACATGCGCCACGCCTTCCGCGAGATCGGGCGCGACGACGACGAGGTGGTCGAGGGTAAGCATCGGGCGGGCTCCGTGTGACCGCTAGCGCCTGGGCGGCCGGCCGCCTGGGCATTCCCGGGGCCGCGCGGGTCCCGACCCGGCCTTCGTGCTGACGGCGCCGCAACATCAGGAGGGGATGGGTAACGGCGGAACGTCCCCAAGAAAAAGGCCGGGGCCCCGCGAGAGGCCCCGGCCTGGGAGAGATCCGGGCCGGGCATCGTGCCCGGCCCGCATTCACCTTACAGCGAGTAGTACTGCACGAACTCGATCGGGTGCGGGGTCATCTCGTAGCGCAGCACCTCGGTCATCTTCAGCTCGATGAACGAGTCGATCTGGTCGTCCGAGAACACGCCGCCCTCCTTGAGGAAGGCCCGGTCCTTGTCGAGGTTGGCGAGCGCCTCGCGGAGCGAGCCGCACACGGTCGGGATCTTCTTCAGCTCCCGCGGCGGCAGCTCGTAGAGATCCTTGTCCATGGCCGGACCCGGGTCGATCTTGTTGCGGATGCCGTCGAGGCCGGCCATCAGCAGCGCCGAGAAGGCGAGGTAGGGGTTCGCCATCGGGTCGGGGAAGCGGACCTCCACGCGCTTGGCCTTCGGGCTCTTGGTCCACGGGATGCGGCAGGAGGCCGAGCGGTTGCGCGCCGAGTAGGCGAGCAGAACCGGCGCCTCGTAGCCCGGCACCAGGCGCTTGTACGAGTTGGTCGACGGGTTGGTGAAGGCGTTCAGCGCCTTGGCGTGCTTGATGATGCCGCCGATGTACCAGAGGCACTCCTGGGAGAGACCGGCATACTTGTCGCCGGCGAAGACCGGCTTGCCGTCCTTCCAGATCGACTGGTGGACGTGCATGCCCGAGCCGTTGTCGCCGTAGACGGGCTTGGGCATGAACGTCGCCGACTTGCCGTAGCTCTGCGCGACGTTGTGGATGCAGTACTTGTAGATCTGCATGTGGTCGGCGAGCAGGGTCAGCGTGTCGAACTTCATGCCGAGCTCGTGCTGGGCCGAGGCCACCTCGTGGTGGTGCTTCTCGACCTTCACGCCCATGGACTGCATGGCCGCGAGCATCTCGCCGCGCATGTCCTGCGCCGAATCCTGCGGCGGGACGGGGAAGTAGCCGCCCTTGGTCTGCACCCGGTGGCCGAGGTTGCCGCCCTCGTAATCGGTGAAGCCGTTGGTCGGCAGCTCGGTGGAGTCGAGCTCGAAGCCGGTGCGGTAGGGGTCGGCGCCGAACTTCACGTCGTCGAACACGAAGAACTCGGCCTCGGGGCCGACATAGATCGTGTCGCCGATGCCGGTCTGCTGCAGGTAGGCCTCGGCGCGCTTGGCGGTGCCGCGCGGGTCGCGGCCGTAGGGCTCGCCGGTGGCCGGCTCCAGCACGTCGCACACGATCGACATGGTCGCGGCCGAGAAGAACGGGTCCAGGGTGGCGGTCACCGGATCCGGCATCAGCAGCATGTCGGACTCGTTGATCGCCTTCCAGCCGGCGATCGAGGAGCCGTCGAACATGGTGCCCTCGTCGAAGATCTCCTCGTCGATGAGCGACACGTCGAACGTGACGTGCTGCCACTTGCCGCGCGGGTCGGTGAACCGGAAGTCCACGTAGCGCACGTCGTTGTCCCGGATCGTCTTCAGCACCTCGGCCGCAGTGGTCATCGTGGGCATCCTCCAGGGATCTCTGAATCGTCTCTCGGGGCGCACCCGCACGCGGTCGCGTGCGCCGGCAAGCGGGGCTTGATATCCGGCGCGGGCGTGCCTTGCCACCCGCCGGGCCCCGGAATCGGCGGCCGGATAGAACGATCGGTCCGCGATTGCGTCCGATCTCGAAACCGTGATCGCGCCATACCGTTTCTAGGGCACCGTTGTTCTCCGGCAATGGCCCTGCTGGCACGATCCATGCGAAGGCGGCCGCAGCCGTCGACGAGGCGGCAAGCCGTTCGCGTCTTCCCGGGTTGCCCAGGTCGCGCATCGATACGGACGAGAGAACCGGAATGACCAAATATAAGCTCGAGTACATATGGCTCGACGGGTACACGCCGACCCCGAACCTCCGCGGTAAGACGCAGATCAAGGAATTCGACAGCTTCCCGACCCTCGAGCAGCTCCCGATGTGGGGCTTCGACGGCTCGTCCACCAAGCAGGCCGAGGGCGGCAGCTCCGACTGCATGCTGAAGCCCGTGCGCCACTTCCCCGACCCGGCCCGCAAGAACGGCGTGCTGGTGATGTGCGAAGTGATGATGCCGGACGGCGTGACCCCGCACGAATCCAACAAGCGCGCCACCATCCTGGACGATGCCGGCGCCTGGTTCGGCTTCGAGCAGGAGTACTTCCTGTACAAGGACGGCCGCCCGCTCGGCTTCCCGGCCTCCGGCTACCCGGCGCCGCAGGGCCCGTACTACACCGGCGTCGGCTACTCGAACGTCGGCGACGTCGCCCGCAAGATCGTCGAGGAGCACCTCGACCTCTGCCTCGATGCCGGCATCAACCACGAGGGCATCAACGCCGAGGTGGCCAAGGGCCAGTGGGAGTTCCAGATCTTCGGCAAGGGCTCCAAGAAGGCCGCCGACGAGATGTGGATGGCCCGCTACCTCCTGCAGCGCCTCTGCGAGAAGTACGGCATCGACGTCGAGTACCATTGCAAGCCGCTCGGCGACACCGACTGGAACGGGTCGGGCATGCACTGCAACTTCTCGACCGCGTTCATGCGCGAGCACGGCGGTAAGGCGTATTTCGAGAAGCTCATGGAGGCGTTCAAGAACGCCCGCGAGGAGCACATCGCCGTCTACGGTCCGGACAACCACATGCGCCTGACCGGCAAGCACGAGACCGCCTCGATCCACGAGTTCTCGTACGGCGTGGCCGATCGCGGCGCCTCGATCCGCGTGCCGCATTCCTTCGTGAACAACGGCTACAAGGGCTACCTCGAGGATCGCCGTCCGAACTCCCAGGGCGACCCCTACCAGATCGCCTCGCAGGTGCTGAAGACGATCGCTTCCGTGCCGGCCGAGGCCGCTGCAGCCGCGTAAGACGCGGGGGAAGCGTCAGAGCTTCTCACAGAACGAACGAAGCCGGGCCCTCGGGTCCGGCTTCGCCGTTTCCGGATCGGGTGGGCCGGTCCGTGACCCGTGCCAGCGCTCCAGGATAGCGAGCTCCGCTCGGCGGCCCTGTAACGTCTGGGTATCGCGGGGTGCGTGGACGGGCGGAACGCCCGAGTTTCGGGTCTCAGGATCGGCGCGGGCGCTCGTCGTCGCGGATCGCCGCCTCGTGGTACCACGCGCCGCCGCCGAGGCTCGGCACGGGTGCGGGTTTCGCATCCGGAGCGGCCCGCGCGGTCAGGCGCGAGCGCCGGAACGCGGACAGATCGTAGATCTTGGCGCTCTCGCGCGGGTCCGTCGCGGCCATCGCACATCCTCCTGCATCGGGTTCAAGCGGCCGATCAGGCCAGCCGTTCCCGATGATGTGGGGTGTGGAAGGCGGCGCTCCAGTGCGGAGCGCGCCGATGCCGGACATTCGCGCAGTGCGAAATCTTAGGCAGAGAAGCGTTGCGGGAGCGGGACGGCCCGCGTCAGATCGCGTCCGTTCCGGTCTCGCCGGTGCGGATGCGGATCGCTTCCTCGATGGTCGAGACGAAGATCTTGCCGTCGCCGATGCGGCCGGTCTGGGCCGACTTGCGGATCGCCTCGACGGCGCCCTCCACAAGGGCGTCGGACAGAACGATCTCCAGCTTCACCTTGGGCAGGAAGTCGACCACGTATTCGGCGCCCCGGTAGAGCTCCGTATGGCCCTTCTGACGGCCGAAACCCTTCGCCTCGATGACGGTGATGCCCTGGAGACCGACCTCCTGGAGCGCCTCCTTCACTTCGTCGAGCTTGAAAGGCTTGATGATCGCTTCGATCTTCTTCATGCCGCTCGGGCCTGCGCTGCGGTGCCGGGCATTTCTAACATCCTCGTGACGCCTCCGCCATGCCGTTTTCGCGGCGTGCCCAACCATAGTGCCTATTTCATGTGCGATCCACGCACATCCTTCAGGCGCTTCTCCGGTTTTTGGCGCGTTTTTAGTCAGGGCTGATCGGTGCACGGGCAGAGGGGAGGGCGGACATGCGGTTGTTGACGGTCGCGGCGATGAGGCGGGTCGATGCGGCAGCCATCGACGGCGGCGTGCCGGGCCTCCGGCTGATGGAGGCTGCCGGCGCCGCGGTCGCCGCCCGCGCCCGGGCTCGCCTGCCGGCGGGCGGAAAGACGGTCGTCCTGTGCGGACCCGGCAACAACGGAGGCGACGGCTTCGTGGCCGCGCGCCTGCTGGCGGAGGCCGGCTACGGCGTCGACCTCGTCCTTCTCGGTGAGCGTGCGGCGCTAAAAGGGGACGCCGCCCTGGCCGCCGAGGCCTGGACGGGACCGGTGCGTCAGGTCGACGGCAGCCCGCTGCCGTCCTGCGACCTCGTGATCGACGCCCTGTTCGGGGCCGGTCTGTCGCGCGATCTCGACGGCGCCGCCCGCGCGCTCGTCGAGGCGGTGAACGCCGCCGGGGTCCCGGTGCTCGCGGTCGACGTGCCGACCGGGATCGACGGCAATACCGGTGCGGTGCGAGGTGTCGCGATCCGGGCGGTGGAGACCGTGACCTTCGTGGCGTTCAAGCCCGGACACCTGCTCCAACCCGGACGCAGCCTCTGCGGGCAACTCAGCCTCGCGGATATCGGGACCGGACCGGAGGCGCTCGCGGTCGGTCTGGCCGTCGGCCCGCCGCTCCATCGGAACGGGCCCGACCTGTGGGCCGGAGCCTTCCCGCGGCTCAGCGGATTGAGCCACAAATACACCCGCGGCCACGCCCTCGTGCTGTCCGGGCCGGCCACGAAGACCGGGGCCGCCCGGCTGGCCGCCCGCGGGGCCCTGCGGGTCGGCGCCGGGCTCGTGACCGTCGCGTCGCCGCCCGCGGCGCTCGCTGAGAACGCCGCGCATCTCACGGCGATCATGCTGCGGCCTTGCGAGAGTGCCGATGACCTCGACGACCTGCTCACCGACGAGCGGCTGAATGTGGTTCTGGCCGGTCCGGGACTCGGGACCGGCGAGCCCACCCGGGAACGCGTCGCCGTGGCGGCGGCGGCCGGGCGCGGCCTCGTTCTCGATGCCGACGCGCTGACGAGCTTCGCCGGGCAGGCGCGCCTTCTCGCCGCCCATTTGGCGGATGGCGATGCCCGGGCCGTCCTGACCCCCCATGCCGGCGAGTTCGCGCGGCTCTTCGACGGTACGGCGGCGGCAGGCGCCGCCGACAAGGTCGCGCGGACCCGCGCGGCGGCGGAACTCACCGGCGCCGTCGTGGTCCTCAAGGGCGCCGATACTGTCGTCGCCGCCCCGGACGGCCGCGCGGCGATCAACGACCACGGCAGCCCCTATCTCGGCACTGCGGGCTCCGGGGATGTGCTGGGTGGCCTGATCGCCGGCCTGATGGCCCAGGGCATGGACCCCTTCGAGGCCGCCGCCACCGGGGTGTGGCTCCACGGCGATGCCGGCCTGCGCCACGGTCCCGGCCTGATCGCCGAGGACATCCCGGAGCTGATGCCGGCGGTGCTCCGGGACCTCGTCGAATCCGCGCTCAGGTGACTTCGAAGACGGTCCACAGGCCGGTGTCGAACCGCTCCAGCACCGTGGCGCTGATCAGCCAGCGCCCCGGATTGTCGGCCAGGAAGCCGATCCGTGCGGTCCTGCCCTCCAGGAGCTGGAACGTGTCCAGCCAGTAGGGCTCCCAGCCATCGTCGAGGGGGTGGAGCAGCCGGAAGCAATGGCCGTGCAGGTGCAGGGCCTGGGGAAAGGCGGTATCGTTGCGCAGGGCCAGCACCACGACCTGGCCGCGCTTCACCGAGAAGATCGGCTGGAGGCCCGTGGTGCCGCTCACACCGTTCACCGACCAGATCTTCTGCGGATCGCCCGTATAGACGGCGTCGGGCGCCGGACCGTCCTTGGCGCCTCCCTTGTCCTTCGGCACGAAGGCGCCGCCGGTGATCACGACGTCGCGGCGCAGGGCGTTCTGGAGCTTGACCTCGGCCGGCAGGCGCTTGTTCTCGCCGATCGGCCCGATCGGCGGCCGCTTCTCGGTGATCTTGGCGCCCTTCGTGGTGACGCTGGCCAGGATGAGGCCCTTGCCGATCAGCGCGTGGATCGCGCAGGTGGCGCCTTCCTCCTCCGGCAGGTCGACGAGCAGGTCGTAGCGGGTTCCCGGCGGGAAGGGCAGGGTGGCCCGGAGCGGCTCGAACGTGTCGGTGGGCTGCCCGTCGACCGCCGCCACATAGACCTTGACGCCTTCGAACTTGATGCGCGTCGCCCGGGCGTTGCAGGCATTGCCGAGGCGCAGGCGGACCCGGGCCCCGGGGCGGGCCTCGAAGATGCCCGGCACCGGCTTGCCGTTGACCGTGACGAGGTTGCCGAGGCGCCCGTGTGCGGCCGCGAGCGGAACCTGCCCGAAGGGCAGGAGCGTGCCGTCATCCTCGAGCCGCCAATCCTGCAGGACGACGCTGACATCGGCATCGACGGCGGGCGGATTCGCCTCCTCGACGACCAGCATGCCCGCGAGCCCGCGCCCCGACGGTTCGCTCGACCCCCCGACGACCAACGGCCGGATCAGGTAGGAGCCGGCATCCGGCGGCGTGAACGCGTAGAGGAAGTCGCCGCCCGGCGGGATCGGCGCCTGGGTCACCCCGCCGACGCCGTCCATGGCGTTGACGTTGCGCACCCCGTGCCAGTGCAACGCGAGCGGCTTGTCGGTCCGGTTCTCGACCTTCAGCCGCACCGGCTGGCCGAGCTTGACCCGGACGACGGGCGGCAGGGCCTTGCCATCGAAGCACCAGACCGGCGTTTCGGGCGCGGGCTCCGGCCGGAACCGAGCCCGGCCGGGGGCCGCCGGCAGGGCGGCCGGTTCCGGTTGCGCCGGAGACGCCGCCCCGTTGCCGGGGGGCGGGCTCGGCGCCTGGGCCCGCGCCGCGTCCGGCACCAGCCCGAAGGCGGCGGCGGTGGCGAGGAGGCTCCGGCGCGACGGCGAGCCGGCGCGCGAATCGGTCGGCGGCACGGGGCGGGATGGCGGCATGGGATCTCGGCTGCGGCTCGCGACGGGTTCGCTCCATAGCGGCGTGTCGGCTCCCGCGCCACAGGGGTAAGTTTTTTGCTGCGGGCCGGCCGGCCCATGCTATAGGGCGCGCTTCCGGCGGCCGGCGATGCGCCGGATGTCGGCGCGCGCGGGCGTGGCGGAACTGGTAGACGCGCTGGATTTAGGTTCCAGTGTCGCAAGACGTGGGGGTTCGAGCCCCTCCGCCCGCACCAGGACGTCTGCTGCGGTAGCGGTCCCCTCGGGACCCTCCGTCCCGTACCCGACATCTCGGCATCCCGGTCCGCGCGAGCACGACGCCGGCCCGCCCGGCGAACCCAGGTTTCTTTGAAGAGCGACGACGACGATGCAGGTGACCGAGATCAACGCCCAGGGGCTGAAGCGCGAGTTTCAGGTTCTGCTGGCCGCCCAGGAACTCGAGGAGCGCCTGACCAACGAGCTGTCCGGCATGAAGGACAAGGTGCAGCTCAAGGGCTTCCGCCCCGGCAAGGTGCCGGTCGCGCATCTGCGCAAGGTCTACGGCCGCTCCGTGATGGCCGAGGTGGTGCAGAACGCCGTCAACGAGGCCAATCGCCAGATCGTCGCCGACAACGGCCTCAAGCTCGCCCTGGAGCCGCAGGTCGAGTTCCCGAGCGATCAGGCCGAGGTCGAGAAGGCGCTGGACGCCAAGGGTGACCTCGCCTTCAAGGTCGCCCTCGAGGTGATGCCGAGCTTCGAACTCGCCGACCTCTCCGACGTCAGCCTGACCAAGCGCGTCGCCAAGCCTTCCGACGCGGAGGTGGACGAGGCCCTGGAGCGCATGGCCGGCCAGGGCCGCCCGTTCGCCGAGCGCGACGAGGGCGCGGAGGCCCAGAGCGGCGACCGCGTCACCATCGACTTCGTCGGCCGCATCGACGGCGAGGAGTTCCAGGGCGGCAAGGGCGAGGGCATCGATCTGGAGCTCGGCTCCGGCTCGTTCATCCCGGGCTTCGAGGACCAGCTCGTCGGCGCCAAGGTCGGCGACAAGCCGCTCGTGAAGGTCACCTTCCCCGAATCCTACGGGGCCGAGCACCTCGCCGGCAAGGACGCCGAGTTCGACGTGACGGTCACGAAGATCCAGGCGCCGGGCGAGGCCAAGGTGGACGACGAGTTCGCCAAGTCCATGGGCATGGAGTCGCTGGAGAAGCTCCGCGAGGCCGTGTCGGAGGCGATCGGCCGCGACTTCGAAGCCGCCACGCGCCGCCGCCTCAAGAAGGACCTCCTCGACGCCCTGGACGGCAAGTACGCCTTCGAGCTGCCTCCGTCCCTGGTGGCGCAGGAATTCGCCGCGGTCTGGGCCCAGGTCGAGCAGGACCTCAAGACGCGCGGCAAGACCTTCGAGGATGAGGACACCACCGAGGAGAAGGCCCAGGCCGAGTACCGGAAGATCGCCGAGCGTCGCGTTCGGCTCGGTCTCGTGCTTGCGCAGGTCGGCGAGAGCGCCGATATCAAGGTCTCGGATGAGGAGGTGAACCAGGCCCTCATCGCCCGGGTCCGGCAGTTCCCGGGCCAGGAGCAGCAGGTCTGGGACTTCTACCGGAAGAATGCGCAGGCGCTCGCGGAACTCCGCGCGCCCCTGTTCGAGGAGAAGGTCGTTGACCACGTCCTCGGGCAGGTCAAACTCGTCGAGGAGCCTGTCTCGAAAGAGGCGCTTTTCGCAGACGAAGATGACGACGACACGACCGGCGAGAAGCCGGCAGACAAGGCCGAGGCCAAGACCGAGGCAAAGGCCGACTGAGTCCCGCCCTGTCCGAGCGACGGCGGGCAAGGGTTAGGCGATGGTTAAGCATCGCCGGTGTTCGCTGACATGCCCGGGGCTGCCCTGATTCGCGGCAGCCCCGGGCCTCACTCCTGGGCAGGACGAGATGAGAGATCCGATCGACGTCTACAACAATGCGCTCGTGCCGATGGTCGTCGAGCAATCGAGCCGCGGCGAGCGCGCCTTCGACATCTACTCCCGCCTGCTGCGCGAGCGCATCATCTTCCTCACCGGCCCCGTGGAGGATTACGGCGCGTCGCTGATCGTGGCGCAGCTGCTGTTCCTCGAGGCGGAGAACCCGAAGAAGGAAATTTCCTTCTACATCAACTCCCCCGGCGGCGTGGTCACCTCGGGCCTGTCGATCTACGACACGATGCAGTTCATCCGCTGCCCGGTGACGACGCTGTGCGTCGGCCAGGCCGCCTCCATGGGATCGCTGCTGCTCACCGCCGGCGAGCCCGGCCATCGCTTCGCCCTGCCGAACGCCCGGATCATGGTCCACCAGCCGTCGGGCGGCTTCCAGGGCCAGGCGACCGACATCCTGATCCATGCCCGCGAGATCGAGGCGCTGAAGCGGCGCCTGAACGAGATCTACGTGAAGCACACGGGTCGCGACTACGACACGATCCACACCGCCCTTGAGCGCGACAATTTCATGACCGCGGACGCGGCCAAGGAGTTCGGGCTCATCGACGAGGTGATTGAGAAGCGCCCCGAGCCGGCAGCCGCCTGATCGGATCCGCGACGCCTGACCGCCGCGGCGCGGCCTTGATCCCGCCGCGGCAGCGTGTTTGCATCCGAGATCGGGCCCTTCGGTCAAAGGCGCGCAGCACACTGTTTCTTTAAACGGGCCCCCTACATTCAAACGATGCGCGTCCGCCCCCTTGCCGGCTGCGGACGCGAGGAATCGGAGACCGATATGAGCAAGACTGGCGGCAACGACTCGAAGAGCACGCTGTATTGCTCGTTCTGCGGCAAGAGCCAGCACGAGGTCCGCAAGCTGATCGCTGGCCCGACCGTGTTCATCTGCGACGAGTGCGTCGAGCTGTGCATGGACATCATCCGCGAGGAGTCGAAATCCTCGCTGGTGAAGAGCCGTGACGGGGTGCCGACCCCGAAGGAGATCCGCCGCGTCCTCGACGACTACGTCATCGGCCAGGACTTCGCCAAGAAGGTCCTCTCGGTCGCCGTGCACAACCACTACAAGCGGCTCGCGCACGCGACGAAGCACAACGACGTCGAGCTGGCCAAGTCCAACATCATGCTGATCGGGCCGACCGGCTCGGGCAAGACGCTGCTCGCGCAGACGCTCGCCCGCATCCTCGACGTGCCGTTCACCATGGCGGATGCCACGACCCTCACCGAGGCCGGCTACGTCGGTGAGGACGTGGAGAACATCATCCTCAAGCTGCTCCAGGCCTCGGACTACAATGTCGAGCGGGCGCAGCGCGGCATCGTCTACATCGACGAGATCGACAAGATCTCCCGCAAATCCGACAACCCGTCGATCACCCGCGACGTGTCGGGCGAGGGCGTGCAGCAGGCGCTCCTGAAGATCATGGAGGGCACGGTCGCCTCCGTTCCGCCCCAGGGCGGCAGGAAGCACCCGCAGCAGGAATTCCTGCAGGTCGACACGACCAACATCCTGTTCATCTGCGGCGGCGCCTTCGCGGGGCTGGAGCGGATCATCTCCCAGCGCGGCAAGGGCACCTCGATCGGCTTCGGCGCGACCGTGCAGGCCCCGGACGACCGCCGCACCGGCGAGATCTTCCGCTCGGTCGAGCCGGAGGACCTGCTGAAGTTCGGCCTCATCCCCGAGTTCGTCGGCCGCCTGCCGGTCCTGGCAACCCTCGAGGATCTCGACGAGGCCGCGCTGAAGAAGATCCTGCAGGAGCCGAAGAACGCCCTGGTCAAGCAGTACCAGCGGCTGTTCGAGATGGAGAACGTCGATCTGACGTTCCAGGACGACGCGCTGTCGCTCGTCGCCCGCAAGGCGATCGAGCGCAAGACCGGCGCCCGCGGCCTGCGCTCCATCCTGGAGACGATCCTGCTCGACACGATGTACGACCTGCCGGGCCTCGAGTCCGTGGAGCAGGTCGTGATCGGTCCGGAGGTGGTCGAGGGCAAGTCGCGCCCGCTCTACATCCACGGCGACCGCAACAAGGAAGCGCCCGCCAGCGTCAGCGCGTAAGCGCTTGGTAGGGTTGCGTTAAGCGCCCGGCTCCGGCCGGGCGCGCTGCGGGGAACATCTTGAAAACGCTGCGCCCCGCAGCCACCTCAGGCTCAGCGCGGTGGCCGCACGCTCCTTCGAGGTCCGGTCCGCGTCACCAGCCGCAAAGTTTTCGAAATTCCGACCCTCGCGGCCCGGTCGGCCCCTGGCTGTAGGCGCGCTCCATGCTTGGAGGTGCCGAACCCGGGCGTCCCTGAGAGGAAGTCAGCATGTCACAGTCGAAATCGCGCCAGCCGGTGGTCCCGGGCACGACGGGCACCTACGCCGTCCTCCCCCTGCGCGACATCGTCGTCTTCCCGCACATGATCGTGCCCCTGTTCGTGGGGCGCGAGAAGTCGATCCGCGCCCTTGAGGAGGCGGTCCGCACCGACCGCCACATCCTGCTCGCCACCCAGATCAACGCGGGCGACGACGATCCGGCCACCGATGCGATCTACAAGATCGGCACCCTTGCCTCCGTCCTCCAGCTCCTGAAGCTGCCCGACGGCACCGTGAAGGTGCTGGTGGAAGGCGTCGGCCGCGCCAAGGTCACGGGCTTCACCCGCTCGGACGAGTACTACGAGGCCACCGCCGAGGCCCTGCACGACGAACTCGGCGACCGCGTCGAGGCCGAGGCGCTTGCGCGCTCGGTGCTCTCGGAGTTCGAGAACTACGTCAAGCTGAACAAGAAGATCTCGCCCGAGGTCGTCTCCGCCGTGACCCAGATCGACGAGCCGTCCAAGCTCGCCGACACGATCGGCTCGCATCTGCTCGTCAAGATTTCCGACAAGCAGGGCATCCTGGAGACCCCCACGGTGGCGCAGCGCCTCGAGCGCGTGCTGTCGCTCATGGAGAGCGAGATCTCCGTGCTGCAGGTGGAGAAGCGCATCCGGACCCGCGTCAAGCGGCAGATGGAGAAGACCCAGCGCGAGTACTACCTGAACGAGCAGATGAAGGCGATCCAGAAGGAGCTGGGCGACTCCGAGGATGGCCGCGACGAGCTGGCCGAGCTGGAAGAGAAGATCGAGAAGACCAAGCTCTCCAAGGAAGCCCGCGACAAGGCGACGGCGGAGCTGAAGAAGCTGCGCCAGATGTCGCCGATGTCGGCCGAGGCGACCGTCGTGCGCAACTACCTCGACTGGATGCTCGGCATCCCGTGGGGCAAGCGCTCGAAGATCAAGAAGGATCTGCTCGGCGCGCAGGCGCTCCTCGACGAGGACCATTTCGGCCTCGACAAGGTCAAGGAGCGGATCGTCGAGTACCTCGCCGTGCAGCAGCGGGCGAATAAGCTTACCGGTCCGATCCTGTGCCTCGTCGGTCCCCCCGGCGTCGGCAAGACCTCGCTCGGCAAGTCCATCGCCAAGGCGACGGGTCGTGAGTTCGTGCGCATGTCGCTCGGCGGCGTGCGCGACGAGGCCGAGATCCGCGGTCACCGCCGGACCTATATCGGCTCGATGCCCGGCAAGATCGTGCAGTCGATGCGCAAGGCCAAGACCTCGAACCCGCTCATCCTGCTCGACGAGATCGACAAGATGGGCATGGACTTCCGCGGCGATCCGTCGGCGGCGCTCCTCGAGGTGCTCGACCCTGAGCAGAACAGCACCTTCAACGACCACTACCTGGAGGTGGATTACGACCTCTCGAACGTGATGTTCGTGACCACGGCCAACACCCTCAACATCCCGGGCCCGCTCATGGACCGCATGGAGGTGATCCGCATTGCCGGATACACCGAGGAGGAGAAGGTCGAGATCGCGCGCAAGCACCTGATCCCGAACGCCCTGAAGAAGCACGGGCTGGGGACGCACGAGTGGTCGATCGACGATGACGGGCTGATGATGCTGGTCCGCCGCTACACGCGGGAGGCCGGCGTCCGGAACCTGGAGCGCGAACTGTCCAACCTGATCCGCAAGGCGGTGAAGGAGATCCTGATCACCAAGACCAAGTCGGTCGCGGTGACGACGGAGACCCTTCCGGTCTTCCTCGGCCCGCCGAAGTTCCGCTACGGCGAGATCGACGCGGACGATCAGGTCGGTGTGGTCACGGGTCTGGCCTGGACCGAGGTCGGCGGCGAGTTGCTGACGATCGAGGGCGTCATGATGCCCGGCAAGGGCAAGATGACGGTCACCGGCAATCTGAAGGACGTGATGAAGGAGTCGATCTCGGCGGCGGCGAGCTACGTCCGCTCCCGGGCGATCGACTTCGGGATCGAGCCGCCGCTCTTCGAGCGTCGCGACATCCACGTCCACGTTCCGGAGGGGGCGACCCCGAAGGACGGTCCGTCGGCCGGCATCGCTATGGCCACCGCGATCATCTCGACGCTGACCGGGATCCCGGTCCGCCGCGACGTCGCGATGACCGGCGAGGTGACGCTCCGCGGTCGGGTCCTGCCGATCGGCGGCCTGAAGGAGAAGCTGCTCGCCGCGCTGCGCGGCGGCATCAAGACGGTGCTGATCCCCGAGGAGAACGCCAAGGACATCGCCGAGGTGCCCGACAGCGTGAAGAACGGGCTGGAGATCGTCCCGGTCTCGCGGATGGATCAGGTGCTGGAGAAGGCGCTGGTCCGTCAGCCCCAGGCGATCGAGTGGGAAGAGCCGCTGCCGGTGGCCAAGCCTGCCCGGACCGAGGAAGACGGCGCCGCCTTCGTGGCTCACTGACGAAGACGTCCGAATGAGACGAGCCCCCGGAGCTTCGCGCCCTGGGGGCTTTTTCATGCGCGGAGGCTTGGATGCGCGTCTTGCTGATCAACCCGAACACCAGCGCGCACGTCACCGACCTCGTCGCCGCCCATGTCCGTGCGCAACTCGGTGGCCAAGCGGAACTCCGCGCCGTCACAGGCCGCTTCGGGGCGCGTTACATCGCGAGCCGGGCTGCCGCATCCGTCGCCGGCCATGCGGCGCTCGACGCCCTCGCGGAGCATGGGGCTGAGTGCGACGCGGTGTATCTGGCCTGCTTCGGCGATCCGGGTCTTCTCGCCCTGCGCGAGCTGTCGCGGGTGCCGGTCATCGGCATGGCGGAAGCCGCCTGTCGCGAGGCCGCCGCGGTGGGCCGTTTCGGCATCGTCACCGGGGGCGCGGCCTGGGAGCCGATGCTGCGCGAATTCGTGGCGGCCCTCGGCCTGTCCGATGCTCTGGCGGCGCTCCACACGGTGGCTCCGAGCGGTGGCGCCATCGCCCGTGATCCGGACGCCGCCCTGGCGACCCTTGCCGAGGCCTGCCGCGCCTGCGCGGCGTCCGGCGCCGAGCGCGTCATTCTCGGAGGTGCCGGCCTCGCGGGACTGGCGCGGCGGATCGCGGCGCAGGTTCCCGTTCCGCTGATCTGCTCGGTCGAGGCGGGAACCCGTGCGGTTCTGGCAGCGGGTTCGACCGGGACGGTCCGGTTCAGGCCAGAGCCCGTGGAGAGCGTTGGCTTGGCGCCGGCACTGGCGGCGCGGCTCGTCGATCCCTGACGCCGATCCGAAACGGAGCCCCTTGCACCGCACCGGCGCCATGCCGTAACGGTCGCCGGCCGGGCGGTTAGCTCAGTTGGTAGAGCGTCTCCTTTACACGGAGAGGGTCGGGGGTTCGAGTCCCTCACCGCCCACCAGAAACCTCCCTCTTTCGCGGAGCTGGCCGGTCCACCGGTCGCACGTCCTGCACGGGGACCGTTCTGACGGCACCGCCACGCCACCGAGCCGGCAAAGCGCGCCAGGGGGCGAGCCGGCCTCGTTACGAGGTCCCGGAGGGCATCACGCGCGGTCCGGCGGCGCGTCGGTTTCGACGGCGTCTTCTGCGGCAGGACCGAGGGCCAATGCGTACCTTTCGATCCTGCGCATCTGTCCGCGCGCCACATGGCCCGGGGTGGAGCATCGATCTGTGGGCTGAGCGGCCGCGCCTCCGAACGTCAATGATTGCAATCGTATAAGAGCCATGTAGCGGTCTGGCGTATCGAGGGCCGATCGGCGCACGTCGTGTGAATCGCGGCCTCGAGGCCGGCCTATGCTTCGGCCGATTAGGTCGCACCGCCAGGCGCGACCCGATCGGGCATCGCGAGGAGGCCTGCCGGGCGGGTTCAGGCCGCCCGGACGGTGGTCAGGAAGCGTCGCACCTCGGCCGACAGATGTTCGGATTGCTGCGACAGCTCGGACGCCGAGGTGAGGACGTGCGCGGCGGCTGCGCCCGTGTCTTCGGAGGCGCGGGCCACACCCGCAATGTTGCCGGTCACTTCGGCCGTGCCGCTCGAAGCCTGCGCCACGTTGCGCACGATCTCCTGCGTGGCGGCGCTCTGCTGCTCGACGGCCGCCGCGATGCTGGAGGCCACGTCGTTGATCTCGCGGATCCGCCCCGTGATCCCACCGATGGCCGAAACGGCCTGGTCGGTCACGCCCTGCACTTGCCCGATCCGCCGGCCGATCTCCTCGGTGGCCCGTGCCGTCTGATTGGCCAACTCCTTCACCTCGGCCGCCACCACGGCGAAGCCGCGGCCCGACTCTCCCGCCCGGGCGGCCTCGATCGTCGCATTGAGGGCCAACAGGTTGGTCTGGCCGGCGATGTTCGAGATCATTCCCACCATCGCGCCGATCTGCTCGGCGGCCTGGCTGAGTTCCTGCACGAGGCGCGTGGTCTGGTCCGCCTCCGCCACCGCAGCCTGGGCGAGCCCGGCCGAGCCGGCCACCTGCCGGCCGATCTCCTGCACGGAGGTCCCCAATTCCTCGGCGGCTGCCGCCACGGTCCCGACATTGGCCGCCGCCTCCTCGGCCGCCGCGGCGACCGTGGTCGATTGCGCGGCCGTCTGGCTCGCATTGGTGGTCATCTGCTCCGCCGTGGACTGCAACTCCGTGGAGGACGAAGAGACCATGCTGACGATGCCGCCGACCGCCCGCTCGAAGCTGTCGGCCAGTTCGACCATCGTGCGCCGGCGCTCCGCCGCGGCGGCCGCATCGGCGATCTGCCGGAGTTCCGCTTCCTCGGCGGCTTTGCGGGCGACCATGGTCTTGATGTTGTCGACGGCGCGGCCGAGCGCGCCGATCTCGTCGCCCCGCTGGCTTTCGGGGATCTCCGCGTCGATCTCGCCGGCGGCCATGCGCTCCAGCACCGCCACCAAGCGGGTGATCGGGCGCTGGATGTTGAGCATCAGCAGGATCGCGGCCGTGAGCAGGCTCAGCAGCATGGCCGCACCCGCCAAGAGGCCGAAGCGCGTCGCCGCGCTGACCTGCTCGGTCGTGGTCTCCATGGCCTTGTCGGTGAAGCCGCGCGCGTTGGCCACGGCCTGATCGATCATGCCCTCGGCCCGAGCGATCTGCTCCGTGATCGACCGTCGTGCCGCGTTCGCCGCGTCCGGATCGACCGCGCCGCCGCGCAGGTCCGTCCGTCCGGCGTCGGCATAGGTCCTCACGGCGGCGGCCAGATCCTGCAACGCCGTCCCGCTGTCACGCAGGATCTGCGGCTTCAACGCGATGGCGATCGGGCGCTCGAGGCCGCGTGACGCCTGCTCGGCTTCCTTGGCCGCCCGGGTGACGGCCGCGTCGGCCTCGGGAGCGGTCCGAGCCAGATCGACGGCCTTGAGGCTCAACTGGATCCGGTTCAGGGCGACCTGCGCCTGCGAGATCCCGGTCAGGATCGTCTGCTCCCGGGCGACGGCGTCGGTCGCTTCCGCGATCCGACGGTCGCTGTTCCATTGGTTGTAGATCACGCCAGCGGCGAACAAGGCCGTTACGGCGGACGACAAAATCAGTTTGCGGCCGATTGTCAGGCGGGGCATGTGGATCGCCAGTATCCGAGGTGATTGAGCTGAAATTACGTGCTCAATCTTCGGCGTATCGGATAAAGAAAATCCTAATCGCGCGTTTTTTTCCTTGGTGTCGCGATTTTCGACTTGTGTGCGCAAGAGGTTTCGGGCGCGCGCAGGGATTGGCGGCACCGCATCCGCGTGCCTGACGCATGCGAAGGCGAAAAGTTCCGGGTCGGCTGAGATTTATTGCGCGGGAAGCCGGGCGGTCAAAGCGACGGCGGCGGCGACGGGCAGCGATAACGGGCTGGATCGAGGCGAACGGCGCGTCGTTGGATCGGAACATTCCCGTCGCAGGCCGTGATCGGGCCGTGATCGGGCCATGTCCGGTGGACTGATCGGGATCTGCACGGGGCAGCATCTTCAAGCACCCTCGCCACGCGCGGGGCCGCCGGACGCGTCAGGCGCAGGCTTGCACCGCGCAGGCCGCGCGCACGACCGCAGCGGCCTGGAAATGATGGAGCATGTGGCCGGCGTCCGGCAGACGTTCGAACCGCGCGCCGGGGATCATCCCGGCCGCCCGCATTCCGTGCAGGGTGCTGTTCACCACCAGGTCGGCGCTGCCGCCCAGGATGCGGACGGGCCGGTGCAGCGACGGGTAGCCGAGGACGCTGCGGGTCAGCGCCGGCCAGAGCCAGCCGGCATCCTCCCCCTCGGCGGTGATCTGCCCCGGGCGACCCGCGAGATCGAACGGGAAGACCCGAGCGAAGCGCGGCGGCATCGCCTCGGGAAAGAACATCGCGTTCCACAGGAGCGGCAGGAGCATCCGGTCGCTGCTCGCGGCCAGGAGGGCCGACAGAGCGTCGCCGCCGAACGGCAGCGCCCGCGGCCCGAACAGCACCTGCTCCAGCCGCGGCTCCGGGAAGCAGATCGGCGCCAGGGCCACGACGCCGGCGATCTCCTCCGGATGGAGCATCCCGTACGCCAGGGCGACGGCCCCGCCGAACGAGTGACCCAGGATCACCGGCCGCCGCAGGCCGAGGCGCTGCACGGCTTCCCGGATGCTCGCGGCCTGATCCCAGATGTCGGCGGCGGCGCCCCGCGGGCGTCGGCTGAAGCCGTGGCCCGGTCGGTCGACGGCGACCACGCGGAAATGCTCGGCCAGTGCCGGCACGGGGCCGAGCCAGACGTCCTCCAGGCACATCAACGTGCCGTGGATCGCCACGAGATCCGGTCCGGTGCCGGTCTCCGCGTAGGCGATCGTCCGGTCCTGCGCCAAAGCGACGATCCGGCGCGGCACGATCCGAGGATCGGCCCCGGCTCCCTGCGCCGGCCGAGCGGCGCCGGGCAGAGCCTCCGTGCCAGCGGCCACTTACAGGCGCCGCCGGCGCCCGGACGATGGGCCGAGCACCGCGAAGGCCGTGACCGCGCCGACGCCGAGGAGGCCGGCCGCGGCGGCGAGGGGGTGCAGGCTCGCACGGGTATAGGCGCTGGTCCGCATGACCGGGACGGGCGGGTCGCCCCGCGTCTCGCCGGCCGCCACCGGCGCATGCAGGGCGCCGTCCGGATTGCGCGGCGCGTCCGTCCGCTTCTGCAGGGCGATGATCGCCGAGCTGAGGTGGTCGTAGGCCCCGGGTGCGAATTCCTTGCCGGCCACGAAGGCCTTGCCGGCCCCGCCCACGATGATGTCGCGCTGCGGGTGCACGGCCGCGTGCAGGATGGCGTTGGCGACCTCCTCCGGCGGGTAGATCGGAGGCGGCAGGCTCGGTTCGCGGTCCATGTAGTTGCGCGCCCGCTGGGGCAGGGGCGTGTCGATCGAGGCCGGCTTGATCAGCGTCACCGAGACCGGCGCCTTCTCGTCCATCAGCTCCATGCGCAGGGCATCGGTGAAGCCCTTCACGGCGTGTTTCGAGGCCGCGTACATGCCCTGGTACGGGAAGGCGAGATCCGAGGCGATGCTGCCGACGTTGATGAGGGCGCCACCGTGCTGCCGCAGGTGCTCGGTCGCCACCAGGGACCCGTAGACGGTGCCCCAGAAGTTGGTCTGGATCAGGCGCTCATGGTCGGCGTCGCTGATCTCGCGCAGCCGGCCGTATATCGAGCCGCCCGCGACGTTCACCCAGGTGTCGAAACCGCCGAAGGTCGCCACGGCCCGGTCGGCGACCGCCTGCACGTCGGCCCGCCGGCCGACATCGGCCACGACGTCGATCGCCTTGCCGCCGACGCCCTCGATCTCGGCCCGGATGCGCGCCAGGGCGTCGCCGCTGCGCGCCGCCAGCACCACCCGGGCGCCGCGTTCGGCCGCCATACGGGCCGTGGCGAGGCCGATGCCCGACGAGGCGCCGGTGATCACGATCACCTGCGCGCGGAGCGGCTTATGCGTCATGCGGTATCCCCGATGCTGCCCGGCGCGGCCGCACGGAAGCGGCCACACGCTGTGCTATCGATCGGGGAGGCCGCATGTTCCGAGCGCGTCTGCGGGCGATCGGGTCGCAGGGAGGTCGGGTCCTACGCGCTCAGCGTCCGTAGATGTCCTCCACGCGGATGATGTCGTCCTCGCCGGTATAGGAGCCGACCTGGACCTCGATCAGCTCCAGCGGGATCTTCCCCGGATTGGCCAGCCGGTGCATCGAGCCGATCGGCAGGTAGACCGCCTCGTTCTCGTGGACCAGCACCACCCGGTCGTCGATCGTCACCTCGGCGGTGCCGCGCACCACGACCCAGTGCTCCGCCCGGTGGTAGTGCTTCTGCAGCGACAGGCGCCCGCCCGGCACCACCTGGATCCGCTTCACCTGGAAGCGCTCGCCGATGTCGATGCGCTGGTACCAGCCCCAGGGCCGGTACATCCGCAGATGCGCGTCCGCCTCCGGCGCGCCCGAGGCCCGCAGGGCGTTGACCAGATCCTTCACCTGGCCCGAATGCGCCTTGGAGGCCACCAGCACCGCGTCGGGGGTGGAGACCACCACCACGTCCTCCAGGCCGACCACCGCGGTCAGGCCCTCGCCCTGGCTGTGCACGAGGCTGTTCTTCGTGCCGATCAGCGACACCCGGCCGCGCACGGCGTTGCCTTCCGCGTCGTGGTCCAGCACCTGCCAGACCGCGTCCCAGGTGCCGACATCCGACCACGAGAACGACACCGGCAGCACCCCGGCCCGGGCGGTCCGCTCCATCACCGCGTAGTCGATCGAGATCTTGGGCGCCCGGGCGAAGGCCGCCGCATCGAGGCGCACGAAGTCGAGGTCGGTCACCGCCGCCTCCAGCGCCGCGCGCGCGGCCGCCAGCACCTCGGGGACGAACGCCTCCAGCTCGGCCAGCATCAGGTCGGCGCGGAACAGGAAGTAGCCCGAGTTCCACAGGGCGCCGTCCGTGATCAGCGCCTCGGCGCCGGCCCGGTCGGGCTTCTCGACGAAGCGGGCGACCCGGGCCGCGCCGGGCGCCTCGGCGATCGGCTCGCCCCGGCGGATGTAGCCGTAATCGGTGGCGGGCCGGTCCGGCTCGATGCCGAGCGTCATGGTGTAGCCGGCCTGGGCGCCGGCGGCCGCGCGCCGCACCGCGTCGACGAAGGCCTCCGTGTCGGGCACGACATGGTCGGCGGCCAGGATCAGCACCACGGCCTGCGGGTCGGCGGCGGCGGCATGCAGTGCGGCCACCGCCACGGCGGCGGCCGAGTCGCGGCCCTGCGGCTCCAGCAGGATGTCGGCGGCAAGACCCAGCTGGTCACGCTGCTCGGCGACGATGAAGCGGGCCTCCGCCGAGGCGATGACCGTGGGCCTGGCGAAGACGGACGCGTCCGACACCCGCGCCAGCGTCGCCTGGAAGGTCGAGCGCTCGGCATCCACCAGCCGGGCGAACTGCTTGGGCATGCTCTCCCGCGACGCCGGCCACAGCCGCGTCCCCGTCCCCCCGCACAGGATCATCGGGTGGATCTGGATCGAAGATCGGGACATGGCGGCGTCTCCCGAGAGGGCTCGGCGGGGGCGCGGCCGAGCCCGCCCCGCGCGGGTGCGATGGACTCTCGGCCGCCGATTTCCAGATCTGCCCTTACCGTCGGGGCGGAGACTGAACAACCTGCGCGCATTATCCGCGCCGGAACGGACTGGCTCCGTGCCGGGGGATGGTTATCTCTGACCTGACATGAATGCGCCCGTCCCCACCCCCCCGGCCGACGATCCGGTGCCGTCCCCGCGCCGGATCCCCTCGGTGGAGCGCCTCGTCGGCGCCGCGTCGCCCGCGGAACTCGAGACCTACGGACGGACGGCCTTCACGGACGCCATCCGGACGGTTCTGGCGGGAATCCGGGCCGGGGGCGGCCCCGTCCCGGACGCGGCGGCGATCCGGGCCGAAGCGTCCGCGCGGCTCGCCGCCGAGCGCCGCCCGTCCCTGCGGCCGGTCTTCAACCTGACCGGGACGGTGCTCCACACCAATCTCGGTCGCGCCCTGCTGCCCCGCTCGGCCGCGGAGGCGGTGGCCGCCGTGATGGTGCAGGCGAGCAACCTCGAATTCGATCTGGCGACCGGCGCCCGCGGCGAGCGCGACGACCATGTCGAGGCGCTGATCTGCCGCCTGACCGGCGCCGAGGCCGCGGTGGTCGTCAACAACAACGCGGCGGCGGTCCTGCTGGTGCTGAACGCGCTCGCCATGCGCAAGGAGGTGGTGGTCTCCCGCGGCGAGCTCGTGGAGATCGGCGGCTCGTTCCGGGTGCCGGACGTGATGGTGCGGGCCGGCTGCCGCCTGCGCGAGGTCGGCACCACCAACCGCACCCACCTGCGCGACTACGCGGAGGCCCTCGGGCCCCGCACCGGCCTGGTGATGAAGGTGCATCCGAGCAACTACGCCATCGCGGGCTTCACCGCGGCGGCGGATCCCGTCGCCCTCCACGCCCTCTGCCGGGAGCGGGGCGTGCCGCTGGCGGACGACCTCGGCAGCGGCAGCCTCGTCGACCTCGCGGCCTACGGCCTGCCCCCCGAGCCCACGGTCCGGGCCGCCCTGGAGCGGGCGGATGTCGTGACCTTCAGCGGCGACAAGCTGCTCGGCGCGGTCCAGTGCGGCATCGTCGCCGGCCGGAAGGACCTGATCGCCCGTGTGCGCAAGAACCCCCTGAAGCGCGCCCTACGCGTCGACAAGATGACTTACGCGGCCCTCGAAGCCGTGCTGCGGCTCTATCTGTATCCCGAGCGGCTGCGTGCGGAGCTGCCGACCCTGCGGCTCCTCACCCGCGAGCGGGACGCGATCGCCGCACAGGCCGAGCGCCTCGCCCCCGCGGTGGCGGAGCGGCTCGCCGGCCGGGCCACGGTCTCGGTCGCCGACTGCATCAGCCAGATCGGATCCGGCGCCCTGCCGGTGGAGACGCTTCCCAGCGCCGCCCTGGTCCTGACGCCGAACGCCCCGGGGGGACGGGGCGGCGGCGGACGGTGCCGGCGGCTCGCCGAGGAGCTGCGCCGGCTTCCGGTGCCGGTGATCGGCCGCATCAGCGACGAGGCCGTCCGCCTCGACCTCCGGACCCTGGAGGACGAGGCCGGCTTCCTCGCCGCCCTGGCGGCGCTGACGCGCGCCGAAGACGGGCGACGAACCACATAGGGTTGTTGAGAGAACGGATCACACGTCTGGATCTTGCGCGCCGGCATCCCGTGTTATGGTATAATCACGGACCTGCGGTCGCGGTCGAGAGTGGCGGTGCGTGGACCGCGATGGGCGAACGATATGGCGTATATTGCCGATACGGCTGAGGCGGAGCCGGAGACGGATCCGCTGCTTCTCGATAACCAGCTTTGCTACGCGCTCTATGCTGCCGCGCATCGAATGACCAAGTCGTACCGGCCCCTGCTTGAGCGGCTCGGACTGACATACCCGCAATATCTGGTCCTGCTGGTGCTGTGGGAGCAGGACGGCGTCACCGTGTCGGAGATCGGCCGGCGCCTGCGTCTGGATTCCGGCACGCTGACACCGGTGCTGAAGCGCCTGGAGAGCGCGGGCTTCCTGCTCCGGACCCGCCGCCAGTCCGACGAGCGCGAGGTCGAGATCGCCCTGACGCCCGAAGGCGCCGCCTTGCGCGCCGACGCGGTGTCCGTCCGCGAGAGCGTGATGTGCCAGCTCGAACTCAGCGAGCCGGAGATCCGCGCCCTCCGCAAGGATCTCAGCCTCGTCATCGAGCGGCTCAGCGTGAGCGACTGAGGCGCCCTCGGAGCCGCGATGAGCCGCGATGAGCCGCGATGAGCCGCTTGCGCCGCGCCGGAGCGATCGGCCTCACCGCCGCAGGCGGTTGCCCAGGACGAAGCCGTAGAGCCCCATCAGGATGATGCCGACGCCGCCCTCGATGCCGACCAGCAGGTTGGTGACGCGGCCGGTGGGCTTGAGGCCGATCTCCGGCGGGTTGGCGGTCATCATGTTGAGCGCGCTGTAGCTCAGGAGGTCGAGGGGATTGTAGGTTGGCCCCGCCTCCGGCCCCTCCAGGATGAACAGGCCGCCGGTGAGCCCGAAGAGGCCCGCGAACACCACGATCAGCAGGGCGAAGGCCCGGGCGATGCGCGACAGGCTCTCGCCGTAATCGCACAGCCACTCGACGAAGCGGTCCGCGGTCCAGCGATAGCCGTGCCGCAGGAAGCCGGCCCCGTCCCGGGCGCCCCAGGCGCCGCGGGCCTGCTGGCCGGCATGGAAGCGGCCCATCCGCCGGCCGCGCTTGTAGGCCCAGCTCGCCGCGTCGTGGCTTCCGATGCTCTTCCAGTTCTGCTCCAGCGCGAGGTAGCTCGCCTGGGCGGCCTCGTAGGCGCCGGCCACCTCCTCGCCCACCGCCCCGCCGAGCTGCTCCACGCTCATGCGCGTTCCGTTGAGCCAGGCGCCGGCGAAGCGGGCATGCCGCAGGCGGCAGGTGCCGAGGTTCAGCCGCACGAGGTCGGTGTCCGAGAGATCCGCGCCCGAGAGATCGGCACCGTCGAGCTTCGCCCCGGTGAAATGCGCCCCCCGCAGCCGCGAGCCGGCAAGCGACGCCTTGGTCAGGCTCGCCTCGGCGAAATCCGCATGGGTCAGGTTGGCGTCGGCGAGCTTGGCCTCGTCGAGCCGCGCCCCGCGGAAGACCGTGTCGTCCGCATCCGCCCCGGAGAAATCCGCCCCCCAGAGGTCGGCCTCGGCAAAATCGGTCCCGTCCAGGAGGGCGCCGGACAGGTCGGCGAAGCGCATCGCGGCGTGCCCGAAGCGGGCATCCTCCAGCATCGCCCCGGCGAACTTCACCTGACCGGCGACGATGCCGGTGAAGTCCGCCCCCGAGAGGTCGGCCTCGGACAGGTCGGCCTCCTCCAGGATTGCGCCGGTGAAGCGCGTCGAGCGTCCGACGGCGCCGGCGAGGCGTGCCCGGCGCAGGTTGGCGCCGGAGAGGTCGGCCTGCTCCATGCGGGCACGGGACAGGTCCGCACCGGCCAGCGCCAGTCCGCCGGACTCGACGTCCGTGCCGATGCCGGCGTCCGGCTGTGCGGCGAGCGCGTCCGGCCCGGCGCTCAGCTGCGACAGGTCCGCGCCCGGCTCATGCAGGGGCGCCCCGCCGGCGATCCGGTCGAGGAGGGCGCGCAGCCGCGACTCCACCGGAGTGTCCGGTCGTGCATCGGGTGGGGTCGCTTGGTCCATGGTCGTTCCTTGCCGGAACGCGCGACCGGACGCCAGACACGCCGCTCACGGGCCCTGGGTCGCGGCAGCCACCCGCACGGCGATCGCCTTGGCGGCCGGCGTCTTGGACTGCTCGTCATGGTGCCAAAGCGGTAGCAGCACGTTCAGCTCCGGATAATACCCGGCGCAGTTGCCCTCCGGGATGTCGTAGGCCACCACGCGCAGGCCGCCGACGCGCCGCGGCACTTGGTCCTCGGCCTCGGTCTCCACGGCGACGGTGAGGCCGTCCCTCAGCCCCAGCCGGGCGATGTCCCGCCGGTTCATGAACAGCACGTCGCGGGTGCCCTTCACCCCGCGGAAGCGGTCGTCGTAGCCGTAGACCGTGGTGTTAAACTGATCGTTCGACCGCAGGGTGATCAGGTCGAGCACGTCCGGGCCGCGGGCTGGAAGGTCCGGATCGGCCTCGAGGCCCTCGGGGACCGCGAAATTCGCCTTCCCGGTCTTGGTCTCCCACTTGCGGTCGCGGGCGCCCAGCGGTTTCAGCAGGCCGCCGGGCTGGAACATCCGACCGTTCAGGTCGTGGAACACGCTCGGGTAGGTCGCTTCGATCGCGTCGCGCACCCGCGCGTAATCGGCGACCCAGGCATCCCAGTCGATGCGGGGATTCGGCGGCAGGGTCGCCTTGGCGATCTCCGCCACGATCCAGGGTTCGGCGCGCACATGCGGACCGACCGGATCGGCCACCCCCCGCGAGCCATGGAACTGCGCGGTGGAGCTCTCGATCGACACGGCCTGCGGCCCGCTCGCCTGCCGGTCGATCTCGATCCGGCCGAGGCACGGCAGGATGTAGGCGACGGCGCCGTTCACGAGGTGGGAGCGGTTGAGCTTGGTCGAGACCTGCACCGTGAGCCGTTGCCGGCGCCAGGCCGGCTCCATCCGGCCGGTATCGGGGATCGCCCGCAGGAAGTTGCCGCCAAGCCCGATGAACGCCTTCACGCGTCCATCGAGGAGACCCTCGCAGGTCTCCACCGTGTTGAGCCCCTTCTCCCGCGGCGGCTCGAAGTCGTAGAGTTCCTTCAGCCGGTCGAGCGGTGCCAGTTCGGGCTTCTCGGTGATGCCGACGGTGCGCTGGCCCTGCACGTTCGAGTGGCCCCGCACCGGGCAGATCCCGGCGCCGGGCTTTCCGATATTGCCGCGCAGAAGCAGCAGGTTGACGAGCATCCGGACGGTCTCGGTGCCCTTGCGGTGCTGGGTCAGGCCCATCCCGTAGATGCCGATCACCGCCTTCGCGCGGGCGTAGACGCCGGCGGCCGCCTCCAGCGCCGTCCGGGTCAGGCCGGAGCGCCGCTCCAGGGCGGCCCAATCCTGCCCGTCGCAGAAGCGGACGAAGGCCTCGAAGCCGTGGGTGTGCTCGGTGATGAAGGCGCGATCGAGGACCCCCGGCCGGCCGGCGGCGTCCGCCGCCCGGTCGAGGGCGAGCAGCGCCTTGCACAGGCCGGTGAGCGCCGCGAGATCCCCGCCGGCTTTCACTTGGTGATACTGCGTCGAAATCTTGGTGGAGGAGCGCGTCAGCATCTCCACCGGCGATTGCGGGTCGGTGAAGCGCTCCAGCCCGCGTTCCCGGAGGGGGTTGAAGGTGATGATCTGTGCGCCCCGGCGCCGCGCCTCCTGGAGCGGGTGCAGCATCCGCGGCGAATTCGACCCGACATTCTGGCCGAAGAAGAAGATCAGATCGGTGGTCTCGAAGTCCTCCAGCAGCACCGTGCCCACCGGGGCGCCGATCGATTGCGGCAGCGCCACCGAGGTCGGCTCGTGGCACATGTTGGAGGAATCCGGCAGGTTGTTGTTGCCGTAAAGCCGGGCGAGCAGCGCCCACATGTAGCTGGTCTCGAGGGAGGCCCGTCCCGAGGCGTAGAACACCACCGATTTCGGGTCCTGCGCGCGCAGGTCCTTCAGCTCCCGGCCGATCTCCGCGAGGGCCTCCGCCCAGGCGACGGGCCGGTAGCGGTCCGTCTCCGGATCGTACCGCATCGGATGGGTGAGGCGTCCCTGTTCTTCGAGGGCGTAGTCGCTCCAGCCGAGGAGTTCGGTCACCGTGTGTTCGGCGAAGAAGTCCGGGGTCGCCCGCCGCCGCGTCTGCTCCCAGGCGGTCGCCTTGGCGCCGTTCTCGCAATACTCGAAGGCGAGGGGCTTGGCGGGCTTCGCCCAGGCGCAGGACGTGCACATGTAGCCGTCCGGCTTGTTCTGCTTCAGCAGCATCGCCGAGCCGGTGATCGGCACGCCCTCACGGGTCAGGATCTCGACGAGGGAGCGGGCCGAGCCCCAGCCGCCCGCCGGGCCGTCATAGGGCTCGATCCGGACGTCGTCGGTCTTCTGATCGGCCATGCCGTCCTCCCATCCGGCGCATCGATCACCGGACGAAGGGAACGCACGAGGGGGCGAATGGGATCACGGGCGCGTCACCGCGTTCTTGGACGGCTTTCCTTGCCGATGGCGCGGATCTAACGTCGAGCCGCGGACCGACCGCCGGAGGAGGAAACCATGGCCAGCGTCGACGTCGAGATGGTGAAGTGTGCGTGCCAGGATTGCGTCTGCGTGATTCCGGTCTCCAAGGCCGTGTCGCGGGACGGCAAGGCCTATTGCTGCGACGACTGCGCGGACGGCCACAAGAATCACGCCGGCTGCGAGCACGCCGGCTGCGCCTGCCACGGCTAGGGCCGCTCGCAATCGCGCTGCGACGGTCTGGAGAAGGCATCTTTGGCCGAGACAGCCGCGACGCGCCCCCTCTCCCGTGCGGGAGAGGGTTGGGGTGAGGGATCAGGTCTTTCCGGAAAGCTCTCGCCCCTCATCCTGTCCCTCTCCCGCACGGGAGAGGGGATTCGCGCCTCGCTCGGCGCGGGCTCGGCTGTCGTCACCCTGCCGACCTGATCGGCCGCGGCTCTGCGTCCGTGCCCGACCTCGCGGTCAGGAGACCGCCGCGAGCTTGTCGGCCATCGACTGGTCCTTGTCGCGGCGCGTCGAGAAGATCAGCGTGAAGAAGGTCCGCTGGACGCCGAGTTCGGCGAGCTTCGCCTCGCATCGCTCGGCCAGCGCGCAGATCTCCGACAGCTCGCCCTCGATGTTCGTGCCGTTGGGATGCATCGTGGCGGTGAGCCCGCTCGCCTCGATGATGTCCTTGATCGCCCGGACGTAGGGCGAGACCGACGGGCCGACGCCCATCGGCACGATGCAGAGGTCGGCCGAAACTTTCATGGTGCCTGCCTGATCCGGAGGGGGCGGCCCCGCACGGTCCTGCGACCGGACGCGGGGCGGGCCGGCAGGCTATCGCCGGCCGCATCGACTTTCCAGGGCGCTGCCGAGCCGGCCGTCACGCCTCGCCGGTTTCGAGCGCGGCGGCGCGCACGGAAGGGAGGCACGGATTGGCATTGTCGGTGCGCCACGCGAGCCACAGCTCCGGCCCGGTCGTAGCGGGCAGGGCGATCGGCCGGAGCCGGATATCGGCCATGCTGTTGCCCCGGGCACTGCCCGGCACCAGCGCGACGCCGATGCCCGCGCCGACGAGCGCCAGCATCGCGTGGACCTGATTCACCCGCTGCACGATCCGCGGCTGCACGCCCCCGGCCTCGAACAGCCTGTCGAGGAGGTCGATGAAGTAGCGGCCACCCCGGGGCGACCACGTCACGAAGGCCTCGCCGTCGAGATCCCGCAGGGTCGGGGTGCGGGCGGTCGCCAGGCGGTGTCCGCGCGGGACCGCGAGCAGCAGCCGTTCCCGTGCGAGCGGCGCCGTCGCGATCGCGGATTTCGGATCCTGCAGGACCGGACTTGGCCGCAGGATCGCGAGATCGGTGCGGTTCTCGCCCAAAGCCAGGATCTGCTCGTCCGAGACCATCTCTTCCAGCACGAGGTCGACCTCGGGCAGGGTCCGGCGGACATGGGCGACGACCTGGGGCAGCGTCCGGTAGGCCGAGGCGGCGGTGAAGCTGAGGCGCAGCACCCCGCTCTCGCCCCGGTCGGCGCGCTGCGTGATGCGCGCGGCGTTCTCGGCCGCCGCCAGCACCCGGTGGGCCTCCGCCAGGAAGGTCCGGCCCGCCGGGGTCAGGCGCACCGCCCGGGTGGTCCGCTCGAGCAGCGTCACGCCCAGCGTCTGCTCCAGCATCTGGATCTGCCGCGACAGGGGCGACTGGGTCAGGTTCAGCCGTGCCGCGGCCCGGCCGAAATGCATCTCCTCGGCGACGGCGATGAAACTGCGGGCGTGACCGAGATCGAACATTGATGCAGGATCCGGGATAATCCAGCCAAAATCAACGTTGGACGCATCGAAAGCCTGCGCCTAACCCCGGACGCGACACCGAACGGTGCGCATCAGGGAGAGGAATCGATGGCGCGGATGACCCCGGCCGAGATGGCGCGCGTGTTGGGCTCCGGCCTGCTGTCCTTCCCGGTCACCCATTTCCGCGACGATCTCGGCTTCGACGAGACCGCCTATCGGGACAATCTCGGGCGGCTGGCCGACTACAAGGTCTCGGGCCTGTTCGCGGCCGGCGGCACCGGCGAGTTCTTCTCGCTGACGCCCGCCGAGATCGACCGGGTCCTGCGCGCCGCCGTCGCGGAGACCCGCGGCCGCACGCCGGTCATCGCCCCCGCCGGCCAGGGCACCGCCCTGGCGGTCGAGATGGCCCGGGCCGCCGAGGCCGCCGGCGCGGACGGAATTCTGCTGCTGCCGCCCTACCTCGTCGGCTCCGAGCAGGCCGGTCTCGCCGCCCATATCGAGGCGGTCTGCCGCGCGACCTCTCTCGGGATCATCGTCTACAACCGCGCCAACGCCCAGCTCAACGAGCAGACGCTCGCCGGCCTGTGCGAGCGCTGCCCGAACCTCGTCGGCTTCAAGGACGGCGTCGGCGATGTCGAGCTGATGACCCGGATCTACGCTGCTTTGGGCGACCGCCTGACCTATGTCGGCGGCCTGCCCACCGCCGAGACCTTCGCGCTGCCGTATCTGGAGATGGGCGTCACCACCTACTCCTCGGCGATCTTCAACTTCCTGCCCGAATGGGCGCTGTCCTTCTACGACAGCGTGCGCCGCCGGGACCGCGACGCCGTCTACCGGGAGCTGCGCGACTTCGTCCTCCCCTACATCGCGATCCGCAACCGCAAGCGCGGCTACGCGGTCTCGATCGTCAAGGCGGGGATGAGCGCCGTCGGCCGCCACGCCGGCCCGGTCCGGCCGCCGCTGACCGAATTGGACGCGGCCGAACGCGCCGAGCTGACGGCGCTGATCGGCGACCGCCGCTGAGCCCCCACGAGACGACCAACGACAGACCCGCCGAGCCAACGGCGGCAACGACCCGCCTCCTGGATCAACCGGGCGGCGACGAGCCAGGGAGAACGTCCATGAGTGCCAGTTCGAGCGGCGCGGCGAGCACCCTGCTCGACGCCGCCGATGCGGGTCGCCGCACCCGCGTCCGCCTGCTGATCGTCGCGATGCTGTTCGCCGCCACCACGATCAACTACGCCGACCGCGCGACCATCTCGATCGCCGGACCCGACATGGCCAAGGAACTCGGCCTGTCCCCGGTCCAGATGGGCTACGTCTTCTCGGCCTTCGCGTGGTCCTACGTGCTGGCCCAGATTCCGGGCGGCTGGCTCCTCGACCGCTACAGCGTCAAATGGGTCTACGCCGCCGCCGTCGCCCTCTGGTCCGGCTTCACCCTGGTCCAGGGGGCCGTCGGCTTCTTCTCCGGCCTCACCGCCGTGGTGCTGCTGTTCGCCCTGCGGCTCGCCGTCGGCCTCACCGAGGCGCCGGTCTTCCCCGCCAATGCCCGGATCGTCGCCGCGTGGTTCCCGACCCGGGAGCGCGGCATGGCGTCGGCGTTCTTCAACTCGGCGCAGTACTTCGCCACGGTGCTGTTCACGCCGCTGATGGCGTGGATCGTCCACAATTTCGGCTGGCACCACGTCTTCACCAGCATGGGCCTGCTCGGCCTCGCCTTCGCGGTGGTGTGGCTGCGCGTCGTCGACAGCCCGAAGAACCACCCGTCCATGAATCAGGCGGAGCGGGACTACATCGAGGCCGGCGGCGCCCTGCTCGACATGGACGGGCAGAGCCGGACCAGGCAGGGCGATGCCGGCCGGACGCTGCGCCAGCTGCTCGCCAACCGCATGCTGCTCGGCATCTATATCGGCCAGTACTGCATCACCGTGCTGACCTACTTCTTCCTGACGTGGTTCCCGGTCTACCTCGTCAAGGAGCGCGGCCTGTCGATCCTCCAGGCCGGCTTCGCCGCGGTGCTGCCGGCGCTCTGCGGCTTCATCGGCGGCATCCTCGGGGGCGTGATCTCCGACCTGCTCCTGCGCCGCGGCTTTTCCCTGACGGCGGCCCGCAAGATCCCGATCGTCGGCGGCATGCTGCTGTCGATGAGCATCATCGGCTGCAACTACGTCCAGGCGGATGCCCTCGTGGTCGGGCTGATGGCGCTCGCCTTCTTCGGCAAGGGCATCGGCGCGCTCGGCTGGGCGGTCGTCGCCGACACCTCCCCGCGGGAGAGCGGCGGCCTTTCGGGCGGCCTGTTCAACACCTTCGGCAACACCGCCGGCATCACCACGCCGATCGCCATCGGCTACATCGTCCAGAGCACGGGCTCGTTCAACGGCGCCCTGGTCTTCGTGGGCCTGAACGCCCTCGTCGCCTGCTTCTGTTACCTCGTGGTGGTCGGCGAGATCCGCCGCGTCGAGCTGAAGGCCCACTGACCCGCGGGCCGGGCCGGCCCCGTTCCGAACCCGCCCCGCGCCCGGCTCAGGCCGGCCGGGGATCTTCGAGGAGGACGCCATGCCGAACGACAGCCGTCATGCCGCGCGCAACACGCCCACCGTGACCGAGATGAAGGTCGTGCCGGTCGCCGGCCACGACAGCATGCTCCTCAACCTCTCGGGCGCGCACGGCCCGTACTTCACCCGCAACCTCGTGATCCTCACGGACTCCACCGGCGCCACCGGCCTCGGCGAAGTCCCCGGCGGCGAGGGCATCCGCAAGACCCTGGAGGATGCCCGGGACCTCGTGGTCGGGCAGCCGCTCGGCGCCTGGAACGCGGTGCTGAACGCCATGCGGACGCGCTTCGCGGATCGCGATTCCGGCGGGCGCGGGCTGCAGACCTTCGACCTGCGCATCACCATCCACGCGGTGACGGCGGTCGAATCCGCCTTCCTCGACCTGCTCGGCCAGTACCTCGACGTGCCGGTGGCCGCCCTCCTGGGCGAGGGCCAGCAGCGCGACGCCGTCGAGATGCTGGGCTACCTGTTCTACGTCGGCGACCGCACCCGCACCGATCTCGATTATCGCGCACCGACCGCCCGCGACGGCTGGTTCCGCCTGCGCGACGAGGAGGCGCTGACACCGGAGGCCGTCGCCCGGCTCGCCGAGGCCGCCTACGACCAGTACGGCTTCAACGATTTCAAGCTGAAGGGCGGCGTGCTGCGGGGCGAGGAGGAGATCGCCGCCGTCACCGCGATCCACGCGCGCTTCCCCAAGGCTCGGGTGACGCTGGACCCGAACGGCGCGTGGTCCCTCGACGAGGCGATCCGCCTCTGCAAGGGCCAGGGCCACGTGCTGGCCTACGCGGAGGATCCCTGCGGCGCCGAGGGCGGGTTCTCGGGCCGCGAGATCATGGCCGAGTTCCGCCGCGCCACCGGCCTGCCCACCGCCACCAACATGATCGCCACCGACTGGCGGCAGATGAACCACGCGATCCAGCTCGGCGCCGTCGACATCCCGCTCGCCGACCCGCATTTCTGGACGCTCGCCGGCTCGGTCCGGGTGGCCCAGCTGTGCCGCGACCACGGCCTGACCTGGGGTTCGCACTCGAACAACCATTTCGACGTGTCGCTCGCCATGTTCACCCACGTGGCCGCGGCGGCCCCGGGCAACGTCACGGCGATCGACACCCACTGGATCTGGCAGGACGGCGAGCGCCTGACCAAGGAGCCGCTGGCGATCCGCGGCGGCCTCGTGCGGGTGCCGGAGCGGCCGGGCCTCGGCATCGAGCTCGACATGGCGGCGGTGGAGGAGGCGCACGCCCTCTACCGCGACCACGGCCTCGGCGCCCGCGACGACGCGGCCGCCATGCAGTTCCTGATCCCCGGCTGGAGCTTCGACAACAAGAAGCCCTGCCTGGTCCGCTGAAGCCCGGCCCGGGCCTGCGCCGTCAGACGCGCGAGCTGGGGCGGTAGAACGGCTCGTGCCGCGACGGGTCGATGTAATCGGCGTAGAAGCGCCGCGCGTGGGGCAGCAGCGCCTTCGAGAGCTGGCGCCGCTCGACCTCGTCGTCCGACAGCGCCCGCGACAGGTCGTCGTGGAGCGCCTTCAGGGCGGCATCCTTGTCGACCCGGGTGAAGCGGCCGTCGGCGTAGAGCACCTCGCCCTCGCACAGCACCGTGGTCACGCCGCCGGTCTTGGCCCGCTGGATCACGGCGTCGAGGAGCGGCGTCTCCGGGTCGAGATACGGGTAGGCGATCTGGTCCCAGTCGATCAGGACGAGGTCGGCGCCCTTTCCGACCTCGATCGTGCCCAGGCTATCGCCATAGGGCGTGGTGCGGGCGCCGCCGACGGTCGCCATGCGCAGCACCTGCGCCATGCTCGGCACGTCGGCCTCGTCCATGCCGGGCACCCGGTGGGCGCGGAGCACGAGGCGCATCTCCTGGAGCATGTCGCGGTCGTCGTTGATGCCGGCCTCGTCGAGGCCGATCGCCGTGTTGATCCCCTTCGCCTCGAACCGGTTGAGCGCCGCCACGCCGGAGCGCAGCCGGAAATTCGACGAGCAGTTGTGACAGATGCAGGTGCCGGTCGCCGCGACCCGGTCGATGTCGGATTCGTTGAGCCAGACGCCGTGGCCGAGCGTGAGGCGGGGCCCCAGCATGCCGAACCGATCGAGATACTCGACGGCGGTGCCGCCGCCGCGCCGCTCCGCGTAGGCCTTCTGGTAGGCGGTCTCGACGAGGTGCATGTGCATCGGCACGTCGTAGGATTCGGACAGGCCGGCGAGCCCTTCGAGGGCCGCGTCGGAGCACCAGTGGAGGTTGGCGGGCGCGAGCTGGATCTTGGACCGCGACGCCCCGGCCTGTCCGGCATGCAGGCTGCGGAACAGGGAGAAGTTGTCCTCCAGGGACATCTGGAAGCGCTCGAACCAGCGCTTCATCGGGTCCTGCAGCGGCGCCGGCAGGCTCGCCACGAAATCCATGTCGGCCTGATAGACGAGGCGGTTCTGGTCGCGGACCGCGAAGCAGTACGAAACCCGCATGCCGATGTCGCGATAGGCGCGCAGCACCTCGTTGGAGCGCGCCTCGACCTCCTCCAGGCTGCCGGGCATCCAGCCGTGGATGTGCTGGACCGTGGTGATCCCGGAGCCGACCATCTCGAAGGCCGAGTACAGGGTGTCGAGGTAGAGGTTCAGATTGCGCGCCACCATGCGGGTGACGAACCACAGCTCCAGGGGCATGTCGGGAGAGCCGAGCTGCACCGGCGTCAGGCCGACATGGTGGTGGCCGTTGACGAAGCCCGGCAGCAGGATCTCGCGGCCGGAGCCGATCACGGGGGCGTCGGGATAGCGGGCATGCAGGTCCGCGTAGGTGCCGACCGCCTCGATCACGCCGTCCTTCTGCAGGACCGCGCCGTCGGCGATCTCCTCCCAGCGGTCTTGATCGAGGGTACGGGTGATCATCCGCCGGCTGCGGATCAGCGATGTGGCCATGGTCGTGTCCGTGTTGGGGGAGGGGGTCAGACGAGCGCTTCCTGCTCGGCGAAGGCCCGGTCGACCTCGTCGCGCAGAAGCTCGGTGAGGTGCCGCCGCAGCGCCTCGGCCTCGGGGGAGAACGGGTCGCGCGGGCGGGGCAGGTCGTTGCGGACGATGGTCTTGATCCGCCCGGGCCGGGCCGTGAACACCACCACCCGGTCGGCGAGCGCCACCGCCTCGTCGATGTGGTGGGTCACGAACAGCACCGAGGCGCCGCTGTCGCGCCAGACGTCGAGCAGGAAGTCCTGCATCTTCTGGCGGGTCTGGACGTCGAGTGCCGCGAAGGGCTCGTCCATCAGGAGCACCTTCGGGCGCATGGCGAGCGCGCGGGCCACCGCCACCCGCTGGCGCATGCCGCCGGACAATTCGTCCGGCCGCTTGTCGAAGGCCTCGGCGAGGCCGACGCGCTGGAGGGCGGCCCGGGCGACGCTCCGGCGCTCGGCCTCCGGCACGCCTTTCAGCGACAGGCCGAAGCTGACGTTCTGCCAGACGCTGAGCCAGGGCAGCAGCGAGGTCTCCTGGAAGATCAGGCTGCGCTCCGGCGACGGGCCGGTGACGGCCTCGCCGAAGGCCAGGAGCGCGCCCCCGGAGGCGGGTTCGAGCCCGGCGATCAGGTAGAGCAGCGTGCTCTTCCCGCAGCCCGAGGGGCCGAGGAACACCACGAACTCGCCGGGCCGCACGGTGAGGTCGATGTCGCGCAGGGCCTCGTGGGCGCGAGCGGTGCCGGCCGCCCAGACCTTGGCGACGCCCCGGCAGGCGACGGCGTCCTGGGATGCGGGATCAGAGGCCAAGGGAGGACCCCGCGTCGCGCGGCAGCCAGTAGAGCATCCGCCGCTGGACCAGCCGGAACAGCAGGTCGAAGGCGAAGCCCAGGAGGCCGATCAGCGTGATGGTGAAGAAGACGAGCGACGGGTTGAAGGTGTTGCGCGCCAGCATGATCACCTGGCCGAGCCCGTAGCCGACGCCGGTCGCTTCGGCGACGAGCACCACCATCCAGGCGCCGAACAGGTTGAGGCGCAAAACCGCGAGCAGCCCCGGCAGGATCGCCGGCACGATCACCCGCGCGTAGATCTGGCGCTTCGTCGCCCCCATGGTCCGGGCGACGTTGATGTAGTTCCGGTTGACCCCGTCGATCTGGTGGATGGTCGAGAGGACCATCGTGAAGAACAGGGCGATGAACACCATGAAGATCGCCGGGGCGTTGCCGATCCCGAACATGAAGATCGCCACCGGCAGCCACGCGATCGGCGAGACCGGGGCCAGCAGCGTGATGGTCGGCAGGGTCAGCCGCTCGAACAGCACGACGTAGCGGATCGCCACGCCGACGAGGATCGACAGGGTCGCGGCCAGGGCGAGGCCCGCCAGAACCCGGCCCGTGGAGGCGAGCACGGTGATCAGCACCGCCATGGCGGGGCTCGGGCCGGCATTCATCCCGGTGCCGATCTGCCAGCGTTGCGCGGTGTTGAAGAAGCGCGCCTGCTCGGCGAGGTTGCCGAGGAAGATGTGCGGCGGCGGCAGGAGCTTGGCGTCGGCGATGCCGAGCGCCCAGAGCAGCTCCCAGAGGCCGGCGAAGCAGCCGACCGAGACCAGCATCCAGCCGGTCCGTTGCAGGAGCGGGACGAGCCCGTCGGGCAGCGCGAGGCGCTGACCGAACGGGAGGCGCGGCCGGATGTGCGGGACGGCGGCGCGGGCGAGATCGACGGCCATCCGCTCAGGCCGACTTCAGCTTGAGCTTGCCGTAGAGATCCGGGTTCTCGGCGATGACCTGCTCCAGCAGGGTCCAGTCGATCGCGTCGCGGCCGGGCTTCTTCTTGATGTAGCCCATCTCGGCGACGGAATCGGTCCGGTCGAGGATGAACTGCGTCTGGTTGCGGGCGTCCACCACCGAGGGCTGCCGGCCCATGGCGAGCTGGGCGTTGCTCATCGAGGTCTTGTAGTAGGAGCCGACGAGCTTGTTCAGGGCGGCCTGGTGGTCGCCCTCGGCCAGGGCCTGGGCCTTCATCATGCCCTTGATCAGCGCCTTCACGGCGGCCGGGTTCTTGGCGATCAGCTCATTGCGGACCGCCAGCACGCAGTCGGTGTAGCCCTTGCCGTAGATGTCGGTGCCGTCGGAGAGCTTCACGGCACCCTTCACGTCGGTGAGGAGCGCGGTGCCGTAGGGCTCGATGGTCGAGATGATGTCCAGCGCCCCGGCGCGGAACGCCTCCACGGCCTCCGGGGTCGAGCCCATGTAGCGGACCGTGATGTCCTTGAAGGCGACGCCGTTCTTCTTCAGCCAGTCGTAGGGCAGCACCTCCAGCGTATCGAGCTGGAAGGTGCCGAGCGTCTTGCCCTTGAGCTTCTCCGGGCTGTCGAGGCCCGGCTGGGCGACCAGCACGCAGCCCTCGATGCCGCCGCCGGCCACGATCTTCACGGGGGCGCCCGCGTCGTATAGCGCCATGAAGCTCGTATAGGGCATCACGCCGGCATCGACCTGGCCCATGCCGAGGAAGGTGACCTGATCCGAGAAGGTTGGCGTGTTGACGAAGTCGATGGTCAGGCCGTCATCCTTGGCGAGCTGCATCGCCTCGGCGAGGAAGAAGTTCAGGTTGCAGAAGCCGGTGCCGTGGGTCGCGCGGATGCCGGTGGCCGCCGCGGCCGGGCCGGTCAGGCCCGGACCCACCGCCAGGGTCAGCGCGGCGGCGGTCCCGCCGAGGAAGCGCCTGCGGCTGGGCTTGAACCGCGTGAAATCCGGGACGCGATAATCGCCGTGACGGTCGCACATATCGACTCTCCTCAGAGGGCGGATCGTGCGATCCGCCAGACGGCGCGTGCCGGTGCTGAAACGGAGGGATCGGAGCTCGGGACAGGCTCAAGGCAGTCGCGGAGATCCGGTCGCCCGGCACCTCACCACATCGACGGCACGCCAACCTCTAGCCGCCGCCGGGGCGACGCTGCGCTGGTGAAGACGAACCAAGAAGCGTGCCAGATGCAGGGACCGACCGTATTGGCGGCGCGCCTTGCCCGTCGGCGCTGTCGAAGAACTGCACCGCCGTCATTGCGAGCGGAGCGAAGCAATCCAGCAGCGCCAGGCCTCCGAACGTCGCGCTGCCCTGGGTCACTTCGCTGCGCTCGTGATGACGGACACCGTCTTCGCGCCGCGCTTCGACCGGTCCGACGCCCGCGAAAGCAGCTGAATGCCGCCGGCGTATTCAGCCGGGGTCTTTGGACAGTGCCGGACCGGCCTCAGCCGCGCGCGGAGCGCTCTGCCCATTCCCGGCGCAGGATGGCGTACTGCATCGTGTTCTCGAAGATCGGGTTGCCCTGATCGTCGTCCACGAAGGAGATGAACTCGCGGAACAGGCCCTCGAGGCGCATTCCCAGCGTCGCGCACAGGCGGTGCGAGGCGGCGTTGTCCTCCTCGACATAGGCGTAGAGGCGCCGCGCCTGCCGCTCGGAGAACAGGTGCCCGAACAGAGCGGCCGCGGCCTCATGGGCGTAGCCCGCGCCGCCATACGTGGCGTTGAAGTTCCAGCCGACCGAGAAGGTGTCGGGCGGTTCGGGGAGGCAGAACAGGTCGCCGATCAGCCGGCCGGACCCGGTCAGGCACACGGCCACGTGCTCGTCGTCGCTGGCGCGCCGCCCGGCCTCCGCCTCCGCGTCCGCCGGCGTATCGAGGCGGCTGCTCAGGAAGCAGCGTGCCCGCGGCCGGTGCAGGTAGGCGAACAGGTCGGCGGCGTCGTCCGGCCTGAAGCGCCGCAGGATGAGGCGGTCGGTCCGGATGGCGATCATCGGGCTCCCGGTCGGCGCCGCCCTAGGCGGCCACGAGGTTGAAGGTGCGGTCGGCCGGCGCCAGGCTCACCCGCCGCCCCCAGTCGAAGGCGACGAAATCCTGCTCGATCCCGTCCGAGAACACCACGCCGCCCTCGTTCATCCGCGACACCACCGTGAGGGGCGATCCGGCGAACTTGCCGCCGCGCAGGTCGGTGCCGGTGGCGACGCTCGGGAACGGCTCGCGGACCCAGTAGCCGAAGGCCGCCTCCTCGATGCCCACCTCAACGGTGAGGTGCGTCGCCTCGCTGATCGAGCGCGCCCAGCCGGTCAGGCCGGTGCCCGAGGCCACGATCAGCCCGCTCGACGAGTGGTCCTCCGCCCGCGCCCCGTCGTCGATGCGGTAGCGCGCGGATTGGTGGCTGCGGTGGCCGACGAAGATCTCGTTCAGGGCGAGCAGCCGCTCGCCGCCGTCGAAGGTCGCCTGCACCATGGTGCGCCGCTGCAGGGGCGCGGCGCCGGCCGCGCTGGCGGGCAGCAGGGCACGCAGGGCCTCGACCCGGGCCCGGGCCAGCACGCCGTCGTAGAGGTCGGGCGCCGGGTTGACGCCGACCACCGGCTGCCCGTCGAGGTATTTGGCGACGTTGGCCACGAGCCCGTCCTGCCCCACGGCCACGACCACGTCCTCGGGGGCGAAGAGGAAGCGGTCGAGGTCGGGGCGCCGCACCAGGGCCTGCCGCCAGTCCAGGGGCACGGCGGACCGCGCCTCGGCGAGCACGGCCTGGAACTGGGCGTGGCGCGCCTCGACCTCCGCGAGCGTCTGGCCCCGGCTCTCCAGGAAGAACCGGACCTGGCCGCGGGTCGCGTGCCGGGCGATGAGCAGCTCGTAATCCGTGTCGCGGATCACGAAGACGACCCGGGGGGTGATGGCCGGCATGGCGGGCCTCCTCAGCGCGGCGCGAGCCGCGCGGGCAATGCGCCGCGGAACTCCCCGAGGACGGCCGCCAGCAGGTCGGGCGTGACGTTGACGTGCTCGATGGTCTCCAGCTTGCCGGCGAGTTCCCGGGCCGCCAGACCGAGCAGGACGGCGGGCGGCATGTCCCGGTAGATTGCGGCGCGGCGCTGCTCCGCCTCGGCCCGGGCCCCCTCGACGAGCCGGATCCGCTCGGCCTCCGCGGCGGCCTCCAGGCCGCGGGCCTCCGCGACGCCCGCGGCGCGGTCGCGGGCGTTCTCGGCTTCTTGTGCGATCAGCACGGTCTCGCGCCGGGCCAGCTCGGTCTTCGTCGCGAGCTCGTTCTCCGCGATGGCGCGCTCCTTCTCGACCGCGAGCGCGCGCCGGGCGAAGGTCGCCTCGTCGGCCTTCTGCTGCAGGGCCTCGAAGGTCGGCGTCTGCAGGGCGCGCTCCAGCTCGCTCGTCGGCGCGAGGTTGGTGAGCCGCACCGCCACGGCCGCGATGCCGATCTCGGCCAGCGCCGGGGCGGCGAAGAGCACCCGTTCCAGAACGGCGCGCAGCGGCTCCGGCCCCGCGTCGAGGAGGGCGCCGATCGGGCTCGCCCCGAGATATTGCAGCACCGCCTGACCGGCGATGCCGCCGAGGCGCGCCTCGATCCGCTCGATCGGCTCGCCCTGCAGGCGCCCGGTGCGGAGGTCGATCGAGAAGTCGACCCGGCTCGCCAGCAGCTCGGGATCGACGACGTGCCAGCCGATCGTCCCCTGGACCACGACGGTCTGGAAGTCCCGGCTGCGGCCGCGGACGAACAGGGTCATCTCGCGGTCGTCCACCGGCACCTCGCTGATGCTGGCGGTCTCGGGCCGGAACCAGAAGACCAGCCCCCGCCCGCTCTGCCGGACCCGGCCGTTGCGGAAGCGGATGATGTGGCTGCTCGCCTCGCTCCGGAGCTGGGCGATCACACCGATGTTGCGGACCGTGGCCATGATGGTCTCCTCAAAACTGACCCGACCTGTCGAAGCGGAAGAGTTCGGCGGGGCGGAACGCCGTCCCGGCCTCGCGGGCGCCCGTCGGCGCGATCCAGCCCCGGTCGCGCATGCGGCGGCGGAAGGCGGATTTGTTGAGGGGCGCGCCGCGGATCGCCGCGTGCACGTCCTGGAGCTGGCGGAGGGTGAAGTGCTCCGGGAGCAGCGCGAAGCCGACATCCGTGTAGTCGAGCTTGCCGCGCAGCCGCTTCACGGCGAGCGCCAGGATGTCGGCGTGGTCGAAGGCGAGGGCGAGGGGGGCGCCGTCCTCCGTGACGGCCGAGACCGGGCCGCCGGCCTCGCCCGCCCAGGGCACGACCAGCGTCGCCGCCGTCAGCGCGGCGCCGCCCGCCAGGGCCTCGGCGAAGGCCGCCTCCGGCAGCAGCGCCAGGTAGGCGACCGAGACGATGCGCATCCGCGGATCCCGGTCCACGGCACCGAAGGTGTAGAGCTGCTCGAGCCGCGCCCGCCCGATCCCGGCCTTGTCGCGCAGGACGCGCTCCGCGGCGGCGTCGAGGGTTTCGGCGATGCCCACGAACCCGCCCGGCAGGGCCCAGAGGCCCGCCTGCGGCTGCTGGCTCCGCCGCAGCAGGAGAGCGGCGAGCCGCCCCGCCCGGATCCCCAGCAGGACGAGATCCACCGCCAGGGCTGGCCGCTCGTAGGCCGCAGGATCGTAGCCTGCCAGGAACTCGGATTCGGTCATCGCTCGATTTCTACTCAGGTTGAGCATAACTAAGACGCAGGTTGCGCATATGTCAAGGCGACGGCGGATCCGTCAGGACGCGCCGCCGGGCGCACAGCTCCGCACCGGCTCCGCACAGATCCGCCGCGGCGCGGCCGGCCGGTGCGGGCCGGGCCTGGAAAAGGGCGAAGCTTCTCGTGGCGGCCGAGGGGCGGGCGCGGGAGCTTCAGCGGCGAGCCGGCCCCGATCCGCCGGCGCAGGAGGTTTCCCCGATGCCGTTCTTCGCTCCACGACCCGCGGTCGAGCCCCCCCGCAACGCCGCGTTGTCACCGCTCTTCCTCGCGCTGCTGGCGCTCCTCATCATGCTCGCCTCGGCCCACGCGGCGCCGGGGCCGGCGCGGGGCGGCCTGATGCTGCGCGGGCCGGCCGGCGCCGCGCCGGCCGAGGCCGTCCAGCTTGCCACCGACATCAGCGTCGATGTCAGCGGCCCGACCGCCCGGGCCACGGTCACCCAGGCCTTCCGCAACACCACGGCGGAGTGGGTCGAGGGCACCTACGTGTACCCCCTGCCGGAGGACGCGGCCGTCGACGGGATGAAGCTCGTCGTCGGCAACCGCGTGATCGTGGCCGACATCCGCGAGCGGGCGGCGGCCAAGCGCGCCTACGAGGCCGCGAAGGCGGCCGGGCAGTCGGCGGCCCTGACCGCGCAGGAGCGGCCCAACATCTTCACCAACGCGGTCGCCAATATCGGCCCCGGCGAGACGGTGGTGGTCCAGATCACCTATCAGCAGACGATCCCCGTCTCCGGCGAGACGCGGACGCTGCGCCTGCCGCTGGTCGTCGCGCCCCGCTACACTCCCGCCCCCGCCGCGGTGGACGCGGTCTCCCTCGACGGCGTGGCCGAGGCGGCCCGCGACCCGGTTCCGGATCGCGCCCGGATCAGCCCGCCGGTGCTCGACCCGGCCCTGTCCCCGCCGACCAACCCAGTCGCCGTCACCGTGCGGCTCCAGGCGGGCTTCGCCGTCGGCGCCGTCCGCAGCGCCACCCACGCGATCCGCGTGACCGAGACCGGCTCGGAGGCGCGCACCGTCACGCTGGCCGACGGCGTCGTGCCGGCCGACCGCGACCTCGAGCTGACCTGGGAGCCCGCTCCGAGCCGGGTGCCCGGCCTCGGCCTGTTCCGCGAGACCGTGGCCGGCCGGACCTACCTGCTGGCCGCCGTGAACCCGCCGGCGCTCGAGGCCGACGCGGCCACCCGGCCGGCGCGCGACGTCACCTTCGTGATCGACAATTCCGGCTCGATGTCCGGCGCCTCGATGCGGCAGGCCAAGGCCGGGCTGCTGGCCGGCCTCGCGCGTCTGACGCCGCAGGACCGCTTCAACGTCATCCGCTTCGACGACACCTGGGACGCGCTGCATCCCGAGCCGGTCCCGGCGACGCGGGCGGCCCTGGCGGAAGCCGAGCGCTTCGTCGCCGCCCTGGAGGCCCGCGGCGGCACCGAGATGCTGGCGCCGCTCAAGGCGGCCCTGGCCGATCCCCATCCGGAGGACGGGCGCGTGCGCCAGGTCGTGTTCCTCACCGACGGGGCCGTCGGCGACGAGGAGCGGATCTTCGCGGCGATCCACGCCAATCTCGGGCGCACGCGCCTGTTCATGGTCGGCATCGGCTCGGCGCCCAACGGCCACCTGATGCGCCACGCCGCCGAGATCGGCCGCGGCAGCTTCACGGAGATCCGCGACCTCGCCCTGGTCGGCGAACGGACCCGCGCGCTCTACGAGAAGCTGGAATCCCCCGCCGTCACCGACCTGACCGCGACCTTCTCGGTCCCGGGCGTCGCCGTCACGCCGGGCGCGCTGCCCGACCTGTATCGCGGCGAGCCGATGGTCTTCGCCGCGCAGCTGCCGGAGGCGGCCGAGGGGACCGTCCACGGGACCGTGACCGTCTCGGGCCGCGTGGGCGGCCGGATCTGGACCCGGACCCTGCCCCTCGCCGCGGCCGGCACGGGCGCCGGCATCTCCAAGGTCTGGGCGCGCTCCCGGATCGGCGAGACCGAGACCGCGCGGATCACCGGACGCCTCGGCGCGGAGGCGGCCGACGCCACCATCCTGGCGCTGGCCCTGGAGCACGGCCTGACGACGCGGCTGACCAGCCTCGTGGCCATCGACGCCACGCCCCGCCGGGCGCCGGGCACGCCCCTCGTCGCCGCCGACCTGCCGCTGAACCTGCCGGCGGGCTGGGACTTCGCCAAGGTGTTCGGCACGGACCGGAGCGGCGAAGCGCCCGCCGACGACAAGTCCGCCCGGATCGTGCCGATCCATGCCGGCGAGGCGGGCGTCGACCTCCCGCAGACCGGGGCCGGGATCCTGGCGCAGCTCGGCCTGGGCCTGCTCCTCGCCCTCCTGGGCCTCCTGCTGGGCGCTGGCCTGCAGCGGCGCGGCGTCCGGCGGATCGGGGACGCGCGATGAGCCGCTCCCCGGTATCCGGACTGGGGAGGGCCCTCGCGGCCCTCCTCACCCTCGGGGGGCTCGGGTTGGCGGCGCAGGCCGCCTGGATCCCCGCCAAGGCCGCCCTGGCGCAGGTGCTGCTGGAGCGCGCCTTCGCCCGCACGCTGGCCGAGGGGCACCCCGCCAAGCCCTGGCCCTGGGCCGACACCGAGCCGGTCGCCCGCCTCACCGTCGCGGGCCGCAGCTTCGTGGTGCTGCGGGGCGGGAGCGGCCAGGCCCTGGCTTTCGGCCCGGGCCATCTGGACGGTACGCCGGAGGCCGGCGCGCCCGGCACCGCAATCTTCGCCGCCCACCGCGACACGCAGTTCGCGGTGCTGGGGCGCCTCGGGCCCGGCGATCCCGTCACGGTGACGGGCCGCGACGGCCGGACCCGGCATTTCCGCGTCACCGGCACGCGGGTGGCGCGGTGGGACGCCTCGGGCATCGACCCGCAGGCGGCCGGCCGGCATCTCGACCTCGTCACCTGCTGGCCCCTGGAGGCGCTTCGGGCCGGACCGCTCCGGTTGATCGTCGAGACGGAGCTGGCGTCGGAGGCGGGGCGTTCCTGACGGGCCGCCGTGGATGGCCAGCTTGGCCGCGCTTGCGCAATTGTGCGGTTTCGTGCGGATCTGTCCGGATCAAGCCCGCGCGAGCCGTGCCTGTGAGCGAGATCGAACTGTCCGAGGCGCAGAGCCGCGCCATTGCCCAGACTGTGCGCGAGGCGCTGGCCCGCCGGCGCATCTCCCGTCAGACGCTGGCCGAAGAGGCCCGGATCAGCATCTCGACCCTGGAGAAGGCGCTTGCCGGCCGCCGGCCCTTCACCCTGGCGACGACGATCCGGCTGGAGGAGGCCCTGGGCCAATCCCTCCGCCAGGAACCGGGGCGACCGGCTCCGGAGACGGCCCGTCACGCGCCCGACGAACTCGGCTCCTACTCCCGGGAGAGCGTGGCCTGGATCGAGGGGCGCTATCTCACCCTGCGGCCCTCCTTCGGGACGGCCGGCGCGATCTTCGCCTACCGCACCGAGATCGCCTGGGACGCAGAGTCGGCCCGCCTCGTGTTCCGCGAAGCCGAGCGGCTTGACGCCCCCTTCGCGCAATCCGGCAGCGTCGCCGTGCCGAGCCAGTCGGGCATGATCTATCTGGTGACCAACTGGCACGGGCAGCACCGCCTGGCGGTCCTGTGCCGCCCGAACATCCAGGGCGAGATGTACGGGGTCCTGACCACGCTCCATGCGGGGCGCGGCACCCAGCTGACCCCCGCCGCGGCGCCCCTGGCGCTGCTCCCGGAGCAGGCCGGCGCATTCGGCTACGGGCGCATCGGACCTGAGGAGCCGGGCTTCGCACCGTACCGCGCCTATCTCGCCCGCGTGCACGAGGACGGCTACGCCACCTTCTTCACGGGTGTCGCCTGACGGGGCCGGGCGCGATGCGGATGGGCCGGCGCCCCTGGCCGTGATGGGCCGGTCGACACAGCAGCCGACGCGTTCGGCCGACCGCGCGTTGCGCCGGCTGCGGACAGGAGACGTCCCGCGCCGGATCGGCCCCCCTCGCGCTCGCGCAGGCGCCGGCCGGCCGGCCGAAGACCCTGCGCCCGTTCGGGTGCCCGTCGAAGCCTCCGTCCTTGGAGAGGGCCGCTCCGTGAGCAGACCCTCTCCGGACCCGGCGGGCCGCCGGGTTCAGGGCGCGCTACTGGGCCGCGATGTTGTAGGCGAGCGCCGACGAGGCGAGGGAGGCCCCCCACACGCAGAGCGTCGTGCTCGTTCCCATGGTCGGCACCGCGATCAGCGCGCCGACGCTGGCCACGGCGAGGCCGATCGCTGCCCCGTACAGTGCGTCGTCGCTCACGCCGCCGGCGACACAATCGATCTCTTCATCCGTCAATTCGCGGATCTCTGGCACATTCTTCATCATCGCGACCTTTCGATATCGATGGTTGAATGCCGAATTATCCATCGGCGTCGCGCAGGCAGCCCCAAAGCGTTCGAGAGATCAAATCGTATAGAAGCACTATAGCCTGCGTCCGGGCGAGGTCCTATCGCCGGTGCCGTCCTGCCCTGGGCTCCGGAGCCGCGACGGCAGAGGTGAAGATCTGCCGCTTCGATCGCGACGACTGCGCCGCGATCACCGAGAGGAGTCGGCATCCGGTGGGGCTCCGAGCCCGCGTCCGGAACGCGCCGACGCTCGCCCATGCTCCGATGCTGCGGGCGTCCGGCCTTGCGATCGCGTTGGTGATCACATCGCGGCGTCGAGGCTGAGCAACCGTCGATCAACGCACCGGGTCGACGGGGCGTCGAGGCATGCGCGAAGCGGGCTCGTCGATCGACGGCATCGGATCAATGCCCAGGAGGGCTGCGAGATCCGGCCCGGCATTCGGCTCCAGCAGGTCGGCGAGGGTATGTCGGTCGAGGACCGCGAGGAACGCGGCGAGCGCTTCGTTCAAGACACCCTTGAGGCGGCACGCGGGCGTGATCGCACAGGCCGCACCGGCGAAGCAGGGGACCAGCGCCAGATCCTCCTCCATGGCCCGCACGACGTCTCCGACGCGGATCTGGTCCGCGGGCCGGCCCAGAAGCAAGCCGCCGCCCCGGCCGCGCGTCGTCCGGATCAATCCCAGCCGGCCCAGCTGATGCACCACCTTCACCAAGTGATGCTCGGAGATCCCGTAGGCCGCCGCGACGCCGGCTATGGAGCCCTGCCGGGGGCCCAGCGAGCCGAGATAGATCAGAGTGCGCAGGCCGTAATCGGTGAAGCGGGTCAGCCGCATGTCAACTCCGTAACAGCCCTTAAGGTGTATGACGATTGCACCTTTAAAAATGGGCCGTCATAAGGTGCATGTAATATGCATCTTGAGGACCGCCATGCCTGCCCCGCTGAGTCCCTCCACCGTCGCCCTCATCAAAGCCACGATTCCCGCCCTGGAGGCGCGAGGCCTGGACATCACGCGGCGCATGTACGAGCGCCTGTTCGAGAACGCCGAGATGCGCGACCTCTTCAACCAGTCGCACCATGGGGCAGCGGGCTCGCAGCCGAAGGCCCTCGCGCAAGCCGTGCTGGCCTATGCCCGCAACATCGACAATCTGAGCGTTCTCGGCGGGGCGGTGGAGCGCATCGCGCAGAAGCATGTCGCGCTCAACATCCTCCCCGAGCACTATCCGCACGTCGCGGATGCGCTGCTCGGCGCGATCGGCGACATTCTGGGCGATGCGGCGACGTCCGAGATCTGCGCGGCCTGGGGAGACGCGTACTGGCTCCTGGCGGAGATCCTGATCGGGCGCGAGGCGGCCATCTACCGCGACCACGCCGCAAAGCCTGGAGGCTGGACCGGCTGGCGCGCGTTCCAGGTCGAGAGCGTGACCCAGGAGAGCGAGACGATCCGCTCCTTCGTGCTGGCGCCGGTCGATGGGGGGCCCGTGCTGCGCCACCAGCCCGGTCAGTACCTCGGCTTCCTCTTCGACCTGCCAGGCCAGGGCGTTCTGAAACGCAATTACTCGGTCTCGTGTGCCCCGAACGACCGCGTCTACCGCATCACCGTCAAGCGCGAGAACGCGCCCGGTGCGCCGGCCGGTGTCGTCTCGAACTGGCTGCACGACGCGGCCGGCATCGGCACGATCCTGCGCGTGGCACCGCCGTCGGGCGACTTCTTCCTCGACCGGTCGACGAACGGCCCGGTGGTCCTGGTCAGCGGCGGCGTCGGACTGACGCCGATGGTGAGCATGCTGGCCGCCATCGCGGATGAGATGCCCGAGCGCCCGACTTGGTATGTCCACGGAGCCCTCAACGGCCGTGTCCATGCGCTGCGGGACGCGACGGCCGCCGCAGCCTCGGGGCGCGCGCATATCCGCGTCCGGACCTTCTACGCCCAGCCGGACGCGCAGGACCGGCGTGGCGAACATTACGACGAGGCGGGTCTCATCACGGCGGATTGGCTCGTCGCGAACACGCCGCAGGCCGAAGCGGTCTACTACCTCTGCGGTCCCAAGCCGTTTCTGGCCGCGCTCGTGAACGGCCTGCAGCGCCACGGCGTCCCGGCCGAGCGGGTCCGCTTCGAATTCTTCGGGCCGGCGGACGAATTGCTGGAGGACGAGGTGCGGCGCGTCGCCTGATCGTGGCGCCACGGCCGGGTGTCGGCGGCGCCGCGAACGGCGCTGCCGCCTCCCGTGATCGCGCGTACGGGCGCCGGACCGCCCGGTGCCGACGGAACGGGCGTCCGCCGTCGAACGCCGCGGGCCGCCCTGCCGTCCCTATCCCGTCAGCCGCTCGATCAGGGCCAGAGTCCGGCGACCGGTGTCGTCGAAGGCAGGCAGATCGATCATGGGGTCGGGCTTGGCGACGGCGGTCAGTCGCGCGCGGTCGCGGATGACGATCTCCTGGCCCGCAACGCCGATGCCGATCTTGGTGAGGGCTTTGAGGGCACGGGAGAAGGACTCGCGCGTCATCCCGAGTTCGGACGCGATCATGTGCTTCTCATAGGGCAGGATCGCGCGGTCCGGCGTGCCCTGCCGTTCGGATAGGACGAGGATATGGCATCCGACGCGCTCGGCCGCGGAGCGCAGCTTCAGATTCTTGGTCTGCCGCACCATCCGACGGAACTGCTCGGCGAGCGTTTCCAGAACCGCCTTCGCCAGATGCGGGTTGCGTTCCACCGCGTCGCGGAACGCATCGGCCGGAATGAGCAGGAAGCGGGTCGGCTCCGGAGCCCGCCCCTGCATCAGATACGGCGATGCGGTCACGACGGCGGCAGGGATCAACAGGTCCGGCGCCCTCACGACTTCGATGAGCACCTCGCGGCCATCGCGGGATCGTCCGAAGAGCTGAACCGATCCCGACAGGACGACGATCTGGAAGGTCGGGACCTCGCCCTGCGCGAAAAGGATCGTCCCCGCCGGCACTTCGTGCTCGAGCGTGTGCTGGAACATGGTGCGGATGCGCGGTGCCTCCTTGCTGCTGTCACCCGTTCCGGGATCGGTGTTCGCTTCTCCGCGCATGGCAAGCTGCGCTTCCACTCGACCTCGGCATCGTGAGAACCGGGGCGCATTCCGGCCTTGATGCATATCAACTGCAGATTTGGCCCAACCCCGATCCCGATCCGGCATCGACCGCGCACCGCCGACCCGCGGCGAACGCGAACCGCCGGAGCCGGCAAGCGCCCTGGGGTCGGATGTGACTGCGGTGCGCCGATCCACCCGATGTCGGCGCGGAGGCGGGCCTGCAGCCCTACGACCAGCTGTGGGCGGGCGCCGAGAGGGCATTGGGCATGCCTTCGAAGAGCGAGCCTCTGCGTCGAAGCCCGTCCCCCTAAGGCATCCCGGAATCTGCATCTCGACGGGGCGCAACGCGCGTCCGTCTTCAGTCGCCCTCCAGGCTTTCTGCGATCAGTGCCATGCGCACCAGCTCGGACAGGCTGCCCGCCTGCAGCTTGGACATGACGTTGGCCCGGTAGATCTCGACGGTCCGCGGGCTGATGCCAAGATCGAGCCCGATGACCTTGTTGGCCTTGCCGGCGACCAGTCCTTCCAGGACCTGGCGCTCGCGCTCGCTGAGTGCGGCCAAGCGCGCCCGCACCGCGTCCCCCTCGGCGTCGCGCGTCCGGGCGCGATCCGCCCGCGCCAAGGCCGATCGGATGCTGGCGAGAAGAACGTCGTCGTCGAAGGGCTTCTCGATGAAGTCCACCGCGCCGGCCTTCATCGCTTCGACCGCGAGCGCGACGTCCGCATGGCCTGTCATGACGATCACGGGCGGCATCCGGCCTCTCTGCCGGAGGCGGTGCAGCAGTTCGACGCCGTCGATGTCGGGCATGCGCACGTCCGTGACGATGCATCCGACACGGTCGGTCCCCGCGGCGAGGAAGGCGGTCGCCGAGTCGTGCACCTGGACGGCCAGTCCGTCGGTCGCCAGCAGGAAGGCGAGGGACTGGCGCACCGCGAGATCGTCATCCACGATGTGCACGGGCGCGTCAGTCGACATGAGCCATCTCCTCGCGGTCGAGCGTGCGCAGGGTGAAGCGGAAGGTCGTTCCGCCGTCCGGACCCGGGCAGGCCAGGATCTTGCCGCCATGGGCCTCGACGATGGTTCGACAGATCGACAGGCCGACGCCCATGCCGTTCGCCTTCGTTGTCACGAAGGGCTGGAACAGCTGCTCGGCGATCTCGGGCGCGATGCCGGTCCCGGTATCCGACACCCGTATCTCGACCAGGCCTTCGGCCGGACGCGCCCGCGTCCCGACGACGAGTTCGCGCCGGGTCACGTCCTGCATGGCCTCGATCGCGTTGCGGATGAGGTTGAGCAGGACCTGCTGCACTTGGATCCGGTCGGCCAGCACGAGCGGCGCATCCGGGTCGAGATCGAAGCGGACGCGCACGCCCTTCTCCTTGGCGCCGACGAGGGCGAGGGCGCTCGCCTCCTCGACCAGCTTGGGCAGGCTTTCGATATGCCGCTCGTTCTCGCCGCGCGATACGAAGTCCCGCAGGTGCCGGATCACCTGTCCGGCTCTCAGGGCCTGATCGGCCGCTTGGTTCACCGCGTCGGAGAGCCGGGCCGCCTCCGGGCCTTCCATGCGCCCGAGGAGGCGGCGGCAGCCCTTGAGGTAGCTCGCGATCGCTGTCAGCGGCTGGTTGATCTCGTGCGCCAGCGTCGATGCCATCTCGCCCAGGGCGGTGAAGCGCGACATGTGCACCAGCTCGGACTGCAACTCCTGCAGACGCATCTCCGTCTGGTTCCGTTCGGTGAGGTCGCGGATGAAGCCGGTGAAGTAGCGCACGCCGCCCGAGCGCATCTCGCCGACCGCCAATTCCATCGGGAAGGTCGAGCCGTCCTTGCGCTGGCCGACCACGACGCGGCCGATGCCGATGATGCGGCGTTCTCCGGTCGAACGGTAGCGCGCCATGTAGGCGTCGTGCTGGCTCCGATAGGGTTCCGGCATCAGCAGGCTGACATTCCGGCCAACCATCTCGTCCGGCCCGTAGCCGAACTGCCGCACGGCCGCCGCGCTGAACGATTTGATCTGCGCCTGCTCGTCGATGACGATCATGGCGTCGGGGACCGTATCGAGGATCGAGCGCAGATGCGCCTCGCGCGCCCGCAGGTCTTCGTCGGCCTGCTTCTGTTCGTGAATGCTGAAGACCACGCCGCGGTGGCGGCACGGTCGACCGTCGGCGCCGATCTGCACGCGGCCGCGCGAACGCAGCCAGTGGACGCGTCCATCGGGATGCACCGCCCGATAATCGACCTCGTAGCGTCCGCCCTCCGCCAGCGCGCGCCCGATGGCGTCCGCCCTGGCTGCGCGGTCGTCCGGATGCACGAAGGCCTGCATCGCGTCGAAGGAGGTCAGGCGGTCCGGCGGCACCCCGAACAGACGGATGCAGGACGGCAAGATCGTGACGCGCCCGGTCCGGACGTCGAGGGCCCAGCCGCAGATGCCCGCTTCGTCGAGAGTCAGCCGAAGTCCCTCCGCGTCGAAGGGGTCGTCGCCGCGGGAACCCGGATCGTTGGGAGGGTCAGACGTCGTCATGTCGGCCGTACGGGGGGACGGCATCGTCATCCGTCCGGATCGTCGGCGCCCGTCTTACAACGCCGGGTCCATCAAGAAACAGCCGGCGCGCACCGCGGTCGTCGGTCCTCCGGGAGGGCCTGGCCGGCGGGGCTCCTGGCGGCCCGCGATCCTGGCCTCGAGCCGCCGACGCCTCCGCCCCGCATCCGGCTGCCCGCGGCGCGGCGGGGCCGAGAACGCGGCTTGCACGGCGCAGGGGGCGGCCGCGCGGCGCCCGGGGAGGGCTGGCCGGTTACGCTTAAGCGCGTGATGCGATTTCGGATTTTGGAATGGAGCGGGTGAAGGGAATCGAACCCTCGTATTCAGCTTGGAAGGCTGCTGCTCTACCATTGAGCTACACCCGCGCGGGCGGATCGTTAGCACGCTGCGATGCCCGTGAGAAGGTGGGGCGCGGCCGGCGATGAACGGCCGCCGCGAAGGGACGATCCTCCGGCGCCGCGCCGCTCGGCAACCCGGCACCGCCTCGAAACGAGGGGCTTGCGACGATCGCGTCGCTCCAGCCGGGGGCACTCGTCGCGGGACCGAGGCGTCGCCCGATCAGCCGAGCCCCAGCGCGGCGCGGGCCTCGACGGGCGTCGCGACCCGCCGGCCGTGCCGGGCCACCGCCTCGGCGGCGAGGCCGACCAGTTCGGCGTTGCTGGCCGCCAGACGATCCTTCGTCACCCGGATGTTGTCCTCCAGGCCGGTGCGGACCGCGTCGGCGCCGCGGGCGAGCGCCCAGTCCATCACGATCGCCTGGTTGCGGCCGATCCCGGCCGCCGTCCACGTCGCCTCCGGCAGGATCCGCCGCGTCTCGGCGAGCAGGATGTCGAGGAGGTGCTCCTCGGCCGGCATCGCGTTCTGGACGCCCATGACGAACTGCACGTGCGGGCGCGCGTCGATCAGGCCCGCCTCCACGAGGCGCTTGGCGCCGTGCAGGTGCGAGAGGTCGAAGATCTCGATCTCGGGCCGGACGCCATACTGCTTCATCTGGCCGGCGAGGTCGGTCACGAGGCTCGCGGAATTCTCGTAGACGATCGTCGGGAAGTTCACCGAGCCGGTGGACAGGGACGCCATGTCGGGCCGGTGCTTGAGCGAGAGGCCGCGGGCGGCCGGGTCGCGCCCGCGCCCCCCCGTGGAGAACTGCACGATCATCCCCGGGCAGTGCTCGCGCAGCCCCGCCTGCACGGCGGCGAACTTGTCCGGGTCGGAGGAGGGCGACTCGTCGTCGTTGCGCACGTGGATGTGGCAGAGCGTGGCGCCCGCCTCGAAGGCCTGATGCGTCGACTCGACCTGCTCGGAGACGGTGACCGGAACGGCCGGGTTGTCGGTCTTGCGCGGCACGGAGCCGGTGATCGCCACCGCGATCACAACGGGCGCCTCGCTCCGGGATCCTGCCATCCGCCTGTCCTCCCTGCCTCTCTTGGAATTCGGAATCCCGGATAGCGCCGTGGAAGCCGGATCTGAACCGCCCGTCGCGGGCGGCAGATCCGTCTGCGGGACATCTCGGGCCGGATGACAGCCCGGACCCGTGTCCCGACGGACTTGTGTCTCGCCGGCGCTTGCCGCACCTCTTCCGGCCGCGAGGCACACGATGAACGACACGATCCTGGTCCTGAACGGGCCGAACCTGAACCTGCTCGGCAAGCGCCAGCCCGAGATCTACGGCCGCGAGACCCTGGCCGACGTCGAGGCCCTGTGCCGCGAGACCGCCGCCGGCTTCGGGCTCACGGTCGATTTCCGCCAGAGCAACGCCGAGCACGTGCTGATCGACGCGATCCACGATTTCCGGGTCGGCTCGGCCGGCATCGTCATCAACGCGGGCGCCTACACCCATACCTCCGTGGCGCTCCTCGACGCGCTCAACACCTGCGAGGTGCCGGTGATCGAGTGCCACATCTCGAACGTCCACCGGCGCGAGGCCTTCCGCCACCACTCCTACATCTCGCTCGCCGCCACGGCGGTGCTGGCGGGGTTCGGCACGCACGGCTACGCGCTCGCCATCCGCCACCTCGCGCATCTGCGGGCCGGCAAGCCTGCATGAGGCGCGGATAGCGCCGCGATCAGGGTTGACGCTGGCGGAGACAGGGCGGAGGAGGGCGGTCAGGCCCTAGTTTCACGCGCGCTCCCCGGCCGGACCGGTCCTCATGGCCCCGGAGAGCGCCTCAAGCGGAGCGCGCACGCCGCATGACCAGCCCCTTCCTGCCCCTCGACCGGACCGTCATCGCCCGCGAGGCGGCCAAGATGTTCCTCGAGATCGGTGCCGTCCTCTTCTACAAGGACGAGCCGTTCAAGTTCACCTCCGGCTGGGCGAGCCCGGTTTACACCGACAGCCGGAAGATCATCTCGTTCCCGCGCCTGCGCTCGACGCTGATGGACTTCGCCACCGCCACGATCGTGCGCGAGATCGGCTACGAGCAGCTCACCCACATCGCGGGCGGCGAGACCGCCGGCATCCCCTTCGCGGCCTGGATCGCCGACCGGATGATGCTGCCCATGCAGTATATCCGCAAGAAGCCCAAGGGCTTCGGCCGCAACGCCCAGATCGAGGGCGAGATCGTCGACGGCGCCCGGACGCTGCTGGTCGAGGATCTGGCCACCGACGGACGCAGCAAGGTCAATTTCTGCAAGGCCCTGCGCGAGTCCGGCGCCCAGGTCGATCACTGCTTCGTGCTGTTCTACTACGACATCTTCCCCGGCAGCGCCGCGCTGATGGAGGAGATCGGCATCAAGCTCCACTACCTCACCACGTGGTGGGACGTGCTGGCGGTGGCCAAGGAGATGGGCACCTTCGACCCGAAGACGCTCGACGAGGTCGAGCGCTTCCTCAACGCGCCGGCCGAGTGGTCGGCCGCCCATGGCGGCATCTCCGCCTTCGGCCAGGCCTGAGGGGTTTTCGCGATGGGCGTCGCAGACCTGTTCCCCGCCGAGCGCCAGGACGCGAAGCCGGCCGACCGGATCACGATCCGCCGGCCGGACGACTGGCACATCCACCTGCGCGACGGCGCGATGCTGAAGGCGGTGCTGCCCTACACGGCGGCGCAGTTCGCCCGGGGCATCATCATGCCGAACCTCGTGCCGCCGGTGACCACGGTCGCCGCCGCGGAGGCCTATCGCGCGCGGATCCTGGCGGCCCTTCCCGCCGGCATGGACTTCACCCCGCTCATGACCTGCTACCTGCGGGACGACACCGATCCGGACGAGATCGAGCGCGGCTTCCGGGAGAAGGTCTGGGTCGCCGCCAAGCTCTATCCGGCGGGCGCGACCACGAACTCCCATGCGGGCGTCACCGACCTCCTGGGGATCGCGCCTGTGCTGGAGCGGATGGAGCGGATCGGCATGCCGCTCCTGATCCACGGCGAGGCCACCGACCCGGAGATCGACATCTTCGACCGCGAGGCCGCGTTCATGGAGGGCAGCCTGATCCCGCTGCTCGGCCGGCACCAGGGGCTGAAGGTCACCGTGGAGCACGCCACCACGGCGGAGATCCTCGACGTGGTCCGGGAGCACCGGAGCCGGTGCGCGGCCACGGTCACGCCGCACCACCTCGTGATCAACCGGACGCACATCTTCCAGGGCGGGCTGCGCCCGCACCTGTACTGCCTGCCGGTGGCCAAGCGCGAGCGGCACCGGCTGGCCCTGCGCAGGGCCGCGACATCCGGCGAGGCCTGCTTCTATCTCGGCACCGACACCGCCCCCCACGTCCGCGGCGCCAAGGAGGCGGCCTGCGGCTGCGCGGGCGTGTTCTGCGGGCCGAGCGCGCTCCAGACCTACGTGCAGGTCTTCGACGAGGAGGGGGCGCTCGATAAGTTCGAGGCCTTCGCCTCCCTCAACGGCGCCCGCTTCCACGGTCTGGAGCCGAATGCCGGGACCGTCACCCTGGAGCGCCGGCCCGGCCGCGTCGCCGAGGCCGTGACCGTGGACGACACCGCGGTGGTGGTGTTCCGGGGTGACGAGACGCTGCCCTGGTCGGTGGTGTGACCGCCTAGGCTGAGGACAGCGCACCGTCATCGCGAGCGGCGCGAAGCGACCCAGGGCAGCGCGACATCGGCGATCGTCGCGCGACACTGGATTGCTTCGCTGCGCTCGCGATGACGGACATCGGCACTCCATCCAATCAGCCAAAGCCATCTTTGCCTGGATCCAACCTCCGGTTACCGATCTTCGGTTGATCCGGAGGAGGGTACGATGCAGGACGCGCGACAGGACGGAATCACGGCGATGGGCGCCGTGGACCTCGCCGCCGCCATCCGCGGCCGGGTGGTCTCCTGCGCGGAGGTGATGCGCGCCTATCTGGAGCGGATCCACCGGCTCAACCCGCAGGTCAACGCGATCGTGGGCCTGCAGGACGACGCGGCGCTCTTGCGCGAGGCCGAAGGTGCGGACGCCGTCCTGGCGCGGGGCGAGCCCGTCGGGCCGCTGCACGGCTTCCCGCTGGCCGTGAAGGACCTCGACCCGGTCCGCGGCCTGCCGTTCACCCAAGGGTCGCCGATCTTCGCCGACCGGATCGCCGAGACGGACTCGATCATGGTGACGCGCCTGCGCGCCGCCGGGGCGATCTTCATCGGCAAGACCAACATCCCCGAATTCGGCCTCGGCTCGCACAGCTTCAACCCGGTCTACGGCGCCACCGGCAACGCCTACGATCCGGCGAAGACCGGGGGCGGGTCGAGCGGCGGCGCGGCCGTGGCGGTGGCGCTGCGGATGCAGCCGGTGGCCGACGGCAGCGACCATGCCGGTTCGCTCCGCAACCCGCCGGCCTTCAACAATTGCTACGGCCTGCGCCCGGCCTGGGGACGGATCCCCGCCGAGGCCAAGGACGTGTTCAGCCCCGGGCTCGGCGTGCTCGGGGCGATCGGGCGAACGCCCGGCGATATCGGACTGATGCTCTCGGTTCTGGCGGGCTACGACCCCCGCTGCCCGAACGCCATCCGGCAGGACCCCTCCGCCTTCGCGAGCCCGCTCGCCCGCGACTTCCGCGGGACGCGGATCGCGTGGCTCGGCGATTGCGGCGGCCAGATCCCCTTCGATCCCGGCGTGCTCGACGTCGGACGCGCCGCCCTAGCGACGTTCGCGGAGATCGGCTGCATCGTCGAGGAGGCGATGCCGCGCTACGATATGGAGCGGCTCTGGGAGGATTGGCTGGTGCTGCGCGCCTTCACCGTCGCGGCAAATCTCCGCCCGTTCTACGACGAGCCCCGCCACCGGGCCCTGCTCAAGCCGGAGGCGGTCTGGGAGGTCGAGCGGGGGCTGGCGCTCGGCGCCGACCGGATCATCGCGGCCCTGGAGGGGCGCACCCGCTGGTACGAGACCCTGCGCCGCTTCATGGAGGGCTACGATTACCTCGTGATGCCGAGCGCGCAGGTCTTCCCGTTCGACAAGGCTTTGCGCTGGCCCGAGACGGTGGGCGGACAGGCGATGGACACCTATCACCGCTGGATGCAGATCACGATCCCGGCGACGATGTCGGGCCTGCCGGCCCTCGACGTGCCGGCCGGGTTCGGAGCCGCCGGACTGCCAACCGGCATCCAGATCGTCGGACCGAACCACGGCGAACTCGCCTGCCTGCAACTCGGGGCCGCCTACGACGCGGCGAGCAACTGGGTCCGCCGTTTCCCGCCGCCCCTGCAGTGAGGGAGCGGCTTCGCCTCCGAACCGGCTCACTTGCACGCGCGGACGCGTTGACCCGCCGCGCGCGCTCCGCTATGAGGCCCGACACTTCGCGCGCCGACCATGAGCCAGTTCCGGATCATGCGGGCGCCGCGGGGCAGGTTCGGATTTCCGATGACCACGGTCCTTATTGTAGCGGTAGCGTCACCGACGGGGCGGCCCTGAGCTAGGGCCGCGATCCGGGCGGTGGCGCATGCAGGGTCCCTCGGGGCCCTTTTTTGTTGCCCGCGTCCGGGCGGGACAGGACTGGGACGGACGGAGATCCGAGGCGATAGGCACCTTCGGGCGAGGCGGAGACCGCCCCGCGTGACGAGGGTGCCGGGAGAGAGGACGGGGCAGGGCGGCGATCACGGGATCGCGGTGGCTCCGGAGAGCGCGAGGAGACGAGCATGGGCGGCGAGGTCATGACCGGGGCCGAGATGGTCATCCGGGCCTTCCAGGATCAGGGTGTCGACACGCTGTTCGGGTATCCGGGCGGCGCCGTACTTCCGATCTACGACGCGCTCTTCCACCAGAACGCCGTCAAGCACATCCTCGTCCGCCACGAGCAGGGCGCCGTCCACGCCGCCGAGGGCTATGCCCGCTCCTCCGGCAAGGTCGGCTGCGTGCTGGTCACCTCGGGCCCCGGTGCGACCAACATCGTCACCGGGCTGACCGACGCGATGCTGGATTCGATCCCGCTGGTCTGCATCACCGGGCAGGTCCCGACGCACCTGATCGGCACCGATGCCTTCCAGGAATGCGACACGGTCGGCATCACGCGCCACTGCACGAAGCACAATTACCTGGTCAAATCGATCGACGACCTGCCGCGCATCCTGCACGAGGCGTTCTACGTCGCGGCCAACGGCCGTCCCGGCCCGGTCGTGGTCGACCTGCCCAAGGACATCCAGTTCGCGTCCGGCCTCTACGAGCGCCCGGAGATCGCGAGCCACAAGACCTACCGCCCGGCCGTGAAGGGCGACGCCGACCGGATCCGCGCGGCCGTCGAGCTGATGGCGACCGCGCGCCGGCCGGTCTTCTACACCGGCGGCGGCGTGATCAATTCCGGCCCGGAGGCGTCGCGCCTGCTGCGCGAGCTCGTCCGCGAGACCGGCTTCCCGATCACCTCGACCCTGATGGGGCTCGGCGCCTATCCGGGCACGGACGAGAAGTTCCTGGGCATGCTCGGCATGCACGGGACCTACGAGGCCAACCTCGCGATGCACGAGTGCGACGTGATGATCTGCGTCGGCGCCCGGTTCGACGACCGGATCACCGGCCGTCTCGACGCATTCTCGCCCTTCTCCAAGAAGATCCACATCGACGTCGACGCCTCCTCGATCAACAAGGTCGTCAAGGTCGATGTCGGGATCGTCGGCGACTGCGCCTCGGTGCTCGCCGACATGCTGGAGGCGTGGCGCGCCCTGCCGTCGCGGCCCGACAAGTCCAACCTCGATCCGTGGTTCCAGAAGATCAGTGCCTGGAAGGCGCGGGACTGCCTCGCCTACTGGCCGTCGGGCACGATCATCAAGCCGCAATACGCTGTCCAGCGCCTCTACGAGGCCTGCAAGGACCGCGAGACCTACATCACCACCGAGGTCGGCCAGCACCAGATGTGGGCGGCCCAGTACTTCAAGTACGACGAGCCGAACCGCTGGATGACCTCCGGCGGCCTTGGCACGATGGGCTACGGCCTGCCGGCGGCGATCGGCACGCAGCTCGCGCATCCGAATGGGCTGGTGATCGACATCGCCGGCGAGGCTTCGATCCTGATGAACATGCAGGAGATGTCGACGGCGGTGCAGTACCGCCTGCCGATCAAGGTGTTCATCCTGAACAACGAGTACATGGGCATGGTCCGGCAGTGGCAGGAGCTGTTGCACGGCTCGCGCTACTCGCAGAGCTATTCGGAGAGCCTGCCGGACTTCGTGAAGCTCGCGGAGGCCTACGGAGCCAAGGGCATGCGCTGCGAGAAGCCGGGTGACCTCGACGGCGCCATCGCCGAGATGCTCGCCTATGACGGCCCGGTGATCTTCGACTGCATCGTCGACAAGACCGAGAACTGCTTCCCGATGATCCCGTCGGGCAAGGCGCACAACGAGATGCTCCTGTCCGACTACCTCGGTGAGACCGGCGTCGAACTCGGCGACGTGATCTCCGAGGAAGGCAAGATGCTGGTGTGATGGGTTTGGCGGCGGCCCTCCGGGGTCGCCGCTGGTGAGCACGGACGGGACGACGAGGACGAGGCCGGCGATGAATGCGATGAACACCCACTACCCCGATGCCGTCCGCGTCGAGCCGGTGAACCGGCACACGCTGGCGGTGATCGTCGACAACGAGCCCGGCGTGCTCGCGCGCATTTCGGGCCTGTTCTCCGGCCGCGGCTACAACATCGAGAGCCTGACCGTCTCCGAGACCGAGGAGGCGCGCCACATCTCCCGCATCACCATCGTCACGACGGGCACCAACGCCGTGATCGAGCAGATCAAGGCGCAGCTCGACCGGCTGGTGCCGGTCCACCGGGTGGTGGACCTGACGCTCCAGGGCAATGCCCTCGAGCGCGAGATCTGCCTCGTGAAGGTGAAGGGCGAGGGCGAGCACCGCAGCGAGGCCCTGCGGCTCGCCGCCGCCTTCGGCGCCAAGACGCTGGACGCCACGCTCAACTCCTTCGTGTTCGAATTGACCGGGGCCACCGAGGAAATCGACCGGTTCGTGCGCCTGATGAGCGTGATCGGGCTGGTGGAGATCTGCCGGACCGGCATCTCCGCGATGGGGCGTGGGGCTGAGCCGCTGTAGGCTCCGGCGGCTGACCTCTGCTAAGATGCCCCGTCCCCGCAGGAGGCGGAGTGATGGAAGCCAAGGTCATCCGCTGGGGTGACGACCTCGCCGTCCGTCTGAGCAGCGCGGAGGCCGAAGAACTCGGCATCCGCGAAGGCGAGACGGTCGAGATCGTCTCGAAGCGCCCGGTCCCGCCGGAGCCGCAGCAATGGGCTGGGCGCCGGTACGTCAACGGGCTGCCGGTCTATACGCTCGAGGACATGGTCGCCGAGATGCGCCGTCTGGGCCCGGATTTCGAGCCGCCGACCGTGGACTGGGGTCCGGATGTCGGCTCTGAGATCATCGATGACGACGACTCCCGCTGAGCCATCGCTTCAGGCCGGCGATTTGATCCTCGTCGAATTCGGTCCTGTCCGCGGGACGGAACAAGATGGGCGTCGACCGGCGTTGGTTGTGTCGGAAGTGCTGATGAACACGGCGACGCGCCGCGTCATCGTCTGCCCGATTACGAGCAACATCGAACCATGGCCGACGAAGGTCATGCTTCCGGTCGGAATGACTGTCGAAGGCGCGGTGTTGACGGATCAGATCCGGTCCATCGATCAGCGGGCGCGTATTCTGAGGCGCCTCGGCGTCGCGCCGGGCGCTGTTCTCGCCGAAGTCCGGCATCAGATCGCGAAACTGCTCGGGCTTTGAAGCAGGACGGCGTATAGCAGTGTCATGACCGCCCGCACCCTCTACTACGCCCCCGGCGCCTGCTCGCTCGCCGCCCACATCGTCCTGGAGGAATCCGGGCTGCCCTACGAGGGCATCAAGCTCGACCTCGCCGCCGGCGACCAGCGCCGGCCGGAATACCTCGCGATCAACGATCGCGGCCGCGTGCCGGCGCTGACCGAGGACGGCTGGGTGCTCACCGAATGTGCGGCCATCATGCGCCACGTGGCCCGTCAGGTGCCGGAGACGGCTCTGTGGCCCGCCGACCTGCGGGAGCAGGCCGCCGCGGACGAGTGGCTCGGCTGGCTCGCCTGCAACCATCACGTGACCTACGCGCATGTCCGCCGTCCGGAACGCTACACCGAGGATGAGAGCGCGTTCGACGGCATCAAGAGCAAGGCGGCCAACACCTACGCGGATCTCGCCACCATGACCGAGGTGCGCCTCTCGCACGGCGGCTGGGCGGTGGGCGACCGCTTCAGCGTCGTCGACGCCTACCTGATGGTCTTCTGGTTCTGGGCCAACGGCCCGGTGCTGCGGTTCGACATGGCCGGCCGCTTCCCGGCCTGGACCGCCCATGCCCGCCGCGTCGCCGAGCGCCCGGCCGTGCAGGCCGTCTTCGCCCGCGAGGGGTTGCCGCTCCCGCACTAATCCCATTCGGTCGCGGCAACCCCCTTGCCGCGGCCATCGAATCGGCCTAGAGCGCGTACCGTACGGTACGGTACGCTATTCGAGATGATGCAGGCCAGCGCCACAGCAGAGCGGGAAGCGCCGTCGGCACGCCAGCAGGCGGTGCTGGACGTCGTGCTCGGCCTCATGGTCGAGGACGGCGAGCAGCTCACCATGGACGCCGTCGCGCGCCGGGCGAGCTGCTCGAAGGAGACGCTCTACAAGTGGTTCGGCGACCGGGACGGGTTGCTGACCGCGACGGTGCGCTGGCAGGCCTCCCGGGTCCATGCCGGGCACGACGCCGCGCAGATCCTCGACGGGGCGACCCTGCGGGAGCGCCTGCAGGATTTCGCCGTGACGTGGCTGGAGGTCATCACCGGCCCCACCTCGGTCGCGTTGAACCGCATCGCCATCGCGCATGCCGGCTCGCGCAAGAGCAATCTCGGCGGCATCGTGCTGGCCAACGGCCGCTTCGCCATCGGCGAGCGGGTGAAGCCCGTGCTGGAGGCCGGGCGCGCCGCCGGGCTACTCGCCTTCGCCGACAGCGAGGCCACCTTCCGCACCTTCTTCGGCCTCGTCGGCCGGGATATCCAGATTCGACTTCTGCTCGGCGAGACCCTCGATTTCGACGGGGCCGAGATCCGGCGCGATGCGGGCCGCGCCGTCGAGCAGTTTCTGGCCCTCTACGGCCAGGCCAAACCCGACCCGAACCGCCACGTTTAAGAGGAGACAGACATGCGGGTGTATTACGATCGCGACGCCGACCTGAACCTGATCAAGGGCAAGAAGGTCGCCATCGTCGGCTACGGCAGCCAGGGCCACGCCCACGCGCTCAACCTGCGCGATTCCGGCGTGAAGGACATCGTCATCGCCCTGCGCGAGGGCTCCGCCACCGCCAAGAAGGCCGAGCACGAGGGCTTCAAGGTCCTGTCGGTCGCCGAAGCCGCCAAGTGGGCCGACGTGGTGATGATGCTCACCCCCGACGAGCTGCAGGGCGACATCTACCGCGAGTCCCTCGAGGGCAACATGAAGCAGGGCGCCGCGCTCCTGTTCGCCCATGGCCTCAACGTCCACTTCAACCTGATCGAGCCGCGCAAGGACCTCGACGTCCTGATGGTCGCCCCGAAGGGCCCGGGCCACACCGTGCGCTCCGAGTACCTCCGCGGCGGCGGCGTGCCGACCCTGATCGCCATCGCGCAGGACGCGTCTGGCAACGCCCACGACCTTGGCCTGTCGTACGCCTCGGCGAACGGCGGCGGCCGCGCCGGCATCATCGAGACGACGTTCAAGGAGGAGTGCGAGACCGACCTGTTCGGCGAGCAGGCCGTGCTGTGCGGCGGCCTCGTCGAGCTGATCAAGGCCGGCTTCGAGACCCTGGTCGAGGCGGGCTACGCCCCCGAGATGGCCTATTTCGAGTGCCTCCACGAGGTGAAGCTGATCGTCGACCTCATCTACGAGGGCGGCATCGCCAACATGAACTACTCGATCTCCAACACGGCCGAGTATGGCGAGTACGTCACCGGCCCGCGCATCGTCACGCCCGAGACCAAGGCCGAGATGAAGCGCGTGCTGAACGACATCCAGTCGGGCACCTTCACCCGCAACTGGATGCTGGAGAACAAGGTCAACCAGACCTCCTTCAAGGCGACCCGCGCCAAGCTCGCCGCCCATCCGATCGAGGAGGTCGGCGCCAAGCTCCGCGGCATGATGCCGTGGATCTCCGAGAAGGCGCTGGTCGACAAGACCCGCAACTGATCTGTTCGCATCACGCGGCCGGGCTTCGCCCGGTCGTCACGCCGGGGGCCGGTCGCGCGGAGGCGTGGCCGGCCCTTCGCGTTCCGGGTTGCCCGACCTGGGGAGTCCCGGCCATAAGCCCGCCAGCGGTCCCGCGTGTAAGAGGACCGGCTAGCGGAGAGGTCACGCATGGCATCGCTCTATTCCGACGCGCACCGGGCGCTGCAGGAGGAGTTCGGCACCACCAAGCTCGCGGTGCGCCTCGACGAGGACTGGGTCCACGAGAGCATCCAGCCGGACGAGGCCGCCTTCATCGGCTCCCGCGACATGTTCTTCCTCTCGACCGTCGACCCGGACGGCATGCCGACCGTCTCCTACAAGGGCGGCCCCACGGGCTTCGTGAAGGTGCTCGACGCCAACACGCTGGTGTTCCCGGGCTTCGACGGCAACGGCATGTTCTACTCGATGGGCAACATCGCGGGGCAGGCCAAGGTCGGCCTGCTGTTCATCGATTTCGAGACGCCCCACCGCATCCGCGTGCAGGGCCACGCCACGCTGCTGCGCGACGACGCCCTGATGGCCGAGTACACCGAGGCCAAATACTTGGTGAAGGTCGCGGTGACGAAGATCTGGATCAACTGCCCGCGCTACATCCACAAGTACCAGAAGCTCGAGCAGAACAAGTACGTGCCGCGGCCCGGCCGCGAGACGCCGCTCGCCGCCTGGAAGCGTCTGGACCTCGCGGGCGACGTGATCAGCGACGAAGACAAGGCGCGGGTCGCCCGGGAGGGCAAGCTGGAGGTCTCGGAGTACGAGGCGCTGGTCGCCCGCGGCGAGGCCTGACGACCTTTTGCCGGCCGCCCCGCGAAATGGGGCGGCCGGCGGGCGCTCGATATGCCGGAAATTCAATCTTCGGCGCACAAGTTGATACCAAGTAGATATCCGCGGCGCTTCATATTGATGTAGAAATATAATTGCGACTGATCGCGGCCGAGTTCAAAATTTCTTGACGATGTGCGGGGGTGGCCGCTAGATTTCCTGCAAATCTGGTCGGTCACATCCTTGCGCGGATCGTAGAGAACATGCTTTCGCTGCCCCTGCGTGTCGCCGTTATCTGTAGCGTCCTGATCGCTGCGGTTTTCGCGGGAGGGATGACTTTTCTTGCCCGTCGAATCAACGCTTCCTTCGAGGAGCAGGCGGCCAAGATGCAGTCGGAGACTCTGTCGAACGAGGCGCGCGAGGTCCGGTTTCGCCTCGCGGTCGCGGCCAAGACCGCCGAGAGCATCGCGGTCTCCGCCTCGGCCCTGCGCGCCCGCGGCATTCAGGACCGTGAGGTCTACGATGCGATGCTGCGCGAGCTTCTGCGCGCCAACCCCAGCCTGATCGCGACCTGGACGGGCTGGGAGCCGGATGCCCTGGACGGGCGCGACCGCACGTTCGCCGGCACGGCCTCCTCGGACGCGAGCGGCCGCTTCATGCCCTACTGGAATCGCGGCAGCGGCACGATCAAGCGGGAGGTTCTCACCGGCTACGAGGCCGAGCCGGACGGCGCCTATTATCTTCAGCCGAAGAAGCTGAACCGCTTGGTGGCCATCGAACCCTACATCTACAAGGTGGCCGGGAAGGACGTCGTCATGATGTCGTTCGGCGCGCCGATCAGCGTGGACGGCACGTATCGCGGCACCGCCGGGGTCGACATCGACCTCGGATCCCTGAATGCCGCCTTCGGCGCGGTGAAGCCGTTCGGGACCGGCTACCTGGCCGTGGTCTCGGCGAGCGGAACGACCGTCGCGCATCCGACCGGCGCGGCGGCCGGGAAGCCGATGCACGGCTTCGACGCGTCGGCAGCCGACGCGGCCAGGCAGGCGATCGCGGCAGGCGCCGTGGTGGTGACCGATGCGCCGGGCCCGGATGGGGCGCCGTGGCGGTACATGGCGCAGCATATCCAGGCGGGCGAGACGCCCGACCGCTGGGCCATCGTGGTCGCGGTGCCGGTGGCGACGCTCACGGCTGCCGCCGATCAGGCGCGCGCCAGGCTCATCGGCATCTCGGTCCTCTGCGTGCTGATCGGCTGCGCGGTCGTCTTCGGCGCGCTGCACCGCCTCGTCGGAAAGCCGGTCCGCGCCCTCGGCAGGACCATCGGCGACATGGCCGCGGGCGATTACGGGGCGGACGTGCCCGAGGCTCGGCGCCGCGACGAGGTCGGGCTGGTCGGGCGGGCCGTCCTGAAGCTGCGCGACGGCCTCCGGGCGCAGGCGGAGGCCGACACGCAGGCGCGGGCTTCTGCCCAAGCCGCCGCCGACCGGGACCGCAAGCGGGTGACGGCGGATCTGGCGAACACCTTCGAGCAGGCGGTCGGCGGCATCGTCGAGACGGTCACGAACGCGGCCACCGAGCTGCAGGCCACGGCCCGGGCGCTGGCCGCCACGGCGTCGGAGACCGCCGGCCAGTCGACCACCGTCGCGGCCGGGGCCGAGGAGGCGGCCGCCAACGTCCGGGCCGCGGCCTCGGCGGCCGAGGAGCTCGGCAGCTCCGTGCAGGAGATCGGGCGTCAGGTCCAGGGCTCCGCGCAGCTTGCGCGGGCCGCGGCCGACGAGGCCGGGCGGACGGTGCGTCTGGTCGAGGACCTGAGTGCGGCCGTGATGAAGATCGGGGACGTGGTGGCGCTGATCAGCGGCATCGCGGGCCAGACCAACCTGCTAGCCCTCAACGCCACCATCGAGGCGGCCCGTGCCGGCGAGGCCGGACGGGGCTTCGCGGTCGTGGCCGCCGAGGTGAAGGCGCTGGCCGAACAGACCGCGCGGGCCACCGAGGAGATTGCGGGCCAGATCGCCCGCGTGCAGGCCTCGACCGCGCAGGCGGCCTCGGCGATCGGCAGCATCACGACGCGCGTCGACGAGATCAGCGGCGTGGCCACGACGATCGCCGCCGCGGTCGAGCAGCAGGGTACGGCGACCCAGGAGATCGTCCGCAACGTGACCCAGGCCGCCGCCGGCACGGGCGAGGTGACGACGAACATCGCCCGCGTGGCCGAAGCCGCCGACATGACCGGCTCGGCCGCGGGCCAGGTGCTGGACTCGTCCGCGAACCTGTCGCAGCAATCCGAGCACCTCCGGACGGAGGTCAGCCGCTTCCTCGGAACGGTGCGCGCGGCCTGAGGACCACCGGGCCGGCCTGCGCGCTACGGGGCTTTTCGGGCGACGATGAACACCCGCGGGAAGGCCAGCAGGCGCTGCCCGTCGCTGCGCGGCGTGTAGGCGGCGTCGATCGCGCCGGTATAGGCCGCCAGGAAGCCGGCCTTCTCCCCGGGCTCCAGCGGGTCGAGGAAGGGCCGGAGCCCCGTGGCGCTCACCCAGTCCACGATGGCGGCGGCATCCGCCATCCGGTGGTGATAGGCAGTGCGCCAGACATCGACCTCGGCGGCCATGGGCGCCAGCAGGTCGTAGTAGGCCGCGGGCTCCAGCATGCGGCCGAGGCGGCCGGCCACGGCCGGGTCGCCGATCGTTGCCGCCCAGGGTCCGGCCGCCGCGACTTCGCGCATCAGCCGGTGGGTGGGCTCGGCGAGATTGTCGGGCATCTGCACGGCGAGCACCCCGCCCGGGGCGAGGAGACCGAACAGCCGCGGCAGCAGGGTCGCGTGGTCCGGCAGCCATTGCAGGACGGCGTTGGCGAAGATCAGGTCCGGGGCGCGCTCCGGGACCCAGGTCGCGGCATCGGCCTGCGCGAAGGTGAGGTCGGGCAGGCGGGCACGGGCGCTCTCCAGCATCGCCGGGGAACTGTCGAGGCCGAGCACCTCAGCATCGGGAAATCGCGCCGCGATCAGCGCGGTGGAATTGCCGGGCCCGCAGCCGAGATCGCAGGCGAGCCGTGGCGCGTCGAGGGGCACGCGGGCGAGGAGCTCGGCCGCCGGCCGCGTCCGCTCGTCCTCGAAGCGGGTGTAGAGGGCGGGGTTCCAATCGGCCATCTCTACCTCCGTGCGACGCCTCAGCAGCCGAGCTGGTCGGCGAGGTCCGCCAGGTCCCGCGCCGCGTGGGTGACCGGCACCGTCGGCGCGGTCTCGCCGCCGGCCGGGCCGTGCTCGTGCGGGCGGGCGATGTGGGCGGTGGACAGACCGTGGCGCGCCGCCGCCGCGAGGTCGTTCGAGTGCGCCGCGACCATCATCGTTTCCGCCGGCGCGAACCCGAAGGCCGCCACCGCGTCGCGGTAGAGCGCCGGCTTCGGCTTGTAGTCGCGGGAATAGCCGGCGCCGAGCACCGCGTCGAAGATCAGCCCGTTGCGGCGGGCGAGGTCGGCCATCAACCGGACAGGCCCGTTGGAGTTCGGTGCCAGGAGGTGCTTCTCCCGCAGCCGCCGCAGCGCGTCCGGCACCTCGGGCCAGGCGTCGAGCCGGTGCCACGCCTGGACCAGCTCCCGCTGCACGGTCTCGGGCACGCCCGCGATGCCGAACTGCGCCAGCACGTCGGGCAGGGACTCGGCCTGGAGCGTGTCGAGGTCGACATAGGGCCGGGCGCCGGAGCGCACCGTCTCCATCGACGGGTCGTAGCGGGCCCGCCATGCATCCGCGAAGGCGCCGGCATCGAGGCTCGGCGCGACGGGCGCCAGCAGCCGCGCCCCCTCGCGGGCGACGCCGGAGCGCCAGTCGACGAGCGTCCCGAAGACGTCGAAGACCAGCGCCCGGATTGTCACCGCACCGCCTGGAGGCTCGGACCCCGCCGCACGAAGCCGACGATGTCCTTGACCGCGTCGAGGGTCTGCGCCGCGATCGTCTCCGCCCGGCCGGAGCCGTCGGCCAGCACGGCGTCGATATGGCCGGGATCGGCGGTGAGCCGCCGCATCTCCCCGGCGATCGGCGCGAGGCTCGTCACGGCGAGGTCGGCGAGCGCCGGCTTGAAGGTCGAGAACTGCGCCCCGCCGAAGTCGCGCAGCACGTCCTCGCGGCTGATGCCGGCCAGCGCCGCGTAGATCCCCACGAGGTTGTCGGCCTCGGGCCGCTCCTTCAGGCCCGCCACCTCGGAGGGGAGGGGCTCCGGATCGGTCTTCGCCCGGCGGATCTTCTGGGCGATGGCGTCCGCATCGTCCGTGAGATTGATCCGGGCGTTGTCGGACGGGTCCGACTTCGACATCTTCTTGGTGCCGTCGCGCAACGACATGACCCGGGCGGCCGGACCGCCGATCAGCGGTTCCGTGATCGGGAAGAACGCGTCGCCGTGGCCGTGCGCCGCGATCGAGCCTGCGAAGTCGGTGTTGAACTTCTGCGCGATGTCGCGGGTCAGCTCCAGATGCTGCTTCTGGTCCTCGCCCACGGGCACGTGGGTCGCCCGGTAGGCCAGGATGTCGGCGGCCATCAGCACCGGGTAGTCGTACAGGCCGATCGAGGCGTTCTCCCGGTCCTTGCCGGCCTTCTCCTTGAACTGGGTCATGCGGTTCAGCCAGCCGAGGCGGGCGACGCAGTTGAACACCCAGGCGAGCTCGGCGTGCTGGGGCACCTGGCTCTGGTTGAACACGATCGAGCGCTTCGGATCGATGCCGGCGGCGAGGAAGGCGGCCGTGACCTCGCGGATCTGGCCGCGCAGGGCCTCCGGATCCTGCCAGACGGTGATCGCGTGCAGGTCGACCACGCAGTACAGGCACTGCGCGTCGCGGTCCTGCATCTCCACGAAGCGCTTCACCGCTCCGAGATAGTTGCCGAGATGCAGGTTGCCGGTGGGCTGGACGCCCGAGAAGACCAATTCGGTGAACGCGGCCATCGGCGCCGATCCTGAGCAAAGATAGACCGGGGCTCCGCGCCGTCCGGGCGCGGGGTTACTCGCACCCGTAGGCCGGAATGGTCAAGGACGCGCTCACGGCTCCCGCACGGGGCGCTTCGCGCTGGGGCAGAGGTCGGTCAGGACGCAGCGCCCGCAGGCGGGCCGGTGATGGTGGCAGACCTGCTGGCCGTGCAGCATCAGGATCTCGTGATTGTCGTAGAGATCCTGCGCGCTCCACGCGGCGGGCAACTGCCCCCGCAGGATCGCGTGCGCCGGGCCGACATCGACCCGCGGGCCGATCAGCCCGAGGCGCTGGGCGACCCGGTGATGGTGGCTGTCCACCGGCAGCGCCGGCATCCGCAGGGTGGAGAACGACAGGACCGCCGCACTGGTCTTCGGCCCGATCCCGGGGATGGCCTGCAGCCACGCCCGCGCCGCCTCGACCTCCATGTCGGCCAGGAAGGCGAGGTCGAGGGTTCCGCACCGGTCGCGCAGGGCCCGGATCACGTCGCGGATGCGCGGCGCCTTCAGCTCCGGCCATGTCACTCCCGCGATGGCGGCCTCGATCTCCGGCACGTCCGCGTCGATCACCGCCTCCCAGTCCGGGAAGCGTGCCCGCAGGGCCTTGAAGGCCCGGCCGGATTCGGCGTTGCGCGTCCGGTGCGACAGGAGCGAGGAGACGAGTTCGCTGACCGGATCCAGGCTGTGGAAGTACGGGATCGGGCAGCCGTAGACCGGGCAGAGGCGCGCGTGGATCGCCAGCGCCTTCTCGGCGAGGGCGGGATCCATGGCGTTGGGGGCCGCCTTGCGGCGCGGAGGCGGGACGGTCCCGGTTCTGAGGGCGGTGGCGGGCATGTCGGGCGAATCCGCGAGCCGACGCCCCTGTTCCTGCCGGGGCGGGGCAGCGGCGATCTGTCCGATCTCCGCGCATGCGCGTCAGGAACGGGCGATCGGGTGCCGTGCACTCCTCCCTTCCCCGCAGAGGGGCGAGAGGCGGCGGTTGCGGCCGGTTCTCCGGCGCGGGATCGGTCCGCGACGTCGGCCGATCTGCCGGCCCCTACTTCACCAGCGCGTAGATGTTCACGTCGAGGTTGTCGTCGGTACCGTCCTTGAGGTCGGTGGCGTATTCCTCGACGAACCGGTCCTGCACCACGATGTCCTTGGCATCGAGATAGGCGGTCAGGGTCTCGTAGGTGCTGTCGATCGACTCGTAGGAACCCTTGTGGGCGAAGCGCAACGCCTTGCCGGAGGGCGTCGTGCCGAAGCGCAGCCCGTCGGTCTCCGCCGGCGCCGGGTTCGGCGCGGCCGCCACCGGAATCATCGCCTCGAACTCGAAGCCGTCATCGTCGGTCCGGGTGAAGACCGCCAGCGGCCGGCCGGCCGGCGCGACGCCCAGCTTGGCGAGGTCGGCCTCGATCCGCGCGAAGGCCTGCTTCAGGTTCGGCACGGCCTCCTCCCATTTGGTCTTGCCCGACAGGATCGCGGCGGGCTTCGACGGCAGGGTGACCTCGTCGACGTCGCCGGGCTCGCCGGCCTTCTCGATGAGCGTCGGACGCGCGGGCGTTCCCACCGCGGACTGGCCCGCGGGCGGGGGCGCCACCGATTGCTGGGGGGCCGGGGCCGCGCTCTTGTCCGGATCGGCCACCGGGTTCGGCGCCGTCGTCGTCGGCAGCGGGTTCGTCTGGGCCGGCGCGGGTGCCGTGGAGGGCGGCGGCGCAGGCTGCTGCTGCGCGGCGATCGGGCCGCCGGACGCGAGCACGAAGGCGGCCGAGAGGGCGACGAGCGGACGAAGGCGGATCACGTGGGGCGCTCCGGTCGAGGCCCGCGGATGATCGCGCAGGCTCCCGCCGCGTAACCTAGTGGCGAACGTGACGGCCCGCGAGGGCACCGTGGACGAGAGCCGCGGGTGCGGCGCATCTGCCACGCTGCTGCACCCCTCGCGCCGGGCGGTCGCTTTTGCGATATAGCCGGCCCCTCCTCGACCTGCGGGACCGCATGAGCGCACTCGCCCACAGACGCTTCCTGAAGATGCACGGCGCCGGCAACGCGATCGTGGTGCTGGACCTGCGCGGTTCCACCGCGACGGTGCGGCCCGAGGAGGCGCGGGCGATCGCGCAGGATCCCGGCTCGGCCTTCGATCAGCTGATGGTGCTACACGATCCCGTGAGCCCGGGCACGGATGCGTTCCTGCGGATCTACAACACCGACGGTTCGGAATCGGGCGCCTGCGGAAACGGCACGCGCTGCGTCGCCTACGCGATGCTCGACGATCCGGCCATGGCCCGGCCGGCCGAGGGCGGGCGGCTCACCCTGGAGACCGAAGCGGGCGTGCTCGGCGTGCGCCGCGTCTCGGAGCGGGCCTTCACGGTCGATATGGGCCGGCCGCGTCTCGCCTGGGACGAGATCCCCCTGTCGGAGCCCTTCCCGGACACGCGCCGGATCGAGTTGCAGATCGGCCCGATCGACGATCCGATCCTGCACTCGCCGGGCGCGGTGAACATGGGCAACCCGCACGCGGTGTTCTTCGTGGAGCAGGATCCGGATTCCTTCGACCTCGCGCGGATCGGTCCGATGCTGGAGAACCACCCGCTCTTCCCGGAGCGCGCCAACATCTCCGTGGCGCAGGTGACGGGCCGCGAGACGATCAAGCTCCGCGTCTGGGAGCGCGGCGCCGGGCTGACGCTCGCCTGCGGCACCGCCGCCTGCGCCACCGTGGTGGCCGCCTCGCGCCTCAAGATGATCGGCCGGCAGGCCCAGGTCGCGCTGCCCGGCGGCGAGCTGTTCATCGAGTGGCGCGCCGACGACCATGTCCTGATGACCGGCCCGGTCGCGCTCGTCGCCGAGGGGACCCTGGCGCCGGAGCTGTTCGACAGCGCGGCCTGATGGCGGTCGAGACCCTCACCTTCGGCTGCCGCCTCAACACCGTCGAGTCCGAGGCTCTGCGGGCCCATGCGGCCGCGGACGGCCGCGACCGGGTGGTGGTCAACACCTGCGCGGTCACCGCCGAGGCCGGGCGGCAGGCCCGCAAGGCGATCCGGCGCATCGCCCGCGAACGGCCCGGCGCCGAGATCGTCGTCACAGGCTGCGGCGCCGAGGTGGAGACGGAGGCCTACGCGGCCATGCCGGAGGTCGCGCGCCTCGTCGGCAACGCCGAGAAGCTGCGGCCGGAGGGCTGGTCGGCGGCCGCGACCGGACCGGGGGCCGTCATGGCGGCGCGGATGGCCGAGCCGACGCGGATCGAGGCCATGGCCGGGCATACCCGCGCCTTCGTGCCCGTGCAGAACGGCTGCGACCACCGCTGCACCTTCTGCGTGATCCCGTTCGGACGCGGCGTCTCCCGCTCGGTGCCGGTGCCCGATGTGGTCGCGCAGGTCGAGACCCTCGTGGCCCGGGGCGGGCGGGAAGTGGTGCTGACCGGCGTGGATCTCACCGCCTATGGACGGGATCTCTCCGGGCCGTCCCTCGGCGGTCTGGTGCGGTCGATCCTCCGGGCGGTGCCCGATCTCCCGCGCCTGCGCCTCTCTTCCATCGATTCCGTGGAGGCCGACGACGCCCTGCTCGCGGCGATTGCCGAGGAGGAGCGGCTGATGCCGCACCTGCACCTGTCGCTGCAGGCCGGCGACGACCTGATCCTCAAGCGCATGAAGCGCCGGCACCTGCGCGCCGACGCGATCCGCTTCTGCGAGACCGTGCGGCGGCTGCGGCCCGACATGGTGTTCGGCGCCGACCTGATCGCGGGGTTTCCGACCGAGACGGAGGCGCAGTTCGCCCGCTCCCTCGACCTCGTGGCGGAATGCGGCCTGACGCACCTGCACGTCTTCCCGTATTCTCCGCGCCCCGGGACACCCGCCGCGCGGATGCCGCCGGTGGAGGCGGACGCGATCCGCGCGCGGGCGGCGCGGCTGCGCGCAGCCGGTGCCGACGCCCTGCGGCGGCACCTCGACGCACAGGTCGGGCGGCGGCTGACCGTGCTGGCGGAGCGCGGCGGCACCGGGCGGAGCGCGGATTTCACCGCCGTGCGCCTGTCAGACGCGCCTGCCCCCGGCACGTTCCACAGCGTCGCGATCGCGTCTCACGACGGGGCGCGGCTGATCGCGGCCTGAGCCGCGAGCGGCGCCACGGCCTCGGCGATGTGCGGCGGCGGCGGGGCCGTCACCGTGATGGCGTCGCGCTTCGGATAGAGCGGGATCGACAGGGTCCGCGCGTGCAGGTGCAGCGCGCTGCCGCGGGGCGCCCCGCCGTAGATCGCGTCGCCCAGGATCGGCCAGCCGGAGGCGGCGCAATGGACCCGGAGCTGGTGGGTGCGGCCGGTCACCGGCTTCAGCTCCAGCCATGTCCGCCCCCCGGCGCGGCCGAGCACCCGCCAGTGCGTCAGCGACGGGTCGCCCGCCGGGTCGGCCTTCATCCACCAGGAGCGCGGATCGTCCGAGCGGCGGGCCAGCGGCAGGTCGATGCGGCCGGCCTCCTCGGCGGGGCCGCCCTCCACGATCGCCCAGTAGGTTTTGTCGACGCCGCTGCCGGAGAACAGCTTGCCGAGCCGCGCCAGCGCCTTGGCGTGGCGGCCGAGCGCGAGGCAGCCGGAGGTGTCGCGGTCGAGCCGGTGCGCGGCCTCCGGGCGGCGCGGCAGGCCGAACCGCAGGGCGTCGAGGTGATCGGTGAGCGTCTCGCCGCCGCGGGGACCCGGATGGACCGGTAAACCCGCCGGCTTGTCGATGACGAGCAGCAGGGCATCGCGGTAGAGGAGGCGCGCGCCTATGTCGAAGGCGTTGGACATCCGGATCGGCTAGAGGGTCGGTGTCGGCGGGGCAAGGTGGGGCGAGGACGCGATTTCATGGCGAGCGAGGAGAAGCCCGGCTGGTTCGGACGCCTGTTCGGGCGCAAAGGCCAGCCCGCGCCCGAGGACAAGCCCGAGGACAAGCCGGAAGACAAGCCCGAGGCCGAGCTGCCCGCGGAGGCGGCCTCGCCCTCCGAGGGTGAGCCGGACTTCGCCACCGCCGCGGAGGACGTCGCGCATGTTCCGCTGCCGCCCGAGGAGACCGGGGAGCCGGTCCCGGACGTGGTCGAGGGCGCCGATCTGCTGCCCGTCGCGGGCGAGCCCGAGCGTCCGCCGGCCGGCACCGCCGGCGACGACCCCGCGCACGGGGCCGACCCGGTCGATACCGGTGACGTGAACCGGGAGCCGGTGGTCGCGCCGATGCCCGACATCCAGCCGGTCGACAGCGCCGCTGCCCTGGCCCACGACGCGGGTGCCGGGCCGGACCGCGAGCCGGAGGCCAAGGGCTGGTGGAGCCGGCTCACCTCGGGGATGAAGCGGACCTCGTCGGCGCTCTCCGAGCGCGTGACCGGCCTGTTCACCAAGCGCAAGCTCGACGCCACCACCCTGGAGGACCTGGAGGACGCGCTGATCCAGGCCGATTTCGGCCTCGAGACCGCGATGCGGGTCTCGGAGGCCGTCGGCAAGGGCCGCTACGAGAAGGGCATCTCGCCGGACGAGGTGCGGGCGATCCTCGCCGCGGAGGTCGAGCGGGCGCTGGAGCCCGTGGCGGTGCCGCTCGCCATCGACGCGAGCCGGAAGCCCTTCGTGATCCTCACTGTCGGCGTGAACGGCGCCGGCAAGACCACGACCCTCGGCAAGCTCGCCTCGAAGCTCCGGGCGGAGGGGCGCACCGTGATGCTGGCGGCGGGCGACACGTTCCGGGCGGCGGCGATCGACCAGCTCAAGGTCTGGGGCGCGCGCACCGGCACGCCGGTGGTGAGCGGCGCGCAGGGGGCAGATGCCGCGGGCCTCGCCTTCGACGCCCTCAAGCAGGCGGCCGCCGCCGGGACCGACGTGCTGCTGATCGACACCGCCGGCCGGCTCCAGAACAAGACCGGCCTGATGGCGGAGCTTGAGAAGATCGTCCGCGTGCTGCGCAAGCAGGATCCGGAGGCGCCCCACGCCACGATCCTCGTCCTCGACGCCACGGTGGGCCAGAACGCCCTCAGCCAGGTGGAGCTGTTCTCGCAGGCCGCGCCGGTCTCGGGCCTGGTGATGACCAAGCTCGACGGCACCGCCCGGGGTGGCATCCTGGTGGCGCTGGCGGCGAAATTTGGCCTGCCGGTCCACTTCATCGGCGTCGGCGAGGGCGTCGAGGACCTGGAGCCCTTCGCGGCCCGCGACTTCGCCCGGGCCATCGCCGGGCTGGAGAAGGATTAGGACGCGGGCGCCCGCCGACCTTTGGTGCGCGATGTCATGGACATCGCGCGCTCGGCGTACCACACACCCCGCAAATCCCGTTCGACGCTCCCGGCCCACCGTGAGCGCCGCAGCCGAGCCGACCGAGCGTATGCAGATCGAATCCGTCCCCCCGCACCGCCACCTGCCGCCGCTCGTGAAGCTGGCGCTGGAACTCGGCCCGCTGGTGCTGTTCTTCCTCGGCAACGCGTATTCCGAGAAGTTCGGCGTCGCCCCGGACCAGAAGCTGTTCGTGGCCACGGGCGTGTTCATCGCGGCGACCGTGGTGGCGCTGGCGATCCACTACGTCATGGTGCGCCGCCTGCCGATCATGCCGCTCGTGTCCGGCGTGGTGGTGGTGGTGTTCGGCGGCCTGACCCTGGCGCTGCAGGACAAGACCTTCATCATGGTCAAGCCGACCATCGTGAACGCCCTGTTCGGGACGGTGCTGCTCGGCGGCCTCCTGTTCGGGCGCTCGCTGCTCTCGGTGGTGCTCGATTCGATGTTCAGCCTCACCGAGGAGGGCTGGCGCAAGCTCACATTCCGCTGGGGCGTGTTCTTCTTCGTGCTGGCGGCGCTCAACGAGCTGGTGTGGCGGACGCAGACGGAGGATTTCTGGGTGAACTTCAAGGTGTTCGGCATCATGCCGATCACCGTGCTGTTCGCCCTGGCGCAGACGCCGCTGCTGACCCGCTACGAGCGCAAGACCCCGCAGCCCGAACTCTAGGGTCTACTGCGCCGCCGCGACCTTGCCGGCGGCGCGGATCCGCGTCAGCACGCTCGCGAAATTCTCAGGCGTGAGGATGCCGACGAGCTTGTCGCGGATGATGCCGTCCGGCCCGATGATGAAGGTTTCGGGCACGCCGTAGACGCCGAAATCGATCGCCGCACGCCCTCCGGCATCGGCCCCCACCGCGCTGAACGGGACCCCGTGCCGGGCCAGGAAGCGCTGGCCAGCCTCGGGGCTCGGCTCCTTGTAGTCGATGCCCACGAGCCGGATGCCGGGCTCCTTCGCTAGGCGCATCAGCATCGGGTGCTCCACCTGGCAGGGCGCGCACCAGGAGGCGAAGACGTTGAGCACCGTGATCTGGCCCTTCAGATCCGCGCTCGACAGGCCGGGCACGGGCGCGCCCCCGGCGGTCAGCCCCGGCACGGCGGGCAGATCGAACTGCGGCACCGGCTTGCCGATCATTGCGGAGGGCAGGGCCGCCGGATCGGCGCCGGAGCGCAGGCGCAGGAACAGCACGGCGGCGAGCGCCGCGAAGGCGAGAGCCGGCACGATCAGCAGCAGCGAGCGGCGGACCGGCGGCGGCCGCCCGGTCGCCTCGTCGAGGGGCGCGGTCATCGCCGATCCTCGCCGAAGCCCTTCAGGGCACGCAGCTGCGTCCGGCGATCACGCAGGGCGTTGCCGACCAGGGCGACCATCACGAAGGCGGTGAAGGCGTAGGCGAGCAGGATGAAGCCGCCGTGAGACCCGAGATCCATTGCGGCCCCCTAGACCGGTTGGCCGACCGGCATCGCGGCCGGCGTCGGAGTGATGTGCGGCTGGGCGCGGTCGAGGCGCTCGGCCTCGCGGATCGTCAACGTCCGCACCCGGCGACGCATGATCTCGGTGCGCATCGTGTAGAGATGCAGGGTGGTCCCCCCCAGGGTCGCGGCGCCGATCATGACCAGCAGCGGGTAGAGCATCGAGGGATCGATGGTCGAGCCGCCCATGCGCAGGATCGAGGCCGGCTGGTGGAGGGTCGACCACCAGTTCACCGAGAACTTGATGATCGGCAGGTTCACGGCCCCGACCAGGGTCAGGATCGCCACCGCGCGCGCGGCACGGTTCGGATCCTCCAGCGTGCGCCACAGGGCGATGATGCCGCAATAGATCAGCAGCAGAATGAGCATGGAGGTCAGGCGGGCATCCCAGACCCAGTAGGTGCCCCACATGGGCTTGCCCCACAGGGAGCCGGTCACGAGGCAGATCAGCGTGAAGGCCGCCCCGATCGGCGCCGCCGCCCGTTGGGCGACGTCGGCCAGCGGGTGGCGCCAGACCAGGGTGCCGATCGCCGACACGCTCATGGCCCCGTAGAAGAACACGCCGAGCCACGCCGCCGGGACGTGGATGTACATGATCCGCACGGTCTCGCCCTGCTGGTAGTCGGGCGGCACCACGAAGAAGGTCTGGTACAGCCCCAGGGCCAGGACGGCGAGCGACAGGGCCGTGAGCCACGGCACCAGCGCGCCCGACCAGCGCATGAAATGGCTGGGATTCGACAGGCGGGTCCAGAGGGAAGGCGTCATCGCGGCAGCTGTCTCGGACATCGTGGAAGCGGTCTAGCCTAGGGTGCGGTGCAGCAACAATGCGGGACGGCGGCGCAGGCGGCGGGGTCGCCGGAATGTGGTCGCAGACGGTGCCAACGCTGACGGGGCGTCGGAGCCGACGCGCTCCTGGACGATCGCGTCGACACCCAACCGTCTTCTTGTGACATCCGCGACGCGCCCCCTCTCCCGTGCGGGAGAGGGGGCCCGCGCTACGCCCACACGCGTCTAAGCCTCCCAGCGTTCGCCGGTCTGGACAGTATCGCTATCTCGAGCTTCCTGACCGCGCCTGTTCGAGGCGTCCCGGGCCATGCCCCGGGTGCCACCGGCGCGCGGGGACGATGACGCATGTCCGCAACCGCAGGTTTTGGCGTCCGAGCCTTGCGCATCGCGGGCAGATTGCGCATATAGACGTGAACAAAAAGAGAACGAAAGAGCGTCCCTGAGAAAAGCTGTGGACGACCCGCCTCCCTCCTGACGGAACGAGCGCCTCATGCGAACCGCCGACAAGCAGATCGCCGACATCCTCGTCCGCTACGGCGAGCCCTTCGGGGGCAACGTCTGGCGCGTTCAGGGGACCGCCGTCATCTACCACAAGACCCTGGAGCGCATCGCCGCCCAGGCCGGCATCGTGTTCGAGCCGCCGACCGTCATCCGGGCCGAACGCGACGAGGCCGTGATCCTGGTGACCGGCCGCCTGCCCGGCGCGAAGCCCGGGACCGAGCGGGTCGAGTGGTCGATGGGCGAGGCGCTGGTCAACGTGAACTACCGCGTCTCCGGCAAGCAGGCGGCCTACGTCTACGCCATGGCCGAGAAGCGCGGGAAGGACCGCGTCATCCTCAAGCTCATCGAGCTGCACGGTCTCGTCTACTCGGAGGAGGAGGCCGACGAGTTCCGCGCCCATCAGATCCCGGTCCGCGCCGTCGACGAGGATTTCGAGGAGGCGCCCGCCTTCGACGAGGTCACCGAGGCCGAGGGCGACCTCAAGCGCCGCATCGACGAGGCCGCGACGATCAACGCGGTCACCGACCTGATGCTGGACGGCGCCACCCAGGCCGTCCTGGCGACGATGCCGCCCGGCACCCGCGACGAGGTGCGCGACTACGCCAAGGCCCGCCTCGTGGCGCTCGGCTGGCCGAAGCGCGCCGGACGCCGCAGCGCCGCCTAATCCCGCTTCCACCCCACCGAAGGAGACCGCCATGCATCGCGCGACGAGCCGCCGCACCATGAAGGCCCGCCGGGATTCCCACCACGGCTGGAGCATCGAGACGCTGTCCTACAGCCCGACGCGGATCGTGCGCCTCGGCGCCGAGAAGGTCGCCATCCTGTTCCCCCCGGTCGAGCCCGGCGCGGCCTGGCAGCTCTACCCGCATCCCGACACGTTCCCGGGCCTCAACTTCGAGGGCCTGCCCGAGCCGCTGCGTCCGGAATTCCTCGCCTTCCCGGATCTTCCGGAGGTCGAGCGGTTCCTCGGCATCCGTGATGCCGAGCCCGCCGCGCTGGCGGCGTAAGCTGACGGCTCAGAGCGATGGCCAGGGTGCGCCGCGATGGAGCGCCTCGGCCTCGGTCGTGAAGGTGCCGTCGGAACCGTGCAGCACGAGGGGCGGGCGCAGGCTCGCGGCGGCGCGGCTGCCGCGGACCGCGGCGATCAGCACACGGATCGCGGGCGCGTCGCCGCGGGGATGGACCGGGCGGATCGCCAGCCCGCCGTAGCGGCCCTTGAGGGCGTCGAGGCAGGCCGGAAGGGCGTCCGCCCGGTGGATCAGGCCGAGGCGGCCGCCGGGCCGCAGGATCGCCGTGCAGGTCCGGATCCAGGTCTCGAGATCCCCGCCCGCGAAGGTGTGGGCGGCGGCGCGGCCCGGATGCGGCGAGGCGCGGTGGCTGCCGGGTGCGAAGAACGGCGGGTTGGTGAGCACGACGTCGAAACTGTCCGGCGCCAGGCCGGCGGCGCGGCGTTCCGCCGCGGGTGCCAGGACGTCGGCTACCAGAACCTGCGCGTCGATGCCGTTGAGGGCCGCGTTGGCGCGGGCCTGCCCGGCGAGCACCGGGTCGCGCTCGACCAGCGTCGGCCGGAGGCCCGGCGCCAGGGCCGCGCAGGCGAGACCGACGGCACCGGTCCCGGCGCCGACATCGCAGACCCGCTCCCCGGCCTGCGGCGCGAGCAGCCGGGCGAGCAGCACCGCGTCGGTCCCGGCGCGATGCGCCCCCCGCGGCGGCTGGTGCAGGCGCAGGAGGCCGCCGAGGAAGGAATCGGCGCCGGTGTCGGCCTCTTCTGTCACGGTTGGCGCAGCTCGTGGGCGATGCCGGCATCCGTGAGCAGGCGGCGGGCCTGGGCCTCGTGGTCGCGCGGGACGAGAAGGCGCTGGCCGAAGACCCCGATCGATCCCTCCATCAGGCTCATGTGGCTGTCGGCGACGAGGACCGGGATCTCGGCCGCCTCGAGGACCGATCGGGCGAACCCGATCAGCACGACATCGTTGGCCCGGATCAGCTCGATCATCGCGTGTTCGCTCCGAAGCGGGCTCGGATCGGCGGTTTCGTCGCGTGAGCCCCGCGCTGGCGGCACCCCATATCCGGACGGCGACGATGTTGCGGCGCCGCGGGGCGCGTGCGAAGGGATCGCCCGCCCCCTGAGGGGCGACCGGTCTGGAGGTCACGGATCTTGGGTATGGCCCTCTCCATCGAGAATCCGAAGCCCGAGGCGGAGGCGGGGCTCAACGACCTCGTCGCGCTGGTGGCCGACGGCATGGCGCGGGTCAACACCACGATCCTGTCGCGGACGGGATCGGACGTGGCAATGATCCCCGAGGTCGCCAACCACCTGATCGCCTCCGGCGGCAAGCGCCTGCGCCCGATCCTGACGCTCGCCTGCGCCCAGCTCTGCGGCTACGCGGGCGCGACCGACGGCGACGTGAAGCTCGCCGCCAGCGTCGAGTTCATGCACACCGCGACGCTCCTCCACGACGACGTGGTCGACGAGAGCGACATGCGCCGCGGCCGCGTCGCCGCCCGGATCAAGTGGGGCAACGAGGCCTCCGTGCTGGTCGGCGACTTCCTGCTCGGCCAGGCCTTCCGGATGATGGTGGAGGTCGGCTCCCTGCGGGCGCTCGACATCCTCTCGGCCGCCGCCACGGTGATCGCCGAGGGCGAGGTGATGCAGCTCACCAACGCCAAGAACCTGGAGACCGACGAGGCCGCCTACCTCGCGGTGATCCGCGGCAAGACCGCCGAGCTGTTCGCCGCCGCCTGCGAGGTCGGGCCGGTGCTCGCCGGACGGCCCGAGGCCGAGCAGGCGGCCGCCCGGTCCTACGGGATGAATCTCGGCATCGCCTTCCAGCTGATCGACGACGTGCTCGATTACGGCGGCACCTCGGCCGAGCTCGGCAAGAACGTCGGCGACGATTTCCGCGAGGGCAAGATCACCCTGCCGATCGTGCTGGCCTACCGCCGCGCCAGCGAGGGCGAGCGCGGCTTCTGGCGCCGCACCCTGCAGCAGGGCGAGATCGGCGCCGACGATCTGGAAACGGCCCTCGACCTCCTGCAGCGCCACGGCGCCCTGGAGGAGACCGTCGCCCGCGCCCACCATTACGGCGCAGAGGCCCGGACCGCCCTCGACATCTTCCCCGACGGGCCCGTCAAGGCGGCGCTCCTCGGGGCCGTCGAGTTCTGCGTGGCGCGGGCGCGCTGAGGCGGGGCCTCACGGCTCCCGCATCGACAGCCAGACCGCCCCACCATCGGATCGGCAGCGCGTCGCCCCGGGCTGATCGGACCGCGGCCCGCCGCGAAGGTATCCCTCGCGCTCCGTCCCCGCAGGCGGGTCGGTGATGCCGGTCCCCTGCGATTGAACGACCCATCGGCCGCCGGTCGCGTCAGCGCGTCGCGGGTCCGAGGGCGTCGGTGAGGGCGGGGGCGAGGTTGCGCAGCTCGTCCAGATGCGCGGCCGTCAAGCTTTGCAGGAGGCCCTCGGCACGGGGGGTGAGCGACAACGCGCTCCGCCGCCGGTCCTCCACGGCGCGTGTCTTGGTCAGCAGACCGGCCTCCACCATGCGGGACACCAGTTCGGCCGCGCTGTGCGGGGCGATCAGCAGCTGCTCGGCCAGAAGGCCGACCGTGGCGGGCGCGCGTCCGACATGGCCTGCCAGGGTCAGCAGGGCCTGATGCTGCTGTGGCGGCAGCCCCGCCCGGGCCGCCGCGGCCTCGCTGAACGCCAGGAAGCGGCGGAGCCGGAACCGGAAATCCGCGAGCGCCGCATATTGCTCCCGCGACAGCGCCTCCGTCCCGGACGCGTCGGTGTCCATGATCGCCTCCGTGATGGGGCCTGTGATCCGCCGACGATGCCCCGGATCGACAGGCTTGTGCAGCCTCGCCACGACCGTGCCGTTGTGGATTATATCGGATCACGACATAAATGCGGTCGTGAGGAAGGGAGGCCTGGATGATCGGCGGGGAGGAAGGGGAGCGCGGGGGTGAGAGGCCGTTGCGCCGTGCGCTGCGGGATTTCAGCGCTGATCGGCGGGTCCTGACGCTGGCCGGCATGGCTGTCGTCACCGGCACGGCCGCGAGCGTCACCGCCTGGATCCTGCTCACGCTCATCGGCCTTGTGACCAATCTCGCGTGGTATGGCCGCTTCGATACCGCTCTGACCTCCCTGGCCGGCGCGACGCCGGGGCCCTGGATGGTGGCGATCCCGGTGATCGGGGCGCTGATCGTCGGCGCCATGGCGCGCTACGGCTCGGAGAAGATCCGCGGCCACGGGATCCCGGAGGCGATGGAGGCGATCCTGATCGGCGGGAGCCGGATGTCGCCCAAGGTGGCCGTGCTCAAGCCGCTCTCCTCGGCGGTGGCGATCGGCACCGGCGGCCCGTTCGGCGCCGAGGGGCCGATCATCGTGACGGGCGGCGCGGTCGGCTCGCTCTTCGCCCAGTTCTTCCATCTCAGCGCCGCCGAGCGGAAGACCCTGCTGGTGGCGGGCGCGGCGGCGGGCATGACCGCCATCTTCGGGACGCCCGTGGCGGCCGTGCTGCTCGCCGTCGAAGTCCTGCTGTTCGAGTGGCGGCCGCGGAGCCTCGTCCCGGTGACCGTCGGGGCGGTCACGGCGGCCTGCTGGCGGCCGGCCCTGTTCGGCGCCGGCCCGCTGTTTCCCTTCGCCGACAATCCGGCCCTGCCCTGGTGGGGGCTTCCCGCCTGCGCGCTGCTCGGCGTCGCCTGCGGCCTGATCTCCGGCGCGCTGACCCGGGCACTCTACGCGCTGGAGGACGGGTTCGGGCGGCTTCCCATCCACTGGATGTGGTGGCCCGCCCTCGGCGCCGTCGTGGTCGGCCTGGGCGGCCTCGCGGAGCCCCGGGCGCTCGGCGTCGGCTACGACGTGATCCACGACCTGCTCTCCGGCCACATGCTGGCGAGCGCCGTGGTGCTGATCCTGGGGGTGAAGGCGGTGATCTGGCTCGCCGCCCTGTCGTCGGGCACGTCCGGAGGCGTGCTCGCGCCGCTGCTGATCCTTGGCGGCGCCGTCGGCTGGCTGATCGGCCTGCTCCTGCCCGGCGCCCACGGCTTCTGGGCGCTGCTCGGCATGGCGGCGATGCTCGGCGGCACGCTGCCGGCGCCCCTCACCGGCGTCGTCTTCGCCGTCGAGGTGACCGGCGACGTCGCCGCCCTGGCGCCCCTGCTCGCCGCCACCATGGCGGCCTACGCGGTGACCGTGCTCCTCCTCAAGCGCTCGATCCTGACCGAGAAGATCGCCCGGCGCGGGCAGCACGTCACCCGGGAATACGGGATCGATCCCTACGATCTGGCCCGGGTCGAGGCGGTGATGACCCGCACCGTCGAGACCCTGGACGCGGACCTGCCCCTGGCCGAGGCTCTCGCCGCCATCGAGACCGGCCTCCACCACGCCTACCCGGTGGTCGACGGCGCGGGTCGGCCGGTGGGCCTCGTCTCGCGCAAAGACGCCCTGCGCTGGACCCTCGAAGTGCGCGAGGGTGAGACGGAGGCGGGCACCCTCGGCGAGCGCGTCTCCGACGCCGATCTGGCCGTCGTCCATCCGGGCGACGTGGTCTCGCACGCCCTCGACGTGATGCTGTCGGCCGGGCAGGGCCGCCTGCCGGTCACCGATCCGCAGACCGGCAGCCTCGTCGGGCTCCTGACCCGCAAGGACCTGCTTCAGGTGCGCGCCACCGTGGTGCGGGCCGAAGCCGAGCGCCGCGCGTTCTACCGGAAGGGGCGGGGTGAGCGGCGCGCACGGATGGAGGCATGACCATGGAGCCGCGCCTTCCTGGCCGGACCACCCGCCTCGACCAGCTCGGGCCGGGCAGCTGCTACCTGATCGCCGGCCCGGACGGGCCTGATCTCGCCCTCGTCGTCCTGCGTGACGGACGGCGGGAGGCCCTGCTGCTGAACCGGCGTCACGAGGCCGACGGCCACCTGCGGATCGTCTCTGAGATCGCCCCCGACGCCGACGTGCTGGCGCTGCGGGGCGCTTTCCTGGCGCCCAGCGGTGCCCTCGCGGACATCGCCGTCGGCCACGCCGCCCTCGCTCCGGCTGCGCTCCATCTCGGTGACGGCCGCGCGTATCTGTGCGGCTGCGACAGGGACGGCCGGCTGGCCGCCTTCGATGTCGGGAGCGGCCGGGTCAGCGCGATGGATCCCGGCGACCTGCCGCGGGCAAGCCGCTGGCGCGTGATGGTGCCGGAGGGGAACGGGGTCGTGACGGTCTACGCGGCGGAGCCGGCCTGAACGCCTGCCGCGGGTTGGCTCAGCGCAGGAAGGTCGGTGCGACCCACCATGCAGGGTGGGCGGTGCGCAGGGCTGCGGCGGCCCGCACGGCCGCGCGACGGTCGGCGAACAGCGCGAACACGGTCGCACCCGAGCCCGACATCCGCGCGAGGCGGCAGCCCTGGCCGCGGAGGGCCTTGAGCGCGTCGCCGATCACCGGCGCCACGGTCAGAGCCGGCGCCTCCAGATCGTTGCGGGCCCCGGCCAGGGCTTCCAGCAGCGCGCCGGTCGCCATGTCTTGCGGGATCGTCGGATGCGGCGCGCCCGGGAGATCCTGGCCGGCGGCGAGGCCCAGCGCCTTGAAGACCGGTGCGGTGGGCACCGGAACGCCGGGATTGATCAGCACCGCGGGCAGCGGCGCGAGCCCGAGGGCCGGGCCGATCTCCTCGCCGGCCCCGCGCATCATCCGGGCCCGCGGGACGAGGCAGACCGGCACGTCGGCGCCGGTCTCGCGCGCCACCGCGCCGACGGCCTCGTGGTCGAGGGACAGCCCGTTGAGGCGCGCCAGCAGCCGCAGGGCCGCGGCGGCGTCGGAGGAGCCGCCGCCGATCCCCGCCGCGACCGGCAGGCGCTTCACCAGATGGAAAGCGCCCACGCGCAGCCCCGGCACCCGCGCGGCGAGCCCCCGGGCGGCCCGGAGGACGAGGTTGTCGTCCGTGGGACCGGCCGGGCCGGCGGTGGGCCCGCTGACGGTCAGGCCCAGCGGGGCAGCGGGATCCAGCGTCAGGCGGTCGGCAGTCCCCGCGAAGGCGACGAGGCTCTCAAGCACGTGGTAGCCGTCGCCGACGCGGCGGCCGAGGACGTGGAGCGTCAGGTTGACCTTGGCGGGGGCGCGATCGGCGAGAAGGGGCACGGGGTCTCGGTCGGGTCGTGGCGGTTTGTCCCGAGGCTCTACAGCCTCGCGGACCAGAACAACAGCTCAGCGGGTGTCTCCGCCGAACGCCCCGTGCGGCCGATAGGGCAGGGCGTCGCCCACGCGGATCGCGGTCAGATCCTCGGCGAGTTCGACCAGCCCGTCGCTTCCCGCAAGGCCCGACAGAGCTCCGCCGGGCGCCGGCACGGCCTCAGGCAGACCGTCCGGGCCGGCGCGCAGGCAGACGCGCAGATATTCGCGCCGCCCGGGACGCTTCTCGCGGGCGAAGCCGCTGCGGACCGCCATCTCGGGCGCCGTGTCGTGTGCCCCGGAGAGATGCAGGACCAGGGGACGCAGCACCGCAAGGGCGGTCACGTAGGCAGCGGCCGGATTGCCCGGCAGGCCGATGAAGGGCGTGCCGGCCACGGTTCCGAGTGCCACCGGGCGACCGGGCTTGATCGCCAGCCGCCAGAAGGTCAGCGCGCCCGAAGCCTCGACCGCGGCGCGGACGTGATCCTCCTCGCCGACGGAGACGCCCCCCGATGTCAGGATCAGGTCGTGGGACGCGGCGGCGCCCGCGATGCGCGCCCGCAGAGGCCCCGGCTCGTCGCGCAGGATGCCGAGATCGACCGGGTTGGTGCCGAGCCGTTTCAGGAGCGCGGCGAGCATCGGCCGGTTGGCGTCGAAAATGCCGGCCGGCGACAGCGGCTGGCCGGGCGGCGTCAGCTCGTCACCGGTGGAGAACAACGCGACCGTCAGGGGCTTCCGCAGGGGCAGCGCGGGCATGCCGCAGGCGGCGGCGAGCGCGATGTGCTGCGGCCCGAGGCGGGTCCCGGCGCGGATCACGATGCTGCCGCGGGCGACGTCCTCGCCGGCCCGCCGCCGGTTGGAGCCCGGTAGCAGGCCCTCGGGCAGGACAACGGTACCGCCCTCGATCCGCACGTCCTCCTGCATGGCGACGGTGTCGGTCCCCGGAGGCATCGGCGCCCCGGTGAAGATCCGAACCACCGCGCCCGGATCCGGATCGGCGGCCGGATGGCCGGCCGGCACGCGTCCGCCGATGGGCAGGCGCGTTTCGCCCTCGACCGCGAGATCGCCGGCCCGCAGGGCGTAGCCGTCCACCGCGGCGTTGTCGAAGGGGGGCAGATCGAGCGGCGCGATCAGGTTCTCCGCGAGGACCCGGCCATCCGCACCCGCGAGCGGAACCGTCTCGATTCCGGACAGGACCGGAAGCCGCGCCCGGATCAGCGCCACCGCGTCGGCGACCCGCATCGGCGCGGGTGCGGCGTCGAAGCAGTCGGGGCTCAGGCGGCCCATGGCGCTGCGGGCTCAGACGGGGGCGGGCGGGTCGGCACAGGCGGCCTCGCGGGCTGGGACGAGTCGCCTTGCGGCATCGGCGCCGCGCGATCAAGCCCGGGCCTTGGTCCCGACAGGTCAGATCCTCTAGGCTCCCGCGCATCATGGCGTTTCCCGAATCCGTCTCTGTCGCGCTTCCCTGCCAGCGCCACCTGTTCGAGATGCCTGCCGACATCTGCTATCTCGACGCGGCGGCGTGGTCGCCGCTTCCGCGGGCCGTGCGCGAGGCGGGCGAAGCGGGAATTCTGGTCAAGAGCCGACCCTGGGACCATCCCCGCGCGGTGGTCCCGGCTTGGGCCGAGCGGGCGCGCGCAGCGGCCGCCCGGCTGATCGGGGCCGGCGCGGACGATATCGCGATCGTCGGCGCGGTCAGCCACGCCATGGCGGTGGCCGCGCACAACCTGACTTTGAGACCGGGCGGGCGCCTGCTGCGCGTGGCCGACGAGTTTCCGTCCCTGCGTTTCGCCTTCGACCGCCTGGCCGAGCGACAGGGCCTCGTGGTTGAGGAGATCCCGCGCCCTTCGGACGGAGACTGGACCGAAGCCATCGCGGCCGCGATCACGCGGCCGGGTGCCGCGCCGCTCGCCCTCGCCACCCTGACCCCGCTGCACTGGACCGATGGCAGCCTGATCGACCTCGACCGTCTCGCCCCCCTGGTCCATGCGGCGGGCGCGGCCCTGGTGATCGACGCGACGCAGGCCGTGGGCGCCGTTCCGGTGAGCGTCGCCCGGTGGCGCCCCGATTTCCTGGCCTTCCCCACCTACAAATGGACCCTCGGTCCCTATGGCCTCGCCTTCCTGTACGCGGCGCCGCACCGGCAGGACGGGGCGGCCATCGAGGAGAATGTCGGCAACCGGCCGCCGGCCGTCGGCGCACGCCGCTACGACCGGGGCGAACTCTACGATCCGGTGGCGTTGTCCATGGCCGTAGCCGGGCTGGAGCTGATCGCCGAATGGCGCGTGCCGGCCATCGCCGCCCGCCTGCGCGGGCTGACAGACCGCTTGGCGAACGGGGTCGCCGCGTTCGGCCTGACGCCGATGCCGGCGGCCTTGCGGGCACCGCACATCCTGGGATTGCGGCCGCCTGCGGGGATGCCGACCGATCTCGTCGGGCGCCTGCACCAGGACAAGGTCTTCGTCAGCGAGCGCTCCGGCGCCCTGCGCATCAGCCCGCATGTCTGGGCGAACGACGACGATCTCACGCGCTGCATTGCCGCACTGCGCGCCGCGTGCCAGGGCGTCATCTGAGACCGATCGGGCGCGGATCCTTCGACGCGTGCGCAGAGCCGGAGGAATGCGGATGCTGCGCCACCGGCCGGCTCTCGATGACGGTGCCGGAACACCGTCGGCGCGCCCATACGGAGACTGTCCACACCCACATGCCCGATTCGATGCCGCGTCCCGGTGATTGGCTCCGGATCCCGGGTCCCGGCCGTCGCCGCCTGCCCGGACCGATGCGCGCCGTCCTCTCCGGGCGGTTCGCCGTGATCCTGTCAGGCGAACTGATCCAGAGCCTGTTCCACTTCCTCCTGAACATCCTGCTGGTGCGCGAACTCGGCGCGCACGATTACGGCTTGTTCGCCATCGTCTTCGCGGTCGGTGCGGTCGGCATCACCTATATCCGGGCCCTGGTCGCGGTCCCGGCGACGATCCACGTCGCCCGGAGCCTGGGGCGGCCCGCGGCGCTCGGCTACGACGTGATGTTCGGCTCGGGGGCGGTGCTCGTCTCGGGCGTCATGGCGACCGGCGTCGGCTTGGTGCTGATCCCGGTGATCGGCCTCGGCGCGCTCGCGGCGGGAGCCTTCGTGGGCCTCTACGCCTTCCGCAGCTATCTGCGGATCGTGCTTCTCGCCCGCGGCCGTCCCCGGATCGCCGGCCTGAGCGATCTGGTCTACGCGGTCTGCGGCGGTCTCCTGGTCGCCCGCTGGCTGAACGGCGAGGGCACGGCGCTCCTGGATCGGGCCTTCGCGGCGATCGCACTCGCCCACGCGATCGCGATCGCCGTGGCGTACGGGGCACTCCGCGAGCGGATCCGCTTCTCCCTCCACGCGCGGGCACGGGCGCGCTACCGGGCGATCTGGCGGACCCTCGCTTGGTCTCTGGCCGGCGTCACCAGCCTGACCGTGCAGGGGCAGGGGCTGACCCTGCTGCTGGCGCTCCTGGCCGGGCCTGCCGCCTACGCGCCGATCGCCGCCACGATCGTGCTCTATGCGCCGCTGCGCATCCCGGCGAGCGCGCTGCTGAACATGATCCTGCCGGAGATCAGCCGGCTGCTCGCGGCCGGGCAGGTCGACGCCGCACGCCGGCTCGTCATCCGCAACGGGATCCTGCTCGGCAGCGCCTGTCTCGCCTATGGAGCGCTGATGGCGGCCGCCCTGCCGCTGATCGAGGACATCCTGTTCAAGGGGCGGTTCGCCGACCAGCCGATGGGCTGGATCGGGCTCGGCGTCTGGGCGGTGGTGACCGTGTCGCTGCTCTACGCGATCCCGCGGGCCTATCTGGAGGCCTCCGCGGCGTTCCGGACCATCACGGCGGGTGCGGTGGCGAGCGCCGCCCTCGGCATGGCCGTGATGGTGCCGGTGCTGCTGCTGCTGATGCCTCCCGCCACGGCGCTCGTCGGCCTGCTGTCCTCCGAGGTGGCCACGCTGGTCTGGTCGGTCTCGGCCTTTCGGACGCTGGCCCGGCATCCGAGGCCGGCGCGGCCCGTCGGCGTCCTGTGAAGGGCGCGGCGGCGGCGCTCAGCGGAGGGAGAGCAGGATGGGCGCCAGTTTCCGCAGCGCGGGCGTCTTGCTGTAGATCCAGAGCGGGTTGTGCTGGACGACGTGGGTGCACAGGCCGCGCTTGAAGTCGAAGACGGGACGGTTCACCGCCGGATCGATGCCGCCGAAATCGAAGACGCGGCAGCCTTCCGCCTTCGCTCGTTCCACGAAGCGCCAGACGGCGAGGGTGGCGGCGCCCGTCGCCCGGGCCCGCGCGTTCGAGGCCGTGTAGAAATCCGTGCAGCGCGTGTCCGACAGATGCGCGATGCGCACGAGGATGCGCTCTCCCTTCTCGCGGACGTCGAGGAAGAGCAGGTGCTCGTCCTCAGCCGCGATGTCCCGGTAGGCCTTCGGCTGCAGCGTCGTGGCGAAACCCTTGCGCTCCCGCAGGGCCGCGAACATCGCGGTGAAATCGTCGAAGGCCGACAGGCGCTCGGCTCGGTCTGTCAGGAAATGCGTCGTGACCTCGGTGTTGCGCTCCACCTTGCGCAGGGCCTTGCGCCAGCGCTGCTCCATACCGGCCTGGATGGCGTCGAGATCCTGCGTCAGGTCGAGTTCGAGAGTGTGATCGTGGGCGCCGATCACCGGGGTGAAGCCATGCATCAGGAGAGCCAGCGTCGCATCCCGGGTCTCGAACTGCTCGTAGTCGATGGCGAGGATGTCGAGCCGACCGAGGGCGAGGTGATCGATGAACGCCGCGAACACCGCCTCCGCGCGGTGTGTCCCGGCCTGGGTCAGCAAGGGGCCGCCTTGGACGTGGATGAACCGCGCCGGCCCCTTGCGACGGGTCTGCCACTGGATGAAGGCGAGATCCGCGCCGTCGCCGGTCACCACCGCGCGCCGCACCGCCAATCCGCGCCGCACCTTGTAGGCGCCCCAGGGACTGCCGCAATAGATGTTGGCGCCCGGGCAAGCCCAGATCCGTCTGTCCCAGTCCAGGGCATCCGCAGTCTCCTGAACTGCGAGCTTGGCTGCCATGTCGCTCCTCGTCCTGCCCAGGCAGGGTTGTCCGCGCTGCACGCTCATCGATCAGGCGCGGTCGCATTGCATCCTTGCGCCGCCGATCGTCCACAGGGTGACTGCCGCACTGCGCGCCGAATCCCCGTCGTGTCCAGCGGGCCTTCGAGGCCTCGGGGCGAATCCGCGAAGCGGTGGACGACCGTCAGTTGCCGTATGGTCCGCCCCGCCCCGCGCGGCTGCGGCGCTCGGCCCCGATCGCTGAGGGCGAGCCCGGTCCCACGACCGGCTCCGTCGCCGGATTGGAACCGAGGCGAATGCGAGGACGCCGGCTCTAAGCTGCCGGGCGGGCCGGAACGTCCGCGGCGCGCGCGGCATCCGTCGCCCGCGGGCGGCGCAGCGTCGTCCGGACGATCGCCTCGATACCCTCGGCCGCCGAGGCTTCGGAGAACAGGCTCTCGTAGCGTGCCCGCGCCGCACGGCCGAAATCGCGCCAGCGCGCCGGGTCAGCGACCAGATCCGCCAGCACGGCGGCGATCGGCTCCGGGCCGCCCGACGGAACGATCCAACCGGTCTTCCCGGCCTCCACCACCTCCGGAAGGCCGCCGATGGCGGTGACGAGCGGCGGAACGCCGTAGGACATCGCCTCGATCGCCACGCGGCCGAGGGATTCCGGTCGCTGCGACGGCATCGTGACCACGTCGGCCCAGCGGTAGAGCGCCGCGGGATCGGCGACGAACGGCGCGAGGGTGACCTGATCGGCGAGACCCGCCTCGGCGATCCGCTTCACCAGGGCCTGCTCGCGGGCGTCATCCTCGAAGGCGCTGCCGACGATGCGCACCTGGATCCGCTGGCGCACGGGTTCGGGCAGCGAGGCGAGGGCCTCCACGAGGACGTCCTGTCCCTTGATCCGGCTGATCCGGCCGAGCATCAGCACCCGAAGCGGCCGAGACCCGTCATACGCAGGCCGGTTCGGCTCCGCCGGACCGGCGATGCCGTTATAGACGACGCGGGCTGTGGTCCCGTGGGGCAGGGCGTAGGTTCGCTCGGTGGCCCGCGAGTTGAACACCACGTTGGCGCCGCTCCAGCGGATCAGACCACGCAGGACCTTCAGCACAACGCCTTCGGGGATCTCGTGGACATGCACGATGCTCCGGCCGGGCGCGAGCCGGGCGGCCAGCAGATAGTCGGCCACCACGGTGGTGTTGATGTAGACGAGGTCGCTCGCGCGGATGCGACGCAACGCACGGATTATGGCGATGGGCAGCGTCAACAGACCCAGAGTTGCGAGGCGCGCCAGATTCTTGCGCCGCAGGATCCAGAGCGGTGCGATGACGATGTCGTTGGCGAACGGCTCCAGCCCGGCGACGATCGGCCCGCGCCGCGGGAGCACCACGTCGATCCGCGCGGTGGGATGGGCGGCCCGGATGGTCCGGACGGTCTCGATGAAGCAGCGATCCGAGCCGTACAACTCGAAGCCCTGATGGACGCAGGTGATCCGCAGACGCGACGTGGCGTCGCCCTCCGCGCGCATGGCGGCTGCGAAGGCGCGATCGTCGTCGCTGACGCGACCCGACTTGAATCCTGGGCTATCAACCATAAGTCTATTTCTGAATTTTTACAGCAACTAGCGGTTGTAATCGCAGGGCGCCGTGACTGTATCCTCGGGCTTTACAATAGGGGCCCTTAATTGGGAAGGAAGGTCCATGGCTGACCGCGCACCGAAACTACTTATTCTTGGCACGCGCGGAATTCCGGCTGCGCATGGCGGCTTCGAGACTTTTGCCGAACGTCTGGCGCTGTTCTTGGCCGGTCGCGGATGGCAGGTCGGGGTGTACTGTCAGCGCGACGTCGAGACGGTGCGGGAGCGCATTTCGACTCGCCTCTGGAACGGCGTCGAACTGATCACCGTGGAGACCGGCCTGAGCGGCCCTGCCGCGACTCTCGCCTTCGACGCCATCTGCACGCACCATGCGGCGACACGCGGCGGCGTGTGCCTGGTGCTCGGGTACAACGGTGCAGTGTTCCTGCCCTACCTGCGGGCGCGCGGCGGACGGATCGTGACGAACATGGACGGCATCGAGTGGCGCCGTCCGAAATGGTCGCTGCCCGTCCGCGCCTTCTTCTATGTCAGCGAGTGGATCGCCGCGTGGTCCTCGCAGCGGTTGGTGGCCGACCATCCCGGGATCGCCGACCATCTCGCCCGACGCCGACCGCGCGCGGCCATCACGACCATTCCGTATGGCGGCGACCCTCCGGCCGAAACCGGACCGCCGCCCCTCGGGCTCGAGCCCGATCGCTACCTCATTTCGATCGCTCGCATCGAGCCGGACAACAACATCCTGACGCTCGTCGAGGCGTTCTCACGCCGCGCCCGGGGCATGCGGCTGGTCGTCCTCGGCACGCTGAATGTCGGCAACCCGTACCACCGCGCCGTGGAGGATGCCGCCTCGCCCGAGGTGCTGTTCCCCGGCGCCATCTATGAGCCCGAGCAGGTTCAGGCCCTTCGGGTTCATGCGCGGGCCTATCTCCACGGTCACACCGTGGGCGGCACCAACCCGTCGCTGGTCGAGGCGCTGTGGGCAGGCAACGCCGTGATCGCCCACGACAATCCGTTCAACCGGGGCACGGCCGGCGACGATCAGTTCTACTTCTCGGATCGGGACAGCTGCGCCGCAGCGATCGCGCATGTCCTCGCCGACGAGGCCGCGGTCGCGGCGGCCCGCAAGGCCGCACGGCGGCGCGCCGAGCGCTTCCGCTGGGACGACGTGCTGGCCTCCTATGAGGACACGCTGCGCCGGGTCGGCGGCTACCCGCCGGCGCCAGACGTCTCGGCCACCGAACCCGGCGCCGTTCTCGTCGGCGCCGCAGCCGGTCCGGAATGGTAGGCCCAAGCCGGCGCTCCCTGCTCGTCGGTGCCCTCGCAGCGGCGGGGGCGCGACCCGTCCGAGCGACGCCTGCGCCCATCGCGTTGCGTCGGGGCATCGCCCTGTGGCCGTGGTTCTCGCTGACCACCGAATATCCGCCTCCGCGGACCGACTATGCCTGGCCGCCCTTCCAGGCCGGCCGGCCGATACCCACGCCCCGCGACCTGGGGCAGCTCGCCGATCTCGGCTTCGACTTCGTGCGACTGCCCCTCGATCCCGGACCCTTCGTGGCCTTCACGGGCACGCGGCGCACCGAACTGTTCGATGCGCTCTCCGCCGCCATCGATGCGATCCTGGCGGCCGGGCTGCGCGTCGTGGTCAATGTCCAGGCCAATGCCGCGACTCACCATTACACGCCCGACGCGTTCTACGGTTCGGACCGGGCGCCGCTGTTCTCCGCCTATCGCGACCTCGTCGGCGCCCTCGCGCGCCTGTGTGCCCGGAAGGATGCCGGCCAAGTGGCCCTGGAACCGGTGAACGAGCCGCCGCAGGCCTGCGGCGCGCTCGCCTGGAATCGGGTCCAGAACAGGCTCCTCGAGGCGGCCCGGGCGGCGGCACCGGCGCTGACCCTGGTGGCGACGGGATCCTGCGGCAGTCTCGTCGCCGGCCTGACCGCGCTCGATCCGGGCACCCTCGCGCGGTTTTCGCCGCTGCTCTTCACGTTCCACTTCTACGAGCCGTACCTGTTCTCCCATCAGGGGGCGACGTGGCTTACAGAGGAGCCGTTCTATCGCTGGCTCACGGCGGTTCCCTGGCCCGGGACGCGCGGCACGCTGCGGGAGACGCTGGCGGCGATCGAGGCGCGCATGGACGCGGACCGCACGGTGACGCAGGCCGAGAAGGCGCGCGATCGGGCGGTGATTGAAGCGAAGCTGCGCGACTATTTCGAGGCCGCGCCCGGCCCCGCCTACATCGCCGACGCGATGGCGCCGGTTTCGACCTGGGCGGACCTCTACGGCATCGCCCCGGGACACGTTCTGATGGGCGAGTTCGGGGCCCTGCGCACCGATGCCCGGTTCACGGCGTCCCGGGCTCCGGACCGGGCCGCCTATATCCGCGACGTCCGGATGGCGGCCGAGACGAATGGGTTCGCCTGGTCGTTCTGGAATCTCTTCGACGGCCTCGGCTTCATGGACGACGCGCACGTCGCCGATCCCGCCCTCGTCGCAGCGCTCGGGCTCCGGAGCCGGTCCTGAAACGGCCGCCGATTGGGCCGCTCTTCGCTCCCAATCAGACGCGCCCCCGGGCGGGGAGGGGCGGGAACAGCACGATGAGCATCAGGGCGAACTTGGCGAGCAGGGTGGTCTTGCCGGCCAAGCCCTCGAAGGTGTTCACCAGGATCACGAAGGCCAGGATCGGCAGCCAGACCCCGCGCCGACAGTCCCGCGCGACCTCCGCAAGGTAGAGCCCCACCGCGATCACCAGCACCGCCGTCACCAGGATGCCGTGATAGAGCACGGCCGAGATGATCGAATTCTCGATACCCCATTCCAGCCCGTAGATCCGGCGCAGGGTGTTCACCTGCAGGAAGTCGGGGCCGAGCAGGAGCTGCCGGAACGGGATCGCGTCGAAGACCGAGAGCATGTCGACCCGGGCCTTGGCGCTGCCGCCGTCCGAGACGAACCGGTCCAGGAGGGTGTCGAAGAAGCCGGCAGCGGCCAGGATAGCGACCAGAACCGGCAGCAGGGTGAGGGCGAAGCAGGCACCGGCGGCCGCCGCCAGCGGAATGCGGCCGGTGCGCAGGGTGCGGTTCAGGGCCACGAGGCCCACGCCGCTCCCGAGAACCAGTGTCGTGACGGTGGCCGAGCGACCGCCGAACGTGACGAGGGCGACCAGCTGGAGGCCGATCATCGCGGCGCGGGCCATCGGCACCAGCCGGCCACCACCCTTGGCGAGCGCCAGGATGTAGCAGGCCGTCAAGGTCGCGTTGGCCAGCGGATGCCCCTGCAACGCCGCCGAGCGGGTGTCGGATTCGAACGCGACGCCGTCGAACCGATAGGGGAAGAACCGCTGGCCGCTCGCCAGTTCGAACAGGCCGAGCAGGGCGTTGGCGAGCATGACCGCGTGGAAGACGGTCTCGAGCCGGCCGAGCGTGGCGGCGTCGCGGTCCATCAGCAGGATCGGGATGAGGCCGGCGAGCACGAAGGTATCGATCGAGCCGGCGAGGCCCGCGCCGCCCCGGGCCGCGATCAGCGCGAGGAGCGCCACGCCGCAGGCGGCCAGGAGCACGCTGGCCGGGCGTCGGTTCAGCGCGCCTGCCACCGGGATCACGGGATTGCCCGCCCGCACCAGCGTCCAGCCGATCAGGATTACCGCCAGATAGGTGGCCGGGTGGATCTTGGAGGCGGCCGAGCCGGTGATCCCCTCGTAGTTGAGCCCCAGCACCCACAGAAGGCCGCCGGAGACCCCGACGAGGAGGAGGGCCCAGAGCGACAGCGCCGCCGCTTCCACCCGCAGAAGGACCCGCAGAACCGGACCCGGGCGCGCCACCGCGGCGCGGCGGCGCGCGACGGCGGTCTGCCGGAGGGTCCTCACGCGGTGCGCCGGGTGAGGAGCAGGGAGCCGGAGACCGGTCGGCCGAGGGCCTCCGACGTGTCGACGAGGTCGATCAGATCGCGCTGGCGCGTCGCACCGTTGCAGGCGACCAGCAGCAGCCGGTCCGCGGCGGCGGCCAGAGGGCCGAGCCGCAGATTCTCGGTCAGCACGCCGCCATCCACGATCACGAGGTCGAAGCGTCCTTTCACGCCTGCAATGAAGCGCTCGATGTTGGCGGGTGTCAGGGCGTCGCGCAGGGGCTTCACCGTATCGCCGAGTCCGATCCGGCGGGCACCGGAGGCCGGGTCGGTCTGCGTCACGGCGTTGAGGCTCTGCTCGCCGCGCAGCACGTCGAGCAGGCCGCCGGTGCCGGAGCCGTCGGATCGCAGATCGGCATCGATCCGCAAAACCCGGTCGCCGCGCCCGACCGCCACGGCGGCGAGCAGCGCGATCACGGCCCGGCGCTCCGCATCGTCGGATTCGCCCGAAGTCACGAGCAGCGCCAGGGAGCGGCCGCGGCTGCTTGAGGTCGCGGCGAGGTGATCGAGCGTCATGCTCGCCGCGCTCGCGCTCGCGCCGCCCGGCCGCAGGCCGGGCAGCACCGCGACGACCGGGGCGTTCGACAGGCGCTCCAACTGCCGGGACGAGAGCACGGTCGGCGCGAGGTATTCCCGCGTCAGCGCGAGACCAGCGCCGAGGCCAAGGCCGCCGGCGAGGGCGGCGGCGACCAGGATCAGGCGCGGTGGCCAGCTCGGATCCTGCGGCGGCCGCGCCGCGGTGATGATCCGCGCGTTCGAGCTGTCGATGCTGGTCTGCTCCTTGATCTCCCGGGCGCGGACCAGGAAGGCGTTGTAGACCGAGCGCGCCGCGTCGACCTCCCGCTCCAGCTCGCGCTGCTGCACCGACGACTGGGCGTTGACCGCCGATTGCCGCTGCAGGCGCTCCAGCTCCGCCGCGAGGGTCCGTTCGTTGGCCTGGGCCCGCTGGGACTCGGTCTCGGCGGCGCCCGCGATCCGGTTCAGCTCGGCGTCGATCAGCCGGCGGACGTCCTGCATCTGCGTGCGCACGGCGGCGATGAACGGGTGGCGCTCGCCGAGATTGGTGCGGAGGTCCGCCTCCTTGGCCGCGAGTTCCGCGTACTGGCCGCGGAGCCGGTCGATCACTGAGGACTGGACGGCTTCCGGCATCGCTCCGGACCCGATCGCCTGCCCGCGCGCGTCGCGGATCCCCTGAAGGCGCGCCTTGGCCTCGGCGGTCCGAGCCCGTGCCGCGACAAGCCGCGCATTCAGGTCGGTGAGTTGCTGCTCGTTCACCAGCCGGCCGCTGGAGGCGATGAGGCCGTTGCGCGCCTTGTAATCCTCCAGTTTCTTGTCGGCGGTGTTCACGGCGTTCCGCAGCTCGTCGAGGCGCCCGCGCAGATCGCCCGCGGCGCGCTTGGCGGCGTCCGAGCGGGCCTCGGTCTGGTCCGTCAGGTAGGCGCCCGCGATGGCATTGACGATCCGCGCCGAGAGATCGGGATCGGTCGTGGTGACGACCAGATCGATCACGAACACCTTGTCGGCGCGCTTGACCGCGAGCCGGCGTCGCAGCTGGTCGAGGGCGCGGCCGCGCGCATCGGCGCGGCGTTCCGGTCTCGGCCCGGTCAGCATCTCGCGAAGGGACGCCAACGCACGGGCGACGCCGCTCTCCTGCGGAACGCCGAAGCCCGGCACCCGCTCGAGGCCGGCCTGATCGACCGCCCGCCCCAGGACGGCGTCCGACTCGATCACCTTCACCTGGCTCTCGACCTGCGCGATGCCACCATCCGGCGACAATGCGGCGGGATTGACGTCGTTGGTGACGACCTGACGGTCCCGGGGATCGATCAGGATCTGTCCCGTGGCCGTGTAGAGCGACGGCGTGATCAGGGCATAGGCCAGCACGGTGAGTCCGAGCAGCAGCGCCGTTCCGAAGACCAGCCACTTGCGCCGCCACAGGATCCGCCACAGGTCGCCCAGCTCGGCCGTCGTGTCCGGACGGTTCGGGCCCGGACGCTCGGGATGAGCCGGCTGCACGGGGGCGAGCCACGTCGCGACAGCGATGTTATGGTCGATCTGTGCCACGATCGGTCACCGTCGTCTCAATCCTGGTCGGTCCCTCGCGGGCGCCTTCTCTACTGCAAGAGTCGCGCAGTCTGCGGACAATGTATCGGGCCCCCGATCAGCGCCTCAATCGCGCGGATGACTGGGGGCATGGTAAACAATCGGCACGCGGCGCGGTCCCGGATGACTGCGTCGTTCCGATTGTTGCTACAGCATGTCGGTGGCGCGCGGCTCGCACACGTCGCCGCATCGCGGGGGTCTGTCGGCAGGCCGACCTAGCCGGCTCGCCAGCCACGCAAAGATGGCGCCTTCGTGCTGCGGCTTTTACCGATATGGAGCGCCATCGGCGTGGATAACCGCTGCGGCATACTCTATTATCCCATCGGATAAATTGTATTGATCACGTGTCGACGTAGCATTGTCTGACTTCGCGGCCTGCGATCCAATTTTGGGTGCGCTCTTATGCAGACAGCCAGCTTCGAGGACCGGGCCGGTGGGCGGCGCGATGTCAGTGCCCATCTGCGTCGGATCGCGGACGTGACCGGGGTGCCGGTCGCGGCCTTCTTCGGGACTCCGGCATCGCGCCCGCTGGCCGATCTCATCGAGCTGATCCGCCTGTGGCAGTCGGTCGCCGACGAGGAGGGCCGCATCGAGATTCTCGCGGTGGCCCGGGCCCGAGCGGCCGGCGCGAAAGACGGCGGAGCGGCGCCGGCCTGAAGCGACGAGCTGCGGTTTTTGGTACGCACGGCCCTGGCGGGATCGGGTCAGGACCGCTACATGATGACAGCGGGGCTGCAGAGTTCGTCAGGAGCACTATCCCCGGGGCCTTATCGACTCCCTCGGGAGCTGTCCCTGGCCTCGTCCCTGGACTTGGCCAACACGGCGCCCACCTACGCTGTAGGTTTCCCGGGATCGATCCTCCAACGGCTCACGTGGCTCCGCACCCGACCCCTCCCCAGGCCAGCGCCGAAGCTCCGGACGTCGCCCGAAAGGCGGAACTCCGCCGCGCGGCGCTCGCAGCCCGCGACGCCCTCGATCCCGCGGCTCGGCAGGCCGCCTCGGCGGCGATCGGACGCGCGCTGCTCGCGCTGCCCGAGCTTGCCCAGGCCCGTCTGGTGGGGGCCTTCTGGCCGATCCGCAGCGAAGTCGATCCCCGCCCCGCCGTCGAGGGCCTGCGCGCCCGCGCCCAGGCCGTGGCCCTGCCGCACGTCACGCCGGACGGCCTGGTGTTCCGCGAATGGCGCGTCGGCGACGACCTGATCGCCGGCCGATTCGGTCTCAGCGAGCCCGATCCTTCGCTTCCGCCGGTGGAGCCCGACGCGCTGATCGTCCCGCTCGCCGCCTTCGACCGGACCGGTCAGCGTATCGGATACGGCCGCGGCTACTATGACGGCGCGATCGCGCGCCTCTCCCGGACCTGTCCGGTCCTGACCGTCGGCATCGGCTTCGCCGCCCAGGAGGTGGAGCGGGTGCCGGCCGAGCCGCACGACCGACCCCTCCAGTTCGTGATCACCGAGTCCGGCGTGATCCGCTGCGACAGGACCGCCTGACCCATGCGCCTGCTCTTTCTCGGCGACGTCGTCGGGCGCTCGGGCCGCACCGTCGTGTGCGAGCGCCTGCCGCGCCTGCGTGAGCGGTGGCGCCTCGACTGCGTGGTGGTGAACGGCGAGAACGCGGCCGGCGGCTTCGGCATCTCCGAGGCCATCTGCGACGAACTGATCCAGGCCGGTGCCGATGCGGTGACGCTGGGCAATCACAGTTTCGACCAGCGCGAGGCGATGGTCTTCATCGCCCGCCAGCCACGCCTGGTGCGGCCGGCGAACTATCCCCCGGGTACGCCGGGCCGCGGCGCGACCGTCGTGGAGACGCAGGGAGGCGCCCGCGTCCTCGTCGTCAATGTGATGGGCCGCGTCTTCCTCGACCCGATGGACGATCCGTTCACGGCCGTGGAGCGGGAACTCACCGCCTGCCCCCTCGGCGCGGCGGCCGACGCCGTGATCGTCGACGTCCATGCCGAGGCGACGAGCGAGAAGCAGGCCTTCGGTCATTACCTCGACGGGCGGGCGAGCCTCGTCGTCGGGACGCACACGCACACGCCCACCGCGGACCACCGGATCCTGCCGGGTGGCACGGCCTACATGTCGGATGCCGGCATGTGCGGCGATTACGATTCGGTGATCGGCATGCAGAAGGACGAGCCGATCCGGCGCATGATCCAGAAGACGCCGGGCTCCCGATGGGAGGTCGCGGTCGGTGAGGGCACCCTGAGCGGCATCGCGGTGGAGACGGATGCGCGCGGCCTCGCCACGCGGGTCGCAGCCCTCCGCCTCGGGCCGAATCTGGAGGAAAGCTGGCCGCAATTCTGGGATTAGCGTCCCGTCCGGTTCTGCGGATGCCGGTTCGGCTTAGGACGAGGCGGCGGTCTTAAGCCTTTTGTGCGTCGCCGGTCCCGAAGGGGGTGGGCATAGCTTCCCGCTGACCTTCGCGAGACTTGATCGCGTGCGGGCCTACCCCCACAGTGCCCACGATCGGCGCCGGCATCCGGCTGCCGCGTAATGAGATCAGGTTAGAGCGACGGATGGCCGCCCGAGAAACCGGCGACGTTAACAAGGGGCCGCTGGCACAACCCGGGATCTATCTCGGGCGCATGGTCATCTTCTTGATCCTGGTGGGCTTCCTGGCCTTCATCCTGTTCAGGCAGATCACCCCGGCCTTCCTGGCCAATCCCGGACTCAACGGTCTCATCCTCGGGGTGTTGCTGATCGCGGTCCTGATCGCCTTCGGTCAGGTTGTGCGGCTCTTCCGCGAGACCGCCTACGTCAACGCCGTCGCCAACGGCGGGCCGGTGAAACGGCCGCCGGCCCTGCTGGCGCCGATGGCGCCGATGATCGCCGCGCGGGCTGGAGGCGCCACCCTGCCGGGCACCACCGGCTATCTGGACACGATCGCGGTGCGCCTCGACGAGGGCCGCGACATCCTGCGCTACATCGCCGGCATCCTGATCCTACTCGGCCTGCTCGGGACCTTCTGGGGCCTCATCGATACGCTGTCGGCGGTGGGCGGCGTCATCAAGGGTATGCGCGGTGGCGGCGATGCCGGCGTGATGTTCGACGAACTGAAATCCGGTCTTGCGGTGCCGCTCTCAGGCATCGGCCTGGCCTTCTCGGCCTCGCTGTTCGGCTTGGCCTCGTCTCTGATCACCGGCTTCCTGGAACTGCAGGCGGGGCAGGCCCATGCCCGGTTCCACAACGAATTGCAGGACTGGCTGATGTCCGGCGCGACCGCGCCCGAGGCCGTGGCGACCGTCGCGGCGGTGCGGCCTGCCGCGGGCACGCAGGAATTGAAGGACGCCGTCGACCGCCTGACGGCTCTGGTGGCCGAGGGCGGCGGGAGCCGCGCGGCGACGCAGGCGATGACCAATCTCGCCGAGGGCATCCAAGGTCTCGTCCAGCACATGCGCGCCGAGCAGCAGATGATCCGCGACTGGGTGGAGGCGCAGGCCAGCCGTGAGCGCGAGCTGAAGCAGGTGCTCGACCGGCTGGGCCGGGAGCGCGTCTAGTGGCCTCCACGGCGACCCGGACCCGACGCACGCTCAATGTCTGGCCCGGCTACGTCGACGCGCTGGCGACGCTGCTCCTCTCGGTGGTCTTCCTGCTCACGGTGTTCGTGGTGGGGCAGTTCTTCCTGTCGCAGGAGCTGACCGGCCGGGACGAGACGCTGGCCAAGCTCAACCGCCAGATCTCCGACCTCACCGATCTGCTCGCCTTGGAGCGGACGAACCGCCGGAATCAGGAGGAGGAGGCGCGGAACCTCCGCACGACCCTCGCCGGCGTCGAGGCCGAGCGCGACCGGGCCAAGGTGCAGGCCGAGGCCGCGACCGTCAGCCAGGGCGCCGCGGGTACGCTCGACAAGCAGCTGGAGGCCGAACGCGGGGCGACCAAGCGGGCGCTGTCTCAGATCGACCTGCTGAACGAGCAGATCAGCGCCATGCGCCGGCAGCTCGCCGCCCTGGAGGACGCCCTCTCGGCCTCCGAGAGCCGCGACCGGGCATCCCAGGCGCGGATCGCCGAACTCGGCAGCCGGCTGAACGTCGCCCTTGCACAGAAAGTTCAGGAACTGGCCCGCTACCGGTCCGACTTCTTCGGCCGCCTGCGCCAGATCCTCGGCAACCGGCCCGACATCCGCGTGGTCGGCGACCGGTTCGTGCTGCAATCCGAGGTGCTGTTTCCGGGCGGCTCCGCGACCCTCAAGCCTGAGGCCGGGCCGGAACTCGACCGCATCGCCGGGGCCATCTCGGATCTCGCCAAGCAGATCCCGGCGGATCTGCCCTGGGTGCTGCGGGTGGATGGGCACACCGATGCGCGCCCGATCAGCACGTCGCAATTCCCGTCGAACTGGTCGCTCTCGGCGGCGCGCGCCATCGCGGTGGTCCAGTACCTCGCCGGCAAGGGGATCCCGCCGCAGCATCTCCTGGCGGGTGCCTTCGGCGAATTCCAGCCTCTCGAGGCCGGGGCGACCGAGGAAGCCTACGCCCGCAATCGCCGGATCGAGATGAAGCTCACCGAGCGGTAGGGCTGCGCGGCCCACCCGGTGGCCTCAGGCGCATCCGGCCTCAGGATCTGAGCCGGCTCCCCCGGCGACGTCGGGATCGTTCAGTCTTCCCTGTCGAAGAAGGCTATAAAGACGCAAAATTTGTGGTCAATTCAATCTGTATGATTTTTACATGTTATCATCGGGGCGTTTTTTGCCTCCTGTATTTGCGGTTCATTCGCGACCGTCTTGACAGCCCATCGATTTAACCTCTCATTATCTTTGATGCTCCAGGGTGCCGGCGATCCGGGGAGTGTCATCGATGTCGAAGCTCAACCTGTTCCCGAACGCCGCTCGGCGCGACGTCAGCGATCTGCCCGGTCCGGCCACGGACGGGCACGCCGCTCGACGCCCTCCGGTGGGCCGCGATACGATGGAGTGTCTGGGTGACCAGGAGCCGCATGACGAGGCCGGCGCGATCGCGGCGGCCGTGCGGGTCTTCGAGGACGGGCTGATGCAAATGCAGGCGAGCGCGAGGGTTGCCGGCGCGGCGGACGCGGGTGAGGCTGTGGCCGACCAGGCGACCGGCCTCCTCGCAAGCATCGCCGGTCAGACGAGCCTCATGGCACTCCGGGCCGCAATCGAGGCGGTCCGTGACGGCGGGGAGGGGAAGGGCTTCGCGGTCGCCGCCGCGGACGTCAAAGATCTGGCCGGTCAGATGGCACGGGCGACGGATACGATCGTCGCGCAGGTCGGCCTGATCCAGGCCGCGGCGGAGCGGGCGCAGGGCGGGGCTGGGCATCGTCATCGCCGCGTCGCGCAGGCCTCCGCCCAGTGAGCGGCGCCGGCCGTCGCGGCGATGTCCAGACCCGCTCCGGCTAGTCCGCGACCGGCAGGCGCTCGCCGCGGCTGCGGGGCTCCTTGCCCCGTGCCGTTTCGTCCAGCGCATCGGTGAATTGCAGGTTCGCGAGCTGGGCGTAGAGCGCACCCTGCGCCAGAAGGCTTTCATGGGTTCCGGTCTCGACGATTCGGCCGTCGTCGAGGACCAGGATGCGGTCCGCGGCGCGGATCGTCGCGAGTCGGTGAGCGATCACCAGAGTGGTGCGGCCCTGCATCAGCGTGGCGAGGGCGGCCTGGACCGCGCGCTCGGACTCGGCATCCAGCGCCGATGTCGCCTCGTCGAGGAGGAGGATCGGCGCGTCCTTGAGGATTGCCCGCGCGATGGCGATGCGCTGCCTCTGACCGCCGGAGAGGGTCACGCCGCGCTCGCCGACCTGGGTGGCGTAGCCCTGCGGGAGTGCCGTGACGAAACCGTGCGCGTTGGCGAGTTCGGCCGCGCGCCGGACCTCGGCCTCGCCGGCCTCCGGTCGGCCGTAACGGATATTCTCGGTGACGGTCCCGGAGAACACCACCGGGTCCTGCGGGACCAGGGCGATGCGGGAACGCAGGCGCTCCGGGTCGACCCGGGCGATGTCCGTGCCATCCACCAGGATCCGGCCGCTCTGCGGATCGTAGAAGCGCAGCAGCAGCTGAAACACCGTCGATTTGCCGGCGCCGGACGGGCCCACGATGGCGATGCGCTCGCCGGGTGCGGCCGTGAAGCTCAACCCGCCCAGGGCGGCATGTTCCGGTCGGGTCGGATAGGCGAAGCGCACTTCCTCGAACGACACCGCGCCCCGCGCGGGCTCGGGAAGCGCCATGACGGGCGACGGCGCGCGAATTGCGGGTTCGGCAGCGAGGATCTCGGTGAGCCGCTCGGCCGCCCCGGCCGACATGGCGAGGTCGCCGTAGACCTCGGAGAGCTGGCCGAGGGCGCCCGCGCCGAATACGGCGTAGAGCACGAATTGCGAGAGTTCGCCGCCCGTCATCGTGTGATTGAGGACGCCCTGGGCGCCGTACCACATCACTCCGACAACCGAGGCCGAGATCAGGAAGATCGCGACCCCCGTGAGCAGGGCCCGGGCGCGGATCGAGGCGCGGGCGGCCAGGTAGGCCTCCTCGGAGGCTGCGGCGAACCGGGCCGCCGTCGCGGCCGAGCGGCCGAAGGCCTGCATGGTGCGCACCGCCCCGACGGCCTCGGCCGCGTACGCGGAGGCGTCGGCGAGGCGGTCCTGGGCCGCACGGGATCGCCGCCGCACGCCGCGGCCCGAGACGATCAGCGGGAAGACGATGATGGGGATTGCGGCCAGCACCATCACGGACAGGCGCGGGCTCGTCACGACCATCATGGCCGTGGCGCCCACGAACAGGAACAGGTTGCGCAGCAGGATCGAGACCGAGACCCCGAAGGCCGACTTGATCTGCGTCGCGTCCGCGGTGAGCCGGGAGACGATCTCGCCGGATTGCGACCGGTCGAAGAAGGCAGGGTCGAGCAGGGTCAGCCGGGCGAAGACCGCGCTGCGGAGATCCGCGACCACCCGCTCGCCCAGGGACACCACCGTGTAGACGCGGGCCGCGCTCGACAGCGCGAAGGCCGCGACGACGCCGAGCAGAGCCAGGAAATAGGCGTCGATCACCCCCGAACCGTCGGCGGTGAACCCGTGGTCGATGACCCGACGCATGGCGATCGGCACGACCAGCGTCGAGGCGGAGGCGCAGACGAGGGCGATCAGGCCCGCGGCGATCCGCACGCGGTAGCGCAGGGCGAAGGGGATGAGCGGCCGGAGGGCGCTCAGCGGGGCTTTGGGTCGGCCATCCGCGGCCGCCTTGGTCTTACGGGCCATCACGCCTCACGTGTTTTCTTTGTCCCGGTCCGCGGCGCTTGTGACCGGGGAGCGGCTGCGGTATAGGCCGCCGCTCATCCGATTGCGTGTGTTCAATGGCCGCGGGCCGCCACCACGGTCGGCTTGGACGTGCCGTTGCCACGAACCCATGGTTCGGTGCAACCGGTGATATCTTCCGCATTCCGGGCCGGGCGGCGCCTCCTGCGCTTCCCGCCGGCGTGCCAGACAGGGACCAAGGTCATGGCGAAGGACGCGGCCGCAAAGGCCAAGGGGACCGAGCACCCCGATTACCACTTCATCAAGGTCGTGATGACGGACGGTACCGAGTACCAGACCCGTTCGACCTACGGGAAGGAGGGCGACACCCTCAATCTCGACATCGATCCGCTGACCCATCCGGCCTGGACCGGCGGTGAGCAGAAGATGCTCGACCGCGGCGGCCGGGTGTCGCGCTTCAACTCGCGCTTCGGCAATCTCGGCAAGCGCTGAGTCCCGAACACCTCGCTCACGCGAATCGCGCAATCAGGCGGGCGGTCTCGTTTCGGGGCCGCCCGTTTTCGTGCGCGCTGCCCAGCGCACGTCCTCGCACAGCGGGGCGCGTGGTCCTGTCCGGCGGATGGTCTTCAGTTCGGAGTGGAGACTTCTCGCGCAAGTTGTTTTTGGACTTAGACTTAAGAATTATTGATTTTTTGCGGAGAAAAACATAGGGAGATCGAGCGCGATCTGACCAGAGGCAGCGCGGCTGCCGTCGCGGGCGGGGTTTCTGCGTCAGGGAACGGTTGCAACGATGAGTGGGGCTCCGTCGATAGAGCATGTCGACCGCGCAAACGTCGACCGGACTCTCTCGATCGAGCGCCGCGAGCCGCGGGCGGCACGTTACGGCTACGCCATCGCGATTGCCGCGGTGCTCTGCGCGCTGGCTGCGCGTGCGGCGCTTCCGCCCGGCCTTCCGTTCATCACCTTCTATCCCGCGGTCATCCTGACCGCCTATTTCTGCGGTCTCGGTCCGGCACTCGTCTGCACGATCCTATCGGGCGTGGCCGTGTGGTACGCCGTGCTGCCGTCGAACCTTCCAGCCACGGGCGCATCGTCGGCCGCCATCGCCCTGATCCTGTTCGGGATCGTCGTGGGCATCAACCTGATCCTCATCGAGAGGATGCGGCGGGCCTCGGACGCCAACGCGGCGTTGGCGCAATCCACGCGGCAGCTCATGGTCGAGCTCCAGCGTGAGACCAGCCTGCGCATGGCCAACGAGCAGCTCGCCGAGAAGACGCTGCTTCTCGATCTCGCCCTGCAGGCCGCCGATGCCGGAACCTGGCGCTACTGTGTCCGGACGGGGCGCGCCCAGCTCTCGGAGCAGATGGCGCGTCACCACGGCTTCGGCGACCAGCCCATCGAGATCGACGTCGAGCGAGACTGGCGACCGCGTATCCATCCCGACGATGCCGAGCGGACCTTGCGGGATCTCGGGGCGGCCATTGCCGGGCGAACGAAAGTCGTCACGGATTTCCGCGTTCTCATGCCGGATGGCCGGGTGCGCTGGATCACCGGCCTCGGGCAGGTGGAGACCGACGCGGCCGGTGCCGTCACCGCGGTCGTCGGTCTCAGCCTGGACATCACCGCCCGTAAGGAGGCCGAGGCGAAGATCGCCCACATGGCGTGCCACGATCCCCTGACCGGGCTCGCCAATCGAACGCTGTTCCACGACCGTCTGGATGCGGAGATTGCCCGTGTCCGCCGGCACGGCGCCACCTTCGCGCTGTTCTGCCTGGACATCGACCGCTTCAAGGCCGTGAACGACACCCACGGCCACTCGGTCGGCGACGCGCTGCTCCGGATCGTCGCAGCCCGACTTCAGGCCGTCATCCGCACGGAAGACATGCTGGCGCGGATCGGGGGCGACGAGTTCGTGATCATCCAGACCCAGGCCGAGCAGCCCGAGAGCGCTTCCGCCCTCGCCGAGCGCCTGATCGGCACCGTGGAGCAGCCGATCGAGCTCGAGGGGCATACCCTCTCGGTGAGCCTCAGCGTCGGGATCGCCCTGGCGCCCGCCGACGGCCACGATCCGCTGAGCCTCTACAACAGCGCGGACCGCGCCCTGTACCGTGCGAAGGCGCAGGGCCGGAACACCTTCCGATTCGCGGGCTGAGGCCTCAGGCGATCAGCCCTCGGCCATCCGGAACGCCATCCGCAGCAGGCCCTGCTGCTGGGCCACCGGGCTCTCGACGGGGACCGGGGTCGGCCGGTCCTCGGCGATCAGCGCGTCGAGGTGCAGGATGCGGCTGTGCAGGCGCCGGGCGCGCACGATCAGCTGCTGGAGACGCATCGGCAGCAGGTTGAAATCCTGCTGCTTCGGCGGCTCCGCCGTGCCGAGCTTGACCCGGTGCTTCTCCTGAAGGGCCTCCGCCGGGGTCATCTCGCCTTCAGCGACCGCGCGCTGCACCAAGAGCCACGAGGCGATCTGCATCAGCAGCGTGGTCAGGCGCATGCTCTCGGCCGCGTAGCTGAGGGTCGCGTCGCGGGAGACCAGACGCGACTCGTCGCGGCCTTCGCCGTCGAGATAGGCGGCGGTCTCCTCGACCAGGGTCATCCCGTCGCGGAACAGCGCCTTGAAGGCGTCCGAGTTGACGTAGGACCTGCCGAAATCGATCCAGTCCTGATCGTCCCGAAACGTGACATCGAAGCCGTTCATCTGCCTCTCCTGTGCCGTCCGACGGCCCGGCTCGTTCCGATCCGGGACGCTCCGTCCTTGGCTTTCGGACGACACCGCAATCCTAGCGCCGATTGGCCCGAACAGCAGGGTTCATGTTTTTTTAACCTTAACCCGCCGTCCGGTGCCTGGAGAAGGGTTGGGAGAAGGGTTTCGGGTCCGGGGGCGGAGAACGCCTCAGAACGCGGCCCGGATCCCTCCGAAGACGCTGCGGCCGCTGCCGGGATAGAACGCCGCCAGCGCGCCCGCTCCGCCGGCCGTCGCGGCGGCGTTTGCGACCACGGCGATGTCCGAGACGTAGCGGGCATTCGTGAGATTGCGGGCATCCACGAACAGGGCGACGCCGTCGGCGAAATCGATGCCGGCCTCGACGCCGAGCAGGGCGTAGCCCGGCACCCGCAGGGTGTTGGCGTGATCCGCGAAGGCGCCCTGTGGGACCCAGTCGAGCGACGGCGCGACGTGGAAGCCGCTCGGGTGCCGGTAGCTCAGGACCGTCCGCAGCACGTCCGACGGGATCCCGGCGATGCGGTTGTTGCCGAAGACCGGGTCGCCGACGAATCGGAAGTCGTTGTGGGTCCAGATCTGGGTCAGGCTGACCCCGTCGCCGGTCCCGGCGAGATCGCGGACGAGGTCCAGGGTGACGGCCGCCTCGACGCCCTGGTGGACGGAGCGGGGCGTGTTGAAGGTGGCGGCCGGAATGTTGAGGCCGGGATTGGTCGCGAAGTTGATCAGCTCGTCGCGCAGGTCCGACCGATAGAGCGTCACGTCGAAGGCGAGGGGGCCGAAGCGCCCGCGGGCGCCGGCCTCGTAGGTCCAGGCGCGCTGCGCCCGCAGGGGTACGAACGTGGTGCTCAAGAGGTTCTGCTGAACGAGATCGGAGAAATCCGGCACGTCCCGGGACCGGACGACGTCGCCGAAGACCTGGATGTCGGGCCGCGGCTGCCACAGCAGGCCGACCTTCGGGTTGAGCCCCTCGTAGGTCACATCGGCGAAGCGCGGCCTCGGGTTGCCCGGCAGGCCGCCCTTGTCGCTGAAGGTCCGGTTCGACGAGAACGCCTTCGCGCCGGTCATCAGCGCCACGTCCGGCAGGAACCAGAAGCGGTTCTCGCCATAGGCCTCGACGCTCGACGCGCTTTGGAGGGAATTCAGCGTCTGCGCCCCCCGCTGTCCGCGGACATTGACGAATTGCAGCGCGGAGTTCTGGCCCGCGAAGGCGCGCAGCCCGAGGACGACGTCGTCGCGGAAGCCGCCGAGATCGAAGGTCCCGGCCCAGTGCGGGCTGATCCCGTAGGTCCAGCCATCCTGGTCGATCGCCTGGAAGATCGGATGGTACAGGCTCTTGTGGATCGCCCAGGTGTCGACGTCGAGCTTGCCCACGTCGAGGAGGAACGAGGTGCGGTTCGCGATGCGCTCCGTCTCGACCTTGCGGGACTGGTTGCCCGAGATGGCGGCGGGATTGGCCAGCGTCGGCGTCGTGAGGCTCTGGCCGAGGGTCAGGGTGCCCGGGAGCTTCTGGTCGGTGAGATAGGTGCCGAGAAAGAAGCGGGTCTCGATGTCGGGGGCGATCCGGTACCCGATATTGACGTTGAAGTTCTTCGTGGCCTGCGCCTCGTGGGCACGGAAACCGTCGGAGTTGGTCAGCGTCGCGTTGACCAGCACGTCGAGCGGCCCGTCGATGCGGGACATCTGGGCCTGCTCGCGGATCGTGCCGAAGCTGCCGCCATCGACCCGCAGGATGTTGGGCGCCAGCGCCGTGTAGGCCGTGGGCGTCACGACGTTGACGGCGCCGCCCAGGGTCGTTGCCCCGAAGGTGAGGGCGTTGCCGCCCTTGTAGACCTCCACCGAGCGCAGGGCGAGCGGATCGACCTGATAGAAGTCGCCGCTCCCGTCCGCGAGGTTGAGCGGGATCCCGTCCTGCAGCAGCTCGATGCCGCGCAGGTGAAAGGCGCGGGCGATGCCGGAGCCGCGGACCGACAGGCGCAGCTCCTGCCCGTAGCGCTCCTGCACGTAGACGCCCGGCACGTCCTTGAGCACGTCGCGGAGCGTGTTGGCATAGCGGTCCTGGAGCGTCGCGGCGTCGACGAAGGCCACGGACCCGACGGTTCCCGCGAGGGCGGCCCGCTGGCGGTCGACGCTCGGCACCGAGAGCGAGCCGCGGGTCTCGCCCGACGGAGCGTCCGTCGCGGCGGCGCCGACGACGCTGAGTTCGGACAGGGTGACCGAGGCGGCCGATGACTGAGGTTGCGCTGCGGCCGGCGTCGCGCAGGCGGAGAGCAGGAGCGCGGCGCGTCGGCCGGCCCGGAACAGGCGGGGCATGGGGCAGAATCCGTGTCTGATGATCGGGGGCGGGCGGCGATCGGTCAGACGACGGGTGGGGCGCGGGCTCCGAGACCGGGACGTGGCGGCGCCCGCGGGAAAGCGACGCGCTGCGGCCGCGGGCCGGCGGCCGCGACCGGACGGGCGAGGGGGACGGCCGTCACGGTCGAGGGCGCGGGGAGGGTGGCTGGCCCCGCCGCGTGACAGGCGACGCAGCAATCCCCGTGGTGATGAGCCGGCAACTGCTTGCCGGCCGGTGCCCGATCTGCCTGGCCGCCATCGGCGAGGCACAGGATATGGTCCGGTCCCGCATTGGCCGAGGCGATCCCGCCGAGGATGCCCTGCAGCGCCAGGGCGTAGAGGGCGAGGAACGCCACGACCCGAGCGCATGCACGGACCGACCGTGCGGGAACGTCCCGACGATCCGCGCGGCCGCGCAGGCCGGGCGCCGTGGCGGCCCGGCCTCGTGGGTTCTCCCTTCTCACGTCGGTCGCCCGGCGGCCGATGCTCCCTGTCGGGCGGCTAGTGCTGGTGCTGATGCTGGCCGCTCGGCGCGCCCGCGCCGATCGGGGCCACCGTGAAGGTCACCGGCACGGCGCCCGCCCGCTGGAAGGTGAGCGTCCCCGCGATGGTCTCGCCGGCCTTCGGCGCGCCGGTGAGACCTTCGAACATCAGGTGGTAGCCGCCGGGCTTGAGCTCCACGGTCTCGCCGGGCTTGATCGTCAGGCCGTCCGAGACCGGTGCCATCTTCATGACGCCGCCCTCCATCGACATGGAGTGGATGTCGCTGCTCTTGGCAAAGGGCACCGTCGCGCCCGTGAGCGTGTCGGGCGTGCTCCCGGTATTGGTGATGCGCACATACCCGCCCGCGACCTTGGCGCCGTTCGGCGTGGCGCGCAGCCACGGCGTCTCGATCGTCAGGTCCCCGGCCTTCACGGTCGAGCCGGCGGCGGGCGTCGCCGCGGCCGGTGCGCCGCCGGCCTGAGCCACCTGGACGATCCGGAAGGACGGTGCCGCCGCCTTCAGGTCATGGGCGTCCTGGCCGGCCTTGGGGATCTCCGACCAGGAATAGCCGCCCTCCGAGCAATCCTGCTGGACCGGGACGTAGACGGTCGCGCCGGGCTCGAAGGTGTCGGCCACCTGCGCCAGGAACGTGAACTCGTCGACTTGGTCGTCCGGCAGGGAGCCGCCGCTCCAGGTGATCGCCGTCACGCCCTCAGAGGCCGTGCCGTGATGGGTCGCGTAGGTCTTGGCGTAGGGGCCGCGCGTCGTGGCGAGGGTCCAGCCGGGCTTCGGCATCGGCTTGGCGCCGACGAGGCCCTCTGGGATGCTGACGCTCACGCGGGTGGTCGGCTTGCCGTTGCAGCCGTGCATGATCTGGACGACGCCGCGATACGCGGCGCCGGGGGCGGCCTGCTTGCGTTCCAGCACTGCGTGAGCCTGCGCCGCGGAAGCGAGCAGCCCGAGGCCGAGGGCGGCCGAGACAAGGGTCTTCATGGGAGTTTATCCGTCCTGAGGGATCCGAGAGGTGGTGATCGCTCAGGCGGTCGGCGGCCCCCGGGGGGAGGCAATTGTCCCGGGCGGGGCGCGGGCACCGACGCTGCCGGTGAGGGGCCAGGCCGGATGAAGATCCGCGGCCGCGGCCCACCGGAGTGCGGTCACGGCCGGTCGCGGCGGAAGCGCCGGCCCGGTGGCCTGGGCCGCCGTGCAGCAATCGGCATGGCTGTGAGGAACGGGCGCTCCCGGTATGGCCGCCGGGTCGGAATGCTGCGCGCAGAGGCCGTCGGTCGTCGCCGGCCACGGCATCAGGCCGCCGAGGAAGGCCTGGAGCAGCAGGGCGTAGAGCGCCAGCACGGCGATCACGGCCCGCAGGGCCGGCCCGACACGTCGATCCGAAAGGGCCTCGCCCGAATCCATGCTGCTCCCGCGCACCGTCCGAACCGGACCGCTATGGCATCCCTGCCACACCGGGCGGCCTTAGGCTGTTGCCAGGGTGCCGCACCGGGACGCTGCGTGCGCTGGCGCACGGCGATGCCACATTCCGGCCCCTTCGATAGGGAGTCTTAACGCCATCCCGACACCGTGGCGCACGAGACAATCCGCTCCCGTCACGATCTGACGAACCCCGGACCAGAGCCAGCGACCGATGCGCAAGAAGGCACAAAACCGGTTCACCGCAATCCTGAGCGTCGCCGCTTTCGGCGCGCTGGGCTTCGGCGCCGCCCAAGCCCGCGATCAGGGCAACTATGCCCAGGCCGAGTGGGCGCAGGACTACGCTTCACCCGCCGGCATGCAGGTGCAGCGCGAGACGGTTCCGATCCTCTCGCCGCAGACCGTGACGTCCACCGAGCAGATGGTGGAGCGCTACAAGGACATCGTCGCCCGCGGCGGCTGGCGTCAGGTTTCCGGCGCCGACCATCTGCGGGTCGGCTCGCGCGGCCCGGCCGTGGCGGCCATCCGCCAGCGCCTGATCGTCACCGGCGACCTCGATCCGGCCGCCGGTGGCTCGGGCGTGTACGATTCGTACGTCGCCGCGGGCGTGAAGCGGTTCCAGGCCCGTCACGGCCTCAGCCAGACCGGCGCGATGACGATGGCCACCCAGCAGGCCATGAACGTCCCGGCCGAGGTGCGCCTCCGCCAGCTCGAGATCAACGTCGTGCGCCTGCGCTCCTACTCGGGCGATCTCGGCCGGCGCTTCGTGATCACCAACATCCCGGCCGCGCTCGTCGAGACGGTCGAGAACGGTCAGGTCGTGACGCTCCACGCCGCAGGCGTCGGCAAGATCGACCGCCAGTCGCCGATCATGAACACCAAGGCGACGCAGATCAATTTCAACCCGACCTGGACGGTCCCGGCTTCCATCGTGAAGAAGGACCTGATCCCGAAGATGCAGAAGGATCCGAACTACCTCACGGACAACAAGATCCGGATCCTGTCGAACGGCTCCGAGATCTCGCCGAAGTCGGTGAACTGGTTCTCGGATGAGGGCACCCGCTACACCTACCGGCAGGATTCGGGCGCCGACTTCAACTCGATGGGCATCGTCCGCATCAACATCCCGAACCCCTACGGCGTGTTCATGCACGACACGAACACCAAGGGCGTGTTCGGCGACGACTTCCGCTTCATCTCCTCGGGCTGCGTGCGCGTGCAGAACGTGCGCGAGTACATCACGTGGCTGCTGAAGGACACGCCCGGCTGGGACCGCCAGAAGGTCGAGGAGGCGATCGAGAGCGGCAAGCGCGTCGACGCCAACATCGCCCAGCCGGTGCCGGTCTACTGGACCTACATCACCGCCTGGTCGACCCCGGACGGCATCGTCCAGTTCCGCGACGACATCTACAAGCGCGACGGCGTGAACGTCCCCTCGACCATCGGCGCACCGACCCCGGTCGCCAGCGCCGAGCCGATGCCGCAGACCTTCGAGCCCGGCGACGAAGAATAGTCGTTCCGCGGGCGCCGGCCGCCTCCGGCGGCGCCCGCCCATCGAACCCGATCCGAGGCCCGCACCTCCGCCGAGGCGCGGGCCTCGTGCGTTCGGGGCCGCTTCTGTCATCCGGAAGTCAAACGCGTCTGCTTGGCCGCGGGTCGCTACGTCCAGGATGCCGGTTGCCGGCCTCCCGCGAGACGACGCGCCGCGAAGCCGTGCAGGAGCCATCCATGTCGCGCGATACTCAACCCGGAGGCCTGACCCGCCGGAGCACCATGGCGGGCGCCGCCGCCCTGGGCCTCGTCGCGGGCCGGGCCGGCGCGCAGGAGACCGCCGAGGCCACCGGGATCGTCTCCGCGCGCGATGCGGCCGGCGGGGACCCGGCTCCGTTGCCGGGTGTGCTGGTGTCCAACGGTCGCGAGGTCGTGCGCACGGACGATCAGGGCCGCTACCGCCTGCCGATGTCGGGCGACGGGGCGGTCTTCGTGATCAAGCCGCCGGGCTACGCCCTGCCGCGCGACGCCGACAACGTGCCGCGCCATTCCTACATCCACCAGCCCGGGGGCACGCCCGCCGAGCTGGGCCTGCGCTATCGCGGGCTCGCGCCCACCGGGCCGCTCCCGGCCTCGATCGACTTCACCCTGACCCGCGTGGACGAGACGACGGACTTCGACGTCGTGCTGTTCACCGATCCCCAGCCCGAGAGCCGGTTCGAACTCGACCATGTGCGGGACACGGCGGTCGCCCGCGCCATGGCGATCCCGGCGGCCTTCGGCCTGACCACCGGCGACGTGCTGTTCGACGACCTGTCGCTCTACGGGCGGTCCAACCGCATCGTCGGGCGGATCGGTCTGCCCTGGTACAATCTGCCGGGCAATCACGACCTCAACATGCAGGCGCCGGACGCGCGCTACAGCCGCGAGACGTGGAAGCGGGTGTTCGGCGCGCCGACATGCGCGTTCCGGCACGGCCGGGCCTGGTTCGTGATGCTCGACAACGTCGAGTGGCTCGGACCGCCCGTGCCGGTGGGCGCCAACACCTATCGAGGCCGGATCGGCGAACGCAGCCTCACCTTCCTGCGCAACCTCCTGGCCGAGATCCCCCGGGACGACCTGATCGTGCTGGCCATGCACATCCCGCTGCACACCGACACCGCGCCGGACGATCCGCGCAACACCACCACCGACCGCGCCGCGCTCCTCGAGCTGCTCGCCGGCCGCAAGGTTCTGAGCCTCGCCGGCCATACCCACACGACCGAGCACCATTACCTCGCCGACGGGCACCACCATCACGTGCTGACCGCCGTCTCGGGCTCGTGGTGGAGCGGTCCCGACGCCCGCACCGGCATCCCCTCCGCCGACAGCCGCGACGGCACGCCGAACGGGTTCCACGTCCTGTCGATCCGCGGCGCCGACTACACGTCGCGCTACGTCGCCGCGCAGGGTCAGCCGGACGAGACCATGCGGATCCTGTTCGAAAGCGAGTTGCGGGCCGGCGCGCCGGAGGTGGTGCGCTGGACCCGGCCCGTGCAGGGCCTCCGGCCGCCGGTGCCGCAGGACGCGCTCCCCGACACGACCCTGGTGGTGAACGTGTTCGACGGCGGTCCGCGTACGCACCTCGCGTTCCGGGTCGGCGAGGCGCCGGCCCGGCCGATGGCGCGCACCCGCCGCCTCGACCCGTTCGTCACCGAGCTCTACGAGCGCTACCCGGAGACCAAGAAAAGCTGGGTGAAGGCGACGCCCTCGACCCATATCTGGACGGCGCGGCTTCCGGACGATCTCGCCCCTGGGGCCCACCGGGTGATCGTGGAGGGGACGGACGAGTACGGCCGCCCGATCCGCGGCTGCACGGTGCTGGAAGTCACCGGCGAGCGCAGCCGCGGCTGAATCCGGGCGCCGCGTGCTCGGCGGCGCCCGTGCGGGTCACGCCGCCAGCTGGCGGGCGCCGTGGCCGCCCTCCTGGATCTCCTCGATGACCTTCGCGCAGAAGGCGTCGAGGTCGCCCGGGTTGCGGCTCGTGACGATGCCGTGATCGGTCACGACTTCCTTGTCGTGCCAGCGGCCGCCGGCATTGATCACGTCGGTCCGGATCGAGCTGAACGAGGTCAGATCGCGGCCCTTGGCCGCGCCGGTCTCGATCAGCAGCCACGGGGCGTGGCAGATCGCGGCTACGACCTTGCCGGATGTGAGGAAGCTCCTGATCACGTCGAGCGCCCGGGGCTCCAGCCGGAGCTTGTCCGGGTTGATCTGACCACCCGGCAGGACCAGGGCGTCATAGGATGCGGGATCGACCTGCTCCAGATCGGTATCGACCGCGACCTCCTTGCCCCAGTCGGTCTTGTCCCAGCCGCGGATCGTACCCTTGCTCTGGCGCGATTGCGGGGCGGCGACGGTCACGGCGGCGCCGGCCTGGGCCAGCTTGGCCTGCGGGACGGTCAATTCGCTCTCCTCGAAGCCGTCGGTGGCGAGGATCAGGATCTTGGCTTGGCGGATGTCGGGCATGGCGGGTGTCCTCTTTGGGGATCTGCCCGGCTAACGGAGGGTCGTTCGCCCTGTTCCTGCGGCCCTCGGCCGCCCGGCCGCGTCCGAAACCGGATGTCGGTGCGGTCAACGGAACTCCCGCGAGGGCGACCCGTTGGTCACCACCCCAACCGCCAGGAGTCGCGTCATGGCCAATCCCGGTCTTCCCGAGCCCACGCCCGGCGACCTGCCGCCACCCCCGCCGGCGCCCGATGAGGAGCCCGATATCGGTCCGACCGGTCCGCGCACGCCTTATCCGGTGAACGATCCGGGGATCGGAGAGCCCGGCGGCCCGGGCTCCGAACCCGACGTCTTCCCGGGCACGCCGACCGATCCCGGCACCCGCATGTGAAATGCTGTCAGTGACCGCCGTGCGAGGTTCGCACGTCGCGCGGCGCGCTGAGGATTTCGGAGAGGCTCGTCACCACGTGGCGGGCCTCTTCGTCCGTGAGGCGAAGCTGAAAGGGCGGTAGCGCGCCGGCCTGGAGGGCGACCACGGCCTGGCCTTCGTCATCGGTGCCGATCTCGATCGCGGACGACGTCACGTCGAGCATTGCGACCTCTTCGTCGCCCATCTCGTCGGCCATGTCGGGCTCGTCCGTGTCGTCGATCGCCGTCAGAAGTTGCCCGACGGCGCGCACCAGCGCCCGAGCGGCGCGGGCATCCATCACCACTGCCGTCGCCTGATCGTCCTTCTGGAAGGACAGCTGGATGTTCGCACCGTCCAGCGAGACCGAGATGCCTGCCATGTATCGTCCAGAGCCACGCGCCTTAACTGCTTGAGCGCATTCCGTATATGCATCGTGAACGCCCGGAATCACAGGGGGCGGGGCCTCTCGGCCGCCTCCCGATCCCGGCCTGCGACGCAGATGATACGCCGCTCATGCCTTGTTGCGGCCGCAGCCTGCGCTTAAATACGTCCTCGGGGGGCTTTTCCACCGAGGCTGACGCTGCTCAAGGTTCAGCGACTCGCGCCCCGCCGCACTGGCCAAATCCAGAAAGACCGTGGTGCATCACGCGGCCCTCGTGCCGCGCGGATGGCCTATGGACGAACGAGGTACACTACGTGAATACCGGCACTGTAAAGTGGTTCAATGAGACCAAGGGCTACGGTTTCATCCAGCCCGACGATGGCGGCAAGGACGTGTTCGTCCACATCTCGGCAGTCGAGCGCGCCGGGATGCGCAACCTGATCGAAGGCCAGCGGATCACTTACGAGATCCTCACGGACAAGCGCAGCGGCAAGGACGCCGCCGGCAACCTGCAGGCGGCCTGACCGTCGCAGGATTTGAAGGCGCCTCACGCGGCTTTCCTTGCGCCAGCCGGTACAGGTGAAAGGCGCGCATGACGCGCGAAGCGGCCGCCCGAAGCGGTTCCCCCTTCCGACGCTGCCATTCCGGGCAAGATCGCCCGGTCCGGGTCGCGTCGGAGGCAATATCCCAGAAACGACGCCGGACGGAGCCAACGTTCGGTCCAGAGAAGAAAAGACACAGATGTTGTTCGAGTTTACACGGCGCCGCGGCGTCCGTTCCCCCGTGACCGATGCGCCGACCTTCCGGGTGGGCAAGCTGGCCCGGGCCAAGACCGCGGAGCAGACCGGGGTCGATGTCAGCGACCTGATCGACCGATCCTACAATTACCATTCCCCGCGCGAGCTGCATTGGCATCTCGCCGAGCGCCTCGGGCTCGCGCCCGGCGCGGTGAAGCTTCGCGAGGCGGCGGCGGCCTGAGAGACCGGACCGCCGGTCTGCGCAGGGCCTCGTCCTCAGACGTCCCAGGCGGACAGGACGGGGTCGCGCAGGCCGACCGGTGCCGCGAGCAACTCGCCGTGCACCGGGTCGGGGCGGTTGTAGAGCGTCGCCGCCCCCCCGAAATCGCAGACCACGCCCCCTGCCTCGCGCAGGACGAGGTCGGCCGCGGCAAGGTCCCAATCGCGGGCATTGCCGGAAATCATCCCGATATCGACCGTCCCGTCCGCCACGCGGGCGAGCCGCAAGGCGAGAGACGGGATCCGCGCGATCACCTCGAAATCCGGTTCCGTACCGGCGCCGCGGGTCAGACGGTCGAGCATCGGCTTCGGGCCGGTGATGCGGGCGCCCGTCAGGTGCTGCCGTGCATCGACGCGGATCGGTTCGCCGTTCCGCGTCGCGCCGCGACCGCGCACCGCCTCGTAATCGGCGTTGCCCACCGGCGCGTGCACGAACCCGATCAGCGGTTCGCCGCCCGACAGGAGCGCAACCGCGATCGACCAATCCGGATGGCCCGACAGGAAGGCCCGCGTCCCGTCGATCGGATCGACGATCCAGACGAGGTCGTGGCCGAGGCGGGCCGGGTCGTCGGCCGTCTCCTCCGACAGCCACGCGGCGCGCGGCACGAGGGCGCTCAGGCGCACCTTCAGGAAGGCATCCACCGCGACGTCCGCCTCGGTCACCGGCGAGCCGCCGGCCTTTGACCAGATGCGGGCCGAAGTCTGACCGCCGAGCCTGAAGAACGGCCGCGCGATGTCGGCCGCCTCGCGCATCACGGCGCGCAGCTCCGGCATCAGGGCGGATACGGCATCGTCGGTGAGAGAGTCGGGCATCGCGCTCCGCGTGGAATCCGTGCGGCCCGCGAGGGCCTTGCTGTCCCGTCCGTCCGGTGACGCGGACGTCCGGGCCCGCCTGGGCTCACCCGCTCGGGCTGAGAAGACCCGGCACGGAGGATCGCGCGCCCGGTCGCCTCGTTGTACGGCGCCTCCCGCAGCGCCACAAGGATGCTGGTTGATCGTTCGATAACGACCGGTCTGGGCAAGGAAATGTTGAGCATTCAAGGAAGCATTGAGCATTCCGCAAATGACAGCGCTGTCCAGATTCGCTTAACGACGGCTCTTAAGCGGTGCGGAGGAGTTCGGGTGCGATTTTGCTTGGCATAACGGACGGCCCGACAGGGACGGCCACTTGCTCCAGGGACTCGGACTGATGAACACTTCCCCGGCCACGGACAAAAGCCACGCAGGACACCCGATGCACGGTGCCGACACCGCGCCCCGTTTCGTCGCTTCGCCGCTTCCGGTGATCGGTCGCGGCGCGGGTGCGCGCCGCGCCGTCGGGATCGCGCTCGCCTATGCCACCGAGGATGCGGAGATCACCGGGGCCGACCGGTTCAGCCTGATCCTGGTGGATGCCGAAGGCGACGTGCTCCAGCGCCTCGGCAGCTTCGAGGAGGACGACGTCGTCGCCGTGTGGCGCGACATCGCGGCGCGGGCCGGACTGACGCGGATGATCGTCCGCGAGGACGGCCTCCTGGTCCCGGTCTCGCAGCAGATCGGCCGGCTGATTCTCGGCCAGGTCCGGATCCGCCGCCGTCATGCAGGCCTCGGCCGCCGCCGCCCGCGGTTCCTGGCCCGCCGCAAGACCGGCCGGCTGCCGGCGCGTCCGCAGATCTTCCGCGGCGAGAACGAGATCATCGCCCGCACCTGAGGGCGCCGACCGCTCTTAGACGAGATTGCGCAGCACGAGGTCGGCGGTGAGGCCGACGAACAGAAGCAGCCCGGCATCCCGGTTCGACCGGAACAGCGCCAGAGCCCCGCGCCCATCGCGTTCCCGCAGCGACAGGACCTGCCAGGCCAGGTGCCCGGCGAAGGCCGCGACGCCCAGATACCCGACGAATCCCGCACCGGCCCCGCGCGCCGCCAGCATCACGAAGGCAGCCGCCAGCGCGTAGCAGAGCCCGACGGCAAGACGCACATGCCGGCCGAACAGGCGCGCCGACGAGCGGATCCCCGCGATCTCGTCGTCCTCGATATCCTGCACCGCGTAGATCGTGTCGTATCCGATGATCCAGCACAGGGCGCCCGCGTAAAGCAGCAGCGCCGGCGGATCGAGGCGGGCGAACACGGCGGCCCAGCCCATCAGCGCTCCCCAGGCGAAGGCCAGGCCCAGAACCGCCTGCGGCATCGGCATGACCCGTTTCATGAACGGGTAGATCGCCACCGGCAGCAGCGAGCAGAGGCCGATGATCACCGCCTCGGCGTTGAACTGCAGCAGGACGGCCAGCCCGATCAGAGCCTGGATCACCAGGAAAAGGGCAGCATGGCGCGGACGGACCTGACCGGAGGGCAGGGGGCGCAGGCGCGTGCGCTCGACCTGCGCGTCGAGGTCGCGGTCGGCGATGTCGTTGTAGGTCGAGCCCGCCCCGCGCATCGCCACCGCGCCGATCAGGAACAGGAGGCAGTGCCAGGGATCGGGAAAGGCCTGATCCGCGGCGATCGCCGCCAGGGCGGCCGACCACCAGCAGGGCAGGAGGAGGAGCCACCAGCCGATCGGCCGATCGATCCGGGCGAGGCGCAGGTATGGACGCCAGGAACGGGGCGCCAGCCGGTCGACCCAGTGACCGGAGACGGCATCGGCTGGCCGCCCGTCGTCAAGCGCCGTCCCGTTCATCGGTCGGATCTCCGGTCGTGCCACACGTGCGTCCCCCATCGCTGCAGAGGGGGGACCCGCGCCGGATCCGTGATCCTCTCAGACGATCTTACAGAGCGCCCTGCGGCAGCTTGAAGCTGCCGGTCAAGCCCGGTCCGCCGAGCAGGCCGCCGCCACCGCCGCCGGCCTGGGCCTGGGCCTGGGCGCGGGCCTGCGCCTCCATCTTGGTCGCCTGAGCGGCGACGCTGCAGATCTTGGTGCGGATGCCGCTGACCTTCACGTGGTCGGCCTTGAAGCCTTCCGCGAAGGAATCCGGGATCGAGCACCATTCCTTGTTGGCGGCGATCCACTTGATGCCCTCGGTGCCGTTGGCCTGGAGCTTCCCGAACAGGGCGCAGGCCTCCTGCGGGGTCATCTTCTTCTTGGACTGCGACGCCGCATTGGCGCGGCCGACCAGTGCCTTGCGCTCGGCCAGGGTCTTCTGGATGGCGCCGCATTCCGGTGCCGCGCTCTGCGCGAACGCGGCGGTACCGAACACGACGGTGCCGACCAGCACCGCCGCCCCCAGCTTCAGACTCCCCTTCGCCATTCCGAGACTCCCTCGACGCCCCTGCCGAATCCGCGAGCGGCCGGCTTTCTTCCGTTCCCCTGGGTTCGCCATAGGATTGTGGCGTCAATCGAGCGGCAAACCGGCTGCGCCATGCACCGGTGGACTGGCTGCCGAAAACCGGGGCTCGTAACCATTCGGCAACACTTTCGGGCGCGCCCCCCCGCGTTGACAGGCTCGCCGCCCCGCGCGACCACGCCGCCATGCCGGCCTATGACTTCACCGCCCCGCGCCTTCACGTCGCGGCCGATCTTGCCGCGGGCGTGATTCTCCCCCTCGATCGCGCCCAGGCCAACTATCTGCTCAACGTGCTGCGCCGGGGGCCGGACGATCCAGTCCTGGTCTTCAATGGACGCGACGGCGAGTGGCGCGCGCATCTGGTCCAGACCGGGCGCAAGGGTGCCGACCTCCACGTCGCCGCACTGACGCGCGCCCAGACGAAGCCGGCCGACCTGCATTATCTCTTCGCCCCGCTGAAGAGCGCGCGCCTGGACTACCTCGCGCAGAAGGCGGTCGAGATGGGCGCCGGGACGATCCGCCCGGTCATCACCCGGTACACGCAGGGCGACCGAATCAACATGGACCGGTTGCGGGCCAATGCCGTCGAGGCGGCCGAGCAATGCGGCATCCTGACGATTCCTGATTGTCCCGACCCCGAGCGTCTCGCCCCGGCCCTGGCGGGGCTCGCCCCCGAGCGGCTCCTGGCGTTCTGCGACGAGGACGCGCCGGTGCGCGATCCCGTGCAGGCGCTGCGGGCGGCCGCCGATCCGCAGGTCCCGCCACCGCTCGCCGTGCTGGTCGGTCCGGAAGGCGGCTTCTCGGAGGAGGAGCGTGCGCTGATCCGGGCGCGGCCGAACACCGTCGCGCTCTCCCTGGGACCGCGCATCCTGCGGGCCGACACGGCCGCGGTCGCCGTGCTGGCCCTGGTGCAGGCGGTCCTCGGCGACGCGCGCTGAAGACGGGCCGGCCTGATCCATGTGTGCCCGCGCACATGAAGGCGTCAGCCCGAACGATTGTTTCCCCGGATCGGACGTGAAGCGGCGCGCCGGCCGAGGCCGCCGCGTTGTGGGTTCCCGGCGGCTCGATTATGTCCCGGAACGGACGCCGCCTGCGCCGCGGGCTCATCGGGGTCGGGGGCGGGTGTCCGCCCGGAGCCCGCTCGCGAGAGCGGGTCGATACTGGGTGGATCCGCCGAAGCAGTTCGGCGCGCCCGTTCCAACGCATAAGTCAGACGCACGGGCAGGCAGCGCATGGCGCGCGACAGCAACGACACCACGCCGCTCACCACGCGCGCCGAACTGATCGAATGGTTCGCGGCGGGCGAGAAGCCGCGCGCCCGCTTCGCGATCGGCACCGAGCACGAGAAGATCCCGTTCTACCGGGAGAGCCGGGCGCCCGTCCCCTATGACGGGGATCGCGGCATCCGGGCCCTACTGGAGGGCCTTGCCGGCGAGACGGGCTGGGAGCCGATTGTCGATCTCGGCAACATCATCGGCCTGTCGGCGGAGGCGGGCGGTGCGATCTCGATCGAGCCCGGTGGCCAGTTCGAGCTGTCCGGCGCCGCGCTGCCCGATGTGCACGCCACCGCCGCGGAACTCGCCACGCATCTCGCCGCCACGAAGCGGGTGGCCGATCCTCTGGGAATCGGTTTCCTGACGCTGGGCATGAGTCCGAAATGGCGCCGGGACGAGACCCCGGTCATGCCCAAGAGCCGATACCGGATCATGGCCGGTTACATGCCGAAGGTCGGATCGCTCGGCCTCGACATGATGCTGCGCACCGCCACGGTGCAGGTGAATCTGGATTTCGCCTCCGAGGGCGACATGGTGCGCAAGATGCGCGCATCCCTGGCGCTGCAGCCGGTGGCCACCGCGCTCTTCGCCAACTCCCCCTTCACCGACGGCCGGCCGAACGGCTTCCTGTCGCGCCGGTCCGAGATCTGGCGCGACACCGATGCCGATCGGACGGGGATGCTGCCCTTCGCCTTCGATGCCGGGTTCGGTTACGAGGCCTATGTCGACTGGCTGCTCGACATGCCGATGTACTTCGTCAAGCGGGGCGACACCTACCACGACGTGTCGGGCGCCTCGTTCCGTGACCTGATGGCCGGCAAGCTGCCGCAGCTGCCCGGAGAGTTCGCGACGGTTTCGGACTGGGCCAATCACGCCTCCACCGCCTTCCCCGAGGTCCGGCTGAAGCGTTTCCTGGAGATGCGCGGCGCCGATGTCGGCGATTCCGGCATGATCGCCGCCCAGGCCGCTTTCTGGGCGGGCCTCCTCTACGACGAGGCGGCCCTCGACGCGGCCCTCGACCTCGTGAAGGGGTGGAGCCCGGCCAATCGCGAGGCTGCGCGGGCCACCGCACCGCGCCTCGGGCTCGCGACTCCGGTGGCCAACACCACCCTCGGCGCGGTCGCCGCCGAGGCCCTGGCGATCGCCCGGTCGGGTCTGCGGGCACGGGGCCGCCGCGACGCCGAGGGGCGGGACGAGACCATCTACCTGCAGCCTCTCGAGGCCATCGTCGCGGCCGGCCGGACGCGGGCGGAGGATCTGCTCGCCGATTACGAGGGCCGCTGGGGCGCCTGCGTGCGGCCGGCCTTCGCCGAATGCGTCTTCTGACGCCTCCCTGATCGACCGACGCACCGGGCGCGAATCACGTCCAGAGCGTGCTATTGGAACGTTCCAGCAGGGCGTGTTGCCGCTGGAGGACCGTACCATGACCCGTGTCACCGCCGTCATCCTTCTGGCGATGGCTTCCTTGTCGGCGAGCGGGGGCGCAGGTCAGGCGGCCGATCTGGCACGGTTCGAGGCTCCAGGCCCGGCGCCGGGCCCCGGCCGCTGGCATTACGGGGCGGGCGGACGCAGCGCCGGAACCGTGGCGGCCCGCGGGCGTCCGCAATACAGCTACTATGGCGAGTACGGTTATCCCGCACCCTTCGGTTACGGCTATGCCTACGCGCCGGTGCCGAGCCACGGCTTCGACTACGGCTATTCCGGTCCGCGCTATCTCTGGTCTGCACCAGACAGCTATTACGGGCCTGCCTTCGGTTATTACGAATGGTGAGCGGATCCGCTGGCTTCGCGGGCCGGCGATGCCTATGACGCGCCGGGTGCCGGTCGCTCTGCCGGTCGCTGCGCCGGTTCGGGAGCTTGCGGCGTGCGGGACGAAGATCCGGATTGCGTCGATCTCGACCTCAGCGGGCTGAAATGCCCCCTCCCGGTCCTGCGCACGCGCAAGGCCCTGCGAAGCCTTCCTGCCGGCCGCACGCTGGTGGTGACGTGCACGGATCCGCTGGCTGCCCTCGACATCCCGAATCTCGTACGGGAGGAGGGCGCGCGCCTCGACGCTGTCGAGCGGCGCGCGGAACGCCTGCGCTTCCGCATCACCGTGTCCGCAAGGCCGCCGCATTCCTGAACGATCCGTGAGCCTTCCAGGGGCAAGGCAGGATCGGTATGGCACCGCGGATCGGGGGCGTGCGCCTCGTGCACGACGGTTGGGCGCGCTACCTCGTGGCCGAGGTGATGCAGGAGGACGGAACCCGCCTCACGCGGGAGATGGAGGATCACGGCCGGGCGGTCGCGGTGCTGCCTTACGATCCGGAGCGGCGGGTCGCCACGCTGGTCTCGCAGTTCCGGGCGCCGGTCCTCTACTCGGGGGGGCCGCCGAGCCATATCGAGGTCCCGGCCGGCCTCCTCGACGAGGGCGCCTCGGAGGACGAGGCGCGGCGCGAGGCCCTGGAGGAGACGGGGTTGCGCTTGGGGGCGCTCGACTTCGTCGCCAGCGCGTGGTCGATGCCGGGCATCTCCACGGAGCGGATGGACCTGTTCCTCGCCGCCTACGGCGAGGCCGACCGGACCGGAAGCGGCGGCGGCCTCGCCGCGGAGGGCGAGGCCGTGGCGGTGCATGAGATCCCGCTGCCGGAGCTGGCCGCCATGGGCCGCCGCGGCACGATCACCGACATGAAATCGCTGACGCTTCTGTTCGCGCTCCAATTGCGGCGGCCGGACCTCTTCGAGGCGACGCGCTGAGATCAGCCGGCGCGCCGCCCCATCTGCTCCCGCATCGCGAGGCCGATGAAGCGCCAGGACTTGATGAAGTAGCGGCGGAACAGCCGCCGCGGCGCCTGCAGGAACCGGTAGATCCATTCGAGGCCGAGGCGCTGCATCAGCTGCGGCGCGCGCGGCAGGAACCCGGCCGCGACGTTCAGGGCGTCGCCGACGCAGAACACCACCGGTTCACCGAGCGTCTGGCCGTGCCGATCCACCCAGATCTCGGATTTGGGCGCGCCCACACCCATCACCAGCAGTGTCGTACCGTGGGCGCGGATCCGCTCCGCCAGCGCGCGGCTGTAGGCCGCATCGTGCTCGAAGCCGAAGGGCGGGACTGCGCTGGCTACGGCGCCGGCCGGAAGGCCCGCCGTCTGCAGGCGAAGGGCCAGGGCGTCCGCCGCATCCTTGCGGGCGGAGACGAAGAAGACCCGCTGCGCGAAGGCCGGCGGATCGGCGAGGACGCAGCCGAGGAGATCGTGCCCGGTGATCCGATGCACGGGCCGGCGACAGGCCCTCCGGGCCAGCCAGACCAGCGGCATCCCGTCGAGGGTCCTGGCCGCCGCACGCGCGTAGGCCTCGCGAAAGGGGGCATTCTCGCTGAGCTGGACGACATGATCGACATTCGCCGTGACGATCATCCGGGGCCGGCCGTCTCGCCGGGCCGCGACGGCGGCCACGAGGGCCGCGACGGGTCCGGTGTGAAACTGGTATCCGAAGAGTTCGACGGTCGCCTCCGCCTGCGGCGACCCGGACGCCGCGCAGGCGGGGCCGCTCACCGTGTGTGCTTCCCCGCGGACCGGATCCATGGCGCCGAGGTAGAGGCTCATCTCTCCGATGTCACGCATCGGCGGCCCGGAAGCTGGCCGCCGGCCGAGTGGCGGCGCGCAGGGTGCGGCGACGGTCGCTGTCGGCGCCGAGGAGCAGGGCGATGCCGCCGCCGAGCAGCAGGCCGAGGATCAGGGCCACCGGCAGGACGATCTTGGGCGACGGCGGGAAGGTCCGCTGGCGCGCGGGTGTCGCGGCCGAGATGATGCGGACGTTGGTGGTGTTGAGCCGCTCCTGCTCGCTCGCCTCGCGGGCGCGCTTCAGGTAGGCCTCGTAGATGCCGCGGCGGGCCTCGAGAGTCCGCTCCAGTTCGCGCAGACCGACATAGGCCCGGTCGCTGCTCGCCGTCTCGGTCTTCACCCGGTCGAGATTCGTCCGGATCGCCGCCTCGCTCGCGGCGGCGCGGTCGTAATCCTTCTGGGTCGTCTCGATGATCCGCTCCTTCTCGCGCTGGATCAGGCGCTGCAGGTCGCGCTGCTGGGCGTATTGCTCGGCCATGGCCGGGTGGCGTTCGCCGAGGCGGGTGGCGAGCTCCGCGGTGTTGCGGGACAGCGTGGCGTATTGCTGCCGCAGAGCCTGCATCTCCAGGGATTGCAGCATCTCCGGCAAAGCGGTGCTGGGATCCGACGAGCGCATCCGGCGCGCCTGATCGAGGCGCGACTTGGCCTCGGCGGTCTTGATCGAGGCGGTAACGAGCTGCTGATTGAGGTCGCCGAGCTGCTGGTCGGTGAGCAGGCGGCCGCTGGCCGCCACGAGCTTGTGATCCTCACGGTAGCGCACCACCGCGCCCTCCGCCTGCTCGACATCCCGCTTCAGGCTGGCGAGCCGTCCGGCCAGGGCGCTGGACGCGCGGCGCGCGGTCTCGGTGCGGGCCGCCGCTTCTTCGGCGAAGTAGGCGTCCCCGACGGCGTTGGCGATGCGCGCGGCCTTCTCGGGATCGCGGGACTGCACCGCGACATCGATCACGAAGGTCCGCTCGGCCCGCCGGACGGTGAGCCGGTTCTGAAGCGTGTCGAGAGCGGTGATGACCGGATCGCGACTCGCCGCCGGCGGAAGCATGCCCAGAGCGCCCTTCACCCAGGTGAGGGTCGGGTTGTTGCCGTCCGGCAGGACGAACTCGTCGTCCTGATCGAGGTGGAGCTTGGCGATCACCCGGCGCAGGACGCTGTCGGACTGGATCACCCGCACCTGGCTCTCGGCGATCGAGACGCCGCTGTCGGCCTGGGGCTGGCGCGCGTTCACGTCGTTCTCGACGACGCGCAGATCGCTCGGATCCACGAGAACCTGGATGCTGGACGTGTAGCGCGGCGGGATCAGGCCGAGCAGCGCCACCGCCACGGCGACCATGAACAGGCCGCCCAGCACGATGAAGCCGCTGCCGCGCCACAGGCGCCGGAGGATCACGCGACCGTCCGTCTGCGGGGTCACCTGCGGCAGCACCATTCGGACGGGCTGCTCACCGCTCATCCGTGTCGAGAAGTCGAACATACGCCTCGCTCCCTGACCTGTCGGGACGGAGACAACCGCCCGCCGCCAACCTCGTCGCCTGTTCCCTTTCTGACCAGCTTCGTGCCGGTCTGGAACAGGTGCTCGCCCGAGGCGCCGTCTTCGTCGGGAGTCCAGCAATCAGCATACCGGACCAGTAGTATCGCCCCGCTGCGGTTCCTGCTTCAGGAAGCCCGCAGATATCGCATACAGACGTAATCCTAACTGTCACGACAATCGAACGTGAAAAGTCTCCGATTTGTTGGGGACTACGCAGGCCGCCTCAGGCGCTGCGGTCGCATGCGACAATTGACTCCAACGGTGCGTAGGCTGTCGGGTCGCCCGACAGGAAGCGTTGAAAGCGCAGCCCGTCCTCGGCCGCTGTGGCGTTCCAGCACGCCACGTTGGCCCGGCTTGCCGCCGCCGCGCGGGTCAGACCGCCATCCCGGAGCCAGGCGGCGATGGTCCGAGCGGCGCCGTCCGGATCCTCCGGCCGGATCAGCAGGCCGGACGTCCCCAGCACCTCACGGAACACCGGGTCGTCCGGCGCCACGACCGGCAGGCCGCCATGCTGGACTTCCAGGAGCGGCAACCCCAGCCCCTCCGCCTTGGAGGTCGAGACCAGCAGGTGGCACGACCCCACGAGGGCCCGCAGCTCCGCGTCGGCGAGGTATCCGTGCCGGTGCAGGAACGGCGGTGGTGCCTCCAGGAAGTCGTGCCGCCCCCATCCGACCCGGCCAACGAGATGGAGTTCCGCCGGGATGCCGGCGCGGATCAATGCCGCCGTCAGGGCGAGGGTCGCCGGATAGTTCTTGCGCGGTTCGATGGTCCCGATGGCGAGGAGCCGCAGCGTTGCGCCGGGCTCGTAGGCCGCCGGCCCCGGCAGGTCGGCCAGGCCGAAGGCGTCGCGGACGGCGGGTCGCAGCAGGGCGACGCGGGCATGCTCCGCGCAGAGGGCGCGCACGGCCGCGCCGGTGGTGCGGCTGTTGACGAACAGGTTCGGACACCAGCGCAGGGCGAGGGCGAAGCTCGGGCTCATGTAGATCCGGCTGCGCAGGCTCAGATCCGCCTTCCGCGTGAGCAGGAAGGTGTCGTGGACGTAGAGCAGGCACCGTGCCGCCGCGATGGCGCAGAGCGGCCCGGGCGGGAAACCCGGGAACAGGAACAGGGCGTCCCTGTCCGTGAGCGCCCGCGCGGGAAGGCCGATCTGCTGGGCGGCGATCATGCCGGGCAGGGAGCCGGCGGTCACCGGCCGCACATTGTGCGGGGCGAGCTTCTCCGGGGCGAACAGGTCCAAGGTGACCCGCTCGATCCCCGTGACATGGGCCCGCAGATGGGTCTGGTCCAGGTAGATCCGCCGCTGCGCCATGCCGGATTTCGCCTTGTGGTCCGTCATGGCACCCTGCGCCGCAGCGTGCCGGCCAAGTACAGGCACCGCCGCACGAAGAGCGGCATCCGGCGGCCGAACACCATCTGCTTGGCCCGCCGCAGCCGGCGCACGAGCGGAGGCGAGACCGCCGGGACAGTGCCGGTCGCGCCCATCCGCAGATCGGCCGCGAAGGGGAAATGCCCGAGCATCGCGGGGGCGAAGCGCGGATGGGCCGCGCCGTCCCCCAGGCCCTGCCGCCGGAAGACCGCCTCCAGCGACAGCGCCGCCGCGGCCGGGCTGTAGCGGCTCTCCAGGGCGATCCGCGCGAAGGCGCCGAGGCGGGTGCGGGTCGCCCGGTCATCGACCAGGGCGGCCAGGGCGTCGGCGAGGGCGCCGGGCCGCATCGGCACGAGGCGGCCCGAGACGCCGTCGATCACCGCCGAGGTCAGCCCGGCGGTGCGGTAGGCCAGGGTCGGGACCCCGCACAGGCCGGCCTCGATGGGCGTCTGTCCGAGAGTCTCGTGGCGGCTCGCGGTGACGTGGAGGTCGCAGGCGCCGTACCACGCCGCCAGCATCGCCTCGTCCGCGATGAGGCCGGGCGCGAACAGGTTCGCGATCCCGAGCCGGGCCGGATCGTCGAGGCGGCCGATCGCCACGACGCCGACGCCCGGTTTTGCCACGGCCTGAAGCGCCGCCCGGAGATCGGCAAAGCCCTTGTCGGGCCCGTCGACGATGACCGAGGATACGAGGATCAGCACGTCATCGGGGGGCAGGCCGAGCCGGGCGCGCAGGCCGGCGCGATCGCCGGGCCGGAAGACGGCGGTCGGGAAGGCGAGGCGGATCGGCTCGACCACGGTGCCGGGCGGCGCGAGTTCGCGAGCCCGCGCCAGCGTCCAGTCGGAATTGGCGAGAAGCCAGGGAGCCGGAGATCGGGCCGGGGATCGCACTTCGGGCCCGACCGGGGCGCCGGCGAGCACAGCGCGTTTGCGGTCGTGCATGCCGGCGATCCGGCCGGGGGCCAGTTGCGGATACTCGTCGGGGGTGGGGCAGGCCGCATCGCAGCCGATCGCGGCGCGGCCGCACGCGCGCGGATGGGCGCACCGGCCCGTGAGGGGGAAGAGGTCGTGCAGCACGAGGCCGACCGGTCCCTGCCGGGCCAGACGGCCGACGACGTCGAGGCTGCGGGTGGCGCCGTGCAGGTTGCCGGCCAGGACGAGATCCGGTGCGGTCGCCGCGATCGCGGCCTCGGCCGGGGGGAAGACGTCGCGCCACTCGGCGGCCTCGGGACGGCCGCTCAGGGTGACCTCCGCGATCCGGTGACCGGCGAGAGTCAGTGCCTCGGCGAGCCGGCGCTGGGCCACGCCGGCCCCGCCCTGGGTGCCCGTCCCGGTGAGCGAAACGATCGACAGACCGCTGGCGGGCGGAGGAAGGTCCGAAAGCAGCCTGTGGAGCAGGGCGGGACGACCGATCAGGCTGCGCCGGTTCTCGGATGTCGTCGACCAGGCGGCCCCCTCGTTCAGCATGCCGTCGGCGTCGAGGACCGCATGGTCCGCCAGCCCGTCGCGCCGCCAGAGGATCCCGCCCCCCGCAGACCTGCGGCCACCGGCTTCCGCCGCACGATCGGGCCCGTCGAGGCCCCGGACGGCGTGGTCGAACAGGACGCGCAACCCCGCGACCGCGTCGACCTCGGCGAGCGAGGCCTCCAGCGCCAGAGCGATCAGCGCACCCGGGGCGAGCAGGTCGCCGGCAGCGAGCCAGAGCAGATGATCCGGACCGGGATCGGTCAGGATCCGCTCCACGGCCGCGCGTCCGGTCGTGGGCGCCAGCACGTCGTGTCGGAACTCCGGATAGTCCTGGCGCAGGACCGACGCGACGGTCCCGGCCAGGGCGGCATCCGCGTGGGCCACCGTGATGATCCGGATCCGCGGCCAGGGGCGCCCGTCGGGCAGCGACCGCGGACGGGCGGGTCCGGGGGGGCTGCGCCCGTACGGCCAGCCGGCGACGCCGTGGGGAGGCGGTGACATGTCTGCGGCCTCGGTCACGGCGGCTCTGGCGGCGGCTTGGGTCTCGTGCGGGGCGACAGAGTGGACGGGAAGGTTGAAGATTGCCTCTCGGGGCCGGCGGCGTCTCAGCCCATCACCCGGATCCGCGCCGGACCGGCCTCGATCCGGCCGATGCGGGCGGCCGCCGGGTAGCCCGCCGATCGGATGCGCGCGAGGAGCGCGTCGGCCCGGTCGGCCGAGCAGGTCACCAGCAACCCGCCCGAGGTCTGCGGATCGGTGAGGATGTGGCGGCGCCAGTCCGGAAAACCCTCCGGCAGGTCGACCGCCTCGCCGAACGCCGACCAGTTCCGGTGCGAGGCACCGGTGACGGCGCCGGCGCGCGCCAGCGCCTCCGCCTGCGGCAGCAGGGGGAGGGCGTCGGCCTCGAGGGTCAGCGTGAGACCGGCGCCGCGGGCGATCTCCAGCCCGTGGCCCAGGATGCCGAAGCCGGTCACGTCGGTGAGAGCGTGGACGGCGGGCTCGGCGGCTAGGTCGGGTCCGATCCGGTTGAGCAGCGTGGTGGTGGCGATGAAGTCGCGGTAGCCGGCGTCGTCCAGGGTCTCCCGCTTGATCGCCGCGGAGTAGACCCCGACCCCGAGGGCCTTGGTGAGCAGGACGGCATCTCCCGCCATCGCGTCGGCGTTGCGTCGCACCGCCTCCCGGCGGCAGGTGCCGATCACCGCGAGGCCGTAGATCGGCTCGGGGGCATCGATCGAGTGGCCGCCCGCCACCGGGATGCCGGCCTCGGCGCATTGCTCTGCGCCGCCGCGCAGGATCCGCGCGACCACCTCCGGGTCGATCTTGCCCAGGGGCATCCCGAGGATCGCGAGCGCGAAGAGCGGCCGGCCGCCCATGGCGTAGACGTCCGAGATGGCGTTCGTCGCGGCGATCCGGCCGAAATCGACGGGGTCGTCCACCATCGGTGTGAAGAAATCCGTGGTGGCGATGATGCAGGTGCCGTCCTCCAGCTCCCATACGGCCGCATCGTCCGCCGTCTCGTTGCCGACGAGGAGCCGCTCGAACGGCCCGGCCGCCGGCTGCTGGGCGAGGAGCTGGCGCAGGGTGGCGGGGTCGAGCTTGCAGCCGCAGCCGCCGCCATGGGCAAGACTGGTCAGGCGGGGGGCATCGGTCATCGCTGATCTCCGTTCCGGACGTCCTGGGACCATGGCGACTCAGTAGCGCGTCGTCAGCGCATTGAGCCAGTCCGGCGAAGCCGCGACGGCCGCAGCTTCGACCTGCTTGTCGAGTCCCGTCAGCACCAGCAGGCCGAGGACCACCATCACGGCGCCCAGCGCGGCCTTCGCGGCCCGGCCGGCCGCGGCGAGGCCGCCGCGCCAGCGCAGCAGCGCCTCGCGGGAGACGAAGCCGAGGAGCATCAGCGGGGCCGCGGCCCCGATCCCGAAAGCCAGCATCGTCAGGGCGACGCTCCCGAGATGCTCGCCCCGCGCCGCCATCAGCGAGGCCGCGCCCAGGGTCGGTCCCACGCAGGGGCTCCAGGCGGCGCCGAGCAGCAGGCCCACGGCGAACTGGCCGGACAATCCGCCGGAGCCGAAGCCGCCGAAGCGTTCCTCCGCCCAGGCGCCGACCGGGCCGGCCGCCGTCGCGACCCGGGCCTGGAGCCGCGGCAGCATCAGCACCACGCCCAGAAGCAGGAGGAGAACCGCGCCGGCGCGCCGGAACGCGTCGCCGTCCAGGCCGATGGTGAAGCCGATCGTGGCGACGAACAGCCCGATCGCCGTGAAGGCGATCGCCAGCCCGCCGGCTAGCGCCACCGGGCCGAGGCGATGCTCCGCGGCCGCGGTGCCGAGCACGATCGGGATCAGCGGCAACACGCAGGGCGAGAGCACCGACAGAAGCCCGGCCAGGAAGGCGAATCCGACCGTTCCCAGCATGCCCTCGCGCTCCCGATCCCGTTCGCCCTGCGGAGGTCTCCTCCGTGCCGCGCGGGCGGTCAACGCGCCAGGCGGCCGCGGGCGTGCGGGAACAAGGCGGCGGCCAGCCGATTTCGGCGGCAGTCCGGTGGCGTTCCCGGGCGAGGCGGAGCAGACCGGTGACCATCTTCTTCACGGGCGACACGCATTTCGGCGACCCGCGGGCACTGCGCTTCGACCACCGGCCCTATCCGGATCTTGAGGCCCACGATGCCGGGCTGGTCGCGGCCTGGAACGCCGCGGTCTCGCCCGGCGACACGGTCTGGCACCTCGGCGACTTCGCCCTCGGGCCGAGCGGGGACCGGATTCGCGAGATCCTCGCCGGGCTGAACGGCGAGAAGCACCTGATCGTCGGCAACAACGACGGGCCAGAAACTCTGGATGCACCCGGCTGGACGTCGGTTCGGCACTACGCGGAAATCGAGGTCGAAGGCCGCATGGTCGTGCTCTGCCACTACGCGTTCCGCACCTGGAACGGCATGAGCCGGGGTGCCCTCAACCTCCACGGGCACAGCCACGGCAAGCTCAAGCCAATGCCGAAGCAGTACGACGTGGGCGTCGACCCGATGGGGCCGGCACCCGTGCCGCTCTCCGCAATCCTCGCGTCCCGCCGGCGTCGGGGGCGGTGAGTCGGGGCGGAACTTTCACGTCAGCTTCACCGTTTCAGCGGACAGGAAGGGAGTGGACTCGTGCCGCTCCGAGAAACCCGGCCGGTCCGCCTTCGGAGTGGCCATCCCAAACCGTGTGTGAGTGTTGAAGTGAGTGCCATGTCGGTCACTCTGACCCGTTGCCTCGCCAGCCTCGTGGCAGGCCTCGTGATGACTTCCGCGGCGTCGGCTGTGCCGGCCTGCATCGAAGCCCAGCGCAAGGTCGACGAGGCGAATGCCCTGCGCTTCCAGGCGCGTCAGGAGGCCCGTCTGGGCGATCATGACCGCGTCTGCGACACGCTCGATGAAGTGGGCGACCGCTACGACGATGCCCGCGACGCCTTCGAGCGATGCGGCGAGGGCGTCGTGGCGATCGATCTCCGCAGCGAACTGCGGGGCCTGCGGATCGCCAAGAAAATTAACCGCTGCGATTGATCGGGTGCGCATCCGCACCTCGGACGTCCCGTTCCTGCAGCATCACCCCGTCACGCGCGACGCCGGTCGCCGAAAAGGTTCTGCGCCCATGACCCCCGCCACGCTTTCGAACGACATCGAGCCCGCCGTCGTCCGCACCGGCCCGTCCTTCGCGGCCGCCCTGTGCGGCTTCGTCAGCACCACCGTCGCGACGACGATGCTGCTCATGCTGATCGGTGCGTTCTGATCAGGGCGCGACCGACCAGAATCGCTGACGGTTGAACAACATATCCTGGGAGCCGACCTTCGGTGCCGGCTCCGTCCGCCGCCCGCAATCGGGTTCGGCCGGCTTCGTGACGGCCGCGAGCGTCGTGTGGGCCGGCACGGGTATCAGGCCCAGGCGCGTCTGAACCTCGGGCTGCCGCGCCGCCGCGATGGTCAGCACGCAGGCGATCAGGCCGCCGGCAACAGTTCCGAGAACGAAATTCAACATCGGGCCTGGGATCCGGGGCCCGATTCCTTTGGGCCACACAGCGTCGTCGATAAGCAACCCGGCGGCATCATGGCGGATCTGGCGCTCACGCGCTTTTAACTCCTGGTCTGCGACAGCTACGCGCCAGCTTGCCGCCAAGGCAGGCCTGACGACGGGGCTGGACCGCCGATGAACTACGCCGCCAACGCCTACGCCAAGACATCCCACAGCGCCCTCTCGCCGCGCGAAGCTGAATCCGCGGTTCTGCTGAAAGCGGCGCAGAAGCTGATCGGTGCGAGCCAGGGGCTCTCCGAGGGCGATGCCGGGCGCCTCAACGACGCCCTGTCGTTCAACCAGCGCGTCTGGACGCTGCTGACCTCCGAGGCCACGTCGGACCTGAACCCGCTCCCTTCGGACGTCAAGCAGGGCGTCGGCCGCCTGGGCGTGTTCGTGCTCCAGAGCTGCATCGACACGATGATCGCGCCGACGCCCGAGAAGATCGCGACGCTCGTGTCGATCAACAACCACATCGCCGCCGGCCTGCAGGGCAATCCCGGCTGAGGCCCGAGAGCCGTCAGGAAGCCGCCGACGTTTCCGGCAGGTCCGGCTGGGACACCGCGCCGGCGGCTTCCCACTCGACGAGTTTGCGGCTCAGCTTGAGCGCCCGATAATACGCGCCGGTCTCGACGGCCTGGGCGATCCCCGCGATGTGAGGGGCCGCCGCCGGCGCGAGCCCCAGCAGATCCGTCGCCTGCCGGAAGAACAGGTCGATCCCCTGCGTCGGATCGTCGGCGAGGTAGATGACCGTCAGGGTCAGGTGGAGGCGCTTGCAGGCCGTGTCGGCCTCGGTCTCCGTGATGATCTCACTCTCGCGCAGGAACTTGCACTGCGTCTCGATCAAGAAGGTCGAGCGCCGGTCGCCGTTGCGCAGCAGGGCACCGTTGATGATCAGCCGTTCGAAGGGCTTGAGTTCCAGACGCAGGGGCATCGGGCGTTCCTTTCTAGAAGACCCGGCGATCTCATTCGCGAACCGTTAACGTTTCGAGAATTCCCGCCCCGAGCGCAGCCGTTGCACCACGCGGGTGCCGTGATAAACTCCCACAAATGACGACCGGGTGAAGCGTGTCGGGGAGGTCCGATGACGGCGCAGACGGATCGGCGCGCACGGTATCCGAGCCTCGGTGGCAAGCGCGTCCTGGTCACGGGCGGCGCCTCGGGAATCGGCGCGGGTCTGGTCGAGGCCTTCGTCGGCCAGGGGGCCCGCGTCCTGTTCTGCGACATCGCGGATGATGCGGCGAACGCAGTGGTGGCGCGTCTGACGCCCGGCGCCGCGCACGCCCCGCTCTACCGGCGCTGCGACCTGACGGATGTCGATGCGGTTCGCGCGCTGGTCGCCGAGGCGGATACGGTTCTGGGCGGCTTGGATATCCTGATCAACAATGCCGGCAACGACGACCGCCACAGCCTCGCCGAGGTGACGCCCGCCTATTGGGACGACCGGATGGCGGTGAACCTGCGCCACCTGTTCTTCGCCGCCCAGGCGGCGGTGCCGGCGATGCGGCGTGCGGGCGGCGGCGTGATCCTCAATTTCGGATCGATCAGCTGGCATCTCGGGCTGAAGGAGATGCCGCTCTACCAGACCGCAAAGGCGGCGATCGAGGGGATGACCCGCGCCCTGGCCCGCGACCTCGGCCGCGATGGGATCCGGGTGGTGTCGATCATCCCCGGCAACGTCCAGACGCCGCGGCAGGAGAGATGGTACACGCCTGAGGGCGAGGCGGACATCGTCGCCGCGCAATGCCTTGACGGCCGGATACAGCCGGCCGACGTCGCCGCGCTGGTCCTGTTCCTCGCCTCGGACGATGCCCGGATGTGTACAGGCCACCCCTACGTCATCGACGCGGGGTGGCGCTGATCGGGAGCCGGGCAGGAGACCGGCCGGACATGAGACCGGCCGGACAGGGGGCGCGGGTCCGCGCTCCGGCCCGGCCCGCTTCCGTGCCTCAGTCGCACGTCTCCTTCTTGACGGTCTTGGAGTCGCCCATGTCGTTCTCCTTGCGCACCGTCTTGGTGACGCAGCCGTCGCCATGGTCGTGGACGGTCACGGATTTCGACTCGGTCGCCGGGCGGTCGACGACGACGGCCGGCCGGTCGCGCTCGATGACGGTGGTCTGGGCCTGTGCGGCGGCGCCGAGGCTCAACAGGGCGGCGGTCGCGAGCAAGGTCTTGCGCATGCTGAAACTCCAATACCGGTTTCGGTACCGGGTAACGGCGGTCACAGCTTGAGCGTTCCGCAGAGCCGTCGGTCTCGAAGGCGGACCGAACCCGTAAAAAAACTTGGCTCGGCCCGCGCGCCGTTCGGTTCGAAGCAGAGCCGGAGCGACGGCGCCAATGACTGCGGAACCGGGACCAAGACAACCCCGGTGGACTACGTGCGCGGCGTGGCCGGGCCTCAGCCGCCCGTCATCGGCGGGAAGAAGGCGATCTCGCGGGCGCCGGCGATCGGCGCGTCCGGCTTGGCGTGGACCCGATCGATCGCGGCCCGGACGACGCCCGGATCCTCGAAGGCGTAGGCATATTCCTCGCCCCGGCCCCGGAGCCACCCGACGAGGTCGGCGACGGTGGCGACCTCCGCCGGCGGTGCCAGCTCCTCCTCGGGGCGGCCGATCCGCTCGCGGACCCAGGCGAAATAGACGAGCTTCATCGCATCACCGTAGCGAAGACAGGGCAGGGACCGCACGTCCCGCAGGCCGATCCGTCAGCGCGGATCGTCGATGACGTGCTTGATCCCGGCCCGCATGTAGTCCCAGCCGGTCCAGAGCGTGAGGGCGGCGGCCAGCCACAGCAGCGTCAGGCCGATCGGCTCGGTCCCCGGCAGCAGGGTCTCGCCCGCCGGGCCGGCCACCAGGAAGCCGAGAGCCACGAGCTGCACGGTGGTCTTCCATTTGGCGATCTTGCTGACGGGCACCCCGACCTTCAGCTCGGCCAGGTACTCGCGCAGGCCGGAAACCAGCACCTCGCGGCACAGGATCACGATGGCCGCCCAGATATTCGAGCCGACGATCGTGTGGTCCGCCGTCAGCATCAGCAGGCACGCCGAGACGAGAAGCTTGTCGGCGATCGGATCGAGCATCCGGCCGAGCGCCGAGCTCTGATGGTAGGTGCGTGCGACGTACCCGTCCAAATAGTCGGTGATCGCGGCCGCGACGAAAACGCCCAGCGCCGTCCACCGGGCGGTGTGGGATTCGGGCCAGAACAGCAGAGCGACCATCACCGGCACGGCAACGAGGCGCCCGTAGGTCAGGCAATTCGCGAGCGTCCAGGCCGGCGACCGTCGTCGGGGAAGGACGGCGTTCATCGCAGGGGTGAAATCAGAGCGGGGCCCGGGCGTCAACGTCCTGGTTTCGGTCTCGGCCATCGCGGTCGGGTTCTCAGGCGCCGGCATGGAAGAAGTCGTAGACCGCCCGCGCGGTGGCGGCGTTCACGCCCGGTGTCTTGGCCAGATCCTCGAAGGCCGCACGCTCGATGGCCTTCACGGTCCCGAAGTGATGGAGCAGCGCGCGCTTGCGGCTGGGCCCGATGCCGGCGATCTCGTCCAGGGGGTTCTTCACCATCTCGCGCTTCCGCTTGGCCCGGTGGCTGCCGATGGCGAAGCGGTGCGCCTCGTCCCGGAGCCGTTGCACGAAGTAGAGCGTCGGGTCGCGCGGCGGAAGCTTGAAGGGCGGCCGGCCGGGCACGAAAAACGTCTCGCGCCCGGCATCCCGGTCGCGGCCCTTGGCGACGCCGATCAGCGGCACGCCCGAGACGCCGACCTCCTCCAGGGCCGTCCGCGCGGCGTCGAGCTGGCCCTTGCCGCCGTCGATCAGCACGAGGTCCGGCCAGGCCGGGAACGCCTCGCTCTCCTCGGCCGGCACCGGCTCCTGGACGCCGCCCTCGACGGCGGCGGCCGCGGCTTCGCGTTCGGTGCGCGGTGACTCCTTCACCAGCCGCTTGAAGCGCCGCTGCAGGACTTCGCGCATCATGCCGTAATCGTCGCCCGGGGTGAGCTCCTCGGACTTGATGTTGAACGTTCGGTAATGCGTCTTCATGAAGCCCGTCGGGCCGGCGACGATCATGCCGCCGACCGCGTTCGTCCCCATGATGTGCGAGTTGTCGTAGACCTCGATCCGGCGGGGCGCGCCGTCGAGCCCGAAGGCTTGGCCGAGCGCCGCGAGCAGCTTGCCCTGGGAGGCCGTGTCGGCGAGGCGCCGCGCCAAGGCTTCCTTGGCGTTGCGCTGGGCGTAGTCGACGAGGTTCTTCCGCTCGCCGCGGCTCGGCTTGTGGATCTCGACGCGGTACTCGACCCGGCTCGACAGGGCCGCCGCCACCAGCTCGGCATCCTCGACCGCATGGCTCGTCAGCACCGTCCGGGGCGCCGGCTTGTCGTCGTAGAACTGGCCGATGAACGACCCGAGCACCTCGTCGGGGGTCATCGACCGGTCGGCCTTGGGGAAATAGGCGCGGTTGCCCCAGTTCTGGAAGTTCCGGAAGAAGAACACTTCGATGCAGAACTGGCCGGCCTGCTCGTCGAGCGCGAACACGTCCGCTTCCTCCACGCCCTGGGTGTTGACCCCCTGCACGCCCTGGATCGCCGACAGCGCGGCGATCCGGTCCCGGAAGCGGGCGGCGCGTTCGAACTCCATCGCTTCCGAGGCTTCCTGCATCTCGGTGCGCATCCGGTCCTTCACGGCGTTCGACTTGCCCGCCAGGAACGCCCGGGCGGAATCCGCCATGGCGGCGTAATCCTCTGTGGCGATCTCGCCGGTGCAGGGGCCGGAGCAGCGCTTGATCTGGAAGAGCAGGCAGGGACGGGTGCGGTTCTCGTAGTAGCTGTCCGTGCAGGTGCGCAGGAGAAAGGCGCGCTGCAGGGCGTTCACTGTCCGGTTCACCGCCCAGACGCTGGCGAAGGGCCCGTAATAATTGCCCTTCCGGCGCCGGGCGCCCCGGTGCTTGACGATCTGCGGGGCGGGGCCGTCGTCGGTGACCAGAATGTAGGGGAACGACTTGTCGTCCCGCATCAGCACGTTGAAGCGGGGCTTCAGCTGCTTGATCAGGTTGGCTTCGAGGAGCAGCGCCTCGGTCTCGGTGGCGGTGGTGACGAACTCCATCGCCGCCGTCTGCGAGATCATCCGGGCGATGCGGTTCGAATGCGCCTGACCCCGCGCATAGGAGCCGACCCGGGCCTTCAGGTTCTTGGCCTTCCCGACATAGAGGACGTCGCCGCGATGATCGAACATCCGGTAGACGCCGGGCGAGGACGGCAGGGTCGACCAGAACCGGCGGATCACCTCGGTGCCGGCCTGGACGGCACCCGGCTCGAAGTCGAAATCGATTTCCGGCGCCTCCGTGTCGGGGAGGCCGGCTTCCGGCGCGTCGGCGGTCTCGTCCCGCTCGGCGTCGCGGCCGTCGTCGAAGGTGTCCGGGGGCAGGTCTGAGAGGGCTCTGCGGCTCATACCGCAGATCTAAGCGTTCCTGAGCGCCAGCGGGACCGGGGCGGCGACAAAAATCGCGCGCCCGGACCGGAGATCAGTCGAACAGCGAGTCGATGTCGCTCTGGTCGACGTGGCCGGGATCGTGGTCGAGCTTCGGACCGTTCAGGAGCGAGCTCTCGTCGTCCAGGGAGGTCGGCACCGGCATGACGGTGATGAGCTCCTTGAAGCTGTCGAGCTCCGACCACGTGGCGATCAGCCGGTCGAGATGCTCCTCGATGAACTTCATCACGCCGACGATCTTGGTGATCCGCTGGCCGGTCAGGTCTTGGAAGTTGCAGGCCTCGTAGGCGGTGATCACGCGCTCGAGGATCACGTCGACGTGCTGCTTCAGCCCGGGCGGCAGCGTCGCGGCGTTGAGCATGCCGGCGTGGCTCTCGATCTCCTCGATCGCCCCGAGGAGCTGCGTCGTGGCGCGCTCCGTCGAATCGACCACGGCGTCGAGTTCGTCGGCCGCCCGGCGCATGCCCTTGCCGGTATTCTCCGTCCGATGCAGCGTCGCCAGCTCCGACTTGGTGCGGGTGATCGCCTCCTTCATCACGTCGAGTTCCGTGCGCATCGCGAGCGCTTCGTGCAGCTCGCGCCGGCACGACTCGATCGTCTCGCTGGCGCTCATCTGCGTGACGCGGCGCAAGTCCTGGATGGCGCTGAAGATTTCTTCGAGTCGCTCGTTCGAGGCGATCGAGCCCGGACCAGGCTGGGGAGCCGCGGGAATCCCGAGGCTGTCTTCGATGCGATAGCGCTTCTGGGTCATCGTCCGGGCGTGGGCGTTCGGGTTCCGTCGACGCAACTCTCTACCACATCGGTTAGCGGACTGTGACTGCCAAGCTTTTTCCGAGCGTTCCGGGCTCCTTCCCGAAGGCGCGGCGGGCTGCGATGAACGGTTAACCGGCGATTCACGCTGCCGCCGACGGGCCGGGGAGAGACCGCGGCCTCGGCGCGATTCACCACGTTCCTTCACCTGATTCGGTAAAATGCCGCGGGATCGTTCGCGGGCCGGGCGCTTGGGCGCCGGCTCGGGAGCATGCGACGATGCGGGGTTCGGTCCGATTGGGAATGGCGGCGGCCGCGGCCGCTTTCGTGCTGTGCGGGCCTGCGCGCGCGCAGCAGGCGCGCTACGCCGAGGGCGGCTACGGCGGCGGCCTGATCGAGTACCTCGTCACCGGCAGCGCCGGGGGCGGCGGCCGCGGCTGGCCGCAGCGCTCCGCGGCCCCGCAGCGGGCGGCGACGTCCCAGCGGGTCGCGGCCTATTCCGGGGAGCTGGTGCCGGCCGAACCGGAGGCCGCTCAGGCATACGGACAATCCTATGGACAGGCTTACGGTGCGGCTCAGCCCTACGGCGCGCCGCCCGCGGCCGCCTACGGAGCATCCCAGGCGGATCCCGCCCGGATCGCTCGTGCGGTCGCGCCGGAATTCCAGCGCCAGGAGGTTCCGTTCGCGGGGCCGCAGAAGCCCGGGACGATCGTCATCGATACCGCCGGCAAGCATCTCTACCTCGTGCAGGCCGGCCAGCGCGCCCTCCGCTACGGGATCGGCGTCGGCCGTCCCGGCTTCGCCTGGAGCGGTCTCAAGACCGTCAGCCGCAAAGCGGAGTGGCCGGACTGGACACCGCCGGCGGAGATGCTCGCCCGCCGGCCCGACCTGCCGCGCCACATGGCCGGCGGGCCGGAGAATCCCCTCGGGGCGCGGGCCCTGTATCTCGGCTCATCGCTCTACCGGATCCACGGCACCAACGAGCCCAACACGATCGGTCAGTCGGTCTCGTCGGGCTGCATCCGGATGATGAACGACGACGTCGTCGACCTCTACGACCGCGTGCCGGTGGGAACACGCGTCGAAGTCCTGTGAGCGCCTGACGTCGTCGGCATCACGAAAGCTGCATCTTCGGATACGAAGAGGCCCGGCCGCGCCTGACGCGACCGGGCCTCTTTCTTTGGGGGCTGAGCCGGGGCTGGACGATCAGGTCCAGTCGCTGTCGTCGCCGCCGCCCAGGTCGCCGCCGAAATCGCCACCCGGATCGCTGTAGTTCGCGTCCTGGAAGCTACCCAGGTCGCCGCCGCTGTTGTCCAGGGCGGCTCCGAGATCCTGGTTGCCACCGTCGCCGTAGTAGTTGTTGACCACGGTCTCGCCGGCACCGCCGCCCAGGCCGGCGGCCGCAGCGCTGCCGAGGCTCGAATGGCCGCCCGCGAAGGCGTTCGACAGGGCGCTGCCCAGGAGCATGCCGCCGGCCGCGCCCGCCGCCATGGGGAGCGCCGTCGCCATGAAGCCGCCGCCGCGGGCCGGCGCCTGCGGCTGACCGCCCCACGGGCCGCCCTGCTGGGGATAGCCGCCCTGCTGGGGATAGCCCCCCTGCTGCGGGTAGCCTTGCTGGGGATAGCCCTGCGGGGGGGCGCCGCCCTGATTGCCCCAGGGTTGTCCGGCGGGACGCTGCTGTGCGTAGCCGGGCTGCGGCTCCTGGCGCTGGCTGCCGCCGCCGAAGATGCTCGACAGAAAGCCGCCGCCGCCCGAGGGCTGCGCAGAGGCCGCCTGGCTGCGCGCCTGCTCCAGCTGCTGGTTCAGGCTCTTGATCGCCTCTTCCTGGACGTAGATCAGCTGCGCCATCGCGTAGGGCGCGTAGGGCTGGGCGCGGATCTTGTCGGCGATGAAGCGCTCCGCCTCCGCGTCGCGGGGCTGGGTCTGCGCCTGCTCCAGCCGCTGGAAGATGCCCGAAATGACGTCGCGTTCTTCGCTGTTCATGGAGTCGTCCTCCTCGAATCTCACCCGCGGGCCCGAACGCGCCGCATGGCAGACACGACATGGGTGCGCGGCGACGCTTTGTCAGGGGGATTGCGAAAACTTCATCCGCCGGCCGCGAAAAACGAGAAGCCCGACCTTTCGGCCGGGCTTCCCAGAGGCGGATCCCGAACGCGGCCGTAGCCGCGCCGTCGCGCAATCCTAGAAGGTGCCGAACTTGTAGTTCAGGCCGGCGCGGACGACGGCGAACTCGTCGGAGCGGCGGCCGACGCCGCTGTAGACGACGGGGAAGTTGTTGGCGGCGTTGACGACGAGCGCGCCCTGGTTGCGGGTACCGCGGTCGAGATTGACGTACAGGCCTTCGACCTTGAGCGTCACGGCCGACGAGCGGAAGAAGTTCAGGAAGGAGTCGGTGGGAAGGGCATACTCGATGCCGCCGCCGGCGGCCCAGCCGGTGCGGAAGCTGTCGTTGCCGGCATAGCCGCCGAAGGAGCGGTCGGCGCTGCCCGAGCCGTAGGCGAAGCCGCCGGTGCCGTAGATCAGGGTGCGGTCGAAGGCGTAGCCGAGACGACCGCGGACGGTGCCGAAGAAGTCGAGGCTGGAGAGGCCGCGCGGGTCGGTGACGTAGTAGCCGGGGGCCAGCGCGCCGGAGATGAAGGCGTTGTTCCGGCTGCGGCCGAAGTCGAGGTACTGGGCGTCGGCCTCGACGCCGATGACGATGCCGGAGCCGGGGGTGAACTGGTAGTTGTAGCCGACCTGGCCACCGCCGGAGAAGCCGTCCTGGCTGCGGTTGCGGAAGGTCGCGACGGTGCCGGGAGCGGCGTAGGGGAAGGGCACGCCGAAGCTGGAACCGGTGTTGCGGTCGCTGGCGTCGAAAGCGTAGCCGGCGTTGATACCGAAATAGGCGCCGGTCCAGGTGAAGACCGGGACGGGGGTGAAGATCGGCGGGGGGGCGGCGCGGCGCGGCAGGTCGGCGGCGAAGGCCGAGCCGGCGAAGGCGACGCCCGCGAGGGCCGTGGTCACACGGAGCAGGGATTTCATCATCTGGTCCTCACTGGTGGTCCGCCCCGACCGTGGCCGGACGGGGGCGTAACCGGATCTGGCTGCGTTCCAGCGGTTCCAGGGCTGCTTTGCGCTCCGCGGTGTCGCCGACCGCATTCGCGGCCCCTTATGGCAACCCGCCGTTTATCCCCGGCACCTTGACCCCCCAACGCGGGCGAATGGCCAAGGTTCATTCACGGCTACGCTTTTTTCTCACCCGTGCATCGACAAAGTGTCGCACCTCTGGTGTCCGATGGCGGACCGTGTCGTCAGGGGACGAGCGTCACGGCGGAGATGAGGCGGCCGTAATCGGCCTCGCCGCGATGCGTGGTCCGCCGATAGCTGTAGAACCGCTCCGGATCCGCGTAGGTGCAGAGGTTGAGCGCGCTGGCTTCCCCGACCTCGGCCTCGGCGAGCCGGGCCAGGATGAAGCCCGGCAGGTCGAACTGCGCGTGTCCGGGCCGCGTGCCGGCCGCGAGGAAGCGCTCCATGCCGGGGGCGTCGGACCGGAACCGGGTGATGAAGTCCGGGCCGACCTCGTAGGAAGCCTGCCCGATCGTCGGGCCCAGCACGGCGACGATCCGCTGCCGCCGCGCGCCGAGCGCCTCCATCGCCGCCACCGTCGCGCCGATCACGCCGGTGAGGGCGCCCTTCCAGCCGGCATGGGCGGCACCGACGACCCCGTTCTCGGGATCCGCGAACAGGATCGGCCCGCAATCCGCCGTGGCGATACCGAGCGCCAGGCCCGGCTTCCGCGTCACCATGGCGTCGGCCTTGGGCCGCTCCGCCGCCGCGAAGGGCGCTTCGACGGTGACGACATCGGCCGAGTGGACCTGGTACAGGCTGACGAGCCGATCCGGCGGCAGGCCGAGCCGGCCGCACATCCGCGCCCGGTTCTCGGCGACACGCTCCGGCACGTCCTGGGAGCCGAGCCCACCGTTGAGCGACGCGTAGAGGCCGTCCGAAACCCCGCCGACGCGGGTGAAGAAGGCGTGGCGCACGCCCGCATGCGCGGAGAGTTCCGGCGCCTCGATGATCATGCCTGCGGTCACGGTCGGCCTCGCGGTTGCTCGTATCGCGCCCCGATAGCGCAAGGGCGGACCCTTGACGATGTCGTTCAACCGTCAGATTCTTGCTGCATTGCAGTATGGAGCCGATCCGGCTCCGCCTTGAGAAGGATCGCAATGTCACGAGGGATCGAGACCGACGTCCTGCCCGAGACGCCCGAGGCTGAAGAGCCCCGGATCCCGAGCGCGCCCGCCCACCCCGTCACGGGAGAGCCCGCCGCCTTCGACCCGACCGACCTCAACCCGCCTGCACCGCCGACACCGCGGCCGTCCACCCAGACGGATTCCGGCTTCGGCTCCTTCGGCTGACCGAATCCGGCCCCCTGCGGGGCCGAGGATCGGCCCGGCGGCTCAGGCCGCCGGAAACCCCGGGAGCGGTCCGAGGGCCGGGCCGCTCACCGCCATCACCTTGAACAGGCTGCCCATCCCGCCCCGGCTCGGATCCGTGAGGCGGGTGATTGCCGCGTCGATCGCGGCGGATTGCGCCGCATTGGCCCGGGCCTTCAGACGTTCGGCACGGGCGCCGAGTCCGAGGGCTGCCAGGAAGTCGCCCTGGTCCACCGGCCCATGGATCGCCGCGCCCTCGGCCTGTGCCGCCTTCGCGTGGGCGGCGAAATCGACATGATGCGTCAGATCCGCCTCGCCGGGCGCGGCCAGTGGATCGGCGAAGCGATGCCCCGACAGGGCCTGGAGGGTGTCGCCGAAGCCTGGTCGGACATGGCCGTAATCGATGGCCAGCAGGCTGCCCCCCTGGGTGCACAGACGCCGCGCCAAGCTGCGCATCAGCGCGAGCCCGGCCGTCGGCACGCTCATGAGCGCCCCGTCCGGGCCGTCCGCGTCGAGGCCGGGGGTCGGCTCCGGCGACAGCCCGAAGGCGAGGCCGCCCTGCGGATCGAGGCCGACCTGCCGCTCGTGCCAGCCCGTCGGCCGGCGCTCGAACTGGCGCACCGGCAGGCAGTCGAAGAACTCGTTCGCCAGGATGATCGCGGGACCCGGAGGCAGCGACTCGATGTCGGCGTGCCACGCCGCGCCGGTCCCGGCGAGGAGGCGTTCCTGCGCGGCCCGCAGGACCGGGCTGGTCTCCACCAGATGCGGTGCCACGCGCATTCCCGGGCGCGCCGACCGCAACGCCCGCAGCGCGTCCGCCATCAGCGTGCCGCGGCCGGGCCCCAGCTCCACCAGAACCAGGGGATCGGGTCGTCCCATCAACTCGTGGACATAGGCGCTCCAGGCACCGATCAACTCGCCGAACATCTGGCTGATCTCGGGCGCGGTGGTGAAGTCGCCCCGAGCGCCCAGAGGGTCGCGGGTGCGGTAGTAGCCGTGGACCGGATGGCCGAGGCACAGGGCCATGTAGCGATCGACGCCGATCGGCCCGTTCTGGCGGATCAGCGCCGCGATCTCGGCTCCGAGGGGGCTCACGCCTCGACGGCCGCCTTGCGGTCCGCCTCGGCGGCGGGTGTCGCCACCGGATGGCGCGGACGCGTCCGGCCGGTCCCGGCCAGCACGATGTAGGTGAGGCCGACGACCATCATCGGCACGCACAGCAGCATGCCCATGGTCACGCCGCCGCCCATCGGACCGAAATGGTCGCCGAACAGGAAGCCGAGCTGGCGGTCCGGCTCGCGGAAGAACTCGCAGAAGGTCCGCGCCAGGGCGTAGCCGAGGACGAAGATGCCGCCGAGGAGGCCGGGCTTGCGGAAGCCGAACCGGCGGACGCTCACCGCCATCACGATGAACAGCAGCAGACCTTCTGTGGCGGCCTCGTAGAGCTGGCTCGGATGGCGGGGCACGGGCCCGCCGCTCGGGAACACGATGGCGTAGGGGAAGTCCGGCGCCACGCGGCCCCAGAGTTCGCCGTTCACGAAATTGGCGATCCGGCCGAAGAACAGGCCGATCGGCACGACCACCGCGCCGATGTCGAGGAGCGTGTAGCCGTTAAGGCCCTTGCCGCGCGCGAACAGCAGGAAGGCCAGGATCGCCCCGATGAAGCCGCCGTGGAACGACATGCCGCCGTTGCGGATCGCCAGGATCTCCATCGGATCGGCGATGTACATCGGGAGATTGTAGAACAGCACGTAGCCGATCCGGCCGCCGAGCACGACGCCGAGCGCCACCCAGACGACGAGGTCGTCGATGTCGACGACCTGCGGGCGCTTCACCACGCCCCAGAGGCTGTCGGCCATGACGAGGCGGCGCGCGTAGTACCACCCGCCGATCAGGCCGGCGATGTAGGCGAGGGCGTACCATTTGATCGTGATCGGCCCGATCGCGAGCGCCACAGGATCGATGGCCGGAAAGGGCAGGGCGAGGAACGGCATCAGTCTCACCTCCGGGGCGGCCGGATTGGACGCCGGAGGGGCGACGCGTCAAGCCCGGCGGAGGATCACCAGATCCGCTCCACGATACCGTCGAAGACGGTGTCTGCGGAGATCAGCGGATACGCGTAGTGGAGTGCGGTGGCGGCGAGGAGGCGGTCGAACGGATCACGATGGTGCCAGTCCATCGTGCCACCGGTGAGGCAGATGGCGGGCAGCAAGTCGGCGACCCGGCCGCCTTGCTGATCGAGGAGAGCGACGAGCTGATCGACATACGCGGCCATCTGGGGCCATTTTCCGAGACGCACCTTCTGCGCGATCTCGAAGAACGAGATGGGACTGACTTCAACCGATCCCGCGCCGGTGATCGCCGCCCGCGCGCGGGCCGATAGCCTCGGATCGTCGGTCAGGCTCCATGCCCAAGTATGCGTATCGAGGAGAACGGCGGTCAAAGATCGCCTTCCCAGAGCGCGATCTCGTCCTCAGGGATCGGTTCGAGCCAATCCGGTCCTCGCCCCAGGGCAAGCGGAGGCAGAATGCCGACGCGGAACGAAGACGTCGTAATGGGAACGATGCGGGCTACGGGCCGGTCTGCCTGGGAAAGGATCACGTCCTCGCCCTGTGCGGCGGCTTCAATAAGTTGCGGAAGGCGGCCTCCGGCAGCCTCGACGCTGATGCGCATGATGGCGCTCGCTCACGGAATCTACGAATAGAGCCTACCTGCTCCACGATGGCGAGCAAGTCGGCGCTGCGTCCTCAATTCCGGAGGAACAGGAAACCGTGGCCGCCCGGCCCGCTACAGTAGGCCGCCGTGCGATCGGCGGAGATTCGCAAGCGCGGGCTTTCCGGACGGTCCGTCGCGAACAGGCGATCTAAATCAGTCGCTCCAAAAACATAGCGGGTCGCGGCCCGGTCGGCGGGCCCGAAGACGAGCCGCCGTTCGGTGGCGGGCACGCGATAATGCAGCAGTTCCACGTGCGGCGCCGGCTCCGGCGGTTCCAGCGCCAGCACATCGACCTGCGGATCGTCCAGGCCATCGAGGCGTGCCTGTTCCGGGCCCTGATTCAGGCCGCGTTCCGCCAGCGTGAGACCGAGGGGGCCGGTCAGGAAGGCCAGGGTCGCCTCAAGATCGGTGACGGTGATCGCCGAGTGATCGATCCCCAGAAACAGCCCCGGCGCCTCGCGCCAGCGGTCGGCCGGGGGGCCGCCGGGAAAGACGATCAGCTCCAGCGGGTGCCCGTCGGGGTCACGGAACTTGTAGGCGGTCACGCCCCCCGTGGATTCCGGCAGGCGCTGGGGACCGCCGCGGCTGATGGGAATCGGGGATAGCGGCGCGAGCTGCGCCATCGCGGCCGCCATGTCGCGGACCGGGATCGCGAGATGCTGGAAGAACGGGTCGGTCGCCGCCGGATCGGCCGGGTAGGGCGCACCGGGCGGATCCACCGTGAGGAAGGTGACGGTCTGCGCGCCGAGCCGCATGCGCAGCTGCGTCGCGCGCCTGTCCCCGAGTCCCATCGCTTCCGCCTGCGCGGGGGGCAGGGGTTCCGGCGGCGCGATCCGCGCGAAGCCGAGTCCGTCCCGGTAGAAGGCTTCCGTGACGGCAAGGTCCGCGACGGTGCGGCCGAACCCGATGAGCGCCCGCACCCCGCTCACAGGAGAGGAGCCCCCCGCACGTTCACGTAGATCGCGTAGAGCGCCTGCGAGGCGCAGAGGAAGAGGCGGCTGTTGTTGCGGCCGCCGAAGGTCAGGTTGGCGACCGTCGCGGGCACGCGGATCTTGCCGACCAGCTCGCCGCCCGGGTCGATGCAGTGGACCCCGTCCCCGGCGCTCGACCAGAGATTGCCATGCTCGTCGCAGCGGATCCCGTCGGCATTGCCCGGCGCGATCGTGCAGAAGACGGCGCCCCCGGACAGGCCGCCGTCTTCGCCGACGTCGAACACGCGGACGTGCTGGAGCGGGTCGGTGTCGAACTGCAGGCCGGTCTCGACGATGTAGAGCCTGCGCTCGTCGGGCGAGAAGCACAGCCCGTTCGGCCCCTGGAAATCGTCGGCCACCACCCGCAGCGAGCCGTCGCGCGGGTCGAACCGGTAGACTGCGGCGGGCAGCTCGGAATCCTGCTTGCCGCCTTCGTAGTCGGTCTGGATGCCGTAGGGCGGATCCGAGAACCAGATCGTCCCGTCCGACTTGCAGACGATGTCGTTGGGCGAGTTCAGCCGCCGCCCCCGGTAGCGCTCCACGAGGCTGGTGATGCTTCCGTCGAGTTCGGTGCGGTGGATGCGCCGGCCGCGATGCGAGCAGGACAGCATCCGTCCCTGGCGGTCGCGGGCATGGCCGTTCTCGAAGTCGCTCGCCGCCCGGTAGACGCTCAGGCCGGCAGAGTCGGACCAGCGCATCACCCGGTTGTTCGGGAGATCCGAGAACAGCAGCTCGTCGCGGTCGCCGAACCAGACCGGACCCTCCGTCCAGCGGAACCCCTCGGCGAGCTTCTCCAGCGGCGCGTTCGGCAGGATGTAGGCCTTGAAGCGCGGCTGCGTGAGGTCGAAGCCCTCCATCAGACCGGGCCTACCTGAAGCGGCCGGGCTGATTGACGGTCGGCTCGACCTGCAGGCCGGTCACGATCATGGTGCAGGGCTCGTCGCCCACCGTGCCGGACAGGTGGCCCTTCTTGCCGTCCCGCGCCTTCGTGTTCTGGTCCTCGCCCATCATCAGCTCGCCCGGGCCCATCTCGACCCGGTGGCCGTCCATGGTCTCGACGAACCAGCGCCCCGAGAGGATGGCAATCCATTGCGGCCGTGGGTTCTCGTGCCACTCGCCCACCCACCCGACCGGCAGGACCGTGAAGGTCACGACCGACGGGGCCGGATCCATCTTGTCGTTCCACTGCGGCGCGGTCTCGGGGTTGATCCCCTCGAACTTGAACCGCTCGAGATGGACCAGCTCCTGGCGGCTCACCCCCTCCGCATCGGTGTAGACGTGCCAGTACGGCATCTTCGGAGGGGTCTGCTCGCTCATCGTCGCTCCTGCCGCGGCGGGACACTTGTTGTCCCACAACGGCCGGGCTTGGCGATGGTTCGCGCGCGGATGTCGGCGATCGGGACGGCCGACGTGCCGTCCCGAGGCCGGACCCGCCAGCGGCCCGCGCCGTCACATCTGCTCGGGGATCCGATCCGTCTGCGCGAGGTTCGAGAACCGGGTGATGTTGGCGTCGAATTGCAGCTCCACCGTGCCGGTCGGGCCGTGACGCTGCTTGCCGAGGATGACCTCGGCCTTGCCGTGGACGCGCTGCATCTCGGCCTCCCAGGCGAAGAACTCTTCGGTCCCTTCGCGGGGCTTCTTGTTGCCGACGTAGTATTCCTCACGGAACACGAACATCACCACGTCGGCGTCCTGCTCGATCGAGCCCGATTCGCGAAGGTCGGCGAGCTGCGGGCGCTTGTCGTCGCGGTTCTCCACCTGACGCGAGAGCTGCGACAGGCCGATGATCGGCACCGCCAGTTCCTTGGCGAGCGCCTTCATGCCCGTGGTGATCTCGGTCATCTCCTGCACGCGGTTGTCGCTGCGCTTGCCGGAGCCCGACAGCAGCTGGAGATAGTCGACGATCAGCAGATCCAGCCCCTTCTGGCGCTTGAGGCGCCGGGCCCGGGCGGCGAGCTGGGCGATCGAGATGCCGCCGCTCTGGTCGATGTAGAACGGGATCGTCTGCATGTCGCGGGCGGCATCGGTGATCTTGTAGAAATCTTCCGGCCGGATGTCGCCGCGGCGGATCTTGTAGGAGGGGACGCCCGACTGCTCGGCGATGATACGGGTGGCGAGCTGCTCGGCCGACATTTCGAGGGAGAAAAACCCGACGATCCCGCCATTCACGGTCTTGGTCGTGCCGTCCGCCTGCTTCTCGCCGCGATAGGCCTTGGCGATGTTGAAGGCGATGTTGGTCACCAGCGAGGTCTTGCCCATGGCCGGGCGGCCCGCAAGAATGATCAGGTCGGAGGGCTGGAGGCCGCCCATCTTGGCGTCGAGATCGCTGAGGCCCGTGGCGATGCCGGAGAGCTTGCCCTCGCGCTGATAGGCCTTGGCGGCCATGTCGACCGCGGCGGTCAGCGCGTCGGAGAACTTCTGGAAGCCGCCGTCGTAGCGTCCGGCCTCGGCCAGTTCGTAGAGCCGCCGCTCGGTTTCCTCGATTTGGTCGCGCGGCGCCTGCTCCACGGGCGCCTCGTAGGCGCCGTTCACCAGATCCTCGCCGATGGTGATCAGCCGGCGGCGGATGGCGAGGTCGTAGATCGTGCGGCCGTACTCGCCGGCATTGATCACCGTGGTGGCGTCGGCGGCGAGCCGGGCGAGGTACTGCATCACCGTCTGGCCGCCGAAATCGGCGTCGCCCAGATAGGTCTTCATGGTGATGGGCGTGGCGAGCTTGCCCGCCTTGATCAGGGACGCCGCCACCGTGAAGATCTGCTGGTGGGCATCCTCCATGAAGTGCTCGGCCAGCAGGAAGTCCGACACCCGGTAATAGGCGTCGTTGTTCACCAGGATCGCGCCCAGCAGCGCCTGCTCCGCGTCGATGTTGTGCGGGGCGACGCGGTACTCGGCCTGGACCGTTTCGAGCTTGGCCGTGAGCGCATTGGGCAGGGCCATCGGCGGACGACTCCGTATCAGGCGCCGCGGCGGGCGCGCCAGGATCACACCGCACGACCTTGGCCTCGGTATGGTTACCGAAGCTTAGCCGACGGCCGGTTCTCCCGGGCCGGGGCGCGGAAAAGCGGACGCCCGCCGACTCTCGCGAGCGGCGGGCGTCCATGCTGGAACAAAACTGGAACGTGTCAAGTCTCGGGGGCAATCGTCCCCAGTGTTCACCGATATACAGGGCTGGGCACGGTTCCCAGCCGAACCCGAACGCGGCGCGTCCGGCGCTCGGCCTAGGGCGTGGCCCGGTCCGGTACCCGGCCCGCCATGTCCCGCACGCCCGACCGGCCCCGAAGCCGGTCGGACCATTCGCGGAAGAAATCAGCCGCGGTCGTCGGCACCCTCGCCGGCATCGGCCAGCGCCATGCCGACCTCGAGACCCAGGTCGTCGAGGTTGAACGCCTCGCGCTCGGTGACCGACTCGCCGCGGGCCTGACGCTCGGCCTCCTCGGGGCTGCGGGCGACGTTGACGGTGATCTCGACCTCGACCTCGGGGTGCAGCACAACCGGGACCTTGTGGAGGCCCAGGGTCTTGATCGGCTGGTTCAGGGTGAACTGGCCGCGGTCGACCGTGAAGCCCTCCTTCGAGACGACCTCGGCGAGGTCGCGGGTCGAGACGGAGCCGTAGAGCACGCCGGTCTCGCCCGACTGGCGGATCAGGACGAAGCTCTGGCCGTTCAGCTTCTCGGCGACGGCCTCGGCGTCCTTCTTGCGGTCGAGGTTGCGGGCCTCGAGCTGGGCGCGCTGGGCCTCGAAATGCTTCTTGTTGGCTTCCGTCGCGCGCAGGGCCTTGCCGCGGGCGAGCAGGAAGTTGCGGGCGAAGCCCGGGCGGACATTCACGGTCTCGCCCATCTGGCCAAGCTTGGCCACGCGCTCGAGCAGGATCACTTCCATGGTCTTTCTCCTTCAGGTGGTCGGCCGCTGAGGCCGGGGTCTCACGGCGCCGGGCTGTCCTTGGGACGCCGGCGATCGAGGGCTGTATCGGCGAGGCCGAACAGGGTGAGGGCGACCAGGGCGATACCCTGGGTCACGAACAGGATCAGATACATGCCGAACAGCATCAGCCCGCGTCCGGGCCGGCCGCGGGAACGGTCGTGGAAGGCGGCGAGTCCCTGAAGGGCGAAGGCTGCGCTGAAGGCTCCGACCAGCGCGACGCCGAAGACGCCGACATAGCCGGGGGCGAAGCACATCGCGACGGCGGCCGCGAGCGCCGCGAGCGTCGAGCGCGGCATCGTGGTGGAGGGGATGTCCGGCCAGGGCCGCGGCAGGCGGCCCGAGATCTTCACGATCCGGGCCGAGGCCCAGAGATAGAAGGCCAGCAGCAGCGCGAGACCGTTCGCCGCCAAGGCCGGCACCACTCGGGCGAGGGCATCCGCGACCTCGGTCCGCGTCACGTCGGCCTGATCGTCACCGGTCTGCGGCGCCGGCTCGGGCGCGGCCGCCGCGTCCTGTCCGCCCGCGTCCTGTCCGGCCGTGCCTTGGCCGGCGGCGTCCTGGCCGGCGGCGACGGAGCCGGTCGACGGCGCACCGGCGCGTCGGGTTTCGGCAGGGCTCCGGGTTGCAGGCATCCGCGTCTGCACCAGCGTCTGGGCGAGCCCGCGCAGCTGCGCATCGAAGGCCGCGTGATTCGGCGACGACAGGACCGCGATGGCGATGAAGGCGAGGGCGGCCGTGGCGGCGATCCAGCCGAGCAGGCGGCCGGTCGGGTACCATTCAAGGCCGGCTTGCGTCTCGCGCCCGAGGAGCGTGAGGTAGGCGAGCCACCAGGCGGGGAGGGCGATGTAGGCCGCGAAGGCGAGCCCCATGAACGGGGCGATCACGAGGATCAGCACGAGGCTGCCGGTGGCCGCCGCCACGAGGGCGGCCTTATGGCTCCAGCCGAGGCCGACGATCAGGATCGGCAGCGGTGCCACGAGGTAGAGCAGGATCGCGAGGGGGGTCGCCTTCAGAAGCACCCCGAACAGGAGTGCCGAGACGAGGCCCGCGCCGATACCGATGCCGATATGCTGTGCCATGAATTCCGCTGTCCCGCTGCCGGTGCGGCAGGGTTAGAGGCACGGATACGCCCCAACGATCGGGCGGCGCGCGCCGCCCTCTGTGAGGACCGGCCCGGGCGAGAGCCGGGCCGGTCGGTTCGGTGACCTACTTGATCACGTAGGGCAGCAGGCCGAGGAAGCGGGCACGCTTGATCGCCTGGGCGAGCTCGCGCTGCTTCTTGGCCGAGACCGCGGTGATCCGCGACGGGACGATCTTGCCGCGCTCCGACACGTAGCGGGAGAGGAGCTTGACGTCCTTGTAGTCGATCTTCGGCGCGTTCGCGCCGGAGAACGGGCAGGTCTTGCGACGACGGAAGAAGGGACGGCGTCCGCCGCCTGCACCAGCACCGAAAGCCATGGGTTAGCCCTCCCCGCCGAAGCTGCGCTCGCCGCGGTCACCGCGATCGCCGCGGTCACCCCGGTCGCCGCCGAAGCCGCCACCACCGAAGCCCTCGTCATCCCGACGACGGCCGCGCTCGCGATCCTTGCGGTCGTCGCGGTCGCGCTTCTGCATCATGGCGGACGGCTCGGAATCGAGCTCCTCGACCCGGATGGTCATGAAGCGCAGCACGTCCTCGGAGATCTGCATCTGGCGCTCCATCTCGGCGATGGCGGCCGGCGGGGCATCGATGTTGAGGAGCGCGAAATGCGCCTTGCGGTTCTTCTTGATCCGGTAGGCGAGGGACTTCACGCCCCACATCTCGATCTTCTCGAGACGGCCACCGTTCTGCTCGATCACACCCTTGTAGGTGTCGATCATCGTCTCGACCTGCTGGGACGTCACGTCCTGGCGGGCCAAGAGCACATGCTCGTAGAGAGGCATATCGGGCCTTTCATCGTCAAAAGGAGCCCGGCCGCCGGAGGGCGGCTGAGTCGGGCCGGTTCATCTCGCGAGACGCTCGGCGCCAAGCCCTTCGAGCCGATTTTCAGGCCCGAGCGGTTGATCGAAGGCGGAGACACCGGACGACGGGATCCGACAAGATCCCTATGCCGCAAGCAGCATTGTCCGTTCAGCCCCCGGCCGGAGCGAACGCGAGGGGCGGCGCATAGTCGGTTTTTCCCGCTCTGGCAAGTTCGCCGCGCGCTTCAGGCATCCCGGTGCGGCGTCGAAGCGGGCTTCGGATCTGGCGCGCCACGCTGCCGGGCTCGTGGCCGGGCTCGTGCCGGAGACCGCGCGGGGGCAGCGCCGTCCGGGCCTGATTCTGCGAGCGGACGGCGGGGCGGCCACGATCGGTCTCCGGATCCGTCGACGGGCACCGCGGCTTGCCGCTCGGGCGGTTCGATGACACAAGCGCGGCGCAGCTGGGGATCCCCGGCCGCGCTGGTTGTTCGGTAATTCTCCAGATCCGTGATGGCAGAGGCCCCATCTTCCGGCCCCTCCGAGGTCGGTCCCGTGCTGATCACCGGCGCGAGCGGCTTCCTCGGCTCAGCCCTGGTCGACGTCTTTCGCCGGGCCGGCTTCCCGGTGCGCATCCTCGTGCGCGCGTCGAGCCCGCGCCGCAACCTCACCTGGACCGACGTGGAGATCGCCGAGGGCGACATGCGCGACCCGGCCGCCGTGGCGGCGGCGATGCGCGGCCAGCGCTACCTGATCCACGCCGCCGCCGATTACCGGCTGTGGGCGCCGGACATGGAAGAGATCGTCCGCACCAACCGCGACGGCACGCGCCTGATGATGCGCGCGGCGCTGGAGGCCGGGGTTGAGCGGGTCGTGTACACATCGAGCGTCGCGACGATCCGGCCGCCGGCCGACGGCGTCACGCCCTCCGACGAGACCATGCCGCTGACGCCCGAGACCGCCATCGGCGCCTACAAGCGCAGCAAGGTCGTGGCCGAGCGGGTGGTCGAGGAGATGGTCGCCCGGGACGGCCTGCCGGCGGTGATCGTCAACCCGTCGACGCCGATCGGCCCCCGCGACGTCAAGCCGACGCCCACCGGACGGATCATCCAGGAGGCGGCGCTGGGCAAGATGCCGGCCTTCGTGGATACCGGGCTCAACCTCGCTCACGTGGACGACGTGGCCCACGGCCATCTCCTGGCGCTCCGCAAGGGGCGGGTGGGCGAGCGCTATATCCTCGGCGGCGAGGACGTGTTCCTGTCGCAGATGCTCGCCGACATCGCCGGCATGGTCGGGCGCAAGCCGCCGACCGTGAACCTGCCGCGGGCCGTGGTCTATCCCGTCGCGTTCTTCGCCCAGCTCGCCGCCCGGGTCACCGGAAACCAGCCCTTCGCGACGATCGACGGCATCCGCATGTCGCGGTACCGGATGTTCTTCTCGGATCGGAAGGCGCGCGCCGAACTCGGCTACACGGCCCGGCCCTACCGCGAGGGCCTGTCGGACGCGATCACGTGGTTCCGTGAAGCGGGGTACCTCGCATGAGCACCCTCGAATCCGCCACCGCGACCCGTTCCGGCAAGGGGCACCGCGACGAGAACTTCCCCGTCGCCTCGCACCTGATCCATCCCCGTCATCGCGGCGCGATCCTGGCCTTCTACAATTTCGTCCGCGCCGGCGACGACGTGGCCGATCACGCGGAGCTGTCGCCGGAGCGCAAGATCGCGCTCCTCGACAGCCTGGCCGATTCGCTGACCGGCGCCGGCCCGTCCGATCCGGAGGCCGAGCCGCTCAAGCGCGAGCTCGCCGCCCGCGGCCTGCCGCCCCGCCACGCCCTGGAACTCCTCGACGCGTTCCGCATGGACGCCCGCAAGAGCCGATACGCGGATTGGGATGAGCTGATCCACTACTGCCGCTATTCGGCCATGCCGGTGGGGCGCTTCGTCCTCGACGTGCACAGCGAGGATCCGGCCCGGGTCTACGGGGCCTCCGACGCCATCTGCGCGGCCCTTCAGGTGATCAACCACCTTCAGGATTGCGGCAAGGACTACGCCGCCCTGGACCGGGTCTACCTCCCGCAGGATTGCCTGGATCGGCACGGCGCCACGGTGGCGATGCTCGGCGAGGCCAAGGCGCCGCCGCAACTCCGGGCGGTGATCCGCGACCTGGCGCAGAGATGCCTCGACCTCCTCGACGAGGGCGCGGTCCTGCCGGATCTGATCGACGACCTGCGCCTGTCGCTGGAGATCGCCGCCATCCACCGCCTCGCCGTGGTGCTGAGCCGGGGCCTGCTGGAGCGCGACCCGCTCTCGGAGAAGGTCCATCACGGCAAGGCCGCCTTCGCCCTGACGGCCCTGGGTGGCGTCGCCGCCACCCTGGCACGCCGGCCCTTCCGCGGGCGCACGATCCGGGCCGCGGCTCAAGGAATCCGCTCGTGACCGCCACCGCCACGCCCGCCCAGAACCCAGAGAGCGCCGCCCCGGCGCTGCCCGCCGCCGGCTCCTCCTTCTATACGGCGATGCGCCTGCTGCCGAAGGAGCGGCGGGAGGCGATGTATGCCGTCTACGCCTTCTGCCGCGCCGTCGACGACGTCGCCGATGACGGCGGCAGCCGCGCCGTGCGGCAGGCCGAGCTCGACCGCTGGCGGGCCGATATCGACGCGCTCTACGCCGGCCGGCCCGCGCCGCGCGTGCGCGACCTCGTGGAGCCCGTGCGCCGCTTCGGCCTGAAGCGGGAGGATTTCCAGGCGGTCATCGACGGCATGGCCATGGACGCCGTCGAGGACATCGTCGCCCCCGACGCCGAAACCCTCGACCTCTACTGCGACCGGGTCGCGAGCGCGGTCGGCCGGCTGTCGGTGCGGATCTTCGGCATGCCGGAGGCGGACGGCATCCGGCTGGCGTGGCACCAGGGCCGGGCGCTCCAGCTCACCAACATCCTCCGCGACATCGACGAGGATGCGGAGCGCGGCCGGCTCTACCTGCCGCGCGAGAAGCTCCAGGCGATCGGCCTCACAGAGCCGACGCCGGTCCAGGCGATCAGCCACCCGCGCATCGGCGAGGTCTGCATCTCCCTCGCCCGCGAGGCGGAGGAGCATTACGAGGCGACCTGGGAGATCATCCGCCGCAGCCCCCGCAAGGCCACCAAGGCCGCCCGGCTGATGGCGGCGGCCTATCATCTCTATCTCAAGGCGGTCGTCGACCGCGGCTGGGCGATGCCCCGGGCGCGGGTGAAGCCCGGCAAGCTCGCGCTGCTGGGCGTCGTCCTCCGGCACGGCCTGATCTGATGGGCACCGTCCACGTCGTCGGCGCCGGCCTGGCCGGCCTCTCCGCCGCCGTCGCCCTCGCGGAATCCGGTGTCCGGGTGGTCCTGCATGAGGCCGCCAAGCAGGCGGGTGGCCGCTGCCGCTCGTACTACGATCCGGCACTCGGCCTGACCATCGACAACGGCAACCACCTGCTGCTGTCCGGCAATGCCGATGCCCTGGGCTTCCTCAGGACCGTCGGTGCCCCGGCCGATGCGCTGACCGGTCCGGACACGGCGGAGTTCGATTTCGCCGATCTGAAGACGGGCGAGCGCTGGCGCCTGCGGCCCAACGCCGGGCGGCTGCCCTGGTGGGTGATGAGCCCGGCGCGCCGCGTTCCCGGCACCCGGGCGCGGGACTACCTGGCGCCCCTCGGCATCCTGCGGGCGGCCTCCGGCAAGGCGGAGGGCGCGGGCGGGACCATCGGCGCGCACATGGCCTGCGAGGGCCCGCTCTACCGGCGCCTCTGGCATCCGGTGCTGCTCGCCGCCCTCAACACCGAGCCCCGCGACAGCGATGTCGGGCTGGCGGCCCGGATCCTCCGCGAGACCCTGGGCGCCGGCGGGAAGGCCTGCCGACCCCTCGTCGCCGTGGAAGGCCTGTCCTACGCCTTCATCGACCCGGCGATTCGCTATCTCACCGCGCGCGGCTCCGAGATCCGCCTGGGCCGGCGCCTGCGCGGGCTCGAGACCGTGGACGGCCGGGTCGGGCAGCTCGTGTTCGCGGACGGCGCCGAGAGCCTCGGCCCGGAGGACGGCGTCGTGCTGGCGCTGCCCCCGTGGGTGGCCCGGGAAGTGTTGCCCGGTCTCCTCGCCCCGACGGAATTCCGCTCCATCGTGAACGCGCATTTCGCGCTCGCTCCGAAGCCCGGCAGCCCCCTCGTCCTCGGCGTCGTCAACAGTCTCACGGAGTGGCTTTTCGCCTATCCGGACCGGTATTCGGTCACGATCAGCGGTGCCGACCGGCTTCTCGATGTGCCCCGCGAAGACCTCGCGCGGCAGATTTGGGCCGAGATCGCACAGTTGTGCAACCTTGCACCGGATCTGCCCAGCTGGCAGATCGTAAAGGAGAAGCGTGCGACCTTCGCGGCGACGCCGGCAGAAGCCGCGCGGCGCTCGGGGGCCGAAACCGCCTACGAGAATCTCGTCCTGGCAGGCGATTGGACTGCGACCGGCCTGCCATCGACGATCGAGGGAGCGATCCGTTCGGGCCAGACGGCCGCGCGTTCCTTGCGCGCGGCATCGGTCGTGCGCTCTGGAACCCCAGCGCGCGGCGCAGCTTGAGGCATGGCGTCCGCCGCGAGGCGGTCGTTCGAGGCGAGGACTATGAGAGAGGCCGTAAGCAAAGTCGAGGCGCTGCAGCGCTCCAAGACGCAGGGGATCGCGCTCGAGGACGTCGAGCGCGGCGTGGCACAGGCGACGCGCGCGCTGACCGACCTGGCGCATGACGACGGGCATATCTGCTTCGAGCTCGAGGCGGATGCCACCATCCCGTCCGAGTACATCCTGTTCCACCACTTCCGCGGCACGCAGGTCCCCGGCGACCTCGAGGCCAAGATCGGCACCTACCTGCGGCGCACCCAGGGCCGTCACGGCGGCTGGGCCCTCGTCCACGAGGGGCCGTTCGACATGAGCTGCACGGTCAAGGCGTATTTCGCCCTGAAGATGATCGGCGACGACATCGAGGCGCCGCATATGCGCCGGGCGCGCGAGGGCATCCTGTCCCGCGGCGGCGCGGCCAACGCCAATGTCTTCACCCGCTTCATGCTGGCGCTCTACGGCGAGGTGCCGTGGCGCGCCGTGCCGGTGATGCCGGTCGAGGTGATGTTCCTGCCGAAGTGGTTCCCCTTCCACCTCGACAAGATCAGCTATTGGGCTCGCACCACCGTGGTGCCGCTGTTCGTGCTCCAGGCGACCAAGCCCCGGGCCCGCAACCCGCGGGGCATCAGCGTGCAGGAGCTGTTCATCACGCCGCCGGAGAGCGTCCGCTCGTGGCCGGGTTCGCCCCATGCCACCTGGCCCTGGACCCCGATCTTCGGCTTCATCGACCGGGTGCTCCAGCGGGTCGAGAACCACCTGCCGCGCAAGAGCCGCCAGCGGGCCATGGAAATGGCCCGTGCCTGGGTGAGCGAGCGCCTGAACGGCGAGGACGGCCTGGGCGCCATCTTCCCCGCCATGGTCAATTCGGTGCTGATGTACGAGGTGATGGGCTACCGGCCCGATCACCCGCAGGTCCGCGTCGCCTGCGACGCCATCGAGAAGCTCGTCGTCGAGAAGGCCGACGAGGCCTATGTCCAGCCCTGCGTCTCGCCGGTCTGGGATACGGCGCTGGCGAGCCACGCGCTCCTGGAAGCCGGCGGCCCCGAGGCCGAGGCCCAGGCCCGCGCCGGGCTCGACTGGCTGAAGCCCCGGCAGGTGCTCGACATCGTCGGGGACTGGGCGGCCCGCAAGCCGAAGGTCCGGCCGGGCGGCTGGGCATTCCAGTACGCCAACGCCCATTATCCCGACCTCGACGACACCGCCGTGGTGGTGATGGCGATGGACCGGGCCATGCGCCAGCACGGTCTGGTCGCCGGCATGCCGGACTACAAGGTCTCCATCGCCCGCGCCCGCGAATGGGTCGAGGGGCTGCAGTCGGAGGACGGCGGCTGGGCGGCGTTCGACGCCGACAACAACCACATGTACCTCAACCACATCCCGTTCTCGGATCACGGCGCGCTGCTCGATCCGCCGACCGCGGATGTGACCGCCCGCGTGGTCGGCATGCTGGCCCAGCTCGGCGAGACCCGGGAGACCTCCCGCGCCCTAGACCGCGGCGTGAACTACCTCCTGAACGACCAGGAAGAGGACGGATCCTGGTACGGCCGCTGGGGCATGAACTTCATCTACGGCACGTGGTCGGTGCTCTGCGCCCTCAACGCCGCGGGTGTCGATCCCGCCGATCCCCGCATCCAGCGGGCGGTGAACTGGCTGATCCGGATCCAGAACCCGGATGGCGGCTGGGGTGAGGACGCTTCCTCGTACAAGATCGACCCGGCCTTCGAGCCCGGTTCGTCCACCGCCTCGCAGACCGCCTGGGCGCTGCTCGCCCTGATGGCGGCCGGCGCGGTCGACGATCCGGCCGTCACCCGGGGCATCAACTTCCTCACCCGCACGCAGGGCGCGGACGGGTTCTGGAAGGAAGAGCGCTACACGGCCACGGGCTTCCCGCGGGTGTTCTACCTGCGGTATCATGGTTACCCGAAGTTCTTCCCGCTCTGGGCGATGGCGCGCTTCCGCAACCTCAAGCGCGGCAACAGCCGGCGCGTCCAGTTCGGCATGTGACGGCCTGCGGCCGGCCCGCAGGGCCGGCCGCGCCTCGCCGGATCGCAGCGCGTTCGACCGTTCCGACGACCGATCTGCGAGCCCGGTATTCCAGACGTGGCCTCCTCAGACAGCGACCCCGCGGGACCGGGCGAACCGCGTTCCGCGCCGGAGCCGGCCCAGACGCCGCCGCGACGTCCGCGCCGGCTTGCGGACCTGGCCGGACTGGTCCACCAGCGGGCCATGATCGATCCTACCGCACCCGTCCTGGCCGTCACCGGCCTCGCCCGCGAGCGCCGCATGGCGGCGGGGGAGGGGGTCGAGGCGGTGGGGGCCGGCGGCAACCCGCATCGCCTGCGTCACCTCCTCGACGCGCGCGTCTCCGCCGGCTGCCGGGCGGTTGTGAGCTTCGGCATCGCGGGGGGCCTCGATCCCTCCCTCAAGCCGGGTGACGTCGTCGTCGGTACCGGCGTGGTGAGCGAAGACGGGCGGCGTGCCGCCGATCTCGACCTCTCGGCGGCGCTCCTCAATCTCCTGTCCGGTTCCGGCGCGCGGGTGATCGCCGCCGATCTGGCCGGTGTCGATACGGCCGTGCTCTCCGTCGAGGGCAAGACCGATCTGCGGGCCACCTCCGGCGCGGCCGCCGTCGACATGGAATCGCACGTGGCTGCGTCCTTCGCGGGCCGGCACGGCGTGCCCTTCGCGGCGCTGCGCGTGATCTGCGATCCGGCCGGTCAGGCGCTGCCCGCCTTCGCCGCACAGGCGCTCACGGCGGACGGCGAACCCGACATTGCGGCGGTGTTCTTCGCCTTCGCCCGCGGCCGGGCACGGCTGGGGGACCTGATGCGGTTGGCCCGTGACTCCAATGCGGCCTTCGCGTCGCTCGGACGCTGTCGCGCCCGGCTCGGACCGGGGCTGGGAATACCGGCTGCGGAGCGCTGAGACGTCAGAGCCCGTTTCTGCCAGCGGACGCGAAGCAGGCCGGTTTCTCGCTTCCCAGTGCGCGCCAGGACCATCGTGAGGGACGACAAAAGGCGCCGGCCTGTTCGCCCGGCGCCAGTCGGAGGTCACCACGCGGCGGCGCGGGGGAGGGGCCCCGCGCCGGGAGGAGCCGGCCTCAGCCGTCCTTCTTGTTGAGCGAGACCGCCACGAACCGGGTCTGGCCCTTGCCGCTCTTCACCCGCATCAGCACGGCCTTGCGTCCGCTCGACTCGGCCGCCCGGATCTGCGTCGCCACATCCGACGGACGGGACACGCTCTGGCCGCCGACATCGAGGATCACGTCACCTGCCTCGATACCCTTGGCGGCAGCCGGCCCGTCGGGATCGACCTGCACCACCGCGACACCCTGATCCGACAGGCCGACATCGCCGGCCGGAGCGAGCTGCAGGCCGAGCCGCGGCTGGCCGTTGCTCGAATCCTCGTCACGGCTCGCCATCTTCGTGCCGTCGGTCGGCATCGTGCCCAGCGTCACCGTGGCGGTGTCGGACTTGCCGCCGCGCAGGTAGCTCAGCTCGACCTTGGCGCCGGGCTTCATGCCGGCGATCCTGCGCGACAGCTCGCGGGCGCTGTCCACCGTGTCGCCGTTGACCTTCTCGATCACGTCACCGGCCTTCAGCCCGGCCTTGGCCGCGGGGGTGCCGTTCTCGGCATGGTCGACGAGCGCCCCCTTGGCCTTGTCGAGGCCCAGGCCCTCGGCGATGTCCTGCGTCACGGGCTGGATCTGGACGCCCAGGTAGCCGCGGGCGACCTTGCCGTCGGTCCGGAGCTGATCGACCACCGCCTGAACGGTCTCGGCCGGGATCGCGAAGGCGAGGCCGACGCTGCCGCCCGACGGGGACGCGATGGCGGTGTTGACGCCGACGACCTCGCCGTTGACGTTGAAGGTCGGGCCGCCTGAGTTGCCCTTGTTGATGGGCGCGTCGATCTGCAGGAAGTCGTCGTACGGACCGGCGCCGATGTCGCGGCCGCGGGCCGAGACGATGCCGGCGGTCACGGTGCCGCCGAGGCCGAAGGGGTTACCGATCGCCACAACCCAGTCGCCGACCTGAGGCGCGGATTTGCCGAACTGCACGTAGGGGAAGTTCGAGCCCTCGGTGATCTTCAGCAGAGCGACGTCGGTCTTGGGATCCTTGCCGATGACCTTCGCGTCGAGGGTGCGGCCGTCGTCCAGGGTCACCTGCACGGTCTTGGCGTGATCGACGACGTGGTTGTTGGTGACCACGTAGCCGTCGGCCGAGATGATGAAGCCGGAGCCGACCGCGCCGCGCGGACCCTGGCGCTGGGGCTGCATCCCGCCGGGGCCGTTCTGGCCGAAGCGCTTGAAGAACTCGCGCAGCTGCGGCGGCACATTCTGAAGGTTGCGGCCCTGGCTCGGGCCGTCATCGTCGTCGCTGCTCGCGGAGTCGTCGAGCTTGACCTTCACCGAGACGACGCCCGGCTTCACCTTGTTGACGATGCCGGCGAACGAGCCCGGCGGATGCTCGGGGGCCTCGATCGGGGATTTCGGAAGGGCCTGCGCGTAGGCCGGAGTCGCACTCGGCAGATAGCCGCTGCCAATGGCACCGCCGGCGATCAGCGCCGCCGCCGCCACGGAGGCGAGGGCGCGGCGCGAGGTGCGGCCAGTGGGACGGGTCTCGGTCATGGGGGCTCAACCTCTCGAAACTGATCGGGACGACGCCTGCGGTCGCGGCCGTCGATGGGATCTGTCTAGAGAGCGCCGCCTGACCCGGGCGTGGCGGTCAGATTACCGTTTGGACAGGTGGCCAAGCGGTCGCGGAGCCCCATCGCGATCCCGGCGGTGGCCTGCGATCGGAAGAGTGCGACGCCTCGATGCGGCACGGGACAGGCCCAGGCCTGTGCTGTCCGACACCGCGATTTCCGAGGGTCGGCCTTAAATCCCGCTGAGTTCGGCAGGCCGGCATAAGTTTCGGCGTTGCTCGATCCCAGTGTTCAGGCAGAGGGGATTGCAATGAAGACGCTGTTGGCCGCCGCCATGTTCTTCGGGCCGACTGTCGGCGCGCTGGCGGCCGACTCGTACGCGGATTACCGCGACTACTTTGACGCGAAGCCCGCCGTGGCAGATCACGCGCCGCGCGGCGGGTCCAAGAGGACATACGGGGTCGATACGCGCCGCCCCGGCGACGATCGCACCGCCAAGTCGGCGCCCCACCTGCGGCCCGGCTACTGGAACCAGGCCGGCGGCTATGTTCCGCCGGACTATTCCACGCATCCGCGGGCCGCGTCGCAGGACGGGTTCTGGAGCCCGAACGACGCGTCGGCCGCCAACTGGGCCGGGCCGCGGGCCTTCACCGGCACCCTCGGCACCCGCCGCTGACGCTTGGCCGTCCGGGTGACGGCGCGCTGCCGGTCCCGCCGGCGCAGGGCGCCGAGCCCGGGCCTCAGCGGCCCGGGACGGGCGCTCAGTCCCCGCTGAGCCGGACCAGAGCCTCCTCGATCTTCACCAGCCGCGCCGCCTCGCTGTCGCGACGCTCCCGGTTCTCCTCGATGATCTCCTCGGGCGCCCGGGCCACGAAGTCGGCATTGCCGAGCTTGGCGTCGATCTTCTTGATCTCGCCCTGCGCCTTGCCCTGCTCCTTCTTCAGGCGGGCGACCTCGGCGGCGAGATCGACGACGCCTTCCAGGGGCAGTGCGGCGACGCTCCCGCGCACCAGCAGCTGAACCGAGTTCTTCGGCGGCGCCTCCGCGAAGGTGATGTCCGACAGGCGCGCGAGGCGCAGCAGCGTGTCCCGCCATGCCTCCACCCGCGCCCGGACCTCCGGGGCCGCGCCGACCATCACCAGCGGGATCTGCGCGGCGGCCGGGACATTGGTCTCGGACCGCGCCGAGCGGATCTGGCTGACGAGATCGACCACGAACCCGACCTCGGCCTCCGCGGCCGCATCGGCGAGGCCGCCGAGGTCCGGCCAGGAGGCCAGGGTCAGAAGGCCCCGCTCCGGCAGCTCGGCCCCCTTGATCGCCCACAGCTCCTCCGTGAGGAACGGCATGAACGGGTGCAGCAGCTTGGCGACCTGATCGATCAGGAACGCCACGCTCGCCTGTGTCTCGGCCCGGATCGCGGGGTCGACGCCCTCGCCCTGGAGCACGGGCTTGGCGAGTTCGAGATACCAGTCGCAGAAGATGTTCCAGACGAAGCGATAGGCGGCCGCCGCGGCGTCGTTGAAGCGGAAGGCCTCGAGGGCACCCGTGACCTCGTCGACTGCGCGCGCGGCCTCGGTGAGCGCCCAGCGGTTGATCGCGCCGGTGGCGGAGCGCGGATCGAAGGCCGGATCCAGGCGGCAGCCGTTCAGCTCGGCGAAGCGGGCGGCGTTCCAGAGCTTGGTCGCGAAGTTGCGGTAGCCCTGGACCCGGTCGGTGGACAGCTTGATGTCGCGGCCCTGGACGGCCAGCGCACAGAGGGTGAAGCGCAGGGCGTCGGCGCCGACCTGATCGATCAGCTCCAGCGGATCGACGACGTTGCCCTTCGACTTCGACATCTTCGCCCCCGACGCGTCCCGCACCAGGGTGTGCAGGTAGACCGTGTCGAAGGGGGCCCGGTCGGTGAGGTGCAGGCCCATCATCATCATCCGGGCGACCCAGAAGAACAGGATGTCCTTGCCGGTCACCAGGGTGTTGGTCGGGTAGAAGCGGCCGAGTTCCGGGGTCGAATCCGGCCAGCCGAGGGTCGAGAACGGCCAGAGGGCCGAGGAGAACCACGTGTCGAGGACATCCTCGTCGCGGGTCAGCGCGACGGAGCGGCCGTGCTTCGCCTCGGCCGCTTCCAGCGCTTCCGCCTCGCTCTCGGCGACGAAGATGCTGCCCTCCGCGTCGTACCAGACCGGAATCTGGTGGCCCCACCAGAGCTGGCGGGAGATGCACCAGGGCTCGATGTTGGTGAGCCACTGGAAGAAGATCTTCTCGTAGTTCTCGGGCACAAACTTGGTCTGCCCGTCGCGCACCGCCTGGAGGGCGCGCTCCGCGAGCGGCTTGACGTTCACGTACCACTGGTCGGTCAGGTAGGGCTCGATGACCACGCCGGACCGGTCGCCGTGCGGGACCGCGTGGGTGTTCGCCTCGGTCGCGCGCAGGAGCCCGCGCGCCTCCATCAGCGCGACCACCGCCTTGCGGGCCTGCGCCCGGTCGAGGCCGTGGAGCGCCAGGGCCTCCGGCTCGGGCGAGGTCCCGTCGAGGAAGGCCGCATTGCCCTCGAGCAGCATCCGCCCCTCGGGGTCGAGGACGTTGATCACGCCGAGCCCCTGGCGGCGGCCGACATCGAAATCGTTGAAGTCGTGGGCGGGGGTGATCTTGACCGCGCCCGTCCCCTTTTCCGGGTCCGAGTAGGTGTCGGCGACGATCGGGATCAGCCGCCCGACCAGCGGCAGGCGCACGCGCTTGCCGACCAGCGCCGTATACCGCTCGTCCTCGGGATGGACCGCGACGCCGGTATCGCCCAGCATCGTCTCGGGACGGGTGGTCGCCACCGTGATGACCGCCCCGGTCTCGGTTCCGGTCTCGTCGACGACCGGATAGTCGAAGTGCCAGAGATGGCCCTTCGTCTCGATCTGCTGGACCTCCAGGTCCGAGATCGCGGTCTGGAACTTCGGGTCCCAGTTCACCAGCCGCTTGTCGCGGTAGATCAAGCCCTGCCGGTGCAGGTCGACGAAGGTCTTGAGGACGGCCCGGCTCAGGCCCTCGTCCATGGTGAAGCGCTCGCGGGACCAGTCGCAGGAGGCGCCCAGCCGCTTCAGCTGGTTGACGATCGCGCCGCCGGATTCCGCCTTCCAGGCCCAGACCTTCTCGACGAAGGCCGCGCGGCCGATCTCGCGGCGGCCGGGCTCCTGATGCTCCATCATCCGCCGCTCGACCACCATCTGGGTGGCGATGCCGGCATGGTCCGTCCCCGGCTGCCAGAGCACGTCCTTGCCGCGCATGCGCTCGAAGCGGCAGAGGATGTCCTGCAGGGTGTTGTTGAGGGCGTGGCCCATATGCAGCGAGCCCGTCACGTTCGGCGGCGGGATCACGATGCAGTACGGCGGAGCCCCGGCGCGCTCGGGCCGGCCGGCGCGGAAGGCGTCCGCCTCGGCCCAGGCGGCGGAAATCCGCGCCTCGACGGAGGTGGGCTCGAAGGTCTTGTCCATCATCGCGGGTACGGGCCGGCGCTTGTCCAAACGGGGTTGGCCCCGCTTTCGACCGTCACGCCGCTCCCGTCAACACGCGGACGGCGGCTCGCGGCCACCGTACCCAGGCCGCCGGCTCAGCGGCCGCGCGAGACCCGCTCGATCTCGGCGCGCACGAGGCGCTCGACCACGGCCGGCAGGTTGTCGTCGAGCCAGGATTTCAGCATCGGCCGGAGCATCTCCTTGACGAGATCCTCCAGGGTCCGGGCGTTCTGCGTCAGCACCGTATGGGCCAGCAGGTTGAACGCGCCGCTGACGCTGGCGTCGGTCGCCGGGGAGACCAGGGCCTCCCGCTCCGGCTCCGGCTCCGGCGCGCGCACGGCCTGGAGCACGGGCTGCGGCCGCGGCGGTGCCGGCGGTTCCGGGATCGGATCGGGCTCCGGTGCCGCGGCGACCGGGTCCTCGAAGTCGATCGCGTCGAAATCGAGCAGGTCCGGAGCAGGTTCCGGCTCCGGCTCCGGCTCGACCACGCGCGGGCGCGTCACCGGCTCGGCGACCTCAGCGAGGTCGAGCACGTCATCGGGCTCCGGCGCGACCGTCGTCTCGGCGGGCTTGGCGGCCTGATCGTCGGCGATGATCCTGCGGATCGACGCGAGGATCTCTTCCATCGAAGGCTCGTGCGCCTTATCGGCAGCCTTGTCCTGGAATTTCGTGTCCGGGATCTTTGGGCTTGCTGCACTCATCGGCAGGCGCACTCGGGCATGGGAGACTGGAACGCGACCCGATCGGATCGTTGTTCAATCAGTATTCCATGCCGTTTCGTGGCGGCAAGCGTGCCCGCAACACACTCCCCGTGGAAAAGCCCTCAGCGGCCGTCCGGCGTGCGCAGACCGAACCACAGATCCTTGACCTGATCGAAGTGGACCTTGGCGCTGTAATATTCGACCGGCAGTGCCGTGAACCGCGCGGTGAGTTGCCCGATCGCCTGGACCACGCCGTAGGAGAAGATCACGCGGTCGCGTTGGGCGACGATGAGGTTCACGCGGGAGTTCAGCAATTCCTGCTGCGCATTCAGCACGTCGAGGGTGGTGCGCTGGCCGACGCGGGCCTCCTCGCGCACGCCGTTCAGCGCCACCTCGTTGGCCTGGACCTGGGCCTGGGCGGCGATGACCTGGGCCTTGGCGGCTTCCAGGCGACCCCAGAAATCGACGATCTGGGCGCGGACCTGATCGCGGACCTGATCCACCTGGATGCGCGTCTGGCCGACGGTCTCCTTCGCCTGCCGGATCTGCGCGTAGGTCTGGCCGCCCTCGTAGATCGGGATGTTCAGCCGGCCGCCCACGAATCCGACGAAGAAGCTCTGGTTCGGGCCGGTCTGGTCGTAGACCTGACTGAGGGAGCCCTGCAGGCTGACCTGCGGCGCCAGCTGACCTTCCAGCACCTTCACCTGCGATTCGGCCGCGTCGACGGCGTGGATCGCCGACACGATCTGCGGATGCTCGCGCAGGCCGATGGCGATGGCGGCGTCCAGGCTGTGCGGAACGAACCGGTCCAGAGGCCGGCCGGGCGCAAGCTGGCGCGGCTCGACACCGATATTCTGCCGGTAGATGCCGATGCTCGTCCGCAGGGCCGATTCCGCCGCGCTCACCTGCGAGCGGGCGCCCGCGAGACGGGCCTCGGCCTGGGCGACATCGGTCCGCGTCACCTCGCCGACGTTGAAGCGGTCGCGCGTCTGGCGCAGCTGCTCCTCCAAGACCTCGACGTTGTTCCGGTTGAGTTCCAGCGTCGCCGTGTTGCTGAGCACGTTCATGTACGACTGAACGGCGTTGTAGAGCACGGTCAGCTCCGTGTAGCGCAGCGTCTCGCGCTGGCTGTACACGGTCGACTCGGCGCGGCGGGTCAGGTTGTCCGTCTGGAAGCCGTTGAACAGCGTCTGCGAGACCGTCAGGCTCGCGGTGCTCGGCAGGTAGGTGGTCCGGACAGTCCGCTTGGAGGTGATGGTCTGGGCCGAGGCGATCTCAGCCGTGCTCGATGTCGCCCCGGCTCCGCTGGTCGCCGACGTGCCGGCCACGCCGGACGAGCCCGCCCCGATGTCGGTCGTGCCGACACCCGTCGTGCTCGTTCCGACGCCGATCCCGGTGCCGCCCGTAACGCCGCCCGTGGTGCCCCCGAGACCGGCTGTGCCGGTCGCCGACGTCCCGGTGCTGGCCGAGCCTGCCGCTGCCGCGGCGGTGCTGGAACTGCGGGTCTGAAGGTACTGGACGCCGATCTGCGCCCCGAGATTGACCTGGGGGCGATAGCCCGACTGCGCGATCGCGACGCTCTCGTCGGTCGCGCGCACGCCGGCGCGGCTGGCGTTGAGGCTTGGATTGCCCTGATAGGCTTTCGCGAGCGCGCTTTCGAGTGTCTCGGCAGACGCCGGCATCGCTGCCAGAATCGCGAGCCCGGAGACCATCCCGACCAAACGGAATGTCGAGCAACTCGCTTGTGGACGTCGTGTCACGATGAACAAGCCCTTGCGGTCTCTTTCGGTTCGGATGTCCGAGACGAAAACGGCCAAGGTACGGCGTTTCGCTCGTCTCCGATCAAGCCCGCCCCACCGTCACGCTTAGCGCAAACCGGGCGCTTTGGCTCGCCCCGGCTTAGGGATGGCGGCGGAAAGTCCGGCGTTGGGGCATTAAGGTGACACATCCGGTCTCCGTGACCCCGCGTGCTGGGCTGTTACGGTAAGTGCCGTCCCGAATACGGTATCGGTGCAAATATAAATGGCTGTGGATCAGCAACGTCCGCGCGCTGCCCGAGACGGGGCCAGCTTTGCCGCCCGGGAGGGGGGCCGGGTTTCGGGCCCCGATTTGTGGCGGGAGGCGGATGTCGGGCGTCGCGTTCACCGCCCGGTTCGGGACCGGCTCGCGGGCGCGCAAGACAGGCGGCCGACAGAGCCGCCATCCACGGCCGCCATCGACCGCCGCACGGTCGTCGCATCTCGCAGGATCCGCGACCATTCCGGCCACCGAGGGGACGTGTCACGCGGGCGGGACGACAGCGTACGGGTTGATCCGGTCAGAACAGGATGTTCCGGCGCGGGGTGTCGTCCGAATTGAGTATTCGATGGAATCGGACCCCGGCAGTAGCGTCCACTCACCGGGCCGGTTCGGTGCCGGTCGTTCGGGTCGGTGCGCGGAACGGATCCAAAGGCCCTGTAAGCCTGGGCGGCCGGCGATCCGTCGGCCATCACCGTGCGAACATCCGGGTCAGCGGGGCGGCGCCGTGGTGGAGGGTTTCATCGTGGACGAGAACGATCCGCCCTGGGACACCGATCCCCTCTGGTATGACCGGGCGGAGTCCGGGCCGGCACCGGGTCCCGTCCTCGAATGTCTGGCGTGGCTGTTCCTGCTGGCGGTCGCCGTGGTCGCCGGGCTGGTCTGGCTCTACGGAATTCCCGACCGCCTGTGGCGCGTGGCGACGCGCCGGTTCCTGCGCCGCCGGCCGGCGGGCGCGAAGCGCTTCTGATCCGGTTCGGAAGCTCCGCGGCGACTGCGGGTTTCAGGCCGCCGCGATGCGCGTGACGAGCAGCGTGTCTTCCATGGCCTCCACCGGCATCGGACGGCCGAGATAATAGCCCTGCAGGAACGGGCAACCCATCGCCTGGAGGATGTGCAGGTCGTCGACCGATTCCACGCCCTCCGCCACGACGTCGAGACCGAGCAGGCGCCCGAGGCCCAGGACGGCGAGGACGAGCCCGCGCTTGTCGTCGCATGTGCCGAGCCCGGTCACGAAACTTCGGTCGATCTTGATCCGATCCGCCTTGAGCTGCCGCAGGGAGGAGAGCGACGAGTAGCCGATGCCGAAATCGTCCAGAGTGATCCGGATGCCGGCGCGCGACAGGGCCTGCAGCTTCCCCTGAACCGCGCCGATGTCGAGGGCGGTCTCCTCGGTGATCTCGATCTCGAGCATGGTGGGCGGCAGGTCGAGCAGGCCCAGGCGCTCGATGACGATCTCGTCCACCGGAACCTGCGCCATCTCCCGGGGCGAGACGTTCATCGCCACGCGGACCCCATCGAGGCCACGGCTGCGCAGGATTTCCAGCATCGCGCAGACCTGCTCAAGGATGTAGCGGAGCAGCGATTCGGTCAGGCCCGCCATCGCGGCGGCGGCGATCAGGTCCGGCGGGGCGATCCAGCCGAGCCGCGGATGCTCCCAGCGGATCAGCGCCTCCAGCCCGACCAGCGTGTGGCCATCCGCGGCGTAGATCGGCTGAAACCAGACCCTGGGCGCGTTCTCGACCAGGGCCTGCGACAGGTCGCGCTCCAGGTCGCGCCGCATCTGCAGGCCCTCGCGCAGGCCCGCATCGAACACCCGGAAGCGATTCCGGCCTCCGGCCTTCGCGGCGTAGAGGGCCTCGTCGGCGCAGCTCAGCATCTCGGTCAGACTGGGCTCCGGACCGGCATGGACGCCGATGCTGACCCCGAGCCGGCCCGCGTCGAAACCGTCGAACGGGTGTGCCACGGCCGTGATGAAGTTGGCCGCCATGACGTCGTGGGCCAGACCGGAGGTGGCAGGATCGTAAAGCACGGCGAATTCATCGCCGCCGAGCCGGGCCGCAAGGCCGTTCTCCGGCAGCGCATCCCTCAGCCGGCGCGCCACTTCGACGAGCACCCGGTCGCCCGCCTTGTGTCCGTAGACGTCGTTGACGAACTTGAAGCCGTCGAGGTCGAGCAGCAGCAGGCTGAGCGTCCCGCTGTGGAGCCGGCTTTCCGCCGCCTGGAGGAATCCCGCGCGGTTCAGCAGGCCGGTGAGGTCGTCGTGCGTGGCGCGCCACCGCATCTCGTCGACGAGGGCGCTGGCGCTGGCATGCGCTTCGGCCCGCGACCGGGCGAGGGCATGGGCCTCGTTCTTGAGCCGGCTTGCCTGGCGGAACACGGCCTGGCTCCGGAACGCGGTGTGCGTCAGCGCCATGAGATAGAGGGCGACGCAGGCCGCAAGGCAGTTACGGTCGAAGTCACCCGCATAGGTCAGGCAGACGGAGACCGACAGCAGCGGCAGAGCGATGAAGGCGATCGGAATGCGCGCATAGGCAATCCCGTGCGTCACCGCCCCGGCGGTCACGCCGCAGGTGATCGTGAGATAGAACAGGGTCTCGGGCGAGGTGTAGCCGGCGGACAGGAGCGGCTGGCAAGCCCAGACCAGGCCGGAGAGAAACGCCGCGAGCGTGCAGACGCGCAGGTGCCGGTCGACGGAGCGCGCGGCGGTCGCGGCCAGGCTCGGCGTCATGTCGGCGGTCAGCGCGAGGCCGAGGCAGGGGATCCGACACAGCACGATCCGCAGGAGATTGACGCAGGTCGATGCCGCAAACCAGGCGGCCCCCAGGGCGCCGTGCCCGCTCCGATAGGCGACCAGGATGCTCGCCAGCCCGAGCAGCATGTTGACGGGGATGGCCGCCAGCACGGTCCCGCGCATGGCCTCGAGCTGGTCCCGCCGGACCAGCGCGTCCCACCTCGGATCCGCAGGGTCGAGAGATTCACCGGAGCCGGGTGAGCCTGGCCCGGATCTCTCCTGGTCCCAAGCGATCATCATATGTCCACTCAAAGCTGAGCGACTCATGACAGCGAATCGTTAGATATCGTTGAACGATCATCGACCACCGCAAGCGATCTCGATCTTTTCGCGCTGCGGATGCGCAGAAGCGCCGGCGCGCGGGGCATTCCGGTTGCGCCCGAAAGCACCATATCGACACGCGGGCCGCTCCCGGGCCCCGGATCGTCCATGGCCCTCACCCGCGACCTGCTCGATATCCGGACGATCTACCACGAGCCTGCCGTCCGCGACTTTCCGCTCGGCGGGGAGATCCTGGCCCGTTTCCCGGACGCCGAGCGCATCGTCGTGCCGTCGCACTGGAACATCCCGGAACTCCACGGCAATGCGGGATCGGTGGAGGATTGGGTGCGGATCAAGCGCTCGACCCTGGTCCTCGGCGTGAAGAAGGGTCTCGCGATGCGCCCCAACGGCCGGAGCGCCCATTTCATCGCGCCCTCGACCTCCAACGGCTGCGCCATGGCCTGCGCCTATTGCTACGTGCCGCGCCGCAAGGGCTTCTCCAACCCGATCTCGCTGTTCGTGAACGTCGAGCAGGCCTGCGCGGCGATCGCCCGGCACGCCGGCCGTCAGGGACGCCTGTCGGCGCCGGATCCGATCGACCCGGAATACTGGGTCTACGACATCGGCGAGAACGGCGACCTCTCGGTGGATGCGGCGGTCAGTGGCGGCGTACGCGCCCTGATCGCGCTGTTTCGCACCCTGCCCAACGCCAAGGCCTCCTTCGCCACCAAGGCCGTGAACCGCGATCTCCTGGCCTACGATCCGCAAGGCAAGACGCGGATCCGCTTCTCGCTCATGCCGGCGCGGATCGCCCGGATCGTGGACGTGCGCACCGCCCCGATCCCGGAGCGGATCGCCGCCATCGACGACTTCGTGGCCGCCGGCTACGAAGTCCACGTCAATTTCTCGCCCGTGATCCTGTACGAGGACTGGGAGGCGGACTGGCGGGCCCTGTTTGCCGAGATCGACGCGACCCTGTCCGACGCCGCCAAGGCGCAGCTCAAGTGCGAGATCATCATGCTGACCCACAATGCGGATCTGCATGCGGTCAATCTCGGCTGGCACCCGAAGGCCGAGGACCTGCTCTGGCGGCCGGACATTCAGGAGGCGAAGGTTTCCGAGGGCGGGGGCACGAACCTGCGCTACCGGGCCGGCTGGAAGGGCCGGTGGCTCGTCCGGTTCAAGGCCCTGCTGGCCGAGGCCATGCCCTACTGCACCGTGCGCTACGCGTTCTGAGGCCCCGGTCGCTGAACTTCCCGCCGCGCCCGGCGTTGCCGCGCCAGCGCAGAGGGGATCGTCCATGGGGATGCACGAAGATCATATCCGCGAGGCGGTCGCCCTCGCCGAGGCCAATGTCGAGGCCGGCGGCGCCCCTTACGGCGCGGTGATCGTGCAGGACGGCACCGTGCTGGTCCGCGCGGCCAACACCGTGCACGCCACCAACGATCCGAGCGCCCATGCCGAGATGGTTGCGCTGCGCGAAGCCAGCCGCCTGCTCGGCCGGCGCGATCTCGGCGACTGCGTGATGTACGCGAGCGGCCGCCCGTGCCCCATGTGTCACGCGGCGATGCGGCTTGCCGGCTTCAAGGAAGGCTATTTCGCCTTCTCGGCTGAGGAGGCCGAGACCTACGGTGCCGGCAGCGCGACGATCTACGCCGAACTCTGCCAGCCCCTCGATGCGCAGCCGATGCGGATCAGCCAGATCCGTCCGCCGGGCGATTCGCCTTACCCGGCCTGGAAGGCGCGCCGGACAGCCTGATCCGAACTCGCCGGACTCAATGCGTCCACGGCGCCGTGCGGTTGAATTTGAAATTGTCGGAATAGGACAGGCCCTTGCGCTGGACCACTTTGGCCGGCTGCTCGACGCGGAAGGCGATGCCCTCGCGCTTCGCGTAGGCGACGGCCTCCGCCTCGGTGTCGAATTCCAGGCGGACCTGCTGAAGCATGTCGGAGGAGCCGTTCCACCCCATCAGCGGATCGATCTCGCGCGGGCTGGTCTGGTCGAATTCCAGAACCCACTGCTTGGTCCGGGCGAGGCCCGACTGCGTGGCATCCCGAGACGGACGGAAGATGCGGGCGCTCGGCATCGGACTCGACAAGCTCCTGATCGAATGGTCGGGGCGATAGGATTCGAACCTACGACCCCCTGGTCCCAAACCAGGTGCGCTACCAGACTGCGCTACACCCCGACTGCCACACGGCCTCAATGCCGTAGCGGTTCCGCCGGTCCCCCGCAAGGCGCGGTGCGCCGGTGGCCCATTCCCCCGCCTGCGTGCTTCCGGCGCGCCTGCAGCGCCCGGCCGACTTGTCAGACAATTCACGGGGCGATAGCGTCCGATTCGGGACGAGGGCCGGGCCTCCCTGCTGACGAACCAGCGTTCACCATCACTGGGGGGTGGAGGATGGGGCGTTACGGATCGCCGCGCCGGGAACACCGGCCCTCGTCGCCACCGTCGGGCCTTCGGCCATGCGGGGGCGGTTGTTGGCCCTTGATGACCCTTGCCGGCGGGCGCCGAAACCGCGACGATTGCCGCGAGCGACATGGACCTTCCCGTGTGGACACCGAGCCCGCGCTATCCCGATCCGGCGGTCGAGATCCTCGACGACGCCTTCGCCCGTTACCGGGTGTTCAACACGGCGGTGGAGCGCCTCGCCACCGGCTTCCGCTGGTGCGAGGGCCCGGTCTGGTTCGGCGACGGTCGCTACCTGCTGTGGAGCGACATCCCCAACGACCGCATCCTGCGCTGGGATGAGGAGAGCGGCGCGGTCGGCCTCTACCGGAAGCCGTCCGGCTTCGCCAACGGCAACACCCGCGACCGTCAAGGGCGGCTCGTTACCTGCGAGCACGGGAACCGTCGGGTCACCCGGACCGAGCATGACGGCGCGATCACCGTGCTCGCGGACGCGTTCGAGGGCCGGCGGCTGAACTCGCCCAACGACGTCGTAACGGCCGCCGACGGTGCGGTCTGGTTCACCGATCCGCCCTTCGGCATCGCGGGGTTCTACGAGGGCGCCCGCGCCGGGGCCGAACTGCCGCAGAACGTCTATCGGCTCGACCCGGTTACCGGCGTGCTGGAGACGGTGGCCACCGACCTCGCCGGCCCCAACGGCCTGTGCTTCTCCCCCGATGGCCGCGTGCTCTACCTCGTGGAGTCGCGCGGGCGGCCGACCCGGCGGATCGTCGCCTACGACGTGGCCGGCGGCCGTGCCCTTTCGGGCCGGCGCGTGCTGATCGATGCCGGGCCGGGCACGCCGGACGGGCTGCGCTGCGACGTCGACGGAAATCTCTGGTGCGGCTGGGGCATGGGTGACGACGCCCTGGACGGCGTCATGGTGTTCAATCCCGACGGCCGGCCGATCGGGCGCATCCGCCTGCCGGAGCGCTGTGCCAACCTCTGTTTCGGCGGCCGGCACCGCAACCGCCTGTTCATGGCGGCGAGCCAGTCGCTCTATGCCCTCTACGTCGAGGTCCAGGGCTGCGCCGGCGGATGAGGCCACGCCGGGATACCGCGGCTCGCCCGCGCCGCCGGTCGCGTGCTTGACCGGAGCGCCGCGCCGACCCACTTCCCGTCCGCCGGGGCATAACGGGACACCAGCCGATGATCGAACTCCACTACTGGCCGACGCCGAACGGCCATAAGATCACGATGTTTCTCGAAGAGGCGGGGCTTGCCTACCGCATTCACCCGGTAAATATTGGTAAGGGCGAGCAGTTTAATCCGGATTTTCTCAAGATCGCGCCCAACAACCGGATGCCGGCGATCGTCGACGACGAGCCGGCCGGCGGCGGCGCGCCGGTCTCGCTGTTCGAATCGGGAGCAATCCTGCTCTACCTCGCCGAGAAGACCGGGCGCTTCATTCCGGGGGATCTGCGCGGCCGGGCAGAGGTGCTGCAATGGCTGTTCTGGCAGATGGGTGGCCTCGGCCCGATGCTCGGCCAGAACCACCACTTCTCGCAATATGCGCCGGAGAAGATCGACTACGCGATCAAGCGCTACGTTAACGAGACCAACCGGCTCTATGGCGTCCTCGACCGGCGCCTGGCCGATCGCGCCTTCGTCGCCGGCCCTGATTATTCCATCGCCGACATGGCCTGCTACCCCTGGATCGTGCCCTACGAGAAGCAGGGCCAGAACCTCGATGAGCATCCGAACCTGAAGCGCTGGTTCACGGCGATCGCCGAGCGGCCGGCCACGAAGGCGGCCTATGCCCGCGCCCCGGAGGTCAATCCCGACTACGGCAAGACCATGAGCGAGGACGCCAAGAAGGTGATGTTCGGCCAGACCGCTTCCAGCACGAAGCGCTGACCGGGACATGACCGAGGCCGCGCCTGCCCTGCCGCTGGAGGTGATCCACCGCGGCTGGAACACCTTCGGCATTGCCACGCTGACGCTGCCGGACGGGAGCACCGTCCGGCGGGCGCTGGAGGATCACGGCGAGGCGGCCTGCGTGCTGCCCTACGATCCCGTTCGGCGCGTGGCGCTGCTCGTGCGGCAGGCGCGGGTCGGCCCGGCTTTCTGGGGCGAGCCGGCCGATCTCGACGAGGCGCCCGCGGGCGGCCTCGACGGCGCCGCGCCGGAGGAGACCGCGATCCGCGAGGCGATGGAGGAGGCGGGCGTCCGCCTTCGGGATCTCGAGCCGGTGGTGCATGCCTACAGCATGCCGAGCATCTCTTCGGAGCGGCTCTGGCTCTACCTTGCGCCCTACGGCGCCTCCGACCGGGTCGGATCCGGCGGCGGCCTCCACGAAGAGGGCGAGCAGGTTCTCGCCCTCGAAGTGCCCCTCGCCACGCTGGGCGATCAGGCCCGTGCCGGTCGCCTGCCCGATCTCAAGACGCTGGTCCTGGTCCAGGCCCTGATGCTCCGAAGCCCCGACTTGTTCGCCGCATGACCTCGTCCGACACGTCCGAATCCGATGTCCTCGCGCAGATGCTGGCCTTCGCCGAGGAGGCCGCACCCCTGGCCTTGACCATGCGGGCGACGGGCCTGGACATGACCAACAAGGGCCCGGATCTCGGCCAGGCCCTGACCGAGGCCGACCTCGCCGTCAGCCAGCTGATGCACGCGCGGTTCGGCCCTGATTTGATCGAGGAGGAGACCGCCGAGGATCTGGGACAGGCGGCGGCCCGGGCGCTGCTCGCCCGGGATGCCTGGACCTTCGTGGGCGATCCGATCGACGGCACCCGACCCTTCGCGGGCGGCCTGTCGGGCTGGGGCGTGATGGTTGCGGCCTGCCGCACGGGCTGGCCCCGGAGCTGCGTGATGAGCCTGCCGGCCTGGAACGAAGACCGCTCAGCGCCGGCCCGGAGCATCCCGGCGGAGGCGACGGAGGGCATCCTGCTCGCGGCCAGTGAGGGCCGGGCCTTCTGGGCGCCGACCCGCGGCGGCCGCATGATTGCGGCGTTGCGCCCGCTCCACCGGCCGGAGCGCCGGACCGGCCATGTCGGCTGGCTGTCGGTCACGGCGCAGCGCTACACCCTGGATTACGGCTGCGGCTGGTTCCCCTGGAGCGAGGGCGGCGCGATCTCGGATGCCGCGCTCCTGGCCACGGGACGCCTCGACGCGACCCTGAGCAACAACCGCTTGTGGGACCTGGGCCCGATCCTGCCCCTGTTCGAGGCGCTGGGTTTCGGCCTGTATCACTGGCCCGACCTCGGGGATCCGCCGGCCGCCTTCGTCGACCTGTTCGACGCTGAGCTGTCCGCTCACGACGATCTCTGGCTGGTGTGTCGGGATCGCGATCAGGCGGCCGATCTGGCCGCGGCGATCCGCCGGGCCTAGGACATCATCCCGGAGGCGGGCGCCCGGATCGCGGGACGCCCTTCGCGGACGGGACTTCGGGCCCGGACCGCGAACGGATCCGGGACGGGCGGTCAGAGCGCCGCGATCAGCGTCCGGATCCGCGCCTGTGCGGCCTTCAGCTCGCTCTCGGCCCCGGCCCGGGCGGCGGCCAGCTTCGCCAGTTCGTCTTCCTGGGCGCCCATACGGGTGAGATAGCGCCGCGCCAGTTCGCTGTCCTTGGGGACGGCGCCGAGATTGCTGCGGATGCGCTCCTGCTCGGCCTGCACCTTCGCCGCGCGCTCGCCGATCTCCTCGACGGTGCGCGTCGCCGCGGCAACCTCCGCGCGGACCTGCGAAAGGGTCCTGAGCTTGCCGCCGAGGTCCGGTTCGGCGGCGAGGGAGGCCCAGCGGACCAGCAGCGCCTCATCGGCATCGACGAGATCGTAGGCATCGATCTGAACGCGTTCGAACACGGCCTGGGTCTCCGCCGACCCGCCGGCGGGAACCGCGACCTTGAGACGATAGGCCGTGGGGGTTTCGCTGTCGCGGGCGGAGGACGTGAAGGTCCAGCCATCGCGTCGGGGATGCTCGATGATGACGGCCCGGGCGGCGTCCGGCGCACCCTTGATCGTGTAGGTGGTGACCTCACGGGCAATCATCGTCGCGCGCGCCACGCCGTCGACCACCGTGATCTTGGTCAAGGCCTCGCTCGGCTTCGTCTCCGCCTGGACGGCGACCTTCCGGTCGACGGCGAAGCTGGCCAGCCGCTGCTCGCCGACGGGGGTCGCGGGCAGGCGCGCATCCCCGAGGTAGCCGGCCTTGCGGTCGTAGAGGGTGATGAGACCGGCGGGCAGCATCGCGGCGGTGCCGTTGCGGATCCTGAGGGCCGCGATCGGATGGATCCCCTGACCCGGTTTCCAGAGGGCGATCCGCTCGGCCTCGATCTCGGTATCGATGAACGGCACGGACAGCGTGCCGCCGGCGCGGAGATCGACCGGATGCGGCAGCGTGAAGTTGGCCGACACATCTCCCTCGCTGGCCCCGGCAGTCGCCGTCGCGGCCGCCGCCTCGTAGCCGGATTCCGCAGCGTCCAGGCGCGCGTCGAGGCGCGCCATCGGAGCCGGAAGGGGCACAGCGGCAGCGGGCGCCGCGGGGGCACGCAGACGGGACAGCGTCTTCGGAGCGACCGTGCCCTGGTCGAGATCGGGCATGCCGACATCGTCGACCATCACCGGCGCCTCCGGTCTCGTGCGCCAGTAGCGCCGGTGCAGGCGCTGGAGGAGCGCCACCGGCGATCCGGACGACAGGGTGACGTCGACGCCCTTCCAGTCCGCGCCGAGGGCATTCTCGAGGACCGCCCAGGCCTGCAGATTCGCCCGGCCTTCGCCGCCGTCGACGATGCGATAGCTCGTCTTCCAGACGGGCGCGGCGACGACGTAGGTCAACCGGACCTCGCGCCGGCCGCGTCCCGCGACATCGATCTCGACCCGGTGGGCATCGCCGACCTTGGCCTTGCCGGCCGCGTCGACGGCCGCGGCGATCCTGGCCGCCATGACCGGATCCTGGATCGTCACGGTCGCGCCGTCCTCGATCGGCACGGATTCGAGCGTGCCCGACCCGGTCAGCACGGTCAGGATCGCGACCTCGCCCGCCTCGGTTCCGGCATTGCGCTCGGATACGCCGAGCACCCGGCCTTCGAGCGTGCGCCCGGCGCTCTGGATCTTGACTGGAATGCCCTGCAGCTTCCCCACGAGGCGCGCCGGCGCGGACAGATCGTCCGCGGTGAACGGCATCGTCCGCAGCGTCTCGTCGACCTGATCCACCCCGTCCAGACGCAGGGCACCGACGGTGCCCAGCGGATCACGCACGACGAGGCTCTTGAGGATGTCGTCGATCTGCTCTGGCCTGACGTTGAGCCCGATCGTCGTATCGCCGTCGACCGCATGAACCAGGGTCACTTCGGCAAGGCCGCCGCTCGAAAGGGTTACGGCGCGGATGCCGTCGGGGGCTGCCATCAGGGGCGGCGCGGCTGCGATCATGGCCAACAGGGCTCCGGCTAAGATCAGATGCGATGGGATCAATTCGCCTGTCTCCCGTCAGGGGGCACTCCGCCGAGCACGATGCCACTCTGGCCGACCGTGCGCCGTCCGGCAAAGGCTGCGTGACGCCCGCGGCCGCAAACCGATCGCGGTCGGAGCTCGCCTGCTGTCCGGACCGGAGCACGCCCCCATGCGGCACGGATGCCGCTGAACGAATGCGCAGTGCCTCGTCGACATGCTGCGGCCCGCGGCTGCACGCTAGCGTATCCGGCTGTCTGTGCTCCCGCTCCAGAAGGCGATCGGATCGACGGCCTCGACGAACTCGTCCTTCTTCGATGCGGAGACCCGCATCTCGCAGCCTGCGGTGCCGCCGTCCGATGCGGCGTCATCACCGCACGGAACGGCACTCAAACGCAGGACGACGTCGGCCATAGCGCTGCCGTTGACGGCCCGCCGCGTGATGACATCGGGCTCGTGCGTTGCCGCCTCGGATCCGCAGGAGGCCTTGGCCCTGGCGAGGGCAGCCGCGACGGGCGGCGGGTGATGGTCCGCCGCAGCGACGCGGGGTTCGGCGAGAATCAGGGCGGCGTGGGCGCGACGCATGCCGCCAGGATCCCCAGGCCCGTCCGCGCTGTCCAGGCAACTAGCTCATCGTGACGCTGGCGGCCGATACGGCACGCGTCGTCACTCGGGATCGCGATCGCGTCGCGAGGGCCGGTGGAACGAAGCCGAGACGGAAAAGGCGGCGCACCCTGTGTGGGCGCGCCACCCGATCGTCTGTCTCAGGATCAGTTCAGCGTCGCGTTGACCGGCCGCCGCTCGGCTCCGACCGTGACGTCGCCGATCATCAGGCCCAGCGCGCCCAGGCGAACCGGCACTTTCTCGCCGTCATGGATCTTGCCCGAGAGCACCAGCTCGGCCAGCGGATCCTGGACATTCTTCTGGATCACCCGCTTGAGCGGCCGCGCCCCGTAGGCCGGATCGTAGCCCTTGTCGGCGAGCCAGGTCTTGGCCTCCTCGTCGACCTCCAGGGTGATCTTGCGCTCGTCCAGCAACTTCTGCAGCCGCCCGAGCTGGATCTCGACGATCGCCCCCATCTCCGACCGCGCAAGGCGGTGGAACAGGATGATCTCGTCGACCCGGTTCAGGAATTCCGGCCGGAAGTGGCCCCGCACCACGCCCATCACCTCGTCGCGGACCGCGTCGGTGTCCTCGCCCGCAGGCTGGTTCACCAGATACTCGGACCCGAGATTCGAGGTCATGATCAGCAGCGTGTTGCGGAAGTCGACCGTCCGCCCCTGGCCGTCGGTGAGCCGCCCGTCGTCGAGAACCTGCAGCAGGACGTTGAACACGTCCGGATGCGCCTTCTCGACCTCGTCGAACAGCACGACCTGATAGGGCCGGCGCCGCACGGCCTCGGTCAGCGCACCGCCCTCCTCGTAGCCGACATAACCGGGAGGCGCGCCGATCAGCCGGGCGACCGCGTGCTTCTCCATGTACTCGGACATGTCGATGCGCACGAGCGCCGTATCGTCGTCGAAGAGGAAGCCGGCGAGCGCCTTGGTCAGCTCGGTCTTGCCGACGCCCGTGGGGCCGAGGAACATGAACGAGCCGATCGGCCGGTTCGGATCCTGAAGCCCGGCGCGGGCGCGCCGGACCGCGGTCGAGACCGCCTCCACCGCCTCGCGCTGGCCGACGACGCGCTTGGCGAGCGCCTCCTCCATGGCCAGCAGCTTCTCGCGCTCGCCCTCCAGCATCTTGTCCACCGGCACGCCGGTCCAGCGGGAGACGACCCCGGCGATGTGGGCGGGGGTGACGGCCTCCTCCATCATCGCGTCGCGGCCGTTCTCCGACTTGGCATCGGCCTTGGCCTCGATCTCGGCGAGCTGCTTCTCCAGGCCCGGGATGACCCCGTAGGCGAGCTCGCCCGCGCGCTGATACTGACCCTGGCGCTGCGCCGCGGCGAGCTCGTTGCGGGCCTCGTCGAGCTTCTTTTTCAAGGCGGCCGCGGTGCCGAGCTTGTCCTTCTCGGCCTTCCAGCGGGCGGTGATCGCCGCCGAGCGCTCCTCCAGGTCGCCGAGTTCCTTCTCCAGCCGGACCAGCCGGTCGCGGGAGGCGGAATCGGTCTCCTTCTTGAGCGCCTCGGCCTCGATCTTCAGCCGGACGATCTCCCGGTCGATGTTGTCGAGCTCCTCGGGCTTCGAATCGACCTGCATGCGCAGGCGCGAGCCGGCCTCGTCCATGAGGTCGATGGCCTTGTCGGGCAGGAACCGGTCGGTGATGTAGCGGTTCGAGAGCGTCGCCGCCGCCACCAGGGCCGAATCCTGGATGCGCACGCCGTGGTGCTGCTCGTACTTCTCCTTCAGGCCGCGCAGGATCGAGACCGTGTCCTCCACGGTCGGCTCTGACACGAAGACCGGCTGGAATCGCCGGGCGAGCGCCGCGTCCTTCTCGACGTGCTTGCGGTACTCGTCGAGCGTGGTCGCGCCGACGCAGTGCAGCTCGCCGCGGGCGAGCGCCGGCTTCAGCAGGTTCGAGGCGTCCATCGCCCCGTCCGCCTTCCCGGCGCCGACCAGCGTGTGCATCTCGTCGATGAACAGGATGATGCTGCCCTCTGCCGCGGTGACCTCGGAGAGCACGCCCTTCAGCCGCTCCTCGAACTCGCCCCGATACTTCGCGCCCGCGATCAGCGCGCCCATGTCGAGGGCGAGCAGGCTCTTGTCCCGGAGACTCTCCGGCACGTCGCCGTCGACGATGCGCAGGGCCAGACCCTCGACGATGGCGGTCTTGCCGACGCCGGGCTCACCGATCAGCACCGGATTGTTCTTGGTGCGCCGGGACAGGACCTGGATGGTCCGCCGGATCTCCTCGTCGCGGCCGATCACCGGGTCGAGCTTGCCGTCCCGGGCGGCCTCGGTGAGGTCGCGGGCATACTTCTTCAGGGCGTCGTAGGCGTTCTCGGCTGAGGCGTTGTCGGCGGTGCGGCCCTTGCGCAGCGCGTTGATCGCCGCATTCAGCGAGGCGGGGGTCACACCCGCCGCCTGGAGCGCGCGGCCGGCCTCGGAATCCTTCTCCACCGCCAGGGCGAGGAGCAGCCGCTCCACCGTGACGTAGGAATCGCCCGCCTTCTCGGCGGCCTTCTCGGCGGTGTCGAACAGGCGCATCAGCTCGCGCGTCGCCTGCGGGGCGGCCGCGTTGCCGGAGACCTTCGGCTGCTTGGCGAGCCACTGCTCGGTCTGAGCCAGCGCCACCCGCGACTGCCCGCCCGCGCGGTCGATCAGGCCGGCGCAGAGGCCTTCCGGATCGTCGAGCAGCACCTTGAGCAGGTGACCCGGCTGAAGCTGGGGATGTCCCTCGCGCATCGCGAGGTTCTGAGCCGCCTGCACGAAGCCGCGGGCGCGCTCGGTGTACTTTTCGAAGTTCATGCACAACCCTCCCGTACCGGCATCCGCCGCCCGATGAGAGGCGCGGCGCCACCGAAACGTCGCCCTCCGGCTATCCGCCGCGCGAGGGCCCCGGCGCCATTGGCGGCCGCCGGTGATCCCGATGTGGTGTTGCAATTGGGCACCACAAGGGGCGATGAGGCTCTTGCGTGACGGATCATTTCAGGGCCACGCTTCGCGCATGACCGCATTGATTCATGTCAGCGCTCTCTACCGCTATCCGGTGAAGGGCTTGAGTCCCGAACCCGTCGAGCGGGCGGACCTCGAGACCAGCGGCTTCTTCCCGGGCGACCGGCTCTACGCCATCGAGAACGGGCCCTCGGGCTTCAACGCGGTGGCGCCCCGCCATCAGCCGAAGACGAAGTACCTGATGCTCATGCGTGACGAGGCGCTCGCCCGCCTGCGCACCCGCTACGAGGATGCTACGACGACTCTCACCGTCGAGGGCCATGGCGAGCCGCAGGCCTTCAACCTCGACACCGAGGCCGGGCGAGAGGGGCTTGCGGATCTGATGCGGCGGTTCATCCCCGGGAGCCTGCGGGGCGAACCGAAGGTGCTCGCCGCCCCGCCGCAATACCGGTTCACGGATTCCCCAACCGGCTACGTGTCGCTCATCAACCGTGCGAGCGTGGCGGCGGTGGAGGATTATCTCGGCGTGCCCGTGGACCCGCTGCGCTTCCGCGGCAACCTGCTCGTCGAGGGGCTCGACCCCTTCGCCGAACTGGAGATGGTCGGCCAGGTGGTCGAGGCGCCGAGCGGGCTGCGGCTCAAGATCACCAAACGGACGGTGCGGTGCGCGGCGACAAACGTCGAGCCGACCAGCGGCATCCGCGACTGCGACATCCCCTGGACGCTCGACGCCCGCCTCGGCCACCGCGACCTCGGCGTCTACGCGGAGGTGATCGCCGGCGGGGCGCTCGCGAAAGGCGACTCACTGCGGGTCGTGCGGTGACGGGACCGGAAGAGCGGTCCCATAAGCCCCCGTCATCCTGAGGGGCCGGAGCGCGGCGCAAGCCTCGGATTGGGGCTTCAGCCGGCCGCGCGATCCCTGGATTACGCCTTGGAGGCCCGCTTCGCGCTCACCTCAGGATGAGAGGAGGCGGGGAAGCGCCCGAGCCCGCCCTCAGAGCCGCGACACGTAGGCCGCCAGATCCTTGATGTCGGCCTCGCTCAGGCCCTGCGCCGCCTCGTTCATGGCGGGATCGTAGCCGGGCCGGGCGTTCGACTTGTAGCCGGCGAGCGCCTTGGCGAGGTAGTCCTCGCGCTGTGCCCGGATCCGCGGGATCGCGTCCCGACCCGCGAGATCCGGTCCATGGCAGGAATTGCACTGGTGCTTGGCGACCAGTGCCTGGGCCCGTGCTGTCAGAGCCGCATCGGCCGGCGGACCGGACCAGGCGGGCGGCGGCAGCGTCGCCACCGCGTCGGCGTAGCTGCGCAGGTCGTCGTCGGAGAATCCGGCAGCCACCTCGTTCATCGGCGGCGCCTCCCGCTGCTTCTCCCGGAACTGGAAGAGCTGCGTCACCACGTAGTCCGGAAGCTGCCCCCCGAGCGAGGGCACGCCCTCCGTCGCAGACATGCCCGCACCGTGGCAGCCGATACAGGGGGCGAGGCGCTCCTGCAGCGCCGCGTCCGGGGCGGCAAGCGCCGCACCCGCCGAGAGCAGCCCGCCGAGGGCAGGGGCCAGCCCGCAGATCGACCGGAGGTGGCGGCGCATCACCGGCCGTAGCTGACGCGGTAGATCGCGCCGTTGTAGTCGTCGGACACGAGCAGCGATCCGTCCTTGGCGACCAGCACGTCCACCGGGCGGCCGACATACTTGTTGTCCTGGAGGAAGCCGGTCAGGAACGGCTCCGTTGCTGCGGTCTTGCCGTCCGGTCCGGGCTTGGCCACGACCACGTCGCCACCGAGCTTGGCGGTGCGGTTCCACGAGCCGTGCCGGGCGACGAACATCGCGTCCCGGTAGGCCTCCGGGAACTGCGTGCCGGTGTAGAACCGCAGGCCGAGGGAAGCCGTGTGCGGGCCGAGGAGCGCCGCCGGCGCGGTGAATTCCGAGCAGGAATGACCCCAGCCGTATTCCGGATCCGTGAACGTGCCCTGGTGGCAGTACGGATAGCCGAAATGCTGCTTGCCCGGCTCCGTGAGCACGTTCAGCTCGTCGTTCGGGATGTCCTCCGAGACCCAGTCGCGGCCGTTATCGGTGAACCAGAGCTGCTTGGTCTTCGGGTTCCAGTCGAACCCGACGGTGTTGCGCACGCCGCGGGCGATCACCTCGGCGTTCTTGCCGTCGAGGTCCATGCGCCGGATCTGCGCGTGGGTGTCCGGCGGCATCACGATGTTGCCCGGGGCACCGACCGGCACGTAGAGCTTGTTGTCCGGGCCGATGGCGATGAACTTCCAGCCATGGGCCTCGTCCTTCGGCAGGTCGTCATAGACCAGGGTCGGCTTCGCCGCGCCGTCGAGGTGGTTCGCGATGTCGTCGTAGCGCCAGATCTTCGAGAGCTCGGCGACGTACAGCGCGCCGTCGTGGTAGGCGACGCCGTTCGGCCGATGCAGGCCCGACGCGATGGTCTTCACCTCGCGCTTGCCGTCCCCATCCGCCTTCGGAAGCACCGCGTAGACCTTCCCCACCGTCCGGGTGCCCACGTACAGCGTGCCGTCCGGCGCCTGGGTCATCTCACGGGCGTTGGCGAGGCCGCTGGCATAGACCTCGATCTTGAAGCCCTCCGGCACCTTCAGCTTGTCGAGCGGCAGCTTGGCGGCCGCGACCGCCAACGGCGGCCCCGCCACCGGCGCGAGCTTGGCTGCGGCGCCGCCCTCGGGGCGGCCGTAGAGCGCCGAACCGCGGTCGACCTGGACGCTGGGCGGCGGGGCCGCGGTGGCGGCCGTCTCCTGTGCCGCGGCGCGGCCGTGGTCCATCAGGCCGAAACTCAGGCCGGCGAGGGCCGCGGTGAGGCTGCGGATCAGAATCGGCTGGCGGATCGGCGTCATGGTGTCTCCCGGTGGGGACGGTCTCACGGACCGCCCGCTCGCTCTGCACTCTTTATTCAACGGTCGGCTGGAGAGCGCGACCGGGATTGGGGGCGCCGAGGCGACACTCCGCGGCCGCCGTAACGCGGCCCGGGATTACGCGCGCTGCCGTGTCCTCCGCGACCGACGTCGGCTGCCGTGTCGGCTCACCTTGCGTTTTGGGCAATGATCTCCGAAAACGCCCCCCGTCCGGGAAGCTTAGGCTTGGCCGGGGCTGCCGGCCGTCCGCCGGAGCCCGGCCGACGCGGCGTTCCGATCCGGTTCGAGGACACGTATCGATGATCGATTACGCGCAGGCGCGGCGGATGATGGTCGACTGCCAGTTGCGGACCTTCGACGTGAACGACAACACGGTGCTCGACGCGTTCGACACCGTGCCGCGTGAGGACTTCGTGCCGAAGGGCCGCGAGCCCTTCGCGTATATCGACCAGACCCTGAGCCTCGGTGAGGCCGGCGGCGAGACCCGCTGCATGCCGGCCCCGATGGTCGTGGCCCGGATGATCCAGGCCCTGCGGATCCGGCCGGGCGTCGCCGCCCTCGACGTCGCCACCGGCACCGGCTACGCGGCGGCGGTCATGGCGCAGCTCGGCGCGCAGGTCACGGCGCTGGAATCGGTGCCCGACCTCGCCGAGGCGGCGCGCACCCGGCTCGGCGCCTCCGCACAGGTTATCGAAGGCCCGATTGCCGCCGGCGCGCCCAAGCAGGGGCCCTTCGACGTCATCCTGATCAACGGCCGCGTCGAGGTCCGGCCGCAGGCGCTGCTGAACCAGCTCAAGGATGACGGCCGCCTGGTCTGCGTGTTCGGCCCGCACCGCAACGCCAAGGTCACGCTCTTCGTGCGTGCCGGCGACGCGTTCGGGGCCCGTCCGCTGTTCGACGCGTCGCTGCCCGGTCTCGAGGCCTTCGCGGCGGAAGCCGGCTTCGCATTCTGACACCGCGCGCCGGATCACCCCCGCTCCGTCCTTGCGGGCGGAACGGGTGGATCCGGGACGGCGCGCGCAGGCCGCGATCAGCCGAGCCTGTAATCCCCCAGCCGGGCCCGGCGGGCGCTCCGGCGATACGCCATGACCGAGTCGGGCCAGAGGGTGTTGTTGCGCCCACTCGCGTCGAGGTACCAGCTCCGGCAGCCCCCGGCCTGCCAGATGCTGTCGGCCATGCGGCTGTGGATCCGGTCGACGAACCGGGCCTGGGCCTCCGGCCGGACCTCGATGGTCTTCGTCCCGCGACGCAGGGCTTTGAGACAGTCGAGGACGTGCTGCACCTGGATCTCGATCATCGAGACGACCGAGTTGTGGCCGAGCCCGGTGTTGGGCCCGAGCAGCATAAAGTAGTTGGGAAACCCCGCGACCGTGATGCCCTGGTAGGCGCCCATGCCGTCGGCCCAGGCCTCGGTCAGAGTCCGGCCGCCGCGGCCGACGAGCTTCATCCGCGCGAAGGTCGCGGTCACGTCGAAGCCCGTGGCGTAGACGATCACGTCGAGGTCGTGGTGCCGTCCGGCCTCGGTGGTCACGCCGGTCTCGGTGAGCCGGGCGATGCCGTCCGTCTCCAGGGTGACGTTCGGGCGCTGGAGCGCGGGGTAATAGTCGTCGGAGATCAGCACCCGCTTGCAGCCGAGCCGGTAGCTCGGCGTCAGCTTCGCCCTCAGGGTCTTGTCGGGGACCGCCTTGGCGAGATGGCGCCGGGCCAGAGCCTCGGCCTGACCGGTGAGCTTCGAGACCTTGGTGAAGCCGAGGAGCGCACGCACCTCGTGCAGCCAGAAGAGCCGCGCCCGTTCGAGCCGCCGGCTGAACGGCACGCGCCGGTAGCGGCTCTTGGTGCCCTCCGCGATGGCGTGGTCGTTCTTCGGCATGATCCAGGGCGGCGTGCGCTGGAACAGAGTCAGGTGGGACGCGATGGCGGCGAGCTCCGGCACCACCTGGATCGCGCTGGCGCCCGTGCCGATCACCCCGACGCGCTTGCCCTTGAGCGCCACGGCATGGTCCCAGGCCGCCGTGTGGAAGGCAGGCCCGGCGAACGCCTCGCGACCCGGGATGTCGGGATAGGCGGGATGATGCAGGCCGCCCATCCCGGAGACGATCGCGCGCGCCATGATCGGCCCCCGGTCGGTCTCCACGTGCCACAGGGCGCGCGCCGCGTCCCACGTGGCCCCGGTGAAGGTCGTGCCCAGCTGGATCAGGGGCATCAGCCCGTTCCGCTCGGCGGTGTCCGTCAGGTAGGCCAGGATCTCCGGCTGCGGCGCATACATCCGGCTCCAGTCGGCCTTCGGGGCGAAGGACAGGGAGTAGAGGTGCGAGGGGATATCGCAGGCCGCCCCCGGATAGGTGTTGTCGTGCCACGTGCCGCCGATGCCGTCGGCCTTCTCGATCACCCGCAGCGGGCCGATGCCCGCCTGCCGGCACCGGATCGCCATCGCGAGCCCCGAGAAGCCCGCGCCGACGATCAGGACGGCCAGGGTCTCGGACGCGGTCTCGGACGCGGTCTCTGTCATGGCAGAGGGCTCCCGGAGGGGGCGTGGGGCGCGTGCGCCTTCAGGAAGGCCGCGGCCTCGTCGAGGGAGGCCCGCGCCTCCGGCAGCATGCCGGCGGCGAATTGCCAGGCGTGGGACACGACCGGGAAGAGCTTGAGTTCGGTCTCGACGCCGGCCGCGCGGGCCCGCTCGGCCATGCGGACGGAATCGTCGCGCAGGACCTCGCGCGCGCCGACATGGAACAGCAGCGGCGGGAAGCCGGTCGGGTCGCCGTAGATCGGCGAGATTCGCGGATCGGCCGGATCGGCGCCGCCCAGATACATCGGCCGGATCGCCGCGAGGGCCTGCGGGTCGAACATGGCATCGCGCCATGCATTGGAAACCCGTGACCCGTCCTCGGAGACGAAATCCGTGGCCGGGGAGAAGAGCGCCGCCGCCCAGGGCATCGGCAGACCCCTGGCGCGGGCTTCGCCCATCAGCACGAGGGCGAGGTTTCCGCCGGCCGATTCCCCCGCCACGCAGGCGGCGCCCTCGGCGCTGAACGCCGCCCAGACCGCCGTCACGTCGTCGACCGCCGCGGGGAACGGATGCTCGGGGGCGAGGCGGTAATCGGGGGCGAAGATCGTGAAGCCCCGGTTCGCGAGGGCGCCCGTGACGGGACGGTGCGTCCGGGGCGAGCAGGCGATGAAGCCGCCGCCATGGATGTAGAGCATCCGCCGGCCGGGACCCGCCTTCGGCCGGATCCACTCGCCTTTGACGCCGCCGACGATGCCCGGCTCGTAGGTCACGCCCTTGGGGTCGGGGAAGGCCGGCGCCTCGAAGATGCGGCGGAACGCGGCCACGTCCCGCGCCCGTGCCAGAGGCCCCCGGACCCGGCTTCGGACCATGTAGGCCCCGAGATACGCACGCAGGCTCGCCATCTCAGAGCGCCCCTCCGGACAGACGCACGATCGTCTTCCAGTAGCCCACAGGCATCAGCCGCTGGATCAGCGCGGCATTCTTGGCGTCCTTGCCGACGACGATCCGGGGCGCCCGGGCCTCGATGCCGCGGATGATCGCGGCGGCCGCGTCGGCGGGCGCCAGGGTCAGAAGCTTGCCGAACGCCTCTCGCGCCTTCTCGTCCTCCACGGACGCGCGCTTCGCCGCCTCCGGATCGGTCGGCGGTCGCCGGCCGCGGGCGTTGCGCGAGATGGCGGTGGCGACGCCGCCCGGATGGACCACCGTCACCCCGAGTCCGGTGCCGGCATATTCGTGCCGCAGGGCCTCCGAGAAGCCGCGCACCCCGAACTTGCTGGTGCTGTAGGCGACCTGACCCGGCGGCGCGATCAGCCCGAACAGGCTCGACAGGTTGACGATCTGCGCCGCCGGCCGGGCACGCAGCATCGGCAGGAAGGCGTGGCACATCCGCACGACGGCGCGCAGGTTGATGTCGAGCAGCCACTCGAAATCGTCGAGATGCGTCTCGTCGAACCGGCCGCCGAGGGCGACACCGGCATTGTTGATCAGAATGTCGAGATGCCCGGACCGTTCTGCGACCCAGTCCGGCAGCGCGCGGATCCCTTCGGCATCCGTGAGATCGAGGACGCGGGTCTCGACCGAGACGCCGCGGATCTTGCCGGCGGTGGCCGCCAGCCCGGTCGCGTCCCGGTCCACGAGGAGAAGATTGCAGCCCTTCGCGGCGAGGCCTTCGGCCAGGGCCGCACCGATGCCGCTCGCCGCGCCGGTGATCAGGGCCACCGCGCCCGCGAGTTGGAACCGCTGTGCCAAACCGCGCCTCCCCGTACCGTCGACCTGGATCGGTCTTCAGGGGGATAGGCCCGGCCGACCTGATTGTCTAGGGTGAACACCCTAGACGAGGATGGGATCATGCCGCGGGGCGAGGGCCGCAGGTTCGACTTCGATGTGGAGGCCAGCCCGGAGGCCGGTCCTGCCGTGCCGATCCCGGATACGCGCACGCGAATCCTCGCAGTCAGCCTCGCGCTGTTCAACGCCCGCGGGCTCGGCCGTGTCACGACGGCGGAGATCGCGGCCGCGGCGGGGATCCGCGAGGGCAATCTGCAGTATCACTTTCCGCGCAAGAGCGGTTTGATCGAAGCCGTGTTCGCCGCCTTCGAGGCGGAGGCCCTGGCGGTGGCCGGCCGCATGCCCGCCGACCCTGCCGCTCCGGAAGCGCTGCTCTGCTACCAGCGGGCGTGGTTCGACCTGATCTGGCGCTACCGCTGCATCTACCGCGACGGGATCGCCATGGTGGACATCGCCCCGGCACTGCGCCCGCGGATCCATGCCCTGCGGGCCGAGACCCAGGCGCTGGCCCGCGGTGTCTTCGAGGCGGCCGTGCGGGCGGGACGGCTGCGGATCGCACCGGAGGCCCTCGGGCGGCTCATCGACAATGCCTGGATCGTGTCCAGCCACTGGATGAACCATCGCCTCCAGGGGGGCACCACCCTGACGGAGGCCGATCTGGACTGGGGCTTCGCGCAGCTCCGCGACCTGTTCGCCCCCTATCTCGCACCGGACAGCCCGGATTGACGGCGTCTGGCCTGAACCTTCCATACGCTCCGGCCAAGCTCGGAGCCGAAGGACACGATGCTCGACCGCCTGATCCATGCCGGCCTCAGCCTTCTGGTGCTGCTCGCCGTCGCCATCCTGTTCTCGACCAATCGGCGGGCGATCCGTCTCCGCGTGGTGCTCGCCGGGCTGGCCCTGCAGGTGGGGCTCGGTGCTCTGGTCCTGTTTCTTCCCGCCGGGCAGGCCGCGCTGCGGGCTGTCGCCGACGCGGTCGTGACCGTGCTGTCCTACGGCGATCGCGGCACCGCCTTCCTGTTCGGCGGTCTCGTCGAGCCGAGGATGTTCGAGCTGTTCGGCGGCTCGGGCTTCATCCTGGCGCTGCGGGTCCTGCCGCAGATCCTCTATGTCTCCGCGCTCATCGGCGTGCTCTACCATCTCGGCGTGATGCAGGCGCTGGCTCGCCTGCTCGGCGCGGCGCTCCGGCGCATTCTGGGCACGTCCCCCATCGAGTCGTTCTCGGCGGTGATCACCATCGCCATCGGCCAGAGCGAGATTGCCGTCGCGCTGCGCCCGTTCCTCGCCCTGCTCACCGGGGCCGAGTTGTTCGCCGTCATGTCGAGCGGCGCCGCGTCCACGGCAGGATCGATCCTGGCGGGCTACGCGGCCCTCGGCGTGCCCATGACCTACCTGCTCGCCGCCTCGGTGATGGCGATCCCGGGGGGCCTCGTCTACGCCAAGATCCTGATGCCATCGACGGAGCCGACCCGGATCACCACCACCCGGGTCGAGTTCGGCGAGACGCGGGCGGCCAACATCATCGAGGCGGCGGCCGACGGGACCCAGAAGGGGCTCGCGGTGGCGGTCTCGGTAGGGGCCATGCTGATCGCCTTCGTCGGGCTGATCGCCCTGGCGGACGGCCTCTTCGGCATGCTGGGCGGATGGGTCGGGTATCCCGCCGCCTCGTTCGAGGGCGTGCTCGGCTGGGCCCTCGCCCCGCTGGCCTGGCTCCTCGGCGTGCCCTGGGAGCAGGCGACCCTGGTGGGCGGGGCGATCGGCCAGAAGCTCGCCTTCAACGAGTTCCTGGCCTACGCCAACCTGTCGCCGGTCCTGAAGGCCGGCACCCTCGACCCGCGCGCGCAGGCGATCGTCTGCTTCGCCCTGTGCGGCTTCGCCAACTTCGCCTCGATCGCGATCCAGCTCGCGAGCTTCTCCAGCCTCGTCCCGGAGCGCCGCGCCGAGGTCGCCCGGTACGGCCTGCGGGCGATCCTGGCGGGGACGCTGTCGAATCTCACGAGCGCGGCGATCGCGGGGCTGTTCGTGGCGTGAGGGATCAGGTGCCCGTCCGCGCCACGAGCAGCAGCGCGTTCGGGCGCGTCCGTTTCGGCACCGGCAGGCAGCGGTCGAGGACCGACCCGACGCCGTAGGCGAAGGCGAGCGCCAGCGCCCAGGACCACGTCCGCCGGAAGAAGCGGTCGCGGCAGCGGACGGGGCTGACCTTGGCCATCCAGTGAATCAGCGAATCGTGCCGGTCCATGCCGATGGCATGGACCGCCTCGGCGGTGCAGCCCAAGGTTCCGGCCAGTGCCTCGAGAGCGGCGGGCGTCCACCACGTCAGATGGTGGGGCGGCGCGTTGATGACGAAGTTCGGGATCGTGGTGTTGGGCGAGGGCCAGAGCGGCGTCCCGATCAGAATCAGGCCGCCCGGCTTGACGCAGGCCGCCAGCGCCCGGGCGAATCCCAGCGGGTCCGCCACATGCTCGATGACCTGGAAGGCGCAGGCCACGTCGTAGACCGGACCGAGGCGCGCCGCGTGCGCCTCCACGGTCTCGGCGAGGATCGTCCCGGTCGGGTCCTCGGCGGAAAAATTCGGGTCGAGGCCGGTATAGGTGGCCTCCGGCACATAGGCGCGGAAACCGCCGTGGCCGCAGCCCACGTCGAGCACCCGGGCACCCGACGGCACATGCGTGGCGGCCTGGCGGAACTCCAGGCGCTCCGTCTCCGGCCCGGCGAGCTTATCGTGCGCGGCGATCCGGCCGTAGAACGCCCGGTAGAAGGCCGCATCGCCTGCCACCGGCGGATCGAAGAAGATCAGCCCGGTCGGTGATTCCCAGAGCCGGAACGTCCCGGCGGGGCGCAGCAGCGGCCCGACATCGACGCGGCCGGAATAGTGCCAGAGCAGCGTCAGGAAGGCGGCGTCCAGGCGCTCGACGCAGCGCAGGGCGGGGGCACCGGTGATCGGGCAGGGTGGGATCGCTTGATCGGCCGAATACGCAGTGTCCGCCAAACCCGTCCTCGCTCGCTCTGCAGGCTCACATGGCCCGGTGGCGGTTCAGCGGCACAGTTTGGTGTGGCAGGTCAAGCCGAGGCGCAGCATGTCATGCGCGCACAAAAGAAAAGCGCCGCTTCGGATGAAGCGGCGCCCCAGAACGTGATGTCGACGTCTCAGTTGAACGTGTCGATCTCAGCCGACTCGTAGCTGGTGACTTCCATGCCGACGCAGATCTCAGACACGACGGGGGCGGACCAAGCCATGATTTCCTCCAAGTGAATTGATGCGATGGATGAAGAAGCCGCAAAGGCCGGAGCGTCGGGCGCTCCGAACCGTGAGCGACTTAGTTGAACGTATCGATCTCAGCCGACTCGTAGCTGGTGACTTCCATGCCGACGCAGATCTCGGACACGATCGGGGCGGACCAGGCCATGGCGTTTCTCCTCGCTGTTGGTGAGATCCATATAGGCAATATCTTGGACGCAATACAAGTGAGCACAACACTTATATTTCTCATAGGCTGGGTTGCTGGCCGGCGGGGCCCACCCTTCCGTGGCCGCGCGGCCACCCGACGGAGCGTCGTTCGGCATCGGCTGCGGATGGGCGCTGTTTCGGCTTGACGGGCCTCTTGCTCGGGCGCACGACGCACCCGCGCGACGGCGTCTTCGACGGTGCCGCGTTCCCTTTCCAGCAGCGACCAGCGAAGCGACGTGCCCGACCGATCGTGCCTGCCGTGCCCGGCCCCGTGTCGTCATCCCGCCTGAGCCGCTGAGAGGCCTGGCCGCGGGGCGATCGACGCGGCGGCCGGCCACGGCCCTGATCTAGGATGACCGGCGACGCGTCGCCTCGTAACCCACGAGGCGAGGCCATGAACGAGATCGCGCCCTTCGACACGCGAGTCGATCCCTCCGTCTTGGCCGCACGTCTTTCGGACGAACGGGCGCCCGACATCGTCGAAGCGCTGAACGACGAGGCTCCGGAGGTTGCCGCCGCCATCCTGCTCGGTCTGCCGACCGAGCGGGCGATCGAGGTGCTGGACCAGCCGGAACTCGACTGCGCCGCCGACATCATCGAGATGCTGCCCCGGGACCGGGTGGCCGGCTACCTGTCGGGCATGTCGGCCGACCGGGTCACGGACGTGTTCCGCGAGATCGAGGAGCCCGGCCGCTCCGACCTGCGCGCGCGCCTCGACGCCGAGACACGCGGCGCCGTGGACCGGCTCTCGGCCTACGGCGAGGAGACCGTGGGCTCTCTGATGACCACGGAGTTCGTCACCGTGCCGGGCACCTGGACGGTGGGCCAGACCCTGGAGCACATCCGCCACGTGGAGAAGACCCGCGAGACGATCTACGCGATCTTCGTGCTCGACCCGCGCACCCGCGCGTTGACCAAGGCGGTGCCCCTGCGGCGGCTGATCTCGGGCGATCCGAGCGACAATGTCCTCAGCGTCGCGCCGGGACGCCGGCCCCTCGCCGTCTCGCCGACGGCCAGCCGCGAGGAGGCGGCCCGACTGATCTCGAAATACGATCTTCTCGCGCTGCCGGTGGTCGACGCGGTCGGGCACGTGATCGGCATCGTCACGGTCGACGACATGATCGACGCGATGATCGAGAAGCAGACGCAGGACGTGCAGCGCTTCGGCGGCATGGAGGCGCTGCCCGAGCCCTACATGGACATCGGCTTCTTCACGATGATCCGGAAGCGCGCCGGCTGGCTGTGCGCGCTGTTCCTGTCGGAGATGCTCACCGCCTCGGCCATGCAGGGCTTCGAGGGGGAACTGGAGAAGGCGATCGTCCTGACGCTGTTCATCCCGCTGATCATGAGTTCGGGGGGCAATTCCGGATCTCAGGCGACCTCGCTGCTGATCCGGGCGCTGGCCCTGCACCAGATCCGGCTGCGGGACTGGTGGCGGGTGGCCCTGCGGGAGCTGCCCACCGGGATCGTGCTCGGGGCGATCCTCGGGGTGATCGCGGTCATCCGCATCGTCGCGTGGCAGAAGTTCGGCCTCTACGATTACGGCGAGCACTGGCCGCTGGTGGCCGCAACGGTGGGCGCGGCGCTCGTCGGGATCGTGACCTTCGGATCGCTCGCCGGCTCGATGCTGCCCTTCCTGCTGCAGCGGATCGGCTTCGATCCGGCCACCGCCTCGGCGCCGTTCGTGGCGACGCTGGTCGATGTCACCGGGCTCGTCATCTATTTCTCAGTGGCCCTGCTGATCCTGCGCGGGACGCTGCTATAGGGGGCGTCCGGTCCGGCAAGCCTCGGCAACACCCGATCCCTCCCCCCGACCCTCTCCCGGACGGGAGAGGGGGCCTGTTGCGGCGCCCTCGAAACGCCGGGGCGAACCAGCGGGCGGCGGCGCCGGTCAACCGGCCGCAGCCGCGGCGAGTCGCTTGCGCTGGACCTTGCCATTGGGCGTGCGCGGCAGGGCGTCGAGGAAGCGGATTTCCCGCGGCCGCTTGTAGGCGGCGAGCCGCTCGGCGCACCAGGCCAGCAGGCCCTCCGCGTCGGGCTCGGCGTCCGGCTGGAGCACCACGAAACCGCAGATGACCGAGACGTCTGCCCGCACAGGCAGTTCGGCCACGCCGACCTCCGCCACGGACGGGTGGTCGGACAGCACCGCCTCGACCTCGTTGGGCGAGACCCGGTAGCCCATCGCCTTCATCAGGTCGTTGTTGCGGCCTTCGAACCAGAGGTAGCCGTCCGCATCGAACCGGGCGAGATCGCCGCCGACGAACCAGTCGCCCCGCATCACCTCGGCCTCTTCCTCGGGGCGGTTCCAGTAGCCGAGCATCAGCGCCGGCTCGGTCCGATGGACGGCGAGGAGCCCGCTCTCGCCGGCCGGCAGCGGGACCGGCTCGCCCTCGACGGGCAGGATCGCCACCCGCCGACCGGGCTGCGGCTTGCCCGGCGAGCCGGGACGCACGGGAATCGTCGGGCCGCTGGAGATGTAGGTCGAGATCTCGCTCATCCCGAGCGCCTCGTAGAGGGGCTTGCCGGTGGCCTGCCGCCAGGCATCGAGCAACTCCACCGAGAGGGGCTCGCCCGCCGTGCAGCCGTGGCGCAGGCTCGACAGGTCCTGGGCGCCGAGGTCGCCGTATTTGAGGATCTGGCGGTAGAGCGTCGGGACGGCGGCGAACAGGGTCGCGCCGTACCGGGCGATCAGGCGCGGCCAGACGGCGGGGTCGCGTGGACCGTTGTAGAGCACCGCCGTCGCGCCCACCGACCAGGGATCGCTCAAGCCGACGCCCAGCGTGTAGGTCCAGTTCATGGTGCCGGCATGCAGCATCACGTCGGATTCGGCGAGGCCGAGCCAGTGGTCGCGCATCGGCCGGCGGCCGTAGGTGGCGCGGTGGGCGTGGAGCACGCCCTTTGGCCGGCTCGTCGTGCCGGAGGTGTAGATCAGCATCGCCGGGTCGTCCGCGGCGGTGTCGGCGTAGGCCGGCAGGGGCGGCCCCGCCTTCATCCGCGCGATGGCGGCGGCGTCGAGCAGGAGGCGTCCGCCCAGGGCCTCGGGCGCAACCGTGCAGCCGCCTCCGATCACCACCGCGGCGGCAACGGAATTCTCCATGAGGAACGCCGCCTCGCCCGCGGTGAGCTGCGGCGAGGAGGGCAGGGCGACGAGGCCCGCCGCCAGGGCCCCGAAATAGACGAGGACGTAGTCGGCCTCGTTGCCCATGCGGATCATCACCCGGTCGCCGGGTTCCAGGCCGAGATCCAGCAGGCCCGCCGCGATGCCGCGCACCGCCCGCTCGACGTCGCCGAAACTCAGCCGCTCCGCGGTGCCGTCCCCGACCATCACGAGCGCCGTCTTGTCGGGGCGCAGGCGCGCATTCTCGGCCAGGCAGTACCGCGCGGCGTTGAACCGCGCGGGCGGATGACGGTCGTTGGCAAGGCTGTCGGGCACCGGGCGCTCCCCGTATTCGGGCTTTCGGCCGGGTGTCCCGCCTGCGCGGGCGGCCGTCAACCGCGGCCGCCCAGGCCTTTGCCTCCGGTCAGGTCCGCCGCTGCGCCTGGCCCTCCTGCTCTTCGAAGCCCTTGAGCATCTTGTCGAGGGTGAGCGGATAGTCCCGCACGCGGATCCCGGTGGCGTTGTAGATCGCGTTGGCGAGCGAGGCGCCGGCACCGCAGATGCCGAGCTCGCCGAGCCCCTTGCTCTTCAGCGGGTTCGCCTTGTCGTCGAGTTCGGGCAGGAACACCGCGTCGATCGCCGGGAGGTCGGCGTGGACCGGCACATGGTACTCGGCCATGTCGTGGTTGACGAAGTAGCTGTAGCGCGGATCGACCACCGCATCTTCCATCAGAGCCGCCCCGACCCCGAAGGTCATGCCGCCGATCGCCTGACTGCGCGCCGTCTTGGCGTTGAGGATGCGCCCCCCGGTGAAGACGCCGAGCATCCGCCGCAACCGGATCTCACCGGTATCGACATCGACCCCGACCTCGGCGAAGTGCGCACCGTAGGAGTATTGCGAGAACTTCTGCTTCATCTCGCCGGGCTTGATCTCACCGGCGGCCTCCATGCCCGACCGGGCGAGATCGGTCAGCGACTCCGTCCGGTTGCCCGAGGTCACCGCGCCGTCGCGGAACACCGCCCCGTCCGGGTTAAGGTCGCCGGCCTTGAGCAGGGCCTGCCGGAGGTTGTCGCAGGCGACGTAGAGGGCAGAGCCCGCCGACGCAGCGCCGAACGAGCCGCCGGAACCCGAGGCGAAGGGAAAGTCGGTGTCGCCCATCTCGACGCGGACCCGCTCGGGCGGCAGGCCCAGCATCTCGCCGGCGATCTGGGTGAGGATCGTATAGGTGCCGGTCCCGGGATCGGTCATGGCCATGCGCACCACCAGCACGCCGTCCGGCCCGAGACGGACCTTGGCGGCGGAGGGCATCAGCGGGTTGAGGCGGGCGGCGGCCGACATGCCCATACCCACGAGCCAGTTGCCGTCGCGGCGGCTGCCCGCCGCCTGCCGCTTGTCCCAGCCGAACAGGCGCGCCCCCTCGCGCATGCAGGGCACGAGCTGGCGGGTGGAGAACGGGACTTTCTTCTCGGGATCCTCGGCCGGCTCGTTGCGCACCCGCAGCTCGATCGGATCGACCTTCAGATGCTCGGCCAGCTCATCCATGGCGCACTCGAAGGCGAGCTGGCCCACGGCCTCGCCAGGGGCGCGCATCGACGAGGCGATGGGCATGTTGAGGTTCACGAGCCGATGGCGCGTGATCCGGTTCTGTGCCGCGTAGAGCGACCGGGTGACATTGGCCGACGTCTCGAAGAACCCGTCGCCCTCGGCCGTGTCGGACCAGGATTCATGGCTGATCGCCGAGAGCCGCCCGTCCTGATCGGCACCGAGCCTGATCCGCTGGATCGTGTCGGTCCGGTGGGTCCCGACGTGGAACTCCTGCTGCCGCGTGAGCGCGACCTTCACGGGGCGCTGGATCAGCTTCGAGGCCAACACGGCGAGCGTCGCCTCCGGCTGAGCCTGGAGCTTCGAGCCGAAGCCGCCGCCGATATAGGGGCTCACGATCCGCACCTTTTCGGGCGGCAGCTTGAGCACCGAGCCGAGCGCCTTCTGACCGCGGTTCAGCATCTGGTTGGCGGTGTAGAGCACAACGCCGTCGCCCTCCCACGACGCGATCGTGGCGTGCGGCTCCATCTGCGCGTGGATCTGGTTGGGCGTGACGTATTCCACGTCGAGCTTCACCGGCGCGGCCGCGAAGGCGGCGTCGAAGTCGCCGAGCTTCGAATCCGGCGGCGAATTGACGGGCTTCGGCTCGTAGGCCGCCGCCAGGTTGTCCTTAAGCAGCCCCTTGGGCTTGGCCGCGTCGTAGCGGACCTTCACCAGCATCGCGGCGGCGCGGGCCTGCTCGAAGGTCTCGGCAACCACGAAGGCGACGGGTTGCCCATAGAACGTGACCTTCGTCCCCTGGAGTTGCGGCCAGACCTGCTCCTTCTTCTCGCCCTGCTCGGGGACGTTCTCGTGGGTCATGACCAGGATCGTGCCGGGCGCCCGGCGGGCGGTCTCGGCGTCGATCGACGTGATGGTTCCGGCCGCGATCGTCGCCGGCACGATGAAGCCGTAGGCGGGGTTCTTCAGCGCCCGGGTCTCGTACGCGTAGGGGGCGTGGCCCGTGACCTTGAGCTTGCCTTCGACGCGGTCGAGCGGCTTCCCGACGAGCCCGTCGGCGCGGTCGTCGAGGGGCGTCCGGCCGATCGGCTGGTTCATCTCCATGGGGACGGTCCTTGATCGGGGGGCTTAAGCGCGGGTCGCCTGCGCCACCACGGCGCGCAGGGTCCGCCGGGTCAGCGGAATCTTGAAGTCGTTGCTGCCGTAGCCGCGGGCACCCTTCAGCACCGCGTCGGCGGCCTCATCCGCTGAGCCGGTCCGGACCAGGGCTTCTTCGGCTTCGGCCACCCGCCAGGGCTTGTGCGCCAGGCCGCCGAAGGCAAGCCGCGCCGCGCTCGGCTTGCCGCCCTCGACGCCCGCGATCACCGCCGCCACCGAGACGGTCGCGAAAGCGTAGGACGCCCGGTCGCGGACCTTGCGGTAGATGTGCATGCCGGCCACCGGCTTCGGCAGGGTCACGGCCGTGATGATCTCGCCCTGGCGCAGGTCGGTCTCGATCTGCGGGGTGTCTCCGGGGAGCCGGTGGAAATCGGCGATCGGGATCCGTCGGGTCTGACCTGCCGGATCCATCGTCTCGACGGTGGCGTCGAGGGCGCGCATGGCGACCGCCATGTCGGACGGGTTGGTGGCGATGCAGGATTCGCTGGCGCCCACCACCGCCATGATCCGGTTGAACCCGCCGATCGCCGCGCAGCCCGAACCCGGCTCGCGCTTATTGCAGGGCATGGCCGTGTCGTAGAAATAGTAGCAGCGGGTCCGCTGAAGCAGGTTGCCGGCGGTGGTCGCCTTGTTGCGCAGCTGCCCCGAGGCGCCAGCCAGCAGAGCCTTCGCCAGGACGGCGTAGTCCTTCCGGACCCGCGGCTCCGCGGCAAGGTCGGAGTTGCGCACCAGCGCACCGATACGCAGGCCGCCCTCCTGCGTGGCCTCAACCTTGTCGAGTGGCAGCCGGTTCACGTCGATCAGCGTGGCCGGCGTCTCGATCTGCAGCTTCATGAGGTCGAGCAGGTTGGTGCCGCCCGCGATGAACTTGGCGTTCGGCCGCTCGGCCGCGAGCTTGGCCGCGTCCTGAACCGTGGCGGGACGCTCGTAGGTGAAAGCCTTCATGTCCGCCCCCTCAGAGGTTGCTGGCGGCGGTGTCGCGGATCGCCGCGACGATGTTCGGGTAGGCGCTGCAGCGGCAGATGTTGCCGCTCATCCGCTCGCGAATCTCGGCGTCACTGAGCGCCGGGGTCGAGGCGAGATCCTCGGTGACGTGGCTCGGCCAACCGGCCTTGGCCTCGTTCAGCATGCCGACCGAGGAGCAGATCTGGCCCGGCGTGCAGTAGCCGCATTGGAAGCCGTCATGTTCCAGGAAGGCGGCCTGCATCGGGTGAAGCTTCTCGCCGTCCGCGAGGCCCTCGATCGTGGTGACCTGATCGCCCTCGTGCATCGCCGCGAGCGTCAGGCACGCATTGATCCGACGCCCGTCCACCAGCACCGTACAGGCGCCGCACTGGCCGTGGTCGCAGCCCTTCTTGGTGCCGGTGAGAGCCAGATGCTCGCGCAGCGCATCGAGGAGCGTGGTGCGCGTGTCGAGGACGAGATCGTGCGGCTGCCCATTGATGGTGAGCCGTACCGGCATCGTCTGCGGGGCGGGATCTCCCGGCGCCGCCGCTGCGGGGGCCGGTCGGAAGCCGAGGGCGCCGAGCGCCCCGGCCGCCGCGCAGCCTTCCACCACGGCCCGCCGCGTCAGGGCGAACGGCTTCTTCGGAGTCGCGTCTGTCATGCTGCCATCCCGTCCGTGCGCCGCGCTCGACGGCGCGGCGCAACCTGGAATCCGGTGCGCCAACGTGCGGTCGTGCCGATTAGATCCAGTCCAGACTGCGCCCGTTCACCGCGGGCCGAGGTGGTCCGCTGGTCCATCGGCCGCCCTATCCGATCCCCGATACGGGCGCAGAGAATCGGCCCGCAGCCGCGCGGCAGGGCCGGGCGTGGCGCCTCCGGGCCGCCGCGCTCCGCTTGCAAAGGACGCGATCATCGGAACGCGTCGCACCGCCGGCGTTTGGGTAGATCGGAAAGCGTTTCCAGAGGCTCACCCCATGGCCGTCCCGACTTTGGCCCTGAACGACGGGCGTCGCATCCCGCAGATCGGCTACGGCTGCTGGCAACTCTCCGACGCTCAGGCGCCGGACCTCGTCGGCCGGGCGCTTCGGGCCGGCTACCGCCTGATCGACACCGCCGCCGCCTACGGCAACGAGGCGGGCGTCGGACGTGGCATCCGCGATGCGCAGGTGCCGCGCGCGGAGGTCTTCCTCACCACCAAGCTCTGGAACGACCGCCAGGGACGCGACGAGGCGCGGCGTGCCTTCGACGAGAGCCTGGAGCGGCTCGGCCTTCCGTATGTCGATCTCTACCTGATCCATTGGCCGTGTCCGCAGCGGCGCCTGTTCGTCGAGACCTGGAAAACGCTGATCCAGCTCCGCGAAGAGGGGCGGGCAAAGTCGATCGGCGTCTCGAACTTCACAGCCGAGCACATCGCCACGTTGATCGGCGAGACCGGCGTGGCGCCTGCCGTGAACCAGATCGAGCTGCACCCGCATTTCCAGCGCAAGGCGCCGCGCGCGGACGACGCGCGTCACAGCATCGTGACCGAGTCCTGGAGCCCCCTCGGCCAAGGCAGGGAGCTGAACGACCCGGTCATCCTCGCGATTGCGAAGGCCCATGGGAAGACGCCCGCCCAGGTGGTGCTGCGCTGGCAGGTGCAGATCGGCTGCGTGGCGATCCCGAAGACCGCCCGGCCCGAGCGCATCCTCGAGAACATCGCGCTGTTCGATTTCGAACTCGGTGCCGGCGAGATGGAGGAGATCGCGGCCCTCGACCGCCCCGATGGCCGCATCGGCCCCGACCCGGCGTCCTTCTGCTGACCGGCATCCCTTCGGCGGCGCAGCGTAACATCGCGCCGCAAAAGATTTATGCTCACAGCTAGCATATCTGGACAGGCGCGTCCGGCGCCCATAAGTTAGACGGCACAATGCTCAAACTGAGCATAATGGAGGACGCCATGGCGGCGACCGTTGCACCCGTCTCCCGCACGCCCATCCCGGGCCTGCCGCTTCCGGATCTCTACGCCCGCGTCAGCCGGCACGTTCCGGCGATCGAGTGGCCGGCGCTCGCCCCCGACATCGAGGCGATCCTGCGCCTGAAGCGGGAGCGCAACGCCGTGATCCTGGCGCACAATTATCAGGCGCCCGAGATCTTCCACACGGTGGCCGACATCGTCGGCGACAGCCTCGCGCTCGCCCGCGAGGCGGTGAATGTCGACGCGGACGTGATCGTGCTGGCGGGCGTCCACTTCATGGCCGAGACCGCCAAGCTCCTGAACCCGGCCAAGACCGTGCTGATCCCCGACATGGGCGCGGGCTGCTCGCTGGCCGATTCGATCACGGCCGCGGACGTGCGCGGCCTGCGGGCGAAGTATCCGGGCGTGCCGATCGTGACCTACGTGAACACCTCGGCGGCCGTGAAGGCCGAGTCGGATTTGTGCTGCACCTCCGGCAACGCCGTCGCGGTGGTGAAGTCGCTGAACGCGCCCCGCGTGCTGATGATCCCGGACGAGTTCCTGGCGCAGAACGTCCAGGCCGAGATTCCCGAGGTCGAGATCCTGACCTGGGCCGGCCACTGCGAGGTGCACGAGCGCTTCACCCCGGCCGACATCCGCGAGGTCCGCGACAGCTATCCCGGCGTGACGGTGATCGCGCATCCGGAATGCCCGCCCGACGTGGTGGCCGAGTCCGACTTCTCCGGCTCCACCGCGATGATGATGGACTTCGTCGTGGAGAAGCGGCCGAAGCAGGTGGTGCTCGTCACCGAGTGCTCGATGGCCGACAACATCGCGGCGCAGAACCCGGATATCGAGTTCATCAAGCCCTGCAACATGTGCCCGCACATGAAGCGGATGAGCTTGGCGAACATCCGCCGCGCGCTGGAGACGATGACCCACGAGGTCACGGTCGATCCGGCTTTGGCCGACCGGGCCCGGGCGGCCGTGGAGCGCATGCTCCAGGTGCGCACGCGATGAACGCCGTCTCGCCCAGCACCGCCGACCGCGTCGTCGTGGTCGGCGGCGGCGTCGCGGGGCTCAGCGTCGCGCTGCGTCTCGCGCCCCGGCCGGTGACGCTGGTCACCGCGTCGGCCCTGGGCCTCGGCACCGCCACCGGCTGGGCGCAGGGCGGCATCGCCGCCGCGGTCGGCGCCGATGACGCGGCGGAACTGCACGCCGCCGATACGGAAGCGGCCGGCGCCGGGCTGACCGAGTCCGACGTCGCGCTCCGCGTGGCTCAGGAAGGGCCGGGCCTGATCGATTGGCTGGTGCGGATCGGCGTCCCGTTCGACCGGACCGACGATGCCGCGCTCGCGCTCGGGCTTGAGGCCGCGCATGGCCGCCGCCGCATCGTCCGCTCCGGCGGCGACGCGACCGGGGCGCGCGTGCTCGAAGGGCTGGTGCGGGCCGTTCTCGCTGCGCCGTCCGTCGAGATCGTCACGGCGCGGGCCTGCGACCTGCTCCGGGACGCGGGCGGGGCCGTGGCCGGCATCGTCGCCGAGCGCGACGGCGCCCTGTTCCGCATCCCGGCCCGCGCCGTGGTGCTGGCCACCGGCGGCGTCGGCGCCCTCTACGCGGCCACCACGAACCCGCCCGGCGCCGTCGGCCGCGGTCTGGCGCTCGCCGCCCGGGCCGGTGCCGTCATGCGCGATATGGAGTTCGTGCAGTTCCACCCGACCGCCATCGCGGCCGGCGCCGACCCGATGCCGCTCGCCACCGAGGCCCTGCGCGGGGAGGGCGCCCGACTCATCGACGAGACCGGCGCACCCGTCATGGCCGGTATCGCCGGCGGCGATCTCGCCCCCCGCGACGTCGTCGCCCGCGGCATCTTCCAGGCGCTGCAGCGCGGCCGCACGGTCTATCTCGACGCCCGCGGTGCGCTAGGCGCCGCGATGCCGACGCGCTTCCCGACCGTGGCGGGACTCTGCGCCGCCGCCGGCATCGACCCGGCCGTGCAGCCGATCCCGGTCCGCCCGGCGGCGCACTACCATATGGGCGGCGTGAAGGTGGACGCGCACGGCGCCACATCGGTGCCGGGCCTCTATGCCTGCGGCGAGGTCTCCTCCACGGGCCTGCACGGCGCCAACCGCCTCGCCAGCAACTCCCTGCTGGAAGGGCTGGCCTATGCCCGCTTCATCGCCGACGGGCTCGACGCGCCGCCGCCGGCGGCCATCGTGCCCCAGGCCGTGACCGCCCGCACCTCCGGTGACCTGACGGCGATCCGTGGCCTGATGGAGCGCCAGGTCGGGGTCGTGCGCGACGCCGCCGGCCTCGGGGGGGCGGTCGCCGCCCTGACGCCGGAGGCGGAATCCTGCGACGCCGCGCTGGTGGCGCTGCTGATCGCCCGCGGCGCGTTGGACCGCCAGGAGAGCCGCGGCGCCCATTGGCGCAGCGATCATCCGCATCTCGCAGCCGCGACCCATACCGAGACCACGCTGGCCGATCTCCGGGCGGCGCAGAGCGGCCGGACGGTCGCCGAGGAGGCCCTGACGCCATGACCCGATCGGTCTTCTCCGACGCGATCCTGCCCCTGCCGCGGCTCCTGGTGGAGCCGGTGGTGCGCGCCGCCCTGCTGGAGGATCTCGGCCGGGCCGGCGACATCACAACCGACGCCATCGTGCCCCCCGGCGAGCGGATGCGCGGCGTGATCGCCTCCCGCCAGGACGGCGTGATCTCCGGCACCGATGCCGCCGCCATCGCGTTCGCGCTGGTCGATCCGGCCGTCACCGTCACGGTCGAGCGCGGCGACGGGGCCCGCGTCGCACCGGGCGACGTGGTGCTGCACCTCGAGGGGCCGGCCCGCGCCATCCTCACCGCCGAGCGCGTCGCCCTGAACCTGCTCTGCCGGATGTCGGGCGTCGCCACGGCCACCCACGGCCTCGTCGAGGCGGCCCGCCCGCACGGCAAGGCCTCGATCGTCTGCACCCGCAAGACCACGCCGGGCCTGCGCGCCCTGGAGAAGCACGCCGTGCGCGCGGGTGGGGGGTCGAACCACCGCTTCGGCCTCGACGATGCCGTGCTGATCAAGGACAACCACGTGGCGGTGGCGGGCGGCATCGTGCCGGCCATCGAGCGCGCCCGCGCCCGGGCCGGCCATCTCGTGAAGATCGAGTGCGAGGTCGACAGCCTGGAGCAACTGGAGGAGGCCCTTTCGGTCGGGGTCGACGCGGTGCTCCTCGACAATATGGGGCCCGACCAGCTCACCCGCGCGGTGGCGATGATCGACGGACGCGCGCTCTCCGAGGCGTCGGGCCGGATCACCCGCGAGACGGTGGGGGCGGTCGCGGCCTCGGGCGTCGACCTGATCTCCTGCGGCTGGATCACCCACTCGGCGGCGATCATCGACCTGGGCCTCGACGCGGCCTGAATGGGCGACCTCCGGGGCGCAACGGAGATCCGCCGTCGGGCAGGGCTCGAAGATCATCACGTTCGGGTGACAAGTCTTCGTCATCAGCGCGGCTGAGACACCCGAAGTCTATCGCCGCGCGACCGACTCGCTAAGGTTTCGCCCAACCGCGACGCCATCGACCGGACGTGACCGTGAGCCAAGCCCTGCCCTCCGCGGCTGCCCCGGCGGTCGATCTTCCGGCGGCGCCGGTGGCGCGCAAACCCGGTGCCGTCCGACATGGGCCCGGCGCCGCGCTGATGCTGGGCGCGCTGGGCGTCGTGTACGGCGACATCGGCACGAGCCCGCTCTACGCGTTCAAGGAGGCCGTGAAGGCGGCGACCGCCGGCGGGGCGTCGGTGCCGGCGGCGGCCACGGGGGCGGTGTCGCTGATCCTGTGGTCGCTGATCCTGATCGTGTCGCTGAAATACGCGGTGCTGATCCTGCGCGCCGACAACCGCGGCGAGGGCGGCATCGTCGCCATGCTGGCGCTGCTCGGCGCCCGGCAGGCCCGGCCGGGCACGGGGAAGGCGCTGCTTCTGGTGGTCGGTCTGGTGGGGGCGGCGCTGCTCTACGGCGACGGCGCGATCACCCCGGCGATCTCGGTCCTGTCGGCGATCGAGGGCGTGAAGGTCGATGCGCCGGCGCTCGGCCCGTACGTGGTGCCGATCACGCTCGTCATCCTCGTCGGGCTGTTCCTGGTCCAGCACAAGGGCGTGGCCGCCATCGGCCGCGTGTTCGGGCCCGTGATGCTCGTCTGGTTCGTCGTCCTCGTCCTGCTCGCGATCCCCAGCATCCTGCGCACGCCGGAAATCCTGGCGGCGGCCAACCCGTTGCGGGCGGTGGACTTCCTCGTCCATGCCGGCTGGCATGTCAGCTTCCTGATGCTGGGCGCGGCCTTCCTGGCGGTGACCGGCGGCGAGGCGATGTATGCCGATCTCGGCCATTTCGGCGCCCCCGCGATCCGCTTCGCGTGGTTCGGTCTCGTGCTGCCGGCGCTATTGATCCACTATTGCGGGCAGGGCGCCCTGATCATCGCCGATCCCGGTGCGGTCGAGAATCCGTTCTATCGGCTCGCCCCCGACTGGGCCCATTATCCCCTGGTCGCCCTGGCCACGATGGCGACCGTCATCGCCTCGCAGGCGGTGATCTCGGGCGTCTATTCGTTGACCCAGCAATCGATCCAGCTCGGCTTCATGCCGATGATGCGGGTCGTCCACACAGACCGGGACGAGCGCGGCCAGATCTATGTGCCGGCGGTGAACTGGCTCCTGGCCGCAGCGACCCTCACGGCGGTGGTCGTGTTCGGCTCCTCCGACGCCCTCGCCGGCGCCTACGGCATCGCGGTCTCGGCCCTGATGGGCATCACCACGCTGCTCGCCGCGCTCATCGCGCTGCGCTGGGGCTACAATCCGATCTTGGTCTTCGCGGTCAACGGCGCCTTCCTCACCCTCGACGCCGTGTTCTTCGCCGCCAACAGCGTGAAGCTCTTCGAGGGCGGCTGGTTTCCGCTGCTGCTGGCCGCCGCGGTCGCCTTCCTGATGCTGACATGGATGACGGGCAACCGCGTTCTCGAATCCGTCCGCCAGACCATGCGGATGTCCGAGGCGACCTTCCTCGCCCGCCTGACCTCGCACCCGCCGGTGACGCTCCCGGGCACCGCGGCCTTCCTGACCGCCGCCACCGATGGCATCCCGATGGCCCTCGGCCGTCTGCTGGAGCGCAGCCGGTGCCTCCACGAGCGGATCCTCCTGATCACCGTCGTCTACGAGGAGGAGCCGGTCATTTGCGCCGCCGAGCGGGCGCAGGTGACGCTGGTTGCGCAGGGCATCCGCAAGGCGATCTCGAAGTATACGCCCGGCATGGAACGGGTCGTCCTGCGGTACGGCTTCATGCAGACCGCCTCGATCCCCGAGGGGCTGCGATGCGCCGTGGCGAGCGGCCTCCTGCCTCCGGAATACCTCGAGGACATCACCTACTTCGTGGGCCACGAGGTGGTCATCCCGTCGCCCACCCATCCCGGCATGGCGCCCTGGCGGGAGGCGATGTTCAGCTTCATGAAGCGCAATGCCGAGCGCACCGGCGCCCATTTCGGCCTGCCGACCCGTCAGATCGTCGAGGTGGGAACCGAGATCGAGATTTGAACCGGGGCCCTGAACAGGGCCGCGCCGCGGCACGCCCGAAGGGCAGGGCCTCCACAGGCGGCGGACCGCCATGACGGCGATGCCGAGCCCGCGCGGCGCATTGAAAACGGCCGCGTTCGCCAGCATATCGCCACCGCGATTTTCCCACAGCGGAGGCATGACCCGTGAGCGAGACGATTGAGCGGCACGAGTTCGGGGCGGAGGTAGGCCGGCTCCTCGACCTCGTCGTGCACGCGCTCTATTCCGACCGCGAGATCTTCCTGCGCGAACTCGTGGCCAACGCCGCCGACGCCATGGACCGGCGGCGGTTCGAGGCCCTGACCTCGGCGGCGAGCGCCCTGCCGGCGGACGCCAAGGTCCGCATCGCCCCCGACAAGGAGGCGCGGACCCTGACCGTGTCGGATGCCGGCATCGGCATGACCAAGGAGGATCTCGCCACCAACCTCGGCACCATCGCGCGCTCCGGCACGCGGGCGTTCTCGCAGACGCTGGAATCCGCCAAGGCCGAGGACCGGCCGAGCCTGATCGGCCAGTTCGGCGTCGGCTTCTACTCGGCCTTCATGGTCGCCGACCGGGTGACGGTCACGTCGCGCCGCGCCGGCAGCGACGAGGCCTGGACCTGGGCCTCCGAAGGCCAGGGCAACTACACCCTGGAGCCTGCCACCCGGGCGGAACCCGGCACCGACATCGTGCTCCATCTCAAGGGCGACGCCGACGAGTACCTGGAGCCTTACCGGCTCGACCATCTCGTGCGGAAATGGGCCGACTTCATCACCGTGCCGATCGCGGTCGTGCGCGACGGCAAGGACGAATCGGCCAATCAGGGCACCGCGCTCTGGCGCAAGGCGAAGTCCGAGGTCACCGAGGAGCAGTACGAGGCGTTCTACCACTCCATCGGCATGAACTTCGACAAGCCCTGGGCGACGCTCCACTGGCGCGCCGAGGGGCAACTCGAATTCGCCGCGCTGCTGTTCATCCCCGGTTCGAAGCCCTTCCAGGCGCTCGAGAACGAGCGGCAGAGCAAGGTCCGGCTCCACGTGCGGCGGATGTTCATCACCGACGAGGCCGAACTGCTGCCGCCCTGGCTGCGCTTCGTCCAGGGCGTGGTCGATACCGAAGACCTGCCCCTCAACGTGTCCCGCGAGATGCTGCAATCGACCCCGGCCCTGGCGCGGATCCGCCGCGCCGTGACCGGCCGCGTCGTGTCCGAACTCGCAACCCGCGCCAAGGACGCCGAGGGCTACCAAGCCTTCTGGGAGAATTTCGGCCCCGTCCTTAAGGAGGGCATCTACGAGGATTTCGAGCGCCGGGGTGAGATCGCCCCGCTCCTGCGCTTCCGCTCCTCGGCGGTGGAGGGCTGGACCTCCCTGCCGGATTACGTATCCCGCATGAAGGATGGCCAGGAGGCGATCTACTACCTCGTCGCCGACGATGCCGAGGCGCTGAAGTCGTCGCCCCAGCTCGAGGGCTTCAAGGCGCGCGGCCTCGAGGTGCTGCTGCTCTCCGATCACGTCGACGCCTTCTGGCCCGACCAGCTCGGCAGCTTCGAGGAGAAGCCGCTCCGCTCGATCACCAAGGGTGGGCTCGACCTGTCGAAGTTCGCCCTCGAGGGCGAGCAGCCGGAGGCGCCCGAGGGCATCGATGCGTTCGTGGCCGCCGTGAAGACCGCGCTGGGCAGCGAGGTCTCGGACGTGCGCACCACCGACCGGCTGGTCGACTCGGCGGTGGTCCTGTCCGCCGGGACCGGAGGCCCAGACCTGCAGATGCAGCGGCTCATGCGGCGGGCAGGGCGGGCCGGGGCCGGGCAGCCGGTCCTGGAGATCAACCCGCGCCATCCGCTGATTCGGGCGCTGGCCGCGGCACCCGAGTCGGAGGTGCCGCAGGCGGCCGGCACGCTCCTCGACCTCGCCCGCATCCAGGATGGCGACAGCCCCCGCGACCCGGCGGCCTTCGCCCGGACTGTGGCGGCGGCCCTGGCGGCGGCGCGCAGCGCGTAGGACTACGGAGACACGCGCCGGGCGCAGGCGGAAAGCCGCGCGCGGCGTGTGTCTCCACACACATCCGCGCCGGACGATTGTCGGTTCGGTTGATCATTCGGAAACGGTCGAGCCATAACTTCGCCACCGGTCGGGATCATTGCCCGGCCGATGGCGCGGGCGCGGTGGGGGCCGCAGGCGTCTGAGCCGAACCCTCTCGCGCGCGTCAGGCGCGCCTCACGGACGCTGCATGAACCCGGTCGAGGCTGAAGCCGGCAACGGACAGGCGGTCGCGGCGGCGCGGACCCGGGCCCATGCCCGGGCGTATCGCCACAGCGGACGCGTGCGCACCATGCGCCGCATGATTCCGGTGGTCGCCGGGGGCTCGGTGGCGCTGCTGCTGGGGTACCTGTTCAATCCTTTCGCGGCCCAGCTGCCGGGCGTCTCGGTCGGTCCGGTGACGCTGGCGGGCTCGAAGGTCCGCATGGAGAATCCGCGGCTCTCGGGCTTCCGCCAGGGAACGCGCGGCTACGAGGTGACGGCGGACGCCGCCCTGCAGGACGTCCGCAAGCCGAGCCAGATCGAGCTGCAGCAGATGCGCGGCCACATCGCCACCGACGATCAGGGCGGCATCGCCCGGCTCTCGGCGGTGTCGGGCCTGTTCGACACGGCCCGCGAGGCGCTCGACCTGAAGGACGACATCCGGATCTGGACCGACAAGGGCGAGGAGGTGCGCCTGCGCTCGGCCGCCGTGGCGTTCAAGACCGGCGCCATCAGCTCGCAGGAGCCTGTCACCGTTTCGAGCCCGCGGGCCACCGTGAAGGCCGACACCCTCGACGTCGTCGAGAACGGTAAGCGGATCTCCTTCGTGGGCAAGGTCCAGGTGGTGATCCTCAACGAGGATCAGGCCGAGAAGCCGCAGGCCCGCATCCTGACGTCGGACGCCCAAGCCGCGGACGGTGCGCGATGAGCGCCGCCCGCCTCGTCTGGGCCGCCCTGGCGGCGGGGCTGGTTCTCGCCGGCCCGGCTTTCGCCGAGAAGTCCGCGCGGAAAGATTCGCCCTTCGGGAATATCGGGGGCGGAGGCAAGGACCCGATCAAGATCGACGCCGACCGGCTCGACGTGTTCGACCGGGAGAACAAGGCGATCTTCGCCGGCAACGTCGTGGCCGTGCAGGGCGACAGCACCATCCGGTGCTCGACCATGACGGTCACCTACAAGCGCGGCAAGGACGCGCCCGGCAAGGCTGCCAAGGGCGAGGCGAAGGAGGAGGGGGCCGAAGCGGCACCCCGGAATCCCGCCGAGAACGGGATCCAGAAGGTCGATTGCGCCGGTCCGGTGACGGTGGTGCAGAAGGATCAGGTCGCCACCGGCGACCATGCGGTGTTCGATCAGGACGCCAAGCGGATCGTGCTGACCGGCAATGTCGTCCTGAGCCAGTGCCAGAACGTCACCCGCGGCCAGCGGCTCGTCTACGACATGAACACCGGGCGCGCGAACATGGACCCGGTGGCGGGCGGCCGCGTCTCGGCCCTGTTCGTGCCCGGCGAGAAGTCCGACGCCAAGGACGGCAAGGCGAAGGGCTGCACGCAGCCGCCGCCCAGGCCGAAGGCGCAGGTCGATTGAGCGGCGCCGTGGCGTTCCAGGCTGGCCCGCAGGACCCGGCGGGCCGAACGAGCTGGCTCGGCCGCCTGTTCGGCCGGCGCGCGCGGCAGCCGGACGCGTCCGAGGCCGAGGGCTGGTCCGCGGCCGAGGCGGGCGGGCTCGGCATCCTCAGCGTGAGCGGCCTGCGTAAGAGCTACGGCGCCCGCACGGTGGTCCACGAGGCCGGGCTCACCGTCCGCACCGGCGAGGCCGTGGGACTGCTGGGCCCGAACGGCGCCGGCAAGACCACGATCTTCTACATGATCACAGGGCTGGTGGCGGCCGATCGCGGCCACATCACCCTGGACGGCCTGCCGATCACGCACCTGCCCATGTACCAGCGGGCGCGGCTCGGGATCGGCTATCTGCCGCAGGAGGCCTCGATCTTCCGCGGGCTCACCGTCGAGGACAACATCCGCGCGGTGCTGGAGGTGGCCGAGCCCGACCGCAAGGCGCGCGCCCGCAAGCTCGATTCCCTATTGGAGGAGTTCGACATCGCGCGCCTGCGCAAGTCGCCCTCGATCGCGCTCTCGGGCGGCGAGCGGCGACGCTGCGAGATCGCCCGGGCGCTCGCCTCCTCGCCGACCTTCATGCTGCTGGACGAGCCCTTCGCGGGCATCGACCCGATCGCGGTGGGCGACATCCAGGATCTGGTGAAGCACCTGAAGCAGCGCGGCATCGGCGTGCTGATCACCGACCACAACGTCCGCGAGACGCTGGGCCTGATTGACCGGGCCTACATCGCCCATTCCGGCCGCATCCTCACCGAGGGCACGCCGGAGGAGATCGTGGCGAACCCGGATGCGCGGCGCCTGTATCTCGGCGAGGATTTTAGGCTTTAGGCCGGACTTCGCCATTACGAGGGGAGCGAAGACGGGGCGGAGGCGGCCGCGCCTCACCCCTTCCAGTTCTTGAGCGCCGCGAACGGGCTGTCGGAACCCGCGGGCTTCTCCGGGTTCAGCACCGGCTCCACCTGCGCGATCGCGTCCGCCATCGAGAAGGCCGAGCCGCTCTGGAGCCGGCCGCCCGCCGCGTCGCGGTGGCCGCCGCCGCGGAACAGGCGGGCGCCGTCGAGCGCCGTGCCGTCGTTGGAGCGGAACGACAGCGTGCCCATCCGCTGGACGTTGACCACGCGCTTGGCGCGGCCCGCATCCATGATCAGGTCGGAGACCCGCTGGAAGGTGCCCGAGTCGAGGGCGAAGGACAGGAGGGTGCCGTCCTTCAGCGGGCGGAACAGGGCGTCCGAGCGGGCGAGGGCCCGGGCGAGGCGCATGCGCGTGGTCAGCGTCGGATCGTCGTCGGGCGCCTCGCGCAGCAGGGCGTCGACCACGCCGGTGCGGATCTCCGAGGCGCGCCGCTCGAGTTCGGCCGGGTTGGCGCCGTCCCGCAGGGAGGCGGCGGCCGCGAGCAGGATGTCGGACACGAACCGGTCGTGCCAGGGATGACCGACCGGCACGTAGCTCGACACGACTTCCCAGAACAACTCGTCCAGGGCGAGCCCGCCGCGGAAGGCCGGGCTCTCCTTGCGCCAGAGGTCGACGGCATCGACCGCGGAGAGCAGGCTCGACAGGTCGGTCGCGGGTTCGTGCGTGGCGAACAGGGCCCGGTGTTCGAAGGTCATCCGCGTAGCGCAGATGTCGTCCTCGATCAGCACGGCGATCTCGGGATCGCCCAGATCGATCCGGTGGAGCGTCGGGCGCGCTGCATCGGCGGTCGCCTCCAGGCCCAGCCGGCGCATCTGGTCGAGGGACGAGGCGTGGTGGTCGAGGACCACGAGGCGGTGCTTCTGCCCGTCCTCCCGGCGCCGGTTCATCGCGGCGAACTTCCTCAGGCCCGCGATGGTCTGCTCCTCCAGGCCGAGATCCGTCATCAGCAGGATCTCGCGCTCCGCCGCGCGGCCGAGACGCTTGATCTCGTCCTCGAAGACCGGGCCGACATCGCTGTAGCGGGGCACGTGGACGACGCGCTCGACCGTGGCGCAGGCGGCGGCGACCGTGGAGGCGCCGTAGCCGTCGAGGTCGTGGTGGGTGATCTGGATCAGGCGCAACGGTCCGGACTCGAAGGATGACGGAGCGGCCGGTCTACGACGCCCGGCGCCGCGAGGCGAGGGGTAGCGGACCTTCCGTCCGGCCGCGTTCGGTGCAGAATGGTGCCGGGCCGCCACGAGTCGCACAGGACCGGCCGGCCACGGAGACCCTCAAGGGGCCCGCCATTCCGGGAGGATACGATGGCCTTGGCCGCAACGCCGCGCGTGCGCCGCATCCAGACGATCTCGCTTGCCCTTCTCGTGACGGCGGGCGTCGTCAACTACGTCGACCGGGCCACCCTGGCGGTGGCCAACCCGCTGATCCGGGAGGATCTCGGCCTCTCGATCCCCGAGATGGGCTTGCTGCTCTCGGCCTTCCTCTGGGCCTACGCCTTCGCACAGCTGCCGGCCGGTGTGCTCGCCGACCGGTTCGGACCGCGCCTGACGCTGACGCTCGGCCTGACCTGCTGGTCGTTCGGCCAGATGCTCGGCGGCGCGGTGACGTCGTTCTGGCAGTTCGTGAGCGCGCGGATCGTGCTCGGGATCGGCGAGGCGCCGCATTTCCCGACCTGCGCCCGGGTCTCCCGCGACTGGTTCAACATCCGCCAGCGCGGCACCGCCACGGGGATCTGGAACTGCGCCTCCTCGCTCGGGACCTTCCTGGCCCTGCCGCTGCTGACCTTCCTCATGGTGAGCTTCGGCTGGCGGGCGATGTTCGTGATCATGGGGGCGGTCGGCCTCGTGCTCGCCGCGATCGTCTACGGGGTCTTCCGCAACCCGCGCGAGACCGACCTGACGCCGGGGGAGCGCGCCTTCCTGGAAGAGGGCGATGCCCCGAATGCCAGCCGCCCGGTCACCTGGAGCGCGTGGCGCCGGCTCTTCGGGTTCCGAACCAGCTGGGGGATGATCGTCGGCTATTTCGGCTGCATCTACATGACGTGGCTCTACACCGCGTGGCTGCCGAGCTACCTTGAGATCGAGCGGCACTTCACCCTGCAGAAGACCGGCCTCGTCGGCTCGATCCCCTTCGCCTTCGGCGTGCTGGGCGGGATCCTGGGCGGCCGCGTGGTCGACATGCTGGTCCGCCGGGGCGTCGACCCGATCCGCAGCCGCAAGATCCCGATGGTCGGATCCCTGGTGGCGACCGCCGCCTGCACGGTCGTGGCGGCCCTGACGCCGAGCGACACCCTCGCCATCGCCTGCATCTCGGCCTCGCTCTTCCTCGTCTACGTGAGCTCGTCGTCGGCCTGGGCGATGGCCTCCGTGGCGGCGCCGGCCAGCTGCACGGCGTCGCTCGGCGCGATGCAGAATTTCGGCGGCTATATCGGCGGCGCCCTGGCGCCGACCGTGACGGGCTTCATCGTCGGCGGCACGGGCCATTTCTCGATGGCCTTCATCACCGGGGCGGTGATCGCCCTGGTGGCGGCGCTCGGCTACTGGACGCTGATCAGGGATCCCATCGCCGACGAGGCGCCGGAGGGTCCGGTGGTCGGTCAATTGAGGGCCGCGCGATGAGCAGGCGGACGGTCTCCGCTGGCGTCACCCCCGCAGGTTCGGGGCAGCCAGGATCAGGTCCCGGAGATGCGTGCGGGCCGTGAAGCTGCCGCGCATCAGGTCCACGAAGGTGGCGGCCGGTCCGTCCCAGTCGTGGCGCGCGGCATGGGCCCGGGCGGCGGTCGCGTCGAAGGGCAGCCGCCCCTCGATCGCCGCGCCCATCAGCTCGGCGAGCCGATCCACCCGGTCGGGGGCGTCGGGGTCGAAGTAGCTCGCCGCGCTGCCGCCGGCCTCCGGGATGGCCGTCAGGCTCGAGGCGATGACCGGCGTCCCCCGGGCGAGGCTGTCGAGGACCGGGATGCCCCAGCCCTCGCCGCGGCTCGGGAAGACCAGGGCGGCGGCCCGGGCGTAGAGGTCGGAGAGCCCCCGGTCGTCGATGCCGGCGATGTGCACCGCGTCCGGCGTCCGGGCGAGGCGGTCCAGGGTCTCGGGCCGCTCGCCGTCACCCTTGCCCACCACGATGAGCCGCGCCGCGCCCTCCGGCAGCCGCGCGAAGGCATCGAGGACGAGACCGAGATTCTTCCTCGGCTCCAGCCGGCCGACCATGAGCAGGTACGGCCGCCCGTCCGCAAGCGGGGTCCGCTCCGAGACCGCCTGCGGCGGGGTCGAGCCGCAGCGCACCTCGGCGATGCGGTGGCGTTCGATGCCGTAGACCTTGGCGATGGAGTCGCGGCTGTAGTCGGAGATGGTCAGAACCAGCTTGGCGCGCCGGGCCGAGAGCCGAGTCAGGATCTTGTTCCGCCAGCGCATCGACCAGGGAAAGAATTCGGGATGGGTCTCGAACAGGATGTCGTGGACCACCACCACCTGCCGGTCGCCCGGCACCAGCGGCGGGGCGATGTAGGTGGTGAGCAGCGTGTCCAGGCGATCCCGCAGGAACAGCCACGGCCAGACCAGGGTCAGCCGCACGGTCGCGGGGACCCGCGGCAGCCGCCGGTGCTCGATGTTGTCCCCCGAGACGATGCGGGCGCAGGCCTCCGGATCGCCCGAATAGACCACGTAGGTGGCGTCGGGGTGCTGGGCGGCGGCCCGGCCGATGATGTTCACGAGCCAGGTCCGGCTGCCCTGCGGCTTGCCGGTGAGCACGTGCGCGTCGACGCCGATGCGAAGCATATCAAGGGCTCCTGTAGGCGCCGAAGGTCGGGGCCTCCCCGGGGGCGTAGGCCCGGCCGGCGATGTCGCGGGTGGCGCCGAGCGGGATGCCGGCGCGGGCGGGGGCGGCGGTCAGGGCGAGGCCGCCGGTCATCGGGCTTGCAGGATCGCGGAAGGCGGGCGTGCCGGTGAGGTCGGGACCCTGGCCGTTGAGCGGCAGGCTCGTCCCGTCGCCGGTGGCCTGATTGCCCCAGCGGTAGAGCGGGGCGCCGACGGCGCTGCCGAGGAAGTTCGGGCCGATCGCGTTGTTGTTGTCGGTGGTGGTCGCCTCGACCACGATCGCGGCCACGTTCGGCCGGGTCGCGTAGGCGATGTTGTTGATCACCCGGTTGTTCGACGTGCGGTCGACCTGCTTGGTGTAGTCGGAGGCGAGCACGATCTCGCCGCGATAGACGTGCTTGCCGCCGGAATCGCGCATGTTGCCGGTGGTCGTATTGTTCACCACCGTGTTGGAGCCGGCGTCGAACAGGTTGATCCCGGCGCCGTCATTGTCGGCCGCGACGTTGAACGCGACGATGTTGTCGTCACACCACTGGTCGATCTGGATGCCGTTGCCGTCCTGGCCGGTGGTCTCCTTCTGGCCGGTGACGATGTTGTACCGGATGGTGTTGCGGTCGCCCGCGTCCTGGGCGGCGTCCTTGGCGTAGACGTGGATGCCGGAGGTGCCCGACATCCCGACGCCGTTGCCCGAGACCCGGTTGCCCTCCACCACGTAGCCGGAGCCGTTGATCTCCATCCCGTGGATGCCGTTGCCGGTCACGGTGTTGTCGAGGATGTAGCTCGGGTCCTCGGGGGGCGCGTTGATGACGTCGACGGCGACGCCGTGGGTCTGGTTGCCGGAGAGGGTGTTGCCGGTGATCCGGTGCCCGGCGCCCGCGCCGTCGCCGATCCAGATGCCGAGGCCGGACCGGGACACGGTCGAGCCCGCGACCGTCACGTGGCTCGACCCCCGGCGGATGATGAAGCCGGAATTCACCGCGCCCTGCACGGTCAGGCCGGTGACCGTCACGTAGGCGGCGTTCTCGAACACCACCGAGTTGGACAGGCGCGGTTGCGTGCCGGTTTCGGCCGCCACCGTGACCGGCGCGGCCTCGGTCCCGCGGGATCCGATGAAGACGACGTCGCCATAGCTGCCGCCGCGGACCAGCACGGTCGAGCCGGGGCCGAGGGTGGCGAAGGACACGTCGGCGAGGCGCGCCACCGTGGTGTAGCCGGGCTTCGTGCCGCCGGCGGGATCGACCAGGATGTTCTGCTGCACCTGCGCACCGGCCGGGCCGCAGGCGGCCAGGACCGGCAGGACCAGCGCCGCGAGGGCGCTGCCGAGGATCGTGCGGGGCTGTCTCATGCCGCGAGCGCCCGGGCGATGGCGAGCCGCTTGCGCCGCTGGAACAGCCGGCGCCACACGCTGCGGCCGGCCTTCGGGCTGATCCGCGTCAGCGCGCGGGCCGCCATCTGCCAGCCGGGCAGCAGGGCCTGCGGCATCGCGAGGTCGGCAACCCGGTGGCGTGCCGCCGCGCCGAGCGGCGGCGGCCCGACCAGGCCGAGCCGGCCGAGATCCGCGACGAGGTCCGGGCGCTTGCGGTACCACAGCACCAGGGCTGCGCCCTCGCGCTCTGCGATGCGCAGATAGGCCGCCTCGTCCAGGAGGTGATGGTGATAGCCGAGCGCCTCGGGGGCGTAGAACAGGCGCATGCCGCGCCGTACCAGCCGCTCGCCGAGCTCGATATCCTCGTGCCAGAACAGCTTCGGGTCGAAGCCCCCGGCCTCCTCCAGGAAGCCCCGGTCGACGCTGACGTTGCAGGTCAGGAACGCGTCCCAGCCGACCTCGTCGCGGCCCGCGAGCGCATCGTAGGAGGCGTCGTGGTGAAGCGCCGAGAACGGCGAGAACGGCAGGGCCGGGTCGATGGTCATGCGCCCGAGGATCGCGGTCCTCCGTCCCCCCCGCCGCGCATGGGCGCGCCGGTGCGCCTCGACGAGGCCCGGCACCGGGATGGTGTCGTCGTTGACGATCAGGAGGCGCTCGCCCCGGGCCGCCGCAATGGCGCGGTTGCGGGCGGCGTTGGCGCCGGCATTCTCCTGGCGCAGATGGACCACCGGGATCCGGGCCGCGGCGACGGCGCGGTCGATGACCGCTCCGGTGCCGTCCGTCGAGCCGTCGTCGCAGACCACGATCTCAAAGGGCGCGTCCGTCTCTTGCCGATCGAAGGCCCAGAGGCACAGGCGCAGCGTGTCGGCGCGGTTGTAGGTCGGGATGATGACCGAGAGCACGGGATCATCGCTCATGACGAGGCTTCCGGAAGCGGGAGGGGGAGGGGATCGGTCGGGGGGCGGCGCAGGCACAGCCACCCGACCAGGGCGGCCGAGACGGCCGCGACGGCGGGGACCGTCCCGGGCGCCAGCGCGGCGGGGCCGGCCGCCCAGGCGAGGGCGGTGAGGAGGCCCGGCGCAGCCAGGATCGGGATGTCCGCCAGCGCCAGGGGCGGTCCAGCCTGCCGCCAGAAGGCATGGGCCAGCACGAGGAGCATCGCGGCCTCCGCGAGCAGCGCCGCGAGCGCCGCGCCGAGCAGGGAGTTCCAGGGGATCAGCAGCGTGCAGGCGATGAGGTTGGTGGCGCAGGCCGCCGCGCTCCCGCGCACCGCGAAGCCGGTCCGCCCCAGCGGCACGAGGCCCGCGAACAGGATCGTGGCCGCGATCAGCAGGACGCTCATCCCGGTAGCGATGCGCAGCACCGGGACGGCGCCGGGGAAGTCCGGCCCGAAGGCGAGGCGCACGAGCGGCTCCGCGAGGGCGCAGGCCGCCACCGCTCCCGCGCAGGAGGCGGCCAGGATCGGGACCAGCGCGGTGCGAACCCGGGTCCGCAGCGCTGCCGTCCCGGTCCGCGGCCGTCCGTCCACCAGGGGGCCGACGGCCCGTCCGAAGACCGGCACGAGCGGCGCACACAGGGTGATCGCCACCGCGGCCCCGAGCTCGAAGAACCGGAAGCCGGCCGTGAACTGGCCGAGCTCGGCCGCGCCCGCGAAGGCAGCCAGCATCATGAGGCTGATCCGGCCGTTGAGCGAACCGAGGGCATTCGCGACGCCCACGCCCGCCGCGGCCCGGATGGTCGCCAGGGCCTGCGGCAGGGGAGCGAGGCGGGCGGGCACGAGGCGCAGCGCGAGCGCCAGTCCCACGGCGCCGTAGGCGATGCCGGCGCCGACCGCCACAAGGCTCAGGGCCGCCTCCGGAAGCTGCAACCGGAGCGCGAGAGCGGTCCCGCCGATCAGAATGACGGCGTTGGCGAGCGCCGGCCAGACGGACCAGCCGGGCCGCCCGCAGACCTGGAACAGGGCGTCGAGGAAGCGGGCGGCCGCGAGGGGCATCAGCAGGGCGGCCAGCGCCAGCGCGGGCTGGATGGCGTCCGGCAGCATCGGCAGAATGCAGAGCAGCGCCGCGCCGGTCCCGAGGCCGAGGACGAGCCGCGCCGACAGCATTCGGCCGAACTCGGCCGCCCGCATCTCGGGTTCGATCGCACCGAGGCGCGCCCCGAAGGTCAGGGTCGTGCCGAAATCCGCCGCGATCAGCGCCACCGCCAGGATCGCCAGGGCGAGGCCGTAGCGACCGAGGGCCGCCGGCCCGGCCATGTGCCCGACCATCACGAAGGCTGCGAGGCCTGCCGCAAGGTAGACGCCGCGGCCGGCAGCCTGCCCGAGCAGATTCGCACCATAACGGAGCCCGCCGGCCCGTCCGCGCCCCGACAATCGGTTTACCAAGCGGATCATCTCTCGGTGACGTCTGACTGAAAACTGCGACCTACGATTGCATCGTGGCATGCTGCGTATGGCTTGCAACCGGTGTCTCAATTTATGGTTGCAGAGTTATCGCGTTGGCAAAACCGGAGGACTGCGTATGTCCGAGACAGCCGCTGGGTCGGACCTGTGTCTCGCGCGCCGATCAGAAGCGGAGCCGGGACGGCGCCTCCGATGGGGGGAGGTGCGGGCCGCCCTGGCCGCCGATCGGGATCATTGGCGCCGCCGCGGTTGCGGGCCGGCGGCCTTTCGCCGGGGCTACCACGCGATCTGGCTCTACCGCCTGTCCCGCTATGCCCATGAGCGCGGCTGGCGGATGGCGGCGTGGCTGCTGTGGCTCGTGAACGGCTGGTGGACCGGCGCCGACATCCCGCCCTCCAGCCGGATCGCCGGCGGCCTGTTCCTGCCGCAGCCCTATGGGACCGTGATCGCCGGCGCCGTGGGCCGCGACGCCGCCTTCGGCATCCAGGCCTCCATCGGCGGCCTGCTGAAGGAGCCGGACCAGGATATCGGCGGCGGCCCGGGCCTTCCGGTGCTGGGCGACGACGTGATGCTGGAGGCGGGCGCCATCGTCCTCGGCGCCGTGCATGTCGGGGACCGCGCCCGGATCGGGCCGCGGACCATCACCCTGAAGTCCGTCGAGGCCGACGAGGAGATCATGCCGCAACCCTGGCGCCCGCTCCCCGGCCGGAACGTCGCGCCATGAGGAACGCGATGTCGGACCATGGCACCCTGTCGGGGATGCGGCGCCTCCTGGCGGCCGACTTCGCCCGCATCCTGCATCAGACCACGGGGGGGAAGCCGACCGCCCGGCTCCGACGCCTGATGCACCTCCTGCTTCCGGCCATGCAGGTGGCGATCCTGCATCGAACCGCGCATCTGCTGCACGGCAGGGGCTGGCGCCGCTCGGCCGCCCTCGTGGCGGACCTGTCGCTGCGTCTCACGGGGGCCAGCCTGCATCCGGGCTCGCGCGTGGGGCCGGGCCTGTTCGTGCCGCATCCGGCGCGGGTCGCCTTCTGCGCGACGGCCGGGGCCGACCTGACGCTGCTGCCCGGGACATTGGTCGGACCGCGGGACTGGGTCCTTCCGGACCAGCCGTTTCCCGCCGACGGTCCTGATCTCGGGGACGGCGCGATCGTCGGCGCGCACGCCGCCATCCAGGGATCGGTCGCCATCGGCGCGGGCGCGACGGTCGGCATCGCGGTCTGCAGTCTTCGGGATGTGCCGGCGGGCACCGTGACGATGATCGCCCAGCGGCAGGTTCGCAGTCCGCGGCGCCCCCAGGGGACGATTCATGGGCGCTAGACCCGGCCGCGCAGGGCCGCGGCGCCTGTCACGCGCGCCCGTGCTCCCCGCGGACCGCCCGCAGCGCGCCGCGGCCGGCTCGTGCGGGCGCGATCTGGCGGCGCAGGACGCGCTCGTAGGCGTCGAAGATGACGCGCCACGTGAAGGCCTCGGCGTGCCGGCGACGGGAGGCGGCGCCCATGACGTCGAGGCGGCCCGGCCCGGCCTGCACCAGGCTCAGGATGCCCCGCCGCAACTCGGTCTCGTCGCCGAAATAGAGCGCCTGCGGCCCCGCCACCCACCGGTTGAATGGGTTGTCGTGGGCGAGGATCGGCGAGCCCGCCCCCAGGGCCTCGACCAGCGAGGGGTTCGTCCCGCCCACCGTGTGGCCGTGGATGTGGAAGCGGGCGTGAAAGCGGAGCGCGGCCACGCGCTCGGCCTCGTAGATCGCGCCGGCGAAGATCACGTCCGGTCCGCCCGCCGCCCGGACGGCGCGGTGATACGGGTCGGACTCCGCGAGCTTGCCCAGCACGAGCAGCGGCAGGCCCGGGCGCACCTCGCTCCAGGCCCGGACGACCTGGAGCACGAGGTTCTCCGGCACCACCCGGGCGATCAGCAGTCCGTAATCGCGGGGGCGCAGGCCGAACTTCGCCAGCGGCTCGGTCGAGGCTTCCAGAACCGGGTCGGCGCCATACGCGATGGTGGTGATCCGGGCGGCCGAGGTCCCGCGGGCGAGGTGCGTGGCGATCTCCGGGTGGTCCGCCACGAGGTGCGTCGAGAACAGGCTGCCGAGGCGCTCGTTCAGCCAGAACCAGGCCTTGGCGGGCTTCGACCAGCGGTCGCGCTTCCACTCGATGCCGTCCATGTTCATGACGCTGCGCTTGGCCGTCAGCCGGTAGAGCAGCGAGAACGCCGCGGTGTTGTAGCCGAGCACGAGGGGCAGGGCGGGCCGGAAGGCCGCCCGCAGGGTGCATTTCAGGTCGAACACGATCGTCGAGACGGCACCGTCGCCCCGGACCGCGACCGGGATCAGCAGGATCCCACGCCACACCGTTGGCGGGGCCGGCTCGCGCACCTGGCAGTAGACCTCGACCCGCCAGCCCCGGGCCACGAGTTCGAGCGCGAGCCGCTCCGCCAGGGTCTCGAACCCCCCATGCGCCGCCGGCACCCCGCGTGTGCCGAGGATCGCCACCGCCGGGCGCCCGCCCGGCTCCCCCGCCTTCACATGCGCCGTGGGCGCGACACGTTCAGAGGAGTCTGAGGCATGGTCACGGTCGAACAGCGTCTGTTCCGGGAGATGGGAGCCGGAGGCTACTCCCGGCACGACCACCGGATGGAGTACATCGTGCGCGTCAACGCGCTGCTCCGCCCGGACATGCGGGTGATGGAGTTCGGCGCGGGACGCGGCAAGTGGAGCGATGATCCGGTCCCATTGCGCCGACACCTCGGCGACTTCCGCGGGCGCTGCGCCCACGTGGTCGCCTGCGACGTCGACGAGGCGGTTCTCGGCAACAAGTCGGCCGACGAGGTCCGGCTGATCGGGCACGACGGGATGCTGCCATTCCCGGACGGGAGCTTCGACCTGATCTCGGCCTTCTCGGTCCTCGAACACATCGAGCATCCCGAGCCCACCGCGGCGGAACTCGGCCGGGTTCTCGCCCCGGGCGGCTGGCTCTGCGCCTGGACGCCCAACCGCTGGGGCTATGTCGGGATCGGGGCACGGCTCATCCCGAAGCGGCTGCACGCCCGGGTGCTGCGCCTCGTCGAGCCCCGGCGGGTCGAGATCGACTCGTTCGTGCCGCTCTACACGATGAACACGGAGGCGGCGCGGAAGCGGCTTTTCCCAACTGATCGGTTCGAGCACTTCACCTACAGTTTCGACGGGCAGCCGTTCTATCATGGCGAGAACATCGTCCTGGGCAAGTTCTGGGAGCTGCTGTTCCGGCTCACGCCGGGCCCGTTCAAGGGCTACCACATGGTGTTCATTCGTAAACGACCGTGAGGGACGGTCCGGTCAGAGGCGAAGACTGCGCAGATGGCTGGCAAATCTGCGCATGTCCTCGGCCTTGCGGGCGAGGTCCGGCTGCCCGCGCAGCCGGGCCGCGAATCCGTAGGCCAGGGCGCGCAGGGTGAAGCCGAGCCGCAGCGGGGCCGAGAAGAAGGCCGGCGACGAGAGGCGCCGGCCGGCGTTGCGCAGGCTGTAGATGGTCGCCAGCCCGTCGAGCCAGCGGGGCGAGCGGGTACCTCCCGAGCCCCCTTGGAGATGGAGAACGGCAATCCCCGGAAGGTAGGCGACGCGCCAGCCGGCATCGCGCAGGCGGCATCCCCAATCCACGTCCTCGCCGTAGAGGAACATCGGGCTGTGCAGACCGCCGATGGCGGCGATCGCCGACCGGCGCAGGAGCAGGCAGGCGCCGCAGATCCAGTCCACGTCGAGGGCTCCGGTGCCGCGGGCCTGCCGGCTGGCGAGATAGAGGCCACGCCGGCCGAGGCGGCCCGACAGGCCGGCGGCGTGCACCAGGATCGAGAGCGGGCGCGGCTCGTAGCCGGCATCGCCGACCTGATGCGTCCCGTCCGGAAAGGTCAGCCGCGGGCCGACGGCGCCGACGTCCGGATGCGCGTCGAGATGGGCCAGGAGACCGGTCAGGGCCTCCGGGTCGCGCAGGAACGCGTCGGGGTTGAGGAGCAGGATCGCCTCGCCGCGCGCGTGCTCCAGGGCGACGGCGTTGCCGCCCGCGAAGCCGTGGTTGGTGCGCTCGGCGATCACCCGCACCCAGGGGAAAGCCTTCGCGACGCGCTCCGGCGTGCCGTCGGTCGAGGCGTTGTCGACGAGGATCACCTCGTAGGGGCGGTCGATCCGGCTCGAGGCCAGCAGTTCCAGGCAGGTCGCGATGTCCCGACCGGCGTTGTAGGTGACGATCAGGACGCTGAGGCTGACGGCGCTCATGATCGGTCTCCACGTGTGAAGGGGGTATGGCCGGTCCTGGACGCGGGCGCTCCCGGGGCGCTGGCGAGGGGGGACGCGGTTCCTTTCCGTTGGGCGGGGAGGGCGCGTGTCGCGCCTCTCGGTTCCATCGGCCCGACCGGCCGGCGCGCCTGAACGGCCCTTTGCCGCTGGGCGGCACGCACCCCGGCGATCAGTCCGAGGCCGGTGTAGAGCAGCTCGGCGATGCCGAGATTCAGGCGGAAGCCCGGATCGACCAGGCCGTGCAGCAGATGCGCGATCAGCCCGACCGCGCAGGCCGCCGCGATCGCCGCGAGGGGATCGCCCACCGGCGCGCGGCGGGCCGCGCGGAACCCCCGGAAGATCCCGATCCCGAAGACCAGCGCGAAGGCCGCGTAGCCGACGATCCCGACCTCGGTGAGGATCAGGATGTGCAGGTTGTGCACCACGTGGTTCGACCGGTCGAAGAGCCCGGCGAGCCGGGACAGGCCGGTCTTGTCGAGGACCGCGAACTGATTGCCGAAGTTGTTCAGGCCGACGCCGAAGACCGGAAACTGCTCGAAGAGGGCGAGGGCCGCCGCGTTCAGCGGGCCGCGCTGGGCGGCCGAGCCGCCATCGTCGGCGGTGAGCCGCTCCCAGATCAGCGGACCGGCATAGAGGGCCGCGACGCTGCCGACGATTGCCAGAAGACCGAAGACGATCAGACTCGCCCGGGAGAACAGACGGTCCCGATAAACCAGCAGGATCAGGAGCGCGGCGGAGACCGGGAAGGTGAGCCAGGATGCGCGCGACAGGGTCAGTACCACCCCGACCAGTGCCGACGCGGCGCCCGCTGCCCCGACGAGGCGGAGGATCAGCGGGCCGCGGGAGAGGGCCAGCGCCAGGGCGAGGGGCCAGACGAACTCGTAATAATAGCCCAGGATGTTCGGGTGGACCTTCAGGCCACCGGCGCGGCGTTGCGCCGAGAAGTTGATGTTCTCCTCGACGATCTGTTCCTCGCCCAGCACCGAGAGGCCGAGTTCCGAGCCCGAGACGTATTGCAGCCCCGCCACCGCGGTCTGGACGAGGCAGAGGGCGCAGATCGCCAGCGCCAGGGTCCGGATGTCGGATTCCGACAGGTTCGAGACCGCGACCGAGACCAGGAGCAGGCCGACGAAGCGCCACGTGTCGAACCAGAGATAGGCCGGGTCGGTGGCGTTGGTGAGCGACAGCAGGCCCGCGATCAGGAAGCCGACCTGCGTCAGGACGAGGGGGCGGTCGAGCCGCAGGCCGGGCGCATTCTCCCAGAGGCCCGTGAGCTTGGCGGTGATCAGCGCCACGGCCACGAGAAGGGCGACGCTCACCGTCAGGCCGGCCCCGCCGCCGATGCTCGGCAGGTACTGCCCGACGGCCTCGAAATGCTGGAAGAAGCTCACGTCGAGCTTGACCGTCAGCCCGACCGCGAGGGCCACGAGGAGGACCGGCGTCAGGCGATAGAGCCGCCCGACGATCAGGGCGCCGACGCCGCCGAATGCCGCCGCCAACCCGACGACGGCGAACTTCAGGGGCGCCGCGCTCAGTGCGACCGCGCCAGCCGCCGCCGCGAACCCGATTCCCGCGATGGGCAGGGCCCGCAGCGTGCGAGTGTGCGCCGCGCTCACCCGAGCCACCGGTAGAGCCATTTCGGGATCGGTCTGCGGGTGCGATTGAGAACCACGCCCAGCGGGGCACCCCCGGCGGCCCTCAGGTCGGCCAGGGCCTGCTGCGCCACGGCTCGGCGGGTGCGCTCGGCGCCGATCACCACGATGAATCCGTCCACGAAGGGTGAGAGCGCCGCGGCGTCGCCGATCTCGGTGATCGGCTCGCAATCCACGAGGGCGAGATCGAAGCGCTCGTCGACCAGCGCCAGGAAATCCTCGACGCGCCCGTCGTCCAAGGTCGCCTTCCGGATCGCCGCCGGGGTTCCCGCGGGCACGACGCTGAGGCCGTCGGCGACCGCGTGGACGCCGCGGCTCGGCGCTACCGCCCCGGCGACGATGTCGGCGAAGCCCGGCCGTCCGATCAGTCCGTAGGCCTCGGCGAGGGACGGGCGGGACCAGTTGGCTTCGATCAGCACGGCGCTGCGGCCGCGCCGGGCGTAGGCGCCGGCGAGTTCGCGGGCGAGCGTGCTCACGCCCTCGCCGGTCTGGACCGCGGTGATGCCGACCCGGCGCACGCGCGCCTCATTCCGGGTGAGCTGGACGAGCGCCGGTTCGAGGATCGCCGGATCGATGCGGGGGGCGGCTGCGGCGGCGATCATCCGGCGGTTCCTGTCTGCAGCGGCACCGCGGCCAGAACGGGCACCCGCAGCGAGCGGGCGACCTCCGACGCGCTGCGGTAGGTCTGGGCCAGGATCTCCGCGAGAGCGACGTAGGCCAGCGCGGCGAGCAGACCGAGACCGGCCGCGAGGCCGAGGATCAGCGGCCGGTTCGGGCCGGAGGGCAGCCGCGGCGGCACGGCGCGCGCCACCAGGGCCGAGGAGGTGACGGCCTGCGCGTCGAGGCCGGTGCCGGTCTTCAGCGCGTCGATCCGCTTCTGCGTCTCGGTGATCTCGTCGGTGAGCAGGCCCTTCTGCTGGGTCAGCCGGCCATAGGCCAGCGCCGCGTCGCTCTGGCCGATGGCGGCCTTGCGGCGCGTCTGCTCAATCGCCGTGATGCTCTGGATCTTCTCGGCCAGCACGGCGAGCTTCGCCGTGTCGGCGGCGAGGAGCGACTGATACTTCTGCCGCGCCAGGGCGGCGAGATCGCGGTCGAGGCTCACGTATTCGGGCGCGGTCGGCCGGAACCGGACCGCGAGTTCGGCACGCTTCGTCTTCAGGTCCGCCCAGCGCTGGTCGAAAGCGGTGACCGTCGGGTCGGCGTCGGAGGGCGTCGGCTGCCAGCGGTCGGGTCCGGCCTCGCGGGTGCGCTTGAGACGGGTCTCGACCACCTCGCGCTCGATCTGCGCCGCCGATTTCTGCTTGGCGAGATCGGCCAGCGTGCCGAGGTCGTTCTGCTGCTCGATCTCGAAGCTCGCGGTGTTGTTGCCCTTGAGGTAGGTCGCGAGCTGCGCGTCGATGGCGGCGAGGTCGGCCCGGGCGCGCTCCAGCTTGCTCTGGTAGAACGAGGCCGGCGTCTCGTCGGCGTAGACCTCCACGTGCCGGCGCTTGTAGGCGTCGAGCAGCCGGTTGAGCGCCTGCGCGGCGAAGTGCGGATCCGTCCAGGTGAAGCCGGTCACGATCACGTCCGTCTCCTTGACGAACGCCACCTTGAAGGCCGCGAGATAGGCCTCGTAGAGCTTCTCGTCCGGCGTGAGGTGTCGCAGCAGGCCCACCGCCTCGAAGGGCACCCGCACCGTCTCGACGATCCAGGTCTTGACCGCCTTGGCGCTGCGCAGGACCTGGCGCCCCTGGTAGATGAACCAGTCGATCCAGTCCGCGGGGGGCGGGCCGGGATCGCCGGTGGGCGTCATCTGCTTCAGCGCCGCGAACTCGTCGCGCACGATGCTGGGGTCGCGCAGGATCTCGATCTCGTTGTTCACGTTCTGCGCGCGCTCGGAGAACATGTAGTTCTGGTTGGCGCCGCCCTGGAGCGGGGCGCCCGCCTTCTCGCGTCCGAGACGGATGATCAGCTTGGCGTCCGCCGTGTATTCGGCCGGGGTCAGCAGAAGGTAGATCCCGGCGCCGACGATGGCCGCGACCAGGATCAGCAGGGCCGGCCGGATGTGCCGGAACAGGGCCGCGAGGGCGTCGCGGAGGTCGAAGGCCGGGCCTTCGCCCGCGTCGGCGGCGGTCAGGTCGGTCTGGCTCACGTGCCGGACCTCACGGTGGCGGTGTTGGAGGTGCTGGCGGACGGCCCGGTGATGTAGTTCACGCCGAAGCCGGTCCCGTTGAAGAGCAGGATCTGGCGCACCACGAGATCCACCGCGCGGGCGGTCTTCGCGAGCAGCGACGGCGGCACGTAGACGGTGGCGTTGGGCGGCACGACGATCGAGTCCGCGAGCCCCGGCTGGCTGATATCGACGATGCGGACGCTGCCGGCCGCCTCCGCGTCGAAGCGGATGATGCGCACGGCCTCGCCGGCTGCCGTCGGCAGGACGCCGCCGGCCGAGCCCAGGACCTGAGCCAGGGTCCGCGGCCCCTGAAGGCTGACCGGGCCCGGGGCGCGCACCTCGCCGAACACCATGGTGTTGGCCGGGACGAGGCTCGCGAGCCGCACGCTGGTCGTGACCGAGGCGAGCTGGTGCTTGTAGGCGGCGTTCAGGCTGCCGGCGACCTCGTGCACGGTCCGGCCCGCCGCCTGGACGGCTGGCACCATCGGCAGGTTGATCTTGCCGTCCGGCTCGATCGCCAGGACCTTCACGCGGCCCATATCGGCCCGCTGGGTGAGGTCGCGGAAATCGTCCGTCACGGTGCGGAACCGGCGCAGCATCACCGTGACGACGGGGTCGATCAGCACGTCGTCGTAGGTGCTTTTGATCAGCCCGGCCGCGGCTTCCGGCGACAGCCCCGCGACCTTGATGCCGTTCTTGCCGGGCAGCGAGATCCGGCCGTCCGGCCGGACGATCACGGTCCGATTGTACTCCGGATGGGTGCGGAAATCGACGTCGAACTCGTCGTTCGGATTCAGCCGGTAGGTCGGCTGGACGACGCTGGAATCGATCAGGAACGAGACTTCGACATTGTCGCCGACATTGAGCCGGTAGTTCGCCAGCCCGAGGCGCATGGTGCGTCCGACCTCCTCCTGCGCCGCGGCGACCAACGCGGGCGGCAGGCCCTCCGAGATGGTGCCGGTTTGGGTCACGTCGGTTCCCGCGCGCGTCGCGCTCTGCGGACGGCTCGACATGCAGCCCGCGAGCAGCGGGGCGCAGCCGAGCAGCGCAACGGCGACCCCCAGGACGCCGGCCGGGCGACGGGCGTGCCGGGACGGCGCGCCGCGGAATCCAGACAGGGAAAACGCCATCGACCTCAGCCGCATCCTGCTCGACTGCGCTCGCTCGAAGACAACCCATGATCGAGCCGCGCACCGCGATACAATCGCAAAGCTTGGTTAACGAGGCTTGAACCCGGCTTTTCCCAATTCTATCAGAGGTTGTAAATCGCAAGCCGTGGCAAACTGCGGAGGCGGACTCCCGCCCGTGTGGGAAGTCGGGCTCGCCTGCGGGCGCGACCTTCGAGATAGCGCGAAATGAAAAGGCCTGACGTTCGAGCCGCTGGACGAGGCGGTCCCGTCGAGATCCCGACACCTCAGACTTCGGTACTCTCGATCGAAAGCTGTATACATCCGGACGCTTGCTCGGATTTAACGACGTGATTTATAGTTCGCTGGTGAAAGCCGGTCCGAGCTGCGGGTCGAAACTCTGCGGCGCGGTGCCGGACGGCATTGTTCGTTGCGAGGAGGGCGTGCCGCATGGCGGGCGTGAGGCCGGATCTCTTCGCTCGCCTGCGCGACGACCTCGAGACAGGGTTCCGGGAAGATCTCGAGGAGGCGGTCGTCGATCCTGCGCGCTGGCCTGATCTGGCCGAGCGCACCGTACGGGCGTCCGGCAGCGAGGGAGCCCTGCTCCTCCGGTCCGATCGAAGAAGCCTTGAATCGCTCTGCACCGCCTCGCTTGCCGACGCATCGCGCCGCTACTTCGACGAAGGCTGGCACCGCGACGACCACCGCCTGCGCGGAATCCCGTTCATGCGGACGCGCGGGATCGCGGTCGATCAGGACTTCACCACCCCTGAGGAAGTCGCACGCCTGCCCTTCTACCAGGATCTGCTCGCCTCCCGCGGCCTGCGCTGGTTCGCCGGCATCGGCTTCGCAGTAAAGGGCCGTCTCTGGTGCCTGTCCCTGCAGCGGACGGTGGAGCAGGGGCCGTACGAGGCACACGAGCAACGGCGCCTCGCCACCCTGTCGCCGCTTCTGCAGCGCGCGGCTCTGCTGACGTCGATGGTGGAGCAGGCCCGCCTGGCGGGGCTGACGCAGGCCTTCGAGCTGATCGACCGGCCCGCCCTGATCCTCGATTTCGAGGGGCGCGCGCTCCGCTGGAACGACGCCTTCGGCGCGCTCCTCGGTCGCGACCTGAAGCTCACGGGCGGTCGCCTCACTGCGGACAATCCGGAGGCAACCCGGCAGCTGGAAGCCCTGGCGCGGCCCTTCGGCCGCCCGCCCATCTCCTCCGTGGTGGTCCCGCGACAGGACGCGCCGCCCATCGTGATCCACGTCGTGCCGTTGGTCGGACCGACCCGCGGCCTGTTCGGGGGAGCGAGCACGCTCCTCCTCTGCAGCGTTCCCGGGACCATGACGGTGCCGACCTCCACCATTCTCCAGGCGGTCTATCGGCTGACTCCCGCGGAGGCACGTCTCGCCCTGGCCTTGTCGACTGGCACCTCGCTCGCGGAGAGCGCAGCGCGGTTTGCGATCACTGCGGCAACCGCCCGCTCGCAGCTGAAGGCGATTTTCGCCAAGACCGGCGCGACACGCCAGTCCGACCTCGTGCGACTGGTGGCGAGTCTCGCGCGCTGACCGCGCCCATCGCGGTGAACCGGAACAGGTGCGTCCCGGTCCCGGCCCCCAATGGAACGGGTCGGACCGCGCAGCCGTTTCCGGTCGACTGCAAGGAGACATGTCGATGACGAACCGGATCGCCTTCGCTTCTGCCCTGGCCATCGCGGCCCTGCTCACCGGCGCGCCGGCCGAGGCAAAGGGCTGCCTCAAGGGTGCCGTGGTCGGCGGCGTTGCCGGACATATGGCGGGCCACGGCAAGATGGGCGCTGCCGCTGGCTGCGCCATCGGTCACCACAACGCCAACAAGAAGGCCAAGCAGGGCTAGCCTGTCTGCACGCGACGCCGTCGTAGGCGACGGGATCGCGTAGCGACGACGCTAGTTCGACAAGTGTCTATTGCCGAGGCCGGATTCTCCCTGAGAATCCGGCCTCTTTGCATTCTCGAACCTCACCCGGTCGCACTGAGTCGATGCCGGTTGCGCGGGCGTCCTCGGGGCCAGCCCAAATCCTGGCTGCAACCTCCGCGGGTACAGCCGGAATCTCGAAACACCGCCGCTCAGCCGTCGTCGCAGCGTCTGCCCCGTTCGCCTTCGGCCACCACCAGCTTGCGTGGCCCGACGCAAGCTCCGCGCAAGCCTGCCCGTTGACCGTTCTTTCGAGCTATTCTAATTAAGAACTGTCGGGGGAACGATCCCGAAACGGTTCCACCACCCCCCAGTCAGCCGATGGAGAGACCCGATGGCCGGTACCGCGAACGCCGCTTGCGAGAGCTGCCGCTTCTTCGACGATCACAAGCTCAACGGCGCCCAGGCAAAGGGTGACGAAGGCCTCTGCCGCTTCAATCCGCCGGTCAGCCAGCCCGCCCCGGAGTCGAAGGGCCTCTGGCCGGTCGTCGCCTCCAAAGACTGGTGCGGCCACTTCACTGCCGAGATGTCCGCCGCCGAGTAATCCACCGGCTCTCCGAGCCTGCGGGATCAGTCGCCAAGCGACCATCCCGCCGCAGCGTCACGGTTGCCCGCCTGCGGTGGCCGTGCCCGCCCGAGATAGCTCCGTGCCATTGCCGGTGGTTGGCGACTTCGCTTAACGGGCCGCCGTGACAGACGTGATACGTTCGACCACCGGGGCCGATCGTTCTGCCATCGCGGCGATCTACGGTGACGCCGTCACTGCGAGCACGGCCAGCGTCGAGAGGGAGCCGCCGACGCTCTCGGAAATGAGGCGCGGCTACGAAGTCCTGCGCGGAGGCGGCTATCCCGTGTCGTGGCCGATTGAGCCGACACGGTTGCGGGCTATGCCGATGCCGGTCCCTAGCGCCAGCGCGCCGCCTGCCGCTCGACCCGCGAGGATTTGATCCACGGGGCCCGGTCGGGCCGCGGCGGGCGTTGCCCGCTTGCGACCCCGGTCGCGGGTAGCGAGCAGATCGACCGTCGAACTCTGGTCGCCATCATCGCCGACAGCGGCTCTCCCGCCTCGATTGCATTGCATGAAAGCCTCGGCTTCACGCCTGTCGCATCCTTGCTGGCGTGGCGGCCGCAAGCCTGGGCGCTCGCGCGCCGTGATGCTCATGCAGGGCGCGCTCTGACCCGACCGAAGCCTGCCGCCGACGCGGATCGGACCGCGAGCCCCCGTTTCGCAGGGCCGATTACGCCCCAACACTGCGGTTGGGTTGTCATGATGCGGACAACTTCGCGCGGGACAGGGCGGGCATGATGCGCACGTCGTCCGGTTCTCGGCTCGGCGCGGGCGCGATGGCGCGGAGAGAGCGGTCTTTCCGCGCGCGAAAGCGGTTTACGCGAGGGCGGGCGGTCAAGGCTCCATCACGACTCGCGAGGGATGGGAGTTCAGGTATGCGGTTTACATCGATCGGTCGCCGGGTTGCGCCGCTCGCAATCCTGGCGCTCTCGGCATTGGCGAGCACGGCCCAGGCCAAGACGCCCACTGATCCCAGCGGCACCTACCTCACCGAGGACGGCCGGGCGCGCGTGCGTCTCGAGAAGTGCGGGACCGCGGGCGACCGGCTCTGTGGCTACGTGGTTTGGCTGAAGGTTCCGCTCAACGACAAGGGCGAGCCGCGGATCGACTTCAAGAACCCCGATCCCAAGAAGCAGGCGCGGCCGTCGCTCGGTCACCAGCTGATCCTGGGCCTGAAGCCGAACGCGGACGCCCATTTCGAGGGCAAGATCTACAATTCCGAGGACGGCAAATCCTACGACGTCACCATCTGGACCGACACGCCCGGCGAGTTGACGGTGCGCGGCTGCCTGATCGCGTTCCTGTGCAAGTCGCAGACCTGGACCAAGGTAACCGATCTCGCGCCCGGTCAGCTCCCGGGCCCGACCAATGGTCCGAACGGTCCGCGCACCGATCCGGAGTACGCCAGCGCCGCCCCCAAGCCGACCGCCAAGGCCGGTGCCAAACCGGCCCAGAAGCCCCCCGCCACCGAGGCGCCCCCCGCGGAGTGAGGGGCACCGGCCTTCAATCGGCCAGGGCCGCGTAGGTCAGGACGCGCAGTTCGCGCCGGATCGGCAGAGCCGAAGACGGCACGAGCTGCGTCATGAGCACCACCGAGAGATCCTCGGCGGGATCGATCCAGAACGCCGTCGAGGCGAGGCCGCCCCAGGCGACCTCGCCGGGCGTGCCGAGGATCTGGGCGCGGGCCGGATCGAGCATCACCGAGAAGCCCAGACCGAAGCCGATGCCGGTGTATGAAGTCTCGGCGAAGCGCGGCGTGCCCATCGCGGCCAGATCGCCCGGCAGGTGGTTCGACAGCATCAACTCCACGGTCTTGCGGCCCAGGAGGCGCGTGCCGTCGAGGGTGCCGCGGTTGAGGATCATCCGGCAGAAGCGCTGGTAATCGGCGGCCGTGGAGACAAGGCCGCCGCCACCCGACGCGATGGCGGGCGGCTTCGCGAAGGCCGTCTCCACGGAATCGTCGAACAGGCGCAGCTGCCTTGCGCGGTCATACGCGTAGGTGGCGCAGAAGCGCGGCATCAGCTCCGGCCGGACGAAGAAGTCGGTATCGATCATGCCCAGCGGCCCGATCACCGCCTCACGGAGATAGTCGGCGAACGGACGACCGCTCAGGGCGGCCACGAACTGGCCGAGCACGTCGGTGGCGACGCTGTAGTTCCAGGCGCTGCCCGGCTGGGCGAGGAGCGGCAGCTTCGCCACCCGGGCTGTCATCTCGGCGAGCGTGCCCTCGCGCGCCAGGTAGTCGACGCCGTGCTCGCGATACTGCGCATCGACGAGGGTCGCCTCCATGAAGCCGTAGGTCAGCCCGGCCGTGTGAGTCAGCAGGTCCCGCACGGTGATCGCCCGGCGGGCCGGCTCGGTCTCCAGCTTCACCCGGTTGCCGCCCACGGCGACCCGCATCTCGGCGAATTCGGGCAGGACCCGGGAGATCGGATCGTCGAGCTGGAACAAGCCCTGCTCGTAGAGCTGCATCACCGCCACCGAGGTGAGCGGCTTGGTCATCGAGTAGATCCGCGTCACCGTATCGAGGGTGAAGGGCGTCGCCCGGGCGAGGTCGGCCTGCCCGCAGGCGCGCGCGAAGGCGACACGGCCGCGCCGCGCCAAGGTGACCGACAGGCCGGCGAGCCGGCCCTCGTCGACGAGGCGGTCCATCCATGGCGCGATCCGGGCGAGACCTTCCGGGCTGAACCCGGCGCCGGTCGGATCGGTCTCGGTCAGCGCGCTCATGCGGTCTCCTCGTCGTGGCGGTCCGGAAGGTAGAAGGGGAGGGCTGGAAAATCACCAGCCCATCGTTCCGGGACCGCCCTTGAACGGTCCGACGATGCCGGGCGTGATCCACCCGCCGTAGAAGGTTCCGGGCTGCGACGTCGCCTGGGCCGCGCCGACGAAGCAGGCATCCATCGGGCCGGCGTAGAACGCGACATAGCCGGCGATCGCGCGGAAATCCGGGGTCGGGTCAGGGTAGGCCCAGGCGGCCCCGGGGACGAGACGGTCGCCGCCCCGCACGTCGAACAGTACCGCCTGGCCCTTCCACTCGCAGATCCCGCCGCGCCGCGGATTCACGAGCGTTCCCTCCGCGATGTCGGCGGGCGGCAGGTAGTAGGTCGGCGGGTGCGAGGTCTCGAGCACCCGGAAGCCGGAGACGGTCTCGGCGATCGTATCGCCGCCCAGCACCACGCGCAGTCGCTCCCGGACGGGCTCCAGCCGCGGCGGCCGCGGATAGTCCCAGACGCTCTCCTCGCCGGGCCTGACCGGATCCGGAACGGGCCGGAAGGGCGATCCTCTCATGGGAAACCTCGTGACGTGCCTGTGGGGATACAGATAGGGCGGCGCGGCCGGCGTTTGTCGTCGGCCTCGCCCGTGCTAGCCCGTCGCCGACACTCGAGCCCGGGATCGCCCGCGATGGACATCGCCCTCTTCCTCGACTTCGACGGCACGCTCACCGAGATCGCGCCGCGGCCGGACGCCGTGCAGGTCGAGCCGGGGCTGGTGGAGGATCTGGAGCGGCTCCGGGCGCGCCTCGACGGGGCGCTGGCGATCGTGACCGGCCGGCCGGTGACGGTGATCGACGGCTTTCTGACGCCGTCCCGCCTGGACGCGGCCGGCCTTCACGGCGTCGAGCGCCGGGTCGGCGGTGCGATCACGGGGGGCCAGATGGAGGATCACCCGGATCTGCGCCGGCAGGTCGCGCGTCTCCAGGCCGAGACCGCGGCGCTGGCGCGGGTCCTGATCGAAGACAAGGGCGCGTCGGTGGCGGTGCATTGGCGCCTCGCGGATCCCGACGATGCCGCTCGGGCCGAAACGCTCGTGAAGGACGCGGCGGACGCGCTCGGCCTCGCGTACCGCCTGCAACTCGGCAAGGCGGTCGGCGAGATCGTCCCGGCGCAGGCGACGAAGGCGCACGCGATCCGCGCCTTCATGGCGGAGGCGCCCTATGCCGGCCGGACACCCGTCTTCTTCGGGGACGACCGCACCGACGAGATTGCCTTCGCGTCGATCAACGAGGATGGCGGCATCGCGGTACGCGTGGGCGAGGGCGAGACCGTCGCCCGCCGCCGCCTGCCCGACCCCGCCGCCGTCCGCGCGCTGCTGCGCGACTGGGCCGCCGGGGGGGCGATCGATCCCGACGCGCTTCCGCGGGCTTGAGCCGTCTCGCCAGACGGCCCGCGGCCCGCGGCCCGCGGCCCGGGCCGTCGTCCTGCGCGCCGATCATGGGGAGCCGCGATGTCGAACCGTTCCGTCGACGGCTGGCCGCGGATGCTGCTGCGGCTCGAGGGCGCCTGCATCCTGGCCGGCGCCGTGTCGGCCTATGGCTGGCTCGGGCAATCGTGGTGGATCTTCGCCGCGCTGCTGTTCGTCCCCGACGTGAGCATGCTGGGCTACGCGGCCGGCCCGGTGGCCGGTGCCGTGCTCTACAACCTTGCTCACTTCCTGGCCCTGCCGCTGGTCGGCCTGTGTCTGGCGGCTGGCCTCGGCCACCCCGATCTCGTGGGATTAGCCCTGATCTGGCTCGCCCATATCGGCCTCGATCGTGCGCTGGGCTATGGTCTCAAATACGCGAGCGGATTTGGCGATACGCATCTTGGCGTCATCGGCCGGCCGCGTGACACCACGATCGCGCCGCATTGAGAGGCGGCCGGTGCCGAATGGGACTTGCCCGCGCCGGGGCGCGGGGCCGATGTAGCGCCGAAGCCGCGTCGGGTGCGGATCCCGTCGGCGGCGGGACAGGTAGCAGGGGCTTGTTGCGATGTTCGAGTTTCCGGTTCTGGTCGGCGACATCGGCGGCACGAACGCGCGGTTCGGCCTGATCGAGACGGCCGGCCAACAGCCCCGCCTGCTTTCCCACGAGGCCACCGCCGACCATCCCGATCCGTCGAGCGCCATCAGGGCGTCGCTGGCGAAGGGGGGCGGGCCTTCGCCGCGCTCGGCCATCCTGGCGATCGCCGGCCGGGTCGACGGGCCGGAGATCCAGCTGACGAACGCGCATTGGAAGATCGCCGGCCAGCGCATCGCGGCGGATTTCGATCTCTCCGCCGCGGTGGTGGTCAACGACTATGTCCCGGTGGCGGCCGGCGCCGCCGATATCGAGCCCCACGACCTCACCCCCGTGGGGCCCTGTCCGCCCGTGCCCGGCGGCGCGCGGGTTGTGCTGGGCCCCGGAACGGGCTTCGGCGCGGCGGCGCTGGTGCCCTACGCGGCGCATCTCGCCATCGTGTCCACCGAGGCCGGCCACACCGATCTCGGCCCGGTCGACGCGTTCGAGGAGAAGGTCTGGCGCGTCTTGGAGCGGGTCGAGGACCGCGTCACCGTGGAGACGGTGCTGTCGGGTCCGGGGCTGTCGCGGCTGCACGCGGCGATCGCCCATGTCCGGACCGGGCAGCCGCACGGGAAGATCGAGCCGGCCGCCGTCACCGAGGCGGGGCTCAACGCCACCGATCCGCATGCAGCCGAGACGCTCGAGCTTTTCGGCCGGGTGCTCGGCCGAGTCTGCGGGGATCTCGCGCTGACCTTCCTGGCGACCAGCGGCATCTATATCGGCGGCGGCATCGCGCCCCGGATCCTCAAGGTGCTCGCGGAAAGCGGCTTCCGCGCCGCCTTCGAGAAGAAGGCACCCTTCGCCGCCATGATGCGCCAGATCCCGACCAGCGTGATCACCGTCCACGATCCGGCCTTCCGGGGCCTGGCGGCGCTGGCGAACGAGGGCGCCAAGTTCGTCTACCACGGGCAGGTGTGGCGCAAGGAGGCGTGACGGACGGGCGCCGTCGCCGCCAACGGGGCGAGGCGACCGGCGACGGCGCCCCGTCAATGGACGGGGCGCCGCCCGGACGGCAGCGCCCCGGTCGCGGCGGCGACGGCCCGTGAAGGCCGGCGCTCAGGCCGCCGCCAGCGGCTTCGAGACCTCCTCCAGGGACTTGCCCTCCGCGGCCGTGCCCCAGATCCCGCCGACGATTGCCGCGATGAGCATCAGCACCGCGCCGAGGCCGTAGCCGAACAGGACCCAGTCCCGCGAGCCGGTCTCCACCAGGCTGCCGAACAGGAGCGGCCCCGACACGCCGCCGATACCGGTGCCGACCGCGTAGAAGGCCGCGATGGCGAGCGCCCGGATCTCCAGCGGGAAGGTCTCGGAGACCGTGAGATAGGCCGAGCTCGCCGCCGCCGAGGCGAAGAAGAACACCACCATCCAGGCCCCGGTCTGGCCGACCGGCCCGAGCACGTCGAGGCGGAACAGCAGGCCGACGCCGGCCAGCAGCAGGGCCGAGATGCCGTAGGTGAAGGCGATCATCTTGCGCCGTCCGATCGTGTCGAACAGCCGCCCGAGCAGCAGCGGGCCCAGGAAGGAGCCGAGCGCGAAGGGCAGCAGGTACCAGCCGACATGGTTGCCGGGCACCTGATAGAAGCGTTCCAGCACCAGCGCGTAGGTGAAGAACAGGGCGTTGTAGAAGAAGGCCTGGGCAATCATCAGCGCGAGGCCGACCATGGTCTCCTTGCGGCTCGTCACGAACAAAGCCTTGAACACCTCCGAAAGGGGGGTGTGGTCGCGGGTGCGGACCTTCATGCGCTTGCTCTCGTCCACCGGCGGCAGGGTCACGCCCTCGTCGGTGAAGCGCTTCTCGATGCCGGTGACCACCCGGTCGGCTTCCGCCGCGTAGCCGTGGGTCGCGAGCCAGCGCGGGCTCTCGGGGATCCAGGTGCGCAGGAGCAGGATCACGAGGCCGATGGCGCCGCCGGTGAAGAAGGCGACGCGCCAGCCCCAGGCCGGGTCGATCACCTCGGGCTTCAGGAGCACGATCGACATGAACGAGCCCAGCGCCGCGCCGATCCAGAACGAGCCGTTGATGACGAGGTTGGTCCAGCCGCGGACCCGGGCCGGGACAAGCTCCTGGATGGTCGAGTTGATCGCCGTGTACTCGCCGCCGATCCCGGCCCCCGTGAGGAAGCGGAAGAAGCAGAAGCTCCAGATGTTCCACGACAGGCCGGTGGCCGCCGTGGCGACGAGGTAGAGGGCCAGCGTGATGAAGAACAGCTTCTTGCGGCCGATCCGGTCCGTGAGCCAGCCGAAGCCGATGGCACCGGTCACGGCGCCCACGAGGTAGCAGGAGGCAGCCAGCCCGACGTCGAACTCGGAGAAGGACATCGGCGGCTGGCGCAGGGCGCCCACCAGGGAGCCGGCGAGGGTGACCTCGAGCCCGTCCAGCACCCAGGTGATGCCCAGGGCCACGATGACGAGCACGTGGAAGCGGCCCCAGGGCAGCCGGTCCAGACGCGCCGAGATGTCGGTATCGATCACGCGGCCGATCTCCGCGCGCTCCGGCGTCCCGGATCCCCCCTCGACCTTGCTCGCCATGTCCGCGTGTCCTCCCGTCTCAAGCGTTTACTGTGCCTGGACAGTGCGCATTTACCGCGACTGTAGGCAGGTGTTGGGAACGGGTTGGAAATCGATTCGGTTCGATTTCGTCTTCACATGCGCGGCGCAGAACAGGGAGGTCCACGCGGTGCCCTTCCCATGTCCTCCCGTCCTGCCCTTTCCCGCCGCCCCCGGGCTCGGCTCGTCCTGCTGACCGTCCTGACCCTCGCGGGGCTCGCCACCGTCCCCACCGAGGGGGCGGACCGGCATCTCGAACGGCCCAAGCCGCGCGTCGCCCTGCAGGCGGCCGAGCGCTGGCGGCTGCGGCCGACGGAGCCCGTGGTGACGGTGACCGGCAGCGTCCGCAGGCGGCCCGAGACCGCGATCCCCGAAGATCGCCGGAACGTCCGCCTCGTCTACCCGGCGCTGGTCGAGGCGCGCTGACCGCGCCTGCAATCGATCTCTCGCCCACTCCATCTCGACGATCCGGATCCCGTCAGGCACAGCGCCTGCTTCGTCCGCATGTGGACGGGTTCGTCGGGACGGTGCGGAGGCGCGGATGGCGGAGGCAATCGCCCTGGTCGGGTGCAAGGGGCCGGGCCAGGAGGCGGAGTATCTGCGGATCCTGTCGGCGGCCATGCCGGAGGAGCGGCTGATCCCGTTCCGGACGATGGATGATGCGGCTCGGGCGGCGGCGCGGGTCGCCGTCGTGGCCAATCCCGATCCGGCCGAGGTGGCGGCGCTGCCGGGACTCGTCTGGGTGCAGAGCCTCTGGGCCGGGGTCGAGAAGCTCGTCGGCGCCTTCGACCGGCCGCTGCCGATCGTCCGCCTGGTCGACCGGGAAATGGCCCGCACCATGGCCGAGGCCGTGCTGGCCTGGACCTATTATCTCCAGCGCGACATGCCGGCCTACGCCCGCCAGCAGCGGGATCGGGTCTGGCGCCCGCACGCCTACCGCAAGCCGTCCGACACCACGGTGGGACTGCTCGGCCTCGGGGCGCTCGGCACCGCGGCGGCGGAGCGGCTCACCGGCGCGGGCTTCCGTGTCGTCGGCTGGAGCCGCGGCCCGAAGGCCGTGCCGGGCCTCGAGACGTTTCACGGCACCGACAGCCTCCCGGCGATGCTCGGCCGGTGCGACATCCTCGTCTGCCTCGTGCCGCTGACGCCCGAGACGCGGGGCCTGGTGGATGCTCGACGCCTCGCGGCCCTGAAGCCGGGCGCCGCGCTGATCAATTTCGCCCGCGGGCCGATCGTCGTCACCGAGGATCTGATCGCCGCCCTGGATTCCGGCCACCTCGCGCATGCGGTGCTCGACGTCTTCGGGGTCGAACCCCTGCCGGCGGACTCCCCGCTGTGGTCACATCCCGGGGTGACGGTGCTGCCGCACATCTCGGGGCCCACCGACATGGACTCGGCCGCCGCCACGGTGGCGGAGAACCTGCGGGCCTATCGCCGGACCGGTCAGGTGCCGGACGGGGTCGACGCGGCTCGGGGTTATTAGGCCGCGCGTCGCGGCCGCTTCGCCCCGTCGTCCCGGGACCGCGCAGCGGTGCCCGGGATCCTGACACGCCGACGCGCCAGGATCCTGCTCCGGCGGCGGCTCCGGATCGCCCGACTCCGGCGTGCCTCTCCCGGTCCGAGCCCGCCCTGCGGTGCCCGGAATGACGGCGCAGGTGGACGGGCGCGCCGCGTGACCTTTGCCCTTCGGATTCGCGGGGACGACGCGTGGCCTCACAGCGTCGGGAATGTCGCCGCGAGGTGGTCGATCAGCACCCGCACGGCCGGCGGCAGCCCGCGCCGGGTCGTGAAGACGAGGTGCACGATCCCAGGCTGCCCCTGCCACTCCGGATAGACGGGAACAAGCCGGCCCGCCGCGATGGCGTCGGTGCAGGCATGGTCGGGCAGGAACGCGACCCCGAGGCCGGCGGCCGCCGCGTCGCAGAGCGCGGCGAAGTCGCCGCAGGTCAGGCGCGGCTCGTGACGCAGGGTGAAAACCCGGCCATCCGCCCGCTCCAGCCGCCAATCCGCCTCGCCCGGATCGTCGCGGGTCCCGAGGGTCGGGGCCGCGCCGAGGCTGGCGATATCGGGGCCCAGGCCGCGCGCGACTTCCGGTGCGGCCACCAGGATCCAGCGCGAGAGCCCGAGCGAGCGCATGGTCAGCGACGCGTCGCTGGTCAGATCCCGCCGGACCCGCAGGGCCACATCGATCCGCTCCTCGATCAGGTCGACGGGCCGGTCGGTCGCCACCAGCTGCAGCCTGACCTTCGGATGCCGGGAGAGGAACACGCGCACGATCGCGCCGACGATATCGATGAGGCCCGTCGGGCAGCTCATGCGGATCCGCCCGTGCGGCTCGGTCTGCGCCTCTGCGACCAGAGCCTCGGCCCGTTCGGCCTCCAGCATCATCGCCCTGCAGCGCTCGTAGAAGCCCTGGCCGACCTCGGTCACGCGGAAGCGTCGGCTCGACCGCTCGATCAGGCGGACGCCCAGGCGCGTCTCCAGAGCCGCGACCCGGCGGCTGAGCTTCGATTTCGGCTGGTGCAGCGCCCGGCCCGCCGCGGCGAAGCCGCCATGCGCCACCACCTCGGCGAAGTAGACGTAGTCGTTCAGGTCGGCGCGGCTCATCGTTCCTCCAGGGGAACGCTGAGTGCCATATCTGGCGACTACCGGCATCATCGTTCCGTCGGCATCTCTCCAACCAGCGGCGCACACGAAGCCGAACGATGGAGAACGACGATGGCCGGCAGGTTTCAGGACAAGGTTGTGGTTGTAACGGGCGGGACCAGCGGCATCGGGCTCGCCGCCGCCCAGGCCTTCGTGGACGAGGGGGCCGCGGTGTTCATCACCGGCCGCCGCCAGGAGGCCCTCGACGCCGCGGTGAAGCAGATCGGCGGCCGGATCACCGGCGTACGCGGCGACATGGCGAACCTCGCCGACATCGACCGCCTCTATGATGCCGTCCAGCAGAAGCACGCGCAGATCGACGTGGTCTTCGCCAATGCCGGCGGCGGCACCTTCGCCCCGCTGGGGGCGATCACCGAGGAGCACTACCAGAGCATCTTCGACACCAACGTGAAGGGCGTGCTCTTCACCGTCCAGAAGGCGCTGCCGCTGCTGCGGGACGGGGCGGCGATCGTGCTCACCGGATCGACAACGGGCAGCGCGGGCACGCCGGCCTTCAGCGTCTACTCGGCCACCAAGGCGGCGGTGCGCAACTTCGCGCGGAACTGGATCCTCGACCTGAAGGACCGGCGCATCCGGGTCAATACGATCAGCCCCGGCGTCACCGAGACTGCGGGTCTCGATGCGCTGTTCGGCGGCGGCGATCAGGCGGCGGCCACCAAGGATTACCTCGCCGGCCAGATCCCGGCCGGGCGCGTCGGCCGGCCCGAGGAGATCGCCCAGGCGGTGCTGTTCCTCGCCTCCGACGCGGCGAGCTTCGTCAACGGTGTCGAGCTGTTCGCCGATGGCGGGCAGGTCCAGATCTGAGGATGCGGCGCCGGCCGGGACGCGACACCCCGTCCCGGCCGTCGGGATGAACCCTGGCTTTATCCGGGGGTTGATGGCCCGGCCGTCCGGATCCGCATCTCCGCGGGCGGGGGCCTGGAAGGACGCTCGGATTTCATGGGTTGGCCGCGCCGCATCTTGATCACCGCCGGACTCGTGACCGTCGCGGCGGGTGTCACGCTGAGCGTGGGCCGCTTCAGCTACGCGCCGATGCCCGACCGGGCGGACCTGCTCAACCCGGACCGCTACCCGATCCAGACCGCCTTCGACGTGCTGGGACGGCGCATCTCGCGCGCGGAGGCGGACCGGCTCAACGGGACCGAGGCCGGACGGAAGGACCTCGCGCCGGGGAACGGCGCGGTCGCCATCGATCCTGCCATGGTCGAGCGCGGGCGGCAGGCCTTCTACCAGGAGACGTTCGGCAACGAGGTCTTCCTCACCGACGTCATGGGCATGCTCGACGGCGGGCTCACACCAACCGCGGTCGCCCTGGCGGTGGCGAAGCTCGGCGGTCAGGGAACCACAAACCTCCAGGTCGCCATGGCCAAGGACGTGCGCATCGGCGACCGCGTCTACCGGGCCGGCGAGCTGGTCCCGACCGGGCTCGACGTGCCGAAGGGCGGGGCCTTCATCATCGGGATCAAGACCTTCTCCGACCGCGGCCACCTGCGCATGGGCATCACCTGCGCCCTGTGCCACGCGGCGGTCGATCCCGGCACCGGCAAGGTCGTGGAGGGCGCGCCCAATACCGACCTCAATGCCGGGCTGCTGATGGCGCTCGCGAAGAACTCGTCGGCCTACTTCATGCACGCCAGCGTGCCGGAGGCCGATGCCCGGCCTTCCGCCGACCCGCAGCATACCGGCGCGACCGGGACGGGGCCGGCGCTGCCGGACGCCGCTTCCGTCGAGGCGGCCACGAAGGTGCAGGTGGCGAGCTGGCCGCCGGGCAGCTTCGACTCCTCCGCCGACCGGGTCACCAACCCGACCTCGATCCCGTCGAGCTTCTCCGCCCACGGCGAGCCCTACAGCTGGAGCGGCCGCGAGGCGATCGGGCCCTTCGCGGGCCTGTCCTCGCTGAACAACAACGTCCACGCGGCCAATTCCGACACGACCCAGCTCGCCGCCGCCGCGCCCTGGCTGTTCGGCATGGATCCCGAGACGTATCTCGGCATCGTGCTGCGCGGCGCGGCCACGGAGGCGTTCCGCTTCAAGCCGGAGGTTGGCCGGAGCCCGTCCGAGGTGCTGCGCAGCGTCGATCCGACCCCGGCCTCGCCGGGCCTGAACAGCTACGCGGTCCTGCCGACCTATCCGGCGACCAACTACGTCACCGACAACGGCCTGTTCACCTCGGTGCCCGGGGAGCCGGTCAACCACGCCAACAACGCCATGTCGGCGTTCCAGAACCTGCTGCACCCGCCCGCCGCCGGACAGGATCCCGAAACGGTGCGCGCCGGCCGCGCGGTGTTCGAGAAGGCCGGCTGCGGGACCTGCCATGCCGGGCCGGCGCTCACCAACCACCGGATCGTCCCGGAGGCCGAGATCGGCACCGAGCCGACCCGGGCCCGGGCGGGCGCCAAGATGGAGGCGCGCCTGTCGCCGCCGACGATGTTCGCCACCGACACGCCGTTCCCGGTCCCGGCCGATCCGGTGATCGTCCCGGTGCCGCTCGCGGGCGACGCGCTGGCGCAGGTGCAACTCGCCTGGGGGCAGGGGGGCACGGAGGGGGGCTACAAGGTGCCGAACCTCGTGGGCCTCGCCTGGACGGCGCCGTACCTGCACGATTCCGGCGTGGCGGTCGGGCCCGATGCCGAGGGCCAGCTGGGCGTCCCGGGCACGCTCTACAGGGGCGTCGCCCCCGATCCCGCCAACAGCCTGCGCGCCCTGGTGGACCGGGATCTCCGGGCCAAGGTGATCGCCGCCAACGCGGCCTCGGATACGGCGCGGATCGCCCGCGTCACCGGCAAGGGGCACGCCTTCTGGGCGGATGCCGGTTCGGGCGTCTCGCCCGAGGAGCAGCGGGCGCTGATCGCCTATCTGCTGTCGGTCGATCGTCTGACCGAGCCGGCCGCGACGCCCTGATCCGGGCGGTGCCACCGGTGGTCCGGGTCACTGCATCGGGGAGCCCTCGCCGCCCCACTGCATGGCCGGGCGCAGCGCATCCCGCGCGGTTCAGATGACCGCCTCGATCAGGCCCCGCCGCTTGGCCTCCTCGGCCTCGAGGTACCAGTTCGACGGCGCCTTCTCGAGCACTTCGTCGAGGGTCACGTCCGAGCCCTGGATCAGGTTCGAAAACCCCTCGTTCTGGATCGCGATCGAGCACTGGATCTCATTGAGCGTCGCCGTCACGGAGGCGATGCAGGTGGTGAGCGGCCCCTCGATCTGGAACTGCTTGTTCATCTTGCGCTCGTGGATCATCAGCCGCGTGCCGCAGGTCAGGTATCGGTTCGGCCGGGCGAAGAAGCTCATGAAGGTGGTGCCGGCCGAGTAGATCGCCGCCTTGCCGAGGAAGACGAACCGCCGATCCGGGTCCATGGCGCTGTTGAAGCGGATGTCCTCGCCCATCATCCGGGCCACCTCCGGATCGCCGCCGAGCGTCGTCAGCTCGACGACGACGATCTCGCGGTCGGCCGCCGCCCCGAGCTGGCGGTGGAAGTCGCGGTACATGTCGTAGTCCACCGCGCCCGACAGCAGGACGGCGGGGGCCCGGAACGCGGTGGGGCCGAGGGGCGTCGTGTCCATGGTTCTCCTGATCGAATGACCGGCGTTCAGCGTGCCGGGTCGGGGGGACCCTCGCCCTTGCCCACGAAGGGGATGCCCGCGATCGGGCATTCCTCCGTGCCGACGCTCTGACGGGTAATGGCCCGCACCGCGTCGCGGGTTCCGTCGGGATCCTCGATCCAGCGCCGGTAGAAGTCGTAGGGGCATTCCGACATCCCGTGCCGGTTCTCCTTCGAGTTGATCATGCCCGTGTAGCCGCGGTGCAGGAGCTTGAAGAGGTGGTTCTCCGACTGGCCGTGGGCGCGGAAATCCCGGATCAGGAACTTCGACAGGGCCGCGTACTGGATGCCCATCTCCTCCTCGCCGCACTCGCCGAGCGTCCGACCGTCGAAGCCGATGATCGCCGAGTGGCCGAAATAGGTGTAGACGCCGTCGAAGCCGGCGGCGTTCGAGACCGCAACGTAGACGTTGTTGGCGAAGGCCATCGCCTTCGAGATGACGACCTGCTGCTCTTTCGCCGGGTACATGTAGCCCTGGCAGCGGATGATCAGCTCGGCGCCCCGCATGGCGCAGTCGCGCCAGATCTCCGGGTAGTTGCCGTCGTCGCAGATGATCAGGCTGATCTTCAGTCCCTTCGGACCGTCCGACACGTAGGTGCGGTCGCCCGGATACCAGCCCTCGATCGGGGTCCAGGGCATGATCTTGCGGTATTTCTGGACGATCTCGCCCTGGTCGTTCATCAGGATCAGGGTGTTGTAGGGCGCCTTGTTGGGGTGCTCCTCGTGGCGCTCGCCGGTGAGCGAGAACACGCCCCAGACCTTGGCCTCCCGGCAGGCGGCGGCGAACACCTCGGTCTCGGCGCCCGGGACCGTGGAGGCGGTCTCGTACATCTCGGCGGCGTCGTACATGATGCCGTGGGTCGAGTATTCGGGGAAGATCACGAGGTCGAGGCCGGGCAGGCCGCTCTTCATGCCGACGATCATCTTGCCGATCGCCTTGGCGTTCTCCAGCACCTCCGCGCGGGTGTGCAGGCGCGGCATCTTGTAGTTCACGACGGCGACGCCGACGCTGTCCTGGCTGGACGAGATGTCTCCGTGCATCATGGCGTGATGTCCTCCTGAGGATTGTTGCGCCGAGGCGCGCCGTGACCCTCCCCCCTCTGCGGGGGAGGGCACCCTGCGCAGCAGAGGGGAGAGGGGCAGCGCGACGCGGCAGGATCGCGCGTCCGTCGCGACAGATCCGGATGCGGCGCTCCTCTCTCCCGACCCTCGCTGACGCGAGGGCCACCCTTCCCCGCAGAGGGGGGAGGGCTATGCGCGTCCGACTTAGTGGCTGATCATCCAGGGCCGCGCCTTCGGGAAGCTCTTGGCGGCGGCCGGGGCCGCGGTCGCCTTCTTGGGGGTGCAGCAGCCGCAGCCGGCCCCGTGGCTCCCCGAGCGACGGGGCGCGTGGCGGCTGCGCTCGTTGGTGGCGTGGGCGGCCCGCAGCCCCGCATCCATGCCGGCGATGCGCGGCGCGGTGAGGAAGGCGCGCTGGCTCGAGCTGCCGCAGTCCGGGCAGGCATGCGGATCGCGGAACTCGGCCATCGGCCGCATCACCGTGAAGGGCCCGCAGGCCTCGCAGGCGTAATCATAGACGGGCATGGCGACGCTTTCAGAAAGGCTGCCGGATCAGACCGCTGTCGGGCGAAACGCGGGTTCCCTCTCCCGTGCGGGAGAGGGACAGGGTGAGGGATGCGACCTCTCCGGAAAGACCGGGTCCCTCACCCCAACCCTCTCCCGCACGGGGGAGGGGGCAGGTCGCGTCCGATGAAAGCGGGCGCGACACGCAGCAGACGGCCTGATCACAGATCCGGCGAGAGCGGCATCTGGATCGAGCCGTCGAGGAACTGGGTCGGTCCGTCGGCGCCCGGGTTGATGTCGAACTCGAAGATCTTGGTCGGTATCCAGAGCGTCGCGCACGCGTTCGGGATGTCGACCACGCCCGAGATGTGCCCCTGGACCGGCGCCGTGCCGAGGATCGAGTAGGCCTGGGCGCCCGAATAGCCGAACTTCTTGAGGTACTCGATCGCGTTCAGGCAGGCCTGCCGGTAGGCGATGTGGACGTCGAGGTAATGCTGGCCGCCGCTCTCGTCGACCGAGATGCCCTCGAAGATCAGGTGATCGTCGTATTTCGGCGTGATCGGCGACGGCTTGAAGATCGGGTTCTTGATCCCGTACTTCGCCATGCCGTCCTTGATCAGCTCGACCTTGAGATGGACCCAGCCGGCCATCTCGATGGCGCCGCAGAAGGTGATCTCGCCGTCGCCCTGGCTGAAATGGAGGTCGCCCATCGAGAGGCCGGCGCCGGGAACGTAGACCGGGAAGTAGATCTTCGAGCCGCGCGACAGGTCCTTGATGTCGCAATTGCCGCCGTGCTCGCGGGGCGGGACCGTGCGGGCGCCCGTGGCGGCAGCCTTGTCCTTCGCGTCGCCCTTCAGGCGGCCCATATGGGCGGTCGGCCCGAAGGGGAGGGTGGCCAGCGCCGGCACGCGCTCCGGATCGGTGTCGTAGAGCGCCTTCTCGCGGGTGTTCCAGGTCTCCAGCATCTTCGGATCGGGCAGGCAGCCGATCAGGCCGGGATGGATCAGGCCCGGGAAGCGCACGCCCGGCACGTGGCGGGACTTGGTGAACATGCCCTCGAAGTCCCAGATCGACTTCTGGGCCTGCGGGAAGTGCTCGGTGAGGAAGCCGCCGCCGTTCTTCTTCGAGAAGAAGCCGTTGAAGCCCCACTGGCTCTCGGGCTTTGCGCCGATGTCGAGGAGATCGACCACCAGGAGGTCGCCGGGCTCGGCGCCCTCGACGCCGATCGGACCCGAGAGGAAGTGGACGATCGACAGGTCGATGTCGCGCACGTCGTCGGCGGAATCGTTGTTCTTGATGAAGCCGCCGGTCCAGTCGTAGGTCTCGACGATGAAGTCGGCGCCCGGCTTCACATAGGCGACCATCGGGATGTCCGGGTGCCAGCGGTTGTGCACCATGTCGTTGTCGTAGGCCGATTGCGTGAGATCGACCTTGATCAGCGTCTCGGGCATGTTCTGTCTCCAGCTCCCTAGAACCTTGGGGCGGACCCCATCCGCGCGCCGGTGCGCGAATCTCACCCGCTCGCGAGCAGCTCGTTCAGCGCGTCGTCGAGGACCTTGATGTCGTCCGGGCTGGTGCCGGGCCCGCCCGCGAAATGGCCCCACCACGTGTCGATCACGCGCAGCTCCGCGTTCGGCATGGCAGCCGCCTCGATGGCGTTGTCCTCGGGCGGGAAATACAGATCCGTGGAGGCGGGCATCAGGATCGCCTTGGCGCGGATGGCGCCGAGCGCGGCCTTGAAGTCGCCCTTGAAGGTGTCGTTGGCGCTGATGTCGCCGTGCTGCCACGTCCACAGCATGGCGAGCAGGTTGTTGGCGTCGCGTTCGTAGAACAGGCCTTCCCAGAACCCGATCAGGAAGTCCTCCAGCGAGGCGTAGCCCATGTGGGTGATGTCGGCCTCGAGCCGGTAGAAGGTCTGCGACAGGCCCCAGCCGGCATAGACCCGGCCGAAGGCGCGCAGCCCCCGCGTCGGCGGGCTCGTGTACCAGCCCTCCGCCCAGGCGGCGTCGGCCTGGAGCGCCGCCTTGGCGCCCTCCAGGAAGACGTAGTTGTGCCGCGAGCACTTGGCCGAGCCCTGAAACGGCAGGATCTTCGGCACCATGTCGGGGTACATCGACGCCCAGTGGTAGGTCTGGAGCGCCCCCATCGACCAGCCGGTGACCAGAACCAACTTCTCGATGCCGAAATGCTCGGTGACGAGGCGGTGCTGGGCGCGGACGTTGTCGTAGGCGGTGACGTTGGGGAAGCGCGGCCCGTTCCAGGGCGCGGGCGTGTTGCTCGGCGAGGACGAGAGCCCGTTGCCGAACATGTTCGGGATGATGATGAAGTACTTGTCCGGGTCGAGCGCCTTGCCGGGGCCGATCAGCCATTCGTTCTCGGTGTGCTGGCCCGAGTACCAGGTCGGGTAGACGATGGCGTTGTCCTTGGCGGGGCTCAGGGTCCCGAAGGTCTTGTAGGCGAGCTTGGCCGCGCGCAGCGTCTTGCCGCACTGAAGGACGAAGTCGCCGAGTTCAAAGATCTCGTAATCGGCCATTCCGCGCTCCTCAGACCGACAGGAACCGGGCGACGGCGGCCTCGTCGATGCCGTCGCGCGGGGCCTCGTGGACGATGGCGCCGTTCTCCAGCACGATCACCCGGTCGGCCACGTCCAGGGCGAAGCTCAGGACCTGCTCGGACACGACGATGGACAGGCCGCGCGCGTCGCGGATCTTCTTCAGGGTCCGGCCCATCTCCCGGATGATCGAGGGCTGGATGCCCTCGGTGGGCTCGTCCAGAAGCAGGACCTTCGGGCGGCTCGCGAGCGCCCGGGCGATGGCGAGCTGCTGCTGCTGCCCGCCCGACAGGTTGCCGCCGCGCCTTCCCTTCATCTCCAGGAGCACCGGGAACATGTCGTAGAGGTCCTGCGGCACCTTGCGGGTGCCGGTGACCGTGAGCCCGGTCTCGATGTTCTCCTGGACCGTCATGGTCGAGAAGATCATCCGGCCCTGCGGCACGTAGGCGAGGCCCTTGGCGACCCGGGCATGGCTCTTAAGGGCACCAACATCCGCCCCCTCGACCCGGATCGACCCGGCCTTGACGGGAACGAGCCCCATCAGGGTCTTCATCAGGGTGGTCTTGCCCATGCCGTTGCGGCCCATCACGGCGACGATCTCACCGGGGGCCACCGAGAAGGTGAGCCCGTGCAGGACCTCGCTCTGGCCGTAGGCGGCGTGCAGGTCCTGGACGGCGAGCGCCGGCGTGGCGGATGGGATCGTGGCGAGCGGGGGCGCCTGGACGGGGGCCGAGTGCGCGGTCTGGAGCGACGCCATCGTCAATGTCCCAAATACACTTCGATGACCTTCGGGTCGTTCTTGACCCGGTCCATCGACCCTTCGGAAAGCACCTTGCCCTGGTGCAGGACGGTCACCCGGTGGGCGATGTCCTCGACGAACTTCATGTCGTGCTCGATCACCAGCACCGAGCGGCCCTTGATGATCTGGTTGAGCAGCTCCGCGGTCTTGATCCGCTCGCCGACGCTCATCCCGGCCACCGGCTCATCGAGCATCAGCAGCTCCGGGTCCTGGATCAGCAGCATGCCGATCTCCAGCCACTGCTTCTGGCCGTGGCTCAGGAACTCGGCCCGCTCCTTGAGCTGGTCCTTCAGGAAGATCGTCTCGGCGATGGCGTGGATGCGGTCGCGGACCTCGGCGTCGCGCTTGAAGGTCAGGGCGCCGAAGACCGAGCGGCCGCGGGGGAACGAGATCTCGAGGTTCTCGAACACCGTCAGGTCGTCGTAGATCGACGGCGTCTGGAACTTGCGGCCGACGCCGGCCTGCACGATCGCGCTCTCGGAGAGCTTGGTGAGTTCCTGGCCCTTGTACTTGATCGAGCCGGCGCTGGCCTTGGTGCGCCCGCAGATCAGGTCGAGCACCGTGGTCTTGCCGGCCCCGTTCGGGCCGATGATCACCCGGATCTCGTCGGGATCGACGTAGAACGACACGTCGTTCACCGCCTTGAACCCGTCGAACGAGACGGTGAGCGCCTCGACGGCGAGGAGGTAGTCGGGCGGGGCCGCCTCGGCGCCGACCACGGGGGAGGGGAGGATCGCGGCGTTCATGGCGTGCTCACTCGGCCGGGGCGCCGTGGGGCGGGACGATGGCGGGTTCGGGAGCCTGCAGGCTCTTGGCGCGGCGGGTCAGGCGCGGCTCGATATGCTCGCGCCAGATCCCCGCGAGGCCGTTCGGGAAGGCCAGCACCACCGCGATGAACAGGGCGCCGAGGCCGAACAGCCAGAGGTCCGGGAAGCTCTCGGAGAAGCTGGTCTTGGCCCAGTTGACCAGCAGCGTGCCCCAGACGGCGCCGAACAGGGACAGGCGCCCGCCGACCGCGGCGTAGATCACCATCTCGATGGAGGGGACGATGCCCACGAAGGAGGGCGACATGAACCCGACCTGCAGGGTGAACATCGCGCCGCCGATCGCCGCCAGTCCGGCGGCGAAGCAGAAGGCGAAGACCTTGAACCCCGCCACCGAGTAGCCGGAGAAGCGGACCCGGTCCTCCTTGTCGCGCATGGCGACGAGGATGCGGCCGAGCTTCGACTTCTTCACGTATTGCGCCGCCAGGATGCAGGCGATCAGCAGGCCGCCATTGACGAAGTACAGGATGAATTTCGCCGAGTCGGTGCGGATGTCCCAGCCGTGGAGGGTGCGCAGATCGGTGATGCCGTTGATGCCGCCGGTATAGCCCTGCTGGCCGACGATCAGGATCGTCAGGATCGCCGCGATGGCCTGGGTGATGATGGCGAAATAGGTGCCGCCGACCCGGCGCTTGAACATCGCGAAGGAGATCAGCATCGCGAACAGGACCGGCACGGCGACCGCCAGCACGATGGTGAGCGGCAGGCTCTTGAACGGCTGCCAGAACCAGGGGAGCGCCGTGATCTGGTTCCAGTCCATGAAGTCCGGAATGCCTGGCGTGGACTGGATCTTGGTGTTCTCGATGCTCGAAGCCTCGAGCTTCAAGTACATCGCCATGCCGTAGCCGCCGAGGCCGAAGAACACGCCCTGGCCGAGCGACAGGATCCCCGCATAGCCCCAGCAGATCACCAGCCCGAGGGCCACGAACGCGTAGGTGAGGTACTTGCCGACGAGGTTGAGGCGGAAGCCGTCGAGCATCAGCGGCAGGACGACCAGGATCACCCCGGCCAGGAGGAAGAGGCTCAGCCACTCCACCGGCTTCATGAACGGGTTGTCGTTGACGGTGACGGATTTGGTGAGGGTCTGGACCGGGTTCGTCATCGGGAAAACATCCTCAGCGCCGGACCTTGAGGGTGAAGAGGCCCTGGGGCCTCAGCATCAGGATGCCGACCACCGCGAGCAGGGTGATCACCTTGGCCATCGAGCCGGAGAGGAAGAACTCCAGGGTCGACTGCGTCTGGGAGATCGAGAAGGCCGACGCGATGGTGCCGAGCAGGCTCGCGGCGCCGCCGAACACGACGATCAGGAAGGTGTCGACGATGTAGAGCTGGCCCGAGGTCGGCCCGGTGGAGCCGATCATCGTGAAGGCCGAGCCGGCGATGCCCGCGATGCCGCAGCCGAGGCCGAACGTGTAGCGGTCGACCTTCTCGGTATCGATGCCGACCGCCCCCGCCATGGCGCGGTTCGACATCACGGCGCGGACCTGCTGGCCGAAGCGCGAGCGGAAGATCAGCAGCGCGACGCAGACGGTGATCAGGATGGTCACGGCCATGACGAACAGGCCATTGATCGGGATCTCGATCGTGTCGGTGACCTGCACCGAGCCGATCAGCCAGGACGGCAGCTCGACGCCGACCTCGCGGGCACCGAAGATCGACCGGTAGGCCTGCTGGAGGATCAGCGAGAGGCCCCATGTGGCGAGGAGCGTGTCGAGGGGACGCTTGTAGAGGAACCGGATCAGGCCCCATTCCACCAGCATGCCCAAAGCCCCGGAGGCGAGGAACGCCAGGCCCATGGCGATGAAGAAGTAGATCGGGAACAGCGCCGGCAGATAGGTCTGGCAGAAGGTCGAGCAGAGGTAGGTGACGTAGGCGCCGAGGATCATGAACTCCCCGTGGGCCATGTTGATCACGCCCATCTGGCCGAAAATGATCGCGAGCCCCAGCGCCATCAGGAGGTAGACGGAGAACAGGATCAGGCCGGCGAAGCCCTGCATGGCGAAGATCGCGCCGAGGTCGCCGAGGGAATAGTCGCCGAGCATGTCTTGGTCTTCCGCTGCAGATCGGGGCGGAGGGCGAGCGTCCTCCGAGCGGATTGTTCGGTGCCGGTTCTGAAGTCCGAGACGGACTCCCTCTCCCGTTCGGGAGAGAATTGGGGTGAGGGATGTGCCTTCTCCGGAAGGACCTCGTCCCTCACCCTGTCCCTCTCCCACACGGGAGAGGGGACCCGCGTTCCATCCGGTGAGCGGCGGCGCGGACTGTGTGCGGGCCTGGGGCTATTGGTAGCCCTTCGGGAACGGATCGGGCTTGATCAGCTCGGGGCTGGTGTAGACGATCTCGAACTGGCCATCGGTCTTGGCCTTGCCGACCCGCGTCTTCGACCAGAGGTGATGGTTCTCGTCGATCTTGACGTAGCCTTCCGGCGCGCCCTTGAACTCGATGCCCGGCGAGGCCGCCACCACCTTGTCGACGTCGAAGGAGCCGGCCTTCTCGCAGGCCATCTTCCACAGGAACGGTCCGAGATAGGCCGCCTGCGTCACGTCGCCGATGACGGTCTTCTCGCCCCACATCTTCTTGAAGGCGGCGACGAACGCCTTGTTGTTCTCGTTGTCGATCGACTGGAAGTACTTCATGCAGGCATAGGCCCCGGCGATGTTCTCGCCGCCGATGCCGTCGATCTCGTCCTCGGTGACCGAGATCGTCATCAGCACCTGCTTCGACAGGTCGATGCCCGCCGCCTTGAGCTGCTTGTAGAACGCCACGTTCGAGCCGCCGACCACGTCGGCGAAGATCACCTTCGGCTTGGTGAGCTTGATCTTGTTGATGACCGAATTGAACTGCGTGTGGCCGAGGGGGAAGTACTCCTCGCCGACGACCTTGCCCTTGAGCACGTTCTCGACGTGCTTGCGGGCGATCTTGTTGGAGGTGCGCGGCCAGATGTAATCGGAGCCGATGAAGTAGAAGCTGTCGCCGCCCTTCTCCTTGTGCACCCAGTCGAGGCCGGCGAGGATCTGCTGCGTGGCCTCCTGGCCGGTGTAGAAGACGTTCTTCGACTGCTCCAGGCCCTCGTAGAAGGTCGGGTAGTAGAGAAGGCCGTTATACTGCTCGAAGACCGGCAGCACCGCCTTGCGCGAGGCCGAGGTCCAGCAGCCCATCACGGCGGCGCAATGGTCGTTGACGAGGAGCTTCTTGGCCTTCTCGGCGAAGGTCGGCCAGTCGGAGGCACCGTCCTCCTGGATGATCTTGATCTTGCGGCCGAGCACGCCGCCGGCATCGTTGATCTGCTGGATCGCGAGTTTTTCCGCTTCCTGGGCGCCGGTCTCGGAGATCGCCATCGTGCCGGTGATCGAGTGCAGGATGCCGACCGTCACCTCGGTGTCGGTCACCGCGAGGCCGGTGGTGTTCACCGCCGCGGTCGGCGGCGCCGCCCAGGCCTTCCGCGGCATCAGCGCCAGCGCCGGGGCGCCGGCCAGTCCCATGAGCAGCCTGCGCCGCAGCGGGGAGCGCAAGCCGTGATCGGCGCCGGTCTCGGTGTCGTCTGCCATGTGCCTGACCCTGTTCGCGTCCGGGGCCTTGAGAGGCGGCCGCGGATCGACGAGCGCAGGCTAGGTCCTGGGTTGCGGTGCGGCCTATACGCGATTTTGCGTATGGCCGTACTCTTGCATGCGGTGCACCATCGCCGCGGAATACTTTGAGGTTGGGGTGACGGGGAGCGCGAAGAGCGTGAGCACCGTTCGGGTGCTCGATGTTTCGCGCGCGCCCGCGCCCGTCGGCGCCGCATGCGCCGCGCCGGCCATGGGCGGCGGCCGGGTCGTCCGGTCTCCGGCGCCATGAGCGGGCCGCAGCGCATCATCCCGATCCGCCGGGACTACAACCGCTTCGTCGCCGATGAGACCCTGGAGGATTACGCCCTCCGCTTCACCGCCAAGAAGGCGCGGCGCTGGTCCAGTCTCGAAGTGGCGCAGACCGCGCTCGGGTCGATCTCGTTCCTGGCGCTCGAGGCGATCGGCGGGACGCTGGCGCTGACGGCCGGGCTCCCCAACACGGTGGCGGCCGTCCTGGTCGTCGGCCTGATCATCTTCGCCACGGCGGCACCGATCACGGTGTACGCCGCCCGTCACGGCGTCGACATGGATCTCCTCACCCGCGGCGCCGGGTTCGGCTATCTCGGCTCGACCGTCACGTCGCTGATCTACGCGAGCTTCACGTTCCTGTTCTTCGCCATCGAGGCGGCGATCATGGCGCTGGCGCTGCAGCTCTGCTTCGGGCTGCCGCTGGGCGTCGGCTACCTGCTCTGCGCCGGGGCGGTGATCCCGCTCGTCGTCTACGGGATCCGTCTGATCAGCCGGTTCCAGATCTGGACGCAGCCGATCTGGATCGGGCTGAGCCTGCTCCCGCTGATCTTCGTGGCGGCACAGGGCGCGGGGCCGCTGCGCGCGCTCACCGTCTTCCCGGGCCTCGACGGCGGCGGCGCCGGCTTCGATCTCGCCCGATTCGGGCTCGCCACGGGCGTCCTGCTGGCGCTGCTGGCGCAGGTCGGCGAGCAGGTCGACTTCCTGCGCTTCGTGCCGGAGCCGGCAGGTCCGCGCGACCGCCGCTGGTGGCTGGCGGTCCTGGCGGGCGGCGCGGGCTGGATCCTGCCCGGCATGCTGAAGATCCTGCTCGGCGCCGCCCTCGCGGTCCTGGCCCTGGGGCACGGCGTCCCGCCCGAGCACGCCGCCGAGCCGACCCGCATGTACGCGGTGGCCTTCGGCTACCTGACGGGGGAGGGCAGCCGGGCAGCACTGCTGCTCACCGGGCTGTTCGTCATCGTGTCGCAGCTCAAGATCAACCTCACCAACGCCTATGCCGGCTCGATCGCGTGGTCGAACTTCTTCTCCCGGCTGACCCACAGCCATCCGGGACGGGTGGTCTGGCTCGTGTTCAACGTCGCCATCGCGGTGCTCCTGATGGAGCTCGGCATCGACAAGACCATCGAGAGCACGCTGCCGCTCTACGGAGCCGTGGTCTCGGCCTGGGTCGGGGCGCTCGCCGCGGACCTCGCGGTGAACAAGCCGCTGGGCCTCTCGCCTCCGGGGATCGAGTTCAAGCGCGCCCATCTCTACGCCGTGAACCCGGTGGGGACCGGCGCCATGGCGCTGGCGCTGACGGCCGGCGGCGCGGCCTATCTCGGCTGGCTCGGCCCGATCCTGCAGCCCTTCGCGCCGCTGCTCACCCTCGCCGTCGCCTTCGGCGCCGCGCCGGCGATCGCCTGGGCGACGGGGGGGCGCTGGTATCTCGCCCGGACGCCCAAGCAGGATTGGGGCACCGCCGAGGTCACCTGCCGGGTCTGCGAGTTGCCCTTCGAGGGCGAGGACATGGCCCATTGCCCGGCCTACGACGCGCCGATCTGCTCGCTCTGCTGCTCGCTCGACGCCCGCTGCGGCGACCTGTGCAAGCCGCACGGAAGGCTGGAAGTGCAGGCGCAAGCCGTGGCCGCCCGGATCCTGCCGGGCCGGACCGCAGCCTGGATCGGCGCGCCGCTCGGCCGCTACCTCGCGGTGATGCTGACGCTCTGCGCGGTGATCGGCCTGATCCTCGGCATCGTGCATGCGGGCGCGACGATTGCCCACCCGGAGAATCGCGAGTTCCTGCGCACGGCGCTGACCAGCGTGTTCTTCACCCTGGTGGTGATCCTCGGCGTGGTGGCGTGGCTGTTCGTGCTCGCCCAGGAGAGCCGGCGCGTCGCCCAGGCCGAGACGATGCGCCAGACCGCGCTCTACCAGGCGGAGATCGCCGCCCATAAGATCACCGACGCCAAGCTGCAGGAGGCCAAGGAGCGGGCCGAGGCCGCCAACCAGGCCAAGAGCCGCTACGTGGTCGGGATCAGCCACGAGCTGCGCACGCCGCTCTCCACGGTGCTCGGCTACGCGCAGCTCCTGGAATCGGATCCGGCGATCCCGGCGCACCGCCTCAACGGTCTCCGGGTGATCCGCCGCAGCGCCCAGCACCTGTCCGGGCTGATCGACGGCCTCCTCGACATCTCGCGCATGGAGGCCGGACGCCTTCAGATTCACCGCGACGAGGTGCGCCTCGCCGATTTTCTCGACCAGCTGGTCGACATGGTCCGGCTCCAGGCGCGCGAGGCGGGGCTGGAGTTCCGCTTTTCGCGGCCGGAGATCCTGCCGGCCGTGGTCGCCACCGACGAGAAGCGGCTGCGCCAAGTGCTGCTCAACCTTTTGTCGAACGCCATCAAGTTCACGGAAACCGGCACCGTCTCGCTGGACCTGAGCTACCGGAGCCAGATCGCGATCTTCACGATCCGCGACACCGGTCCCGGCATCCCGGAGGCGGATCTCGCGCGGATCTTCGAGCCGTTCGAGCGCGGCTCGACGCCGGCCGCCCGCAGCACGCCGGGGACCGGGCTCGGGCTCACCATCGCCAACCTGCTGGCCCAATTGCTGGGCGGCGAGATTACCGTGACGGCGGCGCCGGGCGGCGGCACGCAGGCGCGTCTGCGGCTGATGCTGGCCTCCGTGGCCCAGCCGGCACCGATTGTCCCGCCCGCGCCGGCGGCGGCCCCGGAGAGGGTCTATGCGGGCGCGCGACGCACCGTCCTGGTCGCCGACGACGACAGCGCCCACCGCGCGCTGATGCGGGCGATCCTGGAGCCGCAGGGCATCTCCGTCCTGGAGGCCGGCTCGGGGCCGGAGTGCCTGGCCATCGTCGCGCGGGGCGGGGTCGACCTGATCCTGCTCGACATCGCGATGCCCGGGATGACCGGCTGGGCGGCGGCCGCGGCCCTGCGGCAGGCCGGACATACCGGCCCCATCGCCATGATGTCCGCCAATGTCCACGAGATCAGCCCGGTTCGCGGCGACGACGCGCCCCACGACGCCATCTTCGCCAAGCCCTTCGACCTGCGCGACGTGATGGAGCGGATCGGCAAGCTCCTGCACCTCGAATGGACCGAGAGCCCCGCGCCGACGCAGCCCGAGCCTGTTCCGGCCTTCGCGGACGGGCCGGGGCCCGGGCCCGAGCATATCGGCGAGCTCCTGCGCCTCGGCCGGATCGGGCATATCCGGGCCATCGAGGCCAAGCTGATCCAGATGGAGGAGGACGCGACCGTGCCGCCCGCTTTCGTCGCCCGGATGCGCGGGCTGGTCGAAGGGTACGACCTGCGCCGCTATCTCTCGGTCCTGCAGGAGCTCGCCCGTCATGGCTGAGGCGCCGAAGCTCCAGCCGAACCGGGACATCGTCCTGGTGATCGATGATTCGCCCGACACGCTGAGCTTCCTCACCGAGGCGATCGAGCGCTCCGGGGCCACCGTGCTGGTCGCGGTCGGCGGCGACCTCGCCCTGGCCCTCGTGGACGAGATCACGCCCGACGTGATCCTGCTCGACGCGGTGATGCCGGGGCTCGACGGCTTCGAGACCTGCCGGCGGCTCAAGGCCAAGCCGCATCTCGCCGGCGTGCCGGTGATCTTCATGACCGGCTTGAGCGAGACCGAGCACATCGTGAAGGGCCTCTCCGCCGGCGGCATCGACTACGTCACGAAGCCCATCGCGCCGGACGAGATCCTGGCCCGGATCCGCGTGCACCTCGCCAGCGCCCGCGCCGCGCAGAGCGCCCGGGCTGCCCTCGACACGGCCGGGCGGACCCTGTTCGCCGTCTCGGAGGACGGGCATGTGCTGTGGTCGACGCCTCAGGCCGGCCGGCTGCTGGCCGGCCTCGGCGCCGATCGCTCCGACGCCGTCGAACTGCCCGCCAAGGCGCGCGACTGGCTGCGCGGATGCCTCGCCGGCGCCGCGCAGCCCCTGACGCTGACCGATCGCGACGGTCTCGCCTACGCCCTGAGCTTCATCGGCCGCACGCCGGACGAGATCCTGCTCCGCCTGTCGCGGGACGCGCTCTCGGCGGGGGTCGAGCGGCTCCGGGCGCGCCTCCCGGTCACCGGCCGCGAGGCGGAGGTTCTGCTCTGGCTGTCCCGCGGCAAGTCGAGCCGCGACATCGGCGAGATCCTCGGGCTCAGCCACCGGACCGTGACCAAGCACCTCGAGGGCATCTACGCCAAGCTCGGCGTGGAGAACCGCACGGCGGCCTCGATCATCGCCGCACGCCATCTGGAGGGGTGAGCCGAAGGGCGCATCCCGCTCTTGTCCACAGGCTGCGCGGCCCGGCGAAACGCCTTGGTAAGCCCCGTTCCCTCACGGTCCCGGCTCAGCCTGACAAGCCGAGTCCGGATGCGATGATGACCAGCCAGCAGCTCGCCGACGAACTGAAGCGGATCGCCACCACGCAGGTCAGCGACATCACCCGCGCGGTGAAGGAAGGCCAGAAGTCGATCGCGCTCAACGAGGTGCGGGACATGGCGCGGCGCCTCGTCCTGCTCGCGGACGCCTTCGATCCGAAATCCGCGGCTGAGAAGTCCGAACCCGTCGCCGAAGCCGTCGACGACGCCCAGGCCGCCTGACACCCGTTGCCGGCGGTGTCCCCGCCGGTCCCCTCCCAGGAGCGCTTCATGGTCCGCGCCCACTTCACCATCCGCCTCGGCAACGCTTCGCTCCCGGCCTCGGCGGCCCAGTGGGTCGAGGATGTCGAGGCCGCCCGGTCCACCGCGCGCACGATCGTGCAGGGGCTGATGCGCCAGCACGGCGGCGACCCGCGGCTGATGGAGGCGGCGATGGTGATCACCGACGACGACGGCGCCACGCTCCTGGAGATGTCCTTCTTCGACGCGCTGTACCTGCCGGTCGAGCCGGTCGCGGATGCCGACCGTCGCCGGCCGCGTGCGCCGCGCAGGGCCGCGCCGCTGGGTCTGACGGCCGCCCTCGGCCCCGTCCGGCGTCTTGCGGGCGCGCTGGGCATGCGCGCGCCTTCCCTGTCGGGCCGCTGAGACCGGCTCAGCCGAAGAGGTCGCTGACCACGAAGCCGCGCGGTGCGAGGCGCTCGGCCAGCACGCGCCGATGGCAGCCGGCCGGATCGCGCTCGAAGCACAGCAGGCAGATCGGGGCCCCCTCGGCCAGCGCGGCGAGCTCGTCGAGGGCCGCGAGGCCTGCGGCCGTGTCCAGCACCTCCTCGCAGTAGATCCGGCGCATCAGCGCCGCGTCCCCGGCCCGGGCCGCCTGCCGGCCGGATTTCGGTGTCCCGAGGCTGCGCAGATGCGCGTAGCCCAGGCCGGCCTCGCGCAGGGATGTGCCCAGCGCACCCTTCGAGAAGCCGCGCTTGCGTGAGTTCGCCACCGCCCGGACATCCGCCAGCGTTGCGACCCCCGCCGAGCGCAGGACCCCAACGAGGCGCTCCGAATCGAGGCCTTCGTAGCCTATGGTAAAGAGTTGCTTACTCACGGCGCCGTGTCCGGACTCGCGTTGCGGGACCGCGACTTAGCCGGATCGCGCCCTGTGAACCAACCGGGGATGGGCGCCGTATGTCGCGGGCAGGCAACGCGTCCCGGAATTCCGCCGCAATGATCGCAAAGCTCCGTTAACCGCGCCGGGGCCATCGAATACGCCTGTCTGTGGCGCTTCTTCGGTGGCGGGCTAAACACTGATGTCGCGGATTTCAAAACTTTCGCGGTCGCCGTTCGGGGAAGTCGCTCGGAGTCTGACCGACCGTCTGAAGCCGGCCCGGCGCCTCGCCGGGCGCTTCGCCGCCGCCGCCATCCTGGCCGGCCTCGCGGCCTGTGCCTCCAACAACGACTTCTACCCGACGAAGGGTGACGCCAAGCCCCATCCGGGCGTGGCCAAGGCCAAGCTCCACCCGATCCAGGGCATCGACATCTCGAAGTGGCAGGGCAACGTCGACTGGGCCTCGGTCCGGGCCGCCGGCACGCAGTTCGCCTTCATCAAGGCCACCGAGGGCGGCGACCACGTCGACGAGCGCTTCCGGACCAACTGGGACGGCGCGGCGCGGGCCGGCGTGCCGCGGGGCGCGTACCACTTCGTGTTCTGGTGCCGCTCCGCCAGGGAGCAGATGGACTGGTTCAAGCGGAACGTTCCGAACGACCCCACCGCTCTGCCGCCGGTCCTCGACGTCGAGTGGAACGGCCACTCGCAGACCTGCCCGAAGAAGCTGCCCAAGGCCCAGGCCCTGGCGATGGTCACCGAGATGCTGGAGGAGATGGAGCGCTACACCGGCAAGCGCCCGATCATCTACACCGACATCACCTTCCACAAGGACGTGCTGGAGGGCGAACTCCCGGACTATCCGCACTGGCTGCGCTCCACCGCGGCCGAGCCGGAGCAGCGGTTCGTCAACCGTAAGTGGATGCTGTGGCAGTTCACCTCGACGGGTCGGGTCCCGGGCGTGCGGGGTGACGTCGATCGCAATGCCTTCTACGGGACCCCGTCCGACTGGGCCTCGTTCCTGGCCACCGACTGCGATCCGCGCGAGCACAGGAGACTCTCGGAGCAGGGTCTATGCACGGACAAGTAGATGGACGGCTGCAACGAAACCTAAGTTAGTTCGAGGGCGCAGCCTGCGGGCTATGGCTGGCGAGTCCGCACGCTGACGGGCGCAAATCCGTGAGGGTCCCGACGGGCCCCTCTCTGCCGCATCTCGCCGCCCCATGCCGATCGAACCTGCCGCCTCCACCGGCAACCTGCTCCTCGACGCGCTTTCGGGTTCGGACCGCGCGCTGATCGAACGCGATCTGGAACCGGTGACCGTCGCCAGGGGGGACACGATCCTTACGGCTGAGTCCGGCGCGAGCCCTGTGATCTTCCCCTGTGACCAGGCCGTTGTCGCTCTGGTCGTCGCCACCCACGACGGCCGGATGGCGGAGACCGCGAGCGTGGGTCACGACGGGGCGGTCGGCGGGATCATCGGCCAGGGCCGGCTGCCGAACGCCGTCAGCGGGCTGGTGCAGGTGGGCGGGCGGGTTCTGCGCCTCGACGCGGACCGCCTGCGGGAGGCCGAGCGCCGATCCGCCACGTTCCGCGATCTGTTCGCCCGCTATGCCGATTGTTTCCTGGCTCAGCTGCTCCTGATCGGGGCCTGCAACGCCGTGCACCCGATCGAGCAGCGCTGCCTCCGCTGGCTGCTGACGTTGCAGGACCGGACCGGCGGCGACACCCTTCCGGTCACCCACGAGCTGATGGCCGCGATGCTCGGCGTCCAGCGGACCTACCTCACCCGGATCCTGCGTGTGCTGCAGGAGCAGGGCCTTCTCCGGGCGGAGCGCGGCCGCATCACGATCGTCGATCGCCGGGCGGTCTCGGCCGCGGCCTGCGCCTGCCACGCCCGCGTCCGGCTCCATTGCGAGGCGGTGCTCGGCGCCGTTTACGGGCCCGATGGTCCGCGCCGGGCCGCACCGGACGCGGATGCCGGGCCGGTGTCGCGAACGGCCTGAGGGGCCGGAGCGCGGTCAGTCGACGACGGGCACGCAGACCGGCGCTGCGAGGCCCGGGACCGGCGCCACCACCACGTCGATCCCGTAGATCAGACGCAGGAGCGCCGGGGTGACCGTGGCGGCGGACGGCCCGTCGGCGACGAGGCGGCCCCCGTGCAGGGCGACGAGGCGGTCGGCGCAGAGCAGGGCGTGGCCGGGATCGTGCGTCGAGAACAGTACGGCGATGCCGGCCTGGGCGAGGCGGCGGATCTGCCCGAGGACGCGGGCCTGATTGCCGAAATCGAGGCTCGCGGTCGGCTCGTCCATGATCAGCAGCCGCGGCTCCCCGCTCAGCGCCCGGGCGATCAGGGCGAGCTGCCGCTCGCCGCCGCTGATCTCGGTGTAGACCGTGTCGGCCAAGTGCCCGATCCCCAGGGCGTCGAGGGCCTTTTCGGCCGCCGCCGCGTCGGACGGGCCGGGCGCGGCGAACGGGCCGATCCGGCTCGCCCGGCCCATCACGACGACCTCCCGGACGGTGAACGGGAAGAAGGCCGCATGCGCCTGGGGGACGGCGGCGACCATGCGGGCGATGGCGCTGCGCGACAGCCGGGACAGGTCGGTGCCGCCGAGGACGACGCGACCGCCCCGGGCGGGCAGCAGCCCGAGCAGCGTCTTGAACAGGGTGGTCTTGCCGCCGCCGTTCGGCCCGATGAGACACAGCACCTCGCCCGCGGCGAGGTCGAACGACACGCCGCTTCCGACGCTGCGGCCGCCGTAGCCGAAGGCGAGGTCCCGCACGTGGAGCAGCATCACGCGAAGCCCCGGCGCCCGGACGCCAGCAGCCAGAGGAAGAACGGGGCCCCGACCAGGGCCGTCAGGATGCCCAGCGGCACCTCGACGGTTCCCATATTCCGCGCGATCAGGTCGACCAGCACGAGGTAGCCCGCTCCGAGCGCCAGCGAGGCCGGCAGCAGCCGGCGGTAATCCGGCCCGACCAGCAGCCGGGCGATGTGCGGCACGATCAGCCCGATCCAGCCGATGACCCCGGTCATCGCGACGGCCGCCGCCGTGATCAGGGTCGCGCCGGCGATCAGGACCGGGCGCAGCACCCGCGTCTCCACGCCGAGGGTCCGCGCCTCCGCGTCGCCGAGGCTCATCAGGTTCATGCGCCAGCGCAGCAGGACGAGGGGCACGAGGCCGATCAGCATCATCGGCAGGGTGGCGGCGACGTCGCCCAGGGTGACCGAGGACAGGCTCCCCAGCAGCCAGAAGGTGATCGCCGGCAGCTGGTTGTAGGGGTCGGCCAGCACCTTCAGGAGCGAGATGCCCGCCCCGAGCACCGCGCCCACCGCCACCCCCGCCAGGACCAGGGTCAGGACCGGATCGTGCCGCCGCACGGCGAGGCCGACGCCGTAGACCGCGGCGACGGCGCCGAGCCCGCCCAGGAAGGCCAGGAGCTGGATCGGCGCCACGGGCAGGCCGAGATAGATCCCGAGCACGGCGCCGAGCCCTGCGCCGGCCGACACGCCGAGGATGTCGGGGGAGACCAGCGGGTTGCGGAACAGGCCCTGGTAGGTCGCCCCGGCCGCCGACAATGCTGCCCCGACCACCAGAGCGGCGATCACCCGGGGCAGCCGCACCTGCATCACCACGGTCTCCGCCGCCGCCGGCGCGCGCGAGGGCAGGCCGAGCAGATGGTGCCCGAGGATTGCGGCAAGGTCCGCGGGCGCGACCGGATACTGGCCGACCGCCAAGGCGAGCACGGCCAGCGCCAGCAGAGCCAATCCGGAGAAAAGCGCCGCGGAAATCCGCAGGCGTCTGCGGGTGCGAAGCTCGATCGCCTCGGCCGCAGCCGGGATGTCGCTCATTTCGGCGCGTCCGGTTCCGCGCCCGGGGGCCTCGGTCCGAGGAGGGCGGCGACCTGATCGCCGTCGAGATCGACGTGGTAGAAATCCCGGTAGAAGGCGCGCACCACGTCGGGCATCGGTTCCGGGAACAGGTCCGGGTGGAGCCGGGCCGCCAGCCAGCGCAGGCCGATCAGGCGGTTGACCCCCGGAGGCGCGTCGAACCACGGGAACGGCTGAAGCGGCGCCACGTAGATCCGCCCCGTCTGGACAGCCCGGATGGTCCGCCACAGCGGGTCGGTGCGCAGCCCGGCCGCGAAGGCCGGGTCGAGGGTGACGATCACGTCCGGGTTCCAGGCGAGGACCTGCTCGGGCGAGACGTTGCCGAGGCGACCGCCGCCGTCCTGCGCGACGTTGCGGCCGCCCGCGGCCTCCACCAGCTCGGTGTTGATCGATCCGGCGAAGCCCGTCTCCAGGCCACGCGGGCCGCGCGCGTAATAGACCCGGGGCCGCCGGTCCTCGGGGAGCGTCGCCACGGCGCGGTCCACCCTGTCGGCGAGAGCCTTGGCCTCGGCCGCCAGGGCATCCGCCGCGGATTGCCGGCCCAGCGCGGCGCCGAGCTGCCGGTAGGCTTCCGGACTCTTCGCGAAGCTGCCGTCGAGCAGGATGTAGGGAATCCCGGTCTGCGCCTGGATCCGGTCGGCGAGGGACGCGTAGGTCGGCCCGAGGCTCCCCGAATCGACGATCAGGTCGGGCTTGGCGGCCAGGACCGCCTCGACATTGGCCGTGCCGCCCCGACCGGTCAGGCGGCCATAGGCGGGCAGCGTTCGGGTCCGGGGCTCGAGGAAGGGCAGCGCCTCGGGATGCGGTGCGGTCACCCAGCCGGCCATCAGGTCCGGCGCCAGGGTGTAGAGCAGCACGACGGCCGGCGGCCCCGCGGCGAGCACCCGCCCGATCCTTTCGGGAAGTTCGACCGTGCGGCCGGCCGCATCCGTGAACGGACGCGCCGCGGCCGCCCCGGATGCCACCAGCAGCAGGATCAGCGCCGCGGCCAGGGATGCCCGGCGACCGGGGCTCGATGGCATCAGACGGATGTCCGCTCGAGGATCTCGATCAGCGCGCCGTCCGGTCCCTCCACGAAGGCGATCCGCAGGCCGGGCCCGCGCTCGGTGATGCCGGTCCGCACCGTCACGCCCCGGGCGGTGAGATCGGCCATCGCCGCCTCGATGTCGGCGACGCGCAATCCGACATGCTCGATCCCGAGGCAGGGCGTGGTCGCCGCGGGCGCGATCTCGGCCGGGGCCTGCTCGATGAAGACGGCGAGGCCGCCGAGGTCGAGCACGACACGCTGCACCGGATCCGTGCCGACGCGCTTGACCTCGCGGGCTCCGAACGTCGCGATGTAGAAGGATGCGGCCGCGACGGCGTCGCGGCTGCGCAGGTGGAGGTGGTCGCAGGCGTAGTGCATCGGCTCTCCGGCCTCGGGTGATTCCGGCGCGAGCGGCCTCCGGCCCGATCCCGCCGGAGGCGCCGGTCGGCGCTGCCTCCGACGATAGGGCCGGCCCGCAGCCGCGGCGAGATCGGCCGCTTGACGTTCGGCACGAACCCGCAGACTTTCGCCGACAGGACCGTTGCAGGGATGCAACATCCATCCCACATCCGGCTGGCGAAGCGATATCGCACAGCCAACCGCACAGCCAAGAGATCCATGCGCAATCCCTACGACGTGCTGGGCGTGGCCAAGGGGGCGAGCGAGGCCGAGATCAAGAAGGCCTATCGCAAGCTCGCCAAGGACTTCCACCCCGACCGCAACAAGAACGACGTGAAGGCCAAGGACCGTTTCGCCGAGGCGAACTCGGCCTACGAGATCCTGGGCGACGCCGAGAAGCGCAAGCAGTTCGACCGCGGCGAGATCGATGCCGAGGGCAAGCCGCGCGCGACCGGCTTCGAGGGGTTCGGCGGCTTCGGCGGCGGCCGCGGGGGCAATTTCGACTTCGAGCACATGGCCCGCGCCCAGCGCGGCGGCGGCATGGGCGGCGGCGGGATGGGCGAGGACATCTTCTCGCACATTTTCGGCGAGGCCTTCCGCGCCGGCGGGGCCGGACCGGGCGGTCAGCGCCAGCCCGCCAAGGGCGAAGACGTCGCCGCGGAGCTGTCGGTGACCCTGGAGCAGGTCGCCAGCGAGGAGAAGCTGCGCCTCGCCTTGCCCACCGGCCGGGAGGTCGACGTGATGATCCCCCGTGGCGTGATCGACGGCCAGACCATCCGGCTGCGCGGTCTCGGCCAGAGCGGCGGCCTCCGGGGTGAGCCGGGCGACGCCCTGCTGACGATCCGGATCCGCCCGCATCCGCGCTTCACCGTCGAGGGGGCCGACCTGCGCACCACCGTCGACGTTCCCCTGGAGGATGCCGTGCTCGGCGGCACGATCCGCGTGCCGACGCTCACCGGCGTCGTCGAGATGAAGATCCCGGCGATGACGAGTTCCGGCCGCACCTTCCGCCTGCGCGGCAAGGGCCTGCCGAAGAAGGACGGCACCCCTGGGGACCTGTTCGCCACCACGGCGATCGTCCTGCCGGAGGGCGAGGATGCGGCCCTGGCGGACTTCGCCCGCAGCCGGCGCGCCGCCAAGGCGGCCTGACGGCCTCGCGAACCGGACACCGAGGCCGGCTTGACGGCGCTCGGTGTCGCCCCGGACTTCCGTCGCCGGGCCGCCTCCGCTAAGGAGGCCCCCCGGCCCCGAAAGGGGTCGCGCGGCTTCGGGATCGATCATGGCGGAACACGGGCAGGGCCTTCTGGCGGGCAAGCGGGGCATCGTCCTCGGGGTCGCCAACAACCGCTCGATCGCCTGGGGCATCGCCCGCAGCGCCCGCGCCCACGGCGCCGAACTCGCCTTCACCTATCAGGGCGATGCCCTGCGCAAGCGGGTCGAGCCCCTCGCCAAGGAGCTCGACGCCCACGTCATCGGGCATTGCGACGTCACCGAGGCGGCCACGATCGACGCGGTCTTCGCGGAAGCCGCGAAGGTCTTCCCCGACGGCATCGATTTCGTCGTCCACTGCGTCGCTTTCTCCGACAAGGACGAGCTGACCGGCCGCTATATCGAGACCTCCGAGGACAACTTCACCAAGTCGCTCCTGGTCTCGTGCTACTCGTTCACCGCCGTGGCCCAGCGTGCCGAGAAGATCATGCGCCCGGGCGGCTCCCTCGTGACGCTGACCTATTACGGCGCCGAGAAGTGGATGCCGCATTACAACGTGATGGGCGTGGCCAAGGCGGCCCTGGAGGCGTCGGTGCGCTACCTCGCGGCCGATCTCGGCCCGAAGAACATCCGGGTCAACGCGATCTCGGCGGGCCCGATCAAGACTCTCGCTGCCTCCGGGATCGGCGATTTCCGCTACATCCTGAAGTGGAACGAGTACAACGCGCCCCTGCGCCGGACCGTGACGATCGGGGAGGTCGGCGAGACCGCGTCCTACCTCGTCTCCGACATGGCGGCGGGCATGACCGGCGAGATCCTCCACGTGGATGCCGGCTACCACGTCGTCGGCATGAAGAATCCCGAGGCCCCGGACCTCACCCTCGACAAGGATTGAGGCGCGCTCCGTCACCGCACGCGCCGCGCGCGGCCAGACGGCTTTTCGCACGATCCGATCGGATCGGGGTCAATCCTCATCCGCGTCGGCGAAGTCCCCCGAGAGCTTGAGCCCGTCGATCCAGGTCTCGCCGTCACGCTTGATGACGGTGCGCGGCCGGACGCGCCCGTGCTCCGCGATCCCTGCCGCCAGCCGCTCCGAATGGGTCACGAGCCAGACCTGGGTGCGTTCTGCGGCCCGCGCGATCAGCCGCGCCAGCGGATCCATGAGATCGGGATGCAGGCTGGTCTCGGGCTCGTTCAGGGCGATGAACGGCGGCAAGCGGTATCCGAGCAGGGCGCCCGCGAGGGCGAGGTAGCGCAGGGTGCCGTCCGACAGTTCCGGCGGATCGAAGATCCGGACGGGGAAGTCGGGAAAGCGCAGGCCGAAGCTGGCGTGACGGCCCGGCTCGGGGATGACGAGTCCCGCACCCGGGAAGGCGGCGTCGACGGCCTCGTCGATCTCGGCGGTGTCCTGCCGGATATGCGCCAGGGTGGCGAAGACGGCGGCGAGGTCCGAGCCGTCCGAGGCCAGCGTCGGCGTGGTCACCGCGAGGCAGGGCCGGCGTAGGGGCGAATCGGCATCCGTCCGGAAATCGTGGTGGAAGCGCCATCCCGCCAAGGCGAGGCGGACCAGGGCGATCTCGGGAAGCCCTGTGGCGTCGAGGAGGCTGCCCAGCGCGGTCTCGGTCGCCAGCAGATCCCCGCCAAGGGAGCGTTTGGCGCCCGCCTCGTCGCGGACGAAGCCGCTGCGCCCGTCGCGATCGAGGAGTACGGCCGTGCGACCGCGGGTGCGGACCGTCAGGCGCTCGGCCTTCACCTGCGGTTCCTTCCGAAAGGCCGCGCCGAAAATCGAGTCGCCGGCCTGCTGCACCAGCCCGACCTCCACGGCGTAGTGGAAGTCCTGGCCGGTGCCGTCGTGGCGCAGGGTGGCCGACAGGCAGATCCGCGCGGCCTCGCCCTGCCGACGGCGACCCGCCCACAGGGCCGAGTCCATCCCGCCCTCCGCGGCGAGATCGCGGGTGAGCGTACCCCGGGCCGCCGCCTGCAGGAGCTCGAGCGAGCGGTACAGGTTGGTCTTGCCCGTGCCGTTGCCCCCGACGAAGACCGACAGCTGATCGACCGGGAAGCTGATCCGCCGCAGCGAGCGGTAGCCCGAGACCGCGATTTCCCGAACCACCAGCATGTCGGGCCTCCCCCCGTCAGTCGGGCACCGTGAGATCCGCGATGCCCTTCGAGGCCTCCGGGAATCGCGGATCCATGGCCTCCAGTGTATCGGCCACGGTCCGGGCAATCACGTAGTTGCGGAACCACTTGTGGTTGGCCGGCACCACCAGCCAGGGCGCATGGGGCGTCGAGCAGCGGCCGAGGGCGTCCGCGAAGGCCTGCTGGTAGGCGTCCCAGGACTTCCGCTCGACCAGATCGGCGGGATCGAATTTCCAGCGCTTCTCCGGATCGGCGATCCGGGCCTCCAGGCGCTTCTTCTGCTCGGCCCGGGAGATGTGCAGGAAGAACTTGATCACGGTTGTGCCGGACTCGGTGAGCAGGCGCTCGAAGTCGTTGATGCGGCCGTAGCGGCTCTGCCAGACCGCATCCGGCACGAGGCCCTTCACCCGCACCACCAGCACGTCCTCGTAGTGGCTGCGGTTGAACACCCCGATCATGCCGCGTCCCGGCACGCGGGCGTGGTAGCGCCACAAGAAGTCGTGATCGAGTTCCTCGCTTGAGGGCACCTTGAACGAGGCCACGGTGCAGCCCTGGGGGTTCACGCCCTGCAGGACCGAGCGGATCGTCCCGTCCTTGCCGCCGGTATCGATCGCCTGGAACACCAGCAGCAGGCTGCGGGCGCGTTCGGCATAGAGGCGCTCCTGGAGGGCGACGATGCGCGCCCGCTCCCCGGCCAGGGCCTCCTTCGCCCAGGCCTTATCCAGGCCGCCATCGGCGTCGGCCTCCACCGCGGAGAGGTCGAAGGCCGCGCCCGGCTCCACCGTGACGATGCCCGGGGCGGCCAGGATGGGGATCTGGCGGTGGCCGTCCAGGGCGACCGGGATTGTCCCGGCGATCGTGTCCGCGGAACCCGCCCAGCGGGCCGTCGACGGGCGGGGCGGCCGGGGCGATCCATGCAGGTCTGCCTCACCTGTCATGTCATCGGGACGTTTGTGGCCGCGATGATGCTTGCCGTGCTTCTTGGACATGGGGCAGGACCTGTATCCGGATATTGCCGACCGACGGCGAGAACGGCCGGCGATCCAGGCCGTTCCGGATTCCTGCGCAGGACGGGGTTGAGACGGTTGGGTACGATCTACTTCATCCGGCACGGCCAGACCGCCTGGAACGCCGAGGGACGCCTCCAGGGCGGGCGCGACACGGACCTCAACGCCCAGGGCGAGGCGCAGGCGGCGGCCGTCGCGGAACGCCTCGCCGCGGCGGCGGGGGCGACGCTGGCGGAGGCCGATTTCGTCGCGAGCCCGCTCAAGCGCACCCGGCGCACCATGGAGATCCTCCGGACGGCCCTCGGCCTGCCGCCGGCGGCGTACCGGACCGATCCGCGCCTGCGCGAGATCGGTTTCGGCAGCTGGGAGGGCTCCACCTGGGCGGAGATCCGCCGCCGCGACCCGGCGGGGGCGGCCGGCCGCGACCGGGACCGCTGGCATTACCGTCCGCCCGGCCTCGGCGCCGAGAGCTACGCCGCCCTGGTCGAGCGCGTCGGCCCGATGATCGCGGCCCTGGAGCGGGATACGGTGGTCGTCGCCCATGGCGGCGTGGCACGGGCGGCCCTCGTCGCCCTCGGTCATCTCGACATCTACGCCGCGCCCCGCCTCGGAATCCGGCAGGGCGAGGTCCTGATCCTCGAGCCCGGTGGCTGGCGCTGGGCTTGATCCCGTGCGCCTGCGCAGTGCAAGGCCGCCTCGATAACGGCATGATCGGCAGGCTATAGGGCGGCGGCCAGGACAGGCGCCGGCTCGAGCGGCCGGCCAGCGGAGCAGCGGATGAGCGACGTCGCCGAAAAGACCCGGCCCGGCCCGGTGGCCGGGGAGCGCGACCGTCCCGGGGACGCGGCGATCCTGCGCGGCGACCACCGGCCCGACCTGATCCGCGACGAGGTCCTGGCCGAGATCTTCCTGCACGCCGCCGAGACCCGGCCCGACCATCCCTGCCTCGTCGACGGCGCCCGCGTGGCGGCCGGCGGCGTCCACCCGCACCTGACCTACGCGGAGGTCGCCGCCCGGGCCGGCCGGATCGCCGCCGGCCTCGCCCATCGCGGCATCGGCCCCGGCGACGTCGTCGGCCTGTGGATGGCCCGCGGCCCGGACCTCCTCGTGGCGCAGATCGGCATCACGATGTCGGGGGCGGCGTGGCTGCCCTTCGACGCCGAGGCGCCGGCCGATCGGGTCGGCGTGTGCCTCACCGATGCGAGCGCGAAGGCGCTGCTGGTCTCGCCGGCGCTGGCGGCCGCGGCGCCCGACGGGACGCCCGCCCTGACGCCCGCCGATCTCGACGCGGGGACGCCCGCCGATGCGCCCGAGCCGGACCCGCGCGCCGCCGGACTGACGCCCGAGCATCCCGCCTACCTGATCTACACCTCGGGCTCGACCGGCGTGCCCAAGGGCATCGTCATCAGCCACGCCAACATCTGCCACTTCCTCCGGTCGGGGAACGCCCTCTACGGGATGCGCGCCGACGACGTGGTGTTCCAGGGGGCCTCGGTGGCCTTCGATCTCTCGATGGAGGAGATCTGGGTCCCCTACCTCGTGGGCGCGACCCTGTTCGTGGCGAGCCCGGCCATGATGGGCGACCTGGAATCGCTGCCGGGCATCCTGGAGGCGGAGGGGATCACGGTGCTCGACACCGTGCCGACGCTGCTGGCGATGATCTCCGGCGACCTGCCGCGGGTCCGCCTCGTCCTGCTCGGCGGCGAGGCGCTGCCCGAGCCGCTGATCGCCCGCTGGGCGACGGGCGGGCGCCAGCTGTTCAACACCTACGGGCCCACGGAGGCCACCGTGGTGGCGACCGCCGCCGAGATGCGGCCCGGCGAGCCGGTGACCATCGGCGGCCCGATCCCGAACTATTCCGTCTATGTCGCCGGCGAGGACCTCGCCCTGCTCGGCCGCGACCAGCAGGGCGAGCTGCTGATCGGCGGCCCCGGCGTGGCGCGGGGCTACCTCGCCCGTCCGGAGCTGACGGCGGAGAAGTTCATCGCCAACCCCTTCGCGTCGGACGGGACCGATCCGGTGCTCTACCGCTCGGGCGACGCGGTCTCCCTCGATGCCGAGGGCCGGATCGTGTTCCACGGCCGGATCGACGACCAGGTGAAGATCCGCGGCTTCCGCGTGGAGCTGGGCGAGATCGAGTCCCGGATCCGGGCGGTGCCCGACATCAACCAGGCCGCCGTCGTGCTCCGGCAGGACGACGGCGTCGACCGCCTCGTCGCCTTCCTGATCCCGGAGCGCGGCCGCGCCATCGACGCCGCGGCCCTGCGCCGGACGCTTGCCGGGCAGATGCCGCCCTACATGGTGCCCGGCCATTTCGAGGTGGCCGAGTCGCTCCCGCGCCTGACCTCCGGCAAGGTCGACCGCAAGGCGCTGAAGATCGCCCCGCTGACGGTGGTGGCCGCCGACGGCGAGCAGGAGCCCCCCGCCAACGAGACCGAGGCGGCCCTCGTCGCGGCTGCCAAGCAGGTCTTCGGCAACCAGCCGATCGCCCTCGAGGGCGATTTCTTCGCCGATCTCGGCGGGCATTCCCTGCTCGCCGCCCGCTTCGTCTCGGCGGTGCGCGAGAACCCGCCGCTCGCCGGCATCACCCTGCCGGACGTCTATGCCCTGCGCACGATGCGGGCCATGGCGGACGCGCTGATCGCCCGCACGGGCGGGATGGGCGCCGGGGCCGCGACCCGTGACCTGAGCTTCGAACCGCCGCCGCTGCTGCGCCGGGCGCTGTGCGGCCTCGCGCAACTCGTCGCGCTGCCCTTCGTCATCGCCCTGGCCACTGCGCAATGGCTCGGCATGTTCGTGACCTACCTGCTGCTCACCGGCGGCGGTCTCAGCTTCTTCGCCGAACTCGGGGTGCTGCTCCTCGTCTATGTGGCGATCAACGGCGTGACCGCAGTGGCCGCGGTGGCCGGCAAGTGGCTCATCCTCGGCCGGACCAAGCAGGGCCGCTATCCGCTCTGGGGCGCCTACTATTACCGCTGGTGGCTCGCGCAGCGGCTGGCCCCGCTGGTCCACGTGAAGTGGCTCCAGGGTTCGCCGGCCATCGCCATCTACCTGCGGCTGATGGGCGCCCGGATCGGGCGTGACACCCTGATCTCGGACATCGAGATCGGCGCGCCCGACCTCCTGACCATCGGAGACGGCGCGTCGCTCGGCGGTCGCCTCGTCATCGCCAACGCCGAGATCGTCGGCAACGAGCTTGTCATCGGCCGGGTCGAGATCGGCGCGGATGCGGCGGTGGGAACCTCCTGCGTCATCAGCCACGACACGGTGATCGGGCCGCAGGCGGAGATCGCCGACCTGACCACGATCCCCGTGGGCTCGCGGGTCGGGGCGGCCGAGCGCTGGGACGGTTCACCCGGCCGCAAGGTCGGGATGGCGGACCCCTCGGACCTGCCCGCGCCCGCCGAGGCCTCCTTCGCGCGCCGCAGCGCCTTCATGGCGGCCTATGTCGTCCTGCTCGGCGCGATCCCCGCGGTCGGCCTGCTGCCGATCTTCCCGGCCTTCTTCATCTTCGACCAGATCTCGGATTCGTTCTCCGACATCACCGACGTCGACTACCACTGGTACCTGCCGATCCTCACCTGGCCCACGGCCATGCTGATGACCGCCGGCACGGTGCTGCTGATCGCCGGCATCCGCTGGATCGTGCTGCCGCGGACGCGCTCGGGCACCTACTCGGTCCATTCCCTGTTCTACCTGCGGAAATGGTCGCTGGCGCTCGCCGTCGAGGTGACCCTGGAGACGCTCTCGTCGCTGTTCGCGACCGTCTACATGCGGGCCTGGTACCGGCTGATGGGCGCCAATATGGGCCACGGCGCCGAGATCTCGACCAACCTCGCGGGCCGCTACGATCTCGCCGAGGTCGGCGCGAAGAACTTCGTCGCCGACGAGGTGGTGTACGGCGAGGAGGAGATCCGGCGCGGCTGGATGCACCTGGAGCCGACCCGCACCGGGGCGCGGGTCTTCGTCGGCAACGATGCCGTGGTGCCGCCGGGCGCCGTCATCCCCGACGACGTGCTCATCGGCATCAAGTCGAAGCCGCCCGAGAATGCCGCCATGAGCCCCGGCGAGACGTGGTTCGGCTCCCCGCCGATCCGGCTGCCGGCCCGCCAGAAGGTCGATCTCGGCTCGACCGCCCAGACCTACGAGCCCGGCGCCTGGCCGAAGATCCGGCGCGGCGTGTTCGAGGCCTTCGCGACTTCGTTCTCGCCGATGCTCTATATCACCCTCGCGATCACGGTGATCGACTGGTACTTCTACCCGGCCATCCTGGAGCAGGACTGGTGGGGACTGGCCTTCAGCTTCGTCGCGGCGAGCGTCGCCATCGCGCTGATCCAGTCGTCCGCCGTCATCGCGATGAAATGGCTGCTGATGGGCGTCTACAAGCCCGGCATGCAGCCGATGTGGTCGTGGTGGGCGATGCGCACCGAGGCGATCGCCGTGGCCTATTGGGGACTCGCCGGCAAGGTGCTGCTCGAGCATCTCCAGGGCACGCCCTTCCTGCCCTGGGTGCTGCGGCTGTTCGGGGTGAAGGTCGGCAAGGGGGTGTGCATGCTCACCACCGACATCACCGAGTTCGACTGCGTCACCATCGGCGACTACGCCACCATCAACCGGGTCTCGGCGCTGCAGACGCACCTGTACGAGGACCGGATCATGAAGATCGGCCGCGTCGTCGTCGGCCGGGGCGTCTCGGTGGGCGCGTTCTCGACCGTGCTGTACGATACGAAGGTCGGCGATTTCGCCCGCCTGCGTCCGCTCACCATCGTCATGAAGGGCGAGTCGATCCCCGCCAACACCGAGTGGGAGGGGGCGCCCGCGGTGCCGGTGATCCACCGCGCCTGACGGTGGCCCCGGTCAACGGATCTTGGCGGTGTACTAGCTCGTCTACGAGCCAGTGATGCCGCCAAGCTAACTTATTGTAATGTCTAGCCTGCGATATTAGTATAGATTGAGATGCCGAGCCGTTCCCCCAGCAATTCCGGGATGGGACGGCGCCATCGTTCGAGCCGAGGATCGACAGTCGTCCGTGCAACTCGATCCCGCGACTCTGCTGGTCGTCAGCGCGGCGACGACCTTTCTGGTCGGCGTGTTGTTCATGGCCTCATGGCGGCAGGCTCCCGGATCCCGGACGCTCGCCCTCTGGGGCACGGCGCACCTCGTCGGGGCGGCCGGGTCGGCCGGCCTCGCGTTGCGCAATCAGATCCCCGATCTGATCTCGGTGGGCTTGGCCAACGCGGTGGTGCTGGCTGCCTACGGCCTCATCTGGAGCGGAGTCCGTACCTTCGAGCATCGCGAGCCACGGACGGGCGTCGCGATGGCGGGTGCCCTCGGATGGTGCGTCCTGTGTCTGATCCCGGCCTTCTATGCCGCGATCGAGGCCCGCATCCTCTACGCCTCGGCCGTGGCGGCCCTCTATTGCGGCGCTGCGACCGCGGAGATCTGGCGCGGTCGCGCCGAGCAACTCGCCTCCCGGATCGCGGCCGCGACCATTCTCGGCCTGCACAGCGCCTTCTACGTCGTGCGGATCCCCGCGACCGTCATGGCGCCGCCGCAGCCGGGCCTGAGCCCGCTCGCCTCTCCCTGGGTAGCGATCCTGTGCTTCGTCACTCTGATGTTCTCCATCGCCTCGGCCTTCACCTTCATGGCGCTGGTCAAGGAGCGGGCCGAGCGCGAGCAGCGAATCGCCGCCTCCACGGACGCCCTCACCGGGGTGCGTAATCGCCGGTCCTTCACCAGGGCCGCCGAGCGGGCGATGGCCGAGTATCCCGACGTCGCCCTGCTGCTGTTCGATCTCGACCGGTTCAAGGCGGTGAACGACCGTTACGGTCATGGGGTCGGCGATGCGGTCCTGATGGGCTTCTGCGCCATGGCGACGTCGCTCTTGCCCAAGGAGGCGCTGCTGGGCCGCCTGGGCGGCGAGGAATTCGCCTGCCTGCTGCCGGACGTCTCGCCCGCCGAGGCCCTGGGTCGGGCCGAGGAACTGCGCCGGACCTTCGCGCAGCTTCACGTCCCCGAATTGCCGGGCCTCAGCGTCAGCGTCAGCATCGGGATCGCGCAGGCCCGGCCCGGGGTCGCGTTCGATGCGCTGATGCAGCGGGCCGATGCGGCGCTCTACGCCGCCAAGGAGGGGGGGCGCGACCGGGTCGCCGTGGCGGAATCGGTCGCGGTCCGCGCCGCCTGACGCGCGGCCGGGTCGCTCACGCCAGGGCGCGGGCCGCCTCGGAGACCTTCCGCACCGACGTGTCGACGACGGCCGCCGAGGCCGCGATCTCCGCCATGGCGGCGTGCACGGCCGCGACGCTCTGCGCGGCGGCCTGCATGTTCTCGGTCATGTCGCGGGTCACCGTCGCCTGTTCGGTCACGGCTGACGACACGCTCAGCGAGAGCGCACTCAGCTGTCCGATCGTCCCGCCGATCCCGTCGATCGCCGCGACCGCCCGCGCGGTCTCGGCCTGCACGGCGGCGATCTGGGTGCCGATCTCTCCGGTCGCCTTTGCGGTCTGCCCGGCGAGGGCCTTCACCTCGGCGGCCACCACGGCGAAGCCCCTGCCGGCCGCCCCGGCCCGGGCCGCCTCGATGGTGGCATTCAGCGCCAGCAGATTCGTCTGGTCGGCGATGGAACGGATCAGGCTCACCGCCGCTCCGATCCGGTCGGCGGCGCCGGTGAGGCCCACGACGATCGCGGCCGCCTCCTCGGCGCGGGAGACGACCAGGTCGACGGACGATTTCGCCTGCAGCGCGTGACGGCTCAATTCCTCGATGGAAGCGGCGAATTCCTCCGAACCGGCCGCGACCGCTTCGACATTCTGGGTGGTCTGGCTCGACGCTTCCGCTGTGTCGTCGGCCTGCCGGACGACCCGGCTCATGGACTCGCGGATCGCCGCGATATCGGCATCGATGGCGCGCTGGCTCTCGGCCCGGCGCTGCCGATCCTCGACCTGCCGGGTCACGTCGGTGGCGAACTTGACCACCGCGCAGGGCTTGCCGTCGGTGTCGAGGATCGGGTTGTAGGCACCGAAGATCCAGACCGTGCGGCCGCCCTTTCCGATCCGCCGAAACTCCCCGGCCTGATACTCGCCGTTGCCGAGGGCGGTCCAGAACGCGGCATAATCCGCGCTCGCCGCCTCGGCCGGCGGCAGGAACATCCGGTGATGCCGCCCGCGGATTTCCTCCAGGGTGTAGCCCAGGGTGGCCAGGAAGTTCGCGTTGGCGTCCACGATCGTGCCGTCGAGGGCAAAGCTGATCGTCGCCTGCGAGCGGTCGAGGGCCGCGATCTGGCCGGCGTAGAGCGCGTTGCGTGCGCGCTCCGCGGTGATGTCGGTGGCGAGCTTGACCACCTTGATCGGTTTGCCGCGTCGATCGAGGATCGGATTGTAAGACCCCTGGATCCAGACAATCCGGCCGGACTTGGTCAGGCGGGGGAAGGCGCGGGTCTCGTGCCGGCCGGCGCGCAGCCCGTCCCAGAAGGCGGCATAGTCCGAACCCGACCGCTCGGATTCCGGCACGAACAGGCTGTGATGCCGGCCCCGAACCTCTTCGAGGGTGTAATCGACGAGCGCGAGGAAGATCGCGTTGGCATCGGTGACCATGCCGTCGAGATCGAATTCCACGCGGGCCATCGTCCGATCGATGGCCGCGAGCAGGGCGTTGTCGCGAGAACCAAATATCGCCATTTGAAAACGTCCCTGTCTGTTTTTATTTATGAATTATATTGATCTCACAGCGATACATTTGATCGCAGGCGCGCCGTTTCATCTGTTTTAAAGCCTAGCTTAGAGTATTGCAAATCTGTTTCGCATTGGTCAATCGGCTTGTCGGCGCCTTAAAGATGGCGGATCATTTGGTAATTTTATTTGTTTCGGTCGTTATTCATGTGTATTCGGATCGAGAAATGCCGCAAATGGCTCATTCGATCGGATTTCGGGCCATCGTGCGCTGAGGTACTCAGCCGGATGGCGCGGCTCGCGGTCTGCGCTAGGACGGGGCGAACGTCGACGGGCCGATCCAAGTCGGTCGAGGCGACTGTCGGCACGGCACTGACTGGAGGTCGGACATGGACGAGGACACCCGGATCGATCGCCTGGAGATCCGTTTGACCGAGCAGGACGCGACGATCGAGGACCTGAACCGCACCGTGACCGAGCAATGGCGCGTCATCGACCGGTTGGTGCGGCAGCTGGACATGCTGCGGGAGCAGGTCGAGGAGGCGGCCGCCCGGGCGGCGCCGCGGGGGCTGGAGCCGCCGCCGCCTCATTACTGACGGAGGGAGCCGGCGCGCCGGGGTACGACGCGCCGACCCGCGCGTCAGAAGTTCGCCTGCGTGACGAACTTGGTGACCAGGTAGGCGTCGAGCGCCTCCGGGCCGCCCTCGCTGCCGTAGCCCGAATCCTTGACGCCGCCGAACGGCGTCTCCGGCAGGGCGAGGCCGTGGTGGTTGATGGAGATCATGCCGCTCTCGACCGCGTTCGACACCCGCGCCGCCCGCTCGGCGGAGCGGGTATAGGCGTAGGCCGCGAGCCCGTAGGGCAGACGGTTGGCCTCGGCGAGCGCCTCGCCGTCGTCGGAGAACCGGTTGATCATCGCCAGGGGCCCGAAGGGCTCCTCGTTCATGATCCGGGCGGTCAGCGGCACCTCGGTAAAGACCGTCGGCTCGAAGAAGTTACCCTGGTTGCCGATGCGCTTGCCGCCGGCGCGCAGCGTCGCGCCGCTCGACTCGGCGTCCGCCGCCAGCGCCGTGACGGCGTCGAGGCGCCGCCCGTGGACCAGCGGTCCCATCTTGGTCTCGGGATCGAGCCCGTCGCCGACCTTCACGGCCTTGGCGAAATTGGTGAAGCCCTCGACGAAGCGGTCGAAGACCGAATCGTGCACGAGGAAGCGGGTCGGCGAGACGCACACCTGGCCGGCGTTGCGGAACTTCGAGGGGGCCAGGACGGCGACCGCCTTCTCCACGTCGGCGTCGCCGAACACGATCGCGGGGGCGTGGCCGCCGAGCTCCATCGTGGCCCGCTTCATGTGCGCGCCGGCGAGTGCCGCGAGCTTCTTGCCGACCACGGTCGAGCCGGTGAACGAGATCTTCCGGATCACGGGATGCGGGATCAGGTAGGCCGAAATGGTCTCCGGGTCGCCGTAGACCAGCGAGAGCGCGTCCCCCGGGATGCCGGCATCCAGGAAGGCGCGAACCAGGGCGGCGCAGCTCGCCGGCGTGTCCTCGGGACCTTTGAGGATCACCGTGCAGCCGGTGCAGAGCGCCGCCGAGATCTTGCGGACCGCCTGGTTGATCGGGAAGTTCCAGGGGGTGAAGCAGGCCACCGGGCCGACCGGCTCGCGCACCGCCACCTGCAGCACGCCGTCGGCGCGGGCCGGGATGACGCGGCCGTAGGCGCGCTTACCCTCCTCGGCGAACCAATCGATGATGTCGGCCGCCGCCAGGGTCTCGACCCGCGACTCGGCGAGCGGCTTGCCCTGCTCCAGGGTCATGGTCCGGGCGATCTCGTCGACCCGCGCGCGCAGGAGGTCGGCGGCTTTCCGCATCACCTTGGCGCGCTCGAAGGGCGCGACGCTGCGCCAGGCCGGGAAAGCGCGGGACGCGGCCGCCAGGGCCTCGTCGAGATCCGCCGTGGTGGCGACGGCGCACCGGCCGATCGTCTCACCCGAAGCCGGGTTCAGGACTCCCAGGGTCTCCCGGTCGGCACCCGCGCGCCAGCGCCCGGCGATGTGAAGCTCGGTATCCGGATACATCGGTCGATTCCCGCTCGGCCGCACCATCGGCCGCAGGCGGACTGTGCCGATGTGGCGCGCCCGGGCAATCCCCGCGGCGGCATAGCTGGAACCGTCTGTATTCAGGCGGCGGCGCGGGCGGGCTCCGGTGCCTGGACAAGGGTCGCGGTCCCGTGGCGGGCGCGGAGGGTCGCGCCTTTCGGGACCACCTGCCATCCCTCGCGACAGCCATCGATCGGCTCCGACACCACCACGATGCCCCCCGGCCCCTCGCGGAAATACAGGCTCGGCGGCCGGCCATCGCAGGCCCAGCGGTAGGCGGTGAGCGTCTCGCCATCCGTAAGCAGCGCGGTGAAGCGCAGCGGCTCGCTGACGCTGGCGGCTTCCATCAGCTCGCGCACGGTCTTGAGCGTCCGCGCCATCGCGCCGACGGGATCCTCCTCGAGGCCGTTGGCGAGTGCCAGCAGGAAAATCGCCTCCGAATCCGTGCTGCCCCGACGGTGGTCGTAATAGGTATCCGGGATCAGCGCTTCGAGCCGCCGCTTGATCCGGTGGTAGCCGCCGATCTGACCGTTATGCATGAACAGATGCCGGCCGTAGACGAACGGGTGGCAATTCGCCCGGGCCGTGGCGGTCCCGGTCGACGCACGCACATGCGCGAAGAACGTGCGTGCCCGCACCTGTCCACACAGGTTCACCAGATTTTCGTCCGACCAGGCCGGGGAAATGTCGCGATAGACCCCCGGCTCGGGCCGCTCGGCGTACCAGCCGATGCCGAAGCCGTCGCCGTTGGTTTCGGTCTTCCCCTCGTCGGCGTGCAGGGACTGATGCACCAGCGAGTGGGTCGGCGCGCAGACGAGGTCGGAGAGGAAAACCGGCTCACCGCTATAGGCGAGGAAACGGCACATGACGGACGATGATCCTTCAGCTCAGGTCCACGTACGATCCCGCGCAACGCCCCTCGGAGGGTGGAGACGTTCCGCCGCAGGACGTTAACAGTCGGTCCACTCCGGTGAACAGTTTCTTAACCGGTCGGAAACTGCGCCATTTTCGTGCGTTCCGCATGAAATCGGTGCCGCTTGATCGCAGGGCAGGCATTCGCCGGCGCGGCGACGCGACTCTTGTGAGCCGTCTCATGAAGGGTCAGCATGGCCAAATCGGGGAATCAGAACGCCGCCCAGGAGGCGGTCGCCCGAAGCGGGGCAAGGCACCAACAGCAGGAGACTTTTATGGATTGCGCAGTGCCCGACGGATCCGCCCCCGTGGCTCTCGTCGTGGAGGACGATGCGGCCGTGCGCGATCTCGCCACCGCGGTGCTTGAAGAAACCGACCTCGGAGTCATCGCCTGCGAAAGCGCGGAGGCGGCCCTGTCCGTGCTGGAGCGCTCCGACGTGACGGTGGCGTTGCTCTTCGCCGACGTGCGGTTGCCCGGTGCGATGGACGGGGTGACCCTGGCCCAGGCCGTCAAGCGGCGCTGGCCGGACGTGCGCGTGGTCGTGACCTCCGGCGCGGGCCGGGATGCGCGGCTCCCCGACCAGGCGGTCTACATGCAGAAGCCGTGGCGGGCCCTCGACGTGCTGGTCCAGGCCGAGCACGCGACCATGGCCGCCAAGGCTGCCTGAGCCCGGCGCGCCGACGCGATCCCTTCACGTCTTCGCGCGTTCAGCGACGCGACCAGGGCTGCGTGACGTCTCCTGACGTGGCGCAGCCCCGGTTCTCGTGGCGCACGCAAGGACGGCGGCATCGCCGGAACGTGCCCGTCCGACGTTTTCGTTGAACTGCTGTCTCGCCCGGCTGCTGCGCGCCGCAAAGAAAAAGCCCGGCCGCTCGCGCGGGCCGGGCTCTTTCACAACCGATGTGACGTCGCTCAGGCGGCGGGAGCCGGGCTGACCGGGGTCTGACCCGAGGCGTTGCCGCCCTGAGCCGGCGCAGCGGACGGCGACGGGAAGCCGGGACGACGGCTGCCGGCGGGGAAACGGGGCTTCGGCTTCGGCGCGGCGATCAGGCCCTCGCGGATAGCGGTCTTGCGAGCCTGCTTGCGGGCGCGGCGCACGGCCTCCGCCTTCTCGCGGGCCTTGCGCACGGACGGCTTCTCATAAGCCTTGCGCTGCTTCATCTCGCGGAAGATGCCCTCGCGCTGCATCTTCTTCTTGAGGACGCGGAGCGCTTGATCGACGTTGTTGTCGCGAACGAGTACCTGCAACGGACTTGATCCTCTGGACCTGAAGTTCTGGGTTCACGCGGCCCGCCGCCGATCTGGAAACCGGCAACGTCCCTCGCCCGGGATGAACCCGAGGGGGACGGGAACGTCGGTTTCCGAATCGGCGTGGAGCTCACGCCTTGACGGGGCTATTACACCAAGCGCGCACCAGTTCCAACCTGCCCGCGCGATCCATCTGCGTCTGCGTCGTGCTAGGTTGCGCGGATGAGACACGACGACTCGCAGCAATTCGCCAGCGACAACTATTCCGGCATCTGCCCGGAAGCCTGGGGAGCCATGGAGGCGGCCAATCGCGGCCACGCCCCGGCCTATGGCGAGGATGCCTGGACGGCCAAGGCGGCGGACGCGTTCCGGGACCTGTTCGAGACCGAATGCGAGGTGTTCTTCGCCTTCAACGGCACCGCCGCCAACGCCTTGGCCCTGGCCGCGCTATGCCAATCCTACCACAGCGTGATCTGCGCCGATTCGGCCCATGTGGAGACCGACGAGTGCGGCGCGCCGGAATTCTTCTCCAACGGCTCCAAGCTGCTCACCGTCCGGACCGAGGGCGGCAAGCTCACGCCGGAGGCGATCCGCGGGCTCGCCCAGAACCGCAGCGACATCCACTTTCCGCGGCCTCGGGTGGTGACGATCACGCAGCCCACCGAGACGGGACAGGTCTACAGCCTCGCCGAGCTGCGGGCGCTGTCGGCGACCTGCCGCGAGCTGGGGCTCGCCCTGCACATGGATGGGTCTCGCTTCGCCAATGCCTGCGCGAGTCTGGGCTGCAGCCCCGCCGACATGACGTGGCGGTCGGGTGTCGATGTCCTGTGCTTCGGCGGGACCAAGAACGGCATGCATGCCGGCGAGGCGGTGGTGTTCTTCGACCGCAAGCTCGCCGAGGATTTCGGCTACCGGTGTAAGCAGGCCGGCCAACTCGCGTCGAAGATGCGCTTCCTCGCCGCCCCCTGGGTCGGCATGCTGGAGAGCGGCGCGTGGCTGAGGAATGCGGCCCACGGCAATGCCTGCGCCCGGCACTTCGCCGACTCCGTCGCCGGGCTGCCGGGGGTGCGGGCGCTGTTTCCCGTGGAGGCGAACGCCGTCTTCCTGACGATGCCGGCCGCCACGATGGAGGGCCTGCGCGCCCGGGGCTGGCGGTTCTACACCTTCATCGGCGGCGGGGCGCGCTTCATGTTCGCCTGGGATGCCCGCCCCGAGCGGGTGGACGAGCTGGTCCGGGACCTGCGCACGCTGGCGGCTGCGGCGGCCTGACGGGGTGGACATGGGGGTGCAGAGCCGCCCCACCGAAGGTGTTTCGCGCGCTGGTGTCTGGTTTTCCTGAGGAGCGTCAAGACGCTGGCGCGGCCCGCGCACGGTCGTCCTCGCGAGCGCAGCGAAGCAACCCCGTCTCGCGCGACGCCTGCCGATGTCGTGCAGCCCTGGGTCGCTTCGCTGCGCTCGCGATGACGGCGGCCCCGAATACCCAGACTCCAGTGGGCCGGGTGCGACGCCTCAGTCTTCTGCTTGCCCCCTACAGCAGCGCGAGATCCGCCGGCTCCGCGCTCGGGAAGATCCGGCGCAGACTCGCCTGATCGAGCCCGTAGAGGCGCCGGAACAGCCCGCCGAGCAGCCCCCGGTAATCGGTGAGCACCGGATAGTCCCGGTTCTGGAACAGGTGCGCCTCGTCGGCGCGCACCTGCGGTCCGGCGATCCGCCCACCCCGGACGCCGCCGCCCAGGATCCAGTAGACGCTGCCATGGCCATGGTCGGTGCCGCGGCTGCCGTTCTCCCGGAAGGTGCGCCCGAACTCCGACAGCACGACCACCACCGTGTCGGACCAGCCGGGCCCGATCTCCTCGACGAAGCCGGACAGGCCCCGCCCCAGCTCGCCGAGCCGGTCGGCGAGGTAGCCGGTGCCGGCACCCTGGTTCACGTGCGTGTCCCAGCCGCCGACATCCACGAAGCCGAGATTGAAGTTCTCGCGCATCAGGCGGCCGATCCGCCGCGCCGACAGCTCGAAGCCCTTGGGCGAGACCGCTCCGCGGTCGGCCTGACCGGCATGGTCGGAAATCGTCTGGTAGACCGCGTCGCGCACCCGGAACCCCTCGGTCACGGCGGCGGCCAGCTTGGTGTCGCTGTACATGGCGGCGATGAGGCGCGCCTGCCGGTCGTCGATGCCGGGCTTGCCGACGCCGTTGATGGCGATGTTGGGCACCGTCTCGCCGCCCCGGAAGATCAGCGGCATCTGATCCGTGAAGGCGATCGGCCGGACCCGGGTCAGCTCCGCGGCCAGCCGGGCCATGAAGCCGGAATTGTAGTCGCGGCCGGACCCGACCGTCTGGCCCATCTCGATCGTGTCCTGGGTCTCGAAATGGCTCCGGGTCATGTCGTCGGTGCCGGCGAAGGGCACGAAGGCGGCCTGACCCTTGGCGTAGAGCGGCAGGAGCGTCTCGCGCAACGCCGGGTGCAGGCTCCAGTCGGCGTCGAGCGCCAGGGCGGCCTTCGGGTCGGCGGCGTCCGGCTTGCCGATCGCGAGGTTCGGCCGCGACCGGTAGTAGAAGTCGCTGCCGGTGGGGATCACCACGTTGGCGGCATCGTAGGCGCCGCGCAGGAACACCACGAGGAGGCGCGCATCGGTCTTGGGGGCCGCCCAGACGCGGCCGGCCACCGTGGACAGGCCGAAAGCCGCGGCGGCGCGGATCAGGTCGCGACGGTTCATCGCATGAACTCCGGCGAGGCGAGGTAGAGGGTGTTCCAGTCCTGGGGCGACACCGCCTGGGCGAGCGCCGCCCGCGTCGCCGCCGACAGGGTGCCGGACAGCGTCGAGAAGTAGAGCCCGTTGGCGAGCACCGGGAAGGCCGGCTCCTCAACCTGATCGGGCAGCGTCGGCTTGAACAGGCCGGCCGAGCCCGACCCGATCTGCCGGGCGATCTCGAACCGCGTCGCGAGCTGCCCGGGGCCGCTCCAGGCGGCGGCGTCGAGGGGGTAGCCGTCCGGCGTCGACCGGTTGAACAGGCCCTCGCCGAGGCGGTTCAGCCAGCCGAGCACCGGGCCGGCGTTGCGGATCACCCTTGTGTCGTAGGCCATGCGCAGGGCGGAGAAGACGTAGCGCACCGGGTCCTTGAAGGCGCCGCCGCGCTCGGCCGTGAAGGCCGGCTCGCGCACCAGCGCCTCCATCACCGCGGCGATGTCGCCGTCGCTGCGAGTGAAGACGGCGGCGAGCCGCGCCACCAGGGCGTCGTCGGGCGGCTGCCCGAGGAAGTAGGTGGCGAGCGCCCGGGAGACGTTGGTGGCGGTGGCGGGATGGCGGGCGATCAGATCCACCGCCTCCTCGATCTCCGGCCAGCCGCGTCCCTGGATGCGGGTCCCGAGGAAGACCTTGTCGCCGTAATCGTGCCGGTTGGGGTTGAACGCGAACAGGCCGTCCCGGCGGAAATCGGCGGCATGCTCGGGGCGAAGCTTCGGGGTCTCGGGCTTCATGTTGATGCCGACCCCGCTCAGGATCCGGGCCAGCGCCTCGACATCGCCCTGCGTGTAGCCGGAGCCGACACCCATCGTGTGCAGCTCCATGATCTCGCGGGCGTAGTTCTCGTTCGGCCGGCCGGCCGCGTTGGCGTCGTTGTCGAGGTAGCGCAGCATCGCCGGGTGGCGCAGGCTCGCCATCAGCAGGTCGCGGAAGCGCCCGAGCACGTGCGGGCGGATCGCGGTGTCGAGGTAGTCGCCCACCGCGGCGCGCAGGGTGGACTTGCCCTGATGCACGTTGAACCGGTTGAACCAGAACCACGTCAGCCGCTCGCGCAGCTGATCGGGGCTGTAGAGCGCCCGCAGCACCCAGACGGAGGCGGCGTTCCGCGCGGCCATGTTCAGCGCGGCCTGGAAGGCCTGCTGGGCGGCCTTCTTGGCGTCGGGGTCCTGGATGTCCTTGAACGCCTTGGCCTGCGCATCCAGCGCCTGGGCCCGTTCGAACAGGCTGCCCGGCGGGGTCAGCGCGTCGACCTGCGCCTGGGCGGCGGGCGGCAGGCGCGATTCGGCCGGCGGATGGAGCTGGGCCTGCAGCCACCGTGCCCGCCCCTCCGCGGTGAGCTGCGCGAAGGCAGACGGGGTGGCGCCCCAGGTCAGGGCATCGAGGAAGGCGGCATCGGCCGCGGCGGCCTGCGGCGGCGCGTCGGCCGCACGGGGCCCCGGGCCCGCCCAGGCCACCAACAGACCAGCAACCAGACAACAGCGTGTTGCGGCGCGCGACATCGCAGCCTCGCGGTGCGTGGATCGGTCGGGGCAGCGTGGTGTCGTGTCCCTGTACCGTGCCTGAAAGGCGGCCCCATCATGCCGGCGTCTTTGCCAATATCGGGGCTTGCCGCTACACGATCCCGAGACCGCGCGAATGCCGCGCCGCGCACCACCACGTTCCGCCGATCCAGAGCGTTCGCTCCATGCTGATGCAGACCAAGACCGAGGCGAGGCCGGCCGATCCGGTGTCGCGGCGGCGCACCTTCGCGATCATCTCCCACCCGGACGCGGGCAAGACCACGCTCACCGAGAAGCTGCTCCTGTTCGGGGGTGCGATCCAGCTCGCCGGCGAGGTGAAGGCGAAGCGCAACCGCGTCTCGACCCGGTCCGACTGGATGGGGATCGAGAAGGAGCGCGGCATCTCGGTGGTCACCTCGGTGATGACCTTCGAGTACGGCGATTGCGTCTTCAACCTCCTCGATACGCCCGGCCACGAGGACTTCTCGGAGGACACCTACCGGACGCTGACGGCGGTCGATTCGGCCGTCATGGTGATCGATGCGGCGAAGGGCATCGAGGCGCGCACCCGCAAGCTGTTCGAGGTCTGCCGCCTCCGCGACATCCCGATCGTCACCTTCATCAACAAGCTCGACCGCGAGGCCCGCGACCCGTTCGAGCTGCTCGACGAGATCGAGAAGACGCTGGCGCTGGACGTCGCCCCGGTGACGTGGCCGATCGGCACCGGCCGCAACTTCTCGGGAACTTACGAACTCGGCGGCAACCGCGTGCGCCGGCTCGACGCCGCCGAGGATGCCGGGATGGTGGCGGTGTCCGGCCCGGACGACCCGCTGTTCGACGAGCTGCTCACCGAGGACGGCGCGGCGGACGCGTGGCGCGAGGAGGTGGAGCTGGCCGAGGGCGGCCTGAAGCCCTTCGACCTCGACGCGTTCCGCGAGGGACACCTGACGCCGGTGTTCTTCGGCTCGGCGCTGCGCAATTTCGGCGTGCGCGACCTCATCGACGGTCTCGCCAAGGTGGCCCCGCCGCCCCGCGGCCAGGATGCCGACAAGCGCCTCGTCGAGCCGACCGAGCCGCGGATGACCGGCTTCGTGTTCAAGATCCAGGCGAACATGGACCCGAACCACCGGGACCGGATCGCCTTCATGCGGGTCTGCTCGGGCAAGCTCAACCGGGGCATGAAGGCCCGGCTGGTGCGCACCGGCAAGCCGATCTCGCTCTCGGCGCCGCAATTCTTCTTCGCCCAGGACCGGGCCATCGCCGACGAGGCCTATGCCGGCGACGTGGTCGGCATCCCGAACCACGGCACGCTGCGGATCGGCGACACGCTCACCGAGGGCGAGGACCTCGTGTTCCGCGGCGTGCCGAGCTTCGCGCCCGAGATCCTGCGCCGGATCAAGCTCACCGACGCCATGAAGGCCAAGAAGCTCCGCGAGGCGCTGCAGCAGATGGGCGAGGAAGGCGTCGTTCAGGTCTTCGTGCCGCAGGACGGCAGCCAGGCGATCGTCGGCGTGGTCGGCGCGCTCCAGCTCGACGTGCTCAAGGAACGGCTCCAGGCCGAGTACGGCCTGCCGGTGGATTACGAGACCTCGCGGTTCTCGGTCTGCCGCTGGGTGTCGTCCGACTCGGAGGCGGAACTCGACAAGTTCGTCGATTCGCACGGCTCGGCCATGGCCAAGGACCTCGACGGGGCCCCGGTCTTCATGGCGACCACGGCGTTCTCGCTCCGCTACGAAGAGGAGCGCTACCCGGCGGTGCGCTTCACCGATGTGAAGGACTATCAGAAGCGGGCGGTGTGAGCCGGTCCGGAGCCCCGCTCCGACAGCGGGCGCCGCGCGTCGGCGCGCGCGGCGTGACAATTCGGCGGCGCCACGCTCATCGCGGCGGCGCTGCCCGGACCGCAGTGCCGCCCCCGCGACGCCAGGGCCGCGTCAGAACTTGCCGAGCATCGGGAATTCGACGCTCAGACTCGACTCCGAGGCGATCGGCATTTCACGTTTGCGCGGCTTGCGGTTGAGCACCTGCTTCAGCTTCGACTTCAACACCGCCATGTCGAACGGCTTGAGGATGAAGGCGTCCGCGCCCGCCTGGTGGGCGAGGTTGATGTCCTCGAAGTCGAAGGACGATTCGGTGAGCATGAAGGGCGTGTTCATCAGCGCGTCGTCGGCCCGGATCTCGCGCAGCAGGCTGAGCCCGTCCATCGGCTCCATGTCGAGGTCGGAGATCACCAGAGCGTAGCGGCGCTGCCGCATCCGCTCCAGGGCCTCCGTCGCGCTGGTGACGCCCTCGACATCCGGGAAGCCGATGCGTGTCATCAGCATCACGATCAGCCGGAGAAGCTTCTCCTGATCGTCGACGATGAGGATCGGGGGCGTATCGCTCTCGGACATCGGCGCGGCTCAGATGAAAAGATGGTCGATGCCCTGCCGGGACATCGCGTCGGATTGGAGCGACAGGCAAAGCCCGTGGATCGCGGATGCCTTCGGCGTGCCGCGCTGGAGCATCGGCAGAAGGTTGGCCTTCGCAAACAGCGTGTCGTTGCCGGCGGTACGCTGCGCGCTCTTGAACGAGTGGACGAACTCGCGCTTGGCGATTTCGCGCCACTCGCTGATCTGGACATCCCGGTGGCGGCTGTCCGCGCTCACCCGGTCGAAGGTCTCGTGCACCGACGAGCGCTCGCCTTCGATCACCTGGCAGGCGAAATTTCCCTCGATGACCAGGAAGCTTGTGATCACCGCAAACTCGTTCTTCTTCTGGGCGGTCCGGCCGATTTCATTGATCTGCTCGGACCTCTTCGCCGGTTCGGACGACAGGTTCAGGCGTGAGAAGTAGATGATGTGGACGAGGCTCGTCCGTTTCGCCCGCATGATCCCGAGATCCGAAATCCGTATCCGTTCGACGCTTCCGGTCAGGACGCACCGCGCGTGGCCCTGGCCCGGCCGTATCTTCGCGCGTGTGGAATAACACCGCGTAAACGCGGCCGGATCGCGTCTGACCGGGCGTGGATCCCACCCGGCAGGATCTGCCGGGACCGCCGCCGCGCCCGGCGAACCCTGCCGGGTCCGGAACGCCGCGACTCTGAAATTTCAAAGACTTAGCCCTGGCATGCCGGTTGCGGCGCATCGAGCCTGCGGGCCAGAGCGGCGCGTATTGGGATCGTTCGCCATGGATCTTTTTTCCGCCCTGCAGACCTCGGTCTCCGGTCTCCAGGCGCAGTCCTATGCCATCAGCAACATCTCCGGGAACATCGCGAACTCGCAGACGACCGGCTACAAGCGCATCGACACCAGCTTCGTCGATCTGATGGCCGAGACGACGCCGAAACGCGAGGTCGCCGGATCCGTCCTGGCCCAGTCGCAGCTGACGAACACGATTGCCGGCAACGTGGTCTCGTCCAGCGTACCGACCAACATGTCGATCAGCGGCACCGGTTTCTTCACCGTGGTGCAGAAGACCGGTGACGCGAACAATTCGCCAACCTTCAGCGGCGCGAATGTCTACACGCGTCGCGGCGACTTCTCGCAGGACAAGGACGGTTATCTGGTCAACGGCGCGGGTGGGTACCTGACCGGGACCAACCTCGATCCCACGACCGGTCAGGTCACCAGCACGGGCCCCGTCAACATCGGCAACCTGACTCTTCCGGCGCAAGAGACGAAGACGATCACGTATTCGGCCAACCTGCCGGCCACGCCCACGGTGAGCGCCTCGGCTCAGCCACCCAACAGCATCGCCGGTCCCTCGATCACGGGCTACACCACGACCGGGGCACCGGTGACGATCAGCATGCGCTGGGTTCAGACGACGACGGCCGGCACCTCGCCCTCGTCGTGGGACTTGTACTACAACAGCAGCACCACCGACACGCCGTCTTGGACGCAGACCGGGCCGGCCTTCACGTTCGACTCAACCGGTAAGCTCACGAGCCCGGCTTCTACCACGCCGGTACCGCTGACCGGCGTGCAGATCGGCGACTATACCTTCTCGTCGCTCAGCCTGGATATCAGCGGCGGCCTGACCCAATACGCGGATGCCAGCGGTGCCGTGACCACCAAGACGCTGAGCCAGAGCGGCAACAGTGCCGGCACCCTGATGAGCGTCGCCGTGGGTGAGGACGGCAAGATCAACGGCACATTCTCGAACGGTTCGGTGATTCCCGTCGCGACCGTGGGCATCTCGCAATTCGCCGATCCCGACGGGCTGAAGGCCGACGGGAAGGGGAATTATCTGCAGACGGCCGATTCCGGGCCGCCGCTCACCGGTCTCAACGGCAGCACGATCAATGGTGCCAGCATCGAGCAATCCAATACCGACATTGCCAGCGAATTTTCTAAGATGATCGTAACCCAGCAGGCGTACTCTGCGAACACGCGGGTCATGTCGACGGCGCAGACGATGATGTCTGACCTGCTGAACGTGATTCGCTGATTGAGGCCGGGGCTCGCGACGCGGAGGCCGTGATATGTCGCTGAACGCGATTTCGACCGCGACCGCGGGTTTGGCCGCCACGCAGGCGGCCATCAACATCGTCTCGCAGAACGTCGCCAATGCGGGGACTGCGGGCTACGTCAAGCGCACGGTCTCGACGGTCGCCACCGGCACCAACAATTCGGGTGTCGCCGTCGGGACGATCACCCGCAGCTTCGACGCTGCGGCCCTGAACCAGCTGCGGCTGGAGACATCGGGGGCTGCCTACACCAGCACCAAGGCCGGCATCGCCACCCAGCTCGATGCCCTCTACGGGACGCCGGGCAGTTCGACCTCCCTCGACGGCACGCTGAACACCTTCACGCAGTCGCTTCAGGAACTCGCGGCGAATCCGACCTCGGCGGCCGCCCGCACGACGGTGCTGGGCAACGCCTCCGCGCTCGCGAGCCTGATCAACAGCTCCGCCGGCACGGTTCAGAACCTGCGTACCGGCATCGAATCGCAACTGGGCAGCGATACGAGCGCCGCCAGCACGCTGCTGGCCAACATCGCGACCCTGAACGGCAAGATTCAGAACAACACCGACAGCACCACGCTGACCGCCCTTCAGGACCAGCGCGACCAGGCGATCAACAGCCTGTCCAGTTACATGGATGTCCAGACGTCCGATCAGAGGGACGGAACGGTCTCGGTGATGACCCGGTCGGGGGTCACACTGGTGGATCACGGAAACGCGGCGACGCTCAGCTTCGACGGACGCGGGATCCTCGACGCCAATTCCGCCTATTCCACCGATCCGACGCAGCGCACGGTCGGCACCATCACGGCCACGCTGCCGGGCGGCGGCAAGATCGATCTCGGCGCCCCCGGCGTGCTGCGCTCCGGGAGCTTGGCCGCCGGGATCGAACTGCGCGACCAGACCCTGCCGCAGGCGCAACGTCAGCTGGACGACCTCGCGGCCGGCCTGGCCAGCGCGCTCAGCGACAAGACCGTCACCGGCACGTCCAACGGCACGCAGACGTCCATCGACCTGACCGGCATCCAGCCGGGCAACACCCTGACCTTCCCGGTGACGGTGAACGGCACGGTGCGCAACGTCATCCTGGTCGCGTCCAACGATGACGCCACGTCAGTCCCCGCGAGCCAGACCAAGGATTCCACGGCCCTCGTCCAGACGTTCAAGATTCCGAGCAGCGGATCGGACTACGCCGGCGCGATCAACACGGCCCTCGGGAATCTCGGTCTCTCCGCCAAAGTTGCGGCTTCGGGGACCGGCGCCGCTCTGGTGATCGGGCCGGCGGCCGGGAGTTCCGACACGGTGACGTCGGCGACGGCCAACATCACCCCGATGTCGTCGGTCAGTGACCTGACCTCGGGCAACCCGTCGCTCGCCCTGTTCGTCGACGGTACGCCCAACAAGCTCTACACCGGCTCGCTCGACAATGGCTCGCAGCTCACCGGATTCGCCCAGCGCATCACGGTCAATGCCGCCCTGTCCGGAAACACGGCGGCGCTCACCCAGACGAGCGCCACCGATCCCAGCGCCTCCGGGTCACGCGCCCAGAAGCTGTTCTCGGCGCTGACCTCCACCCAGCAGACCTTCTCGTCGTCCAGTGGCATCGGCGGTGTCTCGGCGCCCTACAATGCCACCGTGATCGGCTTCGCGCAGGACATCGTCTCGACCCAGGGGGCGGCCTCCGCGAACGCGTCGGCGATCGACGACACCCAGCAGACGGCGCTCTCCACCGCCCAAAGCCGGTTCTCCGCCGGGGCGGGCGTCAATATCGACCAGGAGATGTCGAATCTGATCGCTTTGCAGACCGCCTACGGCGCCAACGCCCGGGTGCTGACGGCGGCCCGCGACATGCTCAACCAGCTGCTGCAGATCTGATCATGACGACGATCACCCCCTTCGCGGCCGGCTCGTACATCACGAATCGCAACGCCTCGCAGCTCCTGACGCTGAAGAACCAGCTCAACGACCTGTCGAACCAGCTCTCCAGCGGTCAGGTCTCGCAGACCTATGGCGGGCTCGGCTCCGGTCGCTCCACAGCGCTGGCGGCTCAGGCCACCTTGAGCGCCCTCAACGGCTATGCCAGCGGCATCACCGCGGCCCAGACCCGGACCAACCTGGCGGTGACGAGCCTGTCACAGGTGGCGAGTATCGGGACGAGCACCGCGTCGACCTTGCAGAACGGCCTGCAGAGCGTGGCGGCGAACTCCGTGTCCGGCCGCGCGACGGCGCTGGCCAACCTCCAGACGGTGCTCGACACGCTCAATCAGTCGGCGGCGGGCAATTACCTGTTCGGTGGGACCAACACCGAGACCCAGCCGGTGCTCGATGCGAACACGATCCTCAACGGATCGACCGACTCGACCGGCCAAACGCTCGACGGCCTCACGGATGTCATCAACGAGCGGGTCAGCGCACAGCTGGGCACCCAGGGGAACGGCCGGCTGACGCAGAGCGCGTCGACGGCGATCCCAATCCAGGTCACGGAGGAATCGAACCCCGGGACGCGCGGCAATTTCGGCTTCACCCTCGGCAGCACCGCGACGGCCACGGGGGCTCTGACCGCCTCCGTCTCGAGCACGGTCCCGGCGACCCTGACCGTCAATCTGACGAGCGCGAGCGCTCAGCCGGCCCCCGGCGACAGCATCAGCTTCTCGCTGGTGACACCCGAGGGGACGTCCACGACCATCACGCTGACCGCAGCGACCAGCGTGGTTGCGGGCTCGAACTCCACCTTCGCGATCGGCGCCAACTCCGCCGAAACGATGAAGAACCTCTCCGATACCCTCACGAAGGCGCTGACGGGCGCGGCGAGCAGCACGCTGGCGGTGAAGGCTACAGCCGACGCGGCGACGCAGTTCTTCAGCGGGTCCGTGAACGGGGGGCCGGGCGGAAACGGCGTGATCCCCCAGCGGGTCGTCTATTCCGGAACCAACCCGGTCGGATATGCAAGCCCCGACCCGAACACGACGGTGCTCTGGTACCAGGGCGAGAACACCTACGACACGTCCAAGACGCCGCCGGAGCCGACCTCTGCGATCGATACCCAGTCGGTCCAGGTCAGCGCGACCGGCACCGTCGGCACGGGAGCGCGGGCCAACACGCCCGAGATCCAGAACGTGCTGGCGGGCTTGGCGACCATGGCCTACGCCCTGCCGACCACGAACGATGCCAGCACCTACAACACCTATCAGGCCGTCGCGACCAAGGCCGGCGGGCTGCTGGCTTCCGCCAGCCAGACCCCCAGCGTCCAGGACACGGTCACGCAACTGACCATCGCGTCGGCGCGCCTCTCGAACGCCAGTACGACCAACAAGGCCACCCAGAACACCGTCCAGAACACCCTGGACGGAATCGAGCAGGCCTCCCCCGAAGAGGTGATCACCAAGCTGCTCGACGTGCAGAACCGGCTCCAGGCCAGCTATCAGGTCACCTCGACGCTCTCCAAGCTGTCACTGGTGAACTACATCAGCTGATCGTTCACGGGGATTGGTCCCCGACCGAGCGCGGCCGGTATCCGAAAGATCCGTCTCGGCCCGAGCGACCATAGTCCTGCCGTTTTCCGGGATTGAACCGCGGCGTGCGGACGCGCCCACGCGCCGTGATTCGATCGAGGAGAGGTCGGCATGTCGCTGCCCGGACCCATCGAACTCGTCCTTCGCCTCGGGATCGCGCCGCGGATCGGCGCGATCGGGATGGTGGAACAGGCCGTCGAGGCGTATCTTGCGGGCTATGCCCATCCCGGCGAGCGCGCCATCGCCCTCGACATCCTGTTGCGCGACCTCGCCCGTCTGCGCATCCACGAGCCGGATCTCGATCCGTTCATCGGCGAGGTCGAGCAGTACATCGACCAGCTTCACCGGAATCTCGCGCGCCAGGCCGCCTGAGATGCGCGGGCGGCTCCGCATGCTGGCGGTTATGGCGGCTCTCATCGCGGCGGGCCTGTCCGGCGCCGGGACGGCCGCCGCCCTCGATCTCCGGGACCTGCCCAAGACGCCCGGACCTGTGCCGTGCCCCTCCAAGGGGCCCGGCTTCGTGCGCCTGCCGGGGAGCGGCGGCTGCATCCGCATCTCGGGCCGCGTCACGGCGGGAGCGGATCTGGGCGCGGGGCATGGCGTGGCGGCGGCGGCGCCGGCCGTCGCCGGCCGCCTCGCGATCGACAACCGCGCGGACACGGATCTCGGCGAGGTGCGGACCTACCTTCGGATCGGCACCGGCCGCCGTTGAGGCGCGGCTCAGAGGTTGCGCGAGAGGACCAGCGGTCCGCTGCGCACGCCACGGCCGTACGGGGAGGGGGCCGGAACCTGCCGGCCGTAGCCGGACGGCAGCTGAGCCCGGCCGATCTCCTCCGCCAGGGTCTTGATCAGCCCTTCCGATACGGTCTTGGCGCTGGCGAGCACCGTCTGGTTGGCCTCCACGGCCGCGGTGAAACGGCGATGGGCCGTGCGCAGGGCCTCGACCCCGTCGGGATGGAAGCGCTTCAGCGCGACGGCGTTCGCCTTCGCGACCTCGAGGCCCTGCATATAGGCGGCGGCCAGCGCGGCCTTCGGCTCGGCCGCGGCGACGCCCTCCTGCAGGCGGCCCTCCCGGACGAAGGCAGCCTCCTCGGCGAGCACGGCCTCCAGGGCGGCCATGTTGCCGAGCACGCCGGCCACCAGGGCCTCGGCGGTGACCCGGTCCGCGACGCGCAGCGGTTCAGCCCTTTGCATTGGTCGCTCCATCGCTCGCCGCACCCTGCATCTTCATGATCTCACGGAAAATCGAATCGGCGATGCCGACGCCGCCGCTCTTCACGATCTGGGTCGCGTATTCCTTGGTCAGCATCGAGCGGTAGACACCGCCGCCGGTGCCGTTCTCGCCCAACGGTCCCTCGGTGCCGTCCGATTGGGTCAGCCGATCCAGGCTGTTCTCCAAGAACATCGATTCGAACTCGGTGGCGGTCTTCCAAGCCTTGGCCTTGCTGGCCGACTTGATGACCCCGTCGACGGCGCTCCCGGCGACCGAGGTCCCGATGCCGGCGGCATTGGCCGCGAGACTGGCGAGTTGCAGCATGGTTCGACCCTCCAGGTCCGGTTGATCACATCAGCTCGATGTCGGCCTGAAGTGCGCCGGCGGCCTTGATCGCCTGCAGGATCGAGATCAGATCCCGCGGGCCGACACCCAGCGCGTTGAGGCCATCGACCAGCTCGCGCAGGCTGACACCCTCCTTGACCAGGGCGAGCTTGTTGCCGTCGCCGGTATCGACCTTCACGCCGGTGCGCGGCACCACCACGGTGCGGCCATTGGACAGCGGCGCCGGCTGGCTCACCTGCGGCTGTTCCGTGATGGTCACGGTGAGATTGCCCTGCGCGATCGCCACCGTGGAGACGCGCACGTCCCGGCCCATGACGATGATGCCGGAGCGCTCGTCGACGACGACCCGGGCGGTCTGGTCCGGTTCGACCTTCAACTGCTCCACCTCGGTGATCAGCCGGATCATGTTGCCGTTGTAGCGGGTCGGGATCTGGATCGTGACGGTTGCCGGATCGGTGGGCTCGGCGGTGTCGGCGCCCATGAAGTCGTTGATCGCGGCGGCGATCCGCTTCGAGGTCGTGAAGTCGGGATTGCGCAGGGAGAGCCGCAGCGCGCGTGCGTCGTTCAGCTTGAAGGCGATCTCGCGCTCGATATTGGCGCCGTTGGAGATCCTGCCATTCGTCGGCACGCCCCGGGTGATCTTGGCGGCATCGCCCTCGGCCGAGAATCCCGCGATCGCCACCGATCCCTGCGCCAGGGCGTAGACCTCGCCGTCGGCGCCGAGGAGCGGCGTAACCAGCAGGGTGCCGCCCTGGAGGGACTTGGCGTCGCCCAGAGACGAGACCGTCACGTCGATCCGCGTGCCCTGCGCGGCGAAGGGCGGCAGGCTCGCCGTCACCATCACGGCGGCGAGGTTCTGCGTCCGCATCGTGGCGCCGCGGGTGTTGACGCCGAGGCGCTCCAGCATCGCCTGCAGCGACTGCTTGGTGAACGGGATATTGTTGAGCGTGTCGCCGGTGCCGTTGAGGCCGACCACGATTCCGTAGCCGACGAGCTGGTTCTGGCGGACGCCCTCGATGGAGGCGAGGTCCTTGACGCGCGACAGGGCCAGCGCCGGCCCGGGCAGGGCGGCGAGCAGCAGGGCGCCCGCGACGACACCGAGCAGAAACCGGAGGGGACAGAACGCGTGACGCGGGCGCATGTCGGATTTTCGACCAAGAACGGACCTGCCGCCATCCTGCCAGGGCCGTGCCAGTCGAGCCGGTGCGGCAAGGCTTTGAAGGAATGGTATTTTTCGCTCCGGGTCCCCGGCGGCGCGTTCCGGCGCACCGGGACCGAACCTGCCGACCCGGCAGCTTCTGCCGCCTCGTTTACCCGCGCTTAACCCTAGGGGCCGAGTTTCGGGTCCTGCGCGGGGGCGCTTGGAGCAACGCGAACCGGATCATGCGTGTCGAGACTCGCCAGCCGATCCAGAGTGCCGGCGGCGTCGCGGCTCCCCGGAAGCCCGAGGGGGGCGCCGGCTTCAGCCTCGGTGCGGCCCCGGCTCCCGGGACGGGGGCCGGTGCGCCGGCAGCCGCCGCGACTTTGGCCGGGCTGGACGCGGTCCTGCTTCTCCAGTCCGAGGCCGATACACCCCAGGAGCGGCGGCGGCGCTCGGCCCAGCGCGGCCACGACCTTCTCGATGGTCTCGACCGACTGAAGGCGGCGCTTCTCGGTGGCCGCGTCGCACCGCAGGAGCTGCGCGCCATCGCCGGCCGGCTGAACGAGCGTGCGGGCCTGTCGGGAGATCCGCGGCTGGACGGCCTGATGGCCGAGATCGAGCTGCGGGCCGCGGTGGAACTCGCCAAGCTGGAGATGGCCCGGGGCGTCTGACCGGGCGTCCGCGACGGTCGGCGCGAGCAGAGGCACACCGTCCGGCGGCACCGCGCGCCGTTTCGCCCCGTCGCGGCGTGCGCGATAGCTTTTGCGTCGGACGCGAGCCCGGCCCGGCTAAACCACCCGCCGCTTCGGTCCCGCCGGCAGCATCTGCGGCTCGCCCGGTCCGGTCTCGACGCCGAGATCCGGCACCGCGATGATCGGCGCGCCGCGCAGGTCCTTGCGGGTGACGATGGCGCCGCGCTCCTCGAGATAGGCCAGCATCCGCCGCGCCCGGCCGCCCGAACTGGTGCCGTAGGCCTCGGCCAGCATGGTGTCGGTCGGGCAGGGGGCACCCTCGATGGCGGCCCGGGCGACCACCAGGAACAGGCCGGCGAGATCGTCCGGCAGGCTCGCCGCGATCGCCTGGGCCTGCTCCCAGCCGGAATTGTCCGCCACCGCGCCCCCGGCCTCGGCCCGCGCCACGGCGAGTCGCCGCTTGAACTCGGGCAGGCCCATCGTGTCGCCCCGCAGTCGGCGGATGCGGCAGCGGACGGTGAAGTCCTGATAGAGCGTCGCGGGCGTGCAGGCGGCGGCGTCGGCATCTGCCAGCACGGAGGCCAGAACCTCGGCGAGGGCCGCCTCGCGAGCCTCCGGGTCCATGGGCTCCTCTTCCGGCTCCTCGGCGGGCACCGGCGGCCGGTAATTGGCGAGCTGGACGAGCACGTCCGGCGCCGGGGTGGGGCGCGGCTTCGGGCGCGGGGCCAACGGCGCCACGATCTCCTCCGGGCTTGCCGTGAGGATCAGCGCGCGGGCGTCTTCCAGGGCGTCGGGCAGGGGGACGAGGACCGGCGAGGAGCTCCGGCTCACGGTCTGGGTCGGTCCGACCGCGATGGTCAGCGGGCGCCGCGACAGGGCCGGGCCAAGGGCCACGAAATGGCCGCGCGGTAGATCGCGGAACGTCTCGGCCTGCCGGCGCTCCAGGCCGAGCAGGTCGGCGGCGCGGGCCATGTCGATGTCGAGGAAGGTCCGGCCCATCAGGAAGTTCGAGGCCTCGGCCGCGACGTTCTTGGCGAGCTTGGCGAGGCGCTGCGTCGCGATGATGCCGGCGAGGCCGCGCTTGCGGCCGCGGCACATGAGGTTGGTCATCGCGCCGAGCGAGAGGCGCCGGGCCTCGTCCGAGACCTCGCCGGCCGCCGCTGGGGCGAAGAGCTGCGCCTCGTCCACGGCCACCAGCATCGGGTACCAATGGTCGCGGTCGGCATCGAACAGGCCGCCCAGGAAGGCCGCAGCGGCCCGCATCTGCCCGTCGGCGTCGAGATTTTCCAACGACAGCACCACCGAGACCCGGTGCGTCCGCACCCGGGCAGCGATGCGCTGAAGGGCGACGTCGTCGCCGTCCGCCTCGACCACCACGTGACCGTAGCGGTCGGCGAGGCTGGCGAAATCGCCTTCGGGGTCGATGATCGCCTGCTGCACGAGGCCGGCGCTCTGCTCCAGCAGCCGCCGCAGCAAATGCGATTTGCCGGAACCCGAATTGCCCTGGACCAGAAGCCGCGTGGCGAGCAGTTCGGTGAGGTCGAGGAGCGCGGGGCGCTCGCCGGTCAGGCCGAGATCGATGTCGGAACGCATAAGGCCTCATAGCACGGCCCGACGGATCCGGGTGCGCCGCCGTCGCGCTGTCCACGCTTCCCGCCATACCAGCCGTGCCGCGCCCGGCCTGGACCCGGACGCCGCGGCCCTGTACGGCCACCGGCCTCCCAGAACGAACCCGGATCTACGACACGATGGCGGCCTGCGGCCTCGACTTCGGCACGTCGAACACCACCCTCGGGCATAACGGCCCGGACGGACCGACGCTGCTGCCCCTGGAAGGCGCGCACCGGACGATCCCCAGCGCGATCTTCTTCGAACTCGGCCGGGAGCCCATCATCGGCCGGGCCGCGACGGCGGCCTATGTCGAGGGCCGGTCCGGCCGGATGATGCGCGGCCTGAAATCCGTCCTCGGCACCCCGCTCATGGATGAGGCCACACCGGTCGGCCGCCAGCGGCTGCGCCTGCGCGACGTCATCGCCCGCTATCTCACGGCCGTGAAGGAGCGCGCCGAGGCCGCCTGCGGCCAGAGCCTCGACAGCGTGGTCCATGGCCGCCCGGTCCACTTCGTCGATGGCGATCCGGAGGCGGACCGCCGGGCCGAAGACACGCTGCGGGACATCGCCCGCGACGTCGGCTTCCGGGAGGTCTCGTTCCAGTACGAGCCGATCGCGGCCGCCCTCGACTACGAGCGGCAGGTCCGGTCCGAGGAGATCGCGCTGGTCGCCGATATCGGCGGCGGCACCTCGGATTTCTCCATCGTGCGCCTCGCGCCGGAGCGCCGGGGCCGGCCGGACCGGGCCGGCGACATCCTGGCCAATGACGGCGTGCGGATCGGCGGCACCGATTTCGACCGTCAGCTCAGCCTCGGCACGGTGATGCCGCTCCTCGGCCTCGGAAGCCCGATGCGCCGGGGCGACCTCGCGGTGCCGAACGCCTATTACCACGACCTCGCCACGTGGTCGGCGATCAACCGTCTCTACAATCAGAAGACCCTGCGGGAGATCGACGAGGTGATCCGCGACGGCGCCCGGCCCGACCTGCTCGCGCGGCTGCGCGAGGCGGTGGAGGGGGAGCGCGGACACGCCCTGGCCGGGGCGGTGGAAGGCGCCAAGATCGCGGCCTCCGAGCAGGATGCGACGGTGCTCGATCTCGGCCTTCTGGAGCGCGGCCTCTCCGTGCCGGTGGATAGCGCGACCCTGTCGGCCCAGACCGGTGACCTCGCGCGGGCCGTGGCGGCCCGGATCGCGCGCTGCCTCGCGCAGGCGGAATTGCCGGCCGACCGGGTCGACGCCCTGTTCCTGACCGGCGGGTCCACCGGCCTGCCGCATCTGCGCGCCGCGCTCACGGCCGCGCTGCCCGCCGCCCGGGTGGTGGAGGGGGACACGTTCGGTTCGGTGGGGCTGGGCCTGACCATCGAGGCGGCCCGTCGCGGAGCGTGAAGCCGCACCCGGGTGACGTCGCCCGGCCCTCGGGCACTCGGCGTCGCCCGGATGACCTAGAGGGCTGCATCACCCGGGACGCTTGTACCTGAGACGGGGTCGCTGCAGCGCCGCGCTGCCGAATGGCCGCGATCGCGCGGCTGCGATTGACGGGCCGGCCCCGATCCCCGACAAGGCGATCCCTTCCGCTCGGAGACAACGGCGGCCCATCCGGGCTCCTCCGCGCCGCCTCGCCCGATGCTGTTCAACTCCTTCGTCTTCCTCCTCGCCTTCCTGCCGACCGCGCTGATCCTGCACGGGCTGGTGGCGCGCGCCGCGCCCGCGTGGCGGCTGCCGCTCCTCGTCGGCCTGTCCTTCGTGTTCTACGGCTGGTGGGATGTCCGCTTCGTGCCGCTGCTCGCCGGCTCGATCCTGGCGAACTGGTGCGTGGCCCGTCTCTATCGGCACAGGCCCGGCCGATGGCTGATCCCGGTCGCCATCGCCGCCAACCTCGCCCTCCTGGGGGTGTTCAAGTACCTCGATTTCGCGGCCGATCTCGCCAACCTGATCCCCGGCCTGGAGACGCAGCGGCTCGGCCTCGCCCTGCCGCTCGGCATCTCGTTCTTCACCTTCCACCACATCATGTATCTCGCCGACCTGCGGGCCGGCCGGGCGCCGAGCTTCGGGCTCGTGAAATACGCCCTCTACATCGCCTTCTTCCCGCAGGTTCTCGCCGGCCCGCTCGTGCGCTGGAGCGAGATCATGCACCAGTTCGACGAGCAGCCCTACGCGCGGCCCGACGCCGCCGAGCGCTTCGCCCGCGGGCTGATGCTGCTCACGGTGGGGCTGGCCAAGAAGGTGTTCCTCGGCGATCCGCTCGCGGAATACGTGAATCCGGTCTTTCAGGCCGCCGCCGCCGGCAAGGCCGTCACGGTGGTGGAGGCGTGGCAGGCGACGCTGGGCTTCACCTTCCAGATCTATTTCGACTTCTCCGGCTACACCGACATGGCGCTGGGCATCGCGCTGCTGTTCGGCCTCGTCCTGCCCCAGAATTTCGACGTGCCCTACCGCGCCACCTCCCTGCGCGACTTCTGGCGGCGGTGGCACATGACCCTGTCGCGCTTCCTGCGCGACTACCTCTACGTGCCGATGGGCGGGAACCGCCGCGGGCTGCCGCGGCAGGTCGGGGCGCTCGCCGTAACCATGACGCTGGGCGGCCTCTGGCACGGGGCGGGCCTGACCTTCCTCGCCTGGGGGGCGCTCCACGGGATCGGCCTCGGGGCCGGGGTGCTGGCGCGCCGCGCCCGGATCGCGATCCCCGCGCCCCTCGGCTGGGCGCTCACCAGCCTATTCGTGGTGCTCACCTGGGTGCTGTTCCGGGCGACGAGCTTCGAGGCGGCCCTCGTGATCTTCAAGGGCCTGTTCGGGCTGGCGCCCAGAGGCTCGGGCTTCAAGTGGCGCACCATCGCCATCGCCGCCCTGGTCGCCACGGTCGGGCCCACCGCCTGGACTGCGGTGCACCGCCTGCCGCCGCGGCGGCTCCTCGCCTGCGGCTTCGCGCTGCTGTTCGTGCTCGTCCTGCTGAAGATCGGCGACGATGCGAACTACGAGTTCATCTACTTCCAGTTCTGAGGATGGCGCCCGCTCCCCCCACCACCGATCGGGACTGGCGTGCCTTCGTCCGCATCCTGGCCCTGTCGATGGTCGGCCTGTTCGCGGGCTATCTGGCCCTCGCGGTCGTGGTCGATCCCTACGATACCGGACGCTCGACGCTGCTGTCCCGGGGCGCCGTGCGGCCGCAGGGACCCCGCACCGCCTCGGCCATGCGCGGGCGCGATCCGGCCTATTCAGGCGTGGTGATCGGCAATTCGCATATCCAGCTGATCGAGCCGGCAGCCCTGACGCAGCTCACCGGCATTCCGTTCCTGCAGCTCTCGGTGCCGGCCACCGGTCCGTCCGAGCAGTTCGCCCTGCTCGGCTGGTATCTGAAGCACCATGCGAGGCCCGACGCGATCGTGCTCTCGGCCGACGCATTCTGGTGCGCGGACGACCCCGCCTTTCCGAGCGAGCATGGATTCCCCTACTGGCTCGTGGGCGACTGGCCCGCCTATCTGAGGGGGCTCATCCGCTTCTCGGCCGCGCAGGAGACGGTCAACCGCCTCGGCTGGCTCCTAAATCCGCGCCACAAGACCGCCGCGGCCGACGGCTGGTGGGATTACGAGCGCAACTACCTGAGCCAGGGCTTCGGCATCGATCCGGCCAAGAAGGCGGCCCTGGAAAAGCCGGTCGGACCCGAGCCGGAACCGCATCATGGCGGCCCGTTCCCGATCGCAGCGCGGCTGCGCGCCGAGCTGGCCCGTATCCCGGCGGCGACGCCGGTCGTGGTGGTCTTTCCCCCGGTCTACGCGCGGGCCGAGCCGCCGCCCGGCAGCCCTCGGGCGCGGGCCGAGGCCGCCTGCCGGGCCGAAGTGCGCGCGGTGCTCGCGCAGCACGCCCTGAGCACCGTGGTCGACTGGCGCGACGGCCGGTCCGCGGCGGCGGATCCGGACCAGTTCTTCGATCAGACCCATTACAGGCTGCCGCTCGCCCGAAGCCTCACCGCTGAAATCGCCGCCGCGATCGTACGGCTGCGGACCCGATGACAGCGTAAAAGATCTGTACCGTGGCCTGTTTGCCGCACGCGGCGATGCAGTGACAGCCGGTTACAACCCCTGCATCTGTGTGCGTTGTAGCGCTGAGGCACCTCGACTATACGGCACCTCACGTTATCGCCGCACACCGGCCATCCCCTGGTGGGCGGTTTACCATCCAGCGAGGGTGACGCATGGCGAAGGTGCAGCTGGAGGACGGCTACGTCCCGTCCGACGACGAGCCCTTCATGAATGACCGGCAGCGCGAATACTTTCGGCGCAAGCTGCTGAGCTGGAAGAACGACATCCTGCGCGAGGCGCAGGATACGCTGGTGGCGCTCCAGAGCGAGAACGAGAACCATCCCGACCTCGCCGATCGCGCCTCGTCCGAGACGGACCGGGCGATCGAGCTCCGGGCGCGGGATCGGCAGCGGAAGCTCACCGGCAAGATCGACGCGGCTCTCGCCCGGATCGAGGACGGGTCCTACGGCTTCTGCGAGGAGACCGGCGAGCCGATCTCCCTGCGCCGGCTCGACGCGCGGCCGATCGCCACCCTGTCGCTCGAGGCCCAGGAGCGTCACGAGCGCCGCGAGCGGGTCTACCGCGACGACTGAGCGCGGTCCGGCTCAACGCCGGGGCGCCGCTTTTTCCGATCGCGTGGTCTACTGCGTCAGGCGCAGCGCGCCGATGCTCGCCTGGATCGTCTGGAAGGCCTTGATCAGGTCGTCCGACGTGTTGGCGAGGAAGTATTGGTCGGCCGACGAGGCGCAGTTCTTCAGCAGGGTCTGACCCGCCGCGTCGATCGGGTCGGACGGAATGCTGAATCCGATCGTGTAGATCGAGATGTTCACCGCCTTGGCGTTGCTGCACGCCTCCGCCGTCAGGGCGTCGAGGGCGGAGCGGGCCGTGTTCGCATCCGCGATGTTCTGGTATTTCGGCGGCATGCGCGGATTGGGTGTCGTGCCGTTGGCGTTCTTGAAGTAGGCGGCCGCAAAATAGAGCGATCCGGTGGGCGCGTACGGATTGGCGCTCCAGCTGTTGGTGCCGTCCGTCATCAGGATGATGACCTTGTTGATCGTCGACGCGTTCGAGCTGTTCGCGCTCGACGCGTAGGGCTGGCCGTCGGCGAAGACGCTGTTGGGCGAGAGCGTGCGCCAGCCCCACATGAACCCTTCATGGATATTGGTCGATCCCAGCGGCGCCATGTTGCTGATGAGGGTCTTCAGGGTCGATGTGTTGTTGGTCAGCCGTTGAAGCGGTTGAGTCGTGCAGCCGAAATTCGGACCGTTCGGGATGCCGAGGGGAGAGGCGGACACGGCGTCCGTCGGGTTGACGTACTTGCACGCCTGTCCGAGCGCCGTCGTGTAGGAATTGCTGTTCTGGCAGCTGCCGCCGGTGCGGTCGTCGAGGTAGCTGTTGTAGCTGTAGGCCGTCGGATTCTGGCTCCCGACGGGGAAGGGAGCGACCTGCGCACTGGCATCCCCCGGCTCGTCCGGTGCCAGGAGGGGCACGTAGTAGGAATCCTTGTTCGAGGCGGTTGGCGCGCCGTCCTGCACGTTGAGCGGGTACGACAGCGTTTCGAGGCACCCGGCCCAGCCCCAGGCGCGGTTGACGGCCTGCAGTTTGGCGAAGACGTCGAAGCGGCTCTTGAACGGCGCGGGGGGCGACTGGACAATATTGGTCCAGTGGTAGCTCGATATGCCGTTCAGATCGATCCAGGAGGCGTAGCGGTAGGCCGTCGGATCGACCGCCACGGCGCCGGCGAAGGGCACGATCGCGATCTTGGTCGCGCTGGAGAAGGCCGCGCTGGTGTAGACGTAGTCCACGAAGTTCGCCGCAGCCGACTGCACGGCCTTGAGCTTCGACTGGCCGCCGCTCGATTCCGCCATCGAACCGGTATTGTCCAGCACCAGCGCGATCTCGAAGGTCTTCGGAAGCGGGGTGGCGCATTGCGCCACGGCGCCCGGATTGATCCGCTTGGTGCCGGTGAGCGCGCCGAAGAAGGTTGTCGACAGCTTGTGCGTGGTCAGGGTGATCTTGCGGGGGTTGTTAGTGATGGCCAGAGGATCGACCACGAGGTTCGCGGTCCCCATGGCGCCGGTCATGGTCGTCACGGCGAGGGTGTTGAGGTCGGCCTGCGGCGTGGCGAGCGGCGTCTGGCAGAGGAGCAGGGCGGTGGCATCGGTCGCGGCCTGCAGCTTCGTCTCCAGCCGTGTGGCGAACCCGTAATCGATCGCCGCGCCGCCGAGCATCAGCATCGGCACGCTGAGGAACGCGAACAGCAGCGCGACGTTGCCGCCGCGATCGTGGAAGAACCGGGGTCGCCGCGGCTTGGGGGCGCTGTCAGGACGCACGATTGACCACTGTGCCATCGCAATTCGCGTGTTTGGTGTCCGGAAGGACGACCTCGGTGTACGTGTTGGCGCCGTAGGCCTTTCCGCCGCGGGTCGGCCAAGGCGCACTGCTCTTGAATGTGATCGTGCCGCTGACGCCCTTGGCGAGCTTGACCAGGGTGCTGCCGATCATCGGCGCGTAGCTGATGGTGACTTCCGCCTGAACGTAGCGCATCCCCGGCGTCAGGTAGCCGTCCGGGACGGTGAGGTCGGCCGCGGATCCGGGGCTGCGCGCGGTGGCGTTGGCGTTGGCGACGCTGGAGCAGACCAGCGGAACCGGGCTCGGGTTCTTCAGGTCGACGCCCATGGCGCTGACCACGATCGTGACCTTCGACGTATCGAACGGGCGCATCACCGCCGTGGCGGAGGCGATGATGTCGTTCATCAAGGTGGGGCTGATCGGGTTCTGCGTGTCGCCCTGCGCCGTCAGATCCGCCACGGTGCGGGCGAGCTGCGTGAGCTTGCGCCACTCGTCGATGGCGTGCGCCACCTCGGTCATGCCGGCCCAGATCGCGAGCAGGAGCGGCAGGATGACGGCGAATTCGACCATCGCGCCGCCACGCCCGTCGCGCCGCAGCCGCGCTGCCTGGCGGGCTAGGACGGAGACGACGGGCATGGGCTCCCTCCGACGATCTGGTAGGGCTCGGTCCGGAACACCGCGGTGGAGGTCAGAAGGCTCGATCCCGCTGCGGAGCCGCTGGTGAATTGCCGCGTGTTCAGACCCATCAGGTTGAAGAAGGTCGGGAACGGCACCGCCGCGGTGACGATCACGATCGTCCCCGGCGAAGCGCATTTGTAGTTGCTGCCGAAGCTGGTGTTCCACGTACCCGTCGCGGTATCGATCGGCTTGGCGGCGGTGGCATTCGCGAAGCTGCTCGCCGTCGCGACGTCGATCTTGACGTTCTGGCAATTGAAGACCGTGGCGACGGGCGTGCTGGCCGGACCGCACATCCGGGTCTTCAGGGCCGCGAGCAGGATCGCCGGATCGGTCTGACCCGCCGTGTCGAGCTGGAACTGGCCGGTGAAGATCGTCCGGACCGCGTTCTGCAGGGCGCGATCGAAGTTCTGCGTCGCCCAGATCTGGAAGGCGATCTGGATGACCGCGCCGCACAGCGCGAGAAAGGGCAGCGCCACGAGGGCGAATTCCACCGCGGCCGCGCCGCTGGCGTCACGCCCCAGGCTCTTCAGCAGACAACCTGACGTCGCTTTGCTCCGCGCGCTGAAGTGTCTTCGGGCGTTCATGAGCAAGCAGATCAGTCAGACATGGCCATACAAGTCGATGTGAGGCCAAGATTTTGCAAAACTCTTAATTCGATCGGCGAGAGCTGGTTTATCCAGGGACTACTACTTTTGGTTGTATCGATGCGGGCGATCGATGAGGCGCCGTTGACCCGATTGGGTTGCGCACCAAGTTCCCTCTGCGCAAGCCCCACCGGAGACCCGCATGAGAGGCCCACCGATCGCGCTCCTGCTCGGCGCGATGGCGCTCGCGCTCGGCGCCTGTGACGCGCCGAAGCCGGGGCCGGCAGGACCTCCCGGTGCGACGGGTGACCGGGGGCCTCCGGGGCCTGCGGGCCTGAACGGAGCGACCGGGGCACGCGGTCCCACGGGCGAGACGGGTCCGGCCGGGCCGCCCGGTCCGCCGGGGCCGTCGATGAACAGCCAAGTGCGCCTGGATGTGGCCTGTCGTCGTGACGAGGAATTGATCGGTGCCTATTGCCGGGGCATGGCGGTTTTGCCGTCCGTGACACAGACGGACGGTATATCCACCGTCGGCTGCCTCGACATGACCGCCAAGGCGGCCAAGGATGCCGAGCCCGTCGCGGTCTGCATGAAGAAGCCATGAGATTCGTCGTTCCTGCTCTCCTGGCCGCGCTGGTGTCCGGTACCGCCTGTGCACAGCCCTTCGTCCCGACGGAGCGCGCGGCGATCGACCTCGTGCGTGACCGGCGCACCGCCGGCTTCACCACGGTGGCGCGGACGCTGGCCTATGCCGAGCGCGTGACCGGAGGTGCCTTCCGGTTCGGCGGGTACCGGGTCGATTATCGCCCTGACGTGCCCTTCGCCCGGGTGCGGATCTGCTATCGGCTCGGGATCGACCTGCCGAATTGCGGCCTCGCGTACCGCGTCGCGGTGAATCCCCCCCATGTCGAGCCCGCCGACCGCTACAACGGCTTGGCGCGGGATCTGGAGCATGGCCCGCAGGCGTTCCTCCGGGCTTTGGCCCGGGAGGCCGATCTCCAGCGGCAGCCGGACGTCCTGCGGAAGGTCCAGGCTGCGCTCGAGCCCTACAACCCCTACGACTGGCGCTGAGGGCGGGAGCGCCGTCAGAGCAGGCGCGGCCAGCGCAGAAGCCGCTCCGGCGCGAAGGCGGCCACCGGCACCGCGGGCGTGCGGCCGGTGGCGAGATCGGCGACGATCTCGCCGGTGATCGGCCCGGTGGACAGCCCGATATGGCCGTGGCCGAAGGCGAACAGCAGGCCGGTGTGACGCGGTGCCCGGCCGATGACCGGCATCCCGTCGGGCGTCGATGGGCGGGAGCCGAGCCACGGCGCGTTGTCCAGGGGCCCGCCGAGCCGGAGCGTTCCGGCCGCTTCCCGGGATGCCGCCTCGATCTGGGTGTGATCGGGTGCGGCGCGGCGGGCGTTGAGTTCCACGCCGGACAGGACCCGCACCCGGTGGTCGCCCATCGGCGACAGGATGGAGCCGGCCCCCGTGTCGAGGACTGGCCGGGTCAGCGGCGGGCTGTCCGGATGCAGGGCGTAGTGGCGATGGTAGCCGCGCTCGGCCGCCACCGCGAAGCGATAGCCGAGGGATCGGGCGATCGCTCCCGAGGCGGCGCCGGCCGCCAGGACGACCTGGCGGGCCTGCACCGTGCCGCTGTCGTGATCGATGCGCCACCCGCCCGCCTCGGGCGCCAAGCGGGCGACGTGGCTGCGCAGGCGGCGACCGCCGAGAGCGTCGAACAGGGCTTCGCAGGCCTCGATGAGACGGCCGGGCTCGCGCACCGAGCCGGTCTCGGTCAGCAGCATCCCCCGCGCGTAGGGCCGCACCAGGGCCGGCTCGAGGGCGCGCAGGGCCGCCGTGTCGAGGATCTCGAAGGCGACGCCGTGGCTCGCCAGGATCTCCCGCTCCAGGGCCGCGGCCGCGAAGGCCGTTTCCGTGCGATAGGCCTTGATCCAGCCGGTCCGCTGGAGCCGGTCGCCGGTCCCCGCCCGGGCGGCCAGCCGCTCATGGGCCGGATAGGCGGCGGTCGTCAGGGGGAGCAGCGCCGCTGCCGCGCGGCGCCACCGGGAGGCGCGGGCGGCCGCCAGGAAATGCGCCGTGTAGGGGATGATCCGCGGGAGATGCGCGTAGTGCAGGCGCAGGCCGCAATCGGCGTTGCGCAGGTAGGCCGGGAGCTTGCCCCAAAGGGCGGGGCTCGACATCGGCAGGATCGAGCCGCGGCTGACCACGCCGGCATTGCCGTAGGAGGTCCGGGATCGGGCCTCGCCGGGATCGCACAGGACCACGTCGAGGCCGCGATCCTTCAGCGCGATGGCGCTGGCGAGGCCGACCATCCCGCCGCCGACCACCACGATGTCGGCCGTCCCGTCCGTCGCCATGCCGCTCATATCCCGCACCGCACCACGCGCGCCCTTCTGACGGGTTTTCCACCTCCTGGGTAGCGGGACTCCGCAGGGCGGTGCATCGGTCCGGTGCCGTCATGAAGTCCCGCGCACATTCCCGCAGAGATCGGCTACAGAGCGGTCCATGACTCTCGTCCGCTTCGCACCGTCGCCGACCGGCTACCTCCATATCGGCAACGCCCGGCCGGCCCTGCTCAACGCCCTGTACGCCCGCCGGACCGGGGGGCGCTTCCTGCTGCGGCTCGACGACACCGACGCGGAGCGCTCCACGGAAGCCTTCGCCGCGGCGATCGCCGAGGATCTCGCGTGGCTCGGCATCGTGCCCGATCTGTTCGCGAAGCAGAGCGCCCGCAAGGCGCAGCATGACGCCGCCGCCGACCGCCTCCGCGCAGCGGGCCGGCTCTATCCCTGCTACGAGACGCCGGAGGAGCTGGAGCGCCGCCGCAAACGCCAGCTCGGACGCGGCCAGCCGCCGATCTACGACCGGGCGGCTCTGCGGCTCACCGCCGAGGAGCGCGCGGCGTTCGAGGCCGAGGGCCGCCGCCCGCATTGGCGCTTCCTCCTGGAGGCGCGGACCGTCACTTGGGACGATCTCGTCCGCGGTCCGGCCCATGTCGACTGTGCGTCCCTGTCGGACCCGGTCCTGATCCGCGCCGATGGCAGCTATCTCTACACGCTGCCGTCAGTGGTGGACGACGCCGATCTCGGCGTCACCCACGTCATCCGCGGCGAGGACCACGTCACCAACACCGGCGTGCAGGTGCAGATCTTCGAGGCCCTGGGCGCTACCGTCCCGGTCTTCGGCCACCACAACCTGCTGACGACCGCCGACGGGGAGGGGCTGTCGAAGCGCCTCGGCCACCTGTCGCTGCGGGGCCTGCGCGAGGCCGGCTACGAGCCCGCGGCGGTCCGCTCGCTGGCCGTGCTCACCGGTTCGGCCGAATCCGTGCGGGCCGTCCCAGATCTCGACACCCTCGCGCGCCTCGTCGACCTCGGCGAGATCTCGCGGGCGCCCGCCCGGTTCGATCCGGCGGAACTCGACGGCCTCAACGCCCGACTGATCCACGCCATGCCGTACGCGGAGGCGGCCGCGCGCCTCGCCGATCTCGGGATTCCGGCGGATCGGGCCGAAGCCTTCTGGCTGGCGGTCCGGGCCAATCTCGGCCGTGTCCCCGAAGCGGCCGATTGGTGGCGCGTCGTCGTCGGCCCGGTCGAGCCTGTCCTCACCGAACCGGCCGTGATCTCGGCCGCTCGCGAGACCCTGCCCCCGGAGCCATACGGCCCGGACACCTGGAAAGCGTGGACGACGGAGATCCGCAGCCGGACCGGCGCGAAGGGGAGGGGCCTGTTCATGCCGCTCCGCCTCGCGCTGACCGGGCTGGAGCACGGCCCGGACCTCGCGGGTCTGCTGCCGCTGATCGGACGGGCGCGCGCGGCGCGGCGCCTGTCCGGCGAGACCGCTTGAGCTACGACGCCTCGGTTTCCGCGAGACGGCTCGCCAGCAACTTGTCGACGCGCCGTCCGTCGAGATCCACGACCTCGAACCGCCAGCCGGCGATGTCGCAGGTCTCGCCCGTCTCCGGTAGGTGCTGGAGCACCGCGATGACCAGGCCGGCGACCGTCGCATAGTCGCGCGAGGGCGGGAGACGCAGGCCCAGCCGGTCGGTCAGTTCATCGACCGGCATCGAACCCGCGATCAGCCAGGACCCGTCCGGGCGGGGTACCGCGTCCGGCTCCGTATCCTCCGACAGGAACGCCCCGGCGATGGCATCGAGGATGTCGGCCGGGGTCACGAGCCCGTCGAAATGTCCATACTCGTCGTGCACCAGCGCCATGGGCACCGAGGCCCGGCGCAGCGTATCCAGGGCGTCGAGGGCATCGAGCGTGTCCGGAAGCACCGGCGCCGCGCGGACCTGCGCGCGCAGGTCGAGGGGCTCCCCCCGCGACAAGGGGCCGATCAGGTCGCGCAGCTGAAGCACGCCGATCATCGCGTCGGGGCCGCCATCGGCGACGGGCAGACGGGCATAGGGGCTGGCGAAAATGCGTGCCCGGACGGTCTCCGGATCATCGGTGAGATCGATCCAGGTCACGTCGGTGCGCGGAGTCATGACGCCGCGCACCAGACGGTCGCCGAGGCGCAGGACCCCGGAGATCATCGCCCGCTCGTCGCCCTCGATGACGCCCGCGGTCTCGGCCTCGGCCACGAGACTACGGATCTCCTCCTCGGTCACCGCGCTGGCGCTTTCTGTCTCCTGGCCGATCAGCCGGAACACCGCCCGCGTCGAGGCGTCGAGGAGCCACACGGCCGGCAGAGCCGCGCGCGAGACCACCCGCATGCCGGGCGCCACCATGCAGGCGATCCGTTCGGGGTTGCGCAAGGCGAGGTGCTTGGGGACCAGTTCGCCGATGATCACCGACAGGTAGGTGATCACGCCGATCACCAGGGTGTAGCCCAATGTGTCGGCCCAGCCCTTGCCCAAGCCCAGATCGATCAGAATCAGGGCGAGGCGGTCGCCCAGAGCCGCGCCCGAGACCACGCCGGAGAGGATGCCGATCAGCGTGATGCCGATCTGAACGGTGGACAGGAACCGCCCCGGCTCCTCGGCCAGCGCGAGGGCGGCCTTCGCGCCGGCACGGCGCTCCTCGGCCAAGGCGCGCAGCCGGCTCTTGCGAGCCGAGACCAGGGCCAGCTCCGACAGCGAGAAGACGCCGTTGAGCGCGATCAGCAGGACGACGACGAGGAGCTCGATCAGACCGGATCATTGAGCCGGGACCCCGCTGGGCGGGGACGGCTTCCTCTGGTGGCGCGGTCCTGCAACATGGGGATGTGTCCGCGACCGTTCAACGGCCAAGCCTCGGGGTCGCCTCGATCAGTGCGGCGTCGAGCAGGAAGCTGCCATCGGCCTCGATGCCGAAATGGGCGGTGACTTCGGCTGGCGCCGCAGCCTGGAGGGCGCGGATCGCCGCGACATGGATCTCCGGCGTGCGCATCCGGGCGATCCAGCTGGCGAAGTCCATGCGCGGCCGGCTCGCCATCACGGCGCCGGGCTCGAACCCGGCCGCTTCCAAAAGGGCGCGCCATTCCGAAACCCGGTAGTCGCGCACGTGCGAGGGGTCGCGCAGCAGCTCCACGGCCTGCAGGTGCGTGTCGAGCAGCGGATCTTCCGGAGCGACGATATCGCTGACGACGAGCAGGCCGTCTGCCCGCAGCACCCGCCGCGCCTCGGCCAGCGCCGCCGGGACGTCGCGCCAGTGGTGGGCGCTGTAGCGGGTCAGCACCGCGTCGAAGATCGCGTCCGGGAAGGGCAGGGTCTCGGCGCCGCCCTGCCGGGTTTCGATCCGGTCGAGACCCCGCCGGGACGCCTCGGCGGAGACTGCTGCCAGCATCTCGGCCGACAGATCGTAGGCCGTGACGGCGGCGCCGGCGGCGGCGGCCGTGAAGGCGACATGGCCGCCGCCGCAGCCGAGGTCGAGGACCTGGGCACCCGGCCGCGCGCGCAGCAGAACGCCGATCCGGTCGAGGTCGGCGCCCGCCGCGTGCACAGCGCTGGTCACGTAGGCGGAGGCCTGCGCGCCGAACTGGTCGACGACATGTCGGGCGTGGCTGCGCGCGCTCATGGGCGGATCTCCTGGTTCGGATCGCGCGCGGCGGGCGGTGGCACAGCCGCAGGGCGACGATCAGTGGCGACCGTACAGGCTGCCCAGGATCAGCACCACGCCGTTCCATCCGACCGGGTCGCCTCCCGTCCACCTCTGCCACCTGACCCGAGGCAGGGCAGCGCCCCGGACCGTGGAGCGCCGCGCAGGGCAAATCTGCGCGGCGACCGATTCAGCGCGGCGGCTGCGCCGGCGGAGGCGGAGGCTCTGCCTGTCCCTGATCCGGACCCTGCTGCAGCAGCGGCGTGATCCGCTGGACCACGACCCGGCGGTTCTCCCGCGATGGGCCCTGCGTGTTCACCTTGAGATACTGCTCGCCGTAGCCCTGGGTGGTGAGATTGCCTGGCGGCACCCGGAATTGCTCCGTGAGCACGGTCGCCACCGATTGGGCACGCCGATCCGACAGCGAGAGATTGTCGATGTCGGAGCCGACCGCGTCGGTGAAGCCCTCGATCAGGAAGACCTCCCGGGGATTGGCCTGGATCGCGCGGTTCATGGCCGCGGCGATCACCGACAGCTTGGCCGCCTGATCCGGCGTCACGGTGAACGAGCCGGTATCGAAGGTGATCGTGTTGATGTCGACCGAGCGCAGACGGGCGCGGAGGTCCGGGCTGTAGCGGATCTGATCGAGGGTGTAGCGGCGTTCGACAGGGACAACCGGCGGTGCCGTCAGCGCCTCGTAGACCTCCGCCTCGTCGGCCTGGGCGTAGTCCACGATGTAGCGGTCCCGCGGGATTCGGATGTCGGGCGGCGGCAGCGCCACCACGTCCTCGTAGATCGGGCGCAGCGGGCCGGAATAGCTGTTGTCGATCAGGACGACCTCCCGGCCGTCGGGGTAGCGGCTGTAGCGGCGCAGCAGCCGGCCGTCATCGTCGGTGACGGTGACGATCTGCCCGCCGCCGGACCACGCGACGTAGCTGTAGAATTCGGCGCCCCGACGCTCGAACCGGTAGCCGCGCGGGTCGAGGTCGCGGAAGCGCTCGTTCTCGTCGTGGCGGATCAGGTAGCTGTCGCGATCCCGCACGATGATGCGGCCCGGCTCCCGGTAGTAGGTCCGGCCATCCTCGACGAATTCGCGGCGGTCGCTGCGGACCTGCTCGAAATCGCGCACCGTGTCGTTCTGCCGGAAGCCGCCGGGGACGTAGCCCGGCTGGCCCGGCCGGTTGAAGGCACCGGGGCCGGGATCTACCGGCCGGCCGGGGCCACCCACCGGCGGCTGTCCCGGCGGCACGCCTCCGGGGGGCGGAGCCTGTCCTGGCGCCGCGCCCTGTCCCGGCGGCACGAACGGGCGGCCCGGGACGCCCGGGGCCATGTTGGGCGGGAGCGGTCGTCCCGGCTCGGCGCCGGGCGCGCCGTTCGGCTGGGGCTGCCCGCGCCCTTCGGGTTGGCCTCCCTGAGGCTGGAACGGCCGCCCCGGGACCCCCGGAGCCGTGTTGGGCGAGCCCGGCCGGCCGGGCTCTGCGCCGGGGCCGGCATTCGGCTGCGGACGGTTCTCGGGCTGGGCATCCAGACGCTGGGACGGTCTGCCGGGCCCGTCCGGCGTCGCATTGGGCGCCTGCGGGCGCGCATCGGGGCCGCCTTGACCGGCCGGTCGCTGGCCGGGAGGCCCACGGTCGGGTGTGGCGTCGCGCTGTGCGGGACGGTTCGGGGGCGTCTCCGGGGCCGCGCGATCCCGGTCCGGTGCCTGACGCTGCTGCGGCGGTGCCGGCGGCCGCTCCGGCTTCGGCTGAGGAGCAGGACCCTGGTCCCGATCCGGCCCCTGTTGCCGCTCTGGGCCGGGCCGCCCGGGCGCTGCGCGGTCCTGAGGCCCGCGATCCGGACGATCCGGCTGCTGCTCCCGGCGCTCCTGCTGGCGCTGATCCGGCTGGCGCTGCTCCTGCTGCCGCTCTTGGCGCTCCTGCTGCCGTTCTTGGCGCTCCTGCTGCCGATCCTGGCGCTCCTGCTGCCGCTCCTGTGCCGGAGGGCGCGATGCCGGCGGCTCGGGACGGCGCTCGGGCCCGCGCTCCCGCTGAGGCTGCTCAGCCTGCGGTGCACGCTGGGCCGGCGGTTCCGGCCGCTCGCGCGGCGGCGGCGCGGCGCGCTCCGGTCGGGGCTCCGGTCGGGGCTCGGGGCGCTCACGTCCAGCCGGCGGACCCGGCTGCGGGCCGGGCCGCTCCTGCGGCGGCCGCTCCGGGCGCGGTCCGCCATGTGGCGGCTCGCCGCCGCGGGGGCCGCGCTCCTCCGGTCCACCTTGTGCGAGGTGGAACCGGCCCGGCTCGGCTCCGGCGGGCTGCATGAGCGTGAGGGCCGGCAGCACCGTGCCGGTGAGGAGGATCAGGCGGAGCAGACGCATCGCGGTCCCATGTCGGTTCAGGCCGACCCGAACCCGGAACGCGGCATTTGGTTCCCCCGCGCGCGGGCGGGGGAGGTCTCAGGGCGTGAGGCGCTTGGGGACAGCGACGACGTCCGGCGCGATGATGCGCACGGCAACGTGATCGGGTTTCGCCGCCGCCGGCTCGGCCTTTCCGGGTTCCTCCGGTGTCAGGCCAGCCTTCGTGTCGACCCCGGCGCGACCGGCCGCATCGGCGGCGAGTTCGGCCGCGGTCCGGTCGGCCCGTCCCACCAAGGTGAGGCGCACCTTCGGCCGGGACAGCGCCTCGGCCTGCATCGGCGTGACGAAGATGTCGCCCTTGTGCCGGACCAGCATGCTCTCGGCCTTCACCAGGGACTGGGCCCAGCTCTTGCCCTCCGGCTTGCACGAGCAGTTCGGAACGAATTCCTTGCGAAACTTGAAGGCGTTGGCGAGGCTCGCATAGGCGCGGCTGCCTTTCACCGTGGCGGCGTGCTTCAGGGCATCGTCGCCATACGGCATCGAATAGGCCTGCGCCTCGGTCCCCGGGCACAGGGCCTGGCACATCTCGTCGGCACCGCCGCGTCCCTCGGGCAGGTTCTTCAGGGGGAAGAAACCGCCGTCGCAGGTCCGCACGCAGACCGTCTGCGGGCCGCCCCGGGCATAGGCCTCGCCGGAGCCGGCATAGGTCTCGCGCGGCGGGCAGGTGGAGGCCACGAGCCCTTGGAGCTCACGCTTCCGGGCGCCGCTGTCGTCGATCACGGCGCCGCCATAGGTGGCCTTGAGGGCGCGGATCCGCTGCTCCACCGCCCCGCATTGCGGCGGTCGCGTGTCGAAGAACAGGAACTTGCCGCCCTCGCAGTTGAGGCCGCGGAAATAGGCCTCGAGCCGCCCGATCTCGTCGTTCAGGGCGCGCGTCGTGCTGGCGCCGGTCTGGAGCGAGGCCAGCTCCGCCCGGTACCGCCGGCACTGGGGCGACGGCAGTTGCGGCGCCGGCCGTGCCTCGGTCGGCGGCGGGCTGGGAGCCGCGTCCTGCGCGCGCGCGGCGGTGGCGAGGGGATAGGACAGTCCGAGGGCTATGGCCGCGCTCAGGACGAGGCGGCCGAACGTACGGACGATCGGGCGGTGAGGCATAGGCTGCATCGCGTTGATCGGGTGCGCGGCGATCCGGAGAATCCAGGCCCGCGCGCATCCGCGCTTCGGAACCGAAGCGGAGCCATTCTACGCCCCCTCGCAAGACCGCGACACCCCTCCTACATCCGGCCGGCAAGCGTGAGGGGGAATTGGCCAGTGATGTTGTTTCGGAGTCTCACCTATGCCGGGCTGTTGGCCGTGGGCTTGGCCGCAGCCGGTCCGGCCTCGGCGCAGGAGCCGGATCGCATTTTCGACAAGTCGACGGTCTGGCGGCCGCTGACCCCCAACGACAAGCTCGTGGTCTACGGCGTGGACGATCCGGCGGTCTCGGGGGTAGCCTGCTGGTACACCCAGCCCGAGAAGGGCGGGATCAAGGGCACGCTGGGCCTCGCCGAGGACGTCTCGGACATCTCGCTGGCCTGCCGCCAGACCGGGCCGATCGCCTTTAAGGGCAAGCTCAGCCAGGGTGAAGTCGTGTTCAGCGAGCGTCGGTCGCTGATCTTCAAGTCGATGCAGATCGTCCGCGGCTGCGACGCGAAGCGCAATACGCTGATCTACATGGTCTATTCGGACAAGGTCATCCAGGGCTCGCCGAAGAACTCGACCTCGGCCGTGCCGCTGGCGCCCTGGGGCACCGAACCGGCGCAGAAATGCGCCGACTTCATGAAGTGAGCGGAGCGACCTGCCGACTGGGCCGGCCCTGGCCGGCTCAGTCCTGGCCGGCTCAGTCCTGGCAGGTGATCCGGATCGGGCGCTCGGACGGCGTCGGGACCGGCTGGCTGATCGCGCCGGTATATTCGTCGGCGGCGGCCACGCCGTAGGAATTGGCGGCCGCGTAGCCCTGCGCCTCGCACCACGCGTTGGCGACGACTTGGCCGCAGGCGCTGCCCGGCGTGGTCAGGCATTCGCCGACGCCGTAGCCGTCGCTCGACGGGATCAGGAAGGTCTTCTCGACACGGGCGGGCGCCTTCGCAGGCGTCTCGCCGTCGGTGCCGGCCAGCGCGACATGCGTCAGGCCTGCGCAGGCAAGAACGGTGACGAGGGCGAGGGAACCGGCGGCCGAGCGTCGCATGAATTGTCCTTGGGCACAGGATCTGTGGCGTGAGGATCGTGCCCCGGACGGTCCGACGGCGCGGTTAAGGAAGCCTTACGTGCAGGGCGCGCAGGCCATCTCGAATTCCTCACGCTTTTGGGTTAGCCCCATCGCGCGGGCCGCGCCGTCGCCGCGATGCAACAGGGTGCCGTGGCGGGCCTTCCGGATCCGCCACGTTTCGGCCGTTCTTCGCCGCGCGGGGCCCGCAGGTCGTTGACGGCAGGGCCGGTTTTCCGGCGCCGGCGCGGCGTCGGGATCAGGCCGCGGCGCCGGAATGGGGATGGGTTTCATGGCGCCGATGTTGCGGCTCTACAACACGCTGACCGGCGCCAAGGAAGCCTTTGCGGCGATCGATCCGCAGCATGTCCGCCTCTACGCCTGCGGCCCGACCGTCTACGACGCCGCCCATATCGGCAATGCCCGGCCGATCATCGTCTTCGACCTGCTGTTCCGGCTGCTGCGCCACCTCTACGGGCCGGGGCACGTCACCTACGCGCGCAACGTCACCGACGTGGACGACAAGATCAACGCCCGGGCGGCCGAGCGCGGCATCACCATCCGCGAACTCACCGACGGGACGCTGGCGCAGTTCCACCGCGACGTGCGCGATCTCGGCGTGCTCATGCCGGAGGACGTCAACGTGCCGGGCGAGCGGCCCCGCTTCGTCGAGCCCCGCGCCACCGATCACATCGCCGAGATGGTGACGATGATCGAGGCGCTGGTCCAGGCCGGCCACGCCTACGTGGCGGAGGACCACGTGCTGTTCGACGTCCCGTCGATGCCGGATTACGGCGGCCTGTCGAAGCGGCCCCTCGACGAGATGGAGGCGGGCGCCCGGGTCGAGGTCGCCCCCTACAAGCGCTCGCCCCTCGATTTCGTCCTGTGGAAGCCCGCCAAGCCCGGCGAGCCGTCCTGGCCGTCGCCCGCGGGGATCGCGGCGGCGGGGCGGCCGGGCTGGCACATCGAGTGCTCGGCCATGTCGGCCAAGCATCTCGGCCGGACCTTCGACATCCACGCGGGCGGCATCGACCTGATTTTCCCCCATCACGAGAACGAGGTGGCGCAGTCGCGCTGCTGCTTCGGCACGCCGGTCATGGCCAACGTCTGGCTGCACAACGGCTTCCTCCAGGTGGAGGGGGAGAAGATGTCGAAGTCGCTCGGCAACTTCATCACCATCCGCGACGTGCTGAACGACTGGCCGGGCGAGGTCGTGCGCCTCACCATGCTCAAGACCCAGTACCGGCAGCCGATCGACTGGACCTTGCGCGGCCTGGAGGAATCGAGCCGCGTGCTCGACCGCTGGTACAACGCCGTCGGCGATGCGCCCGCCGCGTCCGACGTCCCCGCCGGGGTGGTCGAGGCCCTCTGCGACGACCTAAACACGCCGGCGGCGATCAATGAGCTGCACCGGCTCGCGAGCAGCGCGGAGACGCAGCCCGGCGCGTTGCGCGCCGGTGCGAACCTCCTCGGTTTCCTCGCCAGCACCCGCAGCGACCGCGAGCAGGCGCAGGTTGCGGCGTCCGGCGTGGACGTCGCGGCGGTCGAGGCGCTGATCGCCGAGCGCCGCGCCGCGCGGGCCGCGAAGGACTGGGCCGCCTCCGACCGGGCGCGCGATGCCCTCGCCGCGATGGGCGTCGCCGTCAAGGACAACAAGGACGGCACCACCACCTGGACGGTGGCGCGCTGATTGCTGAGCCGGCCGGCGACGACACGGATGTCACGGCGGCCGCGTCCTCGCGCCCGCTTGCGCGATGCGGCGTGCGCGGCATCTGTGGTCCGGGGGCTCGCGCCGGGGAAGAGCAGCACGTGACCATCTTCGCGACCATCGGGGCGCGCTGCGCCGCCGCCGCATCGGCCCTGGCATTCGGATTGGGGCTGTCGGGGCCGGCTTTCGCCATCGACGGCGGGGCGGCCGCGGGGCGGGATGCCCTGGCGCAGGCCACCGTCGCGATCGGCACGATCACCCAGCCCGAGGAGGCTCTGCGCCTGACCCGCTGTAGCGGTGTGCTCATCGCTCCGGATCTCGTGCTGACGGCGGCCCATTGCGTGAACGGCGATCCGCTCGGCGCGCTGGTGGTCTTCTTCCGCGGCAGCGAGCCGGCGCGGCCGGTCTACGGGGCGCGGGTCGCCGCCCGCTACAGTCCCGATCCGGGGGAGATGCTGCCGAACGAGGCGTCGGGCGTCAGCCTCTCCGACCTCTCCCTCGATCTCGCGGTGCTCCGCCTGACCGAGCCGGTGCGCGACCGGCGGCCCGTGCCGCTGGCGGCGGATCCCGGGCGGGTCCCGAAGAGCCTGCGGATCGCGGGCGCCGGCCTGTCCGGCCGCACCGTCGGACGCCTGCGCACCGCCACGCTGACGCCGATCGCGGCCAGCAATACCGGGCTCACCATCGCCCGGGCCAACGGCGCCCGGGTCTGCTTCGGTGATTCCGGTGGCCCGGTCGTCGCGCAGGATCGTCGCGGCACCTACATCTGGGGCGTGGCCAGTGCGGTGATCAGCCGGGCCGCGCCCTGCGGCGGCTACGTTGTGATCGCGCCGGCCGCACAGGTCTTCTCCGCGACCGGGATGCGGTGAGCGTAGCGTCCATCGCGATCCGGAAGCTCCGGTCTGCGCCACGCCCGCCACGGTCGCGCTGCCCGATGTCCCTGCGCTGCGTCGGCGATGCCGTCGCGGAGGGGCCCCTTCGAAACGCGAAAACCCCGCGCGGCCTGGCCGCACGGGGTTTTTCGGAAGACGAGGCGCCGGGCGGATCAGACCGCCATGCGCTCCTCGCCGTCCATCGGCTCGCGCAGCACGTAGCCGCGGCCCCAGACGGTCTCGATGTAGTTCTTGCCCTGGCTGGCATTGGCGAGCTTCTTGCGCAGCTTGCAGATGAACACGTCGATGATCTTGAGCTCGGGCTCGTCCATGCCGCCGTAGAGATGGTTGAGGAACATCTCCTTGGTGAGCGTCGTGCCCTTCCGCAGCGAGAGGAGTTCCAGCATCTGGTACTCCTTGCCGGTCAGATGCACCCGGGCGCCGCCGACCTCGACGGTCTTCTGATCGAGGTTCACGATCAGGTCGCCGGTGGTGATGACCGACTGGGCGTGGCCCTTCGAGCGGCGCACGATGGCGTGGATGCGCGCCACCAGCTCGTCCTTGTGGAACGGCTTGGTGAGGTAGTCGTCGGCGCCGAAGCCCAGACCCTTCACCTTGTCCTCGATGCCGGCCATGCCGGAGAGGATCAGGATCGGCGTCTTCACCTTCGCCACGCGCAGCGAGCGCAGCACCTCGTAACCCGACATGTCGGGCAGGTTCAGATCGAGGAGGATGATGTCGTAGTCGTAGAGCTTACCGAGATCGACACCTTCTTCCCCGAGGTCGGTGGTGTAGGTGTTGAAATTCTCGGACTTGAGCATCAGCTCGATGCTCTGCGCGGTCGCGCTGTCGTCCTCGATCAAAAGTACCCGCATCGTCGGTCCCCAGCCCCGCCGGCCGCATCAGCGCGCAGACACGTCCCTATCGTTCGCCCGCCACCGGCCTGTGGACGGGCGCTCCGTCGCTCTTGACGTGGAACGCTATGGATTAATCGTTAACAAAACCTGATTCCTGCCCGCAAGCGTCTCGTTCGAAGTTCCGCGAGCTTGACAGGAGAAACAGCGTTTCCCCGGTCTCGCCCCGACCCCGATTCCGATCCGCCCGCGTCCAGGCCGCTCGCCCCCTTCGGCGTAAGTACTTCCTCCGCAACGATCCGATCCCCGATGTTGTCCGTGGGACACACCGGTACGACTTCGTCGGGCGCGGCCGAAGCCGCCACCCGGATCGAGCCGCTACGAGCCCGTGACCCGCAGTGTTAAGGAGGCCGGTAAACGAAGCGTTGAGAGCCAGGCCGATGACACAGGATCCGGCAAGATCCGTAGCTTCCCTCGCGTCGACGCAGGCCGCCCTGGAGCGGATCGAGGTGCTGGAGACGTTCGGCCGTGTCGTGGCGATCCGCGGCCTGCTGGTCGAGGTCGCCGGGCCGGTGGCGGCGATGCGGCTCGGGGGACGGGTCGATGTCGAGGGCGCCAACGGCCACGGGCTGGTGCCCTGCGAAGTCATCGGCTTCCAGGGCGACCGGGCGCTCGCCATGCCGTTCGGCTCGCTCGAGGGCGTGCGGCGCGGCTGCCCCGCCTACGTCCGCGACGAATCGGCCGGCGCGATCCGGCCGTCCGACGCATGGCTCGGCCGGGTGATCGACGCCCTCGGGCGGCCGGTCGACGGGCTCGGCCCCCTGGCGCACGGGCCCGACGTCTATCCCCTGCGCGCGGACCCGCCGCCCGCCCACGCCCGCACGCGGGTGGGCGGGCCGCTGGATCTCGGCGTCCGGTGCATCAACACCTTCCTGACGATGTGCGCCGGCCAGCGGATGGGCATCTTCGCCGGGTCGGGCGTCGGCAAGTCGGTGCTGCTGTCGATGCTGGCCCGCTACACCGCCGCCGACGTGGCGGTGATCGGCCTCGTGGGCGAGCGCGGCCGCGAGGTCCAGGAATTTCTTCAGGACGACCTCGGAGCCGCCGGCCTCGCCCGCTCGATCGTGGTGGTGGCGACGTCCGACGAGCCGGCGCTGATGCGCCGGAACGCGGCCTACATAACCCTATCGGTGGCCGAGTATTTTCGCGACCGGGGCGCCAAGGTCCTGTGCATGATCGACTCGATCACACGATTCGCCATGGCTCAGCGCGACATCGGCCTTGCCGCCGGCGAGCCGCCGACCGCCAAGGGCTATACGCCGACCGTCTTCTCGGAGCTGCCGCGCCTGCTCGAGCGGGCCGGTCCCGGCGTGGGGCAGGGGACGATCTCGGCCCTGTTCACCGTCCTGGTCGAGGGCGACGACCACAACGAGCCCGTGGCCGACGCGGTGCGCGGCATCCTCGACGGTCACATCGTCATGGAGCGCGCCATCGCGGAGCGCGGGCGCTACCCGGCGATCAACGTGTTGCGCTCGGTCTCGCGGACCATGCCGCGCTCGTGCGATCCGGCCTATCTGCCGGTGGTCCGGCGGGCGCGGCGGGTGCTGTCCACCTATGCCGATATGGAGGAGTTGATCCGCCTCGGCGCCTACCGGGCCGGCTCCTCCCAGGAGGTCGACGAGGCCGTGGCGCTCATGCCGTATCTTGAGGCTTTTCTGGGGCAGGGTAAGGAAGAAGCAACGTCCATCGGCGATGGTTACGCACGGCTCACCGAGATCATCGGCGGGGCCTAGGCACCATGCCTCGGGGCGGCGACGCTTCGGCGAACCACATGGTGCAGGTGGGGGATCCGGGCGAGGCTGCCGTGGGCAGGCTCGCACATGGGCACGGTCCGGGCGTGATCCCGGGCGCGGCCTCAAGCGTTGCGTGGAGTGAGCGTCCTAATGAAATCGCGTGACACGCTGATCCGCCTGCGCCGCTTCCAGGTCGATGAGAAGCGCCGGCGCGTGACCCAGATCGAGATGATGATGGCCGACTTCCAGCGCATGGCGGTGGAGCTCGATCGCGAGGTCGCCGTCGAGGAGGCCCGGGCCGGAATCACCGATGTCGGTCACTTCGCCTACCCGACCTATGCCCGCGCGGCGGCGACGCGCCGGGACAACATGATTCAATCCGCCCAGGCACTTGAGGGTCAGCTCGCCGAGGCGAAGGCCGAGCTGGGCGAGGCTTTCGAGGAACTGAAGAAGGTCGAGATCCTGAACGACCGCGAGCGGACCGCCGAGCGCGCGGCCGAATCGGCTCGTGACCAAGCCGCCATGGACGGGATCGGCCTGAACCGCGCCCGGGGCTGAGCCCGGCCGACGGACCGATCGGCAGGCTCCCGCGGCACGAAACCGTCACGATCACCTGACAAGGGGGATCGCGGCGGTGACATGCCGCTTGCAGCGCGTCGCGTGCCGGCGCATCAGGGGCTCTCCCCAGGGCGTCGGTGTTCATGAAGAAGATCAGCGAGTTTATCTGGCCCATGATTGGCCTCGCGGCCGTCGTGGTATCGGGCTACTTCCTCTATCAGGAATTGAAGACCACCTCGCTCTCGGCGATCTGGGCCGCGGTGCTCGCGATCCCGCCGCACCGGATCCTGCTGGCGGCCTTCTCGACCCTGGTCGCCTATGCGGCGCTCGCCTGGTACGACCGGATCGCGCTCCTGCATCTGGGCGTGCGCCACATCTCGTGGCTTTTCGTCTCGCTCTGCTCCTTCACGACCTATGCCCTCTCGCACAATATCGGCGCCTCGGTCTTCTCCGGCGCCCTGGTCCGCTATCGCGCCTACACGGCCAAGGGCCTGTCGGCGGCGCAGGTCGCCGTTCTGGTGGCGCTGTGCTCCTTCACGTTCTTCCTCGGGACGGTGCTGCTCGGCGGCTTCACGCTGGTTTACGATCCGCATCTGCTGGCCCGCCTGCAGGACAAGCTCCCGGCGATCCTGACCAATCCGAGTACGGCCGTCGCCGTCGGCATCGGGATGCTGGCTTTCGTCGCCCTCTACGTCGCCGGTTCGCTTCTGCGGCTGCCGCCGATCAGCCTGCGGAAATTCAAGCTCGAATACCCGCGCCCGGGGATCATGCTGCGCCAGCTCGCGGCGGCACCGCTGGAGCTTCTTGGGGCGGCCGGGATCATCTATTTTGCCCTGCCGGACGCGGTCAATCCGGGCTTCATCCCCGTCCTGGCGATCTTCCTGGCCTCCTTTTCAGTAGCGCTCGCCTCGCACGCGCCCGGTGGCCTCGGCGTGTTCGAGATCGTCTTCCTCACCGCCATGAACATCGCGGAGACCGACGAGGCGCGTAAGAACGCCGTCGTCGCCGCGCTGCTGGTGTTCCGCGTCTTCTATTTCTGGCTTCCGGCGCTGATCTCGGTGATCGTGGTGATCGCATTCGAACGCTCGCGTCTGGCCGCGGCGATCGGCACCCCAGCGAACGGACCGAAAGCGACCGTCGTGCCGGAACCGCCGGTCACTGCCCCTGGCCTCGACGCCCATGAGATGGAGCGGGAGCTCAAGCAGAAGGCGATCTGACTCCTCCTGTGGGATAACTTCTGCGGACGTCCGCCGTCGCGGCTCGCGTCCGGTCTGGGAAGTCGGCGCACGAAGCACTGTCGTGCGGGCCTCACCCTTCTGAGGCCGGTCTCCGCGCGGGGTGCAGCGGGCTCCCGCGTTCGGCCTGAGGCGATGAGCCGCCGGGCGTTCCGAAGCCCGACGCCGACATCCAGGGGCCGCGATCCGTCCGGTCGCGAGGGAGCGTCTGCGCTCAGATCGAATTCACCGTCCGCAGACGCGCCCGCGGATGGATCTCGGCCTGGCTCATCACCGGTGTCTCCCGGCGGAAGCGCTCGATGATCGAGCGGACGAACGGCCGCGTCTGCGCCGAGGTCACGAGGACCGGCATCTCGCCCTGGCGCGCCGCCATCTCGAAGCGGTCGCGCACCGCATTGACGAACTCGCTGAGCTTCGAGGGCTGCATCGCGAGGTAGCGCTCGTCGCGCTCGCCCACGATCGATTCCATGAACGCCTGCTCCCAGGCCGGCGAGAGGGTGATGATCGGCAGCATCCCGTTCTGGTCCTGGTACTGCGCGCAGATCTGCCGGCCGAGTCTGGCGCGGACGTGCTCGACCACGTCCCGGGGGTTCTTCACCCCGCCCGCCACTTCGGCGATCGCCTCCACGATCGCGCCGAGATCGCGGATCGAGACCCGTTCGGCGAGCAGGAACTGCAGCACGCGCTGGATGCCGGTGGTCGAGATCTGCGAGGGGACGATCTCCTTCAGCAGGTCGGCGTGCTCCTTGGACAGCTCGCGCAGCAGCTTCGAGACCTCGACGTGGTTGAGGAGCTCGGAGACGTGGGCCTTGATGACCTCGGTGAGATGGGTCGACACCACGGTTGCGGCATCCACCACGGTGTAGCCCTTCAATTGGGCTTGGTCGCGCAGGGCCGCGTCGATCCAGGTGGCCGGCAGGCCGAAGGTCGGCTCCAGCATGTGTTGGCCCGGCAGCTGGACCTGGCCGCCCATCGGATCCATCGCCATGAACTGACCGGGGAAGATCCGGCCGGTGCCGGCCTCGATCTCCTTCACCCGCACCACGTAGGCGTTGGCGTCGAGCTGGACGTTGTCGAGGATGCGCACCGACGGCATCACGAAGCCCAGTTCCGCCGCGAGCTGGCGGCGCAGGGCCTTGATCTGGTCGGTGAGCCGGTCCTGACCTTCGCCGTTGACGAGCGCCAGGAGCGCGTAGCCCATCTCCAGCTTGAGGTCGTCGAGCTTCAGGAGGTCGGTGACCGTCTCCTCCTTGGGGGCGGCCGCGGCCGCCACCGCGGCCGCATCCATCGGTACGCCCTGGGCGTCGAGGGGCGGGGCCAGCTTGGCGGTCTTGTTGATGCGCCACGCGGCGTAGCCGGCGCCGCCGCCGAGCAGCACGAAGGGCAGCATCGGCATGCCGGGCAGGAGCGCGATCAGCAGCATCACGGCCGCCGACATGCCCAGCGCCTTGGGGTAATGGGCGAGCTGCTTGCCGAGGGCCTTGTCGGCCGCGCCCCGCACACCGGCCTTGGAGACCAGCAGGCCCGCCGCCGTCGAGACGATCAGGGCCGGGACCTGACTCGCGAGACCGTCGCCGATGGTCAGCAGCGTGTAGCTCTTGGCGGCGTCGCCGAAGCTCATGCCCTGCTGCGCCACCCCGATGATGATGCCGCCGACGACATTGATGAAGGTGATCAGCAGGGCCGCCACGGCGTCGCCGCGGACGAATTTCGAGGCACCGTCCATGGCGCCGAAGAACGACGATTCCTCTTCCAGCGCCGCCCGCCGGGCCTTCGCGGCCTTCTCGTCGATGAGGCCGGCCGAGAGATCGGCGTCGATGGCCATCTGCTTTCCGGGCATCGCGTCGAGGGTGAAGCGGGCCGCGACCTCGGCGATGCGGCCCGAGCCCTTCGTGATCACCACGAAGTTCACGATGATCAGGATCGCGAACACGATGATCCCGATCACGAAGTTGCCGCCCATGACGAAATGGCCGAACGCCTCGATGACGTGACCCGCGGCGGCGGTGCCCTCGTGTCCGTGCCCGAGGATCAGGCGGGTCGAGGCGAGATTCAGGGCGAGCCGCAGCATCGTGGCGATGAGCAGCAACGTCGGGAAAACGGTAAATTCCAGCGGGTTGTCGATGGACAGGCCGGTCATCATGATCAGCACCGACATGATGATCGAGACCGCCAGGAGCAGGTCGAGCAGGACTGCCGGCAGCGGGAAGATGAGGACCGCCAGGATCCCCAGCACGCCTGTGGCGAACAGCAGGTCCGACCGCTTGGACAGCGCGTGGAGGTCGCCGCGCGTCGGCAATGTGAGCTGGCCGAGGACCGTCGTGACGCCCGCCTGTGCCGGCGCGCTCGCCGCTTCTGCCATCGATTCCATCCGTCGCCGTTCCCCTCGGACGGGCCGGGGAGCACTCGGCAAGATCTGCCGGGTGGATGGTTAGCGCGGCGTTAAGATGTGGCGGGCAGTGCCGGGAACCGGGGCTGCCGCAAGCGCTTGATGAGGACCCGTCCGAGCCCTTTGCGGGCTTTCCGCGATGTCGCCACGTCTCCGGGCTCCGACCCGGGTATGTCCGGGAGGATCCGATGGCCGTCCGCATCTTGACCGCCCTGTTCGACCGATACGAGGCCGCTGCAGACGCGGTGGACCGGCTGGAAGCTGCCGGCATCCCCCATGCCGAGATCAGCATTGTCGCGAACCGCCCCGACTCACCCGCTGAACCGCACGCGCCCGGTTCCGCCGTGCCCCACCCGTCGGACGCGGCGGAGTCGGCGGGCACCGGGGCGACGGTCGGGACGGTGTTGGGCGGTGGCGCGGGGCTGCTCGCCGGCCTCGGGCTGCTGGCCATCCCCGGGCTCGGACCGGTGGTCGCGGCGGGCTGGCTCGTGGCCGCCGTCACGGGCGCCGGGGTCGGCGCCGCGGCCGGAGGCCTGATCGGCGGCCTGACGGCGGCGGGTCTCAGCGCCGACGAAGCCGAGACCTATGCGGAAGGCGTGCGACGGGGCGGCACTCTGGTCACCGTTCGGGCCGACGAGTCGCGGGGCGAGCGCGTCCTCGCCATTCTGGATCAAGCCGGTTCGATCGACATCGACGAGCGCGCCGAGGATTGGCGGGCACAGGGCTGGACCGGCGGTACGATCGGCCCGGCCGCCCGGTCCACCCGCTGAGGCGAGGATACGTATCCGCCCCGGGCAAATCCGCGGGGCGGGCGTGGGTCAGGTCATCATCTTACGAGCGAACATCGAGGCTCCGAACAGGATTCCGGCGCCCGCCATGATCAGGCCGATCATCAGGAGCCGCCGCGGTTCGGTCGACGATTCCGCTTTCACGGGCTCGACGATCGGGCTGAAGAACTCGATCTGCCGGGCCGAGATGATGCGGGCGCGCTCGTAGGCGGTCAGCACTTGCTGGTAGTATTTCTCGGCGTTCTTCCGGTCGTTCTCCAGGATCTCGAACCGCGTCAACGCGTCGGACAGCAGCCGCTTCTGATCGGGATCCTGGCTGGCGGATTGCCGCTCGATCCGGGCGATGTTGTCGTCGATATCCTTGATCTGCTGCTTGAGATCCATGATCCGGCGCGAATCGGGACCGAGGTCGCGCTGGCCGATCGCGAGCTGGACCGCGAGGTTGATGCGGGATGACCGCAGCTCCGCGATCATCTTGATATTGATGTCATTCGTCTTTTGGGCGTCCAGCACACCTTCGCGGTTGCGCAGGTCGCGCATGGCGAGGCGGATCTTGGTCATGCGCTCTTCGGCAAGACGGAGTTCGCGCGCGCTCTCCGCCACGGCGTCCTCGCGCGACTTGACGCTGAGGTCGTTCACCTTGCGCTCGGCCTCCTTCATGACGGCCTTGGCAATGGCAAGCGATTCGTCCGGATCGAAGGCCTCGACCGTGACGGACATGATCCCGGAGCCGCCTTCGACCTCGACGCCGACGCGCCGCTTCCAATAGCGGACGAACTTCTCGATCGGCTTTTCAGGATCGAACCGTGAAAAGTAATCGATCGAATCGCTGCTGAACCACTGGCGCAGCGGCAGCTGCCCCTCGAGGATCTCCAGCATCGGCCGGCTGAGGATGAACTCGCGCGTGATCTGTGTATCCTGCGCCACCATCTGGTTCGACGTGCCGGAAGCGGTTCCCCCGGTTTCGGAGGATGTCTTGTCGGACGAGCCGAGAGCCGGTCGGATCGCGAAGCGTGCTTCGGTGACGTAGCGATTCGACGCGATCAAGCCGTAATAGACGGCACCGGCCAAGGCCGGTAGGATGAAACAGAGCACGAACAGGACCGGGATCCAGGGGTCGTTCTTGGTCTGGACCTGATAGGATCGGATCCCCTTCTTGCGATCGGCGAAGCGCGACATGCGCGCGATCTGCCGAAGCGACTCAGTGACCGCCTGTTGACGGTCGGCAGACGTAACCGGCTGTCCCTCTGCCTTCCGGATCTCCATATTCATGGTCTGATTCCCGGCCCTCCCGGCCTAGAAGGTCGACCCGTCACCGGGATCATGACCGCGCCGCAATCCGCACGCCGATCGCCTCTCGCACGGGGAGACGGCAAAAGCATGTCGTTATGGATGCCTCGGCGTCGCCTCCGCGCGTGTCGCGGCGCGGCCTGCTCCGATGGAATCCGTGCGTGCCATCGATGACCACATCGCTGTTGGGCCGGAGGCAGTCTGCCGGATCCAGCCGCCCGGTCGTCCTCGCGGAATGCGTGGCCATGGTGGTGCCCGCGTTCTGTCGGAGACACACGAAGCCGCGCTCAAGCCGATCTCGCTACGGAAAACCTGCGCTAAGGCGCCGGATCTATGACGCGTCGGCGGTGATCCCGTCACTTATGATCAGCTTCCGATAAAAGCCGATACGGAAATCATTCGGCGTGACGATCCATCAATCGTTGCGGTCCGAGATTAAAATCGTAATCGAGGCGACCAGAGTGAGACGCGGCGCACTCATTCAGGAAATACTGTCGATGCCCGTAGACATATCTGATCGTCGAGCCCGGAGCCCGAAATCCTGAGCGGCGATCATCGGCGTGTCGAAAGCGATCGCGTTCGGAAGGCCCAGGGCGAAATGCCGGGCTGCTCGGCCCGTGTCGAGACCGCCCGCCGGCATTCCGTCAGGGGCCGCGTCTCGCGGCATCGAGTTGAAGAAAAGTTCCACCTGTCACCGCAGGCGTTGACGGAATTCCCCATTTGGCATACCAAATACCAACGAAAGGGCTGGTCACGGTTCCTTAGCAAGACCGGACTGGAATTTTAACGCCGCTCTTTCGGGCGACGTTCAGGGAGGGTGGCCGCGGATGACGCAGCTTCGGACTTCTGCAATCCGCCTCATCCCTGGCCCGTTGGCCGGATGTCGCCGGTGACGGGCTTGGCGCAGGCGGAGCGTAACGGTTCCGATCTCGCCGACTTCGTCAGGGCTATCGGAGACGCCGTGGTGGTGTCCGATCCGGACGGCGCCATCACTGTCTGGAACGCCGCCGCCGAGCGCATCTTCGGCTTCAGCGCCGCCGAGGCGCTGGGGCGGAGTCTCGATCTGATCACCCCCGAGCGGCACCGGCGCCGCCACTGGGACGGCTATGCCAAGACCATGCGCACCGGCGTCACCCGCTACGGGGCGGAGACCCTGAGGGTGCCGGCGCTCCACAAGGACGGCCGCCAGCTCTCCATCGCCTTCACGGTGGGGATGGTGCGGGACGCCTCCGACCGGGTGACCGGGATCGTCGCCGTGATCCGCGACGAGACCGAGCGCTGGGCCGAAGAGAAGCGCCTGCGCCAACGCGTGGCCGAACTCGAAGCTTCCTCGGATCCGGCCCGCCGGGCGCCATGAGCCCGCCGGACGATCCGAAGGTCCCGATCACCAAACCGCACAGGGAGAACGCCCCATGAGCAAGCCGCTGGAAGGCATCAAGATCATCGACTTCACGCACGTCCAGGCCGGCCCGGCCTGCACGCAGCTGCTCGCCTGGTTCGGCGCCGACGTGATCAAGGTCGAGCGTCCCGGCGCCGGCGACGTGACCCGGACCCAGCTGCGCCACGTCGAGGACGCAGACGCGCTCTACTTCACGATGCTGAACTCCAACAAGCGCTCGCTCACCCTCGACACCAAGACCCAGGCCGGCAAGGAAGTCCTCGAGAAGCTCATTCAAGACTCCGACGTCATGGTCGAGAATTTCGGCCCCGGTGCCCTCGACCGGATGGGCTTCTCCTGGGCCCGCATCCAGGAGCTGAACCCGGGCATGATCCTCGCCTCGGTGAAGGGCTTCTCGGACGGCCACCACTATGAGGACCTGAAGGTCTACGAGAACGTCGCCCAGTGCGCGGGCGGTGCCGCCTCGACCACGGGCTTCTGGGACGGGCCGCCCACCGTCAGCGCAGCCGCACTGGGTGACTCCAACACCGGCATGCACCTCGCCATCGGCATCCTCACGGCGCTTCACCAGAAGAACAAGACCGGCAAGGGCCAGAAGGTCGCCGTGTCGATGCAGGACTCGGTGATCAACCTCTGCCGCGTGAAGCTGCGCGACCAGCAGCGCCTCGACGCCCTCGGCTACCTCGAGGAGTACCCGCAGTACCCCCACGGCGAGTTCTCCGACGTGGTGCCGCGGGGCGGCAACGCCGGCGGCGGCGGCCAGCCGGGCTGGGTGCTGAAGTGCAAGGGCTGGGAGACCGACCCGAACGCCTACATCTACTTCACGATCCAAGGTCATGCCTGGGCGCCGATCTGCAAGGCGCTCGGCAAGGAGGAGTGGATCACCGATCCGGGCTACAACACCGCCCGGGCGCGCCAGGACAAGATCTTCGACATCTTCAAGACGATCGAGGAGTGGCTCGCCGACAAGACCAAGTTCGAGGCGGTGGACATCCTGCGCACCTACGACATCCCCTGCGCGCCGGTGCTGTCGATGAAGGAGATCGCCGAGGACAAGTCCCTGCGCGAGAGCGGCACCGTCGTCGAGGTGGCGCACCCGAAGCTCGGCAAGTACCTGACCGTCGGGAGCCCGATCAAGTTCTCCGACATGAAGGTCGAGGTGAAGGCGTCGCCGCTGCTCGGCGAGCACACCGATGAGGTGCTCGCAGACCTCGGTTACTCGCCGGAGCAGATCCGGGCGATGCACGAGGCTCGCGCGGTCTGATAGACAGCGCCCGACCTCAGCGTTCCTGAGACAGGACGGCGCTCCCCCAGCGCCGTCCTTTTCATGTGCGAGCCCCGGATCCGATGCGCGCATTCCTGAGCCGTTTCCTGCCGGAGCTGACCCCGATCAGCAAGCGTGAGCGCCTGCGCTCCGCTGCCGGTGCCCTGGCGGGCATCCTGGCGACCGGCCTCGTCTGCCGCGCCGCCCTGGGCTCCGAGGCGCTGCCTGTCCTGATCGCCCCGATGGGCGCCTCGGCGGTGCTGCTCTTCGCCGTGCCCGCGAGCCCTCTGGCGCAGCCCTGGTCGATCCTCGGCGGCAACATCGTGGCGGCATTCGTGGGCGTCACGGCGGGGGCGTGGATCGCCGATCCGTTCGTGGCGGCATCCTGCGCCATCGGGGTTGCGATCGCCCTGATGATGGCCCTGCGCTGCCTGCACCCGCCGAGCGGAGCCGTGGCGCTGACGGCCGTTCTCGGCGGCCCGGCGATCCGCGAGCTGGGCTACGGCTTCGTGCTCTGGCCGGTCGCGGCCAATTCGCTGCTGCTGCTGACGACCGCCCTGCTGTTCAACAACCTGACGGGGCGCACCTACCCGCATCTGCGCCCGGCGGGTCCCAGAACGGCCGATCCGCCCTCCGGCGCCCGGGTGGGCTTCCGGGCCTCGGACCTCGACGCCGCGCTGGAGGATTTCGACCAGCTCCTCGACGTCGACCGCAGCGACCTGGAGCAGATCCTGCGGCGCGTGCAGATGCGGGTCTACGGCCGCCTCTCGAGTCCGATCACCTGCGCGGCGATCATGTCGCGCGACGTGATCGCGGTGGCGCCGGACGCGCCGCTGGCTGAGGCGTTGCGGCTGCTGCGCAGGCACCGGATCAAGGCGCTTCCGGTGACCGACGAGGGGGCACGCGTCCTCGGCATCGTCACGCAGACGGATCTTCTCGACAAGGCCGCCTGGGACCGGTCCGGGCCGCGCCTCGGCCTCGGCCGCCGCCTGCGGCTCACGGCCGAGCGGGGCCGCGCACCCCATGGCTGCGCCGCCGACATCATGAGCGCGGTCGAGCCCGTCGGCCCCGACACACCCATCGCCGTGCTGGTGCCGCGGATGTCGGAGGCGGGGCTGCACCACCTGCCGGTGGTCGACGCCGACGGCCGTCTGGTCGGGATCGTCTCGCAGACGGACCTCATCCCGGCGCTGTTGTCCGAAGCCGACGCGCCCGAGGCGCCCGAGGCACAGGTCCGCGCCCGCGCCTCGGCCCGTACCGCTCTGGCCTGACGCTCACACGCCGTCGGGCGGATCGCTCAAGAAGAAGTCCACTGCCTGGGCCACCACGGCCGGCTGATGGGCGTGCGGCCCGTCATACTCGACATAGGTGACCGGATAGCCGGCCTCGCGCAGCGTCGGCACGTGGATCCGGGCGCTCCGGTCGATCGGGATCTGCTCATCCTGCGTCCCGTGCGACAGGAAGATGCGCGGTGCGCCGACCTGCAGATGGACCGACAGGAACCCGGCCGACGAGACGATCAGGTGGCTCGCCACATCGCCGTTCGCGAGCCCCAGCGAGAGGGTGTAGCTTCCACCGTCGGAATGGCCGGCGAAGCAGAGCCGCCCCGGATCGAGGAGGAACCGGTCCGCCACGTGCGCCAGTGCCGCCGCGACCCTCTCGCGGTCCGGCCCGTGGCCGGCGATGACGATGTCCCAGGTCGGGAACAGGGATTGCGGCACGAGGAGCAGGAAGCGCGCGGCGCGGGCATGCGCCTCCAGCATCGGCAGGATGCGCTCGGCACTGCCGCCGCCGCCGTGGAACAGAACCACGAGCGGGCAGGGCCGGCGCGGATCGAGACCCTCGGGAACCACCAGCACCGCGTCGCGCTCGGCGAAGAGGCCGAGGTCATGCCTGCCCGGCGGAAGGGGTTCGCGGCCGGGCAGTCGGTGGCGAAAGTGCAGGCGGCCGGCGAGGTCGGGATCGATCATCGCAGGAACTCGTCGGATCGGTGTTGGATTCGCGTTGTGTGGCTTGCCAGCGGCGCCAGACTCCCTCTCCCGTGCGGGAGTGGGCCGGGGTGAGGGGCGAGAACTCTCAGGACGAGCACGTCATTGAGGCGCGTCCCGGTCGCGCCCTTTCCGGACGGACCTGTTCCCTCACCCTGTCCCTCTCCCGCACGGGAGAGGGGACCCGCGGCTCGGCCTCGAAGCGTGCCGCGCAGTCATGAACGGCCGGACCGCTGAGCGATCCGGCCGGCGTGCAGACATCCCGGTTGCGGGCTTCAGGGGCCCGCCGCCCTCACTTCTTCTTCTTGATGCCGCTCTGCGGGTTGAGGCTGCCGATGTTGCCGCTCTCGCTGCCGGCCGCCGGGTCGATGACGGCGTTGACCAGGGCCGGGCGGCCCGAGTTCATCGCCTCGTTGACCGCGCGGGTCAGCTCGTCCGGCGTGGTGACGTGGTAGCCGACGCCACCGAAGGCTTCCATCATCTTGTCGTAGCGGGAATCCGGCACGAACACCGTCGTGGCGGGATCGCGGCCGGTCGGATCCGTGTCGGTGCCGCGGTAGATGCCGTTGTTGTTGAACACGACGATGCAGACCGGCAGCCCGTACCGGCAGATGGTCTCGACCTCCATGCCGGAGAAGCCGAAGGCGCTGTCGCCTTCGACGCACAGGACCGGCTTGCCGGTCTCGACGGCCGCCGCGACCGCGAAGCCCATGCCGATGCCCATGATGCCCCAGGTGCCGACATCCAGGCGCTTGCGCGGCTGGTACATGTCGATGATGCCCCGGGCGAGGTCGAGGGTGTTGGCGCCCTCGTTGACCAGGATCGCGTCCGGCCGCTCCTTGACGATTGTGCGAAGCGCACCGAGTGCCGCGTGGAAGTTCATCGGCGAGGCGTTGCTCATGAGCTTCGGCGCCATCTTGGCGACGTTGGCCTCGCGCTTGGTCCTGAGCGTCTCGATCCAGTCGGAGGGAGGCTGCTGCCAGCCCTGGCCCATGCCGTCGAGCAGCGCCTGCACGCAGGACGCGATGTCGCCGACCACCGGCGCGACGATCTCGACGTTCGAATCCATCTCGCGGGGTTCGATGTCGATCTGGATGAACTTGGTCGAACCGGGCTCGCCCCAGCTCTTGCCCTTGCCGTGCGACAGCAGCCAGTTCAGCCGGGCGCCGATCAGCAGCACCACGTCCGAGTCCTTCAGCGCCGTCGAGCGCGCCGCGCCGGCCGAGAGCGGGTGGGTGTCGGGCAGGAGGCCCTTGGCCATGCTCATCGGCACGTAGGGGATGCCGCTGGTCTCGACGAGGCTGCGGATCGCCGCGTCGGCCTGGGCGTAGGCGGCGCCCTTGCCGAGCACGATCAGCGGCCGCTTGGCGGATTTCAGGACGTCGAGCGCCCGGGCGATCGCCTCGGGGGCGGGGTGCTGGGCCGGGGCCGGATCGATCACCTTAACCAGCGACTTCTGGCCGGCCTCGGCGTCCATCACCTGGGAGAACAGCTTGGCGGGCAGGTCCAGGTAGACGCCGCCCGGCCGGCCCGAGCAGGCGGCGCGGATGGCGCGGGCGACGCCGATGCCGATATCGGCCGCATGCAGCACCCGGAAGGCCGCCTTGCACAGGGGCTTGGCGATGGCGAGCTGGTCCATCTCCTCATAGTCGCCCTGCTGCAGGTCGACGATCTCGCGCTCGGAGGAACCCGAGATCAGGATCATCGGAAAGCAGTTGGTGGTGGCGTTGGCGAGGGCGGTCAGGCCGTTCAGGAAGCCCGGGGCCGAGACCGTGAGGCAGATGCCCGGCTTCTGGGTAAGGAAGCCCGCGATCGCCGCGGCGTTGCCGGCGTGCTGCTCGTGGCGGAACGAGATCACCCGCATCCCCTCGGCCTGGGCCATGCGGCCGAGATCGGTGATCGGGATGCCCGGGACACCGTAGATCGTCTCGATGCCGTTGAGCTTGAGCGCGTCGATGACGAGGTGGAAGCCGTCGGTCAGCTCGGGCTCTGCCTCGACCTCGGGGGCGGTGTGGACGATCTTGGCGAGTGCGGTCATCACGGTTTCTCCCGGAGGATCGGTATCGGTACGGGCGGCTCTGGGCGCCGGCTGGCGGGGGATCCCCCACGCTCCCCGAGGAGGGGAGGGCGGGAGATCCGTGAAGGCTGGGCGTCGCTCGGGCGACGTCGTGGGGCGGGGGCCGCTCAGGCCGCCCGGATCGGGTGGGCGCCGAGCGCCGCGGGATGCTCCTCCGCGGCGAGGTAGCGGGCCCGCATCGGGCGCAGGACGAACATCGCCATCGCTGCCGCCGTCAAGTTGAGCACGATGATCAGCGTGAACACCGCCGACCAGCCGTAGGCCGCCGACAGGAGGCTGGCGAAGGGCACGAGGAACGCCGCGGTGCCCTTGGCGGTGTAGAGCAGGCCGGCATTGCTGGCGGCGTACTTGGAGCCGAACGTGTCGCCGCAGGTTGCCGGGAACAGCGAGTAGATCTCGCCGAACACCCCGAAATACACCGCGGTGGCCAGCACGAAGACCATCGGGATGTGACCGTAGGTCAGCAGCACGATCACCGCCAGCGCCGCCGTCGAGAAGGCGATGAACATCGTGTTCTCGCGGCCGATGTTGTCGGAGACGTAGCCGAAGAACGGCCGCCCGAACCCGTCGAAGATCCGGTCGAGCGAGATCGCAAGCGTCAGCGCCGCCATCTGGAGGCCGAACAGGCTCACCGGCACGCCCGCCACCTGGAAGTCGTGGGCGATCGGGGCGATCTGCGCCGCCGCCATCAGGCCGCCGGAGGCGACCATCACGAACATGGCGTACATCACCCAGAAGACCGGGGTGCGCACCGCCTCGCGGGGGCTGCGGTCGACCTTGGTCTGCGGCAGGCGGGTGCTCTTGCGCTGGACCGGCGAGTTGGTCGACGGCTTGCGCAGCAGGAAGGCGAGCGCGAGGACCACGGCGCCCTGACCGATGCCGAAATACAGGAAGGCGTCCTGGTAACCGCTCGACGCGATCATGCGGGCGATCGGCACCACCGTGATGGCGGCACCCGCGCCGAAGCCGGCCGCGGTGGCACCGGCGGCGAGGCCGCGGCGATGCGGGAACCACTTGAGCGCGTTGCCCACGCAGGTGCCGTAGACCGAGCCCGCACCGATGCCGGCGATGACGGCGCCGAGATAGAGCATCGCCAGGCTGTCGGCGTAGGCGTTGATCGTCCAGGCGAGGGCGATCATCACGCCGCCGAACGCGACCACGATCTTCGGGCCGTAGCGGTCGACGAACCACGCCTCGACCGGGACCAGCCAGGTCTCGGTGGCGACGAACAGCGTGAAGGCGAGCTGGATCGCCGCGCGTCCCCAGTGGTAGCGCTGGTCGATCGGGTCCACGAACAACGTCCAACCGTATTGGAGGTTGGCGATCATGGCCATGCAGATCACGCCGAAGGCGAGCTGCCACCATTTCGCCGACGGCGAATCCTGGCGTTCCATCCCTGAGCCTCTCTCTTGGGCGGCGCGGCCTTGCTGTGGCGGCGTCTCTCGTGCACCGACGATCATGCACATCCGTTCTAGGTATGCAATATACCAGCCTGAGACGGACGGGATGAACTGTCAGGGCGGCGATATTATTCCGTTTCCCCCGGCGTAGGAATCGGGCCCCAGGCACCGAGCGTCGGCGCGTCGGTCAGGTGCAGCGTTTCATCGAGCGTGGGAATCGCGGTCGGATCGGCCGGGAATCCGATGACCGCGCAGGCCGCCTCCCAGTCCGGACCCGCCTTCACCGCCGCCAGGGTGGCCGGATGCAGCGCGGTGATCCGTCCGCGATCGAGGCGCAGGATGGCACGGCCGGTCTCGGCCTGAACGAAGCGGACGATCGCCATCCGGCGCAGGCATTCGCGCAGGAAGGTGGTGTTGGCGGATGCCGAAAGGTCGGCGCCCTTGAACACCGCCTCGGGACTGCGGGCGAAGATGTCGACCTTCCGAAACCGGTCGATGTCGATCAGCCCTTTCACGTCGAGGATGTTGAGGATCCCGTCGGCCCAGAACGCGATGGTGCGCGGCCGCTCGCCCAGCGGCACGCTGTTGTCGAGGAACTCGCAGACCACCTGCTTGTCGCGCGAGAGCGCCCAGTTGAAGAACAGGCGCGGCATGCCGGTATAGGCCTCGACGTTGTGCGCCAGCAGGTCCTCCACCGCCTTGTAGCGGCCGAACATCTCACCCCGCTTCCATGCCCGCTCGACGGTGTCGGCCGGGGGCGTGACCATGAACTGCATGTAGACCCGGTCGCCGAACCGGGTGAGCAATTGGCCGCCGCCGTCAGAGCCGGCCTCGGCCTGGAAGCTGTCGAACCGAAACCGGTCGATGAGCAGGTTCGAGATCCGCCGCTCGGCCGCCTTGCGGGTGACGTAGCGGTCGAGCTTCATGTCGATGATCTCGACCTCGTAGCCCGTCAGCGTCCCGGCATAGCGGGAGGCCTCGCCCAGGCTGTCGTAGTCGAGGAGGTACTTGCGCCAGACGTCGGGTGTGATCACCGCGAAGTCCGACCACGCCATGCCGAGACGTCTGGCGAGGCCGAGCTGGTAGGGACGGATCGTGCTCTTGCCGGAGGCCGAGGCCCCTTTCACGTTCATCACCACCGGGTAGTCCTGCGGCGCCAGCCGGCGATAGCCATGCGCCTCCACCACTGCGGCGATCCAGGGCTCGATCAGCTCGCCGATGCGGCGGCTGCCGTAGCCGTTCGAGACCAGCGTACCGGCGATGGTCCGCATGAGGGATCCGTCGCGGATCAAGGTGTTCTGCCGCGCGATGAGGCCGGACACCACGCTGCGCAGGGCCTCGCAGGCGGCGATCTCCAGGCCGTCGCCGGATTCGACGGCGCGCCGCTGCCAAGTCTCGAGATGACGCAGGGACCGGGTCGCGAGATCCTCGCGCGGGGCCACGACCGCCGGGGGGCGGCGTCCGAGGAGCCTATCGAGCCAGCGCGGCTCGGGCGGCTGCGGGGCCGGCGTCTCGTCGAGGATGGCGGCGACTTCACGATCGAGTAGCGCGTCGGCCTCGGCGCGGATTTGGGCGAGGGCTGCTTCGATCTCACTGAGGCGGGGCTCGATGCCCTCGCGCAGGATCGTGGACACGATGGCCCGGAAGTTCACGCCGAGATCGGCATAGACCGCACCGACCGGCACGGACAGGTCCGACATCACGCGGATCAGCACCTCGTGGACGACGAGGCGGCGGGCCCGGAACCGGCTGAGCTGGCGGGCCGGCAGCCCGCAGAGGTCGCTCAGATCCAGGGCGTCGCGCAGCGGCGTCTCGACGTGCTCGGACCGGTAGACGGTCACCAGCGGCAGGAAGGCGGACGGCAGATCGGATCGGACGCCAGGGTTCCACGGGCCGATGATGGCCGCATCGGAAGCCTGCCCCGCCGCGACGGTCACGGGCGCAACCGCCGTGGCGTGACGCGGCCTGTCCGATCGATCCCTCTTATCCTGAGGTGCTGGGCAGCAGCCTCGCAGGCGCGGTCCAGGGATCGCGCGGCCGTCCGGAGGCCTCCTGCGAGGCCTCCGTTGCGCTGCGCCATCTCACGATGCGGGGATGGGTTGCACGTGCGGGTGCCGCGCCGAGGGTGCGAGCCAAGCCTGCTCGACCCCCGTGCCATGAGTTCGAACTGGCGAGACGCCTTAAAAGATCTTCTGGAACCAGCCATGGGCGTCATTGGTGTTGCCCCGCTGGATGTCCACCAGAAGGCTCCGCAGCCGCTGGGCCACGGGCCCGGCCTTGCCGTTCCCGATTGTGAAGCTCTCCTCGCGGCCCTTCACGGTGCCGATCGGCGTGATCACCGCGGCGGTCCCGCAGGCGAAGGCCTCCGTCAGGCGGTCCTCTCGCACGTCGGTGCGCCACGCGTCGATCGTGTAGGGCTCCTCCTTCACGGTCAGGCCGGCTTCCCGCGCCAGGGTTATGACCGAGTCGCGGGTGATGCCGTGCAGGATGCTGTCCGAGAGCGGCGGCGTCACCAGCGTGCCGTCCTCGAAGACGAAGAACACGTTCATGCCGCCGAGTTCCTCGATGTAGCGGCGCTCAACCGCGTCGAGGAAGACGACCTGCTCGCACCCCTGGGCCGCGGCCTCGGATTGCGGGGCGAGGCTCGCCGCGTAGTTGCCCCCGCACTTGGCCGCGCCGGTGCCGCCCGGGGCGGCCCGCGTGTAATGCTCCGAAACCCAGACCGTGACGGTGCTGTTCGGGTCCTTGAAGTACGAGCCCACCGCCGACGCGATGGTGATGAACAGGTATTCGGAGGCCGGCCGGACGCCCAGGAACGCCTCGGTGGCGATCATGAATGGCCGGAGATAGAGGCTACCGTCGGGCGTGTCGGGGATCCAGGCGCGGTCGATCTCGACGAGCTTGCGCACCGCGTCGACGAAGGCATCCTCCGGAAACGGTGGGATCGCCAGGCGCTCGGCCGAGTGCCGGAAGCGACGCGCATTGGCGTCGGGCCGGAACAGGGCGGCGCCGCCATCGGCAGTGCGGTAGGCCTTGAGGCCCTCGAAGATCTCCTGCGCGTAGTGCAGCACCGCGGAGGCGGGATCGAGGGGAATCGCCTCGCGGGCCTGGATCCGCGCATCGTGCCAGCCGCGACCGGCCGTGTAGCGCGCCACCACCATGTGGTCGGTGAACACCTTGCCGAAGCCAGGATTCGCCATCAGCGCGGCCCGCTCCTCGGCGGTCCGCGGGGCGGGATGACTTTGGATCTCGAACGTCAGGTCGCTCACGGTCTGGTCCTTATCGACTGAGGCCCTTATGGCGCGCTCCGGCGCGCGAATCTACGGAGCCGGCGCATGACGGTGTCACCGCACACGCGCGTTATTCGGCGGTCGCGGGCTCCGACAGCTGGAGCCGGTGCAAGCGTGCATAGGCGCCGCTGGCCGCGAGCAGGGCGTCGTGCCGTCCGGTCTCGATCACGCGGCCCGATTCCATCACGGCGATCTGATCGGCGTCGCGCACCGTCGAGAGGCGATGGGCGATCACCAGGGTGGTGCGGCCCCGCATCAGCCGGGTCAGCGCCTCCTGGACCAGACGCTCCGATTCGGAATCGAGGGCCGAGGTCGCCTCGTCGAGGAGCAGGATCGGCGCGTCCTTCAGGAAGGCGCGCGCCAGCGCCACCCGCTGCCGCTCGCCGCCGGACAGTCGGCCGCCGCCGGGCCCGACACGGAAGTCGTAGCCCTCCGGGAGGGCCGCGACGAAGTCGTGGGCCGCGGCGGCGCGGGCGGCCGCCTCGATCTCCGCAGGCGACGCCCCGGGCCGGCCGAAGCCGATATTCCGCGCGATCGTGTCGTCGAACAGGACCACCTCCTGCGACACCACCGCCACCGCCGCGCGCAGGGACGCGAGGGTCACCGCGCGGACGTCCTGTCCGTCGATGGTCACGCGGCCTTCGGTCACGTCGTAGAGCCGCGGGACGAGGTTGAGCAGCGAGGATTTCCCGGAGCCTGAGCGTCCGACCAGGGCCGTGACCGAGCCCGCCGGGACCGTCAGATCGATCCCCTCCAGGGCCGGCGCATCCGGCCGGTAGCGGAACCGCACGCCGTCGAAGCGGATCGTCCCGGCGGACACGGTGAGCGGCCGCGCGTCGGGCGCCTCGCGTATCTCCGGCGCCTCGTCCATGACGTCGAAGTAGCGCCTGAGGGCGGCGGCCGCCTCCTGCAGGATGGCGTTGAGGTTCCCCAGCGCCCGGGCCGGCTGCGCGGCGAGCAGCAGCGCCGCCACGTAGCCGGTGAAGTCGCCCACCGTCTTCTCCCCCGCCAGCACCCGTTGCCCGACCAGTACGAGCACCCCCGCCACCGCGATGCCGCCCCCGATCTCCAGCAGCGGGTCGAGACGCCCGCGGGCATTGGCGGCTTTCATCTTGAGGCGGCGCACCTCGTCGAGGGCCTGCGCGGCGCGGCCCTTGAGGTAGGCCTCCATGGCGTAGGTCTTGGCGACCCGTGCCCCCTGGAGGCTTTCGGAAATGAGGCTGGCGGTGGCGCCCATCTGCTCCTGCGTCGAGGTCGAGACCCGCCTGAGCTTCTTCCCGATCCGCCCGATCGGTCCGGCCACGAACGGCACCGTGACGCCGGCCACCAGAGTCAGCACCGGATCCATCCAGATCAGCGCCGCCACGAGGCCGATCAGCATGGCGATGTCGCGCAGGAGCACCGTCGAGATGCGGGTCAGCGCTTCCTTGATGAAGGCGAAATCGGTGGTGAAGCGCTGGGTCAGCGCCGCCGGGCTCTCGCGGCCGAGCTGGGCGAGATCGGACTCGATCAGGTGCCCGTAGAGCGCCGCCTGCATGTCGGCCTCGACCCGGGTGACCACCCTGTTCGTCAGAACGGTCTGGCCATAGAGCGCGAAGCCGCGCGTGGCGGTGACGACGATCACCACCAGCGGCCCATAGGCGATGGCCGCCGCATCCTTCCGGTCGAAGGCGTCGAAGGCGGCCTTGATCAGCGCCGGGTAGAGGCCGGTCGAGGCGCCCACCAGCGCGATCAGCACCAGCACCACGGCAAGGGTGGCCCGGTGCGGGTACAGCCAGGTGCGCCAGAGGCGCGCGAGGAGGGGAGCCGTGTCGCCGCGGAGGCGCGCCATGAAACCTACCAGGTCGGATCAGCGCCGGCCTCGGGCAGGATGCGCGGCGGCAGCGGTGTGCCGCCGCCATCGCCGCGGATCAAGGCCTTTGGCTCAACGGTCGTCGCCGTCCGGACCGCGGCCGCCCTCCCGGCCGCGATGCCAGCCGCCGTGATCATGCCCGCCCATAGGCCGGGCGAGGATCGTTGCGCGCCGCTTCTGGTCCTGATCGAGGCTGGCGTAGAGCGGCTGGGACGCGTCGGCCAGCTTGCGCAGGGCCTCTCCGCGTGCCGTCGCGGCATCTGCCATCGCCCGAAGGGCCGCTGGGGCATCGTCGCTGAACTTGGGGCGGTCGCGCATCGCCTCGCGGCGCTGCTGGCGCATCTTGGCCATGTCGCGGATTGCAGCTTCCACGGGCGGCCACAGCTTCTCCTGGTCGGGGTTGAGCTTCAGGCCGGCATGCAGGGCGGCGATGCGGGCATCCGTGAAGGCCGCCCGATCCTCGGGCGTGAGCGCACTCCAGCGCCCGTGACCGCGGAAGCCGTCGGGTCCATGGTCGTGCGCAACGGCCGCGCTGGCGACACCCAGGCCGAGGGCCCCTGTTACCAGGATGCTCGCTCTCAAACGGCGGGACATGGAATCCTCCATCTTGACGCTCCGGACAGCGTCGGAACCCACGGGGCGCGACGCGTCCGACGCCGCGCATTGGGGACCGGGCATGTATCCCGCTTGTGTATGTAACAATGTTACATTAGTGGCAGGTGCGACCGAAGGCGCGGGAAGGTGGAACGGTGCGGGGCGTGGCAACAACATTCCGGATCGCGGCGCTCGCGGTCCTGTCCGTCTGGCTCGGACTTGGGGTGCCGGCGGTGGCCACCACGCAGACCGTCCCGATCCGGGCGGTTGCGAGCTTCTCGATCCTGGGCGATCTCGTCCGGCAGATCGGCGGTGCGTCCGTGACGGTGACCACCCTGGTCGGACCCGATTCCGACGTTCACGGCTTCAGCCCGTCGCCAGCCGACGCGCGCAAGCTCGCCGAGGCCGATATCGTATTCGTCAACGGCCTCGGGCTGGAGGGCTGGCTCGACCGGCTGATCCGCGCCTCCGGCACGCGCGCCCCAGTGGTGACCGTCTCGACGGGCGTGTCGCCGATCCCGGCGCAGGACGAGCATGTCCACGGGGAGGGCGGTCACGGACACGGTGAGCACGCCTTCGATCCGCATGCCTGGCAGAGCATCGCCAACGTTCGGATCTACGTGGCGAACATCCGGAACGGCCTCGTGAAGGTCGATCCGGCCCATGCCGCCGCCTATCAGGAGGCCGCGGCCGGCTACCTCGCCAAGCTCGATGCCCTGGAGCGGGACGTCCGGGCAGCGATCCTCCAAATCCCGCCGGAGCGGCGGCAGATCATCACGACCCACGATGCCTTCGGCTATTTTGCGGCGGCCTACGGCCTACGCTTCATCGCGCCGCAGGGCGTCTCCACCGACAGCGAGGCGAGCCCGCGGGACGTGGCGTCGATCATCCGCCAGATTCGCCGCGAGCGCGTACCCGCGGTGTTTCTGGAGAACATCAGCGACCCGCGCCAGATGGAGCAGATCGCCCGCGAGAGCGGCGCCCGCATCGGCGGGAAGGTCTATTCCGACGCGCTCTCCGGGGCGGACGGTCCGGCAGCGACCTATCTCGACCTGATGCGGTCGAACCTGGCGGCGTTCGACGCCGCGCTCATGCCGAAGTGACCCGATCCGACCGGCGCGGGATCGATTGCGCTGCAGCCGCTCCGCCGAGGGCTGGCCCGTGTCATGGCCGGATGCCGGCTCCGACAGGACAGGATCGAGCTTCCATCCTGACGACGTGCTCCGCGGCTGTGCCGATCCGGCCCAGGTCACGAGCCGCCACGACTGACGGTGCCGTCCTCAGTCGCCTTCACGGCGTCGGGCATGACATAGCGTAAACCGCCGGTTAAGAGGCCCCCACTAGCCTTACGAAACGGGTGCCAGCCGATCCTCGTACGCGAGGGCTCAAGGCCTTGGGGCCTTGTGAAAACGCGCAGCTCGGAGATCGCGTGGCTTGGGGGCCTGACCGCTGGCGCTTCTATCGGCTCGTCGCGCGCGAAGCTGCACGCGCGGGCCGCGCGGCCGGAGCCAGGGTCACCGCACCGCCCGACATCCTCGCCCGGATGCGGGTGACCGGACTGGTGATCGCCCCGCAGGACCTGCGGACCTCGGACGCGACCTTTGCGGACGACATCTATGCCGGGCTGTTCGTCTTCGCGGGCCGGTCGCTCGCGGCGAGCGGCGGCTCACCCTTCGACTACGCGGCGCCGTCGCCGGAATGGGCTGACGAACTCTACGGCTTCGGCTGGCTGCGCCACCTGCGCGCCGCCGACACCGCCCTCGCCAGGGCCAATGCCCGCGCCTTCGTGGCCGATTTCATCGCGGGCCGGGGGGACGCGGCGCTCGCCCGGCAGACGCCGGTGGCGGCCCGCCGGTTGATCTCGTTCCTGTGCCAGTCGCCCCTCGTGCTGGAGGGGGCCGATCACGGCTTTTACCAAAACTTCCTCAAGGCGATCGGACGCAACGCGCAGCAACTTGAGCGCGATCTGCGGCGGGGCGTGCCACCGCAATGGCGCCTGAACGCCGCCGTGGCGCTCTGTTACGCCGGCCTGTGCTGCGACGGCATTCAGCCGATCCTGCGTCGAGCGACCCGGATTCTGACGCGGGAGCTCGACCGCCAGATCCTGACCGATGGTGGCCACCGGTCCCGCGACCCGCGCTTCGCCATGGATCTGCTCCTCGACCTCCTGCCCCTGCGCCAGAGCTACCTCAGCCGCAGCGTCGAGCCGCCGATGGCGCTGCTGCGGGCCGTCGACCGGATGTTGCCGCTGCTGCGACTCCTGCGCCACCCGGACGCCTCGCTGAGCCACTTCAACGGCATGGGCGCCACGGATGCGGACCACCTCGCGACCCTGCTGGTCTACGACGGCGCGCTCGCCCGGCCGCTGATGCACGCGCCGAACTCGGGCTACGAGCGCCTGGAAGGCGGCCGGGTCGTGATCGTGGCCGATGTCGGTGCGTGCCCGCCGCTGCCCTACTCGGTGAATGCCGGGGCCGGCTGCCTCGCCTTCGAGATGTCGAGCGGCCCCCAGCGCATCGTGGTCAATTGCGGCCTGCCGGCCAGCGGGGCGGATCTGCGCCTCCTCGCCCGTTCGACGCCGGCCCACTCGACGGCCTCGGTCGCCCACAGCTCGTCGTGCCGGTTCCTCACCCGTACCGGGTGGTGGGGCGAACGGCTCCTGGCCGATTGGCTGATTCGCCGGCGCGGGCCCGTGGTGCTGAGCGGGCCCTCGGCGGTGGCCGCCGAGCGCGCCGAGGAGGCCGACAGCGTCGTCCTCGCGGCCCGGCACAACGGCTACGCGCCCGATTTCGGTATCGTGCACGAGCGCCGCTGGCAGCTGTTCCACGCGTCGGTGCGGCTGGAGGGCCGCGACGCCTTCCTGCGCCAGGGCAAGGCGCAAAGCCGGGGGCGGCGGTTGCGCCCGCAGGATGTGGCGATCCGCTTCCATCTCCATCCCGGCATCGCGGTGCGCGGCATCCCGGACGGGCTCGAACTCGCCTCGGCGCTCGGCGAGGTCTGGGTGTTCCGCGCCGAGAACGCCGAGATCGCCATCGAGGAGAGCGTCTACTTCTCGGGCCTGACGGGGCCGCGCCGCACCGACCAGATAGTGCTGCACCTGCGCGTCTCCGAGGACGTGGAGGTCCGCTGGAGCTTCGAGCGTCAGGCGTCCGCACCGCTGCGCGGGGTGGCACCCTGAGGGAGCCGGCTGGCCGGGCTCACCGTTTCCATGCTACCGCGCCGGAAAATCTCGAACTTTCGGCACGAAGCTATGGCGCACGATCAGGTGCGGGTCTCCCGCGCGCTCCTCTCGGTCTCGGACAAGACCGGCCTCGTCGACTTTGCCCGGGCGCTCCACGCCCGCGGCATCGCGCTGGTCTCAACCGGGGGCACGCATCGTGCCCTGCAGGAGGCCGGCCTGCCTGTCACCGAGGTGGCCGATCTCACGGGCTTTCCGGAGATGATGGACGGCCGGGTCAAGACGCTGCACCCGGCGGTTCACGGTGGATTGCTCGCCATCCGCGACAACCCGGAGCATCAGGCCGCGCTCGCCGCCCACGGGATCGGCGCAATCGATCTGCTGGTGGTCAACCTGTACCCGTTCGAGGCCACAATCGCGGCCGACCGATCGGATGCCGACTGCATCGAGAACATCGATGTCGGCGGCCCGGCCATGATCCGTGCGGCGGCCAAGAACCACGCGGATGTGGCCGTGGTCACCGACGTGTCGGATTATGCCGGCGTGCTGGCCGCACTGGAGGCGCATGACGGCGCCCTGGGCGCGGAAATGCGCCGGAGCCTGGCGCAGAAGGCCTTTGCCCGCACCGCGGCCTATGATGCCGCCATCGCCAACTGGATGGCCGGCCGCTTCGGCACGGATGCGCCGGCCCAGTTCCGCGCCTTCGGCGGCACCCTCGGTCAGGCGCTGCGCTACGGCGAGAACCCTCATCAGGCGGCCGCCTTCTACCGCGCGCCCGGCAAGGTCCGCTCGGGTGTGGCCACCGCCCGGCAGCTCCAGGGCAAGGAGCTGTCCTACAACAACTTCAACGACACGGACGCCGCCTACGAGTGCGTGGCCGAGTTCGATCCGGCCCGGACCGCCGCCGTGGCGATCATCAAGCATGCCAATCCGTGCGGCGTCGCGGAAGGCACCAGCCTGCTCGAAGCCTACGAGCGGGCTCTGAGCTGTGACCCGACCTCGGCCTTCGGCGGCATAGTCGCCCTCAACCGGACGCTCGACGCCGAGGCGGCCAGCAGGATCGTCGAGATTTTCACCGAAGTGATCATCGCCCCGGATGCCACGCCCGAGGCCGCGGCCATCGTCGCGGGCAAGAAGAACCTGCGCCTGCTTCTGGCCGGCGGACTGCCTGACCCGCGAGCCCCCGGCGAGACCGTGCGGACGCTCGCCGGCGGTCTGCTGGTCCAGAGCCGGGATGCGGTGGTCGTCGACGACATGCCGCTCAAGGTCGTCACCAAGCGGGCGCCGAGCGAGGCCGAACTGGCCGATCTCCGGTTTGCCTATCGGGTGGCCAAGCACGTGAAGTCGAACGCCATCGTGTACGCCAAGGCCGGCGCGACGGTGGGAATCGGCGCGGGTCAGATGTCCCGGGTCGATTCCTCGCGCATCGCCGCCTGGAAGGCTGCCGAGGGTGCGAAGCGCCTCGGACTGTCCCAGAGCCTGGCGGTCGGCTCGGTGGTGGCGTCGGACGCGTTCTTCCCGTTCGCGGACGGGCTGATGGCGGCCGCCGAAGCGGGCGCGACGGCGGTGATCCAGCCCGGCGGTTCGATGCGCGATGCGGACGTCATCGCGGCCGCCGATGCGGCCGGCTTGGCCATGGTCCTCACCGGCCACCGTCACTTCCGGCATTGATCGGGCGGAGTCGGGAGGGTCACGACGTGACGCTCCCGTGCCTCCGTGCCCCAGCACCGCCGAGAGGCCTGTCCGTCGCGCGGCGCCGCCGCGCTTCCGTTAACGATCCGCACGGATTGGAGCGGGCACGGCGATTTTTGTTCGGGCTGCGATGTCTCTCAGCATTGCCGTGAACAAGCGTGGCCTGTGCCGAAGCTCAGCAATGGATGTCCCGTAACGATGAATGCTATTTTTTGAGCATTATTGCCGAACAAATACCCCCATCTTTGCGAATATGGGTGGCATCTGCGGAGCGGGTTGATATTTTCTCGGCTGCACGCCATCATTGCCCAGATGTGCGCCGGAAGCTCGTGAGAAGAACTTCCTGGAACGAATCCGGGTTGGGTGACGAGATGGTGGTCGCAGCGCTGTTGTTTCTCGTGGGAGCGCTGATCGGCCGCTCCTATTCGGTGATGATCATCGCCATGACCTCATCGGTGGTCATGTTCACTGCGATGACCATTTTCATGTCCGTTTACGGCCTCGACCTGCTGCACGTTCTGATCATGCTGGGATACCTGACGGCCCATCAGGCGGGATATCTGCTCGGCGCCTATCTCACCGACTATCCCGAGAACAATCGCGGGCTGTAACCAGCGTCACCACCACCAAACCAGCCGCCCGGCGAGGGTGTTGATCAGCGCCCACAAGCCCAGAGCCACGGCCATCCAGATAATTAGAAGTAGAAGATGCAGCTTCCGATGAGGCTGACGGCGCAAATGTGGCACGACATCGTTCACGATGGAATTCCCAGGGGCCCTGGATCGTAGGGGAACCTTATACGGCCTTGTGCCGCTAAGGTTCCGCCGGGGCGATCGGCGAAAGATTAAATTTCGGACAGTTTCCGGCGGCCGGCGGAGTTGTTGGACGACCGGCATTGGCCGAGAAACGGACTGAAAGTTGCAGTCATTGACTGCTTGCAGCGTGGTGGTCGGAAATCAGGACATTCCGTGTCGGCTCGCCGTTTCGACGGTGATGGTTCCGTCTGCCGTCGATACTTGAGACCTCTGTATAGGATCCGCCGCAACGCAATCCGTGACAGACCGCACGGATTGCGATTCCGCCGTCGCGTTGCGGGTCCGACACAAGCCGAGACGGCCCGGCCCGCCTTGCGGCCACGACCCGGCACGGGTCCGTGACCGGCGGCCCTCTGCCCGAAGGGGCGCGGACATCTCTGTGGAAATGGAAACGCCCAGGCAGTGGGAACTGCCTGGGCGTCGTCGACGCGTGGTTCGTTTGGCCGGTTTGCGCCGCTCAGGTATCCGCGAAGATGTCGCGATCCTTGGTCTCCGGCACGAAGAGGATGCCGATGATCACGGTCGCGACCGCGATGACGATCGGGTACCAGAGGCCGAAATAGATGTCGCCGGTCTGGGCCACCATGGCGAAGGCGGTCGCCGGCAGCAGGCCGCCGAACCAGCCGTTGCCGATATGGTAGGGCAGCGACATCGAGGTGTACCGGATCCGGGTCGGGAACAACTCCACCAGCATGGCGGCGATCGGGCCGTAGACCATCGTGACGAAGAGCACGAGGATGAACAGCAGGCCGATCACCTGCGCGACCTGCGGCCGGAAGATGTCGAACGGATTCGACATCTTGACGATCTCAGGGTCACCCGCCTTCGGGTAGCCCGCGGCCTGGAGTGCCGCGGTCGTGGCCTTGTTGGCCTCGACGTTGCCCCCCTGCGGATAGGGGATCTCCGTATCGTTGACCCGGATGGTCGTGGGCTGTCCGGCCGCCCCGGCAGCAGTGGTGTAGCGCACCGACGACTTCGACAGGAAGTCGCGGGCGAGGTCACAGGGCGCGGTGAACACCCGGGTTCCGACCGGGTTGAACAGGTTTCCGCAGGCGGCCGGATCGGCCGTCACCGTCACCTTCACGTTCTCGATCGCCGCCTCGAGCTTCGGGTTGGCCGTGGAGGTGATGCCCTTGAAGATCGGGAAGAACGTCGCCGCCGCGATGGCGCAGCCCGCCAGGATGATGACCTTGCGGCCGATCTTGTCGGACAGCCAGCCGAAGACCACGAAGAAGCCGGTGCCGAGGAGCAGCGACCACGCGATCAGCAGGTTGGCGGTATAGCCGTCGACCTTGAGAATCGATTGCAGGAAGAACAGCGCGTAGAACTGGCCCGTGTACCAGACCACACCCTGACCGGCGACGAGGCCGAACAGGGCGATGATCGCGAACTTCGCATTGCGCCATTGGCCGAAGGCCTCGGTGAGCGGTGCCTTCGAGGTCTTGCCCTCGTCCTTCATCCGCTGAAAGGCCGGAGATTCCGACAGCTGGAGGCGGATCCAGACCGAGATGCCGAGCAGCAGCACCGAGACCAGGAACGGGATGCGCCAGCCCCACTCGGCGAAGGCGGCCTCGCCGGTGAAGGTCCGGGTCGCGAGGATCACGAGGAGCGACAGGAACAGGCCCAGGGTCGCGGTCGTCTGGATCCAGCTCGTATAGAACCCGCGCCGGCCGTTGGGCGCGTGCTCGGCGACGTAGGTGGCGGCGCCGCCATACTCGCCGCCGAGGGCGAGGCCCTGGGCGAGGCGCAGGACGATCAGGATGATCGGAGCCGCGATGCCGATGGTGGCCGCGTTGGGCAGGATGCCGACGATGAAGGTCGACAGGCCCATGATCAGGATCGTGATCAGGAACGTGTATTTGCGTCCGACGAGATCACCGATGCGGCCGAAGACCAGGGCGCCGAACGGACGGACGATGAAGCCGGCCGCGAAGGCGAGCAACGCGAAGATGTCGCGCGTGGCGGGTGGATAGGCAGAAAAGAACTGCGCGCCGATGATCGCCGCCAGAGAGCCGTACAGATAGAAATCGTACCACTCGAACACAGTACCGAGCGAGGACGCGAAGATCACCCGCTTCTCGGCCGAAGTCATCGGCCTCGCGGCGTCTCCGGCCCGCGGGATCGCGGTTGCCACAGCCATAAGACACGTCCTCCCAAACGCATATGGGCGGCCCGACGATGGGATCGCCCTTTCCCGGCCCGCTCCCGGGCGGCCCTGCGCAAAGCGCAGATCACCTATGCGTTATCTCAAGGGCGTGGCGGGTCAACCGGTAAAGCGATTGTGAAGAGCCTCATCAACACAGGTGCGCGCCGAGTTGTCACCGGAACGACGAAGGGCGCGGCTCGCGCCGCGCCCTCCGCCTGTCCGACGCGTCTGGTTGAGGTCAGTGCGCGTGGGCGCCGGACGCCCCGATGCCCGTCTCGGAGCGCACATACTGCGCCTCGAAGGCGGCCCGCTCGCGCTGGGCCCGGCGGGACTTGTCCATGAGCGACACGACCCAGATCGTCGCGAAGGCCAACGGCATCGAGAACAAAGCCGGGTTGTCGTAGGGGAAGAGCGGGGCCGGGTTGCCCAGCGTCGTCACCCACACGGCTTTCGACAGCACCACCATGATCACCGCGGCGAGCAGGCCGACGAGGCCGCCGGCCAGCGCACCCCAGGTGGTGGTGCCGCGCCACAGGATCGACATGGCCAGCACCGGGAAGTTGCAGCTCGCCGCCACCGCGAAGGCCAGGCCCACCATGAAGGCGACGTTCTGGTTCTCGAACACGTAGCCGAGGTAGATCGCCACGATGCCGATCACCACCGCGGAGATCTTCGACAGGTTGACCTCGTGCTTCTCGGTGGTGCGCCCGCGGGCGATCACCTGGGCGTAGAGGTCGTGGCTGATCGCCGAGGCGCCGGCGAGCGTCAGGCCCGCCACCACGGCCAGGATGGTCGCGAAGGCCACGGCGGAGATGAAGCCGAGGAAGTACGGGCCGCCCACGGCGTTGGCGAGGTTCACCGCCACCATGTTGGTGCCGCCGATCATGTCCTTCAGCTTGTCGAAGGTCCCGGCCGCGCCGAGCTTGAAGTAGACCGGATCGGACATCAGCAGGGCGATGCCGCCGAAGCCGATGATGAAGGTGAGAATGTAGAAGTAGCCGATCAGGCCGGTGGCGTAGAACACCGACTTGCGCGCGGCCTGCGCGTCCGAGACCGTGAAGAACCGCATCAGGATGTGCGGCAGGCCGGCGGTGCCGAACATCAGGCCGACGCCGAGGGAGATCGCCTCCACCGGGTTCGACACGAGTCCGCCCGGCGCCATGATGGCGTCGCCCTTCGGGTGAACCTGCACGGCGTTCGCGAACAGCATCTCGGGGTTGAAGCCGTATTTTAACAGCACTGCGCCCGCCATGAAGGTCGCGCCGCCGAGGAGCAGGCAGGCCTTGATCACCTGCACCCAGGTGGTCGCCTTCATGCCGCCGAAGGCGACGTAGACGATCATCAGGACGCCGACGATGATCACCGCGTAGAGATAGGGCAGGCCGAACAGGAGCTGGATCAGCTTCCCGGCGCCGACCATCTGGGCGATCAGGTAGAACGCCACCACCACGAGGGTGCCCACCGCCGAGATGATGCGGATCGACGTCTGGTCGAGGCGGAAGCTCGCCACGTCCGCGAAGGTGAACTTGCCGAGGTTGCGCAGGCGCTCCGCGATCAGGAACAGCACGATCGGCCAGCCGACCAGGAAGCCCGTGGAATAGATCAGCCCGTCGAAGCCCGAGGTGTAGACGAGGCCGGAGATGCCGAGGAACGAGGCGGCCGACATGTAATCGCCGGCAATCGCCAGGGAGTTGGTCCCCGCCGAGATGCCGCCGCCCGCCGCGTAGAAGTCGGCGGCGGACTTCGTGCCCTTCGCGGCCTTGTAGGTGATGCCGAGCGTCAGCAGCACGAAGAACAGGAACATCAGGATGGCCGGCCAGTTCGTGACCGATTGCTGCACGGCCCCGAGATCCGGGCCGGCGGCATAGGCCGCGCTGGCGGCGATCGTGCCGAGCGTCAGGCCGAGGAGGAGCCGGTTCATCGGGCGACGCTCCGCTTGAGGGCGGCGCTCAGCGCGTCGAAGCGCGTGTTGGCCCGGGCCACGTAGACGCCGGTCAGCGCGAAAGCGAACAGGATCACGAAGACGCCCGCGAACAGCCCGAGGGAGGCGGTGCCGCCAACCTTCACGGCGAGCAGCGACTTGTCGAAGGCGATGAGCCCGATGAAGCCGAAATAGACCACCAGCATCAGGATGGTCAGCGTCCAGGCGAAGCGGGTGCGCTCATGGACGAGTTGCTGGAATTCGGGTGTCCGGACAATCCGCTCGACCTGCGGATCGACCTCCGTTCCGAGTGCGCGTGTTCCCGGGGGCGCCGTGCGCCCTCGAAGGCCGAGTGTCGTGCCGCTCATGGCTTTTCCTCCCGCGAGGGCACTCTGGCCCCCCGGTTCATCGCGTTGAAGTTCGTGGTTCTTGTTGGAGACGGGCGCCGCCCCGGCACCCGTCCCGGTCCGAACCCGCGCCGCTATGGCCGCGGCGCGGATGCGATCAGGCCCGGTTCTGCCGGTTCTCGATCAGGTCGTCGACCACGGCCGGCTCGGCCAGGGTTGAGGTGTCTCCGAGCGAGCTGAAATCGTCCTCGGCAATCTTGCGCAGGATCCGGCGCATGATCTTGCCCGAGCGGGTCTTCGGCAAACCCGGCGCGAACTGGATCAGGTCCGGAGAGGCGATCGGCCCGATATCCTTGCGGACCCAGGTCACCAGCTCCTTGCGCAGGGCGTCGTCGCCCTCCTCGCCGTCGTTGAGGGTCACGTAGGCGTAGATGCCCTGGCCCTTCACGTTGTGCGGGTAGCCCACGACCGCCGCCTCGGCGACCTTCGGGTGGGCGACCAGCGAGGATTCGACCTCTGCGGTGCCCATGCGATGGCCCGAGACGTTGATGACGTCGTCAACGCGTCCGGTGATCCAGTAATAGCCATCCGCATCGCGCCGGGCGCCGTCGCCGGTGAAGTACTTGCCCGGATAGGTCGAGAAGTAGGTCTGCTCGAACCGCTCGTGGTCGCCGTAGACCGTGCGCATCTGGCCCGGCCAGGAATCGGCGATGCAGAGATTGCCCTCGCAGGCCCCTTCCAGAACCTTGCCCTCGGCATCGACCATCTCGGGCGTCACGCCGAAGAACGGCCGGGTTGCCGAGCCGGGCTTGAGCGCGGTGGCGCCCGGCAGCGGAGTGATCAGGATGCCGCCGGTCTCGGTCTGCCACCACGTGTCGACAATCGAACAGCGCTTGTCGCCGACGACGTTGTAGTACCATTCCCAGGCTTCCGGGTTGATCGGCTCGCCGACGGAGCCGAGCACGCGCAGCGAAGCCCGCGAAGTCTTCTTCACCGGCCCCTCGCCGCCGCCCATCAGCGAGCGGATGGCGGTGGGCGCCGTGTAGAAGATGTTGACCTTGTGCTTGTCGATCACTTCCCAGAAGCGGGACGTCGACGGATAGGTCGGGATGCCCTCGAACATCAGCGTCGTCGCGCCGTTGGCGAGCGGTCCGTACACGATGTAGCTGTGGCCGGTGACCCAGCCGACATCGGCGGTGCACCAGTACACGTCGCCCTCGCGGTAATCGAAGACGTACTCATGCGTCATCGACGCGTAGACGAGGTAGCCGCCCGTGGTGTGCACCACGCCCTTCGGCTGACCGGTCGAGCCCGAGGTATACAGGATGAAGAGCGGATGCTCGGCCTCCACCGCCACGGCGGGGCACTCGTCGGTCACCTGCTCGGCGGCCTCGTCGTAATAGACGTCCCGGCCCGCCTCCATGGAGACGCTGCCGCCTGTGCGGCGCACGACGATCACGTGGTCGACGAGATCCGCGTCGAGCCGCTTGATCGCTTCGTCGACATTGGCCTTCAGCGGCACCTTGCGGCCGCCGCGCAGGCCCTCGTCGGCGGTGATCACCAGCTTGGAGCCGCACCCCTGGATGCGCGACGCCAGCGAGTCGGGGGAGAAGCCGCCGAACACGATGGCGTGGATCGCCCCGAGCCGCGCGCACGCGAGCATCGCGTAGGCGGCCTCCGGGATCATCGGCATGTAGAGCGTGACCCGATCGCCCTTGCCGACGCCGCGATTGCGCAGGACGTTGGCCATCCGGCAGACCTGCGCGTGCAGCTCCCGGTAAGTGATGTGCTTCGACTCGTCGGGATTGTCGCCTTCCCAGATGATCGCGGTCTGGTCGCCGCGGGTCTCCAGATGACGGTCGATGCAGTTATGGGCGACGTTGGTCTTGCCGTCTTCGAACCACTTGATCGAGACCTTGCCGGGCTCGAAGCTGGTGTTCTTCACGGTGGAGAACGGCGTCATCCAGTCGATGCGCTTGCCGTGCTCGGCCCAGAACGCATTCGGATCGGCGACGGACGCCGCATACATCTCTCGATACTTGGAATCGTCGACGTGAGCGCCCTCACGCCACGCGTCCTTCACCTCGATGACCTTGCCTTGCATGGCGTTCCATCCCTGATTGGTGCCCGATCGTATCGCGGTGGCGGCCGCGCAGCCAGGACTTCCAAAGTAATGTAGCCTACAATTTACGATGACGATATGATCGCGGTTTCGCGCGCGCTCAGATCAAGTCCCGTAAATAAATTGGGCACAATGTAAGAGCTGATTGAGGCTTCGATGCTGCGCTGTCAAGCGCGGGGAGCCCGGCGAACGATCACCCGCCGTCCTCTGTTTCCGCCCCCGGACGATGGCCGGTACAGGGGCGCGCTTTCGGGGACGCGTCGGCGCGCGATCGGCCAGGGACCTATCCGTTCGCCACCCGTCGCGTCGGCATGATGATTTCCACGAGCGTGCCGTCTTCCGGGCGTGCGGAGAGCTGGAGGCGGCCGCCGTTGGCCTCCACAAGGGCGCGCGGCAGTGCCAGCCCGTCCTCGACGGATTCCTTCGGGTCTTCCACCCGCGGAGCAGGCCCGGCGCCGGTACCGCGCACCCGCAGGGCAACGGCCGCCCGTTCCGCCGACCCGGTGGAAACGATGATCTGGCTTCCGGCGGCGGAGCGTCGGATCGCGTTCTCGATCACGAGGCTGGCCGCGCGGCTGACCGAGCGCTCGTCGGCTTCCAAGTCGCCGAGATCGGTGGAGAAGCTCGTCCGCATGACGACCCGGCCCCGCGCTGCCTCGCCCTGAAGGCGGGCGACGCAACCCGCCACGACGTCGTTGAGGTCGAGAGCGCGGGGTTCGAGGCGCAGCGAACCGGCCTCGACTGCGGCAAGATCCAGAAGCTTGCCGACCCGTTCCAGGATCGTCTCGCCCGACGCTTTGATCTCCGCCAGGCAGTCCCTGTAGCGCGTGTCGCCGAGGGGCCCGAAGGGCTCCTTCAGCATCGCGTTTGCCAGATCGATCATCCCGGTGACGGGGCCGCGCACGGCGCCGTCGAGCCGGCTCAAGGCCTCTCCGCCGCCCGGCACGGTTTCCGGGCGACTGGCTGCGCCCGCCTCTCCGGGCGCCGCGCGACCGGCATGGTCGAGCGTGACCACCCGTCGTCCAAGAGGCCCCGCGACGGCGAGCGACATCGGCTTGCCGGCCAGGACAATGGAGCGCCGCTCCGGGGCCGCGCCGCGCAGGGCATCGGCGATCGTCAGGACGCTCTGACGGTCGAACAGGCTGACGAAACTGCCGCCGACGACCTCGCGCGGATCGCATCCGAACAGATCGGCCGCGGCGTGGTTCAACGCGACGATGCGGCCGGCCCCGTCGACGGTGACGACCCCGATCTCCAGTGCGTCCAGGGCCGCCTCGGCACGGGCCGTCCGTTCCGTCTGGGCGGCGCGGGCGAGGCGCTCGGCGGTGAGCGCATCCGCGACATCGGCCTCATCGACCGGGCGCGCGATCAGGCACGTCGCAGCGGCGCCTGCCCAGCTGAAGGCGCCGCTCAGAAGTTCCACCGGACGCGTATGGCCCTCGACCGTCTTCACCGTGGTCCGGCGTGCCGCGTCGCCAAGCGCGTCGCCAAGCGCGTCCGAAGGCGGGAGACCCGGGAGAAGTCCGGAGAGCCCGGTGCGGGCGAGGCTCGGCAGGTCGGGATGGCCTGTCAGATCCAGAAAGCCGCGATTGGCGGCGACGATGGTGCCGTTGTGGTGGATCAGCGTCGGCAGCGGCAGACCCGTGAGAAGGTCGGCCTGCGGAGGAGCGGCCACGTCCACGGGCGGCTCGACACTGGCCCCGTCGGTTTCCGTGCTGGCCTCCTCGGAGGCCAAGGGCAGATCCGCCGGATTGGTCTGCGGCGCGGGGAACGGCATCACCGCGCCGCTCTCGGCCTTCGGCGCCCCTGATTCAGGATCGACCTCGTCGCCGGCATAGCGTGCGCCCAGCGCCCGGGCGATTTCCCGGAAGGCGGCATGCTCATCAGTCGAGAGCGGTGTTGCGATGAGATCCGGCGCAGGCGCGACCGGCCTTTCGACTTCGACGGGCTCGGGGATAGGCGACGCGGGCGCCGAAACCGAAGATTCCGGCGTCGGCGCCGCGGGCTCGGCGACGACCTTGATCGCGTTCGGCGCGCTCCGGATCAGGCCGAACCCGCCGAAGCCGGAGAACGCCGCATCACCCCGCCCCAGAGGGGCGCCGGAGAGATCGACCCGGAACGGCCCGGTGCCGGCATCGAGCACCGCCGGTTCGCCGCGGAAGGTTCGCCGGTCGCGCAGGGCCGCCAGCACGGAGTCGGCTTCGGACAGGAGGCCTGTCGCCGCCATGTCCTGCCACCGCTGCCCCACGAGGCCCGCGAGGGCCTCCGGCCCGGTGAGGGTGGTCAGGACACCCGAGGCATCGATGCGCCACAGGAAGCGGTTGTCCCGCCCCATCGCGGATGGCGTCGCCTGCGGATGCGCCGGCGGCGCGCTTGCGCTCGCCGGGGGCGCGACGGGGCGGACCGGCCGGGCGCGGGCGGTCGTCATGGGCGTGGTCGGTACCACGAGGATGGCGGGACGACCGTCCGCCTGAGTACCGCGCGCCAGCCAGCACAGTGCCGGTGGGGCGATGCGGCGGACATCCAAACGGAGGCGCGCGAGGCGGGGCGCGGCGTCCCCTGCGGTCGCGGCAACAATCTGACGGATCAAACCGACGAGCGCGGAGCCGGTCAGGGTGTCGGCCAAGGGCGCCGCCGCATCGGACGCGTACAGGATCTGCCCCGCCGACGGGTCGACCACGAAATGCACGGTGTCCCGAGCGCCGAGCGTGGCGGCCAGGGCCGGCACGCGCGCCCAGGCCGCGAAGGCAGTCGCCAGCCCGGGCTGGGCTGCACCGGCCATCGGTGTCACTGTCGTCTCCAAAGCCCGCGACCTCGAACCCTAACGCGATCCGTCACGTTCCATGGGCTCGCTTTGCCCGAGAAACGCCCGTGACCGTAGCCCTATTGTAAACTCCCTTGCGCCGCGACGCTGGACTCTGGGCGCAACCGTCACACGTTTACGTCATGGCAACCTTAACGCCATGGGCGTGGGTGGCATAAGGCGGCGAATCAGATATTGTGCACCGCACAAAGCGCCATCCACAGAGCAATCAAGAGAGGAGACGTAGAATGAGCAACCCCCCGAATTACGAAGTCCCGGCCGAGATGCGTGACTTTGCCGAGAAGAGCGTCGAGCAGGCCCGCAAGGCCTTCGACAGCTTCATCGGCGCGGCCCGCCGTACGGCCGATACCGTGCAGGGTTCGGCCGAAATGGCCCGATCCAACGCGCTGGACGTCTCCTCGCGCGGCTTCGAGTATGCCGAGCAGAACGTGAACGCGGCCTTCGATCTTGCCCAGAAGCTGGTTCGCGCCAAGGACGTTCAGGAGGCCATGCAGCACCAGGCTGAGTTCGTGCGCAGCCAGTTCGCCGCCATCCAGGCGCAGGCCAAGGAGTTCAGCGGTCTCGCGCAGAGCGCGATGCAGCAGGGCGCCGAGCGTGCCAAGTCGGCGATGCAGCAGGGGGCCGACGAGGCCCGCAAGGCCATGGAGCAGGGCCAGGACGCCGCCAAGCAGACGGCCCAGGACGCCCAGGACGCCGCCGAGCGCGCGACGCACTGAGGCCTGCACCGATCAACGGGGCTGCGACCCGTTCCCGGGCTCCGGGGGCGGGTCGTCTCGTTTTCGCCGGTATTGCCGCCGAGAGCCGGCGGGCGGACGCGTTGAGTCCGCGCCGAGCGAAGGAATCAGGGATGCGCCTTACTGTTTCGGGCCGATCCGGCCTGCGTGGTCCGTTCCGGCTCGCGATCGCCGCGCTGGCGCTCGCGGCCGCGTTGCCGGCCGGCGCGGCGCGGGCCCAATATTACGACGATCCGGGTTACGACGGCGAATACCGGCCTGTCCCCCGCCGGGCGCAGCGCGCCCCCGTCGGTTACAACTGCGATGCGGTCCAGCAGGGCATCACCGGACCGAAGCCGTTCTCGTGTCCTCTGCCCGGCCCGCGGCCCCTCGGCGTGCGCTGCTTCTGCGACATGCCGATCGCCTCGTTCAGCCCGCCGCAGACCGCTGTCGGGCGCGTCGTCCCGTAACGGAAAGGGCCGCGCACCCGGATGGGTGGCGCGGCCGGTCTCGTGGGGGCGGGGTCCGCGAGGGTGGTCCCGCCGGATCGAATTCAGTTCAGAACGACGACCTTGGCGCCGACCTTCACACGCTCGTAGAGGTCGGTGACGTCGTCATTGGTCATCCGGATGCAGCCCGACGACACCGCCTGACCGATCGTGTCCGGCTCGTTGGAGCCGTGGATGCGATACTCGGTGCTGCCGATATACATGGCACGGGCGCCGAGCGGGTTCTCGATGCCGCCGGCCATGTAGCGCGGCAGGTCGGGACGGCGGGCGATCATGGCCTTCGGGGGCGTCCACGACGGCCACTCGCGCTTGGCGGTGATCTTGTTGGTGCCGCTCCAGCTGAAGCCCGGGCGACCGACGCCGACGCCGTACCGGATCGCCTGACCATCGCCCAGAACGAAGTACAGGCGGCGCTCGGCGGTGGAGACCACGATGGTGCCGGGCGCGTAGTTCGCGTTGAACGCCACGACCTCACGGGGGATCGGCTGGACCTGCGCCTGCGGCGCCGCCTGCACGCCCTGACCATAGCCCGGGGCGTAAGTGCCCTGGTAACCGTACTGTCCCTGATCCGAGTAGTACTCGTCGGAGCCGTCCGTACCGAAGGGATCGTACGACGAAGCGGCGAGGGCTGGCGTTGCGGCAAGAACAGCCACGCCGAGGAGCGCGCCGAGTGCGGTGACCGAGGTCTTCATGAGTGGCCTGCCTGTGCGATAACCTTTGCCTTTACAAGCGTGAGCATAGGCAGGCAGTTCCACACATCCGCCATGAATTTGCTGTTGGGCGGAATACGCAGGGCCGCTCGACCGTACGGTGCGCCGCGGCTCGGGCCAGGGCCCGCGGCTTGCTCAGGTCACCTCGTCGGTGTGGATGTCGAACCGTGCGAGGTGGGCGTAGCCGAAATTGGTCGAGATCGCGCAATCGGTGGCGTCGCGGCCGCGGGCCATGACGATGCGACCGATCCGGGGCCGGTTGTGGCGGGCGTCGAACGTGTACCAGCGCGGTCCGTCGGGCCCGTGGAGGTAGACCTCGAACCACGCGGAGAAGTCCATCGGCGCCGGATCCTTCGGCACGCCGATGTCGCCCAGATAGCCGGTGGCATAGCGCGCCGGGATGTTCATGCACCGGCACAGGGCGATCGCCAGATGCGCGAAGTCCCGGCACACGCCCTCGCGCTGCATGAAGGCGTCATGCGCACTCCTCGTGGCATCGGCGCGTTGGTAGTCGAAGCGGATCCGCTCGTGCGTGTAGTCGACGATGGCCTGGACGCGCGCCCAGCCCTCCGGCGTGGTGCCGAACAGCGACCACGCCGTCTGCGAGAGCCTGTCGGTGTCGCAGTAGCGTGAGCCTAGCAGGAAGATCAGGACATCGTCGGGCAGATCTTGGACCGGGATCTGGCGGGCCTCCGGCACGACCGGATCGGGCAGCCCCGTATCGTCAACGATGAGGTCCGTCGAGATCGTCAGCTGTCCGGGCGGCGCGACGATCCGGTGGCAGATGTTGTCGAAGGCGTCGCGGTATTCGCGAGCCTGGAGCGGCGGATCGAAGCCGATTTCATGCGGGGTCGTCACGTCCGGCATCCGTGAAGGATGGACGCTGAGCATCAAAATCATCGGTGTTGGCTGCGACAGCGTGAACGCAATCTCGAAACCCGTCCTGATCTTCATCGCGGCCACCTTGCTCTGTCGCCTTCCGCGCGCACTCGCCGCGCATGCCTGTCCCGGATCCGGATGCTCACCCGTGCTCAACGCGCGAGGGGCGGCGGCAGCCCTTGCAGGCTGTGGGCCGTCGTCCCGTCGGCGGGCAATTCCACCACGTTGACATCGACGCGCATGCCGAGATCGTCGCTGCTGAGGCCGAAGAAGGAGCCGTGCAGCGGAACGGCCTGAGCGGGGTCGCGGGCCACCGCCACGCGGATCAGGTCGCGGTTGCCGACGATGCCGTTGGTCGGGTCGAACTCGACCCAGCCCGCGCCGGGCAGGTAGACCTGCAGCCACGCATGGGTGGAGCCGCCGCCCACGTGGCGGGCGCGGTCGTTCCGGGGATTGTAGAGATATCCGGAGACGAACCGGGCGGCCATGCCCAGCGCGCGCACGCCCTCCATCATCAGCACGGCGAAGTCCCGGCACGATCCGAGCTTCGTGCGCAGCGTCGTCAGCGGATCCTGCACGCCCTTCTCGGCACGGGCCAGATAGGTGAAGTTCGCGCGTACGCTGCGCGTCATGGCGGCCAGCAATTCCTGCGTGGGGATGCGTCCCTGAGGCGGCAGGAAGCTTCGCGCCCAGGCATCGACCTCGTGGCGCGGGTCGGGCCATTGCCGCTCGATCGAGCGGGCGAGATCCGGCATGTCCTCGGCACCGTAGCCGAACGGATAGTGCGTCGCGTGCGGTGCGAGCGGGAACACCGGCGCGTGTTCCGGCGTGTGGTCGAGGGTGATGCCGCAATCGAAGGTCAGGACTTCGGCGCGGATGTCGAAGGTCGTGACGGCCACACAATTTCCGAACACGTCGAACAGCCAGCGCTGGGAGGCCGGTTCGGGCGTGATGTCGAGGGTCGCCGCGATCAACCGCTGATCGTAGCTGTCGCGCGGCCGGAACATGATGCGGTGCTCACCGAAGGCGACCGGCCGTCGATACCGGTAAGTCGTGCGGTGGCGGACAGACAGGATCGGCAACGTCACAGTCTCCCGGCTCGTGCCGACACGACCGGCGGTCATGCAAGGGCCGGGCCTTCCCGGTCCGCATCGTGCAGCGACGATACGGGTCCGACGGCCCGCACAGATCCGGGCTCACGACCCGTCCGGATTCCCGGCCCTGCCGTCAGGCGCGGATGACGCGTCCGGGCTCTGCCGGATGGTTCGAGAGCGACGATGAACGGGCTCGGGGGAGGCCGCCGGCTCTCAAACGACCGGAGGAGCCGGATCGGAAGTGGCGCGCTCGGCTTCGACCAGCACGTCCAGGGGGCGCCAGGGCTTGGCGATGAACACGGCTTCGGGCGGCATCTCCGGCCGCGGCAGGCCATGCCCGGAGGTGATCACCAGCCGGGCCCGCGGCCACAAGGTCGCCACCGCGCGGGCGAGCTGGAGGCCGTCCATATGGCCGGCCAGCCGGACATCGGCGAAGACCAGGGCGACGTCGCCGCCGCGTGCCTGAAGGACCGACAGCGCAGCCTCGGCGCTGTCGCAGCCGACCACGTCGAGTTCCGTCTCTTCGAGCAGGGTCTCGGCCAAGGCCCGAATCGCGGGATCGTCCTCGACGACGAGGGCGACGCGCCGCGGATCGGTCTCGGCCGCCACGGCGACCGGCCCGGCTGCGGCGACCCTGTCGTCCTCGGTCTGCCGGACGCGGCGCACCAGGGCGGCGAGGTGCTCCGGCATGCCCTCGGACACCAGATCATCGTAGAACGACGCCAGTGTCTGACCGATCTGGTCGAGAGGAATACCTGGCGACAGCGTATCATTGAGCGGCAGGGGCGCGCTCGTTCCGTGCTTTTTCAAGGACTTCCCCCGAAGTCGAACGTCGTGCCGCTCAAGGAGGCGGCGCTTGAGGAGGAAAGTCGGCAATCCGCCCCTGGTTGCGCGCGACGTTGGGAATCCCGCATCGCACCCGCCGCCCGTTACGGCGTGGCGAGGCCCAGGTCGGCGTCGGCGTAAGCCATGATCCCGGACACTTCGCGGACGTTCTGATAGCGCGTGCCGCGGGTGCTCATCATCGCCTCGAACTTCTCATGGACCTGTGCCACCGACAGGCTCATCGGCTTGCGGTGACGTCCGCGCCCGACGAAGCGCCCGGCGGCGAAGAAGATCGAGCGGTTGGCCCGGGCCGGGCCCGGGAGCAGGGCCGCCGCGGCGGCGGCCGGCTTGTTCACGACGTTGGCGAGGAATTCCCCGGCATCGTCCGGCCCGAGGAAGTGGGCGAGGTAGACCTCGCCGAGGGTCAGCTCGCGGCCGATGCGCAGGGCGATGCGGGCGGCGTCGCGCTTCAGCATCTCGCCGGCCATCAGGGCCGACAGGTACGGGTCGCGGCGCAGCTCCAGCACACGGGCGCGTTCCGCCTGATCGGCGATCACCGGCCGGTCGTTGGCGTCGGACGTGATCGACGCGGCCTCCTTCTCCAGCCCGTATTTGGGCCCGAAGTCGCGGACCACACCGAGCCAGGTCCGCTCAATGAACTGGAAGAGGCCCGTCGCCGAGGAAGTCTTGGCCTGAACGGCCGTGACGAAGCTCGACTCCTTGTCGGCAACTGCCATCAGCAGCACCGGATCGGTCTGAACGGCCTGGGCCGCCCGCACGATCGTCTGCACCAAGTGGCGCCGGATCTTCATCGGGCCGAATTCGAGAATGTCGTTGGGGTCGCCCGCGGCGCTCTCGGAGAGAAGGAAGTCGTACGACACGCGGTCGACCGTGTTGGAGCCGAGATCGGTGTCGAGATCGTGCACGGGGGCGAAACTGGAGGCGGCGCGGAGCGGCGTCTGGTCGAGCTCGGTAGTGAGGGCGACTGTGTGGATGCGCGGGCGCGGCATCGGGAGTTCGGTAGCGGCTTCCGCCGTGGACACGGCCGGCGACAGGCCAACCTTGGCGAGATCCACGCCCGATCCGATCAGCGCGGCGCTGAGGCCGCCGGCGATCATCGACACGGTGAGCAGCGAGCGGAACAGCGCGGGGCGGCTGCCATGGGCACGGCCCAGCATGGGCTGTGCGGCGATCACGTCGGCGCGGTTCGAGCCGAAATGGCTCTGCTTGCCGGTGATGGTCCTCGGCGATCCGACCGTGCGGCCCTGCATCGTTATCCCGACTCTCCACACGCCGTTGTGGCGCTACGGACTCACCATCGCTTGACAGATGTGGCGACAACACGGCCGTGCTTGTGGCCGAGTTGCGGCGTCCCGGGGAGATTTCGGGGCAGGCCGCCCGTGACTCGCGCGGCATCCCTCCTTAAGAGGGCGCCATGCGGGCGCCGGGCGGATGACGCGCGGCCGCCCTTTCCCGTCCGTCCTGCCAGAGTCAGCCCCGATGAGCGGCGTCAACGAGATCCGGTCGACCTTCCTCGACTACTTCGCCAAGGCGGGACACGAGGTCGTGCCCTCCTCGAGCCTCGTGCCGAAGAACGATCCGACGCTCATGTTCACGAACGCCGGCATGGTGCAGTTCAAGAACGTCTTCACGGGGATGGAGAAGCGCGCCTACGACCGGGCGACGACGGCGCAGAAATGCGTGCGGGCCGGCGGCAAGCACAACGACCTCGACAATGTCGGGTACACGGCCCGTCACCACACCTTCTTCGAGATGCTCGGCAACTTCTCGTTTGGCGACTACTTCAAGGACCGGGCGATCGAGCTGGCCTGGACCCTGATCACGAAGGAATTCGGCCTCAAGTCCGACAGGCTCCTCGTCACCGTCTACGCCGACGACGACGAGGCCGCCGGCCTGTGGAAGAAGATCGCCGGCTTCCCGGACGAGAAGATCATCCGGATCGGGACCTCCGACAATTTCTGGCAGATGGGCGATACCGGCCCCTGCGGTCCCTGCTCGGAGATCTTCATCGACCAGGGGCCGGCGCTGCAGGGCGGGCCGCCCGGCTCTCCGGACGAGGACGGCGACCGGTTCCTGGAGTTCTGGAACCTCGTGTTCATGCAGTACGAGCAGCTGGAGCCGGGCGTCCGCAACCCGCTGCCGCGGCCGTCGATCGACACCGGCATGGGCCTGGAGCGCATGGCGGCGATCCTCCAGGGCGTCCACTCGAACTACGACACCGACCTGTTCCGCGCCCTCATCGACGCCGTGGCCCACGCCGTGTCGCGGGCGCCGGAGCCGGCGACGCTCGCATCCTACCGGGTGATCGCCGACCACCTGCGGGCGGCCTCCTTCCTGGTGGCCGACGGCGTGCTGCCCGGTAACGAAGGGCGCGGCTACGTGCTGCGCCGGATCATGCGCCGCGCCATGCGCCACGCCGAGATCCTGGGCGCCCGCGAGCCCACCATGTTCCGCCTCGTCCCGACGCTGGTGCGCGAGATGGGCCAAGCCTATCCGGAGTTGATGCGGGCCGAGAGCCTGATCGCCGAGACCCTGAAGCTGGAGGAGACCCGCTTCCGCCGCACCCTCGAGCGGGGCCTGTCGATCCTCGACGCCGAGAGCCGCGATCTCAAGCAGGGCGACAAGCTCTCCGGCGAGACCGCGTTCACCCTTTACGATACCTACGGCTTCCCCCTCGACCTGACGCAGGACGCCCTGAAGGCCCGTGGCATCGGCGTCGATACCGACGCCTTCTCGGCGGCGATGCAGCGTCAGAAGCAGGCGGCCCGCGAGGCCTGGAAGGGCTCGGGCGAGGCGGCCACCGAGACGGTGTGGTTCGGCCTGCGCGAGCGCGTCGGTGCCACCGAGTTCCTGGGCTATGAGACCGAGACGGCCGAGGGCATCGTCACGGCGCTGCTGCGCGACGGCGCCGAGGTACAGAGCCTCGACGCCGGCCAGACCGGCCTCGTCCTCGTCAACCAGACGCCGTTCTACGGGGAATCGGGCGGCCAGGTCGGCGATACCGGCCTGATCCTGGCGCCGGGCGTGCGGGTGCGGGTGACCGACACCCAGAAGAAGCTCGGCGACCTCTTCGTCCACCACGTGACCGTGGAGGAGGGAAGCTTGGGCCTCGACCAGCCGGTGGAGCTCAAGGTCGACCATGTCCGCCGCAAGGCGATCCGGGCCAACCACTCGGCGACCCATCTGCTGCATGAGGCTCTGCGGCAGGTGCTGGGCGATCACGTCGCGCAGAAGGGCTCGCTCGTGAGCCCCGATCGTCTGCGTTTCGACATCAGCCACCCGAAGCCCATCGAGGCGGATGAACTCGTTCGGGTGGAGGACATCGCCAACGCCGTGCTGCTGCAGAACGCGCCTGTCGTGACCAAGCTGATGGCCGTGGACGACGCCATCGCGTCGGGCGCCAGGGCGCTGTTCGGCGAGAAGTACGGCGACGAGGTGCGGGTGGTCTCGATGGGGATGCCCATCGGCGACGAGGAGGCCGCGCAGGGCCGGCCGAAGACCTTCTCGGTCGAACTGTGCGGCGGCACCCACGCCGGGCGCACCGGCGACATCGGAGCGATCACCATCGTGGGCGAGAGCGCGGTGGGGGCCGGCGTGCGCCGGATCGAGGCTCTTACGGCCGACGCGGCGCGTCATCATCGGGCCGAGGAGGCCCGGACCCTGGCGGCGCTGGCCGGCATTCTCAAGGCTCCGGTCTCCGAGGCGCCCGATCGTCTGACGTCACTGGTGGAGGATCGGCGGCGCCTTGAGCGCGAACTGGCCGAGACCCGCCGGAAGCTCGCCATGGGCGGCGAGGGTGGTCCGGGCTCGGGCGCTCAGCAAACTGAGATCGGCGGCGTGGCCTTCCGCCGTTCGGTGGTGGAAGGGCTCGACATGCGCGACCTCAAGCCGATCGTCGATGAGGAGAAGAAGCGTCTGGGCTCCGGCATCGTGGCGGTGGTCGGCGTCGCGCCGGACGGCAAGGCGGGTCTGGTCGTTGGCGTCACCGACGACCTGACCGGTCGCTACGATGCCGTCGGGCTCGTGCGGGCTGGAGCGGGCGCGCTCGGCGGCAAGGGAGGCGGCGGCCGGCGCGACATGGCGCAGGCCGGCGGGCCGAACGGAGCCGGAGCCGAGGCCGCCCTTGACGCCATCGCGCAGGCTCTCACCGAAGCGGCCTGAGACGCGCCCGCAAGGAACCGCGCCGTCTCCGGTGCGGCCGTGGAGGCGAGCGGCGGGATGGTCGGGGTCCCGCCCTCGGCGGCTTACGTGTTTCCGCCGACGCCGCCGCCCTGCGGTGTCGCCCGCGACGGGGGATTGGCGTTGCCCGCTGCGGCCAGATCGGTCGCCATCCTGTCGCCCAGACGATTGGTCGGGCAGTAGGTCCCGGTCGCGGCGTTACCGGTAGCGTCGCTCTGCTTACTCACAACGCCCGAGGCGCGGGCGCGACTGTGCCTGGACTGGGTCCGGCGCGAGGGCGGGCAGGCCAACGAGGCGGGCGAGGAGGGGCTGGGTCACGAAGCCCCCGTTTCGGTTTCTGACCCACGCGACCTCAGCGGCGCAGACCCGATCCTGCATCGTTGCAGCGCCGGCGCCGGCCTGCGGGGGCCTCGGTTATTTGACGCGCGTCCAGGTCTGCTGCTTGCAGAATACGCTCATCACGCAACCTGAGACTTCGAGCGTATCCGGGCCCGTGAGCTTCAGCGAACCGGAATAGGTCTTGCCGTCGTTCGGATTGTAGAGGGAACCCGAGTAGCCGCCGCCTTGGGGTTGACGCGCGTCGAGGATCTGAACGCCCACGACGCTGCGACCGCGCAAGGCCGGATCCGGGTTCTTCGCGTCGAGTCCCTTCCCCGGTGCGCTGACAATCGTCCCGCAGAAGCCGCTCCCGCAGGGCGTGATCCGAACGCGGGAGCTGCCGGTCTCCGTGAGCCAGAAGCCAGCCGGGTCGGCCGCCAGAACCGGACCGCACGCCGTGCCCATCGCGAGCAGTGTCAGAATCGAGCGACGAAGCCTCGAACCCATCCCTGGTCCTCTCCTGTCCAGAATGCGGATGGGTACTTAGCGCGATGCTCGGGGCAGCGCACTGCCCAGATAAGTCTCGACCACCTCGCAGAACGGCTCGCCGGCGGCAGTCGAGAGCACGGCATCGATCTCGAAGAGCGGATCGTCGGGGCCCGGATCCGTGCGCTGGTCCGGCGCGCGAACCGCGACGGTGTCGCGAACCGGGGCGAGGGGCCGCACGACCCGGCCGAAGGGCGTCCGCGTGCTGTCCAGCGTCGCGTTCATCTCCGGCGTGAGGCGTGCGGGCACATACCAATTGTCCGCTTCCGACAGGACGCGGTCGCCGCAGGCGAGGCGGACCCGGCGATAGCGCACGGGCTCGTCCGGCCCGATCGCCAGCCGCGCCCGCTGCACCGCCGTCAGAGGCTTGTCTGCCACCGGTATCCGCTCGGCGACGAGGTGAGGATCCCCCGCAAGCTTGTGGTCGGCACACCAGCTCTCGAGGGCGAAGGTCGCGCTGTGAGCCGCGAGAATGCGGCTCCGCAGCGAGGCGATGAGCGCCTGCGGGCTTTCAGCCGGCGCCGGCGCGGCGGCAGGACCGGACACGGACGCCCCATCGCGCGCAGAACTTGGCGACCCGGTCATCGGGACAAGCGCCGCCAGAGCCACGCGCAGCGCCCACCGGCGGAATGCGGGCTGCCGGGTTCGATGGCCGTCGCGCGTCGATCGATCCCGTGCCAAGTATGGCGAAATACAGAGGGCATGGCGGAAAGACTTTCCGGTGTGCCACAGCATCTCGAGCCATGTCCTCCCAGTCGAAATACCAGGTCTTCGCCGATCGCCGCGGCGTCGAGGCCCGGCAGAACGTGCTGACCGGGCTATTTCCTGGCCGAGTCGGCGACGCGGGCCAAGATCTATACAAGACGCGTCCATCCGTCGAGCTGCCCGCCGCCTGGCGGACCCGTCCCCTGGCGAAGATGACCCTACCGGCGCCCGACCGGCGGCAGGTCGGTGCAGAGCCCGAGGCCGGCTTCGGCCGCGAGGCCGATCGTCTCGCCGAGGGTCGGATGGGGATGGATGGTCCGGGCGATGTCGGTGGCATCGGCGCCCATCTCGATTCCCAGCGCGACCTCGCCGATCATGTCGCCCGCGCTCGGGCCGACGATGGCGCCGCCGACAACGCGCTTGGTCTGCGCATCGAACAGCAGCTTCGTCAGACCGTAATCGGCGCCGTTGGCGATGGCCCGGCCCGAGGCCGCCCAGGGGAAGCGGGCGACCTCCACGGCCCGCCCCGAGGCCTTGGCCGCCGTTTCCGTCAGGCCCACCCAGGCGATCTCGGGATCGGTGTAGGCCACCGAGGGGATCACGGCGGCATCGAAGCCGGCCTTGTGGCCGGCGGCCACCTCGGCGGCCACGTGCCCCTGGTGGACGGCCTTGTGGGCGAGCATTGGCTGCCCGACGAGATCACCGATGGCGAGAATATGCGGCACGTTGGTCCGCATCTGCGCGTCCACGGGCACGAAGCCGCCATCCAGCACCACGCCGGCGGCGTCGAGGCCCAGGTTCGCGCCGTTCGGACGACGCCCCGCGGCCTGGAGCACGAGGTCGTAGGTCTGCGGCTCGGCCTCGCCAGCGATAGATACGGCGATGCCCTCCGGTGTCGCCTCTGCCGCCATCACCTCCGTACCCGTGCGGATCCGGTCGAAGCGGTGCGCGTTCCGCTTCGTCCAGACCGCCACGAGATCTCGGTCGACGCCCTCCAGCAGGTTCGGCAGGCGTTCGACCACGTCGACCCGGGCGCCCAGTGCGCTGTAGACGGTCGCCATCTCCAGGCCGATGATGCCACCGCCGATCACCAGCAACCGGCGCGGCACAAAGGGCAGCTCCAGCGCCCCCGTGGAATCCACGATGCGGGGATCGTCCGGCAGCATCGCCAGGGCCACCGGCGACGAGCCCGCGGCCACGATGGCGCTGGCGAAGGTGACGTCGCGCGTGTCGCCACCATGCAGCGCCACCGAGACCGCGCTCGGGCCCGTGAAGCGTGCGGTCCCGCGGATCACCTCGACCTTGCGCTGGCGCGCCATCTGGGCGAGCCCGTCGGTGAGGCGCCGGACGGTGCCGGCCTTGAAGCTCCGGAGCTTTTCCAGGTCGACCGTCGGTGCGCCGAAGCTGATCCCGTGCGCGGCCAGCCGGACGGCCTCCTCGGTCACCGCAGCCACGTGGAGCAGCGCCTTCGAGGGAATGCAGCCCACGTTGAGGCAGACGCCGCCGAGGGTCGCGTCACGCTCCACCAGGATCACCCGCTGCCCGAGATCGGCGGCCCGGAAGGCGGCCGAGTAGCCGCCCGGTCCGCCGCCGATCACCAGGAGGTCGCAGCCCGCCTCCGCCTGCCGCTTCGGTGGCGGCGCGGCGGGGGCCGGCACAGGTGCCGGCTCGGTGCGCACCTCGGGCGCCTCCACCGTGAGGCGGGCGACGAGAGTGCCAGCCGAGACCCTGTCTCCGAGGCCGACCAGCATCTCCACGAGGCGGCCCGCCGCCGGGGAGGGGATGTCCAGCGTCGCCTTGTCGGATTCGACCACCAGCAGGGTCTGGTCCTTGGCGACCGGCTGGCCGGGCGCCACCGGGATCTCGATGACGGGCACGTCGGCGTAATCCCCGAGATCGGGGACGCGGATATCGAGGGTCTCGGGCATGGCGGTGGCGGTCACAGGAGGGCGCGGCGGAGGTCCGAGAGGACCGACGCCACATGGCCGAGGAAGCGGGCGGCGGCGACGCCGTCCACGACGCGGTGGTCCCAGGAGAGGCTCAAGGGGAGGATCAGGCGCGGCTGGAAGGCTTTGCCGTCCCACACCGCCTCGGTGCGCGAGCGCGCCGCGCCCAGGATCGCGACCTCGGGGGCATTGATGATCGGCGTGAAGCCGTCGCCGCCGATTCCGCCGAGCGACGAGACCGAGAAGCAGCCGCCCTGCATGTCCGAGCCCGGGAGGGTTCCTGCCCGGGCCTTCTCGGCCATCGCGGCCATCTCGGTGGCAATCTCGATCAGGCCCTTGCGGTCGCAGTCGCGCACCACCGGCACCATCAGGCCCTTCGGCGTGTCCACCGCGAAGCCGACATGGACGTAGTCCTTCAGGACCAGCTCGCCGCCCGCCAGGGAGGAATTGAAGCGCGGGTAGGCGCGCAGCGCCGAGGCCGCCGCCTTGATTAGGAAGGCCACCATGGTGACCTTCGCGGGCGGCGTGCGGGTCTCCGTGTTCAGGCCGACCCGGAACGACTCGATCTCGGTGACGTCGGCCCGGTCGAAGTTGGTCACGTGCGGGATCGTGAGCCAGTTGCGGCTGAGATTGGCCCCCGAGAGGCTCTGGATGCGCGACAGAGGCTCGCGCCGGACCGGGCCGTATTTGGCGAAGTCTACGTCCGGCCAGGGCGGCAGGCCGGCGCCGATGCCGGACGCGGCGGTGGGCGCCGGGATCGGCGCGCCGAGCGCCGCCTTGACGAAGGCGTGCACGTCCTCGCGCAGAATCCGCCCCTTCGGCCCGGTGGCGGCGACGCGGTCCAGCCCCACGCCGAGCTCGCGGGCAAGCTGGCGGACGGACGGGCTGGCATGCACCGCGCCGCGGGTCGCCTGGATCGGTTCGGCCTGTATCGGCTCCGGCGAGGCGCGACCGGCTCCCTCTCCCGTCCGGGAGAGAGTTGGGGTGAGGGGGGCGCCGTCTCCGGACAACCCTGATGCCTCACTCTGTCCCTCTCCCGAACGGGAAAGGGGACCCGCGCTCCGCTCGGGGGACGACGCGGCCGCGGCAGCGGGGGGGGCGTCCGGCACCGGTGCGGCCCCGCTGCCCTCCGCGGGCTCCACCGTCAGGATCGGGGTTCCTTCCGACACCTTCGACCCCACGGAGACCAGCAACTCGCGGACGATGCCGGCGACCGGGGAGGGAACCTCCATGGTGGCCTTGTCGGACTCGATGCTGAGGATCAGGTCGTCCACCGCGAGGCGGTCGCCGGGCTTCACCAGAAGCTCGATGACCGGCACGTCCCGGTAGTCGCCGATATCCGGAAGGGCGATCTGCAGCGCGGCGCTCATGCGGGTGGAATTCCGGTTGCTGGAAGGCTGTGACGGCCTGTCCGCGTGCGGGCAGGGGAAGAGAGGCGCAATGTCGTCGACGCGCCGGATCTCCCAGCCACGCCCTCATCCTGAGGCGCCGGAGCGCAGCGGAGGCCTCGAAGGAGGGCTCCAGGGATCGCACGGCCGGCTGGAGAGCTCCTTCGAGGCGCGCTGCGCGCGCACTTAAGGAAGAGGTCGCGGGTGGGTTCGCCGGTTGGCCTCAGATCGTCCAGGGCGCGGGCGCGTCCGCCGCGATGCCGTAGCGGCGGATCGCGTCCGCCACCGTGGCGCGGGGCACCGTCCCGGCTTCCGCCAGGGCGTGCAGGGCCGCGATGACCACGTGCTGCCGGTCGACCTCGAAGAACCGGCGGAGCGCATTGCGGGTGTCGCTCCTCCCGAACCCGTCTGTGCCGAGGGCGACGAAGCGCGCGCCGACATAGGAGGCGATCAGCTGCGGGTAGGCCCGGACGTAGTCGCTCGCCGCGACGATGGGCGCCGTGCCCGGCAGCAGCGCCGCCACGTGGCTGACCGGCGCCTCGGCTTCCGGGTTGAGCATCGCCTGCCGCTCGGCCTCGCGGGCGTCGCGGGCCAGCTCGCTGAAGCTCGTCACGCTGAACACCTCGGCGGCGACGCCGAAATCCTGCGCGAGCAGCTCCGCCGCCGCGATCACCTCCGGCAGGATCGCCCCGGAGCCGAGAAGCCGCACGGCGGCAGCGCCCGTCCCTTGCCCGGCCTCCGGCCCCGACAGCCGGTACATGCCCTTCAGGATCCCGGCCTCCGCCCCCTGCGGCATGGAGGGCTGGGCGTAGTTCTCGTTCATCGCGGTGAGGTAGTAGAAGGCGTCCTCGCCCTCCTCCATCATCGCCCGGGCGCCCCGGTCGACGATCACCGCCATCTCGTACGCGAAGGCCGGATCGTAGGCCCGACAGTTCGGGATCGCGGCCGCCTGCATGTGGCTCGACCCGTCCTGGTGCTGAAGGCCCTCGCCGCCCAGCGTGGTCCGGCCCGCCGTGGCGCCGATCAGGAAGCCGCGGGCCCGTTGGTCGGCCGCCGCCCAGATCAGGTCGCCGACCCGCTGGAAGCCGAACATCGAGTAGTAGATGTAGAACGGCAGCATCGACAGGCCGTGGACGCTGTAGGCCGTGGCCGCCGCCGTCCAGGACGAGATCGCCCCGGCCTCGGTGATGCCTTCCTCCAGGAGCTGACCGTCCCGGGCCTCGCGGTAGTAGAGCATCGAGCCGGCATCCTCCGGCTCGTAGAGCTGGCCCTGCGGCGCGTAGATCCCGACCTGCCGGAACAGGTTGGCCATGCCGAAGGTCCGGGCCTCGTCGGCGACGATCGGGACGATGCGCGGCCCGAGATCCTTGTGCTTCAGGAGGTTTCCGAATAGGCGCACCACCGCCGTGGTGGTCGACATCTCCTTGCCGCCCGCTTCGAGCGCGAAGCCCGCGTAGGTCGAGAGGGCCGGCACCGAGACGGTCGGCGCCGTGCGGCGGCGGGCCGGCAGGACGCCGCCGAGCGTCTCGCGGCGCTCGCGCAGGTAGCGCATCTCGGCGCCGTCCTCGGCCGGCTTGTAGAAGGCCAGACCCTCCACCTGGGCATCCGACAGCGGCAGGGCGAACCGGTCGCGGAAGGCGCGCAGCGCGTCCACGTCGAGCTTCTTGGCCTGGTGGGCGGTCATGCGCGACTCGCCCGCGCCGCCCATGCCGTAGCCCTTCTTGGTCTTGGCCAGGATCACCGTCGGCCGGCCCTTGGTGGCCTTGGCGGCGGCGAAGGCCGCGTAGAGCTTGCGGAAGTCGTGGCCGCCGCGCTTCAGCCGGTCGACATCGGCGTCCGACATGTGGGCGACGAGCTCGCGGACCTCCGGATCCTCGCCGAAGAAGTGGGCGAGGTTGTAGGCGCCGTCCTTGGCGCCCAGCGTCTGGTACTTGCCGTCCACCGTGTCGGCGAAGCGCCGCAGCAGGGCGTGGTTGGTGTCGCGGGCGAAGATCCCGTCCCACTCCGAACCCCACAGCACCTTGATGACGTTCCAGCCCGCGCCCCGGAACAGGCTCTCCAGCTCCTGGATGATCTGGCCGTTGCCGCGCACCGGTCCGTCGAGCCGCTGCAGGTTGCAGTTGATGACGAAGGTCAGGTTGTCGAGGTTCTCGCGCGCCGCCAGTGCGAGGCCGCCGATCGACTCCGGCTCGTCCATCTCACCGTCGCCAAACACGCCCCAGACGTGGCGGCCGGACGTGTCGGCCAGGCCCCGGTCGGCGAGGTAGCGCATGAACCGCGCCTGATAGACCGCGTGGATCGGCCCGATGCCCATCGAGCCGGTGGGAACCTGCCAGAAATCCGGCATCAGCCAGGGATGCGGATAGGAGCACAGACCGTCGCCGGCGATCTCCTGGCGGTAGTGCTTCAGCTGCTCCTCAGAGAGCCGCCCCTCGAGGAAGGCCCGGGCGTAGACGCCGGGGGCCGAGTGCGGCTGGAAATAGACGAGGTCGCCGTCCGTCCCGCCCTTGAAGAAGTGGTTGAAGCCGACCTCGAACAGCTCCGCCGCCGAGGCGTAGCTGGCCACGTGGCCGCCGAGCTCGCCGTAGGCCATGTTGGCGCGCACTACCATGGCGAGCGCGTTCCAGCGCATGATCGAGGTCAGGCGCTCCTCGATGTCGAGATCGCCGGGGTAGCGCGGCTGCTTCTCCAGCGGAACCGTGTTCCGGTAGGGCGAGTAGGGCAGGGCCTCGTCGAGGATGCCGATCTCCTTCGAGCGCCGCTCCAGGCGGTCGAGGATGAACCGCGCCCGGGCCGCGCCCTCGGTGCGGAAGACGGATTCCAGCGCGGCGAGCCAGTCCTGGGTCTCGGCCGGGTCGTGATCGACCTCGGCGGACCGCGCGATCGTGGCTTTCGGCGGTATGGCGTTCATCGACGCGGCCTCCCTTATTCCCCCGATCATACGGGGATCGGGACGGCGGGACATGCCGAAGATTTGCTTCCATCGCGCCGTGTCCGGATTGATATTCCGCGATTTGGGCGATAGGCGGCAAAATATGCCTCTGTCGCGAGGCCGGAGCGCCTCGCTCGTTGTCGTCGGAAGCTGCGCTTCGCGGCGGCCAGATTGGAGACCGAACCGATGCCCGCACGACCGGCCCCCCTCGACGCCGCGAGCCTGCGCATTCTCGAATGTCTGCAGCAGGACAGCGAGATCAGCATCGCGGATCTCGCCGAGCGGGTGGGCCTGTCGACGTCGCCGTGCTGGCGCCGCGTCAACGACCTGAAGGAGGCGGGGGTGATCCGCGGCTGCGTGGCGGTGGTCGACCCGCTGAGCCTCGGGCTCGCGGTCAACGTGTTCGTCCACGTATCGCTCGAGAAACAGACCCAGGCCGCGCTCCAGGCCTTCGACGAGGCGGTGCGCAACCGCCCCGAGGTGATGGAGTGCTATCTGATGAGCGGCGAGGCCGACTACATGCTGCGGGTCGTGGTCGAGGATCTCGGCCAGTACCAGAAGCTCGTCCTGGACCACCTCACGCGGATCCCCGGGGTGGCCAACATCCGATCGAGCTTCGCCCTGGGGCAGGTGAAGTACGCGACCGCGCTGCCGCTCGGGCACCTGACCCGCTGACCGGACGCGGCGGCCCACGGCGCATCAGTGGCAGCGGGGTCCGCTCGCGACGGCGAAATCTGGAAAGTCTCGTTCTCGGGTGCGGAGGCCATGGTGGGCCGCATCGCGCACGAGATGAATGGTGGAGCCTAACGGGATCGAACCGATGACCTCTTCCATGCCATGGAAGCGCTCTCCCAGCTGAGCTAAGGCCCCATAATTTTTACTGCGTTTCGCGTCCCGTAGTGGACCGCGTCACACGAGAGTGGGATGGTGGAGCCTAACGGGATCGAACCGATGACCTCTTCCATGCCATGGAAGCGCTCTCCCAGCTGAGCTAAGGCCCCACTTTTAGCATCCGCCGCGGGTTGGGTCCCGCGGGGTCTCGCCGGTCTAAATCGCGTCCGGCGAGGCCGGTTCTATAGGCGGCTCGCACCGCGGACTCAACCCCCTTTTTCGCTGCCGCCGGGGGTTTTTGATCGGGGAGGCGACGACCGCCTCAGCCCTCTTCGTCGTTCTCGATATCGCCGTCGATCAGGTCGGAGACATCGTCGTCGCCGGCGTCCTCTTCCTCCAGGAAGGTGTCGTCGTCGGCGGTATCCCCGTCCTCGACCGAATCGTCCTCGGGCGTCGGATCCGCATCGTCCTCGGCGGCTTCGACCTCGTCGAGGGAAACCAGCTCCGGACCCTTCTCGTCCGTCTCGTCCTCATCGTCGTTGCTGGCCGCGCTCCGCGACAGCGCCGGAGGCGCTGCACGGCTCGAGGTGGCCACCGCCTGATAGACCGCGCCGCATTTCGGGCAGACGGCGGGATCTCGGGCGAGGTCGTAGAACTTCGCGCCGCAGCTCATGCACTGGCGCTTCAAGCCAAGTTCCGGTCGGGCCACGGGCGGACACCTCGTCGTCAGTTCTGTCTCGGGGGAGGGGCCCCGTTAGTCGCGGTAGCGGCCCCTGTCAATCGAGCCCGTGGAGGGCGTTCCGGGCCGCGTCCTATGGAGGATCGGCGGGAGGATCGGCAGGAGGATCGGCCGGAGGATCGACGAAGACATCGGATTGATGACGCCGGCCGGTACCCGTGTTAACCGCCCGGCGATTTCACCGTCCGATTGCAGCGCCGCGGCCGAGCCGCGCGACGCGCCGGATCCAGGCCCACTCGTCAGAGCCCGAACGGACGTCCCGTGTCGCACGATTCGACTCCACAGCCCCTCACCGCCGCGCCGGGCACCCCGCTGCGCGGACGCCTTCGGCCGCCCGGCGACAAGTCGATCTCGCATCGGGCGATGATCCTCGGCTTGCTCAGCCAGGGCGAGACGCGGGTCGAAGGGCTGCTGGAGGGCGACGACGTCCTGCGGACCGCCGCCGCCGCGAAGGCGCTCGGCGCGGGCGTCGAGCGCCTCGGGGCCGGACGCTGGCGGGTCCGGGGCGTCGGCATCGGGGGCCTCGGCGATCCCGCCGACGTCCTCGATTTCGGCAATGCCGGCACCGGCTCCCGCCTCATGATGGGCGTGGTCGGTGGGCAGCCGGTGACCGCGACCTTCGACGGCGACGCCTCCCTGCGTTCGCGGCCCATGCGCCGCATCCTCGACCCGCTCACCCGGATGGGCACCCAGGTCCTGGCCGAAGCCGAGGGCGGCCGCGTGCCCCTGACCCTGCGGGGCCCCAAGGAGGCGATCCCGATCACCTACGAGACCCCGGCGGCCTCGGCGCAGATCAAGTCGGCGGTGCTGCTCGCCGGGCTTAACGCCCCCGGCGTCACCACCGTGATCGAGGCGGCCGCGACCCGCGACCACACCGAGCGGATGCTGCGCCTGTTCGGCGCCACGGTCGTCGTCGAGCCGCATGGTCCCGGCGGCCACGGCCGCAAGGTCGCGCTGACCGGCCAGCCGACCCTGCGCGGCACCGATGTCGTGGTGCCGGCCGACCCGTCTTCGGCGGCCTTCCCCCTGGTGGCGGCGCTGATCGTCCCCGGCTCCGACGTGGTCATCGAAGGCGTGATGATGAACCCGCTGCGCATCGGGCTGATCACGACGCTCCTGGAGATGGGCGCGCAGATCGAGCGCGTGGCGGAGCGGGAGGAGGGCGGCGAGACCGTGGCCGACCTGCGCGTGCGCGCGAGCCGCCTGACTGGCGTCGACGTCCCGGCCGAGCGGGCGCCCGCGATGATCGACGAGTACCCGGTGCTGGCGGTGGCGGCGAGCTTCGCCGAGGGCCGGACCCGGATGAACGGCCTGCACGAGCTGCGGGTCAAGGAATCGGACCGCCTCGCCGCCGTGGCGGCGGGGCTGGCCGCCAACGGCGTCCGCCACGCGGTGGAGGACGACGACCTCGTGGTGGAGGGCGACGGCGCCGCCGCGCCGGGCGGCGGAACGGTCGCGACGCATCTCGACCACCGCATCGCCATGGCGTTCCTCGTCATGGGGCTCGCCGCACGGAACCCGGTCACGGTGGATGACGGCGCGATGATCGCCACGAGCTTCCCGAGCTTCCTTCCGACCATGCAGGCCCTCGGCGGCCGGATCGAGGCGTGACCGGCATGCCGCTCGTCATCGCGATCGACGGACCGGCCGCATCCGGCAAGGGCACGCTCGCCAAGCGTCTGGCCGATCATTACGGCCTGCCGCATCTCGACACCGGGCTCCTCTACAGGGCCGTGGCTATGGCCCTGCTCGATGCAGGCCTGTCGCTGGAGGATGCCGCGGCCGCGGCGCAGGCGGCCCAGGCCCTCGATGCCGGCAAGCTCGACGACCCGCGGCTGCGCGACCGGGCCATGGGCGAGGCGGCCTCGCGCGTCTCGTCCGTGCCGGAAGTCCGGGCCGGCCTGCTCACCTGGCAGCGCCGCTTTGCCGCCGATCCGCAGGGGGCGGTGCTCGACGGGCGCGACATCGGCACGGTGGTCTGCCCCGGGGCCTCGGTGAAGCTGTTCATCACGGCGTCCTCGGAGGAGCGCGCCCGCCGCCGCCATCGGGAACTGGTCGGCCGCGGCGAGTCGGCGACCTTCGCGACGATCCTCGCCGACATCGAGGCCCGCGACGCCCGGGATGCATCCCGCAGCGCCGCACCCCTGCGCATGGCCGACGACGCGATCCGGCTCGACACCACGGAGCTCGATGCCGACGCGGCCTTCGCCGAGGCCCGGGGCATCGTGGAGCAGAGCCGCGGCGACGCGGATTGAGGGCGGATTGAGGATTGTCCACGTCCCTTATGTTGACCCCCCGGGCCCGCTCACCTATTGCGGACGCGCCGTCCCCGACGGGCCACCGCGATCGGCCCGGGACGCGAGCGCGTAGCTCAGCTGGTAGAGCAACGGACTTTTAATCTGTAGGTCCTGGGTTCGAGTCCCAGCGCGCTCACCACACCCTCGGTGATCCCCATCGGACGCGGCTGACCGGCAACGGCGAAGCGCCCGCGGTCGTTGATGGGCACTCCCTTTCAGATTGGCGGTGCGTTGCCGATTGCGCCGGCGCTCGCAGAACCTGCGGTGGAACCTCTTTGCGGCGTATTGGGTTGGGGCCCCAACGTAACCGTGAAGGATTCATCGATGCGAAAGCTCGCACTCATCTCCGCCCTGAGCCTCTCCATCGGAGCTCTCGGCGCCACCAGCGCGGACGCGCAGGGCTATGGCTACGGGCGGCATCACGGCTACGGATACGGCCACGGATATCATCGCGGATACGGCCCGCGCCGGGATTACGGCTACCGTCGTCATCGCGGGATCTCGACCGGGGCTGCGGTCGGTCTCGGCATCGCCGGTGCGGCCGCCGGAGCCGTTGCGGCGGGCGCCCTGAGCCGGGGTCCGGGTTACTACGGCTCCGGCTACTGAGCCGAGCCACGGATTTTGACGCAGAGCCCCGTCGCCCCCGCGACGGGGCTTTCGCCGTTTTTCACCGCCGCATCGATGGACCGGCCTTTTTCGCCGAGTCGATGATGTAAGGTTTCGGGGCTTGGCGCCATCGTCAGGGGCGGCCGAAACCGACGACGGCGTCCGCGTGATCGTCTCACCGCAGCCAGCGCCGGATCTGTTCGCGGAGGGTCGGGCGGACGGCACGGCGCGCTCGGGCCTCTGCGAAGCGATCGATGTGGATCCTGTCGTTGGGGACCTGACGCAGGAAACGCTCCGCGATCTCGAAGATCACGACATCCGGCCGAACCGCCTCGACATAGCGCCAGTCGATATTCGCCGACCAGATCGCGTGCACCTCGTGGAAGGTCTCGGCCAGCATGGCGGTGAGACGCGCCCCCGGGCTGTAGATGTAGGAATCGCCGAACAGGATCACGCGCCGCTGATCAGGGGCCGTTTTGTTCTGCAGCACGACCCGCGACCCGACGAACAGACCGCGCGGTCGCACGGCGCGTCCGGACTCGCGAACCTCGACCAGCGCGTTCGCGTCGATCCGTTCGGCACGGCGCGGGAAATCGTAAGCCACATACGCTTCGTCGACCGGAGGGACGAGCTTCTCGCCGAGATCGAAGGTGAAGGTCTCGCGGGTGCTGGTGCCGGCAAAGACATGGTCCGCCACCGGTGCGTTCAGGGCTTCGCAAAGGGCGCGATAGGCGATGAGATAGCCGCGATAGGTCCAGTGCGTGTCCGTCCGCAGGTAGACCGGCTCGCCGTCCCGCGCGGCCACGAGAGGCGTCTGAAGATCCGCCATCGGAGCTCCGCTGTCGGCGGCGACCGATCGGGCGAGGCGGACGCCCGGTGGGTCGTCGAGCCCCGGAAAGGGGCGGCCGAGCAGGTCGGGATAGATCGCCAGCTTGTCGGGGACGACGGTATGCACGTGGCGGATTCCGTGGGCGTCCAGGCGGCGTGCCCGTTGCCCGATCAGCCGGGTCCAGCGTCTGAGGATCCGTCGCGAGGTCGCGGTGTCGCCGTAGAAGGCCTCCACCTCGCCGGCGCGCCCGACCCAGTACAACCAGCCCTCATGTCCCACAGCCACGCCGCTGCCGCTCGCCTTCACAGGTCGAAGTCCCCCCGCTGCCTGCGACAATCCTCAACGATGCCGCTTGCTTCCGCCTCGACGGATCTGCGCGGGATTGCAACCCCCTGACCCTGAGGGCACGCGCTCGGCACGGGTCTACGGTGGAGATGCCGGCGCGGCGCCGCCCTGCGGTCGTGTCCGGAGTGCAGGGACCCGTAGGCGCCCGGGTGGTGATTTTCGCGATCGGCGGACCTGCGGTGAAACTTTACGCCTCCGCGGCGGGTACTGCCGGGCAGGCGCACGCTTCCGTGCGGCGTTCCGCAAAGGGGCCGGGTCATGTCCGCGCTTGTCACGTTCATCGGTTGCGGCTTGGTTCTGTTCGGTTTCGCAGCCGAGAAGTTCGCCGAGCATCGCTGGCTCGCCGCGAGCCGGCCGGCACCGCTCGACGCCCTGGCCATCCTGGCGCTGACGCTCCCGGCATTCGGACTGATGCTCATGGCGACCTTGGCGACCTGAGCCGGGACGGCGCGTGCCTCAATCGGAATCCGGACTGAACGCCACGCCGACCGTCTGCTCCGTCCGCCAGATCAGGCGAACCGCGTGCCGCGTTTCTGAACTCGTCAACACCAGATCGAACGCGTTCTCGAGCAGCGCCGCCTGCTGGCCGAGGAACTCCAACATCGCGCCGCGATCGGAGATGTTTCTGACCTGACACGGATAACGCGCGCCGTCCCGTTGCTGAGCAAAGGCCAGCAGGGCGGTGGGCTTCCGCTCGGTCGCCCGTCGCTCCGCCAGGGCGCTGTAAGGGCGTGCGGTGCGGGACACGGCCGAGGTTCCTGCCTGGATCCGTTGATGGGCGCGATATCAGTAAAAATGCGCGGTATTTACTAATAGATGATTGATGGTCCCCGATCGTCCGGCAGAAGGACAAGACGTGGCGCGTCTATCGGCGGGAGTTCGCATTATCACCGCGGGCCCTTTCCGGGCGATGGCGGTCCCTTGCCGACCTTGATGAACCTGCCGACCAGGAGGCCCAGCGGGATCGATATCAGGAGCCAGATTCGCAGGAAACGAAGGGCTTTCATGGGTCCGAACCGTTGGCGAAATCCGGCCTGCATCAGATCACATCGGGATCCAGGCACCGAATCCGCAACCCGCCCGGCGAATCGGGGCGGATGTCGCCGCGACGCTTGGCAGAGCCTATCTCGCACCGAGGGGCGGCCGCCCGTCCGGTTCCGGGCGCGGCCGTGCCGTACGGATATCGGAGACGATCATGCGCATCCGCCCTGGCTTGGTCCTGCTGGCCAGCATCGCGGCCGGTCTGCCACTTTCCGGCGCCGCCGAGGCACCCGGACGGCCGCCGTCAGCCGCGCCTGTCCCCGATCAGTCTTGGCTGCCGACCTTCTCCCGGAGCGTCCAGGGAACCGGCGTGCCGGGGCTGGACGGCGGCCACGTCTTCCTCTGGAACCGGCCGCAGGCCTTCGATCCGGTCTCGACCCTTCGGGTCGACCGGCACGTGCCCGAAGGGTCGGGTGAGGCCACCCACACCTACAAGGCGATCTGGGCGCTCGGCTCCACCGGCCCGCACAATGCCGGCTACGAATGGACGATCACGGGCGAACTGCACAATCGCGCCCTCGCCAGCACCGGGGCACAGAACGTCGCCGTCAATGGCACGATCTTCAAGGAACCGAACGGGGTGGGGCCGGTGGGGCCGTCCTGGGCCGGCAACTTCAATTGCGTCGACATGACCGACGAGGCCGACCCCGTGGCCTCGTGCATCGGCGCCGAGATCGACGTCTCGGCGCAATCGCCGACGACGGATCGGAACCGCCAGCGGGTCGGGCTGCAGATCTCCACCGGCGGCGTGCCGGGGGCCCATACCGGCTACGGCATCCTCATGGGCAATCTCACCGGATCCATCACCGACCGGGCGATCTCGTTCCAGGGGGAGGGGACCTACGGCATCGGGATCGACGCTGCCGCGGCGCGGTTTACCGGCGTGCCGATGCTGCTCGCGGCCGGACAGGCGATCGGGCTCGACGGCAACCGCGACGGCGGCTTCTCCCGCAGCCTCGGCTTCGACGGGCGCGATCTGGTCTATGGCACGGGAGCCGGACCGGTCCTGCGCGTGAGCGACACCGGGCAGATCGAGGCCGCCTCTTTCCGCGAGACGCTGCCGCGGCCGCCCGAGAGCAGCCGCGCACCCTGCATCCCGGGGGACCACGCCTGGGACGAGGCCTACGAGTACCGCTGCGTCGCGCCCGATCGCTGGAAGCGCGCGGCGCTCAGCGACTGGTGAGCCGCGCGCCGCGGGGCGTCAGCGATCGAGGATTCGCACCACCGCACGGGTCTCGGGGTCGACGACCACGATCTTGTCGCCCGGCGCCACGAAGTAGCCGAAGCGCCGCAGGCGCGGATTCGGGGCCTCGGTGAACGGGGCCAGACGCACGTCGGGCGGCACGATGCTGCCGGGACGCAGCGGGATCGATCCGACGATCGGCCCGGGCCCCACCGGTCGGCGCACGATGTAGTCGCGCACCACCACATCGTCGTCGGGGCCGAACTCGTCGGGGGTCACGATCACCGCCTGCGCGAAGGCGGAGCCGGTGAACAGCGCGGCAAACCCGAGGGCTGCGGCGAGGCTGGCGCGTGTTGACATGTCGGACTCCGTAATGTCCTGGGCCGCCGGAAACATCAGGGTTCGCGCTTCGGTTCCCGGTCGGCGTCGGTCAGCGGCCGACCTGCCCGGCTTCTGCGAGGGGCACCGGCGACCAGCGGGTCAGCTGAACGTAGCCGTCGAGGGCCGCGACCACGACGTGGCGGCGGTGGCGGTGCACCACCGTCCCAGGCGTGTGCGCGTGGCGTTCCGGCCAGCCCTGGGCCTCCGCCACGAACATCCGGGCATCTCCCAGCCGCGCGATCGTCTCGACCGTGCCGAAGGCCCGCACCCGGCGCAGGACCGTCGCGACGTCCTGCCGGAAATCGAGCGTCCGGTCGAAATCGGTGGCACGGGGCCAGTAGGAGCCGTCGCCCTGCGGCTCGGATCTCCGCCATCGTGCGGGCAATTCGCGGCCGAGCGGGCCCGCGGCGAGACGGCGGGCCGCCATCTGGCACTTGGCCAGCAGGGTCTCGTGGCTCTCGTGCGAACTTAAGCCGAAGATATCCTGCGCGAGGATGTCGCCGGTGTCGAAGCCGTCGGCAAGGACATGGGCGGTGACGCCCCAGCTCTCGTAGCGGTCGAGGACGGCGCGGAACAGCGGGTAGGGGCCGCGGCCCGTCGGAAGCGGGGAGGGGTGGATGTTGAGGCCGTAGGCGGCGCGGCCCTTCCAGCCCTTGATGAGCCAGGGATATCCCGCGACCACGAGCGCCCAATCCCGGCCGTGCTCGGCCTGAAGCGCCTCGATATCCCGTTCGCGGATCCGCGACAGCTGGATCGGCAGCCGCAGCGCCCGGGCGCGGGCGACGATGACTTCGTTGTGGTCGTAGATCCCGTCACAGGGGCGGGTGAACAGCTTCACCGGCGTCCAGCCGGCATCCAGCAGTCCCTCGAAGACTCCGCCGAGGAAGTCGATGCCGGCGAACGCGAACTTCATCCTTGCCGCCTGCGACCTTGTGCACGTGGAGGGCGCGGATCCGCCGTCTGCCCGGGAGCGTCCCTCGCCTTACCTTGATCGTGCCAATGCGGGTAGCAAGGGGTTCGGCGTGCGTCGGGTGATCATCTACGGCGGAACCGGAGGCATCGGTCTTGCCACGGCGCGTGCCCTCCGCGCCCGAGGCTACGCCCTGCATCTCGCGGCCCGGGACGCGGATCGCCTGTCTAAGGTCGCCGAGGATCTGGGGGAGACGCGCACCACCGCGGGCGACGTCACCGATCCGGACTTCGCGTCCGCCGTGACCGAGGCGGCGGGCCCGGACCTCGCGGGGCTGGTCTACGCGGTCGGCACCATCAATCTGCGGCCGCTGAATCGGTTGACGCGGGCGGATGTCGAGGGCGACTTCGCCATCAATGCGCTCGGCGCCTTCTCGGCGGTGCAGGCCGCCGCGGGCGCGCTGAACGCCGGTGCCGGCGCGGCGGGGGCCGGGATCGTCCTGTTCTCGACGGTGGCGGTGGCGCAGGGTTTTGCCGCGCATGCCTCCGTCGCCATGGCGAAAGGCGCCATCGAGGGCATGGCACTGTCCCTGGCGGCCGAACTCGCGCCCCAGATCCGCATCAACGTCGTGGCGCCCTCGCTGACGCGCACGCCGCTCGCTGCGGGGATCACCGGCAACGAGACCCTCGCGCAGGGGATTGCGGCCATGCATGCCCTTCAACGGCTCGGGCGTCCGGAGGATGTCGGCGCCCTGGCCGCCTTCCTGGTCTCCGAGGAGGCGGCCTGGATCACCGGCCAAGTCATCGGCGTGGATGGCGGCCGCTCCGCCCTCCGGACCAAGGGCTGAGACGATGGCCGGAAAACGCCGCGGCGCCGCCGCACCGCGCGGCACGCTGCGCTTCGTCCTCGGCGATCAGCTGACGCGCCGGGTCTCGAGCCTCGTCGACCTCGACCCCGAATGCGACGTGGTGCTGATGGTCGAGGTCCGGGACGAGGCGACCTATGTCCGCCACCACAAGCAGAAGATCGCCTTCCTGTTCGCCGCCAGGCGCCACTTCGCGGCCGAATTGGAGGCGGAGGGGATCACCGTCGACTACGTGCGCCTCACCGAGGCGGGCAATACCGGTAGTTTCACCGGCGAACTGGAGCGCGCCGTCGCGCGGCACCGGCCGGAGCGGATCGTCGTCACCGAACCGGGCGAGTGGCGCGTCTGGGAAATGATGCAGGATTGGCGCGAGAGCCTGCCGATGCCGCTCGAGATCCGCGCCGACAACCGCTTCCTGTGTCCGCGTGAGGATTTCGCGAAATGGGCAGACGGCCGGCATCACCTGCGGATGGAGACCTTCTACCGGGGCATGCGGCGTCGGACCGGCCTTCTGATGGATGGCGGCGAGCCCGCCGGCGGCCGCTGGAATTACGATCCCGAGAACCGCAAGCGCCTGCCCAAGGGGCATCGTCCGCCGGACCGGATCGGCTTCCAGCCCGATTCCGTGACGCGCGAGGCCATCGCCCTCGTCGAGGCGGAATTCGGCGACCATTTCGGCGATCTCTCCGGCTTCTCCTGGCCGGTGACCCGGGCCGACGCCCTCGCGGCGCTCCGGCACTTCCTGGCCGAGGCCCTTCCGACCTTCGGCGACTATCAGGACGCAATGAAGACCGGCGCGCCGTTCCTGTACCACGCCCTCCTGTCGCCCGCCCTCAACGCCGGCCTGCTCACCGCCGAGGAGGTCTGCTGGGCGGCCGAGCGCGCCTACCGCGACGGTGCGGCGCCGCTCCACTGCGTCGAGGGCTTCATCCGGCAGATCCTCGGCTGGCGGGAATACGTGCGCGGCCTCTACTGGGCGCGGATGCCCGCCTACCGGGACACCAATGCCCTCGGCGCGCGCCGCGACCTGCCGTGGTTCTACTGGTCGGGGGAAACGGCGCTGAACTGCGTCGCGCAGGTGGTCACCGAGACGCGCGCCCACGCCTACGCCCACCACATCCAGCGCCTGATGGTGACCGGCAACTTCGCCCTCATCGCCGGCCTCGACCCGGCGCAGGTGGAGGAATGGTACCTGATCGTCTTCGCCGACGCCTACGAATGGGTCGAGTTGCCCAACGTTCACGGCATGGTTCTGTGGGCCGATGGCGGCGTGATGGGCTCCAAGCCCTATGCGGCCTCGGGCGCCTATATCGACCGGATGTCCGATTACTGCGCGTCCTGCGCCTACAAAGTGAAGGTCAAGTCCGGGCCCGAGGCCTGTCCGTTCAACTATCTCTACTGGAACTTCCTGATCGAGAACGAGGAGCGGCTGGCCGGCAATCAGCGCTTGGCGATGCCGTACCGGACCCTGCGCGGATTCGGCGACGAGCGCCGCGCCGAGATCCGCCGCGACGCGGCCGCCTTCCTCGATGCCCTCGAGGCCCGGCCGAGTGCCGATCAGAGGGGCGACCAGACCGACAGCGTCACGTAGGGACAAGCCCGGGCCCGGCGCGACTCGGTCTGGAGGCCCACCGACGCGCGGAGGCTGTACCGGCCGAGGGCGAAGTCGGTCCCGTGCAGGCCGAGGCTCCACTTCGCGTAGCCGGTCGCGTCGGTGTAGAGCGCCGCCTCTGGGCCGAGATAGGTCTCCCAGAGGCGATAGCCCCAGGCGAGGCGCGCCCAGAGGCTGTCCCGGGCCGATCCCGCGACGGCGGTCGCCTGAAGCAGCGTCGCAGCGGTCGGACGTGCCCAGACCTCGCCGTGCAGGCGCAGGCCGAAGCGGGTCGGCAGGGCGTCGCGCGTCGGCCCTGCGATCAGCATCTCGCTCGTGGTCTCGAGGCCGGCATAGGCCGCGACCACGCCCCAGTCGAAAAACCATTGATGCCCGGCGAGTGCGGCGGCGGCGACGGTGTACCGTGCGCGGGGACCGTCCGCGCCGCTTTCCGTGCGCCGTCCGCCGCCGACGGTCGCCAGCGCGACGAAACCCTCCTGCGCGAGAGAAGTAAGGCCGACCTTCGCGCCGAGGGTCAGGAACGTGTCGCCGCCCGCGTCGAGGCTGCCGAACAGCAGCGTGTCGATCTCGCTGGCGTGTGCCGTTGAAGAAAAACCCACGATGCCTGCCAGAACAATCAGAGCCGTTGGCCTTCGCGTGTGGATCTTCGGGGCTGTGCGATAGCTTTGCACGGTCGATCCTCCGGCCTGGAAGGATCAGATTAGGATAAAATTAACCGTGTTGCATCGATTGGCGCGATGGCATCCCCGGATTTGTTGGCGCCATGATCCGGAAGCCCGGCAAAAGCGTGCCGCATGTCCGCCGGCGTGCGCTGTGACTTTGGGAATGCTTGGCCGGGCTGCCGGGCGCGGCGCGGTGCGCGGCCACCTGCCGGCCGCCATCGCGCTGTCGCGAATCCGCCGTGCTTGGCGTGCCAGATGTTCTCGGCTAGAGCCCCCGCGGGTTAGCGAAGGTTGGCAGATCCTTGACCTCCGGTGCACGAACGTCGGACGTCCTCACCGTGCTGGCGAGCCAGGAGGGCGAGCGCCTCACCGTGGGCGACATCGTCGCGGTCCTACGGGATCGCGCCTTCGCGCTGCTCGTGGTCCTGCTGGGGCTGCCGAACTGCCTGCCGATGCCGCCGCCGATCCCACTGATCTGCGGCCTGCTCCTGCTGCTCGTGGCGATCCAGATCGCCGCCGGCATGTCGGCACCGTGGCTGCCGCGGATGCTGCTGGGCCGCTCCATCGCCTTGACGGATGTCCGGCGCGCTGTGACCCGCGCGGTGCCGATCCTGCGCCGCCTGGAGCGCTGGTCGCGCCCCCGCGTCAGCGTATTCGAGACCGCGCTCGGCATGCGCGGCATGGGGATCGTCCTGCTGGCCCTGGCGCTGGCGCTGATCGTGGCCGCGCCCATCGTCGGGCAGATCCCGCTCGGTCTCGCCGTCTGCCTGGTCGGGCTCGGCCTCGTCGAGCGCGACGGTCTCGTCGTGCTGGGCGGCCTCGTCATCGGCGTGTTCGGCGTCGCCATCAATGCCGGCTTCGCCTATGCGGTGATCGCCGGGGTTGCCGGGCTCCTCAACCTCTGAGCCTCAGAGGCGGTAGCGGATCTGGTCGGTCCAGAAGCGCTCCAGGCGGCCGAGCGCCTGATTCAGGCGGGCGAAATCGTCCTCGGAGATCCCACCGATCGGCGTGATCGTCCGGGCATGCTTGTCGTACAGCCCCTGGATGATCTCGTGGACCTGACGGCCCTTGTCGGTCAGGCTGATCCGCACGGAGCGCCGGTCCGTCTTCGAGCGGGCATGGTGGAGGTAGCCCGCCTCGACCAGCTTCTTCACGTTGTAGGAGACGTTGGAGCCGAGATAGTACCCCTTGGTCCGCAGCTCGCTCGCGGTCAGTTCCTTGTCGCCGATGTTGTACAGCAGCAGCGCCTGGACGCTGTTGACGTCCTCGCGGCCGCGGCGCTCGAACTCGTCCTTGATCACGTCGAGCAGGCGGCGGTGCAGCCGTTCCACGAGGTGGAGCGCCTCCAGGTAGGAGCCCTTCGCGCCCAAGCCTTCCTCGGGAGCTTCGATCTGCGCGACTCGGGCGTTCTGGGTCTTCATCTCTGCCTCGCCATCCGATGATCCGGCACCCGTTCGATGCGGCGCCGTTGATGATGGCTAAGCTAGGGCTCGGGAATGAAAGGCGATTTAAGCGACAGGATGAATTCGCGATTTACTCTTCGCGGTAAAGACAAACTGAATGAAGATAAGAACGGTTCGTTCACCGTGCTTCCTGCGCCGCCAGCCAGGACAGCAGGAAGTACAACGTCACGACGCAGCCCCCGAATACGAGCAGCGGCACCGATAACGGCAAGAGTTGCGGTGTCAGAACCGCCAGCGTCATCGCCGACGTGACGGCGAGCAGCCAGATGACGCCGCCCCAGGCGCTCGTCAGCCACAGGCCGATCGCCGCGGCGGCATCGATCACCGCGAAGTAGACGATGGCGGATTGGCGTCCGAAGGGCTCGGCCTCGAAGGGGCGGACCCCCGGCACGACGTCGAGGATGGTCGCCCAGGCGAAGACGCTCTTGAGCAGCCAGACGAGGGCCGTGAGCCGCATGAACCAGATCAGCACCGTATCCCACGTGCCGGGTGCCGGCCCCTGGACGCGCTCGATCCGGTCGCTGGGGATCTCCCCGGGCCGGGGCGTCCTGCGCCGGATCGGAAAATAGCCGGGCACTATCGGTGACTCGCGGAGATGATGGGCCGGCTCATGGACAGGGAACAGGATCCTGGTCTTCGGGAACGCAACGCGCCGGGTTGAAGCCGTTCCGCCGTCCTGCGTCAACGGTCGGGTTTCGCCGCACAGGTCCGGTGTGGTAGTCGAACGCCTCCGGCGCAGGGGCGCCGCGCGATCCGCGGCGTGGTCCGCGCGAACGGTAGCGAAGCCGCATGTCAGACACCCTGCCAGAGCCGCGCCCTCTCGCCGTGGAGGCCGCCCGCGAGGGCGCCCGCGTGGAGGGTCTCAAGATCACCCAGCGCCCGCGCCGCAACCGAAAATCGGAATGGTCGCGCCGGCTGGTCCGCGAGCATACCCTGACGGTCGACGATCTGATCTGGCCGATGTTCGTGATCGAGGGCGAGGGCCGGCGCGAGCCGATCGCCTCCATGCCCGGCGTCGAGCGGCTCTCGGTGGACGAGGTCGTCCGCGACGCGGAGCGCGCGGCGCGCCTCGGCATTCCGGCCATCTCGTTCTTCCCCTACACGGATGTGGCGCTGCGCGACCCGACCGGCTCGGAGGCGCTCAACGCCAACAATCTCGTCTGCCGGGCGGTGCGGGCCGTGAAGCGGGCCGTGCCCGAGGTCGGGATCATGACCGACGTGGCGCTCGATCCCTACACCAGCCACGGCCATGACGGCCTCATGAAGGACGGCGCGGTCCTCAACGACGAGACCGTCGCGGTCCTCGTCGAACAGAGCCTGATCCAGGCCGAGGCCGGCACCGACATCATCGCCCCCTCCGACATGATGGACGGGCGCGTGGGCGCGATCCGCGCCGGCCTCGACAAGGCAGGGTTCCTCGACGTGCAGATCATGGCCTACGCGGCCAAGTATGCCAGTGCGTTCTACGGGCCGTTCCGCGACGCGATCGGCACCAAGGCCGCCCTCGTAGGCGACAAGCGCACCTACCAGATGGATCCAGGCAACTCGTCCGAGGCCCTGCGCGAGGTCCGCCTCGACCTCGACGAGGGCGCCGATTCGGTGATGGTCAAGCCGGGCCTGCCCTATCTCGACATCATCCGCCGGGTCCGCGACGAGTTCCAGGTCCCGACCTTCGCCTACCAGGTGTCCGGCGAGTACGCGATGATCGAGGCGGCCGCCCGGAACGGCTGGCTCGACGGCGACCGCGCGATGGTCGAGGCGCTCCTCGCCTTCAAGCGGGCCGGAGCCGACGGCGTCCTCACCTACCATGCGCCGCGGGTCGCGGAGCGCCTGCGCAGCCATCCGTGACACGCGGGCACCGCTGGCTCCTCGGGGCCGCGGTCGTCGCCGGCTTTCTCGGCGGGCTCGCCGCCTGTCAGGACACCCTGCGCCGGGATCGCGTCGCCACCTGCCGGCGGGCGTTGCCGGCCGTGGCGCCGCAACCTGGGATCCGGCTCTTGCGAGCGGCGCCGGGACCGACGGCGAATTCGGTGCGGGTCGATTATTCCGACGGGACCCGGCCGCACTGGCTGACCTGCCGGTTCGATGCCGGGACGACCCTCGTGGCCCTCGCCACCGAGGGGACGACCCTGTCGGGGCCCGCGCTCTACATGCTGAGGCGATTCTATCTCGACACGCCGGACGCCGCGGCCGGCGACCCGGCCGGACGGTAAGGCAGTCCTGCAGCAGCGCGAAGCCGAGGCCGGGCAAACGCATCCTCTTGCGGCCTGAGCGGCGCGCACCCACCTTCTCGCCCGCAGCCTCGCTGGCAGGACGCGATATCATGCAGAACCCCCAACCCGGATACGCGCAGCGCTTCGACACGGCACCCGGCTATGCGGCGTCGCTGCCGGTTCCGTTCGTGCGGGCGAGTCTCGGCGGCCGGACGGTCGCCTATCTCCTCGATATCCTGTTCATCTTCGGCTTCACGGCCCTGCTGACTTTGCTGATCACCGTGATCGGCGTGGTCACGTTCGGCCTCGGCTGGACCCTGTTCGCGGTGCTGCCGGCGAGCGGCATCATCTATAGCGCGATCACGGTGGGCGGGTCGAAGCAGAGCACGATCGGCCAGCGGTTGATGGGCCTGCGCACCATCGCACCCGAGAGCGGCGCGCGGGTCGACGTGATCACGGCCGCGGTCCACGCGCTTTTGTTTTACGTGGCGATCTCGACCTTCCTGCTCTGGTGCGTCGACATCGCGTTCGGCCTGGTGCGGTCGGACCGGCGTCTCGGTCACGACCTGCTGCTCGGCCTCGCCGTCGTCCACGCCCGCTGAGCGTCGAACCCGGCGATGAAAATCTGACGGTGCGACCGGTCGGGCCATTGAGCCTCGGCCGGTCGCCTGTACATTGACATGCCGGCGCCGAGAGGACGAACCCGGCGCAGGGCCTGTGAGAAGCGTGACCAGCCATCCGCGCGACACACCGCAATTCTACCTCACGGCCCCCTCGCCGTGCCCGTACCTGCCGGGACAGGAGGAGCGGAAGGTCTTCACCCACTTGGTCGGGCGGCGCGCCCGCGACCTCAACGAGATCCTGACTCAGGGCGGCTTCCGTCGCTCGCAGACGATCGCCTACCGTCCCGCCTGCGAGACCTGCCGCGCCTGCATCTCGGTGCGTGTCGTTGTCGATGAATTCGTCCCGAGCGCCAGCCAGAGACGCATCCTGGCGCGGAGCGCCGACTGGATCGGCACGCCGGAGCCGAACCGGCCCGCCTCGGAGCAGTACGCCCTGTTCCGCCGCTACCTCGACGCCCGCCACGGCGACGGCGGCATGGTCGACATGACCGTGCTCGACTACGCCATGATGGTCGAGGACAGCCACGTCGACACGCATCTGGTGTCGTACCGGCGGCACGGGCCGGACACGGCGGTCACCGGCCGCGGCTCCGGGCCGCCGCTCGCCTTCTGCCTAACGGACGTCCTCTCCGACGGGCTGTCGATGGTGTACTCGTTCTACGATCCCGCCGAAGCCGCGCGCTCCCCCGGGACCTTCATGATCCTCGACCATATCCGCCGGGCCCAACGGCTCGGCCTGCCGTATCTCTATCTCGGCTATTGGGTCGAGGGGTCGCGGAAGATGGACTACAAGTCCCGTTTCCGCCCGCAGGAGCGCCTGATGGGCCAGGGCTGGGTGCGGATCGACTGATCCCGCTGCCGCCGACGGTCCACATCCGTTGCCGCCCCGTCATGGCCGATGCGCATTGAGCGGCCGGGCCGGCGCATGCTACCGGCCTCGCACGCAATACGGACCGTGCCGAGGCCCCCATGATCCCCCGCTACAGCCGCCCCGCGATGACGGCGATCTGGTCGCCCGAGAGCCGCTTCCGGATCTGGTTCGAGATCGAGGCCCACGCCACCACGGCGCTCGCCGAGATCGGCGTCGTCCCGAAGGAGGCGGCCGAGACGATCTGGGCCAAGGGTAAGGACGCGGTCTTCGACGTCGCCCGCATCGACGCGATCGAGGCGGTGACGAAGCACGATGTCATCGCCTTCCTCACCCATCTCGCCGAGATCGTCGGTCCGGAGGCGCGCTTCGTCCACCAGGGCATGACCTCGTCGGACGTGCTCGACACCTGCCTCAACGTCCAGTTGGTGCGCGCCGCCGACATCCTGATCGCCGACGTCGATTCGCTCCTCGCCGCCCTCAAGACCCGGGCCTTCGAGCACAAGCTGACCCCCACCATCGGCCGATCGCACGGCATCCATGCCGAGCCGGTCACCTTCGGGCTGAAGCTGGCCCAGGCCTATGCCGAGTTCGAGCGCAACCGCCGCCGCCTCGTCGCGGCCCGCGAGGAGGTCGCCACCTGCGCCATCTCCGGGGCGGTCGGCACCTTCGCCAACATCGACCCGCGGGTGGAGCAGTACGTTGCCGAGAAGATGGGCCTGACCGCCGAGCCGGTCTCCACCCAGGTGATCCCGCGCGACCGGCACGCGATGTTCTTTGCCACCCTCGGCGTCGTCGCCTCGTCCCTGGAGCGCCTGGCGATCGAGATCCGGCACCTGCAGCGCACCGAGGTTCTGGAGGCGGAAGAGTTCTTCTCCGAGGGGCAGAAGGGCTCCTCGGCCATGCCGCACAAGCGCAACCCGGTCCTCACCGAGAACATCACCGGCCTCGCCCGGATGGTGCGCGGCTACGTCACCCCGGCGCTGGAGAACGTCGCCCTCTGGCATGAGCGCGACATCTCGCACTCCTCCGTCGAGCGGATGATCGGCCCCGACGCCACCGTGACCCTCGACTTCGCTCTGGCCCGCATGACCGGGGTCATGGAGAAGCTGCTGGTCTACCCGGCCAACATGCAGAAGAACCTCGACCGGCTCGGCGGCCTGATCCACTCGCAGCGCGTGCTTCTCGCGCTCACCCAGGCCGGCGTGTCCCGCGAGGATTCCTACCGGCTGGTCCAGCGCAACGCGATGCCGGTCTGGCGCGGCGAGGGCGATTTCCTGGCCCTGCTCAAGGCGGACCCGGAGGTCGCCGCAGCGCTCGCGCCCGAACAGATCGAGGCGTGCTTCGATCTCGACTACCACTTCAAGCACGTGGACACGATTTTCGGGCGGGTGTTCGGCGACCGCTGAGCATCCCGCACGATTCCTGCTTGGGCCCGCGACGAACACAGGACAGCTCTCCGTGACCGCTCCCCGCATCGTCTACCTCAACGGCCAGTTCCTCCCCTACGAGGAGGCGCGCGTGCCGATCATGGATCGCGGCTTCCTGTTCGCGGACGGCATCTACGAGGTCTCGGCGATCATCGACGGCAAGCTCGTCGACAACGCCGCGCATCTCGCCCGCCTCGACCGTTCCCTCGGTGAGATCGGCATCCGCAATCCGCACGATGCGGCAAGCTGGGAGCGCCTGCAGACCGAACTCGTCGCCCGCAACGGCGTCACCGAGGGGCTGGTCTACATGCAGGTGACCCGGGGCGTGGCCGAGCGCGACTTCGCCTTCCCGAAGGCCGGCACCGAGCCCACCGTGATGATGTTCACGCAGGCCAAGACCGTGCTCGCCAACCCGCTTGTCGAGAGCGGCGCCCGGGTGATCACTGTCGAGGATCTGCGCTGGAAGCGGCGGGACATCAAATCGGTGGCCCTGCTGGCGCAGGTGCTCGCCAAGCAGCAGGCGGCCGAGGCCGGCGTCGCCGAGGCGTGGATGGTCGAGGATGGCGCGGTGACCGAAGGCTCGTCCTCGACCGCGTTCATCGTCAGCCGCGACCGCGTGCTCGTCACCCGGCCGCTCTCCACGGCGCTCCTGCCGGGCATCACTCGGGCGTCGGTCCTGCGCCTCGCCCAGGAGGCGGATCTGCGGATCGAGGAGCGGCTGATTCCGGTCGAGGAGGCCTACGCGGCACAGGAGGCCTTCTACACCAGCGCCTCGGCCTTCGTGATGCCGGTCATCGAGATCGACGGCCGCGCCATCGGCGAGGGGCGTCCGGGGCCGCTGACCCGGCGCCTGCGGGACCTGTACATCGAGGCCGCGCGTCGGGGCTGAAGCCCATCGGTTGCCCGGATACCGTCCACAGGTGGACCCTCCGGCCTTCCAGGCCCGCAGGAACGGATTCCGTCTCCGACTGTTCCTCCCCGAATTCGTATCCCGAACCGGGGAGGCTCTCATGCCGAAGAAGATCCTGATCGCCGCCTTCGCGGCGACCCTGGCGGCGGTGCCCGCCTATGCTCAGACACCCAGCCCGTCTCCGACGCCGCCCGAGCGCGTGCGCCCGAACGCGGATGCGCCGCCGCAGGATCAGTCGCTCAGCGACAAACTTCAGAAGAACGACGGGGTCATCAAGCCACCGGATTCCGGGACGACCGGGACCGTAGTGAAGCCCGATCAGTCCGGGACCATGCCGGTCATCAAGCCGCACGAACTCCCGGGCCGGACGCCCGGAACCGAGGCCAAGTAGTCGCGCCGGGCCTATCGCCGAACCGCAGAACGGGTCGCCCGTGCGGTGTCTTGCTTGATTTCGCTGGCTGGATCGCGGAAACGGCACACGACGTGCGCCGCCTGCACCCGTGGGCGGCGCCGTCCCGGTTTCCGTCGCGGGTAAGCAGGCAGGCATGGCCAACGTCGTCGTTGTGGGCGCCCAGTGGGGCGACGAAGGCAAGGGCAAGATCGTCGACTGGCTCTCCGAGCAGGCCGACATCGTCGTCCGGTTTCAGGGCGGGCATAATGCCGGCCATACGCTCGTCATCGACGGCGTCACCTACAAGCTGGCGCTGCTGCCGTCGGGCGTGGTCCGCGGCGGCAAGCTCTCGGTCATCGGCAACGGCGTCGTGGTCGATCCCTGGCATCTCGTGGACGAGATCGACCGGATCAAGGCCCAGGGTGTGGAGGTCTCCCCCGCGTCCCTGCGGATCGCCGACAACGCCACGCTGATCCTGCCGCTCCACCGGGAGCTGGATCATTTCCGCGAGACCGCCAATGCCGGCTTGAAGATCGGCACCACCAAGCGCGGTATCGGGCCGGCCTACGAGGACAAGGTCGGGCGCCGGGCGATCCGGGTCGTCGATCTTGCCGATCCCGACGCCTTGCCGGCCAAGATCGAGCGCGTGCTGACCCATCACAACGCCCTGCGGCGCGGCCTCGGGATCGACGAGGTCAATGCCGAGGCGCTGCTGTCGGAGCTGAAGGCCATTGCGCCGAAGATCCTGCCTTTCGCCGACACCGTCTGGGCGCTGCTCGACGAGGAGCGGCGGGCCGGTAAGCGCATCCTGTTCGAGGGCGCGCAGGGCGCGCTGCTCGACGTCGATCACGGCACCTATCCGTTCGTCACCTCCTCCAACATCGTGGCCGCGCAGGCGGCGACGGGCTCGGGCCTCGGCCCGGGTGCGATCGGCTACGTGCTGGGCATCGCCAAGGCCTACACGACCCGGGTCGGCGAGGGGCCGTTCCCAACCGAGCTGTTCGACGAGATCGGCGAGACCATCGGCAGCCGCGGCCGCGAGTTCGGCGTCAACACCGGGCGCAAGCGCCGCTGCGGCTGGTTCGACGCCGTGCTGGTGCGCCAGACGGTCCGGACCTCCGGCATTCACGGGATCGCGCTGACCAAGCTCGACATCCTCGACGGCTTCGAGGAGATCCGCGTCTGCACGGGCTACATGCTGGACGGGCAGCCGATCGACCATCTGCCGGCGAGCCAAGCCGCTCAGGCGCGGGTCGAACCGGTCTATGAGGTGATCCCGGGCTGGTCGGAGACGACCGCAGGCGCTCGATCCTGGGCGGACCTGCCGGCGCAGGCGATCAAGTATGTTCGCCGGATCGAGGAGTTGATCGGGGCGCCGGTCGCCCTGCTGTCCACCTCCCCCGAGCGGGACGACACGATCCTCATGCACAACCCGTTCGAGGACTGACGCGTCGCGCGCTATCCCGTTGACGACGCGTGATTCCGGCTGCGCTGCCTGTATCCAGTCCGCGCAGGCTTGATCTAGAACGGGCTGGCGGTCGGGCCTTCATTCTCGCGAATGATCCGCCGTATGCGGCGCAACCGGCGTGCGGGCACCGATCCGTGCGGCGGAATACGACAAACCGGCCGACGGCCGCGACCGGACCTGTCCGGCGGGAGCGGCCATCGGTCCCCGGCCTTCGACCGGCGTTGCCGGACGGCGGCCGAAGGGGCGGACCAGGGTATTATGGCCGATTACTATCCGCTTCTGGCGCGCGCGCTCGATGCGCTACCGGATCGAACGCCCGCTCTGCGCAAGGCGGTCTACGACCGTGCGCGCAACGCGCTCATCAGCCAGTTGCGCTCCCTCGACCCGCCGCTCTCCGAGGCGGACATCGATCTCGAGCGGCGCGCCCTCGACGCCGCGATCGAACGGCTCGAGGTCGACCATGGCGGTCTGCCGGCGCCGGCCAACGATGCGGTTCAGGCCACTCCGGGACAGGCGCCTGCACCGGTCGTCTCCGAGCCCATCGCGGTCGCGCCGGCGGTGCAGCCGGAGCCGGAGATCCCCGAACCGTCTCCCCCTGAGCCGAGCGTCGCGTCGAAGCCCGATCCGGTGCTTCCTGCCGCCAAGGCGCCGTTCGCAGTTCCGGGTCGGGATAGCGATCCCGCATCGGAGTCCGGACCGCGCGAGGCACCGATCCCGATCACCTCGAGGCGCCCGGGCGCCTCCGCCGCTGCTGCGCCCGAAGGGCTACCCCCTGAGGCGGCGGCTTCGGTTCGCCCATCGGTCGAGGAGCAGGACGCCGGCGAGGCCACCGCAGACGTCGGATCGGGCCGTCAGCGCCCGCGGATCGAGGTGGTGCCGCTCCGAGCCGGGCGCTCGCGCGTGCTGCGCAACGTCTTTGTCGGAAGCGTCCTTGCTGTCGTGATCGGCTTGATCGCCGTCGCGGCCTTCCTGCTGCGCGACCGCCCACAGAACCTGCCATCCAGCGGTGCGGAGATTGCGGATTCTCAGCAGTCCGAGGCCGAGTCCAAGTTCGGCGATCGGGTCGGCGGCGATGCGGCGCCGGTGTCGAAGACGCCCGCGCGCGCGGACGGTGCTGTTCCGTCTCGGACCAACGCGCCACCCGCCGAGGCGGGCGTCTCGGTCGCCCAGAGGGCTGAACTCGTCGAGGAAGGGGCCGGCGCAGAAAGCAGCCAGCCGACCGTCACGCAGGGGCGGGTGACGTGGCGCCTGGAGACGGTGAACGGGGAGCAGGGGCAGCCGGTTCAGAACGCGGTCGTCGCGACCGTGACCGTTCCGGAGGCCGGGCTGACGCTGGTGATGACCATCCAGCGCAACCTCGACACGACGTTGCCGGCCTCCCACACGGTGAGCCTTGCGTTCAGCCAGACCGGCAGCAGCGGCACCGCGCGGACGGTCCAGGATGTCGGATTGCTGCAAGCGAAGGATGAGCAGAGCGCCCGCGGTTCGCCAGTCTCGGGCCTGCCGGTCCGTGTCCGCGACAACCTGTTCCTGATCGGCCTGTCGTCGCTGCAGAACGACGTGGAGCGCAACACCGACCTGCTCCTGCATCGGAACTGGTTCGACATCGCGCTACGCTACACCTCCGGTCGCCGGGCGGTGCTGACCTTCGAGAAAGGGACCGCCGGCGCCCAGGTCATGCAGAGCGCCTTCGACGCCTGGCAGTGATGAACGGGATCGTCCCCGGCGCTCAGTTACGCCGGGGACCTGCTGTCAGCGGGCTTCAATGCCGGTCCGCGGCAGCTCGCGACTGGCAATGTTGCGCTTGACCGCTTCCTGCACCTTTTCGAAGGCCCGCACCTCGATCTGACGAACGCGTTCGCGGGAGACGCCGAACTCGCCCGAAAGATCTTCCAGCGTGATTGGATCCTCGGCGAGACGTCGCGCCTCGAAGATGCGCCGCTCGCGGGCATTGAGGACACCGAGGGCATCCTTCAGCGCGGAAAGGCGGTTCTGGCCCTCCTGTTCGCGCGCGAGCACGGTCTCCTGGCTCGGGCTGTTGTCCACGAGCCAGTCCTGCCACTCGCCTTCGCCCTCCTCGCGCAGGGGCGCGTTGAGTGACGTGTCACCGGACAGACGCCGGTTCATGTCGATCACGTCCTGCTCGGGCACGCCGAGGCGCGTGGCGATCTGCGACACCTGGTCGGGTTTCAGATCGCCCTCATCGAGGGCGGAGATCCGTCCCTTCGCCTTGCGGAGGTTGAAGAACAGCTTCTTCTGGTTGGCCGTCGTGCCCATCTTCACCAGAGACCACGACCGCAGGATGTATTCTTGGATCGCTGCCTTGATCCACCACATGGCATAGGTGGCGAGACGGAACCCCTTGTCGGGATCGAAGCGCTTGACCGCCTGCATCAGGCCGACATTGCCTTCCGACACGACCTCGCCGATCGGCAGGCCGTAGCCGCGATAGCCCATGGCGATCTTGGCGACGAGGCGCAGGTGCGACGTCACCAGGCGATGCGCCGCTTCGCGGTCACCGGCATCACGCCAGGCCTTGGCGAGGGTGAATTCCTCCGACGGCTCCAGCATCGGAAACTTGCGAATCTCGTCGAGGTAGCGCGAAAGGCCACCTTCGTTGGCGAGCACGGGAAGCGTACCGGCCATGGCTTTCTCCTGAACCTGTGTCCCCCTGCCGGGCGGACGCGACGGACAACAGTGCCGTCCACTCGGGCCGCTCTTGAGCCGACCCTGCCGGCCACCCATCTCATGCGGGTCGCCGGGGAGCCGGTCACGGTCGATGACACCCACGTCGCCAACAACGCGCCACCGGCGATTTTGATCGTACCATGTCACGATGTGACGCGGTACGGGGTGTTCTTTCGCACGCCGCAAGGGGCAGTTACAGGCGCGCCGGGTCGCCTGCGTCGGCCCGGAGTGCCTGGATCAGGGCCGTCATGTCGGTCGGCAGCGCACTCTCGAAGCGCAGCGTCTCACCCGTGCGCGGGTGACTGAAGCCGAGCAGTTCCGCGTGGAGCGCCTGCCGTCCCAGGGCCGTTAGAGCGGCACGCGCCTCCAGACTCAGGCGGGCCGCCTTGGTGCGGAAGGCACCTCCGTAGACCGTGTCCCCGAGCAGGGGATGTCCGCGATGGGCGAGATGCACGCGGATCTGATGCGTGCGACCCGTCTCCAGGCGACACCGCACGAGGGTAGCCTCGCGATAGGACTCGGCGACGGCGTAATGCGTGACCGCATGGCGGCCGCTGTCGTCGGAGACGACGGCGATCTTCTCCCGATGGAACCGGGACCGGGCAAGGTTGGCCCGGATCGTCCCCGCCCGCGGCTGGGGCAGGCCCCAGACCAATGCGGCGTAGGCGCGTTCCAGCGGCCCTGTCCGGCCGTGATCGGCGAATTGCGCGGTGAGGCCCTGATGCGCCGCGTCGTTCTTGGCGACGACGATCAGGCCGCTCGTGTCCTTGTCGAGGCGATGGACGATGCCGGGGCGGCGCACTCCGCCGATCCCGGACAGGCTGGCCCCGCAATGGGCGATGAGGGCGTTGACCAGCGTCCCGCTCTCGTGGCCCGGCGCCGGGTGGACCACCAGGCCAGCCGGCTTGTCGATGACGATCAGATCGTCATCCTCGTAGACGATCGGCAGGTCTGCGGCTTCGGCCACCGGCTCGGCCGGTGCCGGAGGCGGCACGGTGAGGATGATGGACGCGCCGGCGGCAACTTTGGCGGCCGGATCGCGCGCCGGGAGACCGTCCCGCTTCACATGGCCTGCGCGGATCAGGTCCTGCAATCGGGCCCGGGACAGATCCGGGAACAGCGTGACCAGCGCTCGATCGAGCCGCACGCCTCCCTCGGCCACGATCCCGGCTTTTTCGACGTCTCCGTTGTCCACCACGATCCTTGTCCGCGCCCGATCTGACCCGCCGAGGCGGATTTCCTGACGAAGGCTCTTGCTCCGCCGCCGGGTCGTGGCTATAGCACCCCCGCGCCGCCGGAAAGCTCCCATCGTCTAGCGGTCTAGGACGTCGCCCTCTCACGGCGAAAACAGGGGTTCGATTCCCCTTGGGAGCGCCACCGGTGCATTTTTCATAAATGTTGGCAGCATTTCACCCCATGGTGGGTGCCCGAGCCCGCAACTCCAGCGGGCCGCGCTGTCCTTCGGCGAAGCCTTTCCAAGCGCTGTCAGCAAGCCGTGCTCGCTGCGCCTCGCGCGTGTGGCCTCGCTCGGCGAGGGGGGCCGCGGTCGCCTGTTTAAGGCCTAGCGGCCGTGCCGACCTTTCACCGCTGAAAGACGCAGTTCGTCGTCAGGGATGTGCCGGAGATCCGGCGGGTCAGGCGGCTGGTCGCAGACCTGACGCGCGATCGCTCCATGTTGCAGGACGTGCGCAAGCGGGAGGGGTGAAGGCCCGCCGCTCGCCGCGCGATCGCTGGCTCCCTGCCGGTGGCCTGCGGCATCAGCAAGCGCGTGGCCGCATTAGCCAGCGGCTTCGGCCATTCGTCCCAGTGCGAGCGTAAGCGTTCGGGTCCACAGGCGGCGCTGCGCATGCGGCTGGGCGGTGCAAATGCTTCCGGGTGAACACTCCCGTGCCAGACCACCGTGGACCCCGCGGTGAATGGCTGTGCCGGGCTTTCGCTCGGTCGCAGCTTGAGCTTGATCCGGACGTGCTCGTCCGACCCGTCATCCCCGAATGAAAGCTCGAAAACGGAACCGTGCCCTGTCTGCACGGCACAGACGGTTCCGTTCCTCGCGCGTGATCCCCTGATCAGCGGCAGCGATGGCGCCGTCCATCCCGGCCGAGATAGGTCCCGGTCTGCGGATCGTAGGACCGGAAACGACGCGCGCAGTAGCGGTCATCACCGATGGTGCGATCCGAATCGACGTCGTCGTATCCATAGGTGACCGGCGCGTAGCCGCCGCCATATCCGACGTCATAGCCGTAGCCGTATCCCGGATAACCGTATCCGCCGTAGAGGCCTCCCACGGGCACTCCAAGGCCGAGCCCGCCGAGCCCATATCCGCGTCGTCCGTAGCCGTAGCCGTATCCGTAGGGACGTCGGTAGAAGCCTCGGTTCACGCCGTAATGCCGATGCAGGCCGTAACCGCGGTGGGCGCCGAGGTCATGGGCGAGCCCGCGATTGGGGAACCCGTGGCCGACGCCTGGCCTGCCGATATGAGGGTTGCCGAAGCCCCGGTTGGCAAACCCACCACCACCGGCCGCCGCGGCTCCGAAATTGTGATTGCCGAAGCCCTGGTTGACGAAGCCTCCGCCGCCCGCCGCAGCTCCGAAATTGTGGTTGCCGAAGCCCCGATTGGCGAAGCCGCCGCCACCCGCTGCAGCTCCGAAGTTGTGATTGCCGAAGCCCTGATTGCTGAAGCCGCCGCCACCGGCGGCTGCGGCCCCGAAGTTGTGGCTGCCGAAGCCTTGGTTGGCGAAACTGCCACCGGCCTGTGCCCGGGCACCGGTGGGTGCCGCCAAGAGGGCGCCGGCGAGGATTGCCGATGCAATCGCTGTGACCGTCTGGTTCATGGTCGCCACGCTCGCTGTGTTGAGTCTATCTGGATCAACGTCGCGCCAGCGGCGGCCAATCCCGCTTCCTTTTGTCCTGCGACCAGATCGCTGGTCGATCCGACCGATGATCGGGGGCGTGCGATTGTCCCGGCCCGGTTACCCTTCGCCACCTAAGCCCCGCAGGCTTGGCCGCGCCGGGCATTCTCTTGCGGTAAAGCGTTACAGCTCTGATCGCGGATCCGCGCGTTCTCGACACCTGAGCTTCGGGTCTGGAAAGACCCGCCCGGTTTACAGGCGCGGGCCTCTCACGTGCGTCGGCAATCTTCTCCCCAAGACCCGTTCCCTCAGTACCGGACGGTGCGGATACCGCCCCCACCGCCACCCACGACGCTCCGGATCACCTCCTTGGTCGACGGGCTGATCCCACCATCGCCACGCAGACGACGCCCATCCGCTCGTTCGAGGCGCGCGACATCGTCGGAGCATCGATCCAACGCATCCCTCACCTTCGACGCGAGGGGACCGCCGCGGTGTGCGCCGGCGCCGCTCATCTCGAACCGCAGGCAGGATGCCAGGTAGCCTTTCAGGTCGTCGAAGGCGGCGGCTTGCGCGCCCGTCGTCATGACGATGAAGAGCAGTGCGGATCGGGCGAGCATGGGGCAATCCGGGAAACAACAGTTGTCATAGACAACGTGCGAGCGGGCCATTGGTCGCTTCAAGGCTCACCCGGCGGAGGCTGGTGTGCGTCTGCGCTGCCGGTTCGGGACGCCCGTGCGCCCGAGGCTGGCGCCCCGTCGTAACCACCCCCTGCGATCCCAGCCCGGGCCGCGTTGCTGTCGGCTCACCGCTTGTGGGTTCAAGTATCCTGACCCAAGCAAGCCATCAGACGCGCACTTAATTCATGTGCCGGCGCCGAGCCTGAACCTCCTGCTGAGCGAGCTTGCGTCCGACCTCCAACAGCAGCGCATCGGCGCGTGCTTTCAGATTCGGATCCTGCAACTGCGCGAGAGACTGCTGCGCGGCCAGAAGGAGTTCGGCTGCTCGTTCTAAGGGTGGCATGCAGAGTGGGTGCAACTCACCGCCTGTCGCCGCTCTCGTGCCGGTGCGCGACCGCGTCAGATCGATGATGATGCCCCGTCCCCGGATCGGACGCCCCGATGCGTCGCGAACGGTGTAGCCACGGTCGAGAACCCATCGCGTAACACCGTCAGCCGAAAGCACCCTGTACTCGGCAACGAAAGGGGTGTCTTCGTCGATGCTGCGGCGGATCAAGGCGTGGACATGCTCCTGATCATCCGGATGCATGCCGTCCACAAACGCCGATAGCGGAACGCCTGTGGCTGCGGCGTCCGGATCGACGTTGAACATCAATGCCACGAACGTGTCTGCACGCACCGAGTCCGAGACGATGTCCCAGTCCCAGGTGCCGGCCACCTCGACGGCGTCCAACGCCTGCTGCAATGCAGTGGGGCGAGTCTGGATGTCAACGAGCTTGAGCTTCGGCACCGAGACGCTCACGATTGCTGCGGGACCAACCTTCAGTTGCGAATGTATAAAAGCACTCACTCCGGCTTCAAGCGATATCGAGAACAATATCAACCGGAGCGTGTAATTGGTGCCGGATACGGCACGGATTGTGGTAAGAAGCGGCCGAAGTGGCGTTTTTCGCGCCAGCGCGGAGCGAGCGATGGGACAGAAGATGCCGCTTCAAGCGAAGGCCGGGTCGGATGGTTCCTGGGAAAATCGCAGCGACAGCCGCTCCGCAGCCTCGGCCGGCGATGACGCAAGGCGTCTCGTGACCCGCATTGCGGGGGCGCTTCAGGTTCAACCGGACGTCCTTTACGCTCCCGACGCAGCCAATGTGCGAACTCACAGCACTGCGGATGGCGTCGACCTTGATCAGCAGTGCGAGGCGCTGCTGCACGCCTACAGGCGTATCCGAGATCCCGAGGAACGCCTTCGGTTCCTGCTGCTCGTCCAGGATGCGGCTGAGGAGACCGAGGCTCTGATCGGACGCTCTTCCGCCTCGTGAGCAGACCCGCGCGGGGCCGAGCGGCCGGTTTTTGCGCATGAATAGGTTGAACTGACGGCACGCGCCGAGAGATGCGAGGCGTGTCCCGGTCTCGAGACCGGACCACTCAGATACAAGCCTCGCGCAATGGTCGCCCTAGGTGTCCGGTGTGGGGAAGGCGACAGGAAGGATGAGGACGAGAGGCCGCGTAACCTATCTCGACGCATCGCTAGAACGTATTGCGGACTGTCATGCGATTTGCGTCCGCAGTATAGAGCCGATTAATCTCATCTCCGTGGTCGCAAAACCGTTTTTTGGCGTAAAATCAATGACTTTGTAGTCGTATGAATATCGATTGCCTGCGGTGATGGGTTTCGTGGCGACCATAATGTCTTGGCGGTCGTATTGGAGGATTCCAGGACGTGCCGGATGCATGGCAGCGCTGTTTCAGAGAATACAGTGCCGCACCTCTGTCGCCCGGTCATTCGGGATTATAGATCGGCTTTCAAAGTTTTGCGCTAGGCTCATATCGATCATGTAGGCGCCACAGGCTTCAGCAGCCTTTCGGATACTCCGATGACCTGCATGACGGATCGATTCATCGGGTAACAGGAGGACGGCGGCAGCTTTGTTGGACTCGGCGTGTCCGTTGTTGGGCGTCGTGAGGAGCCAAGAGTTCCCTCCGAGCCCCCCATCAGGCCAACGCCAGCTGCCCTACGATCCGTCGGCCGCTGTCGCGCGCCAGCTTTGGTCGGAAGGCCTCGAACTCAGTCAGAGACGCCCGCATCAGCAACGGATCAACCGCCTCGGAAAAGCGATGATCGCGATCATCCGGATCGAGGAACCCGGGCTGACCCAGCAAGGGGCTCACCAGGCCGCCGTCCAAGGAAGGCGTCGTTCGAGGTATCCGATTGACTGGCCGATCCGAGCCAGCCGCGCCGCGTCTTCAAACGGCATCACGGAATTTGCGGCGCTGGAGAAGGCGATCCGGTTATCGCTGCCTTGTTCCGAATGGGCGGGCGACCATGGACGTCGGGCTCCGCGGCGGCTCCGTTACCAGAACCAGATGAGGCGGCCGGATACCGCGTAGATGACGAACCAGAGCCCGACAGCCAGAGCAATGGACGCGACGACGAGAGCCGGATGAGGCTTCTTGCGGGTGCGAGAGGACGCGACGGGAGCGATCTGGTCCATGGGGATGGCGTGTTCGGGCCTCGTACCGATCGCATGCATCGAGGTTCCTCGGGCGGAAGACGGAATGTCCGGTGGATGCGGTCAGCGACAAAGGCGCCTTACCAGCAAAACCAAACCCCCGCGTCCTCATCAAAAGATGGATTGACGCCGCGGTGGCCGGTGTCGGATTGCGCACGGCGCAAGCATCCGCGATCACCGCCGGGTCTTCCGTCTGCGATTGGCGGGAATATCGGGGACGTTCCGGAACGACGGTGGCGGAGTTTGGCCCCGCATTCCCTGCGCAGGCTCAGCCTTATGCCGCCGCGCCGGCCATTGCGCAGCGCGCCGCCCGGGCCAGTCGGTCCCCTGTCGGCGGATCGTCGGGCGGCCTCCTGTCGCTTGTTGCACTCCTCGAATTATCGCCACGCCTCGCGAACAGGCGTCCGCACGACCGTCGAGCGACGTCATTGCATGTGGCATTGCATGCGGCACGGCTGTTCTGGAACGTTGACCTTTCCCGCGGCCCAAGGTCCCGGCTTCGGAAGAATAAGCGAGGTCCGACGCGTCGCTGGGCAAGGGCAGCGCGCCCCGATCACGCTTCTCCGAGATCCCGCAGGAGTCTGTCGCGCGCGCGGCTGACGCGGCTCTTCACCGTGCCTGCGGGGCACCCGATCACCGCGGCGGCGGCCTCGTAGGGGAGGCCGTCGATGGCGACGAGGAGGAGCGCTTCGCGATAGGCCGGCTCGAGGCGGTCGATGGCGGCCTGAACCTCCTTCAGTCCGAGGGCGTGATCCTGTGCGGCCGGTTCGGAAACGGTGGCAGCGTGGAGGCCGTCAGGATCCGCGATCTCGAGGCGCCTCTTGCGCCGCCCGTTGATGAAGCCGTTGCGCAGGATCGTGAATAACCAAGCGACCAATCGGGTGCCGGGCTCGTATCGCTCGCGATGCTCCCAGGCCTTGAGCAGCGTGAACTGTACGAGATCATCCGCTTCGGCTCCATCGAAGGTCAGCGACAGGGCGTACCGCCTCAGACGCGGCACCAGCGCGATCAGGTCGTCCTTGAATGCATCGGGAACCTGCCCGCCGGCTTCGGCTGCATCGAGGGCCGCGGACAATCGATCCAGCACGGCGGCGAGCCGCGAGCCGACATCAACCGCCACGACCTCTGAGTAGTATTGCCGCAGCCGATGACCGAGCTGCGCATGGACATACGAGATGACGGGATCGGACGCGTCGGCCAGATCCCGCTTTTCGTCGGCGGGCTGCACGGGAAGCTCTCGTGTCGATAGGATGGAAACATTGTCGCAGCGGACGACACGTCCGGCGGAAGGGCGCGGACTTATCTCTGGTCGATAACGACAGCGTCAATGATGCAGGTATACCAGTGTAAAACGCGGGCGCAGTGGAACCTGCTTGTGCGCAACCCGTTTGTGCCCGGCTGCCGGAGGGGCGGCGAGCGCGGCATGGGGTGCGAGAGCGGTGACGGCGGGCGTCGACAGGCATGAACTCCGGCAGATCATCGCCGGCCTGAGCGAGGGCGTGATCCTGGTCGAGCCCGACCAGACCATCGCGTACGCCAACGCCGCCGCCCTGGCGATGCACGGCGCCGAGAGCCTCGACGAGCTCGGGCCGACCGTGGACGCGTACCGGGACCGGTTCTGCCTGCGCTACCGCAACAACGTCGCGCCCAACCAGTATCCGATCGAGCGCGTCGTCGCCGG